>NZ_KI517354.1:0-189488 GCF_000478485.2 Pseudomonas sp. P179
AGGTGCAAGCCAGCGCTTGCCGGATAGAAAGCCTTTCAGAGCAATGGCTTACATTCCAAATGAATGAATTTTCCCCTTATCTCGGCATGACCCCAACTGGGCCCGCTGCTGCCGCGCCTGCGCAAGACCCTGCGGGAGACCTCGTTCATGGGCATGCCGATCATGGCCGGCGCCGACCTCGCCGCCTTCCTCGACCTGACCCGCTCGCTGCCGGCCTTCCTGCATGTCGCCCGGCGCTTTTCCAGCCACCTCTGGCACCTGCTGCGCTACGGTCGCGCCATGCACCTGGTCAATGGCGTGGCCCTGGTAGCGCGCCTGGCCAAGTCCGCCGAAGCCCTGGGTGTGCGCCTGATCGAATCGGCGCCAGCCCGCGAATTGCTGCTGCGTGACGGCAAGGTGGTCGGCGCGCTGGTCGAGAGCGCCGAGGGACTCCTGCGCATCGAGGCAGGCGCCGTGGTCCTGGCCTGCGGCGGCTTTCCCCATGATCCGCAGCGCCGCGCCGAGCTGGCCCCCACCCTGGACACCCTGCTGCCGCTGCCGCCGCCGGGCTGCAACGGCGACGGCTTGCGCCTGGGGGAAAGCGCCGGCGGCCGGGTGGCCGACGACCTGCGCTCGCCGATCGCCTGGGCGCCGGTCTCGCGAGTTCCCCACCGCGATGGCGAGACCGGGCACTTCCCGCACATCATCGAGCGCGGCAAGCCCGGGGTGATCGGCGTGCTGGCCAACGGCAGGCGCTTCGTCAATGAGGCGCACGGTTACCACGACTATGTCGCCGCCCTGCTCGAGGCCACCCCGCCCGGGCAGCCGGCACGCTCCTGGCTGGTCTGCGACCGGCGCTTCCTGCGTCGCTACGGCCTCGGCTACGTGCGTCCGGCGCCGCTGCCGATCGCCGCGCACCTGCGCAGCGGCTATCTCAAGCGCGGGACCAGCCTGGATCAGTTGGCAAGGAGCTGCGGCATCGACCCGTCCGGCCTGGCCGCCACCGTCGCCGAATACAACCGCCACGCCCGCGAGGGCCGCGACCCAGAGTTCGGCCGCGGCGGCACGGCATTCAACCGCAAGCAGGGCGACCCGGCGTATCCGGGGCCGAATCCCTGCGTCGCCCCCATCGAACGCGGACCGTACTACGCGGTGCAGGTCGAGCCCGGCTGCTTCGGCACCTTCGCCGGGCTGAAGACCGACGCCCAGGCCCGCGTGCTGGACGGCGGCGGGCAGCCGATCCCCGGCCTGTACGCGGCGGGCGCGGACATGGCGAGCCTGTTCGCCGGCCACTATCCCTCCGGCGGCATCAACCTGGGGCCGGCGCTGACCTTCGGCTACATCGCCGGCCGCCATATCGCCGGCGCCCTCGGCTACGAGCAGGAGCAAGCGCAGCGCGGTTGAACGTTCCAGCGGGCGCAACGGCCTAAACAGGCAAGCTTTCCTTCGGAACCCAAGCATGAGCGCAGCGCCACCGGATATCCCCGCCCTGCCCGCCGGCCTCTGCTACGTCGACGACCGCCAGCCGGGCATCCGTCGACGCCGGCAGGGCAAGCGCTTCGTCTATTTCGATGCCGACGGCCAGCGCATCGGCGACGCCGAGGAGATCCGCCGGCTGGACAAGCTGGCCATTCCGCCGGCCTATCGCGAGGTCTGGATCTGTCCCGACCCCAACGGCCATCTCCAGGCCACCGGCCGCGACGCCCGTGGGCGCAAGCAGTACCGCTACCACCCGCGCTGGCGCGAGGTACGCGATGCCGACAAGTACGAGCGCCTGCTGCGCTTCGGCCAGGCGCTGCCGCGGCTGCGCCGGCACATCGACGCCCAGTTGCGCCTGCCCGGCCTCGGTCGCGACAAGGTGGTGGCCCTGGCGGTTGCGCTGCTCGACGCCACCCTGATCCGCGTCGGCAACCACCGCTACGTCCGCGACAACCGCTCCTACGGCCTGACCACCCTGCGTACCCGGCACGTGGACGTGAACGGCAGTCGCATCCGGTTCCGCTTCAAGGGCAAGAGCGGCATCGAGCACGACGTCAGCCTGGAGCATCCGCGCCTGGCGCGGGTGCTGCGGCGCTGCCTGGAATTGCCCGGCCAGGACCTGTTGCAGTACCTGGACGAGGACGGCCAGCCGCACCGCATCGGCTCCCACGACATCAATGAGTACCTGCGCCGGCATACCGGCGAGGATTTCAGCGCCAAGGACTACCGTACCTGGGCCGGCAGCGCGCTGGCGCTGGAGCGCCTGCGGCGTGCCGAAGCCGACGGGCTTGGCGCGGTGGTGGCGGAGGTCGCCGCCGAATTGGGCAACAGCGTGGCGATCTGCCGGCAATGCTACATCCACCCGGCGATCATCGAGGCCTACCAGGCCGGGCAACTGGGCCAGCTCAGGCGCGCCCGCAAGCGCCGCTGGCTGAGTGCCGAGGAAGCGACCCTGCTGGCCTTCCTCGACACGCCCGGCTGATCAGTTGCCCGGGTGCGGATCGATGCCGTGCCGGCGCAGCAGGCCGAGCAGGCGGCCAATCTCGGTCTGGCAGGCTTCCAGTTCCTTGCGCAGGGTGTGTTCGCGGCGCTGCTGCTCCAGCTTCACGCGTTCGAGTTCGGCGCGCGCCTCACGGCGGATCTGCCGCTCGCGCTCCTTGTCGGAATGCTCGGCGCCGAGGGCCTCTTCGGCCTTGCGCGCGCGGTATTCGCGCATCCGCTGGGCGGCCGACTTGGCCTTGCCGCTCGGCTTGGGCCCGGGTTTGCTGGCTTTCATGAACGCCTCCATCTGCGTAACGTTACGCAATCAGAATAGCGTAACGTTACGCAGATAGACAGGGTCTATGCTTAGAGCGGCGGGGCCGAGCGCAGCATCACCGACTTCAGCGCGAAGGCCGACTTGATGCCAGCCACGCCGGGAATGCAGGTCAGGGTATTGGTGAGGAACGCCTGGTAGGCGGCGAGATCCTTGACTACAACCCGCAGCATGTAGTCCGCATCGCCGGTCATCTGGAAACAGCTCATGACCTGCGGCGCATCGACGATGCGTTCCTCGAAGCGAGCGAGGTAGTCGCCGGTCTGCTTTTCCAGGGACACCGAGACGAACACGCTCATCGCCCCGGACAGGCGCTCCTCGTCGAGCCGGGCGAAGTAGCCCTGGATGTAGTGTTCCTCTTCCAGGCGGCGTACCCGGCGCAGCGTCGGCGTCAGCGACAGGCCGACCTTCTGGGCGAGATCGCGCCAGCTCAGGCGGCCGTCGTCGGCCAGGGCACGGAGGATTTTCAGGTCGATGCGGTCGAGTTCAGCCATGGTGCGTTGTTTCTCTTGTTAGCGATTCTTGTAGTTCAAACAACCCAATACTGCCGGAATACCTTAGTCAATTTGGAGCAAAAAACTAGCACCCGAAGCCTATACTGAAATTACAAAAACAAAACCCGAGGGCCTCACCATGAGTGACGTCACCCAGTACGACCGCGCCTGCCGTACCCCGGCATGCCTGCAACCCGCCCCCACCCACAGGACGGGAACCCGCCATCCGCCCAGTCCGCCGCTTCGAGCGCCGTTCGCCCGTTTCTGATCTCTCCAACCGTTTGGCCCGGACCGGGCCGGAGGCCTGTCATGAGTGATTACGAGCCGTTGCGTCTGCATGTCCCGGAGCCCACCGGGCGTCCTGGCTGCAAGACCGACTTTTCCTATCTGCACCTGTCCCCCGCCGGCGAGGTACGCAAGCCGCCGGTGGATGTCGAGCCCGCCGAGACCAGCGACCTGGCCTACAGCCTGGTACGTGTGCTCGACGACGACGGCCACGCCGTCGGTCCCTGGAATCCGCAGCTCAGCAACGAACAACTGCTGCGCGGCATGCGGGCGATGCTCAAGACCCGCCTGTTCGACGCGCGCATGCTCACCGCGCAACGGCAGAAAAAGCTTTCCTTCTATATGCAATGCCTCGGCGAGGAAGCCATCGCCACCGCCCACACCCTGGCCCTGCGCGACGGCGACATGTGCTTCCCGACCTATCGCCAGCAAGGCATCCTGATCACCCGCGAATACCCGCTGGTGGACATGATCTGCCAGCTTCTCTCCAACGAGGCCGACCCGCTCAAGGGCCGCCAGCTACCGATCATGTACTCGAGCAAGGAGGCCGGTTTCTTCTCCATCTCCGGCAACCTCGCCACCCAGTTCATCCAGGCGGTCGGCTGGGGCATGGCCTCGGCGATCAAGGGCGACACGCGCATCGCCTCGGCCTGGATCGGCGACGGCGCTACCGCCGAGTCGGACTTCCACACCGCCCTCACCTTCGCCCATGTCTACCGCGCGCCGGTAATCCTCAACGTGGTCAACAACCAGTGGGCGATCTCCACCTTCCAGGCCATCGCCGGCGGCGAAGGCACCACCTTCGCCAACCGTGGCGTGGGCTGCGGGATCGCCTCGCTGCGGGTCGACGGCAATGACTTCCTGGCGGTCTACGCCGCCTCCGAGTGGGCCGCCGAGCGCGCCCGGCGCAACCTCGGGCCGAGCCTGATCGAATGGGTCACCTACCGCGCCGGCCCGCACTCGACTTCGGACGACCCGTCCAAGTACCGCCCCGCCGACGACTGGACCAACTTCCCGCTGGGCGACCCGATCGCCCGCCTGAAGCGGCACATGATCGGCCTCGGCATCTGGTCGGAGGAACAGCACGAAGCCACCCACAAGGCCCTCGAAGCCGAAGTACTGGCCGCGCAGAAACAGGCGGAGAGCCATGGCACCCTGATCGACGGCCGGGTGCCGAGCGCCGCCAGCATGTTCGAGGACGTCTATGCAGAACTGCCGGAGCACCTGCGCCGGCAACGCCAGGAGCTCGGGGTATGAATGCCATGAACCCGCAACACGAGAACGCCCAGACGGTCACCAGCATGACCATGATCCAGGCGCTGCGCTCGGCGATGGACATCATGCTCGAGCGCGACGACGACGTGGTGGTATTCGGCCAGGACGTCGGCTACTTCGGCGGCGTGTTCCGCTGCACCGAAGGCCTGCAGAAGAAATACGGCACCTCGCGGGTGTTCGATGCGCCGATCTCCGAGAGCGGCATCATCGGCGCCGCGGTCGGCATGGGTGCCTACGGCCTGCGCCCGGTGGTGGAGATCCAGTTCGCCGACTACGTCTACCCGGCCTCCGACCAGTTGATCTCCGAGGCGGCGCGCCTGCGCTATCGCTCGGCCGGCGACTTCATCGTGCCGATGACCGTACGCATGCCCTGTGGCGGCGGCATCTACGGCGGGCAAACGCACAGCCAGAGCCCGGAGGCGATGTTCACCCAGGTCTGCGGCCTGCGCACGGTGATGCCGTCCAACCCCTACGACGCCAAGGGCCTGCTGATCGCCTGCATCGAGAACGACGACCCGGTGATCTTCCTCGAGCCCAAGCGCCTCTACAACGGCCCGTTCGATGGCCACCACGACCGCCCGGTGACGCCCTGGTCCAAGCATCCGGCCAGCCAGGTGCCGGACGGCTACTACAAGGTGCCGCTGGACAAGGCGGCGATCGTCCGCCCCGGCGCGGCGCTGACCGTGCTGACCTACGGCACCATGGTCTACGTGGCCCAGGCCGCGGCCGACGAGACCGGCCTGGACGCCGAGATCATCGACCTGCGCAGCCTCTGGCCGCTGGACCTGGAAACCATCGTCGCCTCGGTGAAGAAGACCGGCCGCTGCGTCATCGCCCACGAGGCGACCCGCACCTGCGGGTTCGGTGCCGAGCTGATGTCGCTGGTGCAGGAGCACTGCTTCCACCACCTGGAGGCGCCGATCGAGCGCGTCACCGGTTGGGACACCCCCTACCCGCATGCCCAGGAGTGGGCGTATTTCCCCGGCCCCGCGCGCGTCGGCGCGGCATTCAAGCGTGTGATGGAGGTCTGAATGGGTACCCATGTGATCAAGATGCCGGACATCGGGGAAGGCATCGCCGAGGTCGAACTGGTGGAGTGGCATGTCCAGGTCGGCGACTCGGTCAATGAAGACCAGGTCCTCGCCGAGGTGATGACCGACAAGGCCACGGTGGAGATTCCCTCGCCGGTGGCCGGACGCATCCTCGCCCTCGGCGGCCAGCCGGGCCAGGTGATGGCGGTGGGCGGCGAACTGATCCGCCTGGAGGTGGAAGGCGCCGGCAACCTCGCCGAGAGTCCGGCCGCGGCGACGCCGGCCGCGCCCGTCGCCGCCACCCCGGAGAAACCGAAGGAAGCCCCGGTCGCGGCGCCGAAAGCCGCCGCCGAAGCGCCGCGCGCCTTGCGCGACAGCGAGGCGCCACGGCAGCGGCGCCAGCCCGGCGAACGCCCGCTGGCCTCCCCCGCGGTGCGCCAGCGCGCCCGCGACCTGGGCATCGAGTTGCAGTTCGTGCAGGGCAGCGGTCCCGCCGGACGCGTCCTCCACGAGGACCTCGATGCCTACCTGACCCAGGATGGCAGCGTCGCGCGCAGCGGCGGCGCCGCGCAGGGGTATGCCGAGCGACACGACGAACAGGCGGTGCCGGTGATCGGCCTGCGTCGCAAGATCGCCCAGAAGATGCAGGACGCCAAGCGACGCATCCCGCATTTCAGCTATGTCGAGGAAATCGACGTCACCGATCTGGAAGCCCTGCGCGCCCATCTCAACCAGAAATGGGGTGGCCAGCGCGGCAAGCTGACCCTGCTGCCGTTCCTGGTCCGCGCCATGGTCGTGGCGCTGCGCGACTTCCCGCAGTTGAACGCGCGCTACGACGACGAGGCCGAGGTGGTCACCCGCTACGGCGCGGTGCACGTCGGCATCGCCACCCAGAGCGACAACGGCCTGATGGTGCCGGTGCTGCGCCACGCCGAATCGCGCGACCTCTGGGGCAACGCCGGCGAAGTGGCGCGCCTGGCCGAAGCCGCACGCAGCGGCAAGGCGCAACGCCAAGAGCTGTCCGGCTCGACCATCACCCTGAGCAGCCTCGGCGCGCTCGGCGGGATCGTCAGCACACCGGTGATCAACCATCCGGAGGTGGCCATCGTCGGCGTCAACCGCATCGTCGAGCGACCGATGGTGGTCGGCGGCAACATCGTCGTGCGCAAGATGATGAACCTCTCCTCCTCCTTCGACCACCGGGTCGTCGACGGGATGGACGCGGCGGCCTTCATCCAGGCCGTGCGCGGCCTGCTCGAACATCCTGCCACCCTGTTCCTGGAGTAAGCGATGAGCCAGATCCTGAAGACTTCCCTGCTGATCGTCGGCGGCGGTCCCGGCGGCTACGTCGCGGCGATCCGTGCCGGGCAACTGGGCATTCCCACCGTACTGGTGGAGGGCGCCGCCCTCGGCGGCACCTGCCTGAACGTCGGCTGCATCCCGTCGAAGGCGCTGATCCACGCCGCCGAGGAATACCTCAAGGCCCGCCACTATGCCGGCCGGTCGGCGCTGGGCATCCAGGTACAGGCGCCGAGCATCGACATCGCCCGCACCGTGGAATGGAAGGACGCCATCGTCGACCGCCTCACCAGCGGCGTCGCCGCGCTGCTGAAGAAACACGGGGTCGATGTCGTCCAGGGCTGGGCGAGGATCCTCGACGGCAAAAGCGTGGCGGTCGAACTCGCCGGCGGCGGCAGCCAGCGCATCGAGTGCGAGCACCTGCTGCTGGCCGCCGGCTCGCAGAGCGTCGAGCTACCGATCCTGCCGCTGGGCGGCAAGGTGATCTCCTCCACCGAGGCGCTGGCGCCCGGCAGCCTGCCCAAGCGCCTGGTGGTGGTCGGCGGCGGCTACATCGGCCTGGAGCTGGGTACCGCCTACCGCAAGCTCGGCGTCGAGGTGGCGGTGGTGGAAGCGCAACCACGCATCCTGCCGGGCTACGACGAAGAACTGACCAAGCCGGTGGCCCAGGCCTTGCGCAAGCTGGGCGTCGAGCTGTACCTCGGGCACAGCCTGCTGGGCCCGAGCGAGAACGGCGTGCGGGTCCGCGACGGCGCCGGCGAGGAGCGCGAGATCGCCGCCGACCAGGTACTGGTGGCGGTCGGCCGCAAGCCGCGCAGCGAAGGCTGGAACCTGGAAAGCCTGGGCCTGGACATGAACGGCCGGGCGGTGAAGGTCGACGACCAGTGCCGCACCTCGATGCGCAATGTCTGGGCCATAGGCGATCTCGCCGGCGAGCCGATGCTCGCGCACCGGGCCATGGCCCAGGGCGAGATGGTCGCCGAGCTGATCGCCGGCAAGCGTCGCCAGTTCGCCCCGGTGGCGATCCCCGCGGTGTGCTTCACCGATCCGGAAGTGGTGGTCGCCGGGTTGTCCCCGGAGCAGGCGAAGGATGCCGGCCTGGACTGCCTGGTGGCGAGTTTCCCGTTCGCCGCCAACGGCCGCGCCATGACCCTGGAGGCCAACGAAGGCTTCGTCCGCGTGGTGGCGCGTCGCGACAACCACCTGGTCGTCGGCTGGCAGGCGGTGGGCAAGGCGGTCTCGGAACTGTCCACGGCCTTCGCCCAGTCGCTGGAGATGGGCGCCCGCCTGGAAGACATCGCCGGCACCATCCACGCCCATCCGACCCTCGGCGAAGCGGTCCAGGAAGCCGCCCTGCGCGCGCTGGGACACGCCCTGCACATCTGATTCCCGCGAACCTCGGTAGCCGGCCAACCACCGGCGCACATTACCCCCTTGCCCGTCGGGCAAGGGGGCTTTTTTCGTGGCCGCGAACCGGGTCGTCAGCAGGTCTCACCGCCCTGCGCGATCCCCCGCCCCTCACTCCGTCTCCAGCAACCCATGCCGCAAGCTCCCCGCCGCCAGGCGCTGGCGAATATCCTCGTCGATCCGCGGATCGTCCGGGCGGTACAGGCGCACCTGGCGGTAGGCGTTGATCCGGTTGATTTCCGCACCGAGGTACTCCCAGACCACCCGGCTGCATGCCGGGGTCCGCCGGTCACCGCTGGAAACGCCCATCTTCAGGCCGTTCAGGCGGGTGATACGGCTCTTGAAACTGGGAATGAGGATGGTCTGGCTCATCTCGTTGAGAGTCAGCGACTCGTAGTCGATCAGGAACACCCGGTCCTGCAACTGGAAGGCCGCGCCGAGATAGCGGCAACGCGCCCACTCCTCCGCCTGCACGTCGGTACTGCTGGTGCGCTCCTGGCGTTCCTGGCGCTCGAAGAGGAACACGCCGTCCTCCTCGTAGAGATGCACCAGGGAGAGCAGGATGCTGCCTGGCACCGACATGCAGTTGGCATATTCGAAGTAGTAGCCGCAGTAGCGGCCCAGGTCGCCGGCCTCGGCGCGCAGCGGTTGCAGCAGCCGCAACAGCGGGTCGTTGCTGGGCTGGCGCGGCTGGGCGCTGGTGCGGGCGCCGATCAGGCGGGCGAACTGCTCGGGCGGCAAGCCCAGCTCGTAGTCCTCGACGCCGAAGAAGTCGCCGATCCGCTTGCGGTTGTACGGCGTCGGCTGGCTCTGGCCGCTGAGGTACTTGTTGAACTGTGCGCGATTGATCGCCAATTGCCGGCAAACCTCGGAAATCGAGCGGTAATGGCTGCAAAGCAGCTTGAGATTGGCGCCCAGGTGTTCGGACATCGATGGCTCCAAAACTGATGCTATGGACGCGATTCTAGCATCAGGTCGCATCAAGCAGGAGCAACCCGCGAAATTGTAACCAGGTGCGTCATGGCCAACCATGCGCCGCGCACCAAGGCGCTGCCGCAGCGCACGCCGGTACCAGAATAAGAACCGAGGTAGACCTCCATGCTTGAAATGCTCAACGATTTCCTTTCCGGAAAAGTCCTCATCGTCCTGATCGTCGGCCTGGGTGCCTACTTCACGATCCGTTCGCGTTTCGTCCAGTTCCGCCACTTCGGCCACATGTTCGGCGTATTCAGGGAATCGCTGCGCGGCCAGGCCGGCCAGCTCAGTTCCTTCCAGGCCCTGATGCTGAGCCTCGCCGGCCGGGTCGGCGCCGGCAACATCGCCGGGGTCGGCATCGCCGTGACCCTCGGCGGTCCGGGGGCGGTGTTCTGGATGTGGGTCACCGCGCTGGTTGGCATGTCCAGCAGCTTCTTCGAATGCACCCTGGCCCAGGTCTACAAGCGCAGCGACGGCGACGGCCTGTATCGCGGCGGCCCGTCCTACTACATCCAGCACGGCCTGAAGCTGCGCTCGATGGCGGTGCTCTTCGCGGTACTCCTGCTGGTGACCTACGGCTTCGCCTTCAACGGCCTGCAGTCCTACACCGTCACCCATTCGCTGCAGAACGCCTTCGGCTTCGCCCCGCAGCACACCGGGATCGCCCTGGCGGTGCTGCTCGGCGTGGTCTTCATCGGCGGCATCAAGCGCATCGCCGCGGTCTCCGACCTGCTGGTGCCGATCAAGACCCTGGCCTACATCGGCGTCACCCTGTACGTCATCGCCAGCCAGATCGAGCACGTCCCGGCAATGCTGGAAACCATCGTCAAGAGCGCCTTCGGCCTAGACCCGGCGTTCGGCGGCCTGCTCGGCAGCGCCATCGTGATGGGCGTCAAGCGTGGCGTCTTCGCCAACGAGGCCGGCCTGGGCAGCGCGCCGAACGTCGCCGCGGTCGCCGCCGTGCGCCATCCGGCGGCACAGGGCGTGGTCCAGGCCTTCAGCGTGTTCCTCGACACCTTCGTGATCTGCACCTGCACCGCCCTGCTGATCCTGCTCTCGGGCTTCTACACCCCGGGCTTCGAAGGCGACGGCATCGTCCTCACCCAGAACTCCCTGGCCGCGGTGGTCGGCGACTGGGGCCGGGTGTTCGTCAGCGTGGCCCTGTCGCTGTTCGTCTTCACCTGCATCCTCTACAACTTCTACCTGGGCGAGAACAGCCTGCAGTTCCTCAGCCGCAACCGCCTGGTGCTGATCGGCTACCGCGCGCTGGTGCTGGCCCTGGTGGTCTGGGGCTCGGTGCAGGACCTGTCCACCGTGTTCGCCTTCGCCGACATCACCATGACCTGCCTGGCCTTCGTCAACCTGATGGCCCTGGCCCTGCTGTTCAAGGTCGGCCTGCGGGTGATGCGCGACTATGACGTGCAGCGTCGCGCCGGTATCAAGCAGCCGGTGTTCGACTCGGCGCAGTTCGCCGACCTCGACCTGGACCGCGAAGCCTGGCCCGCCGGCCAGCGCGCCGAGCCCCCGGCGCAGGCGGACGCCGAGCCGCTGCCGAGCGGCAATCGCTGAGTCTCGCGCAGGCGCCCTCCCCCCGGAGCGGCGCCTGCGCCACAATGGTGTCCCCTCTTCGCACGTCCGGCGCGAAAAGGCCCGACACAAGGATTACGGATGCTCCCAGTCAAGAACCTCTTCGTGCTCTACACCGGCGGCACCATCGGCATGCTGCAGACCCCGCAGGGTCTGGCTCCGGCCGGTGGCTTCGAAGCGCGCATGCGCGACCACCTGCAAAGCCTCGGCGACGCCCCGGACCTGCGCTGGCGCTTCGCCGAACTGCAACCGCCGCTGGACAGCGCCAACATGACCCAGGGCAACTGGCTGGCGATGCGCGACGCCATCGTCGCCGCGCTCGACGCCGGCCACGACGGCGTGCTGCTCCTGCACGGCACCGACACCCTGGCCTACAGCGCCGCGGCGCTGTCCTTCCTGCTCCTCGACCTGCCGATCCCGGTGCTGCTGACCGGCTCCATGCTGCCGGCCGGCGCGCCGGGCAGCGATGCCTGGGACAACCTGGTCGGCGCCCTGCGCGTCCTCCAGGAGGGCCACGCGCGCGGCGTACAGGTCTATTTCAACGATGCCCTGCTGCACGGCGCGCGAGTCAGCAAGCTGCGCAGCGACGCGTTCGACGCCTTCGCCGAACTGCCGCGACCGCGCCACGCCGAGCATGCGCCGGTGCCTGCGGCGCTCGGCTACCGCCAGCCGCGCCGGGAAGTGAACCTCGCCGTGCTGCCGCTCTATCCAGGGCTGCGCGCCGCGCACCTGCGCGGGCTGCTCGACAGCGGCGTGGAAGCGCTGCTGCTGGAATGCTATGGCAGCGGCACCGGCCCGTCCGACGACGAGGAGCTGCTGGCGCTGCTGCGCGAAGCCTACGCCCGCGGCGTGCTGCTCGCCGCGGTCAGCCAGTGCGCCTACGGCCAGGTCGAGTTCGGCGTCTACGCCGCCGGCAGCCGCCTGCGCGACGCCGGCCTGCTCTCGGCTGGCGGAATGACCCGCGAGGCGGCCCTGGGCAAGCTCTTCGGCCTGCTCGGCGCCGGCCTCGGACGCGACGAAGCGCAACGCTGGTTCGCCCTCGACCTGTGCGGCGAGAACGCCGACTGACCGCCCTGCGGCCGCCCGCCGGCGGCCGCTTCCTTCAGCCCTCCCCGCGATACGCGACAACGCCGGCGGCCCGCCCGTGCCCGGCGCCCATCGTCAAGCTTCAGCGAACAGTGTTTCCGGCCTTCCCCGGTTTATCCCCCGGCGGCGAGTCCACAGGATGTCGCCTTCCGCTGCCGGCCCCGCCGGCATCCGCCCACAAGGAGGAAACACCTGCATGTACGCCATCGCCGAAGACACCCTTCCCGCACGCGTATTGAAAGAACTGTTGCTCTATCGCCGCCGTTACCCCGAGCATCGCCAGAGCGCCAGCGAAGCGGACGAGATCCGCCGCATCGAACAGGTCCAGTTGCCGCGCATCGCCGCCTTCATCGAAGCCGGCGAGCCCATCGAATTCGTCCTGCCGGCGTTTCCGGCCAAGTCGCCGAACCCCGGCAAGGTCCTCGACAGCCGTCCGGACATGGCCGAGCGCCTGTCGCTGTCGTTCCTCAACCACCTGTGCCAGCGCATCCAGCTGTTCTATGCACCGGGCGCGAAGATCACCGTCTGCTCCGATGGCCGGGTGTTCGGCGACCTGGTGAGGATCGGCGATGCGCACATCAGCGCCTACCAGGATGCCTTGCGCCTGATGATCGAGGAGATCGGCGCCACCCATATCGGCGTGTTCAACCTGGAGGACGTACGCGCCTTCGAGGCCCAGCGCGACAACCACGAGCAGCTCCGCCAGTTGCTGATCGACGGCTACGCCGAGCCGCTGGAAAGCATCCGCGAGACCCTGCTGGCCAGCGAAGAAGGCCTGCTGCTGTACCGCGCCATCACCCGTTTCCTCTACGAGGACGGCCTGACCCCCGACTACCAGGGCTCGAAGACTGCCCTGCAACGCGACGCCAAGGAGCGCGCCTACGGGGTGATCCAGCGCAGCTGGGCCTGGGGCGCGCTGCTGGCCGACCAGTTCCCCCGCGCGATCCGCCTGTCCATCCATCCGCAGCCGGCGGACAGTCTGAAGTTCGGCATCCACATGATGCCGACCCGCGACGACTGGCTGACGCCCTGGCACGGCGTGGCGGTGAACACCGAGGACCGCTTCGTGCTGATGAAGCGCAGCGAGGTGCTGGAACTCGGCGGCGAGCTGGTGCAGATCAACGGCCAGCCCAGTCACTACCGCCTGCCGGCCAGGGCCGCCCGGCGCGCCGCCGTGGCCTGAGCCCGAGGAGCCAGACGATGAACGCCTATCTCAGCGATCAACCGGTACGTTTCTCGCCGCTGCGCGACGAACAGGGCAACCAGCCGCGCTTCGGCCTGCTGCTGGAGTCCGGCCGCCCCGGCATGCACGTCGGCGAGCTGCCGGCGCAGTGGCTCAAGGGCCTGGCTCGCAGCCACCACCTGCTGCTCCTGCGCGGCTTCGCCGCCTTCGCCGACGCCGAGAGCCTGACCCGCTACTGCCACGACTTCGGCGAAGTCATGCTGTGGCCGTTCGGCGCGGTGCTCGAGCTGGTGGAACAGGAAGGCGCCGAGGACCACATCTTCGCCAACAACTACGTGCCGCTGCACTGGGACGGCATGTACCTGGAGACGGTCCCGGAATTCCAGGTGTTCCACTGTGTCGACGCGCCCGGCGACAGCGACGGCGGCCGCACCACCTTCAGCTCGACCCCGGCGGCGCTGCAACTGGCCGACAGTAGCGAGCTGGAACTCTGGCGCCGCGCCAGCGGCCGGTACCAGCGCAGCGCGGCGCACTACAGCAGCCGCTCGGCGGCGCCGATAGTCGAGCGCCACCCGCGCCGCGAATTCCCCATCCTGCGTTTCTGCGAACCGCCGGTCGAGGGCGACGCCAGCTTCATCAACCCCTCCGAGTTCCACTACGACGGCATCGCCCCGGAACAGCGCGGCGAACTGCTCGCCAGCCTGCGCCGCTGCCTGTACCACCCACAGGCGCACTACGCCCACCGCTGGCGCAGCGACGACCTGGTGATCGCCGACAACCTGACCCTGTTGCACGGTCGCGAGGCCTTCGCCCACCGCGCGCCGCGCCACCTGCGGCGGGTGCATATCCACGCCGAGCCGGCGCTGCGCAACCCGCACCTGCAGCGCGACTGACCGCCCCGCCGGCCGTGCGCGCCACGGCCGGCGTCCCGACAAGGAACCAGCATGAGCCATTCCGTCCCCAACGCGCTGATGACCGGCGCCGACTATCTCGACAGCCTGCGCGACGGTCGCCAGGTCTACCTCAACGGCGAACGGGTCGCCGACGTCACCCGGCACAGGGCGTTCCGCAACGCCTGCCGCAGCATCGCCGGGCTCTACGACGGCCTCCACGGCGAGCAGCGCGACGTCCTCACCCGGGTCGATGCCCAGGGCCGCCGCAGCCACCGCTTCTTCACCCCCGCGCAGAACGCCGAGGACCTGCTCGGCGCGCGCGAGGCGATCGGCTGCTGGTCGCGCATGACCTACGGCTTCATGGGGCGTACCCCGGACTACAAGGCGGCGTTCATGTCCGGGCTGGAGGCCGGCGCCGGCTTCTACGGCGACTACCGGCATAACGCCTGCGCCTGGCACCGCGCCTTCGCCGACCGCGGGCTGTTCCTCAACCACGCGATCATCAATCCGCCGCTGGACCGCAGCAAGGCGATCCACGAGATGCGCGACGTGTTCGTCCACGTCGAACGCGAGACCGACCAGGGTATCGTCGTCAGCGGGGCGAAGATGCTCGCCACCGGCAGCGCCATCACCAACGCCACCTTCGTCGCCCCGGTCGCCTCGGCGCAGATGGAGGCCGGCAAGGCCGAGGACTTCGCTGTTGTGTTCTTCGCCCGCATGGACAACCCCGGCCTGCGCCTGATGTGCCGGCCATCCTACGAGGAGCGCGCGAGCAGTCCCTTCGACTATCCGCTGTCCAGCCGCTTCGACGAGAACGACAGCGTGCTGCTGTTCGACAAGGCGCTGATTCCCTGGGAGGACGTCCTGGTCTACCGCGACCTGCGCCGCGCCACCGGCTTCTATTCCGAGTCGGGCTTCGCCAACCTGTACAACTTCCAGTCCGGCATCCGCCTCGGGGTGAAGCTGGAGCTGATGATCGGCCTGCTTTCCCTCGGCGTGCGCGCCAATGGCACCCAGGGCTTCCGCGGGATACAGGCTGCCCTCGGCGAGCTGATCGCCCTGCAGCACCTGCTGCAGGCGCTGACCACCGCCATGGCCCGCGACCCGGAGCGCAACGCCGCCGGGTCGGCGGTGCCGCGCCTGGAGTACGCCAATGCCCTGCGCATCCAGGTGCCGCAGATCTGGAAGCGGGTCCGCGAGCTGCTGGAAAGCGCCCTCGGCGGCGCCCCGCTGGTCACCGTCTCGGGCGCCGCCGACCTGCGCGACGGCGAGGCGCGGCGGCTGGTGGACAGCTACTACCGCGGTGCCGAGCTGGAGCCGGAGCAGCGCCTGAAGCTGTTCAAGCTGATCTGGGACGCCACCGGCAGCGAGTTCGGCGCGCGCCACGCGGTCTATGAGAGCCATTATTCCGGCAATGCCGAGCAGATCCGCCTCGACTCGCTGGCCTGGGCCAGCCGTCGCGGGCACCTGGCCTACTGCGAGGCGATGGTCCAGCGCTGCATGGCCGACTACGACATCCACGGCTGGCTGCGGGGGCCCTGGCAGCATGACTGAGCGCAAACGCTGGCTGGCCGGCTGCCTCTCGGCCCTGCTTTCCCTGCCGCTGGCCGCCGCCGTGCCGGGCCCGGACGCGCCCGCCGACCTGGCGCGCGGCAAGGCGATGGCGCAGAAAATGTGCTCGCGCTGCCACGACGACGACGGCAACGGCGGGCCGCGGCCGAACCGCAGCTACCCGAAGCTCGCCGGGCTCGACCGGGAATACCTGTACAAGCAGATCTACGACCTCAAGACCCAGCGCCGGCGCAACCCGGCCACCAACGGCCGCGGCGAGGAGCTGAGCGCGGCGGACGTGGTCAACGTCTCCGCCTGGTTCGCCGCCCAGCGCATGAGTGCCGGCGAGCAGACCCTGGCCGACCCGAGGCAACGCGAACGCGGCCGCCAGCTCTTCGAGAACGGCCTGGCGCAGCGCGGCGTACCGCCCTGCGTCACCTGCCACGGGCCCGCCGCCCAGGGCCTGGCGGCGCTGAAGGCGCCGCGCCTGGCCGGGCAATGGGCGGAATACCTGGCAACCCAGTTGCACGGCTTCCGCGACGGCAAGCGCGGCAACAGCGCGACCATGCGCGCGGTCGCCGGCGGCCTGGAGGATAGCGACATCCAGGCGCTCGCCGGCTACCTGGGCAGCCTGGGGCCGTAGGGCGAATAACCGCTCGCGGTTATCCGCCGCCTATCCGCGACGTCGGCGGCGGATAACGCCTGTGGCGTTATTCGCCCTACGCCAGTTGGAATGGCTTGCGACCGAGATGCTGCCGAAGCCCGATCCGTAGGGCGAATAACCGCTCGCGGTTATCCGCCGCCTATCCGCGACGTCGGCGGCGGATAACGCCTGTGGCGTTATTCGCCCTACGCCAGTTGGAATGGCTTGCGACCGAGATGCTGCCGAAGCCCGATCCGTAGGGCGAATAACCGCTCGCGGTTATCCGCCGCCTATCCGTGACGTCGGCGGCGGATAACGCCGGTGGCGTTATTCGCCCTATCCCCAGGCACGGATGCCCGGCCTCATTCGCTCTGCGCCAGGCGGAACGGCTCGCGACCGAGATGCTCGCGCAGCGACTCGATGAACGCCCTGACCCGCACCGGCATGTAGCGCGCCGAGGGGTACAGGGCATAGATGCCGCCCTGCGGCAGGCGCCAACCGGGCAGCAGCCGGACCAGCCGTCCGCGGGCGATCTCGCGGGCTACCAGGAAGCTCGGCAGCACGCTGACGCCGGCACCGTCGAGCACCAGGCGGTACACCGCCAGGGTGTTGTTCGCCAGCAGGCGCCCTCGGGTCTGTACCGTGGCACGCTCGCGCTGGCGTTCGAAGGTCCAGGTCCAGGGCGTGCTCAGGCGGGTATGGCCGATCCATTCGCAACGCGCCAGGTCGTGCGGCTGGAGCACCGGCGGCAGACCGGCGAGGTATCCCGGCGTCGCCACGGCAACCTGCTGGAAGTCGCACAGCTTGCTGGCATGCAGGCCGGAGTCGCGCGGCCAGCCGATACGTACCGCGAGATCGATGCGCTGGCCGACCAGATCGCTGAACTGGTCATCGGCCAGCATTTCCACCTGGACCTTGGGAAACTGCCGGATGAACGCCGCGGAAACGCTGCTGATGTGCCACTTGACGAAGTCCTGCGGCGCGGTGATGCGCAACCGGCCACTGGGCTCGCCCTGCAGGTCGCGCACATCGGAGAGCGCGCCGTCCAGCTCGCCGAGCATGCGCTGGGCCACGCCGAACAGCAGTTCGCCGCGATCGGTAAGGGTCATGCGACGGGTGGTACGGGTCAGCAACTGGATCCCGAGGTCGGCCTCCAGGCGTCGCAACTGCTCGCTGAGTAGCGATTTCGACAAGCCCAGGGCCTCCGCCGCGGCGGTGAAGCTGTTGTGTTCGGCGACGGCGACGAAGGCATACAAGTGATTCAGGTTCAGATGATTCAATCGCTCCAGGGCGGCGCTCATCCTGTCATTCCTTAGCCGGGAAGTGGGTCCGGACGGGTCTTGTCGAAAAATCCTGCTGCGACGGAACGGCGGCATTCGACAGGACCCGCAACGATCGGTGAGCGTGATGACGCGACCGGGCGGTCAGGTCGTCGATAAAGACCGCCAGGCGCGCATAAGTTTCAGCGCGCCACCTTCGTTTTCCGATAAATGAGAACTGCTTCAGACGGTCGGCCGGGTGCTTTTCATGTCAGCGAAGCTCGCCTGATTGATCGCTTTCTACCGACAAAACCTTCTTAAAGTAGTTTCTCAAGTATTGGACAAACTTCCTTTTTATTTATGGAGATATGGCACATTCATTCCATTCGACATTAATAATTGCAAACCATCATTCGAAACGATTATTCGGTTTTCATGAACAACGTCCTGGCCTCATGCCTGGCTCGGCCCCGGTAGGCGTTTTTTTCCCGTTGACGGGCATCGGCCTTCTGGTATTTTCTGAAACCGGTTTCAACTCCTGGCATCCGCTGGCGAAGACCAGCCGGACACACCAATAAGAACAGCACCAAGAGGTACCAGGTCCGTGAATGGTTCAGTACTGCCCAGCCGTGGCCGCGTCACCATCAACCAGGTGGCCGAGGCCGCCGGCGTCTCCAAGGCCAGCGTGTCGCGCTATATCGGCGGCGACCGCCAGTTGCTCGCCGATGCCACCGCCCGGCGCATCGAGCGCGCCATCGACCAGCTCGACTACCGCCCCAACCAGATGGCCCGAGGCCTCAAGCGCGGGCGCACACGGCTGATCGGAATGCTGGTGGCGGACATCCTCAACCCCTACTCCGTGGCCGTCATGCATGGCGTGGAAACCGCCTGCCGCGAACACGGCTACAGCCTGGTGGTGTGCAATACCGACCGCGACGACGAGCAGGAGCGTCATCACCTGGCCGCCCTGCAGTCCTACAACGTCGAAGGACTGATCGTGAACACCCTCGGCCACCATCCCGGCGAATTGCGCGCCCTGCACCGCGAACTGCCGATGGTGCTGGTGGACCGCCAGTTGGCCGAGCTGGATACCGACCTGGTCGGCCTGGACAACGCCGACGCCGTCGAACAGGCCCTCGACCACCTGCAGCACCGCGGCTTCCGCGACATCCTGCTGGTCACCGAACCGCTCGACGGCACCAGCTCGCGGATCGAGCGGGTCCAGGCCTTCAATGCCTCCATCGGCCGGCGACCGGCGCTCAAGGGCCAGGTCCTGCAAACCGACGACTTCTTCCGCGACGGCCTGCGCGCCTTCCTTTCGGCCAGCGGCCCCGGGCCGAAGGCGCTGTTCACCTGCAACGGCGTCGCTACCCTCTGCGCCACCCGCCAACTGCGCGACCTCGGCTGCCGGCTGTTCGATGAGGTCGGCCTGCTGGCCCTGGACGAACTCGACTGGTACCCACTGGTGGGCAGCGGCATCACCGCCCTCGCCCAACCCACCGACGAAATCGGCCGCACCGCCTTCGAGCGCCTCCTGGCGCGACTCGAAGGCGACCGCGAGCCGGCGCGCCGGGTGACCTTCCCGGCGCAACTGATCGTTCGCGGCTCGACCCATCCACGCGGCTAGCGGCCCGCCGCCGGCGCGTTGCCGGCGGCTTTCGCACGGCTTGAAATGAAACCGGTTTCAGAGGATCGCCAATGTCCCTTCACCCCGTCTCCATCAGTCTTTCCAGCTATGGCGCGGACCTCGTTCGCAGTCGCGGCCAGGCCAGCTTCCTGCCCTTGCTGGCGATGGCCGGCGCGCAGCGCGTGGAACTGCGCGAGGAACTCTTCGCCGGCCCGCCGGATACCGAGGCGCTGACCGCCGCCATCCAGTTGCAGGGGCTGGAGTGCGTGTTCTCCTCACCCCTCGAGCTGTGGCGCGAAGACGGCCAGTTGAACCCCGAGCTGGAGCCGACCCTGCGCCGCGCCGAAGCTTGCGGAGCCGGATGGCTCAAGGTCTCGCTCGGCCTTCTGCCGGAACAGCCCGATCTCGCCGCCCTCGGCCGGCGCCTGGCGCGCCACGGCTTGCAACTGCTGGTGGAGAACGACCAGACGCCCCAGGGCGGCCGGATCGAGGTGCTGGAACGCTTCTTCCGCCTCGCCGAACGCCAGCAGCTGGACCTGGCGATGACCTTCGACATCGGCAACTGGCGCTGGCAGGAGCAGGCGGCCGACGAAGCCGCCCTGCGCCTTGGCCGCTATGTCGGCTACGTGCACTGCAAGGCGGTGATCCGCAACCGCGACGGCAAGCTGGTCGCGGTGCCGCCGTCGGCCGCCGACCTGCAGTACTGGCAGCGCCTGCTGCAGCATTTCCCGGAAGGCGTGGCGCGGGCCATCGAATACCCGCTGCAGGGCGACGACCTGCTCAGTCTCAGCCGCCGGCACATCGCCGCCCTCGCCCGCCTCGGCCAGCCCCAGGAGGAACGCCAGCATGGCTGACTTCGAGATCCTCTGCTTCGGCGAGACCATGGCCATGTTCGTCGCCGAACAGCCCGGCGAACTGGACCGGGTCGAGCAGTTCGGCAAGCGCATCGCCGGCGCCGACAGCAACGTCGCCATCGGCCTCGCCCGCCTCGGCTTCGCGGTGGCCTGGCTGAGCCGGGTCGGCGACGACTCGCTCGGCCGCTTCGTACTCGACAGCCTGACCCGCGAGGGCCTCGACTGCCGCTTCGTCGAGGTCGACGCGCAAGCGCCCACCGGGTTCCAGATGAAGTCCCGCGAGGTCGATGGTGCCGACCCGCGGGTCGAGTACTTCCGCCGCGGCTCGGCGGCCAGCCGGCTGGGCCTCGCCCATATCCGCGAAGAAATGCTCGGCGCCCGCCACCTGCACGCCACCGGCATTCCGCCGGCACTCTCGGCGAGTGCCTGCGAACTGTCCCACGAACTGATGCGGCGCATGCGCGGCAAGGGCGCCAGCCTGTCCTTCGACCCCAACCTGCGGCCCTCGCTGTGGCCCAGCGAGCGCCGCATGATCGCCGAGATCAACGCCCTCGCCGCGCATGCCCACTGGGTCCTGCCGGGCCTGGAGGAAGGCCGCCTGCTCAGCGGCTGGCAGGAACCCGCGGATATCGCCGCGTTCTACCTGGACATGGGCGTCGACGCGGTGGCGATCAAGCTCGGCCCGAGCGGCGCCTACTATCGCGATGCCCACGGCGAAGGGCTGGTCCCCGGCGTGCCGGTGGCGACCGTGGTGGACACCGTGGGCGCCGGCGACGGCTTCGCGGTCGGGGTGGTCAGCGCGCTGCTGGAAGGCCTGCCGCTGCCCGACGCGGTGGCGCGCGGCAACTGGATCGGCAGCCGCGCGGTACAGGTCCGCGGCGACATGGAGGGGCTGCCGAAACGCAGCCAACTGCTCGACCGCGAGCGCCGCAGGAGCGCCTGAACCCGCCGCCCACGCGGCACCTGTTGCGACAAGAACAAGACAAGCTCAGGAGATACCCGACCATGACCATGCCTCGCCTCGCCAGCAGCCGCTGGTGGTACATCATGCCGATCGTTTTCGTCACCTACAGCCTGGCCTACCTGGACCGCGCCAACTACGGCTTCGCCGCCGCCTCCGGGATGGCCGACGACCTGCGGATCACTCCCGGGCTGTCCTCGCTGCTGGGCGCGCTGTTCTTCCTCGGTTACTTCTTCTTCCAGGTGCCGGGGGCGATCTACGCGGAAAAGCGCAGCGTCAAGAAGCTGATCTTCGTCAGCCTGATCCTCTGGGGCGGACTGGCCACCCTGACCGGGATGGTCGCCAACGTCTACCTGCTGATCGGCATCCGCTTCCTCCTCGGCGTGGTCGAGGCGGCGGTGATGCCAGCGATGCTGGTCTACCTCTGCCACTGGTTCACCCGCGCCGAGCGCTCGCGGGCGAACACCTTCCTGATCCTCGGCAACCCGGTGACCATCCTCTGGATGTCGGTGGTCTCCGGCTACCTGGTGGAGCATTTCAGCTGGCGCTGGATGTTCATCATCGAAGGCCTGCCGGCGGTGATCTGGGCCTTCATCTGGTGGCGCCTGGTGGATGACCGCCCGCGCCAGGCCGCCTGGCTGAGCGGCTCGGAAAAACGCGACCTAGAAGACGCCCTGGCCGCCGAGCAGCAGGGCATCAAGCCAGTGAAGAACTACCGCGAGGCGTTCCGTTCGCCAAAGGTCATCGTCCTCTCGCTGCAGTACTTCTGTTGGAGCATCGGCGTCTATGGCTTCGTCCTCTGGCTGCCGTCGATCCTCAAGCACGGCGCCAACATCGACATCATAGAAGCCGGCTGGCTGTCGGCGCTGCCCTACCTGGCGGCGGTGATCGCCATGCTCGGGGTGTCCTGGGCCTCGGACCGGTTGCAGAAACGCAAGCGTTTCGTCTGGCCGCCGCTGCTCATCGCGTCCATCGCCTTCTACGGTTCCTACGCCCTCGGCAGCGAGCACTTCTGGCTGTCCTACGCCCTGCTGGTGCTGGCCGGGGCCTGCATGTACGCGCCCTACGGACCGTTCTTCGCCATCGTCCCGGAAGTCCTCCCGGCCAACGTCGCCGGCGGCGCCATGGCGCTGATCAACAGCATGGGCGCGCTGGGCTCGTTCTCCGGCTCCTGGCTGGTCGGCTACCTGAACGGCATCACCGGCGGGCCCGGGGCTTCCTATCTGTTCATGAGCGGAGCGCTGCTGCTGTCGGTGCTGCTCACCGTGTTCCTCAACCCGCACGCCGACAAGCGCGAGCCCGATGCCGCCCGCGCGCACGCCTCGCGGCGGGCGGCGCCGGCCCACCCCTGACCGACTCCGGAGCATCCGATGAAGAAAGTGGTTCTCTACAAACGTCTCTCCGCGCCCCTGATGGAACGCCTGCGCGAACGGGTCGAGGTGCTCCTGGTCGAGGAGCCCGGCCGCGACGGCCTGGCCCGCCTGCGCGACGCCCTGCCCGAGGCCCACGGCCTGCTCGGCGCCAGCCTGCGCCTGGACGCCGGACTGCTCGACCTGGCACCGCGACTGGAAGCCATCGCCAGCGTCTCGGTGGGCGTCGACAACTATGACATCGACTACCTCGACCGCCGCGGCATCCTCCTCAGCAATACCCCCGACGTGCTCACCGAGACCACCGCCGACACCGGCTTCGCGGTGATCCTGGCGACAGCCCGGCGGGTAGTGGAACTGGCCGGCTGGGTGCGCGCCGGGGAATGGAAGAGGAGCGTCGGCGCCGCCCAGTTCGGTACCGACGTGCATGGCAAGACCCTCGGTATCGTCGGCATGGGCCGCATCGGCGAGGCCCTGGCCCGGCGCGGGCACCACGGCTTCGGCATGCGCGTGCTGTACCACAGCCATAGCTCGAAGCCCCACGTCGAAGAACGCTACGCAGCGAGCTACCGCCCCCTCGACGCGCTGCTCGAGGAATCCGACTTCGTCTGCCTGACCCTGCCGCTGACCGCCGCCACCGAAGGCCTGATCGGTGCCGCGCAGTTCGCCCGGATGCGCCCGCAGGCGATCTTCATCAACATCTCCCGTGGCCGGGTGGTCGACGAGGCGGCCCTGATCGAGGCCCTGGCCCAGCGGCGGATCCGCGCCGCCGGCCTCGACGTGTTCGAGCGCGAGCCGCTGTCTCCCGACTCGCCGCTGCTGCGCCTGCCGAACGTGGTGGCCACTCCGCACATCGGCTCGGCCACCGAGGAAACCCGCGAAGCCATGGCCCGCTGCGCGGTAGACAACCTGCTGGCCGCCCTCGCCGGCGAGCGGCCGCTGAACCTGGTCAATCCTTCGGCCTGGGCGCGACGGCGAGGCGCCTGAAGGCCGCGCCGGGCCGACGCCCGGCGCGCCGTTCTGCTTCACTTGCCGGTATTGGCCTGCCTGAATCCTTGCTGAAACGTTTTTTCAACGTGACACATGAACTTATAATTAGCCTGCTAATCATTATCAGAAAGACGAAACCGTGATGATCCAGAGAGGACCCCACCATGCCCGATGACAAGGCCGTCAACGGCCGCCGCGACTTCCTGCGCAAGACCCTGACCGTGATCCCGGCGGTGACCCTGGCCGGCTATGGCGTCGGCCATGCCATGCAGACGCCTGCCGCCGAGCAGGACAAACCCCGCGAACGCTACCAGCCTCGCTTCTTCACCAACACCGAATGGGCTTTCGTCAACGCCGCGGTGGCGCGACTGATCCCCAGCGACGACAACGGCCCCGGCGCCATCGAGGCCGGGGTGCCGGAGTTCATCGACCGACAGATGGAAACCCCCTACGGGCACGGCGCACTCTGGTACATGCAGGGGCCGTTCGTCACCGACGCCGCGCCGGAGTTCGGCCATCAGTTGAAGCTGGTGCCACGCGACATCTACCGGGTCGGCATCGCCGCCCTGGAACGCTGGAGCAAGGCCAACCAGGGCAAGCCGTTCGCCGAGCTGGAGCCGTCGGCGCAGGACGACATCCTGCAACGCCTGGAAGCCGGCCAGATCGACCTGCAGGACCTGCCGGCCAAGCTGCTCTTCGGCCAGTTGCTGCAAAACACCCACGAAGGCTTCTTCTCCGATCCGCAGCACGGCGGCAATCGCGGCCTGGTGGGCTGGAAGCTGGTCGGTTTCCCCGGCGCCCGCGCCGACTTCATGGACTGGGCCGACCGCGGCGAGAAGTATCCCTTCCCGCCGGTGGCGATTTCCGGCGAGAGGGGTTGAACATGGCGACGACACTCAAACCGGTGGACGCGGTGGTGGTCGGCTTCGGCTGGACCGGAGCGATCCTGGCCAAGGAGCTGACCGAGGCCGGGCTCAACGTGGTGGCGCTGGAGCGCGGCGAGAACCGCGATACCTATCCCGACGGCGCCTACCCGAACACCCTCGACGAGCTGACCTACAACACACGCGGCAAGCTGTTCCAGAATCTCTCCAAGAGCACCGTGAGCATCCGCCACGGGATCAACGACACCGCGCTGCCCTACCGTCAGCTCTCCGCCTTCCTTCCCGGCGACGGCGTCGGTGGCGCCGGCCTGCACTGGTCCGGCGTGCATTTCCGGATCATGCCCGAGGAACTGCGCCTGCGCAGCCATTACGAGGAACGCTACGGCAAGAAATTCATCCCCGAAGGCATGACCATCCAGGACTACGGGGTCAGCTACGAAGAGCTGGAGCCGCACTTCGATTTCGCCGAGAAGGTCTTCGGCACCTCCGGCACCGCGCATACGGTCAAGGGCCAGGTGGTCGGCAAGGGCAATCCGTTCGCCGCCGACCGCTCGGACGACTTCCCGCTGCCGGCGCTGCGCCAGGTGTACTCCGCGCAACTGTTCCGCAAGGCCGCCGAGGAACTCGGCCTGCACCCCTACGACCTGCCGGCGGCCAACGCTTCGGGGCCCTGGACCAACCCCTACGGGGTGCAGATGGGGCCGTGCAACTTCTGCGGCTTCTGCAGCGGCTACGCCTGCTACATGTATTCCAAGGCCTCGCCGAACCTGAACATCCTGCCGGCGCTGCGCCAGACCCCGCTGTTCGAACTGCGCGCCAACTGCAACGTGCTCAAGGTCAACCTCGACAGCGACGGCAGGCAGGCCACCGGCGTGACCTACGTCGACGCCCAGGGGCGCGAGATCGTGCAGCCGGCGAAGCTGGTGATCATCAGCGCCTTCCAGTTCCACAACGTGCGCCTGCTGCTGCTCTCCGGCATCGGCAAGCCCTACGACCCGCGCACCGGCGAGGGCGTGGTGGGAAAGAACTTCGCCTACCAGAACATGGCCACCATCAAGGCGTTCTTCGACAAGGACGTGCATACCAACCCCTTCGTCGGCACCGGCGGTGGCGGCGTGGCGGTGGACGACTTCAACGCCGACAACTTCGACCACGGACCGCTGGGCTTCGTCGGCGGCTCGCCGATGTGGGTCAACCAGGCCGGCTCCAAGCCGATCGGCGGCCTCGCCGTGCCGCCCGGCACGCCGAGCTGGGGCAGCGGCTGGAAACAGGCGGTCAAGGACGCCTACACGCACACCGTGTCGATGGACGCCCACGGCAGCAACATGACCTACCGCGACAACTACCTCGACCTCGACCCGACCTACAAGGACGCCTACGGCCAGCCACTGCTGCGCATGACCTTCGACTGGAAGGACAACGAGATCCGCATGAGCCGCTACGTCACCGAGCACATGCGCAAGATCGCCGAAGCGATGAACCCGAAGGCCATCTCGGTGAGCGTCAAGAACTTCGGCGACCACTTCAATACACGGGTCTACCAGACCACCCACCTGCTCGGCGGGGCGATCATGGGCAGCGATCCGAAGACCAGCGTGCTCAACCGCTACCTGCAGAGCTGGGACGTGCACAACGTCTTCGTCATGGGCGCCTCGGCCTTCCCCCAGGGCACCGGCTACAACCCCACTGGGCTGGTGGCGGCGCTGGCCTACTGGTCGGCCAAGGCGATCCGCGAGCAATACCTGAAGAACCCCGGTCCGCTGGTGCAGGCATGAGGAGCGCAACGATGAAACCGACAGCCTTCCTCGCCCTCTCCGCCCTCGCCTGCGGCATCGCCCAGGCCGCCGCAGCGCCGGACCCGGCCCTGGTCAGGCAGGGTGAATACCTGGCCCGCGCCGGCGATTGCGTGGCCTGCCACACCGCCAGGGACGGCAAGCCGTTCGCCGGGGGCCTGCCGATGGAAACGCCGATCGGCGCGGTGTACTCGACCAACATCACCCCGGACCGCAAGACCGGCATCGGCGACTACAGCTTCGAGGACTTCGACCGTGCCGTGCGCCACGGCGTGGCCAGGTCCGGCGACACGCTCTACCCGGCGATGCCCTACCCGTCCTACGCGCGAGTCAGCGAAGCGGACATGCGCGCCCTCTACGCCTACTTCATGCATGGCGTGGAGCCGGTGGAGCAGCCCAACAAGGCCAGCGACATCCCCTGGCCGCTGTCGATGCGCTGGCCGCTGGCATTCTGGCGCTGGACCTTCGCTCCCGAGGTGAAGGACTTCCAGGCCGCCGCCGGGCAGGACCCGGTGCTGGCGCGCGGCGCCTACCTGGTCGAAGGCCTTGGCCACTGTGGCGCCTGCCATACCCCGCGTGGGCTGGGCATGCAGGAGAAGGCCCTGGCGGCGAGCGATGGCGCGGCCTACCTGTCCGGCAGCGCGCCGCTGGAGAACTGGATCGCCAAGAGCCTGCGCGGCGACCACCGGACCGGACTGGGCAGCTGGAGCGAAGCCGACCTGGTCAGCTTCCTGCGTACCGGCCGCAGCGAGCGCAGCGCGGTGTTCGGCGGCATGTCCGACGTGGTGGTGCACAGCATGCAGTACATGACCGACGCCGACCTCACCGCCATCGCCCGCTACCTCAAGTCGCTGCCGCCGGCGGACCCCGCCGACCAGCCGCACGTCTACGACGAGAGCGTGGCCCAGGCACTGTTCCACGGCGACGACAGCAAGACCGGCGCGGCGCTTTACGTCGACAACTGCGGGGCCTGCCACCGCACCGACGGCAAGGGCTATGCGCGGGTCTTCCCGGCCCTGGCCGGCAACCCGGTAGTGACCGGCAGCGACCCGACCTCCCTGGTGCACATCGTGCTCAAGGGCGGCACCCTGCCGGCCACCCACCAGGCACCGTCGAGCTTCACCATGCCGCCGTTCGGCTGGCGGATGAACGACCAGGAGATCGCCGACGTGGTCAACTTCATCCGCACCAGCTGGGGCAACCAGGCGCCAAGCGTCAGCGTCGACGAGGTCAGGCGCCTGCGCAAGGACACCGGCGCGGCGGCGGTGGGCGACATTCCGCCGCCGGGATCGGCCGCGGCGGATCGCGGCTGAGCGCCAGGCCTGCCATTCCAGCCCCTCTCCCGCTCGCGGGAGAGGGTTGCCATACCAGGCACGGCCACCCCTTCACTCATCTCCCAATCGCACATGCCGCCCCAGCTCGTCGAACAACGCGACCACCGAGCGCAACGCCCGGCAGTCCGGACGGGTCAGCAGCCACAGGGCGCTGGCGCAGCCCTCGAGGTCGGCGTCCAGTACCCGCAGGCCGTCGCCGTCGCGTAGCAGGTAGGCAGGGATCGCCGCCAGGCCGAGGCCGGCGCGGGCCATCTCGGCGACCGCCAGCACGCCGTTGCAGCGGTAGGCCGGCAGCACCCCGGGATAGTGTCGACGACGCCAGACCACGCTCGGGTGGTCGGGAAGAAAATCGTCCGGGGCGATCCAGTGCAGCATGGCGGGCTCCGTCGCGTCGCGGCCCTCCAGGTAGCGTTCGCTGGCGCAGAGCACGTAGCGCACCTCGCCGAGGTTGCGCCCGACCAGGTGTTCCGGCGGCGTGCGGGTCATGCGCAGGGCGATGTCGGCGTCGCGCCGGCTGAGGTTGGCAAAGTCGTTGGAGGTCGCCAGCTCCAGTTGCAGGGCCGGATAGCCAGGCATGAAGCGCGCCAGCGCCGGCAGCAGCAGGCCATGCAGGACGGCGTCGGAGCAGGTCATGCGCACGGTACCGCTGAGCACCTCGCGCTCCAGTTCGAGGCCGATGCGCGCCGCCTCCAGCGCCTGCTCCGCCAGTTCCGCCTGCTGCGCCAGACGGCGGGCGGTCTGGTTCGCCAGGTAGCCGCTGCGGCTCTTGTCGAACAATGCCTTGCCGAGGTTCTTCTCCAGCCGGCGGATGGCCCGGAAGACCGTCGACACATCGACCCTGAGCAACTCTGCGGCACGCGCCAGGCTGCCGCCGCGAACCAGGGCGAGGACCAGGGCAAGATCGGCATGGTCCAGGCGATATTGCAGCGGTGCATTCATCTTTTGCATTGGCGCCGATATCGAGTGCGGAAACGCAACTATAGAGTGAGCGCCAGGGCCCGCCAACCGGCGTGGCGAAACTGGAGCGAAAACGGATGTCCACCCCTCCCGCGGCGCCGCTGCGCATTGCCCTGGTCGGCGACCACGACCCGCACATCACCGCCCACCGGGCGATTCCCCTGGCCCTGCGCCTGGCCGGCGAGGCACTCGGCCTGGAGATCGCATTCGACTGGCTGGCCAGCGACCGCCTGCCCGCCGAGCCGGCGCTGGAGCGCTATGACGGGTTCTGGTGCGTGCCGGGCAGCCCCTATCGCGACGCCGACGCGGTGCTGCGCCTGATCGCCCATGCCCGGGGCCGGCGCCGGCCGTTCCTCGGTACCTGCGCCGGCTTCCAGCACACGATCCTCGAGTTCGCCCGCAACGCCCTCGGCTGGCAGGCGGCGCCCCATGGCGAGGAGCATCCGCACAGCGACCAGGCGGTGATCGCCGCCCTGCCCTGCGCTCTGCTCGAAGCCCGCGAGGAAGTCCGCCTGCTGCGCGGCTCGCGCCTGGCCCTGGCGTATGCCGCCGACTGGATCGAGGCGGACTACCATTGCCGCTACGCAATCGCCCCGCGCTTCGCCGCGGAACTTACCGGCGGCGCACTGCGGGCCAGCGCCTGGAGCGCCGACGGAGCGATCCGCGCGGTGGAGCTGGAACAGCATCCGTTCTTCGTCGCCACCCTGTTCCAACCCGAGCGGGCAGCCCTGGCCGGCGGCCTGCCGCCACTGCCGAAGGCATTCGTCGAGGCGTGCCGGACGCAGCGCCGCGACCACCCCCGGCGCGGCCCGACACCTTATTACGCAGTGATCTTCAGCTCCCATCGCAGCGCCGTCGACGACGGCTACGCCGAAGCGGCCGAGCGCATGCTGGAACTGGCCAGCCGCCAGCCGGGCTATCTCGGCGTGGAGTCGGTCCGCGGCGCCGACGGTTTCGGCATCACCGTCTCCTACTGGGACAGCGAGGCGGCGATCCGTGCCTGGAGCCGCCACGCGGAGCACCGCGACGCCCAGGCGCGCGGCCGGCGCGACTGGTACGCCGGTTTCAGCGCGCGGATCGCCCGGGTCGAACGCGAATACGCCTTCCCGGCTCAGCCGGACACCGCGCAGTCTCCGGCCTCGTCCTGAGCCAGCACCCGGAAGCAGGCCAGGGCCAGCAGCCAGGCCAGCCAGCCGGCGCCGACCGCGACGAGGAAACCGCTGGCGGCGCCGTAGCCCTCCACCACCCAACCGGCCAGCGCCGAGCCCAAGGCCATGCCGATGCCCAGCCCGGTGATGGCCCAGGTCAGGCCTTCGGTGAGGCGCGCCGGGTCCACCGCGCGCTCGACCAGGCCCATGGCCAGGATCATCGTCGGCGCCACGCTGAAGCCGGCCACCAGCACGGTCAGGGCAAGCGCAAGGATGCTCTCCACCCCTAGCAGCGGCATCAGGCTCAGGGCCATCAGCGTAACCATGCAGAGCAGTTGCCGGGAAAGCGCCAGGCGCCAGCGCAGCAGCCCGAACAGCAATCCCGCGAGACATGAGCCGACGGCATAGACCGACAACACCAGGCTTGCCGCAGCCTTGTTGCCGTGCGCCTCGGCGAAGGCCACGCTGACCACTTCCACCGCGCCGAAGATCACCCCGATGGCGGCCAGCACCAGCGCCAGCACGCGTACCGCCGGATAGGCCAGCGCGCTGCCGGCGCGGCGCCGCGGATGGGCATGCAGCGGCGGTTCGGTGCCGCGTTGCAGGCTGAACAGGCTCACCCCGGCGACCAGGAACAGCGTCGCCAGCAGCGGCCCCGCCTCGGCGAACCAGCCGACGCTGAGGCTCACCGCCAGCACCGGCCCGATGATGTAGCACACCTCGTCCATCACCGATTCGAAGGAAAACGCCGTGTGCAGCTTCGGCGAGCCCCGGTACAGCTCGGTCCAGCGCGCCCGTACCATGGCCGGCATGCTCGGCATCGCCCCGGCGAGCAAGGCGAACAGGTAGAGCCAGGCATTCGGCGCTCGATAGTGCGTACACAGCAACAGCGCGCTCATCGACAGGGCGCTGGCCAGCGCGGCCGGGAGCAGCACCCGGCCCTGGCCGAAGCGGTCCACCAGGCGCGATACCTGCGGCGCGAGCAAGGCATTGCAGAACACGAAGGTGGCCGCCACGGTACCGGCCAGCCAGTAGTCGGCATGCACCTGGGAAAGCATGGTGACGATGCCCAGGCCGGTCATCGACAGGGGCATCCGCGCCAGCAGGCCGGCGGCTGAAAAGCCCTTGGCGCCGGGCGCGGCGAACAGTTCGAGATAGGGGTTGCTCATGGAAAGCCTCGGCTGGCCGGCTCCAGCGGAACCGGCGACGACGGGAGAAGACGAAATTAACATACGCTGCGTATGTCAAAAATCATGGAGACATACGCAGCGTATGTCAATTATCCTGAAGCCCCTTCGCCACCCGGAGACCTCGCATGGCCCGCAAGCCTCGCGCCGAGATGATCGAGGAAACCCGCGCCAAGCTGATCGACGCCGCGCGCCGAGCGTTCGCCGACAACGGCTACGCCGGCGCCTCGATGGACGAACTGACCGCCAGCGCCGGCCTCACCCGCGGCGCGCTGTATCACCACTTCGGCGACAAGAAAGGCCTGCTGGCCGCGGTGGTGCAGCAGATCGACGACGAGATGAATCTTCGCCTCGGCGCCATCCTGGCTGCCGGCGAGGACCTCTGGAGCGGCTTCCGTGCCTACAACCGGGCCTACCTGGAAATGGCCCTGGAAGCGGAAATCCAGCGCATCGTCCTGCGCGATGCCCCGGCCATCCTCGGCAGCTCCAGCAGCGAGGCCAGCCAACTGCGCTGCCTAAGCTCGATGACCGGGCAACTGCGCGAACTGATGGACAGCGGGCGGGTCCGCCGCACCGACGCCGAGGCCCTGGCCTGGCTGCTCAACGGCGCGCTGGTGGACGCCGCCCTGCGTATCGCCAACGCCGAACACCCGCCGGAGAGCCTGGCCAGGGCCTGCCAGGCCCTGGACGTGCTGCTCGACGGCCTGCTCATGGAGTGAAAAGCCAATGGACTACCGCATCAGAACCAGCCGCGACGAGGACGCCGCGCTGCTCCCGGCCATCGAGCGCTCAGCCGGGGAAAGCTTCCGCCTGCTGCCCGAGCTGGCCTGGATCGCCGACGCCGGGGTCGCCGGGGTGGACTTCCATCGCCGCCTGATCGAGCGCGGCAGCCACTGGCTGGCGGAAGACGCCGATGGCCAGCCGGTCGGTTTCCTCGCCGCCGAACGCTGCGCCGACGAGTTGCACATCGCCGAGTTGTCCATCGCCCAGGCCCACCAGCAACAGGGCCTGGGCCGCCGCCTGCTGGAGCGCGCGGTGACCTACGCCCACGCCAGCCACTGCCGGGCGCTGACCCTGACGACCTTCTGCGACGTGCCCTGGAACGCGCCGTTCTACGCACGCCTGGGCTTCCAGCGGCTGACCTGGCAGGAAGCCGGCGAGCGCTTGCGCGCGATCCTCGGCCACGAGCAGGAGATCGGCTTCGCCGCCGACAGCCGCTGCGCGATGCGCCTGGTGCTCTAGACGGCGGCAAAGGGCTTGACCGGCGGGTGGCGGGTGACGGTACAGTTGCCAACTGCAACAGGATGTTTCAGCACTGCCCCGGACGGGCTTCCGCTCTCCCTCTTCCCCAGTGTGCCCTTGCATGAGCAGTCAACGCCGAAACTACCGCTTCATCCTTGTCGTCACCCTGTTCGTCCTCGCCTCCCTGGCCGTCTCCGGACGGTTGGTCTATCTCCAGGTCCACGACCACGAATTCCTCGCCGACCAGGGCGACCTTCGCTCGATCCGCGACCTGCCGATCCCGGTCACCCGCGGCATGATCACCGACCGCAACGGCGAGCCGCTGGCGGTATCCACCGAAGTCGCGTCGATCTGGTGCAACCCCAGGGAAATGGCCGCCCACCTCGACGAGGTGCCGCGCCTGGCCGGCGCCCTGCACCGCCCTGCGGCGCCGCTGCTGGCCCAGCTCCAGGCCAACCCGAACAAGCGCTTCCTCTACCTCGAGCGCGGCCTGTCGCCGATCGAGGCCAGCGAGGTGATGGCCCTGGGCATAACGGGGGTACACCAGATCAAGGAATACAAGCGTTTCTACCCCAGTTCCGAGCTGACCGCGCAGTTGATCGGCCTGGTCAACATCGACGGCCGCGGCCAGGAAGGCACCGAACTGGGCTTCAACGACTGGCTGAGCGGCAAGGACGGGGTACGCGAGGTGGCGATCAACCCGCGCGGCTCGCTGGTCAACAGCATCAAGGTGCTGAAGACGCCCAAGGCCAGCCAGGACGTGGCCCTGAGCATCGACCTGCGACTACAGTTCATCGCCTACAAGGCGCTGGAAAAGGCCGTGCTCAAGTTCGGCGCGCACTCCGGCTCGGCGGTCCTGGTGAACCCGAAGAGCGGGCAGATCCTGGCGATGGCCAACTTCCCCTCCTACAACCCGAACAACCGCGCCAGCTTCGCCCCGGCCTTCATGCGCAACCGCACCCTCACCGATACCTTCGAGCCGGGCTCGGTGATCAAGCCGTTCAGCATGTCGGCGGCGCTGGCCTCCGGCAAGTTCGACGAGAACAGTCAAGTCAGCGTGGCACCGGGCTGGATGACCATCGACGGGCACACCATCCACGACGTCGCCCGGCGCGACGTACTGACCATGACCGGGGTACTGATCAACTCCTCGAACATCGGCATGAGCAAGGTCGCCCTGCAGATCGGGCCCAAGCCGATCCTCGAACAGCTCGGCCGGGTCGGTTTCGGCGCGCCGCTGTCGCTGGGCTTCCCCGGCGAGAACCCGGGCTACCTGCCGTTCCACGAGAAATGGTCGAACATCGCCACCGCCAGCATGTCGTTCGGCTACAGCCTGGCGGTGAACACCGCCGAGCTGGCCCAGGCCTACTCGGTGTTCGCCAACGACGGCAAGCTGGTGCCGCTCAGCCTGCTCCGCGACAACCCGCAGAACCAGGTGCGACAGGCGATGGACCCGCAGATCGCACGGCGCATCCGGGCGATGCTGCAAACCGTGGTGGAAGACCCGAAGGGCGTGGTCCGCGCCCGCGTGCCGGGCTACCACGTGGCGGGCAAGAGCGGCACCGCGCGCAAGGCCTCGGGCCGGGGCTACGCGGACAAGTCCTACCGTTCGCTGTTCGTCGGCATGGCGCCGGCGTCCGACCCGCAACTGGTGCTGGCGGTGATGATCGATTCGCCGACCAGGATCGGCTACTTCGGCGGCCTGGTCTCGGCGCCCACCTTCAGCGACATCATGGCCGGATCGCTACGCGCCCTGGCGATCCCGCCGGACAACCTGCAGGACAGCCCGGCCGTCGCCGACCGCCAGCACCACGGCTGACCGCTGCCTAGCCGTCGTGCTCGCGGCCCTCGGCGTCCAGCCAGTGCGCTCCCGGCCCCTCGGCGGAAAGCTGGTCGCCGGGGTTGCGCAACGGGCAGGCCTGGAGCGACAGGCAGCCGCAACCGATGCAGCCGTCCAGTTGGTCGCGCAACAGCAGCAGCTTGTCGATGCGCTCGGTGAGATCCTCCTTCCACTGCGCCGACAGGCGCGCCCAGTCCGCCGCGCTAGGGCTACGCCCCGCCGGCAGGGTCTGCAGGGCGCGAGCGATCTCCGCGAGGGGAATGCCGACCCGCTGGGCGACCTTGATCACCACCACCCGGCGTAGCGTCTCGCGACTGAAGCGCCGCTGGTTGCCGGCGTTGCGCTGGCTGCTGATCAGCCCCTTGGTTTCGTAGAAATGCAGGGCGGAGACCGCCACGCCGGCACGCCTGGCCAGTTCGCCGACGCTCAGTTCACGAGATGCGCAGGAATTCTTCATGATTGGCTTGACCTCAAGTTTGCTTGAGGTTTTACCCTGGGCCGGCCCTCGACACAAGTCACCCGGAGTAACCCGCCATGCTCATCCCCTCCTCCTACTGCTGCACCGACGATCAGTGCCCGGCCGCTAGCGAGCGGTCGCCGTGCTACGCGCAACTCATCGATATCGAGGTGGAACCCGCCAGCCAGTTGTCGCTGGCGCTGGAACAGAACGCGCACCTGCAACGCCTGGAACGCTGCTTCAGGAACTGCCCGGGCTACCTGTCCGCCAGCCTGCACCCCAGCGAGGACGGCCAGCACGTGCTGAACTACACCTGCTGGCGTTCACGCGAGGACTGCGAACGCGCCTGGCAGGCCCGGGAGGACGCGCAAGGCCCGCTGAGCGCGGGCGTCTGGCGGCTGGGGGCGAAAAGCGTGCGTTTCGAGACCTTCCTGGTCGACGCCGAGGGCTGCTGAGCCCGCCGGCGCCGACGGCCCGTCTCAGAAGGACTTCGGCAGGGAGGCCATGTCGATCACGAAGCGATACTTCACGTCGCTGGCCAGCATCCGCTCGTAGGCCTGGTTGATCTGCTGGATCTCGATCATCTCGATGTCGCAGGCGATCCCGTGGGCCGCGCAGAAATCCAGCATTTCCTGGGTCTCGGCGATGCCGCCGATGGCCGAGCCGGCGATCGAGCGGCGTCCCATCACCAGTTGCGCACCGTGCACCGCCGGCTCCAGCGGCTCGAGCAGGCCGACCAGTACGAGGGTGCCGTCGCGCTTGAGGGTCGCCAGATATGGATTGAGGTCGTGCTGGTGCGGCACGGTGTCCAGGATCAGGTCGAAGCGTCCGGCGACGGCGGCCATCCGCTGTGGGTCGGTGGAAAGGATCACCTGGTCGGCGCCGAGCCGCCGCGCTTCCTCTTCCTTGCCCGGCGAGCGGGTGAACAGGGCCACCTCGGCACCGAGCGCCCTGGCGAACTTCAGGCCCATGTGACCGAGGCCGCCCAGGCCGACCACCGCCACCCGGCTGCCGGGGCCGACCTTCCAGTGACGCAGTGGCGAGTAGGACGTGATCCCGGCGCACAGCAGCGGCGCCGCCGCCTTCGGATCGAGCCCCTGGGGAATGCGCAGGACGAACCTGGCCGAGACCACGATGCGCTCCGAGTAGCCGCCGAAGGTCGGCAGGCCGTCGTGGCGGTCGCGGCCGTTGTAGGTCAGGGTCGGGTATTCCGCGCAATACTGCTCCAGGCCCTCGGAGCAGGCGGCGCAGTGCCGGCAGGAGTCGACCATGCAGCCGACGCCGACCAGTTCGCCGACCGCGAAACCGCTCACCGCCTCGCCGACGCTGGCGACCCGGCCGATGATCTCGTGGCCCGGCACCAGCGGGTACAGGCTGTTGTGCCATTCGTTGCGCGCCTGATGGAGGTCCGAGTGGCAGACGCCGCAGTAGAGGATGTCGATCACCAGGTCGTCGGCGCGCGGCGCGCGGCGTTCGAAGCGATGGGCGGTCAGCGGGGTGCTGGCGGACTGGGCGGCGTAGCCGCGGATCTGTAGGGTCATCGGTGTGTCCTCTGCGCAGGATGGCGGGCCGCGACGGCTTGCTGGCGGCGGTCCGTTCGGGGGGCAATTGTTCGCCGGATGGGCGCCGCCGCAGAATGTCCATTCCTGTCGAAGCCTTGCCCATTCGTGCCGATGTTGCGTGCCGCCACTGCCCAGGCGCGCACGGGGTTGCTACGTTTGCCTCCCCTCCTGGAGAAACAGCCAAGGCATGAGCACTACTTCCACCGACATGGCGTCGCTGATCGCCACCCTGCAAGACGAACCGGGTTTCGACGCCACCCGCATCCCCGGGGTTCGCCTGATGCGCGCCGAACAGGCCTATCCGCGCAGCCCGGTGTTCTATGAGCCGCGCATCTGCATCCTCGCCCAGGGCCAGAAGATCGGTTTCCTCGGCGGCGAAACCTACCGCTACGACGCCGAACGCTACCTGGTGATGTCGGTGCCCCTGCCGTTCGAATGCGAAACCCACGCCTCCGCCGCCGAACCCTTGCTGGGAGTGAGCGTCGACGTGGATATCGGCACCTTGAAGGAACTGCTGCTACAGATGGAAGAGGCTCCCGGCAGCGACGACGACAATGAGCTGGCACCCAGCGCGCCGATGGCTTCGGTACCGCTGGACGCGGGGATGGCCGATGCGGTGATGCGCCTGCTGGGCTGCCTGCCGAGCCCGCTGGACAGCCATATCCTCGGCCCGCAACTGGTCCGCGAGATCATCTTCCGCGCCCTGCGCAGCGAGCAGGGCAACGCCCTGCGTGCGGTGGCCGGCCGGCACAGCGGCTACGGGCGCATGGCCAGGGCCCTGCGGCGCATCCACACCGACTACGCCAGTGCGCTGGACATCGACACCCTGGCTCGCGAGGCGAACATGAGCGTGTCGACCTTCCACCACAACTTCAAGGCGATGACCTTCACCTCGCCCCTCCAGTACCTGAAGAGCGTGCGCCTGTACAAGGCCTGGAGCCTGATGGTGCAGGACGGGCTGAACGCCAGTACCGCCGCCAACCAGGTCGGCTACGAGAGTCCCTCGCAGTTCAGCCGCGAGTTCAAGCGCTACTTCGGGCGCACGCCGAGCGAGGAAGTCCAGGCCGCCCGCCGCTAGCCGGCGGGAGCGGGGGCGCTTGCAATACATACGGATATCCGTATATTCAGCTTTCCATATATCCAGGAAGGCCCAGCGATGCCCAGCCCCGCCGAAGTGTTCAAGTGCCTGGCCGACGAGACGCGCGTTCGCGCCACCCTGCTGATCGTCGACCAGGGCGAACTGTGCGTCTGCGAACTGATGTGCGCCCTCGCCGACAGCCAGCCGAAGATCAGCCGCCACCTGGCCCAGTTGCGCAGTGCCGGGCTGCTCCTCGACCGTCGCCAGGGCCAGTGGGTGTATTACCGCCTGAACCCTGCGCTGCCGGCCTGGATCCACGAAGTCCTGCAAGTGACCCTGCGGGCCAACGGCGACTGGCTGCAAGCCGACGCAGCGCGCCTGCGCGACATGGACGGCCGCCCGCAGCGCGCCTCCGCCTGCTGCCAATAGCGCGAGCCGCCCCATGCTGATCGCCTTCGCCATCTTCCTGTTCACCCTGGTCCTGGTCATCTGGCAGCCCAGGGGCCTCGGCATCGGCTGGAGCGCCAGCATCGGTGCCCTGCTCGCCCTGGCGCTGGGCAGCGTCGCGCCGGGCGACATCCCGACCGTCTGGAACATCGTCTGGAATGCCACCGCCACCTTCATCGCGGTGATCGTCATCAGCCTGCTGCTGGACGAGGCCGGCTTCTTCGAATGGGCCGCGCTGCACGTCGCGCGCTGGGCTGGCGGCGACGGCCGGCGCCTGTTCGCCTTCTGCGTGCTGCTCGGCGCGGCGGTCTCGGCGCTGTTCGCCAACGACGGCGCGGCGCTGATCCTCACGCCCATCGTGATGTCGATGCTGCTGGCCCTGCGCTTCAGCCCGGCGGCGACCCTGGCCTTCGTCATGGCGGCGGGCTTCATCGCCGACAGCGCCAGCCTGCCGCTGGTGGTCTCGAACCTGGTGAACATCGTCTCGGCCGACTACTTCGGGCTCGGCTTCGGCGAGTACGCCGCGGTCATGCTGCCGGTAAACCTGGTGAGCGTCGCGTCCTCCCTGCTGGTGCTGTTCCTCTATTTCCGCCGCGACCTGCCGCCGGTCTATGCGCTGGAGCAATTGAAGCCGCCGCGGGCGGCGATCCGCGACCGCGCGACCTTCGTCGTCGGTGGCTGGATGCTGCTGGTCCTGCTCGCCGGGCTGTTCGCCCTGGAGCCGCTGGGCGTCCCCGTCAGCGCGGTGGCCGCGGCCTGTGCGGCACTGCTGCTGGCGGTGGCCGGGCGCGGGCGGGTGATCTCGACCCGGCGGGTGCTGCGCGAAGCGCCCTGGCAGATCGTGGTCTTCTCGCTGGGCATGTACCTGGTGGTCTACGGCCTGAAGAACGCCGGTCTCACCGACCTCCTGGCGCAGCTCCTGAACCGCCTGGCCGAGCACGGCGTATGGGCGGCCGCGCTGGGTACCGGACTGCTTTCCGCCGCCCTCTCGTCGGTAATGAACAACATGCCCAGCGTGCTGCTCGGCGCCCTGTCGATCCAGGCCAGCGACACCGCCGGCGCGGTGCGCGAAGCGATGATCTACGCCAACGTCATCGGCTGCGACCTGGGTCCGAAGATCACCCCTATCGGCAGCCTGGCGACGCTGCTCTGGCTGCACGTGCTGGCGCGCAAAGGCATGCGCATCACCTGGGGCTACTACTTCAGGGTCGGCGCCCTGCTGACCCTGCCGGTCCTGCTGGCGACCCTTTCGGCCCTGGCCCTGCGCCTGGCCATCTGACGGCCGCCGGCGACGGCGGCAGGAGCATCCCATGCGAGTCCTGTTCATGTGCACGGCCAACAGTTGCCGCAGCATTCTTTCCGAAGCCATGTTCAACCACCTGGCCCCGCCGGGTTTCGAGGCATGCAGCGCCGGCAGCCAGCCCAGCGGGCGGGTGCATCCGCGCAGCCTGGCGACCCTCGAACAGGCCGGCATCGCCACCCACGGCCTGTACAGCAAGGGCAGCGAAGCCTTCGAAGGCGCACCGCCGGACATCGTCATCACCGTTTGCGACGCCGCCGCGGGGGAAGCCTGCCCGCTGTATCTCGGCGCAGCGCTGAAGGCCCATTGGGGCCTGGCCGATCCCTCCGCCCTGGATGGCGACGAAGCCCTGCGGGATGCGGCGTTCCACGCCACCCTGGCACGCATCGAACAGCGTTGCCGAGCCTTCCTCGGCCTGCCCTTCGCTACCCTGGATCGCGACCAGCTCAAGCGTGAGCTGGAGCGCATCGGCTCGCTCTGACCGGAGGAAGCATGTCCGAACAACTACCCAACCTCGATCCCGCGCTGCTCGGCGACCCGCCCCCCGTCTCCGGGCACAGGCCGCGCATCCTCCTGCTCTACGGCTCGACCCGCGAGCGCTCCTTCAGCCGCCTGCTGGTGCTGGAGGCCGCACGCCTGCTCGAACGCTTCGGTGCCGAAACGCGGATTTTCGACCCATCCGGGCTGCCATTGCCCGACGATGCACCGGTGGAGCATCCCAAGGTCCGCGAGTTGCGCGACCTGGTGCAGTGGTCGGAAGGCCAGGTCTGGTGCTCGCCCGAGCGCCACGGTGCGCTGTCCGCGGTATTCAAGGCGCAGATCGACTGGATTCCCCTGGCACTCGGGGCGGTGCGCCCGACCCAGGGCAAGACCCTGGCGGTGATGCAGGTCTGCGGCGGCTCGCAGTCGTTCAACGTGGTCAACCAGTTGCGCGTGCTGGGTCGCTGGATGCGCATGTTCACCATTCCCAACCAGTCCTCGGTTCCCAAGGCCTACCTGGAGTTCGACGAAGCGGGCCGGATGAAGCCATCGCCCTACTACGACCGGGTGGTCGACGTGATGGAGGAGTTGTTCAAGTTCACCCTGCTCCTGCGCGAGCGCACGGACTTCCTGGTGGACCGCTATTCGGAGCGCAAGGAAAGCGCCGAGCAGCTTTCCGCGCGGGTCGACCAGCGTTCGCTCTGAACCGCGTCCGCCTCACTCGCGCCCCGGCGGATGGCCGAAGCGCGCGCGGTAGGCATGGGTGAAGTTTTCCGGACTGGAGTAACCCAGGCGATAGGCTATCTGCGCGATCTGCCAGCGACCCTCGCGGACCATCTGCCGGCCGATCTCGAGACGCCGGTCGCGGACGTACTGCAACATCGAGCGACCGAACTCGTTCTTGAAAATCCGCCGCAGGGTGGTTTCGCCGACCCCCAGTTGGCGCGCCAGTTCGAGGCTGGCCGGCGGCTCACCGAGGTTCGCCTCCAGCAGGCGGCGCGCTTCATGGGCCAGGTCGCGCTGGGCGCGTGGGGTGCGCGCGCGACGAAGGTCCGCGCCGCCCAGGTAGGCGGCCAGCTCCACCAGCAAGCCCAGGGTCAGGCTCTCTTCGTGCAGGCGTCCGAGGGCGCCGCGGTATGGATTCTGGTAGAGGCGCTCGAACAGGGCGGTGATGGCGCCGCAACGGGACAACTGGGTAAAGCTCGCGCCGTCGCCCTTCAGCCGCGCCAGCGGCCGCAGGGCGCCATCGCCGGTTTCCAGTTCCTCTTCCAGATAGCTGGCGGCGATCCGCAGCCCGCCCAGGCGCACGCGGCTGCCCGCCGGCAGGATATCGAAGGCCTCCATCGGCTCGCCGGTGCCGAGCACCGAAGGACCGCCCAGGTTGTAGAGATAAGGCTCGCCGCCGTCGACGCTGTGCCGCCACTGGCCGTCGAACATCTGCACGATGCACAGGCCTTCCGGCAGCACCTTGTGGGTTCGCAGCGGCTCGGTGAAGCTCAGGTCGCAATCGAAATACTGCATCGACGGGCGCACCGTCCGCGCCTGGTAGTGACCGGTGGCGCTGCCGAGCATTTCGCGCGCGTCGAGGATCTGCGACTGGCTCAGGGGTGAAGGAGCGTCGAAATAGAGCTCCGTGTCGTGGTAGGGATTCCAGCTTTCCATGGCGTAGGTATCGGTGGGACGCAACCATCTGAACCGGTTCAGGCAGCGGCTTTCCAGGATGGTTCCGTGCGCTGATCGAACCGAACCTGTGGGCGACGACGCTTTTCCTGTGAGCGGCGGCCGCCTCGGTTGTTCGTGGCTCGCGCCTGTATTAATAGATGCGCCCCTTTTACATCGCGTTGCCAAAGGGGGCGAGAATGATAGCAAAGTGGACTGCGGCACTGCTGATGGGCGCACTGGCGTGGGGATCCTGCACGGCGCAGGCCGAAGAGGCGCGGCCGCCAGTCGCCGACAAGGTGGTGGCCTACCAGGGCCAGCAGGGGCTCAAGGTCTGGACCCTGCGTATCGGCGAAGCGGCGGCCGGCGAAGCGCTGTTGCAGGTCGAAGGTCTGGACCACGACTGGGACCGCCTGATCCACAAGGTAAAAGTGGAAAAGAGCGCCAGGGACAGTCGCTACTCCACCGAACTGAACGGCAGCAAGTATGTGATCCTGATCGTGCGCGACGGCTGGGGCGAGCTCTACCTGCCCGGCGAACAGCAGACGCGGCAGGTCGCCTATAGCGAGTCGCTGTCGTCCGCAGGCGAGCCCCAGGCATTCCTGACCGACTACCTCGAGCAGAAATAAACGCGGATGAGCCACGATACGCTACGGGTAAGGCTGCTCGCATTCCTCTTCCTGATTCCCCTGGCGCTCTACGCCTGGTCCGCCGTGCAGGCCTTCCGGGTCGACTCGACCCTGCGCGACGAACAGTTCATGCGCGACTGGAGCGCCTCGGTGCGCAACGACCCGGACGCCGCCGGCGCCATTCCCCGTCACCTGTTCCGTCCGGCCTATGGCGTCGAAGGTCATCTTCACCAGTTCGCCGAAGACGCCGAGGCCATCCGCCGCGACCATCCTTGGCTGGCTCTGCGCGGCTGGCTGGCCGCTATCGGCAAGCTCTGCGCGCTGGCGTCGGCGCTGGTCGCGGCCGCCTTGCTGGCGAGACTGGAATACGACGGGCGCCGCTCGATGCGCTCGCAAGCCTACCTGCTCGGCCACCTCGCGCCGGCCTGGCGGCGCCTCGGTCGACTGGTCCCGCTGCACGCTGGCCTGCTGGTCGCCGCCCTGGCCAGCCAGTTGCTCTACGAAGCGCTGTGGAGCTACAGCCACTGGCACAGCCACGGCTTCGTCGCCCTGCTCTTCTCGCTGCCGCTTTGGCTGCTGTTCCTCGGCGGCCTGCTCATGCTGCGGCGCCTGCGCGGCGAACTGCTGCCGCTGGAGGAACCGGTGCTCCACCTGCTCGGCCGCGAACTCGACCGGGTCGCCGCGCCCGGCCTCTGGCAATGGCTGGGACAGATCGCCGACCGCGCCGGAGCGCCGCTACCGGACCATGTCGTCACCGGCATCGAGCACTGCTACTTCGTCACCCAGGCCAAGGTCCTGCTGGCACCCCGCGGCATTCCGCTGGAGGGGCGTACCCTGTACATCCCGCTGACCTATGCCTCGGTCATGAGCGAGGCCGAAAGCGCCGCGATCATCGGCCACGAACTAGGCCACTTCGCCGCCGGCGACACCGCCCACGGTGCATCCCTGTCGCTCCTGCAGCGGCAGGTGCGCCTGCGCATCGAACGCATCGCCGCCCCCGAGGATGGGCATGTCGGCCTGCTCGGCAAGCCGGGCCTGTGGGCCGCGCTGTACTTCCTCGATCGCTTCGAGCGCGCCTACCTGCACTGGAATCGCCGCCAGGAACTGGCCGCCGACAAGGTCGGGGCGCGGGTAGCCGGCGCGCGGGTCTTCGCCATCGCGCTGCTACGCACCTGCGCCCTTGCAGGACTGATCGAACGCCTGCTGGCCAGCCCGCAGACGCGCAACCTGGTGCATGCGCTGACCGACCATCTGCGCGGGAACTCCCTGGAACTGGACGAACACGACAGCGCTCGCCGCCTGGAACACCCCTTCGACAGTCACCCGCCGACCTACCAGCGGATCGCGGACCTTTCCCTGGCGCTCGACGACGATCTGCTGCGACAGGCAAGGCGCATCGTCAGCGCCGACGACACGCAGTGGCTCAACCGCCTGCTCGATGCAGGCCACGGGGAAAGCCGGTGATCCCGCCGGGCGCGCAAACGCCCTGCCCCGCCGGGACAAGGGGCGACGAAGCCACGCAGTTGCGGCGCTTCGTCGCCAGCGTCCCCAACCGGATAAGCATCGGCGCCGCCCGTGGCGCGGCGCCGCTGTCCGCCCTGCTCGGCCTGCTGCTGCTCGGCGGCGCCTGGACCTTGCGCGACCACCCCGGTCCCGGCCATGAGGCGGCGGCGCTGTGCCTGCTGGCGGCGGCCGCCCTCCTCATGTGCCTGGCCTGCCTGCAGCGCAACGCCAGGAGCGCGCCGTTCCTCGTCCTCGGCCAGGGGCGCCTGCGCGCCCGCAGCCTGTCGGCGCCGCTGGACCTGCTGGAGGTCGCCGACCTGCGCCTGGAGGACGGGGTCTGGTTCTCCGCGATAGTCCTCGAACTGCACGGCAAGGCGCTACCGGCACCATCCACGCGCCCGCTCGATCCGTTCGCCGCGCGTGCCGTCAGCGAATGCCGGGACGGCCCACGGGTTCGCCTGCTGTCCCCCGGCTGGCGCCTCAACGGTCGCAACCTGTCGCTACTGGAAGCCGCGGAGGTCATCGACCTCTACCTGGACATCGCCCGCGCCCAGGCCCGGCTCCGCCAACTGGGCGAGATCCCGCCCAGTGCTTCCTCTTCACTCCCAACTCCAAGGATATTTCCATGAGCAACCAGGAACCCCGGGACCTCGTCTCCAACCTCGCCGAAACCCTCGGTGCCGAACACGAAGAGCTGAACCAGGCGAAGACCGCCGAGGTCATCGCCCACCTGGAGCGGGTGATCGCCAACGTACCGCCGGCCACCGAGTTCACCAATACCCGCAAGTACGTGGTGCTGGGTCCGCTGCTGAGCATCGTGCCCTTCATCATGACCGGCATGTGGTTCTCCCAGGGCAAGCCGGGGGTCGGCGTCGTCGGCTTGCTGCTCGGCCTGTTCGGGCTGTTCCTCGGCTACCAGCATCGCAACTCAGGCAAGACCCCCTTCATGCGCCTGACCCGTACCCAGCTCTGGGCCGACAGCCTGTCGGCTCCGGTCGAGCTGGCCGACGTCATCGATTTCAGCGTCAAGGCCGACATGCTGCAAACCACCCAGACCCTCCACCTGCGGCCCGAAACGCCGCTGCCGACCCATCGCGCCGTACGCCAGGTGTTCGCCTCCCAGGCCATGGCCTTCAAAGGCAAGGACCCGCGCATCACCATCATGTCGGCCGGCCTGCAGAGCGATGGCAAGAAGCTGGACTGCGACGACATGGCGGCGATCCTCGACGCCTACATCCAGGCCGCCCACGCCCAGCGCTACCTGCAACAACTGCGCAGCCAGGGCTGAGTGAAGGGCACGGTCCATCCGCGAAGGCTGCTGCTTTGCCTGGTGCTGGTTCCAGCGCTGCTGGCGGGGCTCGGCGCCTGGCAGTCCTGGCGCGCCGAGCAGCAGGCCGAGCGACTGGGCGCCGCGCAGCAGCGGGTCGAGCGCGCGCTCGCCGAAGCGCGGGCGCTGCCGCCGAGGGCCAGCGTCCGGGTGGACGGCCGGGCCTATGTGCGCGACCTGGCCCTGGCGCGGCTCGACGAGCGACTCGCCGACACACGAAGCGCACAGCGCCTGAATCGCTTCGCCGCCGTCCTCGCCGATAGCGGAGCCTGCCTGGCGGCGCTGGTCGCCGTATTGGGAGCCGTCTCCCTGGCCGGCATCGCCGGCGCCGCACGCAGCGCACTGCGCTCGCGTCGCTGCCTGCTCCTGTGGTTCGAGCTGGGCCGACGCCTGCTGCCCTGCCTGCTCCTCGCCCAGATCGGCCTGCTCGCCCTGGCCCTGGCCTGTGCCGGAACGTTCGAGATCCTCGGGCTGTGGCGGGTCGGCCAGGTTCCGGTCAGCGAAGGACGCACCCAACTGAGCGTGGCGCTGATCCTTCTCGGCCTGCTGGCGTCGGCGTGGCAAATGCTGGCGAAGATCAGCCGCTTGCGCCTGCGCCCGGCGCCGGCCCTGGATGTCATCGGCCGCCGGCTGGGCGAAGAGGATGCACCGGAACTCTGGACGCTACTGCGCGAGCTGGCGGCGCGCCTCGACACGCCAGCCCCGCAGCACCTGTTGGTAGGTCTCTGCGACGGCTTCTACGTGACCGCCAACCGCGTCTGCCTGCAACCTTCCGGCGAGCATCTGCAAGGACGCAGCCTATACCTCTCGCTACCGTTGCTGGGCCTGCTGGACCGCGCCGAACTGAGTGCAGTGATCGCTCACGAACTGGCCCACTTCGCCGGCCGCGACGCCCATTACAGCCTGCGCTTCCTGCCGATCTACCAGGGCGCCGCGAGCCAACTGGCCGCCATCGAGGAGCAGGAAGCCAACGTCTTCGAACGTGCGGCACTGGAACCGGCGCGACTGTTGGCCGGGTACTTCCTCGAACGTTTCGGCCTCGCCGTGAACCACTGGAGCCGCCTGCGCGAATTCGCCGCCGACCGCCGCGCCGCACAACTGGCCGGTGCGCCGGCGATGGCCTCGGCCCTGCTGCGCAGCGCGGCGGCCGGCGCGCCGATACGGGCGTTCCTCGAACACTGCCTGCTCGCTCCGGCGCGCGCGCCGGACAACCTGGTGGACGCCATCCACGTCTACCTGGGCCAGTCCGGCCTGGAAGCACCGGCCCCCGGGGCGGAGGGACTCCAGGTCCATCCGCAGGATACCCACCCTCCGCTGGGCCTGCGCTGCACGGCGCTGGGAGAGAGCTTCGAACGCACCTGGGCCGGGACCGCCGGCCGGGCCGTTCCGACACGACCGCCGAGCCAGGCGCTGGGCGTCTGGTTCGGCGCCCCCCTGGCGTTGAGCCGAGCGCTCAGCGCCGACCTGCTCGGCAAGACCTGTGAGAATCCCCATGCAAGAAACTGACGAAACCCTCGACGAACTGCCGCCGCTGGAAGCCCGCTGCGAGATCCGCGAGGTCTCGCGGGGCACCGCCTGCGTTGCCCTGCTCGCTGGCCTGGTGGCTGGCGCCACCGGTCTCTGGCTCGCTTCGCTGCCCCACGCCTGGCGCCTGGCCAGTGGCCAATGGCTGTTCTGGCTGCCAGCCGCGCTGCTGCTGGGCGGCGGCCTGTACGCCTGCCTGGCGGGCGTGTTCCTCTACCGGCGCCACGGCCAGGTCGCGCTCACCCTGACCCCGGAGAGCATCGCCTTCGCCAACGCGCCGCAGGTGCCGATGTACACCTTCCAGTCGCTGGAGATCGAGCGCGGGCGCTGGCTGGAACTCACCTTCGCGACCACCTTCGATTGCACGGCACCGCGTTTCGACAGCCATGCCCGTTTCGACCCGCGGGCTTTCGCCCGCCCCGAAGCCCGTGCGGTGGCCGGAGGCAAGCGGGTCAAGCTGGCACTCTGCGGCGCCGCGCTGAACGGCCAGAAAATGGAACTGGAGCCACTCGCACGACTGATCTACCGGTACATCCTCGCCGGCCATCGCCAGCGCGCCCTGCAACATCATCGCGCGCCCGGGAGCGACGGCAGCGGGGCCTGAAGCGAGCAACGCTCAGGCTGCGCGCTGGCGTTGCCAGTCCACCGCGGCTTTCAGGCGCGCCACCACCTTGCGCACGAAGAGCGGGTCGTCCGCCACGCAGAGCTCCGCGCTGACCCACTCCGGCCAGCCGGCCCCCTGGCGTTCGCGGGCACCCAGCAGGCGCTCGACTTCGTCGCGCACGGCGCACTCCAGGCGTTCGCTGGCACGATTGCGGGACAGGTGGAGGCGCAGGCAGGCCTGTTTCTCGCGCTCCAGGGCGCGGCGTCGGGACAGCGGCAGTTCGGCAAGGTTGTGGCTCATGATCGGTGCTCCTTGTCGCGCAGGCAGGCGATTTCCGATTACTGTACATCCATACAGTAATCGGAATTGACGACGCTGACAAGGGCTGGCCGGGTAGCGCGAACAAGCGCATCCGGCACTTCAGAACTGGTATTCGACCCCGGCTCCCGCGTACCAGGACAGCCCGGGGGCCGCTTCGTAGTAACGCCGGTTGCCGTCGCCGACGATGACCGAGCCGACGTACTGGCGGTCGAACAGGTTGTCCAGGCGCACCAGCTGGTGGAAGGCCCAGGCTCCCAGGCGCTGCTCGAAGCGGGTGCGCCAGTTGAATACCGCATAGCTCGGCGCGGCCTTTTCGCTGTTGCTGTCCTCGACGTAGACCTGGCTGCGGTACATGCCTTCCCAGCCCATGCTGATGCCCTCCGCGGGCTTCCACACCAGTTCGCCGAACAGGCTGCTTTCCGGCACGCCCGGCAGGTGCTTGCCCTTGCCGATGGTCTTGCCGCCGGCCTTGAAATCCGAATCGTAGGTGGCGGATAGCCGGGTATAGGCCAGGTTGGCGTTCCAGTGCTCGCTCAGTTCGCTCTCCAGGCCCAGTTCGAAGCCGCGACGCAGGGTCTTGCCGGCGTTCTGGTAGCTGGTGCGACCGCCGAGGGAGCTGGCGACGACGATCTCGTCCTCGGTGCGGATCTGGAAGATCGCCGCGTTGACCCGCGTATTGCCCCACAGGCGCGCCTTCAGCCCGGCTTCGTACTGGCTGCTGGTGGCTGGCTTGAGGCCGAAGTTGAAGACGTCCGGCGCGTTCGCCGCCACCGGCGCATAGGCCATCTCCGCCTGGGTCGGAGTCTCGAAGCCCTTGCCGGCGCTGAGGTAGCCGTGCAGGTCGGGGGTGAAGGCGTACATCACCGAGAACGACGGGGTGTTCTTCCGGTAGCGCCGCGAGCCGCTGGCATCGCCGTTGCTCAGGTAGCGGTCGTCGACCTCCATCTTCATGGTGCTGTGGCGCACCCCGGCCTGCAGGGTCCAGGCGTCGATGGCCCAGCTCGCCTGCAGGTAGGGATCGAGGCTGGTGGCGGTGTCCACCTCGTCGCGGCGCAACTCGCCCTTCACGCCGAGCTGGTCGCCGTTGAAGTTCTGGTAGCCGCGACGGTCGTCGCGGCTCTGGTCGTAGTCGAGGCCGACGGTCAGGTTCAGCTCGCCCGGCGCCTGGCTTACCGGTTGCAGCCAGCGCACGGTGCCACCGTGGAAGTCGCGGTCGAAGTCGATCACCGCGCCGTTTCTCTGGCAACGCGGATTACTCTCGCATCCTATCTGCTTGGGTATCGCCTGATACTGCACGACACTGCGCTTGCCCACGTAGGCGTTGACCTGCAAGGTCGCCTCGCCGAAGTAGCGCTCGTAGTTCATCCCGGCCTGCTGGTGGTCGATGCTCTTGCGCGTGTCGTACAGCTCGGCGTTGGCGGTGACGGAGCGCGGGTCGTGCTTGTAGGCGTCCCAGGTCTGCCCCAGCGGATCTTCAGTGTCGTTCTGTTCCAGGCTGCTGTAGATCAGCGCCAGGCGGCTGTCGGCGTCGGGCCTGAAGTTGAGCTTGGCGAAGGTCTGGTCGCGGCGCGCGGCGCTGTGGTCGCGGTAGCCGTCGGTGTCCATCCGCGAGGCATCCACCAGGAAACCGACCCCGTCGCCCTCGCCTTCCGTGTACAGGTGGTTGCGGCTCAGGCCATCGCTGCCGACGGTGGCTTCCGCGCCGACCCGCGGGGCGCCCTGGCCGTCGCGGGAGAACATCTGGATCACCCCGCCGGCGTTGCTGCCGTAGATCGTCGAGGCCGGCCCGCGCAGTACCTCGATGCGCTCGGCGACGTCGAGGTTGAGGGTCGCGGCCTGGCCCTGGCCATCCGGCGTACTGGCCGGGATGCCGTCGGCGAGCAGCTTCAGCCCGCGGATACCGAAGGCCGAGCGGGCGCCGTAGCCGCGCGAGGAGATTTGCAGGTCCTGGGCGTAGTTCTGGCGGTTCTGCACCACCAGGCCAGGTACCCGCGGCAGGACTTCGGAGAGGTTGATGCCGAGCTGGCCGTCGGCGATCTGCCGACGCTCGATGCTATCCACCGAGAACGGCAGGTCGAAGGTGTCGCTGGGGTTGTAGCTGCCGGTCACCACCATGGGTTCGAGGCTGCGTCGCTCCTCGCCCTGGACGGCGCAGGCGATGGCCAGGCCGCAGAGCGCCAGGGAGCCGGGCAACAGGTGGGAGACGAAGCTGGGTCGGGGTCGGGACGGCATGCAGGGTTCCGCGGGTCGCAAGGTATCGAAGGGGCTTTGCCAAGGGCGGGAACGCGCCTCCCCTTGGCAAAGCCCCTTCCGGGCCGAGGCCCGGAAGGCCGGGAGCCGGCTGTGGGCTCCCGGTGGGCGGGTCATTGCCTGGGCAGGGCGTAGGCGATGATGTAGTCGCCCATGCGGGTACCGAAGGAGCCGTGTCCGCCAGCGACGATCAGCACGTACTGGCGACCGTCCTTGCCGGTGTAGCTCATCGGCGTGGCCTGGCCGCCGGCCGGCAGGCGCGCCTGCCAGAGCTGCTTGCCGTCCTTCACGTCGTAGGCGCGCAGGTACTGGTCGAGCGTGCCGCTGAGGAAGGCCACGCCGCCGGCGGTGGTGATCGAGCCGCCCATGCTCGGTACGCCGACGGTGAGGCCGATCGGCACCGGGGTGTTGTCGCGGCTGGTGCCGTTCTTGTGCTGCCAGACGACCTTGGCGGTGGTCAGGTCGATACCCGCCACGTCACCCCAGGACGGCGCCTGGCACGGCAGGCCGATGGGCGACATGAACGGATGCATGATCACCGCGTAGGGCGCGCCGGTGTTCGGCTGCACGCCGCTGGTCTCGCCCTCGCGCTTGCTTCCGCTGGGCACCTTGTCGCGCGGCACCATCTGCGAGACGAAGGCCATGTAGTTGGGGCTGGTGAAGAGGATCTGGCGCACCGGGTCGACCGACACCCCGCCCCAGTTGAACACTCCGACGTTGCCCGGATAGATCAGGCTGCCCTGCTCCGACGGCGGGGTGTACTGGCCCTCGTAGCGCAGCGAGCGGAACTGGATGCGGCAGAGCATCTGGTCGAACGGGCTGCTGCCCCACATGTCACGCTCGGTCAGCGGCGGGCGCAGCAGGTTGAGGTCGGAACGCGCCTGGGTCGGCGCGGTATGGTCGCCCTCCACCGCGCCCTGCGGCGCCGGCACTTCGCGGATCGGCACGATCGGCGTGCCGTCGCGGCGGTCCAGCACGTACAGGCTGCCCTGCTTGGTCGGCGCGATCAGCGCCGGCTTGACGCCATCGGCGGTCTTCAGGTCGAGCAGGGTCGGCTGGCTGCCGACGTCCATGTCCCACAGGTCGTGGTGGGTGAACTGGTAGTTCCAGCGCAGCTTGCCGGTGTTCAGGTCGAGGGCCACCAGGCCGGCGCTGAACTTCTCGGCACCGGGGGTGCGGTTGCCGCCCCACTGGTCGGGCATCTGGTTGCCCAGCGGCAGGTAGACCTGGCCGAGCTTCTCGTCGACGCTGGCCAGCGACCACATGTTCGGCGAGTTGCGGGTATAGAACTTGCCGGGAGCCAGGGGCTCGGTCTCGTCCGGGTTGCCGCTGTCCCAGTTCCACACCAGCTTGCCGTCGTGCACGTCGAAGGCGCGGATCACCCCGGACGGCTCGTTGGTCGACTCGTTGTCGGTGACGTGGCCGCCGATGATCACCAGATTGCGGGTGACCGCCGCCGGCGAGGTGGAGTAGTAGCCGCCCGGGGTGAACGGACCGATGCCGGCCGTCAGGTCGACCGCGCCCTTGACCCCGAAGTCCTCGCAGACCTTGCCGTTGTCGGCGTTGATCGCGATCAGGCGGGCGTCGGCGGTGGGCAGGAACAGGCGCCGCGGACAACTGGCGGCGACCGCCTTGCCGGCCTCGGAGAGCGCGGCCGGCGGCGCGCCGACGTCGCTCCTGGCGTACTGCTCTTCGTCGTAGTAGGAGACGCCACGGCAAGTCATGTGGGCGAAGCCCTTGAAGCCTACCGGGCTCTGGATCTGCGGATCGAAGCGCCAGATTTCCGCGCCGGTGTCCGGGTCGAGGGCCAGCACCTTGCTGTGCGCGGTGCAGGCGTAGAGCATGCCGTTGACCTTCAGCGGGGTGTTCTCGTTGGTCAGTTCGAGCGGATCGTCGGCGGTCGGCAGGTCGCCGGTACGGATGCGCCAGGCTTCCTCGAGCTGGCCGACGTTGGCCGGGGTGATCTGCTTCAACGGCGAGTAGCGGTCGCCGAACTCGGTGCGCCCGTAGGCCTGCCAGTCGCCGTCCGGCATCGCCGGGGCGGTGCTGGTCATGCCGCTGTCGCGGTCGATGCGACCGACGATCTGCCCCGGATTGGTGAACTGGCTGCCCACCGCGGCGGCGCCGGCCAGGACCACCGCCACGCCCAGCGCCGCGGTGCCCAGCGGCGCCGGACCGTCGGCCAGCAGCGGGCGGCGGAACCAGGGTAGCCAGAGCAGCAGGCCGAAGACGAACCACAGAGCCAGGCGCGGCACCAGTTGCCACCAGTCCAGGCCGACTTCCCACAGCGCCCAGACGGTGCTGGCGAACAGCACCAGAGCGTACAGGCCTAGCGCCGCACGCTTGCCCAGCAGCAGCAACAGTCCGCTCAGGGCCAGGCCGATGCCGGCCAGCAGGTAGTACAGCGAGCCGCCCAGGCTCGCCAGCTTGATGCCGCCGGCCAGCAGCGCCAGGCCGGACAGCAGGATCAACAGGCCGAGCAGGCTCGGCAGCAGGCGCGATCGACTGCGGTTACCTTCGCTCATCGTCCGGTACTCCCTTCGGGGTTGATGACAGGCATTGCTTACTCTCCTATTACGTTCTGCACGCCGGGCTGTTCAGCCCGCCGCGCCGCGTTGGGCGGCGCTGAAGAAATGGCCGCTGGCCATGACCGAATCGCGGTTGTCCGAAGCAACAGCCTAGAACACCGTCTGGATCTTGATCCCCGCCACCAGCGCGTTGTCGACCTCGTCGACCCCGCCCGGCTGCTTGATGTACTGCAGGTTCGGCCGCACCGTCAGCCAGTCGGTCACATGCACCCCGTAGTACAGCTCGGCGTTGTACTCGGTGTCCTGCAGCGGCTGGTACAGCGGGTTGTCGTAATCGTCGATGCCGTTCACCTGGTTCACCAGGCGCTGGCGCTTCTTCACATCGTCGTTGACATGGATGCGCGCGATGCCCAGGCCGATGTCGTCCTTCGGCCGCGCGTCGAACGGCCCCTTGTAGACCACCCCGAGCTGCTGGTAGTTGTCCACCACGTTGGTCGCCTTGTCGTGGACCGTCAGGTTGGCGAACAGGCTCAACCCGCGCGAGGCATCGCCGTTGTGCGAAGTGACCTGCTGCTGCGCCACCACCCACCAGCCATGCTTGCTGCCGCGCGACTTGAAGTCGTTGCCGGTCAGCCCCTGCGGCTGGCCGTCGACGTCGTCGTAGACGTCATCGGCCTTCGCCGTGCTGTAGTAGTAGCCCAGCCGGTACTCGCCCGGCAGTTGCTCGGCGCCGACCTTCGGCTGCCAGATCAGCTCCACCGGCAGCAGCGCGCCCTTGGTCCCGCTGCCGCTCATCTTGAAGCCGTTGCCGGTCTCCAGGTTCGACGGGTTCTGCTCGTAGGCGCCGACCTGCACGTACCAGTCCGGCGCGAAGTTGTACTTCACCCGCAACGCCCACTGGCTGACCGGCCAGTTGTACCAGATGCTCCCCGCCCAGTTGCCCACCTGCGAGCCGCAGAAGGCCAGGTTCTGGAAATCGCAGGGGAAGCTGTTGAAGTCCTCGCCCTCGCCGAAACGGCCGAATTTCACGTCCAGCGCGCCGTCGAAGTACTGCTGCTTGAGCCACAGCTGGGTCAGCCGCCAGGTCTGCCCGCGGCCCCAGACCTCCTGCACCGAGCTGATGTGCCCGGCACGCGGGTCGCCGATGCGGTCGTTGGAAAGGTTCTTGCCGTTGCGCTCGGTGACGGTGAACTGGAACTCGGTAGCCTTCCAGCCGAGGATCTTCTCCAGGTCCATGTGCACGCCCAGGGCGAACTGGTCGGTGTAGCGTCCTGTCTTGTCGTCGTCATAGCCGCCGTCGAGGTTGGCCGCCGCCTCGCCGACGTACTCCAGCTTGAAGTCGTAGCCCTTCTCCAGCAGCTCGGTGCGCTTGCCGCCCCAGTCGCCGAGCATCCATTTCGAGTTCGGCGAGAACGCCTCGGCGGCGTGCACCGCGTTGCACAGCAGGGAGGCGGACAATAGGCCGCCGGCCACGGGGCGCAGGGCCGGGCGGAGAAGATGGGATTTCACGCGAACGCTTCCTCGTTGCGAATGGTCGACTGGCCGCACGCAGCGACCGCTCTACTTCCTCGATAACCTTGCAAGGAGCAAGGGTTTATGAAGAGGACTCATGATCTGAGCCAAGCAGAACAATGGTTAATTTGCGAATGATAAGGTCTTTGCAAGTAAAGCTGAAACGTTTCAGGCTGGAAAACAGTGTTACGGAAACGACAACGAAGCCAGGCGGCGGGCCTTCGAGCGGGTCACCCGGGTGGTGGCCGTGGCGGGACGGGGACAACGCAGGGAGTGGCAACAATCTGAAACCCATGAACGCGCTTCACGTTGTTGCCGGGAGCGGAACAATACCCGCCTCAGAGTTCGTCGCGCAGATAGGACCAGGGGTAGATACCGCGCTCGTGGCCATCGTCGAACAGCAACTGCACGCCGTAGCCCTGCAGGCGGATATCGCGCAGGCGCACGCCCTGCTCCGCCGCGACGATCCGTCCGCGCAGGCGCTGCGCCCGGCATTGCGCACAGGGACAGGCGGCGCGCAGGCGAGCATGGTCGATCCGGCTGACCGCGCCGTCCGCCCATTCGAGCATCAGCCAGCCGTCCCTGGCGGAATTGCGCAGGCGCAGCGGCGGCTGGGTCATGCCGGCACCCGCAGTTGCGCCAGGGCGATACGCACCGCCTTGCGCACCTCGGGATCGCCGTCGCCTTCGGCGACCCGCAAGGCCTGGGCCGAGGCCGGGTCCGCCAGTTCGCCGAGGGCCAGGGCGGCCTCCTTGCGCAGGTTGCCGATGGGATGGCCGAGCAATGCTTCCAGCGCCTCCCGCGCCGGCCGGTGGCGCAAGCGCCCGAGCGCCCGCGCGGCGCGCAGGCGGACTTGCCAGTAGTCGTCCGCCAGGGCCTTCAGCAGCGGCTCGCCGGCCTCCTCCCGGCCCAGCTTGCCAAGGGTCGTCGCCGCCTCTTCGCGAACCTGCCATTGAGCGTCCGCCAGCGCCGCGCAGAGCGCCGGCAGCACCGTCGCCTCGCGGCTCAGGCCGAGGGCGCCGGTGGCCGCCCGGCGTACCTCCGGGTCGACATCGGCGCTGGCCAGCCTGGCCAGTTCGGCCAGGGCCGGCTGGTGGCGGAGCCAGCCGAGTACCGCCACCGCCTCGCGGCGCACCGCCGCCTGCGGATCGCCGAGGGCGGCCAGGGCCGGCACGGCGCTCTCCTCCAGGCGCAGTTCGCGCAACGCACGCAATACGCTGGCGCGGACGAAGGCATCGGCATGCCCGAGCCACGGCAGCAGGCGCCGCCCGACGGCCGGTTCCTTGAGTTCGCCAAGGCTCTGCGCGGCGGCATCGGCCACCGCCGGCACCGGATCGGCCAGGGCCGCACAGAGCGCATCGACCACCGCGTCTTCCTCCCAGGCCTCCAGCAGGCGCGCGGCCTCGCCGCGCACGCCGGGGTCGGGATCGCCACGCAGGGCCGCAATCAGCAACGGCAGCGCCTCCGGCAGCTCCAGGTCGGCCAGTTCGATCAGCGCCAGGCGGCGTACGCCGGGGTCGGCGTCCTCCAGGCGCGGCGACAGTTCGAGGATTTCGGGCAGGGTGGCGTTTTTACAGGTCATATGGCGATCCGCAGTCGGTCCGGGGTGATGCCCGGCGGCAAGCCGAGCGGGGTCAGGCGCGGCAACTGGCGGCCGTCGTCGTGGTCGAGCAGTTCCAGGCAGTGGCGTTTCAGGCGCACGAAGTCGGCGCTGGTCACCAGCCGGGTGTCGCGAGGGCGCGGGAAGTCCAGCGCCAGGTCGGCGATGATCCGTCCCGGACGGGGGCTCATCACCAGCACCCTGTCCGCCAGGTACAGGGCCTCGTCGATGTCGTGGGTGACGAACAGCACCGTGGTGCGGACCCGCGCCCATACGTCCAGCAGCAAGGTCTGCATCTTCAGCCGGGTCTGCGCGTCGAGGGCGCCGAAGGGCTCGTCCATCAGCAGCAGGCGCGGCCGGTTGACCAGCACCCGGGCGATCTCCACGCGCTGCTGCATACCCCCGGACAGTTGGCCGGGCCAGCGCCCGGCGAAGTCCGCCAGCCCCACCAGTCCGAGCATCTCCATGGCGCGCCGGTTGCGCTCGGCGCGGGCCAGGCCCTGCATCTTCAGGCCGAAGGCGACGTTGTCGCGGACCCGCCGCCAGGGGAACAGGGTGTGCTGCTGGAATACCATGCCACGCTGCGGCGAAGGTCCTTCCACGCTCCGGCCGTCGACCCTCACGCTGCCGGCGCTTGGCCGCAGGTGGCCGGCCAGGGCGCCGAGCAGGGTCGACTTGCCGCATCCCGAAGGCCCGAGCAGGCAGACGAACTCGCCCGGCCGCGCCTCCAGGCTCAGATCGCGGACCGCCTCGAAGGCTTCGCTCCCCTGCCCCAGGCGGATGCTCAGGTCGCGGATCTGGATGCGCCCCAGGCTGTTGCCGGCCGTCGTCATCGGACCTTGCCTCCCGCCGCGTACCAGGGCGTCAGCGACGCGCCGACGCGCTTCACCAACCCACTGCTGCCCATGCCGAAGAGGCCGATGAGCAGCATGCCGACCACCACCTCGTCGTAGTTCTGGATGTTGTAGGAAGCCCAGGTGTAGTAACCCAGTCCCCATTGCCCGGAGATCATCTCGGCGGTCACCAGGCAGAACCAGGAGGTGCCCATGCCGATCGCCAGGCCGGTGAAGATGCCCGGTCCGGCGCCGGGCAGCAGCACCTCGCGCAGCAGCGCCCGGCGCCCCGCCCCCAGGCTGCGCGCCGAAGCCAGCAGGCGCGGATCGAGCGCCTCCACGCCATGCACGGTATTGAGCAGGATCGGGAACAGCGCGCCGGTGAAGGTAATGAAGATCATCGAGGCCTCCGACGAAGGGAACATCAGGATCGCCAGGGGAATCCAGGCCACCGCCGGGATCGGCCGCAGCACTTCCAGCGGCGGCAGCAGCAAGGCCTCGGCCCAGGCCGAGCGGCCGATCGCCAGGCCGAGGGCGATGCCCAGCGCGGCGGCCAGCAGATAGCCGGCGAAGACCCGCGCCAGACTGGCGCCGAGGTGCGCCAGGAGCACGCTGGACTGGGCCAGGTTGCAGGCCGCCAGCAACACCGCACCGGGCGTCGGCACGTTGGCGAAGGTCACCAGGCCCAGATTCAGTTGCAGACCGGCGGCGAGCTGCCAGAACGCCAGGCAGGCCGCCAGCGAAGCGGCGCGGGTGGCCCAGCGCCAGGGTCGGGAGATCGGAAGCGAACTCATGGGCGGACTCCGAAGACGCCCGCCTCAGCGGAGCGCCAGCGCCTGCTGGCTGGCGGCGGCAAAGTCGCGTACCTCGCCGCCATGGCGGCGGGCATAGTCCTGGGCCTGCTCGCGGAGCAGGAAGGCGTTGAGGCGACCCTCGCCGTCGCGGACGAACCACGCCTGGTTGGCCAGCAGCTTGATCCCGCTGTCACGATCCTGGGCGTAGATCGCACGAATCGCCTTGCCCTGCGCCTTCAGCTCGGCAAGATCGGCCAGGGCCGACTCCGGCGAAGCGTAATGGCGCACCCTGGCCTCGCCCTTCACCCAGATCTGCGCTACCCGTTCGAACTCCTCGATCGGCCGGCCGCTGCGCGCGTCGCTGGCGCGCAGCGGCGACGGTGCGTAGTCTGCCAGCGCCGCCTGGTAGTCCAGCCCGGCCTGACGGTAGGCCTCGCGGATGTAGCGGTCGTCGACGAAACGCTCGACGTCCAGCCCACGGTCGGCCTTCTTCAGCAGCTTCAGGGTGTCGATGGAGGTCGCCAGCGCCTGGCGGTATTCGGGTTTCCAGGCCTGGTCGCGGGTCTGCAGGCCGAGCGGACCGTGGAACAGGTAATTGACCTCGGCCTCGATGCCGGTGACCTTCTCGATCAGCTCGCTGTATTTCTCCGGTTCGGCGGCCAGCAGTCGATTGGCTTCGATGCTCGCCCGCAGGTAGGCCACCACCACCTCCGGATAGCGCTCGGCGTAGGCGGCGTCCACCAGCGCGCCATGGAAGGTCGGCGCGTTGGCCTGGGAACCGTCGTAGATCTTGCGGGCGAAGCCGCGATTGGGGAACAGCTCGGCGAAGGGTACGAAGTCGGCATGGGCGGCAATCTTGTTCGCCTGCAAGGCCGAACCGGCGATTTCCGGCGGCTGGGCGATGATGGTCACGTCGCGCTGCGGGTCCCAGCCTTGCGCCGCCACCGCGCGCAGCAGCATGCCATGGGCGGTGGAGGCGAACGGTACGGAGATGGTCTGGCCTTTCAGTTCGGCCAGCGACTGCACCGGCGAGCCGCTCGGTACCACGATGCCGTTGCCGCTGCCACGGGTGCTGCCGGACAGCACGCTGATGAACAGGCTGCGCTTGCCGGCGGCGGCGAAGGCCACGCCGTTGAAGGTGCCGGGAAAGTCGGCCATGGCGCCGAAGTCGAGCTTGCCGGCGACCATCTCGTTGGTCAGCGGTGCGCCACTGGTGAAGTTCTTCCACTCCACCCGGTAGTCCGCATCCTTGTAGCGGCCGTCGCGCGGCAGGTATTTCTCCAGCAGGCCCAGCTCGCGGATCAGCAGCCCGCCGGCGGCGCAGTTGATGGTGGTGTCCTGAGTGCCGATGGCCACGCGGATGGTTTCCGCCTGGGCACCCAGGGAAGTCAGGGCCAGCGCCAGGCTGGCCAGGATTGCACGCAGTCGCATGGGGATTCCCCTCGAATCATGGTCATGGGAATCGTCTCCGCCACCCGGACGGTGGTGGGAAACGAGGGGTGTTTCAGGGTGGCGTCCGGGAGTGGCCGGATGGCGGGTTCTGCCTCGCTTGCCGGGAGCGGGCGTCAGCGCAGCAGGTAGGGAATCTCGACCTTCACCGCGCCGGTCGGGCAGTCCTTTTCGCAAGGCATGCAGTACCAGCACTCGTCGTAGGCCATGTAGGCCTTGCGGGTCGTCGGATCGATGGCCAGCAGGTCCATCGGGCAGACCTCGACGCAGACGGTGCAGCCCTTGTCGGCGATGCAGCGGTCTTCGTCGATGGTCACCGGGGCGCTGCTGCGGAAGAAGATGTCCTGGGGTCGGTAGGCCATGGCACGCGGTCCTCGTGGTTCGATCTGGCCCGCTTTCGTGGCGGCGGGCTCGGTGTCTAGCGGTACTACGCCGGGGCGTGGGGCCCTAGGCGGCGTCGTTCCTCAGCCGCAGGCGCTGGTAGGCCTGCTGTTCGCCCTCGTCGATGGCGAACAGGTAGGGTTCGACCGGTTTCCTGAAGCTGGCCATGCGTCCCTGCTCGTCCTTCTTCAGGTGCGCGTGGCAGAACCAGGCAGCGTCGTCGCGCCGCGGATAGTCCACCCGGTGGTGGTACAGGCCCCAGCGGCTCTCGGTGCGGAACAGCGAGGCGCGCGCGGCCATCTCCGCGCAATCGCGGATAACGCTGACTTCCAGGGCGCGCATCAGCTCGTGGGGGTTGTCCGCCTTGATCCGCTCCAGATCCTCGGCGATGGCCTGGATGCGTTGCAGGCCCAATTCCATCTTGCGGGTCACCTTGGGCGGTTGCAGGTAGTCGTTGACCAGCCGGCGCAGCTTGTACTCCACCTGCGCCGCCGGCAGGCCATGCTCGCGCAGCAGCGGCGCCTCGATCCGCGCACGCTCGCGCTCGACCTGGGCGCTGTCGACCGCGCTGAAGGCGCGCCCGGCGACGTATTCGGCGGCGTTGCGCCCGGCGAACCAGCCATAGGTGAAGGCGCCGAGCATGTAGTTGTGCGGCACCGCGGCCATGTCGCCGGCGGCGTAGAGGCCCTTCACGCTGGTCTCGGCCTTCTCGTTGACCCACACGCCGGAGGCCGAGTGGCCGGAGCAGAAGCCGATCTCGGAAATGTGCATCTCGACCATCTGCTGGCGGTAGTCGGTGCCGCGCCCGGCGTGGAACTGCCCGCGACTGGGGCGTTCGTTGCCATGGAGGATGTCCTCGATGGTCTGGATGGTTTCCTCCGCCAGGTGGTCGAGCTTGAGGAACACCGGGCCATTGCCGCCTTCGAGTTCCTGGTGGAACTCCCACATCATCTGCCCGCTCCAGTAGTCGCATTCGATGAAGCGCTCACCCCTGGCGTTGGCGGTATAGCCGCCCAGCGGGCCGGTGACGTAGGCACAGGCCGGGCCGTTGTAGTCCTTGATCAGCGGGTTGATCTGGAAGCATTCCAGGTTGGCCAGCTCGGCGCCGGCATGATAGGCCATGGCGTAGCCGTCGCCGGCGTTGGTCGGGTTCTCGTAGGTACCCATCAGGTAGCCCGAGGACGGCAGGCCCAGGCGGCCCGCCGCGCCGCAGCAAAGGATCACCGCCTTGGCGCGGATCACATGGAAGTCGCCGCTGCGGCAGTCGAAACCGAGTACGCCGTTCACCGCGCCCTCGGCATCGGTGAGCAGGCGGGTGCAGACCAGGCGGTTGGCGATGGGGATCCGCGCACGCTTGAGCTGGCGGTAGAGCACCTTCTTGATGTCGTGCCCTTCCGGCATCGGCAGCACATAGGCGCCCATGTGGTGGACCTTCTTCACCGCATAGTCGCCGGTCTCGTCCTTTTCGAACCTGACGCCCCAGCGATCCAGTTGCCGCAGGGTCTCGAAGCTGTGGCTGGCATAGGCGTAGACCGCCGCCTGGTTGACGATGCCGTCGTTGGCCACGGTGATTTCCCGGGTGTACTGCTCGGCCGTGGCGTGGCCGGGGACGATGGCGTTGTTCAACCCATCCATGCCCATGCTGATGGCGCCGCTGCGCTTGACGTTGGCCTTGTCCACCAGCAGCACGCGCAGTTCGCGGTCGTGCTCCTTGGCCTTGATCGCCGCCATCGGCCCGGCGGTGCCGCCGCCGATCACCACGATGTCGTATTCCTGCTCCAGGGTGTTCATGCCCGCTCTCCCTTCTGCCGATCGATGCGCAGGCGATACTGGAAAGCGTCGCCGCGGTAGTAGAGGTATTCGAAGTCCAGCGGCGCGCCGTCGGCGGCATGGGTCAGGCGCTCGATACGCATGATCGGCGCGCCCTCCTCGACCGCCAGGGCGCGGGTCAGGTCGGCATCGGCGAGCACCGCGTCGATGGCCAGGTCGGCATGGCCGAGGGGAATGCCGCAATCGTTCTCGAGAATCAGGAAGATGTCGCGGGTCACCAGGTCGGCCTTCTCCAGGCGCTCGCCGAGCGCCTGCGGCAGGTAGGTGACTTCCAGCGAAACCGGCTCGCGGTTGACCAGCCGCACCCGCTTGATCTCGCACACAGGGCTGCCCTCTTCCACCCGCAGGCGCTCGGCCACCCGCGCGCCGGCCGGCACGTAGCGCAGGCCGTGCAGGCGGTTGATGACCTCGTAGCCCATCTGCGTCATGGACTCGCCCAGGCCTTGCAGGGTGCTGACGTTCTGGAACGCCTTCGGCCGGGCGACGAAGGTGCCCTTGCCGTGGATCTTGAAGATCAGCCCTTCCTTCTGCAGGTCGCCGAGCGCCTGGCGCACGGTGATGCGGCTGACGTCGAAGGCCTTGCCCAGCTCGTTCTCCGAGGGCATGCGGCTGAGCGGCGGGTAGACGCCGTCGAGGATGCGCCCGCGCAGCAGCTCCTTGAGCTGGCTGTACAGCGGCACGGGGGAAAGCGGGAGCAGTTTGCCCATGGTCGGATTCGCTTGCAGGAGTGGCTGGAATACTTGTTATAACAAGTTATACCGTGATGGTAAACGCCATGAACGATCAAGCGGAAATACCGAAAACGCATATGGATATGGCGCCACCCGTGCGTGGCTCTCGCCGGCCAAAGGACCGGCCCGCAGCGCGGACCGGCCCGCCCCCTCAGCGCAGCGGCCGCCAGAGGGTGAAGGCTACCGGCGGCGTCCAGCCGCTGTTGGAGGTGTGCGCCTGCAGGCAGAGATAGCGCAGCCCCTCGTAGGTCACCCCATCGTCGACCCGATAGGCCTGGTTCTCCCGCCATTGCGGGAATTGCGGATCCACCGCCCCGCCGCTGGTGCTGACCTCCAGGCCTTCGCTGGGCAGCGACTGGTTGCCCTGGGTATCGGTGGCGGTGACGAAATAGCTGTAGCGGGTGTCCGCCGTCAGGCCGCTGTCGGTGGAACCCAGCGCGGCGCTCTGGCCAACCATGGCGCCGTCGCGATAGAGGCTGTAGTAATCGATCGGACGCTGCCCGCTGGAGGCGTTCCAGGCCAGCACCAGGCTGGTCTCGCCGCGCTCCAGCAGACGCAGGCCCTGCGGCGCCGCCGGGCGCTGGTCGCCGCCCTCGCCGTCATGGATGAGGCTGGCGTAGCGCTTGCGGAACTCCCAGTTGTAGCGCTCGCCGCGCTTGTTCAGGCCATCGTCCCAGTTCACCGACCAGGTCATCAGGCCCTTGATCGCGTGACCGGCGGCTTCCAGGCGGCGAAACGCGTTGCTCACCGCGGCGGGATCGATCACGTAGCCGGTAGCCGCCGCATCGACGTTGCTCGGCAGGCCGATGGCCAGGCGCTGCGCCGGGATCCGCACGAAGTCGCGGCTGCCGGTGGCCAGGCTCTCGGTGAGGTAGTAGAGGAAGTCTTCTTTCATCGCGTCGTTGTTCTGCGCGATCCAGGCGCCCTTGCCGCCGTTCGCCTCCTGGACCCACAGGCCGTCGCCGCCCTGGTTGTAGTACTGCGGCGCGATGAAGTCGTAGACGCCTTCCAGGGCCTGCAGATAAGGCACGTACTTGCCGTTCTTGTGCAGATAGGGAAACTCCGGGGCCATGCTGACGATGAAGTGCTTGCCCTGCCCGGCGTAGTGCTCGCGCACCAGCTTGAGGGCCGCCGGCAGCACCCGCTGGTTGTCGGCCAGGTCGATGGCGCTCTGCTCGAGGTCGATGTCCAGGCCGTCGAAACCGTAGGTTTCCACCAGACGGACGATCTCGGCGGCCAGCGCCTGCTCCTGCCCGGCGTGCAACTCGATGTGCGCGTCGGCGCCCCCCAGCGAAATCAGCACCGCGCGGCCCTGGGCGTTGAGCACGCCGACCTGGCGGCGAAACTCCGCGTCGGACAGGTTGTATGGCTGGAAGGTCGGGATGCCGCGCCCTTTCATGAAGGCCACGGCGACCACGTTGTACTCGCTCGGCACGTCATCCAGCGCGATGTTGGCGAACGAGCCTTGCTGGTAGCCGTCGGCGGCGCCGGCCGGCCAGTTGTGCCAGAAGCCCATGAGAATCTTCTTGCCGGCGATGCTCGGCATGGCCGCCGCGGCATCTTCGCGGGCCTGGTGCAACTGGGAAAAGTCGATCCTGATCATTTACCGCTCCTCGGATGAAGGTAGGAAACGCATCCGGAGGGGCTGTCCGACGAACCGCGCCGTGGCCGCCGCGAACGCTTAGAAAAAACAGGCGCGAGCGTCTACCACGGGGCATTCCGGCGTTTGTCACGATCAGGGCGGGGGCATGGTTGCAGAGACGGCGGAAGGCTTCACCTACCACAATTGGCAGAGCCGCGGCGGCGATGCTCCGCGCCGGGTTCAACCGGCTTCGCTGAGTTCGGCGACCACCACTCCGGGAAGGTCTTTCAGCAGTGCCGGGGACAGCAGCAGCTTGGTCTCGCGGACCCCGGCGCCCATCACCACCAACGGCCGTTCGAAGACCGCCGCGTCGACCAGCAGCGGCATGCCTTCGGGCAAGCCGAACGCGGTGATGCCGCCGAACTGCATGCCGGTCAGCTCGGTGGCGACCTCGCGGGCGGCGAAGGACAGCCGGCGGGCCCCGAGCAGCGCCTTGACCGCGCCGTTCACGTCGAGCCGCCGCGAGCCCAGGTTGACCACCGCGGCATAGCCTTCGGCGCCGTCGCGCTTGTAGCGCAGGACCAGGGTGTTGGCGCAGTCCTCCAGGCCAAAGCCGTAGCGTGCGCTGAACGCCGCGGTGTCGGAATGCTCGTCGGCGACGCGGAACACCACCAGCTCGGCGGAAGGCAGGCCGCGCGCGACCTGCTCCGGCAGATGGCGGTGGTAGTCGGCCGGGGCGACGGCGTCGAGCCGGTGGCGTTGGGTGTATTCGCGCAGAACCATGGGCAACCTCGAATGAAGACGGACGGCACCGGCCCCTGCCGCCAGGGGGGCGGCAGGGGCCGGCGGTTCAGGTTGCCAGGTTCGCCGGCACGCCGCCAGGCACATCGGGCGCCAGGCGCTGCCGCAGGATCGCGCAGACCTCCTCCGCCGCCGTCACCACCAGGCCGTGGCCGCCGGCCAGGGTCTCCAGCTCGTAGCGGCTGGTGTGCCGCCGCCAGCCGTCGATGGCCGCCCTGGAGACGCCCGGGTCCTGCTCGCCGAGGATCGCGGTGATCGGTATGGCCAACGGCTCGCGCGGGCGGTAGCGATAGTCGGCGGCCAGGCGCGAATCGGCGCGCAGGGTAGCCAGGCTGATCTCGCGCAGCTCCGGGTCGTCGAGCACTTCCAGCGGCAGCACGTCGTACTCGCGCAGGGTTCGCAGCAACTCGGCGTCGCCCATCGCATGGAAGCGCGGGTATTCCAGGTCCGGCCCCGGAGCGCGGCTGCTGATCACGAACAACTGCCTGGCGCGCAGGCCGTGCAGGCTTTCCAGGCGTGCCGCCAGTTCGTAGGCGAGCATGCCACCGAGGCTGGCGCCGACCAGGGCGAACGGACGGTCGAGCAATGGCAGGAGCGCGTCGTCGATGGCACAGAGCATGGCCTCTACATCGGTGACGAATGGCTCGTCCTGGCGTTCCTGGCGCCCCGGATACTGGATCGCCAGCAGCTCCACGTCCGCCGGCAGGCGCGCGTCCCAACCACGGAAAGTGCCGGCGTTGCCGCCCGCGGGCGGCAGCGCGATCAGGCGCAGGCGCGGCTGCGCGCTCCCGCTGCGCTGCAACCACAGGGCCCGGGCGCGCTCGGTGGCGGGCGGCAACGGCGGCGCGTCGGCGGCATGGCAGCGGCGCACCACTTCGCGGGCATCCGGATCGCCCTGCAACAGCCCCAGGCTCAGTTGCCTGCCGGTCAGCCGGCGCAATTCGGCGATCGCCTGCACGCCCAGCAGCGAATGCCCGCCGGCACTGGCGAAGCCCTGGTCGGCCGCCAGCGGCCGGCCGAGCACCCGGGACAACACCTTGAGCACCCGCCGCAGCTCCACGCTGTCCTCGGCCTGGGCCGCCGTGGGCGGCTGCGCCGGGTCCTCGAGCAGCGCCAGCAACGCCTCGCGGTAGGCGTCGGCCAGCGCCTCGGCGCGCTCGGCGGGGAAACGTCCGGCGGCGTACTGGAAGCCCACCTCGAGGCGCTCGCCGGCCACCTCGAAGTCCACCGCCAGCGGCACGTCGACGTCCACCACCACCTGGTCGAGGATGCCGCCGTGCCTTACTCCCGCCGTCGGCGCGGCGTCGTCCTGGTGGAAGTCGACGAAGTTGAACAGGCTGTCCAGGCGCAACTCGCGGTTGCGCCTGCGAATCGCCGCCAGCGGATGGCGCCGATGTTCCAGGCTCGCGCGCTCGTAGTCGAATGCGCGACGGGCGCTGTCGAGCAGATCGACGGAAGCCGACAGCCGGCACGGCAGGGTGTTCAGGAACAGGCCGAGCAGGCGGTCCGCTCCCGGCTCCTCGGGGCGCCCGTGGCTGACGAAGCCGGTGACTACTTCATCGGCATCGCTGAAGCGGCACAACGCTCGGCCATGCGCCGCCAGCAACAACGAACGCAAGGGCAAGCCGCTGCGTTCGGCCAGGGCGCGCAAGCGCGACAGGCTGTCGGCCGGCACGTCCACGCGGACCGCCGCCATGCGCCGGGGTCCCTCCTCCGCCAGGCCGGGCAACGGCCGGTAGCGGGCGCCGGCCAGGTAGTCGAGCCAGAACAGCGCCGAGGCGGCGTTGGCCTCGGCCTCACGCTCCAGCGCCACGTAGTCGCGGAAGCCTACCGCGGGCGCTTCCGCTTCCCGCGCGACGACACCGGCGAGAAGGTCGGCGTAGACCGCCAGCAGCTCGTCCACCAGGCTTTGCAGGCTCCAGCCGTCCAGCACGCTATGGTGTTCGGCGACGCCCAGGGCGAAGCGCCGCTCGTCCAGCGCCAGCGCGGCGAGGCGCACCAGCGGTGGGCGGCTCCAGTCGAACGGGGTGGCCTGCTCTTCCTCGATCCAGGCACGCAGGCGCAGGCGCCGTGTTTCCCCATCGAGGCCACACAGGTCGTGCACCGGCACCTCGGCGGCGACCGCAGCGGCCGGGTGGACCCATTGCAGGGGAACCTGGCCACCGTGCAGGTCGAAGCCGGTACGCAGGATCGCGTGGCGGCCGATCAGGATCGCCCAGGCGCGCGCCAGCAACTCGCTGTCCAGGCGTCCATGCACCTCGTGCAGGACGACGTTGTGCAACAGCCGTGGATCGCCGCTGGCCTCGCTTTGCAGGAGCATGCCCTGTTGCAGGCTGGTCATCGGATAGGCGTCGTCGAGCCCCTCCGGCAGGCGCTTGCGTTCCGCCGCCGACAACAGGGCGAACGGCTCCAGCGCCCGCGGCGCCGAGCTCGCGGCCGCATCCGCCGGACTCGCCGGAGCGGCCAGCAGGCGCGCCAGTTCGCGGATGCTCTGGTGGTTGAACACGTCGCGCAGGGTAAAGGCAAGCCCCGCCTCGCGCGCCATGACCTGCATCTGGATCAGGCGGATGGAGTCGCCGCCGACCTGGAAGAAATTGTCGCTGACGCCGATCGCCGGGCGTTTCAGCACGCTCTTCCAGATCTCCAGCAGGGCCGCCTCGGTGGCATTGGCCGGCGCTTCCAGGGTCTGCGCGGCCGCCTCGGCGGCCAGCGCCGCCAACAGCGCGCGACGGTCGAGCTTGCCTTCGGCGGTCAGCGGCAGGCGTTCGACCCGGGCGATCCGGCTCGGCAGCATGTAGGCCGGCAGGCGCGCCTCGAGGAAGCCACGCAGGGCCTGCTCGCTCAGCTCGCCGCCGAGGGCCGCGGCGGGGCGCGGCGCGAGCGCGCGCCAGTCGATGCGCTCAGCCAGCGACTCGGCATAGCCCGGGCGCACCGCGTAGCAGTTGTAACGGTCGGTACCCTCCAGCAGCGCGTCCTGACGGATGCTCACCTCGAAGCCATGGCGGCGCAGCAGGTCGCTCAAGGCATCGGCGCGGCCGGCGGTGGCACCGTCGCGCTTGTCATGGACCTCCAGGACGATCTGCCGGACCTTGGCCAGCGCCGCATCGTCGAGACCGAGCAGCACATCCATTTCCGCGCGCTGCACGTCGATCTTCAGCAGGTCGATACGCTCCAGGCCCAGTTCGTCGATCACCTGGTCGAGGCGGCGCAGGCGGCAGCGGTGGGCTTCGGCGCGCAGGCGGTCGTCGAGGATTTCGTCGATGTTGTCCAGCAGCAGGTTGGCCCCGCCCTCCTCGCCCTGGTTGCTCAGGTAGCGTCGGATGACGTCGCGTTCGCCGCTGGCGTCGGCGTACTCGGCGATCCCGGAGAAGGTCGAGTAGCCCGGATAGTAGGTGAAGGTTTCCTCACGCTCGGCGTCGGACAGACCGATGCCGAATACCTCGACCTGCGGTGCGTAGCGTCCGAGGTTGGCCTCCAGGCGCCGGCGGATCGGTGCCAGCGGCTCGAAGGCGACCACTCGCGCGCGCGGCGCGCGGCTGGCGATGTACAGCGAGAACAGGCCGATGTTGGCACCGACGTCGAGGACCACCGCGTCCGGCGGCAGGACGATGCCGTCGCGGCTGTAGACCTCGTCGACGAAGATTTCCTGGTAGACGTACTCGGTTTCGTTGAGGTTCAGTCCGGCGACCCGGTGCCCGCTGGGCAGGTCGACTTCCAGCCAGGACTCGTCCGCGGTCTCCCCGGCGGCGGTGACGAAGGCGACGATCCGGCGATCCGCGCCCGGCTCGGCCGCATCGGCCTCGTCGGTGAGTACCGCCGCCTCGCCCACTGCCGGGTGTTCCAGCAACGCGCTGCGGATCTCGCCCAGTTCGATGCGGTAGCCGTTGATCTTCACCTGTTCGTCGATCCGCCCGAGGAACTCCAGGCAACCGTCGGCGCGCCAGCGCACCAGGTCGCCGCTGCGGTACAGGCGGCCGCTGCCCGGCCAGCCCTCCTCGAGGAAGCGCCCGGCCGCCTCGCCGGCGTCGCCGGCATAGCCGCGCGCCACCCCGGCGCCGCCGATCCATAGTTCGCCGCTGGCGCCACGGGTCTTGCGACGACCGAGGCCATCGACCACATGCAGATCGACGTTGGCCAGGGCGCGGCCGATGGTCGGCCGCGCATGCTCGGCGACCCGCGCCAGGCTGGCGTTCACCGTGGCTTCGGTAGGACCGTAGAGATTGAACACCTGGCAGCGGCGCCAGCCGGCGGCGACCTCCCAGGACGCTTCGTCGAAGCGCTCGCCCCCTACCAGGATGCGCCCGGGCAGCGCCGGGTGGGCATCGTCGAGGCCGGCCTGGAGCAGCAGGCGGAACAGCGACGGGGTGCAGTCGAGCACGTCGATGCGCCGTTCTTCGAGGAACCCCAGCATCCGCTGCGGATCGCTGCGCACCTCCTGCGGCACCAGGACCAGGCAATGGCCGGAGAGCAACTGGAGAATCTGCTTGATCGAGGAGTCGAAGGAGAACGGCGCGTTGACCGTCACCCGCAGGCCCTCGCCCACCACGTTCGCGTATACCGTGCGCGCCAGGGCCTGGGACAGGTTGAGCGCGCTGGCGTGCTCGACCACCACGCCTTTGGGCTGGCCGCTGGTGCCCGAGGTGAAGATCATGTAGGCCGCATCGCGCCCGCCCGGCGCCGGCAGGCTCATGCCGCTGCCGGCAAGCGGCAGCGTCGACAGGTCCAGGCAGGCCCCGGCGAAGGCCTCGCGGGCGCGCCCGGCGCACTCGGCATCGGCAAGAGCGAAGACGATCCCGCCCGCTTCGCGCATCCGCTCCACCCGCGCCGCCGGAAACTCCGGATTGACCGGGGTGTACACCGCCGCCGCGCGCATCACCCCGAGCAGGGCGACGATCGCCTCGCGGTTGCGCCCGGTCATCACCGCCACCGCCTGGCCGGGCCGCACGCCGGCAGCCAGCAGCGCTTCGGCGACCGCTTCGCTGCGCGCGCACAGCGTGGCGAAATCCAGGCTGCCGTGGGCATCCAGCAACGCCGGCGCCTGCGGCTGCAGGGCGGCCCGCAGATCGAACGCGGCCACCAGGGATTCCACCGGCGCGGGCTCCACGCGCTCGCCCTGCCAGGCCTGGTAGCGCTCGCGCTCGGCCGCGCCGATCAACGGCAGCCCGGCCAATGGCAGTTGCCTGTCGGCGGCGATGCTTTCCAGGCATTCGACCCAGGCGTCGAGCAAGCGCCCGGCCAGCGTTCCGTCATGGTCGCGGCGGACCCGCAGGCTGGCCAGCCGGCCTTCGCCGTGGGGCAGCACCTGCAACTCGAGGAACCCGCCCAGCGGCGGCTGACGGCAATCCAGCTCGGCCACCCCGGCGCCATCCAGTTCGCCCGCCAGCCAGGCGAAGCCCAACTCGGCGAGCGGCCAGTCGGGGGCAAAGGGATCGCGCAGGGCCGCTGCCTCCTCCTGGGCGAGGATCGCCGCCTGGAGGGCGTCGAGCCGCTCGCCGACGCTGCCCGCGCGGACATTCTCCAGGCACAGCGGCGCGACCCCGGCGAACGGTCCGGCCAGCTCGGCGAACTCGTTGAACAGGCGCCCCGAGACCAGTCGCGCCATTTCCAGCGGGAGGCCCTCGTCGCCCTGGAACTGCCCGGCGACCTGGGTCCAGGCCAGCAGGGCGGCCGCCTCCGGCAAGCCGTTGGCTGCCAGGCGTTCGAGCAGCGCGCGCGGCAGCAGGCGCCGCGCCGTCCACTCGCCTTCGCCCAGGTCGTCCGCCAGCGCCAGCGGACTCTCCGCCGCAACGGCCGCCTGCTCTCGCCAGTAACCGCTGGCGCTTTCGCCGTCTTCGCCGGCCAGCGCCTCGTTGGCCCACTCGGAGAAATGCTGGAACAGCAGCGCCTCGTCTCCCTCGTCCGCGCTCGCCTGGCCGGCCGGCCCCAGGCCGCGGCGCAGCAGCGCCACCAGGCTGGCCGCATCGACGACGAACGCCGGCGCCGCCAGCAACAGCCCCTGGAGCGTCTCTCCGGCGGCGTCCAGCAGCAGGCCGAGCGCCAGTACCGGCTGGCCTTCCCCGCCCAGGGGCGAAGCGGCGAGACGCGCGCTTTCGCGCGCGAAGCGTCCGGCCCAGTCGCCATCTCCCGGCAGGCGCTCGACCAGCAGATCGGCCGCGCGCCCATCCAGTACCTGCACCGGCAGGCTCATGCCCGGCATCGTCCGGTAGGCCACGCGCAGTTGCGCCTCGCCGTCCAGCGCCCGGCGCAGCCGCTCCAGCGTCGCCACGGGATCGGCCGGGGCGTGCAGGCGCACGCCGACAACCGTATTTTCCGGCCGCTCGGCATGGCGGCGCCAGGCGCGGGTCTGCAAGGGAGACAGCGGGAATCCTTCGAGCGCTTCGCTCGCGGCCGGTTGCACAGCGGATTGCAGGTCTTCTGACGCACTCATGGCTATCCCTCGCACGGGTTCAGGGTTGGTGGACATGCAGGTCGGTCATCGCCACCAGCACCTTGCGCTCGCCGGTGTACGGCTCGCGGCCGTGGACGCTGATGAAGTTGTCGAGCATCAGGACATCGCCGCGCTCCCAGGCGAACGCGCGGGTTTCCTCGCGGTAGGCGGCGCGGATGGTGTCCAGCACCTCCGCCTCGATCGGGCTGCCGTCGCCGTAGTAGGCGTTGCGCGGCAGGCCCTGTTCGCCGACCTCGTCGAGCAAGGCCCGGGCCAGGGCCGGCGGCATGTTGGAGACATGGAACATGTGCGCGTGGTTGAACCACAGCGTCTCGCCGCTGAGCGGGTGGCGCACCATCGCCTGGCGTACCTGGCGGGTATTCAGGCGCTGGTCGTCGAGCCAGGTCCATTGGGTACCGGTCTGCCGGCAGTAGGCCTCGACCTCGGCGCGACTGTCGGTCTGGAAGCCTTCCTGCCAGGTCAGGTCGATCTCCGGCCCGTAGTTGCGCACGTAGCACACCCCATGGCGGAGGAAGCGCTGCCTGATCGCCTCGGGTATCCGAGCGCTGACCCGGCGCTCGTCGGCCAGGGGCGTGCGGCCCTGGGTGGCGGGCGGTGTCTGGCAGTAGAAGTGGATATAGCTCGGCCAGTTGTGCGAGTAGGACATCTCGTGGTGCGGCGGAATCCAGCCGTCCGGCGAGAACTCGGTGGAGGTGAACACCCGGTGCGCCACTTCCTGGCGTGCCGCCGCGCGCTCCAGGTAGTCGAGCATGTTCGGCGAAAAGCTTTGTACCGCCTGGGAGAAGCCCTCCGCTCCGTCTACCGCGAAGCCACGAAACAGGATGCCGCCATGCCGCAGCAGGCTGTCGCGCAGCCCTGCGCCGGCGGCGGCGATCCATTGCCGCAGGTCCATGCCCGGCTGGCGCGCGCGGACGATGCGCAGGTAGTCGTTGGCCGGGTCGAGCAGGCTTTCCTCCACCAGGTCGCCGGCCGAGAGCTGCCGGGGGCGCAGGCGCGGCGCGCTGAACGAGGCGCTCATGCGGCACCTCCGAGCGCCAGGCGCGAAGGTGTCGGCGGGACGTCGGCGGGCGCCAGGCTGGAATACGGCGTGGACATGATGGTGAGGATCCGTCGCGGCCCGCGGAACGGCTCGCGGCCGTGCTGGGCGAGCATGTTGTCGAGGATCAGCACGTCGCCCACGCGCCAGTCGAAGCGCCGCATCTCGCGGTCTATGGCGCTGCGGATGGTCGCCAGGGTCTGCGCCTCGATCGGGCTGCCATCGCCGTAGTAGGTCTGGTACGGCAGGTCTTCCTCGGCGACGCTGCGCAGCAGCGCATCGCGCAGGCCCGGCTCGAGACTGGTGGCATGGAAGAACATGCCGTGGTTGAACCACAGGCGCTCGCCGGTATACGGGTGGCGTTGGAACGCCGCGCGCCTCTGCCAGGTGCGCAGGTGCTCGTCGCCGATCCAGGCATGGGCGATCCGGTGCTCAGCGCAGAACGCCTCGACCTCGGCGCGGCTGTCGGTCTGGAACGCTTCGCGCCAGGACAGGCCGAGGCCGGCGCGGTAGTTGCGCACGTAGAGGATGCCCAGGCGCCCGAAGCGTTCCAGCAATTCGTCCGGCAGGTGGCGGAGCACCAGCCGGTTGGCCGCCACCGGGGTGGCGCCGCCCTCGAGCGGCGCGACCTGGCAATGGAACATGATGTACAGCGGCCAGTCGGCGGTATAGGACTGCTCGTTATGCAGGAAGATCGGCTGGTCCACCGGATGCTCGGTGGAGGTGTAGACCTCGCCGCTGACCTGGCTACGCGGCGAGGAACGCTCCTTGTAGTCGAGCAGTTGCGGGGCGAAGGCAGCGGCGGCTGCGCGGAAGCGCTCTGCCGAGTCGACCTCGAAGCCTCTCAGCAACAGGCCGCCAGCCAGGTTCAGGTCGTCGTGCAGGGACTGGCCCTGCTCGCGAATCCAGTCGGCCAGGGACAGGCCGGGAGCCTGTGCCTCGATCAGCAGCGGCAGGCCGTCGCGCTCCGCCGCCGGGCGCCGCACCAGCGCCTCGCTGCTGCGCGGGCTGAGATTGCGCGGCCGGGCGAAGCCGCGACCGGTGAGACTGGGAGCTGTTCGTTCCATCGCTGTTCTCCGTGGGAGGCTCGGGGTCGTCAGGAAGCGTTGCAGCCCTCCGGCGACATGCGTTTCGAGATAGGTTCGCCGGCATTCGCCAGCAGGCGCCGCTCCCAGGCCTGGTGCAGGCGCTCGATGCGGTGCAGGTCGAAGATCGCGCTGACCCCGGTCCAGACGGCCAGCCAACCCTGCGGCTGGTCTTCCAGCCACAGCGTCAGGTCGAGGCGCGCGCCAGGCACCGGGATGAAGTCGGCTTCGACGCGCACCCCGGCATCCACCGCCGGGGCCGCCCGACCGTTGTGCGCGCCGCAGGCGATGCGGATCGGCAGGCCGCTGGCGCCGCGCTGGCGCAGGGCCTGGGTCACGCATTCGAGGGGCACGTCCTGGTGTTCGAGCAGTTCCAGCAGATCATGGCCGACCTGGCGCAGGCGCCACTCCACGGACTGCTCCGGACGCAGGCCGACCGCCAGCGGCAGGAGGTTGACGAAGCAGCCGACCAGCCCCTGCATTTCCAGGCGCGAACGCCCGGCCAGGGCCACGCCGACGAGCAGGTCGTCGACGCCCAGTTCGGCGCCGAGCACTTCGGCGAAGGCCTGTAGCGCAGCACTGAACGGGCTTACCGAGGTGCGTTCGGCCAGCGCCCGGCAGGCGGCATGGACGGCGGCGGAAACCGGCAGGGCGAGGCGTTGGCCGGCGCGCCCGCCGCTCTCCTCCGGGCGCGCCGGCGCGGCGCCGGGAGCCTTCGCCAGCGGCAACAAACGCTCAGCCCAGCGCTCGGCAACGCGGTCCAGGCGTCCCGAGGCCAACGCCGCGCGCTCGCGGGCGGCAACCTGTTCCGGCGTGCTGGCGAGCACGCCCAGGCGACCGCCATCGAGCAGTGTCTTCAGTTCCGCGGCAAAGACCGCCAGCGACACATCGTCGAAGGCGTAGTGATGGACGCTGAGCAGGAGGTCGGCGCGCGCGCTGTCGCGGGTGACGACCAGCAGCAGGCGTGCCGGCGCCTCGTGGGCGAGGTCGAAGACTCGCGCGCCCTCACGGCGCACGCCATCCTCCAGCAACCGCTCGGCGTGGACGGCGTCGCTCGCCAGCAGGCGTTGCAGGGGCACCGCATGCGCCGCCAGCGCATGCGGCTGCGGCCCGTCGACGCCCGTTTCGACACGCCGGCGCAGCGCCACATGCCGTTCCAGCAACTGGCGCAAGGCCTGTTCGATGGCGTCGGCCGTGGCGCCGACTATGCGCAGGTGGGCCAGCAGGTTGTAGGAGGTGTCCTCCGGCGCCAGTTGCTGGGCCACCCACAGGCGCCGTTCGGCGAGGCTCAGCCCGGCGGCGCCGGCGCTCGGCTCCGGCTCGTCGCCCTCGGGCGCGGCCTGGCGCAGCAGTTCCAGCAGGGCCTCGGGGGTCGCCGGGCCACCGGCGAACGCCTGCAACGGTACGCGTCGGGACAGTCGCTGGCGCAGCGTCGCGAGCAGGTGCACCGCCCGCAGGGAATCGCCGCCGGCGGCGTAGAAGCCCTGTCCGGCGCGCGGCGGCGCACCAAGCTGCGCCTGCCAGGCCTGGTGTAGCGCCTGCTCCAGCGGATCGCTGGGCAGCGCCTGCGGCTCGGCGCCGGTCGCCTGGGGACGCGGCAGGGCCTTGCGGTCGATCTTGCCGTTGAGCGTCTTGGGCAGCTCCGCCAGGACCACGAACGCTGACGGCAACATGTAGTGCGGCAGACTTTGCCCAAGGTGCTCGTTCAGCGCCTTGAGCGGCGGGGCGAACGGCGCCGCCAGGTAGCCGACCAGCCGACGCAGGCCGGCGCTGTCCTCGGTGAGCATGGCGCAGGCTTCGCTCACCCCGGGAAAACTCGCCAGGCACGAGGCGATCTCGCCCAGCTCGATGCGGAAGCCGTTGAACTTGACCTGGTCGTCGAGCCGGCCGAGGTGTTCCAGCACGCCGTCCTCGCGCATGCGTACGCGGTCGCCGGTGCGATAGCGGCGCTCGCCGCTGCCCGGATCGACGCGGAAACGCTCGGCGGTCTGCTCCGGCTTGCCGAAATAGCCACGCGCCAGGCCGATGCCGCCGAGGTACAGCTCCCCGGCCACGCCCAGCGGCAGCGGCGCCTCGAAGCCGTCGAGCACCTCCACCGTGGTGCCGGGCAGCGGTCGGCCGATGGGCGGCTCATCGAGCGCTTCGGCGTGCAAGTCCAGTTCGTGCGCCGTCGAATAGGTGGTGTCCTCGGTCGGCCCGTAGAGATTGACCAGGCGCCGTACCTGGGGTTGGCCACGAATCTGTCGCACCAGGTGGCCGCGCAGCGGTTCGCCGGCCAGGTTCAGCGTGCGCACCCCACCCGGCAGGTCGCCGAGGGCAAGCAGCGCGGCACACACCGAGGGCACGGTATTGAGCAGGCTGATCTCGTCGCGGCGCGGGTAGTCCGGCAGGCTGAACAGGTTTTCCACCAGGTGCAGCGTGCCGCCTTCGGCCAGGGTGCCGAACAGCTCGTAGACCGACAGGTCGAAGCACACCGAGGTCGCCGCCAGTACCCCGCTCCATTCTTCGGCGGCATAGTGCTGGCCGGCCCAGCGCAGGAAGGCATGGGCGCTGCCGTGCTCGATGGCGACGCCCTTGGGGCGTCCGGTGGATCCGGAGGTATAGATGATGTAGGCGAGGTGGTCGGCGCCGACCTCGCTCGCGGGCAGCGCCAGGTCGTTCGCCTGGTCGCCGCCCTCCTCCAGCGTCAGGCATGGCCGGCCCAGCGCGGCGACCCGCTCGCGGGTGCTCGCGTCGACCAGCACCAGCAGGCAGTCGGCGTCGTCGAGCATGTAGGCCACCCGCTCCTCCGGATAGGCCGGGTCCAGCGGGACGTAGCAACCGCCGGCGCGGAGCACGCCAAGCAGGCCGACCAGCAGGCCGCTGTCGCGCCGCAGGCAGACCCCGACCCGCTGCTCCGGAGCCACCCCGGCGGCGCGCAGGCGCACGGCGAGCGCGGCGCTTTCGCGCTCCAGCTCGGCATAGCTGAGGCTACGGTCGGCGGCGTGCACGGCGATGCGCTGCGGTGTGCGCCGCGCCTGGGCCTCGAACAGATGGTGGAGTACGCCGCGCGACGGGGCGGCCTGGGGCTCGCTGCGCAGGGCCTGCAAACGGCGCTCTTCGTCGGCGTCCAGCCAGGGCAGTCGGCCGACGCAGGCCTGGGCGTCGACCAGGCCGCGCGCCAGGCGCGCGAGATGGCCGGCGATACGCCGCAATTCGTCGTACTGGGGATCGCGCAGAGCCAGGCCGACGCTGCCGTCCGCCGCCAGCACCAGGGCCAGCCAGCCGGGGCTGCTCGCCGTCGGCCGCGCCGCCAGCACCTGGACCGCGCAGAGCCCGGCCAGGGCGGCGCGCTCCTGGCCGTCGGCGGATAGCTGCCGCCGGGCGTCATCGAGTTCTTCCGCCAGCCGCGCGCTACGTTCGGCGGACGACTCCATCGCCCGGTAGGAGGAACGCAGCAGCGCGGGCGCCTGCCGCCCGCGAACCGTGATCGGCTCGGGAAAGCCCAGGGTGATCTCTTCGTTGCCGTAGCGTCCCAGCAGTACCAGGAACGCCGCCAGCCAGTGCGCCGCCGGGAACGCTTCCGCGGCCGCCTCCGGCTCGAACCATTGCCAGGCGCAATGCGGGTCGCGCAAGGCGATTCGTCCCGGCAACTCCATCCCCAGCGGGGCGCCTTGCAGGTAGCGCCGCTCCTGCGCAACCTCCGGGCGCACTGCGCGTCCCGCGGTCAGCGCCTTGCCCGACGAAAAGCTGCGTAACGGTAAGCCATGTCGCTCCTGCATCGCTCTCCCCCTTCCGAGGCTGGGCACCGAGCGAAAAACTCTTCACGAAATGGCGACGAGTTACGAGCTAATACAATTGATAGGGTGTTGACAGGTCAGGCCGAATGGCTTTCCGCGAGGATCGGGTACAGCGACGCGACCAACAGCAGCGCCATCCCTACGTTGAACACCCTCAGCCAGCGCGGATCGCGCAGCACGTTGCGCAGCATGCTGCCGAAACCGGCCCAGATTCCGATGGTCGGCGCATTGATCAGGGCAAATACCGTCGAGATCACCACCACGTTGGTGAAGTAGCCCTGCAACGGCGTATAGGTGCTTATGGCGCCGACCGCCATCACCCAGGCCTTCGGGTTGACCCACTGGAACGCCGCCGCGCCCCAGTAGCTCAACGGCTTGCCACGTCCCTCCGGGTCGTTGCCGGCCGGGCCGGACGTGGCGATCTTCCAGGCCAGGTACAGCAGGTAGGCCGCGCCGACGTAGCGCAGGATGGTGTACAGCACCGGATAGGCCTCGAACACCGTGCCCAGGCCGAAGCCCACCGCCATCACCATGATGAAGAAGCCGCAACTGATCCCGAGGATGTGCGGGATGGAGCGGACGAAACCGAAGTTGACCCCCGAGGCCAGCAACATGGTGTTGTTCGGACCGGGCGTGACGGAGGTGACGAAGGCGAACAGGGAGAACGCCAGCAGCAGATCCACGGAGAGCGACATTCGTTCCATCCTTTGAAGTGGGTGCGGGCAAGACGTTACTCCGCTTTGCCGCCGCGCCAGCGCAACAGTTGCCGAGAAAGTTGCCGTAACACTCCACCCGTCCGCCGCCCTAGCGTTGCACTCCCCAGCGCTTCACCGTGAGGCGCTCGATGCTGCCGAACACCAGGTTCTCCACCAGCAGGCCGATCAGCACCACCACGGCCAGGCCGGCGAATACCTTGTCGGTGTACAGCTCGTTGCGGTTCTGGAAAATGTACCAGCCGAGCCCGCCCTTGCCGCTGCTCGCGCCGAACACCAGTTCCGCGGCGATCAGCGTGCGCCAGGCGAAGGCCCAGCCGATCTTCAGCCCGGCGAGAATCGACGGCAGCGCCGCCGGCACCAGGATCAGCAGGACGAAGCGCAGGCCACGCAGGCCGTAGTTGCGCCCTGCCATGCGCAGGGTCTCCGAGACACCGAGGAAACCGGCATAGGTGTTCAGCGCCAGCGCCCAGAGCACCGAATGCACCAGCACGAAGATCAGGCTGTTCTGGCCCAGGCCGAACCAGAGCAGCGCCAGCGGCAGCAGCGCGATCGCCGGCAGCGGGTTGAACATCGCCGTGAGGGTCCCGAGCAGGTCGCGGCCCAACTGCGTGGAGACCGCCAGGCTGGTCAGAACGAAGGCCAGGACGATCCCCAGCAGGTAGCCCTTGAACAGCACCAGCAGGGAGATCCCCGCCTTGGCCGGCAGTTCGCCGCTGGCCAGGCCCTCGCCGAGGGCCCTGGCCGTCTGCAGGAAGCCTGGCAGCAGCAGGTCGTTGCCCTGGACCCGCGCCGCCAGCTCCCAGGCCAGCGCCAGCAGCGCCAGGATCAGCCCCTTGCGCAGCCAGCCCTGTTGCCAGAGACGCTGGCTCAGGGGCAGGCGCCGCTCCAGGGAGACCTCCAGCAGGGGTTCGAGCTGGACTTCGTATTCTTCGCGAACGCGCGTGACTCGACTCATCGATCGGTTCCTCTGCTCAATGGGCCAGCCGGATATCGGCGAAGTCGAGGGTCGCGGCCGCCGTCGGTTCGCCGCCCTCGTCGAACAGCAAGCGGTGGATGCGTCGCGCCGCGGCTTGCAGCGGCTCGCCGCCAAGGCTGTGCAGCCCGAACGGGTGGCCGTGCACTTCGGCCCGGACCCGCCCCGGGTGCGGCGAGAGCAGCAGGATGCGGTTGCCCACCACCAACGCCTCCTCGATGGAGTGGGTGACGAACAGCAGGGTGAAACGCACCTCTTCCCACAGGCGCAGCAGTTCTTCCTGCATCTTTCGCCGGGTCAGCGCGTCCAGCGCGGCGAACGGCTCGTCCATCAGCAGGATCTTCGGCTGCATCGCCAGCGCCCGGGCGATCGCCACCCGCGCCTTCATGCCCCCGGACAGCGTGTGCGGGTAGGCCTCGGCGAAGCCCGCCAGGCCGACCTTCTCGAGGCATTCGTCGGCGCGTCGCTCGGCCTCGTCGCGCGTCACCTGGCCGGACACCCGCAAGGGGAACAGCACGTTCTGCCGTACGGTCTTCCATGGCGGCAACTGGTCGAACTCCTGGAACACCACGATACGGTCGGGGCCGGGCGCCCTGACCGCCTGTCCCTGAAGGCGGATCTCGCCCTCGCTGGGCGTGATGAAGCCGGCCACCGCCTTGAGCAGGGTCGACTTGCCGCAACCGGACGGGCCGAGCAGGACGAAGCGATCGGCCGGGTCGACTTCGAAGCTGACCCGCTGGGTGGCCCGCACCACGCGCGAGCGGGTGCGGTATTCGAGGCTGACTCCGTCCACCGCCAGCAGGGCGTCAGCGGGGAGCGTGGAAGGTTGGCGGGAGGCGGCGTTCATCGGCGTCTCAACTCCCCTGCAACGGCGCGCCGTCCTGGAAGAAATAGTCCTGCCAGGAGGCCGGCTTGTTGCGGATCGCACCGACCCGGTAGAGAAACTCCGCCAGCGGATAGGTGTTCTTCGGCGTGACGCTGAACTCCACCTGCGGATTGGCGATGATCTTCAGCAGCGCGGCTCGGTCGATCTTCGCCCCGGTCACCCGGATATAGGTATCGGCGGCGGCCGCCTTGTCGTTCTGGGCGAAGGCCGCCGCTTCCTTCAGCGCCTCGACGAAGGCCCGGTAGGTCTTCGGGTTGTCCTGGCGGAACTTCTCCGTGGCGAACAGCACGGTCGGCGAATTCGGCCCCAGCAGCTCGTAGCTGTCGAGCACCACGTGGACCTTCGGGTTGGCCAGCGCCTGGTCCTGGAACGGCGGGTTGGAGAAATGCCCGGTCAGCTCGGTGCCGCCGGCCACCAGCGCGGCGGTGGCGTCCGGATGCGGCAGCGCCACGGTGTACTTGTCGAGGCGGTCGAACTGCTTGTCGCCCCACTGCTTAGCCGCGGCGTACTGGAGGAAGCGCGACTGCACCGAAACCCCCACCGCCGGCACGGCGATGCGATCCCCGGCGCCGAAGTCGGCGATGCTCCTGACCCGCGGGTCGTTGCTCAGCAGGTAGTAGGGGAAGTTGCCCAGCGAAGCCACCGCCTTGACGTTCTGGCGCCCGCGGGTACGGTCCCAGATGGTCAGCAGCGGACCGACGCCGGCACCGGCGATATCGATCGCCCCGGACAGCAGCGCATCGTTGACCGCCGCGCCGCCGGACAGTTGGGTCCAGTCGACCTTGATTTGCAGGCCCTCGGCCTGGCCGTGCTTTTCGATCAGGCGCTGGTCGCGGACCACGTTGAGCAGCAGGTAGACGATGCCGAACTGCTCGGCGATGCGGATCTCGCCCTCGGCCTGCGCCGGCCGGCTGGCCAGCAGCGTGGTGGCGAGGCTCAGGCCCAGGCCGAGCGCGGCGACCAGGCGGGTGAAACGGGGAATGCGGTTCATGGAAACGCTCCTGGCGAAAAGGGGGAAGCGCGTGCCGTCGTCAGAACGGCGCGTCGCCCTGGATGGTGGTGCGGTAGAGCTTGCGCCGCAGGTGGGCCGGGCAACCGCCGGCGAGATGGATCAGCGAGCGGTTGTCCCAGAACACCAGGTCATGCGCCTGCCAGCGATGCCGGTAGATGTGCTCGGGGCGCACGCTGTGCGCATACAGCTCGGCGAGCAGTTGGGCGCTCTCGTCGGCCGGCAGGCCGACGATGCGGGTGGTGAAACCTTCGCTGACGAACAGCGCCTTGCGCCCGCTTTCCGGGTGGGTGCGCACGATCGGATGGACCACTTCGCGCACCTCGGCGAGCTGGGCGGCGCTCAGGGTCGGCCGCCAGTTACCCTCGAAGCGCGGTTCGCTGTAGCGGGCGGTATAGGAATGCGCCGCCGTGCGTCCCTCGATCGCCTTGCGCAGGGCCTCCGGCAAGCTGTCCCAGGCCTTGTGCATGTCGGCGAACAGAGTATCGCCGCCCTCCTCCGGCAGCTCCTGGGCATGCAGCATCGAGCCGAGGCTCGGCAGCTCCTTATAGGAAAGGTCGGAGTGCCAGAACTTGCCGGCATCGCCGAGACCGACGGGCTGGCCGTTCTCGACGATGTTGGAAACGATGAGGATCTCCGGATGCCCTGGGAGCAGGAACTGCTTCAGCACATGGATCTGCAACTCACCGAAGCGCCGGCTGAAGGCGATCTGCTGCGCCGGGGTGATGCGCTGCTCGCGGAACACCAGCACATGGTGGTCCAGGTGCGCCCGGTGGATACGGCGGAAGTCCTCGGCGGCCAGGGGCAACCCGAGGTCGAGGCCGAGCACCTCGGCGCCGAACGCGGCATCGAGGGCACGGATCTGCAAGGGAACGTCGGCGCGCGCTGGCGCCGGAAGGGAAACGGACATCGCTGACTCCCACGCAAGCCCGGACACGCCAGGCACGAGATACCGCGCAAGGCGGCATGGATTCGGTGCGGCGCGCCGATTGGTCGGCAGGTACGCGAGAGCCTTTAATTTATTGGAATAAGAAAATTAATTTAAATACCTTTAAAGAATATAAATATGCTGCTCCGTACGGTTCGGCGTCCCTTTGTAAGCACAAAAGTGAATTAATAAATAAAAACTTAGTATTTATGGCTCTAAGCGGCGAAGGGATAGTCTGGCTGCCATCGAACCCGCCGCCCGAGGAATGCCTCATGGACCGCACCGACAACGTCATCGATTTCGCCCGCTACCGCTCGCGCCGCCAGGCACGCCGCCTGGGCGAAATGATGTGGGCGGTGTACGCCTGGCGGGCCGGCTACGCCGTGCCGCAACCGCCAGCCAGGCACGACGAGCGCAGCCGCCGGGCCTGACCGATGAACCTGCCCGCCAGCGATGGCGTTGCCCACCTGGAACTGGCCGCCGGCGTGCATACCGAACCCGATGATCTGATTGGCCAGCGCGTCGCCCACAACCTGCTACGCCTGCGCGGCAAGCGCAATCTCTCGCTGGACGCCCTGGCGCGGATTTCCGGTGTCAGCCGGGCGATGCTGGCGCAGATCGAGTCCGGGCGCAGCGTGCCGTCGATCAAGGTGCTGTGCAAGATCGCCCAGGGTCTCAAGGTGTCGGTGGCAGCCTTCCTCGACGATCGCGCCTTCGCCGGTGTCGCCGTGCTGCCGGCGCAACAGAGCAAGCGCCTGGTCAGCGCCGACGGCGCCTTCACCAGCCGCGCGCTGTTCCCCTTCGATGTGGCGCGCCAGGTGGAGTTCTACGAACTGCGCCTGCGCGGCCTCGGCCAGGAAGACGCCGAAGCCCACGCCCCCGGCACCCAGGAGAACCTGGTGGTGGCGCAGGGGGTACTGGAAGTGCGGGTCAACGAGGAGCGCTTCCTGCTCGCCACCGGCGACTCGATCCTGTTCTACGCCGACCAGCCGCACAGCTACCGCAACCCCGCCGATAGCGAAGCCCTGGCGTACCTGGTGATGACCTACCCGGAGCGCCTGGACTGACCCCCGGCCTTGCTGCCATGGACGAAGAAAGGCCCGCCCGGTCATCCCGGGCGGGCCTTTTCCATCCGGCGACGGATCAGCAGGTGCAGCACATCATCGGCATGCCGTTGCAACTCATCATCATCGGCATGCCGCACTCCATCATCTTCGCCATCAGCATGCAGCAGTTCTTGAACATCTCCATGTCCATGCCCTGCATCGGCATCATCCTGCAGTGCATGGCGTCGCCCTGCATGGAGCACTCCATCATGCACTTCATCGGAGCCATGCCCATCATCGGCATGCCCATCCCCATGCCCATCGTCGGCATCATCGCCATGCAGGCCTGGGACATGCCCATCATCGCCAGGTTGCCGCACTGCATCATCATGGGCATGCCGCAGTTCATCATCATCGCCATCATCTCGGCGCTGTTGCGGAACTGGCCCATGTCCATGCCCATCGCCGGCATCATCTTGCACAGCATGCCGTCGTCCATCGTTTCGCACTGCATGGTCGCCATCATCATCGGCATGCCCATCATGGGCATCATCGGCATGGCGGCATTCATGTTCATCGGCATCTGCATGGCATTCATCATGGCGGTAACTCCTGTAGGCGAAGCGGGGGTAGGTGCGAATGGGGCCGATTCTAGGCAGCGCCGACGCACCGGCAAGATGCCGGTGCAACAGCCGAGCCGGGCGCTGCATGGTGGCTAGCGGCGAGACAGCGAAGATGTTCGGCGCAATGACAGCGGATTCCGCTGCATGGCGGAGGAACGCATCGTCACAGCCGGTATTTCGACGCGATGGATATTCGAAACGGACCTATCCAAATAACCCAGGTGAATAAACGTTCTAAGACCCGCAGCCTTTTTCCCCTTGCCGGGCGCAGCCCCGTCTATTGCGCCGCTTTCCGGTGCTCGGACGATGCCCTGCGGAAGTCGCGCGGGCCGACGCGGAAAGCGTGCGCGGCATTGCCCCAGACCAGCACGGCGGCCAAGCCGATCAGCGGTAGCAGGGTCCAGGGCAGCATCTCGCTGCCCCAGCGCTGCAACACCATGCCACCCAACGCTCCGCCGCCGGCGATGGCCAGGTTCCAGGCCACCACGATCATCGATTGGGCCAGGTCGGCGCCCTCCCCGGCGGCGTCCGCCGAGGCGGTCTGCAGCAGCGTCGCCGCGCCACCGAACGTCAGCCCCCAGAGGGCCAGGCCGGCGAACGCCAGCCAGCTCCAGCGAGCGCCCAGGCACAGCGCCAGCGCCGCCACGGCGAACAGCGCCAGGCTGGCCAGGACCATCCGCCGCAGGTGCCGGTCGACCAGCACGCCGACCAGCCAGATTCCCGCCACCGCGGCGCTGCCGAATACCAGCAGGGCCAGGTCCACCGAGGCGCCCAGGCCGACCTTGGCGAGGAACGGCGCGATATAGGTGTAGAGGATGTTGTGCGCCAGCACCCAGGCGACGATCACCAGCAATACCGGACGCACGCCCGGCGTGCGCAGCACCCCGAGCAGACGCAGGCGCCGCCCGGCCGGCTGGCCAGGGAAGTCCGGCACGCTGCGCAGCACCCAGCCGACCAGCAGCAGCGCGGTCAGCGACAACAGGCCGAAGGCCCAGCGCCAGCCGAGCAGGCCGCCCAGCCAGGTGCCCAGCGGAACGCCGAGCGACAGCGCCAGCGGCGCACCGAGCATGGCCACCGCCAACGCCCGCCCCTGCTGCTCCGGCGGCACCAGGCGCCGCGCGTAGCCGGCCAGCAGGCCCCAGGCGAGGCCGGCGGCGACGCCGCTGCCGAAGCGCGCCAGCAGGGTCAGGCGGTAATCCGAGGAAACGGCGGTTAGGCTGTTGCAGACGAAGAAGATCAGCAGCGCCAGCAGCAGCACCCGGCGCCGCCGCCAGCCCTGGGTCAGGCTCGCCGCCGGCAGCGCGGCCAGTAGCGAACCCAAGGCGTAGACGCTGACCAGTTGCCCGGCCAGCGCCTCGCTGACCGCCAGCCCCGCGCCGATTTGCGGCAGCAGGCCGGCCGGCAGGGTTTCGCTGAGAATGGCGACGAAGCCGGACATCGCCATCGCCAGCAGCGCACTCAGCGGCAGCCGCGGCGCCACGGCCGACGCAGCGGCCCCGGCGTTCTCCGGAAATGCTTCGCGGCGTCCCATCAGCGCAGCTCCGCGGAACGGTAGACGGCGTCGCGCAGGTCGTTGACGAAGCGTCCCGACATTCCCTCGAACAGGGTGTTGGTAAGCGCCACCACCGACAGTTCGCGGGCCCGGTCGACGAACCAGGAATGCCCGTAGGCGCCACCCCAGCGCCAGGTGCCGGGAGCCTCCGGCGATTGCGCGATAGCCGGGTCGCGCAGCACGGAGAAACCCAGGCCGAAGCCGAAACCGGGATTGGCCGGCAGTTCCAGGCCGGGTACCTGGTCGCGACCCATCTCCTCCACCAGGCCAGGCGTCAGCAACGGCGCGCCGCCCTGGCGAAGGATTTCCAAAAGGCGCAGCACGTCGCCGGCGCTGCCGATCATCCCCGCCCCGCCGGACGCATAGGCAGACGGTTCGAAAGCCCGACTCGGCTCGAAGCGAATGCCGACGCTGTCCTCGAACGGCGCCACGGTCTCCCGCCCGGCCATTCGGCGCGGGCGTGGCCGGTCGCTGACGTAGACCGCCGCCAGTCGGCACGCGTCGGCGCAGAGGAAGCCGCTGTCGCGCATGCCGGCTGGAATCCCGACCCGCTGCCGCAGCGCTTCCGCCAGCGGCCGCCCGTCGACCCGCTCCACCAGCGCGCCGAGCACGTCGGTGGCCAGCGAATAGCCCCAGGCGCGGCCGGGTTCGTAGAGCAAGGGCACGGAGGCCAGGCGACGGAGATTCTCGGCCAGGTCGAAACCCGGCAGGTCCATGCCATCGGAAATCCCGGCGCGGGCATAGGGGCCGTCTGCGTCGGCTTCGAGGAAGCGATAGCCGAGGCCGGCGCTGTGGCTCAGCAACTGCCGCGGCGTGATGCGCGCCTCGCGGCCGTCGGCCAGGCGCGGACGGAACGCCGGCAACCAGTCGGCGATCGGCTCATCGAGGGCCAGCCGGCCCTCGTCCACCAGGCTCAGGGCCGCGACGCTGACGATCGGCTTGCTCACCGAGGCCAGGCGGAACAGGCTGTCCTCGCCCATTATCCGGCCGGCTTCGCGGTCGGCCAGGCCGGCAGCCCGTCGATAGAGCCACTGCCCCCGGTGTGCCACCAGCACCACCGCCCCCACCAGGCGCTGGTCGGCGAATGCCGCCTCGATCACCTGATCGACATTTTCCGCCAGGCCGCAGCCTGGCTCTCGTTCGAAACTGGACATGCGGGACTCTCCGCAGATGAAGGATGCGGACAGGCTAAGAGCGCTGCAAAAGCGGAAAAAGACGGATAGAGTTCCGTTCTATCCGGACCATCATGTCCGTAATCGGAGCCTTGCATGGACAGCCTCAGCGGTTTCACCGTCTTCGTCCGCGTCGCCGAGACCCGCAGCATCGTCGGCGCCGCCCGGACCCTCGGCGTCAGCGCCTCGGCGGTGGGCAAGCGGGTCGCCCGCCTGGAAGAGAAACTCGGCGTGCGCCTGTTCCACCGCAGCACCCGCAGCATCACCCTGACCGCCGAAGGCAGCCTGTTCCTCGAGCGCAGCCGGCGCATCCTGGCCGAGATCGAAGCCACCGAGCTGGAGCTGTCGCAAAGCCGCGAGACCCCGCGCGGGCGCCTGCGGGTCAGCCTGCCGCTGGTCAGCGGGCTGGTCCTGCCGACGCTCGCCGATTTCATGCAGGCCTATCCGGACATCGAGCTAGACCTCGACTTCAGCGATCGCGTGGTGGATGTCGTCGACGAAGGCTTCGACGTGGTCCTGCGCACCGGCCAGCCGGTGGATTCGCGGCTGTCCATGCGCGAACTGGGTGAGTTCCAGCTGAAGCTGGTCGGCTCGCCGGCCTACTTCGCCCGCCACGGCACGCCGCGCTGCCCGGAAGACCTGCTGCGACACACCTGCCTGCACTACCGCTTCCCCAATACCGGCCGCCTCGAGGAATGGCCGCTGCGCCGCGCGGACGGCGAAGCCCCGCCGCAGATTCCGGTGTCGATGGTCTGCAACAACATCGAGACCCGCGTCTGCTTCGCCCTGCGCGACCAGGGCATCGCCTGCCTGCCGGACTTCTCGATCCGCGAGGCGCTGCGCGAAGGACGCCTGGTCAGCGTCCTCGACGCCTTCTGCGAGCGCCGCGCGCAATTCTTCCTGCTCTGGCCGTCCGGCCGCCAGGTCTCGCCCAAGCTGCGCGCCTTCATCGACTTCGTCGCGCCACGGGTGATCGCCACGCTGGGCTGAAGCGCGCCTGGCAGGGCCGGTCAAGCCGGCGGCAGACAGGAACAAGACCGCGGCGGCCACGGAGCGTCTAATAGGTACATCCACCCCTTGCCAGGCCGCATCCATGATCAACATCGAGACGCCGACCTACTACACGGCGACCAAGAAGTACGAATTGTCCTTCCCCTCCCTGGAAACCGACCTGGACGCCGACGTGGTGGTGATCGGCGGCGGCTTCTCCGGGATCAACACCGCGCTTGAGCTGGCCGAGCACGGCATCACCGACATCGTCGTGCTGGAGGCCCGCCACCTCGGCTTCGGCGGTACCGGGCGCAACGGCGGGCAGATCATGGCCGGCATCGGCCACGACCTGGAGAAGATCCGCAAGGACGTCGGCGAGGACGGCCTGCGGGCGATCTTCGAGATCAGCGACCTCGGCGCCGACATCATCAAGGGCCGTATCGAGAAGTACGCCATCGACGCCGACTTCTGCCACGGCTACGGCTACATGGGCTTCAACGCACGCCAGGCGAAGACCCTGCTGGCCTGGGAAAAGGAATTCCGGTCGCTCGGCTCGCCCCATGAGATCCGTTACCTGCACGGTGCCGAGGTGCGCCAGATCATCGGCTCGGACGCCTACGGCAGTGCCCTGCTGCACATGGGCGGCGGCCATGTGCACTCGCTCAACCTGCTGCTCGGCGAAGCCAAGGCACTGGCCGGCCTCGGCGCACGGATATTCGAATACAGCCCGGCGCTGGAGGTGCAATACGGCGAGCGCATCCGCGTGCGCACGGCCAAGGGCTCGGTCACCGCGAACAAGCTGCTCTGGGCCTGCGACAGCTTCCTCAACCGGCTCGAACCCGAGCTGCACCGCACCACCATCAATACCTACGCGTTCCAGATGATGACCGAGCCGCTGCCGGACGAACTGATCCAGCGGATCAGCCCGATCCGCGGCGCCTACAGCGACATCCGCCCGGTCATCGACTACTACCGGGTGACCAACGAGAACCGCCTGCTGTTCGGCGCCGCCACACCCTTCGTCGAACGCATCCCCGGCGACCTCAAGGCCTGGAACCGCAAGCTGATGCTGAAGATCTTCCCCTACCTGGAGCACGTCCGCATCGACCTCGCCTGGGGTGGGCCGATGGCTTGCAGCGCCAACCTGTTCCCGCAGATCGGCAGCCTCTCGGGGCGGCCCAACGCGTTCTTCGTCCAGGGTTATTCCGGGTTCGGCGTGACCCCCAGCCACATCGTCTGCAAGGTCCTCGCCGAAGGCATGAGCGAAGGCTCGGCGCGCTACGACCTGCTCAGCTCGGTGCGCCGCATCCCGATCCACGGCAAGGACCACTTCCGCCCGCTGCTGCTCAGCGCGGGCAAGACCTGGCACCAGCTCTCCGGCTACTGGAACGGCCGGCGCTGAAACCTACCGATCACTCTACAAGGAGCATTCCCATGGCCATTACCGCCATCCGCCACGGCATCACCCTCGACGAACTGGACGCCTGGGGCAGCGTCGCCGACCTCGGCTCGGAGATCCTCGAAGGCGAGGTGAAAGCCTTCGGCAAGATGACCGCAGGAGCCCCCACCGACCCGGTCAGCGCCGCCTACTTCGGCACCACCGCCGGCAAGTTCCGCATGACCTATCCGTTCAGCGAACAGGCCACGGTGGTCAGCGGCGAGGTCCGCCTCACCGACGAGTCCACCGGCCAGAGCACACTCTACAAGGCCGGCGACAGCTGGTTCGTCAGCAAGGGCACCCCGGTGCTCTGGGAGGTTGCCGACGGCGGCTTCGTCAAGCATTACTACGCGGTGGCTTGAGACACCGAAGAGACGGCGAGCCGTTACGCAAGGCGTGCGCCTGCGGCGCTGCCCAACCCTCGACACGCCCCCGTAGGGCGAATAACCGCTCGCGGTTATCCGCCGTGAAGCCCGGCGTAACCGCGGATAGCGCCTGCGGCGCTATTCGCCCTACCCGACAAGCCGTTACGCCCGGCGGCGCTACCCAACCCTCGACATGTCCCCGTAAGGCGAATAACCGCTCGCGGTTATCCGCCGTGAAACCCGGCGTAACGGCGGATAGCGCCTGCGGCGCTATTCGCCCTACCCGGCAAGCCGTTCCGTCCGGCGGCGCTGCCCAACCCTCGACATGTCCCTGAACGGCCGCACCGTCGGGCCGCGGGTTCAGGTGCTCTCCCGCGCCATCAGCTCGAACCCCATGTCCAGCGCGCTATCGCGCACCTCCTTGCCGGCGATCAGCGCCAGCAACTGCTCCGCCGCGCGCCGGCCGATGGCTTCGCGCGGGGTGCGGATGCTGCTCAGGCGCGGGACCGTGCAGTCCGAACCCGGCAGGTCGTTGAAACCGAGCACGGCGATCTGTTCCGGCACCTTGACTCCATGGCGCAGGGCCTCCAACAGCGCGCCCTGGGCCAGGTCGTCGTTGCAGAAGAACACCCCGTCGACCTGCGGCTGGCTGGCCAGCAACTGCACGAAGAGTTCGCCGCCGAGGGCCACCGAGGACGGCCGCGGCGTAAGGATTTCCAGCCCCGGGTCGTAGCAGCCGGCCTTTTGCAAGGCGCGGCGGAACCCCTCGCCGCGCAGCAGGGTGCGCTGGTCGAGCTGGGCGCCGATGTAGGCCAGGCGCCTGCGGCCGCGTGCCAGCAGGTGCTCGGCAGCGGCCTCGCCGGCGCGCAACTGGGAGAAGCCGACGCAATTGAGCCCGGCGCCGGAGTCCAGGTCCATCATGTACACGCAGGGAATGCCGCTGGCCTCGATCATCCGCCGGGCGCTCTCGGTGCGCTCGAAGCCGGTCAGCAGCAGGCCGCGCGGCTGGTAGGCCAGGTAGTTGCGGATCAGGTCCTCTTCCTCGTTGCGCGAGTAGTGGAAGTTGCCGATCAGCACCTCCAGGCCCTGCGGCCGCAGTACCGCGTGGATCGCCTCGAGGGTCTCGATGAACAGCAGGTTGGCCAGCGACGGCACCAGCACCGCCACGCTGTGGCTTTGCGCCGAGGCCAGCGCGCGCGCCGCGGGGTTGGCCACGTAGCCGAGTTCGCGGGCGGCGTCGCGGACCTTCTGCGCCAGTTCTTCGGCGACGCTGGCGACGCCGCGCAACGCGCGCGACGCGGTGATCGGGCTGACCCCGGCGCGGCGCGCGACTTCGTTGAGGGTGGGACGTCCGGTGGTTCGCGTGTTCTTGTCGTTCTTGGTGATGCTCATCGTGGCCTGCTTGCCAAACAAAATTCCAGGCACTAAGGTAGCGCTGTCTCGCGACCTGGGCAATCGCCTGAGGCGGCCTGTCCGCCACTGCCCGCGCGGGATTCGACAGACCACAACGACAAGAAGGCGGAGCCAGGCTCGCGCGATTTTTTTCAGGTCGCAAAGACAGCGCTGTCTCACGCTTGAGGTGTTCCATGCATCCACCCCTCCAAGCCCTGGTCATCATGGGTGTCGCCGGTTGCGGCAAGTCCAGCGTCAGCCAGGCCCTCTGCCAGCGCAGCGGCGCCCACGGCATCGAAGGCGACAGCTTCCATCCCGCCGCCAACATCCGCAAGATGAGCGCCGGCATCCCCCTCACCGACGACGACCGCGCCGGCTGGCTGGACACCCTCGCCGAGCAGCTGCGCCAGGCGGTGGCCGCCGGCAAGCTGCCGGTACTGACCTGTTCCGCCCTCAAGCGCGCCTACCGCGACCGGTTGCGCCGCGCGGTGCCCGGCCTCGGCATCGTCTACCTGGAACTGACCCCGGCGGTCGCCGCCGAGCGCGTCGCCCAGCGCCCCGGCCACTTCATGCCGGCGACCCTGATCGACAGCCAGTTCGCCGCCCTCGAGCCGCCGCTCGACGAACCCCTGACCCTGCGCCTGGACGCCACCCTGCCGGTGGAATGCCTGGCGCAGGCCGCCCACGCCTGGTGGCTGGAGCACACCGCCGCCTGAATTCTTTCGCTTGTCCGACAAAGATAGCGCTACCCCGAAAAAGCGCTTCAATGAAACAGCAACTCCGGTAGAACAACGACAAAAGGAGAGCCCTCCATGTTCGGCATGTCACACGATGCCTACCTGCTCCTCGACGCCCTGGTGACCATCATTGGCCTGATCGTGCTGATCACCCGCTTCAAGGTGCATCCCTTCATCGCCCTGATCATCGCCGCCGGCTTCCTCGGCCTGACCTCGGGGATGCCGGTGGAGAAGATCGTCAAATCCTTCCAGGACGGCTTCGGCGGCGTGCTCGGCTTCGTCGGCGTGATCCTCGCCCTGGGCACCATGCTCGGCAAGCTGATGGCCGATTCCGGCGGCGCCGACCAGATCGCCCGCACCCTGATCCGCGCCTTCGGCAAGGAGCGGGTGCACTGGTCGATGATGCTCGCCGCGTTCCTGGTGGGCATCCCGCTGTTCTTCGAGATCGGCTTCATCCTGCTGATCCCGCTGGTGTTCATCGTCGCCCGGCGCAGCGGCGTGTCCCTGATCAAGATCGGCATCCCGTTGCTCGCCGGCCTTTCCGCGGTGCACGGTCTGGTGCCGCCGCATCCCGGCCCGCTGCTGGCGATCGGCGTGTTCGGCGCCGACATCGGCAAGACCATCCTCTACGGCCTGATCGTCGCCCTGCCCACCGCCGCCATCGCCGGCCCGCTGTTCGGCGCGCTGGTCTCGCGCTACATACCCGGCACGCCATCGGCGGAACTGGTCGAGCAGATCGCCCACGAGCCCGAGACCCAGGACCTGCCCAGCTTCGGCGTGACCCTGGCGACCGTGCTGCTGCCGGTGTTCCTGATGCTGCTGAAGACCTTCGCCGACGTCGCCTTCCCCGATGGCCACGCGTTCCGCGCCTGGATGGACATGATCGGCCATCCGATCAGCGCCCTGCTCCTGGCCCTGCTGGTGGCGCTCTATACCTTCGGCTACGCCCGTGGCTTCGACTCGAAGAAGATCCTCAGGCTGCTCGACCAGAGCCTGGCACCGACCGCCGCCATCGTGATGATCATCGGCGCCGGCGGCGGCTTCAAGCAGATGCTGGTGGCCAGCGGGGTCGGCGACGTCATCGGCCATCTCGCGGTGAACGCGCAGATCTCGCCGATCCTGCTGGCCTGGCTGGTGGCCGCGGTGATCCGCATCGCCACCGGCTCGGCCACCGTCGCCACCATCACCGGGGCCGGCATCGTGGTGCCGGTGATCGACCTGATTCCCGGCGTCAACCGCGAGTTGCTGGTGCTCGCCACCGGCGCCGGCTCGCTGATCCTATCCCATGTCAACGACGCCGGGTTCTGGCTGGTCAAGCAGTACTTCAACATGAGCGTCAGCGAGACCTTCAAGACCTGGACCGCGATGGAGACCATCCTCTCCGTGGTCGGCCTGGTCTTCATCCTGTTGCTGTCGCTGGTGCTCTGAGCACCAGCCCGACCGGAGTTCAGCCATGACCGAACCAATGCAACGCCCCGACCACGAAGCCTCGCGCTGGCCGCGCGACTTCGATATCCGCCAGCGCTATGCCGAGCAGCAGGAACTGCTTGAGCCACCGCCGGCGCGGCCCCGCGAAGAGCCTACCGCCGACGCCTGAAGCCAGCCGGCGCCATGCCTTTGCTCCCGCCCCCCACGAAGCGGGAGCAAAGGCTGATTTCCGGCAAGGGCGCGACGGTTTTCCTGCTGAAACGATTTACCTTCGATCCGGACCGCGCTACAACAGTCCCACGCCTTTCATCCACGTCATTCGAGGACCCGCCATGACCGCCCCGCTCCACCTCGATTCGCTGTTTCCCAGCCTCGACGCCATTCCCGAGCAGTACCGCCCCGACGCCCCCATCGAGCAGCGCGACTACCTGGTCGACGGCCAACTGCGACATTGGGACGGCCCGCTGGCGCCGGTACGCAGCCCGGTATTCCTCGCCGAGGCCGACGGCGAGCGCCAGGTGATCCTCGGCAGCACCCCGCTGCTCGACGCCAACGCCGCGCTCGCCGCGCTCGACGCCGCGGTGCGGGCCTACGACCACGGCCAGGGCCTGTGGCCGAACCTGCGGGTGGCCGAGCGCATCCAGCACGTCGAACGCTTCCTGGCGCGGATGCGCGAGCAACGCGAGGCGGTGGTCAAGCTGCTGATGTGGGAAATCGGCAAGAACCTCAAGGACTCCGAGAAAGAGTTCGACCGCACCTGCGACTACATCGTCGATACCATCGAAGCGCTGAAGGAACTCGACCGCCGCTCCAGCCGTTTCGAACTGGAACAGGGCACCCTCGGCCAGATCCGCCGGGTTCCGCTGGGCGTGGCGCTGTGCATGGGGCCGTACAACTACCCGCTGAACGAAACCTTCACCACCCTGATCCCGGCGCTGATCATGGGCAATACGGTGGTGTTCAAGCCGGCCAAGTTCGGCGTGCTGCTGATCCGCCCGTTGCTGGAAGCCTTCCGCGACAGCTTCCCGCCAGGAGTGATCAACGTCATCTACGGGCGCGGCCGGGAAACCGTGTCGGCGCTGATGGCCAGCGGCAAGGTCGACGTGTTCGCCTTCATCGGCACCCATTCTGGCGCCAGCGACCTGAAGAAGCTGCACCCCCGCCCGCACCGCCTGCGCGCCGCCCTCGGCCTGGACGCGAAGAACCCGGGCATCGTCCTGCCGCAGGTCGACCTGGACAACGCGGTGAACGAGGCGGTCACCGGCGCGCTGTCCTTCAACGGCCAGCGCTGCACCGCGCTGAAGATCCTGTTCGTCCACGAAAGCGTGCTGCGACCGTTCCTCGACAAGTTCAGCGCGCGCCTGGCCAGCCTCAAGCCGGGCATGCCGTGGGAACCGGGAGTGGCGCTGACGCCGCTGCCGGAGCCGGGCAAGGTCGACTATCTCGAAGGCCTGCTGAACGACGCCCTGGCCAAGGGCGCACGAGTGGTCAATGCGGGCGGCGGCGAGCATCGGCAAAGTTTCTTCTACCCCGCTCTGCTGAGTCCGGTGAGCCCGGACATGCGCCTCTACCACGAGGAGCAGTTCGGTCCGCTGGTGCCGGTGGTGCCCTATCGCGAGCTGGACGAGGTGATCGACTACGTCCTGCGCTCCGACTACGGCCAGCAGTTGAGCCTGTTCGGCAACGACCCGGCGCAGATCGGCCGGCTGGTCGACGCCTTCGCCAACCAGGTCGGCAGGATCAACGTCAACGCCCAGTGCCAGCGCGGCCCGGACAGCTACCCGTTCAACGGCCGGAAGAATTCGGCGGAAGGCACCCTGTCGGTCCATGACGCGCTGCGGGTGTTCTCCATCCGCACCCTGGTGGCGACCCGCGACACCGAGGCGAACAAGACCCTGGTCAGCGAGATCATCCGCAACCGCGCGTCGAACTTCCTCACCACCGACTACATCTTCTGAAGCGCCTGTCCCTCTCCCGCCGGGAGAGGGACCTGCCGCCACCTCCCCCACTGTCCGCCAGGCAGCAGCCGCGCAACAGGCTGCCGCCCCGGCAACACCTCCTGCTCGCGCGAACCCGCGCAACCAGTGGCCTGCGCGGGTCGGCACAGGCTGTGCAACGGCCCGGACTCCAGGGTAGCCGTCGACCGGACGGCCCCGCTGCCTACCAGGAGTCCGCATGAACGCCCGCGTCCATCCCGAAGCCACCGCCGCCAGTCTCTCCGAAGGCGCCGACTACGAACTGCTCGCCCAGCGTTTCCGACCGATCTTCGCGCGCATCGCCGAAGGCGCCGTCGAGCGCGAACGGCAACGCGAACTGCCCCACGAGGCGATCGCCTGGCTCAAGCAGGCCGGCTTCGGCGCCGTGCGCGTGCCGCGCGAGCACGGCGGCGCCGGCGCCTCGCTGCCGCAGTTGGTTCAGTTGCTGATCGAACTGGCCGAGGCCGACTCCAACATCACCCAGGCCCTGCGCGGCCACTTCGCCTTCGTCGAGGACCGTCTCAATGCCGAGCCCGGCCCTGGCCGCGACCGTTGGCTGCGGCGCTTCGTCGAGGGCGACCTGGTCGGCTGCGCCTGGACCGAGGTCGGTTCGGTACGGCTGGGCGAAGTGCTCACCCGCGTCTCGCGCAAGGACGACGGTCGCTGGGTGGTGAACGGCAGCAAGTACTACAGCACCGGCAGCCTCTTCTCCGACTGGATCGATCTGTATGCCCAGCGCGACGACACCGGCGCCGACGTGATCGCGGCGATCCGCACCGACCAGCCCGGCGTGCGCCAGAGCGACGACTGGGACGGCTTCGGCCAGCGCACCACCGGCAGCGGCACGTCGCTGTTCGAGGACGCCGAGGTGGAGGAAGAGAACCTCATCGACTTCGCCAGCCGCTTCAAGTACCAGACCGCGTTCTACCAGTTGGTCCTGCTCGCGGTGCTGGCCGGCACCGGCCGCGCCGCCTTGCGCGACGTCGCCGCCGAGGTGCGCGGGCGGACCCGTATCTACAGCCACGGCAATGCCCCGCGAGTCAGCCAGGATCCCCAGGTGCAGCAGGTGGTCGGGCGCATCGCCGCGCGCGTCTACGCCGCCGAGGCGGCCACCCTGCGCGCCGCCGAAGCGGCCCAGCGTGCCTACCTGGCGCGCTTCGTAGGCGACCCGCAGGCGGAGAAGGAGGCCAATGTCGCCGCCGAGATCGAATCGGCCAAGGCCCAGGCGATCGTCGCCGAACTGGTGTTGCAGGCCACCAGCGAGCTGTTCGACGCCAGCGGCGCTTCCGCCGTCGGCCGCGGCAAGCAGCTCGACCGCCACTGGCGCAATGCGCGCACCGCCGCCTCGCACAATCCCCTGATCTACAAGCAACGGATCGTCGGCGACTGGGAGATCAACGGCAGCGAGCCGCCCTACGTCTGGCAGATCGGCAGCGGTCCGGCCACGGCGTCCCGCTGAACCTCGCCCATCCCATCGCAAGGAGTTGCCATGAGCGCACTGGAAAAGAACGCCGCCGATCCCTATCGGCAACCGCTGCCACGGACCCCGGCCCGGCGCATCGCCGACGACGCCGAGGCGATCCGCGTCGCCCGCGAACTGGCCGGGCTGTTCGCCGAGGAAGCCTCGCTGCGCGACCGCCAGCGCCGGCTGCCGGTGGCCGAACTGGAAGCCTTCTCGCAGAGCGGCCTATGGGGCATCAGCGTACCGCGCGCCTACGGCGGCGCCGAGGTCGGCTACCGGACCCTGGCCGAAGTACTGAAGATCATCGCCGCGGTAGACCCGTCCCTGGCGCAGTTGCCGCAGAACCACCTGGCGGTGCTCGACCATTTGCGCCTGGACGGCAGCGAGGAGCAGAAACGCTTCTTCTACGGCCTGGTGCTAGACGGCGTGCGCTTCGGCAACGCCTTCTCCGAACGCCACAGCCGTACCGTCGCCGAATTCCAGACACGAGTGCTGGCGGATGGCGACGGGTTCCGCATCGACGGCCGCAAGTTCTATTCGAGCGGCGCCCTGCTCGCCCACTGGGTACCGGCCGTCGGCCTCGACGCCGAGCAGCGCGCGCACCTGGCGTTCATCCCGCGCGACGCGCCGGGGCTGACGGTGATCGACGACTGGTCCGGCTTCGGCCAGCGCACCACCGCCAGCGGCACCGTCATCCTGGACAACGTGCGGGTGCCGGCCGAGCACGTCATCCCGGTGCACCGCGCCTTCGACCGCCCCACCGCCGCCGGCGCCGTATCGCAGTTCATCCAGGCCGCCATCGACGCCGGCATCGCCCGTGGCATCCTCGCCGAGACCGTGCAGCAGGTGCGCCGCCACGCGCGGCCATGGATAGACGCCAACCAGCAGCATGCCTGGGAAGACCCCTACACCATCCAGCAGGTCGGCGACCTGCGCATCCGCGTGCGCGCCGCGGAAGCCGTGCTCGACCTGGCGGCCGACGCCATCGAAGCGGCGCTCGCCGCCCCCGACGAGGAGAGCGTGGCCGCCGCCTCGATCGCCGTGGCCGAGGCCAAGGTGCTCACCACCGAAGCCGCCCTGCTCGCCGCCAACCGGCTGTTCGAACTGGCCGGCACGCGCTCGACCCTGGAGGAACTCAATCTCGACCGTCACTGGCGCAACGCCCGCACCCACACCCTGCATGACCCGGTGCGCTGGAAATACCATGCCATCGGCAACTACCAGTTGAATGGGGTGAAGCCACCGCGGCACGCCTGGCTCTAGGAGCCGTCCCGGGCCCTGGGGCGGATATCGCCACTGGCGTCATCCGCCGTCCGCCCAGGTCAGGCCGGCAGCGCGTTGCGCCCGGCCTCCTTCTCCCAGAGGGCCCGCAGGTCGCGATAGCCGGCCGCCGGATGGGAATCCGGCAGCCGCGGGCCGTCGCCGAACAACTTCTCGCGCAGGGTTCCCGGCGCATATTCGGTCTTGTACACCCCGCGCTTCTGCAACTCCGGCACCAGCAATTCGACCACGTCGCTGAAGGTTTCGTGGGCCAGCGCATAGGCCAGGTTGAAGCCATCCACGTCGGTGTCCTCCACCCACTCCTGCAACAGGTCGGCGACGGTCGCCGGGCTGCCGACGAACAGCGGGCCGAAGCCGCCGATACCGACCCAGTCGGCCAGCTCGCGGACCGTCCAGGTGCGCGTCGGATCGGCGCTGGAAAACGCTTCCACCGCCGATTGGATCGCATTGGTGTGGATGTGCCGCAGCACCTGGTCCGGCCGATACTGGCCGAAGTCGATCCCGGTCCAGCCGGAGATCAGCGCCAGGGCCCCTTCGTAGCTGACGAAGGCGCGGTATTCGTCGAACTTGGCCCTGGCCTTGGCGTCGGTTTCGCCCAGCACCACCGTCTGCAGGTTGAACACCAGTACCTTGCGCGGATCGCGGCCGGCCTCGGCGACGCGCTGGCGGATGTCGGCGACCGCCTGCTTGAGCACGGTCTTCGATGGCGCGGCGACGAACACGCACTCGGCGTGCTCGGCGGCGAAGCGCTTGCCACGACTCGACGCGCCGGCCTGGTAGAGCACCGGCGTGCGCTGCGGCGACGGTTCGCAGAGATGGATGCCGGGTACCTGGAAGTGCTCGCCGACATGGCGGATCTCGTGAATCTTGCCCGGGTCGCTGAAGATCCTTCGGCGACGGTCGCGGAGCACCGCGCCGTCCTCCCAACTGCCTTCGAAGAGCTTGTAGAGCACCTGTAGGTATTCGTCGGCATAGTCGTAGCGGCGGTCGTGGTCGAGCTGGGCCTGCTGACCGAGGTTGCGCGCGCCGCTTTCCAGGTAGGAGGTCACTACGTTCCAGCCGATCCGGCCCTTGGTCAGGTGGTCCAGGGTCGAGAGTCGGCGGGCGAAGGGATAGGGATGCTCGAAGGACAGCGAGGCGGTCAGGCCGAAGCCCAGGTGGCGAGTCACCGCGGCCATCGGCGTGATCAGCGCCAGCGGGTCGTTCACCGGTACCTGGGCGGCCTGGCGGATCGCCGCGTCGCCATTGCCGTCGAGCACATCGTAGATGCCCAGCACGTCGGCGATGAACAGCCCGTCGAAACGGCCGCGTTCGAGCAACCGCGCCAGGTCGGTCCAGTACTCCAGGTCCTTGTACTGCGAGGAGCGGTCGCGCGGATGCGCCCAGAGGCCGGGCGACTGGTGGCCGACACAGTTCATTTCGAAGGCGTTGAGACGGATTTCGCGCGGCATGGGGACTCCTTGGCTTGCCTGTGCATCCGGCACCCCGTGCACAGCCCGTGCCGGGCCGCGGGGCCGCGCCGGACAAGGCCTGGGTGGCAAGCCCCTGTCGCTGTGCGGGCGCAACTGCTGGGCAAGTGTTGGTGGATCAACACATTCGCCCGCCCCACCCGAGCCCCGAACCCCGTAGGGCGAATAGCGCCCCGGCGCTATCCGCCAGCGCACCGGTACCTCGCCCTACCCGAGCGCCCCGTGCGCCCAGCGCCGGTAGAGTCCGCGCGCCGCCGCGTCGAGCAGGTAGCCGAGCAGGCCGATCAGCAGCACCATCGCCATCAGCTCGGAGTACGCCAGGCGGTCGCGGGTGTCGAGGATGTAGTAGCCGAGCCCGGCGCTGACGCCAAGCATCTCGCAGGGCACCAGGACGATCCAGAGGATGCCGATGGCCAGGCGCACGCCGGTCAGCACATGGCCGAGGATGCCCGGCAGGATCACCCGGCGCAGGGTTTCCCAGGGCGTGGCGGCGAGGCTGCGGCTCAGTTGCAGCCAGCGCGGGTCGAGCTGGCGCACGCCGGCGGCGGTATTCAGCAGGATCGGCCAGAGCGCGGCGAAGGCCAGCAGGAAATAGATCGGCTGGTCGCCCACGCCCATCAGCATCACCGCGATGGGCATCCACGACAGCGGCGAGATCATCCGCAGGAACTGGAACGCCGGAGTGGTCGCCGCTTCCAGGTTGCGCGAGGCGCCCACCAGCAGCCCCAGCGGCACTCCCACCAGCAGCGCCAGGAACAAGCCCAGCAGGACCCGTTTCAGGCTCACCAGCACGTGCTCGTAGAGTTCGCGGCGTTCCAGCAGTTCACCCAGGCTGAGCAACGTCGCCTGCGGCGAGAAGCGTGCCGAAAGGCCGTCGGCGGCGCCGAACAGGGCCACGCCGAGCCACCACAGGGCGAACAGCGTCAACAGCCCGGCGACGCCTAGCGCGCCCTGGCGCAGCGTCTGCCTCACGGGCTGATCTCCTCGCTGCGCTGGAAGCCCTCGGCGAGGCCGAACGCCTGCAACCCGCCGACCTCTGCCAGGGCCTGGCGGACGAAGCGGTCGTCCACCAGGTCACTGGCCACCTGGCGCGGATCGAGGCTGGCGAGGAAGGCATTATTGCCTTCGATCAGGGTGTCCTTCAGCCGCCGCACCAGTTCCTCGGTATAGCTCGGATAGGGATAGGGCTGGAAGTCGATGCGCCGCTCCTGCCAGTCGGCGTGGCGGATCGCGCCGCTGGCGAGATAGGCCTGCTGCTCCTCGGCGCCCGGCGCCAGCACCCGGCCGAGGACCTCCGGTGCGTGCGGCGTGTAGCGGTTGGCTCCGGCCTTGGACAGCAACTGTGCGGCCTCGGCGCGGTGCCCGCGAGTCCATAGCTGGGCCTTGACGATGGCGTTGACCACCTTTTGCGACCACTGCGGCCGCCGCTCCAGGTCGTGTTCGTGCATGAACACCACGCAGCAGGCGTGGTTGCGCCAGACATCGCCGGTGAAGCGCTGTACCCGGCCGACCTTGAGGTTCTCCGCCAGGGCGTTGAACGGCTCGGCGACGATGTAGCCGTGGATGCGCTTGCTGGCCAGCGCCGGTGGCATGTCCGAAGGCGGCAGCACCACCAGGTTGACCTCGTCGGCGGCCAGCGCCGCGCCCACCGCACGGCTCACCGCGCGCAGGCCGTTGTCGCGCAGCAGTTGCTGCAACACCACGTTGTGGATCGAGTACCAGAACGGGATCGCCACGCTCTTGCCGCCGAGCTGGCGCACGTCGGCGATCTCCGGAGCCACCGTGAGCCCCGAGCCGCCGACGTGGTTCCAGGCCACCACCTTGGCCGGCACCTTGCTGCCGTAGCGGGCCCAGACGGTCATCGGCGACAGCAGGTGGATGACGTTGACCTGGCCGGAGATGAACGCCTCGATCACCTGCGCCCAGCTACGCAACAGCACCGGCCGTTCGGCCTGGATGCCCTCGGCCTCGAACAGGCCGTTGGCATGGGCCACCAGCAAGGGCGTGGCGTCGGTGATCGGCAGGTAGCCGATGCGCACCGGCGCGTCGGGTTCGGCGGCGGCACGCGCCTGCAGGCTGCTCAGCAGCGGCAACGCGCCGGCAGCGCTGAGCAGCGCGGCGAGCTTGAGGATGTCACGTCGGGAATGGGTCGGGTCGTCCAGGCACATGGGAGGCCTCCGGCTGAGCGATGGGATGGGCATGGGTGCGGCTCGCCCGCCGTAGGGTTTTCAGGATCTCGATGCGCAACGCGCCCAGTTCCTCGACCAGCTCCGCGCGTGGCTGCGGCAGGTCGATGCGCCACTCGCCGAGGGTCCGCGCCGGGCTGTCACCCAGTAGCAGGATGCGTTCGGAGAGCAGCAGGGCCTCGTCGATATCGTGGGTGATCAGGACCACGGCGGTGCCGCGCTCGTGGATCGCCCGCAGCAGCAGCTGCTGCATGTCGGCGCGGGTCACTTCGTCCAGCGCGCCGAAAGGTTCGTCGAGCAGCAGCACCTTCGGCTGCCGCGCCAGGCAGCGGGCCAGCGCGGTGCGCTGGGCCATGCCGCCGGAGAGTTGCGCCGGGTAGCGGGCACGGGCGTGCTCCAGGCCGACCGCGGCGATCGCCTGGTCGACGCGGGCCTGGCGGGTGGCCGCGTCGAGGTGCGGCTGGCGGGCGAAATCGAGGCCGAAGGCGACGTTCTTCTCCAGGTTCAGCCAGGGCAGCAGGCTGGGGTCCTGGAACGCCACCGCGACGCCCGGATGCGGTCCGCGCAGGGGCTCGCCGAGTACCCGCACGCTGCCGGCGGCCGGCTCCTGCAGGCCGGCCAGCACGCGCAGCAGGCTGGACTTGCCGACGCCGCTGGGACCGAGGATCGAGACCACCTCGCCGGCGCCCAGGCGCAATTCGAAATCGCCGAGCACCGCCTGCCAGCCGGCACCGCGCGGATAGCCGAGGGCGATCCCGCGAGCGTCGAGGAGCGCCTCGCTCATGCCTTGGCCTCGGCCTGGCGTTGCAGTTCGGCGCGCAGTTGCACCAGGCTCGGCGTAACGATCGGGACGAACGCCGACTCGCGCCAGCGGCGGGCGAAACCGGCGCCGTGCTCGCTCAGGTAGGCCTTGCCGCCGCTGGCCTGCAACTCCAGTTGCACGGCATTGGCGGCGGCTTCGGCGAGCCCGATGCGGATGCGGAACAGGCGTGCCGGCTGGCTGGCGAACTCGCCGCTGGCCAGTCCGGCGTGCAGCGCCGCCACGTGTCCGTCGAGGGTTTCGCGCTGTGCCGCCAGCTCGCCATCCAGGAGCGAACGGCTGCCGCCCAGGTGCCGCTGCACTTCGTCCAGTGCGCGGCGCGCCAGGCCGATGGCCATGCCGCATTGCAGGCCGAGGAAGGCCGGGCGCACCCGTGGCAGGAACTGCCGGGCGTCGTCGTGCAACAGCCAGTCGCGCCCGACCGCCACCGCGCGCAGATCGAGGGCGGCGGTGTTGCTGCATTGCAGGCCGAGCAGGCGCAGGTCCGCCGAGCGCTGCAAGCCGGCGAGGCCTTCGGGAATCGCCAGGACGAAGGGCTTGCCGCCCTCCCCGTGTTCGATCGCCGCCGCCACCACGAAATCGCCGCTGCGCAGGTTGGTCACCCACGGCAGGCGACCGTCCAGGCGCCAGCCGGCCTCCTCCGCGTGCGCCACCACCTGCAGCGCCTCGATCCCGGAAAGGAACTTCATCGCGTTGGACAACCCGGTGGCGCCGGCCAGGCGGCCGGCCAGCAGGTCGCCGAGCAGGCGTTGGCGCAGTTCCTGGTTGGGACTCTGCAACAGGTACTCGATGAAGGCGCGCTGGCCCCAGAAGACGAACGCCGCGGTCAGCGAGCGCGCCGCCACTGCGGCCACCCGCTCCACCGCGTCGGCGAGCGTGCCGCCGGCGCCGCCGAGGCGTTCCTCCACCGCCACGCCGAGCACGCCGGCGGCGGCCAGGCGCGGCAGCAGCGCGGCGGGATCGGCGTCGCCGCGGTCGAGGGCGTCGGCCTGGCGGTCGAGCCAGTCGCTCAGGGTCGGGTCAAGCATGGTCGTCACTCCTTGCGCCGGCGCGGCATGCCGCCCGGCAAGCGCAGGCTCAGGCCTGCGGGTTGGTCCAGCGATATTGCTCCAGCTCGGCATTGAGCGGCGTGCGGGCGAACACGTTGGCGAAGTTGCAGAGCGTCGCCAGGCTCACCCCGAGGATCACTTCCAGGGCCTGGGCCTGGTCGAAACCGGCGGCGCGGAAGGCTTCGAACTGCTCGTCGGTGACCGCACCGCGGCTGGCGATCACCGCGCGGGTGAAGTCGGCCAGGGCTTCGTAGCGGGCATCGGGCAGTTCGCCGCGGGCGCGCAGGGCCTCGATCACCGGCTCCGGCAGGCGCGCCTTGTTGCGCGCCACCGCGGTGTGCCCGGCAACGCAGAAGTCGCAGCCATGGGTGGTGGCCGCCACCAGTTGCACCACTTCCCGCTCGGGCAGGCCGAGGCTGGCCTTGGCGTTCAGCCCGGACACGGTGAGGTAGGTTTCCAGGGCGGCCGGCGCATTGGCCAGCACGCCGAGCAGATTCGGGATATAACCCGAGTTGTTCAGCGCGGTCTGGAGGAACGGACGCGCCGCCTCGGGGGCGTTTTCCAGGGTGAGCACGGGAACGCGTGACATGCTTTCGACTCCGGTGGTTGAGGTGTCGAAGAAGTCTCTTGGTAATAAGAAATCCATTCAATATTCTAAAGTCGCTATCACTTGCTCTTGAGTCTTTCCCTTAGATGAATTCGTCCAACCCCCTTGTCGATTGGTTATTAGACAGCCTCGAAGTCGACACCAGCCTGTTCCATGTCGGTCGCTACTGTGGCGGCTGGCATGCCTCCACCCACGGTCTGGCGCGTGCCAGCTTCCACCTGGTGGTGCAGGGACACTGCTGGGCGCACGTCGCCGGAAGCGCCCGGGGCTGGCGACTGGACAGCGGCGACGCGCTGTTCTTCCTGCGCGACGTCGAGTTCCGCCTGTCCAGCGAGGCCACCGCCGAGGCAGCGCGCTGCCAGCCGCGTGGCGAAATGCAGGCGCTGGAGTGGAACGCGGCGGACGGTGCCGGCCTGGTCTGCGGGTTCTTCCACTTCCATTCGGGATTGTCCGGGCTGATCGTCGACGCCCTGCCCGACTGGCTGATCCTGCGCGCCGGCGATCCGGCGCTGGACGCGGCGCGACGCCTGTTCGCCCTGATCGTCGACGAGTGCCGCCGCCAGCCGGCGCCGTCGCCGGTTCTGCTGGAGCGCCTCAGCCACCTGCTGTTCCTCTACGTGTTGCGCCAGCAGGTGCTCGACAACCCGACCCTCGGCGGCCTGGTGGCACTGGCACGCCAGCCGCAGTTCGCCGGCCTGCTGGAAGCGCTGATCGAGGCACCCGAACAGCCCTGGAGCCTGGAACAGATGGCCGAACGCACCGGACTCTCGCGCTCGGCCTTCTTCAAGCGCTTCAACGAACTCAGCGGTCAGTCGCCGGGGCAGGTCCTGCTGGCCCTGCGCATGCACCGCGCCTGCGCCCTGCTGCGCGCCGACGCCAGCGTCGCCGAGGTCGCGGCGGCGGTCGGCTACCAGTCCACCGCCGCCTTCACCCGTGCCTTCCACAAGGCCACCGGGCAGCAGCCGGGGGCCTATCGCAAGGCCAGCCGCTGATCACCAGAGACCGATCGGTACCAGGCGCCCGCCTTCCGGCTCGCCGTAGCGGAACGCCTGGCCGCGCAGGTCGATCTCCGCGTTGCTGATGGTAGTCCGCCGCTTCAGCCCGCGCAGCCAGTCGAACAGCATCCCGGCATGGGCCTCGCGCACCGCCGCATGCGCCGGGTCGGCGCCGAGGTCGCGCAATTCGCCGGGGTCGCTGGCAAGGTCGAACAGTTGGGCGCGGAAGCCGTCGTAGGCGATGTACTTCCAGCGCTCGCTGCGCACCATGTACATGCGGCAGGCATCGATGGGTCGGCCCAGGCGCTCCCGCGCCGGCGCCTGGAAGGCGTAGTCGTACTCGGCGATGGCGTAGCGGCGCCAGTCCGCCGGCGGCGCGCCATGGACGAAGGGCAGCAGCGAACGGCCCTCGATGCGATGGCTGGCGGGCTCGACGGCGAAGGCTTCGAGGATGCTCGGCAGTACGTCGATGGACTGCACCAGCGCCTCCTCCACCCGGCCGCGGGTGGCGTCCGCCTCGGGGCGCGGATCGCGGATCAGCAACGGCACGCCCACCGCCGACTCGAGGAGGAACTCCTTCTCGCCCAGGCCGTGGTCGCCGAGGAAATCGCCATGGTCACTGGTGAAGACGATCAGGGTATCGTCCCAGCGCCCGCTGGCGCGCATGTGCTGGAAGAGCCGGCCGAGCTGGTCGTCGACCTGGCGGATCAGCCCCATGTAGGTAGGTATCACCTGCCGGCGCACGTCTTCGCGGGAGAAATTGAGGCTCTCGCGATGTTCGCGGAAGGCGCGGTACACCGGGTGGTCGCTTTCTTCGCCGGGCGCCGCGCGTAGCGCCGGGAGCACCTGGTCGGCGCGGTACAGCGCGTGGTACGGCGCCGGCGCGATGTAGGGCCAGTGCGGCTTGATGTAGGACAGGTGCAGGCACCAGGGACGCTCGCCCTGCTCGTCGATGAAATCCATGGCGCGACGGGTGGTATAGGCGGTCTCGCTGTGCGCCTCCGGCAAGCGTGTCGGCAATCCGGCATGGCGCATCCGCCAGCCGCTGAGGATTTCCCCGTCGGCGCTGGCGGCGGAGTTGGCCCAGTCGTGCCAGGGGTTGTCGCCGGTGAAGCCGAGGCGCCGCAGGTAGTGGGTGTAGGGCGCGCTTTCGCGCTTGTCGGCGAAGGCCGGGTCATCCGGGTAGACCCCGTCATTGCGGTCGTAGGGCTCGAAGCCGGCTTCGGCGAGGGCCGCGCCGCGCGCGCTGGCCGGATCGATGCCGAACCGCCGCATGCCTTCCAGGTTGGCCGTGGCGTGGGTCTTGCCGACCAGCGCGGTGCGGACTCCCGCGGCGCGCAGGTAGTCGCCCAGGGTCAGTTCCTCCAGCGGCAGCGGCACCGCGTTCCAGGCCACCTGGTGGCTGCTGACGTAGCGCCCGGTGTACGAGGACATCCGCGACGGCCCGCAGATGGTGCCCTGGGTATAGGCACGGGCGAAGCGCACGCCCTCCGCGGCCAGGCGGTCGATGTTCGGCGTGTGCAGATAGGGATGGCCGTAGCAGGACAGGTAATCGCGACGCAGTTGGTCGCACATGATGTAGAGGACGTTGCGGATCGGCTTGGGCTGGCTCATGACGGCTCGCGAAAAGGAAACGACGCTTCATTTCGCGGCCCGCCGCGTCCGGCGGCAAGCGCATTCGGAACATAGTTGGCATGCGTGCGACGCAATTCAGGTGGCGTCGTCGACCCGCTTCAGTTCGTCGATCATCGCCTCCGCCAGCGGCGACAGGCTGTAGCCGGCGCGGCTGACGATGCCGTAGCGGGTATGCAGTTCGTCGAGGTCGTCGGGCAGCTCGCGCACCCGCAGCGGACGCAGGCCTCCCTGTCCCGGCGGCGCCAGGTCGCCGAGGCCGCTGCTGATGCCGATGGCATCCGAGGCGAGAACCACGCCGAGCAGGCTATGGCCGTTCTCGCACTCGATGGCCGGGCGGAAGTCGGGACGCCCGCTGAGGTCCACCAGCACCTTGCGGATGTTCGGCGGGCTGATGTTGGTCGCCAGCGGGAAGCTCAACAGCTCCTCGGCGGAAACGCTCTCGCGAGCGGCCAGCGGATGCCCCTCGCGGCAGCAGAAATGCCAGCGCCGGGGACGCAGGCGCGAGGTCCGGTATTGCGGGTCGGCCTCGAAATGCCGGGTGTCGGCGACGAAGAACTCGAACTCCTCGGCCTGCAGGCGGCGGTTCAGCGCCTGCCAGTGTTCGACCTGGAAACTCACCCGCGCCTTCGGATAACGCACGTTGAAGCGCCCCACCGCACGCGGCACCAGCCAGGTGGCGGGAGCCGGTCCGGCGCCGAAGCGCAGTTCGCCGGCCTCCAGGCCGTTGAACAGGGCGATCTCGTTGGCCAGGTTGTGCGCGCCGCTGACCAGCCGGCGCGCATGTTCGAGGACGATCAGGCCCTGCTTGGTCGGACGCAGGTCCTTGGCAGCGCGGTCCACCAGGCGGCAGCCAGCGCTGTGTTCGAGCGCCTGGATGCTGCGGCTGAAGGCCGATTGCGAAAGGTTAACCGCCAGCGCCGCGGCGACGAAGCTGCGGTGCTCGTGAAGGGCGATGAAGTGGCGGAGCTGGCGGAGATCGATATGCATTTTCTACATGGAAAATATCGGGCGAATGCAATTGCCGGGGACGGCGTGGGCTTTTTATAAAGGCAATCTCTTATTCCGTAAAAGCAATATAAAACATAAATAAATAACCATACGGAATTAGCAGTCACCCCTTCATCCAGGACCCACACATGAATCGCCGACCCGCGTACCGCTCCATCCCGTCGTCCCGCAGCGCACCGTTCCGCCGTCGCCTGCTGCCCCTGTCGATCTGCCTGGCCTGCGCCGGAGGGGCGCAACTGGCCGGCGCCGACGACACCCCCGCGGGCACCGAAGAGGCGCGCCAGGCGCAGCCGGCCACCACCCTGCAGACCGTCACGGTGACCTCGCGGCGACGGGTGGAAAACTCCCAGGATGTGCCCACCGCGATGAGCGTGCTCGGCGGCGAAACCCTGGAGAGCCAGCGCATCTACCGGGTGCAGGACCTGCAGCAACTGGTGCCGAGCACCAACGTCGCCTACGTCCACGCGCGCCAGTCCAGCGTGTCGATCCGCGGCCTCGGCAACAACCCGGCCAGCGACGGCCTGGAAGGCAGCGTCGGGCTGTACCTCGACAACGTCTACCTCGGCCGCCCCGGCATGGCCTCGTTCGACCTTCTCGACATCGAGCAGCTGGAGGTCTTGCGCGGCCCGCAGGGCACCCTGTTCGGCAAGAACACCACGGCCGGGGTGATCAACATCGGCACCCGTGCGCCGAGCTTCACTCCGGAGCGCAGCGTTGAGATATCCGGAGGCGAGGACGGCTACTTCCAGGCCAGGGGCACGATTTCCGGACCGCTCGGCGAGACCCTCGCCGGGCGCCTGTCGGCCTACCGCACCCGCGACGACGGCTACGTGAAGAACCTCCACGACGGCAATACCCTCAACGGCGGCGCACGCCAGGGTTTCCGCGGGCAGTTGCTGTTCAAGCCGAACGACGACTTCAGCCTGCGCTGGATCGGCGACTACAACGAGGAAGACTCCGACAATGGTGTCCTTACCCTGTTCAGCAGCGGCCCCACGGTGAACGGCGTGAACCGCTACGAACAGCGCGCCGCCGCGGCCGGCGCGACGCTGGTGGACGGCCATCGGCGCAAGGTCAACTTCGACTCGGACCAGCAGGTCACGGTGTTCCAGGGCGGAACCTCGGTGGAAGCCAACTGGAAGCTGGCCAACGACTTCACCCTCACTTCCATCAGCGCCTACCGCTGGTGGGATTTCACGCCGCGCAACGACGACGGCCTGGACGTACCGGCGGCCTATAACGCCGGAGTCTCGGTGCGCGACAAGCAGTGGTCGCAGGAAATCCGCCTGGCTTCGCCCAGCGGCGGCTTCTTCGACTACGTGCTCGGCGCCTACTACTTCGGCCAGGACCTCGACAACAAGTCCTTCACCGACTACGGGCCCAGGGCAGACATCTGGAACGGAACCCCCGCCGGCGCCCTGAGCGACGTCAGCACCCGCGGTCGCGGGCACATCGACACCGACAGCTACGCGCTGTTCGCCCAGGGCACCTGGCACCTAACCGAGCGCCTGGACCTCACCGCCGGCGTGCGCGGCACCTACGAGGAAAAGTCCGCCTGGGTCGAACGCTACGCCCCGCTCGGCGGCGCCGCGGTGAGCGGCGCGGCGGCGGCCGCGCGCAACGGCAGGGTCGGCGCCTACGACAGCGGCGACATCGGCCTGCACAGCGTCAGTCCGTCCGCTCTGCTCAGCCTCAGCTACCGCTTCAGCGACCAGGTTCTGGGCTACGCCTCGCTGTCCCACGGCGAGAAATCCGGCGGCGTCAACCTGACCGTGGCCAGCGCTCCCAGCGCCGGTGCCGACTCGCTGCTGATTGGCACCGAGCGCGCCAACGATGCCGAGCTGGGGTTGAAGACCACCCTCCTCGACAACCGCCTGATCCTCAACGGCAACCTGTTCTGGACCGTGGTCCACGGCTACCAGGCCAATGCCTACGACGAGGCCAACCGCACCCAGTACCTGACCAATGCCGGCGATGTGCGCTCGCGCGGCCTGGAGTTCGAAGCGACGGCCCTGCCGATCCGCGGCCTGACCCTGAATTTCAATGCGTCCTACAACGACGTTCGCTACCTGTCCTACAAGAACGCCCCGTGCGCCCCCGAGGTGGCCTTCCAGACCGGCGCCCCGGCGTCCTGCGACCTCAGCGGGCACCAGGTGGTCGGTGCCTCGAAGTACATCGCCAACCTCAATGGCGAGTATCGCTGGAAGCTCGACGATGGCCTGGAGCCCTACCTCACCGCCAGCTACGCGTTCCGCTCCAGGGCGGTGGGCACCATCGACGATTCCGCATACGGACAGATCCCCAGCTACGCCCTGGTCAACGCCTCCGCCGGCCTGCGCGGCGACTACGGGGACGGCCAGTGGGACCTGTCCCTGTGGCTGAAGAACGCTTTCGACAAGACCTACTTCACCAGCCTCTGGAATTCCGCCAACGGCGGCTACGCCGGCGTGCTCGGCACGCCGCGCACCCTGGGCGTGACCGCCCGCTACGACTTCTGAACCGATCGCCGAGGAACCCGCCATGCCCAGATTCCCGATGCTCCTGCTCAGCGCCGCGCTGCTCGCCGCCGGCGCCCATGCCGCGCCCAGCGTCTACCCCACCGGAGTGACCCGCTACGACCCGCAGAAGGCCTTCAACCAGTACGTGATCTTCAGCGGCGCAGACCGCAAGACCCACCTGATCGACATGAACGGCAACGAGGTGAAGCGCTGGGACTACCCCGGCTTCCCCGCCGCCGTGATCGACCCGGCCCTGAACGGCGGCAAGCGCGGCCATGTGCTGCTGCAACTGGCCGACCTGGCCGCTCCGGACAAGCTGGCCTCGCCCGGCAACGGCCTGGCCAACCAGGCCCTCGGCGAGCTGGACTGGGATGGCAAGGAGGTCTGGCGCTGGGGTGACCAGGCGCCGGGCGGCGCCGCCCATCAGCACCACGACCAGCGCCGGCTGGCCAACGGCAACACCCTGCTGCTGGCGAACAAGGTCCACGCGGTGAAGGGCTTCGCCGTGCCCCGGGTAATCGATGACGTGATCTACGAGGTCACGCCGCAGGGCAAGCTGGCCTGGAGCTGGACCGCTTCGGAGCATCTCGACGAATTCGGATTCACCGCCGACCAGTTGAAGCGGGTACGGGCCAGCGAGAACCCCGACTACCTGCACATCAACAACCTCGCCCCGCTCGGCGAGAACCGCTGGCACGCTGCCGGCGACCGGCGCTTCGCCCCGGACAACCTGCTGCTCGACTCACGCAACGCCAACTTCATAGCGATCGTCGACAAGGCCAGCGGCAAGGTGGTCTGGCGCCTCGGCCCGAACCTTCCGCCGATCGACCCGAAGAGCGCCCGTAAGCTGCCGCGCCCGGTGGACCAGATCAGTGGCCAGCACGACGCCCACCTCATTCCCGAGGGCCTGCCGGGCGCCGGCAACCTGCTGGTGTTCGACAACCAGGGTGACGCCGGTTACCCCTCGGTACAGCGCGGGCTGGTCTCCGGCTCGCGGGTACTGGAAATCGACCCGCTGAAGAAGCAGATCGTCTGGCAATACACTGCCGAGGACTCGCAGCAGCCCGGCTGGGCCTTCTACAGCGCCTTCATCAGCAGCGCGCGGCGCCTGCCCAACGGCAATACGCTGATCGACGAAGGGCAGAACGGACGCTTCTTCCAGGTAACGCCCGGCGGCGAGATCGTCTGGGAGTACGTCAGCCCCTACTTCGGCAAGGCGCCGCGCGGCGACGCCCGGAGCAACTGGGTCTACCGCGCGCTGCCGGTGGCCTACGACTGGGTGCCCGAAGGTACGCCGCGCGAGGAGAAGGCGGTGAACCTGGCGGTTCCCGGCGCCACGCCGCAGGTCACGGCGCGGCGTTGAAGCGGATGGCGGCGGATAGAGCCACGGCCCGCTACCCGCCCCTGCGGCCACCCGGCGCCACGCAGGGGAGCGAGGCTCGCGGGTGGTCCCCTGCACAGCCCCGCCGCTTCGGGCTAGGATGTGCCTTCGTTCCCCCGGTCGGCCCGCGCCCATGCCCAGAGCCAGCAAAGTCACCGATCCGTCCTACGAGCTGATGGACGATCACGAAGGCCATTCGCTGATCTACCGCCAGCACGGCTTCCCCAGCCCGCTGGTGCGCTGGCACTTCCACAAGGAATACGAGCTGCACCTGATCGTCGCCAGCTCCGGCAAGGTATTCATCGGCGACTACATCGGCAACTTCGCCCCCGACACCCTGTTCCTCACCGGTCCCAACCTGCCGCACAACTGGATCAGCCAGGTGGAGCCCGACGAGGTGGTGGCCCGGCGCGACATGCTGGTGAACTTCACCGACGAGGTGCTGGAGGACGGCAGCGGCGTATTCTCCGAGCTGAACCGCCTGGCCCCGCTGCTGGCGCGGGCGCGCTACGGCATCGAGTTCCGCGACCCGGCGCTGATCGGCGAAAGCCGGCGACTCTTGCAACGCATCGCCGACAGCGGCGGCATGACCCGCCTGGGATACTTTTTTATCCTCATGGAACAGCTCGCCGAATGCGAGGACTACCAGTTGCTCTCTACCGTCACTTCCTCGCAACTGGCCGACGAGCACAACGTCGAACGGATCAACCGGGCGGTGGACTACATCTTCCAGCACTACGCCCAGGACCTCACCCAGGAGCAGGTCGCCGCCCACCTGGGCATGACCCCCACCTACTTCTCGCGCTTCTTCAAGCAGGCCGCCGGGCGCGGCTTCGTCGAGTTCGTCAACCGCTTGCGTATCAGCAAGTCCTGCGAGCTGCTGGCCCGCAGCGAGCTGCCGGTGACCGAGGTGTGCTTCGAGTCGGGCTTCAGCAACCTGTCCAATTTCAACCGGCGCTTCCAGCAGCTCAAGGGCATGACGCCCACCGGCTACCGGCGCCTGGTGACCCAGCGGCTGACCGAGCAGAACCTGCTCTGAGCCTCCAGCGCCCCACCCCGGCGGTGCAAAAAAGTATCGGTCGAAGTGCAGTCGAGGCTTTGTCGGTTGCGTGACGCGCCTGTGTAATCGGCAGCGAGCGACACAAAAACAATAATGTCTTCCGCGCCGCCCGCCGGCCCGGAAGAGGAGTTCACCGATGAACGACTCGATCAAGGCCTGCCTGGCCGCCGCCTGCCTCGCCCTGCCCCTGCTGGCCCAGGGCGCCGAGACCCTGACCATCGCCACGGTCAACAACAACGACATGATCCGCATGCAACGCCTGTCCAAGGTGTTCGAGGAAAGCCACCCGGACATCTCGCTGAAATGGGTGGTGCTCGAAGAGAACGTCCTGCGCCAGCGCCTGACCACCGACATCGCCACCCAGGGCGGACAGTTCGACCTGCTCACCATCGGCATGTACGAAGCCGCGCTGTGGGGCGCCAAGGGCTGGCTGGAGCCGATGAGCGGGCTGCCCGCCGACTACGCCCTGGACGACCTGTTGCCCTCGGTGCGCGACGGTCTCTCCGTCAAGGGCACGCTGTACGCCCTGCCGTTCTACGCCGAAGCCTCGATCACCTACTACCGCAAGGACCTGTTCCAGCAGGCCGGGCTGCGGATGCCCGAGCAACCGACCTGGACCCAGCTCGGCGAATTCGCCGCCAGGCTCAACCGCCCGGACCAGGGCCAATACGGCATCTGCCTGCGCGGCAAGGCCGGCTGGGGCGAGAACATGGCGTTGATCGGCACCCTGGCCAACGCCTTCGGCGCACGCTGGTTCGACGAGCGATGGCAGCCCGAATTCAGCGGCGGCGAATGGAAGAAGGCTCTCGACTTCTATGTCTCCACCCTCAAGCGGTACGGCCCGCCCGGCGCCTCCAGCAACGGATTCAACGAGAACCTGGCGCTGTTCAACAGCGGCAAGTGCGCGATCTGGGTGGACGCCAGCGTCGCCGGTTCGTTCGTCACCGACAAGAGCCAGAGCAAGGTCGCCGACGCCACCGGCTTCGCCTTCGCCCCCCGGGAAGTTACCGACAAGGGCGCCTCCTGGCTGTATTCCTGGGCCCTGGCGATTCCCGCCAGCTCGCGCGCCAAGGACGTGGCGAAGGCCTTCGCCACCTGGGCCACCTCGCAGGCGTACGGCAAGCTGGTGGCGGACAGGGAAGGCGTGGCCAACGTGCCGCCCGGCACCCGCGCCTCGACCTACAGCGAGGCCTACCTGGCCGCCGCGCCGTTCGCGCGGGTCACCCTGGAATCGCTGAAGCGCGTCGATCCCAACCATCCGACGCTGAAGCCGGTGCCCTATGTCGGCATCCAGTTGGTCACCATCCCCGAGTTCCAGGCCATCGGCACCCAGGTCGGCAAGCTGTTCTCCGCCGCCCTCACCGGGCAGATGAGCAGCGACCAGGCGCTCGCCGCCGCGCAGCAGAGCACCGCCCGCGAGATGAAGCGCGCCGGCTATCCGAAGTAGTCCGCCGCCGGGCGCAGCCGCGCCCGGCGCGGCGCTGCTCGAGCGCTTGTCCTTGAAGATCCAGACGGAGTCGCCATGAACACCTCGGCCCTCGATACCCCGCTCCCGGCCCGTCCCGCCCGCCGCCGTCTCCAGCGCCGCCGGCGCGGCCCTGGCTGGCTCCTGGTCAGCCCCTCGGTGGCGCTGCTGCTGTTGTGGATGATCGTGCCCCTGGGCATGACCCTGTATTTCTCGCTGATCCGCTACAACCTGCTGTATCCCGGCGAGAATGCCTTCGTCGGCCTGGAGAACTTCACCTTCTTCGTCACCGACGCCGGCTTCCTGCCCGGCGCGCTGAACACCCTGCTGCTGGTGGGCAGCGTGCTGGCGATCAGCGTGGCGTTCGGCGTGCTCATCGCCGCGCTGCTGGAGGCCGGCGAATTCTTCGGCCGCGGCGCGGTGCGGGTGTTGCTGATCTCGCCGTTCTTCATCATGCCGACGGTGAGCGCGCTGCTCTGGAAGAACCTGATCTTCCACCCGGTCTCGGGCATCCTCGCCGCCGTCTGGCGCCTGTTCGGCGCCGAGCCGGTGGATTGGCTGGCGCACTATCCGCTGCTGTCGATCATCCTCATCGTCTCCTGGCAATGGCTGCCCTTCGCCATCCTGATCCTGATGACCGCCATGCAGTCCCTCGACCAGGAGCAGAAGGAGGCTGCCCGCCTCGACGGCGCCGGTCCGCTGGCGATCTTCTGGCACCTGACCCTGCCGCACCTGGCGCGGCCCATCGCGGTGGTGCTGATGATCGAGACGATCTTCCTGCTCTCGGTGTTCGCCGAGATCTTCACCACCACCAGCGGCGGCCCCGGCTACGAATCGACCAACCTCGCCTACCTGATCTACAACCAGGCGCTGCTGCAGTTCGATGTCGGCATGGCCTCGGCCGGGGGCCTGATCGCGGTGCTGATCGCCAATATCGCCGCCATCGTGCTGGTGCGGATGATCGGCAAGAACCTTACCGAGCGCAGCTGAGGAACCCGCCATGCTGACACTCAAGCAATCCCGCCGCCTGCGCAATGCCCTGCTCGGCCTGCTCTGCTGGGGCATCGCCCTGCTGCTGTTCTTCCCGATCTTCTGGATGCTGCTGACCAGCTTCAAGAGCGAGATCGACGCCTTCGCCACGCCGCCGCAGTTCATCTTCCAGCCGACCCTGGAGAACTACCTGCACATCAACGAGCGCAGCGACTACTTCGCCTACGCCTGGAACTCGTTGCTGATCTCCTCCTCGGCGACTCTCCTGTGCATGCTCGTCGCGGTGCCGGCGGCCTACTCCATAGCCTTCTTCGAGACCCGCCACACCAAGCGCACGCTGCTCTGGATGCTGTCGACCAAGATGCTTCCGCCGGTCGGCGTACTGATGCCGATCTACCTGCTGGCCAAGCAGTTCGGCCTGCTCGATTCACGGCTGGCGCTGATCATCGTCTACACCCTGATCAACCTGCCGATCGTGGTCTGGATGGTGTACACCTACTTCAAGGACATCCCCGTGGACATCCTCGAAGCAGCGCGCCTGGACGGCGCCGGCACCTGGCAGGAGATCGTCCGCGTACTGCTGCCGATCGCCCGCGGCGGGCTCGCCTCGACCCTGCTGCTGTCGCTGATCCTGTGTTGGAACGAGGCCTTCTGGTCGCTCAACCTGACCTCCTCGGCCGCCGCCCCGCTGACCGCCCTGGTCGCCTCCTATTCCAGCCCCGAAGGACTGTTCTGGGCCAAGCTCTCGGCCGTCTCCACTCTCGCCTGCGCGCCGATCCTGGTCTTCGGCTGGATCAGCCAGAAGCAGCTGGTACGCGGCCTTTCCTTCGGCGCCGTGAAATGAAGCGCATCCCCATCCTTTCGTCCACGGAGGTATTCCGCCATGGCTGATCTCAAGATCCGCAACCTGCAGAAAGGCTTCGACGGCCAGGCCATCATTAAGGGCATCGACCTCGACGTCCGCGACCGCGAGTTCGTAGTCTTCGTCGGCCCCTCCGGCTGCGGCAAGTCGACCCTGCTGCGCCTGATCGCCGGCCTCGAAGAGGCCAGCGGCGGCAGCATCGCCCTCGACGGCACGGACATCACCGACACCCCGCCGGCGAAACGCGACCTGGCGATGGTCTTCCAGACCTACGCGCTGTACCCGCACATGACGGTGCGCAGGAACCTCTCCTTCGCCCTTGACCTGGCCGGCGTCGACAAGCGCGAGGTCGCCGCCAAGGTCGACGCCGCCGCACGCATCCTCGAACTGCAAGCGCTGCTGGAGCGCAAGCCGCGCCAGCTCTCCGGCGGCCAACGGCAGCGGGTGGCGATCGGCCGGGCGATCGTGCGCAACCCGAAGATATTCCTCTTCGACGAACCGCTGTCCAACCTCGACGCCGCCCTGCGCGTGCAGATGCGCCTGGAACTGGCGCGGCTGCACCAGGAACTGGCGGCGACCATGATCTACGTGACCCACGACCAGGTCGAGGCGATGACCCTGGCGGACAAGGTCGTGGTGCTCAACGGCGGGCGCGTCGAGCAGGTCGGCTCGCCGCTGGAGCTTTACCACCATCCGGCCAACCTGTTCGTCGCCGGCTTCCTCGGCACGCCGAAGATGGGCTTCCTGCGCGGCCATCTCAGCCGCAACCAGGGCGAGCGCTGCGAGGTCGCCCTCGAATGCGGCGCGCGCGTCGGCCTGCCGCTATGCGCCGGCGAGCTGGCCACCGGCAGCCCGGTGACCCTCGGCATCCGCCCGGAACACCTGAACATCGCCCGCCCGGGCCATGCCTTCCAGGGCCTGCTGCGGGTCGCCGCCGACGTCAGCGAGCGCCTGGGCAGCGACAGCTTCTGCCATGTCCGCGCCGACTCGGGGGAAATGCTCACCCTGCGCGTGCGCGGCGATTTCGCACCGGACTACGGCGCCCCCCTGGAGCTGGGCTTCGATCCGGAGCACTGCCACCTGTTCGACAGCAACGGCCAGGCCCTCGACAAACGACTGCAACAGGCGGCCTGAAGCCGCCAGCGGGAACCCACCGATGAAACTCAACCGGCAGCACCTCCCCCTGCTGGCGACCGCTGTCGCCCGCCCGTCCTACGACCCCGCGCAACTGCGCCAGGGCATCGTCCACATCGGCGTCGGCGGCTTCCACCGCGCGCACCAGGCGGCCTACACCGACGCCCTGATGAACCGCGGCGAAGCCCTCGACTGGGCGATCTGCGGCGCCGGCCTGCGCAGCGACGACCGCGCCATGCACGACGCCCTGGCCGCCCAGGACTACCTCTACACCCTCTACGAGCTGGGCGACCAACCGGACACCGAGGTCCGCGTGATCGGCGCCATCAGCGGCATGCTGCTCGCCGAGGACGGCGCCGAGGCGCTGCTGGAAAAACTTGCCGAGCCGGCCATCCGCATCGTCTCGCTGACCATCACCGAAGGCGGCTACTGCATCGACGATGGCAGCGGCGAGTTCCTCGCCGAGTTGCCGCTGGTGCGCCACGACCTGGCCAACCCGCGGACCCCGCGCGGGGTCTTCGGCTTTCTCTGCGAGGCTCTGCGGCGGCGCCGCGACACAGGCGTGCCGGCGTTCACCGTGATGTCCTGCGACAACCTCCCGCATAACGGCGAGGTGGCGCGCAAGGCGCTGCTGGCCTTCGCCGAACGGCTCGACCCGGGGCTGGCGCGCTGGATCGCGACGCACGTCAGCTTTCCCAACGCCATGGTCGACCGCATCACCCCGATGACCAGCCCCGCCCACCGCCGCCAACTGGCCCAACGGCACGACGTGGAAGACGCCTGGCCGGTGGTCTGCGAACCCTTCGTGCAATGGGTGCTGGAAGATCGTTTCAGCGCTGGGCGCCCGGCCTGGGAAAAGGTCGGCGTGCAGTTCACCGACGACGTCACGCCCTACGAGGAGATGAAGATCGGCCTGCTCAACGGCAGCCACCTGGCGCTCACCTACCTGGGCTTCCTGCGCGGCTACCGCTTCGTCCACGAGACCCTCGGCGACCCGCTGCTGCGCCGCTACGTGCGGGCCTTCATGGACCGCGACGTGGCCCCGCTGCTGGCACCGGTACCGGGGATCGACCTGGAACGCTACAAGGACAGCCTGGTCGAGCGCTTCGCCAACCGCGCCATCGCCGACCAACTGGAACGGGTCTGCTCGGACGGCTCGTCGAAGTTTCCCAAGTTCATCGTCCCCACCGCCAATCGGCTGATCGCCGCCGGCCGGCCGCTGGAACGGGTGGCCCTGGTGGTGGCGGCCTGGGCGCTGTACCTGGGCGGGGTCGACGAGCATGGCGAACGCTACCCGATTCCCGATCCGCGCGCCGCCGAATGCCAGGCGCTGGTTGCCGAACGCCACGGCCTGGGCCGGCGCCTGCTCGGCGTGGAGACCGTGTTCGGCCCGGCGATCCCGGCCTCGGCGGCCTTCGTCGAGGCCTTCGAGCGGCTCTACGACAGCCTGCGCCGACACGGCGTCAGCGAAACCCTGCGCCAGGTACTCGGCGAATGACTCCGGAGGGCCGCATGCACGGATTGTTCCTCGGCATCGATTGCGGCACCCAAGGCAGCAAGGCGCTGCTGCTCGACGCCGGCAGCGGCCGCACGCTGGGCCTGGGCAGCGCCGCGCAGCGCCCGCCGGAAGGCCGCGACGGACGCCGCGAGCAGGACCCGGCGGACTGGCTGGAAGCCATGGCCAGCGCGGTACGCATGGCCCTGGAAGAAGCCGCGGTGGACGGCCGCGAGGTCCGCGCCCTGGCGGTTTCCGCCCAGCAGCATGGGCTGCTCCTGCTCGACGCCGAGGGCCGGGCGCTGCGCCCGGCCAAGCTCTGGTGCGACACCGAGAGCGCGGCGGAGAACCGCGAGCTGCTGGAAGCCCTCGGCGGCCCGGCCGGCTCGCTGGAACGCCTGGGGCTGGTGCTCGCGCCGGGCTACACGCTGTCCAAGCTGCTCTGGAGCAGGCGCCGCTTTCCCGAGCTGTTCGCCCGCGTCGCGCACATCCTCCTGCCCCACGACTACCTCAACCACTGGCTCACCGGCCGCGTCTGCAGCGAAGCGGGCGACGCCTCCGGCAGCGGCTACTTCGACGTGCGCCGGCGCACCTGGGCCAGCGACGTGCTGGAGCTGGTCGAGCCGGGCGGACGCCTGGCGGCGGCGCTGCCGGAGCTGATCGAGCCCGGCGCCTGCATCGGCAACCTGCGCCCCGAAGCGGCCGCCGCCCTCGGCCTGGCTCCCCACACGCGGGTCGCCTGCGGCGGCGGCGACAACATGCTCGCCGCCATCGGCACCGGCAACATCCGCCCCGGCCTGCTCACCGCCAGCCTGGGCACCTCCGGCACCCTGAGCGCCTATGCCGAGCGGCCGCTGGTCAGTCCGCACGGCGAGCTGGCGACCTTCTGCGCCTCGTCCGGCGGTTGGCTGCCGCTGGCCTGCACGATGAACCTCACCGGCGCCTGCGGCCTGGTACAGGACCTGCTGCACCTCGACCTCGACGAATTCTCCCGGCTGGCCGCCCAGGCGCCGGTCGGCGCCGAGGGTCTGCTGATGCTGCCGTTCTTCGACGGCGAGCGGGTTCCGGCGCTACCGCACGCCAACGCCAGCCTGCATGGCATGACCGCGGCCAACCTGAGCCGCGCCAATCTTTGCCGGGCGGTGCTCGAAGGCACCGCCTTCGGCCTGCGCTACGGCCTCGACCTGCTGCGCGCCAGCGGCCTGCCGGGCGAGGAAATCCGCCTGGTCGGCGGCGCGGCGAAGAACCCGCTGTGGCGGCGGACGCTCGCCGACCTGCTCGGCCTGCCGCTGGTCTGTCCGCGGCAGACCGAGGCCGCCGCCCTTGGCGCGGCGCTCCAGGCGGCCTGGAGCCTGGGCCGCGAAAGCGGCGCCGGTGAAAGCCTGGAAGCCCTGTGCCGGCGCTGCGTGGCGCTCGACGAGTCGACCCGCACCCAGCCCCAGGCGCGACAACAGGCGGCCTACGAACAGGCCTACCGGCGTTACCTGGAGCACCTGCCTCCGCGATAATGGTCGCTTTCCTTCCTCTTCTGGCGTTTTGGAGATCTGCATGTACCTGGTGTGTGGCGAGGCCCTTTTCGATGTCTTCAGCCTGGAAAGCGCTGCGCGCAGCAACGAGCTGGGCTTCACCGCGATCGCCGGCGGCTCGCCGTTCAACGTCGCCGTCGGCCTGCGCCGGCTGGGCGTGGAGGCGGCGCTGTTCGGCGGGCTGTCCAGCGACTACCTGGGCACGCGGCTGCGCCGGGTGCTCGAAGAAGAAGGCGTGGACTGCGGCTTCCTGGTGCCCAGCGACGCCCCGACCACCCTGGCGATGGTCGGCCTCGACGCCAGCGGCTCGGCGCAATACCAGTTCCGCGGCGACGGCTGCGCCGACCGCCAGGTGCGCCTGGAACACCTGCCGACGCTGGATGGGCGGATACGCGGTTTGCACGTCGGCTCCTATACCCTGGTGGTGACACCGGTGGCCGACACCCTGCTGGCGCTGGTCCGGCGCGAGAGCGGCCGGCGCCTGGTCAGCCTGGATCCCAACGTGCGCCTCGACCCGCAGCCGGACATCGACCTCTGGCGGCGCCGGGTCGAGGCCTTCGCCAGTCATGCGCACCTGATCAAGGCCAGCGAGGAAGACCTGGCCCTGCTCTACCCCGGCCGCGACCCCGGCGAGGTGGCCCGCGGCTGGCTGAACCCGCGCTGCCGGCTGGTCTTCGTCACCCACGGCGGCGCCGGCGCCAGCGTGCACTGCACCCATGGCAGCTGGAGTCGCCCGGCGGATACCGCCCTGGCGCTGCGCGATACGGTCGGCGCCGGCGATACCTTCCAGGCGGCGACCCTCGCCTACCTCCGCCGCCTCGACGCCGACAGCCCGGCCGGGCTAGTCGCGCTGTCGCGGGAAGCGATCGACGCGATGCTCGCCTTCGCCATCCGCGCGGCGGCGGTCACCTGCTCGCGGGTGGGGCCGGACCTGCCGTTCGCCCACGAGCTTTGAGGCCGGCCGTGCGGAGGGTCAGGCCGAGAGCTGCCGCCCGGTCTAGCGCCCCGGCCGCGCCAGCCACTCCCGGCCCTTGAGCATGGCGTTCCAGTACACCCAGGGCAGTACGTGGCGCTTGAGCAGCCAGGCGAAGCGGCTGGCCGCGGTGGGCTCCAGCGGGAAGGTCGGCAGCAGCTTGCCGGCGTAGCCGAACTCCGCCAGCACCACCCGGCCGCGCTCGACGGTCAGCGGGCAACCGCCGTAGCCGTCGTAGCGCAGCGGCAGGCCACGGCCGCTGCGCAGGCCGAGAAGGTTCTCGGCCACCACCACGATCTGCTTGCGCGCCGCCGCCGCGGTCTTCGCGTTGGCGGTGCCGCAGACATCGCCGAGGGCGAAGATCTCGCCATGGCGGACATGTTGCAGGGTCGCCGGGTCGACTTCGCACCAGCCGGCCGCGTCGCCCAGGCCGCTGGCGGCGACGAAGGTCGGCGGCAGTTGCGGCGGCACCACGTGCAGCAGGTCGAAGTCCTTTTCCGCCAGATTGGTGTTGCCGTCGGCGTCCTTCACCTCGAACCAGGCCTTGCGCGCCGCGCCGTCGACCTTCACCAGGTTGGAATTGAACGCCAGCTCGGCCGAATACTTGCGCACGTACTCCATCAGCGGCGGAACGAAATCGGCGACACCGAACAACGCCGCGCCGGCCAGGTCGAACTCGACCTCGATGTCTTGCAGCACGCCCTCCCGCAGCCAGTGGTCGCAGGACAGGTACATGGCCTTCTGCGGCGCCCCGGCGCACTTGATCGGCATCGCCGGCTGGGTGAACAGCGCCTTGCCGCCGCGCAGGCCGCGCACCAGCTCCCAGGTGTAGGGCGCCAGGTCGTAGCGGTAGTTGGAGGTGACGCCGTTGCGCCCCAGGGTCTCCTCCAGGCCCTCGATGCGCTCCCAGGCCAGGCGCAGGCCGGGGCAGACGATCAGGTTGCGGTATTCCAGGCTGTCGCCGCCCTCCAGCAACAGTCGGCGCGCCTCGGGGTCGACCCGCTCGACGCGGGTGCGCAACCACTCTACGCCGGGCGGGACCAGCCCGGCCATCGGCCGCGCGGTGTCGCCCTGTGCGTAGGCGCCGCCACCGACCAGGGTCCAGCCCGGTTGGTAGTAGTGGGTGTCCGCCGGCTCGATCAGGCTGATACGCAACCCCGGCGAACGTTTCAGCAGGCTGGCGATCACGCCGATGCCGGCCGCGCCGCCGCCGATCACGGCGATGTCGGTGGTGAGTTCTGAAGCGTTAGCGCTCTGCATGGGAGTTCCTTCGACGATCCGAGTGGGTGGGCGCGCGCCAGGCCGCCGCGCGCGAAACCCTATCACCCTAGCAGCACGGCGCTGGCGCGCGGCATCCGGCTGTAATCCGCCGGTAACTGTTGCCCTGGCAACAGCGGAGCAACAGGTAGCGCCCGCGGACCAGCAGAAACTGTTGGAGAAAACCTCCAACTCTTTGATTTTTCTATGGATTAGCAAACGGCACGGCTTGTGCAAACAGACCCGGCAGAGGCTTGGCGATCGCGCCAGCCACCTATCCGAACTGCCAGAGGTGCCCAGCGAGCATGTCGTTACCGCCTGTTTCCCCTCCCTCCTCCAGGCGTTCCACCCGCACCACCGAACCCGCGAGCCGCGCCACACCGATGCCGCTGGCGGAACCACCACGCTGCAAGGCTGAACCATGACCGACGAAACCGCACCCAAGGATCTTCGTGACCAGGCGCCCCGGCTACTCCCGGCACGCCTCATCGAGAACGACGCCCAGGCGTTGCAGGCCGCCCACGAGGTAGCCGGACTGGCCCGTCGCGAAGCGGCGCTACGCGACCGCGAACGACGCCTGCCCTGGCAGGAACTGGAACTCTTCACCCGCCTCGGCCTGGGCGGCATCGGCATTCCCCGCGCCCATGGCGGCGCGCAGGTTTCCCATGTGACCCTGGCCGAGGTGTTCCGTGTCATCTGTGCCGCCGACCCGGCCCTCGGACAGATTCCGCAGAACCAGTTCGGCCTGCTCAGCGTGATCGACAACGTCGCCAGCCCGGCGCAGAAACGCAAGCTGTTCCGTGGCATCCTCGACGGCCGCCGGCTGGCCAACGCCGGCCCGGAGCGCAATACCCGCCACACCCTGGAGCTGAAGGCGCGGGTCCGTCGCGACGGCGACGGCTACCGGGTCAGCGGCGAGAAGTTCTACTCCACCGGCGCCTTGTTCGCCCACTGGGTGGCGGTCAAGGCCATCGACGAGGAAGAGCGCGCGGTGATGCTCTTCGTCGAGCGCGGCGCTCCCGGCCTGCGCATCGTCGACGACTGGTCCGGCTTCGGCCAGCGCACCACCGCCAGCGGCACGGTACTGCTGGACGAGGTTCCGGTAGCCGGCGACATGCTGATCCACAACGGCCTGCTGGCCGAGATCCCGAGCCTCCAGGGCGCCGTCTCGCAACTGATCCAGGCCGCCATCGACGCCGGCATCGCCCAGGCGGCGCTGGACGACGCCCAGGCTTTCGTCCGCGAACGCAGCCGGCCCTGGATCGACGCCCAGGTCGAACGCGCCAGCGATGAGCTCTACAGCATCGCCGAGGTCGGCCGCCTGCAAATCGAGCTGCACGCCGCCAACGCCCTGCTGGAGAAGGCCGGCCAGGTCCTCGACGAAGTGGCCGCGCGGCCGGTGGACGCCGAGTCGGCGGCACGCGCCTCGATCGCCGTGGCCGAGGCCAAGGTGCTGAGCACCGAGATCAGCCTGGCCGCCAGCGAGAAGCTCTTCGAGCTGGCCGGCAGCCGTGCCACGCTCGCCGAGTTCAACCTCGACCGGCACTGGCGCAACGCCCGCACCCATACCCTGCACGACCCGGTGCGCTGGAAAGTCCACGCGGTCGGCGACTACTACCTGAACGGCGCCCGTCCGGCGCGTCACTCATGGATCTGAGGAGCGCCCGATGAGCCTCGCACACGCTACGCGCGACAATCCCACGGCCGCTGCCCATCGCATCGGCAGCGACGACGAAGCCCTGGAAACGGCCCGCGAGCTGGCCGCCCTGTTCGCCCGCGAAAGCATCCAGCGCGACCGCGAGCGGCGCCTGCCGCTGGAAGAACTGGAACTGTTCTCCCGCTCCGGCCTGTGGGGCATCGCGGTGCCCCGCGAATACGGCGGGGCCGGCGTCTCGCGGGTGACCCTGGCGAAGGTGGTGGCGATCGTCAGCGCCGCCGACAGTTCCCTGGGGCAGATTCCGCAGAACCATTTCTACGCCCTCGAAGTGCTGCGGGTGAACGGCTCGCCGGCGCAGAAAGGTCGCCTGTTCGGCGCCGCCCTGGCCGGCGAGCGTTTCGGCAACGCCCTGGCCGAGATCGGCACGCGTACCGCCAGCGAGCGCCGTACCCGCCTGCGCGCCGACGGCGACGGCTACCGCCTGGACGGGCGCAAGTTCTACTGCACCGGCGCACTCTACGCGCAGCGGGTGCCGACCCTGGCGGTGGACGACGAGGGCCGCCAGCAACTGGCCTTCGTCCCGCGCGACAGCGCCGGGCTGGAAATCGTCGACGACTGGTCCGGCTTCGGTCAACGCACCACCGGCAGCGGTTCGGCGCTGTTCGACCGGGTAGCGGTGGCCGCCGAGGACGTGGTCTCGTTCCAGGACGCCTTCGAGCGCCCGACCACCGTCGGCCCGCTGGCACAGATCCTCCACGCGGCGATCGACGCCGGGATCGCCCGCGGCGCCTTCGAGGACACCCTGCGTTTCGTCCGCGAGCGCGCCCGGCCCTGGGTCGACTCCGGCGTCGACAAGGCCAGCGACGACCCACTGACCATCCATGAGATCGGCCGCCTGGCGATCCGCCTGCACGCCGCCGAAGCGCTGCTGGAGCGTGCCGGGCGGGTGCTCGACCGGGCCACCGCCGAGCCGGACGCGGAAAGCGTGGCGGCCGCCTCGATCGCCGTCGCCGAAGCCCGCGCGCTGACCACCGAGGTCGCCCTGTTGGCCGGCAGCAAGCTGATCGAGCTTGGCGGCAGCCGCGCCTGTCTCGCCGAACTCGGTCTCGACCGCCACTGGCGCAACGCCCGCGTACACACCCTGCACGACCCGGTGCGCTGGAAGTACCACGCGGTCGGCGACTACTACCTCAACGGCCGCCTGCCGCCACGCCGCGGCACGCTCTGAACGCCGAAGGAACCGCCATGAGCAAGAAGCAGATTCTCCTAAACGCCTTCAGCATGAATTGCGTCGGCCATATCAACCACGGCCTCTGGACCCACCCGCGCGACCGCTCCAGCGACTACCGCAAACTGCGCCACTGGACCGAGCTGGCCCGGCTGCTGGAGCGCGGCCTGTTCGACGGCCTGTTCATCGCCGATATCCTCGGCGTCTACGACGTCTACCAGGGCGGCATCGAGGTGACCGCCCGCGAAGCCGTCCAGTTGCCGGTGAACGACCCGCTGATGCTGGTCTCGGCCATGGCCGGGGTCACCGAGCACCTGGGTTTCGGCGTCACCGCCAACCTCACCTACGAGGCGCCCTACCCGTTCGCCCGGCGGCTCTCGACCCTCGACCACCTGAGCGACGGGCGGATCGGCTGGAACATCGTCACCGGCTACCTGGAAAGCGCGGCCAAGGCCATGGGCCAGTCCGCGCAGATCGAGCACGACCGCCGCTACGACCGCGCCGACGAGTACCTGGAGGTCCTCTACAAGCTCTGGGAGGGCAGCTGGGAAGACGACGCGGTGCTCGCCGACCGCCAGCGACGGGTCTACGCGCGGCCGGAGAAGATCCACAAGATCCGCCACCATGGCGAGTTCTACCAGGTCGAGGGCTACCACCTCGCCGAGCCCTCTCCACAGCGCACCCCGGTGCTGTTCCAGGCCGGCTCCTCGGAGCGTGGCCTGGCCTTCGCCGCGCGCCACGCCGAATGCGTGTTCGTCTCCGGACAGACCCGCGAGGCCACCCGCCAACTGGTGCAGCGCATCCGCGCGGCGGTGGTCGGCGCCGGCCGTCGCGCCGAGGACATCAGGATCTTCATGGGCATCAACGTGATCGTCGCCGCCACCGCGGCCGAGGCCCGCGACAAGCATGCCGAGTACCGCCGCTACGCCAGCCCCGAGGCCGGCCTGGCGCACTTCGCCAGCTCCAGCGGCATCGACCTGTCGCGCTACGGACTCGACGAGCCGATCCGCTACGAGAAGAACAACGCCATCGAGTCGGTGGTGAAGAACCTCACCGTGGCGCGCACCGACTCCACCGTGCGCAAGCTCCTCGACCAGTTGGCCCTGGGCGGCCGCTACGTGACCCTGGTAGGCGACCCGCGCCAGGTCGCCGACGACCTCGAAGGCTGGATCGCCGATACCGGCCTGGACGGCTTCAACCTGACCCGCACCGTGGAGCCGGAGAGCTACGCCGACTTCATCGACCTGGTGGTGCCCGAGTTGCAGGCACGCGGCAGCTACAAGACCGCCTACGCTCCCGGCACCCTGCGGGAGAAGCTCTTCGGCGGCGGCCGCGCGCGCCTGCAGGCGGAACACGCCGGCGCCGCCTTCCGCCAGCCCCCGGCCGCGCGCCAGCGCCAGGCCTGACCCCACTTTCCCTTTCGTTCAGGAGCCCACCATGCTGAACACCCTGAAAACCCTGAGCCTGGCCGTCCTCCTCGGCAGCGGCCCGGCCCAGGCCGCCGACGCCCCGCTGAAGATCGGCACCACCGCCGCCTTCGCCCCGCCGCTGGAAGTCGCCGTGAGCGAAGCCGGCAAGCAGGGACTGAAGGTCGAACTGGTCGAGTTCAGCGACTGGAACGCCCCCAACATCACCCTCGCCCAGGGCGACATCGACGCCAACTACTTCCAGCACGTGCCCTTCCTGGAAAACGCCAACCGCGAAGGCGGCTTCCAGTTGAAGCCGTTCGCGCCGGGGATCATCAACAACGTCGGGCTCTATTCGAAGCGCTACGCCAGCCTCGCAGAGTTGCCGGAAGGCGCCAGCGTGGCCATCGCCAACGACCCGATCAATGGCGGCCGCGGCCTGCAACTGCTACAGAAGGCCGGCCTGCTGAAGCTCAGGGACGGCGTCGGCTACAAGGCGACCCTCGACGATATCGTCGACAACCCGAAGGACATCCGCATCACCGAGCTGGAGGCGGTGCAACTGGCGCGCGCCCTCGACGATTTCGACCTGGCCCAGGGTTACCCGCACTACCTGCGCCTGGCCGGGACCATCGACCCGACCCGGGCACTGCTGTTCGACGGGATCGACAACCGGGAATACGTGATCCAGTTCGTCACCCGCGGCGACTACCAGGACCGCGACGGCCGCCTGGCGCGCTTCGTCGACATCTACCAGCATTCACCGGTGGTCCGCGCCGCGCTGGACAAGGCCCATGGCACGCTGTACCAGCCGGGCTGGGAGTGACGGCCATGACCGTTCCCCCGAGCCTGCTGCCCCTCGAACCGTTCCCGACGGCGCCCGACACGCGCGCCTCCACGCCGCACATCCGTCTCCACGGCCTGGGCAAGCGCTACCCCGGTGGAGTCCAGGCCCTGCGGGAGATCGACCTGGAAATCCGCCGCGGCGAAGTGTTCGGCATCATCGGCCGCAGCGGCGCCGGAAAGTCCTCGCTGATCCGCACCCTCAATCGCCTGGAGCGTCCCAGCGAGGGGCAGGTGCTGATCGACGACGAAGACATCGGCGGCTACGACGGCCAGCGCCTGGTCGCCCTGCGCCGACGCATCGGCATGATCTTCCAGCACTTCAACCTGATGTCGGCCAAGACCGTGTGGCAGAACATCGCCCTGCCGCTGCGGGTGGCCGGGGTGCCCCGGGCACGGATCGAGGAGCGGGTCGCCGGGCTGCTGCAACTGGTCGGCCTGGAGGAAAAACGCGACGCCTATCCGGCGCAGCTCTCCGGCGGGCAGAAACAGCGCGTCGGCATCGCCCGCGCGCTGGTGCACCAGCCGCAGATACTGCTCTGCGACGAAGCCACCTCGGCGCTGGACCCGGAGAGCACCCAGGCGATCCTCGCGCTGCTGCGCGACATCAACCGCCGGCTGGGCCTGACCATCGTGCTGATCACCCACGAGATGGCGGTCATCCGCGAGATCTGCGACCGCGTGGTGGTCCTCGAATGCGGCCGCATCGTCGAACAGGGCGAAGTCTGGGAAGTCTTCGGCGATCCGCGCCATGCCGTCACCCGAAGCCTGCTCGGCAGCCTGCGCGCCGCCCTCCCGGCCGACCTCCAGGCGCGCCTGCGCCAGGCTCCCGGCGCCGGCGACCCGGTGCTGCTCGATCTCCAGTACACCGGCGCCAGCCGACGGGTGCCGGACCTGCTGGCCATCGCCAGGGCCATCGGCCAGCGCGTCGACCTGCTCCACGGCGGCATAGAGCGTATCCAGGGCCGCGCCCTGGGGCGCCTGCTGCTACAGGTCGGCGCGCCGCCCGGCGAGCTTCCCGGCGTGCTGGCCAAGGCCGCGCTGGTGGCGGACAAGGTGGAGGTGCTCGGCCATGTCGCCCATGCTTGAACGGCTCTGGCAAGGTTTCCTCGATACCCTGCTGATGATCGGCGCGTCCTCCGCCATCGTCCTGCTGGTGGGTATCCCGCTGGCCCTGGTGCTGGTCACCACCGGGCCGGGCGGGATCTTCGAGGCGCGCCTGCTCAATCGCATCCTGGGCGGTCTGGTCAACGTGCTGCGCTCGGTACCCTTCCTGATCCTGATGGTGGCGCTGATTCCCTTTACCCGGATGATCGTCGGCACCAGCTATGGAGTCTGGGCCGCGGTGGTGCCGCTGACCATCGCCGCCACGCCGTTCTTCGCGCGGATCGCCGAGGTCAGCCTGCGCGAAGTCGACCACGGCCTGGTGGAGGCGGCCCAGGCGATGGGCTGCGAACGCCGCCACATCATCTGCAACGTACTGTTGCCGGAGGCGCGACCGGGCATCGTCGGCGGCTTCACCATCACCCTGGTGACCATGATCAATTCCTCGGCCATGGCCGGCGCGATCGGTGCCGGCGGCCTGGGCGACCTGGCCTACCGCTACGGCTACCAGCGCTTCGACACCCAGGTGATGCTCACCGTGATCATCGTCCTTGTGCTGCTGGTCACGTTGATCCAGTTCGGCGGCGACCGCCTGGCCCGCCTGCTGAACAAACGCCTGTAGAATCCGCCCTCCCGGCCTGGGAGGGCTGGCGCTTTGCCGAGGGCGACAGGAACCAGCGTCGCCGCGACAGCGCATCTTTCCCCGCGCCGGACAGACCTGTATCTGTCGTCCTCCGGTCATCCGGCGACGCCAGACTGGTCGGCAATCCCGTGAAAAAGAAAGAAGGAAAGGCGCCTCATGCGGCAAAGATTCTGGCAAGGAACATTCAAGACCCTGGGCCTCCTCGGCCTGACGGCGGGGCTCGCCGCCCAGGCCGCGGAGCCGTCCGGCAAGGCCCTCAGCGCCGCCGCCGGCGTGCCCTGGCCGGCGGTCATCGCCCACCGCGGCGCCTCGTACGACGCCCCCGAGGAAACCGCCGCGGCCTACCTGCTGGCCCGCGACCTCGGCGCCGACTATCTGGAAGCCGACGTGCAGCGCAGCCGCGACGGCGTGCTGGTCGCCCTCCACGACGACACCCTGGAGCGCACCACCGACGTCGCCGAGGTCTTCCCGGAGCGCGCCAAGGACCCGGTGAGCAGCTTCACTCTCGCCGAACTCAAGCGCCTGGACGCCGGCTCCTGGTTCAATCGCGCCTTCCCCGAGCGCGCCCGGCCCGGCTTCGTCGGCCTGCGCATCCTCACCCTCGACGAGATGCTCGACATCGCCGAGGGCGGCGCCAACAAGCCGGGCCTGTACCTGGAGACCAAGGTACCGGCGCAATTCCCCGGCATCGAAGACGACCTGCGCAAGCTGCTGGAACGCCGCGGCTGGCTGCAACCCCGCGAGCGCGCCGCCGCCGGGCATGTCGACGTGGCCCACGGCAATGGCCGGGTGATCCTGCAGACCTTCGAGAAGAGCAGCCTGGAGCTGCTGCAAGAAAGCATGCCGCAAGTGCCGAAGATTCTCCTGCTGTGGCTCGGCGACGGTTACCTGGAAGCCCGTTCGCCAGTGACCTTCAAGGAATCCGGGGAAACCGACAAGGCGGCCTTCTACGCCAGGCAGGAAGTGAAGTCCGAAGCCGAGTTCGGCGCCTGGCTGGACTGGGCCAAGGCCCACGGCGCGCTGGGCACCGGGCCCTCGGCGACCCTCAGCGAACGCGGCGAACAGAGCTACGCCGACCTGGTGAAACCCTGGATGAACCGCATGACCCACGCGCGCGGGTTGTTCATCCATGCCTACTCGGTGGACTCGGCGGAAGACTTCAAGGCCCTAGGCGCGGCCGGCGTCGACGGTTTCTTCACCAACCGCACCTCGGAACTGCTGAAGTTCCAGGGCCGCCCGGCGGCGCAAGACATGGACGCGCTGCTGCGCCGGCACGGCTACTGAGCCTCGGCCTGGCCGGCGGATGAGCGCGGGCGGCCATCCGCAGTTCCCGCTTCGGCGGCGCGGCGCTAGCCGGCGCTGTCGCTGCCGAAGCGTGCCAGCTGCATCTCGCGCAGCCGGCTGAGGGTGCGACGGAAGGCGAAGGCCAGGTAGCCCTCGGTATAAAGTGCCTCCAACGGCACCCTGGCCTCCAGGTAGAGCGGCACCTTGCGGTCGTAGCATTCGTCCACCAGGGCGATGAAGCGCCGCACGCCGTCGTCGTGCACCGACAACTGCGGCAATTCGCGATCCCCCGCCTCCACCAGTTGCGCGCCGTCCTCGGTGCCACGGGCTATGCGGCCTTCGCGCTGGCTGGCGCTCAGGCACGGCAGGTCGTCCATCAGGATCGCCCGGTAGCGGTCGCAAAGGCCGATGAAGTCCAGCGCCGACAGCGGCGCCTCGCAGAGCTGCGCATAGCTGCACCAGAGCACCGATTCGCTGTGCCGGTGCACCGCCAGCGGGCGGTGCCCCAGTTCGATGGGCTGCGTGGATGCCGCTTCGCCGGCACTCAGGCGCGCGAAGAGTTCGGCGAAACCGCTCGCCTGCCCCGCCTCCACCACCCAGTAGCGTTGCTCGGCCCGGCCGGGATGCAGGCGGTGGTCCTGGCCGCCATCCACCGCGACCACCGCCATGTGCCGCTGGATCGCCTCGATCGCCGGGAGGAAGCGTTCGCGGTTGAAACCGTCGGCGTACAACTGCTCCGGTGGCTGGTTGGAAGTGGCCACCAGCACCACGCCCTCCTCGAACATGATGCGCAGCAGGCTGCCGAGCAGGATGGCATCGCCGATATCGCTGACGAACAGCTCGTCGAAGCACAGCACCCGCACGTCCCGCGCCAACTCGCGGGCCAGGGCGCGCAACGGGTCGGCTGTACCGGTCAGTTCGAACTGGCGCTGGTGCACCCATTGCATGAAGTGGTGGAAGTGCTGGCGCCGCGCGGGCACGCGCAGGCACTGGTAGAAGTGATCCATCAGCCAGGTCTTGCCGCGTCCTACCGGTCCCCACAGGTAGACGCCCTGGATCGCGCCGTGGCGGTGAGCTTCATGCAGGGCCTGGAAACAACGCTCCAGCGCCTCGGCGGCGCGCCGCTGCGCCTCGTCGGGAGCGAAACCGCGCTGTTCCACGGCCTGGCGATAGACGGCGAGCGGCGACATGGCCGGCAGATCGGGAGAGGTATCGGGCATCGGGCAGTTCCACCTGGCGCAGAGCGCGGAGCCAGACGCTCCGCAAAGCGCCGAGTCTACTGCGCCCGGCTGGGTTTGGGCGAATGCCGCAGCGCCGGCACGGCGGATAGTTGCGGGAGGTTGGCCGAATAACCGCTTGCGCTTACCCGCCGCGATCCCGAGCGCCTGAACTCAGATCGACAACCGCACCGCCCGCTCGCCATCGATCCGCTGGCCACCGCGCTTGTTCACCACCAGTTCGCCGATGGCGATCAGCCGCGTGCGCGTGACGTTGCGGCTGAGTCCCAGCAGGTTGGCGGTATGCACCTGGTTGCCGTGGCAGAAACGGTACGCCGCGCGCAGCAGGGCATCTTCGACCCGCCCATGGAGGTTCTCGCCCTGCTCTTCGAACAGACGCTGGAAAGCCTGCTGCAACAAGTGCTCGGCGGCGCCGCTCGCCGGGCCCCCGCGCGCCAGCTCCTCGCCACGCTCCAGGCGCAGGTTGGACAGGTGCAGGTCATCCGCGCGGATCAGCCCGTCGCGGCAGATCAGCAAGGTATGGTGGATGACGTTCTCCAGCTCGCGGATGTTCCCCGGCCAGGAATAGGCACGCAACTTCTGCGCCGCCTCCGGGCTCAACTGGCTCTGGCCGTAGCCCAGGCGACGGCTGTATTCGGCGATGAAGTGGCGGGTCAGCGGCAGGATGTCGCCGGGTCGCTCGCGCAACGGCGACAGTTCGAGACTGACGACATTGAGCCGGTAGTACAGGTCCTCGCGGAAGTGCCCGGCATTGATCGCCCGCTCCAGTTGCACGTTGGTCGCCGCCAGCACGCGCACGTCGATGGGGATGCTCTTGCGCGACCCCAGGCGCACCACCTCGCGCTCCTGCAACACGCGCAGCAACTTGACCTGGATCGGCATCGGCAGGTCGCCGATCTCGTCGAGGAACAGGGTGCCGCCGTTGGCCTCCTCGAACCAGCCGGCCTTGGCCGCCAGGGCGCCGGTGAAGGCACCCTTCTCGTGGCCGAACAGCTCGGCTTCCACCAGTGACTCGGAGAAGGCCCCGCAGTTGACCGCCACGAACGGGCCGTTGCGCCGCGCGCTGAGGTTGTGGATATGCCGCGCCACCAGTTCCTTGCCGGTGCCGGTCTCGCCGATCACCAGCACGCTGGCCTCGCTCGGCGCCACCTGGCGCAGGTGTTCGAGCAGGGCCTGGGACTTCGGATCCTCGAAGACCTGGGCGGTGGCGCGGATCGAGGTCGCCAGGTTCGGCGAACGTGGCAGCGTCAGCAGCCGGTCGGGAGTACGGGTAGAAGCGTTCATGAGTAGAAGGTCGGTTGCGGCGGTGACTGGTTCAGCGCCCAGTCGCCCAGCTCGCGGATCTTGTAGTCCAGCGGGTCGTGCAGGGTCTGGGTGCGCAGGTTGCGCCAGTAGCGGTCCAGGCGCAGGGCGGCGTGAGTGGAGCGGGCGCCGGTGACTTCGAACATGCGGTTGCACAGGTCGAGGCCGTTGCGCGTCGCGGCGACCTTGGCGGCGGCGATGGCCAGGGCCAACTGGCCGCGCTCGCTGGCGTCCAGCGCCGGGCCCTTGGACCAGGCGGCGTCGAGGCGCTGCGCGGCGCGCTCGACCAGCGCCCGGGTGCTTTCCAGGCCGACCCAGAATTCGCCGTAGCGCGCCAGCACATAGGGGTCGGCATTGGCCTCGGCGACCTCGGAGCGGAACCACGGTCGCGCTTCGCGCAGGGTGTACTGGCGAGCCTCCTCGAAGGCGCCTTCGGCGATGCCGAGGAACACCTCGGTGAAGATCAACTGGGCGATCAGCGGCCGCAGGCAGGCGAACGGCGTGCTCAGCGGCCCGGGATCGAGCAGCAACTCGCTCTCCTCCACCCGCACCCGCTCGAAGATCGCGCTGCCGCTGTCGGTCTGCCGCTGGCCCATGTTGTCCCAATCCTGGCCCAGGCTGATACCGCTGCGCGCGGTGGGGATGGCGGCAATCAGCAGCGCCCCGCCCTCGCCGTCCAGTGCCGAGGCGATGAGCATCTCCGAATCGCGGGCGCCGGAGCAGAAGCTCTTCTTCCCGGAGAACTCGCGCCAGCCGTCGAAGCGCCGGGCCACGGTACGGTTGTCCAGCGGGTTCAGCGCGTTGCCCCAGAACCAGCGGTTGCGCGCGGTCAGCTCGAACCACGGCTGCCATTGCTCGGGCCGCGAGAACAGGCGCACGGTGGCCAGCATCAGGTGCTGGAAGCCATAGACGTGGGCGATCGAGCTGTCGACCCGGGCCAGTTCGCGCACGGTTTGCAGGGTTTCGCTCCAGCTCGCCCCCAGGCCGCCGTATTCGCGCGGGATGATCAGCGACAACAGGCCGCTGCGGCGCAACGCGTCGCGCTCGGCCTTCGGGGTACCGCCGGCGACGTCGCGCTCGGCGGCGTTCTCGGCGAAATCGGCGGCCAGGCGCCGGGCGATCTGCAACGGCGTTTGCGCCTCGGGGCGGGTCTTCGCATTCACAGGGGGTTTCTCCTCGGGGGCCCGGCTGCTCAAGCGCCGGCGCGAGCCGGCAGCACGTCGTTGGCGATCATTTCGCCGAACGGCCCGGTCAGGTTGGTCAGCCCACGGCCGGCCAGGCTGGCGTAGGGTTCGGGCAGCAGCGGGAAGACCAGTTCGGCGAAGCGGTAGGCCTCTTCCAGGTGCGGATAGCCGGAGAAGATGAAGCTGTCGATGCCGAGCTCGGCGTATTCCCCGATGCGCTCCGCCACCTGCCGCGGATCGCCGACCAGCGCGGTGCCGGCGCCGCCGCGCACCAGGCCGACCCCGGCCCAGAGGTTCGGCTGGATCTCCAGGCGATCGCGGCGGCCGCCGTGCAGCGCGGCCATGCGTCGCTGGCCTTCGGAGTCGAAACGGGCGAAGGACTGCTGCGCGGCGGCGATGGTTTCGTCGGAGATGTGTTCGATCAGCCTGTCCGCGGCGCGCCAGGCTTCTTCGGCGGTTTCGCGGACGATCACATGCAGGCGGATGCCGAACTTCACCGTACGCCCATGGCGAGCCGCTCGCTGGCGCACGTCGGCGATTTTCGCCGCCACCGCCGGCAACGGCTCGCCCCAGGTCAGGTAGACGTCCACCTGTTCGCCGGCCAGTTCGTGGGCGGCCTCCGAGGAACCGCCGAAGTACAGCGGCGGATACGGCCGTTGCAGCGGCGGATAGAGCGCCTTGGCGTTCTCCACGTGGATGTGCTTGCCGTGGAAGTCCACCGCCTCGCCCTGCAGGACGCGCCGCCAGACCCGAAGGAACTCGTCGGTGACCTCGTAGCGCTCGGCGTGGCCGAGATGGATGCCGTCGCCGCGGTTCTCGTCGGGATCGCCGCCGGTGACCACGTTGATCAGCAGGCGCCCGCCGGACAGGCGGTCGAGGGTCGCCGCCATCCGCGCCGAGACGGTCGGCGAAACGATTCCCGGACGGATCGCCACCAGGAAGCGCAGGCGCTCGGTCAGCGGCGCCAGCGCCGAGGCCACCACCCAGGAGTCCTCGCAGGAGCGTCCGGTGGGGATCAGCACGCCGTGGTAGCCGAGGCTATCGGCCGCCTGTGCCACCTGTTTCAGGTAAGGCAGCGAGACCGGCCGCGCGCCCTGGCTGGTGCCGAGGAAGTGGCCATCGCCGTGGGTCGGGAGGAACCAGAACACGTTCATCGGCGCACCTCAGGCGATCTTCAACAGTTCGGAGCGTCCGCCGAACAGCGGCGCGGCGCGCTCGGCGGCGAGGCGGATGCGCGCCTTCAGCGGCTCGCTGACGATCCGGTAGTTGTCGAAGTCGGCCTCGCTGGCGTAGACCCCGATGGGCAGGGTGATCGCCTGGAAGAAGCTGAACAGCGGGCGCAACTGGTGGTCGAGGACCAGCGCGTGGCGCTCGGTGCCGCCAGTGGCGGCGAGCAGCACCGGGGTGTCGATCAAGGCGTTGAGGTCGATCAGGTCGAACAGGTGCTTGAGCAGGCCCGGATAGGAGCCACGGTAGACCGGCGAGGCGACCAGCAGCAGGTCGGCGCTTTCGATCTCGTCGAGCACCGCCTGCAGTTCCGCCGGCGCCTGGTTGCGCGCCAGGGTAGCGCCCAGCGGCGCGGCGATGTCGGTCAGCTCGATGACTCGGCTGTCGATCGGCAGCGACTGGCCAAGCTCGGCGATCAGGGCCTGGGTGAGTACCAGGGTGCGGGACGGGCGATAAGTGCCGCCGGAGACGGCGACGACTTTGAAGGGGCTGGTCATGGGATTTCCCTGTGGACTGTTGCGCTAGGTGCAGTGCCCTGGAGCAAGGGCCGTACCAACGGGGAAATGTGCGTTTTCCGGGCAGTTGCGGCGGGTTTCCGGCCTCGGCCTGTCAGCCACGCAACAGCGCTGCTGTCCGACTGTTGCCCGGGCAACAGTTCAGTTCAGCTTGTAGGCCTGGAGCAGGAATATCTGGAATGCCCGCGCCGAATACTGGTCGCCCGGCGGCAGGACGAACGGCGGCAGGCGCCCCTTGCGGCGCTTGACGTCGGCCCAGCGCTGGCCATTGCGCGAATGGAACTGGCAGAACGGCTGGTCGCCCAGGTAGAACACCCCCGGCCGCGGCTCGCGGATGCGCGGCCAGCGGCGCAGGCAATCCAGCAGCGGGCCGAGGTCGGCGAGTTGTTCCGGCGAACAGTACGGCATGCAGCGATCCTCTTCGCCGGGTCGGGAAACCAAGGTTGCTGTGACTGGAGGACCGGGCGGACTCGGCGCGGCCGGGAAAGCGGCTACCGGGAGCGAGCGACACAGGCGAGCGGAGCGAGGCATGGCGACGTCCCTGGTCCGGCCAACGAGATTCACCGCTCCGTTGTAGAACAGCCGCCGTCCGGGTTCTTGCCGGTTTTGTGGGGGAATTGTGAAAGACTGTAAAGCACCACGCTCACTTGCCCACCAGCGAGACCACGTTGTGTCGTGGCGAGGTTTCCAGCTCGCCGATCTTCTCCAGGCGGGCGCGCACGATGTTGCGGCTGATCCCCAGCAGGCGTCCGGTCTGCAACTGGTTGCCGTGGCAGAAGCGATAGGCGGCGCGGAACACGGTTTCCTCGATGTGCTCGTAGAGATCCTCGCGGTTTTCCTCGAACAGTGCCTGCAGCGCCGCTTCCAGCGCCGAGCCGGCGGCGCTCTCGGGGGCGCGGCGCAAGCCGCTCGGCTCCTGGCGCGCACGCATGTCGATGAGGTGCAGGTCGGCCGGCTGGATCAGGCGGTTGCGGCAGACCAGCAGCGCGTGGTGGATGGCGTTCTCCAGCTCGCGGATATTGCCCGCCCAGGAATGCCCGAGCAGCTTGCGCTCGGCTTCCGGGCTCAGGCTCGCGCTGGTGTAGCCGAGGCGCCGGCAGTGCTCGACGATGAAGTACTCGGCCAGCGGCAGGATATCGCCGCGGCGCTCGCGCAACGGCGGCAGTTGGATGGTCGCCACGTGCAGGCGGTAGAACAGGTCCTCGCGGAAGTGCCCGGCGACCACCGCGTCGGCCAGGTCAACGTTGGTCGCCGCCACCAGCCGCACGTCGATGGGGATCGGCCGGCGCGAACCGAGCCGCACCACCTCGCGCTCCTGCAGCACGCGCAGCAGCTTGACCTGGATGCTCGGCGGCAGGTCGCCGATCTCGTCGAGGAACAAGGTGCCGCCGTTGGCCGCCTCGAACCAGCCGGCCTTGCTCTGCAACGCACCGGTAAAGGCGCCCTTCTCGTGGCCGAACAGCTCGCTCTCCACCAGGCTCTCGGCGAATGCACCGCAGTTGACCGCGACGAACGGGCCGCCGCTGCGTCCGCTGAGGGCATGGATATGGCGCGCCACCAGCTCCTTGCCGGTGCCGGTCTCGCCGATGACCAGCGCGTTGGCCTCGCTGGGCGCCAGGCGCTCGATGCGCTCCAGCAGCTCGCGGGAACGGGGGTCGTTGAACACCAGCACGGTGGCGCGCACCGATTTGGTCAGCTCGCGGGCGTGGGGATGGGTGATGACGGACATGCTGGGTTCCGAGCCGGGGAATGTGCGCCCATCTTGCCCCAGGAACCCATAGATTAAAAAATTCTGAATTCGTATTTATATATTCGAATAAAAAATATAACCCCGCTCATTAGGGCAGTACGCCAAGCAGCGACCAGACTCGGCGCGCCTCCGAGTCCGCATTGATCAGCTCCGCCAGCAACTCGCTCAGCGGCTTGTTGCCCCACTCCACCGCGCGCTTGATCAGGTAGGGAACCGGGCTGTGCGGCTCGGTGCGCGCCAGGTAGTCAGCGATCAGCAGCAATTGCCGGTAGGCGTCCTCGCGACTGGTCGGCGCGCCAGCCGGCCCGCTCGGCGCGCTCGCCGGGACGCTTTCCTCGCCGTCCGCGTCGCCTCCGCTGGCATCCGCCTCCGCGACCGGGGGCTGTTCTTCGGACAGCGGCGCTTGCGGGTGCATGGCGATGAACTCCTTGAGCAAGGCCAGCCATTGCGCGATGACCTCGCGCAATGGCTGGCAACTGGGGGCGAGTTCGCCCAGGCAGCGGTCGCACCACTGTTCCAGGCGCTGTAGTTGCTGCTGGCAGGCGAGCAGGCTGGCCTGCTTGCGCTGCCATTGCACCAGGGGCTCCGCGCGCAACGCTTCGTCTAGCTTCTTCTGCTGAAGTTGCGCCGCTTCCAGCGCCGCCTTGGCGCTCTTGCTGTCGCCGCTGGCGACCTGCTGGCGCTGCAACCTCTGCCAGGCATAGAGGGTGATCTCGGCGAACGCGCCCTGCCCCATCAGCGGCAGGCGCGTGTGCAGCAGCTCGGCATAGCGGCGCAACAGCCAGTCGATGGGCGGCACCCGCCACGACTGGTCGCCGTCCTGGGCTTGCGGATGCACCTCCTCGGGGTAGCGCTCGCAGAGTTCCGCCAGCAGCACCAGCGCGCGCTGCAATCCGCCCAGCCCGCCGCGTTGCAGCCAGGCCTCGCCGAGCCAGGCGGCGAGCATCAGGTCCTTGCTGCGCCGCTGCAACAGTTCGCTGGCCAACTGCTCCACCGCGGCCCAGTCGGCGCGCTTGGCCTCCGCTTGCCAGACGCCGGTCGGCAGGCTGCTGTCGTCCTCCCGGCGCAACTCGCGCAGGCGGTCGTAGTCCGGGTCGTAGCGCAGGCTGGGGCCGCACGGCTGTCCGGGGTCGATCGGTTCGAGCAGCACTTCCAGGGACAGGGCGTTGCCGGAAAGAGGCAGGGTCATGGGGTACCTCCGGTGCTGGCGACGGTGGCCGGCAACAGCGTCGCGAACGGCGATTGCGGCGCGCGCACCGGCAGCGGCTGGATGGACAGCGGGGTCTTGCCGCCCAGGCTCATCAACGACAGGCGGAGGAACATCCGCGCCTCGTTTTCCGGGCTGTAGGGCGCATACACCGGCAGTTGCAGGACCAGCGGAAACTCCGTGTAGTCGACGTTCGGCGGGCGCTGCCGGGAGAAGTGCGCGCGCATCATGCGCAACAGCGCCCAGGAGCCCTGGTAGCTCCAGCCGGCCTCGAGGTCGGCCACCGCCAGGCTGGCCTGGCGCGGGTCGTCTGCCGGACGCTGCGAGCCGTTCTTCGCCCAGCGCAGCATGATTTTCAGCGGATCGCCGACATTCCAGGTCAGGCCCTTGTCCTGCGCGCCGGGGAAACGGCTTTCCTGGTCGCCCGAGTACAGGCTCCAGGCGATCACCTGGTCGGCGCCGCGTTCCAGGCTGCGGTCGCTGCGCCAGTCGATGTCCAGGGCGACGCCGAGCAGGCCCGACTTGTCGCGCTCGAACAGCGGGCCGAGCCAGCGCTGCGCCTGCTCCAGGCGGCGGACGAAGTCCTCGGCGGCCGGCAGGTCCGGCGAGCGAACCTGGGCCAGCCCTTCGCGCACCTGCGGCAAGCGCGTCTCCATCAGTTTCAGCAGGTGCCGCACCCGCCCCGGCTCGGCATCGACCGCTTCCAGGCTGTAGGCGAACGGGAAGCGTCCGGCGAGGTACTGGTTGAAGTAGTCGGCGAGGTCCTTCCAGGCCTGCGCCGCCTGCTGCTGTTGCAACGACTGGCAGCGCCCGAGCGCGCCCTGGCGCAGGTCCACCAGGCGCGTCGCCAGGTCGCTGCGGCTGGACGGCAGGAGCACGCCGTTGAGAATGTCGGAGCAACTGCCGATGTCCATCTGGTTGAAATCGTTACCCACCAGCTTCGCCAACTGCGCCGCGGTGCTCGCCGGGTTGTCGGCCTTGAATTTCTGCAGTTCGGCATTGAGCGCGCTGAAGCGCACGAACGCGTTGTAGTCGGCGGTGGCCAGGCTGGATTGCTGCGCCTGCAACCACTCCAGCGCCGGGGCGTGGCGTTCGGCGACGGCCGCCATGGCATTGAACTGGCTGTTCAGGCTTTGCTTCAGCTCGGCACTGTCCTGGGCGCGGAACATCTGCAGGCCGAAATTCGGCGCGCCCGACCAGCGGCTGAAATCGACCGGCTCGCGCAGCACCGCCTGCTCGTCGATGTCGCGCAGGGCCTGGCCGATATCGGCCACGGCCAGCGCGTTGAGGCTGAGCAGCAGGCGCGCGCCGGCCTGCAGGTCCTGCAACTCCAGCAGCGCCGCCTGCAACACCTGGACCTGCTTGACCTGCACGTCGAAACGCGAGGCATTGCGACTGGCCAGGCTACGACTGCGCGGCCCGAGGCTTTGCCACATGGCCTCGGTCGCCGCGCTGGCGGCGGCGTGCAGGACCGAATAGCGATAGCGCGGGTTGAGCGATGGCAGGGTGCTCTCGTAGTAGCCGGTGAAGTCGTTGAAGAAGCTCAACGCCTGAGTCACGCCGATATCGTCGATGCTCAGCAAGGAGTGGTCCGCCAGTGTCTTGTCCGCCAGGGCCACGGAGACGAAGTCCTTGGTCTTCAGGTCATCGATGGCGCGTTTCAGACCGAGCAGGTCATCGGCCAGCTTGAGCGTCGCCCCCTGTTTCACCAGCAGGCCGTCGCCGGCAGCCTCCGGAGGCGCGATCCATTCGCTGCGAAACTGCTGCTGCAACTGCACGGTGAGGTTCTGCAGTTCCTCCACGCGGTTTCCCAGCAAGCTGCTTTGCTGGGCGCTCTTGAGCAGGTTCTGGTAGCCAGGGACGAGATCCTGGCCGACGCCATTGCCCCAGATCAGGTTGATGCGGTTGACCTGTTGCTGCAGGTGGTTGATCAATTCGCCGATCCCCAGCAACTGGGCCGCCGTGGCGTCTCGTTCCTGGCCGAGCTGCGCGAGTTCCTGGGTCAGGGCATTGCCGGTGCGTTCCAGGCTGTCGGTGAGGAAGTAGGCGTTCAGCCAGCGTGCCATCAGGTCATGGAAGTTATCCGCCGCCGTGGCGGCGACCCGGCCCAGGTCGAGGGCGGCGAGATCGGCCGGACGCTCGGCGAACAGCGTGCGGTTGTAATAGGCCAGGCGCGCCAGGCTGCCGGCGTTGTAGCTGCTGCCCAAGGCATCGTTACTCAGTTGCAGAAGGTCGTCGAGCGGCGTCCTGCGGTTGTCGATGGCCTGGGCGAACAAGCGATTGTGGCGCTCCAGCGTAGTGGCGCGGGCGACCAGGTCCTTCGCCGCCAGGTAGTCCTTCCACTGGCTGGGGTCGTCGCCCTCCTTCAGGCCGGGTTGGCCATCGCTGCGGATCGCCCGCAGGTCGCTCGCCTCGCCTTCCAGCAGGCTGCGCAGCGGTCGCACCAGCAGGCGCTCGGAAACGCGGCGATACGCGTTGTCGATACGTGCATCCAGGGAGGAAAACCAGGAACTGGGAAACGCCAGCGAAGTGAAGCGCCAGCGCGGCGCCTGTGACACCAGTTGCCACCAGGCCTGGACGTTCTGCCGGACCTGGGCGGCGCGCCGAGTGTCGTCGTCGAGCGGCTGGTAGCGCTCACTGGCGCCATGCAGCAGTTGCGACAGTTCACCGGCGTCGCGCAGCGCGTCGCGCCAGACCCAGGTCATCAGGCCGCCCCAGAGCAGGCACAGGCACAACGCGGCGAGGCCGATCCCGCGCTGCCAGCGCTGACGCAGCTGGAGGATGCGCGGCACCGCCTGGGCCAGGCCTTCCTCGGCAAGGATCCGCCGTGCCCACAGTTGGCTGGCGAAGCTGCTGCGCCGACGCGGCGCGTCGACCGCCGGCAGGACTTCGTCGGCTGCCGCGCCCGCCGCCTCGCTGCCGCTCAGGTAGAGACCGCGAAAGCGCGGCGCCTCGCCTCTGGCGTTGCCCTGGAAGACCGGTTCGAGCAGCGCCTGCAACGAACCGCGGAGGCTTTCCAGGCGTGGCGGCAGGCAATACAGCTCATTGTCCACCTGGCCGCGCAAGGTACCGAGTTCGACGATCGACTCGGTCAGGGTGGCGGTGATTTCCTCCAGCGCCTGCTCGCACCAGCGCGACTGCCAGGCCGCTTCGGCGGCGAACGGCGAGGACCAGCCGAGGGCGCGCTCGCGCGCCTCCTCGGGCAGCGCCGCGAGAAGTTCCTGGAAACCCGGCAGGTCTTCCAGGCCAGTGATCACCACGTAAACCGGCAGGCTCAGGCCAAGGCGCTGGGTCAGTTCCACGTAGCGACGGCGCGCGGCGAGGCCGAGGTTGGCCGCCTGCTCGCCATCCTGCAACCGCGCCAGCGGAATGTTCCAGACCACCCCGTCCAGCGCGCGCCTGCCGCGCAGGCGCAGGAACAGACGCAACAGGCGCAGCCAGGCGCCGCTTTGCCGGCGCAGGCCCTCGTCGGGCAGGAACACCGACTCGGGCACCAGCAGGATCGCCCCCTCGCCGTCCGACCACCAGCGGCCGAACCAGGCCGGACGCGCCACCGGCAACAGACGCCAGGTGGAGCACAACTGCTCGCCCTCGGTCTCGTTGCCGAGCATCAGCAGCCACGGCGCTTCGTAGCGGCCCTGCCAGCCCTGCTCGCGCTCCATCTGCCGGACCGCCGCGTAGAAGCTGCGGATCTCCGTACCGCCCCGGGTCCGCCACCACCAGCCCAGCGTCCCCAGCAGCAGCGCCAGCAGCACCAGGAGGAGAACCAGCATGAACAGCGTCGCGCCGCTCATGGCGCCTGCTCCGCATCGGCCAGGTGGGTCACCGCCGCCATTTCATGCTGGATGTCGCGCCAGAACAGGTGTCCGATACCGCTCATCAACAGCACCAGCCCGAGCACCGCCAGGCCCAGGCGGAAACCGTCCGGCAGCGCTGCGCGCACCGGCAGACGCCGTGGCGGCGCAGCGGCGGGCTGCTCAAGGCGACGGCCGAGGTCGGCGGCGTCCGCCTCGCGCTGCCAGGCGAAGGCGAACAGCGCCTGCCGCCACTTCTCGTGCAGCGCCTCGCCGCGCGGCCCGCGCAGGCGACCGCGGAAGCCGAGGATCAGGCATTGCAGGTAGACGTTGGCCAGGTCGCGACTGGCCGGGGCGCGTTCGTCGAGCAGGCGCTTGATCGCCAGCGGCAGGTATTCGCCCGCCTGGCGACTGCCGTAGAGATGCGACTCCAGCGGTTTGTCCTGCCAGGCGCCCTGCCCCGGCCAGGCGCTGAAGACCAGGGTCTCGTCGACCAGGGCGACGAAGGCATAGACCATCGCCTTGACCTGCACGCCCGCCGCGTCGCCGACGCTGGCGAAGGCGCTGCGCCACAGACGCCGGGTGATGCGGGTGGACAGTTCGAGGGCGCGCTCGACCATCCGTGGCACATCCTGGGCGTCCCGGTCGAGGGCGCCCCAGGCCTCCAGCCATTCCTGCCAGGCCTGGCGGAATGCCGTGCTGAGCGGTTGCTCCTGGTACGCCTGGGAAAAAGGCCCTGCACTCCCTTCGGGCATTGGCGGCTCCTTCCTGTCTAGGTGTTGTCGCTGCCGTCGGCGACGAACAGCACGATCTGCCAGGGACTGCTGGCGACCCCGCTGACCGGCGCGACGATGCGCAGCGGCTGGCCGGCATCGAACCAGTCGCCGGCACCCTGCACGACGAACAAACGGGTGTCGTCGCCAACGCTGTAGGCCACCTGTTCCTGGCGATTCATCGGCTGCCGCGGCAGCCCGCTCATGCGTTGCCGGGCGAGCAACGGCAGGTGCGGGTCGGAGGCGACGATGGCGCGCTCCAGCCAGTCAGCCGCCGCCTGTTCGCCGGCGCCGGCGGGCATCCGCAGGCCGACCACCAGGCGCTGACGCGGCGCCGGATCGGGCAGGCGCACGGAAAATACCTGTTCCTCCTGCTCGAACGGCAGGCAGCGGTAGCCCGCGCGGATCGACTCGATGGCGCGCTCCAACCAGTCCAGCAGCGGCTCGTAGCCACGCCGCAGGTCGAGGAAGTCGAGCGCTTCGAAGGCCGGCACGCCGGCCAGCGGATCGAGCGCCGCCCAGGCACCGGCCAGGCCCAGCAGGCTGCCGTGCAGGGCCAGCGGCGAGGCCGCACGGCTTGCCAGCAGGCCTTCGACCTCCGGCAGGCGGGTCCAGAGCGCGGCAAGCTGGCGACGGATTTCCACCGCGTCGTCCTGGTTGCCCGCCTGCTGCGCCAGGCGCAGGCGCCCGCCGAGGAACAGCGCCTTCTCCCGGGCCCGCGCGCAAAGCGACTGCACGCGTCTGCCCAGGGGCGACTCCGGCAGGATCAGTGGCGTCGGCGGGACGTAGGGCAGGCTGACATAGGCGCCGCCCTCCTTCGCCACGCGCAGCAACGGCAGGCACACGGAGTCGGCCTTGCCGTCGTCGCCGACCAGCCGCAGCGACGCTCGCCAGACGGTGATCGGCTCGGGGTGCTCGCCGCTGGCCAGGTCCGGCAGCGGCGCGCCGACCCGCGATTGCAGACGGCCCTTCAGCGGCAGCAACTGACCCGCCCGCCACAGCGGACTGACCGCCAGGTGGACGTTCAGCAACGGCCCTTCGGCGGCCGCCAGCGCTGTCTCCAGATCGAACTCCAGCGGCGCGTCGACACCAGCCTGCACGCTCACCGGCAGGCCGTCGGGCAGGATCGCTTCGAGGTGCAGGACCCGCACTTGGCCGGCGCACAACGCAGAGGGGTCCAGTTCCAGGGCGGTCACTCCCCAGAACCAAGGGTTGCAGGCCTGTCCGATGCGCGCCGCCAGCGCCTCGGCACGCAATCCCTGCAACTGGAAATGCTGGGGAAGCAGTTGCATCCCTTCGTGCCAGCACACCGCGTCAGGCAGAACACTCATACGACTCCCCTTCGACGTCCTACGTTGTCGTGCACGACGGTCGCTCGCCTGCCCCTCCGCTAACGCGTGGCGGGATCGTTGACCAGTCGCATTTCCCGGGTATCCAGACGCAGCCAGACGCGCTGCTGCTGGTCGAGGCGCAAGCGGTGCGCGCCGGGTGTGTTATAGCCGGCGAAGACCAAAAGTCCAGTTGCGCGGTCGCCGCGCAAGGGGAAGGACTCCGACTCGATGAACTGCCCCGGGACCAGCTCCAGGCTCCATACCGCGAACTGCTGCCGGTAGTCGCGGCGGTACTGCTCGCGATTGGCGAACCACTGGCTGGCCGGCAGTCCGGCCAGTTCCTTGAACAGCTCCGCATCCTTCACCGCGACGAAATCCACGGCGATCGGCGAGTCGTCGTTGGCGCGCGCGGCGACATCCAGGGTCAGCCGCTGCAACTCGACCCGCGGCGCGAAGAAATACGAGCAGCCGGCCAGCGCCAGGATCGCCAGCGCCAGGGAGAGTTTCCGACATATGGTGAAACATCCGTGCTTCATGGGAGTCCAATGAAAATTTTATTTTGCAAATCCATAGACCTGTTCTAGCGTCTTTTGTAGTTCGTCGCCAGTGACGGACCAGAGGGATCGCCAAGGACAGGTTCTGCGCCGTTTTCCCTGTCATGCCTGTGATCCAGCAAGGGACTGCGATGATCAGGGCATCCCCCCGATGCATTGCGCCCCCACCATTGCATCGGAGTCAGCCGCCATGGCCGAGAGTACGCAGCACAAGCTGGACCGGGTGCGCCCGCCGCGCGTGCAGATCACCTACGACGTCGAGATCGGCAACGCCATCGAGAAGAAGGAGCTGCCCCTGGTGGTCGGCATCCTCGCCGACCTCTCCGGCAAGCCGGATACCCCGCCGGCGAAGCTGGTCGAACGGCGTTTCGTCGACATCGACCGCGACAACTTCAACGAGATCCTCTCCTCCATCTCTCCCCGCGCCACCCTGCAGGTCGACAACACCATCAGCGGCGACGACAGCAAGCTGAACGTCGAGCTGCGCTTCAACCACATCGAGGACTTCGACCCGGTCAACCTGGTGAAGCAGGTGGTCCCGTTGCGTCGCCTGTTCGAGGCGCGCCAGCGCCTGCGCGACCTGCTGACCAAGCTCGACGGCAACGACGACCTCGACCAGCTGCTGCAGGACGTGGTGGCCAACACCGAAGGCCTGCAGGAAATCAAAGCGGCCCGCCCGGAAGCCGAAGCGGCCCCGGCCGGCGACAGCGAACCCCCGGCCGACCAGCCGGCCTGACCCTCTTCCCGGAGAAGCCGCCATGCCCAAGTCATCCGCCGCCGAACAATCCGGCGAGAGTTCGACCCAGACCCTGTCCCTGCTCGACGAGATCATCGCCAAGGGCCGCATGGCCCACGACGACAGCCAGCAGGACTATGCCCGCGACATGCTCGCGGAATTCGCCACCCAGGTCCTCGACGAGGGCATGGCCGTCGACAAGGACACCGTGGCGATGATCAACGACCGCATCAGCCAGATCGATGCGCTGATCAGCGACCAGCTCAACCAGATCATCCACCACCCCGAGTTGCAGAAGCTGGAAGCCTCCTGGCGCGGCCTGCACCAACTGGTGAGCAACACCGAGACCAGCGCGCGGCTCAAGCTGCGCCTGCTGAACGTCGGCAAGAACGAACTGCAGAACGACCTGGAGAAGGCGGTCGAATTCGACCAGAGCGCACTGTTCAAGAAGATCTACGAAGAGGAATACGGCACCTTCGGCGGACACCCCTTCAGCCTGCTGATCGGCGACTTCACCTTCGGTCGCCATCCGCAGGACATCGGCCTGCTGGAGAAGCTGTCGAACGTCGCCGCGGCTGCCCACGCGCCGTTCATCGCCGCCGCCAGCCCACGCCTGTTCGACATGAACAGCTTCACCGAACTGGCCGTGCCACGCGACCTGACCAAGATCTTCGAGAGCCTGGAGCTGATCAAGTGGCGCGCCTTCCGCGAGAGCGAGGACTCGCGCTACGTGTCGCTGGTGCTGCCGAACTTCCTCTTGCGCCTGCCCTACGGCCCGGAGACGCGACCGGTGGAAGGCATGAACTATGTCGAGGACGTCAACGGCACCGACCACTCCAAGTACCTCTGGGGCAACGCCGCCTGGGTCCTGGCGCAGCGCATCACCGAGGCCTTCGCCAAGTACGGCTGGTGCGCGGCGATCCGCGGCGCGGAAGGCGGCGGCGCGGTCGAGGGCCTGCCGGCGCACACGTTCCGCACCAGCTCCGGCGACCTGTCGCTGAAGTGCCCGACCGAGGTGGCGATCACCGACCGCCGCGAGAAGGAACTCAACGATCTCGGCTTCATTTCCCTGTGCCACAAGAAGAACAGCGACGTGGCGGTGTTCTTCGGCGGCCAGACCACCAACAAGGCCAGGCTCTACAACACCAACGAGGCCAACGCCAACGCGCGCCTGTCGGCGATGCTGCCGTACGTGCTGGCGGCATCGCGCTTCGCCCACTACCTGAAGGTGATCATGCGCGACAAGGTCGGCAGCTTCATGACCCGCGACAACGTGCAGACCTACCTGAACAACTGGATCGCCGACTACGTGCTGATCAACGACAACGCACCGCAGGAAATCAAGGCGCAGTACCCGCTGCGCGAGGCGCGGGTGGATGTCAGCGAGGTGGCCGGCAAACCGGGGGCCTACCGCGCCACGGTGTTCCTCCGGCCGCACTTCCAGCTCGAGGAACTCAGCGCGTCGATCCGCCTGGTCGCCAACCTGCCGCCGCCGGTAGCGGCGTGAGCTCGCCCCCGCCGGCAGCGCCGGCGGGGCGCCCTTCCCGTTCCAGACAGCCCCTCTCCAGGAGTCAGATGCGATGGATGCGATCATTCTCGATTTCGGCAGCGACATCAAAGGCGACAGCCTGCTCGTCGGCTACGAAAACAAGATCGAAATCATGTCCTACAGCCACAACGTGGCGATGCAGGTCACCAACGACGTCAGCAACTCGGAACGCACCTCCGGCAAACCCCACGTCGGCGAATTCACCCTCACCAAGTTCATCGACACCTCGACCCCGACCCTCAACGAGTATTGCTGCGCCGGCAAGCCGATCGCCGAGGCGACCATCACCATCGGCCGCAACGCCGCCGAGGGCAACGGGCAGATCATGCCCTTCATCGTCTACACCCTGAACAACGTGGTGCTCTCCAACGTCAGCGTCAGCGGCGGCGCCGGCGGCAAGCCGGTGGAAACCCTGTCGCTGAACTTCACCAAGATCAAGTGGGAGCTGACCGCGCAGAAGGACGACGGCACCAAGGAAGGCACGGCCGCCTCGACCTGGGACCTGGCCGCCAACCAGTTGGTCAAGTGACCGAGCGCCGACATGTCCGGAGCCCTGCCGCCACTGTTCGAGCGCCTCAGCGCCGAGGCCGACGAACGTCCAGCGTTCGACGACCGGGCGCTGGCCGAGTCGGTCCGCGGCGAGCTGCTGCGCCTGCTCAATACACGGCGTCCGGCGAATGCGCGCAGCGGCATCCTCGCCTATGGGCTCGCCGACTGGACCGCCGTGCAACGCCTGCGCGCCGAAGACCGGCGCCAGCTGGCGCGCGAGGTGCGGGTGGCGGTCGAGCATTTCGAGCCGCGCCTGCAACTGGCCGAGGTCGAGGTCGAACCTGACCCGGGCAATCCGCAGCGCCTGCGTATCCAGCTCGGCGGCAGCCTGCGCAGCGGGTCGCGCCTGACGCCTGCGCTGTTCGTCATCGAACAGGGCAACGATAGCCTCGAGGTGCGCCATGAGCGATTCGATTGATGCCGACCTGCTCGACTACTACCAGCGCGAGCTGACCTGGCTACGGCACGCCGGCGGCGCCTTCGCCGAGCGCTATCCGAAGGTCGCCCGGCGCCTGCAACTGGCCCCCGGCGAATGCCCCGACCCGCACGTCGAGCGTCTGCTGGAAGGCTTCTCGCTGCTCACCGCGCGCCTGCAACGGCGCCTCGACGACGACTACGCGGAGTTCAGCGACGCCCTCCTCGAACAGCTCTACCCGCTGGCGCTGCGCCCGCTGCCGTCCTGCGCGATCGTCCAGTTCGAACCGGACCCGACCCAGGGCAACCTCGCCGAGGGCTACCGGCTGCCGCGCGACACCGCGCTGTTCGTCACCACCCGCGGCGGCGACAGCGTGCATTTCCGCAGCAGCGCCGAGGCGACCCTGTGGCCGCTGGCGATCGACGAAGCGACCCTGCTCGGCGGCGAGGAGGCGCAAGCCCTGACCGGAGTCGGCGCCGCCCGCTCGGCGTTGCGCCTGAGCCTGCGCTGCCTGGGCGAGTACCGCTGGGAGGAGCTGTCGATCGAGCGCCTGCGCATCCACCTGGCGGCTTCGCCGATGGGCTGCGCGATCCTCTACGACCTGCTCGCCGCGCATACCGTGCAGGTCATGGCGGGGGCGCCCGGCACGCCGCCGGCGGCGCTCCGCGGACTGCCGGAGATCGTCGGCTTCGCCGCCGACGAGGCGCTGCTGCCGGAGGAAGACGGCGGACATCCGGGCCTGCGCCTGCTCGCCGAGTACTTCGCCTTCCCCGACAAGTTCCACTTCTTCGACCTGCCACTGTCCGGCGCGCTCGCCGACGGACAGACGCTCTACCTGTACCTGGTCTTCGATCGCGCACCGACGGCACGCCTGCATTTGCAGGCGGAAGACTTCCAGCTCGGCTGCGCGCCGGCGATCAACCTCTTTCCGCGGACCTCGGAGCCGCTGCGCCCGGACGGCACCCGCAGCGAGTACCGCCTGGTCGCCGACAGTCACCGCGAGAACAGCGTGGAAATCCATAGCATCCGCGCCGTGCGCTCGGTGGCCGGGAGCACCGTGCAGCCAGTCCCGGCCTACTATGGCTGCCGCCACGACAGCCACCTCGGCACGCTCTACTGGCACGCCCGGCGCATCGCCGGGCTGACCCCGAACCGGCTGGGCAGCGACCTGCTGCTGAGCCTGGTGGATACCGGCTTCGACCCGTTACGCGAAGCCCCGGCCTTCAGCCTGACCGCCGAGCTGCTATGCACCAATCGCTATCTGGCCGAGCGCCTGGGTGCCGGCACCGCGCTGGGCTTCGAACGGCCCGGGCCGGTCGCCGCCGCACGCCTGCGCAACGCGCCCAGCGCGCAGAGCCAGCCGCGCCTGGACGGCCAGTCGCGCTGGAGACTGGTCTCGCAGCTGACCCTCAACCACCTCTCGCTGGTGGAAGGTCCGCGCGCCCTCGAAGCCCTGCGGGAAATCCTCGCCCTGCACAACCTGCGCGACGACGCCAGCGCCCGCCGGCAGATAGAAGGCCTGCGGCAACTCGACTGCCAGCGGGTGGTGGCGCACGTCGGCGAGGATGCCTGGCGCGGCTGGCGCAATGGCCTGGAAATCCGCCTGCGACTCGATCCGCAACACTTCGTCGGCGCCAGCGGCGTGCTGTTCTCCGCCGTGCTGGCGCAGTTCTTCTCGCTGTATGCCACCGCCAACCGCTTCGTGCGCACGGTCCTGGTGGAAGCCGACAAGGAGGTGAAGACATGGCAACCCCAGGCCGGCTCGCCGCTCTCCCTCTGAGTCAGCGGCTGCGCCGCACGCCGCAGCGCTTCGAACTGTTGCAGGCGCTGCTGCTGCTCGAACGCGAGCGTCCCCAGGCGTTGCCGCTGGGCACCGGCAACGCGCCGCCGGCGGAGGCCCTGCGCCTGCGCGGGCCGCTGCTGCCGCTGTTCGCCTCGAGCGAGGTGGAAAGCCTGCTCGACGACCCGCAGCAACCGGTGCTGTCCACCCCGGTGTTCGGCCTCGGCGGCCCCGACGGCCCGTTGCCCTATGCCTACCAGGAATGGCTGCAACAGCGTGCCCGGCAGAAGGACCATGCCCCCGCCGAGTTCCTCGACCTGTTCCAGCACCGCCTGCTCAGCCTGCTCTACCGGGTACTGCGCAAGCATCGCGTGGCGCTCGGTTTCGCGGTGCCGGCGGCGACCCCGGTGCAGGCGCAGCTACGCGCCCTCAGCGGCCTGTTGCCGAAAGCCCTGCAAGAGCGCCTGGCGCTGCCGGACAGCGCGGTGCTGGCACGCACCGCGCTGTTCGCCGGCGGGCGTCGCTCCCTGGCCGGCTTCGCCGGCCTGGTGCGCCAGCACTTCGGCGTGGAGGCACGGCTGGACGCCTACCAGGGCGCCTGGAAGGAAATCCCCGCGGCCAGCCGCAGCCGGCTGCAACGCGGCGGACGCAACCTGCGCCTGGGTCGCGACGCCATAGCCGGCACGCGCACCTGGGACGAGCACGCCGGCATCGCCCTCAGTCTCGGTCCGCTGGATGCCCGCGAAGCCGCCCGCTTCTTCCCCGACGGCGACGCCCATGGCCAGTTGGCCAGCCTCGCCGCGCTGTACTTCGGCCCCGACCTGGATTGTCGCCTGAGCCTGCTGGTGAGCGGCGGCGCGCCGCTGCGCCTGGAGCGCGGTGCACCGCCCAGGCTGAGCTGGAACACCGGCCTGCGGCGCGTCGAAGACGGCCAGCGGCAGCGCATCGATCTTGACCTGCGGCAGCCGGAGGTAGCCTGAAATGGAACTCGCCGCCCTGATCGGCCGCCTCAACCCGGACTGTCGCCGCGCCCTGGAGCGCGCCGCGCAACGCTGCCTGCAACGCACCCATCATTACGTAGAGATCGAGCACCTGCTGCTGGAGCTGCTGGACATCGACGGCGGCGACTTCGCCTGCCTGCTGCCGCGCTTCGGCCTGGAGCGCGACGCCCTGGTCGCCGAGATCAACCTGTCGCTGGAGCTGTTCAAGGCCGGCAATACCCGCACTCCGGCGCTGTCCGCGCACACCATCGGCCTGCTCGAGGACGCCGTGGTCCACGCCAGCGTGCTCGGCCAGGCGCAGATCCGTTCCGGCCTGCTGCTGCTCGCCCTGCTCGACCGCGAGGAGCGCCGCGCCCTGTTGCTGAACAGCGCGTCGTCGCTGCTGCGGATTCCCCACGAGGCCTTGCAGGCCAACCTGCTGGAGTGGATCCAGGCCTCCCGCGAACAGCCGCCCGCGCCGAACCGCCCGGCGGCAGGCGGCGACAAGCCGGAAAGCGCCCCGGACCCGCTGCTCGACCAGTACACCCAGGACCTCACCGCCGAAGCCCGCGCCGGGCGCATCGACCCCATAGTCGGGCGCGACGGGGAGATCCGCCAGTGCGTCGACATCCTCCTGCGCCGGCGGCAGAACAACCCGATCCTGGTCGGCGCGCCGGGCGTCGGCAAGACCGCTGTGGTCGAGGGCCTGGCCCTGCGCATCGCCGCCGGCGAGGTGCCGCCGTCGTTGCAGGAGGTGATCCTGCGGGTGCTCGACCTCGGCCTGTTGCAGGCCGGCGCCAGCATGAAGGGCGAGTTCGAGCAGCGCCTCAAGGGCGTGATCGACGCCGTGCGCAACAGCGCGCAGCCGATCATCCTGTTCATCGACGAGGCGCACACGCTGATCGGCGCCGGCGGCGCGGAAGGCGGCAGCGACGCCGCCAACCTGCTCAAGCCGGCCCTGGCGCGCGGCGAGTTGCGCACCCTGGCGGCCACCACCTGGCTGGAATACAAGAAATACTTCGAGAAGGACCCGGCGCTGACCCGGCGCTTCCAGCTGGTCCAGGTCGAGGAGCCGGACGAGGCCACCGCCGTGGAGATGCTGCGCGGCGTCGCCGGCAAGCTGGAACTGCATCACGGCGTGCAGATCATGGACGCGGCCATCGTCGATGCGGTGAAGCTGTCGCATCGCTACATCTCCGGCCGCCAGTTGCCGGACAAGGCGATCAGCGTGCTCGACACCGCCTGCGCGCGGGTCGCCCTCGGCCAGCACGACGTGCCGCCGCCGCTGGAAAGCCTGCGCCATCGCGAGCAGGCGCTGGAAGAGGAATTGCAGCGGCTGCGCCGGGAACAGGCCACCGGCCTCGACCACAGCGCGCGTATCACCGCCCTGGAAAGCGAGTCGGGCGATAACCGCCGGACCATCCGCGAGCTGGAGACCCGCTGGGACGAGGAACGCGAAGCGGTGCGCGAACTGCTCGACATCCGCCGCGAACTGCTGGCCCTCAGCGAAAGCGCCGACGCGGCCAAGCCCGACGAGGAACTGGACGGTCGCATCGACCACCTGGCCGCCGAACTGGCGCGCCTGGCGGCCGGCCTCGAAGCCATCCGCCAGGACGACCCGCTGGTTCCCGAGCAGGTGGACTCGCGTACCGTGGCCGCGGTGATCGCCGGCTGGACCGGCATCCCGGTGGGCAAGATGCTCGCCGACGAAGCCCACGCCATCCGTTCCCTGGCGCAACGAATGGGCCAGCGGGTGATGGGCCAGGAGGCCGCCCTGGGCGCCATCGCCCAGCGCATCCAGGCCTATCGCGCCGGACTCAGCGACCCGGCCAAGCCGGTCGGCGTATTCCTCCTGCCCGGCCCCACCGGCGTGGGCAAGACCGAGACCGCCTACGCCCTGGCCGACGCCCTTTACGGCGGCGAACGCAACCTGATCAGCATCAACCTCTCCGAGTACCAGGAGGCCCACACCGTCAGCCAGCTCAAGGGCGCCCCGCCCGGCTACGTCGGCTACGGCAGCGGCGGCGTGCTCACCGAAGCGGTGCGCCGCAAGCCCTATTCGGTGGTGCTGCTGGACGAGATCGAGAAAGCCCATCCGGACGTGCTGGAAGCCTTCTACAACGTGTTCGACAAGGGCGTGATGGAAGACGGCACCGGCCTGGTGGTGGACTTCAGGAACACCGTGATCCTCGCCACCAGCAACGTCGGCGCCGAACTGCTGCTGGACAGCCCGGCCGAACAGGTCGCCACCCCGGCCTTCGACGAGCGCCTGCGCAAAGTCCTGCTGCAAACCTTCCGCCCGGCGTTCCTCGCGCGCATGACCGTGGTGCCTTACCGGCCGCTGGAGGAAGCCACCCTGGAAGGCATCGTCGTGGCCAAGCTGGAAAAACTGCGGGAACGCTACAAGGCCGCTACCGGCAAACAGTTCGACTTCGACCCGGCCATCGTCAAGGCCGTGCTCGCCAAGTGCAGCGCGGCGGGCGCGCGGGATATCGAGAATGTGTTGATGGCGGAGGTGACGGGGAAGTTGGCGGAGTGGGTGTTGGAGTAGCTACAAGCATCACCACTCCGTTACTTGGTCAAGCAGCAACTGTCTGGCACGCGCACTGAAGTTATTCAGAAGCATCAATTAGGAGGAGCTGTGTCGATCACTAAGAGCGGATCTTTCAGCGGAGTGAAGCCCAATGAGCGTGACAGCGTTCCATTCCACTGGAAGCGCACGCAGTTGGTCCCGGACATTTCGTGGAAGTATCACCACATCATCCCCTGGCAGACACTGCGCGATACTTGGCAAGCCTTGCTGATGTGCGACTACTGGAAAGGGTGCGTGCTCTACGTAAAAGTCATCGGAGTGGTTTCGTGGGGGCCCTTGATTTCCAGGCTGATGAATGCCCAGATGACCCAAGAGGACTGCGATGAGCTTTACGCCAAACTCTCCTGGCCTGCCTGGAACATTGTCGAAGGGCCCGCCGACAGGGACGATGAGGGTGGCACCGACCTAGATCTTTTCAGGCACGGCCTTCAGGGGACAGAGCCGGCAAGAATGCAGGCGTTGCAGCGGCTGTATGACGCCATGGAAGACTTTCTCTCACTATTCAACCGGAGAGAATTTGAGGCTACACGGCTGACAGTCTACAACCCCCGAGGGGGAGCACCAGCAGTCGACGAAGCTCGCCGCGAGGCCCTACACACCGCGCTACAAGGCATGCTGCCGTACAAGGATCAGGCCTTCATTCCCTATCGGCCAGAGATGTGGATCGTGACTTTGGAAGGGCGCGAGCATCGCAAGTATCCAACTTGGCTGCGGACGCCCAGATACAAAAAAGCCGACGGCTCCCCACCTAAAGCAGCACCGCACGCTGTCGAGCAAACTGGCCTGACGCAATGCCCCAAATGCGGCAATAAATTCCGTACAAATACTGCTGTCCAGATATTCGCCGAGCACCGCTCCTGCCCCAGGTGTGGCACTGCGGTGTATGTGGCGAAACATGCCTTTAAGGACCCTACCTTCCCCTGAACAATCCAGATAAAGGTAGGGTTGCCATTTCTACATGGCAGCCCCCAGAAGCACAAGGATGTAAAAAGCATGCCCTCCATCAGAATCCTGACCTGGAATAGTACTGGCGAAAGCTTTCCGAAGGCGGCAAGTCTGGCTGCCGAGGCTGCCACCCATGCCGCTCACGCCACACACCCGGTGATCGATATTTACCTCATTCAGGAGGCTCAACAAGGTGCAGGAGGCGCCATCAGTAACTATCTGACTGGCCTCGCTGGCTACACCGTGCATCACATCCATGAAAATCTTGGAGGTGGGGGCAAGGGTTATATCTGTGCTACGCGCAATGCGAGTGTGACTGTGTCCACTCCCCTTGCACTCTGGAACTATGCAGCCGATCCGGGATTCATGGCCTGGGCAGGCCATACTGCCTTACAGGCATCCAGTTGGACGCCACCTGCCAGAACACCCGCCTATAGCCTTCTGCAGGTCGGCGGCAGCAACATCCTGCTAATCACCTGGCATGCCCCCCTTGGCGTGTCCTTGCTACCGATCATCGTGGGCTCGATGAGCGGTGGAGCCTTGATCGACGCTTATCTGGCGCTGGATCAAAGCGGACTGCTCAACAACCCGATGCTCGCGATCGGCGTCGTCCCGGACTTCATCGTCATCGCAGGCGACATGAACGCCAAGCCGGCAGCACTGGGCAAGAGCTATGCCGGCTATACCCCACTGGACAACTTCACCGGGGTTGCCAATAACCTCGACCACATTATGGCGACATCGCCGCCACATACCGCATTCAACTTTTCCGAGGACTACAGCACCGCCACTGCTAGTACCCACGACATTCTCTGCGCCCGAATGAACTGGTGACCGACCATGTCTCGCTGCACTGATACCAGCAGCCTCTCATTAGTCGCCGAGTTGTTGAGCGACCTAAATCTGGAAACCCTAGCCGGAGGCGAGAGGCTGAATACATTGGACAGCATGTCTCTCCAGGGCAACAGCTCCACGTCGCTGACACTATCCAACACCGTCGCCTCGCACCTCAGCGCCACCCTGCACAACGACTCCCAGCAACGCCCCCTCGACGCCCTGGTCGCCGAAATCCACCAGCTCCCCGCCGACGCAACTGCCGACCGTTTTCAACTCGTACTCAGACCATGGCTCTGGTGGCTGACCCTGGCCAGCAACAACCGCGTGTTCCAGAACCTCGCCACCAGCGACATCGTCACCACGATCTTCAAGGCCCACGGCTTCACCGACTTCAAGCTGTCGCTGACCGGCAGCTACGAGCCCCGTGAATACTGCGTGCAGTACGGCGAGACCGACTTCGCCTTCGTCTCGCGCCTGCTGGAGGAGGAAGGCATCTTCTGGTTCTTCATCCACGAAGTGGGCAAGCACACGTTGGTGCTGGCGGACAGCAACGACGCCTTCCCGCCGATCCCCAACGGGCCCAAGGTGCCATACCTGGACCAGGAGATCGGCGTGCGCGAACTGCACGGCATCCGTTCGGCGCAGTACTGCCTGCAGGCGGTCGCCGGGACCTACAGCGCCACCGACTACGAGTTCACCACACCCAGTACTTCGCTCTATTCCCAGGCACAGGCCGAGGCCGGGCCGCGCGCACGGTACGAACACCCCGGCGGCTACACCGCCAAGGGCCGCGGCGATGCGCTGACCAAGCAGCGCGTGGACGGCCTGCGCAGCCAGGAGACGCGCCTGATCGGCGAGAGCGACTGCCGCTGGCTGGTGCCCGGCCACTGGTTCACCCTCAGCGGGCATGACGACGATTCGCTGAATATCGACTGGGTGCTGACCTCGGTCACCCATGACGCCAGTCACGCGCACTACCGCAACCGCTTCGAGGCGATCCCCAAGGCCACCGCCTACCGCCCCGCGCGGGTCACGCCCAAGCCGCGCATGCACACCCAGACCGCCCTGGTGGTGGGCAAGGCCGGCGAGGAGATCTGGACCGACCAGTACGGCCGGATCAAGATCCAGTTCCCCTGGGACCGCGACGGCAAGAACGACGAGACCTCCTCCTGCTGGGTGCGCGTGGTGCTGCCCTGGAGCGGCAAGGGCTTCGGCATGCAGTTCGTGCCGCGCATCGGCCAGGAAGTGATCGTCACCTTCATCGACGGCGACCCGGACCGCCCGCTGGTCACCGGCTGCGTCTACAACGGCGACAACGCCCTGCCCTACGCGCTGCCGGACAACCAGACGCAGTCCGGGATCAAGACCAACTCGTCGAAGGGCGGCGGCGGTTTCAACGAGCTGCGCTTCGAGGACAAGAAGGACGCCGAGGAAGTCTTCCTCCAGGCGCAGAAGGACCTCAACGTCAACGTGCTCAACGACAGCACCGCCAGCATCGGCCACGACGAGACCCTGACGGTGCAGAACGCCCGCACCCGCACGGTGAAGGAAGGCGACGAGACCGTCACCCTGGAGAAAGGCAAGCGCACGGTGACCATCCAGACCGGCAGCGACAGTCTGGATGTGAAGGACACGCGCACGGTGACGGTGGGCGCCGACCAGACCCACAGCACCGGCGGCAACTACAGCCACAAGGTCAGCGGCAACTTCGAGCTGACGGTGGACGGCAACCTGACCATCAAGGTCAGCGGCACCCTCGCCCTGCAGAGCGGCGGCAGCCTGACCCTGAAGAGCGACGCCGACCTCGCCGCCCAGGCTGGCACCTCGCTGACCAGCAAGGCCGGGACGTCGCTGACCAACCAGGCCGGCACCTCCCTCACCAACAAGGCCGGCACCAGCCTGACCAACGATGCCGGCGTCAGCCTGACCAACAAGGCCGGCGCCGAACAGACGGTGGACGGCGGCGGCATGCTGACCATCAAGGGCGGCCTGGTAAAGGTCAACTGAGGAGAAGCGCATGGCGGCATCCGGCAAGCTCGACCTGGTTCGTGGCGACAGCCATCTCGCCGGCAACCTGCTCGACGGCAGCCTGGAAGGCCCGTTGCGCATCGACGAGCACGACAGGCCGCAGGCCAGCCTCGGCTACCGGCAGGGCCAGTTGCACGGCGCCAGCACCCTGTTCCATCCCAACGGCAAGGTCTCCGCGCAACTCGCCTTCGTCGACGGCAAGCTGCACGGGCCGGCGAGTTTCCATGCCGCGGAAGGCTGGTTGCAGCGCAAGGCGCACTACCGCAACGGGCTGCTCCACGGCGAAGCGTTCAACTATTTCGCCAACGGCCAGGTGGCCGAGCGCGAGCATTACCGCGACGGCGTACGCGACGGGGTCTACCAACGCTTCCATGGCAATGGCCAACTGGCCTTCGACGGACGCTACCTGAACGGCCAGCTACTGGACGGCGCCCAGCCGTTCGCCGACGACGGCCGGCCGCTGGACAGCGAGGGCAAGCCCATGGCGCGCTGGCGCTGGTGGTGGACCAGGCTGGCGGAGCCCTAGGCGCGCATCGGCCAGGCGGCGCTCAGGGAATCAGCATCTGCACCTGTCCCGGCACGCTGATCTTGATCACCCCGCCCCAGGTGCAGATCAGCGTGCCATTGGCGTCCAGCGCGGGCATCCCGCCCAGCAGCAGGGTCGGCGGGCCGCCGGGGATCCACGGGCTGGCGGTGGCGGGAATGCACGGCATCGGCGTCAGTACGCCGAGGGCGGCGGCGGTGGCGGCGGCCACCACGGGGTTGGCCGGGCTCTGGCAGAGGCCGAAGGTGGGAATGTTCAGCAGCGGGATGTGGTCCATGATGTTCGCCGCCGGCATCCCGCTGGTCAGGGTGCGGTTCTGCGGCAACACGTTGAGCACCGTCGGCGCCGCCCCGAAGCTGCATTGCAGGGTGGCGCCGGCGCAGACCTGCGGGCAGCCCATGCCGTCCTCCCGAGCGCGATGGCGTTGTAGCAGGATAGACCAGCCCATCGCGCTCGCCGTGGGGCTGGCTTGCTGTTTTTCTGACGAATGCCCGACATGCGTGTCGCCAGCGGCGCTAGAATTCCGCTGTCATGCGGGGCGGAGCCCCGCGACAGGGATCGACGAAAAAGGATTTTCGGCGGATCGAACGGTGCCCGCAGCGCCCTCGCCGGCCGGCCCGCGGCCGGTCGATGCAGGGGTTGCAGTACCCTGGCCGCCCCCATGGACGGGACGACAATGCCTAGCACAAGAAGCCTCCCCGCACGGGTCATCGTCGCCGATGACTATCCCCTGTTCCGCGATGGCCTGAGACGGGTCGTCCGCCGCTACCTCCCGCAAGCCGCCGTAAGCGAAGCGGGCAGCTTCGACGAGGTGCTGCGCCTGGCCTCGAGCGTCTCGCCGGAACCTCCCGCCCTCTTCGTCCTCGACCTGCTGCTTCCCGGCTTCGCCGCCTCCCAGTCCATCGAGCGCTTGCGTCGCGCCTATCGGCACAGCGCAATCGTCATCGTCTCGATGCTCGACGACCCGCGTCTGGTGGACGAGGTGCTGGCCGCCGGCGCCGACGGCTACCTCGGCAAATCCCTGGAGGCCGGGGAGATCGGCACGGCGTTGCAGACGCTCGGCAGCGGCGAACCGGTGGTGCGCCTGCGCGGCGGGTCGAGCGCCGGCAGTCGGCAACGCGCCCTCCTGGACGCCCTGACCCCACGGCAGCAAGCGGTACTGCGGCTGATCGCCGATGGCCTGTCGAACAAGGAAATCGGCCGCGCGCTGTCGATCTCTCCGTTCACCGTGCGCGTGCACGTTTCCTCGCTGCTGCGCGCCCTGGAAGTGAACACGCGGACGGCCGCCGCGGCGCTGGCGGTGAAGGCCGGTTTCTAGGCAGGTTCCACGCGGCCGTACCCGGAGTTCCCGCGCAAGCATCCGAGAATGCCGAAACGAGAAGTCTGCCGCGATTTTCCGCGAAGTCTCCTCGCGGCGCTGAAGCCCGTCGCGGCGGACCAGTCCCATCCATGAGGGGCGCGCCTGCGCGCCGGCCTCACCGGGAGCGGCGACGCTCGTTTTCAGCAGAGGAACGGCACATGATCGACAGGGTGAAGCCGCTGATGGCGGCATGGGTTCTGGTCTTCGCATCTTCTTCGTTCGCCAGCGAAACGGCGGGAAAATTGCCACGAAAGCCAGCTCTAGGGCCGGAAACCGCGGGGGCGCCCCTGGTCATTCCCGGCGAGACCGACAGGCTCGCTTCGCTCTACGCCCGCGCACGGGGCGAAGGCGGCAAGGTGGTGCTCTGGGCCGGCGGCGACGCGCCGAACCAGATGGACTGGTTGAAGACGGCCTTCGAGAGCCGCTTTCCCGGCGTGATCCTGGACGTCACGGTGGACCTTTCCAAGTTCCACGACCTGCGCATCGACCAGGAACTCGCCGCCGGCACCCTGACGCCGGACGTGGCGATGCTGCAAACCACCTTCGATTTCGACAAATGGAAGGCCCGCGACGTGCTGCTGCGCTACAAGCCGGTCGGCTTCGCCCGGCAGAAGAAAGGCTACGCCGATCCCGACGGCGCCTATGTCACGGCCTACAACAACGCCTTCGTGCCGACCTACGCTTCCGTCCGGCTGCCAGCGGAGCGCTATCCGACGCGCTTCGCCGATTACCTGAAGCCGGCCTTCAAGGGCAAGCTGGTGCTGACCTATCCCCATGACGACGATGCGGTGCTGTACGTCTACGACAAGCTGGAACGGCGCTACGGCAGCGGTTTCCTGCGCGCCCTGGCGGCGCAGAAGCCGAACTTCCTGCGCGGCACGGCGGCGCCGGCGGCCTCGGTGGGCACCGACTCCATCGGTTCGCTGGGCAACCTGACCGGCTATGCGACCGACAGCGATACGCCGGCCGGCTACTTCATCCCGACCGACGAGCCGTTCATCGTCTGGAACCAGCGCGCGGCGATCTTCAAGGCCGCCCGTCATCCGGCCACGGCCAAGCTGCTGCTGTCCTACCTGGGCTCGGCCGAGTTCCAGTCCAGCTACGGCGGCTGGCGCGCCCGCGCTGACGTCGGCGAAGCGCCTGGGCTGCCGCCACTGGAGTCGCTGAAGAACGTCGACGTGCACGATTTCACCCGCTGGATGGCCGATCGCCAACGGGTGGCCAGCCTGCGCAGGCACATGGCGCAAATCTTCGGCCCGGTACGCGGCGAGTCGCCGTTGCGCGACCCGGCGCTGATGAGCCTGCTGGGGCTGACGGCGAACGACATCGTCGCCCTGCCCGAACCGGACCTGCCGATCTACTGAACCGCCATGACGGCCTCGCGCACGGACGACGCGGGGTCGTCGATCCTGGAGAATTGCCTATCAGGTTTCGACGGCAAGCAGGCGGCCTGGAGCGGCTGGGAAGACTCCCACTTCTTATAAAATACTTTTAATGAACGATTTATCCTATTGATTAATAAGATAAATAAAATACTAGAATTCACTTTAAGTTGAGACGACAAGGCGGCGCATAACGCTACCCGTTGTCCGCCCTGGCGTCCGCTTGCCGCCTTCGCTGCGCAGGGCGAACGAGGCCACCCGCGTTATCCGCCGACAGGCCTCTGCCAGGGAAGGACGACGGCACGGAAAACTCTTCTTCGACAACGACTTCCGCGTAGAACCTGATCCATCGCCTGCGCTCGCGCGAACTCACGCAGGCGACGACCAGGACGAAGGACCTAGGCCTTCCGCCACCCCTGCAACTGATTGCGGATCGGCAACTCGCGGATGCGCTTGCCGGTGGCGGCGAAGATCGCGTTGCACAGCGCCGGCGCTATCGGCGGCACGCCGGGCTCGCCGACCCCGCCCAACGGCAGGTCGCCATCCGGCTTGAGCAGATGCACCGACACCGCCTTGGGCGCCAGCGGCATGCGCGCCAGCTCGTACTGGTGGAAATTGTCCTGCTGGACCTTGCCATCCTTGAAGCTGATCTCGCCCAGCGCCGCCAGGCCCAGGCCCATCACGCAGGCGCCTTCGAGCTGCGAGCGGATGCGCTCGGGGTTGATCTGCGGACCGCAGTCGGCGGCGATGGTGGCCTTGTGCACCAGCAGCGCGCCGTCGTCCTTCACCTCCACCTCGATCACCACCGCCACGTAGGTGACGAAGCTGTAGTGCGCGGCGATTCCCCGCGCCCTGCCCCTGGGCAGCTCGCCGCCCCAGCCGGACTGGCGCGCCGCCTCCTCGATCACCCCGCGCAGGCGGCCGACATCCAGCGGGTAGCGCTCCGGCGACTCGCCGTAGTTCCAGCTGTCGCCGAGTTCGGCGGTGTCGATCCGCCGCGCCGGGCCGAGCAGCTTGAGCAGGTAGTCCTTCGGGTCCTGGCCGGCCTTCGCCGCCAGTTCGCCGACGAAGCTCTGGATGGCGAAGGCGTGGGGGATGTTGGAGACCGAACGGAACCAGCCGACCCGGGTGTGCGCCGGGGCCTCGGGGTTCTCCAGGCGCACGTTGGGGATGGCGAACGGCAGGTTGGTCAGGCCCATGCCCAGTTCGAAGGCGCCCTGGTGCTTGCTGTCCGGGCCGAACAGTGCGGTGATGCTCGGCGCCACCGAGCGATGCAGCCAGGCCTGCGGCAGCCCGTCGGCGCCAAGCACGGCCTGCAGGCGCTCCACCGAGACCGTGTGGAAATAGGAGAAATGCAGGTCGTCCTCGCGGGTCCACTGCACGCGCAGGTGGCGACCGGGGAACGCCTTGGCCAGGATCGCCGCTTCCAGCACGAAGTCGGGCTTGGACTTGCGGCCGAAACCGCCGCCGAGCAGGGTCACGTTGACCGTGACCTTGTCGAACGGCAGTTTCAGGCGCTCGGCGATGCGCTCGCGGGTCACTTGCGGCGCCTGGGTCGGGGCCCAGACCTCGCAGGCGCCGTCCTTGTACCAGGCGGTGGATACCGGCGGTTCCATCGGCGCCTGGGCCAGGTGCGGCAGGTAGTACTCGGCCTCGACGATATCCCCGCCCTTGGCGAATAGCGCCGCGGCATCGCCGCTGTCGCGCACCACCTTGCCCGGCTTGCGCGCTGCCTCTTCCAGTTGCTTGCGGTAGGCCACCGAGTCGTAGCCGCCGTTGACCCCGGCGTCCCACTCGACCACCAGCGCCTCGCGCCCCTTGATCGCCGCCCAGGTGTTCTGCGCCACCACGGCGACCCCGCCCAGCGGCTGGAACTCGGACGGGATCGGCCGGCCCTCGATCTCGATCACCTTGACCACCCCCGGCACCTTCAGCGCCGCGGCGGCGTCGTAGCGCTTGAGCTTGCCGCCGTAGACAGGCGGCCGGGCGACCACGGCGTAGAGCATGTCGTCGAAGCGCGCGTCGAAGCCGAAGCCGGCGCGGCCATTGACGATATCGGCGCCGTCGATGGCGCGCGCCACGTCCTTGCCGATGTAGCGGAACTGCTCGGGCTTCTTCAGCAGCAGCTTGTCGCGCGCCGGCACTTCGAGACCCGCGGCGGCCTCGGCCAGTTCGCCGAAGGACAGCGAACGGCCGCTGGGCGCATGCAGCACCTTGTTCTGTTCGGCGCGGCACTCGCCCAGCGGGACCTTCCACTGGTTGGCCGCGGCCTGTTCGAGCATCTGTCGCGCCGCCGCACCGCAGCGGCGCATGGGTTCGAACCAATGGCGCATGCTGCGCGAGCCATCGGTGTCCTGGTTGCCGTAGCGCGCTTCGTCGCCGGGCGCCTGGATCACCTTGACCCGGCTCCAGTCGGCCTCCAGCTCGTCGGCCACCACCATCGCCAGGCTGGTGCGCACGCCCTGGCCCATTTCCGAGCGGTTGCAGACGATGCCGACCGTGCCGTCCCGGTCGATGCTCACGTAGATCTTCGGGTTGTCCACCCAGCCGTGGGGCATGGCGTCGGCGCCGAAGGCCTTCTTCTCGGCGGCCAGGGCGTCGCGCCAGCCCCAGTTGGCAGCCACCAGCAGCACGCCGGTGGCGCCGACGCCCTTGAGGAAACCGCGGCGGCTGAGATTGCCGATGACCAGATCGTCGGGGTACGAGCGCTTCATGCCTTGGCCTCCTGCAACTTGGCGGAGGCGTTGTGGATCGCCGTCTTGATCCGGTTGTAGGTGCCGCAGCGGCAGATGTTGCCGGCCATGGCCGCCTCGATCTGCTCGTCGCTGGGCGCGGGGTTGCTCTTCAGCAACGCCGTGGCCGACATGATCTGCCCGCCCTGGCAGTAGCCGCACTGCGCCACGCCGATGTCCAGCCAGGCCTGCTGGACGACTTCGCCGACCTTGTCGGTGTGCAGGTGGTCGATGGTGGTGACCTTCCTGCCCTGCGCCAGGCTCACCGGCGTGATGCAGGAACGGGTGGCCTGGCCGTCGATATGGATGGTGCAGGAGCCGCACAGGCCCATGCCGCAGCCGAACTTGGTCCCGGTATAGCCGACGACGTCGCGGATGGCCCAGAGCAAGGGCATATCCTCGGTGACATCGAGCTGATGATCCTTGCCATTGAGGTTCAGGGTAATCATCGGTGCACGCCTTTTCTGGTTTCTGGTTATGGAGTCGCACGGCGACTGCGCCGCCCCCCCATGGGCGCGGCGAGTCTCTCATCGGACTGAAGGGAGATTATTGGCGAGAGGACTGCGGCGCATAACCTGGCAGAACTGAACGTATCGTTGAATGGAATTCAACGATACCCAAGCCGGGCGGGAATCGCCCGGGCGAGGCAGCATTCCCGGTGGCCCGCTCCTCGCCGCTCGCCGGAAAGCGAGCGGCTCGGCCAGGGGAAACGGCGTTAGCCGCGCCGCACGCGCAGGCGCTCGGCGTGGTAGATCAACGGCCCATGCTGGTCCTCGGCACCGCTGGGGTCGTCCAGCAGCACGCCGGTGATGCGGCCCTGGCGGAACAGCAGGCGGATCGCCAGCAGGTTGGCCCTGGGGTCGCCCTTGAGATCATGGAGGGAACGCGGGGTGTCGGCATCCAGCTGACAAAACACCGATTCGAGCAAAACATCGGAAGGTTCTAACGCCATGCAGTCGTATCCGTCGAGAAGTACCGGTCACCTTGCCTTGCACTGGGTGCCGGTCAAAGCCCATCCCTGGAAAAACGCCTTTCCGCGCATTGAAACAATGCGCAACGATTTTCCTCGCGACGCAGTGTCGCCTACCGCCAGAGCCGTTGCCAAGAGCCGTACATCCCTGCGGCGTGCCCCTGCGACAACGTTGCAATACTTTCTTCACACGAGTTTCGCTACAAAGGTATCTCGCCGGAACCGAGGGTTCCTTTATCCACCCACCCATAACCGAGAAAGCAAGCGGAGGCACCCATGAACCACACTGCATCGATCCCCGCCCTGCCCACGGCCTATGACCTGCTGAACACCCGCATCCAGCGCATCATCCACGCCCCGGCCGCGCAACAGGCCTGCCAGGCCTGCATTTCCCGATTGCCCGGCGAAGACGAGGGCGACTGGGCCCACCTGCTGGAAAGCTTCGACCGTTCCAACCAGTGGCTGCTCGACCCGCAGCGCGACGGCAGCATCGTCCTGCGCTGGAGTTCCGCCGCCTGATCCTGTTTGCCGCGCGGCCGTCGAGCCGCGCGGCTTGCGCTCTTCCCTTCCCTTCCCTTCCATTCGCTGTTCGCGGCTATCGCGGATAGCTTCCCGGCAACAGGATGTCCCGGCCGACCTCGCGGATGTCGGTATGGCCGCAGAAGGCCATGGTCAGGTCCAGCTCGCGGGCTATGATCTCCAGCGCCCGCGTCACTCCGGCCTGCCCCAGCGCGCCCAGCCCGTAGAGATAGGGACGGCCGATCATGGTCCCGCGCGCACCGAGGGCGATGGCCTTGAGCACGTCCTGCCCGGAACGGATGCCGCTGTCGAGCCAGACCTCGATGCGCTCGCCCACCGCCTCGACGATCGCCGGCAGCGCGCTGATGGTCGAGGGCGCGCCGTCCAGTTGGCGTCCGCCATGGTTGCTGACGACCAGCGCATCGGCGCCGGAGTCGGCGGCCAACCGCGCATCCTCGGCATCGAGAATGCCCTTGAGTACCAGCTTGCCGCCCCAGCGCCGCTTGATCCATTCGACGTCGCCCCAGTTCAGCCGCGGGTCGAACTGGCGGGCGGTCCACTCGGACAGTGAGCCCATGTCGTCGACGCCCTTGACGTGCCCGACGATGTTGCCGAAACCGCGACGCCGGGTGCCGAGCATGCCCAGCGCCCAGCGCGGCTTGGTGGCGATGTTCAGCAGGTTGGCCAGGGTCGGCCGCGGCGGCGCCGAGAGACCGTTCTTCAGGTCCTTGTGGCGCTGGCCGATGATCTGCAGGTCGAGGGTCAGCACCAGCGCGTCGCAGCCGGCGGCCTTGGCACGGTCGATCAGGCGTTCGATGAAATCGCGGTCGCGCATCACGTAGAGCTGGAACCAGAACGGCTGGCCGACTTCCGTGGCGATGTCCTCCAGGGAACAGATGCTCATGGTCGACAGGGTGTAGCGCACGCCGAACTCGGCGGCGGCGCGGGCGGCGAGGATCTCGCCGTCGGCATGCTGCATGCCGGCCAGCCCGGTGGGCGCGATGGCCACCGGCATGGCCATCTCCTGGCCGAGCATGCGGGTGCGCAGCGAGCGGTTCTCGATATTCCGCGCGACCCGCTGGCGCAGCTTGATCGCGGCGAAGTCGTCCTGGTTGGCGCGGTAGGTGCCTTCGCTCCAGGAACCGGAGTCGGCGTAGTCGTAGAACATCCGCGGCACGCGCTTGCGCGCCAGGCGGCGCAGGTCTTCGATATCGGTGATGACGCTCATGCAGTCCACTCCTTCGGGGGTGGCTGGATGGTAGAGCGCGACGTACCGCCGCAGGCGGAATAATTGTCGGCATCGGCGGAAGGAAATTCCGCCGTTTCAGTCGTCCGCCGCCGGAAGGAATTCCCTGCCCTGGACCACCGCCTCGCGGCAGATCGCCGCCAGCCAGGCGGCGAAACGCTGGCTGGCCGGCGAGGCCTGGTGGCTGCGCAGGTGGTAATGGTGGGTCGGCGCCGAACGCAGCGGGAACAGCACCACCAGCCGCCCCTCGGCAAGCCAGGCGCGCGCCAGCGAGGGTCGCGCGAGGGCCACGCCCTGGCCGTTGGCGGCGGCTTCCAGGGTCATGCCCAAATCGAGCAGGCGCGGCCCGGCGCAGGGCTCCGGCCAGTCCAGCCCGGCCACGCGGAACCACGGCTGCCAGGGCTCCAGCGGCGAGCGCAGCAACGGCAGGCCGGCGAGCATGGCTGGCGTCCAGGGCCGCGGCAGGCCGAGCAGCAGCCCCGGCGCGGCCATCGGTAGCACGCGCTCCTCCAGCAGCCGCTCGCCGGCCGCCACGCCATGGCTGTCGCCGCGCACCTCGACATCGGCCAGCGGCAGGTCCTGGCCGTCCGAAGGACTCGACAGGAGAATCTCCAGCTCGATTTCCGGACAGGCCTCGGCGAAGGACGCCAGGCGCGGAATCAGGATCTGCCGGGCGAAGGTCGGCGGCGTGCGCAGGGTCAGCCGCTGCTGGCGCTGGACCTGGCGACGATGCAGCGGAACCGCCGCGAGCTGGGCGAGGATCGGCGCGATCTGTTCGAGGTACTCGCGGCCGTGGGAGGTCAGCGCCAGCGAGCGGCCGTCGCGCTGCAACAGGCTCACCCCGAGCATCCCCTCGAGACCGGAAACCCGCTTGCTGGCGGCGCTGCCGGTGATCGACAGGAGTTCGGCGGCGCGCTCGAAGGTACCCAGCCGGGCAGCCGCTTCGAACGCCTGCAACGCTTCGATGGAAGGAAAACGGAAATCGTCGGGATTGAGCATGGGGCAGACTTTACCCGCTGCCCGAGATCAGGGATACCGCGTCAGAGCCGCTGCTCGTTGGCCGCGGCGCGGCGCTCGGGCGCCGCGGAACCGGCGGCACCGCCCCAGGAAGCCTTGCCGGGGCTGTAGACATCCTGTTCGTCGAGGGTCACCAGGCCGCTTTCCACCAGGCGCCCGAGGACCTGGCGGATGCTCACCAGGGACAGCGGCGTACCGGTTTCGGAGAGACGCCGGTGCAGGGTGCGGATCGGCACCCGGCCCTGCTCCCCCGAGGCTTCCCAGAGCGCATCGATCACTTTCAGCCGGGCCAGGCTCATCTTCAGGCCGGCCTCCTTCAACATCTGTTTGACGGGCGAATGGGTCATCGTGACGCTCCTTTCGTGGACGAGTGGGTAGCGGGTCCCCGCCGAAGCCGAGCATCCCTGCTCGCTGCCTGCACGTGTTCCCTGGAACCGGGCGGCTGTGGGCCGCCTCTATGGTTAAAGACGAACGAGCGCGGAAAAACCGTCAGTTTTTTTCCCATCAGATCTGATAGGCATTGCTTATCATTCGCGAATGCTTAGCCGTTGCAGTTGCGGGTCGGCGTCGATCTGCCTGTCGCTGAACGGCAAGGTCTGCCATTGCTGGCGGGAAAACAGCTCGGTCTGGTCGCGGTAGTGCGGCGAGCGCGGATCGCTGGACTGGGAGAAAGCCAGCAACCCGCGAGCCTTGGGCCCTTCCTCGGGGAAGGTCACCAGCTGGATGTAGCTGGTGCCGCCGACCACCTCCAGGTGGTCGCCCTTGCGGACGCTCTGGATCGCGTTGTAGACCCCGAAATGGCCATCGCCGCCGGGAATCGCGATGCGTTCCTGGCCACGGGTGCTCACTTGCAGGTCGCCCCAGCGCGCGCCGTCGGGAATCCCGCTCTTCTCCACCTCCGCCGCCGCGTCCGCCAGCGCCTGGCGCACCTGGGTCGCCACCTGCGGCCGGTCGAGGGCGATGCCTTGCGGCGTATCCAGGGGACGTTGCGCATCGAACGGTTCCTTCCACGCGCCGTCGAGTTCGGCGAAGCGTTGCATGAAGCGCTGGAAGTAGACGAAGCCGCTGCCGCTGTCGAGGTTGGCGCCACGGTCCCACTGCGCCAGGGCCGCGCAGGCACGGGCAAGGGAATTCTCGCCCTGGTTGTCGCGGCACAGGCGGAGCAGGTCCGGCAGCACCTGGTCGGCGCTGAAGACATGGTTGGCGGTGACCATTTCCTCGAGCGTCTTCGCCTCCAGCGGCTGCTTGCCCTGTAGCCGGCTCAGGGCGTAGCGCGCCCGCGGACCGATGGGCTTCTCCTGGCTGACCAGGGGCGAGAAGCCCTGCAGCGGGCTCGCCGGGTTGGTCAGCCAGGCGCTGTCGTTGGAGTTCTGCACGAAGTCCCTGCGCAACAGCACCGGCAGTTGCGCCGCCGGGGTGATGCCAGCCTGGGCCGCGGCCGGGTCGCGACTCCAGGCACAGCGGCTGTCCTGCCCCTGGAGGGCCGGCAGGCCTTCGGCGACCAGTTGCGGAATGGCGCAGGCGGGAATCAGTTCCGGCTTCAGGTAGGGCACCACCGACTGGTTCATGTACAGGGCGTTGCCCTGCTCGTCCGCGGCCAGGGTGTTGACCCAGGGGATGCCCTGTAGCGCCTCGACGCGCCGACGCAGATCGGCGACGTCGCTGGCCTGGTTGATCGAGTACCACTGCTGCAGTACCCGGGTGTTCTCCAGGTTGGCGTCACGCAGCGCATATGCCTCGCTGCGGTTCCAGTCCAGCTTGCCGGGCCAGACCACCAGCGGGCCGTAGATCGACTGGTAGACCTTGTGCTCGACGCGCGACAGCTTGCCGTCGGCGCCGCGCACCTCGATCGCGACGGACTTCTCCTCCAGCGGCAGCGAACGACCGTCGACCAGGTAGCGCCGCGGGTCCTTCGGGTCCAGCGCCAGGCGATACAGGGTGAAGTGGCTGGAGGTATCCACCGTGTGGGTCCAGGCCAGGTGGCGGCTGAAGCCGATGTTGACCAGCGGCAGACCGGGCAGCGAGGCCCCCATCACGTCGAGCCGGCCGGGAATGGTCAGGTGCATCTGGTAGAAACGCATCGCGCCGTTCCAGGGGAAGTGCGGGTTGGCCAGGAGCATGCCCTTGCCGTCCGCCGAACGTTCGCTGCCAACGGCAATGGCGTTGCTGCCGCGCTCCAGGCGGAAGCGCTGGCGCCGCTGCTCGGCGACCTGGAACGCCTGCTCGCCGCTCAGGGCGACCTTCTCCGTGCCGGGCGGCGCGGCGGCCACCAGCGCGTCGGCGAACTGGCCGACCCCGCCTTCGACCAGCAGGCGCCGGGTCAGGCGCAGCAGGTCATCGGTCGCGATGGCCCGCAGCCAGGACTGGCCAAGGCAACTGGTGGTCTTGCCGTCGGCCTCGCGGAGGAAGCGGTTGAAACCGGCGGCGTAGCCTTCGAGCAACTGGCGTACCGCGGGCGTCTGCGCCTGCCAGAAGGCTTGCAGCGCCTCGGGTTGGTTGAGCCAGGCGTAGAAGATGTCGGACGGCAGGTTGTCCAGCTCGGCCGACGACTTGCCCTCGCTGCCGAAATAGCGCGCCCGCTCGCCGCGCGCGGTGACGATCTCCTCGGCCAGCAGGCAGGCGTTGTCGCGCGCGTAGGCGTAGCCGATGCCATAGCCCAGGCCGCGCTCATCCTTGGCCCGGATGTGCGGCACGCCATAGGCGGTCCAGCGGATGTCCGCGGCCAGCCCGGTCGGCCGCGGCATATCGGCCTGGACCGGCATCATCGAACCCAACAGCATGCCGGCCAGGCCGGTCAGTACGGTACGCATCCCCATCGATGTCGTTTCTCTGCAAAGTGGTGGCCGGAACGGCCGGGACATGCAACGAAAACGCCCTGCGTGCCGGGCATCCCCTGGCGGGGAAACGGGCAACACAGGGCGTGGCGGCGTGGCGCCGGTCAGCTGGCCAGGGCGTGCTCGTGCAGGGCGCGGGCCGCAGTACCGGGCTTCAGGTGCTGGTACAGGGAGCCGGAGATTTCCTCGGCACGCACCGGCAGCACCGACAGCAGGGTGTCGCTGAGGCCATGGCTGGCCTGGCTGAAGCCCTGCGCGTAGATCGCCACCTTGCAGCGCTCGTCGGTCTGCAGGCGGTAGTCGCGGCCGATCTCGTGGTCGCCGAGGTACTCCGCCAGCGGTTCGAGCAGTTGGCGGTGCAACTGGCGCTCATAGCCGGTGGCCAGGATCACTGCGTCGTAGGTCTCTACGCTTAGCTCGCCGCTACCGGCGTCGCGCAACGCCAGCTCGATGCCCTGGGCGGTGGCGGTCGCGCGCTCCACGGTGGTCATGCAACGGAAGGCGTGGCGCGGGATGCCGGAGACTTTCTGGCGGTAGAAGACGCCGTAGATGCGCTCGATCAGGTCGGTATCCACCACCGAATAGTTGGTGTTGTGGTATTCGCGCAGCAAACGCTCGCGTTCGGCATGTTCGCGGCTGTAGATGAGATCGGTGAACTTCGGCGCGAACACTTCGTTGACGAACGGGCTATCGTCCGCCGGCTTGAGCGCCGAGGCACGCAGGATCATGTCGGCCTGCACCGACGGGTAGCTGTCGTTGAGGTCGATGAAGGCCTCCGCCGCGCTCTGCCCGCCGCCGATGATGGCGATCTTCATCGGCTTGCCGCTGCTGCAGGGCTGCTTGGCCATGTGCTCCAGGTACTGGCTGTGGTGGAACACCCGGCCGTCGCCCTTGAGCGCACGGAACACCTGCGGGATACGCGGGGTGCCGCCGGGACTGACCACCAGGGCGCGGGTGGTGCGCACCAGTTCCTCGCCGTCGGCGTTGCGCGAGATCACCCGCAGCGCCTCGACCTGGCCGGCGCTCAGCATCGGCTCGATGCGCAGGACCTCTTCGCCGTAGCGGCTCTGCTCCTGGAAGTGGCTGGCGACCCAGCGCAGGTAGTCGTTGAACTCCATCCGGCAGGGATAGAAGGTGCCCAGGTTGATGAAGTCGACCAGGCGATCGTGCTTGTGCAGGTAGTTGACGAAGGAATACGGGCTGGTGGGGTTGCGCAGGGACACCAGGTCCTTGAGGAAGGAGATCTGCAACTCGCTCTGCGACACCAGGGTGTTGCCGTGCCAGCGGTAGTCGCCCTGCTTGTCCAGGAACAGCACTTCCAGGGCGCCCTGCGCCTGGGCCCGTTCCTGGAGGGCAATCGCCAGGGCGATATTGGAAGGGCCGAAGCCGACACCGATGAGATCGTGAACCACGGCGGTTGCAGTTGCCTGAGTCATTTCCAGTTCCTCTGGATTGGCCCCCTTTCAAGCGGGAGCGATAAGTCGAGAGCAGCCCTGGAGGGCCATCTGTTGACTAGGAACGAGGACAGGGAAATGAAATTTAAGCGTTGCCGAGCACGAATAGCGAAATCAGTCGGCTTCCCATTCGCGCATGCGCACCCGACAGTGCTTCATCGCGTTGACGATGTGCTTTTCCACCAGGCTGCGGGAAATATTGAGATGTTCGGCGATCTGCGAATGGGACAGGCCGTCCAGCTTGCGCAACAGGAAGGAACTGCGGCAGATGGCCGGCAACTCGGCCAGCGCGCGCTGCAGGTTGTCCAGGCGCTGCCCCTGGTCGACCACCGTCTGCGGCGAGGGACTGGCCAGGCCCTCCTCGTCGTCCAGGACCTCCAGGGGTTCCGCCCGGCGCACCCGGCTACGACGGTGCTCGTCCACCGCCAGGTTGAGCGCCGTCCGGTACAGAAAAGCCTTCGGATGCTCGATCTGCGCTTGACTGGAGCGCTCCAGAACGCGCAAATACGCGTCGTGGGCGACATCCGCCGCTGCATGTCGATCCCCGAGCCTGGCACTGAGGAATCGCAGCAGCTCCCGATAATGGTTTTCCAAGACGACTCCTGCTCGCTGCCTCTACGGCACTGTCCTTCCAAGGGCGGGATCGCCTGCCGGCGACATTGGCAGTATGAAATCATTAAATTTATAATAATTCTCATCAAGCTTTAAAGCCTTGTTTCGCTCGCAGCGCAATCCGAAGGCATAACTGGAACCCTCGATGAAGACACCCTCTCCCGCCGACAGCGACACCCTTGTGCAGGACGCCGCGCATTGGTGCATGCGCCTGCACGCCGAGGACCTCTCCGAGGAAGAGCGTGGCGAGTTCCAGCGCTGGCTGGCAGCCGATCCCCGGCACGCCGCCGAATACGCAGAAATGGAGGAGATCTGGGCGCTCAGCGAACTGCTGCCGCGAACGCCGGCGCCCGAGCTTCGCAACCACGCCGCAACCCGCCCGCTCGGCCGTCGCCGCAGGGGCTGGAAGAGCCAGGCACGCGCCGCCGCCCTCGCCCTGCTTATGTTACCGACGGCCGGCTACCTCGGCTGGCTGCAAGGCTGGATTCCTTCCAACTACCAGCGCTACGAGGCCGAGGGCAACGTCAGGCATGCCGTTCTTCCCGACGGCAGCGAGGTCGAACTGGACCTCAATACGCAGCTGAGCTTCGCCAATTTCAAGGACATCCGCCGGGTTTCCCTGGACAGGGGCGAGGCCTACTTCCATGTCACCCACGACAGCGCGCACCCCTTCGTGGTCAAGGCCGGCAACGGCTCGATCACCGTCACCGGCACCCGCTTCAACGTCTGGAAGTACCAGGACAACGTGGTAGTCACCGTCACCGAGGGCTCGGTGAAGGTCCGCAGCGAAGGCTCGGGCAACGACAGCAGCCTGACTCCCGGCATGCAGGCCAGCTACTATCCGGGCCTGCTGCAACCGTTGGTCGAAGCCGTGGATACCCGCCAGACGCTAGCCTGGCGCGAGGGCCGCCTGGTACTCGACGACCTGCCCCTGTCCAAGGCCCTGCCGCTGATCAACCGCTACCTCGACGCTCCGCTGGTCCTGGGCGACAGGAGCGCTGCGAAACTGCGCATTGGCGGGATCTACAGCACCCGCGACATCCGCAGCCTGGTCGACGCCCTGCCGAAAGTCCTGCCCGTGGACCTGGAACATCGCGAGGACGGCAGCATCCGCATCAGCAGCCGTTACGCCCAGCTCTGAACCCAGGTTAAATTTAGCCGCCCTGGCCTCGTATATCTGGCAGTGCCCAGCCTGCCGATCCAGCGGCGGCGGTCTCTCCACGCACCGGCCGGATTCCCGAATGAGACGAACCCGTAGTACTCGTCGCGCACTGCTCGTCGCAGTCTGCCTCAGCCCCCTGATCGCCCTGGCCGCCTGGCAGGCCTATCCGTTCCGCAGCAACAGCTTCGATACCGTGAGCGTCAGCCGCGGCAGCATCGAGAGCAGCGTCTCGGCGCTCGGCACCCTGCAACCGCGGCGCTACGTCGACGTCGGCGCCCAGGCCTCCGGGCAGATCCGCAAGTTGCACGTCGAGGCCGGGGACGATGTGACGGAAGGCCAGTTGCTGGTCGAGATCGACCCCTCCACCCAGCAGGCCAAGGTCGATGCCGGCCGCTATTCGATCGAGATGCTCAAGGCCCAGCTGGCCGAGCAACGTGCCCAATACACCCTCGCCCGCCAGCAGTACCAGCGCCAGCAGCGGCTGGCCGCCGGCGGCGCGACGCGTACCGAGGACGTGCAGAGCGCCCAGGCGCAGATGCTCGCCACCCAGGCACGGATCGAGATGTACCAGGCGCAGATCCGCCAGGCCCAGGCCTCGTTGCGCAGCGACGAAGCCGAGCTCGGCTATACCCGCATCTACGCGCCGATGTCCGGCACGGTGGTGGCGGTCGATGCGCGCGAAGGCCAGACCCTCAATGCCCAGCAGCAGACCCCGTTGATCCTGCGGATCGCCAAATTGTCGCCGATGACCGTCTGGGCCCAGGTTTCGGAAGCCGACATCGGCCGGGTCAAGCCCGGCATGCCGGCTTACTTCACGACCCTCAGCGGCGAAGGCCGGCGCTGGACCGGCAAGGTCCGGCAGATCCTCCCGGTGCCACCCAAGCCGCTGGACCAGAGCAACCAGGGCGGCGGCAGCCCCACCAGCGGCAGCGGCGGGCAGAGTGGCAGCGGCCGGGTGGTGCTGTATACCGTGCTGGTCGACGTGGACAACGGCGACCACCAACTGATGGCGGAAATGACCGCCCAGGTGTTCTTCGTCGCCGCCACCGCGGAAAACATCCTCACCGCGCCGGTCGCCGCCATTCACGACGACGGCAAGGGCGGCCAGGTCGCCTGGGTGGTCGGCAGCAACGGCAAGCCGCAGAGCCGCCAGATCAGGACCGGCATCAGCGACCGCCTGCGGGTACAGGTGCTTGCCGGCCTGGAGGAAGGCGACCGCCTGTTGATGGCCGCTCCCGACGGCAGCGACAGCTGATGGAAAACGCCACGCAACCCGTCCCCCTGATCGAACTGCGCGACATCCGCAAGCGCTACGGCGGCAATGGCACTCCGGAAGTCGAGGTACTCAAGGGCGTATCGCTGTCGATCCACGCCGGCGAGTTCGTCGCCATCGTCGGCGCCTCCGGCTCCGGCAAGTCGACCCTGATGAACATCCTCGGCTGCCTCGACCGGCCCAGCTCCGGCAGCTACCACTTCGCCGGCCACGACGTCGCCGAACTGGACAGCGACGAGCAGGCCTGGCTGCGCCGCGAGGCATTCGGCTTCGTGTTCCAGGGCTATCACCTGATCCCCTCCGCCTCGGCCCAGGAAAACGTCGAGATGCCGGCGATCTACGCCGGCACCCCGGCGAGCGAGCGGCACACCCGCGCGCGGGCCCTGCTCGAGCGCCTGGGCCTGGCAGAGCGCACTGCCAACCGTCCGCACCAGTTGTCCGGCGGCCAGCAGCAGCGGGTATCGATCGCCCGCGCGCTGATGAACGGCGGCCATATCATTCTCGCCGACGAACCCACCGGCGCCCTCGACAGCCACAGCGGCGCGGAAGTCATGGCGCTGCTCGACGAGCTGGCCAGCCAGGGCCACGTGGTGATCCTGATCACCCACGACCGCGACGTCGCCGCCCGCGCCAAGCGCATCATCGAGGTGCGTGACGGCGAGATCGTCAGCGACAGCGCCAACGACGAGCGCCCGGCGCACCCGAGCGCCGGCGTCGAGCGCCACCTGCAGGCCGACGATCTCAGCCAGCGCCTCGCCGAGGGCAGCAGCGAACCCTCGGGGGCCTGGCGCGCCGAACTGCTGGAGGCGGTGCGCGCCGCCTGGCGGGTGATGTGGATCAATCGGTTCCGCACCGCGCTGACCCTGCTCGGGATCATCATCGGCGTCGCCTCGGTGGTGGTCATGCTCGCCGTCGGCGAGGGCAGCAAGCGCCAGGTGATGGCGCAGATGGGCGCGTTCGGCTCGAACATCATCTATCTCAGCGGCTACTCGCCGAACCCGCGCGCGCCGATGGGCATCGTCAGCAGCGACGACGTCGCCGCCATCGCCACCCTGCCCCAGGTGAAGAAGGTCATGCCGGTGAACGGCGGCGAGCTGGTGGTGCGCTACGGGAACATCGACTACCACGCCTACGTCGGCGGCAACAACACCGACTTCCCGGAAATCCTCAACTGGCCGGTGGCCGAGGGCAGCTACTTCACCGAGCGCGACGAAGACGCCGCCACCACGGTCGCGGTGATCGGCTACAAGGTGCGCAAGAAGCTGTTCGGCAGCGCCAACCCGATCGGCCGCTACATCCTCATCGAGAACGTGCCGTTCCAGGTCATCGGCGTGCTCGCCGAGAAAGGCTCCAGCTCCGGCGACAAGGATGCCGACAACCGCATCGCCATCCCCTACTCCGCTGCCAGCATCCGCCTGTTCGGCACGCGCAACCCCGAGTACGTGATCATCGCCGCCGCCGACGCCCAGCGCGTGCACCAGGCCGAACGCGCCATCGACCAGTTAATGCTGCGCCTGCACCGCGGCCAGCGCGACTACGAGCTGACCAACAACGCGGCGATGATCCAGGCCGAGGCGAAGACCCAGAACACCCTGTCGCTGATGCTCGGCTCGATCGCCGCGATCTCCCTGCTGGTAGGCGGGATCGGCGTGATGAACATCATGCTCATGACCGTGCGCGAACGCACCCGCGAGATCGGCATCCGCATGGCCACCGGCGCCCGCCAGGGCGATATCCTCCGCCAGTTCCTCACCGAGGCGGCGATGCTCTCGGTGGTCGGCGGCCTGGCCGGGATCGCCCTGGCCCTGTGCATCGGCGGCGTGCTGCTGCTCGGCCAGGTCGCGGTGGCCTTTTCCCTGTCGGCCATCGTCGGCGCCTTCAGTTGCGCGCTGGTCACCGGCCTGGTGTTCGGCTTCATGCCGGCGCGCAAGGCCGCCCAGCTGGACCCGGTGGCCGCCCTGGCCAGCCAATGACGGATATGTCCATGAAGAATCTCTCCCTGATTTCCGCCTGCCTGCTGCTCGGCGCCTGCGGCAGCACGCCGGCGCCCCTCGACAGCGGCCTGGCCGCGCCCAGCCAGTGGCGCTACCTGGCGGCCGAGCGCAGCGATGCCAGCGACATCCGCCAGTGGTGGAAGGCCTTCGGCGCGCCGGAACTGGACAGCCTGCTGCAACGCGCGCTGCTGAACAGCCAGGACCTCGGCGCGGCGGTGGCCCGCGTACGCCAGGCCCAGGCCTCGGCGGTGATCGCCGGCGCGCCGTTGCTGCCGGAGCTGAATGCGACGCTCGGCGCCAGCCGGCAGAAACTCCTGCGCGACTCGGGCTACAGCGGTACCGACGCGACCTCCGACAACGATGCCGTCGACTCCTTCTCCGCCGGCCTCAGCGCCAGCTACGAAGTGGACTTCTGGGGCGGTCGCCGGGCTGCCTACCGCAGTGCCCTGGAAAGCCTCAAGGCCAGCGAGTACGACCGCGCAACGGTAGAGCTGACCCTGCTCTCCGGCGTCGCCAACAGCTACCTGCAGGTATTGGCGCTGCGCGAACAGCAGCGCATCGCCAGGCTCAACCTGGACAACGCCGAGCACGTCCTGCGCCTGGTGGAGACCCGCCATGCCGCGGGCTCGGCCACCGCCCTGGAGGTCGCCCAGCAGAGCAGCCTGGTCGCCAGCCAGCGCAAGCAGCTGCCGCTGCTCGAGCAGCAGGCCCATGAGGCGCTGATTACCCTGGCCACCCTGATCGGCGAGCCGGTGCAGGCGCTACAGGTGGCCGAGCGGCCTTTCGACAGCCTGCGCTGGCCGGAGACCGGAGCGGGCCTGCCGAGCGAACTGCTCAGCCGCCGTCCCGATATCGCCAACGCCGAAGCGCAACTGGCCGCGGCCCAGGCCGACGTGCAGGTGGCGCGCGCGGCGCTGTTCCCCAAGCTGACCCTGAGCGCCTCGCTGTCGTCCGGCGCCAACCGCGCCGCCGACACTTTCCGCAACCCCTATTACAACCTGGGCGCCAACCTGCTCGCCCCGATCTTCAACCACGGCCGCCTGCGCGCCGAGCGCGACCGCAGCCTGGCGCGCCAGGAAGAACTGCTGGAAACCTACCGCAAGGCGATCCTCACCGCCTTTGCCGACACCGAACGCTCGCTGAACAGCATCGACGGCCTCGACCGCCAGTTGCACTGGCAGCAGCAGGAGCTGGAGCAGGCGCAGCGCGCCTTCGATCTCTCCGACAGCCGCTACCAGGCCGGCGCGGAAACCCTGCTGACGGTCCTCGAAACGCAACGCACGCTGTACGCGGCGCAGGATGCCGCCGTGCAACTGCGACTGGCCCGCCTGCAGGCCTCGGTCGGCCTGTACAAGGCCCTCGGCGGCGGCTGGCAGAGCGACCGCCAGGGTCTCGCGCGGAAAGACTGAGGCCCGCGTTGCGCGGGCCTCCTCCATCCTTACTCGCTCTTTCGCCGTTCAGCGCCTGAGCTGGTCGCGCGCCAGCTTCAGGTTGCGCGCGTACCAGGGCCGCCGCGGCGCACGCTTGAGCCAGCCGCTCAGTTGATCTTCTTCGCTGAAGATGATGCGCAAAGCCAGCTTCATGGTTTCCACGTCCAGCTCCACCGAGTTGCTGCTCGCCTGGACATCCGAAAGCCCGCATCCATGGGTCGCCGGACCCAGCCAGGGATCGCCGACCTCGACCCATCGACCGGGCGCGAACCATTGGATGCCCTCCACTTCGCGGCGCTGCACTTCGCCAGGATGGAAACGCTCGTGGGCGCGATACCAGTCCTCGATGCGGTCGTCGATCCAGCCGTGGAACGACCAGAACACCGGATTCACATGGGAGGAAAACGGGTCGCCGAGGAAGTCGTTCTCCGGGCGGAACCAGCGCGGGGCGAAATCGGCCGGAAAACGGTCGGTCATGACCGGGGCGCCGTTGGAGGGGTCCCTCGTCACCGAGGCCCAGCGCATGTGCAGCCAGTCATGCATGCCCAGTTCCAGCTCCGAACCGAACTGGCCGAGGGTCAGCTTCGCCAGGTACGCCGGGTCCTGGTACTGCGATTCCCAGACCAGGAAATTGGCATGGTAGGCCTCGGCGCTTTTCAGGCCATGCAGCCACTCGCTGTACTCGTCGTCATCCACTGCCACCCAGGCCGGAGGCACGGAAAACCCGTCCGGATTGTCGAAGTAACGGATGAAGCCGGGACGATCGTACTCCAGCGGCACCACAGGTCGCGGCAGACGCTCCCAGGACGGCAGGTCCTGCATGGAACGCGCGGTGTGCAGCATGTGCCGGTGCATGAAAAAGAAGTCGATACCCGAGGCATTGCGATCCTTGCGCGGCCCTCGCGCATCGCGTTCGCGGTCCAGCGGGCCGGGCTGCCAACCGACTCCGCGCAACGCATTGCGTTGTTTTTCCGAAAGCCGATGCCATTTGTCCCGCGAAGCGTGCCATAGCTGGTGGAACAGTCGGTGCTGCGGCGACACCAGCCAACCGAGAAGTTTCTCGTTGAGCACGATGCGCTCATGGGCCAGGGGGAAGTGACGCTTTACCGCAACGAAGCGAAAATCCTCGTTCGGCGACAGCGGCGAACGCTCCAGGCGCTGTATGCGTCCGCTCAGGGTTCCGTCGCCCGCGTTCGCATAGTCTGCCCAGACCTCGTCGAACACCGCCGAGCAATCGTGAGTCGGCGCCACGGAACCGCTCGCCTGGTCCACCAAACGCCAGCGGATGCTTGCAGAACTGGCTCCGAGCAAGTCGCCAAGCACACGGAAGCGCGGCGGCTCCGCCGCGAGGAGACGTTCAGGAGTATCCAGGTAGCCAATCAGGCCGCGCCCCTTGGGTGCCACGTCCAGCACCAGTTGCAAGCCCTCCCGAGGCAGCCCGGGCAGTTCGGCATCACCGCCTACCAGGCGCAGGTCCCATAGACCGCGCAGGCGGTCGCCCAGTCGTATGCCATCGGTAGCCGCCAGGTCGAGCGAAGCCTCGTCAGGCGTCTGCGGCTCCTCTTCGCGGGTCAGATGACGATGTGTGTAGTAAGCCACCGGCAGCGCCGCCGCCCCGGTAAGGGCCAGGCCCGCCATGAATCCGCGTCGAGAAACCGTCATCGTCCTACCTGTATCAACCGTGAAGCTCGCTTTATCCAGCTAGAACGTTCCTTCCGTCGGCAAATTTACCGCCCACATGCCGTTCCACAGGCAACTCGACAATCCCTCCCGCGGCGCTAAATTTTCCCGCTCCGGCCTCGTCCCACCCTGACAGGTGAGTCCGCTTCGGCAGACGCTCATCCGCGCTTTCGATCTCGAACCTGACTGGGACGGCAATGACTAGAACACGCACACGCAAGGCCCTCTACCTCGGCTTGCCGATCTTCCTCATCCTCGTCGGCGGCGGCCTGCTGGCCTGGAAGACCTTCGGCCCGAGCGAAGCGGGCTACCCGCGCAAGGTCATGAAGCACGCCGAGGAGTTGCATGAGCGCATCCTCTCCTTCGATAGCCGGATCACCATCCCGCCGGACTTCGGCACCGAAGGCAACGAGTTCGACAAGGACGGACCGAACCAGCTCGACCTGGTCAAGGCGGGCCGCGGGCGCCTGTCCGGCGCTGCCCTGGCGATCTTCGGCTGGCCGGAGATGTGGAACGGCCCGAACGCGCCGCACAAGCCGACCCCCGGTTTCGTCGACGAAGCCCGCCACCAGCAGGAAATTCGTTACAAGATTCTCACCGGCATGGTCCGCGACTTTCCCAACCAGGTCGGCATCGCCTACTCCCCCGAGGACTTCCGCCGCCTGGCCATGGAAGGCAAGTTCGCCATCGTCATGAGCATGCTCAACGCCTACCCGCTGGGCGACGACCTGTCCCAGCTGGACAAATGGGCCGCCCGCGGCGTGCGCATGTTCGGCTTCAATTATGTCGGCAACAACGATTGGTCCGACTCTTCCCGTCCCTTGCCGTTCTTCAACGACACGGCGGATGCCCTGGGCGGCCTCTCCCCGCTAGGCAAGCAGGCGGTCGAACGGCTCAACGATCTCGGGGTGATCATCGACGTCTCGCAGATGTCGACCAAGGCCCTGGAACAGGTCGCCGCCCTCAGCCGCGCGCCCATCGTCGCCTCGCACTCCGCGCCGCGCGCCCTGGTGGACATCAAGCGCAACCTCAGCGACCACGAGATGCAACTGATCAAGGACAGCGGCGGCGTGATCCAGGTGGTCGGCTTCCCCGCCTACCTGCGTCCGCTGAGCAAACCGACCCTGGACAAGCTCAACGCCCTGCGCGCGCGCTTCGACCTGCCGCCCCTGGAAGGCCTGGACTATGCGCTGATGCCGGGCGATCCGATCATCACCATCTGGCCGGAACAACGCTTCGGTGAATACGCCAGCGCCCTCTACGGCATCCTGGAGGAGGAGCCCAAGGCCGGCCTCAAGGAACTGGTGGACGCCATCGACTACACGGTGAAGAAGGTCGGCATCGACCACGTGGGCATCAGCTCGGACTTCAACGACGGTGGCGGCGTGGACGGCTGGAAGGATGTCAGCGAAATCCGCAACGTCACTGCCGAACTGATCACCCGCGGTTATTCCGATGCCGACATCGCCAAGCTCTGGGGAGGCAACTTCCTGCGCGCCTGGGGCGAAGTGCAAAAACGCGCCAAGCCGACAGCCACCCCCTGACCACGCCGCAACGGACCTCCCGATGAACGACCGTCGTACCTTTCTCAAGCAGGCCGGCATTCTCGCCGCCGGCCTGCCGCTGCTTTCCGCTGCCCAGTCGCTCCGCGCCGAAGGCGTACCGAGCGACGCCGGCAATAAATGGAAAGCGCTGCGCCAGCAATTCGATCTCGACCCGCAGTATCTGCACTTCGCCAACTTCCTCCTCACCTCCCACCCTCGGCCGGTGCGGGAGGCCATCGAGCGCCTGCGGGTCCGCTTCGACCGCAACCCGGGCGAAGCGGTGGACTGGCATCGCGAGGAAATCTGGAAATACGAGGACGAGGCTCGCGCCTGGGCAGGTCGCTACTTCGCCGTGCAACCTGGCCAGGTGGCGCTCACCGGCAGCACCACCGACGGCCTGGCGGCGATCTACGGCGGCCTGCTGGTGCAGCCGGGCAAGGAGATCCTGACCTCCTCCCACGAGCACTACTCCACCTACACCACCCTGGAATACCGGCACAAGCGCATGGGTACCCAGGTCCGCGAGTTCCCGCTGTTCAAGGACCCGCACCGGGTTTCCGCCGACGAGATCCTGTCCAGCATCGCCGCTCAGATCCGCCCGCAGACCCGGGTGCTGGGCATGACCTGGGTGCAGTCGGGCAGCGGCGTGAAGCTGCCGATCCGCGAGATCGGCAAGCTGGTGCGCGAACTCAACCAGAAGCGCGACGAACAGGACCGGATCATCTACGTGGTCGACGGCGTGCATGGTTTCGGCGTGGAAGACGTCAGCTTCGCCGACTTCGACTGCGACTACTTCATCGCCGGCACCCACAAGTGGCTGTTCGGTCCGCGTGGCACCGGGGTCATCATCGCCCGCTCGGAACAGCTCCAGGAGCACCTGGTGCCGAGCATCCCGACCTTCTCCCGCGCCGACAACTTCGGCACCCTGATGACCCCTGGCGGCTACCACGCCTTCGAACATCGCCTGGCCCTGGGCACGGCCTTCGAGCTGCACCTGCAGTTGGGCAAGGCCGAGGTCCAGGCGCGTATCCACCAGCTCAACGCCTACCTCAAGCAGCGCCTGGGCGAGCATCCCAAGGTCCGCCTGGTCACGCCGACCAGCCCCGAGCTGTCTTCGGGCTTCACCTTCTTCCGCGTCGAAGGCCGCGATTGCGAGGCGGTCGCCAAACACCTGATGGCGCACCGGGTAATCAGCGACGCCGTGGATCGCGATGTCGGCCCGGTGGTGCGCCTGGCGCCGAGCCTGCTGAACGACGAGGCGGAGATCGACCGGGTGCTGGAAATCCTCGCCCCGCAACTCGCCTGACCCCTTTCGCCACTCAACGAGAACCGCCATGCACGCATTATCGCCCCTGGCCCTGGCCGCACTGATCGTCGCCACCGCCCCCGCCTTCGCCGACGAAGCGAAGAAACCCGGCACGGTGTTCAAGGATTGCAAGGACTGCCCGGAGATGGTCGTACTGCCCGCCGGCAGCTTCACCATGGGCACCCCGGACGACGAGGTCGGCCGCCAGCCCGACGAGGGCCCGCTGCACGACGTGACCTTCGCCAAGCCGTTCGCCATCAGCCGCTACCAGGTCACCGCCGGCGAACTGGACGCCTACCTGAAAGCCACCGGCGTCAAGCTGGCCGACGGCGATACCCGCCCCGGCCGCGAATGCATCGCCGGCAAGCCGCGCTACCAGCAAGGCCCTCGCCAGCCGGCGGTGTGCGTCGACTACAACGACGTGAAGAACTACGCCGCCTGGCTGTCGAAGAAGACCGGCAAGCACTACCGCATGCTCAGCGAGGCCGAGCGCGAGTACGGCGCCCGCGCCGGCAGCGCCGGCCCCTTCCCCTTCCCGTTCGACGAAGGCAAGGAATACAGCATCGCCAAGCACGCCAACACCTACGGCGCCAGCGATGGCTACAACTTCACCTCGCCGGTGGGCAGCTTCCCGCCCAACGCCTTCGGCGTCTACGACATGCACGGCAACGTCTACGAGTGGGTCGCCGATTGCTGGCACGACCACTACAACGGCGCCCCGAGCGACGGCAGCGCGTGGATGGAGGAAAAGTGCGAGCTGGTGCAGATCCGCGGCAACGACTGGGGCGAGCCGCCGATCTTCTCGCGCTCGGGCAACCGCAACAATGCGGCCCCCAGCGACCGCGGCGACTGGATCGGCTTCCGCGTGGCGCGCGAACTCTGACTCAGAATGAAGAAGGCCGGAGCGACGACACCGCTCCGGCCTTTTCGAACCCCTCGAAGGAACCGGGTTCAGAGCTTCTCGGCGAGCAGCGCCAACCCTTCGTGCAAGGCCGGGAACAGGCTGTTGTTGAAGTTGTTCCAGCGCAGCTCGAGGATGGTGTCGTCGGGTGAAATCTCCGTTTTCAGCACATCATGGAACACTTCGCCGGAATCGATGCCATTGTCCACATAGTGGAACGATGCTCCGGTCCAGTACAGCGGCTCGACCGCGACCTTCTCCATGGTCGCCCAATCCACCACCTTCTCGCCCCGCGCTCCATACAACGCGTCCAGGGTCGCATAGGCGCCACGACGCTCGTAAGGCGAGTCCTCGCGCGTCACGCCAGGATGGATATTCATGATCCGCCGTGCGAACGGAGCACCCGGGCGTACCAGCTCATCGAGGATGACCAGGAGCCCGTCCAATACCACTACATCGGCGCCCAGCTCCACCAGGGTGTCATGCAGGCGTCGCTCGAAATCGCTCTTGCCGGCCACATGCTCGGGGGTACCCCGCGGGTACCGACGGTAGGTGGACGGCACGCTGAGCAAGAGGTCGTTCAGGGTCTTGCCTTGCACCTGCAGGTCTGCCGGATAGAACCATTGCTGCCCGGGACGATAGGCGAAACCGTAGTCCTTGATTTTTCCCTGGTCGCGAGGCAGCTCCGCGTCGTCGTCGTAGATCACGCCCACGAGCTCGTAGGCATCGCCCAGCGCAGTCTGGTTCAGCGCCTCCACCAAGGACTCCAGTACCGACTTCATGTACCGCTGTTCGCCCTTGTACGGCACGTACTGGCCGGCCTTGTCGGCCGCGGCGTTTCTCAGGGACCAGATATAGGCCAGTTTCCTTTTCGTCATTTCATCATTCCCAGGAGTGGATCGAGCGCCAGAGGAAGGCAGCGCCATGTCGAGTCGAAGCGCGCGTCGACCTGCGACGGGCGGGCGCGACACCTCTTCCTGATCTGCAACGAACGGCATCGCCTGCAATTTACGTGGAAGAACCTACGCCCCGCCGAACGCCGCTAAATACCGGGCATCCTGCTTCGTCTGTCTGCAAGGAGGCCGAGACGGGTGACGCATGCTCCTGGAGCCGGTCGCCGTCCGCATTCGCAGTGCCGCAACGAAAGCCTGCGCCAGGCCACCCCACTCAACCGTCCCATGCCTACCGGCCCAGCCGGGAGCGGCCATGGAACGATCCTGGGACCCCACCGACCTAGTACATCCGGGAAGCAACTATGACCAATCCCAAGCGCGGCGCCATTCGCGAACTGCTCGCCCTGCTCAGGCCCTTTCGAGCGATCGTGGCCGTCTCCATAGCACTGGGCATGGCCGGCGGCCTTGCCATCACCCTGCTGCTGGCCAGCATCAACAACGCCTTGCACTCGGAAAACGGCCTCGGCCAAGGCGTACTGCTGTCGTTCGGCGGACTCTGCCTGCTGGCATTGGTCAGTTCGATCGTCTCCGACATCGGTACCAGCTACGTCGGCCAACACATCATCGCGAAGCTGCGCAAGGAACTCGGCGAGAAAGTCCTCTCGGCGCCCATCGAGCAGATCGAGCGCTACCGGACCCACCGTCTCATTCCGGTACTGACACACGACATTGACACCATCAGCGACTTCTCCTTTTCCTTCACCCCACTGGCCATAGCCCTGACCATCACTTTCGGCTGCCTGGGTTACCTCGCCTACCTATCGGTCCCGATGTTCCTGCTGACAGTCGTCGCCATCGTCATCGGCACGGCAGCCCAGTACCTGGCGCGCTCCCGCGGTTTCAAAGGGTTCTATGCCGCCCGCGATCTCGAAGACGAATTGCAGAAGCACTACACCGCCATCGCTTCGGGCGCGAAGGAACTGCGCATCCACCGCCCCCGTCGCTATCGCATGCACACCGGCCGCATCAGCGAAACCGCGAACAACATCCGCGACCTCCACATCAGCTCCATCAATATATTCATCCTGGCCAAGACCTTCGGCTCGATGCTGTTCTTCGTGGTGATCGGTCTGGCGCTTACGCTCCAGGCCTACTGGCCTTCGTCCAATCCGGCCGCCATCACTGGCTTCGTGATGGTCCTGCTGTACATGAAGGGACCACTCGAACAGGTGGTGACCATCCTTCCCATCGTCAGCCGCGCCCAGGTCGCCTTCCAGCGGGTCGCCGAACTTTCCGAGCGTTTTTCCTCTCCCGAACCCCATCTTCTGCTCAGCGAACAGGAGGCCCCGGACAAGACCGTCGACAGCCTGGAACTGCGCGACGTTCGCTACAGCCCCCCCGCCGTCGAAGGCAGCGAACCGTTCCATCTGGGCCCTATCAATCTGCGTATCGCCCAAGGTGACATCGTCTTCATCGTCGGCGAGAACGGCTGCGGCAAGACGACCCTGATCAAGCTGCTGCTCGGCCTCTATCGCCCGCAGTCCGGCGAGATCCTTCTCAACGGAGAACCGGTCAGCGCGGAGACCCGCGACGATTACCGCCAGCTCTTCAGCACCATCTTCGCCGACTACTACCTCTTCGACGACCTGGTCCAGGGCAAGCAGGCTTCGTTGCAGAACGCGACCCAATATCTGCAACGCCTGGAAATCGCCCACAAGGTCAGCGTCATGGACGGCAACTTCAGCACCACCGATCTCTCCACCGGGCAGCGCAAGCGCCTTGCGCTGATCAATGCCTGGCTCGAAGAGCGGCCGGTCCTGGTCTTCGACGAATGGGCCGCAGACCAGGACCCGGCTTTCCGCAGGGTCTTCTACACCGAACTGTTGCCGGACCTGAAGCGCCAGGGCAAGACCATCATCGTGATCAGCCACGATGATCGCTATTTCGAAATGGCGGACCAGTTGATAAGGCTCTCGGCAGGCAAGGTCGTCAAGGAAACCGAGACGGCGTGAAACTTTTTCATCCGGTTTTCCGTGGGTAAAACGTCATACTAAGAGAATTGAGAAGCGATCTCATTTATTCACAACTTGCCAACCTAAGAAGAGCAATCACCCATGCCAGCACCACACGGTCTCAGTCCTCTGAGTAAGGCGTTTTTGATGCGCCGTGCCTTCCAACGCAGGATGCTTCCCCACTCGCTCGCCATGGCCCTGAGCCTGCCGCTGGCGGGATATGTCCAGGCGCAGGAAGTCGAGTTCGACATCCCTCCCCAGGCGCTGGGCAGCGCACTCCAGGAGTTCGGCCGCCAGGCGGATATCCAGGTGCTGTATCGCCCGGAAGAGGTCCGGAACAAGCGTAGCAGTGCGATCAAGGGCAAGCTGGAGCCGAACCAGGCGATTACCGAGCTGCTTCGTGGCACCGGCGCATCGGTGGACTTCCAGGGCAATGCGATAACCATCAGCGTCGCCGAGGCGGCGGACAGCAGCGTCGATCTCGGCGCCACCATGATCACCTCCAACCAGTTGGGCACCATCACCGAGGACAGCGGCTCCTATACGCCAGGCACTATCGCCACGGCGACCCGCCTGGTCCTGACTCCGCGCGAGACGCCCCAGTCGATCACCGTGGTCACCCGCCAGAACATGGACGACTTCGGCCTCAACAACATCGACGACGTCATGCGCCATACGCCGGGCATCACCGTCTCGGCCTACGACACTGACCGCAACAACTACTATGCCCGCGGCTTCTCGATCAACAACTTCCAGTACGACGGGATTCCCTCGACGGCCCGCAACGTCGGCTACTCCGCGGGCAATACGCTCAGTGACATGGCCATCTACGACCGGGTGGAAGTACTCAAGGGGGCGACCGGCCTGCTCACCGGTGCGGGGTCCCTCGGCGCCACGATCAACCTGATCCGCAAGAAACCTACCCATGAATTCAAGGGCCATGTCGAACTGGGCGCGGGCAGTTGGGACAATTACCGCTCCGAACTGGACGTCAGCGGCCCGCTGACCGAGTCCGGCAACGTCCGCGGCCGGGCGGTAGCCGCCTACCAGGACAAGCACTCGTTCATGGATCACTACGAGCGCAAAACCAGCGTCTACTACGGCATCCTCGAGTTCGATCTGAATCCCGACACCATGCTTACCGTCGGCGCCGACTATCAGGACAACGATCCCAAGGGATCGGGCTGGTCGGGCAGCTTCCCGCTCTTCGACAGCCAGGGCAACCGCAACGACGTCTCCCGCTCCTTCAACAACGGAGCCAAGTGGAGCAGTTGGGAGCAGTACACCCGCACCGTCTTCGCCAACCTCGAGCACAATTTCGCCAACGGCTGGGTCGGCAAGGTGCAACTCGATCACAAGATCAACGGCTACCACGCGCCCCTCGGCGCGATCATGGGCGACTGGCCGGCACCGGACAACAGCGCCAAGATCGTTGCGCAGAAGTACACCGGCGAAACCAAGAGCAACTCGCTGGATATCTATCTCACCGGCCCCTTCCAGTTCCTCGGTCGCGAGCACGAGCTGGTGGTCGGCACCTCGGCTTCCTTCTCCCACTGGGAGGGCAAGAGCTACTGGAACCTGCGCAACTACGACAACACCACCGACGACTTCATCAACTGGGACGGCGATATAGGCAAGCCCGACTGGGGTACCCCCTCCCAGTACATCGATGACAAGACCCGCCAGTTGGGCAGCTACATGACCGCCCGCTTCAATGTGACCGATGACCTGAACCTGTTCCTAGGTGGACGCGTGGTCGACTACCGGGTAACCGGCCTGAATCCGACCATTCGCGAGTCCGGACGCTTCATTCCCTACGTCGGCGCGGTCTACGACCTGAACGATACCTACTCCGTCTACGCCAGCTATACCGACATCTTCATGCCGCAGGACAGTTGGTATCGCGACAGCAGCAACAAGCTGCTCGAACCCGACGAAGGTCAGAACTACGAGATCGGCATCAAGGGCGAATATCTCGACGGACGACTCAATACCAGTCTCGCCTACTTCGAGATTCATGAGGAAAACCGCGCGGAGGAAGACGCCCTCTACAACAGCAAACCGACCAACCCCGCCATCACCTACGCCTACAAGGGCATCAAGGCCAAGACCAAGGGCTACGAGGCGGAAATCTCGGGTGAACTGGCGCCAGGCTGGCAGGTTCAGGCTGGCTATACCCACAAGATCATTCGCGACGACAGTGGCAAGAAGGTTTCCACCTGGGAGCCTCAGGACCAGTTGAGCCTCTACACCAGCTACAAGTTCAAGGGCGCCCTGGACAAGCTCACGGTCGGCGGCGGCGCCCGCTGGCAGGGCAAGAGCTGGCAGATGGTCTACAACAATCCCCGCAGCCGCTGGGAAAAGTTCTCCCAGGAAGACTACTGGCTGGTGGACCTGATGGCCCGCTACCAGATCACCGACAAGCTGTCGGCCAGCGTCAACGTCAACAACGTCTTCGACAAGACCTACTACACCAACATCGGTTTCTACACCTCGGCATCCTATGGCGATCCACGGAACCTGATGTTCAGCACTCGCTGGGACTTCTGAGCCCGGCTGCGAAAAAGAACGCCCCGCATTGCGGGGCGTTCTGCTTCTCGGCTACCCCACGCGACCCATCGCCGAAGACGCCTGTCGGCACGACACCAAATGATTCCTGTACAGAAACAAAGAGCCCGCCTGAAGGCGGGCTTTGAACGGAACGGACCTGAGATCAGCGCCCGGCACGCTCCAGGGCGGCCCGGAAGCTCTGCACAAACTCAGGGTGGTCGATGATCTTGTCGTGCCGGGTATCCAGCACCCGCACCGGTTCGACACGCTCAGCCCCGATCGCCTCGGCCATCGAGCGCTCCACCGCGCTCCGCTGGATGGCATTGGTGCTGCGCGCGGCCCACCAGAGGCTGACCTTCGCCGTCAGACGCGGGTAATCCATCGCTTTCAGGCGCTCGTCGAGGATCTGTTTCAACTCCCAGGACACTTCCAGTTCGTTGCTCTGTGCGATTTCGCTGCGCAGTGTCGCGAACTCGGCGCCGATCTCCGCTTCCGCCCAGTCGCTCATCCTCGTCCAGCGCTGCTCATCGTCCGTCGTGGCGGAGCAGATCGATGACCAGGCCCGTTCGATATGCTCGGCCCGCTCCGGAAACATGACACCGAGCAGTTCCACCCGCATCTCGCCCATGGATAGGTTCGGGACTGCCTCCGGCGTCGGCCCGATCTCGTTCCAGAACGCTTCGACCCTGACCGGTGCCGGCGCATCGATCCAGCCGACGAAAGCCACCTGCCGCCCACGCTGCTCCAGCCGGGCCGCGACATCCATCGCCAGGTTGCCGCCGAGCGACCATCCCGCCAGGTTGAAAACCCCTTCGGGGTGCTCCTGCAGCAATTGCTCGGCGTATTCCGCAACCATATCGTCCCACTCCGGCACCTCGCGACCAGCGCCCAGCAGGGCACGGCAGACAACACCCTTGACCGGATGACGATCCCGCAGCGCCATGGCGAGGGTCTTGTAACAGTGCACAGAGCCGAAACTCGGATGGAACATGAACAGCGGCGAACCTTCGCGCCTGCCGTTGAGCGGCACCAGCAACGACTCACGCGCCTGCCCCTCGATGCATGCCGCCTGTTCCGCGACGCTGGCATGGGTCATCAGTTGGCTGATGCTCAGCGTAGCCTGGCAGGTATCGCCGATCCGCTCCTTGAGCATCAGCAGCAACAATGAGTGACCGCCCAGTTCGAAGAAGTTGTCGTCCAGGCCGACCCGTTCCACTCCCAGGATCTCCGACCAGATCGCTGCGATGCGCTGCTCCAGCTCGCTACCGGGCGCTCGATAGGCCTGTTGCGACAGGCTCGCATCCGGTTGCGGCAACGCCTGCCGGTCGAGCTTGCCATTGACCGTCAGCGGCATCCGCTCCAGCAGCATCAGGTGCGCCGGCACCATGTAGTCCGGCAGGTGCCGCTTCAGCGACTCCCGCAGCGACTCCCGCAGACGCTCGGCATCCTCCGCCGAGTCCGCCACCACGTATCCCACCAGTTGCGTGCCGCCGACCCCGTCATGGGCCAGCACCACGGCATCGCGTACCCCGGCCAGACCGGCGAGCGCCGCTTCGATCTCACCCAGTTCGATACGGAAGCCGCGAACCTTCACCTGGTGGTCGATACGCCCGATGTACTCGATATTGCCATCCGCCTGGAACCGCGCCAGGTCGCCGGTACGGTACAGCCGCTCGCCGGCGCCGCCGGGGAACGGGTTCGGCACGAAGCGGGTGGCACTCAACCCGGGCCGCCTCAGGTAGCCGCGCGCCAGCCCGGCGCGACCGATGTACAGCTCGCCCACCGCGCCGCGCGGCACCGGGTTCAGGTCACGGTCGAGGATGTACCAGGACAGGTCCGGGATGGTCCCGCCGATCGGACTGACCAGGCCACCCTCCAGGTCGGCCTCGCTCACCGGACGGTAGGTTACGTGCACCGTGGTCTCGGTGATGCCGTACATGTTCACCAGTTGCGGCTGGCGATCGCCGAAGCGCTGGAACCACGGCCGCAGGCTCTGCAGATCCAGCGCCTCGCCACCGAAGATCACGTAGCGCAGCGCCGGCTGCTGCGTCGCCATGTCGGCGGAACAGGCCACCGCCATCAGTTGCTTGAACGCCGACGGCGTCTGGTTGAGCACCGTCACGCCTTCGCGGCACAGCAGACGGTAGAAGTCTTCCGGCGAACGGCTCACCCATTGCGGCACGATCACCAGGCGCCCGCCATAGAGCAGCGCGCCGAAGATTTCCCAGACCGAGAAATCGAAGGCGTAGGAATGGAACAACGTCCACACGTCCCGCTCGTCGAAGCCGAACCAGGCCTCGGTGGCGCTGAACAGGCGCAGCGCGTTGCGGTGGGTGAGCAACGTGCCCTTGGGCTTGCCGGTCGAGCCCGAGGTATAGATCACGTAGGCCAGGTTGTCCGCCGATAGCGTCGGGAGCGGATCGCTCTCGGCGTAGCCGTCCAGCACCAGTCCGTCGATGGCCAGCACCTCCACCCCCGCCTGCCGTGGCAGGCGCTCGAGCAGATGCCCCTGGGTCAGCAGCAGCCGTACCCCACTGTCGTCGAGGATATGCGCCAGGCGCTCCTCTGGCGCCGCCGGGTCCAACGGCAGGTAGGCGCCGCCGGCCTTGAGGATCGCCAGCAAGCCGACCAGCATGTCCAGCGAACGCTCCAGCGCCAGCCCGACCGGCACGTCCGCGCCAACGCCGCGAGCGATCAGGCAGTGCGCCAGGCGATTGGCCCGCGCATTCAGTTCGCCGTAGCTCAGCCGTTGTTCGTCGAGGATCAGCGCAACCGCCTG
>NZ_KI517354.1:190053-191446 GCF_000478485.2 Pseudomonas sp. P179
GCCAGCAGCTCGTCGAAGCCCATCCGACCGTCCAGGTCGGCCTTGAGCACCTGGGTGTTGACGAAGAAGCCGATCAGCCGCTCGGTCTCCACGCGGTTGCGATTGGCGATCGGCACGCCGACACGGATATCCGCCTGCCCGCTGTAGCGATACAGCAGCGCCTGGAACGAAGCCAGCAACAGGGCGAAGGCAGTAGCCCCCTCCTGCTGGGCCACGCGCCTGAGCGCCTGGGACAGATCAATATCCAGTTCCAGGATGAACTGGGCACCACGATGGCTTTGCCGAACCGGGCGCGGCCGGTCGAACGGCAACTCCAGCACCGGCTGCTCGCCGCCCAGCAGGCCGGTCCAGTACGCCAACTGGCGCTCCTTTTCCCCGGCCTCCATCCAGCTGCGCTGCCACAGGGCGTAGTCCGCGTACTGGATCGGCAAAGCCGGCAGCGCTACCTCGAGCCCTCGACTATAGGCGGCATAGAGCTGGACCAGTTCCTCGACCATCACCTGCATCGACCAACCGTCGGACACGATGTGATGCTGGACCAGCACCAGCACATGGTCGTCCTCGGCCAGCCGCAACAGGCTCACCCGCAGCAGCGGCCCACGCTCCAGGTCGAACGGCCGCGCGATCGTCGTCTCGACCTGCCGAGCGAGGGCGCCCTCCTCGAGCGGCCCCAACGCGACGATATCCAACGGCAATGCCATGGATGCGGCGATCTCCTGGCGCGCCTCGTCGCCGTCGAGGCGAAAACGGGTGCGTAGGGTCTCGTGCCGCGCAACCAGGCTGTCGAAGCTGCGTTGCAGGGCATCCAGGTCCAGCCGCCCACGTAGACGCAAGACACTCGGGATATGGTAGGCCGCGCTTTCCGGCTCCAGTTGCCAGAGAAACCACTGTCGCTCCTGGGCATAGGAGAGCCGCAGGGGCTCGCCGTCCTGGCGCTTGAACACTGGCGCGATCTCGAAGAGATTGACACCTTGCTGCTTGAGCAGGACAGCCAATGCCTTCCTTTCCTGGGGGGAAAGGGAGCCCACCTTCTCTATGAGTGCTTGCACGCTACCGCCTCTTAGGAAATCAGTTTTTCAAGTTCATCGGCAGATAGACGTTTGAGCGCCTCCAGGGATTTAGCCAGGGCATCTTCCACCGGCGCGCTCTCGGCCTTGAGGGTCTCGACGCCGTGGCAGAACTCACCCAGTGTCTCCGCGGTGAACATCGACTTGATCGGCACCTCCAGGTGCAGTCGTTCGCGTAGGCGGCCAATGACCTGGGTGGCCAGCAACGAGTGGCCGCCGAGTTCGAAGAAATTGTCGTCGAGCCCGACCTGTTGCAATTGCAGGACCTCCGCCCAGATCCCCGCGACCTGTTGCTCCAGATCGCTTCGCGGCGCCACGTAGACCTG
>NZ_KI517354.1:196871-201470 GCF_000478485.2 Pseudomonas sp. P179
GCCACTCGCTGGTGTACCAGCGGCGTTGCCGGATAGCCCGAATCGCTGCGGTTCCAGAGCTGCCCGATGACTTCGCGCTCCTCGCGGTCGAGCATGTCCAGCTCTCCCAGGCGAGCGTCAGGCATCGCCAGGATCGCATCCAGCAGGTTCTGCCAATGCCGTACCAGGCGCTCTGCGGTCGAAGCATCGAATAGATCGGTCGCATAGACCAGCGCCGCCCAGATGTCCGACTCGGACTCACAGGTATCCAGCACCAGGTCGAACTGCGCCGTATGGCTTTCCCACGCCTGCTCTTCGATGCTCAGTCCCGCGACTTCCGGCAAGCCGTGCTCGCCCCGCTCCGCCTGGTAGTTGAATAGCACCTGGAACAGCGGGCTGTGGCTGAGACTGCGCTCCGGTTGCAAGGCTTCCACCAGTTGCTCGAACGGCAAGTCCTGGTGCGCCTGCGCCTCCAGCGAGCGCTGGCGAACCTGGTGCAGCAATCGGTCGAACCCCATCTGCCCATCGATGTCGGCCTTGAGCACCTGGGTGTTGACGAAGAACCCGATCAGTCGCTCGGTTTCGACCCGGTTGCGATTGGCGACCGGCACGCCGACACGGATATCCGACTGACCGCTGTAGCGATACAGCAGCGCCTGGAACGATGCCAGCAGCAACATGAAGGTACTCGCACCCTGCCGTTGGGCAAGCGCCTTCAGCCGCCTGGCCCGCTCGGCGCCGAGTTCGAACTCCAGCCGCGCGCCGCGAAAGCTCTGCTCCGCAGGACGGGGACGATCGAACGGCAGCTCCAGCACCGGCTGTTCGCCACCCAGCAGGCCGATCCAGTACGCCAACTGGCGCTCCCTCTCTCCGGCCTCCATCCATTCGCGCTGCCAGACGGCATAGTCCGGATACTGTATCGGCAGCGCCGGCAGGGCCGCTTCGCGCCCCTGGCTGTAGGCGGCATAGAGCTGGACCAGCTCTTCGACCATCAACTGCATCGACCAACCGTCGGAGACGATATGGTGCTGGACCATGACCAGCACATGGTCATTCGGAGCCACTTCGAACAGACTGATCCGCAGCAACGCATCCGTCCGTAGGTCGAAGGGCCTGGCCATCTCCGCTTCGACTGCGGCCCTGAGCGACGCGTCATCGACATTCGCCAGGTTATGCCGGGAAACCTGCAACTGCCCATCGGCGTCCACCACCTGAACGGTACGCAGGCCTTCCTGGCGGAAGCGGGTACGCAACGACTCGTGACGCTGTGCGAGGCGCTCGAAACTGCGCTGTAGCGCGACGACATCGAGGCCGCCGCGCAAGCGCAGGGCGGCGGGAATGTGATAGGCCGCGCTCTCCGGTTCCAATTGCCAGAGGAACCACTGGCGCTCCTGTGCATAGGACAACGGCAGCGGCTGCTCGCGGGTAACGGGCGTGATCGGCGGAACCTCCGCCGGTTTCTCGCCCAGGCTCTCGACGAATCCCTGCAGGACCGGCTGCTCGAAAAGGCTCTTCAGGCTGACTTCGATACCGAGATCCTGGCGAATCCGCGAGACCAGGCGCGTCGCCAGCAGCGAGTGTCCGCCCAATTCGAAGAAGTTGTCGGTCAGGCCGACCCGTTCGACGCCCAGCAACTCGCCCCATATCGCGGCCACGTCTTTCTCCAGCGCGCTCGCCGGCGCCATGTGGTGGCGTTGCATCAGGCCGGCATCCGGCTTCGGCAGCGCCCGACGGTCCAGCTTGCCATTTGGACTGAGCGGCATCCGCTCGAGGAACAGCAGGTGCGAGGGCACCATGTAGTCCGGTAGCGAGGCCCGTAGCGCTGTGCGGATACGCTCGCGCAAAGCCGGCTGGCGAGTTTCGTCCTCGCCCCCCTCAGCCACCAGGTAGGCCACCAGTTGACCGTCCAGCGCAAGAGCCGCCGCTTCGCGTATTCCCTCCAAGTCCAGGAGGCGGGCTTCGACCTCCCCCAGCTCGATGCGGAAGCCGCGGATCTTCACCTGATGGTCGGCACGCCCCATGTACTCGATCACGCCGTCACCGCGTCGGCGCGCCAGGTCGCCGGTCCGGTAGAGCCTCGAGCCCGGTTCGCCGAAGGGGTCGGGCAAGAAGCGCTCGGCGGTCAAGCCGGGCCGATCGTGGTAGGCACGGGCCAGCCCGGCACGGCTGGCGATATAAAGCTCGCCTACCGCCCCTACGGGCAGTAGGCCGAGATGTTCATCCAGCACCAGCAACGTACGGCCGGGTAGCGCCTGGCCGATAGGACTGGCATTGCCCACCCGGGCGTTCTCGGCGGAACAATCGAAGACGCTGGACACCACCGTGGCCTCGGTCGGTCCATAGGTATTGAGCAACCTCACCCGGCCCATGCCGGCTTGCCGCCAGAGCTTCGGCCCCTCCAGTGGCATGGCTTCGCCACCGATGTGGATCTGCCGCAAGGCACCGTAGGAACGCCGTGGCTCGGCCAGGGCATCGAGCAGGAACAGGTTCCAGTACGCCGTGGGCAGGTCGGCAAGGGTCACGCCCTGCTCGACTATCTGCCGATACAGCTCACCGGTATCCCAGAGGTCGCCGCCACGCAGGACCACGCAGGCACCACGGGTCAGCGCCGGATAGAGCTGTTCGACGAAGCCGTCAAAACTCAGGGTGGCGAACTGCAATATCCGATCCTCCGGGGTGAGCGCGGAATAACCACTGGCGATACGCGAGAACTGCGCAAGCGCCGCATGGCTGATGGCCACGCCCTTGGGTTTTCCGGTGGAGCCGGAGGTGTAGATCACATAGGCCAGGTTCTCCGGCCGCAGGTTCACCACCGGATCATCCGTGGACACCGATGCGTCCCGTTCCAGGCGGTCGATGGAGAGCACCTCCAGCCCTTCGTGCAAAGGCAGCCCGGGCAGCAAATGCTCCTGGCTGAGCAACAGGCCGACGGCGCTGTCCTCGAGCATGTGACGCAAACGGTCCTGCGGATAGGTCGGGTCCAGCGGCACATAGGCACCACCGGCCTTGAGGATCGCCAGCAGACCGACCACCATGTCCAGCGAGCGCTCGACGGCGATTCCCACCAGCACATCGGGACCGACGCCACGCGCTATCAGGCAGTGAGCCAGACGATTGGCGCGGGCGTTGAGCTCGGCGTAGCTCAAGGCCTGCCCCTCCAGCGCCAGTGCTTGCGCCTGCGGACGCAGACGGGCCTGCTCCTGGATCTGCAACTGGACCAGGGGCGGCAACCCACCCTCGTCGGCGTTCTCTGCCCAGGCCCGCAACAGGCAATCGCGCTCCTCGTCCAGCAACAGCGGCAACTCGGCGACCGGCCGGCCCGGTTCGGCCACGATGCCGCGCAGGAGATTCTGCCAGTGCCGAGCCAGGCGCTCGACGGTCGAGGCCTCGAACAGATCCGTGGCATAGCCGAACGATGCCCAGATGCCGTCCTCGGCCTCGTGCACGTCCAGCGTCAGGTCGAAGGCCACGGAGCTGCTCCGCCACTCCATCCGCTCCAGCGACAGGCCTGGCAGTTGCACGCCCTGGTTGGCCGAACGAGAGTCGGCCTGGTGATTGAACATGACCTGGAACAACGGGTTGTGGCCGAGGCTGCGTTCCGGCTGCAAAGCCTCCACCAGTTGCTCGAACGGCAGGTCCTGGTGCGCCTGTGCCTCCAGCGCGCGCTGGCGGGCCTGGGCCAGCAACTCGTCGAAACCCATCCGGCCATTGATGTCGGCCTTGAGCACCTGGGTGTTGACGAAGAAACCGATCAGCCGCTCGGTTTCAACCCGGTTACGGTTGGCGATCGGCACGCCGACACGGATATCCGCCTGTCCGCTATAGCGATGCAACAGCGCCTGGAAGGAAGCCAGCAACAGCATGAACATGGTCACACCCTTGCGCTGAACCAGCTGTTTCAAGGCAAGGGCCAGGTGTGGCTCCAGCTCCAGGTCCAATTGCGCTCCACGATAGCTGCGCAGCGGCTGCCGCGGGTGATCGAGGGGCAACTCGATCACCGGCTGCTCGCCGCCCAGCAGGCCGGTCCAGTACGCCAACTGGCGCTCCTTTTCCCCCGCCTCCATCCAGCTGCGCTGCCACAGGGCGTAGTCCGCGTACTGGATCGGCAGGGCCGGCAACACCACGTCGAGCCCTTGGCTGTAGCCGGCATAGAGCTGGACCAGTTCCTCGACCATCAATTGCATCGACCAACCGTCGGAGACGATATGGTGCTGGACCATCGCCTCCAGGGATTTAGCCAGGGCATCTTCCACCGGCGCGCTCTCGGCCTTGAGGGTCTCGACGCCGTGGCAGAACTCACCCAGTGTCTCCGCGGTGAACATCGACTTGATCGGCACCTCCAGGTGCAGTCGTTCGCGTAGGCGGCCAATGACCTGGGTGGCCAGCAACGAGTGGCCGCCAAGCTCGAAGAAGTTGTCGTCGAGCCCGACCTGTTGCAATTGCAGGACCTCCGCCCAGATCCCCGCGACCTGTTGCTCCAGATCGCTTCGCGGCGCCACGTAGACCTGCTGCAACAGGCTCGCATCCGGCTGCGGCAGGCCCTTGCGGTCCAGCTTGCCGTTCGGCGTCAGCGGCATCCGCGCCAGGAACAACAGGTGCGACGGCACCATGTATTCCGGC
>NZ_KI517354.1:201795-202571 GCF_000478485.2 Pseudomonas sp. P179
CGCTGCCACAGGGCGTAGTCCGCGTACTGGATCGGCAGGGCCGGCAACACCACGTCGAGCCCTTGGCTGTAGCCGGCATAGAGCTGGACCAGTTCCTCGACCATCACCTGCATCGACCAACCATCGGACACGATGTGGTGCTGGACCAGCACCAGTACATGGTCGTCCTCGGCCAGTTGCAACAGGTTCACCCGCAGCAGCGGCCCCCGTTCCAGGTCGAATGGCTGCACAACGATGGCCTGTATCCGTTCGATCAGGCCTTCTTCACCGAACTGTTCCCGCTCGATGGAAACGCTAACCGCAGGTTGTACCTGCTGGTACGAACGCCCTCCCTCCAGCCGGAAGCGGGTACGCAAGGTTTCATGCCGCGCGACCAGGCTGTCGAAGCTGCGTTGCAAGGCATCCACGTCCAGCCGCCCGCGTAGGCGCAAGGCACTCGGAATATGGTAGGCCGCGCTTTCCGGCTCCAGTTGCCAGAGGAACCACTGACGCTCCTGAGCGAAGGACAGTGCCAACGGTTGCTGCCGATCGGCAAGCGGTATCGTCGAGACCGCATCCGTCGTGCGTTCCAATCCCTGGGCGAACGCTTCCAGAACCGGCCGCTCGAACAACGCCTTCAGGCTTGCGTCCAACTGCTGCTCCTGGCGAACCCGAGAAATCACCCGGGTAGCCAGCAACGAATGACCGCCCAGTTCGAAGAAGTTGTCGTCCAGGCCGACCCGTTCCACTCCCAGGATCTCCGACCAGATCGCTGCGATGCGCTGCTCCAGCTCGCT
>NZ_KI517354.1:208983-213593 GCF_000478485.2 Pseudomonas sp. P179
GGCAGGCCCTTGCGGTCCAGCTTGCCGTTCGGCGTCAGCGGCATCCGCGCCAGGAACAACAGGTGCGACGGCACCATGTATTCCGGCAGGCGCTCGCGCAGCGCCGTCTTCAACTGCGCCCGGCACTCCGCCTGCGCTTCCGGCGAATCCGCGACCGCCGGCGCCTGCGCCACCACGTAGCCCACCAACTGCTGGCCCACCGCGCCCGGCTGGGCCACCACCACCGCCTCGCGCACCGCCGGATGCTCGCGCAGGCGCGCCTCGATCTCTCCCAGTTCGATGCGGAAGCCTCGGATCTTCACCTGGTGATCCACCCGTCCGAGGTAATCCACCACCCCATCCGCACGCCCACGGGTCAGGTCGCCGCTGCGGTACAGCCGGCTGCCCGGCGCACCAAAGGGATCCGGCACGAAACGCTCGGCGGTCAGCGCCGGACGCTCCAGGTAGCCGCGCGCCACCCCTTCCCCGCCCAGGTACAGTTCGCCCGCCACGCCTACCGGCAGCAGGTTCAACTGCCCGTCGAGGATGTAGCCGCTACGGTTGCCCAGCAGCGTACCGATCGGCATGTAGGCCGCGCCGCAGGCATCGCCCGCCCGTGCTTTCCACAGCAGCGGCGTCACCACCGTCTCGGTCGGGCCGTAGCCGTTGAACAGGTACTTCGGCTTCAGCGCCCGCCACGCCAGGTCATAGCTGGCCTGCGCCACCGCGTCGCCGCCGAAGCAATAGACCCGTACCGGCGGCGGATTGCCGTCGCGCTCGGCATGCTCGGCCAGTTGCTGCAGGTACACCGGCGGGAACACCCCCACCGTTACCCCGTGGCGATGCATCTCGGCGTAGGTCCGTTCCGGCAGCCACAGGCTGTCGTCGCGGATCAGCACCCGCGCGCCGTTGATCAACGGGTGCATCCAGCCTTCGTGGGAACCGTCGAAGGCGAACGACATGAAGTGCAGCTCGCAGTCCTCCGGGGTCATCTCGTAGCGCTCGCCGGTAGCCACGATATGGGCGATCAGCGGACCGTGGGACACCGCCACGCCCTTGGGCATGCCGGTGGAGCCGGAGGTGTAGATCACATAGGCCAGGTTGTCGCCGTGCAGCGCCACCTCTGGATCATGGGCGGGGAAGCCGGCCCACTCCTCCTCGCGATCCACGGACAGGCAGGACAACCCCTCGGGGATCGGCAGACGCTCCAGCAGGTGGCTATGGGTCAGCAGCAGGTGCGCGCGACTGTCCTGCATCATGTACAGCAGGCGCTCGCGCGGGTATTCGATGTCCAGCGGCACGTAGGCGCCGCCGGCCTTCAGCACCGCCAGGAACGCCACCATGATCTCCGCGCTGCGCTGCATGGCGATCGCCACCCGCACTTCGGGGCCGACGCCTCGGGCGATCAACGCATGGGCCAGGCGGTTGGCCCGGCTATCCAGCTCGGCGTAGGTGAGCTTTTCCTCGTCGAAGATCACCGCCACCGCATCCGGCGCCATACGCGCCCGCTCGGCCACTCGCTGGTGTACCAGCGGCGTTGCCGGATAGCCCGAATCGCTGCGGTTCCAGATAGCGCCGATAGCGCTAAGCTCCGCCTTCTCGAGCATCTGCAGATCGACCAGACGTCGCTGCGGATGTTCGGCGAATGCCTCCAGCAGAGTCGTCAGGTGGCGACCCAGGCGCTCGATCGTAGCGGCCGGGAACAGTCCGCGATCGTAGCTGAATTGCAGTGACAAGCTATCCCCGCCACCCAGCGCCAGGGCCAGCGGATAGTTGGTCTGCTCGTGCATCGCTACGGCACCGAAACGCACGCCTCCAGCGGAGGACCGTTCGAGCACCTCGTCCACCGGGTAGTTTTCGAACACCAACAGGTTGTCGAAAACCGCCTCGCCGCCGAACCCCGCCCAGCGCTGCAGCTCGAACAGAGGCGTGTGCTCCTGTTCGCGCAACGCCAGGTTCTGCCGTTGCAGCCCCTGCAGCAGTTCGTCGAGGGTCATCTGTGGAGCCAGCGTTACCACTACCGGCAAGGTATTGATGAACAACCCGACCTGGTTCTCGACACCCGGCAGATCGGCAGGACGCCCGGAGACGGTGGCGCCGAAGACCACGGTGTGTTGTCCGGTATAGCGTTGCAGGAGCAGCGCCCAGCCCGCCTGGACCAGGGTATTGAGAGTGACCTGGTGGCGCCGGGCGAAATCCCGGAGCCGCGCGGTAGCCGTTGCGTCCACCTCACGCAGGTGCTCTCCGACGCCGTTGGCCGATGTCAGTCCCGGCTGAGCCAGTGCCTCGACCAATCGCGTCGGCTCGTCCAGAGCCGCCATCTGCTCACGCCAGAATGCCTCGGTAGCTGCCGCGTCCTGCCGCTGCAGCCAGGCGATGTAGTCGCTATAGCGGCCATCCCGGGGCTGCTCCGGCGAGCGTCCGGCATAGGACTCCAGCACCTCGCTGAGCAACTGGGCATTGCTCCATCCGTCCAGCAGGATGTGATGATGGGTGTAGATCAGGTGATGCTCACCTTCGGCAGTCTTCACCAACAGCAGCCGCAACAGTGGCGCACGCTGCAATTCGAAACCGCGTTCGCGCTCGGCCGCAGCCAGCGCGAGCAGCGCGGCGTCCCGATTCGCCGCCAGGCTCAGGTCCTCTTCGGCGAAGGGCAACTGGCGCTGTCGATAGACGATCTGCAAGGGCTGCTGCAGCTCCCCCTGCCAGGCGAAACCACTGCGCAGGATCGCGTGCCGGTCCAGGGCGGACTGCCAGGCTGCGCGGAAGCGCGGGATATCGAGGCCGGACACATCCACACGCATCTGATTGATGTAGTCGCTCGATGCCTGCTCGTACAGCGAATGGAACAGCATGCCCTGCTGCATGGGTGACAGCGGATAGATGTCCTCGACCTCTTCCAGCGCGACCGGCAGGGCATCCAGACGCGCCTGGTCCAACCCCGCCAGCGGGAAATCGGAAGGCGTCGCGCCATGCCGTGGCGAATCGCAGCAGAAGTCGACCAGCGCCGTCAGCTCAGCCACATAGTCATCGGCCAGGCGACGCACCTGGTCCTCGCCGAACATCTGCGAGCTGAAGCTCCAGTCGATACTCAGTTCACCGTCGAACACCCGGCCATTGAGACTCAGCCAGTTGTCCAGCGGAGCGCCGGGGTCCATCTCTGCCCCCGCGCTTTCGCCAGCCGGGTCCAGCAGAGCCATCTCGTCGAACTGAGCGTCGAACTGGCCCAGGTAATTGAAAGTGATCCGCGCCTGCGGCAACCCCGCCAGGACCCGGGCACTTTCCTCTCCAGCCAGATAGCGCAGCAAGCCATAACCCAGGCCCTTGTCGGGAATCGCACGCAACTGTTCCTTGATCGCCTTCAGGGACTCGCCAAGATCCGCGACCGGGCTCAGGCGCACCGGGAACAAACTGGTGAACCAACCGACGGTGCGACTCAGGTCGATATCGGCGAACAGCTCCTCGCGCCCATGTCCTTCCAGCTGTACCAGGCTTGAAGAGGCGCCGCTCCAACGGCAGACCACTCGCGCCAGGGCGGTCAGCAGAAGATCGTTGACCTGGGTACGGTAGGCTGCCGGCGCCTGCTTCAGCAGGCGTTCGGTCAAGCTGCGGTCGAAGCGACTCTGCACGGAGGTGGCGAAACGCTGCTCCAGAGCGCCTTGCGGATGCTCGCACGGAAGCTCGGCCGGCGCACCTTCCAGCAGCTCGCGCCAAAACTGCAACTGCGCCTTCATCGACTCACCACGGGCATGCTCGCTCACTCGGCCGGCCCAGGCCTTGAACGGGCTGGTCTTGCCAGGCAGCCGCGGAGCTTCTCCACGGAGGCTCTGCTGGTAAGCCCTTTGCAAATCCTCCAGCAGAATGCGCCAGGACACCCCGTCCACCACCAGATGGTGGATCACCAACAACAGACGCTGGCCGCCGTCGGCCATATCCACCAACAGGCTCCGCAACAGTGGGCCGTCGGCCAGGTCCAGGCTGCGCTGCGACTCCTCGCAGAGCGACTCCAGCGCTTGTCGGTCCACCGCCTCGGCACGCCAGAGCAGCGCACCGCCCAGCGTTGCTTCGGCATGTTCGGCATGCCAGGTTCCGTCCGTTTCATGGAAGCGCAGACGCAATGCGTCGTGATGTTCGACCAGGGCCTGCAAGGCCGCTTCGAGTGCCTTCGCATTCAGGGCCTCGCGCGGCTTCAACAGCAATGACTGGTTCCAGTGCTGGCGATTGGGAATCGGCTGTTCGAAGAACAACCGCTGGAACGGCAACAACACCGTCTCGCCGCTCACAGGCCCCTGCTCCATTTGCACCGCAGCCCCTACGCGGGCGACTCGCGCCAGCCCCTGTACGGTCTGTTGTTGGAACAGGTCCTTCGGAGTGAACTGGATGCCCGCCGCACGGCATCGACTCACCACCTGGATCGAAACGATGGAATCGCCACCCAGGGCAAAGAAGTTGTCGGTGGCGCCCACCTCCTCCAGCTTCAGCACGTCCGCCCAGACGGCCGCGATACGTCGCTCCATTTCATTCTGCGGCGCAACATGCGTCTGCCCCGCAGCAGCTTGCGGTCGCGGCAACGCCTTGCGATCCAGCTTGCCGTTCGGACTCAGCGGCATCCGCTCCAGCGCCAGCCACTG
>NZ_KI517354.1:215533-221616 GCF_000478485.2 Pseudomonas sp. P179
GGGTTCTCCAGCATGCCGCGCAGCAGGTTCTGCCAATGCCGCGCCATGCGCTCGACGGTCCGCGCCTCGAACAGGTCGGTCGCGTAGGTCAGCGCCGCCCCAAGGCCGTCCGGGGTTTCCCAGGTATCGAGGGCAAGGTCGAACTGTGCGGCAGCACCGTTCCAGGCAAAACTCTCGATGTGCAAACCATCGACTTGGGCATCCTGCCGCTCGCCGCTCTGGTGGTTATACATCACCTGGAACAACGGGCTGTGGCTGAGATTGCGTTCGGGCTGCAAGGCATCGACCAATTGCTCGAACGGCAGATCCTGGTGCGCCTGCGCGCCCAGCGCCGCCTCGCGCACGCGGCCCAGTAGATCGCGGAAAGCCAGGCCAGCATCGACCTGGCAACGCAGCACCTGGGTATTGACGAAGAAGCCGATCAGGCGCTCGACCTCGGCGCGGTTGCGGTTGGCGATAGGTACCCCGACGCGAATGTCCGACTGCCCGCTATAGCGCTTCAACAGCACCTGGAACGAGGCCAACAGAAGCATGAACGGGGTGACACCCTCCCGCCGGGCGCAGGCCAGCAGCTCCTCCGATAATGGCACCGGCAGCGCCATGTCCAGACGCTGCCCGCGTCCGCTGGCCTGGGCCGGGCGCACCCGGTCGGCGGGCAGTTCCAGGACCGGCTGCTCGGCGCCCAGGCGCTCACGCCAGTAATCCAGCTGCCGCGCGCCCTCGCCGCTGTCCAGCCAGGCGCGATGCCAGGCAGCATAGTCGGCGTACTGCAGCGTCAATGGCGCCAGCGTCGGTTGTTCGCCGCGCCGCGCCGCGGCATAGGCCTGGAGCAGTTCGTCGACCATCACCTGCATCGACCAACCGTCGGACACGATATGGTGCTGGGTGATGACCAACACATGCTCCTGCCCAGCCAGCGCCAGCAGACGCACGCGCAGCAGCGGCCCACGAGCCAGGTCGAATGGCTGGCGGATTTCCTCGGCCACCCGCTGGCGCAACGTTGCTTCGCTCGCCCCGGCGCAATCCTCCAGGACAATGCGCAACGGCATGTTCGCCAGGATCGTCTGGCGCGCCTGACCGTCGACCTCCTCGAAGCGGGTGCGCAAGGTCTCGTGGCGCAGCACCAGCCAATCGAAGGCCTGCTGCAACGCCGCCTGGTCCAGGACGCCACGCACGTGCAGTACGCTGGGGAGATGATAGGCCGCGCTTTCAGGCTCCAGTTTCCAGAGGAACCACATGCGTTGCTGAGCATGCGACAAAGGCAGCTCGGCGACTCGCGGCAATACTTGCAGCACAGGGGCAACGCTCGCCGCCTGGGACTCCAGGGAAGCGGCGAAGTCTGCCAGGACCGGCCGCTCGAACAGGATGCGCAAGGGTACGTCCAGCTCCAGATCCTGGCGCAGGCGCGAGACCACCCGGGTGGCGCTGAGGGAGTGACCGCCGAGTTCGAAGAAGTGCTCGTCGCGGGCGATGCCCTCGACACCGAGCAGCGCCTCCCAGATCGCTGCGACCGAACGTTCGAGCCCCTCCCGCGGAGGCTCTCCGGCCTGGTGGCGGGCAGCTGCGTCCACCTTCGGCAGCGCCTTGCGATCCAGCTTGCCGTTGGCGTTCAGCGGCAAGCTGGACAGCACCTGCCAAGCCGTCGGTTGCATGTACGCAGGCAAGCGTCCGGCCAGCCAGGTGCGCAGCTCCGCCAGAAGGTCCTCACCCCGCATAGCGTCACGCCCCACCAGGTAGGCCGCCAGCAGCGGACCACCGACGCCATCCTGCGCCACGACCGCTGCTTCCGCCACATACGGGTGTGCAAGCAGTTGGCTCTCGATTTCGCCGATCTCGATGCGGAAACCACGGATCTTGATCTGCTGATCGGCCCGGCCGAGATATTCGACCTGACCGTCGTCGCGATAACGCGCCAGGTCCCCGGTGCGATACAGGCGCTCGCCCGAACCTGAGAACGGATCGGCCACGAAACGCTCGGCGGTCTGGCCGGGGCGGCCCAGGTAGCCACGAGCCAGGCACTGGCCGCCGATGTACAGCTCGCCGATCATCCCCGGCGCACATGGCTGCAGGGCTGCGTCCAGTATGCAGGCCCGGCGCGCACCGAGCGCGCGGCCGATAGCGGGAGCACCGCCCTCTTGCGTCCGACAGTGCCAGGCCAGCGGAGTGATCACCGCCTCGGTGGGACCGTAGGCGTTGAACCAGGCTTCAGCCTGCACCGCCTGCTGGGTCAGCAGGCTGGCGTCCCAGGCTTCGCCGCCGAGGATACAGGCGCGTACTGCGATCCGGCGGCCGGCGTGGCGCAACTCCTCCGCCTGTTGCTGAAGATAAGCCGGCGGTAGATCGAGGATAGTCACCGCGTGCCGCTCCACCTCATCCGCCAGATGTTGCGCGCTCCACTGTCCGGCGTCGCCGAGCAGGACCCGGGCTCCTGCCAGCAGGGGTACGAAGAGTTGTTCGGCAGCGGCATCGAAACTGATCGAGGCGAACTGCAATTGGCAGTCGCCAGGGCCGACGCCGTAGGTGCGTGCTGCCGCCTGGCAGTGCGCGACGAGCGCCGCCTGGCTGACCGCCACTCCTTTTGGCTGGCCGGTCGAGCCGGACGTATAGATCACGTAGGCCAGCGTCTCGCCAGCTACCTCCGGCAGCGGCCGCGTATCTGCACTCGCCGGCCAGGCGGCGGTCTCCAGCGGCAGCCGCTCGACCTCTGCCGGGCAGGGCAGCCGCTCCGCCAGAGTTTCCTGGCAGATCAGCCAGCGCGCGCCGCTGTCGCGCAACATGTACGCCAGGCGCTCCGCGGGGTAGTTCGGATCCAGCGGCAGGTAGCCGGCACCGGCCTTGAGGATGCCCAGCAGGCCGACGACCAGGTCGAAGGAGCGCTCGGCAGCGATCGCCACCAGCGCTTCCGCGGCCACGCCGCGCGCCCGCAGGCCACGCGCCAGACGCTCGGCGCGCATATCCAGTTCGGCATAGCTGAGATACTCGTCGCCGCATACCAGCGCGATCGCCTCAGGCGCCGACGCTGCCTGATGCGCGAAGGCCGCCGCGACGCCGCCCCGCGGCAGCGCCTCGAGCGGTGCCTGCCAATCCCGCAGCGCCTCCTGGCGTTCCCCGGCGTCGAGCAGGGCCAGCTCGCCCAGCGCTGCCTGGGGGGTCTCGGCCATCCGCTGCAGCAGATGCAGCAGATGACGGTCCAGTTCGGCGATGTCCGCTGCGTCGAAATCGCGCCGCGCATAGACGTACTGCAGGCTCAGGCGCTCACCCAGGGTGACACCCAGCGTCAGGGGGTAGTTGGTCTGCTCGTGGTTGCTTGGCGTGGAGAACTCCAGATCGGCGGGAGCCTGGCGCAGAGCCTCGGCCACGGGGAAGTTCTCGAACACCAGGATGCTATCGAACAGAGCCTCGCCGCCATGCCCGGCCCAGCGCTGGATGTCGTACAGAGGCGTATGCTCGTGTTCGCGCAGCGCCAGGTTGAGCGCCTGCATCCCCTGCAGGTAGTCCGCGACGCTCTGCTGTGGCTGCGGCGCGGCGATCACCGGCAGGGTATTGATAAACAGACCGATCTGCGCCTCGATGCCTGGCAGTTCCGCCGGCCGTCCGGCCACGGTGGCGCCGAAGGCTACCGTCTCCTGCCCGCAGTGCCGCTGCAGGAGCAGCGCCCAGGCCGCTTGCACCAAGGTGTTGAGCGTGACCTTCTGACCTTGGGCGAAGGACGCCAGTTGGCGGGTCGTCTGCGGATCCAGTTCGCGCAGATGCTCACCCTGGCCAGGCTGCTCCGTCCTCGCCTGGCGCGCCAGGCGTGTCGGCATCTCCAGGGAGGCCAGCCGATCGCGCCAGAAGGACTCGGTCGCCTTCGCATCGCGGCTCTGCAACCAACCGATGTAGTCGCGGTAACGCCCAACGGTAGCGGCTACCTCCTGCCCCGCATAGCGCTGCAGTACCTCGGCGAGCAGTTGGGCGTTGCTCCAGCCATCCATCAGGATGTGGTGATAGGTATAGATGAGGTGCATCCGCCCATTCGCCAGCGGCACCAACACCAAGCGTTGCAACGGCGCCCTGGCCGGGTCGAAACCGGCTTCGCGCTCAGCCTCTGCCTGCCGTTGCGGATCACTGCCTGGCGGGGCCAGCCGCAGCTCCAGCGTCGCCTGCTCGAATACCACCTGCAACGGCTGAGGCCAGCCGTCCTTCCAGAGGAATCCGCTGCGCAGGATCTCATGGGCATCGAGGGTGGCCTGCCAGGCTGCGCGGAAGCGATCCGGGTCCAATCCGCCGATATCCATGCGCAACTGGTTGACATAGTCGCCTTCCGTTCCATGAAGACTGTGAAACAGCATGCCCTGCTGCATCGGCGACAACGGATAGATGTCCCGCACCGAATCAGGATCCAAGGACAATTCATCGAGCTGCGTCTGGGAAAGCCCGGCCAGCGGGAAGTCCGACGGCGTCACACCCCGATGCCGCGGGTCGAGACAATGCTCGATCAGCGCGTGCAGCTCCCGCGCGTAGTCATCGACCAGGCGCTGGACGGTCGCCTCGGCGAACATTTCCCGGCTGAAGCTCCAGTGCAGGCTCAGCTCGCCGCCGTAGACCTGGCCTTCGATGCTCAACCAGTTGGCCAGCGGGGCGCACGGATCCTGGGCGGCGCCGGCGCTTTCCGTGGCCGGTACCAGCAGCGCCGCTCCATCGAACTGACGGTCGAACCGGCCCAGGTAATTGAAGGTGATCCGCGGCTGCGGCAGCGCGGCCAGGCGGGCCGCAGCCTCCTCTCCAGCCAGGTAGCGCAGCAGGCCGTAGCCGACGCCCTTGTCCGGCACGCAGCGTAGTTGCTCCTTGATCGCCTTCAGCGACTCGCCGAGGTCCGCGGCCGGGGTCAGGCGCAGCGGGAACAGGCTGGTGAACCAGCCCACCGTGCGGCTCAGGTCGATGGCCTCGCCGAGGTCCTCGCGGCCGTGCCCTTCGAGCTGCACCAGCACGCTGGCGTCGCCGCTCCAGCGGCAGGTCGCACGGGCCAGGGCGGTCAGCAGCAGGTCGTTGACCTGGGTCCGGTAGGCCGCCGGGGCTTCCTGCAGCAACTGCCGGGTACGCTCGGCGTCCAGGGTCAGGACGAGCTTGCGCTCATGGCGGTTTTCCAGGGCTCCGTGCGGGTTTTCGCATGGCAGCGCATGCGGAGCGTCGTGCAGTTGCGCCTGCCAGTAGTCGAGTTCGTCCAGGCGCGCGCCGGCCTGTTCGTGCAGGTGCCGGCTCCAGGCCTGGTAGGAACTGCTACGCGGCCCGAGATCGGCGTCGAGGTCGGCATAGAGACGCTGCAGGTCTTCCAGCAGGATGCGCCAGGACACCCCGTCCACCGCCAGGTGGTGGATGACCAGCAGCAGGCGCTGGCTGCCGTCGGCCATGTCCACCAGCAGCGCACGCAGCAGCGGCCCCTGTTCGAGGTCGAGGCTGCGCTGGGCTTCTTCGCAAAGCGCCAGCAACGCCTCCTCGGACCCCGCCTGCCGGCGCCACAGCGGCTCGCCGGCCTGCTCGGCGTAGGCCTGGTGCCAGGCGCCGCGCTCTTCGCGGAAACGCAGGCGCAGGGCATCGTGCTGCGCCTGCAGGCGTTCCAGGGCACGCCCCAGCCGGTCGCCGTCGAGCGGCTGGCGCGCCTGCAACAAGAGAGACTGGTTCCAGTGCTGGCGGTTGGGAATCGCCCGCTCGAAGAACCAGCGCTGTACCGGCGCCAGCGCCACCTCGCCGCTTGCCGGCCCCTGTTCCGCCGTCGCCGCACCCGCCTTGGCCGCCAGGGCCAGGCTGCGGATGTTCTGGTGCTGGAACAGGTCGCGCGGGCTCAGTTGCAATCCGGCCTGGCGCGCACGGCTGACTACCTGGATCGAGACGATCGAGTCGCCGCCGAGGCTGAAGAAGTTGTCGTCCAGGCCGACCCGCTCGACGCCCAGCAGGTCCTGCCAGATTTCCGCCAGGGTTCGCTCCACTGCGTTGCGCGGTGCGCTGTAGCCTGCCTGCGCCACGCTTACTTCAGGCGCCGGTAGCGCCTTGCGATCCAGCTTGCCGTTCGGACTCAGCGGCATCCGCTCCAGCGCCAGCCACTG
>NZ_KI517354.1:224696-242896 GCF_000478485.2 Pseudomonas sp. P179
GGGTTCTCCAGCATGCCGCGCAGCAGGTTCTGCCAATGCCGCGCCATGCGCTCGACGGTCCGCGCCTCGAACAGGTCGGTCGCGTAGGTCAGCGCGGCGTACAGGCGGCCGCCCTTCTCGTAGGTATCCAGGCTCAGGTCGAACTGGGTGGTACGGCTCTTCCAGTCGAGCTGGCCGAAGCTCAGGCCGGCCACGCTGTCCAGCGCCTCGATGTCGGCCACCAGCGGCTGGTGGTTGTACATCACCTGGAACAGCGGGCTGTGGCTCAGGCTGCGCTCGACCTTGAACGCCTCGACCAGGCGCTCGAACGGCAGATCCTGATGGGCCTGGGCGCCAAGCACGGTGTCCTTGAGCCCGGCCAGCAGGGTCGCCACCGACGTGCGGCCGTCGAATACCGAGCGCAGCACCTGGGTGTTGACGAACAGGCCGATCAGCCCTTCCACCTCGGCGCGGTTGCGGTTGGCGATGGGGACGCCGACCCGCAGGTCGGTCTGCCCGCTATAGCGTTGCAGGAGGATATTGAAGCCGCCGAGCAACAGCATGAACAGGGTCAGCCCCTGGCGTCGGGCGGTGCCGCGCAGGGCCTCGGCCAGGGCCGGCTCGATGCTGAACTCGTAACGGCTGCCACGGTAGCTGGGAACCGCCGGACGCGGATGGTCAGTCGGCAACTCCAGGACCAGATGCCGCTCGCCGAGCTTGCCGCGCCAGTACTCCAGCTGGCGCTCCTGCTCACCGGCCTCCAGCCAGCTGCGCTGCCACAGGGCGTAATCGGCGTACTGGATCGGCAAGGCCGGCAGGCCGGGCTCCGCGCCAGTCGCATAGGCACTGTAGAAACGACTGAATTCTTCGATCAGCACGTTCATCGACCAGCCGTCGGACACGATGTGATGCAGGGTCAACAGCAGCACATGCCGCTCCTCGCCCAGGCGGATCAGGCGGACCCGCAGCAACGGCCCCTCGCACAGGTCGAACGGCTGCAACGACTCGCGCTGCGCCTCCTCGCGCAGGCGGGCTTCCTGCTCGGCCTCGGGCAGGCCGCTGCAATCCTCGAAGGCAACCTCCAGCGGGCGTTGCAGGGGCGCCTGCGCCAGGCTGTCGTCGGCGCCGCGCGGGAACACCGTACGCAGGGTTTCATGACGCTGCACCAGGCTGGCGAAGGCGCGCTCCAGCGCCTGGCGATCCAGCGGTCCGTTCAGGCGCACCGCGCTGGGCAGGTTGTAGGCGCCACTCTGTGGCTCCAGGTGCCAGAGGAACCACATGCGCTGCTGGGCGTAGGACAGGCGGTTGCGCTCGGCCGAAGACACGCCGGCCGGAATCGGGAACAGCGAGAAATCGATTCCCTCCCCTCGCAGGGTTTCGAGGAAGACCCGACGCTTCTCAACGGGTAGTTCGATAAAGCGGCGGGCGAGCTTGAGGGAATCTTCTGCGTTCATCGGTCTTCTTCCGTGCACATGGGCAACGAGCGCGGGGCTCGGTCATTCATGTGAAACGGACGACACATCGTGAAAATTAACCGGACAGCGACTTCCGGTCGCACCTTGGCCGATCGGTTTTTTTGCATAGCCATCAGGCGTTTACGGAAGCCCTCGGACAAGCCGCCGGCACCAGGCTGAAAGCAACTGCGAAACATTTGCTTTCATCTTCCCCTTCAGGTTCTACCGGCCTCATTCGTCCTATATGGATGAACGGGGCGCATCCAGTCCCCGCAACCCATGGTCGGTGCCCACGACCCCTAACCTACCGTTAGCCTCATGTCGAAAAAGTCCCGCTCCAGACTCTGGTTCCTCGTCCACAGCTGGCTGGCCCTGCCCATCTGGTTCTTCGTCCTGATCGTCTGCGTCACCGGCACCCTGGCGGTGGTCAGCCAGGAGATCGTCTGGCTGGCCAACCCTGACGTCCGGGCCAGCAAGCCCTACGAAGATGCCGAGCCGCTCAGCTTCAGCCAGGTCCTGAAGGCGATCAACGAAGCCCAACCGGACCTCCTGGTCGAATCCATCCAGCGCCCCGACGAAGAGCATTTCGCCCTTACTGCCGAGGTCAGCTATCCCGGCGGCAGCGAGGCGACCCTGTACATCAACCCCTACACCGGCGCCATCCAGGGCGAAAGCCCCTCCTTCGACTTTCGTCAGTTCACCCGTGCCCTGCACGGATGGTGGCTGGTTCCGTTCAACAACGGCTACAGCTGGGGCTGGTACATGGTCTCGCTGCTCGGCCTCCCCATGCTGGCATCGCTCATCACCGGGCTGGTGGTCTATAAACGATTCTGGAAGGGCTTTCTCAAACCCAGATTACGCATCAACCAGGGCGCCCGGATCTTCTGGGGCGACTTCCATCGCCTGAGCGGCATCTGGTCGATCTGGTTCATCGCCCTGATTTCCATCACCGGCACCTGGTTCCTGATCCAGGCCATCCTTGCCGACAACCACGTCACCCTGACCAACGACGGCATCCCTCCGGTCATCGCACGCGCCGACGTGCCCCGCGCCGCACCCGGTCAGAAGGTTCCATACATCGAGCTGGACGAGGCGGTGCGGCTCGTCACCGGGCGTATCCCCAGCCTGGAGGCCAGCGCGGTGTTCCTGCCCGGCAACGCCTACAGCCCGATGTTCGTGGCCGGACGCGGCTGGTATCCGCTCATGTTCCAGTCGGCCGCGCTGAACCCTTATACCGGCAAGATCGAAACCACCCGCCTGCTCAGCGACCGTACCCCCCTGCAGTTCGTCACCGAATCCATGCGTCCCCTGCACACCGGCGATTTCGGCGGTATCTGGGTCAAGCTGATCTGGTTCGTCTTCGGCCTGCTGCTGAGCATGATGGTGCTCAGCGGCCTGCTGATCTGGAGCAAGCGCACCGCACAGGCCACCGCCGCGCTGGTCAAGCGCGGCAAGCGCCCGGCGCGCCAGCCGAAACCGGCCAAGCCGGCGCCGGTAATGGCCAACCAGACCGCGGAGGGACAGCCATGAGCAAGGCCGCCGTTGCCCAGCCCGTTTCGCCGCTGCGCCAGTTCTGGCTGCGCTGGCGTTTCCACCTGAACGTTCTGCTGATCCTGATCCCGCTCGGTTTCATGCCGCGTTATTTCGCCGACATGGCGTTGTTCTCTGGCAGCAGCGGACTGGGTGAACGCGAGATCGGCGAAGTCCAGGTAGGCCCCTGGAGTCTCAAGCTCGCCGAATGGCGTATCGAACCGCCGCACGACGAAGGCCCCGCCGGCTTCATGAAGGACTTCAATGCCGCCCTCTGCCAGGCCTGCATTCCCCAGGTCAAGGCGACCTACCTGCGCATCGGCAAGCCGCGCAGCCTGCGTGCCGCCGGGGTGATCTTCTTCGGCAGCCCCTACCGCATGGGCACCAGCGTGCCGATCCCGCCGCGCACCCGGCCCGATGCCGAGCTGTGGATCACCATGGAAGGTTGGGACGGCTCCATGCACCAGGCTTCCATTCCCCTGGCCGAGGCATCCCCCGCCACCGTGGCCTGGCTGAACAAACGAGGTAAGCAATGAGCATCCACACCCGCCCCTGGCGCCTGCCCCTGGCCGCCCTGTTGCTCGGCCTGAGCGGCGCGGCCCTGGCGCACAACCCGATCTGCGAATGCGAGGAAGTGCAGGCCGGCGAGATCCGCTGCAAGGGCGGCTTCTCCGACGGCAGCGGCGCCCCCGGCGTGACCCTCGACGTGATCGGCTACGACGAGCAGATCCTGGTTCCCGGCAAGCTCGGCGCCGACTCGACCCTGACCTTCAAGCGTCCCGACGGCGAGTTCTACGTGCTGTTCGACGCCGGCCCCGGCCACGTGGTGGAAATCGACCACGCCGACATCGCCGCGCCATGAGCGTCGAAACCGTCCGCCCGGCCGGCGCCGGCCACGAGACCCTCTACGTACTGCTCGGCAGCGTGCTGATTCTGGCCCTCGCCGCCACGGTGGTCGGGCTGCGCCAGCAGTCCCATGAAGCGCAAGCCCTGGACGCCCACCAGGTGGATGCCCGGCTCGACCTGAATGCCGCCGAACAGGGCATCTATGCCGACCTGCAGGTCGCCGCCGAAGACATCCAGGCGCGCCTGGACGACGGCGAAGCCGCGCCCTCCGTCGACGAACTGGCCGCCGAGGGCTTCCCGCCCTTCGTCGCCGACGTCGCCGCAAGCAGCCGCGGCGAGCACCGCTGGAGCCACGGCGAAACCGCCGGGCGTCCTAGCTACCTGGGCGTCAGCGGCAAGCCCGAGGTGGCCGGCTCGTTCCTCCTGCTGCTCGGCCCCGCCGAAGTCTGGCTGAAGCCCGCCGCGGCCGCTGCCGGCGCCGTACCGGGCGACGCCCGCGCCCTGGCCGACGCCGGCTGGCGCCAGGTGGTCAGCCGCTTCGACGCCGGCGTGACCCGTCAGCACCGCCATTGATCGCACATCGACTCCACAGAAGGCGTTTTTCCATGCTGTTCTCCCGTCGCTCATCCCGTCCGCGCGGCCTCGCCGCCCTCCTCCCGGGCCGCGCCCTGCTGGCCGCCCTGCTGCTGGCCCTGCTCGCCCCGCTGGCCCAGGCCGAAGACGGCAAGCGCCTGCGCATCGGCATCACCCTGCATCCCTACTACAGCTACGTGAGCAACATCGTCGGCGACAAGGCCGAGGTGGTGCCGCTGATCCCCGCCGGTTTCAACCCGCATGCCTACGAGCCGCGCGCCGAGGACATCAAACGCATCGGCACGCTCGACGTGGTGGTGCTCAACGGCGTCGGCCATGACGATTTCGCCGAGCGCATGATCGCCTCCAGCGAAAAGCCCGGCATCCCGGTGATCGAGGCGAACGCCAAGGTGCCGCTGCTGGCCGCCACTGGCATGGCCGCGCGCGGCGCCGGCAAGGTGGTCAACCCGCACACCTTCCTGTCCATCAGTGCCTCGATCACCCAGGTCAACACCATCGCCCGCGAACTGGGCAAGCTCGACCCGGCCAACGCCAAGGCCTACACCCGCAACGCCCGGGCCTACGCCAAGCGCCTGCGGGCCCTGCGCGCCGACGCCCTGGCGCGGCTGAACAAGGCCCCGGCCGCCGACTTCCGCGTCGCCACCATCCACGGCGCCTACGACTACCTGCTGCGCGAATTCGGCCTGGAAGTCACCGCCGTGGTCGAGCCGGCCCACGGCATCGAGCCGAGTCCGAGCCAGTTGAAGAAGACCATCGACCAGCTCAAGGCGCTGGACGTGAAGGTGATCTTCTCCGAGATCGACTTCCCCTCCACCTACGTCGAGACCATCCAGCGCGAGTCCGGGGTGAAGCTCTATTCGCTGTCGCACATTTCCTATGGCGATTACAGCGCCGGCAAGTACGAGGAAGAAATGGCGCGCAACCTCGACACCGTGGTCCGCGCCATCCAGGAGTCCGGCGCATGACCGTGGCCGAACGGCTTTGCGCCACGCCTTGCGGGCCGGCCATCGAGTTCGCCGGGATCGACCTGAGCCTCGGCGGCAGCCGCATCCTCGATGGCGTGCGCCTGCGCGTCGAGGCCGGCAGCGTGCACGCGCTGGTCGGACCGAACGGCGGCGGCAAGAGTTCGCTGGTCAAGACCCTGCTCGGGCAGATGCCGCATCGCGGCGAGCTGCGCCTGGAGTGGCCCGGCGCGCCCGGCTGCATCGGCTACGTGCCGCAGGCGCTGGAGTTCGACCGCGGCCTGCCGCTCACCGTCGACGATTTCATGGCCGCCATGTGCCAGCGCCGTCCGGCCTTCCTCGGCCTGTCGCGCAGCCGGCGCCCGGCGATCGACGCGGCCCTGGAGCGGGTCGGCATGCTGGCCAAGCGCGGTCGGCGCATGGGCGCCCTCTCCGGCGGCGAGCGCCAGCGCGTGCTGCTGGCCCAGGGCCTGGTACCGCCGCCGCAACTGCTGGTGCTGGACGAACCGATGTCGGCCCTCGACGAGGGCGGCATCCAGGTCTTCGAGCGGCTGCTGCTGGACTGGCGCCAGGCCGGCGTCACCGTGCTCTGGATCGAGCACGACCTGGAGGCCGTCGGCCGCCTCGCCGACCGGGTCAGCGGTCTCAACCGCCACCTGCTGTTCGACGGTCCGGCGGCCAGCAGCCTGACCCCGGAACGCCTGCTCACGCTGTTCTCCACCCAGCCCCGGAAGAACGTGGAGGCCAGCCGATGAACGACGCCTACGAACAACTGCGCCAGGCCGTCCAGGCCTGGGCCGCCGCCGGTTACCTGCCGGAGACCCTGGCCTACGGCTTCGTCGTCAACGCGCTCCTCGCCGGCCTGCTGATCGGCCCGGTGCTCGGCGGCCTCGGCACCCTGGTGGTGGTCAAGCGCTTCGCCTTCTTCTCCGAGGCGGTCGGCCACGCCGCGCTCACCGGCGTGGCCATCGGCATCCTGCTCGGCGAGCCCTACACCGGGCCCTACGGAAGCCTGTTCGGCTACTGCCTGCTGTTCGGCGTCCTGCTCAACTACCTGCGCAACCGCACCGGCCTGGCCCCGGACACCCTGATCGGGGTGTTCCTCTCGGTGTCCCTGGCGCTCGGCGCCAGCCTGCTGCTGGTGCTGGCGGGCAAGATCAACGTGCATATCCTCGAGAACGTGCTGTTCGGCTCGGTGCTGACCGTGAACGGCCATGACCTCGCGGTGCTGGCGGCGGTCGCCGTGCTGGTGCCGTGCCTGGCCCTGCCGCTGTACAACCGCATCATGCTGGCCAGCTTCAACCCGCAACTGGCGGCGGTGCGCGGGGTCGCGGTGAAGAGCCTGGACTACCTGTTCGTAGCCCTGGTGACCCTGGTCACCGTCGCCGCGGTGAAAGTGATCGGCGCGATCCTGGTCGGAGCCCTGCTGGTGATCCCGGCGGCGGCGGCGCGCCTGGTCAGCCAGTCGCTGAAAGGGTTCTTCTGGCTGGCGGTGCTGATCGCCACCGTCAGCACGCTGGCCGGTATCCTGTTGCCGATCATGTTCGACCTGCCGATTCCCTCCGGCGCCGCGATCATCCTGGTCGCCGGCCTGGCCTTCGGCCTCGCCGCCATCGCTCGCGGCTGCCTGCCGCACCTGAAAGGAACCCCCGGATGAACCTGAAACCCCATTGCCTCGCCCTGGCCCTGGCTTGCGCCGGACTCGCCGGCCCGCTCCCGGCCCTCGCCGCGACGCCGGCCGCGGCTCAGTCCGCGCAAGTCACGGTACTGGCCAGCCTGCCGGTCACCCACGCCCTCGCCGAACGCCTACTGCGGGACACCGAGGTCAAGCTGCAACGGGTCGCCCCGGCCAACCTGCCGGCCAGCCGCCAGGCCTCGTTCTTCGCCGGGCGCGGCGCCGGCGGCCTGGCCAAAGCCGCCGGGCAGGCCGACGCGGTGATCGACCTGCGCTCGATCTGGAGCGACGACCCGCTCTACCCGCTGGCCCGCCGTAGCAATATCCGTATCGTCGAGATCGACGCCGCGCGTCCGGTGGACGGCGCCCTGCCCGGCATCGCCCTGCGCCCCGGCAGCGACCTGCATGCCTACCCCTGGCTCAACCCGACCAACCTGGGACGCATGGCCGATGTCCTCGCCAGCGACCTGGAACGCCTGGCGCCCGGCGCCGCAGCGACCATCCAGGCCAACCTGGCGACGCTGAAGAAGCAATTGCTGGAAGCGACCGCCAGTAACGAAACTCGCCTGGCGAAGGCCGACAACCTCAGCGTGATCAGCCTCTCCGAACGCCTCGGCTACCTGCTCGCCGGGCTCAACCTGGACCCGCTGGACGTGGAGATCCAGGCCGACGACGGCTGGACCGAGACCAGTATCCAGGCTTTCGCCGAGGAGCTGAAGAGCGAGGACATCGCCCTGGTCCTGCACCATCGCCAGCCACCCAAGCCCCTCGCCGATGCCATCGCCGCCAGCGGCGCACGCCTGGTAGTGGTGGACACCGAGGCGGCGGACCCGGTGGCCGGCCTGGAAAGCGACATGAAAGCGATAGTCGAAGGGCTGCTGGCCGGTAAAGGCTGAGCCGCGCCTCGTAACGAAAAAAAGGCCGGGGAGCGCTGCTCACCGGCCTTTTTTTCGTCGACATCGGACCCGCCGCAGGGCCTATGGCGCCCTCGCGGGCATCAGCAGATCGCCGCCGACTCCACCGCCAACGCCGCGGCGCCCTGCCCCGCGCGCCAGGCCTCGACCTGGCGCTCGACGACCGCCAGCACCTCGGCCTCGCGCTGATGGATGAAGAAGTGCCCGCCGTCGAACAGCTCCAGTCCGAAACCGCTGCGGGTTTCCTCGGCCCAGGCCAGCAACTGTTCCTCGCTGGCCTTGTCCTCCCTGCCGCCAAGCGTTCGGATCGGACAGGCCAGCTGCGGGCGCCGCTGGTGACGGTAGCTGCCGCAGAGCAGGAAATCGGCGCGCAGGATCGGCAGGGTCAGGCTCATCAGCTCGCGGTTGCCCAGCACCTCTTCCGGCGTACCTTGCAGGTCGCGCAGATCGGCGATCAGCTCGGCGTCGCTCTTCGGCTCGGCGAAACCGCGGTCATACTCGGCGCGTCGCGACGGCGCCGCGGTGCCGCAGGCGAAGAACCCCAGCGGCGTCGGGCAACCCAGTTCGCGCAAGGCATACAGCACCTCGCAGGCGAGCAAGGCGCCGAGGCTGTGGCCGAGCATCGCGTAGGGACCCTGGCGGACCTCGTCGTGCAGCTCGCGCGCCAGTTGCTGCGCCAGGCTCGCCAGGTCGGTCTGCAACGGCTCGGCCATCCGCGCCCCGCGCCCCGGCAACTCCACCGGACGCACCGCCAGCCAGGCCGGCAGCTTGCGCCGCCAGCGGCTGTAGGTCATGGCGCTGGCGCCGGAATACGGCAGGCAGAACAGCCGTACGGGCGTACCGCCCACTCAGCCGGCCGCCTTGTCCATGTGCTGGCGCAGGCTCAGCGGGCGCATGTCGGTCCAGACTTCCTCGATGTAGGCCAGGCAGTCCTTCTTCAGGCCGCTCTTGCCGGCCGCCCGCCAGCCCTGGGGAATCTCCTTGTATTCCGGCCAGATGGAATACTGCTCCTCATGGTTGACCACTACCTGGAACTGGATGTCGTCACGGTCGAACACTGAAGTCATTGCTTGCTCCTGATGGGATCGAACGGCCGCGCGCAGCACGGCCCTTGCGTTGGATAACGAAAAGCCCGGCGGGAAAATTAGCCGGCCAGCGCCGCGCCGAGGGCGCGGGCGAAACGCCGGGCCACCTCGTCGATCTGTTCGGCGCCGATGATCAGCGGCGGCAGGAAGCGCACCACGCTGCCGTGGCGGCCGCCCAGTTCGAGGATCAGGCCGCGCCTCAGGCACTCGCGCTGGACCCGCGAGGCCAGGGCGCCGTCGGTCGGCGGATGACCGAGGGCATCCGCCTCGCCCTGCGGGTCGACGATCTCGACCCCGAGCATCAGCCCCCGACCGCGGATATCGCCCAGTTGCGGATAGTCGCGCTGGAGGATGCGCAGGTGCTCGGCCAGGCGCTCGCCCATGGCCGCCGCGTGGGCCGCCAGGTCGTGTTCCTTCAGGTAGCGCATCACCGCCGAACCGGCGGCCATGGCCATCTGGTTGCCGCGGAAGGTGCCGGCGTGGGCGCCGGGCTGCCATTTGTCCAGCCATTCGCGGTAGACCACCACCGCCAGCGGCAGGCTGCCGCCGATGGCCTTGGACAGCACCACCACGTCGGGGACGATGCCGGCGTGCTCGAAGGCGAACATCCTGCCGGTACGGGCGAAGCCGCTCTGGATCTCGTCGACGATCAGCGCCACCCCGGCCTGCTCGGTGATCCGCCGCAAGCCGCGCAGCCAGTCGAGATCGGCCGGGACCACGCCGCCCTCGCCCTGGACCACCTCGACGATCACCGCCGCCGGCAACTGCACGCCGCCTTCCGGATCGTTCAGCAGGTTCTCCAGGTAGTGCAGGTTCGCCTTGACCCCCGCCTCGCCGCCGAGACCGAACGGGCAACGGTAATCGTAGGGATACGGCAGGAACTGCACGCCCGTGCTGAGCACCGCGCCCAGCGGCTTCTTCGGTCCGAGATTGCCCATCAGCCCCAGCGCGCCCTGGCTCATGCCGTGGTAGCCGCCCTGGAACGACAGGATGGTGCTGCGCCCGGTGGCGGTGCGTACCAGTTTCAGCGCGGCTTCCACCGCGTCGGTGCCGGTCGGGCCGCAGAACTGGATCTTCGCCTCGGCGGCCAGCGCCGGCGGCAGCAGGCCGAACAGGTCCTGGACGAACTGGTCCTTCACCGGGGTGGTCAGGTCGAGGGTGTGCAGCGGCAGCTCGTCGGCCAGAACCTGGCGGATCGCCTCGATCACCACCGGATGGTTGTGCCCCAGCGCCAGGGTGCCGGCGCCGGCCAGGCAATCGATGAAGGTACGCCCCTCGACGTCCTCCACCAGCAGCCCCCTGGCCTTCTTCAGCGCCAGCGGAATCCGCCGCGGATAGCTGCGCGCGTTGGACTCCTGGCGGCTTTGCCGTTCCAGCAAGGGCGACTGGGAGAACTCGTAGAGCGTTTCGCCCTCCGCCGGGGTGGCGCGGAGCGGCTGGTCTTCGATGACGCTGGTGGCGACGTGCATGTCTTCAACCCTCAAGGCGTGGTGGTGTTCCACTGGCAACGAGCGATCCTGCCGCCAGGGGCGGCATTCGCGGATCGGATGCACAGGAGACGCAGGAGGGACGCACGGATTTACTGCGCCGGATGCCCGGACCGCCAGCTCCGGCCCGGACACCGTCGAGCGGGCCGCTAGTCGGTGCCCGCGGCGCTCACCCGCCAGATCGCATTGCCGACGTCGTCGGCGATCAGCAACGCGCCGTCGGCCGCCTGCGCCAACCCCACCGGCGCGCCGAACAACTGCTTCTCGTCCGCGGAGACGAACCCGGTCACCACCGGCTGCGGCGCACCGGCGGGCTTGCCGTCGGCGAACGGCACATGGACCACCTGGAAGCCGCTGACCGGCGAGCGGTTCCAACTGCCGTGCTCGCTGACGAAGGCGCCGTTGCGATAGCGCTCGGGCAACTCGTCGCCGGTGTAGAAGAACAGGCCCAGCGCGGCCACGTGGGAACCCAGCGCGTAGTCGGGGACGATGGCCTTCGCCACCAGGTCGGGACGCTGCGGCTTCACCCGCGAATCCAGGTGCTGGCCGAAGTAGCTGTAGGGCCAGCCGTAGAAGCCGCCCTCCCGTACCGAGGTCAGGTAGTCCGGGACCAGGTCGTTGCCGATCTCGTCGCGCTCGTTGACGATGGTCCACAGCTTGCCGGAGACCGGTTCCCACTGCAGGCCGGTCGGGTTGCGCAGGCCGGAGGCGTAGATGCGGCTGCCGCGGCTGGCGACGTCCACCTCGAGAATCGCCGCGCGACGGTATTCGATCGCCGCGCCGTTCTCGGTGATGTTGCTGTTCGAACCGACGCCCACGTAGAGCTTGCGCCCGTCGGGACTGGCTAGCAGCGCCTTGGTCCAGTGGTGGTTGATGGTGTCCGGCAGGTCGGTGAACTCCATCCCCGGGTCGGCGACCCGGGTTTCACCCGGCACGTAGCGGTAGCGCATGATGTTCCCGGTATTGGCGACATACAGGTAATCCCCCACCCGCTGCACGCCGAACGGCGAGTCCAGCCCTTCCAGGAACACGTACTTCTGCCACTGGCCTCCGGCGCCGGCTCGGCGCAGCAGGGTGATGCGGTTGCCGCCCTTGCCGGCCTTGCCGGACTTCCCCTTGACCATCCCCGCGATGAGTTGCTTCGGCGTGGTCACCGGCGCGGTGCCGGGCGAGTTGGCCTCCACCACCAGCACATCGCCGTTGGGCAAGACCAGCAACTGGCGAGGGTGTTGCAGGCCATCGGCGATCTTCTCGATCTTCAGGCCCTGGGCCACCGTCGGCTTGGCCTCTCCCGACCAGCCCACGCCTTCCGGTACCTTCATCGGCGGCAGAAGGAAGTGCTTCGGTTCCGGAAGCGCCGGATTGGCGCCGGTCTGCTGCTGCGGATCGTTCTGCGACCCCTGATTGCAGCCGGCCAGGACCAGGCCGAGGGCAAGCGCGACGGGGCGCAGCGAGTGGAGGCTAGCCATGCGCCACCTCCTCCGCGGATACCGCCAGGAGCGCCTCTCCCAGCGCCAGCAGCAGCACCGTCGCGATCGACAGCCATAGCCCGGCCGGCATCACCGCATAGGCGTCGCGGCTGTGCACGAAGGCATTGAAGATGGCCAGGACGATGCCGGCGAACTTCAGCAAGGAGGAAACCCTGGCCGCCGCGACGACTGCCGCGCGCCGCAGCAGCCATACGCGGCACAGGTCGACGACGCAGGGCAGGATGGCGAACAGCAGGCCGATACTGATCAGCCAGGCCGCGCTCTTGCCCCACATCACCTCCGCCGTGGCGAAATAGGCGGCGTCGAAGACCAGGGCGGCGACGAAGAAACCGAAGGGAACCGGGTTGAGGACGTTGTAGAAGGCGTCCAGCGGTCTGAAGCGTAGTGCGGTGGCCATTGCGAAACACTCCTCTCGGGAAACGCAGGCTTCCCGACGTGAAGGGACGGGCAGGAGATTCGAACCGCCGAGGCCCTGCGCAAGGCGCGGGCAGCGGGGAACGGCACGGCGAAACGGCGACTGGGGGGCTCGCGCCCCTTCTGCGACGGACCTGCGCGAAGCGCTGGAGTTCATCTGCAAGGACCTGTCGGAAGCGATAGGTACGCTGGCGATCCTTCCGATGGAACTTCGTGCGCCGCGACTCACCGAAACAGGGGTAGCGACCTTCCCGGCCCTCCCGCCGGGTTGCCGCGCTGCCCCAGGCGCACCCCGCCGGCGACCGATCCGCGCCCGGCGTTTGTCGAAGAGGAGACAGCCGATGCCTGATCGAACCGCCCTGCCCCGCGCCTTGCTCGCGGCCTGGGTCCTGCTCCTCCAGGGCGGCGGTGGCGAGTACCCGCTGCAGGACGGCTTCGGCTGGTCCAACGGCGTGACCCTGCAACTGCTCCGACTCTACGGCCCGGGCGCCGGTCGCTGAGCCTCAGCCCGGCGCCGGGTACTGGCGCTGCGCGGCGTCGGCGAAGCCTGCGGCGAGAAAGTCGATCAGCGCGCGGACCGAAGGCAACAGCCCGCGCCGCGAGGGGAACATTGCCACCACCATGCCTTCCACCGGCGTCCACTCCGGCAGCACCCGCACCAGCCGGCGCTCGGCCAGGTCGCGACTGACCACGCAGAGCGGCAGGCCGCCGATCCCGACGCCCTCCAGCACCGCCTGGCGCAAGGTGCCGAGGTCGTCGCTGAGCAGTTGCGGGCGCAGGTTGAGGGCCGCGCTGCTGCCATCCGCGCCGACCAGCCGCAGGCTGCCGTCCAGGCGCGAACGCTCCCAGCCGACGTAGGGCATCGCCGACAGGTCGGCCGGCAGCTCCGGCGGGCGGTAGCGGGCCAGCAGCTCCGGGCTGGCCACCAGCACCTGCGGGCTGCGTGCCAGCACCTTCATCACCAGGTCGCTGTCCTCCAGCGGCGGGAAACGCAGCGACAGCGAGATGTCGTAGCCTTCGGCGATCACGTCGACCCGGCGATTGAAGGTCTTCACATACAGCTCGACGTTCGGATACTGCGCCATGAAGCGCGCCAGCATCGGCGCCAGTTCGAAGTGCAGCAGCGGCGTCGAGCAGGTCAGGCGGACCATTCCGCACGGCTCCGAGCGGTTCTGTTCGATGACGTCCTCGGCAGCCTCCGCTTCCACCGTCATCGCCACGCAATGACGGTAGTAGGCCTGGCCGATCTCGGTCACCTGGAATTGCCGCGTCGAGCGCTGCACCAGGCGTACGCCCAGGCGCGCCTCGAGCTGCGCGACCTTGCGGCTGATGGTCGACTTGGGAATCCCCAGCACCCGCCCGGCGGGGGCGAAGCCACCGTGCTCGACCACCTTGGCATAGATGAAAAGCGCGTTCAGATCGAACACCAGCTCACCACTCATCGTTCCACCTGCGAGACTCTGAGACTTGATTTGCGGACTACCGGTTCCCACTCCCGGGAACTAGCGTATCGCTCCATCGACTCAATCGAGGAGCACCGACGTGAAAAAGGTCCTGGGAATCTACGGCAACGCCAACCGCCACTGGGTGGGCGACGGATTCCCCGTTCGTTCGCTCTTTTCCTACAACACACTGGGCCAGCATATCAGCCCGTTCCTCTTGCTGGACTACGCCGGGCCTGCTGATTTCCCCCCCGCACAGCAGCGCCGCGGCGTAGGCCAGCATCCTCATCGCGGCTTCGAGACGGTGACCATCGTCTACCAGGGCGAGGTCGAGCACCACGACTCCACCGGCGCCGGCGGACGCATAGGGCCGGGGGATGTGCAGTGGATGACGGCGGCCTCCGGGATCCTCCACGAGGAGTACCACTCGGAACGCTTCCGTAGCACAGGTGGAACGCTGGAAATGGTCCAGCTATGGGTCAACCTGCCCTCCAGCGACAAGATGAACCCGCCGCGCTACCAGACCCTGCTGGATGCCGACATTCCCCGCGTCGGCCTGCCCGACAGGGCCGGCGAACTGCGGGTGATCGCCGGACGCTACGGCCGCCACCAGGGGCCGGCGCTGACCCACTCGCCGCTGGCGGTCTGGGACGTGCAGCTGAAGGCCGGCAAGCACCTCGCCCTCGACCTGCCCAAGGGACATACCTGCGCCGTGGTGGTCCTGCGCGGCACCCTCGCGGTCGGCGACGAGATCGTTCGCGAAGCCCAGGTCGCCCTGCTCGACCGCGACGACCCGCGGCTGGAACTGGAAGCCAACAACGACGTGCAGTTGCTGGTGCTCAGCGGCGAGCCGCTGGACGAGCCGATCATCGGCTATGGCCCCTTCGTGATGAGCAGCCGCGAGGAAATCGACCAGGCCATCGAGGACTTCGAGAACGGGCGCTTCATCCGCGCCCACTGAAGTCCGCCCCCCTACGACATGGCCCGCGCAGGAAGCGCGGGCCCGGCCGGGCTTTGCCCGAAATTCACGGACGACCACCCTGCAAGAGGAAATGGAAATGAGCGCTCCCGCCAACTTCAACGGCCAGACCCCGAAGATCGATCCGGCCAACGCCGCCATGTTGCTGATCGACCACCAGAGCGGCCTGTTCCAGACGGTCAAGGACATGCCGATGACCGAACTGCGCGCCAACGCCACCACCCTGGCCAAGGTCGCCACCCTGGCGAAGATCCCGGTGATCACCACCGCCTCGGTACCGCAGGGCCCCAACGGCCCGCTGATCCCGGAGATCCACGAGGCCGCGCCGCACGCCCAGTACGTCGCGCGCAAGGGTGAGATCAATGCCTGGGACAACCCGGAATTCGTCGCCGCGGTGAAGGCCACCGGCAAGAAGCAACTGATCATCGCCGGCACCATCACCAGCGTGTGCATGGCCTTCCCCAGCATCGCCGCGGTACACGACGGCTATCAGGTGTTCGCGGTGATCGACGCCTCCGGCACCTACTCCAAGATGGCCCAGGAAATCACCCTGGCACGGGTGGTCCAGGCCGGCGTGGTGCCGATGGACACCGCCGCGGTCTGCTCGGAAATCCAGCGCACCTGGAACCGCGACGACGCTGTGCAGTTCGCCGAGGCCTACAGCGCGGTCTTCCCGCACTACCAACTGCTGATCGAGAGCTACGCCAAGGCCCAGGCCGTGGTCACCAACCACGAGCAACTGGACTCGCAGCGCAAGTGATCCATGGGAAGGAAGGGGCGGCATGCCCCTTCCTTCCCGAGCGGGTGCTTGGTGGACAGCAACGACTACGGACCGGACCCATGCCTGATTCCTCCACGAAGCGCGGGGCTACGCTCTGCGTTGCCCTTGCCATAGGTCCGGGCTCGCTCCTGGCCGACGACTCCCTGGGCCATCGCGACAACATCAGCACCGGCCTGAACCAGCGGCAGAAAGCCGAAATGAAGGTGCCGCCGGGCTTCGTCGAAGGCTCGACGCTGAACGGTTTCCTCCGCAACTACTATTTCGCCCGCGACAACCACGACACCCCGTCCCGCCGCGACCAGCGCGAATGGGCCCAGGGCCTGATGCTGTCGTTCCGCTCCGGCTATACCGACACGCCGATAGGGGTCGGCCTGGATGCGCACGCCTTCTACGGCCTGCGCCTGGACGGCGGTGGCGGCAGCGGCGGCGCCGGCGTGTTGCCGCTGGACTCCGCCGGTCGCCCCGCCGACAGCTTCTCCGCCGCCGGCGCGGCCCTCAAGCTGCGCGGCCTGGACAGCCTGCTGAAGATCGGCGACCAGTTGCTGGAGAACCCGGTGATCGCCAGCGGCGTCAGTCGCATGGTGCCGCAGAGCTACCGTGGCGTGACCCTGAAGAACTACCATTTCCGCGCGTTCGAACTGGACGCCGGCTTCGTCGAAGCCACCCGCCTGCGCAACCAGAGCGGCCACAGTCATCTCACCAGCGGCTACGGCAACGGCACCAAGGGCGGTATCGCCGCCGATCGCGAAAGCCCGCACATCGCCTGGCTGGGCGCCAGCTACAGCGCCCCCGGCGGCAGCCAGGCGACGCTCTACAGCGGCCGCCTGGCGGATATCTGGAACCAGCACTACTTCGGCCTCAGCCAGCCGTGGCGGCTTTCCAGCCAATTGACCCTGACGCCCTGGCTGCATTACTACAAGACCCGCGACCAGGGCCGCAGCCAGCTCGGCCGGATCGACAACGACCTCTACAACGCCGGCCTGACCCTGGCCGGCGGCGGCCAGTCGCTGAGCCTCAGCCTGCAAAAGGTCGATGGCGACACTCCGTTCGACTTCATCGCGCAGAACGACCGGACCTTCCTCTACGAAAGCAACGCCATGCAGTACGCCGACTTCAACGGCCCCGGCGAGCGCTCGTGGAAGATCCAGTACCAGGCCAGCCTGGCCTTCCTCGCCGCCCCGGACTGGCAATTCGGCGCCGCCTACGGCCGTGGCCAGGCCGACCTGACCCGGGTCGACCCGGACAGCGCGGGCTACGGCTACCTCTACAACCCCAATGGCAAGAACGCCCAGCACTGGGAACGCGACCTGTCGCTGCGCTACGCCTTCCCCGCCGGCCCGGCCAAGGGCCTCAGCGTGACCCTGCGCTGGGCCACCCACCGCCCCGGCGAAGGCTACACCGCCCCCGGCAACACCCGCGGCAACTCCAGCTCCGACGAATACCGGGTGGTGGTCGACTACCCGATCAGGTTGCTCTGAACCCACGGAACCAGAAAAAAGAGAAACTCCCTCATGCGTGCAGCCCTGCTACCCACCTTCGGCGCCCTCTCCGCCGCACTCTGCCTGGAGGCCCGCGCCGACGCCGTCGCGCTGCCGCCGCTGGCGCTCGGCAACGCCAGCTTCATGGACGGCGTCAGCCGTCCCGGCATGCTCTTCGAACTGCCCCTGCAATACGTTCGGGCAAACAACGCCAGCGACGCCGGCGGGCATTCGGTTCCCGGTCGGCAACGGGTTCGTGGCACCACGCTGTTGCCGCACTTCGCCTACCTCAGCCAGAACACCCTGCTCGGCGCCCACTACGGCGCCGAAGTGCTGCTGCCGCTGGTACGCCTGGACCTCGATATCGACGGCGGCCCGGACGGCCGGCGCACCCGCCAGGGCGACCTGATCGTCAGTCCGCTGATGCTGCAATGGGGGCCCGCTACGCTGTTCGGCCGCCCCTACTGGCAGCGCCTGAACTTCGTCTTCTCCCTGCCCACCGGCGACTACGACAAGGACGCCGCGATCAACACCGGCAGCAACACCTGGATCTTCAACCCGCACTACGCCTTCACCTGGGAACTGGGCGAGCGCCTGGAACTCAGCGGCCGCCTGCACTACGCCTGGATCAGCCGCAACGACGACCCCTCGCCGCGCCTGGGTGCAAACGACGTACAGCCGGGCCAGGCGCTGCACGCGAACTTCTCGATCTCCTACGCGCTGGACCCGCACTGGCGGATCGGCCTGGCCGGCTACCAGTTGAAACAGATCAGCGCCGACCGCATCGACGACCACCGGCAGGCCGACTCGCGCGAGCAGGTCTTCGGCATAGGCCCGGGGGTGATGTACAGCCAGGGCAGGCAAACGCTGTTCGCCAACCTCTACGCCGAAAGCGGCGCACGCAACCGCAGCGAAGGCAACCAACTGACCCTGCGCTACCTGCTGGCGTTCTGAATCGGCGGATAACGCCCTGGAAACGCCGACACCTCCCCAGCTCCGTAGGGCGAATAACCGCTCGCGGTTATCCGCCGCTTATCCGCGACATCGGCGGATAACGCCCATGGCGTTATTCGCCCTACACACCCCGAAA
>NZ_KI517354.1:243040-244174 GCF_000478485.2 Pseudomonas sp. P179
TCGCGGTTATCCGCCGCTTATCCGCGACATCGGCGGATAACGCCCATGGCGTTATTTGCCCTACGCACCCCGGAAACGCCGGACAGCGTCCCAACTCCGTAGGGCGAATAACCGCTCGCGGTTATCCGCCGCTTATCCGGGGTATCGGCGGATACCGCCTGTGGCGGTATTCGCCCTACAGGCCCTGGAAACGCCGGACAGCTCCCCCGGACATTTCCGCAGGCTCTCTCAGAAGCCCGGGAATTGGATAAAAACCCAGTAGGAGGATGATGGAGGGGCCGGCAAATCCATCCCGCAGGGACAGGACCGAACGGCACTGCCCTCTATTTTCTGAGGGCAAAAAAGACGCGGGCCGCAGGTGCGGGAACACCTACGACCCGCTAACCACAAACCAGCTTATAAAGGAGCTGACCCATGGCTAAGCCGAATGATACGTCCAACCCCGAGGTAACAGAATCGTCCCCCCGCTTCGTCCCGCTGCTACCCACCTCCCAGGCCGACATGTGTCCGCGTAGCGCCACCCTGTACGTAGACACCCATGCACTCCCCACGCACTTGTTCGACAACGCGAAAGTGCGCTTGAGGTCGGCGATCAACATCCTGGCCATGACCCGTTTGCTCGATGAGAAAGAAGAGCCCGGCGGCACCCTGGCCTACATCAACGGTGCGTTGCTGTCGCTGCTCAGCGATGCCTTGTCCGAAATCGAGGCGGGCCACCCGAGCCTGTAGCGCCGCTCCCTGGCGCGACGCCCCCGGCCTGGCCGGGGGCTTTGCGGCATCGCCCATCACAAGACCTTTCGCGCCCGAACGGCACGCTTGATCGCCGTCCCGGTCCTCGCGAAACGGCCGCCAATTGCCCGAAGCTTCCGACCCTTTTTTCGGACGATTTCTTACGCCCTTATAAATCAGCAAGTTACGAGACCTCGAAAAAAGAGGGTTTCTGGCGGGAAAAACTCGGTATTTCTTTTTCCTTCAAATGGTTATAGGTTTTCGGAGCTAGTTCACTGCCGTGTAGGCAGCTAAGAAATTCGCCGCCGACGTCGTCCGGCAGGAACTCGCGTTCACTGCCGTGTAGGCAGCTAAGAAATGGGGCGAAACCCCTAGGCGCCGGGCTAGCTCGTTCACTGCCGTGTA
>NZ_KI517354.1:244184-310353 GCF_000478485.2 Pseudomonas sp. P179
CGTTCACTGCCGTGTAGGCAGCTAAGAAATGGGGCGAAACCCCTAGGCGCCGGGCTAGCTCGTTCACTGCCGTGTAGGCAGCTAAGAAATCCTCAAGTTTTGTCAGCCGAGCCAGCATTTCGTTCACTGCCGTGTAGGCAGCTAAGAAATCGATGCCCCGGCGAACCGGGGCGGGGTGGTTGTTCACTGCCGTGTAGGCAGCTAAGAAATGATTGCTGCGGCACCTGAACTGCTCTCCATTGTTCACTGCCGTGTAGGCAGCTAAGAAATACCCCTCATTAGCCCGGCAAGTCCGGGCATTGTTCACTGCCGTGTAGGCAGCTAAGAAAACTCTGCGCCTCGACGTCGGGATCTACGAAAAGTTCACTGCCGTGTAGGCAGCTAAGAAAAAAATGAAACGGATCAGCTCGCCGACAATCTCGTTCACTGCCGTGTAGGCAGCTAAGAAATGGAGCGCTGCACCATTACCCGCGCAGCCCGAGTTCACTGCCGTGTAGGCAGCTAAGAAAACCCGAATGCATCACCAACCCACGGCGTGCCCGTTCACTGCCGTGTAGGCAGCTAAGAAACTCCAGAGCGGGTCCGACAATAGTCAAAACCCGTTCACTGCCGTGTAGGCAGCTAAGAAAAGGACTCAGCGAGCCTTCACAAGACGCCTCCAGTTCACTGCCGTGTAGGCAGCTAAGAAAATCGAGCAGTGCATCGCCGTCTACAACCAGCTGTTCACTGCCGTGTAGGCAGCTAAGAAATGATCGACATCAGGAACGCCCACAGAGGCCGCGTTCACTGCCGTGTAGGCAGCTAAGAAAATCACGCCCCAGCCACTTTTCAACCCCGCACTGTTCACTGCCGTGTAGGCAGCTAAGAAAGGTGTGTGCGGCCAGCTCGGACCCGAACTTGAGTTCACTGCCGTGTAGGCAGCTAAGAAAAGTCACAGCCGCCGCAGCAGCCAGACCGCCCGGTTCACTGCCGTGTAGGCAGCTAAGAAATTAGCGAGTCACCGGGACAAAGGTGACCACGGGTTCACTGCCGTGTAGGCAGCTAAGAAATGTCCGAACTCCCATCTGTTGCCCTGATCAACGTTCACTGCCGTGTAGGCAGCTAAGAAAAGAAACTGCGGAACCGGAAGTGCATTGATCAAGTTCACTGCCGTGTAGGCAGCTAAGAAAAAGTTCGTGACTGAGCACCGGCACCTGGGCATGTTCACTGCCGTGTAGGCAGCTAAGAAAATCACGTGTGATTTTCGATGAACGTGATTTTTGTTCACTGCCGTGTAGGCAGCTAAGAAAGGAACGAAGCGGGTGCGACACGTCGCAACTGCGTTCACTGCCGTGTAGGCAGCTAAGAAAAGACCATCACACCGGTGACGCTGCACATCGTCGTTCACTGCCGTGTAGGCAGCTAAGAAAGCATAAAAGTGCCAACGTCGACTTTGTAGCGTGTTCACTGCCGTGTAGGCAGCTAAGAAAAGGAGGTTCTGGTCCGTCGCCCAGTTCCCGGTGTTCACTGCCGTGTAGGCAGCTAAGAAATCGCCCGTCACGGAGCCCGCCGCCTTGGTCACGTTCACTGCCGTGTAGGCAGCTAAGAAAAGAATGGACTGCCGAGCGCCGGCCGCCAGTTGGTTCACTGCCGTGTAGGCAGCTAAGAAACGGCATTGCTGAATGCCATAGCGGATCTGCTCGTTCACTGCCGTGTAGGCAGCTAAGAAAGGCATCCCCGAGCGCAAGCTTCCATCCCCGCCGTTCACTGCCGTGTAGGCAGCTAAGAAAAGCGGCCTGGACCTGGTTCGGCCCGTCCAGGCGTTCACTGCCGTGTAGGCAGCTAAGAAACAGAAGCGCCGGCCGTTGGCGAAGAACCAGTAGTTCACTGCCGTGTAGGCAGCTAAGAAAGATACCTGACGGCCTGGTGCTGGATCACCTGTGTTCACTGCCGTGTAGGCAGCTAAGAAATGTCCTTTCAACTCGGTCTGCTCGTAGAGGTTGTTCACTGCCGTGTAGGCAGCTAAGAAATTGAGAAGCCGCGGGTGTCTAAGAAACTGGTAGTTCACTGCCGTGTAGGCAGCTAAGAAAAAGACGTGGCAGGCGGCCTACAACCACGACGAGTTCACTGCCGTGTAGGCAGCTAAGAAATGACTGCGGGGCTGCACGACATAGTCGTCGACGTTCACTGCCGTGTAGGCAGCTAAGAAAGTATGAAGTGTGTTACCGCGTGGGCGATTCCTGTTCACTGCCGTGTAGGCAGCTAAGAAATCGTAGTGGCCCCACGTCGGCGGTAGCTCGCCGTTCACTGCCGAGTAGGCAGCTAAGAAACTCGAACCCACCTCGGCCACAACAGCCACCGGGTTCGCTGCCGTCTAGGCAGAACCACCCTCCCCATCCCGCTACCAAACATCCGAATATAAAAGTTCCTACCCCGCCCGCCAGCCTCGCCCGTCCACGACAATGTGCCCCGCTTGGAAGCTCACGCTCCTCATACAGACGAAAACGGGGTAGCGGCAATCGGCCATATCCGCTAAACAGTTGCCTTGGCGCAGAATTCGATAGATCCGATAGGGACAGGCCACGGTCAGCATGGACGACATTTCTCCCAGCGAACTGAAGACGATCCTTCACTCCAAGCGTGCCAACCTGTACTACCTGCAACACTGCCGGGTACTGGTCAACGGCGGGCGGGTCGAGTACGTCACCGACGAAGGCCGGCATTCGCACTACTGGAACATCCCCATCGCCAACACCACCAGCCTGTTGCTGGGCACCGGTACCTCCATTACCCAGGCAGCCATGCGCGAACTGGCCAGGGCCGGGGTATTGGTAGGCTTCTGCGGCGGCGGCGGAACGCCGCTGTTCAGCGCCAACGAAGTGGACGTCGAGGTGTCCTGGCTGACGCCGCAGAGCGAATACCGCCCCACCGAATACCTGCAGCGCTGGGTCGGCTTCTGGTTCGATGAGGAAAAACGCCTGGAGGCCGCCCGGCACTTCCAGCGGGCCAGGCTGGAGCGGATTCGCCACAGTTGGCTGGAAGACCGCGTATTGCGCGACGCCGGCTTCGCCGTCGATGCCACCGCGCTGGCAGTTGCCGTGGAAGATTCCGCCCGAGCGTTGGAGCAGGCTCCCAATCATGAGCATCTACTGACCGAAGAAGCGCGCCTGAGCAAGCGCCTGTTCAAGCTCGCAGCCCAGGCCACCCGCTACGGCGAGTTCGTCCGCGCCAAGCGCGGCAGCGGCGGCGACCCGGCCAACCGCTTCCTCGACCATGGCAACTACCTGGCCTACGGCCTCGCGGCGACCGCCACCTGGGTGCTGGGCATTCCCCATGGACTGGCGGTGCTACACGGCAAGACCCGGCGCGGAGGCCTGGTGTTCGATGTGGCGGACCTGGTCAAGGACTCGCTGATCCTGCCGCAGGCATTTCTTTCCGCCATGCGCGGCGACGAGGAACAGGACTTCCGCCAGGCCTGCCTGGACAACCTGAGCCGCGCACAGGCCCTGGACTTCATGATCGACACGCTGAAAGACGTGGCGCAGCGGAGCACGGTGTCCGCATGAACATCCTGCTGGTGTCGCAATGCGAAAAGCGCGCCCTGAGCGAAACCCGCCGCATTCTCGACCAGTTCGCCGAGCGCCGCGGCGAACGGACCTGGCAAACGCCCATCACTCAAGCCGGACTGGATACCCTGCGACGCCTGCTGAAGAAAAGCGCACGGCGCAACACCGCCGTAGCCTGTCACTGGATCCGCGGCCGCGACCACAGCGAACTGCTGTGGATCGTCGGCGATGCCAGCCGCTTCAACGCCCAGGGTGCGGTGCCGACCAACAGGACCCGCCGCGACATCCTGCGCAAGGAAGACGAGAACGACTGGCACAGCGCCGAGGACATCCGCCTGCTGACGGTGATGGCAGCGCTGTTCCACGATATCGGCAAGGCCAGCCAGGCCTTCCAGGCCAAACTGCGGAACCGCGGCAAACCGATGGCCGATGCCTATCGTCACGAATGGGTATCACTGCGCCTGTTCGAAGCCTTCGTTGGCCCAGGCAGCAGCGACGAGGACTGGCTGCGGCGCCTGGCGGACAAGCGAGAGACGGGCGATGCCTGGCTGTCGCAACTGGCCAGGGACGACCGGCAACCCGCGCCACCCGGCCCGTTCCAGAAAAGCCGGCTACCGCCGCTCGCCCAGGCGGTCGGCTGGTTGATCGTCAGCCATCATCGCCTGCCCAACGGGGACCATCGCGGCAGCGCCTCGCTGGCACGCTTGCCGGCCCCCATCCAGAGCCAATGGTGCGGTGCACGCGACGCAGACGCAAAAGAAAAGGACGCCTGCTGGCAGTTCCCCCACGGCCTGCCCTTCGCCAGCGCCCATTGGCGCGCCAGGACAGCGCTATGCGCGCAGAGCATGCTCGAGCGTCCCGGCCTGCTGGCTCGGGGACCGGCCTTGTTGCATGACTCCTACGTCATGCATGTGTCCCGACTGATCCTGATGCTCGCGGACCACCACTATTCCAGTCTCCCTGCCGACTCCCGGCTGGGCGACCCGAACTTCCCCTTGCACGCCAACACCGACCGGGACAGCGGCCAACTAAAGCAGCGCCTGGACGAACACCTGCTCGGCGTCGCCCTGCACAGTCGCAAGCTCGCCGGCACCCTGCCACGCCTGGAGCGACAACTACCGCGCCTTGCCCGGCACAAGGGCTTCACCCGCCGGGTCGAGCAGCCGCGCTTCCGCTGGCAGGACAAGGCCTACGACTGCGCGATGGCCTGCCGCGAGCAGGCTATGGAGCATGGATTCTTCGGCCTCAACCTGGCGTCGACCGGTTGCGGTAAGACCCTCGCCAACGGCCGCATCCTGTATGCGCTGGCCGATCCGCAACGCGGCGCGCGTTTCAGCATCGCTCTCGGCCTGCGCAGCTTGACCCTGCAAACCGGGCAGGCCTACCGCGAGCGGCTCGGCCTGGGCGACGACGACCTCGCTATCCTGGTCGGCGGCAGCGCCGCCCGCGAACTGTTCGAAAAGCAGCAGGAGCGCCTGGAGCGCAGCGGTAGCGAGTCAGCCCAGGAACTGCTGGCGGAAAACAGCCATGTACATTTCGCCGGCACGCTCGAGGACGGCCCTCTACGCGAGTGGCTCGGCAGGAACAGCGCGGGAAACCGCCTACTCCAGGCGCCCATCCTGGCCTGCACCATCGACCACCTGGTGCCCGCCAGCGAAAGCCTGCGCGGCGGACACCAGATAGCGCCACTGCTCCGCCTGATGACTTCCGACCTGGTGCTCGACGAGGTCGACGACTTCGATATCGACGACCTGCCCGCCCTGTCGCGGCTGGTGCACTGGGCCGGCCTGTTCGGCAGCCGCGTGCTGCTCTCCTCCGCGACCCTGCCGCCGGCCTTGGTGCAGGGCCTGTTCGAGGCCTATCGCAGCGGCCGGGAAATCTTCCAGCGCCATCGTGGCGCTCCCGGACGCGCTACGGAAATCTGCTGCGCCTGGTTCGACGAGTTTTCCAGTCAATCCAGCGCCCACGGCGCCGTAACCTCCTTCAGCGAAGCGCACGCGACCTTCGTCGCCCAGCGTCTGGCGAAGCTCGAGCAACTGCCGCCACGTCGCCAGGCGCAGCTATGCACCGTGCATGCCGCTGGCGAGGCCCGTCCCGCGCTGTGCCGCGAGTTGGCCGGGCAGATGAATACCTGGATGGCTGACCTGCATCGCTGCCATCACACCGAACACCAAGGACGTCGCATCAGTTTCGGCCTGTTACGGCTGGCCAACATCGAACCCCTGATCGAACTGGCCCAGGCCATCCTCGCCCAGGGTGCGCCCGAGGGGTTGCATGTCCATCTGTGTGTCTACCATTCGCGGCATCCCCTTCTGGTCCGCTCGGCCATCGAGCGACAACTCGATGAACTGCTGAAGCGTTCGGACGACGACGCCGCCGCGCTGTTCGCTCGTCCGACGCTGGCCAAGGCGCTCCAGGCCAGCACGGAGCGGGATCATCTGTTCGTCGTACTCGCCTCGCCGGTGGCGGAGGTCGGTCGCGACCACGATTACGACTGGGCCATCGTCGAACCCTCCTCCATGCGCTCGATCATCCAGTTGGCCGGGCGAATCCGCCGCCATCGCTCCGGCTTCAGCGGCGAGGCCAACCTGTACCTGCTATCGCGCAATATCCGCTCGCTGGAAGGGCAGAATCCGGCGTTCCAGCGGCCCGGCTTCGAGACTCCCGACTTCCCTCTTGACAGCCACGACCTGCACGACCTGCTCGACCCCGCCCTACTCGCCCGCATCGACGCCAGCCCACGAATCGTCGAACCGTTCCCACTGTTCCCACGCAGCCGGTTGGTCGACCTGGAACACCGACGCCTGCGCGCGCTGATGCTTGCCGACGACCCACCGTCGTCCCTGCTCGGCGTACCGCTCTGGTGGCAAACCCCGGCATCGCTCAGCGGCGCCCTGCAAACCAGCCAACCATTTCGCGCAGGCGCCAAGGAGCGATGCTACGCCCTGCTGCCGGACGAGGACGACGAGGAGCGCTTGCATTTCAGCCGCTACGAAGAAGGGACCTGGAGCAACCAGGACAACCTGTTGCGCAACCTCGACCTCACCTATGGCCCGCGCATCCAGACATGGGGCACGGTCAACTATCGGGAGGAGCTAGTCGCAATGGCCGGCCGCGAGGACCTCGACCTGCGTCAATGCGCCATGCGCTACGGCGAGATGAGATTGCGAGAAAACACCCAGGGATGGAGCTACCACCCTTATTTGGGGTTCAAGAAATACAACTGAGGAGCACAGCTTTCGAATGCGAGCACTCGTCAATGACAATCGACCAAGGAGGCATGGATGACCTCTCCCCTCCCAACGCCTACGTGGCAGGAGCTTCGCCAGTTCATCGAATCCTTCATCCAGGAGCGCCTCCAGGGCAAGCTGGACAAACTCCATCCCGACGAAGACGACAAGCGCCAGACATTGCTGGCCACCCACCGGCGGGAGGCCTGGCTGGCAGATGCCGCCCGGCGGGTTGGCCAGTTGCAGTTGGTGACCCACACGCTCAAGCCGATCCATCCCGACGCCCGCGGCAGCAACCTGCACAGCCTGCCGCAAGCACCCGGGCAACCGGGCCTCGCCGGTTCCCATGAGCTAGGTGACAGGCTGGTCAGCGATGTGGTGGGCAATGCCGCGGCGCTGGACGTATTCAAGTTTCTTAGTCTCCAGTATCAGGGTAAAAATCTTCTGAACTGGCTGACAGAAGACAGTGCCGAGGCAGTACAGGCGCTGTCCGATAACGCCGAACAGGCTCGCGAATGGCGGCAAGCGTTCATCGGCATCACGGCCGTCAAAGGCGCTCCCGCGTCCCACAGCCTGGCCAAGCAGTTGTACTTTCCCCTGCCCGGTTCCGGCTACCACCTGCTAGCACCGCTGTTTCCCACCAGTCTGGTGCATCACGTCCACGCTCTGCTCCGCGAAGCGCGCTTCGGCGACGCGGCCAAGGCGGCACGCGAAGCGCGCAGCCGCCAGGAGTCATGGCCCCACGGATTCAGCGAGTACCCCAACCTGGCGATCCAGAAGTTCGGCGGTACCAAGCCGCAGAACATCAGTCAGTTGAACAGCGAGCGCTATGGGGAGAACTGGTTGCTACCTTCGCTTCCGCCACATTGGCAAAGACAGGACCAGCGCGCACCGATACGCCATTCCTCGGTCTTCGAACATGACTTCGGGAGAAGCCCTGAGGTGTCCCGGCTGACCCGGACCTTGCAGCGCCTCCTTGCCAAGACCCGCCATAACAATTTCACCATCCGCAGATATCGCGCCCAACTGGTCGGGCAAATCTGCGACGAAGCCCTGCAATACGCCGCCCGTCTGCGCGAACTGGAGCCCGGCTGGAGCGCAACCCCCGGGTGCCAACTGCATGACGCGGAGCAGCTCTGGCTCGATCCGTTGCGCGCACAGACCGATGAGACGTTCTTGCAGCGCCGACTACGAGGTGACTGGCCTGCCGAGGTCGGAAATCGCTTCGCCAACTGGCTGAACCGGGCGGTCAGCAGCGACAGTCAGATACTGGGTAGCCCGGAAGCCGCCCAATGGAGCCAGGAGCTGAGCAAGGAACTGACGATGTTCAAGGAGATACTCGAAGATGAGCGTGACTGATCCCGAGGCGCTGCTGTTGCTGCCACGCCTGTCCATCCAGAACGCCAACGCCATTTCCAGCCCCTTGACCTGGGGTTTCCCTTCGCCCGGCGCTTTCACCGGATTCGTCCATGCCTTGCAGCGTCGAGTCGGAATCTCCCTCGATATCGAACTGGACGGTGTCGGCATCGTCTGTCACCGCTTCGAAGCGCAGATATCGCAACCGGCCGGCAAGCGCACCAAGGTCTTCAACCTGACCCGCAATCCGCTGAACCGCGACGGTTCCACCGCAGCCATCGTCGAAGAAGGGCGCGCCCATCTGGAGGTCAGTCTGCTGCTCGGAGTGCATGGCGATGGTCTGGACGATCACCCCGCACAGGAAATCGCCAGGCAGGTACAGGAGCAGGCTGGCGCCATGCGCCTCGCCGGTGGCAGCATCCTGCCCTGGTGCAATGAGCGCTTCCCGGCTCCGAACGCCGAACTGCTGATGCTGGGTGGCAGCGACGAACAGCGGCGCAAGAACCAGCGCCGGCTTACCCGCCGCCTGCTCCCCGGCTTCGCCCTGGTGAGTCGCGAGGCGTTGTTGCAACAACATCTGGAAACCTTGCGCACCACGCTCCCCGAAGCCACCACGCTCGATGCACTGCTCGATCTTTGTCGAATCAACTTCGAGCCTCCTGCAACCTCGTCCGAAGAAGAAGCATCGCCGCCCGATGCAGCCTGGCAAGTGCGCGACAAGCCCGGCTGGCTGGTGCCGATCCCGGCTGGCTACAACGCCCTGTCACCCCTGTACCTCCCCGGCGAAGTGCGAAATGCCCGTGATAGGGAAACACCGCTGCGCTTCGTCGAAAACCTCTTCGGTCTGGGCGAATGGCTCAGCCCCCATCGCGTCGCCGCGTTATCGGACCTGCTTTGGTATCACCACGCCGAGCCTGACAAAGGGCTCTACCGCTGGAGCACACCCCGTTTCGTCGAACACGCCATCGCATAAGGAAATCAGCATGTCCAAGCCAATACTGAGCACCGCTTCCGTCCTCGCCTTCGAACGTAAGCTCGACCCTTCCGACGCCCTTATGAGCGCTGGCGCCTGGGCGCAACGCGACGCCTCGCAGGAATGGCCGGCCGTGACCGTGCGCGAGAAGTCCGTACGCGGCACCATCTCCAACCGCCTCAAGACCAAGGACCGTGACCCGGCCAAGCTGGACGCCTCGATCCAGTCGCCCAACCTGCAGACGGTGGACGTGGCCAACCTGCCGAGCGACGCCGACACCCTCAAGGTCCGCTTCACCCTCCGTGTGCTCGGCGGCGCCGGAACACCGTCTGCCTGCAACGATGCGGCCTACCGTGACAAGCTGCTGCAAACGGTCGCCACCTACGTGAACGAGCAGGGCTTCGCCGAGCTGGCTCGTCGTTATGCGCACAACCTGGCCAACGCCCGCTTCCTGTGGCGCAACCGGGTGGGCGCGGAAGCGGTGGAAGTCCGTATCAACCATATCCGCCAGGGCGAGGTGGCTCGCGCCTGGCGCTTCGACGCCCTGGCCATCGGCTTGCGCGACTTCAAGGCCGACGCCGAACTGGACGCGCTCGCTGAACTGATCGCCAGTGGCCTCTCAGGCAGCGGGCATGTCCTGCTCGAAGTGGTCGCCTTCGCCCGTATCGGCGATGGCCAGGAAGTCTTCCCCTCCCAGGAACTGATCCTCGACAAAGGCGACAAGAAAGGCCAGAAGAGCAAGACCCTGTACAGCGTGCGCGATGCCGCGGCCATCCACTCGCAGAAGATCGGCAATGCCCTGCGCACCATCGATACCTGGTATCCCGACGAAGATGGCCTCGGCCCCATCGCCGTGGAGCCCTACGGCTCCGTCACGTCCCAGGGCAAAGCCTATCGCCAGCCCAAGCAGAAGCTGGACTTCTATACGCTGCTCGACAACTGGGTACTGCGCGACGAGGCGCCCGCCGTGGAGCAACAGCACTATGTGATCGCCAACCTGATCCGTGGCGGCGTGTTCGGTGAAGCCGAAGAGAAGTAAGCCATGGACCACTACCTCGACATTCGCTTGCGACCGGACCCGGAATTTCCCCCGGCGCAACTCATGAGCGTGCTCTTCGGCAAGCTCCACCAGGCCCTGGTGGCACAGGGCGGGGACAGGATCGGCGTGAGCTTCCCCGACCTCGACGAAAGCCGCTCCCGGCTGGGCGAGCGCCTGCGCATTCATGCCTCGGCGGACGACCTTCGTGCCCTGCTCGCCCGGCCCTGGCTGGAAGGGTTGCGGGACCATCTGCAATTCGGAGAACCGGCAGTCGTGCCTCACCCCACACCGTACCGTCAGGTCAGTCGGGTTCAGGCGAAAAGCAATCCGGAACGCCTGCGGCGGCGGCTCATGCGCCGGCACGATCTGAGTGAGGAGGAGGCTCGGAAACGCATTCCCGATACGGTCGCGAGAACCTTGGACCTGCCCTTCGTCACGCTACGCAGCCAGAGCACCGGACAGCACTTCCGTCTCTTCATCCGCCACGGGCCGTTGCAGGCGACGGCAGAGGAAGGAGGATTCACCTGTTACGGGTTGAGCAAAGGAGGTTCCGTTCCCTGGTTCTGAAGAACCCCGTCAGCACCTCATCGGCATGTCCGCAACGAAGTTCCATGGAAAGGGACTTCGTTTCGACTGGTGACCCCGGCCGACAGCGAACCGCATCAATCGATACTTCAGGGCTGCTGGCCGTTTCTTGACGACCTATGTGGCAGTGAAATCGCCCGAAGCCCGCTTATGAACTTCGGGACATTTTTTAGCTGCCTATACGGCAGTGAACGCCAGCGCGAACCAGCACTCGCAGCAGCTGGTTTTCTTAGCTGCCTATACGGCAGTGAACTGAGCTACAGCGAATCCGTGGCCTCCGGTGATTTTCTTAGCTGCCTATACGGCAGTGAACGCCAGCGCGAACCAGCACTCGCAGCAGCTGGTTTTCTTAGCTGCCTATACGGCAGTGAACTGAGCTACAGCGAATCCGTGGCCTCCGGTGATTTTCTTAGCTGCCTATACGGCAGTGAACGCCAGCGCGAACCAGCACTCGCAGCAGCTGGTTTTCTTAGCTGCCTATACGGCAGTGAACTGAGCTACAGCGAATCCGTGGCCTCCGGTGATTTTCTTAGCTGCCTATACGGCAGTGAACGCCAGCAGGCCGACATGATGATCGTGCTCACTTTTCTTAGCTGCCTATACGGCAGTGAACCGGGCCTTCGCTTCGGCATCGACACGCTGGTTTTTCTTAGCTGCCTATACGGCAGTGAACGAGTGCATCTTCGTATCGCTGGATGCGCTTCTTTTCTTAGCTGCCTATACGGCAGTGAACGTCTTGCGCGACCGTGCGCGCTCGATCACTGCTTTCTTGGCTGCCTATACGGCAGTGAACCTATGCCAAGTGGCTGAACTCCGCCTCGGATTTTTCTTAGCTGCCTATACGGCAGTGAACGATATCAAGTCATTGTCCTGCGGGGCTTTGCGTTTCCTAGCTGCCTATACGGCAGTGAACAACCATGCGCTGCGGCTGGTCATCAGCGAGCATTTCTTAGCTGCCTATACGGCAGTGAACCGGGGGATATCGCTCAGCTCGGGCTGGATGTTTTTCTTAGCTGCCTATACGGCAGTGAACGCTATGAGAGGGAAATGCGCCGGATGGCAGCGTTTCTTAGCTGCCTATACGGCAGTGAACAGGAAATGGTGAGTCAAGAGATCAGAGTCCTTTTTCTTAGCTGCCTATACGGCAGTGAACTTGCTCAGGGATGCTATGCGGGTTGTCGGACATTTCTTAGCTGCCTATACGGCAGTGAACCAGTTATCCGGATTACCGGCCTGCTGCGGACATTTCTTAGCTGCCTATACGGCAGTGAACCCATCCTCCGCGAATTACTAGCCGTCGGGCCCTTTCTTAGCTGCCTATACGGCAGTGAACGGTACTCGTCTGCTCGCATCACATGCCCTCCCTTTCTTAGCTGCCTATACGGCAGTGAACCCGGGGCATCGAGGACAACGAAATGAGCCTGATTTCTTAGCTGCCTATACGGCAGTGAACTGCGACCAGGTCCGCGGTAATCCCTTCTGACATTTCTTAGCTGCCTATACGGCAGTGAACAACAGTTCGTAGGTCTGGCCCGCACTGTTCCTTTTCTTAGCTGCCTATACGGCAGTGAACTATACGAGCAGATAGCCGCCCTCGATCAGCAATTTCTTAGCTGCCTATACGGCAGTGAACAGAGACGCCCCCAGCTGGCGGGTCGCCATCCTTTTCTTAGCTGCCTATACGGCAGTGAACAGCAGCGGAGTAAGCCCTGGCTGCATGGCGGATTTCTTAGCTGCCTATACGGCAGTGAACTAGACCAAAAAACCATCAACCTTCCAAGCTCCAAGGGCTCCAGCGCCAAAGCCCGGAAAAACCCTCTTTTTGCAGCGATCTCTAACCCTCTGATCTAAAAGGGCTTTAAAAAACCACCAAAAAAAGGGTTCCCAAGCATAGCGTCCATCCCCTGTTTTCTCCATGCCGGCGTAATGTTCAGAACGGCCTAGCTGTTCAGCGGGCTTGTGCCATCGGAGACTTCGTACAAGGCTTAGCCATTGCCGTCCTACAGGCGCTGTCAGTAGGCTTTTTTCGCCGGCGACTTCGGTTCCCGGCAGGCCACAGCCTGCTGGCCCAACACCCACGAGCGGCCTGTCTCCCTGCCGCGCCGGCAGAAGCCAGGCAGCGGACAGCTCAGAGAAGGATTTCTCCTATGCACGGCCATACCCAGCTTGCCCCGCACTACTTCTTCCGACAGCAGCGATTGCTGCGCGCGCTGCTGATCGACGACCAGGCCTGGTTCGTCCTCGACGACTTCGCCCGGCTCATCGAACACAGCCAGCCCGAACAGATGCTCGCCCGCCTGGACGACGACCAGGCGCGCCGGGAGTCGTTGCGTTCCGAACGTGGCGAAGACCAGGCGCAGTGGCTGATCAGCGAGTCCGGCGCGTATGCCGCGCTGATCTACCAGCAGCGCGGCGATGGCAGCGAATTGCGCCGCTGGCTCAGCGGCGAGGTGGTGCCGGAGTTGCGCAGCGCCACCGACGACAGCGGCATGCCACGCTACGTCAAGTTGCGCTGGGAGCGCCAGGTGGTGCACATGCTCGACTGGCAGGGCAAGCTCTGGGTGAATTTCAGCGAGATGCCCGACCTCCTCGAACGCCAGGGCGAACCCATGGTGCAACTGGGTTGGCGACGCTGGTTGAGCAAGTTGCGGCCGCTCTAGGCGCCGCTCTGGCGTCGTGTTGGGCGGGGCCTGTCAAATCTGCCAGCTTAAGCGGCGCGGCGCCATCCATTAACAATAGAGCAACGACTCGGGCCTAGCCTCTCCTTTCCCACGGACAGCACGAAACCGCTGGCATGAAGATAACGCGAAACCTTCTGGACGATCTCTACACGGATGACCAGGGCAGCCAGGACCTGACGGGCCTCCGTCAGCCTCGCAAGATGCGTCGTGAAACCAAGGAGAAGCCGCGCAAGCGAACGCTGCGCGACTCCCGGCCGGACCGTCCCCTGTAGGAGCTACGCTCGCCTAGCGGGCGGGTTCGCCGCTCCGAACGCCCCTCTCCCTCAAGGTCAGAGGGCTGGTTTGCCTAGAACGAATTTGTAGAAAGGCCCGCCAAGGACGCCCGGGCGTCTTCGGCGGGCCTTTTTCATGCCTTTCCGCCACGCGCCCCGCACAGGTATCCGGCCTGTGGCGGGGCGCGTGCCTCAGAGCATTTCCAGCTTCGACATCAGGTCGTTCAGGCGCTCGGCCTTCTGCTCGCTGATCTCACTCGGGGCCAGGGACTCGATGTAGCTGGCCAGCTCTTCCACCGTGGTGCATTCGAACATCGCCCGTAGCGGCACGTTGCGTTGCAGGGCCTTCTGCACCCGCGAGGCGATCTGGGTGGCCAGCAGCGAATGCCCGCCGAGTTCGAAGAAGTTGTCGAACACCCCGACCCGCTCGACCTTCAGCACCTCGGCCCAGATCCGCGCCAGGGTTTCCTCCAGTTCGTTGCGCGGGGCCTGGTAGGCCTGGTTCTGCATCTGGCCGATGTCCAGCGCCGGCAGCGCCTTGCGGTCGAGCTTGCCGTTGGCGTTGAGCGGCATCCGGTCCAGCACCAGCCAGTGCAGCGGCACCATGTAGTCCGGCAGGTCGGCGCGCAGTTGCTGCTTGATCCGCTCGAACCAGGCGCCCTGCTCCACCATCAGTCCGGCCGGCGAGTCGGCGCTGGAACGCTGTGTCTCGCCGGGAACCAGGTAGCCCACCAGGTACTTGCCGTTCGCCCCTTCCTGCACCGCCACCGCCGCCTCGCGGACGTCGGCGCGTTCGTGCAGGCGCGCCTCGATCTCGCCCAGCTCGATGCGCAAGCCGCGCAGCTTCACCTGGTGGTCGATCCGCCCGACATATTCCAGCACTCCGTCGGCGCGCCGCCGCGCCAGGTCGCCGGTACGGTACAGACGCTCGCCCGGCGCGCCGAACGGATGCGGGACGAAGGCCTGGGCGGTGCGCAGCGGATCGCCGACGTAGCCACGACCGACGCCGGTGCCGGCCACGCACAGCTCGCCCACCGCGCCCAGCGGCACCAGTTCGAAGGCGTCGTCGGCGCCGGCGCCGAGCAGGTACAGGCGGTTGTTGTCGGTGGGACTGCCGATCGGCAGGTAGGTGCTCTCGGTGGAGGCCAGGTCGACGCGGAAGAACGCCACGTCGTCGGAGCATTCCGCCGGCCCGTAGGCATTCACCAGGCCGATCCGCGGGTAGCGCTTGAGCCACTGGCGCGCCAGTTCCGGCGGCATCGCCTCGCCGGTGGGCAGCATCCAGCGCAGGCCGTCGAGGGCCTGGCGCTCTTCGGCGAGCATGCCCTGGATCAGCGACGGCACGCTTTCCAGCACCGTGATGCCCTGTTCGCCGACGTGCGCCAGCAGGCCCTGCGGATCGTGGGCGATGGCGTTCGGCACGATCGCCACGCGGGCGCCGAACAACGGCGCGGCGAGGAACTGCCAGACCGAGATGTCGAAGCTCTGCGAGGCGGTCTGGGCGATCACGTCGTTCTCGTCCAGTTCCAGGTACGGGACCTTGCTCAACTGGTTGTTGAGCATGCCCGCCTGCTCCACCATCACGCCCTTCGGCAGTCCGGTGGAGCCGGAGGTGTAGATCACGTAGGCGAGGTTCTGCGGCCCGCTGTAGACCTGCGGATCGTGCTCGGCGCCCTCGCCCTGCTGGATCTCGTCCCACACCAGCAGGCGCGGCCGGTCGACGCAGCCGAGTTCGTCGAACAGCGCCAGCGCCTGCTCGCGGCAGGCCTGGGTGCAGACCAGCACCGGCGTGCGGCTCAGCTCGACGATCCGGGTCAGGCGCTGGGTCGGATGGCCGGGGTCGAGCGGCAGGTAGCCGGCACCGGCCTTGAAGCTGCCGACGATCATGCCGAGCAGGTCGAGGCCGCGCTCGGCCAGCAGTGCCACCGGCTGGTCGATGCCGACGCCGGCGGCGCGCAGGGCGTGGCCGAGGCGGTTGGCCCGGCGGTTCAGCTCGGCGTAGCTCCAGCGCTGTTCCAGGCAACTGGCGGCGATGCGCTGCGGATGGGCCGCCACCTGCGCCTCGAACAGCCGCACGTAGCCTTGCTCCAGCGGGTAGTCGCGGGCGCTGCGGTTGCAGCCGTCGAGGAGGAAGTCGCGCTCGTCCTCGCCGAGCAGCGGCAAGGCCTCCAGTTCGCCGTGGAAACCGTCGGCCAGGGCCAGTAGCAGGCGCTTGAACTCGCCGAGCAGGCGCTCGACGGTCGGCGCCTCGAAGTAGCGCTGGTCGTAGGACAGGTGCAGGCCGAGGTCATCACCCGGATAGCAGACCACGGTCAACGGGAAGTTGGTGTGGGTACGCCCGGAGTCGGAACTGGCGTTCAGGCTCTGCGCGCGGTCCAGCACCGAGACTTCCACCGGAGCGTTCTCGAACACGAACAGGCTGTCGAACAGCGGCTGGCCCTTGGGCAGCTCGCTGCTTTCCTGGATGGCTACCAGGGGCAGGTGCTCGTGCTCGCGCAACTCCAGGTTGCGCTCGAACAGCCGGTTCAGCCATTCGCGCACCGTGCAGCGCTGGCCGGCGGCCGGCATCTGCACGCGCAATGGGATGCTGTTGATGAACAGGCCGACGGTGCGCTGCATTTCCGGCATGCCCACCGGGCGCCCGGCCACGGTGACGCCGAAGAGCACGTCGCGCTCGCCGCTGAAGCGGCGCAGGGTCAGCGCCCAGGCGGCCTGGGCGAAGGTGTTGACGGTGAGCTGGTAGCGCTGCGCCAGTTCGCGCAGGCGCGCGCCGTCGGCGGCGTCCAGACGCGTATAGCGGTCACCGACGATCATCCCGCCGCTTTCGCCGGCGTGCTCGCGGAGGAACGGGCGGTCGCTGGGCACCAGGGTCGGCCGCTCGAAGCCGCGCAGGCTCTCGCTCCACCAGCGGCGCGACTGCTCCAGGTCCTGGCGTTGCAGCCAGGCGATGTAGTCGCGGTAGCGCGGCGGCGTCGGCAGGTTCGCCGGGCGGCCTTCGCCGAGGGCGCCGTAGATCTCGAAGAAGTCGTTCATCAGCAGGCCACGGCACCAGGCATCGATGAGGATGTGGTGGTTGCTCATCATGAACCAGTAGCGCGCCTCGTCCAGGCGGATCAGGCGCAGGTGGAACGGCGGCTGTTCGAGCAGGTCGAAGCCGGCCTCGCGCTCGCGCTTGTGCAGCGCTTGCAGGCGTTCCTCGTGGCCGTCCTCCGGCAGTTCGCTCCAGTCGAGGAACTCGATGCGGGTGCGACCGGGCTTGTGGATCACCTGCAACATCGTTTCGCCAGCATTCCAGACGAACGACGCGCGCAGCGCCTCGTGGCGGGCCACCACCGCCTGCCAGGCGGCGGCGAAGCGCTCGGGATCGAGCGGGCTGTCGATCCGGTAGCGGTCCTGCATGTAGTAGATGCCGGTGCCCGGTTCCAGCAGGGTGTGCAACAGCAACCCTTCCTGCATCGGGGTCAGCGGATAGACGTCCTCGATCTCGCCGGCCGGCACCGCCAGGGCGTCCAGTTGCGCCTGGCTCAGTTGCGCCAGCGGGAAGTCGGACGGGGTCAGGCCGCCGGCGCCGTCTTCCAGGCAATGCTCGATCAGCGCCTGCAGTTCGGCGAGATAGGCCTGCGCCAGCTCGTTCACCGTCTGCGCGTCGTAGCGCTCGCGGCTGTAGGTCCAGCGCAGCACCAGCTCGCCGCCGTAGACCTGGCCATCGACGCTCAGCTCGTTGGGCAACGGCGCCTGCTCGTCGTGGATCGGCCCGGTGGGCTGGTCCAGCGGCTGGAACAGGGCGTCGGCGAAGCTCTGGTCGAACTGTCCGAGGTAGTTGAAGGTTATCGGCGCCGTGGGCAGCGCGGCCATCGCCTGGCGCACCGCCGGATCGGCGAGGTAGCGCAGCACGCCGTAGCCGAGGCCTTTGTGCGGCACCGCGCGGAGCTGTTCCTTGATCGCCTTGATCGACTCGCCCGGGCTCTGCGCCGGGGTCAGGCGCAACGGGTAGGCGCTGGTGAACCAGCCGACGCTGCGGGTCAGGTCGATATCGTCGAACAGCGCCTCGCGGCCATGCCCTTCCAACTGCACCAGCGTCGATGGCTGCCCGCTCCAGCGGCAGAGCACGCGAGCGAGGGCGGTCAGCAGCAGGTCGTTGACCTGGGTGCGGTAGGCCGCCGGCGCCTGTTGCAGCAATTGCCGGGTACGTTGCGGGTCGAGCCGCAGGCTGACACTTTCCGCCAGCGCCTCGCGGTTGTCGCCCTGCGGGCGGTCGCACGGCCACTCGACCGGCTGCCCACCCAGCCGGGCTTGCCACCAGCCCAGCTCCTCGCGCAGCGATTCGCTGCCGGCGTAGGCCTGCAGGCGTCCGGCCCAGTCGCGGAAGGCGCTGGTCTTGGCCGGCAGCGCCGGTTCGGCGCCCTCGGCGAACTGACGGTAGACCTGTTGCAGGTCCTCCAGCAGCACCCGCCAGGACACCCCGTCCACCACCAGGTGGTGGATCGCCAGCAGCAGGCGTTGCTCACCGGCCGGGCCGTCCACCAGCACCGCGCGCAGCAGCGGCCCCTGTTCGAGGTCGAGGCTGCGCTGGGCCTTGGCGAACAGCTCGGCGCATTCGTCGAAGGATTGCACCGGGACGTGCCAGAGCAGTTCCTGTTCGCGCAGCGGACGATGCTGCGCCAGCCACTCGCCGTCGACCTGGCGGAACGCCAGGCGCAGGGCATCATGCTGTTCGACCAGGCGTTGCAGGGACTTGCGCAGCAGACCGAGGTCAATGGCCTGCCGCGGCTGCAACAGCAGCGACTGGTTCCAGTGTTCGCGGCGCGCCAGCGGCAGGTCGAAGAACCAGTGCTGGATCGGCGTCAGCGCGCTGTCGCCCTGCACCGGCCCCTGCTCGGCCTGGCTGGCCTGGCTGTGCCGGGCCACCGCGGCGAGGCTCTGCACGGTCTGGTGCTGGAACAGGTCGCGGGGGCTGAAGTGGATGCCGAGCTGGCGGGCGCGGCTGACCACCTGGATCGACAGGATCGAATCGCCTCCCAGTTCGAAGAAGTTGTCGCCGAGACCTACCCGCTCGACGTTCAGCACCTCGCGCCAGACCCCGGCCAGTTGCTGCTCCAGCACGCTGCGCGGGGCCTCGTAGGCCTGCCGGTTGAGCGCCGGGTCGGGCGCCGGCAGCGCGCGGCGGTCGAGCTTGCCGTTGGCGGTCAGCGGCAGGCTGGCGAGCAACAGCAGGTGGGCCGGCACCATGTAGTCCGGCAATTGCTGCTTGAGATGCGTTTTCAGCGCCTCGCGCAGCGCCGCCTGGGCGTCCTCGTCCTGCTCGGCCACCGCGCTGGCGACATAACCGGCCAACTGCTTGCCGCTCGGGCTGTCGAGCGCCAGGACCAGCGCTTCGCGAACCTGCGGATGCTCCAGCAGGCGCGCCTCGATCTCGCCCAGTTCGATGCGGAAGCCACGGATCTTCACCTGGTGGTCGATGCGGCCGACATATTCCACCTGGCCGTTGTCGCACAGGCGCACCAGGTCGCCGGTGCGGTACAGGCGGCCGCCCTCGGCAGCGAAGGGATCGGGCACGAAGCGCTCGGCGCTGAGCGCCGGACGCTCATGGTAGCCGCGCGCCAGGCCGGCGCCGCCGACGTAGAGTTCGCCGGTCGCGCCCTGCGGCACCAGGGCCAGGTCGGCATCCAGGATGTAGGCGACCCGCGCACCGACCACGCTGCCGATCGGCACGCTGGCGGCGCCCTCCTCCAGTCGTTCGGGAGCCAGGCAGGCCAGCGGCATGACCACCGTTTCGGTCGGTCCGTAGGCATTGAAGAACGACGCCGGGGCGAAGGCCTGGCGAATCCGTTGCAGGTGCTCGCCGGTCAGCGCTTCGCCGCCGGTGATGCACATGCGCACCGGCAACTGCCGGCCCTGGCTCTCCAGCCACTGGGCGAGTTGGCTGCCGTAGCTCGGGGTGAAGCCGAGGATGCTCACGCCCTCCGCGCGGATCAGCTCGCAGATTTCCTCCGCGCCCCACTGGCCCTGGGCCCGCAGCACCACGCGGGCGCCGCACAGCAACGGGGCCAGCAGGCGCTCGCTGGCGGCGTCGAAGTTGATCGAATAGAAGTGCAGTTCACAATCCTCGGCGCGCATGCCGAAGCGCTCGATCACCGCGGCGCAGTGCATGGCGATCTCGCCGTGGGAGACCGCCACGCCCTTCGGCTTGCCGGTGGAGCCGGAGGTATAGATCAGGTAGGCCTGGTGCTGCGGCCCGCTCAGCGCTGCCAGCGGCGCGGGGTCCTCGGCGTCCAGCGCCGGGCCGTCCTCCTCGAGGCACCAGCGCGCCACGCCCGCCGGCAGCTCGCCGAGGGCCTCGAACAGCGCCGCGTGGCTGAGCAGCAGGCGTACGCCGCTGTCCTCGATCATGTATTGCAGGCGCTCCAGCGGATATTCCGGGTCCAGCGGCACGTAGGCGCCGCCGGCCTTGAGGATCGCCAGCAGGCCGACGACCATCTCCAGCGAACGCTCCAGGGCCAGGCCGACCCGCACTTCCGGGCCGACGCCGTGACTGCGCAGGACGCGCGCCAGACGGTTGGAGCGGGCATCGAGTTCGGCATAGCTCAGGGTCTGTCCGGCGAAGGTCAGCGCCGGGGCCTGGGGGCTGGCCGCCACGCGGGCGGCGAACAGGCCATGGAGGGTGTCCTGGAGCCCTGCCTCGCCGGCCGTGCCGGCGAGCAGCAGTTGCTTCCGCTCCTCGGCGGCGAACAGCGGCAATTCGGCAATGCGCCGCTGCGGGTCGCCCAGCAGCGCCTCCAGCAGGTTCTGCCAGTGTCCGGCCATCCGCGCGATGCGCGGTTCGTCGAACAGGTCGCGGCTGTAGGTCAGGCAGCAGCCGAGGCGCTGGTCGAGGTCGGTGACCTCCAGGTTGAGGTCGAACTTGGTCGCCCGCGCATCGTTGGCGATGTACTCGACGGTCATCCCGGCCAGTTGCCGGGTCTGCTGGAACTCCCAGCGCTGGACGTTGCACATCACCTGGAACAACGGGTTGTAGGCGGCGCTGCGCGGCGGTTGCAGGGCTTCCACCAGGTGGTCGAACGGCAGGTCCTGGTGCGACTGGCCATCGATCACGGTCTGCCGCACCTGCTCAAGCAGCTCGCCGACGCTCATCTGTCCGTCGAGCCGGCAGCGCAGCACCTGGGTATTGAGGAAGGCGCCGATCAGCCCTTCGCTCTCCGGGCGGATGCGGTTCGCCACCGGCGCGCCGATACGCAGGTCCTGCTGGCCGCTGTAGCGGTAGAGCAAGGCCGCAAGGGTGGCGGTCATGGTCATGAACATGGTCAGCCCGCGGGCGGCGTTGAAGCGCCGCACGCGCTCGGCCAGCTCGGGGCTCAGGTCGAAGCGGTAGAGGTCGCCCTGGTGGCTCTGCACCGGCGGGCGTGGCCGGTCGCCCGGCAGTTCGAGCAGCGGATGCTCGTTGCCCAGCTGGGCCTTCCAGTAGTCGAGCTGGCGCTGGCGCTCGCCGCTCTCCAGCCACTCGCGCTGCCACACGCTGTAGTCCAGGTACTGGACCGGCAACGGCTCCAGCGGCGATTCGCGGTCGTCGAGGAAGGCCTCGTAGAGCGCGCCCAGTTCGCGGGCGAAGATGTCCATCGCCCAGCCTTCGGTGACGATGTGGTGCAGGGTCACCACCAGGTAGTGCTCGCGCTCGGCCATCTTCACCATGCAGACCCGCAGCAACGGCCCGCTCTCAAGGTCGAAGGGCCGGTGCGCCTCGCTGTCGGCGAGGGTCTGCAGGTGCTGCTGGCGGCTGTCGCGGTCGAGCGCGGAGAAGTCCTGCCAGTCCATGTGCAGGCCGCCATCGCCGTGCACGCGCTGTACCGGCACGCCGTCGACGCTGGGGAACGTGGTGCGCAGGGTCTCGTGGCGCTGCACCAGGGCCTGTAGCGCGGCCTCGAAGCGCGCCACGTCCAGCGGCCCGCTCAGGCGTGCCAGGCCGCCGACGTTGTAGGCCGGGCTGTCCGGCTCCAGTTGCCAGAGGAACCACATGCGCTGCTGCGAGTAGGACAGCGGCACCGGCTGCTCGCGGTCGATGCGGCGGATCGCGCCGTGGCTGTCGGTACGTCCGGCGGCCTGGGCTGCGCGGACCTGTTCGCAGAAGGCCTCCAGTTCGCTGGCCTCGAACAGCGCGCGCAACGGCAGTTCGACGTCGCAGGCCTGGCGGGTGCGCGAGACGATGCGGGTGGCCAGCAGGGAATGCCCGCCGAGCTCGAAGAAATCGTCGCGCAAGCCGACCCGCGGCAGGCCGAGCACTTCGCTCCAGATCGCGGCGATGCGCCGTTGCAGCTCGGTCCGCGGCTCGACGTGCTCGCGCTGCTGCCAGACCGGCTCCGGCAGCGCCCGCGTATCCAGCTTGCCGCTCGGGCCGAGGGGCATCTGCGCCAGGCGCATCAACTGCGTCGGGACCATGTATTCCGGCAGTTCGGCCTGTAGCGCGGCGCGCAGACGCTGGTTCTGCTCGGCTTCCGCCTCGGCGCCGACAGCGCCGGTGTAGTAGCCGACCAACTGGCTGCCGGCCACGCCTTCGCGGATCACCACTACCGCCTGGGCCACCCCCGGCTGCGCCAGCAGGCGTGCCTGGATTTCCTCCGGCTCGATGCGGAAGCCACGCAGCTTGACCTGCTGGTCGAGGCGGCCGAGGTATTCCAGCACGCCGTCGGCGTTCCAGCGCGCGCGGTCGCCGGTGCGGTACAGGCGCTCGCCGGCGGCCGAGAACGGATCGGCGACGAAGCGCTCGGCGCTCAGCGCCGGGCGCCCCAGGTAGCCGCGGGCCAGGCCCAGGCCGCCGATGCACAGCTCGCCGGCGACGCCGGCCGGCAGCAGGTTGAACTCGGCGTCCAGCACGCGGCAGACCACGTTGCCCAGCGGTCGGCCGATCGGCGAACGCTCGCCGTCTTCCGCGCGGCACTGCCAATGGGTGACGTTGATGGCGGTCTCGGTCGGCCCGTAGCGGTTATGCAGGGCCACCGCCGGCAGGCGTTGCAACACGCGGTTGCGCAGCTCCGCCGGAAGCGCCTCGCCGCCGGAGAACAGGCGGCGCAGGCTGCCGCAGGCGGCGACGCCGGGTTCGTCGATGAACAGTTGCAGCAGCGGCGGCACGAAGTGCAGCGTGGTCACCCCGAACTGCCGCACCAGTTCCACCAGGCGCGCCGGATCGCGGTGCTCGCCGGGGGCGGCGAGGACCAGCCGGCAACCGGTGACCAGCGGCCAGAAGCACTCCCACACCGACACGTCGAAGCTCACCGGCGCCTTCTGCATCAGCACGTCGTCGCCGTCGAGGGCGTAGGTGGCCTGCATCCATTGCAGGCGCTCGGCCAGCGCCGCGTGGGTGTTGCCCACGCCCTTCGGCTGGCCGGTGGAGCCGGAGGTGTAGATGACGTAGGCGAGATTGTCGCCGTGCAGGTGCAGGCCCGGTGCCTGGCTCGGCCAGTTGTCGAGCTTGAGGCTGTCCAGGCAGATCGGCGTGACGCCCTCCGCGCCAGGCAGGCGCTCGAACAGATGGGCCTGGGTCAGCAGCAGCTCGACGCCACTGTCGGCGAGCATGTAGGCCAGGCGTTCGCTGGGGTAGTCCGGGTCCAGCGGCACGTAGGCGCCGCCCGCCTTGACGATCGCCAGCAGACCGACCAGCAGTTGCGGCGAACGCTCGGCGCAGATCGCTACCCGCACGTCCGGGCCGACGCCCTTGTCGCGCAGGTAGTGGGCCAGGCGGTTGGCCCGGGCGTGCAGTTCGGCGTAGCCGAGGCTGCCGCCGTCCCACTCCAGGGCGACGCGTTCGGCGGACTGCGCCAGTTGCCGCTCCAGCAGCTCCGGCAGCAAGGCGCGCGCCGGCTCGCAGGGCGCGCTGCCCCATTCGGCGAGGTGCGCCGCCTGCTCGGCGTCGACCAGGGCGATATCGCCGAGGCAGCGCTGCGGGTCTTCCGCGACCTGGCGCAGCAGCTCCAGGTATTGCGCGGCGAAACGCCGGATGCTGGCCTCGTCGAAGAGGTCCGCGGCGTAGTCGAAATTCAGGGTCAGGCGACCGCGAGCGTCCTCCTCGCTCTGCAGTTGCAGGTCGAACTTGGCTTCGCGGCTGTGCCAGGGCAGCTCGTCGGCGAGCAGGCCGGGCAGCCGGCGCAACGCCGACAGGTCGCGCTGCTGGTGGTTGAACAGCACCTGGAACAACTGGCCGCCCTGGCCGCAGGCCGCGAGCACCTGGTCGAACGGCAGGTCCTGGTTGGCCTGGGCCCCGAGGGTCGCCTCGCGAGCCTCGCCGAGCAACGCGGCGAACGGCTGGCGCGCCCGGGGCGTGCCGCGCAGGACCAGGGTGTTGATGAAGAAGCCGACCAGCCCCTGGGTCTCCAGGCGCTGGCGGTTGGCGCTGGGCACGCCGATGCGGATCTCGCCCTGCCCGCTGTGGCGATGCAGCAGCGCCTGGAACGCCGCCAGCAGCCACATGAAGACACTCGCCTCATGGTCCAGCGCGGCCTCGCGGATAGCCCGCGCCAGGGCTTCGTCGACCCGCAGGCTGTAGCGCGCGGCGGGCGACGCCTGGCGCGCCGTGCGCGGATGGTCGGTGGCCAGTTCCAGCACCGGCGCCGTGTCGCCCAGGCGCTCCCGCCAGTAGGCCAGTTGGCGGGCGCCCTCGCCCGCGTCCAGCCACTGCCGTTGCCAGGCAGCGAACTCGGCGTAGTGCAGTTCCAGCGGCGCCAGGTCGGCCGGCTGGCCGCCGCAGGCTTCGGCGTAGAGCCGCGAGAATTCGTCGAGCAGCAGGTTCAGCGACCAACCATCGGCGACGATGTGATGCAGGGTGACCCAGAGCTGGTGCTCCTGTTCGTCCAGGCGCACCAGGCTGACCCGCAGCAGCGGCCCCTTTTCCAGGTCGAACGGCTGCTGCGCCTCGGCTTCGCGGCGCTGCGCGGCAGCCGCGGCGCGTTCGTGCTCGGCCAGCGCGGCGAGGTCGACGAACTGCCAGGCGAACTCGCCCCGCTCGTCGATACGCTGCAAGGCCGCGCCGTCGCGCTCGAGGAAACGCGTGCGCAGCGCTTCGTGGCGTTCGACCAGGCGCTGGAAGCTGGCGCGCAGCGCCGCTTCGTCCAGCTCGCCGCGCAGGCGCAGGCCGCCGGGGATGTTGTAGGCGGCGCTCTGCGGATCGATCTGCCAGGTCAGCCAGAGACGCTGCTGCGCCGCCGACTGCGGCAGGTCGACACCGCGCGGCAGGTGCGCCATCGGTGCCTCGGCCGGCAGGCCGGCGGCCAGTTGGCGGGCCACCGTGGCGCTGAAGGCCTGCAGGGTCGGCGCCTCGAACAGTTGGCGCAGGTCGAGAGCGACGCCGAGACTGTCGCGCACCTGGGCGACCACCTGGGCGGCGCCGATGGAATTGCCGCCAAGCAGGAAGAAGTGATCGCGCGGCGCTACCTGCGCCACGCCCAGCCGGGCCTTCCAGATCTCGCCGATGCGTGCCAGCAGTTCGTCGTCGCCTGCCGGCGGCTGCGCCTCCTGCACGGCCTGGAGGCCGGGAAACAGCGCATAGCTGTCCAGGCTGCCGTCTTCCAGGCGCAGGCGGCAGGCGGAACGTTGCAGCTTGCCGCTGGACGTCTTCGGCAAGGCGCCGGGATTGAGCAGCGCCACCACCTTCGGCGCTTCCTGGTAGGCCTCGGCCACCGCCTGGCGGATCGAGTCGATCAGCTCCTGGGCCGGCACCGATTTCTGGACGCCGCGACCGATCTCGGCGGCGATGCCGATGCCTTCCTCGCCATCGACCGTGACCGCGAAGGCCGCGACCCTGCCCTTGCGCGCCGACGGCACCTCGCTCTCGACGGTGCGTTCGATGTCCTGCGGATAGAGGTTGTGGCCGCGGACGATGAGCATGTCCTTCAGGCGCCCGGTGACGAACAGTTCGCCGTCGCGGAGGAAGCCGAGGTCGCCGGTGCGCAGCCAGGTGCGCCCGTCACGCTCGACGAAGGTCTTCGCCGAAGCTTCCAGGTTGCGCCAGTAGCCGTGGGCGATGCTCGGCCCGGCGGCCCAGATCTCGCCGACGTTGTCGTCGCCGAGGACCTCGCCGCTCGCCGCGTCGACGATCAGCACGGCGTGTTCCGGCTGGCTGCGGCCGCAGCACATCAGCACGCTGCCTTCGCCTTCGGCGATGCGGTTGCGCGCCAGCGCCTCGCCATCCACCGCCAGGGCGGGAATGCCCTGGCCGCGCTGGCCGCCGGTGACGAACAGGGTCGCCTCGGCGAGGCCGTAGCAGGCGAAGAAACTGGACGCATCGAAGCGGCTGGCGGCGAATTTCTCGGCGAAGCGTTCCAGGCTGTCCTGGCGGATCGGCTCGGAACCGGAGAAGGCTACCCGCCAGCCGCTCAGGTCGAGACGCTGCAGGGCCGACTCGGCGACCCGCTCGCTGCACAGCCGGTAGGCGAAATCGGGACCGCCGCTGACGGTGCCGCCGTACTGGCTGATGGCTTCCAGCCAGCGCACCGGACGTTCGAGGAAGTAGCGCGGCGACATCAGCACGCAGGGTACGCCGCTGAAGATCGGTTGCAGCAGGCCGCCGATCAGGCCCATGTCGTGGTACAGCGGCAGCCAGCTGACGATCACGTCGTCGGCACCGATGCCGAAGCCTCGGCGGATCAGCACCTCGTTGGCGACCAGGTTGCCATGGCTGACCTGCACGCCCTTGGGCAATGCGGTTGAACCGGAGGTGTACTGGAGGAAGGCGATGTGCTCGGGACGCACTTGCGGCTCGTCCCAGGCCTCGGCAACGGCCGGGTCCAACTGGTCGACGCAGAGCAGTTGCAGGGCGTTGGCGGCGGACAGTTGCGCGTTCATCTGCAGCAATGGCTCGCGCAGGTCAGCGGTGGTCAGGACCAGGCGCGGCTCGGCGTCGGCGATGATCGACAACAGGCGTTCCTGGTGATGGCGGCGCGCCGATTCCGGCGGGTAGGCCGGCACCGCGATGACCCCGGCATACAGGCAACCGAAGAACGCCGCGACGTAGTCGGGGCCGCTGGGAAACAGCAGTACCGCGCGATCGCCCAGCTGCGCATGGGCCTGCAGGGCCGCGGCGATGCTCCGCGCGCGCAGGTCGAGATCGCGATAGCTGAGGACCACGCCTTCGCCATCGTCCTCGGCGAGGAAGCGCAGCGCCAGGCGCTCGGGCTCCTGGACAGCGCGGCGACGCAGGGCCTGGACCAGGGTGGTGGGAAGTTCGAAGGCGTCCATCATGTGTTTTCCTGCCTGAATTCGGCTTGCAATCGAGTTCTAGTGAGTCCCGGAAACAGTCGTCGCGGCCGCCCCTCAACTGGCGGCGCGCATGCTTCCCCGGACCTTGTCCTTGTGCCAGCGCAGCAGATGCTGGCCGGCGTAGCGACGCAGCAGGCGCAGCAACTGCCCCTGCTGTTCACGGATGAAAAAGTGCTGCCCGTCGAGCAGGTCGAGGGTGAAGTCGCCCCCGGCCTCATGCAGCCAGCCGAGCAACTCGGCGCTGCGCAGGCTGTCCTCGCGTCCGCCGAACAGGTGCAGCGCCGCTTCCAGCGGCCCATGCGCCTGGTAGCGGTAGCTGCCGGTGACGAGAAAGTCCGCTCGCACCACTGGCAACAGCATCTGCATCAGCGACGGATCGTTGAGGACGACCTCCGGAGTACCCCGGTAGTCGCGCAACGCGGCAACCAGTTCGGCGTCGGCCTTGGCGCGCCGGTAGCCGCTGACATCGTTTTCGGCGGGCGGGGATACGCCGGAGAGGAATAGCGCCAGCGGCCCTTCGAGGCCGCGCCGACGCATGGCATGGGCCAGTTCGAAGGCCAGCAGCCCGCCCAGGCTGTGGCCGAAGAAGGCGTAGGGAGAAGCGCTATCGAGGGTGCCGTGCAGCTCGCCGGCCAATTGCGCGACCAGGCTGGCGGCATCGGTATGCAGGGCCTCGCCGAAGCGAAGGCCGCGCCCCGGCAATTCCAGGGGCAGCAAGCGGATCCAGCCCGGCAGGCTGGGCTGCCAGCGGCGGAACAGCGTGGCGCTGGCCCCCGAATAAGGCAGGCAGAACAATTGCAGGGAAACGGCCGGGCTCACCTGCCGACCTCCTTGCGCCGCTGTCGTGGCCCTCGTCCGGGGCAGAGCGCTTTCCCATGATCGATCGGCATTTCCGTCTCCTGCTGCGCACGCCGGGGCGCCGGGCACCTGCCCGCGCTGTCACAGAGGGGAACGGATAACAACGGCAAATAATTAGCGCATGTAACCGCAATCTCCGGGCAACCGCGGAGCATTGCGCGAAAGGACGCCAACCCCTATCCATTCTGATGGGTTGTGCCCGGCGCTATCGCCGCATCGGCGATAGCGATGTACGCCATGGAGCAGTCGGGAACGGTTGTCGCAGCGCCTTCGCGCAGTTCTTGCGCGGAACGCCGGCAGGAGCGGCGAGGCATTCAATACCGATTTCTAACTAGCTGATTCCTAAAGATTATTAAAAAAATTTCGTCTGCGACGCATGACTGCAACATTGGCGCGGCCATCCTTCTGAAACGCCGAAGAATTTCTCCCCTCCATCATTCGCAGCGGCTATTTGCCAGCATGCGGACCATTCACGAATAAAGGTGAGATTGGTTATTTCTTCGTAATTGACAATCATTATCATTCAACATAATTTGTTGCGCCATGTGTGGGTCTTACCCCACCGCCAGTGCTCTGCAGCCCCCTCCGCAGCAAGGTGATTTCCATGTCGGAACAACTGTCTACCCGCAGATGCGATACCCCGCTCCTCCAGGCATTCGTCGATAACCGTACGATCCTGGTGAAGATCGCCGCCCGCATTACCGGTTGCCGCTCGCGAGCCGAAGATGTGGTCCAGGATGCGTTCTTCAGGCTCCAGTCGGCGCCGCAGATCACTTCGTCGTTCAAGGCACAGCTCAGCTACCTGTTCCAGATCGTCCGCAACCTGGCCATCGATCACTACCGCAAGCAGGCGCTCGAACAGAAATACTCGGGGCCGGAGGAAGAAGGCCTGAACGTGGTGATCCAGGGCGCCTCGCCGGAAACCTCGCACATCAACTACGCGACCCTCGAACACATCGCGGATGCCCTCACCGAGCTGCCCAAGCGCACCCGCTACGCCTTCGAGATGTACCGCCTGCACGGCGTGCCACAGAAGGACATCGCCAAGGAACTGGGCGTCTCGCCGACCCTGGTCAACTTCATGATCCGCGACGCCCTGGTGCACTGCCGCAAGGTCACCGCCGAGCGCCAGGGCGACAACGTCACCCATCTCAGCGCCCGCCGCTGACGGCGGCGAGCATTCCTCAGCGCCGGTAGCGGCGCACCGACGCCGCCTGCGCCTCGGCCCTGGCGGCGAAATGGGTTCCCAGCAGCAACAGCGCCGCGCGCTTGTGGCGAAAATCGAAGGGTTGGCCGCAGCAGCGGCAAAGGCCCGGCGCGGTTTCGCAGCGCTCCTTTCCCAGCGTTGTCCTCGGCGGCTCAACGGGACCGTCCAGGTAGAAATGGTGGACCAGCGCCGCCAACCACTCCGCCACCCGCTCCGGCTCTCCCCGCTCCCGCGGCCCAAGGGCGTAAAGCAAGCCCGTGGGATCGCCACGCCGGCGCTCCTCCTCGATGAATGCGCAGGTCGCGACAGGTTCAGGACGCTCCTGCGCCGGCTCGTGCGACTCGTTGCACGCAGGCCGTTGCCTGTCGCAGCGGGCATATGGATCGGCCTCGCGGCGCTCGAGGGGCGACGGAAACGACAGGCTGGAGGCTGGGGACGGAAGCATGGCCGGCTACTCGTGGGGCTTGCCTGAGTAACGTCGCATCCCGCCGCGAATTTACCCGTCCAGCCCGGCGTCCGGCCGAACGGCCATCAATAGACTTCCGGCACGATGATCTCACCGGGCGTCGGATGCCTGACGTAATCGGCGTGGCGCAGGCGCTCCGGCAGGTGTACCGGCGGCTGCGGAACTTCCCGGTAGGGCATCTGCTGCAACAGGTGGTGGATGCAGTTCAGCCGCGCGCGCTTCTTGTCGTCGGCCTGTACCACCCACCAGGGCGCCTCGGGGATGTGGGTGCGTTCGAGCATGGTTTCCTTGGCCTTGGTGTAGGCCTCCCAGCGCCGCCGCGACTCCAGGTCCATCGGACTGAGCTTCCACTGCTTGAGCGGATCGTGGATACGGCTGAGGAAACGCAGGTGCTGCTCGGCGTCGGAGATGGAGAACCAGTACTTGAGCAACTGGATGCCCGAGCGCGCCAGCATCTTTTCGAACTCCGGCACGCTGCGGAAGAATTCCTCGTATTGTTCGTCGTTGCAGAAACCCATGACCCGCTCGACCCCGGCACGGTTGTACCAGCTGCGGTCGAACAGGACGATCTCGCCACCGGCCGGCAGGTGCGAGACGTAGCGCTGGAAATACCACTGGGTCTGCTCGCGGTCGTTCGGCGCGGGCAGCGCGGCGACCCGGCAGACCCGAGGGTTGAGGCGCTGGGTGATGCGCTTGATCACGCCGCCCTTGCCCGCCGCGTCGCGTCCCTCGAAGAGAATCACCACCTTGTGCCCGGTGTGCACCACCCAGTTCTGCAGTTTCACCAGTTCCCGTTGCAGGCGGAACAGTTCGCGGAAATAGCGGCGCCGACTCAATTCGCCGGGCGCATCCTCCTGCTCGGGACCGAACAGCTCGTCCAGGTTCAGCTCGTCGTCGAGCAGTTCCTGCTCCAGCTCTTCGTCGTGTCGATCGAGCCAGTCGCGACCGATGCGGCCCGAGGTATCGCCATAGGAGTCCATGCGCTGCTCTCCACGTCATGCCGAAATACCGCGAATGCTAGGCGCGTCTTCATGACGGTTTGGTGACGGTTCGATGAAAACGTAGCGATCGCCCGCCGTCGAAAACAGTCGAAAGGTCACTGAAAGTCAGAAAATTCCCTAATCATTTGAATGACTTGGCCTAAGCTGGCCAGCCTCTCCGCACTTTCCACATGCTCCGCGCACCCCGGCGACCGCCGGGGCGAACCGCGCCCTTGCGGCGCCATTGATCGGAGATCGACCATGCAAGCGTTTTCCAAACAGCAACTCATCGATGCGCTGAATGCCCAGAGCAGCGACCTGGCCACCCTGCAGAGCCTGGTCATGGGCCTCTACCTGTGGATTCGCGACAGCCATGGCCAGGCCAGCGTCGATGCGGCCTTCCAGCGCGCCCGCGAGGAGGCCAGGCAATTCCGCCAGCAGAGCGGCAACCAGGCTGACGAGCGATTGATCCTGCACCTGGCGGAAATCGTCCGCGAACAACCCTGAGCCATGACCGGCACAGACTGACCGGTTCGGCCTGACTCAAGGCCGCAAGGCAGTCCCGGGCGCCGCGGAATCGACTTTCGCGGTGTCCTCCGCGGGCAGCACCCGGATGGTCGCGGTCACGCCGGCGCGCAAGGTGTTGCGCTGGCGATAGGCGGGATCGATGGCGATGCGCACCGGAATTCGCTGGGCCAGCTTGACCCAGGTATAGCTCGGGTTGATGTTCGCCAGCAGGCGCGAGCCCTCGGCATTCTCCCGGTCGGTGATGGCATGGGCGATGCTCTGCACGCGCCCGTCGAAGCGCTCGCCGCTCATCAGTTCCACCCGCGCCCGGCTGCCGACGTGGATGCCCGGCAACTTGGTCTCCTCGAAGTATCCGCTGACATAGAACGAATCGCGGTCCACCAGCGCCAGCAATGGCACCCCGGCGTGGGCGTAGTCGCCCTCGCGGGTCTGCAGGTTGGTCACGTAGCCGCTGACCGGGGCGCGCACCTGGGTACGTTCGAGGTCGAGACGGGCCTGCTGCAAGGCGGCTTCGGCAAGCTCCACGTTGGCCTGGGCCAGGCCGAGGCTGGCCTGGTTCCTCAGCAACTCGGCCTGGGCCAGGCTGACGTCGGTCTGGGCCTTTTCGTTCTCTTCCACCGATAGCATCGAGCGCTTCTGCAATGCCGAGCGCCGTTGCGCCTCGCTGCGGCGCTGGCGCAACTGGGCCTGGCTGGCCTCGATCGCCGCGCGCGACTCGCCCAGCGCCGCCCGCGCCACGTTCACCGCGCGCTCGGCGCGCAGCACCGCCAGTTCATAGCGCGCCGGATCGATGCTGAGCAGCAGCTCGCCCTTCTCCACGGGCTGGTTGTCGCTCAGCGGCAACCGGGTGATCAGCCCGGAAACGTCCGCCGACAGCGTCACCACATCGGCGCGGACCCGCGCGTCACGGGTCCAGGGCGTGCGGGTGTAGCGTTCCCAGGCGAGGAACACCAGCGCCGCCGCCACCAGCACCGCCAGCAGGGTGGCCAGGCGCGGCCATTTGCCTTGCAACAGGTTCATCGGGACATCTCTCCCATCCACAGGATCAGACCGGCGCAGATCGCGCAGTACAACGCGCCCTGGAACAGCGCTTCGTGCCAGACCCGCTGCAACACGCCGAAGCGCCGCAACAGCGGGTTGAGCAGCAGCAGGATCAGCCAGGCCAGCAGCAGCGCCTGGGCGATCGGCGGCAGGTAGGCGCCCCCGACCTCGACATCAGCGGGCATGTCCGCCCTCCTCTTCTGGTTCTTCGACGACCGCCGGTGCGCCGCGGTCCTCCTCCAGCAGCGTCCGATAGCGTTGCAGCGACTGCTGCAGGATCAGTACCGCGACATTCATGATGAAGCGCTGCCGCGTCGCCCCGAGGTCCTTCGACGGCTGCGCCAGCAAGGCCTCCAGGCCCCGCCCGAAACGCCGCAGGGCGGCCAGGGCGAGGTCCTGCCGCGGGGCGTCCGCGCCGCCGGCTATGTAGGCGGCGACCTCGCGCAGCGCCTCGCCCAGCAGCGGCTGCAACTCCAGCGGCACCACCCCGGCGTCATGCAGCGGCTCGCGCAGGCGGTTCAACGCCACGCCCATCACCACGCAGCCCAGGGCGCACTGGAAACGTTCCGCCGCAGCCGGCTCCTGGCTCGCCGGCAGCAGGCCGACCATCACCGCCAGGCGATCGATCATCCGCGTCTCGAAGGCGAAGCGCTGCGCCTCGCTGGCCTCGCAGCGCGACATTTCCGCGACGTCCTGGCGCGACAGGTAGAGCAGCCGGCGCAGGCGCGGGTCGGCGCGGAACGGATAGACCAGGGCGAACACCAGCACGGCGAGGACCGCCGCGGCGAGGAAGCCGCCGACGAACTCGAACCACTGCGAAGCGTTGCTGTAGTAGACCGCGATATTCTGCGGCGCCACCATCAGCAGGGTCTCCAGGCCGATGCCCATGGCGATCCCGGCGCTCAGCGGGCTGCTCAGGCCGACCGCGACCACGTACAGCAGCAACGCCATCCACAGCGCCAGCCACTCGAAGTCGGCGGATGCCGGCAACAGCACGAACAGCAGCGCCGCCGAGATCAGGATCGCCAGCAGCAGCCCGCGCAGGAAGTTCTGCGCCGCCAGCAGCGGACGCGGGAAGGTCGCCATCAGCGAGCACATCACGCCGACCAGCAGCAGGCTGCTGAGGGCGCCGTTCCAGGCGCTGGTGATCCACAGCCAGGCGGCGCAGGATAAGGCAACGAAAGCGCGCACGGCGTTCATCGAGGCCAGTGCCCAGTCCAGGTGCAGCGCCTGCGCCTGGCCACGGCGGTAGAAACTGCTGGCCTGGCGGCCGGACTGGATCGCATCGTTGAGTTCGAGCACTTCGCCCAGGCGCTGGAACAGCCGCGCGTATTCCCAGCGCAGGATCGCCACCTGCGGGCGCAGCGCCGGGCTCAGCGCCTCGTCGTAGGACTCCGCGCGCGTCGCCGCGGCATCGAAGGCCTGGCGCACCGCCTGGAACTCCTCCAGCACCTCGGAGGGTACCGCCCGCCCCTGCTCGGCCAGCGCGTCCAGCACCCGCAGCGCACGATCCAGCAGCGCCTGGATATCCGCCGGCAACGGCCCGACCCAGTGCGCCCGCACCAGCAGGCGATGCTGGCGCAGCAGCAACAGCCGCGAGGCCATCAGCACCAGCAGGTTACCCAGCAACTGCACCAGGCCATCGGCGCGGCGCAGGTTCGGCGCGTCGAAATAGAGGTGCCGGCGCAGGCCGTCCAGCGCGGTGATGCTGGCGACCAGTTGCATCTGCCGCTGGTTGAACGACTCGTCGCCCTCGTCGCCGCGGATCACCGCCGCGGCGTGCCGCGCGGTACTGCGGATCAGGCCGTCGACCTGGGCGAAGTAGCCCTTCGCCACCGCCTGCGGTCGCGCGCTGAGCAGGCTGACCAGGGCCACGCAGGCGACGCCCAGCAGGGTCTCGGTGACCCGCACCACGGCGAGCATGAAGGTGTTTTCCGGATCGGGAATCGACAGCACGGCGACGATCACCGCGGTGAAGCCGCTGAGCACGAAGGCGTGCGAGTCGGTGTAGCGCAGCAAGGTGCCGCCGGCGGTGCAGAGCGCCAGCCAGAGTCCCAGGGCGACGAAGAACGGCAACGGTTGCTGGGCGAACAGCGCCATGATCAGCACCGCCACCACGGCGCCAGCGAAGGTACCGAGGACCTGGGCGAAACTGCGCTTGAGAGCCATCCCGGCCAGCGGCTGGCTGACGATGACCACGGTCATCAGCGCCCACTTCGGCTGCTCCAGGTCGAAGAGGAAGGCCAGGTACAGGGTCAGCAGCCCGGCGGCGACGGTGCGCAGGGCGAACAGCAGGGTTTCCCGCGGCGGCCGCCAGAGCAAGCGGGCGTAGAATTTCAGCCCTTCCATGCCCGGCCCCGCACCTCCAGGCAACGGTTGGCCGCGGACCAGGCGGCGATGAAGCGACTCGACATGCTGGTTTCTCGTTCGGGGTTCATGCGGCGGGTTCGCTTCCAGTCTAGAAGGCGCAAGGAAATCCGTGGCCGCCTACGGGGGCGGGCAGGTGCGGTCGGCCACGGAGCGACGAGTCGCGGCTACAGGGTAAAAGCCCCGACGGCCTTCCCGGTAGCGCGTCCAGGCGAAAACCGTTTTCGCTGAGAACGAACGCTGCGGCGCCTTTCGATTGGGTAAGCTTGCTCAAGGCTGGATCGATTTAGCTTGCGAATCAAGCGGATAGAAAGCCCAAGGAAAACGACCAGGAGGAGCCGAGAATGCGTCGAGCGATTGCCACTGTATCGTGGGCCCACCGATGAGCCTGCGTTTCGACGATATCGAAGCCTTCCTCAACGTCGCCGAACTCAACAGCGTGACGTCGGCGGCCGAGCGCATGAGCCTGTCCAAGTCGGTGATCAGCAAGCGTGTCAGCGATCTCGAACGACGCCTCGGCGTCCGCCTGCTCTATCGCACCACGCGCAACGTCGAGCCGACCGAGGCCGGGCATTTCTTCTACAAGGCCGCCAAGGCCTCGCTGCAGGAACTCAACAACGCCGCGGAGATCGTCGCCCTGCGCGAGAACGACCTGTGCGGCGAATTGCGCATCGTCACCCCGATGAGCTTCGGCACCCTCTGGCTGTCGCCGATCATCGCCGACTTCATGAGCCAGCACCCGCGCCTGGAGATCGTCCTGCAGATGGACGACCGCCTCACCGACTTCGAGAAGGAAGGCTACGACCTGAGCATCCGCGTCACCCGCCTGGACGACAGTTCGCTGATCGCCCGGCCGCTGGCCAACAGCCAGCGGGTGGTCTGCTGCAGCCCCGACTACGCGGAACGCCACGGCACGCTGGACACCCTCGAACAACTGATGCAGCACGAGTGCCTGGGCTACAACAACGCCACGCCGAGCCAGGTCTGGACCTTCGAACCGGCGTTCCCCGGCGCCAAGCCCCGTGCCGTCTCGCCACGCGGACGCTTCAGCAGCAACAACGGCCAGGCCATGCGCGACGCCGCCCTGCGCGGCCAGGGACTGGCGTTGCTGCCGCTGTTCATCGTCGCCGAGGACCTCAAGAACGGCCGCCTGGTGGACGCCGCGCCCGGCCTGCGCCCACTCGACGACGTGATCTACGCGATGTATTCGCGGGCGGCGGCGATGTCGCCGAAGGTCAAGGCGTTCATCCAGCATCTCCAGCAGGCGCTGTCGATCCCGCCCTGGGGCAACGGCTGAGCGACCGAACCATTCCGGCGAGGCTCCGGTCAGATACTGGGCATGCGGAGAAGACTCCCAGGAGCCTGTCGTCTCTCCCCCGTCCGGCCACCCGGCCCACAAAGGAGAACTGCCATGATCGTGCGTACCCTGCTCATCGCCGCCGCCCTGCTCGGCGGCACCGCCCAAGCCGCCGAAAGCACCGACCTGTGCGGCGCCAACCTGCAGAAGCTGGACGATATCCTCGCCGTGCGCGGCAAGACCTCGGTCACCGGTGCGCGGGTCACCGAGGTCAAGGAACTCCAGGCCAAGGCCAGGCAGGACCAGGCCAGCGGCGACACCAAGGGCTGCATCACCGCCACCACCCAGGCCCTGCAGATCCTGCAGAACGCCGGGAAGAAATGATCCGCGACAGACGCAAGGCGGATAACCGCAAGCGGTTATCCGCCCTACCCCAATGCAACCCTCCGTAGGGCGAATAGCGCCGCAGGCGTTATCCGCCGACACTCCAGCCCCCGCCCCGACCGCGTCCGATTTCGCTCATTCGAAGCGCAGGCTTTCCCGCACCGCACGGATTTCTGCCTGGCTGGCGTCGTAGGCCTCGGCCAGGCCGGCATAGGACAGCGAATAGGCCGAGGTCTTGCCGGCCGCGGCGAGCAAGGTCTGCTTCATCACCACGGCGCCGCGCTGGCGAATGGTGCAGGTGGTCTCCAGCGCCGCCAGCCCGCCGGTGGTGGACGGCTGCGGCGAGGTGCAGGCGGTCTGCAGGCCGTTGCGCAGGAACTCGATCTGCACCAGCTTGCGCATGTGCCCGAGGACTTTCTCCAGGTTCACTGCCTGCCCGCTCTGCAGGGGCATCCGCGTTACCTCCATCACCAGTGCCTGGGAGCCGTCTGCCTGCAACTTGACCGCGCGCTGGCGCTGGCCGGCGCCGGCCTGGCCGGGCTGCGCGGCGGGCAGGTCGCTGACCTGCCAGCCCGCCGGCCAGCGCGCCATCGACGCCTCGGCCAGGCTCAGCGCGGACAGCGTGCCGACCGCCAGGGCCAGCCAGCGCCAGCCGTTGCGTCGCGTTTGCGCCTGCCTCACGGTGTACCCTCCTCTTCGCGTCCCTCCACGGCCGGCCGGGGCTGCCCGAGGGGCTCCTCGAAACGCAGCAGGCGTCCGGCATTGCCCAGCACCAGCAAGGTGCTGAGGTTGTGCAGCAGCGCCGCGACCATCGCCCCGGCCGCGCCGAGCAGGCCGAAGGCTGCCGCGGCGACGATCGCCAGGGTCCAGCCGAGGCCGATCGCCACGTTGACCTGCAGGGTCCGCCGGCATTGCCGGCTGAGCCGCACGCAGGTGCCGAGGCGGCGCAGGTCGCTGCCGATCAGCACGATATCCGCCGAGGCCAGGGCGATGTCGGCGCCGCCGGCGCCCATTGCCACCCCGACCACACCGGCCTTCAGCGCCAGCGAATCGTTGATGCCGTCGCCGACCACCATCGGCCGGAAACCGCTGCCGATCTCCGCGCCGACCTGGCGCAGCTTGTCCTCCGGCAACGCCTGCGCCACCAGTTGGCGAATCCCCACCTGCTTGGCCACGGCGTCGGCCACCGCCCGGCGATCGCCGGTCAGCAACAGTTGCCGGCCCAGACCCAGTTCGCGCAGATCGGCCAGGGCCTCGGCGGCCTCCGCGCGTACGCTGTCGGCCAGCAGCAGCCAGCCGAGGAAGCGCCCGTCCAGGGCGATTCCGGCGATCGGTCCCTCATGCTCCGGCACCTCGCTGGCGTCGATGCCCAGTTGCTGGAACAGTTCGGGCCGGCCGAGGGCGGCTTCGCCCGCCGCTGTTCGTGCGACCACGCCGAACCCCTGGCGTTCGCGAATATCGCTCAATGGATGATAGGCATCGTGCGCCGCCAGGGCTGCCAGCGCTCGGCTCACCGGATGGCTGCTGGCGGCACCGAGGCTGGCGGCCAGGCGCAGCACCGACGCCTCCTCGGCGGCATCGGCCAGGCGCAGCGCCTGCAGGCGCAGGCTGCCATGGGTCAGGGTGCCGGTCTTGTCGACCACCAGCGAAGTCAGGTCCGCCAGCTCCTCGAGGAAGGCCGAGCTGCGGATCAGGATACCGTGGCGGGCGGCCACGGCGATCCCGGCGATAGCCGTGGCCGGGGCGGACAGCACCAGGGCGCAGGGACAGGCGGCGACCAGCACGGCGAGCATGGCCTGGGCATCGTTGGTGACGAACCAGGTGACCGCGGCGATCAGCAACACCAGCAACATGTACTGCCCGGCGTAGCGCTCCAGCAGGCGGGTGATCGGCGGCTTGGCGCGCTCGGCCTGTTGCATCAGGCCGATCACCTTGCCCAGGGTCGAGGCCTCGCCGGTACGGGTTATCTCGATGCGCAGCAGGCCGTCGAGGTTGATCGCGCCGCCGTAGACCTCCATCCCCGGCGCCACCTCGAGCGGCACCGACTCGCCGGTGATCGGCGCGGTGTCGAGACTGGCCTGGCCCTGCAGGACCCGCCCGTCGGCCGGAACCCGGTCGCCGGCGCGCACTTCCACCTGGTCGCCCGCTCGCAGGCTGGCGTTGTCCACCTCGCTCAGGCTGCCGTCGGCCTCGATCCGCCGGGCATGGCTGCGGGTCAGCTCGCCGAGGGCGGCGATGGCCTCCTGGGAGCCGATCACGCTGCGCTCCTCCAGTACATGGCCGAAGATCATGATGATCGGCAGCAGCGCGGCGGTCAGCAGGTCGCCGCTGGCCCAGGCGCCGAGCATGGCCAGCGCGATCAACTGGTCGGTGACGCCGTGCAGGCTCGGATGCCGCAGGCTGTCCCAGGCCGAGCGGGCCACCGGAAGCGCCACCAGCAGCGACGCGACGCCGAGCAGGATCTGGCTGACCCCGGCCTGGTCCGCCGCCAGCCAGCGCCAGGCCAGGCCGAGCAGCAACAGGCCGAGGGCGAGCATCGCCAGGCTCAGCTGGCGCGCGGCGCGGCGCTGCTCGTCGCGGCTGAGCAGGCCGCCGCCGAACGGCAGGTGATGATGGTGGTGCGCGCAGCCGCCATGGCTGCCGTGGGCGGTCGGCTCGCTCATGCGCACCTCCCGGGGCGAGCCGCGGCGGCTATTGCGGGAAGCGCGCGTCCGGCCGGCGTACGTAGTCCAGGGCTTCCTTCTCGGTGAGCTCCCAGATCTGCTTGACTTGCCCGTTGTTGTCGCTCTTCAGGCCGACGAAACTGCCCTTGAGCTGGGGCATGCGGCCATAGACGATGAACAGGTTCTGCGCCGTGCGGATGCGCACCGACGGCGCCACCGAATAGCTGACGGTCTTCTTCCCCAGCCCCAGGGTGAGCACGCTGCGCAGCAGGCTCTGCTTGGGCTTCTTCAGGGTGATGACCGGGTACTGCGCGCTGGCCACGAAGCCCACCAGCATGTCGCTCGGCAACTGCCGCGCCAGCGCCTCGCCGCCGCACAGCAACAGCGCCAGCCCGCACAGCAGGGCCCTGCCGGGTGATAGCCGCGCACCGTTGCCCGTGAATGGAATACCGCCTGCCGTCATTGCCCGTCCCGTTCGCCTGGTTGTTCGACTCGGCGCCGCGTTCCGCTGGCGGAAGCGCGTACCGAAGGTTGATGCCGACGCAGGGTAGCCGTTTCACGTTCGCTTGTCCGTCCATTGTTTCACAGCCCGCGAAGGGCACCGTCGGGCAGCGGCTCATGGCTGCCCACCTTGCAGAATCAGGCGGCCATCGTCGCGCGGATCGACGCTGCCGACCGAACCGGCCTTGCCGAGGATCGCCGGCACCCGTTCGCGGTACAGGCGCCAGAGCAGGCCGGCATCGGTCGCGCCCAGCGCCGGGGCCAGGCCAACGATGCTGGCGGTGTCGCGGCGCGCCTGGGCCAGCCGTTCGCCGGCCTCGGCGCGGGCGAGCTGCAGGGTGCGGTCGGCCCCCTCGGTGGCGGCCTGGGTGAGTTTCTCCGCCTCGGTGCGCGCCTTGGCGACGTTCTGCTCGGCCAGTTGGCTGGCGGTCAGCACCGCGTTGAAGGCGCTTACCGCATTGCGCGGCAGGCTCGACTGCACGTCGACCCGCACCACCTGGATGCCCAGCCCGCTGCCGGCCGCGGCCAACGCCGCCAGGCTGTGGTTGATGCCCTGCACCAGGTCGCCGCGCAGGCGTTCGCGGCGCTCGGCGACCGCGCTGTCGTTGCCGAGCAACTCCGGGCGCGCCACCAGGATGGTGTCCAGGTCGCGCGCGGCGCAGACCTGCACGGCGTTGCGCGCCACCAGCCGGTCCAGCGCCGGCAGCACGTGGGCGCCCTGGAGGACGTAGGCGTACGGGTCGTCGACCTTGTAGAACACCCGCACGTCCAGTTGCACCACCCCGGCGTCGCCGGTCAGCAGGTAGCCGGAGCCGGCCAGCGCGTCGCTGGACAGGCTGACGTCGAGATCGGCGCGACGCGCCTGCTCGGAACGCAGCAGGCCCTCGACGCGGCGTTCGATCACCTGTTCGGCGGACGGCAGCAGCACCACCTGCTCCAGCGGCTGCGGCCAGGCCAGCAGCAGGCCGGGACCGGCCAGGCGCTCCAGCGCGCCCAGGCGCAGCACTACGGCGCGGTTCTCCGGGCCGATCTGGCGGACGTTGGAAAACGCCCAGGCCAGCGCCGCCAGGAGGGTCACGCCGAACAGTGCGAGGAACGCCAGGCGTCCGGCCTGCAGCCAGGGGCTGCGCAGCCCCTCGTGCGCTTCGCCGCTCATGGCCGGCGCCCGTTGGCCGGCGCTTCGGCGGGGAGCGCCGGCGGCCCGTCGACCAGCACGCGGAACGGTGCGGCATCGGTGCGCAAGACCAGCCGGGTATCGCCGTTGACGATGGTGCCGAGGGTGTCCAGCGAGCGCAGCAGGTTGTATAGCTGCGGCGAACCGGCGTAGGCCTTGCCGTAGATGCGCGCCGCCTCGACCCGTGCCTGGGCCTCGATCTCCGCGGCTTTCACCGAAGCCTCGGCCTGGATCACCCGGGCGTCGCGCTCCGCCGCCGAACGGATCTCCGCGGCCTGGCGACGGCCCTCGGCGGTACGCTCGGTGGCGATGGTCTCGCGCTCGGCGCGCATGCGGTCGACGGTGGCGCCGAGGGTCACCTTGGGCAGGGTCAGGCGCTCGATGCCGACCTGCACCACCTTGACCCCGTAGGTCGCCAGCAACTGATGGTCGATCTGTTCGCGCAGGCGCGCTTCGAAGTCGCCGATACGCACCCGCGACGCCTCGGTATTCACCAGGTCGGCCAGGTCATAGGCGCTGGCGGTGGTTTCCAGCGCCGAGCCGACGAAGGTGCGCAACTGCCGGGCAGCCTCGTCCGGCTGGTTGCGCACCGCGCGCATGAAGCGCTGCACGTTGTCGGCGTCGCCCTGGACCTGCCAGGCCACGTAGGCCTGGACGATGATCCGCAGGCCATCGCGGGTGCCGACGTCCTGCAGGCCGCTGGAGGTGGTGCGCAGGCGCAGGTCGACCGGGATCGCGCTCTCGAACGGCAACGGCAGGCGCCAGGCCAGGCCCGGTTCGAGCAGGACCCGCGCCGGGTTGCCGAAACGGGTGATGACCATCGCCTCGCCGGAACGTACCTGCACCAGGCAAGCGGCGGCGACGGCGAACAGCACCAGCAGCGCGGCGACCAGCAGCCGGCGCCAGGGCGACGCGGCCTGTGCGCCATGGCCGTGATCGTGATCGTGATCGTGATCGTGATCGTGATCGTGATCGTGATGATGCTCGTGGTGGCTGTGCGAGTGGGAGTGACCGAGGCTCAAGAGCGCTCTCCTCATGGTGCGGATTGCCCGGCCGCGGACGCCGGAGCGGCGGACGGACGGGACGAAGACGGGGAATCCAGGCGGCCGAGGCCGAAGCTGCGCAGGTCGATGGTCGGCGCGCCGGCGCCGGCGATGCGGTGGTCGATGAGCAGCAGGTTGGCCTTGCCCAGGCCGCGTCCGAGTTGGCGGTAGTAGGCCTCCAGCAGGAAAGCCTGGCCGGCGTCGGCATAGCCTTCCCGCTCGGCGGCGAAGCGCCGGTCGGCGGCCTGCGCGGCGGCCAGGGTCTCGCGGGCCTGCGCGCTGGCCCGGTCGTGCGCCACGCTGGCCTGTAGTTGCGCCTCGTTGCGTTGCGCGGCGGCCTGCCCGCGCTCGCGGGCGATCAGCGCCTGGGCGGTGATCTGCGCGGCCTGCACCGCGTGGTAGGCATTCGCCGCACCGGCCGGCGGATGGATCGCCTCGACCGCCGCGCCCAGTACCTCGACGCCGCTGCCGAGGCGGTCGAGATCGGCCTGCACGGCCTGGCCGATCTGCTCGGCCAGGCCCGCACGCTGCTCGCCGAGGACCTCATCGAGGGTCCGCGAGGCGAAGGCATGCACCAGTACGCGGCTGGCGGTGCTGCGCACCAGCGTCGGCACGTCGGCGCTGCGGTAGGTCGCCGCCAGCGCCGATGCGTCGTCGAGAGCGATGCGGTAGACGATGCGCACGTCCATGTTGACGATCTGGAAGCTCTGCCGATGGTCGGCCAGGCTGGCGATGACCTGCGATTTCTCGCTGACGTGGGAGGCGTCCCACAAGCGGTTGGCGCTATCCGGGGCCGGACCTTCGGCGGGCGCGAGCGGCTCGGCTCCGCCGTCGCCGGCGGCGACGCTGGTGGCCAACTCGTGGACCACCCCGTTCTCCACCGCCAACACCCGCCCCAGCGGCCAGGGCAGCCCCAGGTGCAGGCCGGGGCCGAGCACCGCGACCGGCTTGCCGAAGCGCTCGTAGACACCCCGTGCATCCATGCCGATCTCGCGTACGCCGCTGAGCAGCCAGCCGCTCAGCAACACCACCGCCAGCACCGGCAGGAACGCCCGCCGCATGAAACCGAAGGCCCAGACCTGGCGCAGGTCGATGCCGAAGCGCTGGTGCAACTCATGCTGCAGACGCTGCAGGGGACGCGGCGGCCAGCGCAACAGGTCGGCCAGCAGGCTGGTGGCGACCAGGCGCGGTTCGAGGCCGGCACGCTGCGGCGCGAACATCGCCAGGATCGCCCTGCCCAGCAACTCCAGCGCCAGCGCCGCCGGCAACAGGCCGAGCAGTACCGCCAGGCGCGGGGCCCAGGGGTGTCCCTGGCGAGCCAGGAACAGACAGAGGGCGGCCAGCACCAGGGTACCGATCAACGCCCGCGCCAGTTGCCCGAGGACCGGGGCTTCCGGCCACTGCGCCGGCCCTTGGCTGGCGAAGCGACGTTCCAGCACCAGCACCGCGAAGGCCAGCAGCAGGCAGATACCGATGGCGAGGTCGGCCGCTTGCCCGGAACTGGCCGGCGGCAGGTCGAGACGCCAGCCGGCGGCTACCAGGCACAACGCCAGCGCCGCGCTCGCCGCCAGCCACAGCGCAGCGTGCCCGAGCTGGGCCAGGCCGTGGGCGATGGCCTGGCCCAGGCGCTCCAGCAGCCGTTCATAGGCGCTGTCGGCGGTGGCGTCGGGTTCGTCCCGCTGCCAGCGCAGCCAGGCAGGCCGCGCGCTGGCCTCCGCGCCGAGGACCACGCAACGCCAGGCCGCGACCCGGTAGGCCGCGTGCAGACCGGCGAACAGGACCAGCCAGGCCGCGCCGAGGTTGTACAGCAGCGGCGGCCAGAGCGAGTCGGCGGCGAACAGGCCGATGAAGAACCCCAGCACGGCGCAGGCGGCGGCCAAGGCGACGCTGGCCGCTGCCCATCGCCACAGCTGGCGCAACTGCCGGGGCGCCTGCTGGAAACGCGGCAGCGATTCGGCGGCGACGCCCTCGGCGTCCAGGTCGACTCTCATCTTCACTCCAGGCAAAACTCGAAGGTACCGGCCAGGCCGGCGCAAACGCCCGCAACTTTATAACAATGCGCGTTAAGAAGTTGTCATGATTTGAAAAACAGTCTGCATCCCAAGGCTCTTGACTGGAAGACGAGAGTCTGTGTGCAGCACCCTGGGCAACACCTAACCAATCGAAAGGTTCTAAGCAGCCGGGAAAAACCACCGGACATCCGTGCAAACGACCATTCGTCGGCAATTCTCATTCAAATCGGATTTCTTATAACCAATCCGCATAGGCCTACCGGAGCCCTCATCTCCCCCGCAAAGGCACGCCATTCCGGGCCTCGACGCGTAGCCGGCAGGCCTTTTCGCATAGCCTGACGGTTTTATAACAGCGGCAGAGCGTCAATAATCCGACCATCGACTGTGATAGCGTCAAAAAAGAATCATATCGATCCTTTGTAGCGTTATCCGGTGCCATGCAGTCCTTATCGAACAACCGCCGGGGCCTCGCAAGCCCCGGTTCGAGCCACGCATTGCGTGGTCGCAGCAAACGTTTGTGCGGATTACCCCAGGAGGCTCGCCCATGACCGAATCGACTGCCGGGGCCGGAGTCCATGGCACAGCCTCCGGACAGGCTGGCGAAAGCCCTGCCGCGCGCAGGGAACGATCGCCGGTGACGGATCGTCGATGAGCCGGGGGAAGCCATGCGAAGCCTGATCGGGATGACGTTCCTGAACTCCTCCGTAGGCCAGCGCCGGCTGCGCCAGAACGGTATCGTGCTGCGCCTGGGACCGGTAGTCGCGGATCGCCGGCGCGCGACCCTGCCGCACCGGCAAGGCCACTGCCTCGATCGTCAGGACCTGGAAACCCTGTTGCTATGGCTACAGCGGCACTTCCTCTGCGTGCCCCTGGAACACCTGTTCGAAGGCCCCGCTCCAGCCTGCCTGCGGATCGCCCTGAGCGTCGACGGCAACCCTGCGGAACTGGCCGAGCAGGTCTATCCGCTGCTGGAACGCTACGAAATGCCGGCGAGCGCCTTCATCGGCGGTGACCCGCGCAGTTGGCGCGAAGCGGTGGCCGAGACGCTCTGGCAGGCCGATGCGACTGCCGCCGGACCCTTGCTGGAACTGCTGGAGGGTTACAGCGGCGCGGCACTCATGGCGGTGTTCGAACGCACCGGCGACGACCAGCGTCGCAGCCGCAACCTCGACCTCCTCCTGCGCAAGCTGGAACGCCTCGACCCGGCCTCGCAGCAGGCCTTGCACGCGGCCTGCCCGGTTCCCGCACCGTACAGCGCTGGCGACTGGGAGCGGGTCCGCCGCCTGGAAAACAGCGGCCTGCTTCGCTTCGGCCTGCGCGGACAGGAGCCGCACCCATCGGCAGGCCTTTGCGCCGAGGACTGTCTCGGCCGCGCCCACCGCCAGCTCCAGCAGCATTGCGCCGCCCCCCTGCCGGTGTTCTGCCAAGCTCGCACCACACCCGCCGCGCAACCCGGCCTGCGCGCCGCCCTCGGTCGGCTTGGCTACCGCTTCGCCTTCGGCGCGCGCAATGGCCTGGTGGATACCCGTTGCGACCCGCTGGACCTGCCGCGCATCGAGGTGGATGCGGCGATCGCCGCCCGTCCCGGCCGGCTGGCCTGGCACATCTATCGTGGAGCCCGCCCATGAGCATGGCTTCCAGCCCGTTCCCAAGGAGGCGCGACAGGCAGTCGCCCTCCGCCGGAAGACCGCCCGAACCACGGGAAGCGAACGCGCCGTCGCCCGCCATGCCGCAGCGACGCCGCTCTCAGGGATATGGCCAGCCCAGCTGGCCCGGTATCAGCAAGGATCGTCCCATGACTGCAGACACCCCTACCTCTGTCGCTACCATCAACCACCTGCTGCTCGGCGCGCCCTACACCAGCCCACTGGTGATCCCCGGCGACTGGCTGGTCGACGAGCTGGAAGGCGCCGTGGAGGTCGGCGGCTTCACCGACGGCCTGTTCCGCTGGCCGACGCGCAAGCGCAGCGGCCGCCCTTCGCCGATTCTCTGCGGCGACCTGCTGCGCGCGGTACGTACCGAATGCGCCGAGTCGGTGCAGTTCTGGTGGGGTTTCAGTCCGAGCCTGGTGGGGCGCTGGCGCCGCGCCCTCGGCGTGACCCGCCGCAACAATCCCGGCGACCAGGCGGTGGCGCGCGCCCGCGCCGCCCTCGCCCGCTCGCTGGACCGCAAGGCGCCGCCGAAGGCACCGGCCGCCTGGTCCAGCGAAGAAGTCGAGTTCATCCGCCGCCATGGCAGCAAGCGCAGCCTGGCCTGGTGCGCCTACATGCTCGGCCGCAGCTACCAGAGTGTCGCCAGCAAGGCCGAGGAGCTTTCCCCGCACAGCGGGCGCGACCGCAACAATGCGATCTGGAGTAAGTCCGAGGAAGATCTGTTGCGCCAGCACTACCAGCAGCGCGGCTCGCTATGGTGCGCGCAGCAGACCGGCAAGACCCGCGCAGCGGTATTCCACCGGGCCAAGAAGCTGGGCCTGCAACGGCAGCGGCCGAAACACCCGTGAGGCCGGTCGCCGCCCTCTCCCGCCGAGGCGAGAGAGGGCCAGTGCTCAACCGCGGTAGTAGCGCTGCGCCACGAAGGGCATCTTGCTGACCACCAGGGTCACCGGCTTGCCGCGCACCATCGCCGTCACCTCGCTGCCCAGGCCGGCCAGCTCGCTCGGCACGTAGCCCATGGCCAGCGGCGCGTTGAGACTCGGACCGAAACCGCCGCTGCTGACCTTGCCGATCGCCCGCCCCTGGGCATCGACGATCTCGGCGCCCTCGCGCACCGGCATCCGCCCCTGCGGCAGGAAACCGACGCGCTTGCTGGCAACGCCCTGCGCCTGCTGGGCAAAGATCCGCTCGGCGCCGGGGAAGCCGCCGGCGCGCACGCCGTCGGCGCGGCGCGCCTTGGAAATGGCCCAGCCGAGGCTGGCTTCGACCGGCGTGGTGGCGCTGTCCATGTCGTGGCCGTAGAGGCACAGGCCGGCTTCCAGGCGCAGCGAGTCGCGCGCGCCGAGGCCGATCGGCGCCACTTCCGGCTCGGCCAGCAGGCGCCGCGCCAGGGCCTCGGCATGGGCGGCGGGCACGGAGATCTCGTAGCCGTCTTCACCGGTATAGCCGGAGCGGCTGACGTAGCAGTCCTGGCCGAGCAGCTCGACGCGGGCGAACTGCATGAAGGTCATCTGCGCCACCTGCGGCGCCAGGCGCTCCAGCACCCGCACCGCCGCCGGCCCCTGGAGGGCGAGCAAGGCGCGCTCCTCGAACAGCGGCTCGACGCTGCAACGGCCCTCCAGGTGACGACGCAGGTGCGCCAGGTCCTGATGCTTGCAGGCGGCGTTGACCACCAGCAGCAGGCAATCGCCGAGGTTGGCCACCATCAGGTCGTCGAGGATCCCGCCCTGCTCGTCGGTGAACAACGCGTAGCGCTGCTGGCCCACCGGCAGGTCGAGGATGTCCACCGGCACCAGGCTTTCCAGGGCCAGCGCCGCATCGGCGCCCACCAGGCGAATCTGGCCCATGTGCGAGACGTCGAACAGACCGGCCTGCTCGCGGGTGTGCAGGTGCTCCTTGAGCACCCCGGCCGGGTACTGCACCGGCATGTCGTAGCCGGCGAAGGGCACCATCTTCGCCCCCAGTTCCAGGTGCAGGGCGTGCAGGGGCGTCTTGGCGAGGGTTTCTGCGGTCATGTTTCACTCCATGGCATCCCGGCCTCCTTTCTGCCGGAGAGCCGCGATCGATTGTCGGGAAAGAAAAAAGGAAGCGCCGGCGCAGCGGCGCGGTTCAGCATTCGATGATGTTCACGGCGAGGCCGCCGCGCGCGGTTTCCTTGTATTTGCTTTTCATGTCGGCGCCGGTCTGGCGCATGGTGCGGATGACCTTGTCGAGGGAAATGAAGTGCTGGCCGTCGCCGCGCAGGGCCATGCGCGCGGCGTTGATCGCCTTCACCGAAGCCATCGCGTTGCGTTCGATGCAGGGCACCTGGACCAGCCCGCCGACCGGGTCGCAGGTCAGCCCGAGGTTGTGCTCCATGCCGATTTCGGCGGCGTTCTCGACCTGCTGCACGCTACCGCCGAGCACTTCGCAGAGCGCCCCGGCAGCCATCGAGCAGGCCACGCCGACCTCGCCCTGGCAACCGACCTCGGCGCCGGAGATCGAGGCGTTTTCCTTGTAGAGGATGCCGATCGCCGCCGCGGTGAGCAGGAAGCGCACCACGCCGTCGTCGTCGGCCCCGGGGATGAAGCGCGCGTAGTAATGCAGAACCGCCGGAATGATCCCCGCCGCGCCGTTGGTCGGCGCGGTCACCACGCGGCCGCCGCTGGCGTTCTCCTCGTTCACCGCCAGGGCGTAGAGGTTGACCCAGTCGAGCACGCTGAGAGCATCGCGCAGGCCGGCCTCCGGCCGCTGGCACAACTGGCGGTGGAGCGCCGCCGCGCGGCGCCTGACCTTCAGTCCGCCGGGCATGATGCCCTCGTTGCGGCAGCCGGCCTCGACGCAATCCTGCATCACCTGCCAGATACGCAGCAGGCCGGCGCGGGTTTCCTCGGCGGGGCGCCAGGCCTTCTCGTTCTCGGCCATCAACTGGCTGATCGACAGGCCTTCGCGGACGCAATGGTCGAGCAGTTGCCGCGCGGTCTTGAAGGGGAACACCAGCGGCGTGCGGTCCTCGACGATGCGGTCGAGGCCGGCGGCCTCGTCGTCGACCACGAAACCGCCGCCCACCGAGTAGTACTCGCGGCTGCGGACCTGCAGGCCGGCGGCGTCGAAGGCACGGAAGATCATGCCGTTGGGATGGTAGGCCAGCGGCTTGCGGATCAGCGCCAGGTGTTCCTTCTCGACGAAGCGGATCGGCCGCTCGCCGAGCAGGCGCAGCTCGCCGCTGGAACGGATGGCATCGAGCCGAGCGGGAATCGCGGCGGTATCCACCGTGTCCGGCTGCTCGCCCTCCAGGCCGAGCAGTACCGCCTTGTCGCTGCCGTGGCCCTTGCCGGTGGCGCCGAGCGAGCCGTACAGCTCGACCTTGACGCTGGCAGTGGCCTCCAGCAACCCCTCGCGCCTCAGCCCCTCGGCGAAGCGCGCGGCGGCACGCATCGGCCCCACGGTGTGGGAGCTGGACGGCCCGATGCCGATCTTGAACAGATCGAAGACACTCAGGGACATGCTCGTCTCCGCTTGCGGATTGGCCGCCACCACGGCGGCGTTCCTGTTCAATCAGCGTAGACCGGGAAGTGCCGGCAGAATTCGCCGACCTGGCCCCTGACCCGTTCGCCGACCTCGGGATTGTCGATATCGTCGAGGATGTCGCAGATCCAGCCAGCCAGTTCTCGGCACTCGCCCTCGCGGAAACCGCGAGTGGTCACCGCTGGGGTGCCGATGCGGATGCCGGAGGTGACGAACGGGCTCTGCGGATCGTTCGGCACGGCGTTCTTGTTCACCGTGATGTGCGCCGCTCCGAGCGCCGCGTCGGCGGCCTTGCCGGTCAGCCCCTGCTTCACCAGGCTGATCAGCATCAGGTGGTTGTCGGTGCCACCGGAAACCACGTCGTAGCCGCGCCCGATGAACACCTCGGCCATCGCCTTGGCGTTGCGGATCACCTGCGCCTGGTAGTCCTTGAAGCCCGGCTCCAGCGCTTCCTTGAAGCACACCGCCTTGGCCGCGATCACGTGCATCAGCGGGCCGCCCTGGGCGCCAGGGAATACCGCGGAGTTGAGCTTCTTCTCGATCTCCTCGTTGGCGCGCGCCAGGATCAGGCCGCCGCGCGGGCCGCGCAGGGTCTTGTGGGTGGTGGTGGTGACTACGTCGGCGAAGGGGATCGGGTTCGGGTAGAGGCCGGCGGCGACCAGCCCGGCGACGTGGGCCATGTCGACGAACAGCAGCGCGCCGACCTTGTCGGCGATGGCGCGGAAGCGCGGGAAGTCGAGGGTCTTGGAGTAGGCGGAGAAGCCGGCGACGATCATCTTCGGCTTATGCTCCACGGCCAGGCGCTCGACTTCGTCGTAGTCGATCAGCCCAGTAGCGGTGTCCAGGCCGTACTGCACGGCGTTGTACAGCTTGCCGGAGGAGGACACCTTGGCGCCGTGGGTGAGATGGCCGCCGTGGGCCAGGCTCATACCGAGGATGGTGTCGCCGGCGTTGAGCAGCGCCAGGTACACCGCGGCGTTGGCCGAGGAACCGGAATGCGGCTGGACGTTGGCATAGTCGGCGCCGAACAGCTGCCTGGCGCGGTCGATGGCCAGCCGCTCGACCTTGTCGACGTGTTCGCAGCCGCCGTAGTAGCGCTTGCCCGGATAGCCCTCGGCATACTTGTTGGTCAGGCCGCTGCCCTGCGCCTGCATGACCCGCTTGCTGGCGTAGTTCTCCGAGGCGATCAGTTCGATGTGGTCTTCCTGCCGCCGGTCTTCGGCGTCCATCGCGGCGAGCAGTTCGTCGTCGTAGCCCTGGAGCTGGTCGTGCTTGCTGAACATGGCGCTGGCCTCTTGTCGTGTCGGTGTCAGGACGCTCGCTGGCGCGAGCGTGGCCGCGGCGCCGCTACGCAAGCGCGGCGCCGGGAAAGGGGTATCGCCGGAAACGCGAGGACGCCGCCGCTGGCGGCGCCCTCCTCGTCCGTCACTCCTCGCTGTACGCCTCGATGGGCGGGCAGGAGCAGGTCAGGTTGCGGTCGCCGTAGACGTTGTCGACGCGGCCCACCGGCGGCCAGTACTTGGCCTCCACCAGGCTGGCCAGCGGATAGGCGGCCTGCTCGCGGCTGTAGGCGTGGTTCCATTCGCCGAGCAGTTCGGCGGCGGTGTGCGGCGCGTTCTTCAGCGGGTTGTCTTCCTTGTCCAGCTCGCCGCATTCCACCGCGCGGATTTCCTCGCGGATGCGGATCATCGCGTCGCAGAAACGATCCAGCTCGGCCTTCGACTCGCTCTCGGTGGGCTCGATCATCAGCGTGCCGGCCACCGGGAAGGACATGGTCGGCGCATGGAAGCCGAAGTCCATCAGGCGCTTGGCCACGTCGTCGACGCTGATCCCGCTGCTGTCCTTGAGCGGACGCAGGTCGAGGATGCATTCGTGGGCGACCAGGCCGTTGCCGCCGGCGTAGAGCACCGGGTAGTGCTCCTCCAGGCGATGGGCGATGTAGTTGGCATTGAGGATGGCCATTTCCGAGGCGCGCTTGAGGCCTTCGCCGCCCATCATGCGGATGTACATCCAGGTGATCGGCAGGATGCTCGCGCTGCCGTACGGCGCCGCGCTCACCGCGCCTTCCTTGCGCTCGCCGCGAGCGTGGCCGGGGAGGAACGGCGCCAGGTGCGCGCGCACGCCGATCGGGCCGACGCCCGGGCCGCCGCCGCCGTGGGGGATGCAGAAGGTCTTGTGGAGGTTCAGGTGGGAAACGTCGCCACCGAACTTGCCCGGGGCGCACAGGCCGACCATGGCGTTCATGTTGGCGCCGTCGATGTACACCTGGCCGCCACAGTCGTGGACGATGGCACAGATCTCGCGGATCGCTTCCTCGAACACGCCGTGGGTGGACGGATAGGTGATCATCAGCGCGGCCAGGCGTTCCTTGTGCTCGCTGGCCTTGTTGCGCAGGTCCTCGACGTCGACGTTGCCGCGCGCGTCGCAGGCCACCACCACCACGCGCATGCCGACCATGCTGGCGGTAGCCGGGTTGGTACCGTGGGCGGAGGACGGGATCAGACAGATGTCGCGCTGGCTGTCGCCGCGGCTCTGGTGGTAGGCACGGATCGCCAGCAGGCCGGCGTACTCACCCTGGGAGCCGGCGTTGGGCTGCAACGACACGGCGTCGTAGCCGGTGGCGGAACAGAGCATCGCCTCCAGTTCGTCGGTGAGCTGGCGGTAGCCTTCGCTCTGCTCGGCCGGGGCGAACGGGTGCAGGTTGCCGAATTCGGCCCAGGTCACCGGGATCATCTCGCTGGCGGCGTTCAGCTTCATGGTGCAGGAGCCCAGCGGGATCATCGTGCGGTCCAGCGCCAGGTCCTTGTCCGCCAGCTTGCGCAGGTAGCGCATCAGCTCGGTTTCCGAGTGATGGCGGTTGAAGATCGGGTGGCTGAGGATCGCCGACTGGCGCAGCAGCTCGACCGGCAGGCGGTCCCCGCTGCTGGCGGCAAGGGCGGCGAAGTCCGGGAGCGCCTGGCCCTCTTCGGCCAGCAGGCCCCAGAGGGTCTCCACGTCGGCCTGGCGGACGGTCTCGTCGAGCGACAGGCCGAGACGGCCGGCATCGATCTCGCGCAGGTTGATCCCGGCGGCGCGGGCCTTGGCATGGATCGCCGCGGTACGCGCGCCGGTGGCCAGGCTCAGGGTGTCGAAGAAATGCTTCTGCTCGACGGCCACGCCCAGGCGCTCCAGGCCGGCGGCGAGGATCGCGGTCAGCCGGTGGGTGCGCCGGGCGATGCGCAGCAGGCCCTGCGGGCCGTGGTAGACGGCGAACATGCTGGCGATGTTGGCCAGCAGCACCTGGGCGGTGCAGATGTTGCTGGTGGCCTTCTCGCGGCGGATGTGCTGCTCGCGGGTCTGCATGGCCAGGCGGTAGGCCGGCTTGCCGTGGCGGTCGATGGAGACGCCGACCAGGCGTCCCGGCATGTCCCGCTTGAAGGCGTCGCGGGTGGCGAAATAGGCCGCGTGCGGGCCGCCGAAGCCGAGCGGCACGCCGAAGCGCTGGGCGCTGCCGATGGCTACGTCGGCGCCGAACTCGCCCGGCGGGGTCAGCAGGGTCAGCGCCAGCAGGTCGGCGGCCACCGCGACCAGCGCATCGACCGCATGGAAGCGGCTGACCAGTTCGCGATAGTCGACGATCTCGCCGTCGCAGGTGGGGTATTGCAGCAACGCGCCGAAGTAGGCGGAGAAGTCTTCGATGGCGCTCTCGTCGCCGACCACCACCTCGATGCCCAGCGGCTCGGCACGGGTGCGCAGCACGTCGAGGGTCTGCGGGTGGCAATGGCGGGAGGCGAAGAATGCCTGGCTGGTGCGGTTCTTCGACAGACGCTTGCAGAAGGTCATGGCCTCGGCGGCGGCGGTCGCCTCGTCGAGCATCGAGGCGTTGGCGATCGGCAGGCCGGACAGGTCGCTGACCAGGGTCTGGAAGTTCAGCAGCGCCTCCAGGCGGCCCTGGGAGATTTCCGGCTGGTACGGCGTGTAGGCGGTGTACCAGGCCGGGTTCTCCAGGAGGTTGCGCAGGATCGGTGCCGGGGTGTGGCAGTTGTAGTAGCCCTGGCCGATGAAGGAACGCAACGCGCGATTGCGCGCGGCGATCGCCTTCAGGCTGGCCAGCGCCTCGGCCTCGCCCATGCCGGCCGGCAGGTCGAGCACGCTGCTGCCCTTGATGCTGTCGGGGATCACGTTGCCGATCAGCGCGTCCAGCGAGTCGTAGCCCAGGCGCTGGAGCATGGCCTGGGTGTCGGCGGCACGCGGGCCGATATGGCGGGCGATGAATTCGTCGTCGGTGCCCAGGTCGATGGCGCCGAGGTTCAGGTTATCGGTCATGACGGGATCCTCAGGCGTCGACGTTGGCGTTCAGCAGGCGGTCGTAGGCGGCCTGGTCGAGCAGCTTTTCCCAGGCGCCGGCGTCGGCCGGACGGAAGCGGAAGAACCAGGCCTCGCCGAGCGGATCCTGGTTGACCAGCTCCGGGGCGTCCGGCAGCGCGTCGTTGATCGCCACCACCTCGCCGTCCAGCGGCATCAGGATGTTGCTGGCGGCCTTGACCGACTCCAGCACCGCCACTTCACTGCCGGCGGCGTGTTCGCCGAGTTCCGGCAACTGCACGAATACCACGTCACCGAGGGCGTCCTGGGCGTAGGCGGTGATGCCGACGGTCAGCAGCCCGTCGTCGTCCTGGCGCAGCCATTCGTGGTCGGTGGTAAAGCGCAACTTGCTCATGCTGGATCCTCATTGTCAGCGGGTCGCCCGGTCGGGACGGGACTTTGTTCTGCGGCTGCCCGTAGCAAGCAGGGTGCCAAGCGGCCCCGGCCCTGTCGCCACGGGGCGTGGCCGGGCGCGGGGGAAACCCGGACAGGGCCGCCATGGAACGCTTTCGTTACAGACCCGCCGGACATTTCCCGAACCAGAGCGCAAACGCCTGACAGCAAAGGTTTTTCCGGCAATCGGAACGAATTCGTTCCACTCGTAACCGAAGCGTTACAGCCGATGGCACAGCCCCTGTCGCTGCAAGCTGGCGCGCAGGTGCTCGAGGAACGCGCGGACCTTCCGCGTGTTGCGCCGGTGCCCCGGATAGAGGACATGGATGGAGGGCCCGAACGGCCCCGGGTCGAAGTGGTAGTCGCCGAGCAGGCGCACCAGCCGCCCTTCACCGAGCAGCGGCGCGACGCTCCACTGCGGGCAGAACTGCAGGCCCAGCCCGGCCAGCAGGTGGGCGAGCAGGAAGTCGTAGTTGTCGCTGGCCAGTCGCGGGCGCGGCTGGTCGATACGCTGGCGGGCGCCGTCGCGCTCCATCCACCAGAAGTTCTGGTTCAGCGAAGGGTGCTGGAAGACCAGCCAGGCGTGCCGCTCGAAGTCCTCCGGGCCTTGCGGCGCGGGTTGCCGCGCCAGGTAGGCGGGGCTGGCGCAAAGCACGATCTGGTTCGGCGCCAGCGGCCGCGCCACCAGCCCCGGCAGGTCGATGGGGCCGTCGCGCAGGCCGAGGTCGTAGCCGCCTTCGCTGAGATCGAGGAAGGTTTCGTCGAGGTCCACCCGCAGGCTGATCCGCGGATGCGCCTCGAGGAAGCTGGCGCAGGCCTGCTGGAGGAACGCCGCGGCGAACGACGGCGGCGCGGCGAGGCGCAGTTCGCCGCGCAACTCCGACTCCAGCAGTTCGATCTCCTGCCCCGCCGTGCGCAGCGTTTCCAGGGACTGGCGGGCCGCCTCCAGGTAGATCTGCCCGGCCTCGGTCAGCGCCAGGCTGCGGGTAGTGCGCTCGAACAGGCGGGCACCGAGTTCCGCTTCCAGGTGGGCGACGGCCTTGGTCAGCGCCGAGGGCGTCTTGCCCAGGCGCTCGGCGCCACGGCTGAAGCTACCGGTTTCGGCAGTGGCGACGAACATCGCCAGGGCATTCAATTTGTCCATCGACTCCTTCCGTTCCGGCACAAGTGTTGTGCGCCGCGCCCGGTTCTGCCGGGCCGGCGCTTTGGCTAGTCTCGCCTTGCCCGGGCCACGCTACACAAGACCAAGAAGCAAAGGAAACCACCATGAAGCAACGGATTCCCACCCTCCTCGCCGGCGCCTGCCTGGCCATCCCCCTGCACGCCCTCGGCGCCGCCGACCTGCTGGTGGTCAACGCCAGGATCTTCACCGCCAATCCGCAGCAACCCTTCGCCGAGGCCCTGGCGGTAGAGGACGGGCGGATCCTCGCGGTCGGCGACGAGGCCGGGCTGCGCGCCCTGGCCGATGGCGACAGCCAGGTCGTCGATCTCGGCGGCAAGCGCCTGATGCCCGGCCTGATCGACACCCATTCGCACGCGGTGTTCGGCGGCCTGGAGCTGGCCGGCGCGGACATGGGCAACGAACAGGTCGGCCTCGACGAACTGGAACGGCGCCTGCGCGCCTGGCGCGACAACGGCAAGGCGCGACATGGCGACATGCTCAATGTCAGCGGCATGCATACCGCCTACTGGAGCCAGGTCAAGGACTTCCGCGCGCGCTTCGACCACGGCGAATGGGCCGACCAGCCGCTGGCCTTCATCGGTAGCGACCACCACACCGGCTGGGCCAACGCCGCCATGCTGAAACGCGCCGGCATCGACGCCGCGCGGGTCCGCGCCCTGCCCGAGGAACAGCGCAACACCATCGGCCACGACGCCGACGCCACCCCCAACGGCTTCCTCGCCGATGCCGGTCTCGACGCGGTGCTCGCGGTACTGCCGGCGCCGAGCGCGGAACAGATGCTAGAAGCCGGACGCAGCGCGGTGCGCTACAGCAACTCGCTGGGCCTGACCGCATGGATGGACCCGGCCGCCAATGGCTCGCCGGGCGACGCCCTGTTCAGCCTCAGGCCCGACGAGAACACCGTCGGCGTGCTACCGGTCTACCAGCGGCTGGCCAAGGGCGGCGAACTCAGTGCCCACGTCGCCGCCCTCCTGGTCGCCAATCCACGCAGCCGGCCGGCCGACCTCGAGGTGCTGGACAAGGTGCGCCAGCGCTTCCTCGGCAGCCCCAACCTGACCCTGCCGGGAATCAAGGTGTTCGCCGACGGCGTACCGGAATACCCGGCGCAGACCGCCGCGCTCCTCGAGCCCTACCGCAACAGCAGGAAGACGGGCGAACTGCTGATCGACCCGGCGCACTTCGGCGAACTGGTCAGCGCCGCCGACGCCCGCGGCTGGCTGGTCCACGTCCACGCCATCGGCGACCGCGCGGTGCGCGAGGCGCTGAACGGCATGCAGCAGGCGCGGCGCGACCGCGACAGCGGCATCGCCCATTCGATTACCCACCTGCAACTGGTCAATCCCAAGGAGTTCGAGCGCTTCAGGCCGCTTGGCGTGATCGCCTCGATGCAGCTGTACTGGGCCGCCGCCGACGAAACCACAGTGGACCTGATGAAGCCCTATATCAGTGCCTTCGCCTACCGCTACCAGTACCCGGCGCACTCCCTGCTGAGCAAGGGCGCGACCATCGCCGGGGCCAGCGACTGGCCGGTGTCCAGCCTGTCGCCGTGGAAGGCCATCCAGCAGGCGGTGACCCGCAAGGGCCCGCAGGGCGTGCTCAACGCCGGCGAACGCCTGGACCGCCAGACCATGTTCTACGCCTACACCCGCAACGCTGCGCGGACCATCGGCCTGGAGCACCGGATCGGCAGCCTGGAGCCGGGCAAGCAGGCGGACTTCATCGTCCTCGACCGCGACGTGTTCGAGGTGCCGGAGACGCAACTGGGCGAAACCAAGGTGCTGAAGACCTGGTTCGCCGGCAAGCCGGTGTATTCCAGCGAGGGCTGAGCCCGCTTCAGGCGCGCGGACCGATGCCGTACTTGCGCAGGCGGTGGGCGATGGCGGTGTGCGAGGTTTGCAGGCGCGCCGCCAACTGGCGGGTCGATGGATAGCTGACGTAGAGCTTCTCCAGCAGGGCTTTCTCGAAGCCCTCCACCGCCTCCTCCAGGCTGCCCACCTCGCCGTCGTTCTGCCGCGCCACGGCGGTGCCGGCGATCTCCAGGTCGCCGATATCCACCAGGCTGCTCTCGCAGATCGCAGCGGCGCGGAAGATCACGTTCTGCAACTGGCGCACGTTGCCCGGCCAGCGGTTGCTCAGCAGCGCCGGGTAGGTGCCCGGTGCCAGCCGGCACACCGGGCGCTGGATCTGCGCACAGGCCTGCTGCATGAAGTGCCGCGCCAGCAGCAGGATGTCGTGGCCGCGCTCGCGCAGCGGCGGGACTTCCAGGCTGAGCACGTTGAGGCGGTAGAACAGGTCCTCGCGGAAGCTGCCCTCGGCGACCATCTTCTCCAGGTTGCGGTGGGTGGCGCTGAGGATCCGCACGTCGACCCTCACCTCGCGGTCGCCGCCGACCCGGCGGAAGCTGCCGTCGCTGAGGAAGCGCAGCAGCTTGGCTTGCAGATAGGGGGACATCTCGCCGATCTCGTCGAGGAACACCGTGCCCTGGTGGGCCAGCTCCAGCAGGCCCGGCTTGCCGCCGCGCTGGGCGCCGGTGAAGGCGCCGGGGGCGTAGCCGAACAGCTCGCTTTCGGCCAGGTTCTCCGGCAACGCCGCGCAGTTCAGCGCCAGGAACGGCGAGTTGTGCCGCGCACTCAGGGCATGGCAGCCGCGCGCCACCAGTTCCTTGCCGGTACCGGTCTCGCCGTGGATCAGCAGCGGCGCGTCGAGCGCCGCCACGCGCTGCGCACGGGTCTTCAGGGTGCGGATCGGCTGGGAATCGCCGAGGAGCATCTCGAACCCCTCGGCATGGTCATGGTGCAAGGCCGCCAGGCGCTCGCCGATGCGGTTCGGTTCGTAGAGGGTCAACAGGCCGCCGGCCAGGTGCCGCTCGCCCTCGCCCGGCCCTTCGGTGATCGGCGTGGCATCGAGCAGCAGGGCCTGGCCCATGAAGGTCACTTCGCGCAGCGGCAGGCGGAAGCCCTGCTCGACCAGCGCATCCTCCAGGGTTTCATCGTCGAACAGGCTGGCCAGCCGCTCGCCGGCCGGGTCGCGTCCGCAGCGCTCGCTGAAGGCCGGGTTGGCCAGCAGCACCAGGCCCTTGCCGTCCACCGCCAGCACCGGATCGGCCATCGCCGCCAGCAACGCATCGAGCTGCAAGCGGCGGCGCTGGCCGGGAAGGATGTCGACCACGGTCATCGCCTGCACGCCACGGATGCCCAGCAGCGCTGCGCGCAGTTCCTCCAGCACTTCGGGACTGAGGGTCGGCGCGTCGATGTAGACGTTCGGCGGCACCATTTCCACCGCATCCAGGTTCAGGTTGCGCCCACCCAGCAGCGCCAGCACCTCCTGGGTGATGCCGACACGGTCGATGAAGGAGACGTGGATGCGCATGCGGGAACCTGGACTGCGGCGACGCTCGCCATAAAGCCGTCGATTGTACGGCCTGGCGCCGCCCAGCCCAAGGGGCCGGCGTCAGGGTACGGGGCGCAGCGCCTCGCTGCGGGTGCGGTGGCTCCAGTCGCCCTCGTCGTCCATCACGGTTTCGGTCACCAGCACTCGGCCCGGCTGCTGCGGGTCGGCCTTGTACAGCACCAGTTCGGCCTCGGCATCGTCCCAGGTGGTGGAGATGTCCGGCAGCACCCGCACCCACTGGCCGTCGCGGATTTCCAGCAGCGACGACTTGGTCCAGGTGCTGGTCCACCAGGTACGCAGCAGTTGCAGGCGCTCGCGGCCGCTGTCGTCGAGGCCGCCGAGGACGCTGAGCACCGCGCCGGTGCAACTGCCCAGCGGCTTGGGCGGGACGCGCGCGTCGGCGCTCCAGAGGTCGCAGCGGCAATCCTCGTATTCGTCGCACAAGGCGGCGCTGTTCGGCGCGTGGGCCACTACCCAGGCGAAGTCCGCCTCGGTACCGGCGAAGCGGCCGCGAGCCAGCGGGGTGTACCGCGGGTCGACGGCGTAGCGGGTGATCTCGTCGCTCTCGCCGACGAAGCGCCAGGTATCGCCCGGCCCGGCGCGCTCGGCCAGGAGCAGCCCCGGATAGTTGCGCAGGCGTCCGTCGAGGCGTACCTGCTTGACGAAGCGCACCTCGTAGCGGCCTTCCTGGTCGCCCGGCACGATCTGCGGCGCAGCGACGATGCGCTGCTCGAAGTCGGGATGGCGGGCGAAGAAGGCCTGCTTGGCGGAGAGGGTGCGCTCGCGCGTCTGCGCGCGGCCATAGTAGTCCAGGCGCGGCGCATAGACCCCTTCCAGGGCCTTGCCGCTGCGTTGCCCGTGGGCGGCCTGCCAGCGCTGGAACAGGCCGAGGATTTCGCTTTCGGCGGCAGCCTGGACCAGCGCTGGGTACAGGCAGAAGAGCGCGGCGCAGAATACCGGGCGCAAGAGTCGGCGCATCGAGAACATCCTTGTCGTTCGATTGAGGCGAACGCCGATTGTCCCCTATCCGCCGACGCTGGCAAATGGCCCTGGACGATTTTTTCCGATTCCGCAACGCGGTGGGCATTGCGGACACGCTCCGGACAGCCTTCCCCCACCTCTAGGCCGCGGCACGGCGGATAACCGCAAGCGGCTATCCGCCCCACGCCAGCCAGCCGGCTCAATGCGCCGGCAACAAGGCCTGCAACCCTTCGGCAAGCTCCAGGCTCCACGCCGCGTAGTCGTGACCGCCGGGGAACTCACGGTAGTGCAGCGGGTAGCCCTTGCCTTGCAGCGCCGCGCGCAGGCTGCGGTTGCTGCCGAGAATGCCGTCCGCCTCGGGCTCCTCGAGCAGGCCGGAACTGAGGAAGAACACCAGCGGCAAACGCTCGCCAGCGGCGAACTGCCGTACCAGCCACTGCGGCTGCTGCTCGTCCGGCCCCCACCAGAACGAGCCGGACAGGCTCAGCACCTTGCCGAAGCGTTCCGGATAACGGTAGGCGATGCAGCCCGAGGCCAGCCCGCCGTAGCTGGAACCGGAAAGCACGCGATCGGCAGGCTCCTCGCTCAATGCATAGCGCTGCTGCAACCAGGGCAGCAGCTCGTGGGCGAGCATGTCGGCGAAGGCCTCGTTGCAGGGCAGCTCGCGGCCCCGGCTGCTGGCGTCGACATTGCCGACAATCACCGCCAGGGTCGGGCGGATACGCCCGGCGGCGATCAGGTTGTCGAGGATGGTCGGGGTCGGTACGTCGCGCGCGTAGTGGTCCTCGTCGAACAGCACCAGCAGCGGATAGCGCTGGCCCTCGGGATCGTAGCCCGGCGGCGTGTAGAGCGTCAGCTGGCGCTGGTTGGCCAGGGCCTGGCTGGTATAGCCGAGGCGCTCCACCTTGCCGCGCGGCACGTCCTTGCGCGGCTGGTCCCAGGTCTCGGCAGGGGCGCCGCCGAGCTGCACCAGCGAGGCCTGCTCGGCCCGCGGCAGCGCGCGGCTGTTGAGCCACGGCGTACGGCTCAGCGGGTCCGGCCGCGCCGCCGCCTGCAACGCCAGGCGCAAGGTGCCGCGATCGGCCTGTTGCAGGTCCGGCAGGTCGGCGCTGAGCTGGTAGGAAACCCGCGCGTCGCGGCGCAGCGGCAGGCTCAGGTAGCGCACGTCGCTGCCGGCCAGGGCCTCGAAGCGGCGGGTGTTGACCTCCGGGGTCGGCCACAGCAGGCGCACGTCGCCGGGACGCTGCTGGCGCCAGAGGAAGGTGACCAGCACACGTTCGGCATCCAGCGGCTCCACCAGCGGCGTGCCCTGCTTCGCTACCTGCTTCCAGAACGCCTTCAGCGCGCCGGGGCGCTTTTCCGCAAGCTCCGCCTGCAGGCGTTGCAGGGTCGGGCTCTGCGGCGCCGGCGAATCAAGCGCCGGGGTCTGCGGGGTGAGGCGCTGGGTGGGGATCAGGGTCAGTGCGGTGTCTTCGTCGGCGCTGAAGGTCAGGCGCAGGCCCTGGCGCTCGCCGGCCTGCAGACCGAGCGACTGGCGTCCGGCCAGCTCCGTCGCGCGCAACGCCTTGCCGTCGGGCGTGGTGGCGCGCAGGCGGACGCGGCCGCGGTCGACCTCCAGGTCGAGCAACTGCAACTCGCCGGGGGCAAGGTCGAGGTAGCGCTGGCGGCTCTCGCCGGCAGCGATCTCGATGCGGCCATCGGCCAGCGGCACGGGCTGGGCGGCCTGGGCCGGGGTCAGCAGGTTGAGGAAAAGCAACAACGAGGTGGAAACGGCAGACATGGAATCTCCCTTCGAATAGGCGCCGCCATCCGGGCGGTTCACCGGAAGAGACGTACGATCGCAGCGGAAATTTGCCGCTGTGATCCAGGCTAGAGCGGTTGCGCCGCGACTGGAGTAGAATCCGCCGCCTCGAAAACCGTCCGAAGGAAAATTCCGATGACCTCCCGTCTGCTGCCCGCCCTGTTGCTCTCGTCCGCATTCGCCGTCCTGGCCGGCTGCTCCACCCCGACCATCGTCACCCTCAACGATGGCCGCGAGATCCAGGCGGTGGATACCCCGCGCTATGATCGTAGTTCCGGCTTCTACGAACTGGAGCAACTGGACGGCAAGCGCACCCGCGTCAACAAGGACCAGGTGCGCAGCATCAAGGACATGTAACCCCCCGGACCCGCCATCCGCGCGGTGGCACACTCCAGGGAAGGAGTCGAACCATGCGATCCGACCTGCACGAGGCCAACCGGCTGTCGTGGAACGCCGCCACCCGGGCGCACAACAGCCACAAGGCCGACCAGGCCGCCTTCTTCCGCAACGGCGGTTCCACGCTCTATCCCGAGGAACTGCAACTGCTCGGCCATCTCGACGGCCTGCGCCTGCTGCATCTGCAATGCAACGCCGGACAGGACAGCCTGAGCCTGGCGCGCCTTGGCGCCCACGTCACCGGGGTCGACATCGCCGACAGCGCCATCGACTTCGCCCGCCAGCTGTCCCGCGACAGCGGCATCGCCGCCGACTTCCAGCGCGACGACATCCTCCGCTGGCTGCCCGTCGCCGCCACCCGTGGCGAACGCTTCGAGCGGGTCTTCGCCTCCTACGGCACGCTGGTCTGGCTCTCCGACCTCAAGCGCTGGGCCGACGGCATCGCCCAGGTACTGGTTCCCGGCGGGCGCTTCGTCCTGGTGGAGTTCCACCCTTTCGCCCTGTACTTCGACCCACACTGGCAACCGGCCTACGACTACTTCAGCCGCGAGCCGATCGCCGAGAGCGGCGTCAGCGACTACGTCGCCGAGTCCGGCGCCAGCCTGGCGCCCTCCGGCTACCGCGCCGGCGTCGAGAACTTCAGCAACCCTCATCCCAGCTACGAGTTCCAGTGGGGCCTGGCCGATGTGATCGGCGCCCTGCTCGGCGCCGGCCTGCAACTCGAACGGCTGGAGGAATACCCCTACGCCAACGGCTGGGCCGGCTTCGACGGCATGCGCGACGGCGGCGGCGGACGCATGCTGCCGCCCGCCGATCGTCCGCGCCTGCCGCTGATGTACGGCCTCAGCGCAAGGAAACCACGATGACCGAAGAACGCCTGCTGCGCCGCGACGAAATCCCCCTGGTCTGGGAGATCGACCGCAGCGAAGTGATCGAACACCTGTATTCCGTCGAGGCCGGCCAACTGGTGCTGCGCCCCGAGTTCTACGACATGCGCGGCTGGCCGGAGGGCGAGGCCGAGCATTACACGCCGATCCTGCTCGACTGCTTCGACCGCGGCGGCTGGTTCCTCGGCCTGTTCGACCAGGGCCGCCTGATCGGCGCGGTAGTCCTCGACCCGCGCCGCCTCGGCCCCGAGCGCGACTGGCTGCAACTGAAGTTCCTCCACCTCAGCCACGCCTACCGTCGCCGCGGCCTCGGCGCCCACCTCTTCCACCTCGCCGCCACCCAGGCCCGCCACCTCGGCGCCAGCGCGCTCTACGTTTCGGCTACGCCGTCGCAGAACACGGTGGATTTTTATATGAGACTCGGATGCCGGCTGTGCATGGAACCGGATGAGGAGTTGTATCGGTTGGAGCCGGAGGATGTTCATCTTGTTTATCAGATACTCAACGCATAACCCTGAGAAATTATTTCGAACCATGCAATTCAAACTGAAAACCTTGCAACTCCTTGCATTCCTATCTATCTCTCAAGCCGCAACGGCGGAAATTTACTGGCATGGTGTTGGCACTGAAGACAAAAAAATAAAAACCCCTAGCGAACTATGTAATTACTATGCAGAACAGCGCAAAATGGATTCTTATGAAAGGCCTGAGGCCGGTGGCCAGATAGCAATTACGGAAATCAGGACAAAATACGTCTCAAGTAAAACTCGCGACTGCAGATTTGACTATATATACATTAGCGGCCCATCTGCAGGAACTGAGAATTACGGAAAATTACGTCTCTATAGAAGAGGGGATTGCTCACCATTAGATACGTACTCACATGCAACCGGAGCGAAAAAAGGGGACATATTTATTTTTCCTACTCTAATTTTGACTAGTGTTTATATCTCTCATTCCCACTGTATACCACTGCCGATCTTACTCACACTGAACCACGTGAAGCGGATAGTTCAGTAAAACCACTCGCCTCTGCCTAGGCCTCGCGGAGCCTCCTTACGGCGTCGGAGCCTCCCTGCTCAGAGAATTAGAGTAGGGAAAATAAATCTGTCCCCTTTATGCCCATCTGGGCTGCTCCTTGGGCTCGGTGTGTGTTCGCAACTATCACCGTAGACCAAGAGCAGCCTTTCTTTTCTGAATCAGTCGCTTAGCGCTTAAGTAAGTGCCATTCAAATCTGACCCCTTTATTCGCTTTGGGGAACTGCAGTTGCTTTTGGCCCTTTTGCAGCCATTCAATCGATCATACTTCTCTTAAAAGACAACCCATCAGAATCCCTAATAGCGTAAATACTTTCATATTGAAAAGATAAGACAAAGCCAAATTCAATATTCAATGATAACTCCTGAAGAAATAACTTTATATCAACCCAACTTTCAGAAAGATTACTTCCTCGACAATGAAACGCCCCTCTCAAACCAACTTTCCAGCTCATGGAGCATCCTTCAGCCACGACCCCCTCAGGCTGCTCCAAACTACGAACCGAAAACTGACAACCTGAACTCTCGAAATTTGCGTCCAATCTAGTATCGCCCAGACTGCCGCTCTCCCCCAAAGACGACAAAGTGCTAGCTATACTCTCCAGAGTCGCTCCAACTTGAATTTCAAGCGCCATTGTTATGCTCATCGCCCAACCTCAATAACCTTAAACTGACCGTCTTTCAGAAGATACAAATTCTTCAAACCATCGACTGGCTTAACGCTCAGTGCATTTTCTATCTGCTTGAAGGTCAATGGGGAATCAGCCAAATTCACTACAATATTCTGAGCCTGCTTCTCGACTTTTTCAGTCACAGTCATTAGCACTGAAACCGGACTATTGGCTCTGGAAGAGAATACATCTGCAAACTCTCCATTTATCTTAAGGTCGGGGTTAGCTGAATTTTTCTTTATATTTGGTAACTGCTCAACGTCATACCCAGCCCGATCGGAAAAGGGGACAGATTTATTTTCCCTATTCTAGTTCTGGCTAGTGCTTACTCCTCATCCCCACTATATAATACCACTGCCGATCTTACCCATACTGAACCACGTGAAGCGGATAGTTCAGTAAAACCTCTCGCATCTGCCTAGGCATAGCGGAGTCTCCTTACGGTGTCTGCACTGGAGCCTCCCTGCTCAGAGAATTAGAGCAGGGAAAATAAATCTACCCCTTTATTCGCCCCTTTACTAGAGTGAAATAAGAACCCCCGGCTAGACCGGGAATCTCTTTGAGTAACGCTCCTCCAATTTTCTAGCCGAACTTAGAACACTATCCCTCTCCTCGGGGAAGAAATCAGAATAAACATCGGCTGCAATCTTCATCAAAAAAACATAGTCGAGCAGTGGAATACTTGAGGTCTCCACTTCCCCCAAAAAGAAACTGACCTCATTAAACTCTTCAGGATCATCCCAGTCCTGATCAAGAGAGTAGAAATGTCCCTCACCCACAGAGAAGCCAACCCCCTTCGAAGCCTCATTTATAAACGCAGGGAAGTTAGTCCTCTTCCTCGTTATAGATGCCTCTATTATCTCGTATAGGTCTTCATAGTCCAGACCAGTGGAAGCGAATGATTCCTTGAGCTTTTCAAGCCAAGACAAACAAGCCATCATTTTATCCTCGGAGGCATAGCGATGAAGGAATTTGTTATTTCGCCAGTCTTGCTGTTACGTGTCACCTGGAAGTAATAGCCATCAACCTTGATACTAGTTTCCCTCAAGGCCGGATTGGCTTTGAATACAGATTCCGCCTGGACTGCCGCGCGACTAGACATATCAGCCACTTTACTATCTGGCAGAATTTTGGGGTCGTAAGTCGTTTTCGTGGATACAGACTTATACCCACCAATAAATTCGCCCTTAGTGTTAGTTCTAGGCAACTGATAGCTGTACTCAACAATCCCAGGGAAACGAGCATCTGTGATTTTATTGGAAACCTTCGCACCGGTTATTTCAACCGACTCTAAGGAAAAAGGGGACAGATTTATTTTTACTACTATAATTTCAGCAACCGCCCACGCCAAACCACTCAAAGCGAATAACTCGCTAAACCAATCGTCCTTACCTAGGGCATCGCGGAGCCTCCTTACGGTGTCTGCACTGGAGCCTCTCTGCTCAGAGAATTAGAGTAGGGAAAATAAATCTGTCCCCTTTATGGTCTTTCGCTCTCTTCGAGCAACAATAATGTCAGATCAAGTCATAGCTATCACATTTTATGGTCTTGGCTGGAGTTTTTATTAAGAAAAAATCTTAATTGAGAAGCTCCTTACTGACGTCACCTGTTAGGAAGAATTCTTCAAATATATTTTTCAGTATAGAAAATTCATCGCATATCAAGACGCCATCCCAAACATCCCCCAACACTTCGAAGGGTATGCCTTGCAGCTTTAAATTTCTATAAGATCGAACAATATAGTCCACCCCATCGTCTTCCCCCAAAGAGACGACATACTTTCCGCCTTCAGACTGTACTTGTAGCGACTGCGGCCCCACAGCCGTCTTGGAAGCAAGTTCAAGAGTGACCGAACCTTTACCTTCTCTGATTAGCTCTAGACAAGAGAGGACATCATCCCAAGAGGGAAATCTATTCCTTCCCCCCTTAGCTTGAGCACCCACGCCAAAAACCCAAGACAGCGAGAAAGCAGCCATCATTCAAGCTCCCTCAAAGACCGCATACCAGGCTTCCAATATAGAGTTTTTCCTGTAGTCACTTCGTTTATCTGTAGAGAGTTCAAACCAGCCTTTTCTGCCGCTGCCGCGATATCACCACGGCAATAGCTGCAAACAGCTTTACCTTCAACCTTCAAGGCCATATCTGCACCAGTGGTTTTCCCTGCATTATATGCTTGCTGAATAACTCCAATTTCGGCATGAGCATCCGCCATATTTCCATTCGGGTGAGGTTTTCCATTAGCCGCAATCTTTGCATCCACTCGGTCCGCAATCAAAGTCGGCTGATTGGGATTCGCTTGAGCGGCAGGCCTGGCAGTTTGGTTAACGTCGGTAAATACAGAGTTACCAATACGCCCTTCGGCAGTTACAGTGGGAGTAGTTCCTTTTGCACCCCCACCCAGCCGACCCAAGTCCCCCACTGCCCCGAGCTGCGAACTCATACTACCGGAAACAGGTGACTCCGCAATCGCGTTGACCAGGTTCTT
>NZ_KI517354.1:310813-311990 GCF_000478485.2 Pseudomonas sp. P179
CCCTTCAGGTAGTTATCGCCAAATTGCTGCCGGAACTCTGGCGAAGTGGCCAACTGCTCCAGAGCTGCATAGGTTTCCCTCCAGCTCTTGACCAGATCATAAACACCGAAAAATAAATCTGTCCCCTTTATTCTTACAGAGAATTAGAGTAGGGAAAATAAATCTGTCCCCTTTATGGTCTCCTTTATGGTCTGAATATCGGCGCGGATATCTACGTTTATTGCGCCGAGAGTCTGCGCATTCTTCCCGCCGAACAGCTCAACGGTGGGCTTCCCGCCTGTTGCTTTTGCCCCATCTAAATCTCTAACTTAGATAAAGCCACGTCATCTGAAACTCTAACCACGCCATCAACTATGGACAAGTTATCCTCTGACTCCAAAACGCTAAAACCACAATCTCCAAAATCGAAATACACGCCGACACAACTATCTTCCACATCCGAAATAAGATACTTGTAAACAGCAAGCAGGTCCTTGCCAAAATATCTATCCAATTCATTCGAACTCTGGATCGGGTACGCAAAGTCATCGGAAATCTCATCCAGCCCCAACAGCTTTGGTTCAGAGCCAAAAGACAAAATCCTTAACACACCTTCCCCAATATCTAATGAAACCCACCCCGATCTTGAAAACCTAAGAAACAGAACCAACATTTTACAAACCAAAGACCCCGACATAAAGAACGACCGAAATCTAAACTCAAAAATCTTCTCACCAATGATCATAAGGCCAAACCCCGCGACTAAAATTTTGAGGATTTCTCTGAAATCAAAGTGTCGAATTCATATTTGCCGCCGGGCAACACTCGTAGGCTAACAGTGCTATTAGTTTTAGAGCTGTAAACATGAACAAGGTCATAATCCCCTCGGACAGCCGACTTAGGAATTATGTCACTAACAGCGGTAGCGTTCTCCAATGTTTCTTTAACTGCTAGCTTGGCCTGCTCAACACCAGCGCGACTGGCCTCGTAAGGCAGTCTGCCCTCACCTATTTTCGCACCCAACTTCTTGTTTAAATTTGCTGCTTGAGAGCTAAGAAACGTATCAACCCCACCGAGTTCAGGAAGTTTTTGAACTCCTTTTGCCCCCCCACCCAGCCGACCCAAGTCCCCCACTGCCCCGAGCTGCGAACTCATACTACCGGAAACAGGTGACTCCGCAATCGCGTTGACCAGGTTC
>NZ_KI517354.1:312557-328899 GCF_000478485.2 Pseudomonas sp. P179
TGCTGCCGGAACTCTGGCGAAGTGGCCAACTGCTCCAGAGCTGCATAGGTTTCCCTCCAGCTCTTGACCAGCTCATAAACACCGAAAAATAAATCTGTCCCCTTTATTCACTTACGGCGTCTAGAGCCTCCTTTTCAGAGCATTAGAGCAGGGAAAATACCCCCCTTTACGGCCCCTTTGCGGCCCCTTTACGGCCCTGTCAAATTAGCCTTTAATCGCACCAAAATTTTCCGGAATAAATCCTTTAGGCCAAATCGTTCTATCATTATATATGGCACCCCGAAAAACAGCGCCATCTATCCTCGCTACATCAATATTAACATCTCGCAAATTGGAATTTATGAAATTAGAACCGCCTATATCAGCATTTTTTAGACTAGCCATGGAAAGATCTGCCCCTGAAAAATCAGCATAAGCCGCCATAGCATCCACAAGCTTTACACCTTTCATTATAGCATCAACAAAACTTGCATTCATAAGCGCTGCACTATTCATTACAGCACCACCCAACAGAGCATGATTAAAAGAAGCGTTCCTCAAATTTGAGGCAGTAAAATCAGCCTCTGAAAGATCTAAACCATCAAAAATTGCCCGATGCAGCTCTAGCCCACTTAAGTTTGACTTAGCAAAACTAGCCAAAGGCAAATCCAGCTCTTCACCAGTTTCAAAAAAAAATAGTTATCATTTGTTCCCCCAATCCACTTGATCTATCTTCAGCTCAGACACAGGTTTGGTTTGATGGACTTTATTAGGAGATAAAGACCCCGGTGTCACATCTAGATTTCACCCTAATATTTTTTCTGCGATATAACGATGATTCCCATCAACAATCACATTGCCATCCATTTTTATTGCCGGGGCAACATCGCCCTTAAGAAGCCGATCAACATATCTTTGCACCGCAGGTAATGACACAGCGCCTTGCGCAGTAATAACACGATCACCCTGCAATGCTTTTTGAATAACTTCAGGGGTCACCTCTGAGCCCTTTGAAACCAGCGGTTTTCCTGATGCCCCAGTCGCTTTTAGGGCTGCAAGATAATCCACAGCCTTCTGAACCTGCGCAAGCTCTACAGGCTCCGGCATACCCGGACGTTTGACTTTCGAGTCTATCTGCTTACCTGCAGCAGCACCTCCGATAAGCGCCAATCGGTCCAGCGTCGGCGCCCATTCATCGAGGACCTTGCTCAGGTGTATATAGCTATCGACTGATTGCTCCAACAATTCCGTCTTGTACGACTCGCATCGCGACGTCACGCACTGGATGGACACCAATGTGTCCATGCTCTCGACGATTTGGAGCCTTTTCTCCTTTGCTCTCAGCGGACCATAGGTATTTTGGGCCTCCTGTACATTGAGTTTACTTTCGTCGCTGTACCTTTCTTTCTCCCACTTGTCCTTTTGGCAACCTTCGTCTTTGCCGCAAGACCTCATGTCTTCGGCAAAAGCCAGAACATCCGAGTGTTCAATATAGTTGTTCTGAGTAGCATTCCCCGCCACCCAGGCTCCCGTCTGCAAGCTCTTGGCGTCCGCATCGCCCTGCGTCGAAGCCGCCAGCACACCGATCAACTGCGAACTCATGGTCAGCAGGCCCTTCTTCTCCAGGCAACGCATACGTTGCCCCGGCGAGCGCCCCGCCAGGGATGGCGGGGCCGGAGGTTCAGGACTCTGCGGAAGTAGCGAAAGGGAGGTCAGTGCTCTTCTTTTAAAATCGAAAAAGTAAATTATTAAAGAACAGGGAATTACTGAACGGGGAAAATCTATCTACCTTTTAGTTCTAGAGCAGTGAAAATAAATCCGTCCCCTTTATGCTTGCCCCCTTTATGCTTCTACACTTTTGCATCTTATGCCGATTGCAAAAATCTATACTTCCAATAATCCATACCCTCTAAAACCCAATACCTCTCCCTATCGGGCACTAAATGGCAAAAATCCGAACACTTAGCAAGCCAGTCTGAGTAAGCCAATTCTTCATGCGCCCGATTACAGTCCATATGCATGTAAATTTTGCGATCGAAATTCACATAGAACATTGGAAGCCTAGAGGCAACAGCATTAGCATCATGAAAGTAGCTTGCACTCAACTCAACACCAGAAAGATAGTAATCTTCAATTCTTCCATGCAAAGACTCGCTCAAATCAAGCCCGCACACAAACATATCTTTTAGGTCTTGCCGCGATAACACCCACCGCTCCTCCGCCCTCAAATATTTCAAAAAATTCTCAGCAGTAAGTTTAAGCACCCCACCTCTAAACGTCATGCATGCCGACGCATATTGCTCCTGAGTTATATGACCCTTATCAAGGTATGCACGATAGTCCTTCTCCGCATCCAAGATGAAGTTGAACTTATCATCCACAACCCAGAAGCACGCACCAGAATGAACAAAAAAGCATATATTTTTTTCACCCCCCCACAAATCATCAGCTAACAATTGCCACTGAGTCATCTCCCAAACTCCTTCAAAAACTCGTCATGAGAGTATAAGCAAAAAGGGGACGGATTTATTCCTCCTACTCTAGTTTTGGCTAGTATTTATATTTCTCATTCCCACTGTATACCACTGCCGATCTTACCCACACTGAACCACGTGAAACGGATAGTTCAGTAGAACCACTCGCCTCTGCCTAGGCTTCGCGGAGCCTCCTTACGGCGTCTGCACTGGAGCCTCCCTGCTCAGAGAATTAGAGTAGGGAAAATAAATCTGTCCCCTTTATGCTATAATCCCACTCTTCTGCGTCAGGCCATCAAAATTGCTGAGGTGATTCTTGATGTTGGGATTGAAGCTCATCCCTTCCGGGAAATTAGCAGTTCCTTTTGCACCAAGTAAATAACCCGCCCTGGGCTAATTAATAAAGACCTAACACTCTGAGATCGTCTCTTAGCTCTGCTGCCTCATCAGAAGGCAAATCATCCAGAACAGAAGACAGCTTGATCTCCTTTAGCAATCCATGAATAATATCAAGATGATATCTCTTAACTTTATCCGAAGACCTGCCCGCCGAGAGAATAAGCGCTAAAACTTCCAACATTAATTTCTCAATAGGCAAATCAAAGGAGTTTTCAAGCTCACTGTAGGCATAGCCTACTTCACTTTCTCCCTCAACCCATGGGCTTTGGTGGTTGAGTTTGACCCTGCAATAGTTGTAATAGCTGCCCAGAAACCAAGCCCGGATTTCTCCATAAGTCACACGTTCTTCCATTACGGCGTCTTCCTCGGCGGACGGAGCATAACGCCCTGATTATCAAGAATATTAACTGTGATATTGGGATACTTCGCCTTAAACTGCTCAGCCACGTTCAGACAACTTGCGCAAGCTGCTTTCTCCGTTAGAATATTTACAGTCCCTCTTGCGGAGGTGTTGCTTCCTAATTGATCAGCAATATTGTCTAGTATTTTGTATTCCGTATCTATTCCCCGATAAACCATATCTCCGGCCTTGTTGGGTACAGATTGAGCCACAAAATTTCCACTTCCAGAGCCAATAAGCCCTTTACCGGCATCAGAGACTTGGCTGTGCGCAGCCATCTGCCTAGGTATTCCGGGAATATCTATTTCTGCGATAGCTACATTACCACTGCGCCTTAAATTAGACGGCAATCCAGCTCGAACATCCATGACCCGCTGGGCCATCGGAGCGGTATCGATCACGGTCGCAGTCGCTTTTGCACCCCCACCCAGCCTACCCAAGTCCCCCACTGCCCCGAGCTGCGAACTCATACTACCGGAAACAGGTGACTCCGCAATCGCGTTGACCAGGTTCTTGGCTGCTGTTGGCAGCTTGGCGGTTATCTGCGCGCCACCTTTCACTGCCGTCAGAACGCCAACAAGTTCCGCAGCGAACCTACCGCCCTCGACACCAGCTGTGACCGAACCTTGCCAGCCGGCATCCTCGTATGCCTGGGTCAAGAATGCGGCGCGCTCCTCCAGCCCCTTCAGGTAGTTATCGCCAAATTGCTGCCGGAACTCTGGCGAAGTGGCCAACTGCTCCAGAGCTGCATAGGTTTCCCTCCAGTTCTTGACCAGCTCATAAACACCCACTGCGGTTTCAGCTGTCGAAAGACCGATGCCTCCTCCAACACCTACGACGATACCGACATCCTGCTGGGCCGAAATAATTGCCCATTTGGCTTCTATTCCGGTTTTGCAGAGCGGTTTGTCCTTGCAGCCATCGACCTCCTGCCGCTTCTTCTCCTCCTGCCAATGACTGAGGTAGTTGTGTTGGGTGGCATTCCCCGCCACCCAGGCTCCCGTCTGCAAGCTCTTGGCGTCCGCATCGCCCTGCGTCGAAGCCGCCAGCACGCCGATCAACTGCGAACTCATGATCAGCAGGCCCTTCTTGTCATCGATGGGCAGGCTGGCGTATTGCTTGGCGAGGCTATCCACCAGCGCCTCGTTGACTCCCGCAGCCAGGGCTCCGGTACGGAAATCGCCACCGACCGCTTCGGCGGCCAGACCTCCCATCAGGGCGTGCAAGCCGATCTTGCCGAGGCTGCCGTCGTCCAGTACGCCATGGGTGGTGTCGCCAATCAGCTTGAAGCCGTAGGCCGCAAAGGCATTTGCCAGGCTGTTTTGCAACGCATCGCCCAGGCTGCCCTTGCCGCCCAGCGCCCGGTCCAACAGCACCGAAGTACCATTCTGCAGCAACTGGTTCGAGGTGAACTGGCCCACGCCTTGCCAGGTGCCCAACCCTGCGGCGGGCGCCACGGCCCCGGTGTTCGGTAGAGCGGTCGAGGTGCCGGTCTGGGTCGAGGTCCATTTGTCGTAGACGCCGGCAGTCAGCCCCGCAGTCGTGCCAGCGACTACATAGCCCCTCAGCGCATCGCTGGAGGTCACGTCCTTGACGACATCCCCCAGGTTTCCCCGGTTGTTGATGGTGCTGATCGCTCCATTGCTGGCCACGCCGCTGAGCGCTGCGGTACCTGCCGCGTTCAACCAGCCCGCCGAAGTCGTAGCGGTAGCGGCTGCGGTCGCGCCTGCCATGGAGGTTCCGGCCCCGGCCGTTGCAATCGCCCCGCTGGCTGCGCCCGCCGTGAAGTAAGTCACGACGATCGCTATCGCCAACTGCGCGCCGACGCCCAGCCCGGAGTTGCTGTACTTCCAGCTGTCATGCAGTTCCTGCACGCGCCGCCAATCCACATCGCCGCGCTGCTCCATCTGCTTCAGCCAGGCCAGTTGCGGATCCGCCTGCACCATCGCGTCGATGGTCTGGCTCACGGTCTTCTGGTCGATGTGCTTGAGGTCGATCTTCAGGCCTTCCACGGCCTTGATCGCCAGGTTGCCCTGGGCGACGAGCTGGCTCTGGCGTACGGTTTCGTCGGTCTGGCCCTTGCCCTTCGACGACTGCCACGCCAGGTTGCCCTTGCTCTTCTCGTGGCTCTCCTGGTGCAGGTCCTTCACCGCCTCGAAGGTCACCGCGCCGCCGCTGACGATGGCCAGGTCGTTGCCCGATTCCAGCTTCGCACCCTGGTAGGTCTGGTCGCCGCCACTGAGCAGGGTGAGGTCGCCGCCGCTGGATATTTGGCTGCCCACTGCCGTCACATCGGTGATTTCGTCGCGCCGGGTCTTCTTGCTACCGAAGCTGCCTTTGCTCTTCTTGTCATAGAGGTAGTAACTGCTGTCGTTGGCGGCCAGCAGCTCCAGCTTGTCGCCGGCCACCAGGTAGGCTTCGTCACCGGCGCTGGCCTGGCTCGCGACCAGCCGCAGGTCCTGTCCGGCATTGATCGCCAGGTCGCCGCCAGCGTCCACGCGAGTGGCCTGCTGGGTGATCTTGTCGTCCTGGAAAGTGACCTTCTTGGTCTTGCCATAGGCATGCTCTTCGTTGGCAGCCGCGACCAGGCCCACATCGCGACCCGCCTCGAATGTCACGTCGCGACGAGCGTCGATGCGGCTGCCCACGACGCTGATATCGCGTCCGGCGCTGACGCTGATATCGCGCCCCGCCACGACCTCGGCGCCCATCTGGGTCGTCTGGGTCTGGTATGCCTGGCTTCCTGCCGTCCAGCCCCGCTCCGCTACCGCAGCCGAAACCAGGACATCCCTGCCGCCTTGCAAGGCGAGGTCGCCCTTGCTGTCGATGACACCGCCAATATTGGCTACATCGCGTCCTGCCGAAACGGTCAGCTTCTGCGCAGCCTCGATACGCGCGGCGCTATCGGCAAATGCCTCAGTGGTACCGGTTCCCCTGTAGGAGGACTGGTGCTGGGTCACCGTCTGTTCATTGATGACGTCTCCGGTAAGGGCGGAGAGGCTTACCTCGCGCCCGGCAATGATGCCGCCCTGATCATTGCGGATGGAGCCGCTGGCCAGCAGGTCGAGGCGGTTGCCGGCCTCGATCAGGCCGCTGTTGTCGATGTTGCCGGCTGTCGCGCTGAGGTCGTTCTGCGCGCGCAGGGTACCGGCGTTCCTCAGGTCCCCGCCGGTGATCAGGTTCACGTCGCGCCCCTGGATCAGCGCGCCGTTCGGGCCCAACCGCCCCTCGGCCTGGGCCAGGTAGACCACGGGGGCGAGGACCTTTTCGCCATTCACCTCGACTTCTTCCAGCCAAACGATATCGTGGGTCAGCGCCGCCACCTGGGCGGCGCTGAGGGTGACGCCAGGGGTCAGTCCCAATACGTCCTTGCTGGCGATGGCGTTGTCCATCAGATAGCGGAACATCGCTTCGTCGCTGTTCAATCCGGCGATGAAGCGCTGCCCCGTACGCTGGACGATCGCTTCGCGTACCAGGCGCTGCTCGTATAGACCGTCGCCCAGGCGCTTCTTGCTGTCATCCGGATTGATACCCAGGCCACCGAGCAGGTAGTCCGAGTTGAGGAACTGCTTCAGCTCGGTGAGCGCCGGGTTGGTCTCGATCAGATACTTGTGGCTGTTGCTCGGTGTGGCATTGCTGGGCACGCCCTCAACGCGCGCAACCGACGGCAGGGTTTGCAGCGCCGGCTGCCCAACCGGAGGCTCGGCAAGAAGGGCGCTCCGCTCTTCGAGGCGAGGCAGGCTGCCCTGAGCCCTAACGGCCGAAGGCAGTGCCTGCACCGACGACTGCTCAGCCGGCAGATCGGCAAGGATGCTGCCATTGCCACCTGGACTGGAGACTACCCCCTCTACACGCACTGTCGAAGGCGAGGCCTGGACCGTCGCCTGCGCACCCTGCCAATTGGCGAGAATAGTTCCATTCCCATCGTAACCGGGTACTGTGCCTTGAACACGATCAGCCGCGGGAAGGCTTGAGAACGAGGGTAGACCACCGCGCAGATCGGCGAGGATGACGCCATTGCCGCTGTGACCCGATGCATTGCCCTCGACGAGTCCACCCAGTCCCGTGGTCGCCTGGTGCTCACCGGCCTGGAAACGGCCAGTGTTTCCCCCGTCGCCCGAGATTGGCGCGGAAGCCCGTAGCGCATCGATAGCCTCAGCTACCCGGCCTTGATAGGCGGAACCGGCAAGCGAGGTGACCCTATCATCGCCGACACGACGCGCCTGGGTACTCCAGCCACTTGCGCCACTGCCTGTCTGTGCGGATACAGATACGCCATGGCCGCTCTGGGTGAGATCGCTGGCGGATTTCAGAGCACCACTTGCCTGGTTCACCTGGGCTCCTTGGGACGCCAGGCGGAAGAGCCCATTCTGGCCTTGAGGCAGGCTGAAGCCCGGCAGGGTGAGAGGATTGATCTGTTGCCTTGCCAAATCCGCTGGCAGTTGACTCTTCAGAGTCACTACGGCGCTCGTCGTGCTTGAAACAGCTATGTCCTGATGAGGTAACTGGGTTTCCTGAACGGCCTGAAATCCCTGTAGGACAGAATTATTGAAACTCTCCGCAGCATTCACCGTTACACGACCGCCAGCTTGCACGACAGCACCAACCGTTGAGTTTGCCCCTTTGTTAATCGTCAACTCATCGAGAGGAGCCAATCCCTTAAGTAGATCTGGAATAGCATCCGTTTTTTTCGATGAATAATTCGGCGCCGGTATTCGTCCAATAGCCTTATTCCAGCGATCTGTGTCCGGATACTCAACATCTAAGGTACCGAAGTACAGGTGCCAACCCGGCCCACCATTTTTCCCGTTTCCATGAATGACCTCCAGCGGAGAGACTTTTTCATTAAAATTCTTGTCGAAATAATGAATATTCGGAAGTCTCCCCCCTGTGCTCGCATATCCCTCCCCATAACTGGGATCGTTGACAGCGTTATACGCCAATATGCGCATAAGCAATTCTTCGCCAAATTTACTCGGCGGCGAATAAACGCCCCTGACCGCATATTCCCCTAACGCATAACCTTTGTTTTCGAAATTACTCAGAGATAGCGTGGCGTCTCTTACAGCACTTATATTAGAAGCGATATTCTGCAGGCTTGCACCTACAACAAGCAGATCTCGACCAGCCGTAATTGAAGCAGCGGCAGAAGACTCTCCCAATGTAGACTTATATTCCCTGATCCAGACAAGCTCGCTCGAAGACCTAGTTTTTCCCCACCTCTCAGAAAGCTGACACCCCGTACAGCGGACGCCAATAGCGCTATTCTGCAAGTCACCTTCAATCTCTAGAGTTTCCCTTCTATTGAGAAGTGAACTCACGGAGAAACGCATATCACCTGTGCTCTCTAAATTCCCGGAAATGTTCTCCAAGCGATTTGCCCAGCCCCCCGCATCGTCGCGGGCGATATCCAGCCTGCCGAGGCTGTACACATCCCCGTAGAGATTGGTGATGTCGCCGGCGCGCAGGGTCATGTCGGCGCCACTGAACAGCAACCCGCGCTCGTTGAGCAGGGCGGGCGCGTTCAATCGCAGGTTGCCGCCGCCGCCCAGGGTGCCGTAGTTGTTCAGGCTCGCGGCGCTGGCCACGAGGTCGCCGGCGGCGGTGATCCGCCCACGGTTGACCAGCAGGTTGCCGGCGCCGAGCGTGACATTGGCGCCGCCGGCGAGGCTGGCGGCGTTGCCGAGGTCGAGGCTGGCGGCGTTCAGGGCGAAGTCGCCGAGGCTGGTGGCGCGGCCGTTGCCACGGTAGCCGCCGCTCAGCTCGAGGCGCAAGCTGCCGTCGCTGGCCAGCAGGCCGTCGTTGCTCCAGTCGCCGCCGCGGCCAGTGAAGGACTGCACCGCCAGCAGCTTGCCCTCGGCCGTCTGGCGGAAGGTGCCGATGTCCAGGTTCAGGCGTCCGGCTTGCAGCACGCTGCTGTTGGTCCATTCGCTGGCGCGGATGTCCAGCAGGCCATTGGTGGTCAGTTCGCCGCCGGCGCGGATCACCTGCCCGGAATCCAGGCCGAAGGTGCCGTTGCCAGTGTGGAGGATGCGCCCGCCGGCGTTGGCCAGGCTGCCCAGTTGCAGGTCGAGGTCCTGGTTGGCGCTTTCCAGCACGCCGTAGGCGTTGTTCAGGTCGCCAGCGACCAGCCGCGTGCTGCCGCTGCGGCCGAGGGCGCGCAGGCTGCCGCCGCTGTTGTCGATCGCGGCGGCGCGCAGGTGCAGCTCGCTCTCGCTTTCCAACTGGCCGAAGCGGTTGGCCAGCGCGCCGGCCAGGCTGAAGTCGATGCGCCCGGCGCCGACCTTGCCGCCCTGGCCCGCCGCCGCGCCCTGGTTGAGGAAGCGCTGGCCGTCGAGGCTGAGCAGGCCGCTGGCGTAGAGGCCGCCGCCCTGGTTGTCGAAGTCGGCGGTGACGATGCGGTTGTCGCCGCCCAGCGCCGAGAGGTGGCCCTGCTGGTTGCGCACGCCTTGCCCGGCGCGAATCTCCAGCGACTGCGCCTGGGTGACGCCGGCGCTGTTGTCGAACAGCCCGGTGACCAGCTTCAGCCAACCCTTGGCGCTGTTGAGCACGCCGCCGGCGCCGTTGTCGAGGCTGCCGCTCTGCAGGTCGAGGTTGCCGGCCCGGCTGTCCAGGCGGCCGCCCTGGTTGTCCAGCGCGCCACCGATACGCAGCCGGTTGTCGCCCTGGGCCTGGAGCGTGCCCTGGCGGTTGTCCAGGCTGCCGGCCTGCACCTCGAGGGCGCCGGTCTGGCTGAAGATCAGGCCGTCCTGCTGGTTGCGCAGGGCGCCGCCGCCCAGGCGCAGGCTCATGCCGGCCTGGCTGGCGAGGGTGCCGGAGGCGCTGTTGTCGAGGCTGCCGGCGCTGATCTCCAGCAGCCCCTGGCTGACCAGCTTGCCGCCGCGGTTGTCGACGCTGGCGCTGCGCAGCAGCAGGTCGCCGCCGCTGGCCAGGCGCGCCGCGCCGGTGTTGACCAGGGCGCCGCCGAGGATGGCGTCGAGCCGGCCCTGGCTGATCAACTGGCCGTCGCTGTTATCCAGGCTGGCGCCCTTGAGCAGCAGGCTGCCGCCGTTGATCCGGCCGCCGGCGTTGTTCAGCAGCGTATCGTCGCGCTCGAAGCTCAGCGCGCGCTGCGCCGAGACCAGGCCGCCCTGGCCGTTGTCCAGCTTCCCGGCGATGCTCAGGGTCACGTCGCTTTCGCCGGAGACGATGCCCTGGGCGTTATCCAGGCTGGCGGCGTCGATCCGTTGCGCGCCCTTGCTGACCAGCGCGCCCTGGCCGTGGTTGTCCAGCGCGCCGCCGAGGCTGATGGCCAGCTCGCCGTCCTTGCTCGAAAGGGTGCCGCCGGCGCTGTTGTCCAGGCTCCCGCCTGTCACCGTCAGGCCCTGCCATCCGGAGAGCAGGCCGGCGCCGGCGTTGCCCAGCGCGTCGGCGTCCAGGCGCAGTTTCCCGGCGCTGATGATGCGCCCCTGCTGGCCGTTGTCGATGCGCCTGGCCAGCAGCTCGAAGCCCTGCTGGCTGGAAATCTCGCCGCCCTGGCGGTTGTCGAGGACGTTCAGCCGCTCGATGCTCAGCGGGCCGCGGGCACTGATCAGGCCGCCCTGGTTGTCCAGGTCGCCGCCCCGCAGGTCGAGACTGACGCCGCGCTCGCCGATCAGCCGGCCCTGGCGTTGCACCAGGCGCTCGACCGTCAGGCGCAGGTCGCCCCGGGCGGAGATTTCGCCGCCGTCGGCGGAGTCGACGCGCCCTGCCGTCAGTTCCAGTTTGCCGTCGCTGGTCAGCAGGCCGCCACGGTTGTCCAGGTTGGCGGCGCTCAGGCGCAGCGACTGCTTGCCACTGAGGGCGCCGCCACGGTTGTCGAGGTCGGCGCTGCTGACGTCCAGGACGCCCTGGCTGATCAGTTGGCCACCCTCGGCGTTGTCCAGCGCACCAGTGACGACGCTCAGGCCGGCGTTGCCGGAGAGCAGGCCCTTGCCGCTGTTGTCCAGGGAGGCGCTGGCGAGCGTCAGGCGGGCGCCGGAAACGGTGCCTTCGGCGTGGTTGTCCAGCGCGCCGTCGACGCGCAGGTCGATGCCGGCGCGGCTGGCCAGGGTGCCCTTGGCGCTGTTGTCCAGGCGAGCGGCCGCGATGTCCAGGCCGGCGGCGCCGGAGATCACCCCGCCCAGGCTGTTGTCCAGGGCCTGGGCGATGCGCAGGGTCAGGCTGGCGGCGCCGATCAGGCGCCCGCCGCGGTTGTCCAGGCTGGCGGCGGCGAGGGTGAAGGCGCGGTCGCTGGAAATTTCCCCGCCGGCGCCGTTGTCCACCGCGCCGAGCTGGCGCAGCAGCAGCGCGCCGGGCGTGGCGATCAGGCCGCCGTCGCGGTTGACCAGCGTGCCGCCATTGAGGTCGAGGGTGACGCCGGTTTCGCTGACCAGGACACCGCCTCCGCGCTGGTCGAGGCCTTTCAGGTTGGCGTCGAGCAGGCCCTTGGCGCTGACCCGGCCCTGCTGGCCGTTGTCCAGCCGGGCGGCCACCAGGGTGATGCCGGCGTTGCTGCCGATGCCGCCGTTGCGGCTGTTGTCCAGCACGCCGGTGCGGATATCCACCGCACCCTTGGCGCTGATCACGCCGGAACGGCTGTTGTCGAGGCTGGCGCCCTTCAGCGTCACGCCGGCATCGCTGAGCAGCCTGCCGCCCTGGTTGTCCAGCGCGGCCTGGCTGGTCAGCGCCAGCGCACCGGCGCTGGAGAAGGTCCCGCCACGGTTGTCCAGGCGCGCGGCGCGCGCCGTCAGGCTGCCTTCGCTGACCAGCGCGCCGCCCTGGTTGTGCAGCACGCCGCCGAGGCTCACGCTCAGGCCGTTCTGGCTGTCGAGCCGACCGCCGTCGCCGTTGAACAGTTCGCCGCCGTCCAGACTCAGGCCGTCGCGCCCGGCCAGCACCCCCTTGGCCTGGTTCAGCAGGCGCTGCACGGTGAGGCGCAGGCCGCTGTCGCCGATGACCTTGCCGCCGCGGTTGTCCAGTTGCTCGCGGGCGTTCACGGCGACCTTCGAGGTGCTGGAAATCTCGCCGGCGCGGTTGTCGACCTGCCGCGCCTCGATAGCGATGCCGCCATTCGCGGCGATCAGCCCGGACTGGCTGTTGTCGAGCGTGTCGGCGCGAAGGTCCAGGCTCCCCTGGCTGACCAGTTCGCCGCCTTGCTGGAGCAGCGTACCGACCGCCGCCTCCAGCACGCCTCTGGCGGCGATACGGCCTTGGTTGCCGTTGCTCACCTGGTCGGCTACAAGCTCCAGGCGGCCTTCACTCACCAGGCTGCCTTGTTCGGCGTTGTCCAGGCTGGTCACGCTGATACGGGCATCACCCTTGCTGCCGATGGTTCCCGCACGGTTGTCCAAGACCTGAGACTCGATGGCCAGTCCGTCGGTCGCCAGGACCTGCCCCTTGAGACTGTTGTCCAGTGTCTTGGCGATGCGCAGGGTCAAAGCTTCGCTGCTGATCAGCCGCCCGCCCTGATTGTTCAGTGTGTTGGCGGCGAGGGTGAAAGCACGGTCGCTGGATATCTCTCCGCCGACGCTGTTGTCCACCATGCCGAGTTGGCGCAGCAGGAGCGCGCCAGGCGTTGAAACCAGACCGAGGTCGTGGTTGTCCAGGGTGCCACCGTTGAGGTCGAGGGTGACACCGCGCTCGCCGACCAGCGAGCCTCCCCCCTGCTGAAGCAACCCTTTCAGGTTGGCGTCGAGCGTACCCTTGGTGCTGATCCGTCCTTCCCGGCCGTTGTCGACCAACCCGGCGACCAGGGTGACGCCCGTATTGCCGCCAATGGATCCCTTCTGACTGTTGTTCAGGGCTCCGGTACGAATGGCCACAGCCCCTTTCGCACTGACCAGGCCCGCACGGCTGTTGTCGAAGCCAGTGCTGTTCAGGGTGGCTCCAGCATCGGTCACCAACCTGCCACCCTGGTTGTTCAACTCGCCCCGGCTGGTAACGAGCAGGCTACCCGCACTGGAGAAAGTCCCCGCCTGGTTATTGACCTGGTCGGCCTTCACTGTCAGCGACCCTTCGCTGACCAGTGCACCGCTCCCCTGGTTGTCCAATGCACCACTGAGCGTTACATCCACCAGGCGTTGGCTGCTGAGCAGGCCGCCATCGCCATTGAGCAGTTCCGCGCCGTCCAGGTGCAATCCATCGCGACTGGCGAGCACACCCTTGGCCTGGTTCAGCAGGCGCTGCACGGTTAGGCTCAGCTCACTGTCGCCGATCACCTTGCCCCCCCGGTTGTCCAGTTGTTCCCGGACAGCCAGAGCCACCTTGGCCACGCTGGATATTTCCCCACCGCGGTTATCGATCTGGCGTGCCTCGGCGGTGACCCCGCCATCGGCGCTCACCAGGCCGCCATTGCGGTTATCCAGGCTATCGGCGTCGAGAGTCAGCGTCCCCTGACTGGCTAGTTCTCCACCCTGCTGCTCCAGGGTGCCAACCGTGACCTGCAGATCGCCCTTCGCGGCAATGCGCCCCTTGGCGCTGCTCACCTGCTTGGCGGTCAGATCCAGGGCGCCTTCGCTGACCACGCGGCCTGCCTCGTTCTCCAGGCGGTTCACCCCGATGCGTGTATCGCCCTTGCTACCAACGATGCCGCTATGGTTGTCGAAGACGAGTGCAGCGACATCCAGCCCTCCGCTTGCGGAAAGAACGCCTTGGAGGCTGTTGTCCAGTGCCTGGGCGATGCGCAGGGTCAGGGAGTCGCCGCTGATCACGCGGCCACCCCGGTTGCTCAGCGCGGTCGCGGCGAGGGTAAAGCTTCGATCGCTGGAGATCTCGCCACCGCCACTGTTGTCCACGACACCCAGTTGCCGCAGCAGCAAGGCTCCAGGCGTGGCGATCAGGCCCTGAGCACGGTTGACCAGTTCTCCCCCGCGCAGATCGAGCGCGATGGCCGTATCGCTGACCAGCCTGCCGCTGCCCTGCTGATCCAGCCCCTTCAGGTTGGCATCGATCGCACCCTTGGCAGTGATCCGGCCGTTCTGGCTGTTGTCCACCAGGTCCGCGACCAGCGCGAGCCCGGCACCGCTGCCTATGCCGCCCTTCTGGCTATTGTTGAGGCTGCCAGTACGGATCTCCGCGGCCCCCTTGGCGCTGACGATGCCGCCCTGGCTGTTGTCGAGGCTGGCGCTGCGCAGGACGGCACCGGCGTCGGTGACCACCCTGCCCCCCTGGTTGTTCAACGCACCCTGGCTGGAAAGCGACAGGGTCCCGGCGCTGGAGACTGCACCGCCCTGGTTGTCCAGCCGACCGCTCTTCACGCTCAGGCGTCCCTGGCTGCTCAAGCTGCCCGCCTGATTGCCCAATACGCCGTCCAGAATGACGTCGATGCTTTGCTGGCTGCTGAGCAGGCCGCCGTTGCCATTGAACAGTTCGGCGCCATTCAGGCGCAGCCCATCACGACTGGCGAGTACCCCGCCGTCCTGGTTGAGTACCCGTGGCGCGACGAGGCGAAGTCCGCTATCGCCGATGGCCTTGCCGCCTCGGTTGTCCAACTGCTCGGCGACGTCCAGTGTCACCTGGCCCGGGCTGGCGATTTCGCCCGCACGGTTGTCGATCCTCCGGGCGGAAACGGTCAGGTTGCCATCAGCACTGACCAGACCGCCGCTGCGGTTGTCGAGGCTATCGGCCTCGAGCATCAGCGCACCCTCGCTGCTCAATTCGCCACCCGCCTGGTTAAAGGCTGTCACGCTGGCGTGCAGGTCACCCCTGGCCGCGATCCGTCCCCTGACACTGTTCGCTCGCTCGGCAGTCAGTTTCAGACGACCTTCGCTAAGCAGGTCGCCATCATCGTTTTCCAAACGGGACACGTCGATATCGACGGCGCCCTTGCTGCCGATGGAGCCACTGCGGTTGTCCAGGGCAAGCGCCCGGATATCCAGGCCTCCGGTGCCGGAGAGAACACCTTCGAGGCTGTTGTCCAGAGCCTGGGCGATGCGCAACGTCAGTACACCGCCGCTGCGCAGGCGGCCACCCTGGTTGGTCAGCGCGGAGGTGGTGAGTGTGAAGGCTCGGTCGCTGGAAATTTCCCCGCCGCTGTTGTCCACCATGCCGAGTTGGCGCAGGAGCAAGGTTCCAGGCGTGGCGATCAGGCCCTGAGCGCCATTGGCCAGGGTTCCCTCGTTCAGGTCGAGTATGATGCCGGCATTACTGACCAGCCGCCCTTTGCCCTGCTGATCGAGTCCCTTGATATTTGCGTCGATCATGCCTTTGGCAGTGATCCGACCTTCCTGGCTGTTATCCACCTCAGTAGCAATCAGGCCGAGCCCGTCATTGCTGCCAAGATTGCCTTTCTGGCTGTTGTTCAGAACCCCGGTATGGATCTCCGCCGCAGCGTTGGCACTGATGATCCCTGATCGGCTGTTGTCCAGGCTGGCGCTGGTCAGGCGCAGGCTGGAGTCCGTCACCAACTTGCCGCCACGGTTGTCCACCGCCTCCTGGCTGCTCAGTCTCAGCGCACCGGCGCTGGACAGAGTGGCGTCCTGGTTGTGTATGCGCCCGGCGCTCACCGTCAGGGTGCCGTCGCTGAGCAGCGCGCCCTTGCCCTGATTGTCCAGCACGCCGTCCAGAGTGACCTCTATATGTCTCTGACTGCTGAGCAGTCCGGCATTGCCATTGAACAATTCGGTACCACTCAGGCGCAGCCCATCGCGGCTGGCGAGTACTCCCTTGTCCTGGTTGAGCACGCGTGGCGCGGTGATGCCCAGACCACTGTCACCGACGATCTTGCCGCCACGGTTGTCCAGCTGCTCAGTGAGGTTCAGCGTCGCCACGCCCTGGCTGGCAATCTCGCCGGCACGGTTGTCCACCTGCCGGACATCGATGACCACACCTCGGTGGCCGGCGATGCGACCAGCGCCGTTGTCGACTTTGTCGGCGTCGAGGGCCAGCGCGCCCTGAGTCGTCAGCTCTCCCCCGTTCTGCACCAGCGCACCGAGTTTGGCACGCAGTTCATCCTTGGCGACGATACGCCCCTTGGAGTTGTTCGCCTCATCGGCCGCCAGCTTCAGGCCGCGTTCGGCGATCAGCGTGCCAGCGTCGTTTTCCAGGCGGGTCACACCGATATCGATGGCGCCCTTGCTGCCGATGGAGCCAC
>NZ_KI517354.1:330402-330908 GCF_000478485.2 Pseudomonas sp. P179
GCTGGACAGCAGGCCTCCCCCGCCGTTGAACAACTCCGTAGCGCTCAGGCGCAGCCCATCGCGGCTGGCGAGTACCCCCTTGTCCTGGTTGAGCACGTGCGGCGCGGTGATGCCCAGACCACTGTCACCGACGATCTTGCCGCCACGGTTGTCCAGCTGCTCAGTGAGGTTCAGCGCCACCACGCCCTGGCTGGCAATCTCGCCGACGCTGTTGTCCACCTGCCGGGCCGTGATGTCTACGCCCTGGTTGCCAGCGATACGGCCAACGTTATTGTTTAGGATGCCCAGGTCGAGAGTCAGCGAGTCCTGACTGGTCAGTTCTCCTCCCTTCTGGCTCAGCGTGCCAACCTTGGCATGCAGGCTACCATTGGCGGCGATACGCCCCTTGGAACTGTTCGCCTCATCGGCTACCAGCTTCAGGCCGCGTTCGGCGATCAGTGTGCCAGCGTCGTTTTCCAGGCGGGTCACACCGATATCGATGGCGCCCTTGCTGCCGATGGAGCCAC
>NZ_KI517354.1:334873-335518 GCF_000478485.2 Pseudomonas sp. P179
GCTGGACAGCAGGCCTCCCCCGCCGTTGAACAACTCCGTAGCGCTCAGGCGCAGCCCATCGCGGCTGGCGAGTACCCCCTTGTCCTGGTTGAGCATGCGTGGCGTTGTGATGTCCAGGCCACTGTCACCGACGATCTTGCCACCGCGGTTGTCCAACTGTTCGCGAGCGCTCGCCACCACCCTCGACGTGCTGGAGATATCGCCCGCTCGGTTGTCGATCAACCGAGAGCTCAAGTCGAGATCCTGGCCGGCGACAATGCGACCGCTGCGATTATCGAGCCGATCCGCCTTCAGGAGCGTACGGCGCTCGCTGACCAGCTTGCCGCCCGCACTGTTGTCCAGACGAGCGACCTCGATGTCCATGTCTCCCTTGCTGGAAAGGAGACCGGCACTGCGATTGTCCAGTGCGGCAGCCTGGACCTGCAGTTCGTTCAGACCGACGACCTGGCCGCCACGGTTGTCGAGATCGCCACGGGTCTTGACCACGGCGCGGTCCCGGCTCTGCAACAGGCCGTCCTGGCGGTTGTCCAGGCTGCTCGCCTCGACCCGCAGTTCGCCCTCGGCGAGCAGCTTGCCGCCACGGTTGTCCAGGTGCCCGGCGTCGACCCGGACGGTCGCCCCCTTCAGGCTGCCGCCCTGGTTGTC
>NZ_KI517354.1:341143-1110101 GCF_000478485.2 Pseudomonas sp. P179
TTTCGTCGAGGTGCCCGGCGCCTTCCAGCTCGATGCGGCGGATCTCGAAGCAGCGCTCGTCGTCGCCGGAGGCATCCGCAGCGGCGGGCGCTCCCTTGCCGGGCAGTTGCTGGAGTTCCTCCAGGCGCTTGCGCTGTTCGTCCAGCAGGCGCTGCTGGCGGTCGCGGATCAGGTCGCGGTCGCCGGGGGAGGTGAAGGGGGCGGCGCTGGCAAGCAGCGGCAGTAAAACCAAGCCAGCGACAACCGCTCGATAGCTAGAACGCAACATCCGATGTCCTGCGAGTTCCCTTCAATATCCACCGCATAGCTAAACGACATGGGCGTGTTGAGGGGGGATTAGTCCAAAAGTAGGAATGCTAATCCAAACAGGGACAGGAGGGAATGGCACTTTGCCTTCATTGCGTCGTCCTGGCTGTACGGACGTTTCAGGATCGATGCGATGTCGTCATTTTCGTAATGGGAAGGACCTATCGGTCTCCAGGCAGCGCTCGGCCGGGTTCTGGTGAGCTGATTATTTGCGCTCGTGGCCCGGCAGAAAGAAGCCCCGCCAAGGCGGGGCTGCTTTGACGCAGACTCGAATTCACTTCACCGGCAGGTCCTTGCCCCACAGGCGCACCGCCTTGATCCCTTCCGCGCCGCCTTCGAAGACGAAGGTCTGGCGGATGCCGGCCTTGGCCGGAACGGTGACGTCGTCGGGGTTGGCGAGGGCGACCAGGGCGTTGGAGTAGCCGTCGTTGTCGATCACCAGCAGCGCGCCGGTCTGGGTCAGGTTGATCAGGCGCACGGTGGCGTCGCTGTCGTTCTTGAAGCCGAGGGTGACGGCCAGTTGCTGGTCGCGCGGCTCGGTCTTGAGCACTTCGACCTGGCCGATCTCGGCGAAGCCGGCGTTGTCGGAGACCACCTTGGCGCCATCGGCGCCCTGGGCCGACTGGCGGCCGCTGGTGATGCCCTCGCTGACCCCGCCGAGGAGGTTCTTGCCGGTCTCGATGGCCGAGGACACCGCGGCCTTGGCCGCATCCTTGACCGAGCTGCCCTCCTCCGCGGCCACGGCGCTGCCGGCGGCCAGGGGCAGGAGCAGTCCCAATGCGGCGATCCTTGCGTTCATTCGTCCATCCTCTGGTGGTGTGGGAGGCAGCCAGACTAACAGCCGTCTAGCGGCCGTTCCAGTGGCGCGCCCGGCGCTTGCGCCACCAGATGTAGACACCGGTCAGCGACAGCCCGGCGATGGCCAGGCCGAGGGCGGCGATGGCGATGCGTCCCGGCAGGCCGGCGATGCGCCCGCCGTGGATCGGGTACTGCAAGCGGTAGAAACGCTCTCCCCAACTGCCCTGCCCGGCGACTTCCTGGCCTAGCAGGCGGCCGTCGCTGCCGTGGAAGAACAGCCAGGACTTGCCCATGGGGTCGTCGTGGTCGCCGAAGCCGGCGCCGAAGAAGTTGTATTCGAAGCTGTAGTACAGCTCGCCGATCGGCTCGGCGATGCCCAGCCGCGCCGCTTCGACGCTGGCCAACTGGAAGGTGCGGTCGTAGTCCAGGCGGGTCTCCCCCAGTTGCTCCCTGGGCAGCCGCCCGCGCGCCTCGTAGACGCTCGGTTCGATCGGCGAGAACAGCGATACCAGCGGCTTGAACACCTGGCTCGGCAGGTTCAGGGCGACGCTGCTCAGCGCCACCGGCGCCAGCAGCAGCCAGAGCCAGAGGCCGCCGGCGCGATGCAGGTCGAAGTTGAAGCGGTAGGCGTTGCCGCGCTTGATCTTCCAGGCTGTCGTCCACTTGCTCCAGAACGGCCGGCCGCGCGGCAGGGTCAGCCAGGCGCCGACGAAGCAGTCGAGGAACCAGAACATCGCCACCCCGCCCATCAGGTACAGGCCCCAGTTCCCCGGCAGGGTCAGGTTGTGGTGGAACTCCAGGACCCAGGGAACCAGGTTCGCCGGCTGGAAGCAGCAGGCCGCCCAGAGGCGCTTGCCGACTTCCTCGCCGCTGACCGGGTCGAGGTAGAACACGTCGTGCTCGACCTTGGCGCCGGCCTCGCGCGGCACGGTGGCGAGCAACGCCGGATGCCCGCCCGCCTCGGGATACTCCATATACCACACCAGTTGTCGCGGATAGCGTGACTCGACGCGTTGCACCAGGCTGCCCGGGGAAAGGCGCTCGCCGCCCTCGCCCACGGCGTAGAAGCCGGGGTTCAGCCATTCGTCGATTTCATGATGGAAGGCCAGCAGGCTGCCGGTGAGACCGGCGAGGAAAAGGAACAGCGCGGTAGCCAGACCGACATAGCGGTGCAGCAGGACCAGGACGGGGCGCATGGGGGCTCCAGGTAACCAGGGTACGGCCGGCGACGCCGGCGAATGCCCGGCGCGTACGTTGCGCGCCGGGCTGCTTGGCCGGTACCGCGGCGCTGGCGCCGGGGCCCGGGAGGACGGTCAGAACTGGTAGTTCACCGTCGCGGTGACGTTGCGCTTCTCGCCGAAGTAGCAGAAGTCCAGGCTGTAGCAGGACGCCACGTAGTCCTTGTCCAGCAGGTTGTTGGCATTGAGGCTGACGTCCAGGCCTTTCAGGCCGAGCTTGCCGAGGTCGTAGCCGATCCGCGCGTCGACCAGGGTGTAGTCCGGCACCCGCAAGGTGTTTTCCTTGTCCGCCCAGGTCTCGCCGACGTAGCGAGCGCCGCCGCCGATGCTCAGACCGCTGAGCGGGCCGGCGTCGAAGGCATAGTCGGCCCACAGCGAAGCCATGTGCTTGGGCGCCTGGTTCGGCGTATGGCCCTGGTTGCCGTCCAGCGACTTGGTGTAGGTGATGTCGGTGTAGGTGTAGCTGCCGAGCAGTTTCAGGTTGTCGCTGAGCTGGGTATGGGCCTCCAGTTCGAGCCCCTGGGAGCGCACTTCGCCGACCGAGGTGTAGAAGTTGTCCTGGGGTTCCTTGGAGGCGACGTTTTCCTGGGTGATATGGAACAGCGAGGCGGTGTAGAAGCTGTTGCTGCCCGGCGCCTGGAACTTCAGGCCGAGTTCCCACTGCTTGCCCTCGGTGGGCGCCAGGGGCGTGCCGGAGGCGTCGGAATAGGCGTTCGGGTTGAACGACTCGGAGTAGCTGACGTAGGGCGCCAGGCCGTTGTCGAACAGGTACAGCGCGCCGATCCGCCCGGTGAATTTCTCCCAGTCGTCGTCGGCCTTGCTGCCGGTGCTGCGGTTCTTGTCGGTGACGCTGACCCAGTCCTGGCGCAGGCCGAGCGAGAAGCGCCACTGGTCGATGTCGATCAGGTCCTGGAGGTAGACGCCGGTCTGCTCCAGGCGGCGGGTGTGGTTGTCGTCCGGGAAATAGCTGATGGCGTCGTCGCCGTAGACCGGGTTGAACGCGTCCAGCGCCGAGGCCGAGCCGGAACGCCAGTCGACCACGGTGCGCCGGCGCTGGTAGTCGAGGCCGGTGAGCAGGGTGTGGCGCGCCGCGCCGGTGGCGAATTCGGCCTGCAGCATGTTGTCGACGATATACGCCTGCAGGTGCTCGCGGGCGCCGCTGAAGTAGCGGTTCAGCTTGTTCGGCTCGCTGGCGCTCCAGCCGTAGGCGTAGACCTGCGACAGGTCGACGTCGGAGTCCAGGTAGCGGAAGTTCTGCCGCGCCGACCAGACGTCGTCGATGCGGTGCTCCAGCTGGTAGCCGAACATCCGCTGGGTGCGGTCGAAGTCGTCCTTGCTCGGCTCGCCATCGAAGAACTCGCGGGAGATGTGCCGGCCGTTGTGGTGCGACAGGGTGCCGTCGGCCGGTACGCCGCCGTGGTAGCCCCCGTTGGGATCGTGTTGCAGGTAGCCTTGCAGGGTCAGGGTGGTGTCGTCGCTGAAGTCGATGGCCAGGGTCGGGGCGATGGCGTAGCGCTCCTCCTTGACGTGATCGAACTGGGTGTCCGAGCCCTTGCCGAGACCGATCAGGCGGTAGGCGATGCGCTTCTCCTCGTCGAGCGGCCCGCTGAAATCGAAGCCCATCTCCTTCTGGCCCATGTTGCCGATGCTGCCGGTGATCTGGCGGTAGTCCTCGTACAACGGCTTCTTGCTGGTCAGCGCCACCAGGCCGCCCGGCAGGCTACGGCCGTAGAGCACCGAGGACGGCCCCTTGAGCACATCGATGCGTTCGAGGAAGTACGGGTCGACCTGCATCGAGCTGAAGGTACCGCTGTCGCCCATGGCCTTGAGCCCGTCGAGGTAGATGTTGTCCACGCTGTTGTCGGCGAAGCCGCGCATCACCACGTAGTCGTAGCGGTTGGAGGCGCCGACCTGGCCGGTGAAGATGCCGGGGGTATAGCGCATCGCCTGCTGCACGGTCTTGGAGGCGGTGTCGTCGATCTGCTCGCGGGTGATCACCGAGACGGTCTGGCTGGTTTCCAGCAGCGGCTTGCTGGTCTTGGTGGCGATCTGGCTATGGGTGGCCAGGTAGCCATCGGTGCTGCCCAGGTTGTTGCCGAGGGCGAAGACCTCCACCGCCTGCATGTTCAGCACATCGCCGTCCTTTGCCGGCGCCTCGCGCAAGACGAAGCTGCCGTCGCCCTGGTCTTCCGCTTCCAGCGGGGTGTCGGCGAGCAGCCGGGCCAGGCCCTGCTGCACGGTGAAACTGCCGCGCAACCCCTGGGAGCTGTAGCCACCGGTCTGCGCCGGAGTGGCCGAGAGGGTGATGCCGGCTTCGCGGGCGAAGCGGTTGAGCACGTCGCCCAACTGTCCGGCGGGGATCGCATAGGGCCGCGCCTGTTCCGCCGCCGCTTCGGCGGCCGAGGCGCAGAGCGGCGCCGCGCCGGCCGCCATGGCCAACGACAGCAGGGCCGCGCGCACCGAACGGCTCAGGCGCGAGGCGCGGGGGAAATCGAGGGACGACGGGGCATTGCGGAGGACGACGGCGGTGGCGGTCATGAACGGGATCCGTTGGAGTCGTTGAAGGGTGTTCAATCGGTAAAGCCGGACCAGTCGCGGAAAGCCGACAAAAATAATGAAAATAATTTTCAGTGCGTTTTGCTCCGGACGAAAGCAAGCGTCCACGCGGCCGCCGGCGCGACTCAGGCGGCGACCACCCTCACCCACCAGCGGGTATGTCGCTGCAGGCGCACCGGCAGGGTCCGCGCGAGCACCTGCAGCAGCTTGTCGGTGTCGTCCAGGCGATAGACCCCGGACAGGCGCAGGTCGGCGACCTCCGCGGCGCAGCCGAGGTAGCCGTTGCGGTAGCGGGCGACCTCGGCGAGGAAATCGGCCAGGCGCATGTCGCGGGTGACGATGAGGCCATCGGCCCAGGCCACGGCGTCCATCTGCGGCCGTTCGAGGCGCCGCACGCCGTCGGCGGCGATCCGATAGCTCTGCCCCGCCTCGGCCACCGGAGCCTGCAGCGGACGCGCGCCGAAGGCATCGATGCGCACCGAACCCTCGCTGACGCTGAGACAGGTGGCGGCATCTTGCAGGCGTACGTTGAAACGGGTGCCGAGGGCCTCGAACAGCCCTTGCGCGGTACGTACCCGCAGCGGCCTGTGCGTGGGCGATTGCGTATCGGCGCCGCTGGCGAGGAAGATCTCGCCGCGGGCGAGGAGAATCAGGCGCTGGCCGGCGTCGTAGCGCACGTCGACCGCGCTGTCGGTGTTCAGTTGCAGGCGGGTGCCGTCGACCAGCTCGATACTGCGCCGCTCGCCGGTGGCGGTGCTGTAGTCGGCGCTCAGGCGCTGCCAGGGCAGGCTATCGCGACCGACCCAGGCCACGGCGCCGCCGGCCACCAGCAGCGACAGCAGTTTCAGCGCCTGGCGCCGCTGCAGGCGCTGCGCGCTACTGTCCAGGGTGCCGTAGGCGACCCCGCCGGGCAGCGCCTTGAAGCGTCCTTGCAGTTCTTCGTTGAGCGCGCTGACCTGCTGCCAGGCCCGCTCGTGCTCGCCGTGCTCCGCGCGCCAGGCCGCGCAGGCGCGCTGCAGGCGATCGTCGGCCGGCTGCGAGCGCAGGCGGACCAGCCAGTGGATGGCCTGCCTGACCACCGCTTCGTCGACCCTACCGCGCGTCCCGTCCACGGCTCCGCTCATTCGCCGTAGCGCAGCAGGTAGCAGTGGTACAGCGCCTCGGCCACGTAGCGCTCGACGCTACGCTGGGAAACCCCCATGCGTTCGGCGATCTGCCGGTGGCTGAGGTCTTCGCACTGGGCCAGGAGGAAGGCGGTGCGGACCTTCGGCTTGAGCCCGTCGAGCATCCGCGAGATTTCCTCCAGCAGTTCCAGCACCAGTTCCCGCGCCTCGGGCGACGGCGCCTGTGCCTCGGGCAGGTGGGCGATGCTTTCGAGGTAGGCGCGCTGCAGTTCCTCGCGACGCCAGTGGTCGATCACCAGGCCGCGGGCGATGGTCCGCAGGAACGCGCGCGGCATGCCGATCTCGCGCAGTTCGCGCTTGAGCAGGATGCGCAGGAAGGTGTCCTGGGCCAGGTCCGCCGCGTCCGCCGCGCAGCCCAGCTTGCCGCGCAGCCAGTTCTGCAACCAGCCATGGTGCTCGCTGTACAGCGCATGCATGGCGCGATGGTGGGCGCTGAGAAGGATCGGGGCGGACATGGGAAAGTCGGGGTGACACATGAATGATAATGAATCGCATTGTCGAGAAGCCGCGGCCTTTTTGCAATAGCACCCGCCGGCCGGCGCCCTACTCGGCCGCCGCGCCTTCGCGCAGGCAGGCCAGCAGGTCTTCGCTGGCACGGTCGCGGTGCGGTTCGTCGCGCCAGCACATGCCCACCGCGCCCTCGCCGGGAATCTCCAGCGCCAGCCTGGCCACCAGGCCGAGCCCGGCAAGGTGCTCGACCACCCGCGCCGAGCCGATGGATAGCATGTCGCTGCCACGCAACAATTCGATGTTGGCCAGCATCGACGATGACTCCAGGCGGTAGGCCGGCGGCTGCCGGCCGCCCTGGGTCAGGGCCATGTCGAGCTTGCTGCGGATCGGCGAGCCGGGCGGCCAGACGATCCAGTCGTAGCGCCGCACGTCTTCCCAGTCCAGCGCGGCGGCCTGGGCCAGGGGGTGACCGGGGCGCGCCATCACCACGATCGCCTCGCTGTAGAGCACCTCGCAGCGCAGGCTGGCGCGCGGCGCATAGTTGTCCAGGCGCCCCACCACCACATCGAGCTGGCGTTTCTCCAGCCGCTCGAGAAGGCCGTTCATGGTGCCTTCGAGCAGTTCCACCTGGGCCCCGGGGTAGCGTCCGAGGAACGCCCGCAATGCGCGCGGCACCAGGCTCGGCGCGGAGGCCGGCGACGTGCCGAGGAGCACCCGGCTGCCGCTGCCGCTGCGCATCGCCTCGAGGTTCTGCCGCGCCCGCTCCATCTCGGTGAGTACGCGCTGGGCGTGGTTGAACAGGGTCATGCCATAGGGCGTCGGGCGCAGGCCACGGGCGTGACGCTCGAACAGCGGCGCGCCGACGTCCTCCTCCAGTTCCTTGAGCCACTTCGACAGGCCCGGTTGGGTGGTGTGTGCGGCCCGGGCGGTGCCGCTGAGGTTGCCGGTCTCCATCAGGCTGACCAGCAGTTGCAGGTGTTGCAGGCGCAGGCGGCGGGTCCAGTCCATCGCAAGCCATCCTCGAATACGTATAGGTCGATGTCTAAATATCATTATTCGGTTATGCCTTCACCTCGAATAATGACTACCAGACCGAGGCGGCCCCGCCTCCTCCCGCCGGAGATTCATCGGTATGCATAACGACAATTCCACCGAGAAGCGCGCCGACTTCTATCGACGCATCCGCCAGCAGCACCTCACCCCGCTCTGGGAAGCCCTGCACAGCCTGGTCCCGGCGCAACCCGCCGGCGGCTGCCAGGCGGCGCTGTGGCGCTATCGCGAACTGCGCCCGTTCCTGCTCGAGGCAGGCGACCTGATCAGCGCCGAGGAAGCGGTGCGCCGCGTGCTGGTGCTGGAGAACCCGGACCTTCCCGGCCAGTCGGCGATCACCCCGAGCCTCTACGCCGGCCTGCAACTGATCCTGCCGGGCGAGATCGCCCCCAGCCACCGGCACACCCAGTCGGCCCTGCGCTTCGTCGTCGAGGGCTACGGCGCCTACACCTCGGTGGACGGCGAACGCACCCGCATGGAGCCGGGCGACTTCATCATCACCCCGTCCTGGACCTGGCACGACCACGGCAACCGCGCCGCCGCGGAAGGCGGCGAGCCGGTGGTCTGGCTGGACGGCCTGGACATCCCGATGCTGCGTTTCTTCGGCGCCACCTTCGCCGAAAACCATGATGAACCGGTACAGCCGTTGCGACGTGGCGAAGGCGACAGCCTCGCCCGCTACGGCAGCAACATGCTGCCGCTGCGCCATCAGCCGACGACGCCGACCTCGCCGCTGTTCAGCTACCCCTACGCGCGCAGCCGCGAGGCCCTCGAGCGCCTGGCGCGCCTCGAACGGCCCGATCCCTGGGAAGGCCACAAGCTGCGCTACGTCAACCCGGCCACCGGCGGCTGGGCCATGCCGACCATCGCCACCTGCCTGCAACTGCTGCCGGCCGGCTTCCTCGGGCAGCCCGCGCGCAGCACCGACGCCAGCGTCTATTCGGTGGTGGAAGGCAGCGGCGTGGCGCAGATCGGCGGCCGGCGCTTCGCCTTCGAGGCCAAGGATCTGTTCGTCGTGCCCTCCTGGGCCGAGCTGCGCCTGGAAGCCGGCGCCACCGACTGCGTGCTGTTCAGTTTCTCCGACCGCCCTGTGCAGCAGGCGCTCGGCATCCTCCGCGAATCCCGCGAAACCCTCGCCCACTGAAGGACCCGTCCCATGAACCATCTCTTCGCGCCCGAAGCACCCGTCAGCCTCACCATCCATGGCAGCGACCAGACCTTCCCGGTGCGGCGGGTCTACTGCGTCGGCCGCAACTACGCCGCCCACGCCCGGGAAATGGGCTTCGATCCCGAGCGCGAGCCGCCGTTCTTCTTCTGCAAGCCGGCCGACGCGGTGGTCCCGGTCGCCGCCGGCAGCACCCTGGAGCTGGCCTACCCGAGCCAGACCGGCAACTACCACTACGAGATCGAACTGGTGGCGGCGATCGGCAAGGGCGGCTGCGACATCCCCCTGGAGCAGGCCGAGGAACACGTCTGGGGCTACGCGGTGGGCCTGGACATGACCCGCCGCGACCTGCAGATGCGCATGCGCGAGATGGGCCGGCCCTGGGAGATCGGCAAGGCCTTCGACCGCTCGGCGCCGATCGGCCCGCTCTACCCTGCCAGCCAGGTCGGCCATCCGCGCCACGCCGCCATCAGCCTCCAGGTCGACGGCGAGGATCGCCAGCGCAGCGACATCGACCAGTTGATCTGGTCGGTGGCGGAAACCGTCAGCTACCTGTCGCGCTTCTTCGAGCTGCGCCCCGGCGACCTGGTCTTCACCGGCACCCCGGAAGGCGTCGGCGCGGTCGAGCGCGGCGAGCGGATGCTCGGCGCCATCGACGGCCTCGGCGAACTCAGCGTCCGCGTGGTCTGACCCACCGCCCGCGCACGGCGCGGGCCCACCCTGCCCTTCATCCGGGCTGTCGCCAAGGCGACGGCCGAGGAACGCTCATGCCTACGCCCGACAAGAACAACAAGATCGACGTCCAGGCTTTCATCGATGCGCAGGCGGTTTCCGCCTTCCAGTTGCGAGTCCTGTCGCTGTGCTTCCTGATCGTCGCCATGGACGGATTCGACACCGCCGCCATCGGCTTCATCGCCCCGGCCCTGGCCCACGACTGGCAACTGAGCCCGGCGCAACTCAGCCCGATCCTCGGCGCCGCGCTGGCCGGCCTGGCCCTCGGCGCCTTCGCCGCCGGCCCGCTGGCCGACCGTTTCGGACGCAAGAGCGTGCTCCTGCTCTCGGTGCTGTTCTTCGGCGGCTGGAGCCTCGCCTCGGCCTACGCCGGTTCGGTGGAAACCCTGGCCCTGCTGCGCTTTTTCACCGGCCTCGGCCTGGGCGGGGCGATGCCCAACGCGATCACCCTGACCTCCGAATACTGCCCGCGCCGGCACCGCGCGCTGATGGTCACCGCGATGTTCTGCGGCTTCACCCTCGGCTCGGCGCTGGGCGGCCTGCTCGCCGCGCGGATGGTCCCGGCGTTGGGCTGGGAAAGCGTGCTGCTGCTCGGCGGCGGCCTGCCCCTGGCGAGCCTGCCGCTGCTCTGGGCATGCCTGCCGGAGTCGGTGCGCTTCCTCGCCCGCCGCGCACCGGACGCGGCGCGCCTGCGGCGCATCCTCGAACGCCTGGGGCGCCTGCCCGACGGCTGGGCCGGACGCCTCGAACTGCCCGCCGACGAGTCCGACGGCACCTCGCCCCTGCGGCAGATCCTCGGCGCCGAGCTGCGCGGCGGCACCCTGCTGCTCTGGGCCACCTTTTTCATGGGCCTGCTGATCATCTACCTGCTGACCAACTGGCTGCCGACGCTGATCGGCGGCACCGGCTTCAGTCTCGGCGAGGCGGCGACGATCAGCGCCATGTTCCAGCTCGGCGGCACCCTCGGCGCACTCCTCCTGGGCAGCGCCATGGATCGCTTCGACGCGCACCGGGTGCTGAGCCTGGCCTACGTCGGCGGCGCCCTGTTCATCCTCGGCATCGCCAGCCTCTACCACAGCTTCGCCCTGCTGGCGCTGTGCGTCGCCGGCGTCGGTTTCTGCATCAGCGGCTCGCAGGTCGGCGCCAACGCCCTGGCCGCCGATTTCTATCCGACCCGCAGCCGCGCCACCGGGGTCAGCTGGGCCCTCGGCCTGGGCCGCATCGGCTCGATCGTCGGCTCCCTTAGCGGCGGCGCCCTGCTCGGCCTGGGCCTGGGCTTCAGCGGCATCCTCGCCCTGCTGGTGATCCCGGCGCTGCTCGCCGCCGTGGCCGTGCATCGCCTGGGCCGGCGCCGGGCCAGGCCTTCTCCCACCACTCTCTGAACAGGACTTTCCATGCAGCTCTACAGCTTCTTCAACAGCTCCACGTCCTATCGGGTGCGTATCGCATTGGCCCTGAAAGGTCTGGATTACCAGGTAGTGCCGGTCAACCTGCGGCAGGGCGAGCAACTGCGCCCGGCCGACCGCCAGCGCAACCCGATGGGCGCGCTGCCGACCCTGGTCGACGCCGACGGCCGTCGGTTCAGCCAGTCGCTGGCGATCATCGACTATCTCGATGCCGTGCAGCCCGAACCGCGCCTGATCCCTCTCGACCCACTGCATCGCGCCCAGGCGCTGGAACTGGCCCTGCTGGTGGCCTGCGACATCCATCCGCTGAACAACGTGCGGGTGCTCAAGTACCTGACCCAGGTCCTCGGCATAGACGCCGAGGACCGCCAGCGCTGGTACGCGCACTGGGTCGCCGAGGGCCTGGCGGCGGCGGAGACCCTGCTGAACCGACACCGTCGCGGCGCCTTCTTCGCCGGCGCCGCAGCGGGCATCGTCGAGTGCTGCCTGGTGCCGCAACTGGCCAACGCCCGGCGCATGGGCTGTGACCTGGCGCCCTACCCGGCGTTGCTCGAACTGGAGGGGCGCTGCCTGGCGCTCGAAGCCTTCCAGCGCGCCAGCCCCGAGCGCCAGCCCGACTACCTGCCGGACTGACGCGCTGCCCCGTGGAAAACAACAACAAGAAGGACACGCCCATGACCACCCGCATCCGGGCCAGCCTGCTGGCCCTGCCCCTGCTGCTGCCCTCGTTCCAGGCTATCGCCGCGCTGCCGGGGATGAACCTCGGCCAGACCTCCTTCCTCGACGGCAAGGCCCTGCCCGGCACGCTGTTCCAGCAGTTCGTGAATATCTACGAGGCCGACGACTTCATGGACGCCAACGGTCACCGGCGCCCGCTCGACAACCGCCTGCGCACCCTGCTCGCCACCAGCCACTTCGCCCACATCAGCCAGCACCAGCTGTTCGGCGCCTACTACGGCGCGGAAATCCTCGTCCCGGTGCTGCTCGCCGATCCCGACTTCGAACCCCACGCCGGCAGCGCCAACGGCCTCGGCAACCTGATCGTCAGTCCGTTCATCCTGCAATGGCCGCAGACCGAGCTGTTCGGCCGGCCCTACTGGCAGCGCCTGAACCTCGCCTTCCAGTTACCCACCGGGCGCTACGACAGGCATCGGGCGATCAATCCCGGCAGCAACCACTGGAGCTTCAACCCGCACTACGCGCTGACCTGGGAATTCGCCGAAGGCTGGGAAGCCAGCGCTCGCCTGCAGTACCTGTTGCCGGGCAAGAATCGCGACCCGGCGCCGCCGTTGGCCGACGACTACCTGCAGCCGGGCCAGGCGTTCCACGCCAACTACTCGGTATCGCTGGCGCTGGATGCGCATTGGCGAGTCGGGTTGTCCGGCTACAGCCTGCGACAGATCACCGACGAGCGGGTCGACGGGCACGACCGCCCGGACTCCCGCGAGCGGGTCGATGCCATCGGCCCGGCGCTGATGTTCGGCTGGGGCAAGTCGCGGCTGTTCCTCAACGCCTATCACGAATACGGCGCACGCAACCGCAGCGAGGGCAGCCGGCTGATCCTGCGCTACTCGCAGGTCTTCTGAGCGTCGCCTTCCGGGACGATCGGCAAGCGCTCCAGGGTGCGGAACACCGAGCTGCGCCGCCAGCGCAGGTCCGTCGGTTCCGAGGCCAGGGCGAAACGGCGACGCACCAGGCCGCGCAATGCGCATTGCAATTCGAGCCGGGCCAGGTACGCGCCCAGGCAGTAGTGCGGACCATGGGCGAACGCCACGTGCTGCTTGGCGTTCGCTCGCTGCAATTGCAGACGGTCGGGGGCGGCGAACATCTCCGGGTCGCGGTTCGCCGCGAGGAAGCTCAGCCAGACCTTCTCTCCAGGCGGAATCCGCTGGCCGCCGATCTCCACCTCCTCCAGGGTGCAACGCACGCCGCCGCGCACCGCGCCGTCGAAGCGCAGCAGTTCCTCCACCGCGTTCGCCGCCAGCTCCGGGCACCGCCGCAGCAGATCGAGCTGGTCGGGATGGGTGAGCAGCGCCAGCGTAGCGTTGCCGACCATGCTGATGGTGGTTTCGAACGCGGCCATGAACACCATGGCATAGGCCGCCACCAGGTCCTCGAGGCCCAGTCCGGCCTCCAGCATCGCGGCGCCGTCGAGGATGCTCGGCGCCGCGCCGGACGGCGGGCGCGAAGAGCCATCGCTCCAGCCGCGCGCCTGGCGTTGCAGGTAGTCGCTGAAGGCGGCCGCGCTGCGGTTGATCTGCCCGGCATCGCCGTGGCTGGCGGCGAGATCGAGCCCGGCGGCCAGGTCGCGGCCCCAGGGCAGCAGTTGCCCGGTGTCTTCGCGGGGAAAGCCGAACAGCTCGGCGGCCACCCGGATCGTCAGCGGTTCGGCGAAGTCCCTGAGCAGATCGGGCTCGCGGCGCTCCAGCAAGCTGTCGAGGAGCTCTTCCACCAGCGCCTCGATGCACGCCTCCCAGCGGCGCACGGCGTCGGGGCCGAAGGCCGGAGCGAACAGCCTGCGCAGGCGGGTGTGCCGCGGCGCGTCGTTGAACAGCATGAAGTTGTCGTAGAAGCGCGCCAGCGGTTGCAATTGCTGGTGGCCGAACCAGCTGGCGCCGCCCTGGCGGACACCGGCGGCGCCAAGGCGAGCGGGGTCGGCGGAGAAACGGCGGTCGCGCAGGCACGCCGAGACATCGGCATAGCGACTGATCCACCAGATCGAGGCCTGGTCGCGGCAGACCGGCGCACGGGAGCGGATCAGCCGCAACAGCGGATAGGGATCGGCGACGAAGTCGGGATGGTAGGTGTGGATGTCGAAACCGTCGCTCCGCGGAGCGAGCGCCGGACGCTGAGCGTCATGGCGCGGCTGCGCGCTGCCTTCCTCGCTGAATGCGTCGTCCATGGCCCTCGCTCCGCTGGGTTGGCGTAACGCAGGGAGTATAGATGGCCGGCGGCTCGGCGCCGGCCCGGAGGATCAGCGCGGACCGAGGATCTCCGCCAACTGGTCCGGCTGCGGCGCGCCCTGTTGCTGCTGCATGCGCCCCTCGGCATTGAGATAGAAGATCGCCGGGGTCGCCGCGGCGCCCATCGACTCCATCAGTTCCATGTTGCCGGCGAGCTGCTTGCGCACCGCCGCCGGGATCTTCGCCAGCGGCTTCAGGGTGCTGGCCTTGCCCGCCTGCTCATGGTCGTGCAGGGCCTTCTGCGGGTCCTTGCTGGCCAGCAGCGCAGCGGACTTGGCTTCGCTGTCCTCGCGAATGATGCCGACCATGATATGCCGCAACTGCACCTTGCCGGCATCCACCCAGGGTCGCGCCTGCTCCCAGAACATGGTGCAGTACGGGCAGTTCGGGTCGCTGAACAGGTAGACCACGCGCGGCGCGTCGGCACGGCCATCGGCGATCCAGGCGCTCTGCTCCATCTTCTGCCACATTTCCTTGGCCAGCGGCGCATACACCAGGCGCTCCAGCGGTTCGCGGCTGAGGTCCTTGCCCTGGGCGTCGAACAGGTGGCCGGTGAGTACGTGCTTGCCGTCGGGCGTCAGGTACAGCGCCATGCCCTGGTTCTGGTATTCGGCGGCGTAGCCGCGCAGGCCATCCGGGGCGTCGAAGCTGCCGAGGATGCGGGCGCCCTTCTCCTGGACCATGCGGATCGGCGCCGGCAGCTCCTCCGCCGCCGTGGCCAGGCCGGCGTTGAGGAGGGTCAGGCCCAGGCCAAGGGTGATCAGGTTGCGCGGCAGTCTCATTCGGAACTCCTGGTTGCGGGGGCGGCAGCGGCCGGCTCGAAGGCTTCGAGGTAGCGCGCCAGGCTGCCGCGGGACAGTTCGCCGAGATGGCTGCCCAGCAGGCGGCCCTCGGCGGTGTAGAAAACGGTGGTGGGCAAGGCGACCGAGCCGACCTGCTGGCCAAGCTGCCCGCCGTTGTCGAACAGCAGGTTGTCCAGGCGCAGGTTCTCGCCCTGGAGGAAATGGCGCACGGTCTCGGCGCTCTCGCCCTGGTTGGCGAAGAGGAACACTACGTCGGGATTCTCCGCCTGCGCCTGTTGCAGCACCGGCATCTCGCGCCGACACGGCGGGCACCAGCTGGCCCAGAGGTTGATCACCAGCGGGCGGCCCCGGAAATCGGCCAGTTGCACCGACTCGCCGGCGGCGTTGCGCAGGCTCAGTTCGGGCAGGCGCGTACCGCGCTCGTAGATGCCCAGGCCCAGGCTGCCAAGCAGCCAGAACGCCAGTCCGAGGCTGGCGCCGACACCCAGCGAGCGACGTAGCGCCGGTCGCCGCCAGGCCCAGAACAGCGCGCCGAGCACAGCGGCGAGCAGGCCTGGCCAGGCGAGGAAACCGCCATCGCGGATATCCAGCATCTGTGCGAAGTCGCCACGGTACTGCGGCCAGTAGCGCACCACGAAGGCCAGGCGCGCCACCAGCAGGCCGAGCAACAACAGGTTGAACAGCACCGGCTCGGCGTTGCGCCCGCCACCGCGCGCCGCCAGCCAACCGCCGAGCAGCGCGGCGCCGAGGGCGAGGAACAGCAGCAGGTGTTGCAGCGAGACCACCAGCGGCCCCAGGGAAAAACTCAGCATCAGCCGCGCTCCCGGGTCGCCTGCCAATGGGCGAGGAAGCCGCCGGCGTCGACTTCGCCGGTCAACCGGCGCGCGCGGCGCTCCTCGCCTTCCGGGCCGATCCAGATCAGGCTCGGCGGGCCGGGTACCTGGTAGCGGTGCAGCAGCTCGCGGCTGGCGGCGTTGTCCGCGGTCACGTCGAGCCGCAGCAGGCGCACGCCCTGCAGGGCGGCGAGCACATCGGGCTTGGCGAACACCTGTTTCTCCATGATCCGGCAGGACACGCACCAGTCAGCGTAGTAGTCGAGCAGCACCCATTGTCCCTCGGCCTTGGCCGCAGCCAACTGACGGTCCAACTCGGCCGGCTGGCTCACCGTGAGGAACGCCTCGTGCGCGCTGGCCGTCGGCGTAGCGCCCCGGTTCGCCGCCGCATACACCTGTAGCGGACGCCAGGGGTCGTCGGCCCCGGCCGCGGCGCCCAGCAGCATCGCCGCGCCCCAGAGACCGAAGATGCAGCCCGCCGCGCCGAACAGCACCGCGTGCCGCGCCAGGCCTCGCGCTGTGTGCAGCGCGGCGTAGGCCAGGACCAGCAGCAACGCGCCGCCAAGGCCGATCCACAGCGCCTCGCCGAGCAGCGGACGCAGGAGTATCCAGGCGGTGCCGAGGAAAAGGAAGCCGAACACGCCCTTGACCAGGTTCATCCAGGGACCGGGCTTGGGCAGGAAGCGGCTGCCGACCGTCACCAGCAGCAACAGCGGCATGCCGATGCCGAGGCCCAGGCTGAACAGCACCAGGCCGCCATGCAGGGCATTGCCGGTCTGCGCGATATAGAGCAAGGCGCCGGCCAGCGGCGCGGTCATGCACGGTCCCACCAGCAGCCCGGACAACGCGCCGAGCGCAGCGGCACCGGCCAGGCTGCCGCCCTTGCGGCCGCGACTGAGACCGTCGAGGCGGTCGCGCAGGGCAGCCGGCAGTTGCAGCTCGAAGAAGCCGAACATCGGCAGCGCGAGGAACACGAACAGCGCGGCGAAGCTGCCCAGCAGCCACGGCTGTTGCAGCCAGGCCTGCAGGTTGCCGCCAAGCAGCGCCGCGACCACCCCGAGTCCGGCGTAGACCAGCGCCATGCTCAGCACGTAGCTACCGGCCAGCAGCAGGCCTCGACGAGGGCCGGCGCCGCTACCGACCACCAGCCCGGCGAGGATCGGCAGCATCGGCAGCGAACAGGGAGCGAACGCCAGCAGCAGGCCGAGGCCGAAGAACAGCAACAGGCTCCAGGCCAGGTTGCCGGCCTGCAGGCTGCCGGCCAGGCCCTGGTCCTCGGCGACTTCGCCGCTCGTCCCGGCGGCGGCAGGGCCGGTACCGCCCAGGTCGAGCGCCTGGCTCTGCGGCGGATAGCACAGGCCGGCATCGGCGCAGCCCTGCCAGCCCAGGCGCAGTTGTCCGGCGGCGGCCGCCGGCAGGGTCAGTTCCAGGCTCTGGCGATAGACCTGCGACTCGCCGAAGAACTCGTCGCTGTGGCTTTCGCCGGGCGGCAGCTGCGGCTGCAAGGCCGGGTCGAGTCCGTCGAAGCGCAGGCGCTTCTGGTACAGGTAGTAGCCCGGCGCGATCTGCCAGCGCAGTTGCACCTGGCCGTCGTCGAGGCGCTCCCAGGTGAAGCGGAAGGCTTTCTCCACCGGCAGGAAATCCGTCTGCGTCGCGCCGCGCGGCGCGAACAGGTCGTCGCCCGGTTGCGCCTGGGACAGGCCCGGCAGCAGGAGCATCAGGAGCAGGATCAACACACGCATGGATAACGCCTTCTACGATGAACTCGGCGGCAGCATGGCCAGCGACGATTAACAGGCCGTTAACGCGGCCACGGGAAAACCCCGGCGACGCGCCGGGCGGGGCATAATCCTGGCTTAATTCGCCCGCTTCAGACTCCTATCCCTTTAACCAGCGATACCGCCATGCATGTACTGCTCACCGAAGACGACGACCTGATCGCCAGCGGCATCGTCGCCGGCCTCAACGCCCAGGGCCTGACCGTGGACCGGGTGGCCAGCGCCGCCGATACCCAGGCGCTGCTCCAGGTGGCGCGCTTCGACGTGCTGGTCCTCGATCTCGGCCTGCCCGACGAGGACGGCCTGCGCCTGCTGCAACGCCTGCGCCAGCAGGGCGTCGACCTGCCGGTGCTGGTGCTGACCGCGCGCGACGCGGTGACCGACCGGGTCGCCGGGCTGCAGGCCGGCGCCGACGACTACCTGCTCAAGCCCTTCGACCTGCGCGAACTCGGCGCCCGCCTGCATACCTTGCAGCGGCGCTCCGCCGGGCGTTGCGTCAACGTCATCGAACACGGCCGCCTCAGCTACGATCCGAGCACCCGCGAAACCTGGCTCGACGGCCGCCCCGTGGAACTGTCGCGACGCGAACAGGCGCTGTTGCAGGCATTGCTCAACAACCGCGGGCGGATCCTCAGCGGCGAGCAGCTCAAGGACAGCGTCTATGGCTTCGGCGACGAGGTCGAGAGCAACGCCCTCAACGTCCACATCCATCACCTGCGGCGCAAGCTCGGCAACGCCATCGTGCAGACCGTGCGCGGCCTCGGCTACCGCCTCGGGCCGGCGCGCGGCGACGGAGACGACGCATGAGCCTGCGCCTGCGCCTGACCCTGATCCTCGGCTCGGCCTTCATCCTGCTCTGGTCGCTGGCCGCGGCCTGGATGCTCTGCGACCTGCGCGGGCAGATGATGCGCTCCTTCGACCAACGCCTGGCGGCCTCGGCGCGGATGGTTGCCGGCCTGCTCCAGCAGTTGCCGCAGCCGCAGCCGGCGGACGGCCAGACCACGCGCCTGAGCGCGGAGCAACTGGGAATTCCCAACGGCATGGCCTGCCAGGTCAGCTCACTGCGCGGCGAAGTCCTGGCGCAGAGCCATGCCACCCCGGAGCGGGCGCTGGACAGCACCGCCAGCGGCTTCCGCGACCAGGAAATCAACGGCGTGCTGTGGCGCAGCTTCACCGTGCAGGCCGGCGATCTGCGGGTCAGCACCGCCGACCGCCTGGAAGAGCGCGACGTGCTGCAACGCTCGGTGGTGGTGGCCGCCGCGGTGCCGGTGACGGTCGCCCTGCTCGGCAGCCTGGCCCTGCTCTGGCTCGGCGCCGGCCAGGGCCTGGCGCCGCTCAAGCGGATTCGCGACGCCCTCACCCGACGTGGCGCCGACTCGCTGGAGCCACTGGAGCTGGCGGCCCTGCCGAGCGAACTGAAGCCGCTGGTGGAAACCCAGAACCAGTTGTTCCAGCGCATCGCCCAGGCCATCGAACGCGAGCGACGCCTGACCGGCGATGCCGCCCACGAGCTGCGCAGCCCGCTGACCGCGATCAAGACCCACCTGCAGGTCGCGCGCATGACCGAGGGCGCCGCCGCCGAGCAGGCCCTGGCCCACGCCGAGGAAGGCGCCGACCGTCTGCACCGGACGCTGGACCAGCTGTTGCTGCTGGCGCGGGTGGAAGGCAGCCTGTCGTTCGACGACGGCGTGCAATGCGGCGCCGAGGACGCCGCCCGGGTAGCCATGCACGACGCCGGCCACGGCGACGTGCGGATGTTCGAGCTGAAGCTGGCCGACGGCTTGTCCGAGGCGCCGCTGGAAGTCCCCTCGGTGCTGGCCATCGCCGCGCTGCGCAACCTGCTGGACAACGCCCTGCGCCACACCGCCGCCGGCACCCGGGTGGAGCTGGCGGTGGAAACCGCGCAAGGCTGCGCGCGCTTCCACGTCCGCGACCACGGTCCGGGCATCGCCGAAACCGACCTGCCGCACCTCACCCGGCGTTTCTGGCGCCACGGCAAGAGCGGCGGCAGCGGGCTCGGCCTGGCCATCGTCCAGGCTATCGTGCAACGCTGCCAATGCCGGCTGGACTTCGACAGCCGCGCGGACGGCCTGCGGGTGACGCTGGAAATGCCGCTGCGCGAGTGATGCGCGGGCCCACCCGCCAACCGGCCCCCGTAGGGCGAATAGCCGCCCGCGGCTATCCGCCGGACCGAGGCCCAGGCATCGGCGGATAACGCCGTTGGCGTTATTCGCCCTACCCCCGCGCCGACCTGCTTCCGCCGGACCGGGTCTCCGTCCTGCGGACGCCAGGCCACGAGGGTCAGATTCCCTGTCCCAGCAGCACGCCGTTGACCTTCTGTCCGTACAGGTTGACGCCGTCGTTGGCATGGAACTTCTGCCGCGTCTTCTCCACCGAACCGTCCACCAGGCGCGGGTCCTGCGGGCGCTCGTGGCTGTTCATGAAGGCGGCGACGTCCCAGGCGTCGCGGTCGCTGAGGGTACCGGGCTTGCCCAGCGGCATGTTGTACTTGATGAAGGAGGCCGCGGTGTTGATGCGGTGCATGCCCGCGCCCCAGTTGAAGGACTGCGCGCCCCACAGCGGTGGGAACACCGTCTGCCCCAGAGCCATCTGGCCCTGGCCGTCGGCGCCGTGGCAGATCGCGCACTGCGCGGCATAGACCTTGGCGCCGCGCTCGATGCTGTAGCCGCCTTCCGGCGGGGCCACGTCCGGATAGCCGCGTCCGGGCAGGCTGACCCCGGTCGGCGCCTGGCTCGCCAGCCAATAGGCGTAGACGGTCAGGGCCTTGATCTCCGGGCTGTCGGCCGCCGGCACCTTGCCGTTCATGCTGAACTGGAAACAGCCCTGCAGGCGCTCGGCGAACGTATTGACCTTGTTGTTCTTGGCGCGGAACGCCGGATAGACCGGATAGGCCGCCCACTGCGGCGCGGAGTTGGCCCGGCGGCCCTGGTCGAGATGGCAGTTGACGCAGTTGAGCTGGTTGCCGACCAGATGCGGCGCGTTCTTCCGGGTTTCCACGAACAACGCCTGGCCCTGGCGGACCATTTCGCCGAAGGCGTTGTCCGGGAGGCTGCTTTCCGCCGGCGGCTGGAACGGCTCCGAGGGCGCCGTTGCCGCGTGGACGGGAGCGACCAGCAGGCCGGCGACGGCCAGGGAAAGGATCGACGGCATGTTCATGGCTGGCCTCCTGCCTGACCGAGGGTGGCGAAGAACTGGCTGACGCTGCGGATCTCCTCTTCGCTGAGGGATTTGGCGATATGTCCCATCAGATCGTTCGGGTCGTTGCGGCGAGTGCCAAGCTGCCAGGCGCGCAACTGGTTGCTCAGGTACATCTCGCCCTGCCCCTGCAACGGCGGGAAGGCCTCCCCCACGCCGATGCCGGCCGGACCGTGACAGGTCACGCACTCGGGAATGTTGCGCTCCCAGGCGCCACGTACCGCCAGGGTCTCGCCGGGGCTGCGCGGGGTGGCCACGCGCGACAGCTCCACCGGCTTGGGCGCCGGCATTGCCGCGAGGGTATTGGCGAGCGCCTGGATCTCGTCGTCGCCGAGAGCATCGGCTATGCCCTTCATCACCGGGTGCTCGCGACTGCCGCCCTGCTTGAGGTCGTGCAGCTGCTTGCTCAGGTAGGCGGCGGGAAGGCCCGCCAGGCGCGGAAAGCCGGCGGCGGCCAGGCCCATGCCATCGGCGCCGTGGCAGGTGACGCAGGCCGCGGCGGCCGGGTTGGCGCCGCCCTGTGTGTAGAGTTTCTGGCCGTCGACGGCGGCCTGGGCCGTCGCCGCCAGCAAGGCGGTCAATGAAAACAGCAGTCGGTGTGCAACCGGCATGGCAGGGTTCCTCTCTGGCTTATTGTTTTTAGTTCTAAGTTTAGAACCAAAAAACCTATCGCCGAAAGACCCTACCGCACGCAGGTCTACATCATTTTCCCTACAGGCCCCGGATCACGCCCCTTTCAGCCCCGCGACGATTTCGCAAGAGCGCAGCCGATGGGCGTGCTCGTAGAAGTCGCTGGTGAAGATAAGCTCGTCGGCGCCGGTCTGCTCCAGGAGGATCTCCAGGCGCGCACGAACCTTCTCCGGACCGCCGATCACCGCCAGGCCGAAGAAGCTGCCGACCGCATCCTGCTCGTGGGGCAGCCACAACGGCGCCATACTTTCCACCGGCGGCTTCTGTTTCAGGCTCTCGCCGCGGATCAGCGCCAGCACGCGCTGGAAGGCGGTAGTGACGAGGAACTCGGCCTCTTCGTCGGTAGGTGCGGCGATCAGCGGCACGCCGATCATCGCGTAAGGTTTGTCGAGTACCGCCGAGGGCTGGAAGTTGCTGCGGTAGATGCGCAGCGCCTCGTGCAGGTAACGCGGTGCGAAATGCGAAGCGAAGGCATAGGGCAAGCCTTTCTGCGCCGCCAGGTGAGCGCTGAACAGGCTCGAACCGAGTAGCCAGATCGGCACCTGGGTACCCTCGCCCGGCACCGCCAGCAGGCTCTGCTGGGAACGGCGCGGGCCGAGCAGCATTTCCAGCTCGGCGACCTGCTCGGGGAAGTCGTCGCCGTTGCCCAGGCGGTCGCGACGCAAGGCGCGCATGGTCGCCTGGTCGGCGCCGGGGGCGCGGCCAAGGCCGAGGTCGATGCGGCCCGGGTAGAGCGTCTCCAGGGTGCCGAAGTTTTCCGCCACCACCAGCGGCGCATGGTTCGGCAGCATCACCCCACCCGAGCCGACGCGGATCCGCGAGGTGCCGCCGGCGATATGGCCGATCAGCAGCGCGGTGGCGGAGCTGGCGATGCCATCCATGTTGTGGTGCTCGGCCAGCCAGAAACGGTTGAAGCCCAGGCGCTCCACATGGCGCGCCAGGTCCAGGGAGTTGTGCAGGGCTTCGGCCACGCTGCCGCCGGTGCGCACCGGCACCAGGTCGAGCATGGACAGGGGAATATCAGCAAGCGTTGTCATGAAAGCTCCAATCGGCAGCGGGCGATGGCCGGGGCGCGAGACACGCGCGGAAGGACCTCGCCCGGGGTTTGGATCAATTCTATATCACGCGTTATAGTTTTTGCCCACGGAGAATCCATGGGCTTTTTCCAGTCAAGGCGCGCTGTGGCGTCAGGCGGCCTCGACCGCCAGCAGGGAATCCCAGGCCGCCATCGCGCAGCGGCCGATGGCCAGCAACTGCTGGCGGCTGGCGCCGTCGCGGGCCTGGATCGACAGGCCCTGGAGCACGCTGCTGTAGAAACTGGTGAGCGCGTCGAGATCGGCTCCGGCCGGCACGTCGCCGTCGGCCACGCCTCGTGCGAAACGCTCGCGCAGCAGGCGCGCGGCGCGCCGCCGGTGATCGCGCAGGTAGTCTTCGACGCCTTTGTTGGCCGGCGAGAAATTGGTCGTGCTGAGGTCGACCAGGCAACCGCGCGGCTTGCCTTCCGTGGTGTAGCTGACGGCGGCGCTTTCCAGCAGCGCGGCGATCGACTCGCGCGCCGTCGGCAGGGCGAAGGCGCCCTTGGAAAGCTGGCACTCCTGGCTCAGGTAGAGTTCCACCGCCGAACGGAACAGCGCCTCCTTGGAACCATAGGCGGCATACATGCTCGGCGCGCAGATGCCACCCATGGCCTCCTTCAGCGCGGCCATGGTCGCGCCTTCGTAACCGGCCTCCCAGAACACGTCGAGCGCCCGGCGCAATGCCTGTTCACGATCGAAGCCGCAGGGGCGTCCACGCTTGGCCATGGGAATTCCTGAGAAAAAAACACGTCATATGGTAACACCGGCGAACAGTCGCAAGGCTGGAGGGGGTCGCTTGATCCATCACCGCGCTCGATATACACCATGCAGGCTTTTTACTTCTGCCGGTTCTCCCGCTGGGCAAACATGCTCTCCAAGGGCAGACGCCCACCCTTCCCCAGGAGAACCGATCATGTCCAGCTTCAGCGCCCTCGCCAGCTACTTCGCCGCTTCCGCGTTCTACAGCAATGCAGTGACCCCTACTCGCCCGGTTCAGGCCAGCGCGCCCGCATCGACCAGCGAGAAGAAATGAACCCAAGGAGGCATCCATGCTCTCAGCCCGCTCCCGCAAGGCCCCGACCTATGGCGTCACCTATGTGAGCCTCGAGGATTGCACCCTGCACTTCGAGACCGAGTACATCATCGAGCGCCGCGACGGCAGCCTCGCGCACATGCCGATGCGCACGCCGGTCAGTGAGCGCGAAGCCCTGCAACGCCTGATCGAAAGCTGCATCGACGACTGATACCTCCAGTGCCCGTGTGCCGCTCTCAGGAGCGGCCAGCGGCGTTTTCCCAATCCGCCACCAGCGTCCGCAGTCGCGCGTCGCGCAGTTCGAAGAGTTCCAGCAGCCCCAGTGCCCGGATCGCCGGCAGCAGGGCGCGCAGGTCTTCTTCAGCCTGCCGCCGTTGCGCCGCGGGCAGTTCCTCCTCAAGCAGCAGCCGGGCGTTGGCGATGAACGCGCCGACGCTGCCCTTGCGTATCTCCACGCCGCCCAGGCGGATGCGGTCCTGTCGGTCGGGAAGGATGTCTTCGGCTTTCATGGCGTGCTCCAGGCAAGAATGATGAGCCGCCAGGCTACATCCGCAGTCGAATGGCCTATTATCCATCCCGAGCCAATCATCGTCGCTTTTCCGCCAAATGCTTCCGGAACCCCTGCCCGTCCCGCTCTTCGCCCTGCGCATCGACCGCGCAGCCAGCCGCACGGCCTCCCACCGCCATGCCTGCGGCCAGCTCTACTGCCTGGAGCGCGGTCTTCTGGTGGTCGAGGACGAGCATGGCCGCCAGGCCCTGCCTCCGCGCCAGATCGCCTGGATCCCACCGGGTCACCCACACTCGGCGCACTCCCACGGCAGCCTGGCGGGCTGGAGCGCCTACCTCGCCGCCGAACACTGCCGCGACCTGCCCCGGCACCCCGGCGTGCTCGCCTGCTCGGCTTTCGTGGCGCTGATCGTCGAACGCGCCACCCGCTGGCCGACCGGCTCCGCCTGGAGCACCGAACGCGAGAACCTGCTGCGCGTGCTGCTGGACGAACTGCGCCACGCCGTGCCCCAGCGGACCCGCCTGCCCTATCCGGGGGATTCGCGCCTGCGCAGGATCGCCGAGGCATTGCTGGCCAACCCCGGCGATCCGCGACCGGCGGCCGAATGGGCACGCTGGGCGGGCCTCAGCAGCCGTAGCCTGAGCCGGCTGTTCGGCGCCGAGACCGGTATGAGCTTCGCGCAATGGCGGCAACTGGCGCGACTGCACGCGGCCGTCGAACGGCTGGCAGCGGGCCAGGCGGTCGGCGAGGTCGCCTGGTCGCTCGGCTACGAAAGCCCGAGCAGCTTCGCCAGTGCCTTCCGCACAGTATTCGGCGAGACGCCGTCCGGCTATTCCAGTCGCGCCAACGAAGCGCTAGCCTGAACCTTCCGCGCCACGAGCCTTTCCCCATGAGCCACGCCAATACGCCCCGCGACTGGGTTCGACGCGCCCCGCAACACGGTGCGGTGGAACGCATCGAGGCTTACTTCGCCGGCCACGGCTACGATCCGCATCGCCACGACACCTATGCCATCGGCCAGACCCTGGCCGGGGTGCAGAGCTTCCGCTATCGCCGCAGCCAGCGCCACAGCCTGCCGGGCGGCTGCCTGGTGCTGCATCCCGACGAGCTGCACGACGGCGAGGCCGGCAGCCAGGAAGGGTTCCGCTACCGGATGCTCTACGTCGAGCCGGCGCTGATCCAGCAGGCCCTCGGCGGCCGGCCGCTGCCGTTCGTGCGCGGGGGCTTGTCCGACGACCCGCGCCTGATCGCCGCCAGCCGGGCCCTGCTACAGGCCATGGATACCCCGCTGGAGCCGCTGGAAGAACAGGACGCCCTGTTCGAACTGGCCCACGCCCTCGACGCCGTGGCCGGCAACCGGGCGCGCGGCAGGCGCCACTTCGACTTCGTCGCCGCCGAGCGCGCCCGGCAGTACATCCACGCGCACCTGGAGCGCCCGCTGGGCCTCGACGAACTGGCGCAGGTCGCCCAGCGCGAACGCTGGAGCCTGTCGCGCGATTTCCGCGCGCTGTTCGGCACCAGCCCCTACCGCTACCTGATCCAGCGCCGGCTGGACATCGCCCGCCGGCTGATGCTCGGCGGCCAGACGCTGGCCGAAGCCGCGCTTGCCGCCGGTTTCGCCGACCAGAGCCACATGACCCGCCATTTCGGCCAGAGCTACGGCCTGCCGCCGGCACGCTGGCTGCGTATGCTCGGCCGCGCCTAGCCAGGTTGCACGATCATCCAAGACCGCCCGCTCCGTAGCCGCCTACCCTGGCGCCAGAGACCAACCACCGGAGCGCACCGATGTCCACCAGCACAACCCAAGCGATCAACTTCGCCGCCAAGCTCGCCCTGTTCGACGACCGCTGGCAACCCAGGGTGATCGCCCAGATGAACGACTACCAGTTCAAGCTGGTGAAGATCGAAGGCGACTTCGTCTGGCACAGCCACGCCGACACCGACGAGACCTTCATCGTCCTCGCCGGTCGCCTGCGCATCGATTTCCGCGACGGCGCGGTGCACCTGGGCCCCGGCGAGATGTATGTGGTGCCGCGCGGCGTGGAGCACAAGCCGTTCGCCGAGGGCGAGGTGCGCATGCTCCTGGTGGAGCCCTGCGGCGTGCGCAATACCGGCGACCAGGGCGGCGAGCGGACGGCCGTCAACGATCTGTGGATCTGAACGAATAAGCAGTGTGCTTTGGCGGCAATGTATATTCGCGCCGCCATAGCGCCTACATATACATGCAAACCTGCCATTGGAGACATCCTCTAAAACACAGCACGCTCAAGAATAAAAACTGCCAAGGCACATAATAAATTTCCAAAACCGCCAGAAACGACACATCTCCACATCCTTCAAAAACCCCTCCCAAGGGCATTTCAAAAGCGCCACCCCACCTAGACCGTCAAACATGCTTCTGTCTACTCCATGATACCCAAAGCCTCTCACGCAAGAAAAATCCATTAGTTTTCACAGAATTCTCTTACACACATCAAAAACGATATCGTGCTAAAAAACTAACGCCACACCACCCCAACCAGCAGGGAATATAAAATTGTCAGAACACAATTTTAGCAAACTCAAAATCAGGAGAAGTCCTACACTCATAATTTCCGGCTACGGAGCGGGAATCGCCATACTCTTCTCAATCTTCAATGACCAACTAGGAATGGAGAAAAAATGGCTAGCAACCATTGACGCAACATTATCAATCTGCGCCATAATATTTTACACAGGAATCATTCATCTTATTTCAACAACAAAAGCGCTTAAAGAGCTAAACAAAGAAAAATCTAACCAACTAGAGCCACGAAAACGCATTCAAACACTTAGCGGGCTTCTAATCATGATCTCCACAGGTTTATTCGGCCTCTATCTGATTGGCAATAGCGATATATCACCAGGAGCAAAACTGTCATCATCTACAACCGGCCTAATACTACTTAGCTCTTGCATTATCGCTTTACTAATAACTTTTGAAAAAATCTCAAAGGAGTTATCAGGTGCGCGAACTAAATCGCCGCCATGAGCCTCTACGCCCTCGGCCGCTGGATCTGGTACCGGCCGTTGCGCAACGCCACCGAGGAGCAGATCGTCGAAGCTGTTCCAGCGCCAGGACGAGCGCCGCTCGGTATGGCTCGGCCTGCTGGTGGAACAGATCAACGCCGGCCTGCGTACGCAGAAGCTGCAACTGTTCTACCAGCAGCTCAACGGCCTGCTGTTCGGCGTGGAGAACCTGCTGGTGATCTGGCTCGGCGCGACCATGGTGATGGACGGCCAGTTCAGCGTCGGCATCCTGATGGCCTTCAACGCCTACAAGTCGCAGTTCGACAGCCGCGTCGGCAGCCTGATCGACAAGTTCTTCGAGCTGCGCATGCTCCAGTTGCAGGGCGAGCGCCTGGCCGACATCGTGCTCCAGGCCCCGGAGGTCAGCCACGGCGACATCCTCCCGGAGAACCTCCGCGAGCGCGAGGCGAGCATCGAGATCCAGGGCCTGCGCTACCGCTACGCGGAACAGGAGCCCTGGGTCCTCGACGGCCTCGACCTGCGCATCGCCGGCGGCGAGTCGGTGGCCATCGTCGGCCCCTCGGGCTGCGGCAAGAGCACCCTGTTCAACGTCCTGCTGGGCATCCTCCCGCCAGTGGAGGGACAGATCCGCATGGCCGGCCTGGACCTTGCGCAACTGGGCCTGGACGGCCTGCGCGAACTGGTCGGCACGGTGCTGCAGGACGACGTGCTGTTCGCCGGTTCGCTCAGCGACAACATCAGTTTCTTCGACCCGCAACCGGACATGCCCTGGCTGCTGCAGTGCGCGCAGATGGCTGCCATCCACGATGACATCCAGGCCATGCCGATGGGCTACAACACCCTGGTCGGCGACATGGGCACGGTGCTCTCCGGCGGCCAGAAGCAGCGGGTGATGCTGGCCCGGGCGCTGTACAAGAAGCCGCGCATCCTGTTCCTCGACGAAGCCACCAGCCACCTCGACGTACACTGCGAACAGCGGGTCAACGCCGCCATTCGCGCGCTGCGCATCACCCGCATCATGGTCGCCCATCGGCCCGAGACCATCGCCTCGGCGGACCGCGTGATAGTCCTCGGCCAGGGCAAGGTAAGCCTCGACGAAAGCACCGCGCGCCTGGCCGAACGCCAGGCCGCCGCGGCGCGGGAGCAGGCCTGATGCGTGCCCTCGCCGGCCTGTTGTGCGGCCTGCTCGGCCTGGTTCCCGGCGCCGCCGCCTACGAGCCGGACGTGTTCGGCACCGCCGGCCAGGTCGCCGGCCAGGCCTACTACGACGCCCTCGCCGCCCAGCGCAGCCTGGCCGCCTCGCGGCAGGTCGCGGAGCTGGCGGCGCAGAACCTGGAAGCCGCCGACGCCAAGTACCGGGCCGGCGCCGCCGCCCTTTCCGATCGCCTGCAGGCGCAGACCGCGCTGTCCCAGGCGAGCCTCGCCCAGGTCCGCGACGAAGGCGCCCTGAGCAACGCCCTCGGCGTCATCGCCCTGTGCATGGGCCTGGCGCCGGATACCCCGCTGCGCCTCTCCGGCGAGCTGGAGGCGCAACCCGACACCGGCTTCGTCAAGGCCATCGACGAGATGCTCGCCGAAGCCCGCCGCGAGCATCCGGCGCTGCTCGCCGCCCAGGCGCGGCTGAAAGCCGCCGCCGCCTCGGTGGAGGAAAGCCGCGCCGCCGGCCGGCCGAGCCTGGCGCTGAGCGCCAACCTGGCACGCAGCCATAGCGACCAGGCGATGGCGTTCAACGGCGATACCCGCGAACGCGACCGCAGCATCGGCCTGCAACTGAACATCCCGTTGTTCGAAGGCTTCGAACGCACCTACCAGGTCCGCAACGCCCTGGCCCTCCGCGAAGCCAGCGAAGCGGAGCTGGCCGACACCGAGCAGCAGGTTTCGCTGGAGGTGTGGAACAACTACCAGTCGCTCAGCGTCGAGACCCGCAGCCTGGCGCGCACCCGCGAACTGGTCGAACAGTCGCGGCAAAGCCTGGAGGTGGTGCAGGGCCGCTACCGCTCAGGGGTCGGCAGCATGATCGAGCTGCTCAACGCCCTGACCGCCTACGCCAGCGCCGAGGACCAGCACATCCGCGCCCTCGGCAACTGGCAGACCTCGCGCCTGCGACTGGCGGCGAGCCTCGGTCGCTTGGGGCTTCAAATGATCTGAAGCCGGATTACAGATATTTTCAAGAAGAGTCGAACTGTCCCTTTGCTCTCCTAACGCGCTGGCGACCAGAACCCAGAGACCTCTGTCCCCCACGAAAAAGCCCGGCTCGATGGCCGGGCTCTTTCGCTGCGGGTCGTCCTCAATCGGCGACGTGGATCACCACCCGGCCACGCTTCGGACAGGTTTCCATGTAGCGGTGCGCCTCGACCACCTGGTCGAACTCGAATACCCGGTCGACCACCGGTTTGAGCAGGCGATCGCGGGTCAGTTGCTCGATGTGCGCGAGGGCCTTGCTCACCGACTCGTCGTTGCGTTCCAGGCCCATCTCCGGATGACCGGTGAAATCCATCAGGCAGTGGCGGTAGAACTGCAGGTGCTTCTTGAACGCGGCGCAGGCCGGGAACGCCGACTCGTTGCCGCCGTTGCAGCCATACAGCACCAGCTTGCCGCGGGTGGCGGAGACATCGCCGAGCAGGGTCATCTGCGGGCCGCCCAATTCGTCAAGGATGACATTGACGCCCTTGCCCTCGGTGAAGCGCTCGACTTCCAGGACCAGGTCCTGCTCGTCGGTCACCACCACCTTGTCGGCGCCCTGCTCGCGGAGGAACTCGCGCTCCTCGGCGGACTTGGTGGAAGCGATCACCCGCGCGCCGAGAGCCTTGGCCAACTGGATCGAGACCGGTCCGTACATGCGCGCCGCCTCGGTGATCAGCACGGTCTGCCCGGCCTTCAACCCGGCCAGGTCGACCAGGCCGAAATAGGCCACCAGCAGGCCGGTGTAGTAGACGCTGGCCTCCACCGGGGTGAGTACCTCGGGGTATACCGCCAGGGCCGCGCGCGGCATCAGCACCACGTCGCCATAGGCCGGATAATGATCGGGGGTATGGGCGGGGAAACTGGCCACGCGGGAACCCAGCGGCAGGTCGCCGACGCCGACGCCGACCGCCAGCACCTCGCCGGCCAGTTCGAAGCCGAGACCGGACGGCAGCGCAGCCTGCTCCGGGGCCAGGTTCTGACGCCAGAGCACATCCTTCCAGCTCACGCCGATCGCCTGGACACGCACCAGGACTTCCCCTGCGGCCGGCGCCGGGGTCGGCAGCTCTTCGCATTTGAGGACCTCTGGCGGGCCAAACTGATGAAAACGGATCACTCGGGACATCGCAAACCTCTGCAGTGCATCACGGGGTGAATAACCTCATGGGTTGTGACTGTATCCGCCCATGCCTGACAAAACCACCCGTCGTTATTGATAATGGCTATGCCTGTCAGTGATCCTATGCCCCTCCGGCACCTCGCCAGGCCCCGCCCCGTCTCGCACGCAAGGCTTGACGGCGAGCCCCCGCGGTTGCAGCCTCTAGCCCCTGGAAACGAGGAACGCCATGAACCGAAACGACCTGCGCCGCGTCGATCTGAACCTGCTGATCGTGTTCGAGACTCTGATGCACGAACGCAGCGTGACCCGCGCCGCAGAGAAACTGTTCCTCGGCCAGCCGGCCATCAGCGCCGCGCTGTCGCGCCTGCGCACGCTGTTCGACGACCCGCTGTTCGTCCGTACCGGACGCAGCATGGAACCCACCGCGCGAGCCCAGGAAATCTTCGCCCACCTGTCGCCGGCGCTGGATTCCATCTCCACCGCCATGAGTCGCGCCAGCGAGTTCGATCCGGCGACCAGCACCGCGGTGTTCCGCATCGGCCTTTCCGACGACGTCGAGTTCGGCCTGCTGCCGCCCCTGCTCCGCCGCCTGCGCGCAGAGGCGCCGGGGATCGTCCTCGTCGTGCGCCGCGCCAACTATCTATTGATGCCGAACCTGCTGGCCTCGGGGGAGATCTCGGTGGGCGTCAGCTACACCGACGAACTGCCGGCCAACGCCAAGCGCAAGACCGTGCGCCGCAGCAAGCCGAAGATCCTCCGCGCCGACTCCGCGCCCGGCCAGCTGACCCTCGACGACTATTGCGCGCGACCGCACGCGCTGGTGTCCTTCGCCGGCGACCTCAGCGGCTTCGTCGACGAGGAGCTGGAAAAATTCGGCCGCAAGCGCAAGGTGGTCCTGGCGGTGCCGCAGTTCAACGGCCTCGGCACCCTCCTGGCCGGCACCGACATCATCGCCACCGTGCCCGACTACGCCGCCCAGGCGCTGATCGCCGCCGGCGGCCTACGCGCCGAGGACCCACCGTTCGAGACCCGGGCCTTCGAACTGTCGATGGCTTGGCGCGGCGCCCAGGACAACGATCCGGCCGAACGCTGGCTGCGCTCGCGGATCAGCATGTTCATCGGCGATCCGGACAGTCTCTGAGCCCTCCGGCAGCTACCCGCACGAGGCGTCGCAACGGGAAAATCGATCGCGCGCCGCGGGTGTGCGGCTTATTCCATCGAAAGCACTGTCCATAACCATCGACTGTTACAGAAAACGAAAAACCATGTATCACTGTTCGTGATAATCAAAATCTCGTCGTTCGATTAGTTCCCTGCCGGAGCAGCCCGCAGACTTCGCCAATCCCGAAAAACCGACTGGCGGAGTCAAGCATGGAACAGTCATCCCACTTCTCCTGGCGCTACCCCCTCGCACTCGCGGCCGTACTGGTCCTGAGCGCCTGCGGCAAGGCCCCGGAAACCACCCAAGGCATGGCGGCGCCCAAGGTCAGCGTCGCCGAAGTCATCGAACAACCGCTGAACGAGTGGGACGAATTCACCGGCCGCCTGGAGGCCCCGGAGTCGGTGGAGCTGCGCCCGCGGGTGTCGGGCTACATCGACCGCGTGGCCTTCCATGAAGGCGCACTGGTGAAGAAAGGCGACCTGCTGTTCCAGATCGACCCGCGCCCGTTCGAGGCCGAGGTCAAGCGCCTCGAAGCCCAGCTGCAACAGGCCCGCGCGGCCCAGGCGCGGAGCGTCAACGAAGCCCAGCGCGGCGAACGCCTGCGCGCCAGCAACGCGATCTCCGCGGAACTCGCCGACGCCCGCACCACCGCCGCCCAGGAAGCCAAGGCGGCGGTCGCCGCGACCCAGGCGCAACTGGACGCGGCACGCCTGAACCTGAGCTTCACCCGGATCACCGCGCCGATCGACGGTCGCGTCAGCCGCGCCGAGGTCACCGCCGGCAACCTGGTCAACTCCGGGGAAACCCTGCTCACCACCCTGGTCAGCACCGACAAGGTCTACGCCTACTTCGACGCCGACGAACGCGTGTTCCTCAAGTACGTCGAGCTGGCCCGCCAGGCCGGTCGCGACACGCGCAGCGAGAGCCCGGTCTACCTCGGCCTGAGCAGCGAGGACGGCAACCCGCACCTGGGCCGGCTGGACTTCCTCGACAACCAGGTCAACCCGCGTACCGGCACCATCCGCGGCCGCGCCGTGTTCGACAACGCCAAGGGCGAGTTCACCCCGGGCCTCTACGTGCGCCTGAAGCTGGTCGGCAGCAAGACCTACGCCGCCACCCTGATCAAGGACGAAGCGGTCGGCACCGACCTGGGCAAGAAGTTCGTGCTGGTCCTGGATGGCGACAACAAGACCGTCTACCGCACCGTCGAGATGGGACCGAAGCTGGAGGGCCTGCGCATCGTCCGCAGCGGCCTGAGCAAGGGCGACCGGATCGTCGTGAATGGCCTGCAGCGGGTCCGCCCGGGCATGCAGGTGGATCCGCAGAAGGTCGAGATGGCCAGCGCCGACACCCTGGCCACCCTCGCGCGCCTGCGGCAGTCGGTCGGCGACAGCGAACCACCGAAGGTGGCGGCGTCCAAGGACAACGCCACTCGCAACGAGCCGCGCGGCTGAGCGCGGCGATAGGAAGAACCGATGAATTTCTCCCAATTCTTCATCCAGCGGCCGATCTTCGCCGCGGTGCTGTCGCTGCTGATCCTGATTGGCGGCGCCATCTCCCTGTTCCAGCTACCCATCAGCGAATACCCGGAAGTGGTGCCGCCGACCGTCGTGGTCCGCGCCAACTTCCCCGGCGCCAACCCGAAAGTCATCGGCGAGACCGTCGCCTCTCCCCTTGAACAGGCGATCACCGGGGTGGAGAACATGCTCTACATGTCCTCCCAGTCGACCTCCGACGGCAAGCTGACCCTGACCATCACCTTCGCCCTCGGCACCGACCTGGACAACGCCCAGGTGCAGGTGCAGAACCGCGTCACCCGGACCGAGCCGAAGCTCCCGGAAGAAGTGACCCGGCTCGGCATCACCGTCGACAAGGCCTCGCCCGACCTGACCATGGTCGTGCACCTGACCTCGCCGGATAACCGCTACGACATGCTCTACCTGTCGAACTACGCGGTGCTCAACGTGAAGGACGAACTGGCCCGCCTCGACGGCGTCGGCGACGTCCAGTTGTTCGGCCTCGGCGACTATTCGCTGCGCGTCTGGCTGGACCCGAACAAGGTCGCCTCGCGCAACCTCACCGCCACCGACGTGGTCAACGCCATCCGCGAGCAGAACCGCCAGGTCGCCGCCGGCACCCTGGGCGCGCCGCCGGCGCCGAGCGATACCAGCTTCCAGTTGTCGATCAACACCCAGGGTCGCCTGGTCACCGAGGAAGAGTTCGAGAACATCATCATCCGCGCCGGCGCCAACGGCGAGATCACCCGTCTGCGCGACATCGCCCGGGTCGAGCTGGGCTCCAACCAGTACGCCCTGCGTTCGCTGCTGAACAACAAGCCGGCGGTGGCGATCCCGATCTTCCAGCGTCCCGGCTCGAACGCCATCGAGATCTCCAACCTGGTGCGGGAGAAGATGGCCGAGCTGAAGCACAGCTTCCCGCAAGGCATGGACTACTCCATCGTCTACGATCCGACCATCTTCGTCCGCGGCTCCATCGAGGCGGTGGTGCACACCCTGTTCGAAGCCCTGGTGCTGGTGGTGCTGGTGGTGATCCTGTTCCTGCAGACCTGGCGCGCCTCGATCATCCCGCTGGCCGCGGTGCCGGTGTCGCTGATCGGCACCTTCGCGGTGATGCACATGCTCGGCTTCTCGCTCAACGCGCTGTCGCTGTTCGGCCTGGTGCTGGCCATCGGCATCGTGGTGGACGACGCCATCGTGGTGGTGGAGAACGTCGAGCGCAACATCGGCCTCGGCCTCAAGCCGGTGGAAGCCACCAAGCGTGCCATGCGCGAGGTGACCGGGCCGATCATCGCCACGGCGCTGGTGCTCTGCGCGGTGTTCATCCCGACCGCGTTCATCTCCGGCCTCACCGGGCAGTTCTACCGCCAGTTCGCCCTGACCATCGCGATCTCCACGGTGATCTCGGCGTTCAACTCGCTGACCCTGTCGCCAGCGCTGGCGGCGGTCCTGCTCAAGGGCCACCACGAGCCGAAGGACCGCTTCTCGGTGTTCCTCGACAAGCTCCTCGGCAGTTGGCTGTTCCGTCCGTTCAACCGTTTCTTCGACCGCGCCAGCCATGGCTACGTCGGCACGGTGAACCGGGTCCTGCGCGGCAGCTCGATCGCCCTGCTGGTCTACGGCGGACTGATGGTGCTGACCTACTTCGGCTTCTCCAGCACGCCGACCGGTTTCGTCCCGCAGCAGGACAAGCAGTACCTGGTGGCCTTCGCCCAGTTGCCCGACGCGGCCAGCCTGGACCGTACCGAGGCGGTGATCAAGCAGATGTCCGAGATCGCCCTGGCGCAGCCCGGCGTGGCAGACTCGGTGGCCTTCCCCGGCCTGTCGATCAACGGCTTCACCAACAGCCCGAACAGCGGCATCGTGTTCACCCCGCTGAAGCCGTTCGACGAGCGCAAGGACCCGAGCCAGTCGGCCGGGGCCATCGCCGCCGCGCTGAACGCCAAGTACGCCGACATCCAGGACGCCTACATCGCGATCTTCCCGCCGCCGCCGGTACAGGGGCTGGGGACCATCGGCGGCTTCCGCCTGCAGATCGAGGACCGTGGCAACCAGGGCTACGAGGAGCTGTTCAAGCAGACCCAGAACATCATCACCAAGGCCCGTGCGCTGCCTGAGCTGGAACCCAGCTCGGTGTTCTCCAGCTACCAGGTCAACGTGCCGCAGATCGACGCCGACATCGACCGCGAGAAGGCCAAGACCCACGGCGTGGCGATCAGCGACATCTTCGACACCCTGCAGGTCTACCTCGGCTCGCTGTACGCGAACGACTTCAACCGCTTCGGCCGTACCTATCAGGTCAACGTCCAGGCCGAGCAGCAGTTCCGCCTCGAACCCGAGCAGATCGGCCAGTTGAAGGTGCGCAACAACCTCGGCGAGATGGTCCCGCTGGCGTCCTTCATCAAGGTCAGCGACACCTCCGGTCCGGACCGTGTGATGCACTACAACGGCTTCATCACCGCCGAACTCAACGGCGCCCCGGCCGCGGGCTACAGCTCCGGCCAGGCGCAGGCGGCGATCGAGAAGCTGCTGAAGGAGGAACTGCCCAACGGCATGACCTACGAGTGGACCGAGCTGACCTACCAGCAGATCCTCGCCGGCAATACCGCGCTGTTCGTCTTCCCGCTCTGCGTGCTGCTGGCCTTCCTCGTGCTGGCCGCCCAGTACGAGAGCTGGAGCCTGCCGCTGGCGGTGATCCTGATCGTGCCGATGACCCTGCTGTCGGCGATCACCGGGGTGATCCTGGCCGGCAGCGACAACAACATCTTTACCCAGATCGGCCTGATCGTTCTGGTGGGGCTGGCGTGCAAGAACGCGATCCTGATCGTCGAGTTCGCCAAGGACAAGCAGGAGGAAGGCATGGACCGCGTCGCCGCGGTGCTGGAAGCCTGCCGCCTGCGCCTGCGGCCGATCCTGATGACGTCCATCGCCTTCATCATGGGCGTGGTGCCGCTGGTGATCTCCACCGGCGCCGGCGCCGAGATGCGCCATGCGATGGGCGTGGCGGTGTTCTCCGGGATGATCGGGGTGACCTTCTTCGGCCTGCTGCTGACGCCGGTGTTCTACGTCCTCATCCGCCGCTTCGTGGAGAACCGCGAAGCGCGCCGCGCCGCCAACGACAAAGGCCTGCCAGAGGTGCATGCATGATTCACGCGCAGTCGATCCGGAGCGGGCTCGCGTCCGCCCTGGGTCTGTTCAGTCTGCTGGCGCTCAGCGCCTGCACGGTGGGTCCGGACTACCGGACCCCCGACACCGCGGCGGCGAAGATCGACGCCACGGCGAGCAAGCCCTACGACCGCAGCCGCTTCGAAAGCCTGTGGTGGAAACAGTTCGACGATCCGACCCTGAACCAGTTGGTCGAACAGTCGCTGAGCGGCAACCGCGACCTGCGCGTGGCCTTCGCCCGCCTGCGCGCCGCCCGCGCCCTGCGCGACGACGTGGCCAACGATCGCTTCCCGGTGGTCACCAGCCGCGCCAGCGCCGACATCGGCAAGGGCCAGCAACCGGGAGTGACCGAGGACCGGGTCAACAGCGAGCGCTACGACCTTGGCCTGGATAGCGCCTGGGAGCTTGACCTGTTCGGGCGCATCCGCCGTCAGCTGGAGTCCAGCGACGCCCTCAGCGAAGCAGCCGAGGCCGACCTGCAGCAACTGCAGGTCAGCCTGATCGCCGAGCTGGTGGACGCCTACGGCCAACTGCGCGGCGCGCAACTGCGCGAGAAGATTGCCCTGAGCAACCTGGAGAACCAGAAGGAGTCGCGCCAGCTCACCGAGCAACTGCGCGACGCCGGGGTCGGTGCCGAACTCGACGTACTGCGCGCCGATGCGCGCCTGGCGGCCACCGCCGCCAGCGTGCCGCAACTGCAGGCGGAAGCCGAGCGCGCCAGGCACCGTATCGCCACCCTCCTCGGCCAACGGCCGGAAGAGTTGACAGTGGACCTTTCGCCGCGCGACCTGCCGGCGATCACCAAGGCCCTGCCGATCGGCGATCCCGGCGAACTGCTGCGCCGCCGGCCGGACATCCGCGCCGCCGAACGGCGCCTGGCCGCCAGCACCGCCGACGTCGGCGTGGCCACCGCCGACCTGTTCCCGCGGGTCAGCCTCAGCGGCTTCCTCGGCTTCACCGCCGGGCGGGGCTCGCAGATCGGCTCGAGCGCCGCCCGCGCCTGGAGCGTCGGCCCGAGCATCAGTTGGGCCGCCTTCGACCTCGGCAGCGTGCGTGCCCGCCTGCGAGGCGCCAAGGCCGACGCCGACGCCGCGCTGGCCAGCTACGAACAGCAGGTGCTGCTGGCCCTGGAAGAATCGGCGAATGCCTTCAGCGACTATGGCAAGCGCCAGGAGCGCCTGGTCTCGCTGGTCCGCCAGTCGGAAGCCAGCCGCGCCGCCGCGCAACAGGCGGCGATCCGCTACCGCGAAGGCACCACCGATTTCCTGGTGCTGCTGGACGCCGAACGCGAGCAACTCTCCGCCGAAGATGCCCAGGCCCAGGCCGAGGTCGAGCTGTACCGCGGCATCGTGGCGATCTACCGCTCCCTCGGCGGTGGCTGGCAACCCAGCGCCTGAACCGGCTATCCCCGGCCGATGGAAATCGGCCACTCCAGCCCCGCGATTGCAGCTCCTGGTCGCGGGGCTTTTTTATGCGCAGCGCGGGGGCTCGGTCGAGCCCCACGTCGTTTCTCGGCGATGGCGTAGAGGCTCGGCGGCCATTGCCGCGGGCTATTCCCGCCGCTCCGGCTGCGCGGAGTGGATATACAGGGTGTAGGTATCCGCCGGCCGGGGCGCGCCCGCCAGGTCGAGGGCATGACCGATGGCGCCGCGATGGTAGGTGCCATGGTTGACGATATGGAAGAGGATCTCCTGGCGCGTCATGCCGCCGTCGCGGCCATCGGCGAAGCGGAAGCGCAGCCATTCGCCGCGACGCTCCAGCGGCAGCTCGGCGACATAGCCGGCGAACCAGGCGGCCGAATCTTCCAGCCGGCGACGCAGGACGTCGTAGCCAGGCACCACCTCGCTGTTGGTCTGTTGGTGGGGCGCCGGCTCGCCCAGCAGGCGCGCCCTGAACAGTTCCTCGACGATCGCCATGTGATTGAGCTGTTGCAAGGCGAAGGCCAGCGAGGCCGGGAACGCCTCGGCGTCGATCCGGGCGATGGCATCGAGGGTGCGGCGGTCGGACCAGGCCTTGTAGTTGAAGGACTCGACCAGCAGGTCGACTTGCAGGGTGGGTCGGGACATGTGGCGGGCTTCCGTGTCCATTCGCTGAGGGAGCCGGATCATAGCCCGGAGACAGCGCTCAGCGCTCGCCCTGCAACCCTTCCAGGCGTGCATCGCAGAGGTCGCGCAGGCGGTCGCGGAGGGTGCGCCCGGCGCTGTCCAGCTCGGGCCGCGCGTAGAGCGCCAGCTCCAGGCCAGCGATGGGCGGGAAGCCGGCCTGCGCGCCAAGCAGGCGATGCTCGGGCCCGACGCAGCCCAGCGGCAGCAGGCTGACCCCCAGTCCGGCGCCGACCGCGGCCACCAGGCTGGCCAGGCTGGCGCTGGAATAGCCGATGCGCCAGCGACGCCCGATGCTCTCCAGGGCATGGATCATCTCCTGGCGATACAGCGCGCCGACCGGGAACACCACCAGCGGCACCGGCTCCTCCGGCGAACCCTCGCCGAACGGCCGCGTGGCGCTGCCGAACCAGCCCAGCGGCTCGGCCCAGCGTGCATGGCAGTCGCTGTCGGCCCCCCACTGCTTGACCAGCAGCAGGTCCAGCTCGCCGCTGCGATAGAGGCGCAGCAGGTGATGGCTGAGACCGCTCTCGACCTCCAGGCGCAGTCGCGGACGCTCTTCGGTGAAGCGCGTCAGCACCGGCATCAGCACTTCGCCGGCGAGGTCTTCCGGCACGCCGAGGCGCAGCACGCCGTCGCCATGGGCCGGGCTGAGGGCCTCGCTGGCCTCGTCCGAGAGCCGCAGCAGGCGCCGCGCGTAGCCAAGCAGACGCTCGCCTTCCTCGGTCGGCAAAACCTGCCGCTGGCTGCGGTCGAGCAGGCGGCAACCGAGGTTCTGTTCGAGGCGGATGACCTGCTGGCTGACGGTGGACTGGGTCAGATGCAGGTGTTCGCCGGCGCGGGTGAAGTTGCCGGTGTCGACAACGCTGACGAAGGTACGGAGCAGGACCAGATCGAGCATGCACACTCCCACTGAAAGGCATTACATCATTTAATTTCAGCATACATGACATCGACGCCATACTTTTCGCCAACGCCTATCGGAGCCCATCGACATGTCCCTGGCCAATCTATGCAGGAGCGGAGCCATGCTGGTCTGCGCAGCATTCAGCGGAGGCGCCGGCGCGAGCGACGCCGGAGCATTGCTCGAAGCCGCGCGTCGCGGCGATACCGCGCAGGTCGCCAGCCTGCTCGAACGCAAGGTCGAGGTCGACGCGCCCAGCGCCGACGGTAGCACCCCGCTGCTGCTGGCCACCGCCAACGACCACCTGGCGGTGGCGCGCCAGTTGATCGAGGCCGGCGCCGACGTCAACCGGCAGAACAGCCGGCTCGACAGCCCGTATCTGCTGGCCGGCGCCGAGGGCCGCCTGGAAATCCTGCGCCTGACCCTGCTCCACGGCGCCGACCTGAAGAGTACCAACCGCTATGGCGGCACCGCGCTGATCCCGGCCTGCGAACGCGGCCATGTGGAAGTGGTGAAGACGCTGCTGCAAGCCGGGGTCGATCCCAACCATGTCAACAAGCTCGGCTGGACCGGGCTGCTCGAGGCGATCCTGCTGAGTGACGGTGGTCCGCGCCACCAGGAGATCGTGCGCCTGCTGATCGACGCCGGCGCCGACGTCAACCTGGCCGATGCCGACGGCGTCAGCCCGCTGGCCCACGCCCGCCAGCGCGGCCAGGGCGGGATCGAGCGGCTGCTGCTGGCCGCCGGCGCCCAATGAAAGCGAAGGAGAAAGACATGTCCGATGAAATCTTCATGCGCGAGGCCATCGCCCTCGCCCGCGCCAACGTCGAGGCCGGCGGCCGCCCGTTCGGCGCCGTGCTGGTGCGCGACGGGCGGGTCCTGGCCCGCGGCGTCAACCAGATCCACGAGACCCACGATCCCAGCGCCCACGCCGAACTGCAGGCGATCCGCCAGGCCAGTCAGGCGCTCGGCAGCCCGCGTCTGGACGGTTGTGTGATCTACGCCAGCGGCCATCCCTGCCCGATGTGTCTGGCCGCCATGCATCTCTGCGGCATCCAGGCGGCCTGGTTCGCCTATTCCAACGAGGACGGCGAACCGTTCGGCCTGTCCACGGCCACGCTCTACGCCGAGATGGCGCGCCCGCCACAGCGGCAAAGCCTGCCGCTACGCGCCCTGCGTCCTGCCGGCGAAGAGGGTCTGTACCGGCAATGGCGGCAACGCCAGGCATGAGCGCGCGAATCCCTTCCGGCGGCCAGGCCGCCACCGGCGTCGGCGCGGCGGAGGTCAGTTGGGTCGGCCTGCTGGTGATCTTCTGCCTCGGCATCAACCTGCGACCGATCCTCACCGGCATCGGCCCGCTGCTCGAGGAAATCACCGCCGGCACCGGTCTCGGCTTCCAGGGCGCGTCGCTGCTGACGGTGTTGCCGGTGCTCTGCATGGGCCTGGTGGCGCTGTTGCTGCCCTGGCTCGGGCGCTGGCTGGCCGAGCACCGCGGCATCGTCTGCGGACTGCTGGCCATCGCCGCAGCCTGCCTCTGGCGCCTGGAACTGGATAGCGGGCTGGCGCTGATCGCCAGCGCCGCGCTGGCCGGCAGCGGCGTGGCGATCATCCAGGCGCTGGTACCGGGCGTGGTCAAGCGCTGGTTCCCGAGGCGGGTCCCGGCGGCGATGGGCCTCTACTCGGCCTCGCTGATGGCCGGCGGCGGAACCGCGGCGGTGCTCAGCCCGCGGATCGCCGAACACTTCTCCAACTGGCAGGCCGGCCTCGGCGCCTGGGCCGTACCGGCCCTGCTGGCGCTGCTGCTGTGGATGTTCGCGCGGCCAAGGGAGGTGCTGCCGAGCGCTGGCGAGGGGCCGGTCCGGCACTTCTTCGGCAATCGCCGTGGCTGGCTGCTGGCGGTGTATTTCGGGCTGATCAACGGCGGCTACACCAGCATGGTGGCCTGGTTGCCGGTGTACTACCGCCAGCTCGGCTGGAGCGCCCAGGACAGCGGCGGGCTGGTCGGGATCATGACCATCTTCCAGGTGCTCGCCGCGCTCAGCGTGCCGCTGCTGATTCGCCGCCGCCTCGACCGCCGGCCCTGGCTGCTGGCCGCGCTGCTGGTCCAGCTCGGCGGCTTCTGCGGCCTGCTGCTGATGCCGCTACAGCACGCGGCACTGTGGGTGGCGTTGATCGGCTACGGCCTGGGCGCCTGCTTCGCCCTCAGCCTGACCCTGACCCTCGACCACCTCCACGAGCCGCGTGCGGCGGGAAGCCTGGCGGCCTTCGTGCAAGGCATCGGCTTCATCATCACCGGCATCGTGCCCTACCTGACCGGCTGGCTGCGCGACGCCACCGGCAGCTTCCAGGCCTCCTGGCTGCTGCTCGCGGCGAGCGTGGTGGCGATGTTGCTGGTGACCCTGCGCTTCGCCCCGTCCGGCTATGCCCGGGCCATGGGCGAGACGCGCGACTGAGCGGCGGACCTCCGCGCCCGCCATTGCAGGCGCGGGTGGCGCTTCAGTAATGGGTGGCGATATAGATGCGGTAGCTGATGATGGCCAGCATGCAGATCACCCCGACCCACATGAGGAACAGGCCGAACGGCGTGTCGCGCTTGGTGAAACCCGTGCCGATGAAGAGCATGCCCAGCACGATGATTGCGAAAGTGACGCCGTAGGAATCCATGTTTACCCTCGTTGGCCGCGTTCCTGACATACTTGTCAGTCTAGCTCCAAGCCCGCTAGAACTACGTTGATATTTATCAGCCTGCGGTCAATTTCGGACAAATTCATCGAACTTGAGGAAACGCCTGGCTGCGAGCGGCAAGGTCGCGCAAGATCGCCTGGATCTCGCCGAAGTCCGGCCGCTCGCTCACCCGTGGCAGCGCGCAACGTCGCTGCAACTCGACCAGCGCCGCACGTAGCGAGGCCTGCCCCGGCGGCGCCTCGCTGCGCTCGAGCAACTCTTCCAGCAGGCAGGCGAAGGCACGTACTTCCAGGCGCCGCAGGGCGCCGGCGAGCACGGCGTCGTCCGGGAGAAAGGACGCGGCGCCGAAATCGCCCAGCAGGCAGGCGCCATCCTCGCGCCAGAGGATGTTATGCGCATAGAAGTCGCCATGGCTGATGCCGCGTCCATGCAGATGGGCCATCAACGCGGCGAGCGAGGCCGCCAGGTGCAGCGCCGTGGCCAGCTCGAAGCGCAGTCCCGGCGGATAGACGTCGCGGGTACAGGACTCCAGGCTCGGCGGCCCCGCCAGGTTGCGATAGGCGTCGTCGAGCAGCTCCAGCACCAGCCCGTCGCGCCCTTGCGGATGCCCGGCGAGCTGGCCGAGCACCTCGATCAATTGCGCATGGCGCCCCGCCGCCAGGCAGGCGGCCATCTCGCTGGCGGGGGTGCCATCGCTGGTCACTTCGCCCTTGAACAGCTTCAGCGCCACCGTGCGCGTCGAGCCGTCCGGCTGGTGCCAGCCGGCGCGATGGATGACCCCGGAGGCTCCTTCGCCGATCAAACCGTCCAGGCTCAGCTCGCTCCAGTCCAGCGCAGCGATGCCGCTGTCGGCCAGCGCCGGCAGACGGCACAACGGGTTGCCGGCGTAGGCCAGCCAGGCCAGGCGCGGCAGCGTCGCCAGCCAGGCCGGCAGGCGCTGGAAACGGTTGGCGGCGATCCGCAGCAGTTCCAGGCCTTCGCAAGCGGCCATGCTCTCGGGCAAGGCCTCCAGGCGGTTGCCGGCCAGCATCAGCTTCTGCAACGGCCGGCGGCCCAGTTCCTCGGGCAGCGTGGCAATCCGGTTGTCGGTGAGGATCAGCCAGCGCAGCGCTGGCGGCAGGGCCGCGGCCGGCACCCGCTCGATGCGGTTGGACTTGAAGCCGACCATGCTCAGCGCCGGACAGTCGCCCACCGCCGCCGGCAATTCGGCGAAGTCGTTGGCGGAACAGAACAGCACCTTGAGACGATGCAGCCGGCCGAGGTCGTCCGGTAGGCTGTCCAGGGCATTGCCGCTGAGGTTGAGCACCTCCAGGGAGTCGGCCAGTTCGAAGATTTCCCGGGGGAACTCGCGCAGGCCGCAGGACAGGTCCAGGCGCGTGGCGCCGGCCAGTTCGCCGCTGCGCAGTTGCTGCAAGGTGTGCATGGTTCGACGGACTCCGGCCAGGGCGGATGGAAAGCCGCGCATGATAGCCAAGGCGTTGCGGAACGCGCACCCTCGCCGTGCTAGAGTGGCCGCCCCGAATCGACAGGACCACAGAGAATGGAACTCTCCCCCGCCGAACGCCAACTCCTGCTGGCCCATCGCCTGGCCGTGTTCGACGGCTGCGTGGTGTACGACGCCCAGCCGCCGGTGTCCGCCGAACACGTCCAGCGTCTTGCCGAAGGCCTGGCCGGACCGATTCCAGAAGAGCTGCTGCGCCTCTGGCGCACCTGTTTCGGCGGGCGCCTCGGCTATGACCTGGAAGTCGACTACGACGGCCACCGCCACCCGTTCTCTTTCAGCGAACTGTTCTATCCGGACAGCGACGGCTACCACGACCTCTGGGGCTGGATCGAACACGAGCTCGAGCTGGCGGCGGAAGCCGCGGCAGAAGAAGGCCGCGACTGGAACGGCAAGCTGGCCTACCTGCCGTTCGGTGGCTTCGAGTACCTGGAGCGGCTCTACGTCTGCGTCGAACCCGGCCCCGAGCATGGCGCGGTAATCGCCTGGAGCCACGGCCTGCCGCCGGCCTGGGCCGGACGCCTGCACCAGGATTCGGTGACGCGCCTGGCCGACGACGTCGGCGGGCTGTTCCGCCTGCTGTCCTTCGAACAGGACCCGTTCGACGCCGAGAACGCCTGCGGCGTGGCCGACGAGCTGCTGGAAGCGCTGGACGCCCTGGAGGCCGCCGGGGAGCCCGGCAAGGCGCTGAAGGGCCGCCTGGAAGTCCTGCTGCGCCAGCGCATCCTCGACTGGCGGCCGGCCCTCGCCGACGGCAGCCTGGCCGCCGAGCCAAGGCTGCGTCAACTGGCCCTGGCCGAAGCTGCGCAAGACGGCGACATCGACCTGCTGCAACGCCTGCGCGATGCCGGCTGCGACTTCGCCGAAACCTTGCGCGGACGCGGCGGCGTGCTGGAGGCCTGCCTCGCCCGCGGGCGCCTGGAGGCCGCCAGATGGCTGCTCGACCAGGGCGTCGCGGTGCACCAGGACAGCCTGCAGATTGGCGCCGCGCACCTCGATGCGGTCCTGGCCGAACGCCTGTTGCGGCTCGGCGCGATCTCCGACCCGAATACGGTGCTCCTCGCCCTGCAATACGGCGACGCCGACGCCGCGCGGATCATGGCGCGACCGCTGCTGGAGGAGTCGCCGTCGCGGGCCAGCGCCCTGCGCCTGGCCCTCGCCAGCCGCGCCGAGCGCGAGCGCAGCGACGCCAGGCGGGTCAGGTCGGGAAAGATGGGCAGCAACCGCAGTCCCGACGACTACCTGGCCCTGGCCGAGCGCCTGGAGCGCTTCCTCGCCGAGCTGCCTGGCTGAGGCTCAACCCTCCGGTCCCTGCACCTCTATGAAGGAACCGTCGGCCAGCCGCTCGAACGCCCGTCCCGGCGGCGCCTCGAGCAGCGGCAGGATGCTGTCGTCGGCGTTCAGCACCGAGCCCAGGCTGACGTAGGCGGTGGTCCCGGCGGTATTCATGTAGTCGTCCGACTCGTCGCCGGCCATCAGCCGCCAGCCGCTGTCGTTTTCCTCTTCCGGCGCCTCGCGGTAGAGGTAGCCGACCGCCTTCCCCTCGTCTATCACCCGGCGCGTCACGAAGCAGCGCCGGGCATAGCGCGAGATCGGCGTTTCCCGCGGGTCGTGCTCGGTGTTGATGATGTGCCGCGCCTCGAAGACGATGCGCTCGCCCAGCGACAGGTCGCGGATGTATTGCGGATAGTTGTCCAGGCGGCCGCTGAAGGCGCCATCCGCCTCGATGCCCTCGACCGTCACCCAGAGCCGCTCGGCGCGCGGCGCATCGGGGTTGTCGGTATCGAAGGCGAAGATCAGCTTGACGCTTTCCCCGGCGGCGACCCGGTCGATGGTCTCCGCGTCCGGTTTGTAGAAGGTGTAGGGATGGCGGACAGCGATCGCGCTGGCGTCCACCAAGGTCCACGAGGCCATGTCGACTCCCGCTTGGCTGGCTACGCGGCGCCCGTAGCCTGGGCTGCCACGGGCACGCCGGTGCCCGGGCGGCATGGGTGGAATGGCGTGGCCGAGGTTCGGGTCGCGGCGCCCACCGGCAGGTCGAAGCCATGCCCGGCCAGGAACCGCCCTTCGGCCCGCCTACCCAGAGGAAAGTAGCAGCGCCGCCGCGCAGCCGCCAGCAACGGGCTGTCGCAGAGCGCCGCCCCGGATGGGGCGGCGGCGCGCCTTCAGAGGATTTGCAGCGGGTATTCGACGATCAGGCGGACTTCGTCGAGGTCCGACTCGAAGCTGTCGGAGCGCACCGTGGCCTGGCGCACGCGGAACGCCAGGTCCTTGGCCGCGCCGCCCTGCACCACGTACTTGACCTCCACGTCGCGTTCCCAGCGGCCCTGGTTGGTCAGCGGGTTGCCGTTGGCGTCGGTGCGCATGTAGACGCTGTTGGCATTCGAATAATCGGCGTCCCAGCCCTTGCCATAGCGGGTCATGAAGCTCAGCCCCGGCACGCCGAAGGCGGCCATGTCGAGGTCGTAGCGGAGCATCAGCGAGCGTTCCTTGGGCGAGTTGAAGTCGCTGTACTGGATCGAGTTGTCCAGGTAGATGGAGTCGGTCTGGCGCAGGTAGTCGAAGTCGTCGTCGCCGTTGTTGCGCTGGTACGACAGCAGCACCTGGTGCGGGCCGTAGGCGAAGCCGCCGCGCACGCTCCAGATGTCGTTGTCGAGTTCGCCCATCACCTGCCTGCCCTGGTCCTTGACCTTGTAGTAGTTGGCGCCGCCGAGCAGGGACAGCTTGTCGTCCAGCGGATAGTTGAAGCTGGTGCCGGCGTAGTACTGGTCCCAGGCGTCCTTCTGGCGGCTGCCGTAGAGGCTGACGCTCCAGTGCTCGGTGGCCTGGTAGTCGCCGCCGGCGTAGGCGACCCACGGCGAGTCGATGCGCCGGCCGGTGTAGAAGCTGTAGAAGTCGTCGCTGCCGCTGGTGCTGTTCGGCTGGGTCATCGAGTTCAGCTTGCCGGCCTGCAGGGTCAGGCCCTTCGCCAGGCTGTCGTTGACCAGGGTGAAGCCACGGAAGCTGGAGGGGAACAGCCGGCTGTTGCCGTACTGGATCACCGGGGTTTCCGGGAACACGTCGCCGACCCGCAGCACGGTGCCATACCAGCGCAGCTTGACCGCGCCGCCGGCTCGCGAATAGTCGTCCTGCGGCCGCCCCTGGTCGTCATAGGGCAGCAGGTCGACGCTACCGCCGGCGCCGGAACGCCCGCCGCCGCTGTCCAGGCGCACGCCGAGCTGGGCGAAGGCGTCGATGCCGACGCCCAGCGTGCCCTGGGTGAAGCCCGAGGAAAAGTTGGCCATGAAGCCCTGCACCCACTCCTCGGTGTAGCCGCCGCCCGCCGGGCTCGATTGGCCCTTGCGGAAGTCGCGGTTGAAGTAGAAGTTGCGCAGCAGCAGGTTGACCTCGCTGCCCTCGATGAAACCTTCCTTGCTCCGCTCGGCGTTCTCCTCGGCGACGGCCGAGGCCATCAGTCCGGCGCCCAGCAGCAGTGGAAGCGTCCACAGTCGTTTCTTTCCATCCCCTTGCATGGCGATTGCTCCAGATCGGTTCATGTCTGTTTTTCTTCTGCGGCCATGCCTTGCGGCGCTGGCTGTGCGTGAACTTCTGGTCGATCGCGCCCCCGCGCAGTCCTGCCGCAACCGGCATTGACCGTGGGGCTGATTCTGGAACCGGGGAAATGACGCAGACATGAGGCGGGGATTACTTTTCCGCAATCTTAACTCGCACTTAATGCGCTTCGCGCAGACTCCTCCGCCATGCAACGGAGCATCGCCGAAGTTATCGGAAACGTAATTTTCCACTCACCCTCGGGTAATCCGTCCGCTCTTACTCTTTGCTCAAACGGGACGAATACCTCGCCCCGGCGACGAGCCAACCCGAGAGGTTTGCCATGAAGATCATCCCGATGCTGCTGGCCGCCCTGCTGGCGACCGGCGCCGCTACTGCCCAGGCCCAGGACGGCAGCGAACGCTCCTGGCAGTACAACGCCGAATTCCGCGCCGCGCAGAAAGAACTGCGCGAAAAGCGCCTGCAGAAGCAACAACTGGAAGCGCAAGCGCAGAAGACCGACCGCAGCAAATGCGCCGAGCGCAAGAACGGCAACGGCTGAGCAGCCTTTCACCGAGCAATACACTTGTCCTTTTTGGGTTGCTCCTTTGGACAAGTCCTGAGGCGCCAGTCATGGCGCCTTTTTTTATCCGCCGTCGCGCCTGGCGGAAGAAGGCGGCATGGTCGCCAGCGACCAGCCGCCCTCCCCGCTCCCCGCCTTACCCCTGCAATGCCCGCGGCCGCTGGCTGCGGCGCTCGGCGGCGGGTGCCGGGCTGGCCTGGAGCTGGAAGTCGAAATCCAGTTCGGCGAAGCGTCCGCCCTCCACGCCGCGGTCGCGGGCCGCGGCGGGGTCGTCGTTGAAGCGCAGGTCGCCGATCAGCCCATCGCGGGTGGCGTAGGCGAAGTCGTCCCACAGGTAGCGGTCGCCCGCCAGGTTGATCTGGGTGGTCAGGTGGCGATGGCCGGGCGCCGAGACGAAGAAGTGAATGTGCGCCGGCCGCTGGCCGTGGCGGCCGAGGCGGTCGAGCAGTTCCTGGGTCGGGCCGTCGCTCGGGCAACCGTAGCCGGACGGCACGATGCTGCGCGCACGGTAGCGGCCGTCGGCGTCGGTACGGATGCGCCGGCGCAGGTTGTATTCGGACTGGCTGCTGTCGAAGTAGGAATAGGTGCCTTGGGTATTGGCGTGCCAGACATCGACGATGGCCCCGGCCAGCGGCTGGCCGTCGGGACCGCTGACGCGGCCCTGGAGGAACATCACGGTGCCGGCGTCGCGGCCGTCGTCCATCCGTGCCTCGCCGTCGCTCAGCGGCGCGCCGGCGACGTACAGCGGCCCTTCGATGGTGCGCGGCGTGCCGCCGGTGAGGCCGGCCTCGGCGTCCTGGGCGTCGAGCAGCAGGTCCAGGTAATGCTCCAGGCCCAGCCCGGCGGCCAGCAGGCCGGCCTCCTGGCGGCTGCCCAGGCGGTTCAGGTAGTCCACCGCTTTCCAGAATTCGTCGGGCGTGACCTGCATTTCTTCGATCAGCTTCGCCGTGTCGTCGAGGATGCGCCGCACCAGGGCCTTGGTGCGCGGATCGCCGCGTTCGTTGAGCTGGCCGCTGGCCTCTTCGAAGAAGCGCTGGACGTCGGCAGTCTGGGAAATCTTCACGGTCATGGCGTTTGCCTCTGCTTGTTGTTGTCGGGCGTGGGAAGGGAATCTCAGCGGTCGTCGGCATGGATCGACGAGGGATGCCGGCAAAGCCCGTCGATCTCGATGTCCATGTAGGGAAACAGCGGCAGCCGGGTCAGGGTGTCGTGCAGCGCCTCGACGCTGGGCAGGTCGAACAGGCTGTAGTTGGCGTAGTGCCCGGCGATCCGCCAGAGGTGCCGCCAGCTGCCCTCGCGCTGGAGGCGCTGGGCCATTTCCTTCTCCTCGGCCTTGAGCCGCTCGGCCTGTTGCGGGTCCATGTCGACGGGCAACTTCACGGTCATCTTCACGTGGAACAGCATCGGTCGTTTCTCCTCTGTCTGCGGGACGGCTTCAGCGCCGGCGGAAGCGCGCCAGGCGCTCCTCGTCGAGCGCCAGGCCGAGACCCGGCGCACGCGGCACGTGCAAGTGGAAATCCTGGTAGCGCGGCGACTCGAGGAGGATGTCCTCGGTCAGCAGCAACGGGCCGAACAGTTCGCTGTGCCAGGCCAGGCGGTCGAGGGTGACGAAGGCGTGGGCGGCGGCCAGGGTGCCGATGCCGCCCTCGAGCATGGTCCCGCCGTACAGGCCGATCCCGGCCGCCTCGGCGATCGCCGCGCTACGCAGCACCGCGCGCGGTCCGCCGTTCTTGGCGATCTTCAGGGCGAACACCGGGGCGGCGCCCTCGCGAGCCAGGTGGAAGGCATCCTCGACGCTCTCGATGGCCTCGTCGGCCATGATCGGCGCGCCGCCGCGGCTGCTCAGGCGCGCCAGGCCTACGCGGTTGTGGCGGGCGATGGGCTGTTCGATCAGGGCGATGCCGTTGTCGCCGAGCGTCGCGCAGGCACGCTGGGCAACGCCTTCGTCCCAGGCCTGGTTGACGTCCACCCGCACGCTGGCGCGCTCGCCGAGGGCGCGCTTGATGGCGATCGCGTGGGCCACGTCGGCATCCACCTCACCGGCGCCGATCTTCAGCTTGAAGTGCCGGTGGCGGCGCAGGTCGAGCATCCGCCCGGCTTCCTCGATGTCGCGGCCGGTGTCGCCGCTGGCCAGGGTCCAGGCCACCTCCAGGCTGTCGTGCAGGCGGCCGCCGAGCAGTTCGCTGACGGCCAGGCCGAGGCGCTTGCCATGGGCGTCGAGCAAGGCGGTCTCGACCGCCGAGCGGGCGAAGGTGTTGCCCCTGATGTGTCGGTCCAGACGCTGCATCGCGGCATTCACGTTGTCCGCCGGCTGGCCCAGCAGCAACGGGGCGAAATGCGCGTCGAGATTGCTCTTGATGCTCTCCGGGCTCTCGCTGCCGTAGGCCAGGCCACCGATGGTGGTGGCTTCGCCGAGGCCCTCGATGCCGTCGCTGCAACGCAGGCGGAGGATCACCAGGGTCTGCCGGTTCATGGTGTGCATGGCCAGCTTGTGCGGGCGGATGGTCGGCAGGTCGACGATGATCGACTCGAGGCTTTGGATCACGGCTTGGCTCATTCTCGGGGGTCCACCAGGGTTGCGGTCGGGTTTTCGACGGTTCGCTGCTCAAGGCTCGCTCGATACCGAGCGGGTTTCGCCGTCGTTTCGGCCAAGCATCCATCGCCTTCTTCACTGGGGTCCAATATCATCTTCCTCTCGAACCATACCCTGGAGGTATCATGGAGCTTCGTCACCTGCGCTACTTCCAGGCGCTGGCCCGGACCCTCAACTTCACCCGCGCCGCCGAGCAGTTGCACATCGCCCAGCCACCGCTGAGCCGGCAGATCCAGCAACTCGAGGAAATGCTCGGGGTGGCCCTGCTGGAGCGCGGCCGGCCGCTGCGCCTGACCGAAGCCGGGCGCTTCTTCCACGAACAGAGCGCGACGCTCCTGGACCAACTGGAAAGCATCTGCGACAGCACCCGGCGGATCGGCCAGGGCCAGCGCCAGTGGTTCGGCATCGGCTTCGTGCCCTCGGCGCTGTATGGCGTGCTGCCGGAGCTGATCCGCCACCTGCGCGGCGACCCGGAGCTGGAGCTGGGCCTGCTGGAGATGACCACCCTGCAACAGGTCGAGGCGCTGAAGAGCGGGCGTATCGACATCGGTTTCGGACGCATCCGCATCGACGACCCGGCGATCCGCCAGAGCGTGCTCAGCGAAGAGCCGCTGGTCGCCGCCCTGCCCGCCGGGCACCCGTTGCTCGGCCAGCCGCTGAGCCTGGAGCGCCTGTCGCGCGAGCCGTTCGTGCTCTACCCCGGCCAGCCGCGGCCGAGCTACGCCGACCACGTGCTGGCGCTGTTCGCCACCCACGGCCTGAGCCTGCGCGTGACGCAATGGGCCAACGAGATGCAGACCGCCATCGGCCTGGTCGCCGCCGGACTCGGCGCGACCCTGGTGCCGGCCTCGGTGCAGTTGCAGCACCGCGACGACGTCGCCTACCAGGCCCTGGCCGACGCCTCCCTGACCTCGCCGATCATCGTCAGCCGGCGCCAGGGCGACGGCTCCCCGCACCTGCGGCGCTGCCTGGCGCTGATCGGCCGCGAGGACGCCTGAACGCCCTCTCAGGAGCGCCGCGCAGCGCGGCGCTGGGTCATGCTCGGGGTTTCCTCGAAGCGCTTGCGGTAGTCCACGGAGAAGCGTCCGAGGTGGCTGAAGCCCCAGCCCAGGGCGATCGTCGAGATGCTGCGGGCGCCGCCGCTGGCGAGGATTTCCTCGCGCACCGCGGCGAGCCGGTAGTGCTTCAGGTAGCTCATCGGCGACACCCCGAAGTAGCGACGGAAGCCCTCGAACAGCTTGAACCGCGAGACCCCGGCGGCGCGTTCCACGTCCTCCAGGCTCAGGGTCTCGCGGGCGTTGGCCTGGAGAAACTCGCGGGCGCGCAGCAGGTAGTGCGGCGGGCGCCCGCCAAGGCCCTGCTGCAGGGCCTCGCTGTAGTTGTTCGGCTGGGCCAGGATCAGTCCCTTGATCAGCGCGCGTTCCAGGTCGCTGCTGAAAAACGCCTGGGCGTAGAGTTCGCTGCGCGCCATCTCCTCGCTGATGTGCCGCACGGTGCGCCACCAGGACGCAGAGGCGCCGTCCAGGGCATCCATCTCCGGATCGAAGCGCAAGGGCGTATCGATCGGCCGCTGCAACATCTCCTCCAGGACCTTGCGCATCGCCGTGCGGCCGATCACCACCTGCAGCTTGCGGCAGTCCCCGGCGATGCTCAGCTCCTGGCGCTCGTTGGGCGCGATGATCACCCCGCGGCGGACGTCGGAGAGCAGGCGCAGCCCGCCCCGGCACAGCTCCTGCTCGCCGCTGAGTGGCAGGCTCAGGCTGTAGGCGTTGAACGCCGCGGCATCCTCGACGGTGATGGTGACGTCGGTACCGTAGCCGATGTAGCCGAGGGTGGTGCACATCGACTTCAGCACGTTGCCGTGGTGCTGGAACTGCACCAGTCCCGGGCTCGCCGCTTCGAGCCGGTGCGGCCCGCAGACCTTCGACATCCAGGAACGGGCGGCGGCCAGGTCCAGGTGGTCGGCATGGAGATCGCCACGATCGGCGACGGGATGGGTCCTCATCATGGTTCGGCACTCGACACGGCAAGGCTGGGGGTGCGCTCTGCTGGCGCTCTGTTTTCAGCAAAATGCAAGGCATATGCCGGCGCAAGGCCGGCTCCCCGCATCCTCCACTATCCGGATAGCGTTCGCCGACTTTCCGGACAAAGCGTCCGCCGCAAGCGCCGCTCGAACCTCGGCCGAGCCCTCCGCGAGCCCCCCGGCCGCTCCTCGGCGGCTGCGGATTTTCGGGATGCGCATCGTCGACTAAGCGGATAGCCCGCCCCCGCTCGCGGCCGTTGAATGGGTCACCCATAACGACAACGCACAAGGGTGAGAACGCATGAACGCTACCCGCAGAAGCCTCGAACAGTGGCGCGACTATGTCGGCGGCTGCCTCGACTTCCGTCCCGAGGAAGGCATCTTCCGCATCGCCCGGGACATGTTCACCGAACCGGAGCTGTTCGACCTGGAGATGGAGCTGATCTTCGAAAAGAACTGGATCTACGCCTGCCACGAAAGCGAACTGGCCAGGCCCCACGACTTCGTCACCCTGCGCGCCGGACGCCAGCCGCTGATCGTCACCCGCGACGGCAACGGCCAGTTGCACGCGCTGGTCAACGCCTGCCAGCATCGCGGCGCGACCCTGGTGCGGGTCGGCAAGGGCAACCAGTCGACCTTCACCTGTCCGTTCCATGCCTGGTGCTACAAGAACGACGGCCGGCTGGTGAAGGTCAAGGCGCCGGGCGAATACCCGGAAGGCTTCGACAAGGCCACCCGCGGCCTGAAGAAAGCGCGCATCCAGAGCTACAGGGGCTTCGTCTTCGTCAGCCTGGACGTCGCCGGCGAGGACGACCTGGTGGACTTCCTCGGCGACGCCCGGGTGTTCCTCGACATGCTGGTGGCGCAGTCTCCCAGCGGCGAGCTGGAAGTGTTGCCCGGCACCTCCACCTACACCTACGAAGGCAACTGGAAGCTGCAGAACGAGAATGGCCTGGACGGCTATCACGTCAGCACAGTGCACTACAACTACGTAGCCACCGTGCAGCACCGCCAGCAGGTCGAGGCCGAGCGCGGCGGCGTGGCCGCCACCCTCGACTACAGCAAGCTCGGCGCCGGCGACGCGGCCACCGACGACGGCTGGTTCTCCTTCGCCAACGGCCACAGCGTGCTCTTCAGCGAGATGCCCAACCCCGCCGTACGCCCCGGCTACGCCAGCGTGATGCCGCGGCTGGTGGCGGAATACGGCCAGGCCCGCGCCGAGTGGATGATGCATCGCCTGCGCAACCTCAATCTCTACCCCAGCCTGTTCGTCATCGACCAGATCAGCTCGCAGCTGCGCATCGTCCGCCCGCTGGCCTGGAACCGTACCGAGATCGTCAGCCAGTGCATCGGCGTAAAGGGCGAGTCGGACGCCGACCGGGAGAACCGGATCCGCCAGTTCGAGGACTTCTTCAACGTCTCCGGGATGGGCACGCCCGACGACCTGGTGGAGTTCCGCGAAGCCCAGCGTGGCTTCCAGGCCCGCCTGGAGCGCTGGAGCGACATCTCCCGCGGCCACGGCAAGTGGCTCGAAGGCGCGACGCCGAACAGCCAGGCGCTGGGTATCGCGCCGCTGCTGACCGGCACCGAGATCACCCACGAAGGCCTCTACGTCAACCAGCACGCGCATTGGCGGCGCTTCCTCCTCGACGGCCTGGAGCGCCTGGCCCTGCGCGCGAAGGAGGTGACCCCATGAACGCCGGACTGCAGTACCGCGTCGAACAGTTCCTCTACCGCCACGCCGAACTCTGCGATGCCCAGGACTGGGACGGCTACCTCGCGCAGTTCGACGAACAGTGCGAGTTCCACCTGCCGCAGTGGGAGTCCGAGCAGCGCTACACCCGCGATCCGAAGCGCGAGATGTCGCTGATCTACTACCCCAGCCGTGCCGGCCTGGAAGACCGGGTGTTCCGTATCCGCACCGGCAAGGCCGCGTCCACCGTGCCGATGCCGCGCACCCTGCACCAGATCGGCAACGTGCGCATCGCCGAGGAAGGCGACGGCCTGCTGCGAGTGCGGGTCAACTGGCAGACCCTGTTCCAGCGCCTGGACCAGACCGGCAGCTTCTTCGGCCATGCCACCTACCGCCTGAAACCCCATGGAGAGGCCTGGCTGATCGCGCGCAAGCACATCGTCCTGCTCAACGACCGGATCGACTCGGTCCTCGACTTCTACCACCTCTGAACGGCGGGACCCGTCACGATGAATCACAAAGTCGCCCTCAGCTTCGCCGACGGCAAGACCCTGTTCCTGCCCGTCGGCCACGACGACCTGCTCCTCGACGCCGCCCTGCGCCACGGCATCAACCTGCCGCTGGACTGCCGCGAAGGGGTCTGCGGCACCTGCATGGGCCGCTGCGAGGCGGGCAGCTACAGCCTGGACTACGCCGACGAGGACACCCTCTCCGCCGCCGACCTGGAGCAGCGCAAGGTGCTCGCCTGCCAGACCCGGGTGCGCTCCGACGCGGCCTTCTACTTCGACTTCGCCTCGACCCTCTGCCATGCCGCCGCGGCCCAGGCGCACAGCGGCGTGGTGCGCGAACTGCGCCTGCTCTCCGAGGACACCGCGCTGCTCCGCCTCGACGCCGGCGCCGCGGGCCGCCAGCTGGACTTCCTGCCCGGCCAGTACGCGCGCCTGCAAGTACCCGGCAGCGACTGCCGGCGCGCCTACTCCTTCGCCAACCGGCCGAATCCGCAGAACCACCTGCAATTCCTCATCCGCCTGCTCCCGGGCGGCGCCATGAGCGACTACCTGCGCCAAGGGTGCCGGGTCGGCGACGAGATCCGCTTCGAGGCGCCGCTGGGCACCTTCTACCTGCGCCAGGTGGAGCGCCCGTTGCTGCTGGTGGCCGGCGGCACCGGCCTGTCGGCGTTCCTCGGCATGCTCGACGAACTGGCCGAGCGCGGTTGCGAGCGGCCGGTGCATCTCTACTACGGGGTACGCCGCGCCGACGATCTCTGCGAATTGCAACGGATCGCCGGCTACGCCGAGCGGCTTCCCGGCTTCCGCTTCGTCCCGGTGCTCAGCGAGGCGGACGCCGACTGGGATGGCCGGCGCGGCTACCTGCACGAGCATTTCGACGCCGCCCGCTTGCGCGACGAAGCTTTCGACCTCTACCTGTGCGGGCCTCCGCCGATGGTCGAGGCGGTCCGCCAGTGGCTGCGCGAGCACTCCCTGGAGCATCTGCGGCTGTACCTGGAGAAGTTCACCGAAAGCGGCGACTGAAGCGCTCAGCCGAGGTCACCGCCAGCTACCGGCAGGGTCACGCCGGTGATGTAGGACGCCTCGTCGGAGGCGAGGAAAAGGATCGCCGCGACCTGTTCGTCGATGCTGCCGTAGCGCTTCATCAGGCTGCTGTCGAGGGTCTGCTCGACGATCTGTCGATACCAGCGCCGCTCCTCCTCGCTCTGCGCCGCGGCGTTGCGCGGAATCCTTCGCGGCGGCGCGTCGGTGCCGCCCGGCGCCACCGCGTTGACGCGGATGCCCTGGTCGGCGGTCTCGAACGCCAGGCAGGCGGTCAGCGCGTTCACCCCGCCCTTGGCGGCGCCATAGGGCACCCGGTTGACCCCGCGGGTGGCAACCGACGAGACGTTGACGATCGCCCCGCTGCCCTGCCCCAGCATCGCCGGCAGCGCCGCTCGGCAACACCACAAGGTGGGCAGCAGCGAACGCCGCAGCTCGGCCTCGATCTCGTCCTCGGCGTAGTGTTGGTAGGGCTTCGCCCAGAGGGTGCCGCCGACGTTGTTGACCAGGATGTCCAGCCGGCCGAAACGCTCCAGGGTCCGCTCCAGTACCCGCTGGCATTCGGCGTAGCGCTCCAGGTCGGCGGTCAGGCACAGGCAGGCGTCGCCGGCCAGTTCGTGGACCAGCTCGGAGCGGTCCACCGCCACCACCCGCGCGCCTTCCTCCAGCAGGCGCCGGACCACGCCCAGGCCGATACCCTGGGCGGCGCCGCTGACCAGGGCGACCTTGTCGCGGAATCTGTCGTTCATGGGAATCTCCTTGGCTGCTCGGGTTCAGGCCGCGCTGGCAGCGAACTTTTCGTAGTAGAAATTCGCCGGGCGCACGCCCTGCTCGCGCAGGTAGCGCTCGACCGCCTCGACCATCGGCGGCGGCCCGCACAGGTAGATGTCGACGTCGCCCTCGTGCAGGTGCTGCGCGGCGATGTGCTCGGTCACGTAGCCCTTGCGCGGATAGTCGCTGTCGGCGCTGGCCACGCAGGCGCTCCAGGTGAAGCCGGGAATCCGTTCGGCGAACGCCTCCAGGCGCTCGAGCCCGACCAGGTCGACGTCGTGGGTCACCCCGTAGACCAGGTGCAGCGGGTGCGCGCTGCCCTGCTCGGCGATCCGTTCGAGCATCGCGGTGAACGGCGCCAGGCCGGTGCCGCCGGCCAGCATCAGCAGTGGCCGGTGAATCTCGCGCAGGTAGAAACTGCCCAGCGGGCCGTCCATCGCCAGGCTGTCGCCGGCCCTGGCCGTGCCACTGAGGAAGCCGCTCATCAGCCCGCCGGGGACGTTGCGGATCAGGAAGCTGACCTCGCCGTCCTTCGCCAGCGAGCTGAAGGAGTAGGCGCGGCGCTGCTCGCTGCCGGGTACCTGGAGGTTGACGTACTGCCCGGGCAGGAACGCCAGGCTGGCCAGCGCCTCGCCGCGCAGCGACAGGCCGATGGTGCTCGGCGACAGTTGCCGGACTTCGCTGATGCGCGCCTCGTAGCGCGCCTGGCCGGTCCTGCACAGGGTCGAGGACGCCGGCACGCGCAGCACGCAGTCGCTTTCGGCGCGCATCTGGCAGGTCAGCACGTAGCCGCGGGCGGCTTCCTCGGCGCTGAGGGCATCGTCGATGTAGTCCTGGCCCAGCGCATAGCGCCCGGCCTCGGCCAGGCACTTGCAGGTGCCGCAGGCGCCGTCGCGGCAGTCCAGGGGGATGTTGATGCCCTGGCGGTAGGCCGCGTCGGCCACGGTCTCGCCGGGCGCGGCATGGATGAAGCGGGTCACCCCGTCTTCGAAGTTGAGTGCGATCCGATGGTTCATGGCATGTCCCTCGACAGCCCGCCGGCGCGGGCGTCAGACGTGGTAGACGTCGATCAGCTGGCGAACGTAGTCGTTCTTCAGGATCACTTTCTTGGCCTTGATCAGCGGACTCTCGCCGCGTACGTCGAGGTCGTAGAAGGTGGTGCCGAAGTAGCTGTCCACGGTCTTGTAGCGATAGCTCAGGGTGTGCCAGTTGCAGCGCGCGCGGCAGATGCCGTCGTCCTCGCCGAGCAGTTCGATGTTGCTCAGGTTGTGCGAGGTGCGGGTGTCCGGCAGGGTCGCGCTGGAGCGCTCGGTGCGGATGCGGAATACCCGGTCCTCCAGGCCGCCGCGGTTGCCGTACCAGATCAGCGAGATTTCCCGCTGCGGGTCCTCGGTGAGCTGGTCGCGGTCGTCCCAGGACGGCATCCAGAAACTGGCGTCCGCGGCGTACAACGCCAGCCAGGCGTCCCAATCCTTGTCGTCGAGATAGCGCGCCTCGCGGTAGAGGAAATCGCGCAGGGCGTCGTAGCCCAGGCTCATGACGCCACCTCCCGCAGCGCCACGCGCTGCGTCCGCTCGCGCTCCAGGGCGGCGAGCAGCGCCTCCTGCCAGTAGCGATGCTGCAATACGAACAGCCCTTCGTCCTCGGTGCGCACGCCGCTCAGGCGCGGCCGCAGGTCGATGGCCGCGGCCGCCGCGTCGGCGCCCTCTATCCAGTGTTCGGCGCCGCGCGACAGGTCGTTCCAGCCGACCACGCTGCCCTGGTAGCCCTGCTGGCAGGAACGGAACTCCTCCAGGTCGTCCGGGGTGGCCATGCCGCTGACGTTGAAGAAGTCCTCGTACTGGCGGATGCGCCGGGCGCGCGCCTCGGCGCTCTCGCCTTTCGGCGCGATGCAGTAGATGGTGATTTCCGTGCGGTCCACCGACAGCGGCCGGGCGATGCGGATCTGCGAGCTGAACTGGTCCATCAGGTACACGTTGGGGTACAGGCAGAGGTTGCGCGAGTTCTCGATCATCCAGTCGGCGCGGGCCTCGCCGAAGTCGCGGGCAAGCTCGGCGCGGCGCTCGAAGGCCGGCCGGTCCTCGGGGTTGGCCCAGCGACTCCAGAGCAGCATGTGGCCATGCTCGAACGAGTAGAAGCCGCCGCCCTGCCGGGCCCAGCCCGCGGCGCTCATGGTCCGCAGCGGGTCCGCGGCGTCGCGCTGCTGGCGCTGGCTCTGGGTCGCCGCGTAGTTCCAGTGCACCGAGCTGACGTGGTAGCCGTCGGCGCCGTTCTCGGCGGTGAGCTTCCAGTTGCCTTCGTAGACATAGCTGGAAGAGCCGCGCAGCACCTCGAGGCCTTCCGGCGACTGGTCGACGATCATGTCGATGATCTTCGCCGACTCGCCCAGGTGCTCGGCCAGCGGCCTGACATCGGGGTTGAGGCTGCCGAACAGGAAGCCACGGTAGGACTCGAAGCGCGCCACCCGGGTCAGGTCGTGCGAGCCCTCGCAGTTGAAGCCCTGCGGGTAGCCGGCCTCGGCCGGGTCCTTGACCTTGAGCAGCTTGCCGGAGTTGTTGAAGGTCCAGCCGTGGAACGGACAGGTATAGCTGCTGCGATTGCCGCTCTTGTGCCGGCAGAGCATCGCGCCACGGTGGCTGCAGGCGTTGATGAAGGCGTTGAGCTGGCCGTCGCGGTTGCGCGCGATGACGATCGACTGGCGGCCGATCTGGGTGGTCAGGTAGTCGTTGACTCCGGCAACCTGGCTTTCGTGAGCGAGATAGACCCAATTGCCCTCGAAGATGTGCTTCATCTCCAGTTCGAACAGGCGTGGATCGGTGAACATCTCCCGCTTGCAGCGGTAGACGCCGCGCTCGGGGTCTTCCTCGAGCAGAGAACGCAAGTAATCGCTACCCAGGGACATGGCCGGGGCCTCCGTTGTTATTGTTCAGGCCCGGTCAGGTTAGGTAGCGCGTGCTGCTGGGGATATCCGTTGCCTGCGGATCGCTGGCCGATTCCTGCACGCCGTGGCGGTCGGCGCTAGGCGCGCCGGCGCAGGGTTTCCGAAGGCAGCTCGCCGAACTGCCGGCGATATTGCTCGGCGAAGCGGCCGAGGTGGGCGAAACCGAAGTCCAGGGCCAGTTCGGTGAGGTTGCGTACCCGGCAGCCGGGGTCTTCCAGGCAGGCGCGGATGCGCTCCAGGCGCAGCCGGCGAATGTATTGCCGAGGGCTCTCGCCAAGCTGGCGCTCGAACAGCGCGTACAGCGAACGGGTGCTCATGTGCGCCTGCTCGGCCAGCGCCGCGACCTCGATCTCGCTCTGCAGATGGCGGCGGATGTAGGCATCGAGGCGGGCGAAGACGACCTGCGCATCGCCGGGGTCCTCGCGGCTGACGTTGGTCTTCAGCAGGGTCAGCAGCTTGCTGCCGAGGATCTGCTCGAAGTGGCTGTCGACCCGCGCCAGCCGCTCGCCGGACTCGGCCTCGCGGCAGACCAGGGCGAGCAGGCCGACGAAGCCTTCCAGCTGGTCCAGGCGATAGCGATGTTCGAGGAAACGCACGCCGCGCGCCGGATGGCTCCAGCGCTGCTCGGCGCAGATCGCTTCGAGCAGCGCGCAGGGCAGCTTGACGATGAATTTCTCGCAGTCCGCCGAATAGGTCAGGTCGACCGGATCGTCCGGGTTGATCAGCAACAGCTCGCCCGGCGCCAGGGCGTGTTCCTGCCCGCCGCCGCGCCACAGGCAGTGGCCGCGCAGGAGGATCTGCAGGTGGAAGATGCTCTCCAGCGCCGGCGAGGTGACCCGTACCGCCGCGCCGTAGCTGATCCGGCACAGGTCGAGGCTGGCGAAGGTGCGGTGGTCGAGGCTGGCTTGCGGCCTGCCGGCGGCCGGCAGGCGTATGCAGTGCGTACCGACGTGCCGGTTGACATAGCCGGACACCGCATAGGGGTCGGCACGTTCGAACACCCGGCTGCGCTCGCTGAGCAAGGAGGCATTCATGGGCAGGACACTCAGGCTGCTATCGTTGTTGTTATCGCCGCGCGGCACCAAGCGCCGGGCGCGGAACGTCCACCCACACTACGCAAGCCCTCCGCCGGCGACAATCCGGGCCGGCAATCGCGTGCGGTAATCGAACGGAATCCGTCCAACGGCCAACGAAAAAGGGCCGCCAGGGTTTCCCCTGCCGGCCCGCTTGCGCGCCCGCTTCAGCCGGCCGCCGGCGTCTCCTCGCGCGGCCCGGCGTCGCGCCCGTGGGTCCAGCGATAGAGCACCGGCAGCACCAGCAGGGTCAGCATGGTCGAGGACAGGATGCCGCCGATCACCACCGTCGCCAGCGGCCGCTGCACCTCGGCGCCGGTGCCGGTGGCCAGGGCCATCGGCACGAAACCGAGGGACGCCACCAGGGCGGTCATCAGCACCGGACGCAGGCGGGTGATGGCGCCCTCCCACACCGCCTGGTCGAGGCTGCGTCCTTCCTGCAACAGGTTGCGGATGAAGGAGATCATCACCAGGCCGTTGAGCACCGCCACCCCGGACAGGGCGATGAAACCCACCGCCGCCGAGATCGACAGCGGTATCCCGCGCAGCCACAGGGCCAGCACCCCGCCGGTGAGGGCGAAGGGGATGCCGGTGAACACCAGCAGGCCGTCCTTGACGTTGTTGAACATGGCGAAGAGCAAGGTGAACACCAGCAGCAGCGCCACCGGCACCACTACCTGCAAGCGCTTGGCGGCGGACTGCAACTGTTCGAACTGGCCGCCCCAGGTGGTCCAGTAGCCGGCCGGGATCTTCACCCCGTCCTGCAGCTTCTGTTGCGCTTCCAGCACGAACGAGCCGATGTCGCGGCCGCGCACGTTGGCGCTGACCACGATGCGCCGCTTGCCGTTCTCCCGGCTGATCTGGTTCGGTCCCGGCGAGAGGACGAGGCGCGCCACGTCCGACAGCGGGATGAAGTCGATCCGCGCCAGGTTGTTCGGCGGCAGCGGGATCAGCAGGTTGGACAGTGCCGGCAGGTCGGCGCGCAGGGTTTCCGGCAGGCGGATGACGATGTCGAAGCGGCGGTCGCCCTCGAACAGGGTACCGGCGTTGCGTCCGCCGAGGGCGGTGGCCACGGTGTCCTGGATGTCGCCGACATTGAGGCCGAAGCGTGCCGCCTTGTCGCGGTCGATGTCCACCGTCAGCACCGGCAGGCCGGTGGTCTGCTCGACCTTCACCTCGGAGGCGCCGTCGATGCCTTGCAGCACCTTGGAGATCTTCTCCGCGGTGTCGTTGAGCACCTGCATGTCGTCGCCGAAGACCTTCACCGCGACGTCGCTGCGCACCCCGGAGATCAGTTCGTTGAAGCGCAACTGGATCGGCTGGGAGAACTCGTAGACGCTGCCCGGCACCTCAAGGGCCGCGGCCTGCAATTCTTCCAGCAGCGCCTCCCGCGACTTCTTCGGGTCCGGCCACTGGCTCTGCGGCTTGAGCATCACGTAGCTGTCGGAGGCGTTCGGCGGCATCAGGTCGGAGGCGATCTCGGCGGTCCCGGTGCGGGCGAAGACCCGCTCGATCTCCGGGAACTTGCCCATCAGCTTCCTCTCCAGGGTCTGCTGCATCTCGACCGACTGGGTCAGGCTGGTGCCCGGCACCCGCAGGCCCTGCATGGCGAAGTCGCCCTCGCTGAGGCTGGGAATGAACTCGCTGCCCATCCGCGAGGCCACCAGCCCGGTGAGCAGGATCGCGCCGAGGGCGCCGCCGACCACCAGCGCGCGGTGCCCGAGCACCCAGCGCAGCGCCGGTTCGTAGGCCAGACGCGCGCGGCGCATGACGAAGTTCTCCTCCTCCTTGACCTTGCCGGTGATGAACAGCGCGATCGCCGCCGGGACGAAGGTCACCGAGAGGATCATCGCGCCGAGCAGCGCGGTGACCACGGTGAACGCCATCGGGTGGAACATCTTCCCCTCGACCCCGGTGAGGGCGAAGATCGGCAGGTACACCACCATGATGATGATCTGGCCGAAGACCAGCGCCCGGCGCGCCTCCCTGGACGCGGCGAAGACCTCGTGGAAACGTTCCGCGCGGGTCAGCTGGCGGCCGTGGTGGGCCTGGGCGTGGGCCAGGCGGCGGATGGCGTTCTCGACGATCACCACGGCGCCGTCGACGATGATGCCGAAGTCCAGCGCGCCGAGGCTCATCAGGTTGGCGCTGACCCTGTTGCCGACCATCCCGGTGAAGGTGAACAGCATCGATAGCGGGATGATGGTGGCGGTGATCAACGCCGCACGGATGTTGCCGAGGAACAGGAAGAGCACCGCGATCACCAGCGCCGCGCCTTCCACCAGGTTCTTCTTCACCGTGGCCACGGCCTTGTCCACCAGGGTGGTGCGGTCGTAGACGGTGATCGCCTTGACCCCCTTGGGCAGGGTCCGGTTGATCTCCTCCAGGCGCTGGCCGACCGCCTGGGCCACTTCCCGGCTGTTCTCGCCGATCAGCATGAACACCGTGCCGAGCACCACTTCGCGGCCGTTCTCGGTGGCCGCGCCGGTGCGCAGCTCCTTGCCCAGGCCGACCTCGGCGACGTCGCGGATACGGATCGGCACGCCGTCGACGTTGGAAACGATTATCCCGCGGATATCGTCCATGTCCTTGACCTGGCCCGGCGCGCGGATCAGCAACTGCTCGCCGCGCCGCTCGATGTAGCCGGCGCCGACGTTCTCGTTGTTGCGCAGCACGGCGTTCTGCAGGTCGCCGAGGGTCAGCTTGTAGGCCGCGAGCTTCTTCGGATCCGGGGCGATGAGGAATTGCTTGGCGTAGCCGCCGATGGTGTTGATCTCGGCCACGCCCTTCACGTTGCGCAACTGCGGACGGATGATCCAGTCCTGGATGGTGCGCAGGTCGGTGGGCGTGTAGGCGCTGCCGTCCTCCTTGGTCGCGCCCTCCTCGGCCTCAACCGTCCACAGGTAGATCTCGCCGAGACCGGTGGAGATCGGCCCGAGGGTCGGCGAGATGTCTTCCGGCAGTTGCTCGCGCGCCGTGCTCAGGCGTTCGTTGACCTGCTGGCGGGCGAAGTAGATATCGGTGCCCTCCTCGAAGATCACCGTCACCTGGGAAATCCCCGGCCGCGACAGCGAACGGGTTTCCTGCAAACCCGGCAGGCCGGCCATGACGGTCTCCACCGGGTAGGTGATCCGCTGCTCCACTTCCAGCGGCGAGTAGCCGGGGGCGGCGGTATTGATCTGCACCTGGACGTTGGTGATGTCCGGGACCGCGTCGATGGACAGCTTCTGGTAGCTGCCGATGCCGACCCCGGCCATCCCCAGCACCGCCAGCAGGACCAGCCAGCGTTGCTCGATGGCGAATTGGATGATGCGTTCGAACATGCGAAGACTCCTGGAGCGGGACTCAGTGACCGTGTTCCGCCGAGCCCTTGCCCAGTTCGGATTTGAGGATGAAGCTGCCGCTGGCGGCGACCTGGCTGCCGGCGCGCAGGCCCTCGAGGACCTCGACGCGCTGGCCGTCGCTGATGCCCAGCTTGACCGGCTGGAGCACGAAGCCATCGGCCACGCGGACGAACACCACGTCCTCGCCGTCGACGTTCTGCACCGCGCCGTCGGCGACCGTCAGGACTTCCTTGCGGGTCGCCTCGGCCACCTGCACGGAAACGAACAGACCCGGGCGCCAGGTGCTCTCGGGGTTGCTCAGGGTGACCCGGGCGGTGGCCGCGCGGGTCTGCTCGCCGAGCAGGTCGCCGATGTAGGACACGGTGCCCTCCACCTCGCTATCCAGCGCCTGGGCGAGCACCTTGACCTTGCTGCCGACGCGGACCTGGCCGAGCAGTTGCGCGGGCACGTTGAAGGTGGCCCAGACCGAGGACAGGTCGGACAGGGTGAAGACGTTGGCGGTGCCGTCCACCGGCTCGCCCTGGGTCAGGTGCTTTTCCACCAGCACCCCGGCGAACGGCGCGCGCAGCTCGTAGCGGTTGCCGCCCTGCAGGCTGGGATTGCCGCCGAGCGCGGCGATCTTCGCCCGCGCGTTGTTCAGCGCGATCTCGGCTTCCTGCAAACCCTGGCGGGCGAGCAGGAATTCCTGCTCGGCGGAAATGCCCTCCTTCCACAGCTGCTGCTCGCGCTTGTAGGTGCTCTGCGCCAGGCTCAGGCGGCGCTGGGCGGCGGCGAATTCGCTGCGCTGGTCGGACAACTGCGGGCTGCTGATCACCGCCAGCAGCTCGCCCTGCTTCACCGCCTGGCCAAGATTGGCCGGCACGCTGTCGACGATCCCCGGCAGGCGCGGGACGATATGCGCGGTGCGGTCCTCGTTGAAGCGGATCTCGCCGGGCAGCGAGACCACCTGGGCCAGGCTGATCGTCCGCGCCGTATCGAGGGTGATGCCGGCGGCCTCGATCTGCTCGGCATCCAGCTCCAGCTTGCCCTCCTCGCGGGTGAAGGCGAAGTCGTAGCCCTGCTTGCCGGCCATCAGCTTGAGGCGCGCGGTGAAGGCATGCGGCTCGGCGATCCCGGCATTGGCCACCAGGCCATCGCCGCTGGCCTTGAACAGCAGGTCCTCGACCTCGCCGGTGGCACGCTCGACGTCGGCGCCGAGGACCACCTCCTGCGGCGCCAGCGCCTTGCCGCCGCGCTCGACCCAGGCCTTGAGCGGGCTGCCGTCCTCCGGCACCAGCAGTTCCAGGGTCAGGTCGCCCTGGCGCAACAACATGCCGCCGCGCGGTCCGCTGCCCTCGCCCTCGGCGGCCGCTTCGCCGGCGCCGGCCGGCGCCTTGCCGCCCAGCTCCAGGTAGGCGCCGCCGCCCAGGCCGAGCAGTGCCAGTGCGGTCACCGCGATAATCGTCTTCTTGCCCATTCTGTTCTCCCGAACCGTTCGGGGGGCGCGCCGGCGGCCCGCCCCGGAAATCTCACTGGCCGAGGTGGCCGATGTCTTCACCGAGCAGGCGCTCCATGCTCACCCGCGCCTGCGCCGCGGCGTCCAGCGCGCGCACGTACTGGGCACGGACGCCGACCAGGGTGCGCTGGGCATCGAGCACGTCGAGGAAGTTGAACTTGCCCATCTCGAAGCCGCGGGTCATCGAGTCCAGCGCGCTCTGTGCGCCGGGCAGCAGGTCGCGACGGACCAGCGCCAGCTCCTGTTCCGAGGTGCGCAACTGGTCGTAGGCCTGTACCGCTTCGCTGCGCAGGCGCAGCAGGGTCGCGCGCTGCAGGTCGCGGGCCTGGTCGGCGCGGCTCTGGGCGGCGTAGATGTTGCCCTGGTTGCGGTCGAACAGCGGCAGCGGCATCGACAGGCCGATCAGGTTGACCCGTTCGCCACGTCCGTCGCGGGCGGTCTGGTCGTACTTGCTGCCGATGCTGACCGTCAGGTTGGGGATGCGCTGGCGCTTCTCCAGGTCGACCTGGGCCTCGCCGCGCGCTACCTCCTGGGCCGCCAGGCGCAGGGTCGGCGACTCGTCGAGATGGCGCAGCAAGGCGCCACGGGTGATGCTCGCCGGCACCGCGTCGAGCGCGCCGCCGACCCTGGCGAAGCCTGGCTGCGGCTCGTCCCAGGTGCTCGACAGCTGCACATAGGTGCGCTGCTGCTCCAGCTCCGCCTGGCTCAGGTCGAGCTGGGCGTTGTCCGCCAGGACCTGGGCGCGAACCCGTTCCACCGAGGAGATGCTGCCGGCCTTGACCCGTCGGTCGGCGGCCTGCAGCGCGCGCCTGGCCAGGTCCAGGGAGGTCTTCGCCAGGCGCACCCGCTCCTGCGCGGTCAGCGCCGCGTAGTAGGCGCCGCGGACCTGGGCGCGCAGTTCGGCGCGACGGACTTCCAGTTGGGTCCAGGCGATCTCGCTGCCGCGTTTCGCCACCTCCACCCGCGCACCGCGCTTGCCGCCCAGCTCCAGCGGCTGGGCGATGCTGACGCTGGTCTGGCGATTGCCTTGGCGGGTGTCCTCGACGCTCCAGGACAGATCCGGGTTGGGGATCAGCCCGGCCTGCTGCCGCGCGCCGCTGGCGATCTCGGTCTCGCGCCCCACCGCCGCCAGCTCGGGGTTGCTCCGCAGGGCTCGCTCCAACGCCTGCTCGAGGCTGATCGAAGTGCCGTTGAAACTCACCGGCGCCTCGTTCGCCAGGGCCGGCAGGCCCAGGCAGAGTCCCATCAGTAGCCAGCAGGCGCGTTTCCCCGCGCTGGCCAGTGGCCGAAGTATCGGCATGTTCCGCTCCTCGTCTGCTGATCGTCGTCGGCGACGGCGATCCATTACCGGCCCGGAACCACGCAACCGTTCATCGGCGATATCTCGCCGGCGATATTCGAAGTTGCACTTCCGGGATGCGGCAGATGTTAGGTAGCGGGGCTTATCGGCAAGGTGACGGAAGAATTACAAGTCGGTAATGAATATTCTCCACGGACAATTAGCGGTTACACTTCGGCAACCTTCGAAGAGACTGGCAATAGTTGGATGAAACATAGGGACAAAAGCAACATGCGCTTACAAAAGGCATTGCCTCTCACGCCCAGCGGTGCTTGCGCCGCGGACATTTCCAAAGTTCTCAGGCGGACTCCCGGGAGAACTACCCGGTCATTCGATAATTATCATCGAAGCAGCGCAACGATATGAAATTACATTTCCAGGATTCTATCCAGGCAACGCCCGCAATGTAACTTTATAGCAATGCACTTAAACATTTACTTGAAAATGAATCCATACTTTATATAGGGGCGAACATGCGCATCCTTATTATCGAAGATGAAGTCAAGACTGCCGACTACCTGCACCAGGGCCTGACCGAAAGCGGCTACATCGTCGACCGCGCCAACGATGGCATCGACGGCCTGCACATGGCCTTGCAACACCCTTACGAACTGGTGATCCTCGACGTCAACCTGCCCGGCATCGACGGCTGGGACCTGCTCCGCCGCCTGCGCGAACGCAGCAGCGCGCGGGTGATGATGCTCACCGGGCATGGCAGGCTGACCGACAAGGTGCGCGGCCTCGATCTCGGCGCCGACGACTTCATGGTCAAGCCGTTCCAGTTCCCCGAACTGCTGGCGCGGGTCCGCTCGCTGCTGCGCCGCCACGACCAGGCACCGATGCAGGACGTCCTGCGGGTCGCCGACCTGGAGCTGGACGCCAGCCGCCACAGGGCCTTCCGCGGCCGGGTGCGGATCAACCTGACGACCAAGGAGTTCGCCCTGCTGCACCTGCTGATGCGGCGCAACGGCGACGTCATCACCCGGACGCAGATCATCTCGCTGATCTGGGACATGAACTTCGACAACGACTCCAACGTGGTGGAAGTCGCCATCTGCCGCCTGCGGGCGAAGATCGACGACGGCTTCGACCTCAAGCTGATCCATACCATTCGCGGCGTCGGCTACGTCCTGGAAGCGCGCCGATGACGCCACCAGGCCGACTGTCGCTGCGCCTGGCCCTGCTGGTCGGCGCCCTCGGCGCGCTGCTGGCCCTGGCGCTCGGCGCAATGGCGCACTGGAACCTCGGCCGCGAGCTGGAAGCCCGCGAGCGGGAAAACCTGCAATTGAAGCTGGAGCAGATCCGCCACAGCCTGGAAGACGATCTCGACCTGCGCAGCGACCCGGCCGTACAGGCGCATGCCCTGCAGGACCAACTGGTGGCGCACAGCGGCCTGCACCTGAGCATTCTCGACAGCCGCAGCGGCCAGCCGCTGATGAGCTTCGGCGACCAGGCCGCGGCCAGCGTCGCGGCCAACCGCGCGCTTCTCGCCCGCTTGCAGGCGGATGCCCGCCAGCCGGTGTTCCAGAGCTGGAGCACCGGCAACGACCAGCGCCTGCTGAGCATCGGCGCTTCCATGCGCATGAAGAACGGCACCCCGGTACAGGTGTTGCTGAGCAGCGAGCGCAACGCCGACGAGCGCCTGCTCGACGGTTTCCTCCGCGCCACCCTGCTGGCCCTGCCCTTCCTCCTGCCATTGATCGCCCTGGCCGCCTGGTGGGTGGTGCGTGCCGGCCTCGAACCGTTGAACCGCTTCCGCCGGGTGGCCGCCCAGGTCAGCCCGCAGGATCTCTCCTACCGCATCCCCGAGCAGAACCTGCCGCGCGAGCTGGACAGCCTGGCCCGCAGCTTCAACCACATGCTCGGCCGCCTCGAGGATGGCGTACGCCAGCTCTCGCAGTTTTCCGACGACCTGGCCCACGAACTGCGCGCGCCGATCTGCAACCTGCTGGTGCGCAACCAGGTGCTGCTCAGCCAGCATCGCGACAGCGCGGCATACCGCGAAGCCCTGGAGTCCAATGCCGAGGAACTGGAGCGGCTGTCGCGGATCGTCACCGACATGCTGTTCCTGGTGCAGGTGGACAACCCGGCGATCCAGGCCCAGTTCGGCTGCGTCGCCCTGCACGAGCAGGCGGCCAAGGTCATCGACCTGTACGAGATGGTCGCCGAGGACAAGGGCGTCGAGCTGCGCCTGTCCGGCAGCGGCTTCGCCCACGGCGACAACCTGATGATCCAGCGCGCCATTTCCAACCTGGTGTCCAACGCCGTGCGCCACACCCCGCAAGGCGGGCGCATCGACGTGCGGATCGGGGAGCGCGCGGGGCACACCGAGGTGAGGGTCAGCAACGACGGCCCGGGCATCCCGCCGGAGTACCTGCCGCACCTGTTCGAGCGCTTCTACCGCCGCGCCGGACGCCAGACTGGAGCCCAGGCCGGCACCGGCCTGGGACTGGCCATCGTGCAATCGATCATGGCCTACCACGGCGGCCGCGCCGAAGCGGAAAGCGTACCGCAGCAGAAGACCCACCTGCGCCTGCTGTTCCCTTCGACGGGCGCTGCCTGACGCCGGTTTCAGCAACCGGCGCGGCGCCGCCACAGCCGGTACTCGCCGCAGAAACCGGCGAGGAACAGCGCCAGGCCGAGCGCCAGCAGGGTCCAGGGCGTCCGCAGCGGGGCGCGCTGGAGCGGCGGATCGCCGTGCAGCAGGACGAAGCATTGCAGCAGCGCCCAGAACATCGCGGCGACGCCGCCAAGCATGGCCAGGCGGCACAACCAGCCGAGCCAGTAGCCTCGGCGCGAGGGCATTTCCGGAAACTTCCCCGACACGTATTCACCTCCACATCCGCCGCCGTACTCTAGCCGAGACGCGGACGGCGGTGTGTCATGCAAGCGCAATAGCGGGGAAAGGCATTCGTCAGGAACAGGCAGCGAGAAGAACTCAGGGCGAAGGCGGCAGGCCCTCTTCGACCCGGCCGAGCCGCTCGTCGGTCCGCTCGATGTCGGCGCTGTCCCAGCCGCCGCCCATTGCCGCGATCAACTGGACGCTGGCGGTCAGGCGGCTGCCGAGCAGGGTCAGCACGGTGCGTTCGTTGCTCAGCGCGGTGGCCTGGTTGGTGACCACGTCGGTGTAGTCGACGGTGCCGGCCTTGTACTGGTTCTCGGCCAGGCGCAGTGCCTCGCGGGCCGACTCCAGGGCTTCGCGCTGCACCCCGCTCTCCTCGTCGAGGACGCTCAATTGCACCAGGTAGTCCTCCACCTCGCGGAAACCGTCGAGCACGGTCTGCCGGTAGGTCGCCACGGTCTGGTCGTAGGTCGCCTCGGCCTGGTCCACCTGGGAGCCGATCAGGCCGCCGTCGAACAGGGTCATGGCGAACTGCGGGCCGATCGACCAGAAGCGGTTCGGCGTGCTGATCCAGTTGCTCAGGCTGCCGCTGCGGTAGCCGCCGGCGGCGCTCAGGGTGAGGTCGGGGAAATAGGCGGCCTTGGCCACGCCGATCTGGGCGTTGGCGGAAATCACCTTGCGTTCCGCCGAGGCGATGTCCGGCCGTCGTTCGAGCAATTGCGACGGCACCACTGCCGGCAGGTCCGGCAGCTTCGGCACGCTCGCCACCGGCGGCAGGTTGAATTGCGCCGGCGGCAGGCCGACCAGCACGGCGATGGCGTGCTCCAGCTGGGCACGCTGGTACTTCAGGTCGATGGCCTGGGCCTGGGTGCTTTTCAGCTGGGTGCGGGCCTGGGCCACGTCGGCCCTGGTGACGATGCCGGCGCGGTATTTGTTCTCGGCCACCTTCAGCGAACGCTCGTAGGCCGTCACCGTGTCGTTGAGCAGGCGGATCTGTTCGTCCATCACCCGCAGTTGCAGGTAGTTCTGCGCCAGTTGCGACTGCTGGCTGAGGCGCACCGCGGCGAGGTCGGCGGCGCTGGCATGCAGGCTCGCCTGGTTGGCCTCCAGTTGCCGGCGCAGCTTGCCCCAGAGGTCGACCTCCCAGCTGACACCGAGGCTGGTCGAGTAACTGTTGCTGATCGCACCGGAACCACCGCCGCTGCTCACAGTGGAGCCGTCGGGCAGGCGCACGGTGCTGTCGCCGCCGCCCTGGCCGCTGCGGGTCTTGCCCACGTTGCCGGTGATCGACGGGAAGAACGCCGCCCGCGCGCCGCGCACCAGCGCCTCGGCCTGGCGGAACTGCGCCACCGACTGGGCCAGGGTCTGGTTGGAACGTTCCAGGTGCATCTGCAGGTCGTTCAGGGTCTGGTCGCCGTACAGCTCCCACCAGGCGCCGCGCTGGAACACGTCGCGCGGCTCGGCGCGGCGCCAGCCTTCGGCTTCCTTGAATTCGGCGGGCACCGCCAGGTCCGGTCGCTGGTAGTCGGGGCCGATGGCGCAGCCGCCGAGGGCGGCGACCAGGGCCAGGGCGAGCAACGAGGGGGTGTGTTTCATAGGGGTGTCTCCAGCGCACCGTCCGTGCGTACGCCGCGTTTCTGGTTGACCCAGTGGCGCAGGCGGTCGAGATAGAGGTAGACCACCGGGGTGGTGTACAGGGTCAGCAACTGGCTGCCGATCAGCCCGCCGACGATGGTGATGCCCAGCGGCCGGCGCAGCGCGGCGTCGCCGCCGATGCCGAAGATCAGCGGCAAGGCGCCGAGCAAGGCGGCCAGGGTGGTCATCATGATCGGCCGGAAGCGCATCATGCAGGCCTCGAGGATCGCCTCGCGCGGGCTCAGGCCGTGGTTGCGCTCGGCCTCCAGGGCGAAGTCGATCATCATGATCGCGTTCTTCTTGACGATGCCGATCAGCAGGATGATGCCGATCAGCGCGATCAGGCTCAGCTCGCTGCGGCAGAGGATCAGCGCGAGCAGCGCGCCGACCCCGGCCGAAGGCAGGGTCGAGAGGATGGTCAGCGGGTGCACATAGCTCTCGTAGAGGATGCCGAGGACGATGTACACCGCCAGCAGCGCCAGGAGGATCAGCCAGGGCATCTGGTTCTGCGTGTCCTGCACCGCGCCGGCGTTGCCCTCGAAGCTGGTCTGCACGTCCACCGGGATGTGCAGCGGCTCCAGGGCCTGCATGATGGCCTCGCGGGTCGGGCCGATCTGCGCACCCGGTGCCAGGTTGAAGGACAGCGTGGTGGCGGCGAACTGGCCCTGGTGGTTGACCTCCAGCGGTGCCCGGCTCGGTTCGTAGTGGCTGAACGCGGACAGCGGCACGCGCTGGCCGTCGTTGCCGATCACCTGGACCTGGCGGAGGATCTCCGGGCTCTGCTGGTACTGCTGGTCGACCTCCATCACCACCCGGTACTGGTTCAGCGGGTTGAAGATGGTCGACACCTGGCGCTGGCCGAAAGAGTCGTTGAGCACCGCGTCGACCATTTCCACGTTGATCCCCAGGGTCGCCGCGCGGTCGCGGTCGATCACCAGGCGGGTCTGCACGCCCTTGTCCTGGGAGTCGCTGTTGACGTCCACCAGCTGCGGCAGCTTGCGCATCGCCGCCTCGACCTTCGGCGCCCATTCGCGGAGCAGGGTCAGGTCGTCGCTGCGCAGGGTGAATTCGTACTGCGCGTTGCTGTCGCGGCCGCCCAGGCGCACGTCCTGGCCGGCGTTGAGATAGAGCGCCGCGCCGGGCACCTTGGCGATCCGCTCGCGCAGCCGGGTGAGGACCTTCTCCACCGGGTCGCGCTCGCCGATCGGCTTGAGAGTGACGAAGAACGAACCGGTGTTGCTCGACTGCCAACGGCCGCCACCGATGAAGCCGACCACGTTTTCCACCGCCGGATCGGAAGAGAGGATCTTGCGGTACTCGCCCATCTTCGCGCTCAGGGACTGGAACGAGATGCTCTGGTCGGCCACCGCGTAGCCGCGCAGGCGCCCGGAGTCCTGCTGCGGGAGGAAGCCCTTGGGCACCACCACGAACAACCAGAGGTTCATGGCGATGCAGGCCAGCATGATCGCCACCATCAGCCGCGAGTGCTCCAGCGCCCAGCCCAGGCTGGCGCGGTAGCGCAGCATGAAGGCGGCGAAGAAGCGATCGCTGCGCCGCGCCAGGGAAGCGCCTTCGGGCCGTTTCAGCGGACGCAGCAGACGCGCGCAGAGCATCGGCGTGAGGGTCAGGGATACCACCAGGGACACCAGGATCGCCGCCGAGAGAGTCACCGCGAACTCGCGGAACAGCCGTCCGGTGAGGCCGCCCATGAGCAGCAGCGGGATGAACACCGCGACCAGCGAGAGCGTCATCGACAGCACGGTGAAACCGACCTGGCGGGCGCCGGTGATCGCCGCCTGGATCGGCGGATCGCCCTCCTCGATGCGTCGGGCGATGTTCTCCACCACCACGATGGCGTCGTCCACCACGAAGCCGGTGGCGATGATCAGCGCCATCAGCGACAGGTTGTTCAGGCTGAAGTCGCACAGGTACATGGCCGCGAAGGTGCCGATCAGCGAGACCGGCACCGCCAGGCTGGGGATCAGCGTGGCGCGGCCGTTGCGCAGGAACAGGAAGACCACCAGGATCACCAGCGCCACCGAGATCAGCAGGGTCAGCTCGGCCTCTTCCAGCGACGCACGGATCGACGGGCTGCGATCGTCCATCACGTTCAGCTTGACCTGCGGCCCGAGCAGTTCCTGCAACACCGGCAGTTGCGCGTGGATGGCGTCGGTGGCCTCGATGATGTTGGCGCCGGGCTGGCGGGTGACGATCAGCAGCACCGCCGGCAGGTCGTCGGAAAAGCCGGCGTTGCGCACGTCCTCCACCGAGTCGCTGACCTTGGCCACGTCGCCGAGGCGCACCGCGGCGCCGTTGTCGGCGTTGTAGTGGATCACCAGCGGCTCGTACTCGCGGGCCTTGCGCAACTGGTCGTTGGCGTCCACCTGCCAGTGCTTGTCGTCCTTCTCGACGGCGCCCTTGGGGCCGTTGCTGTTGGCCGCGGCGATGGCCGTGCGCACGCTGTCCAGGGACAGCCCGTACTGGCTCATGGCATCCGGGTTGAGGTCGACCCGCACCGCCGGCAGCGAGCTGCCGCCGATGCTCACCTGCCCTACCCCCTGCACCTGCGACAGCTTCGGCGCCAGCACGGTCGAGGCGAGGTCGTACATCTCGCCGCGACTCTGGGTCTCCGAGGTCAGGGTGAGGACCATGATCGGCATGTCCGAGGGGTTGGCCTTGCGGTAGCTGGGATTGTTCGGCATACCGCTGGGCAGCAGGCTCATCGCGCCGTTGATCGCCGCCTGCACCTCGCGGGCGGCGCCGTCGATGTCCTTCTCCAGGTCGAACACGAGCACCACGGTGGTCGAGCCCAGCGAACTGCTGGAGGTCATCTCGCTGATCCCGGCGATCCGTCCCAGCGAGCGCTCCAGCGGCGTGGCCACCGACGAGGCCATGGTTTCCGGGCTGGCGCCCGGCAGGCTGGCGCTGACCACGATGGCCGGAAAATCGACGTTGGGCAGCGGCGCCACCGGCAGCAGGCCGAACGACAGGGTGCCGGCCAGCAGCAACGCCAGGGTCAGCAGCGTGGTGGCGACCGGGCGGCGGATGAAGGGCGTGGACAGACTCATCGCCCGGCGTCCCCGTCGAACCCGGCCTCGGTGTTCAGGTCCAGCCCGCGCTGCTTGCGCCAGGCCGCCCAGCGACGGGCCAGGCGGTCGAAGTAGAGATAGATCACCGGGGTGGTGAACAGGGTCAGGACCTGGCTCAGCAGCAGGCCACCGACCATGGTGATGCCCAGCGGCTGGCGCAGCTCGGCGCCGGCGCCGCCGGCGAGCATCAGCGGCAGCGCGCCGAGCAGCGCGGCCATGGTGGTCATCAGGATCGGCCGGAAGCGCAGCAGGCAGGCCTGGTAGATCGCCTCATGGGGCGGCTTGCCTTCGTTGCGCTCGGCGTCGAGGGCGAAGTCGATCATCATGATCGCGTTCTTCTTGACGATGCCGATCAGCAGGATGATGCCGATGATCGCCACGATGCCGATCTCCTGCCCCGCCAGCATCAGCGCCAGCAGCGCGCCGACCCCGGCCGAGGGCAGGGTCGAGAGGATGGTCACCGGATGGATGAAGCTCTCGTAGAGGATGCCCAGGACGATGTACATGGTCACCACCGAGGCGAGGATCAGCAGCAGCGTGTTCGACAGCGAGGCCTCGAAGGCCAGCGCCGCGCCGCGGAAGCTGCCCTGCATGCTCAGCGGCAGCTCCAGGCTGGCCTCGACGCCACGGATCGCCTCGACCGCCTCGCCCAGGGAGTAACCCTTGGCCAGGTTGAACGACAGGGTCGCCGAGGGGAACTGGGCGATATGGTTGATCGCCAGCAGGGTATGCCGCTCCTCCACCTTCGCCAGGCTCGACAGGCGCACCTGGGTGCCGTCGCTGGACGGCACGTAGAGCTGCTCCAGGGCCTGCGGGCCGAGCTGGAACTGCGGCGCCACCTCCAGCACCACGCGGTACTGGGTGGCCTGGGTGAAGATGGTCGAGATCAGCCGCTGGCCGAAGGCGTTGTAGAGCACGCTGTCGATGTCGGAGAGCTTCACGCCGAGGCGCGAGGCGGTGTCGCGGTCGATGTTCAGGTAGGCCTGCAAGCCCTTGTCCTGCCAGTCGCTGGCGACGTCGGCGAGCTGCGGCAACTCCTGCAGCCGCGCCACCAGCTTCGGCACCCACTCGGCGAGCACGTCCGGGTCGGCGTCCTGCAAGGTGAACTGGTACTGGGTGCGGGCGACCCGGTCCTCGATGGTCAGGTCCTGCACCGGCTGCATGTACAGCTTGATCCCGGGCAGGTGGTCGAGTTCGGGCTGCAGGCGCTGGATCACTTCGCTGGCGGTGACGTCGCGCTCGCTGTGCGGCTTGAGGTTGATCAGCAGGCGGCCGGTGTTGAGGGTCGGGTTGCTGCCGTCGACGCCGATGTAGGAGGACAGGCTGGCCACCGCCGGGTCCTTCAGCACCACCTCGGCAAGGGCGCGCTGGCGCTCGGACATGGCCTGGAAGGAGATCGACTGCGGCGCTTCGGCGACGCCCTGGATCACCCCGGTGTCCTGCACCGGGAAGAAGCCCTTGGGCATGGCCAGGTAGAGCAGCGCGGTCAGCGCCAGGGTGGCGATGGCCACCAGCAGGGTCAGCGGCTGGTGCCGCAGGACCACCCGCAGGGCCTTGGCGTATTGTGCGATCAGGCCATCGATGACCCGCCCCGCGGCGCGCGCGAAGCGGCCCTGCTGGTCCTCGTCGATGTGGCGCAGCAGCTTGGCGCTGAGCATCGGCGTAAGGGTCAGGGAGACGAAGCCGGAAATCAGGATCGCCACCGCCAGGGTGATGGCGAACTCGCGGAACAGCCGCCCGGCGACGTCGCCCATGAACAGCAGCGGGATCAGCACGGCGATCAGCGAGAAGGTCAGCGAGATGATGGTGAAGCCGATCTGCTTCGAGCCCTTGAGCGCCGCTTCCAGCGGCGAGTCGCCCTGCTCCAGGTAGCGGGCGATGTTCTCCACCATGACGATCGCGTCGTCGACCACGAAGCCGGTGGCGATGGTCAGCGCCATCAGGGTCAGGTTGTTGATCGAGAAGCCGGACAGGTACATCACGCCGAAGGTACCGATCAGCGACAGCGGCACGGCGAAGCTGGGAATCAGGGTGGCGTAGACGTTGCGCAGGAACAGGAAGGTGACCATCACCACCAGCGCCACCGCCAGCGCCAGCTCGAACTGCACGTCCTTGACCGAGGCGCGGATGGTGGTGGTGCGGTCGGTCAGCACCTGCACGTCGAGATTGCCCGGCAGGGTCGATTGCAGCTGCGGCAGCAGCGCCTTGATCCGGTCGACCACCTCGATCACGTTGGCCCCCGGCTGGCGCTGGATGTTCAGCACCACCGCCGGCAGGTTGTTGGCCCAGGCGGCCAGGCGCACGTTCTCGGCGTCGTCCTCGACGCTGGCGACGTCGCGGATGCGCAGCGGCGAGCCGTTCTTGTAGGCGATGATCAGGTCGCGGTAGGCGTCGGCCGAGCGCAACTGGTCGTTGGCGTCCAGGGTCGAGGCACGGGTCGGGCCGTCGAAGCTGCCCTTGGGGCCGTTGAGGTTGTTGCTGGTCACCGTGCTGCGCAGGTCCTCCAGGCTCAGCCCCGCCGCCGCCAGCGCCGTCGGGTTGGCGCGCACCCGCACCGCCGGGCGCTGGCCGCCGCTGATGCTGACCAGGCCGACCCCGGAGATCTGCGAGATCTTCTGTGCCAGGCGGGTATCCACCAGGTCCTGGATCTGCGGCAGCGGCATGCCGTCGGACATCACCGCCAGGGTCAGGATCGGTGCGTCCGCCGGATTCACCTTGCTGAACACCGGCTGGTTCGGCAGGTCGTTGGGCAGCAGGCTCTGCGCGGCGTTGATCGCCGCCTGGACTTCCTGCTCGGCGACATCGAGGTTGCTCTGCAGGCTGAATTGCAGGGTGATCACCGAGGCGCCGCCGGAACTGCTGGAAGACATCTCGTTGAGCCCCGGAATCTGCCCGAGCTGGTTCTCCAGCGGCGCGGTGATCGACGAGGTCATGATCTCCGGGCTGGCGCCGGGGTACAGGGTGACCACCTGGATGGTCGGGTAGTCCACTTCCGGCAACGCCGAGATCGGCAGGAAGCGGTAGGCGATCAGGCCCGAGAGCAGGATCGCCACCATCAGCAGGGTGGTCGCGACCGGCCGCAGGATGAACGGGCGGGACGGGTTCATTCAGCGCTCCCGCTACCCACCGAGTCGCCCTGGAGGCCGCTGGGGCGGCCAGTCTGCGGTTTCTGCGGCTCGCCCTCGAGGACCTGCGGGGAGGCCTCGGCGACACGCACTTCCATACCGTCGCGCAGGCGGTCGGTGCCTTCCACCACCACCTGCTCGCCGGCCTTCAGGCCGCTTTCCACCACCACCCGCTCGTTCTCGCTGGTGCCGATGGCGACGCTGCGCTGGCTGACCTTGTTGTCGGCGCCGACCACGTACACATAGATACCGTTGGTGCCGCGCTGCACGGCGTTGGCCGGAATGGTCAGCACGCCCTTGAGGGTCTGCGCCAGCAGGCGCACGTTGACGAACTGGTTGGGGAACAGCTTGCCGTCGGCGTTCTCGAAGCGCGCCTTGAGCTTGACCGTGCCGGTGGTGGTGTCGATCTGGTTGTCCAGGGTGGTCAGGGTGCCTTCGGCGAGAACCTTGTCCTGGTTGCGGTCCAGCGCGGTGACCGCCAGCTTGCCGGGGCCGTTCATCTGCTCGACGACGGTGCCGATCTGCTGCTGCGGCAGGCTGAACACCACCGAGATCGGCTTGACCTGGGTGATCACCACCAGCGGCGTGGTATCGCCGCTGGTGACCAGGTTGCCGATGTCCACCTGGCGCAGGCCGAGGCGCCCGGAAATCGGTGCGCGGACCTCGGTGAAGGTCAGATTGAGGCGGGCGTCGTCGACCTGACCCTGGTTGGTACGGATGGTGCCCTGCAACTGGCGGACCTGGGCTTCCTGGGTATCCAGGGTCTGCTTGGCGATCGAGTCCTCGGCGTACAGCCCCTTGTAGCGCTGCAGGTCGATCTCGGCGTTCTTCAGTTGCGCCTGGTTCTGCATCAGCGTGCCCTCGGCCTGGGCCAGCGCCGCCTTGTAGGTGCGCGGGTCGACCACCGCCAGCAGGTCGCCGGCCTTGACCTCCTGCCCCTCCTGGAACAGCACCTTGACCAGCTCGCCGTTGACCCGCGGCTTGACGTTCACCGTGTTGAAGGCGGTGACGGTGCCAAGCGCGTTGAAATGCAGCGCCAGGTCGCCCTGCTCCACCCTGGCCACGCCGACGGTGAGCGCGTTGGCCTTGGGCAGCGCGGCGCCCGGCTTGCCGCCGCGACCGGGTCGCCCGTCGGAGGACGGTGCCGAGGCGGGCGCCGCCAGCCACATCACCAGGCCGATCACGGCGGCGAAGGCCAGGGCCGTGATCAGCCACGGGCGCAGGGTACGGAACTTGGATTTACCGGTCGTTGGAGTCATGGTTCTTCTTCAGGCTTAGAACGGAGGCGCTTTTTCCAGGCTGCACGATAAGCATTGCAGGGGCCCAGGCAAAGCCTCTTTACCCGCTATTTACCCTTGCTTTACCGATAGTTAGGCATTCCGCCCGCATGCTTCGGCGAGCCACCCGCAGCCTGGCACCAGGCTATGACAACAAACGGCTTGCTCCGTTACGGGCGAAGGCTTGAAATAGAGCGTTCTGCATTCGCCCACTCCGCAATCGGCCAGGGACGCACAGATGATCGACCCGTTGAAACACCGCTTCGCGGCGCTCCGCAGTCGCGCCGAATTCCACTCCTTGCGCTACGTCCAGCGTAGCGGCGAGTACCTCTCGGTGCGCCGCAACGTCAGCGAACCGCCGCACTTCAGCCAGGACCGCGGCGCCATGCTCTGCGTACGGCTGAACGGCGTGGAAGCCTACGCCGCCACCAACGATCTCTCCGCGGCCGGCCTGCAGGCCGCCCTGGAGCAGGCCGAACGGCAAGCCGAGCGGATCGCCCGGCACGCCCTGTTCGACGTCCGCGGATTGCCGCCGGCAAGCGGCCGCTCGCAGTATCGCTCGCCGAACCAGGACGCCCCTTTCCCCTCCCTCGCCGAGTGCTACGAACTGCTCGCCGAGGAGTCCGCCAAGGTGCCGCGCGACGAGCGCCTGGTGAACTGGAGCGTATTCCTCGAAGTCAGCCGCCAGGAACAGCTCTACCTGAACAGCGCCGGCGCCGAGCAATACCACGAGCAGCGCTTCGTCTATCCCGGCGCCAGCGTCACCGCCTACGACGGCCATGACAGCCAGACCCGCAGTTTCGGCGGCCACCATGCCGGCCAGCAGGGCGGCGCCGAAGTGATCGAGCGCCTCGGCCTGGTCGGCGCCGCGCCGCGCATCGCCGACCAGGCCCTGCAACTGCTGGCGGCGCCGAACACCCCGAGCGGCCGCTGCGACCTGCTGCTGATGCCGGACCAGATGATCCTGCAGATCCACGAGTCGATCGGCCACCCGCTGGAGCTGGATCGCATCCTCGGCGACGAGCGCAACTACGCCGGTACCAGCTTCATCAAGACCGAGGACTTCGGTCGCTACCAGTACGGCTCCAGCCTGCTCAACGTCAGCTTCGACCCGGAAATCCCCGAGGAGCTGGCCAGCTACCGCCAGGACGACGACGGCAGCCCCGCGCGCAAGGAATACCTGATCCGCGAAGGCCGCCTGCTGCGTCCGCTCGGCGGCGCCCTGTCGCAACACCGCAGCGGCCTGGAGGGCGTCGCCAACAGCCGCGCCAGCAGTTGGAACCGCGCGCCCATCGACCGCATGGCCAATCTCAACCTGGAGCCCGGCGACAAGAGCTTCGCGCAGCTGGTGGCCGGTATCGAGCGCGGGGTGCTGATGTCCTACAACCGCTCCTGGTCGATCGACGACGCACGCAACAAGTTCCAGTTCGGCTGCGAATGGGGCCAGTTGATCGAGGACGGCGAACTCAAGGGCGTGGTGAAGAACCCCAACTACCGGGGCATCTCCGCGCAGTTCTGGCGCAACCTCAGCGCGGTGGGCGACGCCGGCACCTTCGAGGTGCTCGGCACGCCCTACTGCGGCAAGGGCGAGCCGAACCAGGTGATCCGTGTCGGCCACGCCTCGCCGGCCTGCGTATTCAGCGATGTGGACGTATTCGGGGGAGATACCTGATGCACCAGAGACAGCATTTCGAAGCCCTCGCCGAGGACCTGCGCCGGCATCTGGCCGAGGGCGAGGACTTCACCCTCTGGTACAGCGCCGAGGACTCCGAGTTCATCCGCTTCAACCGGGCGCGGGTCCGCCAGGCCGGCCGGGTGCGCCAGGCCAGCGCGCTGCTCCGGCTGATTCGCGACGAACGCCAGGCGAGCCTCGACCTGACGCTCTCCGGCGCGCCGGAAGAAGACCGCCAGCGTCTGGCCGAAGGCCTTCGGCAACTGCGCCAGAGCCTGGCCTGGATTCCCGCCGATCCCTATCTGCTGCTCGACACCTCGGCCTGGCAGCGAGAGAACCAGGACCTCGGCGCAGCGCCCGACAGCGGCGCGCTGCTGGCCAGCCTCGAACGCCGGGCGCGCGACCTCGACCTGGTCGGCATCTATGCCGCCGGACCGCTGTTCCGTGGCTTCGCCAACTCCTGGGGCGCCTTCGGCTGGCATGCCGGCAGCAGCTTCAACTTCGACTGGAGCCTGTTCCATGGCAACGGCCAGGCGGTGAAGGCCGACTACGCCGGCCAGCGCTGGGACGACGAAGCCTTCGCCCGGCGCTTCGAACAGGCCCGGGAGCAGCTCGGCCACCTGGGCAAGCCGCTGCGCCAGTTGCGCCCCGGCGACTATCGCGCCTACCTGGCGCCGGCGGCGCTCGAGGAAGTCATGCAGATGCTCTGCTGGGGCGGTTTCTCCGCGCGCGCCCTGGCTACCGGCGAAAGCCCCCTGCAACGCCTGCAGAACGGCGACGCCCTGCTCAGCCCGCTGCTGAACCTCGCCGAGCGCCCTGCCACCTCGCCCTCCCCGGCATTCAGCGCGGAAGGCTCGCCGCGCGCCGAGGTCGAACTGGTCGGCAACGGCCGCCTGAGCGGACGCCTGGTGAGTTCGCGCAGCGCCCGCGAATACGGCCTGGTAGCCAATGGCGCCGGCGCCAACGAGGCGCCCACGGCGCTGGACATGGCCGGCGGCAGCCTGGAACAGGCGCGTATCCTCGAGGCCCTGGATACCGGCCTGTACATCGGCAACCTGTGGTACCTGAACTACTCGGACATGCCCGCCGCACGCCTGACCGGAATGACCCGCTTCGCCACCTTCTGGGTGGAGAACGGCCAGATCCGGGCGCCGGTCAGCACCATGCGCTTCGACGACAGCCTGTACAGCTTCCTCGGCGCCCATCTGGAAGACCTCAGCCACGAGCGCGAACTGCGCCTGTCCAGCAATACCTACGGCGAACGCCAGACCGACTCGATGCACCTGCCGGGCGCGCTGACCGGGCGCTTCACCCTCACGCTCTGAATCCACACGGCGCTCCCCGGCGGTTCGCCGCCCGGGAGCGCCGCGTGCGCAATCCGAAGAACGACCGCCGATATTCCGGCGCCATTATCACGCCACCATAAACGGACCGACTCCCTCCTCGTTATCCACTCTGGTGACACACGCCCGAGAGGAACCCACCGCACGCATATCCCATTCGGTACACGGAGGTGAAGCTATGCCCGCTTTGAGTCGTCGTTCGTTCGTGACCCTGACCGCCCTGGCCTCCAGCAGCATCCTGCTGAGCCCGCGAGCCTTCGCCGGGAGCGGCGCGACAAGCGCCGCCGGCAAGCCGCAAGAGACCTTCCTGGATTTCAACGAAAGCCCCTACGGCCCCTCCGCCAAGGCCAGGGCCGCCATGCAGCGGGCGGCCGCGCTCTGCGGTCGCTACGACTACGACGCGCAGGACGCCCTGGTCGGCCTGTTCGCCAAGCAGAACGGCATCCCCGCCGAATGCGTGCACGCCTACTGCGGCTCGCGCCAGCCGCTGCAATACGCCGTCGCGGCGTTCACCGGCAAGGAGCGCGGCCTGGTCATCGCCGATCCCTCCTACGACTCCGTGGTTGGCGCCGCCCAGGCCCAGGGGGCGAAGGTCGCTGCCGTGCCGCTGGACGCCGAGGCGGCCCACGACATCGAGCGCATGCTCGCCGCCGCGCAACGCGACGCCGGGCTGATCTATATCTGCAACCCGAACAACCCGACCGGCACCCTCACCCCGCACCAGCGGATCGTCAGGGCGATCGAACGCAAGCCCGAGCGCAGCGTGGTGCTGGTCGACGAGGCGTATATCCATTTTTCCGACGCACCCAGCGTCGTTGGCCTGGCCGTCCAGCGCCAGGATGTGCTGGTCCTGCGTACCTTCTCGAAACTCTACGGGATGGCCGGCGCCCGGCTCGGCCTGGCCATCGGGCATCCGCAGCTGCTGGCGCGGCTGGAGCGCTTCGGCGGCCACAACGTGGTGCCCTCGCCAACCGCCCACGCCGGGCTGGAAAGCCTGCGTGACGACGACCTGGTGCCACGGCGCAAGCAGCAGAACGCAGAGGTCCGCGAGCGCACCATCGCCTGGCTGCGCCAGCAGGGCTTCCGCTGCACCGCCTCACAGTCCAACTGTTTCATGGTGGATATGCGCCGTCCCGCCGAGCTGGTCATCGCCGAACTGGAGAAACAGCGGGTGCACGTCGGCCGCCCGTGGGCCTCCTGGCCCAACTGGGTCCGCGTGACGGTAGGCAGCGAGGAAGAGATGCAGGCGTTCCGGAGCGCCTTCGCCAGCGTCAGCCGGCGCCACCAGGTCGCCATGCGCTAGCGCTGCGTCTCTGCGACGCAGGGCGGATGACCGCGCTGCGATTATCCGCCCTGCTCATGGCCCGAGGCGAGCAGCCAAGGGATTCGGGTTCGCCCGTTACCAGCCAGCCTGGCTGACGGTCATGGGACGAAGCGGGTTGGCCGTGGGGCTCAGAGAGCCGCCAGGGCCGCCGCGTAGTTCGGCTCGTCGGCGATTTCGCCGACCAGTTCGCTGTGCAGCACCTTGTTCTGCTCGTCGAGCACCACCACGGCGCGCGCGGCCAGGCCGGCCAGCGGGCCGCTGGCGATGGCCACGCCATAGTTCTCGAGGAACTCGCGACCGCGCAGGGTCGACAGGTTGACTACGTTCTCCAGGCCTTCGGCGCCGCAGAAGCGCTTCTGCGCGAACGGCAGGTCGGCGGAGATGCACAGCACCACGGTGCTGGCCAGCTTGCCGGCCTCGACGTTGAACTTGCGCACCGAGGTGGCGCAGGTCGGGGTGTCGACGCTGGGGAAGATGTTCAGCACCTTGCGCTTGCCGGCGAAGTTTTCCAGGGTCACGTCGGCGAGGTCGCCGCCGACCAGGCTGAAGGCCGGAGCCTGGGCGCCTTTCTGCGGGAGCTGGCCATCGACGTTGACCGGGTTGCCCTTGAGAGTCACTTGAGCCATTGCGTTGATCCTTCTAGTCAGTGAGAAGCCGCCGGCCCTGTGGCCGGCGGCGGAAGCATTCGGGGCCGGCGACGATGCTAGCACGCTTTACCCGAGCGAAAACCTCGGGTTTGAGCGTCGCCGTCCCCCGAGGCTCAACTCCTGGCCTTGGCGAAATACTCCCGGGTCAGGCGGAACACCACCGGACTCAGCAGCAGCAAGGCGATCAGGTTGGGAATCGCCATCAGCGCGTTGAGGGTATCCGCCACCAGCCAGGCGAAGTCCAGCTGGGTCATGGCGCCGAACGGAATCGCCAGGGTCCAGACGATCCGGAACGGCAGGATCGCCCGGGTGCCCGCCAGGTACTCCCAGCAGCGCTCGCCGTAGTAGCTCCAGCCGAGGATGGTGGTATAGGCGAACACCACCAGGGCCAGCGACAGGATGTAGTGGCCGACGCCCGGCATCGCCGCCTCGAACGCCGCCGAGGACAGCGCCGCGCCGCTGGCGCCGCTGGTCCAGACGCCCGAGGTGATGATCGCCAGGCCGGTCAGGCTGCAGATGATCAGGGTATCGATGAAGGTGCCGAGCATACCGATCAGGCCCGAACGCACCGCGCTATGGGTCGTGCCGGCGGCCTGGGCGATGCCGGCGGTGCCGAGGCCGGCCTCGTTGGAGAAGATCCCGCGTGCGACACCGAAACGGATTGCCGCCATCACCGCTGCGCCGGCGAAGCCGCCGGTGGCGGCGATCGGCGTGAAGGCGTGGGTGAAGATCAGTTGGAACGCGCCGGGAATCGCCTCGGCATGGACCACCAGGACGATCACCGAGGCGACGATGTAACCGACGCACATGAAGGGCACCAGGGCTTCGGCGACCTTGCCGATACGGCGGATGCCACCAAGGATCACCAGCCCGGTGACGAGCATGGTGGCGACCCCGGTGACCCAGTCGGGCACGCCGAAGGAAACCTCCAGGGCATCGGCCATGCTGTTGACCTGGACCATGTTGCCGATACCGAAGCCGGCGAGCCCGCCGAACAGCGCGAAGGCCGCGCCGAGCCAGGCCCAGCGCTTGCCCAGACCGTTCTTGATGGCATACATCGGACCGCCGACGTGTTCGTTGCGCTCATCCTTCTCGCGGTAGTGCACCGCCAGCACCACTTCGGAGAACTTGGTGGCCATTCCCACCAGCGCGGTGCACCACATCCAGAACAGCGCGCCCGGGCCGCCAAGGAAGATCGCCGTGGCCACCCCGGCGATGTTGCCGGTACCTGCGGTGGCCGCCAGGCAGGTCATCAGCGCCTGGAACGGGCTGATCTCGCCGCTGCTCTCGTCATCCTTGCTACGCCCCTGCCAGAGCAGGCGAAAGCCGACTCCCAGGCGCACCAGGGGCATGAACTTCAACCCCAGCATCAGGTACAGGCCGGTGCCGAGAATCAGCACCAGCATCAACGGCCCCCAGACCACGCCGTTCAGGTCGACCACCCACTTCTGCAAGCTTTCCATCAGCGATCCTTATTCTTGTTCGAATGAATGCGGCCTGGCGGCAGCGGGCATCCGGAACTCGGACGAACATCCCTGCTCGACAGGCCAAGGCTGCCGATCCTAACGAGGTTCTCTCGGCGAAATCGAGAAAAATCTTCGCCCGGAAAGCCTGCGTCTCATTGCGTCTCGCCGGCCGCCTGGCGACCGAACAGTTCCACCAGCCAGTCGACGAACACCCTCACCCGCGGCGACAACTGGCGCTGCGAGGGATACACGGCATGCAGCGGCAGCGATGGCGGCAACCATTCTCCGAGCACTTGTCGGAGGCTACCGTCGGCCAGGCCGGCGGCGACGTGATAGTGCGGCGCCTGGATCAGCCCGAGCCCGGCCCGGCAGGCGGCGACGTAGGCATCGGCGTTGTTGACGCTGACCCGGCTGCGCATCGGCAACGTGCGCAGGCGCCCGTCGACGCTGAACTCGAAGTCGAAGGTACGCCCGCTGGAAGGCGACTGGTAGTTCACCGCGAGGTGCCCGCCGAGCTCGGCGAGCTGCCGCGGATGGCCATGACGCTCCAGGTAGGCGGCGCTGGCGCAGGTCACCTGCGGCAGGTCGGCCAGGTGCCGGCCGACCAGGCTGGAATCGTGCAGCTCGCCGACCCGCAGCACGCAGTCCGCACCCTCGCGCAGCAGGTCGACCAGGCGATCGTTGCTGCTCAACTGCAGCTCCAGTTCCGGGTAGCGCTCGCAGAACTCCGGCAGGAACGGAATCACCCGCATCCGCCCCAGTGCGCCCGGCAGGTCGACCCGCAAGCGCCCGCGCGGGTTGTTCAGGACGCGTGGAAAGCAGCTTTCCGCCTCCTCCAGGTCCGCCAGCAGGCGCACGCAACGCTCGTAGTAGGCCTGCCCGTCGAGGGTCAGGCTGACCTGGCGGGTGGTGCGCTGCAGCAACTGCACGCCAAGGTGCGCCTCCAGTTGCTGGATCGCCTGGGTCACGCTGGCGCGCGGCAGCTCCAGGCTGTCCGCGGCCTTGCCGAAGGCGCCCAGCTCGACGATGCGGGTGAAGGCCTGCATGGCCTGGAAACGATCCATCGGACACCCTCGATTATTTGGAAAATACGAATGGTAAAACCGTAATTATGGGCTTTATCCAGACCAATGCAGAGCGAAGAATGACGACGTTTTCCTTCCCTCCCGCGAGGCTCGACACATGAAAACCCGTCAACTCGGCCACAACGGCCCTTCCGTCTCCGCCATCGGCCTCGGCTGCATGGGCATGACCGACTTCTACACCACCGGCGGCGACCGCCAGGAGGCCATCGCCACCCTGCATCGCGCCGTGGAACTCGGGCTGAACTTCTTCGATACCGCCGACATGTACGGCCCGCACAGTAACGAGGAACTGCTCGGCGAGGCCCTGCGCGGCAAACGCGAGCAGGTGTTCCTGGCCAGCAAGTTCGGCATCGTCCGCGACCCTGCCAATCCCCGGGCGCGCGGCGTCGACGGCAGCCCGGCGTACATCCGCCGCGCCATCGAAGGCAGCCTGAAGCGCCTCGGTACCGACCGCCTGGACCTGTACTATCAGCACCGCATGGACCCGCAGGTACCCATCGAGGACAGCGTCGGCGCCCTCGCCGACCTGGTGAAGGCCGGCAAGATCCGCCACATCGGTCTCAGCGAAGCCTCGGCGGAAACCCTCGAGCGTGCCCACCGGGTGCACCCGATCAGCGCGTTGCAGAGCGAGTACTCGCTGTGGACCCGCGATCCGGAGGACACCGGGGTGCTCGCCGCCTGCCGTCGCCTGGGCATCGCCTTCGTCCCCTACAGCCCGCTGGGCCGAGGTTTCCTTACCGGCACCCTGAAGCGCCCGGAAGACTTCGCCGCCGACGACTACCGTCGTTTCAGCCCGCGCTTCCAGGGCGAGAACTTCGCGAAGAACCTGAAGCTGGTGGACAAGGTCGGCGAACTGGCCGCAGCCAAGGGCGTGAAACCCTCGCAACTGGCGCTGGCCTGGGTGCTGGCGCAGGGCGATGACCTGATCCCGATTCCCGGCACCAAGCAGCGGCGCTACCTGGAGGAGAACGTCGCCGCGACGGAATTGCGCCTGAGCGCGGCGGAACTGGCCGAGCTGGATGCGATCTTCCCCGCCGAGGCGGTCGCCGGCAGTCGCTATAGCGAGGAAGGCATGCGCCTAGTCAATCTCTGAGACAGTGAAGCTGCAGTCACGTCCCCGTATGCCGGAGCCTGGTTGTAGGGCGAATCACCGCTTGCGGTTATCCGCCGCTTATCCGGGGTTTCGGCGGATACCGCCTGTGACGGTATCCGCCCTACGGGTCTCTATCGCTCGCAATTTCCTGGCTGCCTACACGGCGGGAAAACGACGACGGGGCGGCCGCCATCGGCAACCGCCCCGCTCCCCTCGGCGCCAGGCGAACCTCAGGGCGTCCACCAGTAGCGCACCACGTGGAAGAAGATCGGCGCGGCGAAGCACACCGAGTCCAGGCGGTCGAGCATGCCACCGTGGCCTTCGATCATGTGCCCCCAGTCCTTGACCCCACGGTCGCGCTTGATCGCCGACATCACCAGGCCGCCGAAGAAGCCCAGCAGGTTGATCAGCAGCGCGATCAGCGCCGCCTGCCAGAGGTTGAACGGGGTGATCCACCACAGCGAGGCGCCGATGGCGGTGGCCAGGGCGATGCCGCCGACGAAGCCTTCGACGGTCTTCGACGGCGACAGGTTGGGAGCGATCTTGCGCTTGCCGAACAGCTTGCCGCAGATGTACTGCATCACGTCGGAGAGCTGCACGACGATCACCAGGTAGGCGATCAGCAGCAGGTTGCGCCCCTCGAAGCCGGGGATGTCGAGGGTCAGCAGCGCCGGCACGAAGGAGATACAGAACACCGCCAGCATCAGGCCCCACTGCACTTTCGAGGCGCGCTCGAGGAAGTGCTTGGTGTCGCCGCCCAGCGAGGCGAGGATCGGCAACAGCAGGAACACGTACACCGGGATGAAGATCGAGAACATGCTGTACCAGTCGATGTAGATCAGCAGGTACTGCATCGGCAGCACGAAGTAGAACGCCGCCACCAGCGCCGGGTAGTCGCTGCGCCGGGTCGGGGTGAGGGTGATGAACTCGCGCAGGGCGTAGAACGACACGCCATAGAACAGCAGGATTACCGCCGCCTGGCCAAGCCAGAAGGCGAAACCGATCACCAGGACCATCGCCCACCAGGCGTTGATCCGCGCGTTCAGGTTGTCGATCACCGCGTTCGGGCCGGGACCGGCGCGCCACTTGAGGACGAAGCCGACCAGCGAGGCGAGCAGCAGCAGCGCGCCGATCCCGCCGAAGAGCATCCAGGTCTGTTCGTTCATCTCAGGCCTCCTCTTCCGGCGCCAGGTCCAGCAGGGCCATGCGCGCTCGTTCGAGGAACGCCTCCTTGCCTTCTTCCGCCGTGGCGACCAGCGGCTTGCCGAAGCTCAGGGTGCAGAGCAGCGGCAACGGCAGCATGCGGCCCTTGGGCATGACCCGGTTGAGGTTGGCCAGCCAGACCGGCACCAGCTCGACGTCCGGGTGGGCCAGGGACAGGTGGTAGATACCGCTCTTGAATGGCAACAGCTTGACCTCATCGTCCAGGTTGCGGGTGCCCTCGGGGAAGATGATCAGCGAATCGCCGCCGTCCAGGGCGCGGTCGAGGGGTTCGAGCGGATTGGCATTGGCCTCGCTGCGCTGGCGGTCGACCAGCACGCCGTTGAACACCTTGTTGATCACGTAGCTGCGCAGGCCGGCCTTGTTCCAGTAGTCGGCGCCCGCCACCGGCCGGGTACGCCGCCGCACCTCCGGCGGCAGCGAGGCCCAGAGCAGGACGAAGTCGCCATGGCTGCTGTGGTTGGCGTAATAGATGCGTTGCTTGGGGATCGGCGTGGTGCCCAGCCAGAGGCTGCGCAAGCCGGTGATGGCGCGGGCGCCGGCGATGATGCCATAGGCGACGACTGATTCGAGCATGGGAAGACTCTTCAGGTTTGAGCGTTGAATAGAGGGACCGACAACAGGCACGACAAGGCCAGCAGGAACTGGGCGCCACAGGCCAGCGCCTGCCAGCGTAGCAGGCGCAGGGCGCCGCGGCTGCGCTGGTGCCAGGTGCGCCCTGCGGCGTCCGCTCGGGCCAGGCCGAGATCGGCCAGGGCCCGGTCCAGGTCTTGGGTCTGCGCTTCCAGCCTGTCGCCGACGTGGCTGAAACGTTCGAACAGTTCGGCGTCCAGGGCCACTCGCAGCGCCCAGTACTTCTGCCACAGGCCGAGCAGGGCGATCGCCAGCATCGCCGCAGCGAAATAGCGCCAGCCGATGCCCTGCACGGCCTGGTACAGGCCCAGCCCGATGGCCAGCAGGGTCAGTGCGGCGGACAGCCGGTCAAGCTCGCGGCCACGGCGCAGCAGGGCCGCCACCAGGGCCAGGGTTTGCTCAGGCATGGCGCACCTCGCCCAGTTCCGCCGATGGCTCCGGCACGCTCCCGCTCAGCGCCGCGAGGGTCCGCCGCTGGGCCTCGCCCAGCAGCACTTGCGGTCGCGCCCGACGTAACACGGCCACGGCCGACTCGACGTCCGCCGCGCGGCCGCTGAGCAGCAGCCAGGCGGCGACCAGCGTGGCGCTGCGCGAATAGCCCAGGGCACAGGCCACCAGCAGCGGCCCTTGCGCCAGCAGTTCGTCGATCAGCACCGCGGCGCGCCGGCAGTCCTCGACGTCCGGCGCGACCAGGTCGAGCAACGGCAGGCTGCGATAGGCCAGCCCCTGCGGCTCGCAGGAAAGTTCGGCGGTAGCGTCGAGCAATGCGCGGAAGCGGCCGTCGGCCAGTTCCGCGGACGACGGCAGGCGCCCCAACCAGAGGCCCGGCAGCACCTCGTCCGGCTGCGGCCGGCGACGGGTCCAGAGCCAGGCGTTGATCCGCGCGGCAAGCAGATATGGCGCCAGCAGCCAGCGCGCGGCGGCGCTCAGGCGGCCAGTGCTGCCCTTCTGGAAGCCGGCGGCGCCGAACAGCAGGTAGTTCAGCGCCACCAGCGCCAGCGCCAGCGCCGGCCAGCACAGCCACAACGCCGCACCGCCGACGGCAAAGGCGACGGCGGCGCAGGCCAGCGCGCCGAGGCCGTAGCGAGCGGCCAGCCGCCGCCGTTGCCGGTCGCGGCTCAGACTGGCGCGGGCGAACGGCGCGGGCTGCGCCTGCGGCCACAGCCAGACGCACAGCCAACCGGCCAGCGCGCCGGTGGGCACGTCGATGAAATGGTGCTGCCAGGTGGTCAGCACCGACAGCCCGATCAGCGCGAACCAGCCATGCAGCAGCCAGCGCCAGGCGCCGCTGGCGTAGCGCGCGTAGCAGACCCAGAGCACTACCAGCAGGGCGATGTGCAGCGACGGTGCCTGGTTGTACGGTTTGTCGAACCCCATCAGCACGTCGAACAGCCAGCCGAACACGCCGCCCAGTTCCGGCCGTTCGAAGGTGAAGCGCAGGGGGAACAGCAGGAAGCAGGTCACCGACAGCACCTGGGCGCTGAGCAGGCGCAGGCAGTGGGTGTCCAGCTCGCGCTTGTCCCGCGGCAACAACAGCGACAGGCCGTAGAGCAGGTCGATCGACCAGTACGGCAGGATGGTCCAGGGCCACAGCGGCATCCCGCGTTCCCAGTCGAAGGCCAGGCTGCCGACGTCGCCGCGCTGGCTGGTCAACCAGTTGGCCAGGCCATAGCTGGCGAAGAAGAACGGGCCGAGGAACAGCAGCCAGAGCACCGCCCGCTTCAGTACCCCCGGCTCGCGCGGCGCCATCAGCGGGCGACCTTCTGCGCCAGCGATACGCTGAAGATGCCCCACTGGTCGACCCGCTGGGTGATCTTGCGGAAGCCGGCGGCGGCCACCAGCTGGTCCATTTCCGCCTGGGTCCGGCGCCGCATCACCCAGGCCTGGCCCTGGCGGTGGCTGGTCAGCGCGCGGGCGATCAGTTCCAGCTGCGGGTGCCAGGGCTGTCCGGTGTAGACCAGGTAGCCGCCCTCCTCCAGCGCCTCGCCGAGGCCGGCGAGGGAGTCGCCGACCATGCGGTTGTCGGCGAACAGCTCGTAGAGCCCGGAAACCACCCCGAGGCTCGGCTTCGGTTGCAGCGCCGCCAGGTCGGCGCGATCGAAGGCATCGCCCTTGACGAAGCGGGCGATGCCGGCGAGGCCCTTGCTTTCGATCAGGGCGCTGCCGTCACGCACGTTGATCTCGCTGTAGTCGCGCAGGAGGATGCTTTCCGGCAGCGGCTCGACGCCTTGCAGGGCTTCGAGGATGTAGCGGCCGTGGCCGGCGGCGATGTCGACGATGCGCACCTCGCGCTGCTCCTCGCGCAACCGCTGCATGGCCAGGCGCAGCAGCTCCTCGGCGTGCAGCTTGCGCTGGCGGATGCCGCGCCAGCCGATGGAGTCCAGGTAGTTGCGGTCGATCAGGCGACCCAGCGGGCCGCTGCCGCTGGGCTGGTTGCGGTAGACATAGTCGAGGGTGCTGCCGGAATCGAAGCCGGTGTCGAAGCCCAGCTTGACCCCGTCCGACCACAGGCTGCCCAGGCGCAGCCCGGCACGGGTGGCGCGCCAGTAGAGATCGCGCGGCGAGTTCTTCGGCAACGGCGCGGCCAGCGCCTCGGCCTCGGCGCAGGTATGGCCCAGGCGGTCGGCATCGAGCAGGCTCGGTCGTTCAGGTGCCGTGGCGAATGCCTCGAGGAGGAAGCGCCGGGCACGGCCGACGGCCAGGTGACGATCGCGCTCGCCAAGGGTGTCGTGGAAGAAGCCGGGCAGGATGTGCTTTTCCTTGCGCAGGCTGCCGAGACGCTCGAAGAAGCGCTCCTGCGGCGCACGATGGACGACGAAGTCGGCCCCGGAAATCAGCAGTTGGGTGGGAATCTGGATCGCCTGTGCGTCCGCTACCACCCGCTCGGCAGCTTCGTAGAGGCCGAGCAGGATGTTCACCGAGATCGCCTTGGCGATCAGCGGGTCGCTGTCGTAGGAGGCGATCCGCTGCGGGTCGTGACTGAGGAAGCGTGCCTTGACATAGCTGTTGACGAAGAAATTGCCGCGCCACAAGCGCATCAGTTTCAGCCCGCTGCGGGCGAACGGCACGTAGAGCTTGACCTGGAACGCCGGCGAAGCCAGCACCAGTGCGCGCACCTTCGGCGCGTAGTCGTGGGCCCAGGTGGAAACCAGCACCGCGCCGACGCTCTGCGCCACCACCGCCATCCGCTCTTCGGCGATACCGTGGACGGCCTGGATATGGTCGACGAAGGTCTGTACGTCGCGCACGCTGGTGGCGAAGCTCGGGCTGTCGCCGCGGGCGCCTGGCGAGAGGCCGTGGCCACGGGCGTCCCAGGCGAAGAAGTCGTGTTCCGGCAGGTCGAGTTCGTCGACCAGGTGGGCGATCCGCCCGGAGTGCTCATGGCCGCGGTGGAACAGCAGCACCGCCTGGCGCGTGCCGTCCGGCGCCGGGCGGCTGGCCGGCCAGTGGCGGTAGAAGAGTTCTACCCCGTCGTGGGTGGTGAAACGCAGTTCCTGTACGTCGCGCATGTGATGTCCCTATGTCGTTGCCCCGGCCGGGAACCCGGCGGGGTTGCTTCCTGCGGGCGCCCACCTCCATGGCGTTCGCCCATTCCCGCTCAGGCCTGCTCGTCGCGGCCCCGCCGACTCGCGGCCAGCTCGGCCAGGCCCTGGCGCACACGGTTGCCGATGGTCAGCAGCAGCAGGGCCGCGATCAGCAACATCAGCCAGTCGATCCAGGCCAGCGGCAACAGGCCGCTGGCCACCCCGGCGCCGATCACGCCGAAACACAGCGCCCGGTCGCTCTTGCCCATCGGGCCGTCGTAGCGGCGCGAAGCGCCGACCATGGTGCCCAGCGCACCGGCATATTCGCTGATCACCGCCAGCAGCACCACCAGCACCACCCACAGCGGATTGACTCCCGGCAACAGGGCGAACGGCAGGTACAGGCCGCTGTCGGCGATCACGTCGGTGAGTTCGTTGAGGTAGGCGCCCAGGTCGGATTTCTGGCCGAACTCGCGGGCGAGCATGCCGTCCACCGCGTTCAGCGCCATGCGCAGGAACATCCACAGCGGAACGAGGGCGAACAGCCAGAGATGGCTGGCGAAACCGGCGACCAGCGCGCCGACCAGCAGCGACAGCAGGCAGGCCGCCAGGGTCACCTGGTTGGCAGTGATGCCGCGCTGGTAGAGGCGCTGCACGCCGGGACGAAGAAGATTCTGAAAACGCGGTTTGAGTTGATAGACGGAAATCATGTCAGCCAGTCCTTGTGCCGAGTTGCTTCGGGCACCGACCTGGCGGTCGGCGCCCGCTCCATTCTACGACGTCGATGCGCCGCTAAAAGTGACACACTTTTATGCGTTACGCATGGTCCGTATCAGCGCATCCGTCAGAAATCGCGCTTGAAGAACAGGTCCAGCGAACTGGCCAGGCCGCTCGCCGCTTCGAGATAGAGGCGTTTGGTCAACTGGTAGCGCAAGGCGATGGTATTTGCCGGTTCGAACACTCCAACACCATAGCGCAGGCTGAGCTTGTCGGTGATATTCCCGCTGGCGACCACGCTGGTGCTGTTGCCGGTGCCCTCGGTATCCAGCTGGAAGTCCTGGATGCCGAGCTGCTTGGCGATTTCCCCGGTGAGCGGTGCGCTACCGGCCAGGCCCAGGGCCAGGGCCGCCTCGCCGAGCATGTTGCTGTCTTCGCCGGTGCTCATCGGCCGCCCCAGCACCAGGTAGGACAACGCCTGCTCCTGGCTCATCGCCGGTTCGGAGAATACCGCGCTGGTCGGCTGCTCGGCGCTGCCGGTCAGGCGCAGGCCGGCGACCACGTCGTCGACCCGGCGGATCGCCTCGATATCCAGGTACGGCTGGTCGATCGGTCCGGCGAAGAACAGCCGCGCCCTACGGATCGTCAGGCGCTGGCCGTAGGCACGATAGCGGCCCTTGTTCAGGTTCAGCTCGCCGCGGGTATCCAGGTTGTCGCCGATGTGCAGGTGGCCGGCCAGTTCGGCGCTGAGGCCGAAGCCGGAGAACGCCAGCTTGTCCTGGCCGACCTCGACATCGATGTCCATCTTCATCTTCAGCGGCTGCTGCTCGGGCTGCTCGGAGCCGACGATCACCGCATCGTCGGAGACCTTGACCGTCGATGGCGGCAACTGGCGGATGGTGATGTCGCCACGCGGCACCAGGACCTTGCCGGAGATCGCCAGCTCCTGGCCGGCCATGCCGATCTTCAGGTCCGGTTCCACCTCCAGTTGCGCATAGGGATCGACCACCACCGGCAGGCGGTTGCCACGAATGTTCAGGGCGACGTTCAGCGCCTCGCCCCAGCTCAGGTTGCCGGACAGGCTGCCCTGGCCGTACCTGCCGCTGCGCCAGCCGCCGCCGAGTTCCAGGCTTTCGCCAGCGATGCGAGCGTCGAGGGAAAGGTTCTCGAAGCTGGTCGGCAGCTCGCCGCCGCCGATGTTGCCGTCGCTCAGCGTCACCCGTCCGTCGACCCGCGGCGCCAGCAGGCCGCCGGACAGCCGGCCGCTGCCGTTCAGCCTGCCTTGCAGTTTCTCCACCATCGGCACGAACGGGCGCGCCACCGACAGGTCGAGGCCGGCCAGGCTGAACTCGCCGCTCAGCGGCTTGCTCGCCGGGCGCGGGTCGATCTGCGCCTGCACCCGCAACTCACCGAGCTTCGGTCCGCGGAAGTCGAGGGAGGTATCGACGCGGTTGGGCGCCAGCCGGCTCTCCAGGCGCAGGCTGTCGTAGCCGACGTCGACCCACTGGCCCTGGTCGCGCAGGCGCAGCGTACCGCTGCCGGCGTCCAGGCTGACCACGCCGCTCGGGCCGCGGGCCGGAACGTCCAGTTGCAGGTCGCCGTTCAGCTTGCCCTGCCAGGCGAAATCCTCGGGGAACCATTGCTTCAGGCTGTCCAGCGGGAAGTCGCGCAAGGTGTAGCGCAGCCGCGGCTCGGGCAGCAGGCGCTGCTCGCCGCCGCAGAGGCTGGCGGCGCCGGATACCCAGCAATGTGCGCCGAAATTGACCTTGCCGTCGGCCAACCGCTCCAGGCGCGCCGGCTGCTGTAGCTTCCAGTCCTGGCCGCCGCTGCTCAACTCGCCGCGCGCCAGGCGACCGCGCCAGTTGCCGCGCTCCAGTTGCCCGTCGAAGGCCAGGCCGAGCTTGAGCAAGGCGCCTTGCAGGTCCAGTTCCAGTTGCTGGCGGCGTTGGTCGCCGCGGGCATTGGCCTTGAACAGGCCGAGGTCGGTTTCGCCGCTGCGCAGGCCGGAAGCGACCAGCGCCAGGGTGCCGTTCTGCCGGGCATCGAGGTTCGCCTGCAGGTCGAGGCCGGCGATGCGCTGCTCGGCGTAGGCGATCTGCTGTCCCTTGAGGTTCAGCCTGCCTTGCGGCGCCGCGAGGCTGCCAGCCAGGTCGAGGCGTCCGTCGAGGCGACCGAAGAGTTGCGGCCAAAGCTGGCCGAGACGGTTCAGGGCGATGTCCAGGCGGCCTTGCAGGCGCTGGTCGAGCGCCCCGCTGCCCTGAACCTTGTTATCCCCCAGGCGCAGGTCGAGGTTGCCCAGCGTCCAGCGCTGCCCCTCGCCCTCGGCGCGCGCCTGGAATAGCGCCGGCTGGCCGCGCAGGCGGCCCTTGACGTCGAGATCCACGCCCAACGCCAGCCGCTCGTCGCGAACACTTCCCTGGCTGCGCAAGGGACCGGCCAGTGAACCCGGCAGCTCGGCGACCCAGTAAGCCGGGTTCAGTTCGCTGAGCTGCAGGGCGGTATCCCAAGCCACGCCATTGTCGAAACGCAACGTCACCCGCCCCTCGGCCTGGCCTTGCCCGGCGCGGAGCTGCAGCGACGGCAGGTTGAGCTGGACGAGGTCGCCGGACACCGGGCTGGCCAGCGTGAAGTCGCCCGCCGGACCGCTCGCCGCCGCGCTGAAATTGCCCAGGTAGCGCTGGTCCTGGTAATGCACTTCCGCCTTGAAGGTCTTCAGCGTCACCGGCGGCGGCTCCGCCAGCGGATACAGGCGCAGCCAGGGGAAATCCTTCCAGTCCAGGGTCGCGTCGGCGGCCAGGCTTTCGCGCCAGTCCAGGCGTCCGACCAGCTCCAGGCGCTGCTCGCCGCCAGCGTCCAGGCGCAGTTGGCGGATATCCGCGCCCTGGGCGTCGACCCGCCCGTCCAGGCTCAACGCCACCGCCCCGCCCTCGCCCGGCAGGCTGGCGCCACCGCGGATCAGGTAACCGCTCTTGAGATCGCCGCCGGCATCGAGCTGGATGGCATTCAGGGTCAAGGTGTCCGGTAGTCCGGCCGCACCCTTGAAACCGTCGGCGCGGATCAGCAATCGTGCCGGCAGGTTTTCCGCCAGCGCCTGCGACTGTCCTTCCAGGCTGCCGTCCAGGTAACCGCTGCTGCGGCCTTTCAGGGTCAGCGCCTTCTGCAGTTCACCGCCGACCTGGACGGCCAGCTTCCACGGCTTGTCCTCGGGAGCGGGCAGGCCGAGCGTGGCTTCGGCCTGCAAGGGCCAGTCGCCGCTCGGCTGCAAGCGCCCCTGGAGCGCCAGGTCCAGGCCGAAGCCCCGCGCCGTCAGCGAGTCGATGTGCAGGCCGTCGGCCAGCCAATGGGCCGCCAGCTTGAGTTCGGCGACCTGCTGGTTGCCGTCGAGCAGGAAGCTGCCGACCGCCACTTCGCCGAGTTCGATGCTCAGCGGCAGTTTCAGCGTCGGCAGGCTGATCGGCCCACTGTCGGCGCTGTCGCCGCTCGGCGGCAGGTCCAGCGCGACCCGTTCGGCGGCCACCCGCTGCAGGCACAGGCGCAGCCCCGCCAGGCAGCCCGGCGACCAGCGCAGTTCCGGCCGCTCGACGACCAGTTGCGTACCGTCCTGCGCCCAGGACAGCCGCTGTGCCTGCCAGGCGCCACCGAGGCGACCCTCGAAGCCGCTGACCTGCAGGCCCGGCACGCGGCCGAGCAGCCAGGCGCTGCCGGTCTGGGTGCCGAGCAGCGCAGCGAGTCCCAGGAGCAGCGCGAGGAGCAGCCCGACTATGGCCAGAAAGGTGATCTTCAGCGCCTTCACAGTTCTGGCCCCATGGAGAAGTGCAGGCGGAAACCGCCGTCGTCGTCGAGCGCATGGGCCAGGTCGAGGCGCAACGGGCCGACCGGCGAGACCCAGCGCACGCCGAAGCCGACCCCGGTCTTGATCGACGGGAAGTCCAGCGAGTTGAAGGCGTTGCCCTGGTCGACGAAGGTCGCCAGGCGCCAGCGCTCGGCCAGCGGATATTGATACTCGACGCTGCCGGCGATCATGTAGCGGCCGCCGATCTTGTCGCCATCGGAATTCTCCGGCGACAGCGTCCGGTAGTCGTAGCCGCGCACGCTCTGGTCACCGCCAGCGAAGAAGCGCAGCGAGGGCGGGATCGACTTGTAGTCGTTGGTGGCGATTCCGCCTACCTGCAGGCGGCCGAGCAGGCGATGGCCGCCGGCAAAGCTGGTCAGGCCCTTGGCCATGGCGTCGACATGGAGGACGTCGGCGTCGGCCAGCAGGCCTTCCTTCGCCCCCTTGACGTTGAACTGCAGGCGGTAGCCATGGCTGGGGTCGACCTTGTTGTCGGTCTCCAGCAGCGAGTAGCCGATCCCCGGCATCAGGAAGCTGCTCAGCCCGGAGTCGTCGCCCAGCTTGTACTCCTCGCGCATCCAGTTCAGCGAAACCACCCGCTGCCAGCCATCGGGCTGCTTGCTGTGCCATTCGCCGCCAAGGGTCAGCAGCTTGCTCTCGGTGTCGACCAGGTCTTCGAACTGGTAGCCGCTGGTGAAGCGCAGCTTGTCGGTGAGCGGCGGATCGAGGGGAATCTCGTACCAGGCGCCGACGTTCTGCCGTGGTGCGGAGATTTCCGACTCGAATCCCAGGCTATGTCCTTCGGCATTCACCCAATGGCGGGTCCAGTTGAACCTCGCGCGCGCCCCGACGTCGGTCGAGAAACCGAGGCCGACGCCCATGGTCCGGGGCTTGCGCGCCTCCAGCCGGACCGCTACCGGGATCGCCTGGCGCGCGCCGTCGGCCTGCGCCTGGGTCGGCGCGGCGTCGACCCGCACGCCCTCGAAGTAGCCGCTGGATTGCAGGTTCTGGTTGAGTTCGGCGATCAGTTCGGAGTCATAGGGTTGGCCGGCCTTGAACGGCACCATGCGGCGCAACAGTTCTTCCTCGATGATCGAGTCGCCGTCGAAGCTCACCTTGCCGAAGGTGTAGCGCTGGCCGCTGTCGTAGACCAGGTCGATGTCGGCGATGCCGGCGCGCGGATCGATGCTCAGGCGCTGGGTGCTGAAGCGGCCCTGGAAGAAGCCGTAGCGCGAGGCCTGGTTCTGGATCAGCCGCTTGGCGTCCTCGTAGACGCCCTGGTTCAGCTTCGCGCCCGGTTTCAGCTGCTTGCCCGACGGCAAGCGGAAGCTCTCCAGGCTGGCGGCCTCGCCGAGCACCTGGATATTCACCTGGCGCAGGCGCACGGGCTCGCCGGGCACTACCTTGAGCGTGAGCTTCGGCGGCTTGCCGTCCTTCACCTCGCTGTCGATCTGCGCCTGGAAGTAGCCGAGCGCCTGGGCCGCCTTTTCCGCCTGTGCCTCGGCATTGCGGCGGAAACGTTGCAACGCCGCCTCGTCCCGCTCGCCGAGGCTACCCACATAAGCCTCGATATTGGCCTTCAGGGCGGCATTGGCGGGGGTGACGCGCACGCTAAGCTGGCTCTCCGCGAAGGCGGCCGTACTCAGGCACAGCAGCCCGGCCAGCGGGAACCGGAACAATCCTTGAGTCAGTCTCATGGCGCGGATGCTACGCAGGCGGGTGGCGCGCGTCCAGATTTGCGCGGACGCCGCCGACCACCTCCTGACATTCGGGTTTTATGACGCCAAGCGCCTGACAGGCATGGCTTTTCTCGCGCGTCCGGGGGAACGCTCAGGTCGCCGCCGGCGTCTCGCCAGGATGCAGGAGGACGTGCTCGCGCACCGCTCCCAGCGTCACCTCGCCGATCTCGCGGTAGCCGTGCCGCTGGTAGAAGTCCAGGTAGCGCGCATTGCCGGTATCCAGGACCAGCCCCTGCGAAGCGGAGTCCTCGGCGCACCAGCGCTGCACGGCCGCCAGCAACTGCTCGCCGATCTGCCTGCCCTGGTACTCGGGATGCACGCCGAGCATCGGCAACTGGTGGTGGGGGCCGACCGGCAGGCAGGCCTGCACCGCCCGGTGGTAATCCAGGTAGCGCCGGGTCGCGGCCAGGCCGACGCTGAACAGCATGCGCAGGCGCCAGCTCCAGCTCTCGGTGATATCCAGGCGCCGCTGCGGCGGCGTGATCAGGGCCGCCGCGACCAGCCGATCGTCGATGAACAGGCCGATGGCCGGCAACTCTTCGCCCAGATGGCGCTCGACCATCTCCCGGACGCAGGCACGCACGCGCTGGTCGTAGCCGGCGCGCTGCGCATCCATCAGGTAGGCGAAGGTCGGTTCGTGGCGGTAGGCGTGGTAGAAAAGCGAGCGGACTTCGCGACTATAGCCGTCGTCGAGCAGACGGACATCGGTGACCTGATCAGGCATGGAACGCATTCCTTGTCGGCCGCAGGCGCAGCGACACGCACGCTTCGCCACGGCGATTGGTCGAGCGGATGGCCTGGCCATCCCCGTCCGCGGCAGACCACAGGGCCGGCAAGGCGCCAAGCCACACAGCCATCGGGTACCCGGCGGACACTAGCACAGCGCCTCCAGGGTCGCCAGGCATCCCCCGGCTGGGCTAGCATTCCTGTTTTTGCCAGGACGCCCACCATGAAAATCGTCTCTTTCAATATCAACGGTCTGCGCGCCCGGCCGCACCAGCTGGCGGCGCTGATCGAGCGGCACCAGCCCGACGTGATCGGGCTGCAGGAAACCAAGGTCGCCGACGACCAGTTTCCCCAGGCCGAGATCGAGGCGCTCGGCTACCACGTCCACTACCACGGGCAGAAAGGCCACTACGGCGTCGCCCTGCTCTCCCGCCAGGCGCCCCTGGAACTGCACCGCGGCTTCCCGAGCGACGGCGAGGAGTCCCAGCGGCGCTTCATCTGGGGCACCTTCAGCGACGCCCAGGGCAACCCGATCACCGTGATGAACGGTTACTTCCCGCAAGGCGAGAACCGCGAGCATCCGACCAAGTTCCCGGCCAAGCAGCGCTTCTACGCCGATCTCCAGTCGCTGCTGGAGAACAGCTTCAAGCCCGAGCAGGCCCTGGTGGTGATGGGCGACATCAATATCTCGCCGGAGGACTGCGACATCGGCATCGGCGAGGAAAACCGCAAGCGCTGGCTGAAGACCGGCAAGTGCAGCTTCCTGCCGGAAGAGCGCGAATGGCTGGCTACCTTGAAGAACTGGGGCCTGGTCGACAGCTTCCGGGCCCTGAATCCGGAGGTGAACGACCGCTTCAGCTGGTTCGACTACCGCAGCCGTGGCTTCGAGGACACCCCCAAGCGCGGCCTGCGCATCGATGTGATCCTGGCCAGCCGGGTGCTGCAGTCGCGCTTCAAGGACGCCGGCATCGACTACGACCTGCGCGGTATGGAGAAACCCTCCGATCACGCCCCGATCTGGCTGGAACTGGCCTGAGACCCAGCCTAAGGAAAAGGCTCATCCCCGGATGAGCCTTCAGGCGGTCGCTGCCTGGCCCGGGCGATCTCGCCGACGCCCCCCTATCCGGCACGCGACCTTTCCCTCAGGCAGGATTGTCCACCCGCGGCCCCTTCAGCTCCACTCGATTGCCGTCCGGATCGAAGAAGTACAGCGACCAGCCGTCGCCCTCGGCGCCGAAGCGGATTTCCGCGGGAACCTGCGGGACCAGGCCGAACCCCTCGAGATGGGCGATCAGCGCGGCCTCGTCGAACGGCTCGATGCGCACGCAGAAATGATCGACGTTGCGCCCTTCCCCACCCGGCGCCGCACCGCCCTCCCGGCCGAGCGACCCGGACACCGCGACCAGGTCGAGCATCGACGTGCCCAGGCGCAGATGGGCCAGCTCCAGGTCGTCGCGCCACTTCACCACCACGCAACCGAGGACATCGCGATAGAACGCGATGCTGCGTTCCAGGTCGCGGACCCGCAGGACGATGTGATCGAGACGTTCGACGACGAAGGGTTGCATGGTCATTCACCTATAGGACCGTGGACTATGGCGAGACTTTAGCCAGCACACCTCGGGTTGATAATGGTTTAATCCCTGATTCATTGATTACTGACAGTGAATTATCGCCGTGGATCACCTCACCGCCCTCAAGGTCTTCCGCGCCGTGGCCGCGAATGGCGGCTTCGCCGCCGCGGCCCGGCAGATGAATCTCTCGCCGGCCGCCGTGAGCAAGAACGTCGCCGAGCTGGAAGCGCACCTCAAGGTGCGCCTGATCAATCGCACCACCCGCAGCATGAGCCTGACCGAGGCCGGCGAAGTCTACCGGCAGCGCCTGGAGCGCATCCTCGACGACCTCGAGGCCGCCGACGCCGCGCTCACTTCGATGCAGCAGGGCCCCAGCGGCCTGCTGCGGGTCAGCGCCCCGCTGACCCTCGCCCTCACCTGCCTGACCCCGGCCATTCCGGCCTTTCTCCAGCGTTATCCGGACCTGCGCCTGGAACTGCTCCTGCAGGACGGCCGCCAGGACCTGATCGCCGAAGGCATCGACCTGGCCCTGCGTGGTAGCGACCGGGTTGCGGACTCCGGCCTGGTCGCCCGCCCGCTGCTGGTCCTGGAGCACGTGCTCTGCGCGGCGCCGGCCTACCTCAGTCAGCATGGCCAGCCGCTGCGGCCGGAGGCCCTGCGCGAACACGAGTGCATCCGCTTCAGCCTCTCTGGCCATGCCGACCGCTGGACCTTCCGCAAGGACCGCGAGTGCATAGCGGTGCCTATCGCCGGCCGTTACCGGGTGTCCTCCAGCCTGGCGGTGCGCGATGCCCTGCTCGCCGGCTTCGGCTTGAGTCTGATCCCACGGCTGTACGTACAGGCGGAACTGGCCGAAGGCCGCCTGGTTGAATTGCTGGCTGACTGGAAGGCCGACGAGACGGCGATCCACGCGGTCTATCCATCGCGCCAACTGGCCGGCAAGACCCGGGTGTTTCTCGACTTCCTGACCGAGACAATGGCGCAGGGCCATGATTCCCCAACGCTGTAACCTTAGCGTCACCCGTCTGACTTAATCTCGCCGGCAAATCCCTTCCCCCATAGAAGACGATGCCCGCGATGCCACACCGCCAGCGCGCCAGTGACAAAGACCTCTGGAGCCGTACCCTGAGCCTGGTTTTCCTCGGATTCCTCTGTTACGCCTTCCCCTGGTCGGTATTCGCCGCCCCCTTGCCGATCCCCACGGACGACACGCCGGCGCTGCGCATCCAGGGTTCCAACACCATCGGCGCGAAGCTCCTGCCGGCCCTGGTCGAGGGCCTGATGGAAGAGGAAGGCCTGGAGGATATCCGCCGTACCCCCGGAGAACGGGAAAACGAACTCCATCTGCTCGGCAAGAGCCGCGACGGCCGCCTGGTGAGGGTGGAGCTATCCGCCCACGGTTCGAGCACCGGCTTCGCCGCCCTCCTCGAACGCCACGCCGAACTCGCCGCGGCCTCGCGCCCCGTCAAGGACAGCGAAGTTCGCGCCCTGGCCGGCTTCGGCGACCTGCGCAGCCCATATGCCGAGCAGGTGATCGCCATCGACGGACTGGCGATCATCCTGCATCCGGACAACCCGCTGGCCTCGCTGGACACCGCGCAACTGGCGGCGGTGTTCGCCGGCGAGGTGCGTACCTGGGAAGAACTGGGCGGCAAGGGCGGCGCCATCCGCCTGTACGCTCGCGACGAGCAGTCCGGCACCTACGACACCTTCAAGGAACTGGTGCTGGCCAGTCACGGCAAGAGCCTGGCCAGCGACGCCCGCCGCTTCGAATCCAACGATCGGCTGGCGGCCGCGGTGAGCGCCGATCCGCACGCCATCGGCTTCGTCGGCATCGCGTCGGTGGGCCGGGCCCGCGCCTTGGCCATCGCCGACGGCGAATCGCTGCCGATGGCGCCCCAGGAAAGCCTGATCGCCACCGAGGACTACCCGCTGTCGCGCCGCCTGTTCCTCTACCTGAAGCCCGGCGAGAAGAACCCCTGGGCCCAGGCCCTGGTACGTTTCGCCCAGGGCCCGCGCGGCCAGGCGATCGTCACCCGCAGCGGCTTCGTCGCGCAGAAGATCCAGGCGGTGCAGATCGCACCGCGCCCGCAGATGCCCGCCGAATACCGCAAGCTCGCGGAACAGGCGCGGCGCCTGACGGTGAACTTCCGCTTCCAGGAAGGCAGCGCGCTGCTCGACAACAAGGCACTGCTCGACGTACAGCGTTTGCTGGACTACCTGCGGCAAAATCGGAAGTTGCAGGAGCGCACCGTGCTGGTGGGCTTCGGCGATCCCAAGTCCGACGCCGAGCGTTCGGTCCTGCTTTCGCGTCTGCGCGCCATGGCCGTGCGCCGCGAACTGGCCCGCGGCGGCGTGAGTTTCCGCGAGATCGCCGGCTTCGGCGACGAGTTGCCGGTCGCCAGCAACGACCAGGAACTGGGCCGACAGAAGAACCGGCGGGTGGAAGTCTGGGTCTACTGAACGCTGTAGCACTTTGTAACCTCGCCGTTTTGCCGGCGCCCGGAGCCTGGTTTATTTTTTCCGAGTGACTGCGGGCCCCTCTGACGGTAAGCAATTGCCGCCATGTCGGAGTCACATGACCATCCGACAATTCGAAGCGAGGGGGCCCAATGGCAGCTCTGCATGCATTTCTCACCGAACCGTTCCTCGGTACGGCTATCTGGTTCTGGCTGGCCTTCCTGGCCATCGTCATCGTTCTCCTGGTCCTCGACCTCGGCGTGCTGCAACGCGACCACCACGAAATCGGCGTGCGCGAAAGCCTGCTGCTGTCCGCCGGCTACTTCGCCTGCGGCCTGGCCTTCGGCGGCTGGGTCTGGTACGCCTTCGGCCCCACCAGCGCGGTGGAGTACTACACCGGCTTCCTGGTCGAACAGTCGCTATCGATGGACAACGTGTTCGTCATGGCGATGATCTTCAGTTTCTTCGGCATCCCCCGCCGCTACCAGCACCAGGTGCTGTTCTGGGGCATCCTCGGCGCCATCGTCCTGCGGGCCATCATGATCGGCCTGGGCGCCGCGCTGGTGAAGGAATTCGACTGGATCATGTACGTGTTCGGCGCCTTCCTGCTGTTCAGCGGCGTGAAGATGCTGTTCAACAAGCACGAGGAAGAACCCGACCTGGAGCACAACCCGGTGCTGCGCTTCCTGCGCAAGCACATGCGGGTGACCAAGGAACTGCACGAGCATCACTTCTTCGTCCGCCTGCCGGACGCCAGCGGCAAGCTGGTGCGCTACGCCACCCCGCTGTTCTTCGCCCTGGTGCTGATCGAGCTGGCCGACCTGGTGTTCGCGGTGGACAGCGTGCCGGCGATCTTCGCCATCACCCAGGACCCGTTCATCGTCTACACCTCGAACATCTTCGCCATCCTCGGCCTGCGCGCCCTGTACTTCTCGCTGGCGGCGATGATCCACCGCTTCGTCTACCTGAAATACGCCCTGGCCCTGGTTCTGGTGTTCATCGGTGCGAAGATCATGCTCCACGGTGTGATCGGCAAGATTCCCGCCGGCCTCTCGCTTGGCGTAACCTTCGGCCTGCTGGCGGGCGGTATCCTGCTCTCCCTGCTGAAGACCCGCACGCCGAAAGCCACCGTCGAGGACAAGGCCGAACCGAATGCCGAACACGCTCTGGATCGAACGTCTGGACACCCACGCTGAACCTTTCTGGCGGGTCCGCCTCGGCACGCGTGGGATCTGCTTCCGCAACGAGCGGGCGGCCCGCGAGTTCGCCGCCCTGCTGCACAGCCGTCGCGCGTGGCAGCTGGAACGCAACGCCGAGGAAAAAGGGGCGGACTCCCCGGAATGAAAAAGGCCCGCATCCGCGGGCCTTTCCCCTATACCACAGCCGTCAGCGGCTGCTGCGCAGCATCTCCCTGGGCACGTACTTGCCCAGCTCGAACTTGCCGATCGCCGCGCGGTGCACCTCGTCCGGACCGTCGGCCAGGCGCAGGGTGCGCTGCATGGCGTACCAGTAGGCCAGCGGGAAGTCGTTGGAAACCCCGGCGCCACCATGCATCTGGATCGCCCGGTCGATCACCTTCAACGCCACGTTGGGCGCCACCACCTTGATCTGGGCGATTTCGCTCTGGGCGATCTTGTTGCCCACGGTATCCATCATGTAGGCGGCCTGCAGGGTCAGCAGGCGCGCCATGTTGATCTCCATCCGCGAGTCGGCGATGTGGTCGATGTTGCCGCCCAGGCGCGCCAGCGGCTTGCCGAACGCGGTACGGCTGACCGCGCGCTTGCACATCAGTTCGAGGGCGCGTTCGGCCATGCCGATGGAGCGCATGCAGTGGTGGATGCGGCCCGGGCCGAGGCGCCCCTGGGCGATCTCGAAACCGCGGCCCTCGCCGAGGATGACGTTCTCGTAGGGCACCCGCACGTTCTCGAACAGCACTTCGGCATGGCCATGCGGCGCGTCGTCGTAGCCGAACACCGGCAGCGGACGGAGGATCTTCACCCCAGGGGTGTCGACCGGTACCAGGATCATCGAGTGCTGCTGGTGGCGCGGCGCGTCCGGGTTGGTCAGGCCCATGAAGATCAGGATCTTGCAGCGCGGATCGCAGGCGCCGGAGGTCCACCACTTGCGTCCGTTGATCACCCAGTCGTCGCCCTGGCGCTCGGCGCGCGCCTCCATGTTGGTGGCGTCGGACGAGGCCACGCCCGGTTCGGTCATGGCGAAGGCCGAGCGGATCTCGCCGCTCAGCAGCGGTTCCAGCCAGGTACGCTTCTGCTCCTCGCTGCCGTAGCGCACCAGCACCTCCATGTTGCCGGTATCCGGCGCGGCGCAGTTGAAGGGTTCCGGCCCGATCAGCGAACGGCCCATGATTTCCGCCAGCGGCGCGTATTCGTGGTTGGCCAGCCCGGCACCGTACTCGGACTCTGGCAGGAACAGGTTCCACAGCCCTTCGGCCTTGGCCTTGGCCTTCAGCTCTTCCATGATCGCCGTCGGCTGCCAGCGGTCGCCCTCGGCGACCTGGCGCTCGAACACGGCCTCGGCGGGATAGACATGCGCTTCCATGAACGCGCTGACGCGTTCACGCAGCTCCTGGACCTTGGGGGAATAGGCGAAATCCATGGGGGATACCTTCTGACGGGTTGGCAGGCGAGGCATCGGACAAAGGCGCTGGTAACGATGCCGGAACAGGGCTTAAGATTTGCCCAGTCTATTTTTTCCGTCCATGAACATTCATGATCCATATGGGGGTCATCCAAGCCCCCAATAACAAGAAAAGTCGCGGAGCCAGTGCCATGAACCTGAACAAAGTCGACCTGAACCTGTTCATCGTGTTCGATGCGATCTATACCGAAGCCAACCTGACCCGCGCCGGGCAGATCGTCGGCATCACCCAGCCAGCCGTATCCAACGCCCTTTCCCGGCTGCGCGAGACCTTCAACGACCCGCTGTTCGTGCGCACCGCCCAAGGCATGGTGCCGACCCCTATGGCGCAGAACATCATCGGCCCGGTGCGCAACGCGCTGCAGTTGCTGCGGGTTTCGGTGCAGGAGAGCCGCAGCTTCGATCCGCAGCAGGCGAACAAGACCTACCGCATCAGCATGACCGACCTCACCGAAGCGGTCATCCTCCCCCCGCTGTTCCAGCGCTTGCGCCGCCTGGCGCCGAACGTGCATATAGAGAGCTTCCTCGCCAAGCGCCGCGAGACCACCAAGGAACTCGCCGCCGGCCGCCTCGACTTCGCCGTCGACGCGCCGCTGAACACCGATCCCCAGGTGCGCCACGTCAAGCTGATGGAGGACCGCTACGTCTGCGCCATGCGCCGCGGCCACCCACTGGCGGGCAAGCCGAAGCTGGCCCTGGACGATTACCTGGGCCTGACCCACATCCATATTTCCAGCCGCCGCAGCGGCCTCGGCTACATCGACCTGGCGCTGGGCAAGATGGGCATCCAGCGCAAGATCGCGCTGCGCTCGCAGCACTACCTGATGGCCTCCACGGTGGTCCAGCAGACCGACATGGCGATGACCGTGCCGGAACGCTTCGCCCGTCACCACGACCTGCACTACGCGGTGCTGCCGGTGAGCGACGTGCCGAAACTGGAAACCCACCTGTACTGGCACGAGAGCACCGACCAGGACCCGGCCAACCGCTGGATGCGCGAACAGATCATCGAGCTGTGCCAGCAGGTCACCGCGCGCGAGAACAAGGCGGCGCAGCCGGCGTGAGCGCCTGCCAAGGGGCGTAGGGCGAACGAGGCTCGGGCATTTGCTTCCGAGGTGCCTCAGTGCGCCCTCTCCCTGAAGGGAGAAGGCGCCGTTGCGGAAACGACGGATAGTCGCCGCTACAGGCTGCGCGCGATCACCAGGCGCTGCACGTCGCTGGTGCCCTCGTAGATCTGGCAGACCCGCACGTCCCGATAGATGCGTTCCACCGGGAAGTCCTTGAGGTAGCCATAGCCACCGAGGGTCTGGATCGCCGCGGAGCAGACTTCCTCGGCCATCTCCGAGGCGAATAGCTTGGCCATCGAGGCTTCGGTCAGGCACGGCAGGCCGGCTTCGCGCAGGCTGGCGGCGTGGTGGACCATCTGCCGCGCCACGGCGATGCGGGTGGCCATGTCGGCCAGGCGGAAGGCCACCGCCTGGTGCTCGATGATCGGCTTGCCGAAGGTTTCCCGCTCATGGGCGTAGTCGCGCGCCGCCTCGAACGCCGCGCGCGCCATGCCGACCGCCTGGGCGGCGATGCCGATGCGGCCGCCTTCGAGGTTGGCCAGGGCGATGCGGTAGCCCTCGCCCTCCTCGCCCAGGCGCAGCGTGGCCGGGATACGCAGGTCGTTGAAGGCCAGCTGGCAGGTGTCCGAGGCGTGCTGGCCGAGCTTGTCCTCGATCCGCACCACCTCGTAGCCGGGCGTGTCGGTGGGCACGATGAACGCGCTGATGCCGCGCTTTCCGGCATCCGGATCGGTGACCGCGAAGACGATCACCATCCCCGCGTGGCTGCCCGAAGTGATGAACTGCTTGGCACCGTTCAGCACGTAGTGGTCACCGTCGCGGCGGGCGCGGGTCTTCAGGAAGCTCGCGTCGGAACCGGCCTGCGGCTCGGTCAGGGCGAAGGCGCCGAGCATCGAACCCTGGGCCAGCGGACGGAGGAAGCGCTCCTTCTGCTCGGCGCTGCCGAACTTGTGGATCGGCATGCAGCCGACCGAGTTGTGCACGCTCATGATGGTCGAGCAGGCGCCGTCGCCAGCGGCGATCTCCTCAAGGGCCATGGCGTAGGCCAGGTGCCCGGTCTGCGCGCCGCCCCATTCCTCGGGCACCAGCATGCCGAGGAAGCCGAGGTCGGCCATCTCGCGGATCGCCTCGGCCGGGAAACGGTGCTCGCGGTCCCAGTCGGCGGCGAACGGTTTCAGCCGTTCCTGGGCGAACTGCCGCGCCATGTCACGGATCTGGATCTCTTCTTCGCAGGGAATCATCGCGGGTTCCTCTTCTTCACTGCCTGCATCAGCGCAAGCGCTCGACGGCGATCGCGGTCGCCTCGCCGCCGCCGATGCAGACCGCCGCCACGCCGCGTTCCAGGTCGTACTGCTGCAGGGCGTTGAGCAGGGTCACGACGATCCGCGCGCCGGACGCGCCGATCGGATGGCCCAGCGCACAGGCGCCGCCGTGGACGTTGAGGCGCTCGTGGGACAGGTCGAGGTCGCGCATTGCCGCCATGCCGACCACGGCGAAGGCTTCGTTGACCTCGAACAGGTCGACCTCGCCCAGCGACCAGCCGGTACGCTGCATCAGGCGCTTCACCGCACCGACCGGCGCGGTGGGGAACAGGTTCGGCGCGTCGGCGAACGAAGCATGCCCACGAATCGCCGCCAACGGCGCGAGCCCGCGTCGCTCGGCCTCGGAAAGGCGCATCAGGACCAGCGCGGCGGCGCCGTCGGAAATCGAACTGGAGTTGGCCGCGGTCACCGTGCCGCCTTCGCGGAACGCCGGCTTCAGGGTCGGGATCTTGTCCAGCCGGGCCTTCGGCGGCTGCTCGTCGCTATCCACCAGGCGCTCGGTCTTGCCGGCGGTGACCGTCAGCGGCACGATCTCGGCCTGGAAGCGCCCGTCGCGCATGGCTTGCTGCGCGCGGGTCAGCGAGGCCACGGCGAACTCGTCCTGTGCTTCGCGGGTGAAGCCGTAGGCCTCGGCACAGTCCTCGGCGAAGGTGCCCATCAGGCGGCCCTTGTCGTAGGCGTCTTCGAGGCCGTCGAGGAACATGTGGTCGAGCACCTTGCCGTGGCCCATGCGGTAGCCGCTACGGGCGCGCTCCAGCAGGTAGGGCGCGTTGGACATGCTTTCCATGCCCCCGGCCAGCGCGACCCCGGCGCTGCCGGCGAGCAACGTGTCATGGGCGAGCATCAGCGCCTTCATGCCCGAGCCGCACATCTTGTTCAGCGTCGAGCACGGCGTGCCGCGCGCCAGTCCGGCGCCAAGCACCGCCTGGCGCGCCGGCGCCTGGCCCTGGCCGGCGGCGAGCACGCAGCCGAGCACGGCCTCGTCCACTTCGTCGGCTTGCAGGCGCGCCCGCTCCACCGCGGCGCGCACCGCCGCGGCACCGAGGGTAGCGGCGTTGACGTCCTTGAAGTCGCCGAGGAAGCCGCCCATCGGGGTGCGGACGGCGCTGACGATGACGATCGGATCTTCGCGGGTCATGGGATCTTCCTCCTGTATTAGCGGGCGGCCATGCGGATGGCGCCGTCGAGGCGAATCACTTCGCCGTTGAGCATGCTGTTCTCGATGATCTGCCGGACCAGCGCGGCGTATTCGTCCGGACGCCCCAGGCGCGGCGGGAACGGCACGCTGGCGCCGAGGGAGTCGCGCACCTCCTGGGGCATGCCGGCCATCATCGGTGTCTCGAAGATGCCCGGGGCGATGGTCATCACCCGGATGCCGAAGCGCGCCAGCTCGCGGGCGATGGGCAGGGTCATGCCGACCACCCCGCTCTTCGAGGCGGAATAGGCGGCCTGGCCGATCTGCCCGTCGAACGCCGCCACCGAGGCGGTATTGACGATCACCCCGCGCTCGCCGCCCTCGTCCGGCTGGCCCTGGGACATGGCCTCGGCGGCCAGGCGCAGCATGTTGAAACTGCCCACCAGGTTGATGTCGATGACCCGGCGGAAACTCTCCAGGGCATGGATGCCATTGCGTCCGAGAACCTTCTCGGCCGGCGCCACGCCCGCGCAATTGGCCAGGCCATGGAGGCCGCCGAAGGCCTCCAGTGCAGCGGCCACGGCCTGGCGGCCGTCGGCCTCGCTGGCGATGTCGGCCCTGACGAAGCGCGCCTGGGCGCCAAGCTCGGCGGCCTTGGCCGCGCCGGCCTCGGCGTTGATGTCGGCCAGCACCACCTTGCCACCCTGCTCCACCAGCATCTTCGCGGTGGCGGCGCCGAGGCCGGAGCTGCCGCCGGTAACCAGGAACACTCGATTTTCGATACGCACGTCGTTTTCTCCTGCTGAATCAGTTCGCGGCGGCCGCCCGTGGGGCCGCCTCGCGTTGCCGGGCGATCTCCTGGTTGCGCAGGAGAAAGCGCTGGATCTTGCCGCTGGGAGTCTTCGGCAGTTCCTCGAGGAACTCGATCTCCCGCGGGTAGGCGTGCGCCGACAGGCGCTGGCGCACGTATCGCTGCAATGCGTCCGCCAGTTCCGGCGTCGGCCGGTGGCCGGCGCAGAGCACGACGAAGGCCTTGACCAGTTCGGTGCGCTCCGGGTCGGGCTTGCCGATCACCGCCGCCTCCATCACTGCCGGGTGTTCGATCAGCGCGCTCTCCACATCGAACGGGCCGACCCGGTAGCCAGAGGTGGTAATGACGTCGTCGGCGCGGCCGACGAAGCTGATGCTGCCGTCTTCGTTGAGTTCGACGGTATCGCCGCTCAGGTAGTAGTCGCCGACGAAGGCTGCGGTTTCCAGGCCCTGGTAGCCGGGAAACCACATCAGCGGCGAACGCCGCCGGTCGAGGGCGAGGATGCCCGGCTGGCCGGGCGGCAGTTCGTTGAGATCGTCGTCCAGCACTACCACCCGGTGCCCGGGACAGGCGAATCCGGCGGCGCCGACCCGCACCGGATGCGCCAGGGCATGGTGGTTGCACAGCACCATGCCCAGCTCGGTCTGCCCGTAATGGTCGTGGATGGTGGTGCCGAGCCTGTCGGCGAACCAGCGGATCACCTCCGGCGTCAACGGCTCGCCGGCGCTGCTGACCGCGCGCAGGCGCCCCTTCAGCGCAGTTTCCGCGGCCGCGCCGGCGGCCATCAGCAGGCGATAGGCGGTGGGCGATCCGGCGAGGTTGGTGATGCCGTAGTCACGGATGATCCGGCAGGTGCTTTCTACGCTGAACGGCCCTTCGTAGAAGGTGGTCGGATGGCCCATGGCGAGGGGACCGGCGACAGCGTAGTAGAGGCCGTAGGCCCAGCCCGGATCGGCGAGGTTCCAGAAGGCGTCCTCGGGGCGCAGGTCCACCGCCTCGCGCAGGTAGCCGACGAAGGCGAGGATCGCCTTGAGCGGCACCGGCACCGGTTTGGCCAGGCCGGTGGTGCCGGAGGTGAACATCATCAGGAACGGATCCTCGCCGCTGCGCGGAACCGGCTCGAATTCGGCCGGATAGCGCTCCAGCTCGGCCCAGAAGCTGAAATCGCCGCGACGGATGCCCTGCCCCTTCGGTCCGCCGACGGTGACGGCCAGAGGCGGATCGGCGAGTTCGTCGAGCTTGTCGCGGTTGGCCGCATCGGTGACCAGCACCTTGCTGCCGGCGGTCGCCACGCGGTGTTCGATGGCCTTCGGGCCGAAGGCGGTGAACAGCGGCTGGTACACCGCGCCCAGGCGCCAGGCGCCGAGGATGGTGACCAGCAGCTCGGGCGTGCGCGGCAACAGGCCGGCGACGCAGTCGCCCGGGCGTACGCCCTGGGCCTGGAGGAAATTGGCGAAACGTCCGGAGAGCGCTTTCAGCTCGCTGAAGGTATAGCTGGCGCGACTGCCATCCTTGCCCTCCCAGAACAACGCGATCCGACCCGGCAGGGCATGCCGGTCGCAGCATTCGACGCAGGCGTTGAGCGCCTGGAGCGTACCGGAAAGCGTGGCGGCGGCGGTCCGCTGCAAGTCGAACCCGGCGGCAGTGGTGGCGTAGTCGCGCATTGCAGGACTCCTCGGCTTGTTTTTGTATGGAGTAGCCGGAATCTTCACGCCGTGGCTGGCGCGGGGCAATGTCGAAAGGCTTCAATCTGCCTGAGCGGTTTGGACAATCCGGGCTGGCTGCCTGTCCCCCCGAACCGTTCGCGACATACCGCGGATGACGCTGCGCGGCATTCGCCCTATCGACGGCCGAGCGTTTCGGACAAGACGCCTGACGACTCGGCCGACGCGGTTTCCGCCGCGACCTGCGTCCGGTACTGCCCGGGGGTCGAGCCGGTCCACTTCTTGAACGCCTTGTGGAACGCGCTGCCATCGGCGAAGCCCAGCTCCAGCGCCAGTTCGGCGAAATTCGCCGCGCCGGCGTCCAGCCGCGCGATGGCCAGGTCGCGGCGGACCTGGTCCTTCAGCGCCTGGTAGCTCTGCCCTTCCAGGGACAGCTTGCGGCGCAGGGTCGAGGGCGCCATGAAGAAATGCCCGGCGAGCGCGTCCGCGTCCGGCCAGCGTCCCGGCCGCAGGCTGCGCAGGTAGGCCTTGATTCGCGCCGCCAGGCTCTGCGGATCGCGATAGCGGACCAGGATGTTGGCCGGCGCGCCGAGCAGGAAGCGCCGCAGCTCCCGCTTGTCGCGGCGGACCGGCAGGGCCAGGCAGTCGGCATTGAACAGCAGGCGGCTGAGGGGACGGGAGAAACGCAGGTTGTCGCTGAACATCACCCGGTAGTCCTCGATGTAGTCCGGCTGCGGACAGCGCAGGTCGATGGCCAGGATCGGGATGCGCCGGCCGACCAGCCAGCAGGCCAGGCCATGGGTGATCATCCATAGGGTGAAGTAGGACAGCGCTCGCCCGTACCGGCCCGGCGCCTCGTCGAGGACGATTTCCGCCAGGCCGCCGCGGCGCTGCAGGCGCGGCTGGAAGTCGTCGAACTGCAGGCAGAGGAATCGCAGGATGCCGGTCAGCGCCGGCTCCAGGGTCTGCTCGTGGATCGCACAGCGGCTCATGAAAGCGAAGCTGCCACTCTTCAGGCGCCGCGCGTCCATGCCGAAGAACTCGTCGTCCATGCGCCGCGCGAGATCCAGCCAGAGCCGCGAATAGGCGTGCGAGGTGACCCGCGCGTAGGGTTTGCCGAGCAACTGCGGATCGATACCGGCGGCCTGGAGGACCTCCCCCTCCTCGCCGCCCTGCCGGCGCCACTCCACCAGCGCCTCGCCGACCAGGCGCACCGAGATGGTGCCCTTGGTGCTCGCCTGAGTCTCGCCGTCGTTCTTCACCCGTCCCTCTCGCCTCGCTGCGCGCCGCCCGCCACCTTAGCGCAGGAGCGGGGCGCGGCTCCATCCTCTCAATCGCGCCCCTGGCGCAGCGCGAGTAGGCGAATCTCTTCGATGCTGATCTCGCGCATGCGGAACTTCTGGATCTTGCCGGTAACGGTCATCGGGAACTCGTCGACGAACTTGAAGTGGCGCGGGATCTTGAAGTGAGCGATACGCGCCTTGCAGAACGCCCGCAACTGTTCGTCATCGGCGTGGTGGCCCGGATGCAGCTTGATCCAGGCGACGATTTCCTCGCCATAGCGCTCGTCGGGGATGCCGATCACCTGCACGTCGGCCACCGCCGGGTGAGTGAAGAAGAACTCCTCCAGTTCGCGCGGATAGATGTTCTCGCCGCCGCGGATGATCATGTCCTTGCTGCGCCCGACGATCCGCACGTAGCCGTCGTCGTCCATCACCGCCAGGTCGCCGGTGTGCATCCAGCGCGCCGGGTCAATGGCCTCGGCGGTGGCCTGGGGGTCGTTCCAGTAGCCGAGCATCACGCTGTAGCCGCGGGTGCACAGCTCGCCGATCTCGCCGCGTGGCACCACCCTGCCCGTCTGGTCGACGATCTTGCTCTCCAGCCTCGGCTGGGTGCGTCCGACAGTGGTCACGCGCAGCTCCAGGCCATCGTCCGGACCGGTCTGCAGCGACACCGGGCTGGTCTCGGTCATGCCGTAGGCGATCTGCACCTCGGCCATGTGCATGTCGCCAATGACCCGCCGCATCACCTCGATCGGGCAGGTGGCGCCGGCCATGATTCCGGTGCGCAGGCTGGAAAGGTCGAATTCGCGGCGGCGCGGATGATCCAGCTCGGCGATAAACATGGTCGGTACCCCGTACAGCGCGGTGGCGCGCTCCTCGGCCACGGCCAGCAGGGTCGCCTCGGCGTCGAAGCTGGGCGCCGGGTAGATCATGGTCGAGCCGTGGGTGACGCAGCCGAGGTTGCCCATCACCATGCCGAAGCAGTGATACAGCGGCACCGGGATCACCAGGCGGTCTTCCGCGCCGAGTCCGAGGCTTTCGCCGACCATGTAGCCGTTGTTGAGGATGTTGTAGTGGCTGAGGGTGGCGCCCTTGGGGAAGCCGGTGGTACCGGAGGTGTACTGGATGTTGATCGGCTCGTCGAACTGCAGCGAGGCCTGGCGCTGGCGCAGTTCCTCGGCGCCTACCGCGGCGGCCAGCCCCGGCAGGCCCTGCCAGTGCAGGAAGCCTGTCGGCGCCCGCTCGGCCAGGCTGATCACGCCGCGCAGTTCCGGCAGGCGCTCGCTGGCCAGTTCGCCCGGACGTGCCCGCGCCAGCTCCGGCAGCAGGTCGCCGAGCATCGCATGGTAGTCGCTGGTCTTGAAGGCGTCGGCGCAGATCAGCCAACTGCAACCGGACTGCTTGAGAGCGTATTCCAGCTCGCTGCTGCGGTATGCCGGGTTGATGTTCACCAGGACCGCGCCGACCTTGGCACTGGCGAACTGGGTAATGCACCATTCGGCGCAGTTCGGCGCCCAGATCCCGAGACGCTCGCCGGGGCGCAGGCCCAGGGCGATGAAGGCGCGGGCGTAGGTATCGACCCGCTCCGCCAGTTGCCGCCAGCTGTAGCGCAGGCGTTGATGCCGCACCACCAGCGCCTCGCGCTCGGCATGATGCGCGACGGTGGCATCGAAGGCGTCGCCGACGGTGGTCGCCAGCAAGGCGACATCCTGGCGACCCGAGGTATAGCTCGGCTGATTCATGGCTTTCCCTTGTTGTGGTTGTTCTGGGAATGTCGCTGAACCGTCGTCCTGCGCCGCCAGGGCGCTACGACGGACACCGGCGAGCGGTGTCGGTGAAGTCGAAGAGCATGTTTACGTTAACGTAAAGGTAAACGCAAGAGGCTTGTCCGCCCAGGGCCGTCGGCTCCGGCGCGGCCCAACGGAACGGCGTAGAATGGGCGGTTTTTCACAGGAGCACAGCATGACCCCGGAAATCGCCATCGGCCTGGTGACGGCCCTCGGCCTCGGTGCGCTGGTCGGTCTCGAGCGACAATGGCGACAGCGCTCTTCCGGCATGGCCACCCACGCGATGGTCGCACTCGGTGCGGCCAGCTTCTCGATCCTGCCGCTGTTGCTCGACAACGAGGTCAGCGTGACCCGCATGGCGGCCCAGGTAGTCAGCGGCATCGGTTTTCTCGGCGCCGGCGTGATCATGCGCGACGGCCTCAGCGTACGCGGCCTGAGCACTGCGGCGAGCATCTGGAGCACCGGCGCGATCGGCGTACTGGCCGGCAGCGGTTTCATCCTGGCGGCCTGCATGACGACCGCGCTGATCGTCATCGCCAACCTGTTCCTGCCCGCTCTCGGCCGGGTGGTGGACCGCCACACCTCGGGCGAGGCCGAGCAGGAGCGCTTCTACCAGATCAGCGTGTCCTGCGAGGCGCGCAACGAAGCGCTGGTGCGCATGCAGTTGCTGCAACGCATGGGCGACAACCGCCTGAACCTGCAGAGCCTGGAAAGCCACGCGCTGAAAGGCAGCGGCAACGTGGAAGTGAACGCCGTGGTGTTCACCCTGCACAAGGAGGATTCGCTGGTGGAACAGATGGTCGGCGAGCTGTGCCTGGCACCGCAGGTCACCGCCGCCAGTTGGGTGATGAATCCCGCCGCGGAATGAACCGGCGAATTTAGGTTGCCCATTCTAGACGCTTCGCCGCAGGCTTTTCCCACCTCCAGACAAGAACAAGCCGGAGTGAACCACACCACCACTGCCTGTTTCGTGGACGGGGCGAGCCGCCCCGCGGGGAGGAGTCATGCGCTTGCGTTGTTTCTTGCGAGGTTGCCGCTGGGACGAAGGTAGCCTGGTCACGGTAGGCCCCGACCTGATGCTGCGCCAACGTTGCCGGCGTTGCGGCGCCCATCGCTATCTCAGCGTCGAGGCGCCGCCCGAGGAAGCCTGAGCGACTCCGGTCGCGTCCAGGCGTCGAGCGGCTGGCCCTTCAGCGCAGGACCAGGCTGGCCCGGGTGCGCAGGTAGCTCTGCCGGTAGACCACGCTGTTGGCCGGACTGGCGGTATATACCAGGGAGTACATCGCGCGCTGTCCCAGGGCCATCGCCACGATCTGGGTCAGCAGCACCTCGTTGCCCTGGCTGATCCGGCAGTGGGTCTCCAGCGATGCCAGGCCGCCGAGGTTCGAGCGGATCGGTGTGGTGCAGCGCGAGCCCAGCCCGGCCTTGCGGTAGCCCGATTGGACGACATCGAAGACACTCTGGAACTGGCCGTCGATCTCCACCGACTCCTCTTCCATCATCTTCAGGCTGAGCAACTCGATGCTGGCTTCCTTCTCGCCTCCCGGCCCGAGCTTGGTCGCCAGTTGCCGGGAGCCCAGTTGCTCCACGTCGCTGGCCTCGGGTGGGATGCTCTCGGTGATCACCTGCCAGCCGGCCGGCCAGTCGACCTCGGGCTGATAGCCACTGCTGGCGCAACCCGCCACAAGCCCCGCCACTACCACCAGCGCCAAGCCGGACGCCTTGCTTCTCATAGCATTTCCTTACTCGCAAAACCCATCGGAGGGAAAGGTCGGACCTGTCGCCATGGCGCCGTCCGCGCAGTCTCCGAGCCCATGGCGACAACGTTCCCAGCTTACCGGAGAGACGGCGAGCGCCAAGGCGCAAGCCTGAACAAGCTAGCCGACTTGGCGAGGAACGCACAAATTTCATCGGCTGGCGTACAGGTATGGGACATCGGTACCAATAGCGAAGTCGCGCAATCCGTCAGTTTTTTTTGAATTTTTGCCATTGGAAAAAGTCTGTTCAGCGCAGCGTTTTTCCAAGTCCCATCCGGCCCGCAAGGAGAACCCATGGCTGAACCCCAGGACAAGTACACCCGGCGCACAGGCAGGACCTGGGCGGACGACCAGGCGACCTACAACCGTCTGCGCGAAGAAGCCGACGCCGCTCGCCAGAAGCTGCGCGAAAGCGGCTACAGCGGCGCCGAGTATGACCAGTTGCGTCAAGCCGCCTTCGATCTCAACCGCAAGGCCAACCAGTACTGGGAGCAGATGCTCAGCGACCTGCGCCAGGAAGACTGATCAGCGCCACGCCGGGAGACTGCCGCTCTCGGCCCGCACACCCCCTCCACTCTTTGCGTGCTCCTGGCGTCGGCTCATTCGGGCGCATCCGGGTATTGCACCTCGTCCAGCAGGCGAAACCCCACGTTGTCGGCGTCCAGCGCGCTGAGCAGCTCGATCTGTCGATCGATGTCCTGGTTGATATTGGCCAACTGGCCGATGAAGGCATTGGCCGCCTGGCGGGTGCCAGGGTCGGAGCTGCGCGACAGCTCGAAGCCGAGCTGGGTCAGGGCAGCGGCCAGGTGAGCGAGATTGCGCACACTCAACGAGTGCAACTGGCGGGAAACGGCCTGTTCATCCTGAACGGTGGGAGGGACATCCATGAATCAGATCCTTCGACTGGCACAATGTGACATTCGTCACAGAGATTAACCGAAGCCCCGCAGAACATCCATGCCAGCTATTTCCCTTCGTCGGCTCTGGCCCGGCCCCTGCGTCGTCCTCAAGTTGTCAGATCCGCTGTCGATACTCTGCGAGCCGGAACACGCGCCATGCCCGCCTCGCCGGGCCACAGGGACGTCCTCGGCTGCCTCGTCGCAGCCTGCGTGCCGGTCCAACCTGGCAATCCATCGAGGCGTTCCATGCTGCAACAATCCCTACGTGCGCAAATCCTTGTCCTGCTCGGCGGCAGCCTGGCTGCGCTGCTACTCATAGCCCTGGCCTGCTTCGGCTCGCTGACCGGCGACGTACGCGCCTACCGCGAGCTGCTCGGCGGCCCCGTGCGGGCGGCGCAACTGATCGACGAGGCCAACCTGCAATTCCGCGGCCAGGTCCAGGAATGGAAGAACGTCCTGCTGCGCGGACGCCAGGCAGAGGCCCAGACGAAATACTGGAGTCAGTTCGAAGCCCAGGAGCGAGCGGTGCAGGACATCCTCGGGCGCCTGGGCAGCGTGGCCGAAGGCGAGTTGAAGGATCGTGTCGAGCGCCTGCGCGAAGAGCACCGGCGACTCGGTACGGCTTACCGACAAGGCAGGCAACGGTTCCTCGAGGCGGGCGCCGACCCCATCGCCGGCGACCAGGCGGTGACCGGCATCGACCGCGCCACCACCGCGCAGATGCAGGCCCTGCGCGACGAACTGCACCAGGCCAGTGATCTCCATTCCTCCTCCATCAGCGCGGAGGCCCGGCGCACCATGCTGCTCGGCAGCCTGGTGCTGATCGGCGCCAGCCTGGCCGTCGCCCTGCTCAGCCTGTGGCTGGTCAACCGCAACCTGGTCGGTCCGGTGCAACGCCTGATCGAGCACATCGCCCAGCTCAGCCATGGCGACTTCGGCGAGCGCATCGAGATCCGGCGCAAGGACGAACTCGGCAAGCTGGCCCTGGCCGCCAACACCCTGCGCGACTTCCTGGTGGACATCTTCGACCGGCTGCGGCGCAGTACCCGCGACCTGGACAGCGCCAGCGGCTCGCTGAACGCGATCGCCAGCCTGATGGCGGCCGGTACCCGCGAGCAGTTCAGCCGCACCGACCAGGTCGCCACGGCGATGCAGGAAATGTCCGCCACCGCCCAGGAAGTGGCGCGCTACGCCGGCGACGCGGCCAGGGCCGCCGACGAGGCGGACGATTCCGCCCAGCGCGGCGAAGACGTGATGGAAGAAACGATTCGCAGCATCGGCGAGATGCGCAAGGAGATCGACCATACGGTGGAGGTCATCCGCCAATTGGAAAGCGATAGCGGCAGGATCGGCAAGGTCCTCGACGTGATCCGTGGCATCGCCGAGCAGACCAACCTGCTCGCTCTCAACGCGGCCATCGAAGCCGCCCGCGCCGGCGATGCCGGCCGTGGCTTCGCGGTGGTCGCCGACGAGGTCCGCACCCTGGCGCAGCGCACCGCCGAGTCCATCGCCGAGATCCACCAGATCATCGATACCGTGCAGAACGGCGCGGTGAATGCCGCGCGCGCCATCGAAAGCGGGCAGTCGCGCAGCGAGGCCGGTGCCGAGCAGGTTGCCAACGCCGGCACCATGCTGCGCCAGATCACCGCCTCGGTCGAATCGATCCGCGACATGAACCGCCAGATCGCTACCGCCGCCGAGGAACAGACCGCCGTGGCCGAGGACATTTCCCGCAACCTCACGGAAATCGCCTCGATCGCCTCCAGCAACCAGGAACAGGTGGAGCAGACCGAAGCCGCCAGCCGCGATCTCCACGGCCTCTCCGCGCAACTGGGCGATGCCCTGCAACGCCTGCGGGCCTGACCTGGGGTAAGGAAACGACTTTCATGAGGTAAGGCGGACAACCGCAACGCGATTATCCGCCGCTCCAACGGGGGGTCATGGCGGATAGCGTTGTGGCGCTATCCGCCATGCACAGCCAGGGTTCGATCAGTCGAGGACGTTGTCCAGCACCTCGTAGATCAGCCCGGTCGCCACCGCCACCAGCAGCAGGTCGGTGCCGGCCTGCATCCACTCGTAGCCGTCGTAGTGCGGCAGCCGGCCTAGCAGGCGGCCGTCGAGTTTCTTGGCGATGCCGGGCGGCAGCGGCTTGCCGCGCGCCAGGTTCTTCTGGATGCCGGGCGGCAGGGCCGGCCCCGGGTTCCAGTAGCCGCGGTTGTCGCCGAGGATCACCCGTACCCCGCCGACGTCGATACGCGGTCCCGAGTCCCAGTTGCCGCCGCCGTTGCCCTTCTGGCCGGCGCCGCCGCCCTTGTTGCCGGGGCCGCCATGGTTGTCGTGGCCACCCTGGTTGCCTTTGTTGCCCTTGTTACCCTTTCCGCCGTCCATCTGGTTACCGTGCGGGTTGCCCTTGCCATTGCCCGGGTCGGCCAGGACGGCAGGCGTACCGCCGATCAGGGACAGGCTCACGACCAGCGCGAGCACAGAACGAGTGTTGAACATGATGATGTTCTCTCCATGCGAGGACGATCCCTCGATAGCTTAGAACCGTTTCGCTTGTTTGGTTCCATGCCGTCGATCGCGACGCAACCCAGGGAAAGCCCGAGCTGCCGGCTTGGTCGAACCTGTCGAATCAGCTATGCTGCCGCTCCCTGCAAGCGACTACCCGCTACTCCCCGATGACCTGGCTGCCCACTCCGCCATAGCCATGCCTGCCCCTTCCGGCCACGGTCCGAACGACCGTGGCCAGCGTTCGTTCGCCTGAACGCCTGTCGTCATCCCTTGTTTTTTCCAATGCCATCCCGCGGCCCGCGCTGTCGACCGACTGCACGGGCCGTGCCTCGCCCCTGGGTATCCCGATGCTACAGACGCTGAAACAGAACTGGTTCTCCAACCTCCGCGGCGACCTGCTCGCCGGCCTGGTCGTCGCCCTGGCGCTGATCCCCGAGGCCATCGCCTTCTCCATCATCGCCGGGGTCGACCCGAAGATCGGCCTGTACGCCTCCTTCAGCATGGCGGTGGTGATCGCCTTCGCCGGCGGCCGTCCGGGAATGATCTCCGCCGCGACTGGCGCCATGGCGCTGCTGATGGTCAACCTGGTGAAGGACCACGGCCTGCAATACCTACTGGCAGCGACCCTGCTCTGCGGCGTGCTGCAGATACTCGCCGGCTACCTGCGCCTTGGTTCGCTGATGCGCTTCGTCTCGCACTCGGTGGTGACCGGTTTCGTCAATGCCCTGGCGATCCTCATCTTCATGGCCCAGCTACCCGAACTCACCGATGTCGGCTGGCCGGTCTACGCGATGACCGCCGCGGGCCTGGCGATCGTCTACGGCTTCCCGCACCTGCCACGGATCGGCCGGCTGCTGCCCTCTCCGCTGGTATGCATCCTGGTCCTCACCGGCATATCCATCTACCTGGGCCTGGACATCCGCACCGTCGGCGACATGGGTCAGTTGCCCGACAGCCTGCCGCTGTTCCTCTGGCCGGACGTGCCGCTGAACCTCGACACCCTGCTGATCGTCCTGCCCTACTCCGCCGCCCTGGCGGTGGTCGGCCTTCTGGAGTCGCTGATGACCGCCACCATCGTCGACGAGATGACCGACACCGGCAGCGACAAGAACCGCGAATGCAAGGGCCAGGGCCTGGCGAACATCGCCACCGGCCTGCTCGGCGGCATGGCTGGCTGCGCGATGATCGGCCAGTCGGTGATCAATGTTAAATCCGGCGGGCGCAGCCGGCTCTCGACCCTGGTGGCCGGCGTCGCGCTGCTGCTGATGGTGGTGTTCCTCAGCGACTGGGTCGGGCGGATTCCCATGGCGGCCCTGGTGGCGGTGATGATCATGGTGTCCATCGGCACCTTCCGCTGGGAGTCGATCCGCAACCTGAAGCGCTACCCGCTATCGACCAACCTGGTCATGCTGGTGACGGTCGGCGTGGTCCTCGCCACCCACAACCTGGCCTTCGGCGTGGTCGCGGGCGTTCTCCTGGCCTCGCTGTTCTTCGCCAACAAGATCGGGCACTACCTCGATATCGACAGCGAACGCTCCGCCGACGGCACCCGCCGCCACTACCAGGTGAGCGGGCAGGTGTTCTTCGCGTCGTCCGGCAGGTTCATCGCCGCCTTCGACCTGAGAGAGACGCTGGAGCATGTGCTCATCGACCTGCGCCACGCCCACCTGTGGGACGTCACCGCCGTCGCGGCACTGGACAAGGTGATCCTGGGCTTTCGCCAGCGCGGCGTGCAGGTCGACGTGCTGGGCCTGAACGCCGCCAGCGCGACCCTGGTCGATCGCTTCGGCGCCTATGACAAGCCGGGCGCCGTGGACATTCTCCCCGGCCATTGAGCGAAGCGCCACTCGGCGGGCAGGCATGAGCTGGCCCTTCCGCTGTGGCGGAGAGCCCGCCGCTCCACGTATCAGTGCTGACAGGGGGCAGCACGGGGATACAGCGCTGCATCGGTGCCTGCGCGCCCGGAGGCCTAGCGCCCGGGGCGGGAGAAGGCGCGAAAGGTGTCGAACGCCAGCACCAGAAACAGCATCGGCATGAGCAACGGGACGAAGGCGGACATGGCGTCCTGGTAAGGTCGCCCCAGCCACCACAGGAAGAGGCTGGCGCCGCCGATCAGCAGGATGACGAGAAGGATGACGAACTTGCAGAGGCGCGAGGCGAAGGAGAGCGTGTCGGACATGTCTTTTCTCGGTGGAAGCATGTGCGACCGTTTTAGCGAGCGGTGATGCTGGCCGATATAGGAAGAGTCCGTTTACCAGGTAATCGATTTCGCAGAGCTGGCGTCGGCGTCGAAGGCCGTACCGGCATGACCGCGATCAACCTCCATGCCCTTTCATCGCTGCAATCTGGGAAAAGAGCCCGCGCTCCACGAAATAAAGGCACAATGACATCATTGATTGCCGATGCCCGACATCGCAGTAACCCAGGAGTCCAGCATGGCAACCCCACCCTATCCCGAGGACGAGCATTCGAGACAGGCCTACGTCGACCAACTCGGTCTGCTGGAAGAAGGTGCGGACGAGGTATTCGAGGAAATCCTCGCCGCCGCTACGTCCTACTTCCAGACGCCCATCGCGCTCATTTCCATCCTCGACCATCAGCGCCAGTGGTTTCGCGCGAGCATCGGCCTCGATATCCGGCAGACGCCGCGACGGGATTCGTTCTGCGCCTATGCGATCCTGGGCAAGGGAGTATTCGAGGTGGCCGACGCCACCCTCGACCCGCGCTTCCGGGACAACCCCTATGTGCAAGGCGAACCGCGCATCCGCTTCTACGCCGGGGCTCCGCTGGCCACCGCGGAAGGTCTCAACCTCGGCAGCCTCTGCGTCATCGACCGGGAACCACGCGGGCCGCTGGCCGAGCGGGACGTCGCCATGCTCGAGCACTTCGCCCGGCTGGTGATGGCCCGTATCCATACGCTCCGCTCGACCAACTACATCGACGAGCCAACCGGCCTGTACAACCGTCTCCGCCTGCAGGAGGACGTTTCCCTGCGCCTGCAGCGCGACGGCGCCCTCACCGTGATCGCCGCCGACCTCCTGCCCCTCGCCCTGCTGAATACCATCATCCGTACGCTGGGCTATCCCTTTTCCAACGACCTCATGCTCGAGGCGCGCGACCGCATCCGCGCGGAACTGCCGGATTTCACTCTCTACAAGATCAGCCCGACGCGCTTCGGACTGCTCCTGCCACGGCAGCAACAGGAAGAAACCGAGTCGGTCTGCCTCCGCCTGCTGCGGGCCTTCGAAAGCCCCGTCGTATGTCGCGGGATCCCGATCAAGGCCAACGTGGGCCTCGGCGTACTACCACTTGCCGACGATCCCCTCGACGGCGATCAGGACTGGCTGCGCCTGGTGGTCAGCGCGGCCGACGACGCCCGCGACCGCGGTGTCGGCTGGGCCCGCTACAACCCGCCGCTGGACCAGGCCCAGCAGCGTGCCTTCACATTGCTGACCTCGCTGTCCCAGGCGATCGGAACCGAAGAAGGCTTCCATCTGGTGTATCAGCCGAAAATCGACCTGCCGACAGGCAGGTGCACGGGCGTGGAAGCGCTGCTGCGCTGGCGGCACCCGCAACTCGGCTTCGTCAGCCCCGCCGAATTCGTGCCCCTGGCGGAGAAAACCGCACTGATGCGCCCCCTCAGCGACTGGGTGCTGCGCCATGCCATGGCCCAGCTGGCGCAATGGAACGCACGGAACATCCCGCTCAGGCTGGCGATCAACGTATCGGCATCGGACATGGAAGACAGCAGCTTCCTGGAAGAGGCCGTCAGACTCGCCAAAACCTACGACATCGACCTTTCCGCCCTCGAGCTGGAATTCACCGAAAGCGTACTCATCCGCGACGCCTCGGCGGTCGGCTCGGTGCTGCTGCGTGCCCGGGAGCTTGGCATGGGCATCGCGGTGGACGACTTCGGCACCGGCTACAGCAACTGGACCTACCTGCGCGATCTGCCAATCACCGCCATCAAGCTCGACCAATCGTTCACCCGCGACCTCGCCGGCTCGCCGAAGGCGCAGAGCGTCACCCAGGCGGTGATCGGCCTGGCCAGCCAGTTGGGTTATCGGGTGGTCGCGGAAGGCATCGAGACCCACGACACCTTCCACCTGCTGCAGGCCTGGGGCTGCCACGAGGGCCAGGGCTATCTGATCGCCCAGCCGATGCTGCCGGAGCAACTGGAGGACTGGCTGCGGCGTTAGCCAACGCAGGCACGTGGAATGGGCCCTACCAGCATGCTCGCCAGCCTCAGCGCGTCGCTCAGGGACTGGCGAGCAAGGCCCAGACCAGATAGATCGAGTAAAGGGTCAGGAGTATCAGTGCCAACAGCACCGCCCTGCTGGCATGGCGCGCAGCCACCCAGCGGGAATTGCGCCCGCAGCGCCAGACCACGACGAGGCTGAGGCACAGGTAGGCCAGCCTAACCAGCTCGACACCGACCATTCCCCACAAGGTCAGGGCCACCGCATGTTCGCCGGGAGCTTCCTGCATCAGCGGATCGACAATGGCCACCATCGCCTGCCTGGCGGCGACGCTGAGCAATAAGAAACCCGCAGCGAAGAACAGCCAGAATGCCTTCCACAGCGGCTGCCCGCCGGAAAGGAAACCTCTCGCAGTCAGCTTCTCCTCGGCCAGGTCCGCCTCTGGGGTCTTGTATGGGTGCTCCATGCCCTGGGTCCTCCCTGCAAACGGGCACCCTAGCACATCCCGCGCCGCTCGCCTTCTTCAGCGGGCGGCAGACCGTCCGTTGCACCTCGCGATGTTTCCAGCGCTCGGCCGAGCGTCTCTAGCGCGGGCAGGAGACCTGCGTGCCTTCCACCTTGCGGATGTGATCGCGATAGGAGCCGGAAACCAGGATCGATTGCGTGCCGCCCTTCTCGCTGAGAATGCCATCGCAACTGTAATCGCAGCCAGCCTCGATGCTGAGGCACACGTCCTGTCCCTCGAAACGGTACAGGTTGGCAGGCCACCCCGTGCAATCGTACAGGCCTGCGCCAGGGCATTCGACGGCCTCGAGTCTTCCGGCAACGACGATGGTCGAACCTGCCATGTCCTTGAGTTCCTCCGCGGCGCCAGCGGCAATGGAGAAGAGAGCGGGAAATACAACCAGGGAAAGTCGGCAGGGCATCGGCTTCGGTACTGTCTACTATGTGGACGGAATTCTGAATCGGGTCAGGAATCGATATTCCCGTTCAGACCGAAGCGTGTTGAAGCAGTTCCCCGCCCCCACTCGCTCGGTTTCCCACGACCGCGGCAGCTCCAGGAGTTCGATACTCTTGTCATTGGTAGTCGCAACTGCGAAGCGCTGCCTGTCCGTTCATAACGGCCACACGGGCAACTTCACTTTATTTGTATTTAAAAAAAGAGCCCATTCGGGCCCTTTTTTTTTCCGAGACAAGTTATCAGGACTGATCCTTTCCAATATTGACACTGAACGAGCCGGAGTTATTTCCATAGGTTCCGGGCACGTCGTTGTAGATAAGAGTGATTGCACCCTGGACATTATTGGGTGCAACCCAACGGAACAACCCGGTATTGACCGGAATGGTTCCGCTGTTGCCAATCTTCATGACCAGCGCGCCACAAAACGCATCGTGGCAGATCAGCCCTTGGTCCGGATGCTCCCGATCGCCCTGCGGCCCCCATTTCTGGGTAGGTCCGTAACTGGCCCAACCGGCGGCGACGATGGTAATGACATCGCCCGGATTGTAGATAATCGACGTTACCTGCCCTGCTTCGTTATTAGCCAGAACCTCACCTTTCCAAGCCATGATTGATCTCCGATATATGAATTCCTGTTCATAAACGAAAGAGGCGAAAAACCCTGATTCGCGATCCTTCCCTGTCAGCAAAGCACAGCAACGAGGAAGTACCGCCTACCAATTCATGCAGGAGAAAATAGGATAATTCCGCCAGTGAATTGAATATATTCGGAAAGGAAATTAAAAAGCAGGAGCAGAAGATAACGACAAAAAATCAAACTTCCAAAGACAACTACTTCAAGCTGAACAAACACTCCCGCTCGCCAGCCAGGGCGAACCCTATACGGAGCCGTACTAGAATGAAACGCCTCCAAGGCCGAGGAGGGAAAGAAGGCAACGTCGACTCGTTGACTGCCGCGCGATGGCGGGCCGGAAGAAAATCGGGGAAGGAACGCAGAAGTCGGCTGAACGCCAGGAAACACGATGGTGCCCGGAGCCGGGGTCGAACCGGCACGGGGTTACCCCCGAGGGATTTTAAGTCCCTTGCGTCTACCGATTTCGCCATCCGGGCAGGATCTCGCTTCAAGTGAGCCGGCAATGGGAACCAAACCGGCATCCCAACCTGAGACCCACCCCAAACGGTAGATAAATCATTGTCTTACGTTACCCTAGCCGGCGCAACAGTTAATTTCCGTGGGCTCCGCCCAGGTTGCCGGGCGATTCCAAGGGAAGCACGATCCGGAAAGCGCTGCCGACTCCCGGCTGGCTGCGTACCTCGATGGTGCCGCCGTGTTTCTGGACGATGCCGTAGGAGAGCGACAACCCCAGGCCGGTCCCCTTGCCTACCGGCTTGGTGGTGAAGAACGGATCGAAGATGCGCGGCAGGATCTCGGGGGAGATGCCCTGCCCCGAGTCTTCCACCTCGATCCAGGCATGCTCCACGGTATGCCCCGTGCGAATCACGATGCGACCCCGCTCCGGCCCCATCGCCTGGGCCGCGTTCATCACCAGGTTCATCACCACCTGGTTGATCTGCGACGGCAGGCACTTCACCTCGGGCAGATCGCCGTATTCGCGGACCACGTCGGCCCGGTACTTCAGTTCGCTGGCGACGATATTGAGGGTCGACTCGATCCCCTGGTGCAGATCGGTCCACTGCCAGTCGTCCTCGGCGTCGACGCGGGAGAAGTTCTTCAGGTCCTGGACGATCTTGCGCACCCGCCCTATACCTTCCCTGGATTCGCGCAGCAACACGGCGACATCCTCCTTGACGAAGGCCAGTTCGACCCGCTCACCGAGCTGCTCCAGGCGTCTTGCCAGCGCCTCGTCGCGGATCGCGGGGCGAGCCTCTTCATAGGCTTCAAGTACCTCCAGCAAACGCCTGACGTGCTCCTCCAGGGTGGTGTAGTTGGAGGAAACGTAGCTGATGGGGTTATTGATCTCATGGGCGACGCCGGCGGCCAGGTGGCCGATCGAGGCAAGCTTCTCCGTCTGCACCAGTTGGCTTTCCAGTTCCTTGCGCTCGCCGATCTCTTTCTCCAGCGCCTCCTTGGCCTGGCCGACTTCCCGGGTGATCTCCTGGATGGCAGCCTCCATCCGGCTCATCTGCAACTGGAGGTGAGCCGTCACGTTCCACTTGGCGCTGAGATTGCCGGCCATCTGGCGGACCTCCTGTCCCTGCAAAGGCAGGCCGAGGAGCAGCAGGCGCTCTTCCGCAGCCCACGGCGCCAATAGCGGAAAATCGGCGGGAGGCGCATGCACCACGACCTGCAAGCGGGAGTCGAGACGCCAGAACCGCTCGAGAACGGGAATATCCGCGCCTACCGACGGCATCCCGAGAAACACCACGGCATACGGCGCATCGGCCTGGAGGGCCGAGCGTATCCGCCCCAATGCCTCCTCGGCGCTTCCCGCCGTATCCACCTGGTAGCCCCGCTCAGGCGCCACGGGAGGCGATTCGGCCCCTAGGGTTCCCTGCAACAACCCGCATACACGGTCTCGATCCGCCTGCCGCTCATCGATCACCAGCAAGCGCCGGTTCCTGATGGGTAACGTCTCCATGATCCGCACCTCCGCTCGCCCAGCCGCCGCGTGCATGCGCCCTCGTCCAGGCCAGACTCGGACTATGCTTGCCTGAAGTATTCAGGCAAAACTCACCCGGTGGACAGACACTCATGAACGATAGCGCACCTCCTTCCAACGAGACGGAGATCCGCTTCAGCGTGCTGCTGGTCGACGACGAGCCGCTGATCCTCAGCAGCCTGCGCCGGCTGCTACGCAACCAGCCCTACGACCTGTTGCTGGCGGAGAGCGGCGAACAGGCCCTGCAACTGCTGGAAAGCCGGCCCGTGGACCTGGTGGTGTCCGACGCCCGCATGCCGAACATGGACGGCGCTGCCCTGCTCGCGGAAATCCATCGCCGCTCCCCGGAAACCATTCGCATCCTGCTCACCGGCCATGCCGACCTGCCAACCATCGCCAAGGCCATCAATGAAGGGCGCATCCACCATTACCTGAGCAAGCCGTGGAACGACGACGAGTTGCTGCTGACCCTGCGCCAGTCGCTCGAATACCTGCATTCCGAGCGCGAGCGGCGGCGCCTGGAGCGACTTACCCAGGAGCAGAACGACCGCCTCCAGCAACTCAACGCCACGCTGGAAAAGCGCGTTCAGGCGCGCACCGCCGAACTGCAGCAGACCGCCGACATGCTCGACCTCGCCTATGAGGAGCTAAAGCGCAGCTACGTGGTCGGCACCGAAGTCTTCTCGCTGCTGGTCAACCAGCGCCTGCCCAAGGACAAGCAGACCAACCAGCAAATCATCGAACTGGTCCGCGCCTGCTGTGCCAGCGGCCTCGTCGACGAATCGGATGGTCGCGACCTGGCGATGGCCGCGGCGCTCTACAACATCGGCAAGCTAAGCTGGAACGACACCCTGCTCAGCTCGCCCTCGGACCTGCTCTATCACCACGACCGCGATCGTTTCCGCGGCTACCCGGAACTCAGCGAGTCGCTGCTGATGTCGCTGGAACCGATGCAGGACGCCGCCCGCCTGATTCGCCATCACCAGGAGCACTGGGACGGCAGCGGCTATCCGGACCACCTCAAGGGCGAGGCCATTCCCCTGGGCTCGCGCCTCTTGAAGCTGGCGGTGGATTTCGTCGAGCTGCAGCGCGGACTGATCCTCGAACGGCGCATGAATCGCGACGAAGCACTGATGTACATCCGCAAATACGCCGGCCGGCTGTACGACCCCGAGCTGATCGAACCGTTCATCCAGGTCTGCGCGACGACCCTTGCCGATGTCACCCTGGCCGATCCGCAAGTCCGTGCCCATGGCACCCGCGACCTGGTTCCGGGCATGGTGCTGGCGCGCAACCTCACCGCCAACAACGGCATGCTGCTGCTCAACGCGGGCAAGGTCCTGAACCTGGCGCTGATCGAGAAGCTGATCGCCTTCGAAGCGATCGAAGGCGCACGCTACACGCTGTTCGTGCGCCTCCCGGAGTCGACGACCTAGGCGGCTCCCGTCAGATCTTGAAGCGCTCCACCGACGAGCGCATGGTCGCTGCAACCTCGTTCAGGCGCCTGGCGGTGGCGGCCATCTCGTGCATCGCCTGGGTGTTCTGCTGCGAACGCTGGGCGATGAGCTCCACGCGCTGGGCGATTTCATCACTGGCGCGCGACTGCTCGCGGATGGTCTGGGAAATCTCATCGACCACCGACGCGGCATGACGGGTTCCATCGAGGATCTCGTTGATCGACACCCCTGCCTGGCGGGCGAACGACACCCCCTCGTTGACCCGGCTCACGCCGGCCTCCATGCTGTTGATCGCTTGCCCCGTGCTGGCGCGGATGCGCTCGATCATCGCGGTGATCTCCTGGGTCGACTGGGTGGTCCGCGCCGCCAGCCCGCGTACCTCGTCGGCGACCACGGCGAAACCGCGCCCGGCCTCTCCGGCCCGCGCCGCCTCGATGGCGGCGTTCAACGCCAGCAGGTTGGTCTGCTCGGCGATCCCCTTGATCACCTGGATGATCGAATGAATCTCGTCCGACGACTGGCCGAGAGCGGTGATGCTGGTGGAGGACTGGTTGACCACGTCGGCGATGCGGCTCATCCCTTCCACCACGTTGAGGATCACCTGCCCGCCACTGCTGGCCAGCTCCTCGGACTTGGCCGAGATCACCCTGGCGTTGTCGGCGTGGTCGGAAATCTGCGAGATATTGGTGATCATCTCTTCCATGCTCGCGGCCATGCTGGTGGCGCTGTCGGCCTGTTGGCTGGCACCGTCGACGATCGACTGCGAGGTCTGGCCGATGGATTGGGAGGTGTCATGGAGCTCTTCGCTTTCCTGGCGGATGATGGTGATCATCTGCCGCAGGTTCTCCTGCATCTCGCCCAAGGCCCGCTGCAACTGTCCGGCCTCATCGTCGCTGTCGACACCGATCGGCTCCTGCAGGTTGCCCTGGGCGATCACCCGGGCCGAGGCGACCAGCTTGCGCAGAGGCTTGAGGACGGCACCCAGCAACTGGCGACAAAGCTGCCCGAGGACCAGGCAGGCGACCAGGATGCCGCCCGCGAGCATCCAGGCGGAATAGCGCATGCTGTCTTCGCGCGCCCGGTTGGTCTGCTCGACGTGTTTCTCGATCAGGCTGCTGAGCGCTTCGTTGCGCCCTTCCAGCTCCTTGAAGGCCTGGACGAACTGCGGCAGCTCGGCCCGTGCCGCCACGGGATCGAGCAACGCCTTGCCGACGATGCTCTCGGCGGCGCCGATGTAGGCTTCCAGGTCGGGCCGCAACTCGACCAGCGCCTGGTGGATGGCGTCGTTGAGAGGCAGCCCCTGGTTCTGCTCGACCACCTTGCGAAACCACTGGCTGTGCTCCTGCAGGTCCTGGCGGACCTGCTCGGCCGCCGCGCCGTCGCCGGGCTGGACCACGAACGCCGCCAGGACGTCGGCGCGCAAGGCGTCGTGCATCATGTCGCCTTCCATGTGGTTGCGCAGCGCATTGACGCTCAGCTCGTTCTCCGACAGCGCCTTGCCCAACCGCAATTGCCCCCAGAAGCCGACCCCGCCTAGCAGCACCACAGCCACGATGCCGATGGCGCCCGAAGCGAGGATTCTCTGCCGAATGTTCATCCCTGGGCTCCTTTCCGTGCCGAGATATCGCTAAGGATAGTCAACCCCAGGCAAGGCGGGATTGCCCGAACGAAGAGCTATTCGGGCACGGAGCGGGGACGCCGGCCATTCTCAGGAAGCTGCCGGCCGCTCGCTCTGTTCGGCCGTCAACTGGAACTCTTCGCCCGCATAGTAGGCCCGCACCTTGGGGTCCATGACCGCCCGCCACAGCGGCGGGATCAGCGCCAGCACCACCATCCCGGCATAACCGCTGGGCATCTGCGGGCTATCGTCATAATGACGGAGGACCTGATAGGGGCGTTTGGCGAAGGCATGATGGTCGGAATGCCGTTGCAGATGGAACAGGACCAGGTTGGTGAAGACGAAGTTGCTGTTCCAGGAGTGGGTATGGTTGGTCCGCTCGTAGCGCCCGTCCTCGCCCTTTCGCCGATGCAGGCCGTAGTGCTCGACGTAGTTGATGATCTCCAGCAGGGTCACCGCGACGAACGCTTGGCCAAGGAAGAAAACCATCCCCAGCCAGCCGAACGCCCAACCGAAACCGACCAGCAACGCCAGGCTCAGCAGGTACCACCAGATCAGTTCGTTCTGCCAGCCGAACACCGGCAGGCCCTTCTTGCGCAGCCGCACCGCTTCAAGGCGCCAGGCGTTGAGGAAGTTGTACTTGTAGGCATGCGGCAGGAACTGGTAGACCGACTGGCCGAAACGCGCCGACGAAGCGTCCTCCGGCGTAGACACATGCACATGGTGGCCGCGCACATGCTCGACCTTGAACCCCGCGTAGCACACGGCGGCCAGCAGAATGCCGCCGGCAGCCTGCTCCAGCGCCGAGTCCTTGTGGATCAGCTCATGGGCGACGACGATCCCCACCGCTCCCATCACCGTGCCCATCGAGAGGATCCAGCCCAACCGGCCGAGCCAGCCCCACTCCTGGAAAGCGACGAACACGCCAGCGGCCCACACCAGCGTACCGATGAGCACCGGCACCGTGGCCAGGGTCAGCAATACGTAATAGCCCTGGCCGAGCAACTGCGGCGTCTGCGTTTCCTCGTCGGGGTTGGCCGGGTCGCGGCCGAACAGCATGTCCAGCAGCGGCCCGATGCCGAATACCGCAATCACCAGGGAAAATGCCCAGAAGGCCGGATGTGCGCTGTCCTGGGCCATCCAGTAGTTGAACGGCATGGACAACGCCAGCAGCAGCCAGAGCCAATAGGCGTACTTCTTGATGGCCAGCATGGTGCTGGGAGAGAAATTTTCAAACATCGTGCGCTCCAGTTTTTGTCCGACAATCCTACAATCGAACCATCACCGAGCCGGGCTGCCAGGTCACCATCACTAAAGGTTGGCCGCCTCCCCGGCCTTCACCCTGCTTGACCTGAATCAAAGGCCAAGTCCTCGCGGTTTTATGCCCATCGACTTTCTCGATATTCCATTTTCATCCGTACTGGCCGTCTCTCGCTGCCGGCCGCGCTGGACCGTGGATACCCGGCTTTCCTGGGGAAGCCGGGTATCCATCGCATCAGCCGATAGGAATCACCGGTTATTTCCCATTGATCTCATCGAGGCCGTCGCTAATATCGAATCCAATTTCCAAACAAGGAGCCTCACGATGTCTGACGCATTCCTCTCCTCCATCAAGAACCGCCGCACCATCTACGCCCTGGACAAGCAACTGCCCGTCTCCCAGGAGAAAATCGTCGAACTGGTCAAGGAGGCCGTCTCGCACAGCCCTTCCGCGTTCAACTCGCAGAGCTCGCGGGTGGTCGTCCTGTTCGGCGCCGAGCACGAGCAGTTCTGGAACATCGCCAAGGACGAGTTGAAGAAGATCGTTCCCGCTGACGCTTTCGCCGCCACCGAAACCAAGCTCAATTCCTTCGCCGCCGGTGCCGGCACCGTACTGTTCTTCGAAGACCAGACGGTAGTGCGCCAGCTTCAGGAGCAGTTCGCCCTCTACGCCGACAACTTCCCGGTGTGGTCGGAGCAGGCCAGCGGCATGGCCCAGTTCGCGGTCTGGACCGCCCTCGCCGAGCACAAGGTCGGCGCCAGCCTGCAGCACTACAACCCGCTGGTAGATGCGCAGACCCACAAGACCTGGAACCTGCCGGAAAGCTGGAAGCTGCGCGCACAGATGCCTTTCGGCGCCATCGCCGCTCCGGCGGGCGAGAAAGCCTTCATCGCCGAAAGCGAACGCTTCAAGGTCTTCGGCAACTGATCGGCCGAGATCGCCGTAGAAAAGCCCCGCCTCGTCGCGGGGCTTTTTCTTTCCCCCGCGCCTCAGCCGCGACGCACCGCCGGCCTCGGCAGGCGCACGCTCCAACCCTGCTGCATGCCCGCCGCGGCGAGCAGGATGGCAGCCACGCCAAGCCACTGGGCCAGGCTCAGGCGATGTTCGAAGACCAGCCAGTCCACCAGGATCGCCGCGACCGGATAGATGAAGGACAAGGCACCGGTCAGCGCCGTCGGCAATTTCTGAATGGCGCCGTAGAGCAGTACGTACATCAGCCCGGTATGGACGATTCCCAGGGTCGCCAGGCTGGCCCAGGGAGCAACGTGCCGGGGCAGTTCGGCAAGGTTCGCCAGCGGTGCGAGCATCAGCACGCCGGTGCCCACCTGGATCAAGGCGATAAGATGCGGCGGCGTGCCTTGCAGGCGCTTCACGATCAGCGCGGCAAAGGCATACAGCAGCGCGGCAGCGAGCGCCAGGAGGATACCGAACAGGTAGTCCCCGCGCGGGGCGTCGCTGTCGCCGTGGGCGCTGACGATCGCCAGCATGCCGGCGAACGAAAGCCCCAGCCAGCCCAGCTTGCGCGCCGTGACCTTCTCGCCGAGAAACACCGCGCCTAGCCCCACCAGCATGAACGGCTGGACGTTGTAGACCGCGGTACCGATGGCGATCGAAGCCCGTGAGTAGGATGCGAACAGCAACACCCAGTTGCCGACGATGAACACCCCGCTGAGGAGCGCCAGCAGGAACGCCTTGCGCCCCAGGCTGCCGCGGCGCAGGAAGCCCAGCGCGGCACAGGCGACCAGCAGCGTGGCGAAACCGAATACGCAGCGCCAGAACACCACGTCCAGCACGGGCTGCCCGGAGAGCAGCACCAGCCAGCCAATGGTGCCGCAGATCAGCATGGCCGAAGTCATTTCCAGCGTACCGCGACGGATCGGATCGTTCATGGGCGCTCTCCCGCAAGACAGGCCTATGATTATCCAAAGTCGTCTTCCAGCCCTCCATCGCATTACTCAGGCAAAAACCCGTGACGACCTTTTTTATCAGGGCTATTTTGAAAAAAAACTTTCGAGGCCGACATGACCGATGACATCGACCAACGCCTGATCAACGCCCTCATGGCTGACTCGCGACTGTCCCTCAAGGCTCTCGCCCAGGTCAGCGGGCTATCGGCCCCGAGCGTCGCCGAACGCCTGCGCAAGCTGGAAGAACGCGGCGTGATCCGCGGCTACACCCTGGATGTCGACCCCCGCTGTTTCGGCTACCAGTTCCAGGCGATCGTGCGCATCCGCCCCCTGCCCGGCAGGCTGCACGAGGTCGAGCGACAGATCCAGGACATCGCCGAGTTCACCGAGTGCGACAAGGTCACCGGTGACGACTGCTTCATCGCCCGCCTCCAGGTTCGTTCGATGGAACAGCTCGACACGCTGCTGGACAGGATCAACGGCTACGCGGAAACCAACACCGCCATCGTCAAGAAGTCCCCGGTTAAACGCCGGCTCCCCCCGATGACCTGAGCGAGGCACTCCGCATGCCCACACCCGGCACGGGTTCCGTCCCGGAATTGCAACTCGTCCCATTCCAGCTGGGACACTTCCCAATCCTGCAACGCTGGTTCGCCACGGAAAAGGAGCTGGTGCAATGGGCCGGCCCCGCCCTGCGGCATCCGCTGAGCCTCGAGCAGATGCATGAAGACCTCGCGGAAAGCCGCCGGCGACCGCCGCTGCGCCTGCTCTGGAGCGCTTGCCGGGATGACCAGGTCATCGGCCATTGCCAGTTGCTGTTCGACCGCCGCAACGGCGTCGTCCGCCTGGCTCGCATAGTCCTGGCGCCAAGCGCGCGCGGCCAGGGCCTGGGGCTACCGATGCTGGAGGCGCTGCTCGCCGAGGCCTTCGCCGACGCCGACATCGAGCGCGTTGAATTGAACGTGTACGACTGGAACGCTGCCGCCCGTCATCTCTATCGACGCGCGGGGTTCCGCGAAGAAGGCTTGCGCCGCTCCGCCACCCGGGTCGGCCGGGAACGCTGGAATGTCGTTCTCATGGGGCTTTTGCGGCAAGAGTGGGCGGCGGGAGGCGCCGGCAACGACTGAGGCGCAGGCGGATGCTGCGCCTCATCCGGTACTACAGGTTGGAACGGAGCCGCCACAGTTCGGGGAAGAGGATGGTATCGAGCATGCTGCGCAGATACCCCACTCCCTCGGTTCCGCCCGTGCCGGGTTTGAAACCGATGATGCGCTCCACCGTGGTCACGTGACGGAAGCGCCACTGGCGGAACGAGTCCTCCAGGTCGATCAGTTTCTCCGCCAGCTGATACAGGTCCCAGTAGCGTTCCGGCGCCTGGTAGACCTGTCGCCACGCCGCCTCCACCGAGGCCTCGTAACAGGTGCCGGCCGCCGCGTCCCGGGCGAGCCGCTCCTGGCTTACCGGCAACCCCTGGGCGGCCATCAGGCGGATCGCTTCGTCGTATAGCGACGGCGTATGCAGGGCCTGCTCCAGGGCCGCCAGCAGCTCGGCACGGTGAGCATGGGGCTTGAGCAGGGTGGCGTTCTTGTTGCCGAGGATGAATTCGATCTCGCGGTACTGGTAGGACTGGAAACCGGAAGACTGGCCCAGGTACGGGCGGATGGTGTTGTACTCGGTCGGCGTCATGGTGGCCAGCACCGCCCAGGCGTGTACCAGCTGGTCGAAGATCCGCGAGACCCTGGCGAGCATTTTCAGCGCCGGACCGAGCTTGCCTGACTTGACGTGCTCCCGGGCGGCCCGCAGTTCGTGGAGCATCAGCTTCATCCATAGCTCCGAGGTCTGGTGCTGGATGATGAACAGCATTTCGTTGTGGTCGGGCGAAAGCGGGAACTGGGCGTCCAGGACCTTGTCCAGCTTCAGGTAATCGCCGTAGCTCATCGCATGGGTGAAGTCCAGGGCGGCGTTATGCCACTCAGCCTCTCCGTCCGCTTCTCCCTGGGCCTGGGAGTGAGGGCAAGGACACATGTGAATCTCCTGAATTCGGCGGCAGGCGTCGGAAGTCGATGAGCGACCTGCCGGCAACGTTGTCGGGGGTGGCTTCGACACGGTCGAAGCGCGCTCATTTTACGATGCGCCCATTCGAATATTCGTGCAAAGCATCCTTTCCTGCCCGTCCCCGATGAAATCTAATTCGACGGATCGATGGAAAAATCGAATTTCGGATCACTCGCGGGTCGTGGCCGAGAAAAGCCCGGATAGCGGATCCGTGACCATTAGGCCTCGTCCCGAGAGCCTGGATTTCGACCCGCCACTCCATCCAGCGAAGCGACACGAGGCCCGCCGTCGAACTCAGCCGGCGCGCCCGAACACCCTGTCCAGGTGCGCCTGGTAGGCAGCGACGGTAGCCGGGACGTCCGGGCGCTTCATCACATCCACCGCGAGGAACGTCGGCAGGCCGGACATGCCGAGGAACTGGTTGGCCTTGTGGAAGGGGAAATACACCACATCCACGCCTTTTCCTTCGAAGAAGTCGCTCGGATCGTCGAACGCCTGCCGTGGTGCATTCCAGGTCGCCGAGATCATGTAGCGCTTGCCCTGCACCAGACCGCCGCTGCCATATTTCTGCGTGCTGTCGGAGCGGGTACGACCGTCGTTGGCATAGAGGCTGCCGTGACCGGCCGTGAAGACTTCGTCGATGTAGCGCTTCACCGTCCACGGGGCGCCCATCCACCAGCCGGGCATCTGGTAGATCACCACGTCGGCCCAGAGGAACTTGTCCACCTCCGTCGGGATGTCATAGCCACCGTCGATGAAGGTCTGGCGCAGGTCGAAGCCACGGCGGTCCAGATGGGCCAGGGCGGTTTCGTGCAGGGTCTGGTTGAGGCGACCGTCGGAATGGGCGAAACGCTTTCCGCCGTTGAGCAGGAGAATGTTTTTCATGGTGTTCCGTACATGCTGGAACCGCAGCGGAGATGCCTGCCGATCCCGGGTTGAAGAGAGCGGCAGGTTAGATAGGCGCAGGGAACGGAAAAAGTCGTACGGCGGTAAAACAGATTTGATCCGCACTCACGAATCGCCAGAAGAGCTGGGATGCGCGTCTTCATTGCGCCCCCACGCAGCCAGCCCTCGATGACCGGCACGAACTCTACCCGCAGCGAGCCATCACCAACGCAGTACGCACTGGCTCGCCAGCATTCGAACGCATGTGAGTACCCAGGATTGCAGCAACAGGCTGTGACGCGCTCGACTCAAACGCTCCTTCCTACGCGCGGGACGAACGCTCCTTGGGAATCCGCAAGGAGTAGATTAGGATTCTTCCCGCACTCGCCTTAAGTCATTGGCCCGTATAGATAAGGATATCTCATGAAAACCATCGCTCGGCGTCTGAGCCCCTTCGCGATCCTGCTCCCGGCAAGCCTGTTGTCAGCCTGCGCCTCCCTAGGCAACGCCGGACTCGGCGGCTCCCAGCAGAACCCCACCAACCAGCTCCTGAACATGATCGATGAGGCTACCCGCGAAGGTATGTCCGTGGTGCTGGTACCGGCACTCATGCCCAACAAGAGCGTGACGGACCTCTCCAGCTACTCGCATCGGGTCATATTCAAGAACAAGGACGTGCCCGGGATCGCCTACATGCAGGCCTTTGCCAACAACGACCTGGAGAAGATCAAGGAAGCCGTCTATCTGTGGGACTTCCTCGAGGTCAACATCGTCCCGCCGGGAACCTACCTGCTGTCCGGAGGGATCGACTACAAGATCGACAGCACCCTTGCCCAGATCAAGGCGCCAAAGGGGCAGCCGGCTGCCAGCCCACTTGGTTCGGTGAACCTGTCCGCCGTGCTGTATCGCCGGTTCGTGAAGGAGAACTACTGGCGCGACGCCTCCTATGCAGACAAAACCTACACACAGAATGTCTGCAGCGCCGTGCACATGGCCTCCGGCCAATGCGTGGGCTGGACCGAGCAGCAATACAGCCAGCGGGAAATGGTCTCGGATGCCGGTTGGGCCGAAGGCACGAAGATCGAGGATGTCCCCTCCATCAAGCTGCAAGCGCAGATACCCGACGCCTATGCCCCGCTGTCCTTCACCATTCAGCCTGGGCAGATCCTGCTCAGCGATCGGTTCCACTTGAAGACCCCGGCCGTGAGCTATGACAGGAAGACCTGCAAGGCCGTGGACACGCAAAACATCAAGTGCGCCTTGCAGGATATCCAGGTCTTCATGAGGCCAGCGCCCATGGAGCTGACGAAAAGGTTCATCGATCGCGAGCAGCCAAGGCTGGATGAAACGGGCCGCCAGGTGCTCGCGCGCATCCAGCCGATGAAAACCGAGATACTCGGCGAAGCAGGCATGGAAGACCTGACCTGGGGCCTGCCGGTTTCCTTGAAACGCAAGACAAGATGAAACGGGCCCTCCGCCGAGCGCCTTCCGCTCGCGGTCGCCACAACGGTTGATCGATAGAGGCCCGGAAGGCAGGCGGCAGGACAGACCGGCTCGGCTGGTCATGTTCGATGACGACCAGCCGATGACCGACCCAGACCGGATCTTGCGTCCAGATAAAAGCCGCGCACGGGGCTGGATTGCAGGCAACGGCCGAAAACGTGACAGGTGCTGGGGTACTCCTCGGACACTCCGGGAAAGTAGTAATTACGGAGCGGCTTATCGGGAGAGGGAGGCGGTTGCGAGGCCGTAAAAGTATGAAAGTGTTATAGGGGCACCCCAAGGAACTTGCTTCAGCAATACCGGACAGGAAAGAAAAAAGCCCCGTAACTCGTTGAGCTACGGGGCTTTCCTGTTGGAGGCTGAGGTCGGAATCGAACCGGCGTTCACGGATTTGCAATCCGGTGCATAACCACTCTGCTACTCAGCCTTTGAGCGAAGCGACATGCGTTTGGCATATCGCTGAAATTTCTTTCCTGGCGCGATTTTGAACTTATAACCCTTTGATTTCAAAAGATTTTTAGCTCACCCATCGCTGGAATGGACGCAATTATGGACGGATTCGCCGAGCTTGGCAAGCGCTCTACGAAAAAAACTTTGCAGATCAGGCTATTGCGTAGCACAAGCCGGGAGAAACGGGCCCAGACGTCCGCGAAATGGGCCCGCAGCGACCGGCAACCGAGGAGCGCGCCAGGATCCGACGCGCCCTGCCCCGGCGATCAGTTCGCCTCGGGGCTCGCTTCAGTTGCGGGCGCTTCAGGCGTCGGCGCCTCCGTGGCGGCCGGCGCTTCGCCACCCGCCTGTGCACGCTTGGCGCGCTTCTCGCGCATCTGCTCGCGCTGCCGGCGAGACGCCTGCCGCCGCGCATACACCGCCTGCTCGGCGGTTACCTTGCCGGCAACCTGGCCTTGCAGATCCAGTCGCGGCGCATCTTCCACCATACAACTCCAGTAGCGGCTGCCCTGGCACCAGGTGGCGATGGCCTGTTTCAGTTGTTCGGCGGTGATTCCCAGTAGCTCGAGATGCTGCTGCGCATCCTGGAGGATGCCCTGCTTGAGCGGAACCTTGGCCGCGGGGCTTTTCGGAAACGCCAGCGGAAAATGCCGTTGCAGCCTCCAGATAGCCTCGACTCCCGGCTCGACGGCTTCACGTTTCTTCGCGCGTCCCGCGGAGCTTTTGGTTTGAGCCGGTTTCGCCTGCGCCGCCTGTGCGCGCAGACGGTCTCTCAGCTCGGCAAGTTGTTCAAAACCCATCGTTCGCTTCACTAGTGCTGGTTCATTTCTGCGAGAGATTACCCGATACATCCGCTCGCGGCACGCAAAACGGCAACCAGTCGGGCACTTTCATTGCGAATCGACGCTCGTAGGCATGAGCGGCTCTCCCCCGTTCAGCGCCCGAGCGAGCTCATCGAGCGTAGTCGGCTTGAACAGGACCCGGTCCATGCCGGCAGCCAGGCAACGCTCCAGCGCATCCTTCTCGGCGCTGGCGGTAAGCGCTGTCACCAAGCAGCAACGCCGACCGCCAAGGGCCTCTTGCGACCGGATCCGTCGCGCCAGCTCGTAGCCATCCATCCGCGGCATCATGCCGTCGGTAATCACGACGTCGAAGTCTTCGCTCTGCCAACGTTCGAATGCTTCCTCGCCATCTTCCGTGGAGGTCACCCGGTGCCCAAGGCTTTCCAATTGCATGGTCAGGGTCAGCCGATTGAACGGATGGTCTTCCGCAAGCAATATCGAGAGCGCCCTTGCCTCTTTCCGCTCCTCGACCTCGGCAACTCCGGAACGCGCTTCGCTGGACTCGCTGGGCGGAGGCTCGGTCAGCGGAAGATCGAACTCGACCGAGAAGCAGGAGCCGTTGCCCAGTTCGCTGCGCAGGCTGATCTGGCCGCCCATCAGGTGCACCAGGCGTCGGCTGATATACAACCCCAGGCCGCTGCCGGACGCCTGGCCAAGCGCAGGCGAGCCGACCTGCGAGAATGGCCGGAACAGCCTGGCCTGGTCCTCCTCCGAAATACCGAGGCCGGTGTCGCTTACCTCGAGCAGCAAATGAAGCCTCTCCGCCTCGCGCCGCCCCACCGCCCGCACCGTTACCCCTCCGCGCTCGGTGAACTTGATGGCATTGCCCAGCAGGTTGAACAACACCTGCTTGAAATGCAGGGGATCCACCAGCACCCATTGCTCGAGATCCCCGTCGAGTTCCAGTGCCAGGGAAAGATTCTTCTGCCGCGTCAGCCCACCAACCAGCGGCAGGATTCCTCTGATCAACTCGCCAGGAAGCACTGGTTCGGGAGCGGAATCGAACCGACCGGATTCGATCCGCGACAAATCGAGAATATTGCCCAGCAGAAGCAGCAACCCCTGGGCCGCCTCTTGGGCAATGCTCAGCGAATCTAGGTCCAACACGCCCTTCTCGCCCTTTTTCAGCACCAGTTCCTGCAGGCCGATGACCGCATTCAATGGCGTACGGATCTCGTGACTCATCGTCGAAAGAAACACGCTCTTGGCACGGTTGGCAGTGTCGGCTTGCTCTTCTGCCTGGCGGGTCTTGCGCACCTGGCGCATCAGGTAGAAACCCCAGATGAGGGAGATGGAAATCAGTACGCCGAACAATCCGCCGATCTGCAGAATCTTGCTCCGGTGATCGCGCCAGAAGTCCGCCCCTCCCTTGGCGAAGCGAGGCTCCCAGCGGTGGAGGATTTCCGCCACTTCTTCCGGAGCGATCGCCAGCTGCGCCTTCTCCAGGATGCCCTGCAGCTCCGGCTGGTTCCTCGCCACGCCGATGCTGATCGGGATGGAGAGGTCATCGAGGATACCGACGACCTGGATCCGGTTGTCGAAATGCTGGGCGGACAGATAGCGACCGGTATAGTCGCTGCTGATGGCGGCCTCGCTCTGGCCGGCGTCTACGCTGCGCATGGCGGCGAGGAAGGTCGGATAGACCTGGAGCTTGATCTCCGGGTGTTCGCGTCGAATGAAGTCGTTGAGAAAATAGCCAATCGTCGTCGCCAATCGCTTGCCCGCCAGGTCCGCGAGGCCATGGACACGCCCCACCCTTTCATCCCGGCCACCCTGGCGGGCGCCCATCAGCACCGTGGCGCTGCGTAGATAGGGCGTCAGCACTTCGAGGCCGGAATCGAAGCGCTCCGACGAAGGCATGGTCGGCGTAACCAGTGCCTCCTCCGCATCCAGTCGACTTTTCGTCTCGACGAAGTTGCGTGCTCCAGTGAAGGAAAACCGCAGGCCACTGCGCTTGCCGATCAGGTCCAGATAGTCACGCCCGATACCACTCAGCCTCCCCTCGTTATCCAGTTGCCCGAGCGCGCCAAGGGAATGGTTGATCACCACCGGCACGACCGGGTGCGCGGAGAGCCAACGCTGCTCCGCCGGCGACAGCGTCACCCGGGGCTCGTCGAAGCGCAGGCGCCGCCCGGCGCTCCAGCTGCGCAACAGTTCGTCGCCGTAGCGCCCGCTAATATGCGGCAGGGCGCGATCGATGAGCGCGAGCAGAGGTTCGTCACCTGGCCGGAGCAGGAAACGGAAACCCTGGCTGTCGATGGGTGCGAAGTTCTCGATGCGCAAGTTCAGCAGGTAATGGGTCTGGATGAGGTAGTGCGTGGAAACTGCGTCCCCCAGCACGCCATCGACATCCCCCATGCTCAGCGCTTCCAGGGCAAGCTGCGGCGAGTCGAACCAGATGATCCTGCTGTGCGGATAGGCAGCTTTGATACGTTCGGCGGGAAGATAGCCCTTGACCGTGGCCAGCCAGGACTCCGCCTGCGAATCGAACGGGGCACCGCTGGAAGACACCAGTACCGGCCGGTCGGAAAGATACGCAGCGGATGCCAGCAAGCCGTGTTGTCGGGCCTCGACCTCGCTACCGACGCCAAGCAGGTCGATCTCCCCTTGCGACAACGCGTCGATTGCCGCCTGCCGCGACGGAAAGTCCCTGACGCGCAACGGCCGCTCGAACACCAGGGCCAGGTAATCGGCCGTGAAGCCCTTGTAGGAGCCTGCGTAGAAGATGGACAACGGCGGATAGTCGGGGGAAACCACGCCTACCGTCAGCGGCTCCCGTGCATCCAGCCACTGCCTGGCTCGTTTATCGAGCCAGGGACGCATCGTTGTCGTCGTACGCCCATCCGGCAGGATGGATTCGGCTTCGACGGGCAGCGGCTGCAGAGCGATCAGCAACAGGCAAAAGACCGCGGACAGCAACGACCTTGTCAGCATGTCGAGTCTACGATGGCAAAGTTCTCCGGCCGGACAGAAAGCAGCGCATCCGCGACCCGGAGCCTGCGGATACATCGGCAACGATGCCGCCATGTTAGCAGGTAGATGGATACTTTTCCCAGGAACCCACGCCTGTCGACACTCGCTCTGGCAGCCGCCTTATGCCCGGCTCGCGAAAACCCTCGACTCTTTCGCGTCGCCGGCTAGATCGATGAAGCCGCTTGCGATGACGTGCGCCCTGGCCGTGGCATGCCTGCACTCGAAAGCCCAGTTCGAGCCGCACATCGCCAAGGGCAACCTGGTAGCATGCTGGAAGGCTGGTGCGATCCATTCCCGGGCTATTACCTCTATCACCCAAGTCAGAGGCAACCTTCGCCGACCTTCTCAGTGGCCGTCGAAGCGCTGCGATACCGAAGCGCTGGCCTTGGGACGGCTCGGTCGAACGTGGCAGCCAAAGCAACAGGCGCACGAAGGCGGTCCAAGGTGCAATGAATCGAGCCCCCCCTGGAGTGCGACAGCCACACTTCTGATGTGCCGAGGCAGCATCTTGCGGCAAGCCGCCTCGCTGGCGAGACGAAGGGCTTCGCGAAACGTACGGCCCCGGTCGCCGGGAAAGCGGCAAGGAGAACCGCCCCTCGGCGCGGACGTTCCACGAACGGGTACGGGACTTGGAGGCGGAACGAAAAAAGGGCCCGAAGGCCCTTTCTCAATGATCTACAGACTTCATTGGAACTCTATAGATCTATATTTGGAGCGGGAAACGAGACTCGAACTCGCGACCCCGACCTTGGCAAGGTCGTGCTCTACCAACTGAGCTATTCCCGCATCGTCTTGGTGACGGGCGCCATTGTATAGCATCGCGGCGCCGTGTCAACTCCTTGATTCAAAAAAGTTTATTTCTCTTTCGGGGTGGTCGACAGATGCGGCCACGCGGCCAGCAGGTAGTGCACCATGGACCACAGGGTCAGCGCCGCGGAGATGATCAGCAGCACGTAGCCGAGAATCACCCAGAAGGTCATCAGCGGCGGATTCGCCAGGAGAATGACCAGCGCCAGCATCTGCGCCGCGGTCTTCCACTTGCCCAGGTTGGACACCGCGACCTGCGCCCTCGCCCCCAGTTCGGCCATCCACTCACGCAAGGCGGAAACCACGATCTCGCGGCCGATGATGATCACCGCCGGCAGGGTCAGCCACAGGTTGGCGTGCTCTTCCACCAGCAAGACCAGCGCAACCGCCACCATCAGCTTGTCCGCGACCGGGTCGAGGAAGGCGCCGAACGGCGTGCTCTGGCCGAGGCGCCGGGCGAGGTAGCCGTCCAGCCAGTCGGTGGCGGCGGCCAGGGCGAACACGGCACTGGCGGTCAGGTAGCTCCAGGACGTCGGCAGATAGAACAGCAGAATGAAGATCGGAATGAGCAGGACGCGCAGTAACGTGAGCAGATTGGGGATATTCATCGGACCATCTAGGCTGCGAGGTGAGCCGGCATTCTACTCGCTGTGCAGGACGGCATAAATCTGCTCGGCAAGCTTTTTACTGATACCGGGGGCTTTGGCCAGTTCATCGATACTCGCCCGCGACAATTCCTGCAACCCACCGAAATGCTTGAGCAGGTCGCGCCGACGTTTCGGGCCGACGCCAGGGACGTCCTCCAGCGTCGACGTCCGCCGTGCCTTGCCGCGCCGCGCACGGTGGCCGGTGATGGCGAAACGGTGCGCTTCGTCACGTATCTGCTGGATCAGGTGCAGCGCCGGCGAATCGGCCGGCAGGGTGAACTCGTGGGAGGCATCGTTCAGGTAGAGGGTTTCCAGCCCCGGCTTGCGGGTCACGCCCTTGGCCACGCCGAGCAGGATCAGACCGGCGACCGCCAGTTCCTGGAGCACCTCCTGGGCCATGGCCAATTGCCCCTTGCCGCCATCCACCAGGAGAATGTCGGGCATCTTCCCCTCGCCGTCCTTCAGGCGACTGAAGCGGCGGGTCAGCGCCTGGTGCATCGCCGCGTAGTCGTCGCCGGCCGTGACGCCTTCGATGTTGTAGCGGCGATAGTCCGACTTCAGCGGCCCTTCCGGGCCGAACACCACGCAGGAAGCCACGGTGGCCTCGCCGCTGGAGTGACTGATATCGAAGCACTCCAGGCGTTGCGGCGGCTCCGCCAGGTCGAGCGCCTCGGCAAGGGCTTCGAAGCGTGCCGCCACATGCTGGCGGTTGGCCAGGCGTGCGCCCAGGGCCTGTTCGGCGTTGGTCACCGCCAGTTGCTGCCAGCGTGCGCGGGTACCACGCACCCGGTAGCTGATCTCCAGTTCGCGGCCTCGCGCTTCGGCGATCGCCGAAACCAGCACCGGGAAATCCTCGTGCGTCACGTTGACGATCAACTCCGCCGGCAGGTCGCGCTCCTGGTGGCTGAGATAGTACTGGCCAAGGAACGCCAGCAGCACTTCGCCCACCTCCTCCTCGATCGCGACCTGCGGGAAGAAGTTCTTGCTGCCCAGCACCCGCCCGCCGCGTACGCTGATCAGGTGTACGCAAGCGCCGCCAGGGGTGACGATGGCGGCGACGATGTCGACGTCGCCGTTGCCACCTTCCATGCTCTGCTGGTCCTGGACCCGCCGCAGGATCGCCACCTGGTCGCGCAACTCCGCCGCCTTCTCGAAGTCCAGGCGCATCGCAGCCTGCTCCATGCCGACGTTCAGCTCGTCGGCCAGCGCGTTGCTCTTTCCTTCGAGGAACATCACCGAGTGGCGCACGTCCTCGGCGTACTCCTCAGGACTGACCAGCCCCACGCAGGGCCCCTTGCAGCGCTTGATCTGGTATTGCAGGCAGGGCCGCGTACGGTTGCGGAAATAGCTGTCCTCGCACTGGCGGACGAGAAACGCCTTCTGCAGCAGGTTGAGGCTCTCGCGGATCGCTCCCGCGCTCGGATAGGGACCGAAGTAACGCCCCTTGCGCTTCTTCGCGCCACGGTGCAGGGACAGCCGCGGATACTCGTCCTCGCTGGAGAGGAACACGAAGGGATAGGACTTGTCGTCCCGCAGCAGGATGTTGTAGGGCGGCCGCCACTCCTTGATCAGCGTCTGCTCCAGCAGCAACGCCTCGGTTTCATTGGCGGTGATGGTGGTTTCCACCTGGGCGATCCGCGCCACCAGCGCAGCGGTCTTCGGCGCCAGGCCGGACTTGCGGAAATAGCTGGCCAGGCGCTTCTTCAGGCTCTTCGCCTTGCCCACGTAGAGAAGCTTGGCGTCCGCATCGAACATGCGGTAGACGCCCGGACGATTGCTGCAGGTAGCGAGGAAAGCGCTTGCGTCGAAAACGGCGCTCATCTAGCTGGCGGCATCGACCATGCCGTGGCGGACGGCGAGCAGCGCCAGCTCCACGTCGCTGGTGATCGAGAGCTTCTCGAAGATGCGGTAGCGATAGGTATTCACGGTCTTCGGCGACAGGCACAGCTTGTCGGAGATGCTCTGCACCTTGTGGCAGTTGGCGATCATCAGGGCGATCTGGATCTCGCGCTCGGACAGCGAATCGAAGGGGGAATCGTGCTGCTGCGGCTGGAAGGACTTCAGCGCCAGTTGCTGGGCGATCTGCGGGCTGATATAGCGCTGGCCGGCGAAGACCTGGCGAATCGCCTGGACCATTTCCTCCAGCCCCGCGCCCTTGGTCATGTAGCCGGCGGCGCCGGCCTGCATGAGGCGGGTGGGGAACGGATCCTCTTCGCAGACGGTGACTACCACGACCTTGATGTCGGGCTGGCTGCGCAGCAGCTTGCGGGTTGCCTCCAGGCCGCCGATACCGGGCATCTTCACGTCCATCAGGACGACATCCGGCTTCAGTTCGCGGGCCAGTTTCAGACAGTCTTCACCGCAGTCGGCCTGGCCGACCACTTGCAAGCCTTCGATGTCGGCCAGCATGCGGGTAATACCGGTGCGTACCAGATCGTGGTCGTCGACCACCAGCACCTTAATCACGCTGCACCTCGTCGCGCATTAGCAGACAACCGCCCACACGGGCCCCCAGGAGATTTCGGCAACCTTAACAGAAAGCCATCCCATGACCTAGCTTGGCGCAAAGGCGTCATAAATCAAGCGTCATGGAAACATCATTCGACGGCATCGAACGGGCGCTGCGAAGTATACCGCCAGCCCCCGGCGAGCGGCAGACCGGATCGCAGCAAAAACCGGCGAACCTGTGGAGAGCCCAGCGACGCCGGGCCTGGTAAAGCGCAAGCGCCCTGGTTGCCCGGGACTTCTCCATAGCGACCATCGCCGAAGTCGAAACAGGCGACCAAGACGCCACTGGCACCGGCGGCTACTGTGCGGCCATCTCACCGACACCGGTGAAAAGACGCTGGTGGAGGCGCCTGCGACTGGCATTCGGCACCAGGCGAACGAGGGTATTCCTCAGCCAGACGCTCCAGGGCGATTCCCACTGACCAAGGCGGCCGACGATCCAGGATTGCTTCCTGATGAACTCGATCCGCGCCTCGCGTTGCTGCTGGAACAGGATCAGCGTCTCGGCGCGCGGCGCCAGACACCACAGGCGCGCCAGCAGGAAGGCGTCCTCCAGGGCCATGGCCGCGCCCTGCCCCAGGTTCGGCGTCATGGCGTGTGCGGCGTCACCGATCAGCACTACCCGTCCGCGGCACCAGGAGGCGCCGGCCAACTCCTCGAGGTCGTTGTGCACCAGCGTGGTGGCGCTCGGTATGAGCCGGGCGATGCTCGCGCCGATGCCGTCGAAGTCCGCGTAGTGGGCGGCCAGCCGTTGCGGGGTTACGAAGCCCTCCTCGTCCTCGGGCTCCTCCCGGCGCACCTTCAGGGTCGCGTAGACATACATCTCGCGCGGGCTGATCTGGATGAAGCCGAGGCGCTTGCCGTGCCCCCAGACCTCTCCCGCCAGCTCGGCGTCCTCCAGCCGATGGGGAACGACCAGGCGCCAGCAGGTTTCGCCGGAATGACGCAAGGTCGCCTCCGGCCAGACATAACGTCGCACGCTCGAACGAATGCCATCCGCACCGACCACCAGCGAACAGTCGTGGACAGTGCCGTCGCTCAGGGTCACGCGTTCGTGGTCGAGTCCGTCGAGGATCTGCACGATGGAGACCCCGACCCGAATGCGCGACTCATCCAGCCCCTCCAGTAGCGCCGCATGCAGTTCGTGGCGCTGCAACGCCAGGCCGCCGCGGGAATTCCCACCCAGACTGGAAGGCATCGACATCAGCATCGAACCGTCGTGGGCGTATACGTTGATGCCGGCCAACGGCATGCCACGGCGGAACAGCCGGTCGAGATCCAGGGTGCTGGACAACGCCGTCAACGCATTGCTCGCCAGGGTGATGCCGGTACCGATGGGCCTGATCTCGCTGGCCCGCTCGACCAGCAGCCAGTCGATGCCTGCCTTGGTGAATTCGCGCGCCAGCGCCAGGCCGGCGATCCCGGCCCCCTGGATAAGAACGGTCATCCGTTGCTCCTTAGCAGCGGCATCCGTCGCGACTTCGCGCGGTCGCGACAGGCCTGCCCGAGACGATGAAAATGTCCATCCTAGCCGCCCCGGACAGCCCACCGACCCTATCAGAAGATCGAGTTGACCCTGCTCGCCGACACCTCGCCGCTCGCTTTTCCTGTCCTCCAGGCCACCGGGAGTCCGGCGCGCCGGGAAGGCAAGCGAGGCCCGGGCACGGCACGCGTGGCCGGAAATCCCCGCTAGCCGCCGCCCGCCGCGGCGCTACGGTTTTCCTTGGCCAGCGGCCTCCCGAGCGCCGGCAAGCGGCGATGGCGCCTGAAGCTCAGGGCAACCGGCCCGCGCCACCACCGCCCACGACGATCATCCAGGCGCAGCCACCCCGGCGAGAGTGGCCGGGACGGCAGTGCTCAGCCGGGCCACGGCAAGCATGCACGACCGATCGGCACGGCGTCGCGGAGGCGCGGCTATACGCAGACCCCGCTCCTGTCAACCCCTTACGCAAGGTAGTGATTGCCGGAAGCCCAGCGTACGAAAATCAACCGAAACGACATCCGCATGGAATAACGAAGCCCTGACGCCTTCAGGGCGATAGCATCGCGTGCAAGAGGTAACCGATGAGCCCGTCCGAAAACATCCAGTACGATTTCGAGTGGCGACCACTCAACAACTACCTCGCCGTGCAACGCATCACGCCTCCGGACATGCGTCAGGGTTCGGCTGCCGAGCCGCGCCTGCCCAGCGAAGCGCTCTACGAGTGGATCGTGCTGAACGGACGCTCCCCCCTGGAAGGCCTGAGCCTGGGGGAGCACTACCGCCTTTCCGACTACGGCGTCGCCGGGCTGGCATTGCAGAGTGCCGGCACCGTGGGCGAAGCCTTGCAACTGATCAAGACCAACATGCTGCTGTTCCGCAAGGATATCCGCGGGATCGCGGTGCGACGTTCCAGTTGCGACACCGTGGATGTGGATATCGACCTGCAGGACAAGCCGGACTGGCCGCAGTCGGCCCGGCTGTATCACGCCAACGTCCTGGCGTCGGCCGCCTACGCGGTGTTCCGCGACCTGCTGCTGGGCGAGCTGGAACTGGTCCGCCTGCGCCTCCCGGAAAGGAACGGCGACGTGCGGGCATACGAGGAGTATTTCCGGGTGCCGGTGTATTTCGCCGGCGCAGGCATCACCTTCACCCTCCCCGAGGAATTGCTCGAGGCCGAGATCGCCACTGCCAACTCCGCCGTGTTCCAGGCCTCGCTGGCGCTCGGCAGCAAGGCCTTCAACACCCGCGTCACCCGCGAGATGGGCGGCTACCGCCAACGCATCGTGGCACTGCTGGAGGTGCTACAGGACCGCTACCCGAGCATCGCCTGGGTCGCCCGGCAGTTGAAGGTCACCGAGCGGACGCTGCGCCGACGGCTCGCCGACGAGGGCACCAACTACCGGGAAGTGCTCGACCTGGTCCGCCACGACAGGGCGCGCCAACTGCTGCGGGACGAGCGACTGCGCATCGAGGAAGTCGCCGAGAGGCTGGGCTACATGGATACCTCCAGTTTTCGCCACGCCTTCCGTCGCTGGACGGGACAGTGTGCCAACGACTATCGCCAGGCCCGCCTCGCCGGCAAGACCGCGCGGCGCCAGGGCGAACGCTAGCCGGCATGATTCCCTTCAGGGCAATTTCTGCGGATAGGGGCGAAAGGCGAACAGGCTGCACGCAGCCAGGGAAAAAGCCGCGAGCAGCACCCATTCGGCCGTCCCGTAGCCTTCGGCGCGGTCGTACAGCCAGCCCAGCAGGTAAGCGCCGAGACTGATCGACAGGGCGAAGGTGAACGGCTGGATCGAACCGTAGATCACACCGAAGCTGCGCAGGCCGAAGTAGCGCATCAACAGGTACTTGGTGGTGCCGCTTTCCCCTCCTCCACCCAGGCCGACCAGGAACACCGCCAGCCATAGACCGCTCGGTGTGTCGCCCACCAGGAACCAGGCCATGCCGAGCACCGCCGCCAGGGCGAAGGGCAACGCCACCCGAGGCGTCGCCACGCGGTCGAGAAGCCAGCCCATCAGCGGCTGCGACAGCATCATGCCGACCCACAACGCCGACAGCGCGGTGCCCGCCTCGCCCCGGGACAAACCGCGCTCCACCAGCATCGGCACGCCATGGGTCATGATCCCGGACATCACGAACACCGCCAGTACCTGGTTGCCCAGCACCAGCCAGAAACTGGCGCTGCGCCAGGCCTGGGGCGCCGTCGATCCGCTCAGCGCGGTTTCCGCTACGGCCGTGCCGGCGGCCACGCCAGCATCCGGCGCTGGCTCGCGGAACAGCCAGGCCAGCAGCGGCAGCGCCAGGCCCAGTTCGAGCACGCCGTAGACCAGGAAAGCGCCGCGCCAGCCCCACGCTTCGAGGCTCTGGTGGCCGACCAGCAGGCCCAGCGGCCCGCCCACCCCGAAGCCCAGGCCTAACAGGCCGTAGGCCACGCCCAGGCGTTGGCGGAACCAGAGTCCGAGGATACGTCCGTAAGGCAGGTTGCCTGGCGCCAGCAGGCCGATCAGCAGGAACAGCGCGTAGAGTTGCCAGACGGCATTCACCGCCGCCAGGCCGAGCAGCGGCAGCGACAGGGCCGCGGTCAGCCCGAGCATTGTCCGCCGCGCGCCCCAACGGTCGATCAGCCAGCCCTTGAGCGGGCTGGTGATGGCGACCGCCAGTCCGAACAGCGTCACCAGCAACGACACCTCGGCGCGGTCCCAGGCGTACTCGGCGCTCATCGGTGCGATGAACAGACTGAAGGTGTTCAGCAGGATGCCGGTGGGCCCGAGCATGATCGCCACCACCGACGCCAGCAGCACACCGCCGCTGGTCGCGGAAAATTCTCGTTGCGCCACGCCTGGCCCTCTAGAAGCGGTATGCCGCGCGTAGGTAGTAGAAGGCGCCGTTGAAGCCGATCTGCGAGGCATAGGTGTCGTAGCGCAGCACGTCGCCATAGGTGGTGTTCTGCGCGGGCAGCTTGTCCGGACGGACGTCGAACAGGTTGTCGGCGCCGGCGGTCAGCGTCAGGTCGGCGCTGAGCCGGTAGCGCGCGGCGATGTCGGTGATGTACTTCGGGTCGTTGACGAAATGGTTGAATTTCTCCGTCGACCAGGCGTCCGGCCCTACCGTGTAGTCGAGTTCCGAGCTGGTCCGGCCGTAGCGCGTCAGGCGCAGGCTGACCTCCCAGTCCTGGCGGCTCCAGGTGCCGCCGAGGGAAACCTGGCTGCGCGGGGTGGAGCTGGTGATCCAGGCGACCTGCTGGGCATTGAGCAGCGGCTCGCCGTTGGCGCCTCGATGGTTCTTGCGCAAGGTGGTGCGGTTGAAGTTGGCCGACAGTTCCCAGTCGACCTGCCCGTACTCGCCAAGCGCGACGAGGTAGTGACCGGTGATGTCGACACCGCGGGTGCGGGTGTCGGCACCGTTGGCCAGGTAATGGGTACTGACCGTACTGGCACTGGCCGGCAACGAGATCCCCGCCGCGGCCAGGGCATCGATGGCTTCCTGGCCGGAATAGGTGGCGCTGTCGACGATGCGGTCGCGGATGCTGATCTGGTAGGCGTCGATGTTCAGCCCGACGTTTTCCCACGGGCTGAGTACCAGGCCAAGGTTGAAGCTGGTCGACTTCTCCGGTTGCAGTTCGTCGGCGCCGAGCATCTTCGCCGCCGGCGAGTTGGCCGCCAGCAGGCCAAGGGCGATGGTCGGGCCGACGCTGAGGCCGGTGTAGTGCTCCTGGACCAGGGACGGCGCGCGGAACCCGCTGCTTACGCTGGCGCGCAGCGCCACCCGCGGATCGAACTGGTAACGGGTGGCGAACTTGCCGTTGGTGGTGCTGCCGAAGTCGCTGAATTTCTCGTGGCGCACCGCCACGTCGACCTCCCAGGCTGGGGTCAGGGAGGTACCCAGGTCCAGGTAGGACGCCCAGGCGTGCCGCGACCATTGCCCCTCGCTGAGCGGCGAGAGGCCAGCCAGGGATTCCGCCCCGCCGCTGTAGTAGGACGCCGGGTCGCCGGCGTCGATGCGGTAGCTTTCCCGCCGGTATTCCGCACCCAGCGACAACGCCAGCGGAGCAGCGAGGAAATCCAGTTCGAATTCCCGCCCCAGGTCCAGGTTGCTGGTCCATTGGCTGTTGCGGTAGCGCGCCAGGTCGAAGCTTCTCGGACTGTTGCCGGTTTCACGGTAGATCGCCGCGTTCACCGACTGGGTCATGCCGATATCGGGACGGTCGGCGCCGTAGCCACTGCTCAGGTCCCAGTGCCAGGCATCCAGCAGACGCTCGCCGCGCACCCCGGCGAGGAACGCATAGTCGTCCTCGTCGCTGTTCGGGCGCGGCGTGAAGCCGTCCGGATACAGCGTCGGCGCCACCGAAGCCAGGCGATAGTTGGCCGCCGAGGAGGCCTTGCGCCGGGTATAGGTGCCGAAGCCGTACACCTCGATATCGTCGCCCAACCCGAAACCCGAGTTGAGCGCCAACGATTGCCGGTGGAACGCGGGATCGCCCATGGAAATGTTGTCGCGCCGACCGGTGCGCTCATCGATGCCGCTGCGCATCGTGCGCTCCTGCTCGCGATATTCGGCGGTGAGGTTGACGAAGCCGCTATCGCCGAAGGCCAGCCCGATGTTCCCCCCGCCGCCATGGGTGAAGCCGTCGCCGTCGCCGGTCTGCCCGACGTCAGCGGCCGCCGACCCGCCGCTGTCGGCGGACTTGAGGATGACGTTGATCACCCCGGCGATGGCGTCCGAACCGTACTGCGCCGAGGCGCCGTCGCGCAGCACCTCGACCCGCTCGATGGCGTTGATCGGGATGGTGTCCAGATCGACGCCGGTGGAGCCCTTCTCCAGCCCGCCGCTGATATTGAGATTGGCCGTTTCGTGGCGACGCTTGCCGTTCACCAGCACCAGCACATGGTTGGGGCTCAGCCCGCGCAGCGACTGCGTGTGGGTCAACGCCGAGGCGTTGAACGGCTGGGCCTGGCGGGTCAGCGAGGGCAACAGTTTGACCAGCGCATCGCGCAGGTCGACCGCACCGCTGCTGCGTAGCTGGGTAGCGCTGACCACGTCGATCGGGCTCAGGCTGTCCTGCGCCTTCACATCGCTCTTGCGCGTGCCGGTGACCACCACGGTGGACAAGGTCGGTGCCACCGTCGCACCTCGCGTCTCCTGCACAGGCGCCTGTCCGCGGCGCAGGACGAAGGCACCGCTTTCGTCCTGCGCGTATGCCAGCCCGCTGCCGGCCAGGGCACGCCGCAAGGCGTCCTCGACACTGAGCCGGCCGCGGATATCCGGTCCGCGCAACCCCGCCACCAGGCGCTGGTCGAAGGCGATCGGCACGTGTCCCTGGCGCACGATGTTCAACAACACCTCGGCCAGTTCGCCGGGCGCTATGTCGAATACCCGGGGCGCCGTGGCCACGTCGCGCGGCCCACCGTCGGCGGCCTGCACCTCGCCCTGCAGCGCGCAGGCGAGCCCCACCGCACAGAGCACGGGGATCAACGAACGAGAGGAAAGACGTACATCGGGCATGGTCGAATCGTCCTGGATGGAATTCGCCCATGAGTGCAATCCGACGCCGGCTTTTTCAGCGTCGGGCAATATGAATTTCGCATAACCTTATGCGCCCGGGTTCCTCCGCAGGCGGCGCACTAGCCCGGATTTCTCATGACCGCATAAACAAAAACGGCTGAAAGCCTTATGATTCTTGTCGCCAAACAAAGCCCCATAAGTCTTCAGCCGCGCACAAAATGCTACCAGAAAAACTCCACTTTTCACCCCTCTCTCGCCGCCTCGTCGAGGCCTCTTTCACCGGTGGTCACATCACCTCGGATGCGGGCTTGTTGCTGCTGCGCGAGGTCGACCGGCAACATGGCTTGACCCGCCGCCTGGCCAAAATCGTTCCCGATCGGCGTGATCCTGGGCGTGTCCAGCATGGACTGCAGACACTGCTCGCCCAGCGTATCTATGCACTGGCCGCCGGCTACGAGGATCTCAACGATCATGACGGCCTGCGCCATGACTACGCGCTGCAGACTGCGGTCAACCGCCTGCAACCGCTGGCCGGCAAATCCACTCTGGGGCGCCTGGAACAGCAAGCCGATCGCGAAACGGTGGTGCAAGCCCATCGCCTGCTGTGGGAGCACTTCATCGCCCAGCATGACCAGGCGCCGGCTGAGATCGTGCTCGACTTCGATGCGACCGATGTGCCGGTGCATGGTGATCAGGAAGGGCGCTTCTTCCATGGCTATTACGACCATTACTGCTTCCTGCCGCTCTATGTGTTCTGTGGTCGCCATCTGCTGGTGAGCTATTTGCGCCCGAGCAACATCGATGGCGCCCGACACAGTTGGGCCATCCTGGCACTGCTGGTCAAGTTCATTCGCCGCTTCTGGCCAGAGACCCGCATCGTGTTCCGCGGTGACGGCGGTTTTTGCCGACATCGCATGCTCGACTGGTGTGACCGCAAGCAGGTGGATTATGTGGTGGGTCTGGCCCGCAACACCCGCCTGCAGCGGATGGCGGCGCCGGCCATGCAAGCTGTCGCCGAGGCCTACCAAGAAACCGGGCAGAAGATGTCCGGCGTGTATCGCTTCCTCTATCAGGCCGGTAGTTGGCGTAGGCGCCGCCTGGTCGTGTCGCGCCTGGAACATGGCGAGCAGGGTGCCAATCCACGCTTCATCGTCGTGTCCCGCTTTGCCGAGGATGCTGCCCAGCAGTACTACGAAGACTACTGCGGCCGTGGCGACATGGAGAATCGGATCAAGGACCAACAGTTGGATCTGTTCGCCGACCGCACCTCCAGCCCACGCTGGTGGACCAACCAGTGGCGGCTGATGCTGTCGGCCTTTGCCTATGTGCTGTTCGAACGGCTACGCGATCATCTCCAGGGCACCGCATTGGCGCGCATGAGCATCCATAACCTGCGCTTGAAACTGCTCAAGATCGGTGCGGTGATCATTCGCAACAGCCGGCGCATCCGCGTGCTGATCAGCGAGGCCTATCCGCATCAGGAACTCTTTGCGGGGCTGGTTGCCCGCCTCAAGCCGACCTGAACAGGCGGGCGCCCCCGGCCCGGCTCAATGGGGGAAAGGGGGCAGTGCGCCCCATACGCGGGAATTGAATAAAAAACGATCAATTTTTAGCGGTGGAAGGCAGGTTGTTGATACACCGAGGCTTCACCGGCCACGCCTGCCGGCCTCATGAGAAATCCGGGCTAGCGTGCGTCGGCGAGCCGCGGCGCGGGCGGGTTGATCAACAGCGCGAATATCTCGGAGTGGGACTTCACGTTCAGCTTCGCGTAGATGTGCCGGCGATGCACCTTGATAGTGGCGATCGACAGCGTCAGCCGATCCGCTATTTCCTTGTTCGAGTATCCATCCAGCATCAGCCGGATGACATCCGACTCCCGCGCGGTCAGCGGCGATATCAACCCTCTCCAGGGCTGGACTTCCACCTCCGCCGCTGCGATCGGTTTCGCCTCCTCCCTGACCGCATCCTCGAAGTGGATGCGTTTTTTCATCAGCGCGATGACCCACGGGCGAAGCAGCTCGAACAGCGCGATCTGCTCGGCACCGAAGCGGCTCTCGCTGCCCAACGACAGGCATAGGGTTCTTTCACCATCCAGCGGGACGTTATATTGAACTTCGTCCGTCACCACATAATGCGCAAAGTACGTATTGTAATATTCGGTCGTTTCGAAATCTTCGGAGACGATATCCGCAAGATGAAAAAGCCCGCCGCGCCGACAGTTCCTGGATACCTGGTAGAAAGGATCTTGCAGATAAAGTCCGGTTATATATCGACTGATCAGCGGGTCCGGCTCGACTTCTTCTCTCTCCTCCTCCATGAAGGAAAGAATCAAGGGACTGGAATCGCTGAATATCAGGGCCGCCCAGTTGTCGACGGGGGCGAACTGGCCGAGGGTCTGCGCCAGGATCCGCCAGAAGAACGGCCGGTCCAGCGCTTCGAGCAACTTTCCCAGTGACTCGTGCCAGGCGCCGCCGTGCAATGCGATATCCACACAACTACTCCTCTGGGATTAGTCACTCGGCGTTATGTCATGAAGAGTTCCAATGTGCATAATATCGATGCCTTCGAAGATAGCCACAGGTCAGAACTACCAGTTCTGGTAGGTGCAAAATCCAACTTGTTTCGTTTCGGAAAGGAAATCCAATGAAAAAAGTTTGTGCACTGGCGTTATCGATCCTGACGACGATCGGTGCGACAGCGGCGGACAGTGCATGGGCTGCGCAAACCAGCGTCCATCTTTACAACTGGTATGACTTCATCGCCCCGGAAACGCCCAAGGCTTTCCAGAAGGAAACCGGCACCCGTGTCGTCCTCGACACCTTCGACAGCGCCGAGACCGCGCAGGGCAAACTGATGGTCGGCCGCTCCGGCTACGACGTGGTGGTGATCACCTCCAACATCCTGCCCGGGCTGATCAAGGCGGGCGTCCTCCAGGAACTCGACCGCGACCGGCTCCCCCACTGGAAGAACCTCGACGCGGACATCCTCGGGAAGCTTCAGGCCAACGATCCCGGCAATCGCTATGCCGTACCTTATCTCTGGGGAACCACCGGGATCGCCTACGACGTGGACAAGGTCCGCAAGCTGCTCGGCCCCGACGCGCCGGTCGACTCCTGGGACCTGGTCTTCAAGGAGGAGAACATCTCCCGCCTCAGCCAGTGCGGCGTGGCCACGCTGGACTCCTCCACCGAGCTGGTGTCCATCGCCCTCAACTACCTGGGCCTGCCGCACAACAGCCAGAATCCCGAGGACTACCAGAAAGCCCAGGAACTGTTGCTGAAGGTTCGCCCCTACATTCGCTATTTCGACTCCTCCAGAGTCGACACCGATCTCTCCAACGGCAACGTCTGCGTGGTGGTCGGCTGGCAGGGTACGGCCTACATGGCCCAGGTCAACAACGAACAGGCCGGGAACGGTCGCCATATCGCCTACAGCATTCCCCGGGAAGGCTCGCTGGTCTGGGCCGAGAACATGGTGCTGCTCAAGGATGCACCGCATCCGCAGCAGGGTTATGCGCTGATCGACTACCTGCTGCGTCCGGAGGTCATCGCCAGGACCTCCAACTACGTGGGCTATCCGAATGGCAACCAGGCGGCGCTGCCGCTGGTAGAGCGGAAGCTGCGGGAAAACCCGGCGGTTTACCTGAGCAAGGAAACCATGGCGACCCTCTTCCCGCTGGAAACCCTGCCACTGAAGGTCGAGAGAATCCGTACCCGGGTCTGGAGCCGGGTCAAGACCGGGAGCTGACACTCGCCCGAGACGCCCCCTGGAAGCGCGGGAGCGCCCGGAGCCAGAAAAATCCAGCGAGGTCCGCCAGGACCGGCGTTCGCGTCTTTCACCGGGCGAGGCTCTGCCTCGTCCGTCAGGATGCGGCTTGCCGGCTGACCTGCGACCGATAGAGATACCTCTCCCCCAGGGCGGGAAAGCCCCGGGCATGCCTGATGGAGAAAACCATGCTTATCCATTTCTGCCCCAGGCTGCTGACGCCTGCGGGGTTCGACCTGCCGTGCGAGTTGATCGACATCCGCATCAAGGAGTTCGACCTGCACCTGCTTGGCGGGCGCGACGTGGTGGCGCGTCACCCCCTCCCCGACAAGCGCTACCACGTGGCCTGCCGCAAGTCCGGCTGCAAGGCGGTGAATGGCCTGCTGGTGGACGTGGAAAAGCACGTTCCGCTGTTCACCGTGGACACCCGCTGGAGCATCGACGCCGAAGTGGTCCTGCGCCACCGCGTCGAGTACGTGGTGCTCGACGCCGAGCACGATGCGGTGAGCGACTACATGCTGCTGTGGTGCGACGAGGTGCCCAACTACTTCCTCGGCCAGAGCACCCCGGCCATGCAGGTTCCGTTGATGGAGCTGATGCGCGGCAATGCGTTGCAGACCGAGCGGCAGGATGTGTTCCGCCTGCCGACGCTGAGGTCCGAACGCCTGCGCCAGGGCAACGCCGATGCCAACCAGCATCTTCCGAGCCGTGAGCAGGCGTTCCACGTCAAGGCCGAGCAGATCAGCTATGGGCTGGCCTGAAGGACGCGCGCCAGCGGCAAGCTACGCTGGCCGCCGGTGCCGCGCATCACAGGGCAGCCGCGCCGCTCAGTGCCGCGGCTGCCATACCTCCACGGCGCGCGCATCCACCGGTTTGGGTAGCAGTCCCTGGGCGTGGAAGGCGTCGGCGATGCGCTGTTGCTCGTCGAGACCATCTGCGCTCACCGGTTGTACGTCGTAGCTGCGCCGCGCATTCGCCTGCTCGACGGTAGCGGCATCGAGATTGCCCCACAGCGGCCCCAGCACCTTGGCCGCGTCGGCCGGGTGGCTCTTGAGCCAGCGCCCGGTGCGCTGCAGTTCGGCGAAGACCTGCTGGAGCACTTCAGGATGTTTCCTGGCGTAGTCGCTGGAGGCAAGGTAGTAGCGCTGGTAGCTGGCCAGGCCCTGGCCGTCGGCCAGTACCCGCGCGCGTTGCTGGCGCTGGGCGCTTGCCACGTAGGGGTCCCAGGTCACCCAGGCGTCGACCTTGCCGTTCTCGAAGGCGGCGCGGCCGTCGGCTGGCGTCAGGTAGGCTGGCTGGATGTCGGAGAACTCAAGCCCGGCGCTGGCCAGCGCGGCGATCAGCAGGTAGTGGCTGCCGGCGGCCTTGGTCACGGCGATGCGCTTGCCCTTCAGCTCGGCCAGGGACTTCAGCGGCGAATGTTCGCCGACCAGTATCGCCTGCGCCGCGGGCGAAGGTGTTTCGCGGGCGAAGTAGGTCAGGCGAGCACCCGCCGCCTGGGCGAACACCGGCACGGTGTCGGCGACGTCGGCGGAGAGATCGACGTTGCCGACATTGAGCGATTCGAGCAACGGCAGGCCGCTGGGGAACTCATGCCAGGACACCCGGATGCCCTGCCTGGCCAACTCGCGCTCGAAGGTGCCCTGGCTGCGGATCAGGGTCAGCAGAGTCGAGGATTTCTGGAAGCCGATGCGCAGGACCTCCTCGGCCTGTGCGCCACCAATGCCCGACAGGACGACGGAAGCGGCAAACACGATGGCCAAGCGACGCAGGAACGGACGAGACATGCGATGACTCCTGGGATAGGTGCGAGCGCCCGCAGGGACGGGAGTTCCAGCTGCCGGCGACGGAACGGATAGATTATTGGAATAAAAAACAATCGATAAATAACTTATAGTTATCAATTAATGCCCGGGCAGCGCCTACCGGATATCCGCATCCGACGCCTGCCTGACCGCAAAGCCGCTGGCGAAGGTCGGCCGCACATCGAGGCGCTGCGGAATCAATCCATGGGCCTGGTAGAAATCGGCGGTCTCCTGCTGCTGGCCGAGCGTTCGCTCATCCAGCGCCTGCCAACGCAAGCGCCGGCGTTCGAACTGCAAGCGCGCGGCGTCCTCGGGGAAGCCGATGATCTGCGCCAGGCTTCGCGAATACTCGTCCAGGTGCAGGTACGCCCAGCGCTGGGCGCTGGCCAGGCGTTGCAGGTAGTCCTGCAGCACGGCGCGTTTCGCCGGGTCGGCCAGTGCGCTATCGGTAGCAGCGAGGAAGCTGTTGCCAGCCCACAGGCCGCGACCGTCGACCAGTACCCGAGCCTTGTCGGCGGTCTCCGCGAACGCGGTGTAGGGCTCCCAGGTCGCCCAGGCATCCACGGAACCATTGGCGAGGGCCATTTTCGCGTCCACCGGGCCGAGGAAGCGGAATTCGACGTCCTTCTCGCCCAGCCCGACCGAGGCCAAGGCCTTGAGCGCGACGAAGTGGCCGATGGAACCGCGCCCGGTGGCAATGCGCTGGCCTTTCAGGTCGTTGGCCGAGCGCAGCGGCGAATCCCCTCTCACCAGCACGGCGGTACCGTAGGGATCGGATTTGTCGACGGCGATGGCCTTCAGCCGGGCACCGGCGGCCAGGGCGAAGAGCAATGGCGCGTCGCCGATGATGCCGGCATCCACCGCACCGGCATTGAGTGCTTCGGCGAGGGGGGCGGCGGCGGGGAATTCGAACCAGCGGATGTCGTAGGTCAGGTCGTCCAGCGCGCCGGCAGCCTCCAACTGGGCGCGCATGTTGCCCTTCTGGTCGGCCAGGCGCAGGGTCACGCGCTCGTCGGCACAGGCCTGGCCGACGAGCAGGCAGAGAAGCAGGAACAGGCTCAGGGTCTGACGCATTCCGTAACTCCTCAACGCTGGCCGACGCGGAGGTCGGCGGGCAACTGGCGGGCCACTTCGGCGGCACCGGCGGACAGGCTGAAGTCGAACGCCGGGGCGACCTCCAGCGACTTCGGCAGCACGCCTTCGGCATGGAAGAAATCGGCGGCGGTCTGCAGGGTGGCGGCAACCTCCGGACCGAAGACCACAGGACTGATGCGCGCCTCGCCAACCCAGCGCCGAGTGACTTCGCGCGGCATGTTCAGATCCTTGGCCAGGGCCTCGGCGAACGCCTCCGGATGCCTCAGGGCCCAGGCCTGGGCACGCGCCAGGCGGGTCAGCAGGTCGCTGATCGCGGCCTTCTTGCGGGCGATCGCAGCGTCGCTGGCCAGGGCATAGGAGTAGCCGGTCATGATCCCGGCACCGTTGTCGATGACCCGCGCCTGATCGAGCAGCACGGCGCTGGAGGTATAGGGCTCCCAGGGCACCCAGGCGTCTACCGAGCCACGCACCAGGGCGGCGCGGCCGTCCACCGGACCAAGGAAGGAAAAGCTTACGTCCTGCGGTCCGAGGCCGGCGCGACGCAACGCGCCAAGGGCGAGGAAATGCCCCCAGCCGCCGCGATTGACGGCAATGCGCTTGCCCTTGAGGCCGGCCACCGAACGGATCGGCGAGTCCTTGCCGACCACCAGCGCCACGGTCGCCGGGTTGAAGTGCCAGGCGCCCACCGCCTTGAGCGGCGCGCCGGCAGCGTAGACGAAGAGGAACGGGATGTCGCCGGTAAAGCCTATGTCCAGGGCCCCGGCGTTGAGCGCCTCGAGCACCGGTGCACCGGAGGGGAACGCCGACATTTCCAGCTTGTACGGCAGGTCGTCGAGCTCGCCGGACGCGCGCAGGGCAGCGTAGCGGTCGCCCTTCACATCGCCCAGGCGCAGGCTGATGAGGTCGGCGGCGCTGGCGGCTCCAGCCAGCAGGGTCGCGGCCAGCAGGCCGGCAAGCACACACAGGGGTCGTTTCATGGGCAATCTCCAGGCAGCTCCGCACGGAGCCGGGGCTATCTGGGCTATCCGTTCCGCCGGTGCGGTCGCCGACAAGGCCAGGGTCGAGAATCGTGGGAGGTACGTTTCAAAGACTCAGCGCCGCCCTCCCCGCCGCGCTCCAGACGCTATCTTTCTGTGGCGTGTGGACACGTCCGCAAAGCACGTCGCGGTAGTGCCGCTGTAGCGGATTGTGCCGGCTGAGGCCGTGGTTGCCGCTCAGTTCCAGGGCCTTCTCGACCACCGCCAACGCGTTGTCGATGACCGCGACCTTGAGCAGCCCGGAGTCGCTGGCGGGCAACTGTCCGCAGCACGCGGCATCGAGCAGCAGGCGGTTCTGCAGGAGCAGGCCGTCGATCTCGCCGAGCGCCTCCTGCATCCTCGGCAGGCTCGCCAACGGCGCGCCGAGACTGGCCGGCACGCGCTCGCGCAGCCAGCCGACGAGCCACTCGCGGGCGCTCCCGGCGATACCGTCGTAGAGAGCGCCAAGCAACACCGCGCTAGCCTGGGCGAAGTCGCGCAGCACGGCCTGGTCCGGCGCCGGAGGCTGGTCGTGGGGATGCAGGCCGATGGCGTTTTCCAGCGGCACCGCCACCTCTTCGAAGAGCACCTCGTGGCTGCCGCTGGCGCGCATGCCCAGATGGTCCCAGCTCTCCACGATACGGATGCCTGGGCTGTCGCGGCGCACCAGCCAGGTACCCACGCGGGGGATCGGCTCGTCGCTGCGCGCCCATACCGCCAGCCAGGTCAGGCCGGGAATGCCGGTGGTGTAGAGCTTGTGCCCGGACAGCTGCCAGCCGTCGCCGACACGCCGCGCCAGCGTACCCGGCAGACCGCCGCGTGACGGCGAACCCAGCTCGGGCTCCACGCGCAGGCTATTGATCAACGCCCCCTGCTCCAGCACCTCGCGCGCCACGCGCCGCTTGAGCGCGCCGGGCCAATCGGGGTTATCGGCCAGGCGCCGCAAATGCAGGTACTGCATGCACAGCACCAGGGCCGTGGAGGGTTCGCCGCGAGCCACCGCGCCGATTACCCGGCGCAGCTCGCCGAGGCTGGCGCCGGGACCGCCGAGCGCAGGCGGCAAGGCCAGGGCGAGCAGCCCGTGGTGTCGCAGCAGGGCCAGGTTGGCATGGGGAAAATCTCCGCTGCGGTCATGGGCATCGGCGCTTTCCGCCAGTTGCCGGGTCAGTTCCGGGAGCCGTTCGTCGAACGCCGCCGAGGGAGTCTGCAGGACGGCCATGGGATCAGGCCGTGGCGCGCCGGCGCTCGCGCTCGGCGACTTTGGCGCGGGTCAGCGGGATCAGCTCGCGGCCATATTCCACGGCATCGGCGAGGGGATCGAAACCGCGAATGAGGATATTGCGCACGCCCAGGTCGTAGTAGGCGAGCAGGGCGTCGGCCACCTGTTCCGCGGTACCGACCAGGGCGGTGGAGTTGTGCCCACCACCGACCAGCCTGGCGATTCCGGTCCAAAGGCGCTCGTCGAGGCGCTCGCCCTGCTCCACCGCCTTGAGCAGACGCTGGGCGCCGACGCTCTGCGGCTTGCCCTTGGGGAAGCCGGCCTCGCCCAGGCGCGCGCCGGCGCTTGCGCGTATCGCCTCGGCCTTGGCCCAGGCCTCGTCCTCCGTGCGCCCGAGGATGGGCCGGAACGACAGGCTGAATTCCACTTCGCGACCATTCGAGCGCGCCTGTTCGCGCACAGCGGAGATGGTTTCGGCGGCCTGTGCCAGGGGTTCGCCCCAGAGCATGAACACATCGGCCTGCTTGCCGGCGACCTTCAGCGCGGCTTCCGAGGAGCCGCCGAAATACACCGGAATGTGCGGTTTCTGCTGCGGACGGATGGCCGAGAAGGCGTGCTCCACGCGGTAGTGCGCGCCGTGGAAATCGAAGGGTTCGGTGCTGGTCCAGGTGCGCTTGAGCAGTTCGATGAATTCGTCGCTGCGGGCATAGCGCTGGTCGTGGTCGAGATAATCGCCGTCCTTGCGCTGGTCGGCGTCGCTGCCGCCGCTGATGATATGCACCGCCAGGCGCCCGTCGAGGAGGTGTTCGAGGGTCGCCAGCTTGCGCGCGGCCAGGGTCGGGGCGACGAAACCGGGGCGGTGCGCCAGCAGCAGACCGATCCGGGAAGTGGCCAGGCCAGCGGCGGCGGCCACCAGGAATCCATCCGGCTGGTCCGACCAGTAGCCGACCAGGATTCGATCGAAGCCGGCCTCTTCGTGGGCGCGTGCGAAAGCGGCGATGTAAGGCTTGTCGAGGATAGGTCCGACCGGCGCGAGGGTCTCCGAGGCCAGGCGATGGCCGATCATGCCGAGAAACTGGATGCTCATGGTCCGTACTCAGTGGAAGGCTTCGTTGAAGGACGTGTCGATCACCGTGGAAGTGTCGAACGGCTTGGGCAAGGCACCGGTCTGCAGCAGGAAATCCGCGGTCTCCTGGTAGTCGGTGGCGGCCTGGGCGTCTACCGGGCCGACGCTCATGCCGGCCTGGCCGATCCAATGGCGGGAGACTGCCCGGTCGAGATTGGCCTTCTGCGCCCAGAGGTCGGCGTACTGCTCCTTGTGTGCCTCGACCCAGGCCCGTGCCTTGCGCAGGCGGCCGAGGAAGTCGGCGATCTGCGCGCGCCTGGGCTCGATGGAAGCAGCGTTGGCGGCGATGCTGGACAGCCCCGGCATCAGGTCGCGGGCGGTGAGAATCGGCCGTGCGCCGGAAACCACGATCTGCTGCGAGATATACGGCTCCCACACCGGAAAGGCATCGATGCTGCCGCGCGGCAAGGCGGCGGCGGCGTCGATCGGCATCAGCTTGACGAACTCCACGTAGTCCTTCGGCAGGCCGGCTTTCTCCAGCGCGCGCAAGGTCAGTTGCTGGCTCCAGGCACCGGGCCAGTAGGCGACTTTCCTGCCCTTGAGATCGGCAATGCTGCGCACCGGAGAATCCTTCGGCACCAGCAGGGCTATGGTATCGGGGTTCTGCCGCGAGACGCCGACCAGCTTCACCGGCGCACCCTTGGCGGCGAGGAAGATGAAGCCCGAGTCGCCGAGGAAACCCAGGTCCAGCGCTCCGGCCTGCAACCCTTCGGCCACCGGCGCGGCGGACTGGAAATGCTTCCATTCGACCTGGTAAGGCGCGCCTTCGAGAACTCCCGAGGCCTCCATGGAAGCCCGCACGTTGTAGTAGTTCTGGTCGCCCACACGCAACGTCGGCAGCTCTGCGGCCTGGGCCAGGGAGGCACCGAGCAGAAGCGTGGCGAAGCTGGTTAGCAGGTATTGCTTGAGTTTCATCGGAGCTCCTCAACCGGCGTGCCGCAACAGCGGCAGGCGGGCGATATGGTCATGTATGGCGGGAATCAGGCCCTGGCCGTAGCGCACGGCGTCGCCGAGCGGATCGAAGCCTCGAATCAGGAAGGTCGAGACGCCCAGCCGGTAGTACTCGCCAAGCGCAGCGGCAACCTGCTCGGGGGTGCCTACCAGGGCGGTGGAGTTCCAGCGCGCCCCGGTCAGCCGGGCCACGCCGGTCCACAAACGGCTGTCGAGCACCTCGCCCTGCTCGGCGGCGGCCAGCAGGCGCTGCGAACCGACGTTCTGCGGCTGGTGGTCGCGCAGCGGCAGACCGAGGCGCGCACGGTTCTCGCGGACCTGTTCGAGCACCTCGGCGGCACGCTTCCAGGCGGCCTCCTCGGTATCCGCGACGATCGGCCGGAATGACACCGAGAAGCGCGGATCGCGTCCCTGGGCCTTGGCGGCGGCGCGCACTCGGCGGATATGCCCGTCGACCGCGGCCAGCGGCTCGCCCCAGAGCATGTAGGTGTCGGCGTGCCTGGCGGCGACCTCGATGGCTGCGTCGGAGGAGCCACTGAAATAGATCGGTATGTGCGGCGACTGGCGCGGGCGCACCGCTGGCGAGGCGCCCTGGAAGCGGTAGAACTCGCCGTCGAAATCCACCGGTCCCGTGGCGGTCCAGATAGCACGCAGGGCTTGCAGGTATTCGTCGGTACGGGCGTAGCGGCGGTCATGGTCGAGGTAGTCGCCATCGCGCGCGAGGTCCTCGTCGTTACCACCACTGACTACGTTCAGGGCCAGGCGGCCCTCGCTGAACTGATCCAGGGTAGCCAGTTGGCGTGCCGCCAGCGGCGCTGCAATCACCCCCGGGCGATAGGCCAGGAGAACGCCAAGGCGCCGGGTGGCAGCGGCGACGAAGGAACTGACCACCGCGCCCTCGGCGGCATTGCTGAAATACCCCACCAGCACCCGGTCGAAGCCGGCGTCCTCATGGGCCTGGGCGAAACGCCGGACGAAACCGGCGTCCACAGCCTCCCCCAACGGCTGGTCCACCTCGGAACTCGGTGTGGCGGTGATCATGCCGAGAATTTCCACGCTCACGCTGTTGCCCTCGCCTGGGCCGCTCGACTGATAAGGTTGGCGGCTGTCGTTATAAGAAAAACATCTGCATGGGTGCTTTTCTTAGAAGCTACAGGCTGAAACTACATGATGGAAATTCATTTTTTTCATATCTTAATATGCTAAACGCGCATATTTAGCTTTTCCGTCTTTGCGTTTCCCAAGGCGGACACTATGCGTAGCCGCCCTCGCTCCCTCTTCCCTCTGAAGCGAAAAGGGGCTCGCAGGGGAATGTTGATCCCGACTGCAGCCCCTTCTCATTCACGCTCCCGTCTCCCGGGGATCTCCCGGCGCCGCTACTCAACCGGCTTGCATATCCAACCCCTCGGCCACCGCCCTGCCGAACAGCCGTGCCGGCGTCTCCAGATTGCCCAGCAGGCGCGGACGCACCAGCCAGAGCTGGATCAGCGGCTGGAAATCCTCCAGTTGCAGCACCTGCAACTGATCGCGGTAGCGGCTACGCGCCAGGGCCGGCGCCGGCACCAGGCCGAGACCCCGGCCCGCGGCGACCAGGCCCAGTTGCAGCTCGCTGCCGAAAGTCTCGAGGTTCAGTTGCAGGCCCAGGCCCTGATCGGCCAGGGCCCGTTGCAGGCCGGCACGGAAGCCGCAGCCATCGGGGTTGAGCACCCAGCCATGGTGGTAGCAATCGAGCAGGCGTCGCGCCTGGATGGCACTGTCGCGGGCGACCACCACGCAGAGTTCCATGCGCCCTAGGGGCGTGGCGCCGAGTTCTTCGGGGAACACCTTGCTTGGCGGAAACAACACCACTGCCGCGTCCAGTTCGGCATTCTCCAGGCGCGCCAGCAAATGGCTGCCCCAGCCAGTGCCGACCTGCGCGCGCAGCTCCGGGTACTCGTCGGCCAGCCGCCGAAGGGCATCCAGCAACACCACCTCGCCGATACTCTGCGGCACGCCCAGGCGCAGCACGCCACTTGGTGTGGCGTCACCGGCCACCAGTTCACGCAGGCCATCCACCTCGCGCAGCACCCGCCGGCACTGTTCGTAGACCCGCAGTCCGCTGGCGGTGGGTTTGAGCGGCTTGGTATTGCGGTCCAGCAATGCCACTCCGAGGGACTCCTCCAGGCTCTGTACCCGCCGGGTGATCGCAGACTGGGTCAGGCCCAGGCTCTCGGCGGCCTGGCTCAGGGAAGCGTTGCGGATCACCGCGACGAAGGCGTCGATGTCATCGATTTTCATGGGGCCGGCACCAATTGCATTTCTCGCATATTAGCTTAGATTCAAAATGCATTTCAGGAATAAAAAAGCGTTTGCTACCGTACCGCCAGAACTTCCCGGAGTGAATCCCCGCATGTCATCCATCCTGCGCCTCGACCGCCTGCGCCAGTTCATCGGCGAGCTGGCGACACTGCTCGACAGCCGTCCCGACGAATCCACCCTGCTCGCCCAAGCCCACCCCCTGCTGGCCGAGCTGGTGCGCCAGGACGACTGGCTGCCGGAAGACTGCGCCCGCCCCGATCCACAGCGCTACCAACAGTACCTGCTGCATGTCGACTCACGGCAGCGCTTCTCGGTGGTCAGCTTCGTCTGGGGGCCGGGCCAGATCACACCGGTACACGATCATCGGGTCTGGGGCCTGATCGGCATGCTCCGCGGGGCCGAATACTCGCAGCCGTACGCCTTCGATGCGGGGGGGCGTCCGCATCCCAGCGGAGCCCGTCGACGCCTGGAGCCCGGCGAGGTCGAAGCGCTGTCGCCACGCATTGGCGACGTGCACCAGGTGAGCAACGCCTTCAGCGACCGCACATCCATCAGTATCCACGTCTACGGCGCCAATATCGGTGCGGTACGGCGTGCCGTGTTCAGCGCCGAAGGTGAGGAAAAACCCTTCATTTCCGGCTATTCCAACAGCCGCTTGCCCAATATCTGGGACCTGTCGAAAGAGAACCCCGCATGAGCCAGATCGCCGTACGCACCTTCCACGATATCCGCGCCGCTCTCCTCGCCCGCCGGGAGCTGGCGCTGCTCGACGTGCGCGAGGAGGACCCGTTCGCCCAGGCCCATCCCCTGTTCGCCGCCAACCTGCCGCTGTCCAGGCTGGAACTGGAGATCCATGCCCGGGTGCCGCGCCGCGACACGCCGATTACCGTCTACGACGACGGCGAAGGCCTGGCGCCGGTCGCCGCGCAACGCCTCCTCGACCTCGGCTACAGCGACGTGGCCTTGCTCGATGGCGGCCTGTCCGGTTGGCGCAACGCCGGCGGCGAGCTGTTCAGGGATGTGAACGTGCCGAGCAAGGCCTTCGGCGAACTGGTGGAGGCCGAGCGCCACACGCCATCGCTGGCCGCGGAGGAAGTACAGGCTTTGCTCGACGCCAGGGCCGACGCGGTGATCCTGGATGCCCGTCGTTTCGACGAATACCAGACCATGAGTATCCCCGGCGGCATCAGCGTGCCCGGCGCCGAACTGGTGCTGCGCGTCGCCGAACTGGCGCCGGACCCGCGCACCCGGGTGATAGTCAACTGTGCCGGGCGCACTCGTAGCATCATCGGTACCCAGTCGCTGCTCAACGCCGGCATCCCCAACCCGGTGGCGGCATTACGCAACGGCACCATCGGCTGGACGCTGGCCGGTCAGCAACTGGAACACGGCCAGACGCGACGCTTCGGTGCGATCTCCCAGGACACTCGCAAGGCCGCCGCCCAGCGCGCCCGTGCCGTCGCCGACCGCGCCGGCGTCGAACGCCTCGACCTGGCCGGTCTGGCCCAATGGCAGGACGAGCACGACCGCACCACCTACCTGCTCGACGTACGCACGCCCGAGGAATACGAAGCCGGTCACCTGCCTGGCTCCCGCTCCACGCCCGGAGGCCAGCTGGTTCAGGAAACCGACCATGTCGCCAGCGTGCGCGGCGCGCGCCTGGTACTGGTGGACGACGATGGCGTACGCGCCAACATGAGCGCCTCCTGGCTGGCCCAGATGGGCTGGCAGGTCGCGGTACTGGACGGACTCTCCGACGCCGACTTCAGCGAGAGGGGCGCCTGGAGCGCGCCGCTGCCGAGGCAACCCCGGGCCGACACCATCGACCCGACCACCCTCGCCGACTGGCTGGGCGAACCGGGCACCCGGGTGCTCGACTTCACCGCCAGCGCCAACTATGCGAAACGCCACATCCCCGGCGCCGCCTGGGTATTGCGCAGCCAGTTGAAGCAGGCACTGGAACGGCTGGGCACGGCCGAGCGCTACGTACTCACCTGCGGCAGCAGCCTGCTGGCACGCTTCGCCGTGGCGGAAGTCCAGGCACTCAGCGGCAAGCCGGTGTTCCTTCTCGACGGCGGCACCAGCGCCTGGGTCGCCGCGGGCCTGCCGACGGAAGACGGCGAAAGCCTGTTGGCGTCGCCGCGCATCGACCGCTACCGCCGCCCCTACGAAGGTACCGACAATCCGCGCGAAGCGATGCAGGGCTACCTGGACTGGGAGTTCGGCCTGGTGGAGCAACTCGGTCGCGACGGAACCCACGGCTTCTTCGTGATCTGAAGCCATTACCCGACGAAATCGGAGAGTCATCGAATCGACGCCGGGCAGGCTGCGGAAACGACCCGGAAGTGCGGAAGAGCGGCGCCCCGAAAATGCAAAAGCCCCGCTCAGCGGGGCTTTTCAGTACGCGGATATGGCGGAGGCGGTGAGATTCGAACTCACGGAAGAGTCTCCCCTTCGACGGTTTTCAAGACCGTTGCCTTAAACCACTCGGCCACACCTCCGCATCGCGGGGCGCAATAGTACCGGATAGCAACACACTGTCAAACTCTATCGATTGGCCCTGGCAGAGGCTTTGCTATCATGCCCATCAGTACGTCATGGACCCGTTCCCGTTAAGGAGTACCCACACCATGCAAGAACAGCAATATCAGCTGAACTCCGCCGTCGCGGAACAGCGTGAAGTCAGCGGCGTTCTGCGCAATACCTACGGCCTGCTGGCACTCACCCTGGCCTTCAGCGGCCTGGTGGCCTACGTTTCGCAGCAGATGCGCCTGCCCTATCCGAACGTGTTCGTGGTGCTGATCGGCTTCTACGGCCTGTTCTTCCTCACCGTGAAGCTGCGCAACAGCGCCTGGGGCCTGGTCAGCACTTTCGCCCTGACCGGCTTCATGGGCTACACGCTCGGCCCGATCCTCAACATGTACCTCGGCCTGCCCAACGGCGGCAGCGTCATCACTTCGGCGTTCGCCATGACCGCCCTGGTGTTCTTCGGCCTGTCCGCCTATGTGCTGACCACCCGCAAGGACATGAGCTTCCTGTCCGGCTTCATCACCGCCGGCTTCTTCGTCCTGCTGGGCGCCGTGCTGGTATCGCTGTTCTTCCAGATCAGTGGCCTGCAACTGGCGATCAGCGCCGGCTTCGTCCTGTTCTCCTCGGCGATGATCCTCTACCAGACCAGCGCGATCATCCACGGCGGCGAACGCAACTACATCATGGCCACCATCAGCCTGTACGTGTCGATCTACAACCTGTTCATCAGCCTGTTGCAGATCTTCGGCATCGCCGGCGGCGACGACTGATAGAAAACGCCTCCGGAAAAGCCCGTCCCCGCGACGGGCTTTTTCATTTGCGGACCGGCAAAACACAGGCATTGGTTTATCATTCGAAGAAATCCTTCGCGTATCGCAGCATGAAATTCGCCATCGCCCTATTCGACCCTCCCCACTCCCCCGCCGCCCGCCGCGCGCTGCGCTTCAGCGAAGCCGCGCTGGCCGGCGGGCACGAAATCGTCCGCCTGTTCTTCTACCAGGACGGCGTGCACAGCGCCTCGGCCAACGTCGTGAGCGGCCAGGACGAGTTCGACCTGCCCGCCGCCTGGCGCGAGTTGGTCGAGCGCAACGGCCTGGACGCCGTGGTCTGCATCGCCGCCGCCCTGCGCCGCGGCGTGCTGAACGCCGAGGAAGCCGAACGCTACGGCCGTCCCGGCGCCAACCTTGGCGCACCATGGGAACTGTCCGGACTCGGCCAGTTGCACGAGGCGACGCAAAGCGCGGACCGCCTGGTCTGCTTCGGAGGCGACCGATGAGCCAGTCGCTGCTGATCATCAGCCGCCAGTCGCCCTGGTCCGGCCCGAGCGCCCGCGAGGCGCTGGACATAGCCCTGGCCGGCGGCGCCTTCGATCTACCGGTCGGCATGCTGTTCCTCGACGACGGCGCGTTCCAGCTGGCTCCCGGCCAGCATCCTGCGCACCTGCAGCAGAAGGACCTGCAGGCCAACCTGCAGGCCCTGCCGATGTTCGGCGTGGACGACCTCTACGTCTCGGCCCGTAGCCTGCGCGAGCGAGGCCTGGCTGAAGAGCGCCTGGCCCTCGCGGTCGAGGTGCTCGACGACCAGGCCCTGCGCGACCTGCTGCAACGCTACGACCAGGTGATTACCCTCTGATGGCCACGACCCTCCACGTACTGTCCCGCTCGCCGTTCAATGACGGCCGCCTGGGCAGTTGCCTGTACCTGCTCAACCCCGGCGACGGCCTGCTGCTCTGCGGCGACGCCGTGCACGCCCTGCTGGCCGGCAGCCACGCCTGCCAGGCCCTGGAACTGATGCCGGCGGAAATCGAACTGTTCGCCCTGCTGGAAGACCTCCAGGCGCGCGGTATCGAGGACGTCCCCGCTCGCCTGGTGGCGGTGGACTACCCCGGCTTCGTCGAACTCGCCACCCGCTTCGACAAGGTCAACAGTTGGCTATGACGCTCCTTATGCTGGAAGGCCGGGAAATCCGGCTGGACAAGGACGGCTACCTCGCCGCCCTCGACGATTGGTCGGAGCCGGTGGCGGAAGCCCTGGCCGCCCGCGAGGAGCTGGCCCTGACCGCCGAGCACTGGGAGATTCTCCAACTGCTCCGCGAGTTCTATGCGGAGTTCCAGCTGTCTCCGGCCAACCGCCCGCTGATCAAGTACGTCGCCCAGCGACTGGGTCCGGACAAGGGCAACAGCCTGCACCTCAACCACCTGTTCAAGGGCGCCCCGGCCAAGCTTGGCGCGAAGCTGGCCGGCCTGCCGAAACCGAGCAACTGTCTATGACTCTCTCGACTCCCGCCGAACATCCGTTCGCCCAGTTCGTCCGCATCCTCGGCAAAGGCAAGCGCGGAGCGCGCAGCCTGACCCGGGAGGAAGCCCGCGAGGCCCTCGGCATGATCCTCGACGGCAGGGTCGAGGACGCCCAGCTGGGCGCCTTCCTCATGCTCCTGCGGCACAAGGAGGAAAGCAGCGAGGAACTGGCCGGTTTCACCGAGGCGGTGCGCGAACGCCTGCAAGTCCCGTCCTTGCGCGTCGACCTCGACTGGCCCAGTTACGCCGGCAAGAAGCGCCACCTGCCCTGGTACCTGCTGGCCGCCAAATGCCTGGCCGGCCATGGCGTGCGCATCCTCATGCACGGCGGCGGCGCGCATACCGCCGGACGCCTGTACAGCGAACAGTTGCTGGCGGCGCTGGAGATCCCGCTCTGCCACGACTGGCTGCAGGTAGAACAGGCCCTGGAGCGCGGCCACCTGGCGTTCATTCCGCTCGGCGCCTGGATGCCGGTGCTGCAACGCATGATCGATCTGCGCAATACCCTCGGCCTGCGCTCGCCGATCCATTCGCTGGTTCGCCTGCTCAACCCCCTGAATGCGGATTGCATCCTGCAGAGCATCTTCCACCCCGGTTACCAGGAAACCCACCGCGAGGCCAGCCGCCTGCTCGGCGACCGGGCCATCGTCATCAAGGGCGAAGGCGGCGAGATCGAAGTCAACCCGGACGTCGTCGCCCACCTGTATGGTTGCGACCAGGGCGAAGCCTGGGACGAGGAATGGCCGGCATTGTCGACGCACCGGCACATGAAGCCGGAACAGCTCGACCCGGGTTTCCTTCGGGCCGTCTGGGACGGCCGCGAAGGCGACGCCTATGGCCACCTGGCGGTGCTCTCCAGCATGGCCCTGGCGCTACGGGCCCTTGGCAAGAATCGCGAAGAAGCCTTCAAGGAAGCCGCACACTACTGGGCGACCCGAAACGAATCGATCTGATCGATACGAATAGCCCTTTATTTATATAAATTTATCGATCACCCGACACTAGACTGTTCCTCCAACGACGTATGGAGGAACCCGCTCATGGGACAGTTGATCGATGGCCGCTGGCACGACCAGTGGTATGACACACAGAAAGACGGCCGCTTCCAGCGCGAAAACGCCCAGCGCCGCCATTGGCTGGGCGAGCCGGCGTTCCCCGCCGAGGGCGGGCGCTACCATCTCTATGTCTCGCTGGCCTGCCCCTGGGCCCATCGGACCCAGATCGTGCGCAAGCTGAAGGGGCTGGAGTCGCTGGTCGATGTTTCGGTGGTCAGTTGGCTGATGCGCGAGAACGGCTGGACCTTCGACCCCGCCCACGGCTCCACCGGCGATCGCCTCGACGGCCTGGCCTTTCTGCACCAGCGCTACACCCGCGACGACCCGCACTACAGCGGCCGGGTCACGGTGCCGCTGCTGTGGGACAAGCAGGCGCAGAAGATCGTCAACAACGAATCAGCCGATATCGTCCGCATCTTCAACAGCGCCTTCGACGCCATCGGCGCCAACGCGCTGGACTTCTACCCGGAGCCGCTGCGCGAGGAGATCGAACGCCTCAACGGACGCATCTATCCTGCGGTCAACAACGGCGTGTACCGTGCTGGCTTCGCCACTCGCCAGGACGCCTACGAGGAGGCCTTCGTCCAGTTGTTCGAGGAGCTGGACTACCTGGAAGGCTTGCTCGGCGAACGCCGCTACCTGGCCGGCGAATACCTGACCGAGGCCGATATCCGCCTGTTCACCACCCTGGTGCGCTTCGATGCGGTGTACCACGGACACTTCAAGTGCAACCTGCGGCGCATCGAAGACTACCCGAATCTCTCCGGCTGGTTGCGCGAGCTGTACCAACGCCCGGGCATCGGCGAGACAGTGGACTTCGAACATATCAAGGGGCACTACTACGCCAGCCACCGCACCATCAACCCGACCGGGATAGTACCGCTGGGCCCGCGTCTCGACCTGGCGCGCGCGCCAGGCCGGGAACGACTTCCCGGCAAGGGCATCTGGGGAGAAGGCTGAAGGCTCAGGCGTCCTCGCGGGCGCCTTCGAACCAGGCCAGCTTGTCGCGCAGTTGCACGACTTCGCCGACGATCACCAGGGTCGGCGCATGCACTTCGTGCTCAGCCACCAGTTGCGGCAGGTTTTCCAGGGTTCCGGTGAATACCCGCTGCTGGGCGGTGGTCCCCTGCTGGATCAGCGCCGCCGGGGTCTGTGCGGAGCGACCGTGGGCGACCAGTTGCTCGCAGATCACCGGCAATCCCACCAGGCCCATGTAGAACACCAGGGTCTGGCCAGGCGCTACCAGGTCCTGCCACGGCAGGTCGGTGGTGCCGTCCTTCAGATGACCGGTGACGAAACGAACCGATTGCGCATGATCGCGATGAGTCAGTGGAATCCCGGCGTAGGCCGCGCAGCCGCTGGCCGCGGTGATTCCCGGCACGACCTGGAAAGGTATGCCGTGGGCAGCCAGTTCGTCGATTTCCTCACCGCCGCGGCCGAAGATGAACGGGTCGCCACCCTTCAGGCGCAGCACGCGCTTGCCCTGGCTGGCCAGCTCCACCAGCAGGCGGTTGATCCGATCCTGCGGCACCGCATGTTCGGCGCGGCGCTTGCCGACGTACAGGCGTTCGGCATCGCGGCGGCATAATTCGAGGATCGACGGCGCTACCAGGCGATCGTAGAGCACCACGTCGGCCTGCTGCATCAGGCGCAGGGCACGGAACGTCAGCAGGTCCGGATCCCCCGGCCCGGCCCCGACCAGATATACCTCGCCCGTGGCTATGTGCGCGAGGCCGCCGGCCAGGTGCTCCTCCAGGAGACGCTCGGCTTCCGCCGGACGGCCGGCCAGGACACGCTCGGCGATCTCGCCCTGGAACAGGTTTTCCCAGAACACCCGGCGCTGCTGCAGGTCGGGTAGCAATTCCTTGACCCGGTGGCGGAAGCGGCTGGCGAGTCCGGCCAGTTGCCCGTAGGTCGAGGGAATCCAGGTTTCCAGCTTGGCCCGGATCAGCCGCGCCAGCACGGGCGCATCGCCGCCGCTGGAGACCGCCACCACCAGCGGCGAACGGTCGACGATGGCCGGGAAGATCACGCTGCACAGGGCCGGCGCGTCCACCACGTTGACCGGTATCCCGCGCGCATTGGCCGCTCGCGACACCTCGGCGTTCAGCGGTTCGTCGTCGGTGGCGGCGATGATCAGGGCGCAGCCGGGCTGGTCGCCGTCCTGGTAGTCGCGTTCGAGCAGCTCGCCGCCGCCCTGCTCCACCAGATGCCGCAGTTCGATGTGGATCTGCGGCGCGACCACGCGCAGGCGCGCGCCGGCGTCGGCCAGCAGGCGCGCCTTGCGCAGGGCGACTTCGCCGCCACCGACCACCAGCGCGAGGCGCCCTTGCAAGGAGTGGAACAGCGGCAGGAAATCCATGTCAGCCGATCACCTCGATGCCAGCCATGTAGGGCTTGAGGACTTCCGGCACACGGATCGAGCCGTCCGCCTGCTGGTAGTTCTCCAGTACCGCCACCAAGGTGCGGCCGACGGCCAGGCCGGAGCCGTTGAGGGTGTGCACCAGCTCGGGCTTGCCGGTTTCCGGATTGCGGTAGCGGGCCTGCATGCGCCGGGCCTGGAAGTCGCCGCAGTTGGAGCAGGAGGAAATCTCGCGGTACTTGTCCTGGCTGGGAACCCAGACTTCCAGGTCGTAGGTCTTGGTCGCACCGAAGCCCATGTCGCCGGTGCACAGCGCCAGCACCCGATACGGCAACTCGAGCAGTTGCAGGACGCGCTCGGCGTTGGCGGTCAGGCCTTCCAGCGCCTCGTAGGAAGTGGCCGGATCGACGATCTGCACCATCTCCACCTTGTCGAACTGATGCTGACGGATCATGCCGCGGGTATCGCGCCCGGAGGCACCGGCCTCGCTGCGGAAGCACGGGGTATGGGCGACGAACTTCAGCGGCAATTGCTTGGCGTCGAGGATCTGCCCGGAGACGATGTTGGTCAGCGAAACCTCGGCGGTCGGGATCAGGTAGAGGTCAGCTTCGCCGTCGCGGCCGATCTTGAACAGGTCCTCCTCGAACTTCGGCAACTGGCCGGTGCCTTGCAGCGCCGGAGCCTGGACGAGATAAGGGGTGTAGGCCTCCTCGTAGCCATGCTCGGCGGTATGCAGGTTGATCATGAACTGCGCCAGGGCGCGATGCAGGCGGGCGATCGGGCCGCGCATGAGGGCGAAGCGCGCGCCGGAAAGCTTGGCAGCGGTCTCGAAATCCAGCCAGCCGTGCCGTTCACCGAGGGCGACATGGTCCTTGACCTCGAAATCGAAGGTCTTCGGCGTGCCCCAGCGACGCACTTCGACGTTGGCGTCCTCGTCGGCACCGACCGGCACCGACTCGTGTGGCAGGTTGGGAATGCCCAGCAGCATGGCATCCAGTTCGCCCTGGATGGCGTCCAGCTGTCGCTTGCCTTCCTCCAGCTCGGAGCCCATGCGGTCGACATCGGCCAGCAGCGGCGCGATGTCCTCGCCACGCTGCTTGGCCTGGCCGATCGCCTTGGAACGCGCGTTGCGCTCGGCTTGCAGCTGCTCGGTACGGGTCTGTACCGACTTGCGCTGCTCTTCCAGCGCTTCGATGCGTGCGACATCCAGTTGGAAGCCACGGGTGGCCAGGCGGGCAGCCACTTCTTGCGGCTGGGTGCGTACCAGTTTGGGATCGAGCATGCTCTTTTCTCGTCTCGTGTCGGTTATCGGCGGTTCGTGGCCCGGTTGGCGCTTCGCCGGCCCCGGCGACGTCATCGACGCCGTCGCGGAAGCCTGGCTAGCTCCGCCGAGCCCATACCGCTCAGGATTTTCTGCGTTGGCGGGGACTGGTGCGATCCAGCTCGGCCAGGTGTTCCAGCTTGTCGCGGATCTTCAGTTCCAGGCCCCTCGGCACCGGTTGATAGTAACGCCGCGGCTCCAGATCCTCGGGGAAATAATCCTCTCCGGCGGCATAGGCATCCGGCTCGTCGTGGGCGTAGCGGTATTCCTCGCCATAGCCGAGGCTCTTCATCAATTTGGTCGGCGCGTTGCGCAAGTGCAATGGCACTTCCCGCGAGCCGCTTTCGGCGACGTCGCGCATCGCCGCGTTGAACGCGCTGTACACCGCATTGCTCTTCGGCGCACAGGCCAGGTAGACGATGGCCTGGGCCACCGCCAGCTCGCCTTCGGGGCTGCCCAGGCGCTCCTGCACGTCCCAGGCCGACAGGCATAGGCCGAGGGCGCGAGGATCGGCGTTGCCAACCTCCTCGCTGGCCATGCGCACCACCCGCCGGGCGATGTACAGGGGATCGCAGCCGCCGTCGAGCATACGCGCGAACCAATAAAGTGCCGCGTCGGGATTGGAGCCGCGCACCGACTTGTGCAGCGCGCTGATCTGGTCGTAGAACGCCTCGCCGCCCTTGTCGAAACGTCGGCGGGTATCGCCGAGCAGATTCTGCAGCAGCTCGGGGCTGATCTCGCTGCCGTCCTCGGCGAGGTCGGCAGCGTTCTCCAGCAGGTTCAGCAGGCGCCGCCCATCGCCGTCGGCGGCGGCCAGGAGAACCTGGAAGCTCTCCTCCGGCAGCCTCAGCTTGCGCTTGCCGAGGCCCTTGTCCTCGTTCAGCGCGCGGCCCACCAGCTTGCGCAGGGCGGCTTCGTCGAGGCTCTTGAGGACATACACGCGAGCCCGCGAGAGCAGCGCATTGTTCAACTCGAAGGACGGGTTCTCGGTGGTCGCGCCAATGAAGATCAGCGTGCCGTCTTCCACATAGGGCAGGAAGGCATCCTGCTGGCTCTTGTTGAAGCGGTGCACCTCATCGACGAACAGGATGGTCCGGCGCCCGTATTGCGCCGCGTGCTGCTTGGCCACCTCGACCGCCTGGCGGATCTCCTTGACCCCGGACAGCACCGCGGAAATGGTCTCGAAATGGGCGTCCGACACCTGCGCCAGCAGCCGCGCCAGGGTAGTCTTGCCGACTCCCGGCGGGCCCCAGAAGATCATCGAGTGCAGCGCGCCCTGCTCCAGCGCCTCGCGCAAGGGCTTGCCGCGGGCCAGCAGGTGTTCCTGCCCCACGTACTCGTCCAGGTTTGCGGGCCTCAGCCGTGCCGCCAGGGGCTGCGCGACGGGCTCGCTGCGGAACAGATCCACGGCTTGCGCTTACTCCTGGATCACGTCGACGCCCGGCGGAACGTCGAAGGTGAATTGCTTGGCATCCAGCGCCTCGTTCATCTTCACGTCGAAGAACAGGATGTTGGTGCGCTGGCCGACGCCATCGATCATCTGCATGTCGTTCACCTTGCCGCTGCGGAACGACAGACGCAAGGTGTCGAAGAGGGTGTCCTTGGTCTTCGGCTTGAGCACGAAATCGACTACGTTGCCGCCTTCCTTGTAGGTGATGGCGAAGCTTTCGCTGATCTTCGAGATGTCGCCGGAGAGCAGCAGCGCCGGCGTCTGGGTCAGGCGCTGATCGAGCTTCTGGATGGTCACCTGCTCCAGGTCCGGGTCGTACAGCCAGACCTTCTCGCCGTTGGAAATGAGCAATTGCTCGTTCGGCGCATCGGTATGCCAGCGGAACAGTCCCGGCCGCTTCAGGCTCAGTTGGCCGGCGGTTTCCTGCAGGCGCGTGCCGCTACCGTCCAGGGTCAGCTGGGAAAAACGCGCGGTCAGGGTCTGGGCCTTGTTCAGCAGGCCGGTCAGGCGCTGGACAGCGGCGCTGTCGTCGGCATGGGCCAGCGAAGCGCCCATGGCCAGGGCGGCAACGAACAACGTGCGGATCAGTCGCATCGGAATCCTCTAAAACCTGTCGGGTTCAATCACGAACCGGCGCCGGCGCGATGACTTCGCGGGAGCCGTTGGTATTCATCGGGGTGACCACGCCGGCCATCTCCATCGCCTCGATCATCCGCGCGGCGCGGTTGTAGCCGATCTTCAGCTTGCGTTGCACGGCGGAGATCGATGCCCGGCGACTCTCGGTGACGAAACGTACCGCCTCGTCGTAGAGCGGGTCGTCCTCGCTGCCTTCGCCGGAGCCGTCGCCGCCATCGAAGGAACCGCCACCGCTGCCGCCTTCGTCGACGCCAGCGAGGATGTCCTCGATGTAGTCGGGCGCGCCGCGCAGCTTCCAGGCCTCGACCACCCGGTGCACCTCGTCGTCGGAAACGAAGGCGCCGTGCACGCGAATCGGCAGGCCTGTGCCCGGCGGCAGGTAGAGCATGTCGCCGTGGCCGAGAAGTTGTTCGGCGCCACCCTGGTCGAGGATGGTGCGCGAGTCGATCTTGCTGGAGACCTGGAAGGCGATCCGGGTCGGGATGTTGGCCTTGATCAGGCCGGTGATCACGTCCACCGACGGCCGCTGGGTCGCCAGGATCAGGTGGATACCGGCCGCCCGCGCCTTCTGCGCGATACGGGCGATAAGCTCCTCGACCTTCTTGCCGACGATCATCATCATGTCGGCGAATTCGTCGACCACCACCACGATGGTCGGCAGGGTGCTCAGCTGCGGCGGCTCGTCGTCCGGGCTTTCGCGACGGAACAGCGGGTCGGTCAGCGGCGTGCCAGCCTCCTCGGCGTCCTTCACCTTGCGGTTGAAGCCAGCCAGGTTGCGCACACCCATGGCCGCCATCAGGCGGTAGCGCCGCTCCATCTCCGCCACGCTCCAGCGCAGGGCGTTGGCGGCTTCCTTCATGTCGGTGACCACCGGGCAGAGCAGGTGCGGGATCCCTTCGTAGATCGACAGTTCGAGCATCTTCGGGTCGATCATGATCAGTCGCGCCTCGCTCGGCGTGGACTTGAACAGGATCGACAGGAGCATGGCGTTGACCCCCACCGACTTACCGGAGCCGGTGGTACCGGCCACCAGCAGGTGCGGCATCTTCGCCAGGTCGGTGATGATCGGCCGACCGCCGATGTCGTGGCCCAGGGCCAGCGGCACGGTGGACTTGTGCTCGTCGTACTCCGGCGACGACAGCACTTCGGAGAAGCGCACCATCTGCCGGTCTTCGTTGGGAATCTCGATGCCGACGGTGGTCTTGCCGGGAATCACTTCCACCACCCGCACGCTGATCACCGCCAGCGAGCGCGCCAGGTCCTTGGCCAGGTTGGAAATGCGGCTGACCTTGACCCCCGCCGCGGGCTGGATCTCGAAACGGGTGATCACGGGGCCCGGATGCACCGAATCCACGCTGACCTCGACGCCGAACTCCTTCAGCTTGATCTCCAGCAGGCGCGACATCGCCTCCAGCGACTCGGGCGAGTAGCTCTTCTGCTTCACTTCCGCCGGATCGAGCAGCGACAGCGGCGGCAGGGTGCCCTCCACCGCCGTATCGACGAACAGCGGCGCCTGCTTCTCTTTCAGCACGCGCTTGCTCGGCTCCGGGGCCTTCGGCGGCGGTGGCGGATCGATCTTCGGCGGCGGGCGCTTCTCCCGCTCGCTCATGTGCTTGGCCAGGGCCTCTTCGCGTTCCAGCAGGCGCTCCTTGGCCTTGGACTGTTCGCGGCGGTCCGGCACGCTCGGCGCCACCACCTCGGCGACGCGCTCGTCGACCTCGCGCAGTTGCGCGACCAGTTGCTTGCGCTCGGCGCGCGCGCCCATCCAGCGATTGAAGGCGTTCTGGATCAGTTCGAAGAAGTCCAGGGTGATCTTGCCGGTGACATCCATCACCTTGAACCAGGAGAGGTCGGCGAACACCGTCAGGCCGAAGAGGAACAGGGCGAAGAACACCAGCGTGCTGCCCTGCACGTTCAGCGCATCCACCGCGACGCGGCCCAGGCTCTGGCCGATGGCGCCGCCGGCCGAGGCGCTGGCCGGCATGTGGCCGCTGGCGTGGAAATGGATGTAGGCCAGTGCCGAGCCGGCCAGGATCAGGAAGATCAGCCCGACCAGGCGCCAGGAAAACAGCCAGGTGTTCCATTCCCACGGCAGGTTGCGGCGGCGGAATACCTGCCAGGTCTTGATGCCCAGCAACAGCGGAAAGAGGTAGGCGAAGTAGCCGAGCGTCATGAACAGGATATCGGCGGATACCGCACCGAGCCGACCGGCGGCATTCTGCACCTGGTCAACCTGGCTCGAGTGACTCCAGCTCGGATCGGCCGGGTCATAGGTGAGCAGAGCCATCCACAAGTAGAGGCAGAGCGCGCCCAGCGCGATCAGGACCCCTTCCTTCAGGCGGGAATGCAGTTGCTGACGCCATGCGGCGGCATGGCTCGCGGTGGTCGAATCCTTCAAATCGCTATTTTTCCTGCGCACGGCTGGTGCTTTAGAAGCTGTCTTGGTCAAAACGCGCCTATTGTACGGCTTTAGGGAAACTCTGAAAAATCACACCCGAAATCAGCGGCAATCCGTGCGTGGCTGATCCCGGCCCCGGGGTTTTGCCGGCCTTTTGCGGATAGGTGTAGCATAGCCGGCAGAACTCTTCAGGCGGCTCCATTGGAGCACGCATTTTCTTATGTGACAAAGGCTTATGGAGTCTTTTTATGAGTGAAGTCAAGCATTCGCGCCTCATCATCCTGGGCTCCGGTCCGGCCGGCTATACCGCCGCCGTGTACGCCGCACGCGCCAATCTCAAGCCAGTGGTGATCACCGGCATCCAGCCAGGCGGCCAGCTGACCACCACCACCGAAGTCGACAACTGGCCGGGCGACGTCGAAGGCCTTACCGGCCCGGCGCTGATGACCCGCATGCAGCAGCACGCCGAGCGTTTCGACACCGAGATCGTCTACGACCACATCCACACCGCCGAGTTGCAACAGCGCCCCTTCACACTGAAGGGCGATAGTGGCACTTATACCTGCGATGCATTGATCATTGCCACCGGTGCCTCCGCGCAATACCTGGGCATGTCGTCGGAAGAAGCCTTCATGGGCAAGGGCGTTTCCGCCTGCGCCACCTGCGACGGCTTCTTCTACCGCAACCAGGTGGTCTGCGTAGTCGGCGGCGGCAATACCGCCGTCGAGGAAGCGCTGTATCTGGCCAACATCGCCAAGGAAGTCCACCTGATCCACCGTCGCGACAAGCTGCGCTCGGAGAAGATCCTCCAGGACAAGCTGTTCGACAAGGCCGAGAACGGCAACGTGCACCTGCACTGGAACACCACCCTGGACGAGGTGCTGGGCGACGCCAGCGGCGTCACCGGCGTACGCCTGAAGAGCACCATCGACGGCAGCACCAGCGAGCTATCGCTGGCCGGCGTGTTCATCGCCATCGGCCACAAGCCGAACACCGACCTGTTCCAGGGCCAACTGGAAATGCGCGACGGCTACCTGCGGATCCACGGCGGCAGCGAAGGCAATGCCACCCAGACCAGCATCGAAGGCGTGTTCGCCGCCGGCGACGTGGCCGACCACGTCTACCGCCAGGCCATCACTTCCGCCGGCGCCGGCTGCATGGCCGCGCTGGATGCCGAAAAATACCTCGACGACCATTGATCGGACCCGGGGGAGGCCCGCCCTCCCCTACCCCGCCATGCTGACCTGGCTTTCCCGCACCGACTTCGACTTTCCACCCCTCGACAAGGCCCTGCAGGAGCCCAACGGGCTGCTCGCGGCCGGCGGCGACCTCAATCCGCAACGCCTGGTCGCAGCCTATCGCCACGGCTGCTTCCCCTGGTACCAGGATGGCCAGCCGATCCTCTGGTGGTCGCCCGACCCGCGCACCGTCCTGTTCCCCGACGAACTGCACGTTTCCCGCAGCCTGGCCAAGTGCCTGCGCCAGCAACGCTTCGAAGTCACTTTCAACCGTGACTTCCGGGCGGTGATCCAGGCTTGTGCCGCGCCGCGTAACTACGCCGACGGCACCTGGATCACCACGCCGATGCAACTGGCCTACCAGGAGCTGCACCTGCGCGGCATCGCCCACTCCGTGGAAGTCTGGCAGGAGCGACAACTGGTCGGCGGCCTCTACGGCCTGGCCATGGGCAGGCTGTTCTTCGGCGAATCGATGTTCAGCCGCGCCGACAACGCTTCCAAGGTCGGCTTCGTCACGCTGGTCCGCCATCTGCGCGACGCCGGCTTCGTCCTCATCGACTGCCAGATGCCGACCCGCCACCTGCACAGCCTGGGCGCCCGCGCCATCAGCCGGGGGGAATTCGCCGACTACCTGCAACGCTATCGCGACCAGCCTCCTACCGGCGACCTGGATTTTTAGGCGAGTTTCCGTGCCTGGCATAAACTTGCTTATGGGTCCCTGCTGGAGTTCACCATGACCGAACTCGCCCGACTGAAGTTCTACGCGACGCAACCGCACCCGTGCAGCTACCTGCCCGAGGAGCAGGCAACCACCCTGTTCCTCGATCCCAGCCAGCCCATGGACACGCAGCTGTACGCCTCGCTGTCGGAGGTCGGCTTCCGCCGCAGCGGCGACCATCTCTATCGTCCGCACTGCCAGCATTGCACCGCCTGCATCGCCGCGCGCATACCGGTCGCCGACTTCAGCCCGAACCGCCAGCAGCGGCGCATCCTCAAGCGCAATGCGGAACTGCAGGTGATCCGCAAGCGACCGAGCTTCAACGAGGAGTACTACGACCTCTATCGGCGCTACATCGAGCAACGCCACGCCGACGGCGACATGTATCCGCCCAGCCGCGACCAGTTCGCCACCTTCCTGGTCCGCGACCTGCCCTTCTGCTGCTTCTTCGAGTTCCGCCTGCATGGCCGCCTGCTGGCCATAGCCGTGACGGACGTGCTGCCGAACGGACTCTCGGCCGTCTATACCTTCTACGATCCCGACGAAGAGCAGCGCAGCCTGGGACGCTACGCGATCCTCTGGCAGATCGCCGAGACCGAACGCCTGGGCCTGCAGGCCGTCTACCTGGGCTACTGGATCAAGAATTGCCGCAAGATGAACTACAAGACCCAGTACCGGCCCATCGAACTGTTCGTCAACCAGCGCTGGGTCGCCCTCACCTGATAGCCGTGTGGCGCTATTGTCGATTTTCTGGCACAATGCACGCCGCTTTTCACGGCCCACCTCTCATTGAAAGGGCCACCCATAGATACCGAGGGCTCTACTGCATGTCGAAAGAAGACAGCTTCGAAATGGAAGGTACTGTCGTCGACACCCTGCCCAACACCATGTTCCGTGTGGAGTTGGAAAATGGGCACGTCGTCACCGCGCACATCTCCGGCAAAATGCGCAAGAACTACATCCGCATCCTCACCGGCGACAAGGTCCGCGTGGAACTGACGCCCTACGACCTGAGCAAGGGCCGCATCACCTACCGCGCCCGCTGAGTCGACACGAGCCGCTACGGCTCGCCGATTGCAAAAGAAAACGCCCGGCATCTGCCGGGCGTTTTCGTTGCCGCGCTCGGATCAGGCGGGCTCCGCCGCCGTGATCTCGAACTCGAAGGCCAGCTCGTCGCCCTTCAGGTCGACATGCACCAGGCCGCCATGCTCGGCCAGCTCGCCGAACAGGATCTCCTCGGCCAACGGCCGCTTGATCTTGTCCTGGATAAGCCGCGCCATCGGTCGCGCACCCATCTGCACGTCGTAGCCCTTCTCCGCCAGCCAGCCGCGCGCCGCATCGCTGACCTCGAGCTGGACGCGCTTGTCCTCCAGCTGCGCCTGCAGCTCGGTGAGGAACTTGTCGACCACGCTCTTGATCGTCTCGGTGCTCAGGCGGCCGAACTGGATGATGGTATCCAGGCGGTTGCGGAACTCCGGGGTGAAGCTCTTCTTGATCACTTCCATCGCATCGGTGGTGTGATCCTGCTGGTTGAAGCCGATCGACGCGCGCGCCGCCACTTCCGCGCCGGCGTTGGTGGTCATGATCAGGATGATGTTGCGGAAGTCCGCCTTGCGCCCGTTGTTGTCGGTCAGGGTGCCGTGGTCCATCACCTGCAGCAGCAGGTTGAAGACCTCCGGGTGAGCCTTCTCGATCTCGTCGAGCAGCAACACGCAGTGCGGGGTCTTGGTGATTGCCTCGGTGAGCAGGCCGCCCTGGTCGAAGCCGACGTAGCCCGGAGGCGCACCGATCAGCCGCGACACGGTATGCCGCTCCATGTACTCGGACATGTCGAAGCGCACCAGCTCCACACCCAAGGCCTTCGCCAACTGCCGCGCCACCTCGGTCTTGCCCACGCCGGTGGGACCGGCGAAGAGGAACGAGCCGACCGGCTTGTCCGGCGCCTTGAGCCCGGCCCGGGACAGCTTGATCGCCGTGGACAGCGACTCGATGGCGTCGTCCTGGCCGAACACGGTCAGCTTGAGGTCGCGTTCGAGGTTGCGCAGCAACTCCTTGTCGGAGGTGGTGACGTGTTTCGGCGGGATCCGCGCAATCTTCGCCACGATATCCTCGACCTGCGCCACCTCGATGCGCTTCACGCGCTTCTCTTCCGGCTGCAGGCGCTGGTAGGCGCCCGCCTCGTCGATGACGTCGATGGCCTTGTCCGGCATGTGCCGGTCGTTGATGTAGCGCGCCGCCAGCTCGGCCGCGGCGCGCAGCGCCTCGTCGCTGTACTCGATGTGGTGATGCTGCTCGAAGCGCCCCTTGAGGCCCTTGAGGATGCCATAGGTGTCTTCCACCGACGGCTCGGTCACGTCGACCTTCTGGAAGCGCCGCGCCAAGGCCCGGTCCTTCTCGAAGATGCCGCGGAACTCCTGGAAGGTGGTCGAGCCGATGCAGCGGATCTCGCCCGAGGACAGAACCGGCTTGAGCAGGTTGGAGGCGTCCATTACCCCGCCGGATGCCGCACCGGCGCCGATGATGGTATGGATCTCGTCGATGAACAGCACCGCGTGCGGGCGCTTGCGCAACTCGTTGAGCAAGGCCTTGAAGCGCTTCTCGAAGTCGCCGCGGTACTTTGTACCCGCGAGCAAGGCACCCAGGTCGAGGGAGTAGACCACGCTGTCGGCCAGCAGGTCCGGCACCTGGCCATCGACGATGCGTTTGGCCAGGCCCTCGGCGATGGCCGTCTTGCCGACCCCCGCCTCGCCTACCAGCAGCGGGTTGTTCTTGCGCCGGCGGGCAAGGATCTGCGCCACCCGCTCGACTTCATGCTCACGCCCCACCAGCGGGTCGATCCGCCCCTGGCGAGCCAGTTCGTTGAGGTTGCTGGCATAGGCGTCCAGCGGATGGTTGGACGTGGCCGACTCGCCACCTTCCTCATCCTGCATATCCTGCTCCCCATCCTGCGGATGTTCGGCATGCCCGGGCACCTTGGAGATACCATGGGCGATGTAGTTCACCACATCGATACGCGCGATGCTCTGCTGCTTGAGCAGGAACACCGCCTGGCTTTCCTGTTCGCTGAAGATCGCCACCAGGACATTGGCCCCGGTCACTTCGCGCTTGCCGGAACTCTGCACGTGGAACACCGCACGCTGCAGGACGCGCTGGAAGCCCAGCGTCGGCTGGGTTTCGCGCTCGTCGTCGTGCTGCGGGATCAGCGGCGTGGTGGAATCGATGAATTCCTGCAGGTCGCGCCGCAGCTTGTCCAGGTTGGCACCGCACGCACGCAATACCGTTGCCGCCGCCTCATTGTCCAGCAAGGCCAGCAGCAGGTGCTCAACCGTCATGAATTCATGGCGTTTGGCCCTCGCCTCCTTGAAGGCGAGATTGAGGGTGACTTCGAGCTCTCGATTCAACATGGCTTCACCTCGCTCCCAAACATCCGATCAACTGTCTTTCTCTATCTCGCAGAGCAATGGATGCTGGCTCTCCCGTGCATACTGATTGACCTGCATCGCCTTGGTTTCGGCCACGTCCCGGGTAAACAAGCCGCAGACCGCCTTACCCTGAGTATGTACCGTCAACATGATCTTGGTGGCTTTTTCCCGGTCCATGTTGAAGAACACTTCCAGCACTTCAACAACAAAGTCCATCGGCGTGTAATCGTCGTTGAACAGTACCACCTTATACAACGGTGGCGGCTGTAATACAGGCTTCGACTCCTGTACCGCGAGCCCCGCCCCTTCGTCCTCGTGCTCATGAGGCTCGGGATGGTCCTGATTGAATGTTAGTCGAATCTGGCTAGGTGCATGCATGAGGAAAAAAAGCTTTGCCTTTCTGGAAAGTTATGGACCGACATGATGTTGATCCGTTTCTCAGGCGTATGGTTCAGCGCCTTGACTAACTGCAAAAGGGTGTTACAAACAATGGAATACCCCTACAGGGTATCAGGGGTTCCGCACCCGTCTCGACCCAGGTCGGACGCGGGATCGTAGTGGATGATACTCCAGCGTTGGAGTCCTTTGCAGAGGGATATGAGCATGCTCAGCGGTAAGGTCAAGTGGTTCAACAACGCCAAGGGCTACGGGTTCATCCTGGCCGAGGGCCGAGATGAGGACCTGTTCGCCCATTACTCGGCCATTCAGATGGACGGTTACAAGACACTCAAGGCGGGCCAGCCGGTCAATTTCGAGATCATCCAGGGACCGAAGGGACTGCATGCCATCAACATCAGCCCCGCCACCGCGACAACCGCCGCACCCTCCGCCCCCGCCCCGCAGGAAGAGCCGCAGGCGACGCCCATCGAAGCCTGACCCCAGCGCGGATGCGGAAATGAAAAAGGCCGGTGCGAACCGGCCTTTTTCTCGTTCGGGCGCTAGCCCTTCCTACATCTTGGCAATCATCGCGTCGCCGAACTCCGAGCAGGACAGCAGGGTCGCGCCGTCCATCAGGCGTTCGAAGTCATAGGTCACGGTCTTGGCGGCGATCGCCCCGTTGGTGCCCTTGATGATCAGGTCGGCCGCCTCGGTCCAACCCATGTGGCGCAGCATCATCTCCGCGGAGAGGATCAGCGAACCCGGGTTGACCTTGTCCTGGCCGGCGTACTTCGGCGCGGTGCCGTGGGTCGCCTCGAACATGGCCACCGAATCGGACAGGTTGGCGCCGGGCGCGATGCCGATGCCGCCGACCTCGGCCGCCAGGGCGTCGGAGAGATAGTCGCCGTTCAGGTTCAGGGTGGCGATCACGTCGTACTCGGCGGGGCGCAGCAGGATCTGCTGCAACATGGCGTCGGCGATCACGTCCTTGACCACGACGTTCTTGCCGGTCTTCGGATTCTTGAACTGCATCCACGGACCGCCGTCCAGCAGCTCGGCGCCGAATTCATCGCGCGCGACTTCGTAGCCCCAATCCTTGAAGGCACCCTCGGTGAACTTCATGATGTTGCCCTTGTGCACCAGGGTCACCGAACTGCGGTCGTTGTCGACGGCGTATTGCAGGGCCTTGCGCACCAGGCGCTTGGTGCCTTCCTGGGAAACCGGCTTGATGCCGATGCCGCAGTTCTCGGTGAAGCGGATCTTCTTGACGCCCATTTCCTCGGTGAGGAACTTGATGACCTTCTCCGCTTCCGGCGAACCGGCCTTCCACTCGACGCCGGCATAGATGTCCTCGGAGTTCTCGCGGAAGATCACCATGTCCACGTCGCCGGGCTTCTTCACCGGGCTGGGCACGCCTTCGAACCAGCGTACCGGGCGCTGGCAGACGTAGAGATCGAGTTGCTGGCGCAGGGCCACGTTCAGGGAGCGGATGCCGCCACCGACCGGGGTGGTCAGCGGGCCCTTGATGGAAACCACGTAGTCGCGTACGGCGTCCAGGGTTTCCTGGGGCAGCCAGGTGTCCTGGTCATAGACCTGGGTGGCCTTCTCGCCGGCGTAGACTTCCATCCAGGCGATCTTGCGCTCGCCCTTGTATGCTTTTTCCACTGCAGCGTCGACAACCTTGATCATGACCGGGCTGATATCGACGCCGATGCCATCACCCTCGATGAACGGGATGATCGGGTTCTTCGGTACGCTCAAGGACATGTCGGCATTCACAGTGATTTTGTCACCGGTCGCCGGCACCTGGATCTTTTGGTATCCCATGCTGAACTCCGTGTTGTGGTTAAAACCCTGTTGCAGCTTTCTAGGGTAGCCCAGTTGTCCGCCCGGAAACCACATCTTCCTTAGTCTAAACAGGCGAGCGCATCAGCCCGGCGAGAGGGTGGTATACTGCGCGCCATGACTTCGCAGTCATCGAGGTCCGAGCAGTCTGGGACCAGACCCTCTCCCCTCGCAGCGTCGGGTTCGCCACCATGAACCCGCCGTACAACGCTCTACTGGCGCCCCTATATCCCGCGGCATATCTCGATTTCGATTCAACCCGATGTTGAGCGAAGGCATCGCGTCCACCAACGCGTATCGAGACTCTGTGCGCGCCCAGCAAAAAAGAGAGTTACCGTAGATGTCCATCCGCTCGAAGATCACCTACACCTTCACCGACGAAGCACCCGCGCTCGCCACCTACTCGCTCCTCCCCATCGTCAAGGCCTTTGCCGCTTCCGCCGGCATCGACGTCGAGACCAGCGACATCTCTCTTGCAGGACGCATCCTGGCCAACTTCGCCGACCGCCTCGAAGCCGACCAGCGTATCGAAGACGACCTCGCCCGCCTGGCGGTCCTGGCCACCTCGCCCGACGCCAATATCATCAAGCTGCCCAACATCAGCGCCTCGGTGCCCCAGCTGAAAGGCGCGATCGCCGAGCTGCAGGGCCTGGGCTACAAGGTTCCCGACTTCCCGGAAGACCCGCAGACCGACGAAGAGAAAGAGGTTCGCGCACGCTACGCGAAGATCCTCGGCAGCGCCGTGAACCCGGTCCTGCGCGAAGGCAATTCCGACCGTCGCGCGCCTGCCGCAGTGAAGGCCTACGCCCGCAAGCACCCGCACTCCATGGGCAAGTGGAGCATGGCCTCGCGCTCCCACGCCGACTACATGCGCGGCGGCGACTTCTTCTCCAGCGAACAGTCCATCACCATGGCCAAGGCCGGTGACGTGCGCATCGAATTCGTCGGCAAGGACGGCAAGGTCGAGGTCAAGAAGCAACTGAGCCTGCAGGAAGGCGAAGTGCTCGACAGCATGTTCATGAGCTGCGGCAAGCTGCGCGACTTCTTCGAGAAGACCCTGCAGGACTGCAAGGAAACCGGCGTCATGTGGTCCCTGCACGTCAAGGCGACCATGATGAAGATTTCCCACCCGATCGTCTTCGGACATGCGGTGAGCGTCTACTACAAGGACGTCTTCGACAAGTGGGGCCAACTCTTCGAAGAGCTCGGCGTGAACCCGAACAACGGTATCTCCAGCGTCTACGACAAGATCAAGTCGCTGCCCGCCTCCCAGCAGGAAGAGATCCTCCACGACATCCACGAGGTGTACAGCCACCGCCCGGAAATGGCGATGGTCGACTCCGTGAAAGGCATCACCAACCTGCACATTCCGAGCGACGTCATCGTCGACGCCTCGATGCCGGCGATGATCCGCAACTCCGGCCAGATGTGGGGCAAGGACGGCAAGCAGAAAGACACCAAGGCGGTAATGCCGGAAAGCACCTACGCCCGCATCTACCAGGAGATGATCAACTTCTGCAAGACCAACGGCGCCTTCGACCCGACCACCATGGGCAGCGTGCCGAACGTCGGCCTGATGGCGCAGAAGGCCGAGGAATACGGCTCCCACGACAAGACCTTCGAAATGACCGCCGACGGCACCATGCGCGTGGTCCTGGCCGACGGCAGCGTGCTGATGCAGCACGACGTGGAGACCGGCGACATCTGGCGCGCCTGCCAGACCAAGGACGCACCGATCCGCGACTGGGTCAAGCTGGCCGTCACCCGCGCACGCCAGTCCGATACCCCGGCGATCTTCTGGCTGGACCCGGAGCGCGCCCACGACCGCGAACTGCGCAAGAAGGTCGAGCTGTACCTCAAGGACCACGACCTGACCGGTCTCGACATCAGCATCATGGGCTACAACGAGGCCATTCGCGTCAGCATGGAACGCCTGATCCGCGGCAAGGACACCATCTCGGTGACCGGCAACGTCCTGCGCGACTACCTGACCGACCTGTTCCCGATCATGGAACTGGGCACCTCGGCCAAGATGCTCTCCATCGTTCCGCTGATGGCGGGCGGCGGCATGTACGAAACCGGCGCCGGCGGCTCGGCACCCAAGCACGTCCAGCAACTGGTGGAAGAGAACTACCTGCGCTGGGACTCCCTGGGCGAGTTCCTGGCCCTGGCCGTGTCCCTGGAGGAAACCGGGATCAAGACCGGCAACGCCAAGGCCAAGCTGCTCGGCAAGGCGCTGGACGAAGCCACCGGCAAGCTGCTGGACAACAACAAGTCGCCGTCGCGCAAGGTCGGCGACATCGACAACCGCGGCAGCCACTTCTACCTGGCGATGTACTGGGCCCAGGCCCTGGCCGCCCAGGACGAAGACGCTGAGCTGAAAGCGCACTTCGCACCGCTGGCCAAGGCCCTGACCGAGCAGGAAGCGACCATCGTCGCCGAACTCAATGCGGTCCAGGGCAAGCCGGCCGAGATCGGCGGCTACTATCGCTCCAACCCGGAGCTGACCAGCAAGGTGATGCGCCCCAGCGCCACCTTCAACGCGGCGATCGACAGCCTGGCCTGATGGCGTCACGCTGACGAAGCAGAAACCCCGAGCCTACGCTCGGGGTTTCTTTTTATCGAGGCCTTTTCCGTACCGAGGAGACATCCATGAGCTGGCATCCCCATGTCACCGTAGCGACCATCGTCGAGGACCAGGGCCGCTTCCTGCTGGTCGAGGAACAGGCCGACGGCCGCGAGGTGCTGAACCAGCCCGCCGGGCACCTGGAGCCCGCCGAAAGCCTGCTCGAGGCCGCCCTGCGCGAAACCCTCGAGGAAACCGGCTGGGAGGTCGAGCTGAGCGCCGTCACCGGCATCTACCTGTACACCGCGCCGTCCAACGGTGTCACCTATCAGCGCGTATGCTTCGCCGCCCGCCCCGTGCGCCACCACCCCGAACGCGCCCTCGACGACGGCATCATCGGCCCGCGCTGGCTGACCCGCGACGAACTGGCCGCCCAGCCGCAGCGCTGGCGCAGCCACCTGGTGCTGCGCTGCATCGACGACTACCTGGCCGGCGGCCGCTATCCCCTGGCGCTGATCCGCGACACCCACGTGTCGCCCTCCCTGCCCCAGGCCTGATAGAATCCGCGTTTTACGAATTCGCCCGTGACGCCTGATCGCTATGTCTGAATCCGCCCCCACCCCACGCCGCGAGCGCGTGATCGTCGGCATGTCCGGCGGCGTCGACTCGTCCGTCTCCGCCCTGCTCCTGTTGCAGCAGGGCTATCAGGTCGAAGGCCTGTTCATGAAGAATTGGGACGAGGACGACGGCACCGAATACTGTACCGCCCGCGAGGACCTGGCCGACGCCCAGGCCGTCTGCGACCGGATCGGCATCAAGCTGCACACGGCGAACTTCGCCGCGGAATACTGGGATAACGTGTTCGAGCACTTCCTTGCCGAGTACAAGGCCGGCCGTACGCCGAACCCGGACATCCTCTGCAACCGCGAAATCAAGTTCAAGGCGTTCCTCGACTACGCGCTGATGCTCGGCGCGGACCTGATCGCCACCGGCCACTATGTGCGGCGCCGCGACCGCGACGGGCGCACCGAGCTGCTCAAGGGCCTGGACCCGAACAAGGACCAGAGCTACTTCCTGCACGCGGTGGGCGGCGAGCAGATCGCCCGCAGCCTGTTCCCCGTCGGCGAACTGGAGAAGCCGGAAGTCCGCGCCATCGCCGAGAAGCACGGCCTCGCCACGGCGAAGAAGAAGGACTCCACGGGCATCTGCTTCATTGGCGAGCGACGCTTCACCGATTTCCTCAAGCAGTACCTGCCGGCCCAGCCGGGCGACATCGAGACCACCGAAGGCAAGGTCATCGGTCGCCACAGCGGCCTGATGTACCACACCATCGGCCAGCGCCAGGGCCTCGGCATCGGCGGTCTCAAGGAAGCCGGCGACGATCCCTGGTACGTACTCGGCAAGGACCTGCAACGCAACGTACTGCTGGTAGGCCAGGGCAACGACCACCCGCTGCTGTTCTCCCGCGCCCTGCTGGCCTCGCGAATCTACTGGGTCAACCCGGTCGAGCTGGAGCGGCCGCGCCGCCTGCGGGCCAAGGTGCGCTACCGGCAGAGCGACCAGGACTGCGTCCTGGAAAAGACCGCGGAAGGCTACCGCGCGGTGTTCGACGAACCGCAGCGCGCAGTGACCCCGGGGCAATCGGTGGTGTTCTACGACGGCGACGTCTGCCTCGGCGGCGGCGTGATCGAAACGGCGGAAGCCTGGGATTTCGGAGGACGCCCGTGAGCGATCCGCGACAGCAACTGATCGCCCTCGGCGCCGTCTTCGAATCCGCAGCCCTGGTCGACAAGCTGGCACGCACCGGGCAGATCAGCGAAGCCCCGCTGGGCTGCATGCTCGGCAGCCTGCTGGCGCGCAACCCGGCCAGCACCCTGGACGTCTACGGTGGCGACAGCCTCAACCTGCGCGACGGCTTCAAGGCCCTGGCCAGCGCCCTGGAGCGCAAGCCCGGCAGCCTGCAGCGCGAACCGCTGCGCTACGCCCTGGCGATGCTGACCCTGGAACGGCAACTGGACAAGCGCGGCGACATGCTCGACCTGATCGGCCAGCGCCTCGACCAGGTCGAACAGCAGGTCCAGCACTTCGGCCTGGTCCACGAGAACGTCATCGCCTCGTTCGCCAGCATCTACCAGGACACCCTCAGCACCTTCCGCCAGCGCATCCAGGTACACGGCGACATGCGCCACCTGCAGGTCAGCAGCAACGCCGCGCGGATCCGCGCCCTGTTGCTCGCCGGCATCCGCTCGGCGCGGCTCTGGCGGCAACTGGGCGGCAGCCGCTGGCAGATGGTGTTCAGCCGGCGCCGGCTGCTCAACGAACTCTATCCCCTGCTGCGCGGCTAGCCATGGCCATGGCCGGGAGCCAGCCGCAACGGCGCAACAGCCCGACCCAGGGCGCCGCCATGCTGGCTCTTTCGGCGCTGCTCTTCGCCCTGATGGGCGGCCTGATCCGCGAGGCTTCCAGCACCGTCAACAACGAAACCGTGGTGTTCTTCCGCAACCTCGTCGGCGTGCTGTTCTTCCTGCCCCTGGCGCTGACTCGCGGCATCGGCCCGCTGCGCACCCGCCGCCCGCTATCGCACCTGCTGCGCACCACCTACGGCCTGGGCGGCATGTACTGCTACTTCTACGCCCTCGCCCACCTACCGCTGACCGACGCCATGCTGTTCAGCTATGCCGCGCCGGTGTTCACGCCGCTGATCGCACACCTATGGATAAAGGAGCCGCTGACCCGCCGCATGATGGTCGCCACCCTGGTCGGCTTCCTCGGCGTGCTGCTGGTGGCCAGGCCCAGCGGCGCGGTAGTGGCGCCGATCGCCCTGGTCGGTATCGCTTCCAGCCTGATGGCCGCCTGTGCCTTCGTCTCGATCCGCGAAATGAGCGACAGCGAGCCGGCCTATCGCATCGTGTTCTACTTCGCCCTGTTCGGCACCCTGTTCTCCGCCGTGCCGCTGGCCTGGGCCTGGCAGCCGCTGAACGGCCAGGAACTGCTCCTGCTGCTCGGCGCCGGACTGTTCGCCAGCCTCGGCCAACTGACCATGTCGCAGGCCTATGCCCTGGCCTCCCCGGGAGTGATCGGACCGATCGCCTACATGGCCATCGTTTTCGCCGGGGTGATCGCCTGGCTGCGCTGGGACGAACTGCCCAGCCACACGTCGCTGCTCGGCGCCGCCCTGATCTTCGCCGCCAGCCTGATCCCCCTGCTGGGCAACCGCCCCGCCGAAAGGCCCCGCTGAATGCCCCACCGGGGCGCACCTTTCATGTATGATATGCGCCCCTTTTTCGTTGACTTCCAGCCACGAGAACGTCTCATGCAGCTTTCCTCGCTCACCGCGGTATCCCCCGTCGATGGCCGCTATGCCGGCAAAACCAGCAGCCTGCGTCCGATCTTCAGCGAATACGGCCTGATCCGTTTCCGCGTCATGGTGGAAGTCCGCTGGCTGCAGCGCCTCGCCGCCCACGCCGGGATTCCCGAGGTCGCGCCGTTCTCCGCCGAAGCCAACGCCCTGCTCGACAGCCTGGCCAGCGACTTCCAGCTGGAACACGCCGAACGCATCAAGGAAATCGAGCGCACCACCAACCACGACGTGAAAGCCGTGGAGTACCTGCTCAAGGAACAGGCCGCCAAGCTCCCGGAGCTGGCCGCGGTCAGCGAGTTCATCCACTTCGCCTGCACCTCCGAGGACATCAACAACCTGTCCCACGCCCTGATGCTCCGCGAGGGTCGCGACAGCGTGCTGCTGCCGCTGATGCGCCAGATCGCCGAGGCCATCCGCGAACTGGCGGTGAAATTCGCCGACGTGCCGATGCTCTCCCGCACCCACGGCCAGCCCGCCTCGCCGACCACCCTGGGCAAGGAACTGGCCAACGTCGTCTACCGCCTGGAGCGGCAGATCAAGCAGGTCGCCGGCATCGAGTTGCTGGGCAAGATCAACGGCGCCGTGGGCAACTACAACGCCCACCTGTCCGCCTATCCCGAAGTCGACTGGGAAGCCAACGCCCGCCAGTTCATCGAAGGCGACCTCGGCCTGACCTTCAACCCCTACACCACCCAGATCGAGCCGCACGACTACATCGCCGAGCTGTTCGATGCGATCGCCCGCTTCAACACCATCCTCATCGACTTCGACCGCGACGTCTGGGGCTACATCTCCCTCGGCTACTTCAAGCAGAAGACCGTGGCCGGCGAGATCGGCTCCTCGACCATGCCGCACAAGGTCAACCCGATCGACTTCGAGAACTCCGAGGGTAACCTCGGCATCGCCAACGCGCTGTTCCAGCACCTGGCCAGCAAGCTGCCGATCTCGCGCTGGCAGCGCGACCTGACCGACTCCACCGTGCTGCGCAACCTCGGCGTCGGCATCGCCCACAGCGTCATCGCCTACGAGGCCAGCCTGAAGGGCATCGGCAAGCTGGAGCTGAACGCCCAGCGCATCGCCGAAGACCTGGACGCCTGCTGGGAAGTCCTCGCCGAGCCGGTGCAGACCGTGATGCGTCGCTATGGCGTGGAAAACCCCTACGAGAAGCTGAAGGAACTGACCCGCGGCAAAGGCATCAGCGCCGAAGCCTTGCAGACTTTCATCGAAGAGCTGGCGATTCCCGCCGAGGCCAAGGTCGAGCTGAAGAAGCTGACCCCGGCCGGCTACGTCGGCAATGCCGCCGCCCAGGCCAAGCGCATCTGAGCACGCAACCCTTTTGCACGCCCGGCTGCGCCGGGCGTTTTTGTTTCAAGGACTTAACCATGAATGCTGATACTCCCCTGCAACTTCTGGGCGGACTGACCGCTGCCGAATTCCTCCGCGACTACTGGCAGCGCAAACCGCTGCTGGTCCGCCAGGCGATCCCGGACTTCGAAAGCCCGCTGTCCGCCGACGAGCTGGCCGGGCTGTCGCTGGAGGAGTCGGTGGAATCGCGCATCGTCCTCGAACACGGGAAAACCCCGTGGGAAATGCGCCGTGGCCCGTTCCAGGAGGAGGACTACCAGCACCTGCCGGAACAGGACTGGACCCTGCTGGTCCAGGCGGTCGACCAGTTCGTCCCGGAAGTCGCCCAACTGCTGGAGCAATTCCGCTTCCTGCCCAGCTGGCGGATCGACGACGTAATGATCAGCTACGCCGCTCCCGGCGGCGGCGTCGGTCCGCACTTCGACAACTACGACGTATTCCTGCTTCAGGGCCACGGACGCCGGCGCTGGAAAGTCGGACAGATGTGCAGCAGCGACAGCCCGCTGCGCGAGCACGCCGACCTGCGCATCCTCGCCGACTTCGAACAGAGCGACGAGTGGGTCCTGGAGCCCGGCGACATGCTCTACCTGCCCCCGCGCCTCGCCCACTACGGCATCGCCGAAGACGAGTGCATGACCTACTCGATCGGCTTCCGCGCGCCCAGCGCCGCCGAAGTGCTGACCCATTTCACCGACTTCCTCGGCCAGTTCCTCTCCGATGAGGAGCGCTACACCGATGCCGGCCTGCAACCGGTAGGCGACGATCCGCACCAGATCCAGCGCGACGCTCTGGAGCGCCTGCAGGGCCTGATCCAGGAGCACATGAGCGACGAGCGCCTGCTGCTGACTTGGTTCGGCCAGTTCATGACCGAGCCGCGCTATCCCGAACTGGTTGCCGGCGAGGAGATCCCCGAGGAGGAGCTGTTCGGCGCCCTCGAGGATGGCGCGCTGCTGGTGCGCAACCCCAGCGCCCGCCTGGCCTGGAGCGAGATCGACATCGGCCTGGTGCTGTTCGCCAGCGGCCAGAGCGTACTCCTGCCCGGGCAGCTCAAGGAACTGCTGAAGCTGGTCTGCTCGGCCGATGCGTTGCATCTGGAAAACCTCGGCCAATGGCTGGCCGATGACGATGCGCGTAAGCTGTTGGCGGAGTTGGTCAAACAGGGCAGTTTGGAGTTTGCAGATGAATAAGATCCGCGTACGCGTAGCCGACTGGCAGAAGGACAATGCCGAGCTGCGCCGCATCCGCGAAGCGGTCTTCATTGCCGAACAGTCGGTTCCGCCGGAACTGGAGTGGGACGCCGAAGACGACGAAGCCGTGCATTTTCTCGCCTATGAAGGCGAATACGCGATCGGCACCGCGCGCCTGCTGGGCGACGGGCACATCGGCAGGGTCTCGGTACTCAAGGACTGGCGCGGCCTGAAGGTCGGCGACGCGCTGATGCGCGCGGCCATCGAGGAAGCCGAGCGACGCGGCCTGAAGCGCCAACTGCTGACCGCGCAGGTCTATGCCATACCCTTCTACGAGCGACTGGGCTTCAAGGTCGACAGCGGCGAGTTCCTCGACGCCGGCCTGCCCCATGTCGACATGGTTCGCGACAGCGACTGAGGCCCGATGAGCGACGCCCCGGAGACCTCGCCGGCCGACCTGCCGGCCATCGAATTCAGCTCTCCGGGGTGCTTTGCGGTACGCAACCCGGCCAGCGCCGCGCTGCCTGCGGAACGCTGGGAACCAGCGCCATTCCGCCTCGGCGAACATGAGCCGCTGGAGCGCTTCGAGCATCCGCAGGAAGCCCGCGCCCATGCCCTGGCCCTCCTGCAGCAGGCCCGCCGCTCACTCTGCCTGCACAGTCCCGACCTGGAAAGCTGGCTCTATCACCACAGCAGCATCCAGGAAGCCTGCACCCGTTTCCTCCTGGCCAATCCACGCAATCGCCTGCGTATCCTCGTTGGCGACAGCGCCCAGGCCGTGCGCAACGGCCACCGCCTGATCAGCCTTTCGCGCCGCCTGTCGAGCAACTGCCTGATCCGCCGGCTCAACCCGGACTACCCTAAAGAGGACGACGCCTTCCTCCTGGCCGACGACCAGGGCCTGCTACTGCGCCCGAAACCGGCGCAACCGGCGGGCTACGCCTGCTACCGTGCCGCCGGGCGGGTGCGTCAACTCCAGGCCCGCTTCGAGCAGGCCTGGGACACCAGCCTTTCCGACCCGGACCTGCGGAGCTTCCTCCTGTGACCCTGTTGCGCACCACCCTGCTCTCCTCGCTGCTGGCGACGGTCGTTCTCGGCGCCTCGGCCGCCCCGCGCACCGAAGTGATCCCGCTCAACTACCGCACCGCCGACGACGTGATGGCGGTGGCCCAGTCGGTCATCGGCAGCGAAGGCAAGGTCACCGCCTATGGCAACCAGTTGATCGTCAATGCCGAGCCGGCGAAGATCCGCGAGTTGCAATCGGTCCTGCAGCAGATCGACTCGCGCCCGCATCGCCTGCTGATCACCGTGGATACCAGCGAGAACCTGCAACAGGACAGCCGCGGCTATTCGGTGGATGGTTCGACCAGCGCCGGCAACATCGAGATCCAGAGCGGCCGCGGCGAGGTCAACGGCAAGGATCGAGTCCGCATCATCCGTCGCTCCACCGACAGCCGTTCCGGCGGCAGCCAGCAGGTCCAGGCCACCGAGGGCTACCCGGCGCTGATCCAGGTCGGCCAGAGCGTCCCCATCACCAGCACCGCCACCGGTCCCTACGGGCAGATCTACAGCCAGACCGAATACCGCAACGTCAACCGCGGCTTCTACGTCACCGCGACGCTGACCGGCAACCTGGTGCACGTCACCATCAGTTCCAGCAATGACCGCCTCAGCCAGAGCCATCCCGGCGTCATCGATACCCAGAGCACCGACACCCGGGTCAGCGGCAAGCTCGGCGAGTGGATCACCCTGGGCGGCGTCAGCGAACAGAACCAGGCCGACCAGCACGGCTTCGTGCGTCGCTACTCGACCCAGGGACGCGACGACACCAGCTTGCGCCTGAAAGTCGAAACCCTCGACTGACCGACGGCGCTCTTTCCAGCGCGAATTGCCTCCCGCTCCGGCAAAGCCGCGGGGCGCGGGCTTTTGCGGGCATTTTCGATGCAAACGGAAACATCTCGACCAGACAAGACCATCCGGTCACTCTTAGACCTTCGTGTAGTAGTCTTGAAAAAACACTACAAAACGTTTGACGACGGATTTTTTCCAGAGCATGATGGCCCCGCTCCCGCTAATCAGGGGCTCTGAAACGACGAGCTCCCGGTGCCTGCGCCGATACGCCCTCGGCCTCCACCGTGTTGATCTGCCCACAAGGCGGCTTGACGAGATTGCGACTGGAACGAAGTTGTCCTGAGGGACGGGGAAGCGTTTACGTATCAGCCAGATCGAAAGACTCGACAGCGAGTCGCCCACCGGCAACCACGAGCCGAACGGCACTTGATCCAGTCGAGAAGCACGGTCCGCGAACTGTTCGTCTCCACCCCCTCCTCGGCGTCATTCTTCGCCACGGTCATTCTCTCGCCATGCAGCGGTGAGCCACCCGCAAGACAACCTTCACCAGCAGGTTTTGAGTGGGTCAGTCGGTGCTCAACCAATACATTTCTTGAAGGATTGACCATGTCCGCATATCAGAACGAGATCAAGGCAGTTGCCGCGCTGAAAGAGAAGAACGGCAGCAGCTGGAGCGCGATCAACCCCGAGTACGCAGCTCGCATGCGTATCCAGAACCGCTTCAAGACCGGCCTGGATATCGCCAAGTACACCGCGGCCATCATGCGCAAGGACATGGCCGAATACGATGCGGACTCCTCCGTCTACACCCAGTCGCTGGGTTGCTGGCACGGCTTCATCGGGCAGCAGAAGCTGATCTCGATCAAGAAGCACCTGAAGACCACCAACAAGCGCTACCTCTACCTGTCCGGTTGGATGGTCGCCGCGCTGCGCTCCGACTTCGGCCCGCTGCCGGACCAGTCCATGCACGAGAAAACCGCGGTTTCCGGCCTGATCGAAGAGCTGTACACCTTCCTGCGCCAGGCTGACGCCCGCGAGCTGGACCTGCTGTTCACCGGCCTGGACGCTGCCCGCGCCGCTGGCGACAAGGCCAAGGAAGCCGAGCTGCTGGCCCAGATCGACAACTTCGAAACCCACGTGGTGCCGATCATCGCCGACATCGACGCCGGCTTCGGCAACGCCGAGGCGACCTACCTGCTGGCCAAGAAGATGATCGAAGCCGGCGCCTGCTGCATCCAGATCGAGAACCAGGTGTCCGACGAGAAGCAGTGCGGCCACCAGGACGGCAAGGTCACCGTTCCGCACATCGACTTCCTCGCCAAGATCAATGCCGTACGCTACGCCTTCCTCGAGCTGGGCGTGGACGATGGCGTGATCGTCGCCCGTACCGACTCCCTGGGCGCCGGCCTGACCAAGCAGATCGCCGTGACCAACGAGCCGGGCGACCTGGGCGACCTGTACAACTCCTTCCTGGATTGCGAAGAAATCTCCGAGGCCGAGCTGGGCAACGGCGACGTCGTGATCAAGCGCGAAGGCAAGCTGCTGCGTCCGAAGCGCCTGGCTTCCAACCTGTTCCAGTTCCGCAAGGGCACCGGCGAAGATCGCTGCGTCCTGGACTGCATCACCTCGCTGCAGAACGGCGCCGACCTGCTCTGGATCGAAACCGAGAAGCCGCACGTCGGCCAGATCAAGGCAATGGTCGATCGCATCCGCGAAGTGATTCCGAACGCCAAGCTGGTCTACAACAACAGCCCGTCCTTCAACTGGACCCTGAACTTCCGCCAGCAGGTGTTCGATGCGTTCGTCGCCGAAGGCAAGGACGTTTCCGCCTACGACCGCAACAAGCTGATGAGCGTCGAGTACGACGACACCGAGCTGGCCAAGGTCGCCGACGAGAAGATCCGCACCTTCCAGCGCGATGGCTCGGCCCACGCCGGCATCTTCCACCACCTGATCACCCTGCCGACCTACCACACCGCCGCGCTGTCCACCGACAACCTGGCCAAGGGCTACTTCGCCGACGAAGGCATGCTGGCCTACGTGAAGGGCGTGCAGCGCCAGGAACTGCGCCAGGGCATCGCCTGCGTCAAGCACCAGAACATGGCGGGCTCCGACATCGGCGACAACCATAAAGAGTACTTCGCAGGCGAAGCCGCTCTGAAGGCCAGCGGCAAAGACAACACCATGAACCAGTTCCACTAAGGAACAGGGGCCAGCCGGGCAGCCACGATCTGCCCGGCCCGCCTCGCGAAAACCCCGGCTCCGGCCGGGGTTTTTCATTTCCGGATCATGGCAAAAGGCCTCGAGTGCCTGTCATCGTCCCGTCGCTTTCAGCGGTTAGCGTCAATGCTCCGTCGATCAGCCCACAAGGAGCACGTCCGTGAGCCTGGAGAAAAAAGATGCCATCCTGTTCGGTGATGGCGACGAGTTGCCCAGCAACCATTCGAACAACCCGCACATGAACGACCTGATCGCCGGCCTCGGCCGCCGCCAGGTCCTGGCCGGCGGCGCGGCGCTCGGCGCCCTCGCCTTCCTCGGCGTCGCGCTCCCCGCCAGCGCCGCTCCCGCCGAAGCGCAGGTGCCCGCCGCGGAAGGCCTGCGCGGCTTGCCTTTCAAACGCCGCAACCGCTTGCCCTTCGAAGCCATCGCCAGCGGCCGTGCCGATACCATCCGGGTGCCCGCCGGCTACAAGGCGACGCCCTTCATACCCTGGGGCACCCCGATCAGCGGCAGTTATCCGGGCTTCCTCGACGACGCCAGCAACAGCGCCCAGGACCAGGCCGAACAGATCGGCATGCACCACGACGGCATGCACTTCTTCCCGATCGACGCGCAGTTCGGCTTCGGCGGCGGACACATCAGCAACCATGGCCTGCTGGTGCTCAACCATGAATACATCGACGCGCCGCTGCTGCACACCAATGGCCCGACCGTGGTCGATGGCAAGCGCACCGTCGCCGATGAAGTGCGCAAGGAAATCAACGCCCATGGCGTTTCCGTCGTGGAGATCCGTCGCAACGTGCGTGGCGAGTGGAATGTCGTGCCGTCGCAACGAAATCGCCGGATCACCGCCGCCACGCCGATGCGTATCGCCGGCCCGGCGCGCGGCCACGAACTGCTGCGCACCCGCCACAGTCCGGACGGCACCCGCACCCGCGGCACCCATAACAACTGTTCCAACGGTTTCACCCCCTGGGGCACCTACCTCACCTGCGAGGAGAACTGGGTCGGCTATTTCTCCACCCAGGACAGCGAACTGCCGCGCGAACTGACCCGCTACGGCATTCGCAACACCAGCCGTTTCGGCTGGGAAACCCTGGCGGGCGACGAGTTCGAACGCTTCGACGCCACCCGCAAGGGCAAACAGGCCCAGGACGACTACCGCAACGAACCGAACAACTTCGGCTGGATCGTCGAGATCGACCCGTTCGACCCGCAATCGGTGCCGGTCAAGCGCACCGCTCTCGGCCGCTTCGCCCACGAAGGCCTGGTCTTCGCCCCGGTCAAGCCGGGCCGCCAGGTAGTCTGCTACTCCGGCGACGACTCGCAGAACGAATACATCTACAAGTACGTCAGCCGCGACAAGTTCCGTCCGGGTCGCAGCAACACTCGCCTGCTCGACGAAGGCACCCTCTACGTCGCCCGCTTCAACGCCGATGGCAGCGGCCAGTGGCTGCCGCTGGACATCGCCGACGGCAACTTCCGCGCGGCCTGTCGCAAGGCCGGGGTGAGCTTCGCCGACCAGGGCGAAGTGCTGATCAACACCCGCCTGGCCGCCGATGTCCTCGGCGCGACCAAGATGGATCGCCCGGAGTGGGGCGCGGTCAACCCGGACAACGGTGACGTCTACTTCACCCTCACCAACAACACGTCGCGCACCGTCGCCGACGCGGCCAACCCACGGGTGAAGAACGCCTACGGCCATATCATCCGCTGGCGCGAACGCAGCCGCGACTATGCCGGGCAACGCTTCACCTGGGACCTGTTCATGCTCGCCGGTCCCGGCGAAGACAGCCGCGGCCCGGACGGCAAGCCGCTGAACCAGGACAATATCCTGGCCAGCCCCGACGGCCTCTGGTTCGACCCGGAAGGCCGCCTGTGGATCCAGACCGACATGAGCGGCAGCCAGTTGAGCAGCGGCCCGTTCGGCAACAACCAGATGCTGGTGGCCGACCCGCGCACCGGCGAACTGAAGCGCTTCCTCACCGGTCCGCTGGGTTGCGAGGTGACCGGCATTGCCGCGACGCCGGACTTCCGTACGCTGTTCATCAACATCCAGCACCCGGGGGAAGGCTCGACCGCCGATAACCTCCTCAGCACCTGGCCGGACGGGCCGGGCCGCCGGCCACGCTCGGCCACCGTGGTGATCACCCGCGAAGACGGCCGACGCCTGCTCTGACGCGCCACGACGACCTGCGTTGGCCGGAATGCCGGCGCAGGTCGCCGCTACAGCCGTGGGCAAGCCCGGGCAAAGCGGGTGGAATGCAGGCTCCCCTCTCTATGGAAGGACGCCAGCATGCCCAAGCGCAATCGTCTCAGCCGCGCCGTCGGCGCCATCAACCTCCTCCCCCGCCGCCTGCGCAGCCGCAGCCTGACGCTGCTGCTGGGCTCCCAGGTGCGCTTCGCCGGCACGGCGAGGGTGCGCATCCATGAACTGGGGCAGGAGCGCGCCATCCTCAGCCTGAAGAACCGTCGACCGGTGCAGAACCACATAAAAGGTATCCATGCCGCGGCGATGGCCTTGCTCGCCGAGTCGGCCAGCGGCTTCCTGGTCGGAATGAACGTACCGGACGACAAGCTGCCGCTGATCAAGACCATGAAGATCGACTATCTCAAGCGCGCCCAGGGCAACCTGACCGCCATCGCGACGCTGGAGGCCGGACAGATCGAGCAGATCCGGCAACAGGACAAGGGCGAGGTCCGCGTGGCGGTGTTGGTCAGCGACGAGAACGGCAACCAGCCGATCGCCTGCGAAATGGTCTGGGCCTGGGTCGGCAAGAAACCCCGGGTCGCTACCGCAGCCCCCAGGTAGCGCACCTCCGGAGCGACTACATCTACGCTGCGAAGCGAACCGCCGCAAACCTTGCCCAGCGCCTTCGCATCCGTCACGAAGAACCGCGGGCGCAGCCCCAGGCGGCGCCGCAGCCGGGTTGCCATGGTGCGGAAAGAAGAAAAACCTCCATGCGCCCGGCCCGGAGAATATTCCCGGTTTAATGCAATAACGGATTGGGCGAGAGTAATTACCAATAAAAGGGTAAACAATAGTAACGCGGCGAAGAATATATGTAGCGAAGTTATACGGATGCGACATTGCAAACGATATTCATTATCGTTTGAAGCCTTGCAAAGAGCCCTCCACCACGCTTCGCGGCAATACGACCAAAAGCCAGCCAGGCCGCGCCATTTCTCGCAAAGACAGCATTCACGAGGGTTTCGGGGATTAACCAAAGCGCTGGAAAAAGCAGAGAAGCGTCTGTTTGTGTTAGAAAAATTTACTTGTCCGGCGCTTTGGGCATAAAATCGGAAAGATACATACAACCCTTAGCTCACTACGCAGCGGGTTGCACAAGAAGTCGGGCATTGCGCCCAGAACCCACGATCTTATATATCCGGTACAGAAGGAGTATCAGCATGCCAAACCCAGCTGAACTTGCAGCTCATCACTGGGGATTCGCTGCCTTCCTTCTAGGGGTCGTTGGCCTTCTCGCCTTCATGCTAGGGGTTTCGTCCCTGCTTGGCAGCAAGGCATTTGGTCGCAGCAAGAACGAACCCTTCGAATCCGGGATCGTCCCCACCGGAGGCGCACGCCTGCGTCTCTCGGCAAAATTCTATCTGGTCGCGATGCTCTTCGTGATCTTCGACGTCGAAGCCCTCTTCCTCTTCGCCTGGTCGGTGTCGGTTCGCGAAAGCGGCTGGGCCGGCCTGATCGAGGCAACCATTTTCATAGCAATTCTGTTGGCGGGTCTTGTCTATCTTTGGCGGATCGGTGCGCTCGATTGGGCTCCCGAAAGCCGTCGCAAGCGGCAGGCGAAGCTAAAACAATGAGGCTTTGGCGATGCAATACAAACTTACCCGGATCGATCCCGATGCGGCCAACGACCAATACCCGATAGGCGAACGGGAAACCGTAGCCGACCCGCTGGTCGAGGGCCAGGTTCACAAGAACATCTTCATGGGCAAGCTCGAGGATGTGCTGAACTCCACCGTCAACTGGGGTCGCAAGAACTCGCTCTGGCCCTATAACTTCGGGCTGTCGTGCTGCTACGTGGAGATGACCACCGCCTTCACCGCGCCGCACGATATCGCCCGCTTCGGCGCCGAAGTGATCCGGGCGTCGCCGCGCCAGGCCGACTTCATGGTCATCGCCGGCACCTGCTTCATCAAGATGGCCCCGGTCATCCAGCGCCTCTACGAGCAGATGCTCGAACCCAAGTGGGTCATCTCCATGGGCTCGTGCGCCAATTCCGGCGGCATGTACGACATCTATTCGGTGGTCCAGGGGGTCGACAAGTTCCTCCCTGTGGACGTCTACATCCCCGGCTGCCCGCCCCGTCCGGAGGCGTTCCTGCAAGGCCTGATGCTGTTGCAGGAATCCATCGGCCAGGAGCGCCGCCCGCTGTCCTGGGTCGTTGGCGACCAGGGGGTCTACCGCGCCGAAATGCCGGCCCAGAAAGACCTGAAACGCGAGCAGCGCATCCAGGTGACCAACCTGCGCAGCCCCGACGAAGTGTGATCCGGAACTCCCGGCCAGCCCCGCTGGCCGGCCGAGACCAGCCGCGTTCACCCCACCGTTGACCGAAAGCGACCGAGACCATGACTGCAGACTCCGCTCTGTACATCCCGCCTTACAAGGCAGACGACCAGGATATCGTCGTCGAACTGAATTCCCGCTTTGGCGCCGAGACCTTCACCGTCCAGCCCACCCGTACCGGCATGCCGGTGCTCTGGGTCCCGCGCGAAAGACTGATCGAAGTCCTGACCTTCCTCCGTCAGGTACCCAAGCCCTACGTGATGCTCTACGACCTGCACGGCGTCGACGAGCGGCTGCGCACCCATCGCCGCGGCCTGCCGAGCGCCGACTTCAGCGTGTTCTACCACCTGATGTCGCTGGAGCGTAATAGTGACGTGATGATCAAGGTCGCCTTGTCCGAGCGCGACCTCAACCTGCCCACCGCCACCCGTATCTGGCCCAACGCCAACTGGTACGAGCGCGAAGTGTGGGACATGTACGGCATCACCTTCACCGGCCACCCGCACCTGACCCGCATGCTGATGCCGCCGACCTGGCAGGGCCATCCGCTGCGCAAGGATTACCCGGCGCGCGCCACCGAGTTCGATCCCTACTCCCTGTCCGCCGCCAAGCAGGACCTGGAGCAGGAAGCCCTGCGCTTCAAGCCGGAAGACTGGGGCATGAAGCGCCACGGCGAGAACGAGGACTACATGTTCCTCAACCTCGGCCCGAACCACCCGTCCGCCCACGGCGCGTTCCGCATCATCCTGCAACTGGACGGCGAGGAGATCATCGACTGCGTCCCGGAGATCGGCTACCACCACCGCGGCGCCGAGAAGATGGCCGAGCGCCAGTCCTGGCACAGTTTCATCCCCTACACCGACCGCATCGACTACCTCGGCGGGGTGATGAACAACCTGCCCTACGTACTCTCGGTGGAGAAGCTCGCAGGGATCAAGGTGCCGCAGCGGGTCGACGTGATCCGGATCATGATGGCGGAGTTCTTCCGTATCCTGAACCACCTGCTGTACCTGGGCACCTATATCCAAGACGTCGGCGCCATGACCCCGGTGTTCTTCACCTTCACCGACCGCCAGCGCGCCTACAAGGTGGTCGAGGCCATCACCGGCTTCCGCCTGCACCCGGCCTGGTACCGCATCGGTGGCGTCGCCCACGACCTGCCGCGCGGCTGGGACAAGCTGGTCCGCGAGTTCCTCGACTGGATGCCCAAGCGCCTCGACGAGTACGAGACCGCGGCCCTGAAGAACAGCATCCTGCGCGGCCGGACCATCGGCGTCGCCCAGTACAACACCAAGGAAGCCCTCGAGTGGGGCACCACCGGCGCCGGCCTGCGCGCCACCGGTTGCGACTTCGACCTGCGCAAGGCCCGCCCCTACTCCGGCTACGAGAACTTCGAGTTCGAGGTACCGCTGGCCCACAACGGCGACGCCTACGACCGCTGCATGGTCAAGATGGGCGAGATGCGCCAGAGCCTGCGGATCATCGAACAGTGCCTGAAGAACATGCCGGAAGGCCCTTACAAGGCCGACCATCCGCTGACCACGCCGCCGCCGAAAGAACGCACGCTGCAACACATCGAAACCCTGATCACCCACTTCCTGCAGGTTTCCTGGGGTCCGGTCATGCCGGCCAACGAAGCCTTCCAGATGATCGAGGCGACCAAGGGTATCAACAGCTACTACCTGACCAGCGACGGCAGCACCATGAGCTACCGCACGCGTATCCGGACGCCCAGCTTCGCGCACCTGCAACAGATCCCCTCGGTGATCAACGGCAGCATGATCGCGGACCTGATCGCCTACCTGGGTAGCATCGATTTCGTTATGGCTGACGTGGACCGCTGACATGAGCCAGAGCAACCTGATTCAGACCGACCGTTTCGTCCTCAGCGAAACCGAGCGCTCGTCCATCGAGCATGAAATGCATCACTACGAGGACCCGCGCGCGGCGTCCATCGAAGCCCTGAAGATCGTCCAGAAACAGCGCGGCTGGGTGCCGGACGGCGCCATCCCGGCGATCGGCGAGGTGCTGGGGATCCCGGCCAGCGACGTCGAAGGCGTCGCCACCTTCTATAGTCAGATATTCCGCCAGCCGGTGGGCCGCCACATCATCCGCGTCTGCGACAGCATGGTCTGCTACATCGGCGGCCACGAGTCGGTGGTCGGCGAGATCCAGAAGCAACTCGGCATCGGTCTCGGCCAGACTACCGCCGACGGACGCTTCACCCTGCTCCCGGTCTGCTGCCTGGGCAACTGCGACAAGGCCCCGGCGCTGATGATCGACGACGACACCCATGGCGACGTGCGTCCCGACGGTGTCGCCAAACTGCTGGAGGCCTACGTATGACCCTTACCTCCATTGGTCCGGCCAACCGCATGGCGCGTTCGGCGGAAACCCATCCGCTGACCTGGCGCCTGCGCGAAGACGCCCAGCCCGTCTGGCTCGAGGAATACCAGAGCAAGGACGGCTATGCCGCGGCGCGCAAGGCGCTGACCCAGATGGCCCAAGACGACATCGTCCAGACCGTCAAGGACTCCGGCCTCAAGGGCCGCGGCGGCGCGGGCTTCCCCACCGGCGTGAAGTGGGGCCTGATGCCGAAGGACGAGTCGCTGAACATCCGCTACCTGCTGTGCAACGCGGACGAGATGGAGCCGAACACCTGGAAGGACCGCATGCTCATGGAGCAGCTGCCGCACCTGCTGGTGGAAGGCATGCTGATTTCCGCACGCGCGCTGAAGGCCTACCGCGGCTACATCTTCCTGCGCGGCGAATACGTCGACGCGGCGCGCAACCTCAACCGCGCCATCGACGAAGCCAAGGCCGCCGGCCTGCTCGGCAAGAACATCCTCGGCAGCGGCTTCGATTTCGAGCTGTTCGTCCACACCGGTGCCGGCCGCTACATCTGCGGCGAAGAGACCGCGCTGATCAACTCGCTGGAAGGCCGCCGCGCCAACCCGCGTTCCAAACCGCCCTTCCCTGCCGCCGTCGGCGTCTGGGGCAAGCCGACCTGCGTGAACAACGTGGAGACGCTGTGCAACGTGCCGGCCATCGTCGGCAACGGCGTGGACTGGTACAAGACCCTGGCCCGCCCCGGCAGCGAAGACATGGGCACCAAGCTGATGGGCTTCTCCGGCAAGGTGAAGAACCCCGGCCTGTGGGAACTGCCGTTCGGCGTCAGCGCCCGCGAGCTGTTCGAGGACTACGCCGGCGGCATGCGCGACGGCTTCCAGCTCAAGGCCTGGCAGCCCGGCGGCGCCGGTACCGGCTTCCTGCTCCCGGAGCACCTGGATGCGCAGATGTTCGCCGGCGGCATCGCCAAGGTCGGCACCCGGATGGGCACCGGCCTGGCCATGGCGGTGGACGACAGCATCAACATGGTTTCCCTGCTGCGCAACATGGAAGAGTTCTTCGCCCGCGAGTCCTGCGGCTGGTGCACCCCCTGCCGCGATGGCCTGCCGTGGAGCGTGAAGCTGCTGCGTGCCCTGGAGCGGGGCGAAGGCCAGCCCGGCGACCTCGAGACCCTCGAGCAGCTGGTCAACTTCCTCGGCCCAGGCAAGACCTTCTGCGCCCACGCGCCGGGAGCCGTCGAGCCGCTGGGCAGCGCCCTCAAGTATTTCCGTGCCGAATTCGAGGCGGGCATCTCCCGCCAGCCTTCGGCCGCGCCGCGCCCGGCAACGGTCGGCGCCTGATGCTTTGCAGCCGGACGGCCAGCCGTCCGGCGATGTTTCGTCGTCGTGCCGCGGCCCGGCCGCAGGCCCGACGGAACCGTGAGTTTCTATTAGCCACGCCCGCTGACAACGGGCCAACGAAGACTTGAACCATGGCCACTATCCACGTAGACGGCAAGACGCTCGAAGTCGATGGTGCAGACAACCTCCTGCAGGCCTGTCTGTCCCTCGGTCTCGACATTCCCTACTTCTGCTGGCACCCGGCGCTCGGTAGCGTCGGCGCCTGCCGCCAGTGCGCGGTGAAGCAGTACACCGACGAGAACGACAAGCGTGGTCGCCTCGTCATGTCCTGCATGACCCCCGCCACCGACAACACCTGGATCTCCATCGAAGACGAAGAGGCCAAGCAGTTCCGCGCCAGCGTCGTCGAATGGCTGATGACCAACCACCCGCACGACTGCCCGGTGTGCGAGGAAGGCGGTCACTGCCACCTGCAGGACATGACGGTGATGACCGGCCACAACGAGCGCCGGTACCGCTTCACCAAGCGCACCCACCAGAACCAGGAACTCGGCCCGTTCATCGCCCATGAGATGAACCGCTGCATCGCCTGCTACCGCTGCGTGCGCTACTACAAGGACTACGCCGGCGGCACCGACCTCGGCGTCTACGGCGCCCACGACAACGTCTACTTCGGACGGGTCGAGGACGGCGTGCTGGAAAGCGAGTTCTCCGGCAACCTCACCGAGGTCTGCCCCACCGGCGTGTTCACCGACAAGACCCACTCCGAGCGCTACAACCGCAAGTGGGACATGCAGTTCGCCCCGAGCATCTGCCACGGCTGCTCCAGCGGCTGCAACATCAGCCCCGGCGAGCGCTACGGCGAGATCCGCCGCATCGAGAACCGCTACAACGGCTCGGTCAACCACTACTTCCTCTGCGACCGCGGTCGCTTCGGCTACGGCTACGTCAACCGCGAAGACCGTCCGCGCCAGCCGCTGCTGGTGCTGAGCAAGCAGAAGCTGAGCCTGGACGGCGCCCTCGACCAGGCCGCCGCCCTGCTGAAGGAGCGCAAGGTGGTCGGCATCGGTTCGCCGCGCGCCAGCCTGGAAAGCAACTTCGCCCTGCGCGAGCTGGTTGGCGAAGGCAACTTCTACAGCGGCATCAACGAAGGCGAGCTCGACCGCCTGCGCCTGATCCTGCAGGTCATGCAGGAAGGCCCGCTGCCGGTGCCGAGCATCCGCGACATCGAGGACCACGACGCGGTCTTCGTCCTCGGCGAGGACCTGACCCAGACCGCCGCCCGCATCGCCCTGGCCCTGCGCCAGTCGGTGAAGGGCAAGGCCGTCGAGATGGCTGCCGACATGAAGGTCCAGCCGTGGCTCGACGCCGCGGTGAAGAACATCGCCCAGCATGCGCAGAACCCACTGTTCATCGCCAGCGTCAGCGCGACCCGCCTCGACGACGTGGCCGAGGAAACCGTTCACGCCGCGCCGGACGATCTCGCTCGCCTCGGCTTCGCCGTGGCCCACGCGATCGACCCAAGCGCCCCGTCCGTGGCCGACCTCGACCCGCAGGCCCAGGCCTTCGCCCAGCGCATCGCCGATGCCCTGCTGGCGGCCAAGCGTCCGCTGGTAGTGTCCGGCAACTCGCTGGGCAACAAGGCATTGATCGAAGCCGCGGCGAACATCGCCAAAGCCCTCAAGCAGCGCGAGAAGAACGGTTCCATCAGCCTGGTGGTCGGCGAAGCCAACAGCCTCGGCCTGGCGCTCTTCGGCGGCGACTCCGTGGAAGCCGCGCTCGAGCGACTGACCTCCGGACAGGCCGACGCCGTGGTGGTGCTGGAGAACGATCTCTATCGCCGCACCGACGCCGCCCGTGTCGACGCGGCCCTGGCGGCGGCCAAGGTGGTGATCGTCGCCGATCACCAGCAGACCGCCACCACCGCCAAGGCGCACCTGGTGCTGCCGGCGGCCAGCTTCGCCGAAGGCGACGGCACCCTGGTCAGCCAGGAAGGCCGCGCCCAGCGCTTCTTCCAGGTGTTCGACCCGACCTACTACGACGCCAGGAACATGGTCCGCGAGGGCTGGCGCTGGCTGCATGCGATCCACAGCACCCTGCAAGGCAAGCGCGTCGACTGGACCCAGTTGGACCACGTCACCGAAGCCGTGGCCGAGGCCAAGCCGATCCTGGCCGGCATCCGCGACGCCGCACCGGCCGCCTCGTTCCGCATCAAGGGCCTCAAGCTGGCCCGCGAACCGCACCGCTACAGCGGGCGTACCGCCATGCGCGCCAATATCAGCGTGCACGAGCCGCGCACCCCGCAGGACATCGACTCGGCGTTCGCCTTCTCCATGGAAGGCTACTCCGGCAGCCAGGAAGACCGTCAGCAGATCCCGTTCGCCTGGTCGCCGGGCTGGAACTCGCCGCAGGCCTGGAACAAGTTCCAGGACGAGGTCGGCGGCCACCTGCGCGCCGGCGACCCCGGCGTGCGCCTGATCGAACCGAAGGGCGAAGGCCTCGACTGGTTCCAGGCCGTGCCGGTGCCGTTCAGCGCCAAGGCCGACAGCTGGAAGGTAGTGCCGCTGTACCACCTGTTCGGCAGCGAGGAAAACAGCTCGCGGGCCGCGCCGATCCAGCAGCGCATCCCGGAGACCTACGTCGCCCTGTCCAAGGAAGACGCGGACCGCCTCGGCGTCAACGACGGCGCGACCCTCGGCTTCCAGCTCAAGGGCCAGGCCCTGCGCCTGCCGCTGCGTATCGATGAACAACTCGGCGCCGGCCTGATCGGCCTGCCGGTCGGCTTCGCCGGCATCCCGGCGGCGATCGCCGGCTGCTCCGTGGAAGGTCTGCAGGAGGCTGCACAATGAGTTGGCTGACTCCCGCTCTGGTCACCATCATCCTCACCGTGGTCAAGGCCATCGTGGTGCTGCTCGCCGTGGTCATCTGCGGCGCCCTGCTAAGCTGGGTCGAGCGCCGCCTGCTCGGCCTCTGGCAGGACCGCTACGGCCCCAACCGGGTCGGTCCGTTCGGTGCGTTCCAGCTCGGCGCGGACATGGTCAAGATGTTCTTCAAGGAGGACTGGACCCCGCCCTTCGCCGACAAGATGATCTTCACCCTGGCCCCGGTGATCGCGATGGGCGCCCTGCTCGTCGCCTTCGCCATCGTGCCGATCACCCCCACCTGGGGCGTGGCGGACCTGAACATCGGCATCCTGTTCTTCTTCGCCATGGCCGGCCTGACGGTGTACGCCGTGCTGTTCGCCGGCTGGTCGAGCAACAACAAGTTCGCCCTGCTCGGCAGCCTGCGCGCCTCGGCCCAGACCATCTCCTACGAGGTGTTCCTGGCCCTGTCGCTGATGGGCATCGTCGCCCAGGTCGGCTCGTTCAACATGCGCGACATCGTCCAGTACCAGATCGACAACGTCTGGTTCATCATTCCGCAGTTCTTCGGCTTCTGCACCTTCATCATCGCCGGCGTCGCCGTGACCCACCGTCACCCGTTCGACCAGCCGGAAGCGGAGCAGGAACTGGCGGACGGCTACCACATCGAGTACGCCGGGATGAAATGGGGCATGTTCTTCGTCGGCGAGTACATCGGCATCGTACTGGTCTCGGCGCTGCTGGCGACCCTGTTCTTCGGCGGCTGGCACGGTCCGTTCCTGGACACCCTGCCCTGGCTGTCGTTCTTCTACTTCGCCGCCAAGACCGGCTTCTTCATCATGCTCTTCATCCTGATCCGCGCCTCGCTGCCGCGTCCGCGCTATGACCAGGTGATGGCGTTCAGCTGGAAGGTGTGCCTGCCGCTGACCCTGATCAACCTGCTGGTGACCGGCGCGCTCGTGCTGGCCGCGGCCCAGTAAGGAGAACCACCGTGATCAAAGAAATCATCAACGTCGTGCATGGCACCTTCACCCAGCTTCGCAGCCTGGTGATGATCTTCGGCCATGCCTTCCGCAAGCGCGACACCCTGCAATACCCCGAAGAGCCGGTCTACCTGCCGCCGCGCTATCGTGGCCGGATCGTCCTGACCCGCGACCCCGACGGCGAGGAACGCTGCGTAGCCTGCAACCTGTGCGCCGTGGCCTGTCCGGTTGGCTGCATCTCCCTGCAGAAGGCCGAGACCGAGGACGGTCGCTGGTATCCGGAGTTCTTCCGCATCAACTTCTCGCGCTGCATCTTCTGCGGCCTGTGCGAGGAAGCCTGCCCGACCACCGCGATCCAGCTCACCCCGGACTTCGAGATGGGCGAGTTCAAGCGCCAGGACCTGGTCTACGAGAAGCACGACCTGCTGATCTCCGGGCCGGGCAAGAACCCGGACTACAACTACTACCGCGTTGCGGGGATGGCGATCGCCGGCAAGCCGAAAGGCGCCGCGCAGAACGAAGCCGAACCGATCAACGTGAAAAGCCTGCTGCCATAAGGAGACGTCGCGTGGAATTCGCTTTCTATTTCGCTGCCGGCGTCGCCGTACTGGCCACGCTGCGGGTCATCACCAACAGCAACCCGGTGCATGCCCTGCTCTACCTGATCATTTCCCTGCTGGCCATCTCGATGACCTTCTTCAGCCTCGGCGCACCCTTCGCCGGTGCCCTGGAGATCATCGTCTACGCTGGCGCCATCATGGTTCTGTTCGTCTTCGTGGTGATGATGCTCAACCTCGGCCCGGCCGTGGTCGAGCAGGAGCGCAAGTGGCTCACGCCCGGCATCTGGGTCGGGCCTTCGGCCCTGGCCCTGGTCCTGCTGGTGGAACTGCTGGTGGTCCTCGCCCGCACCCCGAGCGGTGCCGGCATCGGCCATACCACGGTAGACGCCAAGGCGGTCGGCATCAGCCTCTACGGCCCGTACCTGCTGGTGGTCGAACTGGCCTCCATGCTGTTGCTCGCGGCCCTGGTCGCTGCCTATCACCTGGGTCGTCAAGACGCCAAACAATAAAGGTTCGGCGGGCGCCCTGCGCCCGCCCCAAGGGAACGTAACGCTATGAACGCAATACCACTGGAACACGGCCTGGCCCTCGCCAGCGTCCTGTTCGCCCTCGGACTGGTCGGCTTGATGGTGCGACGCAACATCCTGTTCGTACTGATGAGCCTGGAAGTGATGATGAACGCCGCCGCCCTCGCCTTCGTGGTCGCCGGCAGCCGCTGGGGCCAACCCGACGGCCAGGTGATGTTCATCCTGGTGCTGAGCCTCGCGGCCGCCGAAGCGAGCATCGGCCTGGCGATCCTGCTGCAACTGTATCGCCGCTTCCACACCCTCGATATCGACGCTGCCAGCGAGATGCGCGGATGAACCTTCTACCTCTTACCTTCCTGTTCCCCCTGGTCGGCTTCCTGCTGCTGTCGTTCTCCCGCGGCAGGTGGTCGGAAAACCTTTCGGCGCTGGTCGGCGTCGGCTCGGTCGGCCTCTCCGCCCTGAGCGCGGCCTGGGCCATCTTCAGCTTCCACAGCAGTCCGCCGGAAGGCGGTGCCTACAGCCTGGTGCTGTGGCAGTGGATGGCGGCCGGCGACTTCAGCACCAACTTCACCCTGTACCTGGACGGCCTCTCGGTAACCATGCTCGGCGTGGTTACCGGCGTCGGCTTCCTGATCCACCTGTTCGCCTCCTGGTACATGCGTGGCGAAACCGGCTATTCGCGCTTCTTCGCCTACACCAACCTGTTCATCGCCAGCATGCTGTTCCTGGTGCTGGGCGACAACCTGCTGTTCCTCTACTTCGGCTGGGAAGGCGTGGGCCTGTGCAGCTACCTGCTGATCGGCTTCTACTACAGCAATCGCAACAACGGTAACGCGGCGCTCAAGGCATTCATCGTCACCCGCGTCGGCGACGTGTTCATGGCTTTCGGCCTGTTCATCCTGTTCCAGCAGTTCGGCACCCTGAACATCCAGGAGCTGCTGGTGCTGGCGCCGCAGAAGTTCCCGGAAGGCAACCTCTGGCTGACCCTGGCGACCCTGGCCCTGCTCGGCGGCGCGGTCGGCAAGTCCGCCCAGCTGCCGCTGCAGACCTGGCTGGCCGACGCCATGGCCGGCCCGACCCCGGTCTCCGCGCTGATCCACGCCGCCACCATGGTGACCGCCGGCGTCTACCTGATCGCCCGTTGCCACGGCCTGTTCACCCTGGCCCCGGACATCCTCGAACTGGTCGGCATCGTCGGCGCGGTGACCTTGGTCCTGGCCGGCTTCGCCGCCCTGGTACAGACCGATATCAAGCGCATCCTCGCCTACTCGACCATGAGCCAGATCGGCTACATGTTCCTCGCCCTCGGCGTCGGCGCCTGGGACGCGGCGATCTTCCACCTGATGACCCACGCCTTCTTCAAGGCCCTGCTGTTCCTTGCCTCGGGCGCGGTGATCGTCGCCTGCCACCACGAGCAGAACATCTTCAAGATGGGCGGCTTGTGGAAGAAGCTGCCGCTGGCCTACGCCAGCTTCGTGGTCGGCGGTGCGGCGCTGGCCGCCCTGCCCTTCCTCACCGCGGGCTTCTACTCCAAGGACGAGATCCTCTGGGAGGCCTTCGCCAGCGGCCATCGCGAACTGCTGATCGCCGGCCTGGTGGGTGCGTTCCTGACCTCGATCTACACCTTCCGCCTGATCTTCGTCGCCTTCCACGGCGAGCCGAAGACCGAAGCCCACGCCGGCCACGGGATTTCCCACTGGTTGCCGCTCAGCGTGCTGATCGTCCTGTCGACCTTCGTCGGCGCCCTGATCACCCCGCCGCTGGCTGGCGTCCTGCCGGAAAGCGTCGGCCACGCCGGTGGCGAAGCCAAGCACAGCCTGGAACTGGCCTCGGGTGCCATCGCCATCGCCGGTATCCTGCTGGCCGCCCTGCTCTTCCTCGGCCAGCGCCGCTTCGTCAGCGCCCTGGCGAAGAGCGCCCCGGGTCGCTTCTTCGGTACCTGGTGGTACCACGCCTGGGGCTTCGACTGGCTGTACGACAAGCTGTTCGTGAAACCCTACCTGCTGCTCTGCCAACTGCTGGGGCGCGACCCCATCGACCGTACCCTGGGCGTCGTTCCGTTCAGCGTGCGCGGCGGACACAACCTCCTCAGCCTCACCGAGAACGGCCGCCTGCGCTGGTACGCCGCTTCCCTGGTGGGTGGCGCCGCCATCCTGCTCGGCGCGCTGCTGCTGGCCTAATGAATTCACGGAGAGACTGAGCCTGTCATGATTCTGCCCTGGCTAATCCTGATCCCCTTCATCGGCGGTTTCCTCTGCTGGATCGCCGAACACAGCAGCAAGACCCTGCCCCGCTGGATCGCGCTGCTTTCGATGACCCTGGTCCTGATCCTGAGCCTGTGGATCTGGGCCACCGGCGACTTCCAGCTGGCGCCCGCGCCCGGCGGCGAGCCGGAATGGACCCTGCAATTCAAGGTGCTGTGGATCGAGCGTCTCGGCATCAGCATCCACCTGGCGATGGATGGCCTGTCGCTGCTGATGGTCGCCCTCACCGGCCTGCTCGGCGTGCTCTCGGTCCTCTGCTCCTGGAACGAGATCCAGCGCCGCATCGGCTTCTTCCATCTGAACCTGCTGTGGATCCTGGGCGGTGTGATCGGCGTGTTCCTCGCCATCGACCTGTTCCTGTTCTTCTTCTTCTGGGAAATGATGCTGGTGCCGATGTACTTCCTCATCGCGCTGTGGGGACACAGTTCCGATGACGGCAAGAAGACCCGCATCTACGCCGCCACCAAGTTCTTCATCTTCACCCAGGCCAGCGGCCTGGTGATGCTGGTGGCGATCCTCGGCCTGGTGTTCGTCAACTTCAATGCCACCGGCGTGATCACCTTCGACTACGCCACCCTGCTGAAGACCCAGCTGAGCCCCCACGTGGAATGGCTGCTGATGCTCGGCTTCTTCGTCGCCTTCGCGGTGAAGATGCCGGTGGTGCCGGTGCATTCCTGGCTGCCGGACGCCCACGCCCAGGCGCCCACCGCCGGCTCCGTGGACCTCGCCGGCATCCTCCTGAAGACCGCCGCCTACGGCCTGATCCGCTTCGCCCTGCCGCTGTTCCCCAACGCCTCGGCGGAATTCGCGCCGATCGCCATGTGGCTCGGCATCATCGGCATCTTCTACGGTGCCCTGCTGTCCTTCGCGCAGACCGACATCAAGCGCCTGGTCGCCTACTCCAGCGTTTCGCACATGGGCTTCGTGATGATCGGCATCTACTCCGGCAGCCAGGTAGCGCTGCAGGGCGTGGTGGTGCAGATGATCGCCCACGGCCTCTCCGCCGCGGCGCTGTTCATCCTCTGCGGCCAGCTCTACGAGCGCCTGCATACCCGCGACATGCGCAAGATGGGCGGCCTGTGGTCGCGCATGCCCTACCTGCCGGCGATCAGCCTGTTCTTCGCCTCGGCGTCGCTGGGCCTGCCCGGTACCGGCAACTTCGTCGGGGAGTTCCTGATCCTGATCGGCGCCTTCAAGGTGGTCCCGGTGATCATCGTGATCGCCACCTTCGGCCTGGTCTTCGCCTCGGTCTACTCGCTGATCATGATCCACCGCGCCTACTTCGGCCCCAGCCAGTCCGACGAGCCGATCCTCGGCCTCGATGCCCGCGAACTGAGCATGGTGCTCGGCCTGGCGGTCCTGCTGGTCCTGCTCGGGGTCTACCCGCAGCCAGTGCTGGACATCTCCGCGGCCAGCATGCACGGCGTGCAGCAATGGCTGGGCGCAGCCCTTTCCACCCTTGCAGGACGGTAGTCGCGAAATGACCTTTACGATCCAACACTTCATCGCGCTCCTGCCACTGCTGATCACCAGCGCCACCCTGGTGGTGGTGATGCTGGCGGTAGCCTGGAAACGCAATCACTCGTTCACCGCCACCCTCTCGGTGATCGGCCTCAACCTGGCCCTGCTGTCGCTGCTGCCGGTCCTCGGCGTCACCCCGATCGAGGTGACACCGCTGGTGCTGGTGGACAACTACGCCTGCTTCTACATGGCCCTGGTGCTGGTCTCCGCCCTGGCCTGCGTGACCCTCGCCCACGCCTACATGGAAAGCTATCCGGGTAACCGCGAAGAGCTGTACCTGCTCCTGCTGCTGGCCACCGCCGGCGGCCTGGTGCTGGTCAGCGCGCAGCACCTGGCCAGCCTGTTCATCGGCCTGGAGCTGCTCTCGGTCCCGGTCTACGGGATGGTCGCCTACGCCTTCTTCAACAAGCGCTCGCTGGAAGCCGGCATCAAGTACACCGTGCTCTCGGCCGCCGGCTCCGCCTTCCTGCTGTTCGGCATGGCCCTGCTCTACGCCGAGTCCGGTACCCTGGGCTTCGCCGGCCTTGGCGCCAAGGTCGCCGAGCACGTGCTGAGCGGTCCGCTGGTCAGCGTTGGCGTAGGCATGATGCTGGTCGGCCTGGGCTTCAAGCTGTCGCTGGTGCCCTTCCACCTGTGGACCCCGGATGTCTACGAAGGCGCCCCGGCGCCGGTCTCGGCGTTCCTCGCCACCGCCAGCAAGGTCGCGGTGTTCGCCGTGCTGCTGCGGCTGTTCCAGATCGCCCCGGCGGCCCTGGACAACCAACTGCTGAACATCTCCCTGAGCGTCATCGCGGTCGCCTCGATCCTCTTCGGCAACCTGCTGGCACTGACCCAGAGCAACATCAAGCGCCTGCTCGGCTACTCGTCCATCGCCCACCTGGGCTACCTGCTGGTCGCCCTGATCGCCAGCAAGGGCATGGCCGTGGAAGCGGTCGGCGTCTACCTGGCTACCTACGTACTGACCTCCCTCGGCGCGTTCGGCGTGATCACCCTGATGTCCACCCCGTACAGCGGCCGCGACGCCGATGCGCTGTTCGAGTACCGCGGCTTGTTCTGGCGCCGGCCGGTACTGACCGCGGTGATGACCGTGATGATGCTGTCGCTGGCAGGCATCCCGCTGACCGCCGGCTTCATCGGCAAGTTCTACGTGATCGCGGTCGGCGTCGAGTCGCACCTGTGGTGGCTGATCGGCGCCCTGGTGCTGGGCAGCGCCATCGGCCTGTACTACTACCTGCGGGTCATGGTCACCCTGTTCCTGGTCGAGCCCGGCATCCGCCAGCACGACGCACCGTTCAACTGGGGCCAGCGCGCCGGCGGCATCATGCTGGTCGCCATCGCCCTGCTGGCGTTCTTCCTCGGCGTCTACCCGCAGCCGCTGCTGGAAATCCTCCAGCATTCCGGCCTGGCCCTCGCCGGCTGAGTCGCCCGCTCCACGAAAACCCCGCCTCGGCGGGGTTTTTCTTTGGCCCGCCCCACGCACCCTGCCCCGCTGCCGTGGCATGCTCCGCGCTCCATGGATGAACCCGGAGGCCTCATGCCCACCTTCCACGAAATCGACGTCCTGCGACACAACAGCGCCAGTTGGGACGCCCAGGCCGCCCGTGACTGCGAATGGTCGCGACCGGTCAGCGCCGAAGAGGTCGCCGCCGCACGCCGCGGCGACTGGGCGGTAAAGCTGACCCCGGGCGCGTTACCCGCTCACTGGCTGGGCGACGTACGCGGCCGCGAGATCCTCTGCCTGGCCTCGGCCGGCGGCCAGCAGGCGCCGATCCTTGCCGCCGCCGGCGCACGGGTCACGCTGTTCGACGCCTCGGCGGGACAGCTGGACAAGGACCGCCAGGTCGCCGCCCGCGACCGCCTCGAACTGGCCTGCGTGCAGGGCGACATGCGCGACCTCTCGACCTTCGCCGATGCCTCCTTCGACCTGGTCTTCAATCCCATCTCCAATCTCTACGTCGACGATGTCCTGCCGGTCTGGCGCGAATGCGCGCGGGTGCTGCGGCCGGGCGGCAAGCTGCTGGCGAGCTTCTACAACCCGGCGCTGTTCATCGAGGACCGCTCGCCGGAACTGGCAGAGCAGGGCCTGATCCGGCCGCGACATCGCCTGCCCTACTCCGACCTGGAAAGCCTCTCCGCCGAAGCCCTCGCGGCAAAGCGCGAGAAAGGCGAAGCCCTGGTGTTCGGCCATAGCCTGACCCAGCAGATCGCCGGCCAGCTCGCCGCCGGCCTGCTGCTGCAGGATTTCTACGAAGACTGGCAACCGCACCCGCGCTTCGTCATCGACCGCTTCGTGCCGACCTTCCTCGCCACCTGCGCGCTCAAGCCGAGGTCCGCCGCCGGTTGACAGCGACGAGCCCTGAGGAGTGCCGGCAAGCGCTGCTCCATGTCCGGTTGCGCAACGGTCGCGATGTACCGGGTTCGACGCACTGTTAGCCGAAGGCCCCAGGCACTGCCTGGAGCGGCTCAGCCACGACAGCGCCGTCCATGATGCTTCAAGGCCTGAAACGAACAAGCCCCGCATTCGCGGGGCTTGTCTGCCACGGGCGCGACTCAGGCCTGCGGTTCTTCCTCGCGGCCAGTGAACAGGTCCCAGCTGGCCATGAACAGCGCAGCGATCAGCGGGCCGATGACGAAGCCGTTGAGACCGAACAGGGCCATGCCGCCGAGGGTGGAGATCAGCACCACGTAGTCCGGCATCTTGGTGTCCTTGCCGACCAGGATCGGGCGCAGGATGTTGTCCACCAGGCCGATCACCACCACGCAGAACAGGATCAGCACTACACCCTGCCAGATCGCCCCGGTGAGCAGGAAGTAGGCCGCCACCGGCGCCCAGATCAGCGCCGCACCGATGGCCGGCAGCAGCGACAGGAAGGCCATCAGGGTGCCCCAGAGCAAGGCGCCCTCGATGCCCAGCAGCCAGAAGATCAGACCGCCGAGAGCGCCCTGGGTGGCAGCCACGGCGATGTTGCCCTTCACCGTGGCGCGGATCACCGTGGTGAACTTGGCGAACAGGTGGTGCTTGTGTTCCTGGCTCAGCGGCACCGCCTGCTTGATCCGCCGGCCGAGCACGCGACCGTCGCGGAGGAGGAAGAACAGCAGGTAGAGCATGATGCCGAAGCTGATGACGAAGTCGAGGGTGTTCTGGCCGATGCTGAACGCCTTGGTCGCCACCACCTGGCTGGCCTGCATCGCCACCGAGGAGAGCTTCTCCTGCAGGCTCGAGAGATTGGCCAGGTCGAAGCGCTCCAGCCACTGGTGCACCGATGGCGGCAAGGCAGCCACCGCCTGCTGCAGGTAGGCGGCGAAGTTCAGTTCGCCGGACTTGACCCGCTGGTAGACGCTCGCGCCTTCCTGCACCAGCGAACCGGCGATGAAGATCACCGGGATGATCACGATCAGCACGCAGATCAGCAGGGTGATCAGCGCGGCGAGGTTCTTCCGATCCCTCAGGCGCACCTGCAGGCGGCGTTGCACCGGGGCGAAGATGATCGCCAGGATGGTGCCCCAGAACACCGCGCCGTAGAACGGCAGCAAGAGCCAGCCGAAGGCGAGCGTGACCACCGCCAGCAACAGGAGAAAAGTCCGGGATTCCAGTTTCGTGTCGAGCATGTCCAATCCATCTGGCAGTGGGAAGCAAAGCATTAGTCAGCCGGCGGACGTGGATCGTTCACGACTGCTGGCCGACTCCGCCGAATAATGACAGGAAGGCTCTGTGGCGCACCACTGCCGGCTGGCTCTTTTGCCGGCAGCGGTCGCGCGGGGGAAGGGTCAGATGCGGAACTGACCGACCAGTCGGCCCAGGCCCTGGCCCAGTTGCGCCAGGCTGCGGGCGGTCTGCGCGCCCTGCTGGGCCTCGTCGGCGACGCTGTCCACCGCGCCGGCGATCTGGTGCACGCTGCGGTTGATCTCCTCGGCCACCGCGGTCTGTTCCTCGGCGGCGCTGGCGATCTGCGCGTTCATCGCGTTGATGGTGGCGATCAGCTGGGCGATGGCATCCAGCGAATCGCCGGCCTGGTTGGCCTGGTTGCTGGTGCCCTCGCCGGCCTCGCCGGAACGGCGCATGGCGTCGACCGCGGCGTTGGTGCCCTGCTGCAGGCGATCGATCATGCCCTGGATTTCCTGGGTACTCTGCTGGGTGCGGCTGGCCAGCGCCCGCACTTCGTCGGCGACCACCGCAAAGCCACGTCCGGCCTCGCCGGCACGGGCCGCCTCGATGGCCGCGTTGAGCGCCAGCAGGTTGGTCTGTTCGGCAATGGAGCGGATCACCCCGAGCACACTGACGATGGATTGCACGTCCTGCTGCAGGCTATCCAGAGAAGTCCCGCTGTCGCGGATCTCGTCCACCAGCGCGTGGATGCGCTCGATGCTGCCGTCCACCACGCGCTTGGCCGCCTGGCCTTCGTGGTCGGTCTGCTGCGCGGCCTCGGCGGCGCGCTGGGCGCTCTGCGCCACTTCATGGGCGGCGGCGGACATCTCGTTGATCGCGGTGGCGACCTGGTCGGTCTCGTGGCGCTGGCGCTCCATGGCCTGCTCGGAACGCTCGGCCTGGGCCGACATCTGCTCCACCAGTTGCTTGAGGTCGCCGGTCATCCCGGCGATCTGCCGCACCAGACCGTGGATCTTCTCGACGAAGCGGTTGAAGGAACCGGCCAGCTCGCCCAGCTCGTCGTAGCTGGTCACCGGTAGGCGACGGGTCAGGTCGCCTTCGCCGGCGGCGATGTCATCGAGGTTCTGGCGGATCTGGTGCAACGGCCGCAGCATCGCGTTGGCCACCGCCAGGCCGATCACCAGCAGGACCACCAGAAGGACGCCGGCGATCCCCACGATACTGGCGATCAGGGTGCCGATACGCTCGTCGATGTCCTGCTTGATTTCCACCAACTGGGCCTCGACGCCGTCGAGGTTGATCGCCGAGCCGATAACCATGTCCCACTTCGGCAGGTACAGGGTGTAGGACAGCTTGGGCACCATGACGCTCTCGTTGCCCGGCAGCGGCGAGGTATAGGTCACGTAGTGGCTGCCGTTGCGGCCGGCCTCCACCAGTTCGCGGTTGAGGTAGACGCCGCTGGGATCGCGGCGGTCGCGGAAGCTCTTGCCGACGTCCACCGGGCTGTCGCCGCGAAACAGGCGCACCACCTGGGAGTCGTAGCCGAAGATATAGCCGTCCTTGCCGTACTTGATCTTCGACAGGCGCGCGATGGCCTCGGCGCGGGCATTCAGGTCGCCGTTGGCCGAGCGGTCGTACTCGGCCTGGATACTGCCCATGGCGATCTGCACGTAGTGCTCGAGTTCGGCACGACGGTCGCCGAGCAGGCGCTCGCGGGTATCCTTGACTTCGGCATCAGCCTGTTTTTTCAGGATCAGCACCGCTCCGCCGCTGAGCACCAGGGCGAAGAGCAGCACCGGCACCATGGCCAGCAGGAGGACTTTGGATTTCAGGGTCAGACGCATCATCAACTCCTAGCATGACGCCCAATAAAAAACGGGATTCCCGTTTCATCGGCAATCCCGTCGGAAGCTTAAGCGGCCGGCCCGACATTCCGTCAGGCGACCGCCCGAGATGGAACTCAGAGCAACATCGCGGCGGCCCAGCCGAACACCAGCAACGGCAGGTTGTAGTGCAGGAAGGTCGGCACCACGGTGTCCCAGATGTGATTGTGCTGGCCGTCGACGTTGAGCCCGGAGGTCGGCCCAAGGGTCGAGTCCGACGCCGGAGAACCTGCATCCCCCAGCGCGCCGGCGGTGCCGACGATGCTGACGATGGCCAGCGGGCTGAAGCCCAGTTGCACCGCCAGCGGGACGAAGATCGCGGCGATGATCGGCACGGTGGAGAACGACGAGCCGATGCCCATGGTGACCAGCAGGCCGACCAGCAGCATCAGCATGGCGCCGACCGCCTTGCTGTTGCCGATCCAGGCCACCGAGGCGTCGACCAGGCTCTGCACCTCGCCGGTGGCCTTCATCACCTCGGCGAAACCGGCCGCGGCGATCATGATGAAACCGATGGTGGCCATCATCTTCATGCCTTCGGTGAACAGGTCGTCGGTCTCCTTCCAGCGCACCACGCCGGACAGCGAGAAGACCACGAAACCGACCAGCGCGCCGATGATCATCGAGTCCAGCCACAGCTGTGCGACGAACGCGGCGACGATGGATACCCCGGCCACCGCCAGGCTCTTCGGGTTGTAGCTGACATCGACGCGTTCGGCCTGCTCGATCCGCTGCAAGTCGTAGACGCGCTTGCGGCGGTAGCTGAACAGCACCGCGATGAGCAACCCGGCGAGCATGCCCAGGGCTGGGATGAACATGGCGTGGGTGACGTTGATCCCGCTGACGTCGACGCCGTTGCGCGCCACGTTGGCCAGCAGGATTTCATTGAGGAAGATGTTGCCGAAGCCCACCGGCAGGAACATGTACGGGGTGATCAGGCCGAAGGTGATGACGCAGGCGATCAATCGCCGGTCGATCTGCAGCTTGCTCAGCACATAGAGCAGCGGCGGCACCAGCAGCGGGATGAAGGCGATATGGATCGGCAGGATATTCTGCGAGGATACCGCCACGCAGAGCAGCAGGCCGACCAGGATCCACTTGAACGCACCGGCGCCCTTGCCCTGCTCGTCGTGCCGGCCGAGCAGCGCCAGGACCTTGTCGGCCAGCGCATGGGCCACGCCGGAGCGGGCGATGGCCACGGCGAAGGCGCCGAGCATGGCGTACGACAGGGCCACCGTGGCACCCCCGCCGAGGCCGCCGTTGAAGGCCTTGAGAGTCCCCTCCAGGCCTAGGCCACCGAACAGTCCGCCGACCACCGCGCCGATGATCAGCGCCAGCACGACATGCACACGGCAAAGGCTGAGGACGAGCATCAGCCCCACCGCCAGCACCACTGCGTTCATCGTTGAACTCCTTGCAAATGAAACGAACTCGACCGTCTGCGGCCGAAAAAAGGGGCGTACTCTGCTACAGCCATCCCCGCCTGTCAAAGCCGCGCATGCGCGAATGTCGCCTGGCTATAAACCGTTGTGCACGGTTCTTGCGTGCGATTCGCCGAACGACGGCAATCCGGCGCCAGCGACCGGACCGTCGTCAAGAATGGGCGAGCCCTGCCGATAAGCCTTGGGCCCCCGCAGTTTCTTCGTACAAGGACCCCTCCCATGTTCCTTCGCCGCCTGTCCATCCAATGGAAGATCACCCTGCTGGCAGGGCTCTGCCTGCTCGGCGTGGTCGCCTTGCTGGTCGGCCTTTCGGTCTACCGCATGCAGCACAGCAGCGTGCTGGTGAAAAGCGCCAGTACACAGATGCTCGACGAATCGGCGCGCCTGCGCCTGGAAGCCCGCGGGGAATTGCAGGCGTTACGCATCCAGCGCTATTTCATGGATGCCTTCCAGTACGGCAAGGGCTTCTCCCGGCAGATCCTGTTCCTCCGCGACCAGGCGCAGAAGCGCTTCCTCGATGCCTACGACCTGCGCGAAGACCTGACCCGCCAGGTGCGCACCGCGCTCGCCGCCAATCCCGAGGTGCTCGGCCTGTACGTGGTCTTCGAACCCAATGCGCTGGACGGCAAGGACGAACTGTTCGTCGACCAGCCCGCCCTGGGCAGCAACGACAAGGGACGCTTCTCCCTGTACTGGGCGCAGGCCACGCCGGGACAGCTGGAATCCGAGTCGATGATCGAGTCCGAACTCGCCGACACCAGCAGCGGGCCCAGCGGCGCGGCCTACAACGCCTGGTACACCTGCCCGAAGGAAAGCGGGCAACCCTGCGTGCTCGATCCTTACTTCGACAAGGTCGGCGAACGCCAACTGCTGATGACCAGCATCGCCTTTCCCCTCGAACTGGATGGCAAGGTGATCGGCGTGATGGGCCTGGACATCAACCTGAGCAACCTGCAGGCGCTCAGCGAACAGGGCAACCGCGAACTCTACGACGGCGTCGGCCAGGTCGGCATCCTCAGCCCGGCCGGGCTGTTCGCCGGCAACAGCCGCGACGCCGGCCTGCTCGGCAAGAACCTGGCCAAGGCGGATCCGCAGCACGCCGGCGAACTCCTGCAACTGCTGGCCGCCGGCAAGAGCCGGTTGTTCAACGAGAACGACGACCTCAAGGTGCTGCAACCGTTGCAGCCGATTCCCGGCGCCAAGCCCTGGGGCGTGCTCCTCGAAGTGCCGAAGAGCGCCCTGCTCGGCCCGGCCCTGGCGCTGGAGCGGCAACTGGACGACATGCGTCGCGAAGGCACCTGGGTCGAACTGGGCCTCGGCCTCGGCGCCGCGGTGCTCGGCCTGCTGGTGCTGTGGCTGAGCGCCCGCGGCGTGACCCGGCCGATCCTCGGCGTCGCCCACATGCTGCGCGACATCGCCAGCGGCGAAGGCGACCTGACCCAGCGTCTGCCGCACACCGGGCGCGACGAGCTGGGCGAACTGGCCGGTTGGTTCAACCGTTTTCTCGACAAGCTGCAGCCGATCATCCGCGACGTGAAGGTCTCGGTGCGCGATGCGCGCAGTACCGCCGACCAGTCGGCGGCGATTTCCAGCCAGACCAGCGCCGGCATGCAGCAGCAGTTCCGCGAGATCGACCAGGTCGCCACCGCATCCCACGAGATGACCGCCACTGCCCAGGACGTCGCCCGTAGCGCCGCCCAGGCCGCCGACGCCGCGCGCGGTGCCGACCAGGCGACCCGCGACGGCCTGGCGCTGATCGACCGCACCACACAGAGCATCGACAGCCTGGCCGCCAACCTGACCAGCGCCATGGGCCAGGTCGAGCAACTGGCCAGCAGCAGCGAGGAAATCGGTTCGGTGCTGGAAGTGATCCGCGCCATCGCCGAGCAGACCAACCTGCTGGCGCTCAACGCGGCCATCGAGGCGGCCCGCGCCGGCGACGCCGGCCGCGGCTTCGCGGTGGTCGCCGACGAAGTGCGCAACCTCGCCCGGCGCACCCAGGACTCGGTGGAACAGATCCGCGGGGTGATCGAAGGCCTGCAACAGGGCACCCGCGACGTGGTCGACGCCATGCATGGCAGCCATCGCCAGGCCCAGGGCAGCGTCGAGCAGGTGGATGAAGCGGTGGCCGCGCTGCAACGGATCGGCGAGGCGGTGACGGTGATCAACGACATGAACCTGCAGATTGCCAGCGCCGCCGAGGAACAGAGCTCGGTAGCCGAGGAGATCAACCGCAATGTCGCGGCGATCCGTGACGTCACCGAGTCGCTGTCGAGCCAGGCCGAGGAATCGGCCCAGGTCAGTCAGTCGCTGAACCGCCTGGCCAACCACCAGCAGGGCCTGATGGAACAGTTCAAGGCCTGACCGTTCACGGCCTGAATAGCGCCGGGGGGCCGTAGGTCCCCCAGATCGCCAGGCGGGCCAGCGAGCGCAGCCAGCCACGCAGACGCGCCGGGGCTCCCGCCTCGGCCACCTTCGCTGCCGCTGTCCCGGCCTGTCGCGGCTCGCCGCGCTCGCTGCGCAACGCGTTTTCCACGGCCTGCTCGTAGCGAGCCTGCGCGGGTAACCGCGGCGACCGCCCCTCCTCTCGCTGTCCACTGGACTCGCCCAACAGGAACACCAGCACCGGCAGCATCAGCGCCCAGCGCCAGCGGCCCGTACTCGTCCGCCGTTTCATCGTCCAAGACCTCCTTGCAAGAAGCCCGGGATGCTAGGGAAAGCGCAGGAGGAAATCTTGCCGGGACTGTCGGCAAATGGTGAAGAACTGTTAAGCCCTGGCGGCGCGGCCGCTCTTCTGCAACGGCAACTCGACGCTCACCCGCAGGCCGCCCAGCGGGCTGTCCTCGAGACTCAGGCGGCCACCGCAGGCCTCGGCGATGTCGCGCGCGATGCCCAGGCCCAGGCCATGGCCGCTGACCTGCTCGTCGAGCCGGGTACCCCGCTCGAGCACCGCCTGGCGCTGGTCGGGGAGGATGCCGGGGCCGTCATCGTCGACCTTCAGGCGGACCATGCCCTCGCCCTGCGCGACAGTCAGGCGGACTTCGCTATCGGCCCACTTGCAGGCGTTGTCCAGCAGATTGCCGAGCATCTCCAGCAGGTCCTCGCGGTCCCATGGCAGGCGCAGCCCCGGTGGCGCGCTCCAGCTCACCTGCAGGTGCGGGCCGTGGATCAGGCGCAGGGTGTCGCACAGCGACGGCAACTCCTCGGCGCAATCGAAATGTGCGCCAGGCAGCGCTTCGCCGACCAGGCGGGCCTTGCCCAACTCGCGACCGAGGCGCTGCTGGATCTGTTCCAGCTGTTCGCGCAGGACCTGTTGCAACTCCGGCTGGCGCGCCATCTCCTCGCGCTCGGCGAGGCTGACCAGCACCGCCAGCGGCGTCTTCAGGGCGTGACCGAGGTTGCCCAGGGCGTTGCGCGAACGCTTCAGGGTCTCCTCGGTGTGCGCCAGCAGGTGGTTGATCTGCTCCACCAGCGGCTCCAGTTCCTCGGGAGCCTGGTTGTCCAGTTGGCTACGCTGGCCCTGTTGCAGCTGGGCGATCTGCAGGCGCACCTCCTCCAGCGGACGCAGCGAACGACGCACGGTCAGGCGCTGCAATAGCAATACCAGGAGCAGCGCCAGGGCGCCGGCGCCCAGACCCATCCACTGCACACGGGCGAAGCTTTCCAGGATCGGCGTATAGTCCTGCGCCACCACGATCCGCAGCTTCTGGCCCATGCGCTTGTAGTGGCCGCGGAACACCAGCAGTCGCTGCTCCTCGGGCCCATCGACCAGGCCCTGCACCAGCCCTTTCTTGTGCGGCACTTCCAGCTCGCTGTCCCACAGGGAGCGTGAGCGCCAGGTGTCCTTTTCCAGCTCGATGACGAAATAGCGCCCGGAATACGGGCGCTGGAACGCCGGGTTGAGGCGTTGCTCGTCCAGTTGCATGCCGTTCGGCCCGCGCACCATGGCCACCAGCAGGTTCTCCGCCTCCTCGCGCAGATTGCCGGCGAAATAGCGCCGCAGGCCCTGGTCGAACAGCCACAGGCCGGTCTGCGCGAGGACCAGCCCGACCACCAGCAGCACCGCGAACAGGCCGACGCTCAGGCGCCGCTGGATCGACCTCATCCGGCGGCCACCCCGGCGTAGCGGTAGCCCTGGCCACGGCGGGTCTCGATCACCTCGCGGCCGAGCTTGCGCCGCAGGTGGTTGACGTGGACCTCGATGACGTTGGAATCGCGTTCGGTCTCGCCGTCGTACAGATGCTCGGCCAGGTGCCCCTTGGACAGGACCTGGCCGGGGTGCAGCATGAAATAGCGCAGCAGGCGGAATTCGGCGGCGGTCAGGTCGACGTCGGCGCCGTTCAGGCACACGCACTGGCGCTGCTCGTCCAGGCGCAGCCCGGCGGCCTCCAGCTGGCTCTGGTTGGCCAGCCCATGGGCGCGGCGCAACAGGGCCTGGATGCGCAAGGCCAGCTCTTCCGGATGGAACGGCTTGGTCAGGTAGTCGTCGGCACCGGCCTTGAGCCCATCGATGCGTTCGGCCCAGGAACCGCGCGCGGTGAGGATCAGCACCGGAGTCGCGAGTCCCAGCCCACGCCACTCCTGGAGTATCTCCAGGCCGGGACGCCCGGGCAGGCCGAGGTCGAGGATGATCAGGTCGTAGGGTTCGCTGGCGCCCTGCACCGCCGCGTCGCGGCCGTCGGCCAGCCAGTCCACCGCGTAGCCCTGGCGGGTCAGGCTGGCCATCAGTTCGTCGGCCAGGGGAACGTGATCCTCAACCAGCAGCAACCGCATCAGTCGTCTTCCTCGTCCTTCAGGATGCGGCCGTTGCGGGCATCCAGTTCCAGTTCACGCACGACGCCGTCGCGGGTGAGCAGCTCCACCTCGTAGACATACACGTCGTCTTCCTCTTCCAGCTCGACCTCCAGCAGGCGCGCCCCGGGGTAACGCCCCAGGGCTTCCTGCATGAGGGATTCGAGCGGCTGTATCACACCGTCCTGGCGCAGGCGCAGGACCTCGTCCTGGTCCAGGTCGCGCGCCATCGCTTCGAGGCTGATGACCGCCAGGACCAGTGCGACGATCCCGGCGTAGCGCATGAGCCACTTCATCAGTCGTCCTGGTGGTCCTTGAGCACGGCGCCGGTAGCGGCATCCAGCTCCAGGTCCCATTTCACGCCCTGCGGGTCGCGCAACTCGACCTGGTAGATGTAGCGGCCGTATTCCTCTTCCAGCTCGGTATCGTGGACGCTCGAGCCGGGATGCTTGGCGATGGCGTTCTTGTTCAGCTCTTCGAAGGACTTGATGGTCCCGGCGTCACGCAGCTTCAGCGCCTCGTCCGGGCCGAGGTCGCGGGCCTGGGCCAGGCCGGCAGTCAGGGCGATGGCGGTGGCGGCGAACAGGGCAGTCAGTTTCTTCATGGGAATCTCTCCGTGGGAATCAATCGTGTTGCTTTCGACGGTTTGCAGATTAACCGGGCGCTCTTAATTGAAGCTGAATTTGCCGCAAGGACATGGCCGGGGCGCGCCATAGGGTAACGGAAAGCCTCTGCGATGGGGCTCGCCGGCGTTCGAAAGCGCTTGGTCCTGCGACAACTCGTCCTATAATCGCCGGTCCGCAAGGGAGAAGACCAGCATGCCAGCCATCCAGATCAAGTCCCCCGCACTGACCCTCAAGGCCGGTCGCCGCGCCCTCGCCCGCATCCGCGAGCGCGGCCTGCAGCCGGCCGACGTCGGCATCGTCCCCGGTGCCGCCGGCGGGCCAAAGGCGCTGGGCATCCAGGGACTGGACCTGGCGATCTTCGGCGAGTGGCTGCCGCGCGCCCCGCGTGAACGCTCGCTGATCGGCGCCTCCATCGGTTCCTGGCGCTTCGCCAGTGCCTGCCTGCCCGACGCCGTGGCCGGCCTCACCCGCCTCGGCGAGCTGTACACCCGGCAGCGTTTTCCCAAGGGCGTGAGCATCGCCGAAGTCTCGCGCAAGTGCGCGGCGATGCTCGACGACCTGCTCGCCGGCCAGGACGCGCGGATCCTCGACAACCCGCTGTACCGCCTCAACGTGGTGGTGGTGAAGAGCCACGGGCGCCTCGCCCACGACCACAAGGCCAGCCTCGGCCTGGGGCTGTCCTCGGTGATCCGCGACAACCTGATCGGCCGCCGCCATCTGCACCGCCACTTCGAACGGGTGATCCTGCATGACGCCCGCCAGGCGCCGCCGCTGGCCGCGCTGACCGACTTCCCGTCGCGCTACCTGCACCTGGACGGCGGCAACCTGCGCCAGGCGCTGCTCGCCTCCGGCTCGATCCCGATGGTCATGGAAGGCGTCCGCGACCTGCCTGGCGCCGGCCCCGGCACCTACCGCGACGGCGGCCTGCTCGACTACCATCTCGACCTGCCCTACGAGGACCGCGGCGTGGTGCTCTACCCGCACTTCACCGACAAGGTGATCCCCGGCTGGTTCGACAAGGGCTTGCCCTGGCGCCGTGGCGACGCCGGGCGCCTGCAGGACGTGTTGCTTCTGGCGCCGTCGCGCGAGTACCTGGCGCGCCTGCCGCACGCCAAGCTGCCGGACCGCAAGGACTTCACCCGCTACCTCGGCGACGACGACGGCCGCGAGCGCTACTGGCGCCAGGCGATGGCGGAAAGCCGCAGGCTCGGCGACGAATTCCTCGAACTGGTCGACGGCGGCCGGCTCGGCGAACGCCTGCAAGCGCTGGACTGAGCCGCCACCGACGAGAAGGATCCTGCATGAAACTGGCCGTAGCGCTGATCCACGGCATCGGCGACCAGCCCGATAGCCGCGACGAGGACGGTCTGCACAGCTACGCCCGCGAACTGGTGGCGGCGCTGCGCCGACGTCTCGGCGCGGAAGCCGGCGAGGTGGCCTTCCAGAGCCTGTACTGGGCCAGCGTACTGGACGCCCGCGAGCTGGCCTACCTCAAGCGCATCGAGCGCGAGCCGCTGGGCTGGCGCTGGCTGCGCCGGGCGGTGACGCTATTCCTCGGCGACGCCAGCGGCTACCGCAAGGTCAGCGCCGCCTACGACACCACCTACCAGCAGGTCCACCAGCACGTGCGCAGCGGGATCATGGCCCTGCGCGCGAAGGTCGGGCCGCAGACGCCGCTGGTGATCCTCGCCCACTCCCTGGGCGGGCACATCGTATCCAACTTCATCTGGGACCAGCAGAAGCTCAACCGCACGCCGAGTTGCTCGATCGACCCCTTCCTCGGCCTGGAAACCCTGGCCGGGCTGGTCACCTTCGGTTGCAACATCCCGCTGTTCACCTTCGCCTACGAGAAGGTCTGCCCGATCCGCTTTCCCGGCCACTGCCTGCCCCCGGCCATCCGCCAGCAGGCACGCTGGCTGAACGTCTACGCGCCGGCCGATCCGCTCGGCTATCCGCTGCGGCCGTTGCAGAACTACGCCGCGGTCGTCCACGAGGACCTCGCCCTGCCGGTCGGACCCTGGTACAAGCGGCACACCCCGTTGAGCCACATGGAGTACTGGAACGATGCGCGTTTTCACGATTACCTGGCGGACTACCTGCGCCGCCTGTTGGCTGCTGGCCTCGAGCCTGCCGGCGCTGGCCGCGCCCTCCCCGCAGGCGAGCCAGGAGATCGGCCGCTTGCTGAGCTTTGTTGAAGACAGCGGCTGCACCTTCATCCGCAACGGCAGCGAATACCCGGCCGCGGAAGCCCGCGCCCACCTGCAGAAGAAGCTCGACTACCTGGAGCGCAAGGACCTGGTCGCCAGCAGCGAGGACTTCATCGAGCGCGCCGCGACCCAGAGCAGCCTCAGCGGCAAGCCCTACCAGGTGCGCTGCGCCACGCAGACGCGCAACTCCGCCGACTGGCTGAACCAGGAGCTGCGGCGTCTGCGGCAAGCCCCCTGATCAACCGGGATGGCCGTCGACCCGCGGACGACACAGCATCGGCGCATAGAACCAGGCGAACAGCAGGAACGCCAAAGCCCACAGTCCGCCTGCCAGGGGCAGCGCCCAGTTCGCCGGCAACAGGCTGGGCAGGAACACCCGCGCCGCGCAGCCGAGATTGAGCAGAGCGAAAGCCCAGGGCATCGCTGCCGGCGGTTGCAGCGCGCGACCGGTATGGCCGAGAGTGACCCGTGCCAGCATCGCCAGGATCAACCCGCCCATGCCGCCCACCGCCAGCGCGTGCAGCGCCTGGCTCGGCGCCAGCGCCAGGCCCAGGCTCCAGAGCGCCATGCCGAGCGGCGCCACGGCGATCCAGAAATATGCCAGGTGCAGAGACCAGAGCAGCGGCACCTGCCAGATGCCGCGATCGCGCCAACGCCACAGGCGCCACAGTTGCGCACCACCGAGGGCGGCGAACAGTCCTGCAAGCCAGGGCGTCGGCTGCGTCGTGACGCCCGCGGCGGTGAGCAGCGCCACCAGCACGCAGCCCAGCAGGATGCCATTGTCCAGCCAGGCGATCGCCGGCACCTGCTGCTGACGGCCGAGACCGCGCTGGGTGAAGAACGGGATCACCCGCCCGCCGATCAGGTTCATCATCCCGGCGATCAGCCATAGCGCGGCGATGGAGGCACGCCGTTGCCAGTCGTCGTTGCCCTCGAACAGGCCGAGCAGGACCAGGGCGTCGGCCAGGGTCAACAGCAGCAACAGGCCCACCACCGGGTAATTGCGCTTCTGCCGCACCCGCCACAGGCTGCGACCGATAGCCCAGGCCAATAGCGGCAGGAAGCTCAGTTGCAGCACCAGCAGCAGCGCCAGCGGCGCATCGAATAGCCAGGCCAGGCGCGCCGCCAGCCAGAGCCCGGCGAGCAGGGCCAGGGGTTTGCCCTGCAGGCCGGGTACGCCGGTCCAGGTCTGCACGGCGGTCAACAGGAAGCCGGCGATGATCGCCACGCCGAAACCGAAGAGCATTTCGTGACGATGCCAGGCCAGCCAGCCACCGACCGGTTGCCAGCCGCTCCAGAGCCCGGCCAGCGCCGCCAGCCAGAGCGCGATGGCGAGGACCGCGAACAGCGCGCCGCCGAGGAAGAACGGGCGGAAGCCCAGGCGCCAGATCGGCGGTATGGCCATCAGCCTGGAACGATCAAGCACTTGCACAGCAGACCTCCCAACCGGGTCGACGCATGCGGAACAGCGCGCTCAGGCGCATCACGTAGCCGATCTTCAACAGGGTCGGGCCGAGGATCACCAGCGCATGGGAAAACACCAGCGCCGGCATGTTCAGGTAGCGGTCGAGGAAATAGGCGGCGATCACGCCGGCGACGAGCAGCGCCAGGCCGGCCGCCAGCAGCCCGTGACCGATCCGCAGCACCCGCCGTGGACAATCGAACAGAGCGTTCATCTCGATCTCCTTTTTCCGAAAAAGGGCCGACGCACCTCGCGCCGGCCCGTCGCTTCAGGCGTCCAGCGCGGCGGCCGGACCGAAGAACTCGTAGTGGCATTGCTGCGAGGGTACGCCGAGGTCGGCCAGGTGGCGCTTGACCTGCGCCATGAAAGGCCGGGGTCCGAGGAAGTAGGCGTCCAGGTCGCGCTCCTGCGGCAACCAGTCGGCCAGTTTCTCGCGGCTCAGCAATCCCTCGGCGTCGGCACTGTCGCCGGCGCGCGGTTCGCTGTAGCAGAAGAAGTGCTCGACCTGCTCGTGCTGCGCCGACACGTCTTCGATCCAGTCGCGGAAGGCATGCACGCCGCCATGCCGGGCGCAATGGATGAAGCGGATCGGCCGCGCCTGCGGCAGCGCTTCCTGCAACATGGCCAGGGCCGGGGTGATGCCGACGCCGGCGGTGATCAGCACCAGCGGCTTGTCGCTGTCACGCAGGACGAAATCGCCAGCCGGCGGAAACAGATCCAGCTCGTCGCCCTCGGCGACCCGGTCATGCAGGTAATTGGAGACCCGTCCACCCGCCTCGCGCTTGACGCTGATGCGGTATTCGCGGCCGTTGCTGGCAGCGGAAAGCGAATAGTTGCGGCGCACTTCCTCGCCGTCGATGTCCAGCCGCAGGCCGATGTACTGTCCCGGCTGGAACGCCAGCAGCGGCTGGCCGTCCACCGGCTCCAGGTAGAACGAGGTGATTTCCTCGCTCTCCGCCTGCTTGCGTGCCACGCGGAAGCGCCGCACGCCGCGCCAGCCGCCATCGGCCTGGGCGCTGGCGGCATACACCGACTCCTCGGCCTCGATCAGCAGGTCGGCCAGTTGCTGGTAGGCCGCGCCCCAGGCTTCGAGGACTTCGTCGGTGGCGATCTGTTCGCCGAGGACCTCGCGGATCGCCCGCAACAGGCAAGTGCCGACGATCGGATAGTGTTCGGGCAGCACCTGCAGGGAGACATGCTTGTTCACCACCTTGGCCACCAGCGGGCCGAGTTCCTGCAACTGGTCGATGTGCCTGGCGTACATCAGCACGCCATTGGCCAGCGCCCGCGGCTGGTCGCCGCTGGCCTGGTGGGCCTGGTTGAACAGCGGGCGAACCTCGGGGTACTCGCCGAGCATGGTGCGGTAGAAATGGGTGATCAGCGCTTCACCGCCGGTCTCCAGCAGCGGTACGGTGGCTTTGATGAGGGCACGTTGGGCATTGGACAACATAGATGACTCCTGACGCATGCAAGGTTTTGTTTCACCTCGAAGCATTTCAGGAAGCGTGCCAAGGCAAACTACCAGAATTCACGGGCCTTGCAGGCCGGCATAGGTCATAATGACTGCAACCATTCAGAGTCATTAGGACTGCAAAGAGGTCGAAATGACCACCAACCCCTTGCTTGCCACCCTGATCCCGCTGGTTGCCGACCTGTCCCGCGACCTGCCGGAAGACGAACGCTACCGCCGCCTGCTCCAGGCCCTGCGCGACCTGCTGCCCTGCGACGCCACCGCGCTGCTGCGCCTGGACGGCGAATACCTGATCCCGCTGGCGGTGGACGGCCTCAGCCCGGACACCCTCGGCCGGCGCTTCCGGGTCGGCGAACATCCGCGCCTCGAGGCCCTCCTGGAGCGCCGCGGGCCGACCCGCTTCCCCGCCGACTGCGGCCTGCCCGATCCCTACGACGGTCTGGTGGAAGGCCTCCACGGCCACCTGGAAATCCATGATTGCCTGGGCTGTCCGCTGTACCTCGACGACCAGCCCTGGGGCTTGCTGACCCTGGATACCCTCGATCCGTCGCGCTTCGCCAGCGCCGACCTGGATACCCTGGAGGCCTTCGCCAGCCTCGCCGCCGCCACGGTCAAGGCCAGCGAGCGGATGCGCGACCTGACCCGCCGCGCCGAGGACGAGCACCAGCGCGCCGAGGCCTATCTCGAAGCCGCTGGCGAGCGGCCACGGGAAATGATCGGCCAGAGCGCCGCGCACAAGGCGCTGCTGGAAGAAATCCGCCTGGTCGCCAACAGCGACCTGAGCGTACTGATCACCGGCGAGACCGGGGTCGGCAAGGAACTGGTGGCGCAATCCATCCACCGGCATTCCATGCGCAGCGGCAAGCCGATGATCAGTCTCAACTGCGCCGCGCTGCCCGAGACCCTGGTGGAAAGCGAATTGTTCGGCCATGTGCGCGGCGCCTTCTCCGGCGCGGTCAACGAACGGCGCGGCAAGTTCGAACTGGCCGACGGCGGCAGCCTGTTCCTCGACGAGGTCGGCGAGTTGCCGCTGGCGGTGCAGGCCAAGCTGCTCCGCGTGCTGCAGAGCGGGCAGTTGCAGCGGGTCGGCTCCGATCGCGAGCACCGCGTCGACGTACGCCTGATCGCAGCCACCAACCGCGACCTGGCCGAGGAAGTGCGTGCCGGGCGCTTCCGCGCCGATCTCTACCATCGCCTCAGCGTCTATCCCTTGCGCGTGCCGCCGCTGCGCGAGCGCGGCCGCGATATCCTCCTGCTGGCCGGCTACTTCCTCGAGGAAAACCGACCGCGCCTGGGACTGCGCAGCCTGCGCCTGGACCACGAGGCCCAGGCCGCGCTCCTCGACTATCGCTGGCCGGGCAACGTGCGCGAACTCGAGCACCTGGTCGGCCGCGCCTCGCTCAAGGCCCTCGGCCACAATCCGGAGCGGTCGCGGATCGTCACCCTGCATCGGCAGGATCTCGACCTGCCCGCGGAAACCCCCGCGCCACCTCGCAGCGTGGTCGAGCCCGCGCCCGCCGCGCCAACGACCGGTCACTCGTTGCGCGCGGCCACCGACGCCTACCAACGCCGCCTGATCCAGGACTGCCTGGCCCGCCACCAGGGAAGCTGGGCCTCGGCTGCACGCGAGCTGGGCCTGGATCGCGCCAACCTGGCGCGCCTGGCGCGCCGCCTGCAACTCAGGTAAACGACCGCCCGGTCGGAGCAGACCGGGTCCGGCGCGCAAACCTGCTACCATGGCGCCCCCATTCCGGTTGTCCGATAACCCCGATCCAGAGCGCACTACAGTGGAACTCTTCAAAGAATTCACCTTCGAATCCGCCCATCGCCTGCCCCACGTCCCCGAAGGCCACAAATGCGGGCGCCTGCACGGCCACTCGTTCCGTGTCGCCATCCACATCGAAGGTGAGGTCGATCCGCATACCGGCTGGATCCGCGACTTCGCGGAAATCAAGGCGATCTTCAAGCCGATCTACGAGCAACTCGACCACAATTATCTGAACGATATTCCAGGCCTGGAAAACCCCACCAGCGAAAACCTCTGCCGCTGGATCTGGCAACAACTCAAGCCGCTGTTGCCGGAACTCTCCAAGGTCCGCGTCCACGAAACTTGCACCAGCGGTTGCGAATATCGGGGCGATTGATTCGCCCGACTCTCCCCTGGCGCTTCGCCATCTGCTCTAAAACGGGCTTCCACACAACGGGCCCGTTCTGCCGTCTCTCTCCCATGGGTTGTACGAAGCATTATCCCCACGGACATAAAGGTTTCATATTCTTCCGGGAAACATCCGGCAAGCTGTCCCTACAGTCCGTTAGTCAATAAAACCGTGCAACTATATTGTTCTTCCAGTAGATAAAGACTTATCCTTTGCCGCGGACACGGAAAGTCCGTAAAGCCACTATAAATGCACCAAAACCCAGCACCATATTTTTAGAACGGGAGTGAAACGAATGTCCAAACTTGCCGAGTTCCGCGAGGCAGAGCGCAAACTTCAGGAGCAACTGGCCCTGCTGGAAAAGCTGAAAAGCGACAGCAGCCTGAAGCAGGAACTGGAATTCAAGGACAAGTTGCAGGCGTTGATGGACAAGTACGGCATGACCCTGCACAACATCATCGCCATCCTCGACCCCAAGGCTCCGGTCACCGTCAGCGCCGCTCCGCAGCGCCGTGCCCGCGCCCTGAAGGTCTACAAGAACCCGAACAACGGTGAAGTCGTCGAAACCAAGGGCGGCAACCACAAGGTTCTGAAAGCCTGGAAAGAACAGTACGGTTCCGAAACCGTCGAATCCTGGCTGCAACGCTAAGCCGGTTTTCCCGACGGCATCCTGCCGATGCCGTCGGAAACCCCACTGGCTACTTTCGCTCCCCTCCTCGCCAGATCAATTCTGCGACTTCGATTCGCAAGCGCTCCTGATCTTCTGCGCCGCCAGGTTGTTCTCCACCCCCGGCAGGTTCTCCAGCAGACACTCGTAATAAGCCTTTTCCCGCGACAGCAGGAAGGAGCCGTCGTTATACAACTTGTCGCAGGCCTGGGTGATGAAGTGAACCGCCACCCCGCTCTTCGCCGTGCGTTGGTAGTCGAGTATGCATTGGTCGTAGTCCTTGTCGTCGGCGAGAGCGGAAAGCGGGAATAACAGCAGCAGGGGCAGCAGGAACTTCATGGCAATGGTATCCATGGGAAAGTTGTGCTCCAGCATGGACGAGCCGGCTCGGAGTGCCAAGCCGACCATGAAGTAAAATTTTGCACTTGTTTACAGGCCGGACCAGACTGGCCGTTCTTCGCTGCGCGAATGCGACAATGGCGGGCCGGGGAGCCGAATCGCAGGCGTCCCGAGCGGATTCGGTTTCCCGGCCGCCTGGCGGCAACTCGCTCCATCGAAGGGCACCGCCCTCCGCCGAACTCTTCCGGCAAACGGGTGCTGCCCGATCCGCATCCGCTTCAATAGGCCGCTACGAACAGGAACGACAATTGTAGATTGAGCATGGGCGACAACATATTGTTCAGTTCCAGAAACTCCACCGATACTTGTCGCTGCTCCGCTTCTATATCCTGCAACAACCGACTGAACGAGGCTGGCTGCAACTGCCCGCGAACCTGGGCCTCGATACGCGCGATCGTCCCTTGCTTCTCGAAGCCGCGAGGAAGCAGTACGCTCACTTCCGCGTCAGGGACGCCCGCCAGGCGAACCCGCTCGGTCAGCCAGGCCTGCACATCGGCCCTCGCCTGCGACGCATTCGGCGCCTGCCAGAAGCGCTCTCGCTGAAGGTTCAGGACCTGCTTCGCCTGCATCGCCCGCTCCGGCCAGGCGGTCTGCCGGGAAACGTCCTGGAGCTTGAGCCATTCCCCGGCCAGACGACGATATTCCTCCCCTCGTTCCTCCCTCCAATCCATGCTGAGCATGACCAGATGCACAACCAGCAGCAGGCACAGGCTCCAGATGGCCATGCGCAAGAGTGGTTTTTCCTGCCATTGTCGTTGCAGGTTCCGCCCCTGGAACTGCAGTGATCGCTGGAAGTCCGACATCAGGCACCCTCCCCCGGCGTACGCAGGACCAGGCTCAGCGATAGCCCCTCGCTCTGCGAAGGTTCCACCCTGACATCTTCGAAACTCCCCGACTCCATGAAACGCCTCACATAGAGACGCGGGTCGACACTGTCGGTGGCAATCCGCAACTCCAGCTCGGAGCCTCGATAGCGCCAGGCGAGCAACCGACTGTCCTTCGGCAACAGTTCCGCTACCTGTCCCAGCAGCGCCACCTGCGAGCGATGCTGCAAAGCGCGCCCCAGCTCCGTGGCCATCCGATTGGTCTGCAAGGCCTGGTTGCGTGCGCTGAGGATCGGCGAGACCTGGCCGCTCAGCTGGTCGTACTGCGTTCGCAGCGCACGCTCGGCCCACCACCAGGACAAACCTTCCCCCAGATTGAATCCGCATCCCAGCAACAGGGTGGCTATGAGCCCATGCGGCAACCAACGCTCCCATCGCAGCAGCGTTGCTTCCGCCGCCGGAACGGCCCAGGGACGGCCCAGTGACTCTCCAGGCTCGGCAACCAGGCTCTCCGGGATGCGTATTCCCGCCAGCCCCCGGAGCAACCGAACCCATTGTTCTGGCTGGGGTGGGCTGGGAAAGAAATGGCTCAGGACAAGGCAGTCATCTCTCCAGACCTGGAGATCCAGCCCGGAGCGAACCCGAAGCAGCCGAACCGTCTCGCCTTCCGCGATCGACCGAGGGGGAGCCTGCAGGAGGGATTCGGGGATACAGCGATAACGCCGAGGTTGGTCGACGCAGTCTTCGGCAACGGCCTCCCGGACCTCCTCATCCCAGAACCAGACCAGAGCATGGCCACCCCGCCAGGCTACGTAATGGCCCGCGCGGCGAAAAGGCGCCAGGGCGGCAAGCTTCAACGCCAGTGCCTGATACCGGTCAGAGCGCGGCACATGATTGAGATCGAGACAGCGATAGACACACCACGCCCGATCCACGATCCACTGCGCTGGGGCGCGCCGCGCCAACCCTGTACCTCTACGTACCCACTCAAGCTGCGCCCGGCCATCCTTACCACGGCCTTGCCACAAGCGGGGCGGCAAGAACCCCGGGGGCGATATCGGGATGCAGCGGAGGATTCGAGTAGCGATCATTTATCTTCACGGACCTCTTCGAGAGAAGCTGCCAGGGTGGCAGCAGGCGGTGCTCTGAGTTGAAGCGGACCTCGTATTCCGTCCCCTGCTCGGCTCCTGGCGGGTAGAGCCGAATCGACAGGACCGGACTGGCCAGGCGCGCCCATCCATCCTCGGGAACCAGCCTCGCATGACCCCCGAGGATGTCATGCAGGTCCGACATCCGGGTGAACGGACGCTGCCAGCGGGCTTGCAGCAGTCGGCCGACAGCGTCCTCCGGTAGTCCCCAGGCAAGAGACAGGATTCGGGCATCCGCAGTGTTGATGTTCAGCGCCGCCTCGTCCGCCGCAACCAGATCGCGCCAACCGGCGTCGAGCAAATGCGCTTCCCAGGGGCGCCAGGCCTCCAGCCGGAAGACTTCCATCACCGAGCGCAACGGACGGCGCCGGGCCTGGCCCGGAGAGGACCTGTCGCTGGCTTGCGCGGCACTACCCAGTCGTGGAGCGGCGCCGGGATAGAGATAGCTGAACCATTGGGCGACCATGACCTGCACCTGCTCGGCGGGAACCCCCAACCCCGCCAGCAGCCTGGACAGTACCCGCGGATCGATGCCGGAAAGACTGAGGCGCGCAGAGCGATCGAGCAGCGCAACGCACCAGCCATTGGCCATGCAGAACTCCCGGCCATCCAGAGGCAGCTCCCCGCCAATGGGCAGGATCGAAGTGTCCATGTCCACCTTGCTCGGCGCGGCGCCAGCATTTCCCGGTACGCTCAGGCCCGCGACGGTATAGCGCTGGGTAGCCACCAGCCATTGGACCCGCGCCAGCAAGGCATGCTCCTCCAGCTCACGAAGCAGCACCTTGCGCCGGTTTTCCGTGGCATCCAGCGAGCGCCCGACCCAGAGTACAGCGGCACTGGCCAGCAGGGTCATGATGGCCAGGAACCAGACCACTCCGACCAGAACGAAGCCAGACGAGCGGGCAGACGCCGCATGTCGGCGTGCGCCATCAGAAATCATGTTCGGCGGGCCTCGCTCTGGGCAGTGCGACCGCGACAAGGACAAACAGGCGCTCCTCGGGAGCCGCCAGTGCCATCGCCTCGGGAAGGGTATCGGCCAGTTGCGCGCTCGGCGGCCAGTCCCGGTGCCACTGGCCGTGACCGTCCAGATAGCGGAAGCGAGCTTCGCCGCGCAGATGCAGGAGGGGCCAGCGACTGTCCTCCAGCCTTCGCACATAGATCAACTCGGTCCGGTCCTCTCCTGCCCGCCGCTCAAGCCGGAAGGCCAAGGGCGTCGGGATGCCCGCACGGCGATCCAGGGCCGCGGCAGACATGGCCTCGAAACTGAGTTCGTCCCCTCGCAGACGCCAGCGGACCTCGCCAGCCTCGGGAGCGACCAGGTTCTCCACCGCATCACGGAACCAATCGAAGGTCAGCGCCCGGACCTGTCCGCGCCCCAGGCTCTGGTGCAAGGACTGGTTGGCCTTGCTGGCATAGCTCAACCCTTGCATGAGCAACGTGCCGATGAAGGAAACGACCAGCAGCACCACGATCATCTCGAGCAGGGTGAATGCACCCTGTTTTCGTCGCGAGCGGATCATGGTCCATCACCCAGTCGCGCTGGGATGACCACGTACCCGGGAAGCTCCAGTTGCAGCGTCTGCGGCGTTCCATCGCCGGCCCGGATGCTGGCGACGACCCTGAACAAGGTCACGTCGTAGATGCCCGGACTGCCGCTATGGCGGCCCACCGCCGCTTTCGACGCGGACAGCGGCGAACTTCGCCACTCCAGCCGGTAATGCCCCAGCCGGGCCCTGCCTGCGGGTTCGAGCGCAGGGTTCATGCGCTCCAGATAGGCCATCGCCACCCGGGCCGTCTCGATGCGCAGCTCGGCCGCCTCGACCCGCTGCATGCTCCGAAAGGCACTGTTGAGCCAGGCGAATAGCGCACCGCCGACCACTGCCAGGAGCGTCAGCGCAACCACCGCCTCCAGGAGCGTGAAGCCTTCCTGCCGCGCCGGCATCAGCGGATCGTCCCGGGCGCGCAGAGGGGTGGCTGAAGCAGCAGCGTATGTGTCGCGCGCCCATGATGGACCTGCAACTTTCCGCCCAGGCAAACTCCGTTTGCCATGTAACGTATCGGCGGCCGAGCAGTAACCGTCCAGCCATCGGGCAGTCGCAGCAACTGCTCGGGAACCGCCCCGCTCTCACCAATGAGCAGCTCCCGCCCATCGCTGCGCACGCGATAGCCCAAGGTCTGCAATTGATTGAACAGATCGTCCAGCGCGGTCCTGCGCGCCCAGGTCTCCTGCATCCTCACCAGGCCGGGCAACGCCACCGCAGCAATGGCCCCGACGATCACCAGCACCACCAGCAGTTCGAGCAAGGTGAACGCGGCCTGGTCAACGTTTGGGCGCGTAACCGACATCGGCATCCAGGCCTTTCCCACCGGGCTGCCCATCCGCGCCCTGGCTGTAGAGAGTGAAGGGTTGTTCGGCACTCGGCCTGTCGCTGTACAGGTAAGGCCGGTTCCAGGGGTCCAGCGGTACGCCGCCCTCGAGGTAGGGCCCGTGCCAGAAGGCCCCGAGACGTTCATCGGAAGGCGGCGTGTTGAGTAGCGCCAGGCCTTCTTCTTCGGTCGGCAGCCGGCCGATGTCCAGGCGCATGGTGAGCAACGCGCCCTTGAGCATCTTCACCTGGGTATCCGCCGTCTGCGCCTTCGCCTTGTCGGCCTGATTGAACAGTCGCGGCCCGACGAGCCCCATCAGCATGCCGATAATCACCAACACCACAATCATCTCGAGCAGGGTGAAGCCCTGTTGTGCAGCTCTGTTCATACGGTTTCCACTTCACGTCTCATCCAACCAGCCGCGGCATCGATACCCGGCATTCAAAGCACCATGTCGTTGGCGCTGGTAATCGCCAGTACCACGCCGGTAATGATCAGGCCGAACACAGAGCCGATCAGCAGGATCGCCAAAGGCTCGATCAGTACCAGGGCCTTTTTCATTCGCGCCTGCCCGGCCTCTCCATAGAGCGTCGCCAGGCTCTGCAGCATCTCCGCGAGCTGCCCGGAGGCCTCTCCAACCCGCACCAGGCTCGAACCGATGGACGTGACCGCCTGGCGCTCCTCCAACGCTGCCGACAAGGCGATGCCGGCCCGCACATCCTGGGTGACTCGCTCCAGGGTCCGGCGCTGCCGGGCAATGCGGACGCCAGCGGCGGAAAGCAGCAGGGCCTCCACCAGCGGCACACGATTTCCCAGCAGGGTTCCAAGCACCTTCGACCATTGCGCTATTTCCGCCTGCATCAACCATTCCCCGACTACGGGCAGGCGCACCAACTGGTCGAGCGCATGGGCGCGGAGCGCCGGATTGCGCAGCGCCACGGCGATGCCGCCAGCAAGCAGCAGGACGGCGAACGCCAGCAAGCCGGAACTCTCGTTGCTCCATACCCCGATGCTCAGCACTGCCCAGGCAAGCCACGGGAGCTGGGCAGTCTCGTTCAGGAGATTGGCGAATTTCGGAACGACGAAGACGAACAGGGTCGCCACGGCGAGCACCCCGCTGAGCACCAGAATCGCAGGGTAGATCAGCGCCCCTTGCAACTCGGCGCGGGTTCGCCGTTCGTATTCCATCTGCGTGGCACAGTCCCTCAAGGCTCCTGCGAGGTTTCCGGTCATCTCGCCGGCCGCCACCAGTTGATATACATAGCGCGGCAAGTCGAGGCCGGCGCTCTCCAGCACCACGGGAAAGGATTGCCCCTGGCGCAGACCATTGGCCATCGCCTGCAGGGCGGTAATCAACTTCGGGTGGCGCGCGCCTCGCTCCTGAGCCTCCACCGCGTCGGCCATGCTCACTCCCGCCGCGAGCATGGTGGCCAGCTCGTGGATGGCCATGTTCAATTCCTCGGCCTTGAGCCGACGTCGCGAGCCTAGGTTGCGGCGTTTCACCTCCAGGCTGAGCGGGGTGAGCCCCTGGCGCTGCAACTGCCGCAGCGCATCCTGGCGCGTGGGGAGGCAGAGTTCACCACGAACGCGCCTGCCCTTGCGATCGACGGCCTGGTAGATGAAATTCATGGGCTTAGCCGCTGGTCACGCGATGCACCTCGTCAAGACTGGTCATACCCAACCAGGCCTTGATCAAGCCATCTTCACGCAGATTGCGCTGTCCCTGGCTGGCGGCAAGCCGATGCATCTGTTCGAGGGAAGCCCTCTGCACGATCAGGTCGCGCATCTCGGAAGACAGATCGACGAGTTCGTAGATGCCCACACGGCCGCTGTAGCCGGTACCTTCGCAGCGGCCGCAGCCTCGCGCCACGCGCCATTGCGCTGCCTGCCCCGGGAACAGCCGCGCGGTGGCCGCCTGGGTCGCTGCCAGATCGGCCGCAGCAAGGGTTGGCTCGCAAGGTTCCGCGCAGTGGGCGCACAACCTGCGCACCAGTCGCTGGGCCTGGACACCGCGCACCGGCGAAGCCACCAGGAAGGGTTCCACGCCCATGTCGATCAAACGCGTGAAGGCGCTCACCGCATCGTTGGTATGCAGGGTCGAAAGCACCAGGTGACCGGTGAGCGAGGACTGTACGGCGATCTCCGCCGTCTCCAGGTCGCGTATCTCCCCGATCATGATCACATCGGGATCCTGCCGCAGGATCGAGCGCAAGGCGGCAGCGAAGGTCAGGCCGATGTCGGCATGGACCTGGACCTGGGTGATATTGGGCACCTGGTATTCCACGGGATCTTCCACGCTGATGAGCTTGCGCACGCCATCATTGATTTCCTCCAGCGCGCCATAGAGCGTGGTGGACTTGCCCGATCCGGTGGGGCCGGTCACCAGGATGATGCCGTGGGGTTCCGCTACCCATGCACGCATCCTCCGCAAGTGGTCCGGGAGCATCCCGAGCCGGTCCAGGCGCAACCCCTCGCGCTCCTTCGGCAACAGGCGCATGACCACCGATTCGCCATGCACCCCTGGCAAGGTGGAGACCCGCACGTCGAGCTCCGTACCGCTGACCCGGATGCTCATGCGTCCATCCTGCGGCAACCGTCGCTCCGCGATGTCGATGGCGGAGATCAGCTTGATCCGCGAGACGACCGCCGCGAATCGCTCGCGGGGAAGGCTCAGTTGGTCGTGCAGGACGCCGTCGACGCGGAAGCGGATACGGAAGTCGAACTCCCGGGGTTCGATGTGAATATCCGAAGAACGCTTTTCCATGGCCTGGCTCATCACGTTGTTGACGAGTTCGACTACCGGCGCCTCCTCCGCCAACTCCCGCAGGTAACGGATGTCTTCGCTGCCGTAGGCGTGCCGATCCGCACCTTGCCGGGCCAGGTCCAGGGAGTGCTCCAACCAGCCGTCCAGATCCTGGGAGCGGCACAGCACTGCTTGAATCGAGCGCTCCGGATAGAAATAGCCCAGGGTTTCGCGTATCGAAGGAGATAACGGATCACGCGCCGCGAACAGCAGTTGCTCGCCCTCCTCCCAGACCACCAGTTGCTCTTCGACGAACCAGTCGGTATTGATCGGGGTACTGAGCAGGAATGCGGCGATGGACTCTTCGCTCGGCTTCCGCAGGTCGTCCCCCACCAGCGGCAACCGCAGTTGCTCCGCCAGCACCTGCATGAGGGTATTTTCCGAGATGGCTCCGGAACGCACGAGAATGCCTCCCAGACGGCCGCCAAGCCGGCGTTGCAGGTCGAGCGCCCGCTCGAGTTCCTGGCCGCTCACCAACCCGCGTTCGAGCAAACGCTGCCCCAGCGGTATCCACTCGGCCGTCATCTGCGGGCCCGGGGAAACGGCCTCAGAGGACATCTGCAAAACCTTCCTGAACCCGACGGAACCAGAGGAAGCCCGATGAACAGACCAGCAGAGACGCAACGCAATAAACGCTGAAGACCCCAAGGGTCGGATAGGGAGCATCGAAAAGGATCGCCCTGACCATTTCCACCGGGATCGTCAGCGGATTGAGGTACAGGTAGGGCTGCATTACCGGCGGCAAGGAAGACAGCGGATAGAACACCGGGCTGATGAATAGCAGAAGCACCAGGAGAAACTGGACGAACTGCCCTATGTCGCGAACATAGACCCCGAGTCCCGCGAGGAACCACGCCAGCCCCGTCACGCAGAGCAGGAAGGGGAGCAGGGCAAGCGGTAGCAGAACCAGTTGCCAGCCTGGCTCGACGCCGCTGAAGAGAAGAAAGATACAGAGCACCAGGTAGCCGAGCATGGCGTTGAAGAAAGCGGCCAGCAGCGGTGTGAGGGGGAGTATCTCCAGGGGAAAAACCAGCTTCTTCACGTAGTTGGCGTTGGCCTGGATGATAGTCGGGGCCCTGGACAGGCTTTCAGCGAGGATCCCGTTCAGCAGGAGTCCGGAAAACAGGGTCAAGGCGAAGGAGAGCGTGCTCTGGCTTCCACCCCAGCGCGACTTCAGCACGAAGCCGAAGACAAACGTATAGATCAGCAAGAGCAGGAACGGCGAGACGATGATCCAGATGCGGCCCAACATGGCGTCGCGATAACGCAGTTCGACCTCGCGCCGGGTCATGACCAGCAGGAGCCTGATGCGACTGGCGAGACTGGCCGGTACCAAGAGGGAACCACTCACAGAAAAACTCTCCACGGCGAAGAAGAACAGAACCCGCTAACCATGAAGGATCGAAGCGAGCGGGGCCATCAGCCCCCACTACTTCTGGCGTAAGGTTTTTCTGATTCAAGAAGAGCCTTCAGAAGGCCGGAGCAAGCCGGCACTCTCGCCAACTCGATCTCCCATCGGCTCCGTACCTGCTGGAAAGCACGTGGGTAACCCCGACAATGGCAACGGCTCTCAAGGTGAGGGGCCGGACTGCGCGGAGTGCACCCTCGATTCAGCAGCCAGCGGCAGGGAAACCGGGACGAAAGCAAGACTCATCCTGCAATCGGGGCGATTTCTTCATAGCGCTGGAAAACCTCGCTCAGTGAAACGAAAGCACGCACTGAGCGCCCCGTACGCCAGGAACTGGCAACCTGCACGCCGACCCGGCCTGGGGCGGCATGGCGAGTTCGACGAATACGACTCGGCGCACCACCTGCCCCCTGTGCCCGCGCTCAAGCGACGCCGCGGCTGCCAAGGGGTTGCAGCGACCTGCGTAGACGGCAGGCGGACGCGATCGGCGCTCTCCCCGCCGTCATGGTTGAGTTTCGGATTGCGTCCGATGGCTCAGCGGATCACCCCGGCGCGCACCGTCAGCGGCCAACTGACCCGATAGCGCGTCTGCGGGTCGCCCCAGGCTTCGCGCAGCTCATCGACGAACGCGGCGCCCGGATCCTGGCCAAGGGCCTTGCCGGCCTCCTTCACCGCCGACCAGGTACCGACATAGCCCAGCAGTTCGTCCAGGGTCCAGGCCACCTCGATGGCCAGGTCCGGCAGGCGACGCTCCTCGAAGGGGAACGGCAGACTGCGGTAGCCCTCCTCCACGTGGCGCCGCTCGGCAGGCCAGTAGGGGCCGACGACCTGGTGGTAGAAGTGCTGGACCAGCGGTTCCATGGGTCCGTCGACATGCAATACGCCATAGGTAACCAGGGCCAGGATGGCGTCCGCGCGGGCCACACGCCGGACTTCCTCGTAGAAGCGCGGCAGGTCCAGCCAGTGGGCGGCCTGGGCGACCGTCACCAGGTCGGCGCTGGCCGCCGCCAGTCCGCTGTCCTCGGCCAGGGCCACGCGATACTCGACCCGCTCGCGCGCCTGCGCCTTGTCGATCTGCGCGGCGCTGGCGTCGGTACCGACCACCCGTTCGAAACGCTCGGCCAACAGCACCGTGAGCTGTCCGGTGCCGCAGCCGCAGTCCAGGGCCAGGCGGGTGCCGGGGCAGAGCGCGGCCAGCTCGTCGACCAACCGCGCCGGGTAGGTCGGACGATGTGCGGCGTAGTTCGCCGAACCCGTGGAGAAATGATCCTTGAAAGGTGCCGTCATGGGACTCTCCCGAAATGATCCCGGCGACCACAGGGACCATGGCCGTCCAGGCTGCCGCCTTACACTAGGCGAATCCTGTCGATACGGAAACACGACTTTCGGTCACCTTGGAGCACCGTCTCACTACTGCATGCGGTGCAGCAATCAACTGCAAAGAACCTACCTGGTCATCCCCGGATGCTTCATTAGACTGCCGGAACGACGAACGCAGCCAAGGAGACCGCCATGCCCAGTCGCATCACCCTCAACGCAAACGGAGGCCCCGAGGTCCTGCGCCTGGAGCAAGTCCAGGCGCAGCAACCGGGCCCCGGCGAGGTCTGGCTGGAGCAGGCCGCCATCGGCGTCAATCCGCTGGACCTCGGCCAGCGCTCGGGAGCGGTACCGATTCCGCTGCCGTCCGGCCTCGGCCTGGAAGGCGCCGGAGTGGTCGCCGCGCTGGGTCCGGGAGTCTCCGGACTGGCGCCGGGCGACCGCGTCGCCTATGCCACCGGCCCGCTGGGCGCCTATGCCAGCGCCCGGCTCTACCCCGCCGAGCGCTTGCTGAAGCTGCCCGACACACTCGCTTTCGAGGACGCGGCGGCGCTGCTGTTCAAGGGCATCACCGCGCACTACCTGCTGCACGCCACCTACCCCGTCGGGCCCGGCACACGCATCCTGCTGTACGGCGCGGCGGGCGCCGTCGGCCAGTTGATGGCGGCCTGGGCCCGGCACCTGGGCGCCTGGGTGATCGGCGTGGTGTCGAAGGCGGAAAGCGTCGAGCGGGCCAGGGCTGCCGGCTGCGACGAGGTGCTGGTGTTCGACGCGGCCAGTCTCGCCGCCCAGGTCGCCGAGCTGACCGCCGGGCGCAAGGTCGATGTGGTCTACGACCCCATCGGTCGCGCTACCTTCGAGGCATCCCTGAACAGCTTGCGTCCGCGCGGCCTGCTGGTGTCCTTCGGCGCTACCTCCGGCGTGCCGCCAGCCGTCGAAGTCGCCACCCTCAACGCCAAGGGTTCGCTGTTCCTCACCCGTCCCTCGCTCGCCGCCCACACCGCCAACCCGGAGGAATACCGGCTACGCGCGCAGGCTGTGCTGCGCGCCCATGCAGACGGTGTCATCCAGCCCCGGGTCTGGCGGCGCTACCCGCTGGCCGAGGCGGCCGTGGCGCATACCGATCTGCTGGAGGGACGCTCGCAAGGCGCGCTGGTACTCTTGCCCTGACCCACCCGCAAGAGGCGCATGCATGCAACCGTTCGACAGCCGGCAGGCCGATGAAGTCGCCACGCTCCTGGCCCTGGCCGAGCACGGTTCGTTCGCCGCCGCCGGCCGCGCCCTGCAGCGACATCCCTCGGTGCTCTCGAAGCGGCTCGGCGCACTGGAGCGTCGCCTCGGCATCCGCCTGGTCGAACGCACCACCCGGCAACTGCGCTTCACCGATGAAGGCGAGCGCCTGGCGAGCCGCTTCCGCCAGGCCGTCGACCTGCTCGACGAGGCCGAGCACGAAGCCAGCCTGGGCGCCGCGCAACTGCGCGGACGCCTGCGCATCGCCCTGCCGTCGGCGATGGGCCGGCTCTGGCTCGGTCCGCTGCTGGCGGAGTTCGCCCTGGCGCATCCGCAGGTGGTGCTGGAAACCGACTATTCGGAGCGCTTCGTCGACATCATCGCGGAAGGCTTCGACCTCGCGATCCGGGTCGGCGAACTGGCCGACAGCCGCCTGGTGGCCAGGCGGCTGTGCGCCCATCGGCGCATCCTCGGTGCCGCTCCCGACTACCTGGAGCGGCATGGGGTACCGCGTATCCCGGCCGACCTGGCGGCACACAACTGCCTCGGCTTCAGCGGACTGCACTCGTACCCGGAATGGAAGCTGACCCGCCAGGACGAACAGCAGCCCGTGCGGGTACGCGGCTCGATGGTCAGCAACGACAACGAAGCCCTGCTCTGCGCCGCACGCCAGGGCCTGGGCATCTTCGCCGCCGGCGAGTGGCTGATGAGCCGCGACCTCGAAGCCGGCAGGCTGGTACGGGTGCTGCCGGAGTGGCAACTGGACGCCGACGCCGGCGTCTACCTGGTGCGCCCCTCGGCGCGCTACGCCACGGCGGCGGCCAGCGCGTTCCGCCAATGGGTGGAAGCGCGGTTCGCCGCTGGCCCGCCCTGGCAGCGCCAGCGGGCCTGAGCGGTATCCGCGAGCGGCTCGCCGAGGAGCGCGCCGCCTCCCGCCCCTCGCTCCCGGACAATCCGGATACCCTCCCGCCAGCATGCGGATAGCCAATGACCCGCCGACCGGTTCCTACTAGGCTGGTTCGCTTCGCTTTCCCGTTTTCCCACTCCAACAACAACCCGATGAGGAATCCAGGCATGGGACAGTACGTCAGCATCGCCGCGTCCGACGGCAGCGGCCGGTTCGACGCGTATCTCGCGCTCCCCGCCAGCGGCAAGGGGCCGGGCGTGGTGATCGGTCAGGAAATCTTCGGCGTCAACGCGAACATGCGCGCGGTGGCCGACCTGTACGCCGAAGAGGGCTACGTGGCCCTGGTCCCCGACCTGTTCTGGCGGCTGCAGCCGGGGGTCGACCTGGGCTACGACGAAGCGGCCTTCGCCAAGGCCATCGAGCTGTTCCAGCGCATCGACCTGGACGCCGCGGTGGACGACATCGCCGCCTGTATCGAGCACCTGCGCCAACGCGAGGAGGTGGTCCACGCCGGGATCGGCTTCGTCGGCTTCTGCATGGGCGGCAAGCTGGCCTACCTCGCCGCGACGCGCACCGACGTCTCCTGCTCGGTGGGCTACTACGGCATGGGCATCGAGGCGCTGCTCGACGAGGCGAAACAGATCAAGGGCCGGCTGGTGCTGCATTTCGCCGAACAGGACGCCTACTGCCCGCAGCAGGCCCGCGACGCGATCCTGCCCTGCCTGTGCAACCTGCCCAAGACCGAGTTGTACCTCTACCCCGGCGTCGATCACGCCTTCGCCCGCGTCGGCGGCATGCACTTCGACAAACCGGCCTACCTGATGGCTCACGAACGCAGCATCGCCGCCCTGAAGCGGGAGATTGGGCCGAACTTCGACCTCTCCGCGCTGTGGGACGAGCATGTGCGCCACGAGTTCGATACCCGCGACGTCGCCGCGACCATGGCGACCATGGTCGCCGAGCCCTACGTCAACCATGTCCCGACCCTCACCGGCGGCGTCGGCCAGCGCGAACTGAGCCGCTTCTACCGCCATCACTTCATCCACGGCAACCCGCCGGACATGACCCTCACGCCGATTTCGCGGACGGTGGGGGCGCTGCAGGTGGTCGACGAGTTCGTCATGCGCTTCACCCACAGCTGCGAGATCGACTGGCTGCTGCCCGGCGTCCCACCCACCGGGCGCTTCGTGGAAATCCCCATGCTCGGCGTGGTGCGCTTTCGCGGCGACCGCCTTTACCACGAGCACATCTATTGGGACCAGGCCGGCGTGCTGGTGCAGATCGGCCTGCTCGACCCGCAGGGCCTGCCGGTCGCGGGGGTGGAAAGCGCGCGCAAGCTGCTCGACGAAAGCCTGCCGTCGAACCGCCTGATGGCGCGCTGGGCAGCCAGCGAAGGACTCGGCCTCTAGCGGCCGGCTAGCCGCCGAGCAAGGCGCAGAAACGCGCCAGGTCGACGTTACCGCCGCTGAGCAGGATCCCGACCCGCTTGCCGCGCAATTCGTCCTTGCGCTGGCGGGCGGCGGCCAGGCCGAGGCAACCGGTGGGCTCGACCAGCAGCTTCATCCGCGCGGCGAGGAAGCGCATGCCATCCACCAGTTCGGCGTCGCTGGCGGTGAGGATGTCATCGACGTTGCGCTGGATCAGCGGGAAGGTGAGATTGCCCAAATGCTGGGTCTGGGCGCCATCGGCGAGGGTCTGCGGCGTATCGATATGCACGATGGCGCCGCTGCGCAGCGAACGCTGGCCATCGTTGCCGGCCTCCGGCTCCACCCCGTAGATCCGGCAGGCCGGCGCCAGCGCGCGGATCGCCAGGGCGCAGCCGGAGAGCAAGCCGCCGCCGCCGAGGGGCGCGAAGAAGGCGTCCAGCGGACCGACTTCTTCGAACAGTTCCTTGGCCGCGGTGCCCTGCCCGGCCAGCACGTCGGGGTGATCGTAGGGCGGGATCAGGGTCAGGCCATGGCGCTGCGCCAGGTCGCGGCCGATCTGCTCGCGATCTTCCGTATAGCGGTCATAGAGCACTACCTGCCCGCCGTAGCCACGGGTCGCCTCGATCTTCACCGCCGGCGCGTCGGCCGGCATCACGATGGTCGCCGGGATCCCCAGCAAGCGCGCCGAGAGGGCGATGGCCTGGGCGTGGTTGCCGGAGGAGAACGCCACCACTCCGGCGGCACGCTGCTCGGCGGAAAACCGCGACAGCGCGTTGAAGGCGCCGCGGAACTTGAACGCTCCCATGCGCTGCAGGTTTTCGCATTTGAAGAAGACTTCCGCGCCGAGTTCTTCGTCGAGGGTACGCGAGGACATCACCGGCGTGCGGTTGGCATGCCCGGCGATCCGCGCGGCGGCGGCGATCACATCGTCGTAGGTAGGCAGGTCGTGCATGGTCGGCTCCTCGGACCTTGGCAAAGAAGACAGGCAGGTCGCCAGGTTACCAGGCGAACGCCGCCAGCAGCGCCTGCGCGACAGCATCGGCGGCGGAAGACTGGCGGAGCCATTGACGAAGAGGCCCTGCATGGGTCGATGCTCCGCGATGCCGGGTCGGCCTCACTCGTCCAGGTAGCCGTCCCTGATGCCCTTCGAGCGGCGGTAGAGGTAGAGCCCGAGGCGCAGCACGACGAGCACGCCGAAGAACACCCCGACGGTCACCCAGGTGTTGCCGAAGAACCATTCCAGGCAGACATAGAGCAACGCCAGCGGTATGCAGACGAGGGTCATCAGCAGGTAATGCTTGATCATTGCGGCGGGCACTCCTCTTCTTCGTCCTTCAGCGGGCATTTGACGATCTGCTTGCCCGTCTGCCAGGCGGCCTGGGTGGCCACGGCCTTCTTGATGGTATCGGCATGGGCGGCCTTGCGCGCGGCCAGCTTGGCCGCGCGGTTGGCGGTGTTGGCCGCCTGTCCGGAAAGGGTCCTGATCGCCTTGGCGGACTGCACCACGGTCTTGCCGGTGCTGAGCATGCCCGGCGCCACGGTGCCGATGGCCGCCGAGGCGCCGACGTGTTTCCAGTTGATGTCGATGCACTTCCACTTGATATCGGTGAGGTCGCGATCGCTGTCCCAATTGTCCTTCATCTGCCCCAGCACCTGCTTGCCGGTCTGCATCCCCAGCTCGATGCCGGCGCCCAGCGCCGCTCCGATCGCGGCGCGGGCGGCGAAGGCGCCGATCACCACCAGCGGGATGATCAGGCCGGTGGGATCGTAGGCCAGCGTGGGCGCGTTCAGCGCGTAGGCATAGGGGTTGGGGCCACCGCCCAGGCCGAGCGGGTCCTGGCTGGCATAGCGCCCGGCTTCCGGCAGGTAGTAACGGTAGCGGTTGTAGTAGAGGCCGCTTTCCTCATCGTGGTACTGCCCCTGGAAGCGGATCGGCTGCGCACCCGGCTGTCGTTCCGGCGCTACCGCCCGCCAGTCGTCCGGAACGCCCTGCCAACGCAGTTGGCCACGTTCGTCGCTCAGCTGCAGGGGGGTACCGAGGTGATCGGTGTGGAAGAAAGCGATCCGCGCCTCGCCCAGCGCCGGCACGCATTGCGCCGGCAGCGGCTGGCCTTCGGCGGCGAACGCCTGGCGCAGTTGCAGCAGCTCCGGGGGATCGGGCTCGCAGGCCTGCTCCAGGCGCAGCAACGGGACGAAACCGCCCGGTTCGTGAACGGTGGTGCGCAGTTCCCGCGCAAAGGCTTCGGCGCATTGGCGATCGCCGTCCCAGCCGAAGCGCACCTGCTGCTCGACACCGTCGCGCAGCACCACCTTGGCGATCCGTCGCGACAGCGCGTCGTAGCGGTAGCGCGCCTCCAGCCGCGTGCCGTCGGCGTAATCGCGCGTCAGATGGACCAGGCGCTGCGCGCCGTCGTAGGCCAGGCGCAGGCGCTCGCCGTCGGCGCCGATACGCTCGACCAGGTTGCCCAGCGCATCGAAGCGATAGCGGTTGCCGGCGATCCTCTCCACGCGGTTGCCGGCCCAGCGCGCCGGGCCTTCGCCGGCCTGGTTCGCGCGCGCCTCGGAGCGACTGAAACCGGAGCGGTACAGTTCGTTCTCGGCGAATGCCTGGCGAGCGTCCTCGCGCGCGTACTCGCCGACGCCCTCCAGGCGGTTGCCGGCGGCGTCGTAGCGGTAGGTGCTGGCCGCCGCGCCAGCGCGCCGGCTGGCCAGCAGGCGACCGCCGAGGTCGTATTCGTAGCGCACCGACGGATACTGGTTGTCGTCGATGCCGACCAGTTGTCCAAGTCCGTCGTAGCGATAGCCGCGCTGCCAGTCGAAACCGCCGGCCAGACGCAGGCGGCTGCGCTGCAGGCGTCCCAGCGGCGCGTGCTGGCGCTCCTGGGTGAACAACGCGTCATCCTGCCCGTCGCGGCGGGCGTCGCGACGCACCTCACGGTGCAGGGCATCGCGCTCGAAGGCCAGCTCGACCGCACCGACCAGCGCGCCGTGCAGATGACCCGGGCCATAGGTCAGCCAGGCGACCGGCGGCGCGTCGCCGTAGCGGCTGGTCTGGCGCACGCCTAGCGCGTCGTGGCTGTGCTCGACGCTGTAGACCCAACCGTCGGCATGTACCTGGCTTTCCAGGCGCAGGTTACCGACCTCGTCGTACGTGTAGCGCACCTCGCAATCCGCCCCGCCGGCGCTGGCCAGGCGGCCGTCGGCCAACCAGCGGTAACGCTCGACCAGGGCCGGTGCGTGCTCGGTGGCGGGAACCCGGATGCTCGCCAGGCGGCCGTCGCGGTCGTAGGCATAGGTGGTCTCGCGACCGTCGGCATCCTCGCGGGCGATCAGTTCGTCAGCGGCGTTGTAGCGATAGCGTTGGCGACGACCGTCGAAGCCGGTCTCTTCCACCAGACGGTCCAGCAGGTCGTAGCGGAACTGCGCCTGGACGCCGTTCTCGTTGGTCAGGGCGACCAGCCTGCCGGCTTCGTCGTGCAGGTAGGACAATTCGCCGCCGCCGGCGTCGGAAACCCGCGCCAGCAGATCGCCGTGCCCCCAGGAAAACAGCGTGGCGTGCCCCTCGGCATCGGCGATACGGGTCTGCCGCCCAAGGGCGTCGTATTCATAGCTCAGGGCGCTGCCGTCGGCCAATTCCAGGCCGATCAGTTGCCCCAGCGGGTCGTAGCGGCGCCGGGTCAGTTGTCCCAGCGGGTCGCTGCTGGCGACCAAACGTCCTTCGTTGTCGTAGTCGTAACGCCAGACCTGGCCGGAACAATCGGTCAACGCGGCCAACAGGCCGAAGCGGTTCCACTCCAGGCGCCGCTCGCCGCCGCGCGGGTCGACGATTCGCGTCGGCCGGTCGGGCAGGCGCGGGTCTTCGTAGGCGTAGCGGGTGCTGCCAGCCGGGCCGCGCACCGTCGTCGCATTGCCCCGTTCGTCGCGCTCGAAGGTCCAGCGGCGCTGCATCGCGTCCTCCAGCTCGACCAGCAGCCCGGTCTCTTCGTCGACGCGCTTGCGATAGCGCGCCTTGCCCGGCGACTCCTCCTCGAGCATCCGCCCCTGGCCATCGCGCCGGCGCCGCGTCTCCCGTCCCAGCGGATCGCGCATGGCGACCAGGCGGCCGAACAGGTCGTAGTCGAACTCGCTACGGCTGCCGTCGGCCCTGACCAGCGCGGTCCAGCGCCGCTGCCCGCCCTCGCCGGCGAACTCGTAGCGTTCGACGCGGCCGAGGCTGTCGCTGACCTCGGTGGCATCGCGCAGGTAGCGGAAGGTACGGGTCAGGCCGCCCGCCTCGATCTGCTTCACGACCCGCCCGTGCGGAGCATGGACATCCCACTCGTAGCGAACCTCCAGCCCGCCCGGTTCGCCGTGGGCGACCAGCATGTGCTCGCGCCAGGCGAATACCCGGACCACCTGGCCAAGACGGTCGCGCACGGCGATCAGATCGCCGCTGTCGCTGAACTGGTAGCGCACCAGCCAGTCGAGCCCCGGGCTCTGCGGATCGATGTAGTCCGGAGGCGGTCCGTCGTGGCTGGCCAGGATCACGCCGAACAGACGCAGGCCGTCGTCGCCCTCGCTCGGCTCGCAGGCTTGCTGGTAGACCAGCGCATAGCTGCGCCCGGCGCTGTCGCGCACGCCGGTGAGCAGGCCACGTCCGCTCCAGCGGAACTCGGTGCGGTAGCCGGCGCGGCCGAAGCTGGCCTGCAGGCGCCAGATACCGTCGGGGCAGCGCTGGAAATGCAGGTAGCTGTGGCCGGACAGCACCAGCACGGAGCCCTCCTGCGTCTGCAGTTCGGCCGGCACCGCCGCCCAGCGCCCGCGCCAGGCCTGCGCTTCGCCGCCGCTCGAACCGCCGCGGCGCAGCCACAGCTCCTCGCTGCCGGAATAATGCTGGGCGCCGGGAGCCAGCGCAGGAAAGCCGATCCGGCGGCCCTGGGCGTCGACCAGCACGCAGGCGTCTTCGCTCAGTTCCAGGTGCATGCTCTCGCCCGGCAGCCACCAGCCCCGGCCGAGCCGGCCGATACGGGGGTTGCTCGACAGGTAGCCACGGGCGAAGGTGAAGGTGTCCGGCGCCGCCAGGGCGAAATCGACCTCTTCCGGCAGCAGCTTGCTGCCGAGCATCGGGTTGACCGGCTTGCCCACCAACGGCACGCAGGCGGACACCCGGTCGGCCAGGCCGACCGCGCTGCTGCCGACGTGCACGGTGGGCGAGCCGGTGGAGATAACCCCTCCCGAGACTTTCTCGCCGACATGGGAAACCGGTAGGCCGCTCATCTATCCATCCTTCCTTGGGAAAAGCCGCGACAGGACATCCGCCCGCCGCTCAACAGTTGATATCGACATTGGGCGAGAGGATCTCGATCTCCCCCGGCGTCAGGCGGATCGTGCTCTGGCCGCAGCGCAAGAGGATCTCGCGGTCGGCGGTCAGCTCGATGCGCTGGCTGCCGAGGGTGATGCTCTGACCGTCCAGGGTGATCTTAGAGCCATCGTCGCTGCCGCCCACGCTCACTTCGTAGCTATCGCCCACCGACAAGGTCTTCTTCTTCATCACCTGGGTGCTCTGGTTCAGCCCGACCACGGTGTTCATCATCATGCCGACGTTCAGGCTGTAGCCGAGCCCGACGTTTTCCATGCGCCCCATGCCGACGTTCTGCAACGAGGCCATGAGGATGGTTTCCGTCTTGTTCATGCCGATCCTGACCGTCTCGTTGCGGTCGACCGTCTTGCTGCGGTTGGCATGCACGGTGATGGTCTCGTTGTTGTCCACGGTCTCGGTGCGATCGTGCTTCACATGCACCGTCTCGTCGTGGTCGATGGTCTTGGTCCGGTCGTGGCCGACCCAGTGGGTCTCGTCGTTCTCGACCTCGATGTCCTGGTTCCTCTCGGCATGGATGAACAACTGCTCGGCGCCCTTCTTGTCCTCCATGCGGATCTCGTTGAAGTTGGCCGGCGTGCCGCCCTTGCTCGAACGGCTCTTGGTGCCGCTCTGGGTAGCGTTCGCCGGCAGCTCGTAGGGCACCGTCTGCTCGGCGTTGTAGACCCGCCCGGTGATGATCGGCCGGTCCGGGTCGCCTTCGAGGAAGCTGACGATCACTTCCTGGCCGATCCGCGGGATCTGGATCGAGCCCCAGTTCTTCCCGGCCCAGGCCTGCGAGACGCGCATCCAGCAGGAGCTGTTCTCGTTGGACTGGTCGTGGCGGTCCCAGTGGAAATGCACCTTGACCCGGCCATACTGGTCGGTCCAGATCTCCTCGCCCTTGGGCCCGACCACCACCGCGGTCTGCGGGCCACGCACCACCGGCACCGGGGTCGACGGCAAGGGGCGGAAAGCCTGGCCGGCGTCGATACAGTCCAGCTCGCTCTCGAACTGCGCGCCGCCCCCGCCATTACCGGTCTCGTAGAGCTCCTGGACTACCCGGTACTCGGCGCCAACCACCAGGTATTCGCGGTTCTGGTCCAGGCGCGGGTAGTTGCTCAGGTGGAACAGATGGCCCGCCCCGATACCCCTGGCGCATCCCCGCAGGCGAACTCGCTCGTACTGGGTCTGGATCGCCTCGATGCGGGTCCGTGCATAGTGTTCGCCGTCCTGACTCTGCACATACTCGCCAGGGTAGTCGTAGAGCGGGTAGTCGGCCGCGGCATGGGCGCGCCCGACATTGGAGCGCACTTCCAGGCGGGTGCCGGGACGCTGGAAGTCGTAGTCGTTGAGGCTCAGCGAGCCGGGCTGGACCTCGCGCGCCATGTGCCAGTCGAAGAAGTGGTCGCGCTCGCGGTGGCCGAGGCTCGGCGGGTAATAGGGCACGCTGGTGTAGCCGGCCGGGCTGTGGTGCGCGCCGTAGGCATCGGAGAGCACCAGGATGTGGCGCTTCTTTTCGTGGCGGAACCAGTAGTAAATGCCTTCCTGCTCCATCAGCCGGCTGACGAAATCGAAGCTGGTCTCGCGGTATTGCACACAGTATTCCCACTCGCGGTAGGAGCGGCTCAGGGCGTCCTCGAAGTCGGAGAAGCCAAGGTCGCGGAACACCTGCTTGATGATGTCCGGGACCTTCTGGTTCTGGAAGATGCGGCAGTCGGAGGTGCGCGTCAGCAGCCACAGCCAGGGCCGCAGGGTGACCTGGTAGCTGGCGAACTGGCCGGCGCCGGCGCCCTGGCTACAGCGCGCGACGATGCCGTGGAAATACCGCCGGCTGCCGCCGGGGAGTTCCAGCGCGAGGCTCATCGGCTTGCCCAACAGGGCATCCAGAGGCAAGGCGGGATTGCTCGAGACCAGTTCGAGCTCGTGGCTGAACAGCCGGCCCAGCTCTTCGCGACCCTCCAGCCGTTGCAGTTGCAGGACCTCGGGTCCCAGCGGGGAGTCCACGTGTACCAGGCGGGTGTGTTGGGAGAACAGCATGGGGGAATCTTCCTTGATAGTCACCTGCGGCGGGCGGCCCGAACAACGCGCCAGCAGCGCGCCAGATGATCGTACAACCCAGTGCCGTCGCGAAAGGCTGGCCAATAGCCACGACACTCCTGCCCGCCTCCTGCGGACCCGCCGACCCTAAGCCAGAACCAAAGCCGAAGCAACGACGGCTTTGTCGAAAAGTATTTCCGCTCCGAGCACGCTGCGGCGCATTGGCCCATTGCCCGATACCCGGCAAAAATGAGATATTCACGAACGTGAATCATTCTCATATTTCAATCCCATCTCCCCGCCTGCTGCTGGTCGAAGACGACCCGCGCCTACGCGAGGATCTCGACGCGCATTTCCGCCGGCGCGGCTTCCGCGTAACCGTCTGCGGCGATGGCTCGCACGGACTGGAAGCCGCCGGGCGCGAAGCGTTCGACCTGGTGTTGCTGGACATCATGCTGCCCGGCCTCGACGGCCTGGCCCTGCTGGAGTCGCTGCGCCGCGAGCAGGCCACGCCGGTGATGCTGATGTCGGCCCTGGGCGCCGAACAGGATCGCATCAGCGGCTTCACCCGCGGCGCCGACGACTACCTGCCGAAGCCGTTCAGCCTGGCCGAGCTGGATGCCCGCACCGACGCCCTGCTGCGCCGCGTACGACTGGACCGCCTACCGTCGGCGCAGCGGCGGGATACCCGGCTGGTGTTCGACGACCAGGCCCAGGATGTGCTCCACCAGGGCCTTCCGGCGGGGCTGACGCCATCCGAGTACCGCCTCCTGGCGACGCTCCGCGAACACGCTGGCGAGGCGCTGAGCAAGCCGTTCCTCTACCGGAGCGTGCTGCACCGCAGCTACACGCGCCTCGACCGCGGTCTCGACGTGCACGTCTGCAACCTGCGGCGCAAGCTCGCCGTGGTCGCCGTCCGTCACCTGCAGATCCAGGCGGTGCGCGGCCAGGGCTACCTGCTGGTGGAGACGGAACACCCCTGATGCGCAGGCACCCGCTGTTATGGAAACTGGCGCTGCTGCAGGTCGGCTTCTGCCTGCTGCTGACCTGGCTGATCTACACCTGGGGCCTGTCGGTGGAGCGCAGCACCTACTTCCTCGCCCCGGCCGACCGCCACTACCTGGCGGATTACGCGCGGCAGGCGGAGGATGCCTGGCGCAGAGAGGGCGCCGCGGGCGCCGAACGCTTCCGCAAGGAACTGTCGGCGAAGGAAGATACCTGGGTGGCGCTGGTCGGACCGCACCTGGAAAGCCTCGGCAGCACGCCGCTAAGCGCCGAGGAGTCGAGCCACCTGACCTTCATGCGCAAGCTCGACTGGCCGATGAGCCGGCGCCTGCAGGACGAACTGCCGTACGTCAGCATCGAGTTCCCCGGACATCCCGAGCAGGGCCGGCTGGTAATCCAGTTACCGGAGCGCCTGCTGCCCGGCGGACTGACCCCCTGGACCCACCTGGTCACCCACGGCATAGTCCCGACCTTGCTGGCCGCCCTGCTCGGCCTGCTGCTCTATCGCCACCTGGTGGTGCCGCTGAACCGCTTGCGCGATCGCGCCGACGCCCTGCGCGCCGACGAACTGGAAAGCACTCCCCTCGCCGCACCGCTGGCGGCCCGCCGCGACGAACTCGGCGAGCTGGCCCAGGCCCTGGAGCACATGGCCGAGCGCCTGCGCCTGAGTCTCGCCCAGCAGCGCCTGCTGCTGCGCACCCTGTCCCACGAACTGCGCACGCCGCTGGCGCGCCTGCGCATCGCCCACGACAGCGAGCTACCGCCGGAGCAGTTGCGCCAGCGCCTGGATCGCGAAATCGGCGACATGCAACGACTGCTGGAAGACACCCTCGACCTCGCCTGGATGGACACCGAGCGCCCGCAACTGCCCACCGAGCCGGTGCTGGCGCTGTCGGTGTGGGAAGCGCTGCGCGATGACGCCTGTTTCGAAAGCGGCTGGGACCCGGCGCGGCTACCCTGCCGCTTGGGCGTCGACTGTCGCGTCGAGGTACACCTGGACAGCCTGGCCCAGGCCATGGAAAACCTCCTGCGCAACGCCATCCGTCACTCGCCCGAGGACGGCACGGTCAGCCTCGACGGCGAGCGCGAGGGCGACTTCTGGCACCTGCGCCTGCAGGACCAGGGCCCTGGCGTGGCGGAAGACCAGTTGGAACGCATCTTCCTCCCCTACCAGCGCCTGGACGATAGCGCCGGCGAAGGTTTCGGCCTCGGCCTGGCGATCGCCCGGCGCGCCATCGAGCTACAGGGCGGCCGGCTCTGGGCCAGCAACGGCAAGCCCGGATTGTGCCTGCACCTGTGGCTGCCGGCGGCCGCCTGAGGGCGAAGTGTTTAGAAAGTTAATGCGCTTTACTCTCAAATAACAATCAATATCATTTGTGATCTCTTGCATTTCGCTGCATTGCCCGGAGATCACCGATGTCCTCACGCGCCCTTCCCGCCGTTCCCTTCCTGCTGCTGTCCAGTTGCCTGCTCGCCAACGCCGTACACGCCGCCGGCCAGGGCGACGGCTCCGTCATCGAGCTGGGCGAGCAGACCGTGGTCGCCACCGCCCAGGAGGAAACCAAGCAGGCGCCGGGGGTTTCCATCATCACAGCCGAGGACATCGCCAAGCGACCGCCGAGCAACGACCTGTCGCAGATCATCCGGACCATGCCGGGGGTCAACCTGACCGGCAACAGCTCCAGCGGCCAGCGTGGAAACAACCGGCAGATCGACATCCGCGGCATGGGCCCGGAGAACACCCTGATCCTGGTCGACGGCAAGCCGGTCAGCTCGCGCAACTCGGTGCGCTACGGCTGGCGCGGCGAGCGCGACAGCCGCGGCGACACCAACTGGGTGCCGGCCGACCAGGTCGAGCGCATCGAAGTGATCCGCGGCCCGGCGGCGGCGCGCTACGGCAACGGCGCGGCGGGCGGCGTGGTGAACATCATCACCAAGCAGGCCGGCGCGGAAACCCACGGTAATCTCAGCGTCTACAGCAATTTCCCGCAACACAAGGCCGAAGGCGCCAGCGAACGGATGAGCTTCGGTCTCAACGGGCCGCTCACGGAAAACCTCAGCTACCGCGTCTACGGCAACATCGCCAAGACCGACTCGGACGACTGGGACATCAACGCCGGCCACGAATCCATCCGCACCGGCAAGCAGGCCGGCACCCTCCCCGCCGGTCGCGAAGGCGTGCGCAACAAGGACATCGACGGGCTGCTCAGCTGGCGCCTGACGCCCGAGCAGACCCTCGAGTTCGAGGCCGGCTTCAGCCGCCAGGGCAACATCTACACCGGCGACACGCAGAACACCAACAGCAACAACTACGTGAAGCAGATGCTCGGCCACGAGACCAACCGCATGTACCGCGAGACCTACTCGGTCACCCATCGAGGCGAATGGGACTTCGGCAGCTCGCTGGCCTACCTGCAGTACGAGAAGACCCGCAACAGCCGGATCAACGAAGGCCTGGCCGGCGGCACCGAAGGTATCTTCGACCCCAACAACGCCGGCTTCTACACCGCCACCCTGCGCGACCTGACCGCCCACGGCGAGGTCAACCTGCCGCTGCACCTGAGCTACGAGCAGACCCTGACCCTCGGCAGCGAGTGGACCGAGCAGAAGCTCGACGACCCCAGCTCCAACACCCAGAACACCGAGGAAGGCGGCTCGATCCCCGGTCTCGCCGGAAAGAACCGCAGCAGCAGTTCCTCGGCGCGGATCTTCTCGCTGTTCGCCGAGGACAACATCGAGCTGATGCCCGGCACCATGCTCACCCCAGGCCTGCGCTGGGACCACCACGACATCGTCGGCGACAACTGGAGCCCATCGCTGAACCTGTCCCACGCGCTCACCGAGCGGGTCACCCTGAAGGCCGGTATCGCCCGCGCCTACAAGGCCCCCAACCTGTACCAGCTGAACCCCGACTACCTGCTCTACAGCCGTGGCCAGGGTTGCTACGGGCAAAGCACCAGTTGCTACCTGCGCGGCAACGACGGCCTCAAGGCCGAGACCAGCGTGAACAAGGAACTGGGCATCGAGTACAGCCACGACGGCCTGGTAGCGGGGCTGACCTACTTCCGCAACGACTACAAGAACAAGATCGAATCCGGCCTGTCACCGGTCGACCACGCCAGCGGCGGCAAGGGCGACTACGCCAACGCGGCGATCTACCAGTGGGAGAACGTGCCCAAGGCGGTGGTCGAGGGCCTCGAAGGCACCCTGACCCTGCCCCTGGCCGACGGCCTGAAGTGGAGCAACAACTTCACCTACATGCTGCAATCGAAGAACAAGGAAACCGGCGACGTGCTCTCGGTGACGCCGCGCTACACCCTCAACTCGATGCTCGACTGGCAGGCCACCGACGACCTCTCGCTGCAAGCCACGGTCACCTGGTACGGCAAGCAGAAGCCGAAGAAATACGACTATCACGGCGACCGTGTCACCGGCAGCGCCAACGACCAGCTCTCGCCCTACGCCATCGCCGGCCTCGGCGGCACCTATCGGTTGAGCAAGAACCTGAGCCTCGGCGCCGGCGTCGACAACCTGTTCGACAAGCGCCTGTTCCGCGCCGGCAATGCCCAGGGCGTGGTCGGCATCGACGGGGCCGGCGCGGCGACCTACAACGAGCCCGGACGGACCTTCTATACCAGCCTGACCGCGTCGTTCTGAGCCATAACGAGAAAGCCTGATGAGAACCTCCCTGCTCGTCGCCGCCCTGGGCCTCGCCCTGGCGGCGGCCCTGCCCGGCGGCGCGCCGCTGGCGCAACCGGACCCCGAGGCGACCATGGACCGCAGCCTGCTGCAACGCCAGGACCTGCCCTATCGCTTCAGCGCCGTGGACCTGGATTCCGTCGATGGCCAGCGGCATTACCGGCTGTGGCTCGGCCGACCGCTGCAGGCACCGCCCGCCGCCGGCTACCCGGTGGTCTGGATGCTCGACGGCAACGCCGCCGTCGGCGCCCTCGACGAGTCAACCCTGAGACGCCTGGCCGACGGCGACGCACCGCTGCTGGTCGCCATCGGCTACCGCACGCCGCTGCGCATCGACCGCGCCGGGCGTACCTTCGACTACACCCCCGCGAGTCCCGGCCAGGCCGATCAGCGCGACCCGCTCAACGGCCTGCCCAGCGGTGGCGCCGACGCCTTCCTCGACCTGCTGCGCGACGGCATGCGCCCGGCCGTGGCGGCGCAGGCGCCCCTGGACACTGCGCGACAAACCCTCTGGGGACACTCCTATGGCGGCTTGCTGGTGCTCCACGCACTGTTCACCCGTCCCGGCGAGTTCGCCCGCTACGCCGCGGCCAGCCCGTCGCTGTGGTGGCGCGACGGGGCGATCCTCGGCGAACGAGCGGGGCTCGAACAGCGCCTGCGCGGAAAGCGCGCGGAACTCCTGCTCTGGCGCGGCAGCGCCGAACCGGCCAGCCCGCGCGGCTCGCTGAAAGCCGAGCCGGGCCAGGCGATGGCGCGGCTGGTAGATGACCTGCGCCGGGTTGCCGGGCTCACGCTGGACTTCCAGCCGCTCGACGGCCTGGGTCATGGCGAAACGCTGGGGGCCTCGTTGCGCCTTCTGCTCGCCCGTCCGGCGGTGGAACGCCAGCGCTGAAGACGCACGCTCCCAAGAGAACCGAGGCAACGGCGGATAACCGCTTCGCGGTTATTCGCCCTACCGGAAGCCAGGCATCCGCGCGCCGCTGCATCCCTCTACGCTGCACGGCATCCTCTCCCGCCTGCGGGAGAGGGTTGGGGTGAGGGAAAATCGCCCTACGCCACCACCGGAATCAGCGGGTCGGCCGCCGCCAGCGCCACGGCGCGGTCCGCCGCCGGCGGGTAGATCCACACGCCATTGATCTCGGTCTTGATCTTCTTGCCCTCCTCGCGCACGAACCGTACCTGGCGGTCCCAGCCCTCGGTGAACACCGCGCCCCAGCCGCCGAGATCGAGACAGGTCACGTATTTCACCTGGCTGTAGGGAATCGGCTCGACGCCGAGCAGGTCGGCGGCCACGTTATTGCCGGCCGAGCGACCCAGGGCGATGGCGTGCTGGCAGGTCATCAGGGCATGGTTGCCGAGCTCGTCGGTAGCCGCGCGGGCCACGTCGCCGGTGGCGTAGACATCGTCGAGACCGAGCACCTTGAGGTTGCGGTCGACATGCAGGCGACCCTGGGCATCGCGCTCGCCCGGAATCTGCCCGGTCAGGGTGCTGGCCCGCACGCCCACGGTCCAGACCACGGTCTTCGCCTCGATCCGCTGGCCGTCGTCGAGCGTCACGCCCTCGGCATCCACCGCCGCCACCGAACGCCCCAGGCACCACTCCACGCCCAGTTCCGCCGAGGCCTCGGCGATCAAGCCGCTCAGGTCCGCGCCCATCGATGTGCCGATGGCGGCGCCGCGGTCGACCACGATCACTCGCAGCGCCGCTTTCTCGCCGAGGATCGCCCGCAGGCGCGCCGGCATCTCGGTGGCGGTCTCGATGCCGGTGAAGCCGCCGCCGGCGACCACCACGGTGTTGCGTGCCGGTGAATCCGGCAAGTCGCGCAGGGCATGCAGGTGTGCCTCCAGGCGCAGGGCGTCTTCCAACTGGTCGACATCGAAGGCCGCGTCGATGCCGACGACACTCGCCGGACGCCACACGCCGCTGCCGGCCGCCAGCACCAGGCGGTCGTAGTCCAGTTGCCCCAGCGTGCCCTCGGCATCGCGGTACTCCACCCACTTGCCGGCCACGTCGATGCGCTGCGCGCTGCCCTGCACGAAACGCACGCCGACCGCGGCGAACAATTCGCCCAGCGGCGCCGCCATGCGCTGCACGTCAGGCTCGTAGAAACGCGGGCGGATGCGCAGCTCGGGCTGCGGCGCGAGCACCGCGACCTCGACGTCGTCGCGGCCCTGGCGGTCGAGCTGGCGCACTGCGCTCAGCGCGCTCCACATGCCGGCGAATCCGGCACCGACGATCAGGATACGTTGTTTCATTGGGGGCTCCTGGAGGGAAAGGACGGGATATCCGGAGAAAAGCCTCTCCGTAACTACGACTATATTTGTCGTAGTTAAGAAGATCAATCCCCGAAAAGCGTTCCGACAGGCAATCGCCCCTCGCCGTGAAAGAGAGGAAAAGACGTCGAAAACATACGAAAAGGATCGGAGATAGAGCGCTTCGAGGCGGAAGACAGCGAACGACCTGTCCTTGTGAGCGACCTGAAAACCGCGCAGAATATTGCGAATATTTCTATCGGAGTTAGTGATGGCTCTCTATAGCGCCGGCGTCGAATACGGCATCCACTGCCTGTTGTTCCTCGCCGACGAGAAAGGCGACAGCCGCGAGTCCAGCGTACGTACCCTCGCCGAGTTGCAGGGCGTGCCGCCGGAACTGCTGGCCAAGGTCTTCACCCGCCTGGCCAAGGCCGGCCTGGTGGCTGCCACCGAAGGCGTGCGCGGTGGCTTCCGCCTGGCACGGCCGGCCAACGAAATCAGCGTGCTCGACGTGGTCCGCGCCATCGACGGCGACAAATCGATCTTCGAATGCCGCGAGGTCCGCGAGCGCTGCGCGATCTTCGAAGGCAACCCGCCTTCCTGGGCGACCCGCAACACCTGCTCGATCCACGCGGTGATGCTCACCGCGCAGAAGCGCATGGAAGAAGCGCTGGCCCAGCAGACCATCCTCGACCTGGTACGCCGGGTGGGGCGTATCGCGCCACCGGAGTTCGGCGAAGAAGTGCTGCGCTGGATGGATGCCAGCCGGGAAGGACGCGGCGGCTCCCGCGACTAGCCCTTGGCGCATACGGAGCGGCGCCGCAAGCCCGTTTCGCGGAAAACACCATTGTCGACTGCGGTGCTAATCGCGCCGGCGTTTCTCCCTACCCTATCGCCAGAGGCCGCCGCAGAGCAGCCGCCGGCCCACTGCAATGGCCCGTGACCAACTTGCGTGATAGGTGAACGATGGAACCTGGCAGCTACCAACTGACCATGAGCGTGCTCATGACCCCCGACAAGGCGAACTTCTCCGGCAACGTCCACGGCGGCGCGCTGCTCAAGCTCCTCGACGAAGTGGCCTTTGCCTGCGCCAAGCGCTACGCCGGACGCTACGTGGTGACCCTGTCGGTGGATCAGGTGATCTTCCGCGAGCCGATCCATGTCGGCGAACTGGTGACCTTCCTCGCCTCGGTGAACTACACCGGGCGCACTTCGATGGAGGTCGGGGTGAAGGTGATGACCGAGAACATCCACGAGCGCACCGTGCGCCATACCAACAGTTGCTTCTTCACCATGGTGGCGATGGACGACCAGCGCCGGCCGGTGGCGGTGCGTCCGCTGGAACCGGAGACCGCGATCGAGAAACGCCGCTACGCCCAGGCCCTGGCCCGGCGCGAGCAGCGCAAGCTGATGGAACTGCGCTACCAGGAGATCCGCGAACAGGTGGATCACGCGATGCCGGCCTGAACGCCGCCCGGCCCGCGGGCCGGGTCCTCAGCCCTCGCCGACCAGGCTCTCGAACGCTTCTTCCAGCACGCTGGCGCTGCCGGGGCGGACCACCCGCGCCACCTCCCGGCCGTCGCGAAGAAAGACGAAGGTCGGCCACAGCTTGACCTGGAACGAGCGCCCCAGGCGGCGCCCGGGACCGTCCTCGACCTTCAGGTGGCCGACCTCCGGATAGTCGCTGAATACTTCCGCCAGCAGCGGCTGGGCGGCCTGGCAATGGCCGCACCAGTCGGTACCGAACTCCACCAGCGTCGGACCGGCGAGCCGGTCCAGTTCGTCGCGCGCCGGTGCCTCGGCGCTGTATCGGGTCTTCATACGCTGCTTCTCCATGAGCTTGGCTGACAGGACGGCAGACTCCCGCGGCGGCGCCAGGTTCGACCCGCGCGACGATGGACTCAGCGTTTCCGCACGCGCGCCATGCAGCGCTGGTAGCGTTCGTCGACGCGCTTGGCGAACCAGGCGGTGGTCAGCTTGCGGGTGATCTTCGGGCTCTCCAGGGTGATCCCCGGCAGCACGGCGCGGGGCAATGTCTTGCTGGTGGCGCTTTCGGCCAGGGCGAAGACCTTGCGGTACAGCGCGCTGTCGGCGAACTCCGGGCTGTCGCCCTGCTCCAGCGCCCGGCGGATCGCCGCGTCGCTCATGTCCAGGCGCTTGCCGAGGCTGCGCACGGCCAGTTCGGTGGAGCCCGGCGTGCGCGTGCCGTAGCGGATCAGATCGCCATCCAGCGCCAGCGGAATCCCCGAGACGCGACTCACCGCGCTCTGGAACGCGGCGTTGCGACTGGCATACCAGCCGGCGTTGAAGTCGGCGAATCGGTACAGCGGCGCCGGGTAGTCCGCCGGATAGCCAAGCAGGTGGGCGATGCCGAAATACATGCCGCCGCGCCGGCTGAACACCTCGCGGCGGATGCTGCCGTCCAGCGGATAGGGATAGCCGTCCGCGTGCTGCTCGGCGAAAGCGATGCTGACCTGCATCGGCCCGCCGGTGTGTACCGGGTTGAAGCCGCCGAACAGCTTGCCGCCCATGGGCACGATGGCGATGAAATCGTCGAATGTCTCGCTCAGTTCCTTCTCCGTGCGCGCCGCGGCCAGGCGCTGGCTGTAGGTGCGGCCATCGGGCGACTTGATATTCAGCGCCGAGCTGACCAGGAACGCCGGCACGTGCAGCTTGCCGGCACGACGCTCGACCTCGCGGGTGGCGATCCTGCCCAGGCCGGCCACCGGCGGGTCGACCTGGTAGGTGGACTCCTGCTCGGTCACCGCCAGCACCGCACAGAGATTCTCGTCGCTGGGGTAGATCTGCTGGGCGGAAAAGGCCGCGTAGATATCGCTGGCCCACCCTTGGCGATCGCGCACCGTGGCCGGCATCAGGCGGACGATCTTCGCCCGTACTTCGTCGGGGTTGGGCGGCGGCGGCTCCGCCGACCGCGAACTGCACCCGGCCAGCGCCAGGAGCATGAGCAACCCCGTTACGCCGCGACCCTGGCGTACTGCTTTCATCTGCGATTCCCTGTTCCGTTGCGAAGTGGGCGGCCGATGGCGACCGCCGAAGCCAGGGCATTCTAGCCGAGCATCCGGCGGCTTCCGTACCGTCCGTCACGCACGGTCGCGGTTCACAGCGCTGCGTCGGTGCGCTGCCGCTTGACCCGACGCCAGGTCGAGGGCGAGGCGCCGGCCAGCCGGAGAAAGATCCGCGAGAAATGCGGCTGGTCGGAAAAGCCGCAGGCGACGCCGATCTGCGAAAGCGGTTCGTCGCTGCCCAGCATCAGCTCCTTGGCCCGGTCGACGCGCATGCGCATCAGCCATTCGTGGGGCGAAAAACCGGTGCTGCACTTGAAGGCCTTGGTGAAATAGCTGCGCGAGAGCCCGCACTCCTCGGCCAGGCGCGCCACCGACACGCCCTCGGCCAGATGCCCGGCGATCAGCTCCTTGGCCCTGCGCAATTGCCAGGGCGCCAGGCCCTTGCCGGTGCAGACCGGGACCTGGGTCGAAGCGAAGCGATCCTGAACGTGGGTCAACAGCGCCAGCATGACCTGCTCGATGAACAGTTCGTTGCGCTCGCCCGCCCTGGCGAAGCTGGGCAGCAGCGCCAGCGCCAGGTGATAGACCACCGGATCGTCGACACCGATGATCCGCTCCGGCTCGGCGGACGCGCGTTGCCCTTCTTCGTAGAGAAACTCCTTTATCGAAGCGCGCGGCAACATGAAGCGGACATTGTCGTAAGTTGTCCGGTGCTGGCACTTTATTTCATCGCCAAGATAGGCGATGGAGATACTTTTCCGTGGATGTCCGCCATCGAAAACCAGTTTGTTTCCATTCCAGAGACGATGGGAATTGAAATCGCGCAACTGCACGATGACGGAAAACGAATCGGCACAAGGAATATGGATCACCTTGTCCGGATCGGGAGTCGCCTCACTATTGCGAATCAAGGCGTACCCTTCTCCCCTTATGATGTTCCCTGGCGTGGATTGGTCGCCCTTTGTTCTGTCTATGGCAACAGTCATGACTCCCCCTGATTCCATGCGCCTGATGATCTCGTGACACTTTTCTCTCGACGCGAAAAACGACGCACGAAAGCTCCCCCAGAGATTAATCCGAGGGAGCCGTTCCGGGGAAATCTAACCGACGAAGATAACTACCAGATTACTGCGCTGTTACTCGATGATATAACGCTCAACCCTTTTCCTTTTCCGACGGGCCAGCGGCCTGGTCGAGGCGATGCCGACCCGGTAGTTGCCCCAGCACATGGCCGACCGAACCCGCCTTGTCGCAGGCCGAGGCGAACGCGCAACCGCCGAGCAATTGCTTGCCGACCGGGATGACCTGCTCGCCGAGCAGGATGCCGAGCAACCCCACCAGCGCCACCAGCGGCGGAGCCGGCGAACGCACCTGCAGCAGGCTGTAGACGATCCCCACCAACAGTCCGGCGCCCAGCGACAATACGTAGAGCTTCATCTTCGTTCTCCTTCGCGGCCGTGCCACCCGGCGGACCGGAGCGGCACGGCCGGCATTCACTTGGCCGGATTCGGGCCGATGCGTTCGCCGTGGGTCACCCGCTCGGGCGCCTTGTGCACCATGGTGTAGGCGTAGTCCACGCCCATGCCGTAGGCCCCGGAATGCTCCTTGGCGATGGCCATCACGGCGTCGTAGGTATCCCGGCGGGCCCAGTCGCGCTGCCACTCCAGCAGGACCTGCTGCCAGGTCACCGGTACCACGCCGGCCTGGACCATGCGGTCCATGGCGTACTTGTGGGCGTCGCTGGAGGTGCCGCCCGAGGCATCGGCCACCATGTAGATCTCGTAGCCGCCCTCGAGCATGGCGCAGAGGGCGAAGGTGGTGTTGCAGACCTCGGTCCACAGCCCGGCGACCACGACCTTCTTGCGGCCCGCGGCGGCCAGCGAGTCGCGCACGTTCTGGTCGTCCCAGGAGTTCATCGAGGTGCGTTCGAGGATCTTCTGCTCGGGGAACACCGCCAGCAGCTCCGGATAGGTCGGGCCGGAGAAGCTGTCGGTTTCCACCGTGGTGATGGTGACCGGGATGTCGAATACCTTCGCCGCCTTGGCCAGGCCCACTACGTTGTTCTTCAGCGTCTGGCGATCGATGGACTGTACGCCGAATGCCATCTGTGGCTGCTGGTCGATGAAGATGATCTGGCTGTTCTGCGGAGTTAGAACTTCGAGATAGTGGCTCATGATTGTTTCCTGACAACGAACGATGAATTCCAGCTGTTGCGCACAACAGCACGCAGGCCAACAGATAATTTCCCGTGGCCGGCCAGACTATGAAGCATGAATATTGGAAAAAACAAACTTTTCGAGAAAATAAATCACTGAACTGCGGCCCTGGATAAAGTTGAACGGCGATATTCAAAATATTCGACACATCCATACAAAAAGCGCACACAGAGACAATAAAAGAAGGATTACCAGCTAGCAGAATCGACAGTCCGCCCTATAAGAAAAAGCCCCCATGAAGTTCAGGACATGTCTCGCGCCTTACTTGCTATCGACCACCAGCAAGTTGCGCTTGCAGGAGGATGCGTCATTCGGGAAAACCGCTCTTTCGTCCCGTACGTTTCCCGCCGCACCTATCCTGTCCGGTGGCCTCTCTCGCCGCCGCCCTCGCTGACCGATTCCGCCCCGCTGCCAGGAGCACGCCATGAGCCACGATCCGCCGAGCAAGGACCGCCGCCATTTCCTCACTACCAGTTCGGTGCTGGGCGCCGCCGGAGTCCTGTGGTCCGCCCTGCCCTTCGCCAACGCCGCCAGCCTTTCTCCCTCAAGCAACCCAGGAGGTTCCATGACCGCCGACCTGATCCTGCACAACGGCCGTTTCCACACCGTGGACCGCGACAACCCCACCGCCACCGCCGTGGCGATCAAGGACGGCAAGTTCCTTGCCGTCGGCAACGACGCCGAGGCGATGCTCCATCGCGGCAGCGCCACCCAGGTGATCGACCTGCAGAAGCGCACCGTGATCCCCGGTCTCAACGACTCGCACCTGCACCTGATCCGCGGTGGCCTCAACTACAACCTGGAGCTGCGCTGGGAAGGCGTGCCCTCCCTGGCCGACGCCTTGCGCATGCTCAAAAACCAGGCCGAACGCACGCCCAGCCCCCAGTGGGTGCGGGTGGTCGGCGGCTGGAACGAGTTCCAGTTCGCCGAGAAGCGCATGCCGACCCTGGAGGAATTGAACAAGGCCGCGCCGGACACCCCGGTGTTCGTCCTCCACCTGTACGATCGCGCCCTGCTCAACCGCGCCGCCCTACGCGTGGTCGGCTACACCAAGGACACGCCCAACCCGCCCGGCGGCGAGATCGTCCGCGACAGCAGCGGCGAACCCACCGGCATGCTGATCGCCCGGCCCAACGCGATGATTCTCTACGCCACCCTGGCCAAGGGACCGAAGCTGCCGCTGGAATACCAGGTCAACTCCACCCGCCAGTTCATGCGCGAACTCAACCGCCTCGGCCTGACCAGCGCGATCGACGCCGGCGGCGGCTTCCAGAACTACCCGGACGACTACCAGGTGATTCGCGAACTGGCCGACCAGGGCCAGCTCACCGTACGCATCGCCTACAACCTGTTCACCCAGAAACCGAAGGAAGAACTCGCCGACTTCAAGAACTGGACCGGCAGCGTCAAGTACGGCCAGGGCAGCGATTTCTTCCGCCACAACGGCGCCGGCGAGATGCTGGTGTTCTCCGCCGCCGACTTCGAGGACTTCCTCGAACCGCGCCCGGACCTGCCGCAGACCATGGAGCAGGAGCTGGAGCCGGTGGTCCGCCACCTGGTGGAGCAGCGCTGGCCGTTCCGCCTGCACGCCACCTACGACGAATCGATCTCGCGGATGCTCGACGTGTTCGAGAAGGTCGACCGCGACATTCCGTTCAACGGCCTGCCCTGGTTCTTCGACCACGCCGAGACCATCACCCCGCGCAACATCGAGCGGGTACGGGCACTCGGCGGCGGCATCGCGATCCAGGACCGCATGGCCTTCCAGGGCGAGTACTTCGTCGACCGCTACGGTGCCAAGGCCGCCGAGGCCACGCCGCCGATCCAGCGCATGCTCGCCGAGGGCGTGCCGGTGGGTGCCGGCACCGACGCCACCCGGGTCTCCAGCTACAACCCCTGGACCTCGCTGTACTGGCTGGTCAGCGGCCGCACCGTCGGCGGCATGGCCCTGTATCCGCAGGGCCTGCCGCGGGAAACCGCATTGCAGCTGTTCACCCACGGCAGCGCCTGGTTCTCCAGCGAGCAGGGCAAGAAAGGACAGATCAAGGTTGGCCAGCTCGCCGACCTGGCGGCGCTGTCGGCGGACTTCTTCGGCGTCGAGGAAGAGGCCATCAAGTGGATCGAGTCGGTGCTCACGGTGGTCGACGGCAAGGTCGTCTATGCCGCCGCCGAGTTCGACAAGCTCGGTCCGCCGGCGCCGCCGGTGCTGCCGGACTGGTCGCCGGTGGCCAAGGTACCCGGCCACTGGCGGCAAGGCGCGCCGCTGACCGCCCAGGTCCACCAGTGCGTCGGTGCCTGCGCGGTACACGCCCACGAGCACAACCGCGCGCGCCACTCCAACGTACCGGTGAGCGACTTCCAGGGTTTCTGGGGCGCATTCGGCTGTTCCTGCTTCGCTTTCTGACGTACCCGGGCGGGCCCTTCGCGGCCCGCCTCGCCCGGAGTTTTCCCGATGATCCGCGTTCGACCGGTCGGCCGCCTGGCCCTTTTCCTGGCGCTGGGCGGCACCTCGCCGTGCCACGCCGCGACAGAGGAAGCCAAGGCACCCGACTACCTGGAGTGGCGCCTGCTCAACCGCAACTACTTCCTCTACAACGACTATCGCCGCGCGGACGTCGGGCGCGGCTACCGCAAGGAATGGGCACACGGCCTGATCGCCGACCTGGAGTCGGCCTATACTCCCGGCCGCGTCGGTTTCGGCCTCGATCTCCACGGCTTCGCCGGCTTCAAGCTCGACGGCGGACGTGGCCATGCCGGCACCGGCCTGTTGCCGCTGGACTCATCCGGCGATAACGCCAGCGAGTATTCCGACGCCGGCGCCGCACTCAAGCTGCGGCTCGGCGAGAGCCTGCTCAAGGTCGGCGAAATGACCGTCGAGACCCCGGTCTTCGATACCAGCGACAAGCGCCTGCAACCCCAGTACGCCAGGGGCTTCTTCCTGCAGAGCGACGACCTCGACCGCGTGCGGATCCAGGCCGGGCGCTTCACCGCCTTCAAGGAACAGGCCTCCAGCTCCGGCCATGGCGACTTCGACGGCTACGGCGCGAGCACCGCCGGCAGCGCCATCGGCTTCGCCGGCGCCAGCCTGGCGGCCAGCGACAACCTGAGCGGCTCGCTGTTCGCCGCGCAACTGGACAACGTCTGGCGCCAGGTCTATCTCAACATGAACCTGCAACGTGCCGCGTTCAGCCTGGATGGCAACCTCTATCGCACGCGCGACCAGGGCCGCAGCCGGGCCGGCGCGATCGACACCCTGGCCTACAGCCTGCAACTGAAGTACCGCGTCGGCGCGCAGGGTTTCTCCCTGGCCTACCAGCGTGTCCATGGGGATACGCCGTTCGACTTCGTCGGAGGTGACTCCATCTACCTCGCCAACTCGATCAAGTACGCCGATTTCAACGGTCCCGGCGAACGCTCCTGGCAGGCCCGCTACGACCTCGACCTGGCCCCGTTCGGCCTGCCGGGGCTGAGCTTCATGGCGCGTTACGTCAGCGGCCGCGCCATCGACGGCAGCCATGCGCCGGCCGGCGGCGCCTACAACCCGCTGGGCGCCGATGGCCGCTACCGGCCCTTGCAGGGCAGCGGCGGCAAGCACTGGGAGCGCGACCTCGACCTGCGCTACCTGTTCGCCTCGGGCCCGCTCAAGGACCTCTCGCTGAACGTCTCGCACCTCAGCCACCGGGCCAACGCGGCCCAGGCCGGCGACGACATCGACCGCCTCTACCTGATCGTCGAATACCCACTCAAAGGCTCGCTCTGACCATGACCGCACCCGCCGCCTCACCCTGGAGTCCCCTGCGCCAAGCCACCTTCCGCTGGCTATGGCTGGCCAGCATCGCCTCGAACATCGGCACCTGGATGCACGAGGTGGGCGCCGGCTGGCTGATGACCTCGCTCTCCGCCAGCCCGCTGAACGTGGCCCTGGTGCAGGTCGCCGGATCGCTGCCGATGTTCTTCCTGGCCCTGCCGGCCGGCGCCCTCGCCGATATCGTCGACAAGCGCCGCTACCTGCTCGGCGTGCAATTGTGGATGGCCTTGGTGGCCACCCTGCTGGCCAGCCTCACCCTGCTCCAGTTGACCAGCGTCTGGCTGCTGCTCGGCCTGACCCTGTGCATGGGCATCGGCACCGCGCTGATGATGCCGGCCTGGAGCGCCACCACTCCGGAACTGGTGGGCAAGGACGAACTGCCGGCGGCGGTGGCGCTGTCCAGTGTCGGGGTCAACCTGGCGCGGGCGGTCGGACCGGCCATCGCCGGGGTGCTGGTGAGCCTGGTCGGCCCCTGGCTGACCTTCGCCCTCAACGCCCTCTCCTTCTTCGCGGTGATCGCCGTGCTGCTGGCCTGGAAACGCGAGGCCGTGCCCTCGGTGCTGCCGGCGGAACGCCTGTTCGGCGCCCTGCGCGCCGGCTGGCGCTACAGCCGCAGCTCGAGGCCACTGCAATCGGTGCTGGTGCGCGCGGTGGCGTTCTTCCTCGGCGCCAGCGCCGGCATGTCGCTGCTGCCCCTGATCGTGCGCGGCGAACTGCATGGCAACGCCATGGACTTCGGCCTGCTGCTGGGCAGCGTCGGCGTCGGCGCGGTGCTCGGCGCCGCGTTCCTGCCGCGCCTGCGCGAACGCCTCGGCAGCGACCGCCTGGTGCTGCTCTCCAGCGTGCTCTACGCACTGGTGCTGGTGGCCCTGGCGCTGCTGCGCAACCTCTATTTGCTGGTGCCGGTGATGCTGCTCAGCGGCGCGGCATGGATCGCCGTGCTCTCCAGCCTGCAGGTCGCCGCGCAGACCTCCGTGCCGGCCTGGGTCCGCGCCCGCGCGCTGGCGGTCTACATCCTGGTGTTCTTCGGCAGCATGGCCGCCGGCGGCGCCCTGTGGGGTCTGGTCGCCAGCCACCTGTCGATCACCTTCGCCCTGCTCTGCGCCAGCGCCGCGCTGCTGCTCGGCCTGTTCGCGTCGCTGCGCTGCCGGCTGCCGGTCACCGAGGCCGAGGACCTCGCGCCGTCGCTGCACTGGCCGGCACCACTTGTCGACGAAGAGGTGGACCAGGAACGCGGCCCGGTGATGGTCACCCTCGAGTACGACATCGACCCGCAGGACGCCGCGGCATTCCAGGCGGCGATGGTCGAGGTGCGCGCCATGCGTCGGCGCAACGGCGCGGTGTCCTGGGGGCTGGTCCAGGACAGCGGCAACCGTCGCCTGTGGCTGGAGTTCTTCATCGACGAATCCTGGCTGGAACACCTGCGCCACCACCAGCGGGTGACCCGCGGCGAGTTGCGGGTCGAGGCCGCCGCCCGGCGCTTCCAGAGCGCCGGCGTGGAGGTGCGCATCCGCCATTACCTGCACGGCGCGGCCAGGCCTTGAGCCTCCCGGGCGACGGTCGTCGCCTGCCCCTGGCGGATCCGCCCACGGCTGTTATCCTGCTCGCCGATGGCGCCACAAGGACGGTGGCCGGTAGCGATGCCGCGCACCCGCGGCGCCGCGAACGCAACCCACAGGGAAGTCCACCCATGTCCTACGACTACGAGAAAACCAGCCTCACCCTCTACCGTGCGGTATTCAAGGCCAACTACGACGGCGACATCGGTCGCTACCTGCGTCCCGACAAGGAACTCGCCGAGGCTGCGGAAGTCGCCCCGCTGCTGCATCCGACCTTCGACAGCCCCAACACCCCTGGCGTCCCCGCCCGCGCGCCGGACATCGTCGCCGGCCGCGACGGCCTCTACGCCCCGGACACCGGCGGCACCTCGGTGTTCGACCGCGCCGGCGTGCTGCGCCGCGCCGACGGCGACTTCGTGATACCCGACGGCACCGACATCCCGCCGGACCTTAAGGTGAAGCAGGACAGCTACAACAAGCGCCTGCAAGCCACCCACTACACCATCATGCCGGCCAAGCCGATGTACCGGGAGGTCCTCATGGGCCAACTGGACAACTTCGTGCGCAACGCCATCCGCCGCCAATGGGAAAAAGCCCGCGGGCTCTAGGAGTGAACCATGAACCTGAAACCCCAAACCCTGATGGTGGCGATCCAGTGTGTCGCCGCGCGCACCCGCGAACTCGACGCGCAGTTGCAGAACGACGACCCGCAGAACGCCGCTGAACTCGAACAGTTGCTGGTCGGCTACGACCTCGCCGCCGACGACCTGAAGAACGCCTACGAGCAAGCCCTGGGCCAATACAGCGGCCTGCCGCCCTATGACCGGCTGATCGAAGAGCCGGCATCCTGACGGCCCGTGGGCAGGCCATCGTTGGCCTGCCCGCTCCAGCGCGCGCAGAGAAACGACAGATGGTCTTCGGCTGGCACGGCGACACCATCACCCGCGACACCGCAGTGTGCCGCGACTAGCGCAACGCCCAGGACGTACGGCGCTTCCTCGTCGGGCTGTGCGGCGCCGACTTCCGCTTCGATCGTGCCTTCATGGCCTGGATTGGCGACGGCGCGGCAAAATCCCTGAGTGAGGTGGCGGACGAACGGCGACGGCGCCACGCCGACACCAGCCCCTCCGCCTGAGCGAGCGCTCAGGCGCGGAAATGGCTCGGCGGCTGGCCGCTCCAGCGCTGGAAGGCATGGCGCAGGCTGGCGGTCTCGCTGAAGCCGAGTTCCTCGGCGATCCGGTAGATCGGCATGTCGCCGCTCTGCAACAACTCCTTGGCGCGGGCGAAGCGCAACTCGTCGAGCAATTGCTGGTAGCTGGTGCGCTGCTGCTGAAGGTGCCGGCGCAGGCTGCGCGACGAACAGTTCAGGCGCCTGGCCAGTTCCTCCAGGCCGGGCGGGTCCTGCAAGCGCTCGGCGAGGATCGCCCGGACCTTGTCCAGCCAGGCACGACGCGCGGCCAGGTCGATGTTCTGCCGCCGGCACTGTTCCAGCATCTCCCGGTGGGTCACCGGGTCGGCCAGCGGCAACGGGCGCTCCAGCCATTCGGCGGCGAAGCCGATGGCGCTGCGCTCGCGTTCGAAGTGCAACTCGCAGGCGAAACCCTCGGCGTAGGCCCGCGCCATCGCCTCGTCGCCGGCATAGTCGAAGGCCGCTTCCAGCAAGGGCAGCGGCTGGCCGAGCAGGTCGGCGCAGGTGACCTTCAGCGAGCCCAGGCAAAGCTCGGTGTTGAATGGCCGCAGCGCCTCGTCCTCGCCGTAGCCGGTGGCCACCAGCCAGGCGCGGCCGTCGGCGACTTCCAGCGACAGGTGGAAGTAGGTGCCGAGCAAGACCGGATAGCTGAGGCCGATGCGCAGCGCCTCGCCGAGGGTCGGCGCGGAGAGCAGCGCGTAGCCGAGCAGGCCGTAGGCGGAAATCCGCGTGCGCAGTCCCAGGCGCAGGCCGAGGGCCGGCTCGTCGCTGAGCCGGCAGGCGTTGGCGAACACCTGCTGCTCCTGCCAGGGGCTGATCAGGCGCCGCAGGTCGAGCAGGTCGGCGGGGGTGATGCCACTGCCTTCGAGCAGTTGCTCGCGGGCGAACCCTTCCTTCTCCAGCAGCGAGAGAGTGAGGGTCGACATGTGCAGCGAGTTGAGCCAGGTGGCGCGGGAGAAGGTCGAGTCGATCATGGCGTGCCCATCGTTACCGGTGGCCGCGCCGCGCTGTTACCGCGCGGACGGGATACACAGGGTAGGCAAGTTGCGTGCCGCCGCGCCTGTCGCCGGTCCCGCAGGCAGTTGGCTCAACCGCGCGAGAGGAAGCGCATGCCCTCCTCCAGGCCGCTCAGGGTCAACGGATACATCTGTTCCTTGACCAGTTCGCGGACCAGGCCGGTGGACGCCGTGTAGTTCCAGGTGTCCTTCGGATAGGGGTTGATCCAGATGAGCTTCTTGTACTTCTCCATGAAGCGCTGCATCCAGACGTAACCGGCTTCCTCGTTCCAGTGCTCGACGCTGCCGCCGGCCTGGGTGATTTCGTAGGGCGCCATCGCCGCGTCGCCGACGAACACCACCTTGTAGTCCGGACCGTACTTGTGCAGCAGGTCGAAGGTGGCGGTGCGTTCGCTGCTGCGGCGCAGGTTGTTCTTCCACACCGACTCGTAGATGAAGTTGTGGAAGTAGAAATACTCCAGGTGCTTGAACTCGGTCTTGCAGGCCGAGAACAGCTCCTCGCAGACCTTGACGTGGGCGTCCATCGAGCCGCCGATGTCCAGCAGCAGCAACAGCTTCACCGTGTTGCGCCGCTCCGGGCGCATCTGGATGTTGAGCAGCCCGGCGTCCTTCGCGGTGTGGTCGATGGTGCCGTCGATGTCCAGCTCCTCCGCCGCGCCCTCACGGGCGAACTTGCGCAGGCGCCGCAGGGCGATCTTGATGTTGCGCGTACCCAGTTCGACCTGGTCGTCGAGGTTCTTGTATTCGCGCTGGTCCCAGACCTTGGCCGCCTTGCCCTGGCGCTTGCCGGCGTCGCCGACGCGGATGCCCTCCGGGTTGAAGCCGCCGGAGCCGAACGGACTGGTACCGCCGGTACCGATCCACTTGTTACCGCCGGCATGGCGCTCCTTCTGTTCCTCGAGGCGTTTCTTGAACTCCTCGATCAGCTTGTCCAGGCCGCCGAGGGACTGGATCTGCGCCTTTTCCTCGTCGGTCAGCAGGCGCTCGAACTCCTTGCGCAGCCATTCCTCGGGGATCAGCGCCTTGAGGTGGTCGTCGAGCTTCTCCAGGCCCTTGAAGTAGGCGCCGAAGGCCCGGTCGAACTTGTCGAAGTGGCGCTCGTCCTTGACCATGATGGTGCGCGCCAGGTAGTAGAACTCGTCCATGTCGGCGAACACCACGCGGTGCTTCAGGGCGTCGATCAGGTCGAGCAGCTCGCGCACCGACACCGGCACCTTGGCTGCGCGCATTTCGTTGAACAGGTTGAGCAGCATGGCTGCGACCTCGTCTGTTGTCCGTTGATCCCGGCGCGCGAGCGCCGGTCAGTATTGGTGTTCCTGCGGCAGGTCGTCGGCGATGACGTACCAGTCGGCTTTCGAACCCACGTAGATGTGCCGCTGCGCTACCGATGGCAGCGGCGAGTCGAGGGTGCCGAGGGCAATAGAGGTGTACGTCGGGTCCTCGTTGCCGCCAAGCCACTGCAGGTTCGATCCGCAGTGGCGGCAGAAGGTACGGGTGACGCCTGGCGACGAGTGGTATTCGGCCACCGCGTCCGCTCCGGCGACATAGCGGAACGCCTCGCGGCGCACCTTGCCGTAGGTGGCGAACGCCGCGCCGTGGGCCTTGCGGCACTGGCTGCAATGACAATGACTGGCCGACTCGATGGGCGCGTCGATTTCATAGCTTACCGCGCCGCACAGGCAACTTCCGCTGAGCATGGGATGTTCCTCCGCTGTCTGGCGTGCCGCCCCGCAGCCCTTTCCCCGGAAAGGGCCGACGCACTCAGCGGCTGGCGCGGCGGCTCATGAACGCCAGGCGCTCGAGAAGCTGCACGTCCTGCTCGTTCTTCACCAGGGCGCCGGCCAGCGGCGGGATCGCCTTGGTCGGGTCGCGTTCGCGCAGCACCGCTTCGCCGATCTCGTCGGCCATCAGCAGCTTCAGCCAGTCGACCAGCTCGGAAGTCGAAGGTTTCTTTTTCAGGCCGGGCACCTTGCGCACGTCGAAGAAGATGTCCAGCGCCTCGCTGACCAGCGACTGCTTGATGTTCGGGTAGTGCACGTCGACGATCTTCTGCAACGTCTCGCGGTCGGGAAAGGCGATGTAATGGAAGAAGCAGCGGCGCAGGAAGGCGTCGGGCAGTTCCTTCTCGTTGTTCGAGGTGATGATGATGATCGGGCGCTGCTTCGCCTTGATGGTTTCGTTGGTCTCGTAGACGTAGAACTCCATCTTGTCGAGTTCCTGCAGCAGGTCGTTGGGGAACTCGATGTCGGCCTTGTCGATCTCGTCGATCAGCAGGATCACCCTCTCCTCGGCCTCGAAGGCCTCCCAGAGCTTGCCCTTCTTGATGTAGTTGCGCACGTCGTGAACCTTGTCCACGCCCAGCTGCGAATCGCGCAGGCGGCTTACCGCATCGTACTCGTAGAGGCCCTGGTGGGCCTTGGTGGTGGACTTGATGTGCCAGGTGATCAGCTTGGCGCCGAAGGACTCGGCCAACTGCTCGGCGAGCATGGTCTTGCCGGTGCCCGGTTCGCCCTTCACCAGCAGCGGCCGCTGCAGGGTGATGGCGGCGTTGACCGCGAGCTTGAGGTCGTCGGTGGCGACGTAGGACTGGGTGCCTTCGAACTTCATCAGGAAATCCTCGAACGGTAACGCCCTGGCTGGAAAACCGGGCAGTTCAGTATTGTTTGAAAACCCGACTATAACGCGGGGACAAGCGCACTGTGAACGCAGACGGGTCATTCAGTCACTGAATGCCCGGCCACCTCGCGACCCGCCGTTCCGCCCGCGTCTTCAGCCGTCGTCGTCGCGCGTCGCCGGGGAACGCTCGAAACGAGCGTTGAACGCCTCGACGAACGCGTTGCGGAGAATCCCGAGGAACGCCTGGAACGCGCTGACGTCCCGCTGGTGGATATTACCGCTCAGGTTCACACGGGTTGCGAACTGGTCTTTGCGCTGGTTCTTCAGCACAGTCTCGCCACCGCCGACCAGCGCCTCCCACACCGAGCGGAACAGGTTCTTGTCGCCATCCTCCACGTCCTGCCGCCAGTTGAACACGTCCACGTCGCGCAGCAGCGGCTTGATGTAGCCATCCAGCTGGCCGCGCTTAGCCTGGGCCTCCAGCACCAGGTCGCCGGTGCCGGCATTGAAGTCGAACTTGCCATAGGCGCTGGCGAAGTCGTTGAGCCGCTTCAGCTCGACGCGGGTGACCCGCAGGCGCAGGTCGAAGTCCTCGAAGTCGCTCAGCGGGTCGAAATGCGCCGCCACTTCCAGCGGCGCCTGGCCGAGTATCCGCGCCGTGCCTTCGAGACGCGCCGGCCGCTCGCCCCGGGCGTCGGCCACGTTGGTCAGGTTATAGATGCTGGCGTTGAGCGCCGAGGCGTGCAGGTTCACCGGCGGCTTCGAAGTGAAGTTGCGGAAACGCAGGGTGCCGTCCACCACCCGCACCTCGTTGAGGGTGATCGGCAGCAGCTTGTCCAGTTGCTCGCGCCAGTCGGTGCCGGCACCGGTCTGCGAGGCGTCGCGGTCGCCGCCGGCATCGACGAAGTTGAGCTGCGGACGCTCGAAGACCACCCGCGCCACTACTGCGTGATCATCCCAGAGCGCCTGCCAGCTCACCGACAGGTCGATGCTCGGCGCGTCGAGGAACGGCACCGGCACCTTGCCGTTGTCCTTGACGATGCTCAGCCCGTCGATCCGATACGCGCCGCGCCAGAGCGCCAGGTCGACGTCGGCGATGTGCCCACGGTAGTCGCCCATGTCGGCCAGCTTGCCGTTCAGGTAGTCGCGCACCAGGTACGGCAGCGCCAGGTGCAGCGCCAGCAACAACAGAAGCAGCGCCGCCAGGCTGCCCAGGGGAATGGCATAGCGTTTCTTCATCGGTACGGCCCTCCTGGACAGTGGACACGCGCGGCGCGCCGCTGGTTCGAACGCGTCTGGACGCGCGGGCGGGGGCGGAATAGGCTGATTGATCTTTCTCCATGCGACAAGGACACCATCATGAGCCGCATCTTCGCAGACAACGCGCAGTCCATCGGCAACACGCCGCTGGTCCAGATCAACCGCATCGCCCCGCGCGGCGTCACCATCCTGGCCAAGATCGAAGGGCGCAACCCCGGCTATTCGGTGAAGTGCCGGATCGGCGCGAACATGATCTGGGATGCCGAAGCCAGCGGCAGACTGAAGTCCGGCATGACCCTGGTCGAGCCGACCTCCGGCAACACCGGCATCGGCCTCGCCTTCGTCGCCGCCGCACGCGGCTACAAACTGATCCTGACCATGCCGGCGTCGATGAGCCTGGAGCGACGCAAGGTGCTCAAGGCGCTGGGCGCGGAGCTGGTCCTGACCGAACCGGCGAAGGGCATGAAGGGTGCGATCCAGAAGGCCGAGGAACTGGTCGCGGGGGATCCCGGGAAGTACTTCATGCCGCAGCAGTTCGACAACCCGGCCAACCCGGCGATCCATGAGAAGACCACCGGCCCGGAGATCTGGAACGATACCGAGGGCGCGGTGGACGTGCTGGTCTCCGGGGTCGGCACCGGCGGCACCCTCACCGGCGTCTCGCGCTACATCAAGAACACCCGGGGCAAGCCGATCCTCGCCGTGGCGGTGGAGCCGGTGACCTCGCCGGTGATCAGCCAGACCCTCGCCGGCGAGGAGGTCAAGCCCGCCCCGCACAAGATCCAGGGCATCGGCGCCGGCTTCGTGCCGAAGAACCTCGACCTGTCGCTGGTCGACCGGGTCGAGAAGATCGGCGACGACGAAGCGAAGAACATGGCGCTGCGCCTGATGCAGGAAGAAGGCATCCTCTGCGGCATATCCTCCGGCGCGGCGATGGCCGCCGCGGTGCGCCTGGCCGAGGAGCCGAACATGCAGGGCAAGACCATCGTGGTGATCCTCCCCGATTCCGGCGAGCGCTATCTTTCGAGCATGCTCTTCGACGGCCTGTTCAGCGAACAGGAACTGACCCAGTAACCACCGACCCGCGGCGCCGCAGCGAACCGGCGCCGCCTTGCGCCAGGCGTATCGAATCATGCTGGAAACCTCGCTCTTCGTAGCCACCCTCGCCACCCTGGGCATGCTCTCGCCCGGCCCGGACTTCTTCCTCATCATCCGCAACGCGGCGCGCTACCAGCGCTCGGCGGCGATGATGACCTCGCTGGGGGTGATCCTCGGCGTGGCCACCCACATGGCCTACTGCGTCGCCGGCCTGGCGGTGCTGATCACCACCACGCCGTGGCTGTTCAACGCGCTGAAGTACACCGGCGCGGTCTACCTGATCTGGATCGGCATCCAGGCCCTGCGCTCGCGCGGCGGCGGCACGCTCGACCTGGCGGTCGGCGGCGTGCAGCGCGTCGGCCACTGGAGCGCGTTCCTCCAGGGCTACCTGTGCAACCTGCTCAACCCCAAGGCCACGCTGTTCTTCCTCGCCGTGTTCACCCAGGTGCTGAGCCTGGACTCCAGCTTCGCCGAGAAGCTCTGGTACGCCGGCATCATCGTCGGCCTCGCCGCACTCTGGTGGCCGCTGCTGGTGGTGCTGATCCAGAGCGCGGTGGTGCGCCGCGGCCTGGCCAGGGCCCAGGGGGTGGTGGACAAGCTGCTCGGCGGCCTGCTGATCGCCCTCGGGGTCAAGGTCGCCCTGAGTTGAGGCAGGCGGGCGGAGCGACGCCCCGCTGCGGTGCCGGCGCCTGTCTGCGGGCCCGCAGGTAAAAGCCGCCCCTTTCCTCGCTTCCGGCAACGCGGGATAAAACCCGGGTGCCGGCCAGCGTTGCCGGCGCCCCCTGAGCGCCGGCGGCGAACCAGTCCGTCGCCGACGCTGTCGTCAGCCGACAGGACACCTACAACAATGAAGACCCGCATCGCTTCCCTCACCCTCCTCGCCCTCGCTTGCGGCAGCGGCGCAACCCTCGCCGCGGACAACCTGAAGATCTACAACTGGTCCGAATACATCGCTCCCGAAACCGTGGCGAACTTCGCCAAGGAAACCGGCATCCAAGCCACCTACGACGTCTACGACAGCAACGAGACCCTCGACGGCAAGCTGATGACCGGCCAATCCGGCTACGACGTGGTATTCCCGTCGAACCACTTCATGGCCAAGCAGATCCAGGCCGGCGCCCTGAAGAAGCTGGACAAGTCCCAGCTGCCCAACTGGAAGAACCTCAACCCGGTGCTGCTCAAGGCCCTGGAGGTCAACGATCCGGGCAACCAGTACGGCTTCCCCTACCTCTGGGGCACCACCGGCATCGGCTACAACCCGGCGAAGATCAAGGCGGTGCTCGGCGACGACGCGCCGCTGGACTCCTGGGATATCTTCTTCAAGCCCGAATACATGCAGAAACTGAGCAAGTGCGGGGTGGCGGTGCTGGACAACGGCCCCGAGCTGCTGCCCATCACCCTCAACTACCTCGGCCTGCCACACCACAGCCAGAAGGCCGACGACTACAAGCAGGCCCAGGCGGCGCTGCTGAAGGTGCGCCCGTACATCCGCTACTTCCACTCCTCGAAGTACGTCAGCGACCTGGCCAACGGCGAGATCTGCATGGTGGTCGGTTTCTCCGGCGACATCCTGCAGGCCGCGACCCGCGCCAAGGAGGCCAACAACGGCGTGGAAGTGCGCTACTCGACGCCGAAGGAAGGCTCGCCGCTGTGGTTCGACATGGTCTCGATGCCGGTCGACGCGCCCGACGAGAAGGCCGGCTACGCCTTCATGAACTACCTGCTGCGTCCCGAGGTGATGGCCGCGATCAGCAACCATGTGCACTACGCCAACGGCAACCTGGCCGCCGACCCGCTGGTGGACGCCGAGATCAAGGCCGACCCGGCGATCTACCCGCCGCAGGAGAAGATGGCCAAGCTGTTCGCCCTCGAGTCCATGCCGCAGAAGATCGACCGCGTGCGCACGCGCACCTGGAACACGGTGAAGACCGGCAAGTGAAGCCCGGCGCCGGCCCGGTTTGTCGCCGGGCTGGCGTTTTAGCGCAAGGCTCGCCCACAGGCTCGTCAAATCCCGGACGGCCCGCTATAGTCCCTCTCGTTGTCTTCATCCACCGGATAGCCTCCATGAACCAGCGCTCGCACAGCTCGCTCCCCGCCCTTCCGGTAGCCACCGGCGAGGTCGGCGCGCTCCAGCCGTGCGCCAGCCTGGGCTGCGTTTCCCCTCCTGTAGTCGCCTCGCCTCCGCCTCCCCCTCCCGGTTCGGCCGCCTGCCCGCCGCCGGGCGTCAGCCCCTGACGAGCGCGGTAGCGCCCCAACTCTCTTCCACAGCCCGCCGCAAGCAGCGCCATCCGCTGCCGAGGCGTGCCGTCCGCCGCCGGCCCGAGCCCGCGGCATGCCCGACTACAAGGTGGCAGATCCATGTTTGCACTGAACAAATCCGCGCTGGCCGGCCTGGCCAGCACCAGCCTCTTCGTCCTGCTCTGGAGCAGCGGGGCCATCGCCTCGAAATGGGGCCTGGCGCACTCCTCGCCGTTCGCCTTCCTGGTGTTCCGCTTCGGCATCGCCCTCGCCTGCCTGCTGCCGCTCGCCCCGCTGCTCAGGCTGCGCACGCCGCGCAGCGCGCGTGAGCGCGGCAAGGCCCTGCTCACCGGCCTGGTGATGCTGGGGATCTATCCGATCTTCTATATCTTCTCGCTGAAGCTGCAGGTCACTCCCGGCATGATGGCGACCATCCTCGGCGTGCAACCGATCCTCACCGCCGTCATCCTCGAACGCCGGCAGTCGCCGGCGCGCCTGTTCGGCCTGCTGCTGGGCCTGGCCGGCCTGGTGCTGGTGGTCTACCAGGGCATCGGTCTGGCCGGGATGTCCACGGCCGGCATCCTCTGCGCACTGCTGGCGCTGGCCGGCGTCACCGGCGGCTCGATCATGCAGAAGGGCATCCGCGAGAACCCGCTGGGCACCCTGCCCCTGCAGTACCTCGCCGGCCTCGGCCTGTGCCTGGCGTTCGTGCCCTTCCAGCCGTTCGAGTTCGAATGGAACGCCGGCTTCCTGGTCCCCGCACTGTGGATGGGCGTCGTGGTCTCGGTGGGCGCGACCCTGCTGCTCTACCGGCTGATCGCCCAGGGCAACCTGGTCAACGTCACCAGCCTGTTCTACCTGGTGCCGGCGGTGACCGCGATCATGGACTTCATGGTCTTCGGCAACCGCCTCGGCTGGCTCAGCCTGCTGGGCATGGGGCTGATCGTGGTGGGTCTGATGTTCGTCTTCCGCAAGGCCGGCTGAGCGAACCGAGCGGGTCGCGGCCCGCCCATGGCAGAGCGCGCGCGGATTCAGTTCTGCGCGAGCTTGCCAGCCATCGCCGCGAACCCCGGCCCCGGCACCGCCGTCACATCGCGCGACCCCACCGGCTCGCCGCACTCCGGGCAGACCATGGTCGGCCGGAACTTGTGGCCACAGGCCTTGTGTACATACTCCACCGGAGCGCCGCGGCCCTCGTCGAGCCAGCGGTCGCCCCAATTGGCCAGGGCCAGCAGCACCGGATGCAGGTCGTGGCCCATCTCGGTGAGGCGGTACTCGTAGCGCGGCGGTCGCTCCTGGTAAGGCACCTTCTTCAGCGCGCCCGCCTCCACCAGCCGGCTCAGGCGGTCGGCCAGTACCTGACGGGTGACCCCGAGGCTGGCCTGGAACTCATCGAAGCGGCGCATGCCGAGAAAGCAGTTGCGCAGGATCAGCAGCGTCCAGCGGTCGCCGAGGATCGCCAGGCTGCGCGCCATCGAACAGGGCGTTTCGCCGACTTCTTGCCATTTCATGGGGTTCTCCCGGAAAAACCTCCGTCCATTCTAGGGGGCCGCTTCGGAGCTTGACCAGTTCCAAATTGGAACTTAGTATCCGGCCGAAAAGGTCATGGATCCGGCGCGCTCCTGCCAGGATCGGACAAACCAGCACTACGGACGGGTCCCATATCAGCGCCCGCATAGTAAGTTCCGATTCGGAACTGTAGAAGCGTCGAGCATGAGAGGGAAAGGCCGATACGACGGGGTTCCGTGTGCCGCCCGCGCGTCGTCCTTGCAGCACAGCGTCAGGCAGTCCCGAAAGAACGAAGCCCGCACGGCTGGGGTGCGCCCCAGGTTGCGCCGGCAACGACAACAACGAGGAACACACCGTGACTACGCCGTCCCCGCAATGGAAGAAGACCGCCTGTATCCTCTGCAGCCTCAACTGCGGGCTGGAAGTGCAGACCGAGAATGGCCGCATCAGCAAGATCCGCGGCGATGACGACCACCCCGCCTCGCAGGGCTACGTCTGCGAGAAATCGCAGCGCATGGACTACTACCAGAACGGCGCCGACCGCCTGGACACGCCGATGCGCCGGCGCCCCGATGGCAGCTACGAAGCCATCGACTGGGACACGGCGATCCGCGAGGTGGCGGAGAAATTCCTCGCCATCAAGCGCAGGCATGGCGGCGAAAGCATCCTCTACTACGGCGGCGGCGCGCAGGGCAACCACCTCGGCGGCGCCTACGGCGACAGCACGCTGAAGGCCCTCGGGGTGAAGTACCGCTCCAACGCCCTGGCCCAGGAAAAGACCGGCGAGTTCTGGGTCCAGGGCAAGATGTTCGGTACCGGCGTGCACGGCGACTTCGAGCATTGCGAGGTGGCCATCCTGATCGGCAAGAATCCCTGGCAATCCCATGGTTTCGCCCGCGCCCGCGTGCTGCTCAACGCCATGGCCAAGGACCCCGCGCGCTCGATCATCGTGATCGACCCGCGCCTGAGCGAAACCGCCGCCCTGGCCGACTTCCACCTGCAGATCCGTCCGGGCACCGACGCCTGGTGCCTGGCGGCGCTGGTCGGGATCATCGTCCAGGACGGGATGCTGGCGCGCGACTGGCTGGCCGAGCACACCAGCGGCTACGAGCACATCGTCGACGAACTGAACGCCATCCCGGTGGCCTACTGCGCCGAGACCTGCGGGGTGGCGGAAGACAAGCTGCGCGCCGCCGCCCGGCGGATCGCCAGCGCCAGCAGCGTATCGGCGCTGGAAGACCTGGGCATGCAGATGAACCTGCACTCGACCCTCGGCAGCTACCTGCAACGCCTGGTCTGGTTGCTCACCGGCCATTACGGGCGCCCCGGCACCAGCAACGCCTTCGTGCCCTTCCTCTCGCTGTCCAAGGCCAGCAAGGGCGATACCTCGATGGGCAAGAAGGGCGCGCCACGCGTCGAGAAGCGCAGCCCGGTGGCCAATGCCAAGATCATCATCGGCCTGATTCCCTGCAACGTGATTCCAGAGGAAATCCTCACCGACCATCCCAAGCGCTATCGCGCCATGCTGGTGGAGACCGGCAACCCGCTGCATTCGCTGGCCGATAGCCAGCGCATGCGCGAAGCCATGCGCGCCCTGGAGTTGTCGGTGGTGATCGACGTGGCCATGACCGAGACCGCGCGCCACGCCGACTACGTGCTGCCGGCGGCGAGCCAGTTCGAAAAGGCCGAGGCGACCTTCTTCAACCTGGAATTCCCGCGCAACGCCTTCCACCTGCGCGCGCCGCTGTTCCCGGCGCGCCCCGGCACCCTGCCGGAAGCGGAGATCCACGCCCGCCTGCTGGAAGCCATGGGCGTGCTCGGCGAGAAAGACTACCGGCCGTTGCGCCTGGCCCTGAAGCTCGGGCGCAAGGCATTCTCGGCGGCTTTCCTCGCCGCCGCGGCGACCCGCCCCAAGGTCATGAAATACGCGCCGGTCCTGCTCTACCGTACCCTCGGCCCGACCCTGCCCGCCGGCATGGAAGCGGCCGCGGCGATCTGGGGCATCTGCCAACTGCACGTGCTGAACAACCGCAAGACCGCTGCCCGCGCCGGCTTCGACGGGTTGCCGCCGCTGGCCGCCGACCGCCTGTTCCAGGCCATGCTCGACAACCCGTCCGGGGTGGTCTTCGCCGAAACCACCTACGCCGAAAGCTGGCAGGCCGTCGCCCGTCCCGAACAGCGGATCAACCTGCACATCCCCGAACTGTTGCCGGAACTGGCCAAGCTCGCCCACAGCGCGCCACCCCACGATCCGGCCTACCCGTTCATCCTCGCCGCCGGCGAGCGGCGCAGCGACACCAGCAATACCGCCGTGCGCGACACCGGCTGGCACCGCCGCGGGCGCTACGGCACCCTGCGCATCAGCCCGCAGGACGCCGAGGCGCTGGGCTGCGCCGACGGCGAGGTGCTGCGCGTGGTGACCCGCCGCGGCGAGGTCGAGGCGGAAGTGGAGATCAGCGACATGATGCAGCCGGGCAATATCTCCCTGCCCAACGGCCAGGGCCTGGACTACCGCAACGCCGAGGGCGAGGTGGTGCGCCGGGGCGTGGCGCCCAACGAGGTGACCGACTGCACCCAGCGCGACTTCCTCGCCGGCACGCCCTGGCACAAGTACGTGCCGGCGCGCCTGGAACGGCTGGCGACGCCCGCCGCTACGAACGCCTGAGCCAGGGAGGACGATCATGACCTTCGTCGTGCTGGAAGAATGCATCCGCTGCAAACACACCGACTGCGTGGAAGTCTGTCCCGTGGACTGCTTCTACGAAGGCCCCAACTTCCTCGTCATCCACCCCGATGAATGCATCGACTGCGCGCTCTGCGAGCCGGAATGCCCGGTCGCCGCGATTCGCGCCGAGGACGAGGTGCCGCTCGGGCAACGGCAGTTCATCGCCCTCAATGGCGAACTCGCCGCGCATCCCAACTGGACGCAGATCACCCGCAAGAAGCCGGCGCCCGACGACCACGACGCCTGGTTCGGCCTGCCGGGCAAGCTGGCCGAACTCGACCGCAACGGCGCCTGAGGCGCTGACGGTGCTCAGGCTTCGGCGCGCGAACGCATGAGCCGCCGGTAACGGCGGGTCTGCAGGAGCGCGCCGGCCTGCTGCGCGAGCAACGCGCACAGCGGCGACACCCGTGGGTTGGTCGCCCTGCCCCGGCTCAGCTTGCGCAGCTGGAACTTCACCGCGGCCATGTTCGCCAGCGATGCCAGGGGTTTGTTCTTCCAGGTTATCGGCCGCAACTGCGGCGCCGAGTCCTTGCCGGCGCGCCAGTCGCGCGGCAGGTTCGGCTCGATCGCCAGCGCCGTGCCGATGCCGACCATGTCCACCCCGCTGGCCAGCACCTGTTCGGCCACCGGCCGCCGGCGGATGCCGCCCGTGACCATTACCGGCATCCGCGCCGCCGCGCGGATGTCGCGGGCGAACTCGACGAAGTAGGCCTCGCGGGCCAGGGTCCGCCCGTCGCGCGCTTCGCCCTGCATGGCCGGCGCCTCGTAGCTGCCGCCCGACAGCTCGACCAGGTCGATGCCCAGGCCATCGAGCATCCGTACCACCTCGCGGGCATCGTCGGCGCTGAAGCCGCCGCGCTGGAAATCGGCGGAATTCAGCTTCACCGCCACCGCGAAGCCAGGGGCAACCTCGGCGCGCACCGCCCGGACGATCTCCAGCAGCAGGCGCGCGCGATTCTCCAGGGAGCCGCCCCAGGCGTCGCTGCGGCGGTTGCTCAGCGGCGAGAGGAACTGGCTGAGCAGGTAACCGTGGGCGGCATGGATCTCCACCCCGCTGAAGCCGGCCCGCTCGGCCAGGCCGGCGCTGCGGGCGAACCGCTGGATCACCTCGGCGATCATCGCCTCGTCCATCGCCTTCGGCGTAGCGAAGTGCCTGGACATCCCGCCCAGTTCCAGCGGCACCGCCGAGGGTGCCCAGGCCTGCTGGCCGAGATTGGCCTGCATCTGCCGGCCGGGATGGTTGATCTGCAACCAGAACTGCGCGCCGGCGGAACGCCCGATGCGCGCCCAGCGGCGGAATTTCTCCAGTTGCGCGTCGTTTTCCAGGACCACCCCGCCGGGGCCGGTCATGGCACGGCTGTCGACCATCACGTTACCGCTGATCAGCAGCCCGGCGCCGCCGTCGGCCCAGGCCTGGTAGAGGCGCATCAGGCGTTCGGAGGGGGCCTGCGCGGCATCGGCCATGTTCTCCTCCATGGCGGCCTTGGCGAGGCGATTGGGAATGGTCGAGCCGTTGGGAAGCGTCAGCGTGTCGAACAGGTTCATGGGCCTACCTCATGAGGACAGTGGCCCGACGATAAGATTGAAGTCGACTTCAAGGTCAACGCTTTTTTTGCCGCGCCGCCCGGGCCCTGACCGGGTGCCGGGAGCGCGCCCCCAGCACCCGGCGCGCTCAGCCGCGGATGAAGGCCAGCAGGTCGGCGTTGATCACCTCGGCCTGGGTGGTCGGCATGCCGTGCGGGAACCCCGGATAGGTCTTCAGCGTGCCGTTGCGCAGCAGCTTCGCCGAGAGTACGCCGGAATTCTCGTAGGGCACGATCTGGTCGTCGTCGCCATGCATCACCAGCACCGGGATGTCGATGCGCTTCAGGTCATCGCTGAAGTCGGTCTGGGAAAAGGCCACGATCCCATCGTAGTGGGCCTTGGCGCCGCCCATCATGCCCTGCCGCCACCAGTTGCGGACGATCCCTTCCGAGGGCTGCGCCCCGGGACGGTTGTAGCCATAGAACGGGCCGGCGGGAATGTCCTGGTAGAACTGCGCGCGATTGGCCGCGAGCTGCGCCTGGAGATCGTCGAAGACGCTCTTCGGCAGGCCGCCCGGATTGCCCTCGGTCTTCACCATCAGCGGCGGTACCGCGCTGATGATCGCCGCCTTCGGCACCGGGTCGTCGGGATAGCGGGCGATGTAGTGGACGACCTCGCCGCCGCCGGTGGAATGGCCGACATGGATCGCCCCGCGCACCCCGAGGCGCTCGACCACCGCCGCCACGTCGTCGGCGTAGTGGTCCATGTCATGGCCGTCCCAGACCTGGCTGGAGCGACCGTGGCCACGGCGGTCGTGGGCCACTACGCGAAAGCCCTCGGCGAGGAAGAACAGCATCTGCGCATCCCAGTCGTCGGAACTCAGTGGCCAGCCATGATGGAAGTAGATCACCTGGGCGTCGCGCGGCCCCCAGTCCTTGTAGAAGAGTTCGACGCCATCCTTCGTTGTCACGTAACCCATGTCGCTTCTCCCGATCGGTGTGGATGCAGGCAACGGCGCCACCCTGCGGCCTCCGTCCCCCTGTGTAGAGTAGAAAGCCGCCTGCGTTGCGCCGCCTGGACGAGGAAAACGCGACCAGCGGTAGCGCCCATGCGGCCTGGCGAACCCGTCGATGGAGGCGTGTTCGTCGCCCGGCCGTGAAACCACCCTAGGCTTGAAGTAGGCTTGAAGGTCAACGCGTTTCGAGGTGCGACATGAAAATCGGCGAACTGGCCAAGCTCACCGGCCTGGCGACATCGCGCATCCGCTTCTACGAGGCCAGCGGCCTGATCCGCTCGCAGCGCAAGGCCAACGGCTACCGCGACTATGCGGCAGACACCGTGTGGATCCTGGAGCTGGTCACCGGCGCCCAGGGCGCCGGCTTCTCCCTGGAGGAGATCGCTCGCCTGCTGCCGAGCGGCGACGGCGCCTGGCAGCACGGCGAGCTGCTCGAAGGCTTGCGCCGCAAGGTGGCCGAGATCGAGGCCCTGCAACGACGCCTGGAACAGAACAAGGCGCAATTGCTGGTGGCCATCGAAAGCATCGAGAACAAGCCGGACGGCCTGCAGTGCACGGAAAACACCCAGCGCGTGCTGGAGCGCCTGCGCGAGGAAGGCCCTCCACAGACGGTCGGGCGTCCACGGCAAACCCGCTCGCGGGGGTCCTCTCCCACGCCGGCGGAGCAGCGGCTTTCCGACGCTTGACCTTGAAGTCGACTTGAATCTTAGAGTGACGCCAACCCACCCGGACAGCCTGCCGAAACCGGCTGCCGACGGGATCACTCACCGAGGAAGGTCAACGCAATGACCAAGCGCATCCTGCACGTCGTCACCAACGTCGCCCACTATGCCGATCCGACCCAGCCCACCGGGCTGTGGCTGTCGGAGTTGACCCATGCCTACGAGATCTTCGCCGCTCGGGGCTACCAGCAACGCCTGGTCAGCCCACGCGGCGGCGAGTCGCCGCTGGAGCCGCGCGCCCTCGGCTGGCCCCACGCCGACGCCAGCGCCAAGGCCTGGCTGGCCGACGAGACGCGCCTGGCGCTGCTGGCCGACACTGCCGCTCCCGAGCAGGTCGACGCGGAGGCGTTCGACGCCATCTATTTCACCGGCGGCCACGGCGTGATGTGGGACTTCCCCGACGACGCCGGGCTGCAGCACCTGACCCGCGAGATCTACCAGCGCGGCGGCATCGTCTCGTCGGTCTGCCACGGCTATTGCGGCCTGCTCAACACACGCCTGGACGATGGCCGCCTGCTGGTCGCCGGGCGCCGCCTCACCGGCTACTCCTGGATCGAGGAAGTGCTCGCCGGGGTCGCCCGCAAGGTGCCGTACAACGTCGAGGAAGAAATGAAACGACGCGGCGCGCTCTACGAAAGAAGCCTGCTGCCGTTCACCAGCAAGGTGGTGGTCGACGGCCGCCTGGTCACCGGGCAGAACCCGCAGTCGGCCAAGGCCACGGCCGAGCAGGTGGCCGCCCTGCTCGGCTGAACGCGGCGTGTCAGTCCTGCGCGCGCCTCATCTGGAAGTCATGGCGCCGCTTGCCGATGAAGAACGATTCTGCATCGTCCCGTCGGCCAGGGGCCGCAGGATCGTCGCAGTGCTGGTCGTGTGGTAGGGGTCGAACTCGTCGAAGGGCGACCTGACATGGATGGAGCCGCCATCGACCGGTTCCGCCTTGCGGGCTTCGCGACGCGGCGGCCTACGCCAGCGGCTTGAGCATGAGGAAGTTGCGCACGCTGTAGTAACCCTGCGAATCCTGCCAGTCGAGAGCGGCCAGGTTCTGCATGCCGGCCTCCCACGGCTGGTTGTCGAACAGCGCTTCCACCGTGCGCTGGTTGCCGAAGGCACAGAAGAAATGCCGGAACCAGTGCAGGCGCGCGTCCAGCGGCTCGGCGCGGATCGCCCGCTCGATGCTCGGGAACAGCCCGGCCGGCAGCGGCGGCGCCTTGCCCTCGGCGCCGCGCAGGCCGAGGTTGCCGATATGCACCTCGAAACGCCGCTCGCCGATCTCCCAGGTCTCCACCATCACCTGGTCCTCCTCGGCCTGGCCCCAGAGCGCGGAAAGCAGCACGTGGAAAGAGTTGGAGGCGAAGTTACGCAACGCGTCCTGCAAGCCGTCCTCGCCGCTGCCGATGCCGGCGAAGGCTTCCTGCAACTGGCGCTCGTCCTCCAGCAGCACGTCGACATCCAGCCGTCCGGTCTTCTCCCCCGCATACCAGGTGGCGCGGATCGCCGGTAGCCGCCCGGCTGGCGCCACCCATTCGCCGTGCACGACGCACTCGATCCGGTGGGATTCGAACAGAGCAGCCAGATGCTGCGAGACGGAGACCGCTTCCATGGGTTGTCCTTGCATGGTCGAGGGCGCGCCGCCGAGGCGCTGCCCGGAAAGCCCGGCGAGGCTGGGCGAAACGCGGCATAGGGTAGCGCAGATCGGCACTCGCGGCGCGACCTCCCGTTCGGCGCCTGCCCAGGTCGCCGCACGCCAGCCGACTAGACTGGCGGGGTCGACCCCGCCCGTGGAGACCTCGCCATGAACAGCAAGAACACCATCTGCCTCTGGTACGACAACGCCGCCCTGGAGGCCGCAACCTTCTACGCCGAGACGTTTCCCGACAGCGCCGTGCTGGCTGTCCATAGCGCGCCCGGCGATTACCCTTCCGGCAAGGAGGGCGACGTACTGACGGTGGAGTTCCGGGTGATGGGCATTCCCTGCCTCGGGCTCAACGGCGGCCCGGCCTTCCGCCACAGCGAAGCGTTCTCCTTCCAGGTCGCCACCGACGACCAGGCCGAGACCGACCGCCTGTGGAACGCTATCGTCGACAATGGCGGCGAGGAAAGCGCCTGCGGCTGGTGCCGTGACAAGTGGGGCATCTCCTGGCAGATCACCCCGCGCGTACTCAGCGAAGCCATCGCCAGCCCCGACCGCGCGGCGGCCAGGCGCGCCTTCGAGGCGATGATGACGATGGGCAGGATCGATATCGCCACCATAGAGAAGGCCTTCAAGGGCTGAACGCCCCAACGCCTTGCAAAGGAGTCACGAAATGGATCGATTCACCGGCGGCTGCCTCTGCGGCAAGGTCCGCCTGGTGGCGAGCGGCCGCCCCTACCGGGTCGGGCTCTGCCACTGCCTCGACTGCCGCAAGCACCACGGCGCGCTATTCCACGCTTCGGCGATCTTTCCCGAGGAGGCGGTGAGCATAGAAGGCGAGACCCGCGACTATGCCGGGCGTTTCTTCTGTCCGCAGTGCGGCTCCTCGGTGTTCTCGCGCAGCGCCGACGAGATCGAGGTCAGCCTCGGCGCCCTCGACGCTCCCGACCGGTTCCAGCCCACCTACGAACTCTGGACCGTCCGCCGCGAGGGCTGGTTGCCGGCGTTTCCGCTGGCACGGCACTATGAAAGGGATCGCGAAGGCGACGGACGCAGCGAAGAGTGACGTTGTTCCAGCAGGAGAAGGGAGGCAGCATGGACGAACTGTTCGAAGAGCACCTGGAGATCGCCAAGGCGCTCTTCGCGCAGCGCTTGCCGTACTGGTGCGATGTCTTTCTGCGCCCGGCCGACCAGGCTTTCAACGCCTACCTGAATGCCCGCGGCCAGGCCTCCACCTACCTGGTGCTCGAAGGCTTCGATCCGGTCTATATTCCTCGCGGCTGCGACCTCGACGCCGTGCGCGCGACCGCCAGGGCCAGGGCTCGATTGAGGGAAGCGGGGCTGGGCGAAGACGCGCTGCCCGTACTGCTCTGAGCGCAGGCCGCCAGTATCGCGGAAGCGTCTGCTGGCAATTTCTCCCACCGCACTGTCCGCCAACGGAAGGCTACATGACCCGCCCCTACCTGCTCCGTCTCGCCGCCGGCCTGGCGCTGCTCCTGCCGGCCGCCTGCACGTCCCCTGCCCCGCCAGCACCGAACCTGACCGCACTGTTCGCCGACGCCCTGCACTGCCGCGGCGACTTCCCCGACGGCCGCGACCGCGCAACCGCCGAGCGCCTGCGCGCCGAGGGCGTCGAAGTGCTGGATCGCGCGCCCGGCGAGACCCTCGACCTGCTCTACCGCTTCGCCACCCCGCTGCGCATCGACGGCAGCCTGGTGAACGCGGTGCGGGTACGCGGCGACAGCGGCGTGCTGGTGATGGCCTACGCCGAGGGCGACCTCGAAGACTTCGCCCGGCGCCAGGGCGCGACGCCGCACCCGGCGGAACGCGCCGCGCTGGATGGTTTCGGCGAGCTGGAGGTGCTCTACAGCCGTCCGTTGCCGCCGCGTCCCGACCTCGACGAAAGCCCGCCGCGCCTGGTGATCGGCCGCGGGATCGAGGCGGCGGCGCAGGCGTTCCGCTGGGGCTGCCGGAGCTACGACGGTTGAGCAGGCGCTCCGCCAAGCCTGGCACCCGGAACTCGTAGCGGTTTTCGTCGCCTCCGGCGAGGTCAGGGTTGGAGACATGGCCCTCGGGGCAATATGCTGTGGCCACGACACACGCTGTGAGCGACTACCGATGCCAGGGACTGCACTGTTCGAAAAGCCACGCTGGTTGCGCGACCTCCTGCGCTTCCTGCCCCTCAAGAGCCAATTCGTCCTCTCCGGGAACATCCGCGACCTGCAAGCCTGCGAAGTGGTGCCGGGTACGGTCACCGCGCAGAGCTTCAACCAGACCCTCTGCGACGCCCTGCTGGACGCCGGCTACACCCAGGTGCTGGCCTGGGATCCGCTGGCCGGGTTCCGCGTGCTCGGCCGGCCGGGCAGCGAGGCGGGGGCCACTCCGCAGGTGCTTCTCGACCTCGGCCTGACCCCGGTGGACGGTGCCGCGCCGGCCGGCATCGACCTGCTCGGCGCGACCCTGCAACGCCTGGTCAACCGTAGCGGCGAGCCGATCGCCCTGATCGTCGACTTCGCCTCGCGCCTGGCGGTGCGCAACGACGCCCTGAGCGCCGCCGAGCATCAGTTGTTCACCCAGGCCCTGGTGCTCTCCCACCAGGCCCGCAGCCGTCCCGCCGGGGAACAGCGCAAACCGTTCTTCAACAGCGTGCTGTGGGTGGTGGAAAAGGAAGGCGACCTGCCCGACTGGCTGCTGGTGGACAACCCGCGCCTGCGCCATATCCCGGTGTCGAAGCCCGACCAGCCGGCGCGCCGGGCCCTGGCCCCGGCGCTGCTCCGCGGGCTAGGCGGCGCGGGCGTCGCCGAGGAGGCCCTGCAACAGGCCGCCGCAACCTTCGTCGAGAACACCGAAGGCCTGCTGCTCCTCGATCTCAACGCCATCGTCCAGTTGGCGCGCGTGGAAGGCCTGGCCATGGAACGCATCGCCGACGCCGTGCGGCGCTACAAGGTCGGCGTCACCGAAGACCCCTGGCTGAAGATCGACCGCCAGCGCATCCGCCAGGCCGACGAGATCGTCCGCCGCCGGGTCAAGGGCCAGCAGCACGCGGTGACCCACATGCTGGACATCGTCAAGCGCGCGATGACCGGGGTCGGCGCCAGCCGCAAGGGCAACCGCCCGCGCGGCGTGGCCTTCCTCGCCGGGCCCACCGGGGTCGGCAAGACCGAGCTGGCGAAGACCGTCACCAGCCTGCTGTTCGGCGACGAGAGCGCCTACATCCGCTTCGACATGTCCGAGTTCAGCGCCGAGCATGCCGACCAGCGCCTGATCGGCGCGCCGCCCGGCTACGTCGGCTACGACGTCGGCGGCGAACTGACCAACGCGATCCGCGAAAAACCCTTCAGCGTGGTGCTCTTCGACGAGATCGAGAAAGCCCACCCCCGGATCCTCGACAAGTTCCTGCAGATCCTCGACGACGGCGTGCTCACCTCCGGGCGCGGCGATCGCGTGTACTTCTCCGAGGCGCTGATCGTGTTCACCTCGAACCTGGGCATCTACCGCCAGGGGGAGAACGGCGAACGGGTCGCCAACGTGCTCCCCGGCGAGCCCTTCGAGGCGGTGCAGGGCAAGGTCCACGGCGAGATCGAGCGCTACTTCAAGCTGGTTCTCAACCGCCCGGAAATCCTCAACCGGATCGGCGAGAACATCATCGTCTTCGACTTCATCCGCGCCGACGTCGCCGAGCAGATCTTCACCCAGATGGTCGACGGCACCTTCGCCGACCTCCGCGAGCAGCGCCTCGTCATCGAACTGGCCGAGGCGCCGCGTCAGGCGCTGCACGACCTCTGCCTGGGCGACCTGTCCAACGGCGGCCGCGGCATCCGCAACCAGCTCGAAGCGCGCCTGCTCAACCCGTTGTCGCGGGCGCTGTTCGACCAGGACGCGCAGCCGGGCGAGCACTTCCTGATCAGCGCCCTGGACGCCGACGGCCTGACCCTGGAACGCCGCTGAGATGGAACTGAGCCTGTCGCGGGTGCATTTCCCGGTGACCACCCTGGGCCCGGGACGGCGCCTGGGCATCTGGTTCCAGGGCTGTAGCATCCGCTGCCCCGGCTGCATCTCCGCCGATACCTGGGGGCCGGGACGGCGGCGCATCGCCCTGGCACGCCTGCTCGCCGACATCCAGCCATGGCTGGAGCAGGCCGAGGGCATCACCGTCTCCGGCGGCGAACCCTTCGAGCAGTTCGCTGCCCTCCTCGCCCTGCTCGGCGAACTGCGCCAGCGCAGCCGCGCCGACATCCTGGTCTACAGCGGCTACCCGCTGGAGCATTTGCACGCGCAACTGGAACAGGCCGCCGGGCTGATCGACGCGCTGATCAGCGACCCCTACCAACAGCACGCCGAACAGAGCCTGGCCCTGCGCGGCAGCGACAACCAGCGCCTGAGCCTGCTCACCGAACTCGGCCGCGCGCGCCTCGGCGGCTACCAGCGGCCACTGCGCGAAGACGACAAGGCCCTCGACCTGATGTTCGACCATGACGGCAGCGTGTGGATGGCCGGCATCCCGCGCCGCGACGACCTGCTGCGGCTACAGGACCTGCTGCGCGAACAGGGCCACCAACTTAGCGTCAGCGCCCATCGGCCGCGCTGAATGGATCGATACCGATGATACGTTTCTGCCCCAACTGCCAGAGCGAACGCTCGCTTTCGGAAATCTTCTGCGAAGGCTCGATCCAGGGCCAGCCCTGCGGCTGGGACCTTTCCGCCGAAGCCATCCATCCCGCCGGCTGGCGACCACAGCCGGTGCTGACCCAGGAAGCCATCGCGCCGCCCGCCAGCGAGCCGCCAGCGGCGTCCGCCCCGCTCTGCGCCAACGGCCACCCGCTGCAACCCGGCGACCTGATGTGCCTGGAGTGCGGCGCCGCGCCGGCCGAAGGCCCGCTGCCGATGCAGGCCGAGGCCACGCCGCAGCCCGCCGTCACGGAAACCCTGATCGACGGCTGGCGTCTGCTGCGGCAGATCGCCAGCAGCGACGGCGTGCGCGAGCGCTACCTGGCTGAACACGCGGAAAGCGCCCGCCAGGCGGTGCTCACCCTGTATCGCCCGGGCGCCGAGCCGGACCCGGCGATCTACGACGTGATCCGCCGCCTGCCGCGCGAACACGTACCGGAAATCCTCGCCACCGGCCGCTGGGACGAGCGCGCCTACGAAGTGGTCGAGGAGCTCACCGGCGGCAGCCTCGCCGACCTCGGCACCGTGCTGGAGGACCGCGAGGCGGTGCGCCACGTGGTCCGCGAGCTGGGCCACGCCCTGCACGTGTTCAACGAAGCCGGCCTGCGCCACCGCGACCTGCGCCCGGCCAGCCTGCTGGTGCGCAGCCACGAGCCACTGGACCTGGTGATCAGCGGCTTCGGCTCGGCGCGCCTGTCGGAGTTCGACCTGGATATCGTCTCGCCGCTGGAGACCAGCCGCTACATGGCCCCCGAGGCGATCGCCGGCGGCGTGGCGGCGGCTTCCGACTGGTGGAGCCTGGGCATGATCCTGCTGGAGCAGTTGACCCGCGGCGCCTGCTTCGAAGGAGTCAACGCCAACGCCTTCCTGATCCACGTGCTGGCCAACGGCGTGGCGCTGCCCGACGACCTCGACCCGCAGTTGCACCTGCTGCTGCGCGGCCTGCTTGCACGCGACCGCCACCAGCGCTGGCAGTGGCCGCAGGTACAGGCCTGGCTGAACGGCGAGGCGGTGGACGCGCCGGCCTCGGCGGACAGCGAAAAGGACGACGCCGAAGGCGCCAGCATCGCCCTCGGCGCACGGCGCTTCCGCAAGCCGACGGTCTTCGCCCTGGCCGCGGCCCAGGCCGAGCACTGGGCGGAGGCCCTCGACCACCTGCTGCGCGGGGCGATCGTCACCTGGGCCGAGCACATCGGCCTGTCGCCCAGGCTGCTCGCCGGCCTGCGCCAGGTGGCCCAGCACGAGGGGCTGGAGGACGACTTCCGGCTGATGCTGGCGCTCAAGCTGCTGAACCCGGAAATCCCGCTGATCCAGCGCGGCGAGATCGTCACCCCCGGCTGGCTGCTGGAGCATCCGCTGGAGGGCTACCGGCTGATCAGCGGCTCGGTGCCCGACCTGCTCGAACAGTTGCACACCGAAAGCTGGCTGTCGCGGCTCAAGACCCGCGCCGAGAAGGTCCGCCAGCGCGCCCTGCACCAGCACATCGAACTCGCCGAAGAACAGTTGCGCATCTACCTGCTGTCGACCTCGCGGGCGCGCCTCGCCGCGCAGTGGCAGGAGCGCCAGCGCCTCCTGCCGGACACCGAGCACCCCGGCCTGCTGGCCCTGGCCGAGCGCCGGGTGATCGCCGAGGAAGACCTGATCGTCCTGCTCAGCGCCAACATCGGCCAGTTCCGTGCCGCCGAGGCGATCGTCGAGGAAGCCGCCGGCCTGGCCCGCGACGCCGATGTGCACCTGTTCGACGCGGAGACCGCGCGCGGCCTGTTGCAGCACTCGCGGCAGGAGCTGTACCGCCGCGTCGACGAACGCATCAGCGGCTTCGCCCGCAGCGGCGTGCCCAGGGTCGACGAATGGGCCGAGCAGTTCCGCCTGGAGCGGCGCATGCCGTTGGCGAGGGTCCTGGTGCTGCTGGCGATCCCGCCGGAACAGTGGCTGGAACCGCAGAAGCAGCAGTACGTGTCGCAGATCCTCGATTTCTTCGAGAAGAAAGTGGTCGCCGCGGTGATGCGCGGGCCGCTGGTGCGCATGAGCATCGGCAAGAGCACCCCACGCATCGACCTCAACGAACTGGATAGCGCGCGACGCCCCGCCGCCGCCCTGCTCGACCACCTGCTGCAACGCAACGCCCGCGCGGTGAGCCTCGACCCGGACAGCTTCCTCGCCAACCCGCAACTGGAAGTGCGGCTCAACGCGCTGTCCCGGCAAAGCTCGCTGTACAAGCGCGACACCGGCATCGACGGGCTCTACCTGGGCTTCCCCTTCCTGCTCAACCGCGACCCGCGCGGCACCACCCGCACGCGCATCGTGCCGCTGCTGCTGTGGCCGCTGAAGCTGCAACTGGAAGTCGGCAGCCGCGGCCAGGTGGCGCTGGCCTTCGACGGCGAGCGCGAGGAAGTACGCCTCAACCCGGCCCTGGAAAGCCTGCTCGGCCCCGAGCCGTGCAAGCGCTGGCGCAAGGTCGCCGACGAACTGCTCGGCCGCTCCGCGCTGCGCGCCGCCGACGTGATGGATGCCTTCGGCCTGCTCGCCACCCCGCGCGGGCGGGTGCTGGAAGGATTGCCGCCGAGTTCCACCGAGGTCACGCCCTACCAGGACCAACTGGCCTGCGCCGCGGTGCTGTTCCACGTCACCTTCATGGGCCAGGCGATCGGCGAGGACCTGCGCCAGTTGAAGAGCCTGCCGCCCTCCGGCACCGGCCTGGAGACCGCGCTGCGCCTGCGCGAGAACGGCGAGCCGGAAGCCCGCGAGAGCCCGCCGGAGTTGCAGCGCTACTTCACCGTGGCCAGCGACCCGTCCCAGGAGGCCGCCGTGTTGCAGGCCCGGCAGAGCCCGGGGCTGCTGGTGGAAGGCCCGCCCGGTACCGGCAAGAGCCAGACCATCGTCAACATGGTCGCCGACGCCATCGGCCGCCAGCGCAGCCTGCTGATCGTCTGCCAGAAGCACGCCGCCCTGGAAGTGGTACACAAGCGCCTGGTGGCCGAGGGCCTGGGCCAGCGCATCGTCATGCTCAACGACGTCAACCGCGACCGCGAACCGGTGATCCGCAACATCCGCGAGCAGCTCGAAGCGCTGTTCGCCGACGCCGGCGGCGCCCAGGGCTGGGAGCGCCAGCGCGAGCGCCTGGCGGCGCGTATCGAGGCGCTGGAAGGCGAACTGGACCGCTACCACCAGAGCCTGCACCGCGTGGACGAGGCCACCGGGCTGAGCTACCGGCGCCTGCTCGGCGAACTGATCGAGCTGGAGAAAGGCTCGCCGCCGCTGGACTTCCCGGCCCTGCGCCAGCGCCTGGCGGCGCTGGACATCGGCAGCCTGGCGCGCCTGGAGGAAAACTGCGCGCCGCTGGTCCGCCTCTGGCTACCGGCCCGCTACGAAGGCAGCCCGCTGGCGCAACTGCGCGCCTTCGCCACCGACCAGGCCACCCTGCAAGCCTTCGCCGACAGCCTGCGCGCCTTCGGCGAAGCGGAGAACGCCCGGCAGAAAGCCCTCGACGAACACCCGGCGAGCTTCGAGGTCGACGACCCGACGCCCTACCGCGCCTGGCTGGCAAGCCAGGTCGGTACCCTGCTGAATTTGCGCGAGGAGCAGCGCCAGCGCCTGGCCCACTGGCTGCCGCTGTTCCGCGACGCCACACCAGGGCAGCCGAGCCGTGGCGACGGCCTGTTGGCGGAGGCCGAGCAGATCGAACGGCAACTGCGCCAGCTCGACCTCGAACGGCATGCGCCGCTGCTTTCGCCGGCTCTCGCCATGCTCGAAGAGAACAACCTCGAACGCTTCCAGGCCCACGCCCGCCAGGTGCTCGAGGCACGCACCTGGCTGGCCCGGCTCAACCCGCTGCGCCTGCTGCGGCGCGGCCGCCTGCGGCGCTTCCTGCGCGAGCACGGCGAGGCCGACGACGACAGCCGCCTGGCCGCCCTCCTCGGCGCCTGCGACCTGGAGCGCCAGTGGCGGCCGCTGCGCCGGCAACTGGCGGCGCTGCAACAGAGCCTGGGGCTGGCGACAGTCACCACCGATGCCGGTCCGGAACTGACCGGCCTGGCCGGCAGCGCCAGCCAGCAACTGCGCGAGATCCAGACCCTGGCTCGCAGCCTGGCCCAAGCGCCGCGCGCCGAGCAGCTCGACGCGGTGATCCTCACCGGCGAGAAACAGCGCTTCGAAGCGCTGCTCGGCGACCTCGACGCCGCGCTGATCCGCCAGGCCGCACGCCAGCTCAGCCTGGACAAACTGAAGGTGCTCGCCGACTGGCTCGGCGACGAACTGCTGGAACAGCTGCACCGCGCCATCGCCGGCAACCAGAGCAACCTGCCGGCCCTCGGCCGCCTGCGCGAGGCGCTACCGCAACTGGTCGCCTACCAGCGCTTCCGTGGCCGCGCCGGCCAGCTCGAAGCCACCGACCTGGAATTCCTGGCCCTGCTGCGCCAGCGCCAGGAACGACTCGACGCGATTCCCGCCGAAGCACTCGAAGCCACGGTGCGCCGCATGCTCAACCGCGAAGCGCGGCTGGGCTGGAAGCAGCGCCTGGAACAAGACAATCCGGAACTGCTGTTCAGCCAGGACGAAGCCAGGGCCAGGGTCGCCAGCCTCGCCGAAGCCGACGTGCAGATGCGCGCGCTGAACCGCGAACTGCTCGGCAAGGGCATCGACGCCGCGCGCCTGGGCAGCCGCAAGCAGTGGGAAGACGTCACCCGCCTGACCGGCAAGCGCTCGCGGCGCCTGCGCGAGTTCATCGAGCTGGGCGCCGAACTCGGCCTGATGAGCCTGCGCCCGGTCTGGCTGATGAACCCCGACCTGGCCAGCCGCGTGCTGCCGCTCAAGGCCGGGCTGTTCGACATGGTGATCTACGACGAAGCCTCGCAGATGCCGGTGGAGTTCGCCCTGCCGACCCTCTATCGCGGGCGGGTCACGGTGGTCAGCGGCGACGAGAAGCAGATGCCGCCGACCGCGTTCTTCTCCAGCCGCGTGGAAAGCGACGAGGCCGAACTGTTCGACGGCGAAGCGCCCGACGAGGACGCCGACGAGGAGCAGCGCGAAGCCTACGAGGACACCTGGAACCGCCGCGAGATCAAGGACTGCCCGGACCTCCTGCAACTGGCGCGCAACGCCCTGCCCAGCACCACCCTGCAGATCCACTACCGCTCGGCCTACCGCGAGCTGATCGGCTTCTCCAACGCCTCGTTCTACGGCAACCGCCTGAGCGTGCCGGTACGCCATCCGCAGGCCAACATCCTGCGCATCAAGCCGCTGGAACTGATCCAGGTGAACGGCCTGTACCAGAACCAGAGCAACGAGCGCGAGGCCGAGCGAGTCGTCGACTACCTCGCCGAACTCTGGCGCCAACCCTACGCGGCGCGGCCGTCGGTGGGCGTGGTCACCTTCAACCGCAAGCAGGCCGACCTCATCGAGGAGCGCCTGGAACTGCGCGCCGAGCAGGACGAGACGTTCCGCGCCGCCTACAGCGAGGAGCGCGAGCGCAGCGAAGACGGCGAGGACATGGGCGTGTTCGTGAAGAACGTGGAGAACGTGCAGGGCGACGAGCGCGACGTGATCGTCTTCTCCTCCACCTTCGGCCGCAACGGCCAGGGCAGCTTCCGGCGCAACTTCGGCGTGCTCGGGCAGACCGGCGGCGAGCGCCGCCTCAACGTGGCGGTGACCCGCGCGCGGCGCAAGGTGGTGATGATCACCTCGATGCCGATCGGCGACATCTCCGACATGCTCGGCACCCAGCGCTCGCCGAGCAGCCCGCGCGACTACCTGCAAGGCTACCTGGAATACGCCCGCGCACTGTCCGCCGGCGAATTCGCCGGCACCGGCCAGCTGCTCGAGCGCCTGCAAACCGACCGCAGCGACCAGCGCCGCCAGCACTACCAGCGGCACGACGGCTTCAGCGAGATCGTCGGCGAGTATATCCGCTCGCTGGGCTGGTCCGCCGCGCCCGCCGGCGAAGGCGACGCCTTCGGCCTCGACTTCGCCATCGAGAACCCGGCCACCGGCCTCTACGCCATCGGCATCGAATGCGACGCCCCCTGCCACCCGCTGCTGGAACGCGCCCGCGCCCGAGAAATCTGGCGACCCTCGGTGCTGCGACGGGCGATCCCGCACCTCCACCGGGTTTCCTCCCAGGGCTGGTACCACGACGGCGACAACGAACGCGCACGGCTGCGCGCCGCCATCGAGAAGGCCCTGGCGCCCAGCGCGGAAACCCATCCCACGGCAGCAGCGGAGGCCTCCCAATGAGCGGACCGAAAGTTGTAAGAATCGTCACCCGGGAAGAAGCCATCGCCACCTGCGAGCGCGACCTGCAACGCCTGGACAAGGCCCTCGCGCGCTGGGAAAACCAGGCCAGCCGGCTCGCCCAGCTCAGTGACGCCGAGCGCGCCGCCGCCCACGCCCGCCGCGCCAGCCTGCACGCCCTGCTCGAACAGGAACGCTGGCTGGACGTGCAACTACAGGTGAAGATCGAAAGCGAATTCCTCAAGCGCGACCTCGCCGAACGCGAAGAGCGCGCCATCCGCCAGGCCGCGGAAACGCGCCAGCAACACCGCCGCCTCCAGGAAAACGCCAGCGCCCTGCTCCAGGCCCTCGACGCCAGGCCCGATGCCGCCAGCGCGGCACTCCGGCAAACCCTGCATACGCTGGCCGACGGCGTCCTCCGCGACGACGCGGAAGCCCTGCTCGCCCAAGGCTTCGCCGCCCTCGCCAGCGCCCCCGCCGAAGAACGCCTCAGCGAAGCCCAGCGCGAACTCGCCCAGCGCCTGAAGACCGACGAAACGCCCATGTCCCTGGAACAGTGGCGCGCCCGCCAGCAACAGGACGCCCCGCACGAACAGCGCCTGGCGCGCATCGACCGGCACATCGCCGAACTGCAACTGCTGCAAGGCGAGGCCAGCGCCCAAGCGTTCCTCGAGCGACTGGCACGCGCCGAAGCCGAACAGCGCCCGGAGCGCCGCAACCTGCTGCTCGACAGCCTGGTCCTCGACCTCGCCCAGGCCGCCCGCGAACACCAGCAGCAACGCCAGCGCCTGGAACACCTGCAAGACCTCGCCAGCGAAGTCGCCGCCCTGGGCGCCGCCGAACACGCCGAACTGCTCCAGCGCGCCGCCGCCTGCCAGCCCGACAGCGATCCGCAGCAACTCGCCGAACTCACCGAGCGATGCAACGCCATCCTCACCGCCCACCTCCAGCAACAGGCCGCCCTCGCCCGCCGCCAGGCCGTGCTCCAGGGCCTCGCCAGCCTCGGCTACGAAGTCCGCGAAGGCATGGCCACCGCCTGGGCGCAGACCGGCAGGGTCGTCCTGCGCAAACCCGCTACCCCCGGCTACGGCCTGGAAGTCGGTGGCACGGCCGACAACGGCCGCCTGCAACTGCGCGCCGTCGCCCTCAACGCCAACCGCGACAGCCAGCGCGACCGCGACATCGAAACCCTCTGGTGCGGCGAATTCCAACGCCTCCAGGCCCTGCTCGCCGCCCAGGGCGGCGAACTCAGCGTGGAACGCGCGCTGGGAGTGGGAGAAGTGGCGTTGAAGGAGATTGGCGAGGAGGAGCAGCGGGAGATGGGGGTGGCGCGGCAGAGGGGGTTGTGAAGGGGCCGGCTGGCGCCTCGGCGAGGCATTCGATCCGGGCAGCCCATCGCTTGACCCATGGATGCCCCCTCGCTACCCTGCCGGCCAGGTGCTGAACACACCTTCTCTAGGCGGTTAGCCGCTCCCGAAAGCCAAGCGGTTTTTTACCTACACAGGAAAAAATCATGGCTACCCAGAAATCCCCTCTTTCGAATTCTCGACTTCTAACGATCGGCTACCAGCTCTATGAAAGCCGTCATAGCGATTGGGAACGTCGTGGCAAACCACGGCAAATTCCCTACCTGCGCTTGAGTGGCGACTGGCTGGAGGCTGCGGGCTTTGAGGTTGGCTGCAAGGTGAGCATTCAGGTCACCAGGCGGCGCCTTGTCATGCAAGTTGAGGATTGAGGCCATGCGCCCCTCGGGCAGAGAGTATCTGCTCAGGGGGCGCTGGTTTCTCTGTGAACCTTCATCCCATTCCTGCCGCATCTCGCCCTGCGCTCGCGCACCAGGCATCGTAGGAAAACGTCGCTCAGACACCCTTGTCTCCTCGAGCTGAAGCCAGCATGGGAGAGCAAGCTCAGCGTGAAGCGAACTCCTGGACTACAGGAAGCAACAAAAACCTATGGGTGGCTGACGATTCGCCAGGAGCACGTCCTACAGCTTGTAGCCCCCCCTGTCCCATGAAGAATCCCTACGATCTTTCTCCCTTCGTCTGAAGGAAGTATGGTGGCGGGCAATGGCGTCGCAGACGCCCGAGGCCCCGCCTCGCCGCCAGCCCGAAAAGATTCCTGGATATCGCCGTGACAAACGCATCGCCCCCCTCCTCCCTGGTAGACGTCGGCCAGCTCGCCGCCGCCCTCGAACGTTTCGCCGCCGAGCGCAACTGGGCCCAGTTCCACTCGCCGAAGAACCTGGTCATGGCCCTGACCGGCGAGGTTGGCGAACTCAGCGAGATCTTCCAATGGATGGACGAGGAGCAATCGAAAGACGCCGCGCGCCATCCCGACACCGCCCAGGCGGTGCAGGACGAACTGGCCGACGTACTCATGTACCTGGTGCGCCTCGCCTCGGTCCTCGGCGTCGACCTGGATGCCGCCGCCCGGCAGAAGCTGGAGCAGAACAACCGGAAATACCCGGTAGAAAAAGCCCGGAATAGCAGCAAGAAATACGACCAGTTCTGAAGAAAGGCCATATCAGGGAAGATCGACGTGATCGTTTACGAAGCGACCAAGAAGCAGTTCCTGCAAGACAGCGACAACGACGATATCGAAGAGGTGATCCTCCAGCATTTCAAGGCGGTCACCGGCAAAAGCGTCGGCAACTCGGAAATCAACTCGTGGAAAGGCTCCCTCGGCTACATGGCCAAGGTACTGCGCGACGAGGAAGTGCCCGACGACACTGGCCTGGCCATCGAGTTGCATATCCCCCAGACCTCCAAGCGCATCGACATCACCCTCACCGGGCGCGACGAGTCGGGAGCCAAGAACGCGGTGCTGGTTGAACTGAAGCAGTGGAGCAAGGCCAGCGCCACCGGCAAGGACGCCATCGTCCGCACCGCCCTGGGCAATGGCCTGCGCGAGGTCGTCCACCCATCCTACCAGGCCTGGTCCTACGCTACCCTGCTGGAGGGCTTCAACGAGGCGGTCTACGAGGCAAGCATTTCCGTCCGCCCCTGCGCCTACCTGCACAACTACCCGCGCGACGGTGTGATCGACTCCCCGCACTACCGCGACTACATGGAAAAGGCCCCGCTGTTCCTCAAGGGCAAGGACGAACTGGCGCGCCTGCGCAGCTTCATCAAGCAGCACATCAGGACCGGCGACGCCAAGGAAGTGCTCTACGAGCTGGCCAACGGCCGGATCCGCCCGTCCAAGGCCCTGGCCGACTCGCTCAAGGGCCTGCTCGCCGCCCAACCGGAGTTCGTACTGATCGACGACCAGAAGGAAATCTACGAGTCCGCCATCGCCGCGGCCAGGTCAGCCTCCGAGACGCATCCCCGTGTACTGATCATCGAGGGCGGCCCGGGCACCGGCAAGACGGTGGTCGCGATCAACCTGCTGGTCCACCTCACCGGGCTCGGCCTGGTCGGCAAGTACGTGTCCAAGAACGCCGCGCCACGCAAGGTCTACGAATCCAGGCTGGTGGGTTCCATCACCCGCAGCCGCTTCTCCCACATGTTCACCGGCTCCGGCGGTTTCATCGAGACCGAGCCCAACACCTTCGACATGCTGATCGTCGACGAGGCCCACCGCCTGAACGAGAAGAGCGGGCTCTACGGCAACCTCGGCGAAAACCAGATCAAGGAACTGATCGAAGCCTCCAAGTGCGCCATCTTCTTCATCGACGAAGACCAACGCGTCACCCTCAGCGACATCGGCAGCAAGCAGGCCATCCGCGAGTTCGCCAAGGCGAAAGGCGCCACGATCGAGGAATACAACCTCGCCTCGCAGTTCCGCTGCAATGGCTCGGACGGCTACCTCGCCTGGCTCGACGACGTGCTCGACATCCGCCCGACCGCCAACCAGCAACTCGACGCCAACCAGTACGAATTCAAGGTCTTCGACACCCCCGAGGCCCTGCACGCCGCCATCGCCGCCCGGAACCAGGACAACAAGGCCCGCGTCGTGGCCGGCTACTGCTGGCCGTGGCGCAGCAAGAAGGATCCCCGGCAACAGGACATCGTCATCGGCGACTACCAGCGCCAATGGAACCTCGACCAGGACGGCAGCCTCTGGATCATCGCCGAGAACTCCATCGAACAGGTCGGCTGCATCCATACCTGCCAGGGCCTGGAGGTCGACTACATCGGCGTCATCATCGGCCCGGACCTGATCGTCCGCGACGGCAAGATCATCACCGCCCCCGAACAACGCGACCGCCACGACAAGTCCATCCGCGGCTACAAGAAACTGATGAAGGAAAACCCGGAACTGGCGCGCAAGGAGACCGACCTGATCATCAAGAACACCTACCGGACGCTGATGACCCGGGGGATGAAGGGGTGCTACGTGTTTTGTACGGATGAGGAGACGGCGAGGTATTTTCGGGGGCGTGGCGGAATTTAGGACAGCTTTCAGGGCATCGTGGACGTGTCATGCAAAGAGATGAGGGTGAGGGATTTTAATATTCTACCTCTTGTACCCCATGCGCTTATTTCATGGATCTACATGGAAGCTAGTGGATCGCCTACACCCTACTAAATACGGGGCATACAAGCTAAATTAGCGTCCATCACGATCCATGAGCATCCACCGACAGCCATGACCTGCCCCCAGTTTTAGTACCGCTACCTAGTTAGTAGGCCCTGGGGTTGATATTAATTTTTCCTGCTTCAGCTGCTGCTGGCCAGTTCGCCAACTTGCAGCAAATTCTGCCGGGGTGAGATTGCCAATCGCGCTGTGCGGTCGGTGTTCGTTGTAATCCCGCCGCCAGGCCGCGATGCGGATTCTCGCTTCGGCCAGCGAACAGAACCAGTGCTCATTGAGGCATTCGTCCCGGAACTTACCGTTGAACGACTCGATGAAGGCATTCTGCGTGGGCTTACCAGGCTGAATCAGCTTCAGCTTGATGACGCGCTGATAGGCCCATTGATCGAGTGCCTTGCCGGTGAACTCGGGCCCCTGGTCGGTGCGGATCGCTTTCGGGTAGCCGCGAAACCGCGCCATCTCGTCGTCGGCGACACAGTTCCTTCACCGGCACACCGGCCTCCGCCTGCTTGAGGAAGTCTAGAATCTGTTCTTCGGTAAAACGCTTTTTCACTGCCGTCTCCTGCTCGGAAAACGGACTCTACTAAGTTTGACGTGGTACTGAAATCGGGGGGCAGGTCACTCCTGTGTTCAGAGCCATTCCCGTGCTAGCCGGCATGCCCCCTGTCCCCGATGACATAAAAACGCCTTTCGCCGATGAGATTGAAGAGATGTTCTATGGAAAGAATGACCAAGATCAGTAACGCAGCACTCCGGCTGGGGTAGAATCTCAAAGGGTCAAATCATCCCGGATGGCCCCCAGCCTGATTTTCAGGCGCAAAGGCTCAGCCCCTCGTGACCCACTTCACACTTGGATACCGACCATCTTAAGGGCATCATATGGCACAAGGCCTCTATGGCGGCCCAAGATATGGAGCTGAGCAGCACGGATCAGGCGATGGAAGAAATCATTCGAGTAATGTCCGACGGTCGAGAGATTGACCGGATCGTCTGCTCAACCAAGCTCGACGAAGGCACGCCTGCGGTCAAATATCGGGAGCAATATTGGCCTGTTGTCGATGGTTGCATCCAGCTAGATAGGCCTGCCAACCAGGAATGTAGCTCCGCAGAGTGGGCCGTTCTCATCCAGAATCTTTTACCGCCAGTGCTTCCTGATCAAACAGATTCCTGCGAGAAACTGCTGCAGGACTGCTTTAGGGGAAGCCTACCGCTTGGTATAACCAAGGCTGTAGCCTCTCTGGTGGCGCTGAGATTCGAACAGCAAGCCCGCGAGCTGCTGGTGGACTTTCTCAGAGAGCATCGCAACGCTCACCGGCTGTTTCGACTTGTGCAGATGCAGCTGCTGTTCCGAGAACGGGCGGGAAGGACTCAAGACAGCGCTGGTATCACCCCCTCCTCCGTGGCCGAGCTGCCCCCGGAATCAGCGCACCTATCCGGAGTAGATATGGATTGGGAGTGGTCCGCGTCTTTAGATGATCCAGAAATGCCTGATGTGGACGACAGTTCACTCAGGGCTACCGCTACCAATCTGCAGGAAAGCATCGGTTCCTACCGCGCAAGAGAGTCAGGCGCGCCCATCCCAGGACTTGAAGATCTGACCAGTGAACTAGAGACCTTCATAAGTCCGATACCCCCCCCGCTCCTGAACGAGAGTGCGCTGGTCGAGCGAACCTCGCAGCTGGGCATGATTGCCCTCGATCTTCTGAGATATTTTTCTGACAACCCGGGCGACAGGGCCGTACATGCGGAGGCAGTGCTCGGATACCCCATGACGGAAATTCGTCGCCTTTTGCTGGGTTCTCTCGGACATTACCTTAAGAAAACTGACTCTGGTGGATGGGAATGCCATCCATGGGTCGAGCCAGTACTGTCTGCTCTCAAAGAGAATCATAAGGTGGGGTGATCTAGGCGACCTTGGGAACGCGAGGCAAGCTTTTGCAGCTCCCCAAGCAGCTCATGCAGAACAGTCGATGACCCGCGAAGCTGGCATTCCCATACGACAATGGTCCTCCAACCAGACTCATTCAGAGACTTAATCGCTTGTTCGTCCCTTGCCACATTCCCCAAGAGTTTGGCTTCCCAGAACTCTGCTCGAGTTTTGGGAAGCACAGCAAATCGGCACCCAGGATGGCGATGCCAGAAGCACCCATGTACGAAGATACAGACCTTCAGCCGAGACAGTACAATGTCTGGTTTTCCCGGCAAATCCTTGCGATGCAGCCGGTAACGATAGCCGTGGGCATGCAAAAACCTGCGCACCAGCATTTCAGGTTTCGTGTCCTTCCCCCTGATACCCGACATCATTCGGGATCTTCGGGCAGGCTCAACGATGTCCATCTTGAACCGTTTCGATACAGCGTGGATTCATGAGTCGTACCCCCCCCATTCAGGTAGTAGATCTCTTTGCAGGTCCAGGTGGCCTTGGAGAAGGCTTTTCATCCTATAGGGACAGCCAGGGCGAGGCCTTTGAAATCAAAGTCTCAGCCGAAATGGAAAAGTCTGCACATTCCACTCTTCAACTGAGGGCCTTTTACAGGCTTCTCAAGCGCAACCAGCCTGAAGATCTAGAGGAATACTACAGTTTCTGCGAAACCGCTGATGCCGCCCCCCCATACACCAGCAGAACTCGAGATGCTTGGAGGCACGCCGAACAAGAGGCGCAACAGCTCGAACTGGGTACCGCAGAGGGCAACGAACGTCTCGATCGCATTCTCAAGTCCCGCTTGGACGAGACCAAACCATGGGTTCTGATCGGTGGCCCACCCTGCCAGGCTTACTCTATCGTTGGCCGGGCGCGAAATCGCGGCAAGCAAAACTACAGGGCAGAGGACGACCATCGCCATTTCCTGTACCGGGAGTACCTGCGCATCATCCAGAAGAAGCGCCCCGCGGTCTTCGTAATGGAAAACGTCAAAGGCATCCTCTCGTCACGTGTCGCTGGCGAGCAGATGTTCCCGAAGATCCTGCAGGATCTTTCAGATCCGGATGCGGCATTCGGAGAAAACGGCAACGGCCCCAAGTACAGAATCTGCTCGCTCGTGGCAGACGACATTTTCGAGGATGGTGCGTCTCCGGATAGCATCGACCCGGCAAACTACATCATCCGAGCAGAGAACTACGGGATCCCGCAGGCAAGACACCGGGTCATTCTCCTCGGGGTTTCGGAGGAATATTTCGGCGCCTTGGGCGACCACAAACTTGTCCCCTCGACTGGACCCTCAATCGACCAGGTAATTGGCCGCCTCCCACCTCTGCGAAGCACACTCACACGAATGAAGGACTCTCCAGAGGCATGGGCAGAGTTAATTCGCCAGAACCTGGAGATGCTGAGTCACGAGTGCAGCAAGCTGACTGATGTCCCCCGCAGGCTCACACTCGCAAAGCGCCTAGAAATACTTGCAAGCACATTCTCGGGCGAGGGGATGAGCAATGGTGCACTCCGTATTCACCGCAAGAGCGAATGGGATGGGCTGACAGGCACACATCTGGATGACTGGCTCCTTGATGATCGGCTCAGATACTGGCTAAACCACGAGGCTCGCGGACACATGGAGTCCGACCTGCGCAGATACGTCTACGCGGCTGAGTATGCCGAGCTTTATGAAGACTCTCCCAAAGGCCACCACGACTTCAATCTCCCGGGGCTGGAACCGGACCACAAGAACTGGAAAACCGGCAAGTTCAGCGATCGTTTCCGTGTTCAGCGCAGAGGGATTCCGTCCACGACAATCACCAGCCACATTGCAAAGGACGGTCACTATTTCATTCACTACGACCCAAGGCAGTGCCGCAGCCTGACCGTTCGCGAAGCAGCCCGGCTACAAACCTTCCCGGACAACTATTTCTTTCTGGGGAACCGAACCCAACAGTTCCACCAGGTTGGCAACGCGGTTCCCCCGCTTCTGGCGAATCAAATCGCCGGCGTGGTCGCCCGTATCATCAACATGGGAAAGGCAGCTCGATAGAAGAGCTTTGCAGACAGGAAGTCCAGCCATGCAATCCTCCTTCAAAAGCCGCAGTGCTCCTCCCAAGGCAAGCGCCATGGTCGAAGCACTACGTGGGTTGGGATACAACACCCAGACAGCTCTGGCAGACATCATCGACAACAGCATTGCTGCCGGCGCGAACGAAGTACATATCGAATTCATCTGGGCTGAGCAGGAAAGCCGTGTGCTTTGCTTGGACAACGGTTCGGGGATGACTGCAGACGAACTCGATCGGGCCATGCGTCTGGGCGATCGGAATCCTCTCGAGGAGAGATCGGCAGGCGATCTGGGTCGTTTCGGCCTCGGCCTAAAGACTGCGTCCTTTTCTCAGTGCCGAAGGATGACCGTTGCCACACGTGGCCCCGATGGCCTACAGACCCTCCGCTGGGATCTCGACTTCCTGGCCAGCAGTGCCGACGACGGCTGGCATTTGCTGGAGGGCCCCCATCCCGGTTCGGAAGGATTTCTGGAACGCCTCACCAGCGCAACGGGCACCCTGGTTCTCTGGGAAGAGCTGGATCGCATCGTCACGCCAGGGACTACAGTGCAGGACTTTCTCAATCTGGTCGACAAAGTCGAACAGCACTTGGGAATGGTGTTTCACAGATACCTGGAAGGCACCAGGCCTCGACTGCGAATTCTGTTGAATGGCCAGCCGGTCAAACCCTGGGATCCCTTCATGACGGATCATCCCGGAAAGCCATATAACCCTCCGGTATTCAAACACCCCAGCCGCAAAGATATCGAGGCCGAGTGCCACGTTCTGCCGCACAAGGACATGCTCTCTCCCGGAGACTTTGAGCGCCTGGCAGGCCCGGAAGGCTGGACTGCACAGCAGGGTTTCTACATCTATCGAAACGAAAGACTGCTGGTGGCAGGCAGCTGGCTAGGACTTGGTACAGGACGTTCATGGACTAAGGATGAAGCTCATCGCCTTGCGCGAATTCGCCTCGACATACCCAACTCCGTAGATGCGGACTGGAAGATCGACATCAGGAAATCAACTGCACGGCCGCCAGTGTATCTGCGGGACTGGCTGACAAGACTTGCCGAGGTTACGCGCGGCCGCGCAAGAAGAGCCTTTGCCCATCGAGGCAAGCCGACCATGCTGGGCAACAGACAGATTGCAGAGGCCTGGAAGGTCGAAAGACTTGCGGACGGTATGCGATATCGGATCGACACGGAACATCCGGCAATAAGAGCGGTTCTGGATGATGCCGGCAGCCTTCTACCCCAGCTAAAGGCAATGCTCCGCGTGATCGAGGAGACGGTTCCGGTTCAGCGAATCTGGATAGATACCGCCGAAAACAAGGACACCCCCTGCACAGGATTCGACAAGACGCCGCCTCAAGAAGTCAGCGACATCATGATGGTGATGTACCGCAACATGATCGAAAGAAAGGGTTATTCCCCCAGCGCAGCAAAGGAGCAGCTGAAGCAAATGGAGCCGTTCCACGCATACCCTGCCCTAATCAGCGTTTTGCCAGACAGTCTTTAAGGAGTGACGCCTCATGTCTGAGGAAAACAAATGGAGTGTGGTCAAGTTCGTTCAGGAAATGCTGGCTGATGAAAAGGACAAGTCGGCGATCACCCCTCAGCTCATTTCCCAGAAGATCGACATGGTGCTGAAGATAATGCCGGGAAAGGCCAAGGGTCTGGATCGCGACTCGGTCACGGAGGAGCTGATCAGACGCTTCAGTGTCTGGGTTGGGGATGACTCATCCCTGATTGACACCACTGGGCATGAGCCTTGGCAACCAAGCGATCGGAAAAAGGACTGGCGATACTGGCGGCGCTACCGTGAGTGGCAGGAGCTGAAACTGCCCCTCAGCGCCATGGAAGCACTGGACAAGACCACTGACAACGTTCTGTCGATGCTTGAAGACCCAAAGCGAGATGGTGCTTGGGATCGACGAGGGATGGTGGTTGGCCATGTACAGTCGGGCAAGACCGGCAACTACACTGGCCTCATCTGCAAGGCAGCAGATGCCGGTTACAAGATCATCATTGTGCTTGCGGGGCTGCACAACAACCTGCGAGCACAGACCCAGATGCGTCTGGACGAAGGCTTTCTGGGCTACGAAACAAGTGCCATCGAAGGTGAAGGAAACAAACTCATCGGGGTCGGCAAAATCGACCCATCTCCGGCACTGCGCCCCCAGTATGTGACCAACAGAACGGAAACCGGCGACTTCAACACCAAGTTTGCAAAGAATCTGGGCGTATCTCCGGAGCAGCGCCCGTGGCTGTTTGTCGTCAAGAAGAACAAGACGGTTCTGACGCGGCTGCTCAACTGGATCCAGTCCCATGTAGCCGAAACCAAGGATCCGGAAAGCGGTCGCCCGCTCGTTACACATCTGCCGTTGCTGATAATTGATGACGAGGCCGACCACGCATCTGTCGACACTGGCGAGAAGGTTGTCGACGAAGACGGCAACCCCGATCTGGATCATGAGCCGACAGCCATCAACAGCCTGATCCGCCAGATTCTCCATGCGTTCTCAAGAAAGGCTTATGTCGGCTATACCGCTACCCCATTCGCCAACATCTACATTCACGAGCATGGTGAAACCGCCAAGGAAGGCCCGGACCTGTTCCCCTCCGCCTTCATCACCAATCTCTCGGCGCCGTCCAGCTATGTAGGGCCTTCGAGGGTATTCGGACTCGCCGGTGAGAGCGGACGCACAGGTGCACTGAACCTGGTCCGAATAGTTAAGGATCAGTGCTCCCAAGACGGCAAGAGTGGCTGGATGCCGGTCAGCCACAAAAGCAGCCATATCCCACTGCTTGAAGGTCAGGACGCAATGCCTGCCTCCCTAATCGAGGCCGTACACGCATTCGTTCTTTCATGCGCGATCAGAGGCCTTCGTGGACAGGGCCCCCAGCACAGCTCGATGCTGATTCACGTAACCAGATTCAATCAGGTGCAGCAGCATGTCCACCGCCAGGTTCTGGGCTACGTTCACGGCCTGAAGCAGCGATTCCGGAGACGCACGGACCATCTGAGCGCATTGGCCGAATTGAGGAGCCTCTGGGAAAGAGACTTTCTCAGCACCAGCCTCGAGATCGAAGCCCAGATAGAAGAAGAGTCCCGCCACCCTTCCACATCTTGGCAGGACATCGAGGCTGTACTGCTGGATGTGCTTGATGAAATCGATGTGCGCATGATCAACGGCAAGGCCACGGATGCTCTTGACTATGCCGACAGTGCAACCGGGCTGAAAGTCATCGCCATCGGCGGCGACAAGCTTGCCCGGGGGCTAACCCTCGAAGGACTTTGCACCAGCTACTTCCTGCGCGCATCCAAGATGTACGACACCCTGATGCAGATGGGGCGCTGGTTTGGTTATCGGCCGGGCTACCTCGATTTGTGCCGCCTGTACACGACCAATGACTTGGTCGAGTGGTTCGAACATATTGCCGACGCCGCTGAGGAGTTGCGGGCCGAGTTCGACTTCATGATGGAAAGCAGGCTGACGCCCAGAGAATATGGCCTCAAGGTGCGCTCTCACCCAGTTCTTATGGTCACATCGCCGCTGAAGATGCGCACGGCCAAAACCTTGTATCTCTCTTTCAGTGGCGATGTAGTCGAGACTGTAAGCTTTTACACCGACAAGGATATTCTGGAAAAGAATCTGTCAGCTCTCATGGCCCTTGCCGATGAGCTTGGAAGTCCCTCCTCAATCCCCCCGCAGCAGCGAAATGGCAAGAAGGATAGCTGGAGCGGGATTCAGTGGCCCGACGCAACAGCGCAATCGGTTACGCGCTTCCTGCGTGGTTATCAGACCCATCCCGACTCCAGAAAGGTAAAGAGTGATCTTCTGGCAGACTTCATTGAAGAAATGAGTTTTTCCGGGGAACTGACATCTTGGACGGTGGCAGTCATAGGCGGTGGGACAGAGAAGACACTCGATATCGTCGGCAGTCCAGTCAGAATGATGCAGCGACAGAACAAGGCAACCGAAGGAGAAGGCAAATACTCCATCGGCAGACTGCTATCCCCCCAAGACGAGGCCATGGATCTTGATGAGGCCGGATGGAACGCAGCGCTTGAGTTAACCAAACGGGCCTGGGTGAAGGACCCGGGACGATCCAGACGCAAAGAGCCCCCCGAGACCCCCAATGGCCCTGCAATCAGGCATGTAAAAGGCCTAGGCGCAGATGGGATAAAACCTCGACCGGATAAAGGGCTCCTGATCATTTCATTACTGGAACCCGAGGACTCAAACGTCACCGGTGTAACTACACCTGTCGTGGCATTTGCCATCAGCTTCCCTTCCAGCAATGCCGGCAAATCCGTGCCCTATCTAGTCACCAATGTGCTTTGGGAGCAGCAGTATGGCTCAAGTGAGTGACCTCGAAATTCTGGGAGTCTGGAGAGCACTGCCCGGCAACGCCGCCACTCCCGGCTGGCGCTCAATAGATCTGGTTCAGCAGACGGGCTCCTGCCGAATCAAGGCGGCCCGACACTCACCAGGTAACGAGGAAGCGGTTCTGGTTGGATTTGCTACTACAAAAATCGCACCGGCGACTCAGCTTCCCCAAGGGCAGGGCTTCCGTATGGAGCGAGCCACGCTCGGCGAAACTGGCGGCAACCACAGTTGGCTCGCCATTGTTCGTCAGCCCGCGGGCAGTCTTGAACTGTTTGCCAAGGTAGTCTCCGATATCGTGCACCTGCTCCAGTCATTCAGCGATTCTCCCGAGGAAACGCTTTATCAGCGCTTTCTCGGGCGGGTGCGGGGCTGGCAGGAGTTCATGCGTCAGGGACGAGAAGGCTTGGGCCCAGAGAAGGAGCTGGGGCTGGTCGGAGAGCTGCGATTTCTGAATCTTCTGCTGGATGCGGGGATCCTTCAGTTTACGGCAGTGGATGCATGGAAAGGTCCGCATGACGGATTGCACGACTTCCAGATCGGACTTGGCAGCGTGGAAATCAAGTCGACAATGATTCCGGACGGCTTCCCTGTTCGGATTGGCTCACTTGAGCAGTTGGATGACACTAACTCCCCGCCTCTCTTTCTGGCCGGGCTTCGATTCAGCGCTCAGGAGGCGGGTAAAACGCTCACTGAGCTCGTTGATGCAACTCGGCAGCGCCTTGACGCTGACCCCGCCGCAATGCGCCTTTTTGAGCTGGCTCTCCATAAGGCCGGATATCTGGACATGCACGCGGCAGTCTATACACGTCGATTCCTGCTGGCCGACACAAGGTTGCATCTGGTGGACGGGGAGTTTCCCAGGCTAACCCCCTTCAACGTTTCGTCGGCAATTCGCCATGCCGCATATGAGCTGGATCTTTCTCTCGTTACGGCAAACAACCACACACTGGATGATGTACTCGAACAATTAGGAGTCGTTTGATGGAGCTCGTCGACTTTCTGCGTGAGACGCAGGCCGCGATCCGCGATGAAGTTGAAAAAGATATAGGCCCAGGGGAAGCCCCCATTCCTCCTGAGGCCGTATTCACCGAGCATGTGATGACGCACATGGCTGACGAGGGAATCACCTTTGAACCAACTGTCTGCCATTACGAAGCGAAGGTAGGTACGTACAAGGTAAAAATCAGCGGCTACTCCGTCTCCGACACTACTGATGATTCTGGCAACCCAGACCGTCTCGATCTTTTTGTCAGTCTGTACAAGGGAGTAGATGAGCTAGAGCCGCTTCCAGATTCCGAAGCAGGAAAGGCTGCCAAAGAAGGGCTGCAGTTTCTGAGGTTCTGCGCAACAGGCCAGCTATCCGGCAAGCTCGATGAAACCAACGATGCCTATGCCCTTGTTACCGAAGTCGAGCGCATCTTCAAGACGCTGGATAGCATCCGTATTTTCGTCATCACGGATGCCGTAGCCAAAACGAGAAACTATGCACCGCAGGAGGTCGAGGGCAAGCAGGTCCGCCTAGAGATCATGGACATTCAACGCCTCTTCAACCACTGGCAGCAGGGGCGTCCTCGGGATGAACTGGTAGTAAACTTCAGGGACATCTGCGGGACTGCCCTTCCTAGCGTGTGGGTTCCTGGATCCGGTGACGATGAGTATGACTACGCCCTGACAGCCGTGCCCGGCGAGGCCCTGCGGTTCCTTTACGAAAAGTATGGCCCGCGGATCCTCGAAGCAAACGTGCGCTCCTTTCTGGGAGTTAGCAGCAAGGGAGTCAATAAGGGAATCCGTGACAGCCTGCGCGACCACCCTGACCGTTTCATGGCCTATAACAACGGCATCGTCGTTGTTGCCGACCAAGCCAAGCTCGACACCGCGGCAGATGGCTCGACAGGCATTCTCTGGCTCCAGGGCATGCAGATAGTCAATGGCGGCCAGACTACTGCATCCATCTACTTCGCCAAGAAAAAGCATCCGGACATCGATCTTACGAGTGTGCGGGTTCCAGCCAAGATCATCGTGCTACGCTCCGGACAGGCTGACGATGAGGAACTGATTGCCAATATTTCGCGGTATGCGAACAGTCAGAACGTTGTCAAACAGTCCGATCTTTCCGCCAACAAGCCCTTCCATCGCGAGCTGGAAAAACTGTCCATGCGTACTTACTGCCCCGATGGCGTTGGGCGCTGGTTCTACGAGCGCTCAGCTGGCAGCTACAAGGTGATGCTGGAGAAGGAAGCAACTACCCCAACGCAGAAGAAAAAGCTCCAGGCGACAATTCCCCCTTACCGCAAACTCACCAAGCCCGACCTAGCCAAGTTTCTTTTTGCTTGGGATCAGAAGCCACATATCGTCAGTCTCGGCAGTCAGAAAAACTTCCAGGCATTCATGGATGAGTTGATGGAAAGGGAAAGTGCTGGTGAGAACGTGATACCGGATCAAGAGCAGTACAAACAGATGATCGCGAAGGCAATCCTGTTCAAGTCAGCTCACAAGATCATCCGCCCCATGTTCCCGGCATTCCAAGCCAACATCACGTCCTACACAGTTTCGATTCTAGCGCTCAAGCTGGGAGCGACCCTCAATCTGAACCGCATCTGGCAAGAACAATCGATATCACCGCAACTTCATCGCCAGATCGCGATATGGGCGGAAGAGGTCAATGACGCACTTCATCGAGGAGCCGGCGGGAAAATGATCTCCGAGTGGGCCAAGAAAATCGAATGCTGGTGGAGAGTAAGGGACACCTCCTACTCTTCTGAGCTAGGTGATATCACCGAATTATCCTAACAGTTGTTTAGCGCACGGCTAGATATGTAGTGGTTGTAGTGGTCTACTGATCCCGGACACCGATTTAGGCGAAAATCCTCGCCGTGAGAGAGGTGTCTGATGAGCAAGCAACGACGTATGTTTTCCGCCGAGTTCAAACGAGAGGCTGCCGCCTTGGTGCTGGACCAAGGCTACAGCCATATCGACGCCTGCCGTTCGCTGGGGGTAGTGGATTCGGCCTTGCGCCGTTGGGTGAAGCAGCTCGAGGCGGAGCGCCAGGGTGTGACCCCGAAGAGCAAGGCGTTGACGCCTGAGCAGCAAAAGATCCAGGAGCTGGAAGCCCGGATCAACCGGTTGGAGCGGGAGAAAGCGATATTAAAAAAGGCTACCGCTCTCTTGATGTCGGACGAACTCAATCGTACGCGCTGATAGACCAGTTGAGTGAGCAGGAGTCGGTGGAAGTGGTCTGTTCAGCTTTCGATGTGGCGCGGTCTTGCTACTACGTCCACCGTCTTCGACGGCGGCGTGTCGATGCTCGCCGCGTGGCGCTACGCAGCCAGGTCAACCAGTTGTTCAGCCAGAGTCGGGGCTCGGCCGGCAGCCGCAGCATTCTGGGCATGCTGCGCGAAGAGGGCGTGATCATCGGCCGTTTCCGAGTGCGTCGGTTGATGCGTGAGCTGGGCCTGGTTAGCAAGCAACCGGGCTCGCACGCGCCACGGTTGAGCGGCCGGATATCCCGAATCGGCTGAACCGCGAATTCGCGACCGAGCATCCCAATCAGGTGTGGTGTGGCGACATCACCTACGTCTGGGCGCAAGGCCGTTGGCACTACCTGGCCGCGGTGCTGGATCTGCATACCCGGCGGGTGATCGGCTGGGCGTTCTCGGCCAAGCCGGATGCCGAACTGGTGATCAAGGCCCTGGACATGGCCTACGAACAGCGCGGCAAGCCACAGCAGGTGCTGTTCCATTCAGACCAGGGCAGCCAGTACGCCAGCCGCCTGTTTCGGCAACGGCTCTGGCGCTATCGGATGCAGCAGAGCATGAGTCGCCGAGGGAATTGCTGGGATAACTCGCCGATGGAGCGCCTGTTCCGCAGTCTGAAGTCGGAGTGGGTCCCGTCAACGGGTTACCTGACGGCGCAGGAGGCCCAACGGGACATCAGTCATTACTTGATGCACCGCTACAACTGGATCAGGCCGCATCAATTCAACCACCTGCGGTGGCCGAAGAAAAACTCAACCCACTGTCCGGGATGGGTTGACCACTACAACTATCACCCACGATAGTGGATTGGGAGTGCGTCAAGTGTCGCGATTTTCCTTGCCTGAAAGCCATCGCTCATCATCTTCGGAACACACAATACACAAGTAGGCCCGAGCTCTTGAAAGCGCGACATAGGCAAGCTCACGCTGCTCCATTTCCTCGCCGCTGACGATGAGAATTACTGCCGACCGCTCCAGCCCCTTGTACCGCCGTACTGTATCTACGACCACGTCTTCGAGTACCATGGATTCGGCGTCTGTAAACGGAATATTTGTTCCACTACTTTTTTCGAGAAAGCTTGTCCGGGCCAGAGGCCCATTGACAAGGACTGCAATGTCACCAGGAGCTACTTCCTCGTTATGTACGAGTCGTCGAAGCTCTCTGTAGGCAGCAGCGATTTTCGAATCAGGACTATCAGCGCTGAGCCAAGAGACCTCGAGACCATCGGGCCCATCGGCGATTATCTCGGGGCCCGAATAATGTGTCGAAGCGGCCTGGTGGATGTTCTTCGTGTTGCGAAGATTTCGAGAAAGCCTAACCGGGACCACGCTCAGATCATGAACACCATTCCCGGCGCTGTCGTAAACTTTCTGATTGCTATCCAAGAAAACGCGAAGACTTCCACTGCTAGTGAGACAGGCGTCGATCGCGACCCACCATTCAGCACGGAAATCTTGGCCTTCATCGACAATAATGGTGTCCCACTTTAGCGCAGGCTGGATCTCCATCGCACAATAGAGCGCGTTTGGTAGGGCACTGTCGTAGAGATCCTGCTCACAGGTATCGGACGGTATCGGGATCCCCGCCTGACGCGAGATGCGCCCGCACAACGCATGAAATCCAGCAACTGTTAGATTTTCAACGTCTTTCAGTTTTCGCTCAAGGTTTGTTGCCAACGGGCGACTATGACAAGTCAGTAGAGTCCTGCGACCTGCTGCGGCGGACCTGAGCGCTTCCTCGATCGCCACCACAGTCTTGCCAGTCCCTGCCCCACCCCGGATTAGAGCTCTCGGTATATCACGGATGATATCCAATACATGGTACTGGGACGGTTCAAGGACGCGAAACTCCGTATCAGCTTCCGCTAGAGCAGCCCCAATCCGGAAACTAAGGGTGAAGGGGTGCGCCAGTATTCTTTCCAGCGCCGCAATGCCGTCACGACCAAGCGGTTGGCAGTTGTTAGGCCGATGTCCCGCCTTCAAACGGTCGGCGATCCATTCGCCCAGCCTCTGCTCAAACTGAAGTGAGCAGCAGAACACCCAGGCCGGGCGATCAGCTCCGAGGTCGCCTCGGGGAGAACCGGCACTCGGGAAGATCACACCATGAGCGGCATGTATGAAACGCTTTGGCCATCTGGCTGACCTATTAAGACGGCTGAGAATCTCATGCTTAGCGCCTCGCGCCTGCGCTACTGGATCCTTGATCTTGTGGACAAAATTGCCGTGGTCAGTGCTGCGCCACTGAGAGTCCTTTGGATCGAAGGAAATCTCCTTCCCCCCTTTGACCTCAATCGCAAGGATACCGTGATCAGGATGTGCAACGAGAAAGTCGCATTCGCCATCTTTCTCGTTCCCCAGCCTGTCGGTACCCAGCCAAGGACTCGAGTAGAAGACATGAAAGGTATCGTTGAGAACCTCTGCCAGGCGGTTGTATACGCGAACCTCAGCGCGGCGCCTCGGGTCATCCAGTACCGATCGTGGCAGTTTCCTTGGCCAGAGTACTGCCATCAGTCTCTCCTAAGCATGTCTTCGAAATATCCGAGTCCAGAGCCTGTACCGTCACCGATCAAAAGGGCACGGTCTAAGAAGCTGTTGAAAGCTTCGCATGATGTCTCTGGAGCAAGACAGCAAGCATGGCACACTGAGTGCGAGTAACTGTTGATCGCTGCCATCATGTCCGTGATGCAAAGCGGGTCGGATGAACACCACTCGATCGCGTCAATCGCGCGCTGAAGAATGCCCTCTATGCGCCCTGTCTTTCCCTGCCGCTGAAGTCCGCCAAGCGTTCCGTCCGAATCCGGTGTCGCCGTATAAATCAGAAGCCCGGCCATCTGCTCATCGCCACTCCCGGCATAGATCCTCTCTTGAAGGGACGCTGAGGAGTATCCACATTCCAGCGTAAGTTGGCGCATGAGTGCATGCGCAAGCGTGTGGCAGAGCATGTATCGAGGGGTGATCGCTTGCAACGGCTTGGTGTCGTCGCCGTACCGTTCCTTCCAGTCCGCCTGATGCCGAATCTCACACTCGGAGGCACGTGCAATAACATCAGGACGGTTTTCCCAAATTGATAGCCGCTCTTCGTTTAAAGCGAGAAAGATGCCCTCGCCGCGGACGTCGATGGCAGGGAGCCATTCAAGTGGCTCCTTTGAAAGCCGCGCTACCTCGGGCGAGTCGGGATCGCCAGGCGGATTGATCCGGGTGAATCCTTTGATGGCGCGAACTTCCCGAAGACGGACCGCTCGTACAACTCGAAAGATCCATGGAGCGATTTCCGGAGATACGATTTCTCTTCGGGTTTCGAAGTCGATGTCTGGAGTCCGACTACGACCTGGCTCGGTGACGAACTGTCGATATTCTGCCGGGCGCAAATCGTCGGTTCGGAGCTGCCCATACGATGCAAGGCGGTTTCTGATCGCCTCTGCCAGGTCCGCTGGCGACATTTCCAGATCCTTCAAAATGTTTTCCAGATCACCTTTCGCAAGAAAGCCGATGTAGTCCTCCAACCTTGATAAATCATCGAGATTCGTGAGAGAGCTCCACCAATCGCCCAAGACTTCCTGAAGACGGTCGGACCACGGCGGGATGCTGAGTGCTGACTCCGTCACCGCAAAGTACAGGTTGGACGCGCCGCGCTGGACCGCGTTCTGTTCCTTACCACAGACTTCATCGCCGTCGGCCAGCCATGGTCGATACCCCCGACATTTCGGCCCATACTCCCAGGTCTTCTTTGAGAAAACCCCGTCCATTGACCGGCGTGCACCGCATTTCGGGCAACTGAGGATAAGCCCAGCGAGACCGGGACTCTCGGATTGCAGCATCAGCCCAGGGTGACGGTCTACGTTGTCACGCTGCGCCACCCGGCACTCAGGTTTGTGCCCCACCCACCAGTCCCAGGGAAACTCATCTACATGGCCATGCTTACAGGCCATGACGAAACGGACGGGGATGACGAAAACCTTGCTGTCGCCATGGGCTTTTTCCGTGCATGTCGGACAGTAACGATAAGCATGGCCCGGATCGTTCTTCCAACGCCGTTCCGGCTTGATGACGTCGCAGCTAGGGCATTGCAGCCATTTAGGGAAGCGCACAGCAACGAGACGTCGATTATCCGGATCATCATCCTTCCTACGCTCCAGCGTCACAGGGGGCGTTCTGAAGCCCTTCACACCAAGCTTCTTCTGCAAGCGCGTCTCGCGTATGACCTGTGGGTGGGCCAAACCAGCAGGAGGAAAGGAGCGATCCCATTCCTCAAGTCCCGCAGCGATTCCAGAGACGGCTCCGCCCCCCGCCCGAAAGTCCACTACCGAGCCAGGACCAAATGTCGAGACAACTGCACTACGCCGCAGATCCTGAAGGTCATTCTTCATGTGTATCATCCTTTACCCTGAGGGCAGGGGCCATCCTGAAAGGGGTTCCGGCCTCTACAGTCCGCATGGAGTTGAGGGTCGGCCAAGCTGCGCCGGTATCGCGGCCAGCAGCTCGGCGAGCGGCTGCACGCTCGGCGCTCTGAAGAAGGGATTTCCCTCCCTTGTAGTCGCTCCAGTAGACAGTAGGGGATCTTGCCCTCCATGTGTCGAGACGACGTTCAAGCTCTTCCCGAACAGCTATCTCTTCTGGATCGATCCGATCTGCACGCTCGACGATCCGGTCGATGAGATCCATCGCCAGATCCTCTGCGTCGTCATCCATTTGTGGAGAGTCGAGCATGCCTGGTACGAGATGACGTACTGCAGCCACCAGCGCCGCATGCAGCGCCCGGTCGCGAGCCCGTGATGCGAAGGGAGTAACGCTAGTCGCCTCCACGTCCCTGTAAAGGGTGCGGTGCCAGCTGCAGAACGTTTCGAAATGCGAACGATCACGAGCCTTGGCGTTGTTGAGGACCGGGACAACAAGTCCGCTAACATCTCCCCGCCCGACCCGGCTAGTCGACTGGATGTACTCGGCGATAGTCTTGGGTTGCCCATTGACCAACATGAGACCCAGTCGGGAAATGTCCACACCGACGCTGACCATATTTGTCGCAAGAACAGCGTCGACAGCCCCCGGAAGCCCGACTTTGATGTCGAGAAGGTCGAGCATCCCGCGGATTTCTTCCTGTGTTCTCCGGGATGTGAGCTCCTCAACGTTGCTGAGAGGCCTTCTTTCTTCGGAGCGAGCATCAGCGTAGAGCGCAATACTGTCGGTGACGTCGTCCTGCATGAGGACGAGCGCTCCGCCAAGCTCGCGAAGTGAGTTGAAGTACCCAACGAGTGTCCAGTAGGCGTCTCGACGGACATCATCGCTGAATGCCCCAAAAGCAGTTTGCAGCAGGGAACCTGCGACGGCCTGCAGGGTAAACTTTGCCGATCGACCCGCCGTCGTGACACCGAGATATCGCCTTCCCACTGCCTTCGGTCGACGATCACGAACCGCGAAACCAGAGTCGTCGTGATCGATCGCTGGCGGAGGGAACTGGAATGCTTCGCGGTCAAAAAGAGCCAACACCTGCTCCGACGCTCTGCGGATCGTCGCTGTCGAGCCGATAATCTTTGCCCGATGCCCGCGCGCGGCGAACATCAGGTCAAATGCCGCTTCATAGGTTCCAGCGATTGTCCCCAAGGGACCCGAGATGAGGTGCAGCTCATCTTGGATGATAAGATCAGGCGGAGCGCCGTCCCAAACACCAAATAGGCTGTTGGTTCTTTTCTCGCGGATGACCTGGGCAAACTTGTCAGCCGTTCCTATAAGCAGGGTCGGCCGGTTGTCGTAGACATCCTCGTCGACGGTGAAGACCGGCAAAACCCCGCACATCTTGCATGACCTGTTCGTGCATTCAACATCAACAGGTGAGATCGCGCTTGCCATCGACCATTTCAGTTTCTCGCCACAGACCGGGCACCGGGAGAGCTGCTTTGGAGATGAAACCTCCAAAGCCCCTTGAAGTGAGGCGAAGGCAACCGCACGCTTGTTCGGTGTAGCGTCTCCGCCCACCCACAGCCCGATCGAAAACGGCTCATCCCCTTGCAACGGCAGGCCAGCGGGAGAAGATACTCTCCCGGAGCGTATCGCTTCCAAGGCCACTATCATTGCGGCAGACCGTGCAAATTGCTGGGTGGTCAGCAAGCGAAGTGTGTAGCGCATCAAGGCGCAGACACCCCCGTGGTCATTCGGATCATCGGAGAGGCGGCGATAGACGGCGATGCATGCGATCAGCGCAAGGTATGCTTCGGTCTTGCCTCCACCAGTGGGGAACCATAGGAGGTCCATGACCCCTCTATGCTCGTGGTCACGCGCCACTGATGACGGAGCGCTCAGCAGCAGGAATCCCAGCTGGAACGGTCTCCAACGCAGAGGACCGTGGCGGCTCTTGGAACTGTCCCATGAGTGCTGCAGGTGCATGGCGAAGTTCGCCAGCTGAAAGGCACGCCGGAGCCGCGGATTCGTGAGAAGTTCAAGGACTGATGCCCGCATACGTCCGAGCGCCTCTTCGCAGCGGACCAGGTGCATCTGAGCGATGTACTTAAGCTCACGGCTCACGTCTGCCATGTCATCAAGCCGCTTCAGCTGCAACTGTACCCAGCGATCGTAGGCGTCGCAGAAAAGCTGCAGGGCCTGTTGGAGAGACGCTGTATCGGCCAAGGCCAATGCCTCGGCCGAGAGAGGATCGAGCGCGCCGCTCTCATTGCCCAGCTCAGAGAAAAAAACATGACCATTCGGGTCAACGCCCTCAACAATGGCTGATGGCAGCCATGTCGTCCCGACCCAACGCGCAGTGGAGAGAGCCCCTGCCACCTGTTCGGAGGATTCCCATTCGGCGGAGCAGACATGCCCAACAGCGAACTCTGCCACATTTCTATACAGCAGAGCCCCGCTTTCCTCATCGCTGATCGCGGCGCTCCCATTGGCTTCATCTTGGTGTCTCGACAACCCCCGACGGGGAGGTTTCGGAACCAGCAATGTGCCTTTGCAAGGCTGGACGCGAAGCGATGTCTGGAAAAGCGACGCGGCCTCAATCTCGTTTCGGCTTTGCTCTGGAACTATCGAATTCACGAGCGAAAGAGTGACCAGAACAGCCCCGCCAGCATTGATGCATCGGACACTAAGTGAAACGTTGGGGAGTCCTTTACCGTGTACCGCAAGCGCAATCTGGCGAGGCGGTCCGGCTGACAGGTCAAGGACCGGGATTTCTATTCTGTGCGGCTGGCGAATCCAGATGTCACCACCGTCACGTTGTTCTATCCGGTACGTAGCAAAGCTGCAGATAACCTGTACTTGCGGTACGGCGGAGGATGTAGCGCTGAACGATATGCCTGCTACAGACGGTTTCTGGATCGATCCGGTTCTGACTGCATCGCTCTCACTGTCGCTGTCCTCTACCGAACTCGCCCCCGCGGTTCCGAGGCGATCATCGTCCTCCCCCGCCATCGCCGTACGCTGGGGCCAAAGGATGCCGGTGAGATAGACATCGGATGGGCGCGCGGTCAGCTCCTCATTCTCTACACGTGGTCCGATCAGGTCCTCAAAGAGCCGACAGGCGACGATATCCCTGTCGAGTGATTTATCCTGCATGAGACTATCTCCGACCGAAAAAGGTGAAGGGAGGGAACGCCGCAACTCTAGGTGACAGGACGAAACCGGAAGAAGCCCAGGGCTCATTAAGTGTCTCAAGCTCATTGTCATCCGGGCTTAGTACGATCGTTGCACACCCCTGACCTCTCACATGATTCACGTAGGTTGGAGGCTTGTGGCTACGCTTCTGGTTCCTGTTCTCGAGTATCTCCCAGAGGTCGTACGTGAGTTTGCGCGATAGCACACCAACGCAGAGCCTCTCGTTGCCGGCATATATCCTGTAGCGCCAATCCAGGTCGGGATCGGCTTCCAGCTTGTAGGTGGTGACTACATCGACGACTTTGGTCAGAAAAGCCTGTCCTGCCAAAGCATCGGCTTCGCGAAACTCGCTGTGACCTACAAGACCACGTGCTGTGATATCACCGCTACGACCAATCTCGACCATCGTTGATTGGCCTTTCTTGGTTGAGCGATGAGCCCTACCTGATGCCAAGGTTGATGCTCTAAAGGGACTACGCTCTCCGACGATTAGAGATGAGCGCGCGCGCGTGGCGCCGACAAAGAGTATGCGAGCCTCTTCAATCTCATCCTCGACGCTCTCGAATTCCGAAACGCTCGGCAGGATGAGAACAACGTTGCTCGCCTCGCGTCCTTTGCTCGCGTGAATAGTCCCAACTATCGGTCCATGCAGACCATATTCTGGGAGAGTTAGCTCGACCGGGGGGCGAGTCTGACCCAACCGCCGCCTGAGCCTCTGCATATCGATGGAACCATCCTGGCGCCCAGCAACGCGCATGAGATGCTGCCAAGCCTCAGCAGGCCCATACGGAGGCGAAACCTTGTTTTCTATACGCGCCGCCCAAAGGTCGAAAAAGTGCCGCTCTACGAGGAACAGTTCGACAAAGTCCGAGAAACAGATCGCCAGCCATGCGGGCAGGGTTGCGCCATACCCTGACACGCGCAACCGATGGGGAAGATCACAGAACTGAGACGCCATGAGCACTTCGGCACGTGTTCTGAAAAGCAGAAGGTCGTCGCTGGTAAAGTTAGCAACCTTCATGTCAGTCCATTTTAATCCGCTCTCGTCGGCCAGCTCTCGAATTCTTTGCGCCGTCTCGGCGTGCAATCCGCTGCCGTGCTTTTGTTTGTCGAGAATGTCCTGCCGCAACTCCGAAAAGATCTTCTTAAGACCGGGAGAGGACGTGCGATAGATCTCCTTCAGGGCCAGCGTAGTGAACCCCAATTTTTCTCCAGCCTGCAAACGATCAAGCAAGGGCAAATCAGATTTGCAGCCTGCCTCTTTTCTGCGACTCCCGATACTGTTGTCAGAGAAGCCATAGATTGCCTGGGCCTCATCGGCGAACACCGTGATACCACAGTCCGACGGCAGCCGCCCCACTAGAGCCTCGATCAGGTCCGCTCGCTGTCCGACGAGATCCTGCGCTTCATCAATAACGACGTGCTCGATCTGCAGCAGCTCATCTGCTATATCCTCGTCGTTCTTCAACAGCTCAATGACTCGCGTAATATTCTCTTCGTACGAGCCGGTCAGACTGGCATTCGGATCATGCCCGGAGTGGATGGACCATGCATGCGAATCGATGGTCGCAATCCGGATAGCAAAAGACGCATCACCGACGTACGAATGTAGTCGTGCACGGATTTCTGCTACTGCGGTCCTCGTGAAACTGATCATCCATGTATTGCTGGGCTCGATGTCCTCTTCATTGATCAGATAGGCCAGGCGGGCGCACGCGACGGCCGTCTTTCCGGTTCCTGGGCCCGCCTCAACGATCAGCCGTGAATCTGCATCCTCCTCAATCACTCGGAGTTGATCTGCATCCCAGTCAGACTCCAGCAAAGTATTTCCAGCAGTATCCATGGCTAAGAAATTCCTTTATTCAGCCAAATCTCTTGTTGCGAGGAGCAAGAGCAACCTCTTACGCTCCAGCAGCACTCAATCTTCTTGGCCGCTGCGAGATCAGCTCACAACGGCCTTGGAAGTAATATCTTATGGCATATGCAGGCAAAAGGCCTGCATCAGAATGATGCTTATGGATAGCGCTTGAGAGAAACCCAAGCTAAAGCCATAAAACGCACTGGCAGGACGCACGAGCCCTCATGTGATCATCGTTCTTCTGGCCCCCGCCATTTCATCAACATACCGAGCGTATCCACTTCCCCGACAAGCTCTCTGGCGATCGCCAGACGCTTTAACAGCCCCGCCCTCTCCTCACTCTTTCGCGACAAGGCTTCGTCCTCAGCCTCGCGGAAGAATGCCTGTATCCGCCGAACGTCATCCTAGGAACGAATGGCCTCAAGCAGCTCTTGCCGGGCTTCGGCCTTGGTCTTTTCCTGGCGCTCCCGCTCCCACCGCTCTTCCAGTCGCCGCCGCTCTTCTTCCCATTCCCGCCTTCGGATTTCAGCCTGACGCTCACCCTCCTCGACCAGGCCAGCAATAGTGGTCGCCGCCTTTGCCAGGTAGTCGACTATTTCGTCCAGTTGCCCCCGAAGTTCGCGCGCCCTGACCTCTGGCCAGCGATTCACCCAATCCGCGACTGGATAAGGACTGAATGCCTGGAGGCACAGACGCCCGGTAGCGAAGTGCTTGTGTGTGGTCCAGCTCCAACTGGGCATCAGACGACGTCGCTCAGTAGCCGGTAGCTTGCCAAGCGGGATGTACTCCCCATCGACGTACCGCGCCTCCAGCTCCTCGGTCATCTCGAAAAGAGTCAGGCCGATAGCGACGGAACCCACGAAGACGACAGTCGCCTTGGAGGGATGCCAAAGGCTTGGATAACGATTGTTAACCGTCTTTCCAGGCTTTTCCCTTTCCTCCACAGAAGCGCGGGAATAGATGCGATCGCTCGGCGCGAGCATGACCCGATATCCAGCGGCCTCCAGTCTGAGGAACAGGGCATTGGCCATATCCAGCGCATCGTCGAGCATCGGTTCCGACACCACTACATCCACCAGGCGCCTCTGCGAAGGCTTCAGGTAGCCACTGTCGATCACCTTTCCCTTGGTAAAAAGGTCTCGTACACCGCTGACCAGGGGATGGCGGGCTGAGCGAGAAATACGTGGCCGCGGACGGGCAACCTGACGCTCAGGCGGTCTGGGAAGCGGATACCTGGCCGGCCCTGGGGCATCGCCTCTTCGCCATATCAAATGGTCTCCCGGGCGTGCATCAGGCAAGGGTACCTGGGGACTTGGCTTGCCATGCGCGAGCTTGGCCCAGTGGCCGCGCGGCGGGCGCGGCACGTTCATGGAGGTGCAGACCCTCGCCATGAAGCTCGACGAAACCCCATAGCGCTCGGCCACCCTGAGCATCGGATGACGCCACACCTCATCGTAGAGTGCCTCCCGGGACACCTGCCCAGGCGGATCATCGCGATCCGTGGCACCTAGCAGAACTGAATTCACCCACCATCCTCCTGTCGCTCAACATCAAGATATCGTCGCCTCCCGCATCGCCTGGCCGCTCGTGGCTGCACCTTCGCCTGGACATGCAGCAACCCGCCACAGCGGGTTGCCCCTTCATCGGGTCTGTCTCGAACATGACACCCTCATGCCAGGAGGCAGATGCCATGTCAGACGCCAGCAGGAAACCCCTGTCCAACCGGCTTTCTTGCCCACCACGCGTTATCCGGGCCGGGGCGGCGCCCGCTTATCTCGGGATGTGCAGGGATGAATTCAACAAGACCGTACGTCCATATGTCCGCGAATTTCGCATAGGCCGGCAAGGCATCGGCTTTGATCGCGAGGAGCTGGACGCCTGGGCAAACGACTACATCGAACGAGCGGTTATTGAAAAGAACGGTGCCCAGGGACAAGATCGATTCCGCAGCGAGCGCCAAGGAGAAAAACCATGGCGCGAAAAACCATCACTGGCCTCTACGAGAGAAACGGAATCTGGCATGTCGACAAGGTCGTCAGAGGTCAGCGACTTCAAGAAAGCACTGGAACAAGCAACCGGGAGGAAGCAGAACAGTACCTGATACACCGGCTCGAGAAGCTCCGACAGGAGAAGGTCTACGGTATTCGCCGAGTCAGGAGCTGGCGCGAAGCCGCGACCCGCTACCTGATGGAGTATAAGGACATGCCGTCGATCGGCCTGGCCGCCATCTACCTCGAACAGTTGGACCCCTACATCGGCGACCTACCGCTCACGCACGTCGATGACGAGTCGCTTTCCCCGTACATCAAGGACAAGCTGAAGCCGAGCAGGGCATCGACCGGCAAGGTGAAGCCTGGTGTAACCCCAAGGACGGTGAACATCGCCCTGGAGAAGGTCATCCGCATTCTCAACCTATGCGCCCGGAAATGGCGTGACGAAGAGAAACGGCCCTGGCTGGACACGGTACCGATGATCAACAAGCTGGACGAGAAGCGGTCGAGGCGTCCCCCCTACCCGCTTTCGTGGGAAGAGCAATCGCTGCTGTTCTCGGAACTGCCGGACCACCTGCGCCGAATGGCGCTCTACAAGGTCAACTGCGGCTCTCGGGAGCAAGAAGTGGTCAAGCTGAGGTGGGACTGGGAGATCCCGGTACCGGAGTTGGATACCAGCGTGTTCCTGATTCCTTCGGACTTTGGAGGTAGGGACAAGGGATCAGGTGTGAAGAACGGAGAGGAACGGCTGGTCGTGCTGAACACGGTGGCCAAGTCAGTAATCGAGGGGCAGCGTGGCCTGGATCCGGTCTGGGTATTCCCGTATGGGATGCCCGACAGGAATGGCAAGGCGACACCGGTTCATCGGATGAACGATTCGGCATGGAAGAAGGCCCGGATCAGGGCTGCGAAGAAGTACCAGGAACGCTTCCTGCGACCGGCACCGAAGGGATTCGCCTCGATCCGCATCCACGACCTGAAGCACACCTTCGGGAGAAGGCTTCGGGCAGCTGGCGTCACCGAGGAAGACCGACGGGCCCTGCTGGGCCACAAGAACGGCAGCATCACCAGTCACTACTCGGCGGCGGAGCTGGGAAAACTGATCGATGAGGCCAACAAGATATCAGCGACGGACTCGCGAGGACCGGCGCTGACAATACTGAGGAGGAAGGCAGGATGAAAAGTCCCGCAAAAGTCCCTGAAACGAAAAAGGCCAGCTCATCTCTGAACTGGCCTAAGTCGTGGAGTTATTTGGTCGGGACGGAGTGATTCGAACACTCGACCCCTTGCACCCCATGCAAGTGCGCTACCAGGCTGCGCTACGCCCCGACTGTACTTCCAAGCTCAGTGGCTGTGCTTCCGAAGTGAGCCGCACTATATACTAAGCTTCTGATAAGTGGAAGTTTTTTTTGCTTCCGTCACTTCTTCAGGACCAGTAGGACTTCCTCCAGCTCGGCGATCATCTGGCGGATGAGCTGCTTGTACTGGGTGACGTCGTCCTTGGCCTCGTCGCCGGAGAGGCGCTGGCGCGCCCCGCCGATGGTGAAGCCCTGGTCGTAGAGGAGCGCGCGGATCTGGCGGATCATCAGCACGTCCTGGCGCTGATAATAGCGGCGATTTCCGCGGCGCTTCACCGGGTTGAGCTGCGGGAACTCCTGCTCCCAGTAGCGCAGCACGTGGGGCTTGACCGCGCACAAGTCGCTGACTTCGCCGATGGTGAAGTAGCGCTTGCCGGGAATCGGTGGCAGCTCGTCGTTATGACTTGGTTCCAGCATATGCCTCAACCCTGGCCTTCAGTTTCTGCCCTGGACGAAAGGTGACAACGCGGCGGGCCGTGATCGGGATTTCTTCGCCGGTCTTCGGGTTGCGTCCGGGGCGCTGGCGCTTGTCGCGCAGGTCGAAGTTGCCGAAACCGGACAACTTGACCTGCTCGTTATGCTCCAGCGCCTGGCGGATCTCTTCGAAGAACAGCTCCACCAACTCCTTGGCTTCCCGTTTGTTCAGGCCCAGCTCTTCGTACAGACGTTCCGCAATTTCAGCTTTCGTCAGAGCCCCCATACGCTATTTCCTTAACGTGGCATTGAACCTTTCTTCCAACGACGTGACGATGTTCTGCGTCGTGCTATTGACTTCATCGTCATTAAGAGTGCGCGATGGATGCTGCCAGGTCAAGCCGACGGCAAGGCTTTTTCTATGCGGATCAATGCCTTTACCGTGATACACATCAAACAGCCTGAGGTCCGTCAGCCATTCGCCGGCCGCCGCACGGATTTGTGTCAGGATGTCTTGTGCCGGCACGTCCTGATCCACCAGCAGCGCCAGGTCGCGGCGCACTTCGGGGAAGCGCGACAGCTCGCGGAACTTCGGCAGGTGGCCGTCGACCACTTCGGCCAGCAGCAGCTCGAAGAGGAACACCGGCTGCTCGAGGTCGAGTTTCTTCGCCAATTCCGGATGCAGCGCGCCCAGGTAGCCGACCAGCCGCCCGTCCCGCTCGATGCGCGCGGTCTGCCCCGGGTGCAGCGCCGGGTGCTCACCGGGCACGAAGCTGAAGTCGCCGAGGGCGCCGGCACTGGCCAGCACTGCCTCGACATCGGCCTTGGCGTCGAAGAAGTCCACGCCGTCACGGCCGTTGGCCCAGCCTTCCGGCAGGCGCTTGCCGCAGATGGCGCCGGCGAGCATGGCTTCCTGCTTCAGGCCTTCCAGTTGACCGACGAAGCGCAGGCCACTTTCGAACAGGCGGACCCGCGACTGCTGGCGGTTGAGGTTGTGCTGCAGCGCCTTGACCAGGCCCGGCCAGAGGCTGGAACGCATCGCCGCCATGTCGGCGGAGATCGGGTTGGCCAGGGTCAGCGGCTGGGTGCCCGGATCGAACAGCTCGAACAGGGCCGGATCGATGAAGCTGAAGGTGATCGCTTCCTGGTAGCCGCGGGCGACCAGCAGGCGCCGCAGCAGCGGCAGCGCGGCGCGCGCTTCCGGCTTGTTGTTCGGCGCCAGGCGCGCCTGCGGGTAGCGCACCGGCAGGCGGTTGTAGCCGTAGAGACGGGCCAGCTCCTCGATCAGGTCGACTTCCAGGGAAATGTCGAAGCGATGGCTCGGTACGCCGACCGACCACTGCCCTTCCCCATCGGCTACCACCGTCAGCTCCAGGGCTTGCAGCAGGCGCACGATCTCGGCGGCGTCCAGCGGCATGCCTAGCATCTGGGTCACGCGCTCGGCGCGCAGGGTGATCGGCGCGACCTTCGGCAGGTGCGCTTCGCTGACCTGCTCGACGATCGGCCCCGGCTCGCCGCCGACGATGTCGAGGATCAGGCGCGTCGCACGCTCCATGGCCTTGCGCGCCAACTGGCTGTCGACGCCGCGCTCGAAGCGGTGCGAGGAGTCGGTGTGCAGGCCATAGGAGCGGGCCTTGCCGGCCAGGGCGATGGTGTCGAAGAACGCGGCTTCGAGGAACAGGTCGCGGGTGCTGTCGCTGACGCCGCTGTGCTCGCCACCCATCACCCCGGCGATGGCCAGGGCGCGCTGGTGGTCGGCGATCACCAGGGTGTCGGCGCGCAGGGTGATTTCCTGGCCGTCGAGCAGGACCAGCTTCTCGCCGCCCTCGGCCATGCGCACGCGCACGCCGCCGTTGATCTCGGCAAGGTCGAAGGCATGCATCGGCTGGCCCAGTTCGATCATCACGTAGTTGGTGACGTCGACCACCGGGTCGATGCTGCGGATGTCGGAACGGCGCAGGCGCTCGACCATCCACAACGGGGTCGACCGGCTCAGGTCGACGTTGCGGATCACCCTGCCGAGATAGCGCGGGCAGGCGGCCGGCGCGGCGAGTTCGACCGGACGGGTCTCGTCGTGCTGCGCGGCGACCGCGTCCACCGCCACCGGCGCCAGCGGTACGTCGTAGATGGCGCTGACTTCGCGGGCCAGGCCGGCGAGCGACAGGCAGTCACCGCGGTTCGGGGTCAGGCCGACCTCTATGGTGTAGTCGTCCAGCTCCAGGTAGGTGCGGACGTCCTGGCCGACCGGCGCGTCGGCCGGCAGCTCGAGCAGACCGGCGTTCTCTTCGCTGATCTGCAATTCCTTGGCCGAGCAGAGCATGCCGAAGGACTCGACGCCACGCAGCTTGGCTTTCTTGATCTTGAAGTCGCCCGGCAGTTCGGCGCCGATCATGGCGAAGGGAATCTTCAGGCCCGCGCGTACGTTGGGCGCACCGCAGACGACCTGGAAGGTCTCGCTGCCGTTGCTGACCTGGCAGACGCGTAGCTTGTCGGCGTCCGGATGCTGTTCGGTCGAGAGCACCTCGCCGACCACCACGCCGCTGAAGGCGCCGGCGACCGGCAGGTCGGCGTCGACCTCGAGGCCGACCATGGACAGGCGAGCGACCAGCTCGTCATGGGAAACCTGCGGATTTGCCCAGCTCCGCAGCCACTTTTCACTGAATTTCATCCTGTTCTCCTAAGGAATCCGGTTGCGTTCTGGCCTAGCGGAATTGTCCGAGGAAGCGCAGATCGTTATCGAAGAACAGACGCAGGTCGTTCACCCCGTAGCGCAGCATGGCCAGGCGCTCGGCGCCCATGCCGAAGGCGAAGCCCTGGAATTTCTCGGGATCGATGTTGGACATGCGCAGCACGTTCGGGTGCACCATGCCGCAACCCATGACTTCCAGCCAGCCGGTCTGCTTGCACACGCGGCAGCCGTTGCCGCTGCAGATCACGCACTGGATGTCCACTTCGGCCGAGGGCTCGGTGAAGGGGAAGAAGGACGGACGGAAGCGCACTTCGAGCTGCTTCTCGAAGAAGGCGCGGAGGAATTCCTCGATGGTGCCCTTGAGGTCGGCGAAGCTGACGCCCTCGTCCACCAGCAGGCCTTCCACCTGGTGGAACATCGGCGAGTGGGTCAGGTCGGAGTCGCAGCGGTAGACGCGCCCCGGGCAGACAATGCGGATCGGCGGCTGCTGGGACTCCATGGTCCGCACCTGCACCGGTGAGGTGTGGGTACGCAGCAGCATGTTCGCATTGAAATAGAAAGTGTCGTGCATGGCACGCGCCGGGTGGTGGCCCGGAATGTTGAGCGCTTCGAAGTTGTGGTAGTCGTCTTCGACCTCCGGGCCTTCGGCGACTTCGTAGCCGATGCGGCTGAAGCACTGCTCGATGCGCTCCAGCGTGCGGGTGACCGGATGCAGGCCGCCGCTCAGCTGGCCACGACCAGGCAGGGTGACATCGATGCGCTCCGCGGCCAGCCGGGCGGCCAGCGCGGCCCCTTCCAGCTCGGTCTTACGCGCGTTCAGCGCATCCTGGACCTTTTCCTTGGCCACGTTGATCAGCGCGCCGACCTTCGGCCGCTCTTCGGCCGGCAGGTCGCCCAGGGTCTTCATCACCTGGGTCAGTTCGCCTTTCTTGCCGAGGTAGTGAACCCGGATCTGCTCCAGGGCATTGACGTCTTCGGTGTGTCGCACAGCCTCCAATGCTTGAGAGACCAGCGCATCCAGGTTTTCCATGTATGGACTCCAGATACAAAATAGGGGAAGAGCGGTAAGGCTCTTCCCCTATCGGTGACGTTACGTCCGGACCGAAGTCCGGTGATTGTCGTAGGGCTTAAGCCAAGCTTGCCTTCGCTTTCTCGACAATCGCGGTAAACGCCGCTTTTTCGTTCACTGCCAGATCGGCCAGGACCTTACGGTCGATCTCGATGGCCGCCTTTTTCAGGCCGGCGATCAGGCGGCTGTAGGACAGACCGTTCTGACGAGCACCAGCGTTGATACGGGCGATCCACAGTGCGCGGAACTGACGCTTGCGCTGACGACGGTCACGGTAGGCGTATTGGCCAGCCTTGATCACCGCCTGCTTGGCAACGCGGAACACGCGCGAGCGTGCACCGTAGTAGCCCTTGGCGAGCTTCAGAATTTTCTTGTGACGACGACGGGCGATAACGCCACGCTTAACACGAGCCATGAATTAATCCTCTACCTTAATAATCAGCGCAGACGCAGGGAGCGTTCTACGCGCGCAACGTCAGACTTGTTCAGCATCGAGGTGCCGCGCAGTTGACGCTTACGCTTGGTGGTCATCTTGGTCAGGATGTGGCTCTTGAAGGCGTGCTTGTGCTTGAGGCCACCAGCAGTCTTCTTGAAGCGCTTGGCCGCGCCACTTTTGGTCTTCATCTTTGGCATGTTCGGATACTCCGCATTGAGTGATTACGCATAACCGCAAGGCCTGCCAGTGCCCTGGTGGTTACTTTTTCTTCTTGGGAGCGATGACCATCATCAGCTGGCGTCCTTCCAGCTTAGGATGCTGCTCGACGGTGCCGTACTCCACGAGGTCGGCTTCGACCCGCTTCAACAGCTCCATCCCCAGCTCCTGGTGAGCCATCTCACGGCCGCGGAATCGCAGGGATACCTTGGCCTTGTCCCCTTCACTAAGGAAACGTACCAGGTTGCGTAGTTTTACCTGGTAATCCCCTTCTTCCGTCCCTGGACGAAACTTGATTTCTTTGACCTGCGCCTGCTTCTGGTTCTTCTTGGCGACCGCAGCCTGCTTCTTCTTCTCGAACAGGTGCTTGCCGTAGTCCATGATGCGGCAGACAGGAGGCACCGCGTCGGCCGAAATCTCAACCAGGTCCAGCTTCGCCTCTTCGGCTAGGCGGATCGCCTCATCGATCGAAACAACACCAACCTGCTGGCCATCAGCTCCAATCAACCGTACCTCACGAGCCGAGATGTTCTCGTTGATCGGGGGTTTCGGTTGAGCTCGCTTATCCTGTCTCATTTCACGCTTAATAATGATTACTCCGAGTCTTGGCGACCACGCCGGGAAACCGCCTGTGCCAACAGCTCAGCGAACTGGGTGACGGGCATGGAGCCCAGGTCTTCCCCTTCGCGCGTACGCACCGCGACGGCCTTCGATTCAACTTCCCGATCTCCAATAACCAAGAGATAGGGAACCTTGAGCAAAGTATGCTCGCGGATTTTAAAGCCGATCTTCTCGTTTCTCAAGTCGGACTTGGCACGGAATCCGCTTTCCCCGAGGATCCGCACCACCTCGGCGGCGAAATCGGCCTGCTTGTCGGTGATGTTCATCACCACTGCCTGGGTCGGCGCCAGCCAGGCCGGGAAGGCTCCGGCGTAGTGCTCGATGAGCATGCCGATGAAGCGCTCGAAGGACCCGAGGATCGCACGGTGCAGCATCACCGGGCGCTTACGGTTGTTGTCCTCGGCGATGTAGCTGGCGTCCAGGCGCTCCGGCAGGTTCGGGTCGTACTGCAGGGTGCCGCACTGCCAGTTACGGCCGAGGCAGTCCTTCAGGGTGAACTCGATCTTTGGCCCATAGAACGCGCCCTCGCCCGGCTGGTATTCCCAGGCCAGGCCGGATTCGTTCAGCGCATCGGCCAGCGCGCCTTCGGCGCGATCCCACAGCTCGTCGGAACCGACGCGCTTGGCCGGACGGGTCGACAGCTTCATGGCGATGTCGGTGAAACCGAAGTCGCGGTAGACCTGCAAGGTCAGCTTGATGAAATCGGCCGCTTCCTTCTTCACCTGCTCTTCGGTGCAGAAGATATGCGCGTCGTCCTGGGTAAAGCCGCGTACACGCATGATCCCGTGCAGCGCGCCGGACGGCTCGTTGCGGTGGCAGGCGCCGAACTCGGCGAGGCGCAGCGGCAGGTCGCGATAGGACTTCAGGCCCTGGTTGAAGATCTGCACGTGGCACGGGCAGTTCATCGGCTTGACCGCGTAGTCGCGGCTTTCCGAGGAGGTGGTGAACATGTTCTCGGCGTAGTTCGACCAGTGGCCCGAACGCTCCCAGAGGATGCGGTCGACCACCTGCGGGGTACGCACTTCGACATAGCCATGGTCGCGCTGGACCTTGCGCATGTACTGCTCGAGCACCTGGTAGACGCTCCAGCCATTCGGGTGCCAGAACACCATGCCCGGCGCTTCTTCCTGCAGGTGGAACAGGTCGAGCTGCTTGCCGATGCGGCGATGGTCGCGCTTCTCGGCCTCTTCGATGCGCTGGATGTAGGCCGCCAGTTGCTTCTTGTCGGCCCAGGCGGTGCCGTAGATGCGTTGCAACTGCTCGTTCTTCGAGTCGCCGCGCCAGTAGGCGCCGGAAATCTTGGTCAGCTGGAACGCCTTGAGGAAGCGGGTGTTCGGCACGTGCGGGCCGCGGCACATGTCCACGTACTCCTCATGGAAGTACAGGCCCATGGCCTTCTCGTCCGGCATGTCGTCGATCAGGCGCAGCTTGTAGTCTTCGCCACGGGACTTGAACAGCTCGATGACCTCGGCGCGCGGGGTCATCTTCTTGATCACGTCGTAGTCCTTGTCGATCAGCTCGCGCATGCGCTGCTGGATCGCCGCCATGTCCTCGGGGGTGAAGGGGCGCTCGAAGAAGATGTCGTAGTAGAAGCCTTCCTCGATCACCGGGCCGATGACCATCTTCGCGGTCGGATAGAGCTGCTTGACCGCATGGCCGACCAGGTGGGCGCAGGAGTGGCGGATGATCTCCAGTCCTTCCTCGTCCTTGGGCGTGATGATCTGCAGGGTCGCGTCGCGATCGATGGTGTCGCAGGCGTCGACCAGGCGGCCGTCGACCTTGCCGGCGAGGGTCGCCTTGGCCAGGCCTGCGCCGATGGATTGGGCCACCTCGGCCACGGAGACCGGGTGATCGAAGGAACGTTGACTGCCGTCGGGAAGAGTAATGATGGGCATGGCGCCTCCTCTCCTAGTGGTGACCCCTACCAAAGGCCACGTGGGTTGGGATGTGCCAGTAAGCGTCGCCCGCCGGGCCGGCCTGCCTCACAGTGGCAGGCGCCTTGCGGCACCCCTGCGCCGAAGCGCGCGGACGGAGATCACTGGGAATGGATACTGACGAAAAACGCCGGAGCTGATCCGGCGCGAAGCGCCCATGGTAAAGCATCCGCGGCGAGCTGACGAGCGGTCAGTTCGCCCGGCCTCGCTTCAGGACGTTTCCACGTCCGGCGCAACGCCATCGACGCGCGCCAGGAACTCCAGCACCGACCGGTTGAAAGCCGCCGGACGGGTGGCATTGAGGCCATGGGACGCGCCCTGGATGCGTTGCAGCTCGGCGCGCGGCAGGGCCGCCGCCAGCGCCTCGGCGGTGGCCGGGAATGGCAGCGGGCTGCGTTCGCCATTGAGGATCAGGCTCGGCAGGTCGATCGAGCGCAGTTCCGACAGCGCCAGCGCCGGCGGCTGGTCGGCCACCTGCCCGACCAGGGTCATGGCGTTGTCCAGCGTCATTCGGCGGAACGTCGCCGACGAGCGTTTCCATACCCCGGCGCCGCTCACCGTATCGACGAACAGTTCCAGTCCCCGTTCCGCCTCGCCGCCACGGATCAATTCGAGCGCCTGGCGCCGGAACTGGTTGCGTTCCAATGGTTCCTCGGGCGCAGGCAGGCCGGCGTGGGCGTAGACCTCGGCGGCATAGTCGCCGCCGGGATCGGCCAGGCTCAGCGAACGCAGGGCGTCCGGAGCGGCCAGCGCCAGGCGCAACGCCAGGTTGCCGCCACGGGAATGGCCGAGCAGGTGTACCGGCTCGCCGAGCCGCTCGACCAGCGCCAGCAGGTCGGCGACGTGGCGGGCGCTGGTGAAGTCCGCACCCTGCCCGTCCCAGCGCTCGGGGTAGTAGTGACGCAGGCTCGGCACGATCAGCCGGTGGTGCTTGCCGAGGCTGCGCAACTGCCATTGCCAGTAGCGGTAGTCGCACAGCGAACCGTGGACCAGTAGCACCGGCGTGCCCTCACCCAGGTCCTGATAGACCAGTTGATACCCATCCACCTCGAACGAGGCGAGTTCGCCACTCATGCACGCAACCCTTTCGGTTTCTTTTTCGACTCAGCGCGACGAACGGTGACCGGGCCCGCAGCCCGATGCACGGCATCGCCTGGAAAAGATGGATGTTAACGGCCTGAGGTCACGCCCCGTAATGACAAATAGGTCTAGGGCCGTCTCGCCCGCTGGACTAGGCTGGAAGTTCCCCTGCGGAGGTGACGCCGATGAATACGCCGATCTTCTACGAGCTATTCCGCAACCACCCGCTGCATGCCCCGTCCGCCCGGACCCTGGCGAGCATGCTGGCCCTCGGCCTGGCACTGGCCGGGGTATGGGCCCTGCTGCTGGGCTGGGGCATCGGCCTGGGCATCGACAACTTCGCCATGTACTTCGGCTGGACCGCCCTGCTCATGACCATCCTCCTGGTCGCGCTGTTCCTCGGCGCCACGCTGTTGCGCATGGAGGCCATCTGGCTGGCTTTCCTGCTCGCCCTGCCCCTGCTGACCAGCCTGACCGGCTGCCTGGCCCTGGTCGGTGCCGGCCCCGAATGACCGCGTTTCAGACCATGGTCGAAGACCGATTGCAGTAATTCCCCTTCCCGCAGGGTCTATCCTTGGGTAAGAGGAGGACGAACCATGACTCCCGAATCCTTCGTCACATTGCTGATCGTCGCCTGGCTGGGCCTCGCCGGCGTCACCCTGTGGGCCTTCCTGCGCGTGCCGCGTCGGCGCGCACGCCTGCAACGCAAGGCACGGCAAGCCGAAAACCGGCATCCCGCACGGCCGCCACAGCCTCTTCCGCAGCGCAGCTGAAGCCGCCATGCCGACCGGTCACGGCAGGAAGGCGTGCTGGGAAACCCCCAGCAACAGATAGGCCGCCAGCACGGTGAACGCGAGAAAACCCACGACGTAACGCAGCATCCCGACTCCTGTCAGTCATTTCATCCCTGATGCTGACCCGAACGACCTTGCATCGTTCTGCGCCAGCCTGCCGAAGCGCCGAACGGGCAGGCCAGCCCTGGCCTTCCCTTCCGACACGAGCGGGGGCCGGTCGATCCTCGCCCAGCCCCCTCGAAGCTTCACTCTAGCACTCTCGCCCGCCCTGCCGGAGGTCTCCGCCAGGATTCCGGACGAACCGTTCAGCCCGCCATGTAGCTCGGCAGGCCGCGCTCCTGCAGACGACGCAGGGTGCCGACCACATCCACCGGCAGGCTCCCCGCCTCCAGGGCCAGGTCACGGCGCACGGCGTTGATGAACCAGTACATGCGCTTCTCGTCGGCCAACTGGGCGGCGGACACCACGCGACGGGTCACGATCTCTTCGCCGTTGCGCAGGGTCAGCAGGGCGCCGCCGTCCGGACGCATCTGGGTGGATACGGCAAAGGTGGCCTGGAAGGCATCGAACAGCATCTTGATGGACTTTTCCATGATCGTTTATCCCCTCTTGCATGAAAACCGACCGCGAACTTCAGCGCAGCCGCAACACGGGGAAAGGCGGCAGCTTTCATGCCAGCCACATGGAAAATTAAAACCATTCAAAATCAATAACTTACGAAAAGACTCAGCGAAGCGGTCCGTGCAAACTGCAAGATCGTGCGAAATGCATCATGCGATTTGCCAGCAGGCTCAGTCGGAAAACAGCGGCCGGCCCCGCGCATCGAAGCCGCGCACCCGGTACAGCGCCGCTTCCGCCAGCGACAGCGCGGCCGCCGGACTCTCGCACGGCGGCTGGCCCGGCAGCACCAGCCATTCGGTGCGTCCGTCGTCGATGCTGGTTATCTCGATCTCGGCCAGATAGCCGCTGTCCTCGCGCAACCAAGTGGCGCGCAGTTCGAACTCGCCAAAACGCCTGCCGGACACCCGCCAGCCTCCCTTCGGAAAAGTCGTCGCAGTGTAACCAGGCCGGGCGTCGATCAGCCAGCCAGGTCGGCCAGCGCCTCGCGCTCCTCGTCGCGCAGGGTCAGGACCCGGCAACCCCGCTCGGTGACCAGCACGGTGTGCTCGTACTGGGCCGACAGGCGGCGGTCGCGAGTGGTCACGGTCCAGCCGTCCTTGTGCAGCTTCACCGCGTGGCCGCCCTGGTTGATCATCGGTTCGATGGTGAAGGTCATCCCGGCCTTCAGCCGCGCACCCGCGCCAGCGCGACCGAAGTGCAGGACCTGCGGCGCCTCGTGCATCTTGCGGCCGATGCCATGCCCGCAGTATTCGCGGACCACCGAATAACCGTTGGCTTCGGCGTGACTCTGGATGGCATGCCCGATATCGCCGAGGGTGGCGTCCGGGCGCACCACGCGGATCGCCCGGTACAGGCATTCGCGGGTGACGTCGAGCAGCTTCTGCGCCTGGCGGTCGATGGCGCCGACCCGGTACATCTTGCTGCTGTCGCCGAAATAGCCGTCCTTGATCACCGTGACGTCGACGTTGACGATATCGCCGTCGCGGAGGATCTGCTGCGCCGACGGCCAGCCATGGCAGACCACCTCGTTGACCGAGGTGTTCACCGTGAACGGATAGCCGTACTGCCCCTTGCTGCCGGGAATCGCCGCGAGGGTGTCGACGATGTAGCGCTCGCAGAAGCGGTCGATCTCTGCCGTGCTGATGCCTGGCCGCACCACCTCGTCGAGGGCTTCGAGGACTTTCGCGGTGAGCGCGCCGGCCACGCTCATGCGCTGGATTTCCTCCGCGCTCTTGATCATCCCGAGATCCTCGCCGCGCCCTGCTCGCGGCGGTCGCTTTCGCGCGCTTCGTCCATCAATTGGCGTAGCACCTGCGCATAGGTCAGGCCGGGATTGGCTTCGATCAGCATGCCGATGCGCATCCAGTGCTCGGCCTGGGCATTGATCGAGCGCGACATGGCCTTGCAGGCGATGCGCGCCTCTTCGTGCAATTGCTCGGAAATCTTCACCAGGCCCACACTACACCTCGACTACAAAACATATACGGAACGCATACTAACCATCGCATGGACGCGGCGCAAACGGGAAGGTCCGCCCCTCGCCTGGCCATGGACTGGCCACGATTGGCATCTCCTGCAAAATCAGTAACATGCGGATTTTTTTGGAAGTTGCCGCATGCTTTCCCGTTTGTTTGTAGGCCTTTTCGCCCTCCTCCTCGCCAGCGCCGGCCAGGCCAACGCCCCGCGCACGTTCTCCGAAGCGAAGAAAATCGGCTGGAAGCTCTACGCCCGGCAATCCGTGGAGTTCTACTGCGGCTGTCGCTACTCGGGAAATCGTGTCGACCTCGCCAGTTGCGGCTACAAGCCGAGGAAGAACGCCAACCGCGCGCGGCGCATCGAGTGGGAACACATCGTCCCGGCCTGGGTGATCGGTCACCAGCGGCGCTGCTGGCAGAACGGCGGGCGGAGCAACTGCGCGAGGCACGACAGCACCTACCAGCGCGCCGAGGCCGACCTGCACAACCTGGTGCCGAGCATCGGCGAGGTCAACGGCGACCGCAGCAACTTCGGCTTCGGCTGGCTGCCGCAGAAACCCCAGCAATACGGCGCCTGCCCGATGGTGGTGGACTTCAAGGCGCGCAAGGCGATGCCACGCCCGCAGATTCGCGGGATGATCGCCCGCACCTACTTCTACATGAGCGACCGCTACGGCCTGCGCCTGTCGAAGCAGGATCGCCAGCTCTACAACGCCTGGCACAAGCAGTACCCGCCACAGACCTGGGAGCGCCAGCGCAACCACATGGTCGGCTGCGTGATGGGCTGGGGCAATCCCTATGTCGGCCCGGTGGACCTGGCAACCTGCAGCAACCTATCCTCGCGTCGACGCTGACCTCCGCCGGAGTAGCCCATGATCTTCCGCACCCTCGCCCTGTTGCCGCTCTGCGCCGCCCTGGCGTTCGCCGCCGACGCCGGGGAGCGCCGCTTCGACTGCACGGTGGTGGCGATACATGACGACGCCAGCCTGGGCTGCCGCCTGCCCGGCGCGAACAAGGCGCTGCGCATCCAGCTCAATGCCGTCGAGCTACCGGCCGCCGAGCCCTGGCGTCGGCGCGCCCGGGAAGCCCTGGAAGACATGCTGCTCGGCAAATCGGCGACCATCCGCGAGCAAGGCCGCGACGCGCGCTTCCGCATCCTCGGCGCGGCCTGGGTCACCCCGGCCGACTGCCCCACCTGCGGACATACCCTGGATGCCGGGCTGGCCCTGCTGACCATTGGCCTGGCCAGCTGGCGCGACGCGCCGGACAGCGGCCAGACGGCCGAGGCGCGCGGCCAGTACCGGTTCGCCGAGGAAGAAGCGCGGGCGCGCAAGGCTGGCCAGTGGCGACCGCGCGACGCCGCTCCTAGAGATGGATCTCCGCGAACTTGATGCCCAGCCCGCGCAGCTCCTTGACCGCGTCGTCGAGCCGGCGGAACGACATCACCTCGTCGCTCTCGTCGACCAGGAAATAGCTGCGCCCGCCGTCCTTCTTGAAGAACACGATCCATTCCCTGGCCAGGGTGGGATTGGCGATGATGTGGGTCGCCGAGATCTTCCCTGCCGCCTGCCTGTCCCGAACCTTCTCGCGCTTCATTGCCTTCCCGTCAGCTGTGTGGAAAGGCGGAATTATCGCATCATCGGTTCCCGCGGCGAAAAAACTCAGCGTGCCGCCATCGCCATTTCCATGCCCGGCACGGCCAGTTCCCGGCGGATGCTGCGGATCAGCCACTCGGTCTCCGGCGGCGCGCTGAGCTGCGGCGAGGGTATGGTGCGAGCCACGTAGCGGCCGTCGGCGGCCTGCAACTGCAACAACAGCGCGCCGTCGTGGCGGCTCTTGCTGGACAACTGGAACTCGGGAAAGGCAGCGGCGATTTTCTTCAGGTCGACAGACATGGTGCGCTCCATTTCTGAGAAGTTGGACGGAGGCCCGCCGCGCGGCGGGCAGGCGCAGTCTGGCTAACGGATGCGACCGAATGATGACGCCGGCGACGAACCAATTCGCCCGCCGTGGCGTCCCAGAAAGGACGCGACGAATTTCACCCAACGGAAAATGCCTGGCGGCAAGCGGCCATCGGTGGTCGATCGTCATCGGCACGCACACAGCAAGGAGATGGAATGTTCCGTACGGCTTATCGGGAAATAGGCCTGTTCGGCCTGGTCAAGCGCACAGTGAACGAGTTCCTCGAGGACGACATGCCGACCTACGCCTCGGCCCTCGCCTATCAGATGCTGTTCTCGCTATTTCCGTTCCTGCTGGTGCTGATCACCCTCGTAGGCTACCTGCACCTGCCGGAGTTCTTCGCCTGGCTGCGCGAGCAGGCGGCGTTGCTGCTGCCGCCCGAGGCGATGGATCAGGTCAACCCGGTGATCGACCAGTTGCAGCAGCAGAAAGGCGGCCTGCTGTCGATCGGTATCGCGGTGGCGCTGTGGACCTCCTCGGCGGGCATCCGCTCGATGATGATCGCGCTCAACGCCGCCTACGACGTGAAGGAGAGCCGCCCGGTATGGAAGCGCTTCTCCCTGTCGATCCTCTACACCCTCGGCATCGCCCTGTTGTTGCTGGTGGCGGCCGGCCTGATGGTCACCGGGCCGCAGGTGATCGCCTGGATCGCCGGCCTGGTCGGTCTGGAACAGTACCTGGTGACGCTCTGGACCTGGCTGCGCTGGCCTCTTGCGGTGTTCCTGCTGATGCTCGCGGTGGCGCTGTTCTACTATCTGGTGCCGGATGTCGAGCAGCGTTTCCGCTTCATCACTCCAGGCTCGGTGCTCTCGGTGATCGCCTGGATCGCCGCGTCCCTCGCCTATGGCTTCTACGTGAAGAACTTCGCCAACTACAACGCCATGTATGGCAGCATCGGGGCGATCATCATCCTCCTGCTGTACTTCTACCTGTCGGCGGCAGTGGTGCTGTTCGGCGCCGAGCTGAACGCGGTGATCGAACACCATTCGGAAGACGGCAAGGACCCTGGCGAGCGCGAACTTCCGGACAACGACGACCCCGAACTCAAGGCTTGAGCAGGGCGTCGGCCTCGCTGACGCTGGCCTTGCCGGTGGCGCGCCGGTACAGACACAGCTCGCGGCCCTGGCGGCCCTGCATGTGCGGCTGCGGATACCGGCCCTGCAGGAGCAGCGCCGAATAGCCCACCTCATCGTCGAAGGGCAGTACCTGCCCCACCGCGCGTACCTGGCGCAAGCCGCTGGCTTTCAGGCAGGCGGCACGCACCATGGCGTCGTGCGCCTGCCACGCCTCGGCCGTGGAAGCCCAGGCCGGCGCCGAACCGAGCAGCAGGCAGACCAGCGATCCCGCAACCACCCTCGACATTGCGCACCTCGCATCGCCGGAAACAGGCAGGAAAAGAGAAGCCCCCGGGACCACAGCGGCAACTAAAGGCCCCGGGGGCGATGAGGCGGCAGTTACACCTCGCAGCAATGGACATTGCCCCGCGAAAAATAGTTCTACGCTCGCCGACGAAGCGCTCAGCCGGCCCAGCCCAGCACCAGCGCAGCCAAGACCAGGTAGCGGAGCGTCTTGGCCAGGCCGACGATCAGCAGGAAACTCCAGCAGGGCTCACGCATGATGCCGGCCACCAGCGTCAGCGGATCGCCGATGACCGGCACCCAACTGAGCAGCAGGGTCCAGCGGCCGTAGCGGCGATAGTGTCGCTGCGCCCTGAGCAACTGCACCTCGCCCACGGGAAACCAGCGGCGACCGCGGAAATGCTCGAGGTAGCGACCCAGCCACCAGTTGACCCAGGAACCCAGCACATTGCCGACGATGGCCAGCGCCAGCAGCCACGCGACCGACTGGCCGCCGCGCAGCAGCAAGGCGGCCAGCACGGTTTCCGACTGCAACGGCAGCAGGGTCGCCGAACCGAACGCCGAGAGGAACAGCCCGGCGTACGCGGCCCAGTCAGTCAACACCCGAACGCTCCCAGCGCCATTCGCATCCCCACTCCAATCCGGAAAAAACTGACCTGGGACAGCCGTCCCGAGGCCGGCGAAGCATACCCTGGCAGGCAAGGGCATTTCCCCGGTTATCCGAAAAGGAGGCAGGCCATGTTCATTCCCGGCCATCTGCATCTCGCCTCGGCCAGCGAAGTCGACCGCCAGACATTCGATATCCACCTGCGCTACCGGGTCCTGGAGGCCGAGGCCCGCCCGGTGGCCGTACACTTCGACATGGAGGGCCGGATCGACGGCCAGCCTTTCAGCGAAAGCTTCGAACTGCCACGCGACGCCGCCGTGCATTTCGCCAGCCGTGCCAGTCGCCTGGCCCGACGCCACGGCCTGCGCTTGCGGCAGGGACCGATCGTGCGCCAGCGCCGCGAGTACGACGCTATGTTCGACGACCTGCGCCGACGCCTGAAACTCAAGAGCGGCGAAGCGATCGACCTCGACCGCTACCTGCGCGGCGAGGCCGGGGCATCCTGAAACGGCTCTCCCGCATGCTACGGAAACCCCCGACGCAGGCCATGCCGTGCAACTTTCAGCGAAGCGGGCGACTCCATACCTAGGTAACCATCCTCGTCAAGGAGACCGACATGACTCTGAAAACCCGCTCCGCTCGCGCCAAGCAGGCTATCCAGGACCAGGCCATGGCCGAACTGCAGGACCTGATCGCCGAGGTGGACCAGTTGATGAGCGGCACCGGCAGCCTGGCCGGCAAGGAGGGCGCGAACCTGCGTGAACAGATCAATTCCGTGCTGCATCGTGGTCGCGACGCCATCGAGCGCACCCGCCGCGGCGTGGTGCAACGCAGCCAGGCGGCCGCCGAAGCGACCGAGGAATACGTCGAGGACCATCCCTGGCAGACCATCGCCGTCTCGGCCGGCGCCGGCTTCCTCCTCGGCCTGCTGGTGGGCCGCCGCTAGGGCGTTTCCGCAGGCAACAGAAAGCCCGCGCTCGGCGGGCTTTTCGGCAAGGCAAGGGCCTTGGCTCAGGCGGAGATCGCCGCCTCCAGCGGCCAACTCAGTTCCCAGGTTCCCTTCAAGGCTTCCGCCTCGTCACGGCTGGTGAAGGGGCCGGCCCACATGGCGCCGTCCACCATCAGGATCCAACAGGCCAGCAATCCCTTGCTGCGCAGCGATTCGGGAACGGACGTCCCCACCAGCACGGCGACTTCGATTCTGGACATAGGCTGACTCCGGTTATCATTAGCTTGCTAACAATAAGCGCCCGCCCCTTCGCCATGAAGCACGCCGCGCACAACAGTCTTTTTCATCTGCGACAAAATTACCCACCCCCGGCTCCCACGGCGGCCCTGCCGTCCCGCCGGCTATAGTGGAAAAACAGCGAATCCAGGAGGAACCGTCATGGACACCAGCCCGCACACCTTTTCCAACCTGTTCCGCCAGTTGGGGCTCCCCGCTGGGCGAGACGACATCGTCGCCTTTCTCGCCCGGCACCACCTCGAGGAGGGCACGGCGCTGCCCGATGCGCCATTCTGGAACCCTGCCCAGGCCAGCTTCCTGCGCGAGGCCCTGGCCGAGGACTCCGACTGGGCCGAACAGGTCGATGAACTGGCCTTGCAACTGACCCGCTGAAAAAACGCAAACTGATGCGCTGACGGCTCTATCGTGCGGAACTTGCTATGAGTTGGCGGGGAATTTCAAGTCACCGGCATCGATAGCCACTATCAGCCCAAAGCATTTTTCCCCAGCGGAGCGGCGTGAGATCGTAGCGGCGTCGGGAGAACCCCAAGTCCCCGACGCTCCTTTGAAGACCATCGCCCTCCCCCCGCAGATGGTCTTTTTTTTGCCCGCGATTCGGCCGTGCCCCGACCGGCTGGCCCAGGACATGGAACATTCCGTTACGTCCCCCACTGAACTTTTCACCCGTGCCTCGGTGTCTTACCCTGCTCGCGTTACCACGTAAGGAGAACCTCAAGGACATGAAAGCACTACTGATCGCCGCCGGCGTTGCCGCTCTTTCCAGCACCGCCATGGCCGCCAAACTGGATGAAAAGGTTCCCTACCCGAAGGCAGATGCCGGCTTCACCCGCCAGGTCATCCACCTGCCGAAACAGGACGCGGAAGACGCATTCAAGGTCGAGATCATCGCCGGCAAGACCCTCGAGGCCGACTGCAACCAGCAGCGCCTGGGCGGCGAGCTGGAAGAACACACCCTGGAAGGCTGGGGCTACTCCTACTACCGCCTGGACAAGGTCAGCGGGCCGATGAGCACGATGATGGCCTGCCCCGGCCAGAAGAAGGAGCAGCGCTTCATCCCGGTGGTCGGCGAAGGCTTCCTGCTGCGCTACAACAGCAAGCTGCCGATCGTGGTCTATGCGCCGAAGGACGTGGAGGTCCGCTATCGGATCTGGTCGGCGTCCGAAAAGGTCGAGAAAGCGGTCAGCGAATAAACGCCGCGCATGAAAAAGCCGCCCACGGGCGGCTTTTTTCGTTGCGCCGGCGTCAGCCCGGCACCAGGCCGATGTTCAGGCCGGAGTCCACGGTGATCCGGTAATGCGTGGTCTGCCCGTTCTGCACATGCACCACCTGCTTGGGCGCCTCGCCGCGGCAGATCCCATCGCCCTGCACGGATACCACCCGCAGCCCCGCCGGAAGACGGAAACGCGCGCTCTCGCCGGCCTGGATCTCGGCGGCCAGGCGGCTATCGATGATCAAGCGGGTATTGCAGACGCTGCCGAGAAACTCGCGGTCCCGGGAAACCACCAGGAAGGCGTCGCCGTCGTCACGGAACTGGTAGTTGTACAAACGCTCCTTCGGTACCTGGTCCGTCTCGTCGAGCGAGGGCGTCGATGTCGAACAACCCGCCAGCAAGACGGTCCCCAGTAGCATCCCCAAAATCCGCATAGTGACCCCAATCCGTTCATCGAAATGCCGCACCCCATCCTCGCCGGGGCAGACCTTCATGGCTTGCGGTCGTACTTCCTCCCTGAACCGGCACCACAGCGCACGTCCGTCTAAGGTAGGCGATTTGCCCCGGCCAAGGCGAGCGCGAATGGCGCTGAAGAAAAAAAATCCTCAGACGGAGGCCGCCTCGCCGGCCGGCAACGCGGAAGTCGGGAGGCCGAACAGGCGATCGAAGGCCCAGTTGAAGAGGAAGGTGTAGCACGGGATCAGGACGATCAGCGCCAGGTCCAGCCAGAACGCCTCCAGCAGGGAAATCCCCATCCACCAGGCGATCAGCGGGATCAGGTAGACCACCAGGGTCAGCTGGAAGCCGATGGCGTGCGCCACCCGCCGCGCAATGCTGCGTCCGCGCACGGCCTGGCGCCGCTCCCAGAACTCGAACAGGCAGTTGTAGATGAAGTTCCAGGTCACCGCGACGGTGGTGATCACCACCGCCAGGGGGCCGGTGGTAGTGGGCGTGGAACCGGCGAGCAGGGCCAGCCCCAGGGTCGAGATACTCATCCCGATCAATTCGTAGGCGGTCACGTAGACCAATTTGCGCTTGATGCCTTGCACGTGGACCTCTCGGGCGTGATAGCGGAAAGGCGGGCAAGGTTGGATCAATTTTCTTGACAGAAAAAGTCAGCAGCTTTCAGATCTGCTGATAGGAGAATTGCCATGAACTTTTCCAGCGATACCATCGAGCTGTTCCTCGCCGTCCTCGACCGCGGCTCCTTTTCCGGCGCCGCCCGTGCCTTGGGTCGAGTGCCTTCGGCGGTGAGCATGGGCATCGCCAACCTGGAGGCGGAACTGGGTTTCGCCCTTTTCGAGCGAACCCACCGCGAAGCCCGTCCTACGGCGCTGGCCAGGGCCCTGGCACCGCAAGCGCGGATGATCGCCGAGCAGCTCGCCCAGTTGCAGGTGCATGCGCTGGAACTCTCCCAGGGATTGGAAAGCCGCCTGTCGCTCGGCGTGGTTGCGGACATCGACAGCGGGCGGCTGTTCGGCGCCCTCCGCACCCTTTCCGAGCGCTACCCGCTGCTCGATGTCGAGGTGCTCAGCGCGGCGCAGGACGATGCCCTCGCCCTGCTCCATGGCGGCCGCATCAGCCTGTGCTTCGGATTCGCCGGCATCAGCGTGAACCCGCAGGAGCGCTTCCAGTATGTCGGCGCGGAATCGCTGGTCGCGACCATCTCGCCGCGCCATCCCGCCCTGCAGAAGCCGGGGCAGGCGCTGTACCTGGAAGAGCTGGTGAACGTGCGGCAGATCCTGGTCGCCAGTTGCGACCTGCCGTTGGCCGACACCCGTCCGCTGATTGCCGGCGCCTGCTGGCGCACCGACAGCCTGGGCACGGCGCTGGAAATGGTCGAGGCGGGGATCGGCTGGGGCAATTTCCCGTTGTCCCGGGTCGCGCCGCTGCTGGCAACGGGAAGGCTGGTACGCCTGGACTTCAGGAATACCAAGAACGAGCTGAAACTGCCTGTCCACGCTATCTGGCTGAAAAACCAGCCATTGCGCAAGGCCGCCCAGGAACTGGTTGGCATGCTGGCCACCCGTCCCGATTGAAGCGTTATGCAATGCACTTCACAGAAAAAACGAGACCCGTCACGCGAATCGCCGCACACGCCGGCTCCCCGGCCTCCAGTACTTGATCTCGATCAAGCGCAGCGCCGGCCATAGGCAGATGATCGTTCTGCGGCCATCCTCCGTTTGCGGCCGTAGAGCTCCGGACACTTCATGCTAGGGGGGCCGGAGCTCTTCCCTCTTCCTCGCGGCTCAGGAACAGGTCCTGGCCGCATCGATGATGGCCCCGCGGGTGACCCAGGGCTGCTGATCATGGATTCGCACCAGGCTGCCCCCCCCCGCCGGCTGCACCTCCAGCCACTGACCGGCGTCCGCCAGGCGATAGCCGCGGCCTTCCTCCAGCAGCGCCACGCCCGGCGCCTGGCGTTGCCACTTGGGCAAGACGCACATCGCGTAATCGTAGGGAGCCTTGCTGGTGCTGGCGGCCAGCGCCGGGGCGTTCGAAGCGGGAGGCGAGGCACAGGCGGACAGGGCCAGGGCGGCGAATACAGCGATAAGAATCTTCATGTCACGTCCCTCTTTGTCGATCCGTTCACGATTCGACGGTATCACCGCCCAAAGCGAGAACTGCCGCGACTTCGCGGCATGGTACTTATCGATAAGGTTGATATTGCAGGCGCATGACGAAGCGATCCGGCAACGCCCGATTCAGAGCCTATGGAAGGGGCTTTCCTTGCACTTTGGTTATTAGCAAATGACTCGAAGCTTTCTTGGATCGAACAATGTTCTGGTATTGTTGCGCCGCCAACGGGAGAAACAAGAAACCAGAACCGCCACGCACGGTAAATGGGACAAATGACTCCCGTGCACTTCGAACCTTGCGCTTCCTTCAATTTCAGCGCACATCAAGCCAACAACCAGGAACAATAAGATGTTGAAGAAAAGGATTTGCCTGCTGGCACTGGGCATCGCGACTGCAAGCCAGGCGATGGCCAATGACCAAGAAGCAGCAAAGGGGTTTGTCGAGGACAGCCACCTCGATCTGTTCTTCCGCAATGGCTACATCAGCCGTGACTACAAACATGGCCGGCAGGACAAGGCCGAATGGGGCCAGGCCGCCACTGCCACCTTCACCTCCGGCTTCACCCAGGGGACGGTGGGCGTCGGTGTCGACGCGTTCGGCTTGTACGCGGTACGCCTGGACGGCGGCAAGGGTCGTAGCGGCGCCGCCGGTATCGACTTCTTCAAGCAGGGCGACAGCGGCTCCGCGGCGGACGATCTGTCCAAGGGCGGCGCGGCGGTGAAGTTCCGCATCTCCAACACCGTGCTCAAGTACGGCGACCAGATGCCCAGCCTGCCGGTGCTCAGCTACGACAACTCGCGCCTGCTCCCGGAAAGCTACAGCGGCACCCTGATCACCTCCAAGGAGATCGAGGGCCTGGAGCTGAACGCCGGTCGCTTCACCGCGGAATCCCGCAAGAGCGCCGAAGGGCGCGACAGCGGCGGCCTGAAGAGCATCAACGTGTTCGGCGGCAAGTACGCCTTCACCGATCACTTCAACGCCTCGCTGTACGCTTCCGACGTCGAGGACGTACTGAAGAAGCAGTACATCAACCTGAACTACACCATCCCGCTGCAGGCCGACCAGTCGCTGAACTTCGACTTCAACGGCTATCGCACCAAACTGGACAGCGACTTCGCCGACCAGAACTTCAACGGTAACCGCGACAACAAGATCTGGAGCCTGGCGGCGTCCTACACCATCGACGCCCACACCTTCATGATCGCCCACCAGCGCAACACCGGCGACACCGGCTACAACTACGGCTGGTACCAGAACGCCGGCGGCATCGGCGACGGCGGCACCACCATCTGGCTGGCCAACTCCTACTGGTCGGACTTCAACGCCGAGGACGAGCGTTCCTGGCAGGTCAGCTACGCCCTGGACTTCGCCAAGTACGGCGTGCCCGGCCTGACCTACCGCGTAGCCTACGTGCGCGGCGACAACATCAAGACCGCCGAGACCAGCAACGGCAAGGAGCGCGAGATCTTCAACCAGGTCCAGTACGTGGTGCAGAGCGGTCCGGCCAAGGACCTCACCCTGCGTCTGCGCAGCTCGTTCCTGCGTGTCTCCAACGACGCTCGCTCGTACAACGACGACGGCAACGAAATCCGTGCCTTCGTCGAGTACCCGTTCAGCGTGTTCTGATCGAACCTGCGAGCGCGACGAGAACCCCGGGCCAGTCCCGGGGTTTTCTTTTTTGCGTTTCGTGCGCCAGTTCAACCTTATCGGGTAGAGCCGTACAGCTTCGGAAAGCCAGTGATAGCATTCGCTCTCGCTTGCCATTGCTTATCGATATCGACAATGCCGTTCCGGAAACACCTTCTGCTCCCCCTCCTCGGTCTTGCCCTGCTGCTCGGCGGTTGCGGCCCTAGCGTCAGCTACTCCTACATTCCGCCGACCAGCGATGCCGGCCTGCACTGCGTGAGCCAGTGCAATGCCGAGAAGCGCCAGTGCAAGACCCTCGCCAAGCTGCAGCAGCGCCAGGACGAGGCGCTCTACCAGGCGCAGAGCACGGCCTACAACTACTGCATGCAGAACAGCGACAAGAAGAAGCGCAAGTCCTGCCCCTACCCGCAGCGCAACTTCGATTTCGGCGACGACTGCCAGGACGAGTACCGCAGTTGCTACCAGTCCTGCGGCGGCACCATCCGCCGCATCGTCCACCAGGACTGAGGCGCGACGTCCGGCAGGCATCCCGGACGTGCGGCAATACCGTCAGGCGAAGACGAAGTACTTGCGCACCGTCTCCACCACCTCCCAGGTACCACGCAGGCCCGGCTCGATGACGAACACGTCGCCCGCCCTCAGGTGCACCGGTTGCTCGCCTTCCGGGGTGATGATGCAGTAGCCGTCGAGGAAGTGGCAGAACTCCCAGCGTTCGTAGTTCACCTCCCACTTGCCCGGCGTGCAGATCCAGGTGCCCATCAGCTTGCTGCCGTCCGCCGAGGCGTATGCGTTGAGGTTGACGGTATGCGGATCGCCGTCGATCCGCTTCCACTTGGTGGCGTCCAGCACGGGTACGGGACAGGTATCGCGCAGTACGGTGATGAAATCTGACATGGTCGCTCCAGGAAGGCAGTGGATGAATGCCTCACCATAGGGCCACGCGCGGGGCGCCGGTTGTCTGGGTTCGACATCCGCCTAGCTGAAAGCGCTAGGCAGCCCGTGCGCTCAGCGACGCCTGCCATTCAGCGCTGCCAGCAGGTCGCAGACCATGATCAGCAGCAGCATGGGTACGGCGAACGGAAAGAATGCCAGCGCCGCGTATTCGTAGGCCTGGCCCGTCCACCACAGGCAAAGGCTGGCGACCGCCACGAGCAGGAAGCTGGCGGCGACGATGAACTTGCACAAGCGCGAGGCGAATCTGAGCGTATCGTCCACGACGAATCTCCTTCGGCGACTCCCCCGCAGTCTGCCGAAACCGCTCTGTCCCGGCGGTGACGCAAGAATGACGATTCGGACAGAATTGTTACGCCTGCCGCAAAACTTCATTCCACTTTGTTAGCTGGCTAATCAAATTCCCCCTTGATATCGTCTTTTTCGCCAGATCCCCAAGGCCTGGCAAATGTCCCTTGTACAGGCCATTACCAACCCTCCCCCCGCTTGGTAATGGCCTTTTTTTCCCTTCTGCCGTAGTCCATGGAGATCGCATGCCACGCATTGCCCTGGTCCTGGGTGTGCTGCTGGTCAGCGCCTGCGCACAGCCTGTCACGCCGGACTCGATAGTCGAGGAATCGTTTTCCCGCAGCGCCAGCGAACGCCAGCTGGAAGAGCTGAACCGCCAGGGCCTTCCCTACGAGCAGTACCGGCTGCGCCGCCAGCGCATTCTTGGCCGCTGATCCCGGCACCGCGCCTAGCGCTTCTTCGGCACCACCGCCCGCACCGCCTCGCAGACGACCAGCCCGACCATCAGCGGGATCAGCAGCGGCAGGATCGACATCGAGAGGTTTTCCGCTCCCGAGCTGAGGAGAAACGGAAACTGGCTGAGGAAGGCGACCATCGCCAGGCTGAGCAGGATCAGCAGGCCGTAGAGGCATGACGCCAATTTCAGAGCTTTTTCCATGACCGGGTAGAAAGTGAAGGATTCGGAAGAAAATCTACCCGCCCCGCTCCCCCGGTATGGCGAGAAGCAAGATTTTTTCAGATTCGGGTGCCCCGAAAAGACGCGAACCCGACCGACCGATCACCCCTCCATGCCCGTCGCGACAACCCGATCGGTCGGGTCCGGACTTGCAACATACCGCCGTGCCGATATCACGTCGCCTACCGGAACAAGGAGTTGTTCTTTTCGACGAACGTCCTCGCCTCCCGCTATCGCCCGCCCATCGCGACCTCGTATGCTCGCCGGGCGATGTCTCATGCCAGCGATCCTCACCCACAAGGGAGCAACACGATGAGCAACCTGCCTGCGATCATCCTGGTCCACGGCTTCTGGGGCGGCGCCGCCCACTGGAGCAAGGTCATTCTCGAACTGAAACGCCTCGGCCACGACAACCTGCATGCCGTCGAACTACCGTTGACCTCGCTGGCGGACGATGCCGAGCGGACGCGCAAGATGATCGCGCAGCAACAGGGGCCGGTCCTGCTGGTCGGACACTCCTATGGCGGCGCGGTGATCACCGAGGCCGGCAACCAGCCGAATGTGGTCGGGCTGGTCTATATCGCCGCCTTCGCCCCCGACAGCGGCGAAAGTCCCGGTGGCATCACCCAGGAGCACTTGCCCCTGGCCGCAGCGAACCTGGCGCCGGACAGCGATGGCTATCTCTGGGTGAAGGCGGACAGGTTCCACGAAAGCTTCTGCCAGGATCTCGCTGCGGACGAAGGGCTGGTCATGAGCATCACCCAGAAGGCTCCGCTGGCCAGCACTTTCGGCGATGCCATCGGCAGCCCGGCCTGGAAGAGCAAGCCCTCCTGGTACCAGATTTCCAGCGCCGATCGCATGATTGCGCCGGAGAACCAGGAGCGGATGGCCGCGCGGATCGCACCGAGGAAGATCGTCACCCTCGATGCCAGCCACGCGTCACTGGCCTCGCGAGCGAAGGAAGTAGCGGCGCTGATCGACGAGGCCGCCGTGGCCACCGCCCACTAGCGCCGCGCAGGACGCGGCAGCAGGCCTGGCCTGCTGCCGCGGCGGGCTCAGAGGCCGAGGGCGGACAGGTCGAGGCGGCCGTCGGCCATGGGCGGACACCAGAAGTAGCTGCCGCTGATCGGCCGGGTGAAACGGAACAGGCCATCGAGCACCCCGTCTTCCACGCCGATCATCCGTAGCCATTGGACCTCGAAGGCCTCGAACGAGCGGCCGAAGGCGGCGAACAACAGCCCCGCGCGGTGCTCGTCGGACCAGGGCGCGCCGCGCCGCAGGAGGAACGCGGCGGGCTCGAAGCTTTCCTGCTCGGTGCGCTTGACGTGGGCGTAGGCCGGCGCGTCTTCCAGTTCTTCGTCGTCGGACTTGCGGCGGCCGATGATGTTGTCCATCTCCTCGCCGGGGATCGCCTGCATCCGGTCGAAGTCATGCAGCCACTGCTGGACAGCAACGAAACTGCCGCCATCCAGGCCCGCACCGCGCCCGGAGACCAGCGCGGCCTCGAGCGCCGCATCGCCCTTGGGGTTCTCGGTGCCGTCCTTGTAGCCGGACAGGTCGCGGTCCTCGCCGTAGAGGAACGCATCCACCGCGCCGGTCCGCTGGAAGGCCGGCGCCAGCGACCGTTCCAGCGCGTGCGAGCGCAGCGTCACCTCGCCGCGATCCTCGCCGCGCAGCCAGCACCACAGCGCGGAGGGCGTGGACGGCAGGTCGATGCCGGGCGCGGCGAGCACCGGATAGTCCTTCATGCCCTCGACGGTCTTGCCGAGGCTGAGCATCAGCGAATGGCCGATACCCACCACCAGCTGGTAACCATCGGTGGCCGCGGCCAGGCTGGCCAAGGTCGCGGCCACCTGCTCGGGTTGGGAAATGCTGAAAAACAGGTAGCGACCCACCACCGGAATCGGGGTGAGAATGCCTGGCTGAGCCGCGCTCATGTTGCCTCCATCTATCATCAGGCCGTGCGCCGCTCGTGGCGATGCACCTTCGATCTCGTTCTGGTTCGAGCAATGCTCGGTTTCGGAGCGCAGCGGCGGGCGACGCCAAGCGAAGCGGCTCCGAAATACCCGCGCATCCTAAACCGGTGCAACGCCAGAGACCACTCGAAGACGAGGGAAAAGCGCGAAGTCGGACCTGCGTCGCTCAGAACTCCATCGGCATGAGACCGACCACCAGGCCGGCGACGGCAAGGGCAAACACCAGCAGGGCCTTGGCGAGTTCGAGATGATGGGCGTTCATGGGCTTACCTGTCGGAGGGAAAGCCTGACGCTAGACGCCGAACATTGCAGTTGTGCAATCAGTCCCGGTCCGCTTGCGGCGAAACCGCTCCGCTCGCCGAAAGCAGGCCCAGCGCATGCTCCAGCGCCGCATCCAGGACCTTGTCGCGCGCCACCTCGCTCGCCTGGGCACGCGCGAGAAGCACCGCGCCGACCGACAAGCAGGTGAGCACCCAGGCCCGGTTCTCGTCGCCCATCAGTTCGGCCAGCCGCCGTTGCCGCTGTTCCAGGGCGCGTTCGAAGGTTTCCCGCACCTCGGGCCCTGCCCGGCCCACCTCGGCGGCCAGCGCCGGAATCGGGCAGCCCATGTCGGCATGCTGCGCATGACCGCGACTGAGGTAGAGACGGGTGGCGCCGGCCAGTTGCTCCAGGCTGTCCAGCGGAAAGGCATCGTGCTGGGCGCTCAGCTCGCGCTGCAGGATCGCTTCGAGCAACTCCGCCTTGCTGGAGAATTGCGAGTAGAACGCCCCGGTGGTAAGACCAGCCGCCTTCATCAAGGTGTCCAGGCCGGTGCTGGCGAAGCCCTGGCGCTTCACCAGCGGAGCGGCCTTGCTCAACAGCAGGGCGCGGGTGGCCTGTTTCTGTTCCGGTTTGTAGCGCATGCCGACTATCCGTTGGTTGGGGAGACGATGTCGTCACATTGGATAATGATCTTTATATAACGCTCGTTATCCAATGAGGAAGCCGCAATGACTCTAGCACCGCGACACCTGCGCATAGAACAACGAGGACGCGTCCTGCAAGTCCTGCTCGACAATCCCCCGGCGAACTTCCTCACCACGGCGGTGATGCAGGAGCTGGCCGACCTGCTGGAAGACCTTGAGCAACGCCAGGACATCGGCGCCGTCATCCTTTCCGGAGCGGCGGACGGGGTCTTCCTGACCCACTTCGACGTCGACGAGATCGAGCGCGCCGTCGCCCCCATCACCTTTTCCATGCCGGCCTGGCTGACACGCCTGCTGCTGGAAAGCGAAAGCCTCCTGCGCCACTTGCCTGGGGCGAGGAAGCTGCTGCGGCGCACCCTGCTGGCAGGCGTCGCCGACATGAACCTGTTCCATGAGGTCACCGCGCACATGCGCCGCATGGACAAGGTGTTCATCGCCGCGATCAACGGCCTGGCCCTGGGTGGCGGCTGCGAGCTGGCGCTGGCCTGCGACCTGCGCCTGATGGCCGAGGACGACCAGGTGGAACGCTTCCTCGGCCAGCCGGAAGTACTCATCGGCCTGATACCGGGAGGCGGCGGCACCCAGATGCTGGCGCGCAGCCTGGGCGTAGCCAGGGCCCTGGAGCTGTGCCTGGAAGGGCAACTGCTGGAGCCGCGCCAGGCCCTTGCGCTGGGCCTGGTCAACGGGCTGGCGCCAGCGGAGGAGCTACTGGAAGCCGCCGACGCGCTGGCGCAACGCCTGTCCCGGCGCTCACCGCAAGCGGTGCGCCTGATCAAGCGTTCGATCTACCAGGCGGCTTCCCGCGACTGGACGGAGGGCATGGCCAGCGAAAAGGCCGGCTTCCTCTCCGCCGCCTCCCAGGGCAATACCCGCCGCGCCATGCGCGAATACATCGAACGGGTGCGCACCATCACCCGGGAAGAGCGCCCTTTCCGCCGTGCGGATTTTGACGACCTGACCGAAGGCAACGCCATCGACATGGCCTACAGGTGATCTGCATGACTGCCTCCCCTTCCCCGGTTTCCGCCACGCCTTGGCTGACCCTGAGCATTCGCCTGATGGCCGGCGGCTTCCTGCTGTTCTTCGGCCTGGCCCTGGCCACGCTGCTCCTGCGGCTCGACCAGTCGCTGCTCGACTCCGACGCCGGGCGCCTGCTGCTCCGCCTGGTTCGCTGGGGCGACCAGCAAGGCGGCGGACAGCACTATGAGCTGATGATCTCGACGATCTACCTGGTCTGGGGCGCATTCCTCTGGCGCGCCGCCAGCCAGCCCTTCCGCCACCGGCTGTTTATCGACTTCACCGTGGCGGCCAATGCCGCGCACTTCGGCCTGATGTTCCTGCAGGGACTGTTGATGCCCGGCGAACACATCCACCTGGCCGGCGATGTCCTGCTGGGCTGGGCCTCGCTGCTGCCGCTGATGCTGTTCTGGATACCGCAACGCAAGCGGGCAGCCCCTTCGCTCGCCGTCGAGCGGAAGTGACGACAGTGGAACGGCCCCCAAAGGGGCCTAGCAGTTCGAACAGGCTCCTCTTGATGCCGTTGCGGACTGGCCTATGCTCACGGTGTGTGCGAACCCCAAGGGTATTTCCCGACCAGCTCCCCCGCGGTCGGGATTTTTTTTTGCCTGTCGCTCAGCGCTTCGGGTCGAAGGGCGAATAGCCCCGCCGGCGCAGGCTCGCCAGGGGCGCGAACAGCGGTTCCGGCAGATCGGCCCAATCGAACCAGGCCCAGCCGTCGCACTTGTCCGGCTCCATGAGGCGCGCCTCGGCATCCTCCGCGCAACCGGCCAGGATGAACGCGGTGAGGTAGTGGCGCCCCTCGAAGACGTCATTGCTGAACGGGCCGTGGCGCAGTTCGCTCAGCGCCAGGCCGGTCTCTTCCAGGGCTTCGCGCAGGGCGCAGTCCTCCACCGCCTCGCCGAACTCGAGATGGCCGCCGGGCGCCGACCAGCAGCCAGCGCCATGACTGCCCTTGCGGCGCCCCAGCAACACCTTGCCGTCCCGCAAGATCAGGACGCCCACGCCTACCTGCGGTGCCGGCATCGTCGTACTCCTGCTTCGGGATCAGAGATGGAGCGTACCGCTCATGTACAACGCCGCCTTGCCGGAGATGACCACCCGCTCGCCGCGCACGTCGCATTCCAGGCGCCCCTTGCGCGCCCCGCCCTGCTCGGCGCTCAGCCGGGTCTTGCCCAGGCGCTGCGCCCAGTACGGCGCCAGGGAGGTATGCGCGGAACCGGTCACCGGGTCTTCGTTGACGCCGACGTTGGGCCCGAACCAGCGCGAGACGAAATCGAAGCGCTGGCTGCGCGCGGTCACCGCCACCCCGCGGCACGGCAAGCCCTTCAGCCGGGCGAAGTCAGGCGCCAGGGCGGCGATCGTCTTTTCGTCGTCGACCACCACGAGGTAATCGTCGGTCTTCAGCACTTCCGCCTCGGCAATACCCAGCGCCTCCAGCAGTCCGTCCGGTGTCGCGCAAGGCTCCGGACGCTTGGCCGGGAAGTCCATCGCCAGCGAGTCGCCCTCGCGCCGCACGCTCAGCTCACCGCTACGGGTAGCGAAACGCAGTACCGGGGAAGCGTCGTCGAGCTTGTGGATCAGTACCCAGGCCGTCGCCAGGGTCGCATGACCGCACAGGTCCACCTCGACCTGCGGCGTGAACCAGCGCAATCGATAGTCGCCGTCGCGGCCGACGACAAAGGCGGTTTCCGAAAGATTGTTCTCTTCCGCGATGGCCTGCAGGCGCTCGTCGTCCAGCCAGGCATCGAGGGGGCAGACCGCCGCCGGATTGCCCTGGAAGGGACTGTCGGCGAATGCGTCTACCTGGAAGATCGTCAGTTCCATGTTCCGGACTCCTGTATCGATGGGCTGCGCACCTTAGCAGCCGGACCGAGACCAGGACAATGCCGCGCCCCGCGCAGGCGCCTCGCTCAGATCTGACGGATATCCAGCAGCGCCCAGACCTGGTAACCCTGGCGCTTGGCTTCCTTCTCCGCTTCCAGTTGCGCGGTGACCTTGCTGATGGAGCGCGAGCGATGTTCGAAACGCAGCGGCAATCCCGCCCCGCCCTTGCGCACGCTCAGTTCGACGATGGTGTAGCGGACCGGCTGGCTGGCCTCGGTCCGGACCTTTTTCGGTCGCGTTTCGGCAAGGCCCAGCGCCTTGCGCATCTGTTCTTCAGAGTAGATTTCCTGCACGCATTCACCCAGATTGAATAAAACCCGCAAATCCTATTGGTTCGCGACCCCACTTGCCAGGATAGTCGGCGAAGCGGGTCACACATCGACGCGAAAATCGCGCCTACCAGATCCGGCAGCTTCATCGAAACCGCCGCCGACATAAGCTGTGGGCGCTGTACATCCCTGGATCCTTTCCCGGCCTGCTCCACGCGGCCGGGATTTTTTTTGCCCTCTTCACCCTTGCGCCGACTGCGGACGCCAGGCTGGCCTTCAGCCTGTCCGGCAGCTATACCGAAAGTCTCCACCGTGATCAGGATCCAGTATGCTCGCCTGCCCCCTCCCTCCCGACGAAGCCCTGCGCCAGCAGGCCCTGGACGACATGGCGCTGGTCGACACCCCCGCCGAACACTACCTGGACGCCCTGGTGGAACTGGCGCGGGAAACCTTCGGGGTGAAGACCGTGCTGATCAGTCTGATCGACCACGACCGCCAATGGTTCAAGGCCCGTATCGGCCTGGATGCCGAACAGACGCCGCGCGACCTGTCCTTCTGCGGCCACGCCATCCTGGCCAGCGAACCGCTGATGGTGACGGACGCCTCCAGGGATCCGCGTTTTCACGACAATCCGCTGGTCACCGGGCCGCCCTTCATCCGCTTCTACGCCGGCGAGCCCCTGCACGCCAGCAATGGCCAGGCCATCGGCACACTCTGCCTGATCGACCCGAGCCCGCGGCTTCTGGATCTCCGGGAAGGACGCCAGCTCAATCGACTGTCGATCCTGGCCGAAGGATATCTCCAGCTACGCAGCCTCACCGAGCACACCCGCTTCCTGCGCCAGGAGATCGACCGGGAGCAGCGCAAGTCACTGCTCGACCCCCTCACCCAATTGTGGAACCGGGCCGGCTTCCACGCGCTGCACCAGCATGAACTGGAGTTGGCGCGGGCCAGCGACCAGCGCATCGGCATCATCTACAGCGATATCGACCATTTCAAACGTATCAACGACACCCTGGGGCACCGGGCCGGCGACAGCGTCCTCCGCGAGGCGGCTTCGCGACTGCGCGCGGCGCTGCGGCCGGAAGATCTCCTGGCGCGTTTCGGCGGCGAGGAGTTCGTGGCGATGGTCCGGGTCCGCGAGACCACGGAACTGACCATGATCGCCAATCGCATCCGCGAACTGATGGAAGCGACCCCGATCGACTGTGCCGGCACGTCCGTGCCGGTGACCATCAGTGCCGGCTGTACCCTGGCCGGCAGCGGCGAAGAACCGGAACGGGCACTCGCCCGGGCGGATGCCGCGCTGTACGACGCCAAGCGTGCCGGACGCAACCGGGTGGTCAGCGTCTGACCAGGGCTAGTCCTCCAGCCCTGCGCAATCGGCGCAGATAGAGAAACCCTCGCTATCGACTGGGACCTGGACCGCGTCGCAATATTCGCAGGAACGTCGCCTGCCGGTTCCGCAGGTATCGGGCTCGTCGAGCGCGCCGAACGTATCTTCGTCACGCTCGTCCTCGAGGTAATCGTTATCCAGCAGGTGATCGTGTTCGGGTTCGTGAATATCGTCTTCGTCGCTCATCTTCGACTGCCTGCCGGCTGCGTGAGGCGGTCTTATAAAGGCAGCGACAGCGCCCGTCAACGGCTCAACCCAGGTACAGACGCAGTTGCAGCCGGATTCGCTCCGGCTCGCCGTCGATCGGCGCAGGGCGACTGTCGAATCGCTGGGCGCCCTGGACCATGTAGAACGCTTAGGCATGCAAATCGGCTCCTCCCCCTGCCTCATTGCACTAGAATCGCCCGGCGCAGCGCCTGCGCCCTCAAGCCTCTTTCGTAGAAAACACCATGAGCAAACTGCAACATATCGGCCTGTTCCTGTTCGTTCTTCTCTCCGCCGGCCTGGCGCTCGGCTACCGAGTCGACTGCCCGGACGGCAGCCATGTCGAGACCTACCTGCTTCGCGGCCTGGGCGCGCGCCTCCTCGGCAACGATCTCTGCGAGCAGGCAGCGCCCTGACGCCGGGCGTTCCCGGATCCGACGGCGCCCGCCTATCGAGCCGGCAAGCCTCCGCCAACGCCAAGCCTTGCCGAAACGATGGGCCACCAGCGCTAACCGGCCAGTTGCAACCAGAGCGAAAACACGCCCAGCGCACACCAGAAGCCGGCGAACAGGAACGGCACGCGTCGCGAGAACAGCAAGGTTTTCTCGAAGCTGCCGCGGTTGACCTCGCGTTCGCTGAACAATGGCGAATCATCGTAGGCCAGGCCGATCTCCGGATCGCTGTGCAACAGGCAGGACTGCTTGAACTGCCAGTGGCAGATGATCTCCGAGGATGCCTGGATGCCCGGCCAGGCATGCAGGGAATTGACGATCCCGAGCAGTGCCAGGAGCGCCGGCACCACCAGGGTGAACAGCTCGCCCCAGGCCGGGTTCAGGTTGGCCATCGACGAGGCATAGGCGATGACCAGGAACGACTGCGCCGTCAGGTAGGCGTTGGTCCGACTGGATAGCTGGCCCGTCTCGTAGTGGATTTCCCGCCGGTAGAAGTCCAGCCGCTCCTTGGCTGAACAGAAGATCCGGACATCGGATTCTTGCGACAACGGCCCTCCGGGCATGATCAACCTGGACACAAGCACGACACCTCGAACGAGTGGATGGGCTTGTTTGGAAAGAACCGATCCATGCCGGTTCGGAATCTCCGACGACCGTTCCCCGCGCCGGTAACGATTTCCGCCACCGCCCCGCTGGCCATGGAACTCAACGGAGCCCTGGCCGCCGCACGCCTGCGCAAGGTAAAAAGGGCGATCCTCCCGGATCGCCCTCCTGCATCAGAACAACGCCCCCAGGTAAGCCGCCGCGCCGCCGCCGAACTGTGCACCGACGTTGACCCCGGCCATCAACAGGGCGCCACGGGACGATTGCAGTAATTGCCGCGACATGCTGGCGCCCAGCGCGGCGGTCAATGGCGAGGCGCTCGCCAGCGCCACCGCCGCCAGCAGCTTGGGATCGAGGCCGAAGAGAATCGCCGTGCCCGAACCGCCGGCGATGACTCCCGCGCCGAGTTCGACGTACATGCAGGGCCCGGTGAAGTCGCCGCGGGACAGGTCGCGCCCCACCAGGCCGTCCGCGACCAAGACGGTTCCGGTGCTCGGCAACGCCTCCAGCGCACCGGCCCCGCCAACGCTCTTGCCCTTGACATTGAGGTTGACCTTGCCGAAGCGCGGCAGGCGCATGCCCAGTCCGATCCCGCCGCCCACCCCGCCATAGCGGAAGGACACGTTCTCACCCTCCGGCGAGAGCAACGTGATGGAGCCGCCGCTACCCGCCAGGAAGGCCACGGTCATGCCTCCGCCACTGGCCGTCACGTAGCGCCAGCGACTCTCGTTGAGGGGCAAGGGAATGGGAAGTTGCGACATGACTTCAATGTCCTTTTGAGGTCGGTTGGGAAGAACGCAGGCCCAGCAATCCCCTGAACCCGACAATACCGAAGAGTGCGCCGAAGCCGCAGAGGAAAGCGCTGGTTCCCCAGAGCGCGCCGGCATCGTCGACTATCGCGCTGGCCGCCGGCCGCCCAGCCTCGTAGAGGACGCGAACCGGCTCGCCCACCTGGTAGCCGAAGATGAAGCCGCCCTGGGGATAGGAAATCCGCTCGCCGGAAACGCTGGTGAAATCGATCTGCGGATGCGAACCGCCGGCATTCAAGGCGCTGACCGTCCCCTGGGCTTCCTGCGCAGTACGCAGGAAATGGTACCGCTCGACGGTCTTGAAACCGCCGGCGAGCAGGAGACCGAGTCCGAGCAGGGAAAAAAGGGAAGCGTGAAGAAGTCCGCCGATACGCGAACCGGAAGAGGTCGTCATGAGCCTTGTCGCCTGAATCATCCGTGAAGGCGCTAGGGTCGGAAAAGACCGCCCCCGCTGTCAATAGCGGCTATGCGATGAAGCGCGAGCCCAGGCGAGCACGGGCCGAGCGGCCTTTTTCGGGGCGCAAATGAAAAAAGGCGACCCTTTCGGATCGCCTTTCTTGCCCCGCCAGCAGCGCAGGATTTGTTTGGTAGGCACGATTGGATTCGAACCAACGACCCCCACCATGTCAAGGTGGTGCTCTAACCAACTGAGCTACGTGCCTGCTGATGGCGCGCATTCTACAGACCCCAAAAACACCGTCAAGCTTTTTTTTCGCTAACTCTCTGAAAAAGTGGAATTTTTATTTTCTGGGGGTCCGTTGAAAATTTTGCACGGAGGCTAGCCGGCCGATTTCGACTCGGGTAGCATCCGGGCATCCGTAAAAAATAAAAAACAGAGGTGCAAGATGCCGCACACCCCCTACCCCTCCTCCTATTACGCCGCGTCGGCCAATCCCGCGCCGCCCCGCCCGGAACTCCAGGGCGAGGTCGAAACCGACGTCTGCGTGATCGGTGCCGGCTATACCGGCCTCTCCACCGCCCTGTTCCTGTTGGAGAATGGTTTCAAGGTCACCGTACTGGAAACCGCCAAGGTCGGCTTCGGCGCTTCCGGGCGCAACGGCGGCCAGATCGTCAACAGCTACAGCCGCGACATCGACGTGATCGAGCGCACCGTCGGCAAGCGCGAAGCGCAGTTGCTCGGCGAGATGGCCTTCGAAGGCGGGCGCATCATCCGCGAGCGCGTGGCCCGCTACGGTATCCAATGCGACCTGAAGGACGGCGGGGTGTTCGCCGCCTTCACCGAGAAGCAGATGGATCACCTGCGCGCGCAGAAACAGTTGTGGGAACGCTACGGCCACAACCAGTTGGAGATCATGGACGCCAAGCGCATCCGCGAGGTGGTGGCGACCGACAACTATATAGGTGGCATGCTTGACATGAGCGGCGGCCACATCCATCCGCTGAACCTCGCCCTCGGCGAAGCGGCGGCGGTGGAGTCGCTCGGCGGCAGAATCTACGAGCAGAGCCCGGCGACCCGCATCGAGCGCGGCGCCAGCCCGGTGGTGCATACCCCGCAAGGCAAGGTGAAGGCGAAGTTCATCGTGGTCGCCGGTAACGCCTACCTCAACGGCCTGGTCCCGGAACTGGCGGCCAAGTCGATGCCCTGCGGCACCCAGGTGATCACCACCGAGCCGCTGAACGAGGAACTGGCCCACAGCCTGCTGCCGCAGGACTACTGCGTGGAAGACTGCAATTACCTGCTCGACTACTATCGCCTCTCCGGCGACAAGCGCCTGATCTATGGTGGCGGCGTGATCTATGGCGCTCGTGATCCGGCGGACATCGAGGCGATCATCCGGCCGAAGATGCTCAAGACCTTCCCGCAACTGAAGGACGTGAAGATCGACTTCGCCTGGACCGGCAACTTCCTGCTGACCCTCTCGCGCCTGCCCCAGGTCGGCCGCATCGGCGACAACATCTACTATTCCCAGGGTTGCAGCGGCCACGGCGTGACCTACACCCACGTCGCCGGCAAGGTCCTGGCCGAAGCCCTGCGCGGCCAGGCCGAGCGCTTCGACGCTTTCGCCGGCCTGCCGCACTACCCCTTCCCCGGCGGCAAGCTGTTCCGCGTACCGTTCACCGCCATCGGCGCCTGGTACTACAGCCTGCGCGACAAGCTCGGGGTCTAGTCCGCGTCGACAGAACGGCACCCCGGGGTGCCGTTTTTTCCATCCGCTCCTCAACCTTCGCTACGGATCTGCGCATGACTGATCAGGGCGAAGATCAGGCTACCGCCGACGATGTTGCCGCCCAGGGTAGGCAGGGCGAACTTCAGCAGGAACTCGGTCCAGCCGATTTCCCCGGCGAACGCCAGGTAGCCTACCTCCGCCGAGCCCACCACGATGTGGGTGAAGCTGCCCAGCGCCATCAGGTAGGTGACCATCGCGATGATCCAGATCTTCGCGCCCTCCGCCGCCGGGATCAGCCAGACCATGGTGGCGATCATCCAGCCGGAAACGATGCCCTTGGCGAACATTTGCGCCAGGTCGTTGTGCATCACCTCGCGGCCGATCTCAAGGAACGCCGCGTCGGCCGCTTCATTGAATATCGGCAGATGCAGCACCGCCCAGGCGAACAGCAGCGTACCGACGATATTGCCGAACAGCACCACGCTCCAGAGACGCAACAGTTGCCAGGCCTTTTCCAGGGTCGGCTCGGTCATCACCGGCAACACGGCGGTCAGGGTGTTTTCGGTGAACAGTTGCTGGCGGGCGAGGATCACTGCCAGGAAGCCCATGGGATAGCCGAAGCTGCTGACGATGATCGCCCACTCCTGCTCGGGCAAGGCAGCGCGGAACAGGCCCATGCCCATCAACGAGAGGCCGATGGTCAGCCCCGCGGCCACCGCCGACCACCAGAGTGCCGCCAGCGTGCGCTGCAACTCGTGTTCGCCCTGGACGCGAATCACCTCGTGCAGGACAGCGGCGCGCGGTGGCTGCTTGTCGTCGATCTCCCGCCGCTCGTTGGCGGTCAGCGCCGTGGCCGAACGTCCGTCGGCCGGTTTCTCTTTCCGCTCCTCGCCGCGCGCACGCGGCTTGCGCGTGCCCTCCGCCGCATGCCCCTGGCGCTTGCCCGCCGCACCGCCCTTGGCCGGTTGCCGGGGGGTGGGGGGCGAAGTCCGCTTGTCGTTGGCCATGTTCTGCACCTGAGTGGGGTCCTCCCAGGTATAGAGCCGTCTCGCTGGAACGGGGTTCCGACAACCTTCGGCTCCGCCGCCTCAGCGGGGCGGTGCGCCAACGGGACAGGCCGGCAGCTCGGCGCACCGAGCCGCGGGTGCGACGGCCTGCGGCAAGGCCGCAGCGAAGCGGGCTTCCCCAGGCTGCAATGCCCGCGCGCAGGCCTGCGCCTGGCGCGCCGGCGCCGCGCAACCGCGTTCCGCCAGCAACTGGGACAGGTTGAACCAACCCGCGGCGAAATCCACGCGACGCTCGACGCTGGTGAGCATGGCCTGTTCGGCAGCGGCGGAATCGCCTGCGGCGTAGCGACTGTTGCCCAGGGCAAACCAGGCGAAGGCGTCCTCAGGCCAGCGTCGCACGGCTTCTTCGTAGGCGCGCCGGGCAACCTTGGGGTGGCCGGTTTCCTCGCTGTCACTGGCGGCCTTGAGCCACGGGACCGCCGCTGCCGTGGCCGGCAGGCGGTCACCCGGCAGGGTCAGCACCGCCCAGCGCCCCGAACGCTTCCAGGTCGACTCGAAGCTGGTGAAGTCGGTAACCCAGCGCCGGGTGATGCCCGAGCGCAGCACCAGTTCGCGGCGCTCCCGATCGAAACCGACCACCACCGCGAAGTGCCAGCGCGGCCACCAGGAGAAAGCCTGGTTCTGTAACACCAGCACCGGGTTGCCCGCCGCGACCTCCTCGAGCACGCTCTCCAGTCCGCCTTGCAGCGGATAGACCAGCATGCCGTGGCGGCGCGCCGCGGCGACCATCTCCAATTGCAGGCTGCCCTCGCGACCGGGAATGAACACCTCGTCCTTCAATTGCCCCGGCGTCAACGCCAGGCCGCGCTGGCCAAGCATCGTGGCCAGCGCGGCGGGACCGCACTGGTAGGCTTCCTGGGGGAAGAACGGCACTTCGCGCAGCTCCACCCGTGCGGGCAGCGCCGCGCTTTCCGGCGGCAGTCTCGGCGGCTGCGCGCAGCCGCCGAGCATTGCGGAGACCAGCAGTGCCCCTGCCAGCCGCCTCACCGATTGATGCATTTGATGAAGCTGAAGATATCCGTGGCGCAAAGCATGTCGGTGATGATGAAGATCACCAGGAACAACACGATGATGCCGATGATGCCGCCCGCCGGCGCCTGGTCCAGCTGCTGGTTGAACTGCGCCAGCTCGGCGTTGGTCAGGCTGTTGATGCGACTCGCCACCTGGTCGCGGGGCACGCCCATGGCCTCCAGCTTCTTCTGGACGCCCTGGTCGTCGAGCATCTTCAGCAGTTGCTGGCGATCGAGGTTGTGCTGTTGTTGCTGCATGACTTCCGCAGTACCGATCATCGCTGCCTGGGCGAGCGGAACCTCGGCGAAGGTGAGCAGGTGCAGCGCTGCCAGGACGGCAGCGACACGGCGGATGCTTGTTGTTGTTCTCATGGGAATGACCTCTGCGTGAAACCCGGCTATTAGTCCTGGAAGGCGAGGCTTGGTTCCGCAACGCCCACCTTTCCTGAGTATCGTCCCGATCGCCGTTTTCCGCCGCCTCGGCGCCGATGCCCGCCCCTCTGGCGAGACGACGACCCGCCGCCCCCAGGCGACGAAACGGCGTCCGCCTTTATGCAATTCGCATATACTCCGGCTCGCCGCGAGAAAACCGGAGCATGCGCGATCTCGGCGACATCGACGCATATCCCCGCCGCAGCCTCGTACACGGCGTCGAAACCGCGCGCCGCCCCGGACGACAGAGCCTCCGGCACGGCGAAAACTAAGGATTCCTGAGCTTCCATCTTGTCCAGATTTGCCCAACCTTGAGCGAGCGGGCCAACGGGACGGGAGTTGTATGGATGCTAGGTACCCGGCTAAAAGCCGCAAGAATCAGAGCGGGATACTCGCAGAAACAGTTGGGCATGCTGGTGGGAATGGACGAGTTTTCCGCCAGCGCACGGATGAACCAATACGAACGCGAACGGCACTCCCCCAACATGCGGACTTCCGAACAGCTGGCCATGGTCCTCCAGGTCCCCATGGCCTACCTCTATTGCCCCGAGGACGAGCTGGCCGAGCTCATCCTCAAGGTGTCCAGCCTGACACCCGAGTTCAAGAAAGAGCTGACGCGTTTCATCGAACAGTTGCTCGCGGCCCAGGGATCAACCAGCCGCCAGCCTGTACGCACAAGGAGTGAACTGTGAACAAAAGCTTGGATTCAGACTCGATAACCACCGCCATAATGGCCCTGCGTCGCCTACGCGACACGCACCCGGAGCAGTACCGGGAGCTGCTGCCGTTGTGCGCCTCGGGGCTGGTGGAGACCCTGGTCGGACAGAGCGACGGGGACGACCGCAGGAAGGCCGAGACGCAGAGCGAGACCATCGCCCGCTGGACCTGGCTGCAGTTGCTCGGCTGGGCCCAGAACAACAGCCTCAGCCAGCAGCAGATCGAAAGCCTCTACAGCATCGTCGAAGGCATCCGCAGTTGCCGGCCGCTGATGCAGGAGCGCGCCCGTCTCCTGCAACTGGCGCGAGGCTGAGGCCCCGGCGCGGCTAGAGGCCGTACCGGGTTGCCTGGAGATGAGCGAACATGCCACCGTCGGCCGGGATGTCGACACCCCATAGCCAGCGCCAGGCGTCAGCGAAGCCAGCTGGACGAACCAGGGCTTTGAGGTGGCATCGGCGAACTTCTTGAACTGCCAGGCCGGTCCGCCCATATAGGTGGGGCTGCCGTAGACGATGGCATCGGCTTCGACGAGCCGAGCAACTTCGTCCAGTTCTTCAAGCGCGAGGACGGCCAGGTGCGCCGAAGCCTTCCGCCGCGAACAGCATGGCGGCCGAACGCCAGCCTTGCCGCAGCGCACAGAGCGCACGTGACCTGGCGCCCGCAGCGCTCCGGCCTGATTCGCAGTTTCGTCACGCCGGCGCGCGGCCTGGCGCAAATGTGAACGGTTGCCGCCACGCTGGGAGAGGCTTCTTCCTAGACTCCGCGCCACGTTCACTCAGAGGAGAAACAACGTGGCCAAGACATGGATCTACGCAGCCTCGGCCGCCGCCATCGGCGGTGCGCTGATCGGCGGCTGGCTGCTCGACCCGGCTCCGCCCGAGGCATCGCCGCAGGCCCGCCAGTCCCCCGCCGCCCAGGCAGCCGCCGCCCCGACAGCGGCGCTCGCGGCGCCGGCGGCGGACGCTACCCGCATGCTCGCCCCGACCCCCGTCACGACGCCCGCGCCACGCGAGCGGGTGACGCTCTGGCAAGGCGAACTGCGCAGCCGCGAAGGCGCCCAGGGTATTCCCGAATACCTGGCGCAGGTCGAACCCGCCCTGCTCGACACGCTGGCGCTCGGCCAGGTGCTGGAAATGAGCCTGCCGGGTCGCGAGCGGCCCTTGCAGGCACGCCTCGCCAGCACCCATAACAGCGCCGGCCTGCCGGTCTGGCGCGGCGGCCTGGTGGACGGCGACGAGGCGGAAAGCCTGACCGTGGTGCGCGGCAGCCTGGAAACCCACATCAATGTCGCCACCCTCGACGGCAGCTACTCGATCATCGTCGACAACCGCAGCGGCAAGACCCGGGTGATCGACGAGAACGACATCGCCGCGCGTAGCGACCCGCACGGCGATCATGTCGACGCGCCGCTCGCCGAGCTGCCACCGATGCCGCCGCCCGCCCAGGGCTGAGCCCACCTTCCCAGCATGTTTCCCCAGCGGTGCCCTCGGGGCGCCATGGCTTCCTATTGTCCGAACACAGGCAACCCATGAAGAAATCCCTGCTCTGCTCCACCCTAGCCCTGGCGGTAGCCTCTGCCGCCCAGGCCGCGCCGAAGACCGTCGACATCATGGTCCTCTACACCACCGCGGCGACCCAGACCGCAAATGGCCGCGACATCGATGCGCGGATCGCCAGCTACATCGAGTTCGCCAACACCGCCTACGAGAAGAGCGGCGTCAACCTGCGCCTGCGTCTGGTGCACAAGCAGCGCCTGGACTGGGCCGACTACCCGACGGTGACCGGCGCCAACCTCGATCGCTTCATGCGCGACCCGCAGGTGCAGCGCCTGCGCGAGCAGTACGGCGCCGACCTGGTCAGCCTGGTCAACCGCTCGCAGAACAGCGGCAACGGCTACATCACCTGCGGCATCGGCTACATGGGCTCGGGCGATAAGAACAGCGGGCGCTTCCACAGCAACGCCAAGGACATTGCCTACAACCTCACCGGGGTCGACTGCGGGCTCAACACCTTCGCCCATGAAGCCGGCCACAACATGGGCCTGCGCCACTCCTACGAGCAGGACCTGGAGTCCAGCTACTACGATCCGCGCTACGCCCACAGCGGCACCTACGAATGGAGCCGAGGCTACGGCGTGCAAGGGCGCTTCGCCACCGTGATGGCCTACCCGCATGCCTTCGGCACCAACAAGCAGGCACCGTTCTTCGCCAACCCGCGCCTGGTCAACGCCGAATGCGCCAACCAGCCCTGCGGCCGCGAAGAACACGCCGACGCCGTACGCGCGCTGAACAGCATGGCCACGCAGATCGCCGACTTTCGCCCGACCAAGGTACCCGGCACGCTCAACCCGGGCTCCGGCGGCGACACGCCGACCCCGCCGGACCTGCCATGGTGCACGAAAGCCAAGCTCGGCGGCCTGCTCGGCGATGGCGAGTTCGCCAGCATGGAAGGCTGGCGCGCATGGTCCGGCAACGCCCAGTTGAGCCTGGTGAACGTCGCCAAGGGCTGCCGCGACAATGCCTTGCTGGTCGACGTGCGTGGCTTCGATCTGCTGGTCCGCCCCATTGCCCCCCTGCGCGCCGGCAGCGGCTACCGGCTGAGCGGCAAGGTCATGCTCAAGGCCGCCAATACCCGTGAAACCGTGCGCATGGCGCTGCTCAGCGAACGCGCCGATGGCGCCCTGGCCTACAACCCGGCGCAGAGCGTCGAACTGTCGGTCAGCGGCAACGAGTTCAGTCGCCTGGAGAAGACCTTCGACTACCGTCCCGCCGCCGACCAGCGCAACCTCTACGTGGCGGTCTGGAGCGACAGCGGCGCCAGCCTGCTGGTCGACGAGATGAACCTGCAGGAAGCCCAGGCCGCGCCGCCGAGCGTACCGCCGGCGCCGAAACGCATCGCCTACGACTTCGAGAGCGGCATCGGCGGCTGGAGCGGCGTGCATGCCAGCGCCCGCGCCACGCGCGTCGCCAGCGCCGGGCGGCTGGCCCTGGAAGCCTACCAGCGGCGCTACGCCGGCACCGGCGCGAGCACCAGCCTGCTGGGCAACCTGGAAGCAGGCCGGACCTACGCGTTCAGCGCGGACGTACGGGTCGGCGACGGTCGCGGCTCGCAGGCCATGACCTATGCCTACCTCTACCTGGAAAGCCAGGGTCGGCCCGGCGAATACCTGCCCCTGGGCTACAAGGTGGTCGAGAATGGCCGCTGGGCCAGCCTGCGCGGCCAGGTGCAATTGCCGAAGGGGCCGATCAAGCGTGCTGAACTGATGATCCTCAGCGGTAACCAGCAGGAGTCGATGTTCATCGACAACGTCCAGTTGCTGCAGAAGTAGGACGCTTCCCCTCCGTGCCCCCGGCAGGCACGGGGGGGATTTTGCGGAGCGCTCCAGGCCGGATGCAGCGATCTTGAAATTATCGTTTTACGATAATTTATTATTAAACTATGATCACTTCGGTTTCCCTCGTTTCCGAGGGGCCTGCCCACCTTCCCAGGAGTACCCCCGATGACAAGCGACCGCCTGGCCGGCTACAGCCGCCTGATGGCTACCCTGACCCTGCTGTTGATCGCCGGCATGCTGCTGCTCAACGCCGCGTGCTGGATCTTCCCCGACCTTGCCAGCGAGCACGGCCTCGGTTTCGCTCTCACCGCCACCGGTGTCGCCGGCGACCTCGGCGTTGTGGCGCGGGACATGCCGCTCTGGCAGGCCCTCGGCGGCATCCTCCTGTCGAGCCTGCCGCTGCTGGTCCTGGCCAGTGGACTGCAGGCGCTGCGAAGGCTGTTCCAGCACTACGGGCGCGGCGAGTATTTCTGCGAAGACGCCGCGGCGCTGCTCGGCAAGGTCGGCCTGTGCCTGGCTTGCTGGGTGCTGGCGAACTTCCTGCTGGAACCGCTGCTGACAGTCTGGGTCACCTTCCTCCAACCCCAGGGGCAACGCATCGTCAGTCTCAGCTTCGGTTCGGCGGAACTGGTCAGCCTGTTCGCCGCCGCCTCGGTGATGGTGATCGCGCGCATCCAGCGCAAGGCCGCCCTGCTCGCCGAGGAAAACCGCCAGTTCGTCTGAGGTCCGCCATGCCCATCGAAATCAGGCTGGACGTCATGCTCGCCCTGCGCAAGGCCAGGTCCAAGGACCTGGCCCAGGCCATCGGCATCACCGAACAGAACCTGTCGCTGCTCAAGCAGGGCAAGGTAAAGGGCATTCGCCTCGCTACCCTGGAGGCCATCTGCGCCTACCTGGCGTGCCAGCCGGGAGACCTGCTGGAGTACCTGCCCGGCCCGACCGAGGAGTGACAGCCGGGCGCTTATGCGCTCGAGCGAGGGGGAGCGCACCAAAGGGTATTTAGGCCAAGCCCCCTTTCGCCGCTACAGTCGCGGTTCATCCACCAGACATGGGCGAGGCCGGGCATGGCGAAATCCTCCGAACGATTCGAATCCCTGCGCCGGGATATCGACGCACTGGCCCGCCGGCTCGACGTGCCGTCGGTGCTGATCATGCGTTCCCTGCCCCGGCACATGCGCGTCGAGGCCTCCGCCGGACGCCTGGAGGACACCTACCCGATCGGCGCCGAAGGCCGCAAGAGCGTCCATGAAGACGGCGCCAAACCCCTCTACTGCGAACGCGTGGTCGACCGCGACGCCCCGTTGCACGTGCGCGACTCGCGCCAGGAGACGGAATGGGCCGGCAACGAGGATGAAGTCGAGTTCGGCCTGAGCAACTACCTTGGCTATCCGGTTCATGCGCCCGACGGCACCCCGTACGGCACCGTCTGCGTACTCGACAGCCGACCGCGCGACTATTCGGCCGAGGAACGAGCCCTGCTGGAAGAATTGCGGCGCAAGGTCGAGGCGCTGCTGGCGGAAACCGTCTCATGACCTAAGGTCAATCGGATACCGCGGCGCACAACCGCGCCGCCTCCGCCCGCCAGACGAGGACCTTCCGTGCACGCCCGCCGCCTGCCCCGCCTCTTGCCGCTCGCCCTCGCCTTCCTGCTTTCGCCCGCCGCCTTCGCTGCCGACACGCCAGCCGCCGAGCTGCTGCGCCAGGCCGAAGCCGAACGCCCGGCCTACCTCGACACGCTCCGGCAACTGGTCGCGGTGGACAGCGGTACCGGCCAGGCCGAAGGCCTCGGCCAGTTGTCCGCGCTGCTCGCCGAACGCCTGCAGGCGCTCGGCGCGCAAGTCCGCAGCGCACCGGCGACGCCCTCGGCCGGCGACAACCTGGTGGCCACCCTCGATGGCACCGGCAGCAAGCGCTTCCTGCTGATGATCCACTACGACACAGTGTTCGCCGCCGGCAGCGCGGCGAAGCGTCCGTTCCGCGAGGACGCGGAGCGCGCCTACGGACCCGGCGTGGCCGACGCCAAGGGCGGCGTGGCGATGGTGCTGCATGCCCTGGCGCTGCTCAGGCAGCAAGGCTTCAGGGACTACGGACGGATCACCGTGCTGTTCAATCCCGACGAAGAGACCGGCTCCGCCGGCTCGAAGCAACTGATCGCCGAGCTGGCCCGGCAGCAGGACTACGTCTTCTCCTACGAGCCGCCGGACCGGGACGCAGTGACGGTAGCCACCAATGGCATCGACGGCCTGCTGCTCGAGGTGAAGGGTCGCTCGTCCCATGCCGGCTCGGCACCCGAGCAAGGCCGCAACGCCATTCTCGAACTGTCGCACCAGTTGCTGCGTCTCAAGGACCTCGGCGATCCGGCGAAAGGCACCACGCTGAACTGGACCCTCGCCAGGGGCGGCGAGAAGCGCAACATCATTCCCGCCGAGGCTTCGGCGGAAGCCGACATGCGCTACTCGGACCCGGCCGAGAGCGAGCGGGTACTGGCCGACGCCCGGAAGCTGACCGGCGAACGCCTGGTCGCCGATACCGAAGTCAGTCTGCGTCTCGACAAGGGTCGTCCGCCTCTGGTGAAGAACCCCGCCTCGCAGCGCCTGGCGGAAACCGCGCAGACGCTCTACGGTCGAGTCGGCAAGCGCATCGAGCCGATCGCCATGCGCTTCGGCACGGACGCCGGCTACGCCTACGTGCCCGGCAGCGACAAACCGGCGGTGCTGGAAACCCTCGGCGTGGTCGGCGCCGGCCTGCACAGCGAGGCGGAATACCTCGAACTATCCAGCATCGCCCCCCGCCTGTACCTGACGGTGGCGCTGATCCGCGAGCTGTCCGCCGACTAGCGCCGACGCCCGCAGCCAGCCTCAGGTACGGAAGCGACCGAGCACCACGCGCAAGCCAGCCATGTGCTCCTTGACCCTCTGGTTGGCCGAAAGCACTGCGGCGGTCCCTTCGTGGGCCTGCTCGGAGAGTCCGGAGACGTTGGTGATGTTGCGGTCGATGTCCTGGGCCACCTGGCTCTGTTCCTCAGCGGCGGTCGCGATCTGCTGGTTGAGGCCGTCCAGTTCTTCCACCGTGGCGACGATGCGCCCCAGCGCCTGGGCCGCGCTGTCGGCCTCGACGAGGTTGCTCTGGGCATGGCTGGCGCTACCGCGCATGGCGGCGACCGCATCGTTGGCGCCGTCCTGCAACTGCTCGATCAACCCCTGGATCTCCTGGGTCGACTGCTGGGTACGGTTGGCCAGCGAACGCACTTCGTCCGCCACCACGGCGAAGCCGCGCCCGGCCTCCCCGGCCCGCGCCGCCTCGATGGCGGCATTGAGCGCCAGCAGGTTGGTCTGCTCGGCGATGCTGCTGATCACCGTAAGCACCTGGCCGACACTGCCGGCATGCTGGTGCAGGGTGTTCAGCGCCAGGGCGGTCTGTTCCAGTTCCTCCGCCAACGCACCGGTCTGGCTGCTGGCGTGCTCCACCAGACGCCGTCCCTCGTGGGCCAGGGCCGCGGCGTCGCGCGTGGAGTGCGCCGCATGGTTGGCGTGGCGGGCGACCTCGGCCACGGTGGCGCTCATCTCGTTCATCGCGGTGGCCACCTGGTCCAGGTCCTGGTGCTGGCGCGCCACCTGGTCGCCGGCGCCGAGCGCCTGCTCCAGGGCCTCGGCCACGTCCTTGTCGGTCTCTGCCGCGCTGCGCTTGACGTTCGCCAGCAAACCGCTGACGTCCTGGCGCATCCGCTCGTAGCCAGCGACGATGCGGCCGATCTCGTTGTCCGCATGGCCCGCCGCCAGGGCATGGGTGAAGTTCGCCGCGCCGACCTCGGTCAGCGCCACTTCCAACCCACGCAACTGCCGCATCAGCGGCGCCAGGCCGAACTGCCGGCCGAGCACCACCAGCACCAGGATCGCCAACAGGCAACCGAAGGCGATCCACATCTGGGTGTGCTGGACACTGTCGGCGCGCGCGCTCATCAGCGAGACCAGGTTGTTCAGCTCGCCCAACAGCTCGGTGGAATACTGCGAGAAGCCGCGCAGATCGACCTGGCTGGCAGGCTGTGCCACCTGGTCGAGCATGGCCCGGTAGCGGCCCCAGATCTGCGCCACCTTCTGCCGCTGGGCGGCGATCTCCGGCGCGCCCATCCGGCTCACGTTGCGCTCGGCATTGCCCGTATCCAGGTCGGCGGCCGAGCGTTCGTACTGGGCGATGGTCGCGGCCAGGGCCTTTGGGTCGCCGGCGCCGAGTCGCAATTGCAGCGCCTCGCGGGCCATCTTCTGGCTGAGCATGCGCTGCGCGCCGGCCACGTTGATGGTTTCCGGCGAGATCGACATGCTCAGGTACAACGCCACCGAGGCGCAGGCGGCCAGGCCGAACATCAGTGCATAGGACAGCAGGAACTGGGCGTTCAGGGTCTTCAACCCGAGCCCCCGTAGAATCCGATCGAACACCCTGGCGACGCTTTCGTTCATTGGTTTTTCCCCACTGGACTACAGAAACCGATAACCACCCCATCGGCCCGTCGCGCCTGGGCTTGAATCGGCACTTCGCCGACTCCATCCCCGAGCGCCTCCCTCTCCAGGGCGTGGCCCCCGGCGGACAAGGCCTGAAGACAGTTTGCCGCTGCGGCATCGGGACGCGCCCTGTAAACTCTGGCAGGTACCCGGCACGCCGCGCCGGAGACGTCATGGAACCCAACCCGCAAGGACGCCCGCGTGATCCCCGTCGCCCCTCTTCCCCTGATCGTCCCGCTCATCTACCTGTCGTCGTTCGTCGCCGGCATCTGGCTGCTGATCTGGCTATCGCTCCTGGCCTTCAGCCCGCGCGCGCGCCAGCGCTTGCGCCGCCGCTGGCCGAGCCGCGGCCTGCTGATGCTGCTCCTGCTGATCCCGTTGGGACTGCGCGCCTGGCTGGAGATCGGTCTCTGGCAGTACGAGCGCGAACGTGCACGCGAGGAAGCCGCGCACAGCGCCGTGCTCGAGCGCCCTACCCGCCTCGGAGGCATCGAGATGCCTGCCGGCACCCGGCTGAAGCTGGAACTCAAGCACCAGCCGGAAAGCTTCCGAGAAGCCGAATTCCCCACCCCGGTGACGATCCGCGGCGTCGCCACCCGCCACCTGCAACGCTGGCTGCAGAGCGAGCAGGACAACCCGCAGGACCCATGGAAAACCACCGGCGTCCATCCCACTTCGCTGCGCCTGCGTGGCGAGGGAGTCGCCGAGATCGAAGGCTGGCGTTGCGACGCCAGCCAGGAAATCGCCTTCGCCAGCGAGCGCGACGGGCGTCCCGCCGCCTTCGAAGGCTGTAGCCTGGCGATCGGCAACCGCGCCGACGACATCGACTTCCCCGCCGGTGCGCGATTGTTCGCCAGCGATGGCATGGTCTACACCGACGGCTACCGCGACGCCGAGCGCTGGCGGGTAATGCCGGAAACCGGGCAACGGGTGTCGGTGCGCGGCATCGCGCTGAGCGGCGGCGCCCTGGCCTTCGACCGCGACCGCCGCCTGTACGGCCTCGGCGGTACGGTCCTCGCCGAGGCCTTGCAACTGGGCGCCTGGCACTACCCGGCAGGCACCGAGGTCAGCCTTTCACCCCGCGCCGCCTGGCGCGCGCAACATCCGCACGCCTGGCTGTTCAGTCCTACCCGCGAAGCCGCTTCGCATGCCTCCGGCGAGCGCCTGGAACACGGCGTCTCGCTGTTGCAGACGCTGGACGGCCAGGAACTTGAGCGCCTCGACAACCGCGCGGCAGGGGTCATCGACTTCATCGAACTGGAGATCGGCGACGAACGCTGAACCTGCGCCGCGCGGTTATCTGAGGCTCAGCCAGCAGCGCGGCGGGAAGGGCAATCAGGAAATGGACGAGGCGCATGGACCCTCCGTGGCCATCACTGCGGTATGGCTAGGCATTTTCCCGATCCTGCGGGAAAAGCGATGCCGCTTCGCTTGCCGCACAGCGAAACAGGGCTAGCCTTATCAATGTGACTTTCTCCTATGGTGGTCACCAAAGCCCCGGGGGCCGCTCATCCCTCCGGGGCTTTCCCCCCGCCTGCTGCCTCTCCCCTCCTTGATACAGCAGCCCATCGCAGTTCAACGAGGAAACCCGATGAAACTCAGCATTGTCGCCCTGGGCCTGTTGTCCATGGCAGGGGTGCTCATCTGCACCTATCTGATCCTGAAATCGCTCAGCGCCATCTGATATCGCTCGTGCACGAAGCTGTGGATCGCCCATGGGCAGATCCAGCAGTCCGCGCGTAGGATGGGCAGGCCCGCTTCCTGCCCATTTTCCGCCAGGAAAAGAGAGGAATTCCTTTCCGAGATTTCCACAGAGGTCATGGATGAAAAAAAGCCCCCTGCTGATACTGAGCGTACTCCTCGCCGCGTGCGGCCCCGACAAGCTGATTTCCGACCTGCCGTCGCCGAACGGGCAATACCACGTCGAGGTTCGGAAATGCCCGGAGAAAGGTTCGATCACCTGGGGCGAAGAAATACAGGTCTCCCTCCTCGAAACCGGGAAATCGGAAAAGTGCCATGCAGTCGTGCGGTCGCTGGCGCAATTCGACCTGCGCGCATCCGCGGACCAATTGCAACTGGAGTGGCTGTCCGATACGGAACTCAGGGCCTGGCACCCTAGCTTCGAGCCCGGGAACCAACCGAACGGCTCGCGCCTGAAGCACGATGCGCCGGTGAAGATGGTCTTTGCGCCGAAGCGCTGAGCGACTCAAAGGACGCACCTGTATTCCGCCGCAGCAGGAGATGTCAAAGCAGTCCGCTTACTCGAGCTACACACCCGCGAGTGCCTGATTAAAGACTGGCAAATATGAAACAAAGCGGCGCCATCCACAGCGCCAGGTTGATCGTCCATTGCAGCGCTCTTTCGCGAGCGCTTCCCAGCTTTCGCTGCTGGAGCACGAATGCCAACGCAGGGGAATGCAGCAACAGGGCGCAGGCAGGAAAGACCAGCAGGTAGGCGATCAGCCCAGGCGCATTCATATTGGGATAGCTATGGCTGACGAGCGATCGCCAGTACGCCACCAGGAAAGCGCTCGCGACCGCGAGGCTGAGTCCCAGGCTGATGCGGCTATACCACTTCATCGAGACCCTCCCGACGCGCCTTCCGGACCTACGCCGATCGCTCCGGAAAACGGCCCGATCCGCCTCGCCTCACCCTGCTTCAGTCAGAGCGGCTCAGGGCTTCCGGGGTTCGTTGCCGAGCAGACGATCGAGTTCGCCCATGACGCGATCGCTCTTGGCCTCTTCGAGCTTGCGCCGGGCCTCGGCGAGATTGGCCTGGGCGCGCTCCATCTCGACCATGCCGACGGCGGTGATCACCGCCTGCAATGGCACGCCCCTGCCGGTGGAGCGCATGCCATTGCGTTCGCGCTCCTGCGGCGCGCAGATGAACTGGAGGACAGCCTCATGGCTTTCGTTGGGCAGCGGGGTCCAGCCCTTGGCGAAGGTGAACTGGAGGTTCGTGGGTTGCCCGTTGTTGGAGAAGGTCTTGGCGTTGACCACCTTCACCTCTCGCGTATCGCAGCGGTACTGGTGCGCGCTGAGCAGATGGAAGGAGTCGAACAGCATGGCGATCTGCACCTGCCAGGCGTTTTCGATACCCGGCACGGGTGCCAGCGAATCGGCATCGGCCAGGAACACGTCAAGCTCGGCAGGGTCGTCGCCCTTGTGTACCACCCACCAGTCTTCGGCCCAGGCATGGCCGGATGCGGCCAGCAGCGCGGCGCACAGCCAAGTCGCGGCACTGCGGGAAACCTTGCGATATACGTTCATGTCACCTTCCTTGTGGGGAAATGCTTCCCTGCCGATCGTGGATAGGGGCGGCACCCGGCGCCCCCCTGAGCGAACACCCGCTATTTCAATGACAGCGGCACGCCCCAGACCGGGTCTTCCATGCCCTGCTTGCGCAGCGGCGTGATCTGCAGGGGCTGGAGTCTGGACAGCAGTTGCCGGTGCTTGTCGCTCAGGGCCCGCTGGGCGATCAGGGACTGGCTGAAGTCCATCGGCGCCGGCCAGGTGTAGACGGTCAGGTTTTCCAATGGGCATTCGATCTTCTTCGGATCGATCGCCCGGCACTTCGACTGCTGGTACTTGTAGCCGGGGGTCTTCAGGTGCATGCGCGGGGCCAGCAGCAATTGCCCGCCCTGCACGGTGAAGCTGGCCAGCGCCTTGTCGACCGGCAGGCGCGCCTGGACCTTGATCGAGGGCACGTCGCGGGAGTCGGTCTGCTGGTAATAGCCGGCCTGGGAGCCCTGGGTCGTCTGCGTGTATTGCTGCTCGCCCCAGCTCACGCAGGCGCCCGAGGCCACATGCACGGCGGTGCAGACCTTCTCGGTCTTGATCTCGCTGCCATAGGTGGCATCTTTCCAGACTTCTTCCCGGTAGTACTCGCGATACAGCTCGGGGGACAGGTACGCGGTGCCGTTGGCGCCATGGCCCGAACCGGGCGGACCGCTGCGGGCGCCGACCTGGTCGAGCAAGCCATGGATCTGGTAGTCGTCGCCGCCGGTCAGCAGGTACTTGCCGGGCGGCAGGATATGCACCTCGAAGGCCTTGAACAGATAGGTCTCGTCGGGCTTCCGCTGCAGCGCGTTGGTCTGGAACTTGCGGCCGAAGGTCACCTTCGGGTCCTTCTCGTACTCCCAGATCGCCGTTGGCGTCCACTGGGTCATGGTCAGGGCATCGCTCAGGGACTTGTGCGGCATCACGTCGGCCACCAGTACCACGGCCATGTTCCCCTTCAGCGCCTGGTCCACCAGGTCCAGCATCTGCGCGTTGCGCGGATCGTCCATACTGCCATAGGCGCCCGAATCGAGTTCCGACACGCAACCGGAAAGGCAAAGCAGCAAGGCGGCGGAAAGGGCAAAACGCGGGCGGGGCAGTCTCATGCATCGATCCTTGATAGAGGCTGGTGCGGGTCGTCGAACGGCCCATCTTACTGGCCCATGCCAGGATCGCAATATTTCAAATGGACTAGGTCGGCAGGGGCACACCGGCAGGGCCAGGAGCTGCCACGGCCCGCCGGCCCTCGTTGGTTCTACGCCTACGCAGACCTCCAGGCGTTGGGATCGGCGTTGTCTGGCAGGCCAGGCTCGGGAAACGTGCACATCCGGAAGAGTGGTAATCCCGCGCGCATTGAGGCCACGCCAGTCTCTTCGGAGAGTATCCAGATGTACCAGGTGTAAGCACTATATTACGGAGGTTTTGTCAGTGACTGAAAAACGGTCGCAGCCTACCCTTACCGCTGCAGTTTTTAATGGGCCGAGCAAGCTAGACCTCCTGCCCGTCCGGTAGATGCGATTCAGCAATCGCTCCGCTTGATTTCTAGTCAGTGGGCAGCTAAATCCATGCTCTGACCCGATAATACCCGGTAGCGAATCGAGTCGTGGCACTATTGTCGATTCCTCCGAAATATCCCGTGCCCCATACTGCCGCTCCAGTTCCAAGCCGAATATTCAAGCTACCCACTTCAACCTGAGCCCCACTGCCTTTATGCCCTCCATCATTGAAATAACTGGGCATGACAATGTTCCATGTTGATGGACTCGATGACCTTGCAAACTCAACGACCACCCGACGCGGCGACCTCTGGAGTCCATGACTCAGGGTATACAAACTATTTGAAGAAACAGAAAACCAGTCTGACTCAAAATCCGGGACTCCTCCCAGATACACTTCAAACTGATAAGCTCCCGACGTCGTAGAAGACGTCTCCCTGAATAGATTACCCAGTATTCTTCGACCTCCCAAAACGACTTGACTAGTATAACCGGAGGCGGCTGGCGCACTATACACAGGAACACGCTCCGTCCAGCCGGAGGAGCCTGCTACGGCTTTCGCCAGCAGGATTGTTCTGTAATAACAAAAATGAGTCGTTCTGTTCGTGTACAAAAGAACTACATGTGGTGTACCTCCCTCAGAGTAAATATAGGAGAGAGAAGGGGCTACGAGAATATCGGTAGAGTCACCATTTTGTGCAGTCACATTACCCTGATCAGTCCATGTGCCGCCGTCGTCCAGACTTATAAACTGACGTAACGCTCCTCCGGCACCAGATCCTACTCTGGCTACAGCCAGAATTACGCCATCTCCCACAGGAAGGTAAGAAGTCTCATTGTATGGTGTGTTCCCGCTGTAGATCGTGCTTCCTTCGCCCCAAGTTTCTCCGCCATCAGAAGACTCTAGCCATTTCAGTTCATAATTGACTCCCGTCGCCGCGTAAAGAGGAATCACATAGCGTGCCCCTACTTGAAAACTTTTTCCATGAGCAAAATTATAATCCGCCCCACCTCTAGCCAATGTGAATTTATGTACCCATGTCACACCTGAATCATCAGATACATAGACCTTCACCTCTCCTGTTTCATAAACCGTCGAGGCCGCGACGATCCTTCCGCTAGGCATCGTCCCACCAGCTACATCTCGAAAATCCTGTCCTCCCGCCTGGGCAACTATGGTAGGCGCACTCCAAATACCACCCTCCAGTTTACTGAAAACAACACGCCCATCACTACCACCTACATGCTCTGTTGCCCGCCTATATATTAGGTACAAACTTCCATCTGACAATATATCCATTTGGCCAAAATGATCATAATATGATTCATACAGAGCCTTTCCCACTAGCCGATGCGGAATATCAAAATAAGTATTCATCCTTCACTCCTTCGGTCAAATTAGGCCAACACACTCGCCCCACTCAACAGCTCTACCCTACAAACCTTGACTACCCGGCCAACTATAAAATTCTTCAAAAATAAATATTGAAAAAAATTTCTGATGAAAAACTCATGAATGAATACAGGTGCCGGACCGACGGCAGACTTATAATCATCTCGGCATCCCACCAGCCCCGGCTCTTGCACGCATTCACACTAGCACGCTCATCCCGCCCCTCCTCCACCTCCATACCTGATAAAATCCCTCGCCCTGCTCCGCTCTCCCTGCCGAAGTCCCGATGCGCCCAGAACCGACCAACGCCCCCGCCGCCCTCTCACGCCGCTTCTCCGTTGCGCCAATGATGGATCGGTCAAACTATAAAAAATTACCTAATAAAATCATATAGATACGAAATAAACTCAATTTGCTGTAGCAAATCCGTAGCAAAGTCATCCTAGCCGCGGATCTCCTATAGGCCCTTTCACTAGCACCAGCGGCTAGCGGGGCGGATAGGTCAATACCGCCAACGCCAGTTGCAGATCACTGTAGCGCGCAAGCTCGGCGCGCTGGCGCAAGGTGTCCAGCACCGCTTGCAGCATCGCACCGCGGATCGCGCCGTTGCTAGCCATGAAAGCGGCCGCATCGTCATGCGCCAGCTTGAGCTTCCGGTCGTAGCTGCTGATTTCCTTGGATACGTCTCCAGAGAGTTCTGTACCTTCTCTTGGGTCGCTGGTGCCGATGGTCGTTGTCGCCAGCAATATCGAACTGTAGAAACTGCTGGCAATAACGGGGTGGTCCTGCCTATCCCGCGTTAGGTCAATCCCGGCGTGGACAGGCAGGCATACCAGTAGTTTGACCAGCAGCAAGAGCTTGGATGACATGAAAAGCCCCGATTGAATGCCATCCTTTCGTTGCCATCTTTGGCCAGGCATAGTGATATCGCAGCTTTCCGCCCTAGCGCTTGCTGCCGCCATCACTGCATCTCACTACGCGCCAATAGTCCGGTAGCAAAGGAGCTCAGTTCCAGCCTGGGTTCAGGAGTGTCGGCTTGATATTTCCTCCAGGCGCGCTCCAGTTGCACGCCGTAGATTGCTCCTTCTGAGGCTACAAATGCTGCCGCGTCCTCGCGGGCATAGGCATAGCTGCTGTGCCCGAAATGATCGCTTGTGTGGCCGGTTGCTGAAGTGCCCATTACAGTGAGAATGACGGTGCCACGGGCAAGCTCCTCCAATCCGTCCGAGACCTCGGCGGCGACGCATATCTGACAGGAAAATACGATGTGGAAGAGCCAGATGCGGCCCCGACGTTTTTTCGTTTCCATAACTTGAACATCCTCTGTTCGTCATCGGCTATACACCGCTTGTCCATTACCAGACGGCCAAGCCGGGGGCAGGGTCTTGGGCTGACGTAGCGTTTTTCAATACCATCACTTCGGCCGGCCTGCGCGCCATCATTCATCTGCTTTTGAGAACTTGTCCCGTCGAAAAAAAAGGTCAACCCCGAGGATGCCAAGGCAAATCCCCAAGATGTCAAGACCAAAGCCTGCCAACTTGACCGAGGAGAAGCGAAGAATAAGCACCCAAGCCGCAACAAACACAGCGATTCCAAGCCACTTCCGGACCTCCCTGTTGCGCACTAGGTGACCGACCGCAACAATGACTACAGTCCAGATGGCGAACTGGATGACATCATTCATGCAGGTTCTCCAGCACTCTGGACGATCTCCGACTTGACAGAATGCTGGGGCCCGATCCCGCCGGACACCTCCCCTTCAACGCTGATAATGACGTCTCCAGCGTGGTAGGTCGGCAAGGCCTGCTGAGTAGCCCAACGAACTGCGAGGCCGCTGCCAACCCCAACAAAAGTGTTGATGCGTTTACCGGCTACACCCGCAAGCATACCGACCATGCCAGCAACGGTGACACGCTGCTGGTTCAGAGAGTCAGCCTGAGCTCGGGTCAGGGGCAGCGAGACAAAAACCCTCAGTATGCAAGGTCGGTCCTTTGCCTGCATCCGGTCGAAAACCTCAACCGCAAGATCAGCAGTCGCGTGACTGGCTTTCACTGACGGACAGTACTTCATGTGAAGCAGCCGGCTGCGCTCCGCCCATGCGAGGCGAATGATCGCCAAGCTGAAGTTGATGCCGTGCTGGCTGTGAATATGCGTCCGTTCGATATCCATGGCGTTCCTTCCGTGCTTCGAGCGCGCAGTTTCGGTAGCCAACAACACCGCAACCACTAGCAAAACAGCTAGCTCTCAACATCCACGCCCAGACGGAGTTAGACTCAGCGCTCCGCCTCATAGGCAGCAACGCCCGTCCCTATGGCACGCCACTCATTCTGCGGCATGCGCGCGTCGCAGATGAATACCTCGACTTCGCCGCTTTCCTTCGGCTCCGCCGGCCGGATCGCTGCATGCCGGAGAATCGTCTGCATGTCTGGGACGTAGCTGCTCTCCGAGCCGTGGAATGACCAGATGCCAAACTTCCCTGCTCCACCCACCTGGTGGTCGAGTTTCACCGACCAGCCCTTGAATCGAATGACCAGCATCGCCCTGCTCCGTAGGAAAAGGTTGTAGTCTACTCCTAATTCTGACAGGCCCTGTTGGCAGCCAGCAGTTGGGCTTCATACCCGATCCGCTGCCGCCGCTCGGCCAGCAGCGCGCGGACCTTGGTCTGTAGGTCGTCGCTCTTCTTCAGCCCAGCCGCTGCCCAGGCCGGCACCTCGACCGCGGGCGCTCGGCACGGCACCGCCACCGGAACTTCTACGCGCACCGTGCGCGGCTCGGCTTCCTGCCGGCCGGCGCATCCCACCAGCGCGACAATCATCAGCATCAGCACCACCCTCATAGACCCAGCTCCTGATCGATGACCGCCTCGGCGGCCGCACACTGCTCACCGGCGGTTCGCTGACTCAGCAGGCGTTGGGCTCCGGCATACTGCTCCGCGGCCTGCTGCCGCCCCCGCTCCACAGCCTGCGCGGCATCCCGGGCGCGCTGCTCGCCGGCCATGCGCAGCGCGGCAACCTGCCGGACCTGCTCTGCCACTGCGGACTCCAACTCTCCCCGGGAGGCACGGCAGGCAGCCAGATCCGCGCTCGCGGCATCCAACTGCGGCCGGTAGTGTCGCGCGCCGAGCCAGACACCGCCGGCGGTGCCGAGGCCGACCAGCACCAGGCAGGCCAGCGCGACCGATAAAGCGCGGGCGGAGATCACGACAGCACCCTCTTCGCCCGCTCCCACAGCGCCAGGCGCTCCGCATGGCCGTTGAGTCCACCGTTGATCCGGCGGGTGATGGCTGCGAACTCGCCGCGGTCGGCCAGGTCGTTCAAGCCGTGACTGGCCCACCACCAGGCCGCCGAGATCGCCGCCCACTCCGGTTGCTCGAGCAGTTCGGGTTCCTGCTCCAGCGGCTGGCCCAGCCCGGTGCCGGCGGCGCGGTAGTTCGACCGGCCGGTGATCTGTAGCAGCCCGCGCCCGCGGTACCGCCAGCCGTCGCCCGATGCCTCGTCGCCATTGCCGTTGCGCGAGGCGTAGGCGTTGTTGGCGATGGCTCGGGGGTTGCGCGCCAGGCGCTGCGCCAGGGCGTTGGGCTGGCCGTCGGCGCCGAGGTACCGGCTCGGCCAGGTCGCAGCCAGGCCGCGGGCGCTGTAGTTGAGGTTCTCCACCAGGTGGGTCAACTGGCCGCTTTCGTGGCCAACTTGGGCGAGGAACGCCGCCGCGCGCACCGGCGACGTGATACCGAACCGGGTCATCCCGCGGTTCAGCGCACCAACAAAAACGCCGGCTCGAGGGCCGGCGTTCGGGAGGATATGCAGCAGTTGCTGCTCGGTGATGGGCATAGACAACCTCACTTCAGGTAGAATTCTGCCGCCTTGTAACTATGGATGAATGCAAGCCAATGAAACGCTCCGCCTCGTTAATTGCTTTTCTGCTCCTATCAGCCTCCCTGCACGCCGCTGAACACCCTCAAAAGTCTCTTGCCGCGAGATCAGCGGTAGAGCTAGCGCCATTCCAGTGGTCTTGGATGGATCCTGTCTCATACGATGAAGCAGGTCTTCAAAAAACGGCGGCCAAAAAAGATCCGCTTCGACCATTCTTCTTAGCGTTCAGACTTCTTGTGGAGCACGAAAAAACCGGGGAAGAAAAAAGTCTGACCAGTGCAAAGAGAGTACTGGACTTCATGCTTGATGAATATCAGCCAGCAACTAGAGAGGCAGATGGGACTCGATGGTTCTATGGCTTTGACTATGACCGAGGCATCAAGGCGCCTTGGTGGTCAGGAATGGATGGCTTCTTCGGACCAATGACACTGTTTGCAGGGTGGCAAGCCACTGGTGAAGAGCGCTATCGAGAAGCCGCATTGAAAAGCGCGAAACTCATGATTCGACAGCCAACCGAAGGCGGATCTCTTTGGAGAGATGGTGACTCCTGCTGGATTTCAGAATACTCCTGGAATGGGATAACTAGGGATAAAGAGTACCATGTGCTAAATGGCCACCTTTGGGGGCTTCAGGCGCTCTATATGCTAGCAGAAGCATCTGGTGATAAAGCCCTAAACGAAGCATACCAATGCGCGCGCAAGGGTACGCTTGACAGACTCCCGGAGTTCTATAACTCGACAGGAAGTTGGACTTGGTACCAGCTTGTCCCAAAGGTTATAAACCCAACACACTATAACATATTAGAAACCGCACAGTTCAGAGCGCTGCATGCAATAACCAGAGACAACGCTTATAAAGACCCGGAACAGCGCAGAATCGCGGCATTTCAAAAAGCATATCCTCTATACTTAATCGAAACAAAAAAAGGACTTGAAATACAGTTCTCAATGATGGGGGCGCCAAATGCTTACTGGACAGATACTTACCCGGTTACAGTAAGCTGTACTGTTGGAAACAAAACCGTAAGCCAAACCAACAAAGACGCCTACAGCACCAAACCAATTCATGAACGGATGATATTACGACTTCCAGTCAATAAAGTTCCGAAAAAGTGCTCAGTATCCGTGAAAAGCAGCATGGATATCGCCATGTACACTCAAAGTAAGTTCAAAACGATCAAATCACCAGTTGAAGATTTTGTAAAATTCACACCATTACCATCTATGCAAGCCTCAAGTCTTCAAGAAGGAATTATACACATCACCACAGAGAAAGGTGATACCGCAAAGCCCGGTGAGGGAAGAGTCATGTTTGATGTAAACCGAGATCTATCAGAGTCAGAAATGATTGGCATGGTAATACATACAACTGAGGACTCTCAGCTAGGAATTGTTCTTGATGGCGCAAACGAAAAACGGGCAAGCAGCTACTACCCCGTAATAAAGTCAGGAAAAGACAATATAGTAATCTTCAACAAGCTTGGATTTGATAAAGGCTCAGAGCTAGAAGGCCACATAGCTAAAATTATGCTTAGGTTCTATACAAAACCTAACGAAAGGGACAGAGACATAGAAATCAAGGAAGTATCAGTTATCAGAAATACTGCAAACCTTGAAGATTTCTTAAGACGCAACCAGTCAGCAAATTTCCATCAGCAGTAAAAAAATCGGCGCATATTCAATTACCGCATATGCGCCGATAATATTCTATATCTCCCTGATTCCTACACGCCGCCCGTCTCCGGCAGCGGATACCTGGCCTTGATCTCCTCGACCTTGGCGACCCAGGCGCTGTAGTCCGGCTCGGTACCGGCCTTGATCGCAGCGAATTCAGCCTCGGTCTTGAGCGGGTCACTCTCCAGGCGGTAGGCATTTGCTCGCGCCACGGCTGCGGCATCGTACTCAGCCTGCCTGCGCTCTTGCGCCTGCTGTTCGGCGGTCTTTACCTTGCTCCAGTCGATCATCGCGGTAACTCCACAGGTCCATCGGCATCGATCAGCAGCGGTTCAGGGAAGCGAGCAGCGGCACTGGCATCATCGGCCAGCGGGAACCGCAGACTCAGCTCCAGCCGGCCGGCACGTCGCACTGCGGGACCAGCAAACCACTTCGACCCGATAGCCTCGGCCGGCAGTTCACCGCCGTCCGGGAGCGGAGTGAAGTCGAACGCCTGGCCATTCACGATGAGCACATCGCCATCTCTGCTCAGTGACAGGCGCTCGTCGCTGCCTGGCAGTGGTGCGTACGGTGACAACTTGATGATCATCAGAACCACCTCCCGATGGCGACGACCCTGTTATTCCTAGTCTGAGCGCCTGATGTGAATGATGCCGACGATATGCAGAAGAACCCCACCCCAGCCGTACCCGCGGATGGATTGAAGTAGGTCGCTCCCTGGTTTCTCGCCGACACGCCAGAGTCATAGTCTCCACCAGCACCAGAAGCGGAGACAGCCCCAGCGATGGGGTACGAGGAACTAAAGCTCGCCGGGTACGACCAGTTCGCACCGACCGACGTGACCCCAGCGGTGAAGGTGAGAGTGTTCGTCCAACAAATCTGCGTCCCATCCGCGAACCGCACATACTCCCCGTTCGCGTTACTCCCGCGATCAATCACCGCACCGGTCGGTACGCCGCTCGACTGCGAAACGGCGCCGAGGATGCTGTCTCGCGAATACAGCGCGCCCGAACTACCGAGCGCTTCGCGGACAGCCGCACTGCCGAGGCCGAGATCCCCCCGCGCTGCCGCCGCATTTGCAGAGAGCGCCCAGGGCTTAATCCCCGCCAGGGTTGCCCCCCACTGGCTGGCGATCAGGTTGAATCGATCCGACAGGTCCTTGTCGTAGCCCAGGATCGGCGCCACCGCATAGGCCTGGCCGCTGGCCGTGCTGCCCTGGTAGTTGGGCTTGATCGAGATGACCGTCGAACTGGCGACGTTTGTGACCTCGTACCAACGTCCATCGGGTCCGCGAAATGCGTCGCCGACTCGGGCATTGGACGAGAACTGTGTGCCGGTACCGGTAACGGTCGGGCTATTTGCGGTCACCGCCACGGTTCCGGTTGAGTACCACGCCATAGAGTTCTCCTGCTATGCAATGGCCAGAAGAGGCCATGGGAAAGGTGTTCGTATTGCGTCTTGCCCAGGTCCGCCGACTTGAACAGTTGCTACGACAGTGTTTCGGGCCGAAGTAACAAACCCAATGGAGCACTCTCCAGTATCACCTTGGGGCGGTTGCGCCTGTACATTGAAATGACTAACCAGAAAATACCCATCGGTCCCATGCGGCCACGGCGCTGACCATGAATGCAACGTGTAGTACCCAAGATAATTGCCATTCGTTCCGTAATAATTCAGCAGCTGGGTACCACTTATGAACCGAACAAGATCCCTATTACTGTCAAATACCACTCTTGACTGATTGTCAAATATTTGCATCCCCCATCCGCCAGTTTTCGGCATGAACACCGCGCATGCCTTCCACTTCCCTCCCAGTACGACACCGCTTGTGTCTTGAAACACCTTCACGTAGAAGCTGAAACCCGTCCAGTTCCCAGACGAACCAGCATGTTGGAACATCGTTATGTGATGCGAACCATTAGGGCAAAAGAAAACAAACGGCGGGAACGGGCTCTGCACCGGAGATGGGTACGAGACGTTGATGATCTGGGCATTAGTGGCTGGGTAGGTACCAGACGCAACCAGATGCAGACAAGGGTGGTCCTGATCGATTATCACCTGACCGGCATTCCCAACAAACTTCGCACCGAAACTCATGAGAACATCACCGCATACAGAGTGTAATTCACTGTTACATCGCCGGACCAACCAAACGTAATAGTCGAGCCGCTAATGGTATGTCTAGGAATCCAAGACCTAGAGTCCGGCGTATTGCAGACGACAAACATGACACCTTTAGAACCGTCGAACCCAGGGACCGTAACTGAAAGCCCCTGGGGGATGTTCCCCAAGTCCCGACGATAGACCATCCTCAATGAGTAATTATTGCTGTCAAAGAGTATTGAGCCGCCGGCTGAACGTGTTCTCATTCCGTAACTCATACATCAAGATTCCCGATCTGGACTCGAAGTACCAAGTTTCCGTCATACACTTTTATTGCCTCTGCAGTCTGGCGCATAAACCCTCCCGACGTTGCGCTGTTCATTGTGAACGCGCCGCCCTTATCCAACTTCCACAGCGGCTCACCGTTGGCACCGAGGGCGGTCGACTGAATCACGTTGCCGATCTTCGCGTTGGTGATCGAGCCGTCCTGGATCATCGCGTTGTTGATGAACATCTGGCCGCCGACGATCGAGACCGGCGCCACGGTCTGCCCGCTGGAACTGTTGAACCAGAGGAAGCGATCAGCCTGGAACGCCATGGTCGTCACGCTCGTACCGCTGTCGAAGCCCAGCTGCCATCCCGCCGCATACTTCTGCCCGTTGGCATGCGCCTGGAGCTTCACGCTGTAGAGCGCCTTGACGTTGCCATCCAGCGAGGTAACCGCTTGAGATGTGGTCTGGATGTTCGCCTCGTTGGTATCGGTGCGCGCACTGACGGTATCCACCCGCTGCCCCAGGGCGCTGTCCGCGTTGGCGCGGACGGTCTGTTCGGTGCTGATGGCCGAGGCGTTGCTCGCAACCTGGCCGGATAGCTGGTCCAGCCGCTGGACGGTCACGGCATTGTTCGACGCAACGACCGACTCCACGGTGGCGATCCTGCCCTCCGCGGTCCCGGTACGCGCTTCAAGCAAGCTCGTCCGCTTCGCCTGCGCTTCATCCTCGTTCGCCCGCACGGTGACTTCGGTGGCGGCTCGAGCAATGGTGTCCCAGCCCTTCAGCGCATCGGCCTTCTCTCCGGTCGCCGGCTCCCGGCGGGCGACAGCCTGCAGAACATCCAGGCTCGAAGCCGCCGCTTCGACCTTACCGTCGAGCTCGGTGATATCCGCGGTGTTGGTGGCCACCTGCTGGGCCAGGCCGTTGGCCGTCTCGATCGACTGTCCGATGTCGGCCCAGTAGGTCGCGTTCGGCGGCGAGGCGTTGAGCGGCACCGCCTGCTTCGCTTGATACAGCCGGCTGCCGACCCGCACGATATCGTTCTTCGCGTAGGTCTTCGTCGGGTCGTAGGCCAGCACATCGGTCAGATTGTCGATCTGGTCCTGCAGGCCAGTGATATCGACCTGCATCTGATCGATGTCGGCGAAGAACTGCTCGCCCAGCGCGGACTCGACGTACTCCTTGGTGATCAGCTCGTTGTACTCGCTCGCATCCGTCGAGCTTATACCGTCGACCCAGGCCGACCAGGGGCCGACGTTGCCGGTCCGGTCGATCAGCCGCCCGCGGAAGGCCAGGCGAGCGCCGGCCGCCAGCGAGGTCAGCGTGTGGGTGTCGGTCGGGTATGCGAACAAGCCCAGGGCAGTTGCGTTCTGTTCGCTGCCGCCCGGGGTAACCGACTGTTGGATCTCGGTGTAGGCGGTGTCCGCCGCGCCACTGGCCGGGAATGCCCACTCCAGGCCGATCTTCCACGGTCCGCTGGTGGTACGCAGGAACGCCAGCGCCGGTGGCGCGCCGGTCTTACCGCTGAGCTGGGTCAGGATCGAGCTCTTCCAGACCGACGTGATGTCGAACGCCGACACCGCGCGCACCCGCGCCAGATAGCCTCCTGCGTAGATGCCGGTCACATCGACGCTGGTGGTGCCGGCACGCGGCAGGCGGATCCAGTTGCCGCTGTCCTTCTTCCACTCGACGTCGTAGGCGACAGCCCCTTCCACGGGGGGCCAGGCGATGGTCATCGTGCTGACCGCCAACCCCTGATCGAACTGGTAGTGCGAGGTCAGCGTGACGCTCGCCGGCGGCGCCACGGTGGTGATCGGGATAACGCTGATCGGCCGGCTCTCCAACTTGGCGCCAGTGTCGATCGCTGAGAACTTCCCGGGCTCGTACTGCAGCGCAGTGATCTCGAAGACACCCCGCTCCGGCTGGCTGACTTTCATCACACGGTAGAGCGGCACCGCCAGGTCGTCGGCATCGAGGGTCCAGACCAGTTCCGGTAGCGGGGTCTCGCTGTAGGCTGTCGTCACGGTCACCGCGCGCCCGGCAACCGACTGCACGGTTCGCGCCTCAGCCTTACCGCTGGGCAGGTTCAGGAGCAGCCGGTCGCCAGCCTTTGCCTGGGTATCGCGATCCAAGGTGATCACTCGGCCAGCAACCGCAGAAACCCGCCCCCCAATCTCCCGTCCAGCCAGCAGCGCGTCAGCCACCGGAATCACCCATCCCGGCAGCGGAATCGCCCCGTCCATACCGGTACGGAACGTTACCGTGCGATCCTGGCTGTTGGTTAGGATCGCCCATTTTCCGCGCCGCTGGGCCTCACTCTCGCGGGTGCAGCCAATGGCTGCCACCTCGACCGGGTTGTCGCCGTAACGCCGCTGCAGGCGCTTATCGGTGGCCACAGCCACGTCGGTGTCGTAGTTGTTCGCCGGATTGTCGTAGCTGACCAAGGCACGGCTGTAGCGAGTGCGCTCACTGGCCGAGCCGTAGCTGAAGCGGCCGTCGATGACATTGGCCCTGGTGTAGGCGAAATCGACGTCGGTGGCGCGCGGGATATCCGCCTGGATCTTCAGTTGGCCCTGGGCCCAGTACGCCATACCACGGTAGATAGCGGTGAGGTCGCGCAGCAGCTCCCAGGCCCCGGCGCGGCTTTGCAGGTTCAGGTTGCAGGTGTGTCGCGGCTCCTGGCCACCCTTCCCATCCGGCACCAACTGGTCGCAGTACTGGGAAATCCGGTACATCTCCCAGCGATCGACCATCCAGGCCTTGATGCGTTTACCCACACCGAAACGATCGTTGGTCACGATGTCGTAGGTGTGCCAGACCGGGTTGTCGGTCCAGGCCTGTTTCATCGTGCCGTCCCAGATGCCGAGGTAGGCCCGGGTCTCCGGATCGTAATTGCTCGGCACTTGGACCTTCCGCCCGCGGCAGTGGACTGTGACAGCCGGAATGTTGCTGAACTGCTCTGCGCTGAACTCGACGTACAGCAGGGCCGTGTTCGGGTAGCGCAGCTTCGCGTCGATCACCTCGGTGTAGCCGGCGATCAGCATGGTGTCGGCGATGCGGTTGTTGTTCTGGTTCGGCGTCAGGCGGCGGACGCGCACCTGCCAGCCATTGGTGGCCGCCGGCAGGTCGATCCGGCGGGAACGCTCGTAGCGGGTGGTGGTCTTGCCATCGACGGCCTCGCGCAGCACCTCCTGATAGGCACCGCCGTCGGTGGCCAGATCTACGGCATATTCGATCCGGTACCCGCCGATGTTGCCGTTGGTGTCCTGCTGCTGGAGCGCTGGCCAGGCGAAGCGCAGGCGCACTGCGGAAAGCTGGGTATTGCTCAGCGAGCGCACCCAGGGCGTATCGCTGCGCAACTCGACGTTGACACTGGTTTCGTTCTCAACGGCAGGGATGCCCGGGATGTAGTCCTGGTCCACCGACCCCGCGCGCCACTCCCACTTAACGTTGGGGAAATTCAGGTTACCGCTCGGATCCATCAGCGGGGTGTTGTCGAGGTAGATGTCGCGCTCGCTCGGAACGCCGGCGAACTCGCCCTCGCCCACGGCGAGCAGAATCTTGGCCATCGCGACCGAGCGCAGGCTGTCGGGTGCCTCGACCGGCTGTTTCGGCTTGCTACTGCCGCCCTTGCGGCCGGCCAGGTGCTGGTGTTCTGCGCCCATGCTTTCCTCCGGGCATGAAATAGCCCGCACATAAGCGGGCTATCTAAAGTGCTAGTAGAAATTCACTTAGCGGGTTTATCTATATAAATTGGAAATTCAAATTCACTTTCAAGGAATGAAAATCATGAGCAACCAAGAGAAGGCCTCACGATCACATTGGATTGAGTGGTGCGCCCTGATCACTTCAATAACTGCCGTAACCCTAAGCGCATATCAAGCCTATACCCTTAAGGAACACAACTACATAAGCGTCGAACCAAGAGTAAACTCATACCTATCCCTTAAAGATGATTACAAAATGATAATATTTAATAACGGTCTAGGGCCAGCATATATAGACAAAGTAACATTCTACGAGAATGGCAAGGAGATAGATGGAAACATTCTACACGCACTAGCTAAACAAGGAGTATCCCCATACTGCGCAATTGCCGGAATGCCTCGCCCCAACGACTCACTAAAAACAGGGGAGGAAATCGTCCTTGTAGATATCCACGATAACAAAGAGTGCACGACCTCAAGGCTTATATTCACAACATTACAGCCGCCAAACACAAGTTTCGACTACCAAATAGACTTCAGCTCTATATATGGCAAAAAATTCTCTTACAGATACTCTCTAAACAAGCAAGAAAGCATTCCTAATTAAATTTTGTCTTCCGAATAAATCGACGCAGAAATAATCGCCCCGCCCCAGCGGCGCTTTCCATAGCAGATCGGCACCGGGTTCCCGCTGGCGGTGGTGTTTCTGGCGCTACCGAAGGCGTAGCTGGGAAGGTTCTCCGGAGCCGCGCTCTGCTTCAGGCCCTGGGCTTGGGGGCTGAGCATTTGGATGACGCCGCCGATCGCCATCGCCACACCGGCTGTCCCCATAGCCCCCGTCAGACCACCGGCAGCGGCGAAACCACCTGGGCCGGCCATGATGGTCGCCGCCACGATAAGGGCAACGCCCACAATCGTCTGCACCAACCCGCCACGCTTCCGGCCACGCATGACCGGAGCAATGCGAATTTCCTCGGCGCCCCCGAACTGCAGCTCATCTTCGGAAATGTTCCGTTTCCCACGGAATACAGCGAACTCCAGACCTCGCAGGTGGGCATTGGCGAGGAAGCGCTCGAGGCCTGGAATCTGCACGCACAAGGCCTTGATCGCTTCAGCAGTCGACCCGACGAGCATACGGTACTCCCGACCGAACTGCCGGAGCGCGCCGTAGAGTTTGATGGTGGTCATCGGAGTGTGGTGCGCTGCGGTGGTCATGTGTTTCTCCAGGTAATAAAAAACCGCCCGGAGGCGGTTTTCAGAAGTTCAACACGGTTCAAGAGCTAGTTCTTATACATCATGACAAATCCATCGACACCCATTTCTACTCTAAGCATAGCAAGCTGAGCTTCAGCACTTTCTCTTTTCTTCCATGGCCCAACGAAAATCCTCAAGACTCCATCACCACTTTTCTCGGTGAAAACCGGGTAATGAAATTTCTCCAGATTACTCAGCAACCATTCCGACCTACCTGCAACTGAAACTCTTGTAACCCAGTATGGGGTAGATGCACTAGGGTTAGGGACATCGGGCTTTATTGGCATAAACGCAATAACGCCTTTGGGCAGCTTACTTGGTTGACATGCACCTTCAACTACCCAAGGATCAATATCTCCAACCATGGCGTCAAGGCCGCGCTCTTCGCGATTGACCACAATATAAGGCTGAAAACCGGTATATCCTCCGAAAGAGTTCTTGGCGTTTACTTCTCCGCAATATAGACCCTTCCGAACCTCACGTTCATTCTGAAATTTGGAATTGCGGATCCTTCAACTTTTCGGAGACCGCATTCCGAACTTCACGCTCTTTGCTGCAGCCTACAAGGGCGACAGCAAAGCAAGTCATGACGAATATCCCCTTCATACCCCCTCCATAGCTATTGATGGGACTCTACCATCACCGCTCCAGCGCCAGAACCCAGCAGGTTGTTGGCCTGAGGTAGTCAAGGAGCGTTCTCGGCGCCGCAGTACCAGACGCATCCGGCCGTACCTCTGGGTCTACCTCAGTCGTTTCAAGACTGGATAGAATCACAGTGCCACCACCAACTCAGGTCCCGTAATCTTAAACAGCCTCGTCAAAACAGAACGCGAGGCCGCAATAGATATCTGCCACAGCTACAAGGAGCATTTTATGGCCGAAAAGTCGTATCTAACTGGGAAGTGGGCAATCTTCAAGAGCAGAGCCTCGACGGAGGTGCTTGGTTACATCGTGGATGGCATTGGACAAACGACAGTCCCTGGACAGCCACCCTTCAGCATTATTGACTCTGCGCTCTTTGCCCCTGACGGCACCAGGCTCGGCTACCTAGCTCCATTGGAAGGAAGCTGGGTGGTGAACCTGGGCGACTATGAGATAGGACACGTACTGCGTGCCCTGCCGTAAGACACTGGAAGGTATTCACCTGACCATGGAGATCGCATGACCATTAGAAGTCTCGTCCACAACCTGCCTAAAGACCCGGACAATCCCGGCTGGGTTCTAGGCTGGGCGGTTGTCCAAAGCGCGCCTTGGAGATTCATGGATATTTATGCGTCCAAGGAAGCAGCGGACGCCGAGGCGGTACTGCTCGGCGAAGGCTTCGCCGTCGAATACGGCTCGCACGAGGTGGGCACTGACAACTTTGTCGGCGGACTCACTCCACCGTCAGCGTGATACGTGCATCCTTCGGCCCAGACAGCCTGAAGTCGAAGGAGCACTCCCCGCTCTTCAACTCCGCGGTAAGCCCTACCTCGCCATGAACCATCCGGCGATAGCCGGGGCCGCCACAAACCTTCCCAGAGAATCGCTCAACACCCACTTCTTGGCTTCCCTTCAGCACAGCGATCTCCGCATTCCCTGCGAGATAGCTGATGCGGAGTTCATAGACTTGAACCATTGATTCCTCCAGCGGCAGCGCCGCTTCAGTTGGTTTTCGCTTCTCGATGACGCAATACCAGTCGCGCCCGTTCAAGCCACGGCCCGCCGAACACGATGATTTCTGAGGGTTTCCCATACAGGTGGTGCAACAGGAACGGCCCGGCGCCGAAGTGTTGCGCATCCTCGCCAGGTAGTGATGGGTCGTCCGCCAGGTAGATCCCAGCGTGGTTCGGGTGCGCGGTGCGCCCCACCGCCATCACGATCATGTCGCCGCGCTGCGGCCGGTCCACCCGGATGAAGCCAGCAGCCTCGAACCGCTGTTCGTAGAGGCTTGGACCGTCTGCCCGCTCCCACCAGCCATCGGCACGCTCGAAGTGCGGGAACTCGATGCCCCACTCCCTCTGGTACCAGTCGGCGCAGACCTGCCAGCAGTCCTGCACCCCATGCACGAACGCGCGCCCGAGCAGCGGCACCTGATCGACGGGCTCGATGGTACGCAGGTCGCCCTCCGGCCAGCTCAGGATGTGCCAAGTCAGGCCCGAGGCGTTGCACATCGCGACATCTGCGGCACTCGGTCGGCTGGTGGCATCGGGGTGGCTATGCACCACGGCGACGATCTCTCCCTGGTCCTCTGCCTCTGCATACGCCTCCGGCGCGATGCGGAACTCCTCGCCGGCGTCGGCAGCGGTGTTTTCGCAGGGAACGTATCGCTGGCTCCGGCCAGAACGGATGATCAGTCCGCAGCACTCGCGCGGATACTCTGCCGCAGCGTGCTTCTGCACGGCAGACAGGATGTGCTTGAGCATGGTCAGCTCCTGGCGATGATCGAGACGGCAGGGAAGCCGCCGAAGGGCAGTTGGTTGCCTTCACCGAAGCGCGGGATGCAACCGGTGCCCAGGCAGCCATCACACTCGTCCCGGGCTGGGTCATCGGTGGGGTTGCCGTCGATGTCGAAGTACGGGCCGGTGTAGCCGCAGTCGGGCCCGCGGTACCCGCCCGTCATCGCCCAGTGGCACAGGGTGGTCATCTGCCGGCCGACCTGCTCGCCGCCAACGTCGCCTGGCGAGGCCAGTTCCCAAGCGACGTACTGGCCGTCCTCGTTGGTTTTCTGGTCCAAGTACCAGATCTCGACGATCTCCTGGGAGGGATCAGCGTCGGGATTGCCGCCAGGGAAGTTCGCCGCGTCCAGATACTTCGCCAGCGTCGTCCGGATGGTGAGGCGGAACTGGAGCAGGTCCTCGAACGCCAGGCAGAGCGCCGTAATCCGGCCATTGACGTTGCCGGCGGTGAAGCTCGGCCGCGCCGCAGTACCATCGCTGTTCGCCTCAATGCCCTCGATCTGCACCGGCCAGGCCGCGTATTCATGTCCCTGCCACCAGATCGGTTTCGCCGGTAATTGGTCGGCGTTGGCGCCGGCGGCGGCCAGTTCTTGGGGACTATGCGGTATAGCGTGTCCATGGAACCGGACCACGTCGGCGCCGAAGTCGCTGCCGTCAAGTTCGAACAGCACGACCTCGCCGCCGGGCTCCAGCTTCTGGATATCGGTGATCAGTGTCATGGATGGAATGCCTGTTCAAAGGTCGCGGTCAGCCGGTAGACCCGGCCGCCGAGGTTGACGGGCCGGTAGCCCGCACAGGTGTAGAAGCCCAGGCCGCCCAGGGGCGGCGTCCAGAGGAACGCCCGCGCTCCAGCGTGGCGGTCCAGGAAGTCCATCGCGGCCTTGATGGTCGCCGCCGGCCCGGTGATGGAAACCGGCCAGCTCTGGGACTTGCTGTTCAGGCCTTCGCTCACCAACTGCTTGTAGCCGTCACCGAATTGCGCAGACCTGGTGGCGAAGGTGATGTCGCCCTCGCCACCGCTCTCGGTGGCCCAGGTGAAGGTTTCGATTGCCATGTGCCCTACCCGTTGATGGCGCGGCCGATCGCACCGTCACGCCGCAGATCACGCGCCAGGAGTTGTCGGTACTTCTGCTCGACGAACGTCCCGATGTCGCGACCGAACTGGTCCAGGCCAGGCTGGCTGCTGGAGACGTTGGCCGAACCATCCGAGGCAATGTTCACCTCGACGTTGATCTGCGAGCTACTGCCGCCCATAGCGCGCACACCGAGGGCCCCGGACGAGGTTCTGGTCAGCGGCATCACGGCCTCTGGCCCCGCTTCGCCCATCACACCCATACGGCCGCCGCTCATGCCGAACGCAGTTGGCGTGCTGACCACGCTGTTGGTGAAGGCCCCGCCAGTGGCGAACATCTGCACGCCGCCGGCGAACGCACCACCGTTGGCGAACAGCCCGCTGTTGCTCACCAGGTTGTCGACACCAGACTGCGCGGCAGCGTTTCCATCGCCGAAGAATCCGCCGAAGAGGGACGAAAGGGCCTGCGAGGCAGCGGCGCGCGTTGCAATCCGCGCCATGTCGGCCAGGATGCTCTTGGCGAAGTCGGAGAACGACAACTTGCCGGTCGTGGCGAAGTTGGCGATTGAGTCCTCCATGCTGCTGAACGCGCTGGTGAACAGGCTCTTGGTTTGACCCGCCACGTCCCGAGCACTCTCCAGATAGGTCTGGAAGGCAGAGGAAGCACCGCTGCGCCAATCCCCTTGGGCCTTGGTTATCTTGTCGTAGTTCGAGATCACCGTATCCCGGTACTTGTCTTCGGCTTCCGCCAAGATCACCAAGTCACGTTTGTAGTCTTCCTGCGAGTACTTGTCCGGCGCTGTGCGGCGGCGGTCCAGCAGTTTGGCGCGCTCGTCATTGAAGCGGTCCGTTGCGCCATCCAGACTACTCTGAAGCCCAGCCTGGCGATCACCAAGCCCAAGGGAGTTCGCCGCTCGAGTCCCGGCTGCCGCAAGCGCAGCCCGCTGCCGCTCCAATTGATCGACATAGGCCTTAGTGGCGGCCTTCTGCCGGGCGAGCCTGCCATCCTCGTTCGCAGCCAGAATAGCCAATTCCGTGTCCGCGTCCTTCTGCGCCTTGACCATGGCCGACCTGGCGTCGGCGATCTTCTGGTCGAGTTGGATTCGCTGGGCTGCCGACGTTCCTTGCTTCGCCCTGGCAGCCTCCAGCGCTGCGATTTCACGCTCGTAGGCATGGGTGACCTCATCCCGCTCCTGCTGGATGATCGAGATCCGCTGCTGCGCGTAGCTTTCCGCGCTGATCACGCCTGCGCGTTGGGATGCCTCCAATTCCTTTTGCGCGTTACGGTAGGTCGCGGTGATCTCGGCCAAGCTGTTCTTCGCGGCATTGGCCGCGCGTAGGTCCACCGAACCGGCGGAGCCCTTCTGGTCCTTGTACTTGGCGTTGATGTTGGCGATCTCGCGATCGATGGTCGCCTGCTGCAGGCGGTCATCGTTCGGGTTCACCTCGCGGATCGCCTGTAGATCCTTCTTGTACTGCTCCAACTCCTTGGCGCGCTTCTGCTGGTTGGTCAGCGCCTCCCTGGAACGAGCGTCGATCCGGTCAATAGCATTCTGGGCGGCCTGTTCAGCCCGAGCGCGCTCGCCGGCGGTTCTGGCATCGTCCTCCATCGCCTTCTTCCGCTCGCGGAGCATGTCGAGCTCTTCGCGCAGGCGGTTCCGACTCTCGTCGCGGTTGCCGACCAGGCCGAAACCACCTTGATCGAGCTGGGCAAGGCGCCGCTCCACGTCGGCGATCTGGGAGTCGATGTCCTGGCGACCAATGCTCTTGGCATCATCCCACGCGCGCTTCGCAGCACGTGCGACTCCATCCCAAGCACGCTCAATCCAACCCAGGTTCTCCAGAATCTTCGGGGTCCGCTGGTTGATTGCGTCAGCGTAGGCCTCAGTCGCCAGCTTCACCGCGCCGGCGTGATCCCCCTGCTCCTCCAGCGCCTTGATCTGCGAGTAGACGGATGCGGTGAGGTAGTTGTACTGCTCGTTCAGGGCCTTCGAGGCCTTCACAGGGTCCTCTCCCAGCCTCACGAACTCGGCGACGGTATCCGCTACCGCGCGGCCAGTTGCCTCCTCCATCGAGAGCGCGGCCTGAGTGATGGCAACGAAGCTTTCGCTGGCCAAGTCTCCCTTGCCCGCCAGGGTGGCCAGCACTTCGGCAGCAGCTCCGGTCGTGCCAACCGTATTGCTGACTTGGCGCGCCATTTCGCCCAGTCCAGAGGCACTGGTACCAGCGTAGTTGCCGGTCATGATCAGCGCCTTGTTGTATTCGCCCTGTTCCTTGCTTCCCAGGTACGCCGCCGCAGTCACACCACCGATCGCCGCTGCCAGCAGCCCAATCGGGGCCAGGACGCCGATAACACCGCGAGCGGCGCCGCCGGCGTTCACACCGATCTCGGCGATGTTGTGGGCGGCGACCCGCCAGTTACCGGTGGAGAGGGCGTTACCCAACTGCAGCACGTTCTCGCGCGCTTCCTTGCTGGTCAGCCCGAGCTTGTTGATCGCGCCGCCGGTCCCTTCGATGTCCCGCCGCTTCGCCGCGATCTTCTCCAGGCCTGCGGCCAATCCGGCGTCATCCAGCCCGCCGGCGGCGCGCAGCCCACGCAACGCGGCTTCCTGCTTCTCAAGCCTGGCCAACGCGGCGGTCACCGGATCGATGCTGTTGACCGTGCGTTGCATCGCTTCGATCTGACGGTTCTGCGCCGCGACCAGGCGCTGCTTCTCGGCGGCCTCCTTGGTTTCCGCTTTCTGCAACCGGTCATAGGCCGCACCCAGGCGATCCTGATACTGCGCTTCGTCCTGCAGCGTGGTCAGGCCGGCCTTGCGCGCCCGCTCGAGCAAGCTCTCGGCGCGAATCAGATCGTCGATGTTGGCGACGTTGCCGGAGAGCGCCCGTTCCAACTGGCTGATGATGGATATCTCGCCAGCGGCACTGTCGTATACCTTCCGGCTGGCAGCAGCCTGGCGTTCACGCGCACCGGCCGCCTTGTCGACACTGCGGGCAGCGTCCTCCTCCGCGCGCGACACTCCCTTGGTGGCCTGCTCGAGGCCCTTGCTGGCGTCGGACAGGTTGTCGATCGCCTGTTCGGCCTGATCGGCGGAGTCGACCAGCTTGTCGAGGTCCTCGGCCGCCAAGGCGGCCGGGCTCGAATCGACCTTGATGCCCAGTTCGGCGAAATTGCTCATCCCGACTCCCTCTGCTCGCGGAAGGTCCGCAGAGCGGCGTCTTCCATTACCCGGATATCCGCGAACACCGCGGCTTGCTCACCAGCGGCTACGCCGCACATCTGCATCACCACCGGCAAAGCGGTGTAGTCCAGGCCTGTTGCGCCACACATGCCGGCCCGCCACTGGGTACTCATCGCCTCGAAGACGATGAAGGCCGTCCAGTTGCAGGGCCAGAGTTCCATCTGCTCGTCGCTTTCGTCGAAGTCATCCGGCGACAATCCGAACTGCGCCAGCTCCTGGGGGCTGGCTACAGGCCGATAGAGTTCCTGTGCGGCGCGCTTCAGTTTCCCAAGCGCCCTCTGCTGTAGGCGCTCTGGTAAGCCTCGAGGATGGCCTCGGGCACGCTGACTAGGGAGGACACCAGCAGCCGGACGTTGGCCTCGGTGAACGCCTCGTCGAACCCCCACCCGGCCACAACGGCTTGTACCTGCTCGACCTGGAGGTCGATCTGAGCCGTGGTGAACGCTTCCAGAGACTGCTCGCGAGTCTCCTCGACCAAGCGCTTGAACCGCTCTCCCCAACTGCTGTAGAGGTCGGCCAACGCTTCACGATCCAGGTACTTGAAGGTGAATGGCACCTGGATGGACTCCCCGCCGAGGCGGGGAATTTCCACACTGGATTCGAAGGTGGGTGCCTGCGCGATGCTGAACTTCTTCGCCATGACAGCTCCTTAGGGGGCCGGGTTGTAGCGAACCGGGCGGCCATCGAGAGCGATGGTCAGGGTCCGGGTCATGATTTCGTTGACGTTCAGGGTCGGGGTGTCGCTGACCGAGACGTAGCCGTTGTAGAAAACCTCCGATCCGTTGCGCAGCGTCAGGCGGATCACCTGCAGCGCTTTACTCTGGTCCGCCGCCTCAATCACCGCCCACTGCGGCAAGTTGGGGTCGTCGGCGATCGGCATCGAGAACGACTGCGCGTTGCGGAAGGTAGGCAACTGGCGCTGGTCATCGTCCTCGAGGTACTGGTACTGGACGAACTGCTGCTCGCCGCCGGAGGTAGTCGGGTTCATCACCTGCTGGATCTGCTGCCAGGCGAGGACCTTCTTCGCCGAGCCGATACCGCCGCCGGCCGGGTAGCGGATCACATCGGTGGTATCGATATTGCCCAGGGAGAAGGTGTCCTCGGTGGAAACTGCGACCTTGACGGCTCGGCCGTTCAGGCCAGTCCAGCCGGACACCAGCGACACGACGTCACCGACCAGCAGGCCGTGAGCATCTGCGGTAGCAACCGCTGGCCTGGCGTTGGAGACAGCGGTAATCGGAATAGCCGGGCCGTAGGTGGCAGCAATGGCCAGCAGCGCGCCGTTGGGGAGGCTTGCGGACATGGAGTTTTCCTCGTGTGGAAATGAAAAAACCCGCTCATGGCGGGTGCTGGTGTGCCCATGCGGGCGATCAGAAGATGTCGGCGCGATAGCCGATGGAGACTGGTTTAGTATCGGCGATGTCCCCCGATATCCAGGGTCCCGGCGCTGGTGGGCTCACCACCTGCACGGAGAAACCGGGGCGAGACAACTCGCTGTAGAGAGGGAACTGCTGACCTAACTCGGCGATGATGTCTGCGGCAACGCCGGTGCCCTGCCCGCCTGGGACCACGATGCTGATCTGGAACACACCGGTGAAGCCCCGGTGGTAGCCGCCCAAGTCGCTACTGGTCGTGCCAGCGGGCAGCGTGAAGCAGCGTAGATATATGGCACCCGACGTCGGTTCGAACGTCACATTCGGGTACGCGACCGGGATCCCCTTGGCCTTCGCCCAGACGTCCAGGCGAGCCTCGAACAGTTGCTGAATGATCTCGTGACTCATACCTGGTTCGCCCTGACGGCGGCCTCCACAATCTGCTGGAATTCGGCGATGGTCACCCGGACCATGCCAGCCGGCGCCTGGCTGGAGTGCCCGTACTCCAGCGGTACCGCATACGGCAGGTTGTTCACCAGGTAGGCGGTATCACCGAGCTTCAGCGGCTGGACCCCAGCGGTCACTGCAGAAATTGCCTTGCTGCCAGTCGGGTCGACGTCATCAATCTCCCCCTGCGCGGCCGTGCCAATGCTGAACTGCCAGTTGGCCCGAAAGCGCCCGCCAACATACCCGCGCCCGACCACCATCCCGTTGACGTCGAAGTTCTGGTCACGCTCCGCCTTGGTCAGCGGCTTCGCGTGCTTCACGCCTCGACGTAGCTTCCCGTTCCTGGTGAAGTTGCTCGGATTCAGGTTGATCAGGGTGTTGCGAATCGCAACGTTCTCGTCGTAGCGGTCCGCCGCAGCACTCGCTCGCTGGCGGTAGGCGACGTTCGCGGCCCACCGCTCCGGGTCACCGACTGGAGATTTCTCGATCACCTTGACGGACAGGTCCAACATGATCCGCTGGTAGATCGCATTGCCGGCAGCCAAGGCTTGGTCGCGGAACTGCGCCACCGCTGCAGCGAAGCTGCCCTGGCGCCCTGAGTAGCGTTGACGCATGCGAGAGCCACGGGCCATGCGCTACCTCCTCGCCTGCGCGACGAAGCCGATGTCCAGTCCGGCGTAGTTCCAGGCTTTCGCAGTCACCACCTTGAAGGCCTCGCCGTCGAACTCGATACGGTCGCCGTTCCTCGGCGCCGGCATGTCCTGCCCCCCGAGCTGCACTGGTGACATGATGATCTCGACATCACCCTGTTGGATCAGCGAGCCATCGATAACCCGCACATCGTAGTCCTGGCGCATGCCGGAACCATCGAAGCGGCGCTCTATGGTTGGACTTCCACCGGTCGCCGGGTCGTACTCGCCCTGCTCGAACTTGGTCAGGCGTAGTTCAAGCCCCCTACCGCCCTTACTCCGCGGTGCCAGCATACGAATGGCCATCGCCCGGGAACGGTCGTAGATATCAGCCATCAGCTCATCCTCGACACCCTGACGTTGAACATGCCGCCGCCGACTGTCAGCGCCTCCACAAGCCGATCCACTGCAACGTAGCGCGGCTGCCCCTGGTTCACCGGATCGGCGTAGACCGTGGTGAGGGGCCCCACCGTCTCGGATTTCACAGCGGAGGCCTGCTGTACCGTGTCCAGCGGCCCGTCGAGGGCCAGCAGGGCCAGTTCGCAAGTTGCGGCCTGCAGTTTCCGGTTCGGCCAGGCCAGGCCGGTGCGTGGAAACTCCAACGGCTGGTCCGGGTCGACCTTCGAGCCTCGGAATTGATAGCTGCGGTCGATGTAGTCGGTCGCCCTGATCAGTGCCGAGGAGCGGCTGTCATTGGAGGCCGACGCCCAGGCAGCATTGCCGCGCTGAGCGTGATACTCGGTAGCCTGGTCGACGGAGACGTAACTGTTGGCGCTGTCACCCTCAGTCACCACCGCCATTGGCTTTCTCCTCGGTCGCCTTCAGGAGCTCGCGCAGCGAATCGGACGTGGCGCCTTCCGGCACCTCGACACCCCGTTCAACGAGACGCGCCAGCACCTGCTCGTCGTTCAACTGCGAGGGCTCCTGGGCCGCCTTCGCCTCGGCGAGCAGTTTCGCCAACGCAGCCTTGCCTGCACGCCCATCGAACGCGACGCCGAGGGTCTTCAGGTCAGCCTTGATTTCGTCGAGGGTCGGCTCGCCGTCCTGGCCGCCCGAAGCCTTCGCAGCACCGCTGGTTTGCAGTTCGATCAGGTCGTAGGCCACCGAGTATGCCCGCGGCACCTCGCCAGCCACCGCATCGGCCTGTTCGAGGAAGTCACCCTGGCGATAGGCGAGCGGATCCCGAATCGTCAGCCCATTGCGCTGGGCGAACTCCATCTGGTCCGAGGTCGCCGGGCCAGCTACGAACCACAGAATCTTCTTGGTCATTGTCCACCTCATGAAAAGGGGGCCTGGCGGCCCCTCTGCGGCTACTTGCTCAGCACCAGAACGCCGGCGGTATCTTTGACGCTGGTGGCGGTGCGCTCCCAGTTCGCCGCGGTGCCGATCGCGGTATCGTTCGGCGAAGCGCCGCCCGTACCGGTCTTCCAGGTGTAACCGAGCACGCCCAGGTTGTAGCTCCATTCGGCCTGGTAGACCGAACCCAGGTTCTCCTTGCCGGTAGTACGGTTCAGAACGGCGTCGAAGTCGTTGTTGCCGGTCACCAGCACCGAGCTCTGCACCAGGCCCAACGAGCGGAACGAAGCTGGGTTGGCCTCGGGATCAGCGCCGGCCGGCACGATCAGCGAGTCGGCGTCGGTCACCACGAACAGGCGGCCGAACGGGTCGCGCATCACGTTCACGCCGTCGTAGGTGAACAGATTCTCGGCGTTCGCAAGAGCGTTGTCGTAGAGATCGCTGACCACGCTGGAATGGAACACCCAGGCCGCGATGGCGTTGGCGCGGTCACCGAACTTGAACGCCGCCTTGTTCAGGGTGCGGAAGGTTGCGGTCTCGGTGGCGCTGCCATGGGTCGCGTCGGAGTGACCGCTGATTGCAGCCACCGCGCCGCGGATGGCGGTGTTCAGCATATCCGCGACCCGTGCTTTACCCAGTTGCTCACCGATGGTCAGGGCCGCCAACGCCGGGTTCTGCAACACCCAGTTGTACTGGGCTGCCTCATACTCGATCGGTGGCGTGCCGGCGGCGACCTTCACCGCGGCGTTGAGCAACTGCGTCAGACGAGTCGCAGCCACGTCGCCGTTGCCGTAGACGTTGCGGCGGCGCACCAGATTGGCGATCAGCTTGAAGCTGGCCTTGATGTCGAAGTCGCCCTGCGCCGGCGCGTTCTGCAGAACGATGGTGCCGGCGGATGCCTGGTTGAATTTGTCGATCGCCTGGGCGACGGTTTCGGTCAGAGCCGTGTAGGTCTGCTTGTTGAATACAGCGAGATCGAAAGCCATGTGGCCTCCTTACTTGATCGTTTCGAGGTAGGCGACCTTCTCGGCCTCTGTCTTGCAGTCGGCGAGCGACTTGGCCGTGCTGCCGGAGGGCTTGCCGCCCGGGGGCGTTCCGCCGCCGGAGTGGCCAGAGCCCTTCAGGATCTGGTCGCGGTAGGGGTACTGGTCGACGAGAATCTCCAGCGCTTCATCGAAGTCGGCGGCCTCGCCGGGACGGGCCTTGCTGTACAGCTTGTTGCCGTGGGCGTCGTAGGCCACGACATTGCCGTCCTCGATCTTCAGGTGCTTACCGAACACGGACTGCACCATGTCGGCCGGAACAGCCAGGCGGTCGGCCACGAACTTCGAGCGGGAGAAGCTGCCGCCGATCTTCTCGGCGTAGAGCTGCTGCTCCAACTGCTCCGCGCGCGTAGTGGCCTCGGTCAGCTTGGTGTCGTAGGCCTTGCCGATTTCAGCCTTCACCTTCTCGATCTCGCCGGCATCCACCAGCTTCTTCGCGTCGAGGTTGGCGACGGTTTCCAGGGCTTTACGCGCTGCGGCCGGGTCCTCGATGCCTTCGAAGTCTTTTGCGATCTTCTCGGCCTTCTCCGCCCGCTCGCGGTGCTGCTTGGCCTCTCCGTTCAAGCGGGTGATGGTGGCTCGGGTACCAACCGCATCGAAAGCGATCTCCTTGCCGTCATCCTCCACGTAAACCGGCTTGCCATCCTGGACCTCGGCGTATTGCTTGCCATCGACTTCGACAGTCTTCAGTTTCATCTCGTCTTTCTCCGGCCATCCGGCCATTGCGATGGGCCATCCGGCCCGGAAGGCGCCCCGCTCCATCCGAAACGCAGGCATAAAAAAGCCCCGGACATTGCCGGGGCCTACACGAATTGGTGATCAGATCAGTCGGGCGCGTACAGCGACTTGAGTTGCGCCAGGCTCAGCGGGTTGCCCCGCTGTTCCAACAGGTCGCTCAAGGTGATGACGCCTCGGCGCCAGAGGTCGGCGCGGCCGGGCCCCAGCTTCTCGTCCTGGAAGGCCTTCGACTTACCCTTGAGCCATGTCTCGAAGTTCAGACTGGCCGGCACCTGGCCGTCCATCGACGCCCGGGTACTCTTCACCTCGTCGACGTCGATACCTAGCTCACGCATCGTCTTGAGCCAAGGCAGAGTGGTACTGCGACACCCCCAGTGCCGCGGGCAACCTTGCTTGTACGGCAACGAGTGCCCCACAGGCCTGAACTGCAGATCCCAAGTCTTCTGGTCGTAGACCATGCAGATTTCAGTGGTGTGCGAGTCCAGGGTGCTGAGCTGGCGATACCCTTTCACCGGGCCATTCTCGCCAGAATTGGCCTTGTAAACCTCCATCCTGGCGCCATTGGCCACCGCTTGGGCGCTGTTGTGGACCAAGGTCCGAGCCGCGCGCTTGCTGACATCCATGAAGCCCTTCACCGGCGGTTGGTCGCCCCGAGCCCGGCGACCGACGATCTGGGTGACCATCTGTTCCGTGGTCTCGCCGTTCACGAAGCCATTGCGCACCACACCAGCGAACCGGAACGACACATCCGCAGCCTGCTTGAGCCACCATTGCTTGGTCGGCGCCCCCTCGATGAGCGTATTCGCAACCACAGCGCTGAGTCGGTTCTTGCCGACGCCGAGCATGATTGGCCGGCTCACCAGGCTGTTGACTGAGCTCGACGCGAAGCCTCCTTCGATGACCGCGAGTTGCCGCAGATTGGCATCATGCGCTGCAGCGATCTCGGTGTACTGCGCCTTGATTGCCTTAGCCGCCTCGTCGAGGATCGCGTTGACCTCCTTGACGTTCTTCAGCGGCAACCGGCGGCCCCGCAGCAGCTTCACCAACTCCTCGGCGAGTTCGGTGATCTTCTCCTCGACTTCCTTCGACATACCCGCCGTGGTCCTGATCAGATCGATACCATGGTCGGTATACAGCTCCGCCAGCAGCACCTCCAAGCGAGTCATATCGCAGGCTCCTGGTTGCGGATCCGCTCCTGCTCCGACTCCCAGTCCAGGTCCTCGGCAAGCATGCCGCGGCGCTGGGCCTCGTTGAACAGGGTCTGGTCTGACAACGAGCCGCCATCACGCATACGCTGTAGCACGCCCATGGTCTCGGCCGGAGCGTAATCCGGGTCGAGATTCGGCTGGAGCTGCACGGTGCCGCCCTCGGCGCGGTTGTTCAGTGCGAGGGAGAAGTACGACAGGAACAGCACTAGGCTGTCCTGCAGGCCCTGGCACATCATTGCCAGTTTGCTGGTCTCCTTCGCCGATTCCTCGCCAGACTGCTTCGCCGTCATGACCTGGGTGGACTTCTCCACCAACTTCGCACCGGCCTGTCTCATCTCCTCTTGCAGTGAGTCAAGCTGTTCCCGCGCGGTCTTGATGGCGGCGCCGGTGTGCTCGACGTACTTCATGTCGGCTTCCCGAGGCAACTTCACAGCGGAGCGCGCACCGATGGCCAGTTCGTCGCCGGAGTCGACGCCAGTCATCACCAGGATCGGCACGCAGGCGACATCAACCAGACTGTCCAGGGAGGACTGGAGCCACCAGTGCTTCGCCACCAGGTGGGCGAGTTCGAGCAGCGGTGGCTTCGCCGTGAGGAACCCGGTACGCGCGGTGTAATACGGCACCAAGGGGATGAAGCCGAGCGTGTTCGGCGTGTCCGACACCATCTCCCACCCGTCCTTTCCCTCCTCGAACACTCGATGCCGGTGGGGCTCGATCACGCGGATCTGCTCAACGGATTCGTCGGTGAACTCGTCCACCTCCTCCACCCGGCACGTCCGGAAACGGAACTGGGTCAGGCTGTCGACACCAGCAACCTTTCCGGTCTTCCATCCCAGCACCTGGCCAGGCTCGATCAGCACCCCATAGGGCCTGAAGCCTGCCTGTTGCTCGGCTTGCCGTGTGTTCGGCAGATCCTCTGGCCGTTGCGGTATCTCGACCAGGGCGAACTTCAGGCCATACTCCAGCCCGCCGCGGAACCAGTCCTGGGCGAACACCTGCAGATCACGTCCCTCCGTATCCACGTCGGTCAGCAGGTCGGCGATCTCCTGCGGCACGTCATCACCGATCACGACCGGCTTCGCAAACACCCGCCCCACCATGGCGCCGACCGTTTCCTCGAACGCGGGGTGCAGCGTCGCCAGCTTCAGCCGCGCTTCATAGTCCTCCCTCGTCTCGAGCTGCCGCTTGGGCAGATACGCCTCCCCCGCTTCGCGCATGGCCGAGGTGCCGCCCTTGATGCAATCGACCAGCTTCCAGTGCTCGCGCATCTCCTCGACAGCGGCGCAGCACTGGCAAACGGAATCGCTCATGGTCAGAACCTCAGGGTGGTAACAACGGCCGCAGGTCGCTCGACCGGGAATTCCTTGTGAATGAAGTAGCCCGCCGCATCGTTGGGGTGGTCGATGTCGGCGGACTTGTCCGGCTCACCGTTGGTGCCCCACACCTGCTGCTCGAGGGCGTCGGCATAGGTAGGGCACCGGTCGGGGTTGACCCGATACCGCCGCTCGCCCTTGGCGTTGCAGAACATGGCGTTCATGGAGTTGATCCGGTCCTTGACCGGCGGGTTGGCGGCGGGCGCCGAGACGACGAAGCCGGCCTGCTTGAGCAGCGCGATATCGGTCTCGCTGGCCCGGACGGACTTGCGAGAGTCGCCGGAGGCGTCGGGGTAGATCCTGATCTGACGTGTAGGGCGATATTCGCCGTCGGCGTACAGCCAGAACCGCTCCTTGATCTGGCGGATCATGTCCGGGGTGTCGTACCCGTTGACGATCTCGTCGACCGCGTGCGGCAGGCCCAGGCGCTTCACATGCACGACGGCGGCCATCTTGCCGACGTTGAAGTCCATACCCACGTATATCGGCTCGCCTGGCTGAACCGTCTCCTGCGAGGCGTTGAGCGCGCGGTCGTAGGCGGTGTAGATGGTGCCCGACGTCAGGTTGACGAACTGGCCGCGCAGGTACGCCGCGATCAGTTGCGGCGGGTACGACTCCATCAAGGAATCGATGTAGTCGTCCGGCAGGTTCGCCTCGTTGTCGTAGGTGCTGGCCTGGACCAGGCCATACAGGTCCTGCAGGTGCGGCTTCTCGCGCAACTGCTTCACGAACTGCTGGAAGACGAACTTGAAGCCTTCCGGGGTGGTGGTGACGTCGACGCGGTTGCGCAGGCCGTCCACCTTGTACCGCATCCTCGCGATGATCTTGCGCCAGGCCTGCTGGGCCTTGATCAGCGACAGTACGTCGAGCTCGTCCACCAAGGATCGGCCGACCTTGAAGCCAACGATGGTCTGCGGCTTCTCCATGGAGCGACAGATGATCGTCGTGCGGTAGGCGCTGCCGCTGTAGAGGTGAACCTCGTGGTTCGCCTGGTTGATCCTGGTCCGCAGCCCCCAGTCGAAAGCCACCTCCTCCATCGTTGGGTAGAAGATGTCGCGGATCTGGGCGTAGGTCGGCGCGAAGTAGCCGGCGTTGATGCGCGGCCACTCCCAAGCGTGCTGGGCGAGGCCTGAGCAGCCGACCCAGGTCTTGCCGGAGCCGAACCCGGCCACGAAGCCGCAGAACTTGTGCGGAAGCGCCAGGAACTTCGCCTGGGGCCTATTCAGCGTCGGCATCGCGCACCCTCGCATCGATGATTGTCACCGCGACGCTGGTTGGCGGCGCTTCTTCCTCAGGGTTCTCCAGCAGCTTCAGCTCGGCGCGCTTCTTCGCCACGTCCAGTCGCTTCAACTCAAGGTCCAGCGCAGCCGACTCGGTGCCGACATGACGGCTCAGCAGCTCCAGGTTGCGGAGCTTGTCCGGCCACTTGACCTTGCGGAGCACGCCAGCGATGCGGCGGTCGTCACCGCGGCCCTCGAACAACTCGGCGATCTCGATGCCGGACAGGAACTGGCGCCAGGCCCGGGGCCAATCGCGGATCGACCGGAACGAACCGTCGTCCTCGAGGATGTCGAGCACGTCCATCTCGTCGATCTCGCGGAGCCGCCGGATCACATAGTCGGCCTCGACCTCGGTGCGCTTCGAGCGCTCGGCCATGGCGGCCTGGATGGCCTGGGCGACCTCCGGCCGCTGGAGCAGTTGATAGCCAATCTCCGTCGCGCGCCGGGTGCTGTAGCCGGCCCGAATCGCGGCCTGCGTCGCGTTGAGGTCAAGTAGGTACTCGTCGACGAACAGGCGCTGTTTCTTGGTCAGCGCCATGGATCACCTCAACTGAGCCTCAGGATGGGCGCGATGTTGCCCTTGTTGCGGTAGACCAGCACCAGCAGCACAACCAGGACCGCCAGCAGGTAGGGCGATATTGGCGTCACGTGGCGCGCCATCAGCACAGCCAGGCTTATCGACAGCGCCTGCATGCCGGTCCCAGCGGCGAGGATGTACGCGCAGAGCGAGACGCCGAACCGGTACGTTGCACCGTGGCGCTGGTACGTGAAGATGCGGCAACTGATAGCGCCGCAGACGGCCGCAGCCGCCAGGGTCACCAGGTCAACCATCTTTCCGGCCTCCGATCATGCCGACGATGCGCTGCAGAACGATCTGGAGCCATGCCGGCGCGCGGCCACCGATCATCCAGTCCAGCACGCCGATCAGGATGGTGACGATCAGCGCGGCGGTGACCAGCGCGGGAAGTCCGGAGAACTGAGTCGCGCCCCGTCCGACAGCCTCGGTGGCTGCGTAGTAGCCGCCCACCCAGGACGCCAGCAGGTAGCCGAGGCGCCTGGCGATGGTCAGGTCGTGAGCCCAGAGCACGAACAGCAGCGCGCCGGCGAACCCGCCGATCACTGCATTGACGTCTACTCCGGGGATGATCGCGGTTGCAGTGAGCCCGACGGCGCCGGCTGCTGCTACTGCTCCGCTGCTCGTCGGTTCAGCCATGTGGTACTCCAGATGCAGAAAAGCCCAGGCAATGACCTGGGCCTTGTCATAGGTCGGACGATTCTGGCCCTGTGCTATCGTTTCGCTTCCACACTAAACGACGGTCAAGGAGACCAAAATGTCCGAAATCGTAAATCCGTCGAGCTCATCCTCTGGGGCAGCTCTTCAAGTCGTAATCGAGTTGATTCGCGCCGGTCAACTGAAGGTTGGAGCAAATGGCCAAGAGGCGGCAGCAATTATCGCCACCTACGACCAGATATTTGAGCACTTCAGGGACCTCGGAAGGAAGCCGACTCGAACACTCGGAAGCTAATCGTCAACCTTCTCCAACTCACGATATGCAGCTCTGACGGCCCGCGCGCACTCCACTGCAACGTCCGTCAGACTGTATCGATCGCTACCGGGCAGAACCTTCGCCAGAACTTCGCGCAATGCCTCCATCTCAGCCAGGGAAGCTGCCTCGCGCGCAAGCGAGAAATCGAGGGGCTCTTCGTTCATTCTTCTCTCCTGAAAACGAATTCTGACAAGGCCGCCGAAAACGAAAAAACCCGGCGCCAGGGCCGGGTTTTCGGGGGAATTTTTTGATTGGGTGCTACTTCGCAAACTGGGAAAATACTCCCAAATCTCTTATCAAAATGTCAAGCGGCGTCTCGTTGGGCGGCAACGACCTGCGCCACCGGCACCAGCGCCTGGGCGTCCAGCCGATTGAGCTCCTGCATGAAAATCTCCCAGATCGCCGCCCAGTCACGTTCCCAATTGGCGGCGTACAGTACGAACCCCGGCCAGTCCGCCAGGAACTGGATTACCTTGCCAGGCCACCACTCCTCCCGGCCGTTGACCATGTCCTTCCACGAGTGCATCGCCGCCAAGGCCACCCAGTAAGCGACCTCCTGGCGGGGCTTGTTCATCTTCGGGAGATCCGCCGAGAAGTACAGGAAGGACTGCGCGCGGTTCTGGTCGACCCCGTTCGCCAGCGGCGAGTACAGGAAGTGGCCGAGGTGCTGCAGTGGCGCCGGAAGCGTGCTGATCGCATGCATCACCTTGCCGGCGGCGAGCATGTGCTGGCAGCGGTTCAGGTTTCCCGCGGCCCGCCCTGTCCGCGTCTCGTAGGCGGCGATGATCTGGGAGTCGATGGGGAACAGGCCCTCCGGCTCCTTGCTCTCGCCCTGGTACCCCTCGGGGAAGCGGGCCACCAGTTTCTTGCGGCGCTTCGCCCTGGTCTTCCGTGTCGCCTCTTCGGCATCTTCGATGGCTTTCGCCATCACCGACGCGCCCGGGATGTGGTACGCGTCCTGCCAAGCCTGGCGCGCGCTGATCAGTCTCATTTCGACTCTCCCCTGTAGTTTCCTGTAGTCACTGCTCGCCCTCGAGGAGAGGGACGACTTTCACTCGCACGCCTGGCGTTTCGCCGTAGCGCTTCCCCACCACCGCCTTCACGACCTGGACGTCGTCCTTCCAGACAACGCCGTTCAGGCCGTCGTAGATGGCCTTCTGGACGTTATCCAGGTCCGGTTTCTTGGTCGGGTGCAGTTGCCCGGACAAGGCCAGGGCCTTCCGCTTTTTCGACATCGATTGAGGGATGCTCAGCGCGATGTCGAGTTCGACCAGCACTGGGCCCTCGAACAGCGCGCGACCTGCCATGGCTTGCTGTCCGCTGTGTGCGATCAGCCCCTCGTAGTTCGCCGTCTTCGCCGGAGTGAACATCCTGACGTGGGCGCCGACGCGACCGATACGCGGCCTCCCCTTCCCCACCGGCTCGCCGGGTACGGTGAACATCACCGGGCGGAAGTCATGCATCACGGCGCACCTCCGGCGCTTTCCGGCGCATCTTGGCCAGCAGCAGTTCCCGCGCCTGGGCGCCACTGAGACCATCCAGCCCCTGGGCCTGCATCCGGTGGAGCAGTTGCTGCTCGGCAAGCTCATCAGCGCGCTGCAGCTCCGACTTCTGGCTGTCGAGGCCAATCGCCTTGGCGACCTTTCCGTCCAGCGGCTCACCAGCCTCGAGGCGTCGGACCACTACGGCATAGTTATGCTCGAACTCAGCGCGAAGTCGCTTGTCGCCGTACTGGGCCCGACGAAGCTCGAACAGGCCTGTGAGTTCGGCAGCCACCTTCACGACCTTGTGGCTGTAGCGCTGCTCCAAGGCTTCGTACCAGGCGCCCTCGGCGCTCGGCAAACCGTCGATCTTGCGGCATAGCCGCAGGAACTCCTTGAGGCTCGGAGGAAAGTCCTGATCCAGCACCATCCGCTGGAGGCCTCGGTCGACCTGCATGTCGCTCAGGTGCTTGATACCGGTCAGCCAGACTCGCTTGGCGAGCGTCTCCGCACGACGTTCCCCGTAGTGCTTCTCGTACCAAGCCGGATAGCTGGTTTTGAGGGTGGCGAACACGCGCTTCACCGCCCTGCGCGCCTGGGCGTCAAGTTCGACCAGATTCTCGATCTGCGGCTCACCAGTCGTCGTCGTGGAGGATGTCAACAGCGTTGCGCGAACGTCGTGCAGCGGGTCGCTGACGTGCTTGGGCGTTTCGTCCGTCGGTTTGCTCATGGCGGTGCTCCGCATGCGGTGCTGTTGCCATCCGGTGGCGCTCCAGCAAGAGTTCATCGAGAAAATTTCGGTAGTACAGGGGGGAGTCAGGCGGGGCGCCGAGCTTGGCTTCGGCGATCTCCATTGCCGCGAGCATCTGCTCCGCGGTGACACCGCGCTCGACCCAAGAGGCGAACAGCGGCATGGTCCTGGCGGTCTGCACCGCGTGGATCTGGAATCCGCGCTCGCGGATGAAGAACTGGCACCACTGTCCCGCAGTGGCCGGATCAGCTGGGCATTCGCGCACGCACGCGTTAGGTACGGTACGGTTATTACCGGATACCGGAGGTGTGCCCACTTTTTCACTTTCCCCCCCTCCCACATATCTGCCCTCTTTTTCCGGGAAAGCCGCGTAGTTACTGGGCTCTGACCCTTCCACATAACTGCCCGCTTCATCTGCCCACTTAGTGCCCACTTTTTTTCGGACGGATTGATCCCGTGAAGCCTTCGGCAACTCAAAAATCAGGCGCCTTTCGGCCAGATTGGGGCCTACCAGACCCACCTTCTGCAGCCAGACCAGCGCCCGCCGCAGTTCCTTTTCGGAAGGCTCGCCGCCCTTGATGCCTTGGTGCGGCTCGACGTAGAGCTCCTCGGCGATCGACTTCCAAGAGATCCCTCGCCGCTCTCCGACAATGCCTGTTGCGAAGTCCATGAACGGACGTAGGGCGAACACGTAGATCTCGCGGGCAAGCATGGGTAGGCCGCGGAGCGCCTCCCGCTCCTCGTCGTTGATCTGGAAGGACGGCACGGCTACCCCTGAACAAGGCGCGGCCGGCGCATCTGATCAATCATCCGCAGCGCCTCATCGGTCGCCGCCCTGGATTCGGAGAGCTCCCGGTGGGCCTCCTGCAGTTCCTGGTCATCAGCGCCGTCGACGAGGTTGGCAACAGCCTGCTGCGCCTCACCGTTCTCCTTGATGAGCGTCCGGAGCATGCAGAGCACCTCCGGTCGTTGACCGGCATCGCCGCCGATCAAACGTACCGATACGCCCAGCGGCGTCAGGATGTCGCCCAGGGCCTGGACCTTCAGGTCAGTCGGCAGCGCGGCGAGGATGCTGGGTACGAAGTTCGCCGGCACCAGGTTGGTGTCCTTGGTGCCGTCGTCAAGCCAACGGAACACGCGGTCGGCGTTGACCTTCATCCGCTCGGTTGTATCGCGCGTTGGCGGGTCGAAGATGATGCCGGTGACCAGCGCTCCCTGGATGCGCTCGTGCGCCTCCACGATGTGCTGGACGACGGTCTCTCGGCTCCACCCCTCTCGGCGGCGCCATTGGTTCACCACGCCGAGCAGCGTGGAAATCAGGGTGTGCGACTCATTCCGCATGCACTGCGTCTCCCACACGGTTACGATCATTTCGCAATGACGCACGGATGAACGCGCTATCCCTGGCTCCCCTTACAGCGCGATGGCCGAGGAGGCTGAAAACTTGAAAATCGATCGCACGATTCAGAAAGCCGTTCTGGACCGCTTGGCGGACGCGTATCCCAATCCGGTACATACCGATGGGCTCTCCGACCTCTTCGACGACACCAAGATGCTCACCGCCTGCTGCGCCTACCTGCACGAGCACGGCCTGGCAAGGGCAAAAATCTCGGAATTTTTGAGTGAAGGCCGCGAACTGCTGTACGCGGAAATCACAGCCAAGGGGATCGACTTTCTGGCAGATGACGGAGGCCTGAGCGCAATCCTGGGGCCGGTGACGATCAAGTTTCATGAGGACTCTCTCCGCCAGATGATCGAGCTACGTCTCGCCACTGCGAGTGATCAGCAGGTGACGCCGGAGGAGAAAACCCAGCTTGTTCAAGCGCTTCGAGGACTGCCCGCCGATTCCATAAAACACCTGACAACGCGACTACTGGACCTGGGCATGGACAATCTGCCTCGAGCAGTCGAGATAGTTCGTACGTTCCTGTCGTGACGCCCCCCACCTCCTCCGTTGAGGCCAGCGTGAAATGGAGGAACCCGATCCGGGGTCCACGGCTGGCGTGTAGTGGTGTGCAGAACTGGTCAGGCAGGATCTGGGCGGTAACGCGGAGGAACAGCTCAGTGCTGGCCGACCCGCGGCGATTGGCGAGCATTACCAGGCCAAGCTGGGACTGCGTGAAGATAGGGCCGCCTGCCCCCCTGCCGAGTCCACCATTCCGGTTGGCTGTCATGTCAGGACGCCCATTTCTGATGCCCTTGGAAAGGAAACGGGCGGAGCTCTTCAGCAGTGAAAGTACCGTCATCATGCTCCGTAACGAACACCGCACGACCGACACGTAGCGCTTTGCTGATTGCAGGTGGAGTAATTCCAAGGAGCCTGGCGGCCTCGGCCTGGCCTTTCTCGGTAGCAAATTCCTCAAGGGGAATCTGTTTCATTGGGTGCGTCTCCGCAGTTGCAGATGGCACCAATAATTAACCATCGGTTAGTTTTTATCAATACCGATGGTTTCTTCCATTGTGTTAACCGCTGGTAAACACTTGCCGCATGACGAAGAAACGCGCCCTTCCTCCAGACCGAATAGCCGAATGCACCGCGGCGCATGAGCTTTTTCTGGCCAAAAAGAACCAGCTCAAGCTCAGCCAGAAGAAAATTGCTGAGATGGCGGGCATAACCCCCGCTGCTGTCAACCTTTACTTCAAGGGAATCAACCCCTTGAACGCTCAGTTCGCTGCTGTCCTGTCCAGGGCGCTTGGTGAGCCGGTCGAGCATTTCAGCAAACGCTTGGCCAAAGAAATCGCTGACATGGCTAGTGCCGTTCAATCTCCCTCAAGTCAGGGCTCATTCTCCTCAGGTAACAGTGGCGAGCATGCAGATCGCGCTGAAGCACTGATGGATTTCGCATCTCCGCGCACAAGAACAGTTCTTGAGCGCATCAACCAGGCTGCACGGGACGGGCGCCTCTCGGAGGCTGACCTAGATCTTCTAGACCAAATAACAGCGCGCTTCGAGCACGTCAGTGACCAAGATACCGTCAGCCAAGGAAGCCACAAACGCCTAAGGGATAGGCTGCAGAACGATGATTCACACCCTAAGCAGTGACGCATTTGCAGGGGTGCTGAAGGCGCCAAAGGTTACCGGCCTCAGCCCCCTTTTCCGCGCAAAGATCCGCGTGAATGGCGATAGCGTAAGGTGCTATGTCAAGCCCCTGCCGGACATGCTTGACTGCCCGGTACGGCGCACGCCAGTCAATAACCAGGAAGTGATCAGCGAGGCGCTTGGCTACGTTCTTGCGAAGGCATGCGGGTTCAAAGTGCCAACGGTTGCCGGCATCATCTTGCTTGAACAGGAGCAGATCCCGGAGTCAGCGCTTGCTGGACTAAGAAGCCTCGGGCGTGGGCGCCTACAGCCAAACTACTTCTGCTGGTTCACAAAGGATATGGTCTACCCGAACCTGGTCCAGAAGCACATGCAAGGCGTGCAACTCGAATTTCTGAAACAACGACGGTTGCGGCGACTCGTTAAGCATCTGGCAGAGGCAGAGGATACGCCGAAGGTCGTCGCCTTCGACGATTGGCTTCTGAACTCGGATAGGCACCCTGGCAATCTACTCGCCAGCAACGACAACTTGATGCTGATTGACCATGGACGCATCTTTGTTTATCCGAACTGGCAGCCTGGCACCATAGGCTCGCTGGGGTCCGGCCATCAGCCCGGTAATCGGTTGAGGAACTTCATCGATTCTTACGAGCCGAATTGGAGTGCGAAGCTACCCAAGAAAAGCCAAATGATCATGGCATACAACGCGTTTGCCGTTGGCTTTAGAGACCGCGGAGAAGGAGCGGCGCGCGCCGTGCTGGCTGAGTTCTTCGACAACATCGATATCGACGCTATCATCCACCTGCTGCAATCGCGGCATGACCCAGCAGCATACGCCAAAGAATCCGGCATGGTCCTATGAGCAATCTTGCAAGACTACGTGATCGCCTGAGCGGGGCCGAACAGCCGGTTGTCAAGGGTGTGTGGCGTCCCATCAGTGCGTGCCTGGATGAAGACACCGGCGAATACCTCAATGTCGGGGTGTTGTTCCAGTATGCTGGCAAGGTTGAGGTACGAATGCTTGATACGTTCGAGCGCATCAAGTGCCTCTACGGCAATCGCATCGACCTTGCCAGCCTCAGCCATCTGATGGTCGATATCGAAGACACGATCCGGCTTCACCATGCCGACCTACCAGATGAGTTGAGCGATACGATACGCCTAGGCCAGTCGCTGTATGCAGCGGGCACTGATGCTGAAAGCGTGGTCGACGAGTTCTTCTTCGATGTCGTTACCCTGGGCATGCCCACCGAAAAGCAACGCAATCATAACTTCCGCTATCGCTCCAATCACAAGGTGCGTGAGACTCTCTTCGAGATCATGCGCGAGAAGATGGCGCTCGATGCTGAACGCATTATCTGCTCAGAACCGTATCGGCTGAGGTTAAACAATAACGCGACCATCGACGTAGACATCCCTCTTCTGAACGAGCGCGCGGCCGGCGCGGTGGTGTCCGCCTGGTACAAAAGCCCTCTGGTGGTAGAGAACAACCTCCTGCAGGCAGCATCTGACCTGCTACTGATTACCAGCAATTCGGATCGAAAGCTGTCCTCAATGTCCGTGCTGATGCCCCAGGAATCTAGTGGGATGACTCGTAGCGAATTCACTAAGCACCAAGATGCAACGCGGCGTCAGCTTGATCGATTTCAGCGATCCGGTATCGACGTGATCGAGGCGCCGTCAAGCGATATCCTTGCGAATCGCACCATTGAGTGGTGGAAGGCAGTGGCCTAACCCCACCTCAGCCCCCTCCAAAGAGCCCGCTTCATGCGGGCTTTTTCATGCCTGGAGAAAATAAATTAACCATCGGTATTGACGAAAATATTTACCGATGGTTAATTTAATACACCAGCAGCACACCGCTGGCCAGGCCACCGAGCCGCGCTCTTTCACAACCTGCGCCATGAACAGCTAGCCGCAACGCGGCGAGGCAGCCCCGGCCATCACCCGTGGGGCGACAGAAAGTCGGGTGAGCAACATCAACAGCAGAACGCATCGCCTCTGCGGCGACCGGCGATCAGATAGGTGCTGAGGCAACACCTACCAACGCGATGGCGACCCTTACTCAGGGCGACCAGAGACGGCTGATCGAGGACGAAATGCCCGAACCGTGCGAACGACCCGCATGCGATGCGCTCCGCCACCCCGGCGGTAATGGGCAAGAATCTGGCTGCGCCGCGCGGCAATCGGCGCTGCAGTCAGTGGATGACATCGAATAGGAGCTGATAACTGCCGCCAGTAACGGGGTTCAGCTCTCGGTATACCGGTCTGTCTTGCGCAAGCCGGGAATCAACGGCTCTGCTCACTTCCGGCTTAGCCGCCAGGAACATTGCCAATGAGGCGGCCTCAGCGGGTCCGGCGACCGGTGCCATAGCACCCAGACACAGTGTGATGGTGAATTCGATTGAATCCTGAAACTGCATGGACTCGCTCAACGCTCAAGAGCCGGCGCAATTGCAGAATCCTATTCGCTAAACCAACGCCACGTCCTGGAGCGAGCGTCGCCAAGAGCGCTTCCGCCTCCAAAATCTGCTTTTCAAGCTGCTCGATACGCTGTTTTGAAGTCTCGCGTTTGGCTTTCTTCTTCGTTTTTTTCATGGGCTCCCTCCGTAGAGACGGAGATTCGCGCCTAATGGAGAGAAAAACAACATCCGCCTCCCCAGTCCGCAGCGGTATGGCTCGGAGAGGTCCCGGATCGTCAGGGCTAGCGCCGCAAAGTCAACGAACACCAGCACGAAGGCCTATGAAAATAGGCACCGGTATCTGTAACGATGCTAAATCTTCCTGCCCTACCAATCAGTGACGTAGATACTCTGAGCTTCACCAAAACGCATTATCTCCCGCTCAAACTTCATACCGACGCGATTAAGTAGGCGGATTGATGCATCGTTCTTGCTTTGCGTTTCAGCAATCACCCTCTTCAACGCCAAGGTGTCACTTGCATACTGCAACGCAAGGGTAACTGCCTCAGTCGCGTACCCCATCCCACAGTGCTCTGGAAGCAACGCGTAAGAGACTTCTACGTCATTACCATCATGATGAGTATCTAACGAGATTACACCTGCAAACTGCTCGCCTTGCCTTGTTCTGATTGCCCAAAATGGAAGCTCTCTCTCGATTGAAACTTCTACCTGAGCTCGCCGCACCGCAACCTCCCGATCAACGGGACCTCCTAAATAGGCACGCACGTCTGGATTGGTGTACAACTCCACCAAGTCGGAAGTATCTTTCTCTTGAACAGCGCCAAGATAAATACGAGATTGCATAAATACCTCATGAGAAAACCCATCATCTTTTTCTATTTATACTAAATTTCTTGATCGAGGACTATCTGGTAGGAGCCTCGAACGAATCTCGATAGGCCTTGAAAGCCTCTATCGCATGCTCATTTCTATTATTTCCGTCAGAGTCATCGAGCATCCTTTCCTCTGGCGTCTTGCCTCCATAGTAGTCTTCGAACCAACCGAAGTACTGCAATCTGATAGAGCCGGGGTGAAACTTACTATCAAGCGCCTTCCACCAAGTCAAACAGGCTGGGCAAGGTGGAAGCTCCGTGAAGCATATAATTGTTCGGACTCCTCGCGCATAGAGTTCTTTTCCGATAGGGCCGGGAGAATTCTGCATGCCAAGTATCATTATATTGGTAAGCGGAGGCTCCCAATTGGCCCTAACACATCGCTCCAAGGCAACCCGCTCGCTGTGGAGCCCAGCTGATCCAGCTGGGGTGCTTGAAGCCTTATGGTCTTTTCCAATTCGCGTATTGTTATTATCAAGCAACCTTATTGCGCCGAAACATTTTCCCAACCTAATATCCCCCGACCTTCCACGACCTTTTCGTGCTTTATAAGCGACAACATCAATCCCACGAAAATCAACGCCCTCAACATCGAGCGGCTCGAAGCTAATCGCCATATCGACAACCTCCCTGTTGTGCTCGCGTCAATATATACGCACCAACTCAGGGATTCAGTGTAGTCATACTCAAGACCACCCATAGAACAAAAAACCAGCAGCATAATTCTCATTTGAAATAAATCCCTTTCCCCCTCCCGCTTGCAGTTTCCAATGCGGGCGACCGACCTCTACCACTGCGAACCGAGATAGATCGGTTGCTCTCGAAATCCCTCGAACGGAGTTACGCCATGTTGATCTTGACCCGCCGACCCGGCGAAACCCTGCATATCGGCGACAACATCACCGTCACGGTCCTCGGCAGCCAAGGCGACCAGGTGCGCCTCGGCATCACCGCCCCGGACGACGTCGCCATCCACCGCTCCGAGATCTACCAGCAGATCGGCAACGTCCGACCGGTGCCGCCGGCGGAGCTGGTCGAGGCCTGGAACCGAGAGCACCCGGCGCCAGCGCTGATCGAGTACCGCCCGTACCGCGGGGCCGAACCGCAGCGCACCCGCACCGTCGGCCGGGCCAGCGTGTCGCTTGGCGGGGCGGCGGTTATCTGGATCGAAGGGCAGTCGGCGCCGGTCGCGTTGCGGGCCTGCACGGCAATCTGAACAGGAGCGCACGATGCGACGTGTCATGACTATGAAGGTGGTGTGCGACAGGAATGGTCGGCGCACGGGTTACGAAGAAAGTGGCGAAGCACTCTTCCACCAGTGGGGTGTCGACTTCGAAGAGTTCGAGACTGGGGCGGGCAACTACACCGTTGCTGTCGTTGAGCGCCCCGGAGGCACCGTTGAACTCCTGCAGCCTCACCTTATCCGGTTCCTCGACAAGGCGCCGGACTTCCCCGATATGGAGGACATCACCATGTAGCCCAGCCCCAACGGCAGATCGCCAACATGCGGTCGAGCCTGCACCCAACCGCTTTCACATAAGGCGGTGCATGTAAGTGGAGACAGGGCGCTTGGCGGCGCCCTTCTCTTTCCTGCTCCTGGCTCGGCCAGGGCGCAGCGGGGAGTGATTTGAATGCGTAGGTCGATGCGCAATGGGACGTGGCTGACTCATGAGGATGGCTCAAGCAAATAAGCCAGCTCGATGCCGCCTAAGAAGCGCCTTACGCCGGAGATCGACACCGGCCAGATCACTCCCCGCTGCGCATGCAGCGTTCCCCCTCTTTGCCCGGCTCCGGCCGGGCTTTTTTCAACCTCCATTCGAGAGCACCCGCCACGGCGCCCCACCGGGCACGACTGCCGTGTGCCTGGGTGCTGCCGAATGCAGGTGAACCACGGAGAGCATCCCGATGTGGACATACCGCGAGCGCCGCAACCGCGCGGCTATCAGCAACGCGCAACTCGCTTACGACCGTGCCGTCGACCCGCTCTGGGACCAGCCGGACCCGGAACCAGAGCACGAGGACGAAGAGCAGGAGGACGACGATGGCCTTCAGCAATGAACGCGCGGTTCGGATGATTGAGGAAGGCATCACGGCCATGCGCCGGTCCCACTTCCCGCGCCCCGAACAGAGCTTCCTCCACGGCCAGATCGAACTGGCCTACGCAGTGGACTTCATCGACACCCGCCTCTACGACGACATGCGCCGCCGGCTCGACGCCGCAGCGGATTCGCGCTGGGCAGAACTCAGGAGCACGAACACATGACCACCCGCCCCGTTCGCTCGATCATCGACGACCAACTCGACGATATCGAAGAGTTTGCCGGAAAGAGCATCCGCCAGGCCGTCGAGTTGGCCAACCGCCACGGCTACCACAACCCGCTCTTCGCCAACATCTGCGGCGACCTCTGCGTTCTGCGCTTCCGGCGCAACCCCCGCCTTCACGCAACAACCACCCTCACCCTGAAATGAGACCAGCCACATGACTGCAGCTCTCGCATCGGTCGGCGCGCTCGACCGCACCAAGTACCTCGGCGGCAGCGATGTCGCCGGCATCCTCGGCATCAGCCCCTGGCGCACTCCGTTGGACGTGTACCTGGATAAGGTCCAGCCGCGCACCGGTCCCGTCGACCCGGCGAAGCAGAAGATTTTCACCCGTGGCCAGCGGATGGAGCCCTACGTCATCGACCTGCTGGCCGAAGAGACCGGCCTGAAGATCGTCGGCCGCGGTAACCGCTACCGCGACCAGCAGCACGACTTCATGGCCGCCGAGATCGACGCGGAGGCCGCTAGCGGCGAGAACATCGAGATCAAGACGGTCAGCCCGTTCAAGGCAAAGGACTGGGGTGAGGTTCAGACCGATGCCATCCCAGTCCACTACACCGCCCAGGCCATGCACGGCCTGATGGTCACCGGCCGCCAGGTCTGCATCTTCGGCGTGCTGATCGGCGGCGACGACTTCCGCGTGTACCGCGTCGAGCGGGACGACGAAACCATCGCGGCGATTCGCGAGAAGGAGGTCGAGTTCTGGGGACGCATCCAGCGCCTGGATCCGCCTGAAGCAACCGCTGTCAGCGACATCCTCCGGCTGTTCGAGCGTGACGCCGGAACCAGCATCGAGGCCGATGGCAAGGTCGTGGAGGTGTTCAACCGCCTGCGCGAACTGAAAGCCAAGGCCAAGGGCCTGGAGTACGAGATCGAGTCCGCAGAGGAGCGCATCAAGCTCTTCATGCAGGACCACGCCCAACTCACGGTCAACGGCAAGTCGGTACTGACGTGGAAGTCCCAGACCACCAACCGCTTCGACCAATCCGCCTTCAAGGAAGCCCACCCCGCGCTGTTCGAGCAGTTCAAGAAGACCAGCGAATCCCGCGTTTTCCGCCTCAAGTAACCGGAGCCCAGCATGTCCGCAACCGCCCTGAAAGCCGCCGCGACCGGCAATGTCGCCAACAACGGTCAGTCGAAAACGCTGGCCCACCTGATGACTGACCCGAAGATCAAAGCCCAGATGGCCCTGGCGCTTCCGAAGCACATGACCGCCGACCGACTCGCGCGCATCGCGCTGACCGAGATCCGCAAAGTACCGGCCCTGGCGAAGTGCAATCAGGAGAGTTTCCTCGGCGCCGTGATGCAATGCGCGCAGCTCGGCCTGGAACCGGGTAACGCTCTCGGCCATGCCTACCTGCTGCCGTTCGGCAACGGCAAGGCGAAAGATGGCCTGTCGAACGTCCAGTTGATCATCGGCTACCGCGGGATGATTGACCTTGCCCGGCGCTCCGGCCAGATCGTTTCGCTCACCGCGCGCACCGTGCACCAGAACGACCAGTTCAGCTATCGCTACGGCCTCGACGAGGACGTCCAGCACGTTCCGGGAGAAGGTGAACGCGGCGTCATGACCCACGTCTACGCGGTCGCCAAGCTGAAGGACGGCGGCGTGCAATTCGAGGTCATGAGCAAGGCCGACGTCGACAAAGTACGCGCCACCAGCAAGGCATCCGGAAACGGGCCTTGGGTCACCCACTACGAAGAGATGGCCAAGAAGACCGTCATCCGCCGGCTGTTCAAGTACCTGCCGGTCAGCATCGAGTTGCAGACCGCAGTCACCCTGGACGAACGCGCCGACGCCGGATTGGACCAGGACAACGCGTCCATCCTCACCGGCGAATACAGCGTTGTTGACGACCAGGTCCCGGACGGCGTGAACACCGAGACGGGCGAAATCACCGAACCCGCCCCGGGCCAGCAGTCGGACACCGGCGAGCTCAATCTGGAGTAACCGGCCATGCGCATCACGAAACTCGAAATCACCAACTTCCAAGGGCTGCGTCATGCGGCCCTTGATGTTTCTGCGCCGGTGCTCCTGGTGGCCGGCCACAACGGCGCCGGCAAGAGTTCGCTGCTCGACGCCATCAGCCACGCCTTCACCGGTAAGCCCGGCCGCGTTGCGCAGAAGCAGCATATCGGCCAACTGATCACCGAGGGCGCCAAGAAAGGGGAGGCCCGCGTCGAGTGGCTGGACGATGCCGGCGAGGTGCAGGCCTGCGGGGTCGCGCTGCCCAGCGGCAAAGGCTCCCCGCTCGCCGACTCGCCGTTCCTGCCATACGTGCTCGACGCCAGCCTGTTTGCCGGCCTGAAGGCGGATGATCGCCGCAAGCTGCTGCTCAGTCTGACCGGCGCCAGCGCCAGCCCGGCCGAGGTCGGCAAGCGCCTGAAGGCCAAGGGCATCGACCTGGCGCTGTTCGAGAAGGTGAAGCCCCTGCTCCGTTCCGGGTTCTCCGCCATGGTCGGCCAGGCAAAGGACTACGCCAGCGAAGCGCGCGGCGCCTGGAAAGCGGTCACCGGCGAGAACTACGGCAGCGAGAAGGCGAACGGGTGGGAGCCGGAGGCGCCGCCGGTCATCGTCAGCGAGGAGGAACTGGAATCGGCGCGTGCGGAACTGCAAGCCACCGCCCAGGACCTGGACGAGGCCCAGCAGACCCTGGGCTCCAGCAAGCGCGCCCACGCCGACGCCCAGGCGCGGGCCAGCCGCATCACCGCTCTGCGCGAAACCGCAGCGCTGGCCGACCGGCGGCGCAACAAGCTGGCCACCGACGAGGCCAATCAGGACGAGTGGTCGGAGAAGGTCATGGCAGCCGAGGCCGCCGCCAGCGGCGAGCCCGCCCACCAGCCGCTGACCTGCCCTCATTGCCAGGGCGCCGTGGACCTGCAGGCCGGCCAGTTGGTCGCGCACCAGCCGCCGGCGAAGGTTGCCGATCCCGAGGCGGCGAAACGTCTGGAGGAGTACCGCGGGTATCTTGCCAGCGCTCAGCGGGCCGTCGCCAACAGCCAGCGGGACCTGAAGGAGAGCGAGGACGCCGCCGCGCAGGCCGCCGCGCTGGAAGCCGAAACCGCCAAGGCGCCCAGCGCCGAGGCGATCGCCAACGGCGAACAGGCGATCAATGAACTGCGCCAGGCGCGTGACCGGCAGCAGGCCAAGGTGCAGTCGCTGCAGGAAGCGTTCAACGCCGCCGCGCAGCGCCAGGACGTCATCAAGCAGGCCGCCGGCTTCCACGCCGAGGTCTGCGCCTGGAGCGCCCTGGCCGATGCCCTTTCCCCCACGGGCATCCCGGCGGAGATACTGGCCGATGCGATCAGGCCGATGAACGAGCTGCTGCAGCGCCTATCCGGCACCGCCGGCTGGTCGCCCGTGCAGATCAGCGCCGACATCGACGTCACGTTCGGCGGCCGGCTGTATGGCCTGCTGTCCGAGTCGGAGCGCTGGCGGTGCGACGCGACGCTGGCCCTGGCCATCGCGACGATCTCCGGCCTGCGCCTGGCGCTGCTGGATCGCCTCGACGTGCTGGATATCCCTGCTCGCACTCAGCAGGCGATGAAGCTGTTCCAGAGCCTGGCCGCCGGCGGCGAGATCGACACGCTGATCGTCGCCGGCACGCTCAAGGAACCGATGGCGAAGACGCCGGCCTGGCTACAAGCGGTCTGGATCGACGCCGGGCAACTCGCCGACCAGCAGCAACAGGCTGCGGCCTGACCCTCGATACAGCGCCCCACCTGGGGCGCTTTCTCTTCCAGCACGCACCGGACGCCGCCCTGTGGGCGATTCAACCATGCCTCGTGGGCCGCCCTGTCAGGCAGGGCGGCGTCCAGTGCCTGTTCACGGAGTACTGACGTACTTCTAGCGGGTCGCGTACAGCCTAACGACTCTGGGTGTTGAGAACCTCATAGTTACGATCTGCATGCGCCTTGGTTACCCAAGTGTTCTTTGTCGACCTGGCTTGAGCCTTGGATCCGCTCAAAGTTTGGACCACTCGTCCCACGGCCTTCGATGCAACAAGTGCAGCGCTTTCAACCTTTGTCGGAGAACCCCGATAGCCTGCGGCAGACCGAAAATGATTGAGGATGATGTCTTGCTGATAAGCAGGTGTTTGCTCTCCACCGATTGTTGATGCACCCACCGTCTCATACCGGTAATAGACCTTGGTGTCATCGAACACGATCTCGACGATTCTGAAGTCAGGCATCTCTCCTCCCTGATCCGGCCCCATGCCGGGCCTTCCAAATCTAACTCCAACGACATCACTGCGCCATCACGCATAGCGCAGTGCGTCCTCACGTTCGCGAAAAGGAACCCGCCGCATGATCAAGCGCACTCTCTACCACTTCCACTTCTGCTGCGGCCTGGGCGGCGGTGCCGCCGGTTTCAACCGGGCGCGCCCGCGGGTCGGCAACGTCGAGGCCGAATGGGTCTGCCTCGGCGGGATCGACGTGGACCCGGCCGGATTGCGCGACTTCGAGCGCCTGGCCGGTGTCCCGGGCACCCTGCTGGACCTCTTCACCCGCGACCAGTACGTGCGGTTCCACGGCAAGGAGCCGCCGACAGGCTGGCGGGAGGCCACCCCCGAGGATGTGCGCCGCGCCGCCCAGGGCAAGCGCCCGGACGCGGTGTTCATCTCCAGCCCCTGCAAGGGGGCCTCCGGCCTGCTGTCCGAGAAGTTGAGCCTCACCCCAAAATACCAGGCACTCAACGAATTGACTCTGCGCTGCATCTGGCTCATGGGCGAAGCCTGGGCCGATGACCCGGTGCCCCTGATCGTCTTCGAGAACGTCCCGCGCCTGGCCAGCCGCGGTCGGCACCTGCTGGACCAGATCAACAGCCTGCTCGGTGGCTTCGGCTACGCCGTGGCGGAAACCACTCACGACTGCGGCGAACTCGGCGGCCTGGCCCAATCGCGCAAGCGCTTCCTGCTTGTCGCGCGGCACGTCGAGAAAGTGCCGCCCTTCCTATACGAGCCAGAGAAGAAGTCGCTCCGCGCCGTCGGCGACATCCTCGGCCGCATGCCGCTTCCCGGCGACATTGAGGCCGCAGGCCCGATGCACCGCGTGCCGTCCCTGCAGTGGAAGACCTGGGTGCGCCTCGCCCTGGTGCGAGCCGGCAGCGACTGGCGCAGTTTGAACGACCTGGCCGTTGAGGACGGCTACCTGCGCGATCTGATCATCGTCCCGAAATATCAGGCAGGCTACATGGGCGTTCACGGTTGGAACGACAGCATGGGCACCATCGCCGGCCGCAGCGGCCCCACGAACGGGGCGTTCTCGGTAGCGGACCCGCGCGCACCGGCAAACGCTATGCAATACCAGCAGTACGGCGTCCGCCGCTGGACCGACACCTCCGGCGCCATCATCGGCGTCAAGTCGCCCGGCCAGGGCACGTACTCCGTCGCCGATCCGCGCGGGCAGAGCTTCGGCAAGTACCCGGTCACTGACTGGGACGGTCCGTCCGGCACCGTGATCGCCGCCAGCACCACCGGCCAGGGCGCTTTCGCCGTGGCTGATCCGCGCCACAGCGGCCCTGCCAAACACTCGAACGAGTTCCGCATCGTGCCTTGGAGCCGCCATGCACAAGCGGTTACCAGTGCCCACGGCACAGGGCAATGCGTCGAAGACCCGCGGGTGCTCAACCGGACGAAGGGAGACTCCTACCTCACCGGCGGCCACTACGGAGTGGTGGGCTTCAACCAGTCCGCCGGCGCAGTGTCGGCCAGCGCCAGGCACGACAATGGCCGGTGGAGCGTCGCCGACCCGCGCATGCCGGCGGCGAACGACCGGCTGACCTGCATCATCCAGTCGCTGGACGGCACCTGGCACAGGCCGTTTACCACCCTGGAACTCGCCGCGCTGCAGAGCTTGGTCGACCCCGAAGAGCAGTTGGTCCTCGACGGCCTGAGCGACAGCGACTGGCGCGAGCGCATCGGCAACGCCGTACCACCGGCCGCGGCCGAGGCCATCGCCGGCGTGATGGGCACCACCCTGCTGCTGGCCGAGCAGGGCGAGACGTTCATGCTCAGCAATACGCCCATCTGGGTGCGGCAGGTAGCGGTGGGGTTGAGTGTGGATCAGAAAGAAGAGCGGCCCTGAAAAGGGCCGCCGCAATAAACAGTTGCACTACAAAATCACTGGTGGATCCCGTTAGATTGGGGATTCCTCATCAGAGGCCAGGCGCTTCACGTCGTCCCGGGGGACAACGGCAAGAACCGACTTGAAAGGGCCGTAAACCACGTACTTGTCCCCTTCGACCTCGACCTTCACGGCCGTATCGTAGATCTGGGTGTGGCCATCGTTATCTTCAATTGCTACTGCCATTTGCATCTCCTTGCTCCGGCCCCATGCCGGGCTCCCGAACCTACCCCACTCCATGCCATTGCGCCAGCAGGCGAGAGGTACTCCTATGTCCGCAGAAAACAACAACTCCGCCATGACGACGAACCAGAACCACCCCGACGATCACCTCCTGATGTTCCAGGACGAGGCCTACGCGCTTGGCCGCGCCCAGGGGCGCCTGGACGTGTTCCGTTTCGACCTGCACCTGGAGCGCCAGCGCCGGTTCAGCGAACGCACGTTCGGGCCAGGGTCGCGCGCCGCCGGCGTCATCGACCACATCCGCAAGGAGCTGCGCGAGATCGATGAAGCCCCTGGCGACCTGGCCGAGTGGATCGACGTTGTGATTCTCGCTCTGGACGGGGCTTGGCGTACCGGCGCCACTCCGGCGCAGATAATCGACGCCCTGGTCGCCAAGCAGACGAAGAACGAGGCGCGCACCTGGCCGGACTGGCGCACGGCGCCGGCCGACAGGGCAATCGAGCATGACCGAGCGGACGAGCCGGTCGACGACAACACCTACTTCGTCATGCGCAACGCCGGCGGCGCCGTGTTCGTGAAGCACGGCCCGTTCTTCGTGAGCCAGGGCGGCCTGACGGAGGACTGGGGGAAGAACTGGAAGCGCATCAGGGCCGGCAGCCTCAAGCATGCCCGCCAGGTCGGGGAGGAGTTGCTGCCGTGACCCAGCGCATCTACCTCGCAGGCCCCATGACTGGCCTGCCCGAACACAACTTCCCCGCGTTCCACGCCGAAGCCGCGCGCCTGCGAGGCCTCGGGTACCAGGTCGAGAACCCCGCCGAGCACGGCGAGATTCCGGGCTTCGAGTGGGCCGACTACCTGCGGCTCGACCTGCAGAAGCTGCTCACCTGCCAGGCAATCGCTCTGCTGCCCGGCTGGATGGACTCGAAGGGCGCCAGGCTGGAGTTCACCGTAGCCACCAATCTGGGAATGCGCGCTCTGCACGCGGAGCACATCACCGGTCCTGCGGAGGATGCGCCATGACCGACCTCTTCTACCTGCAAGACAGCCGCAGCAACGTCGGGAGCCGAGCAACGTTCTGGCGCGCCGGCGGCGGCTACACCACCAACCTCGACGAAGCCGAGACGTTCACCAGCGCCCATGCCGTTCGGCAGTACAAGTGCCGGGAAACCGATCTGCCCTGGCCGGTCGACTACGTGCGCGCCCGGGCCGAGTACGGCGTCGATCACCAGGACCTGGACCTGTCCCGGACGCAGGCACTCGCCGGCGCGCCGGCGGACGACCGCATCTACGTCGCCTACGACAGGGACTGGGACGGCAACTGCCTGGTCTGGGTACCCGAGGCCGCCGGCCGGACATCCAACCTGGCCGCCGCACGGACCTGGCCGCTCGACCACGCCGGCATACTCACCGCGCGCGGGCGCGCGCCCTGGCCGAAGTCCTACATCGACCAGCATGCCAGGCCTGTTGCTGTGGCGGCCTCCCTCAACCACAAGCAGGCCCTCCGGCTGTGCGGCCTGAAGTTGCCCAAGCAGGCGCTGGACAAGAGCGCCCAGCCCACCCTCTTCACCTGAGTACCGCAATGAACCGCCCCACCATCTGCCGCACCACAGGCCAACGGATAGGCCTGTGCAAATGCTTCCGCTGCCGGCCGCCGGCGCCGGAGCAACCGGAGACACCGCAATGTCCTCTACCCAACACCAACTGATCGAGCAGTGCGCCACCCGCCTGCGCGGCATCGTCGAAGCCCTGGACAACATCCACGACAACACCCCGCGCCGCTGGTCGACGGAACTCGACGACGTTCACTCCTCAGCCGAGAGCCTGCTGGCCCTGATCAAGGACCAGGCGCCGGCTCGATCGGAAGCCAGCTTCGAAGAGTGGCTGGCCAACGAACTCGAGGGCGAGGACGGCCAGCCTGTTCCAGCTGCGGTATGCGACATTGCCCTCGCCCGTCGAGCATTCAACCATTGGCCCAAGCTGGAACAGCCAGCCAAGGTCGGTGGCGTCCGCTTCAGCGCTGGCGTGTCGTCGCGGCTGGTAGTCGAAGCCGCCCAGCGGCTGTACGAGTTCGAGTCCACTCCGGAGCAAGAGGCGGAGCGCATCGAGCGGCTCCAGGCGTTTCGCGAGCAACTCGACCCGCTCAACCTCGCCCCGCATGCGAAAGCGTTCAACGAAGCGCCTGCCGAAGCACTCAAGTCCGAGCAGGCAGAGGCGGAGCTGGAGAAGCAAGAACCTGTGGGCGAAGTGCGTGAAAGCGGCGGCACCCTGACAGCAGTGATCGTTCGCCACAGCTATGCGACGAAACTCCCTGTCGGCACGAAGCTCTACGCCGCCCCTGTAGCCCAGGCTCAGCAACTCCACGACCTGGACAAGCAGTGTCGCGATGACGTAGCGCGTGCGCTCGGCTTGCGCCCGTCCCAGGAGCGCGGTTTCGCATGGTCCTACCTGCTGGCCTCGATCAAGTCATGCGTGAAGGCGTCCGAGGATGCCGCCCAGGCTCAGCACAGCGTGCCGGAGGGGTGGAAGCTCGTACCGATGGACCCGACGTCGCAGATGACCTTTGTCGGCCAGTCCCTGCGTTATGACGCGGTAAACAGCATCGGCGAGATTTACCGGCAGATGCTCGCCGCCGCGCCCGGCAAGGAAGTGCCGCAGGCCTGGCTCGATGTTCAAGCCGAGCGCCTCCGGCAGGTCGAGGCAGAGGGCTGGATGCCGGAGCATGACGATGCGCACGACACCGGCGCGCTGGCGTCCGCAGCGGGCTGCTACGCCATGTTTTCTCTCGCATATCCTGCTGGCGACCCTTCGCGTTTCTGGCCATGGGACAAGTCGTGGTGGAAACCAAGTCCTGACGGGCGGCGCAACATGGTCAAGGCCGGCGCCTTGATCCTGGCCGAGATCGAACGCCTCGACCGAGCAGCGGCGAGCCAGGGAGGGCCAAGCGATGCGTAGAGCACTGACCGCCCTCGGCATCATCGCAGCCCTCGGCCTGGCCGTGGTGGGGCTGGTGGAGATATTCCCGATCATCCGCACGCTGGCGGCATGGCAGACGGGGTGCTTCGGATGAAGCAGAAACCAGGCATCGCACTTCCCCGCTGGCTCCTGCGGACCACAACGATGCAGATGCACAGCGTCGACGTGGTATTGGTCATGGCGCTGGTGCTCCAGCACCACGGCACGGCCGACGCTGTTCGCCGCGCCGCCGGTCAGCTTCGCGACAGAGTGTGTGCCGAGCACCGGCCCAAGATGACCGCGCTCATGCGCATGCAAGACGACGCGGCGGCGCTGCAAGTGGCGCTCAACATCGTCCAACGCGCCACCGACGCCCTGGGCATCCTGCCGGGAACGCCGTTTCCGGCCAGACCTTCGCCCAGCGAAAGCCCACCGGATCAGGGGCACATGCCCGCCAAGGCTGGTCCCGTCACCGGTGAGCCGGTACATCCTACCTGAAATCATCCATGCCCGCGGCCCAACGGAAAGGGTCGCGGAACAGCCCGGCCGGAGAGCTGGGATAGGTAACGCCCAATGAACACCCTGTTTCTGTTGATGGCTCAGTACGATGGCGCCGCCATCATTCCCCTCGAACGCGTCTGCGCCGACTACTTCAGCCACCTGACCCCCGAGAAAATGAAGATGAAGGTAGCGGCCGGCGAAATCGACTTGCCGCTGGTACGCATGGAGAACAGCCAGAAGTCTGCGCGTGGCGTACACCTGACGGACCTGGCGAACTACCTTGACGAACGGCACAGAACGGCGAAGGAGGAGCACGAAAAGCTCATGGGGCGCAGAACCCTGCGCCGTGCATCCTAACCCTCCCGCCTACCGGGCCTCGATCGTGGGGCCCTCTATTATCTGCTCCAACCACGGCCAGTCTTCGTACTTGTCGCCGTTCCCTCTCAGATGCGTGTATCGCCGCATCGAATTCCAGTCCCGGTGGCCCGAGACGCTGGCCACGCGCGGAATATCCCATCCGATCTCGAAAAGCCGACTGATGCCGTCATGGCGCAGGTCGTGAAAGTGGAGATCATCGATCTCCAAGAAGCTGCAAGCCCTGGTAAACGAAGCGCTGACCGACTTCGCGTTATAGGGGAACACGAACTCCTCGCGCCGGGGCATCGAATGCAAAATTCGCCATGCCTGATCTGGCAGGTGGCACCAGACATCATTCCCGTATTTCTGGCCCGGATTCTTCATGTCGGTGATCAGCACTGCCTGGCGTGCTTCGTCGATGGCGTCCCAGCGGATCCGGGTGATCTCTTCCTGGCGGCGCGTTGAGAAAATCGCAAAGCCGATCATCCGAACCATGTCGATCTGCTGCTTGCGACGCTCCCGCATTTCAACGAAGTAGGCAAGGATGGTGTCAAGCTCCTCCAAAGTTGGGCGCCTGTCCCGCTCGTTGCTCCTGGAAACCCCTCCCATCTTGCGCAGAACGCGCCTGGCGTCGGCCATGGCCACCGGATCCACCTCGTAGCCCCATGCTGGGCGCGCAACCGTCAAGACGGCACCGAGGTGAGAAAGATCGTTGCCTACAGTCTGCGGCTGCACGCCGCCCTTCTCGATGCGATCCATTGCGTACTCGACCAACACCTGGGAAGTCAGGTCCCGGTCGACCACATCCCCCAGCCATGTCGCAGCTATCGCCTGGAGCGTCGCCTCCTTAGTCCTGCCCAACGGTCGCAGTTTCCCGTACTCCTCAAGATACTGCTTGATCATTTCCCGTACAGTGACGCCCTTGCGATTGGCTCGCTCGATCGCGCCTGGCGCTGCCAACTCTGCCTCTCGGCGCTTCAGCCAGTTCTGGGCCGCCGCCTTCCGGTCGAACGTCTGGCTTTCCTGATAAACTGCCTTCCCCTGTCGCATGATGCGGATCTGAGCCGTAAAAGCTGCGGACCCATCCTTGCGCTTCCTTTGAGTAATCGTCCCCATTTGCTACACGCCCGTCTCGCGTTGCTACATTTAAGCAAAGGAGATTAAGCAATAGTGCTAAACGGTAGCAAATCGGAGTGAATCAGCAGCAACCGGAAACCCCATGAAACCCGCAGAAATACTCGCAAGCCCAGCAACTACGGTATCTAGGAGGTTTTCTGTCGCACCGATGATGGACTGGACCGATCGCCACTGCCGCTTCTTCCTGCGCCAGTTGTCCCGTCACACCTTGCTCTACACCGAGATGGTCACTACCGGCGCGTTGCTGCACGGCGATCGCCAGCGCTTCCTCCGCTACGACGAATGCGAGCACCCACTGGCGCTGCAACTGGGCGGCAGTGTGCCGGCGGAACTGGCGGCCTGCGCGCGGCTGGCGGAAGAGGCCGGCTACGACGAGGTCAACCTCAACGTCGGCTGCCCCAGCGACCGGGTCCAGCACAACATGATCGGCGCCTGCTTGATGGGGCATCCGGCGCTGGTGGCTGACTGCGTGAAGGCGATGCTGGATGCGGTGGAGATAGCGGTGACGGTGAAGCACCGCATCGGTATCAACGGGCGCGACAGCTATGCCGAGCTCTGCGATTTCGTCGGCCAGGTGCGCGAGGCCGGCTGCCGGAGCTTCACCGTGCATGCGCGGATCGCCATCCTCGAAGGGCTCTCGCCCAAGGAGAACCGCGAGGTGCCGCCGCTGCGCTACGAGGTCGCGGCGCAATTGAAGAAGGACTTCCCGGACCTGGAGATCGTCCTCAACGGCGGCATCAAGACCCTCGAGGCCTGCCGCGAGCACCTGCAGACCTTCGACGGCGTGATGCTCGGTCGCGAGGCCTACCACAACCCCTACCTGCTGGCCGCGGTGGACAGCCAGTTGTTCGGCAGCGAAGCGCCGCCGCTCAGTCGCAGCGAGGCCTTGCTCCGTCTGCGTCCGTACATCGAGCGACACCAGGCCGAAGGCGGCGCGATGCATCACGTGACCCGCCATATCCTCGGCCTGGCCCAGGGCTTCCCCGGCTCCCGGCGATTCCGCCAGTTGCTCTCGGTGGACGTGCACAAGGCCGCCGATCCGCTGCGGGTTTTCGACCAGGCGCTGGAACTTCTGGCGGGGCGATAGCTCCCATTGAGCCGCGCCTGCGGCTCGGGTAAGGTCGGGGAATTCTTCTTCCCAAGAACCCACCTGACAAGACCTCGCCATGACTTCGAAGCTGGAACAACTCAAGCAATACACCACGGTGGTCGCCGACACCGGCGACTTCGATGCCATTGCCCGCCTGAAGCCGGTGGACGCCACCACCAACCCGTCGCTGCTGCTCAAGGCCGCCGCCCTGCCGCGCTACGCCGAGCACCTTCGACAGGCTACCGCAGGTAGCGGCGGCGACGCCGGACTGGCTTGCGACCGCTTCGCCGTGGCAGTCGGCAAGGACATCCTCGGAGTCATTCCCGGACGTATTTCCACCGAAGTCGACGCGCGCCTGTCGTTCGACAGCGAGGCCACCCTCGCCCGCGCCCACCGCCTGATCGAGCTGTACGACGAACAGGGCATCGACCGCGAGCGGGTTCTGATCAAGATCGCCTCCACCTGGGAAGGAATCCGCGCCGCCGAGATTCTGGAACGCGAGGGCATCCAGACCAACCTGACCCTGCTGTTCTCCTTCGCCCAGGCGGTGGCCTGCGCCGACGCCGGGGTGTTCCTCATCTCTCCGTTCGTCGGGCGCATCTACGACTGGTACAAGAAGAGCGAGAACCGCGACTACGCCGGCGCCGAGGATCCCGGCGTGCAGTCGGTCTCGCGCATCTATCGCTACTACAAGGCCAACGGCTACAAGACGGTGGTGATGGGCGCCAGCTTCCGCAATCTCGGCCAGATCGAGCAACTGGCCGGCTGCGACCGCCTGACCATCAGTCCCGACCTGCTGCAACAACTGGCTGACGCCCAGGGCGAGCTGCCGCGCCTGCTGCTGCCGGGCGAAGGCGAGCCGCGCCAGGTGCTCGACGAGAGCGCTTTCCGTTGGCAGATGAACGAGGACGCCATGGCCACCGAAAAGCTGGCCGAAGGCATCCGCCTGTTCGCACGCGACCAGGAAAAGCTCGAATACCAGTTGGCGACCCGCCACTGATCGCCGCTGCCGGCGGGACGCGCATGCAGGGCGTCCCGTTCCGGCGCAGCGGAGGATTCAGCAGGAATTCGGGAAGGGATCGACCGGTTAATGGCGCTCCAGGGCGCTGACCAGGTCGTGGAAGGCTTCGCGGTTGGATTCGTTGAGGCCCATCAGGATGCGGTGCGCCTCCAGGACCTTGTCGCGCACCACATCTTCCGACTGGTCCTGCGGCGGCAGGTCGGACAGGCATTCCGGGCACGGAATCGGACGATCGACGATATTGAACACCTGATCGAAGCCCATCGACTGCAACAGACGGGTAATGTCCGGATTGGTGGTCACCAGCGTGGGCAACAGGCCGATTTTCTGCCGCGACAGGATGGACAGCTTGGCCAGCAGGCCGAGCGTGGTGCTATCGATGCTCTGGGTTTCCGTAAGATCGATGATGATCGCCGAAAAATTCAGCGCAGCGAAGATCTTTTCGATGGTGGAATCCAGGGCCGAGCACAGGGTGAGGCGGACCTCACCGACGAATTTCAGAACGAAGGAGCCGTTCTGTTCGGCAAACTGGATTTTACCGGTACTCATGCAAGGTTCCTGCTCAACACCAGCAAGGCGATATCATCCGGCATCTCCGCCAGGTTGGCCAGCCCGAAGACCTGGCGCAGCCCGTCGAGGGTGCCTCCGGCGGCTGCCACCTGTTCCGGTAGCGAAGCCTCTTTCTCCTTCAGCGTAGCTCCTGGCAGCACATCGAGGATGCCATCGGAAAACAGCGACAGGCTGAAGGAAGGCGGCAACTCCATGACCCGGTCGTCATAGGTCGCATCGTCGAACAGGCCCACCGGCAGGCCACGGCCCTCCAGGTAGCCCGCCTGCCCTTCGACGAACAACACAGGAAGCGGCAGGTGGCCGCCGATGCTGTAGGTCAGGCTGTTCTTCTCCAGGTCGATGACCCCGCCGAGCATGGTCACGTGCTTGCCCAACTTGGTGTTGATCAGGCCGCGGTTGATGTGCGCCAGCACCTCGGACGGCTTGAACTCCGGGAGCGTGCCGTTGCGCCTCGACTCATAGAGCAGGCGCGTGGTCATGAACTTCAGCAGCACCGTGACGAAGGCCGAGGAAGCGCCATGGCCGGAAACGTCGGCCAGGTAGAACGCCACGCGTCGCTCGTCGACCCGGAAGTAGTCGACGAAGTCGCCGGAGAGATACAGCGACGGAATGATCCGGTGGGAAAACTCCAGCCCCTCGATGCTCCACGGCGTCACCGGAAGCATGTTCATCTGCACCTGGCGGCCGGCGTTCTGGTCTTCCTGGAGCAGGTTCAGGCTGGCCTGCAATTCGCGGTTGGCGGCTTCCAGCTTGTCGCGGTAGCGCTGGTTCTCGACCCGCAGGTAAGCGCGATCCAGGGCCCGGCGCACCGAATGCTCGAGCACCGCGAGGTCTTCCAGGGGCTTGATCAGGTAGTCGGCGGCGCCCAGGCGCAAGGCTTCCACCGCATCGCTCATCACGCCGGCTCCGGAAAGTACGATGATCGGCGTTTCCGAAGCGGTCTGGCGGATGCGGCGGATCAGTTCGAGGCCGTCGATCTGCGGCATGCGCAAATCGCAAATGACCAGGTCCGGCTGTTCGCTTTCGAAGATCTGCAGGCCCTGCAGACCGTTGAGGGCCTGCAACACCTTGAAGTTGCTGTCTTCCAAGTAGGCGGCGAGGCTTTCGCGCACCACCTCGTCGTCATCGATGATCAGCAGCGTGGCACTGACTTTATGCATGGGTCATCCAGGCAAACGGCGCCGGAAACAGTGGGTCCTAGGCGCTTATTGTAAGTGACAACAGCGCGGCTACGGGGTTCGACAAGGCGCAGACGGTACTCCCATCCGTTGAGCAGTTCAAGCCGTTGACCTTTGCCGGAAAATCCGCCTTTGTCCGTCCGATCCCGTCCGCACGGTATAAACTTTGACGATAATCGCCAGGATTGCCAGTCGCCCTCCCATCGCCCCGACCATGAGGATCAGCCCATGCAGCCCATCGAGCACAACTACAGCGAGAAGCGCGACTTCATCCGCATGAAGCTCGACACCCCGGTCACCATCCGCTGCGAAGGCCGCGAGTCGGTGGCCCTGTGCCGGGACCTGTCCGCCAGCGGGCTGCTGCTGGAAGCGCAAAGCGAACTGGCTCCGGGCGACCACCTGCGGGTGAGCATCCCGTCCACCCACGAGACGCTCACCGGCCTGGAACTGGAAGCCCGCGTGGTGCGCTGCGAACGCCTCGGCCCGGGTCGGCATAGCCTGGGGCTGAGCATCGTCGCGATCCACTGAAACGACGAAAGGCGACCCAAGGGCCGCCTTTCCAGGTGTCGCACGAAGCGGGTCGACTTAGAAGTCGTCCTCCACCTCGCCGTCCTTGACCTTGAACTCGCGGTTCTGCAGGTAGGCGTTGCGGATGAAGATGTACTTGTCGCCGCTGATCAGTTTTTCCGACTTCAGCAGGTTGGCACGGGTGTCGACGGTATTGATGCCGAACATCACGTTGCGCGCGCGTACGTCGTCCATGTAGTGGTAGGGACTGACATAGATGTCCGGGATCTTCGCCGGGGCATCGCGCAGCGTGCTCGGGCCGAGGAACGGCAGCATCACGTACGGGCCGCTGCCGACGCCCCAATAACCCAGGGTCTGGCCGAAGTCCTCATCGTTGCGCTGCAGGCCCATCGGGGTCGCCACGTCGATCAAGCCGGCCAGGCCGAAGGTGCTGTTGAACAGCAGGCGGCTGGTGTCCACGCCGGCATTGTGGAACTTGGCCTGCAACAGGTTGTTGGCCAGGTTCTTCACGTCGCCGAGGTTGTTGAAGAAGTTGTGCACGCCGTCCTGAACGAAGTTCGGGGTGACCTTCTGGTAACCCTGGGCCAGCGGTTTCAGCGCATAGGTGTCCAGGGTGTCGTTGAAGGTGAAGATGGGACGGTTGATGCTTTCCCAAGGGTCTTCTTCACTGGCCGCCAGGGACAGCGTGGGTGCCAATGCGAGGCTGGCGCAAGCCAGGATTCGGGCACTACGTTCGATCCAGTTCACGCCGCGGGCGCGCATTGCTGTATCTCCTTTGCATGACTAGTCTTGGCCGCCAGCGCGGCTTCAGCGTGCGCGCAGTATATAGGCTCGCATCGATTTTGAGACTAGAAGAGTTACGAGATGGCTGACAGACAATTGCTACACACGGCCCATATCCCGGTGCGCTGGGGCGACATGGACAGCTACGGGCACGTCAACAACACCCTCTATTTCCAGTACCTGGAAGAGGCCCGGGTGGCCTGGTTCGAAACCCTCGGCATCGACCTGGAAGGCGCTGCCGAGGGGCCGGTCGTGCTGCAAAGCCTGCACACCTACCTGAAGCCGGTGGTGCATCCGGCCACCGTGGTGGTGGAACTGTACGCCGGCAGGCTGGGCACCAGCAGCCTGGTACTGGAACATCGCCTGCGCACCCTGGAAGATCCGCAAGGCACCTATGGCGAAGGCCACTGCAAGCTGGTCTGGGTGCGCCACGCGGAAAACCGTTCGACGCCCGTGCCGGACAGCATACGCGCCGCGATCGCCTGACTCAGGCGCCCGGATAGGCCGCGTCGAGCACGATCTCCAGAGCGTCCGGGCGCCAGAACTCCTGGTCGAACTCGACCACCCTCTGCCCCTCCGCGTAACTCAGTCGCTCCAGGTACAGCGCCGGCGAACCCGGCGCCAGTTGCAGCGGCTCGGCCTGGGCCGCGTTCAGCGCGGTCGGGTGCATCGCCAGTTGGCAGCGCGTCGGCTGCAGGCCGAAACGCTCGCGCAGCAGGCTCATCAGCGAAGTATCGAGGTCGTGGTCCAGCAGGCCTGGGCACCACCCGGCATCCAGGGCGATCAGTTCGATCAGCACCGGACGCTCGTCCACCCAGCGGCGCCGTTGCAGGAAATACACCGGCGCGCTGTCCTCCAGCCCCATCCGCTTGGCCAGCCAGGCGCCGGCTGCACGCCGCTCGGCGTGCAGCGTCTCGGTACGCGGCTGGCGTCCCTGGGCGCTGACGTATTCCATGAAGCCGGTGGTACGGGTCGGGTTGTAGCGGATCCGCGGCGGCGCGACGAACCAGCCGCGGCGGTTCTCGCGATAGACCAGGCCTTCGGTTTCCAATTGCTGCAGGGCTTCGCGAAGGGTGATGCGGGTACACAGGAAGCGCTCGGCCAACTCCCGCTCGGAGGGAAGTTTCACTTGCAGCACACCCTGGGCGATATCCGCGGCGAGCTGGTCGCGGATGCGCAGGTACTGACGAGATTGATCGACCGGCATGACGGCCTCGCTGATTCAGACCGGCCGATTATAACGGCAGCCCGTCGGCCTATCGCCACTGCCACGAAAACGTCACGGCGGCGTCACAAAACCCCTCTAGGCTGGCCTAGACCATTTGCCAGACGCCTTTCGCATGCCCAGCTCCGACCAACTCCCGCGCTTCACCGCCCTGCTCTTCGGACTCTCCGGCGGCCTGGTGGATTTCGGCGCCCGGACCCTGTCCCTGGCGCTGCTGCGCAGCCATCCGCATAGCCCTGCCGAACACCTCCGCGACGCCAGTCTGCTGCCCTTCGCCGAGGCACAAAGCTTCCTGTTGCAGCGCAAGCCGAACAAGAACGAGCGCCAGCGCCTGGAGCAGGCCCTCGACGAAGCCGCCGAGGAACAGGCCGAAGCCATCGCCGGTGCCGTGGCCCTGCTGGAGAGCCTGGACGAACAACGGATTCCCTACGCCTGGCAGGACGAGCTACCGGAATCGGTCTGCCAGCGCCTTGCCGCGCCGCTCGGCCGAGCGGACGCCCTGATCCCCCTCGCCGGCGCGCGCCCCTGGCCGGCCCCCGATGGCTGCTGGCAGGCCCTCGCCCGGCTGGGCATCGAGCGCCTCGACGGCTGCGTGCTGGTCAGCGCCCAACCGCGTCAACTCCAGGCCGGACTCAATGCCGGGCTATGGACCATCGGCCTGGCCGCCAGCGGGCCGTCGTGCGGCCTCTCGCCAGCCGACTGGGACGCTCTCGGACATACCGAGCGCGACCGCTTGCGCGCCGACGCCACCCTGGAACTGTACCGCCTGGGCGTGCATTCCGTGATCGATCACCTGGGCGAGCTGCAACCCTGCCTGCACGACCTCGCCGTCCGCCGCCTGAAAGGAGAAAAACCATGAGCCGCGCCCGTCACCGCTTTCTCGACGAACTGGCCGAACGCTTCGCCAGCCATGGCGCCGAGCCCTATGGCGAGGCAGTCAGCCAGGCCGAGCACGCGCTGCAGTGTGCGACCCTGGCCGAGCGCGCCGGTTGCTCGGACAGCCTTGTAGTCGCCGCCCTGCTGCACGATATCGGCCACCTCTACGAAGACCCGGCGCAGATCGACGAGGAGGACCTGCGCCACGAGGAATTCGGCGCACGCCTGCTGCGCGAGCTGTTCCCAGAGTCGGTCTGGCAGCCGGTGCGCCTGCACGTATCGGCCAAGCGCTTTCTCTGCGCGGTGGACCCGAGCTACCACGCCAGCCTGTCGCCGGCCTCCCGGCACAGCCTGGTGCTGCAAGGCGGGCCGTTCGACGAGCGTGCCGCCGCGGCCTACATCAAGGCGCCCTATGCCCAGGACGGCCTGACCCTGCGCCGCCTCGACGACCTGGCCAAGGACCCGGCCATGCGCACCCCCGAACTGACGCACTTCTTCCCGCTGCTGGAACGCCTGCTGCGGATTGATCCGGATCGCGCACATCTGCGCCCGACAGGTTAATCTGTTCGGCATGGACGGACCTTTCGGCGCCCGCCGGAGGTCCACCGAAGACTTGTACGTCGAGGGAAATACCATGCCGAAAGAGAGTCTGCTGCGCGAACTGTCCGCCCTGCGCGAGCAACTGGAGCAACAACCGCCGCTGAACGAAGAGCAGCGCGCCGAACTGGAACTCCTGATCAGGGACATCGAACTGAAACTGGCCAACGAGGACGCCCTCAACGAAGGCAGCCTGGTCGATGGGGTCAACCTCGCCGTCGAGCGCTTCGAGGTCAGCCACCCGACCCTCGCCGGCACGCTCCGCTCCATCGTGCAGAGCCTGGCCAACATGGGTATCTGAACGACTTGCCGAAATGAAAAGCCCCGGCATGGCCGGGGCTTTTTCGTATCCGCGTGTTGCGAGGCGTTACTGGCGCACCAGGCGTCGGTTGTCCGGTGCGACCTCCGCCAGGCTGCGGTAGGGATTGATATCCAGGCCGCCACGGCGTACGTAGCGCGCGTAGACGCTGAGCGCCTGCGGCTGCAACAGGCGCTGCAGGTCGAGGAAGATGCGTTCGACGCACTGTTCGTGGAAGTCCTGGTGCTGGCGGAAGGAAACCAGGTAGGCCAGCAGGCTGGCCGGGTCCAGCGCCGGGCCCCGGTAGTCGACCACCAGGGTGCCCCAGTCGGGCTGGCCGGTGACCGGGCAGTTGGACTTGAGCAGGTGGCTGTAGAGCTGCTCCTCGACGATCCGCCCGGCGTCGCAGCGCAGCAGTTCCGGGCGCGGCTGCTCGTAGCCGTCGACGGCGATGTCCAGCTCGTCGATGCAGCGCCCCGGCAGACGCCCGATGCCCTCCTCGGCAACCTCGTCGAGGCTGCGCAGGCGCACGCCCACGGGCGCCCCGGCAGCGGCCGAGAGGTCTTTCTGCAATACCGCGCGAAGCGCCTCGCGACTATCGAAGGCGGACTGGTTGAGGGAATTGAGGTAAAGCTTGAACGACTTCGACTCGATGATGTTCGGCGAGTCCGCCGGGATCGAGAACTCGCCGATCGCCACCACCGGCTTGCCGGCCGGGGTCAGCCAGGACAGCTCGTAGCAGTTCCAGATATCCACGCCGCGATAAGGCAGGGTCTCGGCGCTCAGGCCAAGCTCGGCCCATTTCGCCGTGCGTGAAATGGGAAACAGCAGCGACGGCGTGTAGCTGGAGACGTATTCGCTGGTCTTGCCCAGCGGCGAATGTTCGGCGGGATGCTGCATGAGGGAAACCTGCTGGATGAATCGCGCAGGGCCCTTCCCCGCGCGCCGCGCCGCACTGGCGGGCGGCGGCAAGTGTATACGGATCGGCCGGCATCTTCACGCCGGCCGTCCGCCGGCTCAGGGCTGCACGGTCAGTTGACCGACCATCCCGGCCTGGTAGTGGCCGGGGATGTTGCAGGCGAACTCCAGCCGGGTGGCTTTGGCGAAGGTCCAGGTCAGCTCGGCGCTTTTGCCCGGCTCGACCAGCACGCTGTTGGGGTCGTCGTGCTTCATCATCCGGCCATGGTCCATGCCGGCCATGCCGTGGCCCATCTGACTATGGTCCATCGACGCCATGCCGGTCGGGGTGAGCATCCCGGACTGCTGCATCTCCAGCATCTCCTTCTGGTGCTCGGCATGCATCGCCGCGTCTCCCAGGTTGAACTCGTGCAACAGCTTGCCTTCGTTCTTCAGCACGAAGCGGACCGTCTCGCCGGCCTTGACCTCGATCGCCCGCGGCTTGAAGTACATGTCGCCGAGCACCACCTCGATGCTGCGGCTGGCCTGCGCGGCCTGGGCCGGCTTGCCGAAGGCCTGGCCGTGGGCCGGCGAAGCCTGGGCGCTGGCACCGAAAAGCACGCCGAGGACGATCAGGGAAGCGGGAAGCAGGCGGCGCGGAAACATACGGGGAATCTCCATCGGGTTGATGTCGCCTATCCTGTGTCGCTGCGCCTGCCGGCTGGCTGTCGGGAGCATTACATCTTTGTCAGCTTGCCGCCGTTGCGGACCGCGAAGGCTAAGATCGCCCAGCGCCACCGACGGGCATAAAAAACCCGCCGACCGGAAACCAGGGAACCGGTGGCGGGTGAAGACGGGATCGGAGCCCTCCGTCATCCCGTGTGGAGCCGGGGGTGGAAGAACTGGCGATCAGCAGTTTTCCTTGTCCTTCTTCGTCGCTTCGGCCTGCTTCGCCAGTTTCTCCTGGTGCGCGGCACGAGCCTTGGCGGCCTGGGCCTGCATGCGCTCGAAGACGATGTCGCCGCCGCTGTCGGCCATGGCCGGAACGGTCGGGGCGAGGACCAGCAGGAAAGCGAGGGTGGAGGCAGTGAAGGTACGCATGGGAAGTCTCCTCGAATGAGTTCCCCTGTAGTCTGCGCGGGGGCCACTGTCGCCCCCGTTACCCACTGATTACGATGCTGTCAGAAACAGGTCGGCATGGCCGGCAAATGTAACGAGGGATGAACATGAAACTGCTGATCGTCGAAGACGAACCGCGCATCGGCCAGTACCTGCGCCAGGGGCTCGCCGAGGCAGGCTTCGCCGTCGACCTGAGCGACGATGGCAACGAGGGCGAGCAACTGGCCCTGGGCGGCGACTACGACCTGCTGATCCTCGACGTCATGCTGCCCGGCCGTGACGGCTGGCAGATCCTGCGCAGCGTGCGCGACGCCGGGATGACCGTACCGGTGCTGTTCCTGACCGCCCGCGATGCCGTAGAGGACCGCGTGCGCGGCCTCGAACAAGGCGCCGACGATTACCTGGTGAAGCCGTTCGCCTTCGTCGAACTGCTCGCCCGGGTGCGCACCCTGCTGCGCCGGGGCAGCCAGCAGTTGCAGGAGACCACCCTGCAACTGGCCGACCTCGAACTCGATTTGCTGCGCCGCCGGGTGCAACGCCAGGGCAAGCGGATCGACCTCACCGCCAAGGAGTTCGCCCTGCTCGAACTGCTGCTGCGGCGCAGCGGCGAGGTGCTGCCCAAGTCGCTGATCGCCTCGCAGGTCTGGGACATGAACTTCGACAGCGATACCAACGTCATCGAGGTGGCCATCCGCCGCCTGCGCGCCAAGGTCGACGACGACTACCCGCAGCGCCTGATCCATACCGTGCGCGGCATGGGCTACGTTCTCGAAGAGCGCGACGAATGAGCGCCGGGTTCGGCTCGCGGATGTCCCTCGGCGTCCGCCTGAGCCTGCTGTTCGCCGCCTGCACGGCGGCGGTCTCGCTGATCGCCGGATTGATCTTCAGCAGGGCCATCGACGAGCATTTCGTCGAGCTCGACCATATGGCGATGTCCGCCAAGCTCGCGGTGTTTCGCGATGAGCTGCGCGGCCTCGGCTCGGAACAACAGATGCGCCGCCGCGAAGCGGAACTGCTGCGCGAACTGGCACGCCATCCCGACCTCGGCCTGCGCCTGAACGGCCCGGATGGCAACCTCTGGTTCGAGCGCCTGCCGCAGCCTGCGCATCCCGGCCTGCCCGCCAACCGCGAACTCGGCGCCCCGCTGGAGCCCGGCAACGACGCTTCGCCGCGACTTACCGTGATCCTCGACATCAGTCATCACCAGCACTTCCTGCAACGCATGCGCCAGTTGATCTGGCTGACCATGAGCCTGTCGGCGCTGGCCACGGCGCTGCTCGGCGCCTGGGCCACCGGCGCCAGCCTGGCGCCGCTGCGACGGATGCGCGAAGTCGCCGCGCGGGTTTCCGCCAACTCCCTCACCACCCGCCTCGACGCCAGCCGGATGCCAGAGGAGCTGCGCGGCCTGGCCGGCGAGCTGAACGCCATGCTGGCGCGCCTGGAAGAAGCCTTCCAGCGCCTCTCGGCGTTCTCCGCCGACATCGCCCACGAGTTGCGCACCCCGCTCACCAGTCTGCTGACCCAGACCCAGGTGGTATTGTCCCGCCCACGCTCGCTGGAGGATTATCGCGAGGCCCTGCACGGCAACCTCGAGGAGCTGGAACGGCTCACCGCGATGGTCAACGACATGCTGTTGCTGGCCAAGGCCGACCACGGCCTGCTGGCGCCCAGCCGCCAGGCCCTGGACCTGGGCGCGGAAGTCGACTCGCTGCTGGAGTTCTACCAGCCGCTGGCGGAAGACCGCGACATCCGCCTGCTGCGCGAAGGCAGCCTGAGCCTGCCCGGCGACCGCGGCATGCTGCGGCGGGTGCTGGCCAACCTGCTGGACAACGCCCTGCGCTTCACCGCCGATGGCGGCGAGATACGTATCCGTCTCGGCGACCGACGCCTGAGCGTGGAGAACCAGGGTCCGGCGATTCCTCCCGAGCGCTTGCCGCGCCTGTTCGACCGGTTCTATCGTGCCGATCCGGCGCGCCGCGAAGGCCAGGGTGAACACGCCGGGCTCGGCCTGGCGATCTGCCGCTCCATCGTCCAGGCCCACGGCGGCGAGATCCGCTGCGAGTCTGCCGACGGCTGGACCCGTTTCGTCATCGATTTCGCTCGCCCGCGCCGATGAAACGCGAAGCCCCCATGACGGGGGCTTCTGTTTCATGCCTTCGAGCGTTTCATTGGCGCATGCCGCGCCCGCTCACCAGCAGCCTTACGCAGCCGAGATAGAGCACCGCGGTGGCCAGCAGCATGAAGCCGATGGCCACGCCGATGCGAATGTCGGAGACGCCGAGGATGCCGTAGCGGAAGGCGTTGACCATGTGCAGGATCGGGTTGGCCAGCGACACGGTCTGCCAGAACGGCGGCAGCAGGTTGATCGAGTAGAACACCCCGCCCAGGTAGGTCAGCGGCGTCAGCACGAAGGTCGGGATGATCGAGATGTCGTCGAAGTTGCGCGCGAACACCGCGTTGATGAAACCGCCCAGGGAGAAAATGGTCGCGGTAAGCACCACCACCAGCACCGTGATGCCCAGGTGGTGCACCTGCAGCTTGGTGAAGAACAGCGACAGCATGGTCACGATCACCCCCACCGCCAGGCCGCGCAGTACGCCGCCGATGGTGTAGCCGAGGAGGATGGTGTGCGGCGATACCGGCGACACCAGCAGCTCCTCCACCGAGCGCTGGAACTTGCTGCCGAAGAAGCTCGACACCACGTTGCCGTAGGCGTTGGTGATCACCGACATCATGATCAGGCCGGGCACGATGTATTCCATGTAGGTGAAGCCGCCCATGTCGCCGATCTGGCGGCCGATCAAATTGCCGAAGATCACGAAGTACAGGACCATGGTGATCGCCGGCGGCAGCAGGGTCTGCGGCCAGATCCGGGTGAAGCGGCGCACCTCGCGGTAGACGATGGTGTTCAGGGCGACCAGGTTGGCGCTCAGCTCGCTGCTCATCGGGCGATCCTCGTCAGGTTCTTCTCCACCAGCGACACGAACAGCTCCTCCAGGCGATTGGTCTTGTTGCGCAGGCTCAGTACCTCGATGCCTTGTGCGCCCAACTGGGCGAACAGATCGTTGATGCCCTGGCTTTTCTCCACCTGCACTTCGAGGGTGTGATCGTCCACCAGCCGCGTCGGGTAGCCGTCGAGAGTCGGCGGCAGGGCCTGGACGTTCTTCAGGTCGAGCAGGAAGGTTTCCGAATGCAGGGTCATCAGCAGGTCACGCATGCTGGTGTTCTGCACGATCTCGCCGTGGTCGATGATGGCGATGTTGCGGCAGAGCTGCTCCGCCTCTTCCAGGTAGTGGGTGGTGAGGATGATGCTGATGCCTTCCTGGTTGAGTTCGGTGAGGAAGCTCCACATCGAACGACGCAGCTCGATGTCGACCCCGGCGGTGGGCTCGTCGAGGATCAGCAGGCGCGGCTGGTGGACCAGTGCGCGGGCGATCATCAGGCGCCGCTTCATGCCGCCGGAGAGCATCCGCGAGGCTTCGTTGCGCTTGTCCCACAGCCCCAGCTGGGTCAGGTAGCGCTCGGCGCGCTCCTTGGCGATCTTCGCCGGGATGCCGTAGTAGCCGGCCTGGGTCACGACGATGTCGAAGACCTTCTCGAACTGGTTGAAGTTGAACTCCTGCGGCACCACGCCAAGGCAACGCTTGAGGCCGGCCGGGTCCTTGTCGAGGTCGTGGCCGAACACCGAGACCGAACCGCTGGTCTTGTTCACCAGGGTCGAGAGAATCCCGATGGTGGTGGACTTGCCCGCGCCGTTGGGGCCGAGCAAGGCGAAGAAATCACCTTCGGCGACGTCCAGGTCGATGCCCTTGAGGGCCTGGAAACCGTTGCCGTAGGTTTTCGTCAATTGACGGATGGACAGGGCGGAACTCATTAGGCTTCCCGTGTCGGAAGGTGAAGAGGAAGAGCTAGATAAGGCTACGGGTAACAAAATGCAACAGTAGCCGGCTCAGGTCAGTTCGGTCATTACCGCGGTGCGGAACGCCGGGCGCTCGCGCAAGCGCAGGTACCAGGCCTCGAGGTGGGGCAGCGGCGGGCGCTCGATGGGCATCTCGAACCAGGCGTAGATGAAACAGCCCAGGGGAATGTCACCCATGCCGAAGCGTTCGCCGGACAGCCAGGGTTGGCCGGCCAGGGTCTGGTCCGGCACCCGCAGCAACTCGCCGCAGGTCTGCAACGCCTTTGCGATCAGGGCCTCGTCGCGTTGCTCCGGCGGCGTACGCAGCGTTCCCCAGAACAGGTCGCGGAACGGCCCGGCGAGAGTCGAGGTGGTCCAGTCCATCCACTTGTCGGCGTCGGCGCGGCGCACCGGGTCCTGCGGATAGAGGTCGCCCGGCGCATAGCGGGCGGCCAGGTAGCGGACGATGGCGTTGGACTCCCAGAGGACGAAGCCGTCGTCCTCGATCACCGGCACCCGACCGTTCGGGTTCATCGCGCGGAACGCCGGCTCATCCACCAGGCCGAACGCCCCGCCGGCATCCACCGTCCGGTACTCCAGGCCAGCCTCCTCGGCGCACCACAACGCCTTGCGCACATTGCTCGAGTTCTTCCGGCCCCAGATGGTCAACATACTCTGCGTTCCCTCTTCGGTTGATGCGGCGGATGGGTCGCCGGAGCGCCCGGACGACATGCCGCACCCTACCGAGGATGGACCGAAGAAGGAAGACGCGCCGGCTGATGGTGACTATCGACGCCCTTCATCTTGCCCGGCCTCGGCCTGGAAATCGCCGTCCAGGGCCAGCGGGCGGCCGGAGAACAGGTGCGGATAGTGCTGCTGCAAGTGGGAGAAGAACAGTTCCTCCGGCAGGTCGGCGAACTGGCCGTGATCGGCCAGGTACTCCATGTAGCGCTCGCCCTGGCGGTTGAATGGATGGAAGACGCTGTCGGCGACGCCGTCGAACTCCAGCGGAGCGACGTCGAAGGCGCGGCACAAGGCACGGTTGAACGCCGGGGTGGCCTTCACCCAGCGGCCCTCGAGGTACAGTTCGGTATAGCCGTGCATGGCGAACACCTCGCTGCGCAGCGCCTCCAGCAGGCGCGGCGTGGCCAGGTGGTTGCGGACGTCGGCCAGGCCGATCCGCGCCGGAATCCGGCAATGCCGAGCGCAGGCGGCGAGCAGGATGGCCTTGGGCACGCAATAGGACTCGCCCTGCTGCAGCGCGTGGCTGGCCTTCAGGGTCTGCGGATCGCGGCTGAACACGTAGGGGTTGTAGCGCACCCCGTCGCGTACCGCGTAGTACAGCGCGACCGCCTGGTCACGCGGTTTCGCCGAATTCCCCCGGGATTTTTCCGCGAACTCCACCACCACCGGGTGGTCACTATCCACGAAGCGGCCGGATTGTAGGTAGGACTGCATGGCGGGCTCCCGGCGGGCAATTTGTCCCAGTCTAAACGGGAAGTTTTCGCCTATAACGTGACAAACCGGCCAAGCTGACCGGCCCTGCCGCCAAACGGCGGCAAACGGGCTAAGCTCGAGACGCCGCCTGGCGTCTTCATGGAGGATTCCGCATGTTGTTGCTCTGGTTAGTCGTACTGGTACTCGGTGTCGCTTACCTCGCCCATCGGCGTACCCCACCCGCTCCCGCGCTCGGCATCAGCGCCGCCTACCTGATCCTGATGGGCGTGTTCAGCCACGCGCCCGGCTGGCTGCTGCTGGTCTTCTGGCTGCTCTGGCTGGCGGTGGCGCTTCCCCTCGCCCTGCCCGACCTGCGCCGGCGCGTGCTCAGCGGTCCGCTGTTCGCCTGGTTCCAGAAAGTCCTGCCGCCGATGTCCGACACCGAGCGCGAGGCCATCGAGGCGGGCACCGTGTGGTGGGATGGCGAATTGTTCAGCGGCCGCCCGGACTGGCAGAAACTGCTCGACTACCCCAAGGCGCAACTCACCGAAGAAGAGCAGGCCTTCGTCGACGGCCCGACCGAAGAACTCTGCGCCATGGTCAGCGACTGGGACATCGGCCAGCGCATGGACCTGCCGGAAGAAGCCTGGGCCTTCATCAAGCAGCACGGCTTCTTCGGCCTGATCATTCCCAAGGAGTACGGCGGCAAGGGCTTCTCCGCCTTCGCCCACTCGCAGGTAGTGATGAAGCTCGCCACCCGTAGCGGCGACCTGGCCTCGACGGTGATGGTGCCGAACTCCCTCGGCCCGGCCGAGCTGCTGCTCCACTACGGCACCGACGAGCAGCGCCAGCGCTACCTGCCGAGCCTGGCCAAGGGCGACGACATCCCCTGCTTCGCCCTCACCGGCCCCTACGCGGGCTCCGATGCCGGCGGCATGACCGACGTCGGCATCGTCTGCAAGGGCGAATGGGAAGGTCGCGAGGTGCTCGGCCTGCGCCTGACCTGGGAAAAGCGCTACATCACCCTCGGCCCGGTGGCCACCCTCCTCGGCCTGGCCTTCAAGTGCCACGACCCGGACCATCTGCTGGGCGACGAGGAGGACCTGGGCATCACCCTGGCGCTGATCCCCACCGACACCCCCGGGGTCGAGATCGGCCGCCGCCACGTGCCGCTGGGCGCCGCCTTCATGAACGGTCCGAACTCCGGCAAGGACGTGTTCGTGCCGCTGGAGTACATCATCGGCGGGCAGGAAATGATCGGCAAAGGCTGGATGATGCTGATGAACTGCCTGTCGGTCGGACGCTCCATCTCGCTGCCGGCGGTGGGCACCAGCGCCGGCAAGGCCAGCAGCTACGTCAGCGGTCGCTACGCCCAGGTCCGCGAGCAGTTCAACGTGCCGATCGCCGCCTTCGAAGGCATCCAGGAGGCGCTCGCCCGCATCGGCGGCAACGCCTGGCTGATGGACAGCGCGCGAATCCTCACCGCCAACGCGGTGGACCTCGGCGAGAAGCCCTCGGTGCTTTCGGCGATCCTCAAGTACCACCTCACCGAGCGCGGCCGCGAGTGCATCGCCCATGCGATGGACATCCATGGCGGCAAGGGCATCATCATGGGCCCGAACAACTACCTGGGTCGTTCCTGGCAGGGCGCGCCGATCTTCATCACGGTGGAAGGCGCGAACATCCTCTCGCGCAACCTGATGATCTTCGGCCAGGGCGCGATCCGTTGCCATCCGTACGTGCTCAAGGAAATGGAACTGGCCCAGCGCGAGGACAAGGACCAGGCCGCCCGCGAGTTCGACGCGCTGCTGGTGAAGCACATCGGCTTCGCCGTCGGCAACGCCGCCAGCAGCTTCCTCCTCAGTCTCAGCTGCGGCCACCTCGGCAACGCGCCCGGCGACCGCATCAGCCGTCCCTACTTCCGCGCGCTGAACCGCCTGGCGGCGTCCTTCGCCCTGCTCGCCGACTTCAGCATGATGCTGCTGGGCGGCGAACTGAAGCGCAAGGAACGCCTCTCCGCGCGTCTCGGCGATGTCCTCAGCTATCTCTACCTGGGCTCGGCGGCGCTCAAGCGCTACCACGACCTGGGCAACCCGGACTACCTGCATCCGCTGCTGCGCTGGGCCATGGAGGAAAACCTCGGCAAGGCCGAGGCGGCGCTGGAGGACCTGCTGAACAACTTCCCCAGCCGCTTCTTCGGCTGCGCGCTGAAGGTCCTGGTACTGCCGTTCGGCCGCCGGCACAAAGGGCCGGGCGACGAACTGGACGCCGAGATCGCGGAAATCCTCGGCCGTCCGGACGACGACCCGGCGTTGCAGGCGATCCTCGCCGGCGCGTTCCTGCCGAAGGACCCGCAGGACCCGGTCGGTGCCCTCGCCCACGCCTTCGACGCGGTACGCGAAAGCGCCGCGCTGGAGAAAACCCTGCACAAGGCGATCAAGGAAGGCAGGGTCCAGCCGCAAGCGGGGCAGAACCCGATCGATGCCGGCGCCGCCGCCGGCGTGCTGAGCGCCGAGCAGGCGCAAGCCCTGCACCAGGCCGAAGCGGCACGGCGCAAGGTGATCGACGTCGACGACTTCGCCAAGGAGGAACTGCAACTGGCCGACGGCAGGATCCGCTGACACTCCGCGGCAAAGCGACGGTCGCAACCGACAAAGGCGCCTTCCGGCGCCTTTGTCGTCTTCACCCACCCAAACCCGGGCGATTGGCTAGAATCGACGGGCACATCCCTGACGTACGGGAGGCCATCATGCTCAAGCTACTTGCCACCGGCCTGGCAGCCTCGTTTCTCCTCCTGCCCCCGGCGCAGGCCGCACCGCCTGCGCCCTATGGCGTGCAGCCGCACCAGCAGGCGGTGCAGCGCGCCGGCGAACAGCGCCAACGCCAGCTCCAGGAACAGCGCCAGCGCTTCGACGAACAACGCCTGCAATTGCAGCAGGATCAACTGCAACGCCAGCAGCAGAACCTGCAGCGGCAACGGCAGCAGCGACAGATGCAGGACAACCTGATCCGCCAGCAGCAACTGGACCAGCAGCGCTGGCGCCTGGAGCAGGACCAGCGACGCCTCGACAGCGAACGCCGGCAACTGGAAAACCGCCGGCGCCAGAGCCAGTCCCCGGCGATCCGCTGAAACTGGCCGGCGCCGCGAAACCCTTTATACTGCCCAGCTTTTTTCCAGAGGACCCGTCATGGCCAACTCCTACCTCGAGCACCACCTCGCCCTGCTCCAGCACCTGCGCAACATCCTCGGCGCCCTGGGCGAGGCCGAGCAGGTGCCGGAAGAAAACCACGGGCTGTTCCTCGAGCGTTTCGACGAGCTGATGGACGAACTGCCGCGCGACCCGGAAGGCGCCCAATACCTCGGCCAGGACCTGATTTCCCAGGTCTTCCACCGCTATCCGCAGATCGCCCACCTGGTACCTCGCGACCTGCTGTGGTTCTTCGGCGGCGATTGCCTGCACTTCATGCCGGACGAAGAGATCGACCTGTTCCAGCGCCTCGACGAGCGCCGCTACGAAGCCGAAGAGCGCGGCGAAACGTTCGACTGGAACCGCGAAAAGCAGTTGCTCGCGCTGCCCGAGGACAGCCCGCGGCACTGAGCCCGCCACGGCCACCGGCCGTCCCGCCCCGACCGCCATCCGTGCGCTCGGGGCCGCCTCCCGCCAGCCCAAACCTCGCTACCCTTTCCGAATAAAAAACGGACCGCCCGCCCGATTGCCGGAGCGCGCCGAGTCCGTACCTAGCAGTTCTGCCGGGTAGCCGGAGCTTCACACCCCTTCGCCGCACACGTCCCCACTGATTGCTCTGCAGCGAGCATGTCGTACCTCGCCGGAGCTGCCGATCAATCTGGCGAAGGCGCAGGCATGCACTCGAACGAGTCAACGGAAGACCGCTGTTCACGCCACTACACCCTGCTGCAACGGTGCCCGCTGCTGCACGGGCTGCCCGATCTGCTGCGGCACGTGGCGACCCATGCGTCGGAGCGCCGGTTGCGCGACAAGGACGTCCTGTTCCTCAAGCACGACCCTGAAGACTTCATCGGCCTGGTCCTCGGCGGACACCTCTATACCGTGCTCTACGGGCCGGACGGGCGGGAACTGATCGTCAATGACATCCGTCCTGGCGAAGTGATCGGGGAAACCGCGCTGATCCAGCCGAACCGCCGCGAGACCTCCGCCTACGCCTCCGGCGCGGCGTCGGTGCTGATCCTCCACCGACGTCACTTCGCCCCGTTGATCGCCGACACGGAATTCCTCAACCGCGCGCTGGCCCTCCTCTGTTCGCGCCTGCGCGAAGCCTCCGGTTTCGTCGAGAGGGTCTGCCTGCATCGCCTGGAGTCGCGCCTGGCGCGCCATCTCCTGGCCAGCCTGGCGAGCGAACAGCCCGAGGGAGCCTGCGCGACGCTACCGACCAACCAGAGCATCCTAGCAGCGATGCTCAACGCCAGCCGCCCGAAGCTCAACGCGCAACTGCAAATATGGAAACGCGAAGGGCTGATCAGCTGCCGCAACGACCGGATCCTGATCAACGACCTCGGTCGCCTGCGACGCAAGGCCGAACTACCAGCCGCGCCCCTGTCACCCAGGTAACAGCCTCGCCCACCGCCCGCCTCACAGACTGCTCGCCGACACGAGCAACCAGGGAGGTAGCGGTTATGGATCGTCCGAATCAGCCAGGCGGCAACGAAACCGGTTCCGATCGCCTGTTCGAGGAAAGCTGGCGTGCCGCGCAGGCTGGCCTGCGCAAACGCGCACAACGCCTTGCGCGCGGCAACAGCCATCGGGCCGAAGAATGGCTGTCGAGCACCGCGGTCAAGGCGCTGCTGTTCCTGCGCCAGTCACCGGAGCGGGTACGCGACCCCCAGGGCTTCCTGTTCCTGGTCCTGGAACACGTCTACCTGGACAGCGCGCGCCACCAGATCCGCGAGGACCGCCTCATCGACCGCGGCATCGACCTGCACGATGGCCAGTTGGAGCGCTTCGCCGCCGTCGGCTCGCCGCTGGAGCGCCTGGAGCAGCTGGAACGTCTCGACCAGGTGGACAAGGCCCTGGCCTCGCTGTCGCGCCAACAGCAGCAGCTCTTCGAACTGCGCTTCATCGAGGAACTGCCCTATGCCGACATCGCCAGCCAGCTCGGCATAGCCCCGCCGCTGGTGCGCAAGCGCGTGCAGTTGCTGCGCTCGCGGCTGAGCGCCGACTTTTTCGCCGGCGACGTTTCACAAGACAGACGCAGCCGCGTTCATTCCTGACAAACGAGTCGAGGCCCGTGCGACCGGCCCCCTGCCCGACAAGCACCTGCCCATTCAAGGAGAGTCCCATGGCTGACCCCACGGCTGTGAATGCCCAGATCACCGATGCCGTCACCCAGACCAACGTCAAGGTGGTCGCCGAAGCCCCGGCCCAGGCCATCGCCGCGCTCTACCAGATCGCCAGCCATTCCGCGGGCCTGTCCCTGCAGAACGCAGTCTACAGCCAGCAGGCCCTGAACCAGATCTCCACCGCGGTGGTTTCCAAGGCGGTGTCGATGATCATGGCGATAGAAGACAAGAAAGGTATCTGACCCGCCCCTTGATCCCAGGAGTGCCCAGACATGTTCGGCTTCGGCAAGAAATCCGCGCCCGCGCCCGCGCCCGCGCCATCCGGCGACAGCGAGCAAGCCGCCGCCCCCGGCGAGGCCGGCCGGCAGACGCCAGCCAGCGGCGGCAGGGCGTCCGCCAACGGCGACGTGAAGCTGCCGTCGCGCCCTTCGCCGCTGGCCGGCATGAGCGAGCGCCTGCTCAAGCAGACCGAGGCGCCGCCGCCGGACACCAGCGCCCTGAACAGTCAAGTCGTGCAGGCGGTGCAGATGAGCAACAGCGAAACCGCCGGCTATGCGCCGTCGCAGATCGCCATCGCGCCGAACATGATGATCAGCCAGGCCTCCGGGCTGGTGGCGCAATCCGCCGCCAGCTACTTCGACGGAGTCAGCAAGATCGCCCTGGCCAGCCAGGCGATCCTGCTCCGGCAGATGACCCAGAACATCGCCGAAAACAAGCTGGCCCAGGCTGCCGAGGACGCGCTCGGCGCCCTTGCCACCGACCTGCTGATGGGCGCTGCCGCCGCGGTAGCCGCGGCGGCCGGGGCGATCGAGGCGGAATCGGCCAGCTTCGCCATCGACAAGATCGACCAGAGCATCGCCAAGTACAGCGAGACCCTCGCCAGTCGCGGCGGCAAGGACACCCAATCGTAGCCACCACCGGCGGGGCCGGCGGCGTCCGGCCCTGGCACAGGAGAGCCGTCATGGCCTATTTCAAGCTGGAAGAACCGGTCAGGTTCCATCGCTATCCCTTCGACTTCCATAGTCACTTCGCCGGCATCCTGCCGGTGGAAAGCAACAGCCGCTGGACGCGCGACCGCCGGGTCTTCCGCGTCGGCGAGCGGCAGGTGAGCCTGGAGAAAGGCCAGGAGCTTTCCCTGATCGGGCTGCTGATGAGTGCCCGCGGCGTCGCTCCGGAGGTCGACGGCAAGGCGCTGGAGGAGGCTCGCCAGGCCGCGCACTATGAACTGTTCGAACTGGCTCTGCAGCGGATGGTCAGGCGCAATCCGTTCGCCGCGACCGACCGTCAGGGCTACCTGCGCGGCGAATGCGCGGCGGAGAACATCTATCTCGCCTGCCTCATCCTGGCACAACGTTTTGGCCGGACCTCGCCGCCAGCGGCCATCGACCAGCCGGCGATCTACCTCGGCACCCTGGAACTGCTCGGTGCGAGCGCGGTTCGCGACAGCGAGACGGACCAGTTCGTCCGCTACTTCAACCGCAAGATCTGGAGCGGCAACAAGTACACGCCGTTCGACGACGCCTACTGGGCCCGCGGCGCCATCCGCGATCGCCATCCGGGCGAATTCGCCTGCCTGACGCTGGGGTTCCTCCTCCACGAAGGAATCAGCCATACCCAGACGGCGACGGGGGAAGACGAGGTGGCCGTCCTCGATTCCCTGTTCGAACAATTCAACGCCTCCGAGAAGACCGCCTACCGCCTGCTCGCCCACACCGCGCATGGCTATGCCAGCGAAGCCGCCTTCGATGCCGAGCTGCACAGGATCCTCCGTCATTTCGAAATACAGCAGGGGCAGCCACCGCAGGCCCGGCTGGTCGGCATCGACCTGCTCGGCATGGAGACCGCTACCGGCCTGTACCGACAGTTCTTCGACTTCCTCCTCGGACAGGCCGCGGTGTTTCGCCGCTACCTGGACGGCAAGCCGGAAACCCGCAAGGTGGTCCTGCACATCCATTGTGGAGAGGGGACCGGGGTGTCCGACGACAACCGGTCGCTGTGCGGTTACTTCCTGCGCAACGCCAACGCGCTGGACGATTTCTACGCAGCGCTCTCCGCCTATGCCTGGAAGTGCTATGGCAACACCATCCGCCAGGGCAAGGCGCGGCTACGCGAACGGGAGAACCTGCAGGACCGTGACAAGGCGCCCAGCGCCCTCGCCGGCCTTTTCGACGAACTGTTTTTCGGCAACAGCCTGACCTCCTCCGGCCTGCGGCTACGCCGCTTCGACATCACCAGCGGGACTACCCAGGCCCTGGTCGCCTACTACGCCCGCACCAACGTCGTGAACCTCTGCCAGGCGCTGGCCAGCCGCGACGCCGACGGCAACAGCTACTACCGCCGCCTGCTGGAGAGCGATCTGTTCAGCCTGCGCATCGGCCATGCCTACTACTACCGCAACTATCTGGCCAGCAAGTTCCCCGAGCTGTGCTTCGACACCAACCTGGGAAGCAATTTCATTACCGGCGCCTCCGGCCTCTTCGACTCGCTGCAGGAATACCGCCTGAACCGTGGCCTGCGCCATCTCGACGGATACGTCGGCACCGACCAGCTCAAGGAACTCAGCCTGGCCATCGCCTACCAGGGCGAACAGCGCCTGGACCCACAACAGATGCAGTACGTCCATGCCCTGGCGGAAAGCCAGAGCGGCTTCGACGAACTGGGCGAACACCTCCCGGGTACACCCGGCTGGGCGAAACCCGCGCTGGAACAGTTCTTCGTAAGTCAGTGCGCGCTCTACCGCTCCGAGGAGGATCGCTACTTCCAGTTCGAAGCCTACCGGCGCCTCTTCGCCCAGGTCCTCAACTGGCGCTCCTATCTGCTGGGCGCCGACGGCCAGGGTGTCGAGCACTCCAACGTACAGGACGAAGCGATCCGCATGGCGCTCCTGCTCAACTATGCCGCCGCGGACCGCCACGGCCGGGTACCGGTCGCTTCGCTGGAGAATGCCCAACGCCTGCTGGTGCAACTGGGCAGCGCCTACTGGGAGGAAACCATCGGCGCCGTCGACCTGGCCGGCGCGCCCCATCGGGACCGAGAGCTGCAGCGCTTCGAAGGGTTCGCCGCCCCCGCCTCGGTCGTGCGCATCTCCACCCGCAGCAGTTGAGGAGCGACCGATGAGCGCCTACGCACGCTACATCAGACGCCGCGCGCTCGCCGCCGCGGACCGCCCGGCGCAGCGTTCGCCGGACGCCAGCGAGGAGACACGGGACCAACCGCCCCCCAGCAGGCCGGCGAGCGGAAAGCGCCTGCTGGAAATATCGGACAGCGATGCGGCCAAGCTCTTGGCCGTGCTGAAACTGCTCGGATGAGCACCCACCCCAGGAGAAGCGTCATGAAGGAAGAACTCGAAACCCTCGTCACCCAGGTCAAGGCACTCCTCACCGAATGCCTGCAAGGCTGGCTCCAGGCCCTGTCCCAGGGAGACAGCGTGGACGACCCGGCCAGCCTTGGACAGTTGGCGGTGCAGTTGAGCACCGCCTACAGCACCCTGCAGGCCGCTGCCGCCGCCTACCCCGGCGATACCGGCGGCAGCGCGCAGGCCCCCTCGGCGGACGGCACGCAGCAGTACTGAAGCCTCGCCACGACACCCCGCGCACCGCGCGTCTATCGCAGAGGAGTCCGCGCATGTCGATCTCGGAAGAATTGGGAAGGAATCTGGTCCAGCTGGCGCAACGCTGGCTGAAACGCCCCCTCACCAGCGAAGAACACGAGCAGTTGAGACAGTTCCAGCTCGGCCTCGGCAACGACGCCAGCAGCGATCCGGCCGTGCACGCGCGACAGCAGGCCGAACAGGTGATCGAGAACGGCCGGCAGCGTTCCGAAGGCTCCATCCGCCAGATCCTGCAGAACGTCCAGCAGGCCTCGACCCAGGCCCTCCGCGCCCAGGGCAGCGGCGAGCAGGCGATTCTTGAGGCGGTCAATGCCGCCGGCAGCCTGGCCGAACTGCGTCCCAGCCACCTGCAGAGCGGCCAGGCAAGCGCCAACCAGTTGGTGATGTCGCAGATTGCCGACCGCCTGGCCAACCTAGTGAAGAGCGAGGTACGCCTGTGCTTCGAGCAGAACTTCGGCTCGCTCAAGCAGCAACTGGAGAACGCTATCGCCATCTTCAACCAGAGCAACCACAACACGTCCGCACCGCCGCCGGACAAGCCCGACCCGCCCGCCGCATGAGACCGCACCGACAAGCGCCCCGCCTCGCGGGGCGCTTGCATTTTCGCCGCCCGCCAGGCCTGGCGCCGACGGATTCACAACTCCCTGGCTGGAGCGTTCATCAAGACAGCACGACATGAGCCGTGCCGTTCACTCACAGGGAGTCACATCATGAGTTTTCCGACCGCAGTCAACGACCAGATCACCGATGCCGTCACCCAGTCCAACGTCAAGGTCGTCGGTGAGGCGCCAGCCATGGCGCTGGGCACCATCTACCAGACCATGGCCCACTCCACCGGGATTCTCTTCGAGAACGCGGTGAGCGCCCAGCAACAGCAGAACGCCCTGGCCCTGGCCGCCTCCAACATGGGCGTGATGCAGATCTACAGCCTCGACACCGCCGCCGATGCCGGAGCCACCGAGAAAGTCGGCCAGTTGGGCGTGGCCGACAACCTCACCAGCCTGCTGACCGTACTGAAATCCTTCACCTGAGCCTGACCCGCCGGGTCCAAGCAATCGCCGTACATCCTTCGCAATGATTCAGGAGAATCACCATGAGCTTCCCAACCGCAGTAAACAACCAGATCACCGATGCCGTCACCCAGTCCAACGTCAAGGTGATCGGTGAAGCCCCGGCCATGGCGCTGGGCTCGATCTTCCAGACCATGGCCCACTCCACCGGCATCCTGTTCGAGAATTCGGTAGCTGCCCAGCAACAGCAGAACGCCCTGGCCCTGGCCGCTTCCAACATGGGCGTGATGCAGATCTACAGTCTGGATACCAGCGCCGCCGGCGGCGCCACCGAGAAGATCGGCCAGCTGGGCGTGGCCGACAACCTCACCAGCCTGCTGACGGTGCTCAAAGCGCTGCCCTGATCGCCGCCGTCGCTCCACCAGAGAAGGCCACTCCACGAGTGGCCTTTTTCGTCTCGACGATCGAGCGAGCAGATGCGGCGGGACAGCGGCCTGCCGAGGGGAACATGGGGGGAATCGGGAAAAGCACCAGGGCGGTGCGGATCGCAGAAACGAAAAAAGGGCCCGAAGGCCCTTTTCTCTTCGACCCAGGCCGAAACCTGGATCATGTTTGGAGCGGGAAACGAGACTCGAACTCGCGACCCCGACCTTGGCAAGGTCGTGCTCTACCAACTGAGCTATTCCCGCAATGGCGTCCCCTAGGGGACTCGAACCCCTGTTACCGCCGTGAAAGGGCGGTGTCCTAGGCCACTAGACGAAGGGGACGCGGCCCGGAACTTACAACAGATCTTTCCGGCTTCCAGTGTTTCGCGTTTGGCTTCACGCTGGAAGTGGCGCGCATTTTATGGAGCGTCCGGGGAGGCGTCAACCCTTCTGAGAAAATTTTTTTAAATCAAAGACTTCTGTGCAAATAATGAGCTGCTGCTATCAGTGGTAGCACCAAGACATTAGACTGAGAAAATTCTTACAGCGGAGTCCCAAGGTGTCGCCACTCCTCATTACCGCCCTCATCATCGGCGGGATCGCCCTCCTCATCGCCATTGGCTATATCAACCACGTGGTGGAAAACAGCAAGCTGGAGAAAGCGCGCCTGAAGGCCGAACTCAACGACCGGGTCCGGCGCTGCGCGCAGATTTCCGAGAGCCTTCCCGGCCAGTTCGTCAGCCCGTCGCTGAAGCTGTTGATGAGCCAGATCGAGCTCAGCCTCAGCGAGCAGCAACTGGCGCTGGAGAAGAAAGCCGATGCCGGGCTCAAGGCTCGTATAGAAGAGTTGCGCGCGCTGGTCGCCAAGGGCGAGTCGATCCCGGTGCGCAATCCGCCCCAGGCGATCCTGACCGAGGACAAGGCCAAGGAAGTCCGCTTCCTCTTCGAAGCCCTGCATGCCCAGCTCACCCGTTTCACCCAGGACGGCCACCTGCCGCGCAGCGAGGCGCAGATCTGGGTCAAGGAGATTCGCCACCTCCTGGTGCGCCTGCATATCGAGTTCTTCGGCAATCTCGGCCAGCAGGCCCTGCAGCAGAACGAACCGCGCCAGGCGCGCCTGGCCTTCGAACGCGGCGCCCAGTACCTGCGCAAGCAGCCCGAGCTGGCGCGCTACCAGGCGGAGCTGCAGCAGATGGAAGCGCAGCTGGCCCGCGCCAACGCGATGGTGCTGAACAACAGCCAGCCGGCGAGCGAGGAGCCCAGCGAACTCAACGAGGGATTGAAGGCCCTCGATGCAGACGACCTGTGGAAGAAGAAGAACGTCTACGACTGATTCCGGCCTGCCTACGGCAGCCGTGCTATAACCCAGGCTCATATCGACCGAGGAAATCGTTATGAGCCTGACACTCTACGGAGCCCCGCTGTCTCCGTTCGTCCGCAAGGTCCGCCTGCTCCTGGCCGAAAAGGGCCTCGACTACCAGTTGGAAGCGATCGCCCCGTTCGGCCAGCCGGCCTGGTATCGCGAGATCAGTCCGCTGGGCCGCATCCCGGCGTTGCGCGACGGCGACCTGGCCCTCGCCGACTCCAGCGTGATCTGCCAGTACCTGGAAGAACGCTATCCCGAACCGCCGAATCTCCAGGGCGACGCCCCCGCCGGCCGCGCAGCGGTGCGCTGGCTGGAAAAATACGCCGACTACGAGATCGCTCCCCTGGCCACGCTGACAATCTTCCGCAACCGGATACTCAAGCCGGCGATGGGCCAGGCCTGCGAGGAAAACGACGTGCGTCGCGCGCTGGAGGAAAAGCTGCCAGCGCACTTCGATTACCTGGAAACCATCTCGACGGCCGGGCCTTCTTCGTCGGCGAGCGACTGACCCTCGCCGACCTGGCGATCGCCAGCCAGTTGGTCAACCTGCGTCACGCCGGCGAAAACCTGGACGAGCAACGCTGGCCGGCCCTCGCCGCGCATTTCGCGCGGATGCTCGAACGCCCGGCGATGCAAGCGCTGCTGCCGGGGGAACGACGGACCCTCGACAAGCTCGCAGCGAAAGCCTGAACGCGTCGCTCAGCAGTCCGTCAGGCGCAGGAATATCTCCACCAGGCCTTCGATCCCGGCCTGGTCCTCGGCGCTGAAGCGTCCCACGCTCGGGCTGTCCAGATCGAGCACAGCGACCAGGCGGCCGTCCTTGAGCAGAGGCACCACCAGTTCGCTGCTGGAAGCGCTGTCGCAGGCGATGTGGCCGGGAAACGCGTGGACGTCGTCGACCCGCTGGGTCAGCCGGGTACGCGCCGCGGCGCCGCAGACGCCCTTGGAGAAGGGGATGCGGACGCAGGCGACCTTGCCCTGGAACGGTCCCAGGACCAGTTCCTCGTTGCGGTTCAGATAGAAGCCGGCCCAGTTCAGGTCGCCCAGCTCATGGAAGAGAAAGGCGGAGAACTGCGCGGCGTTGGCGATGAAATCGCGCTCGTCGGCGAACAGCGCCTCGGCCTGCGCCGCCAGCAGGGCGTAGCCGGCCAGCCCGGCGCCAGATTGCTGCAGATCGATCATGCCTGGCGCTCCAGCAGTTGCTTGCCCACCCAGTAGCGGGAGAACTGATAGGCGCAACGGCCGTTGCGGTTGCCGCGGCCAAGCGCCCAGCGGATCGCTTCCTTCTCCAGTTCCTCGCTCCAGCTCCAGGCCAGCCCGGCCTTCTCCGCGAGCACGTCCACCCAGTGGTGAACCACGCTGAGGAAATGCTCCTGGGTGAAGGGATAGAACGACAGCCACAGGCCGAAACGGTCGGACAAGGCGATCTTGTCCTCCACCGCTTCGTTGGGATGCAGCTCGCCGTCCACCATCTTCCAGTTCTCGTTGTCGCTCTGCTTCTCCGAAACCAGGTGCCGGCGGTTGGAGGTGGCGTAGAGCAGCACATTCTCCGGCGCCTGTTCCAGCGAGCCGTCGAGCACGCTCTTGAGTACCCGGTAGTCGCCTTCCCCGGCATCGAACGAGAGGTCGTCGCAGAACAGTACGAAGCGCTGCGGCAGGCCTTGCAGTTGCTCGACCACGCGCGGCAGGTCGGCCAGGTGGTCGCGCTCGATCTCGATCAGGCGCAGCCCGGCGCCGGCCAGCTCGGCCAGCAGCGCACGAACCAGGGAGGACTTGCCGGTCCCGCGGGCCCCCCAGAGCAAGGCGTGGTTGGCCGGCTGGCCGGCGACGAACTGGCGGGTGTTGCGTTCCAGTTGCTCGCGCTGCCGCTCTACGCCCAGCAGGTCGGCCAGGCGCAGGTCGAGGCTGACCTCCAGCGGCTGCAGGTAGCCGCTACGGCCGTCGCGGTGCCAGCGCGCCGCCAGGCTGCGCTCCCAGTCGACGGCTTCGCGTACGGCCGGCAGCAGCGGCTCCAGGCGCGCGAGCACGCTTTCGGCGCGGGCAAGAAAATCGCTCAATCGGGAATCCACTCTGTTCTCCTCGGATCGGACTGACGTCACGGATCGATCATCGGTTGCGCCCAGGAACCCCGACAGACGGTCGGGATGGGCTATGCTAGGCGGCAGAACCTCGCCAAGGCTGATCCCCGCCCCCATGGATATAGCGCTGACCCATCGCCTGTCGTTCAAACAGGCCAGCCTCACCGTGCTGGTGGCCTTTATCCTGGGAACCCTGCTCAGCCTGATTCAGGTTGGCGTCGATTATGCCAGCCAGGACGCATCCATCAATCGCGAAGTGCGCGCGCTGCTGGACGTCAGCCACAACCCCGCCGCGCGAATCGCCTACAACATCGATGCGGAGCTGGCCCAGGAGCTGGTCCTCGGCCTGCTGCGCTCGCCCGCCGTGGTCCGCGCGGAAATCATCGACACCTCCGGCCTGCCGCTGGCCAGCGCCTCGCGCGAACCCGCCGAAAGCCGCCTGCGGCCGCTCAGCGACTTCCTCTTCGGCCACAAGCGGGTCTACGAGGACCCGTTGCATGTCGACCATGCGCCGGGCGAGGCCCTCGGCGTACTGCACCTGGAAATCGACACCTTCGTGTTCGGCAACGACTTCCTCCGTCGCGCCGGCATCACCCTGCTCTCCGGCTTCGTGCGCAGCCTGCTGCTGTCGCTGATCCTGCTGGTGCTCTTCTATACCCTGCTGACCAAGCCCCTGGTCAGCCTGATCCAGGCCCTCAGCGGACACGATCCACGCTCGCCGGCACGCATGCGCCTGCCCTGCCCCAAGGGCCACGAACGCGACGAGATCGGCGTGCTGGTGGAAGTCATCAACCGCCAGCTCGGGCGCATCTCGGTAGAGATCGAACAGCGCCGGGAGGCGGAGAACCGCCTGACCCAGTACCTGGAGGAGCTGGAAAGCATCGTCGCCGCCCGTACCGCCGAGCTGAAGGCCGCCAACGCGCGCCTGACGCTATCCAACCAGGAACTCGAAGAAGCCCGCCAGACCGCTCTCGATATGGCCCAGGCCCGCGCCAGCTTCCTGGCCAACATGAGCCACGAGATCCGCACGCCGCTGAACGGCCTGCTCGGCATGCTCTCGCTGAGCCTCGACGGCCCGCTCACCCCGGAACAGCGCCAGCAACTGTCGATCGCCCACGACTCCGGCAAGGTGCTGGTGGAATTGCTCAACGACGTGCTCGACCTCTCCAAGTTCGAGGCCGGGCAACTGGTCCTGGAACAGATCCCGTTCGACCTGGGCGTCCTGGTGGAAGACACCGCCAGCCTCCTCTCGCAGAACGCCGCGGCCGGCGTGGAGCTGACCTGCCTGGTCGACCCCGCCCTGCCCGCCCAGGTTTCCGGCGACCCGACGCGGATTCGCCAGGTCGTCAGCAACCTGCTGTCCAACGCGCTGAAGTTCACCCGCCTGGGGCGGGTCGACGTTCGCGTGGAAGCCACCGCCGAGGGTGTGCGCATCAGTGTGCGCGATACTGGCATCGGTATCGCCCAAGAGGCGCTGGATCGCATCTTCCAACCGTTCACCCAGGCCGATGCGGGTATCACCCGCCAATACGGCGGCACTGGCCTCGGCCTGGCCCTCACGCGCAAGCTGTGCGAGGCCATGCAGGGCGAGCTGACGGTGGAGTCGACGGTCGGCCTGGGCAGCCTGTTCAGCGTCGGCCTGCCGCTGGCGCCGGTCAGCCCTCCGCTGCAGGCGCTGCCGCTGCGCGGCCGGGTGATCGCGCAATGCTCGGCCAACAGCGGGCTGGCGCAGCTGCTGCAAACCTGGCTGCCGCGCTGGGGCCTGGAGTACAAGCGTCTGGAGACCGACGACAGCCTGCTCGGCCACTCGCTCGACGTACTGATATCGGATTGCCCGGACTGTCTGATGGGACTGCGTCCGAGCATCGGTACGCCGATCCTGCTGGTCACCGCCTACGGCAGTTTCCTCGAACCGGAGCTGGCCCGCCGCCTGTCGCCGCTGCGCCAACTGGCCAGGCCGCTGAGTCGCAACCAGTTGTACCAGGCCCTGAAACACGTGCTCGAACACACTGCCATAGCCCCGTCGAGCGCCTCGGACACCACGGGAGAACAGCGCAACACCCGGGTCCTGCTGGTGGAGGACAACCCGGTCAACCAGTTGGTCGCCAAGGGCCTGCTGCACAAGCTCGGCTGCCAGGTATGGATCGCCGAACACGGGCTAAATGCCCTGAAGATGCTGGAGGAGCATCCCATCGACCTGGTCCTGATGGACTGCAACATGCCGGTGATGGACGGCTACGAAGCGACCCGGCAGATCCGCGACAGCGGACGCTGGGGCGGCCTGCCGATCATCGCGCTGACCGCCAACGCCCTGCCGGACGAGCGCGAACGTTGTCGTGCCGCCGGCATGGACGACTACCTGGCCAAGCCTTTCCACCGCGATGAACTGAAAGCCATCCTCGACCGTTGGTGCCCGCTCACCGCGAGCGACTAGCCGGCCTCGCGACGACGGCTAGCCTCCTACCACCAGACGGAAGCGCGACAGCAATCCGCCCAGGCGCTGGTGCAGGTCGAACATCTCGTTGAGGTCGAAACCGGTGCTGCAGATCAGCTGCTGGCGCAGCGGAATGACCCGTTCGCGCAAGGTGATCCCCGGCACCGTCAGCGTCAGGTGCACTTCCCGCTCATCGTGACTGGCGCGACGGCGATCCACCAGGCCGAGCTGTTCGAGACGCTTGAGCAAGGGCGTCAGGGTTCCCGAGTCGAGCAGCAGGCGGTCGCCCAGGGCCTTCACCGTCGGCTGCTCCGGCGGGCTCGCATGCCACTCCCAGAGCACCAGCATGACCAGGTACTGCGGGTAGGTCAGGCCGATCTGTTCGAGCAGCGGCCGATAGCCGCGGATCACCGCGCGCGAGGCGGCGTACAGCTTGAAACACAGCTGGTTGTCGAGCAGCAGCGATTCTTCGACGCCATCCGGCCTGGCGACTTTTCCCCGGGTGCTCATTCAAGCAGCGCCTCGATCGCCGAGCTCAGCTCCTCCGGCTTGGTGGTCGGCGCATAGCGCTTCACCACCTGGCCATCGCGGCCGATCAGGAACTTGGTGAAGTTCCACTTGATGCCCTGGCTGCCGAGCAGGCCCGGCGCGCGCTTCTTCAGGCTGACGAACAACGGGTGGGCGCCGGCGCCGTTGACCTCGATCTTCCTGAACAGCGGGAAGCTCACCCCGTAGTTCAGTTCGCAGAACTGCGAAATCTCGCCCTCGTCGCCCGGTTCCTGCTTGCCGAACTGGTTGCAGGGGAAACCGAGCACCACCAGTCCGCGCTCACGGTATTTTTCCCACAAGGCCTCCAGCCCCTGGTACTGCGGGGTGAAGCCGCACTTGCTGGCGGTGTTCACCACCAGCAGCGCCTTGCCGCCGAAGTCGGCCAGGGTCTTCTGTTCGCCCTTGATGGTGGTGCAGGGAATGCTCAGCAGCGAATCGCTCATGGCTTGTCTTCCTTGTTGAGGGTGGGTCTCGAAACAAAGTAGCTCGCAATTCAATTGTACACAAATTGATTGAATGAAAAACGACCCGAACCAAAGACGGGTCGTCGCTCTCTAGCTCTCCCGCGGCACCAGCTTCAGCGAGGCCGAGTTGATGCAGTAACGCAACCCGGTGGGCCGGGGGCCATCCGGGAAGACGTGCCCCAGGTGGGCATCGCAGCGGCCGCAGCGGACTTCGATGCGATGCATGCCGTGGCTGAAGTCGTCCAGTTCGCGGACCGCCTCGGCGTCCACCGGCTGGAAATAGCTCGGCCAACCGCTGCCGGAGTCGTACTTGGCGTCGGAGTCGAACAACGCCGTGCCGCAGCAGGTGCAATGATAGATCCCGGGGGTCTTGGTGGCGTGGTATTCGCCACTGAAGGCGCGTTCGGTACCGCCCAGGCGACAGATGTGGAACTGCTCTTCGGTCAACTCCTCGCGCCAGGAGTCCAGGGGTTTGTCGATCTTGCTCATCGGCTCTACCTCGCGATCTGAAAAATGCCCGGCGCTCCCTTTTCCGGGGGACGGGCCGCACGTATCATGCGTGCTCCTTATAGACGCCAGTCTGTCATCCGCGTTACAGCCTGCCAAGCCGCGATCCAGCGGGCTTTTCGCAGCCTGTTCCACGGTGTTCGCTCACTTCGGGACTCGACACATCATGCAGGTCAGCAAATCGAACAAGCTCGCCAACGTCTGCTATGACATTCGCGGGCCGGTGCTCAAGCACGCCAAACGCCTAGAGGAAGAGGGTCACCGCATCCTCAAGCTGAATATCGGCAACCCGGCGCCGTTCGGTTTCGAAGCTCCCGAGGAAATTCTCCAGGACGTCATCCGCAACCTGCCGACCGCCCAGGGCTACAGCGACTCCAAGGGCCTGTTCAGCGCGCGCAAGGCAGTGATGCAGTATTACCAGCAGAAGCAGGTGGAAGGCGTCGGCATCGAGGACATCTACCTCGGCAACGGCGTGTCGGAACTGATCGTGATGTCCATGCAGGCGCTGCTGAACAACGGCGACGAGGTGCTGATCCCCGCTCCCGACTACCCGCTGTGGACCGCCGCCGTCAGCCTCGCCGGCGGCAAGCCGGTGCACTACCTGTGCGACGAGCAGGCCAACTGGTGGCCGGACCTGGAAGACATCAAGGCGAAGATCACGCCGAACACCAGGGCGATGGTGATCATCAACCCGAACAACCCCACCGGCGCGGTGTATTCCAGGGAAGTGCTGGAAGGCATGGTCGAACTGGCCCGCCAGCACAACCTGGTGCTGTTCTCCGACGAGATCTACGACAAGATCCTCTACGACGGCGCCGTCCACGTCTCCACCGCCTCGCTGGCGCCGGACGTGCTCTGCCTGACCTTCAACGGCCTGTCCAAATCCTACCGGGTGGCCGGCTTCCGCTCCGGCTGGGTGGCGATCTCCGGGCCCAAGCAGCGGGCGCAGAGCTATATCGAAGGTCTCGACATCCTCGCCAACATGCGCCTGTGCGCCAACGTCCCGGCGCAGCACGCGATCCAGACCGCCCTGGGCGGCTACCAGAGCATCAACGATCTGGTCCTGCCGCCGGGGCGCCTGCTGGAGCAGCGCAACCGCGCCTGGGAACTGCTCAACGACATCCCCGGCGTCAGCTGCGTGAAGCCGATGGGCGCGCTGTACGCCTTCCCGCGGATCGATCCGAAGGTCTGCCCGATCCACAACGACGAAAAGTTCGTCCTCGACCTGCTGCTCTCGGAAAAACTGCTGATCGTCCAGGGCACCGCCTTCAACTGGCCGTGGCCCGACCACTTCCGGGTGGTCACCCTGCCCCGCGTCGACGACCTGGAGCAGGCGATCCTGCGCATCGGCAGCTTCCTCAAGGGCTACCAGCAGTAACCCCCCCGCTCCCGCGGCGCCGCTGGCGCCGCCCTGCCCGGCGACCCATCCATGGACCTGCAGATCGACGACTTCCACAAGGACGCCGCTGGCGGCCTCCTGCTTCTCTACCAGGCGTTTCCGCGCAAGACCGCGCTCTACGTCGAAGACCTGATCGGCCGCGAGGCGCCGGACGAGTTCGGCCTGCCGAGCAAACGTCACCAAAGTTGTCTGGGCGCGTTGCTCTGGCTCGCCGAGGAAGGCTACCTGCGCTTCGCCAACACCATTCATTACGAGGCTCTCGACCAGGCGGTGCTCAGCGAAAAGGCCTTCCTAAGACTTACCCGTATCGTCCCCCGGGCCGCGGCGGCGCTGGCCGAGGCGCCGGCCAGCGTGCGCCGCGAACAGGCCAGCCTGGCCAACCAGTTGCGCCAGGCGCTGGCGCAGGGCGACGGCGAACGCCTGGCCGGGCTGACCCGACTGCTGTTCGAGGGCAATCTGGGCGCGCAAGGCGACACAGTTTGAAATAGTCCCTCGATTGAATCGCCATGGACCGCCCCTTATATAACCCCGCATGATTATCAGGAGCCCGTTCGCCCGCCCCGGCGGCCTGCGAACCGCGCTCCGTGCCTTCAGCCGTGAGGAGAAGCTTTACACCATGATGCGCATCCTGTTGTTCCTGGCCACCAACCTGGCAGTCCTGGTGATTGCCAGCATCACCCTGAAACTGCTCGGGGTGGACCGCTTCACCGGCCAGAATTACGGCAGCCTGCTGGTCTTCTGCGCCGTGTTCGGTTTCGCCGGTTCGCTGGTCTCGCTGTTCATCTCCAAGTGGATGGCGAAGATGAGCACCGGTACCGAAGTCATCAGCCAGCCGCGCACCCGTCACGAACAGTGGCTGCTGCAAACCGTCGAAGAGCTGTCCCGCGAAGCCGGCATCAAGATGCCGGAGGTCGGCATCTTCCCCGCCTACGAGGCCAACGCCTTCGCCACCGGCTGGAACAAGAACGACGCGCTGGTCGCGGTCAGCCAGGGCCTGCTCGAACGTTTCTCGCCCGATGAGGTGAAAGCCGTCCTCGCCCACGAGATCGGTCACGTCGCCAACGGCGACATGGTCACCCTGGCATTGATCCAGGGCGTGGTGAACACCTTCGTGATGTTCTTCGCGCGGATCTTCGGCAACTTCGTCGACAAGGCCATCCTGAAGAACGAGGACGGCCCGGGCATCGGCTACTTCGTCGCGACCATCTTCGCCGAACTGGTGCTCGGCATCCTCGCCAGCATCATCGTCATGTGGTTCTCGCGCCGCCGCGAGTTCCGCGCCGACGCCGCCGGCGCCCACCTGGCCGGCACCGGCGCGATGATCGCCGCGCTGCAACGCCTGCGTTCGGAACAGGGCGTGCCGGTGCAGATGCCCGACACCCTGAACGCCTTCGGCATCAATGGCGGCCTCAAGCACGGCCTGGCCGGCCTGCTGATGAGCCACCCGCCGCTGGAGGATCGTATCGAAGCGCTGCGCGCCAGCGCACGCTGATCCGCTTTCACACTTGGGACAGGGCGACCATCGGTCGCCCTTTTTTTATGCCCGGGAAAGCCACCTATCCATGGTCGCTTTGACAGCCGCGAGCCAGCCCCGGAACATGCGGGTCCGTGATTTCGCCCGATGAGGTTCCCATGCAGATCCGCGCCGATTTCGACAGCGGCAACATCCAGGTCATCGATGCCAGCGATCCCCGCCGGATCCGCCTGGCGATCCGTCCCGACCTGGCCAGCCAGCATTTCCAGTGGTTCCACTTCAAGGTCGAGGGCATGGCTGCCGCCACCGAGCACCGCTTCACCCTGGTCAACGCCGGCCAGTCGGCCTACAGCCATGCCTGGAGCGGCTACCAGGCAGTCGCCTCGTACGATGGCGAACGCTGGTTCCGCGTACCGTCGCAATACGACGCCGACGGCCTGCATTTCCAGCTGGAACCGGAAGAAAGCGAAGTCCGCTTCGCCTACTTCGAGCCCTACAGCCGCGAACGGCATGCCCGCCTGGTCGAACGTGCGCTCGGCATCGAGGGCGTCGAACGGCTCGCCGTCGGCACCAGCGTGCAAGGCCGCGACATCGAATTGCTGCGGGTCAGGCGCCATCCCGACAGCCACCTGAAGCTGTGGGTCATCGCCCAGCAGCATCCCGGCGAACACATGGCCGAATGGTTCATGGAAGGCCTGATCGAGCGCCTGCAGCGGCCGGACGATACGGAAATGCAGCGCCTGCTGGAAAAGGCCGACCTGTACCTGGTGCCGAACATGAACCCGGACGGCGCGTTCCACGGCAACCTGCGCACCAACGCCGCCGGCCAGGATCTCAACCGGGCCTGGCTGGAGCCGAGCGCCGAGCGCAGCCCGGAAGTCTGGTTCGTCCAGCAGGAGATGAAGCGCCATGGCGTCGACCTGTTCCTCGACATCCACGGCGACGAGGAAATCCCCCACGTATTCGCCGCCGGCTGCGAGGGCAACCCGGGCTATACGCCCCGCCTGGAACGGCTCGAGCAACGCTTCCGCGAGGAACTGATGGCGCGCGGCGAATTCCAGATCCGCCATGGCTACCCACGCAGTGCGCCGGGCCAGGCCAACCTGGCGCTGGCCTGCAACTTCGTCGGGCAGACCTACGACTGCCTGGCGTTCACCATCGAGATGCCGTTCAAGGACCACGACGACAACCCGGAGCCCGGGACCGGCTGGTCCGGCGCCCGCTCCAAGCGGCTCGGCCAGGACGTCCTGAGCACCCTTGCGGTACTGGTCGACGAACTCCGCTGAAAATGGACGGGGCGCCGCGCGGCGCCCCGTTTCAGCCTCTCTCCAGCAGGTAGACGGCCTCGTCCAGCCAGGACACCCCGCGCTCGAGGAATTTCCAGTTGACGCCGAGCACGTCGCCGCGCTCCAGTTCCTCGATCCGCCAACCGCCAGCGTAGTAGCCACGCACCTCCTCGTCGGGCACGGCGAACGGCGGACCGGCCATCTCCGCCTGCGGGTAGTCGATGGTGACCAGCAAGCCGAGGCTGCGCGTCGGCAGGACCGCCTGGAGATGCCCGGCATAGCGCTCGCGCATCTCCGGCGGCAGGGCGATCAGCGCGGCGCGGTCGTAGAACGCCCTGCACTGCGCCAGGTGCTCTGCCTGCAAGGCGAAGAAATCACCCTGCAGCAGGGTGATGCCGGCGACCCGGTAGCGGCGGAAACCATCCAGTTGATCGATCTCGGGGCGCAGGTCGTGCTCCTCGAAGAAGTCGCTCACGGCCTTTTCCGAAAGCTCCACCCCCAGCACGTCCAGTCCCTGGGCGGCCAGCCAGGCCAGGTCCAGGGTCTTGCCGCACAACGGCACCAGGATCTGTTCGCCCGCTTGCAGTCGCAGCCGCGACAGGTGGCGCATCAGGTAGGGATTGATCTCGTCCAGGTGGAAGCCGATCTGGTTGTTCGCCCAGCGGGCGTGCCAAAAATCCGCCTGCATCCTGTCCTCCGCATTCGTGGGAAAAACCGCAAGGTGGCGACAATCGGCCGGCAGGTCAACTCCCCTGCGCATCTCCCTCGCGCACTTCCACCAGCACCGGACACGGCGCCTCGCGGATCACCCGGTCGCCGACCGAAGGATCGAGCAGGCGCTCCAGCCGTCCCAGGTGCCGATGGCCGATGACGATCAGCTCGCAGCCCAGGCGCCGCGCCTCGCCCAGGATCACCTGCACCGGGTCGCCGGCACGCAGCTCGGCCCGTACCTCCAGCTCGCACCCGGCTAGCAGCGCACAAGCCTCGTCGAGCACCTGCCGGGCCTCTTCGCACTCGTGCGCGGCGGGCGGATAGTCGAGCAGCGTCGGCCGGCCCGGCAACGCATAGCCGGCGTCCACCGCGCACAGCAGGTGGACCCGCGCGCCCGGCGCGGCGGCCTGCCGCGCCAGCTCGGCAATGCGACGGGTCTGCGGGCCGCCGTCGATGGCGACCAGGAGCGTATGGAACATCGGCAAATCCTCGGATAGAGCGTGCACCGGCATTCTTCGGCAGCCACCGGTGCGCGTAAAGGCACCGCGAACGCAATCCAGCAATGCAGCGAACGCACGCCTGGGAGAACGAAAGACTGCACCCTGCGCATGCCAGCGTGCTTATACTTCCACTCCATGCATCTTCCCGATCTGAATCTCCTGGTCGCCCTCAACGTTCTTCTCGAAGAGGGCAGCGTGGTCGGAGCCGCGCGCCGCATGCACCTCAGCCCACCGGCGATGAGCCGTACCCTGTCACGGATCCGCGAGGCGGTAGGCGACCCGATCATGGTCCGCGCCGGCCGCAAGCTGGTGCCCACGCCCCGTGCCCTGGAACTGCAGGAGCAGGTCCGGCAACTGGTGGACCAGGCCCGCGACCTGTTCAACACTCGCGAGACCATCCAACTGGACAAGCTGGAGCGCTGCTTCACCCTGCGTTCCAACAACACCCTGGTCGGCGGTCTGTCGATACGCCTGCTGGAGATCTTCGCCGAGGAGGCGCCGCGCTGCACCCTGCGCTTCGTGCAGGAGTCGGACATCGACGACGAGGCACTGCGGCAGAACCGCATCGACCTCTATATCGGCGCCTCGTCCTGGATGGAACCCGAGGTCAAGACCCAGCAGTTGCTCACCACCCGCTTCGTCGGCCTGGCCCGCCAGGGGCACCCGATCTTCGACGGCGAGATCACTCCGCAGCGCTTCGTCGCTTTTCCGCATATCGCCGTCTCGCGTCGTGGCCTCAACCATGGACCGCTGGACCAGGCCCTGGGAGAACTCGGCCTGAAGCGCGACGTCAAGCTGATCAGCCCGACCTTCCACTCGGCGATCTTCGCCCTGCCCGGCTCCGACCTGCTGCTGCCGATCGCCGAGCATTCCCTGTGGCGGGCCAACCGACTGGGCCTGGGCCTGCGCCAGTTCGACATCCCGGTGCCGTTGAAGACCGTGATGGTGGTCCAGGCCTGGCATCCACGCTTCGACAACGATCCCGCGCACCGCTGGTTCCGGCAAACGATCAAGCGGATTTGCGAGGAAGTGCAGAGCGATCCCCATCCGCTGCTTGGCTCCAACTGAAACAGATGCACAAAATGCACTGATTCATTTCGATCATTTCAATTTTCACACTACCGGGACGCTCCTAGACTGCGGCGGAAATCAGAAGAGTTTCCGCCCATGCCTTGTTTCCCCACCCTCGCCGTAGCGAGGTCGCGATGACTTCGCTCGCCACCCCGCTCGGCCAGCCGACGCCAACCGCAGCCCCCGCCGCCCAGCCTTTCGGCGCGCGCATCGTGGTAGGCCTGCTCGGCGTGCTGCTCGCCTCGCTCACCGCCGGTCTCAATGGTCATGTCACCGAGATCGCCATGACCGATGTGCGCGGCGCGCTCGCCATTGGCCATGACGAAGGCACCTGGCTGACCGTGCTCTACGAAGCCACCCAGGTCGCCGCCATGGCATTCGCGCCCTGGTGTTCGGTGACCTTTTCCCTGCGTCGCTTCACGCTCTTCGCCATCGGCGGCTTCGCCCTGCTGGCCCTGCTCTGTCCGTTCGCGCCGAACCTCGAGAGCCTGCTGGTCCTGCGCACCCTGCAAGGGCTGATGGCCGGCTGCCTGCCGCCAATGCTGATGACCGTGGCGCTACGCTTCCTGCCACCCGGGATAAAGCTCTATGGCCTGGGCGCCTATGCCCTCACCGCGACCTTCGGGCCCAACCTGGGCCTGCCACTGGCGGCGTTCTGGTTCGAATACGTCGGCTGGCAGTGGGTGTTCTGGCAGGTCATTCCACTGTGCCTGGTGGCGATGGCCGCGGTGTCCCATGGCATCCCCCAGGACCCGGTGCGCCTGGAACGCTTCCGCCAGTTCGACGGCATCGGCCTGCTCACCGGCTTCCCGGCGATCTGCGCCCTGGTGATCGGTCTGCTGCAAGGCGAACGCCTGGACTGGTTCGAGTCGCCGCTGATCTGCCTGCTGCTGGGCAGCGGCAGCCTCCTGCTGGGGCTGTTCCTGGTCAACGAATGGAGCCACCCGCTGCCGTTCTTCCGCCTGCAGTTGCTGAAGCGCCGCAACCTGACCTTCGCCCTGATCACCCTGGCCGGCGTGCTGGTTGTGCTCGGCGCGAGCATGGGCGTGCCGACCGAATTCCTCGCCGAGATCCGCGGCTACCGCCCCCTGCAGAGCGTACCCATGGTGTTGCTGGTGGCCCTTCCGCAGCTCGTCGCGCTGCCGCTGGTGGCGGCCCTCTGCAACATCCCGCGGGTCGACTGCCGCTGGGTGCTGGCCTGCGGCCTGTGCCTGTGCGCCGGTGCCTGTCTGAGCTTCAGCCAACTGACGGCGGACTGGGTGCGCGAGGACTTCTACCTGCCGATGCTGTTACTGGTGGTCGGCCAGCCGATGGCGGTGATTCCGCTGCTGATGCTCTCCACCAGCGTCATCGCGCCCATCGAGGGACCCTTCGCCTCGGCCTGGTTCAACACCGTCCGCGGCTTCTCCGGGGTAGTCGCCACCGCGGTGATCGGCGCCCTCGGCACCGCCCGCGAGCACTACCACTCCAACCGCCTGGTGGATCACCTGGGCAATGCGCCCCAGGCCGTCGAACTGCGCCTGCAACAGATCGCCGGCCTGCAACCGGGCGCCGACTCCGGCGCGCACTGGCAGCACCTGGCCGAACAGGCCCGCCAACAGGCCCAGGTGCTGGGCAACGCCGACGTGCTGCTGGCGATGGCCGGCCTGGCCTGCGCCCTGCTGATCCTGATTCCGATCCTGCCGCAACGGGCCTACCCGCCCCGCCCGGTCGCTCCCACACACTGAAAGGTCGCTGTATGTCGTTCATCACTTCGCGCAAGGGCAGCCTGCTGCTCGCCGCCCTGCTGGTCCTGACCCTACTGGTCTACCTGCTGTTCCACCTGCTCGCCCCACGGGTCGTGCAGAGCACCGACGACGCCTATGTGCACGCCGATTTCACCCTGGTCGCGCCGAAAGTCGCCGGCTTCGTCCAGGACGTTCTGGTCGAGGACAACCAGCCGGTCAAGGCCGGCCAGTTGCTCGCCCGCCTCGACGACCGCGACTTCCGCACCGCCCTGGCCGCCGCCGAAGCCGACGTGCTCGGTGCCGAGGCCAACCTGGCCAATGCCGAGGCCAACCTGCAACGCCAGCAGGCGCTGATCGAACAGGCGCGGGCCAAGGTCCGCGCCGAGCAGGCCGAGCTGGTCTTCGCCCGTCACGAGCAAAGCCGCTACCAGACCCTCGCCAGCAAGGGCGCCGGCAGCCTGCAGAACGCCCAGCAGGCGCAATCGCGGATCGATACCGCCAGCGCCCGGCTGGCCGAGGGCCAGGCCGCGGTGGATGCCACGCGCAAGCAGGTGAGCGTCCTCGAAGCCCGCGTCGGCCAGGCCCGTGGCGACCTGCAACGCATGCAGGCGCGACGCGACCAGGCCCGCCTGGACCTCTCCTACTGCGAACTCCGCGCCCCCTTCGACGGCCAGGTCGGTCGCCGCCAACTGCGCGTCGGCGCCTATGTCACGCCGGGCAGCGCGCTGCTGGCAGTGGTGCCCCTGCAGCAGGCCTACGTGGTCGGCAATTTCCAGGAAACCCAACTGACCCACGTCTCTCCCGGACAGGCCGTGGAAATCCGCGTCGACACCTTCCCCGGCAAGGTTCTGCGCGGCCATGTCGACAGCATCGCACCGGCCACCGGCCTGAGCTTTGCGCCGATCGCCCCGGACAACGCCACCGGCAACTTCACCAAGGTGGTCCAGCGGATCCCGGTGAAGATCGTTCTCGAGCCGCGCCAGGCCATGGCGGGCAAGTTGCGTGTGGGCATGTCGGTGGAAGCACGGATCGACACCGCGACCGGCACCCGCTCCGCCGAGGTCGCCCAGCAATGAAAGGCACTCCGCTCCTGCTTATTGCCAGCCTTGCGCTCGGCGCCTGCAGCCTCGGCCCCAACTTCACCCGCCCGGACCGCCCTGCGCCCGGCGAATGGTCGCTCCAGGCCGCTGCCGGCAACCCCAGCCACCTCACCGCCGCGCCGCTCGCAGCCCAATGGTGGACGCTGTTCGACGACGCGCAATTGAACGCCCTGCTGCAACGGGTCCAGCGTGCCAACCTCGACCTGCGCAGCGCCGCGGCGCGCCTGCAGCAGAGCCGCGCGATCCGTCGCAGCCTCGGCGGTGACGCCCTGCCCTCGGTGGACGCCAGCGGCACCTACCAGCGCCAGCGGACCACCAGCGCCGGCCTGTTCGATCCCTCCGGCAAGGCCGGCAAAGGCAACTACAACCACGCCCTGGCCGGCTTCGACGCCTCCTGGGAGCTGGACTTCTGGGGCCGCGTGCGACGCGAGCTGGAAGCCGCCGACGCGACGGTGGAAGCCAGCGAGAACGAACTGCGCGACGAGCAGGTCTCGGTGCTGGCGGAAGCCGCGCGCGACTATATCCAGTTGCGCGGCGAACAGAACCGTGCGGCGATCATCCGCGACAACCTCGAGACCGCACGGCGCAGCCTGGAACTCACCCGCACGCGCCTGGCCAACGGCGTCGCTACCGACCTCGAGGTAGCCCAGGCGCTGGCCCAGGTGGCCAGCATGGAGGCACGCCTGCCCGAGGTGGAAAAGAACCAGGCGCACCTGGTCAACGCCCTCGGCTACCTGGTCGGCGCCAGCCCCGGCAGCCTGCTCGCCGAACTCGGCCCGGCGCGGGAGATTCCGCGTCCGCCGGGCAGCGTGCCGGTCGGCCTGCCGTCCGAACTGGCCCAGCGCCGCCCCGACATCCGCCGTGCCGAAGCGCGCCTGCACGCCGCTACCGCCAGCATCGGCGTGGCCAAGGCGGACTTCTATCCGCGCATCACGCTCAACGGCAACTTCGGTTTCGAATCCCTGCAACTGTCCAGCCTGGGCGACTGGGACCATCGCCAGTTCGCCATCGGCCCGGCGTTCAGCCTGCCGATCTTCGAAGGCGGACGCCTGCGCGGACGCCTGGAGCTACGTGAGGCACAGCAGCAGGAAGCCGCCATCGACTACCAGCGCACCGTGCTGCGTGCCTGGCAGGAAGTCGACGACGCGATGCACGACTACGCCGCCAACCAGCGCCGCCAGGAGCGCCTCGGCGAAGCCGTGGCGCAGAACCGCCGCGCCCTGCAGAGCGCCCGCGAGCAATACCGCGCCGGCGCGGTGGACTTCCTCAGCGTGCTCGACAGCCAGCGGCAACTGCTGGACAACCAGGAACAGCAGGTCGCCAGCGACGAAGCGGTGTCGCTGACCCTGGTCAACCTCTACAAGGCGCTGGGCGGCGGCTGGAGCCCAACGTCCGACCCGGCGTCGGGCTGAGACGGCGCCGGGCGCGGACCGGCGAAGGAGTTGGAAATGGACCTGCTGCAAGGTATCCGGACCTTCGTCCGCGTGGTGGAGCACGGCAGCTTCACCCAGGCCGCCCAGGCGCTGGGGACCTCTCCGGCGACCGTTTCGCGCCAGGTCGCCGGGCTCGAACAGGCGCTCTCGGCGCGCCTGCTGCAACGCAATACGCGCAGCGTCGTGGTGACGGAAAGCGGTCTGCGCTACTACGAGCATTGCAAGCAGATCCTACGCACGGTCGCCGCCGCCGCGGCGGACGTCGAAGACAGCCAGTCCCACGCCAGCGGTCGCCTGCGCCTCCACGCGGTGACCGAACTGGGCCTCGAGCACCTGATGCCGCTACTGGTGGACTACCTGGACGGCCATCCGGACGTCTCCGTCGACCTCACGCTGGCCCAGGGCACCCCGGCCCTGCTCGAGGAAGGCCTGGACGTGCTGATCACCCTCGGCCGAACCTTGCCGGACTCGACCCTGGTCGCCCGCGATCTCGGCCAGGTGTTCAGCGTGGTCTGTGCCGCGCCGGAATACCTGGCACGGCATGGCGTGCCACGCACGCCGGAGGACCTGCTGCGGCATCGCTGCCTGAACGTGGCCGCGCCGTCCTGCCCGCAGGGCTGGGCCTTCGTCGGCGAACGCGGCGAAACGCTGCTCGATCTCGACGAGGCGCTCAAGGTCAACCTTCCCGAGGCCGCCTGCGCCGCCGCCGCGGCCGGGCTCGGCGTCTGCCTGCTGCCCGGCTTCGTCGCCGCCCGCGCGCTACAGGAAGGCAGCCTGTTGCGGCTACTGCCGGGCCATCGACTGCATGTCCGCGAGGTGTTCGTGCTGTACTCCTCGCGGCGCTACCTGGATGCCAAGATCCGCACCTGGGTGGACTTCCTCAGGGAACGCCTGCCCCTGGCGTTCGAGCGTGACCGGGCGATCCTCGACGATCGGCGCTACTGGGCGGAAAGCCCAACCGGCGTAGCGCGCGAGACCGCGACCTAACGCCTGGGTCGATAGGTATCCTCAAAAACATATACTGGTTTTCGATTGATCGAGGGAGGAACATGGCTCATCCGAGTCACGAGGTGAATCATGCTACCGACTCTCTATATTTCCCACGGCTCACCGATGCTCGCCCTCGAACCGGGCGCCAGCGGCGTACAACTGCGCCGCCTGGCTACAGAGCTGCCGCGGCCGAAGGCGATCCTGGTGGTTTCCGCGCACTGGGAAAGCGACGACCTGCGGGTAACCGGCGCCGCAGTGCCGGATATCTGGCACGACTTCTACGGCTTTCCGCCGCCCCTCTACGCCGTGCGCTACCCGGCCAAAGGCGAGCCGGCGCTGGCACAGCGGACGATCGAACTGCTCCAGGCCGCCGGCCTGCCGGCCCAGGCCGACCCACAGCGACCATTCGACCACGGCACCTGGGTGCCGCTGAGCCTGATGTACCCGCAGGCGGACATCCCGGTGCTCCAGCTGTCCCTGCCGAGCCGCCTCGGTCCGGCCCTGCAGAGCCGCGTCGGCCAGGCCCTGCGCCAACTGCGCGGGGAAGGCGTGCTGCTGATCGGTTCCGGCAGCATCACCCACAACCTGGGCGAACTGGACTGGCGCGCCGGGCCGGAAGCCATCGCGCCCTGGGCGCGGGAGTTCCGTGACTGGATGGTGGAAAAGCTCCAGGCCGACGACGAGGCCGCGCTTCACGACTACCGCCGGCAGGCGCCCTGGGCGGCGCGCAACCACCCCAGCGACGAGCACCTGCTGCCACTGTTCTTCGCCCGCGGCGCGGGCGGCGGCGGGATGCGCGTCGAGCACAGCGGCTTTACCCTGGGCTCGTTGGGGATGGATATCTATCGCTTCGATTGACAGGGTTTCTCGGGGGACTGGCGGAGAGCATCGGCTTCCCGCCGCAAGCTGGGTGGACTCGGCTGGCAGCCAGGAAATCGCGAGCGACATAGTCCTGTAGCGCGAATAACGCCATAGGCGTTATCCGCGATGTCATGGATAGGCGGCGGATCAGGGCCTCGGTATGTGCAGGTCTGACATGCACGACGTGGTGCCTGCCCTGGCGGCTGGGCGAGTCCTTTGTTTCCTTCAGGACGCTTGCCAAAGGGACTCGCCCGGGGTGACGAAACGAGAAGCCGGGGCAGGCGCGAAAAACAGTCTGGCCAGCAAACATCAAGCCCATGAAAAAGCCCCGCCGAAGCGGGGCTTTTGTTCATCGCGCTGGACCTCAGTCCTCGCGATAACGGCGCAGGCGCAGGGCCTTGCCGGCGACGCGGGTGTCCTTGAGCTTGGTCAGCAGGCGCTCGAGATTGGCCTCGGGCAGCTCGATCAGGCTGAAGGTATCGCGAATCTGGATGCGACCGATGTCCTCGCGGGACAGGCCGCCCTCGTTGAGGATCGCGCCCAGCAGGTTCTTCGCCGCAACCCCGTCGCGCGCGCCGAGGGCAGTGCGGCAGCGGGCACGGCCTTCGCTCGGCGGCGCCATCGGACGACGCTCGCCGCTGCGCTCCGGACGCTCGCCGCGTTCGCCACGGTCGGCACGCTCGCGCGGTGCCGATGGGGTCAGCGGCTGTTCGCGGCGCACCGACTCCAGGTCCAGCGCCTTGCCGGCGGTCAGGCGTGCCAGCAATGCGGCGGCCAGGGTCTCGGCATCGCAGCCGAGGCGACGGCACAGCTCGTCGCGCACCGCGCCGCGCTGCTCGACGGCGCTGTCGAGCAAGGGCGTCAGGCTCGCGGCCAGGCGCGCCAGGCGGGCCTCCAGCACGGTCTCGGCATCCGGCAGGCGGACTTCGCCGACCTTCTGCCCGGTGACCCGCTCGATCACCTGCAGCATGCGCCGCTCGCGCGGAGTCACCAGCAACAGCGCGCGCCCTTCCCGGCCGGCACGGCCGGTACGGCCGATGCGGTGCACGTAGGACTCGGGGTCGTAGGGCATGTCGATGTTCAGCACGTGGGTGATGCGCGGTACGTCCAGGCCCCGGGCGGCAACGTCGGTGGCGATGACGATGTCCAGCGAACCGTCCTTCAGCGACTCGATGACCCGCTCGCGCTGGGCCTGCGGCATGTCGCCGTTGAGCGCGGCGGCGCGGTAGCCCTGGCGCTCGAGCAATTCGGCGTAGTCGAGGGTGGCCTGCTTGGTGCGGACGAAGGCGATCAGCGCGTCGAACTGCTCGACTTCCAGCAGACGCTGGATCGAACCGGCCTTCTGGTCGGCATGGACCATCAGGTGGACCTGCTCGATGCGCGCCACGGTCTGGGTCTTGGCGGCGATCTTGACGTGCTTGGGCTGCTTCAGGTGGCGCTCGGCGATGCCACGGATGGACGCCGGCAGGGTCGCCGAGAAGAGCACGGTCTGGCGCGATTCGGGAAGCGCCTCGAAGATCACTTCCAGGTCGTCCATGAAGCCGAGCTTGAGCATCTCGTCGGCTTCGTCGAGCACCAGGCGCTGGACGGTGGCCAGCAGCTTCTCGTCGCGGCGCAGGTGGTCGCACAGGCGGCCGGGGGTAGCGACGAGGATCTGTGCGCCCTGGCGCAGGGCCTTCAGCTGCGGCCCCATGGGCGCGCCGCCGTAGACGGCGACCACGCCGACGCCCGGCAATTGCTTGGAATAGGTTTCGCAGGCGGTGGCGACCTGCAGGGCCAGCTCGCGGGTCGGCACCAGCACCAGCATCTGCGGCTCGCGGCGGCTCGGGTCGATGCGCGACAGCAGCGGCAGGGCGAACGCGGCGGTCTTGCCGGTACCGGTCTGCGCCTGGCCGATCATGTCGTGGCCTTCGAGGATCAGCGGAATCGATTGAGCCTGGATAGGCGAAGGCTCTTCGTAGCCTACGGCGACGATTGCCGCGAGCACATTGGGGTGAATACCGAGCGCGGCGAAGCCGACGGTTTCCTGAGTCATGGGTTTGCCTCGTATACATCCGCAAAGACCCATGACCCATGGCTGCTCATGCCCTGTACGGCCGAAACGGCCACCCAGGCAGCTGGGGCGGGGATTTGCGAGATTGCTTTTGAATTAGAAGATTACGTAAAGGAAATCCGCAGAGCGGATACACAGCCAGAGCACAGCGCTCCGAAAAATGCAGGTCCTGAACGGGGTCAGTTTTGACCGGCGCGCATCATACCGGAATTTTGACGTTTGTGTGCGTTTTTTCCGACATGCGTCATCGGAGAGACTGACAATGGACATCCCGATTCCAGACGTCTATACCGACGTTGCCCGCCCCCGCCAGGAAACCGCCGCATGAACGACACCCTCCCAGGACGCATCAGCCGCGAACGGCGCGGCCACCTGCTGCTGCTCGGCCTCGACCGAGTGGCCAAGCGCAACGCCTTCGACCTGCCGATGCTCGACGACCTGGTCGCCGCGCTCGGCGAATACGAGGCCGACGACCAGTTGCGCTGTGCCCTGCTCTTCGCCCACGGCGAGCATTTCACCGCCGGGCTGGACCTGACCAATGTCGGCGAGACCTTCCGCCAGGGCTGGAAACTCCCCGAAGGCGCCGTCGATCCCTGGGGCACCTTCGGCGGCCGGCGTCCAAGCAAGCCGCTGGTGGTGGCCGTGCAAGGCTACTGCTACACCATCGGCATCGAACTGATGCTGGCGGCCGACATCAACCTCTGCGCCAGCAACGCGCGCTTCGCCCAACTCGAAGTGCAGCGCGGAATCCTCCCGTTCGGTGGCGCGACACTGCGCATGCACCAGGTCGCCGGCTGGGGCAACGCCATGCGCTGGCTGCTCACCGGCGACGAATTCGACGCCCACGAAGCCTATCGTCTCGGCCTGGTGCAGGAAGTCACCGCCCCGGAGGACCTCCTCGACCACGCCATCGCCCTCGCCGAACGGGTCGCGGCCCAGGCGCCGCTGGGCGTGCGCGCCACCCTCGGCTCGGCGCGCCAGGCCCTGCTGGAAGGCGAAGCGGTCGCCGCCGCTGCGTTGCCGGAAGCCGCCAGGCGCCTGCTCGACAGCGAGGACGCCAAGGAAGGCCTGCGCGCTCTCCAGGAACGCCGCCCGGGACGCTTCGAAGGACGCTAGCCGGGCCCTTGTCCGCGCGCCCTGGCTACTGGGCCGGGCGCAGGCTGTCGATATAGCCCTGCAACGAATAGCCGAGTTGCGGCTCCAGCGCCGCGGCACGCGTCCGCAGGGCTTCCTGGTTGAGTTCGAGGGCCAGGTTCGCCGGCACCAGCATCACCACGTTGCCCTCGGCCACCGGACACTCCCAGTAATGATGGTGATAGCGCCCGCGCAGCAGCGGCGCGCCCAGCGGCTTGCCATCGGTGCCGCTCCACTGGTTGATCACCAGCCAGCCATCCTCGGCGAGGCGCTCCTGGCAGGCACCGAGGAAATTCCAGGCCAGGTGCGCGGCCGACGGGCCGGTATCGGTATAGAGGTCGAGGAAGATCAGGTCGGCCTCCGCGCATTCGCCCAGGCTCTCCAGTGCGTCGCCGATGCGCAATCGCAGGCGCGGGTCGTCGCGCAGCCCCAGATGCTCGCGGGCCAGGCGCGGAATCGCCGGGCGCAGCTCGATGGCCTCGGCCTCCTCCAGCGGCAGGTGGCGCAGGCAGGCCTGGGTCAGGCTGCCGGCACCGAAACCGAGGAACAACGCGCGACGCGGTTGCGAATGGCAGAGCCCGCCGAGCAGCATGGCGCGGGTGTAGTCGTATTCCAGCCAGGCTGGATCGGGCATGAACACGCAGCTCTGCTCGACACCGTCGCCGAACTCGAGGAAGCGATAGTCGCCGGACTCGATGACCCGGATGACCCCGTATTCGTCGCGCTCCTCGACCAGCAGACGTTCTTCGCTCACCACTCACCTCCCCCGCCGCTTCGCCGGCTATCGCCAGGCGCTCCGGCAAAAGCACCACAGCATAGCAAAGCCGGCCCGACGATGGATTTCCGCTATTGCAACGATCGCTGGCGGCGCTGCGGCGAGCTGCTCTACCATGCCGCAATCCGCTTTCCCGAGCATTGCCAAGAGTCGTAGATGAGCCAGTCCTGGAGCCCCGAGAGCTGGAGGGCCAAGCCGATCCAGCAACAACCCGAGTACCCCGATGCCGCGCACCTGGCCAGGGTCGAGCAGACCCTCGCCGGATACCCGCCGCTGGTCTTCGCCGGCGAGGCTCGCGAGCTGCGCCGGCAGTTCGCCGAAGTCACCGCCGGACGCGCCTTCTTGCTCCAGGGCGGGGATTGCGCGGAAAGCTTCGCCGAATTTTCCGCGGCGAAGATCCGCGATACCTTCAAGGTACTGTTGCAGATGGCGGTGGTAATGACCTTCGCCGCCGGCTGCCCGGTAGTGAAGGTCGGGCGCATGGCCGGCCAGTTCGCCAAGCCGCGCTCCTCCGGCGACGAAACGCAGAACGGCGTGACCCTGCCCGCCTATCGCGGCGACATCGTCAACGGCATCGGCTTCGACGAGAAGAGCCGCGTGCCGGACCCGGAGCGCCTGTTGCAGGCCTACCACCAGTCCACCGCCAGCCTCAACCTGTTGCGCGCCTTCGCCCAGGGCGGCTTCGCCGACCTGCACCAGGTGCACCGCTGGAACCTCGATTTCATCGCCAACTCGGCGCTGGCCGAGCGCTACCAGCAACTCGCCGACCGCATCGACGAGACCCTCGCCTTCATGCGCGCCTGCGGCCTGGACAGCGCGCCGCAGCTCCGCGAAACCAGCTTCTTCACCGCCCACGAAGCGCTCCTGCTGAACTACGAGGAAGCCCTGACCCGCCGCGACAGCCTGACCGGCGAGTGGTACGACTGCTCGGCGCACATGCTCTGGATCGGCGACCGCACCCGCCAGATCGACGGCGCTCATGTCGAGATGCTGCGCGGCGTGGGCAATCCGATCGGGGTCAAGGTCGGGCCGAGCATGGACAGCGAGGAGCTGATCCGCCTGATCGATATTCTCAACCCGGACAACGATCCGGGCCGCCTCAACCTGATCGTGCGGATGGGTGCCGACAAGGTCGGCGACCACCTGCCGCGCCTGATCCAGGCCATCCAGCGCGAGGGCCGCCAGGTGCTGTGGAGTTCCGATCCGATGCACGGCAATACCATCAAGGCCTCCAGCGGCTACAAGACCCGCGACTTCGCCCGCGTGCTCGCCGAAGTCCGCCAGTTCTTCGAGGTGCACCAGGCCGAAGGCAGCTACGCCGGCGGCATCCACATCGAGATGACCGGGCAGAACGTCACCGAGTGCATCGGCGGTTCGCGACCGATCACCGAAGACGGCCTCAGCGACCGCTACCACACCCACTGCGACCCGCGACTGAACGCCGACCAGTCGCTGGAGCTGGCCTTCCTGATCGCCGAAACCCTGAAGCAGGTGCGCCGCTGAGCGCGCCGCGGCCGCTCCCGCCGCCCGGCGGGAGCGCTCGCTAGAGCAGCACCCCGCGCAAGCGTGCCGCCAACTCCCCGCGCCCCTCGATCGCCACCGTCGCCAGGCCCAGCCAGGCGGCCATGCTGCGCAGTTGCTCGGCCAGCTCGTGCAGGGCGGCATCGTCCATGCCGTTCGCCTCGGCATGCAACGCATGCACCGCCAGGCGCTCGCGCGCCCGCTCGGCGCGGAGGTCGACGCGGCCGACCAGACGGCCGTTGTACAGGAATGGCAGCACGTAGTAGCCGTACACGCGTTTTTCCTTCGGCGTGTAGATCTCCAGGCGATAGCGGAAATCGAACAGGCGCTCGGCCCGCGCCCGCTCCCAGACCAACGAGTCGAAGGGCGAGAGCAAGGCACTGGCGCCTAGCCGCCGCGGCACCTGCGGTTCGCCGGGGCAGTAGGCCGGCTGGCTCCAGCCCTCGACCCGGACCGGCAGCAGCTCGCCAGCCTCCACCAGTTCGGCGAGGCGCGCGCGGCTCTGCGCCGGGCTCAGCCGATAGTAGTCGCGCAGGTCCTTTTCGGTGGCCACGCCCAGGGCGCTCGCCGCCATCCGCAACAGCTCGCGCTGGGCCTGTGCCTCCGAAAGCTCGGGACGCGCCAGCAATTCCGCGGGAAACACTCGCTCCGGCAGGTCATAGAGCCGCTCGAAGCCGCGCCGCCCGGCCACCGTCAGCTCGCCGGCGGCGAACAGCCATTCCAGCGCATGCTTTTCCGCGCTCCAGTCCCACCAGGGACCGGCCCGCTCCTGCCGCGTGCTCAGGCTGCCGGCACCCAGCGCGCCTTGCTCGCGCACCGCCTGCAACACCTGGCGGATCAGTGGCTGCTGTTCCCGGCCGAAACGTGCCAGTTGCTGGTAGATGCCCTGGCCGTCGGCGGCCTGGCGCATCCGCCAGCGCATCAACGGGTAGTGTTCCAGCGGCAGCAGCGAGGCCTCGTGCCCCCAGTATTCGAACAACTGGCGGTGACGGCCGACACTCCAGGCCGCCTCGTCGAGCAGCGTCATGGAGTAGGGACCGAGACGGGAAAACAGCGGCAGGTAGTGCGAGCGCACCAGCGCATTCACCGAATCGATCTGCAACAGGCCAAGGCGCGCGAGCATTTCGCGCAGATGCCGCCGCTGCACGCTGCGGCGCGTCCTCCGACCGTCGAAGCCCTGCGCGGCCAGGGCCAGGCGGCGGGCTTCGGCGAGGGAAAGCGAAAGACTCATGGAGCGCCCCAGTCGATGAAGGAGACTGCGAGTCTATCGCGCCTCCGCCGCCGTGCCAGCCTGGCGCGCCGCTGCGGTTCGCTCAATGCCGACGCAGCGGGTCGTCCCAGAAATGCCGCTCGCCCTCCTGGAAGATATCCGCCCGACTCAGGCCGAGGTCCTTCAGCGCTTCGTCGCTCATCCTCAGCAGTTCCCGGCGCTCGCGGGCCAACTGCAACCAGCGCCGCCAGCGACGCCACAACGACGGCGCAGCGGTCGAGGCGGGATGGGATGCAGCGTGGAAGTGACTGCCGAAATAATCCTGTTGACCTTTCATCGTCTTGCCCTCCGTTCGGGATAGGCACAGTGTCCCGCCAGGCATAGGATCAATCCAACGAATCATTCTTATGCAATGCATCTTGGAGATTGATGAATGAGCTACCAGCCCGGCATCGATACGGAATTGCTCCGCACCTTCGTCGCCATCGCCGAGCACGGTGGTTTCACCCGCGCCGCGGAGGCGCTGAATCGCACCCAGTCGGCGGTCAGCATGCAGATGAAGCGGCTCGAGGAGGACGTCCTGCAGCGCTCGCTGTTCGAGCGCGACGGAAGGCAGACCCGCCTCACCGCCGAAGGCCAGGTGCTGCTCGGCTATGCCCGGCGGATCCTCAAGCTGCACGGCGAGGTGTTCAACACCCTGCGCCGCCCGCACATGGTCGGTTCGGTGCGCATCGGCACCCCGGACGACTACGTGATGCGCTTCCTCCCGGCGATCCTGTCGCGCTTCGCCGAAGCCTATCCGCTGGTGCAGGTCGAGGTGCATTGCGACACCTCGCTCAACCTGCTGGCGCGCAACGACCTCGACCTGTCCATCGTTACCCGCGAGCCGGGCACCGAGATCGGCCAGTTGCTGCGCCAGGAGCCCTTCGTCTGGATGGCCGCCGAGGGCTTCTGCCCCCACGACCAGCGGCCGATCCCGCTGGCCATGTTCAACACCACCTGCTTTTGCCGGGCCTGGGCCTGCAACGCCCTGGAGGCGGCGGAACTGGACTACCGCATCGCCTACAGCAGCCCCAGCCTGTCGGCGCTGTTCGCGGTGGTCAGCGCCGGCCTCGCCGTGACCGTGCAACTGCGCAGCCTGCTCACCGGCAACCTGCGCATCCTCGACGAGAGCGAGGGCCTGCCCGCCCTGCCCTCGGCCAGCATCATGCTGATGCGCAACCCGCACAGCCAGTCACCGGTCACCGAGAAACTCGCCGAATACATCGGCGAGGGCTTCCGTCTCTGACTCAACCGCGCACCAGCAGGAGCACCGCGCACAATGCGAGGAAGGCGCAGAAGGCCATGCGCAGGCTGCGCTCGGGCAAGGCGTGGGCCAGCCTCACGCCCCAGGAAATGCTCAGCAGGCCGCCCAGCGCCAGGGGGATCCCCATCCGCCAGTCGACATGGCCGTGCATGGCGTAGGTCCCCAGCGCCACCGCCGTGCTCGGCGCGGCCAGGGCCAGCGCGAGGCCCTGGGCGACGACCTGGGCGAGGCCGAACACCGAAGTCAGCACCGGTGTCGCCAGCACCCCGCCACCGACCCCGAAAAGCCCGCCGAGCGAGCCCGCGCCAAGGCCCAGCACGCCCATCCAGGGCAAACCGTAGCGCGGCGTCGCGCCGCCCTGCGGCGGGCGCCGGAACAGGCGCCAGAACATGTAGCCGGCCAGCGCCAGGAGGAAGATCACGAACGCTTCGCGCATCCGCGCCGCATCGATCCGCGCGGCCACGCTGGACGCCAGGAACGCGCAAAGCAGGCCGGTCAGGGCAAGGACTCCGGCCTGGCGCGGATCGATGCGGTTGCGCTGGTGGTAGCGCCACAACGCCAGCACCACGTTCGGTACCACCATCACCAGCGCGGTACCCTGCGCCAGTTGCTGGTCGAGACCGAAGATCACCCCTAGCGCCGGGATCGCCAGCAAGCCGCCGCCTATCCCGAACAGACCGCCCAGGCAACCGAGCACCATCCCCAGCAGGAAATCGAGAAATACATCCAGCATGTCAGCCCCTCTTTCGACGCCTCCATGCTAGGCAAGCGTGGCTGGATGGGAAACGCACAAGAAAGCACAATGGCTATGCCAATTACGCAAAGGCATGAGCATGTTGCCCGATACCCTCAGCGAACAGTTCGTTCTCTACCTCGATGTCCTCGATGGCGGCAGCTTCTCCGCCGCTGCGCGCAAGCACCCGCTCACCCCGTCCGCCGTGGCGCGCCGGATGGACGCCCTGGAACGCGCCGTCGGCAGCACTCTGCTGGTGCGCACCACCCATGCGGTGCGCGCTACTCCGGCCGGCCTGGCCTTCGCCGACCGCGCCCGGCGGATCGTCACCGAACTGCGCCTGGCCCGTGCCGAAGCGGTGTCCCTGAGCACCGCGCCGCAGGGCCTGATCCGTATCGATGCGCCGGTGCCCTTCGGCCGCCGCCACCTGGCCCCGGCGGTCGCCGACTTCCTCAAGGCCAACCCCGGCCTCGACGTGCAATTGCGCCTGATCGGCAGCTTCATCGACCTGCAGGGCGAACATCTCGGCGAGGTCGACCTGGTGTTGCGCGCCGGCCCGCTACCCGACAGCCGCCTGGTGGCCACCTCGCTAGCGCCGATGGTGCGGGTGGTCTGCGCCAGCCCGGAATACCTGCGCGAACACGGCGTTCCCGCATCCCCAGGCGAACTGCCGGAGCATGCCGGCATCGATTGGGACAACCTGTCGCCACCCTATGCCTGGCGCTTCCAGCACGACGGCAAGCTCCAGCACCTGCGGCCGAAACGGGCGCGGCTGGCCACCAATAACGCCGAAGCGATGGTCGACGCGGCGCTGGCCGGCCTCGGCATCGCCCACCTGCCGACCTGGTTGTGCAGCGAGTACCTGCTGCGCGGCGAACTGCAGGCGCTGTTCTGCGACGACGGCTTGCCCGCCGCCGAGCCCACCTGCATCTATGCCCTGCGCCTGGAACGCGAAGCCAGTTCGCGAACCCGTCTGCTGCTGGCTTTCCTCCGCGAGCGCTTCGGCTTTCCGCCGCCCTGGGACCAGGCCCTGCAGCAGCGTCTCGGCGAGCGCTGAGGACACCACCCGGCGGGAAACCTGGAAAGCCAATAGCCACTACGCTAAATTCATGCACAGTGCCCTACTTACTTGGAAGACAGCCATGTCCCGACTGCCCACCACCCCTTGCGAGCAGCTCAAGCTGGACAACCAGCTGTGCTTCGCCCTGTATTCCACCTCGCTGCAGATGACCAAGGTCTACAAGCCCCTGCTGCAAGCGCTCGGCCTCACCTATCCGCAGTACATCGCCATGCTGGTGCTGTGGGAACGCGACGGCCTGACCGTGGGCGAAATCAGCGCACGCATGCTTACCGACCCGGGATCGCTCACGCCTCTGCTCAAGCGCCTGGAGGGCGAAGGTCTGATTACCCGCACTCGCAGCAGCGAAGACGAGCGGGTAGTCCTGCTGCGCCTGACCGACAAGGGCCGCGCCCTGCAGCGACAGGCCGAGAGCATTCCCGCCTGCATCCTGGAGAGTACCGGCCTCGACTTGCCACAACTGGTCGCCCTAAAGGATGAGCTGCTGGCCCTGCGCGGTAACCTGCAAGCACCGGATTGAGGGGCTTATACCTACCTGTCTGGTTTTTATCGCCAAATCTTCCAACGATTTGTCTTGCGCACAAAATAACATGACGATAAATTTTACTTCACGCACTTACTTAGCGCGCAAGAACTTAACGTACAAATCAGACAGGTGACTCTCATGCAAACCATCAAGGCTCTCTACACCGCAACCGCAACCGCCACCGGAGGCCGTGACGGCCGTGCGGTATCCTCGGACGGCGTGCTCGACGTGAAACTCAGCACTCCGCGCGAACTGGGCGGCCAGGGCGGCGCGGCCACCAACCCGGAACAACTGTTCGCCGCCGGCTACTCCGCCTGCTTCATCGGAGCCCTGAAGTTCGTTGCCGGCCAGCGCAAGCAGACCCTTCCCGCCGACGCCTCGATAACCGGCAAGGTCGGCATCGGCCAGATTCCCGGCGGCTTCGGCCTGGAGGTCGAACTGCACATCAACCTGCCGGGCCTGGAGCGCGAAGCCGCCGAAGCGCTGGTAGCCGCCGCCCACCAGGTCTGCCCCTACTCCAACGCTACCCGCGGCAATATCGACGTACGCCTGAACGTGTCGGTCTGAAGCTTCCGACTCTCCGCGCCGCGGCGGCGGACAGCGGAAACGAAAAAGCCCGGCGAATGCCGGGCTTTTTCTCGTCGCGCGAAAGGGTCAGGCCTTGACGCGGGACTTGTACTCGCCGGTGCGGGTATCGATCTCGATCGAGTCGCCGATTTCGCAGAACGCGGAAACCTGCAACTCGGCGCCGTTGTTCAGGCGCGCGGTCTTCATCACCTTGCCCGAGGTGTCGCCGCGGACGGCCGGCTCGGTGTAGGCGATCTGGCGAACGATGGTGGTCGGCAGCTCTACCGAGATCACCTTGTCGTTGTAGAACACGGCTTCGCAGATGTCGGTCATGCCGTCTTCGATGAAGGTCAGCACGCCTTCCAGATCGTCTTTCTCGATCTCGTACTGGTTGAACTCGCTGTCCATGAAGACGTACAGCGGGTCGGCGAAGTAGGAGTAGGTCACTTCCTTGCGATCGAGGATGATCGGCTCCAGCTTGTCGTCGGCCTTGAACACGGTCTCGGTACCGGCGCCGGTCAGCAGGTTCTTCAGCTTCATCTTGACGACGGCAGCGTTACGGCCGGACTTGTTGAACTCGGCCTTCTGGATGACCCAGGGAGCGCCATTGATGTTGGCAACCTGGCCGGCGCGGAACTCTTGAGCGGTTTTCATACGAATATCCGATGGATGAAAGACAAAAAATCAGGCCGCGTATCATAGCCAATCTGCGTAAAATTGCACCAGCCTTGCCGCAAGATCCGGACGCATGCCCTGTTCGTCGGCCCAGCGCTGCGCTTCCCGACGCCACTCGGGCAGTTGCCTCTCCAGCCCCTCCCAGGCCCCGGCAAGTCCACCGCCGGCGTTCCACGCCAGCCAGAAGGTGCGCAGGTTTTCCGCCAGGTCGGCGGGCAGGCCGGCGCAATAGAGTTCGAGGAATGCCTCGAGCTTCGCCAGGTGCGTCTCCTCTTCCTGTCTATAGATGTGCCAGAGCAGCGGCCGTCCCGCCCACTGCGCGCGAACGAAGGAATCCTCGCCGCGCACCGCGTTCAGGTCGCAGCACCACAACAGGCGATCGTAGTCGTCCTGCGCCATGAACGGCAGCACCTGGACCCGCAACGCGTCGCGCACGTGGACGTCCCCGACGGCCAGGGTAGCCACCCGCAGCCAATCGGCGACATCCGCCAGCACCCGCCCTTCCGGCACCAGCAGCAGGCTCGGCTGGCGGGCGTCGCGCAGTTGTTCCAGCCAGCCAGGCAGCGCCGGGTTTTCGTAGGCAAACAGCGAAATCAGTCGCTCGCCAACCTTCCGCCGCACGCCGAGGGAGGCGAGAAACTCATCCTGCGCCGAGACGGAGGCCTGGAAACGGCGCCGACGTTCCAGCAGGCCGGCCTCGCGCAACAGGCCGCCACTGGGCTCGCGGAACCCGGGAAAGAAGAAGTACTTGGAAAGCCCGCACGCCTGCAGCGACGGCAATGCGTGGCAACTGCCGATCCATTCCTCGGCACTCAGGTACTCCAGGTTCAGCCACAGGGACGGCCGCTTGCGCTCGCGCATGGCCTGCCGGTGCGCCTCCGGCAGTTCGCAGGCGAAGGCCTCTATCACCACATCGGCGGCCGCCACCGGTGCCCACGGTCGGCCCCAGGCACGCACTTCGACCCCATCCAGGCACTGCACGTGCGCCACCGGGTCCGCCCGCGGACAGATCCGGGCGAAGGCCTGCGGCTCGTCCACCCACAGGCGCACGGCCTGACCGTGCTCGGCGGCCAGTTGGCGAGCCAGGCGCCAGGTGACGCCGATGTCGCCATAGTTGTCGACCACGCTACAGAAAATGTCCCAGCTCGCCATCCGCCTCTCCTCTTCGTGCCCGGCAGTCTACCAAGGCACCCCGCGGACTTTCCTCCGACGACCTAAGCCGATGAAAAAGTTAAAAAAATATTTGCCAAGCGGGAAATGTTCGAGTAAATTGCGCGCCTCGACAGACACGGCGCTGTCGAGAACCTGGTGAGGTGTCCGAGTGGTTGAAGGAGCACGCCTGGAAAGTGTGTATACGGGAAACCGTATCGAGGGTTCGAATCCCTCCCTCACCGCCAGATCGCAAGAAGGCCCGGCTAATCAAGTTAGCCGGGCCTTTTTCATTTCCGCACCAATACTTACGGCATTTCCGGCAACATGCTGGCAACTTAGTTGTTACTTGCCACTCTCCGCCAAGTCGATAAGCGCCAGCCACTCCGGCGGAACATTCTCGACAACCCGGCAGCCCTCATCCCCCGCCTCTTGCAGCAACTCTACCCAAGGTCCGGGAAATTGCTTACTTGCGCCGCACGCTGGATATTTTTTGAACAAACGACACTCCAACTACTGCTAAAGTCGGGGGGACTAAAAAAAAAGTTGCTCGGCTTGCGCTTGGTCAGTTTACTTACTACAAGTAATGGGTAGTATGTAGCCGGCTAATTTCCCCGGCTGGGGAGATTGCTGTTATGGAAATGTCCACCTTAAGGGGAACACGATGAACAACGTTCTGAAATTCTCTGCTCTGGCTCTGGCTGCTGTTCTGGCCACCGGTTGCAGCAGCCACTCCAAAGAAACCGAAGCTCGTCTGACCGCTACCGAAGACGCAGCTGCTCGTGCTCAGGCTCGCGCTGACGAAGCCTATCGCAAGGCTGACGAAGCTCTGGGCGCTGCTCAGAAAGCTCAGCAGACTGCTGACGAGGCTAACGAGCGTGCCCTGCGCATGCTGGAAAAAGCCAGCCGCAAGTAATAGGTCTCACGACCTGTTGAAAACCGGTCCCTCGGGGCCGGTTTTTTTATGCCTGCGTTTCGCCGGGCATGAAAAAACCCGCGTCCCTTGCGGGTACGCGGGCCTCTGCCTCGACGCTCTCCGTCAGGGCGTAAGCTGGGTAGGATCGCTATCCACCGTCGCGGTCATCGCCGGCGCCGATTCCTGGGCGATTTCCACCGGCACGCCATCCTCCGAGGCCACCACTTCGCGGACCACGTCCCAGTTCAACTGGATACGCTTGGCCAGGTCGTCGCGCTTGAGCAGGGTGTTGATCACCGCGGTGTGCTTGTCCACCACCGACGGGTCGCCATGGTCGTTCAGCGGCGTATGCGCCTCCAGGTAGACCTTGCCGTTGCTCACGCCGAACTTGTAGGGCTCGTTGATGATACGCACGCTGGTGCCGACGCTGATCATCGAGAACAGGTGGGTCACGTCGGCGTTGTACATGCGGAAGCAGCCATGGCTGGTGCGGGTGCCGATGCCGAACTTCTTGTTCGAACCATGGATCAGGTAGCCCGGCACGCCCAGGGTCAGCTTGTACGGCCCCAGCGGATTGTCCGGGCCCGGCGGCACCACGGTCGGCAGCGGATCGCCATCGGCGGCGTGCTCGGCGCGGATCGAGGCCGGCGGATACCAGGCCGGGTCCTTGGTCTTGGCGGTGATGCGGGTGTTCGCGATCGGCGAACCCCAGCCCTCGCGGCCGATGCCCAGCGGATAGGTGTGCACCACGTTCTGCCCTTTCGGGTAGTAGTACAGGCGGTATTCGGCCAGGTTGATCACCACGCCTTCGCGCGGGCCAGGCGGCAGCACGAAGCGGGTAGGGATGATCACCTCGGTGCCGACGCCCGGCAGCCAGGGATCGACACCGGGGTTGGCGGCGACCATTTCGCTGTAGCCCAGGTTGTACTGCTCGCCGAGGTCGGCGAAAGTGTCCTCGTACTTGGCCTTGATCACCTGGACCTGGCCGACGACGTCCTCGCCCGGAGGCGGGAGCTGCAGTTCCAGGGCCGATGCGGAGCCGGCCGAAAGCAGCGCGGCGAAAGACAGTGAGACAACGGGTACGCGCGACAACATTCCGGAGAATCCTTGGCGAGTGCGATGAAGGAGTAGGAAAGACAGTGTAACACCCCGCCAGGTTTCACCGGGAGGGCTCAGACCAACCAGGACAGGCGCTCCCCGCGCTTTTCCGCCTCCAGTTGTTTCCGGCAATCGGGACACAGCAGCCGGTCGCGCAGACGCGCCCGTTCCAGCGGCTGCCAGCGCGGCTGGGCCGGCAGCAGCTTGCCGCAAAGCGTGCGGTCCGCCGGGGTATCCAGCTCCAGCTGACGCGCCACCACATGCACCCGGACCTCGCGACAGGCGAACAGGTCCAGCTGATCGTCGGGCTCGATCAGTTGATAGGCATAGAGGGTCCAGGCGGGACGCGGCATGGGGGGCTCCTGAGGGGTGCGCAACCTTAGCCGAAAGCGGTTTCCCGGGGAAGTCTCAAAGCAGCGGTTTCAGCGTCGGCCAGACATTTTCCAGGAGCCTCGGCTGGGCGGCGAGCGCCGGATGGATGCCATCCGCCTGCATCATCCCCTGGACCCCGCCGACCCCTTCGAGGAAAAACGGCACCAGGGCGGTCTTTTCCTGCGCCGCGACCGCGCCGTAGACCCTGGAAAAGGCCTCGATGTAGCGCGGGCCGTAGTTCGGTGGCAACTGGATACCCAGCAGCAGCACCTTCGCTCCTTCCGCCCGGGCCTTTTGCGCCATGCTGGCAAGATTCTGTTGCAATTGCGCCGGTGCCATTCCGCGCAGCCCGTCGTTGCCTCCCAGCTCGATCACCACCAGCGCCGGCTTCTCCTCGGCAAGCAGCGCCGGCAGGCGCGCCAGGCCGCCCGCGGAGGTGTCGCCGCTGATCGAGGCGTTCACCACCCGGTAGTCGTAACCTTCGTCGGCGAGGCGCTTCTGCAACAGGGCGACCCAGCCCTGGCTGGTATCCAGTCCCAAAGCGGCGCTGATACTATCGCCCACGACCAACAGCGTCTGCGCCGCGGCCTGCTGGGTCAGCAGGACCAGGGCCAGGCAGCCGCTCAACAGCAATGCACGCATCGGAACCTCCATGAGCGCCAGCATTCTCAACGCGCAGAACCTTAGCAAGGTTGTCGGTAGCGCGGAAGGCAAGTTGACCATCCTCCACGACCTCTCCCTCGACCTCGCCCGCGGCGACAGCCTGGCGATCGTCGGCAGCTCCGGCTCCGGCAAGTCGACCCTGCTCGGCCTGCTCGCCGGGCTCGACCAGCCCAGCGGCGGCGAGGTCCGTCTAGCCGGGCACGCCCTCGGCGACCTCGACGAGGACCAGCGGGCGCGCGTCCGCGCGGCCCATGTAGGCTTCGTGTTCCAGTCGTTCCAGTTGCTCGACAGCCTCGATGCGCTGGAGAACGTGATGCTGCCCCTGGAACTGGAAGGCCGCGCCGACGCTCGCCAGCGCGCCAGAGAACTGCTCGAGCGAGTCGGCCTCGGCCAACGCCTGGGCCACTATCCGCGCCAGCTCTCCGGCGGCGAGCAGCAGCGGGTCGCCATTGCCCGTGCCTTCGCGGCGCAGCCGGACGTGCTGTTCGCCGACGAACCCACCGGCAACCTCGACAGCGCCACCGGCGAGCGGATCAGCGATCTGCTCTTCGAACTCAACCGCGAACGCGGTACCACCCTGGTCCTGGTTACCCACGACGAGCGTCTGGCGCATCGCTGCCGGCGCCTGATCCGTCTGGAAAGCGGACGCCTGATCGACCGGGTCGAACCCTGATGAAGCCGGTGCCCCTCTCCCGCCTGCTGAGCCTCGCCGGTCGCCAATTGTTCCGCGAGTCGCGCAGCGGCGAGCTGCGCGTGCTGTTCTTCGCCCTGCTGATCGCGGTCGCCTCGAGCACCGCCATCGGCTATTTCAGCGCCCGCCTGAACGGCGCCATGCTCGCCCGCGCCGCCGAGTTCCTCGGCGCCGACCTGGTGCTCAACGGTACCCAGCCGGCAAGCGCCGAACAGATCGAACGCGGCACCCGTCTGGGCCTGCGCCACGCCGACAGCGTCGAGTTTTCCAGCGTGATCGCCACCGACCAGGGCATCCAGCTCAGCAGCATCAAGGCGGTCGGCGACCGCTACCCCCTGCGCGGGCAGCTCAAGAGCGCTGCCGCGCCGTTCGCCGCCGAGCAGGCCGGCGGTCGTCCGCAGGCGGGCGAGGTATGGGTCGAATCGCGCCTGCTGGTCAGCCTCGACCTGAAGGTCGGCGACAGCATCGAGATCGGCCGCAAGCCGCTGCGCATCGCGCGCATCCTCACCTACGAGCCGGACCGCGCCGGCGACTTCTACAGCCTGACGCCCCGCGCCATGATGAGCCTGGCCGACCTCGATGCCACCGGGGTGGTCCAGCCGGGCAGCCGGGTGCGCTACCGCGATCTGTGGGAAGGCCCGCCGGAAGCCCTCCAGGCCTATCGCCAGCAGGTCAAGGGCAGCCTCGCCGCCAACCAGCGCCTGCAGGATGCCCGCGACGGCAACCGCCAGGTGGGCGATGCCCTCGGCCGTGCCGAGCGTTACCTGAACCTGGCCAGCCTGGCCGCGGTGCTGCTCGCCGGCGTCGCCGTGGCGCTGTCCGCCGCCCGTTTCGCTGCACGGCGCTACGACGCCAGCGCGCTGCTGCGCTGCCTCGGTCTGTCGCGCAGCGAAACCCTGCTCCTCTACGCGCTGCAACTGTTGCTGCTGGGCCTGCTCGCCAGCGCCATCGGCGCCCTGCTCGGCTGGTTGGCACAGCTCGGCCTGTTCCGCCTGCTCGCCACGCTGCTGCCGCCGGACGTACCAGCCGGCGGCCTGTTCCCCGCCTTCGCCGGGATCGCCACCGGCCTGGTAGCGCTGGCCGGCTTCGCCCTGCCGCCGCTGGCAGCCCTGGGCCGGGTACCGCCGTTGCGGGTCCTGCGCAGCGACCTGCTGCCGGTGCCGATGCGCACCTGGATGGCCTACGCCTGCGCCCTGCTCGCCCTGGGCCTGATCATGTGGCGGTTGAGTCTCGACCTGAAGCTGACCCTCGCCCTGCTCGGCGGCGGCCTGGTCGCCACGCTGGTGCTCGGCGCCCTCCTGCTGCTCGGCCTGAACGGCCTGCGCCGGGCACTGGCGCGTGCCAGCCTGCCATGGCGGCTGGGACTCGGCCAGTTGTTGCGGCACCCGCTGGCCGCCGCCGGACAGAGCCTGGCCTTCGGCCTGATCCTGCTGGCCATGGCCCTGATCGCCCTGCTTCGCGGCGAACTGCTGGATACCTGGCAGGCCCAGTTGCCGCCGGACGCCCCCAACCATTTCGCCCTGAACATCCTGCCGACGGAAAAGGAAGCCTTCGAACGTCGCGTGCAAAAGCTCTCCCCCGGCGCCGAGCCGCTGTTCCCCATGGTTCCCGGGCGCCTGGTAGCGGTGAACGGCAAGCCGGTCCAGGCGCTCGACGAAGACGTGCGCAGCGAGCGTGCCCTGCAGCGCGACCTCGGCCTGACCTGGTCGGAGCGACTGCCCTCCGGCAACCAGCTCACCGCCGGACGCTGGTGGAGCGCGCCGCAGCCGGGGGCCCTGCCGGGCGTGTCGGTGGAAGAGAAGCTGGCCGCCAACCTGCGTATCCAGGTCGGCGACCGGCTCACCTTCAGCGTCGCCGGGCAGAATCGCGAGGTCCAGGTCCAGAGCCTGCGCAAGGTGAAGTGGGACAATTTCCAGCCGAACTTCTTCATGGTCTTCCAGCCCGGCACCCTGACCGACCTGCCGGTGACCTACCTGACCAGCTTCTACCTGCCGGCCAGCCAGGAACGCGACCTGATCGAACTGGCCCGCGCCTTCCCCACCGTCACCCTGCTGCCGGTAGACGCCCTGCTGAGCCAGCTGCGGAGCATCCTCGACCAGGTCACCCTGGCCGTGGAGTACGTGCTGGTGTTCGTTCTCGCGGCGGGCTTCGTGGTGCTCTTCGCCGGTCTCCAGGCGACCCTCGACGAGCGCGTGCGCCAGGGTGCCCTGCTGCGCGCGCTGGGTGCCGAGCGCGAGTTGCTGCAACGTACCCGGCGGGTCGAGTTCGCCCTGCTCGGCGCAGTCAGCGGCCTGCTCGCGGCGCTCGGCTGCGAGGCGGTCAGCCTGCTGCTCTACCGACTGGTCTTCGACCTGCCGTGGCAAGCGCATCCCTGGTTGCTCGCGCTGCCTCTGGTGGGCGCCGTGCTGGTAGGCGGCGCCGGCCTGCTGGGCACCCGTCGCGCCCTCAACAGCAGCCCGCTGCGGGTCCTGCGCGAGGGCTGATCGGATACACTGGCAGGCTTTCATCCGTTCATTTGTGGAACCACCCGAACCATGAGTCGCTATCGTCCACCGCGCACCGCCGGCACCCCGCTGATCACTCCGGAGGGCGCCGCGCGGTTACGCGCAGAGCTGCATGAACTCTGGCACGTGCGCCGTCCCCAGGTGACCCAGGCGGTCAGCGAAGCCGCCGCCCTCGGCGATCGCTCGGAAAACGCCGAATACATCTACGGCAAGAAGATGCTGCGCGAGATCGACAGCCGCGTGCGCTTCCTGCGCAAGCGCCTGGAGAACCTGAAAGTGGTCGGCGAGCGGCCGGCGGATCCGAACCGGGTGTACTTCGGCGCCTGGGTGACCCTGGAAGACGAAGACGGCGAGCAGGCCCGCTATCGCATCGTCGGCCCCGACGAACTGGACCTGCGCAACAACCAGATCAGCATCGACTCGCCGCTCGCCCGCGCACTGGTCGGCAAGGAGCTGGACGCCGAGGTGCTGGTGCGCACCCCGGCCGGGGAAAAGCTCTGGTTCGTCGTCGAGATCGAGTATCCGCCGGCGCCCTGAGAGGCCACGCGCTCAGCGCAGGATGCGGCGGGTGATCAGGCCCTGGCGGGCGACCCGGATCAGTTGCCGGACCACCAGGTCCAGGTCTTCCGCCTCGGGGGCCTGGACCACGGCGAAGTCGAACGCGTCGCTGGGGAAGCGCGCCAGGTCCTTGCCGTCCCGGGCGAACTGGATAAGGAAGGTACGCGAACCGTTCCAGCGCTTCGGCCAGCCTTCGAGGTAACGGACGAGGGTCGGCTGGTGCGGGCCGCTGAGGAGAATCCTCGGGTTCCGCCGGACCAGGCCGGTGGTGATGGGTGCCAGGCGCAATTGCGTGCTGGGACAGGTCATGACGTCATGTCTCCGCCTCTTCGGTCCCGCTGGACAGCGGTGAGAGGCAACACCGAGCCAGCGCTTTAGCGGTATTTCGGCTGCTGCCGGGCGCCCCGCAAGTTGCTGTTTAAATCGGCGCACGCGCATCCTAGAAAAGCCGCATGGAGACTGTCAAGAAACACGCGGAGGCGCCCATGCCCGATCGCTTTCTTCGCCTGTTCTTCGCCCTGCCCTGCCCACCTCCCCTCGCCGAGCGGATCGGCCGGTGGCGCGATGACCGGCCACTGCCCGGACGCCAGGTGGCGACGGCGAACCTGCACCTGACCCTGGCCTTCCTCGGGCAGGTCCCGTCCGCTCGGCTCGAGGCCCTGCTGGACATGGCCGCGGCCATCGAGGCCGCGCCCTTCGACCTGTATCTCGACCGCCTGCTGCGCTGGAGAAACGGCATCCTGCTGCTGGCCCCCAGCCAACCGCCCGGCGCCCTCCTGCGCCTGCGCCGCGCCCTGCGCTCCGGCCTTGCCGAACTGGAGCTGCCCGTGGAAACCCGCTCATTCAGCGCCCATCTGACCCTGGCTCGCGATGCCGCGCCGCTGGAGGACGCCCCGCCACCCCCAACCTTCGTATGGCAGGTCGACCATTTCAGCCTGTTTTGCTCGCAAAACGACGCCGCGGGCGTGCGCTACCGCACACTCGGTCGCTGGGCGTTGTGCGGGGAAGATTCAAACGAGCGTTTCGCGCCGTAACAACCCGCCTCTTCCGCTCTGCCACGCAGGTTATGACCGGCCGCCAGGAAGCCGCGGATTTCCTGGCCTGGAGGAAAAAAGCCGAAGCTGGCACGGTTCCTGCGCAAGGGACAGCGAAGCGGTTCTCCCGGAAGGATTCGGGCGATGGCTGGCAGGACGCGCCCCTCGGCCCCATCAACCTGAGATGAGAACAACATGAAGAAGAAGTCTCTGCTCCCCCTCGGCCTGGCCATCGGCCTCGCCTCTCTCGCTGCCAGCCCTCTGATCCAGGCCAGCACCTACACCCAGACCAAATACCCCATCGTGCTGGCCCACGGCATGCTCGGCTTCGACAACATCCTCGGGGTCGACTACTGGTTCGGCATTCCCAGCGCCTTGCGCCGTGACGGTGCCCAGGTCTACGTCACCGAAGTCAGCCAGTTGGACACCTCGGAAGTCCGCGGCGAGCAGTTGCTGCAACAGGTGGAGGAAATCGTCGCCCTCAGCGGCCAGCCCAAGGTCAACCTGATCGGCCACAGCCACGGCGGGCCGACCATCCGCTACGTCGCCGCCGTACGTCCCGACCTGATCGCTTCCGCCACCAGCGTCGGCGCCCCGCACAAGGGTTCGGACACCGCCGACTTCCTGCGCCAGATCCCACCGGGTTCGGCCGGCGAGGCAATCCTCTCCGGGCTGGTCAACAGCCTCGGCGCGCTAATCAGCTTCCTTTCCAGCGGCAGCACCGGTACGCAGAATTCACTGGGCTCGCTGGAGTCGCTGAACAGCGAGGGGGCCGCGCGCTTCAACGCCAAGTACCCGCAGGGCGTCCCCACCTCGGCCTGCGGCGAGGGCGCCTACAAGGTCAACGGCGTGAGCTATTACTCCTGGAGCGGTTCCTCGCCGCTGACCAACTTCCTCGATCCGAGCGACGCCTTCCTCGGCGCCTCGTCGCTGACCTTCAAGAACGGCACCGCCAACGACGGCCTGGTCGGCACCTGCAGTTCGCACCTGGGCATGGTGATCCGCGACAACTACCGGATGAACCACCTGGACGAGGTGAACCAGGTCTTCGGCCTCACCAGCCTGTTCGAGACCAGCCCGGTCAGCGTCTACCGCCAGCACGCCAACCGCCTGAAGAACGCCAGCCTGTAGGACCCCGGCCGGGGCCTCGGCCCCGGCCCTTTCCCGGAAGCCCCCTCGCGTGAAGAAAATCCTCCTGCTGATTCCACTGGCGTTCGCCGCCAGCCTGGCCTGGTTCGTCTGGCTGGAACCTTCCCCCGCCCCCGAGACGGCGCCCCCGGCCAGCCCGCAGGCGGGCGCAGACCGCGCCCCGCCAGCAGCCTCCGCGGGAGAAGCGGTGCCGGCCCCCCAGGTCATGCCGGCCAAGGTCGCGCCGCTGCCAACCTCCTTCAGGGGCACCAGCGTCGATGGCAGTTTCAGTGTCGACGCCAGCGGCAACCTGCTGATCACCCGCGACATCCGCAACCTGTTCGACTACTTCCTCAGCGCCGTCGGCGAAGAGCCCCTGCAGCAAAGCCTGGACCGCCTGCGCGCCTACATCGCCGCCGAACTCCAGGAGCCGGCGCGCGGCCAGGCATTGGCGCTGATGCAGCAATACATCGACTACAAGAAGGAACTGGTGCTGCTCGAACGCGACCTGCCGCGCCTGGCCGACCTCGACGCCCTGCGCCAGCGGGAAGCCGCGGTGAAAGCCCTGCGCGCGCGGATCTTCAGCAACGAAGCACACGTGGCGTTCTTCGCCGACGAGGAAACCTACAACCAGTTCACCCTGGAGCGCCTGGCGATCCGCCAGGACGGCAAGCTCAGCGCCGAGGAAAAGGCCGCCGCCATCGACCGCCTGCGCGCCAGCCTGCCGGAAGACCAGCAGGAAAGCGTGCTGCCGCAACTGCAAAGCGAACTGCAGCAGCAGACCGCCGCCCTCCAGGCCGCTGGCGCCGGCCCGGAAGCCATCCGCCAGATGCGTCAGCAACTGGTGGGCGCCGAAGCCACCACCCGCCTGGAGCAACTCGATCGGCAACGCTCGGCCTGGAAGGGCCGGCTGGACGACTATTTCGCCGAGAAGAGCCGGATCGAAGGCAATACCGGGCTGAGCGAAGCCGACCGCCGCGCGGCGGTCGAACGCCTGGCCGAGGAGCGCTTCAGCGAACAGGAACGCTTGCGCCTGGGCGCGCTGGAACAGATGCGCCAGGCCGAGCAGCGCTGACCGACACGGAAACGCCAAGAACGCGGCGAAGGGCGCTTCGGCGGATAAAGCTACCCTCAGGGGTGCAGCCCTGGCGTGGCCGGCGAGGCGGAAACCTTGTGCTGCGCGCCGCAACGAAAAAGGGCGGCCACCCAAAGGTGTCCGCCCTTTTTCGTCGCCAGCCCGGTTCAGCGGGACAGCTTGCCGTCCAGCGAGAACTTGCCGGCGCCATCGATCAGCAGCGCCACGCTGATCATCAGCAGGGTCAGGGCATATTCATAGCCGTTGTCGGTGATGAAGAAGCCATTGCCGATGTGCACGCTGAAGATCGCCACGATCATGGTGAAGCCCACCACCACCGACGCCGGACGCACCAGCAGGCCGATCACCAGCGCCAGGCCGCCGAAGAACTCGGCGCTGCCGGCCAGGGTCGCCAGCAGGTAGCCAGGGGTCAGGCCGATGGATTCGAACCACTGCGCCATGCCGTTCAGGCCGGCGCCGCCGAACATGCCGAAGAGCTTTTGCGAACCGTGGGACATCAGGGTAAGACCGGTGACGATACGCAGGATGGCCAGGCCGGCACCGGCGTTGGTCGACAGGATGGTCTTGATCAGTGGATTCATGGTGCGTCCTCAGGTGTGGGATAAGATGGGCACACTATAGGCAAGATAATTCGATATTAAAACCGTAAAAAACGCGTTATCAATATCGAATTTATAGATTATTTTTGAGCCGTCGCCGTCTTCGCACGCACCCCGGGCTCCAGGCGAACCCGTTCGCGTTCATATGCAAGGTAGTACTTGTTGACGCTGCTGACATAACTCACCACACCCATGCCTATCTCTTCCGCAGCCACCCGCTCGACCTGGAAGAACCAGCGATTCGGATCGAGCCCCCGGCGACGCGCCTGGGTGCGCAGGTTCTGTACCCGCTCCGGGCCCATGTTGTAGGCCGCCAGGGTGAACGCCAGGCGCTCGCGTTCGTCGAGGTGCTTGCTGGAGAAGAACTGCTTGCGGATCTTGGTCAGGTAGCGACTGGCGGCCAGCACGTTGCTGTCCTTGTCGTGCACGTTGCCGACCCCGACGCTGCGCGCCGCCGCCGGGGTGATCTGCATCAGCCCGCTGGCGCCGCCGGAACCGCGCGCCTTCGGGTTCAGGTGCGACTCCTTGTAGGCCACCGCCGCCAGCGCCAGCCAGTCCATGCTGCTCTGCCGCGCGTAGCGCTGCAGCAGTGGACGGACCGCTTCCAGGCGCTTGCGGTCCGCCGCGCCGAGGGGGTTGCGGACCTTGTAGGCGCGCCGGTAGACGCGCTGGAAAGCCACGTCCTGGTCGGCCGGCGCGCGGTAGTCGGCGAGGAAGCGGTCGATGGTCGCGCGCAGGGTGCTGGCATCGCGGCGCACGTACCAGGCCATGTCGGCGCGATTGTCCAGCACCAGGTGGCGGTCGACGCGCAGCTTCGGCAGCACCTTGGCCCAGCGTTCGGCGATGGGCTGCTCGACCACGGTGAAGCCGAGGATGCCTGCCTGGACCATTTCCATCACATCCTCGACGGCCAGGGAAGCGTCCAGCTTTTCGATCCGGATCGGTGCCATGCGGCGTTGCGCCAGGCGCTGGTTGACCAGTTCGATGGCGCCCTCGGCGGCGCTGCCGGCCGGCAGCGGGATGGTCCGCCCGGACAACTGCTCCAGGCGCGTGTAGCGCCGGTTGCCCTTGCGCGCCACCAGCACCAGCGGCACATCGGCGCGCACCGGCGCGCTCGGGCTGACCTGCAGGCCGTCGTGCGCCGGCAGCAGTTCGCCGGGGGCGACCAGGTCGCCTTCGCCACGCTGCAGGGCGGCAAGCAACTGGTCCTTGGGCTTGGGTATGAGCTTGAGGGTGAGGTTCCGCGCGGACGGCGAACGGCTGTTGAGGTATTGCTCGAAGGCGCGCAGGCGACGGTACTCGACGCCGATCGGCTCGCCCTTCACCTCGCCCGAGCTGTTGCGGCTCTGGTTGACCAGCACCTTGAGCACGCCAGCGCGGCGGATGCTCGCCAGGTCGCGGGTCTCCGGCTGTTCCCTGTGCCAGTTGTCCGGCTGGCCGGTGATGCGCGCAGCCGCCGGCAAGGGTGCGAGCACCAGCAGGCAAAGCGAAAGCAGCAACAGACGCGTCATCCAGGTCTCCAGAGGCCAGGCTCGATGTCCCTCTCCGGGGGACCGGATCAATCAGAGCATGGCAGTCTTGGCAAGTTCCTCTCCGACAGCGGCTGCAAACGGAGGCATTGGGTAGATAATCCGGGCGCCGAAGAACCCGATCTGCGATTATAACGGATTGTTCTACAAGCGGTTTGCCACCCATCTCCCGGCGGGTCCGGCGCGATCGAGGGGGCGCCGCCTCGCTGCGAATTCCAGGAAGGCACCATGCAACTCATCGATATCGGCGTCAATCTGACCCACGCCAGCTTCGCCCCGGAACGTGAAGCACTGCTCGCCCGCGCGCGCGCCGCCGGGGTGGTGCAGATGGTCATCACCGGCACCAGCCTGGCCGACAGCGAACAGGCGCTGCAGCTCTGCGGCGAACTCGACGAGGGCGGCCGGCTGTTTACCACCGCCGGCGTCCACCCCCACGAGGCCAGCCACTGGAACGCCGACACCGCTCGCGGCCTGCGCGCCCTGTTCGACGACCCGCGGGTACGCGCGGTGGGCGAATGCGGCCTCGACTTCAATCGCGACTTCTCTCCCCGTCCGGCCCAGGAAAAGGCCCTCGAGGAACAACTGGCACTGGCCGTCGAGCTACAGCGTCCGGTGTTCCTCCACGAACGCGACGCCAGCGAGCGCCTGCTGGCGATCCTGCGCGACTTCCGCGAGCGCCTGCCGGCCGCCGTCGTACATTGTTTCACCGGCGAGCGCCGGGCGCTGTATGGCTACCTCGACCTCGACCTGCACATCGGCATCACCGGCTGGATCAACGACGAGCGCCGCGGCACCCACCTGCATGATCTGGTAGGCGAGATCCCGGTCGGCCGTCTCATGCTGGAAAGCGACGCGCCCTACCTGCTGCCGCGCAGCCTGCGGCCGAAGCCGAAGAACGGGCGCAACGAGCCGGCCTACCTGGTCGAGGTGCTCGACTGCGTGGCCCGCCATCGCGGCGAGAGCGCAGAGCGCCTGGCCGCTCACACCAGCGCCGCGGCGCGGGCGTTCTTCGGCCTGCCGACGATCGACTGAGATCGCCCTCAAGCTCCCGGCGGATCGGCCGCTAAGCTGACGAACGGTCTCGTTGACCCGCATCAACGATTGCCCCTTACTCAGCTTTCAAGATAATGGCGCCTTGCCATTAGCTTGCCGATAAGAAGAAATCCCCCTATGGGCACCTGGATCAGCGACATTCCACTGAAATACAAGTTCTGGGCCGTCAACGCGGTGGCCTTCTTCACCACCCTGCTGCTGGTGTTGTTCGCCATGCAGCAGGAAGCCGCCGGGCGCAACGCTTCCGCCCAGCGCGCCGCCGCCGCCGAGGGCGAGCTGGTTCAGAGCTGGCCAGCCGGCAGCGCCCTGCCCGCCCGCAGCAACCTGCTGCCGCTGGAACAGGCCGCGAGCCTGGGCGGCACCGCTGCCCAGGCGCTGGGCAAGGGGCAGGGTTGGATCGAGTTGTCCGGCGCGCGCCAGGGCGATACCCCGCTGCTCGGCGCCTGGGTCGGCCAGACCGGCTCCGGCCAGCGCTTCGCCGTGCTCGCCCCGGCCAGCGACCTGTGGCAGGTCTTCGCCGACCGGGCCGGCGCCTACGCCGTCGCCGTGCTGGTGCTGATGCTGGCGCTGCTGGCGGCCTCGCAACTGCTGATCCGCTTCATCCTCACCCACCTGCATACCCTCAAGGACGTGATGCTGCACGTCGAGAAGAGCGGCGACCTGTCCGCTCGCGTACCGCTGCAGGGACGCGACGAAGTCGGCCAGATGGCCAGTGCCTTCAACGCCATGCAGGCCGGCTACCAGCGCATCGTCGGCACCGTCGCCGCGGCCGCTACCAAGCTCGACGAAGGCGCCCAGGCGCTGGCCCGCAGCATGGGCCAGGTACGCCAGGGCATGCTCGGCCAGCAGAGCGAGACCGACCAGACCGCCACCGCGATCAACGAGATGTCCACCACGGTCTTCCATATCGCCCAGCACGCCGCCGACACCCGTGACCAGTCGCAGGAAGCCGACCGCCTGGCCGGCGCCGGCCAGCAGGCGGTGAGCCGGGTCAGCGCGTCGATCGCCGGGTTGTCCCAGGGCGTCCAGGACACCGCCGAGATGATCCAGAAGCTGGCCGAGGACAGCCAGAAGATCAGCGGCGTGGTCAACGTGATCCACGGCATCGCCGAACAGACCAACCTGCTTGCCCTCAACGCCGCCATCGAGGCCGCGCGGGCCGGGGAAATGGGCCGCGGCTTCGCCGTGGTGGCCGATGAGGTGCGCAACCTCGCCCGTCGCGTGCAGGACTCCACCGACGAGATCACCCAGATGATCCTCGCCCTGCAGTCGGGTACCCGCGACGCCGTGGAGTTCATGCAGGAAAGCTCGCTCAAGGCCGACGGTTGCGTCAGCCAGGCCGGCGACGCCGGCGAGGCGCTGGCGGCGATCGCCAACGCGGTGGCGCAGATGCGTGAAAGCAACACGCAGATCGCCGTCGCCGCGGAACAGCAGAGCCAGGTCGCGGAAGAGATGACCCGTTCGGTGGTGGGCATCCGCGACGTCACCGAACTCACCGTGCAGCAGACCGTCGAGTCGGCGGCCACCAGTCAGCAACTGGTCGACCTGGCGGGCGATCTGACCCGCGCCATCGGCCAGCTACGCCTCTGATCCGCAGGCGCACCTGCCTATCGCCCGGATAGGCAGGAATCATTCGCCGCGCTGCCGCACCCCGCCTAGACTCGACGACATGCAAGGATCCGCCCCGCGGGTCGCCGTCACGGAGTACCGAGAACATGGGCAAACGTCATCCCAACCTGCTCGCCTGGCAATGGCGCGGCTATGCCGCCAACCACCGCAACCCGACCAACCTGGTCCTGCACCTGATCGCCGTGCCGCTGTTCATCGTCGCTGCGATCCTGCTGCTCGGCGGCCTGTTCGGCCTGGACCTGCTGCAGGTGGTGCTCGGTGTCATCGGCATCGGCGCCGGCCTGGCGATCCAGGCCAAGGGACACGCGCTGGAGGAACAGGCACCCGAGCCATTCAGCGATCGGCGCGACGCTGTCAGTCGCCTGCTCGTCGAGCAGTTCGTCACCTTCCCCCGCTTCGTCCTCAGCGGCGCCTGGTGGCGGGCTTGGCGCGAACGGCATAAGTGACAGTTCGTCCGGGATTTTGCACAGCCCTTCAGTTTTAGCGCGACGCTGCCGATATAATCGACGGAATCCTGTCGTGGACCGACAACATGCCGTCAACGCGTCAATTAATCGTCTTTCTCTGTTGCCTGGGGCTGCCTCTTGCCCAGGCCGCGGAGCCCGTGCCGCTGGGCGGACGTCCGATCGTCACCCTGCAGCGGTCCGGCGACGCTCCCGTACGGCTGACCCTGTCCGACCTCGAAGCCCTGCCCAGCGAGACCCTGGAAGCCCAGCTCCCCGGCGAGGCCAACGCCCGCTGGCAAGGCGTGCGCCTCAGCCTGTTGCTGCGCCACCTGGACCTGGCGCCGCCCACGCGCCTGCGCGTGCTGGCGCTGAACGACTACTCGGCGATCATCCCGTACAGCGACCTCGACAGCTACCAGCCCATCCTCGCCTATCGCCGCAACGGCGCCTACATGGCGATCCGCGAACGCGGACCGCTTTTCATCATCTACCCGATGGCCCGCTATCCTGAGTTGAGAAACCAGGTCTACTACAACCGTACCGTCTGGCAGGTCAGCTCCATCACTCTTGAGTAAGTAACGGACATGACTGTGCCGCTGCTCGATCCGACAAAGCTGCGCCGGCAACGCCAGATCATGGGGCTGTTGCTCGGCCTGGTGCTGCTCATGGCGCTGATCGCCGGGGCTGCGCTGTGGCTGGCGGTGCGCCAGGCCCAGCAACTGGCCCAGCCGAACCTGCACAACGAGCTGTGGCAGACCTACTCGCTGCGCGCCGAACTGGATCGCACGCTGGACGCCGCGCGGCACACCGAGAGCGGCGAAGGCCAAGCCGACGACCTGGCGATCCGTCTCGAAGTCCTCGCCAGCCTGATCGCGCCGCTGCGCCGCCAGTCGTTGTTCAGGCATCTCGCCGAACCGCGTCCGGAGGTACAGGCCACCCTGCAACGCCTGATCGAGCTCAGCGATCGCTGGTCGAACCAGGCCCCCTGGGGCGATCCCGTCGCCGCGCGCCGCCTGGCCGCGGAGATCGTCCAGCAGGTTCCGCCCTTGCTCGAACCGACCCACCAGATCGTCGTTGCCAGCAACATCGCCCTGACCAACCAGTTGGACGTCGACCGCAAGCGCCTGCACCGGGCGTTCTACGCGTTGTTCTGGGCGCTGCTCGGGATCGGTGCCGGCGGTGCCCTGCTGGTGCTGCGCCTGGTCACCGACTTCAAACGCGCACAGCAACTGGCCGGGCATCTGATCGAGCTTAACGCCACCCTGGAGAAACGCGTCGGCGAGCGCACCCGCCAGCTCAGCGAAGGCAAGGCGCTGCTGCATTTCATCCTCGAGGCCAGCCCGAGCGACGTGGTCCTGCTCAGCGCCTGCGGCGCCAGCATCCATTACGTCAGCCCACGCCTGCTCAAGCGCCTGGGTTGCCAGGCCCAGGACGACTTCAACCTGCCCCGGCTGTTCGCCAGCACCAGCGAATACAGCCGCCTGCAGAACGCCCTGGAGGCGCGCGGCCAGGTGGATGGCTGGGAAGCCCAGCTATGCGGGGAAACGCCTTGCTGGGCGGTGATCTGCGCGCGCCACCTGGAAATCGACGGCGAGCCGGCGACCCTGATCTGGTGCTACGACATCAGCCGGCGCAAGGCCATGGAGCAGGAACTGCGCCTGCTGGCCAGCACCGATACCCTCACCGGCCTGCACAACCGCCACTCGTTCCTGCACCAGGCGGAACTCATGCTCAAGGCCGCCGAACGCTTCCGCCACCCCTGCGTGGCGCTGATGCTGGACATCGACCACTTCAAGAACATCAACGACAGCCACGGCCACCTGACCGGCGACCGCGCCCTGCAACGTGTCGCCGAGACCCTGCGCCAGGGCCTGCGCGAGGTGGACCTGCTCGGTCGCCTGGGCGGCGAGGAATTCGCCGCGCTGCTTCCAGAGGTCAGCCTGGACCAGGCGCTGGACGTCGCCGAACGGCTGCGCGCCGGCGTCGAGGCGCTACGGGTGAGCAATCCCGACGGCGAACCGCTGCGGATGACCGTGAGCATCGGCGTCGCCCTGCGCAGGGACGCCGGGGACGACCTGGAAAGCCTGCTGGTGCGCGCCGACAGCGCGCTCTACCAGGCCAAGAGCGGCGGGCGCAACCGCACCGAGTACGCGCCCGCCTGACATGCGCCTCAGCCGAACACCGTGACCATCTGCCGGCTGATCGCCAGCAACTGGCCGTCGGCGCTCCACATCCGCGCCGCCACGTGGCCGTAGCCGTCGCGCGCCTCCTCGATCTCCGCCAGGTAACGGCACCAGTCGCCGCTGCCCTGCTGCGGCAGCGGCTGGAGGAACTCGGCGGTCCAGGTCAGCGAGCTGGCCATCGCCGGGGTGGCCAGGTGCGGCAACAGCGCCGGCGGCCAGGAGTCGAGCAGCGCCAGCAGGTGGGAAACCTCCATGGGCTCTCCCTCGGGTTCGTCGCGGAAACGCATCCAGCCGCCCATCTGGCGCGACTTGTTCGAAGAGAACGGCAGGCCGCCCACTGCCCAGCGCATGGCGATGTAGCGAGTGAACTCCGGGGTCACGTTACGGATATAGGGCAGCTCCTGGCTCTCTTCGGGGCCCTTCATCCCGGCCGCCGGCAACGCTTCCACCGCCACCGCCGACGCGCGGGCGACGCCGAAACTGGCCTGGACCAGCGTCACCACCTGCTCGCCCTGACGGACCTCGACCTGTACCTGGCTCACCGCCTTGCCCTCGCGCAACAACCGGGCGCTGAAGCTCGCCGGCTGCTCGGGGGCCAGCGGTCCGACGAAGCTGACGCCGATGGAGCGCAACGGACGCCCCGCCTCGACCACCGCAAGCATGGCCTCGTAGGCCAACGCCACCACCAGGCCACCGAAGGTGGCGCGGCCCTGGCCCCAACTGGCCGGTACTACCACCGAGGAAGGGTCGCGGCGGACCGCCTGGATCAATTCGGAAAAATTCATGTGTGCCTCGCGAGGGGATTCGAGGGCCCATCTTAGGCGAGGCGATCCTTGGGAAAAAGCCGATCGGAATACCGGCGGCCTCAGTGCTCGGCAAGCGCCTGCTGCAATGTCGACAGGGCCCGTCCGGCACGCTCCCGGGCCAGTTCGAAGCGTGCCGTCCAGACCTCGCGCACGGGCGCCAGGTCCGGCTCGCGCTGGCATCGCAACAGCCACTGTTCGAGGTCGTGCCAATCGCCCAGCGCCGACTGGGCCGCCTTGAGCGGCGCCAGCAGCGAGCCGGGAATGCTGCAATCGTGCGGATAGGCCTCCAGCCCGTAGCGCACGCGCTTGATCCGTAGCCGTAGCGGGTGCCAGTGCTCATAGGTGGTGTCCGCCAGCTCGGCGCGCAGGGTCTTCCATTGCCGGCGCAGGCGCTTGCGCACCCGGCCGTGCAGGCCATCCAGCACGGCATGCCGCTGGGCCGTACGCAACAGGGCCGGCCAGACGTCCAGGCAAAGCTGCAGGCGGTGCAGCGGCTGGCTGGCGAGAACCGCCACGTAGCCGGACTCCAGCACCGGCCGGCGCACCGCCAGCGCATCCCGCAGCCCTTCGGCGGCGAGCGCCGGCAGCAGCACCTCCAGGTCGCGGATCGGCCCGCTGAGCCGCCCGACCTCGGCGGCGGCATGCTCCAGCTCCTCGACGCCGGGGACTCCGCGGATCGGCCGCAGCAGGCTGCGCAGACGGCGCAGGGCGATGCGCAGGTCGTGCAGTGCCTCGCCATCCGTGCGCGCCTCCAGGCGGGCGACCGCCGACATCAACGCCACCTGCTGGCCGATCACCTCGGCCAGCAGTTCATCGATGAACCCCGTCATGCCTGCTCCTCTCCCCGGCCATCCCGCGTGGGCGCGCGCACCAGGCGCCAGGGCAGCGCCCGGCGCAATGCGCGCAGACGCAACCCTGGATCATCGGCACCGCCATGTCCATAGCGTTGCGCTTCGAACGCGCCGACGAAGGCCGCGATGGCTGGCGCCTGCGCCGGCAGGACGCGGGCGGCGCGCTCGCCGTAGGAGCGTAGCCCTTCGCCGGGGGAACGGCGCAGGCCATGCATCTCCAGCAGGCGTTCGAAGCGGCGCAGTTGGCGGCTGCGCAGATCGCCACGGCCTTGCCAGGGCTTGAGCAGGAACAGCGCGAGCAGACCGACCGACAATATCGCCGCGGCACCGAGCAACAGGCCCAGTCGGGTCGGATCGAGCCCGCCGAACCAGCGCTGCAGGAAGGCGCCCTGCTGCTCACCCTGGTAGGCCAGGACCCAGCGTTGCCAGCCATAGTTCAGGCTGTCCCAGGCCAGACGCATGTCGTTGAGCCAGGGCAGGCCACGGTAGCGCAACGGCGACAGCGGTGCGTCGGCGAGGTACTCGCTGTCCCCGGCCAGGGCCTGCTCCAGCCCCTGTTCGATCCGTTCGGGCGCCACCTGGTAGGTCGGGTCGACGCTCAGCCAGCCCTGCTCCGGCTGCCAGTATTCGACCCAGGCGTGGGCGTCGAACTGATGCACCAGCAGGTAGTTGCCCGCCGGATTCAGCTCGCCGCCCTGGTAGCCGGCCACCACTCGCGCAGGAATGCCCGCGGCGCGCAGGACGAAAGCCATCGCCCCGGCGTAATGCGCGCAGAAGCCGCTGCGCGTGTCGAACAGGAAATCGTCCACCCCGTCGGCACCGGTCGCTGGCGGTTTCAGGGTGTAGGCGAAAGGCTCGCGGTTGAAGCGCTGCAACAGGGCCGCGACCAGTGCCTGCGGTTGCGCATGGGCCTGGCGCAGTTGCTCGGCCAGGGCGCGCGCGCGCGGATTGCCGTGCATCGGCAACTGCAGGTTGCGCCAGCGCATGCGCGGATCGATGCTGGACTCGCGCAGCGCCTGTGGCCAGGAACTGGCTCGGTAGAACAGACGTTGCTCGACCGGCTGCCGTCGCTGCAGGTGGAAATCGCTCATCAGGCGCGTGTCGGTCTGGTCGGTCTGCGCCACGTCGAGGGCGAACAGCCAGGACTGCGAACTGGGCTGCATGATCACGTCGTAGCGCAGCTCGGGGCCACGCTTCTGCCAGTGCATAGCATCCTCGCCCGACCATTGCGGCGCCTGAGCCCAACGTCGTCCGTCGAAACGCTCCATGGTCAAGGCGCGCCAGTAGAGCTGCTCGCGCGGCGGCGGTGCGCCCTCGAAGCGGACCCGGAACGCCAGTTCGGCGGAGCGCCCAAGCTCGGCGATATCCCCTGGCGCCATGCTCTCCGAGAGTCCGGTGACCCCCTTGTTGCCGGGCATCGGCAACGACCACAGCGGCCCCAGGCGGGGGAAGAACAGGAACAGCAGGAGCATCAGCGGCAGCGCCTGCAGCAACAGCCCGCCGGCCAGCCGCAGGGTCGGCCAGGGCCGGCTGGCGAAAGCGCTCTGCTGCAAGCCGATCAGCGCCGCCAGCAACGCGGTCACCGGCAGCAGGCTGTACAGCGCGGCGAGGAAACCGTCGTCGAACAGGTAGCCCACCACCACTGCGAAGAAACCGAGGAACACCAGTACCAGCGCATCGCGGCGGGTCTTCATTTCCACCAGCTTGAGGATGAACGCGGCGATCAGCAGCACCGCCCCCGCGTCCAGGCCCACCAGGCTGCCGCGCGACAACCAGACCCCGGCCCCGGCGAGCAGCGCCAGGGCCAGCTTGACCCAGGCGCGCGGATAGCCGGCACGCATGCGGAAGACCTGCACCCGCCAGGCCGCGCAACCGAGCCACATGGCCGCGATCCACAGCGGCATGTAGGCCAGGTGCGGCAGGATCACCAGTACCTGCGCCACCAGCAGCCAGACCAGCGCGACCCGCGGAATCGCGTTCATCGCGCCGCTCCGAACAACGCCAGCGCACGCAGGCAGGCCTCGCGCTGGGCCTCGCCGCTGGCCGGTTGCAGGCGTGTGCCGGGCAGCGCCAGGCCATAGGGCTGCTGCCGCGCGGAGAGTTCCAGGACTGCATGGCACAAGCGGCCCAGGCGACTTTCGAGATCCCCGCCGAGGCGCTCGAATTCCAGCCACAAGTCTTCCCCACCGAGCGCGGCGAAGTCCTTCACCAGCAGCCCCTGGCCACGGGAAAACGCCTTCCAATGCAGGCGCCGCCGCGAGTCGCCCGGCTGGTAGGCGCGCAGTCCCTGGTAGTCGTCGACGCCCGCGCTCGCCAGCGCGCGCCCCTGGTCCTCGGCATCCTCCGCGCCCGGCCCGAGGAACGGCTCGCCGGCCAGCGGCCGAGGGTAGACCAGCGCCTGCTGGCGCAGGTCGACCCAGCTCCAGGCCACCAGCAGGCCGAGGGGAAAGCGACTCTCCACCCGCAGGCGCCCCGGCCGCAGCCAGCCGCGTCGCTCGGTCGGGTGGAACAGCAGCACCTCGGCAGCCGCGTCGCCTGCCAGGTCGGCGTATTCCAGCGGCCGCTCCGGCCAGCCGACGGCGATGGCCTGGCGCGCCCGCCGCGGGCTTTCCAGGCGCACCCGGAAACCGGCGCGCTCGCCGGCGAACACCGGGTCCGCTCCCAACGCGGTGAGGCGCAGGCCGGCAAGGTTGCGATAGGTATGGAGGATGGTCACCACGCCCAGGGACAGCAGCAGGAAGGTCAACCCGTAGGCCAGGCTGTTCTGGTAGTTGATCGCCGCCAGCAGCATCACCAGCAGCGCCAGGCCGAAAGCGCCGCCCTGGCGGGTCGGCAGGATGAATACGCGGCGCTGGTTCAGCTCGACGCTGCTCGCCGGCGGTATCCGCCGGTTCAGCCAGCGCTGCCAGCGCGGCCAGTTGCGCAGGCGCATCAGAGCGCCGGGACTTCGCGCAACAGCCATTGCACCAGCGCGCCGCCACCGTGCCCGGTGGGGTCCGCCTGGTCGCGCAGGCGATGCCCGGCGACCGCCGGCAACACCGCCTGGACGTCTTCCGGAATCACATAGTCGCGTCCCGCCAGCAGCGCCCAGGCACGCGCCGCGGCGAGCAACGCCAGGCTACCGCGCGGCGACAGGCCGAGGGCGAAGGCCGGCTGCGTGCGGGTCGCTTCGACCAGGCGCAGCACGTAGTCCACCAGCGCATCGCTGGCGCGGACCTTCGGCACTTCGGCCTGGAAAGCGGCCAGCGCCGCGTGGTCGAGCAAGGGTTCCAGGCGCGGCAGCAGATCGCGCCGGGCTTCGCCGAGCAACAGCGAGCGTTCCGCCGCGCGTCCGGGGTAGCCCAGCGACAGGCGCATCAGGAAGCGATCCAGCTGCGATTCCGGCAGGGAGAAGGTGCCGCCCTGGCTGGCCGGGTTCTGCGTGGCGATGACGAAGAACGGTTCCGGCAAGGGCCGGGTGGCGCCCTCGATGGTCACCTGGCCTTCTTCCATCGCCTCGAGCAAGGCGCTCTGGCTTTTCGGCGTGGCGCGGTTGATCTCGTCGGCAAGCACCAGTTCGGCGAAGATCGGCCCGGGATGGAAGACGAATTGCCCGCTGTCCTTGTCGAACACCGAGGTACCGAGGATATCGCCCGGCAGCAGGTCCGAGGTGAACTGGATGCGCTGGAAACTGAGCCCGAGCACCCGCGCCAGGGCATGGCTGAGGGTGGTCTTGCCCATCCCCGGCAGGTCTTCGATCAACAGGTGCCCACGGGCCAGCAGGCAGGCCAGGGCCAGGCGCACCTGGCGGTCCTTGCCCAGGAGAATCTCATCGACCGCCTTCAGGCAGGCTTCCAGGGTGTTCAGCATCCCGACCTCGCGTTTCCGGGGAAAACAGCGATCCTACTGGCCTGGGGCCAGCCGGCAAGGCACTTGCAATTTTTCCTCACGAAACTGTGAAACCGTTGCCACCGGTACTTGCCGGAGTGCCCGCTACAAGCCTAGACGCTGGGGAGGGACAGGCGCGGATGATGCCTGCGCCAGTCCGGCTCGACACGGCGCGCGACGGTCGCCGACGGCAGGCGTGGGGGAAGCCGCCTCAGCCCAGTTCGGCGACGATCGCCGCCAGCGCCTTGGCCGGGTCGGCGGCCTGGCTGATCGGCCGGCCGATCACCAGGTAATCGGAGCCGGCGTCCAGGGCCTGGCGCGGGGTGAGGATGCGCCGCTGGTCGTCCTGGGCGCTGCCGGCCGGGCGGATGCCCGGCGTGACCAGTTGCAGGCCCGGATGGGCGGCCTTCAGCGCCGGCGCTTCCTGGGCCGAGCAGACCAGGCCGTCCATGCCGGCCTTCTGCGCCAGGGCGGCGAGGCGCAACACCTGCTCCTGGGGCTCGATGTCGAGGCCGATGCCCGCCAGGTCCTCGCGCTCCATGCTGGTCAGCACGGTCACGCCGATGAGCAACGGCCTGGGCCCGCTGAAGGCCTCCAGCGTCTCGCGGCAGGCGGCCATCATGCGCAGGCCGCCGGAGCAGTGCACGTTGACCATCCACACGCCCATCTCGGCGGCGGCCTTCACCGCCATCGCCGTGGTGTTCGGGATGTCGTGGAATTTCAGGTCGAGGAACACCTCGAAGCCCTTGCCACGCAAGGTCTCGACTATACCCGCGGCACAACTGGTGAAGAGTTCCTTGCCGACCTTCACCCGGCACAGTTTCGGGTCCAGCTGATCGGCCAGCGCCAGGGCGGCCTCACGGGTGGGGAAATCCAGGGCGACGATGATGGGGGACTGGCAGGCGGACATGGGCTCTCTCGCGGCGAATCGAAAACGGCGCGCATTGTCGCAGAATCCGGCCGTTTGCCGTAGCCCGGAACGCGCCGGGGAGATGAACGTCGTGGACTAGAGGCGGGCGCGGAGCAGTTGCTCCAGCCAGTCGACGAATGCCCTGACCCGCCGCGACAGATGCCGCCGGTGCGGATACAGGGCGTACGCCGGCATCGCTTCGGCCCGCCACTGCGGCAGCACCTCGCGCAGCTCGCCGCGTTGGAGGTACTCGCGCACGTCGTAGGCAGGGATCTGGATCAGGCCCAGTCCGGACAGGCAGCAGGCGATGTAGCTTTCCGCGTTGTTCACCGTGACCCGGCTGCGCAACGCGCGGGTCAGGGTGCGCCCATCCTCGCGGTACTCCCAGGGCAACACCCGGCCGCTGCTGGGCGAGGCATAGTTGACCGCCCAGTGCCGGTCGAGGTCGGCTGGCGTCCGTGGCTCGCCATGCTCTTCCAGGTAGGCGGGACTGGCGCAATTGATCAGTTGCATCTCGCCGAGGCGTCGCGCCACCAGGCTGCTGTTGCCCAACTGGCCGACCCGCAGGACGCAGTCGACGCCCTCCTGCACCAGGTCCACCGAACGGTCGCTGGAGCCCAGTTCCAGTTCGATGTCCGGATGCTGGCGGAAGAATTCCGGCAGCGCCGGGGCGATCAGCAGTCGCGCCACCCGGCTCGGCACGTCGACCTTGAGCCGGCCGCTGGCGCGGCTGCCGTCGTGGAACAGGCTCTCCAGCTCCTCCATGTCTTCCAGCAGGTGGCGGCAACGCTCCAGCACCACGCTGCCGTCGTGGGTCAGCTGGACCTGCCGGGTGGTGCGATGCAGCAGCCGGCTGCCGAGTTGCGCTTCGAGCTGCTGGACCGCCGCCGAGACCGTCGCCCGCGGCATGTCCAGCAGGTCCGCGGCCTTGGTGAAGCTGCCGGTTTCGGCAACGCGCAGGAACACGCGCATGCTGTCCAGACGATCCATGGGCAGGCCCCTTCTCTCTATTCGGGATGGCTGGACAGTCTATCCATGCCACCTACGTTTATCCAAAGAACCCGGACCAATAGCCTGGAGTCCCTACTCTACTTCCTGGATCCGCAGATGCCCCATGCAGCGCTTTTGCTTCCTCCCAGCGCGTCCCCGCTGCCGGAAGTGGTCGGTTTCTGGCGCGATGCCGGCCCTACCCTCTGGTTCGCCAGGAACGCCGATTTCGACCGGCGCTTCCGCGAGCGCTTCGCCCACCTCTACGAGCTTGCCTGCGCCGACGCGCTGCGCCCGGCTGCCGATGAAGCCGAGGACCATCTCGGCCTGCTGTTGCTGCTCGACCAGTACCCGCGCAACGCCTTCCGTGGAACCCCGCGCATGTACGCCAGCGACGCCCAAGCGCGGCGCTGGGCGGAGCGGGCTCTGGGACAAGGCCTCGACCGCCAGGTCGGGGACGCGCTGCGGCTGTTCTTCTACCTGCCGTTCGCCCATGCCGAGAACCTTGCCGACCAGGATCGCTCGGTAGCGCTGAACCACGGACTCGGCCAGCCCTTCCTCGCCCACGCTCGTGAGCATCGCGAGATCATCCGCCGCTTCGGGCGCTTTCCCCATCGCAATCCGATCCTCGGTCGCCCGTCCAGCGCCGAGGAACTCGCCTTCCTCGCCGCCGGCGGCTTCGCCGGCTGAACCGGGGCTCAGCCGGCCCTCCCTAGATAGGCAGGTCGCGATCCAGCAAGCGGTCCAGCAACCAGTTGGCCGCCGGTCCCAACGGCCGCTGCCGCGACCAGACCACGTCCACCGCCTGGCTGCGCGGCCAGCCGGACACCGGCAACTCCTTCAGCCGTCCGTTGGCGTAGCCGCTGACCAGCCAGCGCGGCAGCTCGGCCCAACCGAAGCCGTGGGTGGCCATTTCCAGCAGCAACAGGTAGTTGGGCGCCGACCAGCAGCGCCCGCCGCTGGACGGCAGGCCGTCGTTGATCGCCGCGCCGGTCTCGCTATAGGTGTTCAGGCGCAGCAGACGCCATTCGGAAAGGTCGCGCTCGCTGACCCGCTCCAGGCCCGCCAGCGGATGGTCGACGGCGGCGAACAGGCCGAACTCGGCACGCTCGGCGACCGCCGCCACGCCCAGCTCCGGCGGGTAGTGCGGCTGCGCGGCGAGCAGGCCGAGGGTGGCGCGGCCGCGGCTGACCTGGGCGATCACGTCCTGGTCCTCGGCGATCAGGCATTCGAACTCCAGCTCAGGGTAACGCTCGTCCAGTTCGGCCAGGCGCGCCTCGTAGCGCGCCGAATGGTAGGTGTCGGATAGCGCCAGGGTCACCCGTGGCTCCGAGCCGCCGGCGAGCAGCGCGGCGACCCGGCGCAGGCGGTCGGATGCGCCGAGGACCTCCTCGACCCGTCCCAGCAGGGTGCGCCCGGCCTCGGTCAGTTGCGGCTGGCGGCCACTGCGATCGAAGAGTTCCAGGCCGAGGTCGATCTCCAGCCGGGCAATGGCCTCGCTGACGGTCGACTGGCTCTTGCCCAGCTTGCGCGCGGCGGCGCTGAAGGAGCCGAGGGAAACGGCCTGGACGAAGGCCTCGAGGGATTCGGGCGACAAATGCATATCGGTTTTTCCGATGGTATCCAACTTAACCCTATCCCAAAGACCGATGACAATACAGCCCGACTTCAACGACGAACCGGGAGCGTTCGCCATGACCCACACCCACACCGCCCTCGACAAGACTCTCAAGGAGCGGATCTTCCACGCCCTGGCCTTCGAGGGCCTGGCCGTCCTCCTCACCGCGCCGGTGCTGTCGCTGGTGATGAACAAGCCCCTGGCGCACATGGGTGCGCTGACGCTGATGTTCTCCACCGTGGCGATGCTCTGGAACATGCTCTTCAACAGCCTCTTCGACCGCGCCCAGCGGCGCATGGGCTTCCAGCGCACCCTGCAGGTCCGGGTGCTGCATGCGATGCTCTTCGAGCTGGGCCTGATCGTGGTGCTGGTACCGCTGGCCGCCTGGTGGCTGTCGATCGGACTGGTCGAGGCGTTCCTCCTCGACATGGGCCTGATCCTGTTCTTCCTGCCCTACACCATGGCCTTCAACTGGAGCTACGACGTCCTCCGCGCACGCCTGGTGGAAAGCCGCCAGGCCAAGGCCGCCGGTTGCGACGCCGGCTAGGCCGGCGTTCAGGCCGTCAGCCGCTCGCGCAGGCGGCCGAGCATGCCGAGCAGGCTGCCGACCCGTTCCTTCTCGCGCTCGTCGCGCGGCACCTCGGCCAGCCGGTCGACCTCCGGCAGGCTTCGCCCGCGCCACAGCAAGGCCTGCTCGGCGGCCGCCTTCAGGCCTTTCTCGAACAATCCCCTGCGGATCGGCTTGGGCAGGTAGCGGAATATCTGCGCCTGGTTGATCAGTTCGAGCAGGGCCTGGGTGTCGCGGAACGGCGTAACCACCAGGCTGAGCAGGCGCGGATGGGCCTGGGCCAGGGATTTCAGCAGCGGCGCGGTATGCTCCCCGGCCAGCTTCAGGTCGCTGACCAGCACCTCCACCGGTTCGGTGTTCAGCCACACCAGCGCCTCGGCCAGGTTGCGCGCGCGCAGCAGGCGATGCCCGCCGGCATGGCAGAAGGCCCCGACGCAGTCCAGGGTTTCCGGGTCGTCGTCGAGCAGCAGCACGCTCAGCGGCGCCGCCAGCGTGGCCGCGGGCGGCGCCGGCAGGCCCTGGCGGCTGGCGATCTCCGCCGCCTGGCGCAGGGTGAAGGCCATTTCCTGGGGATTCCAGGGCTTGGTCAGGTAGCGGAAGATGCCGCCATCGTTGAGCGCGTCGACGGCGGCATCGAGGTCGGAATAGCCGGTGAGGAGAATCCGCAGGGTCTCCGGATAGCGCTCGCGAGCCTGCGCCAGCAGCTCGGCGCCGCTCATCTGCGGCATGCGCTGGTCGCTGACCAGCACCTGTATCCGTTCCGTCTTCAGGCGCTCCAGGGCGCGCCGCGGGTCGCTCTCGGTGAACACCTCGTAATGGCGGCGGAACTGCATGGCCAGGCTGCGCAGGATGCGCTCCTCGTCATCGACGAAGAGAATGCGGACGGGAGATGGGCTCATGTCAGGCGCTCCGTTTCAGTTCGCGGGCCTGCTCTCGCGGCAGGCTGATGAGGAAGCGGGTTCCGCGGCCCGGTTCGGAGGCCACGCGGATGGTCCCGCCATGTTGCTGGATGATCTTGTAGCTGATCGACAGGCCGAGCCCGGTGCCCTGCCCCACCGGCTTGGTGGTGAAGAACGGGTCGAAGATCCGCCCGAGGACCTCGGCGGGCATGCCCTTGCCGTTGTCCTGCACGGAGAGGAACACCTGGCGCTCGTCGGCCCAGCTCTTCAGCAGGATGCGGCCGAAACGCTCCATGGCCTGCGCGGCGTTGGTCAGCAGGTTCAGCAGCACCTGGTTGATCTGCGACGGCGCGCAGGCGATAAGCGGCAGCTCGCCGAGCTGGCTGCTGATCTCGGCCTTGTCCTTGATGGCGGTGCGGGCGATCAGCACGGCGTTGCGCACGCAGTCGTTGAGGTCGACCTCCTCGCTGAAGGCGCGGTCCAGGCGGGCGAAGTCCTTGAGCCCGGAAACCAGCTCGCCGATCTGGCCGAGGCCGTAGCGGGTATCGACGAACAATTGCCGCAGGTCCTCGCGCAACTGTTCGACGGCGGCTTCGCGGCGCACCGCGTCGGCCGCCTGCAGCGCCTGCGCCAGGCGCGCTTCGTCGCACTGCGGGTCGCCCAGGCAGTCGACCAGCGCCGCCTGGGCATCGGCCAGGCGCAACAAGGGATCGCTCAGCTCCTCCAGCAGCGCCAGGTTGTTGCCGACGTAGCCGAGCGGCGTGTTCAGCTCGTGTGCGACCCCGGCCACCATCTGCCCGAGCGAAGCCATCTTTTCCGACTGCACCAGTTGCGCCTGGGACTCCTTGAGGTCCACCAGCGCTTTGCGCAGCACCCGGTTGCGCTGGGCGATGCGCGCCTCCATGGCCTTCAGCAGGTCGAGCACGGTGCCCAGGCCATGGTAGCGACCCTCTTCGTCGACCAGGGCGAAGTCCTCGGTGATCGGATACTGCAGGCGACCGGTGACCTGCTGCGCCGCCTCTTCCAGGCTGGCGCCGAGGGAGACGCTGAGGGGCGCCCGGTTCATGACGTCGCGCACCGGATGGCGGCCCCAGAGGTCGCGGCCGAAACGCTGCATGAAGATGTCCTGGAGGGTGTAGCGGCTGACCAGGCCGAGGACCCGGCGCTCGTCGTCGACCACCGGCAGCGAGAGGAAGGCACGGTGCTCCGGCATCAGCAGGCGGTCGGCGACGTCGCTGATGCTCATCGCCGGAGTCAGGGGTTCCACCGGGCGCAACAGACGGGACAACGCGCTCGGAGACATCGGCAACCTCTCGCTGGCAGGCCCGGACGGGGCAATGAAGGGATACCCGCCAGTTAAGCAATGTCAGATTGCCAACATGTGACAGGCATCACGCCGGCCAGGCTCAGCGTTTTCTCCGCCCGCAACTTCCGAGCGCCGCCGGGAGTCTCAACCACAGGGCCTCGCGCCGGAGCGTTGTCTGACAGAAAGGCAAACCCGGCGTATGGTGAACATTCATATCGATGAGGGAGAACAACATGCCCTGGTACGCCTGGTTGATCATCGTCCTCGCCCTGGGCTCCATCGTCGGCGGACTCCTGCTGCTACGCGACTCGGCGAAGAAGCTGCCGTTGAGCGAGGAACAGCTCAAACGCATCCATGAACGCAACGCCGAGCTGGACGCGCAGGAGGCGAAGGACCGCTGAACCTATTGGCCTGCCGGCGGGTCACTAGGTCTCGTAGGAAAACCCCGGCGGGCGAAAAACCGGCGAGGCGAAGGCTCGCGGGGCGGAGTCATGCGGGCCGCGCGTGGTTTTTCCTGCGCAACCTGGGGTTCGTTCCCCGTGTGTTTCCCTCTGGCAGAAGGTTCGTTCCTTGCGCTTTTCCCATCCGCGGGTCGAAATGCCTTTAGAATCCCTCCTTTAAACGGGAGGCTGCATGCTCGGGCGTCTGATACCGCTTCTACCCATTCTGTTCCTGCTCGGGGGCTTCTTCACCGGGCACATCGCGCTGCTGACGGCGGTCATCGTCCTGCTCTACATCATCTGGGTGACCTACGCCGAGCGCTGGCTGCCGACCCTGCTCTGGTGGCCGGTGAGCCTCGCCGCCAGCGCCCTGATCGCCATCCACTACCTGCCCGGCTTCATTCCCCTGCGCCTGTTCCCCTGGGACCTTGCCAGCGCCAGCCCGCCGATCCAGATGATCTGGCTGCCCTGGGACAAGGCCCTGGTCGCCCTTACCCTGCTCGCCTGGTGGCTACGCCGGCCGAAGCAGCCGCTGGTGTCGCTGGATATCACCGCGCTGGCCTTCTGCCTGACCTTCTTCGTGGTGCCGCTGCTGTCGATCATGACCAATGCCGCGAGCTGGCAGCCGAAGTGGCCGGATGCCTTCTGGTGGTGGCTGGTACTGAACGTCGGGGTGGTCTCGCTGGCCGAGGAGGCGTTCTTCCGCGGCCTGCTGCAAAGCCAGTTGATCCGCTGGTTCGGCGCCTGGCCGGGAATCATCGTCGCGACCCTCGCCTACGCCGCGCTGCACCTGCTGGTGAACCCGGTGTATGCGCTGCTGGCCGGGATCGCCGGGCTGGGCTACGGCATGGTCCTGCACTTCAGCGGGCGGCTGTCGCTGGCGGTGCTGCTGCACGCCTCGATCAACACCCTGCACTTCCTCCTGCTGAGCTACCCGTTCCGCCTGATCTCCGAGTGATCAGGCGTCCTTGATCACCAGCGCCAGGGCCTCCTCGGCGAGCTGGTCGAGACTCATCGGTCCTTCCGGACGGAACCAGGTGGTGGTCCAGGACAGCGCGCCGGTGAGGAAGCGCCGCAGGATGAACGGATCGCCCTGGCAGTAGCCGGCCAGCCGCGCCTCCCCCAGCACGTCCAGCCACATCTGCTCGTAGATGTCGCGCAGGCCGAGGATGTACGCCTGGCCTTCGGCGGACAGCGAGCGCCACTCGTAGACCAGCACCGCCATCGCCTCGCCGGTACCGCCCATGATCGATTGCAGCTCGCAGCGGATCAGTCCCAGCACCCGCTCGCGCAGGTCCTCGGCGTCGGCCAGGGCGGCGCGCATCAGCGCGGTGTTGTAGAGGATGGTCTCTTCCATCACCGAGCGCAGGATCTCGTCCTTGCTCTTGAAGTGATGGAAGATGCTGCCCGACTGGATGCCCACCGCGCTGGCCAGGTCGCGCACCGTGGTGCGTTCGTAGCCTTTGCTGCGGAACAGGTGGGCGGCGGTCTGCAGCAGCTTGCCGCGGGCGCTTTCCGGATCGGTGAGCTGTCCGGTAGCCACCAGCTCCAGCATCACTTCCCGGGCTTTCTGATCGTCCAACGCTGAGTACCCCTTTTCCGGATCGTCGGCGGCTCGGTGCCGCTCATCCGCGCGCCCGGCCGCTCCGTATTTGCCGACCGGCCTCGGGATTGCCCCGCAAGTGCTTGTCGGCATTCATGAAATGTATGCCTGCGAAGACGACCGAGCAAGCGCTTGGGTAACAGCCGCGAAGGGATTTGTTTCTGCCCCCTTCTCAACCAAGCGCTTGCTTGGTAATGTCGCCCCACACTTCCGCCGTCACGGGTCAAGAACAATGCAAAAGACCGTACGCATCGGCTGCGCCTCGGCCTTCTGGGGCGACACCTGCACCGCGGCCGCGCAGCTGGTGCGCGGCGCGCCGCTGGACTACCTGGTGTTCGACTACCTGGCCGAGATCACCATGTCGATCATGGCCGGCGCCCGCCTGAAACAGCCGGACGCCGGCTACGCCACCGACTTCGTCGAGGTCCTCGCACCACTGCTGGGCGAGATCGCCGAGAAGAAGATCCGCGTCATCAGCAACGCTGGCGGGATCAATCCGCAGGCCTGTGCCGCCGCCCTCGCCGCGGCCTGCGAGAAGGCCGGGGTGCAGCTGAAGATCGCCGTGCTCCATGGCGACAACCTGCAAGCGCGCCAGGCCGAACTGGCCAAGGCCGGCATCCGCGAGATGTTCAGCGACGCGCCTTTCCCGCCGATGTGCGTCTCGCTCAACGCCTACCTCGGCGCGCCGGGCATCGTCGAGGCCCTGCGCCTGGGCGCGGATATCGTGATCACCGGCCGGGTGGTCGACAGCGCGGTGGTCAGCGCCGCCCTGGTGCACGAGTTCGGCTGGGCCTGGGACGACTACGACCGACTGGCCCAGGCCGCCCTCGCCGGGCACATCGTCGAATGCGGCGCGCAATGCACAGGCGGCAATTTCACCGACTGGGAGCAGGTGCCGGACTATGAGCACATCGGTTTCCCCATCGTCGAGGTCGAGGCCGACGGGCGCTTCGTGGTGACCAAGGCGCCCGGCACCGGTGGCCTGGTCAGCGAACTGAGCGTCGGCGAACAGATGCTCTACGAGATCGGCGACCCACGCGCCTACCTGCTGCCCGACGTGGTCTGCGACTTCACCGAGGTGCGCCTGCGCCAGGTCGGACCCGACCGGGTCGCGGTGGAAGGCGCGCGCGGCCTGCCGCCCACCGACCGGTACAAGGTCAGCGCCACCTATCCGGACGGTTTCCGCTGCACCGCCAGTTGCCTGATCGCCGGCATCGATGCGCTGAAGAAGGCCGAGCGGGTCAGCCAGGCGATCATCGCCAGGACCGAGGAAATCTTCTCCGAGCGCGGCTGGGAGCCCTACCGCGAGGTCAACGTCGAACTGCTCGGCAGCGAAGCCACCTATGGTCCCCATGGGCGACGGCAGGACAGCCGCGAAGTGGTGGTCAAGCTGGCCGTCCGGCATCCGCGCAAGGAAGCCCTGGTGCTGTTCTCCCGCGAGATCGCCCAGGCCGCCACCGGGATGGCGCCCGGCCTGACCGGCATCGTCGGCGGCCGGCCGACGGTGTATCCGGTGATCCGCCTGTTCTCTTTCCTGATCGACAAGGCGCAATGCGCGTTGAGCGTGGAGATCGACGGCCAGCGCCATCCGCTGGAACTGCCCGTCCTCGAAGCCTTCGATCCGGCACGATTGGCCGAGGCGCACCAGCCGCCACGCCCGGAGCAGCCCGCCAGCGCCAGCGTGCCGCTGGTGAAGCTGGCGGTGGCGCGCTCCGGCGACAAAGGCAACCACAGCAACATCGGGGTCATGGCGCGGCGCCCGGAGTACCTGCCGTGGATCGCCGAGGCGCTGGAGGAAGGCGCCGTGGTGGACTGGATGCAGCATGTGCTCGACCCGCAGACCGGCCGGGTCGGCCGCTGGTACCTGCCGGGCAGCCACAGCCTGAACTTCCTGCTGGAGAACGCCCTCGGCGGCGGCGGCGTCGCCAGCCTGCGCATCGACCCGCAGGGCAAGGCCTTTGCCCAGCAGTTGCTGGAGTTTCCGGTGGCGGTGCCGCAGGCGCTCGCCGACGCGCTGGAAACGCAAGGCAGATAACCACAACCAGGAACGGCGAATGCGGCGTTCCGCTGCCCCTCTACGGGATTCATCGGAGTCACCAGAACAATGAGCTACGACTCGATCTTCCGACCTGGCCTGTTCGACGGCCAGACCATCATCGTCACCGGCGGCGGCAGCGGCATCGGCCGCTGCACCGCCCACGAGCTGGCGGCCCTCGGCGCCCACGTGGTGCTGGTCGGACGCAAGGCGGAAAAGCTGGAGAAGACCGCCGGCGAGATCGTCGAGGACGGCGGCAGCGTCAGCTGGCACGCCTGCGACATCCGCGAGGAGGAAGCGGTGAAGACGCTGGTGGCGAATATCCTGGCCGAACGCGGGACCATCCATCACCTCGTCAACAACGCCGGCGGCCAGTATCCCTCGCCCCTCGCCTCGATCAGCCAGAAGGGCTTCGAGACCGTGCTCCGCACCAACCTGGTCGGCGGCTTCCTGGTCGCCCGCGAAGTGTTCAACCAGTCGATGAGCAAGACCGGCGGCAGCATCGTCAACATGCTCGCCGACATGTGGGGCGGCATGCCCGGCATGGGTCACTCCGGCGCCGCACGCTCGGGCATGGAGAATTTCACCAGGACCGCCGCCGTCGAGTGGGGCCATGCCGGCGTGCGGGTCAACGCGGTGGCGCCGGGCTGGATCGCGTCCAGCGGCATGGATACCTACGAAGGCGCGTTCAAGGCGGTGATCCCGACCCTGCGCGAGCACGTGCCGCTCAAGCGCATCGGCAGCGAGTCGGAAGTCGCCGCCGCCATCGTCTTCCTGCTCTCCCCCGGCGCCGCCTTCGTCAGCGGCAACACGATCCGCATCGACGGCGCCGCCAGCCAGGGCAGCCGCGCCTTCCCGCTATTCAAGGGCAAGCCGGGACAGAGCCGCGCGTACAACGGCTTCCACCGCGCCTACCTGCCCGACGTACTGAAGGACCAGGAGGACTGACATGCCCGCGATCCAGTCGGAACTCGACGTCAACGGCGAGGACTTCGCCCGCAACCGCGAGGCCATGCTCGCCGCCGTGGCCGGCTTCCGCGAGTTGGAGCAGAAGGTCCTGGACAAGGCCGCCGAGGCCAGGCCGAAGTTCGAGAAACGCGGCCAGTTGCTGCCGCGCGAACGCCTGGCGCTGCTGCTCGACCCGGGCGCGCCGTTCCTCGAACTGTCCTCGCTGGCCGGCTACAAGCTGCACGACGACAAGGACGGCACCCAGGCCGGCGGCGGGATCATCGCCGGGATCGGCTACATCGCCGGGGTGCGCTGCCTGGTCAGTGCCAGCAACAGCGCGATCAAGGGCGGCACCATCTCCCCGACCGGGCTGAAGAAGACCCTGCGCCTGCAGCAGATCGCCATGGAGAACAAGCTGCCGGTGGTGACCCTCACCGAAAGCGGTGGCGCCAACCTCAACTACGCGGCGGAGATCTTCGTCGAAGGTGCGCGCGGCTTCGCCAACCAGGCGCGGATCTCCGCCATGGGCATTCCCCAGGTCACCGTGGTGCATGGTTCCAGCACCGCCGGCGGTGCCTACCAGCCGGGGCTGTCGGACTACGTGGTGGTGGTGCGCGGCAAGGCCAAGATGTTCCTCGCCGGGCCGCCGTTGCTCAAGGCCGCCACCGGCGAGATCGCCAGCGACGAGGAGCTCGGCGGAGCCGAACTGCACGCGCAGGTCGCCGGCACCGCGGAATACCTGGCGGAAAACGACGCCGACGGCGTGCGCCTGGCCCGCGAGATCGTCGGCATGTTGCCGTGGAACGCACAACTGCCGGCGCGCCCGGCGCGTTCCTGGCGTGAACCGCTGTACCCGGTGGAGGAGCTGCTCGGGGTGGTTCCGGCCGACCCGAAGAAGCCCTACGACGTCCGCGAGATCGTCGCGCGCATCGCCGACGGCTCCGAGTTCCTCGACTTCAAGAACGAGTTCGACGGCCAAACCGTCTGCGGCCACCTGCGCATCGAGGGCCACGCCTGCGGCCTGATCGGCAACAACGGACCGATCACCCCGCAGGGCGCGGCCAAGGCGGCGCAGTTCATCCAGCTCTGCGAACAGAGCAACACGCCGCTGCTGTTCCTGCACAACACCACCGGCTTCATGGTCGGCACCGAGTCGGAGCGCCAGGGCGTGATCAAGCACGGCTCGAAGATGATCCAGGCGGTGGCCAACGCCCGCGTGCCCAAGCTGACCCTGGTGGTCGGCGGCTCCTACGGCGCCGGCAACTACGCGATGTGCGGACGCGGCCTCGACCCGCGCTTCATCTTCGCCTGGCCGAACAGTCGCACCGCGGTGATGGGCGGTGCCCAGGCCGGCAAGGTACTGCGCATCGTCACCGAGGAGAAACACGCCAAGGAAGGCAAGGAAGCCGATCCGAAGATGCTCGAGATGCTGGAAACCGTCACCGCGCAGAAGCTCGACAGCCAGTCCACCGCGCTCTACGGCACCGCCAGCCTATGGGACGACGGCCTGGTCGACCCGCGCGACAGCCGCAGGCTGCTCGGCTACCTGCTGGATATCTGCGCGGAAGCCGAGGCGCGGCCGCTGAAGGGCAACAGCTTCGGGGTCGCGAGGTTCTGACTGAAACAGGCGAGCCGGCGACAGCCCCTCTCCCCGCTCTCCCTGAAGGAAGAGGGTTGGGAGAGAGCAAGCGGATCCTGCCGGAAAACAATGATGCCCAGGAGGAAAGACAACCCATGATCTTCACCCAGGAACACGAGGAACTCCGCCGCACCGTTCGCAGTTTCGTCGAGCGGGAAATCAACCCCAACGTCGACCAGTGGGAAAAGGACGGCCGCTTCCCGATCCACGAGATCTTCCGCAAGGCCGGCGAACTCGGCCTGCTGGGCATCTCCAAGCCGGAAAAGTTCGGCGGCATGGGCCTGGACTACAGCTACTCGATCGTCGCCGCCGAGGAATTCGGCAGCATCACCTGCGGCGGCATCCCGATGGCCATCGGCGTGCAGACCGACATGTGCACCCCGGCCCTGGCCCGCTTCGGTTCCGACGAGTTGCGCGAGGAGTTCCTCCGCCCGGCCATCGCCGGCGAGATGGTCGGCTGCATCGGCGTCTCCGAGGTCGGCGCCGGCTCCGACGTCGCCGGCCTGAAGACCACCGCGCGCAAGGACGGCGACGACTATGTGATCAACGGCAGCAAGATGTGGATCACCAACTCGCCGTCGGCCGACTTCATGTGCCTGCTCGCCAATACCTCCGACGACAAGCCGCACGTCAACAAGTCGCTGATCGTGGTCCCGATGAAGACCCCGGGCATTACCCTCAGTCCGCACCTGGACAAGCTCGGCATGCGCAGTTCGGAGACCGCCCAGGTGTTCTTCGATAACGTCCGCGTACCGCAGCGCAACCGCATCGGCGCGGAGGGCGCCGGCTTCATGATGCAGATGCTGCAGTTCCAGGAAGAACGGCTGTTCGGCGCGGCCAACATGATCAAGGGCCTGGAGCACTGCATCGACGTCACCATCGAGTATTGCAAGGAGCGCAGGACCTTCGGCCAGCCGCTGATCGACAACCAGGTCATCCACTTCCGCATGGCCGAGATGATGACCGAGGTCGAGGCGCTGCGCGCCCTGGTCTACCAGGCCACCGAGCTGTACGTGAAAGGCAGGGACGTGACGCGCCTGGCTTCCATGGCCAAGCTCAAGGCCGGCCGCCTCGGCCGCGAGGTCAGCGACGCCTGCCTGCAGTACTGGGGCGGCATGGGCTTCATGTGGGACAACCCGGTCTCCCGCGCCTACCGCGACACCCGCCTGGTATCCATCGGCGGCGGTGCCGACGAGATCATGCTCGGCATCATCTGCAAGCTGATGGGCATCCTGCCGGGCAAGAAGAAAGGCTGACGTTCCAGGAGGAAACCGGCATGAGCCTGCCGCATTGCGAGACCCTGCTGCTGGAACCCATCGAGGGCGTCCTGCGGATCACCCTGAACCGCCCGCAAAGCCGCAACGCCATGAGCCTGGCGATGGTCGGCGAACTGCGCGCGGTGCTCGCCGCCGTGCGCGACGACCGTAGCGTGCGGGCGCTGGTGCTGCGCGGCGCCGGCGGGCACTTCTGCGCCGGCGGCGACATCAAGGACATGGCCGGTGCCCGCGCCGCCGGGGCGGAAGCCTACCGCACGCTGAACCGCGCCTTCGGCAGCCTGCTGGAGGAAGCCCAGGCCGCCCCGCAACTGCTGGTGGCGCTGGTGGAAGGCGCGGTGCTCGGCGGCGGTTTCGGCCTGGCCTGCGTGTCGGACGTAGCGATCGCCGCCGCCGATGCGCAGTTCGGCCTGCCGGAAACCAGCCTCGGCATTCTCCCGGCGCAGATCGCGCCTTTCGTGGTCCGCCGCATCGGCCTGACCCAGGCCCGCCGCCTGGCCCTCACCGCCGCCCGCTTCGACGGCCGCGAGGCGCTGCGCCTGGGCCTGGTGCATTTCTGCGAGGCCGACGCCGATGCCCTCGAACAGCGCCTGGAGGAAACCCTCGAGCAACTGCGCCGCTGCGCGCCGAACGCCAACGCCGCCACCAAGGCCCTGCTGCTGGCCAGCGAAAGCGGCGAACTCGGCGCCCTGCTGGACGATGCGGCGCGCCAGTTCGCCGAAGCGGTGGGCGGCGCCGAAGGCAGCGAAGGCACCCTGGCCTTCGTACAGAAACGCAAGCCGGTCTGGGCCCAGTGAGCCACGACCGCGAAACAGGGCAACAGCCTCCAGGAGCCGAACGACATGCCCAGCTTCAACAAGATCCTCGTCGCCAACCGCGGTGAAATCGCCTGCCGGGTGCTGCGCACCGCCCATGAACTGGGCTACCGCAGCGTCGCCGTGTACAGCGAGGCGGACGCCGACGCCCGCCATGTGCAACTGGCCGACGAGGCCGTGTGCATCGGCCCGGCAGCGGTGGCGCAGTCCTACCTGAACCTCGAGGCGATCCTCGACGCCGCCCGTCGCAGCGGCGCCGAGGCGATCCACCCCGGCTACGGCTTCCTCTCCGAGAACGCCGAGTTCGCCCGTGCCTGCGAAGCCGCCGGGATCGTCTTCATCGGCCCGGATGCGGAAGCCATCCACCTGATGGGCAGCAAGCGCCTGTCGAAGATCGCCATGCTCGCCGCCGGGGTGCCGTGCATCCCCGGCTACGAAGGCGCCGAACAGGACGACGCGACCCTGCGGCGCGAGGCCGAACGCATCGGCTACCCACTGATGATCAAGGCCAGCGCCGGCGGCGGCGGCCGCGGCATGCGCCTGGTGGAGGAACCCGACCAACTGCTGGAGCAGTTGCGCACCGCACGCTCGGAAGCGCTGGGCGCCTTCGGCAGCGCCGAACTGATCCTGGAGAAGGCCGTGCTGCGCCCGCGCCATGTGGAGATCCAGGTGTTCGGCGACCGCCACGGCAACCTGCTCTACCTCGGCGAACGCGACTGCTCGGTGCAGCGCCGCCACCAGAAGGTCATCGAGGAAGCTCCCTGCCCGGTGCTCGATGCCGACCTGCGTCGCGCCATGGGCGAGGCGGCGGTGAAGGCCGCGGCTTCGGTCAACTACGTGGGCGCCGGCACCGTCGAGTTTCTTCTCGGCGAGGATGGCCGCTTCTACTTCCTGGAGATGAATACCCGCCTGCAGGTCGAACACCCGGTCACCGAACTGGTCACCGGCCAGGACCTGGTGGCCTGGCAGATCCGCGTCGCCGAGGGCCATCCGCTGCCGCTGCGGCAGGAACAGGTGGAACTGCGCGGGCATGCCATCGAGGTCCGCCTCTACGCCGAGGACGCCGGTCGCGGCTTCCTGCCGCAGACCGGCACGGTGCTGCGCTGGGACCCGGAACTGCTGCCCGGCGTACGCATCGACCATGGCCTGGTCGAGGGGCAGGCGGTGACGCCCTTCTACGACCCGATGCTGGCCAAGCTGATCGCCTACGGGGCGACCCGCGACGAAGCCCGGCGCAAGCTGATCCGCGCGCTGGAGCGCTGCGTGCTGCTGGGGGTCGACGGCAACCAGCGGTTCCTCGCCAACCTCCTGGCGCATCCGGACTTCGCCGCCGGCGAGGCGACCACCGCCTTCATCGGCGAACGCTTCGCCGAAGACCCCAGCCTGCAACCGCGCCAGCCGGGCGCCGAGGAACTGGCCCTGGCCGCCGCCCTGCTCTACCAGGCCGGCGCCGAGGCCAGTGCGCACCAGCCCGGCCTGGCCGGCTGGCGCAGCGCCGCCGGGGCACCGTGGAAGATCGTCCTGAAGCACGCCGAACAGCGCCTGGAGATCGGCCTGGACGTCCTCGAAAGCGGTCGCCGGCCGCGACTGCTGGCGCGCCTGGAGCGACGCGAGATCGCCGTGCGCCTGCTCGACTGCGACGGACGCTGGGCCAGCGCCGAACTCGACGGCATTCGCCGCCGCCACGCCTACCACCTGGACGGCGGGCGCCTCTGGCTATACGGCCACGGCGGCAACCTCGAACTGCTCGACGTCACCCACGCCGGCGCCAGCGCCCAGGCCGGCGCCAGTTCCGGCACGCTCAAGGCGCCGATGGACGGTGCCATCGTCGAGGTGCTGGTCGGCGAGGGCGAACGGGTCGGCAAGGGCCAACTGCTGCTGGTGCTGGAGGCAATGAAGATGGAACACCCGCTGAAGGCCGGAGTCGACGGCGTGGTCCGCCGCGTCCAGGTCGGCCGTGGCGAGCAGGTGCGCAACCGGCAGGTGCTGGTCGAGGTGGAAGCCGACGCCTGAGACACCCCGCCGCTCATCCGCAACGACAACGACAAGAAAACGGAGACGCCCATGTCACTGCACGGCAAGACCCTGTTCATCACCGGCGCCAGCCGCGGCATCGGCCGGGAGATAGCCCTGCGCGCCGCGCGCGATGGCGCCAACCTGGTGATCGCGGCGAAGAGCGCCGAGCCGCATCCGAAGCTGGAAGGCACCATCTTCAGCGTCGCCGCCGAGGTCGAGGCCGCCGGCGGCCAGGCCCTGCCGCTGCAACTCGACGTGCGCGACGAGCAGGCCGTGGCGGCGGCCATGGCCCGCGCCGCCGAACGCTTCGGCGGGATCGACGCGCTGGTCAACAACGCCGGGGCGATCCGCCTGGTCGGGGTGGAGAAGCTGGAGCCCAAGCGCTTCGACCTGATGTACCAGATCAACACCCGCGCGGTGCTGGTCTGCAGCCAGGCCGCCCTGCCCTACCTGCGCAGGAGCGCCAACGGCCACATCCTCAGCCTGTCGCCGCCGATCAACCTGGCCGGCAGGTGGTTCGCCCAGCACGGCCCCTACACGGTCACCAAGTACGGCATGAGCATGCTTACCCTGGGGATGCACGAGGAGTTCGGGAAATACGCCATCAGCGTCAACGCGCTGTGGCCGAAGACCATGATCGCCACCGCCGCCATCGAGTTCGAGCTGGGCAGCCGTGACGCCTTCCGCCGCGCGCGCACCCCGGCGATCATGGCCGACGCCGCGCACGCCATTCTCACCAGCGAGGGGCGCAGCCTCAGCGGGCGCCTGCTGGTCGACGAGGAATTGCTGCGCGAGCGCGGCCAGAGCGATTTCGAGCAGTACCGCTACGACCCGGAGGGTGGCGCGCTGGTGCCCGACCTGTTCCTCGACTGAGGTCTCCGACGAAAGGCGCGCGGCGCTCTGCGGCGGGCTTCCGGGCTATTTGCCGAAGTGCCCCGGGGCGACCGCGCAACGGTCATAGCCGAGGCGGCGGCTGCGGTCTAGAGTCGCGGGAGCGTCCTACGCCCCGCACAACAACGACAAGCGCGAGAGCCATGACCCACGCCGACCTGATCACTTTCAACCGTTTCGTTGCCCGCCTGCCTGCCACCTTCGGCCGCGTGCCGCGCATGCTGCGCGGCCTGTACTACACCGCGATCCGTAACCGCGAGAAGAGCCTGTCCCTGGGCTGGGCGCTGGAGCGCGCGGCACGCCTGTACCCGGACAACCCGGCGGTGCTCGACGGCCAGCGGCGGATCAGCTACGCCCTGTTCAACGGCTGGGCCAATCGCCTGGCGCGCGCCTTCAAGGCCGAGGGCGTAGGCCACGGCAGCGTGGTCGCGGTGATGCTGGAAAACCGCGTCGAGCTGCTGGCGATCCTCGCCGCCCTGGCCAAGCTCGGCGCCATCGGCGCACTGGTCAACACCACCCAGCGCGGCAAGGTCCTGGTGCACAGCCTGAACCTGGTGAAGCCCGGCCACTTCGTGGTCGGCGAAGAGTTGCGCGAGGTGTTCGAGGAAGTCCGCCAGGAGGTGCTCGGCAACGCCGGCCATTGCTACTGGGTCGACGACGGCGACACCCTCGGCGATCCCGGCTCGCCGCCGATGGGCTGGCGCAACCTGATGCGCCTGGCCCAGGGACAGACCTCGGAGAACCTCGAGGACACCGGCAGGGTGCGGCTCAAGGACTCCTGCTTCTACATCTACACCTCCGGCACCACCGGCCTGCCGAAAGCCTCGATCATGAGCCACGGCAAGTGGATCAAGGCCTACGGCGGCTTCGGCCATTCCGGCCTGGGCCTGGGCCGCGACGACGTGCTCTACCTGACCCTGCCCTGCTACCACAACAACGCCGTGACCGTCTGCTGGAGCGCGGCGCTCGCCGGCGGCGCGGCCATGGCCCTGCGCCGCAAGTTCTCCGCCAGCGGTTTCTGGAAGGACGTGCAACACTACCGGGCGACCTGCTTCGGCTACATCGGCGAGCTCTGCCGCTACCTGCTGAACCAGCCACCGTGCGCCGAGGAACGCGGCAATAGCCTGACCTGCATGATCGGCAACGGCCTGCGCCCGTCGATCTGGGCCGAGTTCAAGCAACGCTTCGAGATCCAGCGGATCACCGAGTTCTACGCTTCCAGCGAAGGCAACATCGGCTTCACCAACGTATTCAATTTCGACAATACGGTGGGCTTCTCCCCAGCCACCTACGCCATCGTCCGCTACGACCTGGAGAACGACCACCCGGTGCGCGACGCCAAGGGCTTCATGGAGAAGGTCGGCAAGGGCGAGGTCGGCCTGCTGATCAGCGAGATCAGCGCGAAGTGGCCGTTCGACGGCTACACCGATCCGGCCAAGAGCGAAGCGGTGATCCTCCGCGACGTGTTCAAGAAGGGCGACGCCTGGTTCAACACCGGCGACCTGATGCGCGACATCGGTTTCAAGCACACCCAGTTCGTCGACCGTCTCGGCGACACCTTCCGCTGGAAGGGCGAGAACGTTTCCACCACCGAGGTGGAAAACGCCCTCGGCGCCTTCGACGGGGTCGAAGATGCGGTGGTCTACGGCGTGGAGATTCCCGGCACCAACGGCCGCTGCGGGATGGCCGCGCTACGCCTGGCCGATGGCGTCGAACTGGACCGCGACGCCCTCGCCGCGCACCTCGACCGCGAGTTGCCGGCCTATGCCACGCCGGTGTTCCTGCGCCTGCTGCGCGAAGTCGAGACCACCGGCACCTTCAAGTACAAGAAGACCGACCTCAAGCGCGACGCCTACGATCCCGCGCGGGTGAGCGACAAACTCTTCGTCAGGTTGCCCGGCAGCGCCGGCTACCAGCCGTTGGACGCGGAGCTGTACCAGGCGTTGCAGGAGCAGCGCTACCGCTTCTGAGCGCCGGGGCGGCCTACTGGCGGAACTCGAACTGCAACTCGGCCCCTTCCAGGGGCCGCGACACGCCCAGTTCGCGGTCGCGATAGAGCAACTGGCCGTTGAGGCGGAAGTCGCTGTCGTCCTTTTCCTCGAACATCGGCGGCAACAGCGGCTTGGGCTTATGGGTCTCTTCCGTGCCGGGCGGCGCCATCTTCTGCACCAGTTCCTTCGGCAGGCGCAGGTCCAGCTTGGCGCTCGGCAGCGGCTTGCGCACCTCGGGGTCGAGACGAGCGGTGGAAGCGCGCTTCGCCGGCGCCGGCTTGTCCTTGGCGACCGGCCTGCTGGCCGGCTTCGGCGGCGCAGCCGCAGGCTTCGGCTTGGCCGGCGGCTTGGGTTCGGCAACCTGCTCCGCGGCTGGCGCGACCTTCTTCGAAGCTGTTTTCGGCGCGGCAGGCACGGCAGGCGCTGGCTCCGCTCGTGCAGGCTTCACTGGCTTGGCAGGGGCGCGCTGCTCCTGCGGCGGTGCTTCCGGGGCTTTCTTTTCCGGTGCCTTGGAGCCGTCATCACAGGCCGCCAGGAAGCAACCGAAAAGAACAACGACGCAAATTCGGCAAAGACGTTTCATAGTCACGCAGGTATGGCCAATTGCGGCAATGCTGACGGCAGACTGCAACCAAGGCAAGGGGTCACTATCGTCATCCTGGCACTCTCTCGGTTGTTCGCCCCATGTCTAACCTGTCATGCACGGATAACCGCTTGATGTCAGCCCGCGACGCCATCACGGCGTCACGGGCCATGGTCGTCACGGCCGTTTCCTGGCGCTCGCGGCTATCGTCGCGAGGCGTTCCAGTCGTTCCACCAGGTTCTCTCCGGGGAAACGTTTCTGCAGCTCGGCCAACTGGGTCGCGGCCTGCTCCGTCTTGCCCTGCTCACGCAGTGCAAGGACCGCCCCGAGCGCCTCGTCGAGCACCTCCGGCTTCACCGCAACCGCCTTGCCCCTGGCCTGGGCGACGAAGTCGCCAGCCAGCTCCGCCTGGACCTTCGCCTGCTGCGCGGCCTGGGCCGGCGGTCGGTCGGCCAGGGCAGCCGGAGCCGGCGGCGCGGCCTCGGCCATCAGTTGCGGCGCCTCCCCGGACGATGCGTAGCTGGCCAGCAAGGCCGGGGACTCCGACATCTCGCTGGACAGCGGAGCCGGCGCCGCCGGCGCGCGCATGGCCCGCTTCGCCGCAGCGGCCCCGGCGACTCCGTCGCGCAGGGGCACATCGCTGAACGCCACTTCGGGCCGGGCCTGGCGCTCGGCGTCGTCCAGCACGTTGTGGCTGACCAGCCCCAGCACCAGCGCCACGCCCAGCAGGCTGGCGAAGGCCGCCTGCCAACGCGGCCTGCGGGAGGCTTCCAGCCAGCGCCGCCACCAGGACCGGGCGGGTTCGACATGCGCCGCCTGGCGTCGCGCGGCGGCGAGGATCGCCTGGTCCAGCGCCGGCGCCGGCTGCTGCGGCGCGTGGGCGCGGAAATGCGCCAGCATCTGCTCTTCGGCGACGCTCGCGGAATGCTTCTGTGGGTTCATACCGCCACCTCCTCGGCCAGCAGCCGGCGCAGCTTCTGCACCGCGTAGCGGAAACGGCTCTTCACCGTCTCCAGCGGCGACTGGGTGAGCGTGGCGATCTCGGCCAGTTCCAGTTCACCGTGGGCGCGCATCAGGAATACCTCGCGCTGTTCCTCGGGCAGGGTCTCCAGCGCGCTCTGCAAGCGCTCGCCGTCGCGGCTCAGGCTGAGCTGCTGCTCGGGGCCGGCGCCCTGGTCGGGTTGCGCGTGCAACTGTTCGTCGTAGCTGTCCTGCAACGGCTGGCGCTGGCCATGCTTGCGCCAATGATCGATGAGGCGGTTGCGGGCGATCTGGTAGAGCCAGGTGCGGAAGCTCGCCCGGCCCTGCGGCTGGCTCTCGCTGCGGATCAGGCTGAGCCAGGTTTCCTGGTAGATCTCGTCGGCCAGTTCGGTCTGTCCGGCCAGGCCGCAGAGAAAACGGTAGAGACCTTGCCGATGGCGCTGGTAGAGCACCTCGAAGGCCGCGCTGTCGCCCTTGCGGTAACGCGCCAGCAGCGTTTCGTCGCTGCCGGCGGCCGTCGTGGCGCTGGTGGAGGCATGCATGCCGCTGGTCGACTCCTGTCCTGTGTCAAAGGCGACCGAGAGCAGGCTCATCGGCCACATCCTTCGCGGCGCGCATCGGCGTCGCCACGAAACGCCCGGGCCGTCGCCAGAAGCGCGGCCGGAGCGGCTATCGGTAGACATTTTCCAGCGTCGGACAGTTCGGCGAAAGTGCCGGTCCGGATGGAAGCCGGGAAAAACATCGAGACGACCTCGTCGTGCAGCGGAGAGATACCCGCTGAGACGAAGCTGTCGGTGGATTCGGGTTAATCCCCGGGAAAATTCTTCGCGGACTGTCGCGGGGCGCCCCTCAGCCAGGGGAGCGCCTCGCGCTCAGGCGGCGATAAGGCCTTCCTGGCAAAGCTGCCCGGCAAGCATGCCGAGGGTCATGATCGCCCGCTCCGCCTCGCGGTTCCAGGGAATCCCGCAGGTCAGCCGCAGGCAGTTGTTGAACTGCTCGGTGTTGCTGAAGATCAGCCCCGGGGCGATGCTGATGCCCTGCTCCAGGGCCCGCACGTGGAGTTCCTTGGTGTTGACCTTGGCCGGCAGGCTGACCCAGAGGATGAAGCCGCCCTTGGGCCGGGTCATCTGCGTCCCCTCCGGGAAGTACTGCTGCACCGCCAACTGGTAGGCGGTCATGTTCTTCCGGTACTCCTGGCGGATGTAGCGCAGGTGGCGGTCGTAGCCGCCGTTCTCCAGGTAGGCGGCGACGCCCATCTGGGTCACGGTGCAGGCCGAATGGGTGGTGAAGGTCTGCAGGCGACGGATCTCCTCCTGGTAGCGCTCGGCGATGATCCAGCCGATGCGTACGCCGGGCGAGATGGTCTTGGAGAAACTCGAGCAGTAGATCACCCGGCCGTCGCGGTCGTGGGACTTGAGCGAGCGCGCCTGGCCCTGGTCGAACATCAGTTCGCCGTAGATGTCGTCCTCGACCACCCCGATGTTGTGTTCGGCGGTCAGTTTCAGCAGTTGCTTCTGGCGATCCTCGGGAATCGTCCCGCCGAAGGGATTGCTCAGCCGCGCGGTCAGCACCAAGGCCTTGATCGACCACTGGTTGGCCGCCAGTTGCAGCGCTTCCAGGCTGATCCCGGTGCGCGGGTCGCTGGGGATCTCGATCACCTTCAGGCCCAGCACGTCAGCCAGTTGCAGCAGGCCGTAGTAGCTTGGCGACTCGGTGGCGATCAGGTCGCCGGGACGGGTCAGCACCCGCAGGGCCATGTGGATCGCATCCACGCAGCCGTGGGTGATGGTCACCTGCGACGGGTCGACCACCACGCCGGCGTCGCGCATGCGGATCGCCACCTGCCGCCGCAGCGGCTCGAAACCGGGGCTGAACATGTAGCTGAACGCCCGTGGGCTCTGGAAGCGGGTGACCTTGGCCAGTTGCTGGTGCAAGGCGCGCACCGGCAGGTAGTCCACATGCGGCACCGCCGCGCCGAGCGGGAATACCCCTTCGCGGCGGGACTCGGCGAGCACCTGGTTGATGATGCTGCTGCGGGTGACCAGGCCGGGACGCTCGACGCGCGCGATATCCGGGGTCGGCGCGGTCAGTGCCGGGGTGCGGTGGACGTAGAAGCCGGATTGCGGACGGGCACGGATCAGTCCCTGGTCCTCGAGGGTGGCGTAGGCCTGCAGCACGGTGGCGTGGCTGACGTTCAACTGGGTGCTGAGCTTGCGCACCGACGGTACCCGCTCGCCCGGCTGGTAGACGCCACGGCGAATGTCCTCGGCCAACTGCTGGGCGATGCGTTGGTAAAGCAGCAGATTGGTCATGGCGGGTTTTCCTCGGCGATTGAACCGAAACAGTAGCTCAATTCGTGAAACTGCTCCAGAACAGTTCGGCCGACAACCAGGCATACAGTCGCAAAACTGTACGGGTCGGTCGCAGAGACGGCGCGTTCGCGAGAAAAAGAAAACCCGGTCGGTCGCCACCGGCCGGGTGCGGGCGGGAAACAGTCCGCCAAGAGCCGCCTGGGGAGCGGCCATAGGGAAAGTCAGAAACGCAACGCGTCCGCCGCCGCGCTCTCGCCGGTCAACGCTTGCCAGGCGAAGGGGCTTGGCGCCAGGCCGAGATCGCCGAACAGGCGGTAGTCCGGGACGGCGGCGGGCTGGCGGGCGGCCGGGGAAAAATCATCGCGGCCGAGGCGGGTGACCAGAACCCGGGCCTGCACCTGCAACGCCACCAGGCTGAGGCTTTCCCGCGCCGTGCAGCCCGCCTCGCCGCACGCCACCGGCGAGTCCTCCAGCAGGAGTTCCTGGCGGCGTGCTTCGGCAACCGCGCGGAGTTCGGCGGCGAAGGACGGCTGGCACAGGCTCAGCAACAACGGCAGGACGAAACGGGCAAAGCGGGGCTGGCGGATCATGCGGATTCCTCGGCTGCGGCGGGATGGCTCCCGGGGGCTGGCGAGGATTGTTCCGCAACTGGCGGTCGAGATGTTTCGAACCCGGTCAGGCGAGTTCGTGGAGCCAGTTCATCACGCCCAGGGCGATCAGTTCGGCGTCGCTGTTGAGGCCTATCTTGACCATCGCGTTCTTCTTGTGGGTGCTGATGGTCGACACGCTGCGCATGGTCCGCTGGGCGATCTCGCTGACCGTGTCGCCACGCGCCAGGCGCCGGAGGATGTCCACCTCGGTGGGGCTCAGCGGCTTGCCGGTATGCCGCTGCGGGTGCAGGCCGGGGTCGAGGAAGGTCTGTCCGAGCGCCATGCACTCCAGCGCCGCCTTCAGCGTCTCCAGCGGGCTGCGCTTGCTGATGTAGGCCGAGGCGCCGCTGCGCAGGACCGCCTTGGCCAGCAACGGAGCGCTGAACACCGAGTAGACCATCACCTTCATTTGCGGGCAGTGCCGGGTCAGCCATTCCACCAGGTGGATACCGTCGCGGCTGCGCTGGCCAGGCAAGCCCAGCTCGGTGATCAGGATGCTTTCCGGCGGCAGGTCGGCCAGGCGCTCCACCAGGCTGTCGCTATCGCCGACCACCGCCAGCACCTGGCGTCCGCACTCCTCGCTGAGGTAGCGCTGCAGCGCCCACTGCATGACCGGGAAGGAATCGGCGATCACCAGCCCCGGCAGGGTTTCGTTCGAACTCATTGCGCCTCTCTACTCGTTATAACGAAATACAAGGTGCTTATGCTGCACGGATTGCTGCTCGAACTAGTTCGATCCCGATGATAGCCCGCTCTTGCGCAAGTTCTGACAGAGAAATCCGGCGCCACCCGGTTCGCCAGGCGAAAAAAGCCCCGGACCCTTTGGGGTACCGGGGCTCCCTGCGGCGGCGCGGGACTCAGCGCGGCGCGCTGAGCTGGCCCTTGTCGTTGGAGAAGACGATCTCCACCCGGCGGTTCTGCGCCCGCCCCCGGTTGGAGGCGTTGTCGGTGACCGGGAAGGCTTCGCCGTAGCCGACCACCTGCATGCGCGCGGGATCCACGCCGAGATCGGCGAGCACGTCGGCCACCGCCTGGGCGCGCTCGCGCGACAGGTCGAGGTTGGCCTGCCTGTCGCCGACGCTGTCGGTATAGCCTTCGATGCGGATCACCCGCCGCGGATTGAGCTGGAGGAACTGCACCAGCTTCAGCGCGGTGCGGTTGGCCGCCGGCTTGAGTTCGGCGCGGTTGAAGTCGAACAGCACGTCGCCAAGGGTGAGCACCAGGCCACGCTCGGTTTCCTCGGTGCTGAGACTGGCGATCTCCTCGCTCAGGCGCTGGCCCTGCTCCTGCACGCTGAGCAGCTTGGCTTCGCGCAGGGCCAGTTGCAGGCGCTCGCGCTCCAGTTGCAGGCGGGTCAGGCGCTCCTGGTTGAGGTTGAGCAAGGCGTGCTGGCGAGCGATCTCGCTGTAGCGCTGGCTCAGGTAGGCATACTGGATCACGTCGCTGCTGCTGCCCCAGTAGCTGGACAGGCGTTCGGCGCGGGCCAGCGATTCGCCGGCGCGGATCACATCCTTGGGCGCCGCGCGGAGCACGTCGGAATCTTCCTTGACCTGGTCGAACTCGCTCTGCGCCTTGGCCAGCGACTGTTCGCTGAGCTTGTGGTCGGCGCAGCCAGCCAGCGCGGCGCAGGCCAGCAGGGTGGCGAAGAGAGTCGCTTTGCCCGGCATCAGTCGGTCTCCCCCAGTTGCTTGCGCAGACGTTTCAGGCTCTTGTCCAGCTCGCCGAGCTGGTCCTTGCTCTTCTGCGTCAGCACCTTGGACTCGGCGAGGCGTGCGTCCAGCTCGGCCTGCTCGGCCAACAGGCGCGCCTTCTTGTAGGACTCCGCGGTCATCGCGATCTGCGCCGCGGCGTACTTGTCCTGGGCCAGTTTCAGCTCGGCCACGTCGTCGGTGGCACCCACCGCCTTGGCCTGCTCCAGCGCCTGTTCGGTCAGGCGCATCTGCTCCAGCGGAGCCGGGTCGTTGCTCGCACAACCGCTCAGGGTCAGCGCGGCGAGGCCTGCGGCCATCATCCATCGAATGCTCACAAGTCACTTTCCTGCGTAGTCGAACTGGCGCCGGAAGCCGGCAATTGCTGGGCTTTCCAGCGTTCGAGATTGTCCTGCAAGAGCGTTACGGGAACGCCGGCAGCCGACAATTCTGTCATCTTTTTCGCCAGTTGTCCGCGCAGCCACGGATCGTTGCAGGCGGAGTTGTGCGACAGCGTCAGGTACAGCCCCTCGCTGCTCAGCACCGGTTCCAGCGCCTCCAGGTCGTCGGCCATGCCCAGCGCCTCGACCTGGGCCTGCCCGGGCAACGCCTGGTAGAGGAGGAACTCGCTGCGCTTGAGCATCAGGTCCTGCAAGCCCTGGGTCAGGCTCGGCACCGGCTTCAGGTCGAGACTGGCCTTGGCGAAGCGGTCGAACTCCTCGCCCAGGCTGCTGCCGGCCAGCACGCTGCCCTTGTGCCCGATCAGGTCGTCGCGGCCGATGAACGGGAACGCGGCGTCCTTGTTCACCCAGACCACCCCGCTGGTCATCAGGAACGGCGGATGTACATAGTCCATGCTGCCGAGCCGTGCCAGGGTCAGGTAGGCCCCGGCGAGCAGGTCGGCGCGACCGCTGGTCACCTCTTCCTGGGCCTTCTCCCAGGAGCCGCTGTAGAGCACGTCGATGCGCACGCCGAGCTCCTTGCCCAGGCGCTGCAACAGGTCGGCATTGGCTCCGATCAGGCGCTTCGGATCCTGCGGGTCGCGCCACAGGTAGGGTGGGTACTCCGGGTTGCCGGTGGCCACCAGGCGCTCGCAGGAGCCGGCCGCCGCGGCCAGCCCCGGAACGAACAGCGCCGCCAGCAGGATGCCGGCCAGGCGGCACGGGGAACAGCGAAAGGACATGGATTCAGGCTCCGCGGTACAGGGATGCGCGCAGCAGTCTGCCACATTTCCGCGCGCGCTCCCGCCCCGCTATTCCGATGGGTACCAGCGCGGCGTGTAGACCCAGGCTTCGCCGTCGGCGCGCGGGAAGCTGCGGGTAGTGGACGAGCCGATGATCACCAGGGTGCGCATGTCCACCTGCTCCGCACGCAGCTCGCCCAGGGTGGTGCGCAGCAGGCGCTCACCGGGCCGCCCGATGTCGCGACCGAGCACCACCAGGGTCTGCGGCGAACGATGGCGGGCGACGATCTCCAGCGCCCGTCCCAGTTGCCAGGGCCGCGCCCGCGAGATCGGATTGTAGAAAGCCATCGCCAGGTCGGCGGCGCCGGCCAGGTCCAGGCGCCGCTCGATCACCTCCCAGGGCTTGAGGTTGTCGGACAGCGACAGCAGGCAGAAATCGTGGCCCAGAGGCGCCCCCGCCCTGGCCGCGGTGGCCAGGGCCGCCGAGACGCCAGGGAAGATCCGCAGCTCGACCGCGTCCCAGGCCGGCTCGCCAGCGCCATGCAGGGCTTCCAGCACCGCGGCGGCCATGGCGAACACGCCGGGGTCGCCGGACGATACCAGCACCACCGCCCTGCCCGTCGCCGCCAGTTCGAAGGCATGCCGGGCGCGCTGCAATTCCTCGCGGTTGTCGCTGCCATGCAGCACCTGTCCGGCGCGGAAGGGTCCGGCCATGTCGACGTAGGTCTGGTAGCCGAGGATGTCCTCGGCCTCGTCCAGTGCCCGCCGCGCCGCAGGCACCATCAGCTCGGCGCAGCCGGGCCCCAGGCCGATCACTGTGAGTCGGCCGCGACGCTGGCCGATGCGGTCCATCGCCAAGGGCGCGGCGGCCACCGCCAGCCGGTCGCCGACCTGCTCGGCGGCGGGCAAGGCCTGGCGCAGGCGCGCAGCGGGATCGGCCTGCGGCAGGAAGCGCAGCGGTACGCCGAGCGCATCGGCGGCGGCCTGCAGGCGCGGATCGGCCATCCGCGCGCTGTCGGCCAGCAAGCCGCCGAGCGCCGCCGCGGCCAGGCCGGCATCGACCAGCGCCTGGCGCACCGCGTCCGCCGCCGCGTCGGCAGGTTCGAGCGCCGCCAGCACGCAGCGCGGATGGATCAGCAGTTCCTCGGCCCGCGGCGCACGCGCCGAGGGCGTCACGTGAAGCGCCAGCGCTGCCTCCGGGTCGCGCGGCAAACGGGCCGCGTCGAGCCAGTCGGCGGCACCCTCGACGCGCACCGGCTGGCCACCGAGCAAATCGGCAACGAAGCGCTTGCCCTGCTCCAGGTCGGCCAGGACATAACCGGCGGGCGGGTTGAGCACGCAGGTGCCGAAGCGCAGCTCGCCGCTGGTGGTGATCGCCGGCGCCACGGCCAGCACCTCGCCGATTTCCCGCGCCAGCCGGTTGACCCCGGCCAGCCCGCCGAGCAGCGGCACCACCGCGCTGCCGTCCTCGGCCAGGGCCAGCACCGGCGGCTCCGCTCCCTTGCGTTGCAACAACGGCGCCAGGCTGCGAATGACGATGCCGGCGGCGCACAGGGCGACGATCGGGCGGTCGGCGCAATACAGTTCGCGCAGGGTGTCGCCGAAGTCCGTATAGGAACGGTCGGCCTCGACCCGCCCGGCGAGCCCGTGGACCAGCGCCCCGGGATAGCGCGCCTGGACCCGCCGCGCGGTATCCAGCGCGCCCTGGCCGAGGATGACGATGGCCGGAACCTGCTGGGCGTCACTCACCGCCGGCCCCTCCCTGCCACTTGTCGCCGGGGACGACGATCAGCGAGAAGTACGGCGAGGCCATCGGCTCCACCCGTTCCAACGGCACGATCCGCTGGTTGGCCATGGTCGCCCGCTCGACGTACAGCGCGCGGCGCTCGAGGCCAAGCTCGACCAGCACGCGGCGGACCTTGTCGAAATTGCGGCCGAGCTTCATCACCACCGCCGCGTCGGCATCCGCCAGGCGCCGGCGCAACTCCTCCTCGGGCAGCACTCCGGAGAGCACCGAGAGGCTCTGGTTGCGGTACACCAGCGGCGCACCGAGCACCGCCGCGCCGCCGAGCATCGAGCAGACGCCAGGCACCACTTCGCTTTCGTAGCGCGTCGCCAGGCGGTCGTGCAGGTACATGTAGGAACCGTAGAAGAACGGGTCGCCCTCGCAGATCACCGCCACGTCGCGGCCGGCGTCCAGGTGCGCGGCCAGCTGTTCGGCGGCGGTGTCGTAGAAATCGCTGATGATGGTCTCGTAGCACAGCGGCGGTTCCAGCTTCTCGGTGGTCACCGGGTAGACCAGCGGCAGGCGCACCTGGGCCTGGTCCAGGTGCGCCTCGATGATGCCGAAGGCGTTGCCCTTCTTGCCCTTGGCCACGAAATAGCCGACCACCGGCGCCGCGCGCAGCAGGCGCAGGGCCTTGAGGGTGATCAGTTCGGGATCGCCGGGCCCGACGCCCAGGCCCAGCAGGCGGCCCTTCACGACACTCATCATTCGCGCTCCGTGGCCAGGGCGTTCACCGCCGCGGCGGCCATGGCGCTGCCGCCACGGCGACCGCGGACGATCACGTAGGGCACCCCGCGGCTATCGGCGGCGAGCATCTCCTTGGATTCCGCGGCGCCGACGAAGCCGACCGGGAAGCCCAGGATCAGCGCCGGTTTCGGCGCGCCGGCGTCGAGCATTTCCAGCAGGTAGAACAGCGCGGTCGGCGCGTTGCCGATCACCACCACGCTGCCCTCCAGGTGCTCGCGCCAGTGCTCCAGGGCCACCGCCGAGCGGGTATTGCCGAGTTCCGTGGCGAGCGCCGGCACGTCCGCTTCGTTGAGGGTGCAGATCACCCGGTTGGCGGCGGGCAGCCGCGAGCGGGTCACGCCTTCGGCGACCATCCGCGCGTCGCAGAGGATCGCCGCGCCGGCGGCCAGCGCGGCGCGGCCGGCGGCGCCGGCGCCGGGCGAGAAGCGCAGGTCGTCGACCACGTCGACCATGCCGCAGGCGTGGATCACCCTGACCGCGAGCTTTTCCAGGTCGGCCGGGATGCCGGCGAGGTTCGCTTCGGCGCGGATGGTGGCGAACGACTGGCGATAGATCGCCTGGCCATCGCGGATGTAGTCAATCATGCGGGTTTTCCGGAAGTGGGCTGGGAAGGCAGGGCCGCCAGGTAGTCGGCGGCCGTGGCGAAAGTCAGGCGGCTGGCCAGCAACTGGCCGAATCCGGGGTGGCATGGGTCGTGCCGGTACAGGTCGTAGAACCCGCCGCTGCGCGCCAGCAGGGTGAGCGGCGCGCGGTGGGCGGCGGCGCAGGACCGTTCGCAGCCGCACAGGTGCAGTTGCGGCAGGTCGCTGCGCGGGCCGAGGCGTTCGGCCAGGCGCAAGGCGTCGCCCTTGGTGTCGGCCAGGCCTCTGGCGCAGGCGCTGGAACCGCTGCAGGCGATCAGCCGCGCCAACGGCGCATCGGGCTCGGTCAGCAGGCCGAGTCCGCGCAGGCCGAGCAGCGCCTGGTCAGCCTCGGCGTGCGCCAGGTTCGGCAGGAGCACGCCTTGCCAGGGGGTCAGGCGCAGGCTGCCGTCGCCATGGCGTTCGACCAGCTCGGCCAGGCCTTCCAGGCAAGCGTTGTCGAGCCGGCCGAGCGGCGCCGCCGCGCCGACCATCACCAGGCCCGGCTGGCGTTGCGGCTGGACGCCGAGATGACTCCACGGACGCCCCGGCGAACGCCGCCAGGCCGCCACCCGCTCGTCACGCCGCAGAGGGAAATCCAGGCGCGCCTGCAAGGCCTCCAGCAAGGGTTCTCCGGCCAGCTCCTGCAACAGGTGGCGCATTCGCGTCTGTTGCGGCTGGGCGCGCTCGAGGAACAGGTCGAGCAGCGCCAGCACCAGGGACTCGCCCCGCTCCGCCGGCAACGCCGCCAGGGGGCGGTCGCGGGCCGGGCAGCCGGCGAGTCCGAAGACCAGCGTCGCGGTCGGCGCCGCGGGCATCGGCGAGAGCCAGATGTCATGGGGATGTTCGAGCATCGCCAGGTCTTCGCCGCCGTCCAGCTGGATGGCGAACTTGGCCGACAGCGCGTGGTAGCGGCTGTCCGCCTGGAGCCGCAGCAACAGCCGAGCGGCCAGCGGGCGCACGTCCAGCGACAGGTGCGGATCGAGCCCGGCGGCCGGGCTGAGCATCAGGTTGCGCACGTCGTCGGCGCCGGCCAGGGACCCATGCCGGGGACCGAGGCCGGCGTCCAGCAGGCGGCGGACAAGCCGCTCTTCCTCGCCGCGACGGACGCCGCGCAATTGCAGGTTGGAACGGTTGGTCGCCTCGATCACGCCGCTGGCGCAATCCCGCGCCGCGGCCGCCACGGCGCGTGCCTGGGCGGCGTCCAGGCGGCCGGCGTCGAGCTTGATGCGGCAGATGCCGCCGTCCAGCGCCTGGACGATACGCAGCAGGCCGGGACAGGGCGACGGACGTGGTACGGGCAGGGGCGCCGGGGTCTGGTCGTCGTTCAAAAACGCTACTCGAATCGGCGTCGCGGCGACCGCACCGCTGTCCCCCAGGGACAGACCACGGCATCGGTACACCCCGCCCGATGTTGGCACTCGCGACTGGTTTCGGCGGCAGGTCTCCTGGCTCGCAGCCCGGCGTTCCACCCGGGGGAGGAACCTCCGCTTCGCGCCGCCTTCCCGGTAATCCAGTGGCGAATGGCGCGAATACAGGCTGCATACAGTTGCGGGGGCAGCCACGGCTAGGCCCGGGCTTCGAAAAGACCGCGGCTCCGTGTTCCCTCTTCGGCCCTCGTTGGCCCCGCGCTAACGCGAAAGGGCCGGGCACCGACGAACGCGCTATTATGCCGCCCAGCCCGGGGCCGGGAAAACCCATTCCGTCCGGAAGCCGTCGCGGGCCCTTCACAGACGCATTTCAGGAGTATCGGAACCGTGTCATCGGCAGACTCGACGCCGCCCTGGCTGACCCTGGTGGGCATCGGCGAGGACGGTTATCCCGGCCTCGGCAAGCAGGCCCGGCGTGCCCTGCTGCAAGCCAGCCGGATCGTCGGCGCGGCGCGCCAGCTGGAACTGCTGCCGCCGTGCATCGGCGCCGCCCGCGAAACCTGGCCGACGCCGTTCTCCCTGGAACCATTGCTGGCCCGGCGCGGCCAGCCGACCTGCGTGCTGGCCAGCGGCGACCCGATGCTGTTCGGCGTCGGCGCCAGTCTCGCCCGGCAACTGCCGGCGACCGAACTACGGGTCCTGCCGGCGCCCTCCTCCCTCTCGCTGGCCGCCGCCCGCCTCGGCTGGGCCCTGCAGGAGGTCGCCTGCCTGTCGCTGGTGGCGCGCCCGCTGGCGGCGCTGCAGGCACAGGTCCACGACGGCCGGCGCCTGCTGGTCCTCAGCAACGACGGCGACAGCCCGGCCGCCATCGCCCGCCTGTTGAACGCCCGTGGCTTCGGCGCCAGTCGCCTGAGCGTGCTGGAACACCTCGGCGGGCCGCTCGAGCGCCGTCTCGACGGCCTCGCCGGCGACTGGTCGCTGCCGCGCGCCGCCGATCTCAACCTGGTGGCGGTGGAATGCCGCGCCGGCGCCGGCGCCGTGCGCCTGCCGCTGACCCCGGGCCTGGCCGACGAAGCCTATCGCCACGACGGCCAGTTGACCAAGCGCGACGTCCGCGCCGTGACCCTGGCGCGCCTGGCGCCCTGCCCCGGCGAGCTGCTCTGGGACGTCGGCGCCGGTTGCGGCTCCATCGGCATCGAATGGATGCGCGCGCACCCCAGTTGCCGGGCGATCGCCATCGAAGCCAACGACGAGCGCCAGGAACATATCCGCCACAACCGCGACGCCCTCGGCGTACCGACCCTGCACCTGGTCGCCGGCAGCGCCCCGGAGGCGCTGCTGGAACTGCCCGAGCCGGACGCCATCTTCATCGGCGGCGGAGTCACCGCCGAGGGCGTGCTGGAAACCTGCTGGGAGCGCCTGCGGCCCGGCGGCCGCCTGCTCGCCAACGCGGTCACCCTGCAGAGCGAACGGGTGCTGCTCGACTGGCAGCAACGCCTGGGTGGCGACCTCACCCGCCTCGGCGTCGCCCACGCGCGACCGCTGGGCGGTTTCGACACCTGGCGCCAGGCCTTGCCGATCACCCTGCTGGAATTGCGCAAGCCCGCCGCCAGGAAGCCTCCCCGCGATGCGTGAGGAAACCCCCGAGCAGCCCGCGCCGTTGCGCAGCGGCTACACCACCGGCAGTTGCGCCACCGCCACCAGCCTGGCGGCGGCGCGCCTGCTGCTGGGCGGCACGATCAGCGACGCGGTGCAGATCGTCCTGCCCAAGGGCCAGCAGGTGCTGATGCGCCTGGAATTCTGCCGCGCCTGGGAAAACGGCGCGGAAGCCGGCACCCTCAAGGATGCCGGCGACGATCCCGACGTCACCCATGGCGCCCTGGTGTTCGCCCGGGTGCGCCTGAGCGCCGAGCCTGGCGTGCGCTTCCATGCCGGCCCCGGGGTCGGTACGGTGACCCGCCCGGGGCTGACCCTGGCGGTCGGCGAGCCGGCGATCAATCCGGTGCCGCGACAGATGATCGAACGCCACCTCGCCCAGCTCGCCGCCGAACGGGGCTACGCCGGCGGCTTCGAGGTCGCCATCGGCGTGGAGGGCGGCGCCGAGCTGGCGCTGAAGACCATGAACCCGCGCCTGGGCATCCTCGGCGGGCTGTCGATCCTCGGCACCAGCGGCATCGTCCGGCCGTTCTCCTGCTCGGCCTATATCGCCTCGATCCATCAGGGCATCGATGTCGCTCGCGCCAACGGCGTCCGTCACATCGCCGCCTGTACCGGCAACGCCAGCGAGGACGCCATGCGCCGGCGCTATGCGCTGCCGGAGATCGCCCTGATCGAGATGGGCGACTTCGCCGGCGCGGTGCTCAAGCACCTGCGCAGGGCGCCGGTGGAAAAGCTCAGCCTGTGCGGCGGCTTCGGCAAGATCAGCAAGCTCGCCGGCGGCCACCTCGACCTGCACAGCCGCCATTCCAGCATCGACCTGCCGCAATTGGCCGGCTGGGCCGCCGCGCTCGGTGCCAGCACCGCGCTACAGGACAGCATGCGCGCCGCCAACACCAGCCAGCAGGCGCTGGCCCAGGCACACGCCGAAGGCGTGGCCCTGGGCGATGCGGTCTGCGCCCACGCCCTGCGCTTCGCCCGCGGCATCGTGCCCACCGAGGTGGCGCTGGAAGTCTTCGCCATCGACCGCCAGGGCAACCTGGTCGGCCAGGCCTGCGAGGAGCGCCGATGAAGCGCCTGTTGCTGCTCGGCGGGATCGGTGAGGCCCTGGCCCTCGCCCGCCGGCTCGGTCCGGCGCATCTCTACAGCCTCGCCGGGCTGGGCAAGGTGCCCGGCGACCTGGCCTGCCGGGTCCGGGTCGGCGGCTACGGCGGCGCCGAAGGGCTGGCGGCGTTCATCGACGAGCAGGGCTTCGACCTGCTGGTGGACGCCACCCACCCCTACGCCGCACGGATCAGCCAGAACGCCGTGCGCGCCGCGCGACTGGCCGGAGTGCCCTGCTGGGCGCTGCGCCGGCCCGGCTGGCAGGCCGGGCCCGGCGACGACTGGCGCGAGGTAGCCGACTGGCGCGAGCTGATCGCCGCCCTCGCACCCTTCCGCCGTCCGCTGTTCACCCTCGGCCGCGAACCGCTGGAGCATCTCGGCCAGGTCCCGCCGCACCAGCACTGGACCGTGCGCTGCCTGCAAGGCCAGCCGGCCGCGCCGCGCGCCGAGGTGATCGGCGCGCGCGGGCCGTTCAGCCTGGATGGCGAACGGGCGTTGTTCGAGCGCCTCGCCTGCGACGTGCTGGTGAGCAAGAACAGCGGTAGCCAGGCCACCGAGCCGAAGCTCCAGGTGGCGCGGGAAATGGGCCTGCCGGTGCTGGTCCTGGCGCGTCCGGCGCTGCCGCCGGCGGACCGCGAGTTCGCCGACGGCGAGGCGCTGCTGACGGCGATCCGCGATTGGGAAAGCGCCTGAAGCGAACGCCCACCCACTCGCTGCGACCTGTCCCGCCTCCGTCTCCGGCGCCGCTCACGCCGCGCTGAGATGCTCGTAGAGAATGGTCGCGCCGACCAGGATCAGCACCACCCCGCCGACCATCTCCGCGCGCTTGCCGGTCACCGCGCCGAGCGCCCGGCCGAGCATGGTGCCGAGGGTGACCATGGTCATGGTGGCCAGGCCGATGGCACCGGCGGCGAGGAAGATGTTGACGTCGACGAAGGCCAGGCCGACGCCCACCGCCAGCGCGTCGATGCTGGTGGCCAGCGCCGTCACCGCGAGAATCCAGAACGAATGCTGGCCGGGCTTTTCCTGTTCCGTCGCATGATCCGCGCGCAGGCCGTTGTGGATCATGTGCAGGCCGAGCAGCACCAGCAGGACGAAGGCGATCCAGTGATCCCAGTCGGCGACGAACTGGCTGGCGGCCTGGCCAAGCAGCCAGCCGACCAGAGGGGTGATGGCCTCGATCACGCCGAAGATTATCCCGGTGCGCAGCGCCTCCGACAGGCGCGGCCGATCCAGGCTGGAGCCCTTGCCGATGGCCGCGGCGAAGGCATCGGTGGACATGGCGAAGGCGAGGAAGATCAGGGAAACGGGATTCACGCGGATACTCCAGCCGGGCATGAGTCAACGACATGCCCCCGCGGCCCGGCTTCGGCGCAGGAATGTCGTTGGTCTCACCAATCCGGTTGGATGCGCTGGCCATGGCAGGTTGCCAAGAATGTTGACCAGCGCGCCGTCAACGGGTGACGGCAGGCTACTCCCCAAGGAAGGCCGGCAGCATAGCAGGCCGGCGTGAAGAAAATGTGATGACCCGGGAAGCTGCGCCAGGGCGTGGGGTCCGGCGAAGAAAGACTGCACAAGCGAATTGTTATAGTATAACATTTTATTCAATCCAGATCGTTCAAGGCTTGACTGGAAACGGTGCGGATGTTCCCATCCGGCCCGTTCCAGGTGCCTCCTGCCGCCGCGCAGGAGGTGAAACGGGAAGCCGGTGCGTCACTTCGGTGATCAGTCCGGCGCTGCCCCCGCAACGGTAAGCGAGCGAAATCCTCTTCAGGCCACTGTGCTCCGGCATGGGAAGGCGAGGATTTCACGACCCTCGCAAGCCCGGAGACCGGCCTGCAACGCCCTGTTGGCACACCCGCGGTGGGCGGGAGCGAGCCGGTTGTTCGAGGCGCTGTCGCGCCTGCGATTTCCTGCGCGTTCCGTCCTGCCCGGTCATGAGATGGAACGCCCATGCCCCGCTTCAGCCGTTTGCGCACCGAGCCTTTCGCCCTCGGCCTATCCACCAGCCTGCTGCTGGTACCGCCCGCCCTCGCCGAAACCGAGGAAGCCGCCCTCGCCCTGCCCAGCCAGTTGGTCAGCGTTCGCCAGGATCCCGCCGAACTCGACCACATCGACCTCGCCACTCCGGTCAGTGCCGGTTCGCGCCTGGGCCTCAGCGCCCTGGACACCCCGGCGAGCACCAGCAGCATCAGCGGCGAGGAAGTTCGCCGACGCAACAACCCCAGCGTCCAGGCCGCCGTTACCCGCAGTCCCGGCATCAGCTTCATCGGCACCCCCGGAGATGGCGGTACCGGCCTCTCGGCGCGCGGCTTCAGCGGCCATGCGTCGGTGATGCAACTGTTCGACGGCACGCGCCTGTACACCGGCATGGGCACGGTGAACTTCCCCAGCGATCCGTGGATGGTCGAGCGCATCGACGTGATCCGCGGCCCGGCCTCGGTGCTGTACGGCGAAGGCGCCACCGGCGCGGTGATCAACGTGGTGCCGAAGAAGCCTTTCGCCGGCGAGATCCGCAACCACCTGCGCCTCGGCTACGGCTCCTACGACAACCGCCAGTTGGCCCTGGACAGCGGCGGCTCGCTGACCGACAGCCTCAGCTACCGGCTCAACCTGAACCAGCAGCAGAGCCACGGCTGGATCGACCGTGGCGACTCGCGCAACCTGGGCATCAGCGCGGCGCTGCGCTGGCAGGCCAGCGACGATCTGGCCTTCACCCTCGCCCACGACTATGGCGACCAGGAGCCGATGAACGACTTCGGCACCCCGCTGGTCGGCGGCAAGTACCACAAGCGCCTGCGCGAGAAGAACTACAACGTGCGCAACGACGTGCAGCGCTACAACGACCAGTGGACCCGCCTGACCAGCGACTGGAGCCTTTCCGACAGCGTCACCGCGAGCAACCAGCTGTACTACATCAAGGCCCGCCGTCACTGGCGCAACGCCGAAACCTACGAATGGGACGTCCCGCGCGAAGAGCTGTTGCGCAGGGACTACCTGCGCATCAGCCACGAGCAGGAGCAGATCGGCGACCGCCAGACCTTCGCCTTCCAGCACGCCCTGTTCGGCCTCGACAGCCGCACCCTGGTCGGCGCCGAGTACAACCGCATCCGCTTCCGCCTGACCAACAACTCGCCCTATACCGATGTCGGCGGCGACTACATCGACCCCTGGCACCCCGCGCCCGGCTACTTCGAAAGCCGCTCGCCCTACCGGCCGCACTCGCGCAGCCAGACCCGCACCTTCGCCCTGTTCGCCGAGAACCGCCTGCAACTCAACGAGCGCCTGTCGCTGGTGACCGGGGTGCGCCGCGACCAGAACCATATCGACCGCGACGACCTGCGCACCGGCACCCGCAGCGACCGCAGCCTGCAGGGCGGCAACTGGCGCGCCGGGCTGGTCTTCGCGCTGACCCCGGAACTGTCGCTGTACGGCCAGTACTCCACCAGCGAAGACGGCGTGAACAACCTGATCACCCTCGATGAGAAGCAGCAGCGGATGGACCTGACCCACTCGAAGCAGACCGAGGTCGGCCTCAAGCAGCTGTTCCCGGACGGTCGCGGCGAATGGACCCTGGCCGCCTACCATATCGTCAAGAAGAAGCTGCTCAGCGCCAACCCGCTGCCGCCGCACGACGTGCAGCAGGTCGGCCAGCAGAGTTCGGACGGCCTGGAGGCCAGCCTGGAACTGAACCTGGCCCAGGACTGGCGGCTGTCAGCGAACGCCGCGCTGGTGCGTGCCGAATACGACGACTTCGACGAAACGATCGACAAGCAGACCTACTCGCGCAACGGCAACCGCCCCAGGAACGTGCCACGGCGCACCGCCAACCTCTGGCTGGACAAGTCCTTCGCCGATACCCTGCGCGTCGGCGCCGGGCTGCGCTACGTCGACCGGCGCTACGCCGACGCCGCCAACCAGGCCAGCCTGCCCGGCTACACGGTGGTCGACGCCAACCTGGGCTGGCGGGTACGGCCGGACCTGACCCTCGGCCTTGAGCTGTACAACCTGTTCGACCGCCAGTACGCCCTGGCTGACAACAACAACGGCCAGCAATGGATCATGGGCCAGCCGCGCTCGTTCAACGTCACCGCCGACTTCAGTTTCTGAAGCCGGCACCGCGGCAATCGTCTCTGCTGAACCACCGGACCTGCGAGTAGCCATGTCGTCCCTTCACCTCGATGCCCTGCACTGGTCGCCCGACGCCTCCACCGAGTTGCTGCGCGGCGTGCACCTGGAAGTCCCGGCCGGCAGCTTCGTCGGCCTGATCGGCCCCAACGGCAGCGGCAAGACCAGCCTGCTGCGCTGCGCCTTCCGCTATGCGCGACCGCAGCGCGGCCGGGTGGTGCTCGACGGCGACGACCTCTGGCGCCAGCCGCCGCGCTGGGCCGCCCGGCGCATCGCGGTGGTGTTGCAGGAATTCCCCGAGGACTTCGGCCTCGCCGTCGAGGACGTGGTCGCCATGGGCCGCACGCCGCACAAGGGCCTGTTCGACGGCCACGGCGCGGACGACCGCCAGCGGGTCCGCCAGGCGCTGCTCCAGGTCGGTCTCGAAGGGCGTGCCGCGAGCCCCTTCGCCAGCCTCTCCGGTGGCGAGAAGCAGCGCGCCCTGCTGGCTCGCGCGCTGGTCCAGGAACCGCGCCTGCTGATCCTCGACGAACCGACCAACCACCTCGACCCGCGCTACCAGCTGGAGCTTCTGCGCCTGCTGCGCGGCCTCGGCCTGAGCACCCTGGCGAGCTTCCACGACCTCAACCTGGCGGCGGCCTTCTGCGACCGCCTCTACGTGCTCGACGGCGGGCGCATCGTCGCCCAGGGCACGCCGACCGAGGTGCTCGACGCCGACCTGCTGTGGCGGGTGTTCGGCGTCCGCGCCCTGGTCGACCGCCACCCCCTCGCCGACCACCCGCGCCTGACCTGGATTACCCAAGCATGAAGCACCCGATCCTGCACCACCTGCTGCTCGGCGCCCTGCTCGCCTGCGCCGATGCCGCGCTGGCCGAGCGCTACCCGCTCAGCGTGCGCAGTTGCGAGCGCGAAGTGACGTTCGAGCGCGCGCCGTCGCGCGCGGTCAGCCACGACATCAACCTCACCGAGATGATGGTCGCCCTCGGTCTGCAGACGCGCATGGTCGGCTATACCGGCATCAGCGGCTGGTGGAAGAATGCCGATCCCGGATTGATCGCCGCGCTCAAGCCGCTGCCCGAGCTGGTGGCGCGCTACCCCACGGCGGAAACCCTGCTCGATGTCGACGCCGACTTCTTCTTCGCCGGTTGGGGCTACGGCATGCGCGTCGGCGGCGACCTCACTCCGGCCAGCCTGGAGCCGCTGGGGGTGAAGGTCTACGAGCTGAGCGAATCCTGCGCGCAGATCGGCGAGCCGCGCCGCGCCAGCCTCGACGAGCTGTACCGCGACCTGCGCAACCTGGGACGGATCTTCGACGTCGAACCGCGCGCCGAGCGCCTGGTCGCCAGCCTCCAGGCACGCATCGAGCGCGCCCGCGCCGGCATCCCGGCGAACGCCGAGGCGCCGCGGGTGTTCCTCTACGACAGCGGCGAGGACCGCCCCTTCACCTCTGGCCGCCTGGGCATGCCGCAGGCGCTGATCGAGGCCGCCGGCGGTCGCAGCGTGACCGACGACGTGGCGGCCAGCTGGACCCAGGTCAACTGGGAAAGCGTGGTCGCCCGCGATCCGCAGGTCATCGTCATCGTCGACTACGGCGAGACCAGCGCCGCGCAGAAGCAGCGTTTCCTCGAAGAGAACCCGGCGCTGCGCAGCCTGACCGCGATCCGCGAGCGACGCTTCATCGTCCTGCCCTATAACCAGGCCACGCCAGGCATCGGCAACGCCGCGGCGATAGAAACCCTGGTCGCCGGCCTCCACCCTCGGGCGCCACGTCCATGACCCTGTTCCGCAGCCCTCGCGCCTATTGCCTGTTGCTGGGCAGCCTGGTCATGTTGCTCGGCCTGTCCTGCGTGGTCGCCCTCGGCTTCGGTCCGGCGCGACTGGACAGCGGCCTGGTCGGCCGCATCGTCCTCCAGCGCCTGTTCGGCGTGGCGGCGGAGCCCGGTGCCTGGAGCGCCGGCCAGGAGCACATCGTCTGGCTGATCCGCGCCCCACGGGTACTGCTCGGCGCCTGCGTCGGCGCCGGCCTGGCGCTGGTGGGAGCGGCCCTGCAGGCGGTCACGCGCAATCCGCTGGCCGATCCGCACCTGCTCGGCGCCACCTCCGGCGCGACCCTCGGCGCGGTGCTGGTGGTGCTCTACATCGGCGAGGTGATCGGCCTGCTGACCCTGCCGCTGGCGGCCTTCCTCGGCGCCCTCGGCAGCATGCTGCTGGTGCTCGGCGTGGCCAGCCGCGGCGGCCGCCTGGGCAGCGACAGGCTGTTGCTGGCGGGGGTCGCGGTGTCCTTCGTGCTCCTGGCGCTGGCCAACCTGCTGCTGTTCCTCGGCGACCACCGCGCCGCCTCCTCGGTGCTGTTCTGGATGCTCGGCGGCCTCGGCCTGGCGCGCTGGTCGTTGATCTGGCTGCCGGCGCTGTGCGTGGCCGGCGGCCTGCTGGTACTGCTCGGGCTGGGCCGTGCGCTGAACGCGCTGATGGCCGGCGAACAGACCGCCGTGACCCTCGGCCTGGACGCCCGTCGCGTACGCCTGTGGGTCTTCGTCTGCTGCTCGCTGCTGACCGGCGTGCTGGTCTCGGTGAGCGGCGCCATCGGCTTCGTCGGTCTCATGCTGCCGCACGCCGCGCGCCTGCTGGTGGGTGCCGAGCACCGCCGACTGCTGCCGGTGTGCGCCCTGCTCGGCGCGCTGTTCCTGGTCTGGATGGATGTCGCCGCGCGCACCCTGATCGCCCCCCAGGACCTGCCCATCGGCATCGCCACCGCGGCCATCGGCGGGCTGTTCTTCATTCTCCTGCTGCGTCGCCGCAGCTGATCAGAACAGATCCAGCGGGATCTTCAGGTAACGCACCCCGTTGCCTTCCACCGGCGGCAGGTTGCCGCCGCGCATGTTGACCTGGATCGCCGGCAGCATCAGGGTTGGCATGCCGAGGGTGGCATCGCGCTGCTGGCGCATGGCGACGAACGCCTCCTCGTCGACGCCTTCGCGGACGTGCACGTTGTGCCGGCGCTGCTCGCCGACGCTGGTTTCGCAGCGGTGCTCGTCGCGGCCGGGAGCCGTGTAGTCGTGGCACATGAACAGGCGGGTCGCGTCGGGTAGCGCGAACAGGCGCTGGATCGAGCGATACAGTTGGCGCGCGTCGCCGCCGGGGAAATCGCAGCGGGCGGTGCCGTAGTCGGGCATGAACAGGGTATCGCCGACGAAGGCGCTGTCGCCGACCAGGTAGGTCATGCACGCCGGGGTATGCCCCGGGGTATGCAGCGCGCGGCATTCCAGGGCGCCGATGCGGAACGACTCGCCGTCCTCGAACAGGTGCTCGAACTGGCGGCCGTCCACCGGGAACGCCTCGCCGAGGTTGAACAGGCCGGAGAATTTCGCCTGCACCTGGGTGATTCGCGCGCCGATGGCCAGGCACCCGCCCAGTTCGCGCTGCAGGAAGATGGCCGCCGACAGGTGGTCGGCGTGCACGTGGGTCTCCAGCAGCCATTCCACCTGCAGGTCGTGCTGGCGAACATGGGCGATCAGGCGTTCGGCGCTGGCATGGCTGGTGCGCCCGGCGGCCGGGTCGTAGTCGAGCACCGGGTCGACGATGGCGCAGGCGCGGCTGGACGGGTCGCGCACCACGTAGCTGTAGGTGGAGGTGGCCGGGTCGAAGAAGGCAGTGATGTCGGGTTTCAACATGGAGGTTCCTTGCGCGGCGTGCTGACGGCGACCGCGCCATGGCTACGGATCGTCCCACCATAGCCAACCCGGGCCCGGCGTACCAACCCACAGGTTTGTCAGGAAGCTACCGGACCGCCTCAGAGCAGCAGGGCGGCCCAGGCCGATGCCAGCAACAACAGCGCCATGCCCTGGTTGAAGCGTTTCATCAGCGACGGCGAGCGCAGCAGCCGCGCGCTGCCGACGCCGAGCAAGGCCCAACTGGCCAGGCACGGCAGCGAAACCAGGAAGAACAGCAATGCCAGCAGGCCGATCCGCCCGGCCTGTCCGGCGCCTTCCCCGGCGAACAGTGCCAGCGCGGCGAGGGCCATCATCCAGGCCTTGGGATTGACCAGTTGCAACGCCGCGCCGCCGAGCACGCCGAGGCGCCGCGGCGGCTCCGCGCCGTCGATGCCGCCCGCGCTGCGGAACAGGCTCCAGGCCAGGTAGCTGAGCCAGCCGACGCCAAGCCAGGCGAGCCCCTGCTGGAGCAACGGGTGGCGCCGCAGCAGCTCGCCCAGGCCGAGCCCGAGCAGCAGGATCAGCGCCGCCACCGCCGCGCAGGCGCCGAGCACGATCGGCCAGGCGGCGGCCAGGCCGTGGCGCTGGCTGTTGCTCAGGACCAGGATGTTGGTCGGTCCGGGGGTGATCGAGGCGACGACGGCGAACAGCAGGAAGGGCACGAGGGATTGCATGGACGGGCTCCTGTGGCGGGGGAGCCTTCATCCTGGCGACGCGCCGGGCCTCAGTCTGGAAGCTGGGTGCACTGCCGGCGGTAGGCCGCCGGGGTCATCCCGTAGGCGCGCCGGAACCAGCGGCCGAGATGGCTCTGGTCGGCGAAACCGAGAGCGCTGGCGAGGTCCGCCGGTTGCCCGCCGACAGCGAGCATCTGCCGCGCCTTGGCCAGGCGCAACTGGACCAGGTAGGCGTAGGGTGGCAAGCCGTAGGCGGCCTTGAATGCACGGTTCAGGCGGAAGCGGTCGGTGCCGCAGGCGCTGGCCAGCTCGTCCAGGCCGATGTCCTGGTAGAAGTACGCATGCAGGTAGTCGCGGGCTTTCTGCGCCACCAGCGGCAGGCGCGGATCGAATGGCTTCGCCTCGCGCCAGCCGAGGTGCACGCGCAGCCGCTCCAGCACCAGCTCCAGGGCGGTCTGCCGCAGCAGTCGCAGCTCGCGGCCATGCAGGACGCGGAAGGCCTGGGCGATGGCCAGGGTCAGGCGCGGGTCTTCGGTGAGGTTGGCGTGGAAGCCGGGGTCGCGGTCGCTGGGCGCATCGTCGAAGGTCGCCCGCAGTTCGCGCCGCAGCCAGTCCGGCTGCAGGTACAGCATCGAGTAGGTGAAGCCGCCGGCGATCGGCGCGCGACCGTCGTGGATCTCCCCCGGTTCGACCAGGAATACCTGGCCGGCGGTGCTGTCGTGTCGGCGTCGGCGGCAGTTGAATTGCTGCACGCCGATCTCGGTGTAGCCGATCAGGTAGCTGTCGTGCCAGTGCGGATCGTAGGCGTGGCCCTCGAAATGGGCGCGCAGGGTCTCGATCCCGGTCTCGGCGTCGCGGGCCAGGTCGATCCAGTCTCGGCTCCCCATCGTGCGTCAGGTCTTCCCACTCGTTGGTTTCGTCGCCGCGACTATAACGCGCCCGTCCCGGGGTTCTAGAAGATTCGTGCAGGCGGCTGCGCTCCTCCGGAGGCGGGAATTGATCGGCGTTTCTGGACAATCTATCCAGGCCGCCGCGATTACTCCGCAAGGCCGCCCTCCCTAGACTGGGTTCTCCACTCACCGCAGGAGAAACACCCCATGGTCGACCACTCCATCAAAGGCAAGACCGTCCTCATCACCGGCGGCGCCAAGAACCTGGGCGGGCTGATCGCCCGTGATCTCGCCGCCCACGGCGCGAAGGCGATCGCCATCCACTACAACAGCGCCGCGAGCAAGGCCGATGCCGACGCCACCGTCGCCGCGCTGCAGGCAGCCGGAGCCAAGGCGGTAGCGCTGCAGGGCGATCTCACCAGCGCCGCGGCCATGGAAAAGCTGTTCGCCGACGCCATCGCCGCGGTGGGCAAGCCGGACATCGCCATCAACACCGTCGGCAAGGTGCTGAAGAAACCCATCACCGAGATCAGCGAGACCGAATACGACGAGATGAGCGCGGTCAATTCCAAGTCTGCGTTCTTCTTCCTGCGCGAAGCCGGCAAGCACGTTAACGACAACGGCAAGATCTGCACCCTGGTGACCTCCCTGCTTGGCGCCTATACCCCGTACTACGCCGCCTATGCCGGCACCAAGGCGCCGGTGGAGCACTTCACCCGTGCCGCTTCCAAGGAGTTCGGCGCGCGCGGCATCTCGGTCACCGCGGTCGGCCCGGGCCCCATGGACACGCCCTTCTTCTACCCCGCCGAAGGTGCCGATGCGGTGGACTACCTGAAGAACGCCGCGGCCTTGTCGCCGTTCTCCAAAACCGGCCTGACCGACATCGACGACGTGGTGCCGTTCATCCGCCACCTGGTCAGCGAAGGTTGGTGGATCACCGGCCAGACCATCCTCATCAACGGCGGCTTCTCCACCAAGTGAGCCACGCAGCGGCCGCCACGGCGGTCGCTGCCTGCCTGCGGAAACCCTTCATGCACGTGACCCTGGTAATCGCCGGCGGCATCGTCCTGCTCGGCCTGTTCCTGCTCTTCGGCAAACTCTGGGATGCCGGGCCGGCGCTCGCTGCCGGCCTGTTCCTGCCGACCTGGCTGGCCGTCGCGCTGGTCAACCTGTGGGTCGGCGTCCAGCACGCCGGCTACGGCTTGCGCGAAGAACTGCCGATCCTGCTGCTGGTCTTCCTGGTCCCGGCGGCACTGGCCGGCGTGGCGATCTGGCTGGCGCCGCGCTAGGCGGCGGCGCTTCAGACGCGGAAACGGCCGACCAGCCGCGCCAGTTCCGAGGACAGCTCGGACAGCCGGCGGCTGGCCCCGGTACCCTGCTCCGAATGTTCCGCCGCCTGGGCGGAAAGCTCGCGCACCTCGCTGATGTTGCGGGCGATTTCGTCGATTACCCGGCTCTGCTCCTCGCAGGCCGAGGCGATCTGCGCGGCGAGGTCGTTGATCCGCCCCACCGCGTCGCCGGTGGCGGCCAGCACGCCGTCGACCCCGGCGGCGCGCTCGACGCTGTCGCGCGCCTTGAGGCTGCCCGACTGCATGGCCCGCACGGCGTTCTGCACCCCGGCCTGGAGGCGCTCGATGCGCGCCTGGATGTCCTTGGTCGAATCCTGGGTACGCGCCGCCAGCGCCCGCACCTCGTCGGCCACCACGGCGAAACCGCGACCCTGCTCGCCGGCCCGCGCGGCTTCGATGGCGGCGTTGAGGGCGAGCAGGTTGGTCTGTTCGGCGATGCCCTTGATCACCGTCAGCACCGCGTCGATGCTGGCGGTTTCCTGGGCCAGTTGCTGGATGCTCTCGGAACTGCTCTCCACTTCCTGCGCCAACTGGCGGATCACCTCGATGGTCGCTTCCACCACGTTGGCACCCTCGCGCGCCTGCCGGCGGGCGTCATCGGCCACCTGCGCGGCGCTCTGGGCATTGCGCGCCACCTCGTGGACGGCGCTGCTCATCTGCGTCGCGGCGGTGCTGACCTGGTCCACCGATGCGTGCTCGCTGTTGATCAGACGATCGTTGGCGGCGGTCATGCCGGCCAGCGAACCGGCTGAATCGGCGACCTCGCCGGTGACCCGGCCGACCTCGCGGATCAGCGGCTGCAACTTGTCGAGGAAGGCGTTGAAGGCGCTGCCGAGGCGGCCGGGTTCGTCGCGCGAAGTGACCTCCAGGCGCACGCGCAGGTCGCCATCGCCGTTGGCGATCTCTTCCAGGCGTTGCAGCAGACGCTGCAACGGACGGGTCACCAGGCCTGGGAACACTAGCACCAGCGACAGGCACACCAGCAGGCCGAACGCCACCAGAGCCACCTGCTGCCAGCGGTGGCGCTCGCCCAGCGCGGAGGACGCCTCGCCGTCGGCGGCCGCGGCCGCCTCTTCCATCTCGTCGAGCTGGTTGATCACCTCGCGCATCGCCCCGAACTGGCGATCGCTGTCACCGTAGCTGAGCTGCGCCGCGGCGCTCGGATCGCTGGCCGCCAGGCTCAGCACCCGCGCCGAGGTCGCGCTCCAGAGGGCATAGCCGCGCTCGAACTCGGCGACCTTGGCCAGTTCCGCCTCGCCCGGCTGCATCGCCGCGTACTGGCGCACCCGATCCAGGGCCTGCTGCAGGTTTTCCGCGTGATCGTTCCTCAGGCCGGCGATCTGCTCGGCGCTCAGGTGGCCCTCGAGCAGGCTGCGCTCGGCGACGAAGGCCTGGTAGAGATCGCGGTCGGCGTTGAGCAGCAGGGCGATGCCGGGGAGAAAACGCTTGCCCAGGCGCTGGTTGGATTCGTTCAGCTGGGCGATGCCATGCACGCCGAGCGCGCCCACCAGCAGCAGAAGCACCGCCAGCAGGAGGATCGGCAGGGCGATTTTCCTGCGGAACGACAGGTTAGCGAACCATTGCAGCATGCCGGCATCCTCGCTCGTGGCTTTCCAGGCTATCGGTCGCAGCACGACCGATCTTGAGCGACCGTACGTCCGTGCCAGTAGGAATCAGACTAGCAGGCGCAGGGTTTCGAACAGGCGCCGGTCATCCTTCTTCGCCGAGCGGGCGTGGCGGCGGATCACCTGCAGCAGGCACTCGACGAAGCATTGCGCCGGATTGCTGAGGGCTCCGCCGCGCCGGGTGATGATGCCCAGCCGTCGTGGCTCGAAGGTTTCCCGCAGCACCAGCGGCACCACCCGGCCGAGCAACGGCGGGGCGGCGCCTATGATCGCCGGCACCCAGGTGCACATGTCGGCCTGCTCCACCAGGGTCTGCAGGATCGCCACGGAGTGCGCGCGGACGATGCGCCGCTCGTCGATCAAGGCGCCGTGGCGCCAGAACAACTCGCGCATCAGGGCGTCGTGGCCGTCGCCGGTGTAGTTCAACGCCCAGTCCTGTTCCAGCAGCTCGTGGATCGAGCCGCAACCCGCCAGCGGATGCCCCTGGCGGACCAGCACCGCGGTGTCGTAGTCGAGCAGCTTCTCGCAGGCGAACTCCTGGGCCGCCTGGGCGCCGTGCAGCGGGCCGATGGCGAAATCCATGCTGCCGTCGCGAAGCAATGGCTGGGCCACCGCCATCAGGCTTTCGAAAAGCTCCAGGCGCACCTCCGGCATGCGCTCGCGGAACGCCTGCACCGCCTCCGAGAGGAAGGTCAGCGCCACCCAAGGCGTCACCCCGATGCACAGCCGGCCGCTGGCCTGGCCACGCAGGTGGTCGAGTTCGACCTGCGCGTGCTCCAGTTGCTTGAGCACCAGCCGGGCGTGGATCAGCAGCGCCTTGCCGTATTCGGTGAAGGTCAGGCCGCTGGGCGTGCGGACGAACAGCGGCAGATGCTGTTCGGTTTCCAGTTCGCGCAGCGCGCGGGTCACGGCCGCCTGGGAAATCCCCAGGACGCGGGCGGCGGCGCGGATGCCGCCCGCGTCGGCACTGGCGACCAGGGCTTGCAACTGGTGGAGTTTCACGGGCTTACCGAGGTGACAACGAAAGGTTGTCATCATAGCCAAAGCGAGCCTCCCCGCCAGTCCCCCGCTTGCCTACCATCGGCTTCGACAACGCCCCGCCGCCCACCGGTCGGAGCCCTTGAGGAGAACAAGAAGAATGACCGAGCCTGCCGTCCTGCCCGCCATCGCGGCGCTGCGGGAAGAGATGGTTACCTTGCGCCGCCATATCCATGCCCACCCGGAGTTGGGTTTCGAGGAACGGCGAACCGCCGCGCTGGTCGCCGAATGCCTGGAGGCCTGGGGCTACCAGGTCAGCCGTGGGGTGGGTCGCACCGGCGTGGTCGGCACCCTGTGCCGCGGCGAGGGCCCAGCGCTGGGCCTGCGCGCCGACATGGACGCGCTGCCGATCCAGGAAGCCACCGGCCTGCCCTACGCCAGCCAGGTGGACGGCGTGATGCACGCCTGCGGCCACGACGGCCACACCGCGATGCTCCTCGCCGCGGCCAGGCACCTGGTCGAGTCGCCGCACTGGCGCGGCACCCTGCAACTGATCTTCCAGCCTGCCGAAGAGGGCCTCGGCGGTGCCCGCGCGATGCTCGACGACGGGCTGCTGGAGCGCTTCCCCTGCGACGCCATCTTCGCCATGCACAACGTCCCGGGATACCCCGTCGGCCACCTCGGCTTCCATCCCGGCCCCTTCATGGCCTCGGCCGATACCGTGGTCATCCGCGTGATCGGCAGTGGCGGCCACGGCGCGGTGCCGCAGCGCACCGTCGACCCGGTGGTGGTCTGCTCCGCCATCGTGCTGGCCTTGCAGAGCATCGTCTCGCGCAACGTCGACCCGCAGGACACCGCGATCGTCAGCGTCGGCGCGATCCATGCCGGGACGGTCTCCAACGTGATCCCGGCCAGCGCCGAAATGATCCTCAGCGTCCGGGCCCTGACCGCGGAAACCCGTGCCCTGCTGGAGCGCCGCATCGGCGAACTGGCCCGCGGCCAGGCCGCCAGCTTCGGCGCGCGGGCGGAGGTCGACTACCGGCATTGCCATCCGGTGCTGGTCAACCATCCCGGGCAGACCGCGTTCGCCCGCGAGGTGGCCCGCGACTGGCTGGGCGAGGAATGCCTGATCGACGGACTGCGGCCGTTCACCGCCAGCGAGGATTTCGCCTTCATCCTCGAACGCTGTCCCGGCAGCTACCTGGTGATCGGCAATGGCCAGGGCGAGAGCGGCTGCCAGTTGCACAACCCCGGCTACGACTTCAACGACGACTGCCTGGCCGTCGGCGCCAGCTACTGGGTGCGACTGGCCGAGCGCTTCCTGGCCTGAGCCAGGGTTTTCAACGGGCGCGCGGCCTGGCGCGCGCGGATCGACAGAGGACAACCACAATGACAAGAACCCTCGGCAGCATCGCCCTCTCCCTCCTCCTCGCCGCACCGGCCGGCGCCGCCGACTGGACCGGCAAGGTCCTGCGCCTGGGCGTCGACCCGACCTACCCGCCGCTCGAATACAAGCAGCCGGACGGCCGCCTGGCAGGCTTCGGCATCGAGATCGGCGAAGCCCTCTGCGCGGAGCTGCGAGCCCGCTGCGAATGGGTCGAAAGCAACTGGGACGGCATCATCCCGGCGCTGCTGTCGCGCAAGATCGACGCCATCGTCTCGTCGATGACCATCACGCCGAAACGCGCACAGCACATCGCCTTCACCGACCGCGTCTCCAACGCGCCGAGCCGCCTGGTGGTACGCCGTGGCTCGGCGCTCCTGCCCGACGCCGAGAGCCTGCGCGGCAAGCGCGTGGGGGTCGGCCAGGGCTCCAACCAGGAGGCCTACGCCAAGGCCGAATGGGCCGCCAAGGGGGTGCGGGTCGTCTCCTACCAGAACCAGGACCAGGTCTACGCCGACCTCGTCATGGGCCGCCTCGACGCCTCGCTGCAAGGCGCGGTGCAGGCCAGCTACGGCTTCCTCGACAAGCCGGTCGGCAAGGATTTCGAACTGGCCGGAGCGGTGCTGGACGACCCTCGCTACTTCGGGGTCGGCGACGGCATCGGCCTGCGCAAGGAGGACGTGGCGCTGCGCGAGGACCTGAACAAGGCGCTGGCGACGATCCGCGCCAACGGAACCTACGCGCGAATCAACGCCCGCTACTTCGATTTCGACCTCTACGGCACGCCCTGAACGGCGTCCGGCCGCTTTTCACCTCGACCGACAACAACAAGCAATGGAGAGTGAAATGTTCCTCGACGGCTTCGGCCCGCAGATACTCGCCGGCACCCTGGTGACCCTGAAACTGGCGCTGGGCTCCCTGCTCGGCGCCGTGCTCATCGGCCTCCTCGGCGCCAGCGCCAAGCTCGCCGCCAACCGCCCGCTGCGCGCCCTGGCCAGCGGCTATACGACGCTGATCCGCAGCGTCCCCGACCTGGTCATCATGCTGTTGCTGTTCTTCAGCCTGCAGATCCTCCTCAACCGCGTCACCGACGCCCTCGGCATCGGCCAGGTCGACATCGACCCGTTCGCCGCCGGCTGCGTCACCCTGGCGTTCATCTATGGCGCCTACTTCACGGAAACCTTCCGCGGCGCCTTCCAGGCGGTCCCGGCCGGCCAGGTCGAAGCCGCGCAAGCCTACGGCATGGGGCGCTGGCGAGTGTTCCGCCGGGTACTCCTGCCGCAGATGCTGCGCTACGCCCTGCCGGGCATCGGCAACAACTGGCAGGTGCTGGTCAAGTCCACCGCGCTGGTCTCGATCATCGGTCTCGGCGACCTGGTCAAGGCCACCCAGGACGCCGGCAAAGGCACCCTGCAGTTCTTCCACTTCACCCTGGTCTGCGGGCTGATCTACCTGGCCATCACCGCAATCTCCAACGCCGCGCTGCTGTGGCTGGAGCGGCGCAGCTCGCTGGGCGTCAGGAGGCCGCTGCCATGAACGCGGTACTCGACGAATACTGGCAGGCCTACCTGTGGACCGACGGCCTGCAACTGACCGGACTGGCGATGACCCTGTGGCTGCTGATCCTCGCCGTGGCGCTTGGCTTCCTGCTGGCCATCCCGCTGGCGGTGGCGCGGACCTGCGGCAACCCGCTGCTGCGCTACCCGGTCTGGCTCTACACCTACGTGTTCCGCGGCACCCCGCTGTACATCCAGTTGCTGTTCTTCTACACCGGCGTCTACAGCCTGAATGCCATACGCGCCCAGGACTTTCTCAACGCGTTCTTCCGCGACGGCTTCAACTGCACGGTGCTGGCCTTCGTCCTCAACACCTGCGCCTACATGACGGAAATCTTCGCCGGCGCGATCAGGAACACGCCCCACGGCGAAGTGGAAGCGGCGCGCGCCTACGGCATGGGCGGCTTCACCCTCTACCGGCGCATCGTCCTGCCCTCGGCGCTGCGCCGGGCACTGCCGTACTTCAGCAACGAAGTGATCCTGATGCTGCATTCCACCTCGGTGGCGTTCACCGCCACAGTGCCGGACCTGCTCAAGGTGGCCCGCGACGTCAATTCCGCCACCTATGCGCCGTTCCTGTCCTTCGGCATCGCCGGCGCGCTCTACGCCGGCACCGCCTTCCTGCTGATCTGGCTGTTCCGCCGCGGCGAGCTGCGCTGGCTGGCCTACCTCAGACCGCAAACCCACTGACCTCTCCCGGAGACACGCGCATGTACAGCCTGCAGGTCGAAGACATCCACAAGCGCTACGGCAGCCATGAGGTGCTCAGGGGCGTTTCGCTCAGGGCCGGCAAGGGAGACGTGATCAGCATCATCGGCTCCTCCGGCTCGGGCAAGAGCACCTTCCTGCGCTGCGTCAACTTCCTGGAAAAGCCCTGTGCCGGGCGCATCCGCGTCGGCGACGAGGAACTGCGCACCCGTCCCGGCACCCTGGGCGAGCTGCGCGCCGCCGATCCCCGGCAGTTGCAGAGGATCCGCAGCCGGCTGGCGATGGTCTTCCAGCATTTCAACCTGTGGAGCCACCTGACGGTGCTGGAGAACGTGGTCGAGTGCCCGGTCAACGTCCTGAGAATGAACCGCGACGACGCCGTGGCCCACGCGCGCCACTACCTGGCCAAGGTCGGCCTGGCGGAGAAGGTCGAACGGCAGTATCCCTGCGAACTCTCCGGCGGCCAGCAACAGCGCGTGGCGATCGCCCGCGCCCTGGCCATGGAGCCGCAGGTGATGCTGTTCGACGAACCGACCTCGGCGCTCGATCCGGAACTGGTCGGCGAAGTGCTGAAAGTCATGCAGCAGTTGGCCGAGGAAGGTCGCACCATGGTCCTGGTCACCCACGAGATGGCGTTCGCCCGCCAGGTTTCCAGCCATGTGATCTTCCTCCACCAGGGCGTGATCGAAGAGCAAGGGACGCCGGACCAGGTGTTCGGCGCGCCGCGCAGCGAACGCCTGCGCCAGTTCCTCGCCGGCAACCTGAAATGAGCCCGGGGCTCAGCGCGACGGCGCGAGGAAACGCACGAAGACCAGCTCCGGATCACCTTCGTCGAGGTTGTCGATCACCCCGCTCGGCTGGAATCCCTTGCGCTCCAGCAGGCGCCGCATCGGCAGGTTGGAGCGGTTGCAGGAAGTGAACAGGCGGTCGCCGCGACAGTCGTCCCGCGCCTGCCGCAGCAACGCGCTGGCGATGCCGCGCCGGCGGCAGTCGGGGGCGACCGCCGCATCCTAGACGTTTTCACAGGTCAGGGCACGTCGCCGCGGCGCATGATCTATAGTCGCCCGGATCAGCCCCAGAGGATGCCGGACATGCCCCGTTCGATCGTCATCGTCCACGGCTGGAGCGACGATTCGAAGTCGTTCCGCCGCCTCGCCGAGCAGATGGAAGCCTGGTTCGGCAGCGCGCCGACGCAGATTTGCCTCGCCGACTGGATCTCCCTGCAGGACGACGTCACCTACGCCGACCTCGCCGCCGCCCTGGATCGCGCCTGGACCGCCCAGGGACTGTCGCGGGCACCGCGCACGGTGGACGTGGTGGTGCACAGTACCGGCGCCCTGGTGCTGCGCGACTGGCTGACCCGCCACTTCGACCCCGCCAGCGCGCCGGTCAAGCGCTTCCTGATGCTCGCCCCGGCCAACTTCGGCTCGCCGCTGGCGCACAAGGGACGCTCCTTCATCGGTCGCGTGCTGAAAGGCTGGAACCGCTTCGTCGGGCAGACCGGCACCCAGGTGCTGAAGGGACTGGAGCTGGGCTCGCCGTACTCCTGGCAACTCGCCGAGCGCGACCTGTTCGGCGCCGAGGCCTGGTACGGCGCCGGCCGCCTGCTCGCCACGGTACTGGTGGGCAATGTCGGCTACAGCGGCGTCGAAGCCATCGCCAACGAAGCCGGCGGCGACGGCACGGTGCGGATCGCCACGGCGAACCTCAACGCCTGCCGCCTGAGCCTCGAACTGGATGTCCGCCAGCGCGCCAGGCCCGGCTGGCGCCTGGAAGAATCGCGCGGCGAGATCGCCTTCGCCATCGTCGACGGCGAGAACCACGCCAGCGTGGCGCTGAAGGACCGCGGGCCGAAGAACCCGCGTACCCTGGAGCTGATCCGCGCCGCACTGGAGGTCGAGGACGCCGATTACCGGAGCAGCGGCGCAAGCTTCCCCTGGCAGCGCCGCATCGATCAGCTCGACCCCGGCATCGAGCGCCGCTCGCCGCGCTACCTGAACCTGGTCAGCCACGTCTGCGACGACCTCGACCAGGAGGTGCGCGACTACTTCATCCAGTTCTTCCGCAAGCTGAACAGCGACCGGCGTTTCGAACAGCGCTTCTACGAGCAGGTCATCGCCGACGTCCATCCCTACGAGGACAACCCCGCCTACCGCTCGCTGTACCTGTCGATCGAGTCCCTCGACGACCTGCTCGCCGGTTTCGCCGTGGACACCCTGTCGCTCAGCGTGTCGGCCCAGCCGCCGTTCGATCCGCCGCGCCAGCCGGTCGGCTATACCGCGGTGGGCCCCGGCGACAGCGAAGGCCTGGCAATTCCGCTGGCGCAGGTGCCGCGCTTCCTCGCAGCCCACCGCACCCTGCTGCTGCGCATCCGCCTGACGCGCCTGGTGGACAGCGGCGTATTCGTCTTCAGGAACCCCTGAATCGGCGCCCGGCCCCCCCGCTGGGCAGCCACCCAGGCCGGGCGCAGGCGATCACGGTTGGCCTTCGGGCCACTCGACCCGCTGCAATGGCGCGCCGCCGCGCCCGAGGCGATGGACGATGCCGCTGCCCCGGCGCAGATCGACCCGCACCAACCGCCCGCCTTCCTCTCCACGGCCGCTGAGAAGCAGGTTGTGGGCATCCAGGCGGAACAGCCGCTCGGGACGCTCGATGGGCAGCTCCAGGGTCCAGAGCAAGCTGCCGTCGCCAGACACCGAGCTGAGCAGCAGCTCGCTACGCTCGGCCAGGCTGCGCCGGTGCAGCACCAGCCAGTTGCCGTCGACTCGCCAGGGACGGCGCGCCAACCTGGAATCGCCGCCCGGCAGCGCCGAGGCATAGCGACGGTACAACGCCTCCTCGCGCGTCTGCTCGTCGCGCCGGCGACGGTACTCGGCATCCGCCGCCGCCTCCAGGTCGGCGACCCGTTCCCGCCAGGCATCGTGCGCGGCAATCCAGCGTCGCCGTTCCTGGCGGTAGGCGTCACGCGCCGCAAGGAACGCACGGGTACTGGGAAAACGCTCCACGCGCTCGTCGAACTCTTCCGGCGGCTGCGGCTCGGGCGGCAGCGACGGATGCTGGCGCTGCCGCTCGGACGGTCGATCGAGCAGCCGCTGCGGCTCTTCGGCAGCGGCTGGATCGGGCAGCAGGCCAGCCTGCAGGAAGGCCGCGTCGAGCAGCGGACGCAGTCGATTCTCCGCCGGCGACCGCCAATCCAGGGTGCCCAGTGACAGGCGCTGGCGTCGCGCCCGTTGGTTCGCTGCCGGCAGCGCCTCGCCACGCTCCAGCGCTCGGGCCTCGTGATCGCTGGCGAGGATCAGCAGGCGTCCGTCGGGCAGGCGCGTCAGGCCCGGCGCCTGCCAGTCGATCCCGGCATTCGCCGGCGGCGGCGGGTCGCCGTGGAAATACCGCGCGGCATCGACTTCCGGAGCTTCGCGCAGGGCCAGGCTGTCGCCGTCGAGGAACCAGACGCGGCCGTCCAGCGCGAGCATCAGCAATCCGCCCCGGCCTTCGTCGTAGCGATAGGCGTCCTTCCCCCAGGGCGCCGACTTCAACGGCAGGCCGCCAGTGCGCCGCTCCAGCTCGTCGAACGCCAGCGCAGGGGCGGCGTCGCGCCGGTCGAGTACGTAGAGTTCGTTGCGCAGGAAGAACAGGTAGCGCGACGACTGGCCCAGCAGTTCGCCGGAACCCCAGTCGTCGCCGCGCTCGTTGTCGGCATCCAGGCGCATGCTCCAGCGCAGGCTGCCGTCCTCCAGGTCGACCACCTGGGCATAGCTGCGGCTGCTGCCGTGTACCACGCCGTTGTCCACTTCGTTGGCGCGATAGTCGTCGAGGGTGAACGCCAGGTAGGAATGGCCCTGTTCCTCGAAGACCAGTTGCGGCCCGCTGAAGCCGGCCTCGTCGTACTGGCCGAGAATGAAATGAATGGCCACCGGCAAACCGACCAGCAGGCCCAGGCCGAGTACCGCCCAGAGGACGGCGAAAAGCGTCGCTCCCTTCTTCATGCAACTCCCATGCGTCCCGCGATCCTGGGACCATCCCTCAACTGGCGACGGCATGAACGGCGCATTCTAGGGAGCCGCCGGCCTCGCTTCAAAGGCGGCAAGCGGCCATCAGTGGTCCATGCTCATGGGCTTTTCGCCCCCAGCAGGACGCCGAAACCGACCAGCAGGGCGCCGAAGAACTGGTCGATGCGCCGGCGGAAACGCAGGAGCCGGCCGCGCACCGCCGGGCTCGAGAGAAAGCAGGCGACCAGGCCGAACCAGGCCACGTGGGCGAGCGCGATGAAGGCCCCGTAGCCCAGTTGCGCCGGCAACGCGGTATGCGGATCGATCACCTGCATGAACAGGCTGACCACGAACAGGCAGGTCTTCGGATTGAGCGCATTGGTCAGGAAGCCGCTGCGCAACATCGCCCAGGACGAAACCCCGGCGCCGCCCGCCGCCTCCTCCGCCACCGAGTCCTCTCGCGCCAGCAGCATGCGCAGGCCGAGGAACACCAGGTAGGCGGCGCCCGCCAGCTTCAGCGCGGTGAACAGCGCCAGCGACTCGCGCACCAGCACGCCGACGCCGAGGATGCTGTAGCCGACATGTACCGTTACCCCCGCGCCGATGCCCAGCGCGGTGAGCAGGCCGGCGCGGCGGGAATACAGCAGGCTGTTGCGCGAGACCATGGCGAAATCGGCGCCGGGGCTGATCACCGCAAGCACAGTGATGGTCAGGAAAGCTAGCAACTCTGTCATGCCTGGAAGGCTCCAAGGTAGAATGGACGACACAATCTACCGGTCTCCAGCGCCGAGCGAGAACGATGAATACTGACAATCATGGTGAGGAAAACTCACCATTCAGGCGCCGTCGCCTGCCCTCGCTGAACGCCCTGCGCTGCTTCGAGGCCGCCGCCCGCCTGGAGAACTTTTCCCGTGCCGCCGAGGCCCTGTGCCTGACCCACGGTGCCATCAGCCGCGCCGTGCGGACCCTGGAGGAGGAACTCGGTTGTGCGCTCTTCGAACGCCGCGGCCAGCGGGTTTTCCTCAGCGAGGCCGGCAGGCGCCTGCTCGCCGGCACCGGCCCGGCCCTCGACCTGATCGAGCGCACCGGCGAGACCCTGCGCGCGGAGGCCGGCCCCACCGCGCTGGTGCTGTCCTGCGAACCGACCTTGCTGATGCGCTGGCTGATCCCGCGGATCGCCGGATTCATGCAGGAACAGCCACGACTGTCGATCCAACTGGTCGCCGGCGGCGGGCCGTTCGCCTTCGGCCGCGGCATCGACCTGGCGATCCGCCGCAACGACTTCCCCTGGCCGCCCGGCAGCCATGCCCACTGGCTGTTCGACGAGCAGGTCGGGCCGGTCTGCCGGGCGAGCGACGTCGAACGGCATTTCCACCTCGATGCAGGCCCGCCCGGGCTTCGCGCCGTCGCACCGCGCCTGCACACGGCGACCCGCCCGCAAGCCTGGAACACCTGGACCCGTCTCGCCGGACAGGCGCCGGCGACGACCGAAGGGCAGCGCTTCGAGCACTTCTACCTGAGCCTGCAGGCGGCCGGCGCCGGACTCGGCGTGGCCATCGGTCCCTGGCAACTGGTGCGCGACGATCTGGCCGCCGGCCTGCTGGCGGCGCCACTGGGATTCCTCGCCGACGGCAGCAGCTATCACCTGCTGACCCCGCGACCGTTGCAGGCCGGAGAGCCTGCCACGCTGCTGCTGGAATGGCTGCGCCGCAGCGCGGCGGCCTGATGCGGCCCGCTCAGGGCCAGGCGCGCAGCGCCCGTTCGACCACCGCCAGCAGGCGCTCGCAAGGCACCCGGTCCTTGGCCTGCACGCTGAGGCCGAACAGCACGGTGGCATAGAAGGTCGCCAACTCCTCCACGTCGGTGTCCGCCGCCAGGTCGCCGTCAGCGATGCCGCGCCGCATGCGCTCACGGAACAGGCGGATCGACTCGCCGCGCTCGGCGCTCAACGCGTCCCGCACCGCCTCGCTTTCCGGGGTTCCGGTCAGCGCCGCGAGCACCACCAGGCAACCGCGCGGGAACTCGTCGGAACAGAAGCGCGCGACGGTCTCGCGGAGCAGCTCGGCCACGCCCTCGCGGGCGCTCGGCGCGCCATCGAGGACATCCCGGCGATAGCGGCCGTGCTGGCCGAGATAGTGGGCCAGGGCTTCGCGGAACAGCCCTTCCTTGCTACCGAAGGCGGCGTACAGGCTGGGCGGCCTGATTTCCATCGCCTCGGTCAGGGCCGCCAGCGAAGCGCCTTCGTAGCCACGCACCCAGAACACGTCCATGGCTCGCTGCAGGGCGGTGTCCCTGTCGAATGCCCGTGGCCTGCCTCGCGTTGCCATCCTGACCTCCATTATTTGTATCGATCACTATAAATTTACTTGACGAGCGTTGCCGTCGCCATATTATTTAGCGACCGATACAGATGTTCAAGCCATCTCCCTGCCGCCTTCGAAAGGAAAAGACCATGTCCAACCTGCTCCTCTCCCCGCTCGCCGTAGGCAACCTGGCCTTGCGCAACCGCATCGTCATGGCGCCGATGACCCGCTCCCGGGCGCAACAGGCGGGCGACGTGCCGACCGCCCTGAACGCTCTCTACTATGCGCAGCGCGCCGGCGCCGGGCTGATCGTCAGCGAGGGCACGCAGATTTCCCGCCTCGGCCAGGGCTACGCCTACACCCCCGGTATCTACAGCGAGGCGCAATTGGCCGGCTGGCGCCAGGTCACCGAGGCGGTGCACGCCGCCGGCGGACTGATCGCCGCGCAGCTCTGGCATGTCGGGCGCATGTCGCATCGCTCGCTGCAGGCCGGCGGCGAGGCGCCGATCGCGCCCTCGCCGATCCAGGCCAAGGCCCAGGTGTTCATCGCCGATGGCCAGGGCGGCGGGTCCATGGCGCCCGCCGACGCGCCGCGGGAAATGACCCTGGAAGACATCCGCCGGGTCCGCGACGAATTCGTCCGCGCCGCACGCAACGCGCTCGACGCCGGCTTCGACCTGGTCGAGCTGCATGGCGCCAATGGCTACCTGATCGACCAGTTCCTCGCCAGCGCCAGCAACCGGCGCAGCGATGCCTATGGCGGTAGCCTGGAGAACCGCGCGCGGTTCCTGCTGGAGATCGTCGACGCGCTGGTCGCCGCGGTCGGTGCCGAGCGCGTCGGCCTGCGCCTGTCGCCCTGGGGCACGATCAACGACATGCACGACGACGAGCCGGAAGCGATGACCCTTTACCTCGCCGAAGCCCTGCAGCGACGCGGCATCGTCTACCTGCACCTGGCCGAGTGGGAATGGAGCGGCGGCCCGGCCTACCCGCAAGGCTTCCGCGAGCGCCTGCGCGAACGCTTCCGCGCGCCGCTGATCGTCTGCGGCAACTACGACGCCGAGCGCGCCGAAGCGATACTCCAGGCCGGACTGGCCGACGCGGTGGCGATCGGCCGGCCGTTCATCGCCAACCCCGACCTGGTCGAGCGGATCCGTCTCGGCGCGCCGCTGGCCGAGGCCAACCAGGCGCGGTTCTACGGTGGCGACGCTGCCGGCTACACCGATTACCCGACCCTCGGCCAGTCCGCTACGGCCTGATTCCCTTCCCTCCCATGCATCGTTCCCGGGCGCGGCCACGGCTGCGCTCGCGGAGGAGTCTTGCCGTGCTATTGCCGATCCTCCTGCTGGCCGCCGCCGGCTTCACCATCCTGACCACCGAGTTCGTCATCGTCGGCCTGCTCCCGGCACTTGCCGCAGACCTCCAGGTCAGCGTCGCCCAGGCCGGCCTGCTGGTCAGCCTGTTCGCCTTCAGCGTCGCCGCCTTCGGTCCGTTCCTCACCGCCGCGCTGGCGGGCGTCGAACGCAAGCGGCTGTTCGTCGCCTGCCTGCTGCTGTTCGCCGCGGCCAATGCGCTGGCCGCCGTGGCCGGCGATATCTGGACGATGGCCGTGGCGCGCTTCGTCCCGGCCCTGGCGCTCCCGGTGTTCTGGGCCATGGCCAGCGAAACCGCCGCGCACCTGGCCGGCCCCTCGCGCGAAGGGCGCGCCGTGGCGCTGGTGTTCTTCGGCATCGTCGCCGCCACCGTGCTTGGCATTCCCATCGGCACGCTGATCGCCGACGCCTGGGGTTGGCGCCTGGCATTCGCCGCACTCGCCGCGCTGGCCCTGGCCAAGGCGCTGCTGCTGGCCGCCTGGCTGCCGCGCATTCCCGGACGGCCGGGTATCTCGCTGCGCAGCCAGGCGAGCGTGTTGCGCCAACCGCTGGTGCTCGGCCACCTGTTGCTGTCGCTGCTGGTCTTCACCGGCATGTTCACCCCCTACACCTACCTGGCCGACATCCTCCAGCGCCTGGCCGGCTTCAGCGGTTCGCTGGTCGGCTGGACGCTGATGGGCTTCGGCGCGGTAGGCCTGCTCGGCAACTGGCTCGGCGGGCGCCTGGTGGATCGCAGCCCGCTGGGCGCAACCCTGCTGTTCGTCCTGCTGATGGCGCTGGGCATGCTCGCCCTGGTGCCGACCCTCGGCAACGCCTGGCTGCTCGCCGCCACCCTGGCGACCTGGGGCGTGGCCCAGGCAGCACTGTTCATCGTCGGCCAGGTGCGGGTGATGAAGTCCGCGCCGCGGGCCCCGGCGTTCGCCGCCTCGCTGAACATCTCCGCCTGCAACGCCGGGATCGGCATCGGCGCCCTCGCCGGCAGCCGGGTGATCGACGGCAGCGGCCTGGCGCCGCTCGGCGAGGTCGGCGCGCTGGTCTGCCTGGCGGCGATGGCCGTGGCCCTGCTGCTGATGCTGACGCCACGCCAAGCTGCCACCGAGCCGTCCCTCGGCGGCCAAATCCCTCACTGAGCCCACCAAGGAAGCACAACCATGATCCTCGATAGACTCTGCCGCGGCCTCCTGGCCGGCATCGCCCTGACCTTCTCCCTGGGCGGCTTCGCCGCCGAGGAATTCCCCGTCCCGAATGGCTTCGAAAGCGCCTACCGGGAAGTCGACGGCGTGAAGCTGCACTACGTGAAAGGCGGCCAGGGGCCGCTGGTGATGCTGGTACACGGTTTCGGCCAGACCTGGTACGAATGGCACCAACTGATGCCGGAACTGGCCAAGCGCTTCACCGTGATCGCGCCGGACCTGCCCGGCCTCGGCCAGTCCGAGCCGCCGAAGACCGGCTATAGCGGCGAACAGGTCGCCGTCTACCTGCACAAGCTGGCCCGGCAATTCAGCCCGGATCGCCCGTTCGACCTGGTGGCCCACGACATTGGTATCTGGAACACCTACCCGATGGTGGTGAAGAACCAGGCCGACATCGCCCGCCTGGTGTACATGGAAGCGCCGATCCCGGACGCGCGGATCTACCGCTTCCCGGCCTTCACCGCCCAGGGCGAGTCGCTGGTCTGGCACTTCAGTTTCTTCGCCGCCGACGACCGCCTGGCGGAAACCCTGATCGCCGGCAAGGAACGCTTCTTCCTCGAGCACTTCATCAAGTCCCATGCCAGCAACACCGAGGTGTTCAGCGAGCGCCTGCTGGATCTGTACGCCAGGTCGTACGCCAAGCCGCACAGCCTGAACGCCTCGTTCGAGTACTACCGCGCGTTGAACGAGAGCGTGCGGCAGAACGCCGAACTGGCGAAGACCCGCCTGCAGATGCCGACCATGACCCTCGCCGGCGGCGGCCACGGCGGCATGGGCACGTTCCAGCTGGAGCAGATGAAAGCCTATGCGGAGGACGTCGAAGGCCATGTCCTGCCCGGCTGCGGCCACTGGCTGCCGGAAGAGTGCGCCGCGCCGATGAATCGCCTGGTGATCGACTTCCTCAGCCGCGGTCGCTGAGTCGTCCCGGTCCGGGCGATCAGAACTGCTCGCCCGGGCAAAACAGGCAGCGCAGCAGCAGGGTCATGAGCACGACAGCGCCGGAAACCAGCAGGTAAGGCAACGGGGAGAACAGGTCGTCCTGGTCCTTGCCATCGTGCTCACTACTCATGCTCTCACCTCGAGAATCGTCATGGCGGAAAAGACGCAGGATATGCACTTGCCGTCCTTGAAAGTGCACGGCGAAGTGTTCGAAGACTATAGAAACGAAGCGATCGAGTTCAATTACATCTGTGTCAGCTTGCTGTCGGCAAAACGTCAGCGGAAAGACAACGGAATATATTTCCCGATAATGCTTGAGGGTCAGCCGCGCCCCGCCCCAGGCTCTGCCGGCGTGGCGCGAGTGCCGGGGCGAAGGAAAAACCAACTTACAATGATCCCGACCCGGAATTATTCCGCCAAGTAGCTTCCGGTTCGGAAAAAAGCGACTCGCAGCACTGTTTCGGTGCAATAACGTCACATGTGAAAGTTTCGATTAAGTTTTCCGTTATCGATTATCCATAAATACGTTTGATCGCTCTCCGGACGTTTCATAGATTGCACGCCTTCACTCTCTGCGAGGCATTCCCGTGACGCATCCAGCGACCGTCTACAGCCTGTCCACCCGCCTGCTGCACTGGAGCATGGCGTTCTGTTTCATCGGCGCGATCGTGCTGGCCTATTTCGTCATCTGGGTGCTCGGCCACGACCACCCGCAGCGCCTGCCGGTACTCAACCTGCACTGGGTGCTGGGCCTGCTGGTCGGCCTGCTGCTGATCCCTCGGATCGTCTCGCGGCTGCGCGGGCCGCGCCTGCCAGCGGTCCCCGGGACGCCGCTGGAGCACCGCCTGGCGCACTACGCGCACCTGTCGCTGTATGCCTTGATGCTGGTGATGCCGCTCACCGGCTACGTCGGCACCCGCCTGCCCACCGACTTCGGCCTGTTCGTGGTACCCAGCTTCAAGGACACCGCGCTGTTCGCCTGGATTTCGCACACCTGGAACCTGAGCTGGGAGGCATTCGAGAAGCCCTTCGACGCCGTTCACCGCGTGGTCGGCCTGTGGCTGAGCACCTCGGTGGTGCTGCTCCATGCGCTCGCCGCCGGCTACCACCAGTGGGTCCGCCGCGACGGCACCCTGGAGCGCATGCTCGGCCGTCGCCAGCGCCGCTGAGCGCGGCCCTTCGTCGGCTCTCGCGGCGGACCGGCGACGATCTGCTATAGAGGTAGGGACACGCAGGGAAAACCTCGCCGCCCCGAGGCTCCTCCGTGGCAACCACAGGCGTCGCGCAGGTAGCCGGGTCGGCCTCCGACAGAGAGGAGCATGCCATGGCCAGCCTGCACTGCCAGCACCGCAGCTACACCATCACCGCCGACGTCGTCGAGCATCCGGGCATTCCCACGCCCTGGGCCGGTGGCTGCCACATCACCGATCCCGAAGGCCACACCAGCAAGCGCATCGCCCTGCCCGTGCGCTTCGCCTTCCTCGCCGACCTGGAAAACGCCCAGCGCGCCTCCATCGCCCACGGCAAATGGCTGGTGGACCAGCGCCTGGACCGCGGCAAGGCGCTGTTCTGAAGCGCACAACGAAAACGGCCCTCGCAAGGAGGGCCGTCGTTCATCGCGGCGCCGCTCAGGCGCTGCCGGCTTCAGCGGTTTCGCTGCGCCGTCGCGGCGGCGCGCCATGGCTGTCGTCGCCGGCCAGCGGCACTTCGTTGCCCTGGGCGTCGTACAGCTTGCCGTCGAGGAAATAGTCGCCTTCGTGCAGGGCGGCGATGTCCTGGTAGCGCAGGGTCCGCTCGCTGGCGGCGACGAACACCGACTGCTGGTCGGAGTTGCCGGCGGTGAAGTGGTTGAACGCCAGGTTGAGCAGGATCGCCATGATCGCCGAGGAACTGATGCCGGAATGGAAGATGGTGGCGAACCAACTGGGGAAGTGATCGTAGAAGGTCGGCGCGGCGATCGGGATCATACCGAAGCCGATCGAAGTGGCGACGATGATCAGGTTCATGTTGTTGCGGTAGTCCACCTTCGACAGGGTGCGGATGCCGCTGGCGGCGACCGTGCCGAACAACACGATGCCGGCGCCGCCGAGCACGGCGGTGGGCACCGCGGCGATCACCCGGCCCATCACCGGCAGCAGGCCGAGGATCACCAGGAACAACCCACCGGTGGCGACCACGTAGCGGCTCTTGATCCCGGTCACCGCCACCAGGCCGACGTTCTGGGCGAAGGCGCTCTGGGTGAAGGAGCCGAAGATCGGCGCCAGCATGCTGGAGAACATGTCCGCGCGCAGGCCGTTGCCCAGGCGCCGCGAGTCGACCTTGGTGTCGATGATCTCGCCTACCGCGAGGATGTCCGCCGAGGTTTCCACCAGGGTCACCATGATCACGATGCACATCGAGATGATCGCGGCGACCTGGAAGGTCGGCATGCCGAAGTGGAACGGCGTGGGAAACGCCACCAGCGGGCCTTCGGTGACCTTGGAGAAGTCGGCCATGCCGAGGAACACCGCGATGACGGTGCCGATGACCATCGCCAGGAGGATCGACAGGCGCGAGATCGAGGCGCTGCCGAGCTTGCTCAGCAGCAGCACGATGACCAGGGTGATCGCCGCCAGGCCGATGTTGGCCATGCTGCCGAAGTCCGGCGCGTGGCTGTTGCCGCCCATCGCCCAGCGCGCGGCGACCGGCATCAGGGTCAGGCCGATGGTGGTGATGACGATGCCGGTCACCAGCGGCGGGAAGAATTTGGTGATGCGCGAGAAGATCGGCGTGATCAGCAACCCGATCAGCGAGGCCGCCATCACCGCGCCGAGCACTGCGGGAATGCCGCCGCTGCCACCGCTGCCAATGATCGCCACCATGGTCGCCACGCCAGCGAAGGACACCCCCTGGACCAACGGCAACTGACAGCCGAAGAACGGCACGCCGAGGGTTTGCAACAGGGTCGCCAGGCCGCCGGCGAACAGCGAAGCGGCAATCAGCAGGCCGATGTCGCCGGGCGCGAGGCCGGCGGCCTGGCCGAGGATCAGGGGGACCGCGACGATACCGCCATACATGGTCAGCACATGTTGCAGGCCGTAGGCCATGTTGGCGCCGACACCGAGGTTCTCGTCTTCAGGCCGTGGAACGGGTGGGGTTCCGGAGGACGTCGTTTTCATGGTGCGCTGTTCTCGCTTTTATTGTTGTGCGCACACTGTAGACAATTCGATCCGAAAATATCCAGACAAATGTATACAAAATTTCCGACAAATCTGTGACAGCGCTGGTGCCAGCCACTTCCGCTCGCGCGCTTATCCGCGCGCCAGACGGTTTCCTTCCTGCTGCACCATCCTCCCAGCCCCGACCAACGGCCATGGGCCCGCGCCGAAGGGCATTAATGATAGAAAGCCGCCCTCCATCCCGCCAGCGAGCTATCAGCAATTCTTCCACAAAAAGTTGATGAAATTCACATTTCAGGAATTACGCCAGGACAGCCCGGAAAGCGCTCCTAGTCTGGCAGTCAGGCCGTGCCCGAGGCGGCATTTCGGGCAATAGCGCCATGCCATCAACGGCTTATCGATCATCGCCTCACAAGGAACGGAGTCTCATGAGCAACAAGAACAATCTCAGATACGCACTCGGCGCCCTCGCCCTCTCGGTTTCCGCCGCATCCCTGGCGGCACCTTCGGAAGCGCAACAGTTCACCGAGTTCTGGACGCCCGGCAAACCCAACCCGTCGATCTGCAAATCGCCGTTGCTGGTCAGCACCCCGCTTGGCCTGCCGCGCTGCCTGCAAGCCAGCAACGTGGTCAAGCGCCTGCAGAAGCTGGAGGACATCGCCAGTCTCAACGACGGCAACCGCGCCGCCGCCACGCCGGGCTACCAGGCCTCCGTCGACTACGTGAAGCAGACCCTGCAGAAAGCCGGCTACAAGGTCAGCGTGCAGCCCTTCCCGTTCACCGCCTACTACCCGAAAGGCCCGGGTAGCCTGAGCGCCACCGTGCCGCAGCCGGTCACCTACGAATGGGAGAAGGACTTCACCTACCTGTCGCAGACCGAGGCAGGCGACGTCACCGCCAAGGTGGTCCCGGTGGACCTGTCCCTCGGCGCCGGCAACACCTCCACCAGCGGTTGCGAGGCGGAAGACTTCGCCAACTTCCCGGCCGGCTCGATCGCGCTGATCCAGCGCGGCACCTGCAACTTCGAGCAGAAGGCCGAGAACGCCGCGGCCGCCGGCGCCGCCGGGGTGATCATCTTCAACCAGGGCAACACCGACGACCGCAAGGGCCTGGAGAACGTCACCGTGGGCGAGTCCTACGAGGGCGGCATCCCGGTGATCTTCGCCACCTACGACAACGGCGTGGCCTGGTCGCAGACCCCGGACCTGCAGTTGCACCTGGTGGTCGACGTGGTACGCAAGAAGACCGAGACCTACAACGTGGTCGCCGAGACCCGTCGCGGCAACCCGAACAACGTGGTGATGGTCGGCGCGCACCTCGACTCGGTGTTCGAAGGCCCCGGTATCAACGACAACGGTTCGGGCAGCGCCGCCCAACTGGAGATGGCCGTGCTGCTGGCCAAGGCGCTGCCGGTCAACAAGGTGCGCTTCGCCTGGTGGGGCGCCGAGGAAGCCGGCCTGGTGGGCTCGACCCACTACGTGCAGAACCTCGCCCCGGAAGAGAAGAAGAAGATCAAGGCCTACCTGAACTTCGACATGATCGGCTCGCCGAACTTCGGCAACTTCATCTATGACGGCGACGGTTCCGACTTCGGCCTCCAGGGTCCGCCCGGCTCGGCCGCCATCGAGCGCCTGTTCGAAGCCTACTTCCGCCTGCGCGGCCAGCAATCGGAAGGCACCGAGATCGACTTCCGCTCCGACTACGCCGAGTTCTTCAACAGCGGCATCGCCTTCGGCGGCCTGTTCACCGGCGCCGAGGGCCTGAAGACCGAAGAGCAGGCGCAGAAGTACGGCGGCACCGCCGGCAAGGCCTACGACGAGTGCTACCACAGCAAGTGCGACGGCATCGCCAACATCAACCAGGACGCCCTGGAGATCCACAGCGACGCCATGGCCTTCGTGACCAGTTGGCTGTCGCTGTCGACCAAGGTGGTCGACGACGAGATCGCCGCCGCCGGCCAGAAAGCACAATCGCGGTCGCTGCAGATGCAGAAGAGCGCCAGCCAGATCGAACGCTGGGGTCACGACTTCATCAAGTAACCGCGACTACCCTGCGCCGGGCCGCCGGCGCAGGTTCCCCATCCAGGCCCGGCTCATCCACCGGGCCTTTTTTCATCGGCGCGCGATCACTCCACCGCTTCCAGCAGGGTCGCCACGCCCTGGCCGCCGGCGATGCACTGGGTGGCGATGGCATAGCGCCCGCCGGTGCGCCGCAGCAACGCAGCGGCCTTGCCGGTGATCCGCGCGCCGGTGGCGCCCAGCGGATGACCGATGGCCAGGGCGCCGCCATCCAGGTTGATCCTGTCCATGTCCAGCCCCAGTTCGCGGATGCAGGCGATGGATTGGCTGGCGAAGGCCTCGTTGATCTCCACCAGGTCGATGTCGGCGATGCCCAGCCCGGCCCGTTGCAGAACCTTGCGCGTCGCCTGCACCGGCCCCATGCCCATGATCTCCGGCGCACAACCGGCCACCGCCACCGCCTTGATCCGCGCCAGGATCGCCAGCCCGTGGCGGCGCGCGAAGTCCTCGCTACAGACCAGCAGCGCGGCGCTGCCATCGGTGAGCGGCGACGAGGTGGCGGCGGTGACGCTGCCGCCGAACGCCGGCTTCAACTGGGCCAGGCTCTCCAGGTTGGTACCCGGGCGGATGCAGCCATCCTCGGCGACCCGGCCGGCGGGGGTGTCGATGGCGACGATCTCCTCGCGCAGCAAGCCGGCCTCGCGCGCGGCGACTGCCTTGGCGTGGGAGCGTACGGCCATCTCTTCCTGCTCGACGCGGCTGACGGCGTAGCGCTCGGCGACATTCTCGGCGGTCTGCCCCATGCTCATGTATACCGCCGGATAGTCCTGCAGCAACGCGGGATTGGGCGACAGGTTGAAGCCGCCCATCGGCACCCGCGTCATCGACTCTACCCCGGCGGCGATGAAGGCTTCTCCGGCGCCCAGCAGGACTTGCCCGGCGGCGTAGTGGACGGCGCTCATGGACGAACCGCAGAAACGGTTGAGGGTCGCACCGCCGAGGCTCTGCGGGAAGCCGGCACGGAAACTGGCGATGCGCGCGATGTTCATGCCCTGTTCCGCCTCCGGATAGGCGCAGCCCATGACCACGTCCTCCAGCAGCGCAGGGTCGAGATCGAGTTTCTCCACCAGCCCCTTGAGCACCGCGGCGGCCAGGTCATCCGGGCGGATATCGACCAGCGCGCCTTTCCTGGCGAAGTGGAACGGCGAACGGGCGTAACCGGCGATAACGACTGAAATCGGCGACATGAGGATATCTCCGTGAGATGGATTGGCTGGATCGCAGGAAGATATTACGCGCATAATATTTATTGAATTACAGTCGAAATACAATTTGACCGAAAAAGCCGCAGGACTCGCCGAAACGCCCTCAGACTTCGTTCAATTCGCTGATATGCCGATACTCGGCCCCCAGTTCCCGGGCCAGGCGCTCGGCCTTGCCCAGGCGCAACGGGCCGCTTTCGAGGTCGACCAGCAGGCTCGGGCAGGCAGCCTCCGGCAGCGCCGGCCAGTCGCGCAGACGGCCGTCGGTAAGCACCAGCAGACGCTGATGCTCGGCGGGTTTCTGCCGCTGTCGGCGCGCCAGCCAGCCAGCGGCCTGGTGCAGGGCGTCGAGCAGCGGCGTACCGCCGCCGGCGCCCAGCTGGCGCAGCCAGTCCTGCAACTCCCGCGAGGCCTTCTGCCCCTGCCAGAGCCATTGCGCCTGCTGCCCGGTGGCATGCAGCACGGCCAGGCGGATGCGCTGCCGATAAGCCTCCTCGAACAGCGTCGCCAACACTCCCTTGGCCTGGGCCAGGGCGCCGTACCGGCGGGTGCTGGCGGAGGCATCGACGATCACCAGCCAGAGTTCGCCCGGGCGCCGGCTGCGCGGCTGGCGAAGCAGGTCGCGGCGCTGTCGGGGACGTCCGCGCAGCAGGGTCGGCAACCATTGGATGGCGCCCTCCGCACCCTGGCTCAGGGCGCCGCCAAGTCCGCCGCGCAGGGCTCCGGGTCTGCTCCTGGCATCCGCACCCATGACCGAGCGCGGGCGGATGCTCAGGGCTTTTTTGGCCAGCGCGGCAGCTCGCGGGCGGTCCCCATGGCCACCGGCCGAGCCGGCAATTCGCCCCACTGCCCTTCGCCGTCGCCGGTGCGCTCCGGGAGCGCGACAGGGGCCGCCGCGGGCGGTGGCGGTGGATTGGCCGCCGATGGTGGCGGGTTCGACTGGCGACGGCGATGCAGCAGGGCGAAATGTTCCACCGCATCGATGTCCTCCGCCTCGATCCGCTCGCCGCCGCGCCAGGCCGCATGGGCGCGCGCCGCGCGCAGCCAGACCAGGTCGGCGCGCAGGCCATCGACAGCCGCCTCGAAGCAGCGTCGAGCGATGCTGTCCAGCGCCGCATCGTCCAGGGGAATCCGCGCCAGCCGCCGGCGCGCCTCGGCGCAACGGCGGCGCAGGGTGTCCTGCTGGCCTTCCCAGCGTTCGACGAAGGCCTGCGGGTCGGCATCGAAGGCCAGCCGGCGACGGATGATCTCTGCCCGCTCGGCCGGCGGCGGCTGGGTGTCGAGACGCACGTTGAGGCCGAAACGGTCGAGCAGTTGCGGGCGCAGTTCGCCCTCTTCCGGGTTCATCGTGCCGATCAGCACGAAACGCGCCGGATGCCGGTGGGAAATGCCATCGCGCTCGACCAGGTTGACGCCGCTGGCGGCGACGTCGAGCAACAAGTCCACCAGGTGGTCCGGCAGCAGGTTCACTTCGTCGACGTAGAGCACGCCGCCGTCGGCCTTGGCCAGCACGCCCGGGGAAAACCGCGCGCGACCTTCGCCGAGGGCGGCGTCCAGGTCGAGGCTGCCGACGATGCGCTCCTCGCTGGCGCCCAGCGGCAGGGTAACGAACTCGCCCGCCGGCAGCAGTTCGGCGACGCCCCGCGCCAGGGTCGACTTGGCCATTCCGCGCGGCCCCTCGATCAGTACCCCGCCGATCGCCGGATCGACCGCGGCCAGGCACAGCGCCAGCTTCAGTTCGTCGGCGGCGACCACGGCGGACAGGGGGTAATGCACGGTAGCGCTCATGGGGATTCCTGCGGCGGACGGACGGAAATACGGACCGCCAAGTCTATCAGGCCGGCGGCGCCGGTATCGAACCGTGAAACAGTCGTTGAACCGGCCGCCTCGCTTGCAGTAAGCTCGGGACTCGTTCACGGGAGAAACCCATGCCGCACACCCGCCATCCGCACCTGCATTCCAGTGCCTCGCGCCCTGGCTTGTCGTTGCGCGCGCGTGCGCCGCAGGCACCCCGTGCCGCGTATTTCTTCGGGTATTGGTTTAGCCACTCCGGCGCCTGATACCCCAACGGCGCCCACGGTATACGGGACGCCTACCCTGCACACGCAAACCCCCGGTCGGCTCCCCGACCGGGGGTTTTGTTTTTCCGGCCCGTTTTTCCGGCCCACAAGGCCACAACCACAGACCAACGCACAGGACATCGATCATGACCGCATACCGCTACCGCACTGGCTACCCGCTCAACACCTGGCGATTTAGCGACGGCCGCCAGCCGCTCGCCAACCCACGACATTGCCGAACACCTCGATAGGGCACGACGCGCGCGGGACGCCCGCCGCCAGCCCAGGAAGCCAGACCATGAACTCATCCGTATCCGCACTGACCACCCTTTCGCCGAACGTCCAGGCCGTCGCCCTGCCCAGCGCCACCGCCCGTACCGCCCTGGAACGCCTGCCCAGCCCGCTCGAACTCAAGGCCCGCCAGCCGTTGCCGCTGGAGCTGGCCAGCCAGGTCGCCGCCAGCCGCGACGCCATCCGCGCCATCCTCGACGGCGACGACCCGCGCCTGCTGGTGGTAGTCGGTCCCTGTTCGATCCACGATCCCCGCTCCGCCCTCGAATACGCCGAACGCCTCGCCGCGCTGAGCGACGAACTCGACGGCCAGTTGCTCCTGGTGATGCGCGCCTACGTGGAAAAGCCACGCACCACGGTGGGCTGGAAGGGCCTCGCCTACGATCCGCACCTGGATGGCAGCGACGACATGGCCGCCGGCCTGGCGCTGTCCCGGCAACTGATGCTGGACATGCTGCGCCTCGGCCTGCCGCTGGCCACCGAACTCCTGCAACCGCTGGCCGCCGGCTACTTCGACGACCTGCTGAGCTGGGCGGCGATCGGCGCGCGCACCAGCGAATCGCAGATCCACCGCGAGCTGGTCAGCGGCCTCGGCCTGCCGGTGGGCTTCAAGAACGGCACCGACGGCGGCGTCGGCATCGCCTGCGACGCGATCCGTTCGGCGGCCCACGGCCACCGCCATTTCGGCCTCGACCCGCACGGTCACCCGGCGCTGATCGAGACCCGCGGCAATCCGGACACCCATGTGGTGCTGCGCGGCGGCCGCCACGGTTCGAACTACGGCCCCGAGCAGGTGCAGGCCGTGCGCCAGGCCCTGGAAAGCCAGGGCATCGCCACGCGGATGATGGTCGATTGCAGTCACGCCAACAGCGGCAAGAACCCGCTGAACCAGCCCGGCGTCCTCGCCAGCGTGCTGGACCAGCGCCTGGCCGGTGCCAGCGACCTGGTCGGGGTAATGCTGGAAAGCCACCTGTTCGACGGTTGCCAGGCGCTCGGCGGCGAACTGCGCTACGGCGTCTCGATCACCGACGGCTGCCTCGGCTGGGAAGGCACCGAGCGGATTCTCCGCGACGCCGCCCGGCGGCTCGCCGAGCGGCGCTGAAAGCGGTGGGAGCGGCCATGCCGCTCCGCTATTCCTCTTCGACGTCCAGCAGCAGGTTCTCCAGGGCCTCGCGATAGGCCCCCGGCTCCTGCCAGAGCCCGCGCCGCTGCGCCTCCACCAGGCGCTCGGCCATGTCGCGCAAGGCTTGCGGATTGTGCTGGCGGACGAACTCGCGGGTCTCCGCGTCGAGCAGGTAGGCGTCGGCCAGCAGCGCGTACTGGTGGTCGTCGATCAGCTCGCTGGTGGCATCGAAGGCGCACAGGTAGTCCACCGTCGCCGCCAGTTCGAAGGCGCCCTTGTAGCCGTGGCGCTTCATCCCGGCGATCCACTTCGGATTCACCGCCCGCGCCCGCACCACCCGGTTGAGTTCTTCCTTGAGCGTGCGGATGCGCGGGTTGTCCGGCTGGCTGTGGTCGCCGTGGTAACTGGCCACCGGCGCGCCGCGCAGGGTTTCCACCGCCGCCAGCATGCCGCCCTGGAACTGGTAGTAGTCGTTGGAATCGAGCAGGTCGTGCTCGCGGTTGTCCTGGTTGTGCAGCACCGCCTGCAGGCGTTCCAGGCGCTGGGCGAAGCGTTCCCGCGCCGGCGTGCCGTCGTCGGCGGCACCGTAGGCGTAGCCGCCCCAGTTCAGGTAGACCTCGGCAAGGTCGGCGCGGGTCTCCCACAGCCGCTCTTCGATTGCGCCCTGCACGCCGGCGCCGTAGGCACCCGGCTTGGCGCCGAAGATCCGCCAGCCGGCCTGCCGGCGCGCCTCCGCCGGCGCCGTGCCCTGCGCCTCGAGGCGCTGGCGCTCCAGGCGTACGCGAGCGGCCAGCGGGTTCAGCTCCTCCGCCTCGTCCAGCTCGGCGACCGCCTGCACCGCCGCATCGAACAGGCGGATCAGGTTGGCGAAGGCGTCGCGGAAGAACCCGGAGACCCGCAGCGTCACGTCGACCCGCGGGCGGTCCAGCAGGGAGACCGGGAGGATCTCGAAATCGGCGACGCGCTGGCTGCCGGCCTGCCAGACCGGTCGCACGCCGAGCAGGGCCAGGGCCTGGGCGATGTCGTCGCCGCCGGTGCGCATGGTCGCCGTGCCCCACACCGAGAGGCCGAGCTGGCGCAGGTGATCGCCATGTTCCTGCAGGTGACGCTCGAGCAGCAGGTTGGCCGACTGGAAGCCGATGCGCCAGGCGGTCGGGGTCGGCAGGTTGCGCACGTCCACCGAGAAGAAGTTGCGTCCGGTGGGCAGCACGTCGAGTCGCCCGCGACTCGGCGCGCCGCTCGGACCGGCCGGTACGAAGCGCCCTTCGAGGGCTGCCAGCAGCCCGTCGATCTCGGCCCCGCCACAGGCGTCCAGGGTCGGTGCCACCTGTTCGCACAAGCCGCGCAACACCTCGCCGCTGGCACGCCAGGTGGCAGGCGGCGATTCGCCGCCCAGGCAGCGTTCTATCCAGTGCAACGCCAGCAATTCCAGGCGTTCGCGGGTATCCCCGAGAGTACGCCAGGGCTCCCCGCCCCGCTCTTCCAGGCAGGCAGGCCGCGCGCCCTGCCAGGCCTCGCCCATGTCGCAGGCCAGCGGATCGAAGCCCAGGCCAAGGTCGTCCGCCAGGCTCTTCAGCAACCCGGCGTTGGCGCCCTTGCCATCGCCGCGCGGAACCCGCAGCAGCGCCAGCAGGGTATCCAGGCGCAATCGCCCGCTCGGCGACTCGCCGAACACATGCAGGCCGTCGCGGATCTGCGACTCCTTCAGGTCGCAGAGATAGGCGTCCAGCTGCGGCAGCCAGCTGTCCGGATCGTCGCTGAGCTGCAAGCCGATCTCGCGGTCGAGACGGTTGTCGCGCAGGAGGACGAGAATCTCGCCGCGCAACTGTTCGGCGCGGCGCGGGTCGAGCAGCGAGGCATCGTAGAACTCGTCGGCCAGGCGCTCCAGGTCGCGCAGCGGGCCGTAGCTCTCGGCGCGGGTCAGCGGCGGCATCAGGTGGTCGATGATCACCGCCTGGGTGCGGCGCTTGGCCTGGGCGCCCTCCCCCGGATCGTTGACGATGAACGGATAGATGTTCGGCAGCGGACCGAGCAACGCGTCCGGCCAGCATTCGGCGGACAGGCCGACTCCCTTGCCCGGCAGCCATTCCAGGTTACCGTGCTTGCCGACGTGCAGCAGGGCATCGGCGCGGTAGGCGTGGCGCAGCCAGAAGTAGAACGCCAGGTAGCCGTGCGGCGGCACCAGGTCGGGATCGTGGTAGACCGCCGCCGGATCGAGCTGATAGCCGCGCGCCGGCTGGATGCCGACGAAGGTCAGGCCATAGCGCAGGCCGGCGACCATCATCCGTCCGTCGCGGAACATCGGGTCCTGTTGCGGCTCGCCCCAGCGCGCCAGCACCGCCTGGCGATTGCGCTCCGGCAGGCGTGCGAAGCAGGCCAGGTAGTCGTCCAGCGCCAGGCTCTGGGCGCAGGGCCGTAGGTCGAGATGCTCCAGGTCGTTGCTGACGCCGCCGAGCAACTGGCGGATCAGCTCGGTTCCGCTGGCGGGCAGTCCGTCGACCGGATAGCCCTGCTGGCGCAGGGCACGAAGGATGTTCAGCGCCGCCGCCGGGGTGTCCAGGCCGACGCCGTTGCCGATCCGGCCATCGCGGGTCGGGTAGTTGGCCAGCACCAGCGCCACCCGTTTTTCCGCGTTTGGCTTGCGCGCCAGCTCGGCCCAGCGCCGCGCCAGTTCGGCGACGAAATCCATGCGCTCGTCGTCGGCGAGATAGCAGACCACGTCGCTCTCGCTGCGTTCGCTGCGCCAGGCCAGGCCCTTGAAACTGATCGGCCGGGTGACGATGCGCCCGTCCAGCTCCGGCAGCGCCACGTGCATGGCCAGGTCGCGCGGCCCCAGGCCTTGCGGGTTGTCCAGCCAGAGCGGGCGGTTGTCCAGCGAGCAGATCGCCTGCAACACCGGCACGTCGCGACGGAACGGACGCAACTCGGGCGCCTCCGGATTGGACTGGGCGAAACCGGTGGTATTGACGATCAGCGCGGCGTCGCTGCGCTCCAGCCAGTCTTCCACCTGCGCCAGGCAGGCGCTTTCCTTGAGGCTGGCCAGCGCGATCGGCAACGGGTTGAGCCCCTGCGCCGCGAGGCGTTCGCAGAAGCGTGCGATGAAGGCGGTGTTGGCTGCCTGCAGGTGGGTGCGATAGAACAGCAACGCGACCACCGGACGCCCGGCCTGCCAGTCGGCACGCCAGTGTTCCAGGGTCGCCTCGGCATGCCGTGGATGGAACAGCGCCACCCGCGGCAGCGCCTGCGGTTCGCGCCAGGCGTAGTCGCGGCCGAGGCACTGGCTGGCCAGGCAGCGGTAGAACTGCCCGGCGTTCTCCAGGCCGCCCTGGCGCAAGTATTGCCAGAAGCGCTCGGCCTGCTCCGCCGGCAGGTTGCCAAGGGCGCTCAGCTCCGGGTCGGGGCGGTCGTCGCCGGGCACCGGGATCAGCAGCGCGCCGCGCTCGGCCAGCGCCACCAGTTGCTCCACGCCGTAGCGCCAGTAGCCGATGCCGCCGTGCAGCGAAAGCAGGATCACCCGCGCGTGCCGCAGCACTTCCTCGACGTAGAGGTCCACCGAGGCGTGGTTCTGCAACTGCATGGGGTTGGCCAGGCGCAGGCTCGGGTAGTCGTCCGGCAGCGCACGGGCGGCCTCGGCCAGCAATGCGAGGTGCGAATCGCCGCTGCAGAGGATCACCAGCTCGGCGGGAGTCTGGGCCAGGTGGGCGATGCCGTCGTCGGGAACGAAGCCGCCGGGTTGGGTGCGCAACAGGTGCATGGACGTTCTACCGGTAGGACGCAAGAAGCTGGGGCCGGCGAATCGCCATCGCCGGCCCCGGCCGGGGATCACGGATCAGGCAAGCGCTGTGCGCAGCTGGTTGGCAATGGCGGCCTGGTCCAGCTCCTGGCCGATCACCACCAGCCGGGTGCTGCGGACTTCGTCGGCCAGCCACTTGCGGTCGAAATGCCTGTCGAAGCGCTTGCCGACGCCCTGTACCAACAGGCGCAGGGGCTTGCCCGGAATGGCGGCGAAACCCTTGATGCGAAGTATGTCGTGACGCTCCACCAGCTCGCCGAGGGCCTCGAGCAGCGCAGCTTCCTCCACCTCGGGGAGATCGACGTGGAAGGAGTCGAACTCGTCGTGGTCGTGGTCCTCGTGGCCTTCGTGGTCGTGGTGGGTCGGCCGGCCGTCGATGTGCAGCTCGGCCTCGGCGTTGAGTCCCAGCAAGACCGGCAGCGGCAGCTCGCCCCGGCTCGCCTCGACGATCTTCACCGCCGCCGGCAGCTCCCCGGCGATCTCCGCGCGGACCCGCGCCAGGGCCTCGGCGTCGAGCTGGTCGGCCTTGTTCAGGATCACCAGGTCGGCACTGGCCAACTGGTCCTCGAACAGTTCGTGCAGCGGCGATTCATGGTCGAGGTTGGGGTCCTGGCGGCGTTGCTGGTCCACCTGCTCGGGATGGGCGGCGAAGGTACCGGCCGCCACCGCCGGACTGTCGACCACGGTGATCACCGCGTCGACCGTGCAGGCGTTGCGGATTTCCGGCCACTGGAAAGCCTGCACCAGCGGCTTGGGCAGGGCCAGGCCGCTGGTCTCGATGAGGATCTGGTCAAGGTCGCCGCGGCGCGCCACCAGCTCGCGCATCACCGGGAAGAACTCTTCCTGCACGGTGCAGCACAGGCAACCGTTGGCCAGCTCGAAAACGCGGCCCTGCGCCTCTTCTTCGCTGCAGCCGATGGAACATTGCTTGAGGATCTCGCCGTCGATGCCGAGTTCGCCGAACTCGTTGACGATCACCGCGATGCGCCGGCCTTCGGCGTTGTCCAGCATGTGCCGGAGCAAGGTGGTCTTGCCGGCGCCGAGGAAGCCGGTGACGATGGTGACGGGGAGTTTCGCCAGGGTTTTCATGGGCAGCCCTTGTTCAGCTCGGCGGGCATGCGGACGAGTGGCGCGGACGCAGGGGCCGCGCAACGGATTCGCCACCGGATCACCCCGCCCGGTTGTATGGAAGTCTTGTCCCCGGGCATCGCGCCACGGGATCGACGAGGCAGGTCTCCTGGCTCACGGTCTGGCGTCTCCGCCGGTTCCCCGCCTTCCCGCGTCACGCAGTGGCATTGGGGAACGATCGCCGTTCACAGTTGCGGGGGCAGCCGCGGCATCGACCGCGTTCCCTCTTAGCCCCGCCGTCGCCGGCGAGGAACCTCGAACCGGCAAGGCTACGCAGTGCGCGGGCCAGGGTCAATCGGGCCGGTTGACGCCCGGCGGTCCTTCATGCTGTCCTAGGCGGGTTGTCCCAGGTGTCTCGTGCCGGCGCGCACGAGGTGAAACGGGAAGCCGGTGACGCTCTCCGAGCCAGTCCGGCGCTGCCCCCGCAACGGTAAGCGCATCGCGCGCGAGCCCGGAGACCGGCCTGGAACCTTTCGTTTGATTCACCCGCGGTGGGCGGGCGCAAGCGTGAAGCGGGCCGTCCGGGCCTGTTCCTCGTGCGTACTCCTCTGCCACGCCCATGCCAATCCAGAGGGAACGCACCATGTCCAGCAGCACCCTGGCGCACGCCAGCTCCACCACCTCCCTGTCGAAGCGACTGAGCCTGGCCATCGGCGCCGGCCTGCTCGGCGCGCTGCTGGTCTATTTCGCCGGTTTCTCGCACATCGACGCGGTACACAACGCCGCCCACGATACCCGGCACAGCTCCGGCTTCCCCTGCCACTGAGTCGCGAGGGAACCAGAATGATCAAGCGCATCGCCCAGACCGCCGGCTTCGCCGGCCTGCTCGCCGCCCTGCTGCTGACCCTGCTGCAGATTCTCTGGGTCACCCCGCTGATCCTCGAGGCGGAGACCTACGAGAAGAGCGAGCCGGTCGCGGCCCAGCCCCACGAACACGCCCCCGGCGTCGCCGCCCATGTCCACGACGAGGAGGCCTGGGAGCCGGAGGACGGCTGGCAGCGTACCCTCTCCACCACCGGCGGCAACCTGGTGGTGGCGGTCGGCTTCGCCCTGATGCTCGCCGGCCTCTTCACCCTGCGCGCGCCGGGCCAGACCTGGCAGGGCCTGCTCTGGGGCCTGGCCGGCTACGCGGTGTTCTGCCTGGCGCCGTCGCTGGGCCTGCCGCCGGAGCTGCCGGGTACCGCCGCGGCCGACCTGGTGCAACGCCAGTACTGGTGGATCGCCACCGCCGCCGCCACCGCGGTGGGCCTGGCCCTGCTGGTGTTCGGCGGCAACTGGCCGCTGAAGCTGGTCGGCGCCGTCCTGCTGGCGCTGCCGCACCTGTTCGGCGCGCCGCAGCCCGAGGTCCATGCCAGCCTGGCGCCGGAAGCCCTGGCCCAGCGTTTCGTGGTCGCCTCGCTGGTCAGCAATGCGCTGTTCTGGGCCGCCCTCGGCCTGGCCGCTGCCTGGCTGTTCCGGCGCAACCGGGGCGGCGTCGACGCCTGACCGCCTGCCACCCGCGACCCTTGCCGGTCGCGGGTCCATAGGCCTCTCCTTCCATCTCCTCCGGTGCGCGCATGCCCCTGCCCATCCCCAGCCTGCTGATCGCCGGCATCGGCTGCCGCCGAGGCTGTAGCGCCGAGCATCTGCGCGCGCTGCTGGAGCGAACGCTGGGCGAACACGGGCGCAGCCTGGCCGAGCTGGACGCCCTCGCCAGCATCGACGGCAAACGCGACGAACCCGGCCTGCGGCAACTGGCCACGCTGCTCGAACGCCCCGTGCATTTCCTCGCACCCGCCGTCCTGCACGACTACGAGCCGCGCCTGCTCAGCCCCTCCGCCGTCGCGCTGCGCGAAACCGGCTGCTCCAGCGTCGCCGAGGCCGCCGCCCTGGCCCTGGCCGAACGCCTGGGTGGCGGTCGCGCCGATCTGCTCGGGGCGAAACGCAGCGACGATCGGGCGAGCATCGCCCTGGCACGTCTTCTCACCGAACGAGAACTCCCATGACCGTCTATTTCATCGGCGCCGGTCCCGGCGACCCCGACCTGATCACCGTCAAGGGGCAGCGCCTGATCCGCCAGTGCCCGGTGATCCTCTACGCCGGCTCGCTGGTTCCGCAAGCGCTGCTCGAGGGGCACCAGGCCGGCCAGGTGGTGAACACCGCCGAGCTGGACCTCGAACAGATCGTCGAGCTACTCGCGCAAGCCCATCGCCGCGGCCTCGACGTAGCCCGCGTGCATTCCGGCGATCCCTCCCTGTACGGCGCCATCGGCGAGCAGATCCGCCACCTGCGCGAACTCGGCATCCCCTATGAGATCGTCCCCGGGGTCACCGCCACCGCCGCCTGCGCCGCCCTGCTCGGCTGCGAGCTGACCCTGCCCGAAGTGTCCCAGACGCTGATCCTGACCCGCTACGCCGCACGCACGAAGATGCCGGAAGGCGAGAGCCTGGGCGACCTGGCGCGGCACCGGGCGACCCTGGCGATCCACCTGGGCGTCGCCCACCTGGCGAAGATCGTCGAGGAACTGCTGCCGCACTACGGCGCCGACTGCCCGGTCGCGGTGATCCACCGGGCCAGTTGGCCCGACCAGGAACAGGTTCGCGGCACCCTCGGCGACATCCTGCCCAAGGTCGCCGCCAGGAATTTCCGCCGCACCGCGCTGATCCTGGTCGGCGAGGTGCTGGCCGCCGAAGGCTTCGCCGACTCTTCGCTGTACCGCGCCGAGCATCGACATCTCTATCGACCCGGCGAATGAACCGCCGTCCTTAGGTTCGGCGCCGACCACCGGCAACACGCCTAGACTCGTCACAAGGCTTGCGACAGCGGGCCGGCACGGCTAGCGTTCAGCGCTGGCCCCTTTTTTCCTGAAGCCTTCGGACACCCATGAAACGATTCCTCCTCGGTCTGGTTCTGCTGCTGGCGGTCGCCGCCGGCGTCCTCTACTTCGTCCCGGCTACCCTCCTCGCCAGCGTACGCACCGTCGAGCGCGGTCTCGCCGGTCTCAGCGAGCACAGCGTGCAGGTCGACAACCTGGAGATCGCCTACCTGGAAGGTGGCTCGGAGAAGAACCCGACCCTGTTGCTGATCCACGGCTTCGGCGCCGACAAGGACAACTGGCTGCGCTTCGCCCGGCCGCTGACCGAGCGCTACCATGTGGTCGCCCTCGACCTGCCCGGCTTCGGCGACAGCAGCAAGCCGCAACAGACCAGCTACGACGTCGGCACCCAGGCCGAGCGAGTCGCCAATTTCGCCGCCGCCATCGGCGTGCGCCGCCTGCACCTGGCCGGCAACTCCATGGGCGGGCACATCGCCGCGCTCTACGCGGCGCGCCATCCGGAACAGGTGCTATCGCTGGCGCTGATCGACAACGCCGGGGTGATGCCGGCGCGCAAGAGCGAACTGTTCGAGGACCTGGAGCGCGGCGAGAATCCCCTGGTGGTGCGCCAGCCGGAAGACTTCCAGAAGCTGCTCGACTTCGTGTTCGTCCAGCAACCGCCGCTGCCGGCGCCGCTCAAGCGCTACCTCGGCGAACGCGCGGTAGCCGCGTCGGCGTTCAACGCGCAGATATTCGAACAACTGCGCCAGCGCTACATCCCGCTGGAGCCGGAACTGCCGAAGATCGAGGCACCGACCCTGCTGCTATGGGGCGACCGCGACCGCGTGCTGGACGTCTCCAGCATCGAGGTGATGCGTCCGCTGCTGAAGCGGCCCAGCGTGGTGATCATGGAAAACTGCGGACACGTGCCGATGGTCGAACGCCCGGAGGAAACCGCGCAGCACTACCAGGCCTTCCTCGACGGCGTACGGAACGCCCAGGTGGCCGGTCGCTGAAAACGCGAACCGGCGCCTGGGCGCCGGTTCGGGGGAGCGGGAGCCGTCGCGAGGACGGCTCGGATCCAGGCCTCAGGCCTGGATCAGGTTGGCGATCTGCACGTCCGGGTTGACGTCCTGCTCGTAGTCGACCCCAGCGACCTCGAAACCGAACAGGTTGAGGAACTCGCTCTTGTAGCCGGCGAAGTCGGTCAATTCGTAAAGGTTCTCGTTGGTTACCTTGTCCCACAGCTCCTCGACACGGGACTGCACTTCCGGCTGCAGTTCCTTGTAGTCGGCACGCAGGCGGCCTTCCTCGTCGAGGCGCGGCTCGGCGCCGTACAGGCTCTCCCGGTACAGGCCGTCGACCTGCTCGATGCAACCTTCGTGGGTACCCTGCTCCTTCATCACCTTGAACAGCAGCGACAGGTACAGCGGCATCATCGGGATCGCCGAGCTGGCCTGGGTCACCACCGCCTTGAGCACCGAGACGCGCGCGTCGCCGCCCAGCGGGGCGAGCTTGTCGCGGATACCGAGGACCTTCTGGTCGAGATCCTTCTTGGCTGCGCCGATGGAACCGTTCCAGTAGATGTCGTGGGTGATCTTCTCGCCCAGGTAGGTGAACGCGGTGGTCTTCGCGCCGTCGGCCAGCACGTCGGCCTCCAGCAGCGCGTCGATCCACATCTGCCAGTCCTCGCCGCCCATCACCGCAACGGTATCGGCGACCTCCTGGTCGCTGGCCGCCTCCAGGACCACGTCCTTGATCACTTCCTTGTCGGTGTCCAGGCCACGGAAGCTGACCGACTTGCCGATCGGCTTGAGGGTCGAGGAGAACACTTCGCCGCTCTTCGGATGGGTACGGCGCGGCGCGGCCAGGCTGTAGACCACCAGGTCGACCTTGCCGAGATCGCGCTTGATGGTCTCGATGGTCAGCCGCTTCACCTCGTCGGAGAAAGCGTCGCCATTGATGCTGCGGGCATACAGGCCTTTCTCGTGGGCGAACTTCTCGAAGGCCGCCGAGTTGTACCAGCCGGCGGTGCCCGGCTTGCTCTCGCTGCCCGGACGCTCGAAGAACACCCCGAGGGTATCGGCGCCGGAACCGAACGCGGCGGTGATGCGGGCAGCCAGGCCATAGCCGGTGGAGGAACCGATGACCAGGACCTTCTTCGGTCCGTTGACGACGGGGCCCTTGGCCTCGACGTAGTCGATCTGTTGCTTGACGTTGGCCTCGCAGCCTGCCGGATGGGTAGTGACGCAGATGAAGCCACGCACGCGCGGTTTGATGATCATGAAAACCTCGGTTGCTAGATGCCGGAAAAGCACATTCAGGAGCTAGAGACGTCGCGCATTGTAAATGAGACACCTCCGCTTGGGCGGACCGAAGGCAGGAATCGTGACCAAAGGGTCACGCGTCGCAGCCCGGACATAAAAAAACCCGCTCCGGGGAGCGGGTCTTGTCGGCTTGGAATCGGGCTCAGACGGCCTTTTCCAGCTCCGGTACGGCGTCGAACAGGTCGGCGACCAGGCCGTAGTCGGCGACCTGGAAGATCGGAGCCTCTTCGTCCTTGTTGATCGCGACGATCACCTTCGAGTCCTTCATGCCCGCCAGGTGCTGGATGGCACCGGAGATGCCCACCGCGATGTACAGCTGCGGGGCGACGATCTTGCCGGTCTGGCCGACCTGCATGTCGTTCGGCACGAAACCGGCGTCGACCGCGGCGCGGGAAGCGCCGACTGCGGCACCCAGCTTGTCGGCCAGGGCGTAGAGGATCTTGAAGTTGTCGCCGTTCTGCATGCCGCGGCCGCCGGAGACCACGATCTTGGCAGCGGTCAGTTCCGGACGGTCGGACTTGGCCAGCTCTTCGCCGACGAAGGCGGACTTGCCGGCATCGGCCGGGCCGGAAACCTGCTCGACGGCAGCCGAACCGCCTTCGGCGGCGACGGCGTCGAAGCCGGTGGTACGCACGGTGATCACCTTGACCGCAGCCGAGGACTGCACGGTAGCGATGGCGTTACCGGCGTAGATCGGACGCTTGAAGGTGTCGGGGCTGACCACTTCGACGATCTCGGAGATCTGGTCGACGTCCAGCAGCGCGGCGACGCGCGGCAGGAAGTTCTTGCCGTTGGTGGTAGCCGGGGCCAGCACGTGGCTGTAGTTCTTGCCCAGCTCGGCGATCAGCGGTGCGACGTTTTCCGGCAGTTGATGGGCGTAGGCGGCGTTGTCGGCGACCAGCACCTTGGAGACGCCCTCGACCTTGGCGGCGGCTTCGGCCACGGCGGCAACGTTCTGTCCGGCGACCAGCACGTGGATGTCGCCGCCAATGGCCTTGGCAGCGGCAACGGTGTTCAGGGTGGCAGCCGCCAGGGCCGCGTTGTTGTGCTCAGCGATAACCAGGATAGCCATTAGATTACCTTCGCCTCGTTCTTCAGTTTCTCTACCAGTTCAGCCACGGACTTGACCTTGATGCCAGCGGAGCGTGCAGCCGGCGCCTCGACCTTCAGGGTCTTCACGGTGGAAGCGGTGGAAACGCCCAGGGCGTCCGGGGTCACCACGTCCAGCGGCTTCTTCTTGGCTTTCATGATGTTCGGCAGCGACGCGTAGCGCGGCTCGTTCAGGCGCAGGTCGGTGGTGACGATGGCCGGCAGGTTCAGCGCGACGGTCTGCAGACCGCCATCGATCTCGCGGGTCACGTTGACCTTGTCGCCAGCGACCTCGACCTTGGAGGCGAAGGTGCCCTGGGCGTAGCCGGTCAGCGCGGCGAGCATCTGGCCGGTCTGGTTGTTGTCGCTGTCGATGGCCTGCTTGCCGAGGATCACCAGCTGCGGCTGCTCCTTGTCGACCACGGCCTTGAGCAGCTTGGCCACGGCCAGGGAGTTCAGCTCGTCGTTGCTCTCCACCAGGATCGCACGGTCAGCGCCCAGCGCCAGCGCGGTGCGCAGTTGCTCCTGGGCGGCGGTCGGGCCGACGGAGACAGCGACGATCTCGGTAGCCACGCCCTTCTCTTTCAGGCGCACGGCTTCTTCCACGGCGATTTCGCAGAAGGGGTTCATGGACATCTTGACGTTGGCGAGGTCGACGCCGGAGTTGTCCGCCTTGACGCGGACCTTGACGTTGTAGTCGACCACTCGTTTGACTGCTACAAGAACCTTCATGGATTCCTCGTTATTCTCCGGTGAATAAGGATGTCGCCAGACAGGCCTGGCCGGTGATGCTCGCCGGCCGGAAACCGACACTCTGCTAGACAGCGACCGCAAAACCGCCCGTATCTTGACCGGATCACCCTTTTCGGTCAATACGGCAAAAGGGTGGTTTCCCCCCCTCGAATGCCGATTCTATCAGGCTTCCAAAGAATTCAAACAAACGTTTGTATTGGACCTGCCCATGCAGCTATATATAATGCGCCCGCTCTGATCAGGGAAAGATCTCAGCCACCAATAAACAGATACCGTGAGCCTTGAGTAGGAGATCGATAGTGGAACGCGAATACATGGAATTCGACGTCGTCATCGTCGGCGCCGGCCCCGCCGGTCTGTCCGCCGCATGCCGACTGAAGCAGAAGGCCGCCGAAGCCGGTCAAGAGATCAGCGTCTGCGTGGTCGAGAAGGGTTCCGAAGTGGGCGCCCACATCCTCTCCGGCGCGGTGTTCGAGCCGCGCGCGCTGAACGAGCTGTTCCCCGACTGGAAGGAACTCGGCGCGCCGCTCAATACCCCGGTGACCGGCGACGACATCTACGTCCTGAAGAGCGCCGAGAGCGCTACCAAGGTGCCCAACTTCTTCGTGCCCAAGACCATGCACAACGAGGGCAACTATATCATCTCCCTGGGCAACCTCTGCCGCTGGCTGGCCCAGCAGGCCGAAGGACTGGGCGTGGAGATCTATCCGGGCTTCGCCGCCCAGGAAGCGCTGATCGACGAGAACGGCGTGGTCCGCGGCATCGTCACCGGCGACCTCGGCGTCGACCGCGAAGGCAACCCGAAAGAAGGCTACTACACCCCCGGCATGGAGCTGCGGGCCAAGTACACCCTGTTCGCCGAAGGCTGCCGCGGGCACATCGGCAAGCAACTGATCAAGAAATACAACCTGGACAGCGAGGCCGATGCCCAGCACTACGGTATCGGCATCAAGGAAATCTGGGACATCGACCCGTCCAAGCACAAGCCCGGCCTGGTGGTCCATACCGCCGGCTGGCCGCTGAACGACGAAAATACCGGCGGCTCGTTCCTCTACCACCTGGAGAACAACCAGGTGTTCGTCGGCCTGATCATCGACCTGTCCTACAGCAACCCGCACCTGTCGCCGTTCGACGAGTTCCAGCGCTACAAGCACCACCCGGTGGTCAAGCAGTACCTGGAAGGCGGCAAGCGCGTGGCCTACGGCGCCCGGGCCATCTGCAAGGGCGGCCTGAATTCGCTGCCGAAGATGGTCTTCCCCGGCGGCGCGCTGATCGGTTGTGACCTCGGCACCCTGAACTTCGCCAAGATCAAGGGCAGCCACACCGCGATGAAGTCCGGCATGCTCGCCGCCGACGCGATCGCCGAGGCCCTGGCCGCCGGCCGCGAAGGCGGCGACGAGCTGTCCAGCTACGTCGATGCGTTCAAGGCCAGCTGGTTGTACGACGAACTGTTCCGCAGCCGCAACTTCGGCGCGGCCATCCACAAGTTCGGCGCTATCGGCGGCGGCGCGTTCAACTTCATCGACCAGAACATCTTCGGCGGCAAGATCCCCGTCACCCTGCATGACGACAAGCCGGACTACGCCTGCCTGAAAAAGGCCAGCGAAGCGCCGAAGATCGACTACCCGAAGCCGGACGGCAAGCTCAGCTTCGACAAGCTGTCCTCGGTGTTCCTCTCCAATACCAACCACGAGGAAGACCAGCCGATCCACCTCAAGCTGGCCGATGCGAGCATTCCGATCGAGAAGAACCTGCCGCTCTACGACGAGCCGGCCCAGCGCTACTGCCCGGCAGGCGTGTACGAAGTGGTGGCCAACGACGACGGCAGCAAGCGCTTCCAGATCAACGCGCAGAACTGCGTGCACTGCAAGACCTGCGACATCAAGGACCCGGCGCAGAACATCACCTGGGTGGCGCCGGAAGGTACCGGCGGGCCGAACTACCCCAACATGTAAGGCAAACGAAAAAGGCTCCCTCGGGAGCCTTTTTTCATGCTGCGCCTGTCAGTCCGGCTGCGGGCCGATGGGAAAGAACTCGCCGTGGCTCCAGACGCCGAGCCATTCGATGCCGTCGATCCGGCGCGGCACCGCCAGCTCGACCAGCTGGTAGAACACGTTGCGATGCACCAGCGCCTCGAGGTTGTCGCGCACCCGCAGGTAGGGCGTGGGTTCCTGGCTGCGGGGGTCGATCTCGACGCGCAGCGGATGCCCGGCGTCCGCCTCGACCTCGTCCTCGACGTTGGTGGCGAAGCGCAGTACCTGCGCCCCGCCCTCGCCCTGCACCTGCAGGGTCACCGCGACGAAGGGCGCATCGTCGACGCGGATACCGACCTTTTCCACCGGAGTCACCAGGAAATAGTCGTCGCCGTCGCGGCGAATGATGCTGGAGAACAGCTTCACCATCGGCTTGCGTCCGATCGGCGTGCCCAGGTAGAACCAGGTGCCGTCGCGGGCGATGCGCATGTCGATGTCGCCGCAGAACGGCGGATTCCACAGGTGCACGGGCGGCAGGCCCTTCTTTTCGCCCCTGGGGATCTGCGCCAGCAGGTCGTTGGCCTTGCCGGTATCACTCATAGCCTGTTCCTCGACTGTTCAGGCCCAGCAATTCCTGGGCGTATTGCTCCAGCGGGGGACGCAGCAGGTCTTCCGGGGTGGCGTCGTAGAACGTCAGGAAACCGCCGCGGCTGCGGATGGTCGCGCTGTCCACCAGGAAACGGGTGCTGGTCTCGATCAGCATGACCTGGATGACACTGCGATCGCGCCCGACCCGGCCGAGTTCCTCTTCGTCTTCCCACTCCTCCCAGTTGCCGATCCTGTTGTCGCCCCGGGCGAAACGGCAGTACAGCAGGTAGTGAGCGCCGGCGGCACGCGCATCGCGCATCGCGTCGTCCAGGCCGAGCGGCGCCTTGGCGCGGCGCACCAGCGGGAAATACTCGACGAAACCTTCGAAGGCCTGCTCGGCCACCACGTTCGGCCGCGCGTACCGGTAGCCCGGCGGCACGAACGGGCCCTGGCCGATGTAGATGAAGGAGTCGGCCTGGATCCGCCGGTTGTTGCTGCGCTGGCTGGCGCTGTGATCGAGCACCCCGGCGTCGCGCAGGTAGTAGTCGGCGCCGTCGGCCAGGTCGCTGGGCTTCATGCAGGCGGACAGGCTGCCCAGGAGGAGCATCGCCAGGGCGATACGGAACAGGTGCAACATCGGTCATCTCCCCTGCCGGCGTCGGAAAACCGGCGAATGACGAGCCGATGCAGCTTCCGCGCCATCACAGGCCACGCTGCCACTCCTGGCGCAGGGCAGCGTGCTGCGGCTGCTCGATGGCCTGGCGGACCTCGGCCAGCAGGCGCGCCTTGTCGGCACCCAGTTCGCCCTTGAGCACCAGATAGTTGGAAGCGTGGTCGCTGCGAAATACCGTGTCTTCGAGCTCCAAACCCTGCAACAGGCGTTCGACCTCGACGAACAGGGCACGCCGATCCAGCGCCTCGAAATCGGCGAAGCCAGCACGGAAACGCTGCTCGCCGGTAGGGAAACTCACCACCAGGGTCGACAGGTACTCCGGCTGGGCGGCGTTCATCAGGCGCGCGGAGTTGTCCGCGTGCTGCGCGCTCAGGGTCATTCCGCCCAGACCGTTGAGGATCATCACCGAACGACTGATCCCCGCCTCGCCAAGCTTTTCCAGCGCATCCAGGGTAGAGGAATAGGTCTCGCCCTTGTTGACCCGCGCCAGCACTTCGTCGTCGCCGGACTCGGCGCCGACATAGGCCATTCGCAGCCCGGCGTCGGCCAGTTCGCGCAACTCGTCGACCGACTTCCTGCGCAGGTTGCGCGGCAGGCAGTAGCTGGATACCCGCTCCACCTCCGGCAAGTGCTCGCGAATCGCCTGCAGCACCGCGAGCAGCCGGCGGGTCGGCAATACCAGGGCGTCGCCATCGGCGAGAAACACCCGCTTGACGATCAGGCGCTCGCCGCAGCGGCGGATCTCCTCCAGTACCTCGTTCTCGTCGCGGGCGCGAAATTTCTTTTGCGGCTGGGTATACATCTCGCAAAAGCCGCATTTGTTCCAGGAACAGCCATTGGTCACCGGGAGGATCAGCGAATGCGCCTCGCTCGGGGGCCGGAACACCGGTTCGATGTAGTGGATGGGGAATTCACGGACACTCATCGGAGAACTCCTGAACGAACGTGGAGCCACCGGCGGATTCGCCGGAAATGGGCAGCCGACGTCCCGCCGGCGGATCGATGGGCGACGAGTATATCCCTGCCGGCAAAGAGTGCGCGGGGCGCAGTGACTGCGTCCCGGCACCACAGGTATCAGGCGCTGGGAGCGTCGCCTTCGCGCTTGCGCTTGTTGCCCATGCGCACGCCGATATCCATCAGGAAGTGGAAGAAACCTTCCTGGTCTTCCAGCACCTCGCGCCAGAACGGCGAGTGGTACAGCGCCACGGCGCCATGCACCAACGCCCAGGCAGCGCAATAATGGAAGTACGGCGGAACGTTCTCCAGCTTGCCGTCGGCGATACGCTCCTTGATCAGTTGGGTCAGGCGTTCGAAGTTGGAGGCGCGGATCTTGTGCAGCTCCTCGACCATCTCCGGCACCTGGCTGGTCTTCACCACCTTCTCTTCCAGGCGGTCGAACAGGCGGTAGCGCTGCGGATCGCGCATGCGGAACTCGAAGTAGGCACGCGACAGGGCTTCCTTGTCGCGGGCTACGTCTTCGGAATGGAACAGGGCGGCGAGATCGCGCTCGTAGTCCAGCATCAGGCGCAGGTAGATCTCCGCCTTGGACTTGAAGTGCTTGTAGATCGTGCCTTTGCCGATGCCGACGGCATCCGCGATCATCTCGACCGTTACGCTGTCTTCCCCCTGTTCGAGGAACAGCTTGAGGGCGGTATCGAGAATCTCCTGTTCACGGCGACGAAATTCACGAACTTTGCGAGGCTCTTTCTGCATAAAAAGACTGTCAGGTCAAAATGAGTCAAAAATCGAAGCCGCGTATTATGCCTATTCAGCACGAAAATGCACGGAACATCCGACGATGAATTGTTACCAGGACGAATTCGACCAGACCAACGGTCTGCGCTACCTCAACCACGCAGCGGTCGCACCCTGGCCTAGACGCGCCGCCGACGCGGTGAGCGCCTTCGCCCGGGAGAACGTCGCCCACGGCGCCAACGACTATCCGGAATGGCTGAAGATAGAACATCGCCTGCGCGAGCGCCTTGCCCGACTGCTCAATGCGCGCGCCGGCAGCGACCTCGCCCTGGTCAAGAACACCTCCGAGGCGCTTTCCTTCGTAGCCTTCGGCCTGGATTGGCGAGAGGGCGACCAGGTCGTCATCGGCAACGAGGAGTTCCCCTCCAATAGAGTGGTCTGGGAAGCCTTGCGCCCGCGCGGCGTCGAAGTGGTCGAGGTCGGTCTCGCCGGCGACGATCCCGAGAGCGCCCTGCTCGCCGCCTGCGGCCCGCGCACCCGCCTGCTGTCGATCAGCGCGGTGCAGTACGCCAGCGGCCTGCGCCTTGACCTGGAGCGCATCGGCGCGGGATGTCGCCGCCGCGGGGTGCTGTTCTGCATCGACGCGATCCAGCAGCTCGGCGCCCTGCCCTTCGACGTACAGACCTACGATTGTGCCTTCGCCATGGCCGATGGGCACAAGTGGATGCTCGGCCCCGAAGGGCTGGGCGTCTTCTATTGCCATCCCGAGCAGCGCGAGCGCCTGGCGCTGCACGAATATGGCTGGCACATGCTGGAACATGCCCTCGATTACGAGCGTCGCGACTGGCGGCCGGCGCGCAGCGCCCGGCGCTTCGAATGCGGCAGCCCGAACATGCTCGGCGCGATGGCCCTGGAGGCCAGCCTGGGGCTGTTGGAGGAGGTCGGCATGGAGCGGGTCGGCAGAGACATCGCCGAGCGCGTCCAGTGGCTACAGGACGGTCTGTCGGGAATTCCCGGGGTACGCCTGCACAGCCCGCGGAACCCGAGCCGACGCGCGGGCATCCTGACCTTCAGCCTGGACGGCCAGGACAATCGGACACTCTTCGAAACGCTTCGCCAGGAACGGGTCATTTGCGCCCAGCGTGGCGGAGGTATCCGTTTTTCCCCGCACTTCTACACGAGTTCGACGGTGATCGACGATACCCTGGCGATCTTGCGCCAGATCGCAGGCACCTAGGTACTCAAGGACCGCAAGGGTATTCCAAATCTGTTTAAAAAACCGCCAGCCCTGTCTGGACGCCCCACGAACATGACCAATACTGAAAGGTACTGGCGCGCGGTATCTCCCCCCAAGTACCCAGCCAGTGAAGGTACCGAGGAATGCGTACCTTTGTTCCACTCCTAATGGTCTTGACCCGGATTCATCCCCCAGAACCCGGGTTTTTTTTATCCGTGCGCCGGCCTAGCGGGCCAACGGAAACAGCCGATGGAAATTGGCGGTAGTCTGCTCCGCCAGGGTTTCCAGGCTGACGCCACGCAACGTCGCGAGGAATTCGGCGACATCGCGCACGTATTCCGGCAGGTTCGGCTTGCCGCGATGGGGAATCGGCGCCAGGTAGGGCGAGTCGGTCTCCACCAACAGCCGGTCGGCCGGTACCTGGCGAGCCACCTCGCGCAGGGCATCGGCATTGCGGAAGGTGACGATGCCGGACAGGGAAATGTAGAAGCCCAGGTCCAGCGCCGATCGCGCCATTTCCCAGTCCTCGGTGAAGCAATGCAGCACGCCGGCCTGCGGCAACGCCGCCTCGCGCAGCAGCGCCAGCGTGTCGGCGCGCGCCTCGCGGGTGTGCACGATCACTGGCTTGGCGGTGATCCGCGCGGCTTCCAGGTGCAGGCGAAACGCCTCCTGTTGCAACTCGGCGGCTTCCGGTTCGTAGTGGTAGTCGAGGCCGGTCTCGCCGATCGCCACCACCCGCGGATGCGCCAGTTCGCCCAGCAGCCAGTCCAGCGCTGGCGCGCTTCCGGGCTCCAGGTCCAGCGGGTGCACGCCCACCGAACAGTGCACGTCGGCATAGCGCTCGGCCAGGGCCTTCACCGCCTGGGCATTGTCGGCGCTGACGCCGATGCAGAGGAATTGACCGACGCCACGCGCTCGCGCGGCATCCAGCGCCGCATCGAGCGAGCCGCCATGGGCGGCCAGGTCGAGGCGATCGAGGTGGCAGTGGGAATCGACCAGCATGATCCTGTCTAGCGTTACATCGTGTGGGTCGGCCGGTCCGACTTCAGCGCCCCGGCCAGGTAGGTTTCGATCTTGTTGCGGGCGGTGTTGTCACCGTCGTTGAACTGCACGCCGATGCCAGCCGCACGGTTGCCCTGGGCGCCCTTCGGGGTGATCCAGACGACCTTGCCGGCCACCGGGATCTTCTCCGGCTCTTCCATCAGGTTGAGCAGCATGAAGACTTCGTCGCCGAGCTTGTAGTTCTTGTTGGTGGGAATGAACAGCCCGCCGTTCCTGATGAACGGCATGTAGGCGGCGTACAGCACGGACTTGTCCTTGATGGTCAAGGACAGGATGCCGTTACGCGGCCCCAGATTGGGTGGCAAACTCATGCAGGTTCCTGCCAGTCGAATATCAGCGGGATTCTAGCCCGGCCCGGGCAGGCTTGCCCACTGCACCAGCAGGGCTTCGAGAAGCAGGACACGGTTGAGGTTGGCCTTGTTCAACACTTTCTGCCGCTGTTGCAGCAGCCAGTCCTGCATGGCCAGCACCTTGGCCTGCCCGGATTTGTCGCCCAGGTACTGGATCACCTTGCGCATGTCGGCCAACCCCAGCCCCTCCTCGTCGTGGGTCAACTGGTAGCGCAGGATGCCCAGCGTCCAGTCGCAGAACCAGTCGAAGAGCAATGGCAACGGCACGCTGTTCCAGCTTTCGGCCAGTGGGCTGGCGGCGATCTGCTGCTTGAGCAGCTTCTTCACCCCCTCGACCACCTGCGCGCGCTGCTCGCGCACGCCCTGGCCGTGCAGGCGCTGGGCGGTGAGCGGCGAGCCGCCGGAAAGCGCCAACAGTTCCTCCAGGGCCTCGGCCGGCTCGTCGGGCAGGGCCCGCGCCAGCCATTCCAGACTCGCCGCCGCGCCCGGCAAAGGGCAGGCCTGCTGCACGCAGCGGCTCTTGATGGTCGGCAACAGGCGGCTGGGCTGGTGGCTGATCAGCAGCAGCACAGTATCGCCCGACGGCTCTTCAAGGCTTTTCAACAGGGCGTTGGCGGCGTTCACGTTCATCGCCTCGGCGGGTTCGAGCAACACGACCTTGCGCCCGCCCAGTTGCGCGGTCTGCACCACGAAGCCAACCAGGTCGCGGACCTGATCGACCCGGATCGGTTTCTCCGCCTCCTCCGGCTCCAGCACGAAGTAGTCCGGATGGGTACCGGCGGCCAGCAACTGGCAGGCCTTGCACTCGCCGCATGCGCCAGCGGCGGCAGGCCGCTGGCAGAGCAGTTGGGCGGCCCAATGCTCGGCCAGGGCACGCTTGCCGATCCCGGCGGGACCGTAGAGCAGATAGGCGTGGGCGTGCTGGGCGCGGCCGCCCAGTTGGTTCCAGAGCGCCTGCTGCCAGGGATAGATATCAGCCATTCAGACGCTCCAGCAGATTCGGCAGCAGCCGATCCAGGCCAGCCTGCACCTCGGCCAGCGGCAACCCGGCATCGAGCACCTGGTAACGCTCCGGGGCCTGCGCGGCGCGCTGCAGGTAGGTCTGACGCACGGCCTCGAAGAAGCGTCGGTCCTCCTGCTCGAAACGGTCGAGCCGGCCACGCGCCGCCGCCCGCGCCAGGCCGATTTCCACCGGCAGGTCGAAGACCAGCGTGAGGTCGGGCCGCAGGTCGCCCTGGACGAAGCTTTCCAGCGCGGCGATGCGCGCCTCCGGCAAACCGCGCCCGCCGCCCTGGTAGGCATAGGTGGCATCGGTGAAGCGATCGCAGAGCACCACGGCCCCGCGCGCCAGCGCCGGGCGGATGACCCCGGCGAGATGCTGGGCCCGCGCGGCGAACATCAGCAACAGCTCGGTATCGGCGGCCATCGGCTCGTCGCTGGGCGCCAGCAGCAGTTCACGGATGCGCTCGGCGAGAGGCGTGCCGCCAGGCTCGCGGGTCAACTGCACCTCGATGCCGCGCTCGCGCAGGCGCTCGGCCAGGTAGTCGCGGTTGGTGCTCTTGCCGGCCCCTTCCGGGCCCTCCAGGGTGACGAACAGGCCGGTCACACGGCACTCCTTATCTTGGCTGCGCCGCTCATTGTGGCGGCGGGGTGATGGGCGCGGGGCTGGAGCGATAGTCCGAGCGACGCTTCAACTGGTACTCGCGGACCGCCTTGTTGTGTTCGTCCAGGCTGCTGGAGAACACATGGCTGCCATCGCCGCGCGCCACGAAATACAGGGTCTCACCCTCGGCCGGATGCAGCGCGGCGCGAATCGCCTCGCGCCCGGCCAGGGCGATCGGGGTCGGCGGCATGCCCGGCACCACATAGGTATTGTAAGGGGTCGGTTCGCGCAGGTCGGCGCGGGTGATCTTGCCGTTGTAGCGCTCGCCCATGCCATAGATCACCGTCGGATCGGTCTGCAACAGCATGCCGCGCTGCAGGCGGCGGACGAAGACGCCGGCGATCTGCGAACGCTCTTCCGGCACGCCGGTTTCCTTTTCCACCAGCGAGGCCATGATCAGCGCCTGGTAGGCGTCGCGATAAGGCAGGTCCTGGCTGCGGCCATCCCATTCCTTGGCGAGGATGGTCTGCATGCGCTGGTAGGCCTTGCGCAGTATGTCGATGTCGCGCATGCCACGGGTGTAGCGGTAGGTATCGGGGAAGAAGCGCCCTTCGGCCACTTCGTCGGGCTTGCCGAGGCGTTGCATGATCTCGCCGTCGCTCAGGCCGGCCAGGGTCTGCTCCAGCTTGCCCTGCCTGGCGAGCGCTTCGCGCACCTGGCGGAAACTCCAGCCCTCGACCAGGGTCAGGCTGTACTGCACCACCTCGCCTTCACGCCAGAGTTCCAGCAGGTCGGCGCCCTTCATCCCCGGCAAGAGGCGGTATTCGCCGCTGTGCAGGGCCTGGCCCGGCAGGTTGAAACGCCAGTAGAGGCGCAGCCAGAACGCGCCATGGAGCACCTTTTCCTGCTCCAGACGCGCGAGCATGCCGCCCGGCGTGGAGCCCGAGGAAACGTCCAGCAGGCGCTCCTCGGTCAATTGCAGGGGCTGCTCCAGCGCCCGCTGCTGCTGCCATGCAGCCAGGCCGACGCAGAGGCCAACGAACAACAGGCCACTCTCCAGCAGCACCAGCAGTTTGCGCATCAAAGTCAGAAATCCAGGTCGTCGCGAAGTTGGTCTTGCAGTTTACGGGTCAGCTCGCCGACCGGCCAGACGTGCTCGTCCAATGCCCGGACCGGCCAGATGCCGAACTGGCTGTTGCACAGAAAGACCTCGTCGGCCGTCGCCAGTTCAGCCATGGAAACATCCCGTATCGCCAGCGGGACGCCGATTCCTTCGGCGCGCTCGAGCAATTCCGCGCGCATCACTCCAGCGACGCCGCAGCGCCGCAGGTCAGGCGCTACGAGGGTGCCGTCGAGAACCAGCAGCAGGTTGCTGAACACCCCCTCCACCACCCGCTCGTGCACGTCCAGCATGAGCCCTTCGGCATGCCCGGCGTCGCTCCACTCGGCACGGGCGAGGACCTGCTCCAGGCGATTGAGGTGCTTGAGGCCGGCCAGCAGGGGCTGCTCGGCCAGGCGCGTGCGGCAGGCGAACAGGCGCACGCCTTGCTGCCAGTGGCGCTCGGGATAGGCCGGACGCGGCGATCCGGAGAGGATTCGCCGCGGCGAGGCCTCGGCAGGCGGCGCGTAGCCACGCAAACCCTCGCCGCGGGTGACGATCAGCTTGGCGACACCGTCGCCCAGCGCCGCGCAGAACGCCAGCAACTCCTGGCGCAACGCCGCGGCGTCGAGAGGGATCGCCAGGCGCCGACACCCCTCTTCCAGGCGCGCCAGGTGGCGCTCCAGGAGACGCGGCGTGCCGGCGCGCACCGCCAGGGTCTCGAACAGCCCGTCGCCATAGGCCAGTCCGCGATCGCGCACGGACAGCTCGGCGGCGGGCCGGCCGTCGACCCAGTCCAGCATCAGTCGGCGAACCTGCGGAACACCAGGGTGCCGTTGGTCCCGCCGAAACCGAACGAGTTCGACAGGGCCACGTCGATCTTGCGCGGCTTGGCTTCGTGGGCCACCAGGTCGAGGTCGCAACCTTCGTCCGGGTTGTCCAGGTTGATGGTCGGCGGGGCGACCTGGTCGCGCAGGGCCAGCACGCTGAAGATCGCCTCCACCGCACCGGCGGCACCTAACAGGTGGCCGGTCATCGACTTGGTCGAACTCATCGACAGCGCATGGGCATGCTCGCCGAACACGCTCTTCACCGCGGCGATCTCGGCGATGTCGCCGGCCGGGGTGGAGGTGCCATGGGCGTTGATGTAATCGACCTGACGAGGATCCAGGCCGGCATCGCGCAGCGCGTTCTTCATGCAGCGGGCGGCACCGGCGCCGTCTTCCGGCGGCGCGGTCATGTGGAAGGCGTCGCCGCTCATGCCGAAGCCAACCAGCTCGGCATAGATCCGCGCGCCGCGGGCACGGGCGTGCTCCAGTTCTTCGAGCACCAGGGCGCCGGAACCGTCGGACAGGACGAAGCCGTCGCGATCCCGGTCCCACGGACGGCTGGCACGGGTCGGCTCGTCGTTGCGAGTGGAGAGCGCGCGAGCCGCGCCGAAACCACCCAGGCCGAGACCGCAGGCAGCCATTTCGGAACCGCCGGCGACCATCACGTCGGCCTCGCCATAGGCGATGTTGCGAGCAGCCATGCCGATGCTGTGGGTACCGGTGGTGCAGGCGGTGGTGAGGGCGTAGTTGGGCCCCTGCAGACCCAGGTGGATCGACAGGAAGCCGGAAACCATGTTGATGATCGAACCGGGCACGAAGAACGGCGAGATGCGCCGCGGCCCTTGCTCGAACAGGGATCGGCAGTTGTTCTCGATATTGGTCAGGCCGCCGATACCGGAACCCATGGATACGCCGATACGCTCACGATTGGCGTCGGTGACCTCCAGGCCGGAATCGCGAACGGCCTGGAAGCTGGCGGCGAGACCGTACTGGATGAACAGGTCGAGCTTGCGGGCTTCCTTGGCGGACAGGTATTCCTCGACATTGAAACCCTTGACCGAACCACCGAAGCGGGTGGAATAGGCGGACAGGTCCATATGCTCGATCGGGGCGATCCCGCTGCGACCGGCGAGAATACCTTCCCAACTGCTCGGGACATCCAGGCCCAGCGGCGACAGCATGCCCATGCCAGTAATGACGACGCGTCTACGCGACACTACGACTTCCTCTTTCTCATTTCACGGGGTTGCGCCGACAGACTACCAGGGTAGGTAAGGCGCTAAAGAAAAGCCGCACGCCCTTACAGGCTGTGCGGCTTTTCCACGTCGGAAAATCCGACGACTACTTATTGCTGGTGAGCAACGATGTAGTCGATGGCTTCCTGAACGGTGGTGATCTTTTCAGCTTTCTCGTCAGGGATTTCGGTCTCGAATTCCTCTTCCAGAGCCATCACCAGCTCGACGGTGTCAAGGGAGTCGGCGCCCAGGTCTTCGACGAAGGAAGCGCTGTTGGTGACTTCTTCTTCCTTCACGCCGAGTTGTTCAGCGACGATCTTCTTAACGCGTTCTTCGATGGTGCTCATACCTTGTTTTCACTCCTATGGAAAATCCGAGCAGCTGGGCTGCGGGTAAGTGTATAGAAAGGGTTTTCTGCTTTTCAAGCTGAACGCCTCACCTTCCCACGGCCACTTCGATAATTCTATCTAATAACCCGGCTGCAATTCCGCAACGAATTCTAGACAGCGCTTATGACAGACCCGAGAAAGGTAACGTCACATTCAGCTCATGTACATCCCACCATTGACCGGCACGGTGGCCCCGGTCACATAGGCTGCGCCGTCCGAAGCGAGGAAGCCGACCACCTTGGCGATCTCTTCCGCCTGCCCCAGGCGACCCAGCGGAATCTGGCCCAGCAGCGCTTCGCGCTGGGCTTCCGGCAGCTCGCGGGTCATGTCGGTGTCGATGAAGCCCGGCGCCACCGCATTCACGGTAATGGCACGCGAACCGACTTCCCGGGCCAGCGCACGGGTGAAGCCCTCCAGGCCGGCCTTCGCCGCGGCATAGTTGGTTTGCCCGGCATTGCCCATGGCGCCGACCACGGAACCGATGTTGATGATGCGCCCCCAGCGGGCCTTGGTCATACCGCGCAGAACGGCTTTCGACAGACGGTAGAGACTGTTCAGGTTGGTGTTGACCACATCGAACCACTCGTCGTCTTTCATGCGCACCAGCAGATTATCGCGGGTGATGCCGGCGTTATTGACCACGATCAGCGGTTGGCCGAGATGCTGCTGGATGTGCTCCAGGGTCGCGGCTACGGATTCGTCGCTGGAAACGTCCAGGACCAGGCCCGCACCCTCGACGCCATTGGCCTTGAGGGTTTCGGCGATCTTCTCGGCGCCGGACGCGCTGGTCGCGGTGCCGATGACCACGGCACCCAGGCGCCCCAGTTCCAGCGCAATCGCCTGGCCGATGCCACGGCTGGCGCCGGTTACCAATGCGACCTTACCTTGCAGACTCATGGGATTCTCTCCTTTCTCTCTCTCAGGCCAGGGCGGCGCGCGTGGCGGCGAACGCCTCGACGCCATCCAGGCCATGGGTATTGATGCCCTTCGCGCAGCGCCTGTTGAGGCCTGCCAGGACCTTGCCCGGCCCGCACTCGACCAGCTCGGTGACGCCCTTTTCCGCCAGCAGCTGGATGCTCTCCACCCAGCGAACCGGGCTGTACAGCTGTGCCAGCAGGTCGCGGCGCAGCGTATCGAGATCAGCCGGCACGGCGGCGCTGACGTTCTGCACCAGCGCAATCTTCGGCGCCTGCCACTGCAGGCTTTCGACCGAGGCGGCGAACTGCTCGGCGGCCGGACGCATCAGTTCGCAATGCGACGGCACGCTGACTGGCAGCGCCACCGCGCGCTTGGCGCCGCGTGCCTTGCATGCCTCGATGGCACGCTCAACGGCAGCCGCGGCACCGGCGATCACTACCTGCCCCGGCGCGTTGAAGTTGACCGCGCTGACCACCTCGCCCTGGGCCGCCTCGGCACAGGCCGCCAATACATCGGCGTCTTCCAGGCCAAGGATCGCGGCCATGCCGCCCTGCCCCGCCGGAACCGCCTGCTGCATCAGTTGGCCCCTACGCTCGACCAGCTTGACCGCATCGGCGAACGCCAGGCTTTCGGCCGCGACCAGCGCGGAATATTCGCCCAGGCTGTGCCCGGCGACGAACGCCGGGCGCGCACCGCCCTCGGCCAGCCAGAGGCGCCAGAGCGCGATCGAAACCGTGAGGATGGCCGGCTGGGTCTTGTCGGTCTGGTTCAGGTGCTCTTCAGGACCATTCTGGACCAGCGCCCAAAGGTCGTAACCGAGCGCCTCGGAGGCCTCGGCGAAGGTATCGCGCACCAGCGCCTGCTGGGCGCCCAGCTCGGCCAGCATGCCGAGGGATTGCGAACCCTGGCCAGGGAAGACGAATGCGAGGGATGCAGACATTGAATAGGTCCCTTGTGGTCTTTTGCTCGTCGGAGATAACGCGCCAGCCGCGACTGGCGCAGGAAACTGAGTGTTGGATGGCTGCCTGGACCGCCCGGTCACACATTAGAGCAGCAGATGCTCGAGACGGCCATGCAATCGTTGCGGCAGGTTTTCCCGGACTTCCAGTGCCGCGCGACGCAAGGCGCTCTGGAAACCCTCCTCGGCGGCAGACCCATGGCTTTTCACCACTATCCCCTGCAATCCGAGGAAACTGGCGCCGTTATAGCGTGCCGGAGCGATATCGCCGCGCAGCCGGCGCAGCAGCGGCAACGCCAGCGCACCGACCAGCTTCGCCGCCAGTCCATCGCGGAAGCGCTGTTCGATCCGCGCCGACACCATGGCAGCCAGGCCTTCGCTGGCTTTCAGCAGGATGTTGCCGACGAAACCGTCGCAGACCACCACGTCGGCCTCGCCGCGATACAGGCCATCGCCCTCTATATATCCGCTGAAATTCAACCCCTGCGCCTTCTGCAACAGACTCGCCGCCAGCTTGACCTGCTGGTTGCCCTTGATCTCCTCGGTCCCCACGTTGAGCAGGGCGACCCGGGGCGAGACGCAGCCCAAGGCCTCTGCCGCCACCGCGCCCATCACCGCGAACTGATAGAGATGCTCGGCACTGCAATCCACGTTGGCGCCGAGGTCGAGCAGATGACAATGCCCCTTCTCGGTCGGAACCGCCGTCACCATCGCAGGGCGGTCGATACCGGGCAGGGTCTTCAGCAGGTGCCGCGACAGCGCCATCAACGCCCCGGTATTGCCGGCGCTGACGCACGCGTGCGCCGGGCCGTCGCGGACCAGCTCCAGCGCCACGCGCATGGAAGCGTCCGGCTTGCCACGCAAGGCCTGGGAGGGACGCTCGTCTGAACCTATCACTTCGCTGGCCGCATGCACACGCAGGCGCTGCCGGTCGAGCGACGGATAGCGGGAAAGGAGTTCTTCGAGGAGGGCAGGCTGACCGACGAGGATCAGTTGCGAAGAGGAATTCTCGGCCAGGAAGGCAATAGAGGCCGGAACAACGCAGTGGGGACCGAAGTCCCCACCCATTGCATCAATCGCGATGATTGGTGCGGACAAGGATTACTCGTCGGAGCCCTTGTCTACTACCTTACGGCCGCGATAGAAGCCGTCCGGGGATACGTGGTGGCGCAGGTGGACTTCACCGGTGCTCTTTTCCACGGACAGAGCATTGGACTCGAGCGCATCGTGGGAACGACGCATGTCACGAGCGGAACGAGACTTTTTGTTCTGCTGAACAGCCATGATTGATTAACTCCTAAACGTTTGGGTCACGCTTCAACTGTGCCAGTACGCTGAACGGATTAGGACGCTTGTCCTCGACTTCGCTCGACTCCGGCTCGTCTTCGACGACGAATCCAGCCGGGTGCTGACATACTTCGGGGTCATGGGCCGGAACGATGGGTAAGGCGAGCAACAGCTCGTCCTCGACCAGCGCCAGCAGGTCCAGGGGTTCCTCCCCCACTTCCAGCGCATCGTACCCCTTCGGCAGACCGTCGGCGGACTGACCTTCCCGAAGAATGGCGTAGGTATATTCGCCATGCACGGGAATGGCCGCCGCATCCAGGCAGCGTTGGCATACCATGCTCACCTCGGTATCGAGCTGCATATGCATGACCGCCAGCTTCTGGTGGTCGCGCTCGAAGGAAACCTTCACGCGCACCTCACCGGCATCGCTGGTCAGTTGCTCGCATACACGCGGCATATCGGCGAGCGCGTACACACCCTCGAGGGTGGCGCCGCGGTCGACCAACTTGCGCGGATCGATATGAGGTGGAATCGGCCCATTCAACATAAGCGCGCCATTATAGGGACGCCCCCGCGCCTGTCAAAGGAAATTAGCCATAAACCGCTGTAAGGACGAGTCTTTTCGTTAAAATCGGCCGCTCGCCATGGAGAACCTCATGCCCGACCTGATCCTCGCCTCCAGCTCCCCCTACCGACGCGAACTCCTGACCCGCCTGCGCCTTCCCTTCGAAAGCGCCAGCCCCGATATCGACGAAAGCCATCGCGCCGGGGAAAGTGCCGAGGAACTGGTGCGCCGCCTTTCCGCCAGCAAGGCCGAAGCGCTGGCCGGACGCTATCCGCAACACCTGGTGATCGGCTCCGACCAGGTCGCCGTACTCGACGGCAACATCCTCGGCAAGCCGCACACCCCCGAACGCGCCATCCAGCAGCTACGGGACGCCAGCGGCAAGAGCGTGACCTTCCTCACCGGACTGGCCCTCCTCAACAGCGCCAGCCGACGCATCCAGGTGGCATGCGTGCCGTTCACCGTGCACTTCCGCCACCTCGACGAGAGCCGCATCCGCCGCTACGTCGAAGCGGAACGCCCGCTGGACTGCGCCGGCAGCTTCAAGGCGGAAGGCCTGGGCGTCAGCCTGTTCCGCTCCACCGAAGGAGAGGACGCCACCAGCCTGGTGGGACTGCCCCTGATCCGCCTGGTCGACATGCTCCTCGAGGAAGGCGTCGAAATCCCCTGAGCCGGCATTCCATATAAAGAAGCCCGGCTTCGGCCGGGCTTCTTTATATAAGGAAGGGAAACACCCTCAGCGCAGTACCGGCCCCTGCCAGCCCATCCACAGCGCGAGGCGCTCCGCCACACTGGCACCGAACTTCTTGGCGAAGCGATCGAAAGGCGACTCCTGCACGGTGTAGTCCTCGATCTTCTTCTCCTTCACCACTTCGCGCGCCACATAGCTGGCATTGCCCAGGCCGTCGATCAAACCGAGCTGCAATGCCTGTTCGCCGGACCAGACCAGACCCGAGAACAGCTCCGGATGCCCCTCGACCTTGAGCCGGTCGCCGCGCCCTTTTTTCACGCTGTCGATGAACTGCTTGTGGGTGGTATCCAGCACCTGCTGCCAGAACTGGGTCTCCTCGGGCTTTTGCGGCTGGAAAGGATCGAGGAACGACTTGTGCTCGCCGGAGGTATAGACGCGCCGCTCGACACCGAGCTTCTCCATGGTGCCGACGAAACCGAAGCTGGCCGCCGTCACACCGATGGAGCCGACCAGGCTGGCCTTGTCGGCGTAGATCTGGTCGGCGGCGCTGGCGATGTAGTAGGCGCCGGAGGCACCCAGGTCGCTGATCACCGCATAGACCTTGACGTTCGGGTGCTCGCCGCGCAGGCGACGAATCTCGTCATAGATATAGCCCGACTGCACCGGACTGCCGCCCGGACTGTTGATCCGCAGGACGATCCCCTTGGTACCCTCATCCTTGAACGCCGCGCGCAGGGCCGTGACGATATTGTCGGCACTGGCCGGCTCATCGTCGGCGATCATGCCCTTCACCTCGATCAGTGCCGTGTGGCTACCGCTGCGCGAGGCCGATTTCTCCAGGCTGCCGAACGGACTGAAGGCCAGCAGCACGACAAAGAGATAGATGAAGGTCAGCGACTTGAAGAATATCCCCCAGCGCCGCGCCCGCCGCTGCTCCTGGACCCCGGCGAGAACCGCCTTCTCCAGCAGCTTCCAGCTCTTGTCGTCATTCGCCTTCGGCGTTTCCGACCTCCACTCGTCAGACATGTTCAACCACTCCTGAAACCGCCTCACGTCGAGCACCGCCCAACCAGGCGCGCAACTCGGTGAAATGCTCAACTTCCAGCCGCGGCGCATAAGGCCGCAACTGCTCCAGCGATTGGGCGCCATAGGCCACCGCAACCGAATCCATCCCCGCCCGCCGCGCCATTTCCAGGTCGAACGGCGAATCACCGATCATCAGCGCCCGCCCCGGCTCGACCCGGCAGTGCGCCAGGATCTCGTGGAGCATCAACGGGTCCGGCTTGCTGGCCGTTTCGTCGGCGCAGCGGGTGATATCGAAGAAATCGCTCCAGCCATGCCCCGCCAGCACCCGGTCCAGGCCGCGCCGACTCTTGCCGGTGGCGACCGCCAGGCGGAACCCGGCCTCGCGAAAATGCACCATGGCTTCGGCCACGCCGGGGAACAACCGCGACGGCTGCGCCTCCTGCGCCAGGTAATGCTCACTGTAGGCACGCCGGAAACGCTCGACCAGAGCAGGGTCGCCAACCTCCGGATAGAGCGAAGCGATCGCCTCGGGCAAGCCGAGGCCGATGATGCCCTTGATCCGGGTATCGTCCCGCTCCGGCAGAGCGGTTTCCCGCGCCGCCGCCTTCATCGAATCGACGATGCGCGCGATCGAGTCGACCAGGGTGCCGTCCCAATCGAATACCAGCAACGCGTAATCAGTCATTCAAACGCTCCAGCGAACGCTGCCACATCTCGTCCACCGGCGCCTCCAGCTCCAGCACCTGCCCGTCGGGCAGCGGCACGCGCAACTGCGCGGCATGCAGGAACAGGCGCTTGCCGCCCAGCTCGCGGATCTCGCGGGAGAAATCCTCGTCGCCATACTTCGGGTCGCCGGCGATGGCATGCCCGGCGTGCTTGGCATGCACGCGGATCTGGTGGGTCCGCCCGGTGATCGGGCGTGCTTCCACCAGGGTGGCGAAATCGCCGAAGCGACGCAGCACCCGGAACTCGGTCAGCGCGTCCTTGCCCTCGACGTTCACCTCGACCATCCGCTCGCCCGAACGCAGGTTGTTCTTCAGCAGCGGCGCGCGCACGTTCTTCTTGCCAGCCGGCCAGTGGCCACGGACCAGGGCGTGATAGCGCTTGTCGACGATCTTCTCGCCCCGCAGGGCCTCATGCAGGTGACGCAACATGCTGCGCTTCTTGGCGATCATCAGCAGGCCGGAGGTATCGCGATCGAGACGATGCACCAATTCGATATCCTTGGCATCGGGGCGCAACTGGCGAAACACCTCGATGACCCCGGCGCTCACGCCGCTGCCGCCATGCACGGCGATCCCGGCGGGCTTGTTGACCACGATCAGCGCCTTGTCCTCGTAGACGATCGCCGCCTCCATCCGCTCCAGCAGCCCCTGCGCCAGCGGCGCCGGCTCATCACGCTCGGCCAGGCGCAGCGGCGGCACGCGCACCTGGTCTCCGGCCTGGAGCCGATAGTCGGGCTTGATCCGCCCCTTGTTCACGCGCACTTCGCCCTTACGCAGGATGCGATAGATCAGGGTCTTGGGCGCACCCTTGAGACGGGCGATAAGGAAATTGTCGATACGTTGACCAGCCAGTTCCGGCGGCACATCGAGCAGCTGGACACCGGTGGTCGGAGAGGCGGGAGTAGTCATCCGTACATCATAACAATTTTTCATTCAATTGAAGCACTTAATCATTGCTGCTATAGTCGGGAAGCCGCCATAAGCGGCCTGGCCTGCGGATGATTGCCAACCTGCATTTCCCCCTCGCCTGCAAACACTTTGAACGGACGTCAGGCCGTCCTACAGAGGCGTTTCAGCGGAAATACGAAAATTTCCAACCCGCTAACGACTCGAAACCAAAGCCTTGAAACATGAGCCGCGACCACTTCGGTGAGCGCGAGATGCCAACCCGCTCCGGATACTGCGAGCGGCGCCCGATTCTTAAGGAACATGTGTAGGGTGGAGATGTACGGCTATTGGACTGCGTAGCTTCTAGCTTGATCCAGACGCATTTTTCGTCCGCCTCCGACAGCCGATTCCTCCTCCTGACTCAAGTGCTTCTGAAACACAGGAAGCAGGAGACGTAGTCGCGGACCGGCACCCAGTGCCGAGCGCCGCTGGACACGGGAATGGCCCGCCATTCCTGAATACGCGCCCGAGCACCGACCGTGAGAGTCGTGTGTGCCGATCGCCGTTTCCGGTAGCCCCGGAAACCATTGGTACTACATGAAAAGAATGCTGATCAACGCGACTCAACCCGAGGAGTTGCGTGTTGCACTGGTCGACGGCCAACGCCTGTTCGACCTCGACATCGAGTCGGGCGCCCGCGAGCAGAAGAAGGCCAACATCTACAAAGGCCGCATCACTCGCGTCGAACCCAGCCTCGAAGCCGCCTTCGTCGACTTCGGCGCCGAACGCCACGGCTTCCTCCCCCTCAAAGAAATCTCCCGCGAATACTTCAAGAAATCCCCCGAAGGCCGGATCAACATCAAGGAAGTCCTGAGCGAAGGCCAGGAAGTCATCGTCCAGGTCGAGAAGGAAGAGCGCGGCAACAAGGGCGCCGCCCTGACCACCTTCATCAGCCTGGCCGGCCGTTACCTGGTGCTGATGCCGAACAACCCGCGCGCCGGCGGCATCTCCCGCCGTATCGAAGGCGAAGAACGCAACGAGCTGCGCGAGGCCCTGAACGGCCTCAACGCACCGGCCGACATGGGCCTGATCGTGCGCACCGCCGGCCTCGGCCGCAGCACCGAGGAACTGCAGTGGGACCTCGACTACCTGCTGCAACTGTGGAGCGCGATCAAGGAAGCGTCCGGCGAACGTGGCGCGCCCTTCCTGATCTACCAGGAAAGCAACGTCATCATCCGCGCCATCCGCGACTACCTGCGCCAGGACATCGGCGAAGTGCTGATCGACAGCATCGACGCCCAGGAAGAAGCCCTGAACTTCATCCGCCAGGTGATGCCGCAGTACGCCAGCAAGGTGAAGCTGTACCAGGACAGCGTTCCGCTGTTCAATCGCTTCCAGATCGAGAGCCAGATCGAGACCGCCTTCCAGCGTGAAGTGAAGCTGCCGTCCGGCGGCTCCATCGTCATCGACCCGACCGAGGCCCTGGTTTCCATCGACATCAACTCGGCGCGCGCCACCAAGGGCGGCGACATCGAGGAAACCGCCCTGCAGACCAACCTGGAAGCGGCCGAGGAAATCGCCCGCCAGCTGCGCCTGCGTGACATCGGCGGCCTGATCGTCATCGACTTCATCGACATGACCCCGGCGAAGAACCAGCGCGCCGTGGAGGAGCGTGTCCGCGAAGCCCTCGAGGCCGACCGCGCGCGCGTCCAGGTCGGTCGCATCTCGCGCTTCGGCCTGCTGGAAATGTCCCGCCAGCGCCTGCGTCCGTCCCTCGGCGAGACCAGCGGCATCGTCTGCCCGCGCTGCAACGGCCAGGGCATCATCCGCGATGTCGAGTCGCTGTCGCTGGCCATCCTGCGCCTGATCGAGGAAGAAGCCCTGAAGGACCGCACCGCGGAAGTCCGCGCCCGCGTGCCCTTCCAGGTCGCCGCCTTCCTGCTCAACGAGAAGCGCAACGCCATCACCAAGATCGAACTGCGTACCCGCGCGCGCATCTTCATCCTGCCGGACGATCATCTGGAAACCCCGCATTTCGAAGTCCAGCGTCTGCGCGATGACAGCCCCGAACTGGTTGCCGGCCAGACCAGCTACGAAATGGCCACCGTCGAGCACGAAGAAGCCCAGCCGGTCAGCTCGACCCGCACCCTGGTCCGCCAGGAAGCAGCAGTCAAGACCGTCGCTCCCCAGCAGCCCGCACCGCAACACACCGAAGCACCGGTCGAGCCGGCCAAGCCGATGCCCGAGCCGAGCCTGTTCCAGGGCCTGGTGAAGTCCCTGGTCGGCCTGTTCGCAGGCAAGGATCAACCTGCCGCCAAGCCTGCTGAAACCAGCAAGCCGGCTGCCGAGCGCCAAACCCGCCAGGACGAGCGTCGCAACGGCCGCCAGCAGAACCGCCGCCGCGATGGCCGCGATGGCAATCGCCGCGACGAAGAGCGCAAGCCCCGCGAGGAACGCGCAGAGCGCCAACCGCGCGAAGAGCGCGCCGAACGCCCGAACCGCGAAGAGCGCAGCGAACGCCGCCGCGAAGAGCGCGCCGAGCGCCCGGCTCGCGAGGAGCGCCAGCCGCGCGAAGGCCGTGAAGAGCGCGCCGAGCGGACGCCCCGCGAAGAACGCCAGCCGCGCGAAGGCCGCGAAGGTCGCGAGGAACGCAGCGAACGCCGCCGCGAAGAGCGCGCCGAACGCCCGGCTCGCGAAGAGCGCCAACCCCGCGAAGGCCGTGAAGAACGCGCCGAGCGCCCGACCCGCGAAGAGCGCCAGCCGCGCGAGGATCGCCAGGCTCGCGACGCCGCGGCCCTGGAAGCCGAGGCGCTGCCGAACGACGAGAGCCTGGAGCAGGACGAGCAGGACGATACCGATGGCGAGCGCCCGCGCCGCCGCTCCCGCGGCCAGCGTCGTCGCAGCAACCGCCGCGAACGCCAGCGCGAGGTCAGCGGTGAGCTGGAAGGCAGCGAGGCGACCGATAACGCCGCCGCGCCGCTGAACACCGTCGCAGCCGCCGCTGCTGCCGGTATCGCTGTCGCCAGCGAAGCCGTAGAAGCAAACGTGGAGCAAGCCCCGGCCACTACCAGCGAGGCTGCCAGCGAAACCACGGCAAGCGATGAAACCGACGCGCCGACCAGCGAAGCCGTCGAAACCCAGGGCGCGGCCAGCGAGGCCAATGCCGGCGAAACCGCCGACATCGAAGCGCCGGTGACCGTCAGCGTGGTCCGGGACGAAGCCGACCAGAGCACCCTGCTGGTCGCGCAAGCCACTGAAGAAGCTCCCTTCGCCAGCGAAAGCGTGGAAAGCCGCGAAGACGCCGAGAGCGCCGTGCAACCGGCAACGGAAGCGGCCGAAGAAGTTGCCGCCCCGGTGCCCGTCGAAGCAGCAGCCCCTAGCGAGCCCGCAACCACCGAGGAGCCGACCCCGGCCATCGCGGCGGTGCCGGCCAACGCGACCGGCCGTGCCCTCAACGACCCACGGGAAAAACGTCGCCTGCAACGCGAAGCCGAGCGTCTGGCACGCGAAGCCGCAGCAGCAGCCGAAGCGGCAGCTCAGGCCGCTCCCGCCGTCGAGGAGGTCCCGGCTATAGCGAGCGAGGAAGCGTCGGCCCAGGAGGAACCTGCTGCCCCCCAGGCTGAAGAAATCGCCCAGGCCGACGTTCCGTCCCAGGCGGACGAAGCCCAGGAAGCGGTACAGGCCGAGCCTGAAGCTTCCGGCGAAGACGCCACCGACACGGAGCACGCGAAAAAGGCCGAGGAAAGCGAAACCTCGCGCCCGCATGCCTGAGTGACAGACTGAAAAAAGGGGATGCCATGGCATCCCCTTTTTTTGCGCGCCATTCCGCGGCACTCCGGCATACCGCCCGTCGTGACCAGAGCCGCCGAACACGCACAATGAAAAAGGGATGCCGCCGGCATCCCTTTTTCATTCTCCAGCCGCACCCTCAGTAGAGATTGGGTTCAGGCTCCAATTCGACGCCGAAACGCCGACGGACGTCCTCCTGGATACGCTCCGCCAATGCCCGGACCTGGGCACCGGTGGCACCGCCATGGTTGACCAGGACCAGCGCCTGCTGCGCGTGTACCCCCACCGGGCCATCGCGAAAGCCCTTCCAGCCGCCCTTGTCGATGAGCCAGCCTGCGGCCAGCTTCAACCGACCGTCCGCCTGCGGATAGCCGACCAGATCCGGGAAGGCCTGACGCAAGCGCTCGGCCTGCGTCGCATCCACCAGCGGGTTCTTGAAGAAGCTACCGGCATTGCCCAATACGGCGGGGTCGGGCAGCTTTTCCCGGCGAATGGCGCAGATTACCCGGCTTACGTCCCTGGCCGTCGGACTGGCGATGCCCTCCTCCTCCAGGCGCTGGCGTACCGGCCCGTAGTCCAGGTGCAGCCTCTCCCGCCGTGTCAGGCGCAGGCGCACGCGGAGGATCAGCCAGCGATCAGGCTCCTGCTTGAACAGGCTGTCGCGGTAGCCGAAACGGCAGGCCTGGCGATCGAACTCACGCAGGGTTCCATCCTGGCGATCCAGCGCCGTCAGGCTGTCGAAGACATCCTTCAGCTCCACGCCATAGGCGCCGATGTTCTGCATCGGCGCCGCACCCACGGTACCGGGAATCAGGCTGAGATTTTCCAGACCGGCCAGGCCCCGCTCCAGGCTCCATTGCACGAATGGGTCCCAGGCCTCGCCCGCCTCCGCCTCGACCAACACCGAATCCGCGGCATCGGAAACAATTCGCCGCCCCTGGCTGGCCATGCGCAAAACCAGCGCCTCGACGTCACGGGTCAGCAGCAGGTTGCTGCCACCACCGATCACCAGCAGCGGCAATCCACGCTCCCGAGCCAGGGCCAGGGCCTCGCGCACATCAGCCTCGTCCCGGGCGTGGGCCAGCAGGCGGGCGCGCACGTCGATGCCGAAGGTGTTATAGGGCTTCAGCGAGCAATGCTCTTGCAGTTCCAGGCTCACAGTCGCCCCTTGGCTTCGATCAACAGACGGTCGCAGGCATGTTCGATCAGGTCGAGGACCTGCTCGAAGCCTTCTTCGCCGCCATAGTAGGGATCGGGCACTTCGTCCCGCTCGGATCCGTAGCGACGCAGGAACAGATCCAGTTCGGCGGCACCGCGCCCGGCACGCAGGGTCTCGAGGTCAGCCAGGTTGGACAGGTCCATGGCCAGGATCAGGTCATGGCGGGAGAAATCCTCGATGCCGACCTGGCGTCCACGCAGTGCCGACAGGTCGTAGCCACGCCTTTGCGCGGCCAGGCGGGTGCGCTGGTCGGGCGCCTTGCCGACATGCCAGCCGGCGGTGCCGGCGGAATCGACATGGATACGGGAGGCCAGACCGGCCTCCTCGACCTTGCGCCGGAACACGCCTTCGGCGGTGGGCGACCGGCAGATGTTGCCCAGGCAGACGAACAGGACGCGCATCAGCCCCCCAGCACGCGGCGAACGCGTTCGAGGTCTTCCGGCGTATCCACGCCCGGAAGCATGGTTTCGCGGGCATCGGCCACATGGATTCGCACCCCGTGCCAGAGCGCGCGCAATTGCTCGAGGCTTTCGGCGTTCTCCAGCCAGCACGGTCCCCAGGCGACGAAATCGGCAAGGAAACCCACGCGATAGGCGTAGATGCCGATGTGGCGACGATAGGGCACGCCCTCCGGCAGGCTGTCGCGATCGCGGGCGAAGGCGTCGCGAGCCCAGGGCAAGGGCGCACGACTGAAAGTCAGGGCCAGGCCGTCGATGTCGGTGGCGACCTTGACCACGTTCGGATTGAACAGCGCGGAGACCTCATGGATCGGCTCGGCCAGGGTAGCGATGGCAGCTTCCGGGTGCGCCGCCAGGTTGGCCGCCACCTGGTCGATGAGCGCCGGGGGGATCAGCGGTTCGTCGCCCTGGACGTTGACCACGATGGCATCGCTGGCCAGGCCGAGCCGGGAAGCGACTTCCTCCAGGCGATCGGTGCCGGAGTTGTGCTCGGCACGCGTCAGCAGCGCCTCGGCGCCGAACCCCTGGCACGCCGCCAGGATGCGTTCGTCGTCGGTGGCGACGACCACGCGGCTGGCGGCGCTCTTGCGGGCCTGGTTCCAGACGCGCTGGATCATTGGCTGGCCGGCGATATCCTGCAATGGCTTGCCGGGCAGGCGAGTGGAGGCGTAGCGGGCGGGAATGACGACAGTGAACGCCTGGGTCATTACTTGTCCAGCCGCTCGTCCACGTTCAGGGAGCGAGCCTCGCTCTCCAGCATCACCGGGATGCCGTCGCGGATCGGATAGGCCAGGCCGGCCTGCTTGCTGATCAGTTCGGTCTTGTCTTCGCTGAGCACCAGCGGGCCCTTGGTCAACGGGCAGGCAAGGATATCGAGGAGTTTCGGGTCCATGGCGGAGTCCTTCATACAATGGCGGCACGGCCGCCGGTCAGCGCGCCAGGAGATGCTCGAGTCGGGCGTCGAACCAGGCGACGAATGCTGGGGAAGGCACCGCATCGACCGCCAGGTACCACCAGTCGGCCGCTGCGAAAGCCCGGCATTTAACGGCATCCTTCTCGGTCATCAGCAGCGGCAGCGGCGGGCTGAACGCCAGTTCGGCCGCCGTGTAGGTCGCGTGATCCGGGAAGGCATGCGGAATCGCCCGCCAGTGTAGCGCCTCGAGCGTCCTGAAGAAACGCTGCGGATTGCCGATCCCGGCCAGGGCATGGACCTCCTGGCCCGCGGGAAAATGCTCCAGCGGTCGGCGCTCGCCGCTCTGCAGGTTGATCAGCGCAGTAGGCTGCAAGCGGAATGCGTAACCGCCGTCAGGATCCTCGTCGGCGCCGTTGTAAAGCAGCGCGTCGACGCTTTCCAGACGCTCCGCCGGTTCGCGCAACGGACCGGCCGGCAGGCAACGACCATTGCCGAGACCGCGCGCGGCATCGATCAGCACCAGTTCCAGATCGCGCGCCAGGCGATAGTGCTGCAAGCCATCGTCGCAGAGGACCAGGTCCAACTGCTCTTCGGCGAGCAGCGCCTGCAGGGCGCGCGGACGATCCGGGTCGATCATCAGCGGCACGCCGCTGCGCCGGACGATCATCAGCGGTTCGTCGCCGGCCTCCGCGGCGTCCTGCTCGGCCCGCACCCGCCACGGCGTGGTGGGCGGCCGGGCACCATAGCCGCGGCTGATCACGCCAACCCGCAAGCCGCGAGCCCTGCAGTGCTCGATCATCCAGAGGATCATCGGCGTCTTGCCGGTTCCGCCGACGGTGATGTTGCCTACCACCAGCACCGGCAGCGGTGCCCGGTAGGCGGGCTTGCGCCCGGACAGGAAGTCCGCCCGGCGGCCGTTCGCCACCCGACGATAGAGAGCCTCCAGCGGACGCAGCAGCGCCAGCGCCGGATGCCCCTGGTACCAGGCGGCGAGCAGTCGCTCGGAGAACGACATCAGGGCTTGGCCGCCGTGTTCTCGACCGTGGTGATGCGCAGGTGGACGAAGCCCAGCTTGCCCGCTGCGTCCATCGCCGTGACCACCGACTGGTGGGTGGACTTGGCATCGGCGCTGATCACCACCGGCAGGTTGTTGTCGCCCGCCGATTCACGCTGCATCGCCGCCATCAGGGTGGCCAGGTCGCTCTTGGCCAGCGCCTGCCCGTTCAAGGCGTAGTGCCCCTCGGCATCCACCGAGAGTTCCAGTTGCTTCTGCTCGGTGCCGGCGGTTTCGCCGCTCTCCGCCGATGGCAGCTCGATGTTGAGCTGCTCGGGGCGGGTGAAGGTGGTACTGACCACGAAGAACAGCAGCAGGACGAAGATCACGTCGATCAGCGACGCCAGGTTGATGAAGACGTCTTCACGGGCGGCACCCGCCCGTCTGCGGCGGAATTTCACGCTTTGCCTTCCTCGACGTAGTCGACTTCACGATCGCCCTGCACCACTTCCACCAGCTTGATGGCCTCCTGCTCCATGGCGATCACCAGTTCGTCGACCCGCCGCAGCAGGTAGCGATGGAAGAACACCGCCGGAATCGCCACCAGCAGGCCGGCGGCGGTGGTGATCAATGCCTTGGAGATGCCCGCGGCGAGCATCGGCGAGTTGGCCATGCCGTTGTCCATGAAGGCGCCGAAGATCTGGATCATGCCGAACACCGTACCCAGCAGGCCCAGCAGCGGCGCCATCGCGGCGATGGTGCCGAGGGCGTTGAGGTAGCGCTCCAGCTCGTGGATGACACCGGAAGCAGCCTCCTCGATGCACTCCTTCATGATCTCGCGACCGTGCTTGGAGTTGGCCAGACCGGCGGCGAGGATCTCTCCCAGCGGCGAGTTGGCGCGCAGGTCCTTGAGCTTCTGGGCGCTCAGTTGCTTGCCCTTGATCTGCTTCCACACCTGGCCGAGCAGCTCGGGCGGCGCGACGCGGCTCTTGCGCAGCGTCCACAGGCGCTCCGCGACGATGGCGGTGGCGGCGATCGAACTCAGAATGATCGGCAGCATCATCCAGCCGCCGGCTTGAACCAGTTCCCACACAGTGGCATATCCCCGAAAAAAAAGTGGCGCCACTCTAGCACAGCGACCCTTTTCCGCCGACCGCCACGGTTCTCATTTTTCCCGCCAGAAGTGCGCCGAATCACGCTCCCGGCGTGCGCCGCCACGGCTTCCGAGGAGAAACGTCAGGGCACCGTCGCGTGCCGTGTCGTGGACCTGCGCGGCGACCCTCGCGTAACGCTCCATCACTTCGCCATGGGGATGGCCGAAGGCGTTGCGCCAACCTCGCGAGACCAGCACATGGCGAGGTCGCGTACGCAACACGAAGGCGACTCCGGAGGAACTGCGGCTGCCATGATGCGGCGCCAGCAACCAGTCGACCCGGGGATCGGCCTGTCGCGCCAGCCAGGCATGCTCGGCCGCACGCGAGATGTCCCCGGTCAGCAGCAGGACTTCGCCATCGGCCTCGACCCTCAGCACACAGGAGCGGTCGTTGCTGTCGCCGGCCTGCGCCCATGCCCACTGTTCGAAAACCACGCCATCCCAGGACCAGCTCCGCTCGTCGCAGCTGTCCGCGAACAACGGCGAAGGCAGGCGCGCGGGTTCGCCGCTGACCAGCCAACCCGGCGGGAATCGGGAAGCGACCGTAGGAGCACCGCCTGCATGGTCGTTGTCGGCATGACTCAGCAACAGGCCGTCCAGGCGCCGCAGGTCCAGACTGCGCAGCACCGGCACCACCACCCGCTCGCCCATGTCGAACGCCCCCTGCCGCGCACCGCTGTCATAGAGCAAGGCATGCTCCCGGGTACGCACCAGCACGGCCAGCCCCTGGCCGACGTCCAGCACCCTCACTTCCGCCCGCCCCCATTCGACAGGCGGCGATGACGGCAACAATGCCGGCAGTAGCAACGCGGCACCGAGGGCACGCAACGGCAAGCCAGCCGGCGCCAGCCAGCAGAGCGCGCCGAGCATGCCCAGCGCTACGCTCCAGGCCGCTGCGGCGGGTGGCTGCCAGGCCTCGGCCAGGCCTGCCAGCAGGCCAAGCGCACGAAACAGCAGGTCCAGCGAAACGCCAGCGGCGCGAAGCAGCCCCTCGCCCAGCCCGGGCACCCACAGCAGCAGGCTCCCCGCCAGGGCCGGGGGCACTACCAGCAGTTCGATCCAAGGCACCGCCAGCAGGTTGGCCAGCGCTCCGCTCAGGCTCAACGGCAGGCCCAGCGCCAGCAGCGGCATCGCCAGCCCCAGCGCCATCCCCCACTGCGCCCGCCCCCAGGCCGCCCACCAGCGCCAGCGCCCAAGGCGCCCGGCGAACAGCCAGAGCAGCAGGGCAACCGCCAGGAACGACAGCCAGAACCCCGCCTGCAGGCTGGCCAGCGGCTCGACCAGCAAGACCAGCACCAGCGTTCCCAACAGCGGGGCCAGCAAGCCCAGGTGGCGGAAACGCAGGCGCCAGACCAGCGCCAGGCTGACCATCAGGCAGGCGCGCCGTACCGGGACCTCGAAACCCGCCATCAACCCGTAGCTCCAGGCACCAAGCAAACCCAGGGCGCAGGCACAGGGCAGCCAGGGCAGGCGCCGCGGCCAGCAGCCCAGGCGATGCAAGGCCGCCACCAGGCCATAGAGCATCCCCGCCAGCAACGAGATATGCGAACCGGAGATGACCATCAGATGCACGGTGCCGGTGTCCTGGAACATGCGCCACTCGGCCGCGCTCAATCCCGAGCCATCCCCCAGCACCAGCGCCGCCAGGGCGGCGCCGCGCCCCTGTGCGTCGACCGCCAGCAGGCGTTGGCGCCAGGCGTCGCGCCAGGCATCCAGGCCGCTGGCCGGCTGCAGGCGTTGGCCCGCCTTCACCGTGCCCACGGCACCGACCCGCTGCGCCAACAACCAGGCCTCGTAGTCGAACCCCGCCGCGTTCACCAGGCCGCGGGGGCGTTTCAGGGTCACCGCCAGGCGCCAGCGTTCGCCGCCCATCAGCGGCGGCGCGCCGCGCCAGCTCAGGCGCAGACGCTCGGGAAGAAGCACGCCCCGCGCAGCGCTGACCTCCTCCAGCCGGAAGCGCGTGACGCCCTCGCCGCTCGCCGGCAGATCGACCACACGCCCCTCCAGCCAAAGGGTGCGACCATCCAGCTCGGCGGCCAGGCGTCCGTCCAGGGCGACTTGCGCCGAGCCGCAGGCCCAGGCGAACCCGAGCAGGAACAACCCCAGCCAGTACAGCCGGCCGAACAGCAGCAACAGTCCGGCGGCGGCCATGCCCAGCAGCCAGCCGACCGACGGCAATTCCGCCAGGAAGCGCAGGGCCAGCAGCCCCGCGGCGAGGGCTGGCAATCCCAGGCGCATGAACGGTTCCTCCCATCCCCGTGGCGTGCCCTCCGCTCCCCGACATGTCACATGGGGTCATACAATGGGCAACGAAATCCTGTCATCTTGCTTGGCATAATACGCAAGCCTATATCCACCGAGAGCCCACATGCCGCGTCGCCTGTTCAAGCGCTACATGCCCGATCCGGAAAGCATCCGCTCGCAGAAGTCGCTGCGCTTTCTCGGCAAGTTGACGCACGATCCCAACCTTTGGCATCTCAATCGCCACTCGGTATCGCGCGCCATGGCCGCCGGGCTGTTCGCCGCCTTCATCCCGATGCCGATGCAGATGCTGCTGGCGGCCGGTCTGGCGGTGTGGATTCGGAGCAATCTGCCAATCTCCGTCGGATTGGTCTGGCTGACCAATCCGATCACGATGCCCCCGGTCTTCTATTGCACCTACAAGCTGGGCGCCTGGTTGATGCAGGTGCCGCCGCGCACCCTGCCGGACCATCTCACTTGGGAATGGATCAGCCAGGAGCTGTCCAGCCTCTGGCAGCCCTTCCTGCTCGGTTCGGTGGTGTGCGGCATCATCGCCGCCATCCTCGGCTACGCGCTGACGATGCTCTACTGGCGCTGGTGGGTGCAGCGCAGTTGGAGCCGACGCTGCCGGCAACGTCGCGAACGGGTCGCCGCGAAGTGATCCGCCGGACATGAAAAAGCCGCCTCGAAGGCGGCTTTTTCGTGGGCCTTGTCCGCCCCGTGCTGGGACTGGCGCAGGCCTTCTCGCTCACTCGTAGCGCAGCGACTCGGCCGGTTGTGTCCGCGCCGCGCGCCAGGATGGGTACAGGGTGGCGAGGAAGCTCATCAGCAATGCAGCGCTGCAGATCAGCACCACGTCCAGCACCTGCAGATCGGAAGGCAGGTAGTTGATGAAGTACACATCCGAGCTGAAGACCTTGTGTCCGACCAACCGTTCGATGCGGTCGATCATCCCGGTGATGTTCAACGCCGCGAACACCCCGAGTACCCCGCCGATGACCGTCCCGATCACGCCGATGACGGTGCCCTGGACCATGAAGATCGCCATGATCTGCCGCGGCGTGGCGCCGAGGGTACGAAGAATCGCGATGTCGGTGCGCTTGTCGGCGACCACCATGATCAGGGTGGCGATGATGTTGAAGGCGGCGACCGCGATGATCAGCAGCAGGAGCAGGCCGATCATGGTCTTTTCCATCTTCATCGCGTTGAACAGGCTGCCCTGGGTCCTGGTCCAGTCGCTGGACCTGAAGCCCTGCCCCAACTCCTTGACCACCTTGGCGGCGACCTGCGGCGACTGGTAGAGATCCTTCAGCTCCAGGCGCACGCTCGGCACCTGGCCCGGTTGCAGGCGCAGCAACTGGCCGGCATCGGCGATGTCGATCAGCGCCAGCGAGTTGTCCAGTTCGGCACCGACCTTGAACAGGGCGACGATGGTGAAGCGCTGCATGCGCGGAGTGATGCCGCCCGGCGCGCTGGTGGCTTCCGGGACGATCAGGGTCAGCTTGTCGCCGACATTGACATGGAAGCGCCGCGCGGTGATCTCGCCGAGGACGATGCCGAACTCGCCAGGCTTGAGGTCGTCCAGGCTGCCCTGGACGATGTGCTCACCGACGATGGAAACCTTGCGCTCCTCCTGCGGGTCGATGCCGTTGACCAGCACCGGCAGCATATTGCCCTTGTACGACAGCATGCCCTGCAGTTCGGCGAACGGCGCCGCGCCGACCACCTCGCGGTGCCGCAGCGCCGCGTTGGCGACGGTCTGCCAGTCGTCCAGCGGCTGCGCCGCGCTGATGGTGGCATGCGGCACCATGCCGAGGATCCGCGTGCGCATTTCCTTCTGGAAGCCGTTCATCACCGAGAGCACGATGATCATCGCCAGCACGCCCAGCGCCAGGCCGATCATCGAGGTCAGCGAGATGAACGAGATGTAGTGGTTGCGGCGTTTGGCGCGGGTGTAGCGCAGGCCTATGAAGAACGGTAACGGTCTGAACATGTCGCGGATGCACCGAGTCGATGGGGGATTCGCCGGACGGGAGCGGACGGCGGGCACGCCGTCGCCCCGCTACGCGGCGATCAGTCGGCCTTCTTCCAGGCGCAGGATGCGATCCATGTGCCCGGCCAGCTGGAGATCGTGGGTTACCACCAGGAACGAGGTCTGCAACGAACGGCTCAGTTCCAGCATCAGCTCCTGGATACCCTGGGCGGTATGCTGGTCGAGGTTGCCGGTGGGCTCGTCGAGCAGTACCAGCTGCGGACGGTTGACCAGCGCGCGGGCGATCGCCACCCGCTGGCGCTCGCCGCCGGACAGCTCGGCCGGCTTGTGCGACAGGCGATGCCCCAGCCCGACCCGCTCCAGCAGCTCGGCCGCCCGCTGGCGGGCTTCCGCGATCGGCGTGCGGCCGATCAACAGCGGCATGCAGACGTTCTCCAGGGCGGTGAACTCCGGCAACAGGTGGTGGAACTGGTAGACGAAGCCCAGCGCGCGGTTGCGCAGCAGCCCGCGGGCCGTCTCGTTCAGCGCCGAGAGTTCCTCGCCGGCGAGCCAGACGCTGCCGGCGGAGGGCGTGTCCAGGCCGCCGAGCATGTTCAGCAAGGTGCTCTTGCCCGAACCGGAGCTGCCGACGATAGCCACCCGCTCCCCAGGCAGCAGGTTCAACTCGACGCCGGACAGCACCTGCACCGATTGCGGCCCCTCGTCGTAGCTCTTGCTCAGGTTGCGGCAACTCAGCACCGACTTGTCATTCATAACGCAAAGCCTCCGCAGGCTGGGTGCGCGCCGCACGCCAGGCTGGATACAAAGTGGCGAAGAAGCTGAGGACCAGGGCCGCGCCGCAGACCAGCACGACATCGTCGAGCATCAGTTGCGACGGCAGGTAATCGATGAAGTACACGTCGGACGCGAGGAACTGGTGGCCCAGCAGCTTTTCCAGGGCGGAAATCCAGGCGCTGACGTTGAGTGCCGCGACCACCCCGAGGACCCCGCCGACCAGCGTGCCGATCACCCCGATCACCGTGCCCTGGACCATGAAGGTAGCCATGATCTGCCCCGGAGTGGCGCCGAGGGTACGAAGGATGGCGATGTCCGACTTCTTGTCGGTGACCACCATCACCAGGGTGGAAATGATGTTGAACGCGGCGACCGCGACGATCAGCAGCAGCAACAGGCCGATCATGGTCTTTTCCATGCGGATGGCCTGGTACAGGTTGCCGTGGCTGCGCGTCCAGTCGCGGGCGTAGAAGTCATTGTCGGTCAGGGTCCGGGCGATCTCCCAGGCCACCCGCGGCGCCTGGAACAGGTCGTCGAGCTTCAGGCGCAGCCCCTGTACCTGGTTGGTCTTCCAGCGCTGCAGGCGCGCGGCGTCTTCCAGGTGGATCAGCGACAGGCCGCCATCCAGTTCGCCGGCGCCGACGCGGAAGGTGCCGACCACGGTGAAACGCTTCATCCGCGGGAACACCCCGGCCGGGGTGACCGCCACCTCGGGGAGGATCAGGGTGACCTTGTCGCCGATGCCGACGCCGAGCTTCTGCGCCGCCAGTTGGCCGATGACGATGCCGAAGCCGCCGGCCTTGAGTTCCGCCAGCGAGCCCTGCTTGAAGAAATCGGGAATGATCGAGACCTTGGCCTCTTCCAGCGGATCGACCGCATCGACCATCACCGTCTGCACCGCGCCATTGGCGCTGAGCATGCCCTGCATCTGGGTGAACGGCGCTACCGCGGTGACATGCTCGTGGGCCTTGACCTTCTCGGCCAGGGCGCGCCAGTCATCGATGGGCTGGTACGACTCGACGGTGGCCTGCGGCACCATGCCGAGGATGCGGGTACGCATTTCGCGATCGAAGCCGTTCATCACCGAGAGCACCACGATCATCACCAGCACGCCCAGTGCCAGGCCGATCATCGAGGTCAGCGAAATGAAGGAGACGAAATGGCTGCGACGTTTGGCCCGCGTATAGCGCGTGCCGATGAAAACGGACAGGGGTCTGAACATGTCGCCCTTAGCTGGCAGAAAATGGATGCGTCGGGATGGCGAAGTGGCGAGGCATCGCCGGCGGCCTTACACTCTGACCATCACTGCCGCCGTGGGTTCGCCATGTCCACTCGTGACGCGGATGACCGCCGCGAATACTACCGTATCGAAGATACCCTCGCACTGGAATTTCGCCCTGCCGGGGCCGTCGAAGACGGCCTGGAGAGCGAGCCGGGGGCCACCCTGTTCAGCCTGCTCAGCGACCTCCACCTGATGGATTACGAGTCGCAGCACCTTCTGCGCCACATCAGCGAACGCGACCGCACGCTGGCCAACTACCTGAAGGTGATGAACAAGCGCATCGACCTGCTTGGCCAGGTCATGGTGCAGAGCCTGCTCAAGGAGATCGGCGAACCGCGCAAGGTCAGCCTGTCCGAGGGGGGAGTCAGCTTCCGCCACGACCGCGCATTGCCGGTCGGCCAGTTGCTCGTCCTGCGCATGGTCCTGTTGCCGCAGGGGTTCGGCCTCGAACTGCGGGCCCGGGTAATCCACGCCCAGCCACACGACGACGAATTCGAGATCGGCACCGAGTTCGAAGCGTTGAGCGACGCACAGCGCCAGTTGCTGGCCCGGCATATCCTCCAGAAGCAGGCCCAGCAGCGCCGCCTGGCACGGGCCGGACAGGGCCCGCTCGGCGAGCCGGGCCAACCTTCTTCGACCTGAAACCTTCTTCGACCTGAGATGTGCCGATGCTCCGTTCGCTACTGCTGTGCTCCCTCCTCCTCGCCCCGCCGCTGTTCGCCGACACCCTGAGCATTCCGCTGGGCGCCCAGGGCGATACCCGGGTCGCCCTGCCCGCGCACGGCGAAAGCCGCGAAGCCGTGCTGCAACGCTTCGGCCTGGCCGACGAGGAACATCCCGCGGTCGGCCAGCCGCCCATCGTGCGCTGGGATTACCGCGACTTCTCGGTATATTTCGAAAGCGGCCGGGTGCTCGACAGCGTTCGCCATCATCGGCCGCGGAATCCCGCGCAACCCTCGAACAAGGAGCCACAGTGACTCTCATCTATGGACATCGCGGCGCCAAGGGCGAAGCGCCGGAAAACACCCTGGCCAGCTTCCAGCGCTGCCTGGAGCATCGCGTCAACCGTTGCGAACTGGACCTGCACCTGTCCCGCGACGGCGAACTGATGGTGATCCACGACCCGACCCTGAAGCGCACCACCGGCCGCCGCGGCAAGGTCGCCGAACACGACGCGGCCACCCTGGCCACCTACGACGCGCGCAAGGGCGGCCCCGGCTGGGTACGGCCGACGCCGATCCCGCGGCTGGAGGAGCTGTTCGAGAAGTGCCCGTTCGAGCACTGGCAGCTGGAAGTGAAGAGCGCCTCGCGCGAACGCGCGGCGCGGACGGTAACGCGGATCAGGGAGCTGACCGAGCGCTTCGGCAACCGCGACAAGGTCACCGTCACCAGCGGTTCGCGGACCGTGCTCAAGGCCCTCAACGAACTGACCCCAGAGCTGTCGCGCGGGCTGGTCGCCGAATACGCCTGGCTCGACCCGCTGAAGGTCGCCCAGCACTATGGCTGTGCCCTGCTCGCCCTGAACTGGACCCTATGCACCCCGGAACGCCTGCTCAAGGCCCAGCGCCAGGGGCTTCACGTCTCGGTGTGGACGGTCAACGAACCGGCGCTGATGCGCCGGCTCGCCGACTTCGGCGTGGACAGCCTGATCACAGACTTTCCCGGTTTGGCCAGCGCCACCCTCGGGAATCGCTGAGCACATCCCCTCCGGCCGGCTCAGGCCGCCGGCCGGAGTCCTTCAAAAAAGCCGGTTGAGGCCGTCGAACGCCGCTACCCGATAGGCTTCCGCCATGGTCGGGTAGTTGAAGGTGGTGTTGACGAAGTACTTCAGGGTATTCAGCTCGCCCGGCTGGTTCATGATCGCCTGACCGATGTGGACGATTTCCGAAGCCTGGTCGCCGAAGCAGTGCACGCCGAGAATCTCCAGGGTCTCGCGATGGAACAGGATCTTCAGCATGCCCACCGGCTCGTTGGAAATCTGCGCCCGGGCCATGCCCTTGAAGAACGCCTTGCCCACTTCGTAGGGAATCTTCGCCGCGGTCAGTTCGCTTTCGTTCTTGCCGATCGAGCTGATCTCCGGAATGGTGTAGATGCCGGTCGGCACATCGTTGACGAAGCGCCAGCTGTCGCTCTCGACGATGTTGCCGGCGGCCGAGCGGCCCTGGTCGTAGGCAGCGCTGGCCAGGCTCGGCCAGCCGATCACGTCGCCGGCGGCGAAGATGTTGCTCACCGAAGTGCGGTAGTTCTCGTCCACCTCGATCTGGCCACGGCTGTTGACCTTGATGCCGACGTTCTCCAGGCCGAGCTTGTCGGTGTTGCCGGTCCGGCCGTTGCACCAGAGCAGCGCGTCCGCCTTGATCTTCTTGCCCGACTTCAGGTGCAGGATGACACCGTTGTCCAGCCCCTCGACGCGCTCGTACTCCTCGTTGTGGCGGATCAGCACGTTGTTGTTGCGCAGGTGGTAGCTCAGCGCATCGGAAATCTCGTCATCGAGGAAGCTGAGCAACTGGTCGCGCGTATCGATCAGGTCCACCAGCACGCCCAGGCCGCTGAAGATCGACGCGTATTCGCAGCCGATCACCCCGGCTCCGTAGATGATCAGCCGGCGCGGGGTGTGGCTCAGGGACAGGATGGTGTCGCTGTCGTAGACCCGCGGGTGGTTGAAATTGATGTCCGAAGGACGATACGGGCGCGAGCCGGTGGCGATCACGAACTGGTCGGCGACCAGGCGCTCCACCGCGCCGCTCGGCGTCACCACTTCGACGGTGCGTTCGTCGACGAAGCTGGCGGTGCCGGTGAACATGTCGATGCGATTGCGCGCGTAGTAGCCGGTACGCGAAGCGACCTGCTTGGAGATCACCCGGTCGGCGCTCTTCAGCACGTCGGGGAAGGAGAACCAGCGCGGCTCGCCGATCTGGCGGAACATCGGGTTGGTGTTGAACTCGATGATCTGCTTCACCGAGTGGCGCAGGGCCTTGGAAGGAATGGTGCCGAGGTGCGTGCAGTTGCCTCCGACCACGCGACGGCTGTCGACTACCGCCAGCTTGCGTCCGTACTTGGAGGCGTTCATCGCCGCCCCTTCGCCCGCCGGACCCGTGCCCAAAATCACCACGTCGTAGTTGTAGACAGCCATGCGTACTCCTCAGAACAGGCCGAGGCGCCCACTGGCGCCTCCGGCAAAGCCGCTGCACAACATGTGCGCGGCGGATCGATTCGATCATCGGGTCGGTGCGAACGACGGCATTCGCCGGGCAAGGCTCGGTCCGACCTCGAGGCGGGCATATGTTACGCCCTGTGCGAAATGTCGCACATTAGCGTTTGGTCGCGTCGTAGGCGAGTTTTCCGGGCACTACAGATTCGTCGCGGTTGGCTTCCTCGCATTTCTGCCGGTCGCCGCCGCAGATCGAGCATTCCTTCTCGATCCCCAGGTTGGCGATGCCGCCGCAGGAACCGGCGATCGGCTTGCGGCCCATGATGACGCCGATGGACATGCCGAAGACCACCAGCAGCATGATGACGAAGACCAGTAGCCAGGTCATGGACGTTCTCCTTGGTTGCCGAACAGTTGCTCGTAGCGTGGCGTGGTGCGGCTGTCGAAACCGTTGCCCTGGCGACTGACGAACAGCGCCGCCAGTCGGTGCTTCTCGGCGAAACGGTAGCCCTCCTCCGGACCGAGCACCATCAGCAGGGTCGACAGGCCGTCGGCGTTGCGCGTCGACGGATCGATCACCGTGACCGAAGCCAGGTGATGGTCGATCGGCGCGCCGGTGCGCGGGTCGAAGGTGTGCGAATAGCGCTGGCCGTTCTCTTCGAAATAGTTGCGGTAATCGCCCGAGGTCGAGACGCCGTAGCCGTCCAGCGCCAGTACCTGCTGGGCGACCCGCTGGCCCTCGCGCGGCGCTTCGATAGCGATGCGCCAGGGCGTGCCGTCCGGCTTGCGCCCTTCGGCTTTCAACTCGCCGGTGATTTCCGCCAGGTAGCTGCGCACGCCAAGCTCCTTCAGGCGTTCGCCTACCGCGTCCACCGTATAGCCAGCGGCGATGCTGTCGAAGTCCAGCTGTACGGCGGCGTCCTTGCACAGGCGCTGGCCGTCGATGCGCAGGTGTCGATGGCCGACGTCACGGCGCGCCGCGGCGATCTGCTCGGCGCTGGGAACCTTCTCCACCCGCGCCTGCGGACCGAAACCCCAGAGGTTCATCAGCGGCTCGACGGTCATGTCGAAGGCGCCCTGGCTCTGCTCCGACAGCTCGCCGCCGTAGCGCAGCAACTCCAGCATCGGTGGCGGCAGCTCCATGCAGGACTGCGCCGGCAGCGCATTGAAACGCGAGACCAGGGAGTCGTCGCGGTAGGTGGACATCTGCCGGTCGACCTCGGCGAGGATCGCCTCCACCGCGGCTTTCGCCGTCTGGACGTCGGGCGCCGAGGCGCCGCGCACGTACTTGATCGAATAGGTGCTGCCCATGGTCGGGCCGCCGAAGCTTTCCAGGGTGTCGCCGCAACCGGCCAGGACCAGCGCCAGCGCTGCCAGTCCGGCCATGGCAAGCGGACGGAAACGCTCAGCCACCGAAATCGTCCAGCAGGATATTCTCGCGCTCCACGCCCAGGTCGGTGAGCATCTTGATCACCGCGGCATTCATCATCGGCGGGCCGCACATGTAGAACTCGCAGTCCTCGGGCGCCGGGTGGTCCTTCAGGTAGTTCTCGAACAGCACGTTGTGGATGAAACCGGTCAGGCCGGTCCAGTTGTCCTCCGGCTGCGGGTCGGACAGCGCCAGGTGCCACTGGAAGTTGGGGTTCTCCGCCTGCAGCTGGTCGTACTCCTCGGTATAGAAGGCCTCGCGCAGCGAGCGCGCGCCGTACCAGAAGCTGATCTTGCGGTTCGACTTGAGCCGGCGCAACTGGTCGAAGATGTGCGAACGCATCGGCGCCATGCCGGCGCCGCCGCCGATGAAGACCATCTCGGCCTCGGTGTCCTTGGCGAAGAACTCGCCGAACGGCCCGTACACGGTGACCTTGTCGCCCGGCTTGAGGTTGAACACCCAGGACGACATCTGCCCCGGCGGCAGGTCGCTGCCCGGCGGCGGCGAGGCGATGCGGATGTTGAACTTGACCACGCCCTTCTCTTCCGGGTAGTTGGCCATCGAGTAGGCGCGGATCACCGTCTCGTCGACCTTCGACACGTAGCGCCACATGTTGAACTTGTCCCAGTCGCCGCGATATTCCGGCTGGATATCGAAGTCCTTGTACTCGACCACGTGCGGCGGGCATTCCAGCTGCACGTAGCCGCCGGCACGAAAGTCCACGCTCTCGCCGTCCGGCAGGCGCAGGGTGAGTTCCTTGATGAAGGTGGCGACGTTGGGGTTGGACTCCACCGTGCACTCCCATTTCTTCACCCCGAAGACCTCTTCAGGCACGCGGATCTGCATATCCTGCTTGACCGGCGTCTGGCACGACAGGCGCCAGCCTTCCTTCGCCTGGCGCCGGGTGAAGTGCGACTCCTCGGTGGGCAGCATCTCGCCGCCGCCCTCGACCACCACGCATTTGCACTGCGCGCAGGTGCCGCCGCCGCCGCAGGCGGAAGACAGGAACACGTTGTTCGCCGCCAGGGTTTGCAGCAGCTTGCCGCCGGCCGGCACGGTCAGGCTGTGCTCGCCGTTGATCTGGATGGTCACGTCGCCACTCGACACCAGCTTGGCGCGGGCGACCAGGATGATCGCCACCAGGCCCAGGACGATGGCGGTGAACATGCCGATGGCCAGGAAAATCTCGAATCCGATCACGGGCCTCTCCTTACAACTGCACGCCGGAGAACGACATGAAGCCCAACGACATCAGGCCGATGGTGATGAAGGTAATCCCCAGGCCCTGCAGGCCCTCGGGGACGTCGCTGTACTTGAGCTTCTCGCGGATACCCGCCAGCGCGGCGATCGCCAGCGCCCAGGAAAAGCCCGAGCCGACGCCGTACACCGTGCTCTCGGCAAGGTTGTAGTCGCGCTCGACCATGAACAGCGAGCCGGCCATGATCGCGCAGTTCACCGTGATCAGCGGCAGGAACACGCCCAACGCGTTGTAGAGGCTGGGTACGTACTTGTCGAGGAGCATCTCGAGGATCTGCACGATGGCGGCGATCACCCCGATGTAGCTGAGCAGGCCGAGGAAGCTCAGGTCCACCTCGGGCAGCCCGGCCCAGGCCAGCGCGCCGTCCTTGAGCAGGTAGGTGTAGATCAGGTTGTTGGCCGGCACGGTGATGGTCTGCACCACGATCACCGCGATACCCAGGCCGATGGCGGTCTCCACCTTCTTCGAGATGGCGATGAAGGTACACATGCCGAGGAAGAACGCCAGCGCCATGTTCTCGACGAACACGGCCTTCACGAACAGGCTGATGTAGTGCTCCATCAGTAAGCCTCCTTGCTGGATACCTGCGGGGCCATCTTGTAGGTCGGGGCCTCGACCTGGTCTTTCTTCCAGGTCCGCAGGGCCCAGATGATCAGGCCGATCAGGAAGAACGCCGAAGGCGGCAGCAGGAGCAGGCCGTTCGGCTGGTACCAGCCGCCATCGTTGACCGTCGGCAACACGCTGATGCCGAAGAGCTTGCCGGCGCCGAACAGCTCGCGGACGAAGCCCAGCACCAGCAGCATGGCGCTGTAGCCGAGACCGTTGCCGATGCCGTCGAAGAACGACACGAGCGGCGGGTTGGCCATGGCGAAGGCTTCGGCGCGGCCCATCACGATGCAGTTGGTGATGATCAGCCCGACGAACACCGAGAGCTGCTTGCTCAGGCTATAGGCATAGGCCTTGAGCACCTGGTCGACGACGATCACCAGCGAGGCGATGATCACCATCTGCACGATCATCCGGATCGAGCTGGGAATCTGCCGGCGGATCATCGAGATGAACAGGTTGGAGAAGCCGGTCACCAGGGTCAGGGCGATGGCCATGACGGTAGCGGTCTTCAGGTTCGAGGTTACCGCCAGCGCCGAGCAGATCCCGAGGATCTGCAGGCCGATCGGATTGTTCTGGAAGACCGGATTGAACAGGACTTCGCGGATCGTGGGTTGAGCAGCCATCACGCCTCCCCTTTGCGCAGATTGGCGAGGAAGGCGTCGAAACCGTCCTTGCCGAGCCAGAAATGCAGCAGGTTGTCGACGCCCTTGCTGGTCAGGGTGGCGCCGGCCAGGCCGTCGACCTGGTGGGTCGCCTTCGCCGATTGCGGGTCCACCGAGCCCTTGATGATCTGTACGGCAAGATCGCCCTGGGCGTCGTAGAGGGTCTTGCCGACCCACAGCGCCTTCCATTTCGGATTGTCGACCTCGCCGCCGAGACCGGGGGTCTCGCCATGCTGGTAGAAGCCGAAGCCGGCGACCGTATTGAGGTCGCCCTTGAGCGCCAGGAAGCCGTAGAGGGTCGACCACAGACCGTAGCCGCGCACCGGCAGGATCAGTGTGTCGAGCTTGCCGTCGGTCTCCACCAGGTAGACCGTGGTATAGCGCTCGCGGCGCTTGATCGAGGCGATGTCCTCGGCGGCGGGCAGCGCATCCGACAGCGCCGGGTCCTTGGCCGCTTTCAGCGGGTCGTAGCCGAGCGGGTCCTGGGCATCGCTGAAGGTGCCGCTCTGCAGGTCGACCACCTTGGCGGTGATGCGACTGTCGAACAGCGCCTTGACCTCTTTGCCGGACATGCCCGGCTCGCCGAGACCAGCGATGGCGAGGATGCTGCGCTGCTTGTCGAGCAGGCGGTTTTCCGCCTGGGTCGGCTTCAGCGCCACCGCCGCGCCGGCGACGAACACCGAGCTGACCAGGCACACCACCAGGGCTACCAGCAGTGTGCGGGTGGTGGATTCTTGATTAGCCATTGCGCGCCAGCCTCCGCTTGATGTTGGCCTGAACGACGAAATGGTCGATCAGCGGTGCGAACAGGTTAGCGAACAGGATCGCCAGCATCATGCCTTCCGGGAACGCCGGGTTGACCACCCGGATCAGCATGACCATCACTCCGATCAGAGCGCCGAACAGCCACTTGCCGGTATCGGTCATGGACGCCGAGACCGGGTCGGTGGCCATGAAGATCATGCCGAAGGCGAAGCCGCCGGTGACTAGGTGCCAATACCAGGGCATGGCGAACATCGGGTTGCTGGCCGAGCCGATGGCGTTGAACAGGTAGCTCATGGCGACCATCCCCAGCATCACCCCGGCGACGATGCGCCAGGAGGCGATGCGGGTCAGCAGCAGCACGGCGCCGCCGATGAAGATCGCCAGGGTGCTGGTCTCGCCCATCGAACCCTGCATGTGGCCGAGGAAGGCATCCATCCAGGTCAAGCCGTGGCCGAGGATGTTGTCCACGCCGCCGGCGGCGGCCAGGCTCAGCGAGGTGGCGCCGGCGAAGCCGTCCACCGAGGTCCATACCGCGTCGCCGGACATCTGCGCCGGGTAGGCGAAGAACAGGAAGGCCCGGCCGACCAGTGCCGGATTGAGGAAGTTCTTCCCGGTGCCGCCGAACACTTCCTTGCCCAGCACCACGCCGAAGCTGATCCCCAGGGCTACCTGCCACAACGGGACGGACGGCGGCAGGGTCAGGGCGAACAGCACCGAGGTGACGAAGAAGCCTTCGTTGACCTCGTGGCGGCGGATGCTGGCGAACAGCACCTCCCAGAAACCGCCGACGATGAAGGTGGTCAGGTACACCGGCAGGAAGTACGCGGCGCCCTGGACCAGGCAATCCCACAAGCTGTTCGGGTCGAACCCGGCCAGCGCGCCGATCAGGGCGAAGCGCCAGCCATCCTGGGCGCTCAACAGGTCGGGGCTCTGGGCGAAGATCAGGTTGGCCTGGTGGCCGACGTTGTACATGCCGAAGAACATCGCCGGGAAGGTGCATAGCCAGACGATGATCATCATGCGCTTCAGGTCGATGCCGTCGCGCACGTGTGCAGTGGTGCGGGTGACGCTGCCCGGACGATAGAGGAAGGTGTCCACGGCTTCGTACAGCGGGTACCACTTCTCGTAGCGCCCGCCCTTCTCGAAATGATGCTCGACCTTGTCGAGCAGGTTACGCAAACCCATGGCTCAGCCCTCCTGCTCGATGCGTGCCAGATTGTCCCGCAGAATCGGGCCGTATTCGTACTTGCCGGCGCAGACGTAGCTGCACAGCGCCAGGTCCTCTTCGTCGAGTTCCAGGGCGCCGAGCTTTTGGGCCATTTCCGTGTCGCCGACGATCAGGTAGCGCAGCAGTTGAGTCGGCAGGATATCCAGCGGCATCACCGCCTCGTAGTTACCTACCGGCACCATCGCCCGTGGGCTGCCGTTGGTGCTGGTGGTGAAGGCAAAGCGCTTGCCGCCGAGCAGCCTGGAGACGAACACGTTGAGCAGCGAATGCTTTTCCACCCCGGCGCGCAGGTAGTGGAGGAACTCGCGCTGGTCGCCCTCCTTGAGACAGGACAACTGCAGGTGGTAGCGCCCCAGGTAGGCGTAGGCGCCATGGGCGGTGCGACCGCCCAGCACGGAGCCGGAGATCAGTCGGTTGTTGCCCGGCTGCAACTGGCCGGCGGCCAGTTCGTCGAGGTTGGCGCCCAAGCGGGTGCGCACCAGACGTGGCTTTTCCACCACCGGACCGGCCAGGGCGATCACCCGCTCGGTCCACAATTGCCCGGTCGTGAACAGCTTGCCGATGGCGATCACGTCCTGGTAGTTCAGGTTCCACACGCTCTTGCCGGCACCCACCGGGTCAAGGAAGTGGATATGGGTGCCGGGCAGGCCCGCCGGATGCGGACCGGCGAAGGCTTGCGCGGTCACGCCGGAGAGCGCCTCGCCGGGTAGCGAAACGCCTTCCGCCTTGCACAGGAACACCCGGGCCAGGCGCCCGAGCACCGTCAGCCCGGCCTGGAAGGCCTCGCCCTGCTCCGCGATAACCACCTGCGGATCGGCGGCCAGCGGCTGGGTATCGATGGCAGTGACGAAAATCGAACTGGGGCTGGACTCGGGATCGGGCACCTTGCTGAACGGCCGGGTCCGCAGCGCGGTCCACAGGCCCGACTGCAACAGGTTGTCGCGAACCTGCTCGGCGCTCAGCGTGGCGAGTTTGTCAGCGGGATAACGGGCGAACTCCAGTTGCTCGTCGCCGTCGAGATCGATGACCACCGATTGCAGGACGCGCTTCTCGCCACGATGGATGGCACTGACCACACCGGCGCCGGGTGCGGTATAGCTGACGGAGGGATTCTTCTTGTCGGTGAACAGCGCCTGCCCCAGCTTCACCCGGTCGCCTACCTGCACCGCCATGGTCGGCTTCATGCCGTGGTAGTCGAAACCGATCAACGCCACGCTGCGTACCGGGCGTGCTGCCTCGATGCGCTGTTCGGGGGCGCCGCTGATGGGCAGGTCCAGGCCACGTTTTATCTTGATCATGTCTAGTGCCTAGTGGTCGTGGACAGAAAAGACGAGGCCCAAGTCAGAAAATGACCATCATCGCGCGCAACGTACTGAATTGGCACGATTGATGAATGGCCCCGCAAGGTAACCACGGGATTATAAAGAGCCACCTCCCCGGGAGCCACCCAAGCCGCACACCGGGTCTTGAAACGCGTAACAGAAAACGACAGAAAAACATGCCCGTGCGAAATGAAAAACGGGAGCCGAAGCTCCCGTCCTGCGCCACCCGCAGGCTCAGGCCTGCTGGCCGAGCCCGCGCCTTTCCGCCAGCGACAGCTTGACCCGGTAGCACAACCACATCAGCAGCAGCCAGAATGGAATGGCGTACACCGAGATGTTGATCCCGGGGATCATCAGCATGATGCCAAGGATGAACACCACGAAGGCCAGGCACAGGTAGTTGCTGAACGGCGACCAGAGCGCCTTGAAGAAGGTGTCCACGCCCTGGCGCTTCATCGCCGCGCGGAACTTCAGGTGCGACAGGCTGATCATCGCCCAGTTGATCACCAGCGCCGCCACCACCAGCGACATCAGCAGCTCCAGCGCCTTGTGCGGCAATACGTAGTTGACGATCACGCAGAGGAAGGTGATCAGCGCCGAGACCAGGATCGACAGCACCGGCACGCCCCGGCGGTCCACCGACATCAGCACCTTCGGCGCGTCACCCTGGGCGGCCAGGCCGTAGAGCATCCGGCTGTTGCAGTAGACGCCGCTGTTGTAGACCGACAATGCCGCGGTGAGTACTACGAAGTTGAGGATGTTGGCCGCGGTGCCGCTGCCGATCAACGAGAAGATCTGCACGAACGGGCTGCCGCTGTAGTCGTCGCCGGAAGCGTTGATGGTCTCCACCAACTGGTCCCATGGATACAGCGAGAGCAGCACCGCCAGGGCGCCGATATAGAAGATCAGGATCCGGTAGATCACCTGGTTGATCGCCTTCGGGATCACCTTCCGCGGCTCGGACGCCTCGGCGGCGGTGATACCCACCAACTCCAGCCCCCCGAAGGAGAACATGATGATCGCCAGGGTCATCACCAGGCCGCTGAGACCGTTGGGGAAGAAGCCGCCGCGGTCCCACAGGTTGCTCACCGAGGCTTGCGGTCCGCCACCGCCGCCGACCAGCAGGTAGATACCGAGCAGGATCATGCCGACGATCGCCGCTACCTTGATGATCGCGAACCAGAACTCGGTCTCGCCGAAGGCTTTCACGTTGGCCAGGTTGATCGCGTTGATCAGCACGAAGAACGCCGCCGCCGTCGCCCAGGTCGGCACGTCCGGCCACCAATACTGGATGTACTTGCCCACCGCGGTCAGCTCCGACATGCCCACCAGGATGTACAGCACCCAGTAGTTCCAGCCGGAAAGGAAACCGGCGAATCCGCCCCAGTACTTGTGTGCGAAGTGACTGAAGGAGCCGGCCACCGGCTCCTCGACGATCATCTCGCCGAGCTGGCGCATGATCAGGAAGGCGATGAAGCCGCCAATGGCGTAACCGAGGATCATCGACGGGCCGGCCGTCTTGATGACGCCCGCCGAGCCGAGGAACAGCCCGGTGCCGATCGCCCCGCCCAGCGCGATCAACTGGATGTGGCGATTCTTCAGGCCACGCTTCAGCTCGCCCTGGTGCAGATGTTGACCATCCATTGAAAAACCCTAAATCGAAGTGAGTAGTTTCTTGTTCTGGTTATCCACAGAAATGAAAAACGGGAGCCCGAGAGCTCCCGTTTTCCTCTACGCCTTGCGCATCAACGCGGGAAGGCCGGCGGGTTGACCCCAGCCATGTCTTCCATCACGCGCACTACCTGGCAGCTGTAGCCGAACTCGTTGTCGTACCACACGTACAGGACGACACGGTTGTCGTTGCAGATGGTCGCCTCGGCGTCCACCACGCCGGCATGGCGCGAACCGACGAAGTCGGTGGAAACCACTTCCTGGGAGCTGACGAAGTCGATCTGCTTCTGCAGGTCCGAGTGCATGGCCATCTGGCGCAGGTACTCGTTGATCTCTTCGCGGGTGGTGGCCTTTTCCAGGTTCAGGTTGAGGATCGCCATGGACACGTTCGGCGTCGGCACGCGGATCGCATTGCCGGTCAGCTTGCCTTTCAGCACCGGCAGGGCCTTGGCCGCGGCGGTGGCGGCACCGGTCTCGGTGATCACCATGTTCAGCGGCGCGCTGCGGCCACGACGACTGCCCTTGTGGAAGTTGTCGATCAGGTTCTGGTCGTTGGTGTACGAGTGGACGGTCTCGACGTGACCGTTGACGATGCCGTACTGGTCGTTGACGGCCTTCAGCACCGGCACGATGGCGTTGGTGGTGCAGGAGGCGGCCGAGATGATCTTGTCGTCGGCGCCGATGTCGGTGTGGTTGATACCGTGCACGATGTTCTTCAGCGCACCCTTGCCCGGAGCGGTAAGGACCACGCGATCGATCCCCGGGCACTTCAGGTGCTGGCCGAGGCCTTCGGCGTCGCGCCACTTGCCGGTGTTGTCGACCAGCAGGGCGTTCTTGATGCCGTACTGGGTGTAGTCGATCGACGCCGGGTCGTTGGAGTAGATCACCTGGATCAGGTTGCCGTTGGCGGTCAGCGTGTTGTTTTCTTCGTCGATGGTGATGGTGCCGTCGAACGGACCGTGCACCGAGTCCCGACGCAGCAGGCTGGCCCGCTTGACCAGGTCGTTCTCGGCGCCCTTGCGCACGACGATCGCGCGCAGGCGCAGGCCGTCGCCGCCGCCGGTCTTCTCGATCAGGATGCGCGCCAGCAGGCGGCCGATGCGGCCGAAGCCGTAGAGCACGACGTCGGTGCCTTCGCGGGCATCGCCGTTCTGCTTGCCGACCACCTCGGCCAGCTCGGCCTTGACGAAGTCCTCGATGCTGCGGCCGTTACCTTCTGCCTTGAACTTGGCGACCATCTTGCCCAGATCGACGGAAGCGGCGCCCAGCTTGAGCTCGCTCATCGCCTTGAGGATCGGGAACGTCTCGTGAACCGACAGCTCGGCGTCATCAGCCATGCGATGACGGGCGAAACGATGCGCCTTCATGATCGCGATCACCGAGCGGTTGATCAGACCACGGCCATGGATCGAGGTCACCACATTGTTATTGCGGTAGAGCTGGCCAATCAGCGGGATCATGGCTTCCGCGATGGCTTCACGATCGATCCATTCACCGAGACACTGGTCGGGCTTCTGAGTCACGGGCAATACCTTCCACATGTAGGGGATGAAAAAAGGGGCTACATTATGACCGCGCCGGCCAGGCTCGGCAATCTGCAGCAGTCGGAAGACTGACATCCAGCAGTCGGGAAAGTTACAATCCGGCGGGTCAAATTCCCGACCGGAGCCCAGCTTGCCCGTGTCCGTACTGCGTCTTCCCAGCCTGCCGGCCAGCGCCGGCAAGCAACACTGGGGCAACCTCCCCGGTGCCGCGCTGAGCCTGGCTGTCGCCGAGGCCGCCAGTTCCGCCAAGCGCTTCACCCTGCTGCTGACCGCCGACAGCCAGAATGCCGAACGCCTGGAACAGGAACTGCGGTTCTTCGCCCCCGACCTGCCGGTATTGCATTTCCCCGATTGGGAAACCCTGCCCTACGACGTCTTTTCGCCGCACCAGGACATCATTTCCCAGCGCATCGCCGCCCTCTACCAGTTGCCGCAGCTCAAGCACGGCGTGCTGGTGGTGCCGATCTCCACCGCCTTGCACCGCCTGGCGCCGACCCGCTTCCTGCTCGGCAGCAGCCTGGTCCTCGACGTCGGCCAGAAACTCGACGTCGAGCGGATGCGCCTGCGCCTGGAAGGCGCCGGCTACCGCTGCGTCGACACGGTCTACGAGCACGGCGAGTTCGCCGTCCGCGGCGCGCTGATCGACCTGTTCCCGATGGGCAGCGAGTTGCCCTTCCGTATCGACCTGTTCGACGACGAGATCGAGACCCTGCGCACCTTCGACCCGGAGACCCAGCGCTCCATCGACAAGGTCGAGTCGATCCGCCTGCTGCCGGCACGCGAATTCCCCCTGAACAAGGAAGCGGTCACCGGCTTCCGCGGCCGCTTCCGCGAGCGCTTCGACGTCGACTACCGGCGCTGCCCGATCTACCAGGACCTCGCCAGCGGTTTGACACCCTCGGGAATCGAGTACTACCTGCCGCTGTTCTTCGAGGAAACCGCGACCCTCTTCGACTACCTGCCGCAAGACACCCAGGTGTTCTCCCTGCCCGGCATCGAACAGGCCGCGGAGCAGTTCTGGAATGACGTACGCAGCCGCTACGAGGACCGCCGGGTCGATCCGGAACGGCCATTGCTGCCGCCGGCGGAAGTGTTCCTTCCGGTGGAAGACTGCTTCGCCCGGCTGAAGAACTGGCCACGGGTGGTCGCCAGCCAGGAGGACGTCGAGCCGGGCGTCGGGCGCGAGCGCTTCCCGGCCCTGCCGCTGCCGAACCTGGCGATCGAAGCCAAGGCCGCCGAGCCGCTGGCCGCGCTGCGCCGGTTCATCGAGGAGTTCCCCGGCCGCGTACTGTTCTGCGCCGAATCGGCCGGACGCCGGGAAGTCCTGCTGGAGCTGCTGGCCCGACTGAAGCTGCGCCCCGAGGAAGTCGACGGCTGGCCGGCCTTCCTCGCCAGCCAGGCACGCCTGGCGATCAGCATCGCGCCGCTGGACGAGGGCCTGCTGCTGGACCATCCGGCCCTCGCCCTGGTCGCCGAAAGCCCGCTGTTCGGCCAGCGCGTCATGCAGCGCCGGCGCCGGGAAAAGACCCGCGACGGCGGCGACGCGGTGATCAAGAACCTCACCGAGCTGCGCGAAGGCGCGCCGGTGGTGCACATCGACCATGGCGTCGGCCGCTACCTGGGCCTGATCACCCTCGAGGTGGACAACCAGCAGGCGGAATTCCTCATGCTGCAATACGCCGAGGACGCCAAGCTCTACGTGCCGGTCGCCAACCTGCACCTGATCGCCCGCTACACCGGCGCCGACGACGCCCTGGCGCCGTTGCACCGGCTCGGCTCGGAAACCTGGCAAAAGGCCAAGCGCAAGGCCGCCGAGCAGGTCCGCGACGTCGCCGCCGAGCTGCTCGACATCTACGCCCGCCGCGCCGCCCGCGAAGGCTTCGCGTTCAAGGATCCGCAGGCCGACTACGCGACCTTCTCGGCCGGCTTCCCGTTCGAGGAGACGCCGGACCAGCAAAGCGCCATCGAGGCGGTGGTCGCCGATATGCTCGCGCCCAGGCCCATGGACCGCCTGGTCTGCGGCGACGTCGGCTTCGGCAAGACCGAAGTGGCGATGCGCGCGGCGTTCGTCGCCGTGCATAGCGGCAAGCAGGTGGCGGTGCTGGTGCCCACCACCCTGCTCGCCCAGCAGCACTACAACAGCTTCCGCGACCGCTTCGCCGACTGGCCGGTGAGCGTCGAGGTGATGAGCCGCTTCAAGAGCGCCAAGGAAGTCGAGAACGCTGCGCGGCTACTGGCCGAAGGCAAGATCGACATCCTCATCGGGACCCACAAGCTGCTCCAGGAAGACGTGAAGTTCGCCAACCTGGGGTTGGTCGTGATCGACGAGGAACACCGCTTCGGGGTGCGCCAGAAGGAGCAGCTCAAGGCCCTGCGCAGCGAAGTGGACATCCTCACCCTCACCGCCACGCCGATCCCGCGGACCCTGAACATGGCCGTCTCCGGCATGCGCGACCTGTCCATCATCGCCACGCCGCCGGCGCGCCGCCTGTCGGTGCGCACCTTCGTCATGGAGCAGCAGAGCGCGGTGATCAAGGAAGCGCTGCTCCGCGAACTGCTGCGCGGCGGCCAGGTGTACTACCTGCACAACGAAGTGAAGACCATCGAGAAGTGCGCCCGCGACCTCGCCGAACTGGTCCCGGAGGCGCGCATCGGCATCGGCCACGGACAGATGCACGAGCGCGAGCTGGAACAGGTGATGAGCGACTTCTACCACAAGCGCTTCAACGTGCTGGTGGCCTCGACCATCATCGAGACCGGCATCGACGTGCCCAGCGCCAACACCATCCTCATCGAGCGCGCCGACAAGTTCGGCCTGGCCCAGTTGCACCAGTTGCGCGGCCGCGTCGGTCGCAGCCACCACCAGGCCTACGCCTACCTGCTGACACCGCCGCGCCGTCAGATGACCCCGGACGCCGAGAAACGCCTGGAAGCCATCGCCAACGCCCAGGACCTGGGCGCCGGCTTCGTCCTCGCCACCCACGACCTGGAGATCCGCGGCGCCGGCGAGTTGCTCGGTGACGGCCAGAGCGGGCAGATCCAGGCGGTCGGCTTCACCCTCTACATGGAAATGCTCGAACGGGCGGTGAAGGCCATCCGCAAGGGCGAGCAGCCGAACCTCGAGCAGCCGCTGGGCGGTGGGCCGGAGGTCAACCTGCGGGTGCCTGCGCTGATCCCCGAGGATTACCTGCCCGACGTGCATGCCCGGCTGATCCTCTACAAGCGCATCGCCAACGCCCCTGACGAGGAAGGTTTGCGCGAGTTGCAGGTGGAGATGATCGACCGCTTCGGGCTCCTGCCCGATCCGGCGAAGAACCTGATGCGCCTGACCCTTCTGAAGCTGCAGGCGGAAAAACTTGGAATCCTCAAGGTCGATGCCGGACCGCAGGGCGGTCGTATAGAATTCGCCGCCGATACCCAGGTCGACCCGCTGGTACTGATCAAGCTGATCCAGGGCCAGCCGAACCGCTACAAGTTCGAAGGCGCAACCCTGTTCCGCTTCCAGGTGCCCATGGAACGACCGGAAGAACGCTTCAATACCCTGGAGGCGCTGTTCGAGCGCCTGACACCGCAAACCACCTAAGGATTAGCCTATGCGCTTGTTCCGTTGCCTTGCCCTGCTGCTCTCACTGGCCGCCCCCGCGGCATTCGCCGGCGGTCCCTACCAGGTGGAACTGGTGGTGTTCCGCCAGGCCGGCGATGCCGTGCCGTCCAGCCAGCCGGCGCCGGACGACTGGGCCACCGGCGCACAGCCGCTGGCCAGCGACGCCCTGCGCGCCACCGCGCTCGACAACCAGCTCGCCAAGCTCAGCCAGGACAACGGCTACACCGTGCTGCTGCACAAGGCCTGGCGCCAGGACATCGGCGAGACCCCGGTGAAGATCGCCCTCAGCGAAGGCCAGGAACAGGATCATCATTTCCCGGTGGAAGGTACGCTGACCCTCAGCCAGGTGCGCTTCGTCGACATGGAGGCCGATTTCTGGGTCAATCGCTTCGGCGACGACGGTTTCCTCGCCGGCAGCCAGCACATCAGGCAGGGCACGCGGCTGAAGAATGGCGAACTGACCTATCTCGACCATCCGAGCCTGGGCATCCTGATCAAGGTGGTGCCGGTCGGCGCCCGTCCCGCCGCCCCCAATCCCATGGAAATGGAAGAACAGCAGGCACCGGCGGACGCGCCTCCCGTCGAAGGCGGTTTCGACGCCGCACCTCCTGCGCAATAGCGAAAAAGGCCGCAATAGCGGCCTTTTTTTCGTTGCGATGGCCGCCTAGCCGGCCAGGACCCGCGCCAACACCTCGCGCACCTTGCCAATGCCATCGTGCAACGCCTGTTCGATTTCGGCCATGGTGATGATCCCCGCCGACTTCCCCGCCGCGGGATTGACCACCAGCGCCAGGCAGGCGTAGGGCAGGTCCAGCTCGCGGGCCAGTGCCGCCTCGGGCATGCCGGTCATGCCGACGATATCGTTGCCGTCCCGCTCCAACCGGGCGATTTCCGCCACCGTTTCCAGGCGCGGCCCTTGGGTGCAGGCGTAGACCCCATGGCTGCTGTGCGCCAGCCCCAACGCACGCAACGCCTCGATCAGGCGCTGGCGCAACGGCTCGTCATAGGGGTGGCTGAAGTCGATATGGGTGACATGCTCGATATCGCCGGCGAAATAGGTGTGCTCGCGTCCCGAGGTGTAGTCGATCAACTGGTGCGGCACGCACAGGTGCCCCGTTCCCATCGCCGCATGGATGCCACCCACCGCGTTGACCGCGATCACCGCCTCGGCACCCGCCTGCTTCAGCGCCCAGAGATTGGCCCGGTAGTTCACCTGGTGCGGCGGGAAGCGGTGCGGATGACCGTGACGTGCCAGGAACAGCACCTCGCGCCCGGCGTAGCGGCCACGCTGGAGCGGCGCGGACGGCGCGCCATACGGCGTTTCGATCGGCAGGGACTCGCTCAGCGTCAGCCCTTCCAGCTGGGTCAGGCCGGTTCCTCCGATAATCGCGTAGACACTCATCGACAGCTCCCTCAATCAATCAGTTGCGCAGCGCGCAACGCGGACAGTGCTTCCAGCCAGCGCGGCTGCTGGCGATAGTCGGTATTCGCGTAGCCCTTGCCACGCATGCGTTGCAGACGCGACGGCGGGGTCACCTTCAGGCGTTGCAGGGCAGCCAGGGCCAGCTCGGCGGAAGCCCGGTCGTTGCACACCAGGCCCATGTCGCAGCCCGCGGCCAGGGCGGCCTCGATGCGGCTGGCGGCGTCGCCGACCACATGGGCGCCGGCCATCGACAGGTCGTCGCTGAATATCACCCCGTCGAACTTCAGCTCGCCGCGCAGGATCTCCTGCAACCAGCGCCGGGAAAAGCCGGCGGGCTGCGGGTCGACCTGCGGATAGATGACATGGGCCGGCATCAGCGCGTCGAGCTGTCCGGCCAGGCGGGCGAACGGAACCAGGTCGCTGCGCCGGATTTCCTCGAGACTGCGCGCGTCTTCGGGAATCGCCACATGGGAATCGGCCTCGGCCCAGCCGTGACCGGGAAAATGCTTGCCGGTGGCGGCCATCCCGGCGGCATGCATGCCGCGAATGAAAGCACCGGCAAGCAGCGCGGCACGCTCCGGGTCGCCCTCGAAGGCGCGGCTACCGACCACGGCGCTGCGCTGGTGATCGAGATCCAGCACCGGCGCGAAACTCAGGTCGAGGCCGACCGCCTGCACCTCGGTCGCCATCAGCCAGCCACAATGCTCGGCCAGCTCTTCGGCATTGGGGTTGTCGGCGATCGCGCGCATCGCCGGCAGGCGCACGAAGCCCTGGCGCAGGCGCTGCACGCGCCCTCCTTCCTGGTCGACGGCCAGCAACAGGTCGGGACGGATGGCGCGAATGGCCGCACACAGTTCGCGAACCTGGGCAGGATGCTCGATGTTGCGAGCGAAGATGATCAGCCCGCCCACCTCGGGGTGGCGCAGGATTTGGCGGTCCTCGGCGGTCAGCCAGGTGCCGCCGATGTCGAGCATCAGAGAGCCTTGCATGAAAAGTCCTATGGCCTGGAAATCAGCGAAGCCCGCCGTCACGGGCCTCAGACAGCGCACACTGTACTGCACCCGGCAGAAAGACTTAAGTCCCGGGGCGGTACCGCGCGCCTGCCAATGGAGCCGGCCCGGCGCATGGAGTTCCGCCCGGAGCACAGAGAAAGGAGAAAGGAGAAAGGAGAAAGGAAAACGGCGCCCTGGGGCGCCGTCTGCGATCAGGCCTTGGCGGGCGTCTTGTTCCGCGGGCGCAGTTGCGCCCCGGCCAGCAGCGGATCGTCGATGCCGCTCTCGGCGCGCATGCCGGCAGCGAAGAACGGCACCATCAGGTGCATCACCTGCTCGGTGGAAGTGTTCACGCCGAAATCGGTTTCCGCCATCGCCCGCAGGGCCTTGATCCCCGACATGCTGAAGGCGGCCGCGCCGAGCATGAAGTGCACGCGCCAGAACAGCTCGATGGGCGGCAGCTTCGGCGCAGCCTCGTTGACCAGCAGCATGTAGCGCCGGAAGACCTTGCCGTAGACCTCCTCCAGGTACTTGCGCAGGTGCCCCTGGCTCTGGCTGAAGGCCAGGCCGAGCAAGCGCATGAAGATCGACAGGTCGTTGCCGCTGCGCGGCTTCACCGCCATCGCCTGGGACACCAGCAGGTGCAGGAGGTCCTCCAGGGTGGCGTGCTGGGCCTCGGGCTTGGCCTGGCGACGATCCAGCTCCTTTTCCAGGCTGGCGCAGAATGGCCCGAGGAAGCGCGAGAACACCGCCTGGATCAGCGCCTTCTTCGAACCGAAGTGATAATTCACCGCCGCCAGGTTGACCCCGGCCTTGCTGGTGATCAGACGCAACGAGGTTTCGGCGAAGCCTTTTTCCGCGAACAGCTGTTCCGCCGCATCGAGAATGCGTTCGACGGTTTCCGACTGGGCCATGGTTTCTCCGCCTGACAAACACTTGTTTGAAACATACGTTTCAGCCACATCCCTTGTCAAGCGGCAGATGACGCACCAGTCAGGAAAATTACAGAGAAGTCCCGAAAAACGGAAGCAAGACACTGGCCAACTTCATCGTGACGCAGGACGAAATGTCATGCGGAAAATCATTGCCACGCCCCGCTCACTGTATATAATCCCAGTCACTGGATAAAAACACAGAGCGACGACATGCAGAAGCTGACGCCCCGCCAAGCCGAGATCCTCTCCTTCATCAAGCGCTGCCTGGAAGACCACGGCTTTCCGCCGACCCGGGCGGAAATCGCCCAGGAACTCGGCTTCAAGTCGCCGAACGCCGCCGAGGAGCACCTCAAGGCGCTGGCACGCAAGGGCGCCATCGAAATGACTCCGGGCGCCTCTCGCGGCATCCGCATTCCCGGCTTCGAACCGCATGCCGCCAACGACGATGAGGGCCTGCCGGTGATCGGACGGGTCGCCGCCGGCGCACCGATCCTCGCCGAACAGAACATCGAGGAATCCTGCCGTATCAATCCCGCCTTCTTCAATCCTCGCGCCGACTACCTGTTGCGCGTGCGCGGCATGAGCATGAAGGACATCGGCATCCTCGACGGCGACCTGCTGGCCGTCCACGTCACCCGCGAAGCGCGCAACGGCCAGGTGGTGGTCGCGCGGATCGGCGAGGAGGTCACGGTGAAACGCTTCAAGCGCGAAGGCAGCAAGGTCTGGCTGCTGGCGGAAAACCCTGAGTTCGCTCCGATCGAAGTCGATCTGAAGGAGCAGGAACTGATCATCGAAGGCTTGAGCGTCGGCGTGATCCGGCGCTGACAGGAGATACCATGCAGACCTCCCACTCGCTGCCCAGCGCCCAGTTGCCACTGTTCCAGGAAGCGTTCTGGGCCAGCAACGGCGCACCCTTGCTCGACGATGTCATCGACAGCCCTTCCAGCGCCTCCATCGAGGAACCCGCTGCCTTTAGCGAACTTTCGCTCAGCGGCCTGCCGGGGCACTGCCTGACCCTGCTCGCACCGATTCTCCGCGAGCTCAGCGAGGAACAGGATGCCCGCTGGCTGACCCTGATCGCTCCGCCGGCGAGCCTGACCCATGAATGGCTGCGCCGCGCCGGCCTGAACCGCGAGCGCATCCTGCTACTGCAGGCGAAGGACAACGCCGCTGCCCTGGCGCTCAGTTGCGAGGCCTTGCGCCTGGGCCGCAGCCACACCGTGGTCAGTTGGCTGGAACCGCTGAGCCGGGCGGCGCGCAAGCAACTGTCCCGCGCCGCCCAACTGGGCCAAGCACAGAGCCTGAATATTCGTCTGGGTTGAAAAAACGGCGGGGGACAGCGTTCAGTGCAGGACGCGGGGGCCTTCGTCGTGTTCCATCTCGCCCTCGGCAAGACGACCGGCCATTTGCACGCCGACATTGAACATGGCCTTGGCCACTTCGACATGCTGGCCTTGCAGGAAATTCTTCGCGTCCCCGGAGAACTCCAGGGTCACCAACGCCTCCTCGTCATCGGCGCGACGCAGCACGATGCGCCCGTCGGGCATTTCTACGATTTCAAGGAAGGATGTTGGCATGACAGACGCTCTCTACGAAGACGCGACATTGTAACAGCCCATCCAGTGCATCCCTAGCCCGCATCCGCCTTCCAGTTCCGCTCTCGCGCCTGTAACGGCGGTTCCAGAGCGCCCGGACGGCATCCGCTAAATTTTTTTGCTGGCAAATCAACCGAGTGGAACGGTAGGAAAATGTCCTACCGCTGATCGGCGAATGACGACGGCGTTACAGCTCCGTCAGGCTCTCGCGAAAACGCAGGACCAATTGCTTCAGCGACTGCCGCCATTCCTCGAGGGTTTCGCGAGAAAGCAAGGGGGCTTCTTCGTCGATACTCACGGCAACGATCAACGGTGTGCTGGGGTCGATCTTCGCTGCCTTGGTCGGTCGCGGCGGCAGGAACAGCTCGGAGTAGGCGCCCAGCAACTGGCCCAGCCAGGTTTCCGGCTGCGACGCCAACTCCACCAGTTCAGCCAGCTCGGGGCTGGGCGCGGCCGCCAGCACTTCGGCATTCAGCAATGCATCCACGCGAGGAGCGGCAGCCTGCGGCAGACGGTAGTAACCGGCGATCTCATGGCATACACCGAGCACTGCGCCATAAAGGTGGAACAGCGCCGACTCGCGCTCCCCCTGGATGATCGCCTGGGCATTCATCGCCCGCTCGGCATCGGCTCGCTTCCAGGCCTCCAGAGCCAACCCGGCGAAATACAGCTTCTGGTTGGTGCGGGTATAAAGCTCTTGGGCCATGCCGGTACTCCCGATTAAAACTGGAAGGAATGCGGAGCGCAGGCCAGGTCAGCGCCCGGCCTTCGCGCAGTATAAGCGCGCCCCATGCAAGCGGGCGCGCCATCCATCAGCGCTTGTCTTCGACCTTCCACTTGCCGCCATCGTAGAAGGCGCGCCAGCCGGTGGGCTTGCCATCGACCTCGGACTGCACGTATTGCTCCTTGGTCTTGCGGCTGAAACGGATCACCGCGGGACGGCCGTCCGGGTCTTTCTGCGGGGCGTCGCAGAGGTAATGGTACTTGGGATCCAGCTCGGCCTTGTGCGGGATGATCTCGCTCACCAACGGCGCGCGGGTCTCGCGGTTCTTCGGGAACTGGCTGGCGGCCAGGAACATGCCCGAAGCGCCGTCGCGCAGCACGTAGATATCGTCCACCTTCTCGCACTTCAATTCAGGCATGCGGATGGCGTCCATCTTCGGCGGCGCCGCCTCGCCATTCTTCAGCAGCTTGCGGGTGTTCTTGCAGGTCGGATTGGTGCAACCGAAGAACTTGCCGAAACGGCCGGTCTTCAACTGCATCTCGCTGCCACACTTGTCGCATTCCAGGCTCGGCCCTTCGTAGCCCTTGATCCGGTACTGGCCTTCCTCGATCTCGTAGCCCGGACAGTCGGGGTTGTTGCCGCAGATATGCAGCTTGTGTTTCTCGTCCAGCAGGTAGGCGTCCATCGCGGTACTGCAGATCGGGCAGCGATGCTTGCCACGCAACACCCGCGACTCGGACTCGCCCTCGTCGTCCGCGGCGATCTCGTCGCCGGGAATCAGGTTGACGGTCGCCTTGCAACGCTCCTTCGGCGGCAGGCTGTAGCCCGAGCAGCCGAGGAACACGCCGGTGGAGGCGGTACGAATCATCATCGGCCGGCCGCACTCGCGGCAGGGAATGTTGGTCAGGGTCGGCTGGTTGGCGCGCATCCCCTTCTCGCTGACTTCGGCCACCTCGAGCTTCTTCTTGAAATCGCCGTAGAACTCGTCGAGCAGGTGCTTCCAGTCGCGCTCGCCCTGGGCCACGTCGTCGAGATGCTCCTCCATCCCGGCGGTGAAACCGTAGTCCATCAGGTTGGCGAAGCTCTCGTTGAGCCGATCGGTGACGATGTCGCCCATCTTCTCCGCATAGAAGCGGCGGTTGTGGGTGGTTACGTAGCCGCGCTCCTGGATGGTGGAGATGATCGCCGCGTAGGTCGAGGGGCGGCCGATACCGCGCTTCTCCAGTTCCTTGACCAGGCTCGCTTCGGAGTAGCGCGCCGGCGGCTTGGTGAAGTGCTGGCTCGGATCGAGCTTGATCAGCTTGAGGTTCTCGCCTTCCTTCATTTCCGGCAGGACGTCGTCCTCGCCCGGCTTGCTCTGCTGCGGCAGTACCCGGGTATAACCGTCGAACTTGAGGATGCGGCCCTTGGCGCGCAGCTCGAAATCGCCGGCGGTGACGCTCACGCTGGTCGAGAGGTATTCGGCCGGGGTCATCTGGCACGCCACGAACTGGCGCCAGATCAGGTCGTACAGGCGCTCGGCGTCACGCTCCATGCCGGACAGCTGGGTCGGCTTGAGGTTGACGTCGGAAGGACGGATCGCCTCGTGCGCTTCCTGGGCGCCCTCCTTGCTCGAGTAGACGTTGGCCTTGCCCGGCAGGTACTTCTGGCCGAACTCGTCCTCGATGAAACCGCGGACCATGCCAATGGCATCGGCCGACAGGTTGGTCGAGTCGGTACGCATGTAGGTGATGTAGCCGGCCTCGTAGAGACGCTGGGCCATCATCATGGTCTTCTTCACCCCGAAGCCCAGGCGGTTGCTCGCCGCCTGCTGCAGGGTGGAAGTGATGAACGGCGCCGAGGGTCGGCTGGAGGTCGGCCGGTCCTCGCGCTTGGCGACGCTATAGGCCGAGGCCTTGAGCTTTTCCAGGGCCGCCATGGCCTGGGCTTCGTTGAGCGGCTTGAAGGCCTCGCCCTTCTCACGGGTAACCTCGAAGCGCACGTTGGCGCCCTTGGCGGTACCGAGGTCAGCATGCACTTCCCAGTACTCTTCCGGGACGAAGGCGCGAATCTCGCGTTCGCGCTCCACCACCAGCTTCACCGCCACCGACTGCACGCGGCCGGCGGACAACCCACGGGCAATCTTCTGCCAGAGCAGCGGCGAGACCATGTAGCCGACCACGCGGTCGAGGAAACGCCGCGCCTGCTGGGCGTTCACCCGGTTGATATCGAGCTCGCCGGGCTGGGAGAAGGCCTCCTGGATGGCCTTCTTGGTGATTTCGTTGAATACCACGCGCTTGTAGCGGCTTTCGTCGCCGCCGATGGCTTCCCGCAGGTGCCAGGCGATGGCCTCCCCTTCGCGGTCCAAGTCGGTCGCGAGATAGACGGTGTCGGCGTCCTTGGCCAGGCGGCGCAGCTCGTCGATGACCTTTTCCTTGCCGGGCAGGATCTCGTACTTGGCCTTCCAGCCATGCTCGGGGTCGACCCCCATGCGCGAGACCAGTTGGCGCCTGGCCTTCTCCTTCGGTGACAGCGCCGGCGCCTCGGAGGCGCTCTTGCGGCCCTTGGCCGCCGGCTCCTTGGAACTCGACGAACCACTGGTGGGCAGGTCACGGATGTGGCCGATGCTCGACTTCACCACGTACTGGCTGCCCAGGTACTTGTTGATGGTCTTGGCCTTGGCCGGGGATTCCACGATGACCAGCGATTTACCCATGGATCGGAAGGTTCCTGCGTCGAAAAGATGAATATAAAGGAGGGAGCGACTAGCGCGGCACCGCTATATATAGTGGCGAACGAGCCAAGGTCAAGCGCGGTCTTCCCCGCCGGGAGCTTTCTGCAAGCCCAGGGGATCGGCCTCGGGACTCACCAGGACGAAGCGCGGCACCCACTCGCCATCGACCTCCACGGCCTCGGTGAACATCTCCAGCGGACGCACCCAGAGACCGAATTCGCCGTACAGCGCCTGGTAGATCACCAGCGCCTCTTCCGTCTCCGAATGCCGCGCGACACCCAGGACCCGGTAGTTCTGTCCCTTGTAATGACGATAGAGCCCAGCCTGCAGGTCCATGTTCCTTACCTTGTCTCGAAAATCGGAAAACAACGGCACAATGCCGACATACAACAGCCCGGTATAGGCACGGATCGCACAATAGGCAAACCCGCGCTCCCGGGGCGTCATTCGCTCGATACAGCCGGAAACGACTGACACTGAAAAACGAAAGCCGGGGCACGAGGCCCCGGCTTTCCCCTTCGACGAACGCTTAGATGCGCTCGAAGACGGTGGTGATACCCTGTCCCAGGCCCACGCACATGGTGGACACGCCAAGGGTACCGCCGTTCTGCTTCATCACGTTCAACAGGGTGCCGGAAATGCGCGCACCGGAGCAACCGAACGGGTGACCCAGGGCGATGGCGCCGCCGTGGAGGTTGACCTTCTCGTCCATCTTGTCGAGCAGCTTGAGGTCCTTCAGCACAGGCAGGGCCTGGGCGGCGAAGGCTTCGTTGAGTTCGACGAAATCGATGTCGGCGATGGTCAGGCCGGCACGCTTGAGCGCCTTGTTGGTCGACGGCACCGGGCCGTAGCCCATGATCGCCGGGTCGACACCCGCCACGGCCATGGAGCGGATCACCGCCATCGGCTGGATGCCCAGGTCCTGGGCGCGCTGGGCCGACATCACGATCATGCAGGAGGCACCGTCGGTGATCTGCGAGGAGGTCCCCGCGGTCACGGTGCCGCCTTTCGGATTGAACGCCGGCTTCAACTCGGCCAGGGTCTCGACGGTGGTTTCCGGACGAATGGTCTCGTCGAAGTCGAAGACTTTCAGGAAACCGTTCTCGTCATACCCTTCCATCGGGATGATCTCGTCCTTGAACTTGCCTTCCTGGGTGGCCTTCCAGGCCAGTTGGTGCGAACGCGCGCCGAACTTGTCCTGCGCCTCACGGCTGATACCGTGCATCTTGCCGAGCATTTCCGCAGTCAGGCCCATCATGCCCGAGGCCTTGGCGGCGTACAGGGACAGGTGCGGGTTCGGGTCGACGCCATGCATCATGCCGACGTGGCCCATGTGCTCCACGCCGCCGATGACGAATACATCGCCATTGCCGGTCTGGATCGCCTGGGCGGCGGTGTGCAGCGCGCTCATCGACGAACCGCACAGGCGGCTGACGGTCTGCGCGGCGCTGGTGTGCGGGATCTGGGTCATCAGCGACGCCATGCGCGCGATGTTCCAGCCCTGCTCCAGGGTCTGGTTGACGCAGCCCCAGATCACGTCTTCCACTTCGGCCGGGTCGACCTTCGGGTTACGCTCCAGCAGCTTGCTGATCAGGTGCGCCGACATGGTCTCGGCGCGGGTGTTGCGGTGCATGCCACCCTTGGAACGACCCATCGGGGTGCGGCCGAAGTCGACAATGACGACGTCTCTCGGATTCAGGCTCATAAATTCACTCTCGCTCTAGTCGTTCCGCGATTAACCGAAGAATTTCTGACCGTTCTTGGCCATTTCACGCAGCTTCGCGGTCGGGTGGTACAGCGCGCCCAGCTCGGCGTACTTGTCGGCCAGGGCCACGAACTCGGCGACACCGATCGAATCGATGTAGCGCAGAGCACCACCACGGAAGGGCGGGAAGCCGATGCCGTAGATCAGGCCCATATCGGCCTCGGCAGCGGTCTCGACGATGCCGTCTTCCAGGCAACGCACGGTTTCCAGGCACAGCGGGATCATCATGAAGTTGACGATGTCCTCGTCGGTCACTTCGCGCTGCTCGACCACGATCGGCTTGAGCACTTCGTAGGCCTGCGGATCGGTGACCTTCTTCGGCTTGCCGCGCTTGTCGGTCTCGTAGGCGTAGAAGCCCTTGCCGTTCTTCTGGCCCAGGCGGTTGGCCTCGTACATCACGTCGACGGCGGTCTTGCCCTCGACCGCCATGCGGTCCGGGAAGCCCTCGGCCATGACGTCGCGGCCATGGTGGCCGGTGTCGATGCCGACCACGTCGGACAGGTAGGCCGGGCCCATGGGCCAGCCGAACTTCTCCATCACCTTGTCGATGCGCACGAAGTCGACGCCGAAGCTCAGCAGCTTGGCGAAGCCGCCGAAGTACGGGAACAGCACACGGTTGACCAGGAAGCCGGGGCAATCGTTGACCACGATCGGGCTCTTGCCCATCTTCTTGGCGTAGGCGACGGTGGTGGCGATGGCGGTTTCACCGGTCTTCTCGCCACGGATCACTTCCACCAGCGGCATCATGTGCACCGGGTTGAAGAAATGCATGCCGCAGAAGTTTTCCGGACGCTTCAGCGCCTGGGCCAGCAGGCTGATGGAGATGGTCGAGGTGTTGGAGGCGATGATCGCGTCTTCCTTCACCGCGCCTTCCACTTCGGCGAGCACGGCTTGCTTGACCTTGGGGTTCTCGACGACGGCTTCGACGACGATGTCGACGTTGCCGAAGTCGCCATAGGACATGGCCGGACGGATGCCATTGAGCGCCTCGGCCATCTTCGCCGGGGTCAGGCGACCCTTCTCGACGCGCTTGCCGAGCAGCTTGGCGGCCTCGTTCAGGCCCATCTGGATACCCTCTTCGCGGATATCCTTCATCAGGATCGGGGTGCCCTTGAGCGCCGACTGATAGGCGATGCCGCCGCCCATGATGCCGGCGCCGAGCACGGCGGCCAGTTTCACGTCCTTGGCGACTTCGTCGTATTTCTTGGCTTTCTTCTTCAGTTCCTGGTCATTCAGGAACAGGCCGATCAGACTCTGCGCGACCGAGGTCTTGGCCAGCTTGACGAAGCCGGCGGCTTCGACTTCCAGCGCCTTGTCGCGGCCGAAGTTGGCGGCCTTCTGGATGCTCTTGATGGCTTCCACCGGCGCCGGGTAGTTCGGACCGGCCTGGCCGGCGACGAAGCCCTTGGCGGTTTCGAAGGCCATCATCTGCTCGATTGCATTCAGCTTCAGCTTTTCCAGCTTCGGCTGGCGCCGTGCCTTGTGGTCCAGCTCGCCGGCGACGGCGCGCTTGGCCAGGTCGAGGGCAGCGGCCTGCAGTTGCTCGGGAGCGACCACGGCGTCGACGGCGCCGACCTTCAGGGCGTCCTCGGCCTTGTTTTCCTTGCCCGAGGCGATCCACTCGACGGCGTTATCGCAGCCGATCAGGCGCGGCAGGCGGACGGTGCCGCCGAAGCCCGGGTAGATGCCCAGCTTGACTTCCGGCAGGCCGACCTTGGCGGTCGCGCTCATCACGCGGAAGTCCGCGGCCAGGCACATCTCCAGGCCGCCGCCGAGGGCGATGCCGTTGATCGCGGCAACGGTGGGTACGTCCAGGTCTTCGAAGTCGCTGAAGATCTTGTTGGCTTCGAGGTTGCCCGCCATCAGTTCCTCGTCGGGCAGCTGGAAGTTGTCAACGAACTCGGTGATGTCGGCACCAACGATGAACACGTCCTTGCCGCTGGTCACGATCACGCCCTTGACCGATGCATCGGCCTTGATCGCATCGACTGCCGCACGCAACTCACTGAGGGTGAGACGGTTGAACTTGTTGACGGACTCGCCCTTGAGATCGAAATTCAACTCGACGATGCCGCCCTCAAGAGGCTTAACCGTGATGGCTTTACCTTGGTAAATCATCAACTGATCTCCACGCTATTATGGAAGCTTGAACTTACACATCGGACGCCGTGTCGGGACCCTTTCGGCAACCGCCGAGCATAGTCCCAAACCCTTCGGCACACCCGCCGACGCGATAACCGGGTCTCTATTGTCGAGGCCTGCGCGAGGCAAACGCTCGATTCATACGCCCGTTTGACTTGGGTGCGCACACATTCCGGCAAAAGCCGGGAATTGTCAATCAGCCATCCGGAAAACACCTGCCCTCCTCCAGGCCCTCTGCGCAGGGCCATTCAGCCAGCCTCTGTCGGACCATTCAGATGTTCGATGATCGGTGCCGTGGGCGCTTGTCCCGGTGCGGAAAGGCAGGCTAGAGTCGCCGCAGATCGCCATGCATGATCGGCCACGGGCCGTTACAAAAGAACAACAAGAAGGCCTCCAGGGCCACATGGAGATGGAACCCATGATCTGCCGTCCGTTCACTCTTTGTCTGGCCCTGCTCGGCCTGCTGAGCCTCCCCGTCTTCGCGGCAGGGACCGCCGATGACCTGCTCGCCCTGCACCAGATGCGGCTCGCCACGCAGAAATCCCTGAACGCCTTCTTCATGTACGTCGGCCAGGAAGGCGATCAACGCTACGCCAGCCTGATCGAAAGCTCGGCGCAGACGGCGGAAGCCCGCCTGCAGCGACTCGACGGCGTGAACGGCAGCGAATCCCGGCGCCTGCTGGGCCAGCTTCGCGAGCAATGGCGGGACTATGCGCAAGACCTCGACAAGCTGACCGGCGCGGTGCGCAACAAGGGCTACAGCGACCTGCAACCGGTCGCCGACCTGGCACGACGCAACCAGCAACTGATGGACCTCGGCGGCCAGTTGTATCGCAGCCTGCAACGGGAAAACGCCGCCACGGTGCCGACGCTCACCGAGCAGAGCCGCGAACAGAGCCTGCTGATGCAGGACATTGCTCTGGACTATGCCTCGCGCAACGCATCGGTGGGCGCCAGCTTCTTCGGCGGCGGCGAGGAGCGTCCACTGGACGACCTGGCCAGCCGCTTTTCGGTCAACCTGTTGAAGCTGCAGCAGGCGCCGCAGAACGACGAGGAGATCGCCAGGGCGCTGCGCAGCGTGGCGATCAAGTGGCACTACATCGAGAAGTCCCTGCGCAACTACAACCAGAACAGCGTGCCGTTCCTGGTCAACAAGAATGCAGACCGGATCATCGATGGCCTGGAGAAGGTCGCCGCGCTGTATGCCGCGCGCAACCAATGAACCTCGGCGCGCCGCCTCAGGCGCGCTGGCGGAGAAACTCGGCGATGCGCCCGAGGTCGGCGCTATCGCCGCGCTCGCCCCAATACAGGGCAAGGAACTGGGCGGTCGCCTCCACCTTGTAGACATCCCCGGGGAGGCTGCGCAGGGCGTCCAGCAACTCATCGTCCGCGCACGGCTCGCGCCACTGGTTCAGCCACTGGCCCGGGGTATTCTGCCAATAGCACCAGGCCTCCCGGCCGCGTCGGCGCGGGCAGTGGAACTGCGCGCAGGACGTCGGCGGAGCGCTCTCCAGCCAATGCGGCCAATCCTGGCGCGCGAGCTGCATGGCCAGGCCGAGACGGCGCGCCTCGAGGCGCAGGGCCATCTTGCCGCGCTGCCTGTTGGACGGCATCAGCCAGGCCAGGGGACTGAGCATGACAGCCAGCAGCAGGATCACCAGCCAAGTGGTCATAAGGAACGGACACTCGAAAAACGGTTAAGGCATTTGCCTCGATCCGCGCGCGCAGGCAGGATCGGTCGCAGTCGCCAAGGGAGGCGCAGTTTACAGGCGAATGCGACCACGGCGGAGCAGCTTTTTGCCCAGCGCAACGGAACAGGTTCCACGCGCGGCGCGAAAGTCCATAATGAAAACACTATCCCCTTCTGGGAGGAGACGTTCATGCCCTATCAACACATTCTGGTCGCCGTCGACCTGACCGACGAATGCGACCCGGTGATGAAGCGTGCGGCGGCCCTGGCCACCAGCAACCAGGCCCGGCTCTCGGTGGTGCATGTGGTCGAGCCCATGGCCATGGCCTTCGGTGGGGACGTGCCGATGGACCTGTCGATGTTGCAGCAGCAGCAGTTCGACCAGGCCCGTGAACGCCTGGATGCCTTCGCCGTACGCTATCCGGACCTCGGCAGCGAGCAGCGCCACCTGGTCTACGGGCAACCGCGCCAGGAAATCCACCGCCTCGCCGCGGAACAGGCCTGCGACCTGATCGTGGTCGGCAGCCACGGTCGCCACGGCCTAGCGCTGCTGCTCGGTTCCACTGCCAACGACGTGCTGCACGGCGCGCCCTGCGACGTGCTCGCGGTGCACCTGAAGAAAGCCTGATCTCTCCCCGCTCGGCCGGGGCCTGCGCCTCAGCCGAGCGTTTCCTCGGCGCTCATCACCAGCGGGCGGATCTTCTGCAACTGGGTTTCCAGCGAATAGCTGATGCTCGACGACAGCGAGAAGAAGGTCAGGAACGCCTTCAGGTTGGAATCGCTGACACAGGTGTCGTGGATTCGCTGCCAGAACGCCTGGTTGACCAGTTGCAACTGCTGGAACAGCCGCACCAGCCCTTTCAGTTCCCAATCGGCATGCCGCCCCTCGCGGAAGTTGAAGTACTGGCGCATCAGGTACAGCGGCACCACCCGCAGCACGAACTCCTGGTTGCTGGCGAACGGCAGGTGCTGCATGGCCATCGGCCTCAGCGGCGCCAGCAGCGGACAGGCGCTGCTGGCCATGATCAAGCCGATCAGCGCGCGCAGTCCTTCCTCCAGGCCCGCCTGCTTGATGTACTCGCGCTCCGGCGTGCGCACGCAGATGCCGGCCTTGCGGAACGCCGGCAGGTTGCGGAAATCCTCGATCACCCCATGCAGGTCGACCGCCGCCGGACAATGGCTGTAGCGTTCGCGATCGAGCGGGCAGTTGCTGCAGCGATTGTGTTCCAGGCGCGTCCAGCGCGGCGCTGCGGCAGCCGCCTGCGGGTCGTAGTGCCGCTCCAGCTCGATGCGATAGTTGAGCTGATGCTGGTCGTCCAGCGTGATGCGGTACTCGATTGCCATGGACTGATCCTTTCTCGGGAGACGGCCGGCCCGTCAATGACGCCAGCCAGAGGGACCGACGGGGGACTGCACCCACCGCCGGCAAGGCCCGCAAGGATCATCGAGATGAGCCGCTATCACATTGATGCAGCTCACTTTTTCGAGATGGATCAGTCTTCCAGTTCGGCCCAGCGCTCGAGCAAGGCATCGAGTTCCTGCTGCAACGCGTCCAGCCGCGCCAGGGTTTCGCGCTGCTCGTCCTGCGGGCGCAGATAGAAATCCTGCTGCGCGATGGTTTCCTGGACACCCGCCAGCTCCGCCTCGACCGCGTCGATCTGCCCGGGCAAAGCCTCCAGCTCGCGCTGCAACTTGTAGCTGAGCTTTTTCTTCGCCGGCGCCTCGCTCGGCGCCGCAACAGCCGGCGCGGGTTCGGCGGCGGGCGCCAGCGCGGTATTCAGCTCGGCCTTGCCGCTCTTCGACTCGCTCACGCCGAGCAGGCGCGGCGTGCCCCCTTGGCGCAGCCAGTCCTGGTAGCCACCGACGAATTCGCGAACCTTGCCCTCGCCCTCGAAGACCAGGGTGCTGGTCACCACGTTGTCGAGGAAGGCCCGATCGTGGCTGACCATCAGCACGGTGCCCTGGAAGCCGAGCAGGACTTCCTCCAGCAGTTCCAGGGTTTCCACGTCGAGGTCGTTGGTCGGTTCGTCGAGCACCAGCAGGTTGGCCGGCTTGCTGAACAGCTTGGCCAGCAACAGGCGCGCGCGCTCGCCGCCGGACAACGCCTTCACCGGGGTGCGGGCGCGCTGCGGACTGAACAGGAAGTCGCCGAGATAGCTGAGCACATGCCGGTTCTGGCCGTCGATGGTGATGAACTCGCGGCCTTCGGAGATATTGTCGATCACCGTCTGCTCGGGTTCGAGCTGATGGCGCAACTGGTCGAAGTAGGCCACTTCCAGCTTGGTGCCCACCTCGATCTTGCCCGAGGTCGGCTGCAGGTCGCCAAGCAGCAGCTTGAGCAAGGTGGTCTTGCCGGTACCGTTGGCGCCGAGCAGGCCGATACGGTCGCCGCGCTGCAGGACCATGGAGAAGTCGCGTACCAGCGGCTGGCCGCCGGGATGGGCGAAGCTGACGTGCTCCACCACGATCACCTGCTTGCCGGACTTGTCCGCGCTTTCCAGCTGGAAGCTGGCCTTGCCCTGGCGCTCGCGGCGCTCGGCGCGTTCGCGACGCATTTCCTTCAGTGCCCGAACCCGCCCTTCGTTGCGCGTGCGGCGGGCCTTGATGCCCTGGCGGATCCACACTTCTTCCTGGGCCAGGCGCTTGTCGAACAATGCGTTGGCAGCTTCTTCGGCGGCCAGTTGCTGTTCCTTGTGCACCAGGAAACTGGCGTAGTCGCCGTTCCAGTCGATCAGGTGGCCACGATCCAGCTCGAGGATGCGGGTCGCCAGGGATTGCAGGAAGGCGCGGTCGTGGGTAATGAACAGCACCGCGCCGTTGAAGCCCAGCAGCGCTTCCTCGAGCCAGGCGATGGCGCCGATGTCCAGGTGGTTGGTCGGTTCGTCGAGCAGCAGCAGGTCCGGCTCGGCGACCAGCGCCTGGGCCAGCAGCACGCGCCGACGCCAGCCGCCGGAGAGTTCGGCGAGGGTCTTGTCGGCCGGCAACTGCAGGCGGCTGAGGGTGCTGTCCACCAGTTGCTGCAGGCGCCAGCCATCGCGCGCCTCGAGTTCCTGCTGGACCCGCGAGAGGCGCGCCAGGTCGTCGTCGGTATGGATGTTCAGGCTCAGGTGGTGGTACTCGGCGAGCAGCTTGCCGACTTCCGCCAGACCCTCGGCCACCACGTCGAACACTGTCCGTTCGTCGGCACGCGGCAGTTCCTGGGGCAATTCGCCGATCTTCAGCGCCGGTGCGCGCCAGACTTCGCCGTCGTCGGCCTGCTGTTCGCCCTTGACCACCTTGAACAGGCTGGACTTGCCGGTACCGTTGCGCCCGATCACGCAGACCCGCTCGCCACGGCCGATCTGCCACGACACCTTGTCCAGCAAGGGAGTGGTGCCAAAGGCAAGGGATACATCGGTGAACTTGAGCAGGGTCATGGGCGCCTCCGGAAACAGGGCGCGCATTTTACGCCGGATAGGCATCGGATGGCACGGCGCTTTCACCGCCATGCCGCAACGGCTAAGCTTAGGCGAGCCATCCGCCCGGCTTCGGGCGCGCCCCGCGACAGCGGTCGCGCGCCAGTCCCGCGAGCGGTCGAAACGCCCGTAGGCAGCCGTTGCGGACCTGCCGACGTTACCCGACATCACCTGCCCGGATAAGTCATGCGCGGTCGCCTGTTCACTCTCGTTTCCTGCCTTTTGCTCAGTATTTCCTCCGTCGACGCGGTCCACGCCGCTTCCCTGACCGAACAACGCCGTCTCTACGACCAGGCCAAGGCCGCCCTGGCCAAGGGCAACAGTGCGCCCTACATGGCCTCGCGCAGCGCCCTGCGCGATTACCCGCTGGAACCCTACCTGGCCTACGACGAACTGACCCACCGGCTGAAGTCCGCCAGCAACGAGGAGGTCGAGCGCTTCCTCACCGAACACGGCGACCTGCCGCAGATCGGCTGGCTGAAACTGCGCTGGCTGCGCCTGCTGGCCGACCGCGGCGACTGGAAGACCTTCGTCAACTACTACGATCCGAAGCTGAACTTCACCGAACTCGACTGCCTGTATGGCCAGTACCAGCTGGGCCACGGCCAGAAGGCCGGAGGCTACGCCACCAGCGAACGCCTGTGGCTGGTCGGCAAGTCGCAGCCGGCTGCCTGCGACACCCTGTTCGGCCTCTGGCAGGGCGAAGGCCAGCTCACCGAGGAAAAGGTCTGGAAACGCCTCAAGCTGGCCGCCGAAGCACGCAACTACAGCCTCGCCTCGCACCTCGCGCAGCGCCTGCCGACCCTCGGCAACCAGGGCGCGCTGATGGTCAGCGTGGCGCAGAACCCCGCCCAGCTGAGCCAGACCGGCCGCTTCAGCCAGCGCGACCATGCCACCGCCGACGTGGTCGGTCTCGGCCTGCGCCGCCTGGCGCGGCAGGACCCGGAAAAGGCCCTTAGCCTGCTCGACTACTACAGCTCGGCGCTACCCTTCTCCAGCGACGAGAAGGTCGCCATCGCCCGCGAGATCGGTCTCAGCCTGGCCAAGCGCTTCGATCCGCGCGCACTGCCGCTGATGACCCAGTACGATCCCGGCCTGCGCGACAACACCGTCACCGAATGGCGCACCCGCCTGCTGCTGCGCCTGGGCCGCTGGGACGAAGCCTATGCGCTGACCCGCAAGCTGCCCCAGGATCTCGCCGCCACCAGCCGCTGGCGCTATTGGCAGGCACGCAGCCTGCAACTGGCACAGCCGAACAGCAAGGAGCCGATCGCGCTGTACCAGAAGCTCGCCGGCGAGCGCGACTTCTACGGCTTCCTCGCCGCCGACCGCCTGAGCGTGCCGTACAAGCTCGGCAACCGCCCTGCGCACATCGACCCGCGCGTCCTGCAACGCGTACGCAACGCCGCCAGCACGCGCCGGGCCATGGAGTTCTTCAACCGTGGCGAAGTGATCAACGCCCGCCGCGAGTGGTACCACGCCGCGCGCCTGTTCGATCGCGACGAGCTGATCGCCCAGGCCAGGCTGGCCTACGACATGCAGTGGTATTTCCCGGCGATCCGCTCGATCAGCCAGGCGCAGTACTGGGACGACCTGGACATCCGCTTCCCGATGGCGCACCGCGCCACCCTGGTGCGCGAAGCGAAGAACCGCGGCCTGCACTCCAGCTGGATCTTCGCCATCACCCGGCAGGAAAGCGCGTTCATGTCCGATGCCCGTTCCGGAGTCGGCGCCACCGGGCTGATGCAGCTGATGCCCGGCACCGCCAAGGAGACCTCGCGCAAGTTCGGCATCCCGCTGGCCTCGACCCAGCAACTGATCGTGCCCGACGTCAACATCCGCCTCGGCGCCGCCTACCTGAGCCAGGTGCATGGCCAGTTCAACGGCAACCGGGTACTCGCCTCGGCCGCCTACAACGCCGGTCCGGGCCGCGTCCGCCAGTGGCTGAAAGATACCCGCCACCTGGCCTTCGACGTGTGGATCGAGACCATTCCGTTCGACGAGACTCGCCAGTACGTGCAGAACGTGCTGTCCTATGCGGTGATCTACGGGCAGAAGCTCAATGCACCGCAGCCCATCGTCGACTGGCACGAACGCTACTTCGACGATCTCTGACCCCCAACCCGGCCCGGACGCCCGGGCCTTTCCAGTACCTTGAAAAGGACCTCAAGATGAACAAGCCCCTCGCTACCGCCCTGCTCGCCGCCTCCAGCCTGCTGCTCGCCGACGGCGCCCTGGCCGCCGACGCCTGCGGTACGCCGCGCAACGCCTTCGACAGCGTGTATTGCCGCAGCGGCGAGTTTTCCCAGGCCGACCGCGAGCTGAACCAGCAGTTCGGCACCCTGCGCAAGCACCTGAACGACGGCCAGAAAGCCCTGCTGAAGAAGAGCCAGATCGCCTGGATCAAGGAGCGCGACGCGGCCTGCAGCGAAAGCAAGGACAACGGTTATTTCGTCAATCTCGACTGCGCCACCGAGAAGACCCGCCAGCGCCTCGACTTCCTCCGCGAACGCGAGCGCGAGTGCCTGAGCACCGGTTGCGTCGACGCCAAGCTCTGATCGCCGGCAATGGCCGCCCGCCGCAACGGCGGGCGACCGTTCCTCAGTCGAGGATTTCCACCGGCATCCCCACCTCCAGGCCGCCCTGTCCCAGCGCAATCAGGTTCTGCCCGAACAGCACCGCGCCATCCTTTTCCCGGTAGGTCTTCAGGGTCGTCAGCGGCTCGCGGTCCTCGTTGCGCTCGCCGGTCGCCGGATCCAGGGTGGTGAGGATGCAGCGGGAACAGGGCTTGGCCACGACGAACTCGACCGAGCCGATGCGGATGCGTTTCCAGCCGTCCTCGGCGAACGCGGCGCTGCCTTCCACCACCAGGTTGGGACGGAAGCGCAGCATCTCCAACGGCCGGCCGACCCGCTGGCTGAGGTCGTCGAGCGAAGCCTGGCCGATCAGCAGCAGCGGGAAACCGTCGGCGAAATGCACCTTCTGCCCCGGCTCGGCGTAGCCGGTATCGACCTGCCGCGCGCGCGCCTCGGGAATGTGCACCAGGCGCGTCGGGCGGCCGAGGAAGCGCGTCAGCCAGTCCGCTGCGGCGTCGCCGGCATCCGGCGCCTGCAAGGTATCGCGCCAGACCGTGACGCCACGCAGGTTGGCGTCGGCTGCCGGTACTTCGAGACTCAGCTCGGACATCCCCGGCGCATTCAGCCGCAGGACCTCCGGCGCCGCCCAGCGCGCCTGGATACGCCCCAGCTGCGGCAGCAGGCGCTGGGTGAAGAAACGTCCGGTTTCGGTGTCCACCGCCATCCAGCGTCGGTCGCCGACCACGCCCAGCGCATCGAGCGCGACGCGCTCCAGGGACTCGGCGGCGGAAGACTTGATCGGATAGCGGTACAGCGCGGAGAGACGGAACATGGAACCAGCATCCTTGGTGGAAAGATGCTGTTATACGGTGTCGCGGGAAAGGCCGACAAGACACAGACGCCACTCCAGGCAGCGGATCAGTCGGCCCCGCCCTCAGTCCTCGCGCGGCGGCTCGCGCAACAACGGCGAACCGGCCGGCAAGTGCACGCGCAGCGCGCCCGGGGAAACCGAGAAACGCAGCTTGCGTCCTTCCAGCGGCTCGCCGTCGAGATTGACGTCGAGACCTTCCGCCGCCTCCACTTCCAGCCATGGCACCCGCGCGCGGACGAACAGGCTTTCCACTCCGTTGCCACCGCCGAGCAGGGTGCCCAGGGTACCGACCATGTCCTGCGGCGTCGGCAGGATGCTCACGTCCAGCAGGCCGTCGTCCACTCGCGCTTGCGGACACAGTACGTGCCCGCCGCCGGCCTGGCGCCCGTTACCGATGCCCAGGGCGAGGAACTCGCCTTCCCACTGGAAGTCCGGGGCGCTGAAACGGCCCTGGGCGGCATGCACTTCGGAAAAACGGGTCAACCCGGTCAACAGGTAGGCGGCACCGCCGAGAACCTTCTTCAGGTCCTCCGAGGTATTCGCGGTGACCTTCGAACCGAAGCCGCCAGTGGCCATGTTGAGGAACAGCTTGCCGTTCACCTCGCCCAGGTCGATCGGCCGCGCCGTCTGGTCGAGCAGCGCCAGCGCCGCGGCCGGTTCCAGGGGAATCCCGGCGGCGCGGGCGAAATCGTTGGCGGTGCCCAGCGGCAGGATCGCCAGGCTCGCCTCGCCTCGCCCGCGCGCCAGCGCTTCGGCTACCTCGCGCAGCGTGCCGTCGCCACCGCCCGCGACCAGCGTCGCATAGCCGGCCGCCAGCGCCTCCTCGACGATGCGCCGGGCGTCGCCGTCCTCCCAGGTTACCCGCACCGCCAGCTCCCGCCCGGCCTCGCGCTGTGCCGCGACCGCGGCACGAACCTCTTCGTTGCCCGCCTGCTTGCCGTGCAGGACCAGCAGAACCTTGTCCTTGTCCATCGAACCGAACCCCTCGTCGTGGCCTTGTCTTTGCCTATTGACCGCGTATCCGGGACGGAAGTGCGGCGCCCGGTTCAGGCAGGGTAGCCGGTAATCTCGCGAATGCTGCGGTAGAGCGGGCGCAACTGGCGATACATGCGCAGGTAGACCTCGCCATAGAGCCGCTGGTAGATCTGCCGGGCTTCCGCCTGGGGCAGGAAAACCCGGCCGACGCGGGTCATCCCGGCCACCGCGCTGGCGACGTCCGGATAGAGGCCGAGCCCCACCGCGCAGTCGATCGCCGCACCCAGGCCGGACGCCTCGTAGACATGCGGGCGCTCGGCCGGCAGGCCGAAGATGTCGGCGGTGAGCTGCATCGCCGCGTCGCTCTGCGAGCCGCCGCCGGCCACGCGCAGGCGCACGATCGGCGTGCCCGAACGCTTCTCGATGCGCTCCTTGCCCTGGCGCAGGGCATAGGCCAGGCCCTCGAGGATGGCCCGGTAGATGTGCGCCCGGGTATGCACGTCGCCGAAACCGATCATCGCCCCCTTGGCCTCCAGTCCCGGTTCGCGGACTCCCGGCGACCAGTAGGGTTGCAGGGTCAGGCCCATCGAGCCGGGCGGCACGCCGTTGACCAGTTCGTCGAACAGTTGCTCCGGCTCGACCCCCTGCTCGCGCGCCTGCTGCATCTCGCGCAAGCCGAACTCGCGCTTGAACCAGCTGACCATCCAGTAGCCGCGATAGATCATCACCTCGGTATTGAAATGATCGGGAATCGCCGCCGGATAGGGTGGAATCAGCGGCACGGTTTCCAGGTAGCGGGCGCGAGTGGTGTTGATGGTCGCCGTGGTGCCATAGGAGAGGCAGGCGATGGTGGGCTCCAGCGCACCTGCGCCGAGCACCTCGCAGGCCTTGTCGGCCCCCGCGGCGATCAACGGCAGGCCTTGCGGAATGCCGGTGTGCCGGCTGGCCTCGGCGCTGATCTGGCCGAGCCGCTCGCCCGGCTTGAACAGCTCCGGCAACTGCTCGCGGCGTACCGCCAGCGCCTGCCATTTCCAGTCGCGCGGCGCGGCCCAGCGCAGGCGCTTGTAGTCGAACGGCAGGTAGGCAACGCAGCACCCCACCGAGTCGACGAAACGGCCGGTCAGGCGGTGGCTGAGAAAGCCGGAAAGCAGCAACACCTTGTCGGTCTTCGCAGCGATCTCCGGCTGCTCCTGGGCCACCCAGTTGACCTCGGCCTGGGCGCGGAAATGCTCCACCGCGCCCTCGGCGCCGACCAGCTTGAACAGCCAGCCCCAAGGCCCCCTGATGCGCTCGCGGACCTCCGCCCGGCGCTGGTCGAGCCAGAGGATCGCCGGACGCAACGGCCTGCCCTCGGCATCGACGTGGATCACCGTGCCACGCTGGGTGGTCAGCGACACCCCGCGGATGAGCCCGCGATCGATGTCCACCTGGTCCCAGAGCCGCCGACAGGCCTCGCCGAGCATCGCCCAGTAGTACTCGGGGTCCTGTTCGGCCCAGCCCGGATGCTTCGAGTAGTAGGCCTCCAGCTCCACCTTGCCCTTGCCCAGCAGGTTGCCCTGCAGGTCGAACAGCAGGGCGCGCACGCTCTGGGTGCCATTGTCGATCGCCAGCAGATAGTTCTTGTCGTTCATCTCGTTCTCGTCTCGGCTGGTCAGACGGGCAGGCTGTAGTGCCGGCGCCAGAGGTCCAGATAGGCCTGTTGCTCACGTTCCCAGCGCGGGTCGTCCCAGCCCAGGCGCGCTTGGCAGAGCGCGCGGATACGCGGCAGGTATGCCGCGCCGCCTCCGGGCAACAGCAGGCCGAGGCGGGTGCGGCGCAACAGCAGGTCATCGAGATGCAGCACCATTTCCGCCTCGGCGGCGAACGCCAGTTCGGCCCAGAGCGTTTCGCTGGCACCCACGCAGTCCGTTCCGAAGGTGTCCACCAGCCGCTTGAGGCGGACCAGGTCGCGTCCGTAGCGACCGGCCAGGCGGCGTCGCTGGCCGCTGCCGAGCCCGTCGATGAGCGGGCCTTCGCAGGCGCCGAACACCGCCGCGCCATCGTCCGTGACCGTGCGCCCGAGCAGCGGCGCGCAGGCTTGTAGCACCTCCACCGCCAGCGGCCGGAAGGTGGTCAGCTTGCCGCCGGCCAGGGTCACGCAGCCCGGCTCGCGCCAGAGCACATGCTCGCGTTTCTCGTCGGAAGGCTTGCCGCTGTCGTCGCCGCTGCTGACCACCGGTCGCACGCCGGCCCAGGTCGACAGCACGTCGCGCGCCTCGATGGCAGCGGCGGGAAACTGCTGGGCGCAGGCCGCCAGCAGGTAGTCGAGTTCGGCGCGGCTGATCCGCGCGTCCTCCCCAAGGCCGTCGCGATGGTCGAGATCGGTGGTGCCGACCACCGTCGCGCCCTCCCAGGGGAACACGAACACCGGTCGCCGGTCCGTGGCGTGCATGAAGCTGAAGGCATGGGCCACCGGCAGGCGCCAGGCCGGCAGCAATAGATGGCTGCCGCGCAGCGGGCGGATGTGCTCGCTTCCGCCGGGCTGGCGCAACTCATCGGCCCAGGCCCCGGTGGCCAGCGCCAGGGCGCGGCAGCGAAAGTCGAAAAGCTCGCCGCTCTCGCGGTCCTCGGCGCGCAGGCCGACCACCTGGCCGCCCTCGCGCAGCAATTCGCGCACACGCATGCCGTTGAATGCCTCGCCGCCGTCGTGACGCGCCTCGGCCAGCACCCGCAGCACCAGGCGCGCATCGTCGGTCACCGCATCGAAGAATCGCGTGCCGCCGAGCAGCCGTTGTTCCTTCAGGCCCGGCGCCAGGTAGCGCAACGCGGCGGCGTCGTAGAAACGGTGGTTGCGCCGCCCGGCAAGGGCGTCGTACACGCTCAGCAGGCCGCCGAATAGCCGCGGGCCGGGAAAGCCGCCGCGGTAGTGGGCCATCACGAAGCTCAACGGCTCCACCAGCCCAGGCGCCTCGCCGAGCAGGCGCTGGCGCTCGCGCACCGAGTCGCGGGTCAGCCGCCACTGGCCCTTCGCGATGTAGCGCAGGCCGCCATGGACCATCTTCGACGAGCGGCTCGAGGTGCCCCAGGCGAAGTCCCGCTGCTCCAGCAGCAGGCAGCGCCAGCCGCGCCGCGCGGCTTCGCGGAGGATGCCGGCACCGCTGATGCCGCCGCCGACCACGATCAGGTCCCACTCCTGCCCCGCCAGCGCCGGCAGGCGGCGGCGACGCCACTCCTCGTTCCAGGCTGAAGTCATTCCGCTCAGTCCTGCAGCAGGGTGCCGCGGTTGAGCCGCCCGGCCGGGTCGAAGTGACCGGCCATGGCACGCAGCGCGGCGACGCCCAGTTCGCCCTTCTCGCGGGGCAGGTAGGGTGCGTGGTCCTTGCCGACGCCATGCTGGTGGCTGATGGTGCCGCGATTGTCGACGATCGCCTGGCTGGCCGCATGCTTGAGACGCTTCCAGCGCTGCAGCGTCGCCGCATAGCTCGCGGCCGGACGGAACACGTAGGTGGTATAGATGCTCGACCCCTCGCCATAGACATGCGAGAGGTGGGTGAACACATGGACCCTCTCGCCCTCGGCGGCCAGGCCGTCGCGCAGGCTGGCCTCGATCTTCTGCAGCAGGCCGTCGACGTTGCTCCAGTCGGTGGCGGTCTCCAGGGTGTCCACGGCGTAGCCCGCCTGCCACAGGGCCTCGCGCAGGTAGGGGAAGCGGAAGCGGTTCTGCGCCCACTTGCGCCCCAGCAGGGTGCCGGTGAAGACCCCGCCGAAGCGTTTCAGCAAGGCCTTCGCCTGGCTCAGCGACAATCCGTTCTGCCGACGGTTGCCGGTCACGCCGAAGGTCAGCATGCACTTGCCCTCGCCCGCGCCGCGCAGTGCCAGGTATTTCTCCAGCCAGGCGATCTGTCCGGGATGGCCGGCCAGGGCCAGCTGGGTCATGGTTTCCACGGCGTTGGACAGGCGCAGCATCGACAGCGGCACGCGCGCCTGGGCCAGCTCGCGGGTGGCTTGCAGAGCCTGCTGCCAGTTCGGCAGGAAGACGCTGTAGAAGCGCTCGTCCTCGGCCAGCGGCGAGACCCGCACCTTCACCGAGGAAATGATCCCGAAGCGTCCCTCAGAGCCCAGCACCAGTTCGCGCAGGTCCGGTCCCGCCGCGGATGCCGGGAAGGTAGCGATTTCAAGCGGCCCGGCGAAGGTCTCCAGGGTCCCGCCGGCGAAAAGTTGTTCGATCCGCCCGTAGCGCAGCGACTGCTGGCCACTGGAGCGGCTGGCGACCCAGCCACCGAGGGTCGACAACTCCCAGGACTGCGGGAAATGCCCGAGCGTGTAGCCCAGCGCACGCAACTGGCTCTCCACCTGCGGGCCGGCGGCGCCGGGGCCGAAGGTCGCGACCAGGCTCTCGCGGTCCAGATCGATCAGGCGGTTCATGCGCTCCAGCGAGACCGTCAGTACCGGCCGCCGCGAGGCTTGCGGATTGATATGGCCGGCCACGGAAGTACCGCCGCCATAGGGAATCAGTTGCAGGTCGCGGGAGTCGGCCAGGGCCAGCAACTCGCGGATCTGTTCGGCGGTTTCCGGATAGGCCACGGCGTCCGGGTAGACGCCGAAGTCGCCCTCGCGCATCGCCAGCCAGTCCGGCAGGCTCTGCCCGCGGGCATGCAGCAGACGCTCACGGGGGTCGATGCTGTAGCGCGGATCGGCCTCCAGGCGCGACGCCGGGACCTTCGCCAGCGCCGCCTCCAGGCTGGCGTCCGGCAAGCGTGCGCCCTGCCCGACCAGTTCCGCCAGGAACCCACGGGCGCTGTCCGGCAATTCGACCACGGTGCTTTCTTCGCCCCAGCCATTCCAACGGCGCATGAACCTCTCCCCTCGCTTGTCGCGGCAACCTGTTTATCGGAACCTTTCTGGCTGCCTATACTAGCCAGCCGCCCTCGCCTGTCACTGTCGGATCGAGACACTCCCTGTGACCGATCAAGACAGCCGGCACGCACGCCGGACGGCCTGTTCCACCCGCCACGACAAGAACAACGACCATGCAGACCCTTGGCTCCACCTCGGTTCCGGCCCTGCTGAAATACCTGCGCCATGCCGAACGGCTCGGCCTGGACATCGCCCCTGCCCTGGCCGCCGCCGGCCTCCAGGCCGACCAGCTCAACGACAATCGCCAGCGCCTGCCGGGCGAAGCCCACGAGCGCCTGCTCGGCTATTTCTGCGAGCATTCCGGCGATCCCCTGTTCGGCCTGCATTCGGCGCGTTTCGTCCAGCCCGGCTCCTGGAGCGTGCTCGGCTACATCGCGATGAACTGCGCCACCCTGGGCGAGGCCATGAGCCGCATCACGCCCTACGAGAAGCTGGTCGGCGACATGGGCACCAGCCGCATCGAGGCGGCCGGCGGGCAGGTCCGGCTGATCTGGAACTGCCGCCACCAGACACCCCTGGTACGGCGCCACATGGTCGAGCACGTCCTGGCTTCCTGGGTCCTCTACGCGCGCTGGATCGCCGACCTGGAAGGTTCGCCGGACGAGGTCTGGCTGGAACACGACCTGCCGGACGGAACCCGCGTGGAAGACTACGAGACCTTCTTCGGCTGTCCGGTGCGCTTCGCCCAACCCTGTTCGGCGCTGCTGGTACCGCTGGACTACCTGGCGCTGCCGCTGCGCCAGGCCGACGCGACGCTGCTGCGCACCCTGGAGGAACATGCCCTGGCGCTGATGGCCGAGCTGGACGATGACGAACCGCTGCCGCTGCGGGTGAAGAACGCCCTGCGCCAGCTACTCAAGGACGGCCTGCCGCGCAAGGAACGGGTGGCGGAGAAGTTCGGCATGACCGTACGCACCCTGCAACGCCACCTGCAGCAAGCCGGCAGCAGCTACCAGCAGACCCTCGACGAACTGCGCCGCGAACTGGCCGAGCACTACCTGCTGCATAGCGAGCTGCCGATCCAGGACATCGCCCAGTACCTGGGCTTTACCGAGTCGCGCTCGTTCCATCGCAGTTTCAAGGGTTGGACCGGGCAGACGCCCGGCGAGTACCGGCAACGGCGCAAGGAGCCGGCGGCGCAATGAGAACGGCGGCCATCCGGCCACCGTCGGCTCAGTCGAGCAGTTCGCTCAGCGGAATGAACGCCACACCCTCGCCTTCCACGAGGGTACGTCCCTCGCGGACCTCCACCAGCCCCTCGGCCCAGGAAGCGCTGCGCAGTACCCCGGAACTCTGGTTCGGATAGAGCACCGCGCGGCCCTGCTCCAGGCGACCACGCAGGTACTCGCGACGCTGCCCCGCCTTGGTCCAGGCAAAGCCGGCCGGTACCTCCACCCGCAGCGGCGCGACCTGCGCCACACCAAGCCGGCGCAGCAGGTAGGGACGCGCCAGCAGGGCGAAGGTGACCAGGGTCGAAGCCGGATTGCCCGGCAGGCCGATCACCGGGATGCCCTGGAACTGGCCGACGGTCAGCGGCTTGCCGGGTTTTATCGCCAGCTTCCAGAGGGTCAGCTCGCCGGCTTCGCGCAGCGCCATGCCGAGGAAGTCGGCCTCGCCCACCGATACGCCGCCAGTGGACAGGATAAGGTCCACCCCGGCCAACCCGGCCAGGCGCTCGCGGGTACGTGCCAGGTCGTCGGGAAGGATGCCGGCGTCGAGCACGTCGCAGCCCAGGCGTTGCAGCCAATCCTTGAGCAACGGACGGTTGCTGTTGTAGATCTGCCCGGCCTGCAGCGGCTGGCCCGCCTCGACCAGCTCGTCGCCGGTGGACAGCAGCGCCACCCGCGGCTTGCGTCGCACCTCCAGGGCCGCGTAGCCGAGCGAAGCCGCCAACCCCAGTTCGATGGAGCGCAGGCGCGTGCCGGCCGGCAGGACCAGGTCGCCCTGGCGGATTTCCTGGCCACGCGGGCGCACATGCTGGCCCACGCGCAACGGCTGGGTGAAGCGCACGCGGCCATCGTCGAGCGCTTCGGCGTTTTCCTGCATCTCTACCAGATCGGCGCCTTCGGGCAGCGGCGCACCGGTGAAGATCCGCGCACAGGTATCCGCTTGCAGCGGCTTCGGCGCCTGTCCGGCAAAGATCTTCTGGCTGACCGGCAGTGGCTCGCCGTTCCAGTCGGCGAGGCGCAAGGCGTAGCCGTCCATGGCGCTGTTCGGCCACGGCGGCAGGTCCAGGCCGGCCAGCAGGTCGACCGCCAGCACGCGGCCGCCAGCCTGCTCCAGGGGCACCTGCTCACACGTATCGATAGGCGTTTGCGCGGCCAGTTCGAGGAGCCGTTCCAGCGCCGTCTCGACCGGCATCAGCCCCGGCTGTTCGCAGCAGCCGCTCACCCGCGGCTCTCGCAGGGCGCCGCCTGTTTCAGGTGCGGGACGAAGTTGCACGGGCGATGACGGGCGTCCAGTTGCTCGACGAGGATGCCTTCCCAGGCAGTGCGGCAGGCGTTGGTTGAGCCCGGCAGGCAGCAGACCAGGGTGCCGTTGGAAAGCCCGGCCAGGGCCCGCGACTGGATGGTGGAGGTACCGATGTCGGCCAGCGAAATCTGCCGGAACAGCTCGCCGAAGCCGTCCACCTGCTTGTCCAGCAGGCAGGCCACCGCTTCCGGGGTGCTGTCGCGGCCGGTGAAACCGGTGCCGCCGGTGATCAGCACGACCTGCACGCTATCCTCGGCGATCCAGGTCGCGACCTGTGCGCGGATCCGGTACAGGTCATCCTTCAGCAGCACGCGAGCGGCCAGGTTGTGCCCGGCCTCGGTCAGGCGGTCGACGAACAACTGGCCTGAAGTATCGGTTTCCAGGGTACGGGTATCGCTGACGGTCAGGACGGCGATGTTCAACGGCACGAATGCCGTTTCGGCCTTGTGGCTCATGGGGTTGGCCCTTGCTTGTGGACGTGATCGCGGTGTTATATCACAGGCCCGACACGGAGACCCCAGATGCCCGATAGCGCCCTGCCCCCCTGCTCCATCCTTCTCCTGGCGGGAGGCCGCGGCCAGCGCATGGGCGGTCGCGACAAGGGCCTGATCGAGTGGCAGGACCTGCCCCTGATCGCCCACCTGCATCGCCTGGTGCGCCCGCTCACCGATGACCTGATCGTCTCCTGCAACCGCAACCAGGAACGCTATCTGGCCTATGCCGACCGCCTGGTGAGCGACGACAGCCGAGACTTCCCCGGCCCGCTCGCCGGCATCCGCGCCGGCCTGGCGGTGGCCCGGCATCCCTGGCTGCTGGTGCTGCCCTGCGACGCGCCGCGCATCGACCGCGCCTTGCTGGAAACCCTGCTGCAGGCCGCCGGCCGCACACCGGCGCGCCCCTGGATGCTGCGCTGCGGCGGCCAGTGGGAACCGCTGTTCAGCCTGATCCCGACGCACCTGGCCGAAGAGATAGAACACGCCTGGCGCCAGGGCGACCGTAGCCCACGCCACGTCCTGTTGCCGCTTGGCGCGGAGGCCATCGAGTTGGCCGCGGGCGATCCGCGGCTGGCCAACCTGAACACCCCCGAGCTGTTGGCTAATCACCGCGAACTGAAGTAAAACGGAAGGGACGTCGAGTCGAATTTTCTCGAAGGTGGGGGGAACACTCGTTTTTAGGGGGGAACTCTTCCTAGAACTCGTCTGTCAGAAACTCGTAACTTCAAAGTCTGACCGCACAGGAGAACTGCGCAATGATCAAGCGGATGCTACCCGCCCTCCTCCTCGCCGTAGGCCTCGGCGCCCTCGCGGGTTGTTCCAGCCCTACCGTGATCACCCTCAACGACGGACGTGAAATCCAGGCCGTAGACACCCCTTCCTATGACGAGGATTCCGGCTTCTACGAGTTCGAACAGCTCGACGGCAAGCGCGCCCGCGTGAACAAGGACCAGGTCCGCACCGTCAAGGAACTCTGATACCGTCGCGTAACAGGTTTTCCTGAAGACCCCGTCGACTCGAACGAGCGACGGGGTCTTTGCTTTTTCGCCCGGGGAAACCGGGGCTCGAAAAAAAATTCATCTAACCCCTTGTGTACCAAAACTTTTTCTGTAGAATGCGCCCCAACAAAACGGAGCGTAGCGCAGCTTGGTAGCGCGTCTCGTTCGGGACGAGAAGGTCGCTGGTTCGAATCCAGTCGCTCCGACCATATCCCGAAAAACCCGCCTCAACGGCGGGTTTTTTATTGCCTGCGATTCGGCCTTTCTCACAGGGTACGCAGGTAGGCCACCAGGTCGCCCTTCTCTTCCGCGGACAGCTTGCGCTCCAGCACCAGGTTGAAGAACTCCACGGTGTCCTCCAGGGTCAGCAGGCGGTCGTCGTGCAGGTACGGCGGCGAATCCTTGATCCCGCGCAACGGGAAGGTCTTGATCGGCCCGTCGGCGGACGCCATCACGCCATTGACCAGTTTCGGATCGTAGAAGCGCTCCACCTTCAGGTTGTGCATCAGGTTGTCGGTGAAGTAAGGCGGCGCATGGCACCCGGCGCAGGCCGCCTTGCCGTAGAACAGCTTTTCGCCACGCAATTCCTGCTCGCTGGCCTTGCCCGGATCGAGCCGCCCCTCCACATCCAGCTTCGGTGCCGGGGGGAAGTCCAGCAGCGCCTGGAACTCACCCATGAAATGCACCTGACTGCCACGCTCGAGCACGTTCACCCCCTTCTTGGTGGCGATTACCGGATCACCGTCGAAGTAGGCGGCGCGCTGCTCGAACTCGGTGAAGTCCTCGACGGTCTTCAGCGCCCTCTGCGAGCCGAACAACCGCTGGATGTTCACCCCGCGCAGCGTCGGCGTGTCGATGCGGTGGCGGAACGGCTGCGGGCGCACATCGCCGGCCAGGTGGGTAGCGGCATTGGTGTGGCCGTTCGCATGGCAGTCGAAGCAGGCTACGCCGCGGCTCGGATGCTCGCTACGGCGATCGTCGGTGAGGTTGAACTGCTGCTGCGGAAAGGCCGTTAGCAGCAGGCGCAGCCCTTCCAGCTGCTTGGGATTGAGAATCCCGTTGAACAACTCGAAATAGTTGTCGATGGTCACCAGCTTGCCCTTGGACACATCGCCCAGGTCAGGCCGGGTGGTAAGGAACATCGGTGCCGGGAATTCCGGCAGGAAGTGGTCCGGCAGGTCGTAGTCGAGGTCGAAACGAGTCAGATCGCGGCTTTCCTGGCGCTTGATCTCGTCGATGAGGAACTTGGGAAAGACCATCCCGCCTTCGGCATGGTTAGGGTGCGGCAGCGGCAGGAAGCCACCGGGGAACAGCCCCTGCTTGCGGATTTCCTCGGGGCTCAGCCTGGCCAGTTCCTCCCAGCTGGTGCCGGCCGGCAGCTTCACCCGGATCCCTTCCTGCAGCGGCTTGCCGCGCGTCATGCTGGCGCCCTTGGCCGGCCTGTCGCTGAGATCGTAACGCTGCTCGAGAAGCGTCTTGTGGGCCTGTTCGATCGACGGTTTGTTCGCCGTCATGCGCTTCATGATGGTGGCGAAGTCCTCATTGATCACCACCGGCGAATAGCTGGAAGTCTTGCTTGGCTGCTCATCCCCCGCGACCACGGCGGATTGCAGCCCCAAGGCGAGCGGCATGACCCAGAGGGCATGGCGCGTCCAGGCGGGCGTTTTCATCAGGCGTCCTCTTTCGTTATGAGGAAACGCCGAGCCTCGTCGTCCCGACCCCCACACCCCGGCGGTCCGCGACAGCGGACCGAACGACCTGCGACGCGTCCTGCGCCACGCGGGTTCCCGGCTGTTTCCAGTCAGTCCTGAAGGGAACTCAGGGTTTATCCATCGCCCTTAGGCCTAGCCGAACGCAGCCTGCCGAGCCAATAGACTCAGGCTATGAAAACCATTGAGAAACGCCTATGCATCGCTTCGCCAGCATCGCCGAAGCCAGGCACCGCGCGGCATGGGGGAAGGAAGCGGAACGCAGTCCGGTTTGCGCATAGAGCGCGGGGTTACCAGCGGTGCCGCGCTTAGCGCGAATGAATAGGCATCAGCAGCTGAGGAAGGCTGCGACCTGCTCGGCCTCGAACGGCCAGTTCAGCTCGGCGCCATTGTCGCAGCGGCGCAGCACCGGGATCCGCAGGCCATAGTGCTCGACCCAGGCTTCGTCGTCGGCGATGTCCACCAGTTCGACCAGCAGGCCATGTTCGACGAAGGGCATCAGCACCGCCTCCGCGACTTCGCAGAGGTGGCAACCGAGGGTTCCGAAGAGTTGGCATTCCGGGGGCATCGAAAGGACCTGTGCAGTGTTTCGCGGCGATGGTAGCACCCGCGCTCAGATGCCAGCGACCTGCAACAGACTTTCGGCCGCCTGCCGGGCCTCGCGAGCCTGATCCGCCGGCCCATGGATGTGCGCCATCACCAGGGCGCCCTCCATTAGGTATTGCAACTGCCGCGCAAGCAGTGCCGCCGAACGCGCGCCCAGGCGCTCCAGCTGGCGCTGGAAATAGGCTTCAACGAAGGCCTTTTGCTCGGCCGCCTGGCGATGGATCGGATGCGAGCGCTCATGGAACTCGGCGGCGGCATGGATGAAGGCACAGCCACGGAACGCCTCGTCCTGGAGGAACTCCTGCAGACCATCGAACACCGCCAGGATCGCCGCTCGCGGCTGCAACCGTGCCTCGGCTTCGAGCATGCGTTCGGCGGTGCGCTGCCGACGCACCTCCAGGGCGGCCATGATCAGTTCGTCCTTCGAGCGAAAGTGCTTGTACAGCGTCATCTTCGCCACCCCGGATTCGGCCAGGATGCGGTCGATGCCGGTGGCGTGGTAACCCTCGCGATAGAACAGGTCGACGGCGGTGCTGAGCAGTTGCTCGCGTTTGCGGGATGTCATGGAAAGCCTCCTGAGCGGCCCATTATGCGCGACCCTGCCGCCCCCTTGAACCGCTCTGCGTCGCTCCCCGGACGAATACCGACGGAAAAAGGCGAACGCGCGCCTTGAAATATACAGACCTGTCTGTCTAATATCCAGGCACCAATACCCGCCTGGAACCCTCAGATGAAACTCCATGACCTGGATCTCTCCGGCAACGCCTACAAGGTCCGCCTGTTCCTCTCCCTCATCGGCCGCGAGGCGACGCTGCGGCCGGTCGATTTCCTCAACCGCGAGCACAAGACCCAGGCCTTCCTCCGCATGAATCCCCGCGGACAGATCCCGGTGCTGGAAGACGGCGAGCTGCAACTGGGCGACTCCCACGCCATTCTCGTCTATCTGGCACGACGCCATGCCGGTCCCGAGTGGTATCCGCTCGACCCCGTCAGCCAGGGCCGCATCGCCTACTGGCTCAGCTATTCGGCCAACGAGGTGCAGAACGGCCCGGCCAGCGCCCGGCTGATCACTCGCTTCAACCTGCCGCTGGATCGCGAGCAAACCCACCAGCGAGGCCTGGAAGTGCTGCGCCTGGTCGACCGGCACCTGGCCGAGCATCGCTGGCTGGCCCAGGGCGAACAGCCGAGCATCGCCGACGTGGCCCTCTACCCCTACCTGGCCCTCGCCCCCGAAGGCGGCCTGGCGCTGGACCACTACCCGGCGCTGAACGCCTGGATCGCCCGCATCCGCGCGCTGCCCGGCTACATCCCGATGCCCGGCCTGTAGCTCGGCAGGAGGCAGCATGAGCCAGGAACAGAGTCCCTTCCACACCGGCGAACTGGCGATCCAGGAACGCGCCGGCGTTCGCGAACAGGTCGCCGGCTTCGGCAGCCGCGCGATCCGCACCTTCATGCCGGACCAGCACCGGGAGTTCTTCTCCCTGCTATCGCTGTTGCTGGTGGGCAGCCTCGACGCCGACGGCTACCCCAGCGCCTCGGTGCTCTGGGGCCCCCCCGGCTTCGCCCGTTCGCCGGAACCGACCCGCCTGCGCATCGACAACCTGCCGCAAGCGGACGATCCGCTGGCGGCCAATCTCGAGGCTGGCACCCGCCTCGGCATCCTCGGCCTGGAATGGCCGACCCGCCGCCGCAACCGCATGAATGGACGGGTCCTGGCGCGGGACGGAAAGGGTTTCACGGTCGGCGTCGAGCAATCCTTCGGAAACTGTCCCAAGTACATCCAGGCGCGCAGCCATCAGCCCGTCTCCAGGATCGCAAGTCCCGCATTGCAGGGCGAAGGACTCGATCCACGCTGGCTGTCGCTGGTCTCGCGCAGCGATACGCTGTTCATCGCCAGCCAGCATGCCGACCCGCTCAGAGGCGGCGTCGACGTCTCCCATCGGGGCGGGCCGCCGGGCTTTCTCCGGCTCGGCGCGGATGGCCGCCTGTGGTTGCCCGACTATGCCGGCAACCGCCTGTTCAATACCCTCGGCAACCTGCTCCAGGATCCTCGCTGCGGCCTCCTGTTCATCGATTTCGACAATGGCGACCTGCTGCACCTGCACGCCGAGGCCGAGCTGTTCTGGCCGGGTTCGCAGCCATCCATCCCCTGGCCCGCCGGCGCCGAGCGCCTGCTGGCGTTGCGCCCCGCAGGCTGGCGCTGGCGGCGCGGCCGCCTGCCGCTGGCATTCGGCGAGCCCCAGCCATCCCCTTTTCTTCCTGCCGGTGAATCTTGATGCCTTTCCTGTATCGCCTTGCCTCGTTGTTGATCGCCCTCCTCGTCCTGCCGGTGCAGGCGGCGGAAATGCGAGTCGCCCTGTTGCGCACCTCGGGAGTGGAAACCCTCGATGCGCTCACCGTCGACGGCGGCTCCTGGGTGCGCCGGGTGCCGCTCAGCCATACCGCGGTGCTGATCGAGCACCACGCCGCCACCCTGCTCTTCGACACTGGCCTGGGGCGCGACATCGACGCCCAGTTCCGCGCCGACATGCCTTGGTGGGCAGCGCCGCTGTTCGCTTACCAGAAAGTCGTCCCGGCGCGCGACCAACTGGACGCAGCCGGTATTCGCGTCGATCGCATCCTGCTGTCCCACGCACACTGGGATCACGCCTCGGGCCTGGTCGACTTCCCCGAAGTACCGGTCTGGGCACCCTACGAGGAGATCGCCTTCAGCCGCATCGCCACCCCGCCGGCCGCCTTCCCCAGCCAATTCCGCCATGGCGTGCGCTGGCGACCTTACAGCTTCGATCCGCGGCCGTTCATGGGCTTCGACGAAAGCCTCGACCTGTTTGGCGACGGCCGCCTGGTGCTGGTCCCCCTGCCCGGCCATACGCCCGGCTCGGTCGGTCTGTTCGTCACCCTCGACAGCGGGCGCCGGCTGTTCTTCAGCGGCGACACCAGTTGGCGACTCGAAGGCGTCGAAGGCCCACGGCAGAAATTCTTCGCCGGCCGCGCCCTGGTCGATCGCGATCCCGCGCGCACCCTCGCGCAACTGGCGAAGATCCGCCTGCTGCTCCGCAGCGACCCGCGCCTGAGCGTGATTCCGGCGCACGATGCGCGGGTCCAGGCCGCCCTGGGCTACTTTCCGCACTGGCTGGAATAGCGGGAAAGCCCGTCCTAGACAGGGTTCGTGCCAATTCGCGGCCACCCTCGACTAATGTCTAACAGTGGCCGTCTTCCTGTAGTGCTTAAGTAACCGGGCTGTCACAGGCCGACGTGGCGTCACGCCGCCGCCATCGGCCTGCCCCAAGCGCTCGAGGAGACAATAACAATGAGCATGACCCCGATCGCCCGTGCCGTGGCTTTTGCCGCGCTGGGTTCCAGCATTACCGTCCCAACCCTGGCCCATGCCGAGTTCATCAAGGACAGCAAGGCCAGCATCGAACTCCGCAACTTCTACTTCAACCGTGATTTCCGCCAGGAAGGCGCCAGCCAGTCCAAGGCCGAGGAATGGGCTCAGGGCTTCCTCCTGCGCTACGAGTCCGGCTACACCGAGGGCACCATCGGTTTCGGCGTCGACGCCATCGGCCTGCTCGGGGTGAAGCTCGACTCCAGCCCCGACCGCAGCGGCACCGGCCTGCTCAAGCGCGACCGCGAGACCGGCCGCGCCCAGGACGACTATGGCGAGGCAGGGATCACCGCCAAGCTGCGGGCGTCGAAGAGCACCCTGAAGATCGGCACCCTGACCCCCAAGCTGCCGGTGATCATGCCCAACGACAGCCGCCTGCTGCCACAGACCTTCCAGGGCGGCGCGCTGAACTCCATGGAGATCGACGGCCTGACCCTCGACGCCGGGCGCCTGAAGAAGGTCAACCAGCGCGACTCCTCGGACAACGAGGACATGACCATCACCGGTGGCGGCAAGCGCAACATCGTGGTCCGTTCCGGGCTGACTTCGGACAAGTTCGACTTCGCCGGCGGCAGCTACAAGTGGACCGACAACCTCAGCACCAGCTACCACTACGGCAAGCTCGACAACTTCTACAAGCAGCATTACCTCGGCCTGGTGCACACCCTGCCGATCGCCGACAAGCAGTCGCTGAAATCCGACATCCGCTGGGCGCGCTCCACCGACGACGGTTCCAGCAACGTCGACAACAAGGCGCTCAACGCCATGTTCACCTACAGCCTCGGCTACCACGCCTTCGGCGTCGGCTACCAGAAGATGAGCGGCGACACCGGCTTCGCCTACATCAACGGCGCCGACCCCTACCTGGTGAACTTCATCCAGATCGGCGACTTCGCCAACAAGGACGAGAAATCCTGGCAGGCGCGCTACGACTACAACTTCGCCGGCGTCGGCATTCCCGGCCTGACCTTCATGACCCGCTACGTCAAGGGCGACAACATCGACCTGCTGACCACCTCGGGCGAAGGCAAGGAATGGGAACGCGACATGGACATCGCCTACGTGTTCCAGAGCGGCCCGTTGAAGAACCTCGGGGTGAAGTGGCGCAACGCGACCATGCGCACCAACTACACCAACGACTACGACGAAAATCGCCTGATCGTCAGCTACACGCTGCCGCTCTGGTAACGGCAGGCCCCGCGGATAGCCGCGCTACGGCCATCCGCCCCTCCCCAGAGCCCCGCGGCGGAACGAAGAGGCCACCCTTGGGTGGCCTCTTTCATGGCGGGATGCCTCGCTCGCAGCGTGCAGGACGGATAGCGCCTGGGGCGTTATCCGCCGATACCCCACCGGACCAAGGAAGTCCGCCCCCTCATTCGTGGCTGATCGCGCCGATCTTGTGGATCGACAGGTCCGCGCCGTAGTACTCCTCCTCCTGGCTCAAGCGGATGCCCAGCAGCGCCTTCATCAGCCCATAGACCAACAGGCCGCCGGCGAAAGCCACCGTCACCCCCAGCAGGCTGCCGAGCGCCTGGCTGGCCAGGCTCACCCCGCCGAGCCCACCCAATGCCTGCTGGCCAAAGATGCCGCAGGCAATCCCGCCCCAGACCCCGCAAAGACCGTGCAACGGCCAGACACCGAGGACGTCGTCGATCTTCCAGCGCACCTGGGTCGCGGTGAACGCCCAGACGAACAGGGCCCCCGCCACCAGGCCGGTAGCCAGCGCGCCGATCGGATGCATCAGGTCGGAACCGGCGCACACCGCCACCAACCCGGCCAGCGGACCGTTGTGCAGGAAACCCGGGTCGTTGCGGCCGATCAGCAGCGACGCCATGGTGCCGCCAACCATCGCCAGCAAGGAGTTGACCGCCACCAGCCCGCTGACCCCAGCGAGGGTCTGGGCGCTCATCACGTTGAAGCCGAACCAGCCGATGATCAGGATCCACGACCCCAGTGCCAGGAACGGGATGCTCGACGGCGCCATCGCCACCAGCTTGCCGTCGCGATAGCGGCCGTTGCGGCTGCCCAGCAATAGCACCGCCGCCAATGCCAGCCAGCCGCCAAGCGCATGCACCACCACGGAGCCGGCGAAATCGTGGAAAGGTGCGCCGAACTCCAACTTCAGCCATTCCTGCAAGCCGAAATTGCCGTTCCACACCAAGCCTTCGAAGAACGGGTACACGAAGGCCACGATCAGCGCCGTGGCGCACAACTGCGGACCGAACCTGGCACGCTCGGCGATGCCGCCGGAGATGATCGCCGGGATTGCCGCGGCGAAGGTCAGCAGGAAGAAGAACTTCACCAGCGCATAGCCACTGTCCACGGTCAGCGCCGCCGCCGGATGGAAGAAAGTCACGCCGTAGGCAATCCAGTAGCCGACGAAGAAATAGGCCAGCGCCGAGATGGCGAAGTCGGACAGAATCTTCGACAGGGCGTTGACCTGGTTCTTCAGGCGCACGGTGCCCACCTCGAGGAAGGCGAAGCCGGCGTGCATCGCCAGCACCATCACCGCTCCGAGCAGGATGAACAGGGTATTGGAGCCGTGGATCAGGACTTGCACCGCACTATTCAGGTTATCCATGGATTGAGGCAGCCTTCGCGCGTAGAGAGAAAGCACCAGAAACGCCCACGCCCGCCCTTCAACGCACCATGACGAAGCAGTAGTCGTCGTGCGAACCGCCGCTTTTCTTCGGCAGACGTTTCGCAAGGTGCCTGAGGCAGCATGGAAAGCTCCCGGACTTTCCTTGATTTTCATTGGGTTGGACGTTCATCCCGAAGTACCCTCCGGGAGCGCCTGGCGCCCTCGCAAGGGGCATTCCGGCCGACGTGCGCACCAGGGAATTGCAAGCGCCATACCAGTTCGCGCCCCGTTGCGAGGCAGCCGGATGGGCGTCATCTCGCCGCAGCCGCGCCGACAGGCACGCTGTGGCAGTCTTTAATGAAAGGAACGCCGGGAGCGACCGGTAACGCGCGGAAATTACCCACCGGTTGAACCTTCCGCCCCGCGCTCGGCTCGAAAAAAACACACCCCATGACCAGAGGAGCTCGTCATGCCCCGCAAGACCACTGCAAACGCTGCAAAGGATGAACTGTTGGCTGAATTCCAGGCACTGGTCGCCGATACCGAGAAACTCCTGCAAAGCACCGCCGACGTGGCGGGCGACCAGGCCGAAGAAATCCGCGGCAAGATCCACGACAGCCTCAAGCGCGCTCGCGATACCTTGCGCGACACCAAGGACTCGCTGAAGGACAACGTCCGCGAACGCAGCCAGGCCGCGGTGGACGCCACCGAGGTGTACGTCGGCGAACACCCCTGGCAGAGCATCGGCATCGCCGCCGGCGTCGGCTTCCTGCTTGGCCTGTTGGTCAGCCGGCGCTGAGCCATGAGCGAAGGAAAGGACCCGGCGGACGGCCGCCCCTCCCTGCGGCGCTTCGGCGCCGCCTTCCTCGGCCTGTTGCACGGTCACGTCGAGCTGTTCGGCATCGAGCTGCAGGAACAGAAGGCCAACACCCTGCGCCTGCTGCTGTTCGCCGGGCTGGCCCTGGTATTCGCCCTGCTCCTGCTGGTCGGCCTGTCGCTGCTGGTGCTGATCGTATTCTGGGACACCAACCGGCTCGCAGCGGCGCTCGGGTTGTGCCTGTTCTACGTGATCGGCTCGCTGTTCTGCGGCTGGCGCCTGTACCAGTCGATCAACGACGAAAGCTCGCCGTTCAGCGCCACCCTGGAAGAACTGGCCAACGACCGCGAGCGACTGCTGCCATGACAAGGAAACGCGCATGAGCCAACTACCGGTGAACGCGACCGGCCTGTCGCGTCGCGAATTGCGCAAGGCGGTGATCCGCCTGCGCCTGGAAATGCAGCGCCAGCAATTGCGCCGCGAAAGCCAACTGCTGGTGCAACCCTTCCGCCAGGCCCAGGGGCTTGGCCACAACCTCAGCCAGCAACTGTTCGGCGGTGGCAATGCGGCGCTCTGGGGCGCCGGCGGAGCCGCACTGCTGGGCGTACTGCTTGGCAAGGGCGGACGCTGGCAGCGTCTGCTGCGCCTGGGCGTCGCCCTGGCACCGCTGTTGCTCGGCCTGCGCAAGCAGAAAGGCCGTTGAAGGATGCGCCGACCGGCAACGGTCGGCGCCCTCCGTTTCCCCAACGCGACGATTGAGCTTGCCAAGGCAAACCGTTAGCGTGTCCGCATCGCCTCAGCGCATCCCTGGAATTCCCGATGGACTGGCAGACCCTGCTCACCCGCGAACGGCTCGGAAAGCCGGTACACAGCAACGATGAACTGGGCCGCAGCGCCTTCCACAAGGACCATGACCGGATCATCTTCTCCGGCGCGTTTCGCCGCCTCGGACGCAAGACCCAGGTCCATCCGGTCTCCAGCAACGATCACATCCACACCCGCCTGACCCACTCCCTGGAAGTCGCCTGCGTCGGCCGCTCGCTGGGCATGCGGGTCGGCGAGATCCTCCGCGAGGAACTACCCGAGTGGTGCGACCCCAGCGACCTCGGGGTCATCGTCCAGTCGGCCTGCCTGGCCCACGACATCGGCAACCCACCATTCGGGCACTCCGGCGAAGACGCGATCCGCAACTGGTTCCAGCAAGCCGCCGGACGTGGCTGGCTGGACGAGATGAGCGACGCCGAGCGTTCCGACTTTCTCCACTTCGAAGGCAACGCCCAGGGCTTCCGGGTCCTCACCCAACTGGAATACCACCAGTTCGACGGCGGCACGCGGTTGACCTACGCAACCCTGGGTACCTACCTGAAGTACCCCTGGACCTCGCGCCACGCCGAAGCGCTGGGCTACAAGAAGCACAAGTTCGGCTGCTACCAGAGCGAACTGCCGCTGCTCGAGCAGATCACCCATAAGCTCGGCATGCCGCAACTCGACGACGAGCGCTGGGCTCGCCATCCGCTGGTCTACCTGATGGAAGCGGCGGACGACATCTGCTACGGCCTGATCGACCTCGAAGACGGCCTGGAAATGGAGCTGCTCGAATACAGCGAGGTCGAGGCGCTGCTGCTCGGCCTGGTCGGCGACGACCTGCCCGACACCTATCGCCAACTCGGCCCCAGGGACTCACGCCGGCGTAAACTGGCGATCCTCCGCGGCAAGGCCATCGAGCACCTGACCAATGCCGCCGCCCGTGCCTTCGTCGACCAGCAGCAGGCCCTGCTCGCCGGGCAGCTTGCCGGCGACCTGGTGGAACACATGCATGGCCCGGCCAAGCTCTGCGTGCAGCGGGCCAAGGCCATCGCGCGGGAAAAGATCTTCCAGGACAAGCGCAAGACCCTCCACGAGATCGGCGCCTACACCACCCTGGAGATCCTCCTCAACGCCTTCTGTGGCGCCGCGCTGGAGCAATATGGCGGGCATACGCCGTCGTTCAAGAACCGGCGCATCCTCGACCTGCTCGGACGCAACGCGCCCGACCCGCAGTGGCCGCTGTACCGCGCCTTCCTCCAGGTGATCGATTTCATCGCCGGCATGACCGACAGCTACGCCACGGAAATGGCCCGGGAAATGACCGGACGCTCGAGCCCCTCCTGAAAGGAAGGGCTCATACCGCAGCGCCCGCCAACTGCTCCTGGAGTTCCTCCTGCAACGCCTCCAGGGCCAGCCGGAGTCTTTCGCCAGGCGCCTGCAGGCACTCCCCGTCACCACTTCGCCGGCAGGCGTCCTCCAGGGCCTCGCAGGCCTCCAGCAGGGTACGCGCCCCGATCATCCGTGCGGCGCCCTTGATGCGGTGGGCATGCTCGGCGAGCCGGGTCCTGTCGCCCTCGCGCAGGAGGATGGCAAGGCGCTGGAGGTCCTGACGGTTGCTGCCTAGCAGGGTCTCCAGCAGTTCGCGCAGCCGTTCCGGGCGGTCGCCGCCGAGGCTGCTGAGAGCGGCTGCATCATAGAGCCCCCGGGGCTGCGCGGCGTCGCGTCCGAAAGAGGTCGCGAGGTAGTTGCGCAGGGTCTCCAGGCCGAGCGGCTTGAACAGGCAATCATCCATGCCCGCGTCGCGGCAGCGCTGTACCTCGTCCGGCTCGGCGTCGGCGGTATAGCCGAGGATCAGGATCGGCGCGCGTCGCTCGCACCGTTCCTGGATGCGTATCCTGCGTGCCAGCTGATAGCCGTTCAGGCGCGGCATGTTGCAGTCGCTGATCAGCACCTCGAAGCGCTCGTCGGCCCAGAGCTCCAGCGCCACCTGGCCATCCTCCGCTTCCGCCACCCGGTGGCCGAGAAACTCCAGTTGCTGGCGCAGCAGTACCCGGTTGGGCGGATAGTCGTCGGCGATGAGGATATGCAGGCGGCGAGACGGCTCCATGGATGCTGCCAGCGGGTCCTGGCCGGATTCAGGCATTTTCGGCCCGCACTGGCGCAAGAGCAGGTCGAGCGACACCCGGGTGCCTTTGCCCGGCTCGCTGTGCATCTCGACATCGCCGCCCATGAGGTCCACCAACTTCCGACAGATCGCCAGCCCAAGGCCGGTCCCGCCCTGCACCGTGCGTCCCTTGGCCACCTGGATGAAAGGCTGGAACAGGCGCGCCTGGTCCGCCGGAGCGATACCGATACCGGAATCCTCCACGTCCACCCGGACGATCGCCCTCCCCTCGTCCAGGCTCCTTTCCTGGAGACGGATCGTCACCTGTCCCCGCTCGGTGAACTTGATCGCATTGCTCACCAGGTTGGAGAGCACCTGCTTGAAGCGCAGGGGATCGATCAGCACGTCCCGTCCCGGGGCATCGTCCAGCTCCACAACGAGCCTCAGGCCTTTCTGCCGGGCCAGGCCTTCGAACATGCGGCGCACCGACTCCACGACATGGCGCAGGCGAACCCGCTCGGGCGTGAGGGTCAGGTGACCGGACTCGATCTTGGCGACGTCGAGGATGTCGCCGATGAGCAGTTGCAGCGACCCCGCTGCCTCGTAGGCGACCTCCAGCGAGGCGCGTTCGCGCTGCTCCGGCGCCAGGCGCTGCAGGACCAGTTCGAGGATGCCGATGACCGCATTCATCGGCGTACGGATCTCGTGGCTCATGGTCGCCAGGAAGACGCTCTTCGCCCGATTCGCCTCGTCCGCCTGGCGCATCGCCTCGCGCAACTGGCGGGCCAGGCGCTCCCGTTCGGTGATGTCGATCCAGCCGTTCATCAGGCCGAGCACCCGGCCCTGGCGATCCCTGTAGGGCGTGACCCAATGGTGGATCTCCAGCAATTGCCCGCCGATGCGCACCGCCATGTCGGTGAAGCTCGCCGTTCCTCCCCGAGCCACCGCCAGGCACTGCTGGTGCATGAGCCGTGCCTTGCTGCCCTCGACCCAGTCGGAATCGGTCAACAGGGTGCCGCGGGCCTGCTCTCGGGTCATCCGCAGGCTTTCCAGGTAATTGCGGTTGCAGGCCAGCAGGCGACCGTCGAGCGTGCGGATGCTCACCGGGTAGGGAATCCCGTCGACCAGCGCCTGCTTCAATGCCAGGCGGCCGCTCAGGTCGGCTTCGGTACGTTGCCAACGCCTGAGCCTGAGCTGCAGGACGGTATTCCAGCCCAGGCATCCGACGCAGACCAGGCAGGCCACCAGCAGGCCGAGCACCAGGCTGGAAGGGGATGGCGAGCGCAGCCCGTCGGCAGCCTGGCGTAGCGGCGCTTCGTCGACCACATCGGCGTCCCCCGGACGATCCGGAGCGGGAATCCGGAGCATGGAAGAATATTCGCCAGCCGTCGCCCTCGCCGGAACGGCATATCCCGCCATGCAGGCGAATATGAGAAGCAGGCCGAGCATGCACGCACTGCGTTTCTGGAACTTCATTCGGTTCCGGCCCTTAGATAAGCGTATTGCGTTTGGCGAACTCGATGAGATCCACCAGCGAGCCGGCGTTCAACTTCAACAACAAGCGCGCCTTGTAAGTGCTGACGGTCTTGTTGCTGATAAACATCTGCTCGGATATCTGCTTGTTCGAATAACCCTGGCTGAGGTATTGCAATACCGATACTTCGCGATCGGACAGGCGTCCGAGCAATTCCACATCGTCGGAATAGGCGCCCTGTTGCACAGGACGCATGGCCGAGCTGGGAAAGTAACTGTATCCCGAGGCGACCGCATTCACCGCCGTCACCAGTTCGGCCAGTCCGCCCTGCTTGCAGACGAACCCGGCTGCGCCCGCCTGCATGCTGCGCAGGGCGAAGAGCGAGGCGCTCTGGCCGGTCAGGACGAGGATCTTCAGGGGCAACGCCAGCACCATCAGGCGGCTGATGACCTCGAGGCCGTCCAGCCTGGGAATGCCGATATCGAGGATGACCAGGTCCGGCTTCAGCTCCCGCCCGAGGCTGATGGCATCCACGCCATTATCGGTATCGCCGACGATCTGGTGCCCTTCGGCTTCCAGCAACATCTTCATGGCCATGCGAATCACGGGATGATCGTCGACTATCAGGATACGGCTCATTGTCTGATTTCCTTGCCAATAAAAATTCAGAAAAAATTCTCCTGAGCAAGATATAGACGGGAGCCATATTGTCGAGATACTCGATGGCAACTCATATACTTTAAGGAATATTCTCACGGAAACTTAATTTATTTCTTACGGCGAATTCAAAACCTCGTATATTGCCAAGCAATTGGCCTGGTTATCTGCATGAAAAACACCCGCATATATACGCGCCTTCCCGGCTCGTTATCTGCCAGAGCGAGTTGAATAGTTCGTCAGGGGTTTCGGAGTATTGCTATCCGCATGTACGGCCACAAGCCGCCGACATGCCTTGGCAGGGCAAAGGGAAGCACGACGGGCGCCGGGCCAGATAGCGCCGGAGCAGGATCGAAAGGGAGGGAAGACGCGACCGCCATCCTCGGGCGGGATGGCGGCGCTATCGCTTAGAGCTTCGGCAGGACAGGCTGTTCCGGGTACCAGGCGTCGACCAACGCGCCGACCTCGACGCTGGCCAGTTCCGGTTGCTGCTTCAACCAGGCCTCGATCAGGGCCCGCTGCTCTTCATTGACCGAGCCACGGCGCGCCAGGCAGACGAAACCGAATTCGTCGCAGCCGCCATAGGTCAGTTCGTTGGCTTCGATCGCCTGATCGATGAAGCGCAACATGAAAGCGTTCACCGCATCGGCATCCACGCCTTCCTTGTAGTGGAAGTTCAATTCGAAACCCAGCTCCTGGAATTCATCGACGCACAATTTCTTGCGCAGGCGGCGGGAACGATTAGTAGCCATGGCGGCATCTCCTGGATTGACGCTCCATTGGCGGAGCCTCGCATTACAGACAGTAGCCGACGCCGCTGGAGCCGCGGGCGAACCCCGGCAAGCTCCGCGCGGCGCGGCCGGATTGCCGGCGCACTCTACCAGTTCCGACCATTCGGCGATATGACGGCGAACTCCGCGAAACTCCAGCGCATCGTTATCCGCCTTGCGGCATAATGAGCAAGACGGCCTCTTCGCGTGATGTCCGTCTCTTTTTTCAGGTTCGCTTCGTTTTTCATCTTCATTTCATTTTCTACCCTCCGTCTTCAAGGGTTCTTCATTAATGTTCAAGTCGCTGCGTACTCTTGCCTTCGCCACGCTCCTGCCTTTCGCCCTTCCCACCCTCGCCCAGGTCAACGCCACCCTGCCGGCCAACGTGCAGAAAGCCCTGCAGACCAACAAGCTGACCGGCAACGATCTGTCGCTGGTGCTGATTCCGCTCGACGGCCCGGGCAACCCCACCTACTACAACGCCGACGTATCGGTGAACCCGGCCTCGACCATGAAGCTGTTCACCACCTATGCCGCCCTGGAAATGCTCGGCCCGACCTACCAGTGGAAGACCGAGTTCTACACCGACGGCCAGCTCAAGAACGGAGTGCTCAACGGCAACCTCTACCTCAAGGGCGGCGGCGATCCGAAACTGAACATGGAGAAGCTCTGGCTGCTGATGCGCGACCTGCGCGCCAATGGCGTGACCAAGGTCACAGGTGACCTGGTACTCGACCGCAGCTACTTCAACATCCCGCAGTTGCCGGTATTCAACGACGACGGCGGCGACGACACCAAGCCGTTCCTGGTCGGTCCGGACTCGCTGCTGGTCAACCTGAAGAGCGTGCGCATGGTGGTGCGCACCGACGGCAACAAGGTCAACGTGCAGATGGACCCGCCGCTGGCCAACGTACGCATCGACAACCAGGTGAAGATGACCGCGCCGGCCACCTGCCCGGCCTGGCCGAAGCTGCGCTTCAGCCCGGTGACCCAGTTCGACGGCACCACCCTGCTGGCCACCGGACAGATTCCCCAGGGCTGTAGCGCGCAGACCTACATGTCGCTGCTCGACCACCCCGGCTACACCGCCGGCGCGGTGCGCGGCATCTGGCAGGAGCTGGGCGGCAGCATCCTCGGCAAGGACCGCCAGGGCAGCGTACCGCGCAACGCCACGCTGATCGCCAAGGCCTTCTCGCCAGACCTGGTCGAGATCATCCGCGACATCAACAAATACAGTAACAACACCATGGCCCGGCAGTTGTTCCTCTCCATCGGCGCGCAGTTCCGCAACAGTGCCGACGGCGACGACGCCCAGGCCGCGCAGCGGGTGGTGCGGCAGTGGCTGGCGCGCAAGGGCATCACCGCGCCGCGCCTGGTGATGGAGAACGGCTCGGGACTGTCGCGCCAGGAACGGGTCAGCGCCCGTGAGATGGCGGCGATGCTGCAAGCCGCCTGGCACAGCCCCTATGCAGCGGAGTACATCTCCTCGCTGCCGCTGGCCGGCCTCGACGGCACCATGCGCAAACGCCTGCGGCGCACCGCACTGGTCGGCGAGGCGCACGTGAAGACCGGCACCCTCAACACCGTGCGCGCCCTCGCCGGCTTCAGCCGCGACGCCAGCGGCCACAACTGGGTGGTGGTGGCGATCCTCAACAGCCCGCGGCCGTGGGGCGCTTCGGCGATCCTCGACCAGGTACTGCTGAGCCTGCACGCGCGGAAATAAGGCGCAGTACGAAAAAAAGGCCGCCAGCGGTTGCCCGCCGGCGGCCTTTTGCATGAATGCCGCTCGCCTCAGCGAACGGTGATTCTCCAGGCCCGATGGATCTTCGGATTACGCGCGAAATCCGGATCGAGGGTTTCGCCAGTGATCTCTTCGACCGCATAGCGGGCCTGCACGCTCTCGTCCAGTTCGAACTTGCGGAAGTTGTTGGAGAAATACAGCACCCCGCCCGGCGCCAGCCGCGCCATGGCCAGGTCGAGCAGTTCGACGTGGTCGCGCTGCACGTCGAACACGCCTTCCATGCGCTTGGAGTTGGAGAAGGTCGGCGGGTCGATGAAGATCAGTTCGTACTGGCCATCGTCTTCCCGCAACCACTCCATCACGTCGCCGTGCACCAGGCGCTGCTTGTCGGAAAAGCCGTTGAGCGACAGGTTGCGGCGCGCCCAGTCCAGGTAGGTCTTCGACAGGTCGACGCTGGTGGTGCTGCGCGCGCCGCCCCTGGCCGCATGTACGGTGGCCGTGGCGGTATAGCAGAACAGGTTGAGGAAGCGCTTGCCGGCCGCCTCCTTCTGGATGCGCAGGCGCATCGGCCGGTGATCGAGGAACAGCCCGGTATCCAGGTAATCGGTCAGGTTCACCAGCAGGCGCACATCGCCCTCACCCACCTCGAGGAACTTGCCCTCGCTGCTCTGCCGTTCGTACTGCTTCTTGCCGGCCTGGCGCTCGCGGCGCTTGACCACCACTCGCTCCTGGGCAACGCCCAGGGTCTGCGGAATCGCCGCCAGGGCGTCGAACAGGCGCGCCTGGGCTTTTGCCGGATCGATCGACTTGGGCGCGGCGTACTCCTGGACGTGAACCCAATCGCCGTAGATATCCACCGCCAGGGCATACTCCGGCATGTCGGCGTCATACAGGCGATAGCACTCGATCTTGTCGCGGCGCGCCCATTTGCCCAGTTGCCGGAGGTTCTTCTGCAGGCGATTGGCGAACATCTGCCCGCCCTCGCTCAGCCGTGCCGGCTCGCTCGGCGCCCGCGCCAGGCCTTCGTCGTTGCGTTCGCCACGCTCGCCGGTGACGAACTGGCGCGGCTCGACCTGGATCATCAGCAGCTTGCAGGCCAGCGCGCCGTTCCAGAACGCGTATTGCTTATGGCTGCGGATACCCATGCGCTTGCCCAGTTCCGGCGCCCCGGTGAACACCCCGGCGCTCCAGCCGATGCAGCTCTGGCGCAGGCGCTCGCCGAGGTTCTGGTAGAGATACAGCAGGCTGGCTTCGTCGCCGAGGCGCTCGCCATAGGGCGGGTTGCAGATCACCAGGCCGGTCTGGCCCTTGTCCGGGCGCGGCTCGAAAGTCGCCAGTTCGCCCTGGTAGATCTTCACCCAGTCGGCCACTCCGGCACGCTCGATATTGTTGCGCGCCGGCTGGATCAGGCGCGGGTCGGCCTCGTAGCCGCGAATCCACAACGGCGGCCTGGCCAGGCCGGCCGCCGCGCGCTGCTGGGCCTCCTCGTGGAGCTTGCGCCACAGCGCCGGCACGTGCCCCAGCCAACTGCTGAAGCCCCAGCGCTCGCGCTTGAGGTTCGGCGCGATATCGGCAGCCATCAGCGCCGCCTCGACCAGGAAGGTGCCGACGCCACACATCGGGTCGGCCAGGGCACCGCCCTCGGCGGCGATCTTCGGCCAGCCGGCACGGATCAACACCGCCGCCGCCAGGTTCTCCTTCAGCGGCGCGGCGCCCTGCTGCAGACGATAGCCGCGCTGGTGCAGGCTATGCCCGGAGAGGTCCAGGGAAAGGGTCGCCTGGCCGCGGTCGAGGTGCAGGTGGACGCGCACGTCCGGATTGACCTTGTCCACCGACGGACGTCGGCCGGAGCGCTCGCGCAGGTTGTCGACGATCGCATCCTTGACCTTCAGCGCCCCGAAATGGGTGTTGTCGATGCCCGAGCCCTTGCCGCTGAACTCCACCGCCAGCGTGCCGCCGGCGTCCAGGTGGTCTTCCCAGTTCACCGCGTGGACCGCCATGTACATGGACTCGGCGTTCTCCACCGGGAATCGCGCCAGCACCAGCAAGACCCGGTTGGCCAGGCGCGACCACAGGCAGAGGCGATAGGCCACCTCCAGGCTGCCCTGCCCGCGCACCGCCGACACCTGGGCGCGCGCCTCGTCCAGGCCGAGCCCCTGCGCCTCTTCGAGGAGCAGGCTTTCCAGGCCTTTCGGGCAGGTCAGAAACAATTCGTAAACATCAGCCATATCGCCTTCCCGGGCCGTAGCCCTTGTCAGTGGAAGCACCCTCATGGGCACTTCTTTGGCACCAGGTGCCGTGGTTCGATTGCCGGAACGCTCCCGGCGTTGCTCGCTGCGACCCCGAGTCGCAGTCTGGGCGACCCTTCGTCGGAATGCGAGGAAATCTCAATTGGTGGGGGTGCAAATCGTTATAAGGCGCAACCCCGCGACCCTGCGGCGTTAGCGCCGGAAACCAGGCGTCATGAGCCTGCAACATATGGCCCTATCGACGAAAGCGTTAAGTCTTTATGACAAATCGGTCATTCACACGCCTGAACGCTTTGGTTAGAACTCCAGTTAATCCGCCACCGCAACGGTGTCGGGCGAGGGTCGTCACGCCGGCAACGACCCCTTTCGGCGAAAGCTTCGCCAGGCCTCCCCTGGGGGCCAACGGGACATAACAGTCAACAAGTGAGGGCAACACCCTATGAGAAGACTTAAGCGTGATCCGTTGGAAAGAGCCTTCTTGCGTGGTTATCAGAACGGCATAACCGGTAAATCTCGTGATCTTTGTCCGTTCACCCATCCTACGACGCGGCAGTCCTGGCTCAACGGCTGGCGCGAGGGCCGTGGCGACAACTGGGACGGCCTCACTGGCACGGCCGGCTTACAACGTCTCAATCAACTCCAGCACGTGTAAGCGACAACACGGATAGCACCGATTTCCCCAAGGCACGCCCCATCCGGGCGGCGGGCGCAAGCCCAAGGGCTCCGCAAGGAGCCCTTTTCAATTCCGCCGCGGCAATGCGGCGATGGCGTCCACCGCTTCGCGGATCAACGCCGGTCCCTTGTAGATGAAACCCGAATAGATCTGCACCAGGCTCGCCCCGGCGGCGATCTTCTCCGCCGCGTGCGCGCCCTCGGTGATACCGCCGGCGGCGATGATCGGCAGCCGTCCGCCCAGTTCGCCGGCCAGCACCTTCACCGTGTGCGTGCTCTTTTCCCGCACCGGCGCGCCGGACAGGCCACCCGCCTCGTCGCCATGCGGCAGGCCTTCCACGCCTTCGCGGCCGAGAGTGGTATTGGTCGCGATCACCGCGTCCATCCCCGCCTCGACCAGCGCCGCGGCGACCAGCGCGGTCTCTTCGTCGGTCATGTCCGGGGCGATCTTGATCGCCAGCGGTACCCGCCGGCCATGCCGCAGCGCCAGCGCTTCCTGACGCTGGCGCAGTGCCTCCAGCAGTTGCTTGAGCGAATCGCCGAACTGCAGGCTGCGCAGGCCGGGCGTGTTCGGCGAGCTGACGTTGACGGTGACGTAGCTGGCGTCGGCGTAGACCTTGTCCAGGCAGATCAGGTAGTCGTCGACCGCGCGCTCCACCGGGGTATCGAAGTTCTTGCCGATGTTGATCCCCAGCACGCCGCGATACTTCGCCGCACGCACCCGCGCCAGCAGGTGGTCGACGCCGTGGTTGTTGAAACCCATGCGATTGATGATCGCGTTGGCTTGCGGCAGGCGGAACAGGCGCGGCCTGGGATTGCCCGGCTGCGGTCGCGGAGTGACGGTGCCGATCTCGATGAAGCCGAAACCGAGCTGGCCGAACCCGTCGATGGCGTCGCCGTTCTTGTCCAGGCCCGCGGCCAGCCCCACCGGGTTGGGAAACTCCAGGCCCAGCACAGAGACCGGCAGACTGGCCGGCTTGGGCGTCAGCAGGCGGTTCAGGCCCAGGCGGCCGCCGGCCCCGATCAGGTCGATGGACAGTTCGTGGGAGGTTTCCGGGGACAGTTTGAACAGCAGCTGGCGGGCCAGGGTGTACATGGTCGGGTATCGGTCGGCAGAATGAAGGGTGCCGATTATAGCCGTCGAGCGCCCGCTCAGGCGAGGCGTTGCAGCGCCAGCAGGCGGCCATCCTCGCTGAAATCGAGGCGGAACGTGCCATGCACGCCATCGTGGCCGATGAACGGACGCAGGTGATGGGCCGGCAGGTTCACCCGGCGACCGTCGCGGCTGCGCAGCAGGACCCGATTGGCCCTGCCGCCGTAGATGGCCTGCAGGCGTTCGCCGGACAGGGCGATATCCATGATGAGACTGGGCATGGAGCCCCCCGCTTGAATGAACCACGACAGCTTGCCACAAACCACGCGGTTGAATGTCACGCCCGAACCTGTGCTTCAATGGACGGACCGTCGCCGTCCCCTCCCACCCCTTTCCGCGTCGGTCGCCGAGCCCGAGGAGCCCTCCGTCGATCATGAGTTCCAACTCGCGTAGCAACAGCACCTTCACCGGTCGCCTTTCCGCACTCGCCAACCGCCTGCGCCTGGGTGCCGCGCGAAGCGATGGCCGGGAGCTGCGCGAACGGGCGGCCGCCCTCGAGCTGCCGTTCCAGCCATTGCGACGGCCGGAGCCGAGCGTCTGGTGGCAGGCCGGACCGCCCCTGCACACCCTGGTCGACCTGCCGCGCGGCGCGCTGTCCGGCCCGGTCCAGGAAGACAAGGCGGAAGCCCACGCGGTCCTCAAGCGCCTGGTGCGGGTCAGCCACTCCACCCTGGAGTCGGTCGACCTGAAGACCATCGAAGGCGTATGCAGCCGCGAGATCCTCGTCCAGGCACCTTGCCCACGCCTGGAAGACCTGGCCACGGCCGAGGTCTGCCGGGGCGTACGGATCATCAGCTACAAGGATTTCGTCAAGGCCCTGAGCCTGGCCCTGCCGCGTTTCACCAACGGCGACAGCATCCGCCTGCGCCAGGCCGCCTGGCACGGCGAGCGCCTGTTCTGGGCGGGCGAACGCCAGGCCTGCGCCTTCGCCGCGGCGATCGTCTACGCCCGCCGCCGCGAACTGGAACTGAAGCTGCCGGCACACCTGGAACGCTACGAACTGGAGCCCGGCGCGCTGGACGAACTGGAACGGCGCTACCACATGCTGCGGATTCCGACCCAGGCCTGGTCCGAGCCGACCTTCATGAGCCTGCTGCTGGATACCGGCCTGCCCTATGCGCGACTCGCCCTGTTCACCCCGGAAACCCCGGAATGCCTGTTGCTGCCCCGCAACGACGAACGCGCCGATGCCCTCGGCGAAGGTCTGCGGGCGGCGGGCGCGGCAGACGTGGTGAAGTATCTGAAGCAACTGTAGGCAACCGGCCAGGACTGGCCAGCTCGCGCCCTGACGTGCATCCTCCAGCAGACCCACACAGGAGCGATCGCATGTCCCTACCCCGCCTCAGCCTCTGTCTCGCCCTCGCCTGCGGGCCGGCGCTGGCCAGCCAGGCGCCGGTCTACGGCGAACGCCTGGAAGGCTTCGACTACGCCTATCCGGTGCATTATCTGGACTTCACCTCCCAGGGCCAGCCGCTGAGCATGGCCTACCTCGACGTCGCGCCGAAGAAAGCCAACGGCCGCACCATCCTGCTCATGCACGGCAAGAATTTCTGCGCCGGGACCTGGGAGCGCACCATCGACGTGCTCGCCGACGCCGGCTACCGGGTGATCGCAGTCGACCAGGTCGGTTTCTGCAAGTCGAGCAAGCCGGCCCATTACCAGTACAGCTTCCAGCAACTGGCAGCCAACACCCACGCCCTGCTGGAACGGCTCGGCGTCGCCCGGGCCAGCGTGATCGGCCACTCCATGGGCGGCATGCTCGCTACCCGCTACGCCCTGCTCTATCCGCGGCAGGTCGAACGACTGGTGCTGGTCAACCCCATCGGTCTGGAGGACTGGAAGGCCCTGGGCGTGCCCTGGCGCAGCGTCGACGACTGGTACAGGCGCGACTTGCAGACCAGCGCCGAAGGCATTCGCCAATACCAGCAAGCCACCTACTACGCCGGCGAATGGCGCCCCGAGTTCGATCGCTGGGTACAGATGCAGGCCGGCATGTATCGCGGCAAGGGGCGCGAGTCGGTGGCCTGGAACTCGGCGCTGACCTACGACATGATCTTCACCCAGCCGGTGGTCTACGAACTGGACCGGTTGCAGATGCCGACCCTGCTGCTGATCGGCGAGAAAGACAACACCGCCATCGGCAAGGACGCCGCGCCGGCGGAACTGAAAGCCAGGCTGGGCAACTACGCGCAACTGGGCAAGGACGCCGCCCGACGGATTCCCCAGGCGACCCTGGTGGAATTCCCCGACCTTGGCCATACCCCGCAGATACAGGCTCCGGAACGCTTCCACCAGGCACTGCTGGAGGGTCTGCAAACCCAGCCCTGAACCATCCACCGGCGGCGCTCTCGCCATCGGCTTCGCCGCGCCTTGCCCGGCGTCAACACCGATGCCTGCCGCCGGCGTTTCACTGCACTGGCTGCGCGACGACGCGTGGCTCGCGTCGCGCAGGCCCGCCCACGCCGCGGCCGTTCCCATCCACATGGAGGTTCATCGTGTTCCCTTGCCTACCCCGTTCGCTACTCGCCGGCGTCCTGCTGGCGAGCGCCCTGCCCGCTCACGCGGAGCTGCCCCACGCGCCCGCCTACATCGATGACAGCGCCTACCCGGCCGCGGCCCGCCAGCGCATCCTGCCACCGATGTTCGAGCAGAGGCTGGGCAGCCTGCGCTACCTCGCCAAGCCCGGCGACCCCTTGATCACCCAGGCCGAGAGCAGCGACTTCCAGCGCACCAGCGACTACCGCGAGACCCGCGCCTACCTGGAGAAACTGGTAGCCGCCTCCTCCGGCCGCATCGCCCTGCGCGAGTTGCCCGAGCGCAGCGCCGAGGGTCACCCGATGCTGCTGGTGACCGCCTCCACCGAGGCCGACAAGTCCGCCGCCGGCCTGAAGCGCTCCGCCAAGCCGACCTTGCTGGTGGAAGCCGAGATCCATCCCGGCGAGGCCAACGGCAAGGACGCCATGTTCATGCTGCTGCGCGACATGAGCGCTGCCGACCGCCCGCTCGCCGGGCTGCTGGAGAAGATCAACCTGCTGTTCATCCCGGTGGTCAACGTCGACGGCGACCTGCGCCGCAGCGCCTACGGGCGGATCAACCAGAACGGCCCGCAGGAGACCGGCTGGCGGGTGAACGGCCGCAATCTCAATCTCAACCGCGACTTCACCAAGCTCGACAGCGCGGAGATCCGCAACGTCGCCTGGGTGTTCAACCACTACGAGCTGAGCTTCTTCGCCGACACCCACTCCACCGACGGCGCCATGTATCCCTACGACAGCTCCTACTGCCACAACGGCAACGGCTGGTCACCGGCGAGCAGCGCCTGGATGGACCAGGTCATGCGCAAGCCGGTGTACCAGGCGCTGGAAAGCCTCGGGCACATGGTCCATGAATGCATCAGCCTGAACGACAACCAGGATCCGACCCAGGGCTACTACCCCTACCGCACCGACCTGGCGCGCTTCTCCAACCAGTACGGCGACATCCGCAACGTGCCGTCGATCCTCATCGAGCAACACGCCCTGCATCCGTACAAGACCCAGGTGCTGGGCAACTACGTGATGCTCAAGGCGATGTTCGAGGTGATCGGCGAGCAGGCCGCCAGCCTGCGCCAGGCCATCGCCAGCGACCGCGAGCGCCTGCTGCGGCAGAAGGAGGTGATCCTCACCTGGAAGCCGGGCGAGGCCGCCGAGACGCCGTTCGTGGTCGGCGACTACCGCTACGAGCAATCGCCGGTCACCGGGGCCCGCACCATCGTCTGGAGCAACCGGCCGAAGACGCTGAAGCTACCGGTGACCGACAACGGCGTACCCGACCTGGTGGTGCCGCGTCCCCAGCGTTTCATCGTCCCGGCGCAGTGGCACGAGGTGATCGCCCGGATCAAGGCCCACGGCATCCGCTATAGCACCCTGGAGCGTCCGACCGAAATCGCCGTGACCCTGTACCGCATGGACGACATCAAGCTCGCCGATGGCTTCGAACCGGATCGCGTGCAAGGCAACCGGATTCCGGGCTACGAAGGTCGCCTGCTGGTCAGCGGCACGCCGAAGCCGTTCCAGCGCTTGCAGACCTTCCCGGCCGGCTCGCTGTCGATCGACACCGCCCAGCCGCTGGGCGTCCTGGCCATCGACCTGCTGCAACCGCAGAGTCCGGATTCCTTCTGGTCCTGGGGCTTCTTCAATTCCACCCTGGTGGCCGCCGAGGAGCCGGAGGAATACGTGATGGAGCCGATGGCGCGCAAGATGCTGGCGGAAGACCCGGCGCTGAAGGCCACCTTCGACAAACGCCTGCGCGAGGACAAGGCCTTCGCCGCCGATCCGCAGGCGCGCCTGCAATGGTTCTACCAGCGCACGCCGTTCTACGACGTGAACGCCTTCGTCTATCCGGTAGGAGTGGTGTTCTGAGGCCCACCTGGGGCTGACGGCGGATAACGCTGCGCGTTATCCGCCCTACCGCTGGGCTTCGGGAGCCCCGTTGCCTCTCCCGCTTGCGGGAGAGGGCTGGGGAGAGGGAGCCGGTCTCAGGTACCGTCGGTGGGTGTGGGCAGGTTGCTTCTCGGCTTGCGCTTGCGCCTGGGTTTCGGTGGTTTTTCGGGTGGCGGCGACAACTCCCGCTTGCGCACCTTCTTGAGGATTTCCCGATGCTTCTCGCGCCAGGCCGGCACGTCGAGACCGTGGAGTTCGAGCAGCTCGGGGTTACGCTCCACCAGATAGACCGCCGCTTCCTGGGCGGCCTCGGCGATCTTCCAGGCGATCGACTGCGGTTCGATGCTGCCTTCATAGGCGATCCAGTCGCTGAACTCCGGGAAGGTCCCGCAGACCTTCTCGAAATCCTCGTCGTGCATGCGCTGCCGGCCACTCTCGATGTTCTCAAGGCGTTTGGGATCCATGCCGACCACCTCGGAAAACTGCGGTCGGTTCAACCCCGTCAGCCCGCGCAACCCGAACAGGCGCTCGCCGGCGCGAAACAGGCAGCGCTTCCTCACTACATAGACCATGTACGGATACTTCCCTTCGTTTCTGGCGCGATGCGCCTCAGTCGCCCTTGCCGCTCGCGGGCGTTTTCCTCTTCCGCTGGCGCCTGGGTTCCGGCGGCTCTTCCAGGGGCGCCGGCTCCGCCTCCGGCGCCTGTTCCGCCGCCAGCAGCGCCTCGCGTATCTCGCGGTGGCGTTCGCGCCAGGCCTGCATGTCGATGCCGTGCTGCTCAAGCAGCACCGGGTTGCGCTCCACCAGGTAGACCGCGGCCGCCTGCGCCGAGTCGGCGACCTTCCAGGCGATCGACTGCGGCTCGATGCTGCCTTCATAGGCGATCCAGTCGCTGAACTCCGGGAAGGTTCCGCAGACCTTCTCGAAGTCCTCGTCGTGCATGCGCTGCAGCTCGTTCTCGATGTTCTCCAGGCGCTTGGCCGTCATCCCCACCAACTCGGCGAACTGCGGACGGCTCAAGCCCATCAGCTCGCGCAGGGCGCGCAAGCGCTTGCCAGCAGTGAACAAACGTCGATTCTTTACCATGTGTAGTCCGCGTCTGATGGTTCCCTATGCATATTGATTCACTAACTGTTAGTAGATCAATATGAATCCAAGCCCTCTAGACCGAGGGTTCCCCTCCAACATCGGACCATGGTGCAGGACGCCTGATGAAAGTGGAAGAACTCCCCCAAGAGGGTTTCGCCGAGTGCCCCCGCTATATAACCCTGATGCGTTTCGCCTTCCTGACCGGCCTCAGCGACCGGCCGGACTTGCTCTACGCCTGGATAGAGAGCGGCGACCTGCCGATGCGAACCTTCGGTACGCAACGCCTGGTGGATATGCAGAAGCTGCAAAAACGCATCGAGGAAGCAAAAAAAGGGGCCGATTCAACCGGGTGAATCGGCCCTTTCTGAAAGACCCTGCCGCCGGCGAAACCCCTCAGCGATTGAGCATGAAGGTCTCGTACTCCAGGTCGTCCAGCGCGGTGGTCAGGCGGTACAGCCCGACCAGCACGCAGACCAGCAGCGACAGGGTGAAGCCGTAGCCGAAGAAGCTCGGCCCGAGCAGCAGGCTGACGAAGGTCAGGGCGCCGTTGACGATCACGAACAGCACGCAGAGTTCGAGGACGATGCGGCGCTTGTCCAGGTAGAAGAAGACGTTGAGCAAGGCCATGAACACTACCTGGATGCTCACCCCGATCAGGTCGATGTAGAACAGCGGCAGGTAATAGCGGGAAATTCCCAGCCAGCCGAGCAGTTGCGGCGCCAGCAGGAACAGCAGGACCACCGCCAGCCCCTGCACCTTGCAGATTTCCAGCAGGCCCTGGCGGATGGCGAGGATCATCTGCTCCTTGAGCAGGCCGATGTGCTGCAGGGTCTCTCCGCCGCGGATCGCCTCGTAGACCCGCTCGTACCACTCGGCGAAGTCGGTCTCGATGCGCACCAGGAACACCGCCATGCCGGGAATGATCGACAGGTAGGCGAGGAAGATCGGCAGGTCGTAGAGGATCGAGGCGCGCAGCGGGCCGATCACCAGGTCCGAGGTGGAGGGGTTGAACCAGAAGATGAACTTGTCGATCCAGATCCCCAGGTTGTAGCAGAGGCCGGTCAGCAGCAGACTGACGAAGACCTGCCGGCGGTCGAGGAAGTCGAAGGCCACCATGCGCCTGGCCGGGTACTCGCGGAGGATGTCGTAGAGGAAGACGAACAGCAGGCTGGCGTGGCCGATCAGCAATGCCAGCAGCAGGCCGTCCATCTGCATGAAACGCAGCAGGTAGGCACAGGCGACCATCAGCGCGTAGCCGATGAACATCACCAGCAGGATGCGTTTGTAGGCCTTCATTCCCGACAGGAAGATGATCACCAGCCACAGGTTGCAGAGCACCACGAAGTTGGCCATCACCAGCAGGCGGTAGGCGAACGGCTCATCGAACAGGGTCGCCAGCAATATCGCCGAGAGCAGGCCCGCCGCCAACGTCACCAGCAACAGCACGCCCACCAGGTTGGGCAGGATCGCCTCGTGCTTGCGCTCGAACAGGCGATCGGAAATGAAGCGGGTGAAGAACAGTTGCAGTCCCCCGGTGAAGATCAGCGACAGCGCCATCAGGTAGGTCACCGTGATCAGGAACTGCCGGACCAGCACGTCCGGCACCACCACGCCGAGGCTCAGCACGCCGATCAGCATCACGCTGACGATCGACAGCACCCAGGGACCGGAGCTGATCAGCCCGGCGTAGAGGTAGGCGCGCAGGGTCGCCGTATAGGAATCGCGGGAAAGGATCTTCCGCAGTTCGAAGCCGATGCCGGCCATGTCATGCAATCTCCGTGGCTTCGCGGTACAGCCCGCGGTAACGTCCGAGCATCAGCGCCTCGGTGTAGTAGCGTTCGACCCGTTGCAGGCCGACCGCCTGGGCCGCCTGCCAGCGCTGCGGATTGCGCAGCAGGGCGAGGATCGCCCGCGAAGTGGCCTGCGGGTCGGCGATCGCCACCACCTCCCCGGCGCGGCCCAGGGCGCGATCTTCGGCGTCGGCGCCTTCGATCAGTTCGCGGCAGGAGCCGACGTCGCTGCTCACCACCGGGGCGCCGGCAGCCCAGGCCTCGAGGATCACCAGCGGCTGCGCTTCGCTGATCGAGGTGAGGACCATCAGGCCGAGTTGCGGCAGGACCTCGCCGATCCGACGGAAACCGAGGAACTTCACCTTGTCCTGCAGGCCGAGGCTGGCCACCAGGCTGCGGCATTCGCTGGCATAGTCCGGGTCTTCCTCCTCCGGACCGACGATCCAGCCCTCCGCCTCCGGCATCGCGCTGACCACCCCGCGCATGGCGCGGATGAAGGTCTTCACGTCCTTGATCGGCACTACCCGGCCGACCAGCCCGACCACCGGCGGAATCCCCGGCGGCCGCCGTTCGAGGGCGCCGGCCCAGGCATCGAGGTCGATGCCGTTGGGGATCACCCGGGTGCGCCGTGGCTCGGCGCCATCGAGTACCTGGCGCTGGCGGTTGCCTTCGTAGAGGGCGACGATCGGATTGGCGGCGCGATAGGTGAGCAGGCCGACACGCTCGAAGAAGCGGATCCACAAGCGACGGATGTAGCTGACCTCGGCATCCAGTCCGGTACTCAGCTGCTCGTCGGGGTTCTCCGCGATCCAGTTGGCCTGGGCCAGGTCGATCTTGCGCTCCTTGGTGTAGATGCCGTGCTCGCTGAGCAGGTAGCGGCAGCCCCAGCGACGTTGCAGGATGCAGCCCAGCAGGCCGGCGTAGCCGGTGGAGATCGAGTGCAGCATGCGCGCCCGCGGCATCCGCCGGGCCGCCTCGGCGAGCATGAACACCGGCGCCTGCATCGAGCGCAGGGTCCAGAAGTAATTGACGAAGGACGGATCGGTGCAATAGCGCTCGTAGCCTGCGGTGATCGCCTCCCAACTGGCCTTGCTGTGGAGAAAGTCCTCGCGGCCGATGCGGCCCTCGGCGAGCAGGTCGAGCAGCGCGTCGCCCTCCTCCACGTCCGGCGTCTCCGGGTAGTGGAAGAAACGGTGCAGATCGCGCAACGCCTTTTCGGTCTCGCTACTGCCCTGTCGCGTCTGCGGGTTCGGCGAACTCCAGGCGGTTTCCAGGAAGTGTTCCTCGATGTGCAGCACATTGTCCGGGATCGGGTAGTGGCGCTTGCCGTAGGCATCCTTCTGGCCGCCGATGAAGAACACCGAGAAGGTCAGGTCGGGGAGACCGAGGATCAACTGGTTGACCCAGCTGGAGACGCCGCCGCGGACATAGGGCCAGGTGCCCTCCAGCAGCAGGCAGACATCGGCGACGGGCGCCGTCGGAGCGGTGTGTTCGGTCATGTCCAGTATCTCGCCAGGGCCGCGAAGGGCGGCCGTTGCAGCATGTCGTCGGGCATTCCGGCGAGAAGCCGGGGGATGTCCCGGTAGCGCCGCTGGAAGAACGCCACCTCGGCGCGGAACGGCGCCAGCTGGGCGCTATCGATTCCCGCCTCCTCGGCGGCCTGGAGGGCGCGTCCGGCATCCTCCAGGCGGCCTTGTTCGAGGGCGATGCGCCCGGCCAGCAGATGCAGGTCGGCCGAGGGTGTGCCGCGCAGCGCCTGGTCGGTATGCTCGCGCGCCTGCTCGAGGATGTGCTCCAGCACGCTGCCCTGGGCCAACCCCAGGTAGGCCAGTTCCCAGTACCAGCGCGCCAGGGTCCCGTGCAACGCGCCGCGTCGCGCCGGCGTGGCGCCGGCGAGGCGGCCTAGGGCGGCCTCGATGCGCTGGTTGATCCGGCTTTCCTTCTGGTCGAGCATCGAGTAGGCCAGCAGGCGGACGTCGTCGGCAGGGTCGCGCAGGGCCAGCTTGAGGATCGGGATCGCTTCCTTGCCGGGCATCCGCCGGGTGGCGAAGATCGCCGTGAGCCGCTGGTTCGGGTCCGGCGCATGGCGCAGGACGTCCTGCAGGCCGCCGTCGCTGAACATCATGTCGAGGCGCTTTTCCTTCGGCCGGAACGGCAGCTCGGGGACGCCCATCGCCTGCCAGGCCTGCTCGCCACGCTGGCGCGGCAGGTACAGCGCCGGGAATACCGCCGCAGCGACGCCGACCGCTCCGATCAGCGGCACGAAGAAGGCCAGGCTGAAGAGGAACAGCGGGCTCCACGGCAGCGGGAACTTGTAGCGCCGCGGCAGCAGCAGCCATACGCCGACGCACAGCAGGGCGCTGCCCAGGCCGTGGGCGAACAGGTAGAGCGCCAGCGCCTGGCCGAACGGCAGGTCGGCGAAGACGCTCGCCCAACTGCTCAGCTCGAACAGGAAGGCGCCGCTAAACAGCCACTTGCTGATCATTCAGGCCGCACTCGTTGAAAAGGAAATGTCCCAGCGCCTGCCGATCGTTGCCGGCGTCCAGTTCGTACTGGCGGATGCGCACGCCCAGCGACTCCAGCTCGCGGGCCTGGCCGAAGCGTTCGGCGAAGAGAATCCTCAGGCGCTGCAGATACCCCTGGGAGCCTTCGGCGGAAGTCAGCGGCAACAACACCAGCAGGACCCGCCGGCCCTCGTCGTTGCGCAGTCGCAACTGCACGTCGAGGCCACGCTGGCTGCCTTCCAGCAGACGCTGGACCTCTTCGCCGTAGCGCGCATCGGTCAACTCGAAGGCATACAGGCAGGCCGGCAACCCATGGTCGCGGGCGTCCAGCAGGGAGCGCTTGAGGTACTGGGAGAAGCGCTGGGCGTCGATGTCGGCCAGTTGCAGTGCGCGACGGTCGCTCTGCAGCAAGTCGGCGATGTGCCCGGCGAGGATCGCCAGCAGGCTGAAGGTACGTTCGTTGAAGACGAAGAACGGCATCTGCTCCACCGCCAGCAGGGCGAGGATCCGCCCATCGGTGTCGACCAGCGGCACGCACACCTGCAGCGCGCTGTGCGCACGCTGCTCGCCGCGCTCCAGCAGTTCCTGGCGCACGCTGACCAGTTCGCCGCGCTCCAGGCAGGTGCGCACCAGCAGATCGTCGGCGTCCAGCGCCGGCATCTCGCCGAGCGTCGCCAAGGGTTGCGGCTCCGGGGTGCGGTCGTGGCGCACCCGGTAGAGTCCGGCGATGCGCAGCGAACCGTACTGGGCCAGCAGCGCCAGCACGGTTTCCGCCAGCGCATCGAGCGGTGCCTCATCGCCCGGCAGCTCGCGCAGCAGTTGTCGCAGACCGAGCAGCGAACTGCGCAGGCTCTGGTCGTTGCCGGCGACCCGCTGTTCCAGGCGATCGTGGGAGATGCGCAGGATGTGATGGGCGCGGGTGAATTCGTCGAGGCGCAACTGACGGTACTCGTTCGCCAGCTCCAGGCGCTCCAGGCGGCGTTCCCAGATGTCGCGGAACTCGCCCACCAACATGGCGCAGAGCAGCACGCCGACGATGAAGGCCGCCGGTACCTGGGCATAGGCCTCGACGCCCTGGACGCGAAACGCGAACAGCGCCGCCACCAGCAGCGCTGCGCTGGCCAACCCGCGGACGAAGCCGTAGCGCATGCCCAGCAACAGGGGCGCGAGGATCACCCAGGGAAAGGTGGCGTTGACCTGCAGCGGGTCGTCCGGGCTGAACCACCAGCCCAGGCCCAGCGCGAGCACGCTGATGACCAGCGTCTCGACCCAGGAGACGCTGCCGCTGGCGCGCGGTGCGAGGGCGAAATCCTTGTGCGCGGACATCGCCGTCACTCGAGCCGCAGGTCGCCGACCAGCTCGCGCAGGACTTTCTGCGCGGCGCCCGCCAGGCTTTCCCGGGACCAGCCGGCGCGCGCCCCGCTGGTGCTCCAGAGCACCCGCCCGGAGGCCGGCTCCAGCACCTGCAGGCTGACGCCCACCGCCGGCTCGCCGTCCAGGCCGTTCTTGTACTGCCACTCCTCGACGCTGCCGGTGACCACGTAGGCCAGCTTCTGCTGGCGTGCCCAGTCCAGCGCGCGCTGCTGGCGCTCGCGGTCGTCGACCAGTTGCAGGTCGCCTTGCGGCTGCGCCGGGTACAGGCGCGGCCGCACGCCCTCCTCGGCCAGCACGCTGAGCAGGATCTGCTCGGCACGCTCGCCGGCCTGCGGCGCCTGGGAGTAATTGAGCAGCGGCACCAGGCCCCACTGCGCGCCGCGCGCCAGCGGCGTAGCGCTTTCGCTGGTGAAGCTGGAGCAGCCCGCCATGAACAGGGCGACGGCCGCGAGAGCCAGGCAGCGGATGGATTGCATGTTGTGTTCCTCCTGTTGAATTCCGTATCCGGGCCGCGTTCAGCGGCCGAAGCGCGTGCTGTAGGTCACCCCGAGCGTGCCGCCGGCATCGCCGCCGCCGCCCTGGGGAGCCGACTGGTAGCCGAAGGTGAACGCCAGTTCGTCGTCGCCCAGCAGCTCCATGCCGATGCCGAGATCGATGCCGTAGTTGAACTCCTTCTCTGTCCACTGCCAGCCGGCCAGGGTGTCGACGATCCAGGTGTATTGCGGACGGCTGCGGTTCAGCGCGCCAGGGAAGCCACGGCGCCAGGTGCTGCCGAGGTAGACCTGGCCATAGCGGTCCTGCAGCAGGTCCTGGCTGCGCGCGCCATCGAGCGCCAGCGCACCGCCATGGGCCGCCAGCAGGTCGTCCGGCACGCGGTTCTCCAGGCGATTGCGCTGGTAGTCGATGCCGCCGCGCAGTTGCCAGGCCGGGCCGTCGAAGAACAGTGTGTGGGCCCATTCCAGGGACAGCGCCTCGCCGTTGCCGAGGTCGTCGCCCTGGCGGGTGGAGAAGCGGTTGTGCGCCAGCGACCAGCTCAACTGGTCGCGCCCGCTGAGGGTGTGGCGGCCGCCGAGCCGTAGGCTGTCGCGCATGCCGAGGGCTCGCATCAGGCCGGTCTCGTCGGTCTCGCGGTGCCAGTCGAGGCCCGCTTCCAGTTCGTCGCGCGAGCTCAGCCGCCAATTGCGCAGCAGGCCCAGGCCGTGGCGGTCCTCGTCGTCGCGCCAGCTGCCATCGAGCGTCGCCGCGGCGAAGCCATCGGCCAGTTCGCGCCGCAACGTCAGCCTGGCGTTGCGTTCGCTACCGAGGAGCGAGCTATCCAGCGCATCGCCGTGATAGCGGCCACTGCCCAGTTCGAGATCGGCGTACCAGTCGTCGCCGAGGTGGCGCGCCGCGCGCAGCGTCGGCCCCTTGAAGTCGAGACCGCCGAAGTCGCGCTTGTTCCAACCCAGTTGCAGGCCCTGGGGAGTGCGTTCGAGGATTTCCGCCGCCTGCCGCCGCAGCTGCTCGCGGTTGTCGCGCGAGTGGCCGTCGCCCAGTGCGCCCAGGGCCTCGCCCAGCGCTTCGCCGCCATGGCCGAGACGCACCAGCGCCTCGACCCGCTGCGCCGGATCCAGCTCGCCGCGCTCCAGCAGGCGTTGCAGGGCGGCGCGATTCTGGCTGCGCAGGGCGGCCTGGATCTCTTCGTTGCGCCCGATCTTCAGGCCCCGGCCGCGCGCCCAGGCCAGCCAGTCATCCTTCAGCGGCTCCTGGTTGGTGGCGGCGAGCTGGTCGAGGAACTGCTCGAACCACAGCTGCAGCATCGCCGGCTCACCATTCCAGGCCCGCCGCGCCTCGCCCTGGGCGAGCAGCGGCCCCTGGGCCACGGCGAGCAGGCGCAGGTAGGCGGCGAAGCTGTCCGGGGTGGCCCTGACCGCCTCGCGGTCGAGCCGCCGGAGCAGTAGTCGGCGCAGGCGCAGGGCCTTGTCCTGGTAGCCGCTGGCATCCAGTGCGTCGGCGTAGGCGGCCTGCACCAGCCAGTCGTTGGGATTGGACTTGAGGTACAGGCGGAACCAGGCCAGCGCCTGGTCGTTACGCTCGAGCAGCAGGCTGGCGCTGGCGAACGGCAGCCACAGCGTGCTGTCCCGCAGCGCCAGGCCATGCCACTGCGCCAACAGGGGCGCCAGGCTGTCGCGACGGCCACGGTCGATGTAGAACCAGAGCAGGCGTTCGCGCACCAGGTTCTCGCCGGGGAAACGCACCAGGGCTTCCCGGTACAGACGCTCGGCGACGTCGCCATGGCCTTCCTGTTCCGCCAGCCGCGCCCTGGCCACCCAGTAATAGGGGCTGCCCTGCGCTTCCGGCAGGCCTTCGGCCTCGGCCAGCAGGCTCTTCAGGGCCGGCCAGTCGTGGAGGTTCTCCGCCAGTTGCAGGGCGCTGGCCAGGCGCCGCGGATCGCGGCTGCGCTGCCAACTGCCGATAAGCACCTGCAAGGCCTGCTTCGGATTGCTGTCCCGGTACAGGGCGATCAACTGGTCCTCGTCGCTGCTGTTCAGGCGGATGTCCAGGGCCAGCATGCGCTCGTAGGCGGCGCGGGCATCGTCGTCCTGCTCCAGGGCCCAGGCCAGCGCCGCGCGCAGGCGCCAGAACTCCGGCTCGCGGATCGCGCGGGTATCCACGCCGGCGAGGACCTTCCAGGCCTGGCGCGGATCGAACAGGTTCCAGTGGGTTTCCGCCCACTGCATGCGTTCCTTGACACTCAGCGGGAAATGCCGGGCCATCCGCGCCCAGACCCCGGTCTCTTCCTGCAACTGCTGGGTGTGTTCGAGAATCTGTTGCAAGCGCTGCCAGGCCAGGCGCTGTTTCGGATAACGCTGCACGTAGCCGCGCAGCCATGCCTCGCCCTCTTCCGGCGTGCCGCGGGTTTCATGGCTGTAGACCAGCGCATCGAGTTCCTCGTCGGTCATCTGTCGCTGCGCACCGATGGGCGCCAGCAGCTCGATGGCGCTGTCGAAATCGAACATCTGCAGCGACAGGCGCCAGGCATGCTCGCGCAGGGCCGGGTCATCGGCGCCGGCCAGCAGTTGCTTCCACAGGCCCAGCGCCCGCGGGCCGTTGCCGGTCCATTCGCCAAGGCGCGCGAGATCGGCCAGCAGCGTCCTGTCCTCCGGGCGCAGGGCCAGCAGCTCCTGGCCGACCTCCCAGGCCCGCTCGATCCGCCCGGCGGCCATGTTCAGGCGCAGGTCGGCGGCCAGCGCCTCATGGTCCTCGGGGCGCAATTCGCGCCAGCGCCGGATGAAGCGTTCGGCCAGGTCGTAGCGCTGGCTGCCTTCGGCGGCGCGTACGCCCTCGGCGAGCCAGGCCAGGGTCGATTCATCCTCCGGCAAGGCGTCCAGCCGCTCGTCCAGCAACAACGCCGCCTGTTCGCCGCGCTCGCCAGCGAGCAGGCTGGCGAAGGCCTGGCGCAGATAGGCCAGGCGCTTCGCCGGCTCGGTTTGCGCTTCGGCCAGTTGCCGCTGGATGTCCGCCGCCGGCAGCGGCTCGCCGGAAGCCAGGTACCAGCGCGCCGCCTCGTCCAGCCAGCGCTGCCGGCCCTGCGGGTCGCGGCCGGCCAGTTCGGCAAAGGTCCGCGCCGCCAGGTCCGGCGCGTCCAGGGCCAGGGCATGACGGGCAAGTCGTTCGAGCATGGCGTCGTTCAACGAAACATGCTCGATCTTGCGCAGGCGCTCCAGCAATCGGCGCGTCTGCTCCTCATCCATGCCCTCGGGCCTGGCCAGGGCGCCAAGGATGTCCAGTTCCACCTCGTAGAACGGCGTTGCCAGGCGGTCCTTGCCGCGCAGACGGGCGAGGTGATGACGCGCCTGCTCGAAGTCGCCGAGCTTGACCAGCAGGTCGATCAGGGTCAGGCGCAGCGCGTCGTTCTCCGGGTGCGCCTGCAACAGCAGTTCGGCGTAGTTCACCGAGACCGCGTCGGGCTCGCCATCGCCGCTGGGCATGAATACTTCTTCGCTGTTGAAGGTCAGCCACAGCACCAGCGCCACCCCGAGAGCGACCGGCAGCAGGGCCCAGGGATTCAGCAGGCGCGCCTGGGGATGCTTGTCAGCGGCAGACGAGTTGGCCATCGCGCACCTGCTCCATCGGCAACTCGAACGTCCACAGGCCGTTGCCGGCCTTTCCCGGGAAGGCCTTGCCGGCCGCACTCAGCCGGCAATCGCCCGCCGCGCGCACCACCAGGCGCAATGGCAGGTGCCCGGCGAAGGCGAACTCGACGCGGCCATCGTCGCGGTAGCGCCAGTGCTTCAGCGGCAGGTTGGCCTCCTCCAGCGCCGGCCGCGGATCGCGGCTGTCGCGCAGGACCAGGCGCGCATTCGCCGCACTCAGGTGCACATAGCGCCCCTGGGGCAGGTCGCGCACGCCCGCGACTCCCGTGGAGCGAGCGAGGTCCGGCCAACCCAGCGCCGGGTCCAGGCGCACCGTGCGCAAGGCGGCGAAGCCGCGCAACTGCCAGCTGCCATCGGCACGCTTGGCCAGGCTGGCGCGATGCAGGCCTTCCAGGCGCGGGATGTAGTCGCTCATCCACAGCGACAACGGATGCTCCGCCTGCATCGCCGCGTAGATCTGGTGCATGGTGCGGATCGAGGCCTGCTTGGTCCCCGAATAGAAGTGGTAGTACAGGTGCAGGCCGCGCAGGCGGCGCGGGCTGTCGGTCAGGGCGAAGGTATCGATGACGCCGCGGAAGCCGTAGTACGGCCCCTGCCAGAGATTGGTGTAGACGTTCTCGTTGATGATCGGCGCGTAGTACTGCACGCCGCCGCGGGTGGGCCGGATCAGCGGGTAGAGTCCGGTCAGCGAGGGAAAGGCCCGGGTCAGCGCGGTATTGCCGCCGTTGACGTTCATCAGCCCGGCGTCGTAGGCGAGCTTGATGGTGGCGGCGTCGGGCAGCGCGTCGCCGGACCAGAAGATCATCTTCACCGGCTTCCGCGGGGTGGTCAGGCGCTGCTCGATGTAGTCGCGGGCGCCGATCACCTCGCGTACGAAGTCGACCTTGTCGTAGCCCGGGATGGCCATCTTGTAGCCATACTGGGCCTCGAAGTTCTCGCCCTGCTCGGCCAGTTGCGGCTGCCAGAAGAACGGATGGCTGAAGGTATGGCTGGCGACCTCGACCTTGTCGTCGGCGAAGATGCGCCGGGCGATCGGCTCCAGCTCCCTGGCCAGGTGCGGGTACATGCCCTTCGGCCCGACCTCGCCTTCGATCACCGAGACCGAGGTGAGGAACGGATAGGGCTTGATGAAGTCCTCCAGCACCTGCTGGCCGGCATAGGGACTGCCGGGCACCTCGGCACGGGAGACGAAGCCGTCGCCATCGATGTGCACGGTGGCGATGCGCCGGCCATTCTCGGTGGTCGCGTCGGGACTCGGCAGCGGCGCAAGGCGCAAGGCCTTGCGCAGGAAGGCGAACGGATCGAGGATCCAGCGCCGGTGCTCGCTACCCTCCTCCAGCACATAGGGCGCCAGGGCGAAGCCGCCCCAGTCGGCGGTCGCCACCGGCACGTACTCCTTGCCGTCGCCCTTGAGCTTGAGCGCCGGGGCCACCCGCGCCGGGTCGAGTACGGTGAGCGCCGGCAGGTCGCGGACCCGGATCACCAGCGGCGCTTCGAAGGCGCCCAGCAGCGCCTGGTCGTGGGTCTCGGTGCTCGGCTTGACCTTGAGCTTCTGCGACAGCCGGCGAATACCCAGGCGCTGCAACAGGCCGTCGTTCTCTGTGGGCAGGCCGGCGAGGAACGCCACCGGCACCTTTTCGTCGAGACGTGCAGCGATCCAGTTGTCGAAGGCGTCGCTGGCCAGCGGCGGTCCACTGGTCATCCAGGTGACTACCCCCGCGTAGATACCGCTCAGCGGACGTTCGGGCAGCGGCTGGTCGGTGGGCAGGTAGTCGACCCGATAACCGAGGTATTCGAGCAGGCCGCCGAGGTAGACGTGGCCGGGGCTCAGGGTCAGGTCGCCCTCGCGCGGATCGTAGAGCAGCGCGATGCGCCGCGGTTGCACCTCGACGTCGCTCACCCCCAGGTAGTCCAGCGCCGGGGTGCTGACGAACGGCACGTAGCCTTCGCTACGCAGGCGCGCAGCGAGCGCGCGCGCCTCGTCGCGCCGCTCCGGCGGCAGGTAGTCGATGGCGACGATGGGCATGCCCTGGGCGCGCAGGGCATCCAGGTGACCCTTCAGCCAATCGCGATCGTCCTGGGGCACCTCGCGGTATTGCCCGGCAGCGGCGTCCCAACCGGCATGGATCGACTCCACGGCCACCGCCGACGCGACGCCGGGCAACTCCGGCAGCACTTCGAAACCGCGATTGAAAAACAGCTTGAGGCCCGGCTCCTGGCGATGCAGCTGGGCGAGGAAACTGGCCAGCGCCCGGCGCTGGCCCTCGCGGCGCTCCTCGGCCTGTAGCTGGAAGCTGTCCAGGGTATCGAGGAACAGGCCGGCGTAGCCCTGTTTGCGCAGCTCCGCGGCGCGCTTGAGCAGGTGCGCCCGCCAGCTCGGCGCGGCGAGGTCCATTACCTGGCTGTTCCAGGCTTGGTTGCGGACCGCGCTCTTGCCCTGGGCCAGGCCGCTGTCGGCGATGGCGGCGGCGTCGCCGTCGAACTCGCCGACCGACAGATAGGCGAAGGGCGTGCTGCCCTGCTCTTTCAGATACCCGACATCGGCCGGCTTGAGGTGCGCCGCTTCGAGCACCACCCAGTCGAACTGGGAAAGCTCGGCCAGCGGCGGCCGCTCGGCGTACCAGAACGCCACGCTGGACGGCCCGCCGGCAGCCCCTGCGGCAGTGCCGGCACAAAGCGCCAGCGCCAGGCCGGCAAGCCAGGCGAGCGGGCGCTCGATGGGTCGAAGGGTGTTACGGCGGGACGGCAGACGCAGCACGGCGATTCCTTTCTTGCTGAACCGCATGCCCAGCCTACGCGGCAGGGTCGATACCGACCGAAGCGGCAGGTCGGAAGCATGGATGCGGTTTCCGGTGGCAACGTCGAATCCCTGGCAGTGCGGGCACAGCCAAAGCAGCCGCAGGCGATTAACGTCAATCTAATGACTAAATATGCTAATTGCTAAATTTTTAAGCGGAAACTGTCAATTTTTAGGCGCATACATGACGCCATGGTGTCCTTTTGCCTGCCCGTGACGCTTTGCAGGTCAACTCCGCGCTTCCCGAGACACCGGTGTGGAAAAGTGGAAAGCCCAGGTTTCACGCACTTCATCAGGAAAGTCGACGGCCCTCCGGAAGCCCCCGGAAGTCACTTCGTCTAGACCCATCGGTTCGGTAGATGCCGTTCGCTAATAACTAAATATTTATTAAATCCGTGAAACAGGTTGTCTTTTCCGGCCAACGAAAGGCGCCGGGCATTTGGCGCACGCGCGTGCGGTCGCACCGCCTTCAGTTGCGTGCGAGGAACCGCACCAGCCACACCGAGGCGACGCCTATCGCCCCACCCGCCAGTACTTCGGCGACCCGCAGCGAGGCGACCAGGGGCGACTGCTGAATCGCCCAGGAGGCGCAGGCGATGCACGCGCAACGCGCGGCAAAGCCTGTCGCGTAGTGACGGAATCCGACGAGGGTGAGGACCGAGGCAAGAGTCGCCAAGGTGTGGACCAATAGAACATGCGGTAGAGCGGCCCCTACCGCGAGGCCGAGCGGTACGCCGAGCAGCGCGCCAAGCCCGCGATCGCGCAGCTTCAGGTGCGCGCTGGCGGCATTGCCGGTAACCACGCTGGCGGACGACCAGATCGCCCACTGGCCGTATTCGATGTGCCGCCACGCTACCAAGGTCGCGCTGCAGGCTACGGCGAGTGTGACCGCCAACACAGCCTGGAGCAGCTCGTCATGCGCGGCCGCGTGGCCCGTCAAGTGCGCCCCACGCCAGCGCAGCAGGGTGCCGTAACGGCGTGCGAGCGCTGCGTGGCGCAAGGTATCGACACCGGCGAGCGCCACCGATGGTAGCGTCGCGACGACGAGATACGGCACCAGGGACAGCGCAGTGCGGTGCGTCGCGGCAACCTCGCAGGCCAGATAGAGCACAGGAATAAAGACGAAATTGCCCAGCGTGCGCAAGCGCGTATCCAGGCCGGATAGCGCGACAGCAGCAGCGGCGAGCGCTGCGCAAGCGATGGCAAACGCCGCTCCCCAGGCGAGCGCGAACGACAGGCCGAGAAAGCCGAGGATGATCGCCACCCCCTGGCCGAGCGCCGCGAGCGGTGCGCTACCGACCCGCTCGACGACGACCGCCACGGAGATCGTCGCGATATTCGCCAGCAGCCAGTTGGCATCGCCGCTGGCGCTGTAGAGCACGAACAGCGGCAGCGACACGGCGAGCGCGCGCCCCATGGCGCGGCCGTCGAACAGGCGTGTCAGCGAGGCGCACACACGACGCGCCGCCTAGAGCGCTGCCAACTGGTCGAGCGTGACGATCCGCGCGATGCCGCCCAGGACCTCGATGGAGCGCCGGTGCTCCTCGTCGCTGGCCGCCGCGCAGGCCTCCTCCAACACCAGCACTTGGTAGTCGCGATCGTGCGCATCGCGCGCGGCGGCCTGCACAGCCCAGGTCGTACTGACACCGGCGAGCACCAGTCGCTCGATCCGCCTCGCCCGCAACACGGCCTCCAGGCGCGTGGCATAGAAGGCGCTGATGCGCGGCTTGAGCACTTCCATCTGCACGGCATCCCGCTTCAGGTCAGGATGAAATGCGCAACCGCGCCCGCAGAGGTCGAGAGCGCCGAGTGCCTGCGCGGCAGCGAAGATCGGCGAATGTTCCGGCAGGTCCGGATAGCCGGGCTCGAAGCCCACCCTCACCGCGATCCGCAGCCAGCCACGCTGCTCGGCGACGGCGAGAGCGCGGTTGAAACGCGCGACCACGCCACGCAAGGCGGCCTGTTCTGCACAGCGGGCAATCCTACCGTCGGGATGCATGATATCGACGATGTAGTCGAGACCGATCAGTGCTGTGTTCATCGGGAACTCCTCTTCCATCTGCCGGAACCCAAAGCCCTGGATTCAGGGCTCCTCGAATTGCGCCAGGCGTGTCAGCAACGGACCGGCCGCCGCCAGCAGGGCGCGCTCGCTCTCGTCGAGACAGGCGTGCATGGCACGCACCAGCCATTCTTCGCGCTTGGCGCGGTTGCCGTAGAGATTTCGCCGGCCCTCCGAGCTCAGCGACACGCGGGTTCTGCGCCCATCTTGCGGATCGGCGTGACGGACGATCAGCCCTCCGCGTTCCAGTTCGCGCAGCAGCGCGGCCAGATTCGACGAGCGCATCCGCTCGGCGGCGGCCAGCTCGGAAGGTGTGACGTCGCCGCCAAGGCGGTCGATCGCGCCAAGCACGACCAGTTGCGAGAATTGCACCGGATCGGCCTGCGCCTCGCGACGCAGGCGGCGGGTCAGGGTGGTGACCTGGCTGCGCAGATGCGCTGCCAGTTGGAGATACTGGTTGGTGGGCATATTTATCTACATAATCATAGCTATATTTTCATAGCAAAATAACACATCCAACGCCGACCGCCATGGGACCCGACCGACGGCACGACAGCTGAAATGAAAGAGCCCCGCACTAGGGCGGGGCTCTTGCTTGCCGTCAGTCCGGTCGCATCAGGGGATGCAGACACCGTGCTGGCTGCTCTGCGCCAGGTCCATCAGCTCGCGGTTGGCCACGGCGTACATGGCGTAGTCGGTACCCGACGCGGCACGCAGTTCGACCAGCATCGCCCGCCAGCGCTCGACCAGCGGCAGGTGCTGTTCCAGCCACAGGCCGACGCGAGCCTCGACCTCCTTCGGTCCGTCCTGCATCTGCAACACCGAGACGGTGATCGCCCGCTGCTGCCAGTCGAGGTCGTCGCGGAACGCCTCGCGGGCCAGCGCCTGCCAGTTGTTCTCCACCGGCAGGTTGGTGATCTGTTGCAGGTACCAGGTCAGGTCCAGCGCGCTGCCCACGGCGAAATAGGCCTTGGCCACTTCCGCGGTGTCCTGGCCGGTCACGTCGGACGCCTCGATGATCGGCAGCAGCGTGTACAAGTGGCTGGTACCGGCCACCATGCGTGCCAGCAGTTCCGGCACGCCGGCGTCGACGTAGGTCTGGTAGCGCGCCTGCCACAGCTCGCGGGTCGGCCCTTCGAGCAGCTCGTTGAGCTTCAGGCCGAGGGCGGCGATGCGCGGGCCGAAGTGGGCCACGTCGCGCGCCGCGTCCAGCTCGTTGCGGCGGCTGCGGAGGAACCAGCGGGTGGCGCGGCGACCGAGACGCATCAGTTCGTCCATCAGGGTCAGCTGGATATCAGCGGGCACCTGGTAGTCGAGGTTCTCGATCTGGCGGAACCAGTGCGGCAGGTGGAACACGTCGCGGACGATCACGTAGGCCCCGGCGACGTTGGCCGCGCTCATGCCGGTGGACTCCTTCAGGCGCTGCACGAAGGTGATGCCCATGTGGTTGACCAGGTCGTTGGCGATCTGCGTGCTGACGATCTCGCGCTTCAGGCGATGGCGGCGCATGGCGTCGCCGAACTTCTCCGCCAGCAATGCCGGGAAGGCGGTCTCCATGTCGCGGGTCAGGTAGTCGTCGTCCGGCACCAGCGATTTCAGCAGCGATTCCTTGAGGTCGATCTTGCTGTAGGAGATCAGCACCGACAGCTCGGCGCGGGTCAGCCCCTGGCCGGCACTGATGCGTTCCGCCAGCTCCTCGTCGGAAGGCAGGAACTCCAGGGCGCGATCGAGCTTGCCACGCGCCTCGAGGTCGCCCATCAGCCGCTTGTACTCGGCGATCCGCTCGCGGGCGCGACGTTGCGCCAGGGACAGCGCCTGGGTCTGCTTGTAGTTGTTGCCCAGCACCAGGGCGCCGACCGCGTCGGTCATCTTCACCAGCAGCGCGTTGCGCTGCTTCTCGGTCATGTCGCCGGCCTGCACCACTTCGTTGAGCAGGATCTTGATGTTGACCTCATGGTCGGAGCAGTCCACGCCACCGGCGTTGTCGATGAAGTCGGTGTTGTTGGCACCGCCGTGCAGGCCGAACTCGACCCGCGCCAGTTGGGTCATGCCCAGGTTGCCGCCCTCGCCCACCACCTTCGCGCGCAGCTCGCGGCCGTCGACGCGCAGACCGTCGTTGGCCTTGTCGCCGACATCGGCGTGGGTTTCCTTGCTCGACTTCACGTAGGTGCCGATCCCGCCGTTCCAGAGCAGGTCGACCGGCGCCTTGAGCAGCGCATGGATCAGCTCGGTGGGCGCCAGCCTGTCGGCCTGGATGTCGAAGCGCGCCTTCATTTCCGGGGTGATGGCGATGCTCTTGGCGCTGCGCAGGAAGATCCCGCCGCCGGCGGAGATCAGCTTGGCGTCGTAGTCGGCCCAGCTCGAACGCGGCAGGTTGAACAGGCGCTGGCGCTCGACGAAGCTGCTGGCGGCGTCCGGGTTCGGGTCGATGAAGATATGCATGTGGTTGAAGGCGGCCACCAGTTGCAGCTTGTCCGACATCAGCAGGCCGTTGCCGAACACGTCGCCGGCCATGTCGCCGATGCCGATGACGCTGATGTTGTCCTTCTGCACGTCGATGCCGCGCTCGCGGAAGTGCCGTTGCACGCTGACCCAGGCGCCCTTGGCGGTAATCCCCATGCCCTTGTGGTCGTAGCCGGCGGAGCCGCCCGAGGCGAAGGCGTCGCCGAGCCAGAAGCCGTACTCGGCGGCGATGCCGTTGGCGATGTCGGAGAAGGTCGCCGTGCCCTTGTCCGCGGCGACCACCAGGTAAGGATCGTCCTCGTCGTGGCGGACCACGTTGGCCGGCGGCACCACTTCGCCTTCCTTGAGGTTGTCGGTGATATCGAGCAGGCCGGAAATGAAGATCCGGTAGCAGGCGATCGCCTCGGCCTGGATCTCGTCGCGGCTACCGCCAAGCGGCAGGCGGCGCGGGACGAAGCCGCCCTTGGCGCCGACCGGCACGATCACCGCGTTCTTCACCTGCTGGGCCTTGACCAGGCCGAGCACCTCGGTGCGGAAGTCTTCCTCGCGGTCCGACCAGCGCAAGCCGCCGCGAGCCACCTTGCCGCCGCGCAGGTGCACGCCCTCGACGCGCGGCGAGTAGACGAAGATCTCGTACTTGGGCACCGGCCTGGGCAGCTCCGGAATGGCCTTCGGGTTGAACTTGAAGCTGAAGTAGCTCTTGTTCTGGCCGTTGCCGTCGGGCTGGTAGAAGTTGGTCCGCAGGGTCGCCTTGATCAGGTCGAGGTAGCGCCGCAGGATGCGGTCCTCGTTGAGCACCTGGACTTCGTCGAGGGCACCGAGGATCGCCTGCTCCAGCTTCTGTTGCTTGTCTTCCAGGTCTTCCGCGGTGAGTTTGCGCGCCAGGTAGAAGCGGGTCTTGAACAGCCGCACCAGCTCGCGGGCGATGTCGGTGTGGGCATTCAGCGCACTGGCGATGTAGCCGAGGTCGAAGCCCAGGCGGATCTGCTTCAGGTAACGCGCGTAGGCACGCAGCAGGGCGACGTCGCGCCACGGCAGGTTGGCGGTCAGCACCAGGCGGTTGAAGGCATCGTTCTCGGCGTCGCCGCTGACGATGTGGACGAAGGCGTCCTGGAGGATCTCGTTGAGCTGCTGGATGTCCACGTCCAGCCCTTCGGCGTAGGTGAAGGCGAAGTCGTGGATCCAGTATTCGCGGCCGTTCTGGTGGCGCAGGCGGTAGGGGAATTCGCCGAGCACGCGCAGGCCGAGGTTCTCCAGGATCGGCAGGACGTCGGACAGGGCCAGCGGGGTGTCGGCGTGGTACAGCTTGCAGTGCAGTTGCTGCTCGCCCTGCGCCAGCGGCTGGTAGAAGCTCATCACCAGCGGGCGCTGCTCGGAGAGGCTGAGCAGGTGCTGCAGGTCGACCACCGCGAAGTGCGGGGCGAAGCGCTCGCGGTAGCCGGCCGGGAAGCCTTTCGGGAAGTCGGCCAGGACGTTGGTGCCCTTGGCCTCGCCGAGGTTTTCCACCACCAGGCTGCTGTAGTCGTCCTGCCAGGAACGGCAGGCCTGGATCACTTCTTCCTCCAGGCGCGCCGGGTCGATGTCGATGCGCGACTTCGGGTCGACGCGGAGGATGAACTGCACGCGGGCCAGCACCGACTCGGAGAAGAAGGTCCAGAACTCGCAGTCGCTCGCCTGCAGGCGCTCCATCAGGACCTGCTGGATCTTCAGGCGCGTCTCGGTGGAATACACGTCGCGCGGCACGTAGGCCAGGCAGTAGCAGAAGCGACCGTAGGGGTCCTTGCGCAGGAACACGCGGATCTTGTTGCGCTCCTGGATGCGGACGATCGCCAGGGCGGTGCTGAACAGCTCGTCCACCGGGGTCTGGAACAGGTCGTCGCGCGGCAGTACTTCCAGCACCTGGGCCAGTTCCTTGCCGAGGTGGGCCTTGGTGTCGAAACCGGAGCGCCGCATCACTTCGGCGACCTTGCCGCGGATGAAGGGGATGTCGTTGACGCTCTCGTTGTACACCGAGGAGGTGAACAGGCCCATGAAGCGGCACTCGCGGATCACCCGGCCCTTGCCGTCCAGCTCGCGGATCGACACGTAGTCCGGGTAGGCCGGGCGGTGCACACGGCTCGGATGGGCAGCCTTGGCGAAGGACAGCAGGACCGGTTCGCGCAGGTAGGCGACGGCATAGTCCTCGATGTGCAGGTCATCCTTGCTCAGGCCGGCACGCAGCAGACGGGTCAGGCCGAGGAAGGATTTCTCGTCGTAGACCATGCGCCCGCCGTCGGCCTCGTCGGCGACGCTGAATTCCTCGTAGCCGAGGAAGGTGAAGTGGTTGTCCAGCAGCCATTCGAGATAGCTGCGTACTTCCTTCAGTTCCTCCGCCGGCACCTTCAGCTTGGCCTTGCCAAGCCAGGTCAGCAGTTCGCGGGCCTTGGCCTTCATCGGTTCGAAGTCGGCGACGGTCACGCGTACTTCACCGAGCACTTCCAGGATGGCCTTCTCCAGCGCCCGCAGTTCGCCGGCGTGGGCGCAACGGTCGATCTCCAGGTACATCAGCGATTCCTGGCTGACGTCCTTGCCCTGGCTACCCTTGGGCAGGATTTCCTTCAGCTCGCCCTTGGCCGAGCGGCGCACGCTGAGGACGTTGGTCTGCAGGGTATGGATGCTGTAGCCGCGACGGTTCAGTTCCATGCGCACCGAGTCGACCAGGAACGGCAGGTCCGGGTGCAGCACTTCTACCGCGGTGTGGGTGGATTGCCAGCCGTGCTTCTCGTAGTCGGGGTTGTATACGCGGACTTCGGGCTGGTCGCGGTCGAAGCGCTCCAGCAGGCGCCAGGCGGAAAGGGTGCAACCGACCAGGTCGGAAAGCCGACGCTGGGTCAGTTCATCGAGGGAGATCAGGCTGAAGAACTGTTCGGCGAACAGCGTGACTTGTGGTAACGCCTTGTCGCCGAGGTGCTGCGCCAGTGCCGTCTGCAGTTGATGCTGGAAATCGGCTTTGCTGGCCGCGGTGAAGAACGCCATGGTTGTACTCCGCTTGGCTTGTTATTTCATGGAGGCGAGCGGTTCGCGGGAAAGGTCGCGAGCAACGCACCTTCGGACCGACCCTCGCTGCGTCCATGAAGTTCAGCAGAAGCTGAGCATTAATCCAGGCAGGCAGGCGCACAGCAAAGGCTGACCGGGAACCGCCCTTTTCGGCGAGCGACCCGCCGGTCATATCCGACAGAGCTTAACGAGCCGGCAAGGCAAAACACTTACCGTGCTGCGACATATTCGTTCACCCCGGGAGCATCGGCTCACTGCACCGGCAGGAAATGCATGAACAGCAGTCCCTGGGCGTAGTTCACGCTGATCCGCCGGTAGCGTTCGCCGAGCACCTCGGCGAGCAGGTCCAGGCGCGCGACGATCTTGGCGAACTCGCGGGCGTAGCTGAGGTTGCTGGCGTCGTCGGTGAGGGCGTTGGAAAGCAGCAACGGGGCACCCTTGTCGTCCTTGCGGGTAGCCAGCATCCAGGTGGCGACCTCGACGTTGCGCGCGGCGTTGTAGACGTACTGCGCGTCGATCCCCTGGTAGACGTAGAACTCGGTGCGCCCGCCATGGGCGGTGATCAGCATGCTGGCCAGGGAGTAGATGAAGGCACCGACGCGGTCGCCCTTGAACGCCGGATCGAGGGAGTAGGACAGTGCGGCGATGTCGCGGCGGCCGCCCAGGTCGCTAAGTTCGCGGTTCTGCTCGATGGCCCGGCGGATCGCCAGCTCGGCGTCGGCCTGGCTCGGCAGGCCGGTCTTCTTCCATTCGGCGGGATTGCGCTTGTACAGCTTCCAGAGCAACTGGTAGAGGCTTTGCAGGTTGTCGCGCATGGCCAGGGTGGCCATGCGATCGGCATCGGTCTGGAGGAATTCGCCAGCGCGCATCGAACCCTGGCTAGTGTCCTCGCCGGCGGCGTTGCGCGGCGCGTTCGAACATCCGCTGGCGAGCGCGCCGAGCAGCAACAGCAGCCCACCGACCCAGCGCCGCCACCCACGCCGGGCGCGGCCCTCCCCCTTGCGCCGGGCAAGCCCCGGCAATGTCGCTCCTGACAAACGCTCTGTCCATTCGCTGTTCGCATCGCGGAAACCGACCCGCCTGAACCGGCGAAGTTCCCCGGGCGCGTCGATCCGCCGCGCTTCGCGAGGCAGGTCACGGCGAGAGGCGGAGGCTTTTCACCGGCATACCCGCGCGGGTTCACGAATAGGCGCGGCACGAGCGTCGGAGAGTACGCTAGGCAGTCGCCGTGCGCTAACATGTGCGGGATCGGGGGGCGTCATCCGCCGCAGAGCGGAGCCTTCTCCCCGCCCGCGCGCGCCGGCCTCGCCGTGCGCCACCGAGCGACACCCCAGCAGGCCTTGGAACCGGTAGTCCAGACAATGAGCAACGAGCCAGAAAGCACGCAGCACAAGAGCGCCCTGCAGGGACTGAAGGGCTACCTGTCGAGCCAGATCCTCGGCCAGGAAAAACTCGTCGACCGCCTGCTGATCGCGCTGCTAGCCGACGGCCACCTGCTGGTGGAAGGCGCGCCGGGACTGGCCAAGACCAAGGCCATCAAGGACCTCGCCGAAGGCCTCGAAGCCGAGTTCCACCGTATCCAGTTCACTCCCGACCTGCTCCCCGCCGACATCACCGGCACCGAAATCTACCGTCCGGAGACCGGCACCTTCGTGTTCCAGCAAGGCCCGATCTTCCATCACCTGGTGCTGGCCGACGAGATCAACCGCGCCCCGGCCAAGGTGCAATCGGCGCTGCTCGAAGCCATGGCCGAGCGCCAGGTTTCGGTCGGCCGCAGCACCTACGACCTGCCACAGCTGTTCCTGGTGATGGCGACACAGAACCCGATCGAGCAGGAAGGTACCTACCCGTTGCCGGAAGCCCAGCTCGACCGCTTCCTCATGCACGTCAAGATCGGCTACCCGGAGGCCTCGGTGGAACGCCGCATCCTCCAGCAGGCGCGTGGCGAGGCACTGAACGGCGAGGCCCGGCCGGAGCGCCGGGTGACCCAGGAAACCATCTTCGCCGCGCGCCAGGAAATCCTCGGCCTGTACATGGCCGACGCGGTGGAGGAATACCTGGTGCAACTGATCATGGCCACCCGCACCCCGGCCAAGCACGACGCGGAACTCGCCGAATGGATCTCCTACGGCGCCAGCCCGCGCGGCTCCATCGCCCTCGACCGCTGCGCGCGCGCCCACGCCTGGCTGGCCGGACGCGACTTCGTCAGCCCCGAGGACATCCAGGCGGTGCTGTTCGACGTGCTGCGCCATCGCCTGATCCTGACCTTCGAGGCGGAAGCCGCCGGCATCGACCAGGACCGGGTCGTGCAGCGCATCCTCGACGTGGTCGCCGTGGCCTGAGGCCGCCGCCATGCTGAGCGCCGCCCCGGGCGTCGAACTGGGCCTCGACGAGCTTCTGGAAATGCGCCACCGGCTCCACGAAGCGCGCCTGTTCTCCTCGCAGAACCGCCGCAGCCCACTGGTCGGCCTGCATCACTCGCGCCTGCGCGGACGCGGCGTGGACTTCGACCAGGTGCGCATCTACCAGCCCGGCGACGACGTACGGACCATCGACTGGCGCGTCACCGCGCGCACCCGCGAGCCGCACACCAAGCTGTTCCACGAGGAACGCGAGCGACCGGTGTTCGTCCTGGTCGAACAGAGCCAGCGCCTGTTCTTCGGCTCCGGCCTGTGCTTCAAGGCGGTGCTGGCGGCACGCGCGGCGGCCTTCATCGGCTGGTCGGCGCTGGCCCACAACGACCGTATCGGCGGCCTGGTATTCAGCGACCGCGACTGCCACGAAATCAAGCCGCGACGCAGCAAGCACAGCCTGCTGCAACTGTTCAACCAGCTATTGCGGGCCAATCGCGAGCTGCGCGAGACGCCGGCCGAGCGGCCTGGCGAACTGTTCGGCCTGGCCCTGCGCCGCGCCCGCGAAGTGCTGCGCCCGGGCAGCCTGATCCTGGTGCTGTGCGACGAGCGGACACTCAATGACGTCGCCGAGCAGCAACTCAGCCTGATCGCACGCCATACCGACCTGGTGCTGCTGCCGCTGTCCGACCCGCTCGACCATGCCCTTCCCGCCGCCGGACTGCTGCGCTTCCGCGAAGGCGCCGCCGACCTCGAGCTGGACACCCACGCCGACGAGCTGCGCCAGGCCTATCGCGAACTGGCCGAGGCGCGCCGCGCGCGCTGGCAGCGGCTGGCCCAGCGACTGGGCGTGCCGCTGCTGCCGCTGTCGACCCAGGAAGACCTGGTGGAGCAGTTGCGGGACCTGCTGGAACAACACCAGCCGGGGTATCGCGCATGAATCCGCTCGACCGGCTGGAACCGCTGATCGCCCCCCTGCCCGTCGGCTGGTGGCCGCCAGCGCCCGGCTGGTGGCTGCTGGCCGCCCTGCTGCCGTTGCTCGGCTGGGGGCTCTGGCGACTGCGCCGGCACCTGCCGCGGCGCACCATCGCCACCCGCGGCGAAGCGCCGCTGGATCCGCTGCGCGAAGCGGCCCTGGCCGAACTGGCCGCGCTTGCCAAGCCCTACGGCAGGGCTTCCGCCGGGCCCTGGCTGCAGGCCATCAACGGCCTGCTCAAGCGGGTCTGCAGGGCGCGCTGGCCAGATAGCGGCAGCCACGCCCTCAGCGGCCGCGCCTGGCTGGCGTTCCTCGACAACCGTTGCCCGGCCGCCGGCCTGACCCGCTGGATGATCCTGGTGGAAGGCGGCTACCGCGCCGACTGCACCCTCGACGACAAGGCCGTGGACGGCCTCGACGCCGCCGTCGCCACCTGGATTCGCAAGCATGTTTGAGTTCGCCTGGCCCTGGGTCTTCGCCCTCGCCCCGTTGCCCTGGCTGCTGCGCCTGGTGCTGCCGGCCGCCGACAGCGGCGAGGCGGCGCTCAAGGTGAGCTTCCTCGACGAACTCGAAAGCCTCGCCGGGCGTCGCGCCCGCGCACGCCTGCCGGCCTGGCGGCAGCAGGTGCGCTTCGCCCTGCTCTGGTTCCTCCTGCTGCTCGCCGCGGCCCGCCCGCAGTGGGTCGGCGCCCCCCTGCCGCTACCCGCCAGCGGCCGCGACCTGCTGCTCGCGGTGGATGTCTCCGGCTCCATGGACTACCGCGACATGCGCTGGCAGGAAGACGAGATCAGCCGCCTGGAACTGATCAAGAAACTCTTCGGCGACTTCATCGAAGACCGTCGTGGCGACCGCGTCGGCCTGATCCTGTTCGGCAGCCAGGCCTACCTGCAGGCGCCGCTGACCTTCGACCGGCACACCGTGCGGGTCTGGCTGGACGAGGCGCAGATCGGCATCGCCGGCAAGAACACGGCGATCGGCGACGCCATCGGCCTGGCGGTCAAGCGCCTGCGCCAGCGGCCTGCGGAAAGCCGGGTGCTGGTGCTGATCACCGACGGCGCCAACACCGGCGGACAGATAGCCCCGCAGATCGCCGCGCAACTGGCCGCCGAGCAACAGGTGAAGATCTACACCATCGGCATCGGCGCCGACCCGCAGCAAGGCGGCGTGCCCGGCCTGTTCGGCTTCAACCCGGGGCTCGATCTCGACGAGCCGACCCTGCGCGGTATCGCCGAGAGCACTGGCGGCGAATACTTCCGCGCGCGATCCAGCGCCGAGCTGGAAAGCATTTCCGCGACCCTCGACCGCCTCGAACCGGTCGCCCAGCAGACTACCCGGGCGCGCCCGGCCCTGGCGCTGTACAGTTGGCCGCTGGCCGCCGCCCTCGGCCTGAGTGTGCTGCTGGTGGCGCTGGAACTCTGGCCACGGGAAAACCGGACCTGGCCGCGCCGCCGTTCCGGGAGGCAACCATGAACCTGTTGCTGGACGCCTGGCCGCACTGGCTGCGCCCCTACTGGCTGCTGCTGGCGCCGCTGCTTGGCTGGTTGCTGTGGAAGCTGCTGCATCGCCAGCGTCGTGCCGGACGCTGGCAATTGCTGTTGCCGACGGCCTTCCAGCCCTGGCTGCTGGTCGGCGGCGCCGGGCGGCAGAACCGCATGCCCTGGATCTGCCTCGGCATCGCCTGGCTGCTGGCCCTGCTGGCCTTGCTCGGGCCCAGTTGGCAGCAACTGGAACAGCCCTCGATGAAGCGTAGCGACCCGCTGGTGGCGATCCTCCAGCTGACTCCCGGGATGCTTGCCGGCGACCTGTCGCCGACCCGCCTGGAGCAGGCCCGGCGCAAGCTGCTCGACCTGCTTCGCACGCGCAACGACGCGCAGACCGCGATCGTCGTCTACGCCGGCAGCGCGCATACCCTGGTGCCGCTGTCGGACGACCAGCTCACCGCGCGCAACCTGCTCGACGCCCTGAAACCTTCGATCATGCCCGAGCCCGGCCAGCGCGCCGACCTCGCCGTGCGCCAGGCCCTCGACCTGCTGGAACAGGGCGCCCAGGGCCGCGGCCGCCTGCTGCTGCTGACCAGCGAGCTGAGCGAACCCGAGCGCCAGGGCATCCGCAGCGCCCTCGAGCACCGGGCGGCGCGCCTCGCCGTGCTCGGCGTCGGCACGCCGAAGGGCGCTCCGGTGCAGCAGGAGGATGGCAGCTTCCTCAAGGACGACCAGGGCGGCATCCTCCTGCCCAGGCTCGACGAAAGCGGGCTGCGCCGCTTCGCCGCGGAGATCGGCGCCGGCTACCAGCGCCTGCGGCCGAACGACCGCGACCTCGACAGCCTCGGCCTGCTGGCCCGCGGCGGCACGCTGGAGGAAGATCGCGAGAACGCCCTGCTGCGCCTGCAGCGCTGGGCCGACCAGGGTTACTGGCTGCTCCTGCCGCTGCTCCTGCTGGCCGCCTGTGCCGGACGGCGCGGCTGGCTGTTCTGCCTGCCGCTGTTGATGCTGAGCCTGCCGCAACCGGCCATGGCCTTCCAGTTCGAAGACCTCTGGCTGCGTCCGGACCAGCAAGGCCAGCGCCTGTTGCAACGGGGCCAGGCGGACGAGGCGGCGAAGCGCTTCGAGGACTTCCGCTGGAAAGGCCTGTCGCTCTACCAGGCCCGCGACTACGCAGCCGCGGCCCAGGCCTTCGCCCAGGGCGACCAGGCCGACGATCACTACAACCGTGGCAACGCCCTGGCCCGCCAGGGCGAACTGGAAGCCGCCGTCGACGCCTACGAACAAGCCCTGGAGCGCCAGCCGCAACTGGTCGCCGCGCAACGCAACAAGGCCCTGGTCGAGGAACTGCTGCGCCAACGCCAGGAACAGGCGGCGCAGCAGCAGGCCGGCGAGAACAAGGAACAGCGCCAGGAAGCGAGCCAGCAGAGCCCGCCATCCGGAAGCAGCCAGCGGCCGCCGCGCGACGCGGCGACCGTCGATGCGCAGAAGGCCCAGGCCGCGGCGCCCTCGACCAGCCTGCCGGAAGACGAAGGCGAGAAGACCGCCGGAGCACCCGGCCAAGCGCAGCCGCAGCCCAACGCCGAGGACGAGCGGACGGGCGACGAGGAAGCCGACGACGGACTCGACGACGAACGTCGCCAGGCCCTCGAGCAATGGCTGCGACAGATTCCCGACGATCCCGCCGAATTGCTGCGGCGCAAGTTCTGGTACCAACAGCAGCAACGCCAGGAAGCCACGCCATGATCCGCCTGTTCTGCAGCCTGCTTCTCGCGCTCCTCTGCGTCTCCGCCCATGCCAGCTTCAGCGCCAGCGTCGACCGCGCCCGCCTGACCGAAGGGGAAAGCGTCGAACTGACGCTGGAATCGGACGACCCGACCCTCTTCGGCAAACCCGACCTGAGCCCGCTGGACGCCCTCTTCGAGGTCCTCGGCACGCGCCAGGTCAACCGTCTCGCCACGCAGAACGGCCGGGCCCAGGCCACCACCCGCTGGATCGTCACCCTCCTGCCGAAGCAGAGCGGCTACGTGGCGATCCCGCCGATCAGCCTCGGCGCCAGCAGCACCCAGCCGATCAGGCTGCACGTACTGGAGGCGCGCGACCGCGCCAAGAGCAGCAAGCTGGCGCCGGTCTTCATCGATGCCAGCGTCGACCAGGAGACGGTCTACGTGCAGGCCCAGGCGATCCTCACCCTGCGCATCTACCACTCGGTGTCGCTATACGACGACAGCAGCCTGACCCCGCTGGCGATGAACGACGCGAAGGTCGAACAGCTCGGCGAGGCGCGCACCTACGAGAAGGAGATCAACGGCATCCGCCACGGCGTGATCGAGGTGCGCTACGCGATCTTCCCGCAGAAAAGCGGCACCCTGGAGATTCCTGCGCAAGCCTTCAGCGCTACCCTGGTCGACCGTGGCAGCGACGACTACAACCCCTTCGGCCCGCGCCCCGGTCGGCAGATGCGGGTGACTTCGCCGAGCATCCCGCTGCAGGTCCGGCCCAAGCCTGCCGACTATCCGGCCGACGCGCCCTGGATGCCGGCCCGCGCGCTGAGCATCAGCGAAAGCTGGAGCCCGCAGCCGGAACAGGCGCAGGTCGGCGAATCGCTGACGCGCAACGTGCTGCTGAAGGTCGAGGGGCTTTCCGGCACCCAGCTTCCGCCGTTGCCGCTGCCCGACGTGCAAGGCCTGCGGCGCTACCCGGACCAACCGCAGCTGGCCGACCAGAGCACCGACCAGGGCCTCATCGGCAGTCGCGAGGAGCGCGAGGCGCTGGTGCCCGAGCAGGCCGGGCGCATCGAGTTGCCGGCGCTCGAAGTGGTCTGGTGGAACACCCGCGAAGACCGCCTGGAGCGCACCAGCCTGCCACCGCGCACCCTGGAAGTGGCCGCCGCGCCGCAGGCCGAGGCGGAGCCGCCGGCGGCGGCGCTGCCGCTCGGCGAACGCCTGGAGCCGACGCTCTGGCCCTGGCAACTGGCTACCGCCGTGCTGGCCCTGACCACCCTGCTCGGCTTCGGCCTCTGGTGGCGCGCCCGCCAGCTGCCGGCGGTGATCCGCGCCGCGGCCAACGGCCCGAGCAGCCGCAGCCTGCTCGACGAGCTGCGCCGCGCCTGCCTGGCCAACGATCCCCAGGCGACCCGCCAGGCCCTGGACGCCTGGGCCCGTCAGCAACCCGATACCCTGGCCGACATGGCGGCCCGCTTCGTACCGCTGTCCGACGCCCTGGATGGCCTCAACGGCGCGCTGTACAGCGAGAGCGGCCATTCCTGGCAGGGCGAGGACCTGTGGCGGGCGATCCGCGCCCTGCCCACCACGGAACAAGCGCCGGCGGGAGCGGTCGACAATGGCGGCCTGCCACCGCTCTATCCGCGCTGAACGGCGCTATGGTTAGGACTGGCACGACATTCCGATTCCGCAAGAGGGCCCGCATGCGCTTCCGTACCCTGTACCTCGTCCTGTGCGGCCTGCTCCTGGGCCACGCCGCGACGGCCGCCGAACCGCCGACCGCACCCACGCCGCCGACGCAGCCGGCCGAAGGGCCGGGCGGCGCGGACTATCGCCATGCCAGCGTGCATCAGTGGCACTTCGGCGAAGGCGCTCGCGAATACTGGGTGTTCACCCCCGAGCAACCGGTCCCCGGCAACGCTCCGCTGGTGATCTTCCTGCACGGCTGGAGCGTGATGCAGCCGGACCTCTACCGCGCCTGGATCGACCATATCGTCCGCCGCGGCATGGTGGTGGTCTACCCGCGCTACCAGCCGGACCTGAAGACGCCCAACGCAGACTTCCTCGACAATGCCGCCGGCGCCCTCGGCGACGCCCTCAGGCGCCTGCAGGCCGGCGAGCTGGGGGTGCGCCCGCGGCTGAACCAGGTCGCCTACCTCGGCCACTCCGCCGGCGGACTGCTCGCCGCCAACCTGGCGGCCGCCAGCGAACGCCTGAAGCTGCCGGCGGCGAAGGCGCTGATGGTGGTCGAGCCCGGCAAGAGCCAGGGCAAGCGCTGGGACGGCGTGGCCCAGGAACGCCTGTCGGGGCTGGCCAAGGGCACCCTGCTGCTGGCGGTCTGCGGCGACGAGGACAGCCACGTGGCCTGCACCGACGCCAAGCGCATCTACCGCCAGAGCCGGCACATTCCGCCCAGCGACAAGAACCTGCTGCTGCTGCGCAGCGATCGCCACGGCGCTCCGCCGCTGCTGGCCAACCACGCGGCACCCACCGCGCCGGTATTCGGCCCGCAGTATCCGAAGGAAGAAGACAGCGACTGGTTGCTCGACCGCGTCGAGAAGCGCCTCGAAGTCCAGCAGGCCGAAGGCCGCTATACCGGCCACGACCCGCTGGTGATCGACGCCCTCGACTGGTACGGCACCTGGAAGCTGTTCGATGGCCTCACCGACGCGGCGTTCTACAACCGCAACCGCCAGTACGCCCTGGGCGCTACGCCGGAGCAGACCGGCATGGGCCAATGGAGCGACGGCACCCCGGTGAAGCCAATCAAGGTGCTCAAGTAGGCGCGGGCAACGCCCGCGGCGAACCAGGCACAGCGTCCCATCCGTCATGCGAACAGATACCATGCATATCCACGTACTCGTCGTCGAAGACAACTTCGATCTCGCCGGCACCGTCATCGACTACCTCGAGGCCGCCGGGGTGGTCTGCGATCACGCCCGCGACGGCCAGGCCGGCCTCAACCTGGCGCGCGCCAACCGCTACGACGTGATCCTGCTGGACATCATGCTGCCGCGCATCAACGGCCGGCAGGTCTGTCGCCAACTGCGCGAAGCCGGCCTGCAGACCCCGGTACTCATGCTCACCGCCCTGGATACCCTGCAGGACAAGCTCGACGGCTTCGACGCCGGCGCCGACGACTACCTGCTCAAGCCCTTCGAACTGCCGGAGCTGCTGGTCCGCCTGCAAGCCCTCAGCCGGCGCCGCAGCGGCCAGGCCCAGCGCCTGCAGGTCGACGACCTGGTGATGGACCTCGACAGCCGCCAGGCCAGCCGCGGCGGCACGCCCCTGGCGCTGTCCCCCACCGCCTGGAAGATCCTTGAGTGCCTGATGCGCGCCAGCCCCGCGCTGGTCACCCGCGAGCAGCTGGGGCGCAGCGTCTGGGGCGACGAACCGCCGGAAAGCAACACCCTCAACGTGCACATGCACCACCTGCGCAGCACCGTCGACAAGGGGTTCGCCACCCCTCTGATCCATACCCTGCACAGCGTCGGCTTCCAGCTGGAGCGCAAATGAAACGCGGCCTGAGCCTGATCCCCATCGTCGGCGGCGGCGTCACCCTGATCCTCGCCGGGGTGTTGCTGGTCTACACGCGCATGCTCGGCGACTACGGCGAGACCGGCGCCCTCTACCTGCTCAGCATGATGATGGAAGAGGAAGGGCTGTACTTCGCCCAGCGCTACCAGGAAGACCCGGCTACGCCGGCGCCGGACAGCTACTACTTCAAGGGCAGCGTCGGCACCGCGGGGCTGCCGCCGAAACTCAGGGAGATGCTCGACACCCCGCCCTACAAGAGCATCGGCGCCATGCAACTGCTCGGCAACTGGGACGACGATGACGAAGAGGAGGATGACGACGCGCCCAGCGACGATGCCTACGTGGTGGTCCGCCAGCCACTGGCCGACGGCAAGACGCTCTACCTCTACGACAACGACGCCGCCGGCAGCATCGACACGCCGCTGTCCGACGCCATCATCGACGCCCGCGTCAGGCAGACCTGGATCGTCACCCTATCGGTCACCCTGCCTTCGCTGGCCGCCGTCGGCCTGCTGGTCTGGTTCATCGTCGCGCCGTTGCGCAAGCTGACGCGCTGGTCGATGACCCTCGACGACCTCGCCCCGGACAGCCAGCGGCCGCGCTTCAACTACCGCGAACTCAACGTGCTGGCGGATACCCTGTGGAACAGCGTGACCCGGATCAAGGACTTCAGCCAGCGCGAGGAACGCTTCCTGCGCTACGCCAGCCATGAGCTGCGCACCCCGCTGGCGGTGATCGGCATGAACCTGGAGCTGCTCGACCAACCCGGCCGCGCGCCCTCCCCGCATGCCTTGCAACGCATCCGCCGCTCGGCGCTGGGCATGCAGCAGATGACCGAGACCTTGCTCTGGCTCAGCCGCGAGAGCGGCGAACTGCGCGACGACGGACACATCGAGGTCGGCCGCCTGCTGGAGGAACTGCTCGAGGAACAGCAGGCGCTGAGCCAGCGCCGCGGCCTGACCTTCCACCTCGACGTGGAGCCACACAGCCTGCCGCAGACCCGCGCACGGATCATCATCGGCAACCTGCTGCGCAACGCCCTGCAGTACAGCGACGAGGGCGTGGTGGAAATCGTCGTGCGCGACCGCAGCCTGCTGATCAGCAACCCCATCGGCGCGGCCCAGGGCACGGAGGAGTCGATGGCGTTCGGTTATGGCCTGGGCCTCGACCTGGTCCAGCGCCTGTGCCAGAAGAGCGGCTGGCGCCTGCATTACAGCAGCGACGAGCAGCGCTTCCGCTGCGAGCTGCTGTTCCCCGCCACACCGGACTGAAGCGCGGCGGCCTTCCTCCGCGCGAAAAAACCGCGGCCGGGGCCGCGGTCTTGGCGAGGCTCGGTGCGACTCAGTGAGCGAACAGCGAGGCCTTCCTGGCCTGCAGCTTGGCCGGGTTGATCAGGAAACGCGCCAGGGCCGGCAGCAGCCAGAGGGCGCCGAACATGTTCCAGAGCAGCATGAAGGTCAGCATCAGGCCCATGTCGGCCTGGAACTTGATCGCCGAGAAGATCCAGGTGGCCACGCCGATCGCCAGGCACAGGCCGGTGAACAGCACCGCCTTGCCGGTGGAGCGGAGGGTCTCGTAGTAGGCCTCCTGCAACGGCAGGCCCATGCGCAGGAAAGACTCCAGGCGGGTGTAGATGTAGATCCCGTAGTCCACCCCGATGCCGACGCCGAGGGCGATCACCGGCAGGGTCGCGACCTTCACGCCGATGCCCAGCGCCGCCATCAGCGCGTTGCCCAGCACCGAGGTGAGGATCAGCGGCAGGACGATGCAGAGGGTCGCGGCGAAGGAACGGAAGGTGATCATGCACATGGCCGCCACGCAGATGTACACCAGAACCAGGATGATCAGTTCGGACTGCTTGATCACCTCGTTGGTGGCGGCCTCGATCCCGGCGTTGCCGGCGGCCAGCTGGAACTGCAGGTCGTCCTTGTCGTTCTCCGCGGCGAAGGCCTGCACCGCCGCCACCGCGCGGTCGAGGGTCTCGGCCTTGTGGTCGTTGAGGAAGACCAGCAGCGGCGCCAGCGAGCAGTCGGTGTTGTAGAGACCGTCGGCACGGGCGATGGAGTTGTTCAGCACGTCCTGGTTGCGCGACAGAGTCTCCCATTTCAGGTTGCCTTCGTTCATCCCCTTGATCACCTGCTTGGACACGGTGACCATCGAGATCGCCGACTGCACGCCCTCGGTGTTCTCCAGCTTCCAGGCCAGCTCGTCCATGGCCGCCAGGGCCTGGTGGGTGGAGCAGCCTTCCGGGGAGGTCTTGACCATCACCACCAGCACGTCCGAACTGGTCGAGTAGTTGCGGATGATGAAGTCGTTGTCGAGGTTGTAGCGCGAGTCGGGACGCAGTTCCGGCGCACCCTGGTCGAGGTCGCCGATCTTCAGGTGCTTGCCATACCAGAGGCCGCCGCCAAGCATCAGCAGGGCGATGGCGATGGACACCGGGGCCACCTTCGGGCTGGCGAAGTTCGACAGCAGGCGCCAGAACGGGTGCTCGCGCACCGCGTCATCCTTGCTGCGCTGCACCGCCTTCTTGCTGATGCCGATGTAGGAGATCGCCACGGGCAGCAGGATCAGGTTGGTGAAGACGATCACCGCCACGCCGATCGAGGCGCCGATGGCCAGCTCGCGGATCACCCCGATGTCGATCACCAGCAGGGTGATGAAGCCGACGGCGTCGGCGAGGATCGCGATCATCCCCGGCAGGAACAGTTGGCGGAAGGTCAGCCGCGCCGCCATCAGCGCATTGTCGGCGCCGCTGGACTGCAAGGCGATGCCATTGATCTTCTGCACGCCGTGGGAAATGCCGATGGCGAAGATCAGGAACGGCACCAGCATCGAATAGGGATCGAGGCCGAAACCGACCAGGTTGAGCAGGCCGAGCTGCCAGAGCACCGCGACCAGGGTGGTGATCAGCACGGCGATGGTGCTGCGGATGCACTTGGTGAACCAGTACAGCAGGACCAGGGTGATCAGCAGGCAGATACCGAAGAAGCCGACCACCATCACCAGCCCGTCGATCAGGTCGCCGACCTTCTTCGCAAAGCCGACGATGTGCACCTTCACGTTGGGATTCTGCAACTGGTACTTGTCGCGGATCTTCTCTTCCAGCTCATGGGAGAACTGGCGGTAGTCGAGCTTGATCAGTTCGCTCTGGTTCTTCGGATTCGGGTACATCTCCAGCAGCGGTACGTCGACGATGCTCGACTTGAAGTTGTTCGCCACCAGGCGGCCGATCTGCCCGGACTTGAGCACGTTGTTGCGCAGTTCCTCCAGCGCCCGCGGCGAACCGTCGTAGGTCTGCGGGATCACCTCGCCGCCGGCGAAGCCTTCCTCGGTCACTTCGGTCCAGCGCACGCTGGGGCTCCACAACGACTTCAGGCCGGAACGGTCGACGCCGGGGATGTAGAACACCTCGTCATGGATCTGCCGGAGCGTCTCCATGTACTCCTTGGTGAAGATGTCGCCGTTCACCGCCTCCACCGAGATGCGCACGGTGTTGCCGAGGTTGGCCAGGTCGTTGCGGTGCTCGAGCATTTTCTGGATGAACGGGTGCTCCAGCGGGATCATCTTCTCGAAGCTGGTGGACGGCCGCACCTGGGTGGCCTGGTAGAACAGGAAGACGCTGACCAGCAGGCAGAGGAAGATCACCACCGGCCGGTTGTTGAAGATCAGGCGTTCGAGCAGGCTCGCCTTGTTTTGCTGATGCTGGTTCATGGCACTCATGCGACCCCCGCCTTATTGTTGTTGTTCGAGCGCGGCACCGTTCGCCGCAGCGAGGTGCACGCCGCCCTGGCCGACCAGGATCAGGTGGCCGTCGCCGGTGGCGCTGACGCCGGCCAGGGACAGCCGGTCGGGACGGTTGAACACGCTGAAGCTGCGCCCGCCGTCGGTGCTTTCGAGGACACTGCCGCCGTGGCCGACCACGACGATACGCCCGTCCGCCAGCAGCGCGCCGTCGGAGAGACCGAATTCCAGGTCGCCGGACGCCGCCTTCAGCGGTATCTCTTCCCAGCTGTCGCCGAAATCGGCGGAGCGGAACAGGTGGCCGCGCAGGCCGTAGACCAGCACGCCGCCCGCATCGGCGGTACCGATGGCGCCGAACAGCGAGCCCTCGTAGGGGCCTTCGAGTTTTTCCCAGGTGGCGCCCCAGTCCTTCGAGCGGAACAGGCTGCCGGCTTCGCCGACCACCAGCAGGCCGTTGTCCTTGACCGCGGCGATGGCGTTGAGGTGGAACTGGTCCTCGTTGTCCAGGCGCTCGCTGACGTCTTCCCAGTGCTGGCCGCCGTCGCGGGTCTCCAGCAGCGCGCCATAGGCACCGACGGCCAGGCCGTGCTGTTCGTCGGCGAACCAGATGTCCAGCAACGGCGCTTCGCGGCCGAGGTCCTCGAACTGCCTGGTCCAGGTGCTGCCGGCGTCGTCGCTGACGAGGATCTGCGCATCGTGCCCGACCGCCCAGCCCTTGCGCTCGTTGACGAAGAACACCGAGGTGAGCAACTGGCGGGTCGGCACCTTGGCCTGGGTCCAGGTCTTGCCGTCGTCGTCGGAGAGCAGGATATGCCCACGGTCGCCGACCGCGACCAGCCGCTTGCCGGCATGGGCGACGCTGAGCAGCAGGCTGCTGGCGGCCTTCGGCGACTCCACGGCGAATTGCGGCGGCGCGGCGGTTGGCGTCGACTCGGCCAGGACCGGGGTGGCGGCGAAGGTCAGAAGAGAAAGCGCCCCGAGAAACGACAGGGCCCTGCTGGCCAGGGGCGATCTGGAAGGAATGGCCGGATGCCGCGAAGCGTCCGCGGATTGGCCGGGCGAAGTGCGCCACGTCATGGGCTCACGCATGGATACCGTCCCCGTTGTTGTTATTAGTGGTTCGTGGTGAGCGTTATATAGCCAGCGTTTGGCGACGGAGACAATTGAAGCCACGTTATCTTTTGTTAAGCGTGTAAGCCGTCTGTAACGGGGGATCGGCGCCGCCCTCCTCCCCGGAGGGAAGCGGTCGGCGCCGGCGAGCGGAGCGATCAGCGGGTGCCGCGGCGGCGCAGGGCCGAGGGCTTGAAGTAGGAGTCGTCCGGTATCGCCTGGGTGAAGTCGATGGTACCCGGCTCCTCGTTGTCCAGGTTCTGCACGTGGTAGCGACGCGCCTGCAGGTCGTGGAACACATCCAGCGCGCTCCAGGTGTACGGCAGGTCGTAGAAGTTCTTCAGGTAGGCCATCGACACCCGCCACAGTTCGCCGCGACCGTCGTACTGGTCGACCACCGCCGCGCTCCAGCTGTCCTCGTCGAGGTACAGGGTGCGCTTGGAGTAGATATGCCGCGCGCCCGGCTTCAGGGTACCTTCCACCACCCACACGCGGTGCAGCTCGTAGCGGGTGTATTGCGGATCGAGGTGGCCCGGCTTGAGCAGTTCCTCGTACTTCACCTCGGGGCTGCTGACCTTGTAGTTGTTGTAGGGAATGTAGATTTCCTTCTTGCCCAGCAGCTTCCAGTCATAGCGGTCCGGCGCGCCGTTGAACATGTCGGTGTCGTCGGCGGTGCGCAGGCCGTCGGCGGCGGCGATCGGCGTGTCGTAGGCAAGGTTCGGCGCACGCCGCACACGGCGCTGGCCGGCGTTGTAGCCCCAGGCCTGGCGCGGCTCCTTGACCTGGTCGAGGGTCTCGTGCACCAGCACCGCGCCGCCGGCCAGGCGCGCCGGGCTCTTGGTGAACGACAGGTAGTAGAACATCAGGTTGTTCAGGTCGGCGAAGCTGCCGCCCTTGAGGTAGTACTTGAACAGCGCTTCCTGCTGCGAGGTCACCAGCGAGTAGCTACCGTTGCGCTGTACCGCGACTTCCGAAGCGCGGCGCACGACATAGGTGCCGCGGTAGCGGGCGACGTGGTTCCACAGCGCCTCCACGCCGCTCTTCGGAATCGGGAACGGCACCCCGCCATAGGCGTCGGCGAACCCGTTGCCGCCGTCCAGCAGCCTGGCGCTGGTGGCATTGGCGAAGGTGTTGTCGTACAGCCACTGCGGCGCCGAACCGGAACGGCGACTGGGGTAGACCGGCATCCGGAAGCTGTCCGGGTAGGTCTTGAACAGCGCCAGCTGGCCCGGGGTCAGGTGTTCCCTGTACTGCTCCAGGTTGGCCTTGTCGATGGTGAACAGCGGCTTGTCCGCGGCGAACGGGTCCGGGTGGTGCTGGCCCGGCTTGTAGCCGGCCGGCGCCTGGGTGATGCCGCCGGTCCAGGCGGGAATGCTGCCGGCGGCGTTGCCGGCCTTCTCCGCGCCCAGCGGGGTGAGGCTCGACTTCAGTTGCGCCGCCTCGCCGGCGGAAACGCCGGCCAGCGCGCCGCCGCTGCCCAGTGCCAGCGCCAGGGAAGCGCCGATCAGCAGGTGCTTGTTCAACATGAGGGTTCTCCGTGTGAGGTGCCGGGCGCTCGCGGCGCCCGTGTCGTTATCGGTTCGGTCAGAAGGAGTACTTCACGGTCAGGCCGATGTTGTCGCGGTCGCGGATGTTGTTGTTCTGCCCGCCGCCGTAGAACTCGGTGTACTGCAGTTCGCCTTCCAGGCTGTTCAGGTAGGTGGCCTTGATCCCCAGGGTGTAGGCCTTGCGACCTTCGATGAAGTTGCCGGTCTGGTAGGAGTTGCCTTCGAAGTCGTCCTTGTAGACCACGTAGGGCGACACGTTGACCCCGGCGAACACGTCGTTCCAGGTGCCGCTGAGCAGCAGGGTGTAGCCGTAGGCGTTGCGGTTCACCTGGTCGCCACGGTCGCCGCCGGAAACGTACGAGCTGTTGCCGCGCCCGGCGTAGTAGCGGGTGCTGCCGTCGTAGGCGGTGTACTTCAGGCTGCTGCCACGCAGGTGTTCCGAGGCCAGCTCGGCGACGCCGGTCAACGAGTCGAAGCTCAGCGACGGGCCGAAGTTGTAGATGGTCCCGAGGGAGGTGTTGAACGCCTCGACCCGCTCGTAGTTGTGGATCTGCCCGCCGAGGCCGACCATCTGCCCGCCGACGTTGATCTGTCCGCCGTTGGCGGCTTCCGCCGCACCGTGGGCGAGGTCGCCGATCAGGTCGTTGGTGGCGGCGATGCCGATCGGCAGGTTCGGCCGATAGGCCAGCTCGCCGAACACCGAGGCGTCGCCCACCGTGGTGTTGAAGCTGAAGCCGTACATGCGGATGTCTTCGGCGAACTCGCGGCGGGCATTGATGTTGCCCATCACGTCGGCGGTCACCAGGCCGTTGGCCAGGGCTTCGGCGAGGTTGCCGGCGATCGGCCGCAGGGTGTTGGCCAGCGCCGCCAGGTCGGCCCCGGCATAGTCGCCGATGTCGGCGTACAGGGTCGGCTCCTTGGAGTGGTAGTTGACGAAGTAGAAGCCGAACTCGGTGCTGTTCAGTTCCTCGGCGATGTAGCGGAAGGCCACGCCGAACTGGCCGTCGTTGCGCGCGTTGATGTCCTTGCCGATGGACGACACCTTCATCACGTTGCCGTAGGCCGGGGTCACGCCGTTGGCATAGAGGCCGGTGTTCTTCAGCGCGCCGCTGAGCAGCGGATTGTTGCCCAGCGCCTGGTACAGGCCGATGACGTTGCCGAAGCCGGGCACCGGGGTGTCCAGCGCGGTACCGGTGAAGTCGCTGTAGCCGGTGTTGCCGCCGTCGGCGAACAGGTCGGTCTCGGAGAAGAAGGTACCGACCGGGTCGAGGCGGGTTTCCTTCCAGTTCCACTGGTAGAAGGTTTCCATCGACAGGTTGTCGGTCAGGCCGATGTTGAAGCTCAGCGCTTCCACCGGCATCAGCACTTCCTTGAGCTCGGAACCGGGCAGGCGGTACTTGGCGGCGTCCACCGGGTTGGTGGTGTTGACCCCGCCACGGTAGAAGATGCCCTCGCCCCAGTTGAACACCTGGCGGCCGAAGCGCGCGCTCAGCGGCATGTTGCCGATGTCCCAGCTGCCGTAGACGTAGGCGTCGAGGATTTCCGCCTTGTGCCCGGCGATGTCGCGGGCCTGGCTGGTGAAACGGTCGTCGTGGGGATAGCTCTGGCTCGGCTGCGATGGATCGTTGTGGCTGTAGTAGTCGTTGCGCTTGTCCATGATCTGGGTGTCATAGAACGCCGTGCCGCGGATGAACACGCCATAGTTGCGCCAGGTCGCCTCCAGGTCCGAGGTGATCTTGTAGACCTCGGAAACCAGGCCGGTATCGAAGTTGCGGTTGCCGTCGTTGGTGTTGATGTCGTTGTTGCTCTTGTCCTGCCCCTGCACCCGCCACAGGGTGCCGTAGGACAGGGTGGTGTCGAGCGAACCGGACACCTCGTTGTCGAGGAAGCTGAATTCGACGGCCTGGGCCTGGCCGCCCAGCAGCGGCAGCAGCCCGGCGAAGGCGAAGCCGGCCCGGGCCGGCGCGGAGCGCAGCCGGGGCTGGCGGTTGGGGATGTACATCGGGAACTCACTCCATGTGGTCATGCGTTGGGCGCCGCCACTGCGGGCGGTTCGCCGTTCGGCCGTTTCTCTGCGGCCTTGTTATGGGTGGTCGCGGCGTCACCGGCCTAGCATCGACGAAAGGGAACCGCGCGACGAGGCAGTGCAACCGGGATGCCAATTCAACGGAATCCTCCAGGCAATTCAATGGATTGCGAAAAAAACAGGACTTCCTGCGGGATGACTGTTCATTCACTGACCAGAAAACAGGAAGTGTCCGACAAAACGCGCCAGGCGAATTTCGCCGGTGGCGCGAAAAGTCCCTTCGCAGAGCCTGCGCAGGGAGGTTCGCGAAACACGATTAAGCGGACTCCATCAATGGAAAACAGTGAAGCGATTCCCAGAAGTAACAAAGGGCGTTACCAGCCAGTGGCCAGTAACACCCTCTTCCGGGTGAAGCTGGCGGATCAGGCCAGGCTCTTGCTCACCACTTCGTAGACGTCGCTGGACAATTCGCCGGAGGCCAGGATGCGTTCCAGCTCGCCGCGCATCAGCGCCTGCCGCGCCTCGTCGTACTTGCGCCAGCGGGTCAGCGGCACCAGCAGGCGCGAGGCGATCTGCGGGTTGAGTGCGTTGAGCACGATCACCTGGTCGGCGAGGAAGCGATAGCCGGCGCCGTCAGGACGATGGAAGTTGACCAGGTTCTGGTTGGCGAACGCGCCGATCAGCGCGCGCACCTTGTTCGGGTTCTTCAGGGTGAAGGCCGGGTGCTGCATCAGCGCCTGGACCCGCTCCAGCCCGCCCGGCAGCGGCGAGCCGGCCTGCACGCTGAACCACTGGTCCATCACCAGCGGGTCATCCTTGAAGTAATCGGCGAACATGGCCAGGGCCTTGCCCTTCTCCGCCTCGAAGCCGGAATTGACCAGCACCGCCAGGGCGGTCAGGCGCTCGGTCATGTTGTCGCAGCCTTCGTACTGCTCCAGGCAGGCGGCGAGGATTTCCTCCCGGCCCGACAGCGACAGGTAGGACAGCGCGATGTTCTGCAGGCTGCGCCGGGCTATGTGCGAAGCCTCGGCGAGGTAGGCGGTGTCGCGGGAAATCTTGCGGTTGGCCTGGTAACGCTGCCACAGCGGCTCGAACAGCGCTTCGCCGATACGCTGGCGGGCGAATTCGCGGGCGGCATGGATCGCGTCGACATCGGCGACTTCGCTGATCTCGGTGAGATAGGCCTCGCTGGGCAGCGAGAGCATCTCGGCGACCATCGCCTGGTCCAGCGCCTCGTCCGCCAGGAGGGTGCGGTAGGCCTCGATCAGGCGCGGGTCGAGTACCAGTTGCTCGCCGCGCTGGTGCTGGCCGATCAGCTCCTGCAGGACCTGCACCGAAAGCTGTTGGCCGGCCTCCCAGCGGTTGAAGCCGTCGCTGTCGTGCTGCATGAGGAACAGCAACTGGTCGCGGCTGTAGGGGAAGCTCAGTTTCACCGGCGCGGAGAAGCCGCGCAGCAGCGATGGCAGCGGCTGCTCCGGCACCTCGACGAAGACGAAGCGCTGCTCGGCCTCGGTCACCGCCAGCACGCGGTTGCCGCCCTGGGCCGCGGCCTCGCCTTCCAGGCGCAGCGGGAGTTCGTGGCCCTGGCCGTCGAGCAGGCCCAGCTCCAGCGGGATGACGAAGGGTTCCTTGCTCGGCTGGCCGGGAGTCGGCGGGCAGCTCTGGCGCACCGTCAGGGTGTAGCGGCGGGCGGCGGCGTCGTACTCGCCTTCCACCGCCAGGCGCGGAGTGCCGGACTGGCTGTACCAGCGCTTGAACTGGGTCAGGTCGACGCCATTGGCGTCTTCCATGGCCTTGACGAAATCGTCGCAGGTCACCGCCTGGCCGTCGTGGCGCTGGAAGTACAGGTCCGAGCCCTTGCGGAAGCCTTCGGCGCCGAGCAGGGTGTGGATCATCCGCACCACTTCCGAGCCCTTCTCGTAGACGGTCAGGGTGTAGAAGTTGGAAATCTCGATGAACGAGTCGGGGCGCACCGGATGCGCCATCGGCCCGGCGTCCTCGGCGAACTGGTTGGTGCGCAGGAAGGCGACGTCCTCGACGCGCTTGACCGTGCGCGAGTTCATGTCGGCGGAGAATTCCGAGTCGCGGAATACGGTGAAGCCTTCCTTGAGCGACAGCTGGAACCAGTCGCGGCAGGTCACCCGGTTGCCCGACCAGTTGTGGAAATACTCATGCGCCACCACGCCCTCGACCCGCTGGTGGGCGGCGTCGGTGGCGGTTTCGGCGCGGGCCAGGACGCAACTGGAGTTGAAGATGTTGAGGCCCTTGTTCTCCATCGCGCCCATGTTGAAGTCGTTGACCGCGACGATCATGAAGATGTCCAGGTCGTACTCGCGGCCGTAGACCTCCTCGTCCCAGCGCATCGACTTCTTCAGGCTGTCCATGGCGTGCTGGACCTTGTCGATGTTCTCCGGCTCGACGTAGATGCGCAGCGCCACGTCGCGCTGGCTCATGGTGCGGAAGCTGTCCTCGACGCACCAGAGGTCGCCGGCGACCAGGGCGAACAGGTAGGCCGGCTTCTTGAACGGGTCTTCCCAGGTCGCCCAGTGCCGGCCGTTGCCTTCGGAACCGCTGGCCACCGGGTTGCCGTTGGAGAGCAGCACCGGGTAGCGCTGCTGTTCGGCGCTGACGGTGGTGGTGAAGCGACTCATCACGTCGGGACGGTCGAGGTAATAGGTGATCTTGCGGAAACCCTCGGCCTCGCACTGGGTGCAGAACATCTTGCCGGACTTGTACAGGCCTTCCAGCGCGGTGTTGCTCTCCGGATGGATACGCACCGTGCTCCTGAGGACGAACTCGGCCTGCCGCGGTTGCACCCCGAGCTGCTCGTCGTCCAGTTGGTAGTCGTCCGCGCCGAGCGCCTGGCCGTCCAGTTCGAGCGCCAGCAGCTCCAGTTGCTGACCATGCAGCAACAGCGGCGGCAGGCCGGCGCCGCGCTCGGGGTTGCGCCGCAGCTTCAACTCGGCGTGCACCAGGCTGTGGTCTTCGAACAGTTCGAACTTCAGGTGGGTCTCGTCGATCAGGTAGTCCGGCGCCTGATAGTCCTTGAGGTGGATGACTTTCGGTTGCTCGGTGCGCATGGCTTGTGGCCCTTCTGCTCAGTGATGCACGGCGATCTGGTAGGCCGTGTATTTGCGAATGTTGATCACCCCGGTGTCGAGGATCAGGTACTGGCCCTTGATACCGCGAAGCGTGCCTTCGACGATAGGCGTTTTTTCCAGGTCGAGGCTGGCGACCTTGCTCGGGTAGGCCTCGACCGGGTAGGCGATCTCGAGCGGATCGAGGTCGATAACCGGTTGGATCGCCTGCAGGCCGAAACGTTGCTGCAATTCGCGCAGGCCGTCGGCGCACTGGTCGAACAACTGCTCGCGGACTGCCGCCAGATCGACCGGCTCGGCTTCGCCCTTGAGCATGGCCCGCCAATTGGTGCGGTCGGCGACCTGGCTGCGCAGCAGGTCTTCCACCAGGCCGGACTGCTGGCGGGTGGCCACGCGCAAGATCGGCAGCGCCTGGCGCGCGCCCTGGTCGATCCAGCGGGTGGGAATCTGGCTGGCGCGGGTGATGCCGACCTTCACCCCGGAGGAGTTGGCCAGGTACACCACGTGATCGGTCATGCAGAACCGCTCGCCCCACTCCGGTTCGCGGCAGGTGCCCTGCTCGTAGTGGCACTTCTCCGGGCTGACGATGCAACTGTCGCACTGCGCCAGCCGGGTGAAGCAGGGATAGCAATAGCCCTGGCTGAAACTCTTCTTCGTCTTGCGGCCGCAATGGGTGCAGAAGATGCTGCCGAGGTACTCCAGGCGCAGCGGCCGGCCGATCAGCGGGTTCACCGCGACTTCGCGGTCGTCGAGGCGGAAGGCGTATTGCACGGGAGCATTGCTTTCCAGGCGCGCCGTCATCTTGCTCAGCGCGCCGCGGGCGATTTCTTCCATCAGTGCACGGAGTCCGACTTGAACAGGATGTTCGGGATCGGCTCGTCGGAATGCGAGGAGCAGTGCTGCGGGCCCATGTAGCCGGTGCGCTCCTCCTCGGGGAGGTTCTGCAGCTCCCAGGCGATCACCGCCTGCAGGCAGAGTTCCTTCTGCTCCTGGGTCAGCTTGCGGCCGTCCGGCCACTTGCCGATCTCAATGGCCAGCTTGAGGTTCTGGTAGATCTCTGGAGTGATGTTCTCGATCGCTTGGTTGAAGGACGACATGGCCGGCTCCGGTGAAAAGGCGTACCGGCCATTCTACCGGGCCGGGGCCGGCGGCGCACATCGAAGCTGCCGCAGCCCCTCGCTCAACGGCGACGCCGCGCCAGCAGGCCGCCCAGCAAACCGCTGAGGCAACCGACCAGCAACCCGCCAACGTGCGCGCCGTTGGCGATGGAGCCGAAACCGAGCAGGTCGATCACCCCGGACAGGCACACCAGCAGCCAGATCAGCATCATCGCCACGACGCCCCTGGGCAGGCGATAGGCCTGGTTCGGCGCCAGGTACTGGAAGATCCAGCAGTGCCCGAGCAGGCCATAGAGCACCCCGGACAACCCGCCGAACAGGCTGGCGCCGCTCACCGCGTACTGCACCACGTTGGACACCAGGCCGAACAGCAGGGTCAGGCCGAGCAGCATCGGGCCGCCCTGGCGGAATTCGATGCGCCGGCCCAGCTCCCAGAACCACATGGCGTTCATCGCCAGGTGCAGCCAGCCGAAGTGGATCAGCATCGGCGTGAACAGCCGCCACCATTGACCCGCCGCCAGGCTCTCGGCCAACGGCGTGAACAGCGCGTACTGGCCCTGGATACGGAAGTCCTGGAAGGTCAGCCAGCGCATCGTCGCGAAGTTGTCGCCAAGGTAGGTGACAGCGGCGACGACGAAGGTCAGCAGCAACACCGCGGCGGTCATCGGGCTCATCCGCAGTTGCCGGACGAAACCCTGCCCCGCCGGTCGCGGCGCGGCTTCCAGGGTCGCCTGCGGATCGCCTTCGGGATAACGCCGGTACAACTCGCGGACCTGCTCGGCGAGCCGCTCGTCGGGCACCCAGAGGACCTGCTGGCCGGATTCCTCGCTGACCCGGTGCGGCACGTTCAGACGCCGCAGCAGGCCGACGAAGCCGGCCAGGTCGACCGACAGGGGAAACTTCAGGACCTGCACCGCGCTCACTCGTCAGCCTCCGGCCGCTTCACTTCGACCCAGACGAACTTGTGCCGGTCCAGGCGGGTTTCCTCATCCAGGCGGTAGGCCGCCAGCTTGCCGTACATCACCGCGCTGTAGTCCAGGCAGGCCAGGTTCGGCCGGATCGGCGCCGGCGTGCCGCGTCGCCAGTAGTGGCCGACGAACAACAGAGGTTCGTCGGCGCCGTAGGTCAGCAGGCTGGACTTCTGCTCCTCGCTGAGCGGCTCGCGGGCGATCGCTTCGGGCAACGCGTCGGGCTGGAAGACGATATCGCCGTAGGTGCGCGGCGCCTCGTCCTCGACCCAGAACTTGGTGCGGAAGAAGGCGCGCGTATAGCCATCGCTGCTGGTCAGGGTGGCGCCGTGCGGCAGGCGCATGTCGGTGCCGCGCAGCAGGCGGTTGCAGGCCAGGTCGGCGAAGCTGCCGGGCTCCGCCGACTCCTGCAGGAAGGCTTCGCTGATCCGCCCGTCGGGGAACTGCCGGCGCAGGGTCGCGATCAGCTCGCCGTCCCAGCAGGCATGGACCATGCGGAAGCGCCCGGCATCGAGGAACAGCGGCAGTTGCTGGAACCAGCCGAGGAAGTCGCGCCAGTCGGCATCGTGGCCCTCGAACTGCTCGAGGGTCTCCTTGATCAGCCGGGCATGCCGCGGCGTATGCTCGCGGACGTACTGGCGGCCGCTGCCGGGCGCCGCCGGGGTGCTCCAGCCGAGCGCGTTGAATTCGTGGTTGCCCATGATGCACAGCGCCTCGCCGGCGTCGACCATCGCGTGCACCCGGTGCAGGGCCTCGCGGATGCGCGGGCCGCGGTCGACGATGTCGCCGAGGAACAGCGCCTGGCGCCGCGGATGGCGCCAGACGCCGCCCTGCAGGCGGTAGCCGAGCAGGTCGAGGAGGCGGTCCAGGGTATGCGCGCAGCCGTGGACATCGCCGATCAGGTCGTAGCCACGTCCGGGGTCGAGTTGCATCAGTCGCCTCCGCCCAGGCGGCTGCCCCAGCCGAGCTTGGTCCGGCAGATCTCGTAGTAGTTGTGGTCGATGGGGTGGATCAGGCGCAGCTTCTGCGGCTTCTTGCTGATCGTCACGGTATCGCCGGGGGCGCAGGTGAAATGGTTCTGCCCGTCGCAGGAGACCTGCGGGTAGATCTGCATGTTCGGCGACACGACGATCTTCAGCTCGCTGTTGCCGTCCACCACGATCGGGCGGCTGGAAAGCATGTGCGGGTACATCGGCACGATGACGATGGCATCCAGCTTCGGATGCATGATCGGACCACCGGCGGACAGCGCGTAGGCGGTGGAACCGGTGGGCGTGGCGACGATCAGGCCGTCGGCCTTCTGGCTGCAGACGAACTGGCCGTCGATATACAGCTCGAACTCGATCATCCGGGTCGACTTGCCCGGGTGCAGGACCACGTCGTTGAGCGCATCGCCCTGCCCCATCGAGTCGATACCGCGACGCACCTGGGCATCGAGGAGGAAGCGGCTCTCGACGATGTACTGGCCGTCCAGCACCTCGCCGACCTTGACCTCCAGTTCGTCCGGACGGATGTCGGTGAGGAAGCCCAGGCTACCGCGGTTGATCCCCAGCACCGGCACCTTGTGCCGGGCCAGCGCGCGGGCCGCGCCGAGCATGCTGCCATCGCCGCCGACCACCACCACCAGGTCGCAGATCTCGCCCATGATCTTCCGCGAGCAGGTCTGCAGGCCGTGTCCGGGCAGGACTTCGGCGATGGTGTCCTCGAGGATCACATGCAGGTGGCGATCGATCAGGAATTTCTTCAGCCGGCGGATGGTGTCCAGCACCTGGGTGCTGCCGAGGCGGCCGATGATGCCGATATTGCGAAAGGGTTCCATGCGGTTCCTGCGAAAAGCTGGCGGGCGGGATAGAGCGGATTATGGGCGAAAGCCGCGGACAGCGGCAAACCCGCGCATGTACGGGAAATCGCCGCGAGTGGCGCAACCCGGCTAACCTCTGAGTATGACGCTGCTGACCGAATTGCTCGACGAATTGCGCCACCCGGCCGTCCGCGACCTGGCCTGGACCCTGCTCGCCCCGCCGTTGCTGCGCCGGACCCCGGAGCCGCAGCGCCATCCGCTCGCCGCCAGCCGCTGGCGCCAGGAACCGGAGCGCCTGGCCGCCTGGTTGCGCGAACAGGAGCGACAGCCGCAGCACCTCGCCGCCTGGCTCGCGCAATGGCCACGGCAGCGTCTCGGCCTGTACTACGAACATCTCTGGCAATTCGCCCTGGAACAGGCCCCGGACGTGCGCCTGATCGCCGCCAACCTGCCGGTGCGCGACGGCGGGCATACCCTTGGCGAACTCGACCTGCTGCTGCGGGACGACGACGGCATCCACCACCTGGAACTGGCGATCAAACTCTACCTGGGGCCCCAGTCCGGCCCCGGCGACTGGCTCGGGCCCGGCGGCCAGGACCGCCTGTCACGCAAGCTGGAACACCTCTGCCGACACCAGTTGCCGCTGGCGGCGACCCGCGAGGGTCGCCAGGTGCTGGCCGCCCATGGCGCCGAATCGGCCGTTTCCGCATTGTGGCTGAGCGGCTACCTGTTCCATCCCTGGCCCGGGCCGGGCAGCCTGCCCGCCGACATCGAGCCACGGCATCTGCGTGGCCGCTGGCTCCGCCAGCGCGACTGGCCGGCGTACCTGGCCAGCCTGGCCGGACCGCAGGCCGGGCAGCATTGGCTGCATCTGTCGCGCGAGCACTGGCTGGCGCCGGCCATGCGGCGGCAGGACCCGCTCGACCCACCGCGCGACGGCGCCTGCTGGAACATCGCCTTCGCCGGCGAGGCACGTCCGCAAATGCTGGTAAGGGTGGTGCCGCGCGACGGCTACTGGGTAGAGGCCGAGCGCCTGTTCCTGGCCAGCGACGACTGGCCGCCGGGGCTCAGCCTGTGGGGTAGCGCGCGCCAGGCCGCGGATGCCTGATCAGAGCAACGCCAGCAAACGCTCCTGCAATGCCCGGCGGCCCTGCAGGCCTCCGCTGTGCAGCGCCACCAGCCGGCTGCCGCGAGCCACCGCGCCGCTCTCCACAGCCTCGCGCAGGGCGAGCAGCAGCTTGCCGGTGTACAGCGGTTCGAGGGCGACGCCGCTGGCCGTCTCGAACTCGACGATGAACCGCGCCAATCGCCCATCGAGGCGGGCGAAACCGCCACGGCTGGCGTCCAGCAGGCGATAGCCGGCATCGGCCCAGCCCGCCTCGGCAAGGGTCGCCGCGACCTGGGCGGCGACGCCGTGGTCCTCCGGCACCGCCAGCGCGCCCACCACGGGATGCCGCCCGGCCTCGCCGAGCACCAGGCCGGCCAGTGTCGTACCGGTACCGGCGGCCACCCAGATCGCGTCGTAATCGTCCCAGCCGAGCGTCGGCAACTGGGTCGCTATGCGCTCCACCAGCCCGATGCAACCGCGCGCGCCCTGCAGCCCGCCACCGCCCTCGGCGACCGGCAGCAAGCCTGGGTAACGTTCCCGCCAGGGAAGCCAGAAGCCGGCGGCATGCCGCTGGCGATAGCCGCCGTAGCCGAGCCAGTGCAGTTCCATGCCGAGACTGCGCAGGTCGCGCACCGTCGGCGTATCGACTTCGTGTCCGCGCAACAGGCCGACGCAACGGAAACCGAAACGCGCGCCAGCGCCGGCCAGCGCGTGCAGGTGGTTGGAATGGGCGCCGCCGAGGCTGATCAGGCCGTCCAGCCCCTGCTCACGGGCCAGCGCCAGGTGTGGCGCGAGCTTGAACCCCTTGTTGCCGGAGATCAGCGGATCGGCCTGGTCCAGGCGCAGCAGCGCCAGTTCGACCCCGGCCCGTTGCAGCCAGTCGAGTTCGAGACGCTGCAAGGGTGTATGCGGTGACCAGTGGGGAAACGGCAAGGAGTCAGCTCACGGTGCGCAGACGCCCCGTGGTCTTGTGCCGGGCGCAGCAGTTGGTGTCGCCGGCGACGAAGCGCGCCGGGTTGTCGACCCGGTCGAGCGGCAGGTTGCAGCGTTCGCCGCCGGGCAGCAGCGCCTCGCAGCGCGGCTGCTGGAAGTGGTCCAGCCACTGGCGGTACTGGCTCTCGGAGACGAAGCACTTGGCCGCCGCGTAGGCCAGCGGATTGTCCTGGTAACGCGGGATGTCCTGCAAGGGGATGGTCAGGTGCCCGGCACCGGGATGGTAGGCGACGAATACCACGCCCTGGCCGGATAGACGCTCCAGCAGTTGCTCCGGTCCCTGGGCGGCCAGACGGTCGCGCTCGGCGCGCAGCTCGGCCAGTTCCTGCTCCAGTTGCTGGTCCAGCTCGTTGCGGTAGGCCAGTTCGACGTCGCGGATCGAGACCTGCTCCTTGTAGCCGGCCACCGCCGCCGCCACCCGAGCCTCCAGTTCGTCGGCGAACTCCGAGCGCAGCAGGTCGGTCTCGTTGCGCCCCTGGTTCTCGATGAAACGCAGTTGCCGGGTCAGTTCCTCGCGGTTGCGCTGGAACTGCTCGCCCTGCTCCAGCAGACGCTGCTGCAATTCGGCGTTCTCCCGCGCCTGCCGTTCCAGGGCCTGTTGCAGGCTGAGCACTTCGCTGCGCAGGATGTCCAGTTGCCCGCGGGCGTCCTGTTCGCGCCTGGCCAGTTCCTCTTCGTGCTGCCGGGCGAGCCCGGCCAGGCGCTGCTCCTGCTGCCGGGCCAGGGCGGCGAGCTGTTGTCGCTGCTGCTTGACCAGTTGCGCCAGGCGCGCCGTCTGCTCGTCCTCCTGCTTGCGCGGAGGCTCCGCGGGCGATGCCTTCGGGGCGGCGGGACCGGCGGCGTACCATTGCTCTTCGGCGGCCATCTGCAGCCGCTGCGGCTCCACCGCGGCAGGCTCTTCGTCCACCAGCAGGCCCAGCTGGTTGCGCCTGAGCGCGTCGCGGATGAGCACGAAATGGTTGCGTCCGGCGCTGCTCTCCGGGTCCCAGAGGTGCATCTGGTGCCAGGACACCGGGCACTGGCTGCGACAGGCCAGGCGGATCGGCCCGCCGCCCATGTCGGGGCCGCGTCCGGCGCGTTCGGCGAGGTTGCGCAGAGGCAGGTTCCAGCCGGTGTCGGCGCCGCCCTGCTCGTCGAAATCGAGATAGAAGAACACCGCCGCCCGCGCCTGCAGGCGCGGATTGATCAACACATAGGCCAGGTGCATCTGCCGGTCGGCGTATTCCGGCATGCGCACCAGGCCATCGAGCAGCGCCTCGAATTCGGGATACAGCATTTCCTTGCAGACGCCGCTGTCGTTGAAGAACAGCACGGCCTCCGCCATCTGTGGCTTTTTCTGCATGCTCATCGCTAACCCTCGAACGCCTGGCGAGGCGGCCCGCATCCGGCAGTACCCATCTGGCATGTCACCTGAAAAACAGGCGCTATCTCGTTGTTCGGGCAAGTCTAGGGGAAAAAATGTCGCGGGCAATGTGACTGGGTTGGCAGACACCCGGGCGATGCCGGACGGCCCGCCGAGCGGTAGGGGAAATTGTGAAGCGGTCGGGTTTTGAGCGGACGGAGATCACCGTGGCAGAGCGCCACCGTTCACCGAACCGGTGCGCAGCGCCCCGCCGCGCCGACGAGGGCGGACAGGGGCGATACGCAGAACCTGTGCGAGCTGGAGAAAAGCCGTTTTCAACGCAGTTTCTCCGCTACGCAACAGATCGCGGAAAGGCTCTCAGAGTTCGGCGGCCAGGCGCGAACCCTGGTTGATGGCGCGCTTGGCATCCAGCTCGGCGGCGACGTCGGCGCCACCGATCAGGTGCACGCTCTGGCCGGCCGCCAGCAGGCCGTCCTGCAACTCGCGCAGCGGGTCCTGGCCGGCGCAGACGATCACGGTATCCACCGGCAGCACCTGCGGCTCGCCCTCGGCAACGCGGATATGCAGGCCGGCGTCGTCGATCCCGAGATACTCCACGGCATTCACCATCTGCACCTGCTTGTTCTTCAGGCCGGCGCGATGGATCCAGCCGGTGGTCTTGCCGAGGCCGTCGCCGACCTTGCTCTTCTTGCGTTGCAGGAGGAACACCTGGCGCGCCGCCGGATGCACCTCGGCCTTGATCCCGGCGATGCCGCCGCGGGCTTCCAGGCGAGTATCGATCCCCCACTGCTTCCAGAACGCCTCGCGCTCCAGGCTGGTGGACGGACCGGCATGGGTGATGAATTCGGAGACGTCGAAGCCGATGCCGCCGGCGCCGATCACCGCCACCTTGCCACCCACCGGCTTGCGCTCGAGGATCGCATCCAGGTAGCTGATCACCTTCGGATGCTCGATGCCGGGGATCGCCGGTGTGCGCGGAACGATGCCGGTGGCGAGGACGATCTCGTCGTAGCCGCCCGCGACCAGGTCGTCCACGCCGACCCGGCGGTTCAGGTGCAGTTCGACACCGGTGCTCTCCAGCTTGTTGCGGAAGTAGCGCAGGGTCTCGTGGAACTCTTCCTTGCCGGGAACCCGCTTGGCCACGTTGAACTGCCCGCCGATCTCGCCGGCGGCGTCGAACAGGCTGACCCGGTGCCCACGCTCGGCGGCCACGGTGGCGGCGGCCAGGCCGGCCGGGCCGGCGCCGACCACGGCGATCTTCTTCGGCCTGGTGGTGGGGATGTAGTTCAGCTCGGTTTCGTGGCAGGCGCGCGGGTTGACCAGGCAACTGGTCAGCTTGCCGCCGAAGGTGTGGTCGAGGCAGGCCTGGTTGCAGCCGATACAGGTGTTGATCCGTTCGGCGTGGCCGGCGGCGGCCTTGTTGACGAAATCCGGGTCGGCGAGGAACGGCCGGGCCATGGAGACCATGTCGGCATCGCCCTCGGCCAGGACCTTCTCCGCCACCTCGGGAGTGTTGATGCGGTTGGTGGTGATCAGCGGGATGCCGACCTCGCCGCGCAGCTTGGCGGTGACCTTGGTGAAGGCCGCGCGCGGCACCTTGGTGGCGATGGTCGGGATGCGCGCCTCGTGCCAGCCGATGCCGGTATTGATCAGGGTCGCGCCGGCCTTCTCGACGGCCTTCGCCAGCAGCACGATCTCGTCCCAGCTGCTGCCGCCCTCGACCAGGTCGAGCATCGACAGGCGATAGATGATGATGAAGTTCGGCCCCACCGCCTCGCGCACCCGGCGGACGATCTCCACCGGCAGGCGCATGCGGTTCTCGTAGCTGCCGCCCCAGCGGTCGGTGCGCTGGTTGGTGTGCTGCACGAGGAACTGGTTGATGAAGTAGCCTTCCGATCCCATGATCTCGACGCCGTCGTAGCCGGCGACCTGGGCCAGGCTGGCGCAGTTGACGAAGTCGGCGATCTGCTTCTCGATGCCTTCCTCGTCGAGTTCCTTGGGCTTGAACGGATTGATCGGCGCCTGGATCGCGCTCGGCGCCACCTGCTTCGGGCTGTAGGCGTAGCGGCCGGCATGCAGGATCTGCATGCAGATCTTGCCGCCCGCCTCGTGCACCGCCTGGGTCACGATCCTGTGCTTCTCCGCCTCTTCCGGCGTGCTCAGCTTGGCCGCGCCGGAATACACGCCGCCCTCTTCGTTCGGGCCGATGCCGCCGGTGACCATCAGGCCGACGCCGCCACGGGCGCGTTCGGCGAAATACGCCGCCATGCGCTCGAAGCCCTGCGGCTTCTCTTCCAGACCGGTGTGCATGGACCCCATCAGGGTGCGGTTGCGCAGGGTGGTGAAGCCGAGGTCCAGCGGGGCGAGCAGGTGCGGATAGGGAACGGCGGCGGTCATCGGGGGTCTCCACATCGGGCGAAACGCGTTCACGGATATGCCGCGGCCTCGGGCGCAATGCGCGGGACGGGCAGCGGTCGGTATGGCGACGACTCTAAGGAGCGCCACCGGAGCGCTCAATGATCCTAAATGACAAGTTACTGATCGGAATGCACAGGGATGCTTGGCAAGCCGACGCCACTCCCCTACCCTGTGGGCTGCCTTGGAGACCCGCATGCGCAAGCTGATCTTCCTGATCCTCATCACCCTCTTCGCCGCCTACGCCGGCTGGGCCGAACGCCGCCCGGTAGGCCACTACCTGTCCGACCTGCGCAGCCAGGTCAGCGTGGTCCAGGGCCAGCCCGGCGAGCGCGGCAATCTGCTGGCGGTCCAGCCGGAACTGTTCACGCCGGACTACCAGAGCGCCGAACGGTTGCAACTGAAATTCCACGCCTACCTGGAAAATGCCCGCCGCCAGGGCCTGCTCAACGAGCGCACGGTGGTGGTGTTCCCCGAGCATGTCGGCACTTGGCTGGTGGCCAGCGGCGAGAAGCCCGAGGTCTACGCCGCTGCCGACTGGCCCACGGCGATGGACTGGATGGCCGCGAGCAACCCACTGAAGGTGGCGCGCGGCTGGATCACCGCGCGCGGCGATCAGCGTCTCACCGACACCCTGTTCCGGATGAAGGCGGTGGACATGGCCCACGACTACCAGACCCTGTTCGGCGGGCTCGCCCATGATTTCAAGGTGACGGTGGTCGCCGGCTCCATCGTCCTGCCCGACCCCGAGGTCGAGGACGGCGAGCTGCGTCCCGGCACCGGCCAGCTGTACAACGTCAGCCTGACCTTCGGTCCCGACGGCCGGCCGCTCGGCCAGCCGCAACGCAAGGTGTTCCCGACCCGCCACGAACTGAGCTACCTCAACAACGGTCGCGGCGAGCGCCTGCAGGTGCTGGATACGCCGGCAGGACGCCTGGGCGTGCTGATCGGCACCGACAGCTGGTACCCGGACACCTACGCCACCCTGGTCGAACAGCGCGTCGAACTGCTGGCGATCCCCGCCGCCCTGAACCAGAGCGGTCGCTGGCAGCAGCCCTGGCCCGGCTTCGATGCGGAGCTGGTTCCCGGCGACGTACGCCTGGCGCCGAACAGCCTGAGCAACGCCGAGGCCTGGCAGCGCCTGGCGGTCGGCGAGCGCCTGCTGGCCAGCGGTGCGCGCGGCGCCGCCGTGGCCTTCGCCCATAGCCGCCTGTGGAACGTCACCGAAGACGGCCAAAGCCTGCTCGGTTCGTCGCAGGGCATGCGCCAGGCCAATCCCGGCGGCGGTGCGCAACTGGTCAATCTCTGGCTATGAGCGCGCCCCGGGTTCGCCTCGGCGACCTCTCGGTCGGCTTCGTCCAGGCGCTGGCCGACGCCCTGCTCGCCGCCGGCGTCGAGCCCGCACCACTGCTCGAGCAGTACGGCCTCGACCAGCGGCGCCTGGCCGAACCCGGGGCGCGCCTGTCGATCCCTCGCTACATGCGCCTCGGCCATGCCGCCATACAGCTCAGCGGCGACCCCGCCCTTGGCCTGCAGATGGGCCGCCTGAGCCGTCTCGGACAGATGGGCCTGGCCGGCGTCAGCGTCGCCCAGGCGCCCAACCTGCGCGCCGCCGCGCGGGCAATGATCCACCTGGAACCGCTTTACGCGCAGAACTACCGGGGCCAGTCGAGCCTGGTGGAAGACGCCGGCGGCGCCTGGCTGCGCTTCTATTCGATCAGCCCCTACAACGCCTACAACCGCTTCGTCGTCGATTCGGTGCTGGCGGGCTGGATCAGCCATCTCGGCGCCCTGGCAAGGCAGCCGTTGAAAGCGGAGCGGGTGGATATCGAATATCCAGCACCGCCTTGGGCCGAGCGCTACGAGGCATTCTTCGGCTGCCCGGTGGAATTCGGCGCGCCGACCAACCAGTTGCGCCTGAGCCAGGCCAGCCTGGCCCTGGCGAATGCCGAGCACTGTCCGAGCACCTGGAACCAGATGCTGGAACTCTGCAACCGCGAACTGGAGCAGTTGACCCGCACCCGCAGTTGGCGCGAGCGCGTCAGCCGCCTGCTGGGGCCGATGCTCAATGGCCGCGAGCCAGACCTCGAGGAAGTCGCCGCGCGCCTCAAGTTGCCGACCTGGACCCTGCGGCGCAAGCTGGCCGAGGAAGGCACGCAGTTCCGCAGCATCCTCAACGACACCCGCCGCGACCTGGCGATGGTCTACATCCGCGAGACCGACCTGGCTTTCGGCGAAATCGCCTACCTGCTCGGCTTCGCCTCGGCGGAAGCCTTCCAGCGCGCCTTCAAGCGCTGGAGCGGGCAGACGCCCGGCGAATTCCGCCGCGCCCAGCGACAGAGCGCCTGATCACATCTCGGTGGCGTCGTCCGCCGGCTCCGGCAGGTCGCATTCGGCGGCATGCTGCTCCAGCAGTTCTTCCTGGTAGTCGTCCATCGCGGATCACCTTTCGTTCGTCTGTGTCTTTCAGCTGTAGACGAGGAAGATGACAGCGGGATTACCGCGCGCGGACCGACGGAGCAGGAAATCCGGCAAACAAGGAGAAAACGGAAGACGCAGGGGACGACGGAAACGAAAAAAGCGGCCATTGGCCGCTTTCTTCGTGGCTCACCCCGCCTCGGCGTGGTGAAGATGTATGGCGCAGCGGACGGGACTCGAACCCGCGACCCCCGGCGTGACAGGCCGGTATTCTAACCGACTGAACTACCGCTGCGCGTCGGCTGGGCAAGA
>NZ_KI517354.1:1110111-1486204 GCF_000478485.2 Pseudomonas sp. P179
GGAGGGGAAGTGAATGGCGCAGCGGACGGGACTCGAACCCGCGACCCCCGGCGTGACAGGCCGGTATTCTAACCGACTGAACTACCGCTGCGCGTAACTTGCGAGATTGGTGGGTGATGACGGGATCGAACCGCCGACCCTCTGCTTGTAAGGCAGATGCTCTCCCAGCTGAGCTAATCACCCTTCACTCTCGAAGTGGGGCGCATTCTACCGACCGAAAAACCTAAGTCAATGCCCTGATTGAATTTTTTTTGAAATTTCGGCGATCGCCTGTCGGCGCGGTCGGCGCCGGGGCCCATGCCGGCCCCAGCCACGGGCCGCTCACTCGACCCGCAGGCTCAGGCGCGCCGAGACCCGGCCGTCGACCTGGCGGTCCAGGCCGGCCTCCGCCACCTGCACGCCCTGCCCGTTCAACTGCTCCAGCCAGGGCAGCAGCTTGGCGAATGGCGCCGGCTGCAGGGCCACCTGCACGGCGCCCTCGCCTTCGTTGTCGAGGCGCTCGACACTCAGTCCGGCCTGGGCCGCCGAAGCCGTGACCATGCCCTGCAGCGCCGCCGGGTCGATCTGCGCCTGCGGCGCCGCGGCATCAGCCTGGCGCACGTTGGGCGCCTGCTGCTGGATGTAGGCATGCAGCGCGCGCTGTTCGGTGAAGTACTGCCGCGCCGACTGCAAATGGCGCTCGGCCGGGCGCCACAGCGCCAGGTAAAGCACCACCAGCAGGAGGAACGCGCCGAGCCAGAGCAGCGCCAGGCGGTCCCGCGCCGGCAGCCCGCGCCAGCGGATCGCCAGCTGCGAGGTTTCCGCCTGGGCCCTGAGGCGCTCGTGGAATTGCGTCATCACCTTCATCTCAACCTCCTATCACCAGGCGCGCGCTGACCGTCGAGCCATCGCGGCTGGCCGAACCCAGCTGCACCGCCAGCCCGGACTCGCTGAGACGCGAACGCAGCCGTTCCAGCACGTCGAAACCGGGAGCCCGCACCTGGAGGGCGACGTCGCCGCGAGCGGCGCTGAAGTCCAGTTGCTCGACGCTCACCGTCGGCTCGCCGCCGATCACCGTGGCGGCCTGGCCAAGCAGGCCGAGCAACTGGCCCTCGCCGCCGCTGCTGGCGCTGTCGGCCAGGTGCTGGTCGAACTGCGCGCGCAGGTTGATCAGCTTGCGGTCCTCGGGAAACAACTGGCGGTAGAGTTCTGCGCTCTGCGCCGCGTAGCGGTCGCCTTCGCGCTGCAACTGCCAGGCCTGGACCAGGGTGAAGCCCCATTGCAATACCAGCCACAGCCCGACCAACCCCAGCAGCGGCCGCCAGCGGCGCCACTGGCTGCTCTGCTGGCGCGCGGCGAACTCGGCCTGGGCCAGGTCGGTGCCCAGCGGCTGCTCGCTCAGCCAGACGTGCGGATTGCCCGCCAGGGCCTGGACTTCCACCCCCTCCAGGGGCGCCACCTCCTGCGCGGCGAAGGCCCGCTGCGGCGGCGGGCAACTGTCGCGCAGTACCGGCCAATCCTCGCTGCCGCAGGCCAGGCGTACGGCGCCGCTGCCGCCGAGCAACCAGCGCTCTTCCAGCCAGAACAGGCAACTGCCCTCGCCCGGCAGGCAATCGGCATCGACATGCAGCGAAGCCGGTGCCTTGCCCGCGCCCTCGGCCAGCGCCAGCCAGGCGGCGAGCCAGGTGCGCTGCACGGCGAATACCCGGTGGCGGCCGTCGGCCAGCGCCGGACCAAGGGCAAGGTGCATCTGCTCGACATCGTCGGCCAGTTGTTCCTCCACCGCAAACGGCAGCGACTGGCGCAACCAGCGCGCCTTCTGTGTAGGCAGGTTCACCGCGCAGGCGGTCACCGCCTCCACCGGCAGGTACAGCCGCCAGGGCGCGCGGATCTCCGCCAGCGCCTGGGCGAACGGCGCGCGCCGGCACTCGCCATCCTGCACCCACCATACCGCCAGTTCCCCATCGGCCCCCGCCGTGCTGGCGGGCGGCAGGAACAGCGCACTCACTCCACTCATCGCTCGTCCTTCTTCCAATCGTCGCCGCCCGTCGACGGGATGGGCAGGCCGCCCTGCCCCATGTCGCGGGCCATCACGCGTATCTTGCCGTCCTTGCCCCGCTGCAAGGTACTCACCAGCACCTGCCGGCGGTCGCCCAGGCTGACCTCGCTGATCACCTGGAAGTAGCGGGTGCCGACGGCATAACTGACGTTTCCGGTCTTCGAACCCAACTGGGTCAGATGCTTGGTGAAATCGTCCTTGCTCTGGAAACCTTCCCGACCGCGGGCGTCCACGATGTTTTCCGCCTGTCCCGGATCGATCTCGAACATGGCGGCCAGCACCGGCACGCTGGCAGTGTTCACGTTCAGCGGCGCATCTTCGGGCAAGGCGCTGACGAACGGCAGCAGGCGTCGATAGTCGGCTTCCGACAATTTCAGCAGGCGCAGCTCGGACACGTCCTTGAAACTGCGGTTGGCGGCGCGGTACGCCGGCGCTTCCAGCAGGTACTGGTTGTCCTCGGCGCCTTGCTCGCCCTGCGGATTCTGGTCGGCGTCGAGCCAGTCGGCCAGCCGGTCCGGCAAGCCCTGGACGATCTCTTCCTTCATCCCCAGGGTGGCCAGCAGGCGACGGAACTGCTTCACCGAGTCCGGCTTGACCTTGCGCTTGCGCACCAGTCCGTTGAGGTTGAAACGCCCGCTGGGGTCCTCGATCCGCACCCGCAGCTCGCCGCCGTCGTCCAGCTTGAACGGCGTCATCGGTCGCGCCCAGGCCTCGCCCAGGTGGTCCACCGGCTCGCGGGTATTCTCGCCGCCCTGGCGCAGGTCGCGGCGCAGCACCGCTTCCGCCAGGCGTTCGCCGCCCAGCGCATAGTGCCAGGCCTGGCGCACGTGCAACTGGTTGGCGCTGCTGCGTATCGCCAACTGCTGGCGGATGATCAGCCCGGCGCAGACGATGGTCACCACCGCCACCACCAGCAGCACGGTGATCAGCGCGACGCCGTTCTGCCCGCGCCTCATTCCGGCGCCCCCGGCATGCCTTCCGGCGGCTGCGGCACTCCGCCCTCGCCATTCTCGCCGCCCGGCTGGCCCTGCGGCTGGTCCTGCTTGAGCGGCGGATCGAGCAGACGCCAGACGCGCACCAGCTTGCCGTAGTGGCGGTGCTCCAGGGTCATCTCCACCGCCAGCGGCAGGCTTTCCAGGCGCTCCTCCTCGCTGCCTTCGTCGGTCGGCCAGTGGCCCTGCCAGTTGTGCTCCTTGTCGAGGAAGCGCCAGCTCAGCGCGGTAACCCCGTCCAGCACCTGCTGCACCCGTGGCTTGCTGTCCTGGGCGCGGTCCAGAACCAGCCAGTAGCGGCGTTCGAGGGTCTCCCCGGACAGCGACCAGCGCACCCGCTGCAGGCGCGAGCGCGCCTGACCGAGCGGGTTGCGCCAGCCGCCACGGGTGAATTCGACGATCTGGTCGTTCTCGCCCTCGCTGAGGAAGGCGCCACGGTTATCGCCCAGTTCGTCGCGTACCGGACGTTCGACCGCCTGGGTCAGGTCGCGCTCCAGCGCGCCCATCGCCCGCACCAGCTCGCGCATGCGCTGCTCCTGCACGCGAGTCGCCTGGTCGGTCTGCATCACGCTGTCGAACATGCGGTAGGTGGCCAGGGCCAGCAGGGCGAAGATGGCGATGGCGATCAGCAGCTCGAGCAGGGTGAAGCCCCGCTGTAGCCTCATGGCTGGCTCCCGAGGAAACCGACGAGGCGCGCCGCGGCGCGTTCCTCGATGCTGCCACGCTCGCGGCCAAGGGGCTTCGCCGCGACCCAGACGATCACCCGCCGCATATCCTGCTCGGCGGTGCTGTCGACCTGGGTGCGCCACTCCCAGCGGCGCCCGGCGAACTCCAGCTCGCCCTGGTTGCGGCCGCTGGAGGGCGGCGTCTGTTCCAGTTGCAATTCGTTGAGACGGTTGTCGGCGATCCACATCGCCAGGGTCTTGTCTTCCAGCCGCGAGGCGTTCTGCAGGCTGCGCGCGCTGGCACTGAGCACGCTGGCCGCGACCATGGCGAAGATCGCCAGGGCCACCAGCACTTCCAGCAGGGTGAAACCACGCGCGCGCTTCATCGCCGCGCCACCTCGACCCGTGGCAGGCGGAAACCGTCGCTGCTCAGCGACAACGCCCGCCCCTCGGGTCCGCGCTCGGCCAGGCGCAGGCGGAACGGACTGAGTTCGCCACTGGAGAGGATCAGCAATTGCGGCTGGTCGGTGCCTTTCTTCTGCTCCTTCTCGCCCTTGCTGCCAGCCAGCACCAGCGGCTGGCCGTCCAGCTCGAAGGTCAGCTCCGCCCACTCCGGCAGGCGGTGGCTGTCGCGCGCCACCGGCAACCAGCGCGCCTTCGCTTCGTCGTAGCGCAGTACCTGGTAGGCATCGCGCTCCAGGCGCAGGCCGTACTCGCGGTTGTCCAGCACGGCCTCGTCGGTCAGCACGCCGATCAGCCCGGCGAGCCGCTCGGCCTCGCTGTCCAGCTCCCGCGAGGTGCTGGCGAAGCCGGTGCTGAGCACCGCCAGGCCGATCAGTACGCTGATGATGACCATCACCACCATCAGCTCGATGAGGGTGAAGCCGCGCGAAGCCCGCATGTCCGGTCAGTTGTCCCAGTTACCGATGTCGGCGTCGTTGTCGCTGCCGCCTTCCTTGCCGTCGGCGCCCAGCGAATACAGGTCGAACGGGCCCTTGGTGCCCGGCGCCAGGTACTGGTAGGGATTGCCCCACGGATCGACCGGCAGCTTCTTCAGGTAGCCGTCCTTGTTCCAGTTCTTCGGCTGCGGATTGCCGGTGGGCTTCTTCACCAGCGCCTCGAGGCCCTGCTGGGTGCTCGGATAGGCGAAGTTGTCCAGCTTGTACATGTCCAGCGCGGCAGCGATGGCCTTGATGTCGCCCTTGGCCACGGTGACCTTGGCCTGGTCGGGACGGCTCATTACCTGCGGCACCACCAGGGCGGCGAGGATGCCGAGGATGACCACCACGACCATGATTTCGATCAGGGTGAAGCCCGACTGTTGGCGACGCTGCAATGGGCGGCTCTGATTCACGCGATTACCCCACGAGTTGGTTGAGAGAAAGGATCGGAAGAAGAATGGCCAGGACGATGACCAGCACCACCGCGCCCATGAATATCAGCATGAACGGTTCGAACAGGCCGACCATCAGGCCGATCTGCGCCGCCAGGTCGTTCTCCTGGTTGCGCGCGGTGCGCGCCAGCATCTGGTCCAGCTCGCCGGAGCGCTCGCCGCTGGCGATCATGTGCAGCATCATCGGCGGAAACTGCCCGGTGGCTTCCAGCGAGCGGGTCAGGCTGGCGCCCTCGCGGACCTTCTGCGCGGCCTTGACCACTTCGTTGCGGATGATCCGGTTGGCGATCACCTCGGCGGCGATCGCCAGCGCCTCCACCAGCGGCACGCCGCTGCGGGTGAGGATCGCCAGGGTCGAGGCGAAGCGCGCGGTGTCGGTGGAACGCACCAGCCGACCGACCAGCGGCACGCGCAGCAGGAAGCCATGCCAGCGCTCGCGAAAGGCATCCTTGCGCAGCGCGTAGCGGAAGCCGATCACCCCGCCGATCGCCGCGACGAAGGCCAGCGCGCCCCAGGCCTTGACCCAGTCGCTGACGCCGATCAGCACGCGGGTCAACAGCGGCAGGGTCTGCCCGCTGTCGATGAACACCCGGACCACGTCGGGCACCACGTAGCCCAGCAGGAAGCCGACGATGGCCAGCGAAGCGCCCATCAGGATCACCGGATAGAGCAGCGCCAGCTGGATCTTCTGCCGCGACTGCTGGCGCTGCTCGGTGTAGTCGGCAAGTTGCTCCAGCACCGGGCCGAGGTGCCCGGCATGCTCGCCGGCAGCCACAGTCGCCCGGTACAGCTCGGGAAAGGCGGTGGGAAACTCGCGCAGGCTGCCGGCCAGGCTATGGCCTTCGAGGACCTTGGCGCGCACCGCGAGAAGCATCGACTGGATGCGCTGCGAGGTGGACTGCGCCGCGGCGGCGCGCAGCGCCTCCTCGATCGGCAACGCGGCCTGGACCAGGGTCGCCAGTTGCCGGGTCACCAATGCCAGGTCGCGCGCGGACAGTCCGCGGGCGAACGTCAGGCGCCCGCCCTGCCCGCTCTGCTCGCGGGTACGGGTGGGCTTCACGTCGAGCGGCGCCAATTGGCGCTCGCGCAGCAACTGGCGGACCTGGCGCGCGCTGTCCGCCTCCAGCACGCCCTTCTGCTGGCGACCGCTGGGGTCGAGGGCGAGGTATTCGAAGGCGGCCATTATTCTTCCCGGGTCACGCGCAGGACTTCCTCGACCGTGGTGACGCCTTCCAGCACCTTGCGCCGACCGTCGTCGCGGATGCTTGGTCCGCTGGTGCGGGCATGCCGGGTCATTTCCTGCTCGGAGGATTCGTTGTGGATCAGCGAGCGCATGTGGTCGTCGAACACCACCAGTTCATAGATACCGGTACGCCCGCGATAGCCATGCTGGTGGCACTCGCCGCAGCCGCGGGCGCGATGCAGGGTCGGCGGCGCGGCGGGATCGACGCCGAGCAGCGCGCACTCGGCCTCGTCGGCGCGGTAGGGCTCCTTGCACGCCGGGCAGAGCACCCGCACCAGGCGCTGGGCCAGCACGCCAAGCATGGAGGAGGACAGCAGGAACGGCTCGATGCCCATGTCCACCAGGCGGGTGATCGCACCGATGGCGCTGTTGGTGTGCAGGGTCGAGAGCACCAGGTGGCCGGTCAGCGAAGCCTGCACCGCGATCTCGGCGGTCTCCCGGTCGCGGATCTCGCCGACCATCACCACGTCCGGGTCCTGCCGGAGGATCGCCCGCAGGCCGCGGGCGAAGGTCATGTCGACCTTGGCGTTGACCTGGGTCTGGCCGATGCCCTCCAGGTGGTATTCGATCGGATCCTCGACGGTGAGAATGTTCCGCGTGCGGTCGTTGAGCGTGGTCAGGCTGGCGTACAGGGTGGTGGTCTTGCCCGAGCCGGTGGGCCCGGTGACCAGCAGGATGCCGTGCGGCTTGCGCACCGTTTCGTCCATCAGCTTGCGGTCGCGCTCGCTCATGCCCAGGTGTTGCAGGTTCAGGCGCCCGGCCTGCTTGTCGAGCAGACGCAGCACCACCCGTTCGCCGTTGGCCGAGGGCAGGGTCGAGACGCGGATGTCCACCTCGCGCCCGCCGACCCGCAGGGAAATCCGCCCATCCTGGGGAATACGCTTCTCGGCGATGTCCAGCCGCGCCATGACCTTGATCCGCGATACCAGCAGGGCCGCCAGCTCGCGCTTGGGCTCCAGCACCTCGCGCAGCACGCCGTCGACGCGGAAGCGCACCACCAGGCGTTTCTCGAAGGTTTCCAGGTGGATGTCCGAGGCGTTCTCGCGGATCGCCTCGCCGAGGATCGCGTTGATCAGGCGTATGATCGGCGCGTCGTCCTCCTGCTCCATCAGGTCCTCGGTTTCCGGGACCTGGTCGGCCAGCGCGGCGAGGTCCAGGCTGCCGCCGAGGTCCTCGGCGAGCTGCATGGCCGCCGAGGAGTCGTGCTGGTAGGAGGCCGCCAGGGCCTGGTTGAAGGCGTCCTCGCCGAGCGCCTTGAGCGGCAGGCGGCGGCCGGCGAAGCGCTGCGCCTCGGCGATCGCCGCCAGCTCCACCTGCGGCCGGCAGGCCAGCCAGTACTGCTCCTCCAGGCACAGGAACAGCAGGCCCTGGCGCTTGGCGAAGCTGAACGGCAGACGCCGTGGCGGTGCGGCCGGCGCGGCGATGTCGGGTAATGGGGCTGTCATCATGGATGCCTTATAGCGGTAACCTTACAGAAGTATCTTGGTCGTATATGACCACTGAACGGTTACCGTCAGTATTGTTAGTTGTTAGTCGTTTTGTGCGGCCGATCCCGAGTTCCTCTTGCAGAAGTATCCTGGCGAGCCGTTATCTTAAGCACAAGCGTGCCTGGCCCGGCCAGTCACACCTATTGATAGAAGTAGGTAGCCTACTGGCAACGAACTGCTATGATCCCTCGGCGATCTTCAGACATAACGATAAAGACCAGGAGTGATGTATTGCCTTTCTCCGGCGCCTCTTCCCGCTGGCTGCAGCGGTACGCCCCGGCCCTTCTGGCTGTTGCCCTGATCATCGCCATGAGCATCAGCCTCGCCTGGCAGGCGGCCGGCTGGTTGCGCCTGCAACGCAGCCCGGTAGCCGTCGCCGCCTCGCCGGTCAGCCACGAGTCGATCCGCAGCGATCCGACCCGCCTGGCGCGCCTCTTCGGCACCAGCGCCCAGGACCCCAACGCCCCGCCACCGGCCACCAACCTCGACCTGGTGCTCAAGGGCAGCTTCGTCCAGAGCGATCCCAAGCTGTCCAGCGCGATCATCCAGCGCCAGGGCGACAAGCCGCACCGCTACGCGGTCGGCGGCGAGATCAGCGACGGCGTGAAGCTGCACGCGGTCTACCGCGACCGCGTCGAACTGCAGCGCGGCGGGCGCCTGGAAAGCCTGCCCTTCCCGCACCGTTCCGGGGGACTGCTGGCCAGCGCGGACGACATTACAAGCGAGAACGACTCGATCGAACAACTGCAAAGCCTGCAGGATGAGAACGCTGCAGCATTGCGCGAGCGCCTGGACGCCTTGCGCCAGCAGATGGAAGCCACGCCCATCGCAGAACCCGCCGAAGAAGACTCGAGCGAGCCCACGACCACGCCTACGGAAAGCGACTGACCCGATGTCCCAGCCTTTGCTCCGCGCCCTGTTTGCCCCTTCCAGTCGTTCGTACGTTCCCGCCGTCCTTCTCAGCCTGGCCCTCGGCATCCAGGCGGCGCACGCCGAAAACAGCGGCGGGAACGCCTTCGTCCCGGCCGGCAACCAGCAGGAGGCGCACTGGACGATCAACCTCAAGGATGCCGACATCCGCGAATTCATCGACCAGATTTCCGAAATCACCGGCGAGACCTTCGTCGTCGACCCGCGGGTCAAGGGCCAGGTCAGCGTGGTCTCCAAGGCCCAGCTCTCGTTGAGCGAGGTCTACCAGTTGTTCCTCTCGGTGATGAGCACCCACGGCTTCACCGTGGTCGCCCAGGGCGACCAGGCGCGCATCGTGCCCAACGCCGAGGCCAAGACCGAGGCCGGCGGCGGCCAGAGCGCGCCGGATCGCCTGGAGACGCGGGTGATCCAGGTGCAGCAGAGCCCGGTATCGGAACTCATCCCGCTGATCCGTCCGCTGGTCCCACAATATGGCCACCTCGCCGCGGTGCCCTCGGCCAACGCGCTGATCATCAGCGACCGCAGCGCCAATATCGCGCGAATCGAAGACGTGATCCGCCAGCTCGACCAGAAGGGCAGCCACGACTACAGCGTGATCAACCTGCGCTACGGCTGGGTGATGGACGCCGCCGAGGTGCTCAACAACGCCATGAGCCGCGGCCAGGCCAAGGGCGCGACGGGCGCCCAGGTGATCGCCGACGCGCGCACCAACCGCCTGATCATCCTCGGCCCGCCGCAGGCGCGCGCCAAGCTGGTGCAACTGGCGCAATCGCTGGACACCCCGACCGCGCGCTCAGCCAACACCCGGGTGATCCGCCTGCGCCACAACGACGCCAAGACCCTCGCGGAAACCCTCGGCCAGATTTCCGAAGGCATGAAGAACAATGGCGGCCAGGGCGGCGAACAGACCGGCGGCGGCCGACCGAGCAACATCCTCATCCGTGCCGACGAAAGCACCAACGCCCTGGTCCTGCTGGCCGACCCGGACACGGTCAACGCTCTCGAAGACATCGTTCGCCAGCTCGACGTGCCGCGTGCCCAGGTATTGGTGGAGGCGGCCATCGTCGAGATCTCCGGCGACATCCAGGATGCCGTCGGCGTGCAATGGGCGATCAACAAGGGCGGCATGGGCGGAACCAAGACCAACTTCGCCAATACCGGACTGTCCATCGGCACCCTGCTGCAATCGCTCGAGAGCAACAAGGCACCGGAATCCATCCCCGACGGCGCCATCGTCGGCATCGGCAGCAGCAGCTTCGGCGCGCTGGTCACCGCGCTCTCGGCCAACACCAAGAGCAACCTGCTGTCGACCCCGAGCCTGTTGACCCTGGACAACCAGAAAGCGGAGATTCTGGTCGGCCAGAACGTACCGTTCCAGACCGGCTCCTACACCACCAACAGCGAAGGTTCGAGCAACCCGTTCACCACCGTGGAGCGCAAGGATATCGGCGTCAGCCTCAAGGTCACTCCGCACATCAACGACGGCGCGGCCCTGCGCCTGGAGATCGAGCAGGAGATCTCGGCCCTGCTGCCCAACGCCCAGCAGCGCAACAATACCGACCTGATCACCAGCAAGCGCTCGATCAAGAGCACCATCCTCGCCGAGAACGGCCAAGTGATCGTGATCGGCGGCCTGATCCAGGACGACGTTTCCCAAGCCGAGTCGAAGGTTCCCCTGCTCGGGGACATCCCATTGCTCGGTCGCCTGTTCCGTTCCACCAAGGACACCCACACCAAGCGCAACCTGATGGTCTTCCTGCGTCCTACGGTGGTCCGCGACAGCGCCGGTCTCGCCGCGCTCTCGGGCAAGAAATACAGCGACATCCGGGTCATCGACGGCACTCGCGGCCCGGAGGGACGACCCAGCATCCTGCCGACCAACGCCAACCAGTTGTTCGATGGACAGGCCGTCGATCTGCGCGAACTGAAGACGGAATAACGGCGCCATACCGGCAAGGCGGCCTCATACGAAAAAAAGGCGCTGCTCCTTTCGGAACAGCGCCTTTTCCGCATCTCCCCACCAACTCAGTCGAGGTAGATCATTTTCCGGGTCATGCCGCCATCGACCAGGAATTCCTGGCCGGTGACGAAACCGGCGTCCTCGGAGAGCAGCCAAGCCACCAGCGACGCGACATCCTCCACCGTTCCGACCCGGCCGACCAGGTGCTGGTCGTGGTCCAGCTCGGTCAGCGGCGCAGCCTCGCGCTCGGCGGCCTCGCGGGTATCGATCCAGCCGGGGCTGAGCGCATTGACACGGATATCCGGGCCCAGGCTGGCGGCCAGGGCATGGGTCAGCGCCAGCAACCCGCCCTTGCTCGCGGCGTAGGCCTCGGAGTCAGGCTCCGACTGGTGGGCACGAGTCGAGGCGATGTTGACGATGGCGCCATTGTGCGCGCGCAGATAAGGCGTGCAGTACTTGGCCAGCAGCATCGGACCGGTCAGGTTGACCGCCAGGGTCCGGGTCCACTCGCCGAGACTCAGCGCCTCCAGCGGCGTATTGCGCGGATTGGCGATGGCGGCGTTGCAGACCAGGCCGTCGAGGCGGCCGAACTGACCGAGCACCTCGGCCACGCTCATCGCCACCTGGCCCTCCTGGGCCACGTCCATGGCCACGAACCAGGCGTGCTCGCCCAGCGCCTCGGCCACCCTGGCCCCGCGTTCACGGTCGTTGTCGGCAAGCACTACCTGCCAGCCCTCGGCGATCAGCCAGGCACTGATGCCCAGGCCAATGCCCCGGGCCGCCCCGGTGACCAGGGCGACCTTGCCGTTGCCTCGCAGGTTGGGTTCGATCACAGCGCGGCCAGCCCCCGAGCCATGTCGGCCTTGAGGTCGTCGAGGTCTTCCAGGCCGACCGCGACCCGGATCAGGCTGTCGCCGATCCCGGCGCGCGCGCGGTCCTCGGGGGACAGTCGACCGTGGGAGGTGGTCGCCGGGTGGGCGATGGTGGTCTTGGTGTCGCCCAGGTTGGTGGTGATCGAGACCATCCGGGTAGCGTCGATGAAGCGCCAGGCGGCATCGCGCCCGCCCTTCACGTCGAAGCTGACGACCGCGCCGAAGCCGCTCTGCTGGCGCCGGGCCAACTCATGCTGAGGATGGCTCGGCAGGCCCGCGTAGTAGACCCGCTCGATGCCCGGCTGGCGCTCCAGCCATTCGGCCAGGGCCAGGGCACTGGCGCTGTGCGCCTGCATGCGGATACGCAGGGTTTCCAGGCCCTTGAGGAACAGCCAGGCGTTGAACGGGCTGAGGGTCGGTCCGGCGGTGCGGAGGAAGCCGACCACTTCCTTCATCTGCTCGCCGCGACCGGCGACCACCCCGCCCATGCCCCGGCCCTGGCCGTCAATGTACTTGGTCGCGGAGTGGATCACCACGTCCGCACCGAGCTTCAGCGGCTGTTGCAGGGCCGGCGTGCAGAAGCAGTTGTCCACCGCCAGCAGCGCACCCTTGGCGTGGGCGATCTCGGCCAGCGCGGCGATATCCACCAGCTCGGCCAGTGGGTTGGATGGCGACTCGACGAAGAACAGCTTGGTATTCGGCTTGCACGCCGCCTCCCAGGCCGCGAGATCGCTCAACGGCGGATAGTCGACCTGGATACCGAAGCGCTTGAAGTACTTGTCGAACAGGCTGATGGTCGAGCCGAACACGCTGCGCGAGACCAGCACGTGGTCGCCGGAGCTGCACAGGCTCATCACCAGGGCGAGGATCGCCGACATGCCCGACGCCGTGGCCACCGCCTGCTCGGCTCCTTCGAGGGCGGCGATGCGCTCCTCGAAGGTGCGTACCGTGGGGTTGGTGTAGCGCGAATAGACGTTGCCCGGCACTTCGCCGGCGAACCGCGCGGCCGCGTCGGCGGCGGTGCGGAAGACGTAGCTGGAAGTGGTGAACAGCGCCTCGCCGTGCTCGCCCTCCGGCGTCCGCCGTTGCCCGGCGCGAACCGCCAGGGTGTCGAAGGCCGCGCCTTCCAGGTCGCTGTCGAGACGCCCGGCATCCCAGTCCTGAGTCATGCCGCTCTCCCCTTTGTCAGTCGTTGTACAGATCGATGATCGCGCTGACCGCCTGGCTCTTGGCCTTGGTCGCATCGTTGCGCGCCTGTTCGATCCGGTTCAGGTAGGCCTCGTTGACGTCGCCGGTCACGTACTCGCCGTCGAACACGGCGCAGTCGAAGTGATCGATCTTGATCTTGCCGCCGCCGACCGCGTCGATCAGGTCGGGCAGGTCCTGGTAGACCAGCCAGTCGGCGCCGATCAGCTTGCTGACGTCCTCGGTGCTGCGATTGTGCGCGATCAGCTCGTGCGCACTCGGCATGTCGATGCCGTAGACGTTGGGGTAGCGCACGGCCGGCGCGGCGGAGCAGAAGTAGACGTTCTTCGCCCCGGCCTCGCGGGCCATCTGGATGATCTGCTTGCAGGTGGTGCCGCGGACGATGGAGTCATCCACCAGCATCACGTTCTTGCCGCGGAACTCCAGCTCGATGGCGTTGAGCTTCTGCCGCACGGATTTCTTCCGCGCCGCCTGGCCGGGCATGATGAAGGTGCGGCCGATGTAGCGGTTCTTGACGAAGCCCTCGCGGAACTTCACGCCGAGCCGGTTGGCCAGTTCCAGCGCCGCGGTGCGGCTGGTGTCGGGGATCGGGATGACCACGTCGATGTCGTGGTCGGGACGCTCGCGGAGGATCTTGTCGGCAAGCTTCTCGCCCATGCGCAGGCGCGCCTTGTACACCGAGATGCCGTCCATGATCGAATCCGGACGCGCCAGGTAGACGTGCTCGAAGATGCACGGCGCGTACTTCGGCGCCTTGGCGCACTGGCGGGTATAGAGCTTGCCTTCCTCGGTGATGTACACCGCCTCGCCCGGCGCCAGGTCGCGGATCAGGGTGAAGCCGAGTACGTCCAGGGCCACGCTCTCGGAGGCGATCATGTATTCGACGCCGTTCTCGGTATGCCGCTGGCCGAAGACGATCGGACGGATCGCATTGGGGTCGCGGAAACCGACGATGCCATGGCCGGTGATCATCGCCACCACCGCGTAGCCGCCGACGCAACGGTCGTGCACGCAGGAAACCGCGGCGAAGATGTCCTCCTCGGTGGGCTGCAGCTTGTTGCGCACCGCCAGCTCGTGGGCGAACACGTTGAGCAGCACTTCCGAATCGGAGTTGGTGTTCACGTGGCGCAGGTCGGATTCGTAGATTTCCTTGGCCAACTGCTCGACATTGGTCAGGTTGCCGTTGTGCGCCAGGGTGATGCCGTAGGGCGAGTTGACGTAGAACGGCTGCGCCTCCGCCGAGCTGGAGCTGCCGGCGGTCGGGTAACGTACATGGCCGATGCCGACGCTGCCGATCAGGCGCTGCATGTGGCGCTGCTGGAAGACGTCGCGGACCAGGCCGTTGTCCTTGCGCAGGTACAGCTTATCGTCATGGCAGGTGACGATACCGGCAGCGTCCTGGCCGCGATGTTGGAGGACGGTGAGCGCGTCATACAGCGCCTGATTGACGTTCGACTTGCCCACGATACCGACGATGCCACACATGTGACGCAACCCCTACTTGGCTCAAGCTGGAAAGATGGGAAGCGCGATCGGTCCGTCCCGGACCATCGAGCTGACCAGGGCCTGTGGGCCGCTGGCTCCCGCGAATCGGCGACCTTCGCCGCCGACTGGCTCGCGGCACGTCCTGTGCCGCCGGCGCCGCGCCATCGACGCGCCGCCCTGGAAAACCGCGGGACCCGGCCTCGGCCAGTGTCCCGCCAAAATCACTGGCTGGGAAGCAGCCCGCCGATGCCGCTCGGCGGCGTTATCGGCGCGGCCGGCAACCACTGGCCGGCGAAACCGAGAATGAAGTTCTTCGACCAGTCGGCAACCATCAGGAAATGCGGCATCAGCACCGACTGCTGCCACCAAGGGTCCTGCTGTACCGGGGCCAGGCTGAGCAGGCCGACCAGCAGCACGACCAGCAGTACGCCGCGCGCACCGCCGAAGACCATGCCGAGGAAGCGGTCGGTGCCGGAGAGGCCGGTGACCCGGATCAGTTCGCCGATGAGGTAGTTGACCAGCGCCCCGAGCAGCAGGGTCGCGATGAACAGCAGCGCGCAGGCTGCGATGATGCGGGCCGAGGGGGTCTGGATGTACTCGCCCAGGTGCTGCGCCAGCGCCCCGCCGAACATCCAGGCCACCGCGCCGGCGACTATCCAGGTAAGCAGGGACAAGGCTTCCTTGACGAAGCCGCGACTCAGACTGATCAGGCTGGAAACGACGATGATGGCGACCATCGTCCAATCGACCCAGGTAAATGCCACTATGCAGCCCACAAGCAGAAAAGGCGCTGCATTTTAGCAGAGCGCGCCCGCGACGGTAAGCCGCGGGTCGCGGTCAACCGCGTTCCGGCTGGAAGCGCACGACGAAGCCGTTGAGCTTCTGCTGCTTGCTCAACTGGTCGCGCAGGCGATCCGCCTCGGCGCGCTGGATCACCGGCCCGACGAAGACCCGGTTCATCCCGTCGAAGCTGCGGATGTAGGCGTTGTAGCCCTGGGAGCGCAGGGTCTTCTGCAATTCCTCGGCGCGCGCCCGGTTGGACAGGCTGGCAAGCTGTACCGACCAGCTCTGCGGCAGGTTGTTGGCGTCCAGGCGCTTCTCCGCGGGCGGCGGGCTCGGCGGCGCAGCGGGCGGTTGCGGCTGGCTTGGCGGCAGGCTGGCGGCCGGCGCCTGGGCCTGGGCGGGCGGCTGGGTGGCCGGCGGGGTCGCCGGCAGGCCGCCGATCGGCTGGCTGGGCTGGCCGGCGGCGGCCGGGGAGCCTTCCTCGACGATCTCGGGAGCGATGCCTTCCTCGCCGGGCTGCAGTTCCGGCACCTCGGTCGGCTGCACCTCGACACTGGGCATGGCCGGCGATTGCGGGCGCGGCGGCGCTTCCACCACGACCTGGCGCGACTCGTCTTCGCGGGTGAACAGCATCGGCAGGAAGATCACCGCCAGGGCGATCAGCACCAACGCCCCGACGATGCGCTGCTTCAGCCCTCTTTCCAGCAAGGCCATGATTTACTCCCCCTTATCCGTTCTACGGGCCAGCCATTCCAGGCCTTCGGCCACGCTATAGAACGATCCGAACAGCAGAATGACATCATCCGCGGTAGCCTTGGCGCACTGCGCGTCCAGGGCGGCGGCGATATCCGCATGGCTGCTCGCCGGAACCTGGCGCAGGATCAGCGCCGCCTCCAGCTCCGCGGCCGGCCGCGAACGCGGGGTCGGCAACGGTGCAACGGCCCAATCCTGCACCAAGCCGGTCAAGGGTTCCAGTACGCCATCCAGGTCTTTGTCCGCCAGCAGGCCGAAGACCGCCAGGTAGCGCCCTCGTGGCGCTGCGGCACGCAGGCGTTGCGCCAGGTACTGGGCGGCCTGGGGATTGTGCCCGACGTCCAGCAGGAGCTGGCGTGGCTGGCCGTTCCAGGACAGGTCGCGGCGATCGAGGCGACCGGTCACCCGGGTCCGCCGCAGCGCCTCGGCCAGGCGCTCCGCCTGCCAGGGCAACTCGAGCAACGCGTAGGCCTGCAGGGCCAGCGCGGCGTTTTCCATGGGCAACCCGAGCAACGGCAGATCGTGCAGCGCCAGCGCCTGGCCGTCCGCGGCCAGCCCGCGCCAGTGCCAGCCATGATCGGCGAGCGCCAGGTCGTAGTCGCGACCGCGCAGGTAAAGCGGTGCCCCCAGCGCAGCCACCTGCTCCAGCAATGGCTGCGGGGGATCGAGATCGCCGCACAGGGCCGGTTTGCCGGCGCGCAGGATACCGGCTTTCTCGAAAGCCACGCTTTCGCGGGTATCGCCCAGCCAGTCCGCATGGTCCAGGCCGATGCTGGTGATCAGCGCCAGGTCGGCGTCGATCAGGTTGACCGCATCCAGGCGCCCGCCAAGGCCGACTTCCAGCACCGCGAAGTCCAGCCCGGCGCGCTCGAACAGCCAGAAGGCGGCCAGCGTGCCCATTTCGAAATAGGTCAGGGAAATCTCGCCACGTGCGGCCTCCACCGCGGAGAAGGCGTCGCACAGTTGCGCATCGCCGGCCTCGATGCCGTCGATCCGCACCCGCTCGTTGTAGCGCAGCAGGTGCGGCGAGCTGTAGACCCCGACCGACAACCCCTGCTCACGCAGCAGTTCGGCGAGCAGGGCGCAGGTGGAGCCCTTGCCGTTGGTCCCGGTAACGGTGACCACGCGTTTCGCCGGCCTTCCCAGGCCGAGCCGGCGCGCTACCTCGCGGGAACGCTCCAGGCCCATGTCGATGGCCGTCGGATGGAGTTGTTCGAGATAGCTCAGCCAATCGGCCAGGGAACGCTGGGTCATGCGGATACGGGGCTCGGCGAATGAGTGAAGGCCGACAGCAGATTGGCCAGGCGCGGCCGCAACTCGGCACGATGCACGATCATGTCGATGGCGCCATGCTCGAGGAGGAACTCGCTACGCTGGAAGCCTTCCGGCAGCTTCTCGCGGACGGTCTGCTCGATCACGCGGGGACCGGCGAAGCCGATCAGCGCCTTGGGTTCGCCGACGATCACGTCGCCGAGCATCGCCAGGCTGGCGGAAACGCCGCCGTAGACCGGGTCGGTCAATACCGAGACGAACGGGATGCCTTCTTCGCGCAGGCGCGCCAGGACCGCCGAGGTCTTGGCCATCTGCATCAGCGAGATCAGCGCCTCCTGCATGCGCGCGCCGCCGGAGGCGGAGAAGCAGATCAGCGGGCAGCGCTTCTCCAGGGCGACGTTGGCTGCGCGAACGAAGCGCTCGCCGACGATGGCGCCCATCGAACCGCCCATGAAGGAGAACTCGAAGGCGCAGGCGACCACCGGCATACCCTGCAGCTTGCCGCTCATGGCGATCAGCGCGTCCTTCTCGCCGGTGTCCTTCTGTGCCGCGGCGAGGCGATCCTTGTACTTCTTGCTGTCGCGGAATTTCAGGCGGTCCACCGGCTCGAGGTCGGCACCCAGCTCCTCGCGACCGTCCTCATCGAGGAAGATGTCCAGGCGGGTACGCGCGTTGATGCGCATGTGGTGATCGCACTTCGGGCAGACATCCAGGGTCTTTTCCAGCTCCGGACGGTACAGCACGGCTTCGCAGGACGGGCATTTGTGCCACAGGCCTTCCGGTACCGAACTCTTCTGGGACTCGGAACGCATGATGGAAGGGATCAGCTTGTCTACCAGCCAGTTGCTCATGCTCTTTGTTCTCCAGTGCAAGGTCGGGATGGCCGCACCGATCCGGTGACGGCGTCCCTGAGCAAATTCATCTTCGTGACCGCCGGCAGCGGTGGGCCCCACGGCTGCGAAACGTTTCGCGGCCTGTCCCATCCCCCGCCTGCGCGGTCACCTGGGCGATACCCGGCGAGCGGCTATCGCGAAATATCTGGCCTCCCTATCGGCGGCCGGGCGTTGTCGCGGAAACGGCGACACGCTAGTGGACGGCGGCGGGCCGCCCGTCGTCACATCATGTCTCGTCGCGGCGCCGCGAACGCACCGCGTCCACGAACGCGCGGACCCTCGCCGCATCCTTGATTCCCTTGCTCGCCTCGACGCCACCGCTGACGTCCACCGCGTAGGGCTTGACCTGCTCGACTGCCCTGCCGACGTTATCCGGCGTCAGACCGCCGGCCAGCACCAGGGGTTTGCCCAGGTCGGTCGGCACCAGCGACCAGTCGAACGCCGCCCCCGTGCCGCCGGGCACGCCTTCCACATAGGTATCCAGGAGAATCCCGGCAGCTCCCGGATATGCCGCCGCGCGCCCGACGATGTCGTCGCCGGGCTTCACCCGCAGGGCCTTCAGGTAGGGTCGCCGATGTCCCTCGCAGTCCTCGGCGCGCTCGTCGCCATGGAATTGCAGCAGGTCCAGCGGCACCGCATCGAGAATCTCGCCCAGTTCGCAGCGGCTGGCGTTGACGAACAGGCCGACGCTGGTCACGAACGGCGGCAGGGCACGAACGATCTCCCGCGCCCGATGGATATCCACCGCCCGCGGGCTCTTCGCATAGAACACCAGGCCGATGGCATCGGCGCCCGCCGCGGCAGCGGCCAGGGCGTCCTCGACTCGGGTGATACCGCAGATCTTGATGCGAACGGCTGGCAACGACGGAGAATCCTCGGCGAGTGAGCGACGAACCGCCGGACGGCCGGTCCGGCGGGAATTCTCGATGGTAGCAAAAGCCCGATTCGACGTCAGCCGACGATATCGGGCAATCCGGAAAGGAAATGCGGCCCCAGGTAGCGCTCGGGCAACTCGAACTCCCCGGGGTACTCCACCCGCACCAGATAGAGTCCGTAGGGGTGAGCGGTGACCCCACCGGCGCGCCGGTCGCGCGCCTCGAGCACCTCCTTCGCCCATTCGATCGGCCGCTCGCCGGCACCGATGGTCATCAGGACGCCAGCGATGTTGCGCACCATATGGTGAAGGAAAGCGTTACCGCGGATGTCCAGCACGATCAACCGACCATGCTCCAGCAAGCGCACGTGATGCATGGTCTTGACCGGCGACTTGGCCTGGCACTGCACCGCCCGGAACGAGGTGAAGTCATGGGTGCCGACCAGTACCTGGGCCGCCTCGCGCATCCGCCCGATATCCAGCGGCCGATGGTTCCAGGTGACCTCCTCGGCCAGGTGCGCCGGGCGGATCGGATCGTTGTAGATGGCGTAGCGATAGCGCCGGGCCATGGCCGAGAAGCGCGCGTGGAAATGCGCCGGCATCACCCTCGCCCAGGTCACACTGATATCCGCGGGCAGGTTGGCGTTGGTGCCCATCACCCATGCTTTCAACGGGCGCTCCACCGCGGTGTCGAAATGCACCACCTGGCCGCTGGCATGAACGGCAGCGTCGGTACGGCCGGCGCAGATCACCCCGACCGGCTCGGCGGCAACCTTCGACAAGGCGCGCTCCAGCGCTTCCTGCACGGAAGGCACGCCGGCTTCCTGGCGCTGCCAGCCACGATAGCGGGAGCCCTTGTACTCGATGCCGAGGGCGATTCTGGAAACGCCAGCGGCAGCCGATTCGGCTGCCGCTGGCGGAACAACATCGTTCATGAGGGTCGCTTCATTTCCGGATCAGGCCAGGCGCTCCAGCAACTCGCGGGCTTCCGCCTGCTGGCTGTCGTTACCTTCGGCCAGGACTTCGTCGAGGATATCGCGCGCGCCTTCGCTATCGCCCATGTCGATGTAGGCGCGAGCCAGATCCAGCTTGGTCGCCGCTTCGTCGGCACCGGAGAGGAAGTCGAAGTCATCGTCGGCGTCTCCGTCCAGGGCGGAGGCGACCGCTGCATCCTCGGCGGAGAAACTCGGCGTCGCGCTCTTCGGCTCGTCAAGGTTGCTGGCCAACTCGTCCAACTGCGCACTCACCTCGTCCAACTGGGCGGCGAAACTGTCCTCGCCCTTCTCCGGAGCGGCCGGCTCCGTCGGCTCGTCGGCCAGCGACAGGTCGAAGTCGTCCGGCAGGGACAACGCCGGCTCTTCGGCAGCCTCGGTATCGAGGGTGAATTCGTTGTCGGCAGGCGCCGCGGCGGGCACTTCGTCGTTCAGCGAAAGCAGGAAGTCGTCGTCCGAAAGCTTGTCTTCCGGCGCGTCGAGATCCAGGGAGAAATCGCCCAGGTCGTCATGCTTGGGTTGGCTCGGAGTCTCTGCCAACTCCGCGAAATCCAGGCCGAAGTCGAGATCGTCGACAGGCTTATCCGCCGGGGTCGAGGCCGCCAGGTCCAGATCGCTGTCCAGGGTCAGGTCGTCCAGCGCCCCGCTGTCGGACTTGAGGTCGGCCTGCACGTCGTCGCCGCCCAGGTCGTCCAGGCTCAGGTCGAAGGCGTCGTCGAGATCCTGTCCTGCCGCATCCGGCTTGGCCGCGTGACCGCTGTCGTCGAGCGACAGGTCGTCAAGGCTGAAGCTATCCAGCTCGTCCTGCGCCAGCTTGGCGCCGGCCAGGCCGGCAACCGCGGCGACCGCGACCATTGCCGGATAGCGCGACTTGAGCTGCTCGACCTGCGGCTGTGCGCCGCCGATTTCGCGCAGCTCGTTTTCCTGGCGAGCGAAACCTTCGCGATCGCCCATCTCGGCATAGACTTCCATCAGCTTGAGGCGCAGGTCGGTGCGCTGCGGCTCGTCGTAGATGGCGTTCTGCAACAGTTCGGCGGCCTGGTTGAAACGCCCGTAGGCGATATAGATGTCGGCCTCGCCCAGCGCATCGGAAGTCTGCGCGGTGGTCTTCTCGACCTGCGGAGCGACGGCTGCGACCTGCGGCTCAGGCTCGTCGAGGGTCAGGTCGTCGAAGCCGTCCTTTCCCAGGTCCAGCGCATCCTCCTGTTCCTCGCCGGTATCCGCGGCGAAAGCCTGGGCTTCTTCCTTCTCTTTCTGCGCATTGCGCCGCGACAGGATCATCAGCAGCACCAGCAACGCCAGCAGTGCGCTACCGCCGATCACCGCCAACCACAGCGGGTTGGCCAGCAGTTCGTCGAGGAAGCTCGGTGCCGGCTGCTCTGCCGCCTGTACCGGAGCGGGCGCCGGAACGGCAGGTGCCGGAGGCTTCTCGGCAGCTGGCGCGGGCGGCGGCGCCACCGGAGGCTGCGCCGGAGCGGCGGGTGCTTCTCCGGCTGGAGCAGGAGTCGGCGCTGCCGCAGCAGGAGTCCCGGGCTGAGCCGGCGCCTGCGCGGCCGCATTGGGCTGGGACGCATCCGGCAGGGCTGCGTTCGGCTGGGCTGCGCCCTGGCCTTCGGCGCCCAACTGCCCTTGCAGCTTGGCCAACTGGGCGTCCTTCAGCTGGATCAACTTCTGCAGCTTGTCCAACTGGCTCTGCAGATCCTGCATGCGACTCTGCAGTTCTTCGTTCTCGCGGCGAGTGCTGTCGAGGCTTTCCTTGGTCACCGCCAGGGTATCGGCGATCGCCTTGCTGTCGCCCTTTCCGCCCTTGTCGGCACCCTTGCTGGCCTTGCCCTCGCCAGACACCAGGCGCAGATTGTCCGTGGCGTCGACCTTGGATGGCGCCGACCCGGCGGCATTGCGCTGGGTCGCATCCAACTGCCTGGCGCCAGCGCTGCCCGCGGCCGGATTGCGGCTGCCGCGCCAGCTCTGGTTCTGCGCCTGCACCTGGGACAGCGCCTCGCGCGGCGAGCGCTCCAGCATCTGCTGTTCGGTGGGAATGCGCAGGACCTGGCCGCTCTTCAGCCGGTTGATGTTGCCATCGACGAAGGCGCCCGGATTCAGCTCCTGGAACGCGAGCATCGCCTGGGGTACGGAAACGCGATCGGTACGGTTGCGCTGGGCGATCTCCCAGAGCGTGTCGTTGGAAACGGTGCGATAGGTGTCGCTGCCTGCCGGCGCGGTGGTACGCACCGGAGCCGGAGCCTGCGGGGCTCGCGGGGCGCCGGTCGCGCGCGGCGCGCTGACCGGCGCTTGCGGAGCGCTTGCCGCGGCCTGCGGGGAGTACAGCGGCGGATCCAGCAGGACGGTGTACTCGCGCAGCAGGCGGCCGTTCGGCCAGAGCACCTGGACCAGGAAGTTCAGGTAGGGCTCCTGCACCGGCTTCGACGAGGTCACGCGAATGACGCTCTTGCCGTTGGGCTTCACCACCGGCGTGAACTTCAGGTCGGTGAGGTAGTACAGGCGATCGACGCCCGCCTTGCTGAACTCTTCCGGCGACGCCAGGCTCGGGATCACCTCGCCCGAACCCAGGTCACGAACTTCGAGCAGCTCGATCTCGGCATCCAACGGTTGGTTCAACGCCGACTTCAGGGTGATTTCCCCCAGTCCCAATCCATGCGCCATGCCGGAAGTCAGGACCGAGGCCGCCGCGATTGCCCGAACCAGTGTACGAAGCCGAACCATAGTGTAATCCCTTGGTTTTAATATCTTTTCTCGTTTCACGAGAGGGAGTGCGTCGGTGCTTGCTGTCCGCTCGCCCAGCCATGCATGGACGGACGCTCCCCGGCAGCAGCGGATCGAACCAGTATTAACAAGCTCGAATAATTCTACAAATCTGTGGGTAAGTATCTTTTACAGATAGTGTTTTATCAACAACTCACCCAGGAGCACGGCATTCAGCGCGGCACCTTTTCGCACATTATCAGACACAATCCACAAATTGACCTGACAGGGATCAGCCTGCCCCGCCCTCACCCGGCCGACATAGGTCTCGTCCTGGCCGAGGGCATCGCCGACCACCGTCGGATAATCGCCCTCGCCGACCCATTCGATACCTTTCGTCGCATCGAGGACCCGCGTCACCGCGGCCAGGTCCACCGGTTCCGCGCACTGCAGGGTCACGCTGAGGCTATCGCCGAAGAATACCGGCGCCTGGATGCAGGTAACGTTCAACGGTCCGATACGCTCGCCAAGCAAGGCCTGCACCTCCGCGAAGATGCGCCGCTCGATCGCGCTGTGTCCCTCGGCATCCACCGCTCCGACCTGCGCGAGCAGGTTGAAGGCGATCTGGCGGTCGAAGAGACGCGGCTCCAGGGGGCGCGCATTGAGCAGTTCGGCGGTCTGCCGGGCGAGTTCCTTGACCCCTTCGCGCCCCAGGCTGGAGACGGAGAGGCAGGCTGTCAGGTTCAGTTGCCGGCAATCCAGCGTGGCCAGGAGTGGCGCCAGCACTTCGCACAGTTCGGCGGCTACGGCGCAAGGACTGGACAAAAGGAACGGCGCCGCTTGCGAGGCCAGGCGTTCGGCATTCACCGAAACCATGACCGGCGGTGCGACGCTCGGTTCCAGGGCGCCGCTCAGGTCGATCACCGAACAACCCGCCGCGCGGGCGCGCTCGGCATGGGCACGCGACACCTCGGCTGCCGCGGCGAAGAAGGCCAGGCCGACACCGGAAAAATCGAAGCTATCGACATCGCCGACGCGCAGGCTGCTTTCGGCGAAACCCATGCGCTGCCCGGCCGACTCGGCGCTGGCCAGCAGGTGCAGACGATGAAGCGGGAAGTCGCGTTCGTCGAGGAGACCGACCAGAGCCTCGCCAACCGATCCGGTGGCGCCTACGACTGCGACATTGAGGGGCTGGGACATGGGAAAAGCCTCGGCGGTCTGCGAAATAGGCGTGGCACTTTACTTGCCCACCTTCGCCCAGGCAATCGAGGCGCCGCCCATTGCGGACGGCGCCGGATCGATCAGCGCTCCAGCAGGATGCGCAACATGCGCCGCAGCGGCTCGGCAGCGCCCCACAGCAACTGGTCGCCGACGGTGAAGGCGCCGAGATACTGGGAGCCCATGTTCAACTTGCGCAGGCGCCCGACCGGAACGCTCAGGGTGCCGGTGACGGCGGCCGGGGTCAGCTCGCGCACGCTTACCTCGCGGTGGTTCGGCACCAGCTTGACCCAGGGATTGTGCTGGCTGATCAGGCCCTCGATGTCGGTCAGCGGCACATCCTTGTTCAACTTGATGGTCAGCGCCTGGCTGTGGCAACGCATGGCGCCGACGCGCACGCAGATACCGTCGACCGGGATCGGGTTCTTGAAGCGGGCGAGGATCTTGTTGGTCTCCGCCTGGGCCTTCCACTCTTCGCGGCTCTGCCCGTTGGGCAGTTCCTTGTCGATCCAGGGGATCAGACTGCCGCCCAGCGGCGCTCCGAAATGCTCGGTGGGGAAGGCTTCGCTGCGCAGGGTCTCCGCCACCTTGCGGTCGATGTCGAGGATCGCGCTGGCCGGGTTGGCCAGGTCATCCGCCACCGATGCATGGGCGGCGCCCATCTGCTTGAGCAGTTCACGCATGTTCTGCGCGCCGGCGCCGGAGGCGGCCTGGTAGGTCATGGCACTCATCCACTCGACCAGGCCGGCGTCGAACAGCCCGCCCAGGGCCATCAGCATCAGGCTGACGGTGCAGTTGCCGCCGATGTAGTTGCGGGTGCCGGCGTCCAGAGCCTGGTCGATGACCTTGCGGTTGACCGGGTCGAGGACGATCACCGCGTCGTCTTCCATGCGCAGACTGGAGGCGGCATCGATCCAGTAGCCCTGCCAGCCGGCCTCGCGCAGCTTGGGGAATACTTCGCTGGTGTAGTCGCCGCCCTGGCAGGTCAGGATCACGTCGAGGGTCTTCAGCTCGTCGATGCTGTAGGCGTCCTTCAGCGGAGCGATGTCCTTGCCCACTTCCGGGCCCTGGCCACCGACGTTCGACGTGGTGAAGAACACCGGCTCGATCAGGTCGAAGTCCCGCTCTTCCAGCATCCGCTGCATGAGTACGGAACCCACCATCCCGCGCCAACCGATCAGACCTACACGCTTCATCGCAACTACACCTATATGAGAGAAGTGAGCTGGCCGGCAGCCATCATGGCGCCGGCCAAGCCCGTCAGATTACAGATTCTTGAGTGCCGCGACTACGGCATCGCCCATTTCCCGGGTGCCGACCTTGCGGCAGCCTTCGGACCAGATGTCGCCGGTGCGCAGCCCCTGATCGAGGACCTTGCTCACCGCCTGCTCGATGGCGTCGGCGGCGGTCGCCTGGCTGAAGCTGTAGCGCAACATCATCGAGACCGAGAGGATGGTCGCCAACGGGTTGGCGATGCCCTGACCGGCGATGTCCGGGGCGGAACCGTGGCAGGGTTCGTACATGCCCTTGTTGTTCGCGTCGAGCGAGGCAGAAGGCAGCATGCCGATGGAACCGGTCAGCATGGAAGCCTCATCCGACAGGATGTCGCCGAACATGTTGTCGGTGACCATCACGTCGAACTGCTTGGGCGCGCGCACCAGTTGCATGGCGGCGTTATCCACGTACATATGGGAAAGCTCGACGTCCGGGTAGTCCTTCGCCACCTCTTCCACCACTTCCCGCCACAGTTGGCTGGAGGCGAGAACGTTGGCCTTGTCCACCGAGCAGAGCCTGTTGTTGCGTACGCGGGCCATGTCGAAACCGACGCGGGCGATACGACGGATTTCGCTCTCGCTGTACGGCAGGGTGTCGTAGGCCTGGCGCTCGCCGTTCTCCAGCACGCGCTGCTCGCGGGGCTGGCCGAAGTAGATGCCGCCGGTCAGTTCGCGGACGATGAGGATGTCCAGCCCGGCGACCACTTCCGGCTTCAGGCTGGAGGCCGCGGCCAGTTGCGGATAGAGGATGGCCGGACGCAGGTTGGCGAACAGGCCCAGTTGCGAGCGAATCTTCAGCAGACCGCGCTCGGGACGGATATCGCGTTCGATCCTGTCCCATTTCGGCCCCCCTACCGCGCCCAGCAGCACCGCATCGGCCTGGCGCGCGCGCTGCAGGGTCTGGTCGGCCAGCGGCACGCCGTGCTTGTCGATGGCCGCGCCACCGATGACGTCCTCGGCCAGTTCGAAGCCGAGCTGGAACCTGTCGTTGGCCAGTTCCAGCACCTTGACCGCTTCCGCCATGATTTCCGGGCCGATACCGTCACCGGGGAGAACCAGGATCTGCTTGCTCATAACACCCTCTTGTCCTTCATTCATTGAACGGCGGGCATGCGCCGCCGCGATCGAACCGTCACTCCCGACGCAGCCACAGCACCAGCACGTCGGTGCTGAACGAGCCGTCGTCGGCAATCTCGAAATACTCCCTGACTTCCTCGCCCACCGCCAGCTGCAGGCTGCGGATCGCCTGGCGGAACACCTCCGGCGTACGCATCCGCTCGACCCACGACTGGAACTCCAGGCGCAGGCGCTGGCGCCGGCTTCCGGTGACCAGCAACCCCGCCTCGCCGCTCAGGCGCGCCCACTCGGCCGGCGAGTAGTTGCGCACATGGCTGGTGTCGCGGAGCATCTCGACGGTCTGCAGGAAGGTATCCGGCAAGGCCTGCCCGGGCGCCGCCACGTCGACGAAGATCGCCACCCCGCCGGGCTTGAGCACCCGCCGCACCTCGCGCAGGGCCAGGCCGACGTCGCGCCAGTGATGGGTGGAATAGCGACTGAAGACGAAATCGAACTCGCCGTCGGCGAAGGGCAGGCTCTCCGCCTTGCCCTGTTCGGTACGGATGTTCGCCATGCCCCGTTCCGCGGCGCTCTGCGCCACCACGGCGAGCATCTCGGCGGAAAGATCGTAGGCCACCACCTCCCCTGCCAGGGCGGCGACCTGGAAGCTCACGTGGCCGGCGCCGCAGCCCAGGTCGAGGACCCGCGCTTCCGGGCGCCCGGCCAGGGCGTCGCGCAGCAAGGCGAATTCCTCGCCCTGGGCATGCACGGCGCTGCTCAGGTAGGCCGAAGCCTGGGCGCCGAACTGGCGCTGGACAACGTCATCGTGGTCGCTCATGAACCTACTCCGGGAGAAAAACCGGGCGCACCCTACCCAGGATGCGCCCGGCAAGGGGACTCGCGTGGCGCTCAGCGGAACAGCCAGGGCTGCTGCTGGCGGTAGCCGTCCTCGAAGGCACGGATCGTATCGGCGTCCTGCAGCGTCAGGCCGATGTCGTCGAGGCCGTTGAGCAGGCAATGCTTGCGGAACGGGTCGACCTCGAAACCCAGCACCTTGCCATCAGGACGGGTAACGGTCTGCGCCGCCAGGTCGATGGACAACTGGTAGCCTTCGTTCGCCTCGACCTGGCGGAACAGTTCGTCCACCTCGGCCTCGGGCAGGATGATCGGCAGCAAGCCGTTCTTGAAACTGTTGTTGAAGAAGATGTCGGCATAGCTCGGTGCGATCACCGTGCGGAAACCGTACTCGTCCAGCGCCCAGGGCGCGTGCTCGCGGGACGAGCCGCAGCCGAAGTTCTCCCGCGCCAGCAGTACGCTGGCGCCCTGGTAGCGCGGCTGGTTGAGGACGAAGTCCGGGTTCAGCGGACGCTTCGAGTTGTCCTGTCCCGGCTGCCCGACATCCAGGTAGCGCCATTCGTCGAACAGGTTGGGGCCGAAGCCGGTGCGCTTGATCGACTTGAGGAATTGCTTGGGAATGATCTGATCGGTATCGACGTTGGCGCGATCCAGCGGAGCGACGAGACCGGTCGTCTGGGTATAGGGTTTCATCTCGGTTCTCCTCAGGCGAGCAATTCGCGGACATCGATGAAGCGGCCGTTGACGGCCGCGGCGGCGGCCATCGCCGGGCTGACCAGGTGGGTACGGCCACCGGCGCCCTGACGGCCCTCGAAGTTGCGGTTGGAGGTCGAGGCGCAGTGTTCGCCGCTCTCCAGCCGGTCCGGGTTCATCGCCAGGCACATGGAACAGCCCGGCTCGCGCCATTCGAAGCCGGCCTCGATGAAGATCCGGTCCAGGCCTTCCTTCTCGGCCTGCTCCTTGACCAACCCGGAACCCGGCACCACCAGCGCCTGCTTGATGGTCGCGGCGACCTTGCGGCCCCTGGCCACTTCGGCGGCAGCGCGCAGGTCCTCGATCCGCGAGTTGGTGCAGGAACCGATGAATACCCGGTCCAGCTGGATGTCGGTGATCGCCTGGTTCGGCCGCAGGCCCATGTATTTCAAGGCGCGCTCGATCGAACCGCGCTTGATCGGGTCGCTCTCGCGGGCCGGGTCCGGCACGTTCTGGTCCACGGCCAGGACCATTTCCGGCGACGTGCCCCAGCTGACCTGCGGCTTGATCTGCGCGGCGTCCAGCTCGACCACGGTATCGAAGCGGGCATCGGCGTCCGACACCAGCCCCTGCCAGCAGGCGACGGCCTGGTCCCATTGCTCGGCGCTCGGCGCGAAGGGCCGGCCCTTCACGTAGTCGATGGTCTTCTGGTCGACGGCGACCAGGCCGACGCGGGCGCCCGCCTCGATCGACATGTTGCAGATGGTCATCCGCCCTTCGATGGACAGGTCGCGGATGGCGCTGCCGGCGAACTCGATGGCGTGGCCGTTGCCGCCGGCGGTGCCGATCCTGCCGATCACCGCGAGGACGATATCCTTCGCCGTGACGCCGGCCGGCAGCCTGCCTTCGACCTTGACCAGCATGTTCTTCATCTTCTTCGCCACCAGGCACTGGGTCGCCAGCACATGCTCTACCTCGGAAGTGCCGATGCCGTGGGCCAGCGCGCCGAAGGCGCCGTGGGTGGAAGTGTGCGAGTCGCCGCAGACCACGGTCATCCCCGGGAGGGTCGCGCCCTGCTCCGGACCGACCACATGGACGATGCCCTGGCGCACGTCGTTCATCTTGAATTCGGTGATGCCGAAGTCGTCGCAGTTCTCGTCGAGGGTCTGCACCTGCAGGCGCGAGACCTCGTCGGCGATGGCGGCGATGCCGCCCTTGCGCTCGGTGCGGGTGGTCGGCACGTTGTGGTCCGGGGTGGCGATGTTGGCGTCGATCCGCCACGGCTTGCGCCCGGCCAGGCGAAGACCCTCGAAGGCCTGCGGCGAGGTCACTTCGTGCAGGATATGGCGGTCGATGTAGATCAGCGCCGAACCGTCGTCGCGCTGCTTGACCAGGTGCATGTCCCAGAGTTTGTCGTAGAGGGTCTTGCCGGCCATCGGGATTTCCTCATCAGCTCATTTCTATGCCCACAGGGCTTGTGAGGATGATCCTATGGCTTGTCTACGAATAACTCAAATTCATATTTTTCATCCAAAGCATTCCCAACAGGAATCCATTGGCGCTAAGCTCCGGGCAGCCGAAACCAGCGGAGGCCCGCAATGGACCTGAACAGCCTCAACACCTTCATCGCCATTGCCGAGACCGGCAGCTTCTCCGAAGCCGGCGAGCGCCTGCACCTGACCCAACCGGCGGTGAGCAAGCGCATCGCCGCCCTCGAACAGCAGCTCAATGCCCGGCTGTTCGACCGGGTCGGCCGCGAGGTCAACCTCACCGAGGCCGGCCGCGCCCTGCTGCCGCGCGCCTACCAGTTGCTCAACGTGCTCGACGACACCCGCCGGGCGCTGAACAACCTCACCGGCGAGGTCAGCGGCCGGCTGGTCCTGGCCACCAGCCACCACATCGGCCTGCATCGCCTGCCGCCGCTGCTGCGCGCCTTCACCCGGGCGCATCCGCAGGTGGCGCTGGATATCCAGTTCCTGGATTCGGAAGTGGCCTACGAGGAGATCCTTCATGGTCGTGCGGAACTGGCGGTGATCACCCTGGCCCCGGAAACCGCCGAACCGGTGCGCGCAGTCCCGGTGTGGGACGACCCGCTGGACTTCGTCGCCGCCCCGGAGCACCCGCTGGCCCGACAGGGCACGGTGTTCCTCGCCGACGTCGCCAAGCACCCCGCGGTATTCCCCGGCGGCAACACCTTCACCCACCACATCGTGCGGCGCATGTTCGAAGCCGAAGGGCTGACGCCGAACATCGCCATGAGCACCAACTACCTGGAGACCATCAAGATGATGGTCTCCATCGGCCTGGCCTGGAGCGTGCTGCCGCGGACCATGCTCGACGACCAGGTGGTGCGCCTGCCGCTGCAGGACATCCAGCTCAGCCGCCAGCTCGGCTATATCCTGCACACCGAGCGGACCCTGTCGAACGCCGCGCGCGCCTTCATGCGCCTGCTCGACGAACAGGCATTCGGCAACGGCACTCCAGCGGCCTGAAGCGATTCAGGTCGGACGCCACGGGTAGGCCCTCCCCTCTTCGCCGTCCGCGGCCAGCGCTCACCCGACCTGCATGCCAATGCCCTCGCGACTCAGCCCTCGCCGACCCACGCCTGCACCTCGACCTCCACGTCGACCCCCAGCGCCAGCCCGGCGGTCACCGTCGAGCGTACCGGCAAGGCCCCCTGCACATGACGCTGGTAGACCTCGTTGAAACCGGCGAAGTGGGCCATGTCCGACAGCCAGACGGTGACCTTCACCAGTTGGTCGAAACGCGCGCCACAGCTCTCCAGGGTCTCGCCGATGCGTGCCATCACCGCTTCGGTCTGGGTCTGGATATCGCCACGTACCACCTCGCCGGTCGGACTCATCGGCACCTGTCCGGAAAGAAACAGGAAGCCGCCGGCCCGCACCGCGCGGGAAAAGGGAAACGGCAGGCTGCTGGGGTAACGCTGGATGTCATCGCTCATCTGGATTGCCTCCTGTGGATGAAGCGCTAGGAAGAAAAGCTTTCGGCCGCGGAATCGGCGTATTCATGTAGCACTGCGATCAACCCTGGCTCATATCGACGCGCTCCGCCAGAAAGTCCAGGAACGCCCGCACGCGCAGCGGCAGATAGCCGCCCTGGCCGACGTAGACGGCGTGGACTTCCTCCAGGTCGCCTGGGTTGTATGCCTCGAGCACGGGAATCAGGCGCCCGGCGGCTATGTCCTCGCGCACCTGGAACGCGGCCAGCCGCGCCAGGCCCAGGCCGGCCACGGCCAGACGGCGCAGCGCCTCGCCATCGCTGGCCTGGGCGTTGCCCGACAACGGCACCACGAGTTCCTCGCCGGCGTCCCGCAGCGGCCAGCCGGAGCGCGTTCGCACATAGTTGGCGCCGAGGCGGTTGTGCCCCAGCAGCGCCTGCGGCGTGGCCGGCATGCCATGCCGGGCCAGATAGGCCGGCGCACCGACGATCAGCATGCGCGTGCTCCCCAGCTTGCGCGCCACCAGGCTCGAGCTTTTCAGCGGCCCCGCGCGCACGGCCACGTCGGTGCGCTGCTCGAGGATGTCGACGACCTCATCGGTCAGCACGATATCCAGCGTCACCTCGGGATGCTGCGCGAGGAACTCGGGCAGCAGCGGCAGCAGGAAGTGATGCCCGAAAGGCACGTTGGCGTTGACTCGCAAGCGCCCGCGCGGCGCCGCGTTTTCGCTCGCACACCGCTCGGCCTCCTCCAGGTCGGCCAGGATACGCACCCCGCGCTCGTAGAACGCGCATCCCTCGGGTGTCAGTTGCAATTTTCGGGTGGAGCGGTTCAGCAAGCGGGTTCCCAGGCGCTGTTCGAGCCGGGTGATCAGCTTGCTGACTGCCGAGGGCGTCATGCCGCAACGTCGAGCGGCGGCGGAAAAGCCCCCCGACTCGACGACCCGGGCAAACACCTCCAGTTCGCCGGAACGGTTGACTTCAAGCCGGGCCATGGCGCCCTGCCTGATGATTTCGCTTCATAAATGATATTCCCCGCTACGGTCTATTTCCCTTAAATCTTTGAATTCATCATCAGCTACAGGATAACCACTGAATTCAACGACATGAAACGACCCATCGAAAGACTTCCCGCCGCGACCTCCAGCGCAACCCGGGCCTTCGCGCTCGCGACGAGCCTGTTGTACGCCTGCGCCGCGCCGGCCGCTTCCTGGACCGCCAGCTGGCAGGCCAGCCCGCAGCCGGTCTGGGCTGAGGACTTCCTGTTTCCCAGCAACGTGCCGGCCGAACTGCACGACCAGACGGTGCGGCAATTGGCGCGAATCAGCCTGGGAGGAACGCGCGTGCGCATCGTCCTGGCAAATACCTATGGAAGGCGCCCGATCCGGATCGGCCGGGCCACCCTGGCCAAACCGGGTTCCGAGCGCGCCGCGGTCGCCACCGGCAGCCTGCATGACGTGACCTTTGACGGACGCCGGACGGCGACCATCGCGCCCGGCGCCACGCTACTCAGCGATCCGGTGGCGATGCCGGTGGCCGCGCTCTCGCAGGTGCTGGTGAGTCTCTACCTGCCGGCCGCCACGCCCATGGAAACCTTCCACTGGGACGGCCGCCAGACGGGCTGGATCGTCGCCGGCGAGCAGACCCAAAGCCACGCATTGCAGCTGGACGCGGCGGACAGCCAGAGCACCACCGCGCGCCTGCTGTTGACAGGTATCCTGGTTGAAACCGAAGCGGCAACGCGGACGCTGGTGACGCTCGGCGACTCGATCACCGACGGAGCCAGCGCCAGCCTCGACCGGAACAGCCGTTGGCCGGACTTCCTCGCCGAACGCCTGGCCCCGCATGGCGTCGCCGTGGTCAATGCGGGGATTTCCGGCGCCCGCCTGCTGAGCGACGGCATGGGCGCGAGCGCGCTGGCACGTCTGGACCGCGACGTACTGGCCCAGCCAGGCGCAAGCAGCATGGTGGTGATGCTCGGCATCAACGACATTGCCTGGCCCGGTACCGCTTTCGCCCGGAATGCCGCACCGCCCACCCTGGAAGCGCTGATCGCCGGCTACCGGCAATTGATCGAACGGGCGCACAACCGGGGTATCCGGGTCGTCGGCGCGACCCTCACGCCGTTCGAGGGCGCACTGCCCGGCACGCCGTTGAGCGATTATTACCATCCCGCCAAGGAAGCCCTGCGCAGGCAGGTTAACGAGTGGATCCGTCATGCCGGCGCCTTCGATGCGGTGATCGACTTCGACGCGGCATTGCGCGATCCGGAGCAGCCGTCGCGGCTCGCCGCGCGCTACGACTCCGGCGACCATCTGCACCCCAGCGACGAAGGCAACCGGGCGATGGCGGCCGCCGTCGACCTCGACGTCCTGCTGGACGAGGTGCCCGACGGCCTACCGGCGGAGCCCCGGGCCGATAGCGTAACGAAATGAAAAAAGGCGCCCGAAGGCGCCTTTTTTCGATCACCGCTGACGGTTACTGGTTGTCCAGTGCCGGGCGCTGGCCATTGATGGCGATACGCTTCGGCTTGGCTTCTTCCGGAACCAGCCGGACCAGGTCGATGTTCAGCAGGCCGTTGGCCAGCGAAGCCGCCTTGACCTCGATATGGTCGGCGAGGCGGAACGACAGCTTGAAGGCGCGCTGGGCGATGCCCTGGTGCAGGTAGGTCACGTTGTCCGTGGACTTCTCGCGCTTGCCGCCACTGACGGTCAGCACGCCGCGCTCGACCTGCAGGTCCAGGTCTTCTTCCTGGAAGCCGGCGGCGGCGATGACAATGCGATACTCGTCGTCACCGTGCTTTTCGACGTTGTAGGGCGGGTAGGTACTCCCGGCCTCATTGCGCAGGGCCGACTCGAACAGATCGTTGAAGCGATCGAAGCCTACGGAATGACGGAACAGCGGGGCGAGGGAAAAAGCGTTGCTCATTGCGAATCTCCTGAATTATCAGCAAGTACTCTGGTGCGGAACCCGTCTTCGGCATCCCGCACGAACTAGATAGGGATCGTCGGAAGTATTTCAAGAGCCTTGAGAACGACCGTTCGTCGTGCTCAGATCGAAACTCATCCTTTCGAGAACCGTCGCCATGGAACGCGCAATCCCGACCTTCCCCTGCCGCGATCTGGACAGCGCCAGCGCCTTCTACCAGTCCCTCGGCTTCCACCTTGGCGCTCGCTATCCGACCTACGCCATCCTCCAGCGCGGCGCCCTGGAGCTGCACCTGTCGCTGTTCGAGGCGCTCGAACCGAAGACCAATTGCAGCGCTGCCTACCTGCGCCTGGAGGACGCCCAGGCGCTGCATCGCCAGGCCACGGCCCTCGGCCTGGGCGGCCAGGGGATTCCACGCATCACGGTCCTGGAAGACCAGCCCTGGGGCATGCGCGAATTCGCCCTGATCGATCCCGATGGCAACCTGCTGCGGGTCGGCCAGGAGCTCGATGCGACGCCAGAGCAGCACCGGGTTCGCCTGGCCAGCGCCGACGACGTCCCCGCAGTGGCCGCGCTCTGGCAAGCCAATGTCCGCGAAGCCGGGGAAACCCTGGATGCCGGCGACCAACAGGCGATCCAGGCACTGCTCCTGGCCGCCTCGCGCAACCGCTTGCTCTGGCTGGCGGAGGCCCAGCAGCATCCCCGCGGTTTCGTCCTCGCCCACTTGTGGCAGATCGAGGACGGTCAGGCACGGGTCGGAGAGATCGCAGAGCTCTACGTATTGCCGCAGGCCCGCCGCCAGGGCCTGGCCCGGGAACTGGTGGGCAGCGCCGAGGAGGCCCTGCGCTCGCGCGGCGCCGGCCTGATCCGCGCGCAATCGGCCCTTGACGCGCCGCTGTCCAACCTGTTCTGGCAGGGCCTGGGCTGGGACGCCGACTACCTGACCTTCACTCGCTACTGACCTGGGGAGCATCATCATGCGCAACGTCATGCTGATCACCGGAGCCAGCCGCGGCATCGGCGCCGCCACCGCTCTGCTCGCCGCCGAACGCGGCTATGCGGTCGTCCTCAACTATCTGCGCAACCGCGAGGCCGCCGAAGCGCTGCGCCAGCGCATCGAGCGCCAGGGCGGCGAAGCCCTGGCGGTGGCGGCCGACGTAGCCGAGGAAGGCGATGTCGAGCGGCTGTTCGCCGCCATCGACGAACGTTTCGGCCGCCTCGACGTGCTGGTGAACAACGCCGGCATGCTGGAAGCGCAGACGCGCCTGGAAAACATCGACGCGGCGCGCCTGCACAGGGTATTCGCGACCAACGTGACCGGCAGCTTCCTCTGCGCCCGCGAGGCGGTGAAGCGCCTGTCGACCCGCCACGGCGGGCGCGGCGGCAGCATCGTCAACGTGTCCTCGATGGCCTCGCGGCTGGGATCGCCCAACGAATACATCGACTATGCCGCCGCCAAGGGCGCCATCGACAGCATGACCATCGGTCTGGCCAGGGAAGTGGCGGCGGAGGGTATCCGGGTCAACGCGGTGCGGCCCGGACTGATCGATACCGAGATCCACGCCAGCGGCGGCGAGCCAGGCCGTATCGAACGCCTGAAGGGCGGCATACCGCTAGGACGCGGCGGTACGGCGGAGGAAGTCGCGCGGGCGATTCTCTGGCTGGCGTCGGACGAAGCCAGCTACAGCACCGGCACCTTCATCGATGTCAGCGGCGGCCGCTAGGCCTGGTACGCAAGCTAGGCCGCCTGGCTGAACGACACCTGCAACAGCCGGTCGATGGTTTCGCAATCGCTTTCCCGGCGTATCCGTGCGAACAGCTCGACGGCTTCGGGATAGGTGCGGGTGAGCATGCCCAGCCACTGCTTGAGACGGCCCGGGGCATAGCGCGGGGCGAGCTTGCGCCGGGCCTGCAGCCAGAAGTCGCGCAGCAGCGGCAACAGATCGCTCCAGGGCATCTCGCGGATTTCGCCGCCATCGCGCCAGGCGGCGATCTGCCGAGCCAGGCCAGGACGCGAGACCAGGCCGCGACCGAGCATGATGTCCTCCACCCCGCTGACCTCGCGACAACGCAGGTAGTCGTCGAGCGTCCACACTTCGCCATTGGCGAACACCGGCACGCGCACCGCCTCGGCCACCCGCGCCACCCACTCCCAGTGCGCCGGCGGCCTGTAGCCATCGACCTTGGTCCGGGCATGCACCACTACATGGGCCGAGCCGCCGTCGGCCAGGGCCCGCGCGCAATCCAGGGCGCCGTCGGGACTGTCGTAGCCCAGGCGCATCTTCGAGGTCACCGCAATCTCGCTCGGCACCGCGCGACGCACGGCGGCGACGATGTCGTGCATCAGCTCCGGCTCCTTGAGCAATACCGCGCCGCCGCGCGAGCGGTTCACGGTCTTGGCCGGACAACCGAAGTTCAGGTCGATCACCGGGGCACCCAGCTCACAGGCGAACGCGGCGTTATCCGCCAGGCACGCAGGATCGGAGCCGAGCAACTGCACACGCATCGGCGTCCCGGCGCGGGTCCGGCTGCCGTCGCGCAGCTCCGGCGCCAGCTTGTGGAACGCCGTGGCCGGCAGTAGGCGATCGGTGATGCGGATGAATTCGGTGACGCACCAATCGATGCCGCCGACGCGGGTCAGCACGTCGCGGAGGATTTCATCCACCAGACCTTCCATCGGCGCCAGGGCGATTTGCACGAACCACTACCTCGAAAATGACAGGCGGCGGATTCTAGAGAATCCGCCGCCCGGAACAAAGTGCGAATGCCTGCCGGTCGACGCGCGACGGGTCAGGCCCCGGCGAGCAGAGCCTGGCCGTAGCCGTCGATGAACTCCGCCGGCATCCGCTTCGGCTTGCCGCTGGACAGTTCGATGCAGACGAAGGTGGTCTGCGCCCGCAGCAGCGTGGCGCCATCCGCCGGGCGTACCAACTGGAAGCGCCGGTTCATCCGCAGGCGCTGGTCGGACTCGACGATCCAGGTCGCCAATTGCAGTTCGTCGCCCTCGTAGGCCGCGGCCAGGTAGTCGATCTCGTGGCGCAGCACCGCCATCGCCCGGTCCAGCCGGCGGTACTCGGCCAGGTCCAGGCCCAGCCGCTGCGAGTGGCGCCAGGCGCAGCGCTCCAGCCAACTGACGTAGACGGCGTTGTTCGCGTGGCCGAGCCCGTCGATGTCCTCGGCGAGGACCCTGAGGTCGATCACGAACGGATCGGCGTAGTCCCAATTCATCAATGCTGCTCCAGGCTGCCGGCCAGTTCGCGCGCTTCCCTGGCCAGTTGTGTGATCTGATCCCAGGCCCGCGCCCGGATCAGGCTCGGCGGCGCCAACCAGGTGCCGCCGACACAGGCGACATTGGGCAGGCGGAGGAAATTCAGCAGGTTGTCCAGGTTCACCCCGCCGGTCGGGCAGAAGCGGATGCCGGTGAACGGCCCCTTCAGGCTTTTCAGCATTTTCACGCTGGCAGTGCCATCGGCCGGGAACAGCTTCAGCGAGCGATAACCGTACTCCAGCGCCAGCAACACTTCCGAAGGCGTCATCACCCCGGGTAGGTATGGCAAGCCGGCATCCTCCGCGGCGGCGGCAAGACGCGGCGTGCATCCGGGGCTGACGGCGAACTGTGCGCCTGCGTCGCGCGCCTCGAGAAACTGCTCGGTGTGGATCAGGGTACCCGCCCCCAGCAGGACCTCGGGCACCTCGCGATGGATGGCGGCGATCGCGTCCAGCGCCTGCGGCGTGCGCAGCGTCACTTCCAGCACCGTGACGCCGCCCGCATACAACGCGCGCGCCAGGTCGGGCGCCAGCGCCACGTCCTCGATCACCAGCACCGGCAATACCGGGCTGGCCTGCTGCAGGACCCGATCCAGCGGCAATGTCATGGGCACTCCTCGATTCGAAACGGTTCGCCCCGCCGGATCGCTCCGCGCGGGCCACAGCGCTTTTTACCGAAGAACCGAGGTCAGGACAACGACAACCCCTCTGCTACGCGCCTCAGGAAGCGCTCGCCGTCTTTTCCACGCGCCGGCAAGCGCGCATCGCCGGGCGCTCCTCGAGCAGCGCCAGCAGCGACTCGCTCAGCCTGCGCTCGCCGAGCAGTCGGTGGTGGCCGCCGCCCGGCAGACGCAGCAAGCGACTGGCCGGCCAGGCGGCATGGATGCGCTCGGCATTTTCCACCGCTACGCGCGTGTCGTCGTCGGCATGCACCACCAGCCCGGGCATTTCCAGACGGTAGCGCGCCACATCCAGGCACGCCGCGGATATGCCAGCCTGACGCTCGACCAGGCGGATGAAATGCGAGCGAGCCAGGGCCGGCAAACCGACGAAACGAGCGAACAGGCGCAACTGTTCGAGAATCCGCGACGGCGCCGAGACCGTCACCAGCGCTTCGCTGCGCAGCCCCATCTGGGCCGCCAGCAACGCCGCCGCGCCACCCAGGGAATGACCGACCACCGCACGCAGCGGCGGCAACTCGCCAGCGGCCTCCAGCAAGGCATGGGCGAACAGCACCACGTTCGCCTCCCTGCCCGGCGAGCGGCCATGGGCCGGCGCATCGAGGGCATACACCGAATAACCCGCGCCGACCAGTTGCTCGATCAGATGGGCGAACTGTGTCGGCCTGCCGGCCCAGCCATGCAGCAGCAGGACTGCCGGCCCCTCGCCCCAGCGCAACACCGACAGCCCGAAGCGCAGAGTGACGCGCTCCGAACTGGCCAGCAGCGGCAGCTCCCAATCCTTCGGCGGCCACTCTCCAGGCACCATGAACGTCCGACGCATACGCTCGGCCGTCCAACGCGGCGCGATGCGGCCGATCGTCCCGTTGAAACCGCGAATCCAGGTCAGGCTGCTCATCTCGCACCTCCTCAGTTCACCGCCTGCTTGGCGGCACGCAGAACCCGGTCGGACAGCTCCCCCGGCCCCAATGCCCGGGCCAGCGCCAAACCGCCAATCATCAACACCAGGTCGGCCAGGGCGACGTCGGTTTCCTCGGGACTTTCCGCCAGGCTGGCGACCATGATCTCGACATGTCTGCTCAAGACCTCGCGAAACCCCTCCGGCAGGCGCGCCACCTCGGCTAGGGTCGCCGGCAGCGGACAACCGGCGTCGACCTGTGCGTCCCGATGCTTGCGCGACAGGTAGAAGGAGGCCGCCAAGGCACGACGCTCCTTTCCCGACAATCCGGGATCGAGTTCGCCGAGCAGTTCGCGGCGCTTGCCGAGCAATTGCTCGAACGCCTCGAGCATCAGCGCATCCTTGCTCTGGAAGTGGGCATAGAAGCCGCCGACGGTGAGCCCCGCCGCGCCCATCACTTCCCCGACGCTAGGTTCGACGGCGCCCCGCTCGAGCAGGGCCTGGGTGGCGGCACCGAGGATGCGGGCACGGGTCTGGGTTTTCTTGTCGCTCATGACGATCTCCGAAAATATTATGGATGAAATATTATATGCATAATAAAAATCGGCAAGCGTACGGCCGGGCCGTCTGTCAGGAAATTCGAAAAGGGAAAAAACAAAAGGGCCATTCCAATTCGGAATGGCCCTATAGAGCCCCGCAGAGCGGGAAAAAGTGGCGTCCCCTAGGGGACTCGAACCCCTGTTACCGCCGTGAAAGGGCGGTGTCCTAGGCCACTAGACGAAGGGGACAATGAAACCTTCGAAAAGTAAGGCCAGCGATGCTGGCCTTGGAATGTGGTGGAGCTAGACGGGATCGAACCGTCGACCTCTTGCATGCCATGCAAGCGCTCTCCCAGCTGAGCTATAGCCCCGAATTCGCCATCAGGCGGGCGATCTTCCGATCGCTTCGACAACCTTCCGGTCGTCGACACGTTCATCCATTGCTGGGACGGATGAACATGAAGTGGCGTCCCCTAGGGGACTCGAACCCCTGTTACCGCCGTGAAAGGGCGGTGTCCTAGGCCACTAGACGAAGGGGACGAAACCTTCGTAGGAATCCGCAAAACCAACCGCGTATTCCCGGCAATTTGGTGGAGCTAGACGGGATCGAACCGTCGACCTCTTGCATGCCATGCAAGCGCTCTCCCAGCTGAGCTATAGCCCCAAAGTACCGCTGGATCGCTGGATCGCTTCACTTCGTTGAGTTCGTCGTGAAGACGGGGCGCATACTAAGGGCGAGGCTTGAGGCTGTCAACATTATTTTTCATCGAAACCTAAAAAATTTTACCGGAAGAACAATCACTTACCTCCCCTCCCCCAAAAACGAGGCCCGCAACTGGGCGGGCCTCGTCATCGACTGTGGGAGAAAGCCGGTCAGCCGGGAATGGCGTCGCGGATCTTCTCCCACTCCTTGGTTTCCTTTTTCGACGCCCCGCCCAGCAGCTCCAGGGCCTGGCGCAAGCGATAACGCGACAGGTCGGCGCCAAGGATCTCCATGGCGTCCAGCACCGAAACCGAGCTGGCATGCCCGGTGATGGCCGGGAACATCAGCGGCATCACGTCGCGCAGCTTGAGCTGGAGGTGTTCGGCGACAGCCTGGATGCAGCCGGTGATGCGTTCCTTCTCCCACTGGCGCAGGGATTCGAGTTTCCACAGCACCAGTTGCAGGACCTGGCGGACCTGGGTCGGATCGAGCTTCTTGTGTTCGAACAGCGAAGCGTCCAGCGGCACCCCGCCGCTGAAGAAGAATCCGGCCAGCGGCGCGATCTGGCTGAAGTTCTCCACCCGTCCCTGCACGTGCGGAGCGATCTTCATCAGGTATTCGGGATTCAACGCCCACTTCTGCACCTCACGGGCGAACTCCTCCACGGACTGCTCGCGGATCCACTGCCCGTTCAGCCAGGAGAGCTTCTCCAGGTCGAAGATCGGTCCGCCCAGGGAGACGCGCGACAGGTCGAAATGCTCGATCATCTCGGCGAGGGTGAATTTCTCGCGCTCGTCCGGCATCGACCAGCCCATCCGCCCGAGGTAGTTGAGCAGCGCCTGCGGCAGGTAGCCCATGCGCTCGTAGAAGGTGATAGAGGTCGGGTTCTTGCGCTTGGACAGCTTGCTCTTGTCCGGGTTGCGCAGCAGTGGCATGTAGCACAGCTGCGGCTGCTCCCAGCCGAAATACTCGTAGAGCTTGATCAGCTTGGGCGCCGACGGCAGCCACTCTTCGCCGCGCAGGACGTGGGTGATGCCCATCAGGTGGTCGTCGACCACGTTGGCGAGGAAGTAGGTGGGCAGGCCGTCGGCCTTCATCAGCACCTGCATGTCCATGCGATCCCACGGAATCTCGACATCGCCGCGGAGCATGTCCGGCACCACGCAGACGCCCTCGGTCGGCACCTTCATGCGGGTGACGTGGGACTCGCCGGCGGCGAGGCGGCGCTGCACCTCATCCTTCGGCAGGTGCATGCAGTGGCCGTCGTAGCGCGGGGTTTCCTTACGCGCCATCTGCTCGGCGCGAACCGCATCGAGGCGCTCGGGCGTGCAGAAGCAGGTGAAGGCATGGCCCTTCTCGACCAGTTCGTCCGAATACTTCTTGTAGATATGCCCGCGCTCGCTCTGCCGGTACGGGCCATGCGGGCCGCCGACGTCCGGGCCCTCGTCCCATTCGATGCCGAGCCAGCGCAGGGCGTCGTAGATCTGCTGCTCGGACTCCCGCGTCGAACGCAGCTGGTCGGTGTCCTCGATGCGCAGGATGAACTGACCGCCGTGCTGACGCGCGAAGCACAGGTTGAACAGCGCGATGTATGCGGTACCGACGTGCGGGTCGCCCGTCGGCGACGGGGCGATGCGAGTACGAACAGTGGTCATGGAGACTCTCTTGCCAAGCGGAAGTTAAAACGGAAATTCAGGGGCGCGATGTTATCAGGCGGGCCGCCTCCGGCTCCAGTAAACGACCGGTGTCGGCCGGCAGGCGGCTGATCAGGAAATCGAGGAAGGCCTTGACCTTCATCGCCTGGAAACGCCGCGAAGGATAGACCGCATACAGTTCGCCGACCGGCAACGGCACGTCCGCCAGCAAACGCACCAGACGCCCGCTGTGCACGCTCTCCGCACAGATCAGCGCCGGCAGCGCGGCAATGCCGGCACCGGCGACCACCGCCTCGCGGGCGAAGGTGATGTTGTTGCAGGACAGCACCCGCTGGCAGGGCAGGCTGTCTCCGGAAAGCGGCCAGTAGCGCTGGGAGTCGGTGGACAGAAGGACCGCGCGATGCCCGGCAAGCTCGGCCACCGATGTCGGCGTGCCGTGCGCCGCCAGGTAGTCGGGGCTGGCGCAGAGCCAGCGGCTGGTAGAGAGCAGGCGACGGGCCACCAGGGTGGAATCCTCCGGCTGGCCGACCATGATCACGATGTCGACGCCCTCCTGCAGCGGATCGACGCTGCGCGAGGCCAGCTCGACCTCGGCGGTGATCTGCGGGTACTGGCGCATGAAGTCGCCCAGCAGGCTGGCGAGGAACATCTGGCCGAACTCTATCGGCGAGGTAATCCGCAGCAATCCCGACGGCGCCTGCTGCAACTGCATGACCGCCTGCTCGGCCTCGGCGAAATCGTGCATGATCTGCCGGCAGCGCTCGTAGTAGGCCTGCCCTACTTCGGTCAGGCGCAACTTGCGGGTAGTGCGATTGAGCAGGCGCACGCCCAGGCGCTCCTCCAGCAGGGCGATGCGCCGGCTCACCGTGGACTTCTGCATGCCCAGGCTCTGCGCGGCCTGGGTGAAGCTGTGGTACTCCACCACGCGGGTGAAGATCAGCGCATCATCAAGCCCCATTATTGTTCCCTATAAGCAACAAAGAGTCCGAAGTGTAGCGCCTATAACGTCCGGCGGAACACTGCTAGATTGGCCGAATTTTGCCGACGGAACACTCCACCCATGCCCGCCCAACTCAAACGTCGCCTGACCGTCTTCCTGGTGGCCGTCGGCCTGATCGCCCTGGCCTTCTTCCTGCACTGGTGGTTCATCGGCCGCCACGTGGAAAGCACCGACAACGCCTACGTCCAGGGCGAGATCACGCGGGTGGCCAGCCAGTTGGGCGCGCGGGTCGAGGAAGTCCTGGTGCGCGACAACCAGCACGTGGACAAGGGGCAGCTACTGGTACGCCTGGAAGACGCCGACTTCAAGCTCGCCGTCGAGCGCGCCCAGGCCGCGCTGGCCACCCGCGAGGCGGAACTGGCCCAGGCGCGCAGCAAGCTGGTGCAGCAGGGCAGCCTGATCGCCGCCAGCGCCGCCGACGTCAACGCCAGCCAGGCAACCCTCGGTCGCGCACAGATCGACCTGAACCGCGCCGAAGCCTTGCGCAAGCCCGGCTACGTTTCCGAGGAACGGGTCACCACCCTCACCGCCGACAACCATGTGGCTCGCTCGCAACTGGCCAAGGCCCGCGCCGACCTCGAGGCACAACGCGTCCAGCGCGACACCCTGGGCGCCGAGATCAAGCGCCTGGAAGCGCAGATCGCCAGCGCCCGCACCGAACTGGCGCAAGCCGAAATCAACCTGTCACGCACCCTGATCCATTCGCCGATCAGCGGCCTGGTCGGCCAGCGCAGCGCACGCAACGGCCAGTACGTGCAGGTCGGCACCCATTTGCTGTCGCTGGTGCCGGACGAAGACATCTGGGTCCAGGCCAACTTCAAGGAGACCCAGGTGGGCCGCATGCGCGACGGGCAGAAGGCGCGCCTGACCTTCGACGCCTTCCCCGACACGCCTATCGACGGCCGCATCGATAGCCTGTTCGCCGCTTCCGGCGCGCAGTTCAGCCTGCTGCCACCGGACAACGCCACCGGAAACTTCACCAAGGTGGTGCAACGCATCCCGGTGAAGATCGTGTTCGAGGCCGACAACCCGCTGCATGGCCGCATCCGCCCCGGCATGTCCGTCGAAGCCGAGGTCGAGCTCCGTGACCGCTGAGGCGCTGGCCCGGCCGCTTGGCGAACCGACCCGGCGCGACTGGATCGCGGTGCTCAGCGCCATGCTCGGCGCATTCATGGCGGTGCTCGACATCCAGATCACCAACTCCTCGCTGAAGGACATCCAGGGCGCGCTGGCGGCGACCCTCGAGGAAGGCTCGTGGATCTCCACCTCCTACCTGGTGGCGGAGATCATCATGATCCCGATGACCGCCTGGCTGGTGCAGCTGCTCTCGGCACGCCGCCTGGCGGTGATGATCTCGGTGGGCTTCCTGGTGTCCTCGCTGCTCTGCTCGTTCGCCTGGAACCTGGAAAGCATGATCGTGTTCCGCGCCATGCAGGGTTTCACCGGCGGCGCGCTGATTCCGCTGGCGTTCACCCTGGCCCTGGTCAAGTTGCCGGAACACCACCGTCCGAAGGGCATGGCGCTGTTCGCCATCACCGCCACCTTCGCGCCCTCCATCGGACCGACCCTGGGAGGCTGGCTGACGGAAAACTTCGGCTGGGAATACATCTTCTATATCAACGTGCCGCCGGGCCTGTTGATGATCGCCGGGCTGCTCTACGGCCTGGAGAAAAAGGCGCCGCATTGGGAACTGCTGAAGAGTACCGACTACGCCGGCATCGTCACCCTCGGCATCGGCCTGGGCTGCCTGCAGGTTTTCCTCGAGGAAGGTCACCGCAAGGACTGGCTGGAGTCGCAACTGATCGTCAGCCTCGGCAGCGTCGCCCTGTTCAGCCTGGTCCTGTTCGTCATCCTGCAACTGTCGCGGCCAAACCCGCTGATCGACCTGGGCATCCTGCGCAACCGCAACTTCGGCCTCGCGAGCATTTCCAGCATCGGTCTGGGCATGGGCCTGTACGGCTCGATCTACGTACTGCCGCTGTACCTGGCACAAATCCAGGGCTACAACGCCATGCAGATCGGCGAGGTGATCATGTGGATGGGCATTCCCCAGCTGTTCCTGATCCCGCTGGTCCCGAAGTTGATGAAGCTGGTCTCGCCGCGCCTGCTCTGCGCCGCCGGCTTCGGCCTGTTCGGCCTTGCCAGCTTCTTCTCCGGGGTGCTCAACCCGGACTTCGCCGGACCGCAGTTCAACCAGATCCAGCTACTGCGCGCCCTCGGCCAGCCGATGATCATGGTGACCATTTCGCTGATCGCCACCGCCTACCTGCAGCCACAGGATGCCGGCTCGGCCTCGAGCCTGTTCAACATCCTGCGCAACCTCGGCGGCGCCATCGGCATCGCCCTGCTCGCGACCCTGCTCGACAGTCGCGCCAAGGTGTACTTCGACTATCTGCGCGAAGCCCTGGTGCCGACCAACCCGCAGGTCGACGAACGCCTCGCGCAACTCGCCGCGCAACTGGGCAGCCAGCAGGCGGCGCTGGGCAAACTCAGCGAGATCACCCACCAGCAGGCGATGATCATGGCCTACAACGATGCTTTCCATGTCATCGGCATGGTGCTCGCAGTGAGCATGCTCGCGGTGCTGCTGACCCGCTCGCTGCCGGCCGGCATCGGCGCCCGCGCCGACGCCGGGGCTCACTGAGGTTCAGACGTTGACCAGGCGCTCGCGCAGCGTCTGGATCTCGTCGCGCAGTTGCGCCGCCGCCTCGAACTCCAGGTCGCGGGCCAACTGGTACATCTTTTCCTCCAGTTGGCGGATGCGCTTGCTGATCTCGCTCGGCGAGCGCAGTTCGTTCTCGTAGCGCCCGCTCTCCTCCGCCACCTTGGCCACGCCCTTGCGCTTGCCGCGCGCGCCGGGCACCACGGCGCCTTCGAGAATGTCCTTGATGTCCTTGCGCACCCCCTTGGGCACGATGCCATGGGCTTCGTTGAAGGCGATCTGCTTGGCCCGACGCCGCTCGGTCTCGTCGATCGCACGCTGCATCGAGCCGGTGACGTTGTCGGCGTAGAGGATCGCCTTGCCGTGCAGGTTGCGCGCGGCACGACCGATGGTCTGGATCAGCGAGCGCTCCGAGCGCAGGAAGCCTTCCTTGTCCGCGTCGAGGATCGCCACCAGCGACACCTCGGGCATGTCCAGGCCTTCGCGCAGCAGGTTGATCCCCACCAGCACGTCGAACGCACCGGCGCGCAGGTCGCGGATGATCTCCACTCGCTCGACGGTATCGATGTCCGAGTGCAAGTAGCGCACCCGCACGTCGTGATCGCCGAGATAATCGGTGAGGTCCTCGGCCATGCGCTTGGTCAGGGTAGTCACCAGCACCCGCTCGTCCTTGGCCACACGCTGGCGGATCTGCGAGAGCAGGTCGTCCACCTGGGTCATCGCCGGACGTACCTCGATCTCCGGATCGACCAGCCCGGTGGGACGCACCACCTGCTCGATGACCCGCCCGGCATGCTCCGCCTCGTAGGGGCCCGGGGTGGCGGAGACGAAGATGGTCTGCGGACTCACCGCCTCCCACTCTTCGAAGCGCAGCGGCCGGTTGTCCAGCGCCGAAGGCAGGCGGAAACCGTATTCCACCAGGGTCTCCTTGCGCGAGCGGTCGCCCTTGAACATCGCACCGACCTGCGGAACGCTGACGTGCGATTCGTCGATAACCAGCAGCGAGTTGGCCGGCAGGTAGTCGTAGAGCGTCGGCGGCGGCTCGCCGGGGGCCCGCCCGGAAAGATAGCGCGAGTAGTTCTCGATGCCGTTGCAGTAGCCCAGCTCGAGGATCATCTCCAGGTCGAAACGGGTGCGCTGCTCCAGGCGCTGCGCTTCCACCAGCTTGTTGTTGTTGCGCAGGTAGTCCAGGCGTTCCTTGAGTTCGGCCTTGATCTGGTCGACCGCCTCCAGCAGCGTCTCGCGCGGGGTCACGTAGTGGCTCTTGGGGTAGAAGGTGAAGCGCGGCAGCTTGCGGATCACCTCGCCGGTGAGCGGATCGAAGGCCGAGAGGCTTTCCACCTCGTCGTCGAACAACTCGACACGAATCGCCTCGAGATCGGATTCGGCCGGGAAGATGTCGATCACATCGCCACGCACACGGAAAGTCGCACGGGCGAAATCCATGTCGTTGCGGGTGTACTGCAGGCTGGTCAGTCGCCGCAGCAGTTCGCGCTGGTCGATGCGGTCGCCGCGGTCCAGGTGCAGGACCATCTTCAGGTAGGACGCGGGATCACCGAGGCCGTAGATGGACGACACGGTGGCGACGATGATCGCATCCGGACGCTCGAGCAGCGCCTTGGTCGCTGACAGGCGCATCTGCTCGATATGGTCGTTGATCGAGGAGTCCTTCTCGATATAGGTATCGGAAGACGGGACGTAGGCCTCCGGCTGGTAGTAGTCGTAGTAGGAAACGAAGTACTCCACGGAATTGTGCGGGAAGAACGTCTTGAACTCCCCGTAGAGCTGGGCCGCCAGGGTCTTGTTCGGCGCCAGGACCAGGGTCGGGCGCTGCACCTGGGCAATCACGTTGGCGATGCTGAAAGTCTTGCCAGAGCCCGTCACCCCCAGCAGGGTCTGGTGCGAAAGCCCCGCCTCCAGCCCCTCGACCATCTGCCGGATGGCTTCCGGCTGGTCGCCGGCGGGCTTGAAGCGCGAGTCGAGTTGGAACGTATCCATGAAAAACCTCGCAGGGAGCTGTGACGCCAAGGAAAATCCGGCGTCAGAAATAGCTGAAAGCATGCACCTAAATGTCGCCGCATGCATCAAGGGGTGTCTATAATAACCCCCCGTTTGCGCAACCCTTTGCGCCCCCGCATAACGGGTTGCGTTGCCCTCCTCTCTTCACACTCCGAGCAGCCGCAAAATGAGTCTGTTTTCTGCCGTCGAAATGGCACCGCGTGATCCCATCCTTGGCCTGAACGAAGCCTTCAACGCCGATACCCGTCCGGGCAAGATCAACCTGGGCGTGGGCGTGTACTACAACGAGGAGGGGCGCATTCCGCTGTTGCGTGCCGTGCAGGCTGCCGAGAAGGCCCGCATCGAGGCCCACGCGCCGCGCGGCTACCTGCCGATCGAAGGGATCGCCGCCTACGACCAGGGCGTACAGAAACTGCTGTTCGGTAACGAGTCCGAGCTGCTGGCCGCCGGCCGTGTGGTCACGACCCAGGCCGTCGGCGGCACCGGCGCGCTCAAGCTCGGCGCCGACTTCCTCAAGCGCCTGCTGCCCGACGCCACCGTGGCCATCAGCGACCCGAGCTGGGAAAACCACCGCGCACTGTTCGAAGCCGCCGGCTTCCCGGTGCAGAACTACCGCTATTACGACGCCGCCAGCAATGGCGTGAACCGCGCCGGCCTGCTGGAAGACCTGAATGCCCTGCCGGCCCGCTCGATCGTGGTTCTGCACGCCTGCTGCCATAATCCGACCGGCGTCGATCTCGAGCTGGACGACTGGAAACAGGTGCTGGACGTGCTCAAGGCCAAGGGCCACGTGCCGTTCCTCGACATCGCCTACCAGGGCTTCGGCAACGGCATCGAGGAAGACGCCGCCGCGGTGCGCCTGTTCGCCCAGTCGGGCCTGAGCTTCTTCGTTTCCAGCTCGTTCTCCAAATCCTTCTCGCTCTATGGCGAACGCGTCGGCGCCCTCTCGATCGTGACCGAAAGCCGCGATGAATCGGCCCGCGTGCTGTCCCAGGTGAAGCGGGTGATCCGCACCAACTATTCGAACCCACCGACCCACGGCGCCAGCGTCGTCTCCTCCGTGCTCAACAGCCCGGAACTGCGGGCCCTCTGGGAGCAGGAACTGGGCGAGATGCGCGACCGCATCCGCGACATGCGCCTGGCGATGGTCGAGCAACTGGCAGCCCACGGCGCCAAGCGCGACTTCAGCTTCGTCGGTCGCCAACGTGGCATGTTCTCCTATTCCGGCCTGACCGCCGACCAGGTCGAGCGCCTGAAGACCGAGTTCGGTATCTACGCCGTCAGCACCGGCCGTATCTGCGTCGCCGCGCTGAACAAATCGAACCTGGAGACCATCACCAAGGCCATCGTCCAGGTCCTGTAGGGAAAATGGGGAAGTCATCGGGAGAGGCTTGACTTCCCCTTTTTAATCAGTAACATACGCCTCGCTGTTCCGCGATAGCTCAGTCGGTAGAGCAAATGACTGTTAATCATTGGGTCCCTGGTTCGAGTCCAGGTCGCGGAGCCAAATTCAAAGCCCTCGGCACATGCCGGGGGCTTTTTCGTTATCGGGACGAAAGTTCGCCCCTTCAGTCGCACCTCACTCGATGACGATCCGCGCCCGGTTCTTCTCCAGCAACGCCGGGCCTACCCCTTTCACTTCCAGCAGTTGATCCACCGAGACGAACGGACCATGGGCCGCACGATACTCGAGGATCGCCCTGGCCTTGGCCTCGCCGACACCGTTGAGCCCCCGTATCAGGGCGGCCTCGTCGACCGTATTGATATTGACCTGCTCCCCCGGCGACACGGTCGTCGCAGGTGTCGTTGCGGCCAGCGGATTCTTGGCGACGGCGACCGGTGCGGCGGAAGCCGAAAACGGAAGACAGGCGAACAGGATGAGAAGCAGAGCGGATTTGATTAGGTGCATGGGTGCACTCCTTCAGAGATGAATGACCACGTAGAGGGCTTCATGCCCATCCACGAAACCACCTTATCGCCGTGGAACGCACCTGGATCGACAGCCCCAGCAAAGCAGTCGCTTCCTGGTCCGGCACCGGAAACATCGTACGGAGAAAACAAAAAAGGCCGCTAGGCGGCCTTTTCCGGAGAACGATGACTCAGGGTTCTCGCCGCCTCTGGCGATAGATCCAGTCGACGATTTCACCGTCAGGCGCATAGCCGCTGACGGTTTCCCGCAGCAACTGGCGAACCCGCGAGTAGTCGTCCTTCTCCACGGCGGCCAGCAACTGCTCCAGCACGACCTTGAAGGCCTCCCAGCTCAGGTGTTCCTCGTTGGCCCGCATGATCATCGGATGGTCGGTGGGATTCACGTTGTCACCGATCAGCAGCTCTTCGTAGAGCTTCTCGCCAGGACGCAGGCCACTGAACTCGATGGCGATGTCACCATGGGGCGAACGCTCGGAACGCACGCTCAGGCCGGACAGGTGGATCATCTTCTCGGCGAGCTCCAGGATCTTCACCGGCGGCCCCATGTCCAGCACGAATACATCTCCGCCCTGCCCCATCGAACCGGCCTGGATGACCAACTGCGCTGCCTCGGGAATGGTCATGAAGTAACGGGTGATGCTCGGGTGGGTGACCGTCACCGGGCCGCCGCGCTTGATCTGCTCGCGGAACAGCGGAATGACCGAACCGGACGAACCGAGGACGTTGCCGAAGCGGACCATGGTGAAACGGGTCTTGTTGACGTGATGCACGTCCTTCCGATCGCCGAACAGCACCGGTGCCGATTCGTTGCTGAGCGCCTGAAGGACCATCTCCGCCAGGCGCTTGGTGCTGCCCATCACATTGGTCGGTCGCACCGCCTTGTCGGTGGAAATCAGCACGAAGTTCTGCACGCCGACCTGCACCGCGGCCTGCACCGCATGCAAGGTGCCTATCACGTTGTTGAGAACGCCCTCGGCGATGTTGTGCTCGACGATCGGCACATGCTTGTAGGCCGCCGCATGGTAGACGGTATTGACCTTCCAGGTACGCATCACGTCCACCAGGCGCTCGGGATTGCGCACCGAACCGAGGATCGGCAACAGGTTCACCGAAAGCGACTCGCGCTTGATCCGACGCTCCAGTTCCTGATGGATGCTATAGAGGTTGTATTCGCTGTGCTCGAACAGGATCAGCACGCTAGGCGAACAACTCATGATCTGCCGACAGAGTTCCGAACCGATAGAGCCGCCCGCCCCGGTCACCATCACCACCTGACCGCGGATGCACCGTTCCAGCAGCTCCTTGCGCGGTGCGACGCTGTCGCGCCCCAGCAGGTCAGCGATGTCCACCTCCTGCAGGTCGTCCACCTTGACCCGGCCGCTGGCCAGGTCCATGAAGCCGGGCATGCTGCGCACGTGCAGCGGGAACGGCTCCAGGGACTCGAGAATCTCTCGGCGCCGGGCCCGAGTGGCGGAAGGAATCGCCAGGAGAACCTCCTGCGCGCCCGTCTCGTCGATCATCTGGCGGATATGCTTGGCGGTATAGACCCGCAGACCGGCGATGACCCGGTTGGCGATCTGCTTGTCATCATCGATGAACGCCACCGGACGCATCGCCCGACCGAGACGCAATGCCGCAACCAACTGGTTGCCGGCCGCCCCCGCGCCATAGATAGCCACCCTGGGCAGGCCATCCTGGCGGTTGAGAAATGGTACCGACTGCACAGCAGAGTACCAGTCTCCCATGAAATACTGGCGCATGGCCAGACGCAAGCCGCCGATCAGCAGCATGCTCAACCACCAGTAGTTGAACACCAGGGAACGCGGCACCACCGCCGGCGGGGAGCGGTACCAGTAGACCAGCAACGACAGGACCAGCGCGGAAATGGTGACGGCCTTGGCGATCGCGATAAGGGCGTCGTTGCCCAGGTAGCGCATCACCGCCCGGTACATGCCGAAGCGGATGAACAGGGGAATGGCCACCAACGGGGCGGCGATGAACAGCCAGGCATGGCCGCTAACCCGGATTTCTCATGACCGCATAAACAAAAACGGCTGAAAGCCTTATGATTCTTGTCGCCAAACAAAGCCCCATAAGTCTTCAGCCGCGCACAAAATGCTACCAGAAAAACTCCACTTTTCACCCCTCTCTCGCCGCCTCGTCGAGGCCTCTTTCACCGGTGGTCACATCACCTCGGATGCGGGCTTGTTGCTGCTGCGCGAGGTCGACCGGCAACATGGCTTGACCCGCCGCCTGGCCAAAATCGTTCCCGATCGGCGTGATCCTGGGCGTGTCCAGCATGGACTGCAGACACTGCTCGCCCAGCGTATCTATGCACTGGCCGCCGGCTACGAGGATCTCAACGATCATGACGGCCTGCGCCATGACTACGCGCTGCAGACTGCGGTCAACCGCCTGCAACCGCTGGCCGGCAAATCCACTCTGGGGCGCCTGGAACAGCAAGCCGATCGCGAAACGGTGGTGCAAGCCCATCGCCTGCTGTGGGAGCACTTCATCGCCCAGCATGACCAGGCGCCGGCTGAGATCGTGCTCGACTTCGATGCGACCGATGTGCCGGTGCATGGTGATCAGGAAGGGCGCTTCTTCCATGGCTATTACGACCATTACTGCTTCCTGCCGCTCTATGTGTTCTGTGGTCGCCATCTGCTGGTGAGCTATTTGCGCCCGAGCAACATCGATGGCGCCCGACACAGTTGGGCCATCCTGGCACTGCTGGTCAAGTTCATTCGCCGCTTCTGGCCAGAGACCCGCATCGTGTTCCGCGGTGACGGCGGTTTTTGCCGACATCGCATGCTCGACTGGTGTGACCGCAAGCAGGTGGATTATGTGGTGGGTCTGGCCCGCAACACCCGCCTGCAGCGGATGGCGGCGCCGGCCATGCAAGCTGTCGCCGAGGCCTACCAAGAAACCGGGCAGAAGATGTCCGGCGTGTATCGCTTCCTCTATCAGGCCGGTAGTTGGCGTAGGCGCCGCCTGGTCGTGTCGCGCCTGGAACATGGCGAGCAGGGTGCCAATCCACGCTTCATCGTCGTGTCCCGCTTTGCCGAGGATGCTGCCCAGCAGTACTACGAAGACTACTGCGGCCGTGGCGACATGGAGAATCGGATCAAGGACCAACAGTTGGATCTGTTCGCCGACCGCACCTCCAGCCCACGCTGGTGGACCAACCAGTGGCGGCTGATGCTGTCGGCCTTTGCCTATGTGCTGTTCGAACGGCTACGCGATCATCTCCAGGGCACCGCATTGGCGCGCATGAGCATCCATAACCTGCGCTTGAAACTGCTCAAGATCGGTGCGGTGATCATTCGCAACAGCCGGCGCATCCGCGTGCTGATCAGCGAGGCCTATCCGCATCAGGAACTCTTTGCGGGGCTGGTTGCCCGCCTCAAGCCGACCTGAACAGGCGGGCGCCCCCGGCCCGGCTCAATGGGGGAAAGGGGGCAGTGCGCCCCATACGCGGGAATTGAATAAAAAACGATCAATTTTTAGCGGTGGAAGGCAGGTTGTTGATACACCGAGGCTTCACCGGCCACGCCTGCCGGCCTCATGAGAAATCCGGGCTAAACGGGCTGATCATGTCTTCTGTGCCCAACCTGACCAAGAAAGCCAGCCAGAGGGATAGCCACACAAGAGTCACATCGGCAGCGACTTGCAGCATTCGCTTATAGCGGCGCGGCAATCCCAGGAGCTTTATCCTCAAATTATCCAACATCCTATTTATCAGCCCCGTTCAATACATCCATACCAACCAGACAGATCAGACAGATAACCATGGCAACAATATGGCAAGGCCCACGCTACGTCTCAGGACATCCCCTCCCAAGACTCGTCGCCATCCAAGCCATAGGAGCATACGCGATAAGCCCCCAAGTACTCCGTCGATAATGCTTAGTACTACCAGCAATGCTAGGGTAATAACCAGAAGAAACTGATCACAGCCACAAAGGATAACCGGCAAATGCCACTTCAGCACGACACCAACGTGCCATCATGCGTGACTCGATAGCTCTGCCGAATTTTATCGCCTCATAACAAACGATGCAGCAGCAAAGTAAAAGTGACATCGAACACGAGCACGTCGAGTGGAATCAGCCAGCGTCCGAGCAGGATGCAAAAACCCGCCCCCCCATGGCAATGCTCAAAAAATCACTGCCAGGCCCCTGAAAACACACGCAGGGAAAATCCCAGATCAGCTCCACATGCACGGATCGCCACAGCACCGTCGATACCTATCACAAGGATCGTAGATGACCTGCCCCCAGTTTTAGTACGCTGCCTAGGTAGTAGGCCCTGGGGTTGACATCAATTTTCCTGCTTCAGTTGCTGCTGGCGAGTTCGCCAACTTGCAGCAAACTCTAGCGAGGTGAGATTGCCAATGGCGCTGGACGGTCGGTGCTCGTTGTAATCGTGCCGCCAGGCCACGATGCGGATTCTGGCTTCGACCAGCGAGCAGCAGCAGTGCTCATTGCGGAACTTGCCGTTGAATGACGATGAAGGCGTTCTGCGTGGGCTTGCCGGACTGAGTCAGCTTCAACTTAATATCACGCCGATAGGCCCACTGATCAAGCGCCTTGCCGGTGAACTCGGGGGTGCGGATCGCCTTCGGGTAGCCGCGCAACCGTGCCATCTCGTCCAGCGCCCGTGTGACACGAAAACCGCTGATACCGTGCTCCACCAGGATGCCAACCGACTCCTTGGTGAAGTCATCGACCACCGTCAGGCATTTGATCCGTCGCCCAGTGCTGAGCGCGTCGAAGACGAAATCCATCGACAAGACCTAGTTCGGTGCGCTCGGCAGGCTCAGGCATTCGCACGCCACCGCGCCCCTGTGGCGGCGCCTCCGCCGCTTCACCATCAAGCCGACGGCTCAGTATAGCCGGTAAGTCCGCTTGTAGTTGATCTGCACACCAGCACGCCGCAGCAGAATGTGCAGGCGGTGATAGCCAAAGTGCCGAAGCCCTTGCCAGTTCCACCAGTTGGGCTTGCAGCTCGGTGTTTTGCACACTAGTTCGCGGCTGGTGGCACAACACAGAGCGGGACAGCCTGAACAACTGACAGGCACGACGCTCGGAGATGTCGGTTTGCGCCTGCATCTCCTGCCCCCCCGCCCCGCTGCCGGGCTCCCCCTTTCCCCGGGTGACCACTTTCAGCGCCCCGATGTCGAGGAGGGACTCGGCGAGCAACTTCTTCAGCCGGCTGTTTTCCAGTTCGAGATCCTTCAGGCGCTTGGCATCCGGCACGGTCATGCCGACGAACTTGGCCCGCTAGGTGTAGAACGTGGCATCACTGAAGCTGTGTCGGCGACACAGCTCCTTCACCGGCACACCGGCTTCTGCCTGCTTCAGAAAGTCTAGAATCTGTTCTTCAGTAAAACGCTTTTTCACTGCCGTCTCCTGCTCGGAAAACAGACTCTACTAAGTTCGGCGTGGTACTGAAATCGGGGAGCAGGTCAATCCACGGCTTAGGATTTTTCCAAGGAACCCGCCTTGTATCCTACCGCCAAGAGGCAAAGAGGAGCATAAGCAACCAGGATACCGATGAAGCCGCTGATCCAACCCAATGCAACCATCAGTGCCAACGGCAACAACCAAAGAGTGTTGATAGCCAGAACACCCAAGGTAACCCGCAGATGGCTAGCATAACGACGCGAGGCAAACTGATAAGCGTGGCTGCGATGCGCCTCATAGAATTTCTCCCCTCTGGCGATCCGGCGGATCAGAGTATAGGTTGCATCAACGATGAACACTCCCAGCAATATCAACCAGCACCAGAACAGCGAGGGGGCGGTCCATGCAGCCTGAATAGCTAGTGCACCAATAACCATACCAAGAAAACCACTCCCCGCATCACCCATGAAGATTCGAGCTGGAGGGAAGTTCCAGATCAGGAAGCCGGCGACCGCGCACGCCAGCAACAGAGGGATACCAACCATCGCGACATGCCCTGTAAGCCAGTAGATCAGGGCCCCTCCTACACAGACACCAATGGCCTCGACACTGGCAATACCATCAATGCCATCCATGAAGTTATAAAGGTTCAGCACCCATACCAAATAGAAAACTGCCAATACGTGGCCCAGCCATCCTAAGTCGACAGCATGCCCAACCACATCCAGCGGCGGGAAACCACCCGTCCACAGCAAGATCCATATCGCTGCTGAGAAATGGCCGAGCAGCCGCCAACGCGCAGCAATGTGCCCATGGTCATCCAGGAACCCTAACAGTGCCACGCCAGAACCTGCACCCAGCATCGCCCCCCCCCAGCCGCCGGAGATACTGCCTGCACTCAGCATCCACACCAACGCTGCAAGGAAGACCAGAACGATTGCAACACCTCCCCCCCTAGGCGTCGGTTGACTGTGGGAGCTACGGGCATTCGGAACATCCATCAGTTTCGTCGCTAATGCATAGCGACGCAGCCCCCAGGTAGCGACAAATGAAAACAGCAAGACAACTAGACACGCGATCATCCAGATCATCATTGGAAAGAGAACCTTATTAAAGTTCAGCGTAATTGCCGACCAGGGGTTTGGATGTGTCCGTCATTTTCGGCGCTCCCTCTGGCGAAGAATGTACTCTCGACCTGCTGCTTGCAGACCGGCACCAATAGTCTCGACGGGAACCCAGCCGAGCAGCCGGCGGGCCTTGGAAGCATCGACCTGTAACGAGCCACAGAGCTGTTCATGCATGGAAGCCTTACCCAGCAAGCACATTACAAGCTTCAGCAGCACCGCTGGAAACGTGAAAAGAGCTGGACGCCTGCCCATTCCCCGACTCAGGGCCTCGATCATTTGCGCAATGGAAACATCCTCGCCATCCGCCACCAGAAACAGTTCGCCCGCAGCATCGGGGTGTTCGGCACAAAGACTCAGGAAACCCACGATGTTTCTCCTAGAAACCAGGCTGCGCGCATTACGGACACCGTCAAGCGGAAGCGGCAGACCACTAGCGACGAGCTTGAGCAAACGGCCGAAGTTACCTGGCGCATCATTGGCATAGATCAAAGGCGGTCGGACAACCACCAACTCCATACCTTTACCCCGGAGCAAAGTCCCCAGCTCCTGCTCAGCCTCGTATTTGGAGATGGCATAGGGCGCATGTGGGCCGGCTGGAGAATCTTCGTTGAAAGCCTGTTGCCGGGTGCTGTTACCGTTAACGCCAATTGAACTGACAAACACGAAACGCTTCACCCCAGCCTCGAGCGCACGGGTAGCCAACCGGACAGTCGCATCTCGGTTGACTTCACGAAATGCGGCGAGCGGGTCTGCAACCTTGTCAGTGAGTATATGGGCACGTCCAGCGAGATGAATAATGCAATCCACCGTCGGGAACTCGCCGGCAAACGTGGCTGGATCGGTCAGATCAGCTTCGATGTACGTCACAGAAGGTATTCTTTCAACAACCCGCCGTACCACCGCAATCACCGCATACCCTGTCCGAGCAAGCTCACAGCACAAGGCCGATCCGACGAATCCTGATGCACCGGTCACCATGACAGCTTTCATGCTGCGCGCCCATCAGCAAGGGCGTTCAACACCTGAAGAGCCAGACTCTCGTAGGTATAATGCTCCAGGACCGCATCACGCCCTCTTTGCCCCATTGTGCGACGCTCGTCTTCGCTCAGCAGCAACAGACGGAAGATGGCTGCAGTAATATCCTCAGGGGCATCTGGGTCGGCAGATACACCGCAATCGTAGTCACTAACCGGGTCGTTCCCTGCCTTGCAGGCGAAAATGACTGGCAACCCAACCAGCATGTAATCCCATAGCTTGTTGGGGCTCACGCCAAAGCGGAAGATCGGTTCTGACTTGAGCGAGATGTAGCCCGCCGACGCCAGCTTCAGGACAGCCATGATAGTCTCTTTGGGCTGCTGATCGAAAAACTCCACTAGCCCGCTGGCATCCTGTGCGGCAATCGCCTTGAGTTGCTCTTTGCACTCTCCCTTGCCCACCAGAATGATTCTGATACTTGCACCACGCTCGCGCAGCAGTCCGGCAGAGCGAACCAATCCCTCCAGAGCATTGGGTTCGCCGTGCGCTCCAGCATAGATCACAACGAAAACACCCTGCTCCTTGAGAACTTGTACATGCCGGACCAAATCACTTGAACTCACAGCGCTATCAGGAGAGATATCGCTGCTGTCAACGCCATTCGGAACCCACAGGAACTTTCCAGCGGCAAGTCCTTTGTCGGCCATGTGCGGCTCCGCACATGGCAGCAGACTGATGATCTTATCAGCTCGCGCATAGGAGAATCTTTCGATCCAACCGGTAACACGCACCAGGGGATTGTCAGCTTTCAAGCCTCCCAGTTCGACCAGACTCAAAGGCCAGATATCGCGCACCTCAAATACAAATTTCGCACCTAGCAGGCGAGCAGCCAGCCAACAGCTAACGACGCCAAACGGGTGAGGCGATGAGTAGATAATCGCATCCGGCGTTCCACGCTTCAGGGCCAAGATCAGGCAGAATGGCAGCAACATCATGGTAAATATGAGCATCGATAGCATTCTGCCCACGCCATTGCCCAAATAGCGCAAAGTAGGTACATATGCGTATTCGGCTCCATTTACACAGGTGACGCCCGAACGCTTTTCATCCGGTTCCAGCAGATGGTGATAGCCTGCCGAGATTATGACCGACCGATGCCCAGCCTGATTCCAAAACTTGGAGAAATAATAAGGCCGCCAATAACGACCAACTCCGGGGCCGCCAGCATAGGGATGCACATACCAGACGTTCATGGAACTAAATAAATCCTTTATTTAAACTCGACACGCAAAGCATCACAGCTTGGCAAGATATTCAGCAATCCGAGAAGAGGCTTGACCGCCTCCGTAAAGCTGACCATCGTCTTGAATGGTCTTTCCCAGGCTAGTCCGTGCAGATTCGACAATCATGTCGCGGGCCGCTCCCACAAGAACGTTGGCTCCACAGGTCACTAGCTCCACCCATTCGGTCTGGTCACGCATGGTCACGCAGGGCTTGCCGAAGAAGAATGCTTCTTTCTGAACACCGCCGCTGTCCGTGAGCACCAGGCCAGAGCGTTGCAACAGCCAGATCATTTCCAGATATCCGACAGGATCGATAACCTGCACTTCCAGCTTGAGCCCTAGGCGCTCGATGACACCGCGGGTACGTGGATGCAGGGGTAGCACCACAGGTGCAACATTAATCTGGATTTCATTCAGAGCCTCGACTATCGAAGTCAGGCGAACTGGATCGTCGGTGTTCTCGGCACGATGCAGGGTCGCGAGAATAAACCCATCTTGTGACGCAAGTCCAATTGGCGAGGTTGCACGCTGCGCAAAGAATAGAGCGCTATCCTGCATCACATCACCCACGTTGACTATCTTCGCAGCCTTTCTTTCGAAACCTTCATTCTTGAGATTATCAATTGCAACTCGAGTAGGGCAAAACAGAATATCACTAACCTGATCAGTAAGAATACGGTTAATTTCCTCCGGCATCCGCATATTGAAACTTCGCAGGCCGGCTTCGATGTGTGCGATAGGAACATGCAGCTTGGAGGCAGCCAACGCTCCAGCCAAGGTAGAGTTGGTATCGCCGTATACCAATACGCGATGAGGTTTCTCCTTGAGAATTACATCCTCGATCTCCATTAGCATACGCCCGGTCATTTGGCCGTGAGTACCACCATGGATATCCAACTGGTAATCCGGCTTTGGAATACCCAGCTGTTCGAAAAATATTTCAGACATATTGGCATCAAAATGCTGACCAGTATGAACGATGATTTCCGAAAGGGTCTGCTGCTCAATGATAGCCTTTGAAACCACACTCGCTTTAATAAACTGCGGACGCGCACCAATGATGGTCAGAATTTTCATATGGAATCTCGCTTACTCAGTAGATCGGAATAGAACCGCGCTAGTTTGCGCCCTTCCAAATCCCAGTTATAACGTTCGTTCACTGCCCGCTGGCCATTACGTCCCAGCGCTGCCGCCTCACACGGATTACTTACCAGATAGTCGATCGCTTCAGCAATGGCAGCAGGACTTAGAGGATCTACGCATATACCACAATTGCTACCTTCAACAATTTCCCGCCAGAGAGGAAAATTGGAAGCGATCACAGGGATTCCCGACGACATATACTCGAACATCTTATTAGGTTGTGCATCAACATGATTAGGCATTGGGAGAAATGTCACCAACCCGGCAACAGAGTCACCGAGTACACGACGAACATCTTCTCGATCAAGCTGACCATGTTCGTTAACGGAGTTCCATCCCTTGAGCGCTCTGACTTCTTTTTCTATCTCTGGCTCTGAAAACTTTCCCACTAAATTCAAGCGCGCCGAGGACTTCAAGCACTCAAGACTCTTAACGACTTCACGAACACCACGAATGGAAGTGATACCACCGACGTAGCAGACTTCAGTTTTCTTGCTTGCCCAAGGAACCATCGCATCCAACTCACCCAACATGGGAAAGTTATTAATATCTAGAACATTCCCATTAATATTTTTAAATTTTTCACGAATATGCGGCGTTGCCGTAAGGACTGCATCCAGCTTAGGGCATGCATATTTCTCATAGCAGGAAAATAACACAGCCACTACACGGCGTAAAAACGGTCGCATGTAAGGTTTACTCAGCAGTTGCTTCGGCACATCCTCATGGGAGTCGAAGATAACCTGCTTACCTTGCTTTTTCAGTCGAAGACCAACAGGTATCAGTTCGGGATCATGAAAATGATAGACATCAGCCCCAAGCGCCAAAGCCTGTTCATAAATTTTTCGGGTGGTTTTTAGAATACGATTCAAGCGACCTGAGAGTACTCCGACATCAACAATCCTTACACCATCCTTGACTTCATCACCCTTACCATCTGCGACAACCAGATACACATCGTATCCGTATTGAGAGAGTGTTCTACACTGCTTTCGAAATATACGAATATCATAACGCGAGTGAACCGATGTCAAATGAGCAACTTTAGTCATGACGGCCCCGGTCATCACGAGTAGACATTGATGCGACGACCCAGCGCACGCTGGACAATCATTTGAACTTTTTTCGCAATCCTCTGTCGAGAATCCCAGTTGGCAAACTCCGAATAGTCATGAACAGGTGCATTCATCAACTCTTCAAATTGAGCCTGGGTGATTCGCATCTTCTTGCAGAAATATTCGATATCAAACTGCAGTTCATCTGCATCATATAGCGGCTCAGCCAGTTTAGCCTGAGCTTCGTCACGCGTCATTTGCCCAGACAAAATCATGCTGGAGTAGTGCAGTTTGCGTTTATCATAGCCAAACTTGGTCGGTAGATAGTAGTTCTGGAAAAGCTTGGTGAAAATCGACTCTCCATGCTTTCGCGCGTAAGAACGATAGCCTATCGTTTCTTGAAGGAAGGTTTCAGCCTTGGCCTTATCATAGGCCATGAAATTCAACGGACGGACCGTTCTCATTCCTTTGACAAAGGGATACCAGAAATAGTACTCAAGAAAACTAATAGTCTTGTAGTCCCTTAGCGGACGCTCACCATATTTTTTGTGAATAGCCTTTAGGTTTATTGCATCCATAGCGCTGCCGTGCCATGTATCTGGGAATACTGCCTCAGTGGCCAAATTACCACCACTCAGAATGTACTTAATATTATTCTTCACAGCAAAGTGATACATACTAGCGAAGAAGGCATGATCTTGAGGCACATCCTGATTGGCGACAGCAGCTTTCATATAAGCCAACTGAAGATCACGAATTTCCTCCCAGTTTATTACATGAGTATGTAAATCAAAACCGCAATATTTTACAATCTTTTCAATATTACTGACTGCAAGTTCGCTATTCCAGCCGGCGTCCACATGCACAACCAGTGGGCGCAAGCCAAGATCCTTGACCTTTACAGCAAGATAGGAACTATCTACGCCGCCACTAAGGCCAATGATGCAGTCATAATCCTTACCTGAACCGTCCTTCTTGATCTGCCCAATTATCTTTTGAAGGCGCTGCTCACCACTAGCATCGGAAAACAGCTGCCGGGACTGAACATTGTCAAATTTATGGCAGTGATTACAGACTCCCGCCTCATCAAATACGATTTCAGCGTCAGATGTATCCATAACACAGCGCGAACAGATCTTCATCACAACAACCTCCCGAAGCACTCACCTCGGCCTGCCTAATGGAACGCCCCACTGACAAACTCAAATTTAGTTCGACAATCTTGAAGCGCATATAGCGTTGCCAACAAGCGTCCTTGCCATAAATAACTCAGCTCACTCTAACCGACGTCGAGCTTGTTGACATCCGGATAACTAATCAGTACCGCACGATGCTTGCCATGGAAAACGAATAGGCTTCCCGCCGCTACTGCCGACACACACGTACGCTCAAAAAGATCGATGAGGTCAGCGATGGAGCCAGCTCCACCACAGGCGATCACTGGCACATGGACGTTAGAAGCGATATTTTCCACTAGAGCGTTGTCGAAGCCTTTCTGCACTCCATCTCGATCAATAGAATTTAGAAAAATCTCACCCACTCCAGCCTCTTCGAGCGCTTGCGCCCACTCCAATGGGGAGCGTTTCATGTCGCGCGTCCCATTCTCTGAGAACACGGAGTGTCCTCCCCAGAAACCCTTGCGGCAGTCGATAGAGCCAACTACGCTTTGCGAACCAAACTTATCGGCAATTCTTCGAATCAACGAAAGATCCATAAGAGCGGCGGTATTTATCGAAACTTTTTCGACACCTAGGGAAAAGATTTTTTCCGCATGCTCCAATGTCTTGATACCGCCCCCATAGCAAATAGGCATAAAACACTCACCAGCCACTTCCGCGATCAACTCATAGTTAGGCTCTTGATTGAGCCTGGAAGCATCTATATCCAGCAAAATCAGTTCGTCGACTTCTTTCTCATTGAAGATGCGTATTGCGTTGATCGGGTCTCCAACGTACTTGGGCTCCTTGAACTTCACGGTTTTCACTAGACCGCGATCCTTGAGCAGCAAGCATGGGATAACGCGCCTCCGGACCATCAGACAAGCTCCACGAAGTTTTTGAATAACTGCATACCGAATTTATGACTCTTCTCAGGATGAAACTGAAATCCGAAAACATTATCCCGAGCCACCGCCGCAGTGAATTTTTGCCCATAATTACAACTCAACAGGATATCGTCTGGGTCTTTCGGAACCATATAATAACTATGAACAAAATAGAATCGGCTTTGCTCGTTTATACCGCTAAGTATAGGATGCTCCAATTGCGGGGACACTTGATTCCAGCCCATATGTGGAACCTTTCGGTCGTCACGCCTTTCGAAACGGACGCTATCCATATCGATCCATCCAAGCCCCGGTTCCGCTCCCTCCTCAGATCGCAGCCCCAGCATCTGACTCCCGAGACACACCCCCATGACCGGCTTTCGTTTGATCATGACCTGCTCTGTCAGTACATCCACCAGCCCACTCTTGCGTAGTGTTTGCATTCCGGCGTCAAAAGCACCGACACCAGGCAAAATCAGTTTCTCCGCCTGCTCGATATCCTCTCGGCTATCGGATGCCTTGGCTTTGGCACCAACTCGCTTCAGCATGTTCAAGACTGAAGCAATGTTACCTACACCGTAATCAATAACAACGATCACTTGGCATCTCCCTTGGCACACTGGAAGGACATCCAGAAATAGACAAAATACATAACAGCATATGCTATGGAGTAAAACCACAACACCGAGTCGACAGAGTCAGGCAAGGTAAAACAGATAAACGTCAGGAGCAACAAGGCTAGCTGCCACAACAAATCCATACTCTGCCGCTGGGCAATATAGATTGTATAGCTGAGCGGACTCACCACGAAACGCATATAAAACAACGGAACCATCAATACAGCATAACGCCCCGACTCAGCCCACGCTTCGCCAAAGACTAACCCAAAGGCCCACTCGCCAATGAACCAAAATATAATAAAAGGAGGTAGCGCGAGGACGGCAAGCAACCTGAAAGTCTTGAGGAAGATACCTCGGCAATTACCAAACTCTCGGTAGTCACGAGCGGCTTGTTCTTTGAACACATCGAGCACCGAAGCAGCCAACAAGGAAATGGGAGCTCCCATTATCTTCAGAGTCAGGGCAAACCAGCCTGCACTGTCTCCACCAAACTTTGCCGCCAATAAAATCACAGGCACCTGACTGGCAACCGTGTTGACCAGATCCGCAGGCAGAGAAAACTTCGGGAAATTGATGTACTGTACCGCTACTTGTCGTACCATACGCCACGGTGTCTCGATACAATTTAAAATCAGCGACTTTCCTACCCAAAGGGCCGCAAGCGCCGTGGCTACGACGACACCAAACAGCTGGCCATAGATCAGCCCTGATACGCCCTCCAGTAAATATGCAGCTGAAACTTGTGCAACGGCAATACATGCAGCCAGGCTTACACGAGCAACTCCCAACCGATTAAAAGATTGTTGAAATGTAAGTAACGACAAGACTAGCTTATTTATCCCCAACCCCAGCGAAGCCACCGCCAATGCGAACCAGTATTCACCGATCACAACTGGCATCGACTCAATCAGATGTCTACCTATAACAACAGCAATCGCCACGGCAACGAAAATCAATAGTGTCAACTGAAGTATCAGCTTGACGATTGCCTGGAGTTCGCCCTCTTCTCGAGTCGAAAAAATAGCCAACTCATAGCGCCCAGTAACTACAACTGCAAAAATCGTAGCGAACGATAGCCAAACACTGAAAGCGCCCATTTCAGCAGGAGAATACAGACGAACCAGTAGCAGAGTGACACCAATCGTTATGAGCTGTGCTCCCAAGGTGCCTACTAATACTCGTGCGACACGGTTGATAAAAGCCGCACTCATAGAGTTTTTCCTAAAGACATCTTGAGTGGAAAAGAAATTAGCGCAAGGAAAAGCAGCATCAAGAAAACACCAGAGCCAAGCATTACAGTTAGCAGGGACTGCTCAAGAATCTTTGTAGTAAATAACAAAGCAACCGGAATGGCCATGAATGCACCATACCTCGAAAATAAGAAATTCATGAGAACGACACTACCGCCCACCAACATCGACTCAGCCATAACCCCCACATAACCCAACTGCATATAGGCTATCGCGAAGAAGTTTACATTCGCATTCATATCGGGATTATTGAAAATTTCCGTCCCCAGACGAAAGCTCAACGGCTCAGTCCTACCCTGACCCAAGAGCGCGCCCAACAGGGTATCCCTGTAATAATTGGATCCGAACTGAGACACAAACTGATCAACTGCCCCCAACAGGGTGGAAGGCACAATAAAAGCACGACGTAGAAAATAATCATTCAAGAATGAATAGCCAAACACCTCATGTTCCAACGCCCCTAAAAGCAAAAGCATCAATAGTGCGCAGACAACCCAAGACACTCTGACCTGACCGAATCGTCGAAAATAAACCATCAGGCCATAAATTAGAAACAACACGACAAAAGGATACTTCTGTCCAAACGCTCCCCACAGCACTAGTGCATTGACAATACCCAGGACCAAGTAGAACCATTGTCGTCTGTAGACCCCCCAGGCAAACAACACAGGAAAGAATGCCTGGGTACCGATTGACGACAAGTAGCCGTTTGCAGAACCCGCAGCAAAAACCTCACGAGCAAGTGCACGGCGAGCATACTGCCCAGCAAAGTCAAAGGAAAAATAACCAGCGCTTTTAAAGAAAATAAACACAAGCACTACTATGTTGAGTACTGACAGTAGCACTAACATTCGCCTTCCTTGGTTTTCTCGCTGCAATGCACCTAGCGGATGGAATCTTATCTTATTGACAATGCCGATGATCAAAATACCAAAAGCAATTGCCAGAGGCACGCCAGCCCATGGTTGCGCATCCGGAGAATATTGATTAGCTCCATTAAGAACCAATGAATGAGGAACAAGTATTACAACTAATAATGTAACTAACAGATCACCTGGCCTGCGAATTGCCCCTCCACACAACAGGGCACAGATGAGCGCCAAGACCATCAAGTACGGATACAAGCCGAAGTCGACAGTTTTTTTCGCAGACCCCATATAATCATAGAGATGATAGATATAATTATTATTCACCCACACTGTCGCTGAAAAGAAAGCAAACAGTAACACTGTGTTCAGCAGAATAGACCTGTCGACTCGAGCAAGTATATACATCCGTCAATTCGTCAACGCAGCACAGATGATTTTGATGGATGCCGTATCCAGATAGGGATGCATGGGTAGGCTCATTACTTGAGTAGCAGCCTTGTCACCCACTGGTAGTTTCGCTTTCTCATCCGCAACAGCAGGCTGCTTATTAAGCGGAATAGGGTAATGCACAGCAGTTGGAACCCCGGCAGCTTTCAAAGAAGCCTGAACAGACTCTCGATTATCCATACGCACCGTATACTGGGCATAAACACTGATGTTATTCACTTCAATAAACGGCGTGCCGATACCGACCTGTTTCAGTGATAGGTCATACTCCGCGGCTACCTTCTGGCGCAACGCAATCTCCTCCTCGAAAATTTCAAGCTTCGGTAGAAGAATCGCAGCCTGCAATGTGTCCAACCGACTATTCACCCCCACACGAATGTGATGATAGCGGCGGTCCTGACCATGCCGGGCAATTTGACGAATAGCAGTAGCCAGTTCATCGTCGTTAGTGAAGATCGCTCCACCATCCCCATAGCAACCCAACGGTTTGCTCGGGAAGAAGCTGGTGCAGGCAACGGTACTCAGATTACAAGAACGCTTACCCTTGTACGAAGCACCGAAGCTCTGTGCAGCATCCTCAATGACAGGGATACCATATTTGGAGGCAATGGCGTTGATTGCATCGAAGTCTGCACACTGGCCATACAGCGAAACAGGAATGATAGCCTTCGTACGCGGTGTGATCGCAGCCTCCAGCAACTGCGGATCAAGATTGTAGGTGCGTGGATCAATATCCACGTAAACCGGCTTGGCTCCCAAAAGCGCGACGGTCTCCGCTGTCGCAACATAAGTAAAACCAGGGGTGATTACTTCGTCACCTGGGCCAACACCCAAGGCCATCTGCACAATCTGTAGAGCGTCAGTACCGTTGGCGCAACTGATGCAGTACTTAGCGCCGACGAAATCGGCGAGGCGATCCTCAAGCTCAGTGACTTCCGGGCCAAGAATGTACTGCCCGTGTCTCAGCACGCGCTGGATACCGGCATCGATCTTGTCCTTGATACGCGCTTGCTGGTTCTTCAGGTCGATGAATTCAATCATGGTCACACGTCCACCTTGCTCAGGATCTTTCCATTGAGTACATAGCGCGCACCGGAGTGTGAGCAGACAGCTTCGCCCTGCTCGTTCAGCTGCAGCTGCTCACCGAATTCGCTCATCCAACCAATCTGTCGAGCGGGCACGCCTACCATCAGGGCATAAGATGGAACATTCTTGTTAATGACCGCACCCGCACCCACGAAGGCATATTCACCAATAGTCACGCCACAGACGATAGTGCAGTTGGCACCAAGCGTGGCACCTTTTTTTACCAACGTGTTACGGTACTGATCCTTGCGCTCGATCAACGAGCGGGGGTTGTAAACGTTGGTAAATACCATGCTCGGCCCGCAGAACACGCCCTCTTCGAGAGTGACATTGTCATATACCGACACGTTGTTCTGGATCTTGCAGCGATCACCAATAACGACCTTGTTGCCGACGAATACGTTCTGACCCAACGAAACCCCTGCGCCAATCCGGGCACCTGCACAGATGTGCACGAAGTGCCAAACTCGGGAGTCGCTACCGATCTGCGCACCGTCGTCGACGATCGCGCTGGGGTGCTGATAATAACTCATGGCTTGAGACTCACACTCGATTGTGGTTGTTCAAACAGCCGCTGCAATTGACGGCTCGCGAAATATCCATAGCGGCGAGCCCCCACCTCGTTAAGGTGATGGCTATCCTGGTAAATAAGCTCTCCGTCCTGATAAGGAGCATCGGCGAAGAAGGCGCTGGTAGAAAAATCCATGAACCGTACGTTTGGAATACCCTCGGCTAGAGCACGCAACAGCTGGTTCGCACCTTGCCAGCTGGAGCTAACAAGCGGAGCTGACAAACCCAGCTCCCTGAAACGACGCACACGCTGCACGTTTGATTCGAACATCGGTATCTGCCCGAGTAGAACGACCTGCTTGCCGGCATAGCTGGTATCGACAAGGAAGGCACGCATAGCCTGGGCAAATGCCGGACTCTGCATCTGATACTGCCACATGCCCGCCACAATGATCTTGTCAAAGTTCAACATTGATTGGGCAACTGCATCAATCTGCGCTTGGCAGGGTTTCCGCGCCCAACGGGGCAAACGTTCAAGATCGAAAGCAGGTATAGGCACACAACTGCTTCCGGTGAGTACTCGGTAAGCCACACCTGACTCGTTGCCAACCACGTCGAAGAAGTAGTTAAGCTGCGCAGCATGGCTATCACCGATCACCAGCACACGGGGTACGGCATTGACGCTGCCTCGCTTGCACTCCCCTACCTGAACACCATGGCAGATCGACTCTGGTGCAGCGTAGCGCGTCAACTGAATTGGCGCCGGCGCCACAACCAACACATTGAACTGCGCCCCCCCCGTAACCACTATAGCTACCACACTGGCGGCCAACATCCACTTCAGCGCCTGCTGGCGCAGACCCACAGCCTTTCTGGCAGGTGTCTCGATGTAGCGGTATGAGAACCAGGCCAGCAGGAACGAACCTGTGAGAAATGCCAACAGCGCCACGAAGCTCAATTCGTATTGGCCGGTGTAGTAACGGATGAATGCCAGAATTGGCCAGTGCCACAGATACAACGAATAGGAGATACCACCTATCCAGACCATGGGCCTGCTGGCCAGCAGCAGGCTGGCAGGGCCACGTCGGGCAGCAATGAGCAGAGCGGCTCCCAGGCATGGCAGGAGCGACCAGAATCCGGGAAAGTGCTGCTTGTCGATGATAATGAAGGAGCAGACCAGCAACGCCGCCCCCAATAACCCCGCAAGTATCGCAAGCCTGGCGGGTAGCTCACGATCACGTAATGATAATGCGACAACAGCTCCCGACATGAACTCAGGTACACGAGCTAGCAAGGCGAAGTACTGAGCATCTTGGCTGCCGCTGAATACGCAATAGCCACTCCAAATGAACAGCAAAATAGCTAATAGGATGAACACCGGCAAGCGCCATCGACATGGCAGGCACATGAACAGTACAGGGTAGAACAGATAAAACTGCATCTCGATGGCCAACGACCAAGTATGCAGCAGCGGCAGCTCTTCAGCTCTCGGAGCAAAGTAACTACCAAAATTAGCGAAATAGTGATTACTGGAAAAAAATACAGATGACTGTAGACTTTTTTCAAAAAAAACATAGTCATCAGGCAGAAACAGAATTGTCGAGACAATGCAGACAATCGCCAACATGACGAAATAGGCTGGAAAAATACGTTTGATACGGCCCGCGTAAAACTCTACCAGATCAACTTTTACACCGCGCTCGACCAGTAAGGCGGTAATGATAAACCCGGAAATGACGAAGAACACGTCAACGCCGACAAACCCAGCCCTGAGCCAGGCACTGTTGGCGTGGTAAGCTAGCACAGCCAGAACTGCAACAGCCCGCAGCCCCTGGACATCCAGCCGAATGTTTCTGCCTGAACTTACCGCGACCATACCGTTCAGCAATTTAGAGCTACTAGATGACATGCTGATGAATGATCCTGCGGAAACCTGCTGTAAACAGGTGACCGAGGACGGCCACCTCCTTTTCTACCTCAACGCGCAAGCGCCGCGACGAACGGATGCCCTTCGTTATCAGAGGCCGGTACGATGACGGCGCTGCGAATGGTATTGACAGTTTCCACACAATGACGAGCGTCATCGATGCCATAACCACGACCAGCGAGAATTTCTTCGTAGCTGGTTGTATGTAGATCGGTAAAGCCTTCAGAGAACTCCATTTCCTCACCGTTGACGGTAATCGAACGATAGGTCGGCTTTTTGCCCTTGACCGACTCCGGCAGGTCGTTAGCATCCACGGACAGAAACCAACGCACACGGGCCTGCTCGTACTCCAGATAACCAGCTGCCTTGTACTCGGAAGTGAAGTGCACAACATTACGCTGCAGCTTGCCAAAGATGAAGTGCAGCATGTCGTAGAAGTGCACACCGATGTTGGTAGCCACGCCGAACGACTTACGTGGATCTCCCTTCCAGCTTTTCAGATACCAGTTGCCGCGGGAAGTAATGTAAGTCAGATCGACCTCGTACTTATGCGGACTTTTTTCGCGGGCGACCTTGTCCTTCAATGCGATGATCGCCTGGTGATGACGCAGTTGCAGAATGTTGTAGAGGCGCTTATCGGTTTCGCGCTCGATAACAGCCAACTGATCGAGCATCTCTGGGGTTGGAACAAGCGGCTTTTCGCAGATTACGTCGCAACCCAAGCGCAGACCTGCAGCGATATGCGGGTAGTGCAGGTAATTGGGCGAGCAGATCGATACGTAGTCCAGCGCGGTAGCAGAGTCGCGCTTGAGGTTGCTCGCATGATCAAGAAAGAACTCGAACTCGGTAAAAAACTCGCTCTGGGGAGAGATGCTATCAATAATACCGACCGAGTCATTGATGTCATAGGCCGAAACCAGGCAGTTACCGGTGTCTTTGATGGCGCGCATATGGCGAGGAGCGATGTAGCCGGCAGCACCGATGAGAGCGAAATTTTTCATGGTTCGTCCTATGGAAATGAGCGGATCCGCCCGGCCTTCTGGCACGAGCGGATGGACATGCTGGGATGGGTGATCAAGCCTTGATGATGTGTGCCGCCGGGGAGCGGTACTTGCCACGGCTGTCAACAACTAGCTTGGCTTCGGCCTTGATCAGCTCATAGTCAAACTTGTCATGGTCGGTCGCAAGCACTACAGCGTCGAACCTAGCCAGGTTTTCGGCAGTCAGCGGCTCACTGCTCAGTTCGAAGTGGTGTTCACGCATCTTCGGGAACACCGGCACATGCGGATCGCTATAGGCGACCATCCCACCCTTGGCTTCGATCAGCTCCATGATTTCCACGGATGGCGACTCGCGCATGTCGTCGACATTCTTCTTATAAGCGATACCCAATACCAGTACACGACTGCCCTTGAGGGCCCTGCCTGCCTCGTTCAGGCCATCCATGAGTTTGCCCAGTACGTATTCCGGCATGGCCTGGTTGACCTCACCAGACAGTTCGATGAAGCGGGTATGCAGTCCGTATTCGCGAGCCTTCCAAGTCAGGTAGAAGGGATCGATCGGGATACAGTGCCCGCCCAGTCCCGGCCCTGGGTAGTAAGGAGTGAAACCGAACGGCTTGGTCGCCGCAGCATCAACCACTTCAAAGATGTCGATACCCATGCGATCAGCAACGATCTTCATTTCGTTGACCAGACCGATATTGACCGCGCGATGAATGTTCTCCAACAGCTTGGTCATCTCGGCGGCCTTGGTGGAACTGACCGGCACGACCCGGTCGATGGCCTGTTCATACAGGGCAATGCCGACTTCCAGACACTGAGGAGTGTGACCACCGATCACTTTCGGAATGGTACGAGTCTCGAAGTTCGGGTTGCCCGGATCTTCACGCTCCGGAGAATAGACCAGGTAGATGTCCCGGCCAACCACGAGGCCACCCTCCTGCACGCGTGGCAACAACTCTTCCTCGGTAGTTCCCGGATAGGTGGTACTTTCCAGCGAAACCACCTGCCCTACGCGCAGATACGGTTTTAGTGCGTCGGTGGTATTGATGACAAAGCTCATATCCGGCTCGCGATACTTGTTCAGCGGCGTCGGCACACAAAGGATCAGGGCATCACATTCACTGACACGGCTGAAATCGGTCGTAGCCTCGAAACCGCTTGCACGGGCCTTAGCAATTTTGGCTTGCGGAATATGTTCGATATAGCACTGCCCGGCATTAAGCTTGTCAACCTTGACATCATCGATATCGATACCCAAGACATCGAAACCAATGGCGTTGTATCGCAGCATCAGTGGTAAACCGACATAACCCAGACCCACGATACCAATCAAGGCCTGTCGGCTTTTGAACTTCTCTACCACTGTGTTAACATCTATCATTTTCCAACTCACCTCAATTTTACCTGCCCGCGCCTGCGACCGCACAACGGGAACTTAAATCTTCCACGATTCATTCGTCAGTCGAGTGAATCCTTTCTGCGACCACTCTCGACATCTTCACAAGATCGATAAAGAAGGGATACTGTCGCTTTCCACAGCACCTGGCGGCAATGGCCAAAAATGAAGGGCGTCGTAATCATAGGCGCTAGGGAACCTCCGAGCAAGTTGGCTTTTGCCGTGCAGAACGGCACTCTGGTCCACCCATGCCCTTCCGGACCACAATGCTAACTCGCTTTCGAGCAGGCCTTCAGCCTGCCCAGCTCACGCAGGCTCCTATACATTTTGCGCCTCCACAGACCTGGTAACCGCCCTGGACTGCCAGTCAAGCCGAGCTTATCAGCATCCACGAAACCGGTTTTCGCACGATCCAGTTGACACCCGAAGACCCGACTCGACCCTGACCAAGCCTGCGCCGTATTAAGCACAGTCCTGTAAATCACCCCGCGATTGCCGAGCTTCGAATACGGCTACGACACGTAACGACCTGCCAGGCAACTTGGCATCTTCTCGCACACCCGACACCAGGAACCAGACACCACCGCAACAGACGTCACATACCCACAACCACAGCTCAACTGTTAACCTCTGCGTTCAAGGAGCCAAGGCACAGGAGACAGAGCTGAGGAAACACCGCATGGAAACGTTCTCACCCCTCAGCAATCGAGCCACCCAACGAAAACCTACTCCACAAAATTACTCGACCAAAGTACGTGCAACGCATCACCACTTCAATAACTAGCTCTTTCCTAACGAGCATACTTCTTCAAAAAAATCCGGCACAACGCCAGAAAACCACCAAGCACACCACCAATTATCAACCCAAAAATCAAAATCATCGCTCTCCTTGGACGAACTGGTGAGTCCGGCGTTTCTATCGGACCGTCTTGTCGAAAAACAGAAACCCGCTCCGAATTAACACGCAAGCTACTCAGCAATAACTGCTGCTCCTGAAGAGTACGCAACGCCGGAATAAAAGGATCATCAGAGCTACGCGCCTCCAATGTCTGAATCTCGGCCATAATCGCCTTACTGCCACGCATATACATCAGACTTCCATTCATGATAGCCGAGAGCTCCTCAGAGGATTGCCCACTGATCAGTGGAGGCTCCTCCAATTTCAGCGCACCTGCGACCTTCAACGCCTCCTTGAGCTGAACAATACGATCTTCACGTCTTGCCTTGGCATTCTCTCGCAAGTTCTGTATGCGCTGCTCAATATCTCGAGCCTTGACCTCAATCTCGCGATGCGCATTGTTCAACATTTCCTGAATAGAAATCTCGGCCGCATCAGCTATATACCGACGAACCCAACTCGCCGCACGCTCCGGATCCTCCTGTTCAATCGCAACAAGATAACGACCCGGAAAGTCTTTCCCCGGCAAACTAATACTTATCTGATCAGTGAACCTTTTATAGAGCGCATCACGCGAAACCGAACGAAGCTCTTCATCCAAAGAAGGCAAATAGGTCTCATTGAAAAAACGATGACGAGTTCCATCAGCCTGCAGGTTGCGAACAAAAACAGAGTACACATCCTGGACCTTGAAGGGACCAAGCCCGGTTTCCCTGGTACGTCCCTGATTGAAACCTGCCACATCACTCAACGACGGAGGCAAAATCGCTATGCGGGCCTCATAGACAGGAGTACTGAGAAAAGCGTAGATAGCTGCAAACAAAATACCTAGCAAAGAAAATATAAGAACTATCCACTTCTCCTCCCATAATCCTCGAACCAGCTCAACCAGATCGATATCGCCAGCTACACCGCCGTGCTTTTGTATTTCGTCAGTCATCGAAAAGTCCAGCTACTCTTCCGGCCAATCATTGAAAACCAATTATAATTAGCCAATTTTTAATTAGAAGTTTTACACACTAGCAAGGGAAAGACAGAGCGCCCAGAAGACACATTACCGACAGCGAACTCAACAGGATGAATTACGTGCAAGCAATACATGAAACTCTCCGCCAAAAGCCTCAATGCATCTTGACCATCAGAAACGAAAGTAGTTCCATAAAAGCTTGACCTTTGGCGAAGACCAACCGGGAGCGACACGATGCCATGAACCAAGCCTCCATCTACAGACTCCAGCCAAACCAGTAAGACATGGTAACTCAGCACCCCCTCTAACAGGACACCCATCCCACCCGACCTTCCAAGCATTGTGTAGTCATCTAGATGCGAATAGCACTCGAGCCCACAAAGACCAGGCAGGGACTCGAGCAGACCTCACCGCAGGGCGGTAGACTGAGATACTGCGAGTTCTTTTCGAGTACGAGACAGATCAGATCTTGCAGATCTGAGACGCACTTTGGCACGAGCCAGAAGAGGCACGCTGATCAACATACCAATAATACCGCCAGCAATAAATGCTAACGCAACATAAAGGACCACAGGTAAATCTGGCGTGGCAAGACCAAAGAGTTCAAAGCTGACGCTTTGCCGGTTCTCCAAAGCAACCACAATCATGAAAAGGGCGACAACTAACAGCCCCACCGCCATTAACGTACGCTTGACCCAAAGCATGGCAACTCCAACATCTGAACAAGGCAGAGATCACTCCGGCTCGTTGACCCGATCCCGCAACTCCTTGCCCGGCTTGAAGTGCGGCACGAACTTGCCGTCGAGGCGTACCGACTCCCCGGTCTTGGGGTTGCGACCGACGCGCGGGGCGCGGTAGTGCAAGGAAAAGCTGCCGAAGCCACGGATCTCGATCCGGTCCCCGGTCGCCAGGGCCTGGGACATTTGCTCCAGCATGGTCTTGATTGCCAACTCGACATCCTTCGCGGACAGTTGCCCCTGATGGGTAACGATCCGTTCGATCAACTCCGACTTGGTCATGGTTTTCCCTTCTTTTTCAAGCGGCTAGATCAGCTCAGGTCTCTTTTAGCATGCTGATCAGTCTTTGAACAGGTCCAAGAAGGGGAAAACGAAAAAGGGCGGCCTAGGCCGCCCTTTTTCATGATGGATCAGAGACTTAGCCCTGATTCTCCATCTGAGCACGGATCAGATCACCGATGGTGGTCGGACCAGCGCTTTCTACTTCCTGCTTACGCAGTTCTTTCATTGCGTCCTTCTCGTCGTCGACGTCCTTGGACTTGACGGAGAGGCTGATGACGCGGCTCTTGCGGTCGATGCTGATGATCTTGGCTTCGACTTCCTCGCCTTCCTTCAGGACGTTGCGCGCGTCTTCGACGCGGTCACGGCTGATTTCGGAAGCCTTCAGGATACCTTCGATGTCGTCGCCCAGGCTGATGACAGCGCCCTTGGCGTCGACTTCCTTCACGGTACCGCGGACGATGCTGCCTTTCTCGTGCAGGGACGCGTAGTTGGAGAACGGATCGTCTTCCAGCTGCTTGATGCCCAGGGAGATGCGCTCGCGCTCCGGATCGACCGACAGGATGACGGTTTCCAGCTCGTCGCCCTTCTTGAAGCGACGTACGGCTTCTTCGCCGACTTCGTTCCAGGAGATGTCGGACAGGTGGACCAGGCCGTCGATGCCGCCGTCCAGACCGATGAAGATACCGAAGTCGGTGATCGACTTGATGGTACCGGAGATACGGTCACCCTTGTTGAACTGGCTGGAGAAGTCTTCCCACGGGTTGGATTTGCACTGCTTGATACCCAGGGAGATACGACGACGCTCTTCGTCGATGTCCAGAACCTGAACTTCCACTTCATCGCCAACCTGGACGACTTTCGACGGATGGATGTTCTTGTTGGTCCAGTCCATTTCGGAGACGTGTACCAGGCCTTCCACGCCCTCTTCCAGCTCGGCGAAGCAGCCGTAGTCGGTGAGGTTGGTGACGCGGGCCATGACGCGGGTACCTTCCGGGTAACGCGCCTTGATGGCAACCCACGGGTCTTCGCCCAGTTGCTTCAGGCCCAGGGATACACGGTTGCGCTCGCGGTCGAACTTCAGGACCTTGACGTCGATCTCGTCGCCAACGTTGACGATCTCGGACGGATGCTTGATGCGCTTCCAGGCCATGTCGGTGATGTGTAGCAGGCCGTCTACGCCGCCCAGGTCCACGAATGCGCCGTAGTCGGTGAGGTTCTTGACGATACCTTTGACCTGCTGGCCTTCCTGCAGCGATTCCAGCAGAGCTTCACGCTCGGCGCTGTTCTCGGCTTCCAGGACGCTGCGGCGGGAAACGACAACGTTGTTGCGCTTCTGGTCGAGCTTGATGACCTTGAACTCGAGCTCTTTGCCTTCCAGGTGGGTGGTGTCGCGAACCGGACGAACGTCGACCAGAGAACCCGGCAGGAACGCGCGGATGCCGTTGACGTCGACGGTGAAACCGCCCTTGACCTTGCCGTTGATGACGCCCTTGACCACTTCGTCGGCAGCGAAAGCCGCTTCCAGAACAATCCAGCTCTCGGCGCGCTTGGCTTTCTCGCGGGACAGCTTGGTCTCGCCAAAGCCGTCTTCTACCGCGTCCAGTGCGACGTGGACTTCGTCACCCACCTTGATGGTCAGCTCGCCCTGTTCGTTGTAGAACTGCTCGACCGGGATGACGCCCTCGGATTTCAGACCGGCATGGACGGTGACCCAGTCACCATCGATGTCGACCACGATGCCGGTGATGATGGCACCCGGCTGCATGTCGAGGGATTTCAGACTTTCTTCAAAGAGTTCTGCGAAGCTTTCGCTCATGTTCATACCTGTAGTCAAAGGCCCGGAAGGGCCCGATTCCGCATCACCAGCCAATGCGGTCAAGTCATTAAATGAAGCCGCAGGACAATTTGCTGGTTTCCTGCTAGCTTCTGATTGCACTCCCGAATGGGAATGCCCAGTTGGGTTGTTCTGCGATGGCGCCAGGCAAGTCGGGAGGCAACCCTCGCCACACCTGCAAAACGCCACAACATAAGGTCTGGAATATTAGCAACCAGGCCCTATATCGTCAATTCCCGCGCCGAAACCTCAGACGTCCCAGCCCTGCCGCTCGCAGTGCCGGATGATCGTCTCGACCACCGCCTCGATGCTCATTTCGGTGGAGTCCAGCAGGATCGCGTCATCGGCCGGTTTCAGCGGCGCGACCGCGCGCTGGCTGTCGCGCTCGTCGCGCTCGCGGATTTCTTCCAGCAAGGCAGACTGGTCGACATCCGCGCCCTTCGCCTTCAACTGCAGGTAGCGTCGACGCGCACGCTCCTCCGCCGAGGCGGTGAGGAAGATCTTCAGAGGCGCATCGGGAAACACCACGGTGCCCATGTCGCGGCCGTCGGCCACCAACCCCGGCGCTTCGAGGAACGCCCGCTGGCGCTGCAGCAACGCATCGCGCACGGCCGGTAAGGCGGCGACCTGTGAGGCGCCGGCACCGACCTGCTCGGTACGGATCACATCGGTCACTTCCTCGCCTTCGAGAATGATGCGCTGCCCATGGCTGCCATCGGCGGCGACGAACTGCACATCGAGGTGCGCAGCCAGGACCTTCAGCGCCTCTTCATTGGTCAGGTCGACACCATGGTTGACCGCGGCGAACGCCAACAGCCGATAAAGCGCCCCGGAATCCAGCAGGTTCCAGCCCAGGCGCCGGGCGAGCAGCCCGGCGACCGTGCCCTTGCCGGCGCCACTGGGGCCATCGATGGCGAGCATCGGTACAGCGCCGTTCATCAATTGTTCTCCACGGCGACCCGGATACCGGTCTGGGCACACAGGGCGAGGAAGTTGGGGAAGGAGGTGGCGACGTTGGCGCAGTCGTGGATGCGGATCGGCCCGCTGGCACGCAGCGAAGCGACGCTGAAGGACATGGCGATACGGTGGTCGCCGTGCGCCCAGACTTCGCCGCCACCGAACGCACCACCCTCGATGACGATGCCATCCGGGGTCGGCTCGGCCTTCACGCCCAGGGCCTTCAGGCCGTCGGCCATGACCTGGATACGGTCCGACTCCTTGACCCGCAGCTCTTCGGCGCCACGCAGGACCGTGCGCCCCTCGGCGCAGGCGGCAGCCACGAAGAGTACCGGGAACTCGTCGATGGCCAGTGGCACCAGGTCCTCGGGAATGTCGATGCCCTTGAGCCGCGCGGAGCGCACGCGGATGTCGGCGACCGGCTCGCCGCCGACCTCGCGCTGGTTTTCCAGGCTCAGGTCACCACCCATCAGGCGCAGGATCTCGATGACGCCGACGCGCGTCGGGTTGATGCCGACGTGCTGCAGGACCAGTTCCGAACCCTCGGCGATACTGGCGGCAACCAGGAAGAAGGCTGCCGAGGAAATGTCGGCCGGGACCTCGATATGGGTGGCGCTCAACTTGTGCCCGGATTCGACCTTGGCGGTGCTGCCCTCGACCACCACCGGATAGCCGAAGCCGCGCAGCATGCGCTCGGTGTGGTCGCGGGTCGGCGCCGGCTCGGTGACCGAGGTCTCACCCGCGGCGTAGAGCCCGGCGAGCAACAGGCAGGACTTCACCTGGGCGCTGGCCATCGGCATGTCGTAATGCATACCGGTGAGGCGCTGGCCGCCGCGAATGGTCATCGGCGGACGGCCTTCCGGCCCCGTCTCGATTACCGCGCCCATCTCGCGCAGCGGCTTGGCTACGCGATTCATCGGCCGCTTGGAAAGGGAAGCGTCGCCGGTCAGGGTGCTGTCGAACGGCTGGGCCGCCAGCAGACCGCTGAGCAGACGCATGGAAGTACCGGAGTTACCCAGGTAGATCGGCCCAGGCGGCGCCTTGAGGCCGTGCAGGCCAACGCCATGGACGGTGACGCGGCCGTTCTGCGGCCCCTCGATCACCACTCCCATGTCGCGGAACGCCTGGATGGTTGCCAGTGCGTCCTCGCCCTCGAGGAAGCCCTCCACTTCGGTGGTGCCTTCGGCCAGGGAGCCGAGCATGATCGAGCGATGGGAAATCGACTTGTCGCCCGGTACCCGGATGGTTCCGGACAGGCTGCCGCCCGGCTGGGCCAGATAAATCAGGTCGTTGTTGTGCATGGCGTCCACATAGGCCCGACGGGCCAGGATTTTGCTGAAATGCTCACGGGCTACCCGGGCGCGCGTGAAAACGCCCAACAACTGGTGCCCGTCCCCAGTGTCGACGGCCTCGCGCAGCGCGTCGAGGTCGTCACGAAAAACATCCAGTGTACGCAGCACCGCCTCGCGATTGGCGAGAAAGATGTCGTGCCACATCACCGGGTCGCTGCCGGCGATCCGCGTGAAATCACGGAAACCGCCGGCGGCATAGCGGAAGATCTCCAGGTTCTCGCTGCGCTTGGCCAGGGAGTCGACCAGGGTGAAGGCCAGCAGGTGAGGCAGGTGGCTGGTGGCCGCCAGAACCTCGTCGTGATGCTCGACCTCCATGTGCTCGACGTCCGCGCCCAGCGCGCGCCACAGGCTGTCGACCAGCGCCAGCGCGTCGGCATCGGTCTCCGCGGAGGGCGTGAGAATCACCTTGTGCCGGCGGAACAGGGTCGCCTTCGCCGCGGTCACTCCGCTCTGCTCGGAACCCGCGATCGGATGCCCCGGTACCAGGTACCGCGGCATCCCGCCGAACGCGACACGCGCGGCACGCACGATATTGCCCTTGGCGCTGCCAACGTCGGTCAATACAGCCTTGCCCAGGTCGAGCTTCGCCAGGTCAGCCAGCACCCGCTCCATCGCCAGGATCGGCACCGCCAACTGGACCACGTCGGCGCCGACGCAGGCGCGGCCAAGATCCTCCTCGCAACGGTCGACCACGCCGAGCTCCACCGCCAGGCGGCAAGACTCGGCATCCCGATCCACGCCGACCACTTCCCGGAACAACCCTTTGCTCCGCAACCCCTTGGCGAAGGAGCCGCCGATCAGGCCCAGCCCCACCACCACCAGGCGGCCCAGCTTAGGGGTCGACTGTTGCAGCGGCGTGACCTCAGTCATGCGCCAGCACCTTGCCCAGCGCCTGGAGGAAACGATCGTTCTCTTCCGGTAGCCCGATGGAGACGCGCAGGAAGGTCGGCATCCCGTAGCCAGCCACCGGACGCACGATCACACCTTCGCGCAGCAGCGCCTGGTAGACCGGACCGGCATCGCGAGCCAGATCCACGGCGATGAAGTTGCCCTTCGAGGGAATCCAGGACAGGCCCAACGCGTGGAAGCCATCCTCCAGCTGCGCCATGCCGGAATCGTTTAGGCGGCGACTCTGCGCCAGGTAGTCATGGTCGTCCAGCGCCGCGCAGGCAGCCGCCAGTGCCAGGCTATTGACATTGAACGGCTGGCGCACGCGGTTGAGCACATCGGCCACCGCCTTGCTCGAAAGCGCGTAGCCGACCCGCAGCGAAGCCAGGCCATAGGCCTTGGAGAAGGTCCGCGAGACCAGCAGGTTGGGGTGCCGCGCCAGGTAGTCCAGGCCATCGGGCAGCTCATCTCCCTCGGCGTATTCGATATAGGCCTCGTCCAGCACCACCAGCACCTCCGCCGGCACCTGGGCGAGGAACCGCTCCAGGGCGTCCGCACCGAACCAGGTCCCGGTCGGGTTGTTCGGGTTGGCGACGAACACCACGCGAGTTTGCCCATCGATGGCGGCGAGCATCGCTTCCAGGTCATGCCCCCAGGCGCGCGCCTTGACCGCCCGCCCCTCGGCGCCCACGGCCTGGGTGGCGATCGGGTAGACGGCGAAGGCATGTTCGCTGAACACGGCGTTCAGACCAGGCGCGAGGTAGGCACGGGCGACCAGGTCGAGAATGTCGTTGGAGCCGTTGCCCAGGGTCACCTGCGCCGCATCCACCGCGCAACGCTCGGCCAGCTTGCGCTTGAGTTCGAAACCGTTGCCGTCAGGATAACGGGTCAGTTCCGCCAGTTCGGCGCGGATAGCCTCCAGCGCCTTTGGGCTCGCACCCAGCGGGTTCTCGTTGCTGGCGAGCTTGACGATCGCCGCAGGGTCGATGCCCAGCTCGCGGGCCAGTTCGTCCACCGGCTTGCCAGGGACGTAGGGCGACAACTTTTGCACCCCCGGCTGGGCCAGGGCAAGGAAATCGGACATGGATAGTTCAGCCTCGACGCGGGACGGGGCATTCATCGATGACCCGTCTCTTCGGAATGACAGCGCGCTCAGAGCACCGCTTTCGGATAGGAGCCCAGGACCTTCAGGGCGACGGCTTCCTGGCCGATCTTCTCCAGGACGTCCTTGATCAGCGGTTCTTTATGGTGGCCGACGAAATCGATGAAGAACACGTAGGTCCATTTGCCGCTGCGCGACGGGCGGGTTTCGATGCGGGTCAGGTCGATACCATTGTTGTGGAACGGTACCAGCAGCTCGTGCAGGGCCCCCGGCTTGTTGCGCATGGAAACGATGATCGAGGTCTTGTCGTCGCCGGTCGGCGGCACCTCCTGGTTGCCGATGATCAGGAAGCGCGTGGAGTTGTCCGGGCGGTCCTCGATCTTCTCGTGCAGCTTGCTCAGGTCGTACAGGCTGGCCGCCATGTCGCCGGCGATCGCCGCCGAATTCCACTCGCTCTTCACCCGCTTGGCCGCGTCGGCGTTGCTCGACACCGCCACCCGCTCGACGCTCGGGTAGTGCGAGTCCAGCCACTTGCGACATTGCGCGAGGGATTGGGCATGGGAATAGATCCGGGTGATGTTGTCGGTCTTGGTGGTTTCGCCGACCAGCAGGTGATGGTGGATACGCAATTCGACTTCGCCGCAGATCACCATGTCGTGCTCGAGGAAGCTGTCGAGGGTATGGTTGACCGCCCCCTCGGTGGAGTTTTCCACAGGCACCACGCCGAAGTTCACCGCGCCGGCGGCGACCTCGCGGAACACCTCGTCGATCGCCGCCATCGGCGTGCTGATCACCGCGTTGCCGAAATGCTTGAGTGCCGCGGCCTGGGTAAAGGTGCCCTCGGGTCCGAGATAGGCCACTTTCAGCGGCTGCTCGAGCGCCAGGCAGGACGACATGATCTCGCGGAACAGCCGCGCGACCTCTTCGTTGTCCAGCGGCCCCTTGTTCAATTGCATGATGTGCTTGAGCACCCAGGCTTCGCGCTCGGGACGGTAGAACACCGGCGCCTCGCCCTCGCCCAGGGTCTGGGTCTTGACTCGCGCCACGTCCTGGGCGCAACGGGCACGCTCGCTGATCAGCTCGAGCAACTTCTCGTCGAGGCTGTCGATGCGCAGGCGCAAGGCCTTGAGCTGGTCCTGGTCCGCCATCAGCCGTGCTCCTTCTCGAACTCCGCCATGTATGCGACCAGCGCCTCGACCGCGTCCAGGCCAAGGGCGTTGTAGATGGAAGCGCGCATGCCGCCGACCGAGCGGTGGCCTTTCAGGTTGAGCAGCCCGCGCGCCTCGGCGCCTTCCAGGAACGGCTTGTCGAGACGCTCGTCGGCCAGGCGGAACGGCACGTTCATCCAGGAGCGGGCGCTCGGCTGGATCGGGTTGGTGTAGAAGTCGCTGGCATCGATGGTCTTGTACAGCAGGTCCTTCTTGGCGCGGTTGCGCTGCTCCATCGCGGTCACCCCGCCCTGCTCCTTCAGCCATTCGAAGACCAGGCCGGACAGGTACCAGGAGTAAGTCGCCGGGGTGTTGTACATGGAACCGTTGTCCGCGGCGGTCTTGTAGTTGAGCATGGTCGGACAGACGCTGCGGGCGCGGCCGAGCAGGTCTTCGCGAACGATCACCACCACCAGGCCGGACGGGCCGATGTTCTTCTGCGCCCCGGCATAGATCAGGCCGAAGCGGGACACGTCGAGCGGGCGCGAGAGGATGTCGGAGGACATGTCGGTGACCAGCGGCACGTCGCCGGTCTCGGGAATCCAGTCGAACTCGAGGCCGCCGATGGTCTCGTTGGAGGCGTAGTGCACATAGGCCGCGTCCTTGGTCAGCGTCCACTCGTTCTGACCCGGAATGGCGAAGTAGTCGTACTCCTTGGCGCTGGCCGCGACATTCACGGTGCCATAGCGACGAGCCTCCTCGATGGCCTTCTTCGACCAGATACCGGTATCGATATAGTCGGCGACGCCATCTTCGGGCAGCAGGTTCAGCGGAATCTCGGCGAACTGCTGGCTGGCGCCGCCCTGCAGGAACAGCACCTTGTAGTCCGAGGGAATGTCGAGCAGGTCGCGCAGGTCCTGCTCGGCCTTGCTGGCGATGGCCACGTAGTCATCACTACGGTGGCTCATTTCCATGACCGAAAGGCCCTTGCCCCGCCAGTCGAGAAGCTCGGCCTGGGCACGTTGCAGAACTGCGTCGGGAAGCGCCGCGGGACCGGCGCAGAAATTGAAGGCTCGCTTGCTCACATCCACTCTCGCTATAGGTAGGGCGGATAGCCGTGAGTTATCCGCCGAGGTCATCGGCCGGGCGGGCGCAGGCGCCCGCCCCGAGCCTTACTCTTCGTTGCCTTCCGCTTCCGCCGCGGGCTCGGACTCGGACTCGGCCGACTCGCCCAGAGATTCGGCAGCTTCCTCGCCCTCGGGCAGGTCCTCGTCATCTCCGCCCGACGGCTCCTGGACACGCTCCAGACCGACCAGTACCTCGTCGCTGGCGAGCTTGATCAGGGTTACGCCCTGGGTATTGCGGCCGGACAGGGAGACTTCGTCGACACGCGTCCGCACCAGGGTGCCCTGGTCGGAAATCAGCATGATCTCCTCGCCTTCCTGGACCTGTACCGCGGCGATCAGCGCGCCGTTGCGCTCGTTGGTGACCATGGCGATCACCCCCTGGCCGCCACGGCCGCGACGCGGGAACTTGCTCAGCGGGGTACGCTTGCCGAAGCCGCGCTCGGAGGCGGTGAGGATCTGCGCCCCGGACTCCGGAATCAGCATGGAGATCAGCTGCTGCCCCTTGCCCAGGCGCATGCCACGTACGCCGCGGGCGTTGCGGCCCATGATGCGCACCACGCTCTCGGCGAAGCGGATCACCTTGCCGGCGCTGGAGAACAGCATGACTTCCTTGGCGCCATCGGTGATCGCGGCGGCGATCAGGGTGTCGCCCTCTTCCAGCTTGAGCGCGATCAGGCCGCTGCTGCGCGGACGGCTGAACTGCACCAGCGGGGTCTTCTTCACGGTACCGAAGGCGGTGGCCATGAAGATGTAGGCGCCGGTCGGCTCGGCCACCAGCTCGGCGGTCTCGCCCTCGACTTCCTCGACCTCGGCGGCCTCGACCACCTCGCCCTCGAGCACCGCGCCTTCGGCTTCGTCGAGGTCGTCATCGGCGCCACCGTTCTGCTGCAGCGCCTCCAGGTCGATCTGCAACATCGCGGTGATCCGCTCGCCCTCATCCAGCGGCAGCAGGTTCACCAGCGGCCGGCCACGCGCGGTACGCGAGGCTTCCGGAATCTCGAAGGTACGCAGCCAGTAGACCTTGCCCTTGCTGGAGAACAGCAGGAGGGTCGCATGGCTGTTGGCCACCAGCAGGTGTTCGATGTAGTCCTCGTCCTTCATCCCGGTGGCGGACTTGCCTTTGCCGCCGCGACGCTGCGCCTGGTAGGCGGCCAGCGGCTGGGACTTGGCGTAGCCGCCGTGCGAGATGGTCACCACGCGGTCTTCCTCGGTGATCAGGTCGGCGATGGTCAGGTCGACCTGGGAAGCCACGATCTCGGTGCGGCGAGCATCGCCGAATTCGGCCTTGACCGCTTCCAGTTCCTCACGGATCACCTCCATCAGGCGCGCCGGGTTGGTCAGGATGCGGATCAGCTCGCCGATCAGGTTGAGGATTTCCTGGTATTCGGAGAGCAGCTTCTCGTGCTCCAGGCCGGTCAGGCGATGCAGGCGCAGCTCGAGGATCGCCTGGGCCTGCTCCGGCGACAGGTAGTACTTGCCGTCGCGCAGGCCGTACTGCGGATCCAGGTCTTCCGGACGACAGGCGTCGGCGCCGGCACGCTCGACCATCGCTTCCACCGCGCTGGACTCCCAGGCAGTGGCGATCAGGCGTTCCTTGGCCTCGGCCGGGGTCGGCGAACTCTTGATCAGCTCGATCACCGGGTCGATGTTCGACAGGGCGACCGCCTGGCCTTCCAGGATGTGCCCGCGCTCGCGGGCCTTGCGCAGCTCGTAGACGGTACGCCGGGTCACCACTTCGCGGCGGTGGCGGACGAACACCTCGAGCATGTCCTTCAGGTTCAGCGTGCGCGGCTGGCCGTCGACCAGGGCCACCACGTTGATGCCGAACACGCTCTGCAGCTGGGTCTGGGCATAGAGGTTGTTGAGGACCACCTCGCCCACCTCGCCGCGACGCAGCTCGATGACCACGCGCATGCCGTCCTTGTCAGACTCGTCGCGCAGCTCGGAAATACCCTCGATCTTCTTCTCTTTCACCAGCTCGGCGATCTTCTCGATCAACCGCGCCTTGTTCAACTGGTACGGCAGCTCGGTGATGATAATCTGCTCGCGACCGCCGCCCTTCTCCATCTCCTCGACGACGGCGCGGGCACGGATGTAGATGCGCCCGCGACCGGTGCGGTAGGCCTCGATGATCCCGGCGCGGCCGTTGATGATGCCGGCGGTGGGGAAGTCCGGACCGGGGATGTACTGCATCAGCTCATCGACGGTCAGGTCGGGGTTGTCCATCAGCGCCAGGCAGCCGTCGATCACTTCGCCGAGGTTGTGCGGCGGGATGTTGGTCGCCATGCCCACGGCGATACCGCTGGAACCGTTGACCAGCAGGTTGGGAATCTTGGTCGGCATGACCGCCGGGATCTGCTCGGTGCCATCGTAGTTGGGCACCCAGTCGACGGTTTCCTTTTCCAGGTCCGCCAGCAGTTCGTGGGCCAGCTTGGCCATGCGCACTTCGGTGTATCGCATGGCTGCGGCGTTGTCGCCGTCCACCGAACCGAAGTTGCCCTGGCCGTCTACCAGCATGTAGCGCAGCGAGAACGGCTGCGCCATGCGCACGATGGTGTCGTAGACCGCGGTGTCGCCGTGCGGGTGGTACTTACCGATCACGTCGCCGACCACACGGGCGGATTTCTTGTAGGGCTTGTTCCAGTCGTTGCCCAGCTCGCTCATGGCATAAAGCACACGGCGGTGCACCGGCTTCAGGCCGTCACGTGCATCCGGCAGGGCCCGCCCGACGATCACGCTCATCGCGTAGTCGAGATAGGACTGTTTCAGCTCGTCTTCGATATTGACCGGGAGAATTTCTTTGGCCAGTTCGCCCATGAGAAGCCTGGTTCCTTTTTCTGGTGGAACTTCGCCGCCTCGATCCTGAGGCAAACGAAGTAGGTCGGCGCATGCCCGAGCAGCGCCAACTCACTACAAATCAACGACTTGAGTCAAGGATTCGCGCACTCTCGAGGCCCCTCCGCGGGGCGCTCGAATAACCGTCGGAGCTTACCACAGCCCACGCCCCAGCCCAAGGCAAAGGCCCTGGCGGGGACGACCTCCAGTCGCCTCGTTCAATGCAGGCGCTTGCGGCTCATCAGGGCGGCCATGCGCTCGGCGTCGGGACGCTCGACGACGCCACGCTCGGTCACGATGGCATCGATAAGGTCCGCCGGGGTCACGTCGAATACCGGATTATAGGCATCGACCTCGGCCGCCACCCGTCGCCCGCCGATTTCCAGCAGTTCGCGACCGTCGCGCTCTTCGATCGGGATGTCCTCGCCGCTCTCCAGGTTCATGTCGATGGTCGAACTCGGCGCCACCACCATGAAGCGCACGCCGTGGTGCATGGCGTTGACCGCCAGCTGGTAGGTGCCGATCTTGTTGGCGACATCGCCATTGGCGGTGATGCGGTCGGCGCCGACGATGACCCAGGTGATGTTTTCGGTCTTCATCAGGTGCGCGGCGGCCGAATCCACGTTCAGGCTGACCGGGATGCCTTCGTTGGCCAGCTCCCAGGCGGTCAGTCGCGAGCCCTGGAGCCAGGGCCGGGTTTCGTCGGCGTAGATGCGATTGACCAGGCCTTCCAGGTGCGCGGCGCGGATCACCCCCAGCGCGGTGCCGAACCCGCCGGTCGCCAGGGCGCCGGTATTGCAGTGGGTGAGGATGTTCTGCGGGCTGCCCTGCTGCTTGCGGATCAGCTCCATGCCCAACTGGGCCATGGTCAGGTTGGCCTCGCGGTCGCTTTCATGGATGGAGATCGCCTCGGCTTCCAGCACCGCCAGCGGCTGGTCGCCCTCTTTCATTCGCTCCAGACGGTCGCGCATGCGGTTCAGCGCCCAGAACAGGTTGACCGCCGTGGGTCGCGAGTCGGCCAGCAGGCGGAAGTCCTCCTCCAGCGCGGCGCGCCAGTCGCCGCCCTGCGCCAGGCGCGCGCGGGCGCCAAGGACGATGCCGTAGGCGGCGCTGATGCCGATGGCCGGCGCGCCGCGCACGACCATATCGCGAATGGCCTTGGCCACCTCGGCCGCCGACTCGTGTTCGAGCCAGACCTCCTCCTGGGGCAGCAGGCGCTGATCCAGCAACCGCAGCGTACCGTCCCGCCACTCGATCGCCTTGACCCGCTCGGCCGCCAGCAGTCGCTCTCGCATGCACACACCTCTCGCTGAATCACGGAAAAGCTGCGGATTATAACGAGCCCCAGCCGCGGACGCTCGGGTATACTTCCGGCTTCCCGCTCTGCGCCCAGGATGCGCCGCCATGCCCAACGTCCGTAACCCCTTCGACCTCCTCCTGCTGCCGACCTGGATCGTCCCCGTGGAGCCCGCCGGGGTGGTGCTGCGCGACCACGCGCTGGGCATCCGCGACGGCCAGATCGCCCTGGTCGCGCCGCGCGAGCAGGCCATGCGCCATGGCGCCACGGAAATCCGCGAATTGCCGGGCATGCTGCTCGCCCCCGGTCTGGTCAACGCCCACGGCCATTCGGCGATGAGTCTGTTCCGCGGTCTCGCCGACGACCTGCCGCTGATGACCTGGCTGCAGGACCACATCTGGCCGGCCGAAGGCCAATGGGTCAGCGAGGATTTCATCCGCGACGGCACGGAGCTGGCCATCGCCGAACAGGTAAAGGGCGGCATCACCTGTTTCTCCGACATGTACTTCTATCCACAGGCCATCTGCGGCGTGGTCCATGACAGCGGGGTCCGCGCCCAGGTGGCGATCCCGGTACTGGACTTCCCGATCCCCGGCGCCCGCGACAGCGCCGAGGCGATCCGCCAGGGCATGGCGCTGTTCGACGACCTCAAGCACCACCCGCGCATCCGCATCGCCTTCGGCCCGCACGCACCTTATACGGTGAGCGACGACAAGCTGGAGCAGATCCTGGTGCTCACCGAGGAACTCGACGCCAGCATCCAGATGCATGTCCACGAGACCGCCTTCGAGGTGGAGCAGGCCATGGAGCGCAACGGCGAGCGCCCGCTGGCCCGCCTGCACCGCCTCGGCCTGCTCGGCCCACGCTTCCAGGCGGTGCACATGACCCAGGTAGACAACGACGACCTGGCGATGCTGGTGGAAACCAACAGCTCGGTGATCCACTGCCCGGAATCCAACCTCAAGCTGGCCAGCGGCTTCTGCCCGGTGGAAAAGCTCTGGCAGGCCGGGGTCAACGTGGCCATCGGCACCGACGGCGCGGCGAGCAACAACGATCTCGACCTGCTCGGCGAGACCCGCACCGCGGCGCTGCTGGCCAAGGCCGTGTACGGCCAGGCCACCGCCCTCGACGCCCACCGCGCGCTGCGCATGGCCACCCTGAACGGCGCCCGCGCGCTTGGCCTGGAGCGCCTGATCGGCTCCCTGGAAGCCGGCAAGGCCGCCGACCTGGTGGCCTTCGACCTGTCCGGCCTGGCCCAGCAACCGGTCTACGACCCGGTTTCGCAACTTATCTATGCCAGCGGCCGCGACTGCGTGCGGCACGTCTGGGTCGGCGGCAGGCAACTCCTCGACGACGGCCGCCTGCTCCGTCACGACGAACAGCGCCTGATCGCCAGGGCCCGCGAATGGGGGGCGAAGATCGCCGCCAGCGACAGGTCCTGAACCGCGGCGGGCCGCCCCGCTGCGACAAACTGACATAGGAAGGCGAACCGCCGCCGGCCCCATCCCTCCGCCAAAGCTGGCAACATGAAGGATTGGATTCCGCCGCCGCGGCCCTTCCCCCAAAGGCTTCACTCTTCAACGGGAACGATTATGAGCAACGTCGACCACGCCGAGATCGCCAAATTCGAGGCACTGGCCCATCGCTGGTGGGACCGCGAGAGCGAGTTCAAGCCGCTCCACGACATCAACCCGCTGCGCGTCAACTGGATCGACGAGCGCGCCGGCCTGGCCGGCAAGAAGGTGCTCGACATCGGTTGCGGCGGCGGCATCCTCAGCGAAGCCATGGCCCAGCGCGGCGCCAGCGTCACCGGCATCGACATGGGCGAAGCGCCGCTCGCGGTGGCGCGCCTGCACCAGCTGGAATCCGGCGTCGCCGTCGACTACCGGCAGATCACCGCCGAGCAGATGGCCGAGGAAATGCCCGGGCAATTCGACGTGGTCACCTGCCTGGAGATGCTCGAACACGTGCCGGACCCGGCCTCGGTGATCCGCGCCTGCCACCGCCTGGTCAAGCCGGGCGGACAGGTATTCCTCTCGACCATCAACCGCAATCCCAAGGCCTACCTGTTCGCGGTGATCGGCGCGGAATACATCCTCCAGTTGCTGCCGCGCGGGACCCACGATTTCCGCAAGTTCATTCGTCCGTCGGAACTCGGCGCCTGGTCGCGCGAGGCCGGTCTCGAGGTCAAGGACATCATCGGCCTGACCTACAACCCGCTGACCAAGCACTACAAGCTGGCCAACGACGTCGACGTCAACTACATGGTCCAGACCAAGCGGGAGGCGTGAAGCGCATGCGGCTCAAAGCGGTACTGTTCGACATGGATGGCACCCTGCTCGACACGGCGCCGGACTTCATCGCCATCACCCAGGCCATGCGTGCCGCCCACGGCCTGCCGCCGGTGGACGAGCAACGGGTGCGCGACGTGGTCTCCGGCGGCGCGCGCGCGATGGTTGCCGCGGCCTTCGGCCTGTCGCTGGACAGCCCGGAAGTGGAACCCCTGCGCCAGGAGTTCCTCGACCGCTACCAGGAGCATTGCGCGGTTCTCAGCCGGCCCTACGACGGCATCCCCGAACTGCTCGCGGCGATCGAGAAAGCCGGGTTGATCTGGGGCGTGGTGACCAACAAGCCGGTGCGCTTCGCCGAACCGATCATGCAGCGCCTGGGCTACGCCGAGCGTTCCAGGGTGCTGGTCTGTCCGGACCACGTGACCCGCAGCAAGCCCGATCCCGAGCCGCTGCTACTGGCCTGTAGCCAGCTCGGCATCGATCCGTCGAGGGTGCTGTTCATCGGCGACGACCTGCGCGACATCGAATCCGGCCGCGACGCCGGGACCAAGACCGCGGCGGTGCGCTACGGCTACATCCACCCCGAAGACAACCCCGCGCACTGGGGCGCCGACGTGATCGTCGACCACCCGCGCGAACTCATCGACGTTCTCGACCGCGCGCTCTGCGACTGCTGATCCGCAGCGCCGCCGACAGACAACGACCCGCCGCCAGGCGGGTCATGCATTCAAAGGATTCGACATGTTCCAGTACTCCGCCCGCCCCGACCTGCTGAAAGACCGCGTGATCCTGGTCACCGGCGCCGGCCGCGGCATCGGCGCCGCCGCCGCCAAGACCTTCGCCGCCCACGGCGCCACCGTGCTGCTGCTGGGCAAGACCGAGGAGTACCTGAACGAGGTCTACGACGCCATCGAGGCCGCCGGCCATCCGCAGGCCGCCGTGATCCCGTTCAACCTGGAGACCGCCCAGCCGCACCAGTTCGAGGAACTGGCGGCAACCCTGGAGAACGAGTTCGGCCACATCGACGGCCTGCTGCACAACGCTTCGATCCTCGGTCCGCGCTCACCGATGCAGCAGATTTCCGGGGAGAACTTCATGCGCGTGATGCAGGTGAACGTCAATGCCATGTTCATGCTGACCACCGCCATGCTGCCGCTGATGAAGCTCTCCAGCGACGCCTCAATCATCTTTACCTCGAGCAGCGTGGGCCGGAAGGGCCGCGCCTACTGGGGCGCCTATTCGGTATCGAAGTTCGCCACCGAGGGCCTGATGCAGACCCTTGCCGACGAACTCGACGGTACCAGCGCGATCCGCGCCAACAGCGTCAACCCCGGCGCCACCCGCACCAGTATGCGCGCCCTCGCCTACCCTGGGGAAAACCCGCTGAACAACCCCACCGGCGAGGAGATCATGCCGGTCTACCTGTACCTCATGGGGCCGGACAGCGCCGGCGTCAACGGCCAGGCCTTCGACGCCCAGTGATTCCCCGGCAGCCTCGCCGCCCGGCGAGGCTGCCCTGTCCTTCCCTTCCCTCTTCCCGTCCGGAACTTCCCATTCTTTTTGCATATTTTTCCCACTGAGTGGGAAAGTGGTTTCATTTTCCGGGAAATCGCCTTCACCCTGTGGGTCAAGGAGTTCCCATGTCGAAGCATTCCCCCACCGATCGCCTGCTGCAGATCCTCATTGCCCTCGGCCAGGCTCCCGAAGCCCTGTCTGCCAAGGAGCTGTCGCTGACCCTGGGGCAGCCGCTGAGCAGCACCTACCGGCACCTGAAGACCCTGTTGCGCTGGGGCCTGGCCGAAGAACAGGCCGGCCAGGGCCGCTACCTGCCCGGCCCGGCCTGCCTGCAACTGGCGAAGAAATTCGATCGCGAGGCCTCGCTGATCGGTCTCGCCAAACCGGAACTCAAGCGCCTGGCCGACCTGAGCCAGGAGAGCGTGGCGCTGATGGTGGCCAGCAACCAGCAGGCGATCTGCCTGGAACTGTTCGACAGTCCGCAGCCGCTGCGCTGCTGCTACCAGAAAGGGCTGGCGCAGCCGCTGTTGCATGGCGCCTCGGCCAAAGCCCTGCTGGCGCACCTGGAGGACGAACGGCGCGAGGAGCTGTACCTCGCCCAGGAACTCTCCGCCGAGCGTATCGACAAGCTGGAGCAGGAACTCCGGCTGATCCGCGAACAGGGCTACGCCGTCAGCCAGGGCGAGATCGACGAAGGCGTCTGGGGCATCAGCGTACCGCTGCTGGACAGCCGCCAGCGCCTGCACGGCGCCCTCAGCCTGATGGCCCCCGCCTTGCGCGCCCAGTCGCGCAGCGAATGCTTGCGGCAATGGACCCTCGACGCCGCCGCGCGACTTTCCGCGCGGCTGGACTGACCGACAGGAGTTTCGATGTACCCCGCCCCCGACATGAGCCTCTGGCAAGGCCGGATCGATAGCCAGGAAGGCGCCGACGCGCGGCGCTGGCACCAATGGATGCGTCCCTACGCAGACGACGCCGAAGCGGCCAGCGTGCTGCTCGGGTTCGCCAGCGACGAAGGCGTGCGCCGCAACCAGGGTCGCCAGGGCGCGCGCCACGGACCGCCAGCCTTGCGTCGCGCGCTGGCCAACCTGGCCTGGCACGGCGAGCAAGCGATCTACGACGCCGGCGACATCGTCGCCGGCGACGATCTGGAAGCCGCCCAGGAATGCTACGCGCAACGCGTCGCCGACCTGCTCGCGTGCGGCCACCGGGTGGTCGGACTGGGCGGCGGCCACGAAATCGCCTACGCCAGCTTCGCCGGCCTCGCCCGCCACTTGAGTCGGCATGAGCGCCTGCCGCGCATCGGTATCCTCAATTTCGACGCGCATTTCGACCTGCGCCACGCCGAACGGGCCAGCTCCGGCACGCCGTTCCGCCAGATCGCCGAACTCTGCCAGGCCAGCGACTGGCCGTTCGCCTACTGCTGCCTGGGCATCAGCCGCCTGAGCAACACCGCGGCGCTGTTCGACCAGGCCCAGCGCCTGGGTGTGCGCTACCTGCTGGACCGTCAGTTGCAGCCGTGGAACCTGGAACGCAGCGAAGCCTTCCTCGACGGCTTCCTGCAATCCGTCGACCACCTCTACCTGACCGTTTGCCTCGACGTACTCCCGGCCGCCCAGGCGCCCGGCGTCAGCGCGCCCTCGGCGCACGGCGTGGAGATGCCGGTGGTGGAGCACCTGGTCCGCCGCGCCAAGGCCAGCGGCAAGCTGCGCCTGGCTGACATCGCCGAACTCAACCCGCAACTCGATAGCGACCAGCGCACCGCCCGGATCGCCGCGCGCCTGGTCGACAGCCTGGTCAACTGATCGCCCTTTCGCCCACACAACAACAATAGAGCCACGCCATGCCGACATTGCACCTGGACGCCCTGTCCACCACCGCCCTCGCCCTGCTCCTGCTCGCCCTCGGCAGCCAATTGAAGAAGCGCAGCCGCTGGCTGACACGTCTGTGCGTACCGTCGCCGGTGATCGCCGGCTTCGGCTTCGCCTTCCTGGTCTGGCTGCTCAGGGATCGCGGCTGGCTCGACATCGGCCTCGACACCAGCCTGCAGACACCCCTGATGGTGGCGTTCTTCACCACCGTCGGCCTCGGTGGCAGCCTCGGCCTGCTGCGCAAGGGCGGCAAGACCCTGCTGGTCTACCTGTCGGCCTGCTGGGCGCTGGCGATACTGCAGAACCTGATCGGCGTCGGCAGCGCCGGACTGCTCGGCCTCGACCCGTTGCTCGGGATCATGGCCGGCGCGGTCTCGCTGGAAGGCGGCTTCGGCGCGGCGGCGGCCTTCGGCCCGGTTGCGGAAGGGCTCGGCGCCCAGGGCGCGACCACCGTGGCGCTGGCCTCGGCCACCTTCGGCATGGTCGCTGGCGGGCTGCTCGGCAGCCCGGTGGCGCGCTGGCTGATCGAACGCAACCGCCTGCCGGTGCAGGCGGAAAGCGACAATCGGCTGGAAGCCCTCGGCCAGCAGGAGCGACGCCAGCATGCGGCGGCCACGCTGGACGGCAATCTCCTGCTGCGCCTGCTGACCTGCGTGCTGCTGGTGATGGTGCTCGGCTTCTGGCTCGGCGACGCGCTCGAGGAACGCCTGGGCCTGGTGCTGCCCAGTTATGTCGGGGCGATGTTCATCGCCATCGTCCTGCGCAACCTCGACGACCGGCTCGGCTGGCTGCGCATTCCGGACCACGCCGTCGGTACCCTGGGCGACGTCTGCCTGGGCATCTTCCTGACCATGGCGATGATGAGCCTGAAGTTCTGGGAGCTGGAGAACCTCGGCCTGCCGCTGCTCGGCGTACTGTTCATCCAGGTCGCGGTGCTGTTGCTACTGACGATCTTCGTGCTGTTCCGCCTGCTCGGCCGCAACTACGACGCCGCGGTGCTCTGCGCCGGCTTCCTCGGCCACGGCCTGGGCGCCACGCCCAACGCGGTGGCCAACATGGGCGCGGTCTGCGAGCACTATCGGGTGTTCTCGCACAAGGCCTTCATCATCGTGCCCCTGTGCGGCGCGGTACTGATCGATCTCGTCGCCATCCCGGCGATCACCTGGTTCATCAACGCCTTCAGTTGAACCATGGCGGCGCTCCGCTAGCGGAGCGCCAGCTTTCCGACGAGCGCCTCGGCCACTCGCCAGCAAAACGCCATTATTCCGTCGAAATCTCTCCGAAATTCCTACAGAATGTGGAAACCATTCCTAGGAAAACCTGTCTGTGCCTCTGATTTCTCCGTTCTTCAGTTGGCTGGCACGAAACTCGCCTTAGCCCTACTGTCGCCGTCTTTCGCGCCAGAGGTTCCGCGCATGGCTCCTCCCAAGCAGTCCAATACCATCGATTTCGACGCCGCCAAGCAGAAGCGCGGCCCCCAGCCCGGCGGCAACGCCAGCGGGCCGCGCGCCAGCAACCTGACGGAGTTGCGCCAGCAACTGACCCTACAGTTGCAGAGCAGCCTGGAGGCAGAGCGGATTCTCGGCCTGTTCTTCGAGGAAGTCCGCCAACTGATCCCGCTGGACGCCCTTGGCTACCGCCATCCGGGCTCCGACCTGCGCCTGGAGTTCGGCAGCAGCGCCAAGCATTCGGTGAGCTATCGCCTGAGCCATGACAGCGACTACCTCGGCGAACTGATCTTCCGTCGCCGCCAGCGCCTCGGCGAAGACGAACAACGGCAACTGGAGAGCCTGCTCGGCACCCTGCTGTTCCCGCTGCGCAACGCCCTGCTCTATCGCGCCGCGATCCAGACCGCCCTGCGCGACGCCCTGACCGGCACCGGCAACCGCATCGCCATGGACCAGGCGCTCGGCCGCGAACTGGAACTGGCCCGGCGCAACCTGCAACCGCTCTCGGTGCTGATGCTCGATATCGACCACTTCAAGCGGGTCAACGACCACTACGGTCACGCCGTCGGCGACGAAGCCCTCAAGGCCGTGGCGGAAACCATCAAGGACCACCTGCGCAATGTCGACATGGTGTTCCGCTTCGGCGGCGAGGAATTCCTCGTCCTGCTGTCCAGCACGCCGCTGCAGGCTGCCTGCATGGTCGGCGAACGCCTGCGCCAGGCGGTGGAGGAACTGGACTACCGGCACGCCGGCGAACCGCTGAAGCTGTCGATCAGCCTCGGTTGCGCCGACCTGCGGCCCGGCGAAGGCAGCGACGACCTGCTGCGACGGGTCGACGAGGCGCTCTACGAAGCCAAGCGCGACGGCCGCAACCGCCTGCGCTGCGCCTGAGGCTTGCCGACTCGCACACCCCGAAGCGCGGAGCGGGCGCATCGGGCGACGGCAGTAGCAACGGCTCTCACCGGCGCAGTCACGGTTTCCGCCAAGGTCCTGCCTCTTATGGCTGCGCCGGCTCGTCCGGGCCGCCAAAGGCCTGGCGCAAGCGGACGCGCTTCTCCAGCAGCCAGCCGCTGGTTTCCTTGCCGTCTCGAGCCACGTACATGACGTTCAGCCACTCGCCGCTCGGCTTGTAGACAGTGATGAAGTCGCCGGGAATCACGAAGACCCCGGTGACACAGTCGGCACGCGGCGCGCTGTGGAAATAGGCGCGCCCCTTGTCGATCACCTCGCCCTCCAGCGGCGGACGGAAGTTGTCCTCGGGGCCGGCCGTCGCCTCGCCAAGGCTTGCGCAGCTCTGCGCCGGCATCGCCGCATCCGCGGCCAGCCCGGCGACGCTCCATAGCATGCAGAGCGCGATAGCCAGGATCCTGTGCATTTCACCACCTCCTTGCGTGCGGGCGACCATTAGACACCGATTCCCAGGCATGAAAAAGGCCCCCGAAGGGGCCTTTCCAGGGCGCTTTCCGCTCAGCGGCGGAAGCCCGGACGCATACCGTCGCCGGCCGGTTTCGGCCGCCGCTTGACCTGCGGCTTGCGGGCCGCCGGCTTGTCGCCCGGCGCGCTGGCCGGACGCTCGTCGCGCGGCTTGCTCGGGCGCGGCTTGCGGTTGCTCTCGCGGGGCCGCTCGGCAACCGGAGTGCCCTGCTCGCGCCCCTTGCGCTCGGCGCTCGGCTGCGGACCGCGCGCGGGACGCGAAGCCGGCGCGCGACGAGCGGCATTTTCGCCGTCCTCGCGCCGCGGCGCACGCTTGCGCCCGGCTTCCGGACGCTCGCTGCGCGCCAGCGGACGGGCCTGCTTGCGCTGCTGGCGTTCGGCCTTCTCGCGCGCCTTGGTGGTCATGCCCGGCAGGGCCACTGGCTTGAGGCCGACTTCCTCGCTGAGGATGTCGATCTCGCGCTGGTCCATTTCGCGGTAGCGGCCCATGGTCAGCTCGGAGGTCAGGAACACCGGGCCGAAACGCACCCGCTTGAGGCGGCTGACCACCAACCCCTGGGATTCCCACAACCGGCGCACCTCGCGGTTGCGGCCCTCCATCACTACGCAGTGGTACCAGTGGTTGAAGCCTTCGCCGCCCGGCGCCTGCTGGATATCGCTGAACTTGGCCGGGCCGTCCTCGAGCATCACGCCGTTGAGCAGGCGCTCGATCATCTCTTCGGTGACCTCGCCGCGCACCCGTACCGCGTATTCACGGTCCATCTCATAGGAAGGATGCATCAGGCGGTTGGCCAGTTCGCCATCGGTGGTGAACAGCAGCAGGCCGGTGGTATTGATGTCCAGGCGACCGACATTGATCCAGCGACCGGTGCGCAGGCGCGGCAGGCGGTCGAAGATGGTCGGGCGGCCTTCCGGATCGTCGCGGGTGCAGACCTCGCCTTCCGGCTTGTTGTAGATCAGCACGCGACGGACACTCTCGGCGGCCTCTTCGCGGCGGATCAGGTGGCCATCGACGGTGATAGCATCGTGGCTGTCGACCCGCTGGCCGAGGCTGGCCACGCTGCCATTGACGTTGACCCGACCTTCGGCGATCCACACTTCTACGTCGCGCCGGGAACCGACGCCGAGACGGGCGAGGACTTTCTGCAATTTTTCCCCGACCGGTACGTGGGGATTCTCTGGGGTATCGTTCATCTGGGCACCTCCCGGTGTGGCTGGCAACGAATCGAAGGGCGCGCATCATACGCGCTTCGTCAGGACAAAGCACCGTCCCCGGGCGGAAACCCGGACAATCCCGCTAGACTAGGCCGGGTTCACCCACCCCGCCACCCGGAGGCTCCGGTGCACGATGTCCCTCCCTTCAGCGGCGCCAAGCTGGCGCTGTTCTATGGCGACCACCTGGTCGTCTACAAACGCGACGAAAAACCCGGCATTCCCTTCCCCGGCTACTGGGACTTTCCCGGCGGCGGCCGTGAGGGCCTGGAGACGCCTGCCGAATGCGCCCTGCGCGAACTCGAGGAAGAGTTCTCCATCCGCCTGGAAGAACCTCGTATCGAATGGCAGCGACAGTATCCGAGCACCAGCGGCAGCGCGCCCTTCGCCTACTTCCTGGTGGCGCGCCTGGAGGACCGCGAGTTCGAGGCCATCCGCTTCGGCGACGAAGGACAATACTGGCGATTGATGGAGGTGGACGCCTACCTCGCGCATGCCATGGCCGTACCCTACCTGCAGAGCCGGCTCGGCGACTATCTGCGGGAACGCCGGCGCATCGGCGAATAACGCCGATGACGTTAGCCGTTCCACGCCCCGGATAATCCGGACGGCATAAAAAAACCCGGCCGAAGCCGGGCATGCCCAGGCGGGCAGTCTCAGTGTCTGCGGTGCTCGGCGAAGCGCTCCAGGGCTTCGCGGCTGAGGCGCTCGACCTGGGCCCAGTCGCCGCGGTCGACCACGGCCTTGGGCAGCATCCAGGTGCCGCCGACGCACATCACGTTGGGTACCGCCAGGTAGTCGGCGAGATTGTTCAGGCTGACGCCTCCGGTGGGGCAGAAGCGGATATCGGGGAATGGTCCCGAGAACGCCTTCAGCGCCGCCGGGCCGCCGCTGACTTCGGCGGGAAACAGCTTGAAGCGGCGGTAGCCATGGCGGTAGGCGAGCATGATCTCGGAAGCGCTGGCCACGCCGGGCAACAGCGGGACTTCGCTGTCCAGGGCGAAGCGCAGCAACTCGTCGGTGCAACCCGGGGTGACCACGAAGCTCGCCCCGGCCTTTTCCGCGGCAGCGAAGGTCTGCGGGTCGAGCACGGTGCCGGCGCCGATACGCAGGTGCGGGCGCTCCTCGCTGAGGCGCCGGATGGCGGTCAGCCCGTGCGTCGTGCGCAGGGTGATCTCCAGGGCGGTCAGGCCGCCGGCGGCGAGGGCATCGGCCATCGGCAGGATGTCCGCCTCGCGGTCGATGGTGATCACCGGGAGGATGCGCGCCTCCCGGCACAGCGTGTCGATGCGGGCGGTCTTCTGTTCAAGGTTGTGCATGGCTACAGCTCCGCCACTCAGGGGTACCAATGGATCGTCAGCGGCGCGCGGAGGAAGGCGCGAACCGGCATCCGCCGTTCGTCCTCGACCGCCAGCGCGGCGTTCAGGGTGGCCAGCTTGGACTGGCCCTGGATCGCCAGCAGCTGCACCTTCGCCGCCGCCAGCACGGCGCGCGGCAGAGTCAGGCGCTGGTGCGGCACGCTCGGCGCCCACATCGGCAGGCAACGGCGCGTCCCCTGGGGATCCATCGCCAGGTCCAGGCCAGGGCTGTTCGGGAACAGCGAGGCGGTATGGCCGTCGTCGCCCATGCCGAGGACCAGCACGTCGATCGGCAATGGCAGCTCGTGCAGGTGATGGTCGGCCAGCTCGGCCGCTTCCTCCAGGCTCGCCGCCGGCTGGCAGAGGCCGATGAAGCGCGCCTTCGCCGCCTCGCCACGGAGCAGGTGGCGGCGAACCAGGCCGGCGTTGCTATCGGCATGCGACTCCGGCACCCAGCGCTCGTCGGCCAGGCTGACGGTGATCCGCGACCAGTCCAGCGGCTCCTCGCTCAAGGCTTCGAGGAAGGCCACCGGACTGCGCCCACCGGACACCACCAGCAGCGCCTGGCCCTGCTCGGCCAGCGCCGAGCGCAACCGGCCGGCGACCTCGGCGGCCAGGCCGCGGGCCTGCTCGGCGGCGCTGCCCCAGACCTGCAGGCCGACGCCGGCCGGCAGCTTCAACTCAGAAATCGCCATACCAACTCCTCCCATCGCGGGCCACCAGGGCCACCGAGGCCACCGGCCCCCAACTCCCAGCCGGATACGGCTTGGGCGCTTCGCTCAGGCGTTCCCAGCCAGCGATCAGCTGGTCGCACCACTTCCAGGCGAACTCCACCTCGTCCTTGCGCACGAACAGGTACTGGTTGCCCTGGGTGACCTCCAGCAGCAGACGCTCGTAGGCATCGGGAATCCGCGCCGCGTGGTAGGTCTCGGAAAAACTCAGTTGCAGCGGGCCGGTACGCAATTGCATGCCCTTGCCCAGGCCCTGGTCCTTGGTCATCACTTGCAGGGAGATACCTTCGTCCGGCTGCAGGCGGATGATCAGCCGGTTGCTGATCAGCGAACGCTGCTCGGGAGCGAAGATGTAGTGCGGCGGCTCCTTGAAGTGGATGACGATCTGCGACAGCTTCTGCGGCATGCGCTTGCCGGTGCGCAGGTAGAACGGCACGCCCGACCAGCGCCAGTTGCGGATGTCCACGCGCAGGGCGACGAAGGTTTCCGCGTCGCTGTCGCGATTCGCATGTTCCTCCTCCAGGTAGCCCGGCACTGCCTTGCCGTCGCTGAAACCGGCGGTGTACTGCCCACGCACCACGCGCGAAGCCAGTTGTTCGGCGGGAATCGGCTCGAGGGCGCGGAGGACCTTGACCTTCTCGTCGCGAATGCTGTCCGCCGAAAGGTCGCTGGGCGGATCCATGGCGATCAGGCAAAGCAGTTGCAGCAGGTGGTTCTGCACCATGTCGCGCAGTTGCCCGGCCTGGTCGAAGTAGCCCCAGCGGCCTTCGATGCCGACCTTCTCGGCCACGGTGATCTCCACGTGGGAGATGTGGTTCTGGTTCCACTGGGTCTCGAAGAGGCTGTTGGCGAAGCGCAGGGCGATCAGGTTCTGCACCGTCTCCTTGCCCAGGTAATGGTCGATCCGGTAGATGCGGCTTTCCGGGAAGAACCGGGCGACTGCCTCGTTGACCTCGCGGGACGACTCCAGGTCATGACCGATGGGCTTCTCCAGCACCACCCGGGTGCGCTCGGCGAGACCGGCGGCGGCGAGGTTCTCGCAGATGCCGCCGAACACCGAGGCCGGCGTGGCGAAGTAGGCGACCAGCGGCAGTTCGTCATCCACCGCCTCGCGCAAGCCGACATAGGCCTGCGGGTCGAGGAAGTCCATGCTCAGGTAGTCGAGGCGTTCGCGGAAACGCTGCCAGACCACGTCGTCCCACTCCTTCGCCGGCACTGCCAGGCGCAGGCGCTGCTCCAGCGTCGCCAGGTGTTCGGCGGGAGCGCCTTCGTCACGGGCCAGGGCCAGGACGCGGGTATCGCGGTGCAGCAGGTTCTCACGATCGAGTTGGTAGAGCGCCGGGAACAGCTTGCGCAAGGCGAGATCGCCCAGCGCACCGAACAGCGCTAACGTGCAAGGCAGAACGCGGACATCAGGCATTTGTTGTTACCAACCAAATATTGAGTGATATTGAGCCATCCACTGCGCAATTAAGACAAATATGTAGTAATTAAACAACATATTTTTCCCAGCCCGCCACGCTGTTGGTCGCATGCCGGCCTGACGTTAGGATAGGCGCCGCCGCCGGCCCTTCCCCGCCGGGCCGACAGAACACGAGGAACCCGGATGAAAAACCTGCTGGAGCAGATCCAGAGCCGCCTGGACGAACTGAACAAGGCGGAGCGCAAAGTCGCCGAGGTCATCCTGCAGAACCCGCAGCAGGCCACCCGTTTCAGCATCGCCGCCCTGGCCCAGGCGGCAGCGGTCAGCGAACCGACGGTGAACCGCTTCTGTCGCTCCTTCGGCATGAGCGGCTATCCGGAACTGAAGATCCAGCTGGCCCAGAGCCTGGCCAGCGGCGCTGCCTTCGTAACCCAGGCGGTAGCCGAGGACGACGGGCCGGAAGCCTATACGCGGAAGATCTTCAGCAACACCATCGCCTCCCTCGACAGCGCCCACAAGTTGCTCGACCCACGCGTCATCGACCGCGCCGTGGACCTGTTGATCCAGGCCCGGCAGATCCACTTCTTCGGTCTCGGCGCCTCGGCCTCGGTAGCGCTCGACGCGCAGCACAAGTTCTTCCGCTTCAACCTGGCGGTGAGCGCCCAGGCCGACGTGCTGATGCAACGGATGATCGCCTCGGTGGCGCATACCGGCGACCTGTTCGTGGTGATTTCCTATACCGGACGCACCCGCGAGCTGGTGGAGGTGGCGCACCTGGCGCGGGAGAACGGCGCCTCGGTGCTCGGCCTGACCGCCGCCGGCTCGCCGCTGGCCAGGGCCAGCACCCTGTGCCTGGACATCCCGTTGCCGGAGGACACCGACATCTACATGCCGATGACTTCGCGGATCGTCCAGCTCACTGTGCTCGACGTACTGGCCACCGGAGTGACCCTGCGCCGCGGCGTGGACTTCCAGCCGCACCTGCGGCGGATCAAGGAAAGCCTGGTGCCAACCCGCTATCCCCTCGACGAGGACAACTGACCGCCCGCCTATTGCAGGCCGGCGGCGAGACTCAGGCGCATGCGTTCGCCGGGCGCCAGGATCAGCCCGCCCGGGCGGTAGCCAGCGGCGCCGATACAGAGGAAGCGTTCCGCTTCGCCCGGCTCGACCTGCTCCACCGGGCGGCTGCCGGGGTGCCAGATCACGCTGCCGGCGCTGACGTTCTTGTCGATCCGCAAGCGGCGGTTCCAGCCGCCGTCCTCCAGCACCAGCGATCCGGGATGGTAGAGCACCTGCTTGACCGCGCCGCGCGGTATCCAGGTTCCCGGAATCCGCGAAGCGCCGCGCTGGCCGCGAGCCGACTCCAGCTCCATGCCGTGCACCACCACCCGGCTCAGCGCGCCGACCCGCCAGTAGGGCTGCAGGGCGAAGCTGAACAGGCAATCGTCGTCTTCCTCATGGTAGCTGCACAGCTCCAGCTCCAGGCGCTGGCCAAGGCGCGCATCGAGGCGCACGTGCCAGTCCTCCAGGTCCAGTTGCCAGCTCACCACCACCTTGCTTTCGTCGGCGTAGGCATCCAGCAGGCGCCATTCGCGTTGCCGCGCCCAGCCCTGCTGCGGCCATTCGCTGCCGTTCGGATGGCTGCCGAACCACGGCCAGCAGACCGGGATGCCGCCGCGCACCGGCGCGCTGCTGAGGGCCGGCCATTCGCTGGCGCACCACAGCAACGGGCGTTCGCCCTGCGGCTGGAAATGCAGGAGCTGCGCCCCTTGCCGACTGAATACGGCCTGGCACAGCGGATGGTCGATCAACAGCAGATCGCGACGTTGGAAGCGTACCCAGTCGAACGGTCGCTTGGCCCGCATGGAATGAAAGAAACGCTGCAGCGGATGCTCAAGCATGTCCGATTGTCCTACCCTCTCCCCTTCCCGGAAAGCCCGGGCGTGCATCCGTGTAGTTTTACTACATTTCGCACGCAAGCCCCAAATGATCGGCACAGGAAAAGCGTAGTCGGTTTGTAACAGGCAGCCGGGAAGAGCGGTCGCCGGAAAAAAACGGCCCGCCCGAAACGCTCGGGCGGGCCCAGGCACAACACCGGAGCAGGCAACGCGACGGTCAGAACACCGTCTGGATCTTGATCCCCGCCACCAGCGCGTTGTCGACCTCGTCGACCCCGCCCGGCTGCTTGATGTACTGCAGGTTCGGCCGCACCGTCAGCCAGTCGGTCACATGCACCCCGTAGTACAGCTCGGCGTTGTACTCGGTGTCCTGCAGCGGCTGGTACAGCGGGTTGTCGTAATCGTCGATGCCGTTCACCTGGTTCACCAGGCGCTGGCGCTTCTTCACATCGTCGTTGACATGGATGCGCGCGATGCCCAGGCCGATGTCGTCCTTCGGCCGCGCGTCGAACGGACCCTTGTAGACCACCCCGAGCTGCTGGTAGTTGTCCACCACGTTGGTCGCCTTGTCGTGGACCGTCAGGTTGGCGAACAGGCTCAACCCGCGCGAGGCATCGCCGTTGTGCGAAGTGACCTGCTGCTGCGCCACCACCCACCAGCCATGCTTGCTGCCGCGCGACTTGAAGTCGTTGCCGGTCAGCCCCTGCGGCTGGCCGTCGACGTCGTCGTAGACGTCATCGGCCTTCGCCGTGCTGTAGTAGTAGCCCAGCCGGTACTCGCCCGGCAGTTGCTCGGCGCCGACCTTCGGCTGCCAGATCAGCTCCACCGGCAGCAGCGCGCCCTTGGTCCCGCTGCCGCTCATCTTGAAGCCGTTGCCGGTCTCCAGGTTCGACGGGTTCTGCTCGTAGGCGCCGACCTGCACGTACCAGTCCGGCGCGAAGTTGTACTTCACCCGCAACGCCCACTGGCTGACCGGCCAGTTGTACCAGATGCTCCCCGCCCAGTTGCCCACCTGCGAGCCGCAGAAGGCCAGGTTCTGGAAATCGCAGGGGAAGCTGTTGAAGTCCTCGCCCTCGCCGAAACGGCCGAATTTCACGTCCAGCGCGCCGTCGAAGTACTGCTGCTTGAGCCACAGCTGGGTCAGCCGCCAGGTCTGCCCGCGGCCCCAGACCTCCTGCACCGAGCTGATGTGCCCGGCACGCGGGTCGCCGATGCGGTCGTTGGAAAGGTTCTTGCCGTTGCGCTCGGTGACGGTGAACTGGAACTCGGTAGCCTTCCAGCCGAGGATCTTCTCCAGGTCCATGTGCACGCCCAGGGCGAACTGGTCGGTGTAGCGTCCTGTCTTGTCGTCGTCATAGCCGCCGTCGAGGTTGGCCGCCGCCTCGCCGACGTACTCCAGCTTGAAGTCGTAGCCCTTCTCCAGCAGCTCGGTGCGCTTGCCGCCCCAGTCGCCGAGCATCCATTTCGAGTTCGGGGAGAACGCCTCGGCGGCGTGCGCCGCGCTCCCCAAGCCCAGCGCTCCAAGGGCAAACAGGCAGCCAACGGTCCTGGCGGCCGGTCTGGTTTTCTTGTTCTTGTACATTTCCAGCGTCCTCGTGGTTGTGGTCTAGGCAGTACGAAAGGATTCAGGAGTTCTTCTGGCGATTGCCGTTCAAGGCGGTGACCTTCTCCGCCGCCACGCCCGCCGTGCGCACGGCCACGCGCTCGCCGCTCTGCGCGTCGAACAGCAGGACCCGCGCGGGATCGAAGCGCAGGCTCATGCCGCTGCCCGCGGCCGGCGCGACGTCCGGCGCCAGGCGGCAACAGACCTTGACCTGGTTGACGGTGACGAAGACCAGGGTGTCCGGCCCGGTCGGTTCGAGCACCTCGACCTCGGTACGCAGGTCATGGGCAGCGCTGCCATCGCCCAGGGCGATCTGCTCCGGTCGTACGCCGAGGATCAGCTCGCGCCCCTCCTCCAGGCTGGGCTCCAGGCTCAGCGGCAGTTCGATACGGTCCTGGCCGCTATCGAGCAGGCCGGTCCAGCGTCCGTCCCGGCGCTGCAGGCGCAACGGAATGAAATTCATCGGCGGCGAACCGATGAAGCTGGCGACGAACAGGTTGGCCGGGTCGTTGTAGATCTGCTGCGGCGTGCCGAACTGCTGGATGACGCCGTCCTTCATCACCGCCACCTTGTCGCCGAGGGTCATGGCCTCGATCTGGTCGTGGGTGACATACACGGTCGTGGTCTTCAGCCGCTGGTGCATCAGCTTCAGCTCAGTGCGCATTTCCACCCGCAGCTTGGCATCGAGGTTGGACAGCGGCTCGTCGAACAGGTAGACCTTGGGCCGCCGCGCCAGCGCCCGGCCCATGGCCACCCGCTGCTGCTGGCCGCCGGAGAGCTGCGAGGGCTTGCGTTCGAGCAGGTGCTCGATCTGCAACAGCCTGGCCACCCGCGCCACCTCCTCGTCGATGGCGGCCTGGGGCATCTTGCGGATCTTCAGGCCGAAGGCGATGTTCTCGCGCACGCTCATGGTCGGGTACAGGGCGTAGGACTGGAAGACCATGGCGATGTCGCGGTCCTTGGGGCTCATGCCGCTGATGTCCTGGCCGTCCACCAGGATCGCACCGCCGGTGATGCTCTCCAGCCCGGCGATGCAGTTCATCAGGGTCGACTTGCCGCAACCCGAGGGCCCGACGAGGATCAGGAATTCGCCGGAGTCGATCTTCAGCCGGATGTCCCTGAGGGTATCCGCCAGGCCGCTGCCGTAGCTCTTGTGCAGGTTGCGCAGTTCGAGGGTTGCCATGTTTCGTTCGTCTCCGGGGTCAGCGACCCGTCTCAGCCTTTCACGGCGCCGGCGGTGAGGCCGCGCACGAAGTACTTGCCGGCCAGTACGTAGACCACCAGCGTGGGCAGCGCGGCGATCATCGCCGCGGCCATGTCGACGTTGTATTCCTTGACCCCGGTGGTGATGTTCACCAGGTTGTTCAGGGCCACGGTGATCGGTTGCGAATCGCCGCTGGCGAACACCACGCCGAACAGGAAGTCGTTCCAGATCTGGGTGAACTGCCAGATCAGGCAGACCATCACGATGGGCGTGGACATCGGTAGCAGGATGCGCAGGAAGATGGTGAAGAAGCCGGCGCCGTCCAGGCGCGCGGCCTTGACCAGGGCATCCGGGATCGCCACGAAATAGTTGCGGAAGAACAGCGTGGTGAAGGCCAGGCCGTAGATCACGTGGACCAGCACCAGGCCACTGGTGGTATTGGCCAGGCCGAGCTTGCCGAGGGTGAAGGACATCGGCAGGAGGATCACCTGGAACGGCAGGAAGCAGCCGAACAACAGCGCGCCGAAGAACAGCTGGGAACCGCGGAAGCGCCACATCGACAGCACGTAGCCGTTCAACGCGCCGATGAAGGTGGAGATCAGCACGCCGGGCACGGTGATCAGCACCGAGTTCCAGAAGAACGCGCCGACGCTGTCCCAGGCCTTGAGCCAGCCGATGACGGTGAAGGTGTCGGGCAGCGACAGCAGGTTGCCGGTGCGGATGTCGTCCGGCGTCTTGAAGCTGGTCAGCAGCATCACCAGCAGCGGCACCAGGTAAAGCGCGCAGGCGCCCCAGAGGGTCAGGTGCACGGCCAGGCGGCTGACGCTGAAGCTCGGGTTCAGGGACGCGTCACGCATGGCGCTTGCCTCGCAGTTCGGAATACAGGTAAGGCACCACGATCGCCAGTACAGCGCCGAGCATCAGCATCGCGCTCGCCGCGCCGAGCCCCATCTGGCCACGGGTGAAGGTATGCGCATACATGAACATCGCCGGCAGGTCGGAGGAATAACCCGGGCCGCCGGCGGTCATCGCCGCCACCAGGTCGAAGCTCTTGATCGCGATATGGGCGAGGATCATCAGCGCGCTGAAGAACACCGGGCGCAGGCTCGGCAGGACGATGCGCAGGTAGATGGTCGGCAGGCTCGCACCGTCGACCTGGGCGGCGCGCACGATGGCCGGGTCGACCCCGCGCAGGCCGGCGAGGAACAGCGCCATGACGAAGCCGGAGGCCTGCCACACGGCGGCGATCACCAGGCAGTAGACGACCCGCTCCGGGTCCACCAGCCAGTCGAAGCGGAAACCTTCCCAGCCCCAGTCGCGGAGCAGCTTGTCCAGGCCCAGGCCCGGATTGAGCAGCCACTTCCAGGCGGTGCCGGTGACGATCATCGACAACGCCATGGGATACAGGTAGAGGGTGCGGATGAAGCCTTCGCGGCGGATGCGCTGGTCCAGCAGCACTGCGAGGAACACTCCGAGCACCAGGCAGATGGCGATGAACGAGCCGCCGAAGAGCAGCAGGTTCTTGCTCGCCACCCACCAGCGGTCGTTGTCCCACAGGCGCTGGTACTGGCTCAGCCCGGCCCACTTGTAGCTGGGCATGAAGCGCGAGTTGGTGAAGGACAGCAGCAGCGTCCAGCCAATGTAGCCATACATGCAGAACAGCACCACGACCACGCTTGGCGCCAGCACCAGCTTCGGCAGCCAGCCTTGCAGGCGATCGAGTGGCGAGACGCGACGAGGCGCTACCGGAGCCGTGGGATAGACAGGGGAATTGGTCGCCATGCGTTTTCTCGCGTGCGAAGGAACCCACCCGTGCCGCTCGGCGGCACGGAGCCAGTCGGGAGGATCGAGCGGAGCCCTGGCCGGGATCCGCGCCAGGGACTTACTGCGCCGCCGCCTCGATGGCGGCCGCCAGTTGCTGGGCGGCCTTCTGCGGATCCGCGGCGGGGTCGTTGAAGAAGTTGGTCACCACGTCGAAGATCGCCCCCTGCACGTAGCTGGAAGCGGCCATGCTGTGGGCCATGCTCGGCACCAGGTTGCCGTCCTGGGAAGCCTGCTTGAAGTCCTTCATCGACTGCTGGGCGCAACTGTCGAACGGCGCCATGTCGGCGTCCAGGCGAACCGGGATGGAGCCCTTGTTGAGGTTGAAGTCCTTCTGGAAGGACGGGTCGAGCACGCTGCGCGCCAGGTCTTCCTGGGCCTTGCGGTTCTCCGCGTTGCTCAGCTTGAACATCACCAGCGAGTCGATGTTGTAGTCGAAGGCTTTCTGCGTGCCGGGGAACGGCAGGCACTGGTAGTCCTTGCCCGGCACCTTGCCGGCGGCGGTGAACTCGCTCTTCGCCCAGTCGCCCATGATCTGCATCCCGGCCTTGCCGTTGATCACCATCGCCGTGGCGGCGCTCCATTCGCGACCGGCGGCGTCGGCATCGACGTAGCCGCGGAGCTTCTTCAGCGCGGCGAACACCTCGACCATCTGCGCTCCGGTGAGGGTCGCCTTGTCCTGTTCGACGAAGGCCTTGCGATAGCCTTCCGGGCCCATCTTGCTCAGCACCAGGTTCTCGAACACGGTGCCGTCCTGCCACGGTTGGCTGCCATGGGCCAGCGGCGTGAAACCGGCGGCCTTGAGCTTGTCGGCGGCGACGAACAGTTCGTCGAGGGTGGTCGGCGGGGTGGCGCCGGCCTTCTTGAACACTTCCGGGTTGATGTAGAGCCAGTTCACCCGGTGTACGTTGATCGGCACTGCTACGTAGTCGCCGTCGTACTTCATGATCTGCGCCACCTGCTTCGGCAGCAGGCTGTCCCACTTGCCTTCGGCGGCCACCGCGTTGAGGTCGGCAAGCAGGCCCAGTTCGCCCCACTCCTGGATATCCGGCCCCTTGATCTGCGCCGCGGCCGGCGGATTGCCGGACACCGCGCGGGTCTTCAGCACGGTCATCGCCGCCTCGCCGCCACCGCCGGCCACGGCGAAGTCCTTCCAGGTGTGGCCCTTGGCTTCGACCAGCTTCTTCAGGGTTTCGGCGGCGCGCTTCTCGCCGGCGGAGGTCCACCAGTGCAGCACTTCGACTTCGCCGGCCTGGGCCAGCAGCGGGGAGAGACAGAGGGAGGAAAGACAGATGACGGCAGAGAGGCGACGGATCGCATTCATGAGGAAAACCTTCTTCTTGTTATTCGGAGCAAGTCTGCGCTTGCAATGCTTCGAGTCTATTCAAGCGTTCCGCGTCGCGGGTAACGAAGCGATCCGGGTTTGTCACGGAGTGGTTACATTGGGATTGAGGCAGAGCAGAAAAATCTGGACTTGAACTCGGCAAGGCGGTTTCGCGACAGAAACCTCCTACAACACGAGAATGACCTCCAGCAGCACCTCCCTGCGCGCCAGCACCTTGTCGTTCCAGAACCGCAGTACCCTGGACCCCGGCTCTCCAGCCAGGCATCGGCCGGCGAACCCACATGCTGCCCGCCATCCAGTTCGATCACCAGCATCCGCTCATGGCAGACGAAATCGACGATGTACGGCCCGAGAACCTTCTGCCGACGAAACTTCAGCCCGAGCAATCGATGCCCGCGCAAACACTGCCATAGCGCCCGCTCCGCCTCTGTCTGCGGCTGCCGCAGAACGCGGGAGAACCTCGTGCCTGCCCGCCTCGTTCAAGGGCCCGACAGGCCAGCCCATCACTCCAGCCCCAGGCGCGGCAAGCGCAGGCTGACCCGCAGGCCGCCCTCGCGACGGTTCTGCAAACTGACTTCGCCGCCATGGGTGTGCGCGATGTTGCGCGCGATGCCCAGGCCCAGCCCGTAGCCCTGCCCTCGCGGAGACAGACGGAAGCGCGGCTCGAAGATCTGTTCCAGGCGCTGCTCGGGCACGCCGGGGCCGTCGTCGTCGACGTGCAGCACCACCGCTTCCGGCCCGTCCTCCAGGCTCAGGCGGGCGCGTTCGCCGTATTTCAGCGCATTGTCCAGCAGGTTGCCGATACAGCGCTTGAGCGCCAGGGGCTTGCCCGGATAAGGCTCCGCGGCGCGACCGACGACCTCCACCCGGCCATCGGCCAGGTAGGGCTCGGCGATGTGCTGGAGCAACAGGTTGAGGTCGACCGACTCGACGTTCTCGTGGATATCGGTGTCCTTCACGCACTGCAGCGCGCCCTTCACCAGCAGTTCCAGCTCGTCCAGGTCGCGCCCGAACTTCTCCTGCAAGCGCTCGTCCTCGAGGAGTTCTACCCGCAGGCGCAGGCGGGTGATCGGCGTGCGCAGGTCGTGGGAGATGGCGCTGAACAACTGCCCGCGCTCGTTCAGGTAGCGGTCGATGCGCTCATGCATGGTGTTGAAGGCGCGCGCCACCTCCACCAGTTCGCTGGCGCCGCGCTCCTCCAGCGCTGCCGACGGACTGCCCAGGGCCAGGTCGCGGGCGGCGCGCGCCAGGCGCTTGAGCGGACGGCTCTGCCAATGCATCAGCAAACCGGTGAAAAGCAGCAGCAACAGGCTGGTGAAAACGATCGAGAGCACCTGCTGCGGTTGCAGTCCCTCGGGTTCCAGGCTGACGTACGGCGCCGGCATCAGGCTGGCGATGTACAGCCACTCGCTGTCGCCGATGCGGATCTGGGTCACCAGCACCGGCGGGTTCACCGGCTCCAGGGTCAGCGCGTAGTGCGCCCAGGAACGCGGCAGCTCGTCGAGCTTCAGCGCGCCGTTGAACAGGCGCAGCTCGTCGGGACTGACGAATTCGACCTGCAGCTCGACCTCCTTGCCCAGGCGTTGGTGCAACACGTCCTGGACGATCTCCAGCACCGCCTGCTTGTTCGGCGTGTCCGGCAGGGCACGCATCTCCAGCGGCCGGTCGTTCAGCGAGACGAAGAAGCGCGTACCGCCCATGCTGCGCAACTGGTCGAGCACCAGCGGACGGTAGCCGAGCGGCAGGGAACGGAAGTAGCTGACGCTGGCCGCCATCGAGTAGGCCAGGCTGCGCGAGCTGGTGAGCAGGCCCTCGCGCTGGCTGGAGCGCAGGTGCGACAGCCAGAACAGGCTGGAAAGCCCTTGCGCGACCAGCACCGCGAGCAGGGTCAGGAGCAGCATGCGCCCGAGCAGCGAGCGCGGCACCGGCGACCAGCGCCGCCGTTCGCTCATGGCTGCAGGTGCGGCCGCACCTGCGCCGCCAGCAGGTAGCCACTGCCGCGCACGGTCTGGATCAGCCGCGGCGCCTTGCCGGTGTCGCGCAGGCGCTGGCGCAGGCGGCTGACCGCCATGTCGACGATGCGCTCCAGCGGCAGCACCTCGCGGCCGCGGGTGGCGTTGGCGATGGTGTCGCGGTCGAGGATCTGCTGCGGATGGTCGAGGAACAGCTTGAGCAGGGCGAAATCCGCGCCGCTGAGGAAGAACTCCTCGCCGTCCTCGTGGAACAGTCGGTGGCTGACCGTGTCCAGCCGCCAGTCCTCGAAGGCCAGTACGTCGCCACCGCGCACCTGGGTGAACTGCGCGCGGCGCAGCAGGGCCTTGATCCGCGCCAGCAGCTCGCGCGGGCTGAACGGCTTGCCCAGGTAGTCGTCGGCGCCCAGTTCCAGGCCGATCACCCGGTCGGCCTCGTCGGAACTGGCGGTGAGCATGATGATCGGCATGCAGGCCAGGCGCTGGTGGGAGCGAATCCAGCGACAGAGGCTGAAGCCGTCCTCGTCCGGCAGCATCACGTCGAGGATCGCCAGGCTCGCCTCCTCCTCGCACAGCGCCTGGCGGAAGTCGGCGCCCCGCGAGACGCTGCGGACCTGGAAGCCGGCGCGGCTCAGGTAGGTCTCCAGCAATTCGCGGATTTCCTGGTCATCGTCCACCAGCAGGATCGATCGTCCGTTCGCGCTCACGAGGCTCCTCCTTATGCGGTTGCTCGACGCCGACTCAACCCTCGGCGTCCAGGGCCTGCTGCAGGGCGACTCCGGCGCCGAGCAGGCCCGGATGTTCGGCGGTCATGACCCACACCGGTACGTCCTGCAGGTAAGCGCCGCTAGTCTTGCCACGGCTGGCGAAGGCCTCGGCGAAGCCGCTGGCGATGAAACGCTCGAGGAAACGCGGGACGATGCCGCCGGTAATGTAGACGCCACCGAGCGCGCCGACGGTGAGCACCGCGTTGCCGGCGACCCGCGCCAGCCACAGGAAGAAGTGCTCCAGCACGGCGTCCGCCTGGGCGTCGCCGGCCATGGCCAGGGCACCGACTTCCGCCGCACTGCTCGCGCGTACGGCGACCCCGTCCAGGGCACAGCTGATTTCATAGAGGGCGAGCAGGCCGTTGCCGGACAGTGCGCGCTCGGCGGAGACATGTCCGTAGCGCGCCTGCAGGCCCTGCCAGAGCGCGAAGTCGCGCGGCGAAGTGACCGGCAGGTCGACGTGCCCGCCCTCGCAGGGCAGCACTTCCCAACGTCCCCCGCCCAGCGGCAGCAGGCTGCCGACGCCAAGGCCGGTGCCGGGACCGATGATCAGCCGGGCGCGATCCGCCTGGGCACTGCCGGCGCGGACCTGCACCAGCTCGTCCGCACCTAGCCGCGAGGCGGCCCAGGCCATGGTGCTGAAGTCGTTGACCAGCAGCAGGTGATCCAGCCCCAGCTCCTCGCGGAACGCGGCACGATTGATCACCCAGTGGTTGTTGGTGAAACGGAAATCGGCCGCCCCGACCGGACCGGCGCAGGCCAGGCAGACCGAGTCGATGTTCGCCACCGATTCGCCGATCCGCGCCAGGTAGTCGCGCACGGCCAGTTCAGGCCGCGGGTAGTCGGCGCAGGCGAGCACCTCGATGGATTCCAGGCGCTGCCCGCGCCAGAGCGCGAAACGCGCATTGGTGCCGCCGATATCGCCGACCAGGCCGAGGCCGCCGGCGCTTCTCTTGTTGTCGTTATTCATCGTCGTTGAACCGCAATGCCCCGCGCCAGGGCGGGACGGTCGGCAGATGTTGCCGGAGAGACAGCCGCCAGCCAAGCGCCGGCGGATATCGACCTATCAGAATCAGCGCCAGCCGTTGAGGCTCTCGGTAAAGCTGCAGGCGCCCTCTTCCGCGCTGCTCATGGCGTTGCGCATGAAGGCGAACAGCTCGCGGCCGCAACCGAGATTGCCGTCCTGCGGCGCCGGCTCCAGGCTGCGCGCCTGCCATTCGGCGTCGTCGACCAGCACCCGCAACTCGCCGTTCACCCCATCCACCCGCACCCGGTCGCCGTCGCGCAGGCGCGCCAGCGGACCGCCGGCGATGGCCTCCGGACTCACATGGATGGCCGCGGGCACCTTGCCCGACGCCCCGGACATGCGCCCGTCGGTGACCAGCGCCACCTTGAAGCCACGATCCTGCAGGACCCCGAGGAACGGCGTGAGCTTGTGCAGCTCCGGCATACCGTTCGCCCGCGGGCCCTGGAAACGCACCACGGCGACCAGGTCGCGCTCCAGCTCGCCGGCCTTGAAGGCTGCGGCCAGGCTGGCCTGGTCGTGGAAGATCCGTACCGGCGCCTCGACCACCTGGTGTTCCGGAGCCACCGCCGAGACCTTCATCACGCCGCGACCGAGGTTGCCCTCCATCAGGCGCAAGCCGCCTTCGGCGGAGAACGGCTTGTCCAGCGGACGCAGGATGGCTTCGTCGAGACTCCGTTCCGGCCCTTCGCGCCAGACCAGCCGGCCATCCTCGAGGAACGGCTCGCGGGTGTAGCGGCGCAGGCCGGGGCCGGCGACGGTCTGTACGTCCTCGTGAAGCAGCCCGCCGTCGAGCAGTTGGCGGATCAGGAAGGACATGCCGCCGGCCGCCTGGAAGTGGTTGATGTCGGCCTGGCCGTTCGGATAGATGCGCGCCAGGGTCGGCACCACATGGGACAGCTCGGACATGTCCTGCCAGGTCAACTGGATGCCCGCCGCCTGGGCGATCGCCAGCAGGTGCAGGGTGTGGTTGGTCGAGCCGCCGGTGGCGAGCAGCGCCACCACCGAGTTGACGATGGCCTTCTCGTCGACGATCTCCGCCATCGGCACGTAGTTGCCGTTCTCGGGGGTCAGCCGGCTGGCCTGGCGTGCCGCTTCGCGGGTGAGTTCGTCGCGCAGCGGGGTGTTCGGGTTGACGAAGGAGGCACCGGGCAAGTGCAGGCCCATCACCTCCACCAGCAACTGGTTGGTATTGGCGGTGCCATAGAAGGTGCAGGTGCCGGGTGCATGGTAGGAGGCCATTTCCGAGGCCAGCAGCTCTTCGCGAGTGGCCTTGCCCTCGGCGAACAGTTGGCGCACCGCGGCCTTTTCCTTGTTGGAGATGCCGGTCGGCATCGGCCCGGCCGGGACGAACACGGTGGGCAGGTGGCCGAAGCGCAGCGAGCCGATCAGCAGGCCCGGCACGATCTTGTCGCAAACACCCAGGCACAGCGCTGCATCGAACATGTTGTGAGACAGCGCGATGGCGGTGGACATGGCGATCACGTCGCGGCTGGCCAGCGACAGTTCCATGCCCGGCTCGCCCTGGGTCACCCCGTCGCACATGGCCGGCACGCCGCCGGCGAACTGGCCGACCGAACCGATCTCGTGCAGCGCCTGCTTGATCAGCCCCGGAAAGCGCTCGAACGGCTGGTGCGCCGAGAGCATGTCGTTGTAGGCGGAAACGATGGCCACGTTGGCCTGGTTCATCAGCCGCAGGGTCTGCTTGTCGCTTTCGCCACAGGCCGCGACCCCGTGGGCGAGGTTGCCGCACGGCAGGGTGCCGCGGTGCGGCCCCTTGCTGGCCGCAGCCCGGACCATCTCGAGGTAGCGCTGGCGAGTGGCCGCGCTACGGGCCTGGATGCGGCGGGTGACTTCGAGCACACGAGGGTGCATGGCAGATTCTCCTACAGACTATCAATTGTTGTTTTTACAACATAATCATCGGTTGAAGGATGTTTACTTTTCTTTCTGGACGAAATGTAATGGTTTTTACCACAACAATAGAAAAGAGACGACCTCATTATGACTATCCGCCTGGCCATCAACGGCTTCGGTCGCATCGGCCGAAACGTTCTTCGCGCCCTGTATACCGGCCACTACCGCGAACAGTTGCAGGTAGTGGCGATCAATGACCTCGGCGACGCCGCGGTCAACGCCCACCTGTTCCAGTACGACAGCGTCCATGGACGCTTTCCCGGCGAGGTCGAGCACGATGCCGAAAGCCTGCGGGTGATGGGCGACCGCATCGCCGTCAGCGCCATCCGCAACCCGGCGGAACTGCCCTGGAAGAGCCTCGGCGTGGACATCGTGCTCGAGTGCACGGGGCTCTTCACCAGCCGCGACAAAGCCGCTGCCCACCTGCAGGCCGGCGCCGGCAAGGTGCTGATCTCGGCGCCCGGCAAGGACGTCGACGCCACCGTGGTCTACGGCGTCAACCACGAGGTGCTGCGCGCCTCCCATCGGATCGTCTCGAACGCCTCCTGCACCACCAACTGCCTGGCACCGGTGGCCCAGGTGCTGCATCGCGAGCTGGGCATCGAGCACGGCCTGATGACCACCATCCATGCCTACACCAACGACCAGAACCTCTCCGACGTGTACCACCCGGACCTGTACCGCGCACGTTCGGCGACCCAGTCGATGATCCCCACCAAGACCGGCGCCGCCGAGGCGGTCGGCCTGGTCCTGCCGGAACTCGCCGGCAAGCTTACCGGGCTGGCGGTGCGGGTGCCGGTGATCAACGTGTCGCTGGTCGATCTCACCGTGCAGGTGGCCCGGGATACCAGCGTAGACGAGGTCAACCGCCTGCTGCGCGAAGCCAGCGAGGGCTCTCCGGTGCTCGGCTACAACACCCAGCCGCTGGTGTCGGTGGATTTCAATCACGACCCGCGCTCGTCGATCTTCGACGCCAACCACACCAAGGTCAGCGGCCGGCTGGTCAAGGCGATGGCCTGGTACGACAACGAGTGGGGCTTCTCCAACCGCATGCTGGACAGCGCCCTGGCGCTGGCCGCCGCCCGCGACTGACGCGCCTCAGCGGAACTTGCGCCGACCGCGCGCCTGCAACGCCAGCAGGCGCAGGTCGGCCTCGGCGAGGATCAGTCGCTGCTCGGCCTTGTCCGCGCGCTTCCAGGCACGGATTTCCTGGCGCGTACGCCCGCAGCCACGGCACACGTCGGCATCGAACTCACAGATATTGATGCAAGGACTTTTCAAGCGTTCCCCCTTTTTCGGCGCGGACCGCAACCGGTCCTCGCCCGTCACTTCACGACAGGCGGCGGGCCGGCGTCCAGGAGGGAATGACTATCGGGCCGATCGAGCGGCCCGCGGTCACTCGGCCTCGGCGTCGCGCAGGCTTTCGTAGGCAGGCGCGGCATAGATGCCGGCCTCGACGCAGAGCGCCATGACCCGCGGCAGGTCCTGGGTATAGACCAGCACCGCCTGCAACTCGTCGTCCAGCGGCTCGCTGAAATCCACCAGCACGTAGCCGCCCTTTTCCGGATACATGCTGCTCAGTTGCACCTGGATACGGTTGAGGGCGACCAGCGGCTCGGTCTTGAGCAACTGCTTCGGCTTGATGTTGAACGCCACGTCCTTGCCGAAGGAGGCGACGATCCGGGCGAACAGCTCGGCATAGGTGTCGGCCTGGAACAGCACGATATCCGGCAGGCTACCGACCACCACCCACTCGCCGAGCGGGATCGGGAAGCTGTCGTCGTAGTTGATGTCCGGGTTGGCGGCGAGGAACCCTGCCGGATCGGCGTAGGCCTGGGCCGCCTCGTCGGCGATCCGCCGGATCTCCTCGGCGCCCATGCAGCCGGTGCTGATGAGGGTGATCAGTTCGTTCAGGGTCTCTTTCATGGGGAGTTCCAGGGTCGATGAAACGGAGCGGGCCGGCCTCGCCGGCGCGGCCGGATGAATTCTACAGGGTGGAACGACGGTCAGCGGCGCGGCCAGTCGTCGTCGGCGTCCAGTGCCTCGCGCTCCTCGCGCATGGCCTCCGCCAGGGCGCGCTCTTCGTCATCGGGATCGGCGCCCGCGACAGCCTCCGCGACGGCAGGCTCGACGGCTTGCTCCGCGACCACGGGAATTGGCCCAGCCGCTGGCTCGGCGGACTCGTCGCCCTGCTCCGAGGGCTCCGGAGGGTCGAGCAGGTCGTCGAAGTCGGTCTTCAGGCCCTGCTCCATCTCGTCCAGTTCCAGCAGCAGGCTGCGGAAGCTGGTTTCCTCGCGCGGCTTCTCCGGCTCGCCGGCCTCCCCCTCGATCTCCTCGAGGCTTTCCCCGGCCTCGGCGATGGCGCGATCGGCCAGGGCCTGGATCGAGGCAGGAATCGCATCCTCGTCGAGATCGTCGCGCGGCGGCTGCGCCGCGGGCGCCACTTCGACCGGCGGTTCCGGCTCGGGCTCCATCTCGCGCAGCGCCGACAGCGGCGGCAGCTCGTCGAGGCTCTTCAGGTTGAAATAATCGAGGAACGCCTTGGTAGTCGCCAGCATCGCCGGGCGCCCCGGCACCTCGCGGTAGCCAACGATGCGGATCCACTCCCGCTCCATCAGCGTCTTGACGATCTGGGTGTTCACCGCCACGCCGCGGATCTCCTCGATCTCGCCACGGGTGATCGGCTGGCGGTAGGCGATCAGCACCAGGGTTTCCAGCAGCGCGCGCGAATAGCGCTGCGGACGCTCCTCCCAGAGGCGGCCGACCCACGGCGAGAAACGCTCGCGAATCTGCAGGCGATACCCGGACGCGACTTCCTTCAGCTCGAAGGAGCGCCCTGCGCAGGACAGTGCCAGGATCGCCAGGGCGTCGCGGAACTGCCCCGGCTCCGGCCGCTCTGCCTCGTCGAACAGCTCGGCCAGGCGTTCCAGCGACAGCGGCTTGCCGGCCGCGAGGAGGATGCCTTCGAGCAGGGTGGCGAGTTCGTGGGGATCGGACAGGTTCATCGTCGCAACGGATACCGGAGCCAGGAAGAGGGAAAGATAGCGGAATCGGGCATGCAGCTTAACAGGCCACGGCAGGGAGCGAAGCCGGAAGCTCGGAAAAGGCGACCGTCCGCAGGGGGACGAACGGCCAGCGGCGCGGCGCGCTCACTCGAAATCGTCTTCCAGGGCTTCCTCCAGGGTTTCGCCTTCCTCCGCTTCGCGGGCTATCCGCAGGCGCACATGGATGGCGCCGAAAGCCTCGTTCTGCACCAGTTCCACCATCTGCTCCTTGACCAGTTCGAGGATCGCCATGAAGGTGACCACCACGCCGAGCTTGCCCTCCTCCAGGGTGAACAACTGGATGAAGGGCACGAAGGCGCCGCCTTTCAGGCGCTCCAGCACTTCGCTCATGCGTTCGCGGGTGGACAGTACCTCGCGGGTCACCTGGTGGCTCTCGAACAGGTCGGCGCGGCGCAGCATCTCGCCCATCACCAGCATCAGCTCCTGCAGCGCCAGCTCCGGCAGCAGCTTGCGCGCCCGCGCCTCGGGAGCAGCCACCGCCGGCACCAGCACGTCGCGGCCGACCCGGGGCAGTTCGTCGAGGTCTTCGGCGGCCTTCTTGAACCGTTCGTACTCCTGCAGGCGGCGGATCAGCTCGGCCCGTGGATCTTCCTCTTCCTCCTCGGCTTCCGCCGAGCGCGGCAGCAACATGCGCGACTTGATCTCCGCCAGCATCGCCGCCATCACCAGGTACTCGGCGGCCAGCTCCAGGCGCACCGCCTTCATCAGCTCGACATAGCCCATGTACTGGCGGGTGATTTCCGCCACCGGGATATCCAGGATGTCGATGTTCTGCTTGCGGATCAGGTACAGCAGCAGGTCGAGCGGGCCCTCGAAGGCCTCGAGGAAGACCTCCAGCGCGTCCGGCGGGATATAGAGGTCCTGCGGCAGCTCGGTGACCGCCTCGCCGTAGACCAGCGCCAGTTGCAGCGGCACCCGCTCGGCGGCGGGTTCGGCTGGAGGGGTGTCGGCGTTGGCCGGGTTATCGTCCTGCATCGGTAGGCTCGTGGTGGGCGGATTCGGGCGGCGCTCAGGCCGGCTGCATGAACGGCGCAGGATCGCCGCAACCCACGCGGATCACTTCGGGATCGGTGTCGGTCAGGCTGATCACGGTGGAAGCCTCGCCGCCGCCATAGCCCCCGTCCACGATCAGGTCGACCTGGTGTTCCAGCACCTGGCGCATTTCATAGGGATCGTTCAGCGGCTCGCCGCTGCCGGGCATGATCAGGCTCACGCTCATCAGCGGTTCGCCCAGTTCCTCCAGCAGCGCCCGGGCGATCGGACAGTTCGGCACGCGCAGGCCGATGGTGCGGCGCTTGGGGTGCAGGAGCATGCGCGGCACCTCGCGGGTGGCGCTGAGGATGAAGGTGTAGGGACCGGGGGTGTGCGCCTTGAGCAGGCGGAACAGGCCGGTGTCGACCTTGGCATAGACGCCCAGCTCGGAAAGGTCGCGGCAGACCAGGGTGAAGTTGTGCTTGTCGTCCAGTTGGCGGATGCGGCGGATGCGATCCACCGCGGTCTTTTCGCCGATGCGGCAGCCCAGGGCATAGGACGAGTCGGTGGGATAGACGATCACCCCACCCTGGCGGACAATTTCCACCGCCTGCTTGACCAGCCGCGGCTGGGGATTTTCCGGATGGATCTGGAAGAACTGGCTCATTCGGCCCCCTTGGCTTCGGAATGACGTTCGGTATCGCGAAAATGCCTGGCGAAACGCGGCCACATGGCCGGAAGGTCCTCTGGAACCGCACGGTACATGCCCAGTTCGGACCAGTCGCCCGGCGCGTGGAAATCGCTGCCGGCGGTGACCATCAGGCCGAACTCGCGGGCCAGGATCGACAGGGTACCGACCTGTTCGGCCGGCTGCACGCCATTGACCACCTCGATGGCGTGTCCGCCGGCCTGGAGAAAGTCGGCGACCAGGCGCCGGCGCTTGGTCCGGGTGAAATCATAATGATACGGGTGCGCCAGGCTGATCCAGGCGCGCGCCTCGCGCAGGCAGCCGACCACTTCCTCCAGGGTCGGCCAGTGCTGCTTGACGTCTCCCAGCTTGCCGGCCCCCAGCCACTTGCGGAACGCGTCGGCGCGATCCTTGACCCAGCCGCCCTGGACCAGGAACTCGGCGAAATGCGGCCGCGCCGGCGCGTTGCCGCTGTCGCCCAGGGCCCGCTGGATCGCCCGCGCGCCCTCCAGCGCACCGGGCATACCCTTGGCCGCAAGCCGCCGGTCGATTTCCTCGGCGCGCGCCCAGCGGCCCCGGTGCAGGGCTTCGGTCGCCTGGCGCAGGGGAGCGGCGTCGAGGTCGAAACCGTAGCCCAGCACATGAATGGTGGCACCGCCCCAGGTGCAGGACAGCTCGATACCGTTGACCAGTTCGATACCGAGTCGAGCGGCCGCCTGGTGGGCTTCCGGCAGGCCTTCCAGAGTGTCGTGGTCGGTCAGCGCCAGCAGCCCGACGCCTTTCTCGTGGGCCCGCTGCACCAGGGCGGCGGGCGCGAGCACGCCATCGGAGGCGGTACTGTGGCAATGCAGATCGACACGCATGGCTGAATCCTGATTCCAGTGAAGAATGGTGATGAAGCAACGCCGATTCGTTGCCTCGCGGTATCGAGACGTACCGTTCATGGGTCCGGGGAGCTTGCTCCACCTGGCGAATGCGCCTGCGGCACAGGCCTGACGCATTCGGAAAGACAGGATGACTGTTTCAGAACATCCAGAGGTTGCTATTATGCCGTTTCAACCGTGTCCTGACTGCCACCATGAAGCAATTCATCGATTTCATCCCACTGATCCTGTTCTTCATCGTCTACAAGATAGACCCTCAGAACGTCGAGTTCGCCGGGTTCAATCTGAGTGGCATCTACGGCGCGACCGCGACCCTGATCCTCGCCTCGGTGATCGTCTACGGCGCCCTCTGGCTCAAGCACCGCCACCTGGAAAAGAGCCAGTGGTTCACCCTCGGCGCCTGCCTGGTCCTCGGCGGCCTGACCCTGGCCTTCCACGAGGACACCTTCCTCAAATGGAAGGCGCCGCTGGTCAACTGGCTGTTCGCCCTGGCCTTCGCCGGCAGTCACTTCATCGGCGACAAGCCGATGATCCAGCGCATCATGGGCCATGCCATCCAGTTGCCGCAGGGCCTCTGGGTGCGCCTGAACATCGCCTGGGTGGTGTTCTTCCTGGTGTGCGGCTTCGCCAACCTGTACGTGGTCTTCACCTATCCGAACTTCTGGGTGGACTTCAAGGTGTTCGGCAGCCTCGGCATGACCTTGCTGTTCCTGATCGGCCAGGGCCTGTTCCTGGCTCGCCACCTGCACGACGCCGATACCGGCGAAAAGCCCAAGGACTGACATGCTCTACGCGATCATCGCCCGTGACATCCCCGCTTCCCAGGAACGCCGCCTGGCCAGCCGCCCGGCCCACCTGGCCCGTCTCGAACAGCTGAAGGAAGAAGGCCGCCTGGTACTCGCCGGCCCGCACCCGGCGATCGACAGCAACGACCCGGGCGCCGCCGGCTTCACCGGCAGCCTGATCGTCGCCGAATTCGATTCGCTGGCCGCGGCGCAGAGCTGGGCCGAGGCCGATCCCTACCGGGCCGCCGGGGTGTACGCCGAGGTGGTGGTCAAGCCGTTCAAGAAAGTCCTGCCCTGAGGCAGTCGCCGGGTACCGGCGGCCGGCCCGGTCGCCCTCCCGGCAAACGTTTTCGCACCGGACGCCGCTTTCCGGTGCCCGCCGCAGCGCAACCAGGCCGGCCCGGCGCTTTCGCCAAGCCGGAAGGGCGAACCGGAAGACAGTGCAATCCGTCGCTTCATCGGTACAAGGAGTCATGATGCGTCCATCCGCTGCCCATTGCCTGCTGCTGAGCCTGGGAGCTTCCCTGGCCCTGGCCGAGGAACCCGCGCCGGCACCGATTCCAGCCGCGCAGCCTTCCATTACGCAGGCTACCGCCGAACTGGAGCGCCGCCTGGTGGAAACGGAACGCCAGCGCGACGAACTGGTCAGTCGTATGCGCCAGGAGAACCGCCAGTTGCGCGAGCAGCTGCAGGCGGCCCAGGCGCAGCGGCAACCGCCGCTGCTCACGGAAGAGCAGACCTGGTATGTCGCCGGCGCCGCCACGGCCCTGCTCGCGTTCGTCCTCGGTGCCCTGAGCCGCGGCCGCCGGCGACAGCGACGCGAATGGATCAATTGAGCGACACTCGATGAGCGAACTGCTGTTGATCGACGATGACCGGGAGCTCTGCGAGCTGCTCGGTACCTGGCTGGTCCAGGAAGGTTTCTCCGTGCGTGCCAGCCACGACGGCGCCCAGGCCCGTCGCGCCCTCGCCGAGCAGACACCGGATGCCGTGGTGCTCGACGTGATGCTGCCGGACGGTAGCGGCCTGGAACTGCTCAAGCAACTGCGCGGCGACCATCCCGACCTGCCGGTGCTGATGCTGTCCGCCCGCGGCGAGCCGCTGGACCGCATCCTCGGTCTGGAACTGGGCGCCGACGACTACCTGGCCAAGCCCTGCGACCCGCGCGAACTCACCGCACGGCTGCGCGCCGTGCTGCGGCGAACCCACCCGGCGCAACCCAGCGCGCAGATGCAACTGGGCGACCTGTCGCTGAACCTGACGCGCGGCGTGGCGCAGATCGACGGCCAGGAGATCAGCCTGACCCTTTCCGAAAGCCGCATCCTCGAAGCGCTCCTGCGCCAGCCCGGCGAGCCGCTGGACAAGCAGGCCCTGGCGCAACTGGCGCTGGGCCGCAAGCTGACCCTCTACGACCGCAGCCTGGACATGCACGTCAGCAACCTGCGCAAGAAGCTCGGCAGCCACCCCGACGGCAGCCCGCGCATCCTCGCCCTGCGCGGCCGCGGCTACTACTACAGCCACTGAGCGGGTTTCGTCAGCCCGCCGACACAAGGTCTTTACCCAAGCTTTACCCAGGGCTGACCGCGCTTGACCTTGACCTCCCTAGACTGGGCTCATCCGGTAAATGGCCGGACCCAGAAAGGAGAAACACCATGCGCAAGACGCTAACCGCCCTGTTCATCGCCGCCGCCCTGCCGACCTTCGCCATGGCCGCGCCCGCCGCCAACGACCTGCCACCCCCGCCGATGGAAGGCGGCCACATGATGGGCCAGCACGGTCCCCGGCATGGCGGCCCGATGAAGGAACTGGACCTGACCCGCGAACAGCGCCAGCAGATGGGCAAACTGATGGGCGAACAAATGAAGGCCCGCCACGAGATCACCCAGCGCTACCTGGCCAAGCTGCCGGCGGCCGAGCAGAAGGCCCTGAAGGACGAACTCAAGGCCAGCCACGAGAAGACCCAGAAGGACATCCGCGCCCTGCTCACCCCCGAGCAGCAGAAGAAGTTCGACGAACTGCAGAAGAAGCGCGAGCAGCGCAAGGCAGAGTGGGCCGAATTCCAGCAATGGAAGGCCGACAAGAAGTCCAACTGACGTCCGAGCCACCGCTACCGGGTCCTCCGGTAGCGGTCTTCCGACCAGCCGGAATCGCATATCCTAGGGGTTTACCCTCGCGGCCGGCCCGACATGCGATTCAACAGGAAAACCATGCGTTCACTCTTCTGGCGAATCCTCGCCGCCTTCTGGCTGGCCCTGCTGCTGGTCGCCGGGCTGTCCATCCTGCTGGGTCGTGCGCTGAACCAGGACACCTGGATCATCGCCCGCCATCCTGGCCTGAAGGATCTCGCCGAGCAGTGGACCGCCCTCTACGAAGAACAGGGCAGCTACGCGGCCCAGGGCTTGCTGGAGCAACGCCGTCGCGACTACGGGATTTCCATCCAGGTACTCGATGAAAGCGGCCAGCGCCTGGTCGACGGCACCTACCTGCCGCGCCCCCACCACCGCCCGCCGCGCACCAGCGACCGCAACCTGCCGCGCTTCCCCTGGCGCCAGCTGAGCCAGGAATACGTCAGCCCGCAGAGCAACCATACCTATCTGTTCATCTACCGCATCCCGCACCCGGAGCTGGAGGCCTGGCACCGCGGCAGCCTGCTCTGGCCGCTCAGCGCGCTGGGCATCGCACTGGTGGTGCTGACCCTGTTCAGCCTGCTGCTGACGCTGTCCATCACCCGTCCGCTGAACCGTCTGCGGCGCGCCGTGCACGACCTCGGCCAGACCGCCTACCAGAAGGACAGCCTGGCCCGCCTGGCGCGGCGCGGCGATGAACTGGGCACCCTGGCGCGCGATTTCAACCGCATGGGCGAACGCCTGCAAAGCCTGATCGGCAGCCAGCGTCAGTTGCTCCGCGACGTATCCCACGAACTGCGCTCGCCGCTGGCTCGCCTGCGCATCGCCCTGGCCCTGGCCGAACGCGCCGAACCGGAAGCGCGGGCGCAGATGTGGCCGCGCCTGGAACAGGAATGCGACCGCCTGGAAGCGCTGATCGGCGAGATTCTCGCCCTCGCCCGGCTCGACGCCGAACCCGGCGCGAGCCAACGGATCGCCCTGCTACCGCTGCTCCAGCGGCTGCGCGAAGACGCCCTGCTGCTGGCTCCGGAACAGGATATCCGCCTGGAGGTGGCGCCTGACCTGAGCATCGACGGCTGGCCGGACATGTTCGAACGCGCGGTAGACAACCTGCTGCGCAACGCCGTGCGCTTCAACCCCGTCGGCCAACCCCTGGAGGTGCGTGCCAGCAGCGCCGGCGACTACCTGCGCCTGAGCGTCCGCGACCATGGGCCAGGCATCGCCGCCGAACTGCAGGAGCAGTTGGGCGAGCCGTTCTTCCGCGCACCCAACCAGAGCAGCCCGGGACACGGCCTGGGCCTGGCCATCGCCCGCCGCGCCATCGAGCGCCACGGCGGGCACCTGCGCCTGGGCAACCATCCCGACGGCGGCTTCATCGCCACCCTCAGCCTGCCGCTACGGCGCAAGGCGACCGAATGACGCCGCGCCCAGATGAACAATTCCCCAGGAGCATCCGGCATGACTCTTCCCGCTTCGTTGTTCCTCGATGAACGCCCGCTCGCCCAGGCCATCGCACCGCCGCCGGAACCTCCCGGCGACGAACCGCAATCGCTGGTCCTGGCGGTCGAGCTGGGACAGGTCGCCCAGCAACTGCGGCATCGCTGGGCGCGCCTCGACCTGAACCTGCCGGAACGCGGCACCTGGCCGCTGGAAAGCTGGCGCCCGGCCTTGCACGAGGCGCTCTACGGCCTGCTCGGCGGCGCCGCGCAGGCCCGCCCGTGGCAGCGCATCACACTGAATCCGGCGCTGGACGCACGCCACGGCCGGCTGCGCCTGGACATCCTCGGCCAGGCGGAAGAAGGCCGGCGCTGGCTGCCGGCGGCCGTGGAAGCCGCCCGACGACTGGCCGGCTGGCAGGGCGGACGACTGCTCTGGCACGCCCAGGGCGCGTATTGGTGCGTACGCCTGCTGTTGCCGCTCAGCCCGGCCAGGCGCTGACGAAGGCCGTCGGGTCGAGTTCCGCCGGCGTGCGCAACTCGCCCATCGGCGTACCCAGGTAGACGAAGCCGATGATCCGCTCCTGCTCGCCGAGCCCCAGGCCGGCGTGCACCACCGGATCGGTGGCCATCTCGCCGGTCCGCCACATCGCCCCCAGTCCCTGGGCATAGGCGCCCAGCACCAGGCCGTGGGCGGCGCAGCCGGCAGCCAGCAGTTGCTCAGCGTGCGGCACCTTCGGGTGGTCCTGCAGGCAAGCGACCGCCACGACCAGCAGCGGTGCGCGCAGCGGCATGTTGCGGGCCTTGGCCAGCGCTTCCTCGGCGGCGTCCGGCTGGCGGCTCGCCAGGGCGCGGGCGTAGAGGTCGCCCAGGGCCCGGCGGCCTTCGCCCTCTACCAGGATGAAGCGCCAGGGCCGCAGTTGCCCGTGGTCCGGGGCACGCAAGGCGACCCGGAACAGCCGGTCGAGCTGCTCCGGCGAGGGCGCGGGATCGCTCAGGCGGGCGTGGGAAACGCGAGTGAGCAAGGCGTCGAGAGCCTCCATGGGCGAACTCCTGTCAGAAACGAAATCGCCATTGTAGACGCAATCGCCAGGCTCACGCCCGCTCTCAGGCGACCCGTCCCGGCGCCAGGTGCGGCTGCAGCGGCGGGGTCAGCGGCGGCAGGCCGTAGGCGGCGCGCGCGGCATCGCAGGCCGGGTTGGGCTGGCCGTTGGCCCAGGCCGCCTCGAACTCGCGGCAGGTACTCGAGCGCTGCTCGTAGACGGTGCAGCGAACGCCGCAACCGACCTCGCCGAGCAGCCCGACGCAGCGTGCCGGCTTGTTCTCGGTACCGCTCATGGCAACCATCTGCGGGCTGATGCGGACGGTCAGTTCGTCGGGTACGACGCCGCCTGCGGAACGGCACTCGCCCCAATAGAAAGACACACGAAAATGCGCACAGCAGGCGCCGCAGGTAAGACACGGATTGTCAGTGGACATGGTTGGCAGAACACCAGAGAAACCGGCGAGCGCCGGCGGGCGAAGCGAGATTCTAGCGATTTCGCGGCAGCTGTGAAGAGGGGTGCAGCGGCAGATTTACTCTCCGCGGACGGCTGGTAGAATGGCCGGTCCGCCACAGCCCAGAGCCCCACGATCCATGGCCTTGCCGACCCTACGTATCCTCGGTTTCATCATCGGCATCTTCCTGATCACTCTGGCCGCCAGCATGCTGGTCCCGATCCTGACCATGCTCGCCTTCGACCGTACCGAAGGCATCCAGGCATTCATCTGGTCCAGCGTCGCCACCTTCGTCACCGGCCTCGGCCTGGTCCTGCCGGGACGTCCCGAGCATGTCCACCTGCGCCCGCGGGACATGTACATGCTCACCGTATCGAGCTGGGTGCTGGTATGCATCTTCGCCGCCCTGCCGTTCGTCCTGCAGCAGCACATCAGCTACACCGATGCCTTCTTCGAAAGCATGTCGGGAATCACCGCCACCGGCTCCACCGTGCTCAGCGGGCTGGACGACATGTCCCCGGGCATCCTCATCTGGCGCTCTCTGCTGCACTGGCTGGGCGGCATCGGCTTCATCGCCATGGCCGTGGCGATCCTGCCGATGCTGCGGATCGGCGGCATGCGCCTGTTCCAGACCGAATCCTCGGACCGCTCGGAAAAGGTCCTGCCACGCTCGCACATGGTCGCCAAGTACATCGTCGCCACCTATGTCGGCATCACCCTGCTCGGCAGCCTGGCCTTCTGGGGCGCGGGCATGAGCCCGTTCGACGCGGTCAACCACGCCATGTCGGCGATTTCCACCGGCGGTTTCTCCACCTCCGACCAATCCCTGGCCAAGTGGAAGCAGCCAGCGGTTCACTGGACCGCGGTAGTGGTGATGATCCTCGGCAGCCTGCCGTTCGCGCTCTACGTCGCCACCCTGCGCGGACACCGCAAGGCGCTGATCAAGGACCAGCAGGTCCGCGGCCTGCTCGGCCTGCTGCTGGTGACCTGGCTGCTGATGGGCACCTGGTACGCGGTAACCTCCAAGCTGCCCTGGATGGATGCTTTCCGCATCGTCGCAGTGAACGTCACCTCGGTGGTCACCACCACCGGCTTCGCCCTTGGCGACTACAGCATGTGGGGGCACTTCTCGATCATGCTGTTCTTCTACCTCGGCTTCATCGGCGGTTGCTCCGGTTCTACCGCCGGCGGTATCAAGATCTTCCGCTTCCAGGTCGCCTATACCCTGCTCAAGGCCAACCTCTACCAGTTGATCCATCCGCGCGCAGTGCTCAAGCAGAACTACAACGGCCATCGCCTGGACGAGGAAATCGTCCGCTCGATCCTGACCTTCTCGTTCTTCTTCGCGATCGTCGTCTGCCTGCTCGCCCTCGGCCTGTCGCTGATCGGCCTGGACTGGATGACCGCGCTCACCGGTGCCGCCAGTACCGTGGCCGGCGTAGGCCCGGGGATGGGGCCCATCATCGGCCCCTCGGGCAACTTCGCCAGCCTGCCGGACGCCGCCAAGTGGCTGCTGGCCGCCGGCATGCTGCTCGGTCGCCTGGAGATCATCACCGTGCTGGTCCTGCTGACCCCGGCGTTCTGGCGCCACTGAGCGCTCACGGGCCTGTCTGCAATGGCTCTACTCAGGGACTGAAAAGCCGGTGTAAGCTTCTGCACCATGACGACACAGCCGCAACCCGGCCACGTGAGCCTGGATAGCTCCACCCAGCCCGCCCGCGTCAGAGCCATAGGTGATTGGACGCTCGCCCACTACACGGCTCTGGAGCGCGAGGTGACGCGCCTGCGCAGCGAAGTGGCGGGCAACGCCAGCTTCGACCTGAGCCAATTGGGCGCCCTGGATACCGCCGGCGCCGCCCTGCTCGCCGAATTGCTCGGCGCCGAGCGCCTGGCCGACCTCGCCGAGCTGGAGCCCGGCCTGCCGCGCGAGCGCCAGGCCCTGCTGAAGACCGTCGGCCACGCCCTGCACGACTTCTGCGAGCCGGAGAAACCCAAGCCGCCAACCACCGCCATCGAACTGCTGGCTCGCATCGGTTGTGCCATGGAGACCTTCTGGCTGCACCTCAAGGCACTCCTCGGCTTCATCGGCCTGACCCTGGAGACCCTGTTCCGCAGCCTGGTCCGCCCGGCCAGTTGGCGGGTCACGCCGCTGGTGGCGAACATCGAGAAGAGCGGCCTGGACGCGGTGCCGATCATCGCCCTGCTGACCTTCCTGGTCGGCGCGGTGATCGCCTTCCTCGGCGCCACGGTGCTGGCCAACTTCGGCGCGACCATCTACACGGTCAACCTGGTGGTGTTCTCCTTCCTCCGCGAGTTCGCCGTGCTGCTCACCGCGATCCTCATGGCCGGCCGCACCGCCAGCGCCTTCACCGCACAGATCGGCTCGATGAAGGCCAACGAGGAGATCGACGCGATCCGCGCCCTCGGCCTCAACCCCATCGAGCTGCTGGTGCTGCCGCGGGTGCTGGCGCTGCTGGTATCGCTACCGATGCTGACCTTCGTCGGCATGCTCTGCGGCATCGTCGGTGGCATGACCGTCTGCGCCTGGACCCTGGACATCCCGCCGGCGATGTTCCTGTCGATCATGGAGGACGGAATCGGCGTACAGCATTTCCTGGTCGGTATCAGCAAGGCCCCGCTGTTCGCCTTCCTGATCGCCGTGATCGGCTGCCTGGAAGGCTTCAAGGTCAGCGGCAGCGCCCAGTCGGTGGGCGAGCACACCACCACCAGCGTGGTCCACTCGATCTTCGTGGTGATCCTGCTCGACGCCCTCGCCGCGCTGTTCTTCATGGAGATGGGCTGGTGAACCAGGACAACCCGCAGGCGATCATCCAGGTCCGCGACCTGTGCAACCGTTTCGGCGCCCAGGCGGTCCACGAGCACCTCGACCTCGACGTCCGTCGCGGCGAGATCCTCGGCGTGGTCGGCGGCTCCGGCACCGGCAAGTCGGTGCTGCTGCGCAGCATCGTCGGCCTGCGTCGGCCGACCTCCGGCAGCGTGCGGGTGTTCGGCGAAGACCTGCTGCAACTGCCAGAGGAGCGCCGCTCCCTGGTCGAACGGCGCTTCGGCGTGCTGTTCCAGCAGGGCGCGCTGTTTTCCTCGCTTACCGTGGTGGAGAACGTCGCCCTGCCGCTGATCGAGAACGCCGGCCTGCCGCGCGCCGACGCCGAGCACCTGGCCCAGGTCAAGCTGGCCCTGGCCGGGCTACCGGCCAACGCCGGCGACAAGTATCCGGCCTCGCTTTCCGGCGGCATGATCAAGCGCGCCGCCCTGGCCCGCGCCCTGGCGCTGGACCCGGACATCCTGTTCCTCGACGAGCCCACCGCCGGCCTCGACCCGATCGGCGCGGCGGCCTTCGACAACCTGATCCGTACCCTGCGCGACGCCCTCGGCCTGACCGTGTTCCTGGTCACCCATGACCTGGACACCCTGTACACCATCTGCGACCGGGTCGCCGTGCTGTCGCAGAAGAAGGTCCTGGTAGTCGATACCCTGGAACGGGTCGCCGCCACCGACGACGCCTGGGTCCGCGAATACTTCCACGGGCCGCGCGGGCGCGCCGCCCACCAAGCCGCCGCCGTGCCGGAGAATCACTGAGATGGAAACCCGAGCCCACCATGTGTTGATCGGCCTGTTCAGCGTGATCGTGATCGGCGCCGCCCTGCTCTTCGGCCTGTGGCTGGCCAAGTCCGGCTCGGAGGGCAAGTTCAACTACTACGACATCGTCTTCAACGAAGCGGTCAGTGGCCTTTCCCAGGGCAGCTCGGTGCAGTACAGCGGGATCAAGGTCGGCGACGTGGCCTTCCTCCGCCTCGATCCGAAGGACCCGCGCAAGGTCTGGGCACGCATCCGCGTGGTGGCCAGCGCGCCGATCAAGCAGGACACCACCGCCAAGCTGGCGCTCACCGGGATCACCGGCACCTCGATCATCCAGCTCAGCAGCGGCACGCCCGCCAGCCCGATGCTGGAGGGCAAGGACGGGAAGATCCCGGTGATCGTCGCCACGCCCTCGCCGCTGACCCAGTTACTGAGCAACGGCGAAGACCTGATGGGCAACATCAACCAGCTCATCGCGCGCTTCAGCAACCTGCTCTCCGAGGAAAACACAGCGCGCATCAGCCGCACCCTCGACCATCTCGACCAGGCCACCGGCGCGCTCTCCGCCGAGCGCGAGAACGTCAGCGCGGTGATGCAGCAGTTGGCCCAGGCGAGCAGGCAGGCCAACGCCGCCCTGGCCCAGGCCAGCGAGTTGATGCGCAGCGCCAACGGCCTGCTCAACGAGCAAGGCAAGGGGATGCTGGAAAACGCCAACAAGACCATGGCTTCGCTGGAGCGCACCAGCGCCACCCTCGACCAGTTGATCAGCGAGAATCGCCACTCGCTGGACGGCGGCATCCAGGGACTCGCCGAGCTGGGCCCGGCGGTCAGCGAACTGCGCGATACCCTGGCGGCACTGCGCGGAATCAGCCGGCGCCTGGAAGAGAACCCGGCGAACTACCTGCTGGGCCGGGAAAAAACCAAGGAGTTCACCCCATGAGGCTCGCCCTTCGCCCGCTGCGTCGCCTGTCCCTGGCCGCCGGCCTGGCCGCGCTCGCCACCCTCGGCGCCTGCTCGATCCTGCCGGAGGCGCAGGTCCTCCAGGTCTACCTGCTACCGGTGCACAACCCTCCGGCCAGCGCCGCCGCGCGGCCGGTCGACTGGTCGCTGCGGATCGCCCGGCCGCGTACCAGCCTGGTGCTGGAGAGCCCGCGCATCGCGGTGCGCCCGCACGGCGACGAAATCAGCGTGTACCAGGGCGCGCGCTGGAGCGATCCGGCGCCGTCGCTGCTGCGCGATCGTCTGATGCAGGCGTTCCAGGCCGACGGCCGGGTCCGCGGCCTGAGCAGCGACGACAGCAACCTGCAGGCCGATTTCGAACTGGGCGGCGACCTTCGCGCCTTCCAGACCGAGTACCCGAACGGCCAGGCCAGCGCGCTGATCCGCTACGACGCGCGCCTGGTGCGTACCGACGACAAGCGCGTGGTCGCCAGCCGGCGTTTCGAGGTCAGCCAGCCGGTGGATGGCAAGAAGGTCGCGGCGGTGGTCAGCGCCTTCGGCAAGGCCGGCGATACGCTGTCGGCCCAGGTTCTCGACTGGACCCTGCGCCAGGCCTCGGCGCAACCCGCCGTGCAGCCCTGAAGCGTCCCGCCTGGCCTGGCGACTAGCCCGGGCGCTCCTGGCGGCGCGCCCGGTATTCGTTGGGCGTGCAGCCGAACCAGCGGCGGAATGCCCGGAAGAAATTGCTCGGATCGGCGAAACCCAGCAGGTAGGCGACTTCCAGCAAGGTCAGGCCGGGCTGCTGGAGATACTGTTCGGCCATATCCCGGCGCGTGTCGTCGAGCAGTTGCTGGTAGCTGGTGCCTTCTTCCTGGAGGCGCCGTTGCAAGGTGCGCTGCGACAGGTGCAGCGCCTGGGCCACCCGTTCGCGCTTGGGCTCTCCCTGCGGCAGCAGCCGGCACAAGGTCTGCCGGGTCAGATGGGTAATGCGGCTGGTACTGAAACGCGCCAGGTATTCGCCGGCGAAGCGATCGTGCAACTGGGCCAGCGCCTCGTTGGCCGAGGGTAGCGGCGTCTCGAGGTCGACGCGGGAAAACACCAGCGCGAACTCCTCGGCGTGAAAGCGCAGCGGCGCGCGGAACAGCTCGACATAGGGTGCCAGCGGCTCGCGGGGCGCGCCGGGCAGCTCCACCGCCAGCGGGTCCAGCGACCGGCCGGTGATCCAGCGGACCATGTCCACCAGGTAGGCCAGCGAGCATTCGGCACTCTGCGGTGGCGCCGGCAGGCGATCGCCATGCACCGTGACGCCGATTCGATAGCCCTGCGGCGTGCGGCGGAAAGTCAGGTCGGACGCTTCCGCGATGATCCGCTGGTAGCGCTCCAGGCGCGCGAAGCCTTCCGCCAGGTTGCGGCTCGACATCAGCGCATAGCCGACGACGTGGAAAGCCGGGCGCCGGACCCGGGCGATGTTCAGGGCGATCGCCGGGTTGCCGCTGAGCGCCACCGCACGCTGCCACAGACGGCTCATGGCGTCCTGCGGGAAGCGCGCGTCGGGGTCCTGCAAGGCCTGGTAGTCGAGGCCCAGCTCGGCGAACAGCTGGCGTCCGTCGAGGCCTTCCAGCTCCAGGGCGAGGACGATGCCCTGGACCCAGCTGGACAAGGTTGTACGTTCCGGCATCGGTCTCTTCTTGTTCTGGCGGGAGGCACGCCGACCGTCGTCCGGCCTGGCGGCCCAAGGATACTAAACTGGCCCTGTATGTCATCCGCGACATCGTGCGGCCCGCACTACACTGCGCGGACACAACGAGAGGAGGCATTCCATGAGCAGCCCTGATGACGAGCGTTTCCACAGTTTCGCCGAGTTCTACCCCTACTACCTGCAGGAACACAGCAACGCGGTGTGCCGCCGCCTGCACTACGTCGGCAGCCTGCTGGTGCTGGCGGTGCTCTTCCACGCCGTGGCCAGCCAGCAGTGGCTATGGCTGCTGGCGCTGCCGCTGGTGGGCTACGGCTTCGCCTGGGTCGGCCACTTCGTCTTCGAGAAGAACCGCCCGGCCACCTTCAAGTACCCGCTGTGGTCGTTCATGGGCGACTGGGTGATGCTCAAGGACGCTTTCACCGGCCGCATCCGCTTCTGACCCATCCGCGCGGCTGGCCCCCGGGCCGGTCGCTCCCCCGTGACGACCGTCGGTCCCGGATCGGCGCGCTTTCCTGAACTATCGATCAGCTGTCACTGGCCGCCGCGCAAACGCTTGGTTAAGATTCCGCCAGCAACCTGGCCACCCGCCATTCCCCAGGCGGAAAGCTCACGAGGCCGAGCCGGGACGAAAATACACAGGGATCCTCTCCAGCGCATGAAGCCTACCCTCCCCGACCGCTCGCCGACGAGCCGGTCCGTCGCGTCCATGCGTGAATACTATTCGCGCGTGCTGGCCTATATCGCCTGTGGCGCCAGCATCGCGGCGGGAACCTACACCCAGTATTTCAGCTACGGCATCCTCTGGATGGTGCCCTATGCGCTGCTCTACCCGCACCTGGCGTACCACCTCGGCCAGCGCTTCCGCCAGCACGACCCGCGCAAGGTGACCCGCGCCCTGCTCGCGGTCGACGCCGTGCACTGTGGCCTGGGCATGGCGCTGCTCGGCTTCTCCGTGGTGCCCAGCCTGATGTTCCTGCTGGTGCTGAGCTTCACCGCGCTGGTCATCGGCGGCCTGCGCCTGCTCGGCATGGCCTTGCTGGTATCGGCCAGCAGCGCCCTGCTGGTCGCCGTGCTCGTCGCCCCGCCGCTGCTGGGCAATACCCCGGTCGAGGTGGCCGCGGTCAGCATCCTGTTCTGCGGACTGTACATCTGCATCACCGCCTTCTTCGGCCACCAGCAGGGCCTGCGCCTGGCCCAGGTGCGCCAGGAGATCGCCCGCGAGCAGGAAAAGGCCGCGCGGCTCGCGCGCAACCTGGCCAAGTACCTGTCGCCGCAGGTCTGGGAAATGATCTTCAGCGGCAAGAAGAGCGTGCGCCTGGAAACCCAGCGCAAGAAGCTCACCGTGTTCTTCTCCGACATCCGCGGCTTCACCGAGCTATCCGAGGAACTGGAAGCCGAGGCCCTGACCGACCTGCTCAACAACTACCTCAACGAAATGTCGAAGATCGCCCTCAAGTACGGCGGCACCATCGACAAGTTCGTCGGCGACTGCGTCATGGTGTTCTTCGGCGACCCCAGCACCCAGGGCGCGAAGAAGGACGCGGTGGCGGCGGTATCGATGGGCATCGCCATGCGCAAGCACATGAAGGTGCTACGCCAGCAGTGGCGGGCCCAGGGCATCACCAAGCCGCTGGAAATCCGCATGGGCATCAACACCGGCTATTGCACGGTGGGCAACTTCGGCGCCGACACGCGCATGGACTACACCATCATCGGCCGCGAAGTGAACCTCGCCAGCCGCCTGGAAAGCGCCTCGGAAGCCGGCGAAATCCTCATTTCCCACGAGACCTACTCGCTGATCAAGGACGTGATCATGTGCCGCGACAAGGGCCAGATCGCGGTCAAGGGCTTCAGCCGCCCGGTGCAGATCTACCAGGTGGTGGACTCGCGCCGCGACCTCGGCGCCGCGCCCAGCTACGTCGAGCACGAATTGCCCGGCTTCTCCATGTACCTGGACACCAACAACATCCAGAACTACGACAAGGAACGGGTCATCCAGGCCCTGCAACAGGCCGCCGAACGCCTGCGCGACAAGGTCATCCTCTAAGTTCGTCGAACGCCGCCGGCAGTTCGTCGCGCCATTCCGGCGCAGTCCGTGGGCCGCTCGCCTGCAGCGCCAGGAACTCCTCCGCCGAAACCCGCCAGGACTGCTCCCGCGCCCAGCGCCCGCAGGCCTGGCGATCCAGCGCCAGCGCCTGGCGGCAGGCTTCGCCAAGATCCTCGTGCATGACCCCGGTCACGCCCTGCTGCAATACATCCAGCGGCCCCGGCACGGCGAAGGCCGCCACCGGCACGCCACAGGCCAGGGCTTCGAGCATCACCAGGCCATAGGTATCGGTCAGCGAGGGGAACACCAGCACCGAGGCCGCCCGGTAGGCGTCGGCCAGCGCGCGGCCATGGCGGTAGCCGAGAAAACGCGCCTGTGGATAGCGCTGCTCCAGCGCCGCCCGCTGCGGGCCGTCGCCCACCAGCCATTTTTCGCCCGGCAGTTCGAGATCGAGGAACGCCTCCAGGTTCTTTTCCGTCGCCAGCCGCCCGACATACAGGAACACCGGCGGCCGCTCTTTCGCCGGAGGTGTCTCGGCGGGATGGAACAGTTCGGTATCGACGCCCTTGCGCCACAGCCGCAGGTGCTGGAAGCGCCAGGCGCAGAACTCGTCGCGCAGGCGCGGGGTGCTCACCAGCACCGCCCGGCTCGGCCGATGGAAGGTGCGCAGGAAGGCATAGCCCCAGGACAACGGCAGCCACGGACAGCGGTCACGCAGGTATTCGGGAAAGCGCGTATGGATCGCCGAGGTGAAGTCCAGGCCGCGCTTGCCCAGCCAGCGCCGCGCGGCCCAGCCGAGCGGCCCCTCGGTGGCCAGGTGCACGGCATCCGGGGCGAAGGCCTCGATCAACCCGCCGAGGCGCCAGAGGTTCCAGGCCAGGGGGATTTCCGGATAGCTGGGACAGGGCAGGCAGCGGAAGTCGGCGGGCGACAGCACCCGTACCTGGTGGCCCAGCAGTTCCAGCTCGCGCTGCAGGGCCAGCAGGCTGGTGACGACTCCGTTGACTTGCGGTAACCAGGCGTCGCTGACGATCAATAGCCTCATGCCGCCGGCTCGACCGCCGCGGCCTGCGCCGCCAGCCGCGCCTGCTCCTCGGCCAGGCGGTAGAGCTGGATGCTGCCGTCCCAGTGTTCGATCAGCGCCGTGCAGGACTCCACCCAGTCGCCGCAGTTGAGGTAATCGACGCCCTCGATGCGGCGGATCTCGGCATGGTGGATGTGCCCGCAGACCACCCCGTCGAGCCCGCGCTTGTGGCACTCGTGGGCGATGGCTTCCTCGAAGTCGCTGATGAAGTTCACCGCGGTCTTGACCTTGTGCTTGAGGTACGCCGACAGCGACCAGTAGCCGTAGCCCCAGCGCCGCCGCCAGTGGTTCAGCCAACGGTTGAGGAGCAGGGTGAACTCGTAGGCGGAATCGCCGAGGAACGCCAGCCAGCGGTGGTAGCGGGTGATCACGTCGAACTGGTCGCCGTGTATCACCAGCAGCTTGCGGCCGTCGGCGGTACTGTGCACCGCCTCGTCGACCAGGCGGATGTTGCCGAGGATCAGGCTCGAATAACGGCGCAGGAATTCGTCATGGTTGCCGGTGACGTAGATCACCTCGGTGCCGCGCTTGCTCAGGGTGAGCAGGCGGCGGATCACGTTGGTGTGCGCCTGCGGCCAGTAGATGCCGCCGCGCAGCTTCCAGCCGTCGATGATGTCGCCCACCAGGTAGATGCGATCGGCGTGGTAGCGCTTGAGGAACGCCGCCAGGTGTTCGGCCTGGCAATCCCGCGTCCCCAGGTGGACATCCGAGATCCACAGGGTCCGGACCCGCTGCTTGCGGTTCGAGGTGAAGCGTTGCGCGGTGCTCATCGGCGGGTCTCCGACGGTGTTTTTCCGATCTTGGCCGGCGCCGGTGAAACGACTGTGACAGGCCGGCGACCGTTGCGTGACAGGGCCCGGCTGTCTGTCGCCGGCGCCAGCGGGTAGACTGGGCGCCTGCCTCCGGGAGCTTCGCCATGGGTTCGATCCTTTCCCTGCGCCACTACAGCCACGACCAGATCGTCCACAGCCATGACCATGCCCAATTGGTCCTGGGCCTCAGCGGCTGCCTCGACTTCGAGGTCGAGGGGCGCGGCAGCCGCGTGTTGCGGCAGACCTTCGCGGTGGTTCCGGCGCAAGCCCGGCATGCCTGCTCGAGTCCCTCCGGCAGCCGCTGCCTGGTCCTCGACCTGCCCTGCGACGGCAGCCTGCTGCTGGGCCTGGGCGAACACGCCGAAGCCGGCAGGCGGCTGTTCGAGCGACCGCAGGCGCTGTCGCTGACGCCCGCCCAGGGCCAACTGGTGAACTGGCTGGCCAGCGGCCCGATCAACGACCCGGTGATCGCCCACCAGGGCGCCGGCCTGCTCCTCGCCAGCCTGGCCAGCGAGCGCCAGCCGCCGCGCCAGCAGCCCCGCCTGCCACTGGCCAGCCTCGACGCCTACCTCGACCGCCATGCCGCCCATCCGCTACAGGTAGCCGACCTGGCGCGGCTGGCCGGTCTTTCGGTGGCGCGCTTCCACAGCCTGTTCCTCGCCGAGACCGGACAGACGCCCATGGACTACGCGCGCAGCCGACGCCTGCACCAGGCCCACGAACTGTTGCTGGAGAGCAGCCTGGCGGTGGGCGAGATCGCCGCCCGGGTCGGCTACGCCTCGCAGAGCGCCTTCACCGCAGCGCTGGTCCGCGAGTTCGGCGTCACCCCGCGACAACTGCGTCGCGAGTCCCGCGACAAAACCGGCTAGCCGCACGACAGACAAATCCGTCACGACTCCTTACTCTCTGCCCATCGACAGAACAGGAGTCAGCATGGACATCATCGAATGGCAGGATTTCGAACGCGTCGAACTGCGCGTCGGCACCATCCTCAGCGCCGCTCCCAACCCCAAGGCACGCAAACCCGCCTATGTCCTCGAGGTCGACCTCGGACCGCTCGGCCTGCGCACCTCCAGCGCGCAACTGACCGCACACTACCAGGCCGAGCAACTGGTCGGACGCCAGGTCCTCTGCGTCTGCAACTTCGCTCCGAAGCAGATCGCCGGGGTGCGCTCGGAGGTCCTGGTCACCGGGGTCTACGATAGCGAGGACAAGGTGGTCCTGGCCGGCTTCGACAAGCCCCTGCCCAACGGTGCGCGCCTGGCCTGAAGGATCCCCATGAATCGACGTTCCGCCCTCGCCGCCCTGCACGGCGGCGCCCTCCTCTTCGGCCTGACCGGGGTGTTCGGCAAGCTGGCCAGCGCCTCCCCCGGGGTGATCGTGTTCGGTCGTGCGCTGTTCGCGGTGCTCGCCCTCGGCCTCTTCGCCCGCCTCGCGGGCCAGGCCTGGCGCGCCCTGGGACCCGCGCAATGGCTGCGCCTGGCGCTCTGCGGCCTGCTCCTGGCCGGCCACTGGGTGAGTTTCTTCATCGCCGTGAAGACCGCCGGCGTGGCCATCGCCACCCTCGGCTTCGCCAGCTTCCCGGCCTTCACGGTAATCCTCGAAGGGCTGCTCTTCCGCGAGCGCATTCATCTCGCGGAAGGACTGCTGGTGGTCCTGGTCAGCCTTGGCCTGGTGCTGGTCACGCCGAACTTCGACCTCGCCAGCGGCGCCACCCTCGGCCTGCTCTGGGCGATCCTTTCCGGCCTGCTGTTCGCCCTGCTGTCGCTGGCCAACCGTAGCAACAGCGGGCAGGTCGGCCCGGTGCAGGCGGCGCTCTGGCAGAACCTGGTAGTCGCCCTGTGCCTGCTGCCATTCGCGGTCGGCGAACTACCGGCGCTACCCGCTCTCGACTGGCTCTGGCTGGCCCTGCTGGGCGTCTTCTGCACCGGCCTGGCGCACAGCCTGTTCGTGGCCAGCCTGGCGGTGGTCAAGGCCCGCACCGCGGCACTGGTATTCGCCCTGGAGCCGGTCTACGGGATCGCCTTCGCCTGGCTGCTGTTCCATGAGACGCCGGGGCCGCGGATGTTCCTCGGCGGTGCCCTGATCATCCTCGCCATCGTGCTGTCGGCGCGCCTCGGTGCACGGGGCAGGAAAACCGCAGTCGGCGACGAACGAGGCGATCCCGAGCGCGCCTGAATCCGCCCCGGCCGTCACACCGGCAACCATCGAAAGTCCGCAGGGAATAAAAAAACCCGGTCGAACACGCGGGGGGAAGGGGTTCGACCGGGTGCTGCGTCCAATCACCGGAGCGTTGGCAGAGGGACGCAAAGGGAGGTATCGGTTTCCAGCGCCTGCCGCATCCGCTCACGGGCTCGCGCCAGGCCTTTCTCACGGAATTCCGGGCCCATGTTCATGCCCTCCGCGTGGATGAAGGTGACGTCGTGGATGCCGACGAAGCCCAGCACCTGGCGCAGATAGGGTTCCTGGTGATCGAGACCACCGCCGGCGTAGATCCCGCCGCGGGCGGTGAGAACGAAGGCGCGCTTGCCCTGTAGCAGGCCTTCCGGCCCCTGCTCGGCGTAACGGAAGGTCAGGCCGGCGCGCAGCACATGGTCGAACCAGCTCTTCAGGCTGCTGGGAATGGCGAAGTTGTACATCGGTGCCGCCAGCACCAGCACGTCCGCCATCCGCAACTCCTCGGTCAGGCGATTGGAACGCTCGAGGGCGCGCCTTTCCGCAGCGCTATGGCCATCACAGGGGGTGGTCCAGGCTCCCAGCAATAATTCATCGAGGTGCGGCAGCGGCTCGCGCGCCAGGTCGCGGACCTGGAAGCGATCAGCGGGATGCGCGATTTTCCAGTGGGAGATGAATTCCGCCGTCAGCAGGCGGGAAACCGAGCCCCGTTGGCGGGCACTGCTCTCGATAACCAGGACACGGGACATGACTCGACCTCCACCCACTGCGCTACAACGATGGAGGTGAGGGTAGAGAATGATTAATCGATTAAAAAGTTGAAAAAACCGCTGTTAAATATCGACCAGGTTGATTTATAAACAGGCACCACCTAGTCTTTCGGTGAGAGAACGCTCTATTTCGCGATCTTGCAGGTCAGCTTGATCCGCAACTTGATGATGTCGCGGCCGAACTGCGCGGTGAAGTTGCTGTTCTGCCCGGGCTGGATCACGCCCTTGCGCACTTTCGGGGTCTCCGGGCCGTTGCGGAACACCGCCGTGCACTCTGCCGCCTGGCCTCCCAGGTTGGTGAGAAGGATCGCGCCCATGTCGCGCCCGATGTCCTGGGTGCTGTAGGAGACCTCGGTGCCGTTGAGTTGCGGGTCGACCTCGATCGGATAGGCGAAAGCGGACAGGGGCAGCAGCGATAGTGCGAAACAGCAAAGCCTTTTCATGGCCGGACTCCCGGTAGCGACAGATGGAAAAATGGCAACACCCTGAAAACCACGGCATCCCGTACGTCAAGAGAATGGACAGCTACCCCGTACAGGACGCCGACGACACGATAAGCGAAGTCGCCCCTCCGGCGCACTCGTCATCGCCTGCCGGCCGCGGAAACGCCGGCGAGGCATCCCTGCATTCGAGGAGGCGGAAATGAAAGCGCCACGCGTAACCCTGGACCAATGGCGGACCCTGCAGGCGGTGGTCGACCACGGCGGCTTCGCCCAGGCCGCGGAAGCCCTGCACCGCTCGCAATCGTCGATCAGCTATACCGTGGCGCGCATGCAGGAACAGCTCGGCGTGCCGCTGCTGCGCATCGACGGACGCAAGGCGGTGCTGACCGAGGCCGGCGAAGTATTGCTGCGCCGTTCGCGGCAACTGGTCAAGCAGGCCGGGCAACTGGAGGAACTGGCGCACCACATGGAACAGGGCTGGGAACCCGAGGTGCGCCTGGTGGTGGACGCCGCCTACCCCACCGCGCGGATCGTCCGCTCGCTGTCCGCCTTCATGCCGCAGAGCCGCGGCTGTCGCGTGCTGCTGCGCGAGGAAGTGCTCTCCGGCGTCGAGGAAGCGCTGATCCAGGGCGCCGCCGACCTGGCGATCAGCGGCCTGATCATTCCCGGCCACCTCGGCGCCGACCTCAGCGTGGTCGAGTTCGTCGCCGTGGCCCACCCCGACCATCCGCTGCACCGCCTGCAACGCGAACTGACCCACCAGGACCTGGAAACCCAGATGCAGGTGGTGATCCGCGACAGCGGCCGGCTACAGCCGCGCGACCACGGCTGGCTGGGCGCCGAACAGCGCTGGACGGTGGGCAGCCTGGCTACCGCGGCGACCTTCGTCGGCAACGGCCTGGGCTTCGCCTGGCTGCCGCGACACATCATCGAGCGCGAACTGCAGAGTGGCCAGCTCAAGCCGCTGCCGCTGAGCCAGGGCGGCGTGCGGCAGAGCCGCTTCTACCTCTACACCAACAAGGAAAAGCCGCTCGGCCCGGCCAGCCAGATCCTCATGGAAATGCTCAAGTCGTTCGCCAACGTACCGCTCAACGCGCCCTTCGCGGCGCCCGAACCGGCCGCCGAGTGAACGCAGATGCCTGACTTCCAGCACCGCGACTGCACCCTCGTCTACGACGACCACCCCGGTCCCACCGAGCGCGCGCCGGTCCTGCTGCTGCACGGTCTCGGTTCGAGCGCCCGCGACTGGGAATACCAGTTGCCGGCCCTGCTGGGCCGCTACCGCCTGCTGGTCCCGGACCTGCGCGGCCACGGCCGCTCCGGCAAGCCGCGCGGCGGCTACAGCATGGCCGGCTTCGCCGAGGACTGCGCGGCGCTGCTCGACCGGCTCGGCTGCGGCCCGGTACACCTGGTCGGCATCAGCATGGGCGGGATGATCGGCTTCCAGTTGGCCTGCGACCGACCCGACCTGCTGCGCAGCCTGACCATCGTCAACAGCACTCCGGAAGTCATCCCGCGCAAGCCTCGCGAACATCTGGAGGTGGCCAAGCGCAAGCTCCTCTCGCGCCTGCTCAGCCTGCGGACCATCGGCCGCGCCCTCGGCCGGCTGTTGTTTCCCAAGGCGGAACAGGCCGGGCTGCGAGAGAAGATCGAGGCGCGCTGGGCGGAGAACGACAAGCGCGCCTACCTGGCCAGCCTCGACGCGATCATCGGCTGGGGCGTGCAGGAACGATTGGCCGAGATCGCCTGTCCGACCCTGGTGATCAGCGCGGATCGCGACTACACGCCGGTATCGCTGAAGCAGGCCTATTGCGAGCGGATCGCCGACGCCCGCCTGGTGGTGGTGGAGGACTCCCGCCACGCCACGCCGATGGACCAACCCGAGATTTTCAACACCACCCTGCTCGGCTTCCTCGCCGATATCGATAAAACCAAGGAACAACCATGCTCAAACGTCTCCTGATCGCCGCCTGCACCCTGCTCTTCGCCGGTTCCCTGCTGGCCGCCACGCCTGCCGCCAAGCCGCACGTCCTGATCGCCACCAGCCTCGGCGAGATCGAGGTAGAACTCGATCCGGCCAAGGCGCCGATCAGCGTGAAGAACTTCCTCGAGTACGTCGACAGCGGCTACTACGACGGCACCCTGTTCCACCGCGTGATCCCGGGCTTCATGGTGCAGACCGGCGGCTTCAGCGCCGGCATGCAGGAGAAGAAGACCCGTGCACCGATCAAGAACGAGGCCGACAACGGCCTGCTCAACGAGCGCGGCACCCTCGCCATGGCCCGTACCGGAGTGGTCGATTCGGCCACCAGCCAGTTCTTCATCAACCTGACCGACAACGACTTCCTCAACCATGGTGCCCGCGACTTCGGCTATGCCGTGTTCGGCAAGGTGGTGCGTGGCATGGGCGTGGTCGACCAGATCGCCAAGGTTCCCACCACCCGCCGCAACGGCTTCGCCGACGTGCCGAGCGACGACGTGGTGATCCTGTCCGCCAAACGCCTCTGAGTCCAGCCGCAGGGGCTTGATCCGGCGGGCCCAGGACGGGCCCGCTCCAGAAGAGAGCCATCATGCTTTATCGTCGTTTCGAACGTCTGATCGACCCGTTCCGCAGTGCTTCCGAACGCATGCCGCCCAGCGAAGTGCTGCGTTTCTATGTCTACTTCCTGCGCCAGGTCTGGCCGGTGTTCCTGGCCCTGCTGGTGGTCGGCCTGATCGTCGCGCTGATCGAGGTGGCGCTGTTCAGCTACCTCGGCCGCATCGTCGATCTCGCCCAGAGCACGCCCAGCGCGGAGTTCTTCCGCGTGCACGCCAACGAACTGATCTGGATGGCGGTGGTGGCGCTGGTCCTGCGCCCGCTGTTCAACGCCCTGCACGACATGCTGGTGCACCAGAGCATCAACCCGAGCATGACCAACCTGATCCGCTGGCAGAACCACCGCTACGTGCTCAAGCAGAGCCTCGGCTTCTTCCAGAACGATTTCGCCGGGCGCATCGCCCAGCGCATCATGCAGACCGGCAACTCGTTGCGCGATTCGGCGGTGCAGGTGGTGGACGCCCTCTGGCACGTGCTGATCTATACCGTCAGCGCCCTGGTGCTGTTCGCCGAGGCCGACTGGCGCCTGATGATCCCTCTGGTGCTGTGGGTGTTCGCCTACGTCGGCGCCCTCGCCTACTTCGTTCCCCAGGTCAAGCGCCGCTCGGTGGAGGCCTCGGATTCGCGCTCGAAGCTGATGGGGCGGATCGTCGACGGCTACACCAACATCACCACGCTGAAGCTGTTCGCCCACACCCGCCAGGAAGAGGACTACGCCCGCGAAGCGATCGGCGACCAGACCCTCAAGTCGCAACGCGCCGGGCGCGTAGTGACCTCCATGGACGTGACCATCACGGTGATGAACGGCGTGCTGATCACCGGCACCACCGGCCTGGCCCTGTGGCTGTGGAGCCAGGAGCTGATCTCGGTGGGCGCCATCGCCCTGGCCACCGGGCTGGTGATCCGCATCAACAACATGTCCGGCTGGATCATGTGGGTGGTCGGCGGCATCTTCGAGAACATCGGCCAGGTCCAGGATGGCATGCAGACCATCGCCCTGCCGCGCAAGGTGGTCGACCGCGAGGACGCCCGGCCGCTGCGGGTAGAGCGCGGCGAGGTGGAGTTCGAGCACATCGCCTTCCACTACGGCAAGGGCAGCGGCGTGATCCAGGGTCTCGACCTGAAGGTCCGGCCCGGCGAGAAGATCGGCCTGGTCGGACCTTCCGGCGCCGGCAAGTCGACCCTGGTCAACCTGCTGCTGCGCCTGTACGACCTGGAGAGCGGACGCATCCTGGTCGATGGCCAGGACATCGCCGGGGTGACCCAGGAAAGCCTGCGCGCGCAGATCGGCATGGTCACCCAGGACACCTCGCTGTTGCACCGCTCGATCCGCGACAACCTGCTCTACGGCCGCCCCGGCGCCAGCGACGCGGAACTCATGGAAGCGGTGCGCAAGGCTCGCGCCGACGAGTTCATCCCGCTGCTCAGCGACGCCGAGGGCCGCCGCGGCTTCGACGCCCATGTCGGCGAACGCGGAGTGAAGCTCTCCGGCGGCCAGCGCCAGCGCATCGCCATCGCCCGGGTGCTGCTCAAGGACGCGCCGATCCTGATCCTCGACGAAGCGACCTCGGCGCTGGACTCGGAAGTCGAATCGGCGATCCAGGAAAGCCTGGAGACCCTGATGCAGGGCAAGACGGTGATCGCCATCGCCCACCGCCTGTCGACCATTGCGCGCATGGACCGCCTGGTGGTGCTGGACAAGGGCCACATCGCCGAAAGCGGCACGCATGCCGAGTTGCTCGCCCATGGCGGCCTCTATGCGCGCCTCTGGCAACACCAGACCGGCGGCTTCGTCGGCGTCGACTGAAGCCTCGGCACCGGGCGGCGGCTCGCGCCGCCCGGCCTGGGTGACCTTGTCAAAGGCTCTGCAACGGGCCTTTTCGCGGCAATCATCACCGCCGTCGATCTCGACTAGCACGCGCTTCGATTTTTTCCGCCAGCGAAACGGTGTTCTTATCGAACCCGTGCCCCGGCTCGATCCCGACGCCTGCCGCATCGTCCCCGTCCACCTGGCGTCGGCCACGGACGACCAAGGATGCCAGTGCTCGGTACCGGGGATTTCGCCCCATCGCTACGGAGAATCACAGAATGAAACTTGCCTCTGTCGTGTCCGCCGTCATCACCAGCCTCGCCCCCATGGCCTTCGCCCAGGACGTGGACAAGGACCCGGGCCGCGGCCTGCCGGTCGAGGAATACCACTACGGCATGCAACTGGACGTGAAGAATGTCCTGCACCGTACCGACAATTCGACCAGGACCGGCGTAGTGCCGGTGACCGTGGTCTACGAGGACCATAGCGGCGAGCTGCACAAGATCCGCTTCCTCGAATGGGGCGGCAGCACCAGCAACGGCTGAGCGGACGCCACGCCCTATCGTTCCGGCCCCCTTCAGGCCTGGCGGTAGGGCAACAGGCCGTGGGCCTCCTCGGCGTAGGCGCGCACACCCGCCCGCTCCTGTTCGAGGAACTGCGCCACGGCATCGCGCAGACCGGGATGCGCCAGGTAGTGCCAGGAGCGCGTCAGCACCGGCTCGAAACCGCGGATCAGCTTGTGTTCGCCCTGGGCGCCGGCGTCGAAGCGCGCCAGGCCGGCGCCGATGGCGAATTCCAGGCCCTGGTAGAAGCAGGTCTCGAAGTGCAGCCGGTCGAACTCGGCCAGGCATCCCCAGTAGCGCCCGTACAGGGTATCTCCAGCGACCAGGCTGAACGCCATCGCCACCGGCTTGCCACGCTGGTGGGCGAAGACCACGCGGATCGCCTCCGGCATGCGCTCGGCCAGCAGGCCGAAGAACTCGCGGCTCAGGTAGGGATCGCGGTCGCGCACCAGGTAGGTGTTGGCGTAGCAGAGATAGACGAAATCCCACTCCAGTTCGGACAACTGGCCGCCTTCCCGCCATTCGAACTCGATGCCCTGTCCGCCGACCTGTTCGCGCTCCTTGCGCAGTTGCTTGCGCTTGCGCGAACTGAGGGCCTCGAGGAAGTCCTGGAAGTCCCGATAGCCGCGGTTGTGCCAGTGGTACTGGCAACCCAGGCGTTCGAGCCAACCGTCACGCGCGGCAAGCAAGGTGTCCGCCCGGGCGTCGGTGAAATTCACATGGATGCTCGACAGACCGCTCGCCTCGGCCTCCTCGCCAAGGGACGCGAGCAGCCCCTGCAACCCTTCGTCCTCGCCCAGCAGGCGCGCACCGGCGACCGGGGTGAAGGGCACCCCTACCAGCAGCTTCGGGTAGTAGCGGATACCGGCCCGCTGGCAGGCGTCGGCCCAGCTCCAGTCGAACACGTATTCGCCGTACGAGTGCGCCTTCACATAGGCCGGCAGCGCCGCGCACAGCCGCCCTTGCGGATCGCGCAGCACGCGATGAGCCGGGCGCCAGCCGGTAGCGGGCGTCACGCTGTGGCTGTCTTCCAGCGCGGACAGGAAAGCATGACGCAGGAATGGCTGGGCGGGAGGCAGCAAGGCGTCCCACTCGGCGGCGTCGATATCGGCAAGGGTGGCAAGCGTCTGGATCGGCATGCGCGCCAGTCTGGCGCGAGACGCAAGGCAAGTGAAGCCGGTCGATGGAAAAAAGCGCCCGGCGGACCCGCGATGAAACCGCCCTTCTCCAAGCGAAGGCTTCGATCCATCCTACGTAGAGCGGATAACGCCAACGGCGTTATCCGCCGATACCCCGCCGCAACGGCGGAGCGAAAGCTGGGAACCCTCCGCGTAGGGCGAATAACGCCGGAGGCGTTATCCGCCGATACCCGCCGCGACGGCGGACAACCGCGACGGCATTCCCGATCGGGCCCTAGATCATGCCCAGCAGCAACAGGACCAACAGCACCACCAGCAATGCGCCGATGATCCCCGAGGGCCCGTAGCCCCAGTTGCGCGAATGAGGAAAGACCGGCAGGCCGCCGATCAGCAGCAGGATCAGGATGATCAGAAGAATCGTACCGAGACTCATGGGCGTCGCTCCTGTTCGGCTCATGGGGCAAAGGGCGGGAGATTCCGCCCTTGTAGTTCTCGACCCCCGCCGAGCAACGAAGATTCAATAAATCCGCGACCTCCAGCCTCAGTGGATGACCTTGGGCGCCGGCCCCTTGAGCAGACGCATGAACATCAGCGCCACCGCCTGGGCGTCGCCGAGGGCGGTGTGGCGACCGCTGACCGGCACATCCAGGGCCCGCGCCAGGGTGTCGAAGCGCAGGTCGATGTGTGCGTCGGGAAAATGCCGGCTGACCTTCCGGTGGTACAGCGACGAAATCTCGATGGAGGGGTTGTGCAACTGTCGGTCGAGGAGCTGGCGCAGGTGCCGGTTCAGCACGGCGACATCGAACGACAGATAGTAGCCCAGCAGCGGTCGGTCGCCGATGAACGCCAGCACCTGGCGCAGGGCCTGCTCCAGCTGCAACTGTCCCTCCAGGTCGGCGCGGCGCAGCTTGTGGATGCGGATCGACTCCGCATCCAGGCTCGGCGGCGGCTCGACGTAGAGTTCCAGGCGCTCGCCCATGACCAGTTTGCCGCGCCGCACCAGCACCGCGCCGATGCTGAGGATGTCGGCACGACGCGGGTCGAGGCTGGTGGTCTCGAGATCGAGGGAGATCACTTCTTCCGCCTCGACCGCCTCGTGCATCCACCAGTACAGCCGGCGGCGCCAGCCCGGCCAGCGGCTGTCGGGCAACTTGACCATGGTGTTCATCGGGTCTCCAGGTGGAATTGACGGGCCACGCTCTGCTTGAACTTCTTCACCACATGCAGGCCGTAGCGCAGCATGTCGCGATCGTGGCGGCTCATGCCGCTGACGTCCAGGCCCTGCTGGCGACCGTCGCGTTGGCCGGCCAACTGGCGGGTCAGGCGCAGTTGCAGGAACAGCTCGAAAGACTCGCTCAGGTCGTCCGCCAGGCGTGCTTCGAGGACCTTGTGTCGCTTCAGCGCCTCGATCCGTGCCAGGGTCCCGCGGGTCTCCAGGCCTTCGCGCAGGGCCAGGGTGCGGATGCCGTGGACGATGGGGAAGATCCCGCCGCGCTTGAGATCGAGGCGGGCGTCCTGGGTTTTCAGCTGGCCGAGGAAGGTCAGCGGCGTATCGAATTGCAGGGCCGCCGCCGCGATATCCACCAGCCAGCGCTCGCCGCCGTCGGCGAAACCGCGCAGTTGCCGACGCAACGGCTCGAACAGCTGCAGGTTGCCGGCCACCGGCCAGGCATCGGCCAGGATCGACAGGCGCAACAGCTGCTCCGGCTTGCCCTCCAGCAGCGTCCCGCGCAGCTCCGCCTGCCAGGCCGCCAGCGGCTTGCACCATTCCGGCCGACTGGCCATTACCCCTCCGGGACAGGGCGGATAACCGAACTCCAGCAAGGCCGCGCTGAAGCGCTGCATCATCGCCAGGGCCTGTTCCTGCGGCAGATCGTCGGCCAGGACCAGGGCATTGTCCTGGTCGGTCTTCAGCAACTGCTCGCCGCGTCCTTCGCTGCCCATCACCAGCAAGCAGCAGCGCCCGCGCAGGGTTGGCGGCAGCAACAATTCGAAAAGCCGTTCGAGCAATTGCTCGTTGAGCGCGCTGACCAGCTGCATGATGAAGCGCAGGCGGATACCGTTGCCGGCCAGGGTAGCGATCAGGGTGTCCAGGGTTTCCGCGCAGCGGCGCAGGTCGCCGAGGTCGTCGGCGCGGGCGATGCGCAGCGCCAGGACGTGGGAATGGGTGGAGAACAGGCTGAGCACCTGGGTCAGGTGCAACAGGCCGATCACCTGACCGTCCTCCGTGACCGCGACCCGCTCGATACGCTGGCGCGTCATGAGGATCATCGCGTCGAACAGGAAATCGCCCAGTTCGACGCTGGCCAGCGGACCATGGGCCAACGGCCCGATAGCCTCCAGCTCGCTGCGCCCGTCGCGGAAGTGCGCGCTCATGAGGTCGGTGCGGGTGACGATGCCGAGCTCGGGCCCGTCCCTCTCCAGCCGCACCAGCAGGGCATCGGCGCCGTGGCTCAATTGCAGGCGCGCGGCGTCGCCGAGGGACAGCGAGGCCTCCACCTCCAGCGCCGGCAGCAAGTGCTCGCGGGCGATGCGGGTAAGGATGAACTCGGCAAGGTTCTGCCCGTCGCGCTGGGCCAACTGGCGCTTGGCCGCCAGGTCGGCCTGGAAGAACCGGGCGAAACCCGGGTTCTCCCCGCACAACTGGTGGAAGCAACTGGCCGGCAGTTCGTAGACGATGCTTTCCTCGATCGCCAGGTAGCGATGCTTGCTGCTGCCGGAGAACAGCCCGCGGACGTCGAACAGGTCGTCCGCGGCGTACTGGGCGAACACTCGCCCGTCGTCGCCGCGCTCCTCGACCACGCCCTTGAGCAGGACGAACAGCCCGGGGACCGCCGAACCGGCCTCCAGCAAGGTTTCCCCCGGCGCGTAGTAGCCTACGCTGAGGGCCTGCTTGAGGGTCTCGCGCTGATGGGGACGCAACTGGTCGAAGGGCGGCGAGGCGAAGTTGAAACTGTCAGGCATGGCTCATCTCGCTGTAACCGGGACGCTGAAACGAAAGGCGGCGGACCGGAAATCCGGCCGCCGCCTCGGGCTACGTCTTCACGTAGCGCTTAGTGGGCCACCGCGCCAGAGGCGCCCAGGCCGGTCTGGGAACGGATGAACTGCGGGAAGAAGCGCGCCCGCTCCTCGTCGGCCGCCGCCGACTTGTCGGTGATGGAGAAGAACCAGATACCGACGAAGGCGACGATCATCGAGAACAGCGCCGGGTACTCGTACGGGTAGATGGCTTTCTCGTGGCCGAGGATCTGCACCCAGATGGTCGGGCCGAGGACCATCAGGCCCACCGCGGTGATCAGGCCCATCCAGCCGCCGATCATGGCGCCGCGGGTGGTCAGCTTCTTCCAGTACATGGAGAGCAGCAGCACCGGGAAGTTGCAGCTGGCGGCGATGGAGAAGGCCAGGCCGACCATGAAGGCGATGTTCTGCTTCTCGAAGAGGATGCCGAGCACGATGGCGACCACGCCCAGGGCCACGGTGGTCATCTTCGAGACCCGCAGCTCGTCCTTCTCGTTGGCCTTGCCGCCCTTGAACACGCTGGCGTACAGGTCATGGGAGACGGCCGAGGCCCCGGCCAGGGTCAGCCCGGCGACCACCGCGAGGATGGTGGCGAAGGCCACCGCCGAGATGAAGCCGAGGAACAGGCTGCCGCCCACCGCGTCGGCCAGGTGCACCGCCGCCATGTTGTTGCCGCCGATCAGGGCGCCGGTGGCGTCCTTGAAGTCCGGGTTGGTGCTGACCAGCAGGATCGCGCCGAAACCGATGATGAAGGTCAGGATGTAGAAGTAGCCGATGAAACCGGTGGCGTAGAACACGCTCTTGCGCGCTTCCTTGGCGTCGCTGACGGTGAAGAAGCGCATCAGGATGTGCGGCAGCCCGGCGGTGCCGAACATCAGCGCGAAGCCCAGGGAGAATGCCGAGATCGGATCCTTGACCAGGCCGCCCGGACTCATGATCGCCTCGCCCTTCGGATGCACCTTGATGGCTTCGGAGAACAGCGTGCTGACGTCGAAGTTGACGTGCTTGAGCACCATGATCGCCATGAACGAGGCGCCGGAGAGCAACAGCACGGCCTTGATGATCTGCACCCAGGTGGTCGCCAGCATGCCGCCGAACAGCACGTAGAGCACCATCAGGATGCCCACCAGGACCACCGCGACATGGTAGTTGAGGCCGAACAGCAGCTCGATCAGCTTGCCGGCGCCGACCATCTGCGCGATCAGGTAGAACGCCACCACCACCAGCGAGCCGCAGGCCGACAGGGTGCGGATCTGCTTCTGCTTGAGGCGGTAGGAGGCGACGTCGGCGAAGGTGTACTTGCCCAGGTTGCGCAGGCGCTCGGCGATGAGGAAGAGGATGATCGGCCAGCCGACCAGGAAGCCGATCGAGTAGATCAGGCCATCGTAGCCGGAAGTGAAGACCAGCGCCGAAATACCCAGGAAGGATGCCGCCGACATGTAGTCGCCGGCGATCGCCAGGCCATTCTGGAAGCCGGTGATGCGGCCGCCTGCGGCATAGTAGTCGGCCGCCGAGCGGTTGCGCTTGGATGCCCAGTAGGTGATGCAGAGGGTCGCGCCGACGAAGGCGACGAACATGACGATGGCCGAGACGTTCAGCGGCTGGCGCTGCACGTCGCCGGTCAGCGCGTCGGCCCAGAGGGCCGGAGCGAAGGCCGCAAGGCCGAGCGCGGCAAGGAGACGAGCGATCATTGCTGCGCCTCCTTGAGGATTTCCTGGTTCAGGCTGTCGAACTCGCCGTTGGCGCGACGCACGTACAGGCCGGTCAGGATGAACGCGGCAAGGATCAGTCCGACACCCATCGGGATGCCCCAGGTCACGGACGAATCGGGACTGATACGCGCGCCCAGCAGCTGCGGCTGGAAAGCGATCAGCAGGATGAATATCACGTAGAGGCCAAGCATGATCGAAGAAAGTATCCAGGCGAAACGCTCTCGCTTGGCCACCAACTCCTTGAAGCGCGGATTGGTATCAATCCGCTGGTAGATGCTGTCGTTCATTGTTTTTATCCTCACAGCGGGGTGACGCGGAATGTCGTCGATATCCACTGTAGGACGCTGGTGCAAGCGCTCCAGACGACTTTAGTCGTAGCGTTTCGCCAGCCGCTCTAGACCGGTATTTCCGGGCCTTCCGGCAGATTCCGGAGCCAGCCTTCGGCAAGGAAAAACGCCGTGCCCGGTTGCCCGGGCACGGCGTTCCCCGATCGAACCAGCCGTGCTACTGCACCCAGTCCTTGACCCGTCCCGGGTTGGCCGCCACCCACTGCTTCGCCGCATCCTCGGGTTTGGCGCCCTCCTGGATCGCCAGCATCACCTGGCCGACCTCGTTGCCATCCTTCCAGCCGAACTTCTTCAGGAACTCCCAGACCGGCTTGGCCTTGGCCTCCAGCGCCGGGTTGGCGACGGTGTCGACATGCTCGGTATCGCCATAGACCTTCTTCGGATCGTCGAGGAACTTCAGCTTCCACTTGGCGAACATCCAGTGCGGAATCCAGCCGGTCACCACCACCGGCTTCTTCTCGTTCTCGGCACGGGTCAGCTCGGCGATCATGCCGCTGCCGGAACTGGCCACCAGCTTGTAGTCGAGGCCATATTGCTTGATCGCCTCGTCGGTCTTGATCATCACCCCGGCGCCGGCATCGATACCCACCACGCGGCCGCCGAAAGCGTCCTTCTGCGCCTGGAGGTCGGCGATGCTGTTGGCGCTCACGTATTCGGGGACGATCAGGCCGATGCGTGCGTCCGGGTAGTTGATGGCAAGGTTGACCACCTTATCCTTCATCTTCTCGTAGTAGGCGCCGTGGGTGCCCGGCAGCCAGGCCGAGAGCATGGCATCGAGCTTGCCGCGCGCCACGCCCTGCCACATGATCCCCGCCGCCACCGGCATCAGCTTCACCTCGTAGCCGAGCTTCTCGCGGATCACCTCGGCGGCCACATGGGTGGTCGCCACGCTGTCCGACCAGCCGTCCACGTAACCGATGGTGATCACCGGCTTGTCCGCCGCGGCCGCCATCCCCACAGCCGCCGACATTGCCAGGCCCGCACTCCAGCACAACAGTCGTCGCATCATTCGCATCAGACGTACCCCTTGTTCTATGCCGACGGGGACGCTCCCCGGCGGTCGCGGCACTCTGCGGTGCCGCCGTCCATCATCGGCGCGCCCGGACGGCGGACTGCTCTGAGAACGACACCCATCGCACCCGATAACGACATGCCTCGAACTGCGCTGCGGCACGCTGCGGATGTGCTCCGAGACAGTGCGATCGAAGCGCTCTATGCACTCGATTGGACAGGCCGATTTCCGCTTGGCCGAGCGCCTGGATAGGCTTTCGCCAAAGAGGAATGATTCTCGATCAAAGGAGAGCAGCCATGCTCAAGACCCTGACCTTCACCGTCATGCACTTCATCATCGCCTTCAGCGTGGCCTATGCGCTGACCGGCAGCATAGCGGTCGGCGGGCTGGTGGCGGCGGTCGAGCCGCTGTGCAACTCGGTCGGTTTCTACTTCCACGAGAAGATCTGGAAACGCTTCGAGAAAGACGGCGCGCCGCGCCCGGCCAGCGCCCATGGCTGGCTGCACCGCCACGCCTGAAGGGATATTCGCGAGGCACGGCAAGAGGCGGGAAAGACCGATTGGAACGCTGGCTGCAATAACCCACTGCACTACTGAGGCTTGCAGTTGTCATAGCGGCAGTATATTCACTCAGTACTTTTCCCTCGAAGGGATTCCCCCGATGCCCCACTTCCTCCGTTTCGCTGCCCTGCTCGGCGGCCTCGCCCTCGGTTGTGCCAATCTGGCGCAGGCCCGGGACGTGGACGCCGCGAGCTACGGCTATCCACTGACCAACCCGTTCGAGGCGACCATCGCCACCACGCCGCCGGAACTGCGTCCCGAGCTTCCGCACAGCGAGGACATCGACCAGAAGGACTACAGCCTGAAATTGCGCCCGGAGCGCGAGTTCGCCCTGCCGGACAACTTCTGGCCGGTGAAGAAGCTGCGCTACCGCCTGGCCCGCCAGGATCATGCGGCGCCGCTGATCTTCATCATTGCCGGGACTGGCGCCCACTACGCCAGCAGCTTCCCGGAATACCTGAAGAAGCTCTTCTACCAGGCCGGCTACCACGTGGTGCAGTTGTCCTCGCCGACCAGCTGGGACTTCATGGCCAGCGCCTCGCGCTTCGCCACACCGGGCTTTTCCAGCGACGACGCCGATGACCTGTACCGGGTGATGCAGGCGGTGCGCGCGCAGCAGCGCGACCTGCCGGTGACCGACTATTACCTCACCGGCTATAGCCTGGGGGCGCTGAACGCCGCGTTCGTCAGCCACCTCGACGAAAGCCGCCGGAGCTTCAACTTCAAGAAAGTGCTGCTGCTCAACCCACCGGTGAACCTCTACACCTCGGTGAGCAACCTCGACAAACTGGTGGAAACCCAGGTCAAGGGCATCACTGACTCGCGCACCTTCTACGAGGTGGTGCTGAGCAAGCTGACCCGCTACTTCCGGCAGAAAGGCTACGTCGACATCAACGACGCCATGCTCTACGACTTCCAGCAGTCAAAGCAACGCCTGAGCAACGAAGAAATGGCCATGCTGATCGGCACCTCGTTCCGCTTCTCCGCCGCCGACATCGCCTTCACCTCGGACCTGGTCAACCGTCGCGGCCTGATCACCCCGCCGAACTACCCGATCAACGAAGGCACCAGCCTGGAGCCCTTCTTCAAGCGCGCGCTACAGTGCGACTTCGAGTGCTACATGACCGAGCAACTGATCCCGATGTGGCGAGCCCGTTACGACGGCGGCAGCCTGACCCAACTGGTCAACCAGGTCAGCCTCTACAAGCTGCAGGACTATCTGCACGACAGCCCGAAGATCGCCGTGATGCACAACGCCGACGACGTCATCCTCGGCCCGGGCGACCTCGGCTTCCTCCGCCGGACCTTCGGCGAACGCCTGACCGTCTATCCCTATGGCGGTCACTGCGGCAACCTCAACTACAAGGTCAACGCGCAGGACATGCTGGACTTCTTCGCCACGCCCGCTGCCGGACAGACCCAGGTCGCCAGCGCGGCCCTCACCCAGCAGGCAGGAAACTGATCGATGAGCCGAACCGCACACTGGATGTTCGCCCTTCTGCTGAGCGCTGCCGCCAGCGCCCAGGCCGACCAGGCCGCCGCGCCGGCCGAACTGCCGCCACGCAAGCTCGACGGCGACGGTTTCAGCCGTCCACTGGACCAACTCAAGTTCAATCCCGGCCTGGATCAACGCGAATTCGAGCGCGCCACCCTCGACGCACTGAACATGTACGATCCCTGGGAATCCTGGAACCGCCGAGTCTACCACTTCAACTATCGCTTCGACGAGTGGGTGTTCCTGCCCGTGGTACGAGGCTACGAATACGTCACCCCGCACTTCGTCCGCAGCGGCGTGAGCAATTTCTTCGACAACCTCGGCGACGTGCCCAATCTGCTGAACAACCTCGCCCAATTGAAGGGCAAGGCGGCGATGGAAACCACCGCGCGGCTGCTGTTCAACACCACCTTCGGTGTGCTCGGCCTGTGGGACCCTGCGACCAGGATGGGCCTGCACAAGCGCAGCGAGGATTTCGGCCAGACCCTCGGCTTCTACGGCGTGGGCAGCGGCCCCTACCTGGTGCTGCCGATCCTCGGCCCGTCCAACCTGCGCGACACCGGCGGACTGGTGGTGGACTACGTCGGCGAATACCAGGTGAACTACCTCAACGTTCCCCAGGCCAGCGGCGACCACCCGGAGATCACCGCCCTGCGCGTGGTGGACAAGCGCTACAACACCAGCTTCCGCTACGGCCAGATGAATTCGCCGTTCGAGTACGAGAAACTGCGCTACATCTATACCGAGGCGCGCAAGCTGCAGATCGCCGAGTGAGACGAAGAACCGCCGCCCTGGTGCGGCGGTTTCTTTTTCTCAAAACAATCCAATAACTCGATAGGAATCACACAAAACTCGCATCCATATATCGAGCATAGAGGACTATCATCGAGCCATACACGAACCAGGAGGTTCCCATGACCCGCTACCGTGATGTCCTCGAACTGCATACCGGCCACCCCGCCTCCGATGGCGCCGGCGTCCGCCTGACCCGCGTGATCGGCGGCCCTTCCCCGGAACGCTTCGACCCGTTCCTGATGCTCGACCAGTTCGATACCCAGAACCCGGATGACTATGTCGCCGGTTTCCCTTCGCACCCGCACCGCGGCTTCGAGACCGTGACCTACATGCTCGAAGGGCGTATGCGCCACGAAGACCACCTCGGCAATCGCGGCCTGCTCAAGCCCGGCGGCGTACAGTGGATGACCGCCGCCCACGGCATCATCCACAGCGAGATGCCGGAACAGGTGGAAGGCGCGATGCGTGGCTTCCAGCTGTGGGTCAACCTGCCGGCGAAGAACAAGCTGGCCCCGGCCGGCTATCGCGATATCGAGCCGGAAGACGTGCCGCGCCTGGAAACCGCCGGAGGCGTGAAGGTCACGGTGATCGCCGGTCGCTTCGACGACGGCCAGGCGCAGCAGATCGGCGCCGTGGAAAGGCCGGACACCGAGCCGCACTACTACGACCTGCAACTGCCTGCCGGCGGCCGCATCGCCCCGCGCCTGCCGGACGGCCATCGCGTGCTGCTGTACGTCTACGAAGGCAGCCTGACGGTGGAAGGCGAACGCCCGGTGGAAATCGCCACCAATCGCCTGGCTCGGCTGTCCGAAGAAGGGGAACTGAGCCTGCGCAGCGAAGCCGGCGCCCGGGTACTGGTGCTCGCCGGCAAGCCGTTGCGCGAGCCGATCGTCCAGTACGGTCCGTTCGTGATGAACAGCCGCGAGGAAATCGAGCAGGCGCTACGCGACTATCGCGACGGTGTCCTGGCCGTCTGAGCCGTGCGCGAGCCGCCCTTCGGGGCGGTTTTTTCCTTCCGCCTGTCCCGTCCTGAATAAGGTTTACCGCTCGATCCGCAGGAAGCGCTCCAGTTCCGCCCGCTTGCCCATCGCATCGTGGTAGCCCAGTTCGATCAGTTCGCTGCAATAGCCGCGCTCGAACAACAGGTAGCTCAATACCCCCGCCCCGCTGGCGCGGGTCGCTCCGGGACCGCGCAGGAAAAGCCGCAGCACCCGCGACAGCTCCCGGTAGTGCCGCGCGGCGATCTCGTCCAGCGGCCGGCTCGGCGACACCAGCAATACCTCCACCGGCTCCAGCCCACCCGCCTGGCGGCGCACCTCCGGCGCCACCAACTGGCCGATCTGGTTCATCCGCTGCAACTGCTCGATGTCGCCTTCCAGGCTGTCGATGAAGGTGCTGTTCAACAGGTGGGCGCCGATCTGCGCCAGGCTCGGCGGTCGGTCGGACGGCGGCAGGCCGGTCATGGCACTGTCGCCACCGGTGGCCGGGTTGCCGCTGACGCCGATCACCAGCACCCGCGTGGCGCCCAGGTGCAACGCCGGACTGATGGGCGCCTGGGAACGCACCGCGCCGTCGCCGAAGTATTCGCGGTTGATCCGCACCGGCGGGAACAGCAGCGGGATCGCCGCGCTGGCCAGCAGGTGCCGAAGCTCCAGGCGGGTGGGAATGCCCAGGCGCCGATGGCGTACCCAGGGATCGATGGTCGCGCGCCCCTGGTAGAAGGTCACCGCCTGCCCCGACTCGTAGCCGAACGCGGTCACCGCCACCGCGCGCAACTGGCGCTGGCGCACCGCCGCATGAATCCCGGAAAAATCCAGCTCACGTGCCAGCAGCTCATGCAACGGCCGGTTGTCCAGCAACGCCACCGGCACCCGCCGTCCCAGGCCGAGCAGGCTATGGCCGAGGAAGCGCGAGGCCTGGCGGGTCACGCCCGGCCAGTCGCTGCGATAGACATGTTCGGTGCGGAATCCCTGCCAGACCGCGGTCAGGCGCTGGATCGCCTGGCGGAATTGCAGGGCGCCGCAAGCCAGGCCAACGGCGTTGATGGCGCCGGCGGAGGTACCGACGATGACCGGGAAAGGATTGCCGGCGCTGTCCGGCAGCAGGTCGGCGATGGCGGCCAGGACACCGACCTGGTAGGCCGCGCGGGCGCCGCCCCCGGAAAGGATCAGGCCGGTGAGCGGCGGACGTGGGGCAAGGGGATCGGACACAGCGGGGCTTCCGTCATGAACTGCGGCGAGTATAGCCAGACCCCGCGCGCGTCCGGAATGCCCGTCCTCAGCGCTTGCGCCGTTTCGGATAGAGCTTGGCTTCGCCTGGCGGGCGGGTCTTGAAACGCCGGTGCGCCCACAGGTACTGCTCGGGCTGCTGGCGCACGCAGCGCTCGACCCACTGGTTGATCCGCAGGCAATCGGCTTCCTCGCTCTCGCCGGGGAAGTCCTCCAGCGGCGGGTGGATGGTCAGGCGATAACCGCTGCCATCGGCCAGGCGGCTCTGGGTGAACGGCAACACCCGCGCCCGGCCCAGGCGGGCGAACTTGGTGGTGGCGGTGACGGTGGCCGCCGGGATGCCGAACAGCGGCACGAACAGGCTCTGCTTGGCGCCGTAGTCCTGGTCCGGTGCGTACCAGATGGCGCGGCCGCCACGCAGCACCTTGAGCATCGAGCGCACGTCTTCGCGCTCGATGGCGGTGGCATCGAGGTTGTGCCGCTCGCGGCCACGGCGCTGGACGTAGTCGAACACCGGGTTGTCGTGCTCACGGTACATGCCGTCGATGGTGTGCACCTGGCCGAGCAGCGCCGCGCCGATCTCCAGGGTGGTGAAATGCAGGGCCATGAGGATCACCCCCTCGCCCTGCGCCTGGGCCTCGCGCAGATGCTCCAGGCCTTCTATATGGGCAAGACGGGCCAGGCGCGCCTTCGGCCACCACCAGCTCATGGCCATCTCGAAGAAGGCGATGCCGCTGGAGGCGAAGTTCTCCTTCAGCAGACGCTCGCGTTCGGCGGGCGACTTTTCCGGAAAGCACAGTTCGAGGTTGCGCGCGGCAATCTCGCGGCGCGAGCCGACCAAGCGGTACATCAGCGCCCCCAGGCCACGGCCGAGCATCAGCAGGACGGGATACGGCAACTGCACCACCAGCCAGAGCAGCCCCAGGCCGAACCAGAGCGGCCAGTAGCGGGGATGGAGGAAAGCGCTGGAGAAACGGGGGCGATCCATGGACGGTTCCGACGACGATCAAAGCCCGCCATTCTACCCTGCCCGCCGTCCCGGCGGGACGCCGCGTTGCCGATCGATGCCGCCCCGGCTATCTGCCACGCTTGCGGGCATCCGGCGTTCTCGTTATAAGTCCCTGCAATTCAACGACCGACAAGCCCCATGAGCCAAGCCGACCTCCTCGATCAAGACCCCGTATTCCAGCTCAAGGGCAGCATGCTCGCGGTGACCATCCTCGAACTGGCGCACAACGACCTGGCGAGGCTCGAACGGCAACTCGCCGACAAAGTGGCGCAAGCGCCCAACTTCTTCCGCGACACCCCCCTGGTCATGGCCCTCGACAAGCTGCCCGAAGGCGAAGGCCGCCTCGACCTGCCGGCGCTCCTCGAGGTCTGTCGCCGCCACGGCCTGCGCACCCTGGCGATCCGCGCCGGGCGCGAGGAGGACATTGCCGCCGCCCAGGCCCTGGACCTGCCGGTGCTGCCGCCCTCGGGCGCCCGCGAACGACCGCTGGACATCAAGGACAGCGCCCCGCGCAAGCCTGCCGAAGAGCCCAGCCCGAGCGCCGGTGAAGCCAGGCCCGAGCCGGCCAAGGCGGAAGAGAAGCCCGCCGAGCCCGTCAGCCGCCCGACCAAGGTGGTGAAGACCCCGGTGCGCGGCGGCATGCAGATCTACGCCGCCGGCGGCGACCTGATCGTGCTGGCCGCGGTCAGTCCCGGCGCGGAACTTCTCGCCGACGGAAACATCCATGTGTACGGCCCGATGCGCGGACGCGCACTGGCCGGCGTGAAAGGCGACGCCACGGCGCGAATCTTCTGCCAGCAGCTGGCCGCCGAACTGGTCTCCATCGCCGGTAACTACAAGGTCGCGGAGGACCTGCGACGCAGCCCGCAGTGGGGCAAGGCAGTGCACGTCAGCCTGTCGGGTGACGTGTTGAACATCACCCGCCTTTAACGGATACTGCCGCCACTTTCAGGGACCAGAATTCTTACGTTTTTCATTGGGGTGAATCACCTTGGCCAAAATTCTCGTAGTCACTTCCGGTAAGGGTGGCGTCGGTAAAACCACCACCAGCGCAGCTATCGGCACCGGCCTGGCCTTGCGCGGTTTCAAGACCGTCATCGTCGACTTCGACGTCGGCCTGCGTAACCTCGACCTTATCATGGGCTGCGAACGCCGCGTGGTGTACGACTTCGTCAACGTCGTCAACGGCGAGGCCACCCTCACCCAGGCCCTGATCAAGGACAAGCGCCTCGAAAACCTGCATGTCCTGGCCGCCAGCCAGACCCGCGACAAGGACGCCCTGACCAAGGAAGGCGTCGAGAAAGTCATGGCCGAACTGCGCAAGGATTTCGAATACATCATCTGCGACTCCCCGGCGGGCATCGAGAAAGGCGCCCACCTGGCCATGTACTTCGCCGACGAAGCGATCGTCGTGACCAACCCCGAGGTTTCCTCGGTACGCGACTCCGACCGCATGCTCGGCCTGCTGGCAAGCAAGTCGCAGCGCGCCGAGAAAGGCGAGGAGCCGATCAAGGAACACCTGCTGCTGACCCGCTACAACCCAGAGCGCGTCACCAAGGGCGAGATGCTCGGCGTCGACGACGTCGAGGAGATCCTCGCCATCCGCCTGCTCGGGGTGATCCCGGAATCCCAGGCCGTGCTCAAGGCGTCGAACCAGGGCGTGCCGGTGATCCTCGACGAGCAGAGCGACGCCGGCCAGGCGTACAGCGATGCGGTCGACCGCCTGCTCGGCAAGGAAATACCGCATCGATTCCTCGATGTGCAGAAGAAAGGATTCCTGCAAAGACTGTTCGGAGGACGTGAATGAGCCTTTTAGACTTCTTTCGCAGTCGGAAATCGCAGAACAGCGCTTCCATCGCGAAAGAACGACTGCAGATCATCGTTGCCCACGAACGTGGCCAGCGCGCACAGCCGGATTATCTGCCCCAGTTGCAGAAAGACCTGCTGGAAGTGATCCGCAAGTACGTACCGATCGACCAGGAGCAGATCCAGGTGGAACTGGAGAACCAGGGCAACTGCTCGATCCTGGAACTCAACATCACCCTGCCGGATCGTTGATTCGCCCAGGGTCCATACTGCGGCGGCCATTGGCCGCCGCAGTCGTTTCACCGAGCCTGCCCGCCAGGCTCCCTGCCGCCTCCCGGCGATGAGCCCGTTCGCTATGCCGCTGTCCCAGATCCGAATCGTTCACCAGGATGACGCCCTGCTGGTGGTCGACAAGCCCACCCTGCTGCTGTCGGTGCCCGGCCGCGCCGATGACAACAAGGACTGCCTGGTCACCCGCCTGCAGGAAAACGGCTATCCCGAGGCCCGCATCGTCCACCGCCTGGACTGGGAAACCTCCGGCCTGATGGTGCTCGCCCGCGACGCCGACAGCCACCGCGAGCTGTCCCGCCAGTTCCACGACCGCGAGACCGAGAAAGCCTATACCGCCCTTTGCTGGGGCCTGCCGGAACTGGACAGCGGGCGCATCGAACTGCCGCTGCGCTACGACCCGCCGACCAAGCCGCGTCACGTGGTGGACTTCGAGCACGGCCGCCACGCCCTGACCTTCTGGCGTGTGATCGAGCGTCATGAACGCTGGAGCAGGGTCGAGCTGACGCCGATCACCGGCCGTTCGCACCAGTTGCGCGTGCACATGCTCTCCATCGGCCATCCGCTGCTCGGCGACCGCCTCTACGCCAACCCCAAAGCCCTCGCCGCCCACGAACGCCTGTGCCTGCACGCCAGCCTGCTGTGCCTGACCCATCCGCAGAGCGGCGAACGCCTGCGCTTCGAGTCGCCGGCGCCGTTCTGAGCCTTCCCCGCCGCGTCCCGGCCCGCCGGGACGCCGCCCGCCGATTTCCGGTACCCCGTCTTGCCATACAACGACCAGCTTCCGCTTTTTCTGGCCGGCCCCGCCGCCAACGACCTGAACCCCGTCGGACAATACGATAGACTGCATGGATTGCCGTCCGGAGCCACTATGCGCGCAGAACTCAACCAGGGCCTGATCGATTTCCTCAAGGCCTCGCCCACGCCTTTCCATGCAACCGCCAGCCTCGCCCGCCGCCTGGAAGCCGCCGGCTACCGCCGCCTCGACGAGCGCGACGCCTGGCACACCGAAACCGGCGGCCGCTACTACGTGACCCGTAACGACTCGTCGCTGATCGCCATCCGCCTGGGCCGTCGCTCGCCCCTGGAAAGCGGCTTCCGCCTGGTCGGCGCGCACACCGACAGCCCCTGCCTGCGGGTCAAGCCGAACCCGGAGATCGCTCGCAACGGCTTCCTCCAGCTCGGCGTCGAAGTCTATGGCGGCGCCCTCTTCGCCCCCTGGTTCGACCGCGACCTGTCGCTGGCCGGGCGCGTCACCTTCCGCGCCAATGGCAAGCTGGAAAGCCGCCTGGTCGACTTCCGCAAGGCCATCGCGGTAATCCCCAACCTGGCCATCCATCTCAACCGCGCCGCCAACGAGGGTTGGCCGATCAACGCGCAGAACGAACTGCCGCCGATCATCGCCCAGCTGGCGCCGGGCGAGGCCGCCGACTTCCGCCTGCTGCTCGACGAACAGCTGCTGCGCGAGCACGGCATCACCGCCGACGTGGTACTGGACTACGAGCTGTCGTTCTACGACACCCAGTCCGCCGCGGTGGTAGGTCTCAACGACGAGTTCATCGCCGGGGCGCGCCTGGACAACCTGCTGTCCTGCCACGCCGGCCTGGAAGCCCTGCTCAACGCCGAAGGCGACGAGAACTGCATCCTGGTCTGCACCGACCACGAGGAAGTCGGTTCCTGTTCGCATTGCGGCGCCGACGGTCCGTTCCTCGAACAGGTACTGCGCCGCCTGCTGCCGGAAGGCGACGCCTTCAGCCGGGCGATCCAGCGCTCGCTGCTGGTCTCGGCCGACAACGCCCATGGCGTACACCCGAACTACGCCGACAGGCACGACGCCAACCATGGCCCGGCGCTGAACGGCGGTCCGGTGATCAAGATCAACAGCAACCAGCGCTATGCCACCAACAGCGAAACCGCCGGCTTCTTCCGCCACCTCTGCCAGGACAGCGAAGTGCCGGTGCAGAGCTTCGTGACCCGCAGCGACATGGGATGCGGCTCGACCATCGGCCCGATCACCGCCAGCCAGGTCGGCGTGCGCACCGTCGACATAGGCCTGCCGACCTTCGCCATGCACTCGATTCGCGAGCTGGCCGGTAGCCATGACCTGGCGCACCTGGTCAAGGTGCTCGGCGCCTTCTACGCCAGCAGCGAGCTGCCCTGAGCGCCAGGCGCGCTCACGCCCCGGGCATTCGCCCGGGGCCACTCAGGCGTGCGCAGCGTGCCATTCGCTGCGCAACAGCGTGTAGATCGCATGGTCGTGGGCACGCCCGGCGATGATCTCGTTGGCCCGGATCACTCCGTCGCGCCGGAAGCCCTGGCGCTCGGCGGCGCGCTGGCTGCGCAGGTTCTCGGTGGAACAGCGGATCACCAGGCGCTGCCGGTCGTAGCCAAGGAAACCCAGCTCGATCGTCTTCCCCAACGCCCTGGCCAGCAGCCCGCGCCCTTGCGCGGACGCCGCCAGCCAGTAGCCGATGCTGGCGCTGCGACTGTCCTCGGTGAAGTCGTGCAGGTCGATGACGCCGACCAGGCATCCGGATTCGACGATCCCGCAGCGGCAGCTCCTGCGCTCCGCCCACAACCGCTGGCCTTCGCCAATGAAACGGCGGGTATCGTCCACGCTCTGCGTCAGCGGCACCCACGGCATCCAGGGCGCCAGGTGCTCGCTGTTGGCACGTACCAGGCGGAACAGTTCCTCCGCGCGCGGCTGGTCGAGCAGCTCCAGGTGCAGGTCGGACGAAATCGGCAGTATGAACATGCGAGGGCTCCTTTTCCCGGAGCCCCATCCTCGCAGAAGGTGCCGCAGGTCGTCGACGCGTGGCGTTACTGCGGTACCTCGACGCTGATATGGATGGCGTCGTGGCGCCAGAACTCCAGGTCGCAGTCGATCAGCCGACCACGCTGGTCGCGGTTGATCCGGCTGATGCGCAGGGCCGGGCTGCCCACCGCCACCTTCAGCGGCGCCGCAGCCTCGGCATGCAGTGCGGTGGGCACCATGTCGAAACGCACCCGCCCATAGTGGATGCCGTACTCGCTGGCATAGAGTTCGGTCAGCGAGCGGGTCAGGTCGTGGCCGAGGATCCCGGGGAAGTACTGCGCGTTCAGGTAGTGCTCGACATACAGCACCAGCCGCCCGTCCACCCGCCGCGCCCGGCGGATCTGGTAGACGCTGGACAGCGCCGGCAGCTCCAGCAGCTCGCAGACCGCCGCGCTCGCCGGCATCTGCCGGGCCGACAGAACCTCGGTCGCCGGCACCCGGCCCTGTTCGCTGACCATCGCATGGAAGTGACTGCGGACCAGCGGGTTGTAGGCCAGCCGCTCGGGGGAGACGAACCAGCCGCGGCGCTCCTCACGGTAGATCAGGCCCTGCGACTCCAGTTGGATCAGCGCCTCGCGCAGGGTGATCCGGGTCGTCGCGAACAGCTCGCTGAGCTTGCGCTCGGCCGGCAGCTTGCCACCCGCCGGCAGCAGACCATGGCCGATCTGCTCGCTGAGCGCCCGGCAGATCGCCGTTACGGTGGGTAGCGCTTCGTCACGCATCGACAGCTTCCTTATTGGTCTAGTCCAACCCCAACAAGGGGCATTTCCGCCGGCCCGCCCTGTGCCTCCGGCTCGTCTGATGCTAGGAAACCCAGATGACCGGGACGTGACAGGTACAAGACAACGGTCTTCCCGGAGGCGCCCGGCGCCCATGGAATCGAGGGCTTAAGCATGGTCTACGCTTCTGCGGATGCAAGCCGCGGCGATGCCAGGCGCGGCTAGCTGACATGAAACCGTCATCCAGCGGCTCTAGATTGGCCTGGGTCTTGCTGATCTAGACCACACCCGCGGCAGTCCCGCCCGAAGGAGCGTCGAGAACTCCCGAGGCTGCCCGACCGAACCTCTCGAACGAAGGAGCACCGAATGAAACGCATGCTTGCTTCATTGCTGGGAACCACCATCGCCCTCGGCAGCGGCCTGGCGTTGGCGGCCGAAGCGGACCTGCAGGCGCTGGAACAGGCCGCGCGCAAGGAAGGCCAGGTCAACAGCGTCGGCATGCCCGACAGCTGGGCGAACTGGAAGGACACCTGGAAGGACCTTGAGAGCAAGTATGGGCTCAAGCACATGGATACCGACATGAGTTCGGCCCAGGAGCTGGCCAAGTTCAAGGCCGAGAAGGACAACGCCAGCGCCGACATCGGCGACGTCGGCGCCGCCTTCGGCCCCATCGCCGTGCAGCAGGGCGTCAGCCAGCCGTACAAGCCGAGCACCTGGGAACAGATCCCGGCCTGGGCCAAGGACCAGGACGGCCACTGGGCACTCGCCTACACCGGGACCATCGCCTTCATCGTCAACAAACAACTGGTGAAGGACGTACCGCACAGCTGGGCCGACCTGCTGCAGGGCAAGTACAAGGTCACCATCGGCGACGTCAGCGCTGCCGCCCAGGCGGTCAATGGGGTGCTCGCCGCGGCCATCGCCAACGGCGGCGACGAGAAGAACATCAAGCCGGGCCTGGAGTTCTTCGGCAAGATCGCCAAGCAGGGCCGCCTGTCGCTGACCAACCCGGTGATCGCCACCCTGGAAAAGGGCGAGGTCGAAGTCGGCATCGTCTGGGACTTCAACGGCCTCAGCTACCGCCAGCAGATCGACCCGGAGCGCTTCGAGGTGCTGATCCCCTCGGACGGCTCGGTGATCTCCGGCTACACCACCATCATCAACAAGTACGCCAAGCACCCGAACGCCGCCAAGCTTGCCCGCGAGTACATCTTCAGCGACGCCGGACAGATCAACCTGGCCAAGGGCAACGCGCGACCGATCCGCGCCGAGAGCCTGACCCTGCCGGACGACGTGAAGGCCCAACTGCTACCCAACGAGCAGTACGCCAAGGCCCAGCCGATCAAGGACGCCAAGGCCTGGGAGGAAACCTCCAAGCGCCTGCCGCGGCAGTGGCAGGAAGCGGTGATCATCAACATGCAGTGACGCGGAGCGCGGCCGCCCTCCCCGGCGGCCGCCCCGCATCGACGGATACCCCGAATGCGCCACGACGTCATCCTCGTCCTGTTGGACGGCCTCAACCATAGCGTCGCCCGCGACTGCATGGGGCATCTCCAGGCCCTCTGCGGCGCCGGCCGCGGCCAGTCGTACCGCCTGGAATGCGAGTTGCCTTCGCTGTCCCGGCCGCTCTACGAATGCATCCTCACCGGAGTGCCGCCGATCGATAGCGGCATCCTGCACAACGACGTGGTCCGCCTGAGCCAGGAACAGAGCCTGTTCCACTACGCCCGCGCGGCCGGCCTGAGTACCGCGGCAGCGGCCTACCACTGGGTCAGCGAACTGTACAACCGCGCGCCGTTCGACCCGGCCCGCGACCGCCACACCGACGACAGCGCAATGCCGATCCAGCGCGGACACTTCTACTGGAGCGACCACTATCCGGACTCGCACCTGTTCGCCGACGCGGAAAGCCTGCGCCGCCGGCACGCACCGAACTTCATGCTGGTCCACTCGATGAACATCGACGACGCCGGGCACAGGCACGGCCTCGCCAGCCCCGCCTACCGCAACGCCGCGCGGCGCGCCGACGCACTGCTGTCGGAATACCTGCACCAGTGGCTGGCGGCCGGCTACCAGGTGGCGATCACCGCCGATCACGGAATGAACGAGGACCGCAGCCACGGCGGCATCCTCGAGGAGGAGCGCGAGGTGCCGCTGTTCGTCTTCGGCGACGCCTTCAGCCGCGACGACCTGGCGCAACCGCTGCAGACCGACCTCTGCGGCACGCTCTGCGAAATCCTCGGCGCCGCCCACGACAAACCCGTCTGCCGGGAGCTGCTCGACCCATGAAACGACTCTCCGGCAAATGGCTGGCGCTGCTGTTCCTGCTGCCCTTCGCGGCGTTCTTCGTGCTTTTCCAGATAGCGCCGCTGGCCTGGGTCGCGCTGAACAGCCTGAAGGCCAGCGACGCCTGGAGCCTGGCCAACTACCTCGAGCTGTTCGGCTCGCCCTTCTACCGCCAGGCGATCCGCCACAGCCTGGAGATCGCCGGCTGGTCGAGCCTGCTCGGCCTGCTCATCGCGGTGCTCGGCAGCCATTCGCTGCGCCACGTCGACAGCCGCCTGCGCGACTTCGTCATGGCCTTCTCCAACATGACCAGCAACTTCGCCGGGGTACCGCTGGCGTTCGCCTTCATCATCCTGCTCGGCTTCAACGGCGCGCTGACCCTGTTGCTCAAGCAGGCCGGCTGGATCGACGACTTCAATCTCTACTCGAAGACCGGCCTGATAATCCTCTACACCTATTTCCAGATCCCCCTCGGGGTGATGCTGCTCTACCCGGCCTTCGACGCCCTGCGCGAGGACTGGCGCGAGTCCGCCGCGCTGCTCGGCGCCAACGGCTGGCAGTACTGGCGGCACATCGGCATCCCGGTGCTGACCCCGGCGCTGCTGGGCACCTTCGTCATCCTCCTGGCCAACGCCCTCGGCGCCTACGCCACGGTGTACTCGCTGACCACCGGCAACTTCAACGTGATCCCGATCCGCATCGGCGCGCTGGTCGCCGGCGACGTGTTCCCCGACCCGAACATGGCCAGCGCCCTGGCCATGGTGCTGGTCGGCCTGATGACCCTGATCACCCTGGTCCACCAATGGCTGCTGCGCAGGAGCTACCATGTCGCGCGCTGATCGACGTCCTGCCGCGCTCTACCATCGCCTGGTGGTCTGCGCGCTGTTCCTGATCCTGGTCCTGCCGCTGGCGGCGACCCTGCTCTACTCGCTGGCCACCCAGTGGTCGGCGACCCTGCTGCCGGACGGCCTGACCCTGAAGTGGTACCTGACGCTGTGGAGCGACCAGCGCTTCCTGCTGGCCTTCGCCCGTTCGCTGCTGGTCTGCTTCGGCGCCCTGGCGTTCAGCGTGTTGCTGATCCTGCCGCTGATGTTCGTCATCCACTACCACTTCCCGCGCCTGGACGGCGTGATGAACGTGCTCATCCTGCTGCCCTTCGCGGTGCCGCCGATCGTCTCCTCGGTGGGCCTGCTGCAACTCTATGCCAGCGGGCCGCTGGAAATGATCGGCACGCCCTGGGTGCTGGTCGGCTGCTACTTCACCATCGCCCTGCCGTTCATGTACCGGGCGATCACCAACAACCTGCAGGCGATCAACCTGCGCGACCTGATGGACGCCGCCCACCTGCTCGGCGCCAGCACCTGGAAGGCGGCGCTGCTGGTCGTGCTGCCGAACCTGCGCAAGGGGGTGATGGTGGCCCTGCTGCTGTCGTTCTCCTTCCTCATCGGCGAATTCGTCTTCGCCAACCTGCTGGTCGGTACCCGCTACGAGACCCTGCAGGTGTTCCTCAACAACATGCGCAACAGCAGCGGCCACTACACCAGCGCAGTGGTGGTCTCCTACTTCGTGTTCGTCCTGGTCCTGACCTGGGCGGCCAATCGACTGAACAAGGACAAGGCCTGATCATGTCGTTCGTCAGCGTCGAACAGCTCGACAAGAGCTACGGTGCCACCAGCATCTTCCGCGATATCGACTTCGCCGCCGCCCGCGGCGAGTTCGTCACCCTGCTCGGCCCCAGCGGCTGCGGCAAGTCCACCCTGCTGCGCTGCATCGCCGGGCTGACCGAGGTCGACAGCGGGCGCATCCTCATCGACGGCGAGGATGTGGTGCCTTTGCCGCCGCAGAAGCGCGGGATCGCCATGGTGTTCCAGAGCTACGCGCTGTTCCCCAACATGACCGTGCAACAGAACGTCGCCTTCGGCCTGCGCATGCAGAAGGTGCCGGCGGCGGAACTGAAGCAGCGGGTCGCCGAAGCCATCGAACTGGTGGAACTGGGCGAGTACGCCGCACGCTACCCGCACCAACTCTCCGGCGGCCAGTGCCAGCGCGTGGCGCTGGCCCGCTCGCTGGTGACGCGCCCGCGCCTGCTGCTGCTCGACGAGCCGCTGTCGGCCCTCGACGCGCGCATCCGCAAGCACCTGCGCGAACAGATCCGCCGCATCCAGCAGGAGCTGGGGCTGACCACGGTGTTCGTCACCCATGACCAGGAGGAAGCGCTGACCCTGTCCGACCGCATCGTCCTGATGAACGCCGGACGCATCGTCCAGAGCGGCGACGCGGAGACCCTCTACACCGCGCCGGAAAACGCCTTCGCCGCCGGCTTCATCGGCAACTACAACCTGCTCGACGCCGAACAGGCCAGCCGCCTGCTCGGCCAGCCCTGCGCGCAACAGGTGGCGATCCGCCCGGAATCCCTGCGCCTGGGCAACGAACCGAGCGAAGGCGTGCCGGCGCTGGTACGCTCGCACAGTCTGCTCGGCAACGTGATCCGTTACCGCGTCGAGGCCGCCGGGGTGGAACTCACCGTCGACGTCCTCAACCGCAGCGCAGACCGCCTGTATCCGGCCGGCAGTCAGCTGACGCTGGTCATCGATCGCAACAGTATTCGAGAGGTAGCTTGATGAGCCTGGTGATCTTCGACCTGGACGAGACCATGATCCACGGCGACTGCTCCAGCCTGTGGAGCCAGCGCATGGCGAGTCTCGGCTGGGTCGACGAATCCTTCGTCCGCCGCGACGCCGAACTGATGGAGCAGTACGCCGAAGGCAAGCTGTCCATGGACCTGTACATGGACTACACCCTGCAACCGCTGATCGGTCGCAGCGTCGAGGAAGTCGAGCGGGAAGTGGAGGCCTACGTCGAGGAGGTCATCGAGCCGCTGATCTACAGCGACGCCTGCGCCTGCCTGGCGCGCCACCGCAGCGCCAACGACCGGGTGCTGATCGTCTCCGCATCCGGGGTGCACCTGGTCAAGCCGATCGCGGCGCGGATCGGCGTCGACGAAGTCCTCGCCATCGATCTCGAAGTGCTCGACGGACACTACACCGGCCGCACCCTCGGCACCCTCACCTATCGCGAAGGCAAGGTATTGCGTCTGCTCGACCTGCTGGAAGGAGACGATCGCCAACTGGCCGACGCCTGGTTCTATTCGGACTCGCGCAACGACCTGCCGCTGCTGAAGCTGGTCGGCCATCCGAATACGGTCAATCCGGACCCGACCCTGCTCGCCTACGCCAAGGAAATGGGCTGGCCGGTCAACACCTGGCGCTGACAGGCTCGCTGCGAAAGCGCGAGCGGATCGCGCTTTCCATCGCCTCGCCGAAGCGGCCCTTCAGGCCAGCGACGGGTCCACCACCAGCACGACCTTGCCCTGCACCTGGTTGCTCGCCAACGCCTCGAACGCCGCCTCGGCGTCGCCGATCGGGAAGGTTCGCTCCAGCTGCGCGCGGAGTTTCCCGGCGGAGAACAATGGCCAGACCTTCAACCCCAGTTCGGCGATCAACTGCGCCTTGAACTCGGCATCACGGGTACGCAGGGTCGAGCCGGTCAACTGGATGCGTTTGCCTAGCAGTTGAGCCAGGTCCAGTTGCGCCTCGCGGCCGCCCATCAGGCCGATGATCACCCAGCGCCCGTCGCGCCGCAGCAACTCCAGGTTCAACCCGGCATAGCGGGCGCCGACCGGATCGAGGATCACGTCGAACGGGGCGAAATCGCGCAGCGATTCCAGGCTCTGCTTGCGCAGCACGCCGCCGGCGGCGCCCAGGGATTCGCAGTAGGCCAGGCGTTCGGCGGAACCGACGCTGACCCAGCAGGGGTTGCCGAACGCCTTGCACAATTGGATGCCGGCCGAACCGACGCCGCTGGCGCCGGCGTGCAGCAGCACTTTCTCGCCGGGCTGCAACGCCGCCAACTGGAACAGGTTCAGCCAGGCCGTGGCGTAGACCTCCGGAATCCCCGCCGCCTCCGCCAGGCTCAGCCCTGCCGGGACCGGCAGTACGTGGCGCGCGTCCACCACCACTTCCTCGGCCATGCCGCCGCCGGCGAGCAGCGCGCAGACCCGGTCGCCGACCTGCCAGGTGCTGCCCGCGCCCACCTCGCTGACCACACCCGCACACTCGAGCCCCAGCGCCGGGCTGGCGCCGGGTGGCGGCGGGTAGAGCCCGGCCTTCTGCAACAGGTCGGCGCGGTTGAGTCCGGCGGCCGCCACGCGGATGCGGATTTCGCCCTGACCGCAGGACGGGGCGGCGATTTCCGACCACTCGACACGACCTTCGATACCTTGCAATGCGTTCACGCTGCCTCCATAGTGGGGTTGTCACGGCCCGATCACCCAGAGTCGGGCTTTTTGCATTGCGCCAAGGGAACCCGGCGCCGGCTAATAAGGCCTAATATGCGTCATTACTCCGCGATCAGTCGAATCAGCATGAAGCGTTTTCTGCCCCGTACCGCCCTGTTGCTCCTCCTCGGCGCCAGTTCGCTGCCGCTGTTCGCCTCGACCGCCGTCTCCGTCGGCAGCGCCCAGAATTCCTGGGACAGCCTGCAGCCGGACCGCGAGCAGGTCATCGCCAGCCTCAACGTCGTGGAACTGCTCAAGCGGCACCACTACAACAAGCCGCCGCTGAACGATGAACGCTCGGCCAAGATCTACGACAGCTACCTGAAGATGCTCGATCCGGCGCGGATGTACTTCACCGCCGGCGACATCGCCGAGTTCGATCGCTGGCGCAACAGGTTCGACGACTTCCTCAAGAGCGGCGACCTCGATCCCGGCTTCGTCATCTACAAGCGCCACCTCGACCGCCTGGAAGGTCGGCTCGACTATGCCCTGGCGATGCTCGACAAGGGCGTCGACAAGATCGACTTCAGCGTCGACGAGAGCCTGCTGATCGACCGCGAAAAGGCCCCCTGGGCGAAGGACACCGCAGAGCTCGACGACCTCTGGCGCAAGAAGGTGAAGGACGAGGTCCTGCGCCTGAAGATCACCGGCAAGGACGACAAGGCGATCCAGGAACAGCTCACCAAGCGCTACAAGAACCAGCTGTCGCGCCTGAAGCAGACCCGCAGCGAAGACATCTTCCAGGCCTACATCAACGCCTTCGCCCAGTCCTACGATCCGCACACCCAGTACCTGTCGCCGGACAACGCGGAAAACTTCGACATCAACATGAGCCTCTCGCTGGAAGGCATCGGCGCGGTGCTGCAGAGCGACAACGACTACGTCAAGGTCGTACGCCTGGTGCCGGCCGGCCCGGCGGCGAAGAGCAAGCAGATCGCCACCTCCGACAAGATCATCGGCGTCGCCCAGGGCAAGGGCGAAATGGTCGACGTGGTCGGCTGGCGCCTGGATGAAGTGGTCAAGCTGATCCGTGGGCCGAAAGGTTCCCAGGTACGCCTGGAAGTGATTCCGGCGAGCAACGCGCCGAACGACCAGACCAGCAAGATCGTCGCCATCACCCGCGAGGCGGTGAAGCTGGAGGACCAGGCGGCGAAGAAATCCATCATCAAGGTCGACCACGAAGGCCGCAGCTACAAGCTCGGCGTGATCGACCTGCCGGCCTTCTACCTGGACTTCAAGGCCTACCGCGCCGGCGACCCGAACTACAAGAGCACCACCCGCGACGTGAAGAAGCTGGTCGCCGAGTTGCAGAAGGACAAGGTCGATGGCATCGTCCTCGACCTGCGCAACAACGGCGGCGGCTCCCTGCAGGAGGCCACCGAGCTGACCGGCCTGTTCATCGACCAGGGCCCGACCGTACTGGTGCGCAACAGCGACGGCCGCGTCGACGTGCTCAACGACGACGAAGGCAAGGCCTTCTATACCGGCCCGCTGGCGGTACTGGTCAACCGTCTCTCGGCCTCCGCCTCGGAGATCTTCGCCGGCGCCATGCAGGACTACCACCGCGCGCTGATCCTCGGTGGACAGACCTTCGGCAAGGGCACCGTGCAGACCATCCAGCCGCTCAACCACGGCGAACTGAAGCTGACCCTGGCGAAGTTCTACCGAGTCTCCGGTCAGAGCACCCAGCACCAGGGCGTGATCCCGGACATCAGCTACCCGTCCATCGTCGACGACAAGGAAATCGGCGAAAGCGCCCTGCCCGACTCGATGCCCTGGGACACCATCCGCCCGGTGGTGAAGGACGAGGCCAACCCGTTCAAGCCGTTCCTCGCGCAACTCAAGGCCCAGCACGACGCGCGCACCGAGAACAACGCCGACTTCGTCTACGCCCGCGAGCGCCTGGCGCTGGCCCAGGAGCTGATGAAGGAGAAGACCGTCAGCCTGAACGAGGCCAAGCGCCGCGCCCAGCAGACCAGCATCGAGAACCGCCAGTTGGCCATGGAGAACGCCCTGCGCAAGTCCAAGGGCCAGGAGCCGCTGAAGGAACTCAAGCGCGAGGACGAGAACGCCCTGCCGGAAGAGGACGACAAGACCAAGCCGCAGGACGACGCCTACCTCACCGAGTCCGGGCACATCCTGCTGGACTACCTGAACCTCAACTCGGCGGTGGCCAAGCACTGAGTTCAGCGGGAGCGTCATAAAACAGTCATGGGACTGTCGTGAAATACGGGGCCGGTTGCACAACCGGCCCTTTTTCATTGCAACGAGAGCGTTCCATGACCGTCACCGAGCAGTTGAGCGCCCTGGACAGCATCCTGGCCCACGGCGACCTGCACTGCCTGTTCCAGCCCATCCTCTCGCTTTCCGAACGGCGCCTGGTCGGCTACGAAGCGCTGACCCGCGGTCCGTCCAACAGCCCGCTGCACTCGCCCCTGGCGCTGTTCGCCGTGGCCCGCCAATGCGGACGGCTGAGCGAACTGGAACTACTCTGCCGACAACGCGCCTTCAGCCGCTTCCGCGACATCCAGGGCGACGCCATGCTGTTCCTCAACATCTCCCCGGAGTCCCTCCTCGAGGCCGGCCATCCGCCCGGCCGCACCCTGCAATTGCTGCAACAGCTGGGGATCTCGCCGAACCGGGTGGTGATCGAACTGACCGAACAGACCCCCATCGACGACTTCGACCTGCTCGACACCGCGCTGCACCACTATCGCGCCATGGGCTTCTCCATCGCCCTCGACGACCTCGGCGCTGGCTACTCCAGCCTGCGCCTGTGGTCGGAACTGCGTCCGGACTACGTGAAGATCGACCGCCACTTCGTCGACGGCATCCACCTGGACACCGTGAAACGCGAGTTCGTCGGCTCCATCCTGAAGATGGCGCGGGCCTCTCGCGCCCAGGTCATCGCCGAAGGCATCGAACTGCCCGAGGAACTCGCGGTGCTTAGCGAGATGGGGGTCGACCTGGTGCAAGGCTATCTGTTCGGCCGCCCGCAGGAACACCCGGCGAGCGACGTACAACAGATGCTGCCCAGCGCTGGCGCCCCCAGCCAGTCATCCGGCGACGAGCACGGCGACCTGCGTGCGCTGCTGCTGGAACAGCGCGCGGTCGACGTTCGCACCTCGCCCCAGGAAGTGGTGGAAATCTTCCGCCACCAGGCCAACCTGAACTCCCTGGCGATCCTCGACGAAGAAAGGCGTCCCATCGGCATCGTCCATCGCCACGCGCTCACCGACGCCTTGCTCCGGCCCTTCGCCTGCGACCTGTTCCTGCGCAAGCCGATCAGCCGCCTGATGAGCGACGATTTTCTCGCCGTGGAACTCGGTCAGACCCTGCAGCAGGTCAGCCGCCTGCTGACCAGCCGCGCACGCCAGCGTATCGAGGAAGACTTCATCGTCACCCGCGGCGGGCACTATGCGGGAATGGGCCGGGTGATCGACGTGCTCAGGCTGATCACCGAGGAAAAGCTCCAGCAGGCGCGGCACGCCAATCCGCTCACCTTGCTTCCCGGCAACGTGCCGATCCAGCAATGCCTCGAACGCCTGCTGCAGCAAAGGCGCGAGGCGGTGATCTGCTACATCGATGTCGACAGCTTCAAACCCTTCAACGACTTGGGTGGGCTTCACTATGGCCTGAAATCGCTCACTTCTACTGTCTGGATATGCAAATGCTGCGGAGGTACTAACAGAGCAGAGTTGGCTCCGTGTGGAGACTCAGCTAAATCTGCACGGGCCAGAGTTGACCTTACCCTTCAGTGCTGCCCCCTGCCCCCATCCGGGAAGGCGTAAGCCAGGCAAGGCATAGCGGCATATCGACAGCATGGTCAGCTTTCAGTTAGGGTTCGGTCATAGAAACACCCGAACAACCTAAGTAATGGATTACACGTCGATATGACGCAGATAATAAACCGGGATGCTGCTGACAAAACAAAAGGCTTCCGGCTCCAAAAGCTCCGGGCTGCAACGCTTCTACTGAAAGCAGCAAATGACTTGTCGAATGTAAACTTCTACTACGCAGCGATTGAAGCGGAAGAAGATGTAACAATAATAAAAACTGTAAATCTAAGCACAGAGCAAATAATTGAAGAAGACAAAAACTATAGCTCTGATAGCAACTTCACCATATACTCAGAAGCCGTACTAAACACCCTCGTAAGCTTTTTCGATATCTATATAGGCAAGTGGCATAAAAGCCAATCCACAGTATTCAATTTTAGCTTTTACACCACGACGAACTTCGGAAAAGAGAAAAAGAAAGAACTTGCAGACGGAACAACCATAGAGCTTCCCGACAAGCCTATCCTTGAAATCCTTAAAAATTCATCTGAAATCCCCGACAACATATCCAGTATTGTCAAAGCCATTCTGCTTTCAGAATACAAAAAGCAATATGAAAAAATCCCCGGCAATGGCTACCTCAAAGCTCTAGAAGACATTTCTTTAGAAGACTTCAAGATTTTTCTTAAGAAAATAAACTGGCTATCTGGGCAAGAAGACGAGTCAGAACTCCAAGACAGTGCAGAGAAACTGATAAAGAGCTGTAAATATTATCAACTCAGCATGAGCGGAAAGGAGCAACTGATCCTCGCCAAAATTCTCGACAAAATTGATGAAAAGCAACACTTCGAAGACTTTGCAGAGAGATTTATAAACTCGGCCGAGGTAGAGCTAATTTTCAAAATGGCAGAATCCGAAGTCAGTGAACAACTGCTCGACCCCATATGGAAAGAACTTCAAGAGCTATCAGCCAAAATCACCGACAAACGCAATTTAGAAGAAAAAATACTAGATAGTTGCCCTGCATACCCAAAATCAAAAATTGCAACCCTTGCAAGAAAAGCCTGTAGTTCGAAAACAGAAGAAGAAGCAAGCAACAGAAGCTTTTTATCATTAAAGTATCGAGTTTTTGAAGCCTGCGAAGACTATTTTTTCGATAACAACAAATTCAGCGACACCGTTAATCAAACTTCAATCGACACCACAATAAAATCATTACAGCAAAAAGCAGCAGACACGATTAAAGAACTAAAAAAGGATTACACATACACAGTATCAAACAAAGAAACCATCAACGGAATAGTAGTAAACTTAATAGATTCATGTTTCATATGCTTCGACGAGGAGAAATCCGAATGAACGAGGCAGCCAAAAAGAACTTAATGTTCATATCATCTGATGACTTCTATCTACTAACATACGCGACAATAATTATCCTTGACTGCCTTAACTGCACCAAGGGGCGAGTCTTTAAAGACTACAGAAAAATTCCATTCATAATAGAATTAATAACTAACAATCGAAACATACTAATATTAGAATCCTCAGCCACAGAGAAGCTACACAAAGGCGATAAAGACTTTCTTTTTCACAGCTATACAAATGGTCTTGCAAAAAGAAGCGAAACATTAAAAATTTTATTCACTCTTGAAAAAAAGGGATATATATCTCTCCACAAGGGGGACACAGAATCACTAGTCAACATAGCCCTAAACAAAGAAGAGCTACCCTCGGGCTTTCTATCCAAGGAAGTCTTCAAGAGCGAGTACATGAATTGCGAGAAATTCAAGAGGACAATTCAGAGAAGCACAGCTATTACTCTTGATACATTTCTTAGCAAGACATATCGGGACAGAGGTATAAAAATATGGGAAGTTTAAGAATTCAGAAGGTAGTTTATGAGGGCGCAAATTACCATTTCGAATCCCCCCTATTTGATGAAAACCTCATTCTTATAGAAGGTGACAACGGAACGGGCAAGAGCACCTTCTGCAATTTGATCTATTATGGGCTTGGCGGGCGAGTTAGCGAATTCAGCCGTAAAGAGAAGAAAGAGCAGCACAAACAAATTACAGAAGACAAAGACAATCGCGTAGAGCTTTACATAAAAATAAACAATGAAAGCTACAAATTAACTCGCCATATAGACGACAACGATATAGCTGTATCATCTACCCTAGAAGCCTGCGACATCGGAACCAAATCACCAGTATTAATATACAACAACGATGAGCCCACCTCCATATTTCAGGTATTTCGTTCTCCTGAAGTTGAGTATATATTTTCCGACTGGATTCTCTCGAAGCTTGGAATAACCGTTGTAGAGCTATACCAAGGCTATAGAAATTTCAAAATTAATTTTACTGATCTTATGCGGCTTATCTATCACGACCAGCAGCCCGACCCTAAAGGGGTTTACAAAAAGATAGATACCCAAAGCAATTTCATGAATGACTCAGAGCTTCTGAGAAAAGCCATCTTTGAGCTTTTAGTCGGGAAAACATTTTCGGAATACTACGAATCCCTTTCTAAGTCAAAAGCACTAGAAAAAGATAAAAATATTGCAGCGGGGCTTCTGAAAGAATATTCCCGAATCATTGAAGAGCTATCTGGAAGCTCAGAACCGCTAAATATTTCGTTCCTTCAGACGTCCCTGCAAGAAAAAGAGAATCAATTAGAACGTTTGCACAACGCTAGGAACAAATTCAAAAGCAATAGAGAGGTCAGAGGCACAGTAGTAGACCATGCACTGATAGACATCAAAAATCAAATCACCGAAAAACAACTAAAATTAAGCAAATCAAATCAAGACCTGATCTCAACCTTAGGTGAAAAACAACAACTAAATACCGTAAAAGAAAATACTCTAAGAGAAATCTCTCAAATCGTAAAAATCATACACTCGCATGATCAACTAAATTTATTCTCGGCAGACACATGCCCTTACTGCTTAGGAAAGGTTGAGCGAGCAACAGGTCATTGTGTATGCGGCTCAGAAATACAAGAGGAACAATATCAACGCTTCTTCTACACATCAAAAGAATACAAAGAAATCTATAAAGCAAAAATCAAGACAACCCAAACCATTGAAATAGCGATAGCTGATTGCGACCAAGACCTAAATACTATTCAGAATGACATTCGCAGACTAGAAACAGAAATTCCAGAGTTAATGCGAAAAATAGAAGAACGGATTGACAACCTAGATACTCCAGTAGACCTAGACACAATTAATGATATTGACGATGAAATTCTAAACACTCGTCAAGACATAGAAAAAATACGCCAGCAAATTGAAGCAGAAAGCAAAAATGTTCGCCTAACAAATGATTATGAGCGAAAGAGAAGCGAGCATGAAAATTCAAAGCTGCAAACAGATGAGTTAGAAGCAAAAGCAAAAATAGATATTCAAGAGAAGGTAGGGAAGCTCAGCTCCATCTACAACAAGTTAATGACCGACTCTCTACCTGACTGCAACACTGCTCGCATAAGCTTAGATGACTACCTCCCGATAGTTGGTAGCGGGGAGTATAGAGAGGCCAGCTCAGCCGTATCAAGGCGACTCATGTATTATCTCGCCCTCATGAATCTATCCCTCTCACAAGAAGACGTACCATTCCCTAGATTCTTGCTTATCGATACACCAGAAACATCAGGAATTGAGCTAGATAATCTTAAACGTTGCCTTGAAAAAATTGGCGAGCTTGGTAGCTATGGAAAATCTTATCAAGTCATACTCACTACCGGCCTCAAAAAATATCCTGACAGTTTTAAAGAGCATAGAAAAATATATCTTCCAGATAAGCAGCATCGCTTATTAGTCAAAAACTAAAATCCCAGTAAGGGGGCTACACTTTTTTCACAAATTGTGCCCCCAACGTCTTGTAAAGATCTGCTTGTGCCGCAGAGTATGAAATTTCACGAATTGAGCCGTTGACCGATCTCTACGGCTACGCCCGCGGCGACGACTTCATGCTGGTGCTCGGCCCCGAGGACTGGCGCACACGGATCGACCGATTGCTGGAAACCTTCCAGAGCCAATGCCGACGCTTCTACAGCCGCGAGCACCTGGACGCCGGCTGTTTCGTTGCACACAATCGCCATGGCCAGCGCGAGGAGTACCCGCTGCTGTCATTGTCCGTCGGCGTGGTGCATCTACCGGCCGAAGCCTGCCAGGGAATGGATGCCGCGCACCTGGCGACGCTGGCCTCCGAGGCCAAGCGCCAGGCGAAGGCGCTGCCAGGCTACAGCCTGCACCTGATCGAGGCCGCCTGAACCGTTCGTTCAGCTATAGACCGAGCGCGGACGCCCGTTGCGCATAGTGCTCGGCGCGCTCGCTGTCCGGCGCCAGGCCCGGGCCTCCATCGCGGTAGAGTTCCGCCAGCTTGCGCGCCGCCAGCGGGTGGCCCGCCTCTGCCGCTTGCGCCCAGTGGCGGCTGGCTGCCAGCGCGTCGGGCGCTTGCCGGCTGTCGCCCTTGAGCGCCTGCACGCCGAGCTGGTAGGCCGCTTTCCCATCGCCCGCGCTGGCAGCCAGGCGCAGCAGGCGCAGGCCCTCCTCGCGTGCGCCGAAGCCCTGTCCACGGAACAGCAGCAGGTGACCGTAGAACGCCTGGGCGTCGCGGTGTCCGAGGTTGGCCATGCGCGAGAACTGCCCTTGCATCCACTGCCAGGCTCGCGGCTGCTTGACCAGCCAGGGCCAGCCCAGCAACTGCCGGGCCACGCCGTAACCGAGGCGGGCGCGCAGGCGCCAGATCCATTCAGAGTTCATCGGGATACTCGAATTCGAAGACACGGACCACTTCCGCCGCATGCCAGCCAGCCGCGGCCGGGCCGTCCGGCGGACCGGAAAAACGCCCGAGGCGCTCCACGCACTCGAAGAAACCGGTGCGCGGCAAGCGGCTTGCGCCCTGGCTGATGACCAGCGAACTGCGCAACGGACGCCCCGAGCGCGCATCCAGCGATGCCAGGTGCTCGAGAGCCGCGGTGAGGGTGGTCATCGCCGGAGTCGGCAGTTGCAGGCGCTCGATCAGCGCCCGGTAGGTGAGCAGATGACGCTGGCGACGCGCATCCTCGATTTCCAGCAGCAGGCTATCCCAGTGTTTACGGCTGATCAGCACACTCAAGGTCAGGCCCCCGTCGCTTTGCCCAGCACACGCTCCAGGGCGAACAGGATGGCCTCGCTGGCCTCGCGTTCGCCGCGTTCGATCATCGTCATGTAGGAAGGACTGATACCGACCTCCCGGGCCACCTGTTCCAGGCTCAGGCCGCGCGCCTCGCGGCGCTCCAGCAGGCTCGCGGATGGCACCGCCGGCGCGGTCGTCTCCACCGCGACACTGGCGGCCGGGCGACCGGCGGCGGCCAGCAACGCCTGGTATTCGGCCCAGGGCAACACCGCGTATTCCGCCTCGCCGTCTCGCGTGATCACTTGGACATTCATGTCGGTCTCCTTGCAAGCCGCCATCTTATCAGGCACCGCGCCGCTGCGGACTGGCTATACTGCTGCCCTGGTCACACAGTCTGCCTGGTGGAGGAGCCCACGGGTGCGCCGGAGAAGTCTTGGTTTGTGCATCCTGCTGGGAGTCGGACAGGCCTTCGCCGGCGAGCTGCGCTGGGGCTTCAGCCCCGCCGACGGCATGCCCTACGTGGACATCGTCGATCACCAGCTGCAAGGCGGCTTCACCCGCCAGTTGGGGGAGCGGGTCGCGCAGCGGCTGGGATTGTCGCTGCGTTTCGTGGAAACGCCGAACCGAAGGATCGACGGCTTCATGGCCAGCGGACATATTCACGTGATCTGCAACTCCAACCCCGGATGGGATAGCAAACCCGAACGCTACCATTGGTCTCCTGCCCTCTTCGAAGAGCAGGACGTCCTGCTGCAGCGCGACGACCGTCCGGCGATCCGCGACTTCGCCGAGCTGCGCGGCAAGACCCTGGGTACAAGTCTAGGCTATGTCTACGCGGACGATCTCATGCAGGCCTTCGCTGCCGGGGAAATTCGCCGCGAAGATACCCGCGACCTGGCCAGTCGCGTGCAGATGCTCAAGCGTTCGCGCCTGGACGCCGCGGTGGACATGCGCCGCCCGCTGCTCTACCTGACGCGCCAGCATCCCGAGCTGGGCCTGAGCGTCAGTCCGCTGGTACTGCAGAGCTATCGGATGCACTGCATCTATGGCGGACAACTGCCGGTCCCCGTCGAAAGTATGGACCGGGTGCTCGACGAGATGGTCAGGGACGGCAGCATCGAGCGCCTGCTGGAAAACAGCCTGCGAACCCCTCAGGAACCCTGAACGCGCTCCGCCCTGGGAGCCGGCAGCTCTCGCAGCGCCTGCTGCGTCTCGACGGCCTGGGCGTCGCGCCAGACCTTGAAGGCATCCAGCTCGGACTGCCAGCGACGCACTACCCAGGCAAGGACGGCGAGATCGTCGAGCAAGCCGACACCGAAGATGAAGTCGGGGACGATATCCACCGGCGAAAGGAAATAGGCCAGCGCCGCGATCACCGAGAGCAACGCCTGGCGGCTGAGTCCGCGGTATTCGCCGCGAACCCAGGCCACCAGCAGTTCCTGCAGCAGGCGCAGGTCGCTCTTCACCAGCTTCAGGCGCGAGCGCTTGCGTGCTACCGCAATCAACAAGGCGGGCACCCGGCCACGGGCCAGGAAACGTTCCGCGATCCCCAGGTAACGACTGAATCCTCGTGGTGCATCCATCCTTCCACCTCGCTCAAGCGCTTGCCGCCGAGGCTCTCCGGGTTATCCACGCATACTGTGGATAACCTTGTGAACAGCCCCCCCTTCCGTCGGCGAGAAGCCCGTCGCTACAGGCTTTCCGACAGATCGGACACTTTTTAGACAATGCTCTAAAAGCATTGAAAATCAAGGGTTTGACCTAGCGCAACGGACAACCCGAGGTCAATACCGTAGGTCGGGTCGACGTGCGACAAATGTGTGCATAAGGGTAACACCGGCCGTGCCCTCGACCTGTTTTCAGACCCTCGCGGCAGCGCCTGGGTTCAGCCGAATCCGCAAATGAAAACGCCCCGTCATGGACGGGGCGTTTCATGCATCGCGGCGGAAGAATTACTTCTTCGCGTCCGCCTTGGCTTCGGGCTGCGCTGCGGCACCGGCCTCGGGCTCCGCGTCCGGCTTGGACGGATCCTTGATGCCGAGCAGTTCCATGTCGAAGACCAGTACCGAGTTGGCCGGGATCGCCGGGCTCGGGCTCTGCGCGCCGTAGGCCAGCTCGCTGGGGATGTACAGCTTGATCTTCTCGCCGACGTGCATCAGTTGCAGGGCTTCGACCCAACCCGGGATCACGCCGCTGACCGGCAGGTCGATCGGGCTGCCGCGCTCGATGGAGCTGTCGAAGACGGTGCCATCGGTCAGGCGGCCTTCGTAGTGGACGGTCACCACGTCGGTGGCCTTCGGTTGCGGGCCATCGGCCTTCTTCACGATTTCGTACTGGAGGCCGGAAGCGGTGGTGGTCACGCCGTCGCGCTTGCCGTTTTCCTCGAGGAATTTCTTGCCGGCCTTGGCGTTTTCGTCGCCGATGGCCGCCATGCGCTCCTCGGCACGTTTCTGCAGGAAGGCGAAGGCTTCGGTCAGCTCTTCATCGGTGAGCTGCTGCTTCTTCTTGCCGAGGGCGTCTTCGATGCCCTTGGCGACGGCTTTCGAATCCAGGTCGTCCATGCCTTCCTGGGACAGGCTCTTGCCCATGTTCAGGCCGATACCATAGGAAGCTTTCTGCGCCGGGGTCTTCAACTCAACGTTGGTCTGCGAATCGCAGCCGGAGAGAACCAGACCGACCAGTGCGATCGCTGCTGCCAACCGATGTTGTTTCATGCTGAGTCCTTTAATCTGTTCGCCGCTCGGGCATATTCGATGAAGCCGCGAGCTTAGCAGGCTGTCGCGACCAGTGGCTATGGGCAATAGGAACAGGTGCGCGCGGATAAGTTCAAGGCCGAACTTTCCGAAAAATGAAGGAGATAGCAGAACGAACGCGTGGAACGAGGACAGAAGAACAGCGGAAAGGAAGCGTCGAGAAACGTCGAATTATGAAGCGGGAAGGAAGCGCAAGAGATACAGCTGAGGAAGGAAATGGCGCAGCGGACGGGACTCGAACCCGCGACCCCCGGCGTGACAGGCCGGTATTCTAACCGACTGAACTACCGCTGCGCGTAACTTGCGAGATTGGTGGGTGATGACGGGATCGAACCGCCGACCCTCTGCTTGTAAGGCAGATGCTCTCCCAGCTGAGCTAATCACCCTTCACTCTCGAAGTGGGGCGCATTCTACGGAGCGATTCGCCCCCTGGCAAGCCCCTCGATGAAAAAAATTTTCTGCCGTTCCAAGGAGTTAGCGACGGACCGGGGTTGGCCTGAGCCGCCAGCGGCGGAATAATGGGTCCTTTGTGCCCGGAGAGAACGACCCCATGTGGTTCCGCAATCTGCTCGTCTACCGCCTCACCCAGGATCTGCAACTGGATGCCGATTCCCTCGAGAAAGCCCTCGGCGAAAAACCCGCCCGCCCCTGCGCCAGCCAGGAGCTGACCACCTACGGCTTCACCGCGCCGTTCGGCAAAGGCCCGGACGCACCGCTGGTACACGTCAGCCAGGACTTCTTCCTGATCTCGGCACGCAAGGAAGAGCGCATCCTGCCGGGCAGCGTCGTGCGTGACGCACTGAAGGAAAAGGTCGACGAGATCGAAGCCCAGCAGATGCGCAAGGTCTACAAGAAGGAACGCGACCAGTTGAAGGACGAGATCGTCCAGACCCTGCTGCCGCGCGCCTTCATCCGCCGCTCCAGCACCTTCGCCGCGATCGCGCCGAGCCTCGGCCTGATCCTGGTCGACTCGGCCAGCGCGAAGAAGGCCGAAGACCTGCTCTCGACGCTGCGCGAAGCGCTCGGCTCCCTGCCGGTACGCCCGCTGAGCGTGAAGGTCGCGCCGACCGCGACCCTCACCGACTGGGTCAAGACCCAGGAAGCCGCCGGCGACTTCCACGTGCTCGACGAATGCGAGCTGCGCGACACCCACGAGGATGGCGGCGTGGTCCGCTGCAAGCGCCAGGACCTGACCAGCGAGGAAATCCAGCTGCATCTCACCGCCGGCAAGCTGGTCACCCAGTTGTCCCTGGCCTGGTCGGACAAGCTGTCCTTCGTCCTCGACGACAAGTTGGCGGTCAAGCGCCTGCGCTTCGAAGACCTGCTGCAGGAGCAGGCGGAAAAGGACGGCGGCGAAGACGCCCTCGGCCAGCTCGATGCCAGCTTCACCCTGATGATGCTGACCTTCGCCGAATTCCTTCCGGCGCTCTTCGAGGCCCTCGGCGGCGAAGAAATCCCCCAGGGCGTCTGACGCCCCGCTCTCCCGGCGGCGCCCGCCGCTGGGAGAGTCGCGCCCGGCATGGCAGACTGGCGGCCGTCCAATAACAAGGAAAGCCCATGCGTGCCCTGACCGCCCTGAGCCGCTTCGTCAGCGCCAGCTTCCCGTTCTGGGTCCTGCTGTTCGCCATCCTCGCCTTCTTCCGCCCTGCCTGGTTCCTCCCGCTCACCGCAGCCATCGCGCCACTGCTCGGCCTGGTGATGTTCGGCATGGGCCTGACGCTCAAGGGCGAAGACTTCCGCGAGGTCGCCCGGCACCCCATACGGGTGCTGATCGGCGTGCTGGCCCAGTTCGTCATCATGCCCGGCCTGGCCTGGCTGCTCTGCCGCCTGTTGCAGTTGCCGGCGGAGATCGCGGTGGGCGTGATCCTGGTCGGCTGCTGCCCCGGCGGCACCGCTTCCAACGTGATGACCTGGCTGTCCCGTGGCGATGTCGCCCTGTCGGTGGCGATCACCTCGGTGACCACCCTGCTCGCCCCGCTGGTCACGCCGGCGCTGGTCTGGCTGCTGGCTTCGGCCTGGCTGCCGGTGTCGTTCGCGGCAATGTTCCTGTCGATCCTCCAGGTGGTGCTGGTGCCCATCGCCCTCGGCCTGCTGGCACAGCGCCTGCTCGGCGAGCGCACCCGGCAGGTGGCGGAGGTGCTGCCGCTGGTCTCGGTATTCAGCATCGTGGTGATCATCGCCGCGGTGGTGGCCGCCAGCCAGGCGCGGATCGCCGAGTCCGGCCTGCTGATCATGGCCGTGGTGATGCTGCACAACGGCTTCGGCCTGTTGCTCGGCTATCTCACCGGCAAGCTGACCGGCATGCCGCTGGCGCAGCGCAAGGCCCTGGCCATCGAAGTCGGCATGCAGAACTCGGGGCTCGGCGCGGCGCTGGCCAACGCCCATTTCTCGCCCCTGGCAGCGGTGCCCAGCGCGCTGTTCAGCGTCTGGCACAATCTCTCCGGTTCGCTGCTGGCCGCCCTGTTCCGGCGCCTGGATGATACGCCGCGTTGAACTGGGTCCCGGTCGGGAAGCCTTGTCCCGACCGATGAACCATGCAAAATACCGCACGCAGTGAGGACGACCTCACCACCCGCCTCCGGCCGGTGATCGAATGGGGACGGCCCCGCCACCCGTTGCCCTGGAGATCGCCATGTCCTGGATCATCCTGTTTTTTGCCGGCCTGTTCGAAGTGGGCTGGGCCGTTGGTCTGAAATACACCGAGGGCTTCAGCAAGCCGCTTCCCACGGTCCTCACGGCGCTCGCCATGCTGGTCAGCCTGGGCCTGCTCGGCCTGGCCATGAAGCACCTGCCGCTGGGCACCGCCTATGCCGTCTGGACCGGGGTCGGCGCGGTCGGCACGGTAATCGCCGGGATCGTCCTGTTCGGCGAATCCATGGCATTGCTGCGCCTGGCCAGCGTCGCGCTGATCGTCTGCGGACTGGTCGGCCTCAAGCTGAGCCATTAGACATCCATCGAATATGCTCCGAGGGGTATCGCTTTCCGCAGTTTTATCGCGTACTCTGCGACCACTGTGCTTGCTTGGGTCACAGTGAATCGTGACCTGGTGTGGTAGATCTCGGTCCGCTCATCGCCTCGGCTCCTCGTACTCTTTGCAACTCAGTACCTACCGGCTCGGATATTTCCGTCGCCGCAATCAACTTTGTTTCAGGAGTTACACCATGTCGAATCGTCAGAACGGCACCGTAAAATGGTTCAACGACGCCAAAGGCTTCGGCTTCATCACCCCGGAAAGCGGTAACGACCTGTTCGTTCACTTCCGTTCCATCCAGGGCACCGGCTTCAAGAGCCTGCAGGAAGGCCAGAAGGTTTCCTTCGTGGTCGTCAACGGCCAGAAAGGCCTGCAAGCCGACGAAGTACAAGTTATCTAACTTGTAGTTCGCCAAAAAAAGCCCCGGCATCGCCGGGGCTTTTTCGTTTCTGCGGATCGATCAACGAGCTTCGCCGCGCAAGCTCGTCACCCGCGCCTGCAGGTCGAGGCGCTCCACCGCCCCCGGCGCCACCGATTCGCCGGCCACCAGGCTTACCCGCGACCACAGGCGGCGGAAGAAGCCCTTGTTCGGGTCGCGGCTGAAGAAGCTGCCCCACAGGCCCTGCAGCGCCATGGGGACCACCGGAACCGGGGTTTCCTCGATGATCCGCTCGATCCCGGCGCGGAACTCATTCATCTCGCCGTCGGCGGTCAGCTTGCCCTCAGGGAAGATGCACACCAGCTCCCCGTCCCTCAGGTAGTCGGCGATGCGCTGGAAGGCTCGTTCGTAGATCCCTTCGTCCTCGTGGCGCGCCGCTATGGGCACCGCGCCGGCGGTGCGGAAGACGAAGTTGAGCACCGGCAGCGAGAAGATCCTGTAGTACATGACGAAGCGCACCGGCCGCCGGATCGAGCCGGCGATCAGCAGCGCGTCCACGTACGAGACGTGGTTGCACACCAGCACCGCCGCTCCCTCGTCCGGGATCGCCTCCAGGTTCACATGCCGGACCCGGTACATGGTGTGGCTGAGCAGCCAGACCAGGAAGCGCATGGTGAACTCCGGGACGATCTTGAAGATGTACACGTTCACCGCGACGTTCATCAGCGACAGGGCGAGGAACAGTTGTGGGATCGACAGCTTGGCGACGCTGAGGAAGAGGATCGAGACCAGCGCCGCGGCGACCATGAACAGAGCGTTGAGGATGTTGTTGGCGGCGATCACCCGGGCCCGCTTGTCTTCGTCGGTGCGCGCCTGGATCAGGGCGTACAGCGGTACGATGTAGAAGCCGCCGAAAATGCCGATGAACAGGATGTCGGCCAGCACCGCCCAGGTCTCATGGTGGCGCAGCACCGCCAGCCAGTCGTAGGGCGCCTCGCCTGGGGGAATGCCGCCGGCGTGCCACCAGAGGAGGATGCCGAAGACGGTCAGGCCGATCGAGCCGAACGGCACCAGGCCGATCTCCACCTTGCGACCGGAAAGCTTCTCGCACAGCATCGAGCCCAGCGCGATGCCCACCGAGAACACGGTGAGGATCAGGGTCACCACGCTTTCGTCGCCGTGCAGCCATTCCTTGGCGAAGGTCGGGATCTGCGTCAGGTAGACCGCGCCGAGGAACCAGAACCAGGAGTTGCCCACCAGCGAGCGCGAGACCGCCGGGCGCTGGCCGAGCCCCAGGCGGAGGATGCTCCAGGACTGGGCGAAGATGTTCCAGTCGAGCTTCAACCCCGGCAGCGCCGCCGCCGCTCGCGGAATGCCGCGGCTGGCCAGGTAGCCGCAGGCGGCCACCAGCACCACCGCGGTGGCCACCGCCGCCGCGTAATGCGCATGGGACATCAGCACGCCGGCGCCGATGGTGCCGGCCAGGATCGCCAGGAAGGTGCCCATCTCCACCAGCGCGTTGCCGCCGACCAGTTCGTCCTCGTGCAGGTGCTGGGGCAGGATCGAATACTTCACCGGGCCAAATAGCGCCGAGTGGGTGCCCATGGCGAACAGCGCGACGAACATCAGCGGCAGGCTGCCGAAGACGAAGCCGGCAGCGCCGACCAGCATGATGCCTACCTCGGCCAGCTTCAGCGCGCGCATCAGCGCGTCCTTGTTGTACTTCTCGCCGAACTGTCCGCCCAGTGCCGAGAACAGGAAGAACGGCAGGATGAACAGCAGTGCGCAGAGGTTGACCAGCAGGCTGCGGTCGCCGCTGACGCTGAGGTGATAGAGGATGGCGAGGATCAGCGACTGCTTGAAGATGTTGTCGTTGAAGGCGCCGAGCAGCTGGGTGATGAAGAACGGCAGGAAACGCCGCTTGCCCAGCAGGGCGAATTGCGAATGTTGGGTCATCGTCCTTGTTACCTTGCGTGGCCGCCGAAAGGAAGCCCGTCATCGATTGGACTGCATGGACCGCGGATCAGGCCACAGCGTTCCGATGGAAATTCCGCGCCCATCATAGAACAGGCGTCCGCGTTACCGCAGGACGCCTGTCGTCGGACGATGCGCCAAGTCGCATCCGAATATTCAGAAACCGACGCTGGCCTGCATGAACAGCGTTCGCGGCTGACCCACGTAGATTCCCGAATTGTTGTCGCTGGAGCGGGTGAAATACTGCTTGTCGAACAGGTTCTTCACCCCGAGTCCGAGCTTCAGGTTCGACACCTGCGGGCCGAAGTCGTAGCCGACGCGGGCATTCCAGGTCACGTAGCCGGGAATGTCGCCGTACTGGCCGTCGGCGCTGGGCTCGGTGATGTAGTTGTGGGTGAAGTTGCCCTGGCTGTCGGTGCTCAGCCCTGGCGCGCGCTGCATGGACTGGGCGAAGGCGTCGAGGTTGTAGGTCCAGCGGTCGACCTCGTAGCGCACCCCGGCGGTGGCCACCTGGCGCGAGTAGAGCGGCAGGTCGCGCCCCTTGAAGGAGGGAATGTCGCCTTCGTAGGTGGCACGGGTATAGGTGAGGCTGCCGTAGACCGACAGGCCGTCCAGGCGCGGATCGAGAGCGGCGAAGTCATAGTGGCCGGAAGTCTCGATGCCCTGGTGCTTGGTGGCGCCGAGGTTGGTCCAGCCGACGTCGTTGCTGACGTACTGCAGCTCGTCGTCGAAGTCGATGTAGAACAGCGTGATCTCGCCGCCCCAGCTGCCGTTGTCGTAGCGCGTGCCCAGTTCGTAGGTCTTGGCCTTCTCCGGCTCCAGGCCGGCGGCGGTATCGTTGCCGCTGCCGCCCTGGCCGAGCTGGAAGTACTGCAGGCTGCCGAACGATTCGGAGTAGTTGGCGAACAGCTTCCACTCGTCGCTCAAGTGATACATCAGGCTCAGCGCCGGCAGCGGTTCGTTGTAGTCCTTGCTGCGCTTCTTCTCCTGCACCGGCTTGCCGTTCAGGCCGAGCACCGGGCGGTCGCGCCAGTCGCTGTCGATCTTCTCGAAGCGGATGCCGGGGGTGATGGTCCAGTTGCCGACATCGATCTTGTCGTCGATGTAGAAGGCGCTGGCCTCGGTACCGCCGGTACGGTCCTGGTAGGTATGGCCGTCCGAGCCGGGACGCACGGTCGGCACATTGTCGACCAGGGCCAGCTGGCTGGCGCGCTCGTTCATCGCTTCCTTCAGGTAGCGGTAGCCGATGCCGACCTCCTGGGTGGTCGGGCCGGCGAAGAAGATCCGCGAGACCCGCGGCTCCACCGCGAACACATGGTAGTCGCGCGGGTACGAGGTGATGGTCCTGAGGTTGCGCGCGGCGATGCTGCTGCCGCGGAAACTGTCGCTGTAGTAGGTGAGCACCTCGAACTGGGTGAGGTCGTCGACCTGGCGGGTGTACTTCAGCGAGAAGTCCTTGCGCCGACCACGGAAATTGTCCCAGTCGCGTACCGACTGGAAGGGATCGTCGTCGTACTGCGCCTGGGTCAGGCCGCCTGGCATATCGGCGTAGGCGTCGTAGTAGTGGAAGTTGGCCGCCAACTGGTCGCTGTCGGTGAGCTGCCAATGGGTCTTGAGCAGCACGTCGTCGATATCGTTGTCGTTGTTGCCGTCGCGGTAGTCGGCGCCCTTCACCCCGGAATACAGCAGCGCCACGCCCAGGCCGTTGTCGGCGGTCCCGCCGAGGAACGCCTGGTTGAGCTTCTTCCAGCCGCCGTGGCCGGCATGCTCGATGGTGGTGCCGATTTCGCCGGAGAACTTCTCCGGAATCGCCCGGGTCACGAAGTTGATCACCCCGCCGACGTTCTGCGGGCCGTAGCGCACCGAGCCGGCGCCGCGCACGACGTCGATGCTCTCCAGGTTGCCGATGGACAGCGGCATCATCGACAGCTGCGGCTGGCCGTAGGGCGCCACCGCCGCCGGCACGCCGTCGATCATCACCGTCGAGCGCGGCGACAGGCGTGAAGTCAGGCCACGCACCCCGACGTTCAGGGAGATGTCGCTGCCGCCGGTACCGTTGTTGTCCTGCACTTGCACGCCGGGCACCTTGCGCAGCACGTCGCGGACGTTCTGCGCACCGCTCTCGAGCATTTCCCGACGACGCACCACGCTGCGCGCGCCGGGATGGTTCTGCACCACCGCCTGGTCGGCTTCGCCCAGCCAGTCGCCGACCACGGTGACCGTGCCCAGCTCCTTGGCTTCCTCTTCGGCCTGCGCCGCCTGCATGGACACACCCAGCGCGATGGCGACGGCCAGGCGCGACAACGAACTCACGGACGACATCGAGGCTCCCCCAGGGACGCAGGAAAAAGTGGGGCGCAAAATTACGGCAAATCGTAAAGAACGTAAATACAAATGATTTGCAAATGTGAGCTTGACTTATTCGTATGTCGTCAAGGACGAGCGCGCGCAGGCCGAGCGGTATTCACCCGGTGCCACCCCGTAGGCCTGCTTGAACTGGCGACCGAGGTGGCTCTGGTCGGCGAAGCCCAGCTCCAGGGCCACCTCCAGCGGCGCCCGGCCGCTCTTGAGCAGTGCCCTGGCCTGCTCCAGGCGGCGCTGTCTGAGCCAGGCGTGGGGCGGCATGCCGGTGGCGCGACGGAAGACCCGGGCAAAATGGAACGGGGACAGATTGACCGCCGCCGCCAGTTCCTCCAGAGAAGGCGGATCGAGCAACCGCGCCGCCAGCAGTTCGCGGGCGCGGGCCACCGCCAACGGCTCCTGCCCGGCCTTCGGCGCTTCTGGCAGGCGGGCGTGGCGACGGAACAGGGCGAGCATCGTCTCGCGCCAGCGGGTCTGGGTTTCCAGGCTGCCGGCATGCTCGGCCAGCAGGCGGTGCAAGTGGACGAAGGCGCGTGCCAGGGGCTGGTCGTGGATCACGCTGTCGGCGAAACGCGGCACGCCGCCATGATGGATTTCCAGCTCGTCGAGAATCCCGTCGATCTGTTCCATTTCCGGGTAGTAGCCGCGATAGAGCCAACCGGCATCATGGGCCTTGGAGCCGGTGTGCACTTCGTCGGGGTTGATCAGCACCATGCTGCCCAGCGGGGCTAGGTGCTCGCCGCCACGATGGCGGAAGCGCTGCGCGCCCTGCTCGATGATGACTAGGGCGAAGCTGCTGTGCACGTGCGGCGCGAAGCGCTGCTCCACATAGCGCGCGTGCAGCAGTTCGACGCCGCCCAGTTCGGCGGCGCGCCAGAAATGCGTGTGTTCTCCGCTCGTCTCGTCCGGCACTGCCGTCTCCTCGTTCGCCCGTCCGGACGGGCCGCCCAGCATACCGCAGGAGCGACGGAACCGGCTTCAGCCGGTGAAGCTGGCTTCCAGCGCCGCCTTGACCTGCGGCCATTCGTGGTCGGTGATGCTGTAGACGAAGGTGTCGTCTAGCCGCCCGCCGGCCAGCCGCCGGTGGTTGCGCAGCACGCCCTCGCGCTGCGCGCCGAGCTTGTCGATGGCGCCCTGGGCGCGCAGGTTGCTCGCCGCCGTGCTGAGCTGCACGCGGACCATGCGCAGGTTGTCGAAGGCATGCTTGAGCATCAGGTACTTGATCATGCGGTTCAGGCCGCTGCCGTGCTGGGCCTGGTCGAGCCAGGTCCAGCCGATCTCGCAGGCCGGCAAGGCGGGAAGGAACTCGGCGAAGCGCGTGGTCCCGACCAGTTGCACGCCGAGGCGGACGGCGAGCGGCAACGCCCTGCCCTCGCGCTGCTCGGCGAGGCTCTGGCGGTACCAGTCCGGCCGCGTCGGTCCGTCCATGTACTGCAGCGCCTCGCGGTTGGCTTCGGCGAGGCTCACCAGCTCGGGAATGTCCGCTTCCACCAGCGGCTCGAGACGCAAGGCTCCGCGCTGCAGGGTGATCGGTAGCGGCTTGAACATGGGCGCCCTCCTCGACATCGACGCAAAACTCCGCTCCCATCAGAGCGTAGCGGCCGCGTTTAGTGCCGCAGCCGAAACCGGCTACGATGAACGGACAGCCGGCCGCCGGGGCCGTCCGCGCTCACGCAGCCCGGCACGCTACCAACTCCGCGCGTCCGGCTCAAGCATGCGTGCGACCTTGGTCGCAGGCAGCCTGACGCGCGGGCCGACAAGTGCGAAACTGGCGCGAAAGCAAGACCCCCGCCTCACGCCAGCTTCACGCGGGGACATCATCGGAGTTCGCATGTCGCTGTCCATCGGGCTGATCGCCGTGGTCGCCCTGGTCTACATGGCCATCCTGTTCGCCATCGCCTTCTATGGCGACCGTCGCCGCACCCCGCTCTCACCCCGCCTGCGCGCCTGGGTCTACAGCCTCTCCCTGGCAGTGTACTGCACCAGCTGGACCTTCTTCGGCGCGGTCGGCCAGGCCACCGACCAGCTCTGGTCGTTCCTGCCGATCTACCTCGGACCGGTGTTGCTGATGCTGTTCGCGCCCTGGGTGCTGCAGAAGATGATCATGATCAGCAAGCAGGAGAACATCACCTCCATCGCCGACTTCATCGCCGCCCGCTACGGCAAGTCGCAGGCGCTGGCGGTGGTGGTGGCGCTGATCTGCATGGTCGGCGTGCTGCCCTACATCGCCCTGCAACTGAAAGGCATCGTCCTCGGGGTGAACCTGCTGATCGGCTCCGGCGCCGACTCCACCGGTACCCGCGCCCAGGACACGGCGCTGATCGTGTCACTGGTGCTGGCGCTGTTCACCATCGTCTTCGGTACCCGCAGCCTGGATGTCACCGAACACCACCGCGGCATGGTCCTGGCCATCGCCTTCGAGTCGCTGGTCAAGCTCACCGCCTTCCTCGCCGTGGGCATCTTCGTCACCTTCGGCCTCTACGACGGCTTCGCCGATCTCTTCTCCCAGGCCCGCGCCGCGCCGCAGTTGGCCGACTACTGGGAAGAGACCGTGCACTGGCCGGCGATGCTGCTGCAGACCGGCGTGGCGATGACCGCGATCATGTGCCTGCCGCGGCAATTCCACGTCACCGTGGTGGAGAACATCGAGCCGCGCGACCTCAACCTGGCGCGCTGGGTGTTCCCCATCTACCTGGTGCTGGCCGCGTTGTTCGTGGTGCCGATCGCCCTCGCCGGCCAATTGCACCTGCCCGCCGGGGTAATGCCGGACTCCTTCGTCATCAGCCTGCCGCTGGCCGAGGCGCACCCGGCGCTGGCCCTGCTGGCATTCATTGGCGGCGCCTCGGCCGCCACCGGAATGGTCATCGTCGCCAGCGTCGCGCTGTCGACCATGGTCTCCAACGACATGCTCCTGCCGTGGCTGCTGCGACGCCGGGAAAAGGACACCGAACGGCCCTTCGAGGCCTTCCGTCACTGGCTGCTGACCGTACGCCGGGTGAGCATCGCGGTGATCCTGCTGCTCGCCTACGTGGCCTACCGCCTGCTCGGCTCCAGCGCCAGCCTGGCGACCATCGGCCAGATCGCCTTCGCCGCCATCGCCCAGCTCGGCCCGGCGATGATCGGCGCGCTGTACTGGAAACAGGCCAACCGCCGCGGGGTCTTCGCCGGCCTCGCCGCCGGCTCGCTGCTGTGGGCCTATACGCTGGTCCTGCCGGTGGTGGCCAAGGGCCTCGGCTGGCCGCTGGAGCGCATCCCCGGCCTGACCTGGCTGGCAAGCAATCCCTTCGGCCTGCCGATCGAGCCGCTGACCCAGGGCGTGCTGATCTCGCTGGTCGGCAACTTCGCCCTGTTCGGCCTGGTCTCGGTGCTCTCGCGCACCCGCGTGTCCGAGCACTGGCAGGCCAGCCGCTTCATCGGCCAGGAGATCTCCCAGCGGCAGAACTCGCGCTTCATGCTCGCGGTGCAGGTGGAAGACCTGCTGATGCTCGCCGCGCGTTTCGTCGGCGAGGAACGCGCGCGGCAAAGCTTCATCCGCTTCGCCTACCGCCAGGGCAAGGGCTTCACCCCGAACCAGACCGCCAACAACGAGTGGATCGCGCACACCGAGCGCCTGCTCGCCGGGGTCCTCGGCGCGTCCTCGGCGCGGGCGGTGGTGAAGGCCGCCATCGAAGGGCGCGAGATGCAGGTGGAGGACGTGGTGCGGATCGCCGACGAAGCCTCCGAGGTGCTGCAATTCAACCGCGCCCTGCTGCAGGGCGCGATCGAGAACATCACCCAGGGCATCAGCGTGGTCGACCAGTCGCTGCGCCTGGTGGCCTGGAACCACCGCTACCTGGAGCTGTTCGAGTACCCGGACGGGCTGATCTACGTCGGCCGGCCGATCGCCGACATCATCCGCTACAACGCCGATCGCGGCCTGTGCGGGCCCGGCGATCCGGACATGCACGTGGCCAAGCGCCTGTACTGGATGCGCCAGGGCACTCCGCACACCTCCGAGCGGCTGTTCCCCAACGGCCGGGTCATCGAGCTGATCGGCAACCCGATGCCCGGCGGCGGCTTCGTCATGAGCTTCACCGATATCACCGCCTACCGCGAGGCCGAACAGGGCCTCAAGGGCGCCAACGAGTCGCTGGAACAGCGGGTCCAGGAGCGTACCCAGGAACTCTCGCAGTTGAACCAGGAACTCAGCGAGGCGAAGAGCAACGCCGAGGCCGCCAACCAGTCGAAGACCCGCTTCCTCGCCGCCGTCAGCCACGACCTGATGCAGCCGCTGAACGCCGCGCGGCTGTTCTCCGCCGCCCTCGCCCACCAGGACGCGCTGCCCGGCGAGGTCCGCGACCTGGTGCAGCACCTCGACTCGTCGCTGCGTTCCGCCGAGGACCTGATCACCGACCTGCTGGACATCTCGCGCCTGGAAAGCGGCCGGGTCAGCGCCGAACGCAACCCGTTCCCGCTGAACAACCTCTACGATGCCCTCGGCGTCGAGTTCAAGGCGCTGGCCCAGGAACAGGGCCTGCATTTCCGCCTGCGCGGCAGCCAACTGCGGGTGGACAGCGACATCAAGCTGCTGCGGCGCATCCTGCAGAACTTCCTGACCAACGCTTTCCGCTACGCCAAGGGCCACGTGCTGCTCGGCGTGCGCCGCGAGGACGGCTACCTGCGCCTGGAGGTCTGGGACCAGGGGCCGGGCATCCCACCGGACAAGCAGAAAGTCATCTTCGAAGAGTTCAAGCGCCTGGACAGCCACCAGACCCGCGCGGAGAAAGGCCTCGGTCTCGGCCTGGCGATCGCCGACCGGCTCTGCAAGGTCCTCGGCCATCCGCTGGAAGTACGTTCCTGGCCGGGCAAGGGCAGCGTCTTCAGCGTCCGCGTACCGCTGGCGCGGCAGGCGCCGCCGGCCCTGGCCAACGGCCACAAGGCCGAACCGGCGCAGGCGCTGAACGGCGCCCAGGTGCTCTGCGTGGACAACGAGGACAGCATCCTCGCCGGCATGAACAGCCTGCTCAGCCGCTGGGGCTGCCAGGTCTGGACCGCGCGCAGCCGCGAGGAATGCGCCACGCTGCTGGACAGCGAGATGCGCCCGCAACTGGCGTTGATCGACTATCACCTCGACGACGGCGAGACCGGTACGCAATTGATGGCCTGGCTGCGCACGCGCCTGGGCGAGCCGGTGCCGGGGGTGGTGATCAGCGCCGACGCGCGGCCGGAACTGGTGGCGGAGATCCACGCCGCCGGCCTCGACTACCTGTCCAAGCCGGTCAAGCCGGCCGCGTTGAGGGCCCTGCTCAGCCGCCATCTGAGCCTGCGCTGAGCGGGCCTCAGTGACGGCGGATCAGCAGCGCACGGATTTGCTGCGCGGTCTCGCCGTCGACTTCCGCGAGCATCCGCACCTTGCCGGCTACCAGCGCCGCCAGCGGCGCTCCGTCTCGATAGAGCAGGCGGTTGCCGGTCACCGCCGGCACCCGTTCGCCGGGTAGCAGGCCGCCGACCAGGTTCAACGGATCGACTGCCGACACCACCAGCATCGCCCCATCCGGCGGTCGCTTGCGCACCTCGCGCAACAGGCCGACCGCTTCCGCCAAGGCGAACTGCTCGCCGGCCAGGCCGGCGATGAAGCGCCCGCCGCGAATCTCGCCGCGCGCTTCCAGGCGATGGTAGACGCGCAGCAACTCGCGCCACGGCGGCAGCCAGTCGGCCTCGCGCTCCAGCAGGCGCCAGGCGACCACCCCATAGCGCCGCAGCAAGGTCCGGGCGACATGTTCGAGAACCTCCGCCGGCAAACGCTGCCCCGCCTCTTCCGCCTTCGCCCGGCGCAGCGGCGCCCAGCGCCCGGCGTCCTGCATGCCGCCCGGCAGGCCGCGCGAGCGGCGCTCCTGGCGGCTGCGCTTGTCCGCCGGCATCAGCAGGGTGCGCAGCCCGGCGAAGCTGTCGGCGTTGACCCGGCCGACCGAGACCAGCTCGCCGAGGGCGTTCTCCAGCTCGCTGCGCAGCAGGTGGGCACCCTGGCTCAGTTCGTCGAAGAACGATGCACCCTGCTCGCGCAGCACCTCCAGTACCCTGGCCGCGCGCGGCGACAGTTCCGGCTCCGGCGCGTCGCGCTGCAGGACGCTCCAGAGCCCCAGCTCGCGGCGCGGCAGGAGCACGATCGGCGCGCTGCGCAGCGGACCGCCGGCGGCCTTGCTGCGTCCGGCCAGGCGCGCCCAGACGATGCGTCCGGAACGGCACAGCTGGTCCAGCCAATGGCTGGCGTAGTCGGCCACCCGCGCTGCCAGCAGTTCGCTTTCCCAGGCGGCCGCCGCGGCCTGGAAGCCTTCCAGCTGCTCGACCACCGTAGCCAGGGACTCCGCACCCCGGCCACGGGTGCCCGGCGCCAGGCGCTGCCAGTCGAACAGGAAACGCATGAAATCGGCGCGCTCCACCGGCTCGATTTCCCGGCGCAGGCGCTTCACCGTATAGCGATGGATGCGCGCCAGCAGATGGCGTTCGCACCACTCCTCTTCCGTCGCGCCAGGACTGAAGCGGCCACGCAGCACATAGCCTTCGCGCTCCAGGGCGGCCAAGGCGTACTGCTGGTCGGCCAGGCCGATGCCCAGGTCGGCCGCCAACTGCCCGGCCGTGCGTGGCCCGAAGCCACCCAGGCGGGCGCGGGTCAGCTCCACGGTCGCCGCTTCCGCCGAGTCCGGCGGCGGATAGCCGCGAGGCGCCTGGAAAGCGTCGGGCACCTTCGCCGCGGGATGCACCAGGCGCATCGCCGGCAGGCGCTCCGCCGCCAGCCAGAGAGTGCTGCCTGCGCAGTCCAGGCGTCCGGCGCGGCGTTGCTCCGACAGTTGCGCAAGCCATTCCCCCCAGCCCGGATTGGCCTCGGCCTCGCCCGAGGTGAGGAAGCCCAGGCTGTTCAGCGCCTCATGCATCTCGTCGGCGTTGCGCGCTTCCGGCCAGGCCTCGCCACGCACCGCCTCGATCGCCTCAAGGTCCAGGGCGCCGAGGTCGTCGGCGGACTCGGGATCGCTCCAGCGGCGATTCTGTACCGCCTGGGTACGCCGCTCCTCCAGCGGCGCATCGTCGAGATAGGCGTAGGGACGCGCGGTGAGTATCTCCGCCGCCAACGCCGAAGGCGCCGGCAGGTCGCGCGCCAGCAAGTCCACCGCGCCGCTCTCCATGTCGCGCAGCAGGGCCAGCCAGCCCTCGCAATCCATCGCCTCGTGCAGGCAGTCGTCAAGGGTCTGCGCCACCAGCGGGTGATCGGGCACCTCGCGCTCGCCGACGATATTCTCCAGGCACGCCACCTGGTCGGGGAACACGCTGGCCAGCAGATCCTCGCTCTTCATCCGCAGCAGTTGCGGCGGCACCTTGCGACCGCCGGCATAGCGCGGCAAACCGAGCGAGGTGGTCAGGTTCCAGCGCCAGCGCACGCCGAACAGCGGCGCGTCGAGCACGGCCTGTACCAACAGGTGCTCGGCGCTCGCCGAATGCAGGTAGCGCCAGACCTCGTCGAGGGGAAAGCTGTGGCTGGTGGACAGCGAGAGGATGATCGCGTCCTCGGTGGCCGCCGCCTGCAGCTCGAAGTTGAAGCTGCGGCAGAAACGCTTGCGCAGCGCCAGGCCCCAGGCGCGGTTGAGGCGGCTGCCGTGGGGACTGTGGATGATCAGTTGCATGCCGCCGGATTCGTCGAAGAAGCGTTCCATCACCAGCCGCCGGCTCCCGGGCAGGCCACCCAGGGCCTGGCGGGCGCGGGCCAGGTACTCGACGATCTGCCGCGCGGCGCCATCGTCCAGCCCGAGGGTGGCGCCGAGCCAGGCGATGGCTGGCTCCAGCCGCTGCCCTTCCGGCAATGCCTGGCCTTCGCCGAGCAGCTCGTCGAGGGTGTCGCGCAGGCGCGCCACGCTGGCCGACAGCTCGTCGCTGCGCCCCGGCGCCTCACCCAGCCAGAACGGAATGTTCGGCGGCTGGCCCTGGGCGTCCTCGACCCGTACCCGTCCCGGCTCGATGCGGATGATCCGGTACGAGGTGTTGCCCAGCTGGAACACATCGCCGGCCAGGCTCTCCACCGCGAAATCTTCGTTGACCGTCCCCACCAGCAGGCCCTGCGGCTCCAGCAGCACGCTGTAGTCGCCGGTATCGGGAATGGTCCCGCCCGAGGTCAGCGCGGTCAGCCGCGCGCCACGGCGGCCACGGAGCAGGCCGTTGAGCGCATCGCGATGGAGATAGGCGCCGCGCACGCCGAGGCGTGAGTGGTAGCCCTCGGCAAGCATCCGCAGGACTTCGTCGAAGCGCTCGCGCTCCAGCCCGGCGTAGGGTTCGGCGCGGATCACCAGCCGATAGAGGTCGTCCTCGCGCCACTCCTGGCAGGCCACTTCGGCGACGATCTGCTGCGCCAGCACGTCCAGCGGCTGGCGTGGCAGCACCAGGCTGTCCAGCTCGCCACGGCGCACGCTGTCGAGCAGCGCCGCGCATTCCACCAGGTCGTCGCGGGAGGTCGGGAACAACCGGCCCTTGGGGGTGCCGCCGACACTGTGCCCGGAACGCCCGACCCGTTGCAGGAAGGCGGCGATGGAGCGCGGCGACGACAACTGGCAGACCAACTCGACGTCGCCGATATCGATGCCCAGCTCCAGCGAGGCGGTCGCCACCAGTACCTTCAATTGCCCGGCCTTGAGGCGCTGCTCGGCATCCAGGCGCAGCTCCTTGGCCAGGCTGCCGTGGTGGGCCGCCACCTGGCGGCTGCCGAGGCGTTCGGCGAGGAAGCGGGTGACCCGCTCGGCCATGCGCCGGGTGTTGACGAACACCAGGGTGGTGCGGTGCTCGCCGGCCAGGTGCGCCAGGCGGTCGTAGACCAGCTCCCAGGTGTCGTTGGACATCACCGCTTCCAGCGCCACCGGCGGTACCTCGATGCCCAGGTCGCGGGGGCGCGTATAGCCGATGTCGACGATCCGGCAGGCCGGATCGCGCGGATTGCCGCTGGCGCCGACGAGGAAGCGCGCGACCTTCTCGATCGGTTTCTGCGTGGCGGACAGCCCGATCCGCAGCAGCGGTCGCGGACACAGCGCCTGCAGGCGCTCCAGCGACAGCGCCAGGTGGCTGCCGCGCTTGCTGCCGGCCAGGGCATGGATCTCGTCGACGATCACGCTGCGCACCCCGGCAAGCATCTGCCGGCCCGACTCCGAGCCGAGCAGGATGTACAGCGATTCGGGCGTGGTGACCAGGATGTGCGGCGGGCGCTTGCGCATCGATCCGCGCTCGACCTGCGGCGTATCGCCGGTGCGCACCGCGCTACGGATATCGACGTCGGGCAGGCCGAGACGCGCCAGTTCCTCGCGGATGCCAGCCAGCGGTTGCTCCAGGTTGATGCGGATGTCGTTGGACAGCGCTTTCAGCGGCGAGACATAGACCACCTGGGTGGCATCCGCCAACTCGCCGCCGGCGGCCAGCCCCTCCACCACCAGGGCATCGATGGCGGCGAGGAAGGCGGTCAGGGTCTTGCCCGAACCGGTGGGCGCGGCGACCAGGGTCGAAAGCCCCTCGCGGATCGCCGGCCAGGCCTCGACCTGGGCCGGCGTGGGCGCGGCGAAGTGGCGTTCGAACCACTGGCGGACGGCGGGATGGAACTCCGCCAGGGGCCGCGGAGCCGGCTCGGCGCGGCGGGCGGAAGAGGATGAAATAGGCATCATGCTCCGCACTATGGTGGCGCCGCGGGCGACTCACAAGCCCCGCCGATCGCCCGTCGGGCGCAGTTTCAGAGCCCGGCGACGAAACGGTCGAAGCGCTCGGCGTGCAGCGCTTCGCTGCCGTTCTCCTCGAGCAGCCGGCGAGCCTCGGCGGCCTTCGGCGTCTCGCCGCCGATCAGGCCGAGCAGGCGCTCGCCGCGCGGCGTGAGGACGAAGTTCTCGCCATTGCCGCCCTGCTCTTCCGGACGCGGCTCGATGAAGCCGCCCTCCAGCAGGATCGCCTCGTAGTCGGCGGCCTTCTGCTTCAACGCATCCATGTCGCCGACCCGCTGCCCGGCCTGGGAGCGTTCCTCGGCCAGGCGTTCGGCATGGGCGCGCGGGGCGAAGTTCTCATGGGCGGACTGCCGGACCTCCAGCAGCAACCGTTCGACCAGATCCCAATCGTGAGTCATGGCATACCTCCTGCGGCATAAGCAACGAGGGTCCTTCGCACCCTCTCTATGCGTGCGACCCGCAACCCGCCGCGAGGGTTCGAATCGGTCGCCGTCCGGCGTTGCGGCTGAACTTTGTCGGCTCGACCGGGCTCCACCGCTCAGGACCACCCCACAGGAGTACGCCATGAAACCGCTTTTCGCCCTCGCCAGCGCCTGCGCCTTGCTGGTCGCCACGCCGGTCTTCGCCTGTTCCGAAGCGGAGGCGGAAAAGATGGGCAAGGAAGTCGCCACCAAGGTCGCCTCGATCACCCAGAAGAACCCGCAACGGGCCAGGGAACTCAACGAGCAGTTGCGCCAGCGCCAGGAAGCCCGCTCGGAACAGAACCGGCCGAGCGATTGCGATGCCTACGCGCAGATGCTCAAGGAACTGGATCAGGAAAAAGGTGACGTACAGCGCAACACTTCGCAGTGATCCGCCGGTTCGGGGTGCGGTGGCCCGGGACGGCGGGGTCCGGCGCCCGTGACGGGCGCGCCACCTACCCCGCCTGAGTCACTGAGACAGGCGCGGGCCGAACAGCACGACGCTGGCACCGACCACGCACAAGGCCACGCCCAGCCAGTCGCTCCATAGCGGCCGCGAGCGCTCGACGAAAGCCAGCCAGAACAGCGACGCGGCGACGTAGATGCCGCCATAGGCGGCATAGGCGCGGCCGGCGTAGCTGGCCTCCACGCGGGTCAGCAGCAAGGCGAACAGGGTCAGGCTGAGCAGGCCGGGCAGCACCCACAGGGCGCTCTTGCCCAGCCGCAGCCAGAGATAGAAAGCGTAGCAGCCGGCGATCTCGCAGAACGCCGCGAGGACGAACCAGAAGTAGTTGATCACCGCCGCCCGCCCTCCCGCTCCCAGGCGCAGCGGACCTGCAGGTCGCTCTCCTGGGGGGTATGGAAGCCACGCTCGGACTCCCAGCGAAAGGTATGGCTGCCGTTCACTTCGGTCTCCAGGTGGACCACCGCGCTGGCCCAGTAGAGGCGCCTGAGCAACGCCTCGAACTGCTCGACCCACAGGCTCCACTCGTACTCGATGGCCTGGTAGCTGGCACCGAAGTGGATGATCTGGGTCTGGTAGAGCCCGGCCCCGGACTGCTCGCAGCGGCTGAACATCTCGCGTCCGAGGAACGGCCAGGCCTCGCCGCCCGGCAGGCTGTCCAGCACGCGGCGGTTGGCGGCACGACGCATGCGCCGCTCCATCGAATCGCCCGGCCAGTCGCGGATGCAGCCATAGACGATGGATTCAGACTCCACAGGGGTACTCCAGAACAGAACGGACTCGCAGAGGCAGCCTTCTAGCACAGGGCGCGAGGGCGGAAAAGCAAAAAGCCTCGCAAATGAGCGAGGCTTCTTGTGGGGTCCAACGTACTTCGGCAGGCAGGCCGGTGACTCAAGCTACTCGATCGCACCGCCTTGGGCAAGCACTATCTGCGCCGCACCGCAATGGTGCAAAGCCGCGCCCCTGCTGGCCTGCAGCCATTTCCACTCAGGCCTGGCGCTGACGCTTGGCCTGCATCTTGCCGGCCATCGCGGTCATCTCGTCATAGATCGCCTGGGGATTCTGCTGCTTGATCCTCCAGGCCATCCGCGCCTGCTCGTGGGGCAGGATCAGGAAACTGCCCTTGGCCACTTCGGCGTGGATGTAGTCGGCGATGTCGGCGGCGCTGATCGGCGAACTCTCCAGCAACTTGCCGACCTGGTGCTTCATCTCGGGGCTCGGGCCGCGGAAAGAGTCCAGCAGGTTGGTCTGGAAGAACGAAGGGCAGACCACATGGACGCCGACCTCGACCAGCGCCAGCTCTACCAGCAGGCTTTCCGAAAGCGCCACCACCCCGGCCTTGGCCACGTTGTAGTTGCTCATCGCCGGGCCCTGCATCAACGCCGCCATCGAGGCGATGTTGACGATCTTGCCCTTGCTTCGCTCCAGCAACGGCAGGAAGGCCTTGCAGCCCTTGACCACGCCCATCAGGTTGATCGCGATCTGCCAGTCCCAGTCCTCCAGGGACAACTCGCCGAAGAAGCCGCCGGAGGCCACCCCGGCGTTGTTGACGATGACGTCGATGCCGCCGAACTTCTCCTCGCAGCTCTGCGCCAGCGCGGTCAGTTGACTGTAGTCGCGTACGTCGCAACGCTGGGTAAAGCCATCGCCACCCGCCTCGCGCACCAGTTTCAGGCTTTCCGCCAGGCCGGCCTCGTTGACGTCGGCCAGCGCCAGGCGCCAGCCGTCACGCGCCCAGCGCAGGGCGATTTCGCGCCCCAGCCCGGAGCCGGCACCGGTGATCATCATGCGGTTTTGCATAGGGGGTCCTGCCTTCCTGTTCGTGTGATGAAGGCCAGTGTAACCAAGGGTTTCAGCGCCCTCCGGCTAAATCAGGAAGCTGAATGCCTCGGGCAAACCCGGACATGCCGGGCCGCGCGAGGGGCTCAGGCGAGCAGCAGGACGCAGAGCTTGCCCAGGACCAGGGCGATGCCGCAGGAAACCAGCAGGTAGGAGGCGCCATCGAGACGCCGGCGGTACAACTGGGCGAAGGAACCCACGTGATGCTGCAGGACGAACATTCCCAGTGCCACCAGGATCGCCGGGATCAGGAAGACGAATTGCCAGAAGTGTTCGACCGCCAGCGTCGCTTCGCCGTCGTCCGCGAGCAGCAGGGCGCCCCCCAGCAACTGGCCCAGCAACAGCAGCCCCCCGACGCCAATACAGGCACGTCCCCAGCCGATCATCAGTCCCTCCCAGAGCGTTTCCGAGGGACCAGCATAGCCAGATGCCGCCATGCGATCTGTGCCCTGGGTCAAGCTGGGCGGCCCGCCCGGACATCCACCAGGCAATTTCATGACGCGGGTAACATCCTGCGGAAACGAGCCCCGCCCGCCGGACGGGGCCCGAGCGCCTCAGAACACGTACTGCAGGCGCATCACCAGGCCATCGCCGCTATCGTCGCCGTTGGCATTGCTGATCTTGTCGGTCTTCGCCTTGACGTAGTTGGCGGAAACCTTCACCGCCTCGTTGGCGTACCAGTTGACGCCCAGGGTATGGGTCTTGCCCTTGGCGTCGCCGACCTCGCGGGTGGCGCTGTCGACGACGATGTTGTCATCCTCGACCTTGATCGAGTCGTAGCGGTAGAACAGCTCCCAGGCGCCGATTTCCTTGTTCTCCGGCTTGATGGTGTCGAACTTGGCGCCGTCCAGCTTGTAGAGGCGCGGCTCGCCGGTGAGGGTGTAGGCCAGTTGCGCGTAATAGCCGGAGGCCTTGAGATCCTCGCGGTCGCGCTCGGCCTTGACCGTGCGCCGCAGGTACTCGGCCTGGGCCGAGAAGGCACCCAGCGCCCAGGCGCCTTCCAGGCCCCAGACCGAGTCGTCCTTCCACAGCCCCTCGACTGCCGAACTGCCGCCGAACAGACCGCGGTTGCCATTGCTGCCGGCATCGTTGCCGCCATTGGTGGAGACGCCGCGCATGCCCATGCGCGGGCGGATCCGGGTATCCACCGCGCTGTCCTCCAGGTCGCGATAGGCGTATTGCAGGCCCAGGTGCACCACGTTGCCCGGCTCGTGCAGCGGCGCGAACACGCCGCGCAGGTTGTAGCGCTTGACGCTGTCGCCGTCGGTATCGTTGTTGTTCTCGCTGAACACGCTGCCCGAGAGGAAAGCCATGCCGCCCACCACCGAGCTGGCTTGGATACCGGTACCGACGTTGTCGTTGACCCAGTCGGCGATGTCGTAGGTGAGGTTGCGCTCCAGCGCGGTGACCCATTTGGAGCTGGTGGCCTTTTCCAGGCCGAAGTCGGTGTAGAAGCGGCCGAACTTCAGGTTGACCGGGTTGAAGCCGGTATAGGTGACCGAAGCTTCGTCAAAGTAGCCGGCGCTGTCGTTGCCGACGTTGCGCGACAGGTCGTAGTTGATCTGGTACTTCCAGTCCCGGTAGACGGTGCCGCCGAACTCCAGGTAGGCGCGGCGGAAGTAGGCGGCATCGGCGGTATTGCCGTTGTTCGTGTAGTAGCCGTCGAAGCGGCCGTAGTCGGCCTGCAGGCGGCCGCCGAGCTTGAAGCTGAATTCCTTGTCGGTGGTGGCGACTTCGAGGCCGCCCTTGGTCTTGATCACGATGTCGGCACCGTCGGTGGTCACGGTCCCGGCCAGGCTCTGCGCGGAAATCGCCAGGCCCAGCAAACTCCAGGCAACACTGCTCCCCACCCCTTTGCACGAGTGTCTGCGAATCATCAGGTAAGTCCCCTGTTCGGATTTCGAATGGTCTTGAGCAGCGCGGAAACGGCCGGTTCTGTCGCCGGCCGGCGCTGCTGGAGGGGGATCATCTGGATGGGTTGTGACAGCGAGACTGCAAAGCGCGAAAGCTTTTGTGACAGGCAGCCGGATAGCGCCTGGATGAGGCCGTCGGATAAGGGCGCAGGCCTAGAGGCATCAGGTCCGGGCGACAGATGTAACAGTTTGTTTCATATATTACGGCAACCTTGCGAAGATTGCATGACTGCAATGAAAACCAAGAGTTTCTGCCGATAACCGTCTGGCTTTCGGATATTCCTGCCAGTACCTGCGGGTAGACCTGTAACGAAAGAAAGACCCGGTTGCAGGCTGCCAACATCGCCACAACCGGGTAAGGAAGCGATTAAAAAGACCTCGCCGGAGCGAGGCCGAAAACAGGAGCAGATCGTTGTCGCTTCTTAGAACACGTACTGCAAACGGGTCACGAAGCCGTCGCCGTCATCGTCGCCATTGTTGTTGGTGATCTTGTCGGTCTTCGCCTTGACGTAGGCCGCGCTGATCTTCACCGCATCGTTGACGTACCAGTTCACGCCCAGGTTGTGGGCCTTGGCCTTGGTGTCGCCGACTTCGCGAGTGGCGGTATCGGCGACCACGTTGTCGTCTTCCACCTTGATGTTGTCGTAGCGGTAGAACACTTCCCAGGCGCCGATTTCCTTGTTTTCCGGCTTGACGGAGTCGAACTTGGCACCTTCCAGCTTGTACTGGCGGGACTCGCCGGTCAGGGTGTAGGCCAGTTGCGCGTAGTAACCCTTGGCCTTGATGTCCTTGTAGGCGTTGTCATCGGCCTTCAGCTTGCGTGCCAGGTATTCGGCCTGGGCCGAGAATGGGCCCATCGCCCAGGCGCCTTCCAGGCCCCAGACGCTGTCGTCCTTGTAGGAACCGGCCGGCGAGTTGGAGACACCGCCGAAGGTCGCGCGGTTACCGTTGTCACCGGCGTCGTTGCCGCCGCTGGTGGCGATGCCGCGCATGCCCAGGCGCGGACGGATGCGCGAGTCGAAGGCGGTGTCGTCGAGGTCGCGGTAGGCATAGTTCACGCCGACATGCAGAACATTGCCGGCTTCGTGCATCGGCGCGAACACGCCGCGGAAGTTGAACTGCTTGACGCTGTCGCCGTCGCTGTCGTCGGCGTCCTTGGCGGATACGCCGGCGGACAGGTAGGCCATGTCGGCGAGGGTCGAGTTGACCTGGGCGCCCATGCCGTCCTGGTGGGTGTTGATCCAGTCGGCCAGTTCGTAGGCGGCGTTACGCTCGGGAGCGGTCACCCACTTGGAGCTGGTGGCCTTTTCCAGGCCGAAGTCGGGGTCGAAGCGACCGAACTTCAGGTTGACCGGGTTGAAGCCGGTGTAGGTGACCGAAGCTTCGTCGAAATAGCCGTTGTCGGAGCTGCCGGTGTTGTGCGACAGGTCGAAGTTGATCTGGTATTTCCAGTCCTTGTACGCGGTGCCGCCGAGTTCGATGAAGGCGCGGCGGAAGTAGGCGGCGTCGGCGGTGTTGCCATTCTTGGTATAGAAACCGTCGAAACGGCTGTAGTCGGCCTGCAGGCGACCGCCCAGCTTGAAGCTGAATTCCTTGTCGGTGGTGGCGACTTCGAGGCCACCCTTGGTCTTGATCACGATATCGGCGCCGTCGGTGGTCACGGTGCCGGCGAACGCCTGGGCAGATACGGCCAGAGCCAGAGCGCTGGCAACGAAGCCGAGCGAGTGCTTACGGATCATCGAAGATTTCCCCTTAATGGTGTGTGCATTGGCAACACGCGAGTGCCTGGCTACAGCGCGCCCCTTGTTCCGCGCTGGCCGTAAGGCGGCCCCTTTGTGTTGGGGGGAATCTTGGCGATGGCAGATTGCAGCCAAATTGCATGGAGATAAATGTTTCATTACAGAGGAACTTTTTATCTCCAATGCGAATAACGCGAAAAGCCCTCTACTACGGGCCTTTCGGGTTATTCGATATGGGTAGAAATCTCAGCGCAATTTTTGAGCAATCCAGAAGTCAGCAGAAAGCCACTTGCCGGCGCCGCCGAAGAACAGCGCGAGCAACATCACCAGGTAGGTCGCGGCGAACTCAATGCCGTTGTTGACGATGGCGAAGCTTCCGCTCGACGTCAGCCAGTCGTAGTTGCCGTATTCGCGCAGGATTTCCCGGGCTCGCGCCAGCTTCTCGCCAGCCTCCAGCACCTGGGCGTTGGCGAACGGCGCGGACGGATCGGCGATCGCCTGCCAGCCGTTCGGCCAGTGCACGGCGAAGATCGCTACCAGCATGGTCACCATCAGCGGCAGGCTGATCCAGCGCACGGCCAGGCCGCACAACAGCAACACGGCGCCACCGGCCTCGCTCAGCGCGGCGAGCCAGGCCAGCAGTTCGGGAAACGGCAGGCCGAGTCCCCAGTCGGGATTGCCGAACCACTCGATGGTGGCCGGCATGTCCGCCAGCTTCTGGCAGCCGGCCATCCAGAACACCGGCGCCAGGTACAGGCGTAGCGCCAGCGGGGCGAGGAAATCCGCTCGACGGGTGACGTCGAGGGCATGCTGTAAACGCAGGAAGACAGTCTTCATCATCACTCCAGAGCGCCCTCGCCCATGAGGATGCCCTGGGCGTGCCAGTCCTCCAGCAAGGCGAAGGCATTTTCGAAATACTCCACGTCGGCGCTCAGGCCGCAGCTTCCGGCCAACTCGCGCAACAACGGCAGCAGCGCCACCGGCGCCTCGCCCTCCTCGCTCAGGCGCTGCGCGAGGCGATAGGCGAATGGCGACAGGTGCAGGAAGCGCACCCGCTCCGCCGGATCGCGCCAGACCAGCAGGCAGGTCGGCTCGGCCGGCGGCTCCATCGGCCGATGGCTCGGCCCCAGGCGATGGACCGGCCAGCGATAGGCCAGCGGCCAGGCCAGTGGCGACCACGACCAGGCCTGCGGCAGCGTCTCGACAGGCGCCTCGGCCAGCGACAGGGCCAGCTCGACCCACTCGTAGTGAGCCAGCTCCAGCAGGAAGGGCGGATCGCCCTCCTCCGCGCGGTAGCCGTCCTGCAGCCAGCCGATGAACTCCTCGCCCAATTGGCTGAAGTACGGTGTGCGGCAGCGATGCTCGCGCATGAAGGCACGCACCAGGCGATGCCAGCGCGGCTCGTCGAACAACTGGCGCAGGACCGGGAAACCGCTGCTGATGAAACCGTCCAGGTTGTTGAAGAACAGTTCCTCGTAGATCGCCATGCGCTCCGTCGCGATGCCGGGCGGCAAGGCCTGCTGCGGATCGCGGATACGTGCGGCGAAACGCCGTTGCAAGGTCGTGTGGTTCATGTGCCGTACCCCAGGCTGCGCAGTTGCGCTTCACCGCTGCGCCGCTGCAGCTCGCGGATGCGATCGGTTTCGGCATACAGCTCGCTCAGTGGCGGGAGGTTGAAATCGCGCTCCAGCAGCGTCGGGCGTTCGCCATGGCAGGCATAGGCATGTGCCAGCAGTTCCCAGACCGGATCGCAGACCGGCGCGCCATGGGTGTCGATCTTCAGGCTGGCGCCCTGCTCGTCGTGCCCGGCCATGTGCAGGTAGGCGATCCTCCGGCTGGGCATCGCGGCGATGTAGGCGTGGGCGTCGAAACCGAAGTTGCAGGCGTTGACGTAGACGTTGTTGACGTCCAGCAGCAATTGGCAATCGGCTTCCTCCAGTACCGCGCGGACGAAATCGACCTCTTCCAGCTCGCCCGGCAAGCGCGCATACGCCGAGACGTTCTCGACGATCAACGGCCGCTCGAGGACGTCCTGTACCACCCGGACCCGTTCGGCGACCCGGCGCACCGATTCGTCGCTGAACGGTAGCGGCATCAGGTCGTAGAGCTGGCCGTCGTCGGCGCAGGCCGACAGGTGCTCGCTGTAGGCACGGATGTCATGCTGCTCGATGAAACCCTTGATCGCGCGCAGCAACGACATGTCCAGCGGGGCGTAGCCGCCGAGGTTGAGAGACAGACCATGGCAGAGGAACGGCAGGCGCTCGGTCAGCTCGCGGAACTGGCGGCCGAGACGGCCGCCGATGCCGATCCAGTTCTCCGGGGCGACCTCGAGGAAGTCGACCCGGACCTCATCGCCGGCGCCGAGCGGCTCCAGCAGCGCGCGACGCAGGCCTAGCCCGGCGCCGCTGACGAATTCCCGTTGCATGGTCCGTCTCCTCAGGCCTTACGACTTCTTCTTGTCGGCGCCGCAGTTGCCTTCGCCGGCCTTCTTCTCGCCACCGCAGGAACCTTCCTTGGCCTTGCGATCCGCACCGCAGCTGCCTTCATGACCTGCCTTGGAGGCTTCGCGCTTGCCCTTGTCGGCACCGCACTTGGCCTCGCCGCAGGAACCTTCCTTGGCTTTCTCGGCGGCAGCCACGCTGTAGCCGCTGCTCAGCTCCTGCACGGCGAAGGGATTCTGCGCGGCATGCGCGCCGACACTGGCTACGCCGAGCAGAGCAGCGCCGACGACGGAAGAAGCGAGGGAAATCTTTTTCATGGGTAACTCCTGAAGTTGGTAGCGGGCGCCGGTATGGCGTCCTCGCTCCAATGGACGGAGCACCCCTGACGGCGTTACAGCGGAGTCGAAAAAAATTTCCCGTCCCTTTGCCTGAACTCAGGGATTGCCCCTGCTGGAGAAATATCGGTCGGCGATATTCGCCAGGTCCCAGGCGTTCTCCTCGACTTCGGATGCTCGCCCAGCGAAACGGATTGCCGCCCCTCCGTAGGGTGCATATCGCGCAGCGATATCCGCCAAGCCCAGCCACACTCCTCGACCTCGTCACGCGGAAGGGAGAGCCACCCATGCCAGGCCGGGTTCGGTTCGCCCACGCCGGATAGCGGAAACGAAAAAGCCGCCGCCCACGAATCGCGGGCGGCGGCTTGGTGTCGAGGGTACCCCGGCTCAGCGCCGCGCGGCGTCCTTGCGCAATTCGGAGAGATGCGCGGCCAGGCGGTCGAGTTCCGGCCCCTGCCCTTCCGGCAGATGGCGCACGGTCGCCTGGGTCAGGCGCATCTGGCGGATGAAGCGCCGGCAATGCCGGCACATGAGCAGGTGGCTGCGCACCGCCAGTTGTCCGCGGAAGTCCAGTTGCCCATCGAGAAAGTCGCTGGACCGGGCGACCAGTTCCTTGCAACTCAGCATTGGCCGGTCTCCTCGAAATGCTCCAGGGTGGCGAAGACCTTCAGGCGGGCGCGATGCAGCAGCACCCGGACATTGGAAAGCGTGATATCCAGGAGATCACGGATTTCCTCCAGCTCCAAGCCCTGGCGTTCGCGCAGGGTCAGCACGCTGCGCTGCAGCTCGGACAGACCGTTGAGGGTCTTGTCCAGGCAATCGCGCAGTTCGCCCTCGGCGAGCAGGGCTTCCGGCGAATCCTCGTGCCAGGCGTGCGGCGGCTGGCTCCAGTGACCGTCGGCGGCAAAGCGCTGGTCATCCACCGTACCATGGGGCCCCGGCAGGTCGTCGAGGAAAACTTCCCGGCGAACCTGGCGCAAGCGGCTCTTGGCGGTATTGGCGGTAATGGTCAGCAGCCAGGTCTTCAGGCTCGAACGCCCCTGGAACCCGTCCAGCCCGCGAACCGCCGCGAGCCAGGCGTCCTGCACCACTTCCTCGGTATGCGATCTGCCGATGATCGCCCAGGCCACGGCCCGCATGGCGCCCTGGTAGGCGCCAACCAGCTCGCGGAAGGCTCGCTGCTCGCCGGCCAGCAGGCGCGGCAGCAGCTCGGCGTCGGTAGGCGCCGCCACGATCAGTGTTTACGCAGGATCACGCTACCGATCGAGTAACCGGCGCCGAACGAGCTGAGCACCCCGATGGCGCCGCTGGGCAGGTCGTCCTGGTGCTTGTGCAGGGCGATCACCGAGCCGGCGGAACTGGTATTCGCGTAGCTGTCGAGGATCACCGGCGCCTCGTGCGCCTCGGCGTCGCGGCCGAGCAGCTTGCGGGTGATCAGCAGGTTCATGTTCAGGTTGGCCTGGTGCAGCCAGAAGCGCTTGACCTCGGCGACCTGGATTTCATTGGCCGCCAGGTGCTCGCCGATCAGCTCGGCGACCATCGGGCAGACATCCTTGAACACCTTGCGGCCTTCCTGGACGAACAGCTTGTCGCGCTTGCCGATACCGCTCTCGTCGGCGCGGTTGAGGAAGCCGAAGTTGTTGCGGATGTTGTTAGAGAACTGGGTCAGCAGCCTGGTGCTGACGATGTCGAACTGGTGCTTCGACACGGCCAGGTCGGCGCGCTCGACGATCACCGCGGTGCAGGCGTCGCCGAAGATGAAGTGGCTGTCGCGGTCGCGGAAGTTCAGGTGGCCGGTGCAGATCTCCGGGTTGACCATCAGGATCGCCCGCGCCTGGCCGGTCTGGATCGCGGTGGTGGCGGCCTGGATACCGAAGGTGGCCGAGGAGCAGGCCACGTTCATGTCGTAGCCGTAGCCCTGGATGCCCAGCGCGGCCTGCACCTCCACCGCGATCGCCGGGTAGGCGCGCTGCAGGTTGGAGCAGGCGACGATCACCCCGTCGATGTCGGCGGCGCTGCGGCCGGCACGCTGCAGCGCCTCCCTGGCGGCGGCCACGGCCATCTCGCAGAGGATCGACCACTCGTCGTTGCTGCGCTCGGGAAGGTACGGAACCATGCGCTGCGGGTCGAGGATGCCTTCCTTGTTCATCACGAAGCGGCTCTTGATGCCGGACGCCTTCTCGATGAACGCCGAGCTGGACTCGGCCAGCGCCTCCAGTTCGCCCTTGGCGATGGCCTCGGCGTGCTGGTCGTTGTACTGGCGCACGAAGGTATTGAAGCTCTCCACCAGCTCATCGTTGGAGATGCTGTAGGGCGGAGTATAAAGACCGGTTCCGCTGATGACGGCTTTATGCACAGTTGTTCCTCTTCTCTCGCTGGGCCGCCGTCGAACGGGGCCGATTAGGCATAGCGGTGCCCGCCTGGGGCCGGCACCGGAAACGGGTTCGCTCGCGGCGATGCCGGGCGCTCTACGAAAAGACGTTGGCGACGCGCTTTCGTACAGGGCCCGGGCAAGGTCGGCCATTGCGCAGTGTGCCACCGCCTCGCTTCGGCAAGCGCGCGCACCGCTCAGTGGTATCGAAGGCGCCAAGGATATTCCAGAGTGCGCGCCGGGCACAGCCGATAGGCGCACGATCGGTTTATTTTCCCCGTTTTCGCCACCGATATCCGTATCGAACTGTAAAGACGACGCAACCAGGCCGGCTTCCGGTCACAGCAGGCTGGCACCTTCCCACCCCAACCATCGATTGAATTTGCCAACCCGCCCCATAGGCAATGCTCAACAGCCCACCTCGGCAAGGCCGCCTATCATTCGGCAAACCCGGTATTCACAAGGAAGCAGCCCCATGACCGATAGCCCTCGTCCAGAACTGGATATGGAAACCCAGGAGTTCGTCCACCAGCTGTTCGACCTGGCCCGCCAGGGCAACAGCCAGCGCCTCGAGCAACTGCTGCAACAGGGCCTGCCGCCGAACCTGCGCAACCACAAGGGCGACAGCCTGCTGATGCTGGCCAGCTACCATGGCCACGCCGACACGGTACGCCTGCTGCTGGCCTACAAGGCCGACCCGGACCTGCGCAACCTGGCCGGGCAGACACCGCTGGCCGGCGCTGCGTTCAAGGGCGACCTGGCGATGGTCGAACTGCTCCTCGCCGGCGGCGCCGACGTCGAGGGCGCCTCGGCCGACGGCAAGACCGCACTGATGATGGCGGCCATGTTCAACCAGGCCGAGGTCGCCGCCAGCCTGCTGGCCCACGGCGCCCGTCGTGACGCCCAGGACGCCGCCGGGCTGACGCCGCTGGCGGCAGCGCGGATGATGAATGCCGAGGCCACGGTCGCGCTGCTCAGCCGGCCCCACTGAGCCTCAATCCGCCAGCACCTCGGCCAGGCTGACGACCTGGCCGAAATGATGCTTCCACAGGCGCACACCCAGCTCCCCCGAGCGATCCAGCGAGGAGCCGAGCACCAGGTCGCCGATCAGGGTCGGTTGCAGGCCGGCGTCGAACAGGGCGAAGCCGGCGGCGAGCACGCAGGTGTCGGCCTGGATGCCGCATACCAGCACCCGTTCCGCTCGCAGCGCACGCAGATGGTCGACGAGTTCCGCCGTCGGCAGGTAGCCATGCTTGACGAAGACCCGGTCGGCCGCCACCAGGCAGGCATCGTCGAGCGGCGGTCGCCAGCCGAGCTGGCGCTGGAACGGCGTACGGGATTCGTCATGGCGCTCGACGCTGGCCACCGAGGGCATCCGCCCGAGCAGTTGGCCGATGCCTTCCAGCAGCCAGTCCGGCGGGGCGAAACAGGGTTGCACGTCGACGATCAGCAGGGCCTGGCGCATCGGTAGTCGGCTCCGGAAGAACAGGCCAGGCATTCTAGCCCACTCCGCCCCGTCGCTCCGCGCTCCAGCGAAACTGGGCTAGCCTGAGGGAACCTTTCGACGGAGAGCCTTCATGCGCCCGATGTACGCCGTAGCGATCCTTTTCCTCCTGGCCGGCTGTTCCTCGGTTCCCGCCGAGAAGACCCGGGCGATCCCCGCCGAACGCCTGCTCGGCTACCAGCAACCGGTGAGCGGTGGCGGCCGGCTGGAAGTCCACCGCGACTATGGCTACCTGGGCGGCGGCTGCTACGTGGCGTTCCTTATCGACCGCCAGGTCGCCGCGCGCATCGGCGTCGGCGAGGAAGCCAGCTTCCAGGTGCCGGCGGGCGAGCATGTGGTCGGTATCGGCATCGATACCCAGGACGACACTCTCTGCGGCAAGGGCCTGCTGAACCGCGAGCTGAGAACCCGGATCGCCGCGGACGGCAACGCGCGCTTCCGTATCGTCAGCGAGGCCAGCAGCGGGTTCGACATCCGCACCGAATGATCCGGGGCGACAGGTCGGCCGCGTTCGCCGGTCGAGGTTCAAAGCGATTCCATCAGGTCCTTGCCGCGCTGCAGCCAGCCCGGCGCCGAGCCGGGGTCCGGCGGTTGCGCCTGCTCCGTACCCATGTCCTGCAAGGCCTGCTTCGCCTCGGCGAGCCAGGCCGGCGTCGCCGCCGCGGGCGCCTGGGTGAGTTCGGCCTTGGCCACCAGCCCGGCCAGGCTGCCCAGGTCGCGCGCGTTGAGCGCCTCCACGGTCTGCTGAGCCAGCAGCACCTGCTGCAATGCGGGCGATTGCACCGCCGCGACCGCCAGCGGCGGCGGTGGCGGCAACTGGCCGATCTGCTCGACCTTGTCGCCAGGCTCGCAGGTGAAGGCCCGCAGGTTGTCCAGCGCCGCCCCGCCGACCATCGGCAAGGCGATCCCGGTCAGCGGGTCGAAGGCGCTGATCTCCGGCAGGCCGACCTTGCCGCTCAGCAGCGGACGCGCCAGCGATGGCAGGAACAGCCCGAGCAGCATCCGCGGATCGCGACGCTTGACGCTGAGGCCGACGCTGGCCAGCATCACCCCTACGCCTACCACCCGCCCGGCGGTGGCCAGTACCGAGAGCCGCTTGTTCGACTCGTTGTCGAAATGCACCAGGCGATAGCGGAAGTAGTCGGTGAAGGGTTCTCGCGGGCCTATCGCCGAAGTGTTCATGAACCAGGCGCGGGAGTCGTGCACCTGTTCATCGAACAGCGCCACCAGCTTTTCCTGGCCCGGCGCCACCCGGTCGGGAGCGCTGAACAACTGGTGGTAGCGCGCGCTGCCGTCGCGGTGGATCTGGCTGTATTCCTCGGCTTCGTCTTCCTCGTTGATCAGGAATACGGTGCCGCCGAGCAGCAGGTCGATCACTCCGCCCACCGTCATGCCGTCGTCGAGCACGCCCCAGTCGCCCTTGTAGTCATGGGCGAACTCGGCGGCGGCGCCGAGTAGTTGGCGCTGGTCCAGCGGCGGATCGAACTGCTTCTCCACCCGCAGGTCGCGCAGTTTGTCCTCGCCGCCGATCAGCGCCACGTTGCGATCCCACTCCGCCTGTTCGGCGGCGCTCATCGGCGGGAGCGGCTCGCCCTGCTGGGCGGCCGCGTACTCCCGGCTACGCCGCTTGTGCAGGGCCTCCCAGGCCTTCTGCTGGGCTTCCGGCATGTCCGGCGGGACATTGGCGAAGAACGCCTTGTTGCGCAGCCCGCCGGCATAGCGGTCGATGCGCCAGGCGGTGATCAACGCGGTCTCGCGACGGATCACCTCTTCCAGGGGGCCGGCCTTGGCCTGGGCCTGCCAGGCGTTGAAACGGGTGGCAAGTTCTTCGGAGACGCTGAACTCCGCTTCGGTTTCAGGCGTCATCTCCCGCCAGACTTCATGAAAGTCCGGATGAACGGCTGATTTGGGAACCTGCAAAGGAGCACCGGCATCAAAAGCTTCCGCATACATATGCTGCAGCGCTATCTGGGATAGCAGGAATTCCGAACCTCCCACCGCCTTACCCTGGTTGCCAACGCCATAACCCCCTCCAACATCCGAGTGAACACCAGGGTATGCATATTCCACCGTACCCTGCCGATAGCAGGAAGGCCCCGTACGACGTCCGTTGGCATCCAGGTCGCGACGGCGGATCGAATCCAGCGGAAAACTGGCACGCTGCTCATGGCATGAGATCAAATGCACGCAACGTTTCAGAAAAGCGCAGTCTTCCGGCAATGTGGTCGGTAGGCACTGAACCTGGGCTTCGTCGGGCAGCCGCATGGTGCCGTCGGCCCAATCCATATGTCCGGCGGCGAACGGCGCGCTATCCGCCAGTCCAACTGCCGCCACGGTATCGAAAAGGCCGAGGAACTCGATGGAGATCGGCAGGCCGGCGAAGCGATATTCCACCCGGCCATCGGCACCGCTGGCCCGAGTCAGCTCCTGCAGCCAGTTGGCGAAGGCTCGTGCCTCCGCCGCCCCACGGGAGAATCCATAGATATACAAACGCATGGCCAGGATATGCGGTTTCTGCCCTGAGTCCTGACGCTGGCGAAGCTTTTCCTCCAGTTCCTTGAGTTTTGGCTCCAAGGCAGCTCGGCGTTTTTTCTCGCCGTTCTCCAACAACCCACCGGTTAGAACCTTGGCAATTCCATTGGTTGCCATGTTCTTAATCATTGTTTGAGACTCATCTAGCAGAAGAGGACTTTCTGGGGTAAGCGTTCCTTGCAAAACATCAACCAAGCGGGTTATTCCCCAGTTTACTCTGTTCTCCCCACCTGCCGCCGCAATCAAACCGAGACTCGACGGAGTATATTCCCGAATATCTGGAAATACCGTACCAACCCCAGGGCAGTAATATCGAAAGAAACCCAACCCTTCCTGCACGGAGCCTTCTCCGACAGAAGCATGAAATAGCTTTGCCACATTACTTCTAGAAGGCGACAATGATGCACCATCAGCCCGATCATTATTATTAGTGCCATCATAGCCTATGCTCACATGCAGAGTTTTACAACAAGGTATTCCACTGCTTTCTCCGCCACCCTCCCTATCCCGCTTGATTTTTTCCTCATTATACTTCCGCTCTTCTTTTACCTGCCGACTTATATTCTTAGAGAGAACACTTGGCTCAAGCGGAAGAAGCCTTTCCTTCGGAAATTCAGGAGCAACACTGACAGTCACACGAATATCTTCTCGCAAGACATTTATTTCTTCGGACATTCTGCCACTCTCTCCATAACCATCGGATAGTTATAAGGATATCCAGGGTACCCCGGAGAAGTGGCCGCAGCAGTTACACGAACCTGATTGCAAGGCAGAAAGTGAACTCTTATCGGCCCAGGCCTTTCATACCTAGGTATTTCAACAACCGCCTTGTGATGCGTGTAATTTTTAGCATGTCGTCGATAGTCCTGCATATCCAGACTCCCGTACCGATCTCGCTTTAGCTCAGCCTTAGGATTAGGATCAATTTCCCACTCTACAATCGCCTCCAAACCCGGCACCCAGTACTTTGGAATCACGCCACAACATACTTGCCCACCTCCGCCCTGATGAGGGCCCAGGTTTGGCCCCCCGGCACCATTCACCGTAAATTCGTTAATCGCCGCCGAAGTATGGTTGTAACCCATGACAGGTGCAGACAGCACTTCAGGCCCAGCCTGGCATGCCACCAGCCCAAAGAAGGTGCTGAGAAAAACCACCAACCCAATGGACTTTTTAGTTCCCACACAGATCAAACTCATCAACTTCTGCATGACATACCCCTCATATCAAAGTAACCTTTATTCGGATATTCAGGATGAAACGGCGTATAACAGGCAGCTGAAGTAGCAACCTTATCACATGGAAGAAAGTGTATTTTTAGCGAACAAATCTCCTTACTATCACAAGGAGGTATATCGACGGCTTCCTTATGACGAACATACAAGAGCCCATGCTCTCTCATACGTTTTCTCCAGCCATCTGAAAATATCTTTCCGGCCAGTATTTATAAGCCCCTGGCTCAGGAACTACCTCCCACTCTACGGTTGCCTTCAAGCCCGACTTCCAAACTCTAGGAACGACACCACAACATACCTGCCATGCTCCCCCTGAAATGGACCAAGGTTTAATCCGCCAGCACCATTTACACTGAATCTGTTAATAGCCGCCGAAGTATGGTTGTATCCTCCGATAGGAGTAGACACCATATCAGAGCCTGCCTGACACGCTTGTAAAAACAAAAAACCTATCAGTAAAGCAATCAGCCAATCAGGTGTCCTTAACCCCTTTGCATTCAAGAGCTTTTGCATGAAGGCTCTCTCTTCTGAAAATACTTTCTATCTGGGTACTCTGGATGCCCCTGGCTGTAATAGGTTGTTGAGACCGCGACCTGGTCACACGGGAGGAAATGCACCTGCAACAGGCATATTTTTTCACTATATCTAGGTATATCCACGATCATCTTGTGTCGGGTGTAGCTTGAGGCATGTCTCAAGTAATCATCTTTATCCAGCCGTCCATATTTATCTCGCCTTATAGCGGCGTGCGGTTTGGGATCTTTCTCCCATTCCACGACAGCTTTCAAATTTGGATTCCACTTCTTTGGAATCACTCCGCAACAAACCTGGCTACCATCCCCCTGATAAGGGCCTAAACGCGGTCCACCCGCCCCATTCACCGAAAACCAATTGATCGCCGCGGACGTATGGTTGTAACCCATCACCGGCGCCGCCAGCATGTCCGGCCCGCTCTGGCAGCTCGCGGCCAGCAGGGGCCCCGGAAGCAGGGCGGGAAGGCCGATGCCGCGCCCGTTCATGCGCGACTCGTTCCCGCCGGGGAAAAGCCGGGGCCGGGGGTCTGTTCGCGTAGCCATTGGGCGACGAAGGCATCGCGCTGGTCGAAGTCCTGCAAGCCCTGGCGGTCGGCGGCCAGGTGCGCCTGGACCAGATGCTGGAGCAGGCTTTCCTGGCTGCCCAGGCCATGCTCGCGGGGCAGCACGAAGTATTCGCGGCGGTAGGCTTCGGCCTCGCTCCAGGCGCGCAAGGCAGCGACCTGGTGCGCTTCCAGGCGGAGGGCCGCTTGCAGCGGCGGCGTCTCGTGGGCCTGGTAATGACCGGCCAGCGCCCTCGGCCGGCCGTCGCGGTCCAGCCAGTGCCAGCTGGAAACCGGGGCATGCAGGTAACGGCTCTGCCGGGGATCGAGCATGTCGCTGACGGCCATGAACAGGCCCGGCTCGTAGAAACGCAGTACGCCGCTGGAACGACCCTGGTTCCACTCGGCCTGGGTGCAGCTGCGCAGGTGCTCGCCCAGGCGCGGCAACGGCCAGGGGCTGAACAGGAGCATCAGGTGGCGGCGGCAGTCGATGCGTTCGAGCAGTTCGTCCAGCCAGGCCGCGTGGCCGTCTTCCAGGCGCAGCAGCAGCGGGCCCTCGTCGGCCAGGGCGGCCTCCGGGGTTTGCTCCAGCAATTTGAACAGCGCCGGAGGATCGCTTTGCCGCGCATGCTCGGCGAGCAAGGGATAGTCGTCCAGCCCGGTGGCATCGACCAATACATCGATGTGGGTCTGCAAGCCGCGATCGCGGGAGCGCTGCCACAGCTCACGGGCCCAATGGCGGGGGTTCGGCGTCATCGCGGTTCCTCAGCGCTCGGCGAGCGCCTGGCCTCTTTTCTTCGCCTGTAGCAGGCACTCTTCGCAGACCGGTTGCCGCGGCGGCAGGTTGGCCGCGACCGCCTCGGGTGGCGCGCCGGAGCTGTCCTGGTCGGCCATGCCCGGCACCCGCGGCATCTTGATCGCGATCCCCGAGCCGCTTCCCGGCGCACCGCCTGCATTGATCCGTGCCAGCGGGCCGCTGATGGCGATGCCGCTTGCGTCGAGCCGGATGAAGCTGCCGCCGGCCTTCACCGTCAGTTCGCTGTCAGCCTCGATCACCATCTTCTGCCCGGCCTTCAGGTGGATCTCGCGCCCGGCCCTGGCCAGGTAGGCACGACCGAGCTTCACGTGCTGGCTGTCGCCGACCGTCAGGTGGTCATCGGCCTTCAGCTCGACCTTGCGCTCTCCGTGCACGGTGTGATGCTCCTCGGCCTTGAACTCGCTGTAGCTGTTCGCCTCCACGGTGTCGTGGCGTTCGTGGCCGACGCGGATCTTCTGGTCATGCTCGATGTTCTCGTCCCAGTCGCGCTGGGCATGGACGAAGATCTGTTCCTGGCCCTTGCGATCCTCGATGCGCAGCTCGTTGTAGCCACCGCCGCCAGGGCTGCTGAGGCTCTTGAAGACGCTGCGGGTCTGGTTCGCCGGCAACTCGTAGGGCACCGGGTGGGCGGCGTGGTAGACGCAGCCGCTGACCAGCGGCTGGTCGGGATCGCCTTCGAGGAAGTCCACCAGCACTTCCATGCCGACCCGCGGAATGACGATGCCGCCATAGCCGTTGCCGGCCCAACCGCTGGCTACGCGCAGCCAGCAACTGCTCTTATCGTCGCCCTGGCCCTCGCGGTCCCAGTGGAACTGCACCCTGACCCGGCCGTAGCGGTCGCAGTGGATTTCCTCGCCTGGCGGGCCGGTCACCACCGCGGTCTGGCTGCCCAGCACGCGCGGCTTCGGGTGCTCCAGCGGCGGGCGGAAGAACACCTCCCAGGGCGTCGCGAGGAAGCGGTTGCGGTAGCCCTGCTGGAAGTCGTCCGTGCTGGCCGACGTGTCGGAGGTAACGTTCTCTTCCAGCACCTGCGGCTGCTTGCCTTCGTGGAAGACTTCGCTGAGCAGCCACAGGTCGTTCCACTCCGCGCGCGGGTGCTCGGCGATCTCCAGGAAGTGCCCGCTGACCAGCAGCGGCTGGTCGCTGACCCCTTCGCCCAGGCGCCGGTCGGCGCGGTGGCGCTCCAGGGCGCGCTGGCTGAGCAGCTTGCCGCGCTGGCGATCGACGAAGCGACCGGGGTAGTCGTAGTCCTCCAGGTCCGGCTCGGCCGGGGCGTCGGCAGCGGGGCGATTGCCGGCCTCCAGCAGCAGCCGCGGCTTCTCGAAGTCGTAGTCGCGGCGGGTGGTGCGCGTGGTGCGGCTGGCCAGGCGCAGGCTGAAGCGCTTGATCACCGGTTCGTCGGCGACCAGCCCGCTGTCGTGCACGTAGGCGGTGGGACGGCCCAGGCGGGGGAACACCGTCTGGTCGTCGCCGAACACCAGCAGGTGCGCCTCGGCGCTGTGCCGGAAATGGAAATGGATGCCCTCTTCGGCACAGAGGCGCTGGACGAAATGCAGGTCGCTTTCGTCGTACTGCACGCAGTATTCGCGCTCGGGATACCGGGTGCCGAGCTGGAAGCGGTAGGCGTCGGCGAGGATGCCGTGCTCCTCGAGGACCAGGGCGACGATCTGCGGCACCGTGAGGTGCTGGAAGATCCGCTGGTTGTTGCGCTGGGCGAGGTAGGCCAGGTGCGGGACGAGGGTGAGGCGATAGCAGGTCAGGCGCTTGCCGGCATCGCCCTGGGCAGCGCCGTAGACCAGGCCGTGGACACCCTGGCCCTGCGGGGTGAAGGCGAGGAAGGCGGGCCGGTGGAGGAACGTTTCGAGGTCGAGGCCGGCGCGCTCTCCGACCAGTTCGAGTTCGAAACGGTAGGGGCGACTGATGCCTTCGTGGCCGTTGAAGGCGAGGACCTGCAGGTCGTGGCGGAGGCCGTCGAGGGTGAGGCTGAAGTGGGTCTGGTTGGCCGGGTTGAACATCCGCTGTCCCCTGTTGCTCGAAAAACCTGCACGGCTGGCGTCCCTGTTCGCCGTGGTCGCTCCGAAGAGCGGGATGTCGCGGATGCTACGTCAAAAAAACTGTGCAAATTGTTGCGCACATCGCCGGAAAACCGCGGCGCGCCTGACCCTCGACAGTATGTAACAAAATATTTCAGAAAAATCCGACGAGCGAAGGACCGCCCCCGAACCGGGCCGGCCCATGCGCAATCAGCCTTGCAGACGCTGCGCCAAACGCTCCTGAAGTTGTGCGAGCACTTCCGGGTCGCCCTGCTTCGCCGCATGGATGCCGAGATTCTCGCCGCTGAAGCGCGGGATGACGTGGAAATGGATGTGGAAGACCGTCTGCCCGGCAGGGGCGCCGTTGAACTGGGCGATCTGCACGCCGTCCGGCTGCACCTCCTCGACCAGGGCGCGGGTCAGGCGCTGGACCACGGCCATGACCTTGGCCAGGTTCTGCGCATCGATCTCGAGCAGGTTGCGCGCCTCGGCGTGCTTGGGAATCACCAGGGTATGCCCGTAGGACTGCGGGAACAGATCGAGGAAGGCGAGCACGTCCTCGTCTTCGTAGACCTTGTAGCAGGGAGCTTCGCCGCGAATGATCTTGGCGAAGATGTTCTGGGAATCGTAAACGCCGTGCAGACTCATGGAGGCTTTCCTTGAACGAACCGGAATAGACCTGCGCACCATACCGGCTCGCTCCCCGCTCGTCACGACGTGATGCGTCGCGCGCGCCACACACTTCGAAAGAAATTGTCACAAGCCCGTCATCACCCTTCCCTACTTTCGTAGCACTCGCCGGATGGCCCTGCCGTCTCGCACAGCCACCTCCTCAACATAGGGAAATGCGTCATGACCCCAGGTTATCCCCTCGCCCTCTCTCTTGCCGTCTCCATGGCCGTGCTCGGCAGCGCCTTGCCGGCCCAGGCGCGCCAGGACGATCCGTCGCTGTTCAACCGCCAGGCCCGTGGCGAACTCAGCGAGTACGGCGGCGCACGGCGCGTCGAGCAGGACCTGACCCAGGCCCTGAAGCAGTCGCTGTCGAAGAAGAAGGCGAAGAACGTGATCCTGCTGATCGGCGACGGCATGGGCGACTCCGAGATCACCGTGGCGCGCAACTACGCGCGCGGCGCGGGCGGCTACTTCAAGGGTATCGATGCGCTGCCGCTGACCGGCCAGTACACCCACTACTCCCTGCACAAGGACAGCGGCCTGCCGGACTACGTGACCGATTCCGCCGCCTCCGCCACCGCCTGGACCACCGGGGTCAAGTCGTACAACGGCGCGATCGGCGTGGATATCCACGAACAGCCGCACCGCAACCTGCTGGAGCTGGCCAAGCTCAACGGCAAGGCCACCGGCAACGTCTCCACCGCCGAGCTGCAGGACGCCACCCCCGCCGCCCTGCTCGCCCACGTCACCGCTCGCAAGTGCTACGGTCCCGAGGCCACCAGCAAGCAGTGCCCGAGCAATGCCCTGGAGAACGGCGGCGCCGGCTCGATCACCGAGCAGTGGCTGAAGACCCGCCCTGACGTGGTTCTCGGCGGCGGCGCCGCGACCTTCGCGGAAACCGCCAAGGCTGGCCGCTATGCCGGCAAGACCCTCCGCGCCCAGGCCGAAGCCCGCGGCTACCGGATCGTCGAGGACCTCGACGAGCTGAAAGCCGTGCGCCGCGCCAACCAGAAGCAGCCGCTGATCGGCCTGTTCGCGCCGGGCAACATGCCAGTGCGCTGGCTCGGTCCGACCGCCACCTACCACGGCAACCTGAACCAGCCGGCGGTGAGCTGCGAGGCGAACCCGAAGCGCACCGCCGACATCCCGACCCTGGCGCAAATGACCAGCAAGGCCATCGAGCTGCTGAAGGACAATCCGAACGGCTTCTTCCTGCAGGTCGAGGGCGCGTCCATCGACAAGCAGGACCATGCCGCGAATCCGTGCGGCCAGATCGGCGAGACCGTCGACCTCGACGAAGCCGTGCAGAAGGCCCTGGCCTTCGCCAAGGCCGATGGCGAGACCCTGGTGATCGTCACCGCCGACCACGCCCACTCCAGCCAGATCATCCCGCCGGAAACCGCCGCGCCGGGGCTGACCCAACTGCTCACGACCAAGGACGGCGCGCCGCTGGCGATCAGCTACGGCAACTCCGAGGAAGGCTCCCAGGAGCACACCGGCACCCAGTTGCGCATCGCCGCCTACGGCCCGCAGGCCGCCAATGTCACCGGCCTGACCGACCAGACCGACCTGTTCTTCACCATCCGTCGCGCACTGAACCTGCGCGACTGATCGGACCAGAACGAAAAAGGCGCGCCGGTTTCGACCGGCGCGCCTTTTTCATTTCGCGCGGTATCCCTGGAACTAGCCCTCGACCTGGCTCCACTGCTTGGCCAGGCGCTTGTCCGAGACCGGCAGCCGGGTTCCCAGTTGCTGGGCGAACAGCGAGACCCGGTACTCCTCCAGCATCCAGCGATACACCTGCAACTCGGCGTCGCGCTTGCCTTCCTGGGCGTGCTTGGCGAGGCGCGCCTGGTATTGCGCCCAGAGTTCGCCCAGCTCGCCGCTCCACACCCGGTCGCGCTGGACCTGGCCGGCGACCTTGTCCAGGCGCTGCTCGATGGCCTTGAGGTAACGCGGATACTCCTTCAACCACTCCAGCGGGGTGGCGCGGACGAACCCCGGATACACCAGGTTGGCCAGTTGGCCCTTGACGTCGTTCAGCGGCACGGTCATGGCCAGCTCGACCTTGCCCTTGAAGCGCTTCTGCAGGCCGTGCCAGAGCTTGAGGATATCCAGCACCAGGCGTGCCAGGCGCTCGGCGTGCTCGTTCCAGGCAGCGCGCTTGCGCTCGGCCAGCGCGGCCAGGGCGGCGCCGTCGCGCGGCAGGCTTTCGCCCTGCAGCACGCAACTGTCGAGACTGGCCAGGAGGATGTCCTCGACCAGCGCCTCGACCCGTCCCAGCTCGCGGTACAGCAGGCCCATCTCGGTCTGCCCCGGCAGCTTGGCGCGCAGGTACTTGGCCGGCTCGGCCAGTTGCTGCAACAGCAGTCGTTGCAGGGCGCGGCGGTGTTGGTAGTCGGCCTCGGCCTGGGTCGGGAAGCGCCCTTCCTTGACCTCGCCCTGCTCCTCCACCAGCGCCGGGTATACCGTCATCGACAATCCGGCGACCTTCTGCTGGGCCTTCTCGGCGACGCTGGCGAAGGCCTTGGCCTCCACCGGACGCTGCTGTTCCTTGTCGGCCTGGGGTATCGCCAGCGCCGCCTGGCTGGCTTCGGCGAAACGCGCGGTGAGTTCGGCCAGGTCGCGGCCCTCGCCGAGGAACTTGCCCTGGGCGTCGACCACCTCAATGTTCATCCGCAGGTGATCGTCCAACTGCGTCGCCGCCTCGGCCCAGGCCTCGTCGGCTACCCGCACGCCGGTCATGCGCTGAAGCTCGCGGCCCAGCACCTGCGGCAGCGAACCTTCGCCGAAGGTGATGCGCTCCAGGGCGGCGCGGACGAAGTCCGGTACCGGCACGAAGCTCTTGCGGATCGCCTTCGGCAGGTTGCGCACCAACGCCACCGCCTTGTCGTAGAGCAGGCCGGGCACCAGCCAGTCGATGCGTTCGGCCGGCAATTGCGGCAGCAGCGGCGCCGGTACCCGCACGGTGACGCCGTCGCGCGCGGTGCCGGGCTCGAACTGGTAGCTCAGCGACAGGTGCAGGTCGCCCAGGCGCAGGCGATCCGGGTACTGCGCCGCAGTGACTTCGCTGGCTTCGCGGGCCAGCACGTCTTCCTCGCGCATCAGCAGCAGGTCCGGCTGATTCTGCCGCTCGCGGGCGTACCATTTCTCGAAACTGGCGGTCTGGTAGATGTCCGCCGGCAGGCGCGCGTCGTAATAGGCGAACAGGGTTTCCTCGTCGGCCAGGATGTCGCGCCGGCGTGCCTTGGCTTCCAGCTCGTCGAGCTTTTCCAGCAACTGCCGGTTGGCGCTCAGGCACTTGGCGCGGCTGTTGATCTCGCCGCGCACCAGGCCTTCGCGGATGAACAGCTCGCGCGCCACCGGCGGGTCGATCGGACCGTAGTGCACCGGACGTCGACCGATGACGATGAGGCCGTAGAGGGTGACCTGCTCGAACGCCACCACCTGGCCGCGACGCTTCTCCCAGTGCGGCTCGAAGTGGTTGGTCTTGATCAGGTGCCCAGCCAGCGGCTCCAGCCAGTCCGGCTCGATCTTCGCGACCATTCGGGCGAACAGCTTGGTGGTCTCCACCAGTTCCGCGGCCATGATCCATTGCGGGCGCTTGCGAGCGATGCCGCTGGACGGATGGATCCAGAAACGTCGCTGGCGAGCGCCGAGGTAGTCGCCTTCCTCGGCCTTCTGCCCGATCTGGCTGAGCAGGCCGGACAGGATCGCTTTGTGGACCGCCGCGTAATCGATCCCCGGTACCTCGCGTTCGTTGTCGGCCGACGCGCCTTTCTTCGCCTCCGGCTTGCGCGCCTCGGCCTTGGCCGGACGCCCGAACGGCAGCTTCAGTTCGCGGCAGATCAGGGTCAGTTGGCGGTGGGCGTCGCGCCACTCACGCAGGCGCAGGTAGTTGAGGAAGTTCTTCCGGCACCAGCTGCGCAGGGCATTGGAACCCAGCGCCTGGCGCTGCTCCTCGAAGCCACGCCAGAGATTGATCAGCGCGGCGAAGTCGGAATCCGGGTCCTTCCATTGCGCGTGCGCCTGGTCGGCGGCCTGCTGCCGCTCCACCGGACGCTCGCGCGGGTCCTGCACGGACAGCGCGCTGGCCACCGTCAACACTTCCTCGAGGCTACCCTGCTGGGCCGCCTCCAGCAGCATGCGGCCCAGCCTCGGGTCGATCGGCAGGCGCGCCAGTTGGCGCCCCAGCGGGGTCAGCTGGCCTTCGCGGTTGACCGCCGACAGTTCCTGCAGAAGGGTGAAGCCGTCCTTGATCGCCTTGCCGTCCGGCGGCTCGATGAAGGGGAACGCCTCGATGTCGCCGAGGCGCAGGTGCAGCATCTGCAGGATCACCGCGGCCAGGTTGGTGCGGAGGATTTCCGGGTCGGTGAAGGCCGGACGCGCGTTGAAGTCCTCCTCGCTGTAGAGACGCACGCATATGCCCGGCTCGACCCGTCCGCAACGGCCCTTGCGCTGGTTGGCGCTGGCCTGCGACACCGCCTCGATGGGCAGCCGCTGGACCTTGGCGCGGTAGCTGTAGCGGCTGATCCGCGCGGTGCCGCTGTCGATCACGTAACGGATGCCCGGCACCGTCAGCGAGGTTTCCGCGACGTTGGTGGACAGCACGATCTTGCGTCCCGGGCGCGGCTGGAAGATCTTCTGCTGCTCGGCCGGGGTCAGTCGCGCGTACAGCGGCAGCACCTCGGTGTGGCGCAGGTTGGCCTTGCGCAGCATCTCCGCGGCGTCGCGGATCTCCCGCTCGCCGGGGAGGAACACCAGCACGTCGCCGGGCCGCTTGCCGACCTCGCGTTCGTGGGCGGCGATCTCGTCGAGGGCGGCGAGGATGCCCTGGTCCACCGACAAGTCGTCCTCGACCCGGTTGCCCTCCTCGTCGGTTTCCGCCGCCAGCGGCCGGTACCAGGTCTCCACCGGATAGGTGCGGCCGGAAACCTCGATCACCGGGGCGCCGTCGAAATGCCGGGAGAAACGCTCCAGGTCGATGGTCGCCGAGGTGATGATCAGCTTCAGGTCCGGACGCCGGTGCAACAGGGTCTTCAGGTAGCCGAGGAGGAAGTCGATGTTCAGGCTGCGCTCGTGGGCTTCGTCGACGATCAGCGTGTCGTAGCGCTCCAGGTAGCGGTCGTGCTGGGTCTCGGCCAGGAGGATGCCGTCGGTCATCAGCTTGACTAGGGTGCTGTCGTCGCTCTGGTCCTCGAAGCGCACCTGGTAGCCGACCAGCGCGCCCAGCGGCGTACCGATCTCTTCCGCGACCCGCGTCGCCACGCTGCGCGCCGCCAGCCGACGCGGCTGGGTATGGCCGATCAGGCCGTGGATGCCGCGACCCAGCTCCAGACAGATCTTCGGCAACTGGGTGGTCTTGCCCGAGCCGGTCTCGCCGGCGATCACCACCACCTGGTGGGCGGCGATAGCGGCCTTGATCTCGTCGCGCTTGGCGGCGATCGGCAGGCTGTCGTCGTAGCGGATCGCCGGCACGCTGGCGCGCCGCGCCTCGACCTTGGCGCAGGAGGTCTGGAAGCGCTCGACCCACTGCGCCAGGCGCGCGTCGTCGGGCTGCTTGCGCAGTTCGTGGAGCTGCCGGCGCAAGCGGTGGCGGTCGCTGATCTGGGCCTGGTCGAGGCGCCGGACGAGTTGGTCAAGGGAAGGAGTCTGGTCGGTCATCTAGGCTTTTCGAATGCTGTGAGCGTGCCGCAGTCGCGGAGGACGGGAGAAGCTCCGGCCACTGCCGAGGCGAAAAATATTCGGAATTGTCGCAGATTTGAGCGGAAGAGGACGAATCCCGGTTAACGCTCGCTGCCGCGATACGGCCGACGCTGCTGGTGGGCGATGGCCCTCTCAGCGCCCCAGTCGCTTGAGCATCTCGGCCAGCGGCAGCGCATCGGCGGTGCCCGCCCGGCAGTCGGCGAGGCGATCCTCGGCCACTGGCGGCCATTGGCGCTCCACCTCGGGGCCGGCGCGATGCAGCAATGCCTGGGTCAGTTCCAGACGCCGGCTGATCGGCAGACGGCGTATTTCTTCGGCCAGGGCAGGATCGAGGCGGGCCATGGGGGGGCCTCCGGCAGGTGATGCGCTGCCGGCACGCCAGCACAGGCACGCTCATCCGCAACCGACTGCCTGCAACGAAGAAGCCCCGCATCGGCGGGGCTTCTTCAGGCAACGGCGGACTTACTTCTGGCCCGCTTTCTTCAGCTCTTCGTCGCGCAGTTCGCGGCGCAGGATCTTGCCGACGTTGGTGGTCGGCAGGCTGTCGCGGAACTCCACGGCCTTCGGCCGCTTGTAGCCGGTCAGGTTGTCATGCATGTGCTGCATGACCTGTTCCTTGGTCAGGGTCGCCCCCGGCTTGACCACCACGAAGACCTTGATCGACTCGCCGGACTTCTCGTCGGGGATGCCGATCGCGGCGCACTGCAGGACGCCCGGCAGGGTCGCCAGCACGTCTTCCAGTTCGTTCGGATACACATTGAAGCCGGAGACCAGGATCATGTCCTTCTTCCGGTCGACGATGCGCATGTAGCCGTCTTCCTGGATGATCGCGATATCGCCGGTCTTCAGCCAACCATCGGCGTCGAGGATCTCGTCGGTGGCCTCCTGGCGCTGCCAGTAGCCCTTCATCACCTGCGGACCCTTCACGCAGAGTTCGCCGCGCTCGCCCAGGGGCACTTCCTGGCCGTCGTCGCCAATCACCTTGCACAGGGTCGAGGGCACCGGGATACCGATGGTGCCGACCTGGATGTTCTGGAACGGGTTGACCGATACCACCGGCGCGGTCTCGGTCATGCCGTAGCCTTCGCAGATGGCGCAGCCGGTGACTTCCTTCCAGCGCTCCGCGGTGGCCAGTTGCAGCGCCATGCCGCCGGAGAGGGTCAGCTTCAGCGCGGAGAAGTCCAGCTTGCGGAAGGTTTCGTTGTTGCACAGGGCGACGAACAGGGTGTTCAGGCCGACGAAGCCGGTGAACTTCCACTGGCCGAGGTCCTTGAGCATCGACGGCAGGTCGCGAGGGTTGGTGATCAGGATGTTGTGGTTGCCGGTGAGCATCATCGCCATGCAATGGAAGGTGAAGGCATAGATGTGGTACAGCGGCAGCGGCGCGATGAGGATCTCGCAGCCCTCGTTGAGGTTGGCGCCCATCAGCGCCTTGCACTGCAACATGTTGGCCACCAGGTTGCGGTGGGTCAGCATGGCGCCCTTGGCGACCCCGGTGGTGCCGCCGGTGTATTGCAGCACGGCGACGTCGTCGGCCTGCGGCGCGGCTTCCTGGAACGACTTGCCGGCGCCCCTGGCCAGCGCGTCGGTCAGCTTGGTGGCTTGCGGCAGGCTGTAGGCCGGCACCATCTTCTTGATGTGCTTGACCACGAAGTTGACGATGAAGCGCTTCAGCGGCGGCAGGATGTCGCCGACTTCGGTGACGATCACCTGCTTGACGCCGGTCTTCGGCAGTACGCCCTCGACCAGGTGGGCCATGTTGGCCAGGCAGACCACCGCCTTGGCGCCGGAGTCGTTGAACTGGTGTTCCAGTTCGCGCGCGGTGTACAGCGGGTTGGTGTTGACCACGATGAGGCCGGCGCGCATGGCGCCGAAGACCACGATCGGGTATTGCAGGACGTTGGGCAACTGGACGGCGATGCGGTCGCCGGGCTTGAGATCGGTGTGCTGCTGCAGGTAGGCGGCGAAGTCGCCGGACAGCTTGTACAGCTCGCCGTAGGTCAGGGTCTTGCCCAGGTTGGTGAACGCGGGCTTGGTGGCAAAACGTTGGCAGGACTCCTTCAGTACCGACAGGATGTTCGGGTACTGGTCGGGATTGATCTCGGCAGCAATACCCGCTGGGTACTTGTCCTTCCAGAAGTTTTCGATCATGGAAGCCCACTCCTAAGCAACAGCTAATCTTCACCGCTCATGGCGGCATCTTGTTGTGATCTGCTCGCTAACCCTGGACCCAGGGCTATTAGGCGCGCCGAGATTATCAGCTTTGCCAGAGGCAGACCAGCACCAAACATGACCTATTCGGTCAAAAAAATGACCGAGACATTAGTCTCGGTCACGGTCTTTCCTGTCCCCGGCAAATGCCCGTTTCAGAGCCTTGTAAGGCTATCAGGCGATTTCGCGCAGCTCACGACGGAGGATTTTACCCACAGGCGTCATCGGTAATGCATCCTTGAGCACAATCTGTCGCGGAATTTTGTATCCGGTGAGGTTTTCCTTGCAGTAGGCCTTGAGTTCCTCGACCGACAGGCTGGGGTCGCGGGCCACCACGAACAGCTTCACCGCCTCGCCGGACTTCTCGTCGGGAATGCCCACTGCCGCGCAACTGGCCACCTTCGGATGGGCCATTACCACGTCTTCGATCTCGTTGGGGTAGACATTGAAGCCGGAGACCAGGATCAGGTCCTTCTTGCGATCGACGATGCGCACGAAGCCGTCCTCGTCGATCACCGCGATGTCGCCGGTCTTCAGCCAGCCTTCGGCATCGAGAATCTCCTCGGTGGCCTCGGGACGCTGCCAGTACCCCTTCATCACTTGCGGACCTTTCACGCAGAGTTCGCCACGTTCGCCGACAGGCAGCTCGTTGCCCTGCTCGTCGATCACCTTGAGCGCCGTGCCCACGACCGGTATCCCCACCGTACCCAGGCGTGCCTGCTCGCCGTAGGGGTTGGTGGTCACCACCGGCGAGCATTCGGTGAGGCCATAGCCTTCCACCACGGTGCAGCCGGTGACGCCCTTCCAGCGCTCGGCGGTGGCGCTGACCAGTGCGGTGCCGCCGGAGTTGGTGAGCTTCAGGTTGGAGAAATCGACGTCCTTGAACCCGGGGTGCTCCATCAGCGCGACGAACAGGGTGTTGAGGCCGAGCAGCGCGGAGAAACGCCACTTCTTCAGTTCCTTGACGAAACCGGGGATGTCGCGCGGGTTGGTGATCAGCACGTTATGGTTGCCGCTGACCATCATGCACATGCAGTTCGCGGTGAAGGCATAGATGTGGTAGAGCGGCAGCGGCGCGATCATCACCTCCTGCGCCTCCTTCATCAGCGGCAGGCCATCCTTGCCGAGCTGGGAAAGCTGGGCGTGGACCTGCAGCATGTTCGCCACCAGGTTGCCGTGGGTGAGCATCGCCCCCTTCGAGACCCCGGTGGTGCCGCCGGTGTACTGCAACACGGCGACATCCTCCAGGCCGACCCTGACCGGCTGCAGGGCATGGCCCTGGCCTTGCTTCAAGGCCTGCCTGAACGGCAGCGCCTGGGGCAAGCGATAATCGGGGACCATCTTCTTCACCGACTTCACCACGCTGTTCACCAGCCAACCCTTCAGCGCCGGCAACAGGTCGCCCATGCGCGCCTCGATCAGGTACTCGATCCGCGTATCCGGGAGCACTTCCTCGACCAGCTTGCCGAACACGTTCAGGTAGACCAGCGCACGCACGCCGGCGTCCTTGAACTGGTGGCGCATTTCGCGGGCGGTGTACAGCGGATTGGTGTTGACCACCACCAGCCCCGCGCGCAAGGCGCCGAACACCGCGATGGGATATTGCAGGACATTGGGCATCTGCACCGCAATGCGGTCGCCGGGCTGGAGATCGGTCTGTTTCTGCAGGTAGGCGGCGAAGGCGGCGGACAGACGATCGAGTTCGGCGTAGCTGAGCGTCACGCCGAGATTGCTGAAGGCCGGGCGGTCGGCGAATTTCTTGCAGGAGCGCTCGAAGACCTCGACCACGGAACGGTAGGCGGCGAAGTCGAGACTGTCGGGTACGCCGGCCGGGCGTTTGTCGTTCCAGAATTCAGGTTGCATTTATTCTTGTCCTCTTACCTGAGCGGGTCTGGCCCGCATGTGCGGGGCATCGGGCAACTTAGCAGTTGCGTCGGACAGCGCAAATACTCCTCCTGCCCTTATTGATAGTGTGAATCTCCAGCCTGTCGCTCTTCGCCGCCCGCCATTCCAGAGCGGCCCGTGCCCAAGGGTGGCGCTTTTCCGGGACGAAGCCGCGTACGCTGCTAGAATGCGCCGGAACGCGTCCGCCCGGCACAAGGAACGAACATGCCCGCCGCTGCCTACTGGCTCCCCGCCAGCGACGAAACCCCGCTGTACACCCGCCACTGGCCGAGCGCAACGGCCGTCGGCGCGGTGATGCTGTCCCACGGCATGGCCGAGCACGCCGGTCGCTACGAGCGTCTCGCCGCCGCGCTGAACGCTGCCGGCTACCACTTCTATGCGATCGACCAGCGCGGCCACGGCCGGACCGCCGAAGCCGACGAGCTGGGCCACTTCGCCGACCAGGGCGGCTGGGGCAAGGTGGTCGGCGACCTGGCCAGCCTGAACCACCATATCCGCCAGCAGCACCCGGAACTGCCGATCTTCCTGCTGGGCCACAGCATGGGCAGCTACATCTCCATGGCCTACCTGCTGCACCACAGCTGCAGCCTGCAAGGGGCGATCCTTTCCGGTTCCAACTACCAGCCGCAAGCGCTCTACCGGATCGCCCGCCTGATCGCCCGCTTCGAGCGCTGGCGCCAGGGGCCGCTGGGCAAGAGCGCGCTGATCGACTTCCTCTCGTTCGGCTCGTTCAACAAGGCGTTCAAGCCCAATCGCACGGCCTTCGACTGGCTCAGTCGCGATCCGCAGGAAGTCGACAGGTACGTGGCCGACCCGCTGTGCGGCTTCCGCTGCAGCAACCAGTTGTGGGTGGACCTGCTCGGCGGCCTGGCCGATATCACCCCGCCCACCCACCTGCGGCAGATCGATGCCGACCTGCCGCTGCTGATCATCGGCGGCGAACGCGACCCGGTCAGCCAGGGCAAGCGCCTGGGCGACCTGGCCGACGCCCTGCGCGGTGCCGGGCTGCGCCAGGTGACCCTGAAGACCTATCCCGAGGCCCGTCACGAGCTGTTCAACGAGAGCAACCGCGACGCGGTCACCCAAGACCTGATCGACTGGCTGGAACAGGCCCTGCGCCACCGCCGGGATCATTCGACAAAGGAGAGAACATGAGCCAGGTCCAGAACATTCCCTACGCCGAGCTAGAGGTCGGGCAAAAGGCCGAGTACACCAGCAGCATCGCCGAGCGCGACCTGCAGTTGTTCGCCGCAGTCTCCGGCGACCGCAACCCGGTGCATCTGGACGCCGCCTACGCGGCCACCACCCAGTTCAAGGAACGCATCGCCCACGGCATGCTCAGCGGCGCCCTGATCAGCGCGGCGATCGCCACCGTGCTGCCCGGCCCAGGCACCATCTATCTCGGCCAGACCCTGCGCTTCACCCGTCCGGTCAAGCTCGGCGACGACCTGAAGGTCGAACTGGAAGTCCTCGAGAAGCTGCCGAAGAACCGCGTGCGCATGGCCACGCGGGTGTTCAACCAGGCAGGCAAGCAGGTGGTCGACGGCGAAGCGGAGATCATGGCGCCGGAAGAGAAGCTCAGCGTCGAGCTGGCCGAACTGCCGCCGATCAGCATCGGCTGAGCGGCTTTCCCTACCGTCGGGCCATCCGGCCCGGCGGACTTGCCGGGCCGCCGCGCGCTGCTCTACCCTGTCCGCTGTCTTACCTCAATCATCAGGGATAACCGAAGGCACTCCACCGCCCGAAACCCCTTACCGGGAATCGGAGCCGCCATGGACCTTCGCTTGCTGTTGCTATCCCTGACCACCTTCGCCGCCGGCCTGGCGGAAAGCATCCTGATCGGCATCCTGCCGCCCCTGGCCGAAGACCTGCGGGTCTCCATCAGCCTGGCCGGCCAGCTCACCACCCTGTTCTCCCTCGGCTTCGCCCTCGCCGCACCGCTGCTCGGCTGGCTGACCCGGCGCATCGAACGCCGCCGCCTGCTGCTGGCGACCCTGCTGCTGTTCGCCCTCAGCAACGCGCTCGCCGCCCTCGCTCCGGGCTATCTCGGCCTGCTCCTGGCTCGCCTGGGAATGTCGGCCTGTTGCGGGCTGCTGATCGTCCTCGCCAGCCTGCTCGCCGCCGAGCTGGCCGCCCCGGCCCAGCGCGGCCGGGCGATCGGCCTGATCTTCATGGGCATCAGCGGTTCGCTGGTGTTCGGCGTGCCACTGGGCGTACAGATCAGCGACTGGTTCGGCTGGCGCTGGATCTTCGCCGGCATCGCGGTCTATTCGCTGCCCTTGTGCCTGCTGCTCTGGCGCTACCTGCCGCAACGCCAGGCCGGCGACCTGCCCGGCCGCGAAGGCTACCTGCGGCAGTTGCGCCAGCCCGCGCTGTGGCTCGCGCAACTGGTATCGATCCTGTTGCTCGGCGGGCACTTCACCCTGTTCGCCTATTTCACCCCGTACCTGGCGAGCATGGCCGGTATTCGCTCGCCCAGCGAGATCAGCCTGATCCTCCTGCTGATCGGCCTGGCAGCGCTGAGCGGCGGCTATATCGGCGGCTGGCTGGCCGACCGCCTCGGCCACCGGCGCGCCCTGCGTCTGGTGCCGGCGGCCTTCGCCCTGGCGCTGGCGGCGGTGCCGCTGAGCCTGGGCAGCATCGGGTTCCTGCCGGTACTGATGGTCTGGAGCGCGATCAGCTGGATGATCTCGCCGGTGGTGCAGAGCTTCCTGCTGCGCAGCGATCCGGCCAGCGGTTCCGCCGGCGTCGCCCTGAACACCTCGGCCATGCACCTGGGCGTGGGCCTCGGCGCGGCGCTGGGCGGCCTGGTGGTGGCGGCACTGGGAGTCGCCGCGACGCCCTGGGTCGGCCTCGCCCTGGTGCTGGCGGCGCTGGCCTGCGCGCTTGGCGCCAGCACGCTGGATGGCGCCACGCAAGCGCTGCCGTTCAGTCCCCCTGCACGGTGACGCTGGCGGTCATCCCGGCGCTCAGGTGGACATCCGCCGGCACCTGGTCGAGGCGGATGCGCACCGGAATGCGCTGCGCCAGGCGCACCCAGTTGAAGGTCGGCTCGACATTGGCCAGCAACTGGCCGTCCGGCGTCGAGTTGCGGTCGGTGATACCGCTGCTGATGCTCTCCACCGTGCCGTCGATCGGCTGATCGCCGCTCATCAGGCGGACCTGGGCGCGCATGCCGACGCGGATGCCGGGCAGCTTGGTTTCCTCGAAGTAGGCGACCACATAGAAGGACTGCTGGTCGACCAACGCCATCACCGCCTGGCCCGCCGTGGCGTAGTTGCCCTGGGCCAGGCGCAGGTTGGTCACCTGGCCGTTGCGCGCGGCGCGCAGCTCGCTGCGCTTGAGGTTGAGTTCGGCGATCTTCACCTGGGCCAGCGCCTCCTGGTACTCGCTGCGAGCGATGGCGGCATTGATCTGGGCGTTTTCCTTGTCCTCGGCGCTGATCGCGCCGATGCCCAGGCGGCTGCGCCGGGCCGCCTCGTTCTGGCGCAACAGGTATTGCTGGTGACGGGTCTCGGCGACGGCGCGGGCCTGCTCCAGGTTGGCCTGGTAGCGTTCCTGGTCGATGCGCATCAGCACGTCGCCGACCTTGACCACCTGGTTGTCCTTGACCTCCAGGTCGGTCACCCAGCCGGACACGTCCGGCGCCACCACCACCACGTCGGCCCGCACCCGGGCATCGCGGGTCCAGGGCGAGAGCATGTAGTAGCGCCAGAGCCAGATGCCGGCGAGGACAGCGGCAGCGACCACCAGCAGGGTGACGACGACGCGAAGCGATGCACGCATGCGAATCTCCTTCTCGGGGCGACGATTCAGGTCGTAGCCGCCCAGGTAATGCCACTCAACATCAAAATGAACAGGGCGCAGTCGAACAGCGCCTCGTGCCAGACCCAGCGACGCAACGGCGTTTTCTGGATCAGCACCCGCAGCGCGGCGGTGGCCGCCAGCGCCAGCAGGGCATAGACGAACAGCGGGCTGAGGTAGACGCCGCCCCAGGCCGATTCATGCAGACTCATGGCTTTCCTCCTGATGGCACCACTGCTGCCAGGTGAACAGCAGTTGCGCCAGGGCCGCGCGCGCCAGGCGGCTGGCTTCGTCGTCGTGGCGAGCGTCACGCTCCAGGGCTTCGCGCAACGGCAGGCTGATCCGCTCCAGGCGGTCACTGCGCGGACCCGCGGGACCGGCCTCAAGCAGTTCGCCCAGTTCCCCGAGGAAGCGGTCGCGCGCCTTGCGCAGGACGCCACGGGCGCCTTCCAGGCAGGCCCGCAGGTGGATCAGTTCGTTACCCAGGTCGAGCGCCAGGAGGCCATCGTCCCAACGCCGCCGCTCCTGCTCCGGCAACAGGTTGGCGTGCCGCGCCAGGCGCAACAGGCGGTCGGCCATGCGCCCGCCGAACCAGTTCTCCGCCTGCGCCAGCGGGCGCCGGGTGAGGCGGCCGAGATCGACGCAGGTGGCGTCCAGCAGGCGTCGGGTCAGCCAGCCCGGACGCAAGGTCAGCAAGCGGAAGATCACCACCGCGAAGCCGACTCCGATCAGCACGCCCTGGGCGGAATTCAGCAGGGTCGCGAGGTTGTAGTCCATCTGGTTGCGCGGCGCGACCAGGACGATGAAGTGGATCGCGAACGAGGTGGCGGTGCCGGCGGTGACCGGTACGGCCATGCCCAGGGTGGCGAAGAACAGCGGCACGCCCATCGCCAGGCAGAGCAGCGGGAAGCCATTCCACTGCGGCAGCAGCCACTGGCTGACCAGCATCGCCGCCGGGATCGCGTAGACGATGCCGCGCAGGAAGCTCAGGCCGATGGCCACCGCGTTGTCGCGGTTGGCGAACAGGCTGCACACCACCGCCGCCAGCAGCATCGCGCCGGACGCCGCCGGCCACGCGGTATAGATCCAGTAGACCGACAGCCCGAGCAACGCCAGGGCGCTACGCGTACCGTAGAACAGCGCCATCTGCAGGTCGCGGTGCCAGGACAGGGTACCGGCGCTGCCCACCCGCCCCTCGACCTCGCCGCTGGCCACCGCGCGCATGCCCTTCTCGGCATTCACCGCCTTGAGCAGCAGCACCGAGCAGCGGGTCAGCAGGTACCGCTGGTCGTTGCTCCACTGCGGCTCGACCGCGACCTGCGCCAACTCCTCGCGCAGCGCCTGCATCGACGCCGGATCGGTTCCTTCCAGGGCGCTGGCCAGCGCGGCCAGCCAGCGCTCCACCCGGCGCTCTTCCTCTTCGCTCAGCCGCGCCCGTTGCCGGGCCACGCCGCGCGCGGTGCGCAACAGGCTGAGCAGGTCGCGCGAGAGCAACGCCAGGGCGCCGGCCCGGCGCCGCCCGCGCTCGCCTTCGAACCAGGCATGGTCGCGCTGCGCATCGACCTCGACGATCTTGCTCAGCGCGTTGAGCAGCCCCTGCGGCTGCCGCTGGCGCGGGTCGATCTCGCCGCGCGCGGCCTGCATGCCCAGCAGCCAGGTGGCGTGGGCCTGCTTGTCGAGGTTCTGCTCGACCCGCTGCGGCCAGAGGATCGCACTGACCGCCGAGGCGCAGATGATCCCCAGGCAGATCTCGGTACAACGCGCCACCGCCTGCTCGAAGACCAGCAGCGGCTGGTCCACCGCCGGCAGGCCAATGATCGCCACCGTATAGCCGGAAAGTACGAAGGCATAGGAAACGTGGTTGCGCAGGGAGGTCGAGGCCGCCGTGCAGAGCCCCAGCCAGAGCGAGATGGCCAGCAGGAACAACCAGGGCGCCTGGGCGAACAGCGCGATCATCAACACCGACATCGCGGTGCCGACCAGGGTGCCGAGCAGGCGGAACAAGCCCTTCGCCACCACCATGCCGGACAACGGCTGGGACACGATCAGCACGGTCATCAGCGCCCATTGCGGCTGCTCCAGGTCGAAGCGAAAGGCGCACCACAACGCCAGGCCGCCGGCCAGGAGCGTCTTGATGGCGAACTTGAGCGCCAGCGTCGAGGGTGCCAGGAACGGCTTCCAGTGAATGGGCACAGGGTCTTCCGAAACGGGGTCTACATCAGCATAGATAGCCGGCGAACGCCGAGGCGATATGTGCAGCCTATATTATTAGGCTGCTAACAATATCGTCCAGCGACATTCGTAGTATCCCGATCGCTGCGCCGGTGTTTTTCCAGGCGCAAAAAAAACGGGCGACCGAAGTCGCCCTAAGTGCCTTGCGTGCTCTGTGTATCCGGGAGGATCAGCCTTTGCGGCTATGGGAATCCTTCCAGATGAAGTAACCGACCCCACCGAAGAAAGCGACCATGAGGCCTACTGTAAGAATCCCTGCGAGAACCACTTCGTCGATGAACATGTTGATGGCCTCCAGTTGCCGGTTGGGTGTTGCTCGATGGGCTCAGATTAGCGAGGCGCGGCGGCGCAATATTGACCTGGATCAATCGCCCGGACGGGCTTTTTCGGCCAGGTGCATGACACTGACCCAGGTCAAGTTTCGCAGGAGGGAGAATGCGGTCGGACGCCGCAGATAACCGGGAAAAACCTGCCCGATCGCCGCACGTTGCCCGCAGGAATGCGCCGCCGGCGAACGCGGCGGCGGAGGCTTCAGCGCTTCTTCGGCTTGCCTTTCGGCTTCTTCCGCGGCTTGCCCAGCGGCAACACCTGTTCGAAGGCCTTGCGGACCTCCTGCAGGCGCTTCTCGTGCACGTCGTGGATGCGCTTGTCGCGCTCGGCGCTGAGGTCGATCACCTTGTCGTCGTCGTTCATGGCTGGGGGTACACCAGGCGGAAGGTCAGGTTCAAACGGGGCATGCAGGAGCGGCGGGTCTTCGCCACCTGATGTTGCCAATGATGCTGGGTTGCGCCGCGCATGACCAGCAGGCTGCCATGGGTCAGTTCCAGAGAGTGGGCGATGCGGGTCTGGCCCTTGCGCCGCAGGTCGAAGCGGCGGCTGCCGCCGAGACTGAGCGAGGCGACCAGCGGATCGCGGCGCAGCTCTGGCTCGTCGTCGCTGTGCCAGCCCATGGAGTCCTGGCCGTCGCGGTAGTAGTTCAGCAGCACGCCGTTGACCCGCTGGCCGACCTCGCGCTCCACGCGCTCGCGGATCTCGCCGAGCAACGCGGTCCATGGCAGCGGCCGGTGGACCTGGCCGGAATAACGGTAGGCGGCGTCAGGGTCGCCGTACCAGGCCACCAGGCGCGGGGTCGGATGCTCCTCGCCATGGATGCGCAGGATCGGCTGTTCCCAGGGCGTTTCCTGTTCCAGGCGCAACAGCCAGGCGCTCGCCAGCGGCGCATCCAGCCAATGCGGGAGATAGCGCAGGTCGGCGTCCGGCAGGGTCAGGGGTGCGTCGGCGAACAGGTCCATGGGCCGCAGGTTACTACGCCGCAAGGCCGCTGCTGAAGCCTGGAAAACCAGGGTTACACTTCGATGTCGATCAATTGTCCCTTGCGCGGCAGCTCGTCCGCCTGGGCGCTCTCCCCCGCCTCGTCAGCCGGCGCCTCGTCCCCCTCGTCGCTCCGCGCGTGCGCCTCGCCGCCCTGGCGGCGCTGGCGACGGCGGTATTCCTCTTCCAGCCAGCTTTCCTCGTCGCGCTCCTGGCGCAAGGCGACGCCATCGCTGCCCGCGCCAGCCTGGGTCGGCGCGACCGGCGGCGTGGCCGGACGGGGCTTGGGCGGGTCCTGCTGGACGGTGACCGGGATCAGGCCCTGGGGGATCGGCGGAAGCATGCAGGCAACCTCTCTGGGTAGTGCCGCGTCATGGGTTCTCGCAGCGTGCCGGTTTGCGGCGTTCTTCTACAAGGGTTATCGGTCGACCCGCCGCTCGACTTGAGAACCAGCCGCCAGGCGGTCGCTCCCGTACCGACGGACGGCTCTCCGACGAAGCCGTGGCGCAACACGCAATCCATCGCCAAGCGTCGCTCAACGCCACGCGTTGCGGTACCATACCCGGCTTTTTGGGAGGTGGACATGGCGCAGTATCAACCGGGGCAACGCTGGATCAGCGACAGTGAAGCGGAATTGGGCCTGGGGACCATCCTGGCCCAGGATGGCCGCCTGCTCACCGTGCTCTATCCGGCGACCGGCGATACCCGCCAATACGCCTTGCGCAATGCGCCGCTGACCCGCGTGCGCTTCGCCCCCGGCGATGAAGTGACGCACTTCGAAGGCTGGAAGATGACCGTCCGCGAGGTCGAGGAAAGCGAAGGCCTATTGGTGTACCACGGCCTCACCGCGCAGAACGAGCAGCGCACCCTGCCGGAAACCCAGCTCTCCAACTTCATCCAGTTCCGCCTCGCCAGCGACCGTCTGTTCGCCGGACAGATCGATCCCCTGCCCTGGTTCTCCCTGCGCTACCACACTCTCGAACGCCGCAGCCAACTGCTCCAGTCCTCGCTCTGGGGCCTCGGCGGCGCCCGCGCCCAGCCGATCGCCCACCAGTTGCACATCGCCCGCGAAGTCGCCGACCGCATGGCGCCGCGCGTCCTGCTGGCCGACGAAGTGGGCCTGGGCAAGACCATCGAGGCCGGCCTGATCATCCATCGCCAGTTGCTCTCCGGCCGCGCCGGGCGGGTGCTGATCCTGGTCCCGGAAAACATCCAGCACCAGTGGTTGGTGGAGATGCGCCGGCGCTTCAACCTGCAGGTGGCCCTGTTCGACAAGGAGCGCTTCGCCGAAAGCGATGCCAGCAATCCCTTCGAGGACACCCAGTTGGCCCTGGTCGCCCTGGAGTGGCTGAAGGAAGACGAACGCGCCCAGGACGCCCTGTTCGCCGCCGGCTGGGACCTGCTGGTGGTCGACGAAGCCCACCACCTGGTCTGGCACCAGGACCAGGTCAGCGCCGAATACGCGCTGGTCGAGCAACTGGCGGAGATCATTCCCGGCGTCCTGTTGCTCACCGCGACCCCGGAGCAACTCGGCCAGGACAGCCACTTCGCGCGCCTGCGCCTGCTCGATCCGAATCGTTTCCACGACCTCGAAGCGTTCCGCCGGGAGAGCGAGCAATATCGCCCGGTCGCCGAAGCGGTGCAGGAACTGCTCGACCACGGCAGTCTTTCCGCCGGCGCGCGCAAGGCCATCCACGGCTTCCTCGGCAGCGAGGGCGACGAGCTGCTGGCCGGCGTCGAGGGCGGCGATGAAGAAGCTCGCTCGCGCCTGGTCCGCGAGCTGCTCGACCGCCACGGCACCGGTCGCGTGCTGTTCCGCAACACCCGTGCCGCCGTGCAGGGCTTCCCCCAGCGCGAACTGCACGCCTATCCGTTGCCGATGCCGAGCCAGTACGAGGAATTGCCGGCCGGCGAACACCCGGACCTGTATCCGGAAGTGAATTTCCAGCAGCAGTGGGAAGACGGCGACGACAACAACCGCTGGTGGCGCTTCGACCCGCGCGTCGAGTGGCTGATCGATACCCTGAAGATGCTCAAGCAGTTCAAGGTCCTGGTCATCTGTGCCCACGCCGAGACGGCCCTCGACCTGGAAGACGCCCTGCGCCTGCGTTCGGGCATCTCCGCCACGGTGTTCCACGAAGGCATGAGCATTCTCGAGCGCGACCGCGCCGCCGCCTACTTCGCCGACGAAGAGTTCGGCGCCCAGGTGCTGATCTGCTCGGAAATCGGCAGCGAAGGCCGCAACTTCCAGTTCGCCCACCACTTGGTGCTGTTCGACCTGCCGGCCCACCCGGACCTGCTCGAGCAGCGCATCGGCCGCCTCGACCGGATCGGCCAGCGACACACCATCCAGTTGCACGTACCGCACCTGGAGAACAGCGCCCAGCAGCGCCTGTTCCAGTGGTACCACCAGGCGCTGAACGCCTTCCTCAATACCTGCCCCACCGGCAACGCCCTGCAACACGAGTTCGGCCCGCGCCTGCTGCCGCTGCTCGACGGCGGCGAGGACAAGGCCTGGGACGCGCTGCTCGCCGAAGGCCGCGCCCGTCGCGAAGCCCTCGAAGCGGAGCTGCACAGCGGTCGCGACCGCCTGCTCGAGCTGAACTCCGGCGGCGCCGGCGAAGGCGAGGCGCTGGTGGAGGCCATCGAGGAACAGGACGACGACTTCGCCCTGCCGATCTACATGGAGCGCCTGTTCGACGCCTACGGCATCCACAGCGAAGACCATTCGGAAAATGCCCTGATCCTCAAGCCAAGCGAGAAGATGCTCGACGCCGGCTTCCCCCTCGGCGACGACGAAGGCGTGACCATCACCTACGACCGTGCCCAGGCGCTGGCCCGCGAGGACATGCAGTTCCTCACCTGGGAACATCCGATGGTTCAGGGCGGCATGGACCTGGTGCTGTCCGGCTCGATGGGCAACACCTCGGTGGCGCTGATCAAGAACAAGGCGCTGAAGCCCGGCACCGTGCTGCTCGAACTCCTGTTCGTCAGCGAGGCCGTGGCACCGCGCGCCCTCCAGCTCGGCCGCTGGCTGCCGCCGCAGGCCCTGCGCTGCCTGCTCGACGCCAACGGCAACGACCTGGCCGGCCGGGTATCCCTGGAAACCCTCAACGACCAGTTGGAAAGCGTGCCACGGGTCAGCGCCAACAAGTTCGTCCAGGCCCAGCGCGATGTGCTGGCCAAGCAGTTCGACGTGGCCGAGGGCAAGATCGTCCCGCGCCACGAGGAACGCGTGGCCAGGGCCAAGCAGCAGTTCGCCGCCGCCATGGACGAGGAACTGGCGCGCCTGACCGCGCTCAAGGCGGTCAACCCGAGCGTCCGCGACAGCGAGCTGGACAGCCTGCGCACCCAGCGCGAGGAAGGCCTGGCCCTGCTCGACAAGGCCTCCCTGCGCCTCGAGGCGATCCGCATCCTGGTCGCCGGCTGACGCCCGGCAACGGCTGCGCGAAACGAGAAGCCATGGGCATCCCCCATGGCTTCTTTCATTTCATTTCCAGCGAAGGCCACAACGGCGAATGGCCGCGCGGCGACCGTTCGCCCCGTTCCCCGGCCCCCGCCGGGCCGCGAGCCAGGCGTCGCAGCGGAATCGCGACGATCGCCCTGCGACTTATTGACCTCCGGCAAAGGTCCGCCGGCCGCGAGGGTCTACAGTGTCCTTGAAGTTTCAAGAACGCCCGGCGGGCGGACACTCACTCTGGAGGGACACCTTATGTACGATCGCATTCTGGTAGCCGTGGACGGCAGCCCGGTCTCCGACCGCGCCCTGGAAGAGGCCATCAAGCTGGCCGGCCTCAGCGGCGGCAAGCTGCGCGTCATCACCATCGTCGACAGCCCGCTGCGCCACCTTCCCGACTACGCGGTGTACTACAACCCCGAGCCGCTGCGCGAAGCCGCGCTGAAAGCCGCCGATGACGTCCTGGCCAAGGCCCGCGAGAAGGTCGAGGCGAGCAACGTCGAAGGCGCCACCTTCGATCGCGTCTGCCAGGAGCGCGCCAGCGAGGAAATCGCCGAGCGCATCGAACTCGAGGCCCAGGCCAGCGATGCCGACGTGGTGGTCATGGGCACCCATGGTCGTCGCGGCATGCGCCGCCTGATGCTCGGCAGCGTGGCGGAAGGCCTGATCCGCGTGGCTTCGCGTCCGGTCCTGCTGGTCCGCGACAAATAAGGCGAAAGCCGACGAAAAAGGCCGTGGGGGGGAATCCTCCACGGCCTTTTTTCTTTCAGCCCCCGTCGCTCACTGGGCTGCCCTGGGCGCGCGGCAACTGGCGAAGATGTCCAGCGCCGGCTGGTACAGCGAAGTCTGTACGTCCAGCAGGCCGAGCACCGAGTGGAACAGGTTGTCGTGGCTCAGGTCCTTGTCGTCGCGCTTGCCGTCCAGGCAACTGCGCTGGATGCCCCAGTTGCCCAGCGCCTGCGGGGCGAACCACATGACCATCGGCACGTGGATCTGCGCCTGGGGCGCGATCGAATAAGGCGCCGCGTGCAGGTAGACGCCATTCTCGCCCAGCGACTCGCCGTGGTCGGACACGTAGATCATCGCCGTATCGCGCTTGTCGGCATTCCGCTTGAGCAATTCGATCACCTTCGTCAGGAAGTGGTCGGTATAGAGGATGGTGTTGTCGTAGACGTTCACCAGCTCTTCCTTGCTGCAACTGCCGAGCTGGTTGGTCCGGCATACCGGCTGGAAGCGCTCCATCTCCTTCGGGTAGCGCTCGTAGTACTCGGGACCGTGGCTGCCATCGGAGTGCAGGACGATGATGGCGTCGTCCTGCAGCCCGTCGATGTACTCCTGCAGGCCTACCAGCAGCGACTCGTCCAGGCAGTTCTTGCCGTCGCAGAACGGACTCGGCTGGGTCTTCGGGATGTCCCGGTTGGGCACCCGCAGGCAGGTGCCCTTGCAGTCGCTGTTGTTCTCCAGCCACAACACCTGCACGCCGGCACGCTGGAGAATGTCCAGCAGGCCTTCGTGGGTCTTGGCCTTCTTGTCGCTGTAGTCCTCGCGCGGGTACTGGGAGAACATGCAGGGCACCGAGACCGCGGTGGAAGTGCCGCAGGAACGGACCTGGGTGAAGTTGACGATGTCCTGCTTGCTCAGCTCCGGGTTGGTCTCGCGAGCGTAGCCGTTCAGCGAGAAATGATCGGCACGGGCGGTCTCGCCGACCACGAACACCAGCAGCGATTTCTTCTGTCGCTGCAGCGCAGCCGGCGCCTGGCGGGCGTCCAGGCCGATCGGCTCGACCACCAGGTGTTCCTTGATCACCAGGCGCTGCTTGGCGTACTTGCCCACCGCGTAGATGTAGTTGGTCGGGTTGATGAAGTGGGTCAGCTTGTCTTCCTCGCGGAAGATCGGGGCGTAGGTGGAATAGAAGCTGCCTACCATTACCGCGACGATCAGCAGGCAGCCGAGCAGCGTCAGGATCTTGTTCAGCAGGCCGCGGAAGAACGGCCGGTAGCGTACCGGCCAGAGCCAGATCAGCAGCGAAGGCAGGACACCGAGCAACAGCAGATAGCCGAGCAGGGTCGGGTTGACCAGGTCGCCGGCCTCGGTGGCGTTGGTCTCGAAGACGTTCTGCACCATCACCGTGTCGATGCTGATGCCGTAGCTGCCCATGAAGTAGGTCGCGCCGGCCGAGCACAGGGCGACCAGGGTCAAGGCCGGCTTGAGCAGCGGGCGGAAGGAAACCAGGGTCAGCAGGAGCGTGAAGGCGGCCCACAGGAACGCCGCGAACGAGGCGAAGAACGCGAAGCCCTTCAAGCCTTGCAGCGGCACCAGGCCATGCAGGGCCTTCCAGGTCGCCGCGTTGTAGAACACCACCAGAACCAGCGCGAACAGCATCACCAGCCGGGTCGAACCGATAGCCGGCAAGAAACGCTTGATACCCCCACCCATTGAAGCAACTCCTGAAACGTAACGGACCGCCGCCACCCCCCGTGGCGGGGCGCCCGAACTCTATCGGGCGCCTGGTCAAAATTTCGTGAAGCCTCGCGAGCCCTCGCGGGCGCAGCGATCATGCCCGTGGCGATGGAGCCGGAACAAGCTCAGCTATGCCTTTTCTCCCCGGGAAAATGCCGAAACCGGCCGTATGTCGGCGGCCAGCGACTTCCTTCCATGCCGACCTTGCAGGTGGCTCCCGCTATCTATACTGGAAGCACAATGCCACCCCCAGCCCGCACCCGCGCCGTCCGCGGGTTTTCCGTGTCCAGGGAGACACCGCTATGGATTGGCAAGGCCTGCGCTTCCTCGGAGAGTCTCCCATCGACGGCTACGTGCTGCAGAACTGCACCTATTCGCCGTCGCTGGTGGCGCTCGCCTTCCTCGTCGCCTGCCTCGCCGGGTACACGGCACTGGACATGGTCGAGCGGGTCGGCAACAGCCTGAGCCACCCGCGCCTCTGGCAATGGATCGGGGCGTTCTGCCTGGGCAGCGGCATCTGGGCCACGCATTTCGTCGCCATGCTCGCGTTCCACGCGCCGATCGCCCTGCGCTACGACCTGCCGATCACCGGCCTGTCGCTGCTGATCGCCGTCGCCGCCTCGTACCTGGCGATGTACATGACCGCCCGCCCGCGCTTCGGCCTGCTGCCCTGCCTGCTCGCCGCCTGCTGCATCGGCCTGGGCATCGCTGCCATGCACTACACCGGGATGGCGGCGATGCGCTCGGTGGCCACCCAGTACTACCAGCCATCGCTGTTCGCCCTTTCGGTACTGATCGCCATCGGCGCCGCCTTCACCGCCCTCGCCGCGGTCCCCTACCTGCGCGGCCGGCGCAGCGCGCGCTACCGCTACATGAAACTGATCGCCAGCCTGCTGCTGGCCGGCGCCATCGCCGCCATGCATTTCACCGGGATGGCCGCGCTGGTGCTCAGCGTACCCGCCGGCACGCCGCTGGAACTGCAAGCCAGCGCCGACTCGCTGCGCCTGGGCTGGCTCACCGGAGTGCTCGCCAGCGCCATCGCCGCCTGCGGCATCTGGGCCGCATGGTCGGAGAAACAACGGGAGCGCCGGCTCAGCGAAAACAGCCGGGTCAACGCCCTGCTCAACCAGCTCGACCACGCCCACGCCTCGCTGCGCCAGATGGCTCGCTACGACAGCCTGACCGGCCTGCAGAACCGCACGGCATTCAACGAAGTGTTCGTCCAGCACCTGGAGAATTGTCGCCTGAGAGGCAAGGGCCTGGCGGTGATGTTCCTCGACCTCGATCACTTCAAGCGGATCAACGATTCCCTCGGCCACGACTCTGGCGACCAACTGCTGAAGATCGTCTCCGAACGCATCCGCAGCGTGTTGCGCGATAGCGACGTGGTGGCGCGCTTCGCCGGCGACGAGTTCTGCGTGCTCGCCGACCTCACCCAGGACCACGAGGCGCACATCCTCTCGCAACGCCTGATGCAGAAGATGAAGGAACCCATCGCCCTGGACGGGCGCACCCTGGTGATGACCGCCAGCGTCGGCGTCAGCCTCTACCCGAACGACGGCGAGCAGTGCGAGGAGCTGCTGAAGAACGCCGGCCTGGCCCTGCACCAGTCCAAGGCCTGCGGGCGCAACAACGCGCAGTTCTTCAGCCGGCAACTGCTGGTGCGGGCGACCCAGGAACTGCAGATGGAGGAGGAACTGCGCCAGGCCCTGCGCGACGACCAACTGGAGCTGCACTACCAGCCGATCCTCGCCCTCGACGACGGCGAGGTACACCAGTTGGAGGCATTGGTGCGCTGGCGCCATCCGACCCAGGGCCTGCTCGGTCCGGACCGCTTCATCGGCCTGGCCGAAGCCAACGGCATGATCGACCAGCTCGACGACTGGGTGCTGCGACGCGCCTGCCGCGACCTGCGCAGCCTGCACCTGGCCGGCCACGAACGGCTGCGGGTGGCGGTCAACTGCTGCGCCAGCAATCTCGGCCGGGCCAGCCTGGTCGACGAAGTCCGTCATGCGCTGGAGCAGGCCGGGCTGGCGGCGTGCTTCCTCGAACTGGAGGTGACCGAGGACGCGCTGATGTACAACATCGACCAGACCATCCCGCTGCTCGAACGCCTCCGCGAGCTGGGCGTCAGCCTGTCGATCGACGACTTCGGCACCGGCTATTCGTCGCTCGCCTACCTGCGGCGCCTGCCGCTGGACGCGCTGAAGGTGGATCGCTCGTTCATCATGGACATCCCCGCCTCGCAGCGGGACATGGAAATCGCCCAGGCGATCATCGCGATGGCCCAGAAGCTCCATCTGAAAGTAGTCGCCGAGGGCGTGGAGACTCCGCAGCAACTGGCGTTCCTGCGGGAGAACCATTGCGAGCTGGTGCAGGGCTACCTGTTCAGCCGGCCGCTGCCGCTGGCGGCCCTGGAAGAGTTCCTCCGCGCCTACCGCTTCGACGCCGCGCCGCCGCTGCGCAGCCTGAACCAGGCCTGAGGTTCACTCGACGGCGGTCCGGTATTGCTCCACCAGGGTCGCCGGATCGCGTTCGAGATAGCCCTGGCTGCCGTGCAGACGCATCAACTGCGCGGCCAACCCGCTCATCGGGGTGGCCGCGCCTTGCTCGCGGGACAGCTTCACCGCGGTATCGAGATCCTTGAGCAGGGTCCGTACGTGCCACTTGACCGGTTCGTAACGGCTCTCGGCCATTTGCGGGGCGAGGATCTGCAACGGCTTCGAGTCGGCGAAGCCGCCCGCCAGCGCCGGAGCGACCAGGCTGGCGTCGACCCCGGCCCGCTCCGCCAGCGCCACCACTTCGGCGATCACCAGGGCGTTGCAGGCAACGATCATCTGGTTGCAGACCTTGGTCACCTGCCCGGCGCCCACCTCGCCCATGCGCGTCAGGCGCTGGCCAAGCCGGGAGAGGACCGGCCGCAGGCGTTCGATATCCGCTGCGCGTCCGCCAGCCATGATCGCCAGGCTGCCGCTTTCCGCGCCCGGCGTGCCGCCGGAGACCGGCGCGTCGACCCAGCGCACGCCGCAGCGCGCCTCCAGCTCGGCGGCCATCTCGCGGGTGGCGGCCGGCTCGGCGCTGGAGAAATCCACCAGCAACTGCCCGGGCCTGGCGTTCTCGACGATGCCGCCGGCGCCGAACACCACTTCACGCACCGCCGCGGTATCGGCCAGGCAAAGCATCAGGATTTCCGCGTCGGCGGCCAGTTCGGCCGGGACCTCGACGGCTTTCGCGCCCTCGGCCGCGAGCAACTCGCGTTTGCCCGGCGAACGGTTCCACACCGCCAGCGGATAGCCGGCGGCCAGCAGCCGGCGGCACATGGGCACGCCCATCAGGCCGAGACCGGCGAAGGCAAGGGAAGGCAGGGAAGCGGACATGGCGGACTCCAATACGCAGCGAATGGGCACGGGGAGCGCCATATTACCCGCGAGGCGCCGGCGAGCAACGCCGCTACGGCTGCCCAAGCGGGCCGCGCACCACTATACTCCCCGGGTTTTTTCCGCCATTGAACCGGAGAACTCTCCCATGTTGAAACGCTCCCTGGCGCTCGCCGCCGGCATCGCCCTGTCCCTGTCCGCCGCGCTCGCCCACGCCGAAACCCTGAAAGAACTCAAGGTCTCGGCGATCCCCGACGAGGCGCCCACCGAGCTACTGCGCAAATTCAAGCCGCTCGGCGCCTATCTGGAGAAGCAACTCGGCATGCCGGTGAAGTTCGTCCCGGTGGCCGACTACGCCGGGGTGGTCGAGGCGCTGGCCGCCGACCGCCTGGACATGGCCTGGCTGGGCGGCTTCACCTTCGTCCAGGCGCGGCTGAAGACCGGCAACGCCATTCCCCTGGTGCAGCGCGAGCAGGACCAGCAGTTCACCAGCAAATTCATCACGGCCGATCCCCAGGTGAAATCCCTGCAGGACCTGAAGGGCAAGACCTTCGCCTTCGGCTCGGTCTCCTCCACCTCGGGCAGCCTGATGCCGCGCTACTTCATGCAGAAGGACGGCATCGTCCCCGAGCAGTTCTTCTCCCGCGTCGCCTACTCCGGCGCCCACGACGCCACCGTAGCCTGGGTCCAGGCCGGCAAGGTCGACGCCGGCGTGCTGAACGCCTCGGTCTGGCAGAAGCTGGTGGACAGCGGCAAGGTCGATACCGCCAAGGTCAAGGTCTTCGCCACCACGCCGACCTACTACGACTACAACTGGACCGTGCGCGGCAACCTCGACCCGGCCCTGGCCGAGAAGATCAAGCAGGCCTTCCTCGCCCTCGACCCGGCGAAACCGGCCGACAAGGAGATCCTCGACCTGCAGGCCGCCAGCCGCTTCATCGAGACCAATCCGGACAACTACAAGGGCATCGAGGAGTCCGCACGCGCCGCCGGCCTGCTGAAGTGAGCCTGAGCCTCGACGGCGTGGACCTGGTCCACGCTGACGGCCAACGCGCCCTTGCCGACATCCGCCTGCGCCTGGCCGCTGGCGAACGGGTAGCCCTGATCGGACCTTCCGGCGCCGGCAAGACCAGCCTGCTGCGGGTGCTCGCCAGCCAATGGCGGCCCAGCGCCGGCCGTGTCGAACTGCTCGGCGAGGAGCCCTGGGCGCTATCCGCCGCCGCCCGCCAACGCCTGCGCGCGCGCATCGGCCTGGTCCACCAGGCACCACCGCTGCCGCCACGGCAGCGGGTGGTCAGCGCGGTACTGGCCGGGCGCCTCGGCCAGTGGCCGCTATGGAAGAGCCTGGTCAGCCTGGTCTATCCGCTGGACCGCGCCGGCGCCCACGACGCACTGCAACGCCTGGATCTCGGCGACAAGCTGTTCCAGCGCTGCGACCAGCTTTCCGGCGGCCAGTTGCAGCGGGTCGGCATCGCCCGGGTGCTCTACCAGCGCGCCGAGCTGATCCTCGCCGACGAACCGGTCTCGGCCATGGACCCGGTGCTCGCCGGCCATACCCTGGCCCTGCTCAACCGCGAGGCCGCCGCGCGCGGCAGCACCCTGCTGGCCAGCCTGCACGCGGTGGACCTGGCGCTGCAACACTTCCCCCGGGTGATCGGGCTGCGCGCCGGACGCATCGCCTTCGACCTGCCCGCCGGCGAAGTCGACCGCGCCGCGCTGGACGCCCTCTACGCCAACGAACAACTGCAGGCCGAGCGCGCCAGCCCGGCCGGCGAACCCGCCGTGGTGCACATCCCACGATGCTGAACGCCGCTTCTCCGCCGCGCGACCCCGCCGCCCTGCCGCGCCTGCTGCTGACCCTGGCCGCGTTGCTGCTGCTCTGGCCGGGGCTGCGCCTCAGCGAACTGGATATCCCCGGCCTGTTCAGCGGCGACAACGCGCGCACCATGGGCGGTTTCCTCGCCGGCTTCTGGCCGCCGGCACACGATCCCGGGTTCCTCGCCCTGCTCGGCCGCGCCACCCTGGAAACCCTCGCCATCGCCACCGCCGGCATGGCCCTGGCCTGGCTCCTGGCGTTTCCCGCCGCACTGCTGGCGACCCGCGCCCTGTCGCTCTCGGCACTGCCGCGCGGCGGCCTGCCGGCCTGGTGGGCACGGGCACTGCGCTGGCCGGTGCGCGGCCTGCTGATCCTCCTGCGCAGCGTGCCGGAAATCGTCTGGGCGCTGCTGTTCGTCCGCGCCGTGGGCCTGGGCCCCACCGCCGGGGTGTTGGCCATCGCCATCACCTATGCCGGCATGCTCGGCAAGGTCTACGCGGAAATCTTCGAGTCGGTGGATCCGCGCCCCACCCGCGCCCTGCTGCTGGGCGGCGGATCGCGGCTGGCGGCGTTCGCCTACGGGGTGCTGCCGAACGCCGCCGGGGAAATGATTTCCTACACTGTCTATCGCTGGGAGTGCGCGATCCGTGCTTCGGTGGTGATGGGCTTCGTCGGCGCCGGCGGCCTCGGCCAGCAGATCGACCTGTCGCTGCGGATGTTCGCCGGCGGCGAGGTTGCCAGCATCCTGCTGACCTTCCTCCTGCTGGTCCTCCTCGCCGACCTGCTGAGCCGCTTCCTGCGCGGGAGGCTGGCATGAGCCGGACCTGGCGCCTGCTGCTCTGGCCGCTGCTGGTAGTGGCCGCGGTGGGCGCCTCGTTCGCCTATCTGGACATGGACACCGCAGGTCTTTTCAGCGGCAAGGGACTGGGCCAGATGGCCGCCTACGCCAGCGAGTTCTTCCCGCCCGACCTGTCCGCTCCGCACCTGCGGGCGATTGGCCGGGGGCTGCTGGAAACCCTGGCCATGTCGGCCATCGGCACCCTGCTGGCGGCGCTGCTCGGCCTGCTCTTCGCGCTGCCGGCGGCAGGTCGCTTCGGCGTGCCGGCGCAGAGCCTGGCGCGACTCCTGCTCAATGCGCTGCGCGCGGTGCCGGAGCTGGTCTGGGGCGCGCTGATGGTGCTGGCGGCCGGGCTCGGGCCGAACGCCGGGACCCTCGCCCTGGCGCTGCACACCGGCGGCGTGCTCGGCCGGCTGTTCGCCGAAGCCCTGGAGAACACCCCGGCGCAGCCCGCCGAGGCCTTGCGCCTGGCCGGCAGCGGACGCCTCGCGGCATTCGCCTATGGCACCCTGCCGGGGGTCTGGCCGCAACTGGTGGCCTATACCCTGTACCGCTGGGAGAACAATATCCGCATGGCCAGCGTGCTCGGCTTCGTCGGTGCCGGCGGGCTCGGGCAGATGCTCTATTTCAGCCTGAGCCTGTTCCAGCAGGCCCAGGCCGCCACGGTGATCCTGGCCATGCTGGTCCTGGTGCTCGGGGTCGACAGCCTGAGCGCCTGGGCGCGGCAGCGCTGGGTCAGCCAATAGGAAAACGCGCCGCCGCGCCCGTTCGAGGAAATTTACGAAGCCCGCCGAAGATCGGGCATCATCGGTGCTCGGAGCCATCAGGGAGGCACCCCGCCTCCAGGTGTCCAGGGAGAGGAAGGAACCATGCGCAAACCACTGCTATCCGCATTACTGCTGGGCCTGCTGGCCCTCGGCGGCTGCAGCCTGCCCCAACAGCAGGCCGGCGCGCCGACCGAGCAGCGGCTCGGCACCCAATGGGGCGAAGGCGTCGCCTCGCCGGTCACCTCGGTGGCCCTGCGACGTCTATCGGAGCAACCGGTCGATCGCCGCCAGGTGTTCTACAGCGCGAGCCGCTTCGATGGACGTGCCATCAAGGAACTGCCCCTGGCCAAGGGCAGGGTGGGCTTCGCCGTACTCGACGAGGATGGCGGCAAGTTCGACCTCGTGCAGCACCGCAGCACCCTGCAATTGCAGGGTCGTGAAGGCCAGCGCTACCGACTGTGGCTGAACAACCTCGGCAACGCGACCTACGAGGTGGTCTCCACGGTAGACGGCCTGGACGTGCTCAACGGCCAGCCGGGCAGCCTGAAGAACCGCGGCTATGTGCTGGAACCGGGCAAGAGCCTGGTGATCGAGGGCTTCCGCAAGAACGAACGGGAAGTCGCGGCGTTCCGCTTCGCCAGCCCCGACGATGCCTACGCCAGCAACAGCGCGGCCGGCGACAGCCGCAACCTCGGCGTGATCGGCGTGGCCCTGTTCGAGCTGGACGCTCCGGCCAGCGGTCGCGAGGCGCCGGCCGACGGACCGCAGGCATTTCCCGCCGACGCCCGGAACGGCGGCGGCTACGCGCCGCCACCACGCTATCGCGACTGAGGCATCTTCACGAAAACTGCGCGGCGGCGTTCCTTCATAAGCAATCCATCTCACAGGAGCCGCCGATGAACCGCTTTTCACTGCCCCGCCCCGACGCACGCCAGTGCGTCGCCGGCCTGGGTTTCTCCGCCCTTCTGCTGCTGGCCTCCTCGGCCAACGCCGCCGCCTGTCGCGACATCACCAGCGTGCAGCAAAGCGCCGACGCCACGCGCAATACCTCGATGGGCGGCCACGTGACCCAGCACATCTACGGGATGACGCCGCCGTCCGGCTCGTCGCAGAAAGACAAGACCCTGTTCAAGTCGAGAGGCAACTACGACGCGGCCTGGCGCCAGTACGGATACATCGACAATCCGGTGGCCTGCAGCGGCAACAGCAAGTTCCAGGTGGTTTCCCTGGAGAAGCTGCACATGGGCAAGATCGATGCCTACTCCTGCAAGCAGGCCGACGGCCAGGGCGCCTGCACGCGCTGGGATACGTACATGGCCAAGGAGATTTCGTACGGTTTCGTCCTGAAGGACGGCAAGTGGATCCTCAATACCCTCTACCCGGTTCCCCTCGACTAGGGCGCAGGCCGTCCGCGCCGGCCGCCCCATTGCAGGGAGCCGGCGCGGCCGTCCGGGTCAGAAGGTCAGCGTGCCCAGGCCCATGCCCGGGTCGCTGAAGCCGGAGCGACCATCTTCCATGCGACCGCTGAAACGCCGCAGGAAGCTGTCCGCCCCCTGCGCGCTGACGCTGAAGTCGTACCAGTTGCCGCTGCTGCGCAGCGAATAGCGGACTTCCCGGCGCTGTCCCGGCGGCACGTTGACGGTACGCCGCTCGCCCTGGCGATAGACGTTGTCCTTGACCGTCAGCTTGACCGGATGGCGGCCACGGTTGATCAGTTGCACGCGCAGGTTGCCGAACAGCGGCTCGTAGTCGATCCGCACTTCCGGCAGCGGCGCCTTGCGCTCCGCCAGGTCGCGCCGCAGGTTGCCGCGAAAGACCCGGAGGAAACCGTTCGGACCGTGCACTTCCAGGTGGTAGTCGCCGCTGGCGTCGCCCTGGAAGCTGTCGTGCAGGCGCTTGCGCGCGCCGACGGTGTAGCGTTTCGGCGGGTTCTCGCTGTCGAGCAGGTCGAACACCTGGAACACCGCGCCGGCCTTGCCGGTGTTGGCGAAGGTCAGGCTCAGCGCATCTCCGCCGCTGCGGTAGCGCGCATGCACGCCCAGCTCGTAGGGCAAGGCGCGGGCCGGACGGATGCCCATTTCCTGCTTGGGCATGGCGGCCACCGCCGGCGGCTTCGGCTTCGGCAGCTTGATCTGGCTGGCGACGATGGCGTCGGCCTGGCTGGTGTCGGGCAGTTCGGGGAACGGCTCGTTGTTCGGGTTGGCGAAGTTGAACGCCGAGGTCAGGTCGCCGCAGACGGCACGACGCCAGGGACTGATATTCGGCTCCATGACCCCGAAGCGCTGCTCCAGGAAGCGGATCACCGAGGTGTGGTCGAACACCTGGGAGTTGACCCAGCCGCCCTTGCTCCACGGCGAGATCACGTACATCGGCACCCGCGGGCCGAGGCCGTAGGGCTGGTTGCGATAACGGATATCGCCCTTGGTGTGCCATTCGAGGGTGGCGTCGGCGGTGGTCTTGCCGCGCAGCGTGCCGTCCTTGTTCAGGCTCGGCGCGGCCGGCGGGGCGACGTGGTCGAAGAAGCCGTCGTTCTCGTCGAACATCACCAGCAGCGCGGTCTTGCTCCAGACCTCCGGGTTGGCGGTCAGCGCGTCGAGTACCCAGGAAGTGTACTCGGCCCCCCAGATCGGGCTGGACGGGCCGGGATGTTCGGAGTACTTGGCCGGGGCGACGATCCAGGACACCTGCGGCAGGCTGTTGGCCAGCACGTCGCGCTTCAGCGCATCGAGCTTCCAGGTGCTCAGGCCGTTGACGATCAGCGGCGAGTCAGGCGCCGCGGCGCGGTACTGGCGGAAGCCGATCAGCGGGTTGTCGGAGAAGTTGTCGGCCATGTCCTGGTAGACCCGCCAGGTGATGCCGGCAGCCTGCAGGCGCTCGGGATAGGTGGTCCAGGTGTAGCCCTGCTCCACCGGGCCGTTGCTGTCGTGGTCGTTGGTGGTTACCGGACCACCGTGCTGGCCGAGCGGGTCGTTGGTGCCGGTCCAGAGGAACAGCCGGTTGGGGTTGGTGCCGCCCTGGAACGAGCAGTGATAGGCGTCGCAGATGGTGAAGGCGTTGGCCATCGCGAACTGGAAGGCGATGTCCTGCTCCTTGTAGTAGCCCAGGGAACGCTCGGTCTTGGCCGGCAGCCACTTGTCCATGCGCCCTTCGTTCCAGGCCTGCTGGGCGTCCGGCCAGGTGTGCGGGGTGCCGTCGACGCGCTGGGCGCTGGTGGTGCTGGTGTCGAAGTGGTAGGGCAGGATCTCGCCCTTGCTGCCCTTCTGGTGCCAGACCCGCTGGCCATCGGGCAGCGGGATCGCCATGCGGTCGCCGAAGCCGCGGACGCCCTTGAGGGTGCCGAAATAGTGGTCGAAGGAGCGGTTCTCCTGCATCAGGATCACCACGTGCTCGACGTCCTTGAGGTTGCCATGCCGGCGGTGCGCGGGAATCGCCAGGGCCGCCTGGATGCTCGACGGCAGCATGCTGGTGGCGACGGTGGCGCCGACCGTACCGGCGGCCAGGCGGATGAAGCTTCTTCTGCTTTTCGAAATCATCGGGGGACTCACCAGGTCAGGGTGTGGCACAGGGCTGCCGAGCGCATCCATGACGCCCGCAGGCTCACTCGGCAGCAAGCTGTTCGAACCCCGACGACGCTAGTGAGGGAAAAAGACGCTTTGGTTTCAACACGCTTTGCAACAACTATTCATGCCAACTTCATCACAATTTGAGATCAAGATTTTGGTCTAGGCCAGATTCCACTTGACAGCCTTCGCCGGCACTCTCCTCACGCTCTTCCCCGCCATTGCAGGAGCAATACCCCCGCCACCACCAGCGCCAGGCCGAGATAGCCCTCCCAGGACAACCGGCGCACCGGGAAACCGGCCCAGCCGAACTGGTCGCAGAGCGCCGAGACCAGCATCTGCCCGGCCACCACGCACGCGATGAAAGTGGCGGCACCCAGGCGCGGCGCGACCAGGATCGCCACCGTCAGGTAGGCCGCGCCGAACAGCCCGCCGAGCCAGCTCCACCAGGGCGCGCCGCCGAGGCTGGCGGTAGCCGGCAGCGGCACCCGCACCAGCAGCAGGCCCAGGCTGACCACCCCGAGGCTGACGCCCAGCGAAGTCAGGCTGGCGCTCAGTGGATGGCCGAGCAGGCGCCCGAGCAAGGCGTTGCTGCCGGCCTGCAGCACCACCATGCCGCCCACCGAAACTGCCATCAGTACCATCAGATAATTGGGCATGCTGATTCTCCTCCTCCGGCGCTTGCCTCTGGAGCAGAGTTTTTGCTATCCACTTCGCGAATGGAAATCGATAGTTGGTACACCTTCCATGCAGCAGATTCATGACCTACGCCGTATCGACCTCAACCTGCTGGTGGTGCTCGACGCGCTCCTCAGCGAGCGCCACGTGTCCCGCGCGGCGCAGCGCCTGGCCATGTCGCAGCCGGCGGTCAGCCACGCCCTCGGGCGTCTCCGCGAACTGTTCGGCGATCCACTGCTGGTGCGGGTAAAAAGCCGCATGCAGTTGACCAGCCTGGCGCTGGAGCTGGCGCCGAAGCTCCAGGCCAGCCTCGACCAGGTACGCGGGGTGATCGGCGGGCCGACCTTCGAACCGGTGCGCAGCCGACGCCACTTCCGCCTGGGCATGTCCGACTACGGCGCCTGGGTGGTGCTGCCGGCGCTGCTGCGCCAGCAACAGGCGCTGGCGCCCGGGGTGAGCTTCGGGATAGTCCAGGAACCGCGCCTGGAAACCGCCCGTCAGGTCGCCGAAGGACAGCTGGACTGCGCGCTGGGGGTATTCCCCCTGCTTCCGGAGGGCGTGCGCGCCAGGCGCCTGTTCGAGGAGCGTTTCGTCTGCGTCTGTCGGCGCAGCCTGTTCGACCGCCCCGACGGCCTGTCCCTCGACCGCTACCTGGCGGCCCGCCACGTGCGCGTCTCGCTACAGGACAACCCGGCCGAGGAAGTCGACAGCGCCCTGGAAAAACGCGGCCTGCGCCGGCAGGTGGCGCTGACCCTGCCGCACTTCACCGTGGCCCCGGCGCTGCTGGCCGGCACCGACCTGGTACTGACCATCGCCGAACGCACCCTCGAAAGGTTGCGGCTACCCGAGGAACTGGCGCTCTGCGAGCCGCCGCTGGCGATCCCGCGCTTCGACTACGTGCAGATCTGGCGCGGCGACGCCGAGCGCGAAGCGGCCGGCGCCTGGCTGCGGGAACAGATCCAGGCGGCGGCGCGGAAGATCTGAAGAAGAGTCAGGAAGGCTTTTCCAGCTTGCGCAGCATCTCGCCGACACGCTCGCCGAGCATTTCGTTGGCCGACAGCTTGAGGCCGCGCGCCAGTTCCACCTGGACCACGTGTTCCGCCAGCGGGCGCAGGCGCAGGAACACCTTGGCCAGCTCCTGCAGGTCCGGCGCCCCGGGCAGCAGGTCGGTGCCGCGGCCGTCCACCAGGTGGGTGACGATCAGGCGGACGATTCCCGCCGCCAGATGCTCGGTGTCGCTGCGCAACTCGCCGAGTTGATCGAGCAGCGCCTCCAGCGGGATGCCGCTGCGGTACAGTTCCAGCCCGGCCTGGAACAGCCGTGGACTGGGGATCTTCATGCGCTCGCCGTCGAACAGCAGCAGGCCCAGCGCCTGGGCCTTGTCGATCACCCGGTCGTTCAGTTCGTCGCCGAAGATCGCCTGGAGTTCGTCGAAGCCGATGCTGCCGGGCGTCTCCAGGTTCCACTCGCCGATGATCGCCTGGTCCAGGCCGAGCACATGGTCGAGGTCGCGGCCCTGTTCCCAGGCCTCCAGCAATTCCTTGATGTTGGCGCTGGAATAGCCGCGCTCGAGCAACTGGCTGATCAGCCGCAGGCGCTTGAGATGACTGTCGAAATACACGCCGACCCGGCCGCGCCGCTCCGGCGGCGGCAGCAGGCCGCGGTCCTGGTAGGCGCGTACGTTGCGCACGCTGCTGCCGGCCGCGCGAGCCAGTTCGTCGACGCTGTATTCGCGGGCATCCTCGGCGGACGGCTGCTCGCCACGTTGCAGCAGGCGCTGCAGGAGGGTCAGGGGTGTGCTCATGGAGGCGGATCATAACGAGGCCCGCCGAACGGCCACAACCTCCGGGGGCGCAACGCTCTTTGCCGGCGTCCGGATGCGCGGGCGCCAACCAAAGACTGGACTCGTCGGTCAGCCGCTTCTCCGGCACCACCGCCAAAACCCGGGGGAAACGTCCCGAGCCTTCTGCCCCGGGCCTTCCGGCGCCGGTAGCAAGTGCCGTAACACCGGCGTGAAGAGACTTCCCAGGGCTGGCGCAACGCCTGCTTATGGGCCAGCATCAACCATGACATCAATCAATGTCACAATAACGACAAGCCAGCCTGGAGAGAGCCATGTCCCAAGGCGCCTGGGTACCCACTCCCGACGATCTCGATCACTTCCGCCAGGTCCAGCGACTGGCCTATACCTGCTGCGAAACCATCCACGGCGAACTGCGCGCCGGCATCAGCGAGAGGGAAGCCGCGGCGCTGATGAAGACCTGGCTGCAGGATCATGGCGTCGACGACTGGTTCCACCAGCCCTTCGCCTGGTTCGGCAGCCGCACCTCGTTCAAGGGCTTCGACGGCCTGCGTCATCTCGGTGGCTTCAACCTGGCCTTCTACCCCGGCAAGCAGCGCCTGGAGGAAGGCATGCCGTTCATCCTCGACTGCGCGCCGACCCTCGGCGCCTATACCGCCGATGTCGGCTACTCCGGCGCACTAGGCCACAACCTGTTGCAGGAGCGGCTGATGGACGATCTGCTGATACACCGACGCACCATCCTTGACCTGGTCCGCGAACGGCGCCCCCTGGCCGAAGTCAGCCAGGCGGTCGACCGGCTCTGCGTGATCCAGGGCACCCTGCCACGGCACAAGGCCTATCCCTTCGAAGTGCTCGCCCATCGCGTGGAAAAGCTCGGCAACCGCCGCGGTCCCTCGGTGGCGCGCTTCGGCGTGCGCAACCTGTACACCCTGACGCGCAACGCGCTGGTCACCGGCAAGCGCGAAGGCTGGTCGCCGCTGTGGTCCAGCGGCAAGCGCTCCGAGCACCCGCCGACGCCCGGTCTCTGGGCGGTGGAACCGCACCTGGGGCTACGCGGGGTGGGCGCCAAGTTCGAAGAACTGCTGGTGGTCACCGAAGACGACGCCTACTGGCTCGACGACGACCTGCCGCACGTCCGCCGCTGGCAGGCGCGCGGACTGCTGCCGCAAGCACGGGAGGCCGCATGAACGCGCTCCTCGCCCTCCCCGACCTGCAGCCGGAACGCCTATTCGTGCAATCCGGCGACGTGCGCCTGGCGGTTCATTGCTGGGGCGCGCCGGACAACGGCAAGCCGACGCTGCTGATGGTGCATGGCTACCCGGACAACCACGAGACCTGGCTGCCGCTGATCCGCCAACTGGCCGGGCGCTACCGCATCGTCGCCTACGACGTGCGTGGCGCCGGCGCTTCGGACAAGCCACGCTGGAGCCGCGACTACCACCTGCAGCGGCTCAGCGAAGACCTGCAGGCGGTGATCCGCGCCACCAGCCCGGACCGCCCGGTACACCTGCTGGCCCATGACTGGGGCTCGATCCAGACCTGGGAAAGCGTCACCGATCCGCAGTGCCGACCGCTGATCGCGTCCTATACCTCGATCTCCGGGCCCTGCCTGGACCATGTCGGTTTCTGGATGCGCGAACACCTCAGGCAGCGCAGTCCGAAGGCCCTGAAAGCGGTATTCGGCCAGTTGCTCCACTCCTGGTACATCGCCTTCTTCCATACCCCCGTCGTACCCGAGCTGCTCTGGAGCGCCGGCCTGGCCCGGCTCTGGCCGCAGTTCCTGAAGCACGCCGAAGGCGTCCGCCATCCGCAGGTCAACCCGACCCAGGCCAGCGACGGCCGGCACGGGGTCAAGCTGTACCGCGGCAACTTCATCCGCAGCCTGTTCCGTCCGCGCAAGCGCCACACCGAAGTGCCGGTGCAACTGATCGTACCGACCCGCGACCGTTACGTCGGCGCCCAGCTGTTCCAGCACCTCAGCCTGTGGGCGCCACGCCTGTGGCGGCGCGAGGCGAGCGTCGGCCATTGGCAACTGCTGGCCGAGCCGGAGCAACTGGCCGGCTGGCTCGGCGAGTTCATCGACGCCCAGGAAACCGGCGAGTCGCCGCCGGCCCTGCAACGCGCCCAGGTCCGGCCCGACGCGCGCTCGATGAACGGCAAGCTGGTGGTGGTCACCGGCGCCGGCGGCGGCATCGGCCGTTCGACCCTGCTCAGCTTCGCCGAGCGCGGCGCCAGCCTGCTCGCCGCCGATCTCGATCTGGAAGCCGCCGAACGCAGCGCCGAACTGGCCCGCGCCCTTGGCGCCACGGCCCATGTCTACCAGGTCGACGTCGGCGATACCCAGGCCATGGAGACCTTCGCCGAGTGGGTGCGCGACACCCTCGGAGTCCCGGATGTGGTAGTCAGCAATGCCGGCATCGGCATGGCCGGACCGATGCTCGACACCTCGCCGGCGGAATGGGAGCGCCTGCTGCGGGTCAACCTGTGGAGCGTGATCGACGGCTGCCGCCTGTTCGGCCGGCAGATGATCGCGGCGAACAAGCCGGGGCACCTGGTCAATGTCGCCTCCGGCGTGGCCTTCGCGCCGTCGCGCAACTACCCCGCCTACGCCACCAGCAAGGCCGCAGTACTGATGCTCAGCGAATGCCTGCGGGCAGAACTGGCCGGACGTTCGATCGGAGTCACCGCGGTGTGCCCGGGCTTCGTCGATACCGGCATCGTCCAGGCCACCCGCTTCGTCGGCATGGACGCCGAACGCCAGGCACGGCGCCAGGCGAAGATCCAGCGCTTCTACAAGCGACGCCGGCTCAGCCCGGACACCGTCGGGGAAAAGCTGGTGCGCGCCGTGGAGCGCAACAAGGCGGTGGTCTCGGTGGGCAGCGAGGTGCACCTCGGCGCCCTGCAATGGCGCTTCGCGCCCTGGGCCACGCGGTTTCTCGCGCGCTTCGACCTGACTTCCTGAGAGCCTGCCATGAGCGAATTCCACCACAAGCTGGTCCAGCGCAAGGTCCGCTTCGACTTCAGCGATACCCCCCTGCACTGGGTTCCCGGCGAAGCGGAAGCGTCCCAGGTGATGAACGTCCTGCACATGCTCCTGCCTTCCGGCGAACTGTGGTTCTGCCGCCTCTACAACAAGGCCCTGCCGCTGGTTAGCGACGCCCGCCTGCGCGACGACGTGCAGGGTTTCATCCGCCAGGAAGCGATGCATTCGCGGGCCCACGACGGCGCGATCCAGCGCTACCTGAGCAGGTTCGACATCGACTCCAAGCCGTTCACCGACAAGATGGATTTCCTTTTCGAACGCCTGCTCTGCGACTACCCGCTGGGGCAGAACCGCCTGACCCGCGCCCTCGACGGCTGGTGGCTGCGCCAGCGCTGCGCGATCATCGCCGCGGTGGAGCATTTCACCTGCGTGCTCGGCAAGTGGGTGCTGGAGGCCCGGGAGCTGGATCGCCGCGGCAGCGACCCGGTGATGCTCGACCTGCTGCGCTGGCACGGCGCCGAGGAAGTAGAGCACCGCAGCGTCGCCCACGACCTGCACATGCATCTGGGCGGCAGCTTCGTCACCCGGCAACTGACCATGCTGTTGGTCATCGCGATACTGGTCTACCTGCTCGCCGACGGCACCCGCACCCTCCTCGACCAGGACCCGAGCCTGCGCGGCGCCAAGCGCCAGGGATTCCTACGAACCTGGTGGCGGCTCGGCAAGCAGGGCCTGCTGCCGAACCTCGCGCGCACCTTCCGCGACGTCGCCCGTTACTTCAATCCCTGGTACCACCCCGAGCACGAGGCGAATACCCAGGAAGCCCTGGAATACCTGGCCAACTCGCCGGCGGCCCGGCGCGCGGCGAACGCCTGAAAACAATTCACTGGAAATACCGGCAAGCGCCGCGGAAGCTGGAACTTTCCCGGCGCTTGTCCATTGTTACGTCAGGTCGAGTCAAACAAGGCCGGCAGACGGAAGGTAATTTCCGTAAGCCTGAAAAATGTCGTTCGATAGAATGATTGAAAATAACGGGCGCGCGACGTGATACTTTGCAAAAGCCAGCCATTCTTGCTGATGGCATTTTGAGAACAAGCAAAATAAAAGTAAGAAAAGTTACCCTATCGATCGGAAATTAAAGAAAGAAAAGCGAGCGAGAAGAGAATCGGGAAATACGCTCTTCGCGCCCGCCTTCGTATTTATCCGGCCTGCGGAAACTCACTGGCCAGGCAGCGTGATCTCCCGTTCCGAAACGATGATCTTGTTGACCAGGCCGTACTGCACGGCCTCCTCCGCGTTCAGCCAGAAGTCGCGCTCGGTGTCGGCACTGATCTTTTCCGGCGTCTGCCCGGTGGCTTCGGCGAAGATCCGGTCGAGGCGTTCCTTCATCCGCACGATCTCGCGGCGGTAGATCTCGATGTTGCTCGCCGGCCCCTGGATGCCACCCGACGGCTGGTGCAGGAGGAAGCGGGTATTGGGCAGCGAATAGCGGTTTTCCTTGTCCGCCGCGGCATAGATCAGCGCGCCGGCGCTGGCAACGCTGCCGGAACCGATCATGATGACCTTCGGTGTGATGAAGCGGATCGCGTCGAAGATCATGTCGCCGGATTCGACGTGGCCACCCGGGGAATTGACGAACATGTAGATCGGATCGTCGCTGATCGAGGCGAGGATGTGCAGCTGCTGGACGACGTCCTTGGCCATCTTCTCGTCGACCCCGCCGGTGACGAACACCTTCCTGACCTTGAGCGCGTACTCCATCAGCTTGGCGCCGATGGCGCCGTGGGAGTCGCCGCCTTCGCGGTCCTTGTCATCGGTTTTCATGCAACCTCCTGGAACTGTTGGTAATCCATCCGGCAAACCTTTCAGGGCATGCGTTCGTTGTTCGCCAGGGCGCGGATATATATCCGTTAATGCGCCTCTTCCGAGCGGCCCATTATGCATCAGCCAGACACTTTCGAAAGGCTTGCTTCAACTTCGAAAAGACCGGCGAAGGTAATCTCGTGAAGCATAGCCATGCAGGGCCGCGACGCACGTTTCCCGGAACCTAACAGATTTGTAAGTTGCCTCGTAAATACCTACCAGAATTAACAGTTAACAACGCGATTACCCTGCAAGAATTAACAGCTATTTCTTCGAGCCTGCCAAAAGTAATAGTACACCCCGCTCTTGCTTCGGGTGCCGCCGCTTCCCTGCCAACCACGCTGGCTACGGCGCGCTGAAACGTCGACGGGTGGAACCTGTCCGGCGAGGCGTGCGGTGCCCGTGTTCGCCGAATCGATGGATTGTTGAAGAGGACGCAGGGATGGTTCGTTTCGCTCGCTTGCCGCTATCGCCCTACCAACGGGACATCTGGGTCGCCGCCGCGCAGTTTCCGGAACTCGACCAGTACACCATCTTCAGCTACGACCGCTTCACCGGCGAGGTCGATACCCAGGCCCTGGAACGGGCGCTGCTGCAGGCGGCGCGAGACACCGAGGCGTTCCGCCTGCGCCTCGGCGAGACGGACGGTACGCCGTACCAGTGGCTGGACACGGATGCCGAGTTCGAGGCGCGCCACGTCGACCTGCGCGCCGACCGCGACCCCGAGGCCGCCGTGCGATCCTGGCTGCGCGACGCCTTCCGCCACGCCTACCCGCTGGACGGCCGCAGCCTGGTGGACCTGGCCCTGCTGCATAGCGACCAGGCGCTCTACGTCTACGTGCGCACCCACCATATCGTCAGCGACGCCTGGGGCCTGCAGCTATTCCTCAGCCGGGTGCGCGCCGGCTACCTGGGCGAGCTAGGCGAGCCACAGGCGCAGATGCCGACGGCTTCCCTCCTGGCGCAGCTCGAGACCGACGACTACTCCGGTTCGGAACAGTACCGCGGCGACCGCGCCTATTTCGCCGAGGCCCTGGAGGGCCTGGAGCCGGCCCTCTTCACCCGCAGGCGCCCGGCCGGGCTGCGCCGCACCGCGCGCCACAGGCTGACGCTGGAACGCACACTGCTCGATGCGATCCGCGATCGTGGCGAATCGCCCTTCCTGTTCCTCTCCGCCGCCGTGGCGCTGTACCTGGCGCGGATCCACCAGAACGACGACGTGGTCCTCGGCGTACCGGTGCTGAACCGCGCCGACCGCGCGGCCAAGCAAGTGGTCGGGCACTTCGCCAATACCCTGCCGCTACGCATCCGCACCGCGCCGGAACAGACCGTCGACGAATTCCTGGCGCAGTTGCGCGAGGCGACCCGGACGCTGCTGCGCCACCAGAAGATGCCCCTCGGCGACCTGTTGCGCGGCGCCTCGCCACTGTTCGACACCACCCTTTCCTATATGCGCTGGCCCGCCGCCCAGGCGATCCCGAACGCCAGCGTCGAGACCGTGGCGCAAACCCACGCCCATGACCCGGACGCGCTGGCCATCTGGGTCTCCGAGTTCGACGGGCACAGCGACGCGCAGGTGGATTTCGAATACGCCTGCGATGTGTTCGACGCCGACTTCCCCATGGACGCCGCGGCGCGGCATATCGAAACCTTCCTGCGCGCCCTGGTGGAGGGCGGCGAGCGCCGCCTCGGCGAACTCGATCCGCTGTCGGCCGCCGAGCGCGAGGAACTGATCCACACCCGCAACGCCACCGACCAGGCATTCCCCGAGCAGGCTACCCTGCCCACGCTGTTCGCCGAGCAGGTGGCGCGCACCCCGCAACGCACCGCGCTGCTGGAAGCCGACGGCGGCACGCTCAGCTATGCCGAGCTGGACGCCAAGGTCCAGGCCGTGGCCGACGCCCTGCGCGCAGCGGGTGTGAGGACCGACGAGCGGGTAGCGCTACTGGTCGCCCGCGGTCCCCACCTGCTGCCGGCGATCCTTGGCGTGCAGCGCGCCGGCGGCGCCTATGTGCCGATCAATCCCGGCCATCCCCTGGAGCGCGTCCGCCTGCTGTTGGAAGACTGCGGTGCCCGCGTGGTGCTGGTGGACGAGCGCGCAGCGACACTCGGCGAGAGCCTCGGCGAGACGCGCGTGCTGCACCTCGAACGCCTGCCGCAGAGCACCGGCGACCTGCCAGCGGCCAACGTGGCGCCCGGCGACCTGGCCTATGTCATCTATACCTCCGGTTCGACCGGCATGCCCAAGGGCGTCATGGTCGAGCACCGCTCGGTGGTCAACCGCCTGAACTGGATGCAGCGTCGTTATCCGATCGGCGAACGCGACGTGCTTCTGCAAAAGACTCCGGTGACGTTCGACGTATCCGTCTGGGAGCTGTTCTGGTGGAGCTTCACCGGCGCCCGCCTGTCGCTGTTGCCGCCCGGCGCCGAGAAGGACCCGCGGGAAATGCTGCGGAGCATCCAGCGCGACGCGGTCACGGTCATCCACTTCGTGCCGTCGATGCTGACGCCGTTCCTCGACCTGCTCGACGGCGACCCGACCGCCCGCACGGCGGCAAGCTCGCTGCGCCTGGTGTTCTGCAGCGGCGAAGCCCTCGCGCCGTTGCAGGTCGCGCGCTTCCGCCGGCTGTTCGGCGACGCCGTGCGACTGGTCAACCTGTACGGACCGACCGAGGCCACCGTCGACGTGTCCGACCATGAGTGCGCCAGCGACAACCCCACGCGGGTCCCGATCGGCCGGCCGATCGACAACCTGCGCCTGTACGTCCTCGACCGCGCGCTCAGGCCGCAGCCCCTCGGCGCCGTCGGCGAGCTATATATAGGAGGCGTCGGCGTCGCCCGCGGCTACCTGAACCGGCCGGAGTTGAACGCCGAGCGCTTCCTCGCCGACCCCTTCGTCGCCGGCGGCCGTCTCTACCGTACCGGCGACCTGGCCCGCTGGCTGGCCGACGGCAACCTCGAATACCTCGGCCGCGCCGACGACCAGGTGAAGATCCGCGGCAACCGGGTCGAACCCGACGAAGTACGCGACCGCCTCGCCGCGCTTCCCGGCGTACGCGACGCCGCGGTCGTGGCACGCGATTCGGCGGTACGCGGCACGCACCTGGTCGGCTACTACGTGGCTGCGGCGGAACTCGACCCCGGTCAATTGCGCGCCGGACTTTCGGCGACGCTGCCGGACTTCATGCTGCCAGCCTTCTTCGTGCGCATCGACAGCCTCCCGCTCAGCGCCAACGGCAAGCTCGACCGCCGGCAACTGCCGGCACCGCCGGAACAGGTGGCGGCGGTTGCGCCGCGCACGGCGACCGAGGCCGAACTGGCGGCGGTGTGGGCCGATGTCCTCGGCGTGGCGGAGGTCGGCGTGCACGACGACTTCTACGCCCTCGGCGGCGACTCGATCCTGATGCTGCGCATCCGCGCCGCCGCACAGCGGCGCGGCCTGGGCTTCGAACTCGCCGACCTGATGCGCAACCCGACGGTGGCGGGCCTCGCCGAGTGCCTGGTGCGTCCGCTCGCGGAGCGAAGCTACCAGCCCTTCGAACTGGTTTCCGAAGTCGACAAGCCGCGCCTGGAAGGGCTGGAGGACGCCTTCCCGACCAGCCGGCTGAGTCTCGGCCTGCTCTTCCATAGCCGCCAGCGCCCCGACTCGTCGGTCTACCACGACGTGTTCCACTACCGCTTCGACCTGGCCTGGGACGAAGCCGCGTTCCGCCACGCGCTGGACCGGGTGGTCGCCGCCTATCCCGCGCTGCGTTCGTCGTTCGACCTCAGCGGTGCATCCGAACCGCTGCAACTGGTGCATACCCAGGCGCGCAGCGAACCGCTGATCCTGGACCTGCGCGGCAACCCGGAGGCCGGGACGGTGCTCGACGAGCACATCCGCCAACGCCGCTTCCATCGCTATTCGCTGCAACAGCCCGGGCTATTCCTGTTCGCCGCGTTCGTCCGCGAGGACGGCCTGGACCTGGTGTTCAGCTTCCACCATGCGATCCTCGACGGCTGGAGCGTGGCCAACCTGATCGTCGCGCTGGTCGCCGCCTACCGTGGCGAGCCGCTGCCGGGCCCCGCGCCGGCGCTGGCCTGCCATGTCCGCGAGGAGCTGGCCGCGCTGGCTTCGCCGGCCGCCGTGGAGTACTGGACCGGGCTGCTGGAGGGCGCGAGGATGACCCGCCTCGACGGCTTCGGCGCCCACGAGCCGCAAGCCGCGCAAGGTCCGGCCAGCCATCGCGAAGCGCTGCCGGACGGGCTGCTCGAACGACTCAAGGCCACTGCGGCGCAACGCGGACTGCCATTGAAATCGCTGCTGCTCGCCGCCCATTGCCTGACCCTGCATCTGTTCTCCCGCAGCGACAGCGTGGTCACCGGCGCGATCAGCAACGGCCGCCCCGAACTGCCCGACGCCGACCGCATGGTCGGCCTGTTCCTGAATACCGTGCCGGTCCGCTCGGAGATTGCCGGGCATAGCTGGATCGAGGTAGCCGATGCGCTGTTCCGCCAGGAGCGCGACGGACACGCCCATCGCCGCTATCCGCTCAGCGCCATCCAGCAGATCGTCGGCGACGAACTGAGCAGCGCCTTCAACTACGTCAACCTGCATGTCCTCGAACCGCTGTGGCAACTGCGCGACTTCCACGTCTGGGAAGAAACCAACTTCGCCCTGCTGGTCAACGTGATCGCCACGCCCAGCGACGGCATGTACCTGCGCATCGACAGCGACGGCCGCGGTATCAGCCGCAGCCAGGCCGCGCTGATCGGCGCGACCTTCGTCGAGCTCCTGTGGCGCCTCGCCGAGCATCCCGACGAAGCCGCCGACTTCGCCTTCCTCGCCCCTCGCCGCGACGCCGCTTCCCAGCCCGAGCCGCTGGTCGACGTCGTCAGCCTGTTCGAACGCCAGGTCGAGGCGCTGCCGGGCAGCGCCGCGCTGGCCTTCGAGGAGCAACGCTGGACCTATCGCGACCTCGACCATGTGGCGCGCTGCGTGGCCACCCGCCTGGTCCGCGCCGGCGCGCGCCGCGGCGATGCGATCGGAGTGGCGCTGAACCGTTCGCCGGAGATGATCGCGACGATCTGGGGCATCCTGCGCGCCGGCCTGGTCTGCGTGCCGCTGGACGTCAGCTATCCCGCGCAGCGCCTGGCGCTGATCCTGGAGACAGCACAGCCGTTCCGGGTGGTCGCGCATCCCGAGCACGCCCATGTCGCCGCGGCGGAACGGGTGCTGCCGGTAGAGGAACTGGTCGCCGACATCGAGCCCGAGACCTTCGCCGCGCCGCAGCTCGACGAGCTGGCCATGCTGCTGTTCACCTCCGGTTCCACCGGGCGGCCGAAGGGCGTCGAGCTTAGCCATCGGATGTGGGCCAACTACACCCAGTGGCAATTGCGCGTCGCCAGCGGCGTACCGGGGCTGCGCACCCTGCAGTTCGCGCCGCTGAGCTTCGACATGGCCTTCCAGGAGATCTTCTCCACGCTGTGCGGCGGCGGCGAGCTGCAACTCATCTCCAACCGCGAGCGGATGGACCCCTCCGCGCTGCTGCATGTCCTCGAACGCCGCCAGGTCCAGCGCGTGCTGTTGCCCTTCGTCGCCCTGCAACGCCTCGCCGAGGCCTCCAACACCCTGGGCGTACGCCCCGGCGCCCTGCGCGTGGTGGTGTCCTCCGGCGAGCAGTTGCGCATCACCGAAGACGTCCGCGCGTTCTGCGCGGCGATGCCCGGGCTGCTGCTGGAGAACCAGTACGGTCCCACCGAGACGCACCAGGTCACCTACCACTCGCTGAGCGGCGATCCGGCGCACTACCCGGACCTGCCGCCGATCGGCCGGCCGCTGGACGGGGTCGAGGTGCAGGTGCTCGACGCCGCGCTGCGCCCGGTACCGGTCGGCGTTACCGGCGAGCTGTACTTCGGCGGCGACTGCCTCGCGCGCGGCTACCACCGCGCCCCCGAACTCACCGCCGAGCGCTTCGTCGAACATCCCTGGCGCCCCGGCGCCAGGCTCTACCGCACCGGCGACCTCGGGCGCATCCTCGGCAACGGCGAGATCGTCTGGCTCGGCCGCGCCGATACCCAGGTCAAGGTCCGCGGCTTCCGCATCGAGCCGGCCGAGGTCGAGCTGGCGATCATGCGCCAGGCCGAGCGCCAGCCGGGCCTGCGCGGCGCGGCGGTGGTGGCTCGCGAGCGCCAGGGCAACGATGCATTCCTCGCTGCCTTCCTGCTCGGCGAGCCCGAGGCGGTGGATCTCGCCGAACTGAAGCAGGCACTGCGCAGCGAACTGCCGGAACACATGGTGCCGGCACACTTCGCCTGGGTCGACGGCTTCGCCCTCACCCCCAGCGGCAAGCGCGACGACGCCGCCCTGCGCGCACTGCCGCTGGAGCACGGGACGAACATCGAGTACCTGGCCCCGCGCGACGACTACGAGCGCACCCTGGCCGGACTCCTCGGCGAGTTGCTGGATCGTCCCCGGGTAGGCATCCGCGACAGCTTCTTCGACCTCGGCGGCACCTCGCTCAGCGCGATGCGCTTCATGCTGCTGATCGAGAAGCGCTATGGCGTCGACTTGCCGATGGCCGCGCTGATCGAGACGCCGACCGTGGAGGGCCTGGCCGAACGCCTGCGGGAACGCTCGGCGGTGCGCGCCTTCGACCCGCTGGTACCGATCCGTGCCGGCGGCAGCCGCCCGCCACTGTTCCTCGTCCACCCGCTCGGCGGCCACGTGCTCTGCTACCTGCCGCTGGTCCGCGCACTGCCGCCGGACCAGCCGGTATATGCCCTGCAGGCGGCCGGCACCGGCCAGGGCAGTACGCCGCTGGCGGTCCTCGAGGACATCGCCGCCAGTTACCTCGCGGCGATCCGCCGGGTGCAGCCGGAAGGCCCCTATTACCTCGGCGGCTGGTCGTTCGGCGGCTTCGTCGCCTACGAGATGGCCCGGCAACTGCGCGCGCTCGACCCGCAGGCGGTCGCCCAACTGATCGTGCTCGACTCCATCACCGTCGACCGCAACCACGCCGGCAGCGCCAGCGACGAAGCCCTGCTGCTGTTCTTCTACTGGGAACTGGTCTGGTTCGAGCGCAGCGACGAGGAGGTCGAGCCGCTGCCTGAAGGCGCGAGCCTGGAGCAGAAGCTCGACCACATCGTCGAACGCGCCATCGAGGCCGGCGTACTTCCCGCCGGCACCCCGCGCGCCACCGTGCAGCGGCTCTACGAGCTGTTCCGGGCGAGCTGGCAGGCACTCATCGGCTATCGCCCGGAAGTCAGCGACCAGGACATGACCCTGCTGCGCGCGGACGGCCCGCTGCCGCTGGCGCTGAAGCCGATGCACGACGCCGCCGGCACCCACTACGGCGACCCGAAGAACGGCTGGCAGCACTGGACCAGTGGCCGCCTCGATGTGATCGACGTCCCCGGCGACCACCTGGTGCTGATGAAAGAACCCTATGTCGAGACGGTCGCGGCAGAGATCGCCGCGTTGCTCGAACCCTCCACCTCCAGCGAACGGACCCGCCCATGAGCAGACACCCCCTGAAGATCGTCATCGCCGGCGCCGGCATCGGCGGGCTCGCCGCGGCCGCCTGCCTGAAGGCCGCCGGCTTCGAGGTCGAACTCTACGAGCGGGCCAGGGAGCTGCGCGCGGTCGGCTCGGCGCTGTCGCTGATGCCCAACGCGCTGACCGCCCTGGAGAGGGTCGGCGTGCGCCCTGACCTTACCCGCGCCCAGGCCTTCGACTCGCTGCGGTTCCTCACCCGGCGCGGGCGACCGATCCGCGCCATCGACTTCGGCGGCCTGGCCCGTCAGCTCGGCCAGCCGAGCCTGGCGATCCACCGCGCGAGCCTGCAGCAGGCGCTGCTGGAACAGGCCCGCGACTGCCGCATCGAACTGGGCGTGAGCGCCACCGGCTACCTGCGCCACGCCGACGGCGAAGGCGTCACCGTGCTCTGCAGCGACGGCCGCGAAGTGCACGCCGACGTGCTGATCGGCGCCGACGGCTTCAACTCGGCGATCCGCGCCACCATGACCGGCCCGGAGCGTCCCACCGACTGGCACTACGTGATCTGGCGCGCCACGCCGGCGTTCCGCCATCCGAAGGTGACGCCGGGCTACGTCGCCCATTACTGGGGCCGTGGGCAGCGCTTCGGTCTCGCCGACATCGGCGAAGGCAACGTCTATTGGTGGGGCACCCGCAACATGCCGGCCGAACAGGCGAAGGACTGGCGCGGCGGCAAGGCGGGCATCCAGCGCCTCTACGCCGGCTGGGCCGACGAAGTGCAGGCGGTCATCGAGGCGACCCCGGAGGCCGACATCAGCAGCCTGCCGGCCCAGGACCGACCGTTCCTGGAGCGCTGGGGCGACGGCCCGGTGACCCTGCTCGGCGATGCCGCGCATCCGATGCTGACCAGCCTCGGCCAGGGCGCCGCCATCGCCATCGAAGACGCCGCGGTGCTGGCCCACTGCCTGGCCACCATCGACGACCCGCAAGCCGCCCTGCGCGCCTACGAGAACCGCCGTCGCGACCGCGCCAGGGCGATGGTCGAGACCTCGCGGGCGCTGAGCCGCATCGAGCAGTTGGAGCATCCGCTGCGCACCGTCGCCCGTGATCTCTACTTCCGCTTCGCTCCGGAGCGAACCTTCGCCCGGCAGAACGAACTGGCACTGACCTTCCCAGGAGTCGAATGATGGCCGAGATACGACGCCCGCTGTCCGCGGTGGAACGCTGGTACTGGCTCAGCGACCAGTTCTCCGCGCTGAACGTGATTTCCCGGGTGCGGGTCCATGGCCGGTTGTCCATCGACGACCTGCGCCGCGGCCTCGACGCGCTGCAGGCGCGGCATCCGCTGCTGCGCGCGCGGATCGAGCACGATGCCGGGCTCGATCCGCGCTGGGTGCCCTGCGAGCGGCCCATCCCGCTGCGCGAGGTGCGCGGCGGCGGCGAGGAGCAATGGCTGCGGGAAATCAACGAGCGCGAATTGCCGGAACGCATCGATCCGGACAGCGGGCCACTGATCCGTACCGTGGCGATCGCCACCGACGCCGGCGCCCACGACCTGCTGGTCGTGGTACCGCACATCATCGCCGACGGCACTACCGTGCTGACCCTCGCCGAACAATGGCTGACCCTGGCCGCCGACCCCGCCGCGCAACCCTGGACCGCCAGCGCCCTGCCGCCGGCGGAGGATCTGCGTCCGCGCCGCTTCACCGGCGACGAAGGCGCGGCGCGCCTGGCCGAGCAGACCGCCCAGGACGAAGCGCTGGTCGGCCGCCACCGCCCGGGCCGGATCGAGCCGAGCAACCCGGTGCCGCTGGAAGCGCGGCGTACCCGCCTGCTGCACCGGGAGCTGGACGGCGCGCAGCTGGAACAGCTGCAACGACGCGCCCGCGAACACGGCACCACGGTACACGGCGCGCTGACCGCGGCGCTGGCCATCGCCGCCGGCCACGACCACCAGCGCCGCCCTAGCCACATCGCCATCGGCTCGCCGATCGACTTCCGCGACGAACTGGAGCCGCCGGTGCGCCCCGACGAAGTAGGCACCTACGTCGCCACGGTACCGGTGGTGCTGGACATCGCCCGGCCGTTCTGGGAGGTCGCCCGCGCGCTCACCGACGACCTCGGCGAACGCCGTCGCCAGGGCCATCATTTCAACCTGGTCACCCTGGTCGCCAGCGCTGCGCCGCGCTGCATGGCCGACGCGCGGCCATTCATGGCCTTCATGGAAGCCGAAGGGCCGATCAACCTGTGCTCCTCCAACATCGGTCGCTATCCGTTCCCCGAGCGGATCGGCGCCTTGCGCCTCTCCGACGCGCAGTTCCTCACCGGCATCTCGGTGAACGGCTACTTCGTGGCCGCCATCAACTCCAGCCATGGCCGGCTGTTCTGGAACTTTACCTATATCGACGAAGCGGTCCCCGGCGAACGCGCCGAACGCCTGGCCGAAGATTGCCTGGGCACCCTGCTGTCGGCGATCCACGCCCCCCAACGATCCGCCCTCGAGGAGCAATGACATGTTATTCACCAGCAAACCTCTCTCGCCCCAGGGCCGCCACGTACTGATCACCGGCGCCTCCAGCGGCCTCGGCCGGGAAACCGCGCTGCACCTGGCCGAACAGGGTTTCCAGGTGATCGCCGGGGTGCGCCGCCAGGAGGATGGCGAGCGCCTGGCGAACGCCTGCCCGTCCGGCCGGATCAGCACGCTGCTGATCGATGTCACCGACGAGGAATCCATTGGCCGGGCCGCCGCGCAGGTGGCGGAGAAAGTCGGCGATACCGGGCTCTGGGGCCTGGTGAACAACGCCGGGATCTGCATTTCCGCGCCGCTGGAATGCGTCTCCAGCGACCTGCTGCGGCGCCAGCTGGAAGTCAACCTGATCGGCCAGCTCGCGGTGACCCGGGCGATCCTGCCGCTGCTGCGCCGTGGCGGCGCGGCGCGCCTGGTGAACGTCACCTCGGGCCTCGGCTCGGTCGCCATTCCCTACCTGGGCGCCTACTCCGCCGCGCAGTTCGCCAAGGAGGGAGTGAGCGACGCCCTGCGCCGCGAGCTGGCACCCATGGGCATCCAGGTCTCGGTGGTCAGCCCCGGGGCGATCTGGACGCCGATCTGGGGCAAGATCGCCAGCGAGGGCGAGCGCGCCCTGGCCGACGCCCCCGACGCCGTCGCCGACCTCTATCGCGATACCTACCTGCGCTTCCTCCAGGCCAACGAGGACGGCGCGCGCAACAGCGCGACCAAGCCCGCCGATGTCGCCGCCGCGGTGCATGCCGCGCTCACCGCGGCCAAGCCGCGGACCCGCTACCGGGTCGGCGCCGACGTGCGCCGCGGTACCCTGCTGGCGCGGCTGCTGCCCGATAGCGTGATCGACGGGATGTTCCGCCCCATCGTCACCGCCGCCCCGGCGGCGAAGGAGGAGCAACGTGCCTGATCGCAAACTGAGACTGGGCGAGGAACTGATCTCGCCACTGCACGCGCTCTACGACGGCCTGCAGGTGGACGGCGCGCCGCGTCCCGCGCATCGCGCCGCCGAGCATCCGGTGTGGGTGGTGACGCGCTACCGCGACGCGCGCAAGGTCCTCAACCATCCGGGCGTCCGCCGCGACGCCCGGCAGGCCGCCGAACTCTACGCGAAGCGTACCGGCAGCCCGCGCGCGGGGATCGGCGAGGGACTCAGCCACCACATGCTCAACCTCGACCCGCCGGACCATACCCGCCTGCGCTCGCTGGTTGGCTGCGCGTTCACCCCGCGCCAGGTGGAGCGCCTGCAACCGCATATAGAACGGATCACCGAGGCATTGCTGGACGCCATGGCCGGCCGCGAACAGGCCGACCTGATGGCCGACTTCGCGATCCCGCTGACCATCGCGGTGATCTTCGAGCTGCTGGGCATTCCCGAGGCCGAGCGCGAACACGCCCGCCAGTCCTGGGAGCGCCAGGCGGAACTGCTGTCGCCGGAGGAGGCCCAGGCCCTGGCCGATGCGCAGGTCGACTACCTGCGCGTGCTGCTCGAGGCCAAGCGCCGGCAGCCGGCCGACGACGTCTACAGCGGGCTGGTGCAGGCCGCCGACGAGAGCGGCCAGTTGAGCGAAGCGGAACTCGTCTCCATGGCCCACCTGCTGATGATGAGCGGCTTCGAGACCACCATGAACATGATCGGCAACGCGCTGGTCACCCTGCTGGTCAACCCGGAGCAACTGGCGTTGCTGCGGGCGCAGCCGGAACTCCTGCCCAACGCCATGGAAGAACTGGTCCGCCACGACAGTCCGGTGCGCGCCTCGATGTTGCGCTTCACCGTGGAAGACGTGGAACTGGACGGGGTCACCATTCCCGCCGGCGAATACATCCTGGTCTCCAACCTGACCGCCAACCACGACGCCGAGCGCTTCGACGATCCCGACCGCCTCGACCTCACCCGCAACACCGATGGCCATCTCGGCTACGGCTTCGGCGTGCACTACTGCGTCGGCGCCTCGCTGGCCCGGCTGGAGGGGCGGATCGCCATCCAGCGCCTGCTCGCGCGCTTCCCCGACCTCCAGTTGGCGGTCCCCCACGCGGAGCTGCAGTGGCTGCCGATCACCTTCCTCCGCGCCCTGATCAGCGTGCCGGTGCGCACCGGATGCAGCGCCCCGGCGAACACCGCCTCCCACGCCAACCCGATCGAGAGGATCGCCCAATGAATGCCAAGGAAATTCTCGTCCACAGCCTGCGCCTCCTGGAAAACGGCGATGCCCGTGGCTGGTGCGACCTGTTCCATCCGGAAGGCGTACTCGAATTCCCCTACGCCCCGCCGGGCTGGAAGACCCGCTTCGAGGGCCGCGAAACCATCTGGGCGCACATGCGCCTGTTTCCCGAGCACCTGACCGTGCGCTTCACCGACGTGCAGTTCTACGAGACCGCCGACCCCGACCTGGCCATCGGCGAATTCCATGGCGACGGCGTGGCCACCGTTTCCGGCGGCAAGCTGGCGCAGGACTACATCTCGGTGCTGCGCACCCGCGACGGACAGATCCTGCTCTACCGCGACTTCTGGAATCCGCTGCGGCACCTCGAGGCCCTGGGCGGGGTCGAGGCCGCCGCCAAGATCGTCCAGGGAGCCTGAGCCATGCCGCGCGCCGCCGTGGTCTGCGGCCTGGGCAGCTACCTGCCCGAGGCCGTGCTCAGCAACGACATGCTCGCCGCCGAGCTGGACACTTCCGACGCCTGGATCAGCAGCCGCACCGGCGTGCGCCAGCGGCATATCGCCGGCGACCTCGGCAGCGGCGACCTGGCCCTGCGGGCGGCCTCCGCCGCGCTCGCCTCGGCGGGGCTGGAGCGAGTCGATGCGGTGGTGCTGGCAACCAGCACCGGCGACTTCTGCTGCCCGGCCACCGCGCCCAGGGTCGCGGCGCGCCTGGGGTTGGTCGGCGCGCTCGCGTTCGACCTGTCCGCCGCCTGCACCGGCTTCGTCTACGGCCTGGCCAGCGTCGGCTCGCTGATCAGCGCCGGGCTGGCGGACAGCGCGCTGCTGGTCGGGGTGGACACTTTCAGCCATACCCTCGACCCCGCCGATCGCTCGACCCGCGCACTGTTCGGCGACGGCGCCGGAGCGGTGGTGCTGCGTGCCGGCGATGCCGAGGAAGAAGGCGCGCTGCTGGCCTTCGACCTCGGCAGCGACGGCCACCAGTTCGACCTGCTGATGACCCCCGCCGTCAGTCGCGCCGAACGCAGTTCCGGACAGGCCTCCAACTACTTCCGGATGGACGGCAAGGCAGTGTTCGGCCAGGCGGTGACGCAGATGAGCGACTCGGTGCGGCGGGTGCTCGACCGGGTCGGCTGGCAAGCTTCGGACCTCCATCACCTGGTCCCGCACCAGGCCAACACACGCATTCTCGCGGCGGTCGCCGACCAGCTCGACCTTCCCGTCGAGCGAGTGGTGAGCAACATCGCCGAGGTGGGCAATACCGTCGCCGCCTCGATTCCCCTGGCCCTGGCCCACGGCCTGCGCCAAGGCATCCTGCGCGACGGCGGCAACATGGTCCTCACCGGTTTCGGTGCCGGACTGACCTGGGGTTCGGTCGCCCTGCGCTGGCCGAAGATCGTTCCGACAATGGACTGAAGAGGGAAGAACAATGCCCAACGACATGGAAGACCATCTCCTCACCGTGCTCAGCGTCGCCAGCGGCGTGCCGAAGGAGGAAATCAGCCGGGACAGCAGGATGGAAGACCTGGCTTTCGATTCGCTGGTGGTCAGCGAGCTGTCGCTGAAGCTGCGCAAGGAGTTCGGCGTCACCGGGGTCGACGACGAACTCGACCTGCTGGAAACGGTGGACGAACTGTTCCAGCTGGTCGAGAAGCACCGCGCCGCCTGAGGCCAGCGAACGCCGGCGTTCCGTCACTTCTCTGCCAGGCGAAGGCGGTGCCGGGACATGGGAACGCGCATCGCCTTCGATCAACCAACACCAGAGCGAGATTCGCTGGAGGAAGAGGTGAGTCAGAACATGGATCTCACGATCGGGACGCATCGGGAGTCGGCTTTCTACGAGCTGGAGTTCGGACCGAGGACGATAATGACCCTGGCCAACTTTCCGGACGACGTGCTGCCGTTGTTGCAAATGGAAAGCCTGATGACCTTCGAGGCGATGGCCTACCTGCGCTGCGACGCACTGGTCGAGCTAGGCTGCTACGACGGCCGGGCGCTGGAAATCGCGCGCCTGCTCAATGCCCGCTATCTCGGCGTCGACCTCGACCAGCGGGCGATCGAGACGCTGCGCACGCGGATCGAGCGCGAGGGCATGAGCGATCGCGCGGACACGGTGGTCGACGACATCCTCAACCACACCAGGCGCGGTGCCTCGGTCGGCTCGCGCGCGCTGTACCTGCTGCCGTTCAACCTGCTGGGCAACTTCCGCGAGCCGAAACAGCTGCTCGACTCCCTCGCCGAGCGCAGCGTGGCGGCGGTGGTCTCGGTGTTCGGCGACAGCGCCGAGGCCACCCGCGTCCGCCAGAGCTACTACCGCCGTTGCGGGGTGCAGGGCCTGGAGTTGCACACGCGGGACGACGGCACCGTGTTCACCGGCAGCGACGGCTTCTACTCGCGCTCGTATTCACGCGCCTGCCTCCACGCCCTGCTCGCCGAGTGCGGGCTGACCGTGGTGCGCAGCGCTTCGAACCTGTTCGCCCACTGCGTGACGGTGCTGCCCGAAGGGGCCGACCAGGGCTTCGGTTCGTCGGCGGCATGAGTCGCCGTCGTGCATTCATCGCGCGGCCACGGCACGGGCAGGTCGCCGTGGCTCGCTTCATCGTCGTCTGAACCGCTCGGGAGCTGGAAACATGCCTTTGATTGTCTACGTGCTCGGTGCCGCGATCTTCGCCCTGACCACCAGCGAATACATGGTCGCCGGGCTGATGCCGGCGCTGGCCGCCGAATTCGGCGTGTCCTTCGCCGCGATCGGCTACCTGGTCACCTTCTACGCCGGTGCGATGGCCGTCGGCGGCCCGCTGTTGTCCACCGCCCTGCTCCGGGTGCCGCGCAAGAACGCCCTGCTCGGCCTGATCGCGCTGTTCGTGGTCGGCCAGGTCATCGGCGCCCTGGCGCCGGGCTATGCGGTGATGGTCGCGGCACGACTGGTCACCGCGGTCGCCGCCGCGGCCTTCTTCGGCGTGGCGCTGACCGCCTGCGCCGAACTGGTCGAAGGCAACCAGTTCGGCCGCGCGTCGTCGCTGGTGCTCGGTGGCCTGATGGTCGGCACCGTGCTCGGCCTGCCCGTCGCCACCTGGCTGGGCGAATGGTACGGCTGGCGCGCGAGCTTCTTCGCGGTGGCGCTGGTGGCGGTGCTGGTCGGCCTGCTGGTGTTGCAGCTGATGCCGGCGATCCCGGGGTCGGCGGGCAGCGGCTCGCTGCGCGAGGAACTGAAGGTGTTCAGGAACGCCCATCTATGGTGGGTCTACGCCACCAGTCTGCTGCTGATCGGCGCCACCTTCGCCGGCTTCACCTATTTCGTGCCGATCCTCACCGAGGTCAGCGGCTTCTCCGCCTCGACCGTACCGCTGCTGCTGGTGGTCTACGGCCTGGCGACGCTGGTGGGCAACAACATCGTCGGCCGCCTGGCCGACCGCCATACCATCGCGGTCCTGGCCTTCGGCCTGCTGGCGGCCATCGCCGCGATGGTGGCCTTCGCCCTGTTCGGACAGGTTCCGGCGGTGGCGGTGGCGGCGCTGGTGGTGATCGGCCTGACCGGGGTGTCGATGAACCCGGCGCTGGTGACCCGCGGCGCACGGGTCGGCCATAACAACATGCTGGTCAACTCGGTGCACACCGCCTGCATCATGCTCGGCGTGATGGCCGGTTCCTGGATCGGCGGCCTGGGCATCGCCGGCGGATTCGGCCTGCAGGGCGCGCTCTGGGTCGGCGCGGCCCTCGGAGTACTGGCGCTGCTGACCCTGCTGCCGGAGCTGCGCTTCGCCCGCGCCCCGGTAGGCGGGGCACTGGGCCGCTGAGCAGGATCCCTCAGGCGCTGCGCGCCAGCCAGCGGCAGTAGCCGGCGACGCCCTCTTCCAGGCTCTGGAAATCGTCGCGGTAGCCCGCCTCGCGCAGCAGCTCCAGGTCGGCGCAGGTATGGCTCTGGTAGCGCGCCCGCAGCGACTCGGGGAACTCGCGGTAGCCGAGCAGGCCGCTTTCCACGGCCTGTTGCAGCGACAGGGGCGGCTGGTCGGCGTTGGCGCGGACGCTATTGATCACCGCCAGGGCGACCTCGTTGAAGGTCCGTGCCTGGCCGCTGCCGAGGTTGAAGATTCCCGAACGCTGCGGATGGTCGAAGAAATGCAGGTTTACCCGCGCCACGTCCTCCACCGCGACGAAGTCGCGCAGGTGGCCGCCGGGCGGGAAGCCGCCGTGTTCGCCGAACAGTTCGACCCGCCCATCGCGGCGCAATTGCTGGTAGCAGTGGTAGGCCACCGAGGCCATCCGCCCCTTGTGTTCCTCGCGCGGCCCGTAGACGTTGAAGTAACGCAGGCCGACCACCTGGCTGCGCGCCTGCGGCAGCGCCCGCCGCACACGCTGGTCGAAGAGGAACTTGGAATAGCCGTAGACGTTCAGCGGCCGCTCGTACTGGCGCGCCTCGCGGAAGGTCCGGCCGGATCCGTAGACCGCCGCCGACGAGGCGTAGAGGAACGGCACGCCGAGTTCCAGGCTGCTTTCCAGCAGGCGGCAACTGTAGCGGTAGTTGTTCTCCATCATGTAGCGGCCATTGCTTTCCAGGGTGCTGGCGCAGGCACCCTGGTGGAACAGCGCGCGGACCGTGCCGAAGTCGCCGCGGGCGTAACGCTCGAGGAAGTCGTTCTGGTCCAGGTAGTCGGCGATATCGGCGTCCGCCAGGTTGCGGAACTGCTCGCCGTCGGTGAGATCGTCCACCGCGATGATGTCGGTCTCGCCGCGCCGGTTCAGCGCCTGCAGCAGATTGCTGCCGATGAAGCCGGCGGCGCCGGTGACGATGATGCTCATGGGCACTCCCTTCGACAGGATGAATGCCCCCAGGCTATGCCTATGCGCCGCGCCGCCCGTTGACCTGCAACAAGCCATGGGCGGACGGCAGCGGTTCAGCGGGAAGGACGATCGTTGTGCCCGAGGTCGCGTTGCGGGTCGATGCGGTCGCGAACCCGCTGTTTGAGCGCCTTGGCCTCGGGGAAGCCGCCGTCGGCCTTGCGTTCCCAGACCTGCACACCGTCGCAGGTGATACGGAAGACGCCACCGGTTCCGGGCTCCAGGCAGACTTTTCCGAGATCGTCGGCGAAGGTGCTGAGCAGTTCCTGGGCCAGCCAGGCGGCACGCAGCAGCCACTGGCACTGGGTGCAATAGGTGATGACGATTTCGGGCTTGGCGGTGGGCATGTCGGCGGCTCAGGGGAAACGGTCGCGCCTATAATAGCCGCCTTTTCACCCGGCTCCGGATCGTTCTCATGCGCCGCCTGCTGCTCGTACTGCTGCTCCTGCTTCCCCTGCCCGCCCTCGCCGCGGAGGCCCGGCCGAAGATCGGTCTGGTCCTCTCCGGCGGTGCCGCCCGCGGCCTGGCCCATATCGGCGTGCTCAAGGCCCTCGACGAACAGGGCATCCAGATCGACGCCATCGCCGGCACCAGCATGGGCGCGGTGGTCGGCGGCCTGTACGCCTCCGGCTACACCCCCGCCGAACTGGAGCGCATCGCCCTGGAGATGGACTGGCAGCAGGCGCTGTCCGACGCGCCGCCGCGCAAGGACGTGCCGTTCCGGCGCAAGCAGGACGACCGCGACTTCCTGGTCAAGCAGAAGATCAGCTTCCGCGACGACGGCACCCTCGGCCTGCCGCTGGGGGTGATCCAGGGCCAGAACCTGGCGATGGTGCTGGAAAGCCTGCTGGTGCACACCAGCGACAACCGCGACTTCGACAAGCTGGCGATCCCCTTCCGCGCCGTCTCCACCGATATCGCAACCGGCGAGAAAGTGGTGTTCCGCAAGGGCCACCTGCCCCAGGCGATCCGCGCCAGCATGTCGATCCCCGCCGTGTTCGCCCCGGTGGAGATCGACGGCAGGCTGCTGGTGGATGGTGGCATGGTCGACAACATCCCGGTGGACGTGGCGCGCGACATGGGCGTGGACGTGGTGATCGTGGTCGACATCGGCAACCCGCTGCGCGACCGCAAGGACCTGAGCACCGTGCTCGACGTGATGAACCAGTCGATCACCCTGATGACCCGGAAGAACTCCGAAGCCCAGCTGGCCACGCTCAAGCCCGGCGACGTGCTGATCCAGCCGCCGCTGTCCGGCTACGGCACCACCGACTTCGGCCGCGTGCCGCAACTGATCGACGCCGGCTACCGCGCCACCACGGTGCTCGCCGCGCGCCTCGCCGAGTTGCGCAAGCCGAAGGACCTCAACAGCGAAGCGCTCGACGTGGCGCGCACGCCGAACCAGCGCAAGCCGGTGATCGACGCGATCCGCGTGGAGAACAACTCGAAGGTCAGCGACGAGGTGATCCGCCACTACATCCGCCAGCCGCTCGGCACGCGCCTCGACCTCGGCCGCCTGCAGGACGACATGAGTACCCTCTACGGCCTCGACTACTTCGACCAGGTGCAGTACCGGGTGGTCAAGGAGAAGAAGCTCAACACCCTGGTGATCCACGCCACCGGCAAGAAAGGCGGCACCGACTTCCTTCGCCTGGGCCTCAACCTGTCCGACGACATGCGCGGCGAAAGCACCTTCAACCTCGGCGGCAGCTACCGCATGAACGGCCTCAACCGGCTCGGCGCCGAGTGGCTGACCCGGGTCCAGCTCGGCGACCGCCAGGAACTCTACAGCGAGTTCTACCAGCCGCTCGACGTCGGCTCGCGCTACTTCGTCGCGCCCTTCCTGTTCCACGAGGCACAGAACGTCGACGTCACCGAGGACAACGACCCGCTGCTGCGCTATCGCCTGGAGCGCTACGGCTACGGCCTCAACGTCGGCCGGCAGATCGCCAACAACGGCGAAATCCGCCTGGGCGCGGTGCAGGCCTACGGCAAGGCCGACGTGCGCATCGGCGACCCGAGCCTGCCGGACATCGACTTCACCGAGGGCTACTACGAACTGAAGTACTCGTTCGATACCGTCGACGACGTCAATTTCCCCCACGAGGGCGAGGAGATCGGCCTGACCATGCGCCGCTACGACAAGTCCCTCGGCTCGGACGACAGCTACCGGCAGTGGGACCTGCGGCTGAACAAGGCGCTCAGCTTCGGCGCCGACACCTGGGTGTTCGGCGGCGGCTACGGGCGCACCCTGGACGACGCCGAGGTGGTCACCTCCAGCTTCACCCTCGGCGGCGCCCGCGAGCTGTCGGGCTTCCGCCGCGACGCGCTGTCCGGGCAGAACTACAGCCTGGGACGGATCGTCTATTACCGGCGCCTCACCGAACGTTCCTTCCTGCCGCTGGACTTCCCGCTGTACCTGGGCGGCAGCATCGAGCGCGGACGCATCTGGAACAACGACAACGAATACGACAGCGGCTACATCAACGCCGCCAGCCTGATGATCGGCTTCGATACGCCGCTGGGGCCGCTGACCTTCAGCTACGGGATCAACGACGAGAACTTCAAGGCGTTCTACCTGAACCTCGGGCAGAACTTCTGAGCGGAGTTCAGGCGATCAGCGCCAGCAACTCGCGCGCCTCGGCCTTCTGCCACGGGTCGCCGTGCGCCACCACCAGGCGCAGGATGCGGCTGGCCTGGTCGAGATCGCCGCTGTCGATGCAGGCGCGGGCCCGGTCCAGGCTGGCCGAGGCCTCCTCCGGCGGCACCGTGGCCGGCTCTGGCTGGTCGAGTTCGAGGTGTTCGTACTCGGCGACATCCGGCAGTTCATGGAGATTGCTCTCGAACGCCAGGGGCTCCTCCGCCGGTTCCGCCTTGCCGGCAGCGGCGCGGCGCGGCAGGTCGGGATTGTCCAGGGGATTCTCCAGGGCGCCCCAGTCGAGATCGAGATCGAGGTTGAGGTCGCCGAAGCCGTCGGCGCCCGAGGTCGCATCCGGTTGCTGCAAAACGGGCGACTCGGCCAGCGGCAGGTCGCTCCAGTCGTCGTCCTTGGTTGTTGCCGCCGGCGTCTCGGTCGCCAGCATCTGTAGCAGCGCCGGGTAGCGTCCGCGCAACTCGTCGATGGCCTCCGGGTTGCCGCCACTGGCCAGGGTTTCCTCGGCCAGCGCGTCGAAGCCGGCCGCATCGCCCAGCTCAGCCAGCACCAGCAACAGCTTCATCCGCGCGCTCAGGCGCTGCGGCTGCTCGGCGAGTACCTGACGCAGCAGGTCGCGGGCCTGTCCGTAGCGACCGTAGGCGATATAGATGTCGGCGCCGTCCAGCTTGTCCGCCGCAGCCATGGCGGCGCGCGGAGCGGCGGCCGGAGCAGGCGGAGGAGACGGCGGCGGGCTGGAGGGAGCGGCGACCGGCGGCCTGGCCTGTTCCTCGACCTTTGCCGGCGCCGGTGCGGCCGCCGGGGGGCGCGGCGCACGCCGCAGCGGCAGGTTCAGGGCGACCCGGCGCTTCGGTTCGACCGCCGGGACAGGAGCCTCTTCGCGGCGGCGACGCAACAGCAACACGCCGAGCAGAGCGAGGACCAGCAGCAGGACGATCATCCAGCGCCAGTACTGCGAGTCCGTCGGCGTTTCAACCGGTTGCGCAACCGAAGGCGCGGCCGCGGCGGGCGGCGGCGCCGCGGGCCGCACCGCCTGGCGCCGGGCCAGTTGCTGTTGCAGTTCGGCGACCTGGTGATCGCGCTGCTGCAGTTGTTCCTGCAAGGCCTGCAACTGGCGTTGCAGATCGTCCATCCGCTGGCTCAGTTCCTCCCGTTGCCGGGCCAACGCCTCGGCCTCGGCATCCGCCTGGCGCTGCGCCTCGACGAGAGCCGCCGGAGCGTTTTCCACCACGGCGGCATCGGCTGGCGGCAGGACTTCCACGGCCGCCTCCTTCACGGCGCCGGGCGCGCCTCGCTCCGGCTGGTAGCCGGCCGGCAGGCGCAGGCGCGCGCCGGCCTTGAGCCGGTGCCGGTCGGCATTGACGAAGGCCTGCGGATTGAGCTGGTACAGGGCCTCCATGAGTTGCGCGCGATCGGCGTTGCCGGCACCACGCAGGCGTCCGCTGATGGCCCAGAGGTTGTCGTTGGGGCGAGCCAGGTATTCGTCGCCCGGCTCCAGCAGTGCCGGGTCTACGACGGCCGCGGCACTACGCGGCGCGGGCGCCGGCGTCGAGGATTGCCGCTGCGGCTCGATCCCGCTGCGCGCGGCCGGAAGCATGCGCGGCGTATAACCGAGCGGATCGAGCAGTACGGTGAATTCGCGCACGATGCGGCCGTTGGGGCGGGCCACCTCCACCAGGAAATTCAGGTAGGGCTCCTGCACCGGTCGGCTCGAGGACACATGGATGCGATTGCCACCGCGCCCCTGGAGCACCGGACTGAAACGCAGCTCGTTGAGGAACTGCAAGCGTTCCACCCCGGCCGCGGCGAAGACGTCGGCGCCCGCCAGGCGGACCTCGATCTCGTCCGCGCCGAGATCGCCGACGTCGAGCAGTTCGATATCCGCATCCAGCGGCTGGTTGAGCGCCGAATGCAGGGTGATGTCTCCCACTCCCAGGGCGCTCGCCTGCCCGGCCAACAGGCACGACCAGGCACACAACATGACACGCAAGGCTTTACCGGGCATTCCGTTCTTTTCTCCGCACTTCGAGCACACAGCCGGCCAGCGGTCGACTGCTACATCTATTTCACGTTAGCCCGAATTTCGCCCCGTACAGGGCTGAACGCACCACATGGCGCAAGACATGGCTTTTTGCCATCACTGAATAGAGGAATGCCGTGGAAACGGTCAAGATTTTTCGTCAGAAAACCGACGAAAACCTCTGTAGAGGGCTTTCGGACGAAAGCCCAGGAGGTGATGCCATAAAAATGGCGATTCTAGCGGAATTTCGTGACGCAGTGCTCAGCGCTTTTCCAGGTTCGCCAGGATTCGCAAGAGCACCTGCTGGCACAGCGCCTGCTCGGACTCGTCGATGCCGGTCAGTACGTCGTTGCGAACGCTGGCGGCGATGGCCTCGATATCGGCGATCAGCACATCGGCCTTGGGCGTCAGCACGATGTGCTTGGCCCGCCGGTCCTCCGCCACCGCCAGGCGCCGTACCAGGCCCTGGGACTCGAGGCCGTCGAGCAGCCGCGCCAGGGTCGGGCCTTCGACCCCGACCGATTGGGCCAACTCGCGCTGGGTGGGCGAATCGCGATGGCGCGCCAGATGCAACAACACCAACCAGCGCGCCTGGGACAGGCCGAGGTGACTGAGGCGGCGGTCGAGTTCAGCGCGCCAAGCACGGGAAGTCTGGGCTAGCAAGGTGCCGAAATAGTGCTTGTCTGTCTGAGCCATAGGAAAAAGGAGGTCCGATATTTCATTTGACTAATTATTAGTCGGCTAATAATGCCCGTCCAATTTTCCCCCGTACAATGACAAATTGTCGCACGATATGCCCAGGCCACGCCCTGTCTACCACTTCGCGTACTGGTCCTCGACGAAGCCCCAGAGCCGCTCGATCCTCACCTCGGCACGACCTCGCGGACGCAGCACACCGCTGAAACAACCGAATATCTGCTTGAAGTTGCTCGCCAGCAGACCGAGGTTCAGCCGCTCCTGATGCATGCCGTGAGCCTCGAAGCGCAGCTCCACCTGGCCATCGTATGAACGGATGGTCCAGGGCCGCAGCGGCTGGTCGCGGTCGAAGTCGAAGCGCACGCTGTCGACCTTCAGCAGTTCGCCGTCCAGCCAGTAGCAGTTCTCGGTGAAGCTGGTCTCGTTGACCCCGCACGACAGGTTCAGGCCGACCCGCAAGCCGTCCGCCTCGCCGGACAGGCAAGCCCAGTTCCAGAAGGTTTCCGGGCGCATGTAGCCCGCCGACCAGTCGTGATGGGCGAAGGCGTCCAGCGCCTGCAGGTCGTGGTCGCCGAGGGCGCTGCGCACGTCGCCGCGACAGCGCACGCCGGCCACCTTCTGCGCGTAGACCCAGCCGTTCACCGCGGTCGGCGTACATAGGCACATCGGCTGGAAGCTCGGCGCCTCCTCGCTGAAGCAGGCGTCGATGCGGGTGCCATCGTCGAGTTCCACCAGCAGGCGTTTCTCCCGGGGAGCCATACGGTTCTCCAGGCGTAGCAGGTTGCGCCCCTGGCGCAGTTCGCAGACGCCGTCGTCCGGGGTCTGGGAAAACCGGGTTCCGAACCCCAGCGGCAGCTTGAAGCGCCGCTCCAGCATGCGTCCGCTGGAAGGCTGGTAGAGGTAGACGAAGCCGACGCCAAGCAAGCTCAGCTGGGCCAGGGCGCAGCCGCCGATCAGCTCCGGGCTGATCAGGCCGAAGTACTGGAACTGATGGAAGCGTCGCCATTTGCCCAGGGCCCCCACGCGCCGGCCCATCGGCGAACGGAAGTCGAAATCGCGGTAATTGATGTGCTGCGGGGCACTCGGGAAGATGCCGTAGTGCGGTTGGCCGTTGGCCTGGATCAAGCGCTGCATGGGGTCCGTCCGGAAGTCGTCTCGCGGTGGGGCCGGCAGCTCTGCGAAGAGCGGCCGTGCCTGGCATTTTTTCCTGTCGAACCTAGCATTCGCCGCCTCGTCCCGCAGTCACCGGCGGCGCCAGCCATAGGGACAAAATCGGCCATGGACTCAGGCCACCACCTGGTTGCGGCCGAACGCCTTGGCTTCGTAAAGCGCGCGATCGGCATGCTCGTAGAGATCGTAGAGACGCTTCAGGTCGTTGCCCGGGGTCGGCCACAGGCAGGACACGCCGACCGACAGGGTCACTTCGCGCGCCGTGTCCGACGCCTCGTGCTCCATGCGCAGCGCCTGGACCTGTGCGCGCAGCGCTTCCGCGCGCAGCCTCGCCTCGTGCTCGTTGGCGCCGTACAGCAACAGGGCGAACTCTTCGCCGCCCAGGCGCACCGCCATGTCCAGCGGACGCCTGGCATTCGCCTCGAACACCGCGCCGATGCGCTGCAGGACCGCATCGCCAGCCTGGTGTCCGTAGCGGTCGTTATAGGCCTTGAAATGGTCGACGTCGCAAAGCAGCAGCGCCAGGGTCTTCTGTTCGCGCTGGGCCTGGCGCCAGAGGCGGTCGAGGTGCTGGTTGAAGCTGCGCCGGTTGTGCAGGCCGGTCAGGCTGTCGTGGTCGGCCATCACCCGCAACAGGCGGCTGATGAGGAAATGCTCGCGCGACTTGAACTCCAGCAGGTAGCAGCCGACCGCGCCGATCAGGTTACCGAACAGCAGGAACAGCAGGTTGTTGCCCAGCGGCTCCTGGGTACCCGCCCACCACTCGAAACCCAGGTAGGCGAGCAGCACGACCAACGCACAGCTCAATGCCTGCGACAACCGCAGGCCGGCGAGGAAATAGGCGGCGAAACTGACCAGCAGCAGGCCTTCGTAGGGATAGCCGGGATCCGCCCGGTGCGCCAGGCCGACCACCGCCGCCGCACCGACGCCAAGGGCGAGGACGCAGGCGATGCTCAGCGGCACCATCAGCTGGATGTGCCGGCGCAGCATGATCAGGCAGCCGCAGACCAGTAGCAGGACCAGCACGCCAAGGCGCACCGCCAGTACGCCCCACAGCGGGGGACCAGCGAGGATCAGCAGGTCGATGCCGATGAACGCCAGCCAGACGAGCATGCCGACGCTGAGGGCGATGCGTTTCAGCGCGAAGCTGTCCTCCAGCATGTAGCGCCGGTAGTCACGCTCCAGTTCGGGAAGGAAACGCAGACCGCGGAAACCGCGGTTCAATTGGTCGGCATAGAGATTGGAACGGGAGTCGTCCAACCGGTCCTTCTGTGTCACGCACACCTCTTCTCTTGGAGGGCTTGGCGTCACAGTAGACGCTTGCGAAGGACGTCACAAGATTGGCGTCAGAAAATACCGGCAAATGGCCATATCACGACTCCAGTTCCACCTGCAGGGCGGCGCGCACGCAGTGCAGCACGCCACTCGGCACCCGCTTGCCGAAACGCTCCTCCAGCGCCGCCACCGGCGGCAGTTCGCCGTCTTCCTCGAGGAAGGCGTCCTGGATTTCGCCGAGGAGTTCCTCGGGCAGATCCAGCGCCTGCTCCAGGCTCACCTGCTGACCGGCGATGGCCTCGGCGAGCATCGCGTAGACGTTCTTCTCGCTGCAATTGAGCTGGCGGGCTATCTGCGCCGGGGTCATCCCCGCACAGGCCAGGCTGGCCAATTCGTGGCGCAGGTCCTGCGGCGGCGCGGCGGGCGCCGCCGGCGAGTCGGTGAGGACATCGAGGAAGGCCTGGCCGTAGCGCTCAAGCTTGCGCGCGCCGACCCCGCTGACCTGGGCCATGTCGGATAGCGAGCGCGGCTGGCTGCGGAGCATTTCCAGCAGGGTCGCGTCGGGGAAGATCACATAGGGCGGCACCGAATGCTCTTCGGCCAGCTTGCGCCGCAGCGCGCGCAGGGCCTCCCACATTTCCCGCTCTTCGCTGCGCACCAATTGGCTGGCGGCGCTGGCGCCGCCGCTGGAGGAGCCCTTGGCGCGCTGGGGTTTGAGGTCGCGGCGCAGCTCCAGCCGCACCTCGCCCCGCAGCAGCGGACGACAGGCCTCGGTCAGGCGCAGGCCGCCGAAGCCGTCCAGGTCGACGTCGGCCAGGCCGCGCGCGACCAACTGACGGAACAGGGTCCGCCACTCGTCTTCGCCACGCCCCTTGCCGATCCCGAACACCGCCAGGTGCTGGTGGCCGAGACTGCGGATCTTCTCGGTCTCGCGGCCGAGCAGGATATCCACCAGATGGCCGACGCCGTAGCGCTGGCCGCTGCGGTAGATCGCCGACAGCGCCTGGCGCGCGGATTCGGTGGCATCCCAGGTTTCCACGCCGTCCACGCAGTTGTCGCAATGCCCGCAGGGCTGCGGCATCTCCTCGTCGAAATAGGCCAGCAGCGCCTGGCGCCGGCAACGGGTTTCCTCGCAGAGCGCCAGCATGGCTTCCAGCTTGTGCCGCTCGACGCGCTTGTGCCGCTCGTCGCCCTCGGAACTCTGCATCATCTGCCGCAGCAGCAGGACGTCCTGCAGGCCGTAGGCCATCCAGGCGTCGGCCGGCAGGCCATCGCGGCCGGCGCGGCCGGTTTCCTGGTAATAGGCCTCGAGGCTCTTGGGCAGGTCGAGGTGGGCGACGAAACGCACGTTGGGCTTGTCGATGCCCATGCCGAAGGCGATGGTCGCCACCATGATCAAGCCTTCCTCGTTGAGGAAGCGCTTCTGGTGGTGGGCACGCAGTTCGTTGGACAGTCCGGCGTGATACGGCAGCGCGGGGAAGCCCTGGTTGCCGAGGAATTCCGCGACCTCCTCGACCTTCTTCCGCGACAGGCAGTAGACGATGCCGGCATCGCCGCGCCGCTCGGAGAGGAAGCCGAGCAACTGCTTGCGCGGCTGCTCCTTGGGCACGATGCGGTAGAAGATGTTCGGCCGGTCGAAGCTGGAGAGGAACTGCTCGGCGTTCTGCAGGTGCAGGCGCTGGATCATCTCCTCGCGGGTACGCATGTCCGCGGTGGCGGTCAGGGCGATCCGCGGCACCTGCGGGAACAGCTCGGCAAGCTGGCCGAGCTGCAGGTATTCGGGACGGAAGTCATGGCCCCATTGCGACACGCAGTGCGCTTCGTCGATGGCGAACAGGCCGACCGGCAGTCGTTGAAGGAAGGCCAGCATGCGCGGCTGGACCAACCGCTCCGGTGCCAGGTAGAGCAGCTTGATCTCGCCACGCTGCAGGCGCTCGGCGATGTCCCGCTGCTGCTCGGGGTTGAGGGTGGAGTTCAGCGCCACCGCCGGCACGCCGAGTTCGTCCAGGGTGGCGACCTGGTCCTCCATCAGCGCGATCAGCGGCGACACCACCACCGTCAGGCCTTCGCGCAGCAGCGCCGGGACCTGGAAACACAGGGACTTGCCACCGCCGGTGGGCATCAGTACCAGCGCATCGCCACCCTCGGCTACCCGCTCGATGATCCGTGCCTGGTTGCCACGGAAGGCGTCGTAACCGAAAACGTCTTTGAGGATGCGTAGGGCTTGCTCGCGCATGAAGGACTCCAAATCGAGCGGCGCATTATACGCCAGGGAGGCTCGATCGGGCCGGTACCTTGTCGCCGGAAAGGACGAAAACCTCAGCGATAGCGCTGACGTTCCTGTTTGAAAAGGATGCGGACGATGGCGAATTCGCGCTCCATCTGTTCGATCAGCGCCGGCGCCCGTTGCAGGTCGCCGCGCCTGGCGCTTTCTTCCAGCTCCTTGCAGTAGCCGGCGAGGAGTACCGCGCCCATGTTGCTGCTGCCTCCCTTGAAGCTGTGTGCGGTATGCCGCAAAGCCTGGGCATCGCCGGCCTGAAGGGCGGCATGCAGGCTGCGCAGGCGCTCCTCGGAGTCGAGCACGAAGGTATCCAGCAGGACCGGATATTCGTCCTCCATGACCTCCTGCAGCGAAGCCAGAACACGATCATCGAGATGCGGCGCGGACATTCGATCGCTCCCTGAAGTCGACTTCCGATGCCCTACCCATTAGGAGCACCGCGACGAAAGCGCGATTATGCCTGAGGCGACCAGAAAAACTCCACGGACACCACCTTTCCGTCGGCCGACCACTGGCAACGATCGGACAATTCGCGGATCAGGCGCAAACCCCTGCCGCAGAGGCGTTCCTGGCGCTCCACGGCATTCAGCGCGCGCTCCACGTCGAAACCTTCGCCGCTGTCCTCGACCCGCACCAGCAGACGCCCCCCCGCGCCATGCGGCGCCAGGTCCAGGTGCAGTCGCACGTAGCCGTCGCGCAAGGCCTGCAGGCGGCTGACCCGCTCCTGGTAATAGCGGGCGAATCCCGCCGCGTCGCTCTTCATCGTCGAATCGAGGCCGATGACGCCATGTTCCAGGGCGTTCGAATAGAGTTCGGCGAGCACCGTATACAGCGCGCCGCCGCGCGCGCGCAGGTCGTGGACCTCGAGCAGCAGTTGCAGCACATGGGGCAGCGGGTTGAAATGCTTGAGGGTTTCGGCGCGGAATTCGAAGCTTACCGACCAGTCCAGCGGACTGCTCACGCCGCTATCGGAAAACGCCAGCGGCGGGCATTGCAGGCCGCTATCCGGCTGCAGCCGCACTTCGAGCATGCTCACGTCGTCCTGCACCGCGCCGCGGAACTGCGCCAGGCTGCGCTGGATCTCGTCGAACAGCGCGGACGGCTGGCGATTGCGCTCGAACAGCTGGAGCAGCCGCGCCTCGCCGAACATCTCGCCAGCCTTGTTGCTGGCCTCGAGGACCCCGTCGGAAAACAGGAATATCCGATCTTCGATATCCAGCGGATAGGTTTCGCAACGGTCGCTGAACGCCGCCGGTTCGAGGATTCCCAGCGGCAGGTGGCGGGACACCAGGGCGACCCGCTCGCCGCTGGCGGCGCGCAGCAGGTAGCCGTCCGGCAAACCGCCGTTCCAGACCTCCACCAGTTCGCGCTGGAAGCTCAGGTTGAGCAAGGTGGCGCAGCAGAACACGCCGACCGGCAGGATGCGCTTCAGCTTGGCGTTCATCTCGCGGAGGATGTCGGCCATCGGATAGCCCTTGGCGGTCATCCCGTAGAACACCTCGGCCAGCGGCATCGCGCCGATCGCCGCCGGCAGGCCGTGGCCGGTGAAGTCGCCGAGCAGCACGTGCATGCCGCCGGACGGCTTGTAGGCGGCCAGCAGCAGGTCGCCGTTGAACAGCGCGAGGGGCGATTGCAGGTAGCGCACGTTGCTGGCGTTCAGGCAGCCGGAATGGGCCACCTTGTCGAACACCGCCTTGGCCACCCGCTGTTCGTTGAGCAGGTGCTCGTTGTGCCGGACGATCAGGTCGCGCTGCTCCAGCACCGTTCGTTGCAGCAGGTGCAGGCGTCCCATGGCGTTGATCTTGGCTTCGAGGATCACCCGGTTGTACGGCTTGGAGAGGAAGTCGTCGCCGCCCGCCTCCAGGCTCTGCACCAGCGCCTCGGTTTCGCTGAGGGAGGTGAGGAAGATGATCGGCACCAACTCCTCGCCGGCCTGCTGCTTGATCCGCCGGGCAGCCTCGAAGCCATCCATCACCGGCATCATCACGTCCATCAGGACCAGTTGCGGCCGCTCGGTCTCGAACAGCGCCACCGCCTCCAGGCCGTTGCCGGCGGTCAGCACGCGATGCCCCTGGCGGCTGACGATGGTCGACAGCAGCAGGCGGTCGGCCGCGTTGTCCTCGGCGATGAGAATCGTCAGGCTCTCGATCCGCGCCGCCGGGGGATTCATTTCAGCTGATCTTGAACAACTGCTCGAAGTTGGAGATGGCGAGGATCTTGCGCACTTCCGGGCTACAGTTCGCCAGGCTTATCTGCGCGTTCTCGCCGCCGGCGTGGTCGCGCAGCAGCAGGAGCATGCCGAGGGCCGAGCTGTCCAGGTAGGTGGCGTTGCGCAGGTCGACGACATAGCGTCGCGGAGTGATCGCGACCCGCTCGTAGGCATCGCGGAAATCCTGATGGGCCCCGAAGTCGAAGCGCCCCTGGATCTGGATGGTCAACTCTTGCCCATCGGCCGAGGGCAGCGCAGTGATGGCCATGGAAGTCTCCTGGTAGGCGTGGCGGATCGAGGGAAGGCTTGAATCATGTAAGCAGTTCCCCGGCAAAGCGGCAACTTGCCAGATCACCTGACTATCAGAAATATCTGTCAATACAACTAGATCGCGCAGTCCTAAACTGCCCCGCTCCGAGCCAGCCGTCCTGTGCCGAGCGGGCTGCGACGGCGCCGCCGCGCGTGGCGCTCGGAGCCTGGGCAGTGGGCGAAAGTCTCGTCCCACCTGCCCGTCCCAAGCGGACCCGCGCCAGGCTGCCAGGTCACCCCCGGCGCAACCTGGCGCGGGTCCGCTTCCTTGCGCTACTTGGCCCGGTAGATGATGCCCGGGCTGCACTGCACCATCTGGTAGTGGTCGGGCAGGTTGTTCAACGCCTCGGAGGCGCCGAGGAACAGGTAGCCGCCAGGCTTGAGCGTGCCATGGATGCGCAGCAGGATGTCGCGCTTCACCTCGGCGGAGAAATAGATCAGCACGTTGCGGCAGAACACCATGTCGAACTTGCCGAGGCTGGCGTAGCTGTCCAGCAGGTTCAGGGCACGGAACTCGACGCGGCTGCGGATCGCCGGCTTGACCGCCCAGCGCCCCGGTCCCTTGGCGTCGAAATAGCGTTGCAGACGCTCCGGGGACAGACCGCGGCCCATCGCCAGGGTGTCGTATTCGCCGGCCTTGGCGGCGGTGAGCATCGACCCCGACAGGTCGGTGGCGACGATCTGCACGCCCGCCTTCAACTGCCCCAGGTTGGTCTTCTCGAACTCGTCGATGGCCATCGACAGCGAGTATGGCTCCTGGCCTGACGAACAGGCCGCCGACCAGATCCGCAGGCGCTGCCCGCCGTTGGCCTTGATCAGTTCGGGAAGAACCCGCTGCTTGAGCACCTCGAACGGGTAGGTATCGCGAAACCACAGGGTCTCGTTGGTGGTCATCGCGTCCACCACCATCTCGCGCAGGCCGCCGCGCTGGGTCTGGATGCGCTGCACCAGCTCTCCCAGGCTCTTGATGCCCTGCTGCTCCATCAGCTTGTTCAGCCGGCTCGAGACCAGGTACTGCTTGTTGCTGCCCAGCACAATGCCGCAGGTCTTCTCGAGGAAGACCCTGAACAACTCGAAATCCGCATTAGCTGCCGACACGCATAAGCCTCTTCGCCCTGGGCGACCGGAACGCAGCCGGTCGCCCGTATTCACATTGTTGTCGAGGGCCGATCGCTCAGCCCGCGTCCACCGCCTTGATCCGCTCCACCACCCGCGCCGCCAGATCGTCCGGACGGAACTTGGCGAGGAAGTCGTCCGCACCGACCTTCTTCACCATCGCCTGGTTGAAGACCCCGGACAACGAAGTATGCAAGAGAATGTGCAGTTTCTGCAGGCGGGGATCGCTACGGATTTCCGCCGTCAGGGTATAACCGTCCATTTCCGGCATTTCGATGTCGGAGATCAGCATCAGCAGCTCGTCTTCCGGACGCCGTCCCTCGGAGAGCATGTTCTGCAGGTACTCCAGGGCCTGGCGCCCGTCGTTGAGCGCGGTCATTTCCACGCCGACCGCCTCCAGGCAACGGATTACCTGCTTGCGCGCCACCGACGAATCGTCCACCACCAGCACCCGCTTGGTCACCGCGCGGCTCTGGGTCTCGGCGTCCACCACTCCGTGGGACACTTCCTCGGACGTCGGTGCGACCTCCGCGAGCACTTTTTCCACGTCGATGATTTCCACCAACTGCTTGTCCACCCGGGTCACCGCGGTCAGGTAATGCTCGCGGCCGGCGCCCTTGGGTGGCGGATGGATCTCTTCCCAGTTCATGTTGACGATGCGCTCCACCGAGCGCACCAGGAAGCCCTGCACCTTGGTGTTGTACTCGGTGATGATCGCGAAGCTGTTGGTCAGGTCCTGCAACCCGCGGCGGCCGGTGGCCAGCGCCAGGTCGAGGATCGGAATGGTGCCTCCGCGGATGTTCGCCACCCCGCGCACCACCGGGCTGGACTTGGGCATCACCGTCAGGCGCGGGCACTGCAACACCTCTTTCACCTTGAACACGTTGATGCCGTAGAGCTGGTTGCCGTCCAGGCGGAACAGAAGCAGCTCCAGACGGTTCTGTCCGACCAACTGCGTACGCTGGTTGACTGAATCCAAAACACCGGCCATTGGCGCTCCCCTCAGACGGTCGTGCCGGACTCCGGCACGACCATTGCTTAACCCGTTGCATGAAACAGGCAACGACAGTTTTTCGACGAATAATGGCATGTAGCCATACTTCTCTACGGTTTTTACCCGTTTTGCTCGGGCTCGGCTACCTGTGCGCGGCTAACAACAGCCAGGCCCAGGGTTTTACCGCTCCCGAGGTACTTATCGGCTCCACCCAGGGGTTTCTTGAATTCAAGGTAGAAGAATATCTGCAGAATAGCGGACTCGACGGGCGCTACCAGATTCAGGTCAATCGCGTCGACCCGCGCTTGCGCCTGGCCGAATGCGACAGGGACTTGACGCTCAGCCAGGAAAGTCCGGCACAACCGATCGGCAGGGTCACCGTGCGCATCAGTTGCGAAGGCAGTGCGCCCTGGACCATCTTCATGCCGGCGCAGGTGAAACTGTTCCGCCAGGTAGTGGTCGCGGTGCAGCCACTCAAGCGCGCGCACGTGCTGGAGGATGCCGACATCGCCCTGGTCGAGCGCGACGTCGGCCTGCTGACCCAGGGCTACCTGACCGATCCGGCCCGCGTCGTCGGGCAGAAGCTGCGCCGACCGGTGGTCAACGACCAGGTGCTGGCGCCGGTCTTCCTCGAGCAGGCCGAGGCCGTGCGCAAGGGCGACCAGGTGGTGATCCTCGCACGCACCGCCACCATCAACGTCAAGATGCCCGGCGAGGCGCTGTCCGATGGCGCCCCGGGCCAGCAGATCCGCGTGCGCAACCTGCGCTCGCAGCGGATAATCAAGGCCCGCGTGATAGAACCCGGCACGGTCGAGGTGAATATGTAGAGGGAAAGCCGTGGCCGGTAGCGCTGGCGCTACCCCGGCGGGTTTCTCTAAACTGGGAAACGACGCACGAAAATAAGTCCTAAAGTTTTTCAAGCCTTCGCCGAAAAGCTAGGCAAGCGTCCAATACCTTCGAGGTTTACAACCATGGTCATCGACTTCAACCGGCTGAATCCCGGCAGCACGCCAGCCACCACCGGCCGTACCGGCAGCACCGCCGCGGGGCGTCCCGACGCCACTGGCGCCGACAAGGCAGGCCAGGCCGCGACTTCCGCTCCGAAGAGCGGCGAGTCGGTGCAGATCAGCGAAACCGCCCAGAACATGCAGAAAGTCACGGACCAGCTGCAGACCCTGCCGGTGGTCGACAACGATAAGGTTGCCCGGATCAAGCAAGCGATCGCCGATGGCACTTATCAGGTCGACAGCGAGCGTGTTGCCAGCAAGCTGCTCGACTTCGAATCCCAGCGCTGACCTCGAAGGACGCGCTGGAGGACATTGGACGCCGAATGAACTCCCGAGCCCGAGATGCCTGACTCCCCTACCCTGCTCGATCTGTTCGCCGAGGATATCGGCCACGCCAGCCAACTCCTGCAGTTGGTCGACGAAGAATTCCAGGCCCTGGAACGGCGCGAGCTGCCGGTCCTGCAACAGCTTCTCGGGGCCAAGCAGCCACTGATGCAGCAACTGGAGCGAAATGGCCGGGCCCGCGCGGAAATCCTCCGCGAAGCCGGCGTTTCCCTCGACCGCGAAGGCCTTGCCCGCTACGCCCGCGAGCGCGCGGATGGCGCCGAGCTGCTGGCGCGCGGCGACGAACTGGGCGAACTGCTGGAGCGTTGCCAGCAGGCCAACCTGCGCAACGGGCGGATCATCCGCGCCAACCAGGCTTCCACCGGCAGCCTGCTGAACATCCTCCGCGGCCAGGACGCCCCGAGCCTGTACGACAGCCGCGGCGGCACCGCCTCGAGCAGCCGGCAACGCCCGCTCAGCCAGGCCTGAACCCGACCAGCACACGTATCAAGGCACAGTGCTATCATTGAGGCATTCGTGCCCCAGGAGAGCATTGAAGGTGCCCAACCCGTTCGTCGAAGAAGCGGGGCCGCAACCCCCGAAGGTGCTCAAGGCCCCCGTGGAAATCCAGGCCAACCTGCGCCTGCTGCAGGATAGCCGCGACTCCCTGCTGATCACCTTTGCCGATCGCAACCAGCGCTTCCAGAGCTTCCTGGTGGACATCGACCGCGACCGCGGGATGGTCGCGCTGGACGAACTCATCCCCAACACCGGCGAACGTTTCCTGCAGAATGGCGAGGCGTTTCGCGTCGAAGCCTTCCACGAAGGCGTGCGTATCGCCTGGGAATGCGAGCGCCCGGTGCAGTTCGGCGAACACGACGGCGTTCCCTGCTACTGGGCCGCCCTTCCCGCCGAAGTGCTCTACCACCAGCGCCGCAACGCCTACCGCGCCAGCATCAAGCAGAGCCAGCCGATCGCCGCGGAAATCGCCGGGGAGAAACTCCGCGCGCCGCTGAGCGGACAACTGCTGGATATCTCCGCCACCGGCGCCAAGCTGCGCTTCGCCGGCAATGTCGCCGAACGCCTGCATCCCGGCGAGATCTACGAAGACTTCAGCGCCCAGCTGCCACAGGGCGCGATCAGTAGCGCGATCGAACTGCGTCACGTGCGCTTCGACGAAAAGCTCGACGCGACCTTCGCCGGCGTCCGCTTCAGCGAGATGAGCGGCCTCGCCCAGCGTCAGGTGGATCGCTTCGTCTACCAGTTACAGCGCGAAGCGCGGCGCTTCGAGAAAGACGAACTGTTCTGAGTTTCACAGGACCAGCCCCAGCGCCGCCAGGCGCGGCAGGTCCTCGGGACGGTCGACGTCCCAGAGCGCCGGCAACAGGTGATGCTCCCAGCCCAGTTGCCGGAGACGCTCGCAGGTGAGCGCCAGCAGGCGGTCTCCGCCCCAGGGCATCGACTCGAACAACAGCGGGTCGACCCGGGTCAGGCCGAGCAGCGCGTAGCCGCCCCGCTCCACCGGCCCCAGCACCGCCTGGTGGCGGCCCAGGGCGGTGCAGGCCGCTTCCAGGTAGTCGCCGTCCAGCACCGGGCAGTCGTGGCGAATCAGCAGTACCGCCTCGCTTTCCGCCAACCCCAGCGCCGCGATACGCCGCATGCGCTCGCCGGGGTCGCCGGCCGGCTGGCTCATCAGGCTCCAGCCCAATGCCACCGCCAGCGCCTGCAGATCGCTGTCCAGATCGTCGTCGAACCAGAGGATGCGGGCGCTGAAACCGCGATCGGGCAGGCGCAGGGCGCGTTCCAGCAATACCCGCTGCAAGCGTCCCGCGCTCTCCTCGCCGATGGCCTGGGCGATCTTCGGCCGCCGCTGCCCGGGCGGCAGGTTGCGCACCATCAGGTGAAGGGAAAGCGTCGGACTCATCGCAACCTCTCCTGCCTATCGGCTCCCGCGGCGAGCGGAGTTCAGTTCTGCGTCGCACCGTCGGCCTGCGGCGCGTCGGGCTCGCCATCGACCATCTGCTCCTGCACCGCCTGTTCGTCTACCCGCGGATCGAGCGCCGCGACCAGCGGGGAGCTGGTCATGTTGTCCGGGGTCGGCACGTGGTGCAGCGGCGCGTCGTCGACCCGGTGCAGGCCGCTGACCTTCTCCGGATGGACCCGCCAGACCAGGATCAGCGCGCAGGCGCTGACGAACGCATATAGCATGTTAGCGCCAAACAGCCGCATCAGCGCGCCGGCCGCCAGCGGCCCGATGCAGGCGCCGACGCCGAAGGTCACCAGCAGCATGGCGGTCAGCGAAACCCGTCGCTCGGTCTCCACATGGTCGTTGGAAAAGGCCACTGCCAGCGGATAGAGGGTGAACTGCAACATGCTCGCGGCGATTCCCAGGGCCAGCAGCAACGCCAGCGGCATCTGTTGCAACAATGCCAGCGGCAAGGCGAACAGGCACAGCAGGATGGCGCAGGCGCGGATCAGCCAGGCGCGGTCGCGACGGTCGGACAGCCAGCCGAGCGGCCACTGCACCAGCAGCCCGGCGAAGATGCAGGCGCCCATGTACAGGCCGACCTGCTCGTTGGGCAACCCCAACTGGTTGGCATACAGCGGCGCCAGGCCATAGAAGGAGCCGACCACCAGCCCCGAGACCAATACGGTGGTCAGCGACTGCGGCACCCGGCGGATGAAGAAGCGTGGTTCGAGCGGCGCCGGGCGCAGCGCTGCGGGGTGGATCTTGTGGGTCAGGGCCAGCGGCACCAGGCACAGGGCGAAACAGAAGGCCACCAGCATCAGCAACTCCGGCCCCAGTTGCGGATGCGCCACCAGGATCATCTGGCCGAGCACCAGGCCCAGGTAGGAAGCCGCCATGTAGCCGCCGAACACCGCGCCGCGCTGGCTGGCATCGGCCTGCTCGTTGAGCCAGCTCTCGATCACCATGTACTGGCACATCAGGCCCAGGCCCATCACCATGCGCAAGGCGATCCAGGCCGGCAGCCAGGGCAGCAGGCCATGGCCGAGGACCGCGGCGGTGACCACCCCGGCGCAGGCGACGTAGGCGCGGATGTGGCCGACCCGGGCGATCAGCCGGTGACCGACCTTGCCGCCCAGCACCAGGCCGAAGTAGTTGGCTGCCATCAGCGCGCCGACCCACAGGCCGTCGACCTTGTCCGCCGCCAGGCGCAGCGCCAGGTAGGTGCTGAGCAGGCCGGAGCCGGTGAGCATCAGCAGAGTAGCGAAATAGAGGGCGCGAAAAGAGAAGAAAATCCGCCGCATCGGACCTCCGGTCCCGTACAAGGGAGCCGGCGCCGCTCGCGGACTGCCCGGCTCGCACAGCGTTGGAGTCCCGGGGAGGCCCCGGGACAGGACGCGGGATGCCGAAGCCGGCACCCGACACCACGACCCTGCCGCCGCGAGGCGGCAGGGGGTGACACAGGGCTAGGAAAGTACCACGGTGGATCAGGCCTGGGCTGCCAGGACACGACGCTCCCAGGGGCTGATCTCGTCGAAGAAGCTGGTCAGCTCCATGCTCTTGGTCGCCACGTAGCCTTCGACGAACTCGCTGCCGAACAGTTCGCGCGCCAGCGCGCTGCCTTTCAGGCGCCGCAGGGCATCGTACATGGTGCAGGGCAGGGTCAGTTCCTCCGGTACCTCGAACTCGCCCTGGATCGCCGGGCTCGGCTCCAGTTCGTGCTCCAGGCCGTAGAGACCGGCGGCCAGGCTGGCGGCGATGGCCAGGTAAGGGTTGGCGTCGGCGCCCGGCAGGCGATTCTCGACGCGCCGCGCGGAGGCTCCGCTGGCCGGGATGCGCAGGCCGGCGGCGCGGTTATCGTGGGACCAGCAGGCGTTGTTCGGCGAAGCGTAGGGATGGCAGAGGCGCTGGAAGGAGTTCACGTGCGGCGCGAAGAAGGGCGTGAAGTCCGCCAGGCAGGCCTGCTGGCCGCCGATGAAGTGGCGGAACGCGGCGGAAGGCTCGCCATCGGCTTCGCTGAAGATGTTTCGCCCGCCGTCCAGTTCGACGATGCTCTGGTGGATGTGCATCGAGCTGCCCGGCGTCTTCGCCAGCGGCTTGGCCATGCACACCACGATCAGGCCGTGCTTGAGCGCGACCTCCTTGAGCAGGTGCTTGAACAGGAAAGTCTGGTCGGCCAGCAGCACCGGGTCGCCATGCAGGAAGTTGATCTCGAACTGGCTGGTGCCCATCTCGTGCATGAAGGTGTCGCGCACCAGGCCCAGCGCATCCATGCAGCGGTAAACGTCCTCGAAGAACGGCCGCAGGCCGTTGTTGGAAGACACGCTGAAGGCCGAATAGCCCAGCTCACGCCGGCCATCCGGCCCCAGCGGGGCCTGGAACGGCTCGTTGGGATCGGTGTTCGGGGCGAAGACGAAGAACTCCAGTTCGGTGGCCACCACCGGTTGCCAGCCGTGGGCGGCGTAGCGCGCCACCACCTGCTTGAGCAGGCCGCGGGTGGACAACCCGGACGGCGTGCCATCCAGTTCCTGCGCGTCGCAGATGGCGAAGGCGCGCGGAGTGTTGCTCCAGGGCAGGCGATGGACCTGGGTCGGCTCGGCGACCAGCGCCAGGTCGCCATCGTCGCTGCCATAGAAGCGCGCCGGCGGGTAGCCGCCCATGATGCATTGCAGCAGTACGCCACGGGCGAGCTGCAGGCGCCGGCCGCTGAGGAAGCCCTCGCCGGTCATCACCTTGCCGCGCGGCACCCCGTTGAGGTCGGGGGTGACGCATTCGATTTCTTCAACTCCAGCCAGCCGTTCGGCGAGTGAGCCTTGGCCTTCGATAGTCATGACTTCTTATCCTTGTTGGTATCGCGGATGCCGCACCGGGCGGCGGCCGCGTACAAAATACGCATCGCTTGTTCAAGATATCAAGCATGCGGCACATTCTCGCGTGTGCAAAGCCTTTCGCCGCAGAGGCGTTCTGCCTTGCCTGCCGGGTACGAGGAAAAACGCCGGCCAGGCGTATATCCTCTGTGCCTTCGCCGCCCTACCCGCCACAGGAGTACTGCCGTTGATTCTCGGAACACCCAAGGCCGACTGGCTCGCCGAATTCCCGCGCCTGGCCGACCTGATCGCCCTGCGCCCGAGCGAGTGGTTCAACCCGGCCATCGCGCCGAGCGCCGAAGCCCTGGCCGACGTCGGCCTCGGCGCCGCCGACGTGGCCGACGCCAGCGCCCGCCTGCAGCGCTTCGCCCCGCTGATCGCCCGGTTGTTTCCGGAAACCGCCGCCAGCGGCGGCATCATCGAGTCCGACCTGGTCGAGGTCGCCGCCTTCCACGATGCCCTGCGCCAGCATTACGCCGCCGAACTGCCCGGCCGGCTCTGGCTGAAACGCGATAGCCACCTGCCGATCTCCGGCTCGATCAAGGCCCGCGGCGGCATCTATGAAGTGCTCGCCCATGCCGAGCGCCTGGCCCTGGAGCACGGCCTGATCGGCCTCGACGACGACTACTCGCGGCTGGCCGAGGCGGATTGCCGGGCATTCTTCGCCCGCCATCGGATAGCGGTGGGCTCCACCGGCAACCTGGGCCTTTCCATCGGCATCATCGGCGCCGCGCTGGGCTTCCAGGCCAGCGTGCACATGTCCGCCGACGCCCGCCAGTGGAAGAAGGACAAGCTGCGCGCCCACGGCGTGACGGTGGTGGAGTACGCCTCCGACTACAGTGTCGCGGTGGAACAGGGCCGCCGCGAAGCGGCCGGCGATCCCTACACCCACTTCGTCGACGACGAAAACTCCCGCGACCTGTTCCTCGGCTATGCCGTCGCCGCCGAGCGACTGCGCGGCCAGCTGGACGCCGCCGGCATCCGCGTCGACAGCGAGCACCCGCTGTTCGTCCATCTGCCCTGCGGGGTCGGCGGCGGTCCCGGCGGGGTGGCCTTCGGCCTCAAGCTGGCGTTCGGCGACGCGGTGCACTGCCTGTTCGCCGAGCCGACCCATTCGCCCTGCATGTTCCTCGGCGTCTATACCGGCCGCCACGAGCAGGTTTCGGTGCAGGACTTCGGCATCGACAACCGCACCGCCGCCGATGGCCTGGCGGTGGGGCGTCCGTCGGGCTTCGTCGGCCGCGCCATGCAGCGCCTGCTCGACGGCTACTACACGGTGGACGACGACGAACTGTTCCGCCTGCTCGCCTTGCTCGAGCGCAGCCAGGGCATCCGCCTGGAACCCTCGGCCCTGGCCGGCGCGCCGGGCATCGCCCGGGTCACCCGTGAGCCGCAGGGCTATCGCGAACGCATGGGGCTGACCTCGGCGCGCCTGGCCAATGCCACCCACCTGGTCTGGGCCACCGGCGGCGGCATGGTGCCCGAGACGGAAATGCGCACCTACCTGGAGCGAGGCCGCTCGCTGCTGGACTGACACCGACACGCGCGGGGCGCCACGACCGTCCCGCCACCTCCCGACGAGGACCTTGCATGCGCACACCCGCCTGGCTCGGCAGCGGCATGCCGCTGCTCTTCGTGCTGCTCTGGAGCACTGGATTCCTCGGCGCCAAGTTCGGCCTGCCGTACGCCGAGCCCTTCACCTTCCTGGCCATCCGCCTGCTCCTCGCGGCCGCCCTGCTGGCCGCCTTCGCCCTGCTCAGCGGTGCGCCCTGGCCGGGCTCGGCACGGCTGGCCGGGCATGTCGCGGTCGCCGGCCTGCTGGTCCATGGCCTGTACCTGGGCGGGGTGTTCCTCGCCATCGAGCACGGCATGTCGGCCGGCCTGACCTCCCTGTTGGTCGGCCTGCAACCGCTGGCTACCGCGGCCCTGGCCGGCATCTGGCTCGGCGAGCAGGTCAGCCGCCGGCAATGGCTGGGACTGGCGCTCGGCCTGGCTGGCGTAGCCCTGGTGGTACTCGGCCGCATCCACGGTGGCGCCGACGGCCTGGCCTGGGCCGCGGTGCTGGTGGCACTGGCGGCGATCACCTGCGGCACGCTGTACCAGAAGCGCTTCTGCGGCGGCATGGACCTGCGCACCGGCGGCGTCGTCCAGTACCTGGCCAGCGGCGCCCTGCTCGGCCTCGCCGCCCTGCTTTTCGAAAGCCGCGAGGTGCAGTGGAGCACGCCGTTCGTGCTGACCCTCGGCTGGCTGGTGCTGGGACTCTCGTTCGGCGCCGTCGGCCTGCTCTACACGCTGATCCGGCATGGCGCCGCGTCGAAGGTGGCGAGCCTGTTCTACCTGGTGCCGCCAGTGACCGCGCTGGCCTCCTGGCTGCTGTTCGACGAGCGCCTGGCGCCGGCGGCGATCGGCGGCATGCTGCTGGTGATGCTCGGCGTCGCGCTGGTCAACTGGCCGGGCCGGCGCGCCTGAGGCCTCAGTGGCTGTAGTGCCGGGTGGCGGCGAAGCGGTTGAGGAACAGGTGGATCACCAGCACCGTCATCAACGTGATCAGCACCGCGAAGCACACCGAGGTAAATCGGTAGAGCACGCTGTACATCATGTCGTGGGTTGGCGTCAGGTACTGGCCGAGGACGATCGCCAGGGTGGTCAGCGCGCCGAAACCGATCCCCGGTACGCCGTTCTCCAGCATGTGGATGCGCGCGCAGAACATCGCCGAGATCCACAGCAACAGGGCGACGAAGGGCAGGATGTCGTAGTGATCGTAGAGCAGCACCTGCAAGCCCACCGCCAGCGCACAGCCGAGCAGCGTACCGAGGGCGCGGATGCGCCCGGCGAAGTGCACGCCCTTCCAGTGCATGGGAAACAACACCAGGATCGAGGCGATCTGCGCCGACAGCGAGTCCTTCAGGTCGAAGGTCTGGAAGACCACGAAGGACAGGGTCGCCACCGTGGCCCCGAGCAGCGTCTCGTGGCGCCGGCTGGGGGCGTCCTTGGCCGGCGCCTGGCGCGGCGGCCGCGGTTCGACGTCGGGGAACAGGTAGAACATCAGCACGGCGATGGCCACCGTCAGCCAGGTGGCGACCATGTTGCTGGCGAGCATGTCGAACAGATCGACGTCCGGATAGCTGGCAAAGTGCAGCAGCATCGAGAGGAACACCGAACTCAGTGCGCCGAAGAAGAACAGCGGGCCGCGCGCCATCAGGGCGAAGCGGTAGACGAAGAGGCCGAAGACGATAGGCGTCATCAGCAACGGCCGGTCGCCGAACAACCCGTACAGCACCAGTACCTCGACGCTGATCACCACCGAGTTGGCGAGGAACTGGCGGACGATGTGCAGGTTGATCACCGGCGTCAGGCCGAGCAGCAGCATCGGGTAGACGCCGAAGAACGAGCCGTAGTCCCAGTTCATCAGCTTGCAGACGAAGAACCCCAGGGTGCCGCCGCCGGCGATGCGCAGGCACTGACGCAGGTCGTTGGCGGACATCGCGAGCTTGGCCGGCATGGCGTCAGTAGACGTAGTGCAGCAGGCTGATGGCGACGATCTGCGCGCGACCGAGCAGATGGCTCAGGCCGTCGCCGGGATAGAGCTGCACGGTGGCCTTGGCACCGGTGGGCAGCAGGCCTTCGGGAAGTTCGTCGAGCACCACGTGCAGGCGCTGGCGCTGGGCGTCGCGGACCCAGCGGTCGGAGGTGACCGGCGCGGCGAGGTCGCCGTTGGCGTCCAGCTGGCCCTCCTTGACCCCGGCGTCGATGGCCGCCACCCGCGCGCCGAACACTTCGCCGGGACGCGCGTCGAACACCACCGCCGCACGGTCGCCAGGGCGCACGTAGCGCAGCGATTTCTCGCGGAAGTCGGCGACGATGTCGATACGGTCGTCCACCAGCGCCGCCACCGGCGTTCCGGCCGGAACGTAGGTGCCCGGGGTCAGTTGCAGGTTGCTCAGGGTCCCGGCGCGGTCGGCCCGGACGCTGCTGTATTGCAGTTGCAGACGAGCCTGGGCCAGGGCATTGCGCGCCTGGCGCAGGCGCAGGTTGTCCTCGCCGGCCGTGCCGCGTCGCGCGGTCAGCTCGCCGATCCGCGCCTGGGCCGCGGCGACCCGGGCACGGGCGGCCTGGGCCTGGGCGCTGACCTGCTCGTGCATCTGCTGCGACACATGGTGGCGCTGCACCAGTTGGGCGGTGCGGCGCGCCTCGCTGTCCAGCTCGCCGGCGCTGCTGCGCGCGGCCAGGAGGTCGGCCTTGGCCGAGGCGATGGCGGCATCCAGCTCGCGGTTGGTGCGCTCGGCTTCCTCCAGTGCCAGTTCGGCCTGGCGCACGGCCAGTCGGAAAGGCTCGGGATCGAGGCGGAACAATACTTCGCCGGGCTGCACGTGGCCGTTGTTGGACACCAGCACCTCGGCGACCTGACCGCTGACACGCGGCGCGACGCGCACCACCGGCCGGGTCAACTGGGCCTGCGGGGTGAGCGGCATCCACAGGTCGGCGACCAGGAAGTAGACGAACAGCAACACAAATACCGCGATAGCGACTTGAACCCAACGGGCAAATCGTTGATCGGGAGTCATAGGGTACGAGCCTCGAATCCAGCGGGAATGCAGTCGCCGCAGCGGGGCCTGAATGCGGGGGTTGGCGCGGCCGGGATGGAACCGGCGACCCGGACGACGGCCAGTGGGTAGCCGTCGCCGCTGCGGCGACCAGGTGACGCAGTATATTTCGAGACAATCGCCCCTGGCCTGCCGGCATCGGCAATAGATCGTTACAGACAGCGTAACAATCGAACGAGCCGGCACGGCAGGCCGCTGCCGCAGTCCGGCACCGGGCCATGCATCGCCAGTGCCAGGACACCCCTGTAGCCCTCCTGCGAACTCTAGCAGTGGTCGCGCCCGGTCGACGGCGTAGATTGGCTGAACGATGCGTCCTTCCTGCCTGCGCATCGCCTGCCGCCAAGGACTGCGGATTTCTCCCGACACGCCATACCGCGCGCCAGACGGCTGCCTGAAAAGGCAGGCCAGGTATTCAGTGGAGATACACCATGGCAACACAAGGAGTGTTCACCCTTCCCGCCAACACCCGGTTCGGCGTCACCGCCTTCGCCAACTCGTCCGGAACCCAGACGGTGAACGTGCTGGTCAACAACGAGACGGCCGCGACCTTCAGCGGGCAAAGCACCAATAACGCCGTCATCGGCACCCAGGTGCTCAACTCCGGCAGCAGTGGCAAGGTACAGGTCCAGGTCAGCGTCAACGGCCGCCCCTCGGATCTGGTCTCGGCACAGGTAATCCTGACCAACGAGCTGAACTTCGCCCTGGTCGGCTCTGAAGACGGCACCGACAACGACTACAACGACGCCGTCGTGGTGATCAACTGGCCGCTCGGCTAGGAGTTCGGAAGGGACGGGATGGCGGCAAGCCGCCATCCCTTTCCGACTTCCTGCTATGCCTTGAGCACCTGCCCGAGCAGCAGCAGGCCGGGCAACCAGGCGGTGAATATGGCGCTGGCCAGGGTCAGGTAGGCCACCGGCTTCTGGATGCTGCGGGACAGCCCCAGCAGCAGGAAGAAACAGAACCAGAGCAACGCCCAGACTGTCCAGTTGACCGCGTTCCACAGGCCGAACGGACCACTGGCGCCGGCGAACGACTCGATCGCCACGGTGCAGGCGGTGAGGCTGACGAACAGGCAGAACCAGCCGAGGCCCTTGCCGTCCACCTCGAGGAACTGGTTGGCGGCCACCCACAGATAGGTAAAAGCGAATAGCAGGGTTAGCGCTCCGGCCTTCAGCGAGCCCTGCCCGGCTGCTGCGGAAAAGATCAGGTAGAACGCGACGCAGGCGCTCAGCACGCCGACCAGGAAGTTGATCACCGCCACCTCCCGACCGCTGATCTTGCCCAGCAACCAGACGGCATTGAGAAACAGCACCGCGCCAACGTACAGCAGAACCAGTCCCAGCATCATGACGATACCCCTCTTGTTATTGTTCTGGTCGGCCCGGATCGCTCAGGCGGACGGCTCGTTTCCCAGCAACTCCTGAGCGATCTTCAGGATCGGCTCGCGCCGCTTCATCGCTTCCCGCGACAGGTACTGGTGCGCCTCGCGCTCGTCCCAGCCATGGCGCTGCATCAGCAACGCCTTGGCCTGGTTGATCCGGGCCTGGCCGGCGATGCGTTCCTGGAGCTGCTCGGTCTTCTGCTTCAGCTTCGCCATTTCCTCGCTGATGCGCCGCGCCGATACCAGCACAGGCAGCACCCGGTGGGCGTCGAGCGGCTGGGTGATCACGCCGTGGCACTCCAGCTCGATGATCTGCGAGAGCACCGCGGGGCTTTCGTACTCCACCAGCGCCACCAGGGTAGTGCGCGGAGTTCCGGCGGCGAGCAGCGCAGCGATCTCGTCGTGGTGGCGATTCTGGAAAATGCTGGTGAAGACCACGTCCACCGGCACGTCGAAAGCTTCCGGCGGCGGCCAGCACTGGCGCACCGAACAACCGATGCGGATCAGCTGCAAGACCAGGGCGTCGCTGACCTCTCCCGGCGGGTTGAGTACCAGCACCTGCAACTCGCGCAGGCTGCCGAGCAGCGAGTTGGCGCTCATGGGAGCGCTCCCCCGCCCATGCTGGCGGACCAGTCGTCGAGGTTATGCACGACGACATAAGGATCGGGGCGAATCGGTTCGGGCGACTGCCAGCGGACCTGGAACACGCCGCGCGCATCGATTTCCGCGATGCGCGAAGACAGGCGGCTGTGGTTGTTCTGGCGCTCCACCCGGACCGGCCCCTGGGGCGCGTCGATGTCGATGTCGTACAGGTGCCGCTGCACGTCTTCCACCCGCCAGCTGCCTGCGGCCTGCGCGGCGCGGCCGAGCAACAAGGTCTGCCAGTAGGCCGCCTCGGCCCAGGCAGTGATGGTCGCGTTCTCCGGGAAGAAACCATGGCAGGCCTGGACGAAGGCTCGGCTGGCGGGCGTATCGATGCTGGAGAAGTAAGGCGCGACCACCACCTGCCCCTCTGCCACGTCGCTCTCCATCTTCGCCACCTCCGCCTCGCTGGTGGTCAGGCTGGCGATCGGCGGCCGCCTGCCATCGCCGTAGCGACGGGCGATGGCGCGATACAGCTCGGCGGTGCCGGTGCCCACCACGGTGGAGAAGACCACGTCGGCGCGCGCCTGGTAGATGCGCTCGACGGCGCGCTGCACGTCGTCGTCGGAGGGATACAGCGGAATGTAGATTTCCTCGAGCACCGTGCCGCCGTGCTGGCGGTACAGGTGGCGCATCACATGGTTGCTTTCCCGCGGATAGATGTAGTCCGAGCCGATGAACACCACCCGCTCGCCGTAGTGGCGAATCAGGTACGCCGCCAGCGGCGCACTGTTCTGGTTCGGCGCCGGACCGCCGTAGACGATGTTCGGCGAATACTCGAAGCCCTCGTAGGGGGTCGGGTAGCAGAGCAGCGCGTCGGCGCGCTCGACCACCGGCATCACCGCCTTGCGCGTGTGCGACATGTAGCAGCCCACGAGGAACCGTACCCCCCGGTTGCGAATGAAGTCCTCGGCGCACAGCCGATAGCGGTCCGGGTCGCCGCCAGGGTCCTGGGACAGCGTTTCGATCGGGCGACCGCCGACGCCGCCCTCGCGGTTCAGTTGCTCGACCGCAAGCAATGCGCCATAGCGCTGCGAGCGCTCGATATCGGCGGTGACGCCGGTTTCGGAGAACAACAGGCCGATCAGCGGCCGCTCCTGGTGCGATCCCATCCGTTTCCTCTCCTGTGACTGTCGCTCAGCGCCGCACGAAGCGAACCCGCTCGTGCTCCAGGCTCGCCAGGTAGGTCGTGCAGTTCCCGTCGCCCGGCTGGTGGTGGTCGAGCAGATGCTCGGCCAGCGGTACCTCGAGATGATGACGGACGCTGCGGCGCAACGCACGGGCGCCGAACTGCCGGTCGAAGCCGGCGCGGGCGATCTTCGCCAGCACCTCCGGGGTCGCCTCCAGGCGGCAGCGATGCTTCTCCAGGCGCCGGTTGAGCCGCTGCACCTCCAGCTCGACCAGGCGCGCGACGACGTCGCGTTCGATCCAGTTGAAGGTGACCACGCTATCGAGACGATTGACGAACTCCGGCGAGAAAGTCTTCAGCAGCCGGGCCCGGACCATCCCGTCGATGTCCCGCCGCCGGCGCTCGCCGCCGACCGGCAGCAGGCGCCAGGGCAGGCGCTGGCGACGCTCGTCGTAGCGCTGGATCTCATGGGCGCAGAGATTGCTGGTCATGAACACCAGGGTATTGCGGAAATGGTAGGTGCGTTCGCCGGAAGCGACCCGCAGCAGGCCGTTGTCGAGTACGTTGAGCAACGCATGGACCACTTCCGGGCTGGCCTTTTCCAGTTCGTCGAAGAGAACGATGCCGGGGCGCCCGGGACTGCCGTCCAGCTTGTCCTGCTCCAACAGGGTGGTGCCCTCCTTCGCCCCGACGTAGCCCGGCGGCGCACCGGTGAGGGCGGCGGCATAGTGCTCCTGGGACAGGGTGTTCATGTCCACCCGGCAGAACCCCTCGGCGTCGCCGTGCAGGGCCCTGGCCAGGGCGCGCACGATCTCGGTCTTGCCGACCCCGGTGGGGCCGAGGAACAGCGCGCTGAACAGCGGACGGCGCGGGTCGGCGATGTCCGCGCGAACCACCTTGAGCATGTCCTCGACGGCCTGTAGCGCCGGTTCCTGGCCGAGCACCTCGGCGCGCAGGCAGTCCATCACCGCCGCCGGGTCGAAACGGAAACGGCTGTGCAGGGCGCTGCGGTGACTCAGGTGGGCCTGGAGCAGACTTGCCTCGGCAAGATTCTCCCGCGCCAGGGCCTGTTCCTCGTCCTGCTGCCGGCGGGACTGGTCGAGCATGTCGCTCAGAAAAGGCATGGATGAAACTCCTTCTGCCACAGGGGGAAATGGCGGAGACGGCGTGCCGCACGACGGCACGCCGGTGCCGTCAGGCCTCCTTCTCCAGTCCCTCGTAGGGCAGCCGGCCGACCGGACATTGCGCCACACCGGTAGTCGAGCGGGTCAGTCGCTCGACATTCTCGCGCGCCTTCTCGGCGTCGGTGACCCAGGTGCGGTAGAACTCGAACGGACACTCCGCCAGGCCCCGGTCGCCATCGCCGGACGCCTGCAAGCCGCTGTAGCCGCGGTGGAGGATCTTGAACAGGTGGTTCTGCGACTGATCGTTGGCGCGCGCATCGCGGATCTGCGAAAGCGACAGCTGGGCGTACTGGATACCCATTTCCTCCTCGCCGCACTCACCGAGGGTACGACCGTCGAAGCCGATGATCGCCGAGTGGCCGAAGTAGGAATACACGCCGTCGAAGCCGGCGGCGTTGGCCACCGCCACATAGCAGTTGTTGGCCCAGGCCATGGCCTTGGCCATCATCACCTGCTGGTCCTTGGCCGGATACATGTAGCCCTGGCAGCGCACGATCAGCTCGGCGCCCTTCATCGCGCAGTCGCGCCAGATTTCCGGGTAGTTGCCGTCGTCGCAGATGATCAGGCTGATCTTCATGCCCTTCGGCCCTTCGCTGACATAGGTCTGGCCACCGGGATACCAGCCCTCGATGGGGCACCAGGGAATGATCTTGCGGTACTTCTGGACGATCTCGCCGTTGTTGTCGATCAGCACCAGGGTGTTGTACGGCGCCTTGCGCGGATGCTCCTCGTGCCGTTCGCCGGTGAGGGAGAATACGCCCCAGACGTTGGCCTTGCGGCAGGCGCGGGAGAATATCTCGGTTTCCTCGCCGGGGATCGCCACCGCGGTTTCCATCATCTCCGCCGGATCGTACATGATGCCCTGCAGGCTGTACTCGGGGAACACCACCAGGTCCATGCCGGGCAGGCCCTGCTTCATGCCAACGATCATGTCGGCAATCTTCCGGGCGTTGTCCAGGACCTCCGCCGCGGTGTGCAGGCGCGGCATCTTGTAGTTGACCACCGCCACTCCGACGGTGTCGTTGCTGCTGGAAATATCGCCGTGACGCATGGGTATCACCTCTTGTTGTTATTTTTTCGGGACGAAAAAAGGCCCTCCCGGGTAACCCCGGGAGAGCCCATTTGCTCTGTGCGTATGCGTTAGGTTCGGTCCCGCGACATCGACGCTGATGCGCACGACCTGATGGCGCCACTTATAAGCCCCGTCGGAAGGAGCTGTCAAGGCTCGGGCAAGGCCATGTAATCGGCGCGCTCGCGCAAGCGCACGGCGCGCGCCTGAGATAGCATGCAGCCATCATTCGCACGGAAGCTTCGCCAATGAAATTCGGACTCTTCGCCTCGACTGCCCTCTTCCTCCTGTCGGTCTGCGCACTTCCGGCGCTGGCTGCCAATAGCCCCTGCTCGGGAAAGAAAGGCGGTATCGCCGGTTGCGACGGCGATATCTTCCTCTGCAACGACGGCTCCATCAGCGCCTCGAAGCGCAGTTGCGCGGCCTACTTCGGCAACGCCGGAGGACGTACCGGACAACCCGCCGTACAGCGTCTGCAAGGCACGACGCAGGGCTGTGCCTGTGGCAGCGGCTCGTTCTGCACAGGCCCGCGCGGAGGGGTGTACTGCCTGACGCCGGGCGGCAAGAAAAGCTATCGGAGAAAGTGACGGCAAGCGGACTGTCGAAGCGGCGAGGGAAGCTGGAGCAGAGCATGAAATGGCGTCCCGGAGAGGGGTCGAACCTCCAACCTTCCCCTTAGGAGGGGGATGCTCTATCCAATTGAGCTACCGGGACACGCCGGACATGGCGAGCGGTGCGCCGCGTCCGGGCGGCATGTTAACGGCAGAGAAAGCGTTTGTCATGCCACTGCCACCAAGGCTGCGCATAATTTTCCGCAACCCTGGAGGTGCAGCATGAACCAGACCGTTGCCATTCCCGCCGCACAGGACCTGCCGGACGCTCCGCGCCAGCCGCGGATACCGGACTCCCCCTTCGCCAGCTTCGACGTGCGGATCGCCAGCGAGCACGACGCGCCGCGCCTGTCGTTGCTGCTACAGCAACTCGGTAGCGCCGATCCGCGCCCGGACCCGGCGTTGCTGGCCATCCAGCTGCAACGACCGCGCGGCGACCGGGTCACCCTGGTGGCCGAGCGCGGCGAGCGCCTGCTCGGCACCTGCACCCTGCATCTGATCGAACACCTGGCGCACGATTTCGCCCGCTCGGCGATTCTCGAAGACATGGTGGTCGACCGCCACGCCCGCGGCCAGGGCGTAGGCCGCGAACTGATCGGCCGGGCCGTGGAGCGCGCGCGCAGTTGGGGCTGCTACAAACTGGCGCTTTCCAGCCACCAGGACCGGGAAACCGCGCAGCGCTTCTATGCCGCGCTAGGGTTCACCAGCCACGGCGTAAGCCTGGCGCTGCATCTGGGCTGACATCATCATGCATTTTGCAACCGGTAAAATGCCCATCCGTGCAAAGTGCATGTGAGAGAGTCTCAGGCACATATATAATTCATTGATTTAAAAGGATTTTTTATAGAAAAAAGTTGGCACAACCGCTGCTACAAGACCCTCAGGATCAAACCTTGGCCATCTGCCTGGCAAAGCTACGAAATGGAGGTGAACATGAGCAGCTCACGCAACCTGGTCGGCACCGGACTTCTTTCCCTGCTGGCTCTCGTAGTCTTCCAGAACAGCGCACTGGGCGACGAGGACAGGACGCAGGAACGCAACGGCGAAAGGCCGGTAGTGCTGGACAGCAACGCAACGCCGCAGTGGGCACCCGCTGCGCAACAACTGGTGATCCAGGCGCCCGACGAATCCCCGCGCATCGTCACCGTAGGCGAGGACGAGCGCGGCACGGCGCTGGTGACCGCGGCCGACGAACAGGCCTGGACATTCTGACGAAGCAAGCGCCGGGAGTCCGGCATCCAACGACGCTACACCGCCGCACAGGTCCCCGGGATGCTGGCGAGCGGAAAGGGAGAAAGAACATGTGGATCCTGGCTTTGCCGCTGACCGCCCTAGCCCTTTCAGTCGGCGTCTACGGGCTGCTCTGGCTGATAGAGCGCGGAGGAGACGAATATCCAGCGAAGCTTCCGCTGAGCGACAAGGGCGCCACGGAACCTCGGCGCCACTGAGCCGGCACAAGGAACAGCGAGCCCGACGGAGAGGGCTCCGGGAGCGAAACCATGTCACGATCCGCCGTCATTCTTCTGTTCGTAGTGATCGCCAGCGCGATCCTGGCGCTGAGCCTGCCGCCCGAGGCCACCCTCCTCGCCTGGTGCGCCTGGGGTCTGCTGGGCATTTCCGGCGCATGGCTGCTGTTTGCACTGGTGGTAGGTCGGCGAATCCGCTTCGATCCAAGCCTGGACTGATTTCGCCCGCAGCGCTTTGCCGGGCGCTACAGCGTCGCTCACAGCGGCAGGCACACGCCGTCGCGCGCCAGTTCCACCCCTTCGGGCAACGCAGCGGGGTGGTCCAGCAGCCAGGCGTCCAGCGTATGCCCGACGTGAGTCAACACGGCCCGCCGGGGACGCAGCGAGTCGATGCACTCCAATGCCCGCGTGAGGTCGTTGTGGTTGCGCGGCGGCTGCTCCTGCGGCGGCATCGAGCAGTCCAGCACCAGCAGGTCCAGCGGCGCCGCGAGCAATCGCGAGGCGCTGTCCGCCGGCAGCCCGACGGTATCGGTGAGGTAGGCCAGGCGCCGTATCGTTCCCTCCTCGGAAGCCCCCTCCAGCAAGTAGCCGAAGGTTGGCTTCGAGTGGACCAGCGGCAACGCGGTCGCCGCCAGCGCGCCCCACTGGCGCCGCTCGAAGGCGCCGAAGGGCTGGCTGAAATCGAGGATGCCCGGATGCTTGTAGAGGTCGGCGAGGCCCTCCGGGTCAGCCGGGCCGTGCACCGGGATCACCAGACCCTGGCCCCAGCGCAGGTGCAGCAGGCCCTGGGCGTGGTCGGCGTGGTAATGGGTCTGGAGGATGCCATCGAGGCTATGGGGCGGGAAGCGCTCGCAGAGATCGACCAGGCCGCTGTCGATCAGCCAACGCTGGCCGGCGCACTCCAGCAGCGCGCTACAGGGACGGCGACGCAGGCCGGCGTCGGCGCGGGCGTTGCGACAGGCCGGGCAATCGCAACCGTAGACCGGCACCTGGCGGGCGTCGCCGGTGCCGAGCAGGGTCAGGCGCATGCGCGGTCGCTGCCGAGACGGGCCAGGAGGGTGCGTAGCGTGTCGTCGAGATCACCGGAGTTGTCCAGTTGGAACAGCGGGCCCTCCAGGCCGGCGGCGAACTCGGCGTTACGCGCCAGGCGCGCCTCGATTTCCTCGGGGCTTTCCCGGCCGCGCGCCAGCAGGCGCTGGCGCAGCACCTCGGGTTTCACCCCGAGCAGGACCGCGAGCAGATCCGGATAGCGCCGGCGGGCCTGCGCCAGGTAGCCGCGCGAGCCGTTCACCAGCACGTCGTAGCCCTGCGCCAGCCACTCGTCGATCTGCACCGGAATGCCATAGCAAAGGCCGTTGGCGCGCCAGCTCATGGCGAACGCCGAGGCCCGCTCGAGGGTGTCGAACTGCGCCGGAGTCACCGCCTGGGCGTCCTCCCCCACCGCTTCCGCGGAGCGCGTGATCACCCGCCGCACGATACGGCAGCCGCGCAGCGCCAGGGGCTCGCGCGCGGCCTGCAACAGGCTGTCCTTGCCCGAGCCGGAAGGCCCCATCAGATAAATCAGTCTGCCTGTCATCAGAACACTCTCTGCCCGCCGCGCCAGACCTGACGCACCACCGGCTGGTTGTTGCCGAGCGCCCGCGCCTGCAGCAGATCGGCGCGCAGGCCGACGCGGATTTCGCCACGATCGGTCAGCCCGGCGGCCAGCGCCGGGGTACGGCTGACCATCGCCACCGCGCGCGGCAGGTCGTAGCGGATCGCATCATACTCGCTGTGCTCGCCGGCGAGCAGCAAGGCCGCATGCAGCAGGCTGGCCGGATAGTAGTCGCTGGAAAGGATATCCAGCACGCCGATTCCCGCCAGTTGCGCCGCCGCCACGTTGCCCGAGTGGGAACCGCCGCGGACCACGTTGGGCGCGCCCATCAGCACCTGCAGGCCGTGCTCGTGGCTGGCCCTGGCGGCCTCCACGGTGGTCGGGAACTCGGCGATGGCCATGCCGTAGCCGGCCGACTCGCGGACATGCGCGAGGGTCGCGTCGTCATGGCTGGCCACCGACAGGCCGCGTCCCTGGCAGACATCGACGATGGCCGCACGGGCGGCGTCGCTGTAGCGCTCGGAGTTGGCTACCTGCTCGACGATGAAGGCGTCCATCTCGGCATCGCTCAGGTGGTACTTGCCCTGGTAGTACTCGCGGTACTTCTCCAGCCTGGCGAACTGGCGCTGGCCGGGGGCGTGGTCCATCACCGAGACCAGTTGCACCAGCGGATGCTCGACCAGTTCGCGGAACACCTCCAGCGTCTGCGGATGGCTGACCTCGCAACGCAGGTGCAGGCGATGGTCGGCGCGCGCGTCGCCGCTGGCGGCGGCCTCGCCGATGGCCTCGAGCATCTTCGGCAGCTGCTGCATGCGCTTGCCCTTGGGGTTGACGTCGCCGATGGACAGCGCGTCGAACACCGTGGTGATTCCCGCGGCGACGATCTGCGCGTCGTGCGCCAGCACCGCCGAGGCCGATGGCCAGTCGACGCCGGGACGCGGGGTCATGTGCTTCTCCAGGTTGTCGGTGTGCAGCTCGACCAGACCGGGCAGCAGGTAGTCGCCCCCCAGGTCCTCGGCCCCGGCCAGGTGGCTGCGGCCTTCGTCGACCGCGGCGATCAGGCCGTCGCGCAGCAGCACGCTGCCGACGAAGACCCGCTCGGCGCTGACTACCCGGGCATTGCTGAGAACGCGTTCAGACGACATGGGCTTGCTCCTGGCGGGAAAGCTCCTGGCTCATGTCCAGGTAGCGGCTGGCCACCGCCTCGCGGGCGGCGCGGTCGTGGAAGATGCCGATCAACGCGGCGCCAGCGGCCTTGGCTTCGCCGATCAGCTCCAGCACTACCTGGCGGTTGGCTTCGTCGAGGGACGCGGTCGGCTCGTCGAGCAGCAGGATCGGCCACTCGACCATGAAGCCGCGGGCAATGTTGACGCGTTGCTGCTCGCCGCCGGAAAAGGTACCCGGCGCCAGTTGCCAGAGGCGTTCCGGGATGTTCAGCCGGGCCAGCAGGCTGCGCGCCCGCAGTTCGGCGCTGTCGCGGCTCCAGCCACGGGCCAGGGCCGGCTCCATGACCACGTCGAGGGTCGCCACCCGCGGGATCACCCGCAGGAACTGGCTGACGTAGCCGAGGGTCTGGCGACGCACGGCGAGCACCTCGCGAGGCTCGGCGCCGACCAGTTCCAACCAGTCGCCGGCGTGGCGCAGGCGGATGCTGCCTCCGGCCGGCAGGTAGTTGCCGTAGAGCGTGCGCAGCAGGGTGCTCTTGCCGGCGCCGGAGCGTCCGTGGAGCACCAGGCATTCGCCGCCGGCGACATTGAAGTTGAGCCCGCGCAGCACATTGAGCACTACGCCCTGTTGCTGGTGCAGGGTGAAGGTCTTGCTGAGGTCGCGGACCTCGATCAGGTTGTTCATCGCTACTTCTCCGGGCGCCCGTCGCGCGGACCGGCGCCGACGCTTCGGCTCAGGGTTGCAGGACCGACGACACCAGCAATTGCGTGTACGGATGCTGCGGGTCGTCGAGAATCTGGTCGGTGAGACCGGCTTCCACCACCCGCGAACGGCGCATGACCATCAGGCGGTCGGCGAGCAGGCGCGCCACCGCCAGGTCGTGGGTGACGATCACCACCGCCAGGTCCAGCTCGCGCACCAGGCCGCGCAGCAGGTCGAGCAGGCGCGCCTGCACCGACACGTCGAGGCCGCCGGTGGGTTCGTCCATGAACACCAGGCGTGGCGCCGAGACCAGGTTGCGGGCGATCTGCAGGCGCTGCTGCATGCCGCCGGAAAAGGTTCGCGGCAGGTCGTCGATGCGCAGCGGATCGATCTCCACCTGTTCCAGCCAGTCCAGCCCGGCCTGGCGCAGCCGACCGTAGTGGCGCACGCCCTGGGCCATCAGCCGTTCGCCGATGTTGGCGCCGGCGGACACGCCCATGCGCAGGCCGTCGCGCGGGTTCTGCTCGACGAAGCCCCACTCGGTGCGCAGCAGGGTGCGCCGCTCGGCTTCGCTGGCGGCGTAGAGGTCCAGCCAGCGGTCGCCGTCGTCGCGGTAGGCGACCGTGCCGGCGTCCGGCGGACAGCGCCCGGAGAGCAACGAGAGCAGGGTCGACTTGCCCGAGCCGGACTCACCGACGATGCCCAGCACCTCGCCGGGGTAGAGATCGAAGTCGACCTCCTGGCAGCCCTTTTCCGGCCCGTACAGGCGGGTCAGGCCACGCACCGAGAGCAGCGGCCGGTCGCGCGCGTCGAGGTTCGCATCGATGGATTCGCAGACCGCGTTCATTGCGCGTCCTCCCCTTCTTCCTGGCAGGCACGCCGCTGCGTGCAGTAATCGGTGTCGGAACAGACGAAGCGCTTGCCGCCACGGTCGTCGACGATCAGTTCGTCCAGGTAGGACTCGTGGCTGCCGCAGAAGGCGCAGCTTTCTTCCCAGCGCTGGACTTCGAAGGGGTGGTCCTCGAAGTCCAGGCTCGCCACCCGGGTGAACGGCGGAACCGCGTACAGGCGTTTCTCGCGACCTGCGCCGAACAGCATCAGCGCCGGGCTCATGTCCAGCTTGGGGTTGTCGAACTTGGGAATTGGCGAGGGATCCATCACGTAGCGCTCGTCCACCGTAACCGGGTAGGCATAGCTGGTGGCGATATGGCCGAAGGTGGCGATGTCCTCGTAGAGCTTCACGTGCATCACCCCGTAGTCGTCGAGCGCATGCATGGTCCGGGTCTCCGCCTCGGAAGGCTCGATGAAGCGCAGCGGCTCGGGGATCGGCACCTGGTAGACCATGATCTGCTCGCCGCTCAGGGCGGTTTCCGGTATCCGGTGGCGGGTCTGGATCACCGTCGCCTCCGGGGTCCGTTCGGTGGTGGCGACCCCGGCGGTGCGGGCGAAGAAACGCCGGATGGATACCGCGTTGGTGGTGTCGTCGGCGCCCTGGTCGATCACCTTGAGCACGTCGTCGGCACCGAGGATGGCCGCGGTCACCTGCATGCCGCCGGTGCCCCAGCCGTAGGGCAGCGGCATCTCGCGGCCGCCGAAGGGCACCTGGTAGCCGGGGATCGCCACCGCCTTGAGCAGGCCGCGGCGGATCATGCGCTTGGTCTGCTCGTCGAGGTAGGCGAAGTTGTAGCCCTGCTCCGGCGCGGCGCTGGCTTGCGGGGAAAGGCTCATGCGCGCTTCTCCTGGTCAGTGGGTTGCGCGGATTCGGCGACGCCGGGACGACGCAGCTTGCGAATCAGCTCCAGCTCGGACTGGAAATCGACGTAGTGCGGCAGCTTCAGGTGCGAGACGAAGCCGCCGGCCTCGACGTTGTCGCAGTGCATCAGGACGAACTCTTCCTGCTGCGCCGGCGACACCACCTCCTCGCCGTATTCCTCGGCGCGCAGGGCGCGGTCGACCAGGGCCATGCCCATCGCCTTGCGCTCGGCGTAGCCGAAGGCCAGGCCGTAGCCACGGGTGAATTGCGGCAGCTCCTCGCGGGAACCGACGAACTGGTTGACCATCTCGCACTCGGTGACCTCGATCTCGCCCACCGGCACCGCGAAGCCGAGTTCCTCGGGCTCCAGCCAGACCTCGCAGGCGCCGATGCGGATCTCCCCGGCGAACGGATGGTTGCGGCCGTAGCCGCGCTGGGTCGAATAGCCCAGGGCGAGAAGGAAGCCCTCGTCGCCGCGGGCCAGGGCCTGCAGGCGCTGGGCGCGGCCGGTGGGGAAGTCGAGCGGCTCGCGGGTGATATCCGGCACCGCGCCGGGCAGCTCGTACTCCGGCGTCATCAGGCCTTCCCGGTCGAGCAGGCCGAGCACGCGCGGACAAGGCTCCAGGGACGCGCCCCGCTCCACTTCGGGGCCGGGGTAGTCGCCCTCGGCGAGCAGGCTGAAGTCGAGCAGGCGATGGGTATAGTCGAAGGTCGGACCGAGCAGTTGCCCGCCCGGCAGGTCCTTGTAGGTCGCCGAGATACGTCGTTGCAGACGCATTCCGGCGGTGTCCAGCGGCAGGCTGGCGGCGAAGCGCGGCAGCGTGGTGCGGTAGGCGCGGAGAAGGAAGATCGCTTCCATCAGGTCGCCGGCCGCCTGCTTGATCGCCAGTGCCGCCAGTTGCTCGTCGTACAGCGAACCCTCGGTCATCACCCGCGACACGGCCAGCGGCATCTGCTGGCGGATCTGCTCCACCGACAGCTCCGGCAGCGCGGTATCGCCGCGGCGCTTGCGCGCCAGCAGGCGATGGGCGTTGTCGATGGCCTTCTCGCCACCCTTGACGGCTACGTACATCAGGCCACCTCCTCGACGGGTTCGCTGACCCGGGTACTGCGTGGCAGGCCGAGGATGCGCTCGCCGGCGGCGAAGAAGGCATCCAGGCCCCTGGGGAATTCGGTGCGTGCGGCGCGCTGTGCCCAGAACCCGGCGCTCACCGGCAACGCCACCTGGCGCACTTCGGCGATGCCCGGTCCGCGCCACTCCAGCGAGGCGCCGCCATCGAGGCCGGCAAGCTGGATCAGCAGGGTGCAGGACTGGTCCGGATAACGGTCGCTGCCGCTGTCGAAGCCGCTCAGGTCGTCCAGCTCGCCTTCGTCGAGCAAGGCGAACAGCGCCTGCTCACGCTCGGCGACGATCGGGCAGCCGCAATGGAAGGCCAGGTTGGCGCGCAACGTCGGGCTGTCGAGACCCGGCGCCAGCCACAGCGGGGTGTCGGAGTCGAGGAAGCTCAGGCACAGCGCGTAGCTGGCCGGTTGCAACGCGGCCAGCGCCGGTGCGCGGTCGAGGTTGCGCACCAGCCCCGGTTCGGCGAGGGCCTTGAGCGCCGCGCGGAAACTCCGCTGGGCATCCAGGACCGGGTCCTGGAACGCCGGTTGCAATAGCGCGGCGGTATCCGCCGGGCTGGGAAGCGAAGCGCTGGTCATCAATCTTCTCCTCGGACCAGGGTGAAGAACTCCACCTTGGTAGTGGCGATTTCCGCCTCCTGGGCGGCGCGGCGCTCGGCCTGGGTGCGGGCCAGCGGTTCGATCAGGCGCGCCTGCCAGGCCGCCGCGTCGGCGCCCTGCAGGTGCGCGTCGGCCAGGGCGGCCAGTTCGGCGTGGCGCTTGTCGCGCCCGGCGACATAGCTGTAGCCGGTGCGTCCGTCACCGAGCCGCACCACGCAGCGGGTCACGGTCATCTCGCCGAGGTTGAACGGGCTGCCGGTGCCGCCCATGCGTCCGCGCACCAGGGTCATGCCGGTCTCGGCGGCGCGCAGCAGGTGATAGTCGGCATCGCGCAGGGCGTCCGCATGGGCGTCCAGCTCCTCGCGACGGGCGCGGGCGAGCACGCCCATCCAGCGCTGTCGTGCGGCGATGGTGGGATCGGAATGCAAGGCGGTCATGGGCTTCTCCTAGGGGGCGACCTGGTACTGGAAGCGATCGGCGCGGCTGATCGACTGGGCCAGTTCCACCGGTTGGCCGGTACGGTCGCGGGACAGGGTGAGGACGGTGAGCAACGGCGCATGGCGGGGCATCAGCAGGCGCGCCGCCTCCTCGCGATTGGGCAGGCGCGCACCGATCAGGCTGTAGGTGCGGGTCAGCGGCAGGCCTTTGTCGGCCAGGTAGCGACGCAGCGAACCGCCCTGGTAGTCGGCGAGCAGCTCGCTGCGGGAAACGGCGTAGCAATGGCGGATCAGGCTCACTGGCTGTCCGTCGAGGTAACGCAGGGTGGTCAGTTCCAGCACCCGCCCGCCCTCGCCGATCCCCAGGTGGGTGGCCTCGGCGGCGCCGGCCGGACGCTGGCGCGCCTCCAGCAGCCGGGCCTCGACCCGGTGGCCCTGGGCCGAGAGCGACTCGGTGTAGGCGTTGGCGGCGCCCATCGGGTAGATCGTCGGCGCCTCCAGGACCTGGGTGCCCTTGCCCTGGCGCCGCAGCACGCGGCCTTCGAGCACCAGTTCGTCGAGCGCCCTGCGCAGGGTATGGCGGTTCACCGCGAAGCGCTGGGCCAGCTGGATCTCGCCGGGCAGGTAGTCGCCGGGGCGGTAGGCCAGCAGTTCCTGGCGCAGCCGTTCGGCCAGTTCGCGGTACAGCGGTTCGCTTTGTCTAGACAAGTGCATGGTTTGGAAAGGGCGCACCAGGCGCCCTCCTCGCGTCGTCAGATGAACAGCTTGCGCAGGCGTTGTGACAGAACGTCGATCAGGCTCACCACCACGATGATCACGATCAGCACGGCGCAGGTCTGGCCGAACTGGAAGCCGCGGATGGCCTCCCAGAGGATCACGCCGATGCCGCCGGCGCCGACCATCCCGACCACGGTGGCGGAACGCACGTTGGACTCGAAGCGGTACAGCGAATAGGAGATCCACAGCGGCAGGACCTGCGGGATGACCCCGAAGATGACCTCCTGCAGGGCGCTGGCACCGGTGGCGCGGACGCCTTCGACCGGACCGGGGTCGATCGCCTCGACCGCCTCGGCGAAGAGCTTGGCGAGCACCCCGGTGGTGCTGATGAACAGCGCCAGCACGCCGGCGAACGGGCCCAGGCCGACGGCGACCACGAAGAGCATGGCGAAGACCATCTCGTTGATCGAACGGCAGGCATCCATCACCCGCCGCACCGGCTGGTAGACCCACCAGGGCACGATGTTCTCGGAGGCCAGGATCGACAGCGGGATGGCGCAGACGATGGCCAGCACCGTGCCCCAGAGGGCGATCTGCACGGTGACCAGCATCTCGCTGAGGTAGAGCTTCCAGTTGCCGAAGTCCGGCGGGAAGAAGTCGGCGGCGAAGGTCGCCATATTGCCGGCGTCGCGGAACAGCACGGCCGGGTTCATTTCCGCGCCCTTCCAGGACCAGGCGAGGATGGCGAGGAACAGGCCCCAGCCGACCAGGCGTCCCCAGGATGGCTTGCCGGTGGCGGCCGCCGCGGCGGTGGTGCTCAGAGTGCTCATATCGGGAATCTCGACAGCGGTATTGGCGAATCGGGTGGGCGCGGCGCCGGCCGCGCCCGGGGTGGATCAGCCGGCGTTGGCGGCGGTCTTCTGCTCGCGCTCGGCCATGCGTTTCTCCAGCTTGGCCAGCTCCTCGTCGAGGGCCTTCAGCTTGGCGGCCTTCTCCTCGGCGCCGAGGTTGGCGTTGTTCGCCACGTCGGTGCGCTGCTTGAACAGCTCGAGCTGGCGGATCGGCAGCAACTGGTCGTCGTCGGAGGGCTGGAACTTCGACCATTGCAGGTCGGCGAGGACCTTCTTCTGCTCGGCGTTGGCGCCGTACTTGAAGAAGAAGTCGCGCAGCTTGTTCTTCTGCTCGTCGCTCAGGTTGTTGCGCCACACCAGCGGGTCGCCCGGGATCAGCGGCGACTTCCAGATCACCTTGAGCTGCCTGGCCTTCTCCGGCTGGGTCAATTCCAGGCGCTCCATGCCCTCGGTATTGAAGGTGGCGACGTCGACCTGCTTGTTGGCCACCGCCAGTGCGTTGACCTCATGGCTGGAATTGAGGGTGCGCTTGAAGGCCTTGACCGGGTCGACGTTGTTCTTGGCGAACACGTAGTAGCCGGGCACCAGGTAGCCGGACGTGGAGTTCGGATCGCCGTTGCCGAAGGTCAGGCTCTTGGCGTTCGCCAGCATGTCCTCGACGCTGTCGATCTTGCTGTCCTTGTTGGCGATCAGCAGGCTCCAGTAGCCCGGCGCGCCACTGGCGGCGACGGTCTGGGCGAAGATCTCGCCGTGGGCGCGATCCACCGCTTCCATGGCGGCCTTGTTGCCGTACCAGGCGATGTCGACCTTGTCGAAACGCATGCCCTGGATGATCCCGGCGTAGTCGGGGGCGAAGAAGGCCTTCACCTGGTAGCCGGTCTGCTGGCTCATGTCCTTGAGGAAGGGTTCCCAGATGCTCTTGAGGTTCTGCGACGACTCGGTGGAGATGATCCCGAAATTGATCACCGGCTGGTCGGCGTGCGCCATCCCGGCAAGGGAGCCGGCGAGCAGGGCGGAAGCCGCGAGCACACGACTGAAGCGTTTCAACATGGAGAGAACTCCTGGGCAGGGTTTGGCGGGTTTTTATGCGGTTCGAATGACGTCAGGCGCGCGCGAGGGTCAGTTCCGGCTGGCTCTCCGCCCCGCGCCGGGCACGGTCGGAAAACAGCAGCGGGGTGTCCCCTTCGGCGCCGTAGAGTTCGTTGAGGAAGCCTTCGGAAAGGTGCTCGCTGCTGCCGTCGAAGAGGATCCGGCCGCCCTTCAGGGCCACCGCGCGCGGGCAATAGCGCAACGCGTAGTCGACCTGATGCAGGGTCACCACCACGGTCTTGCCGTCGTGGCGGTTGATATCGGCGAGGATGTCCATCACCTTGCGCGCCGACTCCGGGTCGAGCGAGGCGATCGGTTCGTCGGCGAGAATCACCTCGGCCTTCTGGGTCAGGGCGCGGGCGATGGCCACGCGCTGCTGCTGGCCGCCGGAAAGGGTCGAGGCGCGCTGCCCGGCGAAATCGGCCAGGCCGACCCGTGCCAGCGCTTCCAGGGCCTGGCGCTTCTGCTCGGCGCTGAACAGCCCCAGCGAACCGCGCCAGCGCGGCATGCGACCGAGGAAGCCGAGCAGGACGTTGTCCAGCACGCTGAGGCGGTTGACCAGGTTGAACTGCTGGAAGATGTAGCCGATGTCGGCGCGCAGGCGACGCACTTCGCCGCTCAGGCGGCCGGACGCCTGCAGGCGGCGACCCAGCACGTCGATGCTGCCGCCGTTGTCGCGGTCGCAGCGGGCAAGCCCGGCGACGTGACGCAGGAGCGTGGATTTGCCGGAGCCGGATGCACCGATCAACGCCACCATCTCGCCCGCCTGGATCTCCAGCCTCAGGTTGAAAAGCGCCTGCTTGCGGGCAAAGGTCTTGTTCAGGCTGTCGACACGGATCACCGCGCTCATCGTTCTCCCTCCAATCGGTTGCACGAAGACGCCAGCGGCGCCATCTGGTGTAGACCAAGATAGAAGGAGACTGTGTCAGCCCGGTGAAGTGACGATGACAGTCGAGTGACAATCCCTTGAACGACCGGTGGTCAGAAGGCCATCATCCAACCCCCAGTAAAAAACTAGGCTTTTGCTGAATCGCTCGCATTTCAGATAGCTGGTACTGGCAAAACGCCGGCACGCAACGCACAATTGACGTCAACTAATTGTTGTTTCCGAAATAACAGACTGAACGGCTAGCGGAAATCGTGGTCATAGGCCCGAGAACAATGAACGCTTCCTCGGCACCGCTTTTCCCTGACTCTACAGGTTCAATGTATGCGCCCACTGAAACAGGCAACTCCTACCTACTCCAGCCGTACCGCTGACAAATTCGTCGTTCGTCTGCCCGAGGGCATGCGTGAGCAGATCGCAGAAGTCGCTCGCAGCCATCACCGTAGCATGAACTCCGAGATCATCGCCCGACTCGAGCAGAGCCTGCTCCAGGAAGGGGCGCTGCAAGACAATCTCGGTGTTCGCCTGGACAGCCCGGAACTCAGCCTGCACGAGCGCGAGCTGCTGCAGCGTTTCCGCCAGCTGACCCACCGTCAGCAGAACGCGCTGGTCGCCCTGATCGCACACGATGCGGAGCTGGCCCAGGCCTGAGCGCCGAAGCCCACGCGTAGCGCTTGAAATGGCCGGCATTCGCCGGCTTTTTCTTTATGGATGGCCAAACCATGGGCGAGTAACCGCAAGGCGGTTATCCGCCGGCCCCTGTAGCGGTGGCGTTATCCCTCCAACGCCACGAGGGAGAGCCGAATGAGCTATCGCCTGGCCGCCGATGCCCTGGTCTGGCTGCACCTGGGCTTCATCCTGTTCGTCCTGTTCGGCGGCCTGCTGCCGTTGCGCTGGCCACGCCTGGCCTGGCTGCACCTGCCGGCGGTGGCCTGGGGCTGCGCCGTTGAGTTCCTCGGCCTGCCCTGTCCGCTGACCCCGCTGGAGAATCGTCTGCGCCGGGCCGCCGGGGACGCCGGCTACAGCGGCGGCTTCGTCGAGCACTACCTGTTGCCGCTGATCTATCCCGCCGGCCTGACCCCGGCGGTGCAATGGATCCTTGGCGCCATCGTTCTGCTGGTCAACCTGATCGCCTACCTGTATCTGTGGCATTGCCGCGGTAGCCGCTGAGCCACGGATGCCACGTCATTCCGTACCTGGATAATGCTGCGCCGGCAGCGAGGCGAATCGTAGGTTGGTCTCCCCTGCCCAGCCCGGAGTCATTCCCATGCATCCCTATTTCAGTCTCGCCGGTCGCATCGCCCTGGTCACCGGCGGCAGCCGCGGCATCGGCCAGATGATCGCCCAGGGTCTTCTCGAAGCCGGCGCCCGCGTCTTCATCTGCGCACGTGACGCAGAGGCCTGCGCCGACACCGCCACACGCCTCTCGGCCTACGGCGACTGCCAGGCGATCCCCGCCGACCTTTCCAGCGAAGCCGGTGCCCGGCGCCTGGCGCAGGCGCTCGGCGAACTCAGCGCGCGGCTGGATATCCTGGTGAACAACGCCGGCACCAGTTGGGGCGCAGCGCTGGAAAGCTATCCGGTGTCCGGCTGGGAAAAGGTCATGCAGCTCAATGTCACCTCGGTGTTTTCCTGCATCCAGCAACTGCTGCCGCTGCTGCGCCGCTCGGCCAGCGCGGAGAACCCGGCGCGGGTGATCAACATCGGCTCGGTGGCGGGCATCAGCGCCATGGGCGAACAAGCCTATGCCTACGGGCCGAGCAAGGCCGCGCTGCATCAACTGTCGCGGATGCTGGCGAAGGAACTGGTCGGCGAGCACATCAATGTCAATGTGATCGCTCCCGGACGCTTTCCGAGCCGCATGACCCGTCACATCGCCAATGACCCGCAGGCACTGGAGGCGGACAGCGCGTCGATTCCCATGGGCCGCTGGGGTCGCCCGGAGGAGATGGCGGCGCTGGCGATCAGCCTGGCCGGCACCGCCGGCGCCTACATGACCGGCAACGTGATCCCCATCGACGGCGGTTTTCATCTCTGAGCGCCGCCAATCCGGGTAACATGACGCCCCCGACCGCTCGCCTCGTCCCGCCATGACCCACAGCGTTTCTCCCATCGGCTACATCCGCTCCTGCTTCATGGAGAAGTTCGCCATCCCGCGCCAGCCGCTGCTCGCGCCGGCGGCGCGGGGGACCCTGGAACTGCTGCCGCCGTTCGACCAGGTGGAAGCGCTGGAAGGCCTGGAGCAGGTCAGCCATGTCTGGCTGCTGTTCCTCTTCCACCAGGCCCTGGAAGACAAGCCGCGACTGAAGGTGCGCCCGCCGCGCCTGGGCGGCAACCGCTCGCTGGGAGTCTTCGCCACCCGCGCCACCCATCGGCCGAACGGCATCGGCCAGTCGGTGGTGCGCCTGGAGGGCTTCGAAGCGGGGCGCCTGTGGCTGTCCGGAATCGACCTGCTCGACGGCACCCCGGTACTCGATATCAAGCCCTACGTACCCTACGCCGACGCCGTGGCCGACGCCCGCAACGGCATCGCCGACGCGCCGCCGCCGGGCATCGCCGTGGAGTGGAGCGAGCAGGCGCGGCGCCAGGCCCATGAGCACGGCCAGCGGTTGCGGCAGCCGGTGGCCGAGCTGATCGAGCAATGCCTGGCGCAGGACCCACGCCCGGCCTACCAGAAGCCAGAGCCCGGGCGCCGCTACGGGGTGCGCCTGTGGGACCTCGACGTGCATTGGCACTACCCGCGCCCGGACCTGATCCGCGTGCTGGACGTCGCCGGCGGCGATTGAGCCTTCTCAGCGCAGCGGATTGAGCGCCAGCGCGTCGCTTTCGAAGACTTCCTGTTCGAGGATCAGCGGCTCGACCAACGGTCGGCTGTCGCGGAAATGCGCGGTGCGGGTGTGCGCCTCGTAGGCTGCGTCATCGCGATAGACCTCGTAGAGATAGACCAGGTCAGGGTCCTGTCGGTCGCGGGAAACGTCGAACACCAGGCAGCCGGGCTCGGTGGACACGGAAGCGGCGGCGTTGACCTGGATGGCATCGATGAAAGCCTCGGCGCAGCCGGGCCTGAGGCGGGTCTTGATAAAGATGCAGTACACGGAAACTTCCTTTTGTTTTAGATTTACAAAATTATTGTATACAAAAAAGGAAGCAAACCCATGTCCGACCGCCCTGCCCGCCCCTCCCGCCTCAACGGCCTGCGTCACCTCGCCCTGCTGGTGCCCAACCTGGAAGAATGCGAGCGCTTCTATGTCGACGTGCTGGGCATGGAAGTGCTGAACCGCGCCAACGAAGACCTGGTGTATCTCACCTGCGGCAACGACAACCTTTCCCTCGGCCGCGCCCACGCTGCCAGCAACGGCCTGCAGACCATGGATCACTACGGCTTCGTCGTCGACAGCGTGGAGGAACTGGAGGCCTGGTACCGTTACCTGAAGGCGCTGGGCGTGACCCTGCTCGACCAACCCTTCGACCACGGCGACGGCGCGCGCAGCTTCCACCTGCTCGACCCGGCGGGCAACAAGGTGCAGCCGCTGTACCATCCAGCGGTATCCGGGCAACGCCTGGCCTGAGCCTCGGGCAGCCCTCTCCCCTCTCCCTGAAGGGAGAGGGGCGACTCGGTACACTGAGTGCCAGCAACCTCGCTGGCTCCTCATCTCCACTTCTTGACTTTCATCAAGCGCGTTCCGCCCCCGCACCTCCTAGCATCCGGCAACGGAAGCGATTCCACCGCCAGGCGCAGACCCCACCGCAGCGCGGCGTCCCTTTTTTCGCCGGTAGCCAGTAGTAGATGGAACCTATGCGCGCCCTTCGTTTTTCCGCCGGATCGTGGCGGTGTGTCTTCGCCTGGATGCTCCTGCTGGTCGGCCTCGCCGCCCAGGGTGCCGAACTCAGCGATTTGGAGCGCCTGCGCATCGCCCAGGTATTCCCCGCGGTCGAGCGGATCGGCGACCCCGAAGGCGACTACGGCGTACGCCGCCTGAGCAAGGGCGAGGAAACCCTCGGCTACGCCTTCCAGACCCTCAGCGTCACCGACATCCCGGCTTACTCCGGCAAGCCGATCAACCTGCAGGTGATCCTCGATCCGCAGGCGGTTATCCGCGACGCCTACGTCCTCGAACACCACGAACCGATCCTGCTGATCGGCATCCCGGAAGAGAAGCTGCACGCCTTCAGCGCCAGGTACGACGGCGTGCGCGCCGACCAGCGGGTGGTGGTCGGCCGCTCCAGCGACCCGCAGGCGGTTACCGTCGACGCGGTGAGCGGCGCCACGGTGACGGTGATGGTGGTCAACGAGATCGTCATGCGCGCCGCGCATACGGTGGCGGTTGCCCTCGGCCTGATCGAGGACCGCGGCAATGTGCGGCCCAAGCCGGCGCAGGTGCGCCAGCAGCCGGCAGCGACGGCGAGCTGGAGCGAATTGCTCGGCAACGGCGCGATCCGCCGCCTGCAGTTGAGTCGCGGGCAGATCGACGACGCCTTCAAGGGCAGCGAGGCCGAAGGCATCGGCGAGGCCGACGCGGCGCACCGCGACGAGCCGTTCATCGATCTCTACAGCGCCCTGCTCAACCCTCCCGCGGTGGGCCGCAGCCTGCTCGGCGACAACCAGTACCGCGAACTGATGGCGTCGCTGAAGCCAGGCGAATACGCCTTCGTCGTGCTCGGCGACGGCGAGTATTCCTTCAAGGGTTCCGGCTACGTGCGCGGTGGCATCTTCGATCGGGTCCAACTGCGCCAGTTCGGCGACATCATCAGCTTCCGCGACCTCGACTACCAGCGCCTGTCGGACGTCTACGCCGAAGGCATGCCGGAGTTCCGCGAGATGGCGATCTTCGTCGCCCGCGCCAGCCAGCGTTTCGATCCGGGCTCGCCCTGGACCCTGGAGTTGCTCGTGCGGCGCCAGACCGGCCCGGTGGCGGGGGTATTCACCAGCTTCGAGCTGGCCTGCCAGACGCCCGAGGAATACCTGGAGCGGCCGCAGCCAACGGCCGAGGAACTGGCCGCCCTGGAAGAGGCTGCCCGGCCGCTGTGGCTGCGGGTCTGGTACCAGAAGAGTTTCCAGGTCGGGGTCCTCTGTACCGCCCTCGTCCTGCTCCTGGCGATCCTCTTCCTCCAGGACCGCCTGGTGCGACGGCCGCGCCTGATGCAGCGACTGCGCACCGGCTACCTGGCGTTCACCCTGGTCTACCTGGGCTGGTACAGCCTCGGCCAGCTATCGGTGGTCAACGTGCTGACCTTCGTCCACGCGCTGTTCGAAGGCTTCCGCTGGGAGCTGTTCCTCAGCGACCCGCTGCTGTTCATCCTCTGGACCTTCACCGCAGCCAGCCTGCTGCTCTGGGGCCGCGGCGTGTTCTGCGGCTGGCTGTGCCCGTTCGGTGCGCTACAGGAACTGCTCAACGAACTCGCGCGCAAGCTCCGCGTGCCGCAGTTCCAGGTGCCGTTCGCCGTGCACGAGCGGCTCTGGGCGATCAAGTACATCATCCTGCTGGTGCTCTTCGGTCTCTCCCTGGAATCCCTGGCGCTGGCCGAGCAGGCCGCGGAGGTGGAGCCGTTCAAGACCGCCATCCCCCTCGGCTTCGACCGCCAGTGGTGGTTCGTCGCCTACGCCGTCGCGCTGCTGGTGGTCAACCTGTTCACCCGCAAGGTCTATTGCCGCTACCTCTGCCCGCTGGGCGCGGCCCTGGCGATCCCGGCCAAGGCGCGCCTGTTCGACTGGCTCAAGCGCCGTGCGGAATGCGGCAGGCCCTGCCAGCTCTGTGCCCGCGAATGCGAGATCCAGGCGATCCATCCCGACGGCCGCATCGAGGCCAACGAATGCCACTACTGCCTCGACTGCCAGATGACCTACCACGACCAGGACAAGTGCCCGCCGCTGGTGAACAAGCGCAAGAAGCGCGCGAAGAGCGCGCCGGCGGACAACGCGCGGATACCCGCGGAGAACCTCTGACCTGGCTCCCTTTCCCCTGACTGCCCTTGAGGACGACACGAGATGAGCGACGACACGAAAAGCCCCCACGAAGAAACCCACGGCCTGAACCGCCGCGGCTTCCTCGGCGCCTCGGCGCTGACCGGAGCCGCCGCCCTGGTTGGCGCCAGCGCCCTGGGCAGCGCGGTGGTCGGCCGCGAGGCCCGGGCCGCGGGCAAGGGCGAGCGCAGCAAGGCCGAGGTCGCCCCCGGCGAACTGGATGAGTACTACGGGTTCTGGAGCGGCGGACATTCCGGCGAAGTACGCGTGCTCGGCGTGCCGTCGATGCGCGAGCTGATGCGCATACCGGTGTTCAACGTCGACTCGGCCACCGGCTGGGGCCTGACCAACGAGAGCAAGCGGGTCCTCGGCGACAGCGCGCGCTTCCTCAACGGCGACTGCCACCATCCGCACATCTCGATGACCGACGGCAAGTACGACGGCAAGTACCTGTTCATCAACGACAAGGCCAACAGCCGGGTCGCGCGCATCCGCCTGGACGTCATGAAATGCGACCGCATCGTCACCATTCCCAACGTCCAGGCGATCCACGGCCTGCGCCTGCAAAAGGTGCCGCATACCCGCTACGTGTTCTGCAACGCCGAGTTCATCATCCCCCATCCCAACGACGGCTCGACCTTCGACCTGTCCGGCGACAACGCCTTCACCCTGTACAACGCCATCGACGCCGAGACCATGGAAGTGGCCTGGCAGGTGATCGTCGACGGCAACCTCGACAACACCGACATGGACTACAGCGGCAGGTTCGCCGCCTCCACCTGCTACAACTCGGAGAAGGCCGTCGACCTCGGCGGCATGATGCGCAACGAGCGCGACTGGGTGGTGGTGTTCGACATCCCGCGCATCGAGGCCGAGATCAAGGCGAAGCGCTTCGTCACCCTCGGCGACTCGAAGGTGCCGGTGGTCGACGGCCGGCGCAAGGACGGCAAGGACAGCCCGGTGACCCGCTACATCCCGGTACCGAAGAACCCCCACGGGCTGAACACCTCGCCGGACGGCAAGTACTTCATCGCCAACGGCAAGCTCTCGCCGACCTGCACCATGATCGCCATCGAGCGCCTCGGCGACCTGTTCGCCGACAAGCTGGCGGACCCGCGCGACGTGGTGGTGGGCGAGCCGGAACTGGGCCTCGGCCCGCTGCACACCACTTTCGATGGCCGAGGCAACGCCTATACCACGCTGTTCATCGACAGCCAGTTGGTGAAGTGGAACCTGGCCGACGCGGTGCGCGCCTACAAGGGCGAGAAGGTCGACTACATCCGCCAGAAGCTCGACGTGCAGTACCAGCCGGGGCACAACCACGCCACCCTGTGCGAGACCAGCGAAGCCGACGGCAAGTGGATCGTGGTGCTCAGCAAGTTCTCCAAGGACCGCTTCCTGCCCACCGGTCCGCTGCACCCGGAGAACGACCAGTTGATCGACATTTCCGGCGAGGAAATGAAGCTGGTCCACGACGGCCCGACCTTCGCCGAACCGCACGATTGCATCCTCGCCCGCCGCGACCAGATCAAGACCCGCAAGATCTGGGACCGCAAGGACCCGTTCTTCGCCGAGACGGTCAAGCGCGCGGAAAAGGACGGCATCGACCTGATGAAGGACAACAAGGTCATCCGCGAGGGCAACAAGGTCCGCGTCTACATGGTCTCGATGGCGCCCTCCTTCGGCCTCACCGAGTTCAAGGTGAAGCAGGGCGACGAAGTCACCGTGACCATCACCAACCTCGACGAGATCGAGGACGTGACCCACGGCTTCGTCATGGTCAACCACGGCGTCTGCATGGAGATCAGCCCGCAACAGACCTCGTCGATCACCTTCGTCGCCGATAAGCCCGGGGTGCACTGGTACTACTGCAGCTGGTTCTGCCACGCCCTGCACATGGAAATGTGCGGGCGGATGCTGGTGGAAAAGGCTTGATCCACGCAGCGCGGTCGCTGGCCGGGCGCCGGGCGGGGCCGCTCCTCGCCCTGCTCCTGCTCGGCCTCGCCACGGCCCGCGCGGAGCCGGTCGACGGCCTGCCGCTGCGGGCCGACGGCGATGGCCGCTGGAGCCTGGCGGCGGGCCGCTACGCCGGCAACTTCGTCATCGACCGGCCGCTGCACCTACGCTGCGAGGCCGGCGCCGAACTGGACGGCGGCGGCCACGGCAGCCTGCTGACCCTGACCAGCCCCGGGATCACCGTCGAGGGCTGCCGGCTGCGCAACTGGGGGCGCAACCTGACCGAACTCGACGCCGCGATCTTCGTCGGCAAGGCCGCCAGCGACGCCGTGATCCGCGGCAACGATCTGCGCGGCGCGGGCTTCGGCGTCTGGCTCGACGCCACGGCGGGCGCGCAGGTGCTCGACAACCGCATCGAGGGCGACGAAAGCGTGCGCTCCCAGGATCGCGGCAACGGTATCCACCTCTATGCGGTGAAGGACGCCCTGGTCCGCGGCAACCGGGTCAGCCACACCCGCGACGGGGTCTACATCGACACTTCCAACGACAGCAGCATCGAAGCCAACCGCTTCGAGGAGCTGCGCTACGGCGTGCACTACATGTTCACCCACAACAGCCGGGTGACCGACAACCTGACCCGGCGCACCCGCACCGGCTACGCGCTGATGCAGAGCCGCAAGCTGACCGTGACCGGCAACCGCTCCATCGACGACGAGAACTACGGCATCCTGATGAACTACATCACCTACTCGACCCTGGCCGGCAACCGCGTCGAGGGCGTGCGCAGCGGCAGCACCGGCGACGCGATGATTTCCGGCGCCGAGGGCAAGGCGCTGTTCATCTACAACTCGCTGTTCAACCGCATCGAAGGCAACAGCTTCGCCGACAGCGCCCTGGGCATCCACCTCACCGCCGGCTCGGAGGACAATCGCATCGCCGGCAACGCCTTCATAGGCAACCGCCAGCAGGTCAAGTACGTCGCCAGCCGCGAGCAGGAGTGGTCCGCCGACGGCCGCGGCAACTACTGGAGCGACTACCTGGGCTGGGACCGCGACGACGACGGTCTCGGCGACGTCGCCTACGAGCCCAACGACAACGTCGACCGGCTGATCTGGCTGTACCCGCAGGTACGCCTGCTGTTGAACAGCCCGAGCATCGAGCTGCTGCGCTGGGTCCAGCGCGCCTTCCCGGTGGTGCGCTCGCCCGGCGTGCGCGACAGCCATCCGCTGATGCGGATGCCCGCCGCGGAGCCGAGGCCATGAGCCTGGTCGAGATCGACGGCGCGACCCTGCGCTACGGCGCCCTCACCGCCCTGAGCGGGCTCGACCTGCGCCTGGAGCCCGGCGAGGTGCTCGGCCTGCTCGGCCACAACGGCGCCGGCAAGACCACCACCATCAAGCTGGTCCTCGGCCTGCTGGCCCCCAGCGAAGGCCGCGTGCGGGTCCTCGGCCACGATGCGAGGAGCCTGGGGGCGCGCCGCCAGCTCGGCTACCTGCCGGAGAACGTGACCTTCTACCCGCAGCTCAGCGGCGCGGAAACCCTGCGCCACTTCGCCCGCCTCAAGGGCGTGGCGCCGGCCGAAGCCGCGCGCCTGCTGGAACAGGTCGGCCTCGGCCATGCCGCCAGGCGGCGCCTGAAAACCTACTCGAAGGGCATGCGCCAGCGCCTCGGCCTGGCCCAGGCGCTGCTCGGCGAACCGCGCCTGCTGCTGCTCGACGAACCGACGGTGGGCCTCGACCCGCTGGCCACCGTCGAGCTCTACCAATTGCTCGACCGCCTGCGCGGCCAGGGCACCGGGATCGTCCTTTGCTCCCATGTGCTGCCCGGCGTCGAGACGCATATCGACCGCGCCGCGATTCTCGCCGGCGGCCGCCTGCAAGTGGCCGGCAGCCTCGCCGAACTGCGCCGCAAGGCGGCTCTGCCGACCCGCGTGCGCCTGGCCAGCCCACATAACCCGCAGTGGCTCGAACGCTGGCGCCGGGCCGGCCTGGCGGCGCGGAGACTGGACGGCCAGCGCATCGAGGTACTGCTGGACGATGCCGAGCGCGACGGCGTGCTGGAAGCGCTGCTGGCCGCGCGCGAGTTCGACCTGGAGATCCTGCCGCCGTCGCTGGAGGACCTCTATCGCCACCACATGTCCCCCGCCCCCGCCGGAGCCACGCCATGCCCGTAGTCTGGACCATCGCCCGCAAGGAACTGGCCGACGGCCTGCGCAATCGCTGGCTGCTGGCGATCAGCCTGCTGTTCGCCCTGCTCTCGGTGGGCATCGCCTGGTTCGGCGCCGCCGCGGCCGGCCAGGTCGGCTTCACCTCGGTGCCGGCGACGGTCGCCAGCCTGACCAGCCTGGCCACCTTCCTGATGCCGCTGATCGCCCTGCTGCTGGCCTACGACGCCATCGTCGGCGAGGAGGAAGGCGGCACCCTGCTGCTGCTCCTGACCTACCCGCTGGGGCGCGGCCAGTTGCTGCTCGGCAAGTTCCTCGGTCACGGCCTGATCCTCGCCCTGGCCACCCTGATCGGCTTCGGCAGCGCGGCGCTGGCGATCCTCGCGCTGGTGCCGGAGGTCGAGGCGGCCATCCTGCTGGGCGCCTTCGGCCGCTTCATGGGTTCCTCGCTGCTGCTCGGCTGCGTGTTCCTCGCCCTGGCCTACGCCCTGAGCAGCCGCGCCAGCGAGAAATCCAGCGCCGCCGGGCAGGCGCTCGGCCTGTGGTTCTTCTTCGTCCTGCTGTTCGACCTGGCCCTGCTGGCGATCCTGGTCCTCAGCCAGGGTCACCTGAGCCCGCGGCTGCTGCCCTGGCTGTTGCTGCTCAACCCGACCGACCTCTACCGGCTGATCAACCTGTCCGGCTTCGACGCAGCCGCCGCCGGCGGGGTGGTTCCCCTGGCCAGCGACCTGCCGGTGTCCGCCAGCGCCCTCTGGCTGGCCCTGGCCCTCTGGGCCTGCGCTGCCCTGGCGCTGGCCCACGGCCTGTTCCGCCGCCGCCCCATCTGACTCACGAGGTTCCGCCATGCAACGTCATACCCTCCCCCTGCGCCCTCTGCTCGGCACGCTCCTGCTCGGCCTGCTGCTGGCCGGCTGCGATGCGTCGCGGGACGACGCCACGGCACTCGGCCCGGTGCCGATCGCCAGCGGCGACGAATGCCACGTCTGCGGCATGCTCATCGAGGAAATGCCCGGTCCCAAGGGCGAGGCGGTGCTTCCCGGCGCGGTGCGCAAGTTCTGCTCCACCGCCGAACTGTTCGGCTGGTGGCTGCAACCGGAAAACCGCCAGGGCCAGGCGCGCCTGTATGTCCACGACATGAGCCAGGCCGACTGGCGGCACCCCGACGATGCCCGCCTGATCGACGCCACCCGCGCCTACTACGTGGTCGGCATCCAGCGGCCGGGCGGCATGGGCGCCACCCTCGCCTCGTTCGCCGACGAAGAGGCCGCGACGCGCCTGGCGGCCGAGGAAGGCGGCCGGGTACTGCGCTTCGACGAGATCGACCAGGCGGTGCTGCAAGGCGTGGGCGGCGACCACCCGCACCGGCACCCGGCGCACTGAGCGGGGGCCGGAAAGCAGAAAGCCCCTGCCGCGGATACGGCAGGGGCTTTCTTCGCCTGGCGCGACGAGGCGCGGCGGAGGCCTACTTCTCGACGAAGGCGCGCTCGATCAGGTAGTCGCCCGGCTCGCCCATGCGCGGCGAGATCTTCAGGCCGAAGCTATCGAGCACGGCGCTGGTCTCTTCCAGCATGCTCGGGCTGCCACAGATCATCGCACGGTCGTCCTGCGGGTTCATCGGCGGCAGGCCGATGTCCTCGAACAGCTTGCCGCTGCGCATCAGGTCGGTCTGGCGGCCCTGGTTGCGGAACGGCTCCCGGGTCACCAGCGGGTAGTAGATCAGCTTCTCTTTCACCTGGTCGCCGAAGTACTCGTGTTCCGGCAGGACCTTGGTGATGAAGTCGGCGTAGGCCAGTTCGCTGACCCAGCGCACGCCGTGGACCAGGATCACCTTCTCGTAGCGCTCGTAGGTTTCCGGGTCCTGGATCACGCTGAGGAAGGGCGCCATGCCGGTGCCGGTGCTGAGCAGGTAGAGGTGCTTGCCGGGCAGCAGGTCGTCGTGCACCAGGGTGCCGGTCGGCTTGCGGCTGACCATCAGCTCGTCGCCTTCCTTCAGGTGCTGCAGGCGCGAGGTCAGCGGGCCGTCCGGGACCTTGATGCTGAAGAACTCCAGGTGCTCTTCGTAGTTCGGGCTGGCAATGCTGTAGGCGCGCATCAGCGGACGACCGTCGACTTCCAGGCCGATCATCACGAACTGGCCGGTCTTGAAGCGCAGACCCGGGTTGCGGGTGGTCTTGAAGCTGAACAGGGTGTCGTTCCAGTGGTGCACGCTGAGAACGCGCTCGGTGTACAGATTGCTCATCAAAGACTCCTAGGAAAACGCGGGCGCACACCAACAGCAGCAGACGTGACGCAGTTGCGCGGCATTTTATCGGTTGCCAAAATATCCGCAAAATGAATTGTCTGGATAATGCTTATCCAGAATATGGATATGGGATAACACGATATCGGTCGGCCGCCGGCCGCCGAGGGCTCCCATCGCTCCCGCGGACGGGGCGCAAGGATAACCGAGCCAACCCCGCCGACGGAACGGCAAAATGTCGCGGGGCCTTTCGCTCTAGACGAGGAAGCCTGGATGAAATTCACCCTCCGCCAGCTCGAGGTGTTCGTCGCCGTGGCCCAGCAGGAGAGCGTCTCCCGCGCCGCCGAGGGGCTGTCGCTGTCGCAGTCGGCGACCAGCACCTCGCTCGGCGAGCTGGAGCGACAGTTCGACTGCAAGCTGTTCGACCGCGCCGGCAAGCGCCTGACCCTCAATGCCCTCGGCCGCCAACTGCTGCCGCAGGCGGTGGCGCTGCTCGACCGCGGCGAGGAAATCGAGAACCTGCTCAACGGCAAGACCGCCTTCGGCTCCCTCGACCTCGGTGCCACCCTGACCATCGGCAACTACCTGGCCACGCTGCTGATCGGCGCCTTCATGCAGCGCCAGCCGGACTGCCGGGTGCGCCTGCACGTGCACAACACCGCCCAGGTGGTGCAGCAGGTCGCCCACTACGAGCTGGACCTGGGCCTGATCGAGGGCGACTGCCGGCATCCGGACATCGAGGTGCAACCCTGGATGGAGGACGAACTGGTGGTGTTCTGCGCCCCCCAGCATCCGCTGGCGCGGCGGGGCGGCGCCGACCTGGAACGGCTGACGCGGGAGGCCTGGATCCTCCGCGAGCAGGGCTCCGGCACCCGCCTGACCTTCGACCAGGCCATGCGTCATCACCCGCGGCCGCTGAACATCCGCCTGGAGCTGGAGCACACCGAGGCGATCAAGCGTGCCGTGGAGTCCGGCCTGGGCATCGGCTGCATTTCCCGCCTGGCCCTGCGCGACGCTTTCCGCCGCGGCAGCCTGGTGCCGGTGGAAACGCCCGGCCTGGACCTGCGCCGGCAGTTCTACTTCATCTGGCACAAGCAGAAGTACCAGACTGCGACCATGCGCGAGTTCCTCGACCTGTGCCGCAGCGAGACCGCCGGGATCAGCCGCAGCGACGAGATCGTGCTGCCGCTGATTCCCTGACTCAGTTGGCCAGGGACAGGTTGCCGTCGCGGTACTGGCGGTACGAGGTATAGGGCAGCGCGAGGGTGTCGATCACCCCGGACAGCGCGAAGTCGAGGGCCAGCACCTCGAGGATGCCGTCGGCTTGCGCCGGCGCCACCGGCGACCCGGTCTTCACGTTGAGCCGGCAGAAGGTGTAGCTGACCCCGCTGTACACCCGCGGCAGGCTGGTGCAGGCGGTCGCCTTCAGGCGCAGGTCGTGGGCGGCGCTGGCGTCGTCGCGCACCAGCGTGTTGACGGAACCGCACCCGCCGAGCGTGGCGAGCCCCAGAAGCACCAGCAAAGAAAGCCCCGAACGAAACATTCCTTCATCTCCCTGTGCGAACGCCAGCCGAGTATGGCCGGCCTTGCGCCGCTTCACCAACCCTTGACGTTGTCCCAGCGCCAGTTGCGGTACTGGTACAGCAGCGTACCCAGCAACGCATAGGTGGCGGCCATGCCCAGCAGCACCAGGGCATGGTCGCTGACTTCGCGCAGCGGCAGGTCCATCTGGTTCATCTCGGCGATGGCGCGAATCGCCCAGGTCGAGGGGATCGCGTCGGCCAGCCAGCGTACCCAGTCCGGCATGGCCTGTTCCGGCCAGCTGTAGCCGGCCATGTAGAACAGCGGCAGGGTGATGAAGGTCATGGTCAGGTACACCGATTCCTCGGTGGGCAGCAGCTCGGCGATGAACTCGCTGAGGGCGATCACCGCGATCAGGAACGGCAGGACGATCCCCAGCAGCATGAAGAACGAGGCCGACTGGCGATAGCCCAGCAGGTGCGGCCAGATCACGTAGAAGAGCATCGCCAGCACGGTCCAGATCAGCAGTTGCGCGCTGTAGCGGCCGAAGCGGGTCGACAGCGGCTGGCGCATGTAGCGCGGGGTGCCGCCGCGCAGCATGATGTTGCCGCGGGTGCAGCCGAGCAGCAGGCTGTGTTGCAGGATCAGCGACAGCAACCCCGGAAGGACGATGGCGGCGAAGCTGATGCCGGGGTTGAACAGGTCGGTCAATTGCCCTACCAGCGGGCTCAGCACCACCTGCGCCTGGGTCGCGGTGAAGCCTTCGCGTTCCAGCAGGGCAGCGTTGTAGCGGTTGGTCAGCGCGCTGTAGACCGCCGAGATGTCCTGCTGGATCTGGCCGTTGGCCATGCGGTTGGTGGCATCGCCGAAGTACGGGATCACCAGCGCCTCGCCGCGCAGCAGGCGCTTCTCGAAGTTCAGCGGGATCACGATGATCGCGTACAGCTCGCGCCAGGCCAGGTCGCGCTTGGCCTGCGGCAGGCTGTCGTAGCCGACCACGGCGACCTTCGGCGCCGAATCGAGCAGCCGGACCAGCTCGCGCGACACGTCGCTGTGATCCTCGTCGACCACCGCCACCGGCAGGTCGAGGGCGGTGTGGTTCATGTACGGCAGCGAGGTGATGCACACCGAGGCCACGACCATCAGCCACATCGGCTTGGACAGCATGGCCTTCAGGGTTTCCCGGAGGATCTGCAGGTAGTTCTTCATATCGGGCTCAGGTCCAGGCGGCTGCGCAGGCGCATCTTGGCGATCATGTAGGCGATCAGCGGGTACAGCGCCAGCTTGGCGCAGGTGTAGAGCGCCGAACTGGGCGGCGCCTGGCGCAGGAACTGGTCGAACAGGCCGTGCAGGGTGTGGGTCAGCGGCTCGGCCTCGGCGATCACCCGCGCCAGGGTCGGCATCGCCAGTTCCGGGATCAGCACTCCCGAGTAGGTCTGGGCGACGCCGATCAGCATGCCCACCAGCGAATAGGCAGTGAAGCGGTTGGCGGTGAAGACGAACAGCACCAGCCCGACGCTCTGCGCGGCAATCACGTAGAACAGCGTGATCATCAGCATCGCCAGCGGGCTGCCGTTGATGCGCGCGCCGGAGAACGCCACCAGCAGGAAGATTTCCAGCATCAGCAGCGCGGTGAACAGCAGCGTGTAGGGCGCCAGCTTGCCCACCAGGCGTACGCCGAGGGCCTTGGCCCGCAGGATGTGCGGCGAGGAGGCGCGCAGTTCCGGCGCCTCGCGGGCCAGCACATGGACCATGGTGACGATCACGAACAGCTGTAGCAGGTGCACGATGGCGGCGAACTGCTGGTAATAGATGTAGTTGCCGCTGGCATTGAACAGGCTGTCGTAGGACACGCTGATGCTCGCCAGGTGCGGCAGCGCCGCCGGCATCCCGGCGGCCAGGCGCGGACGCAATTCGCCGTTGAGGCTGGCGACCAGCGCCGAGAAGTCCTGGGTGGCGGCGTAGCCGGCCGAATACAGCAGCGCGTTGTAGTACAGCTCGGCCTTCGGCGCGCGCCCGCCGAGCACGTCGGCCTCGAAGTCCGGCGGGATGTAGAGCAAGGCGTAGGCATCGGCCTGACGGATCGCGTCGAGCCCCTCCTGGACGCCGGCGGGAACGGTGATCACCTGGGCGTGGGAGGTCGCGTCGAGTTCGCGGATCAACTTGCGCGACAGTTGGCTATGGTCCTTGTCGATCACCGCCAGCGGCATGTCCAGCAGGGTACCGGCCTGGTAGACGCCGCTGATCACGCCGAACAGCAGCAGCGGCCAGCACCAGCCGAGCCAGTGGATGGTCCAGCTGCGGCAGGCGATCCGCGTCTCGGTGTTGAACGCCTGGACGAAACGGCTGGCGTTGCGCTTCAGCGCGGCCCACGCCATCGCTCAGTTCGTCCAGCGCCACAGCGCGCTCATGCCCGGGCGCAGGCCGGGTGTCGGCTGCAACGGGTAGAAGCGGGTCTCGAAGGTCTTCAGGTCGAAATCGCCGGTGGCGCGGGTCGCGCGCCTGGTCGAGAAATCGCCCAGCGGGGCGATGTAGCGCAGCTCGGTCTCGACCTCGGCGCCGCCCAGGCCGGGCACCTGCATGACGATGCGGTCGCCCTTGCGCACCTTGGCCAGGATGTCCTCGCGCAGGTTGAAGACGAAGTAGCTGTCGTCCAGCCGCACCAGCGTCAGCAGCGGACTGTAGGCGTTGATCAGTTCGCCCTGTTCGGCGGGGATCGGCCCGACCTCGCCGTTGACCGGCGCGCGCACCTGCAGGTCGTCGATCTGCGCCTGTAGCTCGGCGATCTGCGCGTCGGCCCGGCGCACCGCGGCCTGCAACGCCTGGCGGCGCTCCTCGCGGTCGCCCTTGAGACCTTCGTCGAGATTGGCCCGCGCCTCGGCGACGCGGTCGCGGGCGACATCGCGCTCACGCCGCGAGAGGTCGAACTGGGTCCGCGAGAGGAAGCCGCGCTCGACCATCTGCTGGTTGCGCTGGAAATCCGACTCGGCGTTGCGCAACTCGGCCTCGGCCTGTGCCAGGCTGGCCTTGAGCGCGCGGATGCTCTCCTCGCGGGTACCGTGGAGCGACTCGTCGAGCTGCGCCTGGGCCTGGTTGCGCGCCGCGTGCAGGGCATCGAGCTGGGCTTCCAGCTCGGGGCTGTCGAGGCTGATCAGCAGGTCGCCCTGCTTCACCTCGTCGCCGCGCCGCACGTGCAGCACCTGGACCCGGCCCTTGGCCTTGGAGGAAACGATGACGTTGGTGGCGTCCGCCTCGCCCTGCAACAGCAGGGGCGGATTGTGCAGGCGCAGGTAGAGGGTGATGGCGACGATCGCGAGGATCAGCAGCGGGGTAAAGAGTTTCCATCCCTTCATGGGGCAGGCTTCCTGAACACGACCGGGCGATGGTAGTACATTGCCAGGCCGTTGCGCTGGCCGGAAGCGCGCCGGAGACCGGCTCCGGCGCGGCGACGAATCAGGCTTCCCCTTCGGCGTCCTCGCTCGCCACCCGCCGCGCGGCGGCGCCGTCGGACTTCGCCGAAGGGAAGCGCGCCGAGGCGAAGCGCACCACCAGGATCGCCAGCGCCAGCAGCAGCAACGCCACCGAGACCAGGATGATGCCATCGTCCGGCGTATGGTTGTGCTGGATGTCGGCGATCATCAGGCGGGTCAGCGCGGTCATCGCCACGTAGATCAGGAAGCGTACCGGCATGTGGGGGTCTTGACGACACCGAAAGCCTGCGCTGTCACAAAAAAGACCTTAAAAACTCACAAAGCCCCGAAAGGGGATTTTTATTTCAGGTGCTCGTCCAGCCATAGCTTAAACTCTGGATCGTCGTCATCTGACGAATCTGATTGGTTATTGTGCAGTGTTCCAGCAGCAGCCATTTTTATATTTATGTCGATCTTCTGCCTTATCTCTTTGATTTTTTTCGACCACTGCTCATCTGTAGGCTCATCCCCTTCTGGAAGGTATCGCTGAATGACCCACTCAGCAGACAGGTAATGGTCCGCAGCAGTGAATGAGCCCGGGGACTTGCTCTCAAGATAGGCTTTCTTATCTGCAAGCTCAGTAGCAGACCACCGACGAAAAGCCTCCTCTTTTTCCAGCCCGACCATACTCTTCAACCTGTCGATGATCCCCATGCCTCTCCCCCTCTTCGAATCAGACCAGTAACAGCCTCAGAACGTAACTCGAACACATTCATAGCAGAATTTAAAAACGCTCAGAACAGGTTCAGAAGCGATTCTGAATGAAATCTCAATTTCCCCGTTTGCAGAATAACTTGTTCAGCCCCTCGCCAACCGAGTCAGGAAACGGGCGTGTCCATTTTCCGCTCTCATGGTCCAATTGCGTAATCACCTCACCCTCGAAATTGCAATCAATCGACTGAGTGATCCTCGACGTGCCTCTCGCACAGTTGATCTCGTAATAGCTAACACTGCTCTCAGTCTTCGAACGCTTCTCGCTTTTACAGATGACCGAATCCGCTGGGCTACGAGCAAAGACATTGCAACGGCAGATGGGTGGTAGGGGGGAGTCGATCTTGAACCAAACCTCATACCGCCCAGTTTCAGTGCGGACAGCCCCTTTTGTAGAAACGGTCTGGTCATTCGCGCCTTTGAAGACCTCGTGCCATGTATCCGAGGCTTGGAAATCCTGAGCGCTCTTTGGCGTATCAGCGCTCATGGCCGTCACTGACAACACTACGGCGAAGACGATGATGAAGGTGCGGGTAACGGTCACTGGCAGTCCCTGCAGAGTGAATGAGGACTGGCATCATCCCAGCGGCTGATCAAGGGAACAAGCAACCTTGCCGCTCATACTGGCCTGATGACATAGTGACGGCTCGGAAAGACACTGATGAGGGATGAGCTGTGGAGTCAAAACGGATAGCGCTGCTGATCGATTGTGACAACGTTAGCCATGCAGCCATCGGCGGTGTGCTCGACGAGCTTGCCAAATACGGCATGGTGAACATCAGGCATGCCCACGGCAACTGGAGTTCTCCAAACCTCGCAGGGTGGGTCGAGAAGGTTCACCCTTACGCCATCCGGCCCATGCAGCAGTTCGCTTTCACGAAGGGCAAGAACGCCACTGACTCAGCGATGATCATTGACGCAATGGACTTGCTATACAGCAAGAACGTCGATGCTTTCGCACTCATGACCAGCGACAGCGACTTCACACCACTCGTGCTGCGCCTCCTCGAAAGCGGGTTGCCAGTGTATGGCTTTGGCGAGAAGAAGACTCCTAAGCCGTTCGTAGATGCTTGCTCGCAGTTTATCTACACAGAGAACCTGATGACCGACGATCAGGAGAAGGCTGCAGAGGGTGAGCCACCCAAATCGACGAAGCGCTCCCGCAACGAGCTGCGAAGCGATACATCTCTCGTGCGATTGCTCAGGACTGCTGCAGAGAAAACCGCCGATGATGCTGGGTGGTCGCATCTCAGCCAGGTTGGGGAATTCATACGCAACAACAGCTCCTTCTCAGCGATTAACTATGGCTACCGGACGTTGGGCGACCTCATTCGCACGTCAGAGCTTTTCGTGATCGATATGCGTCACGGCGGCACAGCCATGTTCATCAAGAACCCGCGCAAACCAGCCGCAGCAACGCACCATCAACACGAGTCCAGCACATCGTAGAGCGTCGGCGTTTGTGCCGTGTTCTGAACGCTTTCATATTTGGTTCTGAACACACTATGAGCATTTTCATATTCTATTCGAAACAGAATCTTATTTATATACAGGAAAGCCGCAATGAAATTCATTGACGATATCTTGGAGTCAATATCTGGAAGCACGAGAACAAAAATTGAAGATCCTTTCATTGGCGCTTTCATTGGCTCGTGGCTAATTTGTAATTGGGATAGCTTAGCGCTGCTGGTATGGGGAGAGGGAACCGCCACAGATCGAATTGCAGCCATTAGCAAGCACTACCACGAATTGAAGATATTCGAATTCAACTCACTCGTGGCAATCCCCCTACTCATGACAGCTCTATTTATATTTGCCTTTCCTTGGGTGTCATGGGTTTTGAAATCTATACTGAAATATGCCAACGAGCGCCTGCACGAACAAGCTGTAGCGATAGAAATCAGTAAGGTTGAGCGGCAAGAAGCTCTAAACAAAAAAAGACTTTTAGCTGATCCCGAGAAGAAATTCTTGGAAGAGAACGTCAGGTTAGACATTGAACGTAGAAAAGAGGTGATTGAGCAACTGAAACTCAGAACGGCTCGATTCAAGGAGAAAGCTGATGCAGCGGCCTCGGCAGCAGCTGAAGCGAAAGCTGCGTTAGAGGTTACTGCGGCTGCAGCCGCAGAGACGAAAAGTCGCGCAAGTCAGGCTGCACTTGACGAGGAGAAAAGGCAAGCAAATGCAGAGCTTGAAAAACAACGTTTCAGCTTAGCAAGCGCGCAGCTAAAATCAGCACAAGCATCAAATCGGTTTCCTTCAGCTTATGCTCTTATGCAAACGTTAGAAGAAAGCCTCAAAAATGACGATATTTATTTATCATTGGAAGGGCTTGGAGAAATTGTAGCAATGATTTTCGGCTACAAAAGCTTCAACACACTCGTGCATGACGAGAACTTCAATAACAAAACCTTGGCACAGGTTGCATACATCTGTTATGACCGAGATGAATTTGCAACGACTCTGGAAACCATCGTCCAAAACGAAGGGTCCAGAAACGAGGACTTGGACGCTGAATCGCTATTCGACCATGTGACCTCGATCTTCGACAATCTTGATTTTAAACTACTCCCAAAAGATGAAGTCGAAGAAGTCTGCCGAGAAGTATGTAACAACATGCGATATGACTTACTGAATAGCGAGGAGTTCTCAGGCCCAATCGCTGAGTCGGATACTATTTTCGATGAGGTTGAGATTGACGATCTGGAAGACATCACCTTTGAAAATGGGCTGAGTGTTACTTTTTCTGGCACAGCAAGTGGAAACCACAGAAAAGAACACGACATTTCTGGACGTGATATAGAATTCAGCATCGAAATAAAAAGTGCATTATTAGTCGGCACCAAAGGATTAGGTGAACTGGAGCGTGGTAAAGTGTCAGCCAATCTGGTTAATTACGACTATGAGCCAGAAAATGAAGCGGATAAAGGTTGAGCAATTTTCAATCCCGATATTTGAATCAGATCTCGTAGCCTGATGGCGTATGCGGCATTGGATCACTCGGAGCCTTGTAGCCCCAAGCACGCCACCGGTTCACCTCTTCGCCTGTGCTACGGATGTGTGCCTGAATCGCTCCCCTCGCCTGTATCTGAGTCCTCCTGCCCCCGCAGCATATGCTTGATACATTCGAAAAAAGCCGCTCGAAAGCGGCCTGAATCATTTAGTGGGCTGTCAGTCTGTCTTCTCTTTTACTGACGGGAACCGGGCCGAGGCATATCGCACTACGAGAATCGAAACGGAAAGGAGCACCACCCCCCCCGTAAGGTAAAGAATGCCCTCGTCCGGGGATTTATGATGCGACACGTCACTAATCAGCAGCCGAATCAAAGCCGTAACGCCAATGTAGAGAAGAAAGCGCAATGGCATATGGTTTGTGCGGAAATAAATTCCGCTCATAGCCAGCAGCTCGAGATAGATAAACAGCAGCAGAATGTCATCTACGCTGATTTTGTCTTGATGGAGCATGTCAATGAAGGTGGTGATGCCCGCGTAGACCGTGATCGCCCCGATCCCGAAAAGCGCAAGGTAATGGAACAGCTCAACCCCCAGGTTCCCAAGGCTGTTTGCCCCAGCATGAACCCTTACGCGCATCCGATCCGCCCATTTCATACCCACTCTCCCCGCACACGCCGAAATCGGCAAAAAAATCAACACAGCAATTTAGAACTACGAAAAAGGAAATCTACGCCATAACCCAATAATTTTTCTGAGTTTTGAAGAGATTCTTGCACTGCAAAAAAATGTTAGTTACAGGGCGATTGGTCTTGAAGTAGATACCGACCATCGCGCCCAACTCGAGGTAGATGAACCGCAGGAGGATGTCGTCGATCGACGCATGCCCCTTGTTCACCATCCCCAGGAAGGCCGCGCCCGCCGCCCAGAACACCGTGGCGCCGATGGCGAACAGGGCCAGGTAGTGGAAGGCCTCCACCAGCAGGTTGCCGAGGCTCTCCGCCTGGTGGTGCATGCTTGCGCGCAGGCGCTCGGCCCGATTCTGTTTCATAGCTTCTCCCGACAAAGATGACGGCCACCTGGCCCGAAGCGTGCAAGGCCCAGGCCAAGGCACGTGCGCAGATAGACGTCCGCACGTCGGCGCAGGGTACAGCCCGGCGGTGACAAAGAACTTTCCGGGCGGTACCCAGTCCCAACCAGCACGACAGCATTCAGGTGGTCCACCATGACCGACAGCAGCCCTTTCCAGCTCCTCACCGAGGCCTTCCAGGCCGAGTACCGGGTCAACCTCAGCCTGGAGCGGCCGGACGGCAGCATCGTCCTCACCCTCTCCAACGAACGCGGGGTCGCCGCCAAGCGCCTGATCCGACCGGCGCAACTGCATGACCTGGAACAGTTGCAGCGGATGATCGAGAGCATCCGCTTCGGCATCGCCATCGAAAACGGCACCAGCGCGCCGCAACTGTTGCAGGCGATGACCCAAGGCAAGGCACGCTGGCCGATAGCTATCTGATGGCAGCGGCGACCTGCGCGCGTCCTTCGCCGGCGCCGAAATAGGCGGCCAGTACCGCCAGGTCGCGGTCTTCCAGCACCCCCGCCAGCTGGCGCAGGCGCAGCCAGGCGTTGAGGTAGGCGTAGCGCGCTTCCGCCAGGTCGCGGCGGGCGCCGTAGAACTGCTGTTCGGCGTCCAGCACGTCGCGATTGACCCGCTCCCCGCCGGCGACGCTGCGCCGCGTCGCCGTCACCTGTTCGCGCGCCGCCGCCACCGCCATCTCGTAGGCACGCACCTTGGCCAGGCTGCTGGCGGTCAGGTCGAACTGGCTGTGCAGGTCATTGATCACACTGGCCACCTGGGCATCCAGCTCGGCCTGGGCCTGGGCGTACTTGTCGCCGGCCTGGCGGGTCGCTGCCGACACCCGCCCGCCCTCGAACAGCGGCAGGCTGAGACGCAGGCCGACACTGTCGGTGTCGTATTTCTGCTCGTAGGTGCTTTCCGAAGCCGAGTGCGTCTTGCTGCTGCTGGCGTAGAGGCTGAGCCTGGGCAAGTGGCCGGCACGATTGCGCTCCACCTCGTAGGCTGCCGCCTCCAGCGCATGGCGCTGGGCGCCCAGCTCGGCGCTGCGTTGCAGGGCCACCTGGCGCCAGCCTTCGAAGGTCGCCGGTTGCAGGCGCAGCGCCGGGAAGCGCTCGATGGGCGCGGCCAGTTCGCGATCCTCCAGTGCCTGCCCGAGCATCGCCTCCAGCGTACGCCGCGCCGCCGCCGCGCGATCGCTGGCGGCGATCTCCTCGGCGCGGGTCAGGCTCAGCCGGGCGCGGGTCTCCAGCAGGTCGGTGCGGGTGCCCTCGCCTTCCTCGAAGGCACGCTGGTTGAACGCCAGCTGGGTTTCCAGGGCGCGCCGCTGGGCTTCGGCCAGGACCACCTGCTCGCGGGCGAACAGGGTTTCGCTGTAGGCGGCGAACAGGCGCACCGCCAGTTCCTGGCTGCGCCCGCGGAACTGTTCGTCGGCGAACAGCGCCTGGGCCTCGCCCTGGCGGTAGCGCGCGTAGGCCTCGTAGTCGAACAGCGGCTGCTCCAGGCTGAGGGTCGAGGCGTAGCTGCGATAGTCGCGCTCGACGCGGGCGTCGCCCTGGCTGACGGTGGAGTCGTTGCGCGCCTTGTTGTAGTCGTAGCGCAGGCTCGGCAGCAGGCCGGCACGGCCGATGGCGCGGTTTTCGCTGCCGGCGCGGCGCTCGTGGAGCGCCGCCTGGAAGGTCGGGTCGTGGCGCACCGCCAGTTGGTAGGCGTCCAGCAGGCCCAGCGCCTGGGCCGAAGAGGCCGAAAGCAGCGCGGAGGACAGCAGGCAGGCTCGCAGGCGATTCATTCTTCCCCCAGCGCCAGGTGGGTACGGTCGGCCAGCGGCTTGAACAGGTAGTTCAACAGCGAGCGCTCGCCGCTGCGAACGAAGGCCTCCACCGGCATCCCCGGGCGGATCTCCAGGCCGGCCAGGCGACGTACGCCCTCCTCGCCTACGCGGATGCGCACCCGGTAGTACGGCGCCTCGCTGCGCTCGTCCAGCAGGCGGTCGGCCGAGACCAGGGTCACTTCGCCCTCCACCCGCGGCGTAGTGCTCTGGTTGAAGGCGCTGAACATCAGCTCCACCGGCAGGCCGACGCGGACCTTGTCGACCATCTCCACCGGCAGCCGAGCGTCCACCAGCAGCGGCTGGCGCTCCGGGAGGATTTCCATCAGTTGCTGGCCGGGCGCGATCACGCCGCCCTCGGTGAACACTTCCTGGCCGACCACCAGGCCGGCGACCGGCGCCCGTACCTCGCTGTTGGCCAGGTCGAAGCGCGCGCTGGCCAGGCGATTGCGCAACTCCTCGGCGCGCACCTGGGCGTCGGCCAGGCTGGCGCGCACCTCTTCCTGGAACTTCTCCCGCCGCTGGGCCATGCGCAGGCGCAGTTCGAGGATCTGCCGGCGGGTACTGCCGAGGCTGCCGAGGTCGCCGGCGATCTCGCCGTTGACCTGGGCCAGCAGGCGCTCGCTGTCGAGCAGGCGGTTGCGCGGCACGTAGCCCTCGCTGGCCAGTTGGCGCAGGCCGCGCAACTGTTCCTCGAGGGCGGCGCGCTGCTGCTCCTTGCTGCGCAGCGCGGCTTGCAGGCCGTCCAGTTGCGCCTGGCTGCCGGCGACCGTCTCGGCGAGACCATCGAGTTCCAGGCGCAGCGCCCGCCGACGGCTGTCGTGCAACTGCCGCTGCTGTTCCAGCAGGGTCGGCAGGCGCGGGTCGTCCAGCGCCAGCAGCTCGGCGGGAAACTCGATCCGCGCCTTTTCATCGCGCTCGGCGCTCAGCCGCGCCAGACTCGCCAGCGCCGCCAGGTACTGGGCGAACAGGCCATCGGCCTGGGCCCGGGCCTGGGTAGCGTCCATCTCCAGCAGCACCTGTCCTGCCTCCACCCGCTCGCCTTCGTGCACGCGGATGTGCCTGACCAGGCCGCCGGTAGGGTGCTGCACGGCCTTGCGACTACCGGCCACCATCACCGTGCCGGAGACCCCGACGCCCTTGTCCAGCGGGGCCAACCCGGCCCACAGGAGAAAGCCGACGAAGCCGAGCAGCACCAGCCCCCAGCCGAGCCGGGAAAAACGCTTCTCGTCCAGTTCCAGCGCCGCGCCGCCGGCGCCGACTTCGCGCAACCGCGCCTGCCCGCTCATCGCGCCGCTCCTCCCGGCACACCGCCGACCGGCATCCCCGGTCCCGGCCGGTAGCCGAAACCGAACGCCGGCGTCGGCCGTGTCGGCGCCGGGGCCGCAGCGGCCGGCGGCGAGGCGCTGGCAAGCACCTCGGCGGTCGCGCCGAAACGCTGCAGGCGTCCGCCATGCAGCAACAACAGCTTGTCGGTCAGCGCCAGCACCGCCGGCTTGTGGGCGACCAGCACCAGGCTGCTGCCGTGCCGGCGCATCGCCGCGATGGCCTCGGCCAGGGCCGCCTCACCCGCCTCGTCGAGGCTGGCATTGGGTTCGTCGAGCACGATCAGCGCCGGTCGCCCGTACAGCGCGCGGGCCAGGCCGATGCGCTGGCGCTGGCCGCCGGAGAGTCCAGCGCCGCCGTCGCCAAGGCGCGTGTCGTAGCCCTGCGGCAGGCGCAGCACCAGGTCGTGTACGCCGGCCAGGCGCGCTGCCGCCACCACCTTCTCGGCATCCACCTCGGCGAAGCGCGCGATGTTCTCGGCGATGCTGCCGGCGAACAGTTGCACGTCCTGGGCCAGGTAGCCGATGTGCGGCCCCAGTGCCGCCGCGCTCCACTGCCGCAGGTCGGCGCCGTCCAAGCGCACCGCGCCGGACAGCGGCTGCCAGGCGCCCACCAGCAAGCGCGCCAGGGTCGACTTGCCGGAACCGGACGGCCCGATCACGCCGAGCGCTTCGCCAGGCTCCAGGGCGAAACCGAGGTCCTGCAACAATGCCTGCTCGCGTCCCGGCGCGGCCGCGCAGAGCCGCTCGACGCGCAACGCGCCGCGCGGCGCCGGCAGCGGCATGCCCAGGGCAGCCGGCGGATTCTCCTCGAGCAGCCGCGCCAGCCGCTGGTAGGCCTGCCGCGCGCCGCTCCACTGGCGCCAGACCGCGATCAACTGGTCGATGGGGCTGAGCACGCGGCCCATCAGGATCGAGCCGGCGATCATCATCCCCGGGGTGATCAGGCCTTCCACCGCCAGCCAGGCGCCGAGACCGAGCACCAGCGACTGCAAGGCCAGGCGCACGCCCTTGGAGGTCGCGCCGATCGCCGCGCTGCGCTCGCTGCCGAGGTTCTGCCGGGCAAGGAAGGCCTGGTGCTGGGCGAACCAGCGCGCGCGCATGGCCGGCAACATGCCCATTGCCGCCAGGGTTTCCGCCTGGCGCAGGTTGGCCGAGGCCTGCTGGGTGGCGAGGATCGACAGTTGCCCGGCCTCGGCCAGCGGTTCGCGCGAGCGGCTTTCGTTGACCCAGGCGAGCAGCACCAGCAGCAGCGCCCCAACCAGGGCGAGCAGGCCGAGCCAGGGACTGAAGAGGAAGATCACCAGCAGGTAGAGCGGGAACCAGGGCGCGTCGAAGAAGGCGAACAGGGCGTTGCCGGTGAGGAACTGGCGCAGGCTGGTCAGGTCGTTCAGCGCCTGCCCGACGGCCTGCTCGCCGCGCTCCAGGCTGGCGCGGAACGAGGCGTCGTAGATGCGCTGGTTGAGTTGCATGTCGAGCTGGCCGCCGAGGCGGATCACCACCAGGCTGCGCACCCACTCCAGGGCGCCGAGCAGCAGGTAGAGGCCGAGCACCATGAGGGTCAGCATCAGCAGGGTCATGTGGTTGCCGGAGCCGAGCACCCGGTCGTAGACCTGCAGCATGTACAGCGACGGCGCCAGCATCAGCAGGTTGATCACCGCGGTGAACAGCGCGACGCTGCGCAGCGCCGGGCGGAAGCGGCCGAGGGTGGCGAGGATTTCATTGCGCGGCGAGGCCGGCCGGAGCTTCATCGGAGTCGGGTCCTGTGGGTGTCCGGGCCGCGAGCGGGCCCGGAGGACATTGCGGCAGTCTCCGCTTGCCGGGCACGGCCGGCGGAGGAACAATCCGGGGGCCGCCGTCGCCACGGGTGCGAGGCGCAGCGACGGCGGTTCGTGCGCCGGAGAGGAGCGCCAACTCCTCTCCGGCCTTTAGCGCAAGCAGTCCACGAACGCTATCGTGGACAGTTGCTCAGGCCGCCAGGGCCAGGTCGTGCGGCAGTTCCTGCACGCCGACCACGCCGATTTCCGCCGCTGCCGCAGCCGGGGTGGCATGGGCGACGCCGGCCGCGGCCAACTGGTCGAAGGTGGAGTTGATCGACAGGCTCGGGTCGACCGCTTTCAGCAGCGCGTCGATCTGCCCCTGCAGGGCGCTGCTGTCACCGCTCATCAGGCCGTAGACCACCTTGTGCACGGTGCCGTCGCGGCCCTGGGCGATCGGCGAATCCAGGCCCAGGTTGCTGAAGCTCACCTCCTGGCTGTCCAGGGCATAGCCACCGCTGGAGGCGCCGCCGGTCAGGGTGTCGCCGAGGGCGATGCTGTCCAGCTTGCCCCACAGGGTGTGGCTGGGGTTGCTGAACAGGGTGTAGTGGAGGTCGCCGCCGGCGATGAAGGCCGCGTCGCTGGCGGTGCTCTTCAGCGCGTACTGGCTGCCGTCGAACGGACCGGGGTTGAAGCCGCCGGTATTGCTGCCGTCCACCACCTGGCCCGGACGATGGTTGACGTCGCCGAAGTAGGCCGACCAGTCCGCCAGGTAATCCGCTACGGTCCAGCCGCTGTAGGTGGTGCTGTAGGAAATCGAAATGCTCATGCCAAAACTCCAATTCAACGAGTGGTGAATGCCGGAGCGCACGGATGCCCGCTCCGGTTTTGCCCTTCACTGGGCAAAACGGGGGTCAGAACTGGTATTCGAGGGTGCCTTGCAGGGTCCGCCCGCGACCGAGGGTGAAGGCCAGCACGTCGCCCAGCGGCACCAGGTAGGCGCGGTCGGTGACGTTCTCCATGGCCAGGCGCAGGGTCAGTTCATCGCTCACCCGGTAGCTGCCGTACAGGTCGTAGACGGTGTATTCCTTCCAGTCCGCCGGGTACACGCCGGCCTGCGACACCGTGGCGCCGCCAGCCACCGAGTAGCCTTCGCTGTAGCGGGCACGGGCGCCGACGTCCAGCCTGCGGTCGAAGAAGCGCATGCCCAGGGTCAGCGAGCCGCGATCCATCGGCATGTGTTCGGCGGAGCCGAGCACCGCGCTGCAATGGGTGGCGGCGTTGGCCTGCTCGTCCGGCCGCATGTCGATCACCGGCGGGCGGCGACCGCTGCCCTTCACCGTCTGGGTGACGCCGCCGAGCCAGGCGGTCTTCGAACAGAAGTCGTTGCTGCCGATCATGTGCGTGTAGGAGAGCTGCCCGTAGGCCAGCCCGGCATCGTAGTCGAGCTGGTACTCGACGCCACGGAAGCGCGTGCTGTCGAGGTTGTTGACGTAGGCGCTGTTGCCGATCCCGGCCATGCCGTAGCCCGGCGGCTGCATGCCCATGCCCATGAAGATGAAGTCGTCGACCCGGGTGTCGAAGTAGGCGACCTTCAGGCCCAGGCGGTCGTCGCTGAACCAGAGGTTCTCCTTCAGCACGTTGAAACCGACTTCCCAGGCCTTCGAGCGCTCCGGACTGAGGAACGGGTTGGGGTACATGTTTTCCGCGCCGCCGCCGTGGGGGCGGCCGGTGATCAGGCTCTCGGTCACCGCCGGCGGGCGCCAGCCCTTGCCGTAGGTGGCGAACAACTGCAACCAGTCGACGCCGGGCTTGACCGACAGGCCGAAGGTCGGCGAGAAGCGCCCCTCCTCGCGGTCGACGGCGTATTGCAGCGGCATGTCGGTCTGCCGGGTGGTGCCAAGGATGAAGGTGCGCGCGTTGAAGCCGGTGTCGCCGCGCAGGCGGTAGCGGTCGTAACGCAGCCCGGCGTTGAGGTTGAGCCAGTCGTCGTAGTCGTAGTCGAGACGGGCGAACAGGCTACCGAGGGCGCGGTCGCCCTTGGGGGTCATGCCTTCGGCCGCAGGGAAGCCGACCGCCGAGGTGCTCGCCCGCGGCTGGCTGGAGTCCGGCCGCACCTTGTCGTAGAAGAACTCCAGGCCATAGTTGGCGCGCAGCGTGGAGAGATCGTCGAGAGCGAAGGTCGAGGTGTTCTGCGCCTGCGCGCCGTAGGTGTCGGTCTGGTAGGTGATCGAGTAGCCGGGGGTGATACCGCGTTGCAGGGTCTGCTGGCGGTTGCGGTTGTCGACGTAGTAGAGCTTGGCCTTGAAGTCCACCAACGGGTTGTCCGGCGCGTAGCCGTAGTCGATGGCGAAGTTCTGCGCACGCACGTCGCTGCTGCCGAGCTTTTCCCAGAGCGCCTGGTTCTCGGTGTTGAGCATGTTGGCGTCGTCGTAGGACACCTGGGTGGTCAGGTAGCTGAACTGCAGGCGCTGGTCCTGCGGCAGGGCGACGCCAAGCTTGGCCAGTCGCGAGCGCATCACGTAGCCGGAGTAGGCCACCGGCGAATGCTTGACCCGCTGCCCGGCCTCGGGATTGAACCAGGCGCCGGTGCGCAGCTCGCCAATGCTGCCCTTGGTCCCCGGGTCGTAGTCGCCCAGGTGGCGCTCGCTGGCGGCGACCAGCATGTCCCAGACCTCGGTGCCGATGGCGAAGGCCGCGCTGCCGATGAAGTGGGTGCCATTGGCGTCGCCGCCCAGGCCGCTGGTGAGGCGCACCCGGCCACCGACCTGCTTGCCCGGCCTGACCAGGTCGCGGGCCTCCAGGGTGCGGAAGTTGGCGATCCCGCCGATCACCCCGGCGCCGCCCATGGCCGAGCTGGCGCCCTTGTCGATGACCACCTCGCTGAGCAGCTCGGGATCGACGTAGAGCGTCCCGTTGCGCTGCTGGTGGCCGCTCTGCTGGTAGTTCTGGCGCATGCCGTCGACCGACATGTTGACCCGCCCGTAGTCCTGGATGCCACGGATGTTCACCGACAGGCCGGGGTCCTGCTGGCTCACCGAGGAGTACACCCCGGGGGATTCCTCGAGCATGTCGGCGGCATGCCGCGGCGGGTTGCGCTCGATCTGCTCGCGGCCGATCACGCTGACCGAATGCGGCGTCCGGTAGACCCAGTCGTCCGGACGCGCGGCGGAGATCACCGAGGGCGACATCTGCACCAGGTCGTCCTGGCTGACGCGGATCAGGCTCAATTGGTCCTTGCCGGAGAAGCGGTATTCCACCGGGCTGCCCTGGAGCATCTGGCTCAGGCCGTCGGCCAGCACGTATTCGCCGTGCACCGCCGCGCTGCCGAGACCGGCGAAACGCTGGCTGTCGAAGAACACCTGGACCCCGGCCTGCTCGGCGAATCGCAGCAGGGCGCGGTTCAGCGGTTGTGCCGGGATGTCCAGCCGGACCCGGCGCAACGCGGTCTGCTGCTGGCTCGCCGAGTCCGCCCCGTCTTGCGCATGCAGCGGTAGCGCGGCCGTTCCCAGCAGGACCAGGCCCAGCCCCAGGGCCAGTTGCGCCCCCTTGCGACCGCCTCGCACGGCACTCCATCCACGATGTTTCATGACAGCGCCTACACTCCATCGTTTTATGTAATAAGAATCAGTCTCGTTAAGAGAACGATGGAGGCAGGGAAAGTCAGTAACGGAAATCGAGAAAATTTTTCGCCGGCGGGATCCACGGCTCGAAAATGCGCTTCCCGGCCCCTGCCGGAACAAGCGCGCGGGGCGACTGCCCGGCCCGTGGTCGAGGCTCTCGGAAGCGATCGCGCCGCTCAGTACAGCAGCGTCACTCCCGCCAGGCCCAGGCTGCGCACGCCCAGCTCATCGCTGATCGACTGCAACGAGGCCTCCAGGTCGGCGAGCCGGAATACCCCGCTGACCCGCCGCTGCGCCAACGCACCGGGAGCCACCAGCAAATGCCCCGGCCGGTAGCGATTGAGGCGCGCCACCACCTCGCCCAGCGGCTGCTCGTCGAAGACCAGCAGGCCGCGCCGCCAACTGGTCAGGTCGTCGAGGCGACCGCCCAGCGGCGCCTCGACGCCGCCCTCCGCGCTGTAGCGCAGGCTCTCGCCCTCGCCCAGCTCGCGGCGTCCGACGGTCCCCGTGCGCGGATGCGCCAGGGCCACCGCGACGCGGTGTTCGAGCACCCCGACCTGGACGCTGCCGTCGTCGTTGCGGCTGACCAGGAACCGAGTGCCCAGCGCGCGAGTGCTGCCGCCGGCGCTTTCCACCACGAAGGGCCGGGTCTCCCGGCCCGCGCGTGGGGCGGCGCGGAAGATCGCGCTGCCTTCGAGCAGGCGCACCCGTCGCTCGCGGCTGTCGTAGGCGACATCGATGGCGCTCTGTGCGTCCAGTTCGACCTCGCTGCCATCCACCAGCCGCAGGATGCGCACCTCGCCCTTGCCGGTGGCGTGGTCGGCCAGCCAGCTCACGCCGGCGTCGCGTTCGTTCCAGGCGCTGCCCAGGGCCAGCAGCACCGCCGCCGCCGCGGCCCAGCCGCGCCAGCCCTTGCGCCGCCCCCCGGCGCGGCGCGGCGCGCTGGCGACCGGCGTCTGAACCATCGTCCGCGGTTCGGCCAGCGATCCCAGCTGTTTCCAGGTCCGTTGCGCCAGCGCCAGCGCGGCCGGGTGCCGGGGGTCAGCCGCCAGCCAGCCGTCCAGCGCTTCGCGCCGGGACCGGTCGAGGTCGCCGCCGTCCAGGCGGATCGCCCATTCGGCGGCCTGCTGGCGGATCTGCTGTTGTTCCTGGGGGCTGTTCACGTGCGGCTCTCGTTGGTCGTTATAGAGGTTCAGACGCGCGAACCGGCAAGACTCGGTAATCCATTCAGCGGGAATCCTCGAGTGCCTGCATCACATGGGCCAGGGCGCGGGCCAGGTGCTTCTGCACCGAGCTATCGGAGATTTCCAGGCGTCTCGCCACCTCGGCATGGGTCAGCCCCTCCAGACGGTTGAGACGGAAGATCTCACGGGTGCGCGGCGGCAGTTCGGCGACTATCTCGCGCAGGCGGGCAAGCGCATCGGCATCCACCGCGGACTCCTCGGGGCCGGGCTGGTCGGCGACGAACCCGGCGAGGTCGTCGTTGGGCCGGGTCTCGGTGCGGCGCCGCCGTTCCTGCCGGTAATGGTCGATGGTGAGGTTGTGCGCGGTGCGGTAGAGATAGGCGTCGACATGCTCGATCGGCTCCTTGTGCCGCTGCTCGGCCAGGCGCAGGAAGCTTTCCTGCGCCAGGTCCGCCGCCAGGTGTGGATCACGGGTCTTGCGCAACAGATACGACTGCAACTGCCGGGCATGCCTGAGAAACAGTGCCTTGAGATCCTGCTCCGCCAACGGCGCATCCACCCACGTCCTTTCAGAAGGGCAGCAGCATATTTTTTATGATAATGATTTTCAATCGTATTCTTGTGAGATGCCGGGGCTCAGCCGAACACCGAGCCGCCGCCGAGGTAGGCCAGGCCCGCGCCAAGGGCCGCCAGCGCCAGCGGCGGGCGCATCGGCGCGTCGTTGATGGCGAAGGCCAGTTGCGCCAGCGGAAACAGCAGCAGGCAGAGCAATGCGCAGGGGATCGAACGGCGGCCGCCGCTGGCCACGGACCAGACGTAGCCGATGAGCAGAAGGGCGAAACCGAAGTCTTGCATGCCGGGCATCCTTGCGGGGCGGAAGGTATGCGCCGCGCAACGGGCGGCAGGCGCGCAACCTTAGCAGAAGCGCGGGAGCCGAGGAAAACCCGGCGCGGCCCGTGCCGCGCCGGGTTCGCTCAATTGCCGCTGCAACCGCTGCCCCAGGCCTTGTACTCGACGGTATGCCGCTCGCCCTGCGAGTCCTCGTAGACCAGGCGCGCCGGGACGATCCCACAGGCGCTCCACAGGTCGGTCTTGTAGATCACCCGGGCGATGTCCAGGCGCCCTTCCACGTAATGCTGGCGGAGCGATTTCGAGTCCGGGTTGGGTCCGTAGGGCTGCTGCTGCGCCTGGGCCAGCGGCGCCAGGCCGAGCAGCGCGACAAGTGCCAACGGGATCACTTTCATGAGGATGTCTCCTTGGTAGAACGTTCAGCCTGAAACTACGCTGCGGAGACTGTCAGGCTCATGAGCCCGGCGTGACATTTCTGTCAGACGACGACCGCCCCGGCAATGCGCCAGCAATCCTGGCGCTATCCACGGACGGCAAGACGCCATATACTGTATGGATAACCAGTCAAAGCAACCTTGCGACTCAGAAGGCACAGAGGTGATGAATGGCCGTCGAAGTGGTGTACCGCAGCAGCCGGGATCAGGAGCGTTTGTTCATGGACAAGGCTGAAGCCGATCGTTACGACAAGATGCTGGAGCTGGCGGAAACGCTGGCCGAGGTGCTGCAGAAGGCGGTGCCGTCGCTGAAGGAGGAACAGGTGGAAGAACTCGGCATCTTCATGGCGAAGAACCGCGACGCCTTCGCCCGCGCCTTCAAGAACCAGCCGGACGCCCTCAACGAACTGTTCGAGGAAAACGCCGCGGACGAATGAGCCGCCGCTGCAAGCAAAGCGCAAGGAGCCGAAACATGCCGCGACAACTTGCCGGCCTGCTGTGCGTCCTCCTCGGCCTCGCCGGCGCCCCTGCCCTCGCCTGCCCGTTCCGGGCCACGGACGCCGAGACACCGGCAGCCTCTGCCGGCGCCGCGCAGGTCCTGGCCCTGGGCGGCACCGGCAGACTGCAACTCGACCTGCAACGGGCCCCCGCCACCCTGCTGCACAGCGGCGACCTGCTGATCGCTCGCTACGCCGAGGGTCATTACCTCGCCCACCGCCTGCTCGAAGGCAACGAGATGGGCGCGGACGAGGGCGAACGGCTCGACCTTCCGCGACAGGTTCGCCTGCTCTTCGGAGCCCTGCCGCTGGACGGCCTGCCCGACGCCGAGCGCGAGCGTCTCCAGGCGCAGCGCCAGGCCCTCGGCCTGTGCGACCGGCGCGCCAGCGTCAGCCGCTACCGCGTGGCCGGCACCGAGGTCTATCGCCTGCGCGGCAGCCAGGCCGGCAAGCCCTACCACGCGCTCTACCTGCTCGACGGTCCCCAGGTGCACTACCTCGACAGCTCCGGCAGCGACGCCTTCGTCGAGCAGTTGCTCGCCAGCCTGCGACGCCGCTGAGTCCGCGCGGCGCTTGTCCGACCCGCGCCCGGCTTGCCGGAAACCGGCGCTTGCCGTACAACGCCCGGCAGCCCCATCGACCAGGAAGGCCCCATGCCCGCTCTCCCCGCCTCCCCCGTCCGCTCCCGACGCTGGCGCCTGGACCGGCGCAGCCTGCTGCTGGCACTGCTGCTGTTCGGCCTGCTGGTCCTGCTCGCCACCCTGGGCCGGCATTGGGGCTGGATACGCAGCTTCGGCGGCGACCTGCTGGCGGTGGTCTGGCTCTACTACCTGATGGGCAGCGCGCTCAGGGCGCCGGCCGCCTGGCTGGCATCCGCCGCCTTTGCCGTCGGCGCGCTGCTGGAACTGGGCCAGTACCTGGCGGCGCAACTGCATTGGCAATTTTCCAGTCCCGTGCTGCGCATCGTTCTCGGTAGCACCGCCGACGGCTTCGACCTGCTCGCCTATGCCCTCGGCGCGCTGCTGGCATGGTGGCTGGAGCGCCGGCGCTGATCAGCCGTCGGGCTGCTCCAGGGCGTTCACCAGTACCTTGAGGAAACGCGCCGCCTCGCCACCGGTGGCGGCGCGGTGATCGAAGCTCAGCGAGAGCGGCAGGATCGGGTGGATCGCCATCTCGCCGCGCCAGGCCACTACTTCGTCGCGGATGCCGCCGGCGCCGAGGATGGCCACCTGCGGCGGCACCACCACGGGGTTGGCGTAGCGGCCGAACAGGGTGCCGAAGTTGGATAGGGTCAGGGTCGCGCCGAGCATTTCCGCCGGCGGGATCGAGCGTGCCTGGACGTCTTCGCGCAGGCGCCGCATACCGGCGCGCAGGTCCTCCGCCGAACGCGCACCGACGTCGCGCAGCACCGGCACGAACAGGCCGTCCGGGGTGTCCACGGCGATCCCCAGGTCGAGCCGCTCATGCAGTTTCAGCGACAACGAGGCGCCATCGAACCAGGCGTTGAGGGTCGGCTCGGCGCGACAGGCCTCGGCCAGCGCCTGGGCCAGGCGGATCAACGGGTCGCGTGCGGTCTTCCAGCGATGCAGGTCGGCGTCGCCGTAGATCGTCACCGGCACCACCTCGGCATGCGAGCGCGCCATGTTCAGCGCCATGCTCCGCCGTACCCCGCGCAAGCGCTCGCCGCCGAAGCGTTCGCGGGCGCCCTGGGCGGCGGCCTCGACGTCGGCGCGGGTGATCAGGCCATCCGGGCCGGAGCCGCTCAGGCCGGCCAGTTCGACGCCCTGCTGGCGGGCGAACTGGCGCACCGCCGGGGTCGCGCGCGGTGCCAGGTGTTCGCGGGTGGACGGTGCGGCGCCGATGAAGAAACGGTCCTCCAGGGCGCTACCGCCGCCCTCCAGGCGCCCCACCACGGTACCGGCGTCCGCCTCCTCGCCCTCGAAGCCCACCAGCGGTTCGCCGACGTGGAGGATGTCGCCCTCGGCGCCGAACAGCTTGCCCACCACCCCATCGTAGGGCGCAGGGATGTCCACCAGCGCCTTGGCGGTTTCCACCGAGACCAGGCGCTGGTCGGCGCGCACGCTGTCGCCGGCCTTGACGTGCCATTCGACGATTTCCGCTTCCTGCAGGCCCTCGCCCAGGTCGGGCAGCTTGAAGTGCTTCATGGTCGTCTCCCCTTGGCTCAGGCGTAGCCGAGCACGGTGTCGCAGGCCGCCAGGATGTCCTCCACGGCGGGCATGTACAGCGCTTCCAGGCGGTACAGCGGCGGCGGGATATCGGCCGCGGCGACCCGCTGGATCGGCGCCCGCAGGTCGAACAGGACACGCTCGTAGAGGCTCGCGGCGATTTCCCCGCCGAGGCCGCCACTCTTCGGCGCCTCATGGACGATCACGCAGCGACCGGTCTTGCGCACCGAGGCTTCGAGGGTGTCGAGGTCGAGCGGCTTGAGGCAGGCGACGTCGATCACTTCGGCCTCGATGCCGCGCTGCGCCAGGCGCTCGGCGGCCTGCTGGGTCTCGTGGACGCTGGCGCCCCAGCTGACCAGGGTCAGGTCGCCGCCTTCGCGAAGGGTGAAGCAACTGTCCAGCGGCAGGCGCCGGGCGTCGTCCGCCAGCGGCTGCGGGTTCATCCGGTAGAGCCGGGTCGGCTCGAGGAAGATCACCGGATCGGGATCGTCGATCGCCGCCAGGAGCAGGCCGTAGGCCCGCGCCGGCGACGACGGCACCAGCACGCGGACGCCGGGGATGTGCGCGAACATCGCCTCGGTCGCCTCGCTGTGGTGCTCCGGCGCGCGGATCCCCGCGCCCATCGGCGTGCGCAGCACCAACGGGCAGGCCAGGCGGCCGCGGGTGCGATTGCGCAGGCGGCTGGCATGGGACACCAGTTGCTCCATGGCGGCGTAGATGAAGCCCATGAACTGGATCTCCATCACCGGCTTCAGGCCCTGGGCGGCCATGCCGATGGACAGCCCGGCGATCATGTTCTCCGCCAGCGGCGTATCCAGCACCCGCTTGAAGCCGAAGCGCTCGCGCAGGCCGAGGGTGGCGCGAAACACCCCGCCGTTGACCCCGACGTCTTCGCCCAGCACCACCACCGTCTCGTCCTCGGCCATGGCCCGGTGCAACGCCAGGTTGACCGCCTCCAGAAGGGCCAGGCGTTTCGCTTCGCCGTTGCGCTCATTCATGTTCGGCCCCTCCCTGCCGCCGCGCGGCGCGCTCCAGCAATTGCTCGCGCTGCTCCTCCAGGACCGCCGGCCAGCGCGCGTAGACATGCTCGAACAGTGCCTGCGGCGCCTGCGCGGCGAACGTCTCGAAACGCTCCACCGCCTCCTGCACCCGCGCCTGGCACTCGCCCACCAGCGCCTGCTCGCGCTCCTCGTCCCACTGGCCGCGGCCGGCGAGGAAGGCGCGCAGGCGCTTGATCGGCTCCTCGCGCCAGGCCTGGTTGACCTCCTCGGCGGAACGGTAGCGGCTGGCGTCGTCGGCCGTGGTGTGGTCGCAGAGGCGATAGCTGATGCACTCCAGCAGGGTCGGCCCCTTGCCCTGGCGCGCGCGCTCCAGGGCCGCGCGGACGCGTTCGGCGACCGCCAGCACGTCGTTGCCGTCCACCTGTTCGCCGGGGAAGCCGGCACCCACCGCCTTCTCCGCCAGGGTCGGCGCGCCGCACTGGATGCGCCGCGGCACCGAGATCGCCCACTGGTTGTTGTTGACCACGAAGAGCACCGGCAACTGCCAGGCGCCCGCCACGTTCAGCGCCTCGAGGAAATCGCCCTTGCTGGTGGCGCCGTCGCCGCAGGTGGTCACCGCCACCCGGTGCTCGCCGCGGATGCGGAACGCCGAGGCGACCCCGCAGGCATGCAGGGCCTGGGTGGCGATCGGCACGCAGATGGGAAAGTCCTGCGCCGCCAGCGGTTCGGCGTAGTCGCTGCCGCGCTCGTCGCCGCCCCAGTAGAGGAGGATGTCCTCCATGCGCACGCCGCGCATCAATTGCACGGCGGTATCGCGGTAATACGGCACCAGCACGTCCTCGGCGCGCATCTGGCTGCCGATGGCCACGCCGATGGCTTCCTGGCCGAGGGTTGGCGCATAGGTGCCGATCCGCCCGGTACGCTGGAGGGCCACCGCCTTCTGGTCGAACAGGCGGGTCAGGAGCATCTGCCGGTAGAGGCCGACCAGCGCATCGCTGTCGCCGGCCCAGGCGGGCAACTCGCCGAGGGGCCGACCGTCGCTGTCGAGGTAGCGGGTGAAAGGCGGGTCGATCCGGTTGTGAACCATCGCAAACCTCCTCCGCACGCCGGGTAGGCGTGCCGCTCAGGGTCGCGCCGCGGGTGGCGGCGTGCACGCGCGGCGCGGCGGGGGTGGCCCGCACTGCCGCTGGCGAGGCCCGCTGGCGGCCTCGCCGGAAACGCCGGCCCGTCACTGCGGGCCGTAGAGAATCCGTTCCGCCAGACGGTCGGCGATCCGCGCCGGCGACTGGTGGTCGGCCTGGGCATGGGCATAGATCTCGGTGAGCCGCGCGGGAATCCGCGCCAGGTGCGCGGTGATGCTGTGCGGGTCGGCGCCGCGGTGCTTGAGGGCGACGTAGATCAGGCCGCCGGAGTTGATCACGTAGTCCGGCGCATAGAGGATGCCGCGCGCCTCCAGCTCGTCGGCGACCTCCGGCCGCTCCAACTGGTTGTTCGCCGCCCCGGCCACCGCCGCGCAGCGCAACTGGCTGACGCTCTGGCTGGTGAGCACGCCGCCCAGGCCGCAGGGCGCGAGGATGTCGCAAGGGGTGGAGAGCAATGCCTCCGGCGCCAGCGGATGGGCACCGAGCTGCTCGACGGCCAGTTGCACCCGGCCGGGATCTAGGTCGCAGACCAGCAACTCGGCGCCGACCGCCGCCAGTTGCTCGGCCAATGCGTAGCCGACGTGGCCGAGCCCCTGCACCGCGACCCGCAGGCCTTCCAGGTCGTCGCTGCCGAGGCGCGCCTGGGCGCTGGCGCGAATCCCGGCGAACACGCCGAGGGCGGTATGCGGCGAGGGGTCGCCGGCCTGGGTGGTGCTGGTGACGTGGCGGGTCTGCTGGGCGATGCAGTCCATGTCGGCGCTGGAGGTACCGCTGTCCACCGCAGTGATGTAGCGTCCGCCGAGGCTTTCGATGAAGCGCCCGAAGGCCTCGAACAGCGCGCCGCGATTGTCCAGGTGCGGCGGGCGGATGATCACCGCCTTGCCGCCGCCCTGCTCCAGCCCGGCCAGGGCCGCCTTGTAGCTCATGCCCTGGGCCAGGCGGATGGCGTCGCCGATGGCGGCTTCGTCGTTGGGGTAAGGCAGGTAGCGACAACCACCCAGCGCCGGGCCGAGTCGCGTGCTGTGGATGGCGATAATGGCCTTGAGTCCCGTGGCCGGGTCTTGGGCGAGGTGGAGACCCTCGAGCCGGGCCGCGTCCATCATGTCGAACATGCTGGGGCTCCCCTGCTTGCTGCTTGTTGTCCGGGCCGGGCCGTTGCCGCCCGGCACCTTCAGTATAGGCAGGCGTCGGCGAAACGCCCGCAAGGCCGACGACCAGGCGGCGGCGCTCGCCGAGCCGGGTACTGGACGAAGCTTCGGCGGACGGTTACAACCTTGGGGTCCGCCCGCTCGAAACCGGCCCCGGCGTGCTCCGAACGGCCCGTCCGCAGCGATCCAGGCGCACCAGGAGGAAAGCCATGGACCCGCGTCAAGCCTGCCTCGATTGTCTCGCCCAGGAACCGCCAGCGCTGTTCGAGGCGGCCCTGTGGATCGCCGCGGAGCACCTCCCGGCGTATTCGCCCGCCCACACCCTGCGCGAACTCGACGAACTCGTCCGGCAGATCGGCGCCAGCCTGGACGACCGCGCCTCGGCCAGCGAGCGCGCCCAGGGGTTGCTGCGGCGAATGAGCGAACAGGGTTTCTGCGAAGACGACGACTTCCCCCTGCAACCGCGCTCGGCCCTGCTCCCGCTGGTGCTGCAGCGGCGCCAGGGACAGCCGTTGTCGCTGGCGCTGGTGGCCATGGAACTGGCGCGGCGGCTGGACATTCCGCTGGTCGGAGTGAACTTCCCGGGACGCTTCCTGCTGCGCGTGCCGCAGGCCGACCATCTGCTCGACCCGGCCACCGGGCGACGCCTCTATACCCCCGACTGCCGCGAACTGCTGCTGCGCCTGCAAGGGCCGAAGAGCGAACTGCAAGCCGCCTACCTGAAGCAGGCCTCTCCCGGGGAAATCCTCCAGCGTCTGTCGCGCAACCTGCGACAACTGCACAGCGCCGCCGGCGAGCCGCTGGCCGCGCTGAAGGATGCCCAGCGGGTGATCGAACTCGGCCCGGTGGGCGCCGCCGACCACGAGGCCCGCGCCGGCCTCTATCGGCAACTGGATTGCCCGCAGGCGGAACGCTACGACCTGGAACGCGCGCTCTTGCTCAGCGACGATCCCACCGAGCAACTGCGCCTCGGCCAGCGCCTGGGCGAACTCGCCCCGCCGACCAGCCGCGCCCTGCACTGAGGCCGCTCAGGCGAGCAGGCCGAGGGCCTTGGCCCGCGCCACCGCCTGGGTCCGACGGGCCACCCCGAGCTTGCCGTTGATCCGCCGGGCGTGGGTCTTCACCGTGTGCAGGGAAATGAACAGTTGCTCGCCGATCTCCTGGTTGGAGCAGCCCTGGGCGATCAGGCCGAGCACCGCCAGCTCCCGGCAACTGAGCGGACTGAGCCCCTCCTCTTCTTCCCCCGGCAGGGCGGCGAACAGTTGCGGCTGGCGATCCCGCAGTCGCCGCTGCGGCAGTTGCAGGCCCAGCCGCTCCGCCAGCTCCAGGCCGCTGCGCAGGGTCTGCTGGGCCTGGGGCAATTGTCCGGAGAGGAACTGGCACTCGGCGATACCCATGCGCACTTCGCAAAGCAGCGTCTGCCGCCCCTGCGCCTCGAGAATGGCGAGCAGCCCGCGCAGCCGCGCTTCGGCGGCGGCTGCCTCGCCGCTGTAGAGTTCGGCCAGTGCCAATTGGTGCTCTACCCGCGCTTCCAGCTCCGGTTCGGAGGGCGGCGACAGGCGCGCCCGTCCCGGCTGGAAGTAGGCGCGGACCCGCAGCAGGATCTCCCGCGCCTGCGCCGGCCTTCCCTGCTGCAGGGTCAGGGCGGAGCTGACCAGCAGCAGCGCGCCGCGATACAGCGGATCGGGGACATGGCGCTGCTGCATCAGCCGCTCGACCTCCAGCAGGCGGTTGAACGCCGCGTCCAGGTCGCCCTGCCCGGCCTCCAGCAAGGCCAGTCCCAGGTAGCCGTAGAGCGCCCAGGGATCGAGATTCTCCCGTGCCTGCTCCAGCCCCAGCCGATACCAGTGCCCGGCCTCGACCTCGCGGCCCTGCTGCAGGCACAGGCGCGCGCGGCGCAGGGCGATCCGGCCGAGCATCGGGCTGCCCTGCTGGCCGAGGTCCTCCAGGTAGCGCTGGGCGCGATCGAGGACGCCTTCCGCGCGCAGCAGTTCGCCGCGCTGCTCCAGCCACTGCGCCCGCTCCAGTTCGATCAGCGCCTCGAAGATCAGGCTGTCGTGCTCGCGCGCCAGGCGCAAGGCATCGCGGCCGATCAACCGCGCCTGGTCCATCCGCCCCTCGATCATCGCCAGTTGCATCAGCGCCGAGCGGCAGATCAGTCCCTGCGACCAGGCGTCCTCCGGCAGTTGCTCCAGCGCCTCGCGCAGGTAGTCGGCGGCGCCGCGCTCGCCGCGGCAGTGCAGGAGGATCCCGAACAAGCCCTGCCATTGCGCCAGCAGCACCCGCTGGCGGGACGCCGAGGGCATCGGCAGGAAGCGCGCCAACTGGCCGATGCAGTCCTCGGCTTCGGCCAGGCGTCCGGCGTAAAGCAGCGCCCAGGCATTCAGGATCACCAGGCGCGGCGTGCTGGCCAGCAGCGCCGCCGGCAGTTCGTCGCGCAGGGCCAGGACCATGCCGATGTTGTGGCCGTGCAGCAATTGCTCCTCGGTGAGCTTCTGCAACAATCCGGCGGCGGTTTCCGGTTCGTCGGCGGCCAGCGCCTGGTCGACCGCCTCGCGGGTCTCGCCGTGTTCGGCGAACCATTCGCAGGCTTCCCGGTGGAAGTCCCGCTGCGGGCGCTGCGGCGCTTCGCGCCAGGCCTCGCGGATCGCCGGTGGCAGGCTGTAGCGCTGGTTCGCATCGGCCAGCAGGGGGAAGCCCCGCGCCAACAGGTCGTCCAGCCCGTGGGGCAGCTCCTCGAACAGCCGGCGGAACAGCTCCGGACCGACTTGCGGCAGCCAGGCCAGGGCACGCGCGGCGTCGGCCAGCGGCGGCGGCAGCTCGTCGAGCAACTCGTGCTGGAGGTATTCCTGCAACAACGGTCCGGCCGTCTCTTCGCCGACCAGCAGGCGCAAGCGCAACGCGGCGCACCAACCGCCGCTGCGTTCCAGCAGTGTCCCGGCCGTAGCGGCATCGGCGCTGCGCCCGTGCAGGCGGAGCAGTTCGGCGACCTCGTCGGCATCGAACGCCAGCAGGCCGCCGTCGACCTCCAGCAACTCCCCTTCCAGCAGCAACCGCGCCAGGTTGCACTGCGGCCGCCGCCGGCTCGCCAGCCACCAGCCCACCCGTGGCGAGGCCGCGCTCAACAGGCGATCGAGGCAGGCGTCGAGGGCGGGGTCGGGGTGCCGTGGGTAATCGTCGAGCAGCAGCCACAGCGCGGAAGCGTTGCGCAGCCGCCGGCACAGCTGCGCTTCGTCGCTGTCCTCGGCCAAGCCGAGAGCGCCGGCCAGGCGGCGGCGGAAGGTCGCGGGGTCCAGCGCTTCCCCGCCCAGCGCCAGCCAGACCACCTGCACGCCAGGCGGCGCCCGCCGCGCGCATTCTCCGAGGAGGACGGTCTTGCCGCTGCCGGCGGGCGCGCAGAGCAGTCGCAGGCGGCATTCGCCGCGCAGCAGCGGCTGGTGCAAACGGGGCCGCGGCAGGTGCTGCGGCGGCAGCCGCGGCAAGGCGGCGGGCAGCTCGGTCGGCTCGGTCATGGCAGTGCTCTTGTTCTGTCGAAGCGCCTTGCCGGGAGCCTAGACCGCGCCTGCCCCGCTGCTGAACGATGATTGCGCCGGGTGATGGGCCGTCATAACGCACGAGCGCGTCGGCACAAGCCGACGCGCTCGTCGCGACTGGCCGGGACTCAGCGTACCCCGGCGTTGCGCAGGGCGGCCGGCGTGTAGTCGGCGGACGAGGCCTTGAAGCCGAACTCGTAGCCGCGCTTCTCCTCGTTGTTCATGCCCAGCGCCAGGTAGCGACCGGCGATCACGTCGTAGAGCGCCTCCAGGGTGTAGCCGGCGACCTTCTGGTCGTAGTGGTACTGCGCGTGGCCCTCGCCGACCCGCCAGAGCTGGCCGCGACCGTCGTAGTGGTCGACCAGGGCGATCTGCCAGCTGTCCTCGTCGATGTACATGTGGCGCTTGGCGTAGATGTGCCGCTCGCCCGGCTTCACCGTGCCGACCACTTCCCACACCCGGTGCAGCTCGTAGCGGGTCAGGTCCTGGTTGATGTGCCCGGCCTTGATGATGTCGCCGTACTTCAGGGTCGGGTCGTTGAGCTTGTAGGCGTTGTAGGGGATGTACATCTCGCGCTTGCCGACCAGCTTCCAGTCGTAGCGGTCCGGGGCGCCGGAGAACATGTCGAAGTTATCCGAGGTGCGCAGGCCGTCGGCGGCGGTGCCCGGGCCATCGTAGGCCACCTGCGGGGCGCGCCGCACGCGGCGCTGGCCGGCGTTGTAGACCCAGGCCAGGCGCGGCTCCTTGACCTGGTCGAGGGTCTCGTGGACCAGCAGCACGTTGCCCGCCAGGCGCGCCGGCGCGGTCACCTGCTGCTTGAAGAAGGTGAGGATGTTGGCCGCCTTGCTCTGGTCGAGGTCGGGCATGTTCTGCGGGAATGCCACCGACTCCTCGAAGCGGATCGGCGTGAAGCTGCCGTTGGTCTGCGGGGTGGCCTGGACGATGGTGCGCTTGAGGTTGCCGCCGCGGTAGCGGGTGATGTGGTTCCAGAGCACTTCGACACCGTTCTTCGGGATCGGGAAGGCGTAGTAGCGGCTCTTCTCGAAATTCGACAGGCCGTTGCCGTCGTTGATCGGCTGCACGTTCAGCGCGCTCTGCCTGACCGCCTCGTCGATCTCGGCCGGCAGGGCCACCGTGCGATGGGTCTTGTACACCGGGATCCGGTAGGTTTCCGGGTAGCGCTTGAACATCGCCAACTGGCCGTCGGAGAGCTTGTCCTTGTATTGCTCGACGTTCTGCGCGGTGATGGTGAACAGCGGCTTCTCGTCGGCAAAGGGATCGGAAAGGAAGCCCTTGCCATCGACCTTGCCGGCGCTGGCCGCGAGGCCGCCGGTCCAGGCCGGGATGCTGCCGTCGGCGTTGCCTTCCTTCTGCGCGCCGATGGGGGTCAGGCTGCTGCCGAGCTTGGCGGCCTCGTCGGGCGAAACCGCCGCCGTCACCGAACCGGCCAGCAGGCTGAGGGCCAGCGCCCCGGAGGACAGGAGTCGTGCTGTTTTCATGCGTCGTTATCCTTGTTCGTATCCGCGAAAGCGGCCGCCCCGAGGGGCGGCGGACCTCAGAAGTTCACCCCGAAGCTCACCGCGAGGAAGTCGCGGTCGTTGATCGGGTTGTAGTTGCCGCCGAAGAAGTCGGTGTAGCTGATGCTGGCGGTATAGGTGTTCTGGTAGTCGGCATCGAGGCCGACGCTGACGGCCTTGGCGCCCTCGCTGAAGTTCGGCCCGTAGCCCTCGACGTCGTGCGACCAGGCCAGGTTCGGCTTCAGGTTGACCCCGGCGAACACGTTGGGATATTCGAGGATCCCGCGCAGGCGGTAGCCCCACGAGTTGCGGGTGTAGAAGCCGTGGCTGTTGCACTCCTGCGGGTTGGCCACGTTGAGCGCGCCGGTGCACAAGGCGTTGTTCGGCAGTTCGCCGATGCCGTAGATGGCGTCGCGGCCGTAGCGCAGGTCGTCGCCGTCGACCCCGCTGAGGTGGTTGTAGCCGACTTCGCCGACCACGGTCAGGCGGTCGGCCGCCAGTACCCGGTCGAAGAACTGGGTGACGGTCACCTGTGCCTGGGTCACCGGCTTGCGCACGTAGCCGTTGATCACCTCGCCGGCGCGCGGGGTGGCGAAGCCGCTGTCGTAGATCGGGTTACCGAACAGGGTGGTCGGGTAGATCGCGGCGATCGACATGTCGGTGCTGTTGATTTGTAGCGGCATGTTCGGCCGGTAGCTCAGCTCGCCGGCCACCGAGGTGCTGCCGATGTTGGTCTGGAAGCTCAGGCCGTAGAGGCGGATGTCCTCGGGATAGTCGATGAAGTAATAGCCGGTGGAGCGCCCGGTGACCGGGTCGGAGGTGGCCAGGCCGTTGCCGGCGATCACACTGTAGTACGGGTTGCGACTGTGGTAGTTCATCGCGTACAGGCCGAACTCGGTGTCGTTCAGCTCCGCCGCGTACCAGCGCAGGGCCAGGCCCCACTGGCCGCTGTCGCGGGCATCGCGATCGCCGGCGCGCGGCAGGTAGCGGTAGCCGTTGGCCGGGTTCGGGTCGAAGTCGCTGCCGGCGTAGACCATCCGCTCGCAGCCATCGGCGACCACGTCGGTGGTAGAGAAGAAGGTGCCGCAGTTGTCGATCACCGTCTGGTCCCACTCCAACTGGTAGAAGCCTTCGACGGTCAGCGCGTCGCTGATGCCCTGGGACAGGTAGAGCATGTTCACCGGGATCAGGCCTTCCTTGATCTCCGCGCCGGGCCGGCGGAACGCGGCGACGTCCATCGGGTTGATGCTGTTGATCGAGTTCTGGATGAACGTGCTCTCGCCCCAGCTCACCACCTGCTTGCCGACCCGCACGCTGCCGGGCAGGTCGCCGATGCTGTAGTTGTGGTAGAGGAAGGCATCGAGCAGCTGCGCCCCGGAGGACTTGGCGCCCTCCTTGCGATTGTGGTCGTCGATGTCGTAGAGCAGGCGGTGTTCGTCCTTCAGCTCGAAGTCGTACCAGTACTTGCCACGGAAGAACGCGCCGGTGTCGCCGTACTTGAGTTCGAGATCGTGGATGCCCTTGAAGATCTTCGAGAAGGTTTCGCCCTTCTTGAAGTTGAGCCGGCCGTCGTCGGAGGTCTGCGACGAGGCGTGGCCGCCGTTGCGGGTGCCGATGTAGTCCTTGTCGGCGGAACGCATGGACCAGCTGGCCCCCACCGACAGCGACGAGTCGAATTGCCCTTCGATCTCCCCGATGTTGAATGACACGGCCGAGGCCTGGGTGGCGCAACCCAGGGCTGTGGCCGCAGCGAGTGCGTGCAGAGGGAAGATTCCGCGCCTTTTTGTTGTTGTCATGCGGCTCTCCTGACAGGGTCGAGGTGGCTACACCCTACCCAGCGGCCCGAACGGCGGTAAGCGCACCAAGGAGGTATTCCGGCTGTCGCCCGAAAGAGTGAACAGGGGCCCTGGAAAGCGCCTCGGCGAACGCCATATGCAGGATGGATACGCCGTCATCCAGTGCATGGATGACGGCGCGGCACTGTTCCGCCGGCGGCGGCGATGGCATCCTTCGCTGCATGCAGCCCGAACAGACCATTCCCGCCGACCGCGATCTCGCCGACGCCACCCGCGAGACGGTCATGCGTTATCACCTCAGCTGGAAGCACCGCGACATCGACGCGGTGATGGCGCTCTATCATCCCGAGGTCGAATACAACGACTTCTTCCAGAACCGCCGGATGCGCCTGGCCGATCTCCGCGAGTACGTCGAGGCGACCATGCCCAAGGGCCCCGACGAGTCGCTGGAGCACACCGACCGTATCCGCTTCGACGGCGATACCGCCTTCATCCAGTACCGCCTGCGGGTGACCCTCAGCGGCCGCCTGGCTTCGTTCCGCGCCAGCGAGGCGATCACCGTGCGCGACGGCCTGATCTGGCGCATCAACGAATACGCCTCGCTGGTCCACGAAAGCGGCGGCGGAGCCCAGGCCGGCGGCGACGGCCGGCCGCCGGCCAGCCGCCTGGGGCTTTCGGCCAAGCAGCTGAGCCTGCTGGCACGCGACCTGGAGCACTACTTCCAGCAGGCCCAGCCCTATCTCGATCCGGACCTGGACCTGACCCAGGTGGCCAATGCCACCGGCTATACGCGCAACCAGATTTCCTACCTGCTCAACCAGGTGCTCGGCCTGAGCTTCTACCAGTACGTCAACCAGACCCGCCTGCAACACCTGCTCGGCCAGCTTTCCGGCGAGCTGCCCGGACGGGTCGACGAACTGGCCTTCGCCGCCGGCTTCAATTCGCTGTCGGCCTTCTACCGCTGCTTCCGCCAGCACACCGGCCAGTCTCCGCGCGAATACCTGAAGCGCCTGTCGTCGCGCCGCTGAGATTTCCCAGCGGACCCGCGCGCACGACAGGCGCACGGCATCTTCCTACCCTCGCCGCATTCCCCCTTCCCTCTCGCTATGGAGCCCTCTATGTCGGCCTGGCGCCACCTCAGCCTGTGGATGAATCAACTGGACGATCCGCTCGAAGCGCGCCCGTCCCTGGAAGAATCCCTCGAGGTCGACGTGGCCATCGTCGGCGCCGGCTACACCGGCCTCTGGACCGCCTATTACCTGAAGCGCCGGGCGCCGCAGTTGCGCGTCGCCATCGTCGAGGCAGAAACCGCCGGCTTCGGCGCCTCGGGGCGCAACGGCGGCTGGCTGATGGGCAACCTGCTCGGCGAGGACGGCCTGCTCGCCGGCTTGCCGCCGGAGCGGCGCCGGGCCGGCTACGACCTGCTGCACGGGATTCCCGACGAAGTCGCGCGGGTGCTGCAAGAGGAAGGCATCGACTGCGACTACCGCAAGGGCGGCGTGCTCTACTGCGCGGCGCGCTACCCGGAACAGGAACGCCGCCTGCGCGCCTATCTGCATGATCTCTATGCCGAAGGCCTGGACGAAAGCGACTACCGCTGGCTGACGCCGCAGGAACTCGACCAGCAGTTGCGCATCCCCGGCAGCTACGGGGCGATCCATTCGCCGCACTGCGCCACCATCCAGCCGGCCAGGCTCGCGCGCGGCCTGGCCCGCGCGGTGGAGCGCCTGGGCGTGCGGCTGTTCGAGAAGAGCCGGGTGCTGCACTGGCAACGCGGCCTGCTGCGCACCGAGCGCGGCGAACTGCGCGCCGAATGGATCGTGCCGGCGGTGGAAGGCTACGCCGCCAGCCTGCCGCCGCTGGGCCACTACCAGTTGCCGGTGCAGAGTCTGCTGGTGGCCACCGAGCCGCTGCCGTCGTCGGTCTGGGCGGAGATCGGCCTGGAGCGCGGCCAGGCCTTCAGCGAATTCAGCCGCCAGGTCACCTATGGCCAGCGCACCGCCGACGACCGCCTGGCCTTCGGCGCGCGGGGCGGCTACCGCTTCGGCGGCAAGCTGCGCAGCGACTTCAGCCTCGACGACGAGGAAGTCGGCCTGCGTCGCTACCTGTTCGGCGAACTCTTCCCGCTGCTCAAGGACGCCAGGATCAGCCACACCTGGGGCGGCAACCTCGGCATGGCCCGGCGCTTCCGCCCGCACATGTTGCTCGACCGCGCCAGTGGCATCGCCCTCTCCGGCGGCTACGGCGGCGAAGGGGTCGGCGCCAGCAACCTCGGCGGCCGCACCCTGGCCGCGCTGATCCTCGGTGAGGACAGCGAGCTGCTGCGGCAGCCCTGGGTGCTGGGCGAGCGTCCGCTGGACAGCCTGGCCCGCTGGGAACCGGAACCCTGCCGCTGGCTCGGCTACAACGCGATCATCCGCAGTTTCGTCCATGAGGACCGGGTCCTTGCCGACCCGCACAGCGCGCCCTGGCGCCGCAGCCTGGCGCAAACCCTCGCGGCCGGCATGGAAAGCCTGATGCGCTGAGAATCCCCTCCACCTCCCACAGAGGAAAAACCGCATGGCCCTGACCCTTCTGAAAAATACCGCCGGCGCCGATCTTGGCGCCGCCAGCCCGGTCGCGGTGCCCCTTGGCGAGCCGGTCGCGCAGACCCGCGCCTACGCCGTGGAGCGCACCGACCAGGTGGAAACCGGCATCTGGGAATGCACCCCCGGACGCTGGCGGCGGCAGATCGTCGAGCAGGAGTTCTGCCACTTCCTGCAAGGCCGCTGCACCTTCACCCCGGACGGCGGCGAGACCATCCGCATCGAGGCCGGCGATGCCCTGCTGCTGCCGGAGAACAGTCTTGGCGTGTGGGATGTGCAGGAAACCGTGCGCAAGAGCTACGTGATCATCCACCGCTAGCCCGGGCGGCGCGACGGCGTCACTCGAAGCGCCCGTGGCGCCCCTCGCCGTCCTTGAAGCGCTGCGCGCCCTCCAGGGTCTCGCCGCTCTCGATCACCGCCAGCCCGCCCTGGAATTCGTTGGCCAGGGCCACGTCGAAGGACAGTTCCCACTGCGCGTATACGCTGGCGCGATCGGCGAGCATGCAGGTCTGCGGGAAGGCGGCGAGTTCCGCCGCCAGCTCCTCGGCCTCGGCTCGCGCCGAACCGCTCGGCACCACCCGGTTGGCCAGGCCGATCTGCAACGCTTCGTCGGCCTTCACCGGACGCCCGGTGAGGATCAGGTCGAGCGCCCGGCCCTGCCCGACGATCCGTGGCAGGCGCACGCTGCCGCCATCGATCAGCGGCACCCCGAAACGCCGGCAGAACACTCCGCAGATAGCGTCCTCGGCCATCACCCGCAGGTCGGCGAGCAGCGCCAGCTCCAGCCCGCCGGCCACCGCATAACCTTCGATGGCGGCGATCAGCGGCTTGCCGAGCTGCATGCGGCTCGGCCCCATCGGTCCGTCGCCCTCCGCCTCCAGGCGATTGCGCCGCTCGCCATCCTCGGCCACCGCCGCCAGGTCGGCGCCGGCGCAGAAATTGCCGCCGCTGCCGGTGAGTACCGCGACCCGCGCCGTATCGTCCGCTTCGAACTCGCGCAGGGCGTCGGCCAGGGCCTGGGCGGTCGGCCGGTCCACCGCATTGCGCCGCTCCGGGCGAGCGATGACCAGGGTGGTGACCGGGCCGTTGCGTTCGACGATGACACTCATGACAGACTCCCTGCGGAAAAAGCGAAAAAAGACACCGGCCGGATGGCAGAAGACCGGCGTCAGCCGGTCTTCACCTTAGTCCTTTTCCCGCGGCCGCGCCGCATCCGCCGGGCGTCTCAGAGCGCGTGCTTCTGCAGGTTGGCCATCATTTCACGGAGCGCCTCGACGTTGTCCGCCGGGTGCGCGGCGTTCTCGAAGTCGCAGATCTGCTGCCAGTGCGCGGCCACGTCCTCGGCGTCGAAGCCGGCCTTCGGATCGAAGCCGAAGCCCAGGCTGCGTTCCCAGCGTACCTTGCCGATCCAGCCACCGCCGACCTCATAGAGCCCCGAGGTATCCTCGCAGGCCGAACTGCCGAGGTAGACCACCAGCGGGCTGACCAGCTCCGGCTTGAGCTGCTCGAAGACCTGCGGCGGGATCAGCCCCTCGGTCATCCGCGTACCGCCGGTGGGGGCGATGGCGTTGACCAGGATATTGTTCTTGCGCCCTTCCAGGGCCAGGGTGCGGGTCAGGCCGTAGAGGCCGAGCTTGGCCATGCCGTAGTTGCTCTGGCCGAAGTTGCCGTAGATGCCCGAGGTCGAGGAGGTGAACACCACCCGCCCGTAGGCCTGCTCGCGCAAGTGCGGCCAGGCGGCGCGAGTGACCTTGTAGGCGCCTTCGACATGCACCTGGTAGACCAGGTCCCAGTCGGCGTCCTCCATCTTGTGGAAGGTCTTGTCACGCAGGATGCCGGCGTTGTTGACCACCACGTCGACGCGACCGAAGGCATCCAGCGCGTTCTCCACGATCCTGCCGCCGTCCGTGACCGAGTCGTGGTTGGCCACCGCGGTGCCGCCGGCGGCACGGATCTCCGCCACCACCTTGTCCGCCGCCGAGGCACTGGCGCCTTCGCCATGGGTGCTGCCGCCGAGGTCGTTGACCACCACCCGGGCGCCATGCTTCGCGAACAGCAGGGCGTGGGCGCGGCCAAGGCCGCCGCCGGCTCCGGTGACGATCACGACTTGGTCGTCGAAACGCAGGGCATCGCTCATGTTCGGGACTCCAGGGCAGTAGGAAGGATTGCCCGAGTGTCGGCCAGCCCGCCGGCGGGGACAAGGCTTCGCGCCGCCATGAATGGCGCCCGATAAGGCAGCGGGATGTTCCGCTTCAGTCGAACGGAATGTACAGCCGGCCACGCGGGCCGAGCTTGAACAGCCACCAGTCGTAGTTGTGCCGGACCACCACCAGCAGCAGGCTGCCGAGCAACGCGAGGCCGGCGCCGACGGCGTACCAGCGACTGCCTTCCTGCCAGCACAGGTAGCCGAGCCCGAGCGCCAGCAGCAGGCCGAGTTCGGCGAGGACCATCCCGGACTGGCGGATGAACGGTTGCGCCTGCACCATCTGGCGGAACAACCAGGAGCCCTCGTCGAACGCGCGCAAGGGAGAAACGGGATCGTGCATGGAGACCTCCATGGGTGACGAAACGCCTCGTCCAGCGAGGCGCCAGCACCCTAGCCCCGATCCTTGCGCGATGGCACTTGCTGCAATCTCAAACTCGCTTAAGAAAACTCTGAATCATCCAGTCGGGCGCGAAACGCCAGGTAATGTTCGAGCACCGCCGCCGGCGCTTCGATCTGCGGATAATGGCCGATGCCATCGAGCAGCACGCAGTCGGCATCGGCGACCAGTTGCCGGTAGCGCTCGACCATGTGCGCCCCGGAGATCGGGTCGACGGCGCCGTCGATCACCCGCAACGGCACCCCGCCGTGCTGCAACGCCGCCACCCAGCGCTCACGCTGCTCGCGGCGGTCGACGATGTAGCGGATCAGGCGATGCATCACCCGCTGCCCCTGGTTGCTTTCGATCAGGCTCCAGAAGGCATCCAGCTCGGTCTCGCCGGGCTGGCTGCGCGGGCCGAAGACCTTGGCGAAGTTGCGCGCCAGGGCGCGGCGGTCGAACAGCCGGCCGAACAGCCCGCCCAACGGGCTCAGCAACAGCTTCTGGCTGAGCACCGGGCGGTGCGTTTCCGGGAACAGCCCACCATTGAGGAACACGCAGGAGGCGAGCCGCAGCCGGCCTTCGTGATGGCGGGCGAGCAGTTCCTGGGCGACGCTGTCGCCGTAGTCGTGGGCCAGCACGTGCAGCGGCTCATCGATTCCCAGGCGGCCGAGCAGCGCCTGTTGCAGGTCGGCCTGCTCCAGCAGGCTGTAGCGATGGGCGCGCGGCTTGGCCGAATCGCCGAAGCCGAGCAGGTCGCAGACCAGCACGCGGTAGCGCTGCGCCAGCGGCTCCCAGAGGTAGTGCCAGTCCCAGGCGGCGCTGGGAAAACCGTGGATCAGCAGCAACGGCCGACCCTGCCCGGCTTCCCAGTAGCGGATCGGGAAGCCCTTGAAATCCAGGGTGCGGCCCCGCCTCCGCCAGGCCTCCAGTGGAATGCCGGGCAGCGCCGCGGTCACTGGCGGTAGCCCGGGTTCTGCTGGTCGAGCTTGCGCAGCAGCGCCGGCCAGGCGAGCTGGCCGCCCATGCCGGTCTTGCTGCGCATCACCCCGGCGATCATGTCGCGCGCGCCGGCGAGGATCTGCCCCGGGATGTGGATCAGCTCGGCGCCGCCGCTCTGCGCCATCACCTGTACCTCGCAGGCGCGTTGCAGGGTGAACATCATGAGGAAGGTATCGGCGATGGAACCGCCGCAGGTGAGCAGGCCGTGGTTGGGCAGGATCAGGAAGTTGCTGGCCCCCAGGTCGGCCTGCAGGCGGGCCTTTTCCTCATGGTTCAGGGCGACGCCCTCGTAGGCGTGGTAGGACAGGCTGGAGAGCACGAACAACGATTGCTGCGACAGCGGCAACAGGCCCTGCTTCTGGCAGGACACCGCGATCCCCGCGGCGGTATGGGTGTGCAGCACGCACTCGACGTCGTGGCGGACCTCGTGCACCGCGCTATGGATGGTGTAGCCGGCCGGGTTGATCTCGTAGGGGCTGTCCATCAGCTTCTTGCCGCTGGCATCCACCTTCACCAGGCTGGAGGCGGTGATCTCGTGGAACATCAGGCCGAACGGGTTGATCAGGAAGTCCTCGGTGCCCGGCACCTTGGCCGAGATGTGGGTGAAGATCAGGTCGTCCCAACCGTGCAGGGCGACCAGCCGGTAGCAGGCAGCGAGATCGACACGGGTCTGCCATTCGGCGGCGGAGACCTGGGCTTGCACATCGGCGGGCAGGGAGTGAACGGCGGTCACGGCGGCATCCTCTTTTGTCGTTATCGGATGCCCGCAGTCTAGCCCCGCCCTCCTCCGGCGACTGTCGCCGGGCTTACACTCGCGCGCCGGCTGAATGGCGGAGGATTCAGCCGGCCTATGCGCGCAGGCTACAGGCAGTGGGCGACCAGGGGTGCGACCAGCAGGTTGAACAGCCCGGTGAGAACCATCAGCAGACCGGCCGCCGAACCTTCCTCGCCGCCGAACTCGTAGGCCCGACTGGTGCCGGCGCCGTGCGCGCCGACGCCGAACAGCGCGCCGCGGGCCAGCGGCGTGCGCAAGCGCAGGACGCGCAGCAGGGTGCCGCCGATCACCGCGCCGAACACCCCGGTGATCATCACGAAGGCGGCGGTCAGTTCCGGCACGCCACCCAGGTCGTGGGACATCTCCATGGCGAACGGCGTGGTGATCGAGCGCGGCAGCAACGACAGCGTGACCTGGCCGTCCAGCGCCAGGGCCTGGGCCAGCGCCCAGGAGCTGCCGATGGCCACCGCGGTGCCGGCGAACATCCCGGCCAGCAGCGCCGGCCAGTGGCGCATCAGCAGCTCGCGCTGCTGCCAGATCGGGATGGCGAAGGCCACCGTCGCCGGACCGAGCAGCGCCACCAGCCAATTGGTGTCGCGGGCGTAGTCGGCGTAGCGGGTATGGGTGGGAATCGCCAGGGCGTAGAGCAGCACCGGGACGAACACGATGGGCGACAGCCAGTACCACTTCACCCGGCGGTACAGCTGGCGGCTCAGCAGGTAGCCGCCGACGGTCGCCGCCAACCAGAACAGGGCTTGCTTATCGAGACTCATGGCGCGCCCTCCAGCGGCACATCCACTCCACCGACACCGCGGTGACCAGCATCACCAGCAGGGTGCTGAGCATGATCACCAGGAGGATGCGCCAGCCCTCGCTGCGTAGCAGCGCGCCGTAGTCGAGCAGGCTCATCAGCGCCGGGATGAAGAACAGCAACATCTCCGCCAGCAACAGGCCGGCGCCGGCCTGCAGCCAGGCCGGACGCAGCAGGCCGCTGGCGAACAGCAGCAACAGTGCCGCCAGGCCGACCACCCCGCCCGGCAGCGGCAGGCCGATGGCCTTCGCCAGCCAGCCGCCGGCCCACCAGAAGGCGATGAGTACCGCCAGTTCGGCGGCAAGGCGGGACAGACGGCGGACGAGCGGGGGCAACATGGGAAAGGCCTTGGCTGGGAAATCGGGGATGGAGAAAGGATAAGGCCCGGCCTATCATCCCCAAAGCGAATTGTCCGCATGAGAGCCATTCCAGAATGGAATTCCGTCAACTCCGCAGCTTCGTCGAAGTGGTCCGCCAGGGCAGCTTCACCCAGGCGGCTCAGGTCCGCCACGCCAGCCAGTCGACCATCAGCAAGCAGGTCGCCCAACTGGAGCAGAGCCTTGGCGTGCAGGTATTGGAACGCAACGGGCCGCACGTGCGCCTGACCGACGCCGGCGCCGTGGTGTTTCGCCGCGCCGAGGAGATGCTGCGGCTGCGCCGCGACCTGCTCAGCGAATTGGACGACCTCAGCCAGCTCAACCGCGGCGAACTGCGCCTGGGCCTGCCGTTGCTCGGTGCCGACGCGCTGTTCGCCCAACGCTTCGCCGAATACCGGCGGCGCTATCCGAACATCGCCGTGCACCTGGTGGAGGGCGGCAGCAAGACCATGGAGCAGGCGGTGCTGGCCGGCGAGCTGGAATTGGCCGGCAGCCTCACCCCGGCGGACGACGGCTTCGACTACCAGCCGTTCTGCAACGAACCGCTGGACGTGCTGCTGCCGGCCGGGCATCCCAAGGCCGCTGCCGCCAGCGTCGCCCTCGGCGAACTGGCGGACAGCCCGTTCCTGCTCTACCAGCAGAGCTTCACCCTCAACGACCGCCTGCTGCGCGCCTGCCTGGAGGCCGGCTTCAGCCCGCGCGAAGGCGGCCGCAGCGGCCAGGCCGACTTCCTCGGCGCGCTGGTGGCGGCCAACCAGGGAGTGGTGCTGCTACCACGGGTGATCGCTCGCGAGATCGAACGCCCGGGAGTGGTGCGGGTCCTGCTCAGGGAGCCGGACCTGCGCTGGGACATCGCCTTCATCTGGCGCCGTGGCGGCTACCTGTCGCGGGCGGCGCAGGCCTGGCTGGAGCTGCTGCGCGAGCAGCCGCTGGAGGAAAGCCCGGCGTAGGACGAATAACCGCCAGCTCGGCAGAGGCTACGGCGGATAACGCCTGGGGGCGTTATTCGCCCTACCGCTTGCTCCCTCCCCGTGTAGGGCGAATAACCGCTACGCGGTTATCCGCCACCTCGGCAGGCGTTTCGGCGGATAACGCCTGGGGCGTTATTCGCCCTACCGCTTG
>NZ_KI517354.1:1486214-1517089 GCF_000478485.2 Pseudomonas sp. P179
CCCCGTGTAGGGCGAATAACCGCTACGCGGTTATCCGCCACCTCGGCAGGCGTTTCGGCGGATAACGCCTGGGGCGTTATTCGCCCTACCGCTTGTCCCCTCCCCGTGTAGGGCGAATAACCGCCTCGCGGTTATCCGCCGCCTCGGCGGGGTACGCCCGGGATCAGCCCTTGAGGGCGGCGGCGAACTCGGCCAGCCAAGGCTCGGCGTCGGTCTCGGGGGTAACGGTTTCGCTGGCATCCAGGCGCAGCATCGGCAGCACTTCACGCACGCCCAGTTCGCCGAACAGTTCGCGAACCTGCTCGCCGCCACCGCAGAACGTGTCGCCGTAGCTCGAATCGCCCAGGCCGATGACCCCACCCGGCAGGCCGTGCCAGGCCGGCAGTTGGTCGCGGATCGCGTAGTACAGCGGTTGCAGGTTGTCCGGCAGTTCGCCCATGCCGGTGGTCGAGGTCACCACCAGGAATGCCTCGGGGGCGAAGGCCTTGAGTTCGTCGAGGCTGGCGCGGGGCAGATGGGAGGCCTCGAGGCCGGCCGCGGACAGCAATTTCTGGGCGTGCCGGGCGACTTCTTCGGCGGTGCCGTAGACCGAGCCGGAGAGAATGGCGACTTTCATGAACACTCCGTAAGCCAACAGGGGTAAGCCGGGCATTATGCCGCATGCGTTCGCCGAGCGGGACGCACCGAATCAATGCAGACAGGCTGCAAAAGCACCATTTCGGTGCACACCCTGTCATCGGGATGTCATCGCGCTGCCGTAGACACGGCAGCGAACCTTCGCCACCACGCCGGGAACGATCCTTGCCTGTCCTCCGACGCAGCCCACCACCCCCGGCGCTGCGCCGTTGTCCGAGGGCGCCCACGAAGCGCGCTCAACCGTTCCAGGAGATACACGATGTCTACCGCTCCCGTTACCCTGCTGGTGGCCCGCCGCGTCGCCGCCGGCCGTTACCGCGACTTCCTCGCCTGGCAGCGCGAAGGCGAAGCCCTCGCCGCCGACTTCCCCGGCTACCTCGGCTCCGGGGCGCTGGCGCCGCCCGCCGGCGGAGACGAATTCCAGATGATCTTTCGCTTCGCCGACGACGCCACCCTCGCCGCCTGGGCCCACTCCGCCTCGCGCCAGGCCTGGCTCGAACGCGGCCAGGGGCTCTTCGACGAACCGCGCGAGCGCCGCGCCCACGGTCTCGCCGCCTGGTTCGACGACAACCGCAAACCGCCGCGCTGGAAGCAGAGCGTGGCGATCTGGCTGGCGTTCTTCCCGGTCTCGCTGGCCTTCAACCTCGGCGCCGGCCCCTACCTCGGCGAGCTGTCGCTGGCCGCGCGGGTGCTGCTCAGCACCCTGGTCCTCACCCCGTTGATGACCTACTGGTTCATCCCTCTCTCCAGCCGCCTGCTCGCCCCCTGGCTGCACCGCCGCCCGCAGCGCGCCGCCAGCCTGCCGGAAGCGCACTGACGGCTTGCCGCCCACCCCGGCGGGGTGGGCCGTAGCGCAAGGCTTTGCCCGACTGGCTCAGTCGGGTACCCTGCATCCATCCGATTCCCTTCGCCTGCTGTGAGAGTCCCATGGCGACAGCCCCGATCCTGATCACCGGCGCCAGCCAGCGTGTCGGCCTGCATTGCGCCCGCCGCCTGCTGGCCGACGGCGAGTCGGTGATCGTCAGCTACCGCAGCGAACGCCCGGCGCTGGACGAACTGCGCCAGGCCGGCGCGCTGACCCTGCACGCCGACTTCGCCAGCGAGGCCGGCATCTTCGCCTTCATCGGGGCCCTCCGACAGCATACCGACAGCCTGCGAGCGATCGTCCACAACGCCTCGGACTGGGTCGCCGAGACGCCCGGCCACGAAGCCGAGGCGTTCCAGCAACTGTTCAGCGTGCACATGCTCGCGCCCTACCTGATCAACCTGCACTGCGCCGAGCTGCTGGAACGCTCGCAGCCTGCCGACATCGTTCACCTCACCGACGACGTGGCGCGCAAGGGCAGCGCCCGGCGTATCGCCTACTGCGCGAGCAAGGCCGGGCTGGACAACCTGACCCTGTCGTTCGCCGCGCGCTTCGCGCCGAGGATCAAGGTCAACGCCATTTCACCGGCGCTGGTGATGTTCAACGACGGGGACGACGCCGAATACCGCGCCCGCACCCTGGCGAAATCCGCCCTCGGCATCGAACCGGGGCCGGAAGTCATCTACCAGAGCCTTCGCTACCTGTTGGACAACCCCTACGTCACCGGGACCACCCTGACCGTGAACGGCGGCCGCCACGTCAAGTGAGGCGCCAAGGACCCCTTATGAACCCAGCACTTTCCCAGCATTACCGGGAGATCCTCGTCGGTCTCGGCGAAGACCCGCAGCGCGAAGGCCTGCTCGACACCCCGAAGCGCGCGGCCAAGGCCATGCAGTACCTCTGCCACGGCTATGGCCAGACCCTGGAGGAAATCGTCAACGGCGCGCTGTTCGCCTCGGACAACGATGAAATGGTCATCGTCCGCGACATCGAGCTGTACTCCCTGTGCGAACACCACCTCCTGCCCTTCATCGGCAAGGCTCATGTGGCGTACATTCCCACCGGCAAGGTGCTCGGCCTGTCGAAGGTGGCGCGGATCGTCGACATGTTCGCCCGCCGCCTGCAGATCCAGGAGAACCTCACCCGGCAGATCGCCGAGGCGGTCCGCCAGGTGACCAGCGCCGCCGGCGTGGCGGTAGTGATCGAGGCCCAGCACATGTGCATGATGATGCGCGGGGTGGAGAAGCAGAACTCGCAGATGTTCACCTCGGTGATGCTCGGCGCGTTCCGCGACTCGAACACCACCCGCCAGGAATTTCTGCAATTGATCGGAAGGAGCAAGTGACATGCCGCGACTGGAACCGGGAATGGCGCGAATCCGCGTCAAGGACCTGCGCCTGCGCACCTTCATCGGGATCAAGGAGGAGGAAATCCTCAACAAGCAGGACGTGCTGATCAACCTGACCATCCTCTACCCGGCCGCGGACGCCGTGGAGGTCAACGACATCGAGCACGCGCTGAACTACCGCACCATCACCAAGGCGATCATCCGCCACGTCGAGGAGAACCGCTTCGCCCTGCTCGAACGGATGACCCAGGAAATCCTCGACCTGGTGATGGAGAACCCGGCGGTGCGCTACGCCGAGGTGGAAGTGGACAAGCCGCACGCGCTGCGCTTCGCCGAGTCGGTCTCGATCACCCTCGCCGGCCACCGCTGAGGCGGCCGACGAGCGAACCGCGCGAAGACGCGCACAAGCGTTGCCCGCCGGCCGCGCCAACTCTTATCATCGCCGGACCTGGCCCTGTGCCTTCACCCTGCCCCGAGCCATCGTCGAGAAACACCGCCATGACCGCAGCCAACCTCACCGAACAGCAACGCCTGGAACTCGAAGCCGCCGCCTTCCGCACCCTGGTCCATCATTTGCAGACCCGCAAGGACGTGCAGAACATCGACCTGATGAACCTCGCCGGTTTCTGCCGCAACTGCCTGTCCAAGTGGTACAAGGCCGCCGCCGACGACCTCGGGGTGGAAGTCAGCAATGACCAGGCCCGCGAAGAGATCTACGGCATGCCCTATGCCGAGTGGAAAGCCAAGTACCAGAAAGAAGCGAGCCCGGAACAACAGGCCGCCTTCGCCAAGAGCCAGGGCAACGCCTGAGGCCACCGGGCCCCTTGCCAACCCTGCCCCAGACACCATGAGCCTGTTTCGATGACCCTGACCGACTTCCGCGCGCGTCTGCGCAGCGAACACCACCTGTTCACCGACACCCTGGCGTTCATCGCCGAGCACTACAGCTACACGCCGAGCGCCTTCGACAACGGCAGCGTGAGCAACCCGGCCGGGCAGAACGAAGGTTCCTGCAAGACCCTGGGCTTCGCCATCCTCGAGGGCCTCAGCCTCGAGGAAACCCTGCTGGCCTTCGGCGAGCACTACCGTGCGGTGCGCGACAACCCGGAAGGCGACGACCACGCCAACATCCGCGCCCTGCAACAGACCGGCCTGGCCGGCGTGCATTTCGAGCGCCAGCCCCTGTCGCGCCGGGGCTGAGAAGTCCCGGTCGCCCCCACGGCGGATAACCGCGAGCGGTTATTCGCCCTACCGACCGCTCCATAGCGACCCACGCCAGCCGTCGCCACCGGCCGGCCTTGCCGATACGCGACGAAAAAAGGCGGGGCCCCATCGGGGTCCCCGCCCTTCTCGCCGCCGCAAGCGCGGCGCAGCCAGCGTCACAGCTTGGCGATGGATACCTCGGTGGACTTGACGAAGGCGATCACTTCGCTACCGATGGCCAGCTCCAGTTCCTTCACCGAACGCGTGGTGATCACCGAAGTGACGATCCCGGCGGCGGTCTGCACGTCGATCTCGGAGAGCACCGGCCCTTCGATGATTTCCTTCACGGTGCCCTTGAACTGGTTACGAACGTTGATGGCTTTGATGGTCATGGCGTTTCTCCTGGGGGGATTCGGAACGAGGCATGGTTGCTTAGAGCGCCCAGCGCAGTTGCGTGGGCAGGGGTGAAACGGGCTCGGGTTGCGGCGGCAGCTCCGGCTGCGCCAGCACCCGGTTGAGCACTTCGGCTTCCAGCGCGGCCAGTCGCGCCGAGCCACGCGAGCGCGGCCGGGGCAGTTCCACCGGCAGGTCGAGGCCGATCTCGCCGTCCTCGATGAGGATCACCCGGTCGGCCACCGCCACCGCCTCGCTGACGTCGTGGGTGACCAGCAGGACGGTGAAACCGTGTTCGCGCCAGAGTCCTTCGATCAGTTGCTGCATCTCGATCCGGGTCAGCGCATCGAGCGCGCCGAGCGGCTCGTCGAGCAACAGCAGGCGCGGCTCGTGGATCAGCGCGCGAGCCAGCGCGACGCGCTGCTTCTGCCCGCCGGACAGGGCCGCCGGCCACTCGTTGGCACGCTCGGCCAGGCCGACCGCCCGCAGCGCCTGCAGGGCCTTCGCCCGCCAGTCGCCGCGCAGGCCAAGGCCGACGTTGTCGATCACCCGCTTCCACGGCAGCAGGCGCGAGTCCTGGAACATCAGCCGGGTGTCCTCGCGGGCCTCGGCCAGCGCCGCCGAGCCGGCCAGCAACTCGCCGCGGCTGGGCTGGTCGAGGCCGGCCAGCAGGCGCAGCAAGGTGCTCTTGCCGCAGCCGCTGCGGCCAACGATAGCGACGAACTGCCCGGCCGGAACCAGCAGGTCGATGTCCTTGAGCACCTCGCGCTCGCCGAAGCGCCGCGCCACTCCGCGCAGGGCCAGCGGGATACCGCGCTTGAGGCGCTGCGGAGTGCCGCCAAGGGCGGCGTTGTGGGCATTCATGCGCCACCTCCCTTGACCTGGTAGGCCGGGTGCCAGCGTAGCCAGACGCGTTCCAGGCCGCGGGCGGCGAGGTCGGCGAGCTTGCCGAGGACGGCATAGAGCAGGATCGCCAGGACCACCACGTCGGTCTGCAGGAACTCGCGGGCGTTCATCGCCAGGTAACCGATGCCGGAGCTGGCGGAAATGGTCTCGGCGACGATCAGGGTCAACCACATGAAGCCGAGGGCGAAGCGCACCCCGACCAGGATCGACGGCAGCGCGCCGGGCAGGATCACCTGGCGGAACAGGGCGAAGCCGGACAACCCGTAGCTGCGCGCCATCTCCAGCAGGCCGGGGTCGATGCCGCGGATGCCGTGGTAGGTGTTCAGGTAGATCGGGAACAGCGTGCCGAGGGCGACCAGGAAGATCTTCGCCGACTCGTCGATGCCGAACCACAGGATCACCAGCGGGATCAGCGCCAGGTGCGGCACGTTGCGGATCATCTGCACCGAACTGTCGAGGAAGCGTTCGCCCCACTTCGACAGGCCGGTGACGAAGCCCAGCACCAGGCCGATGGCGCCGCCGATGAGAAAGCCGATCGCCGCGCGCCAGCCGCTGATCGCCAGGTGCTGCCAGATCTCGCCGCTGCGCAGCAGCGCCCAGCCGGCCTCGAGTACGGCGCTGGGCGCGGGGAGGATGCGGCTGGACAGCCAGCCGAACTCAACCGCCGCCTGCCACACCGCCAGCAGGACCAGCGGCAGCGCCCAGGGCGCCAGGCGCTCGGCCAGTCGTTTGGAAATGCTCATGTCGTTCGCTCCGACCGCTCTCAACTCTGCGCGGCCTGCCGGGGCAGGATGTCGTTGGCCACCATCTCGCCGAACGGGCTGACATAGCCGCGTCCCTCGGGCTGCGCCGGGCGCTGCACGTCGAGGTGCGGGAACAGCAGTTCGGCGACCCGGTAGGACTCTTCCAGGTGCGGATAGCCGGAGAAGATGAAGGTATCGATGCCCAGCTCGGCGTACTCCCTGACCCGCGCCGCCACCGTCGGCCCGTCGCCGACCAGCGCGGTGCCGGCGCCGCCGCGCACCAGGCCGACGCCGGCCCAGAGATTGGGGCTGACTTCCAGGTTGTCGCGCGAACCGCCGTGCAGCGCGGCCATGCGTTGCTGGCCGACCGAGTCGAAGCGCGCCAGGGAGGCCTGGGCGCGGGCGATGGTGTCGTCGTCGAGGTGCGCGATCAGGCGATCGGCGGCCTGCCAGGCTTCCTCGCTGGTCTCGCGGACGATCACGTGCAGGCGGATCCCGAAGCGCACCTGGCGGCCCTGGCGGGCGGCCTTCTCGCGTACCTGGGCGATCTTCTCGGCAACCGCCGCCGGCGGCTCGCCCCAGGTCAGGTACAGCTCGACCTGCTCGGCGGCGAGGTCCTGGGCGGCCTCCGAGGAGCCGCCGAAGTACAGCGGCGGACGCGGCTGCTGCAACGGCGGATAGAGCAGTTTGGCGCCCTTCACCTGGATGTGCTTGCCGGCGTAGTCGACGGTCTCGCCCTCCAGCACACGACGCCAGATGCGGGTGAATTCGACCGACGCCTCGTAGCGTTCGGCGTGGCTCAGGTGCAGGCCGTCGCCAGCCAGTTCGTCGGGATCGCCGCCGGTGACCAGGTTGAACAGCGCGCGGCCGTTGGACAGCCGGTCCAGGGTCGCCGCCTGGCGCGCGGCGACGGTCGGCGAAATGATCCCGGGACGCAGCGCGACGAGGAACTTCAGGCGCTGGGTTACCGGGATCAGCGAGGCGGCGACCAGCCAGGAGTCCTCGCAGGAACGTCCGGTGGGGATCAGTACGCCGCCGAAGCCCAGGCGGTCGGCGGCCTGGGCGATCTGCTGCAGGTAGCCGTGGTCGACGGCACGGGCGCCCTGGGTGGTGCCCAGGTAGTGGCCGTCGCCGTGGGTGGGAAGGAACCAGAAAATCTCGAGGCTCATCGCAATTGACTCCAGGGTGAGCGCGCCGGCGTGGCGTAGCCGCGCGATGATCGTGTCGGTATGTGGGCGGTACGGGCTCAGGGTGCGCTGGCGACCTTGCCGGCCGGTGGCGTCCAGATCACCTCCTTGATGCTCAGCGGTTTGGGAATCAGCTTCAGCTGGGTGAAGGTGTCGGCGATCTTCTGCTGCGCCTCGACCACCGCCGGGGTGATCAACTGCGCGCCGTAACCCTGGCGCTTCACCGCGGTAAGGGTGATGTCGGCGGGCAGCCCGAGCAGCGGCGCGACCTGCTCGGTCACCTGCTGCGGGTTGGCCCGCGACCAGTCACCGACCTGGCGGATCTCGTCCACCAGCTTGTCGAGCACCTGCGGATGCCGTTGCGCGTAAGTCCGGGTGGCGAGGTAGAACTGGTGGTTGTCGACCAGCTCGCGACCATCCACCAGGACCCGCGCGGACAACTGCTTCTCGGCGGCGGCCTGGTAGGGGTCCCAGATCACCCAGGCGTCGACGCTGTGACGCTCGAAGGCGGCGCGGGCGTCGGCCGGCGGCAGGTAGACGGGTTGGATGTCGCTGTACTTCAGGCCGGCCTGCTCGAGGGCGCGGACCAACAGGTAATGCACGTTGGAGCCCTTGTTCAGGGCGACTTTCCTGCCCTTCAGCTCGGCCACCGACCGAATCGGCGAGTCCTTCGGCAGGAGGATCGCCTCGCTGGTCGGCGCCGGCGGTTCGTAGGCCACGTAGAGCAGGTCGGCGCCGGCGGCCTGGGCGAAGACCGGCGGGGTTTCCCCGGTCACGCCGAAGTCGATGCTGCCGACATTGAGTCCCTCGAGCAGTTGCGGGCCGCCGGGAAACTCGGTCCATTGCACCTTCACGCCGTCTTCGGCGAGACGTTTCTCCAGGGTGCCGCGGGCCTTGAGCAGGACCAGGGTGCCGTATTTCTGGTAGCCGATCCGCAGGGTGTTGGCCGACTTCTCGTCGGCCTGAACGCCGTAGGACAGGGCCGCCACCAGCAGGGCCGCCAGTCCACGACGCAAAGCGATGGTGCGCATGGCGCTCTCCTTTGTCGTTGTGGGTGCCGAACCTGCCGCGCCGTTGACGGAACAGAGAGGTCGTCGTGTGTGCGTTGTGCAATCGGGCCGCGGCGCGCGTGCGCTGGCGGCGGACGGATCAGATGCTCCAGCGGGCGTTCACCAGGCGCTCGTTGAGCAACTGCGGGTCGATCGGCTGCGGCCGTCGCGAGAGGGCCAGGTGGAAGGTTTCCAGGGCGTTTTCCAGGCGCTGCTCGAGGACCGGTTCCAGGCGCGCCGGGTCGCTCTCGGTGGCGTAGGCGATCTGCTTGTCCACGGCGAATACGCCATGCAGTACCTCCTGGGCCTTGAGCGCGGCCAGGACCGGCTTCAATGCATAGTCCACGGCCAGCATGTGCGCACTGCTGCCACCGGTAGCGAACGGCAGCACCACCTTGTGCTCCAGGGCGCGCTCGGGCAACAGGTCGAGCAGGACCTTCAGCGCGCCGGAAAACGAGGCCTTGTACACCGGGGTGGCGACCAGCAGGCCGTCGGCGCGGCCGATCTGCTCGGCCAGCGCCAGTACCGGCGGACTGTCGAGGCGGGCACGCAGCAGGTCCTCGGCGGGAAAATCCAGCACCTGGTGGCTGGCCACCTCGACGCCGCGACGGCTCAGCCAGTCCCTGGCACGCTCCAGCAACACCCCGGAGCGGGAGCGTACGCTGGGACTTCCGGCGATGGAAACGACGAGCATGGGGGGATTCCTTATAACCGGAAAACAGAATATTCGTTTGGCTTGCTAACCAAGTTGCATAGACCTTAACAGGCGGCCTCATATTCCAATAAATGTTTTTTATTCATTTATTTATTCCATAAAGCATATAAGAACCCGGTTCGGGGTCTTGCCTCAGAGCACGTGCGCCCGCTGCATTTCGGTCAGGGCCTCGCCGCGCAAGTAGGCCAGCTCCACCGCCCGGCGATCGCGGGGACGCGCCAGCGGTACGTGGAACTCGCGGCGGATGTGTCCGGGACGGCCGCCCATCAGCAGCACGCGGTCGGCGAGATAGAACGCCTCGTCGAGATCGTGGGTGACCAGCAGGACGCTGATCTCGTAGTTCTGCACCACGTCCTGCAGCAGGTCCTGGAGGCGCATGCGGGTGAAGGCGTCGACCGCGCTGAACGGCTCGTCGAGCAACAGCACCTGCGGCCGTCCGTAGAGACCGCGGGCGATCGCCGCGCGCTGCGCCATGCCGCCGGACAGTTGCTTGGGCAGCAATCCTCCGCAGCCGGCCAGTCCGACATCGGCGAGCAGGCGCTCGACCCAGTGCTCGTCCTCCAGCCAGCCGTCGGCGAAACCGACGTTCTGCGCCACCGTCAGCCAGGGCAACAGGCGCGGCTCCTGGAACACCACGCCGATTCCGCCGCTGCGGCCGTTCTCGCCGTCCGGGCCGAAGCCGAGGATCGGGTTGCGTTCGACAGTGCCCTGGAAGTCATCGTCCAGTCCGGCGGCGATCCGCAGCAGGGTGCTCTTGCCGCAACCACTGGGGCCGAGCAGGCTGACCACCTCGCCGGGCGCCAGCGACAGCGCCACGCCCTCCAGCACCCGCGTATCGCCATAGGCCTTGCGAATCTCCAGCAGGTCGAGCAGGCCGCTCATGCGCCGCCCTCCCCGTCGAAGCTGTCGCGCCAGCGCAGGGCCCGGCGCTCCAGCGAGCGGAGCAGGCCATCGCTGAGCTTGCCGAGGGCCGCCAGGACCAGGATCGCGGCGATCACCAGGTCCGGACGCGAGGTTTCCCGACCGTCACTGAGCAGGTAGCCGAGGCCCTGGGTGGCGGCGATCAGCTCCGCCGCGACGAGGAACATCCAGCTCAGGCTGAGCGCCCCGCGCAGGCCGGTGAACAGGTTCGGCAGCGCCGCCGGAAGGAGGATGCGGCGGACCAGGGCGAAGCGCGACAAACGGTAGAGCCGCCCCAGTTCCACCCACTTGCGATCGACCCCGCGTACCCCGGCGACCAGCGCGAGGTAGACCGGGAAGAAGGCGCCGAGGGCGATGAGGACGATCTTCGGCGTCTCGTCGATGCCGAACCAGAGCAGCAGCAGGGGCACCCAGGCCAGGCTGGGGATCGCCCGCAGGGCCTGGAAGCTCGGCTCCAGGTAGGCTTCGGCGCGACGACTGAGACCGACCCAGGTACCGACCACCAGGGCCAGGCCGCTGCCGATCGCGAAGCCGGGGGCGACCCGCGCCAGGCTCGCGCCGACATGCCCCCACAGCTCGCCGCGAGCCAGTTCCACCAGGGTCAGCAGGATGCCGCTCGGCGCCGGCATCTGGTAGGCCGGCAGCCAGCCCAGGCGCACCAGCGCCTCCCACGACGATAGTGCCAGCAGCGGCAAGGCCCAGGCCCGCCAGGCGCCCGGCACGCGCAGTCGCCACGCCCGGCGCGAGACTCGCCGGGCCAGTCGCAGGCTCTGGCTGACCATGGCTCAGGGCTCCGTGCGCGCCAACGGGACACCGCCGATGACCTCGGCGGCCCACTGAGGCGCGATCAGTTCGTCGACCACCTTCTGCACGTCCACGCCCGGCCGCACCAGGCGCTCGTCCGCCAGGATCGGCGCCGCGGCCTTGAGCGCGGCGACCTGTTCGGCGCCCGGCAGCGGCTGGCTGAAATCGGTGCGCGACAGTTGCAGGCGAGCCACTTCCAGCGGCAGGCCGGCTTCCTCGGCAAGCAGTTGCGCGGCCTCGTCGGGATGCCCGATCACCCAGTGGCGCGCCTGCTCGTAGGCCGCCAGCACCTGGCGGATCAGTTGCGGATGGCGTTCGGCGAAATCCTCGCGGACATTGAGCACGCCGTAGCTGTTGAAGCCGAGGTTGCGGTAGAGCAGCCGCGAGCCGGCCTGCAACTCGCTGGCCGCCATGTGCGGATCGAGTCCGGCCCAGGCGTCGACCTGGCCCTTCTCCAGGGCTACCCGGCCGTCAGGATGCTGCAGGTGGACGATACGCAGGTCGTTCTTGTCCAGGCCCACGCTGTGCAGGCTGCGGAGCAGGAACAGGTAGGGATCGGTGCCCTTGGTGGCAGCCACCTTGCGCCCCTTGAGCTCGGCGAGGCTGCGGATCGGCGAATCCTTGCGCACCAGCAGCGCGGTCCACTCCGGGCGGCTGGCGACGTATACGGTACGTACCGGGCTGCCGTTGGCCCGCGCGAGTACCGCGGCGAGGCCGGCGGTCGAGGCGAAATCGACGCTGCCGGCGTTGAGGTACTCCAGGGAACGGTTGCTGCCCTGGCTGAACACCCAGCGCACCCGGGTGCCGCTGCCGTCCAGGCTTTTCTCCAGCCAGCCGAACTTCCTGAGCGCCAGGCTGGTGGGGGCGTAGTAGGCATAGTCGAGACGGATTTCAGCGGGGGCTGCGGCCTCTGCCGCGGGAAACACGGAAAGAACGGCGAGCAGGGCCAGCCAGGCCCGGCAGCGACGGAGAGCGGCGATCATGCGTCTGCTCCTGGAAGGAGGTGGATGAGCGAGCCTTCTCCCCGTCTGGCGGGCAAGTCAGAGCCGGTTTCGGAAATGGATGGCGGATAAAAAGCGTCGCGGCGACGCGCTCGCGCACATAAAAAAGAGGGCCGGTCGAAACCGGCCAAAAACCCTGCTCGTGGCTAAACAGCGTTGCATGACGGCACGCACCGTCGAATAAAAGGTCCCGCCTGCCGTGCCTGCCCATGCAGGCGGGACGAATCCGGCCTCAGCGGTTGGGCTGGGGCGTCAGGCGCAGGTAGGGCTTCACCGCGCGGTAGCCTTTGGGGAAACGCCGCTTGATCTCTTCCTCGTCCTTCAGCGAAGGCACGATTACCACCTCGTCGCCGTCCTCCCAGTTGGCTGGCGTGGCGACCTTGTGCTCGTCGGTCAGTTGCAGCGAATCGATCACCCGGAGGATCTCGTTGAAATTGCGCCCGGTGCTCGCCGGGTAGGTGATGATCAGGCGCACCTTCTTGTTCGGGTCGATGATGAACAGCGAACGCACGGTCAGCGTGTCGTTGGCGTTCGGGTGGATCAGGTCGTAGAGTTCGGAAACCTTGCGGTCGGCGTCGGCGATGATCGGGAAATTGACCCGGGTGTCCTGGGTCTCGTTGATATCGTCGATCCACTTCAGGTGCGACTCCACCGGATCCACCGACAGCGCCAGGACCTTGACCCCGCGCTGGGCGAACTGGTCCTTGAGCTTGGCGGTGAAACCCAGCTCGGTGGTGCACACCGGGGTGAAGTCGGCGGGGTGGGAGAACAGCACGCCCCAGCTGTCGCCCAGCCACTCGTGGAGGCGGATGCGCCCTTCGCTGGAGTCCTGTTCGAAATCGGGGGCGATGTCGCCGAGTCTGAGGCTCATGGGGTCACTCCTTGTTCGTGTTGGAGCCCACTATGCCCAAGGCCGGCTGACGTTAAAAAGAATAAATTCAGATTTTCTTATAACAAAAAATAGAATACCCAACCCTTCGCCTGGAAATCCGTCTCCTTTCGTCCGCCGGCCTGCCGCCCGGCCAACCCCCGCCTACACTGAAAACACCTTGGCCCGCTATCCAGGAGTCGCCGTCATGTTGGGGAAACGTTCCACCGATCCCACCCCGGCCACCCGCTTTCGCAGCGATCGCATAAGTTCGGTGAATGGGCAGTACTTCTTCTCCACCCGCGAAGGGACCCTGGAAGGTCCCTATTTCACCCGTTTCGACGCGGAGCGGGAAATCGACGCGTATATCCGCAGGATGCGCCAATCGGCGGAAATCCACGCGCCGGGTTCCCGCTGAAACGATACAGGCGCTGAATTTATTTCCCGGCGGCTGAAACGTTCAAGAAAGGGAAGGCAGGTATTCTCGGCGGAACGCCGAGGCAAATGTCACCGCATGTGAACGCACTCACATCGGGGGTGAGTTCCAGTATCATTCACCCGGTGAATACCTGCCATGTCGTGCGTATCCACGCTTCTCCACGTTTTCTAGCGGTAAATCCATGAAAAAAATCTTATTGATGCTTTTGTGCGTCAGCGTGCTGGGTTGCTCCAAAAACAGCGTCGAATCGGAAAAACCGGTCGACGTGCTCCTGATCGGTGGCGGCATCATGAGCGCCACCCTGGGTACCTATCTGAACGAACTGGAACCAGGCTGGACCATCGAGATGGTCGAGCGCCTGGACAAGGTCGCCGAAGAAAGCTCCAACGGCTGGAACAACGCGGGCACCGGTCACTCGGCGTTCTGCGAACTGAACTACACCAGCGAGGCCGCGGACGGCTCGATGGATATCAGCAAGGCGGTGGCGATCAACGAGAACTTCGAGATCTCCAAGCAGTTCTGGGCCTACCAGGTCGACCGCAAGGTGCTGAACGATCCGAAGTCGTTCATCAACAACGTCCCGCACATGAGCTTCGTCTGGGGCGACGACAACGTCGCCTTCCTCAAGAAGCGCCACGCCGCCCTGCAGCACAGCTCGCTGTTCCGCGGCATGGAGTACTCGGAAGACCCCGAGCAGATCAAGCAGTGGGTGCCGCTGGTGATGGAAGGCCGCGAGCCGGGGCAGAAGATCGCCGCCACGCGCATGTCGATCGGCACCGACGTCAACTTCGGCGAGATCACTCGCCAACTGGTGGGCTCGCTGTCGGCCAAGGACACCTTCAAGCTGCGCCTGCAACATGAGGTCCGCGACCTCAAGCGCAACGACGACAACACCTGGACCGTGACCATGGCCGACCTGGCCAATGGCGACAAGGAAACCAGCGTCAAGGCCAGGTTCGTCTTCATCGGCGCCGGCGGCGGCGCGCTGAAGCTGCTGCAGATGTCCGGCATCCCCGAGGCCGAAGGCTACGCCGGCTTCCCGGTGGGCGGTTCGTTCCTCGCCACCACCAACCCGGACGTGGTCAAGCGCCACCTGGCCAAGGTCTACGGCAAGGCTTCGGTGGGTTCGCCGCCGATGTCGGTGCCGCACCTCGACACCCGCATGATCGACGGCAAGCCGGTTCTGCTGTTCGGTCCGTTCGCCACCTTCTCCACCAAGTTCCTGAAGAACGGCTCGCTGTGGGACCTGCCGGGCTCGGTGACCAGCGGCAACATCGGCCCGATGTTCAACGCCGGCATCGACAACTTCGATCTCAGCCAGTACCTGATCGGCCAGCTGATGCTCAGCCAGGACGACCGCATGGCCTCGCTGCGCGAGTACTTCCCGGAAGCCCGCGACGAGGACTGGAAGCTGGTGCAGGCCGGCCAGCGCGTGCAGATCATCAAGAAGGACGCCGAGAAAGGCGGCGTACTGCAATTCGGCACCGAAGTGGTGACCGCCGCCGACGGCTCCGTCGCCGCCCTGCTCGGCGCCTCGCCGGGCGCCTCGACCGCCGCGCCGATCATGCTGTCGGTGCTGGAGAAGGCCTTCAAGGACAAGGTCGCTACCCCCGAGTGGCAGGCACGCCTGAAGGAAATCGTGCCGTCTTACGGGCGCAAGCTGAACAACGACATCGAGCTGACCAACAGCACCCGTGCCTGGAGCAGCGAGCGCCTGCAACTGATCCACGTGCCGGTACAGCCGGAGGCCTGATCGGCCACCGACGCGCGCGCATGAAAAAGCCCGGCAATAGCCGGGCTTTTTTGGGTTGGCGTTCCCCTTGCGGGGCGGCGCATCGGCGGATAACGCCGCTGGCGTTATTCGCCCTACCCGACAGGCAGCGCCGCCCACAAAGTCACTGCGGGCCGTAGGGCGAACAACCGCTCGCGGTTATCCGCCGGAACCTGCATGTCACCGATTGCGCCCTCCCGCGATATCACGCCCCTCCTTCGAGCCTGGCCAGGCGCTCCTCCAGCGCCGCCAGGCGCGTCTCCAGCTCGGCGATCCGCGCTTCCGCATCGGCCGACAGAGCGGCCGGCGCGGCGCGTTCCGGGTCGCTGCCCATCGCCTCCACGGCGGCCTCGAGGTCGGCCTGGCTGCCGAGCAGGTGCATGTAGCGCTCCTCGCGCTGCCCGGCGCGACGCTCCAGGTGCACGGCCAGGCCACGGCCGGCGAGGCGTTCCAGGTGGTGGCGGATCTGCTCGACGTCGTCGAAATCGTGCAGGCGGTTGCTGCGGGTGAGCAGTTCGTTGAGGGTCTGCGGACCACGCAGGAACAGCAGGCCGAGCAGCGCCACCTGTGGCGCCACCAATTCCAGGCCCTTGCCCAGGGTGTGCTCCCAGCGGTCGGCGCGGCTGCCCATCACCAGCCTGACCAGGCCGCGCCCCTCGAGCTGGCGCAGGCTCTGGCCGACCTGGCCGGGCGTGAGGTTCATCACCGGATCGCGGCTGGTCTTCTGGTTGCAGGCGAGGACCAGGGCATTGAGGGTCAGCGGATAGGTTTCCGGGGTGGTCGCCTGCTTCTCGACGAGGCTGCCGAGAATCCGTGCATCGACGGCGCTCAGCGGGTCGTCGACGAACGGCGAGTTGGGCTCGGTGGACATCGCTACATCCCTATGCAAGGAAAAAGGCGCCTAGCCTAGCGCGAGTCGCCGGGGATGGCACGGAGCGTCATGTAAATAAAACCCATGAGGCGAGCCCCGACCTGCGGGGCCCGCCGTCGCGCACGGGCTCAGCGTACGGCTTCGAACAGCCCGCTGGCGCCCATGCCGCCGCCGACGCACATGGTCACCACGCCGTAGCGCAGGTTGCGCCGGCGCAGTTCGCGGACCAGATGACCGACCTGGCGCGAGCCGGTCATGCCGAACGGGTGGCCGATGGCGATGGAGCCGCCATTGACGTTGTACTTCTCGTTGTCGATCTCCAGCCGGTCGCGGCAGTACAGGCACTGCGAGGCGAAGGCTTCGTTGAGTTCCCAGAGATCGACGTCGGCGATCTTCAGCCCCTTCGCCTTGAGCAGCTTCGGCACCGAGAACACCGGACCGATGCCCATTTCGTCCGGCTCGCAGCCGGCCACGGTGAAGCCACGGAAGAAGGCCTTCGGCTCCAGGCCCAGCGCCAGCGCTTTCTCCAGGCTCATCAGCAGGGTCATCGAGGCGCCGTCGGAGAGTTGCGAGGCGTTGCCGGCGGTGACCGAACCGTCCTCGGCGAACGCCGGCTTCAGCGAGGCCAGGCCTTCGAGGGTGGTGTCCGGGCGGTTGCAGTCGTCGCGGTCGACCACTCCGTCGAGCACCTGCTTCTCGCCGCTGGCCTTGTCCTCCACCGCGTAGCGGGTGGTCATCGGCACGATCTCGTCGGCGAACAGCCCGTCCGCCTGGGCTCGCGCCATCCGCTGCTGGCTCTGCAGGGCGTAGGCGTCCTGGGCCTCGCGGGTGATGCCGTAGCGACGGGCGACGATCTCGGCGGTCTGCCCCATGGGGTAGTAGATGCCCGGCACCTCCCTTTGCAGCAGCGGGTTCACCAGGTGGTCGGTGTTGACGCTCTTCAGGGTCAGGGTGATCGACTCGACGCCGCCGGCGACGATCACCTCGCTGCAACCGGAAGCGATCTGGTTGGCGGCGATGGCGATCGCCTGCAGGCCGGAGGAACAGTAGCGGTTGAGGGTCATCCCCGGCACCTGGATGCCGAGGCCGGAGAGCACCGCCACGTTGCGCCCGATGTTGTGGCCCTGGGCGCCTTCGTTGGAGCCGGCGCCAACGATGCAGTCATCCACCAGCAGCGGGTCGAGGTCGTTGCGCGCCAGCAGCGCGTCGACGCAGTGGGCGGCCATGTCGTCCGGCCGGGTCAGGTTGAACTTGCCGCGGAAGGACTTGGCCAGGCCGGTCCGGACGCTGTCGACGATCACCACTTCACGCATGGGGGTACCCTCGCTGTTATTGTCGGTCGGCCGCCGGGGCAGCGGCCGGATCGAGCGAGGATAAGGCGAGGCAATCGCGCGAGGCACCGATCATTCATCCGGCGTATGCGTCGCCATCCCCTGGAGAGGACGGCGCCGCATTCCGGCGGGCCTCACTTGTCCTTCTTGTACGCCGCTTCGATGGCGTCGTTGATGGTGCGCAGCACCTTGACCCGGGCGAAGCGCTTGTCGTTGGCTTCGACCAGGGTCCAGGGCGCGATCTCGGTGCTGGTACGGTCGACCATATCGCCCACCGCGTCCACGTACTGGTCCCACTTGTCGCGGTTGCGCCAGTCTTCCTCGGTGATCTTGTAGCGCTTGTAGGGGGTTTTCTCGCGTTCCTTGAAGCGCTCCATCTGGGTCTGCTTGTCGATCGCCAGCCAGAACTTCACCACGATGATCCCGTACTCGCTGAGCTGCTCCTCGAAGTCATTGATCTCGCCATAGGCGCGTAGCCAGTCGGCCGGTGCGCAGAAGCCCTCGATGCGCTCCACCAGCACGCGGCCGTACCAGGAACGGTCGAAGATGGTGAACTGGCGACGCGCCGGAATGTGCCGCCAGAAGCGCCAGAGATAGGGCTGCGCACGCTCCTCTTCGGTCGGCGCGGCGATCGGCACGATATGGTACTGGCGCGGGTCCAGCGCGTCGGTGACACGGCGGATGGCGCCGCCCTTGCCGGCCGCGTCGTTGCCCTCGAACACCGCGACCAGCGAATGCTGGCGGAAGCGCTTGTCGCGGATCAGCCCGGCCAGGCGGGCCTGCTCGGCGGCGAGCTGCTCCTTGTAGGCGTCCTTGTCCAGGTACTGGCCCAGGTCCAGGGAGTCCAGCAGGCCGCGGTTGTCCAGGCTCGACACCAGCGGCGCGGCGTGCGGCTGGCGCTTGGCGCGCTCCTTGGTGGCCAGCGCGGCCTGCAACCCTTCGAGGAGGATGCGACCGACGGTCAGGGCGCGGTAGCGCTCGTCCACGCCTTCCACCACGTACCAGGGCGCGTAGTCCCGGCTGGTGCGGCGCAGCACGCGCTCGCCGTAATGCACGAAGCGGTCGTAGACCTCGCTCTGCTTCCAGTCCAGCGGACTGAGCTTCCAGCTGTGCTGCGGGTCCTTTTCCAGCGCCTTGAGGCGTTCCTTGAGCTGTTTCTTGGAGAGGTGGAACCAGAACTTGAAGAGCAGCGCGCCTTCGTCGCAGAGCATGCGCTCGAAGCGTTCGGCGGCATCGATGGCCTGATCCAGCTTGGCCTCCTTGATATGCCCCTCGACCCGCGCGTAGAGCATCTGGCTGTACCAGTTGCCGAAGAAGATACCGGTCCGCCCCTTGGGCGGCAGGCGCCGCCAGAAGCGCCACTGCGGCGGCCGCTCCAGTTCCTCGTCGGAGGGACGGAGGAAGCTCTGCACTTCGATCAGGCGCGGGTCCATCCACTCGTTGAGGAGCTTGACCGTCTCCCCCTTGCCGGCGCCCTCGATGCCGTTGATCAGGATGATCACCGGGAAGCGCGCCTGCTGCTTGAGCTCGAACTGCGCCTCGAGCAGCGCTTCGCGCAACTCGATGACGGCCTTCTCGTAGGTGTCCTTGTCGATGCTGTGGCCAACTTCCGCGGATTCGAACATGGAGGTCTCCCTTAACCTGAGTCCTTCAAGGTAGCGGATCGGCGTGCGGCTGTCTGCGCGGCGCCGCGGCATGTTCGCGCAGCGCCTCGCCGCTGGCCGGCAAAGCCCCGTAAAATGCGCCATCCGCTTTTTCAGGTTCTGCCATGTCCGACTTCCAGCATGCCCAGCTCGACTGGGACGAAAACGGCCAGCCGCTATCCCGCGCCTTCGGCGACGTATATTTTTCCCGGCATTCCGGGCTCAACGAGACGCGCCATGTGTTCCTCGCCACCAACCGCCTGGCCGAGCGCTTCGCCGCGCTGGGCGACGGCGAGGTGCTGTGTATCGGCGAGACCGGCTTCGGCACCGGACTGAACTTCCTCTGCGCCTGGCAGCTGTTCGAGCGGGTCGCGCCGGCCGGCGCGCGCCTGGAGTTCGTCAGCGTGGAGAAATTCCCCCTCGCCGCCGCCGACCTGCGCCGCGCCCTGGCGCTATGGCCGGAACTGGCGCCCTGGAGCGAGGCCCTGCTGGGCCAGTACCTTGCCGTGCACCCGGGCTTCCAGCGCCTGGCGTTCGCGGGCGGAAGGGTCGGCCTGACCCTGCTGCTGGGCGATGCCCTGGAGTGCCTGCCGCAGCTCGACGCGCGGGTCGACGCCTGGTTCCTCGATGGCTTCGCCCCGGCGAAGAACCCGGACATGTGGTCGCCCGTACTGTTCGCCGAACTGGCGCGACTGTCGGCGCCGCAGGCGACCCTGGGCACTTTCACCAGCGCCGGTTTCGTTCGCCGCGGGCTGGTCGAGGCCGGTTTCGCCATGCAACGGGTACCGGGCTACGGACAGAAGCGCGAGATGCTCAGCGGCACCTACCAGGGGCCGCCGGCGAACGCCGGCAAGCCCTGGTACGCACGCCCCGCGCCCCACGCCGGGCGCCGCGCGGCACTGGTGGTCGGCGGCGGCCTGGCCGGCTGCGCCAGCGCCGCCAGCCTCGCCGCGCGCGGCTGGCAGGTGACCCTGATCGAACGCCATCCCGGCCTCGCCCGGGAAGCCTCGGGCAACCCCCAGGGCGTGCTCTACCTGAAACTCTCGGCCCACGGCACGCCGCTGTCGCGCCTGGTGCTCAGCGGCTTCGGCCATACCCGCCGGCTGCTCGAACGCCTGCGGCGCGGCCACGACTGGGATGCCTGCGGCGTACTGCAACTGGCCTTCGACGCCAAGGAAGCGCAACGCCAGGCGCAACTGGCCGCAGCCTTCCCCGCCGACCTGCTGCACGGCCTGGAGCGCGAGCAGGCCGAGCGCCTCGCCGGCGTCGCCCTGCCCGCCGGCGGCCTGTTCTATCCCGAAGCCGGCTGGGTCCATCCGCCCGCGCTGTGCCAGGCCCTGGCCGCCACCCCCGGGATCACCCTGCTGAGCGGCCGGGCAGTACGCTTGCGCCGCGAGGGCGACGACTGGTGCGCCTACGCCGGCGACGAATGCCTGGCCCGCGCGCCACTCGCGATCCTCGCCACCGCCGCCGACATCCGCGACTTCCCGCCCGCCGCCGAGCTGCCGCTGAAGCGCATTCGCGGGCAGGTCACCCGCCTGCCGGCCACCCCGCAAAGCCGGGCGCTGCGCACCGTGGTCTGCGCCGAGGGCTACGTCGCACCGCCGCGTGGCGACGAACACACCCTCGGCGCCAGCTTCGACTTCAAGAGCGAAGACCTGGCGCCGACCCTCGCCGAACACCAGGGCAACCTCGAACTGCTGCGGGAAATATCCCCCGACCTGTTGCAGCGCCTGGGCGCCGACGACCTGCCGCTGGAGCGCCTGGAAGGCCGCGCGGCATTCCGCTGCACCAGCCCCGACTACCTGCCCCTGGTAGGCCCGCTGGCCGAGCGCGCGGCCTTCGACGAGGCCTACGCGGTGCTCGCCCGCGACGCCCGCCAGGTGCCGGAGCGTGCCTGCCCCTGGCTGCCAGGCCTGTACCTGAACAGCGGCCACGGCTCGCGCGGGCTGATCAGCGCGCCGCTGTCCGGCGAACTGCTGGCGGCGTGGATCTGCGGCGAGCCGCTGCCGCTGCCGCGCGCGGTGGCCGAGGCCTGCCACCCGAACCGCTTCCTGCTGCGCGACCTGGTGCGCGGGCAGCGCGGCTGAAGCCCCGGGCGCACCGATTTGCGCTACCCTTCGGGCCTGCCGCACGCGCAGGCCATACCGGACCACCGGCTGGCTCACCCGCGGAAATAGTTGATCGACGATGGATGTACTGCTCTTCGAATCCCTGGGCATCGGCGCCGTTCTCGGCCTGCTGCTCGGCCTCACCGGCGCCGGCGGCTCGCTGGTCGCCCTGCCCCTGCTGCTCAGCCTGCACCTGCCGCTGCGCGACGCCATCGGCGTGAGCCTCGGCGCGGTCGCCCTGTCGGCGCTGATTGGCGCCATTCCGCGCGCGCGCCAGGGCCAGGTGGCCTGGCGGCCGGTGCTGGTCCTGGCGCTGGCCGGCCTGCCGAGCAACGCCGTCGGCCAATGGCTCGGCCGCTTCGTCCCGGAAGGCGTGCTGATCGTCGCCTTCTGCCTGCTGGTGCTCTGGTCGGCCTGGCGCATGTGGCGCGGCGCCGGGATGAAACGCGAGGCCAGCGACCAGGCACGGAGCCTGCCGCTGCTCGGCATCGGCCTGGCGGTCGGCTTGCTGTCGGGATTGATGGGCGTGGGCGGCGGCTTCCTGGTGGTGCCGGGGCTACTCTGGTTCACCCCGCTGTCGATGATGGCCGCCACCGCCACCTCGATGGCGGTGATCGCGCTGGTCTCCGGCGGCGGCTTCCTGATCTACCTGACCGGCGCCCACCCGCCGCTGCCGCTGCTCGGCGGCCTCGCCGCCGGCGGCGCGGTCGGCGTGCTCGGCGGCAACCTGCTGGCGCAGCGCCTCGGCGGCCCGACCCTGCAACGCCTGTTCGCGCTGATGCTGGTGGCGGTGAGCTTCTCCCTGGCGGCGCAGAAGCTCTACGGCGGGTAGCTTTCCTCGGCGGCCGGGGCACCGGGGAAGCGGCGTTATGCGCCCTGCTCGACGGTCATGCCATGTCGTCTGGCGGATATCGCTGGGTCGGCGGATAACGCCGACGGCGTTATCCGCCCTACGCGGAGGTCACGCCATGGCGTACAACGCGCTTGTCCACCAGGCATCGGCAGGTTCGCCAGGTAAAGACCGCCGACGCGACTGTCTTTCGTAGCGAACCTGGCGCCCTCACTCTTCTTCGACGTCCTCTTCCGGCAAGCCGAACAGGTCGGCCGCGCGCAGCAGCGCGGCCAGCAGGCCGTGGCGCTCCCACTCGGGCAACGCGGCGAAGCGCTCGATCACGTACTCCGGCAATAGCGGCGGCGCCTCCGCCAGGGCTTCGTGGCCGGCCGGGTCGAGGTGCAGCCAGGACTTGCGCCGGTCCTGTTCGTCGCGCCGACGATAGAGCAGGCCGCGTCCTTCGAGGCGGTCGAGCACGCCGGAGAGCGATGCCTGGGACAGGCTGACCAGCTTGGCCAGTTGCGTCGCGGTCAGTTCTCCCTCCACCGCCAGGACATGCAGGATCAGCAATTGCAACGGGGTCAGGCCACCGTATCGGCTGAGACGCTTGGAGTGGATTTCGGCGGCCTGCTGGAGACGGCGGATGGCGCGGAAAATAGCGAGCGAATAGGTATCGGCAGCGGTCTTATTACTTTCAACCATAATAAATTCTTCGTTAAGGGTCCTGATAGGCCCGGAAAATTCGTATAGAACTCCTTCCAACTGTAACGGTCCTCTGTTAGGTAAGTCATGTACCCGGAAGGGGTACGCAACCCACTTCCCCAACGGAGAACCGGTAAGGAATATGTGCGGCATATCAGGAGAGTTTCGTTTCGACAACCAGGCAGCCGACCTCGCAGCGGTCGAACGCATCACCCACCACCTGGCCCCTCGCGGCCCCGACGCCTGGGGCTTCCACGCCCAGGGTCCGATCGCCCTCGGACATCGACGGCTGAAGATCATGGACCTGGCGGAAGCTTCCGGCCAACCGATGATCGATCCCGATCTCGGCCTGGCCATGGTGTTCAATGGCGCCATCTACAACTACCCCGAACTGCGTGGCGAACTGGAAAGCCTTGGCTATCGGTTCTTCTCCGGCGGCGACACCGAAGTTCTCTTGAAGGGGTACCATGCCTGGGGCGCCGATTTATTGCCCCGGCTCAATGGGATGTTCGCCTTCGCCGTCTGGGAGCGCGATCGCCAGCGGCTGTTCCTGGCCCGTGACCGACTCGGCATCAAGCCGCTCTACTACAGCCTCGACCGCTCGCGCCTACGCTTCGCCTCGAGCCTGCCGGCCCTGCTCAAGGGCGGCGACATCGCCAGCGACCTCGATCCGCAGGCGCTGAATTTCTACCTCAACTTCCACGCCGTGGTTCCCGCCCCGCACACCTTGCTGGAGGGCGTGAAGAAGCTGCCGCCGGCGACCTGGATGAGCGTCGACCTCGACGGCAGCTGCGAGCAGCGCACCTGGTGGACGCTGGACTACGGCCCACGCCCGGACGAGCGCGAGCTGACGCTCGACGACTGGCAGGAGCGCGTCCTCGACGGCCTCCGCGAAGCGGTGGCGATCCGCCAGCGCGCCGCCCGCGAGGTCGGCGTGCTGCTCTCCGGCGGGGTCGATTCGAGCCTGCTGGTGGGCCTGCTGCACGAAGCCGGGGTGGACAACCTGCTGACCTTCTCCATCGGCTTCGAGGATGCCGGCGGCGAGCGCGGCGACGAGTTCCAGTATTCCGACCTGATCGCCGAGCGCTATCACACCCGCCACCATCGCCTGCGCATCGGCGAGCACGAAGTGATCGAGCAGTTGCCGGCGGCCTTCCGCGCCATGAGCGAGCCGATGGTCAGCCACGACTGCATCGCCTTCTACCTGCTCGCGCGGGAAGTCTCGAAGCACTGCAAGGTGGTGCAGAGCGGCCAGGGCGCCGACGAGCTGTTCGCCGGCTACCACTGGTATCCGAAGGTGGATGGCGCCGACGACGCCTTCGCCGCGTACCGCGCGGCGTTCTTCGACCGCGACCACGAGGAATACCTGGCCACCGTCGGCGAGCGCTTCCGCGTCGAGGACGTCGCCGGGCGCTTCGTCCGCGACCACTTCGCCAGCCCCGGCGCCGAGGCCGCGGTGGACAAGGCGCTGCGCCTGGATAGCACGATCATGCTGGTCGACGACCCGGTCAAGCGGGTCGACAACATGACCATGGCCTGGGGCCTGGAAGCCCGCGTGCCGTTCCTCGACTACCGCCTGGCCGAGCTGTCGGCGCGCATTCCCGCCCGCTTCAAGCTCGGCGACGGCGGCAAGCAGGTGCTCAAGGGTGCCGCGCGCAAGGTGATTCCCAGCGAAGTCATCGACCGGCCCAAGGGCTACTTCCCGGTGCCCGGCCTCAAGCACTTGCAGGGCCGCACCCGCGAATGGGTACGCGAACTGCTGCTGGACCCGAGCCAGGACCGCGGCCTGTTCCAGCCGGCGATATTCGATCGCCTGCTGAGCGATCCGGACGGCGACCTCACACCGCTGCGCGGCTCCAAGCTGTGGCAGCTGGCCGCCCTCAACCTCTGGCTCAGCGAACAGGGACTTTGAAAATGGGCCCCCAACGCAGGGGCCCGAACCAGGAGCGATCATGAAAGGCCACTTGCATCTGCCTCACCCGCACAACCAGCGCCTGCAACGTATCCAGGCGCCCACCTACGAACGCCTCCAGGCGCGTCTCGCCGAAGATCACAGCGAGCCCACCGAGAAACCGCTGAGCATCCACTGCGGCTGGGGCCGCCTGCTGATCGGGCAGACCTACCCGGACGCCGAGGAACTGGCCCGCGACCTGTTGCAGGAAGCCCCCGGCGAACGCGACATCGCGCTCTACGTGGCGGCGCCGCAGCAGGTCCTGGCCCACGCCCCGCAGCAGCTCTTCCTCGATCCCTCGGATACCCTGCGCCTGTGGTTCACCGACTACCGCCCGGCGCGCCGTCCGCCACGCGGTTTCCGCATCCGCCGGGTGCATACCGAGGAGGACTGGGCGGCGATCAACCGCCTGTACCTGGCGCGCGGCATGCTTCCGGTGCAGACCGAGCGCCTCAGCCCGCGACACCAGGGCGGGCCGATCTACTGGCTGGCCGAGGACGCCGACACTGGCGTCGCGGTAGGCACGGTGATGGGCCTCAACCACGCCAAGGCGTTCCAGGATCCGGAGGGCGGCTCCAGCCTCTGGTGCCTGGCGGTGGACCCGCAATGCAGCCGGCCGGGCGTCGGCGAGGCGCTGGTACGGCACCTGGTCGAGCACTTCATGAGCCGCGAACTGGCTTACCTCGACCTCTCGGTGCTGCACAACAACCAGCAGGCCAAGGCGCTCTACCGCAAGCTCGGCTTCCGCGAACTGGCGACCTTCACCATCAAGCGCAAGAACGGCATCAACCAGTCGCTGTTCCTCGGCCCCGGCCCGGAGGAAGACCTCAACCCCTACGCCCGGATCATCGTCGACGAAGCCCACCGGCGCGGCATCGAGGTGCGCGTCGACGACGCCGAGGGCGGCCTGTTCACCCTGACCCAGGGCGGCCGGCAGATCCGCTGCCGTGAATCGCTCTCCGACCTGACCACGGCGGTAAGCATGACCCTCTGCCAGGACAAGGTCCTCACCCACCGCGCCCTGCAGCACGCCGGCCTGCGCCAGCCACAGCAGCGCCTGGCCGGCAGCGCGGAGGAAAACGCCGCGTTCCTCGCCGAGCACGGTTCGCTGGTGGTCAAGCCGGTGGACGGCGAGCAGGGCCAGGGCGTGGCGGTGGACCTGCGCACCGCGGAAGAGGTCGAGGAGGCCATCGAGGCCGCCCGCCATTTCGATTCGCGCGTGCTGCTGGAGAGCTACCACGCCGGCCACGACCTGCGCGTGCTGGTGATTGGCTACGAGGTGGTGGCCGCCGCCATCCGTCGTCCCGCCGCGGTGATCGGCGACGGCCGGCACAGCATCCGCGAGCTGATCGAGGCGCAGAGCCGCCGGCGCCAGGCCGCCACCGGCGGGGAAAGCCGCATCCCGCTCGACCACGAGACCGAGCGCACCCTGCGGGCCGCCGGCTATGGCTACGACGACGTGTTGCCCAGCGGCGAACACCTGGCCGTGCGGCGCACCGCCAACCTGCACACCGGCGGCATCCTCGAGGACGTCACCGACGCCCTCCATCCGGCCCTCCGCGAGGCCGCGATCCAGGCCGCGCGGGCCCTGGAAATACCGGTGGTGGGCCTGGACTTCCTGGTCGAGGCCGCCGACCAGCCCGACTACGTGATCATCGAAGCCAACGAGCGCGCCGGCCTGGCCAACCACGAGCCGCAGCCGACCGCCGAACGCTTCGTCGATCTTCTCTTCCCCCTCAGCCGCGAGGTGCCTTCATGACCCCTCTGCCACAACCGGACCTCAACTACCTGCAACGGGTGCTGCTGGAGATGCTCGCCATCCCCAGCCCCACCGGCTTCACCGATACCATCGTGCGCTATGTCGCCGAGCAGCTCGACGAACTTGGCGTGCCCTTCGAGATGACTCGCCGGGGAACCATCCGGGCGACCCTCCAGGGCCGCCTGAATACCCCCGACCGGGCGGTTTCCGCGCACCTCGACACGATCGGCGCGCTGGTCCGCGAGATCAAGCCCAACGGCCGCCTCGGCCTGGCCCCGGTAGGCTGCTGGTCGAGCCGCTTCGCCGAGGGTAGCCGGGTCACGGTGTTCACCGAACAGGGCGTGTTCCGTGGCAGCGTGCTGCCGCTGCTGGCTTCGGGCCACGCCTTCAATACCGAGGTGGACAACCTGAAGATCAGTTGGGACAACATCGAGCTGCGTCTCGACGCCTATACCGCCAGTCGCGCCGACAGCGAGAGCCTGGGCATCTCGGTGGGTGACTACGTGGCCTTCGATCCGCTGCCGGAGTTCACCGAGAGCGGCCATATCAGCGCCCGCCACCTGGACGACAAGGCCGGGGTCGCGGCGCTGCTGGCGGCGCTGAAGGCGGTCAAGGAAAGCGGCCAGGAGCCGCCGATCGACTGCCACCCGCTGTTCACCATCACCGAGGAAGTCGGCTCCGGCGCCGCCGGCGCCCTGCCCTGGGACGTCAGCGAGTTCGTCGGCATCGACATCGCCCCGGTGGCCGAAGGCCAGAATTCCAACGAGCACAGCGTCAGCGTGGCCATGCAGGACTCCGGCGGGCCCTACGACTTCCATCTGTCGCGGCACCTGCTGCGGCTCGGCGAGCGCCACGACATCGCCCTGCGCCGCGACCTGTTCCGCTACTACCACAGCGACGCGCAGTCGGCGATCGCCGCCGGCCACGACACCCGCGCCGCGCTGCTGGCGTTCGGCTGCGACGCCACCCACGGCTACGAGCGCACGCACATCGACAGTCTCGCCGCGCTGAGCCGGCTGCTCACCGCCTACATCCTCAGCCCGCCGGTCTTCGCCAGCGACGCCAAGCCCCGGGAAACCTCGCTGGAACGCTTCAACAAGCAGCTCGAGCATCCGGTGCACATGGAAAGCTGCACCCACGTCCCGCCGGTGGACGAAGTGCTCGACAGCAGCAACAACAGCGACAAGGACTGAACCCGCGCCGGCCTCCCCGCCCCCGGGGAGGCCGCCCTCCTCTCCAGCCAACTGCTAGGCTGATGGCAGGTTCCCTCGCCTGTCTCGTTTCCTCCGTAGCATCATGCGTGCCGACTCGTGTCCATGGAGTAGTTGCATGTCTCGACTCTGCCTGGTCCTGCTGTTGCTCTGCTGCGCGCTGCCGGCCCAGGCGCAGCCGCCCGCGCCGCTGGACGGAGAGGACCTGCGCCTGTCCCTGGGCGCATACGCCGAGTACTACCGCGACGCCGGCGGCAAGGCGCGCCTGGGCGACATCCTCGCCTTGCCGGCGCAGGCCTTCGCCGCCCTGCGCGGCGACCACGCGAACTTCGGCAAGAACGCCGCAGCCTGGTGGTTCAGGGTGCGCCTGGACAACCGCAACGGCACCGACCTGGCCGGTTTCCTGGAGATCAACTACCCGCTGCTGGACGACCTCAAGGTCTACCTGCTGACCGCCGATGGGCGCATCGAACAGCAGGAGAGCGGCGACCTGTTCGCCTTCTCCCAGCGCCCGGTGCAAGTGCGCAACTTCTGGTTCCCGCTGCGACTGCCGCCCGGCGAGAGCACCCTGCTGCTGCGCGTGCAGAGCACCAGCACCGTCTACGTGCCGCTGTACTTCAGCACCTACGCGGCCAGCGCGGCCAGCCAGGAAACCCTGATGGGCTTCAACGGGGCCTTCTACGGGGTGCTGTTCGGGTTGTTCTGCTACAACCTGTTCCTCTTCGTCTCGCTACGCGAGGCCACCTATGCCTGGTACCTGCTGTACAACCTCAGCCTCGGCCTGTTTTCCGCCAGCTTCGACGGCCTGCTGTTCAAGTTGCTGCCCGGACACGTGGCGCTGGAGTCGGCCGGCATCTACCTGCTGATGTACCTGAGCTGCCTGGTGTCGATCCAGTTCAGCCGCGGCTACCTCTACACCCGCCGCGACTTCCCGCGCCTCGACCGCTTCCTCCGCGGCCTGCTGCTGGCCTGCGTGGTCCTGTTGGCCAGCGAGCCGCTGGTGGGGCTGCGCGCCTGGAACGTCCTCGCCAGCCTGACGGTGATGCTGGTATCCCTCAGCCTGCTGCTGGCCGGCGTCCACGTCTGGCGCCAGGGCCTGCGCTACGGCCTCTACTACATCCTGGCCTGGGGCGCGCTGCTGCTGTCGTTCCTGGTCACCACCGCCGCCTCGCTGGGCTTCGAACTGTTCGGCCTGTTCGGCAGCAGCGTGGTCAAGATCGGCATGACCGTGGAACTGGTGACCCTGTCCATCGGCCTCGCCGACCGCATCAATGCGCTCAAGGAGGAAGGCTTCCGCTCGCGCCAGGCGGCCGAGCAGGCGCGGGTGGAGAACGAGGCGAAGAGCCGCTTCCTGGCGAAGATGAGCCATGAGATTCGCACCCCGCTGAACGGCGTGCTGGGCATGCTGCAACTGCTCCGCGACACCCCGCTGGACCGCGGCCAGGCGGCCTACGTGGAGACCATCGCCAGCTCCGGCAGCGCGCTGATGTCGGTGATCAACGATATCCTCGACTACGCTCGCATCGAGTCCGGCAAGCTGCACCTGGAGCGCATCGACTTCGACCTTGAGGAGCTGCTCTCCGACACCCTGGCGCTGTTCAGCGCCCAGGCCGTGGAAAAACGCCTGCGCCTGCATCTCGGCCTGGACAGGGGCGTGCCGCGCCGCCTCAACGGCGACCCGACGCGGTTACGCCAGGTACTGATGAACCTGCTCAGCAATGCCCTCAAGTTCACCGCCGAAGGCCATGTCGCCGTGCGCGTGCAGCGGCGCTTCGACGAGGGCGGACGCGAGCGCCTGCTGTACAGCGTCAGCGACAGCGGCATCGGGATATCCGCCCAGGCGCAGAAGACCCTGTTCGAATCCTTCTCCCAGGCCGACTCCAGCACCACCCGCCGCTACGGCGGCAGCGGCCTGGGCCTGGCGATCAGCCGCGAGCTGGTGCAGATGATGGGCGGGCGCATCGAGGTGAGCAGCGAGCCGGGCAAGGGCACCCGGTTCAGCGTCGACCTGCCGCTCAGCCCCGCCCTCGACGCCGGCGAAGCGGACGAACTGGCGCAACTGCTGCAACACCGCCCGGCCCTGCTGGCCAGCGAGGACAACCTGACCCTGGACTGCCTGCAGGCATTGCTGGAGCGTTGGGGACTGCGGGTCGAACGCTGCCTGCAGCCGAGACGGCTGAACGCCTACCTGGAGGACTTCAGCGCACCGCCCCTGCTGGTCCTGGCGGCGCCCTGGCCGGGGCCGCCGTCGATCTGGCTGGACACCCTCTATGCGCAACTGGAGCAAGGCCAGCGCATCCTCCTGCTATGCCCGCCGCAGCACTGCCAGGACCTGCCGCCGCACGAAGGCCTGCGCCTGCTGGCCCTGGCCCAGCCGGTGGCGGTGAAGGCCCTGCGCGAAGCCCTGCTGGAACTGTACCGGGAGCGGCGCCGACAGCCAGGGCGGAGCAGCGAGGCGGCCCCGGACGAACGCCTGGACGCCCCATGCATCCTGGTCGCCGAGGACAACCCGGTGAACCAGCTGGTGGTGCGCGGCTTCCTCGCCAAGCGCGGCTACGCGGTGCGCCTGGCCGGCAACGGACGGCTCGCGCTGGACGAGTACCTGCGCGATCCGAACGGCATCCAGTTGATCCTGATGGATGGCGAGATGCCGGAAATGGACGGCTTCGAGGCGACCCGCCTGATCCGCCGGGAGGAGCGTGCCCAGGGCTGGCCACGCGTACCGATCGTCGCCCTGACCGCGCACATCCTCGACGAACACCGCCGGGCCGGAATCGAGGCCGGCATGGACGCCTACCTCGGCAAGCCGGTGGACCGGGCGGAACTCTATGCCACCCTCGAACGCCTGCTCGGCCAGCCTTCGCGACAGGCATGACAGTGCGCGATGCGTCGCGCTAGCATTCGCCGCCATCCCGGAGTACCGCCAATGCTGATCCCCCACGACCTGCTCGAAGCCGACACCCTGAACAACCTGCTGGAAGACTTCGTCACCCGCGAAGGCACCGACAATGGCGACGAGACCCCGCTGGACGTGCGTGTAGAACGCGCCCGGCATGCCTTGCGGCGGGGCGAGGCGGTGATCCTGTTCGACCCGGAGAGCCAGCAGTGCCAGTTGATGTTGCGCAGCGAGGTGCCTGCGGAGCTGTTGCGCGACTGAGTCGCGGCATCGCCCCGCCTGGCGGGGCGGGTTCGCCGCCCTGCCCCCCCCGGAAACGCCGGACTGCGCCCCAGCTCCGTAGGGCGAATAACCGCTCGCGGTTATCCGCCACTCATCCGCGACATCGGCGGATAACGCCCATGGCGTTATTCGCCCTGCACACCCCGGAACCGCCGGACTGCGCCTCCGCTCCGTAGGGCGAATAACCGCTAGCGGTCATCCGCCGCTCATCCGCGACATCGGCGGATAACGCCCATGGCGTTATTCGCCCTACACACCCCGAAAAAGCCGGACTGCGCCCCAGCTCCGTAGGGCGAATAACCGCTCGCGGTCATCCGCCGCTCATCCGCGACATCGGCGGACAACGCCCATGGCGTTATCCGCCCTACACGCCCCGGAAACGCCGGACAGTGCCCCCGCTCCGTAGGGCGAATAACCGCTCGCGGTTATCCGCCGCT
>NZ_KI517354.1:1517099-2379267 GCF_000478485.2 Pseudomonas sp. P179
AACGCCCATGGCGTTATCCGCCCTACACGCCCCGGAAACGCCGGACAGTGCCCCCGCTCCGTAGGGCGAATAACCGCTCGCGGTTATCCGCCGCTTATCCGCCGCCCCCTCACTCCTTCGCCCCACCCTCCTCCGTCTCCAACGCCGCCCTGACGATGTTCCGGCTATGCGCGCCGAAATGCCCGATCAGCTCGATCAGTTGCGCGTTCAGCCCCGCATTGTCGTGGGCCTCGGGGCGTGGCTGGTTGCTCTCGCTGAAGTCCTGCGCGGCGGAGGCCGGGCGGGCGGCCAGCCATTCGCCGATGGCGGCGTCGAAGGCCGCGGCGTGGGCGTTCGACTCGGCGGCCACCACCTCGCGCAAGTAGGTCGGCGAATAGGCCGGATAGGCACCGTCGCGGCGGGTGTCGGCGTAGGCGTCGAGCATCGGCTGCGGGCGGCCGTCGCGGAGCAGTTGGCGCAGCCAGTCGAACTGGTATTTCTCCACCGCGGTATGGCGGTTCGCGACACGCTCGATGGCCGCCTGCTTTTCCTCCGGGTAGCCGAGCAATGCCTTGCCCTCCATCTGTAGCATCGCCGCCAGGCTGGCACCGGGCAGCGGCGTGGAGTGGTAGGGCTGGGTGATGTCCTGGATGTAGTGCATGCCCCAGCCAAGGAACCGGTAGCCCCAGTAGGGATGACCGTTGGCGAAGGCGAAGCGGGACAGGCCGAAGTACTGGTAGGCACGCCATTCCGGCCAGGCCCGGGCGAGGAACGGCGCGCCGCTGTAGATCACCGCCGCCTCGTGATAGAAGCCCATGTGGAACGGCGCCTGGGAGCTGAACTCGAAGCGCGGGTCGCCGAATGGCTGGGTGCCGAAGCCGTAGCGCTGGCCGGCTTCGCCGGGGTTGTCGCTGAACAGGTTGATGTCGTGGCCGTAGTCCGGTTCGTCGGCGGCGGTGGCCAGCACTGCCAGGGGCGCGACTCGCTCGCCGGGCTCCAGGCGGATGAAACGCCAGGCGGTCCACGGCGAGAGGTTCTGGAACACCAGCACCTCCTGTGGCTTGAGGTGCGGGCGCTGCGGCTGGTCCTGCCCGGGAAGCGGCTGGAGCGCCAGCGCCAGGCGGATCTCCGGGTTGACCCGCAGCGCCGCGAGGAACGCCTGACGCAAGTCGCCGGCCTCGCCCTCGGCAGCGAAGCGCAGGGCGTCCGGACGCGCCGGGTAGTTGCCGATATGCGCTCGGGCGTAGGCTTCCTGCTCGTCCAGCAGGGCGGCCAGTCCGCCGCGCTCGGCGGCGAGGAACGCCTCCAGCGGCTCCACCTCGACTTCCGGCGCCTCGCGGATGGCCGCCAGCTCGCGCAATGCCAGGTAGCTGCCCACCGTATGGTTGGACCAGGCCCACAGGCTCGGCGAGACGACCCACGCCCCCAGCAGCAGGCAACGCAACAGCAACTTCATCGGCTTTTCGCTCTTGTCTCGACTCGGTGCCGGCAAGCCTACCAATGCGGGACACCCAGGGCACTGTCCTGCCTGGACATCGGAACTCTCCGATAGCGCCATCGGACCAATGTCTATCCACGCCGGGCCGGCCCCATGACCGCCATCAATGGCGCCCAGGCGCCAGGCGGCTAGACTTTCCCGACATCAGGCACGCTGATACAAGGCACCCATCTGATGCTCCAGTCCGTTTCGCCCAAGCACGACCTGCCCCTCAAACCCGAAGGCCAAGCGGCCAAGCCAGAACGCACCGGCACCTGGGCGCCGTTCTCGATCCAGGCCTTCCGCATCATCTGGATCTGCAACCTGTTCGCCAACCTCGGCACCTGGGCCCAGTCGGTGGCCGCCGCCTGGGTGGTCACCGACGCCCACGCCAGCCCGCTGATGGTGGCGATGATCCAGGTCGCCGCGGCGCTGCCGCTGGTGCTGCTGTCGATCCTCTCCGGGGTCATCGCGGACAACCACGACCGGCGCAAGATCATGCTCTGGGGACTCAGCTTCGAGATGACCGGGGCGATGTTCGCCACCCTGCTGGCCTTCCTCGGCTACCTCGACCCGGTGCTGCTGATCATCTCCATCCTCTGGATCTCCCTCGGCGGGTCGGTGACCATCCCGGCCTGGCAGGCGGCGGTCAACGAGCAGGTGCCGGCGCGCATGGTCAGCGACGCGGTGCTGCTCAACAGCGTCAACTACAACGTCGCCCGCGCCGCCGGCCCGGCCCTCGGCGGCCTGTTGCTGAGCGCGGTGGGACCGGCCTGGGTGTTCCTGTTCAACAGCTTCTGCTACATGGCCCTGATCTGGGCGATCTGGCAGTGGCGGCGCGACGTGCCCAAGCGCAGCCTGCCGCCGGAAGGCATCCTCGAAGGCGTCACCGCGGCGCTGCGCTTCACCCAGTACTCCACCGTCACCCGCCTGGTGATGATGCGCTCCTTCGCCTTCGGCCTCTCTGCCAGCGCGGTCTGGGCCCTGCTGCCGCTGCTGGCGCACCGCAACCCGGACGGCGACGCGGCGATCTACGGCTACATGCTCGGCGCCCTCGGCCTCGGCGCGATCCTCGGCAGCACCCAGGTCTCGCGCCTGCGCCAGCGGATCGGCAGCAGCCGGCTGATCAGCCTGGCCGGCTTCACCCTGGCGCTGATCCTGCTGACCCTCGGCCTGGTGGACAACCTCTGGGTCCTGTTCCCGGTGCTGATCCTCGGTGGCGGCTGCTGGATCGGCGCCCTCGCCACCTACAACTCGGCGGTGCAGATCCTCGTCCCCGACTGGATCAAGGCGCGCGCCCTGGCGCTGTACCAGACCGCGCTGTACGGTGGCCTGGCGCTGGGTTCGTTCCTCTGGGGCCATCTCGCCGAGACCATGACCGTGCACGGCGCGCTGCTGGCCGCCGGCTGCCTGCTGCTGGCCTCGGTGATCCTCCTGTACAACTCGCGCCTGCCGGAAATGGACGCCGCCAGTATTTCCCGCGCGCCGGCGAGCATGCCCGGGCAGCCGAGCTTCGTCTTCAACACGCGGCGGGGCATGGTGCTGGTCTCCATCGAATACCGGATTCCCGCCGAGCGCACCCGCGACTTCGTTCGCGCCGCCCAGCCGCTGCGCCGCCTGCGCCTGCGCAACGGCGCGGAGCGCTGGTCGCTGTTCCGCGACGTGAGCAACCCGGAGGTCTGGCAGGAACTGTTCCTGGTGGACAACTGGATCCAGCACCTGCGCATGCTCGACCGCATGACCCTGGCCGACAAGATCGTCATCGACAACGTCACCGCCCTGCATGCCGGCGACGGTCCGCCGCAGATCCGCCATTGCGTGAGCTACGAGGCCAGCAGCTACGATACGCCGCTGGTGAAGAGCGCCACGCCGCCGGCCAACGACGAGGCGGGCGCGACGGCGGGGAGCTGAGAACGGGGCCAGGCAGTCCCCCGGGGCGGACAGCGCCAGCGGCGTTATCCGCCATCCAACGCCGGCGCGGCGGATAACAGCAAACGGTTATCCGCCCTCCGAAGCGGTCGGCGGCGCGCGATCACTCCGCCGTCGGCTTCTTGCGCTTGAGCGGCGCCATGCCGTCGGCGCTGACCACCGCCGACGGCCCGGCCTTCGGCCGCGCGGCGGGCTTGCGCTTGGCCGCGGGCTTGGCGGCGGCGCCCTTCCTGTCCTGCTTTTTCTTCTTGCTGCCGGCGGCCTTGCCCGACGCCTTGAGTTTCTTCGGCCCCTGGTAGGCGGCCTTCAGTTCCTTGATGTTGCGTCGTTCGAAGTTCTGCTTGAGGTAGCGTTCGACGCTCGACATCAGGTTCCAGTCGCCATGGCAGATCAGCGAGATCGCCAGACCCTCGGCGCCGGCGCGACCGGTCCGGCCGATGCGGTGCACGTACTCGTCGCCGCTGCGCGGCATGTCGAAGTTGATCACCAGGTCCAGGCCTTCGACGTCCAGGCCGCGTGCGGCGACGTCGGTGGCGACGAGGATCTTCACCGCGCCCTGCTTCAGGCGCTCGATGGCCAGCTTGCGGTCCTTCTGGTCCTTCTCGCCATGCAGGACGAAGACCTTGTGCTGGTTGGCGATCAGCCGCCCGGTCAGGCGATCGGCGGAGACCCGGGTATTGGTGAAGACGATGGCTTTGGTGTAGGTCTCGTTGCTCAGCAGCCATTGCAGCAACTGTTCCTTGTGCGCCACGTCGTCGGCGGTGATGACCTGCTGGCGGACATTCTCGTTCAGCTCGCCGACCTGGTTCAGGCGCAGCACTTGCGGCTCGCGCAGCACCTCGGCGATCACCTTGTTCAACCCGGCGCCGCTGTGGGTGGCGGAGAACAGCAGGGTCTGGCACTCGGCCGGGCAGGCATTGGCCAGGGCCAGCACGTCGTCGGCGAAGCCCATGTCGAGCATGCGGTCGGCCTCGTCCAGCACCAGCACCTCGATGTCCTGCAACGGCAGGTTGCCGGCGTTGCGCTGCTCGAGCAGGCGGCCGGGGGTGCCGATGATGATCTCCGGGTTCTTGCGCAGGCGCGCGCCCTGCACCTTGAAGTCCTCGCCGCCAGTGATCAGGCAGGCCTTGATGAAGGTGAACTGGGCGAAGCGCTCGACTTCCTTGAGGGTCTGCTGGGCCAGCTCGCGGGTCGGCAGGAGGATCAGCGCGCGCGCCAGGGAGCGCGGCTTGTCCTCGGCCAGCAGGCGGTGCAGCAGCGGCAGCAGGAAGGCCGCGGTCTTGCCGCTGCCGGTCTGCGCCGTGACCCGCAGGTCGTGCCCCTCCAGCGCCTTGGGAATGGCCGCGGCCTGGACCGGCGTCGGCTCGCTGAAGGACAGGCTTTCCAGTGCCTTCAGCAGGCGTTCGTGGAGGGGAAATTGGCTGAACAAGGGAAACCTCGGCATTGCACGTGAAAATGGACAGGTGCATAGCCTAACGGTTGCCGCGCCGGCGCGCAGGCTTTATTCGCGCGGCGCGACGGCCAGCGCCGGCGTCGCAATCGGCTCGACGCCGGGTCGCCGCCAGGCAAGCACGGCGCGGGCGGCGATCGCAGACTCGTTCGACGCCCGCCGCCCAGAGGAACCAGGTCATGCCCGACGCGCCCGCATCCGCCGCCGAACGCCTCGAACGGCTGCCGCTGAGTCCATATCACCGACTGGTCTTCGTGATCATCGCGCTGGCGTTCTTCTTCGACTCGATGGACCTGGCGATGATGACCTTCCTGCTCGGCTCGATCAAAGCCGAGTTCGGGCTCGACTCGGCGCAGGCCGGGCTGCTGGCCAGCTCGAGCTTCTTCGGCATGGTGATCGGCGCGGCCCTGTCGGGCATGCTCGCCGACCGCTTCGGGCGCAAGCCGGTATTCCAGGCCAGCATCGTGCTCTGGGGCCTGGCCAGCTACCTGTGCTCCACCGCCGGCGACCTCGACAGCCTGACCTACTACCGGGTATTGCTGGGGATCGGCATGGGGATGGAGTTTCCCATCGCCCAGTCGCTGCTGTCGGAGATGATCCCGGCCAGCCGCCGCGGCAAGTACATTGCGCTGATGGACGGCTTCTGGCCGCTGGGCTTCGTCGCTGCCGGCTGCCTGTCCTACTTCCTGCTGCCGCTGACCGGCTGGCGCAGCATTTTCCTGGTGCTGGCGCTGCCGGCGGTGTTCGTCCTCGCCATCCGCTTCCTGATTCCCGAGTCGCCGCGCTGGCTGGAGCAGGCCGGCCGGCGCGAACAGGCGGACCGGGTATTGCGCGACATAGAAGCACGGGTGATGCGTTCGCTGGGCCTGTCCGAACTGCCGCCGCCGCTGCGCCAGCCGCAGCGGGAACGCAGCCGTCCGGGCTTCTTCAGCGCCTTCGCCGAACTCTGGTCGCCAGCCTACCGGCGCCGCACCCTGACCGTCTGGGGCCTGTGGTTCTTCGCCCTGCTCGGTTTCTACGGCCTGACCTCCTGGCTCAGCGCGCTGCTCCAGCAATCCGGCTTCGCCGTCACCCAGTCGGTGTACTACACGGTGCTGATTTCGCTGGCCGGGATACCCGGCTTCCTCTGCGCGGCCTGGCTGGTGGAAAGCTGGGGCCGCAAGCCGAGCTGCGTGCTGATGCTCCTCGGCGGCGGCGCGATGGCCTACGCCTACGGCCAGACCGCGGTGTTCGGCGGCAGCCTGGCACTGCTGATCGGCTTCGGCCTGGCCATGCAGTTCTTCCTGTTCGGCATGTGGGCGGTGCTCTACACCTATACCCCGGAACTCTATCCGACCTCCGCGCGCGCCACCGGCTCGGGCTTCGCCTCGGCGGTCGGGCGGATCGGCTCGCTGCTCGGCCCGCTGGTCACCGGGCTGGTCCTGCCGCTCACCGGCCAGGGCGGGGTGTTCACCCTCGGCGCCCTCTGTTTCGGCGTCGCCGCCCTGGTGGTCTGGGCCTTCGGCATCGAGACCCGCGGGCGCACCCTGGAGGAGCTTGCCGGCTGAGCCCGCGCGTCGGCGGAAAACCTTTGTAGACACGTCGGGGATGCGATCCGGCGCCCGATGGGGCACTCTTGGTTCCTTTGTGCGTTCCCGGCCCCCGCGTCGGGATGTCCGTTCAACCGCGGGGCCGGCCCGTCCCCCCCGCCCGCAACAAAGGAAGTCGCCTGTCCATGGACTCCACATCCCTTCTCGACCAGCTCTCCGGGTACTGGTCGGCGCTCGACCAACACCCTATCCTGCACGCCGGCCTGGCCTTCGGCCTGCTGCTGGTGGGCGCCCTGATCCTCGGCCGGGTGGCCCGCTACATCGTCCTCTACGCCGCCAACCTGCTCGCCCGCCAGCCCGCGCTGCACTGGCTCGGCGACCTGATCCGCAACAAGGTGTTCCAGCGCCTGGCGCAGACCACGCCCTCGCTGCTGGTGCAATTCGGCCTGCCATGGATCCCGGAGATGCCGGACAAGGCCGCGCACTTCCTCGGCAACCTGGCACTGGCCTTCACCGTGCTGTTCCTGATCCTCGCCCTCACAGCGCTGCTGAATGCCCTGCTGGACATCTACGCGCGTACCGAGCACGCCCGCACCCGCTCGATCAAGGGCTACGTGCAACTGGCGAAGATCGCCGTGTTCGTGTTCGGCGCGATCATCATCGTCTCGATCATCATCGACCGCTCGCCGCTCCTGCTGCTGTCCGGCCTCGGCGCGATGTCGGCGGTCCTCCTGCTGGTCTACAAGGACACCCTGATGTCCTTCGTCGCCAGCGTGCAGCTCACCAGCAACGACATGCTGCGAGTCGGCGACTGGATCGAGATGCCGCAGGTCGGCGCCGACGGCGACGTGGTGGACATCACCCTGTACACCGTGAAGGTGCAGAACTTCGACAAGACCATCGTCTCGGTGCCGACCTGGCGCCTGATGTCGGAGTCGTTCAAGAACTGGCGCGGCATGCAGCAGTCCGGCGGACGGCGGATCAAGCGGGCGATCTACGTCGACTCCAGCCAGGTGCGTTTCCTCGACGAGAAGGAAGAGCGGCGCCTGAGCCAGGTGCGCCTGCTCACCGAATACATGGCCCGCAAGCAGACCGAGTTGCAGGAGTGGAATGCCGCCAACGGCGGGGTCGCCCCGCTGGCCGCCAACCGCCGCCGGCTGACCAACATCGGTACGTTCCGCGCCTACGCCCTCGCCTACCTGCAGAACCATCCGGACATCCATCCGCACATGACCTGCATGGTCCGCCAGTTGCAGCCGACCGCCCAGGGCATCCCGCTGGAGATATACTGCTTCACCCGCACCACCGCCTGGGTCGACTACGAGCGCATCCAGGGCGACGTGTTCGACTACCTGCTGGCGGTGATGCCGGAGTTCGGCCTCGGCGCCTACCAGCAGCCCAGCGGCCAGGACCTGCGCCAGGGGCTGCAGGGCATGCTCGAAGGGCGTGACGCCGAGGCCCGTTCGTTCGAGGCGTTGGCCGCACCGAGCCGCAGCGACGAAGCCACTGTCTGAAGCGAGGGGAGCGCCGTCCATGAAACCGCACCTGATCTACTACGTCGCCACCAGCCTGGACGGCTTCATCGCCCGTCCCGACGGTAGCGTCGACTGGCTCGACCGTTTCGCCGAGGGCGGCAACGACCATGGCTACAACGGCTTCTACCAGGGCATCGACGGGCTGCTGATGGGCCGCGGCACCTACGATATCGTGCGCGGCTTCGGCGACTGGCCGTATCCGGGCAAGCCCTGCCAGGTGCTCACCCGCAATCCCCGGGAGAGCGCGGTGGAAGGCGTCGAGTTGCGCCATGGCACGCCCCAGGAAGGCCTCGCACGCCTCGGCGAACAGGGCTGCCGGCGGGTCTGGCTGGCCGGCGGCGGCAGCCTCGCCGGTAGTTGCCTGGCGGCCGGGCTGCTCGACGAGGTGATCGTCAGCGTCATTCCGCAGCTGCTCGGCGCCGGCATCCCGCTGTTCGCCGGCGGCCGCGAGCGGCGCCTGCAACTGCTGGAACAACATGGCTACAACAGCGGCATCGTACAGATGCGCTATCAGGTGATCGCCGAGGACGACCCGCAATGACCGACAACCTGCTGAGCATTTCCGCCGCCTGCCTGTTCGACGACCAGGGCAACCTGTTGCTGGTGCGCAAGCGCGGCACCCAGGCCTTCATGCTCCCGGGCGGCAAGCGCGAGCCGGGCGAAACGCCCCTCGCCGCGCTACAGCGCGAACTGCTGGAGGAACTGCGCCTGCCGATGGGCGCCTCGACCTTCGAGCACCTCGGCAGCTTCCAGGCGCCGGCGGCCAACGAGGCGAACACCCGCGTCGATGCCGATATCTACGTCGCCCGCTTGCCCCACGCCGTCTGTGCGCAGGCGGAGCTGGAGGAACTGGCCTGGCTGGTCCCCGGCCAAGCGCAGCCGGACAATCTCGCGCCGCTGCTGCGCGATCATGTCCTGCCGGCCCTGGCGCGGCGCGCGGCGGAAAACCCGGAAACCCAGGCCGAACACCGGACGCGCCCCGATCATGTGCGCTGAGCGCTAGCGCTACCGTCAACGAAAAAGGCCACCTCGGGGTGGCCTTTTCGCGTTCTCGCACCGATCGCGCGGAATATCGGCGGTTAACGCCTCTCCCCCGTGCGCAGCCTGCGGCTGAGCCTCAGAACGAAGTCCGGCGGTAGGCACGGTAGCGCGGGAACCAGAAGTTCGCCTCGATGGCGTCGTTCAGTACCTCGTCGCTGGTATGCAGGGCCTTGCCCTCGGCCTGGGCCTGCTTGGCCACGGCGACGGCGATGCGCTTGCTGACCTCGCGGATGTCGCCCAGCGCCGGCAACACGGCGCCCTCGCCCTGGGTAACGATCGGCGAGCAGTTGGCCAGGGCGTTGGCCGCGGCCATCAGCATGCCTTCGGTGACCCGGTTGGCCCGCGCGGCGATCACCCCCAGGCCGATGCCGGGGAAGATATAGGCGTTGTTGCACTGGGCGATGGGAATCCGCTTGTCGCCCACCTGCACCGGTTGGAACGGGCTACCGGTGGCGACCAGCGCCTGGCCGTCGGTCCAGTTGAGGATTTCCTGCGGAGTCGCCTCGACCCGCGAGGTCGGGTTGGACAGCGGCATCACCAGCGGCTGCTTGCAATGGCTGTGCAGCTCACGGATTACCTCTTCGGAAAACAGCCCGCGCTGCCCGGAGACGCCGATCAGCACCGTCGGCCGGGCATTGCGGATCACTTCCAGCAACGCCAGGTCGTCGCCCTGCTGGCCGCCCCAGGCACCGAGATCGGCGCGTTTCTGCGCCAGGCGGTGCTGGAAGTCGAGCAGGTTGCTCATGTCGTCGGTGAGCAGGCCCCAGCGGTCGACCATGAAGATGCGCCGACGCGCCTGGGCCTCGTCCAGGCCCTCCAGTTGCATGGCGGCGATGATCTGTTCGGCGATGCCGCAACCGGCGGAGCCGGCGCCGACGAAGGTCACGGTCTGCTCGCTGAGCTTCTCGCCCTTGGCCTTGCAAGCCGCCAGCAGGGTGCCCACGGCCACCGCGGCGGTGCCCTGGATGTCGTCGTTGAAGCAGCACAGCTCGTCCTTGTAGCGCTCCAGCAACGGCATGGCATTGGTCTGGGCGAAGTCCTCGAATTGCAGCAGGACGTTGGGCCAGCGGCGCTTGATCGCCTGGATGAACAGGTCGACGAACTCCTCGTACTGCGCCCCGCTCACCCGCTCGTGGCGCCAGCCCATGTACATCGGGTCGTTGAGCAGGTCCGGGTTGTTGGTGCCGACGTCCAGCACCACCGGCAGGGTGTAGGCCGGGCTGATACCGCCGCAGGCGGTGTACAGCGACAGCTTGCCGATCGGGATGCCCATCCCGCCGATGCCCTGGTCGCCGAGGCCGAGGATCCGCTCGCTGTCGGTGACCACCACGATCTTCACGTTGTTCTTGGTGGCGCTGCGCAGGATGTCGTCGATCCGCTCGCGGTCCGGGTAGGAGATGAACAGGCCGCGGTGGGTCCGGTAGATCTTCGAGAACTCCTGGCAGGCCTGGCCGACCGTGGGGGTGTAGATGATCGGCATCATTTCTTCCAGGTGCTCCTCGAGCAGGCGGAAGAACAGGGTCTCGTTGTTGTCCTGGATCGAGCGCAGGAAGATGTGGCGGTCCAGATCGGTGTTGCACAGGTTGTACTGGCTGTAGGCGCGCTCGGTCTGCTCCTCGATGGTCTCGATGTTGTGCGGCAGCAGGCCCTGCAGGTTGAAATCGATGCGTTCCTGGGTACTGAACGCGCTGCCTTTGTTCAGCAACGGCATCTCCAGCAGCGATGGGCCGGCATGGGGAACGTACAAGGGACGCTTGGCTGTTTCAGTCATATCTGGACTCGCTTCTACGGGCTTCACTCGGGTACGGGGAACACGAACATACCCCCGGCGCAGAGGCTTTCCAAGGCCACGGCGAACAACAGGTCATTGCCGGACCCGCAAGTATCGCCACTTGCACGGCGAAACCGGCGCGTCACATCCGGAACCGATCATTCGACGAATGGTCAGAAGGCCGGCGTCAAAATAGGTCACAATAGCCGCCGCTTTCGTAGGGGAATACGCTGGGAACGCCGATGAGTCCCCGATTTTCCTTCGTGAAGCCCGTTATCGCCGGGACAACCTGAATGCATCCAGGCCCGGAAGCAGTTGGCCGTTTCGTTTGACGGCCTGGTCGGAAGAGTCAGGAGGGCTCGTTCCGGTCACCCAGAAGACACTCCGATGAACAGAGAGTAACCACGAACCAGCGGAAGCCTGGACCGTTATTCACGCACGCGAAGACATGCCGAAATGCGTTCACCCTTTTTGACATGCCTGTCTGTAGGCTTCGCGGCCCTTCTGGCCGCCCTCTCGACGCCCAGCCTGGCTTCCAACCAGGTCACCCACACCTTCAAGCCGTCGAAGAATTCCACCCTGTCGCCCAGCCGGGTCGTCAGCACCCGCCAGTCCGCCAACCGCTCGGTGGTCGCGGCCGCCGCTTCCGAAGTCACCGACCGCGCCTTCAGCATGATCGGCACCCCCTACCGCTGGGGCGGCACCACGCCGAAGAAAGGCTTCGATTGCAGCGGCCTGGTCAACTATGTGTTCCAGGACGTCGACGACGTCGACCTGCCGCGGACCGCCCGCGCCATCTACAACATGGACAACAACAAGGTCTCCCGCGGCAAGCTGCAACCGGGCGACCTGGTGTTCTTCCGGATCCGCAGCCGCAGCGTCGACCACGTCGGCATCTACGTAGGCAACGACCGCTTCGTGCATGCGCCGCGGCGCGGCAAGAAGGTCCGCGTCTCCGACCTCAACAGCAGCTACTGGAAACGCCACTACCTGGCCGGCAAGCGCATCCTGCCGACCACCCTCGCCCAGGTCGAAAGCACCCGCAAGCGCTGATTCCGGCGCCTGCGGCTCGCTCAGATGCCCCGCCGCGCCTGTTTCCTCAGCAGGCGCGCGCTGTCCCAGCCGGTCAACAGCACCGCCAGCCAGATCGGCGCGTAGGTCCATAGCTGCTCGGGACGGAACGCCTCGCCGAGGAACAGTACCGCCACCAGGAACAGCAGCACCGGTTCGACGTAGCTGAGAATCCCGAACAGCCCCATCGGCAGCAGCCGGCTGGAAGCCATCATCGCGCCGAAGGCCAGCGCGCTGATCAGCCCCAGCATCGGCAGCAGCAGCCACAGGCGCGGCGCCTCGCGGAAGGCCTGGCTCTCGTCGCCCAGCCAGTACAGCGCGGCCAACGCCAGCGGCAGCAGGAAGAGCATCTCGAAGACGAACCCGGACAGCGCGTCCACGCCCATCCTGCGCCGCAGCATGAAGTACGGGGGATAGCCCAGCGCGGTGACCAGGGAGACCCAGGAGAACGCGCGGGTCAGCCAGAACTCGTGGAGCACCCCGGCCAGCGCGCAGGCCACGGCGATAGCCTGCAGCGGCGTCAGGCGCTCGCCGTAGAACACCCGCCCCACCAGCACCATCGCCAGCGGCAGGAGGAAGTAGCCCAGCGACAGTTCAAGGGTTTTCCCGGCCAACGGCGCCCAGATGAAGATGCCCCATTGCAGCAGCATCATCGCCGCGGTCAGCGGGAAGCAGGCCAGCAGCCAGGGCTCGGCGAACAGCCGGCACCAGGCGGCGCGCAGGGTCGGCCACTGGCGGGTGGCGACGACCAGCAGGAATACCATCGGGATCGACCAGACCACCCGATGCGCCACCACCTGCAGGCTGTCCAGCGGCTCCAGCAGGTGGACGTAGCCCGGCAGGGTAACGAACAGCACCGAGGCGGCCAGCGACAGCAGCACGCCCTGTCCGGAAATCCTCATGCACGCACCTCGCGCCGGCCGAGCCGGTTGACCCACAGCGAAGCGACGATCACCGCGCCGCCCAGGGCCAAGCGCGGCAGGTCGGCGTGCTGGTTCCAGATCAGCAGGTTGAGCAGCAACCCGACCGGCACGTGCAGGTTGTTCATCACCGCCAGGGTACCGGCGTCCACCTCGGTGGCGCCCTTGTTCCACCAGAACTGGCCGAGGGCGGTGGCCAGCAGCCCCATCCATACCAGTACGCCCCATTGCAGCTCGCCGGCCGGCAGGCGCTGCGGATCGCCGAACAGCAGCCAGGCAGGCAACGCCACCAGCAGCGCGCCAACGAAGAAATAACCGAAGCGCTGGCGCTGCGGCAGCTCGGACGGGTACTTGCGCACCATGCGCTTGTACAGCACCTGGCCGGCGGCGAAGGTGGCGTTGGCCAGTTGCAGCAGCAGGAAGCCCTGGAGGAACTCGCCGGTGATCCCGTCGTAGCGGATGATCGCCGCGCCCAGCACCGCCACCAGCGCGGCGGCCAGGGCCCAGAAGTTGAAGCGGCGGTTGAGCAGGTCGTCGAACAGGGCCACGTGGACCGGCGTCAGCACGGTGAACAGCAGCACCTCGGGCACCGTCAGCACGTTGAAGCTCAGGTACAGGCAGACGTAGGTGATGCCGAACTGCAGCGCGCCGACCAGCATCACCCCGCCGACGAAACGCGGTTCGACGCCGCGCCAGCGGGTCAGCGGGAGAAACACCAGGCCAGCGAGAAGGACCCGGGTAAGCACGGCGAAGTAGCTGTCGACCTGGCCGGCGAGGTACTCGCCGATCAGGTTGAAGGAGAACGCCCAGAGGACGGTGACGAACAGTAGATAACGCATGGACCAGGCACCAGGATGGGGCGCCGACCATAACGTTTTTGCCGCCGCCAAGGAAGGCCGCGCGGGCCCGCGGCCACCCTCGCCGCCCCTGTATTACTTGCCGTGCGCGGTGGGCCAGCGGTATTCGAGCCAGTGCTCCATGCGCTGGCGCAACAAGCCGCTCTGCTCGGCGATGTGCAGCCACTGGTCGACGTAGCGCTTGAAGGCCTCGTCGCGCGGCAGCAGGTAGGCCTTCTCGGCGAAGTCGAAGGGTTGCTGCGGATGCACGGCGCAGAGTTCCGGGTGCAGACGCGACTGCAGGCGGGCCTCGATGGCGTCGGTCATCATCAGGTCGGCCTTGCCGTCGACGATCTGCTGGAAGATCGTCACGTTGTCCGGATGCACCAGGATCCGGGCCTTCTTCAGGTTCGCCCGGGCGAACTTCTCGTTGGTGCCGCCGGGGTTGACGATGGCCGTCACGCCCGGCTGGTCGATCTGCTCCAGGGTCTGGAAACGCGCTTCTTCGCTACAGAGGGTGATCGGCGTCTTGCCGTCGCGCAGGTAGGGAATCGAGAAATACGCCTGGCGCTGGCGCTCCAGGTTGATCGAGATGCCGCTCATGGCGATGTCGAAGCGGTCGTCGGCGAAATCGCGCATCAGGTTCGGCCAACTGGTCGGCACCACTACCAGCTTGGCCCCCAGGCTCTCGGCCAGGCGCTGCGCCATGTCCACGTCGAAACCGGCGTAACCGCCCTCTTCCGTGCGGTAGCTGAAGGGCTTGTAGTCGCCAGTGGTGGCGACGCGCAGCACGCCGCTTTCGAGGATGCGGTCGAGGCGGCTCTCCTGCGCCTGGAGGCTGGCGCTGGCCAGCAGCGCAAGGCAGGCCAGGGCCTGGACGAGATGGCGGAATGACTTCGGCATGGCGACTCCTCGGGATGGCGGACCGCAGAGAGACTACGCAAGTCGGCAGCCGCGGCCAAATCCCGGAATGCAGGGGAACGCCCGATGACGCCGGGGCGCGGGCCGAGCATGCGGCAGGAGAAGCGGAAAAAAGTGCGCGAAACGGCTGACGACCTCACACCGCCATCGACAGCGGTACGCCCTGCAGCCATTCCGGGTGGTAGCGCAGCAGCATCTCCAGGCCGCGCTCCTGGTAGGCCGGGAAGCTGATCGCGACCAGCGTCTCGCCCTTGACCTTCTGCGGCGGGCCGAGGCGCTGGAGGATCACGCCGTTGCGAACGAAATAGCGCTCCATGGCCGTGGTGGTCACCGCCACCACCGAACTGGCGCCCAGGTACCAGGCGCATTGCAGGCTGGACCAGAATATCTTCATCGCCAGTTGCGGATCGTCCGCCGCGCTGGCGGCGTAACGCGAAAGCTCCCAGACCGACGGATCGCTGGGCGGGGTTTCGCTGCACAGGTAGGCGAAGACTTCCTTGAGCAGGTAGGCGTCGGTCGTCGGCAACAGGCGGGCACAACCGCAGATACCCTGGCGGCCCATGGCGACGATGTAGCGGGTTTGCGGATGGTCGAACTGGTCGAACTCCTGGTCGCGGACCCTGGAGGTGGAGACCACATCCCAGCCCAGCTTCTCGATGAAGACCTGATGCCGGTAGCGTCCCAGCTCGGCGATCATGGCGGCGGAAAGCCCTTCCAGCGATTCAGAGAGCAATTCGATCATGACCAAGTCCCCGTGTCGTGCCGGCCGAGAAAAAAAGGCGGCATCCCTACCCTGATACTCCTGGGCCCTCTCAGTCGGAGGACATACCAGCACACACATGAGGGGGAAGACTAAAGGAGGATGAACGGCAGGCAACCTGCCAGATCTGGTAGGGCGCGCCAGCCGGCGCGCCCTAAGCATCAGATGAGGCCCAGCGCCGCGGCGTAGGCGGCAGCCAGCGTCTTGTTCGGCGCGTCGAACTTCTTCTGGATGTTCTTGTGGTGGAAGTTCACCGTGCTCTCGGAGATGCTCAGGATGATGGCGATTTCCCCGGAACTCTTGCCGTCGGCGGTCCATTGCAGGATCTCGCGCTCGCGATGGCTCAGGCAGACCGGGTTGGACATCAGCATCGGATGCTCCAGGTCGGTCAGCTTCTGGGTCAGCAACTCGATCATGCAACGCAGCCGCAGGCGTATTTCCTCGCGCTCGAAGCTGGAGATATTCTGCTGGTCGCGCGCCACGGAAAGCACGCTGAGCAAATTGTTCGGCGCGCGGATCGGCAAGGTCGCGCCGACACAGAGGCCCCAATCGCGAGCCTCGTTCCAGAGCATCCGGCTCTGGTCGAACAGGCTGTCGCTCCAGACCACCATTTCCGAGGAGCGCAGGCCGTTGAGGATCGCCGGATCCACGGCCCCGTAGTTCTGCATCTGGTATCGTTCCAGCCAGGCCTTGGGATAGGTGCCATGGACCTCGGTCTTCGGCCGGGTGAAGGGAATCGTATGGCGCACGCCATAGGCGTAGTAATCGAAGCCCAGGCGCCGCACTTCCTTTTCCAGGACGGCGAACACGCCCTGGCTGTCGTGGATCGGCTGCATCTCGCTACGCAAACCGTCCCACCACAGCAAAAAGCCTCCGTCATTCCTCATTGCAGTAAGCCCTGATCGATAAAATGCATCACAGCAGAATTGGCCCGGGGTATGACGCTGTCAAGCGCGCAGCCTTGCCGATACGGCAAAATCATGGCAACCCTATCTGTTATGCCAGCACCGTTCAGGACGCAGCCTTCAGCCATCGCGCATCCCCCTCCCTATGACAACGTTCGACCACCTGGGCCGCTTTACCGCAAGCGATACTGTGCGGTTGTGACAATTCCATGAAACGCCGACAGGCCGCCGCCATGGCCGGGTCCTCGAGCAAGCGCCACAGCGCCCCGCGCAACTCCTGCTCGCGCAACGGCACGCCCAGGCGCATCCCGCAGCCGAGCCGGACCAGCCGTTCGGCATTGTCGAACTGGTCGTGGGCGCAGGGCAGCAGCACCTGCGGCACCCCCGCCGCCAAGGCCAGGCTCATGGCGCCGATACCGCCCGGATGGACCAGCCCGGCGCACGATGGCAGCAAGGCTCCCAGTGGCGCGTAGGCGCGCTGCAGCACATGGTTCGGCAAGCCGCGCAGCGGTTCCTGGCCGGCGCCGGTGAGGAAGATCCCACGTGCGCCGAGGCGTTCCAGCGCGCGCAGGGCCATGGCGTAGAAGTCGCCCTGCAGGTGTTCGGTCGAGCCCTGGGTGAACACCAGCGGCCGGCTGCCCTGATCGAGAAAGCGTTGCAGTTCGTCGTCGAGCGGGGTTCCCGGGATACTGCCGTCGAACAGCGGGAAGCCGGTCATGTGCAGGGGTTGCGGCCAATCCTGCTGGGGCGGCGCGAACCAGGCCGGGAACAGGCAGACCACGCCCTGCGGCGAATGCATCCATTGGGTGAAGATGCGCTTCACCGGCGTCTCCAGGCCGACCTTGCGGCGCACCGCGTTGATCTCCGGCGCGCAGGTGCGATCCAGCTTGAAGCGCTCGATGCAGCGCCAGAGCAGCTTGCGCATCGCCAGCGGCATCTGCTCGGGCACGTTGAACTTGGGGTGTACCGGCGGCAGGTGCGCCGACAACAAGGTCGATGGCGAGACCTGCGCGGACAGGTAGGGAATCCCGTACTTCTCGTGAGCGATGCGTGCGCCCAGCGCCCAGAGCGAGCCGACCACCACGATGTCGTCATGGCGCTGCGCCGAGACGTACTCGTAGACCGGCTCGATCATCCCGGCGATGGCTTGCCAGAGCACGCCGAAGGACGTCTTGGGGTCCCACAGGCGCGGATCGCCCATGGTCCGGCGGTAGGTCAGTTCGTCGCTCAGCGGGACGAACGCGATGCCGTGCTGCTCCACCGCGTCGCGAAACACCGGGATGGTGCAGAGGCTCACGCGGTGCCCGCGCAATTTCAGGGTCCGGGCCAGGCCGATGAAGGGAAATACGTCGCCGGCCGAGCCGATGGCGATGAGGATGGCGTGCATGGGGCTACTCCGTGCGTTATGCAACCGCAAAGCCCGGCCAGGCCGGGTCTTCGCAGGTCAAGGGTTCAGGCGTAGCCGATGGCCATCTCGTGGAATCCCGCCGCGCGTTCCGCCCGCTGCGGCTCCGGTTGCTTCAGCAGGTGCTCGAGCAGGGCGCGGTGCACGCGTACCGCGGCCAGCTTGGACTCCAGGTCGAGGAAATGCCCGGTGCCCTCCACCCGCGAGAAACTGCAGTGCGGCAGGTAGTCGCGGAACTGGCGGGCGTCCTCGGCGGTGGTGTATTCGTCCCAGCTGCCGTTGATGAAATGCACGTGGCTCTGGATCCGCTCCAGGCAAGCCAGGTAGCCCCGATCGTTGAGCGCCAGCACCTGGTCGATGTGAAAGCGCGCCTGCTCGTATTCGCCGGTGGCCAGCGAAGCCATGTGCTGATGGTTGCTGGCTTTCAGGCGCGGCGGCAGGTATTTGCCGACGGTCTCGTTGAGCAGATGGCCGATCGCCGACTTGTCGTCCAGCTCGATCAGCGCCTGCGCCCGCCCGACGTAGTCGAGCATCGCCTGGTTCAGTCCAGGGGCGAATGCCATCACCACCGAGCTGCGGATGCCGCGCGGATTGCGCGACAGCGCCAGCAGCGTGGAGATACCGCCCCAGGACGCGGAGACCAGGTGATTGACCTCGAAGCGCTCGATCAGCGCCAGGAGGATTTCCACCTCGTCGTCCTTGGTGATCAACCCGCGCTGCGGGTTGTGCTGACGCGACTGCCCGGCGAAGGGCAGGTCGAACAGCACCACGTTGAAATGTTCGGCCAGGCACTTGCAGGTCCGGGCGAACGAGGCGGTGGTCGCCATCGCGCCGTTGACCAGCATCACCGTGCTGCGCCCGGGATCCTGCCCAACGCGCTCGACATGTACCCGCAGGCCCTTGCAAACCGATACCAACAGACTTTCGCGCCGCATTTCACACCTCCCAAAAATTTTCGAACAGGCAAACAGCTATCGCTGCCACGGGTATCCCGGCATTACGTAGAGTTCGTTCTTATTGTTCGAACGGCAGACAAGTAACTCAGCGGCCATCCGCGCGGACCAGCCACGGCGGATGCGTACCCCTTCAGGCGAGGGGCTTGTGTGGGTCTTGCAGATCGGCCTGCGCAAACGATTGGCGTCCGTGTTCACGCGTAGCCGATGAACACTTTTTAGCCAATTCGAAAGCTAACGGTAACTGCCAGATTTCACAGGACGGGCGGCCGCCTGCGCATAAGCCCCTGCCCGCCCGCGATAAGGCGTGCCAGAGCGGCCGGCGGGGAACAGCGAGGGGTTGGCGGAAAAGGCATGAAAAAACCGGGCGCCAGGCCCGGTTTCCGGTGTCGAAACGCTCTGGCGTCAGGCTTTTGGCAGGGTCACGCCGCGCTGGCCCTGGTATTTGCCGCCACGGTCCTTATAGGACACTTCGCAGGCCTCGTCGGATTGCAGGAAGAGCATCTGCGCCACGCCTTCGTTGGCGTAGATCTTCGCCGGCAGGTTGGTGGTATTGGAGAACTCGAGGGTCACATGGCCTTCCCACTCCGGCTCCAGCGGAGTGACGTTGACGATGATGCCGCAACGCGCGTAGGTGCTCTTGCCCAGGCAGATGGTCAGGACGTCGCGCGGGATGCGGAAGTACTCGACGGTGCGCGCCAGGGCGAAGGAGTTCGGCGGGATGATGCAGACGTCGCTGTTGATGTCGACGAAGCTTTTCTCGTCGAAGTTCTTCGGATCGACCACCGCCGAATGGATGTTGGTGAACACCTTGAACTCGGCGGCGCAGCGCACGTCGTAGCCGTAGCTGGACACCCCGTAGGAAATCACCCGGCTGTCGTCCGCGCCGCGCACCTGGCGCTCGACGAACGGCTCGATCATGCCGTGCTCCTGAGCCATGCGGCGAATCCACTTGTCCGATTTGATGGTCATGGAGGGTGTCCTGTCGAAAGCTGCGAAAAATGATCGCGAATCTTACCGGGGCCGCCGCCCCAGGGCAAAGGCAGCCGTCGCCGACGGCTGCCCGATCGCCTCAGTCGTCGCTGATGCTGATGTTCGGCAGGCCGACGCTGGCCCGCTCGCTGAGAACGATGCGCGCGCCGACATGGCGGGCGATTTCCTGGTAGAGCATCGCCAGTTGGCTTTCCGGGTCGGCGATCACCGTCGGCCGGCCGCTGTCGGCCTGGGTGCGGATGGCGATCGACAGCGGCATGGACGCCAGCAGCTCGACGCCGAACTGCGCCGCCAGCTTCTCGCCGCCGCCCTCGCCGAACAGGTGCTCGGCATGGCCGCAGTTGGAGCAGATATGCACCGCCATGTTCTCCACCACGCCGAGCACCGGGATGTTCACCTTGCGGAACATCTCCACGCCCTTCTTCGCGTCGAGCAGCGCCAGATCCTGCGGGGTGGTGACGATCACCGCGCCGGCCACCGGCACCTTCTGCGCCAGGGTCAGCTGGATGTCGCCGGTGCCCGGCGGCATGTCCACCACCAGGTAGTCGAGGTTGTCCCAGGCGGTCTGGGTGATCAGCTGGATCAGGGCGCCGGAGACCATCGGCCCGCGCCAGACCACCGGCGTGCTGTCGTCGGTGAGGAAGGCCATCGACATCACCTGTACCCCGTGCGCCTCCAGGGGCTCGAACCACTTCTGCTCGCGGACCTTCGGCCGGGTGCCTTCCGGCAGGCCGAACATGATGCCCTGGCTGGGTCCGTAGATGTCCGCGTCGAGGATGCCCACCCGCGCACCCTCGCGGGCCAAGGCCAGGGCCAGGTTGGCGGCGGTGGTGGACTTGCCGACGCCGCCCTTGCCGGAAGCCACCGCGACGATGTTCTTCACGTTGCCCATCACCTCGACCTGCGGCTGTGCCTTGTGCGGCTGGATCACGCAGTCGACCCGGACCTCGGCGCGAGCGACGCCGTCGAGCGCCTCCAGGGCCATTTGCAGGGTTTGCGCCAGGCCGTTTCTGAACAGCCCGGCGGCGTACCCCAGTTCCAGGCGCACCCGCACGCGGTCGCCCTGGATCTCCACCTCGCGCAGGCAGCCGGCGCTGACGGGGTCCTGGTTCAGATAGGGGTCCTGGTACTGGCGGAGGGTGGCTTCCACCGTTTGGCGAGTGATAGCGGACATGGGGGATTTCCTGAGGGTTAAGCGGGGAATCGATGCTGGTCATCCTACCCGAGTGGCGCGCGGATGAAAAAAAACCGCCGCTTCTTTATAGTGACCGATCCGTTTAGCTCTCAGCCGATAAGCCGAACCCATGTCCGAACCACGCAAGATCCTCGTTACCAGCGCCCTCCCCTACGCCAACGGTTCCATTCACCTGGGACACATGCTGGAGTACATCCAGACGGACATGTGGGTGCGCTTCCAGAAGATGCGTGGCAACCAGGCCGTCTACGTCTGCGCCGACGACGCCCACGGTTCGGCGATCATGCTCCGCGCCGAGCGCGAGGGCATCACCTCCGAGCAACTGATCGACGCCGTGCGCGCCGAGCACATGGGCGACTTCGCCGACTTCCTGGTGGACTTCGACAACTACCACTCGACCCACTCGGAAGAGAACCGCGAGCTGTCCAGCGCGATCTACCTGAAACTGCGCGACGCCGGGCACATCGACACCCGCCCGGTGACCCAGTACTTCGACCCGGAAAAGCAGATGTTCCTGGCCGACCGCTTCATCAAGGGCACCTGCCCGAAGTGCGGCACCGCCGACCAGTACGGCGACAACTGCGAGGCCTGCGGCGCGACCTACGCCCCGACCGAACTGAAGGACCCGAAATCGGCGATCTCCGGCGCCACCCCGGTGCTCAAGGAATCGCTGCACTACTTCTTCAAGCTGCCGGACTTCGAGGCCATGCTCAAGCAATGGACCCGCAGCGGCGCCCTTCAGGAGTCGGTGGCCAACAAGCTCGCCGAATGGCTGGACAGCGGCCTCCAGCAGTGGGACATCTCGCGTGACGCGCCGTACTTCGGCTTCGAGATTCCCGACGCTCCCGGCAAGTACTTCTACGTCTGGCTGGACGCGCCGATCGGCTACATGGCCAGCTTCAAGAACCTCTGCGCGCGGCGTCCCGAGCTGGACTTCGACGCGTTCTGGGGCAAGGACTCCGGCGCCGAGCTGTACCACTTCATCGGCAAGGACATCGTCAACTTCCACGCGCTGTTCTGGCCGGCCATGCTCGAAGGCGCCGGCTACCGCAAGCCGACCGCGCTGAACGTGCACGGCTACCTGACCGTGAACGGCCAGAAGATGTCCAAGTCGCGCGGCACCTTCGTCAAGGCGCGCACCTACCTCGACCACCTGGACCCGGAATACCTGCGCTACTACTACGCGTCCAAGCTCGGCCGCGGCGTCGAGGACCTCGACCTGAACCTCGAGGACTTCGTGCAGAAGGTCAACTCCGACCTGGTCGGCAAGGTCGTCAACATCGCCAGCCGCTGCGCCGGCTTCATCCACAAGGGCAACGCCGGCGTGCTGGTCGGCGCCGATCCGGCGCCGGAGCTGCTCGCCGCCTTCCGCGAGGCCGCCCCGGGAATCGCCGAGGCCTATGAGGCCCGCGACTTCAATCGCGCCATGCGCGAGATCATGGCCCTCGCCGACCGCGCCAACGCCTGGATCGCCGAACAGGCGCCCTGGGCGCTGGCCAAGCAGGAAGGCCAGCAGGACAAGGTCCAGGCCGTCTGCGGCCTGGGCATCAACCTGTTCCGCCAGTTGGTGATCTTCCTCAAGCCGGTGCTGCCGAAGCTGGCCGCCGCCGCCGAAGCCTTCCTCAACGTCGCCCCGCTGACCTGGGCCGACCACCAGACCCTGCTGGCCAACCACCAGTTGAACCCGTTCCAGCCCCTGATGACCCGTATCGAGCCCGCGAAAGTAGAAGCCATGATCGAAGCCTCCAAGGAAGACCTCGCCGCCGCATCCCAACCCGCCGGCAACGGCGAGCTGGTCAAGGAACCCATCGCCGCGGAGATCGACTTCGACGCTTTCGCCGCGGTCGACCTGCGCATCGCCCTGATCGAGAAGTGCGAATTCGTCGAAGGCGCCGACAAGCTGCTGCGCCTGTCGCTGGACATCGGCGACGCGAAGCGTAACGTGTTCTCCGGGATCAAGAGCGCATATCCCGACCCGAGTGCCCTGGAAGGCCGCCTGACGCTCTATGTGGCCAACCTGGCGCCGCGCAAGATGAAGTTCGGGGTGTCCGAGGGCATGGTCCTGGCCGCCGGCCCGGGTGGCGAGGAGATCTACCTGCTGAGTCCGGACAGCGGAGCCAAGCCGGGCCAGCGCGTCAAGTAACGCAGACCACGAAGCCACGGAGGGCTCGATAGAATGAACGCATGGAAGCTTGCCGCCGGCGTCCTGCTGGCGGCGCTCTACGGATGCTCCGCCGAACACGCCGAAAGCGTCTCCGGCAATGCCGGTTTCCAGGGCGAGACGGGCAAACCCGGCACCGCCCTCGCCTACGAACACCGCGTCGGCATCCGCCTTCCCGCCGCGCGTATCGACGCGCAACTCGCCGCCAGCCGCGACGCCTGCAACAGCGAGCGCTTCGGCCAGTGCGACGTGCTCGCCATCGAACAACGCGGCGGTATCGGCCATTACGCCGAACTCACCGTGCGCATCGTCCCGGACGGCGTGGAGAAGCTGGTCGCGGCCGCTGCCGAGGGCGGCACGCTGGAAAGCCGGCAGACCCGCGCCGAGGACCTGGCCCAGGCGGTCGCCGACACCCGCCAGCAACGCGAGCGCCTGCAACGCGAGTACCAGACCCTGCAGCAATACCAGGGGCGCAAGGACATGAGCGTCGGCGACCTGCTGGCCCTGGCCAAGGAAATCGCCGCGGTGGAAGCCCAACTGGCCGACAACGCCCAGGCCGGCGCCCAGCAGCAGCGGCGCATCGCCACCAACCTGCTGACCCTGAGCTTCAGCAGCGAGGCGCAGCCGGACAGCCGCCTCGGCCAGCTCGCCACGGCCGCCGGGCAACTGCTCGACGACCTTGTCGATGGCACCATCGCCGCGATGAAATTCTTCGCCTACAGCCTGCCGTTCCTCGTCGTGCTGCTGCCGCTGGGCCTGTTGCTGCGCGGCCTGTGGCGCTGGCTGCGGCGGCCCGGCAAGAACGAGGCGCGCTGAGCCCAGGCATACGGGCGGACCGGGAGGGTCCGCTCTTTCGCCCAGGACCGCCTGACGGGCCTGGCAACTCACAAGGAGGAAGACCGATGACCGCCACCAGCGACCTGATCGAGTCACTGATTTCCTATAGCTGGGACGACTGGCAGGTGACCCGCCAGGAAGCCCGCCGGGTGATCGCCGCGATCCGCAACGACAACGTGCCCGATGCGACCATCGCCGCACTCGACAAGAGCGGCTCGCTGATCAAGCTGTTCCAGCGGGTGGGCCCGCCGGAACTGGCGCGCTCGCTGATCGCCAGCATCGCCGGGCGCACCACCATGCAGCGCTACCAGGCACGCAATGCCTTGATCCGCAGCCTGATCAACAATCCCCTGGGCACCCAGACCGACAACTGGATCTACTTCCCCACCATCACCTTCTTCGACATCTGCGCCGACCTCGCCGACGCCGCTGGCCGCCTGGGCTTCGCCGCGGCCGGCGCCACCGGGGTGGCCAGCCAGGCGATCCAGGGTCCGTTCAGCGGGGTCGGCGCCACCGGCGTCAATCCGACCGACCTGCCGTCCATTGCCTTCGGCGACCAGCTCAAGCTGCTCAACAAGGACCCGGCGACCGTCACCAAGTACAGCAACCCGCTCGGCGACCTGGGCGCCTACCTGAGCCAGCTTTCGCCGCAAGACAAGCTGAACCAGGCACAGACGCTGGTCGGCCAGCCGATCAGCACGCTGTTCCCCGACGCCTATCCGGGCAACCCGCCGTCGCGGGCCAAGGTCATGTCCGCGGCCGCGCGCAAGTACGACCTGACGCCGCAACTGATCGGCGCGATCATCCTCGCCGAGCAGCGTGACCAGACCCGCGACGAAGACGCCAAGGACTATCAGGCGGCAGTCAGCATCAAGAGCGCCAACACCTCCATCGGCCTCGGCCAGGTAGTGGTCTCCACCGCGATCAAGTACGAGCTGTTCACCGACCTGCTCGGCCAGCCGGTGCGCCGCGGCCTGTCGCGCAAGGCGGTCGCCACCCTGCTGGCTTCCGACGAATTCAACATCTTCGCCACCGCCCGTTACATCCGCTACGTCGCCAACCTCGCGTCGCAACAGGACCTGCGCAAGCTGCCGAAGACCCGCGGCGCATTTCCCTCCATCGATCTCCGCGCCTACGCCGGCAATCCGCGCAACTGGCCGCGGGACAATGTCCGCGCGCTGGCCTCGGAATACACCTCGCGGCCCTGGGACGACAACCTGTCGCCGGGCTGGCCGATGTTCGTCGACGATGCCTACGCCACCTTCCTCGACCCTGGAATGAGGTTCCCATGAAGACAGTCGCCCTGATTCTCGCCAGCCTCGCCCTGCTGGCCTGCACCGCGGAGTCCGGGGTGGACTTCGACAAGACCCTGACCCACCCGAACGGGCTGGTGGTGGAGCGCCCCGTCGGCTTCGACGCGCGGCGCAGCGCCGAGGGCTTCCGCTTCGACGAAGGCGGCAAGCTGCGCAACCCACGCCAACTGGAGGTCCAGCGCCGGGACGCGCCGCCCCCGACCGACCTGGCGAGCAGGCGCCTGGGCGACGGCGAGGCGCGCTACAAGGTAGAGGAAGACGACGGCGGCTCCGCAGGCAGCGAATACCGCCTGTGGGCAGCCAAGCCGGCGGGCGCGCGGTGGATCGTGGTCAGCGCCAGCGAGCAGAGCGAGGATGGCGAACCGACCTTCGCCCTGGCCTGGGCGCTGCTGGAGCGGGCCAGGTTGCAATAGAACCGCTCTCTGCGGAGTGCCGGACGCTCCGTGGAACCTCCGTCGATCCGGGCGGAGCAGCATCCTGCTCGGGTTGCGGTAGCGCTTTTTCGCTCAGTCTGCGCCCATCGGATTTTCCCTGAAATATTTTGTTTCATAGTACTGAGACTCAGGCGCGCCGCGGTTTTCCGGCGATGTGCGCAACAATTTGCACAGTTTTTTTGACGTAGCATCCGCGCGATCACGCACTTCGGATCGAGCACGGCGAACAGGGACGCCAGCCGTGCAGGTTTTTCGAGAAACAGGGGACAGCGGATGTTCAACCCGGCCAACCAGACCCACTTCAGCCTCAGCCTCGACGGCCTCCGTCACGACCTGCAGGTTCTCGAATTCAGCGGCCACGAAGGCATCAGCCGGCCCTACCGCTTCGAACTCGAACTGGTCAGCGAGCGCGCCGGCCTCGACCTCGAAGCGCTCATGCACCGACCCGCCTTCCTCGCCTTCACCCCGCAGGGCCAGGGTGTCCACGGCCTGGTCTACGGCGCTGCCCAGGGCGATGCCGGCAAGCGCCTGACCCGCTATCGCCTCACCCTCGTCCCACACCTGGCCTACCTCGCCCAGCGCAACAACCAGCGGATCTTCCAGCACCTCACGGTGCCGCAGATCGTCGCCCTGATCCTCGAGGAGCACGGCATCCTCGCCGACGCCTACCGCTTCCAGCTCGGCACCCGGTATCCCGAGCGCGAATACTGCGTGCAGTACGACGAAAGCGACCTGCATTTCGTCCAGCGCCTCTGTGCCGAAGAGGGCATCCATTTCCATTTCCGGCACAGCGCCGAGGCGCACCTGCTGGTGTTCGGCGACGACCAGACGGTGTTCCCCCGCCTGGGCCGTCCCACCGCCTACGTGCACGACAGCGGGCTGGTCGCCGACGAACCGGTGATCAAGCGCTTCAGCCTGCGCCTGGCCAGCCGCACCACGCGCACCACTCGCCGCGACTACGACTTCGAGAAGCCGCGGCTGCTGCTGGAGGCCGGCAATCGCCCCGCTGCCGACGCCCCGGCCGAGCCGGACCTGGAGGACTACGACTACCCCGGTCGCTTCGTCGATCGCCAGCGCGGCAAGCTGCTCAGCCAGCGCGCCCTGGAGCGCCACCGCGCCGACCGGCGCCTGGGCGAAGGGGTCAGCGACCAGCCGCTGCTGGTCAGCGGGCACTTCCTGGAGATCGCCGAGCACCCGCGCGCGGAGTGGAACGACCTGTGGCTGCTCAGCGAAGTCTTCCACGAAGGCAAGCAGCCGCAGGTGCTGGAAGAGAACGTTACCTCCGACACGTCGGCCAGCACGGACGACTTCCAGCAGGGCTACCGCAACCGCTTCCTCGCGACGCCCTGGGAGGTGTTCTTCCGCCCGCCGCTGGAGCACCCGAAGCCGCGCGTGCTGGGCAGCCAGACCGCGGTGGTGACCGGCCCGCCAGGCGAGGAAATCCACTGCGACCGCTACGGCCGGGTCAGGGTGCAGTTCCACTGGGACCGCGAGGGGCAGGGCGACGACAAGAGCAGTTGCTGGCTGCGCGTAGCCAGCGGTTGGGCCGGCAACGGCTATGGCGGCATCGTCATTCCGCGGGTCGGCATGGAAGTGCTGGTGGACTTCCTCGAAGGCGATCCCGACCAGCCGCTGGTCAGCGGCTGCGTCTACCACGCCGCCCACCCGGTGCCCTACGAGTTGCCGGCGAACCAGACCCGCAGCGTCTTCAAGAGCCTCAGCAGCCCTGGCGGCGATGGCTACAACGAGCTGCGCATCGAGGATCGCAAGGGCCAGGAACAGATCTTCGTCCATGCCCAGCGCGACTGGGACGAGAACATCGAGCATGACCAGAAGATCCGCGTCGGCCACGAACGCCACGACACCGTGGAGGCGAACAGCTACAGCGAGTTCAAGGCCGAGGAGCATCACACCGTGCACGGAGAGCGCAAGGTCGAGCTGAAGGCCGATGACCACCTGACGGTCGGCGACAGCCAGCACGTGAAGCTCGGTCGTGCCTACCTGGCCAGGGCCGGGCGCGAGATCCACCTGAAGGCCGGGCAGAAGATGGTGATCGAGGCTGACAGCGAACTGACGGTGAAGGCCGGCGGCAGCTTCATCCGGCTCGACGCAAGCGGCATCGCCATCAGCGGCCCGCTGGCACGGATCAATGCAGGCGGCGCACCGGGAAGCGGCTCGGGGATCGCGATCAAGATGCCGTTGACGCCGGGGGCGGCGGACGCCGATGTCGCAGGACGCCCGCTACAACCCGCCAACGCCGGTCTCCACGCCAGCGATCCGAAGCAGAACGGCGAATACCGCTTCGATATCCGTTTGCAGGATATTCCCGGAGACGAAGGATTCCCCTTGATTCATACGCCCTGGCGCATCGTCCAGGGTAAGGAGCACAACCTGGTATTGGAAGGCGAGAGCGACGAGAAGGGACGGTTGGTGCTGGACGACACTCAACAGCGTCAGCTATCGAACGCCTGCGAGCGTGCGCCTGGCGATGTCTGGCTGGTGTATCCGGGGCAACGAATAGGCATCCGTCCGCATCGGGAGCGTGAGGGTTGGGACGCCACGCGCCACGCGCTGGGCGCGCTGGACTTCCATGACACCCTGGGCGGCCAGCGCGCGCCCACCCCGCTCGAACACCAGCGCGGCAAGCTCGACAGTTGCTGCGAAGGCGACCTTTATTCCCACCTACTGGCCAAGGACTGATCCATGTTGCAGAAGAAGCCCTACAACGGCCTCCACGAAAAGGAACTCAACCAGATCAACCAGCAGGATGGCAGCCCCTGCGTAGCCATTTCCGCACCGGGCTGTTTCATCAAGGGGTCCAACCTCTTTTCCGAAAAGCGGGCCGGTAACCGGGTCCGCTTCTTCACCACCGGCCGGGACTACTTCAGCGACCTGGCCAGCGCCCTCGACAGCGCCAGTTCGAGCATCTTCATCACCGGCTGGCAGGTCAACTACGACGTCCTCCTCGACGGCCGCCGCAGCCTCTGGCAGTGCCTGCGCCAGGCGCTGGAGCGCTCGCCCGCGCTGAAGGTCTACGTGATGCCCTGGCTCAGCCCTTCCGGCAGCCTCGGCACCTATGACTTCGAAACCATGCTCGCGGTGTTCCAGCTCAACGCCGGACTCGAGGGCGGCGCGCGCGCCTTCTGTACGCCGGCGATCCAGCAGAGCGACATGCAGGGACTGGGCGTCGCCTTCTCCCACCACCAGAAATCCGTGGTGATCGACAACCGCATCGGCTATGTCGGCGGGATCGACCTTGCCTATGGCCGTCGCGACGACAACGATTTCAGCCTCGACGCCTCCGGGCGCCGGGGCAACGACGCCTATAATCCCGGCCTACCGCATCTTGGCTGGATGGCGGAGGACGAACACGTCAGCTCCATGGGCCTGATGATGGCCACCCTGTTCGACCTTTCCAGGCCGCTCGCCAGCCTGACGCTGCATGCGCCCACCCTTCGCCTGTCGCCCTTCCCGCACATCGCCGCCAGCGACGAACCGCTGCTGAGCATTCCCCTCGCACCCAGCCGCGCCCGCGCCCTCAACGGCGCCGCCTACCTTTCCGACCTGTTCCGCAGCCCGATGCTGCCCTCCCTGCAATGGCTCGGCCGCGCCTACAACAGCTCGAAAGAAGGCCTGGACGAAGGCTTCGAACGGCTCGATGCGCTCAGGCGGCAGATGGTCGCCAGCAGCATCCGCGCCATTGCCAACCTGATCGCCGACAACCTCGACGCCCTGCCCATCGAGCCTGAACTCGAACGCCGCCTGCGCGCCTGGCTGGAGGAACTGCGCACGGCCGCGCTCAACCTGCCGGAAGCCCTGCGGATCAAGAGCCTGCTCCTGATCAACCAGTGGATGAGCGAAACCGAACTGGGCCAGGTCCTGACCCTGATCAGCGGCAAGGGCTTCGAAGATATCCCGCAGAACCTGAGCGGCAAGGCCGGCGAGTTGGCCGGCTCGCTGTTCTGGACACTCCACAGGCTGATGCAGGCTCGCGCCGGAGGCCACCAGCAACCCTATCGCTACCTGGACGAAGCGCCTCAGCCATTGGCCTCGCCGGACAACGCCCGGCTGGCCGCCGACCAGCCGCGCATGCCCTGGCAGGATGTGCATTGCCGCATCGAAGGGCCGTCGGTGTACGACCTGGCGCGCAACTTCATCGACCGCTGGAACGGCCAGCAGGCCTACCTGGCCAAGACGCCGGCGCTACAGGATACGGCGCTGGTACGCAGCGCCCTGGAAGCCGTGATGAAGTGGCTGAACAGCCTGGCCGCCGCCGCGGGATTGGAGAACTACCTGGACGAGAAGCGCAACCTCCGGCTCGAACTGGACCCACCCACGCCCTGCTGGATCAACGCGCCGGAACAGTTGCCGCAAGAGCCGGAGGTGCGCCGCGGCGGCATGACCGTACAGGTACTGCGCAGCGCCGCGGCGCGCATGCTCGAACAGGAGCAGGCCGGCCGCCTCGGCGCGGGAGTGAACCTGCCCTTGCAGGTCGGCGTCTCCACCGAAGGAGTCCAGAGCAACTGCAAGGACGCCATGCTCCTGGCGATTTCCGGGGCGCAGCAGTTCATCTATATCGAGAACCAGTTCTTCCAGAGCGAGTTCGGCAAGGAAGGCGAAGTTTTCAAGGATCTGCCCCTTTCAGGCCCCATGGCCAGTCTGCGCGACGTTGGCAGCCTGCGACGCGACTTCGTCGTCCGGATACGCTTGGAGGAAGCCCTGGAGCAGCGCGACCTCTGGCTGCTGGACTGGGCCGAAGTGGAGAAGATCGCCCAGGAGCCTGGCACCGAGGCCCGCCAGTTCCTCAAGTCGATGCTCGCCATGTGGGGCGTGAACGCCCAGGGCTGGCTCACCCACAAGCTCGGCGAAGCCCAGCACGGCCTGCTCAACGAGATCGGCGAAGCCCTGGCGCGGCGCATCGAACGGGCCATCCAGCGCGAGCACCCGTTCCACGTCTACCTGGTCCTGCCGGTGCACCCGGAGGGCGCGCTGAACGTGCCGAACATCATGCACCAGGTGCACCTGACCCAGCAGAGCCTGGTGTTCGGCGAACAGAGCCTGGTCAAGCGCATTCAGCGGCAGATGGCGCTCAAGGCCCTGGAAGGCAAGTCCGACCCGGCCCAGGCCCGGGAAATCATCGAGCGCAAGGACGCTCGCGGTCGCCCGGTCTACGAACAGCAGGACTGGAGCCGCTACCTGACCCTGCTCAACCTGCGCACCTGGGCGGTGCTCGGCGGGCGGGTGGTCACCGAACAGATCTACGTGCACAGCAAGCTGCTGATCGCCGACGACCGGGTGGCCATCCTCGGCAGCGCCAATATCAACGACCGCAGCCTGCAAGGCGAGCGCGACTCCGAGCTGGCGGTGATGGTGCGCGACAGCGAGCCGCTGACGGTCAGGCTGGACGGCAAGAACGACGCCATCGTCGGCAAGGCCATCCACCAGTTGCGGGTGAATTTGTGGAAGAAGCATTTTGGCTTGAGCCAGGGGCCAGGCGGTTTCGTCAAGCCGGCCAGCGAGTTGAGTGCTTATCTGTCCATCCCGGCGGCTCAAGAGGCCTGGGAAGCTATACAAACATTAGCCAAGGAGAATACTCGTGCCTATGAACGGACTTTCAATTTTATTCCCCAAAATATCAGCCAGACTCAACTGCAACTGACTCCAGAGCCGCCTAAAGGATTTGAGGACGGATTTCCCGCCTCCATATGGCCCACCTGGGCATACAGAAAACCTGGCGAGTTAAGGGCGGGCGGACAACTGATGGAGCCGATGCCATATCAGGAAATCTTCTGGCGCTCATCTAATCTCACTTCGGTGAAAACCTTCCCACCACCCAACGGGGTTTCCGGTTTCATCACGGCTCTACCAACCAGTTGGACCCGTGGTGAGCGCAATGATTCTGGCTTGAATCTAAGCATCCTGGCACATCAGGACAGCAGATCGCTTCCCACCCAGGTCGCCATGAATGGAGATAGCTCGGCACAAGGAAAGCATCGCACATGAAAAGGGTTTTGATGGGGCTTATCCTATTGAGCAGCTCGAATATAACTTGGGCAGAAGCCCCCTCAAGTAAATACCAGGAGTGTCTGGGTCGAATGACCTTCGAGATACCGGAGGAGATGGAGTGGGCAACTTATGATGCCTCACGAGTCTGGCAGATATCCAAAGGGGGGGGGCATAACTTTACCGCCGAGGTGACCGCCGTAGGTGACAACGGCAGCTATGACTACGACAGTATGATTTTTTACGTTTCCGAAAAGGTTGATAAAAATGAATTCCATAACGCCTCAAACTACATAAAAGGAACAGCAGAAATATACCAAGACCATCTTAGAGAAAACATAAAACTAGATAAGAAAGCAATAAGTACGCTCCAAAAAAACAAGAGCGAAGAGAAAAGTATTGAACGGATAAAAAAAGGAATCGCAGAAATGGAGGCCAAGATTCCTCTCGCCAAGATCTACGAACACGATCTCGGCATCCCCGACTCCCATATCCTTGGCAGCAAGAATATCCCCTTCCATGTCCTGCTCTGGCGCAACCAGCGGGTCTATTACTTCACCTTCTCCAAGCCGACCGAGAACTCCGCCCAGCGCATCAAGGACCTAATCGCCCGTTTCCGCACCCGCGAGCTTTACGAAGTGCCGAACGAACCGGGCATCTGCTTCCCCTACGGCTTTATCGCCGACGACGGCAAGACCGCCTACGAATTGAAGAACAGCCTGCGTTTCACCCGCACGCCCAACGTGATCTTCAGCCTGCTCACCGCCTCGGCCAACGATCCCTGGCAGACCCGTCCCACCAGCGGCCTCTACGACAGCGACTTCCGTCCCGGCTACGACCGGCAGAAATGGAAAAAAAGCGCGCTGCTCGACAGCCTCCACATCGGCAAGCGCCTGGCCGCCTTCGAAGGCTGGCGCCTCGACCCGCGCCCCGACTCCGGCGAACGGGAACGCGCCTGGTTCGGCCTGGCCCATACAGGCGGCACCCTCGATCCGCTGGTAGCGATCCAGGTGCAGACCTTCCAGAAAGGCACCGACGACCTCACCGACTACACCCCGCCCCCCGAAGAAGTACTGCCCCGCCTGAAGGCCCTGAGCCAAAGCATCGAGCAGCGGCTGGCGCGCTGAAACCCACATCGCGGGCACTTGCACGAGCCTCCGCCATGGACCATGGGTCCTGGCGGCGCCTGCGACTGACTGGGTTGCCATGCCAAACTGCGAAGGTACGCTAGCCTTGCAGGGCAATCCCACCCGATAATAGGGGATTTCCCCCGACGGCCCCGGCCCTGCAACGAATGCTTCGCGTATGACTGAACTCGCCCTGATCCTGGTCAGCGCCATCCTGGTCAACAACTTTGTCCTGGTGCAGTTCCTCGGCCTGTGCCCGTTCATGGGCGTGTCGCGGAAGATCGAGACGGCCATCGGCCTGTCCCTCGCCACCACCTTCGTCCTGACCCTGGCGGCGATGTGCAGCCATATCCTGCAACGCTACGTGCTGCGCCCGCTGGACCTGGAGTACCTGCGCACCATCGGCTTTATCCTGGTGATCGCGGTGGTGGTGCAGTTCACCGAGATGCTGGTGAAGAAGACCAGCCCGCTGCTGTACCGGGTGCTCGGCATCTTCCTGCCGCTGATCACCACCAATTGCATCGTCCTCGGCGTCGCCCTGCTCAACGCCAACAAGGCTGAATACGGCTTCCTCCAGGCCACTACCCAGGGCTTCGGCGCCGGGCTGGGCTTTTCCCTGGTGCTGGTGCTGTTCGCCGCCCTGCGCGAGCGCATCGCCATCGCCGACGTGCCGGCGCCGTTCCGCGGCGCGGCCATCGGCATGATCACCGCCGGCCTGATGTCGCTGGCGTTCATGGGCTTCAGTGGGTTGGTCCGGCCATGAACGGCGTGTTCCTGGCGATCGGCGCGCTGCTGCCGATCTGCCTGGCCGGCGGTGCGCTGCTCGGCTATGCGGCGGTGCGCTTCCGCGTCCAGGGCGATCCGGTCGCCGAGCAGGTCAACGCCCTGTTGCCGCAGACCCAGTGCGGCCAGTGTGGCTACCCCGGCTGCAAGCCCTACGCCGAGGCGATCGCCGCCGGCGACAAGATCAACAAGTGCCCGCCGGGCGGCGAAGCGACCATCCGCGCCCTCGCCGACCTGCTCGACCTGGAGCCCGAGCCGCTCGACGCCGCCGAGGAAACCCCGCCGCGGGTAGCCTACATCCGCGAGGCCGAATGCATCGGCTGCACCAAGTGCATCCAGGCCTGCCCGGTGGACGCCATCGTCGGCGCCGCACGGCTGATGCACACGGTGATCGCCGACGAATGCACCGGTTGCGACCTGTGCCTGGAGCCCTGTCCGGTGGACTGCATCGAGATGCGCGAAACCCCAGACGACGTGCGCCACTGGAAATGGCCGCAGCCGTCGCCGCGACTGATCGCCAGCGACCGGGAGCGAGCGGCATGAGCACCCTGCACGCCTTCCCCGGTGGCCTCTGCCTGCCGGCCAACAAGGAGCGCTCCACCGCCCTGCCGATCCAGCAGGCGCCGCTGGCGCAGCGCTACATCGTGCCGCTCGGCCAGCACATGGGCGCGCCGGCGCGACCTTGCGTGGAAGTCGGCCAGGCCGTACTCAAGGGCCAGACCATCGCCCTCCCGGACGGCACCGTCAGCGCCGCGCTGCATGCCCCGACCTCGGGTACCGTGGTGGCGATCGGCGCACACCCCTATCCGCATGCCTCCGGTCTTCCCGCGCCGGCCATCGTCATCGCCAGCGACGGCCTGGAGCGCTGGACCGAGCTGCATCCCTGCCCGGACTTCCGCGCCGAAAGTCCGCTGGCGTTGCTCGAACGCATCCGCGCGGCCGGCATCGGCGGTCTCGGCGGCGCCGGCTTCCCCACCGCGGCCAAGCTCGCCGCGCGCCCGGCGGAAAAGATCCATACGCTGGTGGTGAACGGCGCCGAATGCGAGCCCTACATCAGCGCCGACGACCTGCTCATGCGCGAGCGCGCCACGCAGGTGCTGGGCGGCATCGATATCCTGGTGCAGATCCTGTGCCCCGAAGAGGTGCTGGTCGGCATCGAGGACGACAAACCGGAAGCCATCGCCGCCCTCGGCGCCGCCCTCGGTGAACGGCCCTATCGCATCGTCGCCCTGCCGACCCGCTATCCCTCGGGCGGCGAGCGCCAGCTGATCCAGTTGCTCACCGGCAGGGAAGTCCCGGCGGACGGCCTGCCGGCGGACATCGGCATCCTGTGCCAGAACGTCGGCACCCTGGCCGCCGTGCACGATGCCGTCGTCCTCGGTCGGCCGCTGATCTCGCGGATCACTACCCTCGCCGGCGGCGCCCTGGAGCGGCCGATGAACGTCGAGGCGCTGATCGGTACGCCGGTACACGAGTTGCTGGCGTTCGCCGGCCTCGCCGAGGGACGCCTGGAACGCGTGCTGATGGGCGGGCCGATGATGGGCTTCGCCCTGCCCGATCTCTCGGTGCCGCTGATCAAGACCTGCAACTGCCTGCTCGCCGGCGATGCCACGGAGCTGCCGGAACCAGTGCCGGCCATGCCCTGTATCCGCTGCGGCGACTGCGCCCAGGTCTGCCCCGTCAGCCTGCTGCCACAACAACTGCATTTCTTCGCCCTGGGCGACGAGCACGAGCAATTGCTCGCCCACAACCTGTTCGATTGCATCGAATGCGGCGCCTGCGCCTACGTCTGCCCGTCGAGCATTCCCCTGGTGCAGTACTACCGCGCGTCCAAGGCGGAGATCCGCGAGCAGCGGCAGAAGCTGCTGAAGGCCGAACAATCCCGTGAGCGTTTCGAGCAACGCCAGGCTCGCCTGCGCCGCGACGAGGAGCGCCGGGCCGCAGAACGCGCCCAACGCGCGGAGAAGGCCGCGCTGGCGCGCGCCGCCCAGGCCGAGCGCGAGGAAGCCGCCCCCGCCACGGCGGTCGACCCGGTGCAGGCGGCGATCGAGCGGGCCAGGGCGCGCAAGCAGGCCGGTAGCGGCAGCGAACGGCTGAAACGGCTGAAGATCGAAGCGAGCATGGCGCGGGTGGCCCTGAAGAAGGCCGAGAAACAGTTGCTCAGCCACGACACCCCGGAACAGCATGGCCTGGTCGCGGAACTGCGCGCCGCCGCCGAGGCCGCCGACAAGGCCCTGGCCGATGCCGAAGCCAGCCTGCCGCGCGACCTACCCAGCGCACCGCCTGCCGCGCTCGACGACGAAGCCGAACTGAAGAAGGCCAAGGCCCAGGCCGCCATGGCCCGCGCCCAGCTCAAGCGCTCGGAAAAGGCCTTCGGCGAAGCGCCCGGCGCCGAGCAACGGGCGACCCTCGACGAACTGCGCGCCGAGGTCGAGCGTTGCGAAGCCACCCTGGCCCGCCTCGAGCGTCACGCGCCGAAGCCCGCGGCGCCCGGCGACGACGGCCAGGCGGCGCTGAAGCGGGCGAAGATCGCCCTGGTCGGCAAGCGCGCGGCCTTGAAGAAGGCCGAGCAGGCCGGGGTGATGGACAGCGAGCTGGAACGCCTGCGCGGCGAGCTGCAAGCCGCCGAGCGCGACCTGCATGCCGCCGAGGACGCCTGCGGCAAGCCGGCGCCGGAGCTGGTGCGGATCGACAAGCGCCCGGTCGACCCGCGCACCCGCGAGCTGAAGACCGAGCTGGCCTACGCCCGCGCCGCCCTGAAGAAGCTCGAACGCCTGGCGAACGCCGACGCCGCCGCACTCGCCGCCGCCCGCGCGCGCCTGAGCGCCGCCGAGCGCGCCCTGACCGAACACGGCACGGAGTGACCATGGCCCTGCCCCGCCCCACCTCGCCCCACGCCCGCGGCTCCAACCGTACCCCGGCGATCATGCGCCTGGTGCTCGGCGCCTGCGTCCCCGGCCTGCTGACGCTGACCTGGCTGTACGGCCCGGGCACCCTGCTCAACCTGGCCTGGGCCAGCCTCGTCGCGCTGGCCTGCGAAGCCGCCATGCTGGCCCTGCGCAAACGTCCGCCGGGGGTGTTCCTCAAGGACGGCAGCGCGCTGGTCACCGCCCTGTTGCTGGCAGTCGCCCTGCCGCCCTACGCCCCCTGGTGGCTGACCCTGGTGGCGACCTTCTTCGCCCTGGTATTCGGCAAGCACCTGTACGGTGGCCTCGGACAGAACCCGTTCAACCCGGCGATGCTCGGCTACGTCGTGGCGCTGGTCTCGTTTCCCCTGGAAATGACCCGCTGGCCCTCGCCGGACAGCGCCCTCGGCCTGCCCGACAGCCTCCGCGAATTCCTCGGCCTCGCTAGCCGGCCGGACGCCTGGGCCCACGCCACCGCCCTCGACGTGCTGAAGACCGACCGCAGCCTGACCGTCGATGAGCTGTTCGCCGGCAACCCGGCCTTCGGCCACCTCGGTAGCGCCGGCAGCGAGTGGGTCAACCTGGCGTTCCTCCTCGGCGGCCTGTTCCTGCTCTGGCGCCGGCTGTTCACCTGGCACGCGCCGCTGGGCATGCTCGCCGGCCTGTTCGCCATGAGCCTGCTGTTCTGGAATGGTTCCGGCTCCGATTCCCATGGCTCGCCACTGTTCCATCTGTTCAGCGGGGCGACCATGCTCGGCGCCTTCTTCATCGTCACCGACCCGGTGTCCGGCGCCACCAGCAATCGCGGGCGGCTGGTCTTCGGCCTCGGCGTCGGCGTCCTCACCTACGTCATCCGCACCTGGGGCGGCTATCCCGATGGCGTGGCGTTCGCCGTGCTGCTGATGAACCTGGCGGCGCCGACCATCGACTACTACACCCGGCCGCGCACCTACGGCCATCGCAAGGCCGAGCGCGGCTTCAAGGCAGGCGACTGATGGACGCCGCGACTCGCCGTTCGATGCTGCGCAACGCCCTCCTGCTCGGGCTCTTCGCCCTGGTCGGGGTGGGCCTGGTGGCCCTGGTGCAGCAATTCACAGAAGCGCGCATCGCCGAAGCCCAGCGCGAGGCGCGCGGCCGCGCCCTGCTGGAACTGCTGCCGCCGGGCAGCTACGACAACCATCCGCTGGACAGCCAGGTGCCAACCTTCGCGCCGAAGCTGCTCGGCCTGGATGCGCCGCGTCCGGCCTATGTCGCCCGCCTGCACGGCCAGGCCAGCGCAGTCATCCTCCAGGCCAGCGCGCCGGATGGCTACAGCGGCGCCATCCAGCTACTGGTCGGGGTCACCGCCCAAGGCCGGCTGCTCGGCGTGCGGGTCGTCGCGCACAAGGAAACCCCCGGCCTCGGCGACCGCATCGAACTGGCCAAGAGTCCCTGGGTGCACGGTTTCGACGGCAAGAGCCTGGGCGATCCGGCGGACGCCGGCTGGGCGGTGAAGAAGGACGGCGGTACGTTCGACCAGTTCGCCGGCGCCACCGTCACCCCGCGCGCCGTGGTCCGCGCCGTGCACAAGGCGCTGCGCTACTTCGACGCCAACCGCGAACGCCTGCTCGCCCCCGAAGAGGCTGCCGGACATGAGTGAACAAGATTTCCGCGAGATCGCCCGCAACGGCCTGTGGCGCAACAACCCGGGTCTGGTCCAGTTGCTCGGCCTGTGCCCGCTGCTGGGCACCAGCAACTCGACGGTCAACGCCCTCGGCCTGGGCCTGGCCACCATGCTCGTGCTGGCCTGCTCCAATGCCGCGGTATCGTTGGTGCGCGGCGCGGTGAGCGAGGCGATCCGGCTGCCGGCGTTCGTCATGATCATCGCCGTGCTGACCACCTGCATCGAACTGCTGATGCAGGCCTGGACCTACGAGCTGTACCAGGTCCTCGGCATCTTCATCCCGCTGATCACCACCAACTGCGTGATCCTCGGTCGCGCCGAGGCCTTCGCGGCGAAGAACGGCGTGCTGCGCGCCAGCTTCGACGGACTGCTGATGGGCCTCGGCTTCGCCCTGGTCCTGCTGGTCCTCGGCGGCCTGCGCGAGCTGCTCGGCCAGGGTACCCTGCTGGCCGACATGCACTTGCTGTTCGGCCCGGCGGCGGCGGACTGGAAGATCCAGCCGTTCCCGCAGTACCAGGGCTTCCTGCTGGCGATCCTGCCGCCGGGCGCGTTCATCATGCTCGGCCTGCTGATCGCCCTGAAGAACCGTATCGATGAAAGCCTGGCGGAACGCGCCAAGGTGCAGGCGGGCGACGTACCCGCCACCCAGCGCCAGCGCGTCCGCGTCACCGGAGTGATTGAATGAATGCCGCCAAGCGCGCGGAGATCTTCCGCCGACTGCACGAAGACAACCCCGAGCCAAGGACCGAACTGGCCTACACCACCCCCTTCGAACTGCTCATCGCGGTGATCCTCTCCGCCCAGGCCACCGACGTCGGGGTGAACAAGGCCACCGCCCGCCTCTATCCGGTGGCCAACACCCCCGAGGCGATCCACGCCCTCGGCGTCGAGGGGCTGTCGGAGTACATCAAGACCATCGGCCTCTACAACAGCAAGGCGAAGAACGTCATCGAAACCTGCCGCATCCTCATCGAAAAGCACGGCGGCCAGGTCCCCGACAACCGCGAGGACCTCGAAGCCCTGCCCGGGGTTGGCCGCAAGACCGCCAACGTGGTGCTCAACACCGCCTTCCGGCAACTGGCCATGGCGGTGGACACGCATATCTTCCGCGTCGCCAACCGCACCGGCATAGCACCGGGAAAGAACGTTCTGGAGGTGGAGAAGAAACTGCTGAAGTTCGTGCCGCGCGAGTACCTGCTCGATGCCCACCACTGGCTGATCCTGCATGGCCGCTACGTCTGCAAGGCGCGCAAGCCGCAATGCGGAAGCTGCCGGATCGAGGACCTGTGCGAATACAAGCACAAGACTTCAGACGATTGATCAACTATTCGAAATCCTATCTTTACGATTGAAAAAATCTTTTTTACCAGCCACGGCTTTGTCGCTATAAGGTGCGCCATTACCACCCCATAAGTTGGAGTGAATGTCATGGCAAAAGCCAAAGAAGAACTCGAGATCGACGACGAAGCCGGCGTTGAAGAGGATGACGGCGAGGAAACCAGCGTCGAGGTGGCCAAGACCAACCTGACCAAGCGTCGCATCATCGACAACCTGCTGGAAGAACGCCGCCTGCAGCGCCAGTTGTCGGACTACGACTTCGACCTGTGAGAGCGCCGCCCACACCGCAAGCAAGCCCCGCAATTGGCGGGGCTTCGTTTTTTCCGCCGTTCAGAAGTAGTAGCCGATGTTCAGGTTGGTGCGGAATATCCACTCGTTGCTGCGCGACGAACTGGTGCTGCTGAAGCCCGTGCCGCTCTCGGCACCGCCGTAGGGATTGGCGTTGCGTCCCCAGGTGAAGTCCAGCCAGCCCATGATCGGCAAGGCGAAGAACTGCACCCCTGCGGTATACATCTGCGAGTCGTCCCAGCCGGCCTTGTCCTTGAACATGCGGCTGTAGTCGTTGTAGAAGCGCAGCTTCTTCAGCATGCCCAGGTTCGGCGTCGGCACGTCGTAGGCGACGTTGAAGGACGCCACCGAGGCCCTGGCGGCCATCAGGTAGGCCGGGGTCAGGCCGTTGGTACCCATGAGTACCACGTCGTCGCTGACGCCCGCCGGGTTCTTCGGATCGAAAGCGTAGCGAATGGCTTCGCCGCTGAACGTCCAGTTGCCGGCGTTGAGCACGCCATGCAACCCCGCCGCCCAGTAGCGGCCATCGTCCCTGGTGGTCGCGTTGTACAGGCGCGAGGCCGCCAGCGACGCGCCCAACTCGCTTTTCCAGCCATCTCCGGCGAGATTACGGGCGACCCGCAGGTTGAGCTGGTCACGTTTCTCGTTGTCCTGCCGCGAATGAATCGCCGCGACCGCGTTGTCGTCCAGGTCGGTATAACGGCCGACTTCCGGCGAATAGCGCACACCGCCCGGCAGCATCCGTGGGAAATAGCCGGCCTGGACATGCCAGTCGGCGTCCTTGTAGACGTACTTGGCGCCGCTGCCGGCGCTGACCCCGTAGCCCAGGAAGAACGGGATGTGGTAGCTCCAGCCGAACTGCGGATAGGGCTCCAGGCCGAACGGCTTGAACGGCGCGCCCAATTGCAGGCTGGATAGGTCGCTGAAGCGATAGCCGACGAAGCCGCGGTCGATGGCCCGCTTGCCGTCGTCCTGGAACCAGTAGCCGAGGTCGGAAAAGAAGTCCTCGTGGGTTGCCTGGATATCCAGGCGGAAGGTATCGAACAGTAGGCGGCCATTGTTTTCCGTGCTCTTCCAGTGTTCGTCGCGGTAGTTCACCCGCAGCGCGCCGCCGATATCCAGGCTGCTGCGCCCGTCGTCGCTGCGCAGGCCGACATGCGGGAAAGGCTTGCCGGTCTTCGACGCCTCGGACGGCGGCGAAGCGGCCAGGGCCGAAAGACTGGAAAGAAGAAGTACGGGGAACAGCGGATGGGTTTTCATCATGACCTCGTCTGCGAGTGCGCCAAGGCAGCGTTTTTTCGAGCAAGCCGAACCCCTTCGGCGAACTTCGCCGACAGCGCGGGTGGCCTTGGATAGTTGGTTTCCGGTTGCTCTTGTTTTTTATTTTTCCCGGCCGTCGGAACGGCCTCGGTTGTGTTATCGCTCCGCACTTCGTTTCATATGCGGCACAACGTTTCGAGCATTAACCATGCCAGTGCAAGAACAATCTCATAAAACAAAAAAATCCTTTAAATACAGTTGTTTATATATTAAACGCGCAACTTCTTTTCACCCTCGAAACAGGCTCTTGGCAAGGTAACGAAAACGCCCGAAGCGGGTGCGTAGAAAGATCACGGTGACACTTTTCGTCCCCCCGGAACGCTATTCCAGCCTTGGCCGGGCTCGATCCCCAGGCAAAAAAAACCGGCGTTACAAACGCCGGTCCAAAGGCAACGCGGGAATAACCGGGGATCAGAGGTCGAGCACCAGGCGCGATCCCTTGCAGCCGGACACGCAGACCATCATGGTCTGGTTGGCGATCTTTTCCGCCTTGGTCAGGACGCCGTCGCGATGCTCCGGCTCGCCTTCCAGCACACGGGTCTCGCAGGAACCGCAAACGCCCTCGCGGCAACTGCAATCGACCACCACGCCAGCTTCCAGCAGGGCGTCGAGCAACGACTTGCCGCTCGGCACCTCGATGCTCGTGCCGCTGCGCGCCAGGCGCACTTCGTAGCTGCCCTGGGGCGCCGCCGGGGCCTGGGGCGCGGCGGCGAAGCGCTCGATGTGCACATGCGGATGGCCAAGGCGTTCGCAGTGCGTCTCGAAGGCATCGATCATCGGGGTCGGCCCGCAACAGTAGAAATGCGCGGTGGACGCCCGTGCGCCAAGGAAGGCGCCGAGATCCATGGGGCCGCCCTTCTCGTCGTCGAAATGCAGCTGGATAGCGGCATCGCTGGCGGCCAGTTCTTCGACGAAGGCGGCTTCCTGGCGCGAGCGCGCGCAGTAGAGCAGTTCCACCGAACGTCCCAGCGCACGCAGGCGGTTGAACATGCAGTAGATCGGCGTCACGCCGATGCCACCGGCCACCAGTACGCTGTGCGCAGCGTTTTCCTCCAGCGGGAACAGGTTGCGCGGCCGGGATATCTGCAATTGCATGCCGACCCGCAGGCTATCGTGGACGAACGCGGAGCCGCCGCGGCTGCCGCGATCACGCAGGATGCCGAGCACATAGCGGCCGCAGTCCTCCGGCGAGTTGAGCAGCGAGTAGCTGCGCACCAGGCCGTTGGGCAGGTGCAGGTCGATATGCGCGCCGGCGCTGAATGGCGGAAAGACCTGGTCGCCCTGCGGGCGCAGTTCGACGCCGAGGATACCCTGCGCCTCGAAGCGCAGGGTATGGACGAAGGCCGCCAGTCTGTTGTCGTGAGTCATCTTCTACCTCGCTTTCAGGCTTCGTCGCAGTTCGCCAGGTCGATATCGAGGCGCGCCCAGGCGTCGATCTCCACCAGCAGTTCGGGAAACACCAGGCCGCTCACCTCGACCAGGGTGGAGGCGGGAAAAGTGCCCTGGCCGGCGAAGAACTCCTGCCGCGCGCGCCCAATAGCGTCCTTGTCGGCGATGCGGGTGACGTAGACGTTGAGCTTGTAGAGGTTGCCGACATGGCCTCCCGCCGCCTCCAGCAGCGCCTTCACCTTGCCCAGCACCACCAGGGCCTGGGCATGGGCGTCGAGCGCGGCGCCGCGCTCGGCGGCCTGGCGGGTGGCCGGGTGCGCGGTCATGCCGGACATCACCAGCTCCTCTCCCACCAGCAGGGCATTGGACCAGCTTGCATCCGGCAGGTCGGGTAGCGCCGCGGCGCGGATCCGGCGTACGGCGGTCACAGTTGCCGGGCCTCGATCAGTTCCAGCTGGGCCTTGGCCAGGTTCTTCAGGTGCCGCCGCAGGCGCACCAGGCCGAGGTCGTGCTGGTAGAGGTTCTCCCGCTGGTTGGCGTCCGGCTCCATGAATTCGAGCATTTCCCGGTCCTGCTCCAGCACCGCCCAGTGACGCGCCTCCAGGCGGTTCCTGTAGAGGAACCGCCAGGTGTCACGCTGCCAGCCGGTGAGCGGCCGGCAACGCCAGTGGAACACCGCGCAGAGGTCGCGGGCGATCGGCGTGTAACTGCCGACGATATGGAAGTTGCCACCCGGGCCGCCGGTCTTCGGATAGGGAATCTCCAGGCGCATCCAGTGCATCCCGGTGTCGGCCCATTCGGTCCAGTCGAAGTTGACCCCGCGCTGGCCGTCCTTCTCGAAGATGAAGCCGGTGTCGGTGTCGCGGGTGACGAAGCGTGCCTGGCTTTCGCCCTCGGACATGGAGTGCGACTGCTTGTGCAGGTAGGTGCCGTGCATGGGGTCCATGACGTTGTCCAGCACGTAGCGGTAGTCGCCGCGCCACTCGGTATAGCAGAGGAAGTGGGAAAACTCGGGGTCGGTCAGTTGCTCGGGCAGCACCAGCGGCGGGGCTTCCTCGACATTGCCCGCCGAGTTGTACAGCCACACGGCGCCGGCCGCCTCGGTGATGTGGAAGAAGCGCGTGGCCTGGCTGCCTTCCAGCTTGCAGCCGGGGCTGCCGGGCACGCGGGCGGTAACGCCGTCGCAGCGCACTTCCACGCCGTGGTAGGGGCATTGCAGGCGGTCGCCCAGGTTCACCCCGCGCGACAGCGGCGCGCCACGGTGCGGGCAATGGTCTTCGAGGGCATGCAGGGTGCCGTCGGTATCGCGCCAGACGGCCAGCTTGTAGCCCAGGCGGCGCAGGGACACCGGCTTGTCCTCGATGAAGCCCACCGGGCAGATCGGGTACCAGAGGTTCTTCAGGCCGTTGGCGAGAAGCTGTTCAACAGGGTTCACGGTGCTCATAGCGGTTTCCTCTCGGGGGAATTCACGCGCCCAGGCGGGCCATCAGGGTCTTGTAGGCTTCCTCGGTCCAGGGACCGCCGCCCGGGCAGGTCGGGCCGGCCTGGTTGAGGTAGCCGAGCAGCCCCGGCAGGTCGTGCAGGCCGGCGGCGTAGGCGCGCTCGATGGAATCGCCGAGCAGGTCTTCGAAGGCGTTCGGCTCGCGGGTACGGGCCTGATGGGGTTCGAGGTAACGGTCTTGCATGTCATTGGCCTCCAGTGCGGACCCGTTCGCGGATGGTTTCGCGAACCGGGACGAAGTCGTAGGTCGGGTAGCATTCGGTGCGGAACACGCCCCAGGCGGAGCGCTCCAGTTCGACGTTGACGCGTGGCAGCAGGGCCGGCGGCAGGCGCAGGGTGACGATCTGGCCGAGGCCCATGGCGACGGTCCAAGAAACGATCGCCACGCCCTCTCCCGGAAAGCGCTCCCACCAGTCCATGGCCTTCATGCGGGCCTGGATCTCGTCGAGATTCTTCGACTGGTCGTGCCGGAGCAGCACGGTCAGCAACAAGGTGTCGCTCATGCTCGTCTCAACTCCTGGGTTTGTCGGTGAGGAACCGGCCCTGCGGTGCCTCGACGCTTTTCTGTCGCCGGGTATTGCCGTCCAGGCCACCGGCGATGGCCCATTCGGCGAATACCGTAGGGCCAGGTTCGAACTCGCGGGCCTGCCACTCGCCGGTCAGTTGGTCCTCGTCGGCGTAGTACTCGACGAGGGCGCCGGCGGGGTTCCGGAAGTACCAGAAGTACGCCGAGGACACCGGATGCCGACCCGGGCCGATCTCGGTATCCCAGCCGCAGCGGGCGATGTGCATGCCGCCGCCGAACACCTCATGGATATCGCGCACGGTGAACGCCACGTGGTTCAGGCCGGCGCGCGGTTGCGGCAGTTGCAGCATGAACAGGTCGTGGTGGCCGCCCTCCTCCGCGCAACGCAGGAAGGCGCCGCGATTCGGATAGCGATCGGAGCAGACGAAGCCGAAGCGCTCGCGGTAGAAGCGTTCGCAGGCGTTGACGTCCTTGACGAAGAACACCACGTGGCCGACTTCGACGGGCTGCGCACGTTCGTAGATGGGGCTGGCCTGGTTGATCCGGCCCTTGAACTGCCAGGTGTTGGACTGGCCGCAGGCCACCTGGATGTCGCGTTTACGGGTGACCTGCAAGCGCACGGCCAGACCGTTCGGGTCGGTGCAGCCGATACGGCCCTCGCCCTCGATGAAGCCGGGATCATTGGCGATGCGCTCGGCGTACAGCTTGAGGTCCGCCTCGCTCTCCACGCCCCAAACCACTTCACGCAGGGTCGAGCCTTCCTCGATGGCCGGCGGCAGGCCGGGCTTGTCCCGCGCCGCGACTATCACGCGGCAGCCGTTGAGGCTTTCGAAGACCACCTGGTCCTCGCTCGCCTCGACCTGCGCCAGGCCCCAGTCGGCGAAGAAACGCGCGCTGGTGGCCAGGTCTTCCACGCCGTAGGTGATTTCGTCGATTCCCGATACGCTCATCGCGTCTTCCTCATCAGTGGCTGCCGGCCCAGGCCAGCGGCTGTTCGTTCAGGCCCCAGTAGAGGCTCTTCTGCTCCATGTACTGGAGTATCCCCAGGCGGCCCTTTTCGCGGCCCAGGCCGCTGTCGCGCCAGCCGCCGAAGGGGGTGGAGATGGAGAACTGCTTGTAGGTGTTGATCCACACGGTGCCGGCCTGCACGGCGCGGCCGAGCCGCCAGGCGCGCTGGAAGTCGCGTGTCCAGATGCCGGCGGCCAGCGCGTAGCAGCTGTCGTTGGCCTCTTCGATCAGGGCCTCTTCGCTGTCGAAAGGCATGGCCACCAGCACCGGGCCGAAGACTTCCTCCTGGCACAGGCGGGCGTCGTTGGTGAGGCCTTCGATGATGGTCGGGGTGTAGAAGTAGCCACGATCGAAGGCTGCGCCATGGGGACGTACGCCCCCCGTGCGCAGGCGACCGCCCTCGGCCACGCCCATCTCGACATAGCGCTCCACCGACTCGCGGTGCCGCGCGCTGATCAGCGGGCCCATCTGGGTGCGCTCGTCGGCCGGGTTGCCGACGCGCAGGGCCGCGGCGCCGGTGGCCAGGCGCTCCATGAATTCGTCGTAGCGCTCGCTGGCGACGAACAACCGCGAGCCGGCAATGCAGGATTCGCCGCTGGAACTGAAGATGCCATAGAGCACGCCGGCCACCGCGTGGTCGAGATCGGCGTCGGCCAGCACCATGGTCGGCGACTTGCCGCCCAGTTCCAGGGACACCGGCATCATCTTGTCGGCGGCGATGCGCGCGATGTGCTTGCCGGTGCGGGTGCCGCCGGTGAAGGACACGCGCCTGGCCAGGGGGTGGCGGGTCAGGGCATCGCCGATCAGCGCGCCCTTGCCCGGCAGCACGCTGACCAGCCCACGCGGCAGGCCGGCCTCATCGCAGATGCGCGCCAGCGCCAGGGCGGCCAGCGGGGTGATCTCGGCCGGCTTGACCACCACCGCGTTGCCGGCGGCCAGGGCCGGGGCGAGCTTCTGCGCCTCGGAGGCGATGGGCGAGTTCCACGGGGTGATGGCAACCACCACGCCCATGGGCTCGTACACGCTCATGCTGACGAAGTCGCCGCGCGACGGCGTGATGCTTTCCTCCAGGGTCTCGCAGGCGGCGGCGAAGAACTGGAAGGTGGCGGCGGCGCTGGCCACCAGGTTGCGGGTTTCCCTGATCGGCTTGCCGTTGTCCAGGCGCTGCAACTGCGCCAGTTCTTCGCTGCGCTCGCGGATCAGCGCGGCGATACGATAAAGCACGGTGGCCCGCTCATGAGGCTTGCGCTGGGCCCAGCCGCTCTCACGGAAGGCGCGGTGGGCGCCGGCCATGGCTTCCTCCACGTCCTCCAGGCTGGCCGCATGCAGGCGGGCGACGGCCTCGCCGGTGGCCGGATAGAGGCTTTCGTAGAGGTCGCCGCCGCCCGCTCGCCACTCGCCGGCGATGCAGATGGGTTGGATCGGGTTCAGGTCAATCACGGTAGTCGTCCCTAGATCGAAATCGCGTGGGCGTGGTTGCCCAACGCTCGGACCACGCTGTACACGGTCAGCGCCGATGTCTTCGGGTTGGCCGCCAGCGGTTTGCCACGCAAGGTCAGTTCGAAGCCGCCGAAGGCGCCGCTGGCTTCCACCTGGTGCACGTTCTCGCAGCTTTCGGGGTCGGCGATCAGGCGCACCTGGGTGCGGTCCAGGCCGAGGCCGGCGAGCGACAGGGTGGCGGCGACATTGGCGTTCTTCGGATAGAGCCGCGCCGCCTCGCGGGCGCTGCCGTCGAAGATCACCCGCGCCTTCTCCAGGCGCTGCAGGTCGCAGACCGTCTCGCCCGGCGTCCCCAGCCAGGCGCTCGCCGGCTTGCGCCCGGTGTAGCGCACCGACTCGAGGCCACCGACCCTGGCCGCCGACAGCGCATCGATGGCGCCGATGGCGCCGGGCAGCAGCTCGATGCGGCTGCCTCCGGCTTGCGCCGCGACTTCCAGGCGCTCCACCAGGCCCGGCTCGGACAGCGCGCCCACCGAGACCACCAGGCAGGGAATGCCTTGGGCCAGCGCCGGCAGCACGTGCTGCTCGATGGCGCGGTGCCCGGCGCACTCCACCAGAAGATCGGGGCGCTCTCCGGCCGGCAGCGCGCTGAGTACCCGCGGCGGCCGGCGCAGGCTGGCCAGGCGATGGCGGACCTGGGTCTCGGAGTCGCGAGGAACGATCACCGCATCGACCCTCAGTTGCGGATCGTTTTCCAACAGTTCCAGGACGCCGGCGCCGATGGCGCCGCAGCCGATCATGACGATATTCAGCATGGCGAGAGCCTCAGGCGGTGGCCTTGTCGGTCTTGGCATCGTTGGTCGGCGGGCCGGCGAAAATGCTCTTGAAGCTGCCCACCGCGAGCATGTCCACCTCCAGCAGGAAGGGACCTGGCTCGGCCAGGGCGCCATCGAGCACGGCGCTGAAATCCTTCAGATCGCTGACCTTGGCATGACGCAGGCCGAGGGAAGCCGACAGTTGGGCGTAGTCCGGGGTGTGCAGGTCGACGTAGCAGCGGCGGCCACCGTAGGCGGCGTCCTGGATGTTCTTGATCACCCCGTAGCCCTGGTCGTTCATCAGCACGATGAGCATGTCGGCCCGCTCCTGCACGGCGGTGGCCAGTTCGCCCAGGTTGAGGATGAAGCCGCCGTCGCCGGCGAGCACGAAGGTCTTGCGCCCAGGCGCGGTTTCCGCCGCGCCGACCGCCGCGCCGATGCCCATGGCCAGGCCCTGGCCGATGCCACCGCCGAGGGCGTGGACGCCGGCGCGGGGGCTGAAGATATTCAGGTGGCGGTTGCCCCAGGTGCTGTTGGAGACGGTGACGTCGCGCACCCAGTTGAAATTGCGGCCGGCCAGCGCCTGCAGTTGCTCCACCAGCGAAGCGTAGGGGCCAAGGCCGTCCACCAACTGGGCGCGGGCCTGGTTGCGCGCGGCGGCGAGATCCGCGGCGAAGGCCGGGTCCACCGACAGGCGCCCTTCCAGGCGGTCGGCGAGCCCCTTGAGGACCCGTTCGGAATCGCCGCAGACGAAGAAATCGCTGGGGTAGCAGCGGCCCTCCGCCGTGGCATCGGCGTCTGCCCGGTAAAGCGGACGCGGGAGCTTGAGTTCGTACTTGAGGGTTTCGTTGCCGCGCAGGCGCGAGCCCACCACGAGCATGGCGTCGCAGCTCTGGTAGAACCGCTCCACCGGTTTGTTCAGGTTGAAGGCGCCGAGGGAACGCGTGTCGTCTTCCGGGACGATGCCACGCCCCTGGGTGCTGGTGACCACGCCCACGCCCATGGCCAGCAGGCGTTGTACCTGCGGGCCGGCATGCCGGGCACCGCCCCCCAGCCAGAGCATCGGTCGCCGCGCCTGGGCGAAACGCTCGGCTAGGTCGTCCAGGGCTTGCTCGGAGGGCCTGGCCACCGGCACCGGCAGCGGCGACAGGTCGGCCGGCAGGTTGATCAGCGCCGATTGGATATCGATCGGGATTTCCACGCTCACCGGGCCGGCGGGCGCGGTCAGGGCGGTTTGCACGGCCAGCTTGAGGGTGCTGATGGCGGTGTCGACGCTGCGCACGCGGAAGGCCGCCTTGGAGATGGCCTTGAGCATGCTCAACTGGTCCGGCGCCTCGTGGATGTAGGCGAGGCTCCGATCCAGGTAGGGGGTTTCGATCTGCCCGGTCAGGTGCAGCAGCGGGGTGCCGGCAGTGAGCGCCTCGACCAGCGCCCCGGCAGCGTTGCCGGCGGCGGTTCCGGTGCTGGTCAGGCACACGCCCAGGCCACCGCTGGTGCGGGCGTAGGCATCGGCCATGTTGGCCGCCCCGGCCTCGCCGCGGGCCATCACGAAACGGATGTTGCCGCGGCTGGCGAAGGCATCGAGGATCGGCATGTTGTGGATCGAGATCACCCCGAAGGCGGCCTTCACCTCGCACTGTTCGAGGAAGGCGGCGATGGCGGCGCCGACGGTGACTTGGCTTGCGTTACGCATGACGGGACAACCCTCCGGAAACGTCGATATGACTGCCCGTCGTATAGGCAGACAGGGGAGATGCGAGGAACAGGATGGCGCGGGCCGCCTCGATCGGCTTGCCCAGGCGTCCCAGGGGAATCTGCTTGTTCCGCGCCAGCTGCGCGGTCCATTGCGCCCAGTCCAGCTCGCGCTCTTCGCGGGCTTCGAAACGGCGCCGCCACTGGCCGGACTCGACCAGGCCGATGAGGATGCCGTTGACCCGTACGCCCTTAGGCGCGAACTCGAAGGCCATGGAGCGCACCAGGTTCTTCACCCCGGCGCGGGCCGCGCTGGTAGCCACCATGTGCGGCTCCGGCTGGCTGGCCAGCAGCGAGTTGACGCAGACGATGGCCGCGTCGGCGCGGCTTTCCAGTTGCGGCAGGAAAGCGCGTACCGGGTGGATGACGGAAAAGAACTTCAGTTGCAGTTCCTCGCTCCAGGCCTCGTCCGTGGTCTCGGCGAAGGTCGAGACGCGGCCCTGGCCGGCGTTGTTCACCAGGATGCTGGCGCACCCCAGCGTTCTCTCGCAGGCTTCGGCGAAGGCGCGCACCTGCAACGCATCCAGCACGTCGCAGACACTGGCGAACAGGCGCGCCCCGGGGAAGCGCTGGCGTAGCGCGGACTCGGCGGCACGCAGGCGCTCGCCGTCGCGAGCGCAGAAAGCCACGGCGGCGCCTGCCTCCAGCAGCAGTTCCACCGTGGCCAGGCCGATCCCGGAGGAACCGCCGGTGACCACCGCCACCGCCTCGGACAGGTCATACGGTTTCATGCGGGCGACTCCGGAAGATCGGGGTGACGTTGTCCTGGCCGTCGGCGCGGTAGTCGAGCAGGTACGACAGCTCGTCGGCGCTGCTGCGCACCCGGCTGACCAGTCCCTCGATGCGTTCCGGGTCGATATGCCCGGCGGCGATGGTCGCCCCCATCGCCGCGATGACGCGACCGCTGTGATCACGTACCGGCGCCGCGACGGTGGAGATGCTCGCCTCGAAGAACCCCTCGCCCTGGACGAAGCCACGCTGGCGGTCGCCCTGGACCATGTCGAAGAGTTCCAGCACGCTGCGCGGGGTGTTCGGCGAGAACTGCTCCAGCTGCTCCTCCGGGTACAGCTCGCGCAGCTCGCCCAGGCTCAGGTCCTGCAGCAGGATGCGGCCGAGCACCGTGGCGTGGGCCGGCAACCGGGTCCCGACGTTCACCGAGCTGCTCAGCGGGGTGGACGGCGAAACCTTGGCCACGTAGACGATCGAACGGCCGTCGCGCACCACCAGGTTGCAGGGGTAGCGGATCTCGTCGCACAGGCGGTTCAGCAGCGGCTGGCCGAGTTCGGTCAGCTCCAGCGAGGCCAGGTACTCGAAGCCCAGGCGCAACACCGCCATGCCCAGGCGGTACTCGTTGCCGTTGCGGGTGACGAAGCCCATGGCCTCCAGGGTGGTCAGCAGGCGGAAGATGGTCGAGCGCGGCAGCTTCAGGCGCCGCGCCAACTCCGGCGCCGTCAGGGTACGGTCCTTCCGGCTGAACTCGCAGAGCAGCAGCAGGCCGCGTTCGAGGCCAGGCACGATGTACTTGTCTTGCGAATCGTCTGACTTATCCATTGGCGGTTCCTTCAAGAGAGAGGCGTTGCGCGTGGCCGATGCGTCCTGCGACCACTTCGGGTTGTTCGATCGGGCTGGCGTGGCCGGCCCCGGGAATCGACGAGAACGACGCGCCGAGCTGGCGGGCGATGGCGCCGCAACTCTCGGGCGTGGTGATGCCGTCGTCCTCGCCGCAATGCACCTCGCAAGGAGCGGCAGGCTGCCCGTTGCCCAGCAGGTCGTCGCCGCAGAGCAGCTCGACGGCCTGGCGGTAGCCCTCGGGGTTGAGCCGCGCCATGTTCCAGCGCACCCAGGCCAGGGCCTCCTCGCTGGGGTTGCGGCCGAGCAGGCGCGCGGTGCGCTCGCTGGCCATGCCGTCGATACCGAAGCGCTCCAGGTTCTCCAGGCGCTGGCGGCGCACCTGGGCGCCGCTGTCGCGCAGCTCGGCGGCGCCGTAGCCGCGCGCCGGGCTGAGCAGCACCAGGCGGCGCACCCGCGCCGCGCCGATGCCGGCGGCGTAGGCCGTGGCCATCAGCGCGCCGAGGGAGTGGCCCACCAGCAGGCAGCTCTCCACGCCCAGCGCATCCAGCAGCAGCTCCAGGCACGCGGCGTAGTCGCAGGCCTTGGGCCGGGCCGGCGGCAGCGGCGTGGACAGGCCGTAACCCGGCGCGTCCCAGGCGATCACCCGATTGCCGGCGGCCAGGCGCTGGGCGCAATGCAGCCAGGACGCCGAGCCCGAACCGATGCCGTGCAACAGCACCACCACCGGGCCCTGGCCGCATTCGCGGATGGCCAGCTGGGCGCCGTCGGCCAGTTGCACCAGCCGCTCGGGAAAGCGCTGTTGCAGGTTCGGGACGGGGGTGTGGGTCTGCGCCATGTTCATCGGCGGCCTCAGCGCTTGATGCTCGCCAGAGGGTGCTCCGGCGGGTAGGTCGGGGTGATCGGCTTCTTCGCACCGAGCATCACGCACATCAGCGCATCCTCGTCGCCGATGTTGATCTCCTCGCGGTACACGCCCGGCGGCACGGAAATCACGTCGCGGTCGGTGAGGATGGTCTCGAAGCGCTCGCCGTCCTTCTCCAGCACCACCTTGAGCTTGCCGCGCAGGACGAAGAACACTTCCTCGACGTCGATGTGCAGGTGCGGCGGGCCTTCGTGACCCGCCGGGATGACCATGGTGGAAAAGGTGAAGTGCTCGGACGGAATGGTGTTCATGTCACTGGCCACACCGGTGCCGCCGGTGCCGATGTAGCGCATCTGCGCGCGGCGGAACCTGGGGTCGTAGTCGGCCTGGAACTTCAGCGCGTTCCAGTCGTACTTGCGGGTGGAGTAACGGGCGATGCGGGTGTTGCACCACTCCTCGAAGCTGGCGCCTTCGGGGCGGTCCCAGGATTTCGGGGCGTTCTGGTTCAGATCGGTCATGGAGTCCTCCGGATCAGGGCATGACGAACCCGCCGTTGACCGGCAAGGTTTGTCCAGTGATGAAGCGGGAAAGGTCGGAAAGGGCGAACAGCACCGCGCCGCAGACATCCGCCGGCTGTTGGCCGCGCTGGAGCGCGCGCTGCTCGCGGTAGAGCCGGTGGCGGGCGGCCGGCACGTACTCGGTGGCCTCGACCTCCACCAGTCCGGGAGCGATGGCGTTGACGGTGATGCCGTCGCCGCCCAGCTCGCGGGCCAGGCTGCGGGTCATGGCGATCAGCGCGCCCTTGCTGGCGCTGTAGGCGAGCAGGTTGGGCGCGCCCCACAGCGGGGTGTCGGAGGCCAGGTTGACCACCGCGCCACGTCCGGACTCGCGCAGCGCCGGCAGGCAGGCACGGGTCATCAGCCAGGTGCCGCGCACGTTGACCTGGAGCACCCGGTCGAACACCTCGATCTCCAGTTCTTCGCAGCTCTTGCCGCCGGAGTTGGTGATGGAGGCGTTGTTCACCAGGCCGTCGAGACCGCCCAGGCGCTCGACCGCCGCGGCCACGCAGCGCTCGATCGAAACCGGGTCGGCCAGGTCCAGTGGCAGGCCGCTGATATCCAGGCCCTGCTCGGCGAGTTCACGGGCGGAGCGCTGCACGCGTTCCTCCAGGATGTCGGCGATCACCACCCGGGCGCCGGCGCGTGCCGCCGCTTCGGCGAAGGCGTAGCCGAGGCCGCGGGCGCCGCCGGTGAGGAGCACGCGGCGACCGTCGAGAAGAGAGTTCTGGCTCATGGCGTTCACACCGTGCCCAGGTTGGCTTTCGGCAGGTAATGCAGGACGCGCTTCTCGGCCCAGACCACCGCGCCATAGGCGAGCACGCCGATCAGGGTGAGCATGACGATGGCGACGAACACCCCGGCGGTGTTGCCCTGCCCTTCGGCATCCACCAGCAGGAAGCCGAGGCCCTTGTTGCCGCCCACCAGCTCGCCGACGGTGACGCCGATCACCGCCAGGGTGGAGGCGATGCGCAGGCCGGAGAACAGCGCGGCCATCGCCGAGGGGAACTCCACCAGGCGGAAGATCTGCCAACGGCTGGCGCTCATCGCGCGCACCAGGTTGATCATGTCCGGGTCGACGGTGCGGATGGCCGAGAGCACGTTGATCATCACCGGGAAGAACACGATCAGCACGGCGATGAGGATCTTCGGGTACACCGTATAGCCCAGCCACATCACGAACAGCGGGGCGAAGGCCACCTTCGGCGCGATCTGCAGCGCCAGGATGTAGGGCGAGAGCATGGCCTCGGTGGTCGGCGACAGGCCGAGGGCAACGCCGATGCTCACGCCAAGCAGCGCGCCCAGGGCGAAACCGACGACGATCTCCAGGCTGGTGATCGCCGTGTGCTCCAGCAGTCCGGCGCCGTGCCACATGGCCACGCCCTCCGCCGCCACCCGGCTCAGCCCCGGCAGGACGAACTCGGGCATGCCGAGCAGGCCGGGCCCCCACTGCCAGGCAGCGAGGAACAGGAACAACAGCGCGAGACTGCCGAGCAAGGGTCTGGTGGAGAGGTTCATGGGCGGGCTCCGTGCTGCGCGGTCAGGTCGGCGGACTCGACGAAACGGTTGGTGTAAAGCTCGTCCAGCGGCGTCTCGCGGCCGACGATGCCTTCGCTGACGTAGAACCTGCGAACCTTGTCCAGGCGCTGCGGATCGATGTGCCCGAGCGGCTGCTGGTTGGCGTAGACGTGCTCGACATAGAGCCGCAGGACCCGTTCCAGGCTGGCCTCGCGGCCCTTGTAGGCGGGCACCGCGGCAGCGAAGGTGGCGGCGGCCTGCCTTGGGTCGGCGATGATGTCGCGCATGCCCATGAGGGTCGCCCTGACCACCCCGCCGACCACCTCAGGCTGCTTCTCGATGGCCTCGTCCGAGGCGAGGATCGCCTGGGCCATGCTCTCGAACACCTCGCTGCCCGGCAGCAACTTCACCTGCCGGCCGGCATCCTCGGCACTCACCACCCAGTCCGGCACGCCGGCCATGGCCTGCGAGCGGCCGGCGGAGAACAGTTGCCAGACGCCGGATGGGCCGGCCGCCTGGATGTCCACGTCGGACTTGCCCAGGCCAGCCTTGCGCATCGACGCCAGCAGGGCGTAGTAGGTGGTGTCGGAGTAGGACATCACGGTCAGGGTCTTGCCCTTGAGGTCCTTGACGCTGTCGATACCGGCCGTGCCATCGGTGGCGATCATGGTCACCCCGCCGGCACCGAGCACCGCCACGGCTTTCACCGGGATGCCGTTGGCGCGCACCACGATCGGCGTATCGCCGATGGCGCCGCCGACCGGTGCGTTGCCGGCGCCGATCTGCTTGGCCACGTCGACCCCGCCCTTGCCGGCGACGAAGGTCACCTTCAGGCCCAGGTCGGCGTAGTAGCCCTTCTCCCGGGCGATCACCCAGGGTGCGAAGGCCGGCGAGTTCGGCGGTGCCGGCAGCAGGTAGGTGACTTCCCGCGGGGCGGCCTGGACGGTCAGGCCGGCGGCGAACAACGCGCCGCACAATGCGGCGTTGAGCAATGACTTGGACATCAGCGGCTCCTGTAACGGAATTCGGATCGGCAGGCGGCGATCAGTGCAGCTCGGCGCTCTCGCCCACTTTCAGCAGGGTCATCAGGCGCCCGACCAGCGGCCCGATCTCCGGCAGCTTGCGGCGCTCCAGCGGGTTGTCGCGCAGCGGCAGGCCGACCTCGATCTCCTCGACGATGGTGCCCGGCCGCGCGCTCATCACCAGGATGCGATCGGACATGGCGATCGCCTCGACCAGGTCGTGGGTAATGAACAGCGCGGTCTTGCGTTGCTCGCAGAGCATCCGCGCCAGGTCCTGCTGGAGGATCATCTTGGTCTGCGCGTCGAGGGCCGAGAACGGCTCGTCGAGGAACAGCACCTGCGGGTCGGTGGCCAGGGTTCGGGCCAGGGCGGCGCGTTGGCGCATGCCGCCGGAAAGCTGGAACGGATAGTGCTCGGCGAAACCGGCGAGGTGACACTTCTCCAGCATTTCCTCGGCGATGGCGCGCCGTTCGCCGGCCGCGCGACCGTCGATCTCCAGGCCCAGCTCGATGTTGCGGCGAATGCTGCGCCAGGGCATCAGCAGGTCCTTCTGCAACATGAAGGAGACCTTGCGTACCGGACCGCTGACCCGCTCGCCGCCGACCCGCACCTCGCCTTCGCTGGGTGCGTAGAGACCCGCCCCCATGTTCAGCAGGGTGCTCTTGCCGCAACCGGACGGCCCGATGATGGACACCACCTCGCCGCGGCGGATGGCCAGGTCGAGCCCCTGCACCGCGAGGGTCGCCGCGCTTTTGCCGCGGCCCGGAAAATGCTTGGCGACGCCGCGGAATTCGATTTCGAGACGGCTATCCGCAGGAGCGGCTACAGGTAGCGAATGCTCGGAAGTGAGGATGCTCAACGACGTCGCTCTCATCTGGACTAAGCCTCTTGTCTTGTTTTATATATGAAACATCGTTTTAAATATAAAACTTGCAGAAGCCATGCCAGATGAAAGTTCACCGGCGAAACAGCCTTGTTCCGAGTATTAAACTTTTAAAATCAGAGAGTTGAATTAAAGCGCGGAGAATTACCGAGGAATCCTGCGACGAAAGGCGCTCCGAGCGGTTTTCACGCGGTTCGCCAGGCTTCCGGGAAGTGGGGCGTTGTTGCACACACAAGGAGCAACATTGCTCCATTCGGTAACAGGGGAAGGTTTCCTGACAGCCACATCGCTCGCTTGAACGAGTGCCGCAGGCTCTCGACCTCTGCTCGCAGCAACTCCCCTGCTTATATAAGGACGAGGGTCTTCGCAGCGAAGACTTCAGGCCGAGGCAGACAGGGACGAAACGACTGCGGCGGTCCCGGACACACCGGGCTGCGGGTGGCGTCCGCCGCGGACGCCACCCTCGCCCCGGAGCCGCGCCAGGCGACTCCGGGCGTGCAACCTCAGGGTCGCAGTTCGAACAGCGCCGGCAGCGGCGGCCACTCCGAAGGCACCTTGCGGAAGCGACTGAAGCCGGCGGCCTCGGCCATCTGCCGCGCGCGGTCCTCGCCCATGAAGGCGCCGAGGCCCTCGCCGCCGTGGGACAGCGAACAGGTCATGCAATACAGCGTGCTCTGCGGGTACATCACGCGACCGAACAGGTTCATGTTCTCGTGCAGTTCCTGCGACAGGTTGAGTTCCACCATCAGGTAGGTCCCATCGTCGGCGGTCGACTCGCGCAGGTCCTTCATCATCTGCTGCGGGTCGGTCGCGTCGTGGATGACCACGAAGGTCGTGACGAAGTCGAACTTCTTGCCCGCCAGCGCATCGGAATCGCTGACCTCGAAGCGCACCCGGTCGCCGACCCCCGCGGCCTCGGCGTTCGCCCGCGCGCGTTCGATGGACGGCGCGTGGAAGTCACAGCCATAGACCTGGGCTTCGGGGAACGCCTTGGCCATCATGATCGCGGCCAGCCCGCTGCCGCAGCCGAAATCGAGCACGCTGCCACCCGCCTGGAGCTTTTCCTTGACGCCATCCAGCGAAGGAATCCAGTGCTGCACGAGGAAGTGCTTGTACCAGGGCATGGTCATGCGCTCCATGCCTTCCCAGGTTTCCAGCGGGAAGGATTCCTCGGGGCAACCGCCGCCGCAGCGGAAGGCCTCGATGATCTTCGGCGCCATGCTCACGAAGGGCACGCTCAACTGGATGATCCCGCCGGCGAAATAAGGCGAGTCCTCGTCGGCGAGCACCGGGACGAACTCGGCCGGCAACCGATAGCTCCTGCTCTGCGGATCGTAGGCCAGGTAGTTGCCGGTGACCATGCTGCCCAGCCATTCGCGCAGGTAGCGGGTGGTGTAGCCGGTCTGCTGCGCCAGCTCTTCCAGGGTCACCCATTGGCCATGGGCGAGCGCCTTGAACAGCCCCAGGCGGTCGCCGATGTAGAGCATCGCGCCGCGCAGGGTATTGCCGTAGTCCTCCATGATCCGTGCTGAAAACTGCTTGACCTTCGCGGTTTCGATCTCGTTAGCCTTTGTCATTCTTGTTCTCCGTTGATGTGCAGTACCGCCGCCTCTGGCGGCGGGTGATTCAGTGGTGGCTGGCGACCTTGTCCAGCACCTTGTCGACGATGGTCCCGGCCATGCCGAGATGGGTCCGCGGCTCGAACAGCCTGGCCAGGGTTTCCTTCGGCATGACGGCGCCCACCCGCGGATCCGACTCGAGCGCCTGGCGCATCGGAATCCGCTTGCGCTGGCAGGCCTGGGTGATCTCGAAGATGATTTCGTAAGCGCTGCTCTTGCCCAGTTGCTTGGCCATCTCGAAGACGAACGCCTCGGTACAGATCGCATCGCTGTATGCATTCGCCGTCCGCGCCATGGTCTCGTCGTGGACCGTGAGCCCGTCGATGGTGTCGGTCAGCAGCGACAGCGCCATCAGCGCATAGTGGGAAACGTCCGCCACCGCACACCATTCCAGGCGCGTGCCGCGGTAGTCCCGCTCGTGCTCGAGGATCATGGCGTCCAACGCGAGCAGGACCTGGGCCTTGGCCAGCCGGGCCAGCACCACGACCTGCTCGCAGCCTTCCGGATTGCGCTTGTGGGGCATGGTGCTGCTACCGATCTGCTGCTGCGTCCAGCCCACCTCCAGCTCGCCGATCTCCCAGCGGTTCAGGGTGCGGATCTCGTCGGCGATCCGCGCCAGGGACGCGGTGACCATGGCCAGGGTGCTGACGAACTCGGTAACCCGGTCGCGGGACACGTGCCAACCCGCCAGCGGCACGTCTAGCGACAGCCGCCGCGCGAAGCTTTCGAGCAGGAGCATGGCCTCGTCGCCGAAGGCGGCCATCGTGCCCACGCCGCCGAACAGTTGCACCACCAGGATCCGCTTGCGCGCCTCGCCCAGGCGTTCGCGGTGACGCAGCAACTCGTCGATCCAGCCGGCCACCTTCAGCCCGAAGGTGGTCGGCAACGCCGGGATCGAGTGGGTCCTGGCGACCATCAGCGCATTGCGGGTCCCGCTCGCCAGCACCGAGAGCCGGTCCAGGAGGATGTCCAGCGCCCGCTCCGTTTCATCCAGCACATCGCGCATTTCCAGGGACTGCGCGGTGTCCTGGATATCCTGCGTGGTCGCGCCGAAATGCACGTACTCGCGCGCGCTGGGGCTGCAGTTCCGTTGCAGCGCACCCAGCAGGGGCATCAGCGAGTGCCCGGTGCTGGCCACGCCGTCGGCGATCTGCTGCAGGTCAACGGCCGAAAGCCTGGCGGCCTTCGCGATCTCCAGCGCGGCCTCGGGCGGAATGACGCCGACATCGGCCTGCGCCAGCGCCAGCGCCGCCTCCACGTCGAGCCAGCGTTGCAGGCGGCAGTGGCTACAGAAGATCCGTCGGCTCACCGGACCGGCGTAGCCGCCGCCATGGGTTTTAGAGTCAACGATGTGACTGTGTTCGTGCTTGCAGGACGACTCGGCCGGTGCGCCGCCGAAGCTCTGCGGATGCGCGGTGCACGAGGAACGGGCAAGCATTTCCAGCGATTCAGCATCCATCACCTATCCTCCATCACGTACTGGGACTGACCGGGATTTCCTTGGGAAGAGGCGGCGCCTTCGGGCCTGTCGCCCGACGCGCCGGTTCGTGGTTTGTCGGCGACCAGGTCGACCATCTCCGCGGCGAGGCCGACGTAGCCGACGGGGTCGAGCAGTTCTTCGAGCGCCTCGGCGCTGAAACAGCCGCGCAACCTTGGCTGCCCGAGCAGCGCCTCGCGGAACGGAACGCCCTGCCGCTGGGAGGCCTGGGTTATCTCATGGAGCAGTTCGTGGGCGGTCTGCTTGCCGAACTGCCCCGCCAGCGCGAGCATGACCCGCTCCGACAGGATCAGCCCACCCAGCAGGTCGAGGTTGGCGCGCATGCGTTCCTCGCGCACCTCGAGCCCCTCGGCCAGCACCGCCTCCATGCGGGTCAGCAAGGCGCCGGCGTAGACGAACAGCTCCGGCAACGCCGCCCACTCGATGCGCCAGGCGGTGCCGTCGCGCTCGTGCAACTGGAACGCGGCATCGGTGAGCGCCACCATCTGTGCCCGCACCAGCCGCGACAGCGCGCTGACCAGGTCGACCGACGACGGGTTCCGCTTGTGCGGCATGGTGCTGCTGCCCACCTGTCCCGGCCGGCTGCCCTCGCGTACCTCGTCGATTTCGCTGCGCTGCAGGTGGTAGATCTCGTTCGCCACCCGGCCCAGCGTCACCGACACCTGGACCAGCAACCCGGCAACCTCCAGCACCCGGTCCCGGGCGCTGTGCCAACTGGTCGACGGCGCGCCGAGGCCAAGCCTGGCCAGGGTTCGCCGCTGTAGCTCGAAGCCCTGGGCGCCGAACGACGCCAGGGTTCCCACGGCACCGGTCAGGTTGCCGACCAGGACGCGTTCGCGCGCTTCGTCGAAGCGCGCCAGGTGACGGTCGATTTCATCCACCCAGACGGCGACCTTGTAGCCGAAGGTCGTGGGCAGCGCCTGCTGCCCGTGGGTGCGTGCAACCATCGGCGTGTGCTGGTGGCGCAGGGCAAGCGCCAGCAGATGGCCACGGATCGAGTGCAGGAGCCCGAGCGCATGGCCCCAGGCTTCCTTGACCTGCAGCATCAGCCCGGTGTCGAGGATGTCCTGGGTGGTCACGCCATAGTGCACGTACTCCCCCCAGCTACCCTCGCACGACCTCGCCAGGGCGCGGATGGTAGGCACCAGCAGGTGCCCTGTCTCCAGGCTTTCGCGGCCCAGTTGGGTGAGGTCGAAGCGCTCCACCTGGGCGGCGCGGTCGATCTCCCGCGCCGCCTCGTGGGGGATGATGCCCATCTCGGCCTGGGTCGCCGCCAAGGCTCGCTCGACATCCAGCCACCTCCGCACCTGGTTGGTATCGGAAAAGATCGCGGCGAATGCCGGGGACGAGTAGGCGCCCCCGTGTATACGGGATTCCGTAATGTGACTTGGCATTTTCGAGTGCTCGCTTTGTCCCGGTGGAAGTCACTTGACGCTCTGCATCTCTTCCCAGATCGCGTCGTAATAGGCCCTTTCCACACGGAAGTGCTGCGATAGCGAGGTCAGGAACGCATTCTGGAACTGCACGTCCGGAATCCGCCGCGCGATGAGTTGCCATTCGCGCTTGGCCCGCGGCGGTACGAGGCTGATGTGGACCTTGTAGTACTCCGCCTGGTCCTCGCTCAGGCCGGCCTGGAGCAGGGCCCGATAGAGCTTTTCGTGGTTCCCCGGCACGACCAGTTCGGTGATGTAGAACACCGCCAGCCCCCAACCGACCTCGGCATGCCGGAAGGCACGGGCACGATTGTTCAGGTAGGCGATTTCCTCGGGCATCGTCGACACGGCCTGGAAGTCCGCCTCCAGGCCGATGGCCTCGAGCAGCTTGGCCAGCAGGCGCGGATGCGAACCCTTTTCGTCTTCCTCGCCCAACTCGCCATAGAGGTAACGCGCGAGCGCCGCGGCCTCGTCCACATCGGTCAGGTTGACCAACAGGTCGGCCGCATCGCGGTACAGGCGGAAGGTGCGGAACCACTGGTGACGGAGGAACACCTGGAGCTGCGCGCGGGAGGCCGAGCCGGAGAACACGTACTGCGACATCGGGTGCCGCTCGCGGGACTGCGCGGCGATTTCCTGTTCGAGACGCTTCTGGAAATCCTCCTCGGACAGCGCCCTGGAAAGATCGGCGGCGGGCATGAAACGCTCTTCGACGCGATAGATCGCCCGGGCCAGCCAGCGCCGGGTCTGGGCGGTCGCCACGTCGTCGCTCAACGAAAGGACGTAGAGCAACTGCTGGTACGCGGCATAGGCCTGGCGGTCGCCCTTGAGCCCTGCCTCGGCCAGCGCGGCCAGCTTGCTCGCGGCGCTATCGATCTGGCGGGAAGTAGCGTGGACGGCCAGCGCATCGGCAACGATGCGTGCTTCTTCGATGGGCAGGTTCTGCAACTGCGGCAGGGAAAAATTGCGGGTATTCATCCTGTACTCCTTGTTCTTGTTCTGGATAGGCATCAGGCCATGGCCAGGGAATTCGCCTGCATCTGCTCCCAGAGCAGGTCGAAGTAGGCCCGGTTGATTTCGAAGTGGCGCGCCAGCGACTGCATGAACTTGCGCTGGAAGTCTTCGCTCGGCGCGAACTTGGCGATCAGCGCCCACATCTCCTCGGTATCGATCTCGTCCTGGGTGCCGTGCAGGCGATGGAACTCGCTGGGTTGCTCGGGCACGCCCAGGCGCTGCAGGAGTTCGTAGATGCGCCGGTGGTTGACGCAGCTCACCGACTCGACCGCGTACAGGAGCGCAAGGCCCCAGGCGACATCGGTGTGCCGCACGCAACGGATACGGTTGTTGAGGTAGGCCTTCTCCAGCGGATGCAGCGCCGGGAAATCGATGCGCAGCGGTATGTCGAAGTAGGTCATCAGGTGGGACAGCAACGCGGGGTGCGAGCGCTCCGGCGTCTCCGCCCCGGCCTCGCCGTAGAGGTTGCGGTAGAACACCGAGGCGTCCTCGATGTTTTCGAAGCGGAAGGCCAGCTCCGCCAGGAGGCTGTAGAAGTTGTAGGAACGGACCCAATGGTGTTCCAGGAAGAAGCGCACGTCCTCGACCGGCGGCGTGCCCTGGAACAGGTGGACCGACATGGGATGGCGCACCCGGCTGCGCGCCTCGATCTCGGCGTCGACCTTCTTGCGGAACTCCTCCACCGGGACGGCGCTGAAACCGGCCGGCTCGGGAGCGAAACGATCCTCGACCAGGTAGACCTGGCTCGCCATCCAGCGGCGGGTCGGCTCCGTATGCGGATCGCTGCCTACGTGCAGTTCCAGGAGCAACGCCTGGTACTGCGCGTAAGCCGAAGCATCGCCGCCCAGGCCTTTGGCCGTGACCGCGAGAATCGCCTCGAGCGCGAGCGTGATCTGGTCCAGGGAGGCACCGGGTTTCAAGGCTTCAGCCAGGAGAGCCGATGCATTTCGGGCAGGTTCCGACATTGTCCGCTGGGAACGGATATTCATATCGGAGGAAGAACTGCAGCATTGCTGTAACGGATTTGAAGTCATTTGGATCACCCTTGTTTTTGTTGTTGTGCGGGGCGACCGTAAAGCTTGCCACGGTGGCAAGGTCAAGCAATGCAGCGGCCTTCTCGGCGGACAACGGAGTTCGCCGAAAGGTGCTCTTCGATAACACTGGATGCGCTGCGAAAAACCCCGAGCTAAAGGCCTGCGAATCCATCGGAGAATAACTTTTAGGGTTTCCTGTCAGCGCCTCTTTCCGTTCACATAACTGTCACCTCGCGGCCGACTGAAATATTGATTTACAAATTCCAAAGCGTTCTTTCCACAATAGCCAAGCGCCATTGATGGCATATGGCGCGCAGACTTCAATGAAAATCATTTTCCTATTGCCGGCACTGGGCGAAACGCTACTATCCGACCCTACGCCTGCGTCATGCCCATGCACTCAACGGCCCTCCGGATAACCGGCCTCGCTCAACGCCTCGAGGAATGCGTGCTTGTCCAGAGTGCTCTCGACCCTGGCCTCGCGCCGAGGGGGATCGGTCTCTACGCGCGCCTGGGGATCGACGCCGTGCAGGATACGGGTGACAGTCTTGGCACAACCGCCGCAGGTCATGTTCGGAATATGGAAAGAAAACATCGCAACCTCCTGGTTTGTTGACTCCTGCGAACCATGAGTCCTGCCATCGTGACAAGGTCAACTCATAAATCTCTCAGGTAAACCAAACTTTCAAAAATTCATATGAATAGTTCCAGAGGTTATTCCGCAAACTTAAAACAACGAGCAAAGCCAAGTTCGAACATATAGAACAACTCCGCCCGACAACCGAGATACCGCGTCAGCCAGCTCCACTCACTATTGAGGAACCTCTCGACGATATTCTCCGTGCGGCGCGAGCGCAGAGGCACAGGAGTGACTTCGTTCAATAGGAAACGGCGGGCAGCCGGAACGTACCTGAAGAACAGTGAGAAAGTAATACTTCTCCACTCTTCTGAACATTGAATTCCCGAGCAGATACTTTCCATCTGCCCTCTTCACTCATCCATCTGAATGAACTACCGAAAAAGAGTTCGGAACCGACTTATCGATAAGGCGGACAGGGACGAGTGATCCGCGCCAGGCAATCCGTACTCCCGGGGTTCGCCAAATAACCGGAGGACGCGCCGCACGGCCCTCGACCCAGGCAGTCGAGCGAAGGCCGGCGGCCGGAAGCCGCCGGCGGCTGATCAGGAGCGACTGTCGCGCTGCCGTGCCACGCCTGGAGAGGTATCGTCGGTAGCCACGCCACAGCGCCGCGCCCCCGCGCAGGCCTCCCAGCCACCCCCCAGCGCCTTGTAGATACCCACGACGGCAAGGCGCTGCTCGGTGCGCGCGATGCTCAATGCGCGCCGGCTGAGGTAGTCCGAGCGTTCCGCCTCGAGCACGTCCAGGTACTCGCCGTCCCCCTGGACGAAGCGCTCCCGGGCCAGGCGCGCCGCCTCGCGATTGGCCGTCGCCTCGAGCAGGCGCAGGCGGAGCCTGTCAGCGGCAGCGCCATAGCCGTTGAAGGCATCATCGGTCTCCTGCAGGGCGCGCAGTACCGTCCGGTCGTAGAGGATCAATGCCTCCTGCGCACGGGCTTCGCTGGCGGCGATCCGCGCCCACACGCGACCGCGGTCGAGTAACGCCCAGCGAATCACCGGGTTCAGGACGTTGAAGGACGTACCACTCTCGTCCAAAGCATCGAGATTGCCGGCGACCAGGCCGATCGAGCCGCGTACCTCGACCTGCGGATACAGCCCCGCGGTCTCGACGCCGATACGTGCGGTCGCGGCCGCCAGGTTGCGTTCGGCCGCGGCGATGTCGGCGCGACGCGCCAGCAGTCCCGCCGGGTCGCCGACCCCGAGGGTGCGGAGCGTCAGCCTTTCCCCGGAGGCACGGGCGACCGGCGGGCTGAAGGCCTGCGGGGCTTCCGCGAGGAGAACGGCCAGCGCATTGCGGGTGGCGGCGCGGCGCCGTTCGAGGTCGGGCACGGCCGCCTCGACGTTGTGCAATAACGCTTCGGCGCGCAACCGGTCGAACTCGTGGGCGGAGCCGGCGCTGACCAGGCGTTCGACCATCTCCAGGCTGTCGCGCTGGTTGCCGGCGATGTCATGGACCACCGCAAGTTCGGCCTCGATGCCCTGTAGCTGGAACCAGGACATGGCAACCGTAGCCGCGACGCTCGCCTGCACGTTGCGCAGCAGGGCCTCGCGCGAGCCCGCCTGCGCCTCGGCGGCCTCCACCGAGCGCCGCACCCGGCCGAACAGGTCGATTTCCCAGGAAGCATCCAGCGCGCCGCGATAGGTCTCGATGTCGCGCTGCTGGCCGGCCGGTGTTTCCACCTCGCCGCGCCGCCGGGCCTGGTAATCGAACGCCGGGCCGCCGCGCGGCAGGAACTCTTCGCGGTTCTCGCGCAGCAGCGCCTTCGCTTCGTCCAGGCGCGCGCCGGCAAGGGCGATGTCGAGGTTCGCCGCGAGCGCCCGCTGGATCAGAGACTCCAGGGCTGGCTCGTCGAACCCGCGCCACCACTCGATCTCCACGCCACTGCCATCGATACCCGCCGGCATCGCGCCGAAGCTGGCCGGTGCGGACGCGCTCGGCGGCGCATAGTCGGGCCCCACCGCGGCACAGCCGCCCAGCAGGATCAGCGCGCTCAACGAAGACCGCAGGTATGGCTTCATGGACGGCCTCCCTCCAGATGCGCCAGGCTGCCGCCGGCGCGTCGCTCCAGGCGCGCCGCCAGTGCCCGTACCAGTACGTAGAACACCGGCGTGAGGAACAGGCCGAACAGCGTCACCCCGAGCATCCCGGCGAATACCGCGACGCCCATCGCCTGGCGCATTTCCGCTCCGGCGCCGCTGGCCATGACCAACGGCACCACGCCGGCGATGAACGCCAGCGAGGTCATCAGGATCGGCCGCAGGCGCAGGCGGCAAGCCTCGACCACCGCCTCCAGCGCACGGGCGCCCTCGGCCTCCAGCGTGCGGGCGAACTCGACGATCAGGATCGCGTTCTTCGCCGCCAGGCCTACCAGCACCACCAGCCCGATCTGGACGAACACGTTGTTGTCGCCGCCCACCAGCCACACCCCGGCGATCGCGCTGAGCAGGCACATCGGCACGATCAGCAGGACCGCCAGCGGCAACAGCCAGCTGTTGTACTGCGCGGCGAGGATCAGGTAGGCCAGCAGCACGCACAGCGGGAAGATGAACAGCGCGCTGTTGCCGGCCAGCTTCTGCTGGTAGGTCAGGTCGGTCCATTCGAAGGTCATGCCCTCGGGCAGCACTTCGCCGGCCAGGCGCTCCATCAACGCCACCGCCTGTCCCGAACTGACGCCGGGAAGCGCGCCGCCGCTGATATCCGCCGACGGATAGCCGTTGTAGTGGATCACCCGGTCGGGACCGGAGCTGGGCGTCACGGTGACGAACGAGGACAGCGGCAACATCGCCCCGGCGGCATTGCGTACCTGCAGGCGCCCGATGGCTTCGGCCTGCATGCGGTGCGGCGCATCGGCCTGGGCAGTGACCTTGTAGGTGCGACCGAAGCGGTTGAAGTCGTTGATGTACAGCGAGCCGAGGTAGACCTGCAATGCCTCGAACACATCGGCCAGGCGAACGCCCTGGCTCTTCACCTTGGTGCGGTCGACCACCACCTCGAGCTGCGGGGCATTGATATCGAAGCTGGTCATCAAGCCCCCGAGCTGGCCGGACTCAGTGGCCTTCATCATCAGCACCTGGGTCTGCCTGGCCAGGGCTTCCAGCCCGGCGCCGCCGCGATCCTCGACCTGCATCTTGAAGCCGCCGATGGTTCCCAGCCCCGGTACCGGCGGCGGCGGGAAGACCCCGAGGAAGCCGTCGGGAATGCTGGCGAACCTGGCTTGCAGGCGCCCGGCGATGGCCAGCGCGCCGAGATCGGCGGAGGTGCGCGATTCGAACGGATCGAGCATGAAGAACATGACCGCGGCGTTCGGCACGTTGACGAAACCGTTCACCGACAGGCCCGGGAAGGCCACGACGCTCTCCACCCCCGGCTCGTCGAGGCCGATCCGGGACATCTGCCTGACCACCGCATCGGTACGCTCCAGCGACGCTCCGTTCGGCAACTGGGCGATGCCGACCAGATAGTACTTGTCCTGCATCGGCACGAAGCCCGGCGGCACCGCCTGGAAACCGACCCAGGTCAGGCCAAGCAGGCCCCCATACACCACCAGGGCCAGGCCGCTCACCCGCACCACCTTGCGCACCGCGTTGCCGTAGGCCTCGGGGGCATTTCGCAACGGTCGGCCGAGGACCTGGAGCAGTCGCTGGAAGCGCCCCGCCACCGCACCTCCGGCCGGCCGCGGACGCAACAGCAGGCCCGCCAGGGCCGGGCTGAGGGTCAGCGAGTTGAGCGCCGACAGGATGGTGGAGATGGCGATGGTCAGGGCGAACTGACGATAGAACTCGCCCTGCAGGCCACTGAGAAAGGCCGTGGGGATGAACACCGCCGCCAGCACCGAGGTGATCGCCATGATCGGCCCGGTGACCTCGTCCATCGCACGCCGCGCGGCCTGGAGCGGCGGCTCGCCGTTCTCGATGTGGCGCTCGACGTTTTCCACCACCACGATGGCGTCATCGACGACGATGCCGATCGACAACACCAGGCCGAACAACGACAGGGTATTCAGCGAGAAACCCATCAGGTGCATGACGGCGAAGGTGCCGACCAGCGAGACCGGCACGGCCATCAGCGGAATCAGCGAAGCACGCCAGCTACGCAGGAACAGCACCACCACCACCACGACCAGCAGGATCGCCTCCAGCAGGGTGGTGGCCACGGTCTGCAACGAAGCGCGGACGAACACCGTCGGGTCGTAGGCGATGCGCGCGCTCAGGCCGGCCGGGAAGTTGCCTTCGAGCCTCGCCACGGTGGCACGCACCGCTTCGGCGGTATCCAGCGCGTTGGCTCCGGGGCTCTGGATGATCTGCAAGGCCACCGCCGGCTCGCCGTCCAGCAGGCTGCGCAGCGCATAGGCATCGCCGCCCATCTCGATCCGCGCGACGTCGCGCAGGCGCGTCACCTGGCCGTCGGCGCCGGTGCGGACGATGATGTCGCCGAACTGCTCTTCGTCGCTCAGCCGCCCGAGGGTATTCACCGTGACCTGGAAGGCCGCGGTGGAGTCCGGCGCCTGGCCGACGGCGCCGGCCGCCACCTGGACGTTCTGTTCGCGTACCGCGGCGATCACTTCGCCCGCCGTCAGCCCGCGCGCGGCGATCAGGTCGGGGTCGAGCCACAGGCGCATGCTGTACTCGCCGGCGCCCCACACCACCACATCGCTGATCCCCGGCAGGCGCAGCAGTTCGTCGCGCACCTGGAGGTAGGCGTAGTTCGAGATGTACAGCGGGTCGTAGCGTTGCTCCGGCGACAGCAGGTGCACCACCATGAGGATGTCCGGCGAGGTCTTCTGGGTGACCACGCCCTGCCGCTGCACCTCGTCGGGCAGGCGCGAGAGCACCCGCGAGACCCGGTTCTGCACCTGGATCTGGGCCATGTCGGGATCGATGTGCTGGTCGAAGGTGATGGTCAGGATCATTCGCCCGTCGGTGGCCGACTGCGAGGACATGTACAGCATCCCCTCGACCCCGGTGATCGCCTGCTCCAGCGGTGTCGCCACCGTCTGCGCGATCACGTCGGGGTTGGCGCCGGGATAGGCGGTAGTCACCTGCACGGTCGGCGGCGTCACCGCCGGGTATTCGCTCAGCGGCAACTGGAAGAACGAAACGATGCCTCCGATCATCATCAGCACCGAAAGAACGATGGCGAAGATCGGCCTATCGATGAAGAAGCGTGGGAATGTCATTGTGCGGCCCCCACGGTCTTCGACAGGTCGACGGGCGTGCCATCGATTTCCGCAAGGCGCGGTGTGATCTGCATGTCCGGCCGGACCAGGCCCTTGACGACGATGCGCTCGCCCGGCTGCAGGCCCTGGCGGACGACCCGCAGGCCGTCGACCATCGGGCCGAGTTCCACCGGCCGGTACTGGGTCTTGTTGCCTTCGTCGACGACCAGCACATAGCGCCTGCCCTGGTCGGTGCCGATGGAATGGTCGGCGACCAGCACCTGCGCGCGAGGCTTGCCGGTCTCCAGCCTGACCTTGGCGAACAGCCCCGGCGTCAGTTGCCCGTCCGGGTTGTCCACCACCGCCCGAACCCGGACCGTGCCGGTCCCGCGGTCGGCGGCGTTGGCGAGGAAATCGAGGCGACTGCTTCGTCCATAGGACTCGTCGGTGAGCAGCGCCACCTTGACCCTGGGGGCCTGCTCGCCTTCCCTGCCGCGGGTCGGCGCCAGGGCCTGCAGGTAGGTGCGCTCGTCGACATCGAAGTACACGTACAGCGGATCGACCGAAACGATGCTGGTCAGCGCGGTGACGCCATTGGTGACGTAGTTGCCCTCGGTGACCTGGATATGCCCGACACGCCCGCCGATCGGTGCCGTCACCCGCGTGAAGCCGAGATCCAGTTGCGCCGCGTCGAGGGCGGCCCTGGCCGCATCGACCTGGGCCTTGCTGGCATTGCGCGAGGCGATGGCGCTGTCGAGCCGCTCCCGGGCGACGACCTTCCGCGCATACAGCAGCTCGGCTCGCTCGTGTTCGGTGCGCGCCAGCAACGCCGCGGCCTCGGCCTCGCGCAGGCGTGCCCTGGCGGCATCCTGCGCCGCCTTGAACACGCGCGGGTCGATGAGGAACAGTTGCTGGCCCTTCTCCACCAGGCGGCCTTCCGGCACCGTAACGTCCTGGATGTAGCCGGCGACGCGCGGCCGCAGTTCTACCTGCTCGACAGCGGTCAGCGAGCCGGTGAACTCGGCGTAGGGTGTCACCGGGCGAACCACCACCTCGGCGACGGGAACGCTTGGCGGGGCGCTCGCCGCCCCCGGCGGCGCCGATTCCCCGCAGCCAGCGATAAGGGCCGCGACACCTAGCGTCGCGGTGATGCGGATGAAGTGTCTGAGATTCATTGTTGTGCCTTCCTGGTCTGAGCCTGCGTGGCCTGGCTGGACGAAACCGCTTCCGTGGCCGGTTATCAACCTTGACACCTTGGCAAGGTCAACCCCCCTTTTTTCCGACCTCATGGCGAAGGCGCAGCGAGCTTTCGGCCGGTCACCGGGGGCGGGACGCCTGGCACGCTCGGAGACGCAGCGGGCAGCTCGGGAGGGTGGCGGAGGCAGGCCGACCGGCTATCGACGGCCGGCCCAGGGAAGAGGCGAAACGCCCCGTAGGAAGGGAAGTCCGGCAAAGGGCCGGTCGCCGGGACGGGGACGATCCCGATCTCGCAGCCGGTTGCCGGCCACATGGTAAAATCCGCCTTTGACCGTGAAGCTCGAGGCAATGAAAATGCGCATTCTCCATACCATGATCCGGGTCGGAAACATCGATCGCTCGATCGATTTCTATACCCGGGTGCTAGGCATGACCCTGCTCAGGAAGAACGACTATCCCGACGGCCAGTTCACCCTCGCCTTCGTCGGCTATGGCAACGAGGCGGATTCCGCGGTGATCGAGCTTACCCACAACTGGGGCGTGGATGCCTACGAGATCGGCACCGGCTACGGCCATATCGCCATCGAGGTCGACGACGCCTACCAGGCCTGCGACGACATCCGCAACAACGGCGGCCAGGTCACCCGCGAAGCCGGGCCGATGAAGCACGGTACCACCGTGATCGCCTTCGTGACCGACCCGGACGGCTACAAGATCGAACTGATCCAGAAGTCTTCCTGAACGGCCCCGGCTATCGCTTTCAGCAATCAGGAACGAAGAACCCCGGCTCATGGCCGGGGTTCTTCGTTCCATCTCAGGCGGCGGCGCGCGTCGGTCAGGACAGCGTGCGGCCCTTGTTCGCGGCGATGCGCATGCGCAGCGCGTTGAGCTTGATGAAGCCCGCGGCATCGGCCTGGTTGTAGGCGCCGCCGTCTTCCTCGAAGGTCGCGATGTTGGCGTCGAACAGCGAGTCGTCGGACTTGCGGCCCACCACCACGACGTTGCCCTTGTACAGCTTCAGGCGCACTACGCCGTTCACGTTGACCTGCGAGGCGTCGATCATCTGCTGCAGCATCAGGCGCTCCGGGCTCCACCAGTAGCCGGTGTAGATCAGGCTGGCGTACTTGGGCATCAGCTCGTCTTTCAGGTGGGCCACTTCGCGGTCCAGGGTGATCGACTCGATGGCGCGGTGGGCCTTGAGCATGATGGTGCCGCCGGGGGTCTCGTAGCAGCCACGGGACTTCATGCCGACATAGCGGTTCTCGACGATGTCGAGGCGGCCGATGCCGTTGATCCCGCCGACGCGGTTCAGCTCGGTGAGCACCTCGGCCGGGGTCATGTCCTTGCCGTCGATGGCGACGATGTCGCCCTTGCGGTAGGTCAGCTCGATGTAGGTCGGGGTGTCCGGCGCGTTTTCCGGGGAAGCGGTCCACTTCCACATGTCTTCTTCGTGCTCGGTCCAGGTATCTTCCAGCACGCCGCCTTCGTAGGAGATATGCAGGAGGTTGGCGTCCATCGAGTACGGCGACTTCTTCTTGCCGTGGCGCTCGATCGGGATGCCGTGCTTCTCGGCATAGTCCATCAGCTTCTCGCGGGACAGCAGGTCCCACTCGCGCCAGGGCGCGATCACCTTGACGCCGGGCTTCAGCGCGTAGGCGCCCAGCTCGAAGCGGACCTGGTCGTTGCCCTTGCCGGTGGCGCCGTGGGAGATGGCGTCGGCGCCGGTCTCGTTGGCGATCTCGATCAGGCGCTTGGCGATCAGCGGACGAGCGATGGAGGTGCCCAGCAGGTACTCGCCTTCGTAGACGGTGTTGGCGCGGAACATCGGGTAGACGAAGTCGCGGACGAATTCTTCGCGCAGGTCGTCGATGTAGATTTCCTTGACGCCCATCGCGCGGGCCTTGGCGCGAGCCGGTTCGACTTCCTCGCCCTGGCCGAGGTCGGCGGTGAAGGTCACCACTTCGCAGTTATAGGTATCTTGCAACCACTTCAGAATTACCGAGGTATCCAGGCCGCCGGAATACGCCAGGACTACCTTCTTCACATCCGCCATGCCATCACTCCACGGGGGTCGTCACGAAAAGCGACAATTCTACGCAGGGCATTCGGGAAATTACAGAGGGGCGACAGCTTTAGACGCAAAAGCGACAGATTCTATCGTTTGCGCGACTCAAACCGTGGGTTTTCCCTGAAGCGAGGCGGCCGGAGGCTTCGGTGCGGCAGGTTCTGCCGCGGGCGGCGCCGGCTTGTCCTCGGCCTTCGGCGCTTCCGTCGCCGGCTCGACCACCGCCTCGCGCGACAGGTGCACGGTGACCCGGCGGTTGCGCGCACGGTTGGCGGCGCTGTTGTTGGCCACCAGCGGGTAGCGCTCGCCATAGAAGCGCACGTTGATCTGGCTTTCCGGCACCCCGTTGCTCTTCAGGTACTCCTGCACCGCCAGCGCGCGGCGGCGCGACAGGTCGCGGTTGGTCAGGCGGTTGCCGCTGTTGTCGGAGTGCCCGTCGAGTTCGATCCGGTTGATGCTCGGATCGGCCTTGAGCAGTTGCAGGATGATGTCCAGCTTGGCTCGCGCCACGTCGTTCAGCGCCGTGCCGCCGTCGGGGAAGCCGACCTGGGCCAGCTTGACCTGGTCGAAGTTCACCGGCAGCAGCTTGGCGATGCAGGCCTGGTACTGGCTGTAGACGCTGGCGAAGCGCGCCGGCAGCAGGCGCACCTCCAGGCGATCGCCCTGCCAGGTGCGATGGCGGACCAGCGGGCTGCGCCCCTCGAGCAGGCCGGTGAGCAACCGACCGGCCTGTTGCTGGTTGCTGTTGAACGGCACCTCGCCGCTACCGATGCTGACCTGGCCAAGGTTGATGTCGCCCTGTCCCGGTCGCCAGGGCGGCGCGGCAGCCAGCAGGGTCGCCGACCCGCGCCCCAGCCACTGGGCCTCGGGCTTCAGGCGGAAGGTCGCCTGCTCGCCGGCACGCCGGACGAACTCGCCGACCCCGAAATTCGCCACCGGCTGCGACAGGCGGCATTCGAACTGGTCGCCTTCGACCTTCCACTCGACGCTCTCCAGCCGCGTCTGGAAGGTCACCGCCAGCGCCGGCAGGCTGCTGAGCAGGAAAGGCAATAGAAGAAGGCGCGGCTGCACGACGGCGGGCTCCGGGAAAGCGTCCAAATACGAAGGATGTATCGGACGGCCCGGACAAAACTTGATAGCGAGTGCCCCGCCCCCCCTTTTCCGGTAGCATTTCCCCCCACGAAATCCCGTCCTGGAAGCCCCATGTCCGACCGTCTCACCCTCCTGCGCCCCGACGACTGGCACATTCACCTGCGTGACGGTGCCGCGCTGGCCAATACCGTCGGCGACGCCGCCCGCACCTTCGGCCGCGCCATCGTCATGCCGAACCTGGTGCCGCCGGTGCGCAACGCCGCCGAAGCCGACGCCTACCGGCAGCGCATCCTCGCCGCCCGCCCCGCCGCCAGCCGCTTCGAGCCGCTGATGGTGCTGTACCTCACCGACCGCACCAGCGCCGAGGAAATCCGTACCGCCAAGGCCAGCGGCTTTGTGCATGCCGCCAAGCTCTATCCGGCAGGCGCCACCACCAACTCGGACTCTGGCGTGACCCGCATCGACAATATCTTCGAAGCGCTCGAGGCGATGGCCGAGGTCGGCATGCCGCTGCTGGTGCATGGCGAGGTGACCCGCGCCGAGGTCGACGTATTCGATCGTGAGAAGCAGTTCATCGACGAGCACCTGCGCCGGGTGGTCGAGCGCTTCCCGACCCTGAAGGTGGTCTTCGAGCACATCACCACCGGCGACGCCGCCCAGTTCGTCCGGGAAGCCCCGGCCAACGTCGGCGCGACCATTACCGCCCATCACCTGCTGTACAACCGCAACCACATGCTGGTCGGCGGTATCCGTCCGCACTTCTATTGCCTGCCGATCCTCAAGCGCAACACCCACCAGGAAGCCCTGCTGGACGCCGCGGTGAGCGGCAATCCGAAATTCTTCCTCGGCACCGACTCGGCGCCGCATGCCCGCCACGCCAAGGAAGCCGCCTGCGGTTGCGCCGGCTGCTACAGCGCCTACGCCGCCATCGAGCTGTATGCCGAGGCCTTCGAACAGCGCAATGCGCTGGACAAGCTGGAAGGCTTCGCCAGCCTGCACGGCCCGGACTTCTATGGCCTGCCGCGCAACACCGACCGGATCACCCTGGTCCGCGAGGAATGGCAGGCGCCCGCCAGCCTCCCCTTCGGCGACTTCGACGTGGTGCCGCTGCGCGCCGGCGAGACACTCCGCTGGAAACTGCTGGAGGCCGGGGCATGAGCGAAGACAACTTCGACGACGAATTCGACGGCAGCCTCCCCAGCGGCCCGCGCCATCCGATGGCGCGCCGCTTCCGCGGCTACCTGCCGGTAGTGGTGGACGTCGAGACCGGCGGCTTCAACTCGGCCACCGACGCGCTGCTGGAAATCGCCGCGACCACTGTCGGCATGGACGAGAAAGGCTTCCTGTTCCCGGAACACACCTACTTCTTCCGCATCGAGCCCTTCGAAGGCGCCAACATCGAGCCGGCCGCGCTGGAATTCACCGGCATCAAGCTTGACCACCCGCTGCGCATGGCGGTGCAGGAGGAAGCGGCACTCACCGAGATCTTCCGCGGCATCCGCAAGGCGCTGAAGGCCAATGGCTGCAAGCGGGCGATCCTGGTCGGCCACAACAGCAGCTTCGACCTCGGTTTCCTCAATGCCGCCGTGGCGCGTACCGGGATCAAGCGCAATCCGTTCCATCCCTTCTCCAGCTTCGACACCGCCACCCTGGCTGGCCTCGCCTACGGCCAGACGGTCCTGGCCAAGGCCTGCCAGGCCGCCGGCATGGAGTTCGACAACCGCGAGGCGCACTCGGCACGCTACGACACCGAGAAGACCGCCGAGCTGTTCTGCGGCATCGTCAACCGCTGGAAGGAAATGGGCGGCTGGATGGATGACGACGACTGAGCCTCGGCCCACTTAGGCGGATAATGCCAGGACGTTATCCGTCCTACGCGACCGGTCAGGCAATCTCCCCCTCTTCGGAGCGAGGCGCGTGACCTGGGATGGGGCTGCCGGCCTCCGCGAACCCATGAAAAAGCCCCGCCGAAGCGGGGCTTTTTCCAACGCGCGAAGCAGGCTCTTCTTACAGCTTGCTGGCGTTCTCGGCCAGGTACTTGGCCACGCCTTCGGGCGATGCGGTCATGCCCTTGTCGCCCTTCTTCCAGTTGGCCGGGCAGACTTCGCCGTGCTCCTCATGGAACTGCAGGGCATCGACCAGACGCAGCAGCTCGTCCATGTTGCGGCCCAGTGGCAGGTCGTTGACGATCTGCGAGCGCACAACGCCTTCCTTGTCGATCAGGAACGCGCCACGGAAGGCCACGCCACCGTCGGACTCGACGTCATAGGCCTTGGCGATCTCGTGCTTGGTGTCGGCCGCCAGGGTGTACTTGACGGCACCGATGCCGCCCTTGTCCACCGGGGTGTTGCGCCAGGCGTTGTGGGTGAAGTGGGAGTCGATGGAAACGCCGATCACCTCGACGTTGCGCGCCTGGAATTCCGGGATGCGGTGGTCCAGGGCGATCAGCTCGGACGGGCAGACGAAGGTGAAGTCCAGCGGATAGAAGAACACCAGGCCGTACTTGCCCTTGATGGCCTCGGACAGGGTGAAGCTCTCGACGATCTCGCCATTGCCCAGTACCGCGGCAACGTTGAAGTCAGGCGCTTTCTTACCTACGAGTACGCTCATTCCATGTCTCCTTTAAGCGGAAGGTTGAAGGACGGCACCGCAGCCTGCCGGCTCCTCGTGAAGCCTCGATGGCAGGGGCGCCGTTCCCCGGGAAACAACCATCATACACCCCGCCCCAGCCGGCGCTAAGTCTTTGTCCGACAAAGCCATTTGTCGGGGGGCGAAAAAAACCCGACTAAAACGCTCCAGGGAACTTTGACAATCATTCTCATTATTATTAGTATCTTTTCCAACTCAACTTCCCAGTAGCCAGATCGCCATGTACGTCTGCCTCTGCCAAGGTGTTACCGACAACCAGATCCGCGATGCCATCTACGAAGGCTGCTGCAGCTATCGTGAGGTTCGCGAAGCCACCGGCGTCGGTACCCAGTGCGGCAAGTGCGCATGCCTGGCCAAGCAGGTGGTACGCGAAACCCTCAACGACCTGCAGAGTGCCCAGCCGGTACCGGCGTTCGGGACTACGGCGTTCGTCGCTGCCTGAAAAATATTTTTTATCCCTCTTTCAGAAGAACCGGGCCTGGCGCCCGGTTTTTTTATGCCTTCAATTCAATGACTTAGCGGCAGAACGCGGAAAGAAAACATTCGTATTCATATTCTTTTTCCCTTATATTTCAATAACTTAGGTTTGACACCCTGCTTCGTCGCGGCCAAACTTGGCGAATCACACCCACTACGACGGCAGGATTCGGCATGAAAGGCGACAAGAAAGTCATCCAGCACCTCAACAAGATCCTCGGCAACGAGCTGATCGCGATCAACCAGTACTTCCTCCACTCGCGCATGTGGAACGACTGGGGCCTGAAGCGCCTCGGCGCCCACGAGTACCACGAGTCGATCGACGAGATGAAGCATGCCGACAAGCTCATCGAGCGCATCCTGTTCCTCGAAGGCCTGCCCAACCTGCAGGACCTCGGCAAGCTGCTGATCGGCGAGAACACCCAGGAAATGCTGCAGTGCGACCTGAACCTGGAGCTGAAGGCGACCAAGGACCTGCGCGAAGCCATCGTGCATTGCGAGCAGGTGCACGACTATGTCAGCCGCGACCTGCTGAAGGACATCCTGGAGTCGGAAGAAGAGCACATCGACTACTTGGAAACCCAGTTGGGCCTGATCCAGAAAGTCGGCCTGGAGAACTACCTGCAGTCGCACATGCACGAAGACGACTGATCGGGAACCACGACGAAGCGCCGGCGGCCTGCCCCGCCGGCGCTTTTTTCTTGCCCGCCAGAAAGCCTCAGGCGCTGCGCGGCCTGCGCCGGACCAGATCGGCGCGCAGGGCCAGCAACAGGCAAAGACCGACCAGTACCAGCAATGCCCAGCGCAGGCCGATCTCGTGGGCCAGCAGGCCGATCAGCGGCGGACCCATCAGCAGTCCGCCATACCCCACGGTAGAGACGGCGGCGACCCCGATCACCGGATCGATGCCCGACTGGTTGCCAGCAGCGCTGATCACGATCGGCACCATCACCGACAGTCCCAGGCCAACCACCCCGAAACCGGCGATGCTCAGCGCCGGCCAGGGGCTGAACAGCGCCACCAGCATGCCCAGCGTGGCCAGCGAACCCAGGCCGCGCAGCAACGGCGCATCGTCGATGCGTCCGCGCAGGCGGTCGCCGAACAGCCGCCCCACCACCATCGCCGCGGAAAACGCCGCGAAGCCCAGCGCCGCCACCCGCTCGGAAGCATCCAGAACGCTGTGCAGGAACAGCGCGCTCCAGTCAGCCACGCCGCCCTCGGAAACGAACGCGCAGAGAATCAGCAGGCCCAGGCCGAGCAAGGCCCGCGGCGGCAAGGTGAAGCCGCCGCCCTTGCGCGCGCCCGCCTTGCTCGGGTCCGGCGGAAGCAACGCGCGTACGAAGAATGGCAGGCTCAGCAGGCCGAGTGCGGTGAGAATGAGGAAGTGCCAGAACGGCGTCAGTCCGGCCAGGGCCGCGGCGCTCAACGCACCGACCAGGCAACCGAGGCTGTACATGCCATGCAGCATGGACATGCAGGGCTTGCCGAGCAGGCGCTCGACATCCACCGCCTGGATGTTCATCGCCACGTCCATCCCGGCGAAGCTCACGCCCAGCACGTAGAAGGCCAACGCCAGTTGCCACCAGCCCTGGCTCAGGCCGAGCAGCGGAAACACCAGCAGCATGATCAGGCAACCGCCGATCACTACGCTGCGGCTGCCGATGCGCTGGACCAGGAAACCGCTCAACGGGAACGCCGTGAGCGCGCCGACCCCGACGCCGAGCAGGGCCTGGCCGAGCGCGCGCTCGTCCAGCTGGGTCTGCTCCTTGAGCGCCGGGATGCGTCCCATCAGGTTGCCGATGACCAGCCCGGCCATGGCGAAGAAATAGATGCAAGCCAGGCGACCCTGGCGAGGATTGACTTCCGACATGGAGGCTCCCGGTTTCCTTGCTGGTTTCTCCGGACAAAAAAGAAACCCCGCACAAGGCGGGGCTCTTCATCGGATGCGCGGATCAGGCGTTGGCTTTGGCCGCCGCGTCCTTGACCAGGGTCTGCAGTTCGCCCTTCTCGAACATCTCGGCGAGGATGTCGCTGCCGCCGACCAGTTCGCCATTGACCCACAGCTGCGGGAAGGTCGGCCAGTTCGCGTACTTCGGCAGGTTGGCGCGGATTTCCGGGTTCTGCAGGATGTCGACGTAGGCGAACTTCTCGCCACAGGCCATCAGCACCTGGGCCGCGCGCGAGGAGAAACCGCACTGCGGGGCGTTCGGCGAACCCTTCATGTACAGCAGGATGGGGTTGTTGGCGATCTGCTCTTTAATGGTTTCGATGATGTCCATGGCTTACCTCAACAGGAACGTTTCGACACGGTAACTCGGCAAATAATGACCGGTATTGTATCGGAAAGCCTAGCGCGACGCTCGGCTTTACTCTCGCGTTCCGTCGACCCGCTCAGGCCGCTTCCACCTCCACCGGCAGGCCGTTGAGCGCGGCGTTACCCGACAGCAGGTCGAGATGACGCTCGTCGGTCAGGTCGTTGGCGCTGACGCCGGCCTGGGCGCGGGCGATCGCCAGTTGCACGCCGGGCCGCGCGTGGCCCCAGCCGTGCGGCAGGCTGACCACCCCGGGCATCATCTCGCTGCTCGCCGCCACCTCCACCTCCACGCTGCCGACCCGCGAGCGCACCCGCACCCGTTGCCCGTCGACCAGGCCGCGACCCTCCAGGTCCCGCGGGTGCATCAGCAACTGGTGACGCGGCTTGCCCTTCACCAGGCGATGGTAGTTGTGCATCCAGGAATTGTTGCTGCGCACGTGGCGTCGTCCGATCAGCAGCAACTGGTCGGACGCAGGCAGCGGCTGTGCGGCGAAGCGTTGCAGGTCGTCGACGAACAGCGGCGGCGCGGCCTGGATGCGCTGGTCGGCGGTCTTCAGGCGCGGCGCCAGGTTCGGCCGCAGCGGCCCAAGGTCGATGCCGTGGGGATGTTCGCGCAGAGTGGCCAGGCTCAGCCTGTGCTCGGAACGGTCGCCGTAGGCGCCAGCGCGCAGGCCGAGGTCGATCATCTGCTGCGGCTCCAGGGTCGGTTTCAGCTCCAGGCCGTTGCGCGCGGCGAAGGCCCGCGCCAGGCCGACGAAGATCTCCCAGTCGTGCAGCGCACCCTCGGGACGCGGCAGCACGGCCTCGTTGAAACGGGTCACGTTACGCACGGCGAAGACGTTGAAGGTGGTGTCGTAGTGATCGTGCTCCAGCGGCGCGGTGGGCGGCAGGATGAGATCGGCGTAGCGGGTCGTCTCGTTGATGTAGAGGTCGATGCTGAGCATGAACTCCAGGCCGTCCAGGGCCTGTTCGAGCCGCCTCCCGTTGGGCGTGGACAGCACCGGGTTGCCGGCTACCGTGACCAGCGCGCGCACCTGCCCCTCGCCTTCACCGAGGATTTCTTCCGCCAATGCCGCCACCGGCAGTTCGCCGCCATATTCCGGCAGCCCCGAGACGCGGCTGCGCCAACGGCCGAAGTGGCCACCCGAGGTACTCGCCACCAGGTCCAGGGCCGGCGAGGTGCACAGCGCGCCACCGACCCGGTCGAGGTTGCCGGTGACCAGGTTGATCAGTTGCACCAGCCACTGGCAGAGCGTGCCGAAGGCCTGGGTGGAAACGCCCATCCGGCCATAGCAGACCGCCCGTTCGGCGGCGGCGAAATCCCGCGCCAGTTGGCGAATGCTTTCGGCCGGCACGCCACAGCGCGCGCTCATGGACTCGGCGTCGAAGGCCGCGACCGCCTCGCGCACCCGCTCCAGCCCGTCGACCGGCAGCGGCGTGGGGCGACCGAGGTTCTCCTCGAACAGGGTGTTGAGTATCCCGAGCAACAGCGCCGCATCCTGGCCGGGACGAATGAACAGGTGCCGGTCGGCGATAGCCGCGGTCTCGCTGCGCCGGGGATCGACCACCACCAACCGGCCGCCGCGTGCCTTCAGCGCCTTCAGGCGCTTCTCCACGTCCGGCACGGTCATGATGCTGCCGTTGGACGCCAGCGGGTTGCCGCCGAGCACCAGCATGAAGTCGGTGTGGTCGATGTCGGGGATCGGGATCAACAAACCATGGCCGTACATCTGCTGGCTGACCAGGTGATGCGGCAACTGGTCGACGGAAGTCGCGGAGAAGCGGTTGCGCGTTTTCAGCAGGCCGAGGAAGTAGTTGCTATGGGTCATCAGGCCGTAGTTGTGCACGCTCGGATTGCCCTGGTAGACCGCCACCGCATCGTTGCCATGGCGCTCGCGGATCTCGCCGAGGCGGCTGGCCACCAGCGCGAAGGCCTCGTCCCAGCCGATCGGCTGCCACTCGCTGCCGACCCGGCGCAACGGCTGGCGCAGGCGGTCGGGGTCGTCCTGGATGTCCTGCAGGGCCACCGCCTTGGGACAGACATGGCCGCGGCTGAAGCTGTCCTGCGGGTCGCCCTTGATCGAGCGGATCCGCGGCACGCCGCCCTCGTCGCTCTCGGTCTCGATGGCGAGCCCGCAGATGGCCTCGCAGAGATGGCACGCACGGTAGTGGAGGGTCTTGCTCATGGCTCGCCTCTTCATTGTCGTCGCCGGCCGTCGCGGCCCGGCGCGTACGCGAGGACCAGACGACCGGTCTAGTCGTCGAATCGGCACTATGCGGCGCCTTCCGCCGCCGCGCCAGCAGCGTCAGTCGGCTGAATCGCCAGGCATCAGGCTGGCCGATGGGCGCGGTAGAGGGGAGGCGTGCCGTTTGTCCGGCTGTCAACTATCCACCTGGGAATTCCGGCGCGGCGAAAGCCGGTGCTAAACCTTGTCTCTTCGAGTCCACCCCTGTCCGACAAGACCAATAAAGCGTGGAGACCGCATGACCGACGACCACTCCTTCCGCCCTCGCCCCACCTCGTTGTCAGCCGCCCTGCTGCTGGGCGCCTGGATCGCACAGCCGGCCACGGCCGCCTATGTCGAAGCCGGTCGGCCCGGCGATCCGGCCAGTTGGCGCTCCGCCGAATACCAGCAGGACTGGGGCCTGGAACGGATGCGGGCCGACCAGGCCTATGCCGCCGGCATCGACGGCCAGGGCGTGAAGATCGGCGAGATGGACTCCGGTTTCGACCCGAGCCATCCGGATACTCCCGCCTCGCGCTACCAGCCGGTGACGGCCAGCGGCACCTATGTCGACGGCACGCCGTTCAGCGTCAGCGGCGCGATGAACGGCAACAACGACTCCCACGGTACCCACGTCGGCGGCACCCTCGGCGCCTCGCGCGACGGCGTCGGCATGCACGGGGTGGCCTACGCGGCACAGGTATATGTCGCCAACACCAACCAGAACGACAGCTTCCTGTTCGGCCCGACGCCCGACCCGAACTATTTCAAGGCCGCCTACCAGGCGCTGGCCGACGCCGGGGTGCGGGCGATCAACAACAGTTGGGGCAGCCAGCCCAAGGACGTCAGCTACGAGACCCTCGACGGCCTGCACGCCGCCTATGCCCAGCACTACGGGCGCTCCACCTGGCTGGACGCCGCCGCCGGCGTCTCCCGCCAGGGCGTGATCAACGTCTTCAGCGCCGGCAACAGCGGCTACGCCAACGCCAGCGTGCGCTCCGCCCTGCCCTACTTCCAGCCGGACCTGGAAGGCCACTGGCTGGCCGTGTCCGGCCTCGACCAGCAGAACGGCCAGCGCTACAACCGCTGCGGCATCGCCAAGTACTGGTGCATCACCACGCCCGGCCGCCTGATCAACAGCACCATGCCCGGCGGCGGCTACGCCAACAAGTCCGGTACCTCGATGGCCGCGCCCCACGCCACCGGCGCGCTGGCCCTGGTCATGCAGCGCTATCCGTACCTGAACAACGAGCAGGCGCTGCAGGTTCTGCTGACCACCGCCACCCAGCTCGACGGCACGCCGACCGGCGCCCCCACCGACACCGTCGGCTGGGGCGTGCCGGATCTCGGTCGGGCGATGCATGGGCCTGGACAATTGCTCGGCCGCTTCGAGGCCAACCTCCCGGCCGGCCTGCGCGACGAATGGAGCAACCCGATTTCCGATAGCGCCCTGCTCCAGCGCCAGGCCGAGGACGCCGCCGAGCACGCGGCCTGGCAGCGGACGCTGAAGGACAAGGGCTGGGAAAACGGCTTGCCGGCCGGTGCCAGCCAGCAGGAACGCACCGACTATGCCATCGGCATGGCCCGCGACCAGGCCGCCGCCCAGCGCCAGTACCAGGGCAGCCTGGTCAAGGCCGGTGCCGGCAGCCTGGTCCTGAGCGGCGACAGCACCTATCGCGGGCCGACCCTGGTCGATGGCGGGCTGCTCAGCGTCGACGGTTCGCTGCTGTCCGCCGTCGAAGTCAATGCCGGCGGCACCCTCGGCGGCAGCGGCAGGATCGGCGGCCTGCTGGCGCGCTCCGGCGGCACGGTGGCCGCGGGCAACTCCATCGGCACCCTGGAGGTCGCCGGGGACCTGCGCTTCGAATCCGGCTCGACCTACGCGGTGGAGCTTTCGGAAAGCGCCAGCGACCGGATCGTCGCCAGCGGCAAGGCGAGCATCGCGGGCGGCAACGTCACCCTGGCCATGGAAAACAGCCCCGACCTGCTCAGCCAGTCCCAGGTCGAGAGCCTGGTCGGCCGCCGCTACGACATCCTCGACGCCGCCGGCGGCATCGACGGGCGCTTCGACGCGGTATTGCCGAACTACCTGTTCCTCGGCGGCACCCTGGACTACGCGGCCAACGCCATCCGCCTGGATATCGGACGCAACGGCACGGCCCTCGCCAGCGTCGCGCAGACGCCCAACCAGGCGGCGGTCGCTGGGGCCGTGGAAACGCTCGGCGCCGGCAACCCGGTCTACGAAAGCCTGCTCCTGTCGGAAAACGCCGCAACCGCCCAACGGGCCTTCCAGCAATTGTCCGGGGAAATCTACCCGGCGCTCGCCGGCCTGTTGCTCAACGACAGCCGCTATCTGCGCGACAGCGTCGGCGAACGCCTGCGCCAGACCAGCGACGGCGAGGCCGGCGGGGAGGCTCCCGAAGGCTGGTTCAAGGCGCTCGGCTCCTGGGGCAAGAGCGCCGATGGCAGCCACGGTAGCGAAGGCTACCGGCATTCGGTCGGCGGCTTCCTGCTCGGCGTCGACAGCCAGGTCGCCAGCGACACGCGCCTCGGCCTGGTGGCCGGCTACAGCAACAGCTCGCTGAACATGGACAGCAGCCTGCAATCCTCCGCCAGCATCGACAGCTACCACCTCGGCGCCTACCTCGGCCGGCAATTGCAGCAATGGCGCCTGAGCCTCGGCGCAGCGCACGCCTGGCACCGCGCCGAGGTCAAGCGCGACCTGCAATACGGCGCCGTGGCCGGCAAGCAGAAGGCCAAGCTCGACGCACAGAGCAGCCAGTTGTTCGCCGAGGCCGCCTACGCGCTGGGTTGGCGCAGCCTGGAGCTGGAACCCTTCGCCGGGCTGGCCTACGTGCACGTCGCCAGCGATGACTTCCGCGAACGCGGTAGCGCCGCGGCCCTGGAGGGTGGCGACGACAACCTGGACGCCGCCTTCACCACCCTGGGCCTGCGCGCGAAACGGCATTTCGAGCTGGATGCCGGACGCCGCCTGGCGCTCTCCGGCACCCTCGGCTGGCGCCACAACCTGAGCGACACCACCCCGCAACGGCACCTGGCGTTCGCCAGCGGCAGCCAGCCATTCAGCGTGGAAAGCGTGGCCCTGTCCCGCGACGCCGCGCTGCTCGGCGTCGACGCCAGCCTCGCGGTGAATCGCGAAGTGAGCGTGCGGCTGGGCTACAACGGCCTGCTGGGCAGCCGCGAGAAGGACCATGGCGTCGGACTGGCCGTCGACTGGCGTTTCTGACTTCGGTTACGAGGGCATGCCAGCCGTTGGATGGGTTCCGGCGGGCGGCAAGGGGAAAAAGCCACTTCATTGCCCTCGGTCACGAAACCGCTGCAAATATGAGAAAAAGACCTAACTAAAGGATTCATGCGAAATGCATAGCGCTATACTGTCCATCCAGCGCTGTACTATCCCTTCCAGCGCTGATCGCGACCCGGTGCCCGCACCACCGTGCCGCACGAGCCCCGGAGATCCGCACCTCCGGGGCTCACCTTTTGCTCCTCTCGCACCCTCCTTCCCCGGCTGAGCCCCTCCCCCTGCAAATCCGCGACGAATGGCTGCAATCCGGCAATCCGATGAACGAGCGGCCGAACCGCGGGCGCCCAGGCTGCCTGCGCACAGTCGCGGAACGGGTCAGGCCTGGCGGAAGAAGATCATGCCGAACAGCACCGCCAGGGCGCTGAGGAACGACAACCCGGTTTGCCCCAGGACCATCAGGATCGCGGCCGCCGCCGTGCTCAGCGCATGCCAGCCCCAGAGCAGGCACGACAGGTTGAGGACGATGCCGGCCAGGGCCAGGTGACGCTTGCGGCTGCGCCTGAGCAGGCCGGCCAGGCCCAGCACCAGGCCGCAGGTCGATACCGCGAAGACCGCCAGCAAGGCGGCGAACAGGCCGAGCAGATGGTTCTCGTCGCTGAGGTCGATCCGCTCGCCGAGCGCCAGCGCCATCACCGCCAGCGCGATGGCGACCCCGGCCAGGGCGAGGAACAGCGACAGGCCGCCCAGCCGCGATTGGCGCAATGGCCGTGCCGGCGGCGCGGCGGCGAGTGTTTCTCCCGTGTGCATGTTCGACCTCCCTGGTCCGAAACCCGCCTCCTCCATGAAGGTATTCGGGCGCGCACAGCATAAAGCGTCGCCCCGCCCAACCGATAGATCGACGAGGCGGGACTTTGGCGGCGGGACAACGGCGAAGACCCGGGAAAAACCCCGTAACCCGCGCCTTCCAAGCCCCTCCTTGTGTTTCCGCGACATTTCCTTATGAGGTTGTTTAGGGGGCGAATGGGGCGCAGATGACGATATAACGGGGCTTTCAGCCCCGTTTATACTGTACAAATCCCCATATAACCCCGCACAACCCCGCCGCTTTGGTACAGGAAGTGGTACATACTGCACGGCGCGAGATCAGCGCTCCGCCTCGTAAGCGGCGACACCGCTGCCGACAGGCCGCCATTCATCCTGCGGCATGCGCGAATCACAGATGAATACCTCTACCTCGGCGCCCCCCTTCGGCTCCGCAGGCCGGATCGCCGCATGCCGGAGAATCGTCTCCATGTCCGGCACGTAGCTGCTCTCCGAACCGTGGAACGACCAGATGCCGAACTTCCCAGCGCTGCCCACCTGGTGGTCGAGTTTCACCGACCAGCCCTTGAATCGAATGACCAGCATGCCCTGCCCTCGTAGGAAAAGGCCGTAGTCTACAACTTCAGGGGCACACCATGTTCCCGCCAACAAGCTCACACGCTGGCCCACCATTCGCCGGGAAGTGAGTATTTCCAGCGCCTCGGTTGTACCTAGCCCCGTTGCTGTCCCAGCACCCACTGTCATCACAACTGGTAAGGACTCCTGGTGCTACAGGTGCCGTCGGTGCTCGCCTTGCACTGCCACCGGCCGGCGCGGGTGTAGTAGGCATAGGAACTGAAACACCCGCGCACAACTGCGCGGCGGCGGCAAGCTGAGCAGAGGTCAGCCCTCCACGAGATCCGGGATAGGGCGTCGAGGCCTCTTTGCAAAGCCTTTTCCGCTCACGTTCTGCATCGTTGTCGCCCCCGACGACGTTAACTTGAACGCCAGACCGCACCGAGGGCGCAACGCGATCTGGTACCTCAGGTTGAGGCGGCGGATTTCGGTACTGCGAGCTGTCGAGGGTGTTCGCCGGCGCAACGTCTATCGCGGCCGCTGAGTGACCCGCTGCACACCCTTGATCTGAAAAGGTTATTTTCCCGCTGCTGTCGATGCATTTGAAGACCTGGGCAGGTGCGGATATAGGCAGTGAGAGCAGAGTCACTACGGCGATAGGTGCCGCAGTTCGAATAGCGACCTTGATGTACATGGCCATCGTTCCTTTGGTTGAAGCTCCGTGGAATGCGGTAATGTCCCCCCTCACCTTCCGCCTGCGCAAGGCCCTGTGCCTTCAAATGCGCCATCCATGGCATATTGCATTCATCTACGGCGCAGCCGACTCCAGAGCCTTGATTCGCGCCGAAACCGCTACGAACGCATCTTGAACGCTGGAGGCTGCAGCCAACCCACTGGCAGCATCAGCAGTGATTGCATGGTTGTGGTCGCCAGCCGCCGCGGTAGTAGCGGTTGTACCGATCGCAAGGCTGGATGTTCCCGCGCCAATAGCCCCCCTTGCTGTCGCGGCATCAGTACCAGCCGCAATAACCGCCGGTTTCCCTGTCACATCCCCCCAGGCAGGCGCATAGTCTCCCGCTTTGGCGGTGGTTGCGGTGGTGCCCAACTGCAGATTGGAAGTGCCGGCCCCGATTGCTGCACGCCCATCGCCATCGTTGACGGCAGTCAGCAGAGATTTGCCGATGGCGGAAGCATCGGTGATGTCGTCTACCACGATGGTGACAGGGCCAGTGCCACTACCATCCGGCGTACCCTTGACCAGAGCCTGGTAGACGGCCTTGTCGTCGGGGTAGAGCAGGATAGGCGCACCGAGCGGCTGCCAGCCATCGGCGATGGCCTCGGTCATGAAGCGCTCGATCTGGTCGATAGGTGCCTTGAGCACCCGATATGCGGTGTAGGCCATGGTTTCCTCCCTACAGGGTCGGCTCTTGGGGGATCAACCGGGCGCGACACGAGTTGTAGGCCGCGCTCAGGGTTTCGACTTCGCTCAGGGAGTCGTTAAAGCGTCGAGAATTTTCTTCCGGTAGTAGCCCGTAGGCCGAGGCGGCGTCTCCTGCACCAGCTTCGGCGGTGCCGGCTGCGTCACCTGCGGCGCCACCACTACAGCCCCCACCTGCGGCGGGGACGATGCGCACGCGCACAGGGCGGTCGCGCAGCTCACCAGCAAGGCGAGCGATTTCAGCCTGAGCATCGTTGTCCTTCCTCTCTTGGTCGGCAGCGGCCTTATTGAGCGCTGCCTGTTTCATGTCGCGCTGCGCGGTCAGCTCGGCCAGCTTGGCGTCAGTCTCGGCGTTCTGCCGCTCCACCTGGTCGCTCAGCGACTTCAGGTTGGCGGTGGCGTCCTGGTACAGGTGCCGATAGGTCAGCGTGCTGGCCACCAGGCCAGCCAGCGCTATCGCAGCCAGGACGGCGCCCAGCTCGCGGGCGGTCATTGCGGCACCTGCACGGCGATGCATTGCGCATGCCGCTCCTGCTGTCTGGTCCACACACCTTTGCAGCCCTTCGGCCCCCAGTTCTTCGGCAGCGAGCAGTCGCGGCCTGCCTGGTTGCGCCACTTCAGCAGGTCGTCGCACGCCTGCCGGTAGTTGCCGGCGAGCAAGTCGCGGCGCATCGAGCTACCGCGCCAGTTGGTGATGCCGAACTGGCCCGTGAAATCCAGGTACAGGTCATACTCTTCCTGGAACAGCTTCACGCCGGGCAGCGAGTCGCGGAACTGCTGTTCGTCCTTCGCCATCAGGCTGCGCGCCAGTTGTTCGCCGCGCTGGCGGGTGATCGGCGGATCGGTCAGCTTCACCGATTGGCCATTCTCGTAGCGGGTGGAGCCGTAACCGATGGTCGGAACGTCACCCTTGGTCGGCACGTATGGTTTCGCGCTGAAATCCTCCGACTTCATCCAGGCGCCGAAGCCGGCCAGGCTGACGGTCAGCGCGGCAACCAGCACGCGGTTACGGCTGTTCGACATCGCAACGCCCCCGGATGGCCTCGATGCGGGCAGCGCTCTCGGCTGATTCGCGGCGGTCGCGGCGAACCTGGAAATAGATATTGGCCAGCAGACCGATGACGGCGACCAGCACGCCGACCAGCCCCACCCAGTTGATCTGCGCCAGCCAGCCCAACGCGCCCGCAAGGGCGCCAGCCAGCGTGGTCTTGTTGGCCACCGAAACGCCCGCCACCTCTACCGCCATTCCGGCCCTCTCCGACATAACTCCATCCTCCAAAGGCCGGGGCATCACGCCCCGGCTTCTTGGGCAGGTAGTTTTCGGTACATCCAGAGAACGGCAAATCCTTACAGGGGGTTCAGTCCAGCGTTGCGCGGGTGCGCTCCAAATCCTCTCGCATCTGCTGCCGCATCGCTTTCGGTGCGGTCTTCGCTATCCGTTCGTCCTTCGATAGCGACATTTCGCGGACTCGTCGCATGATGTCTGGCACTCGGATGGCCATTGGCTGGTCAGGGTTGCGCCGATTCCAGTCGGCTATTGCTTGCCGCGCGCGCTCAACCTTGCCCTGGTCTTTCTCGAAGATGCCGGCCGCCCACATGCTGCGAATTTCCTGGGCTTTCAAGTTGTAGAAGGCCTTTGCTTTCTGGTTGAGCATGTTGGCCCCTTGGATAGTGGCTACGCTGGCCGGCTGGAAGCCGATGGACTTCATAGCGGCCTCGAGCACGTTGGTGTCGAGCACCTTGTAGCCCTTGGCGTCCCTGTACATGCCAGTGGCCAGCATATCCACGCCTTTGGCCGCATTTCGCACCGCGCCCGGCGACATCTCCAGGATACCGCTGCCGATATCACCTCCCAGCACCTTGCGAGTACCACTCGCTATTCGGCTGGCAAAGTCTCCCATCGGGCCAGCTATTTCCAGGACGTCTCGCGTATGGCTGGTCTTTTCAGTTAGCAGACCGGTTCCGGGTATCAGGTTCCCCATACCCAGCCGGCCCGATACATCGAGCGGAGCCCCAGGCAGCCCGGACACCCCGCGATCAATGAAGTCGGCAAGCACCCGACCGAACAGACTTTCCAGAAACTCCTGTTTGGCCTTCGCGGTAGAAAAGTTGTAGCCCATGAGTTGCGCCGCACCGTCGATCAGGTCTTCGGCGTCTTCGGCGAACGGCAAGCCACCGGCGCCGCCGACGAGCAGCAGCATGCCGATCATCAGGGCAGCAGCCTTCCGACCGTCCTTGCGCTCCTGCGAACCAGGCTCACCCTGATTCCACAAGCGATGCATCAGCTCAAGATAGGCCACGCTGTACGTCTTGAAGGTCATCAAGGTGCCGCCGACGGCACCACGCCCCCAGCGCATCTTGCTGGCCTTGGAGTATACGAACTGCGTCTCGCGCACGGCCCGGCGCGCGAACTCATCAGGATTGGCCATGTTCTGCGCTTTGGCGATGCGATACGACGCGATGTAGGTCATGCGGCGGTTGATCTGCTCTGCGGCGCCGAACAACTTGCCCCAGGCCATCGACAGGCGCGCCACGCTGTTGGACGCAAGTGCTCGAGCATCACCCAAGCGCGTCCCGTCCCCCGCGCGCAGCGAGCCGCTGCCGCGGGCCTGCGCCATCAACTGGTGGACCTCCTGCGGGGACACCACCCCATCATCCTCGGCGCGCTTTAATGCCCGGGCCAGGTCCGGCTCGAACTGATAGGACCGATGCGCCATCTGACGTGCTGCACGCCCCAGTTCCGTCGCAGCGCGCTTCACCCCGCAATACTGACTCAGCCAGGGAAAAGTCACTTGGACCGGTTGGGTCATGTTGACGAAGGCAGACGCGACGGAGCCGCCGAGGTACTGTGCAAACAGCAGTCCGCGCACCGCCTGCCCCTCCTCTTGCGGGTTCTTGATGTAGTCGGCCAGCCGTACCGCGGCGTCCTTCAGTTCGCCCTGCGCCTGCGGGATGCCGTTCACAGCCTCGGAAAGGTCGCCCATGTGCAGGCCGGCGGCGGTTTGCCGCGCATTGGAGTATACGAACGAAGCCAGTACCCGCCCTACGTCCTCGCTATAACCAGCGATGCCCTTTCGGTGAATAAGCCGGCGCATTGCGCTGCGGTTGGTCTTTGTCAGGCGCAGGTAGTCTTGGAAAGCCTGATCACGTGCGCTATCGCCCTGTGAGTCGAAACCGAGGGCGTTGCCGAACAGTTCCAGCGTTTCCGGTGTGATGCCAGCGAATAGCTTGTACGCTTCCTCGGACAGGGTGCCCTGGCTCACGGTGGCGCCAGGAAACGCGCCACGCATCTGCTCGGCCATCTGGTTGGCCTCGCGCTTCGTCTCGAACAGGCTGAAGTATTCACGCTGACCGTCCTGACCCACCACGTCCACTGTGTACTTGCCGAAGCGCGACAGCGGTGCATAGCCCTCGCCCTGCAACTGGGCGACCTTCTCGGCGCGATCCGTCATGCCGTGTGCCAGGTTCAGCAGGTTCGTGGCGCGTTCCGGCCATGCATCAGCCATCTGCGCCAGGTGGTCGCGCAGTATCGCGGCGCCCTCCTGCGCATCGGCCGCGTCCATCACCTGGTCGCGCAGTTCCTTCACATCCTCGCCGCCGAAGCGCAGCATGTCGGCGCGGGCCATGGTGTCCAGGCTACGGTCGGTGGCGGCGCGGAACTCGCGGTACAGCGCGACCTGAGCATCGTTGAGCTTCCATATGTCGCGCAGCTCAGCGTCGGTCCAGACGATGCCTGCCTTGAGCATCTGCGACTCGTAGCGGCTGTCGATCATCTTGGCGAACTGCTCGGGGCTCAGGCCGCGCCAGGCGCGCAGCAGTCCCTCGGGAATCTTGCCCTGCTTCCGCAGGATGTCCGCCTTCTCGTCGGCCGTCAGACGCATGGCGCGCTCAGCCAGCGAATCGACGCGCACCGGCTTGCCGTCCACGTCGCGCGCCCACATCAGCGTGCCCTCGAATACCGGCTTGGCCACCGCCTTGTTGTCCTCAGCGCCCACCGGGGACTTTGCGATGTCGCGCCAGGTTTCCAGCTTCGGCAGCAGTTTCGGCGCCAGATCAGCCGCATCGCTGGCGTAATAACTCACGTCATCGATAAATCCTTGCGCCGACTCGAAGACCGGTTTGAATGCCGGGGAACGCTCTGCGAGGTTGTACATGGTGCCGATGGTCTTGTGCCACCAGGACAGGCCTCCCGGAGCGCTGAAGGTCTTGTTCAGTTCGGCGGTAGCCTTGCTGGTGAGTTCGCGCAGACCGGAGCGACTGAACTGCGGACCTTCGGGTTCATTCAGGCTTGCGGTCAGCAGCCGCTGGAGTACACTGGCTACGTCTCCTGAACTGGACGAGCCGGAAGGCTGCACTGCCATCGTGGCATCAGCACCGGATACTCGACGGTTCAGGAGATATTCTTTTGTGGCCACCGAATGCAGATACATGCGCTGCATGTTCGGATCGCGGCGCACCAACACGGTCACGATGTCATCCTTATCGTCGATCACCACCGGCGCCGATACGTAGAAACTCTCCCCCTTCTCATAGTCCGCGCGGTGAACCACCACACCACGCTCCAGCACGTCCTTGACGGCCGCGAACGCCGAGAACTTGTATGGGTTGGCCTTGCCATGCGCCATCGAGTCGCGCACAGCGCGCATATCCAGCACCACATCGCCCAGGTCCGGGTTCACTGCCTTGCCACCTTGAGACTCGAATAGCTTCGCCGCCCACTCGCGAACCGCAGCGAAGCCCTGTGGTGCTTCATTCCCCTCCAGGATGGCCACCGGCGGACCTTGCAGCACGCGCGCCTTGCGCATGTCGTCCTGGCTCATGGCTAGGCCGTCGCCCCGTACCCGGCCTTCGGCGGCGCTTTCCACACCAGCCATCGCATATCGCACCAGATCGTCCACGCTGATACGGCCAACCGGCAGACCGTGGCGCAGCATCCACTGACGGATGTTGGCCAGGAACCTACGCAGGAAGTCACCCACCTGCTTGCCCAGCGCACTGTCTACCCAGGACAGGAACCGGCTATCAGCCTCGGCGAACCCCTGCTCTCGCCCTTCAATAACAGCCTGCTCCACGATATACGGAGCGGCCTCCTTCATGTTGCGGCTCTCGCCGGCCTCGATCATGCGGCTGGCCACACGGTCCAGGAAGGTGCGCAGTTCGGCGCTCCGCACTTTGCCGCGATTCATCAGCATGGCGTGGGCAGCCTGGTCGAGATTCTGCCGCTGCTGGCCGTGAACCATTTCGTGAAGCACCACGGCCGGTGCGGTTACCGGATTCAGGTTCGGGCCGACCAGAAAAGTTAGACCTGATCTGGCATCGTAGAAGCCATTGATGCGCCCGCCATCCTCAAACAGTTGAACGGCATCGCTCAGTGCGGTACCGGATTTCCGCGCGTAGGTGTGCGCGATGCGCAACGGGTCGGCGCTGTCGATCACCACCAAGCCGCCCCGTTGTCCTTCCTTGCCGCGCTTCAGCATCTTGCGCACAGCCTGGCCCAGTGCTGGGAACTGCAGGTCGAAAGCACGCACCAGGCTTTGCGAGGTCATCGGCGGACGCCCCGTCAGGTTCTGCGGCAACGGGCCATTCTCGATGTCGCGGCCATTGAACGACACCAGCACCTGACTTGCAGGGATGTCCGCCGACTCATCGGGTGCAATGTCCCGGCGCAGGCGCGGCGTCATTTTCAGCCGAGCCTGCGTGTTGCGCGCCTCCACCTCTCCAGCCAAACGACGATAGGTCGCCGCACCAGTCTTGTCGAAGTTGCTGACGAAAGCCCTGGCCGAGCCGCCCATGGCGAAACCTTCCCGGATCTGTATCGCATGCTGGAGTTCGTGCAGGATCGCCGAGGCAACCTCGGTGCGGGGCATGTTCGCCTGAACCTCAACTTGGTTACCAGTGGCGAACCGGCGTAGGCGAGCCAGCGCAGTGACGCCCTCTGGCATCACTGCCACCGGGATACGCTGCAGGTCAGGATATGCAGCGAACAGTTGAGGATGGTTGAGCACATCGCCGACGGTCGGTCGACTGCGCTCGTCGTTGATCGCATTGAGGTGGGCCATATTGATGATGGCGCCAGCAGTCTCACCGGCCACGGCGATGCTGGCCTGATGATCGCTGATTTCGAAGCGCCACTTGCCATCAGCGCTACGGTGCCAGCCGGTATCTCGGCGAACGACCTCGGCGTTTTCGCCAATGGCGATGCGCTGCTGTGCTGTGCTCAGGGCATGCAGGTTGGCGCCGACAGCATTGCGTCCGGCGAACGAATACTGCACGGGCGGTTGTTCGCCGGGCTGCGGCGCTGGAGACTCTTCGGCTGCCGGCTTATCGATCACCACCATGCGCGCGTTCACGCCGGTATTGACGGGTAGCGCCGGGTCCATAAACGAACCCTCCGGCAGCCGTTCACTGGTGGCGCCCAGGCCGTCCAGCCAGGCGCGGAAGTTCTCGGCGGCCTTGTTGCTCTGGAAGAAGGCGCCTTCGCTCATGATGGCAACCAGGCGGCCGCCGGGCTTCAGCAGGCTGTAGGCGTGCTGTACGTGCTGGATGTCGCGCCCCTTGGAGAATGGCGGGTTCATCACGATACGGTCGTACTGCTTGCCGGACACGTCCATGAAGTCGGATCCGACCAGGTTGTAGCCCTTGGCCTCCAGCAACTCGCGGCGTTCGCCGGAAAGCTCCACCACGTCGGGCTCCACGCCGGTCTGCTCGCGGATCGCATCGGCCATATGGCCCATGCCGGCGGAAGGCTCCAGCACGTCCATGCCTCCCTGGATGTCGGCGGCGTCGATGGCTTCCTCGGTGACGACGGTCGAGGTCGGGAAGAAGTCCAGTCCGTCATTTCGGCGGCCGATCATGGACCGTTCCATTTCCCTGATCTTGTCGGGCTCGGCGGGCGCCTCGCGCAGCGCTACGAACTCGCGCAGTGCAGAGCGGTACTCGCTGCCGGTGAGGATGCCCATGCTCTCCAGGCGCTTGCGCTTTTCGTGCGCACTCTCCAGCGCCCACGGAACGTTGATCTTGCTGCCGCTGCGCCGACCCAGGGCCTGCACCAACTCGCCACCGAACTCGCCGGACAGCGTGATGCGCTTGTCGCCGTCGCCCTGCCATAGGCCCAGCTTCATGGCTTCGCTGGGGGCCATGACGATGCGGTTCTGCCCGCGTTTCACCGGAAGCACGATGGCCTTGCCGGTGAGGCCGGAGCGGCGAATGGCACGTTCGGCATCCTCGCGGCTCTTGAAGTCGGCGAACTGGTCACCGCGGGTGAAGCGGCTGACGGACAGAAGGTTCTGCTTGGCCCAGTCGGTGTAGGCCTCGGTCACGTCGTCGGCGACCTTCTCCAGGCGCGCGGCCAGTTTCTTCAGGCCGTCCACGTCCGCCATCTGGCGCGCCAGGCTCGCTAGGTCGGAGCGCATGGCGGTGTAACTGGGGAAGGTGGAGTAGTCCACCGTCTCGGCGTCCACCGGCTCGCCGCGGTGTTTCTCCTGCTCGCCGTAAGTCGGGTACTTCGCACGAATCTGCGCGTCCTTCGCATTGCGCAGTTCCCGCGCCAGGAACTCCACTTGCACTTTCTGCCGCACGGTGTCCAGGAACTTGGCCTTGCCGCCCTCGATGGCATCGGCCAGGTTGTTCATGGTGGCGGCCAGTGCCTTGTCGGACCGCGCAGAGGCCTCGGCGCTGGCGGCCATCCGCGCACGGCGCTCGGTGTTCTGCTTGCGCTCGCGGTTCAGCGCTTCATCGGCCCGCTCGTTGAGGGCCTGAGCCATGGTGCGCAGTCGCTCGGCGGCGCCCTGACTGCGGTCATCCTCGAAGGCGTCGCGGCGCGCTTCTGCAACGGCCTGCGCGTCGGCGGTGTCGCCTGTCACCAACTTACGGAATGCTTCGGCCGCCTCGCGGGTGCGGAACTGGAAGCCGGGGACGGCGCCATTTCCACGATAACTGCTGTAGCTGCCGCCCAGCCGCTTCGCCGAATTGTTCAGGGTGTCGTAGTCCTCGCGGCTGACGCGCTCGGCCAGTTGCACAACGAACAGGTCATGCCCGTGCTTGGTGTGCTTCGTCTCGATGATGTCGCCGGCCGTAGTCTGCCCGGCGCTGGCTACGCGGGTCTTGGCTTGTGCCTTGGCCTGCTCACGCAGGGCCTTAGTGCTCTCGGCCTCCAGTTCGTCGTAGCGAATACGCTGTTCCGGCGTCAGGCGCATGAACGCCTCCCGCAGGGACTCCCCGTGCGCCTCCATGTTGTAGCTCACTGCCTGGCGGAACTCGGCGAGGGTCTGCGGGTTGGCGACAGCCTTCTGCTGCGCTTCCCGGCGGGCCTGGACTTCCTGCTGCGCCTCGGCGACCTCGGCGGCGTGTGCCTTGATGTCGTCGTCGGTGGTGTTCGCCACCAGCTCGGCCAGCGCGCTGGCCTTGGCCTGGCGGTGCGCTTCTAGGCCGGCAGCCGACATCACGTAGCTGCTCGGGCCGTAGCTGCGGCCCAGCGCAAATTCCTCCAGCACGCGACCGGCCAGGGCATCGACAATCGCTGCCTTCTTCTCGTTGCGGTAGCGGTGGAAGAAGCTGTAGCCGCCTGACTTCAGCAGGTCATCCTTCTTCATAGTGCCCAGCTCGGCCACCAGGGCGTCGCGGGCGTTCTGCGTACGCTCGAATGCCTGGCGGAACTCGTCGGCGGTCGCCTCCCCACTGCGCGCGCGCTGCATGAGGGCTACATGCGCATCGAGCGTCGGGGTTTTCGAATCGTTGGGCTGCGCGGGCTCGGGCTTGGGTGCCTCTGCCGGTTCGGACTCGGGCCGGGCTGCATCCTCGGCGCGCACGAAATCGACCAGTTCACGCACGCGGCGTTTCGACTCCGGCACGCTCATGCCGCGCTCACGGAACAGCGCCGCCAGGTCGAACTTGTCGCTGGTCAGCACGCTGCCATCGGTCGGCGTCAACTTAATGCTGGTCGGGTAGCCATCCTTGCCGAAGTTCACCCCGGCAAGGTGCGCGGCCTTGGTGATCGCCACCGGCTCGCTGCCCTTCTTCCAGGACAGAATCCTGCGCATCAGGCTGCGGTCCCCGTCTTCCTTGCGCTGCGCCTTGTCGGCGCGGGCCTGCTCGGCGGCCTGGCGATCTGCCGCCTTTTCCTCGTCGGTACGGGCGTCCAGGGCCGCCTGGCGCACGCGATCCTGATTGGCCTTCTGCCAGGCCACGAATGTGTCGATGGCGCGGTCGTAGGCGCTGTTGCGCCTGTCCGCCTGCTTGCTGTTCAGTCCAGAACGCCCGACAACATAACCGCTGTAGGTGCCGGCGCGCACGTTCATCAGGCGTCGGTACTGGGCCAGGTAATCGGCGCGCAATTCTCGTGTGGCTTGCTCCACGGCCGCCTGCTGAGCATCGGTGCGCGCCACGACAGCGCCCGCGTCGCGGGCCACGTCGATGTAGGTCTGGAACTCATCCGCATCGGACTTCGCTCGCTGGCTGCTGCTGTTCGAGATACCGGAGTAGCTGGCGGCGGCTTCCTTCAAGGGGAACTCATCGGCGGTTGGCGCCCCCTGTGTTGCGATACGGCCGGCCGGGCCGCGCTTCATGTCGCGCGCATCCGGCGCCGTCATGTGAGTGCGCTCGCTCTCGCCCGGGACATCCACCCAGGTGTCGCCTTCCTTGCGTACACTGCGCACCGTGACGGTCCAGCTTCCCGATTCGGTCGGGTTGTAGCTGATAACCCTGTCGTAGTTGGCGCCGTAACCTCGCACCACGTTGCCGGGGGTGAAGTATTCGGCGCGGGCCTGGGCCTCAGCCTGGAACCTCTTTGCCAGCACGCCGCGCGGCCTCTTCTTCGGCACATCAGGAGCGGCTGGCTCAGGCACGGACCTCACCTGTCTCGCGTCAACCGTGGCACCCTGCCCGCTGCTGGCATCGGTGGTGGAACTGGGAAACTCGTGGGCCAGTTTCACCAGGTCGCGGATCGGGGCATCCAGGCGAATCACCCTCACCTCTTCGCCGTTGTCGCGGGCGGCCATCCACTGGTGATGCCCATCCAACACGTTGCCTTCGCGCGAAACCAAGATGGAGCGGTTGCCACCCTCGAAGTCCTTGGCCTTCGCCACCTTGTCGCGGCTGAATTCAGCCTGCGTCGGTTTGAGGGTATCTGCGGGAACTGTCTCTTCCTGATGCTGCACGCCACGAGCGCTCAGGAAGTTCACCATCGCGCCGCGGTGCTCGGCCTTGATCTGCGGCATGTCGGCGCGAGGGATACCCACGGTGCCCGATTCCTTGCTGAACTCCGCCCACCCTTCGCCGATGTCCTTGCCTTCGATGCTGGGCACCTTGGGCTTGTTCAGGCTCGCCAGGTGCTGCTGGATCGGCACCGCTTCGTATTTCTCGGTGTTGAGCGCGTCAACCTTCTTACGGTCGAACGTTTCCGCGATCACCTCACCGGTTTCCTTGTTTCGGATGACCCAGCTTGCGCTGTTGTCGGTGGCGGTAGACTTCGGCGCCAGTGGCTTCAGCACGCGGGGCTGCACAGCAGGCTGTTGGCCGAACAGGTATTCCTCGGCAGCGTCCTTATCGGCCCGCTGCGGCTTCGCCAGGTTCGCCTCGAACTGGCGCGCGTTGAACTCGTCGCCGCGCGAGCGCGCTTCATCCAGGGCATTCTGCATCAGCCACTGGTCCACGGCCTTGATGGTGCTGGTCGCCTTGCGGCTGGAGTCCACGCTGACCTTCGGGAAAGGCGTCGTCTGCCGCCCGCTGCTGGTGGTCACTACTTCGCCACTGCCCAGCTTTCCGCCCACCTCTCCGCGACGCACGGCCTGCAGCGCCGCAGGCTGCTCGGGCTTCTGTTTGGCCTGGCGTACCTTCGAAATGGCGTCCTTCAGGTTGGTCGCTTTCGCCTCGGTCGCAGGTGCTGCCGGTACGGATTCCGCTGCCGGCGCCAGCGATACAGCCGGTTGTGCGGCTTGCGCCTGCTGCGCGTCAGCCTTGCCTTGGGCCTGCTGGATGTCGTCCTGCACGCCGATTGGCGTCGGGGCTTGCTGCTGCGCCGCCTGGTCCAGGGCGAAGCCGCGAGCGCGGGCGGCTAGCTCCACCCGGCCAGCGGCGTTCTGGTGGCGCTGCTCATCCTGCTGATCCTCGGCGAGGATCGCGGCAATTTCATCGGGGCTCTGCGCGGCCTCGATACGCTTCACGCGCTCACCGACGCGCTGCATGTAGCCGGCATCCGGCGCTGGCGCGAGCTTGTCCAGTTCCTCCTGCAAGCGATCGCGCTCGGCGATTTTCTTCGCGTCCCATCCGGTGGCACGGGCTTGCCGGCGTACAAATTCCAGGCGGCCCTGCAGATCGGTGACAGGATCGGATGCCAGCAGATCACCCTGCTCCGCTGTAATCTCACCGGTTTCCGGGTTGACCTGATCACCTTTCCTGCCGCTCTTCTGCGCCTCCTCGGCTGCCTGCTGGAGCGCGGCTTGTTGCACCATCTGGTCAGTTGCGCCACTGTCCACGGCCTGCGCAGCAGCACCAGACAGTGGCCCAACAGCCGGGTCCAGACCCATCTGCTCGGAGCGCTTTGGGGCCGCCGGGACCGGAGTCACATCGGTGACTTCACCTCGACGGATTCGGTCCAGACGTTCAGCCTCTTGCTGACGCTGTGCCTGGGTAGCGGAGTTCTGGTCGACCGTGGTCCGGACCTGGCCGTCAGAACCAGCCTCATACACTGGAGCTGGGAGTGCCAGTGGCGCAGTCGTCTCGGTCTGCCCCTCAAGGCCCGGGGTACTCTCGAAGGTAGCGTCCGCATCCGCCAGGCCACGGGACGCTGCCGGCTGACCGCCATGCAGAACCGCCGCCGGCCCACCCATGGCCATCCCGGCCAGCGTTCCCATTACCATCGCTTCATCCAGGCCGCTGGCCCAGTCCCGTCCCAGCGCCAGGTTTTGCAGAACCTGCTCAGATGCGGACTGTGGCAGTTCCTCAAGGAAGCCCTCGGAGATTGCGCCCTCTATCACCTTCCGCGGAATGCTCTTCGCCGGCATGGACGCCAGCTCGCTGACCAGTTGTCCTGGGTTGGCACCACCAGCGAGGAGGGTATCCGCATCACCGATACCCAGTTTCTTGGCCAAGCTACCGCCGGCAAGGGAAAACAGACTTCCCAACACACCAGTGGCCACCGCAGCTCCCGACTGCGCCGGAGTGAGCAAGCCGTCATCAGTTTCTTGGCGGATCTGCTCTGCTTGCTGACCAGCCATAACCGCCCCTTCGCCAGCCGCGCCGGCTGCCACAGGTGCCAACGCTGGAGCCAGCGCCCGAACGCCACGACCGACCGCGCCCCCCGCCAACATGGAAGGCAAAGACTCCGCTACGGTGTTCACGACCATCGACGGGTTCTGTACAGCATGCAGCGTCTTGTCTACGACGCCATCAGCATCCTGAAAGTCCTGCTGTTGCTGTTTGTACTGATCGGTGTGCAGATCACTCAGGAAATCCTTCGCCTCCCGGGGCCGGAAGCCGAGCATGCCGTCCTGGTTCTCGAGGAACTTACCTACGCGGCCCTCTGTTGGGATATCAGCGAGGCCAACAGCCGCTTCCGGAACCCCAATCACCCCCTTGGCCACGGATAGGCCAAGGTCGCGCGCATGCCCGATCAGGCCTCTTCCCTCCTCCTTCGTCTCGCCACCGAACTCCTCCCACGGCTTCTCGCCACCAGTTACTGGCTGTTGAGACGCGAACTCTTCCCATGGCTTGCTGGTATCGGCCATTACACCTTCTCCCAATTATTCTGGTCGGCAGGGTTCCCTCCCTTGAACCGGTATCCACTTCGCACCTCACCAGTTCGCGGAGCGACGGGTTGCGCCGACTGCGTTTGCTGGTCGATAAATTGTCCGGTCTGGTTGTTGAGTACTCGTGCAGGGCGCGTCAGAAGTTGCATGGACTGCGGGTCGTACTCCTGGCCGCCAGGTACCACGGTGAAGCGATTCGGAGCGTCCTTACCGGCAAGCACACGAATCTGTTCGGCGATCGCGGCGCGGTCTTCGGGAGCAGCCTTGTCGTACTGCTCGTACAGCTTCTCGATGCGCTGGGCGGCGCGGGTTTGGAAACCCCTGGCCTCTTGCTCACCAGCCAGGCGTTGGCGATCGAGTTCGTTGGAGGCGAGGAAGCGCGCGCCCTGCCCCATTTCCTGTAGAGCAGCGCGCTGATTGGCGCCCTGCTGCTGCACCTGCTCTCGCGCCAAGGCCGTGTCGTTATTCGCCCGAGTGCTCGCCAAGGACGTAGCATTGCGGTCATCGCTCTGCTGGAGCCCGAACAGGTTGTCGATCTGGCGGGCAGTTAACTGCCCGTTCGGCGAACCGCGATAAGGTGTTGAGGCTGCATTCAAGGCGGCCTGGCGAACGCTATCGGCCCGAGAGCTATCGGGAACCACGGTTACTCGAGGCGCGCTGGAGTTACCGGCGTTGTACTGAGCCAGCGCGTCCGGGGTCATCGGCGGTACCTGAGAAACAGTACTCGGACTGAACCCCATACCCACATCAGGCGTTCGGGCCAGCAGGTTCTCCACTGCGCGCTGGTTTTGAGCACTCCGCTGACCACCTGGGGTGAACCCGGCAGCTTGAGCTTCCCCGTTAACGGTGTAGCCCGGGCGGATTGTTGTGCCGGAGAAGCTGTTGCCCACCCGCGTCACGTTGTTGGGCAGGTCCGAGCCACCGGCGCCTGGCATAGCGGCTCCAGTATTCGCCGCCGACTCCAACGCTCCGGTAGGCGAACCAGCAGCCGGCAACACCTGGCCTCGCCCGGGCACAGCACTGGAACTTGGAGCTGCTGCACCCTGGGCCGCTTGCTGACCACGAAGCGCCGGCGGAGTGTCATCCCATCCGAATAGCCCTTTACCGAAGTTGACCACCGGTTCAGCCAATCGACCGACATCCTCTCCAGCATCAGCGAATGCTGCCGGAACCGCCGCAAGCGCCCCACGCACGCCAGTCCCAAAGCCTCGGGCATACTCACCAGATGCCCACTGCTGCGCTACGTCGTCACCCGTCCCGCGAAGAACCGAATCGGTTCGCCAGCCTGGTCCCTCGGTGCGGTACTGCGGAGTGAAACCAGCAGCTTTAGATCGATCAGGGCCCGTTACCGGTTGATCAAACTGAGCCTGCATCCTTGCAGCTCTGGCCGGGTCATTACCTTGTCGCGAGGGCGCGAAGCCTTGCGCCGACGGCGCATCTGGCAGCGCACCGGACTGCGCCACAGCCTGTTGCTGCCGAGCTGCATCCGAACGTGCCTGGGCGTTGGCGGTATAGAGGTTGTCGCTGTAGCCAGGCGCCACTCCTGGCTGAAGATTCGCGGCATCAGCAGTGCGCTGCCGATGCACAGCCATTGCTTGCCGTTCAGCATCGATATTGGCCTGCGCCCTTGCCATGGTGGGGTCTGCACTGTAGCCGCTGGTGGCTACGGGAGCCGATGCCTCCGGCACAACGCCAGCAGCACGCTGGGCGGCGGGCGTGTTGGTGATGTCGAAACGGGTCTGCTTTTTACGCTCTTCATCAACAACCCCGCCGTCGGCGAAGAACAATTCTGGCTTCTCGGCGCCATTCCCTCCCCTTTTACGCGGAGAGAACCCTTTTGCCTGCTGGGCTACCGGCACATGAGTGGCATTCTTCACAGCGTCCAGCGCCTGCACGCCAACGGCGTGAACCTGCTCGGGAGGCATCTGGTACTCGCCGTTACTCAGGCTGACCGGGACCGGCGCCCCCATACCCTGCAACGCCGCTTCCCCAATCTGCTCGGTCGAGTCGGCCGGCATGATGTAGCTGCCCGCAGGCACCTCGGTGTCGATGTCGTCTGAGGTGCCAGAGCCTGGACCACGCACCCGCCCACCATCTGCAAATCGTTGCTTGGGCTTGGCGCCCTTCTTGAATCCGTACATGGGATGCCTCTAAAACGGCTTGGATACAGATTCAATCTTGCTGCTCGTCTCATTTTTGGACGAACCCTACAGGGGGCTATGGCGTATCCACTTTCCGCCAATGAACCAAAAGCTATATATTCCGGGCGCACAACCGGAGAAAAGTACTTGTGAGAAATCTATTGTTCCTACTGACAATTATCTCCACCTCTTCAATAGCAGGAGACTATGCAACATGCATTTTGGATAAAATGCCAGAAGTGCAAAACGATCAGACTGCCCGGGTGGTGATAAGTCTTTGCGCAGGCCAATACCCAAATGCACTCTTAGAGGTTGAACAAGGGTCTGGGAGAGGATTATTTGGCTACAAGTCAGGCAGAGATTGCATGATGGCAATAGGAAAGGAGACACCGAGCAACTTAGCTGGCCGCATGATATTCATTGCATGCAGCAAGCTGTATGACGAAGAAAAAAAACCTTGGGAAGAATATCGAAACCTTCAAAAAGACAACCAGCCTTAGAATACGAAACCTCCATGTTCCGTGATCCACATAATCAATAATTATAATTATAAGAAGTCGAAGTTGTTTCGGATTTTGTTTCACCTGTACTAGCACTTCCAGAGCCACTGATGCTGGCCGATACATGTGCCGCCGACATAGCGCCGGCCGCGAGCTGGGCGGTGTACTGCCCCAAGGCCTTGGCTGCCTCCAGTGCGATCTGCGCCTGCTGTACAGCGTTCTGCATCTTCGCGGTGTACTCGCTGATCTGCATTTCCGCGTAAGCGATGTTGGTCCGACTGTTCATGTCGGCAAAGCGAGATTGCATTTCGGCGTCGGCCACGTTGGCACTGGCCGCTGCGCGCCAGGCTTCTACTTGGGCCTGGAACACCGACGTGTTGTACTGCACCTCGCTCAGGTTGGCCTGCAGGGTGGCCTTGTAGGCGTCCACGTCGGCCAAGAACTTCGACACCTTGGTGCGCGCCGCTTCCATCCTGATCTGCGCTCCCTTGACCTTGACATCGGCCTTGTTCGCCAGCCCCTGGATGGTTGAAGCGTAGGCACGGGCCTGCGCATCGAGCACATCCGCCTTGGCCGACTCGCCCTTGACGCGGGCCTCGTAGGCGTCGAACTTGACCTTCTCGGCGCCAATCTGCTCGGCATACGCCTGCACGTCTGCGCGGTAGGCATCGAACTGGTTCTTGATCGTCTCGGCGCGCACTGAAGCGCCCTGCATCAGCGCCTTGTAGACCTCGACGCTCGACTGTACGGCGTCCAGCTTGGCCTTAAACACCTCGACGCGCTGCTGGTTGATCTGCCCCAGCGCCACCTGGCCCTCCACGGCGGTCTTGTAGGCGGTCAGCTTGGAAATGGCCGCGTCCAGCTTGGTACGGTAGACCTGCGCCAGCGTCTCGAAGGCCGCGTTCTGCGCGTTGAATAGGCTGATCTGCGCGTTGAACACGTTGATCTGGCTTTCCGCGTGAAAGCGGGCGACTTCGAACAGGCGCTGCGCCATGTTCTGGTGCATGTTCTCGGTCAACTGCTCGAGGGCCAGGCCCTGCTGCACGGCGAAGCGCAGGTTCTCGATTTCCCAGGTGGCCGCCTGAACTAGGATGTCGCGGTTCAGCTCGGCCGCTTTCAGCCGGCCCTGCTCGCGCACCACGTCCACCTGCCTGGCGAGCATCCCCGGCGGCATGGAGAAGTTACGGGCGGCCCAGGTATCAACCGCCTCCTGCACGGCGCGGGTGGTTTCACCGCTGTCGCGCTCGCGGGAGCGGGCGAACAGCGCCTGCTCGATGGGTACAGGCAGGCCGGTGCCGCCCGCCATCAGTTCCTTGATCTTCGCTTGCAACTCGTCCAGCACCTCGGACTGGTACTCCGGTTCCAGCCAGTTGATGAAGACGTTGGGCACCGTGATCCCGCTCGCGTCCGGCGGCGTGGCATCGAACGTGGGCAACTCGGGGAACACGAATTCCGGCAGGCGGATCTGTTCCAGCGCTTCCATGTCCGGCATGGCGATCTGCGGCGCGTCGGGAATCTCCACCGTGGTGTCGATGTCCGGGCGTTCCGGCACCGGGATGGCCGTCATGCTCGGCGCGTCCGGGATGTTGATCGGGATCATGGTCGGCGCGTCGGGCAGGTCGTCCATGTCGCCCACGTCCAGGTCGGCCAGCAGGTCGTCGATGTTCAGGCCGCCAGGGGCTTCCGGCTTGACCAGCGAAGACGGGTTGTAGGTCGGCTGCTCGCCCAGGTTGACGGGCGGCGGCGAAGCGATAGGCGCATCCGGCCGCGTCGGTGCCGGCACGTCAGCCACCGTGATGTCGCCGATCTTCGCCAGCGCGGCGGACAGTTCTGCGCTGTACTTGCTGCCCAGCGCCTCAAGATCGTTCATCTTGTCCGTAACGGTGTCCACCGCTACGCCAAGGATGCTATCCGGTGCGATACCCATTCACACTCTCCTGTTGGTCGGCGCCGATTCGACGCTCAAGTCGTTGATGTAGGCGCGCTGGCCCGTCAGGCGCAGCGTGAAGGCGAAGTGCCTGCCGCGCAGGCCGCGGCCGAACTTGAACCGGCCGTTAGTCAGTTCGGCGGCGGGCTCGCTCTCTAGCGGGTAGCTGTAGGTCGCGGCGGCGCCGCTTTGCGTGGTGGTCACGTCCATGGTGACCTGGCCGCCGGCGGCCAGGTCGTATTCCAAGTAGGCGGTATGCGGATGCACTAGTGCGCCCTGCCCCAGGTCCAACTTTCCGGTGGTGATGCTGCCCGCCACGGCGTCGCTGCCGCCTTCCAGGGCATAGACGCCATCCGCAGCGATACCGTAGACCTTGCCGTCGATCACTGCCAGCGAGCTGAAGGTGTACGGGGCATAGCGGCTCATGGCCCAGCTATCGACGTTGGCCGTCCAAGCCAGGCCGCCGTCCTGCTCGCCGCCCACGGGTTCGCCATCGACCAGAGCGAAGTCCGTCACTAGGTCACGTGCGGCCAGGTGGTCCAGTACCATGGCGGCGACGCGGGCGCCATCAACCAGCAGTTCCTGGACGGCCTGATGGGCGTCCAGCACCTCGTCGGATAGCGCGGCGGTGTCCGTCAGCAACACGCGAGCATGCAGCCTGCCGAAAACCTCGTCGCTCGCCAGGGCGCTGTCTTCGAACAGCGCGGCAGCGGCCTGGCCCGTGCTGTCGCTGATGCGCGCGGAATCGACCACCAGCGTGAAGGTGTGGCGGGTGCCCAGCGCCTCGTCGCTCAGGTGGGCGTTGTCCACGGCCAGGCTGCGAACGCGCTCTATCACGGCATCGGAGACCACTGCACCATCGGTATGCAGCACGCGCAGCGTGCCGGTGACGCGATCACCCGCCGTAGCCGTTTCAACCACCAGCACCCTGGCGCGCAACTGGTCGGTCACCTCGTCGCTGGCGTGTGCCTGGTCCGCCAGCAAGTGCCCCGGACGGTCAATTGCCTCGTCGGAAGCCACCGCGGTGTCGGTATGCAGCACCAGCAGGCCGAACAGCACCGTCTCGCTGATCCTGGCGGTTCCCTCGCTGATCGCGGTCAGGCCGATCCAGGCCGAGTCGCTGATTACCGCCGTGTCGTTGGAATCGTCGCGGTAGTCACTCATTGATAACCCCTATGAAGTGGTGGGCCGCCTTGTGATCGGCAAGTGCGGTATGCCCCCAGCGGCGGCGCAGTCCATCCTGGCCCGTCTCGTAGATGCTGGCGTACCGGGCGTCGCCGATGGCGACATGCACGGCGTCGCGGTAGAAGTAAAAGTCGTTCTCGGGCGAGAAGCCCCAGTACCACGAGTGCGGCATGTCCTTGTTGACCTGAACAGCGCCGGCCACGGACAGGCACACACTCAGGCGCCCGCTACTCTCGTTGGGGTACTGGGTGTCCTTCCGGTACGGATCGAAGCCTGGCGCCTCGCCGCCGATGATGACGCCGTTGGCGTTGTGGACGGAGTTGCGGTAGGTGTACGGCCCACAGATGCCCGTGACATCCAGAAACCCGCCAGGTGGCAGGTTCAGCCAGTTGCCACTCTCGGCGAAGTCGCTGATTTCGGTGGGGCTGTAGACCAGCGTGTCGACATAGACAGGCACCCCATCCTTGGATGGCGGGTCGCCCCGGTTCCCGTTCCGCGTCTGCCCCATCCAGTGCCAGATGTCGTCGTAGCACCAGAGTTCGTAGGACGTGGGATCAGGCACAGAGCCCTGCGTCGTTTCCTCGTGGGAACTGCGTCCCCCGGTATGGTCCTGGTAAGCGTAGAGCATGCAATCGCGCTCGAACACCGGCACCAGCGCCGCCACGTCCAGGGTAAACGTCTCGGTAGTGTCTACCGTGGTGCGGTGCATGTAATACCTGGACCGGCTCACGCCGCCGACGCACCAAAGCGTCGGCGGAGTGGAGTAAGCCGGGTTGCCGTAGCCCATATCGGTGCCGACGATGTTGGTATGGACCGTTACCGCCGGCTGCTCCTGCCGATCGTCGAAGTCGGTCGTGTAGAAGAACCCCATCAGCCCGCTGAGGCCGAAGGTCTCGGTCTTCTCCCACTGGCCGACGATCATGTACTGCTCGAACGTACTTGTCGTTTCCTGCTGGAACTTGCGTTCGTCGTAGAAATACTTGATGACACGCAATTGGTCCTCGACATAGCAGCCGAAGACTATGGTGTCGCACTTCACTGCGCCGCCGGAATAGTCGGGCGAGATGTGCGGGAAGGACTCGCACCCCTGCCCCGTCAGTTCGGGGAACTTCAGGCGGGTGCAGGACTTCAAGACCTTGGACGGCCAGTAGAAAGGGCCACTGGCGACGCGCGACACGCGGCCCTGGTGGGTGGCGATGGGAGGTAGTTCCAGGCTGTCCCAGTAGTCCAGATCCGGGCCGCTGGCCGAAGAGGCGCGCGAGAGAATCTCACCAGCCGGCACCCGCCGAATCTTATACTTGATGGCCAGTTCTCTGGCGGTGCCATCGGTCAGCGCGCCATAGACCTGGGCCAGGTAGGCGTTGAGTTTCGCTGCATCGTCTGGATCATCGAAATTCCAGGTGTTCTTCAGTCGCCCCTGGTTCTCCGCCGGGGCCAGCGACAGACTCATCTTGTACGCATGGACCTGCATCAGGCCGGCGTCGTCATAGGTCCAGCAGGTGTTGAAGCCCTCGGTGCCTCGGCTGTTCACCGCCCAGCCACACGCCGCGTACATGGCCTCGAAATTGTAGAAGTCGGCGGTGTCGCAGACCTTGACGATGACGCCGGCCCGGCGCCACGCCTCGAACTCCTGTTCCGGCTGTGGGAACCCCTCACCAGTAGGCATGCCGCCGAAGCGGTCCAGAAGCTTCAGCAGCTCGTCGTCACCAACATCCAGCACGTAGTCACGGAAAGCCTCGGTGGTGGTGGCCGGCACCACAGGAAGCGGCATCGCGTAGACGCCCCGCGCATTGATCTGCAGCAACCACGGACTGTTGCCGGCATCGAAAGCGACGGCGTTGCAGCGGCTGGCGAGGTAGTCACATTTGAACTGGCCTTGCTCGTCCGGAAAGCCTGTGTAGGCCGGCAGCCGAACGTTGCCGACTTCCTGGCGGATGCGGTGCATGTAGCGCTCAGGAATCAGCATCCTTGCGCGCTCAAGGTCGTCCTCTGGCAGTTCGGCCATGACCTGCCGCCCATATCCGCCAGCCACCTGCATGACCTCGGCCATGGCGCCGCTGTACCAGGTCGGGCGCTGCTTGACGTACTGAGTGAATGTGTAGATGCCCTGCTCGCGCGGCTCGAAGTATTGGAAACGAGGTTCGTACTTGATGACGAAGCGTTGCAACGCCACGTCCTTCGGCGGAAGCGCCGCTTTCGGGTCGTAGGCCACCAGCCGGCGCCGGGCCTGCTCGGTCAACCTTATGCCAACGCCCTGCCCATCGGTCAGCACCTGGGCGCGGGTGATGACGCCGGAGAACAGCATGGGGATGTTGGTCTGTGCCACCCCGTCGAAACGGAATTGCGGAAGCTCATGCTGCTCGAGCACCAGGATGCGAAACACTCCGCCCATGTCGATGGCCACCGCCTGCCGGCCGCTGGGCAGGTCCGCAACGCGCTTCAGGTTGGCGAGGTCAGACGCCTGCTTGAAGTTCGTCAGGTTCCTGGCCAGCCGCTCGACAGCGGCGGCATCGGCGGCGGAGAGTTCCGCGTCTTCCGCGAAACGTCCGTAGGGGCGCGGCGAATACATCGGCTTAGACGGTCAGGTTCAGCCGGTAGCCGATATCGTAGGTATCGCCGTTCTGGAACACACGAGTCGCCGCGTACTTCGACGCCGATACCAGCGCACCCGTGGTGCCACCCTTGGTGCTGTTGGTCAGCAACGCGGCGCCGTTGACGTTGAGTTGCGACGCCGTGGCGATGGTTACGGTCGCGACCGCGTTCATGTTGTCGATGGAACCGGTAGCGGTATCGGTTGGCGTCCAGGCTGGGCGGGTAGCGCTGGTGTAACCCTCGGTCATGCTGGTGATCTCCGAGGCCACCGCGGCGAAGTTGGCGGCGGTCCAGTTGGCAGCAGGTGCTGCCGTCCCGGCGAACAGGGCCAGGAAATACGACACCTTGGGCTTGCTGCCCAGCGCAATGTTGAGGATGTGCGCCAGGCCCTCGGTGGGGATCAGGTTGTCACCTTCCTTCTCCCACTCGCCGCTGTTGATGCGGCCGAAGTATTCGCCACCGGCCAGTACGCTGAGCCGCGGGAAGGCAATGCCGTTTTCGGTGATGTCGAAGCTACCAGTGGCCAGGTCGGCGGCCAGTTCTTTGCGCAGAGCGCTGCTAATGCGTTGCATAGGGTTCTCTCCGAAGTCCCATGCCGCACTCCTGCGCAGCGATTGAAGGCCCGATATTCTGGGTGATTCAGCTTACTGCCGTCAGTAGACGGCGGTCGAACACTACAGAGGTACCGGCACGGCCGGTGATGCCGGCGAGCACGCCTGCATGAACCTCGGCGATGGCGCCACTGCTGGTGCCCATGACGTAGCCGTTCTCCGCTAGCCACACGGCGACCGGCGAGCCATCCGGTGATGCGTTGGTGCCTACCACCTCGGCAGGGACCAGGACTGCACTACCAGGCACCGGAGCCCGCGATGCACGACGCGACACGCTCAGGCTTGCCGGATCAGCGCCATCCAGAAAGGCGACATGATCGACCTGGCCCACCCAAATGCCGCCATCCACCGGCTGCACGAAGGTTATGCGCTGGGGCATCTGCACGAAGCCGTAGCGCTCATCGTGCAGGTGGTAGGCCAGGGCCTCGGAGAAGCGCAGCACGTTGGCGCGCGCGATCAGCAGACGCCCGCGCCAGTAGGCCAGGTGCTTGCCGGTCGGCATGGGCGACAGGTGGCGAAACTGCGCCGGTCGGCCCAGCTCCGGTAGCGTCGGCAGGATGACCGTGGCCGCGCCCAGCGGGTAGTCGCCGGCCAACAGCAGCTCGCCACCATTCGCTCGCGTCAGGTAGAGGCGCGCGCCGGTCACACTGGCATCCAAGCACAGCGGAAAGGTGACTTCCAGCGCGCCGGCATCGGTCACGTCCGCGAAGGCGATCAGCGACGGCGCCGACTCCTGGGGGCCGCGCAGCCACGCCACAGCCGCGCCGTAGGTGCCTTGACTCAACGATCCGGCGCCTGCCACCAGCAGCGGCGGCGCCGGGGTGTCCAGCGTCAGGCGCTCGGCCTGCGCGCCATCGTAGGTGAAGATGCCCGCCGTTCCGGCGACGCACACCCGATTGTTCAGCACCTCGTGGGACAGGTCCCCTTCGCCGATCTGTGCGAGCGGCTCGAACGTCCATGAATGCGGATCGACCTTTCCCCACTGGTCGCCCAGGGCGCCGAAGGCGTCGCCGTGCAGTGGGCTTTGCCAGAGTTGGCGGAACGGCTGGTCCGTGACCTGGCGCACAGAGGCCCGCAGTTGCGCCTTGCCGGCCGGCGACAGGTCTATGTTCACCGCATCACGCACATAGAGCCTCGGGCTCTCGCCGCCGCGTTGCAGCGCGGCATCTTCGGCGACGTTGTTGATGCCGGCCAGCGGCACCAGGGAAGTCGTGGCCATCAGAAAGCTCCTTTGCGGTACTGATCGGCGTTGCCGTCAGGGCGGATGTAGTGGACACCTGGCCGCACATTGGACACGCCCACATCCACTGAATCCAACCCTACAGGTGCCACGGACTGGGCATTTGGACCCGGTGGGGTGAAGACGTTGCGGACTCGCATGCGATCCGCGAAATGCGACGGGTCGTATTCGCAGATGAACGACTCCCAACCGTCCGGCTCAACCCCTCGCACCCGCAGCGAAACCCAGACTGTACCGAATGCTGATGTGTCGGTACCGCTTGGAATGGTCGGCATCGGCGGTCCAACATGCAGCGACTGCCACTGGTACGGACCTTCTCCACGCGAATATCCCATAGCCTGCGACGGGAATCCGGTCATCTGGAGTCGACGATCCAGCAGCGATACCCATGTAGCCCCACCCGGGCCAGGAGCCGGCAGACCAGCAGGCCGAACTGTTTGCGGGCCGTAATAGGGGCCACGGTCTACGGCAGGCACCCCGAGTAACATCGAATCAGCACCGGCGAACTGTGTCACGAACTGAGTGCCATCACCCACGATCGCCCAACCCATGCGATACGCCTGCAGACCCCGCGGCTCCAGGTAGCGACGCTTCAGGTAGATCGCATGCTCACCCATCTTCGACACGTCGCCCAGCGGGAAAGGCTTGAGGATGCCCAGGTAGGTGCTGATGCGCGCCGAGCCGAATCGCTCACCCGGCGGATAAACCAGCGTTTCCCCTACATAGTGCAAGTTACCGGCTGGATGGTTCTGCTTGGCCTGCTCGGGTGCCTCCTTCACCGCCCAGATGGTGTGCGGCGTGAGACGCGGCTTGGATGGCTGGAACACTTCAGCGTCGGGCCATTCGTCCACCGTCAGCTTGCGCAGCTTCAAGCTCACGGCTGGCAGGCCGTAGCCGTCCACCTTGATGCCGGCGTCGATGTTCACGCCCATGATGCGCACCGTCGGCTCCTCGATGTCCGGCGCCCGGATGCCTGTCGCGTACAGGACGTACTGATTCAGACCGGGCTTTCCGAGCACCGCTCCGGTGTTAACCGCCTGATCAACCATGATGTTCTGCGGCGAGTACGGCGGCGCGCCGGTCTTGGTCACCACCAGCTTGTCGCCCATCCTGAGCAGGTTGGTGCCTGGAACCGTGATGGTCTGCTTGCGGTCGGCGATCTTTGCCTGGCCGAACAACTGCATGTTACTGCCGTCCGGCGCCACCGGACGCCATTGCAGGCGCACGAAGGCCGAACCGAATTCCTCGGCGTTCGCCCCGAAGGTCGCGACCTCCGGCGTCACGTTGTGGATGCGCGGATCGCCGAACAGGTCTTTGTGCGCCCACCTCGGCCCGATCGCGTTGAAGTGGATCGACAGAGCCGCCAGGCCCATGTTCAGCATGTCGTTGCTTACCGGATCGACATAGCGCGTGTACAGCTTGACCTCGGGCAACTTGATATCCGGCGGCTCGATGCTGTAGCGCGGCTCGATGCTGATACCGCGAATGGCGAAATCGATGAACGCGATGCCGATATCCACCGAGTCGAAGCCGCCGATGCGGTCGAAGTAACGCCGCGTGTTCTCCAGTCTCGCCACACCGAAAGCGCTTTGAGCATTCCCGGTCGGCACCAACACCCTCGCGCCGTTGTAGACGGCATGCCAATTCAGGATCGGCGGCGGTTCGATGCCTTCCAGCGGCAGGTAACGGCGGCCGTAGGCAATCATGGCTGCAGTGGTGATCTGCGGCGGCGCCACGCCGCCTGGCAAGATCGGCCTGGCATTGTTGTCGATCTGCGGGAAGCCGGCCGGCGGCGAAGGCATGCCGATGGTGCCCACTTGACGGTTTCGGTTCTCCACCAGCGTCCACTGCGACCAGGGTGGCGGGTTCAACTCGCTGTCCGGGTCGTACTCCTGGACCACGTACTGGCGCAGGTTCCACACGTCTGCGCGGCCCCAGCGGTATTCTTCCTGGACGGTGCTCTGGAATCCGGCCGGCTCGGCAAAGGTGAGCCAGTTGTTGATCGCCTGCTGCCCCCACAACTCGGCGAAGCCTTGAGGCGCGACCGTCTGCGACTCGGGAATGATCCGCGTGCCGAATGCCGAGGAATCCCAGCCTGGCGGCTCCAAGAAGCGCGTGCCGCCGACCATAGGTCTGGCCACGGCATCCAGAAACGTGCCAATGGGCTCCAGAACGCGCGTTCCCTGACTGACCCATGCCGTCCCCATGCCTGGCGCTGGAACACCAGCATTGAGCTGCACGAACTGGCGTTCGTGGCTGATGCGGTGGACATCCGGGATCGCGGTCGCCAGTAGGCCGCCAGGCTTCAGATAGCGGGTGTACAGCCAAACCGTGGGATTCGCGCCCCACGGCGGCGGCGCAATGTTGCCGGCCGCCACATAGCGGTTTCGGTTGATGATGTTCGCCTGCCCGCTTTGGTAGGCGACAAATCCGGTCGGCTGAACCGTTCGGTGCTTGTTCTGTGCGTTGTGGGATCCGATGACGTTCGAATTGAAGCCGTAGGCCGAAACGAACGTGCTGTACTTCCAAGCCTTGGCGGCGCCGAACACTTGGTGCGACGATCCTACAGGCAACACAAAGCGATACTGAGTACGGATCGCCGGTGGCGGTACCATGGAATCGCTGAATCCGCCCGGGAAAACCGTTTGGCCCTCTACCGGCGGCAACTCACCCCACTGAAGCAGCACAGCATTGGACGCTGGCGGCACGTAGCCGGGGTCAACGGTAGAGAAGTCGAGATCCGCCGATGCGTGCGGGTCCGGAAGGATTGTCCGCACTACCCGGGCATCGCGCGAGAGCAGCGGTGGCTGAATGCCCCAAGCTCCGATGGTTCCTTCGGGAAGGTTCGCCGGCGGGCCGCCACCCAGCGTGACGTTGCGACTGCTGGAGGGGACGTAGCCGCTGGGTACTGCGTCAAAACGCAGCTCTACGCCCGTGGTCATAGCTACTCCAGCACGATGCGATCGGCGATCACAGCGTTGATCAGCGGCGAGTTCTCATCGTCCAGGCCGACTACGTACATGGTGGTACCCACCTTCGCGATGACCGGAATTTCGAACAGACCTGATGAGTCGCTGCGTCCTCTACCGATCACCGACCCTGTTTCGCGCTCGTGAACATGGACGATGCGGGTAGCAGGCTGGCCAGCCTGGTCCACGACGGTGCCCGAGACGGTTCCACCGTAGATGGAGCATGTCACCAGTGTGACACCACCCTGAACGATCGTAGTCAGGTCGGTGGAAGACACCACAGTGGTGCCGTTGAGGACCACCAGCTTGATGGGGAGTCCAGCAGTTTGGGCGGTGTTCTTGATGGCCACATCAATTTGCCTGCCCGGAACGACACGCGCCACGAATTGGACGTTTTCACTGGATCGGTTATGCGTGCCGCGAAATAGCGCCAGGTCGGCGTTGTAGTTGCCCGAAAAGCTGGTAATACCTGAGTCGACACCAGTCGGGTGGAAGATAATCGCCAGGCGCAGCCCGCAGTTGATCGAGTAGTACCGGCTAACTCCTGCGATCGCCTGTGAGTAGTGCGTACTGGCCGAGGTGAACTGGTAGGGGACAATCTCCACACCGCACTCGGTTGAAACAACCAACCTATCGGCCCCGCCGGTCCACAACGGCGGGATTGGTAGCAGCATCGCACTATCATCGGTGCTCGGCCAGCTAGGGTTATAGGCAGTCGTTGAGCCTTGGAAGTCGGCCACCCAGGCGGTATAGATGTCGTCGAGCGATGTCGCACTGGTGACGAATGATGGAGAGACGAATTTTTCGCCGTCCAGGTCGATGGTGTCGGCCATTAATTCGCTCCTTCAACCGGTTGACCGAGGATCGTTTCGTCTGGCCAGTAGCCTTTCGCCTGGTGCCACTGGGCATAGCGCTCCAGCAGCACCCTGTCTCCGACCTGGGCGCCGTAGCGCACACCGTAGTCGATAGCCCACTGCTGCTGGCAGCGGTCGGGCGGACATGGAGCCTGCTCGTGAACGAACATCTGGAACGGAGGCAAGGCGCCTACAGCCTTCCAGTTGACGTACATTTCCTGGCTTGGCGTCAGTTCAATGGGCCTGGGCTCGATACCCTTGACACCGATACCCTGCGCTGGCGGCTTGCCCGAGCCACTCATCAGCCTCATGCAGCCCTCACAATCACAGGGGCGTTCAAGCGGCCGGCATGCCACGCAGTGACAGTCGGCATTCTTCTCGTGCGGGTGTTGATGCCCTTGCATTTCGCACTCCTGCGCGCAGGCGCTCAGACCTTGAAGATTTTGTTGGTGCCGTTATCCCAGGTGACGATGATGTCGCCGCCGTTGGGGGTGATCGGCAGGCCGGTAGCCGTGTCGATGAATGCAATCAGCGGGCTGGTGGACTCGGTACCGGTGTCCTTGTAGATGATGATTGCCTCGATGCTCGCGCCGGACACACTGGTGAACGTCACATCCGCACCGTCGGCGGCGCCGCCAGTGGTGGTCTTCGCGGTAAGAGTGACCGGGCCAGCGATCCGGGACGACGACGGGATATCCGACAGGTACTGGTGGATCGCAGTCTGCGGCGTGTAGGCGCCGGTATCGACCAGGATCACCTTGATCGTGTCGGTCATCCAGTTGAACTGGCCCTCCAGGAAGCGCTGGCGGGCATAGTCATAGAGGGTATTTGCCATCAGGGGTGTGCTCCAGGTCTTGGAGCGCACTCCTGCGCGCTGCTGCGGGGTTTTGAATAACGGTGCCTTCGTCGGCCGAAATCTGCAGGCGCGCCACCTGCCCGGACTTCTTTTCCAGGCGGATGGCAGTACCATCGATCAGCAGTACCTCTCCGACCTTCAGGTCCACGCTCATCTTCTTGCTCATGGCCAGAATGCCTCTACATGGTGAGAAACATCCTCACGGGTGATGCGCCGCAGGTCGGAGTCGGGGCGCTCGCCGAAGTAGGCCGTGAAAGCGGCTTCGGCCAGCGCGGCGCGGTTCGGATCGAACGACTCCATGTCGGGGATGCTGAAGCCGCGATGCAGCGCCCACTGGACCAGATGCCGGTGGTGCTCGGCGTGAATCTCCGGCTGCGCGGTGTCCTTGTCGGCCAGCGCCATGTCAGCCAGGGGCGTGCGGTAGCCCTCCACGCGCAGAATGCCAGCCCGGTCGGGGGTTGGCACCAGACGCAGCGAAGTGTCGCCCTGGATGGCGTACAGCGGCTTGCCGGTGCATGCGCGCCATTCCGGCAGCTCCACGTCCAGCACCTCGGCCGACTTCAGCACCGGCATGGTCGGGCGCGACATATCGGCCGGGTAGAAGCCCAGGTGCGACAGTTCGTATAGCGACGCATGCAACTGGTAGACGGCAGTTCCGGCGACCACCTCGGTGCGGCACACGGCGTCGGCCTGGCTCTCGTGGATCAGCCTGCCGCGCACGGCGGCTTCGCGCACTGCGTCGTTGAGCCAGTCGGCCACGTCCTGGTCCGACCAGAAATACGGCTCCACCATGTCGTTCGCGTCCGTGCGAACTCGGCGGATCAGGTCGGCCAGCGTCATACCGCGCCACCGAACTGGTCGATGCGCGCGTGGACGGCATCACGGGAACGCGCCAAGCCGTGCTGCTTGACCAGGTTCAGGCCGTAGCGGTCCTTGGCGAATGCCGCCAGGCTGGTGAAGTCGGCGAAGTTGTCCACCTCCCGGTGCAGGGCCGATAGGTCTTCCTCCTTGCGAGCGCGCTCCTGCTGGGCCTGCTGAGCCTGCGCGATCACCTGCTTGGTGTCGTCGCCGGCCGGCGCGGGGCCGGTGGAGCGCTCGAACAGGTCGCGATGGTTGAGGAATCGACGCGCCAGATCGCCGGGCACGCTACGCACCTGCCCTTGGGTGAACATCAGCCCGGAGCCATACAGGCGGTCGGTGAAGCTTTCCCGCGGTCCGATGTACTTGATGGGCACGCCGTTATCCAGCATGGGCACGCCGTCGCTCGCCATCTGCGCCACCAGGGCCGCATTCTTGCCCAGCACCTCGTTGAGTTGGTCTTGCAACTCAGCCACGCGCGCGTCGGCGTCCTGGCTCCCGGCGTCCGGGATGTCCTTGAGTGCATGAACCACGGCGCGGAACAGATAGTCCTTGACCTTCTGCGACTCGGGCAACTCGGCGTAGGGAACGCAGCACGGGTGCGTCTTCGCCTCGAAGTCCTTGACCTCGCCATGGACCCAGCCGTTGGCCAGCTTGTCCGCCAGCCAGGACTCATGGGACTGCTCGGGGGTGGTGTCTGGGTTGTCCAGGTGGAGTTGCACGCCGGCCAGGATGCCGCGCTGCATGTCTTCCGGGCACTCGGCGAACGGTGGTGCCACCTTGTCGCCGATGGCGAGGCAGTAGGCGGAATTGATCGCGTGGGCGATGGTGGCGATGAGGATGGGTTTCATGAATGTCCTACTCCTGCGTGACAGAAGGGCCAGCACGGGCCGGCCCTTCGGGGGGCGGCGGCGCTTAGACTGCGCCGAGGCGCTCGCCGTGGACGATCACCTGGAGCTTGCCCGCCTCCGCGACGGCAGCGCCTTTGATGGTGATAACCAGGTTGGCGTCCTTGGGCAGCGCGAACAGCGCCTTGCTGGAACTGGTGCGCAGGCGCGCAGCGGCCGACAGCAGCAGGCCAGCGCCGAAATACGCGGCGTCCTGCGGATAGGTCGCGTCGTCCACGCCGTCGGCGTAGGCAAAGCCCACGTCAGCGGTCACGCCGGCACCGAAGTGGTCGGAAATCACCAGTTGCAGGTCTTCGGCGACGAAGCCGGCGGGCAACGGGAACTCGAACGCCACGACATCTCCAACCGCCAGCGCGGCGGCGGCATTGCTGTTGAGCAGAACGCCGGCCGCGTTGGTCGCGAGCTGGTAACGCAGGGTGGTCAGGTTGCCATACGGCGTGACACCGCCGAACTGGCCGCCGAGCGGGATGGTCTTGTACTGGGCCATAACGGGCCTCCTTTCAATCTGGACGAAGGAAAGGGCCGGGATCACCGACCCTTGTCGCTTACTTGCGGGGGCCGATGATCTTGACCGCGGTGTCGATCGCCATCACGCCGTGGTCGGTGTACTCCAAGCCGTTGGTCGCCTCGACGGCGAAACGAATCTTGGAGCAGCCGAGGATCGCGCCGATCAGCAGTTCCAGCTTGTCGCCGTGGTCCATGTCCTTCTCGGACCAGAAGAACGGCATGCCGGAGTGCTCGGAAGCCGCCCAGGCTTGCGCCAGAGCCTGGCCGCCCAGCAGCAGGGCGCGGTCCACCGCGTACTGATTGCCGAAGCTATCCGGCACCACGGCGCTCGACTCAGCTTCCGAGTTGTATGCGGCGCAATACTTGATGGTGTCGCCCGCGTAGAAGCGGATCGGCTTCGGCATCTTGATGATGAGGGTGTTGGACCACAGGCCCGCATCGACGCGGAAGATCGGGTGCTGCTTGGCGTTCGACGCGCGCGCCAGTGCAGCAGCCTGCCAACTACGGAACTTCTCCTGCTTGGCGAAGCTGTTGTACTGGGCTGGCGAGCACAACAGGACGCGGATCGGCGAATCCTCGGCGGCCTCGTCGCCCTCGAACTTCACGGGCGGCGGCGGCAGCTCGATCTGGTCCATGTAGGTGGCGATGGAGTCGACCACATCCACGTCCAGCACGTCGGCGGTGGTGATGTTGTACTCCCCCGCATTCGGCGCAACGCCAGTGATGGCATCGGCGCTGGCCACGAAGTGACGGTTCTTGGTCGGCGCCTTGACGCGGTTGACCAGCATGTCAGCCAGCTTCGGATGCGTCTCCAGTGGGAGGCACCACTCCTTGTTGTAGTGGTTACCACGGGCGCCGGCCAGGTGAACCAGCATGGACTGGTCCAGGTAGGCGTCCATGAACCACTTCGCCTTCGGACGGCCGAGGCGGCGCAGGTCGTAGGGGTTGCGAATCTGCGACATCACATCGCCCAGGTCCACCGGGAAGCGGGCTTGGTTGACGCGCAGTTGGTCGCTGCCGATCTTCAGGCCAGTGCCCTTGCCCTCGGCGTACTCGCTACCCATGATCGGGAAGGCGTTCGCCGGCTGCACGAAGTGGAAACGCACCTCGTCGCCCTTGTTGCGGCCCAGGTCCTGGGCCTGGACGATGGGAAGCTCCAGGCTCGACTGGCCCTTGGTCTTCTTCTCGGCGTCGCTGGTGCCGCTCGGCATCTTGCCGGTCAGACGGTTCAGGGTCGAGTTGCGGCCCTGGCAGAGCGCGAACAAGCCGGCGGCCTGTTGGATCATCGCGTTCGGATCACCGTAACGCATGGTGGTTTTGCTTGCGGTCATGGGGTAGCTCCCTTACATGTTCCGGTTCAGGAATGCCTCGACCTGATCGGGGCTCATGCCGCGCAGGGCGTCCGACATGGATGCCGGATCCATTGCGGCGATGGCCTCGAATCGGTTGCCAGCCGGAGGCTTGCCGCCCGGGATATCCGAGAGACTGGCCGGCGGTTCGGTCTTGGCTTTGTTGATGGCAGCCTGGGCCGCAGCCTTCGCGTCTTGCGCGTTCGGCTGCTGCTGCGACTGCTGAGCGTTTCCGGTGGCGGACTTGAACGAACCGAACAGTTCGATGACATCGGCCGCGGTGCCGGCTTCCAGCACCTTGGCGATGCTCGCGCGCTCATAGGACGGACGGGACGCCACCCAGTCCCCGAACTCCTTGCTCTCCGCAATGGAGTCGGCGTCCGGGTGGGCCTCGTAGATCGCATTCAGGTGGGCGCTCGCGGCGCTCTCGGCTTCCTTCTTCTGGATCGGTGCCAGCTTCTGGTCCACGAGTGCGCTCACGCGCGCTTCCACTTTCGCGTCGATCAGCTTCTGGATGCCTGCGGCCAGCGCTTCCTCGCTGAAGTCTCCGAAGATCGCCGGGTCAACCCCCTGATCCATGGCAGCCTGAGCCGCCGCCAGTTGGTTGTCCTGCGACGTCGGGGCCTCGCCTGCCGTGGCACGCGCTGCTGCCTCATCCCGCAGGCGTTGTAGCTCTGCCTGCGCGGCCTGGGCCTGGGCTTTCCAGTGCTGTTCTCCCTGTCTCGCTTCCACCAGCTTCTCGTAGCCGATGGTGTGCTTGCCGTCCTTGGCCAGGATCACGGCGTTCTCGGCGTTTAGCTCTTTGGCGTCGGGCGTCTTGCCCTGTTGGTCGCCACCAGCCGAAGCGCCGGCGTCACCCGCGCCCTGCTGCGCGTCGGTGTTCTGTTCGGTGTTGTCTGCCTGATCGGCGGCATCGGCGCTGGCCTCGCCAGCATCGCCGGCACCCGCGTCGGCTGCGACGTTGGGCTCGTCGCTGTCCAGCATGAAATTGCTGGTATCGCCCATTGCCAGTTCAATCATCCTGGCAGCCTGTTCGGGTGTCGGCCGTCCACCGTCTATCTCTTGGAAAAGCTCGTCTTTTTTCATGCCTATCCCGCCACATATCGCCGTGGCCGCAAGGGTCATCAGCAATGCGGATTACTCCGCGTCTCGCCGGCGTTCGGAGACGCCTTGGCTTGGGCGGCAGTGTCGGAGACAGGTGCAGGAAGAACGAAACCCTACAGGGGGTGGCCCGGTAGGGTTTCAGGTTGGCGAGTTGTAGCGGAGGTGTGTCAGGGCTGCGGCAGGTTGTCAGCCGTACTCGGCGTCTCTATTCCGCGCTGGCCGGTCGGGGCTTCGGCCGGCACCGGCGGATATGTCGGGCTGGTGTTCCTGCGTACCGGAGCCTCCTCGGCCTCAGCTTCTGCTGCTGCCGGCCCCTGCCCTTGGATGTAGGGCGACTTGATGTTCATTGCCGCCGTCTGGTCGGCTACGGGGTAATTCGGGTCGTCACCAGCAGGGTTCGGGCGCTGGTATCCAGCGCTCTGCATCACGGCGTCGGCGATCGGCGCGATCATCGGCATCTGCGCAATCTGGGCGCCGGCCTGCATGGCACTGAATGCGGCCTGCACCCCGATCTGCACTGCCTTGGCGTTCAGCCCACTGATTTCGCTATCCGCCTTGCGCTCCTTGATCTCCAGTTCGCGCAGCTTGATGTCGTTTCCGGCCTTGGCCAGGGCGTCCTGCACGGCCTGGTCGATCTGCTGCTGGATCTGCTCCGGGGTCTGCTGTTGATCAACGGCTCGGATGGCCTCCACCACGTCGCGCTTGAACGGCACGTCCATGAGGCTGACCAGGAACGGCAGGACAGCGGCCTGGTACTGCGGCGGCATGCTCTTGACGGCCTCGGACATCGCGTTGAGCTGCTGGCCGCGGTAGCTGTTGGTGCTGGGAACGTCCTCGAGGGCGACCTTGATCCGAGTGCGCAGCAGATCATTGGACAGGTAGGCGGCGCCGGTCTGCGGATCGCGCTGCGGCTCGTTGAGCACCACGACACGATCGGCGGTCACGGCATCGCCTTCGATAACAACCTCAGTGCGCTCCTGGCCGATGTCCTCGACGATCATTGCCAGCAGCAGTTCGCCCACCAGGGTCCGGCCGGCGCGGAAGTTGTCCATGATCCGGCCAATTGACTGGTTGCTCTGCTCGATCTGCTGCTGTTCCTGGATGCCGCTAGTGGCCGTGCCTTTGCGCCCTTGGAAACCGGCCGTGATGTTGCTTACGCGCTCGATGGTGGCGCGGTTGTCCTGGAGCATCTGGAAATGCTGGTCGGTCAGGGTGTAGTCGCGCTTTACCTCGAAGCGAGCGCCCCTGTTGCTTGCGAAGTGCTCAGCGTTCAGCACGATGTCGGCATCCGGACGTGCGATCTGCCGGCGTAGTTGGGCGTCGGTCATGTCCACCGCGCCCTTGGTACGCTCCACTCGAGTGACGCTCATGCCCCAGCGGAGCTTGGACATACCGCTATTCAGGCTGTCCTGGGCGTACTTCATGCCGCGCACGTACCCGTATGGAATTCCGGTGGCATCCTCGCGGAAACCGAAGAACGGGACGTAGGGGAAGTGGCGATGTGTGTATGGGCTTGGCCCATCGTGCAGGCAGTGCGGCCCGAGCCAGTAGGAGCGGCGCACGCGGGATACCGTCACCTTCTTCGGTGAAATGCGGCCGGACGCCAGCGCGATGTTGTGCGCCAGGTTGTTCGGGTCGTACTCGACGACTCGGCCATCGGGCGATTTCAGGACGTGGACCTGCACCCAGCGGCGATACCAGAGTTCCACCAGGCAGATTTCCTTGCTGCTTGGGTTGTACCAGCGGTCCTCCTGCACGGTCCAGGCCCGCGCCTCGTTCCATGCGTTGTGTAGACCGGTGGATGTGCCGCCTTCCATCATTCCGAGATCGGGCTGGCCCCACCAGGTGCTGCCGTACTTACCTACCATGCGGATCAGCTCGGCATGCTCCGGGAACACCAGGGCAATGCGATCAGGTGACAGCCAGCGCTGCCGGCGCAGGAAGCGGCAGGCCTCCCAGTCGTCGCCGCACTTCATGTCCCAGTGAATTTCGTCGCGGCGGATAGGCCGGCAGCGGTACGGGAACTTGAACGGGTCCGACTCGCGGCTGACCTCTACCCAGCCGATACCGCACGCGATCTGCGGCCGGAACGCTTCGGAGCATGCGCGGTCGGCACCAGACTGGCGCTCTGCCGTGTTCAGCCGGTAGTTCAGGGCGTCGGCCACGTCCTGGCCACCCACGTCACCGTTCGGCGTCACGCGCCAGTCGGTGCGAGTGACGGCCTCGTAGCCTTGCAGGGACAGCAGGGCCGGGCCAATCAGGTCTTCTACCGCGGGCGGGATGCCCAGTGCCTGCTGGCGACGCAGCAGGTCGGTGTCGAGCTGGTTCCCGTCCGCGTAATCCATTTCCTTGTCGGCGACGGCGCGCCACGCGGGCTGGTCCTCGATTTCGTAGTTGATGTCGGCGTACTCGTCCACGGTCAGCGGCGTGTCGCCGGCCGGTGGCAGGCCATTCATGTACTGGCGGTCATTCTCAGTGATCTGCATGTCGTGTCCTCACAGTCGCCAGTCAGGCGCTTCCGCTTCCTCGTAGGCGCGTTCCATTTCGTTGGGCATGATTTCCACGGCCTGGCCGACGTAGCGGAACATGTCGGAGCCGTGGCTGTATTCGTCGTGCAGGGGCGCCATGGCCTCTCCGGTCTGCTGGTGTAGGGCGCGGCGGTAGCGCTTCAGGCACTCCACCAGGCGCCCGGTCTTGTCCTTGTCGAAGTAGCATCGCGGGAACAGCATGCGGACGGCCTTGATGCCTTCCTCTACGCTGGTGGCGGCCAGGACGTGGACCTTGCGGCCCATCGCCTGTAGCTGTTCCTCGGTGCTCTTGCCGGTCTGGTAGTTGCGGGTACGACCGTCGTGCGGCAGGTAGTCGATGCCCCAGCGATACGGGCGTTTCTCGATCTGAGCCACGTACCAATCCAGCGTGCGATGGCTGTCCTCGATGTAGTCGATGATTCGCACGTCCATCGGCCCGCGCTGGACAAAGCCGATGGTCATGGCGTCGTTCCAGCCCAAGTCCCATACCGTGTGGACGGGTAGCAGAGGGTCGTATGGCACCGGGCGAACGCGCCCGCTTTCCATCAGGTCCAGGATTTCATGGCGGTAGATGGCACCCTCGGCCACGGTGCGCGGCTTGCCTTCCCAGATGTGCTCGTAGTCCTCCTGCGACATGGAGCGCTTGGCGCGCAGGCGCTCCTGGTTGAGGACATCAGGGAACCACGGGTTGTCGCGCCAGTTGATTTCGCAGAGCCACACGTCGTCATCCGGCGCGGCGCAGAACCGCACGTAGGTGTCGTCGGTGTCCATCGCCGGGTTGAGCGTCAGCCATATCTCCGATCCATCCTTGCGGATGGTCGGGATCAGCACGTCCCAGGACTTCTTGCACACGCCCTGGGCTTCTTCCACCCATACGATGTCTACGCCCTCAAAGGACTTGATGGAATCGACGGTGTGCCCTTGCAGGCCGGAGAACAGGAACAGCGTGCCATTGCGGCCACGAATCTCGGTGTCCAGCACCTCGTAGAACTCGGTCAGGCCGAGCTTGACGATGTAGTCGCGCAGCAGCCGGTGAACCGAGTCGCGCATAGACTTCTGGATTTCCCGCGCGCAGAGGATGCGCAGGGGGTTGCGCGCGCCCATGTCGAGCAGCACCTGGGCTACGCCATGGGACTTACCGCCGCCGCGCCCACCACGCATCACCTTGTACCGGCGCGCCTCGTACAGTGGCGCCAGTTTGAAGGGGAGCGTGATGTTCAGGTTGAGGGGCGCGGCGACGAAGGTGGTCACTCGTCGTCACCTCGTGGTTTTGGCTGCACGAAAGTGACTGTGCTCTTGACCTCTATGGCGCCACCATTTGCGCCAGTGTGTTCGTTGGTGATGCGGTCGCCATACTTCTTGGGCGCCATCTTCGATGCCAGCCACTTCCGAGCATCTACGCGCAGCTTCGACCTGGAGATATGGTCGTAGTCGACATGCGTGCGACCTTCATCGTCCGTGTATGTGTCGTTCGAGCCGTCGTCGGCGATCTGCAGGATCTCCTCAGCGAGTGTGTCGGCCTGTGCCTCGCGCGCACGCGCGTACTGCTCTCGCAAATCTGCATGCTGCTCGTCGGCCAGCCACCGGAGGAACGTGGACATCGCCGGCATGCCCGGCAACTGGCATACCTTCCGCAGGCTCATGCCCTCCGCAAGCGCGGTACAGACAGCTAGGCCGACAGTGGGCGTATACCTGCTCGGGCGACCCGGGGGCCGTTTCGCTGCGGTCTTGACTGGGGGACGTGCGGAAGCCCCAGTAGCGCGCTTCTTCGCTACCGGGGCCTTCTTCGGTTCGGTGTTGGGCTTCTGGGTCATGACCCGGAATTGTCCGGGCCAGAGGGGAAGGGTCGAACCTTACAGGGGGATCATGCAGGTTGGCGAAAACCCTAATCGTTCTGATAATTGTGACAAGCATCTCGTTTTTGCTACGGTCCCCAACTGCTTATGCGAAGTAGATGGACGTTGGAATGGATGAGATGCTGAGGCGTCGATTGCGGGCAGAACTGCTAGAGGTAGGCTTCCTCAATCAGTGCTGCCTGGACTTAATGGAAGCCATGGAGTCGGAGTTTCACCTCACTCAGGATCAGCACGAGTGCATCGAGCAACTGAGCCGATTCCTGCAGGAAGGAATCGGCAGGCTGACGGCTCTATCTGAGCGAGTAGCCGCTGGTGATATCGTCGCCCTATGCTGAGCCTATTGCACAGCCGGAGCATCATTCATAGCTAAGGTGAGTTGCCCGCCATCGGCCCTGTCTGCGCGTAATGCTGCCACTTCCCTTTCCAGCTTCCGTATCTTGATCGCCAGTTCCGCGGCCAGTATCTGGTTCGAATGCCCGATATCGATCGCTGCGAACTGCTGAGCCGCACCCGCCAGCAATTCGCCGAGCATCCGTTTCTCCGCTGGGGTAAGCGTGATTACGTGATCATCGCTGATCTCGACCTTCGCCCAGCCACCTGGTATCTGCGTGATAGTGATCGGCCTGGGCGGATCGAACTGCGGAGCCGGTACGAACACACCACGCTCGACGCGCAGCACCAGCAGGTCGTCCACCAGGACGGAAAGGCGATCATCGACAACGCCGGGCTTCAACCCCGTCAGTTCGACCAGGGTCTGGCGAGTGACGATCTGCTGCTGGCTGTGCAGTTCCCGAACTGCGTCGAGTACAACCTGGGTCGATGACTTCTTCATCTGCTCTCCCCTTCAGCGATGAGCCCGTGTTGACGCAGAATGCGCCACTGCTCCTGCAGCCACTCCTTGAACTGAGGGTCAGCCATGCCCTACTCCCCTCCCCATCTTGCGCTTCAATTCCCGAGACAGCGCTCGATACTTGGCCTTGATCTCCTTCAGTTCGTCGATAGGAAACCGCCGCGGCTCGTGCGGCCCCTCCAGCCATTCGACTTTCTCGGCGCCGATGCGCTGGACCAAGCGTATGCGGTACTCCACCGCGTTGCCGGACATGTCCCTGTTGCAGCGCACGCACTGCCGATGCACGTTCAGCGGCTCGAAGCGCAGAGCCTGACAAGCACCGACGGAGCGGTAATGCCCTGCATCCCAGCGACTGCCGGTGATCAGCCCTGTGTCACAGGCCGTGGAATCACAACTGATACATGGCTTGTCGGCGTCGCGCAGGCGAATCCACTCGTTGAAAGCGGCCTGCGCCTCACGCATATGGTCCGAACGGGTCTTGAAGCGTTCCTTGGCCGCACGGATCTCGCGGCGCTCTATCTTCGCCAGAGACTTCCGCTCTCTCTCGCGCTTGGCAGCCGCCAACGCCAATCCGCACTTCGGACTGCACACTGACTGTAGCGAACGCTCTGGAGTGAATACCTCCCGGCACGCCTTGCACGTCTTCTTGCGAGGCTTCTTCGCGGCGACCAGCATCACACCACCTCCGCAGCAGGGTCGACGAATCCCCAGTAGTCGTCGCGGCTCCGGGTCATACCACCTCCTCGGGCATCATGTTGATCATGTCGCCGATCTGCTCTTCGCTCATGCCTGTCCAGTAGTGCTCGATCAGGTGCTGGCAGATGCCCCTCCAGAACTCCAGGAACCTCTCCTCGGGCATTTCGTCGAACGCCAACGACTCCGGCACGAGGCGCGACACGCGCCCCAGCCCGCCCAGGTCGAAATACTCCGAGCTACAGCAAACCCCTGCGTCTCCCTGTAGCTTCTTGATCACCGAGTGCGCATCCATCCCCTGGAACCCATCCACATTGCGCGCGACTAACTGGCCCATGCGGTGGACCAGGCGGTGCTTGCGAACGTCCCGCGGCTGCTTCAGCTCCGCGCGCACTTTTGCGCCAGCCTTATACCCGCGCTCCTTCAGCAGGAACTTGTCGATGCCGCTGTCGGCGACCAGGGCCAGGCGAACCTCGCCGGTGTCCGGGTCGACCATGCGCTTGAACTCCAGGTAGATCGGCCGCCCGGCGCGCTTCCTCTTCGCCGCCGCGCTCTTGGCCGGCGCCTGGGTTGATAGTGCTTCAGCCATGTTGAACCTCCTGGCTCTGTAGCTGATCGATGGTTTGAAGAACCGCGGCGCGCCGACGGTCCATGTCTTCGCGCTCGTGGCGCAGGTGGCGATCACGCAGTCGGACCTTCGCCTTTTCCCTGCGGACCAAGCGCTTCTTGATGTCTTCAAGCCGCCGGCGAAAGTCGTCTGGCACATCCCCCCCACCAGCAGCCTCCCTCGCAAGGGCTTCGCGGGTCAGTGGGTCATTCGTCAGTGCCAGCAGCCGGTCGGAGGGTCCAGTCAGCAGCCCGGCGATTGCGCTGCCGGCCGGCGAAACCGGCTCGAGTACGTGCTGTTCGAGCAGCAACTGCGCTGCCGGCGCCGGCAGACGCCCCAGGCGTTCCGCTTCCTCGATCGCAGCAGCTCGGCGGCCCGCATCGCTGCCCAACGACAGCGACCACCTGACGGGCAGCGCCTGCTGCCTGGCACGAGTGAGCAGGCGCTCGTAGGCGGCAATGAACGCCATGCGCGCGCCCACCCGGTCACCACGCCCCTTCATGAGCGGTGCGGCTACCACAGCCGCCTGCTGGATTTCCGGCGTCATAAGCACCGTTTCAGCCTCGTCGAAGCTCTGTAGGGCGATCGCCCAGGCCTCGTTCGGCTCGGGCCGACCGTCGGCGGACTCGACATGCCGGAGTACAGCGGCAACCGTGAATCGTCCGCCCTCCCGGCGAACGGCCTGCAATGCGGCGGTCAGCACTGGCTCTTCGTAGGCAGCCAGGTCTTGAACCATGAGTTGGGCAGCGGCCGGCGTGAGTTGCTGACCCATTGCCTCGGCGGTGCCGAAAAGGGAAAGCAGCAGTTCGTCTTGTTGCTCAGGCGTCAGCATGGGCAGCCCTCCTCGCTCTCTGCTCAGCCAGGGCCTGCTCAGCGGCGGACAAGTTCGATGCGGTGTTCTCCTGCTGGCGTGCCTGCGTTCCGGTGGTCGGGCGGTTGGTCAACCACATCGTGTGGTAGCCCTCAGCGTTCGCCAGCAACAGGCCGAGGGGATGGTGCTGAGCAATCAGTCGAGCATCGTGGATGCACTTGACGTAGAACGCGGCCACCTTTGGCGCGTCGGCCTGGCCCACACGATCGATCAGCTTCGAAAGCTTGCCGGCAACCGATGCGTTCCAAACCGGCCAAGCGGTGTATCGAGTGCGATAGGCCATGGCGTAGTTGGCCCATGTGCGGTACGCCTTGCAGTTCGGGTCTTTCGGGCCTGGCATGTCGGCCGGTATCTGGCAGCGCGGCCCGGGCTCTTGCTCGGCGCCGACGAATTCCCCGCCCGGGGCCGGCGCAGCCTCCCCGGCAATATCCTGATTGGTACCCTGATTACTGGTTACCTGATTACTGGTTACCTGATTTGTCGGAGATTTTTCCGACCCTGAACGGATTTTTTTCCGACCTACCCCGGATTTTTTTCCGATCTTGGTCGGAGATTTTTCCGACCTGCCTGCATCGGATTTTTCTCCGACCTCGGAAGAATTTCCGACCTCGGATTTTTCTCCGACCTGGGTCGGATATTTTTCCGACCCGTCCAGTTTCCGATTCCACTCCTGCCCCTTCGCAGTGAGCCGCACGAGTGTGATGGTTGCTGTGCTCGACAGATCGATCACACCGGCCGCAGCGATCTGCTTCAGCAAGCGGTACGCCGTGTCCGGCTTGTCCGTCAGCAGCGGCAACTCCTCGAGGATCTTCGCTTTGCTCAGGGCGTAGAAATCACCTGCGGGCGTCTGAACCAGGCGCGCCCAACTCGGGCACTCGTAGACGAAGGCGAACAGCAGCGCCTGCTGCGAGTTCAGCCCCCACTCGAGCGCTTTCGCTTGATTGATCGTCACGGTGAACTGCATGTCAGCCCTGTTCTCGGTTCCCATAGGCCCTGGTTCTCCTGCGCCAAGCGCTGGCTGACGCATCTACTTGCAGCAGTCACTCCTGCTACGAACCAGTCCATGTCAAGAAACGAAGCGCACCTTCTGGGCCGGAAAGGTGCGCACCTCCTCGGCAGTGAAAGTCCCATCAGCATGCGCGGTGACGTAGATGTCACGACCAACACGCAAAGCCTTGCTGAGTGCCCCTTGAGTGATGCCGAGTAGCGCCGCAGCCCTGGACTGCCCGTGCTCGGAGGCAAATGTCTTGATGTGTACTCGGTTCATGACCGCTCTCCAAAGTGTTCCTCACACCAGAATATTACCTGTGGCATTTAAACATTTCAATGCTATAGGCATTTGCTGAAATATTACCTGTGGGAATACGATTCGAAGATGAGCAAAAAACCTCTTCCACCAGACAGAAAAGACGAGTGCCTTCAACTGAAGGCCATCTTCAACAGCAGAAAGCGTGACCTCGGTCTAACGCAGGAGAAGCTCGCCCACCTCCTTGGGATCAACCAAAGCTCCGTTAGCCACTACCTGAATGGCGTGAACCCTTTGAACGCCCAGGCAGCGGCGGCATTCGCAGAAATTCTCCAGGTTCATGTTCGGGAGTTCAGTCCGCGCCTAGCGGACGAAATAACGGATATGGCGAAGACTCTCCGGCCGGCGCCTAAAGCGGAGACAGAGGGCGAACTTACGCCCATGTCCAGTTTCGAGGTGGGGGACCCGCTCGACCCGGATGAGGTTGAAATACCGTACTTCGACGAGATCCAAATCGCCGCGGGGGACGGTCGCTATCCCGACCGTGAGCAGGCCAAGCAAAAAATCAGGTTCGCGAAGGCTGGTCTGCGCGAGTCGGGGGTGGATCCAAAACATTCGGTCTGCGTGAATGTCAGTGGCAACAGCATGGAGCCTCTGATTGCCGATGGCGCCATCATCGGGGTTGACCTATCCGCCCATACGATAATCGATGGCGAGATTTATGCGTTGAAACACGATGACATGCTACGGGTGAAGTTCGTCTACCGATTGCCTGGTGGTGGCATCCGCCTACGCAGCTTTAACCGTGACGAATACCCAGACGAGGAGTACACCAAGGACCAGATGCGCGAGAACAACCTCAGCATCATGGGCTGGGTATTCTGGTGGTCGGTACTCAGGCGTAGGAAGCACTGATACGCGCCTTGCTTAACAAGCCCCGCCCCACGCGGGGCTTTTCGTATCCAGCCTACCAGGCCTCCTCCTCCCTCTCCTGCTTCTCCCACTTAAGAGTGACGGTACCGTCATCGTTAAAGATCAGCTCAAGACCGTCCGTCTCGGCAAGTACTCCCATCACTCCCTCCCATGCTTCATCGGAATCCGTGTCCAGCCGGTGAATTGTCACCATCCTCAGATCCTGAGCCTTCGGTGAATTGATCATCTCTGAAACGCGCAGGCCCAGCCGTTCGGCTGCCGTCAGCGGTTTCACCACCTGCTGCTTCTTCTGTTGCTTAGCCATAAGCACCTCCCGTTAGCTGTATATAAATACAGTATACCCGCCACCTCACCCATTCAACCTGTGCCTGATGAGCGTTGGAAAATTTTATTACCATCAGCATTGACATTACTTAAATGCCACTGGTAATTTTTATCTCATCGACACAGAACATCGTGACGACAACAAGCCGGAGACTCGCCGGATAGCCAGGTAGGTGGCGAAAAACCTCCCCCAGCCCCGTGGAGTAGGCCTTTGAAACTGCCTACCAACAGACAGGGACCGACTGGAGCCAAGCAGAAATGCGCCCATCCGCAGGTGGCGCGATCAGTAACAGCGGACCGCAACATCGATTTCCTAGATGCCCCTCGCCAGTACGGGAGGGGCATACGGGAAACCACAACGAGAGGAAACACCGATGTTCAAGAAAGGCCAGTCCGTGATCCTGACCAACCCGCGTGGCGTCGCGAAGGAAGGCAAGTTCCTGCGCACCATCAACAAGGGCACCGGCCGCGGTGGCGGTGAGTACCTGGTCGTCGAAGTGAACGGCAAAGAACTGCAGGCCCGCGCCTGCAAGGTGAAAGCCGCATAAGGAGCATGCCCCGGTTCGCCGGGGCTTTACCGCCCTGGAGGGCAAGACGATGGCAACTGAACAGATTCTGGACATTGACCGCAACCCGCTGGAAGTCGGCGCCATGTACTGCTGCGTCAACCTGATGCTGGCCGCTGACGGCCGGGAAATCTGCCGCGACTACGGCGCGCTTGTTCGCTACGTCGGCGTCACTTCTGGCGAGTACAAGCGCCACGTCTTCGCCGATGCGGACACCTGGGAAGAAACCCGCGTGTACGCCGACCAACTGCTAAAGCAGCAGGCGCCGGCAATCGATCCAGCAACCCAAGGCTGGGCCGACCTATAACCCGCCGCCCTGCCGGTAGCAGGGCATCACCAGCCCCACCGAACTCTATCCGGAGACACCCGATGAAGCGAAACGCCAACCCGGCGGCGACCGTTGCTGCCTGGAATTCCGCATACCCCGCCGGAACCGAGGTCGACTACCGATTCCATCGCGGCGCGGCGCCGAAGCGCACCCGGACGACAACCGAAGCCCAGGTGCTCGGCGGACACACTGCTGTCGTCTGGCTCGCCGGAGTGTCCGGTTGCGTTGCCCTTTCCCACTGCGAGCCGGCCTGAGCCCGCACGTCCAGCATCCTGAACGGAGGCACATATGCTGATCCTCACCCGCCGAGTCGGCGAAACCCTGCACATTGGCGACGACATCACCGTGACCGTCGTCGAGAACAGAGGCGGCCAGATCCGCCTCGGAATCGTTGCTCCGGAAGCGATGGCCATTCATCGCGCCGAGATCTACGCCCGGGTTGGCGCAGTCCGGCCCGCCTCACCCAAAGACCTGGTTGAAGAGTGGAATCGCATGCATCCGAATCCGGTGGTCGTTGAGTACCGTCCGCTCCGCGACGGCATCCCCATCCGCACCAGAACGCTCACTCAAGCCAAAGTTTCCGCCTCCGGCATGGCGGTGATCTGGCTAGAAGGCCAGGCCACGCCGGTGCTGGTGCGCAACTGCACTGCTGTTTCCTGAGCCCGTTTCATCCCCCCCTTGCCCGGCTCCGGCCGGGCTTCTTTCGCCGCCCGCATTCGCATGAGCGCTCCCCGCCTCCCCACCGGGCAATCCCGGCGGCGTGAGCGTTCAGCCGAATGCAGGTGAAACACGGAGAGCATCCCGATGTGGACATACCGCGACCGCCGCAACCGCGCGGCATTCAGCAACGCGCAACTCGCTTACGACCGTGCCGTCGACCCGCTCTGGGACCAGCCGTACCCGGAGCCTGACGACGAAGAGCAGGAGGACAACGATGGCCTTCAGCGATGAACGCGCGGTGCTGATGATCGAGGAAGGCATTACGGCGATGCGCCGATCACCGTTCCCACGCCCGGACCAGAAGTTCGTCCATGGCCAAATTGAACTGGCCTATGCGGTCGGCTTCATCGACACCCGTATTTACGACGACATGCGCCACCGGCTCGACGCCGCGTCGGACGCCCGCTGGGCAGAACTCAGGAGTACTCGGGTATGAATCCAATCACCCGCTTTCAAGTCCGGGCCGGCCGAGACGCAGCTAGCCGCTGTGAGTTCGTTCGGGAAACGAAGGCGTACTACGTTCGAGCCGACGGCACGCGCATCGCGAAGCGCGCTGACTGGTACAGGTTCTACGCCACCGAACAGGAAGCGCAGTCTGCAATCGAGCGCGACAACCGCAAGCGGGCGGAACGCGCAGCACAGCGGCGCGTTGAAAGTTACGGCCCCGAATTACTCATCGCACTGGAGCAAGCGTACTGCGCGCTGGTCGGCTATCTGCCGCAGCATCGCAACGCGATCACAACTGCGGCGATCGAGGCGGCCCGAAGCGCAATCGACAAAGCCAAGGGAGGGGCCTCCGCATGAAGCCAAATGCAACTGGAGCCCGCCGGGCGCTCATCGAAATTGCGTCGGCCATCGGCGTGCTGGCCCTGGTGGCTCCGTTCTACGGCTGGCTGATCTACAGGATGCTCCCGACATGAACGCGAAGCGCAAAGCCATCTGGGTGGGCGGCCTGATCGGCGGCCTCCTCTTCCTGCTCATTCTCGCCCTGGGCCCGATCTGGGGCGGACTGATTACCGCGGAACAACCAGCCACGGCGCCGACAGTCGTGAAGCGAGAAGCACAATGACCAAACCGAACCACAATATGGCGCTCTGGGACCAGGTGAAGAACACCCCGCTCAGCGCCACCAAAACCCAGCACTTTGACGGTCGTGACGTCACCACGATCAACGCGCAATACGTATACCAGCGCGCCACCGAGTTGTTCGGGCCGATCGGCAAGGGCTGGGGCTTTGACATTATCACCGACCGCTTCGACCAGGGGGCTCCCATCCTGGGCAAGGATGGCGGGGTCATCTGCCACGAACTGATGCACACCGTGCTCCTCAAGCTCTGGTACGTACATGACGGGGAGCGCTGCTACTCCCAGCAATTCGGGCACACCCCCTTCGTGCGCCGGACCACCTACGGAGTCTCCACCGACTTCGACGCGCCGAAGAAGAGCGTCACCGACGCGATCAAGAAGTGCCTGAGCCTCGCCGGCTTCTGCGCCGATGTGCACCTCGGCATGTTCGACGATGCCACGTACCTCGAAGGCCAGAAGCTCAGGGAACGCCTGGAGGGCGCTGGCGAAACAGGCGCCGAGGCCGTGCTGGACGAGGCCAAGGGGGAGTTCGCCAGTTGGCTGCACAGCCAAATCAGCGCCCTGGAAGTCTGCCCCAACGAGCGCGCTCTGGAAATGATGCGCAAGCAGATCGCGCAAACAGCTCGTGCCAAAGCCGAGGTCGTGAAGATCAAGCCGGCGGCCATTGAGGCTCGCATCAACGAAGCCGCCGACGCCCGCCTGGCCGTCCTGAAACCCATCAACACCCCAGCCACTGAGGTATAGCGCCATGACCATCTTGAAAAACGTCGATCTGGACAACGGCACCGTCGAGGTCACCGAGTACAGCGCCACCAATGCCGCTCTGGCGCAACTTCGTGTGAAATACGCCGAAGTGCCGGACGCAAATACCGAAGAGGGCTATGCGTTCATCAAGGACGGTATCAAAGAGCTGACCTCCCTGCGCACCAGCCTAGAGGCCGCGCGCAAGCGCGAGAAGGCACCGTACCTGCAGGCCGGACAGATCATCGACACAGAAGCGAAGCGCATCACTGCTGAACTGGCGGCCCTGGAAGACCCGATGAAGGCTGCCAAGAAAGTGGTGGATGATCGCGTTGAGCGTGAGCGCCGGGAGCGTATTGCGCGATTGCAGCAGAAGGTCGATGCGATCAAGGCCATGCCCGCGCAGGTTCGTGGCCGGTCCAGCGACGACATCAGTGCGATGCTGGATCGCGTCGGCGAAATCGACGCAACCCACGACTTCTACGACCTGACGAAAGAAGCCGTAGAGGCCCGCCAGGCTGCTCTGGACGAGCTAACTCAAATGCTGACCGATCGCCTGGCCTTCGAGCAGGCGGAGCGTCAGCGGCAGGAGTTGGAAGCCCAGCAAGCCGAAATGCGCCGCCGCATGGAGGAGCAACAGGCGGAAATGCGCCGGCAGCAAGAGAAAATGCAACGCCAACGCGAAGAACTGGCGCGCCAGCAGCAGGAGCTTGCTGCCGCGCGCCAGCAGCTCGCCGAGCAGGGCACGCCCGTCGCTGTCGAGCCGGAGGCGCCGAAGGCCGAGGTTGCACCAGCGCCCGCCCAGATCAAGCCCGCCGGCAAGGCAGCAGAGCCCGGCGCTATCCAGTGGCGCGCCCGCGTCGTCGATAAAAGCGCGTTCATCGCCGCCATCGCCGAAGGCCTGGCTACCGAGGACTTGCTCGTTGTCGACCAGCCGGCCCTGGACAGCCTGGCCAACAGCAAGGGCCAAACGCTGAATCTGCCGGGCGTGATCGTCGAAAAGGCCCCCGCGAAAGCGGCCTGACCATCCACCTCGCGCCGGCCACGCCGGCACAGTTCTAGGGAACGAGAATGACCAGTATCGACTGGAGCATCGCGCCTCATTGGGCGCAGGCAGTGGTCACTACCGAGCACGGCAACGATATGTACTGGGTTGAGGGATGGGGCTGCCGGATCAGCAAACGCCAGCGTGTGGGCAACCTGCGGCCAGACTTCCACACCTGCGATATGACCAAACTGGGCCACGTATGGCTACTGGTGGAACGTCGTCCTGTGGCTGATGAGGCAAAGGAGCCTGTCATGCAGTGGAACGGCCAAGACGGCCTGCCGCCGGTCGGCGTGGAATGCGAATACAGGCACATGATCTGGCCGGAGTATCGGCGCTGTGAAATTCGGTACATCAGCGACGAGTCGTTAGTTGCGTACGACAACGGCCAAGAACAGTACTACCGCACGCACGACATGCTGTTCCGCCCGCTCCTCACCCCCGAGCAGATCGCCGCCCAGGCTGTCGATGCCATGCTCAGCGACTACCAGTACAAGGTTGGTTCCTGTACGCACATGCTCACGCGCGAACAGGCTGAACGGTTGTACGCCATCGGCTACCGCAAGCTCCCCTCCTCCTAATCCACTCCCCCAGCCCCTCCGAACCGCCAGCGCCGGCGCCCACCGCCGGTGCGGCATCCGGGTGCGCGTTCGTTGAGCGCGCAGCCTGATGCCCAACCACCGAGGACAGACCATGCTCACCAACATTTTCGACTTCGAAACGACGGGGATTCCCGAGTGGAAGTTGCCCAGTGAAGACCCGTGCCAGCCCCACATCGTAGAAGTTGCCGCTCTGCTCTGCGATGCCGCCGGCAACACCATCGATCGCTTCGAGGCGATCGTGCGACCCAACGGCTGGGAAATCACCCCCGAAATGACAGCGATCCACGGCATCAGCCACGAACAGGCGATGGATGTTGGCATCAGCGAGGCCGAGGCTCTGGAGGGCTTTCTTGCGATCAACGGCCGCGCTGCCCGCCGCGCGGCGCACAACATCAGCTTCGACGACCGTATCACTCGCATCGCGCTGATGCGCTACCAGGACGATGAAGCGGCCAACGCATTCAAGGAATCGGGTGAGAAGTTCTGCACCTGCTATCGCTCCCGCGCACAGGTCGCGCTTCCCCGCAACAAGTTGCCGACCTTGGCCGAGGCATACAAGCACTTCACCGGGGAGGACCTGGTAGAGGCTCACCGCGCGATGCCGGACGCCGAGGCCTGCGCCCGCATTTACTTCGCTTTGCAGGGAGTCGATGTAGCGCCGCCCAGCTCGGTGCCGCCGGCTGAGACGGAGGCCTGAGTCATGGCACGCGGAGTGAACAAGGTCATCCTGGTCGGCCATCTGGGCCAGGATCCAGACGCAAGATCCACCCCCAGCGGGAAAGCAGTCACGTCCCTCAGCCTGGCCACCAGCGAAAGCTGGAAGGACAAGCAGACCGGCCAGCAGCAGGAGCGCACCGAGTGGCACCGGGTGGTGCTATTTGGCCGACTGGCCGAAATCGCAGCGCAATACCTGCGAAAGGGCTCCCAGGTCTACATCGAAGGCAGCCTACGCACCCGCAAGTGGCAGGGCCAGGACGGCCAGGACCACTACAGCACCGAGGTAGTGGTGGACATCAACGGCAACATGCAACTGCTCGGCGGCAAGCCTGAGCAGGCAGGCCAGGCGCGTGGCCCTGGCCCTGGCCCTGGCCGCGAGCCGCCACCGCGGCCGACCACTCACCACCAGCCGCAACCGGCGACCGACTACGACAGCTACGACGACGACATCCCCTTCGACAACCCCTACCGCAGGCTCTGGCGCATCGTCTGAGCGCCGGGCCGCCCGGAGACAGCACCATGTGGTTCCGCAACCTACTGATCTACCGCCTCACCCAACCCATCGACACAACGGCCAGCGCTCTGGAAAGTGCCCTGGCGAGCAAACCAGCGCGCCCCTGCGCCTCCCAGGAGTTGACCACCTACGGCTTCGCGCCGCCGGTCGGCAAGGGTGACGCACCGCTGGTACGCGAGGCGAACGGATTCTGGCTGATCTGCTGCCGCAAGGAGGAGAAGATCCTGCCTGGCAGCGTGGTCAACGAAGCACTGAAGGAGAAGGTCGAAGAGGTCGAGGAAACCCAGCAGCGCAAGGTCTACAAGAAAGAGCGCGACCAGTTGAAGGACGAGATCGTCCAGACCCTCCTACCGCGCGCGTTCACCCGCCGCAAGCGCACCTTCGCCGCAATCATGCCGGCGCAAGGCCTGGTGATCGTGGACACCGCCACGGCGAAGGCCGCCGAGGATCTGCTGTCGACCTTGCGCGAAGCCCTGGGCTCTCTCCCCGTCCGACCGATCGCAACCAAGGTTTCGCCGACGGCAACCATGACCGAGTGGCTGCGAAGCCAAGAAACTAATGCGGGTGGCGACTTCTGGCTGTGCGACGGCGCCCTGCTCCGCGACACCGACGAGCAAGGCAGCATCACCGCCAAACACCAGGACCTGACCAGCGACGTGATCCGCCAGCACCTCGACTCAGGTAAGAGCGTCACCAAGCTCGCTCTCGCCTGGAAGAAAGACCTCTACTTCGTACTCGACGAGGGTCTGGTGATCCGCAGCCTCCGCTTCGACGACCTGCTGCAGGAGCGGGCACTGGACGACGCTGGTAAGGATTCCGACGAGTTCGCACAGGCCGACGCCAGCTTCGTCCTGATGATGCTCACCTTCCAGCAATTCATCCCCGAGCTGCTGGTAGCACTGGGCGGCGAAGAAGTTCCCGTAGGCGTCTGACCACCTCACCAACATAGGAGGCAGCCATGCCTATCCGCCATTCCATCATCCACCTGATCGACAAGAAGCCCGACGGCACCCCGACCGTGCTCCATGCGCGCGACGCTGAGCTGGGTAACTCCCAGGTCATCGAGAACCTGCTGGCCGACCTCAACGAAAGCTACAACGCCAAGAACAAGGCCTGGGGCTTCTTCCAGGGCGAGTCCGGGGCCTACCCGTTCAGCGGCTGGCTCGGCGAGTACCTGGAAGGCGACCGCGACTTCGTGGGGTTCAGCCGCGAGGCGGTGGAACACCTGCAGAAGCTGATGGAAGAGTCCAACCTCTCCACCGGCGGCTACGTACTGTTCGCCCACTACCAGCAGGGCATGACCGACTACCTGGCGATCGCCCTGCTGCACCACAGCGAAGGGGCGGCGGTGAACGAGTCACTGGACGTCACCCCGTCGAGCCACCTCGACCTCGGCCAGTTACACCTGGCGGCGCGAATCAACCTCTCCGAGTGGCGCAACAACAAGCAGTCGAAGCAGTACATCTCGTTCATCAAGGGCAAGGGCGGGAGAAAGCTCTCCGACTACTTCCGCGACTTCATCGGCTGCCAGGAAGGGGTCGATTCGCCGGGCGAGACGCGCACCCTGCTGAAAGCCTTCAGCGACTTCGTGGAAAGCGAGGGCATGGCCGAGGAACAGGCCCGCGAAAAAACCGTGTCGCTGGTCGACTACGCCACCGCGCAGGCACGCCTCGGTGAGCCGATGACCCTCGACGCCCTTTCCGAACTGATCGACGAACAGCAGCCACGGGCGTTCTACGACTTCATCCAGCACAAGGACTACGGCCTGTCGCCGGAGATCCCGGCGGACAAGCGCACCTTCAACCAGTTCCGCCGCTTCACCGGCCGCGCCGAAGGCCTGTCGATCAGCTTCGAGGCACACCTCCTCGGCACCAAGGTGGAGTTCGACTCAGGCTCCGACACCCTGCTAATCCACGGTCTGCCGGCACATCTCGCCAGCCAACTGAAGAAGGTTGCAGCGCAGAAGCAAGACGGGGCGATGAACGCGCACGGATCTCGCGAGGCTCAGCCGTGAAGCAGGCCCCGTCGACGATGCAGAACGAAACGCTCGGGCACATCCGAGCGTTCTGGGCGGAGAAAGGCTACGCACCCACCGTCGCAGAACTGGCAGCCAAGGCCGGCGTCCGCCAGTTCGCCATCCAGCAGCGCCTGACCGCCCTCGAGAACAAGGGCTACATCCAGCGTGACCCGAAAGTGGCGCGCAGTATCCGCCCGCTCTAACGCCACCCGCCGAGCGCCCCACCCGGGGCGCTTTCTCTTCCAGCAAGCACGCACCGGACGCCGCCCTGTGGGCGATTCAACCATGCCTCGTGGGCCGCCCTGTCAGGCAGGGCGGCGTCCAGTGCCTGTTCACGGAGTACTGACGTACTTCTAGCGGGTCGCGTACAGCCTAACGACTCTGGGTGTTGAGAACCTCATAGTTACGATCTGCATGCGCCTTGGTTACCCAAGTGTTCTTTGTCGACCTGGCTTGAGCCTTGGATCCGCTCAAAGTTTGGACCACTCGTCCCACGGCCTTCGATGCAACAAGTGCAGCGCTTTCAACCTTTGTCGGAGAACCCCGATAGCCTGCGGCAGACCGAAAATGATTGAGGATGATGTCTTGCTGATAAGCAGGTGTTTGCTCTCCACCGATTGTTGATGCACCCACCGTCTCATACCGGTAATAGACCTTGGTGTCATCGAACACGATCTCGACGATTCTGAAGTCAGGCATCTCTCCTCCCTGATCCGGCCCCATGCCGGGCCTTCCAAATCTAACTCCAACGACATCACTGCGCCATCACGCATAGCGCAGTGCGTCCTCACGTTCGCGAAAAGGAACCCGCCGCATGATCAAGCGCACTCTCTACCACTTCCACTTCTGCTGCGGCCTGGGCGGCGGTGCCGCCGGTTTCAACCGGGCGCGCCCGCGGGTCGGCAACGTCGAGGCCGAATGGGTCTGCCTCGGCGGGATCGACGTGGACCCGGCCGGATTGCGCGACTTCGAGCGCCTGGCCGGTGTCCCGGGCACCCTGCTGGACCTCTTCACCCGCGACCAGTACGTGCGGTTCCACGGCAAGGAGCCGCCGACAGGCTGGCGGGAGGCCACCCCCGAGGATGTGCGCCGCGCCGCCCAGGGCAAGCGCCCGGACGCGGTGTTCATCTCCAGCCCCTGCAAGGGGGCCTCCGGCCTGCTGTCCGAGAAGTTGAGCCTCACCCCAAAATACCAGGCACTCAACGAATTGACTCTGCGCTGCATCTGGCTCATGGGCGAAGCCTGGGCCGATGACCCGGTGCCCCTGATCGTCTTCGAGAACGTCCCGCGCCTGGCCAGCCGCGGTCGGCACCTGCTGGACCAGATCAACAGCCTGCTCGGTGGCTTCGGCTACGCCGTGGCGGAAACCACTCACGACTGCGGCGAACTCGGCGGCCTGGCCCAATCGCGCAAGCGCTTCCTGCTTGTCGCGCGGCACGTCGAGAAAGTGCCGCCCTTCCTATACGAGCCAGAGAAGAAGTCGCTCCGCGCCGTCGGCGACATCCTCGGCCGCATGCCGCTTCCCGGCGACATTGAGGCCGCAGGCCCGATGCACCGCGTGCCGTCCCTGCAGTGGAAGACCTGGGTGCGCCTCGCCCTGGTGCGAGCCGGCAGCGACTGGCGCAGTTTGAACGACCTGGCCGTTGAGGACGGCTACCTGCGCGATCTGATCATCGTCCCGAAATATCAGGCAGGCTACATGGGCGTTCACGGTTGGAACGACAGCATGGGCACCATCGCCGGCCGCAGCGGCCCCACGAACGGGGCGTTCTCGGTAGCGGACCCGCGCGCACCGGCAAACGCTATGCAATACCAGCAGTACGGCGTCCGCCGCTGGACCGACACCTCCGGCGCCATCATCGGCGTCAAGTCGCCCGGCCAGGGCACGTACTCCGTCGCCGATCCGCGCGGGCAGAGCTTCGGCAAGTACCCGGTCACTGACTGGGACGGTCCGTCCGGCACCGTGATCGCCGCCAGCACCACCGGCCAGGGCGCTTTCGCCGTGGCTGATCCGCGCCACAGCGGCCCTGCCAAACACTCGAACGAGTTCCGCATCGTGCCTTGGAGCCGCCATGCACAAGCGGTTACCAGTGCCCACGGCACAGGGCAATGCGTCGAAGACCCGCGGGTGCTCAACCGGACGAAGGGAGACTCCTACCTCACCGGCGGCCACTACGGAGTGGTGGGCTTCAACCAGTCCGCCGGCGCAGTGTCGGCCAGCGCCAGGCACGACAATGGCCGGTGGAGCGTCGCCGACCCGCGCATGCCGGCGGCGAACGACCGGCTGACCTGCATCATCCAGTCGCTGGACGGCACCTGGCACAGGCCGTTTACCACCCTGGAACTCGCCGCGCTGCAGAGCTTGGTCGACCCCGAAGAGCAGTTGGTCCTCGACGGCCTGAGCGACAGCGACTGGCGCGAGCGCATCGGCAACGCCGTACCACCGGCCGCGGCCGAGGCCATCGCCGGCGTGATGGGCACCACCCTGCTGCTGGCCGAGCAGGGCGAGACGTTCATGCTCAGCAATACGCCCATCTGGGTGCGGCAGGTAGCGGTGGGGTTGAGTGTGGATCAGAAAGAAGAGCGGCCCTGAAAAGGGCCGCCGCAATAAACAGTTGCACTACAAAATCACTGGTGGATCCCGTTAGATTGGGGATTCCTCATCAGAGGCCAGGCGCTTCACGTCGTCCCGGGGGACAACGGCAAGAACCGACTTGAAAGGGCCGTAAACCACGTACTTGTCCCCTTCGACCTCGACCTTCACGGCCGTATCGTAGATCTGGGTGTGGCCATCGTTATCTTCAATTGCTACTGCCATTTGCATCTCCTTGCTCCGGCCCCATGCCGGGCTCCCGAACCTACCCCACTCCATGCCATTGCGCCAGCAGGCGAGAGGTACTCCTATGTCCGCAGAAAACAACAACTCCGCCATGACGACGAACCAGAACCACCCCGACGATCACCTCCTGATGTTCCAGGACGAGGCCTACGCGCTTGGCCGCGCCCAGGGGCGCCTGGACGTGTTCCGTTTCGACCTGCACCTGGAGCGCCAGCGCCGGTTCAGCGAACGCACGTTCGGGCCAGGGTCGCGCGCCGCCGGCGTCATCGACCACATCCGCAAGGAGCTGCGCGAGATCGATGAAGCCCCTGGCGACCTGGCCGAGTGGATCGACGTTGTGATTCTCGCTCTGGACGGGGCTTGGCGTACCGGCGCCACTCCGGCGCAGATAATCGACGCCCTGGTCGCCAAGCAGACGAAGAACGAGGCGCGCACCTGGCCGGACTGGCGCACGGCGCCGGCCGACAGGGCAATCGAGCATGACCGAGCGGACGAGCCGGTCGACGACAACACCTACTTCGTCATGCGCAACGCCGGCGGCGCCGTGTTCGTGAAGCACGGCCCGTTCTTCGTGAGCCAGGGCGGCCTGACGGAGGACTGGGGGAAGAACTGGAAGCGCATCAGGGCCGGCAGCCTCAAGCATGCCCGCCAGGTCGGGGAGGAGTTGCTGCCGTGACCCAGCGCATCTACCTCGCAGGCCCCATGACTGGCCTGCCCGAACACAACTTCCCCGCGTTCCACGCCGAAGCCGCGCGCCTGCGAGGCCTCGGGTACCAGGTCGAGAACCCCGCCGAGCACGGCGAGATTCCGGGCTTCGAGTGGGCCGACTACCTGCGGCTCGACCTGCAGAAGCTGCTCACCTGCCAGGCAATCGCTCTGCTGCCCGGCTGGATGGACTCGAAGGGCGCCAGGCTGGAGTTCACCGTAGCCACCAATCTGGGAATGCGCGCTCTGCACGCGGAGCACATCACCGGTCCTGCGGAGGATGCGCCATGACCGACCTCTTCTACCTGCAAGACAGCCGCAGCAACGTCGGGAGCCGAGCAACGTTCTGGCGCGCCGGCGGCGGCTACACCACCAACCTCGACGAAGCCGAGACGTTCACCAGCGCCCATGCCGTTCGGCAGTACAAGTGCCGGGAAACCGATCTGCCCTGGCCGGTCGACTACGTGCGCGCCCGGGCCGAGTACGGCGTCGATCACCAGGACCTGGACCTGTCCCGGACGCAGGCACTCGCCGGCGCGCCGGCGGACGACCGCATCTACGTCGCCTACGACAGGGACTGGGACGGCAACTGCCTGGTCTGGGTACCCGAGGCCGCCGGCCGGACATCCAACCTGGCCGCCGCACGGACCTGGCCGCTCGACCACGCCGGCATACTCACCGCGCGCGGGCGCGCGCCCTGGCCGAAGTCCTACATCGACCAGCATGCCAGGCCTGTTGCTGTGGCGGCCTCCCTCAACCACAAGCAGGCCCTCCGGCTGTGCGGCCTGAAGTTGCCCAAGCAGGCGCTGGACAAGAGCGCCCAGCCCACCCTCTTCACCTGAGTACCGCAATGAACCGCCCCACCATCTGCCGCACCACAGGCCAACGGATAGGCCTGTGCAAATGCTTCCGCTGCCGGCCGCCGGCGCCGGAGCAACCGGAGACACCGCAATGTCCTCTACCCAACACCAACTGATCGAGCAGTGCGCCACCCGCCTGCGCGGCATCGTCGAAGCCCTGGACAACATCCACGACAACACCCCGCGCCGCTGGTCGACGGAACTCGACGACGTTCACTCCTCAGCCGAGAGCCTGCTGGCCCTGATCAAGGACCAGGCGCCGGCTCGATCGGAAGCCAGCTTCGAAGAGTGGCTGGCCAACGAACTCGAGGGCGAGGACGGCCAGCCTGTTCCAGCTGCGGTATGCGACATTGCCCTCGCCCGTCGAGCATTCAACCATTGGCCCAAGCTGGAACAGCCAGCCAAGGTCGGTGGCGTCCGCTTCAGCGCTGGCGTGTCGTCGCGGCTGGTAGTCGAAGCCGCCCAGCGGCTGTACGAGTTCGAGTCCACTCCGGAGCAAGAGGCGGAGCGCATCGAGCGGCTCCAGGCGTTTCGCGAGCAACTCGACCCGCTCAACCTCGCCCCGCATGCGAAAGCGTTCAACGAAGCGCCTGCCGAAGCACTCAAGTCCGAGCAGGCAGAGGCGGAGCTGGAGAAGCAAGAACCTGTGGGCGAAGTGCGTGAAAGCGGCGGCACCCTGACAGCAGTGATCGTTCGCCACAGCTATGCGACGAAACTCCCTGTCGGCACGAAGCTCTACGCCGCCCCTGTAGCCCAGGCTCAGCAACTCCACGACCTGGACAAGCAGTGTCGCGATGACGTAGCGCGTGCGCTCGGCTTGCGCCCGTCCCAGGAGCGCGGTTTCGCATGGTCCTACCTGCTGGCCTCGATCAAGTCATGCGTGAAGGCGTCCGAGGATGCCGCCCAGGCTCAGCACAGCGTGCCGGAGGGGTGGAAGCTCGTACCGATGGACCCGACGTCGCAGATGACCTTTGTCGGCCAGTCCCTGCGTTATGACGCGGTAAACAGCATCGGCGAGATTTACCGGCAGATGCTCGCCGCCGCGCCCGGCAAGGAAGTGCCGCAGGCATGGCTCGACATTCAAGCCGAACGACGCCGGCAGGTCGAGGCCGAGGGCTGGACGCCGGAGCACGACGACCTCTATTGCGCCGCCGAACTTCCGCGCGCCGCAGCGGCATACATCCTCAACGGAGCCAATGACGAAGCGCCCGCTATCTGGCCGTTCGTGGCGAAGTGGTGGAAGCCGAGAGACGCGCGTTCCAACTACGTGCGTGCCGGCGCCTTGATCCTGGCCGAGATAGAGCGCCTGGACCGCGCCGAGCCCGGCAAGGAGGGGATGTGATGATTCTGGACATTCTCAACGAGTTCACGAAGGACGAGATTCTCGCGTGGATCCGCGAGAAAAACCCTCTGCTCCTTAGGCCCAGAAGGAGCGATCTTCTTTTCATCCGCTGGCAGCAGCAGAGCGAAAAGCTGAGCGATGCCTACCAGGCAGAACTGGATCGTTGGGAACGCGAAAAGCCTGACTTCAAGAGGCGTGACGAACTGGCCCGGCAGTTCAACAGCGAAACGCGCGCCGCCGAAAAACTACGGCTTCTCGAAGAAATCAAGCCGTTCGACATCGCCCTACAAGACCACATTGCACGCTGCAGAAAGCTGGACCGGCGCCAGGAGCAAGTTGATCGGCTGTACCAGGAACAGGAATCCCAGCGCCGCAAGGAGGTAGGTCATGAGTGAGGTGAAGCGGTACTACTCGTTCTTCACAAGCCATCCGGGAGATTGGCGCCCCTGCTCCAAGGAGCACCACGACATGGTCAGAGCAAACCCTCAGGACTGGCCAGGCTATGAAGTGCTGGACCTGGCAGTTATTCCAGCGGGCCATGTGGTGGTCAGCGAGGGGCTGTTGCGGCGGATCGTAACTCCGGCACTTACCAGTTCGGATGCGCAGGACCGCATTGGCGCACTTGAAGAGTTGCGCGCCCTGCTGAGCGAGCAGGATGGAGGGAAGCCATGAGCATGGAGTTCATTCGCAGGGCCTACAACGTTCCCTGCAAGCGAGGCGGAAAGGTCATCTACCGAGGTCGCGGCACCGAGGAGCACGGGACGATAACAAGCGCAAAGGGCGCCCACCTCATGATCAAGCTAGACGGCGAAAGCAGGCCAAGGAGGTTCCACCCGACCTGGGCGCTTCAGTACCTTCCGGAGCAGCCATAGCCACCCATCGCCAACCACTGTACGCATATACAGCAATTCGGATAATGGTCTACCCACTACCCGGATTGAATATGCGCACGAAAACCTTCCGCCCGCCGCGCCGGCATGAGATCGCCGGCCTCCGCTACTACCGCACCGCGTCGGCTTACAACTGGCTCGGCGTAGCGATGGCACATCCGACTCGCGCAATCCAGTTGCTGCTCGAACAGTGTGAGCCAGACGTGCTCTCTCCAATGTTCGAGATTGAGATCGACGCGATCCTGCGTCAGGCCGATGAGTACGCAAAGACCGGCCAGGTGCTCGAGCGCGAGCAACTGCGCGAAATGCTCATGCACCTGATCTCGAAGGCCGCGGGCGACTGATCCGGAGCCACCATGAAGAAAGCTCTCTCCCGCATGGCGGCAGTAGCCGTCATTGGCGCCAGCCTGATCGCGCTACACGCAGTGATCGAGCTAGCGCCAGCATTCGCAGCCCTGCAATGGGGCTGCTCGTTCTAACCGCACGGTAGCCGATAGGCTGCCATTCCCCGAAAACCATTTTCCCGACCAGCGCCAGCAGGACGGGGAGGTATTGCCAATGGAAACCGCCAAGAAGATCGAGCACCCGGTCGACCGCGTAATGGAGCCCGTCATGGCTAGCCTGATCGGCTGCTCCCCGAAGTCTCTGGAACACCAGCGCTACCAGGGCCTGATCCCGCGTTGGGTCTGGGCCAAAGAGAACGGCCGAATCTACTACTACATTTCGAGGTACAACGAATGGGCAGAAAGCCGCGCACCCTGCCGACCGGTATTGAAGTCGTCCAAGGGAAGTACGTCCGCATCCGGTTCACCTGGGACACCCGACGCTGCGAGACGCTTGCATATCCCCCGACAGCGAAAGGGATCGCCGAGGCCGATCGTCTCAGAACTCAGGTAGTCCAACTGATCAGGCTGGGAGTGATGACCGAAGAGAAGTACGCGGAGCTCTTCCCGGACTCTTCTTACGTCAAAAGTGCGTCGATTCCTACCTTCGGCGAGTACGCCCAAATCTGGCTCGACAGCAGGGAAATCGTCGAGACAACACGCAGCAACTACAAGGGCACGCTCAACCGCTACTGGATGCCACATCTCGCCGAGGCGAGGATTGATCTTGTGTCGGCCGCCGATGTTCGCCGCATTGTCGCCAATACCGAATGGAGTTCCGCTGGTGTGCGCCGTAACGCTGTCGACAAGCTGTCAAGCATCTTCAAATCGGCGCTGGCGGACGGCTTGATCAATCGAAATCCGTGCGCATCGATTGCTCGCCCGCGTCTCGCGAAAAAGCAGGTAGATCCATACGAGCGCGACGACGCCGAACGGATCATCGGGTACCTATACGAAACCTGTCGTGGGCTGACCGAAATCTACGCTGCATGGTTCGAGTTTGCTTTCTTCACGGGGATGCGGCCGGCAGAACAGGCGGCGCTGAGATGGGTAGATATTGATATGGGCAAGCAAACTGCCCATGTGTGGCGGGGTCGCGTGAAGGGCAAGGTCTTTGAGCGCGTGAAGACCAAGGAGGAGCGGACGGTGCTGTTGAACAGCAGGGCAATGCATGCGCTCAGGGTTGCCGAGCGACTGACGAAGCTGCGTAGCGAGTATGTGTTTGCGCCAGCAGACGGAGATTCCTACATCAAGTCCGACAGCACAACGAGAGACTATCTGCTCAAGGCCCTGGTGAAGCTCAAGATCAGGCGCCGCCGGCAGTACGACACTCGGCACACCTACGCGACCATGTGCCTAATGGCGGGGATGAATCCGGCGTTCATTGCGAATCAGCTCGGCCATAGCGTACAAATGCTACTGTCCACCTATGCGAAGTGGATGAACTCTGATGCCGACAGGGCCGAACTCGACAAGCTTGATCGGCTCGCGATTGGTACAAAAGTGGTACACAAGGCATAGGCAAAACCCCGTAACCCGCGCCTTCCAAGCCCCTCCTTGTGTTTCCGCGACATTTCCTTATAAGATCGCGCCTTCCCCTATTTTCCCGCACGTTGCGGTCCCGCCGCAGGTCCAGTCCCGTTTTCTCTCGCGAAAGCCGGCCAGTGCCTCGGCCAGCAGTAAAAATAAAAGGTAGTCAGCGATGAGCGTACGGCACTTTCTCTCGTTTATGGATTACAGCCCCGAAGAGCTGATCGGTCTGATCCGCCGCGGCAGCGAGCTGAAGGACCTGCGCAACCGAGGCGTGCTCTACGAGCCGCTGAAGAGCCGGGTCCTGGGCATGGTCTTCGAGAAGGCTTCGACCCGTACCCGCCTGTCCTTCGAAGCCGGGATGATCCAGCTCGGCGGCCAGGCGATCTTCCTCTCCCCGCGCGACACCCAGCTCGGCCGCGGCGAGCCGATCGGCGACAGCGCCCGGGTCATGTCGCGGATGCTCGACGGCGTGATGATCCGCACCTTCGCCCACGCCACCCTGACGGAATTCGCCGCGCACTCGAAGGTGCCGGTGATCAACGGCCTGTCCGACGACCTGCACCCCTGCCAGTTGCTCGCCGACATGCAGACCTTCCACGAGCACCGCGGCAGCATCCAGGGCAAGACCGTGGCCTGGATCGGCGACGGCAACAACATGTGCAACAGCTATATAGAAGCGGCGCTGAAGTTCGACTTCCAGCTGCGCGTGGCCTGCCCCGAGGGCTACGAGCCGAAGGCCGAGTTCGTCGCCCTTGCCGGCGACCGCCTGCGCGTCGTCCGCGACCCGCGCGAGGCGGTGGCCGGCGCGCACCTGGTGAGCACCGACGTGTGGGCCTCGATGGGCCAGGAAGACGAAGCCGCCGCGCGCATCGCCCTGTTCCGTCCCTACCAGGTGAACGCCGCGTTGCTCGATGGGGCCGCCGACGATGTACTATTCATGCACTGCCTGCCGGCCCACCGCGGCGAGGAAATCAGCGAAGAGTTGCTGGACGACCCGCGCTCGGTAGCCTGGGACCAGGCAGAGAACCGTCTGCACGCGCAGAAGGCCCTCCTCGAATTGCTGATCGAACACGCCCATTACGCCTGAGCCCATGAGCCACGACCTGCTGCTGAACCTGAAAGATCTCGCCTGCGGCTACGCCTCGCAGAAAGTGGTGCAGGACCTCGACCTGCACCTCAATGCCGGAGACATCGGCTGCCTGCTGGGTCCTTCGGGATGCGGCAAGACCACCACCCTGCGCGCCATCGCCGGCTTCGAACCGGTGCTGGCCGGGCAGATCGAGCTGGGCGGCGAAGTCATCTCGCGTCCCGGCTTCACCCTGGCGCCGGAGAAACGCCGGATCGGCATGGTGTTCCAGGACTACGCGCTGTTCCCCCATCTCAGCGTGGCCGACAATGTCGGCTTCGGCATCCGCAAGCATCCACAACGCGAACGCCTGGTGCGCGAGCTTCTGGAGCTGGTCAAGCTCGACCACCTCGCCGCGCGCCACCCCCACGAACTCTCCGGCGGCCAGCAACAACGGGTGGCCCTGGCCCGCGCGCTGGCGCCCGAACCGCTGTTGCTGCTGCTCGACGAACCCTTCTCCAACCTCGACGTGGAACTGCGCCGCAGCCTCAGCCAGGAGGTTCGCGAGATCCTCAAGGCACGCGGCACCAGCGCGATCCTGGTGACCCACGACCAGGAAGAAGCATTCGCCGTCTGCGACCACATCGGCGTGTTCAAGGAAGGTCACCTGGAACAGTGGGACACCCCCTACAACCTCTACCACGAGCCGCTGACGCCCTTCGTCGCCAGCTTCGTCGGCCAGGGCTACTTCATTCGCGGCCAGTTGCTCAGCCCCGATACGGTGCAGACCGAACTCGGCGTGATCCGCGGCAATCGCGCCTACAGCCTGCCTTCCGGCAGCGCGGTAGACGTCCTGCTGCGCCCGGACGACCTGGTGCACGCGCCGCAGGGCGAGCTGAAGGCGCGGATCGTCGGCAAGACCTTCCTCGGCGCCGCCACCCTGTACCGCCTGCAATTGCCCACCGGTACCCAGCTGGAATCGATCTTCCCCAGCCATGCCGACCACCAGCCGGGCGATGACGTCGGTATCCGCGTCGCCGCCGACCACCTGGTGGTGTTCGCCGCCCGGGGCAGCGTCGCCGCGCACCTCGCTCCCGTCCAGGCCTGATACCTCGGCGCCGTTCGGTCGGCGGCGCCTTTCCCTATCGACCGCATAGGTGGAGCCGGACGTCTCCAGCCCCTACAATCGCCCGACGATTCGAGGAGCCTGAACGATGCTGATGGTGATTTCCCCCGCCAAGACCCTGGACTACGAGACCCCGCCGGTCACCCACCGCTTCACCCAGCCGCAATACCTGGACCACGCCCAGGAACTGATCCAGCAACTGCGCCAGCTCACGCCACTGCAGATCAGCGAACTGATGAAGCTTTCCGACAAGCTCGCCGGCCTGAATGCCGCTCGCTACGCCAGCTGGCATCCGGAGTTCACCCCGGAGAACGCCAAGCAGGCGTTGCTCGCCTTCAAGGGCGATGTCTACACCGGCCTCAACGCGGAAGACTTCGGCGAGGACGATTTCGCCTTCGCCCAGGATCACCTGCGCATGCTCTCCGGTCTCTACGGCGTGCTGCGCCCGCTCGACCTCATGCAGCCCTATCGACTGGAAATGGGCACCCGCCTGGCCAACGCCCGTGGCAAGGATCTCTACGCCTTCTGGGGCGAGCGTATCAGCCAGTGGCTGAACGAAGCGCTGGCCGCCCAGGGCGACGACGTGCTGCTCAACCTGGCCTCCAACGAGTACTTCGGCGCGGTGAAGCGCAAGGCGCTGCAAGCGCGGGTCATCGACACCGAGTTCAAGGACCTGAAGAACGGCCAGTACAAGATCATCAGCTTCTACGCCAAGAAGGCTCGCGGCATGATGGCTCGCTACGTGATCCGCGAGCGCCTGCGCGACCCGGCCGGGCTGAAGGACTTCAATGCCCACGGCTATTACTTCAGCGCCGAGCAATCCGGCCCGGATCAGCTGGTATTCCTCAGGGACGCCCCGCAAGACTGATCTCCCCGGCCCGCCGTCCTGGCGGGCCGCTCCTCTTTCGGCACGCCGACGCCTCCTGGCGCTACCGTTCGTCCCTCCGACACCCCTGCTGCGTCGCCTTTCTCCCCGGAAAAGCCCTTGTGGCGAATAGGCCTACTCAACCGTTCGTCTGCAAGTCATGCGGAACTGCATCACATTTTTTCACGCCCAGCCCACAGACTTTTCCCCAATTCAAGGCGGAAATGCCATCTCCGGCGTAATCCATTGGCCATTACCAGCCTCCCGCCATTACATGCAAATTACGATTGCAAAGTGCATGGGTCGAAGATTAAGGAATCCTTAAGGTTTGCTTAAGGCGGTAAAAGCGGCTTCTGTTTCATTCCGGTGACGCGGAACTTTCAGCCGCCATGCATTCTGCAACTAGTGGCCATTGGCAGGCATTTAACGGAAAGGCCATCAAGTTGGTATCAAGTGATATCAAACGGATATTTCCAAATATTTCGCGAGCGGGACAAACGGCCGGAACTTCCCTCGCAGAGAAAACATCCTATCACCGCGATGCCTATCGATAGTTATGGGCAGAGCAACTTGAAACCGTCTCGAATAATCGGACTCCGCTCCGAGGGACAAACTCAACCTGTTGAAATTAAAGGCCTTTAGAAACTTGAATTCTATGGACCGAACTAAAACGAAGCATCCAAGGTCGGGTTATGCACCGTTATTGAAACCCACCTGAAACATTAAAGGGCATGAACTTATAACTTGCCCTATTAGAGTGCCGAACAACTAAGCACTCTATTCGAAACTGCCTGAAGGCGGATCAAGGGCTCTGGATCGGGGCTCGTAGTAACGGCTCGCCAGATAGGGAAGTGGCCATACGGCCACCTCATTAACGGCGCGACAAACAATCGAGGTGAATGCGATGCGAATCAGCATCTTTGGTTTGGGCTATGTCGGTGCAGTATGTGCTGGCTGCCTGTCGGCACGCGGTCATGAAGTCATTGGTGTGGATGTCTCCAGCACCAAGATCGACCTGATCAACCAGGGCAAGTCGCCCATCGTCGAACCGGGCCTGGAAGCGTTGTTGCAGCAAGGCCGGCAGACCGGACGGCTGTCGGGCACCACCGACTTCAAGAAGGCCGTGCTGGACTCCGACGTATCGTTCATCTGCGTCGGCACGCCGAGCAAGAAGAACGGCGACCTGGACCTGGGCTACATCGAGACCGTCTGCCGCGAGATCGGCTTCGCCATCCGCGAGAAGTCCGAACGCCACACCGTGGTGGTGCGCAGCACCGTACTGCCGGGCACCGTCAACAACGTGGTGATCCCGCTGATCGAGGACTGCTCGGGCAAGAAGGCCGGGGTCGACTTCGGCGTCGGCACCAACCCCGAATTCCTCCGCGAGAGCACCGCGATCAAGGACTACGACTTCCCGCCGATGACCGTGATCGGCGAACTGGACAAGCAGACCGGCGACCTTCTCGAGGAAATCTACCGCGAGCTGGACGCGCCGATCATCCGCAAGACCGTCGAGGTCGCCGAGATGATCAAGTACACCTGCAACGTCTGGCACGCCGCCAAGGTCACCTTCGCCAACGAGATCGGCAACATCGCCAAGGCGGTCGGCGTCGACGGCCGCGAGGTGATGGACGTGATCTGCCAGGACCACAAGCTCAACCTGTCGCGCTACTACATGCGTCCCGGCTTCGCCTTCGGCGGCTCCTGCCTGCCCAAGGATGTACGCGCCCTCACCTATCGCGCCAGCCAGCTGGACGTCGAGCACCCGATGCTCGGTTCGTTGATGCGCAGCAACTCCAACCAGGTGCAGAAGGCCTTCGATCTCATCACCAGCCACGACACCCGCAAGGTCGGCCTGCTCGGCCTGTCGTTCAAGGCCGGCACCGACGATTTGCGCGAAAGCCCGCTGGTGGAGCTGGCCGAGATGCTCATCGGCAAGGGCTACGAGTTGCGCATCTTCGACCGCAACGTCGAATACGCGCGTGTCCACGGGGCCAACAAGGAATACATCGAGTCGAAGATCCCGCACGTCTCCTCACTGCTGGTCTCCGACCTCGACGAAGTGGTGGCGAGTTCCGATGTGCTGGTGCTGGGCAATGGCGACGAGCTGTTCGTCGACCTGGTGAACAAGACCCCGAGCGGCAAGAAGCTGGTCGACCTGGTGGGCTTCATGCCGCACACCACCACTGCCCAGGCCGAGGGCATCTGCTGGTAGCGGGCCGCCCCCCTGGCCCCGTGAGCCGGTAAAGAACCTCTTTATCGCCCTCGGACCGAAGGCCGTCTCCGCGGCGTGCGCCATAACAACAACAAGCGCACGCCGGCGTCGAGGCCAAGGTCCCCAGCCCGATGGAACTGATGATGGAAACTTACAAACGTGGCCTCGCCGAAGCCACCGGCTGGCTGGTGTTCCTCAGCCTGCTGATGGTGCTCGCGCTGGCAGTGCCGAAGACCGTGTTCGACGCCGACTCCAAGGATTTCATCCTGCTTATCGGCGCCGTCGGCATCTGGCGCTACTCCATGGGCGGCGTGCACTTCCTGCGCGGCATGCTGTTCCTCCACGTGGTCTACCCGTACTACCGCCGGCGCGTGCGCCAGTTGGGCAGCGCGGCCGACCCGTCGCACGTGTTCCTGATGGTCACCAGTTTCCGCATCGACGCCCTGACCACTGCCATGGTCTATCGCTCGGTGATCCGCGAAGCCATCGACAGCGGCTACCCGACCACCGTGGTCTGCTCCATCGTCGAGATGTCCGACGAGGTCCTGGTCCGTTCTCTGTGGGAGAAGATGAACCCGCCGGACCGGGTCAGCCTCGACTTCGTGCGGATTCCCGGCACCGGCAAGCGCGACGGCCTGGCCTATGGCTTCCGCGCGATTTCCCGGCACCTGCCGGACGACGACGCGGTGGTCGCGGTGATCGACGGCGACACCGTGCTCGACCACGGCGTGGTGAAGAAGACCGTGCCCTGGTTCAAGCTCTTCCCCAACGTCGGCGGCCTCACCACCAATGAATTCTGCGAAGTGCAGGGCGGCTACGTGATGAGCGAGTGGCACAAGCTGCGCTTCGCCCAGCGCCACATCAACATGTGCTCGATGGCCCTGTCCAAGCGCGTGCTGACCATGACCGGACGGATGTCGGTGTTCCGCGCCCGGGTGGTGACCAACCCCGAGTTCATCACCGACGTCGAGAACGACCACCTGGAGCACTGGCGCCTGGGTCGCTTCAAGTTCCTCACCGGCGACGACAAGTCCAGCTGGTTCAGCCTGATGCGCCTGGGCTACGACACCTTCTACGTGCCCGACGCGGCGATCAACACGGTCGAGCACCCGCCGGAGAAGAGCTTCATCAAGGCCAGTCGCAAGCTGATGTACCGCTGGTACGGCAACAACCTGCGGCAGAACTCGCGCGCGCTCAAGCTCGGCGCGCGGCGCCTGGGCTGGTTCACCATGCTGGTGCTGTTCGACCAGCGCGTCTCGATGTGGACCAGCCTGCTCGGCCTGGTGGTGGCGATCCTCGCCAGCCTCAAGTACAGCATCGCCTTCCTGCTGGTGTACCTGCTCTGGATCGGCCTCACCCGCCTGGTGCTGACCCTGCTCCTCTCGCTCTCCGGGCACCGCATCGGCCCGGCCTATCCGCTGATCCTCTATTACAACCAGATCGTCGGCGCGCTGGTGAAGATCTACGTGTTCTTCCGCCTCGACCGGCAGTCCTGGACCCGCCAGCCGACCAAGCTGGAGCGCGGCCTGGCCAGCTTCCAGCGCTGGTTCAACGCCTGGTCGTCGCGGGCCATGACCTTCTCTGCCGCCAGCATCTTCGTCGCCGTGCTGCTGACCATCGTATGACCACCGAATCGACTACGGACAACGCCAGGGCCGCGGCCCGCGCGCAAATCGACCCAGATTGGACCGAACAGGACCCGACACCATGAATACAGCCGTCAACGTCAACGTCGTGCACGAATCCGAAGCCCAGCGCCAGTTCGCCCGGGTCAAGCTGCCGGCGCGCATCCGCTACATCGGCGCCAACCGCGAAGGCGTCGACGCACGCCTGCTGGATCTCTCCGCCGGCGGCTTCGCCTTCACCGCGAGCGGCGCGCCGATCCAGCCCGGCGACCTGTACAAGGGCAAGCTGCTGTTCCAGGTCGACAGCATCAGCTTTTCCCTCGAAGTGGAGTTCCAGGTGCGCTCGGTGGACCCCGCCAGCCGCCGCGTCGGCTGCGAGTTCCAGAACCTCAAGCCGCGCGAGGTGGCGGCCCTGCGCTACCTGATCACCTCCTACCTGGCCGGCGAGGTGATCGGCGTCGGCGACATGCTCAATACCCTCCAGCGCGAGAACTTCACCAAGGCCCGCAAGCAGGGCGGCGGCAACGGCGGGATGGGCTTCTTCGGCCGGGTCCGGGCGGTGACCCTGAGCACCGCGATCTTCGTCGTCGGGGTCGGCGCCTTCGCCTTCATCCTCAACCAGATGTACAACCTGTACTTCGTCACCCATGCCGATTCCGGCGTGGTCAGCGTCCCCAACCAGCAGATCACCATGCCCCGCGAGGGCACCGTGCAGAGCCTTCTCGGGCCCAACGCGGAAGTCGCCAAAGGCGCGCCGATCGCTACCTTCTCGGCCAACCTGCTGGACATGCTCAAGGGCAACCTGACCGAGGAGCAGCTCAACCCGGGCAACATCGAGAAGCTCTTCGGCCACCAGATGAAAGGGACCCTGACCAGCCCCTGCGACTGCCGCGTGGTCCAGCAACTGGTAGCCGACGGGCAATACGCCAACAAGGGCCAGGTGATCTTCACCCTCGCGCCGCGCGACAGCGTGGCCAGCATCGAGGCGCGCTTCCCCTACCGCAACGCCGCCGAGCTGGCGCCGGGCACCCGGGTGAACTTCCAGGTCGCCGGCGACGGCGTCAACCGCAGCGGCCGCATCGTCAACACCGCGCCGGTGGACGGCGACCTGTCCTCGGAAATCCGCGTGCAGATCCAGCCCGACCAGCCGCTCGACGCCCAGTACGCCGGCCGCCCGGCCGAGGTCAGCATCGGCGGCCTGCCCGGCCGCACCCTGCTGAACAAGGCCGTGACCCTGGCCACCGCTCGCTGACCGGTACCCGACCATGAAGATGCCCATCCTCCCTCCCCTGCCCCTGGCGTCCCGGCACCTGCTGCTGGCCTCGGCCATCGCCCTGGCCGCCGGCTGCGCCGGACTGCCCGACCAGCGCCTGGCCCAGGAGGCCCTGGAGCGCGGCGACCTCGCCACCGCCCAGAGCAACTACCAGGCCCTGGCCGCGATGGGTTACGCCGACGCCCAGGTCGGCCTCGCCGACATGCAGGTCGCCAGCGGCGACAGCGCCCAGCAGGCCAAGGCCGAAAAGCTCTACCGCGAGGCCGCGCAGACCTCGCCGCGGGCCCGCGCGCGCCTTGGCAAGTGGCTGGCGGCCAAGCCCGGCGCCAGCGACGCCGAGCACCGCGAGGCCGAGCGCCTGCTCAGCCAGGCCTTCGAACAGGGCGAGGACAGTGCCCTGGTGCCGCTCATCGTGCTCTACCTGCAGTACCCGCAGTCCTGGCCGGAAATCGACCCGCAGCAGCGCATCGACCAGTGGCGCGCGCGCGGACTGCCGCAGGCCGACCTGGCGCAGATCATCCTCTACCGCACCCAGGGCACCTACGCCCAGCACCTGGGCGAGATCGAGCAGGTCTGCCAGCGCTGGCTGCGGCGCATGGATGTGTGCTGGTACGAACTGGCCACGGTCTACCAGATGCAGGGCAACGCGGAAAAGCAGAAGGTCCTGCTCGAACAGCTGCGCGCCGCCTACAAGGCCGGCCGGGTGCCCGGCGAGCGGGTCGACTCGGTGGCCGGGGTGCTCGCCGACGGCGAACTCGGCCAGCCCGACCCGCAGACCGCCCAGGCGCTGCTGGAAGAGATCGCGCCGAGCTACCCCGCGGCCTGGGTCAGCCTGGCCAAGCTGCTCTACGACTATCCCGACCAGGGCGACCTGGAAAAGATGCTCGGCTACCTGAAGAACGCCCAGGACGCCGCCCAGCCACGCGCCGAACTGCTCCTCGGGCGCCTCTACTACGACGGCAAGTGGGCGCCGCAGGACCCGCGCAAGGCCGAGCGGCACCTGCTCAAGGCCGCCGCCAGCGAACCCCAGGCCAACTACTACCTGGGGCAGATCTACCGCCGCGGCTTCCTCGGCAAGGTCTATCCGCAGAAGGCCGTCGACCACCTGATCCTCGCCGCCCGCGCCGGCCAGGCCAGCGCCGACATGGCCCTGGCCCAGCTCTGGTCGCAGGGCCGCGGCATCCAGCCGAACCGGGTCAACGCCTACGTCTTCGGCCAGCTCGCCGTGCAGCAGCAGGTACCGCAGGCCAGCGACCTGCTCGGGCAGATCGAAGCGCAACTGCCGCCGGCCGAACGCAGCCAGGCGCAGCAATTGCTCAAGCGCGAACAACAGAGCCGCGGCAACAACTGGCAGGCCACCGTCAGCCTGCTGCAGAGCCAGGACTCGCCGATCAACGAAGAAGAGCCAGAAAGCCTATGAACAGCTCCCGTTCCGTCAACCCGCGGCCGTCCTTCGCGCCGCGCGCCCTGTCCCTGGCCATCGCCCTGCTGCTCGGCGCGCCGGCGTTCGCCGCCGGCAGCGGCGAGGCACCGAAGAACTTCGGCCTGGACGTGAAGATCACCGGCGAATCGGAAAACGATCGCGACCTCGGCACCGCTCCCGGCGGCACCCTCAACGACATCGGTATCGACCTGCGGCCCTGGGCCTTCGGCCAGTGGGGCGACTGGAGCGCCTACTTCATGGGCCAGGCGGTGGCCGCCACCGACACCATCGAGACCGACACCCTGCAATCGGACACCGACGACGGCAACAACAGCCGCAACGACGGTCGCGAGCCGGACAAGAGCTACCTCGCCGCACGCGAATTCTGGGTCGACTACGCCGGCCTCACCGCCTACCCCGGCGAGCACCTGCGCTTCGGCCGCCAGCGCCTGCGGGAAGACAGCGGCCAGTGGCAGGACACCAACATCGAGGCGCTGAACTGGAGCTTCGAGACCACCCTGCTCAACGCCCATGCCGGGGTCGCCCAGCGTTTCAGCGAATACCGCACCGACCTCGACGAACTGGCCCCGGAGGACAAGGACCGCACCCATGTGTTCGGCGACATCTCCACCCAGTGGGCGCCGCACCACCGCATCGGCGTGCGCATCCACCACGCCGACGACAGCGGCCACCTGCGCCGCCCCGGCGAGGAAGTCGACAACCTCGACAAGACCTATACCGGCCAGCTCACCTGGCTCGGCATCGAGGCTACCGGCGATGCCTACAACTATCGTTCGAGCATGCCGCTGAACTACTGGGCCAGCGCCACCTGGCTGACCGGCGACCGCGACAACCTGACCACCACCACGGTCGACGACCGGCGCATCGCCACCGGCAAGCAGAGCGGCGACGTCAATGCCTTCGGCGTCGACCTCGGCCTGCGCTGGAACATCGACGAGCAATGGAAGGCCGGCGTCGGCTACGCCCGCGGCAGCGGCGGTGGCAAGGACGGCGAGGAGCAGTTCCAGCAGACCGGGCTGGAGAGCAATCGCTCCAACTTCACCGGCACCCGCTCGCGCGTGCACCGCTTCGGCGAAGCCTTCCGCGGCGAACTGAGCAACCTCCAGGCAGCCACCCTGTTCGGCTCCTGGCAACTGCGCGAGGACTACGACGCGAGCCTGGTCTACCACAAGTTCTGGCGCGTCGACGACGACTCCGACATCGGCACCAGCGGCATCAACGCCGCCCTGCAACCGGGCGAGAAGGACATCGGCCAGGAACTCGACCTGGTGGTGACCAAGTACTTCAAGCAAGGCCTGCTGCCGGCCTCGATGAGCCAGTACGTCGACGAGCCCTCGGCGCTGATCCGCTTCCGCGGCGGCCTGTTCAAGCCGGGCGACGCCTACGGGCCGGGCACCGACTCGACCATGCACCGCGCCTTCGTCGACTTCATCTGGCGCTTCTGAGCCCCGCGAGGAAACCGGACATGCCCGACATTTCCCTTTCGATCCCCCGCCGCCGGCTCCCGCGCCTGCGCCCGCTGGCCGCGGCAGTGCTCGGCGCGGTGCTGCTGCACGGCCAGGCGTGGGCGGCGCAGCCGGTGGAGAAACCGCAGCCGGTCCCGGCGCAGGCCGGCAACGAGCCGGGCCTGACCCAGGGCCTGAAGGAAACCGGCAACTACACGGTGACCACCGCGCCGGCCGAACCGTTGCACCTGGACCCGCCGAAACTGCCCGACCTCTCCGGCTACACCGCCGCCGCGGTGGAAGCCAAGATCGTGCGCAAGCCGGGTGGCCGCGCCAGCGTGCAGCGGATGGTCCAGCAGCAGCCGCTGAAGGAGTTCACCGGTGGCAGCAACCGCCTCGCCGAATGGGTCAAGCGCCAGCGCCAGATGCCCCAGGCGATCTTCATCGAAGGCGGCTACGTGAACCTCGCCCAGCTCGCCGGCAAGCTTCCCGCCAGCGCGCTGGAACAGGTCGAGCCGGGGGTGTTCGTCGCCCGCCTGCCGATCGTGGTCAGCCAGGGCGCGACCCTCGACATCGACAAGCAGGTCAAGGAACTGCGCCTGTCCCAGGAGCGCGGCGCGTTCCTGGTCAACGACGGCATGCTGTTCGTCCGCGACAGCAAGGTCACCGGCTGGAGCGAATCGAAGAAGGAGCCGGCCTGGTTCAAGACGCCCAACGAGTTCCGTCCGTTCCTGATCTCCTGGGGCGGCGCCGAGGTGTACCTGAGCAACAGCACCTTCACCAGCTTCGGCTATAACGCCTCCAAGGCCTACGGCATCTCCATCTCGCAGTACAGCCCGGGCATGGACAAGCAGATGAAGCGCCCGCGCCCCAAGGGCTGGGTGATCGACTCGACCATCGTCGACAGCTGGTACGGCTTCTATTGCTACGAGGCCGACGACCTGGTGGTGAAGGGCAACACCTACCGCGACAACATCGTCTACGGCATCGACCCGCACGACCGTTCGCACCGCCTGATCATCGCCGACAACACCGTCCACGGGACCAGGAAGAAGCACGGCATCATCGTCTCGCGGGAAGTCAACGACAGCTTCATCTTCAACAACCGCAGCTACGAGAACAAGCTTTCCGGGATCGTCCTCGACCGTAACAGCGAGGGCAACCTGGTGGCCTACAACGAGGTCTACCGCAACCATTCCGACGGCATCACCCTCTACGAGAGCGGCGACAACCTGCTCTGGGGCAACCAGGTCCTGGCCAACCGCCGCCACGGCATCCGCGTGCGCAACAGCGTGAACATCCGCCTCTACGAGAACCTCGCGGCGGGCAACCAGTTGATCGGCGTGTACGGCCACATCAAGGACCTCACCAACACCGACCGCAACATCGCCCTCGACCCGTTCGACACCAAGGTCTCGCTGATCGTGGTCGGCGGCAAGCTCGCCGGCAACGGCTCCGGCCCGCTCTCGGTGGATTCGCCGCTGAGCCTCGAACTGTACCGGGTGGCGATGCTCGCCCCGACCAAATCCTCCGGCATCAGCCTGCCCGGCGTTCTCGGCGAGAAGCAGGACCAGATCCTCGACCTGCTGGTGCGCCAGGACAAGGCGGTGCTGATCGACCCCGTGGAAAGCCAGGCCGAACTCCAGGACTGAGGACCCAGACGCATGAAAACCCGCACTTCCCGACTGTTTCGCCTGAGCGCCCTGGCCGCCGGCCTCTGCCTGGCCCAGGCAGCCCTCGCCGCCGACCCCGGCGCGGCGCCGAGCTACCAGGCGCTGCCGGCCGGCAACCTGTGCCCGGCCGCCGCCGACGACTCGCGCTACAACACCAAGTACCTGGGCTTCTTCACCCACCTGGTGCAGGCCCAGGACGACTGGCTGTTCCGCACCACCTACGACCTGCGTACCGACTTCGGCACCAGCGCCGAAGGCTGGCGCGAACTCCGCGCACTGCGCGACGAACTCAAGCGCAAGGGCATCGAGCTGGTGGTGGTCTACCAGCCGACCCGCGGCCTGGTGAACCGCGAGAAGCTCAGCCCGGCGGAAAAGGCCGGCTTCGACTACGAGCTGGCGAAGAAGAACTACCTGGCGACCATCGCCCGCTTCCGCCAGGCCGGCATCTGGACCCCGGACTTCTCGCCGCTGTTCGACGAGAAGGAGGAGCATGCCTACTACTTCAAGGGCGACCACCACTGGACTCCCCATGGCGCCCGGCGCAGCGCGAAGATCGTGGCCGAGACGCTGAAACAGGTGCCCGGCTTCGAGGATATCCCGAAGAAGCAGTTCGAAAGCAAGCGCGTCGGCCTGCTGTCCAAGCTCGGCACCTTCCACAAGGCCGCCGCGCAACTCTGCGGCAACAGCTACGCCACCCAGTACGTCGACCGCTTCGAGACCGAGCCGGTGGGCGCCAGCGACAGCGGCGACCTGTTCGGCGACGGCGGCAACCCGCAGATCGCCCTGGTCGGCACCTCCAACAGCGGCCCGGCCTACAACTTCGCCGGCTTCCTGGAGGAGTTCAGCGGCGCCGACATCCTCAACAACGCGGTGTCCGGCGGCGGCTTCGACAGTTCGCTGCTGGCGTACATGACCAGCGAGGAATTCCACAAGAACCCGCCGAAGATCCTCATCTGGGAATTCGCCACCCACTACGACATGGCGCAGAAGAGTTTCTACCGCCAGGCCATGCCGCTGGTGGACAACGGCTGCTCCGGCCGGAAGACCGTGCTCAGCCGCAAGGTCAAGCTGCGCCAGGGCCGCAACGAGGTGCTGCTGAACAGCGCCGCGCTACCGATCCGCAGCGGCAGCTACGTCGCCGACGTGACCTACAGCGACCCTTCGGTACACGAGTTGAAGAACACCATCTGGTACATGAACGGCCGCCGCGAGCAGTTGAAGATCGAGCAGTCGAAAGCCGTCGATACCGGCGGCCGCTACGTCTTCCAGCTGCGCAACGACAGCGACTGGGCCGACCAGCAGTTCCTTTCCCTGGAAATCGAAGCGCCGGAGGACATGCCCCAGGGCCTGGAGGTCCAGGCCAGCATCTGCCAGGCGGCGCCCGCCAAGGCCAGCCAGTCGGTGGCCGGGAGGTAAACGATGAAAACGTCCCACCTGATCCGTATCGCCCTGCCCGGTGCCCTCGCCGCGGCATTGCTCGCCAGCCAGGTCAGCCAGGCCGCCGACCTGGTACCCCCGCCCGGCTACTACGCGGCGGTCGGCGAGCGCAAGGGCAGCGCCGGCAGTTGCCCCGCGGTGCCGCCGCCGTATACCGGCAGCCTGGTCTTCACCAGCAAGTACGAAGGCTCCGATTCGGCGCGGGCGACCCTCAACGTCAAGGCGGAGAAGACCTTCCGCTCGCAGATCAAGGACATCACCGACATGGAGCGCGGCGCCACCAAGCTGGTCACCCAGTACATGCGCAGCGGCCGCGACGGCGACCTGGCCTGCGCACTGAACTGGATGAGCGCCTGGGCCCGCGCCGGCGCCCTGCAGAGCGACGACTTCAACCACACCGGCAAGTCCATGCGCAAATGGGCGCTGGGCAGCCTCTCCGGCGCCTACATGCGCCTGAAGTTCTCCAGCTCGCGGCCGCTCGCGGCCCACGCCGAGCAGAGCCGGGAAATCGAGGACTGGTTCGCCCGGCTCGGCACCCAGGTAGTCCGCGACTGGAGCGGCCTGCCGCTGAAGAAGATCAACAACCATTCCTACTGGGCGGCCTGGTCGGTGATGTCCACCGCGGTGGTGACCAACCGCCGCGACCTCTTCGACTGGGCGGTGAGCGAGTTCAAGGTCGCCGCCAACCAGGTCGACGAGCAGGGCTTCCTGCCCAACGAACTCAAGCGCCGCCAGCGCGCCCTCGCCTACCACAACTATGCGCTGCCACCGCTGGCGATGATCGCCGCGTTCGCCCAGGTCAACGGCGTCGACCTGCGCCAGGAGAACCACGGCGCCCTGCAGCGCCTGGCCGAGCGGGTGATGAAGGGAGTCGACGACGAGGAAACCTTCGAGGAGAAGACCGGCGAGGACCAGGACATGACCGACCTCAAGGTCGACAACAAGTACGCCTGGCTGGAGCCCTACTGCGCCCTCTACCGCTGCGAGCCGAAGATGCTCGAGGCGAAGAAGGACCGCGAGCCGTTCAACAGTTTCCGCCTCGGCGGCGAAGTGACGCGGGTGTTCAGCCGCGAAGGGGGAAGTTGAGGGCGTGGCGGGAAGCGGGCGCACAGGCCGGGGGCCACGCGCCCCTCTGCCCCGCTCGCCGACCAGGCGTCCCACCAGGCGCCACACCCCGACCCATGCGCGACAGACGCGGGCGGGCGCAACACCTTAGGCAACACCACGGGGAGGAAAACGGCGGGTCGTCCCGCCTTTCCTCGAGCGCTCCAGGGCGCGGAAAGGCAGGGCCGACCTGAATGGTTGACGCTCTAGAGAGAGAGACGGCATGGTCTTTTCTTCAAACGTGTTCCTGTTCCTGTTCCTGCCGGTCTTTCTCGGCCTGTACTACCTGAGCGGCGAACGTTACCGGAACCTGCTGCTGCTGATCGCCAGCTACGTGTTCTACGCCTGGTGGCGGGTGGACTTCCTCCTGCTGTTCGCCGGGGTCACCGTCTTCAACTACTGGATCGGCCTGCGCATCGGCGCCGCCGGCGTACGCACCAGGGCCGCGCAACGCTGGCTGATCCTCGGCGTGGTGGTCGACCTCTGCGTGCTCGGGTACTTCAAGTACGCCAACTTCGGCGTCGACAGCCTCAACGAGATCATCACCTCGTTCGGCATGCAGCCGTTCGTGCTGACCCACATCCTGCTGCCGATCGGCATCTCCTTCTACACCTTCGAGTCGATCAGCTACATCATCGACGTCTACCGCGGCGATACCCCGGCGACCCACAACCTGATCGACTTCGCCGCCTTCGTCGCGATCTTCCCGCACCTGATCGCCGGCCCGGTGCTGCGCTTCAAGGACCTGGTCGACCAGTTCAACCACCGCACCCACACCGTCGACAAGTTCGCCGAAGGCTGCACCCGCTTCATGCAGGGCTTCGTCAAGAAGGTGTTCATCGCCGACACCCTGGCCGCCCTCGCCGACCACTGCTTCGCCCTGCAGAACCCGACCACCGGCGACGCCTGGCTCGGCGCCCTGGCCTACACCGCGCAGCTCTACTTCGACTTCTCCGGCTACAGCGACATGGCCATCGGCCTCGGCCTGATGATGGGCTTCCGCTTCATGGAGAACTTCAACCAGCCCTACATCAGCCAGTCGATCACCGAGTTCTGGCGGCGCTGGCACATCAGCCTGTCGACCTGGCTGCGCGACTACCTCTACATCAGCCTGGGCGGCAACCGCGGCAGCACCTTCCAGACCTACCGCAACCTGTTCCTGACCATGCTCCTCGGCGGCCTGTGGCACGGCGCCAACTTCACCTACATCATCTGGGGCGCCTGGCACGGCATGTGGCTGGCGATCGAGCGGGCCCTCGGAGTGAACGCCTCGCCGCGCGTGCTCAACCCTTTGAAGTGGGCGTTCACCTTCCTCCTGGTGGTGATCGGCTGGGTGATCTTCCGAGCCGAGAACCTGCAGGTCGCCTGGCGCATGTACGAAGCCATGTTCAGCTTCGGCACCTGGCAGCTCTCCGAACTGAACCGCGCCAACCTCACCGGCCTGCAGGTCGGCACCCTGGTCCTGGCCTACCTGGTGCTGGCGTTCTTCGGCCTGCGCCAGTTCTACAACCAGCCATTGCAGACCAAGGCGCCCAAGGCCGCGGCGAACAGCGACGAAGTGGCCGCCGACGGCCCGGCCAGTGCCCAGCCGCGTGCCCCGCGCGAGGCCGCCGGCGACCCGGCGGCGATCGCCTACTCGCCGAGCGGCGCGCTGGTCTACCAGCCGAGCTGGCTCAGCCAGTTGCCCGTCCTGGCCACCCGCCTGGCGCTGCTCCTGCTGTTCGCCGCCTCGGTGCTGAAGCTCTCCGCGCAGAGCTACTCGCCATTCCTCTACTTCCAGTTCTGAGCGAGGCCCACGCCATGACACAGAGCATTTCCCGCCCCCTGCAATACGCCTATATCGCCGCCTTCGGCGGGCTGCTGCTGGGGCTCGCCGGATGGTCGCTGAAGAGCGTGCCGGGCTTCTCCGCCGCGGCCGATACGCCACTGCTCAACGGCAAGCTGGCGCACGCCTTCGAAGCCCACTACGACAAGGAATTCCCGATCAAGCGCCTGGGCACCAACCTCTGGGCCGCACTCGACTACACGCTGTTCCACGAAGGCCGCCCCGGCGTGGTGATCGGCAAGGACGGCTGGCTGTTCACCGACGAAGAGTTCAAGCCGGCACCGAGCGGCCAGCAACTGGAAGACAACTGGGCACTGGTACGCGGCGTGCAGCGGGAGCTGAACCGGCGCGGCGTCAAGCTGGTGCTCGCGGTGATCCCGGCCAAGGCCCGCCTGTATCCCGAGCACATCGGCCGCGAGCAGCCGGCCGCGCTGCACGACAGCCTCTACCAGGACTTCCTGGCCCGCGCCCGCGCCGCCGGCATCGACAGTCCCGACCTGCTCGGCAGCCTGCGCCAGGCCAAGGACAACGGCGCGGTGTTCCTGCGCACCGACACCCACTGGTCGCCGCTCGGCGCGGAAACCGTGGCCCAGCGCCTCGGCGCGGAGATCCGCGAGACGCACCTGCTGGATGTGCCGGCGCAGAACTTCGTCACCCGCGTCGGCGAAGAACGCACGCACAAGGGCGACCTGCTCAGCTTCCTGCCGCTCGACCCGCTGTTCGACGAACTGCTGCCGCGTCCGGAGCAGTTGCAGCAACGCACCACCGAAGCCGCGCCGGCACTGCCGGGCGGCCAGCAGTCCGGCGCGGGCGACGACCTCTTCGGCGATAGCCAGCAACCGCGCCTGGCGCTGGTCGGCACCAGCTACAGCGCCAACCCCAGGTGGAACTTCGAGGGCGCGCTGAAACAGGCGCTGTCCGCCGACCTGATCAATTACGCGAAGGAAGGCAAGGGCCCCCTCGAACCGATGCTGGAACTGCTGCAGGACGAAGGCTTCCGCAAGGACCCGCCGCAACTGCTGGTCTGGGAGTTTCCCGAGCGCTACCTGCCGATGGCCAGCGACCTCAGCCAGTTCGACGCCGACTGGGTCGCCCAGCTGAAGGCCAGTGGCGGCCGCGACGAGCGCCTGGCCGCCAGCCGCAACGATTGAACGAACACAGCCAAGGCTGTTTACCCACGGGGCCGAGCGCCCCGCTGAAGAAGAAGCAACGGAGGAATACCCATGAACCCGATGACCCGCCGCCACACCTGGACCCGCCTGGCCTGCGCACTTTCCCTCGGCGTCGCCGCATTCGCCGCGCAGGCCGACGAGGGCGCCCTGTACGGGCCCCAGGCACCCAAGGGCTCGGCCTTCGTCCGCGCCTACAACGCCGGCAACAGCGAACTCGACGTGTCGGTCGGCAGCACCAGCCTGAACGACGTCGCGCCGCTCGGTTCCAGCGACTTCAAGTTCCTCCCTCCCGGCAGCTACACCGCCCAGGTCGGCCAGCAGAGCCTGCCGGTCAAGCTCGACCCGGACAGCTACTACACCCTGGTCAGCCAGCCCGGCGGCAAGCCGCAGCTGGTGGCCGAGCCGCCGTTCAAGAACAAGCAGAAGGCGCTGGTGCGGGTGCAGAACCTCAGCGGCTCGAAGCTGACCCTGAAGACCGCCGACGGCAAGACCGACGTGGTCAAGGACGTCGGCCCGCAAAGCCACGGCGACCGCGAGATCAACCCGGTGAAGGTGAACCTGGCGCTGTTCGACGGCAGCAAGAAGGTCAGCGACCTGAAGCCGGTCACCCTGGCCCGCGGCGAGGTGGTCTGCCTGTACGTCACCGGCAGCGGCGGCAAGCTCGCGCCGGTCTGGGTCAAGCGCCCGGTGAAGGCGGACTGAGACCGACCGGGAGGGGCTCGCCCCTCCCGGCATTCCACACAACAAGACCGGCCCGACACCGGCGCACCAACCGTCAGCGCTCCCGCAGAAGGAGCGCACTGGAGAGGTCACCCGGGGCTCCGTGGAGCCCGGTAACGAGATATCCCGCCGCGCGGCGGGATCCCTAGCCCGGATTTCTCATGAGGCCGGCAGGCGTGGCCGGTGAAGCCTCGGTGTATCAACAACCTGCCTTCCACCGCTAAAAATTGATCGTTTTTTATTCAATTCCCGCGTATGGGGCGCACTGCCCCCTTTCCCCCATTGAGCCGGGCCGGGGGCGCCCGCCTGTTCAGGTCGGCTTGAGGCGGGCAACCAGCCCCGCAAAGAGTTCCTGATGCGGATAGGCCTCGCTGATCAGCACGCGGATGCGCCGGCTGTTGCGAATGATCACCGCACCGATCTTGAGCAGTTTCAAGCGCAGGTTATGGATGCTCATGCGCGCCAATGCGGTGCCCTGGAGATGATCGCGTAGCCGTTCGAACAGCACATAGGCAAAGGCCGACAGCATCAGCCGCCACTGGTTGGTCCACCAGCGTGGGCTGGAGGTGCGGTCGGCGAACAGATCCAACTGTTGGTCCTTGATCCGATTCTCCATGTCGCCACGGCCGCAGTAGTCTTCGTAGTACTGCTGGGCAGCATCCTCGGCAAAGCGGGACACGACGATGAAGCGTGGATTGGCACCCTGCTCGCCATGTTCCAGGCGCGACACGACCAGGCGGCGCCTACGCCAACTACCGGCCTGATAGAGGAAGCGATACACGCCGGACATCTTCTGCCCGGTTTCTTGGTAGGCCTCGGCGACAGCTTGCATGGCCGGCGCCGCCATCCGCTGCAGGCGGGTGTTGCGGGCCAGACCCACCACATAATCCACCTGCTTGCGGTCACACCAGTCGAGCATGCGATGTCGGCAAAAACCGCCGTCACCGCGGAACACGATGCGGGTCTCTGGCCAGAAGCGGCGAATGAACTTGACCAGCAGTGCCAGGATGGCCCAACTGTGTCGGGCGCCATCGATGTTGCTCGGGCGCAAATAGCTCACCAGCAGATGGCGACCACAGAACACATAGAGCGGCAGGAAGCAGTAATGGTCGTAATAGCCATGGAAGAAGCGCCCTTCCTGATCACCATGCACCGGCACATCGGTCGCATCGAAGTCGAGCACGATCTCAGCCGGCGCCTGGTCATGCTGGGCGATGAAGTGCTCCCACAGCAGGCGATGGGCTTGCACCACCGTTTCGCGATCGGCTTGCTGTTCCAGGCGCCCCAGAGTGGATTTGCCGGCCAGCGGTTGCAGGCGGTTGACCGCAGTCTGCAGCGCGTAGTCATGGCGCAGGCCGTCATGATCGTTGAGATCCTCGTAGCCGGCGGCCAGTGCATAGATACGCTGGGCGAGCAGTGTCTGCAGTCCATGCTGGACACGCCCAGGATCACGCCGATCGGGAACGATTTTGGCCAGGCGGCGGGTCAAGCCATGTTGCCGGTCGACCTCGCGCAGCAGCAACAAGCCCGCATCCGAGGTGATGTGACCACCGGTGAAAGAGGCCTCGACGAGGCGGCGAGAGAGGGGTGAAAAGTGGAGTTTTTCTGGTAGCATTTTGTGCGCGGCTGAAGACTTATGGGGCTTTGTTTGGCGACAAGAATCATAAGGCTTTCAGCCGTTTTTGTTTATGCGGTCATGAGAAATCCGGGCTAGACAGACGCATCGCTTCAAGGAGAAACAACATGATCCCAGTAATCCTTTCCGGTGGCAGCGGCTCGCGACTCTGGCCTCTTTCCCGCAAGCAGTACCCCAAGCAGTTCCTCGCCCTTACCGGCGACGACACCCTGTTCCAGCAGACCATCAAGCGCCTGGCCTTCGACGGCATGCAGGCGCCGCTGCTGGTGTGCAACAAGGAGCACCGCTTCATCGTCCAGGAACAGCTGGAGGCGCAGAACCTGGCGAGCCAGGCGATCCTCCTCGAACCCTTCGGCCGCAACACGGCGCCGGCGGTGGCCATCGCCGCGATGAAACTGGTCGCCGAAGGCCGCGACGAACTGCTGCTGATCCTTCCCGCCGACCACGTGATCGAGGACCAGCGCGCCTTCCAGCAGGCCCTGGCGCTGGCCACCAACGCCGCCGAAAAGGGCGAGATGGTGCTCTTCGGCATTCCCGCCAGCCGCCCCGAGACCGGCTACGGCTACATCCGCGCGAGCGCCGATGCGCAACTGCCGGAAGGCGTCAGCCGGGTGCAGAGCTTCGTCGAGAAGCCCGACGAAGCCCGCGCCCGCGAGTTCGTCGCCGCCGGCGGCTACTACTGGAACAGCGGCATGTTCCTGTTCCGCGCCAGCCGCTACCTGGAAGAACTGAAGAAGCACGACGCCGACATCTACGACACCTGCCTGCTGGCCCTGGAGCGCAGCCAGCACGACGGCGACCTGGTGAACATCGACGCCGCCACCTTCGAATGCTGCCCGGACAACTCCATCGACTACGCGGTGATGGAGAAGACCTCACGCGCCTGCGTGGTGCCGCTGTCCGCCGGCTGGAACGATGTCGGCAGCTGGTCGTCGATCTGGGACGTGCACGCCAAGGACGCCAACGGCAACGTCACCAAGGGCGACGTGCTGGTCCACGACAGCCACAACTGCCTGGTGCACGGCAACGGCAAGCTGGTCTCGGTGATCGGCCTGGAGGACATCGTGGTGGTGGAAACCAAGGACGCCATGATGATCGTCCACAAGGACCGGGTGCAGGACGTCAAGCACGTGGTCAAGGACCTCGACGCCCAGGGCCGCAGCGAGACCCAGAACCACTGCGAGGTCTACCGTCCGTGGGGCTCCTACGACTCGGTGGACATGGGCGGCCGCTTCCAGGTCAAGCACATCACCGTGAAGCCCGGCGCGCGCCTCTCGCTGCAGATGCACCACCACCGCGCCGAGCACTGGATCGTGGTTTCCGGGACCGCCCAGGTGACCTGCGACGACAAGACCTTCCTGCTCACCGAGAACCAGTCGACCTACATCCCGATCGCCTCCGTGCACCGCCTGGCCAACCCCGGCAAGATCCCGCTGGAGATCATCGAGGTGCAGTCCGGCAGCTACCTCGGCGAGGACGACATCGAGCGCCTGGAAGACGTCTACGGGCGCACCGCAGAACCGGCCCTGCAAGTGGTCGCCGGCAGCCGCTGAAGCGTCGACCCGGCCCCCTGGCGGAGCGATCCGCCAGGGGGCTGTTTTTTTCCGACAACCTACGGGATTGACTTTCCCTGGCCCTCCCCATGTTTCCATGAAGTTTCCGGAATATTCACGGGGAGCGGACATCAAGTATTAATGAACCCTTAAAGAAACAGGACTCGGGTTATTAATAAAAGCCACTCAGAAAACACCCGAGATCCTTTCCAACCAACCCTGCAAGCCCCTGAAAACGAGGCTTCCGGCTTTATCCTCCAGTTTCTTCGAGTTCGTTCAGTCTTCATTCAGCCGTTGTTAAGCGAGTCTTAACAAACGTTCAGGCAGCATTCAGCGACATATAAATAACCTCTTCGTACCGCCCTCCCAGTACCGAGGCTTCATTACATGTCACTGGACTTTCTGCCATTCTCCCGGCCAAGCATCGGCGAGGACGAAATCGCCGCCGTGGAGCAGGTCCTGCGTTCCGGCTGGATCACCACCGGGCCGAAGAACCAGGAGCTCGAACAGCGCTTCGCCGAACGCCTCGGCTGCCGCCACGCGGTGGCGCTATCCTCGGCCACCGGCGCCCTGCACGTCACCCTGCTGGCGCTGGGCATCGGCCCCGGCGACGAAGTGATCACGCCGTCGCTGACCTGGGTCTCCACCGCCAACGTCATCACCCTGCTCGGCGCCACCCCGGTGTTCGTCGACGTCGACCGCGACACCCTGATGTGTTCGGCGCAGGCAGTGGAAGCCGCCATCGGCCCGCGCACCCGCGCCATCGTGCCGGTGCACTACGCCGGCTCCACCCTGGATCTCGAAGGCCTGCGCACGGTCGCCGGGCGCCACGGCATCGCCCTGGTCGAGGACGCCGCCCACGCGGTCGGCAGCGAATACCGCGGGCGCCCGGTAGGCTCCCGCGGCACGGCGATCTTTTCCTTCCACGCGATCAAGAACCTGACCTGCGCCGAAGGCGCGATGTTCGTCAGCGACGACAGCGCCCTCGCCGAACGGGTCCGCCGCCTCAAGTTCCACGGCCTCGGGGTCGATGCCTACGACCGCCTGAGCCATGGACGCAAGCCGCAGGCGGAAGTGATCGAGCCCGGTTTCAAATACAACCTGGCCGACCTCAACGCCGCCCTCGCGCTGGTCCAGCTCAAGCGCCTGGACGCGCTCAACGCGCGCCGCCAGGCCCTCGCCGAACGCTACCTGGAACGCCTCGCCGGCCTGCCGCTGGCGCCGCTCGGCCTGCCCGCGCACGAGCAGCGCCACGCCTGGCACCTGTTCATCCTGCGCATCGACGCCGAGGCCTGCGGCCTGGGCCGCGACGCCTTCATGGAAGCCCTGAAGGCGCGCGGCATCGGTAGCGGCATCCATTTCATCGCCAGTCACCTGCACCACTACTACCGCCAGCGCCAGCCGCGCCTGAGCCTGCCCAACAGCGAGTGGAACTCGGCCCGCCTGTGCTCCATCCCGCTGTTCCCCGACATGCGCGACGACGACATCGAGCGCGTCGCCCGCGCCATCGAGGAGATCCTGGAGAAACGTCGATGAAGCCCTATCCGATCGACCTGGTCTCGGTGGTGATCCCGGTCTACAACGAGGAAGCCAGCCTGCCCGAACTGCTGCGCCGCACCGAAGCCGCCTGCCTGGAGCTGGGCCGCGCCTTCGAGATCGTGCTGGTCGACGACGGCAGCCGCGACCGCTCCGCGGAACTCTTGCAGGCCGCCGCCGAACGCGACGGCAGCGCCGTGGTGGCGGTGATCCTCAACCGCAACTACGGCCAGCACGCGGCGATCCTCGCCGGCTTCGAACAGTCCCGTGGCGACCTGGTGATCACCCTCGATGCCGACCTGCAGAACCCGCCGGAGGAAATCCCGCGCCTGGTGGAGCGCGCCGCGCAGGGCTACGACGTGGTCGGCAGCATCCGCGCCGAGCGCCAGGACTCGGCCTGGCGGCGCTGGCCTTCGCGCCTGGTGAATCTGGCGGTGCAGCGCTCCACCGGGGTCGCCATGCACGACTACGGCTGCATGCTGCGCGCCTACCGGCGCAGCATCGTCGAAGCGATGCTGGCCTGCCGCGAACGCAGTACCTTCATCCCGATCCTGGCCAACGGCTTCGCCCGGCATACCTGCGAGATCCGCGTCGCCCACGCCGAGCGCGCCCACGGCGAATCGAAATACAGCGCGATGCGCCTGCTCAACCTGATGTTCGACCTGGTCACCTGCATGACCACCACGCCGCTGCGCCTGCTCAGCCTGGTCGGCGGCGGCATGGCCCTGGCCGGCTTCCTCTTCGCCCTGTTCCTCCTCGTGCTGCGCCTGGCCTTCGGCGCCGCCTGGGCCGGCAACGGCCTGTTCGTGCTGTTCGCCGTGCTGTTCATGTTCAGCGGCGTGCAGTTGCTCGGCATGGGCCTGCTCGGCGAGTACCTCGGGCGCATGTACAGCGACGTGCGCGCGCGGCCGCGCTTCTTCATCGAGCGCGTGGTCCGCGCAACGCCCTCCGCGCTTCCCTCGGCCCTGCAGCGGGCCGGTTTCACCTCTTCATCCAGCGAGCCTTCCACGCCATGACCTCGAAAGCCGTCGTCTTCGCCTACCACGACATCGGTTGCACCGGTATCGAAGCCCTGCTCAATGCCGGCTACGAGATCGCCGCCGTCTTCACCCATGCCGACGACCCACGAGAAAACACCTTCTACGCCTCGGTCGCACGCCTCTGTGCCGAGCGCGGCATTCCGCTGCACGCGCCCGAGGACGTGAACCATCCGCTGTGGCTGGAGCGCATCCGCCAACTGCGCCCGGACTTCCTGTTCTCCTTCTACTACCGCCGCCTGCTCGGCGCCGAGCTGCTCGCCTGCGCCGCACGCGGCGCCTACAACCTGCACGGTTCGCTGCTGCCGCGCTACCGCGGACGCGCCCCGGCGAACTGGGTGCTGGTCAACGGCGAAACGCAGACCGGGGTGACCCTGCATCGCATGATCGAGCGCGCCGACGCCGGGCCGATCCTCGCCCAGCAGGCCGTCGCCATCGACCCCGAGGACACCGCCCTGAGCCTGCACGGCAAGCTGCGCAAGGCCGCCGGCGCCCTGCTGCGCGACAGCCTGCCGCTGCTCGCCCTCGGCGTGCTGCCGGAAGTCGAGCAGGACGAGAGCCAGGCCAGCCACTTCGGCCGGCGCACCCCGGCGGACGGCCTGCTCGACTGGCACAGGCCGGCACGGCAGCTGTACGACCTGGTGCGCGCGGTGACCCAGCCCTACCCTGGCGCCTTCTGCCAGGTCGGCGAACAGAAGCTGATCGTCTGGAGCGCCGAGGTGGTCGCCGGCAACCACGGTCGCGAGCCGGGCAGCGTACTGTCCTGCGACCCGCTGCGGATCGCCTGCGGCGAGGACTCGCTGGTGCTGCGCTTCGGCCAGCGCGGCGAGCGCGGCCTGTACCTGGCCGGCACGCAACTGGCCACCGAGCTGGGCCTGGTCGAGGGCGCGCGCCTGCGTGGCGCGGCGTCCGGCCCGCAGCGCCGCACGCGGGTGCTGATCCTCGGGGTCAACGGCTTCATCGGCAACCACCTGTCCGAACGCCTGCTGCGCGACGGGCGCTACGAGGTCCACGGCATGGACATCGGCTCCGACGCCATCGAACGGCTCAAGGCCGACCCGCATTTCCACTTCGTCGAAGGCGACATCGGCATCCATTCGGAGTGGCTCGAATATCATGTGAAGAAATGCGACGTGGTCCTGCCGCTGGTGGCCATCGCCACGCCCATCGAGTACACGCGCAACCCGCTGCGGGTGTTCGAACTGGACTTCGAGGAAAACCTGCGGATCGTCCGCTACTGCGTGAAATACGGCAAACGCGTGGTGTTCCCTTCCACCTCCGAGGTCTACGGCATGTGCCAGGACCCGGACTTCGACGAAGACCGCTCGAACCTGGTGGTCGGGCCGATCAACAAGCAGCGCTGGATCTACTCGGTGTCCAAGCAGTTGCTCGACCGGGTGATCTGGGCCTACGGCCAGCAGGGCCTGCGCTTCACCCTGTTCCGTCCGTTCAACTGGATGGGCCCGCGCCTGGACCGCCTGGATTCGGCGCGGATCGGCAGCTCGCGGGCGATCACCCAGCTCATCCTGCACCTGGTCGAAGGCACGCCGATCCGCCTGGTCGACGGCGGCGCGCAGAAGCGCTGCTTCACCGACGTCGACGACGGCATCGAGGCCCTCGCGCGGATCATCGACAACCGCGACGGCCGCTGCGACGGGCAGATCGTCAACATCGGCAACCCGGACAACGAGGCGAGCATCCGCCAGCTCGGCGAGGAACTGCTGCGCCAGTTCGAGGCCCACCCGCTGCGCGCGCAGTTCCCGCCCTTCGCCGGCTTCCGCGAGGTGGAGAGCCGCAGCTTCTACGGCGACGGCTACCAGGACGTGGCCCACCGCAAGCCGAGCATCGACAACGCCCGGCGCCTGCTCGACTGGCAGCCCACCATCGAACTGCGCGAGACCATCGGCAAGACCCTCGACTTCTTCCTCCACGAAGCGCTCCGCGAGCGCGAGGCACAGGCGTGATCCAGGCCGGCCTGCGCATCGACGTCGACACCTTCCGCGGCACCCGCGACGGGGTGCCGCGGCTGCTCGAGCTGCTCGACGAAGCCGGGCTGAAGGCGACCTTCTTCTTCAGCGTCGGCCCGGACAACATGGGCCGCCACCTCTGGCGCCTGGCGCGCCCGGCGTTCCTCTGGAAGATGCTCCGCTCGCGCGCCGCCAGCCTGTATGGCTGGGACATCCTGCTGGCCGGCACCGCCTGGCCGGGCAAGCCGATCGGCCGCGAACTCGGCCCGCTGATGCGGCGGACCCAGGCCGCCGGCCACGAGGTCGGCCTGCACGCCTGGGACCACCATGCCTGGCAGACCCACGCCGGAGTCTGGAGCGTGCAGCAGCTCGGCGAGCAGATCCGCCGCGGCAGCGATTGCCTGGCGGACATCCTCGGCCAGCCGGTACGCTGTTCCGCCGCCGCCGGCTGGCGCGCCGACGGCCGGGTGGTCGAGGCCAAGCAGCCCTTCGGCTTCCGCTACAACAGCGACTGCCGCGGACGCGGCGCGTTCCGCCCGCGCCTGGCCGACGGCAGCCCCGGCATCCCGCAGGTGCCGGTGAACCTGCCGACCTTCGACGAGGTGGTCGGTCCCGGCCTGCCGCGCGAGGCCTACAACGACTTCATCCTGGAACGCTTCGCCGCTGGCCGCGACAACGTCTACACCATCCACGCCGAGGTCGAGGGGCTGCTCCTCGCCCCGGCGTTCCGCGAACTGCTGCGGCGCGCCGAACGGCGCGGCATCCGCTTCCGACCGTTGGGCGAACTGCTGCCGGACGATCCGCGCAGCCTGCCGCTGGCCGAACTGGTGCGCGGCCGCCTGGCCGGCCGCGAGGGCTGGCTGGGAGTGCGCCAGCCATGAGCCGCCGCCAGACCTGTTCGCTGCTGCTGATCGCCTTCGGCCTGTTCTACCTGGTTCCATTGAGCAACCATGGCCTGTGGATTCCCGACGAGACCCGCTACGCGCAGATCAGCCAGGCGATGCTGCTGGGCGGCGACTGGGTGTCGCCGCACTTCCTCGGCCTGCGCTACTTCGAGAAGCCGGTCGCCGGCTACTGGATGATCGCCCTCGGCCAGGCGGTCTTCGGCGAAAACCTGTTCGGCGTGCGCATCGCCTCGTTCGTCGCCACCGCCCTCAGCGTCCTGCTCGCCTACCTGCTGGCCCGCCGCCTGTGGCGCGACCCGCGCACCAGCCTGGCATGCGCGCTGCTCTACGCCAGCTTCGGCTTGATCGCCGGGCAGTCCGGCTATGCCAACCTCGACCCGCAATTCACCTTCTGGGTCAACCTGAGCCTGGTGGCGCTGTGGCATGCCCTCGACGCGGGGAGCCGCCGCGCGCGCCTGCTTGGCTGGACCCTGCTCGGCCTCGCCTGCGGCATGGGCTTCCTGACCAAGGGCTTCCTCGCCTGGCTGCTGCCGGTGCTGGTCGCCCTGCCCTACATGCTCTGGCAGCGGCGCTGGCGCGAGCTGCTTGGCTACGGCGCGCTGGCGGTGCTGGCGGCGCTGCTCGTCTGCCTGCCCTGGGCGCTCGCCGTGCATGCGCGGGAAGCGGACTACTGGCGGTTCTTCTTCTGGCACGAACACATCCGCCGCTTCGCCGGCGAAGACGCCCAGCACTCTCGCCCGTGGTGGTTCTACCTGCCGTTGCTGGCGGTCGCCTGCCTGCCCTGGAGCGGCCTGCTGCCGAGCGCGCTGCGCCAGGCCTGGCACGAGCGGCGCCAGGCGCCGGTGGTCTTCCTGGCGCTATGGCTGCTGTTGCCGCTGGCGTTCTTCAGCCTGAGCCGGGGCAAGCTGCCGACCTACATCATGCCCTGCCTGCTGCCGCTGGCACTGCTCATGGGCCACGCCCTGGTGCAGCGGCTGCGCCTGGGGAACAGCGTCGCGCTGCGCGGCAACGGGCTGCTCAACCTGGGCCTGGCGCTCCTCGCGCTGGCGGCCCTGGCCTACCTGCAACTGCGCAAGCCGGTGTACCAGGAAGAACCCTTCGAGCTGTTCCTGGTCCTGCTGGTGATCGGCGCCTGGGCCGCCGCCGGCCTCGCCCAGTGGCGCTACCCGCTACGCGCCTGGGCCGCGCCGCTGCTGGCGAGCTGGGTGCTGATCGCGCTGCTGCCGGCAGCGATGCCCAACCATGTGGTGCAGAACAAGACCCCCGACCTGTTCGTCGCCGAACACCTCGACGAACTGATCGGCGCCCACCATCTGCTGAGCAACGACCTCGGCGCCGCCTCGGCCCTCGCCTGGCGCCTGCGTCGTAGCGACGTGACGCTCTACGACACGCGCGGCGAGCTGAAGTACGGCCTCTCCTACCCCGAGCACAGCCAGCGCAGCGTGCCCTTGGCAGACATCCGCCAGTGGCTCTGGCAGGCACGCCAGGACGGCTCGGTTGCCGTGCTGCTGCGGATCAACAGCGCCAGCGACCGCTACCAGCTGGCGCTGTTGCCGGGCGACGGCGAACGCTACCGGAACGGCAACCTGGTCCTGGCGATCCTGCCGCAGGTGCGCCCATGAGCGCCGCACTGCTGCTCGCCACCCTGCTCATGACCGGCCTCGGCCAGGTTGCGCAGAAGCTCACCGTGGAGCACTGGCGCCTGGTCGCCGCCGACGGCTGGACGGCGCGCCTGCGCAGTCCGTGGCCGTGGCTGGCGCTGCTCGCCCTCGGGCTCGGCCTGCTCTGCTGGCTGCTGCTCCTGCAACGGGTGGAAGTCGGCAGCGCCTATCCGATGCTGGCGCTGAACTTCGTCCTGGTCACCCTGGCGGCACGCTTCGTCTTCGATGAGCCGGTGGATCGCCGCCACCTCGCCGGCCTGTTGCTGATCGTCGCCGGCGTGGCCCTGCTCGGGAGGAGCGCATGAACGCGCTACGCGGCTGGCTGGCGGCGCTGGGCAGCATGCTGCTGGCCAGCGCCGCCCAGCTCGGCATGCGCTGGGGCATGAGCCGCCTGCCGCTACCGGAAGCCTGGGCCGGGCAAACGCCGGAGCGCGCCGCGCTGCTCGCGGTAGCCCTGGCGGTGGCAGCCTACGCCGCCTCCCTGCTGTGCTGGCTGGCCGCCCTGCGCCACCTGCCGCTGGGCCGCGCCTACAGCCTGTTGAGCGCCAGCTACGCGCTGGTCTACCTGCTGGCGGCGAGCCTGCCGGCGTTCGATGAAACCTTCAGTACCAGCAAGACCCTGGGCGTAGGCCTGGTGGTGCTCGGCGTGTTGACCGTCAACGCCCGCCGCACCGCTGCCGCGCCCGCGCATCATCCGTCGAGGAAAGCACCATGAAGATCAGCGTATTCGGCAGTGGCTATGTAGGACTGGTGCAGGCCGCCGTCCTCGCCGAAGTGGGCCACGATGTACTGTGCATGGACATCGACCGGAACAAGGTCGAACGCCTCGCGCAGGGCCTCGCCAGCATCTACGAACCCGGGCTCGACGCCTTGCTGCGCGAAGGCCTGGACAGCGGCCGCCTGCGTTTCAGCAGCGATGCGCGCCTGGCCGTGGAACACGGCCGGGTGCAATTCATCGCGGTCGGCACCCCGCCTGGCGAGGACGGCGCGGCCGATCTCGGCGCGGTCTTCGTGGTGGCCGATGCCATCGCCGAGCATCGCCGCAAGCCCGTCATCGTGGTGGAGAAATCGACCGTCCCGGTAGGCACCGGCGACCGCCTGCGCGCGCACATCGAGCGGCGCCTGGAAGCCGACGGACGCGAGCTGGAATTCGAGATCGTCTCCAACCCGGAATTCCTCAAGGAAGGCTCCGCCGTCGCCGACTGCCGGCGCCCGGACCGCATCGTGGTCGGCTGCGACAACGAAGAGGTGCGCCAGGTGATGCGCGAACTCTACGAGCCGTTCAACCGCAACCACGACCGCATGCTGTTCATGGGCCTGCGCAGCGCCGAGCTGACCAAGTACGCGGCGAACGGCATGCTGGCGACCAAGATCAGCTTCATCAACCAGATCGCCGAACTGGCCGAACACCTCGGTGCCGACATCGAGGCGGTGCGCCAGGGCATCGGCGCCGACCCGCGGATCGGCTACCACTTCATCTACCCCGGCTGCGGCTACGGCGGCTCCTGCTTCCCCAAGGACATGCGCGCGCTGATCCACAGCGCCGAGCAGGCGCATTGCTCCAGCGACCTGTTGCAGGCAGTGGAAGCGATCAACCGGCGGCAGAAGCACAAGCTGTTCGAACGCATCCGGGTGTTCTACGACGGCGACCTGCGCGGCAAGACCTTCGCCCTCTGGGGCCTGGCCTTCAAGCCGAACACCGACGACATGCGCGACGCGCCCAGCCGCGAACTGATGGAAGCGCTCTGGCGCCACGGCGCGCAGGTGCGCGCCTACGATCCCGAAGCCATGCAGGAAACCCAGCGGCTCTATGGCCACGACGAACGCCTGAGCCTGATGGGCACCCCCGAGGCGACCCTGGGAGGCGCCGATGCGCTGGTCATCTGCACCGAGTGGCAGCAATTCAAGGCACCGGATTTCGAGCTGCTCAAGGAGCGCCTGAAGGCCCCGGTGATCTTCGACGGGCGCAACCTCTACGACCCCGAGCGCATGGCCCGCCACGGCTTCCACTACTACCCGATGGGACGCGGGCAGTCCTGCTCGTTGCCGATCAACGAGGCCAGCCTCGCACAGGAAGATGGCGTGCGCCTGTTGCGCCAGGCCTGAGGCCGCCCCAGGTCGGATCGACCGCTGGGGCGAATAACCGCTTGCGGTTATCCGCCGGTTCTCCGGAGTCTCGGCGGATAACGCCTGCGGCGTTATTCGCCCTACCCTCTGCCACGTAGCTCAGGTGGCGTAGGGCGCATGACCGCCTCGCGGCTATCCGCCAGCCGCCGGCTCCCGCGAGGACGAGGTCCCCAACGCCAGTCCCGGCTCGGCGCCGCGCTTGAGCACGGCGTAGAGCAGCCCGGTAAGCAGGCTGCCGGCGACGATCGCCAGCAGGTACGCCAGGGCGTGGTTGATCGCGTTGGGCACCAGCATCACGAACAACCCGCCGTGAGGCGCCTGCAACTTGCAGCCGAAATACATCGACAGGGCGCCGGTCAGCGCGCCGCCGGCGATGCTCGCCGGGATCACCCGCAACGGGTCCTTGGCGGCGAACGGGATGGCGCCTTCGGAGATGAAGCACAGCCCCAGCACCGAGGCTGCCTTGCCGGCCTGCCGCTCGCTCTCGGCGAACTTGCGCCGCGCCAGCAGGGTCGCCAGGCCCATGCCGATCGGCGGCACCATGCCCGCCGCCATCACCGCCGCCATCGGCGCGTAGCTGTGCGACGAGAGCAGGCCGACGGAAAAGGCGTAGGCGGCCTTGTTGACCGGTCCGCCGAGGTCGACGCACATCATCCCGCCGAGCAGCAGGCCGAGGAGGATGGCATTGGAGGTACCCATGCCGTCGAGGAACCCGGTCAGTGCCGCGAGCATCCCGGCCACCGGCTTGCCGACCACGTAGAGCATCAGCAGGCCGGTGACCAGGCTGGCCAGCAACGGGATGACCAGGATCGGCTTCAGCGCTTCCAGGCTCGCCGGCAGCCTCAGCCCGTGGCTGATGGCCCGCGCCGCATAGCCGGCGATGAAGCCGGCGACTATCCCGCCGATGAACCCGGCGCCGAGGGTCCCGGCGAGCAGGCCGCCAAGCATGCCCGGCGCCAGGCCCGGGCGGTCGGCGATGGAATAGGCGATGTAGCCGGCGAGCATCGGCACCATCAGGACGAAAGCCGTGTCGCCGACCGTCCTCAGCACCGCCGCCAGGCTGCCCGGCTGCTTGTAGGCATCGATGCCGAAGGCCAGCGACAGGGCGATCAGCAGGCCGCCCGCGACCACCATCGGCAACATGAACGACACCCCGGTCAGCAGGTGCTTGTACACCCCGCGCTTCTCGTCCCTGGCGACCACCGCGCTGGCTGCGCCCGCGCTCTCGACCTGCCCTTCCGCCAGCGCCCGCTCGAGCGTCGCGCGGGCCTGCTTGAGGGCCACGCCGGTGCCGCAACGGTAGATCTTCTTGCCGGCGAAACGGGCCGTGTCCACGTCGATGTCGGCGGCCAGCAGGACCACGTCGGCGGCGGCGATGTCCGCCGGGTCGAGCGGATTGCGCGCGCCGACCGAGCCCTGGGTCTCGACCTGCAACGCGAAGCCCAGTTGCCCCGCCGCGAGCTGCAACGCCTCGGCGGCCATGAAGGTGTGCGCCACGCCGGTCGGACAGGCGGTCACCGCGACGATCCGCGGTGCCGCTCCGGCCTCCGGCGCAACCAGGCCGGCCTCGTCCCCGGCGACCTCCACGCTCGCCAGGGCGGCGGCCCGCTGGAGGAAGGCGCGCGGATCGGCCAGCGCCTCGGCGGGACGCGCGCGATACACCGGCTTGCCGACGAAACGCGCCGCCGCCAGCGGCTCGACGCCGACCAGCAGGACCCAGTCGGCTTCGGCGATCTGTTCGGCGCTCAGTTCGCCCTCGGGCCTCGACCCGGCATTCGCCTCGACGCAGGTTTCCCAGCCCAGGCGCTCGGCGGCGCCCCGCAGCAGGCGCGCGGCGAGCACGCTGGTGACCTGTCCGCCAGGGCAGGCGGTGACGATCGCTAGTTTCATCTCAGGCCTCCTCGACCAATGGCTGCACCACGACGCCCGCTTCGATCCGCGCCAGGCGCTGCGGATCGCCGATGCCGAACTCGAACTGGGTTACCGCCAGGCTGGCGATGGCGGTGGCCTGACGCAGCACCCGCTCGGCCGGCCAGCCGCTGGCCAGCCCGTGCAGCATGCCGGCCAGCAGGGAATCGCCGGCGCCCACCGTGCTGGCCACTTCCACCGCCGGCGGCCGCGCCTGCCAGGCACCCTCGGCGGCGAACCAGTTGACCCCCGCGGCGCCCTGGGAAATCACCACCTGGCCTACCCCGTCCTGGCGCAGACGTTCGGCCGCCTGGCGCTGTGCGACCAGGTCATCCATCGGCGCCGAGCAGAGATCGGCCAGTTCCTCGACGTTCGGCTTGATCATCCACGGCGCAGCCTTCACACCTTCGCGCAGGGCCGCGCCACTGCTGTCGAAGGCGACCTTCAGGCCGAGGCGCCGCAAGCGCCGCAGCAGTTCGCCCAGCCATTCCGGCTCGACCCCGCGCGGCAGGCTGCCGGCGACCACCGCCAGCTCGTGCTCCCCGGCAAGCCGGTCGAGGCGTTCGAGCAACGCCGCCTGGGCTCGCTCGTCGGCCTCCGGGCCCGGCCCGTTGAGGTCGCTGACGCGCCCGCCGCGCTCGGCCAGCTTGATGTTGCTGCGGGTTTCGCCCGGCACCCGGACGAACGCATCGGCGAAGCCACGACGCTGGAACATGGCGGTGAACGGCGGCTGGTTGTCTTCGCCGAGGAAGCCGCTGACCGTCAACCGATGGCCGAGGTCGGCAAGCACCTGGGCGACGTTCAGGCCCTTGCCGGCGGCCTGGGTCAGCACCGCCTCGCTGCGGTTAACCGCCCCCAGTTCCAGCTGGCGCAGGCGCACGGTGAGGTCCAGCGCCGGGTTCAGGGTAATCGTCAGGATCCGCGCCATTACTGCACCTCCGCTTCCACCAGGGCCCGGACCTCGGCGGCGCTCGCCAGGCCCAGGGCTTTGCGGGCCAGGCCGCGCGCAGCGACCAGCTGCAGTTCGCGCACGCCGGCCTTGACCAGGGCGATGCTGCGCGCCGAGACGCTCAGCTCGTCCACTCCCAGGCCGACCAGCAGCGGCAACGCCAGCGGGTCGGCCGCCAGTTCGCCGCAGACGCCGACCCACTTGCCCTCGGCGTGGGCGGCGCGGACGGTCATGTCGATCAGTTGCAGCACCGCCGGATGCAGACCGTCGGCCTGGGCCGAAAGACTCGGGTGGCCGCGATCGATAGCCAGGGTGTACTGGGTCAGGTCGTTGGTGCCGACGCTGAAGAAGTCCACCTCGCGGGCCAGCACCGGCGCGAGCAACGCCGCCGAGGGCACCTCGACCATGATCCCCAGTTGCAGGTCGGCCAGCGGGATTTCCTCGCGCAGGCGCAGCGCCAGGTCACGCGCCTGGCGCCATTCGTCGAGGCTGCCGACCATCGGGAACATCACCCGCAGCGGCCGCTCCCCGGCGGCGCGGAACAGCGCGCGCAACTGGGTCTCGAGTATCTGCGGTCGCTGCAGGGTCAAGCGGATACCGCGCAGGCCCAGATAGGGATTCTCTTCGTGGGGAATCGGCCAGTACGGCAGCGGCTTGTCCCCGCCGACATCCAGGGTCCGCGCCACCAGCGGACGTCCGTCGAGGGCGTCGAGCACCCGACGGTATTCCGCTTCCTGGGTCGCCAGGTCCGGCGCGCGGGCGTTGTTCATGAAGACGAACTCGGTGCGCAGCAGGCCAACGCCCTCGGCGCCCAGCTCCACCGCGCGCGCGGCGCCGGCGGTGTCGCCAAGGTTGGCGCAGACTTCCACCGCGTGGCCATCGCGGGTCCGCGCAGGCTCCAGCCGCTGCGCGTCGGCGCGGGCCTGGCGCTGCTGGCGGGCGTCGCGCTCGGCGGCGGCCTGCTGCAACTGTTCGGTGCTCGGCGCCACCTGCAGCCAGCCGTGCTCGCCATCCAGCAGCAGTGCCGTGCCAGGCTCCAGGCCGAGCACCGCCGCGCCGGCGCCGACCAATGCCGGAATGCCGAGGGCGCGGGCGATGATCGCGCTGTGCGAAGTGGCGCCGCCGCGCGCCGTGAGGATGCCGGCGACCCGCTGGGCGTCGAGGCGGGCGACATCGGAGGGGCCGACCTCGTCCATCACCAGGATGTACGGCTGCTCCGGCTCGCGCGGCGCCTCCACCCCGCAGAGCCTGGCCAGCACCCGCCGGCCGAGGTCGCGGAGGTCGGCGGCGCGCTCGGCGAGCAGCGCGTCGTGCAGCGCCTCCTGTTGCGCCGCGCTGTCTTCCACCACCCGACTCCAGGCCGCTTCGGCGCTTTCGCCGCGATTCAGGCGCAGTTGCACCTGCTCGGCCAGTTCCGGATCGTCGAGCATCTCCCGGTGGGTGACGAAAATCTCGCGGATCGCCTTCACCGTGCTGCGTTCGACCAGGCCGACGATCTCCTCGTCCACCGCCCGCTTGGCCCGCAGCAGGCGCTCGCGTTCATGGGCCGGCGACTCGCCGCGCGGCTGGAACTCGAAGCGCTGCGCCACCTGGACATGCGCCGGACCACTGGCGATGCCCGGCGACGCGGCGATTGCCTGCAGGCGCTCGCCGGCGCGCAGCGGCGCCGGCCGGGCATCCTCTTCCGCCTCGCCGACGGCATCGGGCAAGGCCTCCTCCGCCAGCGCTTCGACCTCCTCGCCGAGCCCCTCGCGCACCGCGGCCAGCAAGGCTGGCAGCGCGTCCTCGGCGATCGCCGGCTCGGCGCTGAACTCCAGCGTCTGGCCGCGTCGCGCGCCGAGGGCGAGCAGCTTGCTCAGGCTCTTCGCCGAGACGGGGGCCGCCTCGCTGTCGGCCAGGCGTACCCGGATCTCGCCGGCGAAGCCCTTGGCCAGCTGCGCCAGCGCCTGCGCCGGGCGGGCATGCAGGCCATGCGGGTTGGCCAGGACCGCTCGCGCGCTGGGCCAGTCCGGCGGCAGCTCGCCACCGAGCGCCGCGAGTACGCTGCGGCTGCTGGTGGCGCGCACCAGCTCGGCGCCACGCCCTTCCAGCAACAGGTCGCACAGGCGTTCGAGCAGCGCCTGGTGCGCTTCGCCCAGGCTGGCCAGGCAGAACAGCCCGGTGACCAGTTGCCCCTGGTGCTGCAACGGTTGCGCCGGAGTGACGAAGGCCAGCCCGGGGCGCTTCACCAATTGTTCGCTGTGCAACCAGCACAGCCCGTCGCCCAGCGGCAACGGTTCGGTCTGCTGGAGCACGGCGGCGAAGCCGTTCTCCACGCAGCCGGCCTTCTTCAACAGGCGCGCGCCGAGCCAGGCCAGTTCGTCGAGGTCCTCGGCGTTCTGGCCGAGGCCGACCAGTTGTGCGTCCAGCGCCAGTTCCTGCGGCGCGCCCTGCAACAGGCCGAGGACTTCCTCGGCGCTGGCGGCCGCGCTCAGCGCCGGTCCCAGGTCGGCCTCGCCGAGGGCGCGGGTGAGCAATTGCAGGAGCTGCAGGTGTTCGTCGGACTTCGCCGCGATGCCGATGGCCAGGTAGACCTGCTGGCCATCGCCCCAGTCCACTCCCTCGGGGAATTGCAGCAGGCGCACACCGGTGCTGAAGACCAGCTCGCGGGTATCCGGGGTCCCATGGGGTATGGCGATGCCCTGGCCGAGGTAGGTGGAGCCTTGTGCCTCGCGCGCCTTCAGGCCCTCGGCATAGCCGGGCGCGGCCAGGCCGTCGGCGACCAGCGCCGCGCCGAGCAGGCGCAGGGCTTCGGCCTTGTCCGCGGCGCGCTGGCCCATGCGGATCTGCCGGGTATCGAGTTCGAGCATGGAAACCTCCTCAGGAGCGAACGGCTCCCCGTCTCACGTCCGGATCGTCCCGCCGCGCCGAGGCGCGGGCGCGGGATGTGCCGGCGGTAGCGGAAAGCGGCTCGCGGGAGCCTTCCGTACAGCCTGGGGCGGTGATCCGCTTGTTGTCATTGACCTGCCATAGCGTAGGCGGCGCCGCGTTCGGGCTGCGCGAGGCAGCCTGGGGCAGGGGGCGCCCGCTTCGCCGGAATCTTTTGCTGAATCGATTCACTTAATTAAATTGGCACGTTACCCGATAATGATTGATCCTTGAAGCCCAACTTGTCGTCGCCTCCAGTAGAGATCGGTTTGAAACTCAGTGATATCGCCCGCCTGGCCGGGGTCTCGGTGACCACCGCCAGCTACGTCATCAATGGCAAGGCCGCCCAGCGGCGCATCAGCGCCGCCACCGTCGAGCGCGTGCTTGCCGTGGTCGAGGAACACGGCTACCAGCCGGACCAGCAGGCCGCCGGCCTGCGCCGCGGGCAGACCCGCACCCTCGGCTTCATCCTCCCGGACCTGGAAAACCCCAGCTACGCCCGCCTCGCCAAGCAACTCGAACAAGGCGCCCGGGCGCGCGGCTACCAGTTGCTGATCGCCTGCTCCGACGACGAGCCGGAGACCGAGCGCCAGGTGGTCAACCTGTTCCGCGCGCGCCGCTGCGACGCGCTGATCGTCGCCAGTTGCCTGCCGGCCGGGGATGATACCCATGCCCGGCTGGTCGCCGAAGGCCTGCCGGTGGTGGCCATCGACCGCCAGCTCGACCCGCAGCGCTTCGCCTCGGTGATCAGCGACGACCAGGACGCCGCGCGCCGCCTCACCGAAACCCTGTTGCAACCGGCGCCGCGCCATATCGCCCTGCTCGGCGCGCGGGCGGACCTGATCATCAGCCACGACCGCGCCGCCGGCTTCCGCCAGGCGCTGAAGGACTTCCGCGGCGAGGTCATCGTCGAGCATGCCGAGGTGTTCAGCCGCGAGTGCGGACGCCGCCTGATGGAGCAATTGCTCGAGCGCCTGGGCTACCTGCCCGACGCCCTGGTGACCACTGCCTATGTACTCCTCGAAGGCGTCTTCGATGTGTTCCAGGCGCGCGCCGACGGTTGGCCCGAAGGCTTGCGGGTGGCGACCTTCGGCGACACCCAGTTGCTCGACTTCGTGCCGCTGAAGGTCAACTCGATCTACCAGCAGCACGCGCTGATCGCCGCCAACGCCCTCGAACTGGCGCTCCGCGCGGTCGAGGAGAACGACTACCGGCCGGGCCTGCACGCCGTCCCCCGGCAACTCAAGCTGCGCGACTGAGCCGGCCGCCATGCGCCTGGTCGACACCCACAACCACCTCGACTTCCCGGACTTCGACGCCGACCGCGCCGCGCTGCTGCAACGCAGCCGCGCGCTGGGGGTCGAGCGCCAGGTGGTGCTCGGCGTCTACCGCGAGAACTGGCAACGGGTCTGGGACCTGGCGCAGGCCGAGGATGGCCTGTACGCGGCGCTCGGCCTGCACCCCGTCTACCTGGCGCGGCACCGCCCGCAGCACCTGGACGACCTGCGCCAGTGGCTGCAACGCCTGCGCGGCGAGACGAAGCTCTGCGCGGTCGGCGAGATCGGCCTGGACTACTACCTGGAACACCTCGACCGCGACGCCCAGCAGGCGCTGTTCGAGGCCCAACTGCGGCTGGCCGCGGAATTCCGCCTGCCGGCGCTGATCCACGTGCGCCGCGCCCACGCGACGACCATCGCCACCCTCAAGCGCATCCGCCTGGAGCGCCGTGGCATCATCCATGCCTTCGCCGGCAGCCGCGAGGAAGCCCGCGAGTACCTCAAGCTCGGCTTCCGCCTCGGCCTCGGCGGCGCGCCGACCTGGCCGCAGGCCAACCGCCTGCGCAAGGTGGCGGCGGAGCTGCCGGCCGAGGCCATCGTGCTGGAAACCGATGCGCCGGACATGGCGCCATCGATGCATCCCGGCCAGCGCAACAGTCCGGAGCACCTGCCGGACATCTGCCGCGCCCTCGCCGAGCTGCGCGGGGTCGACGCCGAGGAACTGGCGGCGAGCAGCAGCCGCAACGCCGCCGAGCTGTTCGGCTGGGACTGATCAAGCGTCGCGCAGGACTTCCGGCGCCAGTTGCGGGTACGTCTCGCGCAACGCCTCCAGGCAGGCCGAAAGCTGCGCCGCTTCCTCCGGCAGGCGCCGGGCGAAGTCGCTCCAGCCTTGCAGACGCAATCGCCGGGGCATCGGCACCAGGCCGCTGATGGCGTCCCAGAAGGCATCCCAGTTGCATCCGTACCACGGCGGCAACGCCAGGGCCTCGCGCAGGCGTTCGTGCAAGCGCGCGGCGCTGTCCACGTCCGCCAGCTCGATGGCCAGGCTCGCCGCCCGGTTCAGTTCCTCGTCCATGGAGCCTCCGCCAGCAATGCGTCGCAACGCTCGCGCACGAACGCGCGCAAGAGGGTCACCGGACGGGTCAACTGGGCGCGGTGGGTACACAAGAGGTTCATCGGCGTCGCTTCGCCCTGCCACTCCGGCAGCAGCAGGCGCAGGCGCCCGGCGCGCACGTCCTCGGCCACGTCCAGCCAGGACTTGTAGACCAGCCCCTTGCCGGCCAGGGCCCAGCGCCGCACCACGTCGGCGTCGTCGCAGACCCGGTCGCCGGCGACCGTCAGGGTCAGGCTGCGGCGGCCCCGCTGGAACGCCCAGCGGTCGTGTACCCGGCCGCCGAGTTGGTAGAGCAGGCAATTGTGCTCGCGCAGGTCGTCCGGCTGGCGCGGCTCGCCGCGCTCCGCCAGGTAGCCCGGCGCGGCGCAGAGCACTCGCCGGTTGTCCGGCGCCAGCGGCAGGGCGACCAGGCTGGAGTCGGCCGGTGCGCCGTAGCGGATCGCCACGTCCACCGGTTGCCGGTAGAGATCGGTCACCCGGTCGCCGAGCAGCAGGCGCAGGCTCAGTTGCGGATAGCGCGCCTGGAACTCGTCGAGCCATGGCAGCAGCAGGTTGCGGCCGAAGTCGGAGGGCGCGGAAAGCTGCAGTACCCCGGCGATCTGGTCCTTGCCGCCCTGCAGCAACCGGCGCCCCTCCTCCAGGCTGCGCAACGAGGCGCGGGCATGCAGGAGGAACGCGTCGCCCTCGGGAGTCAGGCGCAGGCTGCGGGTGGAGCGGGCGAACAGGCGTACCTCCAGCTCGCTTTCCAGGCGCTTCAGCGCCGCGCTGGCCACCGCCGGGGAAATCTCCAACTGGCGCGCGGCGGCGGACAACGAGCCGCTGTCGCTGGTGTGGACGAACACCTGGAGGTCGTCGTAACGCAGCATTTTCAAGATTCCTTTGAAAGAGTCTTCCCTGATAGCCTGTTTTTCAGCGATTTGAAATAGCCCATCCTGACTCCGCCCCATCGAAGGAACCCACCATGAGCACACCCCTCACCCTGATCGCCACCATCACCGCCACCCCCGGCCACGCCGAGGCCCTGGAACGCGAATTGCGCGCCCTGGTCGCCCCGTCGCGCGCCGAGGCTGGTTGCCTGCAGTACGACCTGCACCAGGACCGCCACGACTCCCACCTGTTCTACATGATCGAGCAGTGGCGCGACGACGCCGCCCTGGAGCGGCACCAGAACACCGAACACTTCCTGCGCTTCAGCCGCGGCAACGAAGCCCTGCTGCAGAACGTGAAGATCGACCAACTCTATCGCCTCGCCTGAGGCCCGTTTCCCGGAGCCCCCATGAAAGCTGTCGGTTACTACCAGTCCCTGCCCATCGACCATCCCGATGCCCTGCTCGACCTCGAACTGCCCGAGCCCACGCCAGGCCCGCGCGACCTGCTGGTGGAGGTCCGCGCCATCTCGGTCAACCCGGTGGATACCAAGGTCCGCCAGCGCGCCCAGCCGGAAGCCGGCCAGGCCAAGGTGCTGGGCTGGGATGCGGCGGGCGTGGTGCGCGCGGTCGGCAGCGAGGTCAGCCTGTTCCGTCCTGGCGATCGGGTCTGGTACGCCGGGGACATCACCCGCCCCGGTAGCAACAGCGAGCTGCATCGGGTCGACGAGCGCATTGCCGGGCACCTGCCGAAAAGCCTCGACTTCGCCCAGGCCGCGGCCCTGCCGCTGACCACCATCACTGCCTGGGAACTGCTCTTCGAGCGCTTGCAGATCGCCGAAGGCAAGGCCGACCAGGGCCAGAGCCTGCTGGTGGTCGGTGCCGCCGGCGGGGTCGGTTCGATCCTGGTCCAACTGGCCCGGCAACTGACCGGCCTGAACGTGATCGGCACCGCTTCGCGCGCAGAGACCCAGGCCTGGGTCCGCGACCTCGGCGCGCACCATGTGATCGACCACGGCAAGCCGCTGGCCGAAGAGCTGAAGCGGATCGGTGTCGCCGAGGTCAGCCACGTCGCCAGCCTGACCCACACCGACCAGCACCTCGAACAGATCGTCGCCGCGCTGCGCCCGCAAGGCCGCCTGGCGCTGATCGACGACCCGGCGTCGCTGGACATCGGCAAGCTGAAGCAGAAGAGCCTGTCGCTGCACTGGGAGTTCATGTACACCCGCTCGATGTTCCAGACCGACGACATGATCGAGCAGCACCGGCTGCTGGAGCGGGTCGCCGGGCTGATCGACGAAGGCGTGTTGAAGACCACCGTCGGCGAGCATTTCGGCCGCATCGACGCGGCCAACCTGCGCCGCGCCCACGCGCTGCTGGAGAGCGGCCGGGCCAAGGGCAAGATCGTTCTCGAAGGGTTCTGAACGGCAGGACCACGGGGCGCGGCGTTTTCCACCCTACCGCCGTGCCCCTGGCCTTTGCTATCCCGCCTTGCGCACCCTCAGCGCAGCCTCGATCTCGCCAAGGATCGTCGGGTCGTCGATGGTCGATGGCGCCGCGTAGTCCTCGCCATCGGCGATCTTGCGCAGCACCGCGCGGAGGATCTTCCCGGAGCGGGTCTTCGGCAGCCGCTTGACCACCACCACCCGCTGGAAGCAGGCCAGCGCGCCGATCTGTTCGCGGACCAGCGCCACCAGCTCGCGCTGCAGTTGCTCGGCGGCGATCCCGGCATCGTCCTTGAGCACCACCAGGCCCAGCGGCACGTGGCCCTTGAGTTCGTCCCGCACGCCGATCACCGCGCACTCGGCAACCGCCTGGTGCTGCGCCACGCGTTCCTCCATCTCGCCGGTGGAGAGGCGATGCCCGGAAACGTTTATCACGTCGTCGGTGCGCCCCATGATGTAGACGAAGCCGTCCTCGTCGAGATAACCGCCGTCGCCGGTGTGGTAGTAGCCGGGATAGTTGCCCAGGTAGGCCTGCAGGTAGCGCGGGTGGTCGCCCCAGAGGGTCTGCGCGCAGCCCGGCGGCAACGGCAGGGCGATGACGATCGCGCCCTGGCGGTTCGCTCCCAGCGGCCGGCCTTCGTCGTCCAGCACCTGCACGTGGTAGCCGGGCACCGCGCGGTTGGTCGAGCCGGCCCGCAGGTCGTGGCCGGCGATCCCGATGCAGGGCGCGGTCACCGGCCAGCCGGTCTCGGTCTGCCACCAATGGTCGTGGACCGGCCGCCCGGTGTGCTCCTCCAGCCAGTGCTGGGTGCTGCTGTCGAGCTTCTCGCCGGCCAGGAACAGGTGGCGCAGCGAACCCAGGTCGTAGCGCTTCACCCGTTCGCCATGCGGGTCTTCCTTGCGGATCGCGCGGATCGCCGTCGGCGCGCAGAACAGGCTGTTCACCCTGTGCTCTTCGATCACCCGCCAGTAGGCGCCGGCGTCCGGCGTGCGCACCGGCTTGCCTTCGTAGAACACCGTGGTACAGCCGCACATCAGCGGGCCGTAGACGATCAGCGAGTGGCCGACCACCCAGCCGACGTCGGAGATCCCCCACCAGACGTCGCCGGCCTGCATGCCGTAGATAGTGCGGACCGCGTAGCGCACCGCGACCGCGTGGCCACCGTTGTCGCGGACGATACCCTTGGGCTTACCGGTGGTGCCCGAGGTGTACATGATGTACAGCGGATCGCCGCTGGCCACCGGCAGCGGATCGGCCGGCTCGGCGGCGGCGAGGCAGTCCTGCCAGTCCAGGTCGCGGCCCGGGCGCAGGCGCGCGGGCGCCTGCGGGCGTTGCCAGACCATGACGTGGGCAGGCTGGTGGATCGCCAGTTCGAGGGCCTTGTCCACCAGCGGCTTGTATTCGATCACCCGATCGAACTCCAGCCCGCAGGAAGCGGTGAGCACCAGCTTCGGCGTGGCGTCGTCGATGCGCAGGGCCAGCTCGTAGGGAGCGAAGCCACCGAACACCACCGAATGCACCGCGCCCAGGCGCGCGCAGGCGAGCATCGCCATGGCCGCCTGCGGCACCATCGGCATGTAGATGATCACCCGGTCACCCTTGCCGACCCCGAGGGCCCGCAGGGCGCCGGCCAGGCGCGCCACTTCGTCACGCAGCCGCAGGTAGCTGTAGCGGTCCTGGGTGCCGGTCACCGGCGAGTCGTAGATCAGCGCGGTCTGTTCGCCGCGCCCCTCCTCGATCTGCCGGTCGAGGGCCAGGTAGGCGCTGTTCAGACGGCCATCGGCGAACCAGCGATGGGTGCCATCGGGCAGGCTTTCGAGGATGTTCGCGGGCGCCTGGTACCAGGCCAGGGAACGGGCCTGTTCGGCCCAGAACGCGGCCGGCTCGGCGATCGAGCGGGCGTGCTGCTGCAGGTACGTCATGTTCCAGCCCTCTGATTGTTCTTATTAGGGATGAAGCAGTGAGTGAGCCTTGGAGTATGGGCGGGCGCCGGGCACCCGCCATCAACCTTTGGTCGTAGGGGTCAGTCCTTGCCGCGGTAGAGCTTCTGGATGCTGGAGAAGTCCAGCCCGTCGTGCTCGGCATCGGCCTGGGCGTGCAGGCTGAACAGGTTGCGCGCCAGCGCGCCGAGTGGCGTCGAGGCCTGCACCGCCTGGGCGTTGGCCAGCGCCAGGCCGAGGTCCTTGTTCATCAGGCGCACCTGGAAACCGCCGGCATAGCCGTTGCTCGCCGGCGCCTGCGGCATCACCCCGGGCCAGGGGTTGTAGAGGTTCAGCGCCCAGTTGCCACCGGAACTCTGCTTCATCACCTCGGACAGCACCGCCGGGTCGAGGCCGTTCTTCACCCCCAGCGCCAGGGCCTCGGCGGTGCCGGCCATGAGGATGCCGAGGAGCATGTTGTTGCAGATCTTCGCCACCTGGCCGGCGCCGTGATCGCCGGCGTGGAAGATGTTCCGGCCCATGTTCTCGAGGATCGGCCGGGCCCGCGCGAAGCCTTCGGCGGGGCCGCCGACGATGAAGCTCAGGGTTCCGGCGCGGGCGCCGCCGACGCCGCCGGAAACCGGCGCGTCGAGCAGGGTCAGGCCCTTCGCCGCGGCGGCCTCGGCGACCTTGCGCGCGGTCTCCGGGGCGATGGTCGAGCAGTCGATCAGCAGGGGCTTGCCGGCGACCCGCGCGAGCAGGCCGTCGTCGCCGAGATACAGGCTTTCCACGTGCTGCCCGGCCGGCAGCATGCTGATCACCACTTCGGCGCCTTCGCAGCACTGCAAGGCGCTATCGGCGCCCTGCGCGCCCTGCTCGACCAGGCTCAGCACGGCCTTGGGCTGCAAGTCGAAGACATTCACCCGGTGGCCGGCCTTGAGCAGGTTGGCGGCCATCGGCCCACCCATGTTGCCCAGGCCGAGGAATGCGATGTCGGTCATCGGTCCGTCTCCCTTTCAGCGCATCTGGATCGAGAAGTTGGTCCCGGCCACGCTATCGCTGTCGAACCAGCGCGCGGTCACGGTCTTGGTCTCGGTGTAGAAGCGCACGCCCTGCTTGCCGTAGGCGTGCAGGTCGCCGTAGAACGAGCCCTTCCAACCGGTGAAGGAGAAGAACGGCAGCGGTACCGGAATCGGGATGTTGATGCCCACCTGACCGACCTCGATGTGGTGCTGGAAGGTCCGCGCCGCGGCGCCGGAGCTGGTGAAGATCGAGGTGCCGTTGCCGTAGGGGCTTTCGTTGATCAGGCGGATCGCCTGCTCCAGGCTGTCGACCTCGGCCAGGCAGAGCACCGGGCCGAACACCTCTTCGCGGTAGATCGCCATGTCCGGGCGCACCCCGGCGAACAGCGTCGGGCCGACCCAGTTGCCGTCCGGGTATCCCTCGACCTTGTAGCCGCGGCCATCCAGCAGCAGTTGCGCGCCCTCCTCCACGCCCTGGCCGATCAGGCGCTCGATGCGCGCCTTGGCCTGCGGGTTGATCACCGGGCCGTAGCTGGCGCCGCTGTCGTCCCATGGGCCGGGGCGGACCTTGGCCAGCGCGTCGCGGATTTCCGGAATCCACTCGCGGGCGGCCCCCACCAGCACCGCCACCGAGATCGCCATGCAGCGCTGCCCGGCCGCGCCCACCGAGGCACCGACCAGGTTGCTGATGACCTGCGCCTTGTCCGCGTCGGGCATGATCACCATGTGGTTCTTCGCCCCGGCGAAGCTCTGCACGCGCTTATTGTGCGCGGTGCCGGTGTGGTAGACGTACTGGCCGACGGCGACCGAGCCGACGAAGGATACCGCCTTCACCTGCGGGTGCTTGAGCAACTGATCGACCTGTTCCTTGCCGCCATGCACCACCTGCAGCACGCCCTTCGGCGCACCGGCCTCGAGGAACAGCTCGGCGAGCCGCACGCTGGTCAGCGGCACCTGCTCGGAAGGCTTGAGGATGAAAGCGTTGCCGCAGGCGATGGCCAGCGGGAACATCCACAGCGGGATCATCGCCGGGAAGTTGAACGGGGTGATGCCAACGCACACGCCCAGCGGCTGGGTGATGCTGTAGGTGTCGATGTTGCGGGCGACGTTCTCCACCGTCTCGCCCATCAGCAGCGAGGGCACGTTGCAGGCGTGCTCGACCACCTCGATACCGCGCCAGACGTCGCCCTTGGCGTCCTCGAAAGTCTTGCCCAGCTCGCTGGAGACGATCTTCGCCAGTTCGTCGTGGTGTTCCTTGAGCAACGCCTGGTAACGCAGCATCACCCGCGCGCGCTCGGAAACCGGGGTTTCCTTCCAGCTGGCGAAGGTTTCGCGGGCACTGGCCACCGCCTGCTCGACCTGCTCCGCGCTGGCGCAGGCGATCTCCGCCAGGGTGCTGTTGTCGAGGGGATTGCTGACCGGGATGCGCTGGGCGCCGAGACCTTCGACGAAGGCTCCCGCGATGAGGTGGCGGACTGGGACTGACATGAACCCTCCTGCACCGGCCAGGCCGGCTTTTATTGTTGTGGCGGACTGGTACGAGGTCGATTCGGACCTCGCTTTGGCCAAGAAGCTATCACTGGGCGGAAGGTCGCGAGATCGACTAAATTGTGTTGTTCATGGACTATATTGCGGAGCCGGCTACCGACATGTCGCACACCTCCGACTGGCCCCTGCCGGCCGACAGCCTGCGCTTGCCGATCCCGGCGGCGCTGCTGGAGAAACTGGCGGTCCACCCGCTCAGCCGCGACCTCTACCCCACCTCCCTGGGCCACTACCGGCGCGCCCGCGACCACCGCATGAGCCGCGAGCGCCATGACGAGCACCTGCTGATCTATTGCAGCGAAGGCCAGGGCCTGTTGCGCGTGCGCGAGGGCGAGGCCTGGCGCGAATACCGGGTCGGCAGCGGCGACCTGCTCTGGCTGCCGCCGGGCATGGCCCACGACTACGCCGCCGACGACCGCCAACCCTGGACCATCTTTTGGACCCACCTGCGCGGCGACAGCGCCACCTGGCTGCAACACAGCGCCGGCTACCGCGACACCCCGCTGCGCCATTGGGGCCTGCAACACGCCCTGCTCGGCGGCTTCGAGCAACTGCTGGAGGTGCGCCACAGCGGCTACCGCTTCCAGCACTTCCTGCTCGCCGCCAGCCGCCTGCGCAGCCTGCTCTGCCAGCTACCGCTGCTGCGCCCGCTGCGCGAGGGCAGCCTGGACCTCGACGGGCTGCACGCCTACATGCGCGAACACCTGCATGCGCGCCTCGAACTGGAACGCCTGGCGGCCTTCTGCAACCTGTCGAAGTTCCATTTCGTCAGTCGCTACAAGGCGATCACCGGCCGTACGCCTATCCAGCACTTCCTGCACCTGAAGATCGAGTACGCCTGCCAGTTGCTGGACAGCAGCGACCAGAGCGTGGCTCGGGTCGGCCAGGCGGTCGGCTACGACGACAGCTACTACTTCTCGCGCCTGTTCAGCAAGGTCATGGGTTTGTCGCCGAGCGCCTACCGGCAGCGGGTAAGGCAGGGCGAGGGAGGAGCCTGAAGCGCTCTGCGGCGGGGCTGTAAACGAAGCGGCGACCAGTTGTCGGCAAACTGATCCCGGTCAGTGTTTTCCGGGCCGACAGGACTAGACTGAAGCTCCCTTTCCAGCCCCGATGGATGAATCGCCATGAACATCCTCGTCCGCCCGTCGCAAACCCCGAAAGGCCAATGCTGGCAAGTCTGCCTCGACCAGCAGGCCGTCAACTTCCGTAGCGAAAGCGAGGCCCGGCGTTTCGTCGACCGCCTCGAGGCGCGCCTGCGCGCGCCCCATGTGCTGCCCGAACTGAAACAGCGAACGGCCTGATCCGCGCTCAGGCGGCCTGGCGCTCCAGGCGCCCGGTCTGCCAGGCGAGCAGGGTCGCGACCGCGCCGCAGACGGCGATCACCAGAGTCATGGGGATCGCCGTGCCATCGTGGAGCACGCCGACCAGCGCCGAAGCGCCCGCCGCCACGCTGAACTGCAGGCTGCCCATCAGCGCCGAGGCGCTGCCGGCGTGCTGTCCCTGTCCGGCCATGGCGCAGGCGGAAGCGTTGGGAATGATGCAGCCGAGGCTGGCCACGCATCCGAACAGCGGAACCAGCAGCGGCCACAGCGTGGCCGGTTGCAGCGAAGCGATGCCCAGCAGGGCCAGGCCGCACGCCAGGTAGCCCCAGATGATCCGCCGCAGCCAGAACGCCGGCCCGCGATAGCGCAGCAGCCGCGCGTTGACCTGTGCCATGACGATGAAGCCCGCGGCATTGCTGCCGAACAGCCAGCCATAGTGCTCGGCGGGAATCCCGTAGAGCTGGATGAACACGTAGGGCGAACCGGCGATGTAGGCGAACATCCCGGCCATCGCCACCCCGCCGGAAAGGCCATAGGCGAGAAACAGGCGGTCGGCGAACAGCCGCCGGTACTGCCCCAGCGCGCCGGACAGCGGCGGTCGCTCGCCGTCGGCCGGGATGGTTTCCGGCAGCCACAACGCCACGCCGAGGCCGGCCAGGGCGGCGAACAGGGTCAGGCAGACGAAGATCGATTGCCAGCCCTGCCAGTCCAGCAGCAGGCCGCCGGCCACGGGGGCGAGGATCGGCGCCAGGCCCATCACCAGCATCAACTGGGAAAACGCCTTGGCGGCGCCGATCGGATCGCACAGGTCACGCACCACTGCCCGCGAGATGACCATCCCGGCGCAGCCGCCGAGGGCCTGGACGAAGCGCGCGGCGATCAGCCACTCCAGGCTCGGCGCCAGGGCGCAGGCGGCCGAGGCCAGGGTGAAGATACTCACCCCCACCAGCAGCGGCAGGCGCCGGCCATAGCGGTCGGCCACCGGGCCGTAGAGCAACTGGCCGATGGACAGGCCGGCGAAGTAGGCGGCCAGGCTCAGCTGGACGTGCTCGACGTCGGTGGCGAAGGCCTTGGCCAGGGTCGGGAAGCTCGGCAGGTAGAAATCGATGGCCAGTGGCCCGAAGGCGCTCAGGGCTCCCAGTATCAGCAGGATGCGCAGGTTCATGGATCGCTCGGCACGGGGCGCGTCGGTGGCAGGCAAGGCACTTCCCTGCGCGGCTCCCGGCAAGCGGGACGACGACGCCTATCATTGAATCGTCTGTGAGGGCGGGCGGCTCCAGGCCTGAAGGCCGGTACTGGCGGGAAGATGCTACGGACAGCCGGGGAGTCGCCGAAAAAGCAGCGCGCAGCATAACACCGAAGACGCCCGCCGATCATGGCCGGAGACCGTGGAACCGCGGAATCCACGACTCATGAATGAGCAGCATTAGACAAAGGTGGTGTCGAAATACTTCGAGTCCGCCCGAGCGCGGCTAAAATCGGTACACTCCCCGCCCCGTTGCCGAGACCGATTCGACTACCCAGCACAGCATGCGACGCACAAAGGAAGATTCTGAAAAAACCCGTACGGCCATCCTCCTGGCCGCCGAGGAACTGTTCCTGGAAAAGGGCGTGTCCCATACCAGCCTGGAACAGATCGCCAGGGCCGCCGGGGTGACCCGTGGCGCCGTCTACTGGCACTTCCAGAACAAGGCCCACCTGTTCAACGAGATGCTCAACCAGGTACGCCTGCCGCCGGAGCAACTCACCGAGCGCCTGTCCGGCTGCGATGGCAGCGACCCGCTGCGCTCGCTCTACGACCTCTGCCTGGAGGCCGTGCAATCGTTGCTGACGCAGGAGAAGAAGCGCCGCATCCTGACCATCCTGATGCAACGTTGCGAATTCACCGAGGAACTGCGCGAGGCGCAGGAACGCAACAACGCCTTCGTGCAGATGTTCATCGAACTCTGCGAGCAGTTGTTCGCCCGCGACGAATGCCGTGTGCGGCTGCATCCGGGCATGACCCCGAGGATCGCCTCGCGCGCCTTGCACGCGCTGATCCTGGGCCTGTTCAACGACTGGTTGCGCGACCCGCGCCTGTTCGATCCGGATACGGACGCGGAACACCTGCTGGAGCCGATGTTCCGTGGCCTGGTGCGCGACTGGGGTCAGGCCAGCTCGGCGCCGTAGCCCTCCTCGCGGATCGCCTCGAGTACCTGGGTGCTGTCGAGCCGGCTGGCGACCCGGACTTCGCCGGCGCCAAGATCCACCTGGACGTCCGCCGCCGAATCCTTCGCCTGCACCGCATGGGTGATCGCCCGTACGCAGTGGCCGCAGGTCATGCCCTGAACCTTGAAGACTTGCATGGTATTGCCTCCTGTTGGTCATCGATGGGGCGATTTTCGACCTTGACATGGTGTCAAGGTCAATCCTCGAAATATCCGGTAACCGACAAAGCGTCAAGAACGGGTAAAGGCGGAGTAAAGAGGCTTAAACCCTACAAAGCACATGGTTAACATGTTCACCTTGTTCTTCACGAGGTAGAACCATGTCCATCCGCCGCTATTCCCCGTCACAGATCGCCCTGCACTGGCTCAGCGCCGTCGCGGTCCTGCTGATCATCGCCCTGCCCTACGGCGCCGACTTCTTCGCCGGCCTGCTCGGCGGCAAGGGCAACGTCTTCACCCTGCACAAGTCGCTGGGCGTGGCGGTACTCCTGCTGACCCTGACACGCCTGGCGCTGCGCCGCGTCCAGGGTGTCCCGGACACCCTGGAGGGGAACCCGGACTGGCAGCGCGCGGCCGCCAAGGCCGGGCATTTCCTGCTGTACGCGGTGCTGATCGTCATGCCGCTCTCCGGCATGCTCGCCGGCAAGCGTCCGCTGGACCTGTTCTGGCTGGTGCAGATCGGCCCGTTCGACCTGCCGGAAGCCTTCAAGGCGTTCGCCGGCGGCACCCACGTCACCGTCCAGTACCTGCTTTTCGCGCTGATCCTCGGCCACGCCGCCGCGGCCATCTGGCACCACCGCGTGCAGAAGGACGACGTACTGCGCGCCATGCTGCCGCAACGCGGCGCCTGACCCCAGCGACGGACGGGCACGCGGATGCCCGTCCCGACTTGTCCCGGGCCCCGGCTTCGGCCAAGCTTTTCCCTACGCCCCCGCCGCCGAGGCCCGCCATGTTCCCCATTCTTCGCCCGCTGCTCCATACCGCCGCCCTGGCCTGCGCCCTCCCGGCGCTCGCCGCGGACCCGCAACCGGCCAGCGGCGGCTGGGCGCAACCCGACCCGGCGCCGATCGGCTATGCGGTGCTGAACGTTTCCCGCGAGCGGGTCGAGTCCGGCACTGCCTGCGATGTCGGCCTGTACGTCCACGACGAACTGGTCGGCAACCTGCAACCGGGCGCCAGCCTGGCCCTGAACCTGCAACCCGGCGCGGTTGACGTGCGTCTTGCGCCGAACGGTCCTGGCGAGGCCTGCCGGAACGGCATGACCATCCTCGCCGGACAGACCCTGACCCTGCGCGCCGGAGAGATCCGCAACCTGCGCATTACCCTCGGTGCGGGCGGGCTCTACCTGGCACCGGTGGCGGATGGGTACTGAGGGGTAGCGACTTGCCGTGGAGCATTGGCCATGACTCAGGGCACGAAGGTGGCGTTTCGGCACCGGGTGCACGGGGACTGCCTGGCGGGCCGTGAATGCGTGACTGGCCCCAGCTCCCGTCGCTGCCTGCACGGCACTAAGGGGGGGAAGCTGTTGCTTAGCGCTTGAGCGGGCGTCGTGCTTGCCTTGGTCTCTTGTTTCGCCTTTCCAGGCGAGTTCCTTCTGCAAGCGTCCAAAAGACTCGCCCCACTACTCGGAGGGCATGCCAGGAGCCCGATCCGTAGGGCGAATAACCGCTTGCGGTTATCCGCCGGCTGTCCGGGGCATCGGCGGATACCGCCTGTGGCGGTATTCGCCCTACGGGACGTTCGAGCGGGCTTCATGTTTGCTGCTCAAGCTGCTTGTCGTGCTTGCCTTGGCCTCTTGTTTCAACTTTCCAGGCGAGCTCCTTCTGCAAGCGTCCAAAAGACTCGCCCTGCCACTCGGAGGGCATGCCAGGAGCCCGATCCGTAGGGCGAATGACCGCTTGCGGTTATCCGCCGGCTCTCCAGGGCATCGGCGGATACCGCCTGTGGCGGTATTCGCCCTACGTGACTATATCGCTCGCGATTTCTTAGCTACACGGCAGTGAGGGGGTCGCTGTTGCTTAGCGCTTGAGCGGGCGTCATGTTTGGTGGTCAAGCTGTTTTCTGTGCCTGCCTTGACCTCTTGTTTCGCCTTCCCAGGCGAGTGCCTTTTGCAAGCGTCCAAAAGGAACCAAAAGACTCGCCCCGGCATCCGGCCCCAGCCGCTTCTCGACTGGGGTGCCCTCCTGACGGGGCGGGTTTGCCGCCCCACCACTTGGAGGGCAAACCTCCCTTCGTGCATGCCAGGAACCCGATCCGTAGGGCGGATAACCGCAAGCGGTCATTCACTCTACGGATCAGGGCTTCGGTATGTGGAAGTCTGGCATGCACGAGGTCATCCCCCTCCTGAAGCGCCCCTCAGCTCAATCGAATCCTTCCGCTCGCCACCAGCACCGCATGCCCGGCGATACTCACCCGCTCGCCCTCCAACCGGCACCACAGCTCGCCGCCGCGCGCCGAGCACTGCTGGGCGGTCAGCGACAGTTTGTTCAAGCGCTGGGCCCAGTAGGGAATCAGGCTGCAATGCGCGGAGCCGGTGACCGGGTCTTCGTCGACGCCCATCGCCGGGGCGAAGAAGCGCGAGACGAAATCCTTCTGCAGGCCCCGCGCGGTGACGATCACTCCACGCCAGGGCAGCCGCGCCAGGGCCGCGAAGTCGGGGCGACAGGCGCGCACCGCCTCTTCGGACTCGAGCAGCACCAGCAGCTTGTCGGTGGAGCCCAGCACGTCCACCGGCGGCAGGCCCAGGGCCTGCTCCAGCTCGACGGTGCTACCGACCTCGCTCGGATACTGCGCGGGGAAATCCAGGACCAGCCGCTCGTCCTCGCGGTTGACCCGCAGCGCACCGGAGCGCGAGATGAATTCCAGGCGCTCGCCCGGCTCGTCGTAGACCTCGAACAGTACGTGGGCCGCAGCCAGTGTGGCGTGGCCGCAGAGCGCCACCTCGACGCTCGGGGTGAACCAGCGGATCCGCCAGGCCTCTCCTTCGCGAACGACGAAGGCAGTCTCGGAGAGGTTGTGCTCGGTCGCGATCATCTGCATCAGCTCGTCCGCCAGCCAGGCGTCGAGGCGATAAACCACGGCGGGATTGCCACTGAACGGGCGGGAAGAAAACGCGTCGACCTGGTGGAACTCGAGCTGCATGGCAGACCTCCTGGGAACGATCGCCACAGCATGCCGCCGCAGGCTCCGGGATGGGCGATACAGTGCGATCTTTTCCGATCGTAACAGTGGGACTTCGCCCTGCCTTCGACCCATTGCCCGAGCGGGCGTTTGCGGCGACCTGCAGGCGTTGTGAAGCCGCCGGCAAAAACGCCGCCTTTTTCCGCGAAACGCCGCTCAGGCCTCGCTGCGCACCCGTCGCACCGCGTTCTGCCAGCCGGCGTAGAGTTCGCCGCGGCGCTCCTCGGCCATGTGCGCGGCGAAGCGGCGCTGCAGGTGCCAGTGGCTGGCGATGTCGTCCAGGTCGCGATAGAAGCCGGCCTTCAGCCCGGCCATGTAGGCCACGCCGAGGGCGGTGGTCTCGGTGACTTCCGGGCGCTCCACGGTGACACCAAGGATGTCGGTGAGGAATTGCATCACCCAGTTGTTCACCACCATCCCGCCGTCCACCCGCAGCGCGCTGGGCGGCGTGCCGTCCTGGCGCATCGCTTCGAGCAGGTCGCGGGTCTGGTAGCAGACCGATTGCAGACCGGCGGTGACGATCTCCTTGATTCCGGTGTCACGGGTCAGGCCGAAGATCGCGCCGCGCGCCTTCGGGTCCCAGTAGGGCGCGCCGAGGCCGGTAAAGGCCGGCACCAGGTAGACGCCGTTGGAGTCGCCGGCCTGGATCGCCAGGGCTTCGCTCTCGTGGGCGTGGTCGATCAGCTTGATGCCGTCGCGCAGCCATTGCACCGCGGCGCCGGCGACGAAGATGCTGCCCTCCACCGCGTAGCTGACCTTGCCGTCCAGACGGTAGCCGACCGTGGTGAGCAGGCGGTTCTTCGAGGTCACCGGCTGCTCGCCGGTGTTCTGGATCATGAAGCAGCCGGTGCCGTAGGTGCTCTTCACCATGCCCGGCTGGAAGCAGGCCTGGCCGATCAGCGCGGCCTGCTGGTCGCCGGCCATGCCCAGCACCGGGATCGCCGCGCCAAGCAGCGACGGCTCGCTGACGCCGAACTCCGCCGCGCAGTCGAGTACCTCCGGCAGCAGGCTGCGCGGGATCTCGAACAGCGCCAGCAATTCCTCGTCCCAGTCCTGGCTGTGGATGTTGAACAGCAGGGTGCGCGAAGCGTTGGTCGCGTCGGTGCGATGGGAGCGGCCGCCGGTCAGGCGCCAGAGCAGGAAGCAGTCGACGGTGCCGAAGCGCAGCTCGCCGCGTTCGGCGCGCTGGCGGGCGCCGGGCACGTTGTCGAGGATCCAGCGCAGCTTGGTGGCGGAGAAATACGGATCGATCAGCAGCCCGGTGCGCGCGCTGACGTTCGCCTCGTGGCCGGCGGCCTTGAGTTCGGCACAGTAGTCGGCGGTACGACGATCCTGCCAGACGATGGCCGGGTGGATCAGGTCTCCGCTGGCGGCGTCCCAGACCAGCGTGGTCTCGCGCTGGTTGGTGATGCCGATGGCGGCGATGTCGGCCGCGCGCAAGCCCTTGCGGGCGAGCGCGTCGCGACAGACCTGGAGGGTGGTCAGCCAGATTTCCTCGCCGTCGTGCTCCACCCAGCCGTCCTTCGGGAAGTACTGCTTGAATTCCTGCTGGCAGCTCGCCACCGGCAAGCCCTGGGCACTGAACACGATGGCGCGGGAGCTGGTGGTGCCCTGGTCGATGGCGAGGAGATAGTGGGACATGGAAAACCTGACAGATTGAAAAGTAAGACGAATGCCGACCGCTAGGCCGGCGGGATTAGCGGCTCATTCACGGCCGATGGCGGCGAACGAACCCTGGGTCAGCTGGGCCAGCACCTCGGCCGCCAGCTCCACTTCCAGCCCGCGCCGTCCTGCGCTGACATGGATGCTCGGGTACTGCCGCGCGCTTTCATCGATGAAGGTACGCAGGCGCTTCTTCTGCCCCAGCGGGCTGATCCCGCCCACCAGGTAGCCGGTGGCCCGCTGCGCCGCCTGCGGATCGGCCATGTCGGCCTTCTTCGCCCCCGCCGCATGGGCCAGGGCCTTCAGGTCGAGACTGCCGATCACCGGCACCACCGCCACCAGCAACTCGCCCTTCTCCGTGGCGGCGAGCAGCGTCTTGAACACCCGCTGCGGGTCCAGGCCGAGCTTTTCCGCGGCCTCCAGGCCATAGGAAGGTGCCTTGGGGTCGTGGCTGTAGCTGAGCACCTTGTGCTCGGCGCGGGCCTTTTTCAGCAGGTCGATGGCAGGGGTCATGGTCACTCCCGGAGAAGAACGTTGGCTGAAAACCGGCGCCTACCTTAAGCCATCGCCGCCCCTGCTGCACGGGCGCCGATGCCGCGGCCCGCGTGCCTCGGTAGCGATATTCGATTGGCCGCGAAAACGAAACCGGAGGGTCGTTTTTCGGACAAACGTTCATCTTCGCGCTTTGACAGCATTCCTTTGTGAATATATTTTTTCGAAACTGAACAATTTTCACGGCTGCCCGCCATAATTACAAGAACAGACAAGAGAGGCCCCATGACCACCGCCGCCCCGACCCCGTCCCTGTTCGGCCAATGCCTGGCCGAGTTCCTCGGCACCGCCCTCCTCATCTTCTTCGGCACCGGTTGCGTCGCGGCCCTGAAGGTCGCCGGCGCCAGCTTCGGCCTGTGGGAAATCAGCATCATCTGGGGGGTCGGCGTGAGCATGGCGATCTACCTCAGCGCCGGCGTCTCCGGCGCCCACCTGAACCCGGCGGTGAGCATCGCGCTGTGGCTGTTCGCCGGCTTCGAGGGGCGCAAGCTGCCGTTCTACATCACCGCCCAGGTGGCCGGTGCGTTCTGCGCCGCAGCGCTGGTCTACACCCTCTACAGCAGCCTGTTCATCGAGTTCGAACAGGCGCAGAACATCGTCCGCGGCAGCCAGGACAGCCTGGCCCTGGCCTCGGTGTTCTCCACCTATCCGCACCCGGCGCTGTCGGTCGGCCAGGCGTTCCTCGTCGAAGTGGTGATCACGGCCATCCTCATGGCGGTGATCATGGCCCTTACCGACGACGGCAACGGCCTGCCGCGCGGTCCGTTGGCGCCGCTGCTGATCGGCCTGCTGATCGCCGTGATCGGTAGCGCCATGGGCCCGCTGACCGGTTTCGCGATGAACCCGGCGCGCGACTTCGGCCCCAAGCTGATGACCTACCTGGCCGGCTGGGGGCCCATCGCCTTCACCGGCGGCCGCGAGATTCCCTATTTTCTGGTGCCGATCTTCGCCCCGATCCTCGGTGCCTGCCTCGGCGCCGGCGGCTATCGTGTACTGATCGCGCGCCATCTGCCGAGCGCCGCGGCGCCCGCCGAAGCCGAGCCGGAGAAGGTTCGCGCTTCCTGACCGCCCGCTCTTTCCTGCCATAGCCACAAGGCCACAGCCATGACCGACAAGCACAACAAGAAATACGTCGTCGCCCTGGACCAGGGCACCACCAGCTCCCGCGCCATCGTCTTCGACCGCGATGCCAACGTGGTCAGCCAGGCCCAGCGCGAGTTCGCCCAGTTCTATCCGCAGGCCGGCTGGGTCGAGCACGACCCGATGGAAATCTGGGCCACGCAGAGTTCGACCCTGGTCGAGGCCCTCGCCCAGGCCAGCATCGAGCACGACCAGGTGGCCGCCATCGGTATCACCAACCAGCGCGAGACCACGGTGGTCTGGGACCGTCACAGCGGTCGGCCGATCCACAACGCCATCGTCTGGCAGTGCCGGCGCAGCGCGGCGATCTGCGCGCAGCTCAAGCGCGACGGGCTGGAAGACTACATCCGCGAAACCACCGGGCTGGTCACCGATCCGTACTTCTCCGGGACCAAGCTGAAGTGGATCCTCGACAACGTCGAAGGCGCCCGCGAACGCGCGCGCAACGGCGACCTGTTGTTCGGCACCATCGACACCTGGCTGATCTGGAAGCTCACCGAAGGCAAGGTCCACGTCACCGACTACACCAATGCCTCGCGGACCATGCTGTTCAATATCCACAGCCTCGACTGGGACGCACGGATGCTCGAGGTGCTCGACATTCCCCGCTCGATGCTACCCGAGGTGCGCAACTCTTCGGAGGTCTACGGCAACGCCCGGATCGGCGGGGTCGGCGGCGGCGAGCTGCCGATCGCCGGGATCGCCGGCGACCAGCAGGCCGCCCTATTCGGCCAGATGTGCGTGGAACCGGGCCAGGCGAAGAACACCTACGGCACCGGCTGCTTCCTGCTGATGCACACCGGCGACAAGGCGGTGAAGTCCACCCATGGCCTGCTCACCACCATCGCCTGCGGTCCGCGCGGCGAGGTCGGCTACGCCCTGGAGGGCGCGGTGTTCAACGGCGGCTCCACGGTGCAGTGGTTGCGCGACGAACTGAAGGTGATCAACGACTCCTTCGATTCCGAATACTTCGCCACCAAGGTCAAGGACAGCAACGGCGTCTACCTGGTACCGGCCTTCACCGGACTCGGCGCGCCCTATTGGGACCCCTATGCGCGCGGCGCGGTGTTCGGCCTGACCCGTGGAGTCAAGGCCGACCACCTGATCCGCGCTACCCTGGAATCCATCGCCTACCAGACCCGCGACGTGCTCGACGCCATGCAGCGCGATGCCGGCGAACGCCTGCGCGCCCTGCGCGTCGACGGCGGGGCGGTGGCCAACAACTTCCTCATGCAGTTCCAGGCCGACATCCTCGGCACCCGCGTGGAACGTCCGGTGATGCGCGAGACCACCGCCCTCGGCGCCGCCTACCTGGCCGGCCTGGCTTGCGGCTTCTGGAGCAGCCTCGACGAGCTGAAGAGCAAGGCGGTGATCGAGCGGGTGTTCGAGCCGGAGTGCGACGAGCCCCGGCGCGAAAAGCTCTATGCCGGCTGGAAGAAAGCGGTGGAGCGCACTCGCGGCTGGGACGACGGCGAACTGTGACGAGCTGGCGCCATTCGTCCGCCGCAATGCGGCGAATGGCGTGTTCCCGGGCGCCGCTCTGGCATGCCCTGGGTAACGTTTGCGTGCGGCGGCCGGGTGCCGCCGCGGCGCCCTCTACGACTCATGCACGGCTGACAACGGCCCCCCGCGTGCGGCATTCTTGGCGACTTTCCAGGGTCCCGGCCCGGCAGCACGAGAACAACCCATGAACCTGCCCCCCCGACAGCAAAGCATCATCGAGGAGGTCCGCGAGCGCGGTTACCTGAGCATCGAGGAGATGGCGCAGATGTTCGCGGTCACCCCGCAGACCATCCGCCGCGACATCAACCAGCTCGCCGAACAGGGACTGCTGCGCCGCTACCACGGCGGTGCGGCCTACGATTCAAGCATCGAGAACACCGCCTACACCATGCGCGCCGACCAGATGCGCGACGAGAAGCAGCGCATCGCCGAAGCCGTGGCCAGCCTGGTGCCGGACAACGCCTCGCTGTTCATCAACATCGGCACCACCACCGAGGCCATCGCCCGCGCCCTGCTCAACCACCGCAATCTGAAGATCATCACCAACAACCTGCACGTGGCCGCCACCCTCAGCGCCAAGGAAGACTTCGAAGTGCTGGTCGCCGGCGGCACCGTACGCAGCGACGGCGGCATCGTCGGCCAGGCCGCGGTGGATTTCATCCAGCAGTTCCGCGTCGACTTCGCCCTGGTCGGCATCAGCGGCATCGACGAGGATGGCAGCCTGCTCGACTTCGACTACCAGGAAGTGCGCGTATCCCAGGCGATCATCGACAACGCGCGGCAAGTGTTCCTGGCCGCCGACTCGAGCAAGTTCGGGCGCAACGCGGTGGTCCGCCTGGGACCGATCTCGCTGGTCAACCGGGTCATCAGCGACAGCCCGCCGTCCGCCGCCATCGCCCGCCTGATGGCACAGCACAAGGTTCACCTGGACCTGGTCTGAGGCATTTCCCTGCCACGGCGCCGTTCGGCGCCGTGAATGTTCGTTTCAGAAAAGCCACCTGCCGCCCCCTGCCCATGCGCCACGACCCTCGGCGGCCGCTTTCCCGCACGCGGAAGAGGGGCTGTTCCCGCGCGGACGGGCAAACCGGTAGCGCCCGGGCAACCCTTCGAAATTGAAAAAGCCTGATGCATCGGGCTGGTCAATAACTGCGCAATCGACTAAACTATTTTCGAATTCGAACAAAACTACGTTCACTTTCGACTTCAGGGCCTTTCACATGAGTCAAGCGCACACCCCCTCCGCTCCACTCGCCGAAGTCTACGATGTCGCCGTGGTCGGCGGTGGCATCAACGGTGTAGGGATCGCCGCCGACGCAGCCGGGCGCGGCCTGTCCGTGTTCCTTTGCGAACAGCACGACCTGGCCCAGCACACCTCCTCGGCCAGCAGCAAGCTGATCCACGGCGGCCTGCGCTACCTCGAACACTACGAATTCCGCCTGGTCCGCGAAGCCCTGGCCGAGCGCGAGGTCCTGCTGGCCAAGGCGCCGCACATCGTCAAGCCGCTGCGCTTCGTCCTGCCGCACCGTCCGCACCTGCGCCCGGCCTGGATGATCCGTGCCGGCCTGTTCCTCTACGATCACCTCGGCAAGCGCGAGAAGCTGCCCGCCTCGCGCGGCCTGCGCTTCACCGGCAGCAGCCCGCTGAAGGCCGAGATCCGCCGTGGCTTCGAGTACTCCGACTGCGCGGTGGACGATGCGCGCCTGGTGGTGCTCAACGCGATCTCCGCCCGCGAGCACGGCGCCCACGTCCATACCCGCACCCGCTGCGTCAGCGCCCGTCGCAGCAAGGGACTCTGGCACCTGCACCTGGAGCGCAGCGACGGCAGCCTGTATTCGATCCGCGCCCGCGCCCTGGTGAACGCCGCCGGCCCCTGGGTGGCGCGCTTCATCCAGGACGACCTGAAACAGAAGTCGCCCTACGGTATCCGCCTGATCCAGGGCAGCCACATCATCGTGCCGAAGCTGTACGAAGGCGAGCACGCCTACATCCTGCAGAACGAAGACCGCCGCATCGTCTTCGCCATCCCCTATCTGGACCGTTTCACCATGATCGGCACCACCGATCGCGAGTACCAGGGCGACCCGGCCAAGGTGGCGATCAGCGAAGAGGAAACCGCCTACCTGCTGCAAGTGGTGAACGCCCATTTCAAGCAGCAACTCGCGGCCGCCGACATCCTGCACAGCTTCGCCGGCGTGCGTCCGCTGTGCGACGACGAGTCGGACGAGCCTTCGGCGATCACCCGCGACTACACCCTGTCGCTCTCCGCCGGCAACGGCGAGCCGCCGCTGCTCTCGGTGTTCGGCGGCAAGCTGACCACCTACCGCAAGCTGGCCGAATCGGCGCTGACGCAGCTCCAGCCGTTCTTCGCCAATCTCGGCCCGGCCTGGACCGCCAAGGCACCGCTGCCGGGCGGCGAGCAGATGCAGAGCGTCGAGGCGCTCACCGAGCAACTGGCCAACCGCTACGCCTGGCTCGACCGCGAACTGGCGCTGCGCTGGGCGCGCACCTACGGCACCCGGGTGTGGCGCCTGCTGGACGGGGTCAATGGCGAAGCCGATCTCGGCGAGCACCTGGGCGGCGGCCTGTATGCCCGCGAAGTGGACTACCTGTGCAAGCACGAGTGGGCCCAGGACGCCGAGGACATCCTCTGGCGCCGCAGCAAGCTCGGCCTGTTCCTCTCGCCGAGCCAGCAGGTGCGCCTCGGCCAGTACCTGCAGAGCGAGCATCCGCATCGCCCGCGGGTGCATGCGGCCTGATCGCCAGCCAGAAACGTCGAGGCCCGCTTTTGCGGGCCTCGTTCGTTATGGAAGGGTACGGGACGATCCGGGCATAATGCGCGACGCCACCAAGCCGGTGGCGCCGCCGCAGTCGAGAATCCCGTGGACCTGATGTTCAAGGCGCTGATCGGCGCCGCCGTGGTCGTGCTCCTCGCCGTCCTGTCGAAGACCCGCAACTACTACATCGCCGGCCTGGTGCCGCTGTTTCCCACCTTCGCCCTGATTGCCCACTACATCGTCGGCAAGGGCCGTTCGCTGGACGACCTGAAGACCACCATCGTCTTCGGCATGTGGTCGATCATCCCCTACTTCGTCTATCTCGCCGCGCTCTACCTGCTGGTCGAGCGCTTCCGCCTGGAGACCTCGCTGGCCCTGGCGGCGCTGGCCTGGCTGGTGGCGGCAAGCGTGCTGGTGGGCCTCTGGGTACGCCTGCACGCCTGAGACCGCGAGCGCGGCTTCAGAGCTGGACGACGCTGGCCTGCCGATGGGCCTTCAGGTAAGGCACTACCGCCGCCAGCAACGGCTCCTTGAAGGCCTCCTGGAAGCGATGGGCGAGACCGGGGATCAGCTTCAGCTCCGAGCCACGGATATGCGCCGCCACGTGCACGCCGTGCATCACCGGCAGCAGCGGATCGGCGGTGCCATGGATCACCAGGGTCGGCACCTGCAGACGGTTCAGCAGCGGCACCCGGCTGGGTTCGGCGAGGATCGCCAGCAATTGCCGCTGCACGCCTTCCGGGTTGAACGCGCGGTCGTAGGAACGTGCGGCCTGCAACAGAAGTTGCTGGCGATCATCGCGCACTTCCGGGCTGCCCAGCGCCGCCAGCAGGTCGGCCTGCTGCTCGACCGCCTGCTCGCGGCTGGCCGCCTCGCGCCGCGCCAGCAGGCGCAGCAGCGACTCGCTGGGTGCCGGCAGGCCTTCGGCGCCGGAGCTGGTCATCACCAGGGTCAGGCTGAGCAGGCGCTGCGGCGCCATGTCGGCGATGTGCTGGGCGATCATCCCGCCCATGCTGGCGCCGAGCACATGGGCCTGGGGGATATCCAGCGCGTCGAGCAGATGCAGGGCATCGCCGGCCATGTCGGTGAGGGTATAGGGCGCGCTGACCGGCAGGCCGAGGCGATAACGCACCACTTCGTAGGTCAGCCGCGAACTGGGCACCGGCACGTTCCAGGCCGACAGGCCGACGTCGCGGTTGTCGTAGCGGATCACCCGGAAGCCTTGCTCGCACAGGGCGCTGACCACCTCGTCCGGCCAGTGGATCAGTTGCCCGCCCAGGCCCATCACCAGCAGCAGGGCCGGATCGCTGTCGCGGCCGATGCTCTGGTAGGCCAGGCGCACGTCGCCCAGTTCGACCGTCTCGGTAGGTACGCGTGCGTCGCAACGCGCCGCCGCAAAGGAGGAGAGGCTGCACAACAAGGCGGCCAGGAAGATGAAAGCACGCATGAAGAAAACCCAGAACGCAAAACCCCAGTGGAGCGCGATTCTGATTAAATTTCGTCCAGCGCGCTGCCACAGTAGCGTGACAGTTTGATGAATGCCGCCAGGCGGTCGTGGCGTTGTGGCTCTGCGGCGTTGCGCCGCTGCTCCGTGCCGCCGTCCCGTGTGCCGGGCTCTTCTCCCCGTCGCTCCACGATCGCACGCTCTGCGGGATCGAGGCCATCGCTTGTCGACAGCCTCTGGCGTATGAGACAAACTCAACGAATCCGCACCGCTATCAAGTTTTGCTCATACAGAGGCCGCCATGCTCGAACTTCGCCACCTCAAGACCCTGCACGCGCTGCGCGAAGCCGACAGCCTGGTGGAAGCCGCCGAGCGCCTGCACCTTACCCAGTCGGCGCTGTCGCACCAGTTCAAGGAACTGGAAGAGCGCCTGGGCATGCAGCTGTTCGTGCGCAAGACCAAGCCGGTACGCTTCACCAGCGCCGGGCTGCGCCTGCTGCAACTGGCCGACTCGCTGCTGCCCCAGCTGCGCACCGCCGAGCGCGACCTGGCGCGGCTCGCCGGCGGTACCGCCGGACGCCTGCACATGGCCATCGAATGCCACAGTTGCTTCCAGTGGCTGATGCCGACCATCGACCAGTTCCGCGACGCCTGGCCGGAAGTCGAACTGGACCTGGCCTCGGGCTTCTCCTTCGCGCCGCTGCCGGCCCTGGCCCGCGGCGACCTCGACCTGGTGGTGACCGCCGACCCGATCGAGTTGCCCGGCATCACCTACGTGCCACTGTTCACCTACGAAGCGCTGCTGGCGGTGGCCAACCAGCATGCCCTGGCTGGTCGACCGTATGTCGTCCCGGAGGACCTGGAGCGGGAAACCCTGATCACCTATCCGGTGGAACGCGATCGTCTCGACGTCTTCACCCGCTTCCTCGACCCCGCCGACGTGGAGCCGGCGCAGGTGCGCATAGCCGAGCTGACCGTGATGATGATGCAGCTGGTGGCCTCCGGTCGCGGCGTCTGCTGCCTGCCGAACTGGGCCCTGCACGAGTACAGCTCGCGCGGCTACGTGACGGCCCGGCGCCTCGGTGAAAAGGGCCTGTACTGCACGCTCTTCGCCGCCATCCGCACGGACATGTTCGATGCGCCATTCATGCGCGACTTCCTGCTCACCGCCAAGGACACCTCCTTCGCCACCCTCGAAGGGGTCAGCGCCGCCAAGGGCTGAACGGCTCAGAACAGCGGCAGCTCATAGGTCAGGTACAGGCGGTTCTCGTCGATGTCGCGGCTGAAGGCCGAACGGTAGGTAGCGTTGCGCCAGACCAGCCCCAGTCCCTTCAGCGCACCGCCCTGCAACACGTAGCGCAGGTCGCTGTCGCGTTCCCACTCGCGACTGCCGTCGGCGCCCTTCGGTTTCGCGCCATGGCCGCTGAAATAGCGCGTCATCAGGCTCAGGCCGGGCACCCCGAGCGGCGCGAAGTCGCAGTCGTAGCGCAGTTGCCAGGAGGATTCGCCAGCCTCGGCGAAGTCGTTGTACTGGCCGAAATTGACCAGGTACGGATCGGTCCCCTCCAGGTAGGGGAAACCGTGGTCGCCGCTCATCCGCTGGTAGCCCAGGCCGAAGGCCTGGCCGTTGCGCAGGCGGTAGGTGAGCGACCCGCTGAAGGAACGGTTGTCGATGCGCCCGCCGCGAGCGCCGCCGGTATCCCGGCTGAGCGCCAGGCGCAAGTCGCTCTCCAGGCTGTCCGCAGCGATGCCGATGCGCCCCTTGAGACCGAGGAAATGCTGGGCGTAGACCTGCTCCAGTTCGCCATAGTGGTAGCTGCCGGTCCAGTCCGGGGCGATACGGTAGTCCAGGCCGGCCAGGTCGAAACGGTCCGCCTGCGCCGCGCCGGCGAAACGCCGGTTGCGGTTGAACAGCGCCAGGTCGCTGGTGCCCGCCTCGTTGCGCTGGCTGACCTCGGTCAGCCGTCCCAGGTTCAGGCTCAGTCCGCTCAGTTCGCCGGAAGTCAGCAGCGCGCCCTGGAACACCTGGGGGAATAGCCGCCCGTAGTTGGGCTGGATGGTCGGTAGCTTCGGCACCAGGCCGCCGACCTTCAGTTCGCTGCGCGACAGGCGCAGCTTGGCGGTCGCGTCCAGCCGCGCGTAGTCGCCCGCCGCGCTGCCATCGTCGCGAAGCGGAAGCAGGCCGGTGCCGCTACGCCCCGCGCCGGAATCGAGTCGGACGCCGAGCTTGCCCAGCAGGTCGAGACCCACGCCGAGGGTACCCTCGGTATAGCCCGAGCGGTAGTCGAAGAGAAAGCCCTGGGCCCACTCCTCGCTTTTCGCACGTCCCGCGCCATCGCGGAAGTCGCGGTTCATGTAGAAGTTGCGCAAGGCCAGGCTGGCCCGCGAGTCTTCGAGGAAGCCCTCGGCCAAGGCGGGAACGCTATCGCCGGCAAGGATCGGCAGCAGGAAAAACGCGCATTTCTTGTTGTTGTTCATACGCACTCCGAACAGGCGCCTGGGCGCCTCTTTTTCTAGGGGGAACGGTGTCTCATCGGCAGCGCTCGATCACCATCGCCACGCCCTGGCCGAGCCCGACGCACAGGCTGATCACCGCGTAGCGCCGCTCGATGCGTTGCAGCCCGCGGGCGGCGGTGAGCACCAGGCGCGCACCGGAGGCGCCGAGCGGATGGCCGAGGGCAATGGCGCCGCCATGGGGATTGATCCGCGGGTCCTCGTAGTCCAGGCCGAGCAACTTCAGGCAGGCCAGGACCTGCGGCGCGAAGGCTTCGTTGATCTCGATCAGGCCGACCTCGTCCAGGTCGATGCCGGCGCGTTGCAGCGCGCGGAGGATCGCCTGCTGCGGGCCGATGCCCATCAACCGGGGCTCCACGCCGACGCTGGCGCTGGCGAGGATCCGCGCCAGCGGCCGGATGCCCTCGCGCTCGCCGATCGCGCGGTCGCCCAGCAGCACTACCGCCGCCCCGTCGTTGATCCCCGAGGCATTGCCGGCGGTCACTACCCCGCCGGCGAACAACGCCGGCAAGCGCGCCAGGGCCGCCAGGTCGGCCTGCGGCCGCGGATGCTCGTCGCGCTCCACCAGCCGCGTCTCGCCCTTGCGTCCGGCACGCACCTCCACCGGAAGGATCTCGCCGAGGAAAAAGCCCTCCTCCAGCGCAGCCTGGTAGCGCGCCTGGGAAGAAGCGGCGAAACGGTCGGCGTCTTCGCGGGCGATGCCGAAGGCGCGGGCCACGTTGTCGCCGGTCTCCGGCATGCTGTCGTTGCCATAGCGCTCGACCAGCCTGGGGTTGGCGAAGCGCGCGCCGATGGTGCTGTCGAAGACCTCCAGCGTGCGGCTGAAGGCGCTCTCCGCCTTGGCCATGACGAACGGCGCCCGGGACATGCTTTCGGCGCCGCCGGCCAGGTACAGCCGACCCTCGCCGCAACTGATCGCGCGCGCCGCGTCGATCACCGCCGACAGTCCGCTGGCACACAAGCGGTTGACCGTCTGCCCGGGCAGCCGCGCCGGCAGGCCGGCTGCGAGCAGCGCGTTGCGCGCCAGGTTGCGGCTGTCTTCGCCGGCCTGGTTGGTGCAACCGAGGATCACATCCTCCAGGTCGTCGACGGCGAACCCGGAGGTTTCCGCGAGACGCGCCAGCAGCAGGCCGGCCAGGTCGTCCGGACGCACCGTCGAGAGTGCACCGGCATGCCGGCCGAAAGGCGTACGCAGGCCGGCGTAGATATAGGCATCGAGCATGGTGTGTTTCTCCGCGAAGGGATCAGGAGGCCAACGGGCTGTCCGGCTGGCGCAGGGAAAGGCCCAGTTGGGCGCGCCGGCGCAGCCAGGGGCTGGGGCGATAGCGCGGGTCGCCGCTGAGCGCATGCAGGCGTTCGAGGATGCGCAGCACGCGCCCGGCACCCATTCGGTCGCCCCACTCCAGCGGCCCCAGCGGATAGCCGAGACCGAGGCGCACCGCCAGGTCGATGTGCTCCACCGAAGCGATACCCTGCTGGGCGATGTCGCAGGCGAGATTGACGATCGAGGCGAGGGTGCGCTGGACGATGAACCCGGCGCTGTCGCGAATCAGCGTGACGCCCACGCCGTCCCGTGCGAACAGGGTGCGAGCGGCCTGCTGCAGCTCCGCTCGGGTCGCCGGGCAGGCCATCAGGCAGCGGTGTCGCTCCAGGTCCGACAGCACGTCGATGGCCAGGCTGCGCGTCGGATCGACGGCGAACCGCCGCGCTGCGGCGCTGACGTCGGCGCCCAGTGGCGCAAGCAGGCACAACGCCGCCCCGGAAGGACGCTCGCCGCTCTCCACCTCGGCGCCCAGACGTTGTAGCAACATCAGCAATGGCGCGCGGTCATGTTCGTCGTCGACGCCCAGCCACACCGGCGGCAACGCCGCGCCTGGCGCAACCGCCGGGGCGGCGACGGGCACCTGCCCAGCGCCGTCGTAGCGGTAGAAGCCCTGGCCGCTCTTGCGCCCCAGGCGGCCGGCGGCGAGCATCTGGCGCAGCAAGGGATGCGGACGATAACGCGGCTCCTCGTAGTACTGCCGGTAGATCGACTCCATCACCGGCAGGCTGACGTCCAACCCGACCAGGTCGAACAGCTCGAACGGGCCCATGCGGAAGCCGGCGCCCTCGCGCAGGACTTCGTCGATCGCCGCCACCGGCGCCACGCCCTCGCCGAGGATACGCAGCGCCTCGGTGCCGAAGGCCCGTCCGGCATGGTTGACGATGAAGCCGGGGCTGTCCGTGGCACGCACCGCCTGGTGGCCGAAGGTCGCCACCAGGGCGCACAGTCGCTCGGCGATGCCGGTGCGGGTGGCGAGACCCTCGATCACCTCCACCAGACGCATCAGCGGCACCGGATTGAAGAAGTGCAGACCGGCGACCCGGCCGGGATCGCGACAGGCCGAGGCGATCGCGGTAACCGACAGCGAGGAGGTATTGCTGGCGAGGATCGCTTCGTCGCCGACCACCTCTTCCAATTGGCGGAACAACGCCTGCTTGGCCTCCAGGTTCTCGACGATCGCCTCGATCACCAACTGGCAGCCGCCTAGGACCCGCAAGTCCTCGACCACCCGCAGATTGCCCATCGCGCGCTCGACAGCCTCCGCCTCCAGCCGGCCCCGCTCCACCTGCCGGGCAAGGACCGTGGCGATCTGCTCGCGCGCTTGCAGCGCCACCCCCTGGCGGCTGTCGTAGAGCAGCACCGACAGCCCGGCACAGGCAGCGAGCAGGGCGATGCCCTGGCCCATGGCACCGGTACCGACGATACCGATGAGAACGATCGATGGCTCGCTCATTTTCCCAGGTACTCCGCTGTGCGTTTTTCCAGGAAGGCACGCATGCCCTCCTTCTGGTCGTGGCTGTCGAACAGCAACTGGAAGGCCTTGCGCTCCAGCGCCAGGGCCTGGTCCAGCGGCAGGTCGGCGCCGGCCAGGACCACTTCCTTGATCTGCGCCAGCGCCAGCGGCGGCAGGCCGGCGATCTGGCGAGCCAGTTCGAGGGCGCGATCCAATGCCTGGCCATCCGCCGCCACCTCGCTGACCAACCCTATGGCCAGGGCCTCCGGCGCCCGTACCGTGCAACCGGTAAACAGCATGCGCAGCGCCTGGAACTTGCCCACCGCTCGCACCAGGCGCTGGGTGCCGCCGGCGCCGGGCATCACGCCGACACGAACTTCCGGCTGGGCGAAGCGCGCCGAGGCACCGGCGACGATCAGGTCGCAGTGCATCGCCAACTCGCAGCCTCCACCCAGGGCATGGCCCTCCACGGCGGCGATCAGCGGTTTGCGGCAGGCGGCGAGGGCCTGCCAGTGGCGCTCCACCCCGCGCTGCTGGATCTCCAGCACGGACGCCTCCGCCAGTTCGTTGAGATCGGCGCCGGCGGCGAACGCCGCGCCATTTCCGGTGAGGACGATGACCCGGGTATCGGCGCACTCGTCGAGGCGCCGTACGTGCTCCGCCAGAGCCTCGCGCAGGCGCATGTTCAGGGCGTTGAGCACTGCCGGGCGGTTCAGTCGCAACAGGGCCACGCCCTGCTCCGGCCGCTCCAGCAGCACGAGTTCGGGGCGCACCGCCCCAGGGGAGGAATCCATGGCCATCTCCAATTGCCCGGGGATTGAGTTGCACGGCGCAGGCCGTGCCGTGAGGGGTTTCAGGCGCGGACGATGCCGCGCCGGACCAGCGCGTCGATCGCCTCGGCGCTCAATCCCAGTTCCGCCAGGACTTCCCGGGTGTCTCCGCCCAGCACCGGCGGCGCGGCGCGGTAGCTGGCCGGGGTGCGCGAAAGCTTCACCGGCGAGGCGATGCCGCGATAGCCCTCGAGTTCGACGACCATCCCGCGATGGCGGGTGTGCGGGTGCTCCACCACCCGCTCCACCGTGGCGATGGCTCCGCAGGGCACGCCGAGACGGATCAGCCGCTCGGCCAGCTCACGGCCGTCGTGGGCCGCCAGGTAGTCCTCCAGAGCGCGCTTCAGCGCCTCGCGGTTGACCGAGCGCTTGCCGTTGTCGGCGAAGCGCGGGTCCCCCGGCAGTTCATCCGCTCCCAGGTACTCGCACAGGCGGGCGAACTGGCGGTCGTTGCCGACGGCGAGGAAGATCGGCTCGGTACCGGTGCGGTAGCTGTCGTAGGGCGCGATGTTCGGGTGGGCGTTGCCGCTACGCCGGGGCGTACGTCCGGAAGCGAAGTAGTTCGGCAGGTGCGGGTGCAGCAGGGAGATACCGCAGTCGTACAGGGCGATGTCCACCGACTGCCCGCGCCCGCTGACCTGGCGCTCGTGGAGGGCGAGGAGGATGCCGGCCATGGCGTTCAGCCCGGTGACCATGTCGACGATCGGCAGGCCGATGCGCAACGCCTCGCCGCCGGCCTCGCCGTTCACGCTCATCAGTCCGGCCATCGCCTGGATCGCCGCGTCGTAGCCGGGCAGGCCGCCGAGCGGGCCGTCGGCGCCGAAGCCCGATACCGCGCAGTGGACCAGCCGCGGGAAGCGCTGGCGAAGCACCTCCTCGTAGCCGATCCCCCAGCGCGCCAGGGTGCCGGGCTTGAAGTTCTCCAGCAGTACGTCGGCGTCCTCCAGCAAGCGCAGCAGCAGCTCGATGCCCTCCGCCGTCGCCAGGTCGACGGCGATGCCCTTCTTGTTGCGGTTCACGCCCTTGAAGTAGGACGCCGTGTCGCCCTCGAAGGGCGGCCCCCAGCCACGGGTCTCGTCGCCGCCAAGGGGTTCCAGCTTGATCACCTCGGCGCCGTGGTCGGCCAGCGCCTGGGAGCAGTAGGGTCCGCCGAGGACCCGGCTGAGATCGATGATTTTCAGGCCACGCAGGGCGCCCGTCTGATTGGTCATGGCGACTCTCTGGTTGTTGTGAGCGGGAATGCGGGCAGTCAGGCCGGCAGCAATTGCATGGCTTCGGCCTGGCTCAGCGGCACCTCGCCGACCACCCTGGCCAGCAGTTCGGCCTGGTCGGTCCAACCCTCCAGGTGCAGCGGGTCGCGCGGCAGCAGCTTGTGCCGGGCGACCAGGAAGGCCAGGGCCAGGCGGCGCTGGTCGGGTGCCTGGCGGCTGGCCTCCCAGGCCATGAAGATCGCCGTGCACAGGTGGTAGAGGGCGCTGCCGGCCTGGCGCACCTGCTCGTCCTGGCGGCGCTCGGCGACGTCGGCCATGGTCGCGACCACTCGCACCAGCAGTTCGTCGAAGAGGTCGCGGGCGTCCCCTGGCAGGTCGCTGTCATCCAGCAGCCGGCGCAGGTGGCGCTGCAAGGGTTCGAGCGCCTGTTCGCGGCTCACCGCACGGGCGACGTCCAGCGCCACGATGTTGCTGGTACCCTCCCAGATCGACCCCAGGTGGGCGTCACGCACCAGCCGCGGGTCGCTCCACTCCTCGATGTAGCCGACCCCGCCGCGCACCTCCATGGCGTCGCCGGTGACCCGTCGCGCATCGCGGCAGGCGCGGAACTTGATCAGCGGGGTGAGGATCCGCACGCATTTCTGCGCCTCGACCTCGCCGCCATCGGCGCGCGGCAGCAGCGTGGCGATCTGCATGAACATCGAGCGCGCCTGTTCGGTGGGCAGCATCATCTTCAGCAACTGCTTCTGCATCAGCGGCATGTCGATCAGGTGCTTGCCGAAGGCGCGCCGATGGCGGGCGACGAACAGCGCCTCGCTCAGCGCCCGGCGCATCAGCCCGGCGGCGCGCACGCCGTTGGACAGGCGCGACATGTTGACCATGTCGGCCATCTGCTGGAAGCCGCGGCCGATCTCGCCGATCAGGTAGGCGCTGGCGCCTTCCAGGCGGACTTCGCCGCTGGCCATGGAGCGGCTGCCCAGCTTGTCCTTCAGGCGGACGATGCGATAGGCGTTGCGCGTGCCGTCCTCGCGGACCTTCGGCAACAGGAACAGGGTCACGCCCTTCATTCCTTCCGGCGCGCCTTCGGGGCGGGCCAGGACCATCGCCAGGTCGGCGTCCGGGTTGGAGCAGAACCACTTGTCGCCGTAGAGCTTCCACTCGCCGCCCTGCTCCCGCGCCACGGTACGGGTCCGCGCCACGTCGGAGCCGGCGGCCTGCTCGGTCATGAACATGGCGCCCTGGAACAGCTCGTCGAAATCCCGCGAGGCGAGGGACGGCAGGTAGCGCTCGACCAGTTCTGGCGCGCCGAACCTGCGCAGGGTGCGGGTCAGCGAGTCGGTCATGCTGACCGGGCAGCAAAGGCCGAACTCGGCCTGTACGAACAGGTGGGTGAGCGCATACTTCACCAGCGGCGGCGGGCCGTCCGGGCGATGGCTCATGGAAGCCAGGCCAAGTTCGGCATAGGCCACCCGTTCGAGGGCGACGTAGTCCGGATGCTTGCGAATGCTCTGCAAATCCTCGCCGCGGCGGGTGCGCGGCGCCAGCACCGGCGGGTTCTTGTCCGCCGCCAGCGCCAGCACGTCCAGCTCGCCGCCGGCACGGGCGCCGAGCCGTTCGAGGAGCGGCCGCCATTCGGCGAGCAACGCCGGCGGCAGGTATACCTCCAGCAGCCGCTCCAGGGCCGGATCGCAGGTGTAGAGATTCAGCCCACGGCTGTCGGGGATGTTCAGCGTATCTTCGCGAAGTACTTCGGGCATGGCGGTCATGGCGCGGCTCCTGCTTGTCTTGCGCCGAGACTAGGCGAGTGCTTCGATAAGCATCCAATACAAAAAAAATCATCGACGATAAGAAAAACAGATCGTAGAACCAGGTGCCTGCCATGGATCTCAGACAGCTTCGCTACTTCATCGCGGTCGCCGAGGAACTGCATTTCGGTCGCGCCGCGGCTCGCCTGTTCATCTCCCAGCCGGCGCTGAGCTTCGACATCAAGAAGCTGGAGGAACAGCTCGGAACCCAATTGCTGCTGCGCAACAACAAGTCGGTGAAGCTCACCGGCGCCGGCCAGGTCCTGCTGGTGGAAGCGCGCAACCTGCTGCTGCAGGCAGAGAAGGTGAAACGCCTGACCCAGCTATCCGCCGAGGGCGACGTCGGCCAACTGCGCGTCGGCTTCGTCAACTCCATGCTCTACCGCGGCCTGCCCAGGGCCATGTCCCGTTTCGAACGGGAGCACCCGAACATGGAGGTGGTGCTCGGCGAAATGAACAGCGCGGAGCAGGCCCAGGCGTTGCAGCGCGGGCAGATCGACCTGGGCTTCGTGCACTGGGGCAGGCTGCCGGCGGAAATCGTCTCCGAACCCTTGATCAGCGACCCGTTCCTCTGCTGCCTGCCCGCCGGGCACCGCCTGGCTGGCCAGGCGCGTCTGGACCTCGCCGAACTGCGCGACGAAGACTTCATCCTCTTCCCGCGCCATGTCTCCCCGCACTACCACGACCTGATCATCGCCCGCTGCGTGGAGGCCGGCTTCAGCCCGCGCATCCGCCACGAGGCGCGCCTGTGGCAGACCGTCGCCGCCATGGTCGGTCTCGGCATGGGCGTCGCGCTGATCCCGGAGACCCTCTGCCTGGCCTGGCGGAACGAGGTGCGCTACCTGGAGATCGAGCCGGCCGGCGCGCGTTCGGAGATCCACGCGATCCTTCCGGCCAGCGAACCTTCCCGGGCGGCGCAGGCGTTCCTGGCGACGCTGAAGAGCGGCCTGGACGACGCCTGAGCGAGGGCTGACGGAAAACGTCGATATGGAATCCCTTATCGAGCCATAAGATTAAAAGACTATTGATTTGCGGGGGTGCCACCTAGACTCCGAGGCACCCGGGTCAACACCGACGCACGCTCTCCCTCCACGGAAACCAGCGTTTCCGCCCCGCCTTTCAGCGAAGGGCGGTAGGGAGCGGCGTGTCGGCGAGAACAACAATAAACAGGACTCGACCCATGCCGCGCACGCCCTCTCCCGAAGACGCCGACCTGCACAAGAAGGCCCGCAGGGCCGGTATCGCCTCCTTCATCGGCACCACCATCGAGTGGTACGACTTCTACATCTACGGCCTGGCCGCCGCCCTGGTGTTCGGCAAGGTATTCTTCCCCGCCGACATGGATCCGGGCCTGGCCACCCTGCTGTCCTTCGTCACCCTCTGGTCGGGCTTCATCGCTCGCCCGCTGGGCGGGATCATCTTCGGCCATCTCGGCGACCGCATCGGCCGCAAGACCACCCTGGTGATCACCCTGATCATGATGGGCATCGCCACGACCTGCATCGGCCTGTTGCCGGTCTATACGCAGATCGGCATCTGGGCGCCGATCTCCCTGGTGGCGCTGCGTATCGTCCAGGGCATCGCGGTCGGCGGCGAGTGGGGCGGCGCGATCCTGATCGCCAGCGAAAGCGCGCCCAAGGGCAAAGGCATCCTGTACGCCGCCTTCGCCCAGCAGGGCTCGCCCACCGGCAACCTGCTGGCGACCCTGGCGTTCTTCGCCCTCAGCGCCCTGCCCGCCTCGGACTTCATTCTCTGGGGCTGGCGCGCGCCGTTCCTGCTCTCTGCGGTGCTGGTCATCGTCGGCATGGTGATCCGCCTGAAGCTGGAGGAGTCGGAAGACATGAAGCGTGTGCTGGCGCAGAAGCGCACGGTGAAGCTGCCGCTCGCCGAGGTGCTGGGCAAGCACTGGAAGATCGTCCTGCTCGGCGCCGGCGTGCTGCCGATCATCCACGTCACCTACTTCAAGAGCACCTTCGCCCTCTCCTGGGCGACCAAGACCCTCGGCTACAGCCAGGGCACCTTCCTCAGCATCATCGTGGTCGCGCTGGTGGTGCAGTTCCTCAGCCAGCCGCTGGGGGCGCTGCTCACTTCGCGCATCGACATGCGCAAGGCGGCATGCCTGATGGTGCTGCCGGAGTTCATCCTGATGCCGGCGATGTTCTTCGCCGTGGAAACCAAGGTCTACTGGATCGCCGCGGTCGGCATGTGCCTGGCCACGGTGCCGCACGCGATGTTCTACGGCGCGGTGGGCGGTATCCTCGCCCGAGCCTTCCCGGCGCGGGTGCGCTACACCGGCCTGTCGCTGGCCTACCAGCTCTGCTCGCTGCTGGTCGGCGGCGGTACGCCGGTACTGGCCCAGTGGATTCTCAACAGTACCGGCAGCATCGTCGGCGTGGCCCTGGCCTCAGCCTGCTACGCGCTGGTCTCGCTGGCCTGTACCCTGGCCCTGTTGCGGATCACCGGATTCCACGCCAGCGACCTGTCGACCGCCGAGCGCGCCGACGCCCAGGACTTGCAGCGGCCCGCAGCGGTCGAGCGGGAACCGGTGTTGCGCGCCCCCGCCCGGCTTCTGGGCGGCGATCCCGGCTAGCCGGCAGCGCCCATGCGCCGCTCGTGCTCCAGCAACCAGCGCTTGCGCCACAGGCCACCGCCATAACCGGTCAGGGAACCGTCCGAACCGATGACGCGGTGGCAAGGAATCACGATGGCGATCTGGTTGGCTCCGTTGGCGCGGGCCACGGCGCGCACCGACAACGGCGAGCCGATGGACCTGGCCAGCCCGGCGTAGCTCTGCGTGCTGCCGCACGGTACCTCGCGCAGCGCCTGCCAGACCGTGCGGGTGAAGGCCGAGGCGTTCAGCGCCAACGGGGTCTGGAAGCGCACTGGAGTACCGTCGAAGTAGCCGGCGAGTTCCGCCTCGATCCTGTCGATGGGGGCGAAACGGCCGAAACCGATGCTCGATCCGCTGTTCTTCTGCAGGCGTTTCAGCTCCCCGCTCAACGCCGGGCGGTCGAAGAACTCCAGCAGGTGCAGGGCCTGCGCATCGGCCACCGCGAGCATGGCGCCGAGCGGGGTCTGCAGCCAGTCCGCCTTGAGCAGCTCGCGCCCGCGCAACTGCGACGGCGGCTCGCCCAGCAGGCGCGCGAAGGCGCTACGGAAGCCGCTGTCGGAGTCGAAGCTGGCATCCAGTTGCGCGTCGATTACCCGCGCGCCCGAGGACAGCCGCTCGGCGACCTGGCCAAGACGGCGCAGGCGAGCCATTTCCAGAAAGGTCACGCCGAACTCGCGCTTGAAGGCACGGCGCACGGTGGACGGGTCATAGCCCAGCGCCGCCAGGTCGTCTTCGAACCAGCGCCGCTGCGGTTGCCGACCGAGGCGCTGGAGCAGGTCGCTGACCAGCGGCCCCTGCGTGCCGAGCCGTTCCAGCGGCCGGCAACGCAGGCAGGGCCGGAAGCCGGCCTCGACGCAACCCTTGATCGAATCGAAGAACAGGGTGTTCTCGCGCTTCGGCTTGCGCGCCGGGCAGGTCAGGCGGCAGAACACCCCGGTGCTCTTCACCCCGACGAAGGCGAAGCCATCGTAGGCGGGATCGCGCGCCAACAGCGCGGCATACAGGGTGTCGTCATCGGGAAGGGGAAGGAACAACGCTGCATGGGACATGGCCGGCTCCGGAACCAGGGAGGCGATGGATAGCCACTCTAGGCCAGGAGCCTGCGCCTTGCCGCCGCGAAACGGGCGTCGATTCTTTCTCAGCCCTCCTCGAAACGCATCTCCGGCGGCGGCTCGCGGAAACCGTGGGTGATCGCCGCCAGGTACACCGCGCCCAGCGCCAGCCAGCAGAGGCCGAGGATGATCGCCAGATGGTCGAGGCTGGCCATCAACCACAGGTCGGCGACCAGGCCGATGCCAGGGAATACCAGGAACAACAGGGTTTCCCGTGGACCGCGGCGCTCGGCGCCAAGGTAGTAGTGGAAGACCACCGACAGGTTGACCAGGCTGAAGGCGAGGAAGGCGCCGAAGTTGATGAACGACGTGGAGGTGGTCACGTCCATCTGTAGCGCCAGCAAGGCCACCACACCGCACAGGATGATGCTGTTCGCCGGCGTCTCGAAGCGCTTGCCGAGACGACCGAAGAACGGCCGCGGAAGGACGCCGTCGCGGCCCATGGCGAAGAGCAGGCGCGAGGCGCTGGCCTGGGCCGAGAGACCGGAGGTGAACTGGCCGACGATCAGGCCGACCAGGAAGAAGGTCACGAACAGGTCGCCACCGATGTTGCGGGCGATCTCGTAGGCCGCCGAGTCCGCGCTGTCGAAGGCGAACGACGGGTGCGCCAGTTGCACGAAGTACGAGGTGACGATGAAGATCAACCCGCCCAGCAGGGTGATCAGCAGGATCGCCCGCGGGATGTTGCGCCGCGGGTCGCGGGTTTCCTCGGTCAGGGTACTGACCGCGTCGAAACCGAGGAACGAGTAGCAGGCGATCGCCGCACCGCTCATCACCAGCGGCACCTGCAGGTCGCCACCTAGCAACGGTTGCAGTGACCATAACGGCTTGCCCGGGTCGCCCAGCACGTAGTGCACGCAGAGTGCGACGAAGGCGCCGAGGACCAGGAACTGCACCAGCATCAGCAGGCCATTGACGTTCTTCGCCAGGCGCAGGCCGACGATGTTGATCGTCGTGGTCACGCCGATGAACGCCAGCACCCAGACCGCGTTGGGTACCGCGGGAAAGGCCGAGTGCAGGTAGGCGGCGCCGATCAGCCAGATCGCCATCGGCAGGAACAGGTAGTCGAGCAGCACCGCCCAGCCGGCGATGAAGCCAAGCCGGGAATCGATGGCCTTGCGCACGTAGGTATAGGCCGAGCCGGCCACCGGGAAGGCCGCGGCCATGCGCCCGTAGCTGAGGGCGGTGAAGAACATCGCCAGGGAAGCGGCGATGTAGGCGGCGGGGACGTGTCCCTGGGTGGTCTCGGCGAGGATGCCGAAAGTCCCGAGGACGATGATGGGGGTCATGTAGGCGATGCCGAACAGCACCACGGAACCCAGCGACAGGGTGCGCTTGAGTCTGGCCATTACTGCTTACTCCGGAATTATCGTTTGTTATGGCAGTGGCCCGCAGCCGGCCGGGCCGCGGGGCGCAGGGGCCTCCCCTCACCCGGGAGACCGGCGGACGCTCGGGCGCCCATCGTTGTGCTACGGCTTTCCGGGCCCATCCTCGCCCGCTCGCTGGCGGACGGAGGACGACGCGACGCTCCTGTCGCGCCGCGGTGAATCAGGGAATCAGCAGCTCGCGCAGGCCGTCCGGGTGCTCGCGGCGCTCGCCGGGCAGGACCAGGCGACGCTCTTCGAGGTAACGGTAATCCCGACGCGCATCCTGCAACCGGCCGAGGTCCAGTTCCACGATCTGCCGGCATTCTTCGCGCCCGGCCTCGCAGAGCAACTGGCCGTAGGGATCGACCACAGCGCTGCCGCCGGCGAAGACCAGCCCGCCGTCGCCATGCCCGACGCGGTTGACCATCACCGCGTAGGCCTGGTTTTCCATGGCGCGGGCCATGATCGCGGTGCGATGGGTCGGGCCATAGGGGTCCATGTTGCCATTGGTCACGATGATCAGTTCCGCACCCAGTTGGCCGAGGGCCCGCGCGCTTTCCGGGAACTCGATGTCGAAGCACACCAGCAGGCCGACCCGGATGCCGTTCCACAGGGCGGTGGCGTAGCGGTCGCCAGGCGTGAAGATGCCGCGGTCGGAGGCCCACAGGTGGGTCTTGCGGTATTTCAGGGCGATGCCGTCGGGAGCGATCAGCAGGGTGGTGTTGTAATAGCGGCCGGCGTCCGCCTCGGCGATGCCGATCGCCACCGAAACGTTACGTTCACGGGCGACGCGCTGCACCGCGCTGACCGTCGGGCCGTCGAGCGGCTCGGCGAGGGCGGCGATGTTGTCTTCGCTGGGGAAGCCGGTCAGGTGGGTTTCCGGGAACACCACCAGTTCGGTGTCCGCCGCACAGTCGGCGATGGCCGCCAGGGCGCGTTCCAGGTTGTGCGCGGTGTCGCCATCGCGACCGGCGATCTGGACGAGTTCGACTTTCATCGGAATTCCTTGTTGTTCTCGGCGCTGTTCGGCACGCGCGCTGTTCGTATGCAGGGGTCGGCACAGTATGCTTGGCGTTCCCCGCGCCGATAATTACGTCCGAGGGTTAACCCAACAGGGGTAGAAGATGAGTTTCACCTTGCAGGACATCGCCTGGCACCGCTCCGTCGGGCAACTGGTCGAGGCGCTGGATGCGCCGGACTTCTGGATTCGCCTGGTACGCCTGCTCGAACAGTACGTTCCGTTCGACAGCTGGGTGGCCCTGCTGTTCAGCCAGGGCCGGCCACAGGTGTTCGCCGAATGCCCGGGCGCCGACGGCGGGCCGGACCCGCTGTTCCAGGACTACCTGCGAGGCCTCTACCTGCTCGACCCGTTCTACATCGCCAGCCGCGAGAACCCGTGCAGCGGCCTGTTCCGTCTGGCCGACGTGGCACCGGAATGCTTCGAGCAGACCGATTACTACCAGCGTTACTTCCGCCTCAACGTGGTGGCCGATGAAATCCAGATCAACGTCCAGCTCTCCGGCGAACGCACCCTCTGCCTGTCGCTCGGCTCGCGGCGCCGCTTCACCCCCGAGCAACTCGCCGTGCTCGGCCTGGTGCGGCCCTGGGTGGCCGGGCTGATGCGCCAGCGCCTGGCCTTCGAGGACGAAGTGTTGAACAGCCCCGCGGCGCCGGAGCCGGGCTGGCAGGGTTCGCTGGAGAAGGTCGCGGAGCAGATGGGCACGCCACTGACGGCGCGCGAACTGGAGGTCGGCAGGCTGATGCTCAGCGGCTGCTCGAGCAAGGAGATCGCCCGCAAGCTGGCGATCTCGGCGGAAACCGTGAAGGTCCACCGCAAGCACATGTACGGCAAGCTCGGCATCAAGTCGCAGTCCGAGCTGTTCGGCCTGTTCCTCCAGGCCCAGGGCTGACGGGACGGGCGACCGTCCCGTCGCCGCTCAGCGGCGCTTGATCTTCGGCTTCGGCCGGCCCTGCACGCACTTGAAGCGCGGATTCGACTTGCAGATCACGTAGAGCCGGCCACGGCGCTTCACCACCTGGCAATCGCGATGGCGCAGCTTGGCCTGTTTCAGCGAGGCGAGGACTTTCATCAGGCCCCCTTGCCGCCGACGAAGCCGGCGAAACGCTTGTTGAACCCGGCCACGCGGCCTTCGCTCTTGGTCTTGCGCTGTTCGCCGGTGTAGACCGGGTGCGAGGCGCTGGAAACGTCCAGCGTCACGTAGGGATAGGTCTTGCCGTCGGTATGGGTATGGGTCTTGTCGGTCTCCGCGGTGGAGCCGATCAGGAAGTACACGTCGGCCGAGGTGTCATGGAACAGGACGGGACGGTATTCGGGATGGATGCCGGGTTTCATGGGGATGCCTCCTACATAATGTTATATAGTTACATATTACTCCGATAAGAATAATTCGCAACTCCGGAAAGAGTTCCCGGCGACCATTCGGCTGCTCGACCATCCAGACACAATTATTAGCTTGCTTTCTATCCCCGTTTGTTTCCCATAATCAGCGCTTGGTTAGCGCGGGGGGAACCCGTCGTAGACGCCTCGAAGAAGGTGACTACCATTTTGAACCGAAGCCTGAAGATTGGAGACATGATGAATCTGTCGCTACTCAGTCGCTATGCGTTTTTCGCCTGTATCGCCCTGTTCACCTTGGTCAGCCTGCCGTTCCTCGGCAGCACCGAATGGCTCTGGCCGTTCACCCTACTGGGCGTGGCCCTGAGCCTGCTCGGCCTGTTCGACCTGATCCAGACGCCCCACGCGGTGCGCCGCAACTATCCGATCCTGGGCAACATCCGCTATCTGGTGGAAGGCATCCGCCCGGAGATCCGCCAGTACCTGCTGGAAGCCGACGGCGACGCCCTGCCCTTCTCCCGCGCCCAGCGCTCGCTGGTCTACTCGCGGGCGAAGAACGAAAGCTCGGAGAAGCCCTTCGGCACCCTGATCGACGTGTACACCGCCGGCTACGAATTCATCAGCCACTCGATGCGTCCGGCGCCGCTCAGCGATCCCTGCGAGTTCCGCGTCGACATCGGCGGGCCACAATGCAGCAAGCCGTACTCCGCTTCGCTGTTCAACGTCTCAGCGATGAGTTTCGGCGCCCTTAGCGCCAACGCCATTCGCTCGCTGAACCGTGGCGCGCAGATGGGCAACTTCTACCACGACACCGGCGAGGGCAGCATCAGTCCCTATCACCGCGAGAACGGCGGCGACCTGGTCTGGGAACTGGGCAGCGGCTACTTCGGGTGCCGCACCCGCGATGGCAAGTTCGACCCTGAGCGCTTCGCCGCCCAGGCCCTCGACCCGCAGGTGAAGATGATCGAGATCAAGCTCAGCCAGGGCGCCAAGCCGGGACACGGCGGTATCCTGCCCAAGCACAAGGTCACCCCCGAGATCGCCGCCACCCGTGGCGTGCCGATGGGTGAGGATTGCGTTTCGCCGTCGCGCCACAGCGCCTTCTCCACGCCGATCGAGCTGATGCAGTTCATCGCCCAGCTGCGCGAACTGTCCGGCGGCAAGCCGGTCGGCTTCAAGTTCTGCCTGGGCCATCCATGGGAGTTCATGGGCATCGCCAAGGCCATGCTGGAGACCGGCATCCTCCCCGACTTCATCGTCGTCGACGGCAAGGAAGGCGGCACCGGCGCGGCGCCGCTGGAGTTCACCGACCATATCGGCGTGCCGCTGCGCGAAGGCCTGCTGTTCGTCCACAACACCCTGGTCGGCCTCAACCTGCGCGACAAGATCAAGGTCGGCGCCAGCGGCAAGATCGTCAGCGCCTTCGATATCGCCAGCGTCCTGGCCACCGGCGCGGATTGGGCCAACTCGGCGCGCGGCTTCATGTTCGCCATCGGCTGCATCCAGTCGCAGAGCTGCCATACCAACAAGTGCCCGACCGGCGTCGCCACCCAGGACCCGCTGCGCCAGCGCGCGCTGGTGGTGCCGGACAAGGCCGAGCGGGTGCGCAACTTCCATCGCAACACCCTCAAGGGCCTGGCCGAGATGCTCGCCGCGGCGGGCCTGGAACATCCCTCGCAGCTCGAAGCCAAGCACCTGGTGCGACGCATCACCGACACCGAGATCCGCCTGTTCTCGCAGCTGCACTACTTCCTCAAGCCGGGCGAACTGCTTTCCGGCAAGATCGAGGGCGAGTTCTACGAGCGCATGTGGAACATGGCGCGGGCCGACAGCTTCGACGCGGCGGCCTGAGCCGCCGCCCTCGCACGCAAGAAAAAGCCGGAGGCATCGCTGCCTCCGGCTTTTTCATGTCCGCGTAGATCAGCCCAGCAGGATGGTCGCCCAGGTCACGGTGATCACGGTGAGGGCCACGAACTGCGCGGCGCTGCCCATGTCCTTGGCATTCTTCGACAGAGGGTGGCGTTCCAGCGAGACGCGGTCGACGGTGGCCTCGATCGCCGAGTTGAGCAGCTCGACGATCAGCGCCAGCAGGCACACCGCGATCATCAGCGCGCGTTCGCCGCGACTGACGTCGAGGAGGAAGGCCACCGGGATCAGCACCACGTTGAGCAGCACCAGTTGGCGGAAGGCGGCTTCACCGCGGAAGGCGGCGAGGAAACCTGCGAGGGAATAGCCGGTGGCGTTGAGGATACGCTTGAGGCCGGTCTGGCCTTTGAAGGGGGAAGGCGACACGTCGGGTTCTCATCGATTCGGAAGGCCGGCAGTCTAGCCGCCGGCTGGTCAAAAAAGCGTTAAGCCGTCTCTCAATGAGAAGCGGGAACCGTCTCCATTTGTTGCAGCAGCAGCGCGGCCTGGGTCCGGGTGCGCACGTTGAGCTTGCGGAAGATCGCCGTGACGTGGGCCTTCACCGTCGCCTCGGAAACGTTCAGGTCGTAGGCGATCTGCTTGTTCAGCAACCCTTCGCAGACCATGGTGAGTACCCTGAACTGTTGCGGGGTGAGGCTGGCGAGCCCGGCGCTGGCGGCCTTGGCCTCCTCGCTGAGGGCTTCGGCGGCGGCATCCTGCGGCGGCCACCAGGTGTCCCCGTCGAGCACCGCGCGCACCGCCTGCTGCAGGGTTTCCAGCGGACTGGACTTGGGAATGAAGCCGCTGGCGCCGAACTCGCGGGAGCGCTGCACCACCGCGGCCTCCTCCTGTGCCGAGATCATCACCACCGGCACCTGCGGGTATTGCCCGCGCAACAGCACCAGGCCGGAGAAGCCATAGGCCCCCGGCATATTGAGGTCCAGCAGGACCAGATCCCAATCGGCCTTCTCGTTCAGCCGCGCTTCCAGTTCGGCGATGCTGGCGGCTTCCACCAGGCGCACGTCGGGACCCAGCCCGAGGGTGAGGGCCTGGTGCAAAGCGCTGCGAAACAGGGGGTGATCGTCGGCGATCAGGATCTCGTAAGAAGCCATGACATGTCCTAGTTTGTTCGGCCCAGCCGAGGCGGCGCTCAGGATGCCGACCGAGGGCGGACCGGTCAAGCCGAATGAGGGATACCTCGTACACCGCGTTCGTCTTTTCAAACACCCCGGCTTGCTGGCAGAGTGGCGGACCCTCCCCGCCCCGTCGAGCGAGCCATGCGAAGCCAAGCCCTGCGTGCCGATGTCCTGATGCTGATCACCGCCATGATCTGGGGGGTGTCGTTCGTCGCCCAGCGCCTGGGGATGGACGCCATCGGGCCGTTCCTCTATACCGGCCTGCGCTTCGTCCTCGGTGCCCTGGTGCTGGTGCCACTGCTGATGCTGCGCTCGCGACGCGACGGCGCGCAACCCTTCAATCGCGGACAGTTGCTCGCCGGTGTGATCCTCGGCGTCGCCCTGACCACCGGGATCAACCTGCAGCAGGTCGGCCTGCTGTTCACCAGCGTGACCAACTCCGGCTTCATCACCGGGCTCTACGTGATCGTCGTGCCGTTGCTCGGCCTGCTGTTCGGCCAGCGCACCGGCGCGGGCACCTGGCTGGGGGCGTCGCTGGCGGTGCTCGGCATGGCCCTGCTGAGCATCGGCCCGGGCTTCCAGGTCGCCTCCGGCGACTGGCTGCAACTGGCCGGCGCGGTGGTCTGGGGCGCGCACGTCCTGCTGGTAGGCCTGTTCGCCAGCCGCTACGACCCGATCCGCCTGGCCTTCCTGCAGTTCGCCACCTGCGCGGCGGTCAGCCTGCTGCTGGCACTGGTCTTCGAGGAAATCCACTGGGACGCCATCGTCCAGGCCGGTCCCGCCCTGCTATACGGCGGCCTGCTCGGCGTCGGCACCGGCTTCACCCTGCAGGTGGTGGCGCAGAAGCACGCCATCGCTTCCCATGCGGCGATCATCCTGTCCCTGGAAGCGGTGTTCGCCGCCATCGCTGGCGCCCTGTTCCTCGCCGAGACCCTGCACCTGCGCGGCTATTTCGGTTGCGCGCTGATGCTGGCGGGCATGCTGGTGGCGCAGTTGTGGCCGCGCAAGCTCGCCGCCGAAGCGCGCCCGGCCTGACGCTCAGCCACGGAACGGCGCCAGGGCACGGTGCGCCGGGCTGGCCTCGTCCAGCGGAATGTGCCGCTTGGCGCCCAGGTAGCGCTCGCTGAACACCTCCAGGTAGGCGCCGAGCGCCTCGCCCGCGGCCTCGTCGCCAGCCAGCTCCAGGCACAGCGCCGCCACTTCGGCGGTGCACAGGTGCTCGCCACGGGTCGAGCGACGCAGGCGATAGCGCGAGAGCTGCTCGGGCAGCAGGCTGAGCACCGGGAACGGCTCCAGGTAGGGACTCTTGCGGAACATCTTGCGCGCCTCGGTCCAGGTCGCGTCGAGCAGGATGAACAGCGGTCGCTTGCCTTCCACCAGCGGGGCGACCTCGTTCACCACCCGCTCCGCCGCCACGTATTCGCCGGGGAACACCAGGTATGGCTGCCACTGCGGGTCGGCCAGCAACTCCAGCAAGCGCGGGTCGACCTCGGTGCGCGACCAGCCGAAGGCGAAGGTGTCGGCCACGGTATCGGCGATCAGCCAGCCGGTGTTGGTCGGTTTCAGCGCCTCGATGTCGTGCATGACCAGGCACATGCCGGCGCGCACCTCGACCCGCGGCCGCCAGGCGCACATGCAATAGCTCGGCAGCAGCCGACAGCCTTCGCAGCGCGGCATGCGCGAACCGCGCGCGACGAAGGGTTTCAGGCTGCGCGCCAGGCGCTCCTGGCGCAAGCGGGAAACGGCATGGCTCATCGGGCAGGCTCCCGATACGGAAAGGACGGGCGAAGGAACATCGAAGACTCGAGGAAACGGGCTGGAAAGCGACCGCGAAATTCTATCAGAGCCCGCGTGGCTCCTGCTTTGTCGGACAACGTCCGAGGCCGCGAAAAAAAATTCCTCACAGGGGCCTCAGACGTCTAGTTAGAGCGGGATGCGATCCCTATAATCCGCCCCCTTTTTCGACACCGGGCAGCCGGCTCCGCCCGCTGACCTTACTGCCTCTCCAGACGAGTGACGCCCCCCTTGCTCGAGATCCGCAACGTGACCCGCCGCTTCGGCGACTTCACCGCCGTCGACAATGTCAGCCTGACGATCAACACCGGCGAATTCTTCACCCTCCTCGGCCCTTCCGGGTGCGGCAAGACCACCCTCCTGCGCATGCTCGCCGGCTTCGACCAGCCGGACAGCGGCGAGATCCGCCTCAACGGCCAGGACCTCGCCGGCGTCGAGCCGGAGAAGCGCCCGGTGCATACGGTGTTCCAGAGCTACGCGCTGTTCCCGCACATGAGCGTGGCGCAGAACATCGCCTTCCCGCTGAAGATGGCCGGAGTGGCGAAGAGCGAGATCGACGCCCGCGTCGAACAGGCCCTGAAGGACGTGCGCCTGGCGGACAAGGGCGGGCGCATGCCGACACAGCTTTCCGGCGGCCAGCGCCAGCGCGTGGCGATCGCCCGCGCGCTGGTCAACCGGCCGCGCCTGCTGCTGCTCGACGAACCGCTGTCGGCGCTGGACGCCAAGCTGCGCGAAGAAATGCAGATCGAACTGATCAACCTGCAGAAGGACGTCGGCATCACCTTTGTCTATGTCACCCACGATCAGGGCGAAGCCCTGGCGCTGTCGCACCGCATCGCGGTGATGAACCAGGGCCGGGTGGAGCAACTGGACGCCCCGGAAACCATCTACAGCTTCCCGCGCAGTCGTTTCGTCGCCGACTTCATCGGCCAGTGCAACCTGCTCGACGCCACGGTCGAGGCGGTCGACGGCGAACGCGTGCGCATCGACCTCAGGGGCCTGGGCGAGGTCCAGGCGCTGAAATCCTTCGACGCCCAGCCCGGCGAGGCCTGCGTGCTGACCCTGCGGCCGGAGAAGATCCGCCTGGCGCAGAGCGTCACCGCCGACAGCGACGAGGTGCACTTCCGCGGTCGCGTCGCCGAACTGCTCTACCTGGGCGACGTGACCCTGTACATCGTCGAGCTGGAGAACGGCGAGCGCCTGGAAACCCTGCTGCCCAACGCCACGCCCGGCCGAGCCAAGTTCTTCGAGGTGGGCGACGCGGTGGAAGCCGCCTGGCGCTTCGATGCCGGCCATCTGGTCAGGGCCTGACACGATGAGAAAGAACCTCGGCAAGTGGCTGCTGGTCTGGCCGCCGCAAGCGTATCTGCTGTTCTTCTTCCTGGTTCCGGCGCTGATCATGCTGTTCGCCTCGTTCCGCTTTCCCGGCGACTACGGCGGCCTGGCGCCCTGGATGTACAGCGAGGACGGGCAGACCGTCTACGACCTCAGCGTGGAGAACTACACCCGGCTCACCGAGAGCTGGGTGTACCTGCAACTGTTCGTCAAATCCTTCGGCTACGCCCTGGTCACCACCCTGGCCTGCCTGCTGCTCGCCTACCCGGTGGCGACCACCCTCGCCCGGGCCCCGGCGAAGTGGCGCAACCTGCTGATCCTGCTGGTGATCCTGCCGTTCTGGAGCAACCTGCTGGTACGCGTCTACGCCTGGATGATCATCCTCTCGCCGTCCGGTGCCCTGACCCGCGGGATCAACGCCGCGCTGGACCTGTTCGGCGCGCAGCCGATCAGCCTGATGTTCACCCCGTTCGCGGTGATCCTGTGCATGGTCTACGTGCACCTGCCGTTCATGATCCTGCCGCTCTACGCCAACCTGGAGAAACACGACCCGGCCCTGCTGGACGCCGCCCAGGACCTCGGCGCCGGTCGTTGGCAACGCTTCTGGCGGGTGACCTTCCCGCTCTCGCTGCCGGGCGTGGCCGCCGGCGCGGCACTGGTATTCATCCCGGTTCTGGGAATGTTCGCCATCCCCGACCTGGTCGGCGGTACCGACGGCATCATGATCGGCAACCTGATCAAGAGCCAGTTCCTCGACTCCCGCGACTGGCCGTTCGGCAGCGCGCTGTCGATCGCCCTGACCGGCTGCATCCTGCTGCTGGTCGCCCTCGGCATGGGCGCCGCGCGCGCCCGCAAGGGAGGCGCCCATGCGTAGGCCCTACCTGCTCTGGAGCGCCACCGCGCTGGTGTACCTGTTCCTCTACGTACCGCTGGTGATCGTGGTGCTGTACTCCTTCAACGACTCGCGGCTGAACGCCGAGTGGGTGGGCTTCACCCTGGACTGGTACCGCAAGCTGTTCGGCAACCGCGACATGCTCCAGGCCGCCGCCAACTCGCTGGTCATCGCGCTGGTTTCGGCCAGCGTGGCGACCCTGCTCGGCACCCTCGCCGGGGTCGCCCTGCATCGCTTCAAGCTGCGCGTGCTGCCCCTGCTGGTGCTGACCCCGATCGCCATTCCGGAACTCCTGATGGGGGTCTCGCTGGTGATCTTCTTCATCGGCCTGAACATGAGCCTGGGCATGCTCTCGGTGACCCTCGCGCACATCACCTTCTCGGTCGGCTTCGTCGCCCTGGTGGTGCAGGCGCGCATGTCGGGCATGGACGAAAGCCTCACCGAGGCGGCCCGCGACCTCGGTGCCACGCCCTGGCAGAGCTTCCGCCTGGTGACCCTGCCGCTGATCATGCCGGGCATCGTCGCCGGCGCGCTGATGGCCTTCACCCTGTCCATCGACGACTTCGTGATCACCTTCTTCGCCGCTGGCGGCGGCTTCGCCACCCTGCCGACGCAGATCTACACCATGATCAAGATCGCCGTGACGCCCGAAGTGAACGCCGTCTCCACCCTGCTGATGCTGCTCACCCTGGTGCTGATCGTGATCGCCTCGAAACTCTCCCCCAGCGCCATCAAGGGCCATTGATCCGCCGAAACCCGCGTGCCTCCCGGAGAGGCCCGCGGCCTTGCCCTGCTCCGGTTTCCGGAGCCCTGCCACCCCGTAACAAGGAACCATGATGAAAAAGCTGTTGCTCGTCGCAACCCTCATGGCAGGAGCCGCCCAGGCCACCGCCGCCGAGAAGCTGTATCTGTTCAACTGGAACGACTACATCGCCGAGGACACGCTGAAACGCTTCGAGCAGCAATGTGGCTGCGAGCTGGTGCAGGAGTTCTATTCCGGCACCGAGGAAATGATGGCCAAGCTGGCCGCCGGGGCCAGCGGCTACGACGTGATCATCCCGACCCAGAACGCGGTCGAGGCGCTGATCCGCAAGGGCGACCTGCTGGAGCTGGACAAGAGTCGCCTGGCGAACCTGAGCAACGAGGCCGCGGGCTACCTCGACAAGGATTTCGACAAGGGCAACCGCTATTCCCTGCCCTACGCCTTCACCACCACCCTGGTCGGCTACAACAAGACCGAGCTGGACAAGCTGGGCATCGACCCCGCCGACTGGTCGGTGATCTTCGACCCGGCGGTCCTGGAGAAGATCAAGGGCAGGGTCACGGTGATGGACGACCCGCAGGAACTGTTCGGCGCCGCCCTGAAGTACCTCGGTCACTCCGCCAACGACACCGACCCGCAGCACTGGAAGGAAGCCCAGGCGCTGATCCTCGCGGCCAAGCCGTACTGGGCCGCGTTCAACTCGTCGAGCTATATCAAGGAGCTGACCCTGGGCAACATCTGGGTCGCCCATGGCTACTCCAGCGACATGTACCAGGCCAGGGCCGACGCGGAGGCTGCCGGCCGCGCCTTCAAGGTCGACTTCGCCCTGCCCCGCCAAGGTGCGGTGCTGGCCATCGACAACATGGTGATCCACAAGGGCTCGAAGAACCCTGACCTGGCCTACCGCTTCATCGACTTCATGCTCGACGGTCGGAACGCTTCCGAGCTGACCAACCAGATCGGTACCGGCACGCCCAACGCCGCCGCCCTGCCCTTCATCAAGCCGGAAATCAAGACGCTCGCCGCCCTGTTCCCGGACGCCACCACCCAGGCCAGGCTGGAGCCGCTGAAGGACCTGAACTCGCGCCAGCGCCGCGCCCTGAACAAGCTCTGGACAGAGATCAAGCTGCGCTGATCCGCACCGCTATCGACGAAAGGGCGACCCTCGGTCGCCCTTTTGCGTTTCCGTGCCCCGCCCCGAACGCGGTAACATGGCGCCCATTCGCCACCGTCCGTCCCGGGAATGGGCCGACGGAAACAATTCGCCCCCTCCATCGGTCGAATCCGCTTATTGCCCCAGGAGATCTTCGATGTCGCGCTTCATGGCCCTTGCCCTTTGTTTCGTCCTGCCCACCGCCGCCCATGCCGCCTCGCTCAAGGATTTCGAACTGAGCAAGATGCTGGAGAAAGTGGCCAAGGAAAGCAGCGTAGGCACTCCCCGCGCCATCAACGAAGACATCCTCGACCAGGGCTACACCGTCGAAGGCAACCAGTTGATCAATCACCTCAGCGTACGCGCCAGCCACGCCGAGCGCATGCGCTCCAACCCGGACAGCGTGCGCAGCCAGCTCGGCGATAGCGTGTGCAGCAACACCGGCTATCGCCAGTTGCTCGCCCGCGGCGCGATCCTCACCTACAGCTTCACCGAGTACAAGACCAACCAGCCGGTCGCCACCGAACGCTTCGATGCCGGCAGCTGCCGCATCCAGGGCAAGAAGTAGGCGCGCCGCGCGGTCGCCATGCTGGACAAGCAGCATCTGCTGAAGATCGCCAGGACGCCGATGCCGTTCGGCAAGTACCAGGGACGGATGCTGGTCGACCTGCCGGAGGAGTACCTGCTGTGGTTCTACAAGAAAGGCTTCCCGCCTGGTGAACTCGGGCGGCTGATGCAGTTGACCCTGGAACTGAAGATCGACGGGCTGGACGGGCTGCTCAAGCCGCTTCGTCCCCCCGCTCCGTAGGCGAATGACGTCGCCGACGCTATCCGCCGATACCCTGCCCACACCCTGCCTTCGCCAGACACCCGCCCCCGTTCGGCAGGGCGAATAACGCCACAGACGTTATCCGCCGATACGCAGCCGAACTCAGCGCAACAACGCCGGATCGCCCTTGCCGGCCACCGCCGCCGCTTCCTCCGGGGTCAGCAGCGCGGTGCGCGGGACCTCCATCAAGCGGGCGCAAGCCGCCAGCACGTTGCCCCAGCAGGCGCGGTTGGCGAACTGCATGCCCGCCTCGTCGAGGGTGCCGCCGCGGTTGCGATAGCCGAGTACCGAGGTGCGCCGGGCATCCGGCAGGATCGGCCAAAGATGACCGCGCGCCACTTCCGCGCGCATATGGGTGAGTAGCACGCGGCGCTCATGGCTATCCGGGAACAGTCGTTCCACCAGCGCCTCGTCGGCCACCGCCTCGACCTCCCAGCGATCGCGCGGCGCGCGGAAGCGTCCCGGCTCCTGCAGGTAGACCAGCCGGTAGGCCTGCCCGGCCTCGGCCAGGCGCTGCGCGGCGCGGCGCATCTGTTCGAGCTGGTAGCTGCCGTTGGCGATCAGCAGCAGCGGATCGGAGCCGCAGCGCTCCTCGACCAGGATCGCGCCGTCGCGGGCCAGGCGCTCGGCCTGGACGGCGTCGAACACCATCGGCCGGTCGCGCTTGGGGATCACCAGGCAGGCCAGTTGCCCCCGGCTGCGGTAGATCGTCGGTAGCAGCGCCAGGGCGCTGTTGTGATCGGCCGGGAAGAGCACCCGGACCATGTCGCTCATCTCGCCAAGCAGGGCCTCGCAGAAGGTGGTGTCCTGGTGCGACTGCTGGTTCTTGCCGTTCTCCCAGGTATGCGAAGTAGCGACCAGCGGCCAGCCCAGCCAGCCGGCCGGACGCCCGACTTCCTTCTGCTGGCGGGCGAAGATCAGGGTCTGGCGCACCGCGCCGAGCATCTTCACGCAGAACGCCTCGTAGCTGGCAACCAGGTTGAGTCCGCCCTGGTTGGCCAGGCAGGCGGACACCACCGCCTCCTCGTTGAGCGCGGTGATGACCCGACCGCTCACCAATTCCAGTTCGCTCTCCGGCTCGCTGACCCGATGCTTGAGCGCCTTGAGCACGCCGCCGAGGCGGTTGCTGGCCAATTCGTCGGGATTGCCGACCCGGGCGCGCAGGTCGGGGTTGGCCTCCACCAGCTCGGTATAGAAGCGGTCCAGCGCGGCCATCGGCGAGCAGGCGTCGTCGCGATAGCGCAGCGGCGGGATGATCGGTTCGATGGGATGGCGCAGGGCCAGCGGGTTGTCCCGTTCGAGGGGACGCTCGCCACGCTGCTCGGCGAACAGCCGGCGGGCCAATTCGAGAGCCTCAGGCTCGACCCAGAGTTCGTTTGCATGCTGGTTGAACAGTTGCCGGGCCTGTTCGTCGTTATGCGGATTGCCCGGCAGCGGCAGGTTGTGCGCGGCGTTGCTGCCGGCGCCATAGAAGCCGAAGCCCTTGACCGTCTCGGCGATGCCGTAGGGAATCGGCAGCGGGTAGCGGAGGATGCCGCTGTTCTTCTCCTGCACGCGCCGCTCCAGGCGCTGCTCCATCTCCCAGAGCGTACAGACGAAGGCGGCCGGGTCGCGCCCATCGAAGCTGATCGGATCGAAGCCGCAGCGGCGCAGGTGCAGCTTGAAGCCCTCCAGCCCCTCATGGGTGCCCAGTTCGGTGCGCTGCTCGATGCGCCGGCCATTGGCGATCATCACCGGCAGCGCCGCCCCGCAATCCTCGGCTCGCCACCAGCGCGGAATCCAGTCGCTGCCGCGCTGTTCCTCGGCGGCACCATCGGAGAGGAACGCCACCAGGGTCTCGCCGGGCAGCGGCATGTGCGCGTACTGCAATTCGGCGAAGCCGAGGTAGCCGCCCTCGGCGATACCGCCGGCGGTATGCGGATTCACGTGGCTGCCCAGTGGCGCCGCCGGTGCGCCGTTGGGGGCCTGGGCGTAGCCGTAGAAGTCCTGCAGCAAGCGGTTCAGCCCTTCCTCGCCGTCGGCATAGGCGCGCTCCTGCTCCGGGTGCAGGTTGCCGGTGAGGACGTTCAGCGCGTCGATGGCGGCCACGCAATGGCCCTGGCCCATCAGCCAGGCGCGAGTCTTGCCGGTCAGGACGTTGAGTGCCAGATAGCCGGCGTAGGCCGGGACCATGTTCAGGGCTCCGCCGGTGTGGCCCTCGGGCTGTGTCTTGAAATCCTCGGCCTGCAACGGCTGGCCGTCCAGGCGGATGCGCCGGGCGTAGGTCATGTGCACGACGATGCGCAGGGCGCTGGCGGTCAGCCGGTCGAGGGCGCGGAACAGCTGGTAGACGCTGGCCAGGTCCGGTTGCAGCCCGGCTTGGACCAATTGATGAGCGGTGCGGAACACGGCGGCGCGGGTCTCTGCGCTATGCTGGAGCGGACCATGGCCTTGCAGCCACGCGGCAAACGCCGGCTCGGCCGCCGCATGGGCAAGCAACTCGTCCTGACTGGGCAGAATCTGACTCATGGTGGGTAGCCTCCCTAGTGGTGCCTTGCAGTCTAGGCAGCACACGGCAAAGGGCGCTGACCTGCATCAAGCTCCCCGCCCCCGATTCGTTCACCCTGGCCCTGTACGAAGGTTCCATGGCATTCCACGATCCCCGAAAGGTATCGGGGTGTCGACAGAGCTCTGACGGAGGAGGCTCGATGGCATCACTGACGTTTCTAGGCGCCGCCCAGGAGGTCACTGGCTCCTGTTATCTGCTGGAAACCCTCGATGGCGTGAAGGTCCTGCTCGAATGCGGCATGCGCCAGGGGCGCCGCGAAGCCGACAACGGCAACCGCGCGCCCTTCCCCTTCGATCCCGCGAGCATCGACGCGGTGGTCATCTCCCACGCCCACCTGGACCACAGCGGCCTGCTGCCGCGCCTGGCGGCCGAGGGTTTCAAGGGCCCGATCTTCGCCACCGAGGCCACCTGCGAACTGCTGGAACTCATGCTGCTGGACTCCGCGCACATCCAGGAAAAGGACGCCGAGTGGGAGAACCGCTGGCGCAACCGGATCGGCAAGCCGAGCATCAAGCCGCTGTATACCCAGGCCGACACCGAACGCGCGCTCAAGCTGCGCCGGCCGATCAGCCTCGGCAGCACCGTGGCGGTCGCTCGTGGCGTGCGGGTGACCTTTCACAACGCCGGGCACATCCTCGGCTCGTCGATCGTCGAAGTGCAATTCCACGACCAGGTGCAACCGCGCCGCCTGGTGTTTTCCGGCGACCTCGGCAACACCTGCTCGCCGTTGATGCGAGCGCCCTCGCCGCTGAGCCGGGCCGACGTGGTGATGCTCGAATCCACCTACGGCGATCGCGATCACCGCGACAGCAACGACACCCTGGAGGAACTGGCGGCGATTCTCGACCAGGCGCATCGCGACGGCGGCAACGTGCTGATCCCGTCGTTCGCCGTCGGTCGCACCCAGGACCTGCTCTACTACCTCGGCCGCTTCTACCAGGAGGGCCGCCTGCCGCAACAGGCGGTATTCCTCGACAGCCCGATGGCCGCCCGTGCCAATGGCATCTACCTGCGCCACAGCAACGAGTTCGACGACCGCGACCGCGAGTACATTCGCGGCACCGGCACCACCCGCCTGGAGGAATGGCTGCCGGTGCTGCGCGTCACCCGCAGCGCCGACGAGTCGATGGCGATCAACCGGATCAAGAGCGGCGCGGTCATCATCGCCGGCAGCGGCATGTGCACCGGCGGCCGTATCGTCCATCACTTCAAGCACAACCTCTGGCGCCCGGAATGCCATGTGGTATTCCCCGGCTTCCAGGCGCGCGGCACCCTGGGCCGCAACATCGTCGACGGCGCCAGCGCGGTTCGCGTGTTCCACCAGCGCATCGCGGTCAAGGCGCAGATCCATACCCTCGGCGGCTTCTCCGCCCACGCCGGGCAATCGCAGCTGCTCGACTGGGTCGGTCACTTCGCCCACCGTCCAGCGCTATACCTGATACATGGCGAGCGGGAAAAGATGGAAGCGCTGCAGGGCGCGATCCGCGAGCGTCTCGACTGGGATGCCGAGATACCGGAACCCGGCGAACGCATCGAGATCTGAGCCGCCGTCCGCAACTGTCACGCAGTCCGTGGCAGTATGCGGATGACCGCCTGTCCAGGGTGGTTGTAGAAGGAGTATGCGAATGCCCTACGAAGCCGATGACTATCTTTCCCGGCACTTCCAGACCAGCGGCACCGACCTGGCGCGGAAGGTCGACGAACTGGCGGCCCTTGCGGCTCCCGGCGACAGCCCCAATCTCGCGCTCTACCGCGAGATGCTCTTCACCGTGACGCGCATGGCCCAGGCCGACCGCAACCGCTGGGACGCCAAGATCATGCTGCAGACCCTGCGCGAGATGGAGCATGCCTTCAGCGTCCTCGAGCAGTTCAAGCGGCGACGCAAGGTCACCGTGTTCGGCTCGGCGCGCACGCCAGTCGAACATCCGGTCTATGCCCTGGCGCGCAAGCTGGGCGAGGAACTGGCCCGCTACGACCTGATGGTGATCACCGGCGCCGGCGGCGGCATCATGGCCGCCGCCCACGAAGGCGCCGGGCTGGAGAACAGCCTGGGCTTCAACATCACCCTGCCCTTCGAGCAGCACGCCAACCATACGGTGGACGGCAGCGGCAACCTGCTGTCGTTCCACTTTTTCTTCCTGCGCAAGCTGTTCTTCGTCAAGGAAGCCGACGCCCTGGTGCTCTGCCCCGGCGGCTTCGGCACCCTAGACGAGGCACTGGAAGTGCTGACCCTGGTACAGACCGGCAAGAGTCCGCTGGTGCCGATCGTGCTGCTCGACCAGCCGGGCGGCCGCTACTGGGAACACGCCCTGGAGTTCATGCAGGAACAGTTGCTGGAGAATCACTATATCCTGCCGGCCGACATGCGCCTGATGCGCCTGGTGCATTCGGCCGAAGACGCGGTGAAGGAAATCGCCCAGTTCTACCGTAATTTCCACTCCAGCCGCTGGCTGAAAGGCACTTTCGTGATTCGCCTGAACCACGCCCTGAACGAAGCCGCGCTGGCGCACCTGCACGAACACTTCGCCAGCCTCTGCCTGAGCGGCGGCTTCCAGCAGCAGGCCTACAGCGAGCAGGAACAGGACGAACCGGAGTTCCGCAACCTGACCCGCCTCGCCTTCGTGTTCAACGGGCGCGACCAGGGGCGGCTGCGGGAATTGCTGGACTACATCAACCTGCCGGAAAACTGGGACTGAAGCTGCCGCTCCGGCACGCGCTCAATCGTCGCTGCGGCCGTTCAACAGGCGGCTGATCGACTCCATGGAGTAACCCCGGTACGCCAGGAAGCGGCCCTGCTGGGCCTTTTCCCTGGCGTCCTGCGGCAGGCGGGCGAACTTGCGGCGCCAGACCTCACGCAATTGCGCACTCCAGTCGACCTCGCAGGCACCCAGCGCCCTTTCGATATCGGCGCGCGGCAGACCGCGTTGCGCCAGTTCCTCACGGATGCGCAACGGCCCATGGCCGCTACGGGCGCGACTGGCGATGAAGCTTTCGAGATAGCGGGATTCGTCGAGCAGACCTTCCTCGGCCAGGCGGTCGAGGGCAGGATCGATCAACTCGGCAGACGCGCCACGCTGGCGCAACTTGCGGGAAAGCTCGGCGCGCCCGTGCTCACGGCGCGCCAGCAGATCCATGGCCGCCCGCCGCACGGCGACGGGCGTATCGAGCACGATCGCCATTGGCCTCAATCGGCTTCGGCGTCAGCCACTTCTTCGGCGTCGGCCTTCACCGGGCCGCTCTTGGCCAGCAACTGGTCGCGAATGGTCTTCTCCAGTACCGAACCGATTTCCGGATTGTCTTCCAGGTACTTGGCGGCGTTCGCCTTGCCCTGGCCGATCTTGCTGCCCTGGTAGCTGTACCAGGCGCCGGACTTCTCGACCAGGCCCAATTGCACGCCCAGGTCGATGATCTCGCCGGTACGGTAGATGCCCTTACCGTAGAGGATCTGGAACTCGGCCTGGCGGAACGGCGGGGAAACCTTGTTCTTCACCACCTTGACGCGGGTTTCGCTACCCACCACCTCGTCGCCTTCCTTCACCGCGCCGGTACGACGGATGTCCAGGCGGACCGAGGCGTAGAACTTCAGTGCGTTACCGCCGGTGGTGGTTTCCGGGTTGCCGAACATGACGCCGATCTTCATGCGGATCTGGTTGATGAAGATGACCAGGCAGTTGGCGTTCTTGATATTGCCGGTGATCTTGCGCAGCGCCTGGGACATCAGGCGTGCCTGCAGGCCGACGTGGGCGTCGCCCATCTCGCCTTCGATCTCGGCCTTGGGTACCAGCGCGGCCACGGAGTCGACGATGATCACGTCGACCGCGTTGGAGCGCACCAGCATGTCGGTGATTTCCAGGGCCTGCTCGCCGGTGTCCGGCTGGGAGACCAGCAGGTCGTCGACGTTGACGCCCAGCTTGCCGGCATAGTCGGGATCGAGCGCGTGCTCGGCGTCGACGAAGGCACAGGTGGCGCCCTGTTTCTGGGCCTCGGCGATCACCGAGAGGGTCAGGGTGGTCTTGCCCGAGGATTCCGGACCGTAGATCTCGACGATCCGGCCCTTGGGCAGGCCGCCGATGCCGAGGGCGATGTCCAGACCCAGGGAGCCGGTGGAGATGGCCGGGATCGCCTGGCGCTCATGGTCGCCCATGCGCATGACCGCGCCTTTGCCGAATTGGCGTTCGATCTGTCCCAGGGCCGCGGCCAGGGCGCGCTTCTTGTTCTCGTCCATTGAAGTCCTCGCGAAGTCAGGGCGGCCGGACGGCCACGAACAACTGTATAAGTAGACAGTATTATTCCACAGGGCAAGTCGCTCGCCTACCCCCGACGGGAAGAATGTTCCGAACGGTTGCCCGCAGGCGCGGCTAGCCCGGGTTCTCGCCGTTGCTCATGCGCAGCAGGCCGGTCAGCGCGGTCGCCACCGTCTGCCGGCGCACGGCGTCGCGGTCGCCGTTGAACTGGCAGCGCTCACTGACCAGCCGCTCGCCGTCGGCCCAGGCCAGCCAGACCGTGCCTACCGGCTTTTCCGGCGAGCCGCCGTCGGGCCCGGCGACACCGCTCACCGCCACCGCGAAACGCGCCCCGCTGTGCCGCTGGGCGCCGCGCACCATGGCCTCGACCACTTCCCGGCTGACCGCGCCGACTGCCGGGAACAGCGACTCGGGCACCTCCAGCTGGAGGGTCTTCTGGCGGTTCGAGTAGGTCACGTAGCCAGCCTCGAACCAGCCCGAACTCCCCGGGATGCGGGTGATCGCCTCGGCGATGCCGCCACCGGTGCAGGATTCCGCCGTGCTGACCTGCTCGCCCAGGTAACGAAGGCTTTCGCCGAGGCGGGCGGCCAGTGCGGTCAGGTCGGACTCCATCAGGGTCATCACTGTTCTCCAGGGTAGAAACGGAAAGGGACTACCCTACACCATCGGCTTTTCCATTCAGAAGCAGCTTTCGGACAAGCGCAACCGCGCGAAGGCAGCGAATGCGCGAACATGCGTGTTCCATCACCGTCCAAGGAAAGGCACCCCATGAACATCGCGCCACTCAAGGTCTCTCTGCTCTCCCTCGCCCTGCTCCTCTCCCCCGTTGCCAGCCTCCCCGCCCATGCGGCCTGCACCGCCAACCTGGCCCTGCAACCCGCCAGCAGCCTGCCCGCGCTCGGCGGGCGCCTGGTCTACCACAGCTATATGGAGTACGGGGACGGCTCCTCGAACCTCTACCTGCACGATTTCAAGAGCAAGAGCACCCGCCAGCTCAACCAGCCCGGCTGGAACATCGAGGACCCGATGAATGCGCATTTCTCCCCGGACGGCCGCTACCTGACCTTCATGGGCCGCCAGAATGGCGCCTGGCACGTGTTCGCCTGGGCCATCGGCGGTACCCAGGCGCCGAGCAACCTGACCGCGGCCATCGGCGGTCGCAACGAGGATCCGAAGTTCTCCTTCGACGGCCGCCAGGTCGTGCTCAAGCACGAGGGCGACATCCGCCTCGCCACCCTGGTCTTCAATGGCGATGGCAGCGTCGGCGTGAGCGCCTGGAAAGCCGTGACCGGCGACGGCTGGAGCACCGAGGAGTCGATGCCGTTCCTCACACCCTCAGGCAAGTACGTGGTCTACGCGACAGGAGCCGGCGACAGCCTGCGGGTGGTGCACAGGAACCTGGAGAACGGCCAGGTCTGCGCCCTCGCCACCCCGGCCGCGGGGGGCCGCGACTATTACCCGGTGGTACGCGACTACACCGCCTACTTCCTCTCGCGTACCCAGCCGGCCGGCAACGACCAGTTGGCCATGGTCGTACCCAACAGCCCGCCCGGCACCCCGGCGATCCTGCCGCTCAACCACTGCCAGGGCGACAATTCCGACGCCGCGCCGGTGAACGAGGACTACCTGATCTTCTCCAGCACTTCGTTCGACCCGACCTACAGCCTGCTCCTCGGCGACATCGCCGCGGCGCGGGTCTGGCGTCTCGACCCGGCGCAGATCAACCTGCCCGACGGTCGGCAGAAGCTCGGCGCCAGCTATACCGCGGCACGCTGAAAGCAGCCCGCACAGGCACGGACCTGAGGGTCCGCGCCGGTTCCGAACGGACCCGACACAGGCCGGCGAATCGGGTTAACATTACCCTCTTTTGCACCGTCCAAAGCCCGCTTCCGAAGGCCCGTATGACCGACCTCTCCCAGCACACGCCGATGATGCAGCAGTACTTCAAACTGAAGCATCAGCACCCCGACCAATTGATGTTCTATCGCATGGGCGACTTCTACGAGCTGTTCTACGAGGACGCGAAGAAGGCCGCCAAACTGCTCGACATCACCCTGACCGCACGCGGCCAGTCCGGCGGCAAGGCGATCCCGATGGCAGGCATTCCCTTCCATTCGGCGGAGGGCTACCTGGCCAAGCTGGTCAAGCTCGGCGAGTCGGTGGCGATCTGCGAGCAGATCGGCGACCCGGCCACCAGCAAGGGGCCGGTGGAGCGCCAGGTGGTGCGGATCATCACCCCCGGCACGGTGAGCGACGAGGCGCTGCTCGACGAACGCCGCGACAACCTGCTGGCGGCGATCCTCGGCGACGAGCGCCTGTTCGGCCTCGCCGTGCTGGACATCACCAGCGGCCGCTTCAGCGTCCAGGAGATAAAAGGCTGGGAAACCCTGCTGGCCGAACTGGAGCGCCTCAACCCGGCCGAGCTGCTGATTCCAGACGACTGGCCACAGGGCCTGCCGGCGGAGAAGCGCCGCGGCGTACGTCGCCGCGCGCCATGGGACTTCGATCGCGACTCGGCGCACAAGAGCCTCTGCCAGCAATTCGGCACCCAGGACCTGAAAGGCTTCGGCTGCCAGAACCTGACCCTGGCCATCGGCGCCGCCGGCTGCCTGCTCGCCTACGCCAAGGAAACCCAGCGTACCGCCCTGCCGCACCTGCGCAGCCTGCGCCACGACCGCCTCGATGACACGGTGATCCTCGACGGTGCCAGCCGCCGCAACCTGGAGCTGGATATCAACCTCAGCGGTGGCCGCGAGAACACCCTGCAATCGGTGGTCGACCGCTGCCAGACCGCCATGGCCAGCCGCCTGATGAGCCGCTGGCTGAACCGTCCGTTGCGTGACCGCGCGGTACTGGAAGCCCGCCAGGAGTCCATCGCCTGCCTGCTGGAACGCTACCGCTTCGAGAACCTGCAACCGCAGCTCAAGGAAATCGGCGACCTCGAACGCATCCTCGCCCGCATCGGCCTGCGCAACGCCCGCCCTCGCGACCTGGCGCGCCTGCGCGACGCGCTGGCGGCGCTGCCGGACCTGCAGAACGCCATGACCGAACTGGAAGCGCCGCACCTGCAGGCGCTGGCCACCACCATCGGCACCTATCCCGAACTCGCCGAACTGCTGGCCAAGGCGATCATCGACAACCCGCCAGCGGTGATCCGCGACGGTGGCGTGATCAAGACCGGCTATGACGCCGAGCTGGACGAGCTGCAGGCGCTGAGCGAAAACGCCGGGCAATTCCTGATGGACCTGGAAGCGCGCGAGAAGGCCCGCACCGGCCTGCCCAACCTGAAGGTCGGCTACAACCGCATCCATGGCTACTTCATCGAGCTGCCACGGGTGCAGGCCGAACAGGCGCCGGCCGACTACATCCGCCGGCAGACCCTGAAAGGCGCCGAGCGCTTCATCACGCCGGAACTGAAGGCCTTCGAGGACAAGGCGCTGTCGGCCCAGAGCCGCGCCCTGGCCCGCGAGAAGGCGCTCTACGAAGAGCTGCTGGAACGCCTGATCGGCCACCTCGCTCCGCTCCAGGACAGCGCCTCGGCGCTGGCGGAACTGGACGTGCTGGCGAATCTCGCCGAACGCGCGCTGAACCTCGACCTGAATCGCCCACGGTTCGTCGAACACACCTGCCTGCACATCGAGCAGGGCCGCCATCCGGTGGTCGAGCAGGTGCTGGAGACACCGTTCGTGGCCAACGACCTGGCGCTGGATGCCGACACCCGGATGCTGGTGATCACCGGTCCGAACATGGGCGGTAAATCCACCTACATGCGGCAAACCGCGCTGATCGTGCTGCTTGCGCACATCGGCAGCTTCGTTCCGGCTGCACGCTGCGAGCTGTCCCTGGTGGACCGCATCTTCACCCGCATCGGCTCGTCCGACGACCTTGCCGGCGGCCGCTCGACCTTCATGGTGGAGATGAGCGAAACCGCCAACATCCTGCACAACGCCACCGACAAGAGCCTGGTGCTGATGGATGAGGTCGGCCGCGGCACCAGCACCTTCGACGGCCTGTCGCTGGCCTGGGCAGCGGCCGAGGACCTGGCCCGGACTCGCGCCTTCACCCTGTTCGCCACCCACTATTTCGAACTGACCGTACTGCCGGAAAGCCAGCCCGCGGTAGCCAACGTGCACCTGAACGCGACCGAGCACAATGAACGCATCGTGTTCCTGCACCATGTACTGCCGGGACCGGCGAGCCAGAGCTACGGCCTCGCGGTGGCCCAGTTGGCCGGCGTGCCGGCCCCGGTAATCCAGCGCGCCCGCGAACACCTCAAGCGCCTGGAAACCACCAGCCTGCCGCACGAGATGCCGAGCCAGCAGAGCGGCAAGCCCGCCTCGCCGATGCAGAGCGACCTGTTCGCCAGCCTGCCGCACCCGGTGATCGATGAATTGTCGAGGATCAATCCCGACGATATCAGCCCGCGGCAAGCTCTCGATCTGTTATATGCATGGAAGATGCGGGTCTGACGGACTACCGCACAAGCTGCTAGAATCGCGCGCGCTTAGCCGCCCGCCTGAGGAGAGAACTAGAAAATGACCTTCGTCGTCACCGACAACTGCATCAAGTGCAAATACACCGACTGCGTGGAAGTCTGCCCGGTAGACTGCTTCTACGAAGGACCCAACTTCCTGGTCATCCATCCGGACGAGTGCATCGACTGCGCCCTGTGCGAGCCCGAATGTCCGGCCCAGGCGATTTTCTCCGAAGACGAAGTGCCGGAGAACATGCAGGAATTCATCGAGCTGAACAGCGAGCTGGCGGAAATCTGGCCGAACATCACCGAGAAGAAGGATGCCCTGCCCGACGCCGAGGAATGGGACGGCGTCGCCGGCAAGCTCCAGCATCTGGAGCGCTGATACGCCAAGGCCCGCAAACAGCGGGCCTTTTCTTTGGCGACGAGTAAAACGGCAGGCAAAAAAAAGGGGCGGGGTATTACCCCGCCCACTCTTCAGTCCCTCGTCATCATCCTGATGAATCGCCTCCCTGGCGACGTCCCTTCCCCGATCCTTCGGGGTTGCGTGTTCCCTGTACGCAGGAGTGATATTAGCGATTCCCAGTGCTCCCGCAACCTGCCAGAAAACCCAGCGAAGCTTCTTCGGCAGCCATTTTAGAAAAATATATTCCTTTAATTTCAATAAGTTACTTAAATTCACCGAGCGTTTTTGGCAAACCTCCCGGGCATTTATCTACTTAGGCTCACACGCCGTGTAAGTTAATGCTTACAAGAGCAGACACAAAAAACCCGGCGAACGCCGGGTCTTCAGTGGGTCTAAGGTTTTCCGTCACTGGAACAGCGCGTCACTCGACAGGCCATTCTTCTCCAGAATCTCCCGCAGGCGCTTCAGCGCCTCGACCTGGATCTGACGAACCCGCTCGCGGGTCAGGCCGATTTCCTGGCCGACCTCTTCCAGCGTGCTGCTTTCGTGCCCGCGCAAGCCGAAGCGGCGAATCACCACCTCACGCTGCTTGTCGGTGAGTTCCGTCAGCCACTGGTCGATGCTTTCGCTGAGATCGTCATCCTGCAGCAGCTCGCACGGGTCGGTGGGGCGATCGTCGGTGAGCGTATCCAGCAGGGTCTTGTCCGAGTCCGGACCAAGAGAGACGTCCACCGAAGTCACCCGTTCGTTCAGGCCGAGCATGCGCTTGACCTCGGCGACCGGCTTCTCCAGCAGGTTGGCGATTTCTTCGGGTGAAGGTTCGTGGTCGAGCTTGTGGGTCAGTTCCCGCGCCGCACGCAGGTAGACGTTGAGCTCCTTGACCACATGGATCGGCAAGCGAATGGTCCGGGTCTGGTTCATGATGGCCCGCTCGATGGTCTGGCGGATCCACCAGGTGGCGTAGGTCGAGAACCGGAATCCGCGCTCCGGATCGAACTTCTCCACGGCGCGGATCAGGCCTAGGTTGCCTTCCTCGATCAGGTCGAGCAGGGACAGTCCGCGATTGACATAGCGCCGGGCGATCTTCACCACCAACCGCAGGTTGCTCTCGATCATCCGCTTCCGACCAGCGGGATCGCCCTTCTGCGCCAGACGAGCGAAGTGGACTTCCTCTTCGGGCGTCAACAGGGGCGAGAAACCGATTTCGTTGAGATACAGCTGCGTTGCGTCCAACGCGCGCGTGTAGTCGATGTGCTTGTGTTGTTTGGAAGAGAAGGAAGTGGTGGCTTTTGGAGTTGCCCGGGGAGAAGGCTGCTCGTCGGCAGACGACTCGTCCAGCATGATGCCGGGCTCCAGGAGGAGCACTTCATCATCGTGGTCAAACTCCGGCCCTTCTTTTTTGAGTGCCATGTCGTTATCCCTTGCATGAGTTCGACTCAAGCCCGGGCGATTCCTTTCCCGCTGGACACGCCCGGACCCGCTCACCTACATGATGTGGGCGGGCGAACTCCCGGTCAGCGACGTGGCAAATATTGCAGTGGATCGACAGGCTTACCCTGGCGGCGAATCTCGAAGTGCAGCTTCACCCGATCGGTTCCTGTGGAGCCCATCTCGGCAATCGATTGCCCTACCTTGACCTGTTGCCCTTCCCGCACCAGCAGCCTGCGGTTGTGACCGTAGGCACTCACGTAGGTCTCGTTGTGTTTGATGATGACCAACTCGCCGTAGCCCCGCAAACCACTACCGGCGTATACAACGGTCCCACCAGACGCAGCCAGGACAGGCTGGCCCAATTGACCGGCTATATCAATCCCTTTATTCAAACTTCCGTTTGAGGCAAAACGGCCGATCAGAGTACCGCTCGCGGGCCATGCCCACCCCCCCACCGCAGGCCCCGCGACGACGGGAGTCGCGCCGCTGCTGGGTGGGGTCGTGGTCGAGGCCGGAGCCGGTGCGGGCTTGGCAGGTACCGACGTACTAACTGCGGGTGGAACCGGGGTAGGCTTGGTCGCCACGGGCGCAGCGACGACCGGCGTGTTTTTCGCGACGGACGGTTGCGCCGATGCCCGCCCACCAAATTGGATAGCTTGACCGACCTGGATGGTATAGGGCGGCGCGATGCCATTGCGCGCGGCCAGGGCTTTCCAGTCCCAGCCGAAGCGGAAGGCAATGGAATACAGGGTGTCGCCGCGGCGTACGATGTACTGCCCGCTGGTGACCGGCGTACGCCGCGCAGCGGCAGGCGCGGAACCGTTGCGATCGACGACCTTGACCCCGCCGGGAGGCGACGACGAACAGGCGGCGAGAAGGGAACAGACGACGGCCCCAAGCAACAGGTGGCAGCCACCATAGAGCCGAGTCCATTGCCGCAGGGTCGCTGCTAGCCTCAATCCTTCCCCCTTATCCATCTTCTTCGCTTTCGTTCAATCGGGCCGGCGACGCCGGCCGCCGGCTCAGGCGATCGGGCCGTTGAGCAGCGGGACGAAACGTACCGAGTCGAGTACCTGGCGGCTGAACCCGTCCTCGGTGCGGACGATCAGCATCAGTTGCTGGACCTCGCCGCCACCGACCGGGATCACCAGACGGCCCCCCGGGGCCAACTGGTCCAGCAACGACTGCGGGACTTCCGTGGCCGCCGCGGTGACGATGATTCCATTGTAGGGAGCCAACGCCGACCAGCCTTCCCAACCATCGCCCCAACGAAAGACAACATTACGCAGGTTTAGCTCCGCAAGACGCTCCTTGGCCTTGTCCTGCAACGCCTGGATCCGCTCGACGGAGAAGACCCGCTCGACCAGTTGCGCCAGCACCGCGGTCTGGTAGCCGGACCCGGTACCGATCTCCATGACCTTGTCCAGCGGGCCGGCCGCCAGCAGCAACTCGGTCATCCGCGCCACCATGAACGGCTGGGAAATGGTCTGGTTGTGGCCGATCGGCAGGGCGGTGTCTTCGTAGGCGCGATGCGAGAGCGCCTCGTCGACGAACAGATGACGCGGCGTGCGGCGGATCACCTCGAGCACGTGGGCGTTGGACAGGCCTTCTTCGTACAGGCGCTGGATCAGGCGCTCTCGGGTACGCTGGGAGGTCATGCCGATACCCCGGCGATGCAGGTCTTCGGACATCACGTCAGTCCTCCCAGCCACTCGTCGAGGCCGCCGAAGGCTTCGTGGAAGGTACGGTCCAGCTGCAACGGAGTGATCGACACGTAGCCTTGCATGACCGCGTGGAAATCCGTCCCCGGCCCGCCATCCTCGGCATCGCCGGCCGCGGCGATCCAGTAGCCTTCCTTGCCGCGCGGATTGACCACCTTCACCGGTGCGGCGGCACGGGCGCGGTGCCCGAGGCGGGTCAGTTGGATACCACGTACGCGATCCAGCGGCAGGTTCGGGATATTGACGTTGAGCACGGTACGCGGCGGCACGGCCAGGCGCTCGTGGGCGGAGACCAGCAGGCGGGCGAAGTGCATGGCGGTGGGCAGGTTGTCCGTCAACCGCGAGACCAGCGAGAAGGCGAAGGCCGGCCCCTTCAGGAAGCGCCCTTCGATGGCCGCCGCCACGGTACCGGAATAGAGGACGTCATCGCCGAGGTTGGCGCCCAGGTTGATACCCGAGACCACCATGTCCGGCAATTCCTCCAGCAAGCCGTTCAGGCCCAGGTGCACGCAGTCGGTCGGCGTGCCGTTGAGGCTGATGAATCCGTTGTCCAGGCGCTGCGGGTGCAGCGGGCGGTCCAGCGTCAGGGAACTGCTGGCGCCGCTCTTGTCCTGGTCGGGGGCGATCACTACGCAATCGGCATGATCCGCCAGCGCGTCGTAAAGCGCGGCGATACCGGGTGCGGTCACCCCGTCGTCGTTGGCAATCAGTATGCGCATGGGTTTTCCGTCTGCCCTGTCGGTACCAGGTCGAGGATTTCACGCACCACTACGGTGGCGAAACAACCGGCCGGCAGGACGAATTCCAGTTGCAGAACATCAGGTTCGGGATAATGCCACGCCAGCCCCTGGATGGGGAGCCGCAGGATGCGCCGTTCGTGCGCCATGCCCGCCTTCGCCAGCCAGCGGCAGAGCGCCGGCTCGCTCCCGGCCAGGGCCAGCTCGCGTTCGAGGACGCCGGCGCCGCTCGGCGGATCGCCCTCGCCCCAGAGCGGTCCGGTGGGGTGCAGGTCGAGGGCGGCCAGACGGGCATCGCGGCATTCTTCCTCGCCAGCGAGGAAAAAGCTGCGGCTGTCGGTGAAGGCCAGCAGGTCGCCGACCGCTGCCCGGTTCCAGCTACCCTCCGCGACCCGCTCGGCGAGCAGGCGATTGAACAGGTAGCTGCGCCCGGCGGAAAGGAAGCGCGAACGCAGGTTGCGGTTTGCCGGCAGCAGGTCCTGTTCCGCGCAACTGCGCGCGTCGACCAGGTTGCCGCCGCCGTGGCCGAAGCGTTGCAGGCCGAAATAGTTGGGCACGCCGTCCGCGGCGATACGTTCCAAGCGCGCGTCGAGAACGGCACGCTCCGCCCGCAGCCCGGTCAGACGCAGGGTGAAGCCGTTGGCGGCATGCGCGCCTCGCTGCAACTTGCGCGAATGACGGGTGCGGCGAAGAATCCGCAGGTCCGCGCCCTCGGCTGCGCCCAGGTCGGGATCGGCCTTGCCCGGCAGGTGCAGGCTGAACCATTGCCGGGTCAGGGCCTGGCGGTCCTTCAACCCGGCGTAGCTGACGTTCTTCTGCTGCACGCCGGCGGCGCGGCCGAGGCGACGGGCCGCCTCCTCGGTGTTCAATCCGCGCTTTTCCACCCACAACCAGAGGTGCTCGCCTTCACCGCTGAGGGGAATGTCCAGCACCTCGTCGACCTGGAAGTCCTCGGCCACGGCCTTGAGCACCGCCTCGCCGCAGGCTGCCCCATGGGCGCGCGGCCCGAGCAGGTCGAGTTCGCCGAGAACGCTCATCGGGCCATCAGCAAAGCGACCGCATGTACAGCAATGCCCTCTTCGCGTCCGGTGAAACCTAGCCGCTCGGTAGTGGTGGCCTTGACGTTGACCTGGTCGACCGCGACGCCGAGGTCCTCGGCGATCAACCCGCGCATGGTCTCGATGTGCGGCGCCATCTTCGGCGCCTGGGCGACGATGGTGGCGTCGACGTTGCCGACCTTCCAGCCCTTCTCGGCGACGATGGCGACCACGTGTCGCAGCAGCGCGCGACTGTCGGCGCCCTTGAACCGCGGGTCGGTGTCCGGGAAGTGCTTGCCGATGTCGCCCAGCGCCGCCGCGCCGAGTAGCGCATCGGACAAGGCGTGCAGCAGCACGTCGCCGTCGGAGTGGGCGACCAGCCCATGTTTGTGGGGAATGCGCACGCCGCCGAGGGTGATGAAGTCGCCCTCGCCGAAGCGATGCACGTCGTAGCCATGGCCAATTCGCATGAAAAAACGCCCTGGTTGGAATCAGGGCGTGATTCTACCCCGGATCGGGACAGGCTTCAGGTATCGCGGATCAACCGTTGAGAACCCCGGCATGATGGCGCAGGTGATCCTCGATGAAACTGGCGATGAAGTAGTAGCTGTGGTCGTAGCCTGGTTGCAGACGCAGCTCCAGCGGGTGGCCGGCCTTGTCCGCCGCATTGCGTAGCGCTTCCGGCTTGAGCTGGACGGCGAGGAAGTCGTCGCGCTCGCCCTGGTCGACCAGGATCGGCAAGCGTTCGGACGCACCCTCGAGCAACGCACAGGCATCCCACTCGCGCCAGGCCGCCGGGTCCTCGCCCAGGTAGCGGGAGAACGCCTTCTGGCCCCAGGGACAATCGCTCGGATGGCAGATCGGCGCGAAGGCCGACAGCGACAGGTAGCGCCCCGGGTTGCGCAGCGCGCAAACCAGCGCGCCATGCCCACCCATCGAGTGCCCGCTAATGCCGCGCCGCCGGGACACCGGGAAATGCGCCTCGATCAGCGCCGGCAACTCGTGCACCACGTAGTCGTGCATGCGGTAGTGCGCGGCCCAGGGCTCCTGCGTGGCGTTCAGGTAGAAGCCTGCGCCCAGGCCGAAGTCCCAGGCGCCGTCGGGATCGCCGGGGACACCGCTGCCGCGCGGGCTGGTATCCGGCGCCACCAGTACCAATCCCAGTTCGGCGGCGACCCGCTGGGCGCCGGCCTTCTGCATGAAGTTCTCGTCGGTACAGGTCAGCCCGGACAGCCAGTACAGGGCCGGCAGCGCCGCCTCCGGCTCGGCCTGGGGCGGCAGGTAGATGGCGAAGACCATCTCGCAGTTCAGGGTCCGGGAAAAATGACGGTAACGCTGGTGCCAGCCGCCGAAGGTCTTCTGGCTGCCGATCAGTTCGAGGGAATCCTTCACGTGACCTCCGTGAAACGGTCGTGGCGAGCCGCAGGGCCCGCCGCGACGGCTTGTCAGTAATGAATGACGGTGCGGATGCTCTTGCCTTCGTGCATCAGCTCGAAGGCCTCGTTGATGTCCTCCAGCCCCATGGTGTGGGTGATGAAGGTATCCAGCGGGATCTCGCCCTTCTGCGCCTTCTCGACATAGCTCGGCAGCTCGCTGCGCCCGCGCACCCCGCCGAACGCCGAACCGCGCCAGACGCGGCCGGTGACCAGTTGGAACGGCCGGGTGCTGATTTCCTGGCCGGCACCGGCGACACCGATGATCACCGACTCGCCCCAGCCCTTGTGGCAGCATTCCAGCGCGGCGCGCATCAACTGCACGTTGCCGACGCACTCGAAGGAGTAGTCGACGCCGCCATCGGTCAGTTCGACGATGACGTCCTGGATCGGCTTGTCGTAGTCCTTCGGATTGATGAAGTCGGTGGCGCCCAGTTCCCTGGCGATATCGAACTTGCCCGGGTTGATGTCGACCGCGATGATGCGCGCGGCCTTGGCCATCTTCGCCCCGATGATCGCTGCCAGGCCGATGCCGCCCAGGCCGAAGATGGCAACGGTAGCGCCCTCTTCCACCTTGGCGGTGTTCAGCACGGCACCGATCCCGGTGGTGACGCCGCAGCCAAGCAGGCAGACCTTCTCCAGCGGGGCATCCTTGGGAATCTTCGCCAGGGAAATTTCCGGCAGCACGGTGTATTCGGAGAAGGTCGAGCAGCCCATGTAGTGGAAGACCGGCTCGCCCTTGTAGGAGAAACGGCTGGTGCCGTCGGGCATCAGGCCCTTGCCCTGGGTGGCGCGCACGGCCTGGCAGAGGTTGGTCTTGCCGGACAGGCAGAATTTGCACTTGCCGCACTCGGCGGTGTAGAGCGGGATGACATGGTCGCCCACCTGCAGGGAGGTCACGCCCTCGCCCACCGCTTCGACGATACCGCCACCTTCGTGGCCCAGGATGCACGGGAACACCCCCTCGGAATCCTGGCCGGACAGGGTGTACGCGTCGGTATGGCAGACGCCGGTGGCGACGATGCGCACCAGTACCTCGCCCTTCTGCGGCGGCGCCACATCCACCTCGACGATTTCCAACGGCTTGTTGGGGGCGAAGGCGACGGCGGCACGGGACTTGATCATCTGGGAACTCCTGAACGATGGAAGCCGGCGGGCCGCTAAGCGACCCACTGAAACGGAAAGTGTAGAAAACCGCGTTTCAAGGAATAATCAGGCAATAATCAAAACATTATTGCCATACAGGGACAATCCAGATGAATCGCTGGGAAGGACTCGACGAATTCGTCGCTGTCGCCGAAACCGGGCAGTTCACCGCGGCAGCCGAACGCATGGGCGTTTCCTCGTCGCACATCAGCCGCCAGGTCGCCCGCCTGGAGGAGCGCCTGCAGACCCGCCTGCTCTACCGCAGCACCCGGCGAGTATCGCTGAGCGAAGCCGGACAGACCTTCCTGCAACATTGCCAGCGCCTGCAGGACGCCCGCGACGAAGCCCTGCGCGCGGTCAGCGACCTCTCCGCGGAGCCCAAGGGCCTGCTGCGCATGACCTGCGCGGTAGCCTACGGCGAACGTTTCATCGTGCCGCTGGTGAATGCCTTCATGGCCGACTATCCGCAACTGCGGGTCGACATCGAGCTGTCCAACCGCCAGTTGGACCTGCTCCACGAGGGCTTCGACCTGGCCATCCGCCTCGGCCGCCTGAGCGATTCGCGATTGGTCGCCACACGGTTGGCACCACGCGTCATGTACCTCTGCGCCACCCCGGAATACCTGCGCCGCCACGGCACTCCGCAGTCGCCGGCGGAACTCGGCCAGTTCAACTGCCTGATCGGCAGCAGCGACCTGTGGAGCTTCCTCGAGGACGGCCGGGAAACCCAGCACCGGGTCCAGGGCAACTGGCGCTGCAACAGCGGCCAGGCGGTGCTCGACGCCGCCCTGCGCGGCTTCGGCCTGTGCCAGCTGCCCGACTACTATGTGATCGAGCATCTGCGCAGCGGCCGCCTGGTCTCCCTGCTGGAAGGCCACCAGCCGCCGAATACCGCGGTATGGGCGCTGTACCCGCAGCAGCGGCACCTGTCGCCGAAAGTCAGGCAACTGGTGGACTATCTCAAGGAAGGCCTGGCGCAATCCCATCCGGGACTCGCCGGGGAGAAAAACCTGCGCTGAAGCAGTAAGGCGATTCACCGCTGCGATAGACTTGGCGGTTTCCCGTTCCACCCGCTATCGATTCAAGGAAGTCGCATGTCTGCCTTCAATGCGTTTCGCCAACGCTACCTGGTGAGGTTCTGGTCGCCGCTGCCGGCGCTGGTCGCCCTCGGCGTCGCCTCCGCCTACTACTTCGCGCTCACCGGCACCTTCTGGGCGGTGACCGGCGAATTCACCCGCTGGGGCGGCCACGTGCTGTCCTGGTTCGGCTACCAGCCACAGGACTGGAGCTACTTCAGGCTGATCGGCCTTCAAGGCACGCCGCTGGACCGGATCGACGGAGTGATGATCATCGGCATGTTACTCGGCGCCCTGTGCTGCGCCCTCTGGGCCGGCAACGTCAGCCTGCGCTGGCCGACCAGCAAACGTCGCCTGCTGCAGGGCCTGGTCGGCGGTATCGTCGCCGGCTTCGGCGCGCGCCTGGCGATGGGCTGCAACCTGGCGGCGTTCTTCACCGGTATCCCGATGTTTTCCCTGCACGCCTGGGCCTTCATGTTCGCCACCGTCGGCGGCGCCTGGATCGGCGTGAAGATCAGCCTGCTGCCGTTCCTGCGCACACCGCTGAAAGTCGGCGCCACGGCCAGCGCCCTGCCCAGCGCCGAAAGCCTGGCCCGACGCGCACGCCTGCAGGCCCGCCTGGGCCTGGCGGTGCTGGCGCTCGCCGCGCTGTTCGCCGCCTGGCGCTTCGAGGTATCGCTGGTGCTGGGCATGGCCTGCCTGTTCGGCCTGCTGTTCGGCGGCCTGATCGAGCGCGCGCAGATCTGCTTCACCAGCGCCGCACGGGACCTCTGGACCACCGGCCGGACCCGCGCCGCCTTCGGCATCCTGCTCGGCATGGCGGCCGCCTGCATCGGTACCTTCGCCGCGATCCGCCTGGGCGTCGCGCCGAAGATCTTCTGGATGGGCCCGAATGCGATCATCGGCGGCATTCTCTTCGGCATCGGCATCGTCCTCGCCGGCGGTTGCGAGACCGGCTGGATGTACCGCTCGATGGAGGGCCAGGTGCACTTCTGGGTGGTCGGCATCGGCAACGTCATCGGCGGAACCCTGGTGGCGATCTTTTGGGACCAGTTGGGCACCCGCCTCGCCCTGCCCTATCCCAAGCTCAACCTGCTGGAAAGCTTCGGGCCCGGCAACGGCCTGCTATTGACCTTCGCCGGCCTGGCCCTGTGCCTGCTGCTGGTGCAACTGAACGCCTCCCGATTCACCCGACCGCGGAAACCGAACCATGAGCCAGACCGACAAACCGACCCTGTCGCTTGACCTGCGCGGCGAACATTGCCCGTACAACGCCATCGCCACCCTGGAAACCCTGGCGACCATGCAGCCGGGCGAACGCCTGGAAGTGGTCACCGACTGCTCGCAATCGGTCCACGGGATTCCCGAAGATACCCAGCGCCAGGGCTACAAATGCCTGGCGGTGGAGCAGCATGGCGCGCTGTTCCGCTTCCTCATAGAGGTGCCGCTGGAAAGCTGAACGAGCGAGCCAGCAACGACAAGAAAGCCGACCCTCGGGTCGGCTTTCTTGTGCCAGGGTTCAGTGCGGAAAACTGCGCTGCAGGCGCAGCAGGTCTTCCGGGGTGGTGATCTTCAGGTTGTCGGCGCGCCCTTCCACCAGCTTCGGCGCATAGCCGGCCCACTCCATCGCCGAAGCCTCGTCGGTGATCGCCACGCCGGCCACCAACGCATCGGCCAGCGCCCGGTGCAGGGCGCCGAGGCGGAACATCTGCGGCGTATAGGCCAGCCAGACCACCGAGCGGTCGATGGTTTCGCTGACCCGGCCGTCGCGGTCGGAGCGCTTGAGGGTGTCCCTCGCCGGCACCGCCAGCAGCCCGCCGACCGGATCTTCGGCGAGTTCTTCGAGCAGGCGGTCGAGGTCGCCGCGGGTCAGGTTCGGCCGCGCGGCGTCATGCACCAGCACCCAGTCGTCGGCCTGTGCCCCCAACTCCAGCAGGCGCAGCAAGCCGTTCAACACCGAGCCGGCGCGCTCGGCGCCCCCGGCGGCGCGCTGCACATGCCGGCTGGCGGCGCAGTCCAGCCCGGGCCAGTAGGGATCGTCCTCGGCCAGGCAGACCACCAGGCCCCTGAGCATCGGGTGTTCGAGGAAACAATCGAGGGTGCGCTCGATCACGGTGCGACCGGCAAGATCGAGATATTGCTTCGGGCGGTCGGCGCGCATGCGCGAACCCACGCCGGCGGCGGGGATCACCGTCCAGAAGGCGGGAAGGTCGGAAGTCGTCATCGGGAGAAGGGTCGTCAGCTCACTTGGCGAGCTGGTAGAGGGTTTCGCCGTCCTTGACCATGCCGAGCTCGTGCCGCGCACGCTCCTCGACGGTCTCGGTGCCTTTCTTCAGCTCGGCGACTTCGGCTTCGAGAATCCGGTTGCGCTCCAGCAGGCGCTCGTTCTCGCCATGCTGGTCGGCGATCTGCTTCTGCAGGTCGCGCACCTGCGCCAGGCTGCCATCGCCGACCCACAGGCGATATTGCAGGCCCGCCAGCGCCAGGATCAGCACCACGAACAGCCAGTAGGGGCTACGTAACCTCAAGCCTCGAACTCCTTGAGAAGAAAAGGGGTGGCTCTTGCCACCCCTTCACCGTACCAGACTAGGCTCAGCCGCGGAATTCCGCGCGACCACGGTACGGCGCCTTGGCGCCCAGTTGCTCTTCGATGCGCAGCAACTGGTTGTACTTGGACACGCGGTCGGAGCGGCACAGCGAACCGGTCTTGATCTGACCGGCGGCGGTACCCACGGCCAGGTCGGCGATGGTCGAGTCCTCGGTTTCGCCGGAGCGGTGCGAGATCACCGCGGTATAGCCGGCGGCCTTGGCCATCTGGATGGCCTCCAGGGTCTCGGTGAGCGAACCGATCTGGTTGAACTTGATCAGGATCGAATTGCCGATGCCCTTCTCGATGCCTTCCTTGAGGATCTTGGTGTTGGTCACGAACAGGTCGTCGCCGACCAGTTGGACCTTGGCGCCGATCTTGTCGGTCAGGCCTTTCCAGCCGGCCCAGTCGGACTCGTCCATGCCGTCCTCGATGGAGATGATCGGGTAGCGCTGGGTCAGGCCGGCCAGGTAGTCGGCGAAACCGGCGGCGTCGAATACCTTGCCTTCGCCTTCCAGGTCGTACTTGCCGTCCTTGAAGAACTCGCTGGAGGCGCAGTCCAGGGCCAGGGTCACGTCGTCGCCCAGCTTGTAGCCGGCCTTCTCGACGGCCTCGGCGATGGCGGCCAGGGCGTCTTCGTTGGACGACAGGTTCGGCGCGAAGCCGCCTTCATCACCGACGGCGGTGTTCAGGCCACGGGCCTTCAGCACGGCCTTGAGGTGATGGAAGATCTCGGCGCCCATGCGCAGCGCCTCGGCGAAGTTCTTCGCGCCGACCGGCTGGACCATGAATTCCTGGATATCGACGTTGTTGTCCGCATGCTCGCCGCCGTTGATGATGTTCATCATCGGCACCGGCATGGAGTACTGGCCGGGAGTGCCGTTGAGGTCGGCGATGTGCGCGTACAGCGGTACGCCCTTGGCCTGTGCGGCGGCCTTGGCGGCAGCCAGGGACACCGCGAGGATCGCGTTGGCGCCCAGCTTGGCCTTGTTCTCGGTGCCGTCCAGCTCGATCATCGCGTGGTCGAGGGCTTTCTGGTCGGCCGCGTCCTTGCCCAGCAGCAGGTCGCGGATCGGGCCGTTGATGTTGGCCACGGCTTTCAGCACGCCCTTGCCCAGGTAACGGCTCTTGTCGCCATCGCGCAGCTCGAGGGCCTCGCGGGAACCGGTGGAAGCACCGGAAGGCGCGCAGGCGCTGCCGACGATGCCGTTGTCCAGGATCACGTCCGCTTCAACGGTAGGGTTGCCGCGGGAGTCCAGGACCTCACGGCCCTTGATGTCGACGATCTTTGCCATTCTTGTTAACACTCCGAAGTGAATGAACGGGGCGGTCTGAGGAGACTAGGCAGTCTCGATTGCAGGAAAGCTCTTGATCAGCTCGTCCAGTTGCTTGAGCTGGGACAGGAAGGCTTCGAGTTTGTTCAGGCGCAGCGCGCACGGACCGTCGCACTTGGCGTGCTCGGGGTCCGGATGGGCCTCGAGGAACAGCCCGGCGAGCTTCTGGCTGAGCCCGGCCTTGGCCAGGTCGGTGACCTGGGCGCGCCGGCCGCCGGCGGAGTCCGCGCGACCGCCAGGCATCTGCAGGGCGTGGGTGACGTCGAAGAATACCGGGTACTCGAACTGCTTCATGATGCCGAAGCCGAGCATGTCGACCACCAGGTTGTTGTAACCGAAGGAGGAGCCGCGCTCGCAGAGGATCAGGCGGTCGTTACCGGCTTCCTCGCACTTGGTCAGGATGTGCTTCATCTCCTGGGGCGCGAGGAACTGGGCCTTCTTGATATTGATCACCGCGTTGGTCCTGGCCATCGCCACCACCAGGTCGGTCTGTCGCGAGAGGAAGGCCGGCAGCTGGATGATGTCGCAGACCTCGGCCACCGGCTGGGCCTGGAACGGCTCGTGGACATCGGTGATGACCGGTACCTTGAAGGTCTTCTTGATCTCTTCGAAGATCTTCATTCCCTCTTCCAGGCCCGGACCACGGAACGAGTGGATCGAGGAACGGTTGGCCTTGTCGAAGCTGGCCTTGAACACATAGGGGATACCGAGTTTCTCGGTAACCCGTACGTATTCTTCGCAGACCTGCATGGCCAGGTCGCGCGACTCCAGCACGTTCATGCCGCCGAACAGCACGAACGGCAGGTCGTTGCCGATCTGGATATCGCCGACGCGAACGATCTTCTGTGCCATGCTCAGGCCTTCCCGGAATATTTCAGCGCGGCGTTGACGAAACCGCTGAACAGCGGGTGGCCATCACGCGGTGTGGAGGTGAACTCCGGGTGGAACTGGCAGGCGACGAACCACGGATGCTCCGGGGCCTCGACCACTTCCACCAGGGCGCCGTCGCCGGAGCGGCCGGAAATCTTCAGGCCGGCCTGTTCCAGTTGCGGCAGCAGGTTGTTGTTCACTTCGTAGCGATGACGATGGCGCTCGACGATCACGTCCTTGGCATAGCAGTCGTGCACCAGGGTGCCGGTCTGCAGCTGGCACTCCTGGGCGCCCAGGCGCATGGTGCCGCCCAGGTCGGAAGCTTCGGTGCGGATCTCGGTGGCGCCGGTCGCGTCCTGCCATTCGGTGATCAGGCCGACCACCGGATGGCCGCTGGACTTGTCGAACTCGGTGGAGTTGGCGTCGCTCCAGCCGAGCACGTTGCGGGCGTATTCGATGACCGCGACCTGCATGCCCAGGCAGATGCCCAGGTAGGGGATCTTGTTCTCGCGGGCGTACTGCACGGTGCTGATCTTGCCTTCCACGCCGCGCAGGCCGAAGCCGCCCGGGACCAGGATGGCGTCGACACCTTCCAGCAGGCTGGTGCCCTGCTGCTCGATGTCTTCGGAGTCGATGTAGCGCAGGTTGACCTTGGTGCGGCTCTGGATGCCGGCGTGGGTCATCGCCTCGATCAGCGACTTGTACGCGTCCAGCAGTTCCATGTACTTGCCGACCATGGCGATGGTGACTTCACGCTCGGGGTTGAGCTTGGCATCGACCACCCGGTCCCATTCGGACAGGTCGGCCTGCCCGCACTCCAGGCCGAAGCGCTCGACGACGATGTCGTCCAGGCCCTGGGCATGCAGCACCGACGGGATACGGTAGATGGTGTCGACGTCTTCCAGGGCGATCACCGCGCGCTCCTCGACGTTGGTGAAGAGCGCGATCTTGCGCCGCGAGGAGACGTCGATCGGGTGGTCGGAACGGCAGACCAGCACGTCCGGTTGCAGGCCGATGGAGCGCAGCTCCTTGACCGAGTGCTGGGTCGGCTTGGTCTTGGTCTCGCCGGCGGTGGCGATGTACGGGACCAGGGTCAGGTGCATCAGCATCGCGCGCTTGGCGCCGATCTCGACGCGCAGTTGGCGGATCGCCTCGAGGAACGGCTGCGACTCGATGTCGCCGACGGTGCCACCGATCTCCACCAGGGCGACGTCGGCATCGCCGGCGCCCTTGATGATGCGCCGCTTGATCTCGTCGGTGATGTGCGGGATCACCTGCACGGTGGCGCCCAGGTAGTCGCCGCGGCGTTCCTTGCGCAACACGTCCATGTAGACGCGGCCGGTGGTGAAGTTGTTGTTCTGGGTCATGGTGGTACGAACGAAGCGCTCGTAATGGCCCAGGTCCAGGTCGGTCTCGGCGCCGTCCTGGGTCACGAAGACCTCACCGTGCTGGAACGGGCTCATGGTGCCCGGGTCCACGTTGATGTAAGGGTCCAGCTTGAGCATCGTGATCTTCAGGCCACGCGCTTCCAAGATCGCAGCCAGAGAAGCCGAAGCGATGCCTTTCCCCAATGAAGAAACAACACCACCCGTGACGAAGATGTAGCGCGTCATGAAAAACCCTAGAAGTCAGCGTTTAGGCGGGATCAACCGCCGGGGATTCGGAGAAGGGAGGCCAGCTCCCGCCACGGACAAATCCGTGGGCAAAGCAAACTCCTGCTGATTCCGGAGGGAATCGGCGGGAGCAGTACAAGACGGGAGCGTAGTCTACTGGAAACGGCTTACTAGCTCAAACCCGGGTCGTTCGTCGGCGGGCTCCAGGACAGTCGCCAGCCCCCCTCGCGGGGACTGTCCAGGCCAGGAATGTTGGCCACCGCGAGCAGTTCGTCGGCTCGGAAGAGCAGCGGCAAACGACCGCGTAGGAAGCTCGGTACGCCCGCTTCGTTGAGCAATCGCTTGAGGTCGCGGCGACCGCGCCCGGCCAGGGCCAGCACCTCCCCACCCCGCCGGTAGTCGACGCGCAACGGTCCCGCCGGAACCTCGCCGAGCAACGCCAGCCGACCATTGCCGGGAAGAAGCAATGGATGAGCGGGACGCTCCCAGACGAACGGTCCCGCCGCCGCCCGCCAGTCCGCCGGCAACCACCAGATCCGCCCCGCGCCGCGACGCAGCTCGCCGCTCTCCAGGCGCCAGATCGGGTCGGCATCGTCGCCGGCATCGCGCAACGACTCCCAGCCGGCCCAGTGGTCGCTGTCCGGCAACCGCGTCAGCTGTCCCAGCCAGGCCCGCAGCAGGTTGCGCTGGCGCGCAGCGCTGAGGCGGCGCAGAGGCTCCAGGGCGATCCGGGGCAGATCCAGCCAGTCCGGCCAATCCAGTTCCGAGGGTTGGCGGCAGGCCCGGAGGTCGATGGCGGCCAGTTCAGCCAGCAGGTCTTCGGCCTCGCGCAGATGCGCCGCGCAGCGCGCCATGCCGGCGACGGCCTGCGGCCAGTGGGAGGCGAGACGCGGCATGATCTCCCGGCGCAGGTAGTTGCGCGAGAAGCGCGGATCCTGGTTGGAAGGATCCTCCACCCAGTCCAGCCGGTGCGTCTGCGCATAGGCTTCCAGTTCGGCGCGGGAAACCCCGAGCAAGGGTCGGCACAGGCGGCCGCCGCCCAGCGGCCGGCTCACCGGCATCGCCGCCAGGCCGCGCAGGCCCGCTCCACGCAACAGGCGGAACAGCAAGGTCTCGGCCTGGTCGTCGAGGTGCTGCGCGGTGAGCAGCACCTGTCCCTCGCCCAGGTTCGCCTGGAATGCGCGATAGCGGGCGTCGCGCGCCGCCTGCTCGATGCTGCCGCCAACGGCGACCTGCACCCGCTCGACCCGCAGCGGGATACCCAGCGATCGGCAGACCGCCTGGCAGTGCGCCGGCCAACCGTCCGCCGCAGCCTGCAAGCCATGGTGGACATGCAGCGCCGACAGCGCCGGCAAGGCTTCGCTCCGGGCCAGTTGGGCGAGCAGATGCAGCAACACCGTGGAATCCAGCCCGCCGGAAAACGCCACGCACCAGCCCCCCGCTTCGCGCCAGGGCGCCAGGGCCTGTAACAGACGGGATTCGAGCGGCACCGCCGGCATGCTTGCGCTCCTCATGCGACAAGCCCGGCGAATGCCGGGCTTGTCGATCGTACCAGTGCGCCGGATGGCTTACGGCGCGCCGTAGCTCATCAGGCGGTCGTAACGACGCTCCAGCAACTCACCCATTTCCAGGCCCTGGAGCATCTTCAGTTGCGCCAGCAGTTCGCCACGGATCGATTCGGCCATGCTCGCCGGATCGCGATGGGCGCCGCCCAGCGGTTCGTCGATGACCTTGTCGACGATGCCCAGGCCTTTCAGGCGCTCGGCGGTGATGCCCATGGCCTCGGCGGCTTCCGGCGCCTTCTCGGCGGTCTTCCAGAGGATGGAGGCGCAGCCTTCCGGCGAGATCACCGAATAGGTGGAGTATTGCAGCATGTTCAACTGGTCGCAGACACCGATGGCCAGCGCGCCGCCGGAACCGCCCTCGCCGATCACGGTGGCGATGATCGGCGTCTTCAGTCGCGCCATCACCCGCAGGTTCCAGGCGATCGCCTCGCTCTGGCCGCGTTCCTCGGCATCGATGCCCGGGTAGGCGCCGGGCGTGTCGATGAAGGTGAGGATCGGCATCTTGAAGCGTTCGGCCATTTCCATCAGGCGGCAGGCCTTGCGATAGCCTTCCGGACGCGGCATGCCGAAGTTGCGCCGGACCTTCTCACGGACTTCGCGGCCTTTCTGGTGGCCGATGACCATCACCGGGGAACCGTCGAGGCGGGCAACGCCACCGACGATCGCCGGGTCGTCGGCGAAATGCCGGTCGCCGTGCAGTTCCTCGAAATCGCTGAACAGGTAGCCGATGTAGTCGAGGGTATAGGGACGCTTGGGATGGCGCGCGAGCTGGGCGATCTGCCAACTGGACAGATTGCCGAAGATGTTTTCGGTGAGCGCCTTGCTCTTGTCCTGCAGACGCGAGATTTCGTCGCTGATGTTCAGCGCATTGTCGTTGCCCACCAGGCGCAGCTCTTCGATCTTGGCTTGCAGGTCGGCGATCGGCTGTTCGAAATCAAGAAAGTTCGGGTTCATAGGCTTCCGTCGTGCGCAGATTCTAGTGGGCCGTTTCCGTTTGGCGCCCTACCTTACGGGATCGGGCGCCAGGGGTCGAGCCGGGAGCAAGGGCGATCCGCGTTTTCCCGCCGCAGAGCGCGGAACAACGGCGTTATCGCCCATCGCGATTAACGATAATTGAGGAAGACGTTGTCGCGCCCGAACTGGTCACGCAATGCCTGGATCAGATCGTCCGCCGGATCCACCCGCCAGCTCTCGCCGAACTGCAGCAGGGCCTTGGCGTCGGCGCTGGTGTAGTCCAGGGTGATCGGGCAGGAACCGCGATGGCGGTTGAACAGCTCGCCCAGCCAGCGCAGGCGATCGCCCTTCAACAGGTCGGCGTGCAGCTTCATCCGCAGGCTCTCCGCCAGGCCGGTACGCGCCTCCTCCAGGCTCATCACGCGCTTGGCGCGCAGGCGCAGTCCGCCGGAGAAGTCGTCCTGGCTGACCTCGCCCTCGACCACCACCAGCGCGTCGGTCTGCAGCAGCGACTGGGCCGCGGCGAAGGCTTCGGAGAACAGCGAGGCCTCGATCCGTCCGGAGCGGTCGTCGAGGGTGACGAAGCCCATCTTGTCGCCCTTCTTGTTCTTCATCACCCGCAGGTTGACGATCAGCCCGGCCACCGTCTGGGTATCGCGCGCCGGCTTCAGCTCGACGATGCGCTGGCGGGCGAAGCGCCGCACCTCGCCTTCGTACTCGTCGATCGGATGGCCGGTCAGGTACAGGCCGAGGGTGTCCTTCTCGCCCTTCAGGCGTTCCTTGAGGGTCAGCTCCTTGACCTTGCGGTGGTTGGCGTAGACATCCGCCTCCGGCTCGGCGAAGACTCCGCCGAACAGGTCCATGTGCCCGCTGTCGTGGCTGCGCGCGGTCTGCTCGGCGGCCTGGATCGCTTCCTCCATCGCCGCCAGCAGCACGGCGCGGTTGAGGTCGACGGTAGCCTGGTAGGCCTTTAGCTCGTCGTGGTAGTGCGGCCCCAGGCGATCCAGCGCACCGGCGCGGATCAGCGCTTCCAGGGTGCGCTTGTTGATGCGTTTCAGGTCGACGCGGTCGCAGAAGTCGAACAGGGTGTTGAACGGCCCGCCTTCGGCGCGGCATTCGGTGATCGCCTCCACCGGCCCCTCGCCGACGCCCTTGATCGCGCCCAGGCCATAGACGATCCGGCCATCGTCGTCGACGGTGAAGCGGAACTCGGAGTTGTTCACGTCCGGCGCCACGATGCGCAGCTTCATGTGCCGGCATTCTTCGATCAGCGTCACCACCTTGTCGGTGTTCTGCATATCCGCGGTGAGTACCGCGGCCATGAACGGCGCCGGGAAGTGGGTCTTCAGCCAGGCGGTCTGGTAGGAGACCAGGCCGTAGGCTGCCGAGTGCGACTTGTTGAAGCCGTAGCCGGCGAATTTTTCCACCAGGTCGAAGATGTTGCCCGCGAGGTCGGCATCGATGCCGTTGTTCTTGCAACCCTCGATGAAACCGCCGCGCTGCTTGGCCATTTCCTCGGGCTTCTTCTTGCCCATCGCCCGGCGCAGCATGTCCGCGCCACCGAGGGTATAGCCGGCCATGACCTGGGCGATCTGCATCACCTGTTCCTGGTACAGGATGATGCCGTAGGTGGGCTTGAGCACCGGCTCCAGGCCGGCGTACTGGTAATCGGGGTGCGGATAGGACAGCTCGGCGCGACCGTGCTTGCGGTTGATGAAGTCGTCCACCATGCCCGACTGCAGAGGACCCGGGCGGAACAGCGCCACCAGTGCGATGAGGTCTTCCAGGCAGTCCGGCTTGAGCTTCTTGATCAGCTCCTTCATGCCGCGCGATTCGAGCTGGAATACCGCAGTGGTCTCGGCCTTCTGCAGCAGCGAATAGGTCGGCTTGTCGTCCAGCGGGATGAAGTCGATGTTCACCGGCTCCAGACCCTTCTTGGCCTGCTCGCGGTTGATGATCTCCATCGCCCACTTGATGATGGTCAGGGTCCGCAGGCCGAGGAAGTCGAACTTCACCAGGCCGGCCGCCTCCACGTCGTCCTTGTCGAACTGGGTCACCAGGCCGCCGCCTTCCTCGTCGCAGGCGATCGGCGAGAAGTCGGTCAGCTTGGTCGGCGCGATCACCACGCCACCGGCGTGCTTGCCGGTACCGCGGGTGATGCCTTCCAGCTTGAGGGCCATCTCCCAGATCTCGGCGGCTTCCTCGTCGCTCTTGAGGAAGTCGCGGAGCATTTCTTCCTGCTCGTAGGCCTTATCCAGGGTCATGCCGACTTCGAACGGGATCATCTTCGACAGCCGGTCGGCGAGACCGTAGGACTTGCCCTGGACCCGCGCCACGTCGCGTACCACCGCCTTCGCCGCCATGGTGCCGAAGGTGATGATCTGGCTCACCGCGTTGCGCCCGTAGGCGTCGGCCACGTAGTCGATCACCCGGTCGCGGCCCTCCATGCAGAAGTCGACGTCGAAGTCGGGCATGGAGATCCGTTCCGGGTTGAGGAAACGTTCGAACAGCAGGTCATAGGCCAGCGGATCGAGGTCGGTGATCTTCAGCACGTAGGCCACCAGCGAGCCGGCGCCCGAGCCCCGCCCGGGGCCTACCGGTACGCCGTTGTTCTTCGCCCACTTGATGAAGTCCATCACGATGAGGAAGTAACCGGGGAAACCCATCTGGATGATGATATCGAGTTCGAAGTTCAGGCGATCGACATAGACCTGGCGCTTGGCCTCGTAGTCCGGGGTGTCCTTCGGCAACAGCACCTCCAGGCGCTCCTCGAGACCTTCGAAGGAGGCGTGCCGCAGGTAGTCGTCGATGCCCATGCCATTGGGCGTGGGGAAGTCCGGCAGGAAGTACTTGCCCAGCTGCACCTCGATGTTGCAGCGCTTGGCGATCTCGACGGTGTTTTCCAACGCTTCCGGCAGGTCGCTGAACAGCTCGGCCATTTCCGCCGGCGACTTCAGGTATTGCTGGTCCGAATAGGTACGCGGCCGCCGCGGATCGTCGAGAGTCCGCCCCTCGCCGATGCAGACGCGGGTCTCGTGGGCCTCGAAGTCCTCCTGCTTGATGAAGCGCACGTCGTTGGTCGCCACCAGCGGCGCGTTGCAGCGTGACGCCAAAGCCACCGCCGCGTGGAGGTGCTCCTCGTCGTTGACCCGGCTGGTACGTTGCACTTCGACGTAGAAGCGCCCGGGGAACACCTCCATCCACTCGCGCAACAGCGCCTCGGCCTTGGCTTCCTCGCCATCGAGCAGCGCGTGGCCGATCTCGCCCTCCTTGGCCGCGGACAGCGCGATCAGGCCTTCCGCCGCCTCCTTGACCCAGTCGCGCTCGATGATGATCTCGCCGTTGCGCTGGCCTTCGCTCCAACCGCGGGAAATCAGCTCGGTGAGGTTGCGATAGCCCTTCGCGTTCATCGCCAGCAGGCTCAGGCGACTGAGCGGGCCATCTTCCTCGCGGCTGGCGAGCCAGATGTCGGCTCCGCAGATCGGCTTGATGCCGGCGCCCATGGCGGTCTTGTAGAACTTCACCAGCGAGCACATGTTGCTCTGGTCGGTGACCGCCACCGCCGGCATGCCCAGCCCTGCCACTGCCTTGGCCAGGGGCTTGACCCGGACCAGGCCGTCGACCAGGGAGAATTCGGTATGCAGACGCAGGTGAACGAAGGATACGGTCATGAAGGCCCCGGAGCAGAAATAACGCAAAAACGACAAGGCCCGGATTGTACCGGGCCCGGTGGCAAAGCTACAGGTTCAAGAGCGGACGATGCGCCTCGGCTGCGCCGAGAAGCCTCGCCCGCCCCGCGCTCAGGCGCGGCGGTCGTCCCAGATGCCCGGCTCGAGCTTCTGCTGGACTTCCGGGAACTGGCTGGCGTCGAAGGTCGGCAGCTTGCCGGCCTTGCGCTGGGCGTTGTAGTCCTTGGCCAGCTTGATCGCGAGGTTGGACAGCAGCAGGATGGCGATCAGGTTGGTGATCGCCATCAGGCCCATCGACACGTCGGCAAGGTTCCAGACGAACGGCAGCGAAGCCAGCGCGCCGAACATCACCATCGCCAGCACGATCAGGCGGAAGATCAACAGGCCCGCCAGGTGGTTGTGCTCGAGGAATACCAGGCAGTTCTCGGCATAGAAGTAGTTGGCGACGATCGAGGTGAAGGCGAAGAACAGGATGATCACCGCCAGGAAATAGCGGCCCCAATCGCCGACCTGGCTGGTCAGGGCATTCTGCACCAGCATGATGCCCTCGCCTTCCTGCGGTCCGGCCAGCAGGATGATGGCGGCGGAAGCGGTACAGATCAGCAGGGTATCGATGAACACGCCGGCCATCTGCACGTAGCCCTGGGACGCCGGGTGCGGCGGATAGGGCGTGGCCGAGGCGGCGGCGTTGGGCGCCGAGCCCATGCCTGCTTCGTTGGAGAACAGGCCGCGCTTGAAGCCGTTGAGGATCGCCGCGCCGATGCCGCCGGCGGCGGCCTCGTGCCAGCCGAAGGCACTCTTCACCACCATCGCCAGGACGCCCGGCAGTTCGCTGAGGTTGAACAGGATGATGCCCACCGCCAGCAGCAGGTAGGCCACCGCCATGAAGGGTACCGCCAGTTCGGAGAAGCGCGCGATGGAACGCAGGCCGCCGAAGATGATCAACGCGGTGAGGATCACCACGGCGATGCCGCTGATCCAGGTCGGCACGCCGAAGGCGCCCTGCATGGCACCGGTGATGGTATTGGCCTGCACCGAGTTGAAGACGAAACCGAAGGCGATGATCAGGAAGATCGAGAACAGGATGCCCATCCAGCGCGCGCCCAGGCCCTTCTCCATGTAGTAGGCCGGGCCGCCACGGAACTGGCCCTTGTCGTCGCGAATCTTGAACAACTGGGCCAGGGTCGCCTCGACGAAGCCGGTCGCCATCCCCACCAGGGCGATCGCCCACATCCAGAACACTGCGCCGGGACCGCCGAGCGTGATCGCTACCGCCACGCCGGCGACGTTGCCGGTACCGACCCGCGCCGCCAGAGAGGTGCAGAGCGCCTGGAACGAGGAGATTCCCGAGTCGTCCGACTGGCGGCTGCCCTTGAGCACGCTGAAGGTATGACCGAAGTGGCGGAACTGGATCAGCCCCAGGCGCACGGTGAAGTACAGGCCGCAACCGACCAGCAGCCAGATGAGGATCTTGCCCCAGATAAGGCCGTTGAGCAGGTCGACGACCTGAGTGGCGAATTCTTGCATGGATAACTCCCCTGTTCCGCTTGTGGCGGATTGTTGTCAGCCGACCTCCCGGGTAGAAGGCCGCGTGTTTCGGACACACACGGAATGACGTGCGAGCCGAAGGAAATTTCGCTGTGAATGGCACTTGGCAGGAAGGGGCAGGACTTTCCGCTATTGACGTCGCTCGCCGCTTGTCACCAGGCGACAGATACGGTCAGTCACGCGACATCCGTTCAATTATTGAACAGAGACGTCCAGCAATTCGCGAACCGGCGCAAACGAGCGTCGATGGATCGGCGTCGGGCCGAGGCGGGAAAGCGCCTCGAGATGGACCGCGGTCGGATATCCCTTGTGCCCGGCCATGCCATAGCCCGGATAGACCCGGTCCAGCTCGACCATTTCCCGGTCGCGACTGACCTTGGCCAGGATCGACGCCGCAGCGATCGCCGGCACCTGGCTGTCGCCCTTGACCACCGGCGCGCAGGGCACCGCCAGTTTCGGACAACGATTGCCGTCGATCAGGGCCAGCCGCGGAGTCACGCTGAGGCCTTCGACCGCGCGCTGCATGGCGAGCATGGTGGCATGCAGAATGTTCAGCCGGTCGATCTCCTCGACCTCGGCGCGGGCGATGCACCAGGCCAGGGCCTTCTCGCGGATCTCTTCGAACAGCGCCTCGCGGCGGGCTTCGCTGAGCTTCTTCGAGTCGTTCAGGCCGAGGATCGGGCGGCTCGGGTCGAGAATCACCGCGGCGGTGACCACCGGGCCGCACAACGGACCGCGACCGACCTCGTCGACGCCCGCGACCAGATCCTCCACCAGATTGAAATCCAGACCCAGTTGCATCAGCGGCGCTCCACCAGTTGCAGGACGGCTTCCGCCGCCTGTGCCGAGGCATCCTGGCGCAAGGCCCGATGGATGGCATCGAAGAATTCCACCTGCTGCGAGCCGTCGTCCAGCAGCGGCGAGAGGGTTGCGGCTAGCGCTTGCGGGGTGGCGGCGTCCTGGATCAGTTCCGGCACCAACAGGCGTCCGGCCAACAGGTTCGGCAGGGAGATGTACGGGCTTTTCACCAGGCGCTTGAGAATCCGGTACGTCAGCCCGGCGACCCGATAAGCCACCACCATGGGCCGCTTGTAGAGCAGCGCCTCGAGGGTCGCGGTACCGGAGGCGATCAGCACCGCATCGCAGGCGGCAAGCGCTTCATGGGAAGCGCCGTCGAGCAGCGTCAGCGGCAGAGGCTCGCGGCCCTGGAGCATCTGCTCGATCTGTTCGCGCCGTGCAGCGCTGGCGCAGGGCAGCACGAAACGCAGGCCCGGCCGTTCGACGAGCAGGCGCTGGGCGGTGTCGAGGAACAAGGCGCCGAGCTTGCCGACCTCGCCGCCGCGACTGCCAGGCATCAGCGCCAGCACCTGTCCGTCCGCCGGCAATCCGAGCCCCGCGCGGGCCGCAGCGCGATCCGCCTCCGGGGGAATGGTGTTGGCCAGGGGGTGGCCGACGAAACGCACAGGCACCCCATGCTCTTCGTAGAAACGTGCTTCGAAGGGGAACAATGCCAGCATCAGGTCGCAGGCTTCGCGAATCTTCAGCACCCGCTTCTGCCGCCAGGCCCATACCGAAGGGCTGACGTAATGCACGGTGCGCAGGCCAGCCTGGCGCAGCTTGTGTTCGACGCCGAGGGTGAAGTCGGGAGCGTCGATGCCGATCATCACATCCGGCCGGGCCTCGATGAGCGTGCGGATCAGGCGCTTGCGCCGTCGCAACAACTCCGGCAGCCTGCCCAGCACTTCGACCAGGCCCATTACCGACAGGCGCTCCATGGGGAAATAGCTGGACAGCCCTTCGGCCTCCATGCGCGGCCCACCGACGCCGATGAACTCGATATCCGGGTGCCGCGCCCGCAGCGCCTGCATCAGTCCGGCCCCGAGGATGTCGCCGGAGGCCTCGCCGGCGACCAGGGCTACGCGTAATCCGTCAGCCATGGCTCAGCGGGTGATGCCGCGGGTTGCGCTCTGGATGGAATCACGGAACACCGCGACCTCGGGGAACTGGGCAGCGCTTTCGGCCAGCTCGGCCAGGGCTTCCTCGACGGTATGTCCCTGGCGATAGACCACCTTGTAGGCACGCCGCAGGGCATGGATGGCCTCGCTGCTGAAGCCGCGCCGACGCATGCCTTCGAAGTTCATGCTGCGGGCTTCGGCCGGGTTGCCGAAGACCGTCACGTAGGCCGGGACGTCCTTGCCGATGGCGCTGCCCATGCCGGAAAAGCTGTGCGCGCCGATCCGGCAGTACTGGTGCACCAGGGTGTAGCCGGACAGGATCGCCCAGTCGTCCACGTGGACATGCCCGGCCAGCGCCGTGTTGTTCACCAGGATGCAATGGTTGCCGATCACGCTGTCATGGCCGATGTGCGCATAGGCCATGATCAGGTTGTGGTCGCCAATGGTGGTTTCCGCGCGATCCTGGACGGTTCCGCGATGGATGGTCACGCCTTCGCGGATCACGTTGTGGTCACCGATCACCAGGCGCGTCGGCTCGCCCTTGTATTTCAGGTCGGGAGTATCCTCGCCGACGCTGGAAAACTGGTAGATGCGGTTGTGCTTGCCGATCTTCGTGGGGCCCTTGAGCACCACGTGCGGACCGATCACCGTCCCTTCACCGATCTCCACTTCCGCCCCGACGATGGACCACGGGCCCACCTGGACGTCAGCCGCCAGCCTGGCGCTCGGATCGATGATGGCGCGAGGATCGATCAAACTCATAGTTTGCGTTCCGCACAGATGATTTCAGCCGAGCATACCGGCTTGTCGTCGACGGTAGCGTGGCAGTCGAATTTCCAGATGCTGCGCTTCACGCTGATGAACTTGGCGTGCAGTTGCAGTTGGTCGCCCGGCAGGACCGGCTGGCGGAAGCGCAGCTTGTCCGAACCGACGAAGTAGTAAAGGGTGCCGTCGGCGGGCTTCACGTCGAGCATCTTGAAACCGAGGATACCGGCCGCCTGGGCCATCGCCTCGATGATCAGCACGCCCGGCATGATCGGGTGCTCGGGGAAATGTCCGTTGAAGAACGGCTCATTGATACTGACATTCTTGTAGGCGCGAATGCGCTTGCCCTCGATGTCCAGCTCTACCACCCGATCCACCAGCAGGAAAGGATAGCGATGAGGCAGGTATTCGCGAATCTCGTTGATGTCCATCATGTTAGGGGGAGCCTGTTCAGAAAAGGGTGACGCAAAAAAACGTCAATTACGCATCAGATGAAGCGTCACCGCTTGAGGTCACGGCAGCCAGGCGTTTTTCCAGCTGCTGAAGTCGACGCGCCATGTCGTCCAGTTGACGAATGCGCGCGGCGCTTTTTTTCCATTCGGCCGCCGGTTGCATGGCGGTACCGGAGGAATACGATCCCGGCTCGGTGATCGAGCGGGTCACCATGGTCATGCCGGTCACGAAAACGTTGTCGCAGATCTCGATATGGCCGACCAGGCCAACGCCGCCGGCGAGCATGCAATGCCTGCCGATCTTGGCGCTGCCGGAAATGCCGACGCAAGCGGCCATGGCGGTATGATCGCCGATCTGCACGTTGTGCGCGATCATGATCTGGTTGTCCAGCTTCACACCGTTGCCGATCAGCGTATCGGACAGTGCTCCACGGTCGATGGTGGTGTTCGCGCCGATCTCGACGTCGTCACCGATGGTCACCCCGCCGATCTGGGCGATCTTCTGCCAGACGCCCTTCTCGTTGGCGAAACCGAAACCTTCGCCGCCGATCACCGCGCCCGACTGGATACTCACCCGCGCGCCGATGGTGACGTCGTGGTAGAGCGTGACCCGCGGCGCCAGCCAGCCGCCTTCGCCGATCACGCTACGGGCTCCGATCACGCAGTGCGCGCCGATGCTGACGCCAGCGCCGATGCGGGCGCCACTCTCGATCACCGCATAGGCGCCGACGCTGGCGCTCGGATCGACCTCGGCGTCCGCCGCGACGATGGCGGTAGGATGGATACCGGCAGCCGCCTTCGGTTTGCGATCGAACAGGTGCGACAGGCTGGCATAGGCCAGGTAGGGGTTGGCCACCACCAGCGCGGTACCGGCGAACCCGTCGGCGTCGGCAGCCGTCAGCAGGACGGCGCCGGCACGGCTTTCGGGCAGGTACTTGCGATACTGCGGGTTGGCCAGGAAGCTCAGCTGAGCCGGTCCGGCCTCCTGCAAGGTCGCCAGGCCCTGGATCGGCAGGTCCGCGTCGCCACGGACTTCCGCGCCGACATGCGCGGCCAGCTGGCCCAGGGTGTAGGACAAGGTACTCATCATCAACGCAGCTGGTTCATCCGCTCGATCACCTGGCGGGTGATGTCGTATTGCGGCTTGACGTCGACCACGGCGCCACGTTCGATGACCATGTCGTAACCACCTTTCTTGATGGTCTCCTCGACGGCCTGGTCCAGCTTCGGCTTGAGTTTCTTCAGCATGTCGCGGTCGGCGGCGGCCTTCGACTCGTTCAATTCCTTGGACTGGAACTGGAAGTCACGGGCCTTCTGCTTGAAGTCCAGCTCGGCCTTCTCGCGGTCGCCCTGGGACATCTTGCTGCCGTTGGAAACCAGCTTGTCCTGCAGAGCCTTGGCGTCGCGCTCGAGGTTCTTCAGCTTGTTCAGCTGGGGGCCGAACTTCTTCTCGGCATCCACGGCGTATTGCTTGGCGGCATCGGACTCGAGCAGCGCCATCTGGTAGTTGAGCACCGCGATCTTCATTTCAGCGAACGCCGAAGGAGCCGCCATGATGGCTGCGGTGATCAGGACGAACTGGGTGAACTTACGCACGATGCACTCCTGCACAAAGCATGGTTTCGTTACTCGGTACTACGTACAAATCAGAAGGTCTGGCCCAGGGAGAACTGGAAGACCTGGGTTTCCGCGTTGTCCGGCTTCTTGATCGGCGTCGCCAGGCTGAAGCTCAGCGGGCCCAGCGCGGTGATCCAGGTCAGGCCGACGCCCACGGAACTGGCGAGGTTGTCGGTCTTGATGCCGTCGCAGTTGGTGGTGGTCTTGGTCGGGCAGTCGGTATCGAAGGTGCTACCCACGTCCCAGAACAGCACGGTACGCAACTGGCGCTGGTCCTTGACGAACGGCAGCGGGAACAGCAGCTCGGCGCCGCCGGTGATCAGGATGTTACCACCGAAGGCTTCGGGATCCTGGTCCGGGTCGGTGTAGCGACCACGCTCATCAGGCCCAGGAATGATCTTCCCATCCTTGTAAGCCCTAGAGGGGGTACTACGAGGCCCCAGCGTGCTGTCCTTGAAGCCCCGCACCGAGTTGAAGCCGCCGGCGTAGTAGTTCTCGTAGAACGGCAGGCGCTCGGTGGATCCGTAGCCGTCGCCATAGCCCAGCTCGGTGTGGAAGCGCATGGTGTAGTTGTCGGTCAGCGGGGCGAAGACCTGGCCGCGGTAGTCGATCTTGTAGAACGACAGGTCGCTGCCCGGCAGGGTGGTTTCCAGGGTCAGGCTCTGCGAGTGACCACGGGTGGCCAGCACGCCCTTGTTCAGGGTCGATTCGGACCAGCCGATGGAAGCCTTGAAGTTGGTGAAGTTGTCGCCTTCCTTGTCGAGGAAGTCGTAGATCTCGTCCACGGTGTAGCGGCCGGTGTCGATCTGGTCGCGCTGCACGCTCAGGCCATAGGTCAGGCGCGAGGTCTCGCTGATCGGGTAGCCGATGCTCATGCCGGCGCCCAGGCTGTTCACCGAGTAGCTGGCGACGTCGACGTCGAGTTCGTCGTAGTCGGTCTTCCGGTAGAAGGCGTTGTAGCCGAGGCTGACGCCGTCGACGGTCCAGTAGGGGTCGACGAAGCCGAAGTTGTAGCGGGTCTGGTATTCGCTGCGGGTCAGGCCGATGCTGACCTTGTTGCCGGTACCCAGGAAGTTGTTCTGGCTGATCGAGCCGCCGAGGATCAGGCCGGCGCTCTGGGCGAAGCCGACGCTGGCGGTGATCGAGCCGGACGGTTGCTCTTCGACGCTGTAGTTGACGTCGACCTGGTCGTCGGTGCCGGGAACCGCCGGGGTCTCGACGTTGACTTCCTTGAAGTAGCCGAGGCGCTCCAGGCGGGCCTTGGACTGGTCGATCAGGTAGGTGGAGGCCCAGCCGCCTTCCATCTGGCGCATTTCGCGGCGCAGCACTTCGTCTTCGGTCTTGGTGTTGCCGCGGAAATTGATGCGGTTGACGTAGGCGCGCTTGCCCGGGTCGACGACGAAGGTCACCGAGACGGTCTTGTCGTCGTCATGGGCTTCCGGCACGCCGTTGACGTTGGCGAAGGTGTAGCCCTCGTTGCCCAGGCGACGGGTGATCAGGTCGGAGGTGGTGGTCATCACCTTGCGCGAGAACACCTGGCCCTTCTGTACCAGCAGCAGGCGCTTCACTTCCTCTTCCGGCACCTTCAGGTCGCCGGTCAGCTTCACGTCGCGGATGGTGTACTTCTCACCCTCGTTGATGTTGACGGTGATGTAGACGTGCTTCTTGTCCGGGGTGATGGATACCTGGGTGGAGGCGATATCCATGTTGATGTAGCCGCGGTCCAGGTAATAGGAGCGCAGGCGCTCGAGGTCGCCGGAGAGCTTTTCGCGGGCGTACTTGTCGTCGTTCTTGAAGAACGACAGCCAGTTGGTGGTCTTCAGTTCGAACAGGTCGGTCAGGTCTTCTTCGGAGAAGACGGTGTTGCCCACCACGTTGATGTGGGAAATCGCGGCGACCGTGCCTTCGTTGATGTTGATCTTCAGCGCGACGCGGTTGCGCGGCTGCGGGATCACTTCCGCGTTGATCTCGGCCGAGTAGCGGCCCTGGGCCACGTACTGGCGTTGCAGCTCGTTGCGCACGCCTTCGAGGGTGGCGCGCTGGAAGATCTCGCCCTCGGCCAGGCCGGACTGTTTCAGGCCCTTGAGCAGGTCTTCCTTGGAAATCGCCTTGTTGCCCTCGATCTCGATGCTGGAGATCGACGGGCGCTCGACTACAGTGACTACCAGCACGTTGCCATCACGGCCGAGCTGGATGTCCTGGAAGAAGCCGGTCTTGAACAGGGAGCGGGTGGCCTGGACCAGGGCCTGGTCGTCGATGGTCTCGCCGACGTTCAGCGGCAGGGCGGCGAACACGCTACCGGCGGACACGCGCTGCAGGCCATTGACCCGGATATCGGAAACAGTGAAGGACTCGGCGTGAACCTCGGCGATCATCAGCGCTGACAGCAGCGCGGGTAGCAGAAAGCGTTTCATGGAGTCCTTTTTTTCCAACTGACAAATAGAGAATCTGCCGCAAAGGGCGGCAGATTCGAATTCAACATGACTACAGACGACTCAGATCGTTGACCAGAGCGAGCAACATCACGCCAACGACCAGACTGATGCCGATCTGCATCCCCCAAGCCTGTACCCGTTCGGATAATGGGCGCCCGCGCACCCACTCAACCAGATAGAACAGCAGATGCCCGCCATCAAGGACAGGGATCGGCAGCAGGTTGAGAACCCCCAAGCTAATGCTCAGATAGGCCAGGAAATTGAGAAAATCCCCCACGCCAGACTGGGCTGAAGCGCCCGCCACTTTAGCAATGGTTATCGGCCCGCTCAAGTTTTTTACCGAGAGCTCGCCGAGCAACATTTTCTTTATGGAGTCGAGCGTTAGCAGGCTCATGGTCCAGGTTCGGGAAAGCGCCTGACCCACCGCCTCCAGCGGTCCGTAGCTCACTTCGCGGAGCATTTCCGCCGGCCATTCGGTACCGGCGACCCCCGCCCCCATGTAGCCGCTCCGGGCCTTGCCCTCGCCGCGCACCGCCAGCTCCAGGGCAACATCCAGCACTTCGCCGTCGCGCAGCACCTTGAGCTGGACGCGCTGCCCGGGACGGGCACGGACGCTGTCCACCACCTGCTGCCAGTCGTCGACGGCGATGCCATCGATGCTCTGCAAGCGGTCGCCGAGCTTCAGTCCGGCGGCCTGCGCCGGCCCCTTGGGGTCGAGTTCGGCCAGCACCGGCGGCAAGGCCGGCCGCCAGGGCCGGATGCCCAGCGAGGCGATGGGATCGGGATTGTCCTCGCCCTTCAGCCAGCCATCCAGACGCACCTGGTGGGTGGAATCGACATTCGAGCCTTTTTCCTGCACCCGCACTTCCAGCGTACCGCTCTCGCCGAGACGGCGAACCAGCTGCAGGTTGACCCCGTTCCAGCCGGTGACGGGCTCGCCATCCACCGCCAGCAGCTCCTGCCCGGCCTCCAGGCCGGCCTGGGCGGCCAGGCTCTCCGGCGCCACGGAACCGATGACCGGGCGTACCTGCTGGCTACCGAGCAGGGCGACGACCCAGAAGAACAGAATCGCCAGTAGGAAATTGGCGATGGGACCAGCCGCGACGATGGCGATCCGCTGACGGACCGTCTTGCGATTGAAGGACTGTTCGAGCAGATGGGCCGGTACTTCCGCCTCGCGCTCGTCGAGCATCTTGACGTAGCCGCCCAGCGGAATGGCCGCCACCACGAACTCGGTGCCGTGCCGGTCGTGCCAGCGCACCAGCGGCGTGCCGAAGCCGACGGAGAAGCGCAGGACCTTCACCCCGCAGCGTCGCGCGACCCAGAAGTGGCCGAATTCGTGGAACGTCACCAGCACACCCAGGGCTACCAGGGTGCCGACGATCATGTAAAGCGCACTCATCTCCTACCTCCAGGCCGTCCGAAGACTAGCCGGCGTGCCGGGTCAACCATTGCCCGGCGACCGAACGCGCGCGGCGATCGGCAGCCAGGACCTGATCGAGCGATTCGACTGCGGTCACCGCCTCGCGGTTCAGCACGTCCTCGATGATAACCGCGATGTCGCTGAAGCGGATGTGCCGCTCGAGAAATGCGGCCACGGCCACCTCGTTCGCGGCATTCAGCATGGCCGGGGCGCTGCCGCCGGTTTCCGCGGCCTGGCTCGCCAGGCGCAGGCAGGGGAAGCGCTGCTCGTCGGGGCGCTGGAAATCCAGGCGACCGACGGCGAACATATCCAGCGGCGAAACGCCGGAATCGATTCGCTCCGGCCAGGCCATGGCATAGGAAATCGGCGTGCGCATGTCCGGATTGCCGAGCTGGGCGATCACCGAACCGTCGACGTAGTCCACCATCGAGTGGATCACGCTCTGCGGGTGGATCACCACCTCGACCTGGCTCGGCTGGGCGTCGAACAGCCAGCACGCCTCGATCAGTTCGAGCCCCTTGTTCATCATGCTGGCGGAATCGACGGAAATCTTCCGCCCCATCGACCAGTTCGGGTGCGCACAAGCCTGCTCCGGCGTCACCGAAGCAAGCTGCTCCAGCGGCGTCTCACGGAACGGGCCGCCGGAGGCGGTCAAGAGGATCCGGCGCACGCCGACCCGCTCCAGGCCATCGGCATAATTGCGCGGCAGCGACTGGAAGATCGCGTTGTGCTCGCTGTCGATCGGCAGGAGCACCGCGCCGCTGCGCTTGACCGCCTGCATGAACAGCGCGCCGGACATCACCAGCGCCTCCTTGTTGGCCAGCAGTACGCGCTTGCCGGCCTCGACGGCCGCCAGGGTCGACGGCAGCCCGGCGGCGCCGACGATGGCCGCCATTACCATGTCCACTTCGGGCGCGCTGGCCACTTCGCACAACGCCTGCTCGCCGAACAGCACCCGGGTGCGGACACCCGCCGCGGCGAGCGAGCCCTGCAAGGCAATCGCCGCGGCCTGCTCCGGCACCACCGCATAGACGGGGCGGTGCCTGAGGCACAGCGCCTCGAGTTCGGCCAGGCGGCTGAAGCCAGTCAGGGCGAAGGCCTCGTAACGATCGGGATGACGCTGGACGACGTCCAGGGTGCTCAGGCCGATCGAGCCGGTCGCGCCGAGCACGCTGATCCGCTGCGGTCGACTCATGGCGCACCCCAGCCGGCGGCCCAGAGCAGGGCCGCGAACACCGGGATGGCTGCCGTCAGGCTGTCGATGCGATCCAGCACGCCACCGTGGCCGGGCAGCAGGTTGCTGCTGTCCTTGATTCCGGATTGGCGCTTGAACATGCTTTCGGTGAGGTCGCCGACGATCGAGACGAACACCACCAGCGCCGCGCCGAGCAGGGCCAGGAGCAGCGCGCCGAGGGACCAGCCGCGGTAGAGGCCGACCGCCAGGGTGATCGCCAGGCTGGCCGCCAGGCCGCCGTAAACGCCTTCCCAGCTCTTGCCGGGGCTGACCCGCGGCGCCAGCTTGCGCTTGCCGAAGGCCTTGCCGGAGAAGTAGGCGCCGATATCCGCGCCCCAGACCAGCACCATCACGGCGATGATCAGGCCATTGGCCAGCGGCCACTGCTTGAGCAGGACCAGCCCCTGCCAGGCCGGCAACAGGATCAGCAGGCCCATGCCCAGGCGGCGCCAGCGGCCGCCCCAGTAGCCGACGCTTTCCGGGTAGGTGAGCACCAGCACGGTGGCCAGCGTCCACCAGACCAGCGCCAGCAGCAGCACGGCTCCGGCAAGCTGCGGCAGATGGTAGAGAGCGACCATCAGCACGGCGACCGTCGCCGCGTAGGCAACGCGACCGAACTGTTGTTCATAGCCGGCCAGGCGCGCCCATTCCCAGGCCCCCAGGCTCACCACCGCGCCGATGAACAGGGCGAAGAACGCCCCTTCGAGAAGGAAAAAACCACCCAGCGCGATGGGCAAAAGCACCAGCGCCGTGATGATCCGTTGTTTCAGCATGACGGACGGGCCTCGGCCTCGACTTGCTCGCTGGTCTTGCCGAAGCGGCGCTGGCGCTTGGAGAAATCCGCCAGGGCAGCCCGCATCGCCGCGTGCTTGAAGTCGGGCCAGAACAGGTCGGAGAAATACAGCTCGGCGTAGGCCAGCTGCCAGAGAAGGAAATTGCTGATGCGATGCTCGCCACCGGTGCGGATGCACAGGTCGGGCAGCGGCTGGTCGCCGGTCACCAGGCAGCCCTGGAGCAGCTCGGCGGAGATATCGTCCGCCGCCAGGTGCCCGCCCTGGACCTCGCGCGCCAGGCGCTGTGCGGCCTGGACGATGTCCCACTGGCCGCCGTAGTTGGCGGCGACCTGGAGGAGGAAACGGGTATTGCCGGCAGTGGCGGCTTCCGCTTCGCGCATGGCCGCCTGCAACTCCGGATGGAAACGCGTGCGATCGCCGATGATGCGCAGGCGGATGCCGTTCTCGTCGAGCTTGCGCACCTCGCGGCGCAGGGCCACGAGAAACAGCTCCATCAGCGCGCTGACTTCGTCCGCCGGACGCTGCCAGTTCTCGCTGGAGAACGCGAACAGGGTGAGGACCTCGACCCCTGCCTCGGCGCAGACCTCGATCACCGCCCTGACGGCATCGACACCGGCCTTGTGGCCGGCAACGCCGGGCAGAAGACGCTTCTTCGCCCAGCGATTGTTACCGTCCATGATAATGGCCACGTGGCGTGGCACGCACACATCCTTCCGGGTCTTTTCCATGACGTCAGCCCGGCCTCAGACAGCCATGAGGTCCGCTTCTTTGGCTTCCAGTGCCTTCTCGATCTCACCGATGAACTTGTCGGTCAGCTTCTGCACGTCGTCGCCGGCGCGGCGCTCTTCGTCCTCGCTGATTTCCTTTTCCTTCTGCAGGTCCTTCAACTGGGCCAGCGCATCGCGACGGATGTTGCGCACGGAAACCCGCGCCTGCTCGGCCTCGGCACGCGCCTGCTTGGTGTAGCCCTTGCGGGTCTCCTCGGTCAGGGCCGGCATCGGTACGCGGATGGTGGTGCCGGCGGTGGCCGGGTTGAGCCCCAGGTCGGAGGTCATGATGGCCTTCTCGACCGCCTGGATCATGCTCTTGTCGAACACGGCCAGGGCCAGGGTACGGGAGTCTTCCACGGTGACGTTGGCGACCTGGCGCAGCGGCGTATCGGCCCCGTAATAGGAAACCATCACGCTATCCAGGATGCTCGGATGCGCGCGACCGGTACGAATCTTCGCGAAGGCATGGCCCAGCGCTTCCAGGGTCTTGCCCATGCGCTCCTGCGCTTCCTTCTTGATCTCGTTGATCATTCTCAACCCTCCTCGATCAGGGTGCCTTCGGCACCACCAACAACAATATTCAGCAATGCGCCCGGCTTGTTCATGTTGAACACCCGCAGCGGCATGTTCTGGTCACGGCACAGGCAGATGGCGGTCAGGTCCATCACGCCGAGCTTGCGGTCGAGCACTTCATCATAGGTCAGGCGCTCGAACTTCTCGGCATTCGGGTCCTTGAACGGGTCGGCAGTGTACACGCCATCGACCTTGGTAGCCTTAAGGACCACGTCGGCGTCGATCTCGATGGCGCGCAGGCAAGCCGCCGAGTCGGTGGTGAAGAACGGGTTGCCGGTACCGGCGGAGAAGATCACCACCTCGCCACCGCCGAGGTGGCGCATGGCCTTGCGGCGGTCGTAGTGGTCGGTCACACCGACCATGGAGATCGCCGACATCACCAGCGCGGGGATGTTCGAGCGCTCCAGCGCATCGCGCATCGCCAGGCCGTTCATCACGGTGGCCAGCATCCCCATGTGGTCGCCGGTCACCCGGTCCATGCCGGCCGCGGACAGGGCCGCGCCGCGGAACAGGTTGCCGCCGCCGATGACCAGGCCGACCTGCACGCCGATCCCGACCAACTGGCCGATTTCCAGCGCCATGCGGTCCAGCACCTTGGGATCAATGCCGAACTCCTCCGAGCCCATCAGGGCTTCGCCGCTCAACTTTAGAAGAATGCGTTTATAGCGAGGTTGACGAGCGCTCAGTTGCTGAGCCATGACCTTTTCTCCTGCGGCGATAAAAATACGTGACGGCCGGGCCGTCGTGGGCGGAGACGACTTTGCGCCTGCGTTGCGTGCAAGCCCGCCGAGCGGGCCGGCAACGCGGAAGCTGCCCCGAACGCTTCCCCATTTGACGAAGAGGCCGCACGCATCAGCGGGCAGCCTCTTCCGGGGCGACAGTCGAAACCGTCTTTGTTACTGCTTGGTGGCGGCTACTTGAGCGGCAACTTCGGCAGCGAAGTCCACTTCGGCCTTCTCGATGCCTTCACCCACTTCGTAACGAACGAAGGAAACGATTTCGGCGCCGGCCTGCTTGGCCAGGTCGCCGACCTTCACTTCCGGGTTCTTCACGAAAGGCTGCTCGACCAGGCTCGCTTCGGCGAGGAACTTGCTGATGCGGCCCTTGACCATGTTCTCGACGATGTTCTCCGGCTTGCCGGCGATCTTGTCGGCGTTCAGCGCCAGGAAGATTTCCTTCTCTTTCGCGATCGCTTCTTCGGAAACTTCCGAAGCGCTCAGGAACTGCGGGTTGCTGGCGGCGACATGCATGGCGATGTCCTTGGCCAGTTCCGGGTTGCCGCCTTTCAGGTTGACCACGACACCGATGCGGTGGCCGTGCAGGTAGGCGCCGACCACGTCGCCCTCGACGCGGGTCAGGCGGCGGATGTTGACGTTCTCGCCGGTCTTGGCGACCAGGGCCAGACGAGCTTCCTCACGTGCTTCGACCAGCGGAGCGGCGTCGGTCAGCTTCTCGTTGAAGGCCTTTTCCAGGCTCTCGGCGACGAAGCCCTTGAAGTCGTCCTGGAGGGCCAGGAAGTCGGTCTGGGAGTTGACTTCGATGATCACGGCGGCCTTGTTGTCGGCAGCGATCTTGACGGCGATCGAGCCTTCGGCGGCAATGTTGCCGGCCTTCTTGGCAGCCTTGATCGCACCGGCAGCGCGCATGTCGTCGATGGCCTTCTCGATGTCGCCGCCAGCGGCGGTCAGCGCCTTCTTGCACTCCATCATGCCCAAGCCGGTACGCTCGCGCAGTTCTTTAACCATGGCTGCAGTAATTTCTGCCATTTCGAAATCCTCTTGAGTGGTAGCTCTCAAAAAACCTTTGTGCCCGGCCTGCCGGACAGAAACTCAAAGGTGGCAAAAAGGGGGCCTAGCCCCCTTCCTGCGCACCGTCGGACGTCTGAACGTCCCGGAATCAGCCTTCGGCGGATTCGGCCGGCGCTTCCTCGACGAACTCGTCGGCGCTGGTGGCAGCGCCCTGCTTGCCGCGGATTACCGCTTCGGCCATCGAGTTCAGGTAGAGTTGCACGGCGCGGATGGCATCATCGTTACCGGGAATTACATAGTCGACGCCTTCCGGGCTGCTGTTGGTATCGACAACGCCGATGACCGGGATGCCCAGCTTGTTGGCTTCGGTGATGGCGATGCGCTCGTGGTCGACGTCGATCACGAACAGAGCGTCCGGCAGGCCGCCCATGTCCTTGATGCCGCCCAGGCTGCGCTCGAGCTTCTCGAGGTCACGGCTGCGCATCAGGGCTTCTTTCTTGGTCAGCTTGTCGAAGGTGCCGTCCTGGGACTGGGTTTCCAGGTCGCGCAGGCGCTTGATCGACTGACGGATGGTCTTGTAGTTGGTGAGCATGCCGCCCAGCCAGCGATGGTCGACGTACGGCATACCGCAACGAGCGGCTTCCTCGCGAACGATCTTGCCGGCGGAACGCTTGGTGCCGACGAACAGGATCTTGTTCTTGCCAGCGGCCAGGCGCTCAACGAAGGTCAGGGCCTCGTTGAACATCGGCAGGGTCTTTTCGAGGTTGATGATATGGATCTTGTTGCGCGCGCCGAAAATGAACTTGCCCATTTTCGGGTTCCAGTAACGGGTCTGGTGGCCGAAGTGCACACCGGCCTTCAGCATATCGCGCATGTTGACTTGGGACATGATAGTTCCTCGATAAGTCGGGTTAGGCCTCCACGCATCCCAATGACCAACCCTTGCGGGCACCCAGGCCATCGTGTCGATGCATGTGTGGGTTTGTGCTCCGAAAAAGGCCGCAGCCTCGGAGCGGGGCGCTTTATACCATAACCGTGGACGCAGTGAAACCCGCCGCGGATGGCCGGGCGGGAGTAGATCGGTCGGTCAGGTCTGCTAGAATCGCGTATTCCTTATTATTCATGCGTGCTTGCACGCCCGAAGAGAATTCGCATGACCGTCACCATCAAGACGCCCGACGATATCGAGAAGATGCGCATCGCCGGCCGCCTGGCCGCCGAAGTGCTGGAAATGATCGGCGAACACATCAAGCCCGGCGTGACCACCGAGGAGCTGGATCGCATCTGCCACGACTATATCGTCAACGAGCAGAAGGCGATTCCCGCCCCGCTGAACTACAAGGGCTTTCCCAAGTCGATCTGCACCTCGATCAACCATGTGGTCTGCCATGGCATCCCCAACGAGAAGCCGCTGAAGGAAGGCGACATCCTCAACGTCGACATCACCGTCATCAAGGACGGCTACCACGGCGACACCAGCAAGATGTTCCTGGTCGGCAAGACCCCGGAATGGGCCGACCGCCTCTGCCAGATCACCCAGGAATGCATGTACAAGGGCATTTCCGTGGTGCGTCCGGGCGCGCACCTGGGCGATATCGGCGAAATCATCCAGAAGCACGCGGAAAAGAACGGCTTCTCGGTGGTCCGCGAATACTGCGGCCATGGCATCGGCAAGGTGTTCCACGAGGAGCCGCAGGTCCTCCACTACGGTCGTGCGGGTACCGGCATCGAGCTGAAGGAAGGCATGATCTTCACCATCGAGCCGATGATCAACCAGGGCCGCCCGGAGACCCGCCTGCTCGGCGACGGCTGGACCGCGATCACCAAGGACCGCAAGCTGTCCGCGCAATGGGAGCACACCGTGCTGGTCACCGCCGATGGCTACGAGATCCTCACCCTGCGCAACGACGAAACCTTCCCGCGCACCTCGGCAGCCTGATCCGGCCCGGCTTTTGCTGCCAGCCGTGCGCCTCGACGCCCCGCCCCATTCCGGCGGGGCCGACGCCCCGATTCGGCGCAGCGCGCGCACCAATACAGCGCAAAAACGCACCAAGACGGGGCGCTCGCGTATCGAACCCAACCGCTAGCAGATAAAGGAAGGCCGCATGCCGCAGGTGGATCCCGAATTGTTCGATCGCGGGCAGTTCCAGGCGGAACTGGCCTTGAAGTCCAGCCCGATCGCCGCCTTCAAGAAGGCCATCCGGCAATTCCGCGAAGTGCTCGACAACCGCTTCAACAGCGGCCGCGACACCCGCCGCTTGATCGAAGATCGCGCCTGGTGCGTCGACCAGATCCTGCAACAGGCCTGGCAGCGCTTCGACTGGGGAGACGACGCCGACATCGCCCTGGTCGCCGTGGGCGGCTACGGCCGCGGCGAACTCCACCCCTACTCCGACGTCGACCTGCTGATCCTCCTCGACAGCGAGGACCAGGAGAGCTTCCGCGAGCCGATCGAAGGCTTCCTCACCCTGCTCTGGGACATCGGCCTGGAAGTCGGCCAGAGCGTGCGCTCGGTGCAGCAGTGCGCGGAGGAAGCACGCGCCGACCTGACGGTGATCACCACCCTCATGGAATGCCGCACCATCTGCGGCCCTGACAGCCTGCGCCAGCGCATGCTGCGGGTTACCGGCAGCGCGCACATGTGGCCGAGCAAGGAGTTCTTCCTGGCCAAACGCCACGAACAGCAGCGCCGCCACGCCAAGTACAACGACACCGAGTACAACCTCGAGCCCAACGTCAAGGGCTCCCCCGGCGGCCTGCGCGACATCCAGACCATCCTCTGGATGGCCCGCCGCCAGTTCGGCAGCCTCAACCTGCACGCCCTGGTGCGCGAAGGCTTCCTGGTGGAAAGCGAGTGCAGCATGCTGGCTTCCAGCCAGGAGTTCCTCTGGCGGGTCCGCTATGCCCTGCACATGCTCGCCGGGCGCGCCGAGGATCGCCTGCTGTTCGATCACCAGCGCAGCATCGCCCGTCTGTTCGGCTACGAAGACAACGACGTCAAGCTGGCGGTCGAACGCTTCATGCAGAAGTACTACCGGGTGGTGATGGCGATCTCCGAGCTGAACGACCTGATCATCCAGCACTTCGAGGAAGTCATCCTGCCCTGCGAGCAGCCGGTGCAGATCCAACCGCTGAACAGTCGCTTCCAGTTGCGCGACGGCTACATCGAGGTGACGCACCCGAACGTCTTCAAGCGCACCCCGTTCGCCCTCCTGGAAATCTTCGTGCTGATGGCCCAGCACCCGGAAATCAAGGGCGTGCGCGCCGACACCATTCGCCTGCTGCGCGACAGCCGACACCTGATCGACGACGAGTTCCGCCACGACATCCGCAACACCAGCCTGTTCATCGAGCTGTTCAAGAGCAGCCAGGGTATCCACCGCAACCTGCGGCGGATGAACCGCTACGGCATCCTCGGCCGCTACCTGCCGGAGTTCGGCCATATCATCGGGCAGATGCAGCACGACCTGTTCCATATCTATACGGTGGACGCCCACACCCTCAACCTGATCAAGCACCTGCGCAAGCTGAATCGGCCGGAGATGGCCGAGAAATATCCGCTGGCGAGCAAGATCATCGATCGTCTGCCCAAGCCGGAACTGATCTACATCGCCGGTCTCTACCATGACATCGCCAAGGGCCGTGGCGGCGACCACTCGGAACTCGGCGCGGTGGACGCCGAGGCCTTCTGCCAGAGCCACCAGTTGCCGCTCTGGGACACCCAACTGGTGTCCTGGCTGGTGCAGAACCACCTGGTGATGTCGACCACCGCGCAACGCAAGGACCTCTCCGACCCGCAGGTGATCTTCGATTTCGCCCAACTGGTCGGCGACCAGACCCACCTCGACTACCTGTACGTGCTCACCGTGGCCGACATCAACGCCACCAACCCGACGCTCTGGAACTCCTGGCGCGCCAGCCTGCTCCGGCAGCTCTACACCGAGACCAAGCGCGCCCTGCGCCGCGGCCTGGAGAACCCGGTGGACCGCGAGGAGCAGATCCGCCAGACGCAGACCGCGGCCCTCGACCAACTGGTACGCAACGGCATCGACCAGGACGATGCCGAGCAGTTATGGAGCCAGCTCGGCGACGACTACTTCCTGCGCCACACCGCCGGCGACGTGGCCTGGCACACCGAGGCGATCCTCCAGCACCCGGACGACGGCACGCCGCTGGTGCTGATCAAGGAAACCACCCAGCGCGAGTTCGAGAGCGGTTCGCAGATCTTCATCTACGCCGCCGACCAGCACGATTTCTTCGCGGTCACCGTGGCCGCCATGGACCAGCTCAACCTGAGCATCCAGGACGCGCGGATCATCACCTCCACCAGCCAGTTCACCCTCGATACCTATATCGTGCTCGACGCCGACGGCGACTCCATCGGCAACAACCCGGAGCGCATCGCCGAGATCCGCGAGGGGCTTATCGACGCATTGAAGAACCCCGACGACTACCCGACCATCATCCAGCGCCGGGTGCCGCGCCAGCTCAAGCACTTCGCCTTCGCCCCGCAGGTGACCATCTCCACCGACGCGCTGCGCCAGGTCTCGGTGCTCGAAGTCATCGCCCCCGACCGCCCCGGCCTGCTGGCGCGGATCGGCGGCATCTTCCTGGATTTCGACCTGTCGGTGCAGAACGCCAAGATCGCCACCCTCGGCGAGCGCGTGGAGGACGTCTTCTACATCACCGATGCGCGCAACCAGCCGCTCGCCGACCCCGACCTGTGCAAACGCCTGCAGGCCGCCCTGGTCGAGCAGCTGTCACAAGACAACGGACGGGACACCCTGCCTACCCGGATAAACTTCTGAGAAGCCTTGCCAACGCCATGAATACCGCACTCGACAACCTCCAGCCCTACCCCTTCGAGAAGCTCCGCGCCCTGCTCGGCGGCGCCCGGCCGCCCGCGACGCTGAAGCCGATCGCACTGTCCATCGGCGAGCCCAAGCACCGCTCGCCGAGCTTCGTCGCCGAAACCCTGGCGGAGAACCTGGACCAGCTCGCGGTCTACCCGACCACCCTCGGCCTGCCGGCCCTGCGCGAAGCCATCGCGCGCTGGTGCGAGCGGCGCTTCTCGGTACCGGCCGGCTGGCTGGATGCGGCGCGCCACGTACTGCCGGTGAACGGTACCCGCGAGGCGCTGTTCGCCTTCACCCAGACCGTGGTCCGCCGCAGCGAGCCCGGCGAGGCGCCCGGCCTGGTGGTCAGCCCGAACCCGTTCTACCAGATCTACGAAGGCGCGGCGCTGCTCGCCGGAGCCGTGCCGCACTACCTGCCCTGCCGCGAGGAAAACGGCTTCAACCCCGATTTCGACGCGGTCGACGAGGCGACCTGGCAGCGCTGCCAGACTCTCTTCCTCTGCTCGCCGGGCAACCCCACCGGGGCCCTGGTACCGCTGGAGACCCTGAAGAAGCTGATCGCCCTGGCCGACCGCTACGACTTCGTGATCGCCGCCGACGAGTGCTACAGCGAACTCTACTTCGACGAAAACGCCCCGCCGCCCGGCCTGCTCAACGCTTGCGCCGAGCTGGGCCGCACGGACTTCAGCCGCTGCGTGGTGTTCCACAGCCTGTCCAAGCGCTCCAACCTGCCCGGCCTGCGCTCGGGCTTCGTCGCCGGCGACGCGGAGATCCTGAAGAAATTCCTCCTCTACCGCACCTACCACGGCTGCGCCATGCCGGTGCAGACCCAGTTGGCGAGCATCGCCGCCTGGAACGACGAGGTCCATGTGCGCGCCAACCGCAGCCTCTACCGCGAGAAATTCGACGCCGTGCTGGCGATCCTCGACGGCGTGCTCGACGTACAGCGCCCGGACGGCAGTTTCTACCTGTGGGCACGTACCCCGGTGGACGACACCGTATTCACCCGCGAACTGTTCGAGCAGCAGCACGTGACGGTGGTGCCGGGTTCCTACCTGTCGCGCGAGGTGGACGGCGAGAACCCCGGCGCCAACCGCGTGCGCATGGCCCTGGTGGCACCACTGGCCGAGTGCGTCGAAGCCGCCGAGCGCATCCGCGACTACCTGCGGGCGCGCTGAAGCCTGCGCGGAGAAACGAAAAGGGATCGCCGCGGCGATCCCTTTTCGTTCACACCCAGCGGGCGAAGCGATTGGTCAGCCAGCTTTCCTGCTGGTCCAGCTCGCGCAGGATGTCGCCCAGGGTCTCGTCGTCGATCTCGTTGTTGCGCCGCTGCCGGTACAGTTCCAGGCGCTGCGCGCGCAACGCCTTCAGGCGCAAGGCCTTGTCGGCGATCTCCAGGGCTTGGGCCTGGTCGCGGGCCTCATCGGTGGTCGGTGCGGTATCCAGCGACTGGCGGTATTCGGCCATGATCTGCGCACGCGCCTCGGCGACCCGCGAAGTATTCGCCGCATCGTTGCCTTCCACCTGCGGCAGTTCCTCGCTCTCCAGGGCCCGGATCGCCGCCTCCGCGGTCTTGCGCCAGGCCTCGCGCCGCTCGCGCTCGTGGGCGCCATTGTTGCTCGCCGGCAGCCCGCGCAGCAGCAGCGGCAGGCCGATGGTCGCGCCGATCAGGGAAATCAGGATCACGCTGGTGGCGATGAAGATGATCAGGTCGCGCTGCGGGAAGGCGCTGCCATCCATCAGGCTCATCGGTACCGACAGCACCGCCGCCAGGGTCACCGCACCACGCACGCCGCTCAATGCACTGAGGGCGGAGAGACGGCGCAGGGAGATGCCGCTCAGCCCGGGCGGGCTTTTGCCGCGCCAGCGATCGATGCGCAGCGACAGCTTCCAGTAGCCATAGACCCAGCCGTAGCGGATCAGCATCAGCACGGCGGTGATCGCCGCCACGTAGGCCAGCAGCAGCGAGGAACGCCAGAGCAGGTCGCCGTGGTGGTTGGCCACCGACTTCATGATGTCCGGCAACTGCAGGCCGAGCAGCAGGAACACCACGCCGTTGAAGGCGAACTCCAGCATCGACCAGACGCTGCGGTTGAGCAGGCGCGTGGAAGTCTGCCGCGGCAGCAGGTCGACCCAGCTCTGCATCATGCCGGCCGCTACCGCCGAGAGAATCCCGGAGACGCCCAGGTGTTCCGCCACCATGTAGGAGGCGAACGGCAGCAACAGCATCAGTACCACGTGGGTCGCCGGGTCGTCCCAGCCACGGGAGATCATCCAGGCGCGGATGCGGCCCAGCGACCAGCTGAGGAACACCCCGATGGCCAGGCCGCCGACCGCGACCAGGAGGAAGTTGAGGCTGGCGTCCACCAGCGAGAACACGCCGGTCATCGCCGCGGCGATGGCGAACTTGAATGCCACTAGGCCAGAGGCATCGTTCATCAGCGCCTCGCCCTCCAGCAGGTGCATCAGGCGCTTGGGCAGCCGCCCCTGGGTGATCGCCGAGACCGCCAGGGCGTCCGTGGGCGACAGCACGGCGGCGAGGGCGAAGGAAGCCGCCAGGGGAATTTCCGGGATCAGCAGGTGGATGAAATAGCCGGCGCCGACCACGGTGAAGAACACCAGGCCGAACGCCATCATCAGGATCGGCCAGCGCATCCGCCAGACTTCCCGCTTGGGAATACGCCAGCCGTCGACGAACAGCAGCGGCGGAATGAACAGGAAGAGGAACAGCTCCGGGTCGAGGGCAATGTGCAGTCCGAGGGACGGCAAGGCCAGCAGGGCCCCGGCGGCGATCTGGATCAGTGGTAGCGGCAAGGGCAGCAACTGGGCAGCCAGGCGGGTGGCGCCGACGACCAGCAGCAGGGTCAGAACGGTGTACACGGTTTGCATGAGGGCGGGGATCTCCGGCTTCGTCCCTGGACGATGCGACTGCGTCGATTGCACCATCGCGATCGGTAGGCAGCTATCCGACATTCGCACAATCCGTACGGTCTTTCCTAGCCCCGCCGCTCTACCCCGCGCGTCCGCCCCCTCCGCGGCGACGACCGGGGCGCCCGGCCAAGGTTCCCGCACTAGTACATCCGAGCTATTTCATAGCGGTGCGAGACGCTCCTACACTCCCCTTCAGTCCAGGCCCGCCGTAGCGTCGGCCAGGACGACGCCCCGAAGGAGTACGGGGTGCAGCGCCCACTCAGACAAAGGAATGCCGCCATGACAAGCAAGGGACTTACTTCCGCACTGCTGCTCGCCTCGATGTTCGCCGCCACCTCCGGCTGCCTCCAGCAGAACGCACTGACCCAGGGCTACCGCACCACCCAGCCCGGGCAACCCGGCCAGGCCCAGGTCGCCTCCGCCAACACCCCTTGCACCCCCAGCGCCACCAATGACCTGATCGCTACCGGTCGCAGCCTGCTGGACATCACCACCAACCTGATCAAGACCCGCAACCAGATGAGCGACGGCGGCAGCATCATGCGCGACGTCGACGACGTGCAGAAGGTCGGCAAGGGCCATGCCGTACTGGACAGCGTCGAGAGCATGACCGGCGGTCCGCAGCAGCCCTGCGGCTAAGCGCACCACGACGATTCATCCCGGACAGCGAGCCCCCGCACGCTGTTCTCCCCCTGAGCCTCGCCTACCCGGCGGGGCTTTTTTTGTCCTGCGCCAAACAGCCGCCGCCCCGCATCAAGGAACTCGCCCATCACCCGGCCATGCAGACCAGGCCGCTTCGAGTCCCGTTCGTCACCTGTGCAAGGCGTCTGGAACGCGGCTATTGTCCGACGATCGAAGTGATGGCAATGTAGAATTACACCTTTGGATGTAGTCGTTTCGGGTAGGTCGCGAGATGGAACGAGCTTTTTCCCCTACCGCGGAATCGCGGAGCAGCGGCCCATGAGGCGCGCCGAGATGCTGTTGCTGAAGAGCCTGGCTGAGACACTGATGGCCGACCGGGACAACCGCCACGACGACTTGCAGGCGACCATGCGGCTGGCGCACCTGAGTTCGCCGGAGATGATCCTGTACATGGTCAACCGGGTGCTCGAGCTCGAAGAGAGCATCGAGCGGATCGCCGCGGTTCTCCAGAAACTCTCTGCGGACGAGCCGATGCCCCTAGAGGAAACGCCGCCCGAACCAGCCTTCGAACCGGCCCTGCAGTCCCGCGCCACCGAGACCGCGGAAACCTAGCGGCGGGCAGGCCGCTACACCAGCACCTGGCGAGTGCTGGCGATCAGCGCATGCACCTGTCGCTCCACCTGCTCCGCCACCGGCACTTCGGGCCCCCGCCCCTCCGGGCAGGGCAGGTTCGGCGTGGTGCCGAACAGCCGGCAGATCAGCGGACGTTCCTCATAGGCCTCGCAGCCGTTCGGTCCGAGATGGACGCAGTTCCACTCGGCCAGGGCGGCGTCGTGTTCGGCCTCGCTCTTCACCGGCAGGCGGGCCATCTCTTCCGACGAGGCGGTAACCGGCCCGCAGCAATCGTGGCAGCCGGGCTTGCAGGCGAAGCCCGGTATCTGCAGGCGTAATTGGTCTATCTGGCGACCGATGCAACTCATGGGAAATCTCCTCGGCGGGGGAAGGATTGTACAGCGCGGACCGGAGCATTCCGAAAGTACCGGTAAGGATGCTCTCCAGCGAGCCGAATCGACCTGTTCAACCTGCGCTCTCTCCGTTCCCGGCCAGGGAAACAGCCCGGCTCCCTGTCCGCCCGCCCGTCCACGGCTATCTGCCGTCACGCCGCTCCCGAGCGCGGTAGCCCCGAGACCGCACAGGGGCGGAACGACGTGGCATAATCCGGCGATCACCTTTCGGCGACCTATCGGCAGGGCCCGGGAAGACCCGGGCCTCGGGAGAAGCAATGACCTACGTTCTCTACGGCATCAAAGCCTGCGACACCATGAAGAAGGCTCGGACCTGGCTCGACGAGCACAAGGTCGCCTACGACTTCCACGACTACAAGGCCGTCGGCATCGACCGCGAACACCTGCGGCGCTGGTGCGCGGAGCACGGCTGGCAAACCGTCCTCAACCGCGCCGGCACCACCTTCCGCAAGCTCGACGAAGCGCAGAAGGCCGATCTCGACGAAGCCAAGGCGATCGAGCTGATGCTGGCCCAGCCGTCGATGATCAAGCGCCCGGTGCTGGAGCTGGGCGGCAGGACGCTGGTCGGCTTCAAGCCCGACGCCTACGCCGCCGCCCTGGCCTGAGCGGGAGGCCGCATGAGTGTCGCCTGGGCCCTGTTCGTACCCGCCTGCTTCGCCCTCAACCTGGCGCCGGGGCCGAACAACCTGCTGTCGCTGAACAACGCCGCCCGGCACGGTTTCGCCACCGCCTCGCTGGCCGGCGGCGGGCGCCTGCTGGCATTCGCCGGCATGCTCGCCCTGGCCGCCTCCGGGCTGGCGCTGGTGCTGCACACCTCGGCCTGGCTGTTCCTGGCGATCAAGCTGCTCGGCGCTGCCTACCTGTTGTGGCTTGCGGTGCAATTGTGGCGGACCGATGCGCAGCCACTGGCGAACGAAGCCAGCCCGGCGCGCCCCAGCCTCTGGCGCCTGGGGCGCCAGGAGTTCCTGGTGGCGGCGGGCAACCCGAAGGCCATCCTGATTTTCACCGCCTTCCTGCCGCAGTTCGTCGATCCCGGCCAACCGCTGGGCGCCCAGTTCGCCCAGCTCGGAGCGGCATTCCTGCTGCTCGAATGGCTGGCCATCGCTCTTTATTCCTATGCCGGGCTCCACCTCGGCCGGCTGCTCGCCGGCCAGCGGGCCCGGCGTCTGTTCAACCGCGGTTGCGCCGCGCTGCTCGGCAGCGCGGGACTGGGCCTGCTGCTCAGCCGCCGTCCGGCCTGACCGTTCCACTCCGTTTCGAGGAAACCCACATGTCGCAATCCCTGTTCAGCCTGGCCTTCGGCGTCGGCACCCAGAACCGCCAGGAAGCCTGGCTGGAAGTGTTCTACGCGCTGCCGCTGCTCAAGCCTTCGAGCGAAATCGTCGCCGCCGTCGCACCGATCCTTGGCTACGCAGCCGGCAACCAGGCGCTGACCTTCACTTCGCAGCAGGCCTACCAGTTGGCCGACGCCCTGAAGGGTATCGACGCCGCTCAGTCGGCCCTGCTCTCGCGCCTGGCGGAAAGCCAGAAGCCGCTGGTCGCCACCCTGTTGGCGGAAGACGCCGCGCCGTCCTCCACCGCGGAGGCCTACCTCAAGCTGCACCTGCTCTCCCACCGCCTGGTCAAGCCGCACGCTGTGAACCTGAGCGGCATCTTCCCGCTCCTGCCGAACGTGGCCTGGACCAATATCGGCGCGGTGGACCTGGCCGAACTGGCCGAACTGCAACTGGAAGCGCGACTGAAGGGCAAGCTGCTGGAAGTCTTCTCCGTCGACAAGTTCCCGAAGATGACCGACTACGTGGTCCCGGCCGGCGTACGCATCGCCGACACCGCCCGCGTGCGCCTGGGCGCCTACATCGGTGAAGGCACCACGGTGATGCACGAAGGTTTCGTCAACTTCAACGCCGGCACCGAAGGCCCGGGCATGATCGAAGGCCGCGTATCCGCCGGCGTGTTCGTCGGCAAGGGGTCGGACCTGGGCGGCGGCTGCTCGACCATGGGCACCCTTTCCGGTGGCGGCAACATCGTCATCAGCGTCGGCGAAGGCTGCCTGATCGGCGCCAACGCCGGCATCGGCATCCCGCTGGGCGATCGCAACATCGTCGAGGCCGGCCTGTACATCACCGCCGGCACCAAGGTCGCCCTGCTCGACGAGCAGAACGCCCTGGTGAAAGTGGTCAAGGCCCGCGACCTGGCCGGTCAGCCCGACCTGCTGTTCCGCCGCAACTCGCAGAACGGTGCGGTGGAGTGCAAGACCAACAAGACCGCCATCGAGCTGAACGAAGCGCTGCACGCGCACAACTGAGCCCAGCTCGCCTCCCCGCTCGCCCGACGGTGCTCGCCAGCGCCGCCGGGTGCGCTACCCTTTCCCCTGTAACCGTCCTCGCACAGTGTCCGCCATGTCCCTGCCGTCTCCCTGGCGCGCCGACTTTCCGGCCTTTTCCGCCTTCGCCGCGGAAGGCCTGACCTACCTCGACAGCGCCGCCACCGCCCAGAAGCCACAGGCCGTACTCGACGCCCTGAACGGCTACTACCTCGGCGGCGCCGCCAACGTCCACCGCGCCCAACATGTCCCCGGCGAGCGTGCCACCCGGGCCTTCGAGGCCGCGCGCAGCCGCGTCGCCCACTGGCTGCACGCCGGCAACCCGGCCGAGGTACTGTTCACCCGCGGCACCACAGAGGCGATCAACCTGGTGGCCTATGGCCTGGAGCGGCATTTCCGGCCTGGCGACGAACTGCTGGTCAGTGCCCTGGAACACCATGCCAACCTGCTTCCCTGGCAGCAGTTGGCCCTGCGCCGCGGCCTGGTCCTGCGCGTGTTGCCGCTGGACGAGCGCGGGGTGATCGACCTGGAGCAGGCCCGCCATATCATCGGCGAGCGTACCCGCCTGCTGGCGATCAGCCAGTTGTCCAACGTTCTCGGCACCTGGCAACCGGTGGTGGAGTTGATCCAGCTGGCCCGCGAGCGCGGTGCCTGGACCCTGGTCGACGGCGCCCAGGGCAGCGTCCACGGACGCCACGACCTGCCGGGCCTGGGCTGCGACTTCTACGCATTCTCCGGCCACAAGCTCTACGGCCCCGACGGCATCGGCGTGCTCTGGGGTCGCCCACAGGCCCTGGAGCAACTGGCGCACTGGCAGTTCGGCGGCGAGATGGTACGCCACACCGGCTTCCACGAAGCCAGCTTCCATGCCGCTCCGCTCGGCTTCGAGGCGGGCACCCCGGCGGTTTCCGCGGCGATCGGCCTAGGCGCGACCATCGACTGGCTGGCCACCCTGGACGAAGCCGAAGTCGCCGCCCACGAAGGCGCCCTCCACGCCCGCCTGCTCGCCGGCCTGCTGGCGCGCGACGGCGTCAGCCTGCTCGGCGAACCGCAGGCGGCGCTGGCCAGCTTCTGCGTCGACGGCGTGCACGTCGCCGATCTCGCCCACCTGCTCGGCGAACAGGGCATCGCGGTGCGCGCCGGCCACCATTGCGCGATGCCGCTGCTGCAACGCCTCGAGGTACCCGGCGCCCTGCGTGTCTCGCTGGGCTTGTACAACGATGCCGACGACCTGGAGCGCTTCTTCCTGGCCCTCGACCGCTCACTGGAGTTGCTGCGATGAACCCGGTTCTCCCCGAACAGGCCCAGGAGGCACTGGACGCCTTCGGTCACACCGCCAGTTGGGAACAGCGTGCGCGTCTGCTGCTGCAATGGGGCGAGCGCCTGGCGCCGCTCACGGAACACGAACGCCAGGAAGAGCATCGCGTGCACGGTTGCGAAAGCCTGGTCTGGCTGCTCGGCGAGCAGCGCGACGGCCACTGGCGCTTCCGTGCCGACAGCGACGCGCGCCTGATCCGCGGCCTGCTGGCGGTGCTGCTGGCACGGGTCGACGGCATCGAGACCCGCGAACTGGCGCGCCTGGACCTCAACGACTGGTTCACCTGCCTGGGTCTTTCCCGCCAACTGTCGCCCTCGCGCAGCAACGGCCTGAACGCCGTGCTGCAACGCATGCGCGAACTGGCCGGCCAGACCGCCGGCTGAGCCCGCTCAGCGCGCCAGCAGCTCCGGCAGGTGCCGGGCCAGGGCGCGGTAGCGGTCCTCTTCGATCCGATAGGCCCAGTCAGGATGGGCGGCGACCTCGCCCTCGGCGAAGCCCTCGACGCTCTTCGGCAACAACCAGTATTGCTCGCCCTGGCGCCGAATCTCGCCATCCAGGCGCGCGCCGGAAAACGTCCGCAGGCTGAACGCCAGGAGCAATGGCGCCTGCCTGAATCCCACCTGCGCCAGCGGCGCTACATCGGCGAAACGCAGGTCGGCGAACAGCGTCGCCGCGCCGTTGGCCGCTGCCTCATAGGCCAGCTTGCGCCCTGTGGGCAATTGCCGAACCTGCAGGTTCGGCTGCCCGGCGTCGTCGCGATAGAGATCCAGGCGCTCGCCCTTCGGATAGCGCAGTTGCAGTTCGCGCACCCGGGCGAAGGGCAGCGTGGCGATCCGCCGGTCGAGCCACTCCAGCTCGTTGTTCGGCAACGGCAGGCGCTTGTCGATCAGCCAGGCCTGCGGGTCGCCCAGTCGTCGTACGAAGCTACCGCCATGCTGCGCATCCTTGCCCACCAGCAGCACCAGAGGCTCGCCGGACTGCCAATGCAGGCTCAGGCGTAGCGCCTGCCCCTCGCCACGCTCCGCCAGGCCAAGCAGCGCGTGGTTCTTCGGGTTGGCGCTCTTCGCCTCGACCTTGCGCGCCTCTGCCAGTGCCTCGAGCAGCGCCGACAAGCGTAGCCGGTCGGCCGGATAGTCGGCCTTGGCCGGCAGGACCCACGCGCCCGCACGCCGCTCGACCCGGATATCCGGCGAACCGTCGGCAAACTGCATGTGCAGGCCACTCAGCGTCGCGCTGTCCAGCTCCGGCAGCCAGCGCTCTGCCGCCGGCAAGGCAGGTACCTCGGCTGCGCGCTCGCGCTGCAGCCAGGCGAAGGTTCCGGCCAGCGCCGCCACCAGCGCCAGCAGGACGATCAGCGTATTGCGCCGCATGCGTCAATGCCCTCCCCGGGCCATGCGCCGGCGCCGCCAGAGCCAGCCGAGCAGCACGCCGACCGTGAGCAACGAGGGAACCAGGGCGATATTGACCAGCTTCAGGGTGCGGCCCAGTGCGTCGATATCGGCGTTCAACTGGTACTGCACCTCGCGCAGCTCCTTGCGGATGCGCAGCTTCTCCTGCATGTACTGGCGCACCGTGGCCTGCTGTTCGGGCGTCAGTTCGACGGCCTTCTCCGGGTCGGCACCCTGCTGGAGGGCGGCGAGTTGCTGCTCGGTATCGGCGAGGCGCTGCTTGAGCTGCTCCTCCTTCTGCCGGAAGCTCGTCTCGGCCTCGCGCTGCAGGCGCTCGACCACCACGAACGGCCGGCTGAACCGGCCGCGGGAGCGCACGCTGATCAGCGCGTCGGTGCCCGACAGGTTGTCCAGCGCGTTGACCACCAGCGCGCCGTTGTCGGCCCAGGGCTGCGGCACGCGCTGGCCGAAGAAGTCCTGCACCTGGACCCACATGCGATCGCTGAGCAGGTCGGTATCGGCCACGACGATGACATTGATGTTGCGCGCCTCCTTCAGGCCTTCGCGATGCCCCTCGATGCCCTCCGCGAAGGCACTCTTCGCCGGCCCCTGGATACGGGCGGCGAGAGTATGCCGCCGGCCGCTCGGGCGCAGCTCGCGCATCAGATCGCCGGGGTCGCGCAGCAGGCCGAAGCGCGAGGCGTCGAATGGCATCGCCTGGGTCGAGCTTTGCAGCAAAGGCGTGAAGCTGGTGCTCGCTCCGGGGAGCCTTTCGAGGATGCCGGGCGTCGCCAGGGTCAGGCTTTCCAGGCCGGCAGTGGCGATGTCGTCCTGGTCCAGCGCCTCGCGCGGCAAGCTGAGCCAGGCCGGATGCCGGGCCGGACGCTGGTCCCGGCCAAGACTGATGGACATCGCATAGGCGCCGTCGCCGAGCACCTTGCCCGGCAGCAGCCGCAGCCCCCAGGCCTCGAACAGCGGCGCGAGGTCGGACGACTTGTCGCCATCCAGCGTAGCGGCGAAATCGCTGCCGCTGTCGGCCTCGCTGAAGGGGTCGACGAACGCCAGCAGCTTGCCCCCGCGCAGGACGAACTGGTCGATGGCGTATAGCGTCTGCTCGGGTAACTGCTTGGGATGCACCAGCAGCAGCACCGAGACCTCCGGCGGGATTTCCGTGGCATCGCTCTTGAGGCTGCGCAGGTCGAATTGCTGGCGGATTTCCTCCATGACCATCCACGGCGAGGTCGGCTGCCGGCTGGCCATGTCGAAGCCGCCATTGAGCGGCAGCGACGACATCAGGCCGACCACCGGCCGCTGCGGCTGGGCCAGGGTCTGCACCAGGCGACTGATGTCGTATTCGAGGAACTCCTCCTGATCGAGCGGGAAGAAGGGTATGACCTGGACTCCGTCCAGGGCGTTGCTGCCGGCCAGGCCGAAGTACAGGTTGTCGCCGCCCTGCTGCAGGGGAATTCCTTGCAGGCCGAACTCGGTGGCCTTGTCCTCGTTCTCGGAGAACGGCTCGGGATCGATCACCTGCAGGCGAATCCTGCCGTTCGCCTCGCGCTCGTAGGCGCGCAGCAGTTCCTCGACGCGCCTGGCGTAGTTGCGCAGCGGCACCAGTTCCCGGGCACCGCTATCCGAATAGAAGAAGTACAGGTTGATCGGCTCGTCGAGGCCGGCCAGGATCCGCTTGGTGCCGGGGCTGATGGTGTAGAGCTTCTGCTCGGTCAGGTCGAGCCGCGCGCCGCTGAACAGCAGGCCGGAGACCATGTTGAAGGCCAGGAACGCCAGCGAGATCAGCAACAGCCCGGCGCCAGAGGACAACACGCGTTTCATCGACTCCCCCTCATTCGGCTTTCTTCAGCTCGACCGCCACCGCCGTGGCGGCCAGCCAGGCGACGATCAGGCTGACGAAATACAGCAGGTCGCGCAGGTCGATGACGCCCTTGCTGACGGCATCGAAGCGGGTCAGCAGGCTCAGCGAGGCCACCGCATCGAGCAACCACTGCGGCGCCCACTGGCTGAACGCATCGAGCACCAGCGGAAAGCCGCTGAGCATGAACAGGAAGCAGGCGGCCACGGCGAGGATGAAAGCGATCACCTGGTTCTTCGCCAGGGCCGACATGCACGAACCGATGGCCAGGTAGCCGCCGGCCAGCAGCCAACTGCCCAGGTAGCCGGCGAGAATCGCACCGTTGTCCGGCTCGCCCAGGTAGTTCACCGTGAGCACCATGGGGAAGGTCAGCAGCAGCGCGATTCCGGCGAACGCCCAGGCGGCCAGGAACTTGCCGGCCACGGCTTCGAAGCGGGTCAGCGGCAGGGTCATCAGCAGCTCGATCGAGCCGGACTTGCGCTCCTCCGCCCACAGGCGCATGGCCAGCGCGGGAACCAGGAACAGGTAGAGCCAGGGATGGAAGGCGAAGAAGGAGGCCAGGTCGGCCTGGTTGCGTTCGTAGAAGTTGCCCAGGTAGAAGGTGAACACGCCCGCCAGGACCAGGAAGATCACGATGAACACATAGGCCAGCGGCGTGGCGAAATAACTCGCCAGCTCGCGCTTGAAGATCACCGGCAGTTGCTTCATGCCTCCGTCCCCCGGGTCAGGTTGCGGAATACCTCGTCGAGCCGGCCGCGCTCCACGTCCAGTTCGCGGATCCGCCAGCCGCGCTCGGCGACCAGCCCGCTGACCTGGGGGAAGATCACCGCGCCCGGCTGCGCCAGGACGGTCAGGCTGCCTTCGGCGGGGTTCTCCTCGATGCCCGCCACGCCCGGCAGCACCGCCAGCGCCACGGCATCCAGGGGCTCGTCGCTGTAGAGCGTCACCGCCTGGTGGTAGCGCGAGCGGCTGGCCAGCTCCAGCGGCGTGCTGTCCGCCAGCAGCCGCCCGCCGCCGATCACCAGGGCGCGGCTGCACAGCGCCGAGACTTCCTCGAGGATATGGGTGGAGATGATCACGATGCGCTCCTGCGCGAGGCCGCGGATCAGTTCGCGGACCTGGTGCTTCTGGTTCGGATCGAGCCCGTCGGTGGGCTCGTCGAGCACCAGCGCCCGCGGTTCGTGGAGGATCGCCTGGGCCAGGCCGACACGCCGGCGGAAGCCCTTGGAGAGGGTTTCGATGGTCTGCCGGCGCACCTCGTCCAGTTCCAGCAGCCCCAGTGCCCGGGCGACCCGCTCGCGCTTGCCGGCACCACGGTAGCCACGGATCTCGGCGATGAAATCGAGGAAGCCCTGCACGGTCATTTCCGCGTAGCAGGGCGAACCTTCCGGGAGGTAGCCGATCAGCCGCTGCGCCTGCAGCGTGCGGTTGCGGATGTCGAAGCCGAAGATGCTCGCGGTGCCGGCGCTGGGCGCCAGGAAGCCGGTGAGCATCTTCATGGTGGTGGACTTGCCGGCGCCGTTCGGACCGAGGAAGCCCAGTACCTCCCCCGTCTCCACCTGGAAGGACAGGTCGTCCACCGCCACCCGCGAGCCGAAGCGTTTGCCGAGGTTTCTTGTTTCGATCATGGTCCCCTACCTGTTCCGGCGGCCGCCGCCATGTCCGGCCAGGGCCGCGAAAAACGCGCAGGGACTATAGCCGAAGCGCCCCGCCGCCTGGCAATACGGGGCATCGGGAGAACCTTGGCAAAACGTGACAGAACCCGAACGCCTGCCGAAGGTTCTACATTCGCAACCTGTTCGCCGCCGTTCGCCGTAGGACGCGTTGCGTTCTTTTGCGGCCCTCCGGGGATTGCGGCAAACTAGCCGCGCCCGTCACGCCGGGTCCCGATCAACTGCCAGTAGACACCGTATGCCCCGCTACCCTTTCCGCCGCTTTGGTTTTGGCGCCCTGCGCCGCCTGCTGTACCTCTGGGTACGCTCGGAAACCATCAACCAATCGGCCTTCACCCTGAAGATCGACCGCAGCAAGCCGGTGCTCTACGTGCTGCAACAGCCTTCGGTCAGCGATCTCGCGGTAGTGGATACCGAATGCCGCAAGGCCGGGCTGCCGCGTCCGGTGATGCCGGTAGCGGTAGGCGACGCCATCGAGCCGGCGGCGTTCTTCTACCTGACGCCCGAACCCGACTGGCTCGGCCGCCAGGATAAGCGCGGCGCCTCGCCGACCCTGGTGCGCATGCTCGCCGCGGTCGGCCAGAACGGTCTCGACGACGCGCAGATCATTCCGGTCAGCGTGTTCTGGGGACAATCGCCGGACAGCGAATCGAGCCCCTGGAAGCTGCTGTTCGCCGACAACTGGGCGGTCACCGGGCGCCTGCGCAAGCTGGCGCGTATCCTGATCCTCGGACGCAAGACCCGCGTGCAGTTCTCCGCGCCGATCCACCTGCGCGAGCTGGTGGAACAGGGCAAGGGCCACGAACGCACGCTGCGCATGGTCAACCGTATCCTCCGGGTGCACTTCCGCAACCTGAAGACCGCGGTGATTGGTCCCGACCTGTCGCACCGCCGCAACCTGGTCAAGGGCCTGCTGCGCGCGCCGCTGGTACGCCAGGCGATCAGCGAGGAATGCGAGAGCGAACGGATATCCCAGGAAAAGGCCGAAGGCATCGCACTGCGCTACGCCAATGAAATCGCCTCGGACTTCTCCTATCCGGTGATCCGCTTCCTCGAAGTCATCCTCAGTTGGTTCTGGAACAAGCTGTACGAAGGTGTCAAGGTCAACCACATCGAGCGGGTGCAGGACGTGGCCCAGGGCAACGAGATCGTCTACGTGCCCTGCCACCGCAGCCACATCGACTACCTGCTGCTCTCCTACCTGCTGTTCCGCAACGGCCTGACCCCGCCGCACATCGCCGCCGGGATCAACCTGAACATGCCGGTGATCGGCTCGATCCTGCGCCGCGGCGGGGCCTTCTTCATGCGCCGCAGCTTCAAGGGCAACCAGCTCTACACCGCGGTGTTCAACGAGTACCTGCACACCCTGTTCTCCCGCGGCTTCTCCACCGAGTACTTCGTCGAGGGCGGCCGTTCGCGCACCGGGCGCATGCTCCACCCACGCACCGGCATGCTCGCCATCACCCTGCGCAGCTTCCTCCGTGACTCGCGCCGGCCGATCGTCTTCGTGCCGGTCTACATCGGCTACGAGCGCGTGCTGGAAGGCCGCACCTACCTCGGCGAACTGCGCGGCGCGACCAAGAAGAAGGAGTCGATATTCGACCTGTTCAAGGTGGTCGGCGCCCTGAAGCAGCGTTTTGGCCAGGTCTGGGTGAACTTCGGCGAGCCGATCCATCTCGACCAGTTCCTCGACCGCCACCAGCCCGACTGGCAGGACCAGGACCTCGGCCCGGAATACCGCCCCGACTGGCTGCCGCAGACCACCAACCTGCTGGCCAAGGACGTCGCCCGCCACCTCAACGACGCGGCGGCGATCAACCCGGTCAACCTGGTCGCCCTGGCGCTGCTCTCCACCAGCCGCCAGGCCCTCGACGAAAGCGCCCTGGCGCGAATCCTCGACCTCTACCTGGCGTTGCTGCGCAAGGTGCCCTACTCGCCCAGCGCGACCCTGCCGGACGGCGACGGCCAGGCCCTGATCGAATACGTGAAGAGCATGAACCTGCTGGCCGAGCAGAAGGACGCGCTGGGCCGCATCCTCTATCTCGACGAACAGAACGCGGTGCTGGCGACCTACTACCGCAACAACGTCCTCCACGTCTTCGCCCTGCCGGCGCTGATCGCCAGCTTCTTCCAGAGCAACTCGCGGATCAGCCGCGAACAGTTGCTGCGCTTCGCCCGCGCGCTCTATCCCTACCTGCAGGCGGAACTGTTCATCCGCTGGAGCCTGGACGAACTCGACGCGGTGATCGACCAGTGGCTGGCGGCCCTGGTGGAACAGGACCTGCTGCGCCAGGAGAACGACACCTTCATCCGCCCGGCGCCAAGCTCGCGGCAATACGTGCTGCTGATCCTCCTCGCTCGTTCGGTGACCCAGACCCTGCAGCGCTTCTACATGGCCATCGCCCTGCTGCTCAACGCCGGGCAGAACGCCCTGACCGCCGAGGAACTGGAGAACCTCTGCACCGTGATGGCCCAGCGCCTGTCGATCCTGCATGGCCTGAACGCCCCGGAGTTCTTCGACAAGAGCCTGTTCCGCCACTTCATCCAGACCCTTCTCGACCTGCGCGTGCTGCGCAAGGACGAGGCCGGCAAGCTGAGCTACCACGAACTGCTCGGCGAACTGGCCGAAGGCGCCGCCAAGCGCGTGCTGCCGGCGGAGATCCGTCTGTCGATCCGCCAGGTGGCGCTGGAGCGCCCCGCCGAGGAAGCCGCCGCCGAAAGCAACGACGCGGCCGCCAACTGAAGCCCGGCGCCCGCCCCGCGAGGGACGGGCGTCGCTCCGCTGAAATATCCTGCGACCTTTCCCTGTTCCGGCCCGGCAACCTATGCTGGTTTCCCGGGTCAGAGGCCCGCTCGTTTTTTTGTTCCGTCTGAAAGGAGGCTCCCATGAAAAAACTGCCATTGCTGCTCGCCGCCAGCATTCTCGCCGGCTGCGGTACCCAGCAATCGACTTCGAACGCCAGCTTCGATGGTGAGGTCTTCTACCGCGAGCGTATCGCCCTGCCGCCCTCGGCGCGCCTGAGCGTGAGCCTGGAAGACGTGTCCCTGGCCGACGCCCCCTCGGTGCAGTTGGCCAGCCAGACCCGCGAGATCACCAGCCAGGTGCCGCTGGCGTTCCACCTGGAGTACGACCCGAAGCAGGTCAAGCCGGGCCACAGCTATGCGGTGAGCGCGCGCATCGAGCTGAACGGCCAGTTGCTGTTCATCAACACCACCCGCCACTCGGTGAAACTCGACGGCAGCGACCCGCAGCCCTATCGCGTGCAGGTCGAATCGGCGCGCTGAAGCACACCGCGGCATGCCGCCGGTGCGAACCGGCGGTTCCCTCCAGTACACTCCACCTCCTATTCGCTACCGGTTGCCGATCCACCTCACGACGAGCGGCCGGATACCCCGTACGTTCCACATCAAGGACGCTGTCATGTTCCGACTCACTGCCCTCTGCGCCGGCCTGCTGCTCTCGGCCAACGCCCTCGCCCTGTCCCTCGCCGACCTGTCGCAGAACGACGCCTCCAGCGGCCTGAAGGACGCGCTGACCCAGGGCGCGCAGATCGCCGTCCGCCAGCTTGGCCAGCCGGGCGGCTTCAACAACAACCCGGACGTGCGCATCGAACTGCCCGGCAAGCTGGGCAAGGCGGCGAAGCTGATGAAGCAGTTCGGCATGGGCGCCCAGGTCGACCAGCTCGAGGCGAGCATGAACCGCGCCGCCGAGGCTGCCGTGCCGCAGGCCCAGGGCCTGCTGGTGGAGGCGGTGAAGAAGATGACCGTGGCCGACGCCAAGGGCATCCTCAAGGGCGGTGACGACGCCGCCACCGAATACCTGGACAAGTCCAGCCGCGAACAGCTGCGCGCGAAGTTCCTGCCGATCGTCAAGCAGGCCACCGACGAGGTCGGCCTGGTCAAGCAGTACAACGCCTTCGCCAGCCAGGCGGCGACCCTTGGGGTGGTCGATGCGAAGAGCGCCAACGTCGAGGGCTATGTCACCGAGCAGGCCCTCGACGGGCTCTTCGAGATGATCGCCAGGCAGGAGACGAGCATCCGCCAGAACCCGGCGGCTGCCGCCACCGGCCTGGCCAAGAAGGTCTTCGGCGCGGCCAGGTGAGCCGACGGACGGGGCGCGATCGCCCCGTCCCCTTCTCCCGTCAGGCCCGCGCCTCGTCCTTCTTCACGCGGAACCAGGCGGCATAGAGCGCCGGCAGGAACAGCAGGGTGAGCACGGTGGCGACGATCAGCCCGCCCATGATCGCCACCGCCATCGGCCCGAAGAACACGCTGCGCGACAGCGGGATCATCGCCAGCACCGCCGCCAGCGCGGTCAGCACGATGGGCCGGAAACGCCGCACGGTAGCCTCGATGATGGCGTGCCAGCGATCCAGTCCATGGCTGATGTCCTGTTCGATCTGGTCCACCAGGATTACCGAGTTGCGCATGATCATGCCGGCCAGGGCGATGGTCCCGAGCATCGCCACGAAGCCGAACGGCTGGCGGAACAGCAGCAGGAACAGGGTCACGCCGATCAGGCCCAGCGGTGCGGTGAGGAATACCATCGCCATCCGCGAGAAGCTGCGCAACTGCACCATCAGCAGGCTCAACACCACCACGATGAACAGCGGCACGCCGGCGTTCACCGAACTCTGGCCCTTCGCCGCGTCCTCCACCGTGCCGCCCACCTCCAGCAGGTAGCCGTCCGGCAACTCGGCGCGGATCGGTTCCAGGGTCGGGGCGATCTGCGCGACCAGGGTCGCCGGCAGCGAATCGTCGTAGATATCGGCGCGCACGGTGACCGTCGGCAGGCGGTTGCGGTGCCAGATGATGCCCTCTTCGAAGCCGTATTCGAGCGTAGCGATCTGCGACAGCGCCACGCTCCGGCCATTCTCGGTCGGCACCGCCAGGCTCGGCAGCAACGACAGGTCACGACGCTCCTGCTCGGTGCCGCGCAGGAGGATCTCGATCAGCTCGTTGTCTTCGCGGAAGAAGCTCACGTGCGAGCCGGTCAGCGCGCTCTGCAGGAACTGCGACAGGCTGGCGGTGCTCACCCCCAGGGCACGGGCGCGCTCCTGGTCGATGCTCAGGTACACCACCTTGCTCGGCTCTTCCCAATCCAGGTGCACATTCACCACGTGCGGGTTCTCGCGCATCTTGTCGGCGACCTTGCGCGCCAGTTCGCGAACCTGCGGGATGTCCTCGCCGGAAACCCGGAACTGCACCGGATAGCCCACCGGCGGCCCGTTCTCCAGGCGACTGATGCGGCTGCGCAGGTGCGGGAAGTCCTCGTTCATCCGCTCGATCAGCCACTTGCGCAGCGCCTCGCGGCTCTCCAGGTCCTTGGCCAGCACCACCACCTGGGCGAAGCTGGCCGCCGGCAATTGCTGGTCCAGCGGCAGGTAGAAGCGGGGCGAGCCGGTGCCGACGTAGGCCACGTAGTTGTCGATGCCGTCATGGCCCTGCAGCATTTTTTCCAGGCGCTGGACTTCCTCGCCGGTAGAGCGCAGTGAGGCGCCCTCCGCCAGCTTGATGTCCAGCAGCAGCTCCAGGCGCGCCGAGGGCGGGAAGAACTGCTGCGGCACCAGGCGGAACAGCAGCAGCGCGCCGACGAAGGCCGCGAGGGTCAGGACGATCACCGTCTTGCGGTAGCGCACGCACCACTCCACCAGACGCCGGAAGCGCTGGTAGAAGGCCGTAGCATAGGGATCGTAGCCATCGGCGCTGCCGCCGTGCTTCTGCGCGTGCAACCTGGCCAGGTCCGGCAGCAGCTTGGCCCCCAGGTAGGGAACGAAGACCACCGCGGCGAACCAGGAGACCACCAGGGCGATGGTCACCACCTGGAACAGCGAGCGGGTGTATTCGCCAGTGCCGGACTGCGCGGTGGCGATCGGCAGGAAGCCGGCGGCGGTGATCAGGGTGCCGGTGAGCATCGGGAAGGCGGTGCTGGTCCAGGCGAAGCTGGCCGCCTTGAGGCGGTCGTAGCCCTGCTCCATCTTCACCGCCATCATCTCCACCGCGATGATCGCGTCGTCCACCAGTAATCCCAGCGCCAGCACCAGGGCGCCGAGGGAGATCTTGTGCAGGCCGATGCCGAAGTAATGCATGGCGGCGAAGGTCATCGCCAGCACCAGCGGGATCGACAGCGCCACCACCAGGCCGGTGCGCAGGCCGAGGGAGAAGAAGCTCACCAGCAGGACGATCACCAGCGCCTCGGCCAGCACCCGGATGAACTCGCCGACCCCGGTACGTACCGCCGCCGGCTGGTCGGACACCTTGCGCAGTTCCAGTCCGGCCGGCAGCGACTGCTGCAGGCGGGCGAACTCGGTTTCCAGGGCCTTGCCCAGCACCAGGATGTCGCCGCCCGGCTTCATCGCTACCGCCAGGCCGATGGCGTCCTCGCCCATGAAGCGCATGCGCGGCGCCGGCGGATCGTTGAAGCCGCGGCGAACCTCGGCCACGTCGCCGATGCGGAAGGTGCGGTCGCCGACGCGGATGGGGAAGTCGCGGATCTCCTCCACCGAATCGAAACGCCCGGAAACGCGCAACTGCACGCGGTCGCTGGCGGTCTCGAAGAACCCGGAGGAGGCCACCGCGTTCTGTTCCTCCAGCGCCTTCTGTACCGCCGCCAGGGGCAGGCCGAGGGTGGCCAGCTTGGTGTTGGACAGGTCGATCCAGATCTTCTCGTCCTGCAGGCCGATCAGCTCGACCTTGCCGACGTTCCTGATCCGCTGCAATTGCAGTTGCAGGCGGTCGGCATAGTCCTTCATCACCGCGTAGTCGAAGCCCTTGCCGGTGAGCGCATAGATGTTGCCGTAGGTGGTGCCGAACTCGTCGTTGAAGAACGGGCCCTGGATGCTTTGCGGCAAGGTGGCGCGAATGTCGCTGATCTTCTTGCGGATCTGGTACCAGAGTTCGGGGATCTCGCTGGAATGGATGTCCTCGCGGGCCATGAAGGTCACCTGCGAGACGCCGGGGCGGGAGAAGGACACGATGCGATCGTAGTCGCCGGTTTCCATCAGCTTCTTCTCGATACGCTCGGTGACCTGCCGGGCCACCTCTTCGGCGCTGGCGCCCGGCCAGTTGGTCTGCACCACCATGGCCTTGAAGGTGAACGGCGGGTCTTCGCTCTGCCCCAGCTTGCTGTAGGACAGCGCGCCGACCGCGCCAAGCAGGATCATCAGGTACAGGACGATCTGGCGATTCTGCAACGCCCAGGCGGAAAGGTTGAAGGACATGCGACTACTCCTTGGCCGCCAGTTTCACCGTGCGGTTGGCCCGGTCGATCGGACGCACCTGCTGCCCTTCGCGAAGCACCTGGACCCCGGTGGCCACCACCCAGTCGCCAGCCTTCAGGCCTTCGAGCACCGGCACCCGGTCCTCGGCATAGGGACCGGTGCGCACCGCCTGCCGGCGCAGGGTCGAGCTGCCCGGCTCGACCACCCAGACGAACGCCTGGCCGGCCTCTGCGGTCAGCGCCGACAAGGGAACCGATAACGGCACCGCCTCGGCGGCGGCGACGTAGACCCGCGCGCTCTGGCCCAGTTCGGCCGGAGTCGCGCGGTCGTCGAAGGCCACCCGGGCGGCGAAGGTACGCGATTGCGGATCGGCCGCGGGCGAGAGCTCGCGGATATGCCCGGCGAAGCGTCTGTCGCGTTGCGACCAGAGTTCGACCGACACCGGCTGGCCGATGCGGAAACGTTCGAAGCTGTGTTCCGGCAGGCCGATCAGCACCTCGCGTTCGCCGTCGGCGGCCAGGCTGAAGACCGTCTGTCCGGCCGCCACCACCTGGCCCACCTCGACGCGCCGGCTGGCGATCACGCCATCCTGGGGCGAGCGCAGCACGGCGTAGCCGGCCTGGTTGTCGGCGACGTTGAATTCGGCGCGGATCTGCTTCAGCCGCGCCTCGCCGGCGCGGTAGCTGTTCTGGATGTTCTCGAACTGGGAATGGCTGACCAGGTTGCGGTCGAGCAAGGTGCGGTAGCGCCGGTACTCGGCGCGCACGGTCTGCAAGTTGGCCTCGGCGGCACTGACCTGGGCCCGCGCCGCCTCCAGTTGCAGGCGCACGTCCTGGGGATCGAGTTCGGCCAGGGGCTGGTCCTTCTTTACCCGCTCGCCGACTTCCACCAGCCGGCGGATGACCTTGCCGCCGATGCGGAAGGCCAGCTCCGGCTCGTGGCGGGCGCGGATCTCGCCGGGAAAGGCCTGGCTCACCTCCCCCGCCGGCTGGGGCTGGACGACGATCGCCGGACGCGCCGCGGCTGGCGGCGGCGTGCCGTTGCCGCAGGCGGCGAGGAACAGGGAGGAAAACAGGGACAGGGCGACGAGCGGGATATGGCGGTACATGTGACACCTTCCGCAAACTGCGTTCGAGTTCTTATACTGGGCGGTATAGTAAAAATACAGAACCCATCAGTCCAGTATTTCAATTGTATAAGCGCATGTCAGAATCCACCTCCTCCGTCGGTCCCGGCCGGCCCAAGGACCCGGCCAAACGGGAAGCCATTCTCGAGGCGGCCAAGCGCCTGTTCCTCTGCAACGGCTACGACGGCAGCAGCATGGAAGCCATCGCCTCGGAAGCCGGCGTTTCCAAGCTCACCGTCTACAGCCACTTCACCGACAAGGAAACCCTGTTCAGCGAAGCGGTGAAGGCCAAGTGCGCCGAGCAGCTTCCCGCCCTGTACTTCCAGCTGGCCGAAGGCGCGCCACTGGAAAAGGTCCTGCTGAATATCGCCCGCGGCTTCCACCGGCTGATCAACAGCCACGAGGCGATCGCCCTGACCCGCCTGATGGCCGCGCAGGCCGGGCAGAACCCCAAGCTTTCCGAGCTGTTCTTCGAGGCCGGGCCGAAGCAGGTGATCGACGAGATGGAACGCCTCCTCGAGCAGGCCCGCCGCAGCGGCAAGCTGGCGTTCCCGGACGCGCGCCACGCCGCCGAACACTTCTTCATGCTGGTCAAGGGCTGCGCCAATTACCGTCTGTTGATCGGCTGCGCCGAACCGCTGGACGAGGCCGAAGGCGAGCGGCACGTGGAAGAAGTGGTGGCGCTGTTCCTGCGCGCCTTCGCCGCGGGCGGCTGAGGCAGCTCAGGCGCGACGGCGGAAACGCACCCGCGCTCGCTGCGGACGCAGCGAAAACCAGCCGCGCGGCGCCAGGTCGCCGTCGTGCATGATGTCCCAGTGCTCGACCCAGTAGGCCAGCGCCGCCGCCAGATCGATCATCGCCATCGCGGTGCCGGGGCAGGCGCGGTCGCCGAGGCCGAAGGGGAAGTAGGCGCCGCGCGGCCAGCGCGCCGGTTCGAGGAAGCGCTCGGGACGGAACTCCAGCGGCGCCTCGAACCAACGGGGATCGCGCTGGGTGATCCAGCTCGAGACCATGGTCACGTCGCCGCGCTTCAGCCGCTGGCCGAACACCTCGATGTCCGCCGTCACCTGCCGCGGCGCCAGGCCGTAGGCCGGCGGGTACAGGCGCAGGCACTCCTGCAGGACCGCCCTGAGCAGCGCGCAATCGCGCAGGTCGGCGACCGAGCGGATCGCCGTCCAATTCACTCCCGCCAGCTCGGCGCGTAGCCGCGCGAGCAACTCGGGACGCTGGGCCAGCAGCAACAGGCTCCAGGTCAGGGTCACTCCAGTGGACTGGTGGGACGCCATGAGCAGGGTGCAGAGTTCATCGCGTAGGTCCGCCAGCGGCCGCGGCGAGCGCTCCGCCACCTCGCCCACCGCCTCGCGCAACTGGCCCAGCGCCCAGCGCTTGCGCGGACACAGTTTGCTCGGGAACCAGTGGCCCAGCGGCAGGCCGGTGCTCATTTCCAGCAATGCCACCCGCGACAGCAGGCGCACCGCCTTGGCGATCCGATAGGCCGACGGTTGCAGGTCGACGTCAAACAGCGCGTGACCGCTGAGGGTGACGCTGAACGCAGCCATTTCCAGGTCGAGGTCGTATTCGCGCCCCTCCTCCACCCGCTCGCCCCACTCCGCGGCCAGGCGGCGAACCTCGCTGGCCGGCGGCGGCGCCAGGTGCGGCCGTACCTCCTTGCGCCGGGCCTGGGCGGGGGCGCCCTCACGCATCATGAAGCTGCGCCCGTTCCACTGTTTCAGCATGCACAGCGCCGGCTGCCAGCGTTGCAGGTCATCGCGGCGATCGACCATCAATTCCTGCACCGCCTGCGGATGGAACAGGCACCAGAGGCGCTGCGGGCCCATGCGGGCGACCGCGAGGTCCGGCTGCGCGACGTGCATCTTCTGCAACCAGGCCAGCGGATCGCGCTGCATCTCCAGCCAGTGGCGGGCGCCGGCACGCCCGTCGTTGGCCCAGGGCAGGTGCGCCAGGCGCCGGCGAATCGGACAATCGATGGTCTGCTGCATGCTCGCCGCCTCCCTGCGGTGTCGACACTCAGCCCTTGCCCAGGGCCTTCTTCGGGTAGATGTCGTAGCGGCTGGACTTGCCTTCCAGGCTATAGCCGGGCTTGGGCCCTTCGATGATCGGCGCCTTGCGCGGGCGCTTCACCACCACCCGGTGGCTGGCCAGGGCCAGAGCCGCCTGCAACAGCGCCGGGGCGTCGAGATCGTCGCCCACCAGCGGCCGGAACAGACGCATTTCCTTCTTCACCAATGCGCTCTTGTCGCGATGGGGAAACATCGGGTCGAGGTAGATCACCTGCGGCGCCTCGCCATCCCAGGCGCGCATCAGGTCCGCCGAGTTGCCGCCGAGCAGACGCATCCGCGCGGCGATCGGCGCCACGTCGGGATCGCGCCGGGCGCGCTCCAGGCCATCCTCGAGCAGGGCGGCGATCAGCGGCTGGCGCTCGACCAGGGTAACCTCGCAGCCCAGGCTGGCGAGGACGAACCCATCCCGGCCCAGGCCGGCCGTGGCGTCCAGGACCCGCGGGCGGATGCCTGGCTGGACGCCGACCGCCTTGGCGATCATCTGTCCGCTGCCGCCGCCGAACTTGCGCCGGTGGGCGCTGGCGCCCTCGACGAAATCGACCCGCACCGGACCGGGGGAGTCCGCCCCCAGTTGCAAGACCTGCAAGCCCTGCTCGCCGACCTGCACGGCGAACTCCGCCTCGTCGTCCGCCGCCAGCGGCAGGCCGAGCCGCTCCGCCCAGCGCCGCGCAGCCTCGGCGCAACCGGCGGACAGGGCTTGGACATGCAGGCGAGGAGCGGCGGAATCGGTCATGGTCGGGCAATCGTCGGGGAAAGCGCGGATTTTGCCAGAGTTGGCCCGCGCGCGCTCACCGGCAGACCTTCCATAGGCCCATGTCGAGGTGGAAGTGATCCCGGTGGGCGGCGTTGTAGTCGGGCCCCAGCACCGCATTGAAACTGGCGCAGGCGCCGTCCCGCACGCGGCGCAGGAAGCGCCCGTCGGCGCTCTCGCCGGCCCAGTCCGTGGCCAGGCGGATCCGCCTCCCGTCGGCCAGGCGGAAGCCGCTGATGTCCAGGGCATTGGCCGAGGCATGCTGGCTGCGCCGACCGTCCTCGCGGTTGTAGACGTTGCGGCAGGCGAAGCTGCCGACATGCTCGACCCGCGCCAGCGGCTGGCCATAGATGTCCAGGGCTGCCGGTTGCAGCACGTGCCGCTCGAACAACGCATAGCTCACCGCCAGCGGGCAACTGGCGAGAAAGCTGCTGCTCAACTCCAGCGCCGCCCCACGCACGCGCAGGCTGTTGCTCAACGGGCAGGTAGCCGATGGCGGGTCGTCGGCTACCCGCTGGTAGCGCAGTTGCGAGGTGGCCAGGGCGGCGTCGCAGAGGCTCCGGTCGTCGGCCAGCCGCCATAGCTTGTAGCGGGTCAGCAGGTTCGGCGGTTCGCGCACGTCCAGCGGCAGCCAGGGATTCCAGCGCGCCGGCAGATCGAGCCACTGGTAGCGCAGGGCGCCGATGGCCCCCGCCAGCAGCAGTAATGGCAGCAACCAGGCCAGGCGGCGCACGGGTTCAGCGGAACAGGTCGTTGATACGGTCGAAAGGCATCGCCGCACGGGTCGCTTCCAGGTCGCGCCGCGCCAGCGCCTGCGCCGCCTGATGGAAAGCGCCGAAGGCGACCCGGGCAAGATTCGAGCCCAGGCTCACGCGCTTGACGCCGAGGGCTTCCAGCTCGTCCAGCGACAGCTCCAGGCGCGGCGAACCGACCAGCACGTTGATCGGCTTCGGCGCCACCGCTTCGAGCACCGCGACGATCTGTTCGCGGCGGTTCAAACCGGGCGCGTAGAGCACATCGGCGCCGGCATCGGCGTAGGCGCGCAGACGCCGCAGGGTGTCGTCGAGATCCTCGCGACCATGCAGGAAGTTCTCCGCGCGGGCGCAGAGGGTGAACGGAAATGGCAACGCACGGGCCGCCTCGACCGCGGCAGCAACCCGCTCCAGCGCGGCGGAGAACTCATAGATGGGCTGTCCGGCGCGCCCGCTGGCATCCTCGATGGAACCACCGACCAGACCGGCCTCGGCGGCCAGGCGGATGGTCGTGGCGCAGTCTTGCGGAGCATCGCCGTAGCCGTTTTCCAGGTCGGCGGCGACCGGCAGATCGGTGGCGGCGACGATCGCCCGGGCGTTTTCCAGCGCCTCGGTCCGGCTCACCGCGCCTTCCGCGTCGCGCCGGCCCAGGGAGAACGCCAGGCCTGCGCTGGTAGTGGCAAGGGCGTCGAAGCCGAGGCTGGCGAGCATCTTCGCCGAACCGGCATCCCAGGGATTGGGCAGGACCAGCATGCCGGGCCCCTGGTGCAGGTCGCGGAAACGTTCGGCGCGTTGGCGTTGGCTGGTCATGGCGGCGGGCTCCGTGGCGGGGAAAGGACTCCCTAGCCTAGGCGCAGGCCGGCGGAGCGTCGAGCGCCGCGCTCAGAGCAGGCCCAGTTGCTCCACTTCCGGGGCCGGGATCGGCTCGGGTAGCGCCGGCAAGCCTGGCAGGCGCTGGCCCAGCAGCGCATGGAAACGCTGGGCCTGCTGGGCCGCCAGGTGATTGTCGGGGGTATGCAGGAATACGTATGGAGTCAGGCCGGCCTCAATCCAGTCGGCCACCTTGTCGACCCAGGGCAAAAGGAACACCTCGTTGGCCGGCAGGTCGGGACCGCCGATGAAACGCACCTGTGGCGTATCGCTGAAGGCCGCCGGACGGATCGGCAGGCGCGGCTTCTTCGACTGGGCGTGGAGCACCGCCGGATCGTCCGAACGGCAACTGAACAGCGCCCGCGAATCCAGGCAGATGCGCTCCACGCCACGCTCGCGCAGGTGGCGGTTGAGCAGGCGCTCGTCCTCGCCTTTGTCGAAGAACGCCGGGTGGCGTACTTCCACGGCAATCCGTCGCGGACTCAGCTCATCGAGGAAATACAGCAGTTCGCCCAGGCGCTGCGGGGTGAACGCCGCCGACAGTTGCAGCCACAGCGGGCTGACCCTTTCGCCAAGCGGCGCCAGCAGTTCGAGGAAGTCGCCGGCGGCCTCGAGCCGTTCGCGCAGGTCGCCTTCGTGACTGATATCGCGGGGAAACTTGGCACAGAAGCGGAACCCCGCCGGCATCGTCTCGGCCCAGCGCCGCACGGTTTCCGCCGAAGGCCGGGCATAGAAGGTGGTATTGCCCTCGACCGCGTTGAAGATGCCGCCGTAGTGTCCGAGGTAGTCGGCGGAACGCAATTCGCGCGGATAGAAGCTGCCGCGCCAGGCCGCCTCGTTCCAGGATGGACAACCGAGGAAATAAGGAAGGGAAACCACGGGAGCGCAGGGAACCGCTCAGGCGTAGAGGTCGAGGCCGAGGACATCCTCGGCGCCGGCGTCGATGTTGAGGCTGGCGGTGGAGTTGTAGCTGGCCAGGGCCATCGCCGCATGGCTGCTTACCGGGCGCTGGAACGCCAGCAGGTCGCGGGCGCTGACCGGCAGGCTGTCGCCGCCCGCCGAACTGGCCTGGACCTTGCGCGCCTGCGGCGCCTGCTCGAAGCCCTGGCTGCCGGAAACCGGCGCCGGCTGCTCGCGCCGCGCCTCGACCTCGCGCTGCACGTCGCGATACGGCGTGACCGCGGAGCCCGGTCGGGCGCTGCGCTCCAGCGGCAACGAAGAGGAAGAAAGTCCGTCGATACGCATGATCAAAACCCGGGGAAGTCTCCACACTCTAGCCAGCCCCGAAAGGCTTGGCAATTACCGCTGCGCGGCATTTTCAGGGCGTTTTTTTCGGCGTCGCCACGTTGTCGCGCAGGTACACCGGCAGCGCCTGTTCCGCCTCCACGCCTTCGCCGCGCGCCCAGGCGAAGCCGGCCAGGCTGAGCAAGTCCTCGGCATGCGGCAGCAGGCTCGCGTCCAGCGCGGCCGGGCGCTGCGGCATGCGCTCGACGTAGCCCCAGCCGGTGCCGGCGCCGAACCAGTCCGCGGCAGCGGCGTCCCACGGTACGGCGACCCGCTCGGGCGGCAGTACCGCTTCGCTGCCGGCCAGGCGCATCTCGCCCTGTTGCAACTGGTAGCAACCCCAGTAGACCTCGTCCATCCGCGCGTCGATGGCCGCGGCGACCCGCTCCGCACCCTGCTCGCGGTAGGCCCGCTGGGCCAGGATCGCCAGGTCGGAGACCGCCAGTACCGGGCGCTGCAGGGCGAAGGCCAGGCCCTGGACCACGCCGATGGCGATGCGCACGCCGGTGAAGGCGCCCGGACCGCGCCCGAAGGCGATGGCGTCCACCGCGGACAGGGCGACGCCGGCCTCGTCGAGCAGGTCGCGGACCATCGGCAGCAGGCGCTGGGCGTGCAGGCGCGGGATCACCTCGTAGTGACTGAGCGCCCGCCCCTCGTGGAGCAGGGCGACGGAGCAGGCTTCGGTGGAGGTATCCAGGGCCAACAGAGTGGACATCGACGGTTCCGCGTGGTGAAAAAGACGCCGATTGTACCAGCCTTCGCCGCCCCGGAAACGCCGACGGCCCGCAAGCGGGCCGTCGGTGCTACAGCGCTGCGGATCAGCTCAGGGCCGAAAGCACTTTCGCGGTGATCTGCTCGACCGAGCCGACGCCGGCGATGCTGTGGTATTTCGGGGTGCCTTCGGCGGCCGACAGCTTCTGGTAGAAGTCGACCAGCGGCTTGGTCTGCGAATGATAGACCGACAGGCGGTGACGCACGGTCTCTTCCTTGTCGTCCTCGCGCTGGATCAGCTCTTCGCCGGTAACGTCGTCCTTGCCGGCGACCTTCGGCGGGTTGTGCTCGGTGTGGTACACGCGGCCGGAGGCCGGATGCACGCGACGACCGGCGATACGCGACACGATCTCCTCGTCGTCGACGGCGATCTCGACCACGTGGTCGATGGTCACACCGGCGTCCTTCAGCGCTTCGGCCTGCGGGATGGTCCGCGGGAAGCCGTCGAACAGGAAGCCCTTGGCGCAATCGGCCTCGGTGATGCGTTCCTTGATCAGGGCGATGATGATGTCGTCGGATACCAGGCCGCCGCTGTCCATCACGCCTTTCACCTGCTGGCCGAGCGGGCTGCCGGCCTTGACTGCGGCGCGCAGCATGTCGCCGGTGGAGATCTGCGGAATGCCGAACTTCTCGGTGATGAACCGTGCCTGGGTGCCTTTGCCGGCACCGGGTGCCCCGAGCAGAATCACACGCATCGATATGCTCCTTAGAATTGGTAAGCGAAAGTCTGGATCCGCCTCGTGGGGCCAATCTCGTATTTGCAGGAAACGGCACTGTATGGCGCCGAAAAGGCTGTCCAAGATACACAGCGCCCCCCCACCGCACAAGACACCGAAAGTTGCCCCCCGCCTTCCCTCATCCGGTGTTGCGCAGTCCGGCGGCGACCCCCGCGACCGTCACCAGCAGCGCCTGCTCCAGGCCGCCGCAGGCGTCGCCCTGGCAGCGCCGCGAACGGGCCAGAAGCTCAGCCTGGAGCAGGTGCAGCGGGTCTAGATAGCTGTTGCGCACGCTGATCGACTCGCGGGTCTCGCTGGCGTGGGCGAGCAGCAGCGACTGCCCGGTCAGTCCCAGCACCACGCGCACCGCCTGCGACAATAGGTCGCGTAAACGACGCCCCAGCGGACGCAGCTCGAGCGGCACTAGACGTTCGTCGTAGAGCCGCGCGATATCCGCGTCGGCCTTGGCCAGGACCATTTCCAGCATGTCGATGCGGGTGGTGAAGAACGGCCATCGCTCGCGCATCTGCCCGAGCAGCGCGCCCTCGCCACGCTCGATGGCGTTCAGCAAGGCGGTCTCCCAGCCAAGCCATGCCGGCAGCATCAGGCGCGTCTGGGTCCAGGCGAAGATCCAGGGAATCGCCCGCAGGCTCTCCACCCCGCCTTCGCGGCGCTTGGCCGGGCGGCTGCCCAGCGGCAGACGGCCCAGTTCCTGCTCGGGCGTGGCCAGGCGGAAATACTCGACGAACTGCGGATCGTCGCGCACCACCCTGCGGTAGGCCAGCAGCGCGTCCTTCGCCAGGCGGTCCATCTGCGCGCGCCAGGCCGGCTCGGGAGCCGGCGGCGGCATCAGGGTCGCTTCCAGCACCGCGGCGAGGTAGAGATTGAGGTTCTGTTCGGCGATGTCCGGCAAGCCGAACTTGAAGCGGATCATCTCGCCCTGTTCGGTGACCCGGAAGCGCCCGGCCACCGAACCCGGTGGCTGCGACAGGATCGCCGCGTGGGCCGGCCCGCCGCCGCGGCCGACGGTGCCGCCGCGGCCATGGAAGAGCAGCAGCTCGACCTCGTGCTGGCGGCAGATCTCCACCAGTTTCTCCTGCGCCCGGTACTGCGCCCAGGCCGCCGTGAGAGTACCGGCGTCCTTGGCCGAATCGGAGTAGCCGATCATCACTTCCTGCACCCCGGAGAGCCGCGAACGGTAGCCCGGCAGCGTCAGCAGGCGCTCCATGCAGGGGCCGGCGTTGTCCAGGTCGTCGAGGGTCTCGAACAGCGGCACCACGCGCATCGGCCAGTCGACGCCGCTTTCCTTGAGCAGCAGTTGCACCGCCAGCACGTCGGACGGCTGGCCGGCCATCGAGATCACGTAGGAACCCAGCGACGCCGGTGGCGCGGCGGCGATCGCCCGGCAGGTGGCGAGCACCTCGGCGGTATCCGCCGAAGGCTGGTAGTGCGCCGGCAGCAGGGGGCGGCGGCTGTTCAGTTCCTCGAGAAGGAATTCCAGGCGGGTCTTCTCGTCCCACTCGTCGTAGCTGCCCAGCTCCAGGTACTCGGTGATCTCGCTCAGCGCGGCGGCATGGCGGGCCGAGTCCTGGCGCACGTCCAGGCGTACCAGGAACAGGCCGAAGGTGGCGGCGCGGCGTAGGCAGTCGAGCAACGCGCCATCGGCGATCACGCCCATGCCGCAGGCGTGCAGCGACTCGTGGCACAGTTGCAGCGGCTCGACCAGGTCGCGGTTGTGCTCCAGGACGCCCTCCGCGGCCGGCACCTCGCCGGCCAGGGCCTGGTGGGTCCAGTTGCGGGTCACACGCAGGCGCTCGCGCAATTGCTTGAGCAGGGCGCGATAGGGCTCGGCGCTATCGCCGACCCGCGCCAGCAGCTGCGGCGAGGCCTGCTGCATGGACAGCTCGGCGGCCAGTTGGTCGATATCGCGCAGGTACAGGTCGGCGGCCATCCAGCGCGCCAGCAGCAGGACCTCGCGGGTCACGCTGGCGGTAACGTTGGGATTGCCGTCGCGGTCGCCCCCCATCCAGGACGCGAAGCGCAGCGGCGCGGCGGTCAACGGCAGGCGTTCACCGGTGCTGCGCAGGAGCACCTCGTCGACGTGCCGAAGGACGTTCGGCAAGGCCTGCCAGAGAGAATGCTCGATCACCGCGAAGCCCCATTTCGCCTCGTCCACCGGGGTCGGCCGGACCTTGCGGATCTCGTCGGTATGCCAGGCCTCGGCCACCAGCCGCTGCAGGCGCTGCTGGATGCGACTGCGCTCCTCCGGCAGCAGGTCGGCATGGTCCTTGGCCGCCAGCTGCGCGGTGATCGCATCGTATTTCTGGATCAGCGTGCGCCGCGCCACTTCGGTGGGATGGGCGGTCAGCACCAGTTCGATCTCCAGCCCGGCGAGCTGGCGAGCCAGTTGCCCGGGGGCATGCCCGGCGTCCTTGAGACGCCCCAGCAGCTCTTCCAGCACCAGGTTCTCGAAGGGTTCCGGCTCGTTCGGCCGGCGCCGGCGGATACGGTGGTATTGCTCGGCGATATTGGCCAGGTTGAGGAACTGGTTGAAGGCCCGCGCCACCGGCAGCAGTTCGTCTTCCTCGAGCCCGTCGAGGGTGGCGGTGAGCTGCTGGGCGCCCTCCGCGGAACCGCGGCGGGCAGCCTTGGCGCCCTTGCGGATCAGCTCGATCTTGTCGAGGAACCGCGGGCCGTACTGCTCGCGGATGGTGTCGCCGAGCAATTCGCCCAGTTGGTGGACGTCCTCGCGCAGGCGCGCATCGATTTCCGGCATGACCTGTCTCCACTGCGGGTGGGAAACCAGCTTGGCTCAGGCGCCCCCGCGCTTACAAGCCCGCAGGGTGCCAGTACGGCGCCGCCGGGCCGGAAGCGAGGCTGCCGGCGCCGATCGGGTCTAGTCTGAAGGAAGTGCCCGCACCGAGGCACGGCCCCACGAGGGCCCCCCAGCACGCCCGCCACGACCGGGCTGAAGAGGTCAGCATGAAGATCCGTGAGCTTGTCCGCCATTGGGAACACACCGCCAAGGGCCGCATGGCCCGCAACCACTACAGCATCCCGCTGGACGTCGAAAGCGCCGCGCGCCTCGCCGCGCTGCACGAGATGTATCCGCGGCGCAGCGTCGAGGAACTACTGGGCGAGCTGGTCGGCGCCGCCCTGGAAGAACTGGAGGCGAGCTTTCCCTACGTGAAGGGGAGTCAGGTGGTGGCCACCGACGAACAGGGCGATCCGCTCTATGAGGATGTCGGCCCTACCCCACGCTTCCTGTCGCTCTCGCGCAAGTACCTGCACGAACTGGTCGCGCAACAGGACACCTCCAGTCACTGAGCGCGGCTTCAGCCATGCCGGCGGTGCACGCCGGGGACGTGCATGTGCCCGGCCTCGGCGCATTCCTCGGCGATTGGCGACAGCGGCGCGGGCTGCTCCAGTTCGCGGAGGATGCCGCAGGCCTGGCTGTTGCCGGCGACCGTACAGCGTGAGCCGAGATCCTGCAGTTGCTCGCGCAATGCCTGGAGTTCGGCGATGCGCACCTCGACGTGATGCAGGTGCTCGTCGATCAGCCGGTTGGCGGTGCCGCAATCCGCCTCGGGACGGTCGCGCAACGCCAGCAGGGTACGGATTTCCTCCTGGGTCATGTCCAGCGAGCGGCAGTGACGGATGAACGACAGGCGCTCGACGTGCGCCAGGGTGTATTGCCGATAGTTGCCTTCGCTACGCGCGGGCTCGGGCAACAGGCCTTCGCGCTCGTAGTAGCGGATGGTCTCCACCGGGCAACCGGTTCTCTTCGCCAGCTCACCGATCTTCATGCCAACCCTCCTCCAATCGCCGACGCGGCTACCCGAATTGGCAGTACCGCTTGACTCTGTAGTTGCTACAGGGTGTGCAATCGCACCCAACACGTCAAACGGGAATTGTTTCCATGAGCCACGAACACGCCGACACTTGCTGTCACGGTCACGGTCACGGTCACGGACATGATCATGGGCACCGCCACGCGCCTCGCCCGGCGGTGGCCGCCATCGGAACCCTGGCCGGCAACGCCGAGTTGCGCTGGAGCGACCTACGCATCGAAGCGATGGACTGCCCGACCGAGGAACGCCTGATCCGCGACGCCCTCGGTCGCCAGCCGGCAGTGGAGTCGCTGGAATTCAACCTGATGCAGCGCCTGCTGCGCGTCCAGCATCGCTTCGACAGCGTCGAGCCGCTGCAGAAGCTGATCGCCGGCCTCGGCATGCAGGCGGTGCCGCTGGATGCCGGCGAAAATACCGACGGCCCCTCGCAAGCGCCGGCGAAGCCCTGGTGGCCGCTGGCCCTGGCCGGCGCGATGGCGCTGGCCTCGGAGATCGTCGAATGGTTCGGCCTGGCGCCGGACTGGGTGGTCGCCGGCCTCGCCCTGCTGGCCATCCTCGGCGCCGGCCTGCCGACCTACCGCAAGGGCTGGATCGCACTGAAGAACCGCAACCTGAACATCAACGCCCTGATGAGTATCGCCGTGACCGGCGCCGTGCTCATCGGCCAGTGGCCGGAAGCGGCGATGGTCAGCGTGCTGTTCGCCATCGCCGAGTTGATCGAGGCGAAGTCCCTGGATCGCGCGCGCAACGCCATCCGCGGCCTGCTGCAACTGGCTCCGGAACAGGCCACCGTGCTGGTCGGCGGCGAATGGAAGGAGCTGCCGGCCAAGCAAGTGGAACTGGAAGCCACCGTGCGCGTGAAGCCCGGCGAACGCATCGCCCTCGACGGCGAGGTGACCAGCGGCCGCTCCAGCGTCAACCAGGCGCCGATCACCGGCGAAAGCCTGCCGGTGGAGAAGGAGGTCGGCGAGCCGGTGTTCGCCGGCAGCATCAACGGCGAGGGCGCGCTGGAGTACCGCGTCACCCGCCGCGCCGACGACAGCACCCTGGCCCGGATCATCCACGCCGTGGAGGAAGCCCAGGGTTCCCGCGCACCGACCCAGCGTTTCGTCGACAGTTTCGCCCGCGTCTACACCCCGGTGGTATTCCTCATCGCCCTCGCCACCGCGGTGCTGCCGCCGCTGCTGTTCGGCGGCGCCTGGCTGGACTGGATCTACCGCGCCCTGGTGCTGCTGGTGATCGCCTGTCCCTGCGCGCTGGTGATCTCCACCCCGGTGACCATCGTCAGCGGCCTTTCCGCCGCGGCGCGCCTGGGCATCCTGATCAAGGGCGGGGTGTTCCTCGAACTCGGGCGCAAGCTGTCCTGGGTCGCCCTCGACAAGACCGGCACCATCACCCATGGCAAACCGCAACAGACCGACTACCTGCCGATCGCGGAGGCTGACGGGACGGATGCGCGCCTGCTCGCCGCCAGCCTGGCCGCGCGTTCCGACCACCCGGTATCGCGCGCCGTGGCCAACGCAGCGGAAGAGGACGGCCTTGCCCTGGGCGTGGTCGAGGACCTCGCCGCCTTGCCGGGACGAGGCGTCAGCGGACGCATCGACGGCGTCCTCTACCACCTCGGCAACCATCGCCTGGTGGAGGAACTGGGCCTCTGCTCGCCGGCCCTGGAAGAGCGCCTGGACGCCCTGGAGCGCCAGGGCAAGACGGTCATCGCGCTGTGCGATCCGCAGCGCGTGCGGGCCCTCTTCGCCGTCGCCGACGGGGTCAAGGACAGCAGCCGCGAGGCGATCCGCGAGCTGCACGCGCTGGACGTGAAGACCCTGATGCTCACCGGCGACAACCCGCACACCGCAGCCGCCATCGCTGCCCAGGTAGGCATCGACGCAGCTCGCGGCAACCTCCTGCCGGAGGACAAGCTGCGTGAAGTGGAAGCGCGCCAGGCCGACGGCTCGCGGGTCGGCATGGTCGGCGACGGGATCAACGACGCGCCGGCCCTGGCCCGCGCCGACATCGGCTTCGCCATGGGCGCGGCGGGCACCGACACGGCCATCGAGACCGCCGGCGTCGCGCTGATGGACGACGACCTGCGCAAGTTGCCGCAATTCGTCCGGCTGTCGCGCACCACCCACGCGATCCTGGTCCAGAACATCACCCTGGCCCTGGGCATCAAGGCGGTGTTCCTCGCCCTTACCCTGGCAGGCGAAGGCACCCTGTGGATGGCGGTATTCGCCGACATGGGCGCCAGCCTGCTGGTGGTGTTCAACGGTCTGCGACTGTTGCGCAAGCGTTTCTAAAAGGCCCCACTGGCCTCCTCCAGCCCCACTCAGGTGGGGCTTTTTTCTGCCCGAGTGTTCCGTCCTGGAGCGCTGCGGCAGTTGTGCGTTTCGTGGACTAGAGCCCTGTAGGACGGGCTTTAGTGAGCAGAGGTGGCGTTCTGCGACCACGCCGGAAGCCGACTGTTCAGTCAGAAAATTTCAGATTTTTTTTTGAACCCCTGAACCAGCGGGGGAGTCACTAAAAGTACATGGCCAATCGCCAAGCCCCTGAAACAGAGGCCTGGCAGAGGCTTGCTCAGTGAGCAGGAAGAAAAGACCGGAGGGCCGGAAACGCGCCCACGGTAATGGCCAGAGATGAAAGCCAAGGAATCAGCATCCCTGTCAGAGGAAATTTCCCATGGAGCAAAAAGCGATGAGCAAGCAACACACCGGTTCCCTGCGTGGCCTCAAGCTGGCCCTGCTGGCCGTAGGCAGCAGCCTGGTCCTGGCCGGCTGCGCCGGCAACCCGCCGACCGAGCAGTTCGCCGTGACCGAATCCGCGGTGAATAACGCGGTGAGCGCCGGCGGCCCGGAATATGCCCCGGTCGAGATGAAGTCCGCTCAGGACAAGCTGAGCCAGGCGCGCATCGCCATGAACGACAAGGAATACGACCAGGCCAAGCGCCTGGCGCAGCAGGCCGAGTGGGACGCCCGGGTCGCCGAGCGCAAGACCCAGGCCGCCAAGGCGCAGAAAGCCGTGAAGGATGCCCAGCAGGGCGTCATGGAACTGCGTGAGGAAGGCATGCGCGATACGCAGCACTAAGCCGGATTCCGCCCTTCTTTCGTCGATTCGTGATTAAGGATGACCCCTATGCGTAAGTACATTGCCCTCCCCGCCGTATCCCTGCTGGCCCTGGCGCTGGCCGCCTGCTCCACGCCGCCGAACGCCAACCTGGAACAGGCCCGCAGCAACTTCTCCGCGCTGCAGTCGCAGCCCGACGCGACCAAGGTCGCGGCCCTGGAAACCAAGGACGCCGGCGACTGGCTGGCCAAGGCCGACAAGGCCTACCAGGATGGCGAAGACCAGCGCGACGTGGACCAACTGGCCTACCTGACCAACCAGCGCATCGAACTGGCCAAGCAGACCATCGTCCTGCGCAATGCCGAGGCGCAGTTGCAGAACGCCTCCGCCCAGCGCGCCCAGGCCCGCCTCGACGCGCGCACCGCGCAACTGGACAAGCTGCGTAGCCAACTGAATGCCAAGCAGACCTCGCGCGGCACCATGGTGACCTTCGGCGACGTTCTGTTCGATCTCGACAAGTCCGACCTGAAGCCCGGCGCCATGCGCAACATCCAGCAACTGGCCGAGTTCCTCCAGCAGAACCCGGAGCGCCAGGTGATCGTAGAGGGCTACACCGATAGCACCGGTTCCGCCAACTACAACCAGCGCCTGTCCGAGCGTCGTGCCGACTCGGTGCGCATGGCCCTGCTCAGCCGCGGCATCAGCCCGGAACGCGTAGCCACCCGTGGCTACGGCAAGGAATATCCGGTGGCCAGCAACGGCACCAGCTCCGGCCGTGCCATGAACCGTCGGGTGGAAGTCACCATTTCCAACGACGCCAAGCCGGTCGCGCCACGCTCCTCCGTCAGCGGCTGATAAGCCCTACGGAAGCCCAAAAGCCCCGCCATCCGGCGGGGCTTTTTCATGGGCGGGGCTTGAGCTTTCCAGGTATCAGCGGGCCACAGGCCGCTCGCCGAGCAAGCGCTGGTAGCGCTCAGCCATCGAGCTATCGAAGGCAACCAGGACGATTTCCTCCAGGCTGCTGTGCGCCGGGCGTTGCCGGCAGACCTCTTCGACGGCGATGGCCGCGGCCTGCTCCAAGGGATAGCCGTAGATGCCGCAGCTGATGGCGGGGAACGCGACGCTGGCCGCCCCGGCCTGCTCGGCCAGCACCAGGCTGCGCCGGTAGCAGCTGGCCAGCAGCTCCGCTTCGCCGTTGTCGCCGCCGCGCCAGACCGGGCCGACGGTGTGGATCACGTGGGCCGCCGGCAGACGGAACCCACGGGTGATCTTCGCCTCGCCGGTCTTGCAACCGTGCAGCAGGCGGCAGGCCGCCACCAGTTCGGCACCGGCGGCGCGGTGGATGGCGCCGTCGACACCGCCCCCACCGAGCAGCGAGGAGTTCGCCGCGTTGACGATGGCATCCACCGCAAGACGGGTGATGTCTCCCTGCCAGACGCGGACCTCGGTCATTTCACTTCCTGCGGGACTTCCTGTCCGGCGCAGCGCACGGCGTGCTTCCTGTTGTCCACCAGCACGCCGGAAAGGCCCTTCTGCTCGGTGTCGAACAGCACCAGGACGCCATCGATGCACTGCGCGACCTGCTTGGCCGGCTCCAGGGACAGCTTCACATCTTCGCCGGGCAGGCTCTTCAGCATGGTGAAGTCGGCCAGCAACAGGGCGTCCTGCGGCTTGGCGAAATGCAGGTAGCCGTAGTACCAGAGCACGCCGACGGTGACGAAGATGGTACCGATGCCGGTCAGGATGCAGGGGAGTACGTTACGGTCGCTCATGGATTGCCTTCGGGTTTCGCGGATTCGCGGTTCGGGATTTCGGCCAGCCGGCGCAGGCCGGTGAAGCCATGGGGATCGTCGAGGAAGCGCAGCATCACTTCCTGCCAGGTCGCTTCGGCGAAGGTCTGCACGTGGCCGCCTCGGGTCAGTTGCAGGACCTTCGGCGGCCGCGCCTGGCGGTACAGGGCGATGCCGTTCTCGAGGGGCACAATGGTATCGTCGATGCTGTGAAAGAACAGCATGGGTGCGCCAGAAAGCCGCGCCACCGAATGGATGGCGCTGTCGTCGTCGGGCACCAGCCAGGACAGCGGCACCTGCAGCGGCCAGGTCAGCCAGGAACCGTCCAGCATGTGCCGGGCGATGCCGCGGTAGCTCGCCGGTACCCCGTCGAACACCAGCGCCTTGAACTGGCCCTGGCGCTGCGGATGCTCGGCCAGGTAGTGGATCGCCAGCGCGCCGCCGAGACTCTGCCCCAGCAGCACGCGCTCGGTGCCCTTCACCTCCGGCGCCTGGTCGAGCCAGGCGAACGCCGCGTCGATGTCGCGGTAGACCTCCGGCAGTCCCGGCTGGCCCTCCGACTGGCCGTAGCCGCGATAGTCGAGCATCAGCACCTGGTAGCCCTCGGCGGGCAGCCACCACGTGCCGCCGAGGTGCCAGGACAGGTTGCCGCCGTTGCCGTGCAGGTAGAGCACGGTGCCTTTCACCGGCACGCCTTTCTTCGCCGGCAGCCACCAGGCGCGCAGGCGCACGCCGTCGGCGGTGGTCAGGGTGACGTCGCGGTACTCCAGCCCGGCGCGCGCCGGAGTGATCTGCACCACCGGCTCGGGATAGAACAGCAGCGAACTGCAGCCACCGAGGAACAGCGCGCCGAGTACCAGCAGCGGGATCAGCAGGCGCTTCATCCGTTGTTGGTCCTTACCTCTTCGCGGGCGCGAAAGGTGGCGTCGTAGATGCGCCCGGCCAGGCGCGAGAACGGCAGGCTCTGCAGCCAGACGGTGCCGCTGCCCTTGAGGGTGGTCAGCAGCAATCCTTCGCCGCCGAACAGCATGCTCTTCAGGCCGCCGGCCAGTTGCACGTCGTAGTCGATACCGTCGGTGAAGGCCACCAGGCAACCGGTGTCGACCCGCAGCGTCTCGCCATTCAACTGGCGGCGGATCAGCGTGCCGCCGGCGTGGACGAAGACCAGGCCATCGCCCTCGAGCTTCTGCAGGATGAAGCCCTCGCCGCCGAAGAAACCGGCGCCCAGGCGCTTGGTGAAGGCGATGCCGACCCGGGTGCCATAGGCTGCGCAGAGGAACGAGTCCTTCTGGCAGAACAGGCGCCCGCCGACATCGTCCAGGTCCACCGCCACCACGCTGCCCGGATAGGGCGCGGCAAAGGCCACGTGCTGCTTGCCCTGGCCTTCGTTGGTGAAGTGGGTCATGAACACCGACTCGCCACCGAGCTTGCGCTTGCCGGCGCTCCACAGCTTGCCCAGCAGGCTGTCGTCGGAGCCGTCGCCCATCCGCGCGGTGAAGCGGATGTCGCCGGTCATGTAGTTCATTGCCCCGGCCTCGGCGATCACGGTTTCCCCGGGGTCGAGTTCGATCTCCACGGTCTGCATGGATTCGCCGAGGATGCGGTAGTCGAGTTCGTGGCTGGCCATCGCCGTTCTCCTTGCTTGCCGGCCGACCGCCCGCGCGCACCGGGAAAGACCGGCACGGCGGGGAACGGTCAGAGGATGTTCGCGTAGTCCGCTTCGATGCGGTCCAGGCTGAGGTGGTTGAGGAAGTTCGAGAAGCACATCCAGGCCGACAGCGCGTTGAGGTCGCGGAACTGCGGCGGCAGGTACTTCGGCGGCGCCACCAGGCCCTCGTCCACCAGTTGGCGCAGGGTGCGCATGTCTTCCAGGGTGGTCTTGCCGCAGAACAGCAGGGGGATCTGTTCGAGCTTGCCCTTGCGCACGGCGAGCTGGATGTAGTTGTAGATGAGGATGAAGCCCTTCAGGTAGGACAGGTCCTTGGTGAACGGCAGGCCATCCGGGGTCGAGCCGCGGAAGACCCGGCTGGCGTTCTGGTAGCTGTCCTCCAGGCTGTAGCCCTGCTCGCGGTAGAAGTGGAACACGTCGAGGAAATCGGCGCCCTCCTCGGCCATGTGGATCGCCCGGGTGCGATTGGTCAGCTTGCGCAGGCGGGTCGGGTAGGAGGCGAAGGCGATCACCTCCATCAGGATCGCCAGGCCTTCCTGGGTCACGGTGGAGGACGGCGGTCCCTTGGCGAGGAAGGTGCAGATCGGCTGGCTCAGGCCGTTCAGGGTGGTGCCGACGTGCACCAGGCCCTCGTGGACCTCCAGCGCGCGCACGTCGCGCTCGTTGAACAGGGCGTCGGCGCGTACCTTGATGTAGTCGGCGCCGGCCGCCGCGTCGGCGACGATGCCGTCGGACTCGAACACGCGGATGGTGCCCTCCTCCTCGCCGAACACGGTGTTCAGCCGCGCCTGGAGGATCGGTACGACCTCCTTGGCGGTCAGGGTCTTGGGTTCGTCCTTGAGATCGCCGCGGTCGGCGATGTTGTTCAGGTAGTCGGAGAGCATCAGGCCGAGGTCGGCCAGGGTCGGATCGCCGGCATGGAAGGCGTCCGAGGCCGAGCCGTAGAGTTCCTGGGAGATCAGCCCGAGGTCCGGGGTGCCGCGCGCCTCGAGCATGCGAATGACCATTCGGTATTCCTTGCACATCCGCCGCATGATCTGCCCGACCGGGTTGAACTGGCCCAACTGGCGGGTGATGTCGCGCTCGATGTTCTGGAATTCCTGCTTCTTGGCGCTGGCGTCGAAGGCCAGCGGGCGGCTGTCGTAGTAGCCGCGATCGACCTTCGGCGCATGCTTGCCGCGGCCCTTGAGGAAGTCCTGGCGGATCCCGTCGTCCCATTTGATCGCATCCAGCACGCGGATCGGCGTCTGCGCCTCGACGATGCGATCGGACAGGGAGCGGATGATCTTCTGGTAGTCGTTCTGCGCCTTGCGCTGGCTCATCGGCAATCTCATTGGGTGACCCGCTGGAAGCGGGCGGCCTCGACGAACACGTCGGAATTGGCGGGATCGTTCAGGTAGGCGAAGACCTTCGCCAACGGGCTGCGCACCAGCGCGCCCTTGCCCTGATCGCTGTCGACGGTCTCGCCGTCGAGCTGGCCGGCGCCGAGGTCCTCGACGATGCGCTCGACGTCGAGGTTGTAGATCACCAGCTCGTCACCGTCGGTGATCTCGAAGCCGGCGATGATGAAGTTGCCGCCCAGGCTCTTCGGCAGGCCGGCCGACAGGTACCAGCGCTTGCCCTGGTGGGAGACGGTGAAGCCGTAGTCTTCCAGGCTCTCGGTATTGTCCTTGCTGTCCACGTAGCTGAGCGCACGGTAGACATTGCTGCCGGAACGGGTGATCTCCAGGAATTGTTCTTCCTTCCACTCGTTCTCGCGGCTCCAGGTCCCGAGCAGATGGCTCGGCGCCGCCTCGCGCGGCGGTATCGGCTCCTTGAAGGTGACCAGGCAACCGCCCAACAGCAGGAAACTCAGGACCACCAGGCAACGCCAGGCTTTCATCACACGCTCCTTAGGAACCCTCCGCAACCTGCGACCGGCTGGCCGAGGGAAGGTTCGGGTATGAAAAACCCCGCCATGGCGGGGTTGACGCTCAGGTCACAGGCCCATGACCAGATTCAGGTACCGTCTGAGTATGGCGCGCATTTCGTCCACGGCCAGTTGCTCGACCCCGTCCACGAGGCCCTGATATTCCATCTGCAGAATAATCGACGTCAACACCTTGGCGTCCTGCTCGGGCTGCCCGGAACCGAGCACCTGGAAGAAATGCACGGCGCCGAGGGAGAGAATCCGCTGGTGGGCATCGGCCAGTTCGCGCAGGCGCGGGTTGAGCAACGCCTCCTGGCGGAAGGCCTGCTCGGCCAGCAGGTGCTCGCGGCGCTCGGTGAGCTGGACCTGGACATACTGCACGGCAAGCTCGACGATCCGTTCCACCAGCGAGCCACGGGCGCCGGGGTCGTCGGCCAGCACCGCGGCCATCTCCTGGAGGTCGCCCTCCACGCTGCTCCAGAACGCCGACAGCGCCTCTGCGTTGCGCTCGACGAAGAGGGCGAAGGTGTCGGTGATGAGATCGTCGATGTCCTTGAAGTAGTAGGTGGTGGCCGACAACGGCACCTGGGCCTCGGCGGCCACCGCGCGGTGGCGCACGGCCCGTACGCCGTCGCGGACGATCAGGCGCATGGCGGCATCGAGAATCGCCTGGCGCCGCTGCTCGCTGCCCTGGCGGCTGGCCTTGCGGCCCTGGTAACGAACGCTTTCGGCTACCGCGCTGGCGGCCTGCGCGGCGCTGTCTCTGGGAGCTACTCGGGACACGGTGTTTCCTCCGCTCGCGGACGATGGGGCATTGTTCGGACTTTTTCGCGTGGAATCAATCGGCCGCTATCGGGGAAGCTCCGATCCCACCCGCACCTTCCGTGGTCAGCCGGCGGATCGGCGGCTATCGGCCCCTGACCCGGCGGCCGGGACACCGCGCGGCCATGAAAAAACCGCCCGAAGGCGGCTTTTCCATGGACTGTTGCGGCGCTCAGGCCTGCGGGCGCATGTGCGGGAACAGGATCACGTCGCGGATCGACGGCGAGTTGGTCAGCAGCATCACCAGGCGGTCGATGCCGATGCCTTCGCCGGCGGTCGGCGGCATGCCGTATTCCAGGGCATTGATGAAGTCGGCGTCGTAGTGCATCGCCTCGTCGTCGCCGGCGTCCTTCTCCTTGACCTGCAACATGAAGCGCTCGGCCTGGTCCTCGGCGTCGTTCAGCTCGGAATAGGCATTGGCGATCTCGCGGCCGCCGATGAACAGCTCGAAGCGGTCGGTGACGCTCGGGTCTTCGTCGTTGCGGCGGGCCAGCGGCGAAACCTCGAAGGGGTAGCGGGTGATGAAGTGCGGCTGCTCCAGCTTGTGCTCCACCAGTTCCTCGAAAATCATCACCTGCAGCTTGCCCAGGCCTTCGTGGCCGAGGACCTTGGCGCCGGCCTTCTTGGCGATGGCCCGCGCCTTCTCGACGTCGTTGAGGTCGGCGGCGGTGATCTCCGGGTTGTACTTGAGGATCGAATCGAACACCGACAGGCGCACGAACGGCTCGCCGAAGTGGAAGACCTTGTCGCCGTAGGGCACGTCGGTGGTACCGAGTACCGCCTGAGCCAGTTCGCGGAACAGTTCCTCGGTCAGGTCCATGTTGTCTTCGTAGTCGGCGTAGGCCTGGTAGAACTCGAGCATGGTGAACTCGGGGTTGTGCCGGGTCGAGACGCCTTCGTTACGGAAGTTGCGGTTGATCTCGAAGACCTTCTCGAAACCGCCGACCACCAGGCGCTTGAGGTACAGCTCCGGGGCGATGCGCAGGAACATGGCCATGTCCAGCGCGTTGTGATGGGTCTCGAACGGCTTGGCCGCGGCGCCGCCGGGGATGGTCTGCAGCATCGGGGTCTCCACTTCGAGGAAACCGCGCTCGCTGAGGAAACGGCGGATGTGGGCGATGACCTGGGAACGCACGCGGAAGGTGTGGCGGGTTTCCTCGTTGACCATCAGGTCGACGTAGCGCTGGCGGTAGCGCTGCTCGGTGTCGGTCAGGCCATGGTGCTTGTCCGGCAGCGGACGCAGCGACTTGGTCAGCAGGCGCACGCTGGTCATGTCGACGTACAGGTCGCCCTTGCCCGAGCGGGCCAGCACGCCTTCGGCGCCGATGATGTCGCCCAGGTCCCAGGTCTTGATCTCGGCCAGGGTTTCTTCCGGCAGGGTCTTGCGGTTGACGTAGACCTGCAGGCGCTCGCTGCTGTCCTGGAGGACGATGAAGGAACCGCGGTTGAGCATGATCCGACCGGCCACCTTGACCGGGATCGCTGCGGCTTCCAGCTCTTCCTTGGTCTTGTCGGCGTACTGTTTCTGCAGGTCCGCGAAGTAGGCGTCGCGGCGGAAGTCGTTGGGAAAGGCGATGGCCCGGGCTTCGCGCACGGCGGCAAGTTTTTCCTTGCGCTGGGCGATCAGCTTGTTTTCTTCCTGTTGCAGTTCGTGCTGGTCGAGTTGTTGGTCGCTCATGGTCTTGGTGGTTCCTGGTTAGGCTCTCTTGCCTGTGGAAACGGATTGCGCAACAGGGGCGAAAAGCGTAGCGAACGCCGGCCAGGCAAGGCGGGAAATGGCGAGGACACGGAGTTCACGATCGTAAAAAACGAGCAGTCCGAACCATTTTCCAACGCGGCCTGGCCAGGCGCAGCAGCTTTACAGCCCCTGTTTGAGGCTGGCTTCGAGGTATTCGTCTAGATCGCCGTCGAGCACCTTGTCGCAGTCGCTGCGCTCGATACCGGTACGCAGGTCCTTGATCCGCGACTGGTCGAGCACGTAGGAGCGGATCTGGTGGCCCCAGCCGATGTCGGACTTGGAGTCCTCCAGGGCCTGGGACGCGGCGGTACGCTTCTGCATTTCCAGCTCGTACAACTTGGCCCGCAGCATCTTCATCGCGGTGTCCTTGTTGGCGTGCTGGGAGCGTTCGTTCTGGCACGCCACCACGGTATTGGTCGGCACGTGGGTGATCCGCACCGCCGAATCGGTGGTGTTCACGTGCTGACCGCCCGCACCGGAGGAGCGGTAGGTATCGATGCGCAGGTCGGCCGGGTTGATCTCGATCTCGATGTTGTCGTCGATTTCCGGCGATACGAACACCGCGGTGAACGAGGTGTGGCGACGGTTGCCGGAGTCGAACGGACTCTTGCGCACCAGGCGGTGCACGCCGATCTCGGTGCGCAGCCAGCCGAAGGCGTACTCGCCCTTGATGTGCACGGTGGCGCCCTTGATGCCGGCGACCTCGCCCTCGGACAGCTCGATGATAGTGGCGTCGAAGCCGTGCTTGTCGGCCCAGCGCAGGTACATGCGCAGCAGCATGTTGGCCCAGTCCTGGGCCTCGGTGCCGCCGGAGCCGGCCTGGATGTCCAGGTAGGCGTTGTTCGGGTCCATCTCGCCGCTGAACATGCGGCGGAACTCCAGCTTCTCGAGGATCTCGCGCAGACGCTCGACTTCGTTGGCAACGTCGTCGACGGCGCCCTCGTCGTCTTCCTCGACCGCCATGTCCAGCAGGTCGCGGGAGTCGGCCAGGCCGCTGGTCAGGTCGTCCAGGGTTTCCACCACCTGCGCCAGCTGGGCGCGCTCGCGGCCGAGGTTCTGGGCGTATTCGGGGTTGTTCCAGACGTTGGGGTCTTCGAGCTCGCGGTTTACTTCGACCAGGCGATCATGCTTCTGATCGTAGTCAAAGATACCCCCGAATGGTCTGGGTGCGCTCGGAGAGGTCCTTGATGCTGTTGAGGATCGGGTTGATTTCCATGGCTGGCGCTCACTCGCGGGAAAACGTCGAAAAGCTGCGAAGTATACTGCACTTGCGCCCCACAGGCAGTACGCCGGCCTCTATTTAATGCCGGCCGGCGACGCATGGCCGCCGCGCGCCGCTCAGCCCGCCGGGGCCGGCGGCACCGGCTGTTCCATCAGGCCGACCTGGTTGCGGCCATTGTTCTTGGCCTGGTAGAGCGCCTGGTCGGCCATCTCGATGAGAACCCGGAAGGTTTGCCCGCCGCCGCCCGGCACCAGGGTGCTGACGCCGATGCTGACGGTCAGGTGCGAGCCCGGGCGTGGCTGGTCGTGGCTGATCTGCAGGCTCTCCACCGTGCGCCGGACCTTCTCCGCCAGCAACCGTGCGCCGCCCGGCGAGGTGCCCGGGAGGACCATGGCGAACTCCTCGCCGCCGTACCGAGCCGCCAGGTCCGAGGAGCGACTGCAGCCCTCGCGGATGGCCCCGGCGACCTGGCGCAGGGCCTCGTCGCCGGCGACGTGGCCGAAGGTGTCGTTGTAGCTCTTGAAATAGTCCACGTCGATCATCAGCAGCGACAGTTGCGACTGCTCGCGCAGCGAGCGGCGCCACTCCATCTCCAGGTATTCGTCGAAGTGACGACGGTTGGAGAGCCCGGTCAGGCCGTCGGAGTTCATCAGCCGCTGCAGCACCAGGTTGGTCTCCAGCAACTGCTGCTGGCTCTCGCGCAGCGCCCGATAGGCCTCGTCGCGTTGCTGCAGGGCGATGTACGAACGCGAGTGGTAGCGGATCCGCGCCACCAGCTCGATGGCGTCCGGCAGCTTGACCAGGTAGTCGTTGGCGCCGGCGGCGAACGCCGCGCTCTTCACCGTCGGCTCTTCCTTGGTCGACAGGACGATGATCGGGATGTCGCGGGTCGCCGGGTTGCCGCGGTAGGCAGCGAGCAGCGTGAGGCCGTCGACGCCGGGCATCACCAGGTCCTGGAGGATCACCGTCGGCTTGATCTGGTTGGCCACCGCCACCGCCTGCTGCGGATCGGAACAGAAATGGAAGTCGATGCCCGCCTCGCTCGCCAGTGAGCGACGCACAGCCTCTCCGATCATGGCCTGATCATCGACAAGCAGTACCATGACCGCGCCGTCCAGAGGGGCGCCCAGGTCGGTCTTGCTCTCATGAGGGTTGTGCATGTTTCTCTCCGGGACCGGGGCCCCTCGTATCAAATTGAATGCTGTTCCACGCACCGCCGCGGCGGGCGCCGGCGCCTACCCTGGCGCCTGGCCGGAGTCGAACCCGGCTAATCGAATACCTCCGCCAGGCGCGGGGCGATCTTTTCCAGGGAAAGGATCTGCACCGCTGCATCGATCGCCGCCGCGGCCTTCGGCATCCCGTAGACTGCGCAACTGGCCTGGTCCTGGGCGATGGTGAGGAAACCGCGCTCGCGCATCTGCTTGAGGCCCTGGGCGCCGTCGCGGCCCATGCCGGTCAGCAGCACGCCCACGGCATCGCCACGCCAGTAGTTCGCCACGCTCTCGAAAAACACGTCGATGGACGGCCGGTAGACGAAAGAACGCGGTTCGGCGGTGTACACCAGCGAACCGTTGCGCAGCAGGCGGATGTGATTGTTGGTCCCCGCCAGCAGGATCTGCCCCGGTATCGGCGGCTCGCCATCGCGCGCCAGGCGCACCGGCAGCTTCGATTCGCTGGCCAGCCATTCGGCCATGCCGGCGGCGAATACCTCGTCGACATGCTGCACCAGCACCACTGCGGCATTGAAACTGGCCGGCAGTTGCTTGAGCAACACCGCGAGCGACGCCGGACCGCCAGCCGAAGCGCCGATCGCCACCAGACGCTGGCGCGCCCCGCCGGCCTTCGGCGGCACCACCTGGACCTTGCCACGGTTATCGCGCTGGCCGATCAGCCAGCCGACGTTCTGAATCTTGCGCAACAACGGCGCCGCCGCCGTTTGCGGGTTGCCGATGCCCAGCGCCGGCGTGTTCACCGCATCGAGCGCCCCATATCCCATCGCTTCGAAAACCCGGTGCACATTCTGCTCGATATCGACGGTAACAATCACGATCGCGCAAGGACTTTCCGCCATGATCCGACGAGTTGCCTCGACGCCGTCCATCACCGGCATGAGCAGGTCCATCAGCACCACGTCGGGCGTATCGGCGGCGCACTGGGTCACCGCCTCGGCACCGTTGCTGGCGACCCAGACGATCTGGTGCTGCGGCTCGAAGGCCAGCGCGCGGCGCAGCGCCTCGACGGCCAACGGCATGTCATTGACGATTCCGATCCTCAACCCTGTGCTTCTCCGATCAGGACGACGACGGCATCCAGCAAGGCCTCATCGTGGAAACTGGCCTTCGCCAGATAATAGTCGGCGCCGGCGTCGAGACCGCGCCGACGGTCCTCCTCACGATCCTTGTAGGACACCACCATCACCGGCAGCGACTGCAGGCGGCTGTCGCGACGCACCAGGGTGACCAGTTCGATACCGTCCATACGCGGCATGTCGATATCGGTGATGAGCAGGTCGAAATGCTCCGAGCGCAGGGCGTTCCAGCCGTCCATGCCATCCACCGCCACTGCCACGTCGTAGCCGCGGCCGAGCAGGAGCTTGCGTTCCAGCTCACGCACCGTGAGCGAGTCGTCGACCACCAGGATGCGCTTGCGTTGCGCCCCGCCGGCCTGCCGCCGGCTGCGATCGATGCGCTCCAGGCGGCCGCTGCTGAGCAGCTTGCCGACCGAATGCAGGAGGTCCTCGACGTCCAGGATCAGCACCGGCGAACCGTCGTCCAGCAAGGCGCCGGCGGAAACGTCGCGCACCTTGCCCAGGCGGGGATCGAGAGGCATCACCACCAGGGTACGCTCGCCGACGAAACGCTCCACGGCGACGCCGTAGACCGCATCGCGGTCGCGCACCACCACTACCGGGATGGCCCCTTCGGTGCGGCTGCTCTCGGGCCGCTGCAGCAGTTGCGCAGCCGAGACCAGGCCGACATGGCGACCCTCGTACCAGAAGTGCTGGCGACCTTCGAGCTGGACGATCTCCTCCGCTTCCAGCTCGCACATGCGCTCGATGTGCGCCAGCGGGAAGGCGTAGGCCTCCTCGCCGATCTCCACCACCAGGCTGCGCACCACGGACAGGGTCAGCGGCACCTCGACGTGAAACAGCGCTCCCTGCCCCTGGCGTTGCTCCATGCGCACGCCGCCGCGCAACTGGCGGACCATGTGCTGCACGGCGTCCAGTCCGACGCCGCGACCGGACACCTCGGTGACCTGCTCGCGCATGCTGAAGCCGGGCAGGAAGAGAAACGCCAGGAGTTCCTCCTCGCTCAGTTGCGCCACGGTCTCGGCGGTGGCGAACTGGCGATTGAGCACGGTCTCGCGCAGGCGCTGCAGATCGATGCCGCCGCCGTCGTCGCTCAGTTCCAGGACCAGCATGCCGGCGTGGTGGCGGGCGCGGATGGTGATCCTGCCCTCGGCCGGCTTGCCGGCGGCGAGGCGGGTTTCCGGCGCCTCGATACCGTGATCGACGGCATTGCGTAGCAGGTGGGTGAGCGGCGCTTCGAGTTTTTCCAGGACATCCCGGTCGACCTGGGTGCTTTCGCCCTCGACCAGCAGGCGCACCTGCTTGCCCAGCGAGCGGCCCAGGTCGCGAACCATCCGCGCCTGGCCGCTAAGGACGTCGGCGAATGGCCGCATCCGCGAGGCCAGCGCCGCGTCGTAGAGCACCTGGGCACGCTGGCCGCCCTGCCAGGCGAACTCGTCGAGATCGGCGATGTGCTGCACCAGCATCTGCTGGCATTCGCCAATCAGTTGCCGCGCCTCGCCGAGCATGGCCTGGGCCTGCGGGTCGAGGGCGGTTTCCTGGACCGTCTCGCGTACCACGTCGAGCGCGCGGCTGGCGCTGGACTGCAGGCGACGCAGGCGTTGCAGGGAATCGGCCAGCGGCTTGATGCGCTGGAACTCCACCAGCGACTTGCTGGAGATATCCAGCAGCCGGTCCAGGCGTTCGGCGGTGACCCGCAGGACCCGGCTGCGGCGCTCCTCGGCCTGTTCGCCGCCCGCCTGCCCGGCGGGCTCCTCGTCGTTGTCGTCGCTGGCGGCCGCTGACGCCGCTGGCGGCGCCTCGGGGACCGCTTCCGGCAGACCGGGAGTCGTCGCCGGCAGCTCCGCGCGGGCCAGCGGCAGGCCGCTGCGCACCAGGCCTTCGAGGCGCAGCACCAGGCCGTCGATCTCTTCCCGCCCGGCGCCTTCGGCCCAGCCTGCGTCGCCGGCTGGCGGGGTGCCGATACGCAGCAACAGGTCGCAGCCCTGGAGCAACGCATCGATATGTTCCGATTGCAGGAGCAGGCGTCCGTCCTGCGCCTCCACCAGGCAATCCTCCATGACGTGCGCCACGCGCACGCCGGCGTCCAGCCCGACGATACGCGCCGCGCCTTTCAGCGAGTGCGCGGCGCGCATGCAGGCTTCCAGTTGGTCGGCCTGGGTCGGGCTGCGCTCCAGCGCCATCAGGCCGGCGTTGAGCACCTGGGTCTGGGCCTCCGCCTCGAGCCGGAACAGCTCGAGCAGCGACGCGTCTCTCATCTGGTCCGGGGTCATGCCAGGCTCCGCGCTACGGCTTGCAGGAGAGGGCCTTCGTCGAGCAGGGTGATGCTCCGCTCGCGCCATTGCAGCACGCCGGCCACGTGCCGGCGCGAGGCCTGGCCGTCGGCGTGGTTGGGCGGCAGTATCCGCGCCAGCGGAATCGCATGGATGCCGTCGACTTCCTCCACCGGCGCCACCACCGGACCGCCGGCGGCGGAAATGATCAGCATGCGCGGAACCACCCGGCGCTCGCTGACCGGCGCGGCGCCGGGTTCGAGATCCAGCAGTTCGCCGAGGGAAAGGCAGGCGACCAGCGCGCCGCGCACGTTGGTCACCCCTTGCAGGGCGCGCGAGCGCTGGTGCGGCAGGGAATGGATAGGATTCATCGGCGCCACTTCCACCAGGCTGCCGGTGGCCAGGCCGAACCACTCTTCGCCCAGGCGGAACACCAGGATCGAACGCGTCTCGCCGAGGTCGCTCTGTTCGCGCTGGCTGTCCATCGTTTCGGCGCTGTCGAGCTGGTCCTGGCGCAGGGCGATGCGGTCCAGCAAGTAGGTCGCCGCGGCAGCGTAAACCTCGCAGTTGCGGCAATGGACATGCTCGGCCAGGCGTTCGCAGGACTTGTCGCCATGCACGCCGATGCGGTTCCAGCAGTCATCCACCTGTTGGGTATCGAGCAAGGTCAGGCTCGCCTCAACCATCTTTGTTCACTCCACGGGCCGCACGTTGCTGCAGGCGCCGGGCGCCGGCATGGTCGCCGCGAGCGGCGAGCAGCGCCGCCAGGTGCGCCAGCGCCTCGGCGTGCTGCGGCTCCAGGTACAGGGCCTTGCGGTAGAAATCCTGGGCTTCCTGCTCCTGCCCGGCGACATCGCTGAGCAGCCCGAGCCAGTAGAAGACCGTGGCCGACGGCCCACGCGCGGCCAGTTGGCGCTCGCAGGCGGCGCGCGCCTCGCGGTGCTGGCCGGCATCCGCCAGGCGGGCGATTTCGTCGAACTCGCCGACGGGACTGGCGAGGGGCTGGCCGCTGGCTGGTGGAACCAGGCTGGACAGCCGCTGGCGCGGTTTCGCCGGTGGCGGCGGCGAAGGCCGAATACTCGCACGCTCCACGGCGGCGGCAACCACCGGGCGCGCTCCGTCGCTCACCGCCTTGGGCCGCGCGCCGCGGGGCGCCTCGCTGGTCCGGCGGAACACGAAAGACAGCGGCACGCCGATCGGCTGCATGCCATGCTGGCTGAGCAGGCTCGCCTCGGCTGGTCCGATGAACATCGCGCCGTCCGGCCGCAACAGGCGCTTGAGCACCTCGACCACCTCGCTCTGGGTCGGGCGGTCGAAATAGATCAGCAGGTTGCGACAGAACACGAAATCGTAGGGTGCCTCGCCCGCCAGTAGCCCGGGATCGAGCAAATTGCCGCAGCGGAAGCGCACCTTGCGGCGAACCTGCTCGGCCAACTGGTAGCCCTCGGCAACCTCGCTGAAATGGCGGTCGCGAAACCCCAGTTCGTCGCCGCGGAAGGAATTCCTGCCGTACACCCCGAGGCTGGCGCGCTCGATCACCCGAGCGCTGACGTCGAGGGCGTCGACCTCGAACAGGTACTCGGAGAGCCCGGCATCGAGCAAGGCCATGACGATGGAATACGGCTCCTCGCCGGTGGAACAGGGCAGGCTGAGGATCCTTAGCGCGCGTCCGCCGCCCAGGCTCGGCAGGCGCTCGAAGGCCAGCCTGGCGAGGGTGGTGAACGACTCCGGGTAGCGGAAGAACCAGGTCTCCGGCACCACCACCGCTTCGATCAGCGCCTGCACCTCGCCCGGCGAGCCGTTCAGGCGCATCCAGTATTCGTCCTCGTCGTGCAGCGCGAGGCCGCTCATGCGCTGGCGTACCGCGCGCTCGATCACCGCGCTGCCCACCGAGCTGGCATCCAGGCCGATCCTGCTCTTGAGCAGGCGTTCGAAGCGATCGTTCATGCCGTCCCCTCGCCGCACTCCGGCGGGAACAGCAGGGCGCGCACTTCGTCGGGCAGCAATGCCTCGACCCGCACCCATTGCACCAGTCCCCGTGGTCCTTCATAGACCGGACCGAGATAGCGGGCCCCGCCGTTGTCCAGGCCATAGTCGCGGAACGCCGACGGTTCGCAGCGCAGGGTATCGGTGGCCTGTTCGAGGATCAGTCCGAGCCAGACCGGCTCCCGGTCCTGGCGGGCGCGGTATTCGACCAGCACGATGCGCGTGCTGGTGCGGGCCAGCGCCGCGCGGCCGAAGGCCATTGCGCAGAGGTCGAGCACCGGGACCAGGACGCCGCGATGGGAGAACACCCCGGCGACCCATTCCGGCGCCTCCGGAATGCGCTTCAGGCGCAGCAGCGGCAGCACTTCGACCACTTCGCGGGCATCCAGGGCATAGCGGTCGCCTTCCATGCGGAACAGCAGGAACAGCTTGCTGGTGCGTCGATGATCGCCGGTGGAGCGGGACACGGTCACAGCCTCAGACTTTGAAGCGGGATACGCCGTTGCGCAGCCCGTTCGCCACCAGGTTCAGCTCATCGATGGCGAAGCTGGCCTGGCGCAGCGACTCCACGGTCTGCCCGGTGGCCTCGCCCAGTTGCACCAGCGCCTGGTTGATCTGCTCGGCACCGGTAGCCTGGGCCTGCATACCCTCGTTGACCATCTGCACCCGCGGCGCCAGCGCCTGCACCTGCTGGATGATCTGCGACAGTTGCTCGCCGACCTGGCCGACCTCGGCGATACCGCGGCGGACCTCCTCGGAGAACTTGTCCATGCCCATCACCCCGGCCGATACCGCCGACTGGATCTCGCGCACCATCTGCTCGATGTCGTAGGTGGCGACCGCGGTCTGGTCCGCCAGCCGGCGCACCTCGGTGGCCACCACGGCGAACCCGCGGCCGTACTCGCCGGCTTTCTCCGCCTCGATGGCGGCGTTCAGCGAGAGCAGGTTGGTCTGGTCGGCGACCTTGACGATGGTGGTGACCACCTGGTTGATGTTGCCGGCCTTCTCGTTGAGGATCGCCAGCTTGGCGTTGACCAGGTCGGCCGCACCCATCACGTGGTGCATGGTTTCCTCCATGCGCGCCAGGCCCAACTGGCCGGAACCGGCCAGGGTCGAAGTCTGCTCGGCGGCGCCGGAGACTTCGCTCATGGTCCGCACCAGGTCGCGCGAGGTGGCGGCGATCTCGCGAGAAGTGGCGCCGATCTCCGTGGTGGTCGCGGCGGTTTCGGTGGCGGTGGCCTGCTGCTGCTTGGAGGTCGCGGCGATCTCGGTGACCGAGGTGGTGACCTGCACCGAAGAACGCTGGGCCTGCGACACCAGGCCCTTGAGCTCTTCGGCCATGCCGTTGAAACCGGTCTCGATGGCGCCGAATTCGTCACGCCGGCCGAGGTTCAGGCGTGCGGTGAGGTCGCCACCGGCCATCAGGTCGAGGCTGCGGACGATCTTCTGGATCGGCTGGGTGATCGCCCGCAACAGCAGGAACCCGCAGATGCCGGCTACCACCACCGCCAGCAGCAGGGTCACCAGCATGCTCAGTTCGGCATCGTCCACCGCGTTTACGATGTTGTCCGAGGCGCGGTCGGCGATGTCCTTGTTCAGCTCGATCATCTCGTTGAGGTACTTGCGGCCCTCGCGCCAGTGCTCGGTCAACGGGCCGGCGACGAGCTTGCCGGCTTCCTCGAAGCGCTTCTCGCGGTAAAGCTCGAGCACCTTGTCGTGCTGCTCCAGGTAGTTCTTGCGCACGGCCTGGAAACCGGCGAGCAACTCGTGGTCGCGGGCCTCGTCCGGGTTCATGGTCTTCTGGTAGGAGGCGATCTGCTGGTCCAGGCGCTCCTCGCTGGCGAGGATACTGTCGGCCTCGGCCTTGCTCAGCTCGTGGTCGTCGGTGATGCCGAACAGTTCCTGGGTCTGCAAGTAGTTGTCGGTCCACGAACTGCGTACCAGCGTGATGAAGTACATCCCCGGCATGGCGTCGTCCTGGACACGGTAGGCGCCCTTTTCCACCGTCAACATCTTCACGTACGCAGTAGCGGCCATCAGCAGCATGATCGCGATGATCACGGCGAAACTTGCCAGGATTCGCTGGCGAACAGTCCAGTTCTTCACATTTTTCCCCAAGACTCGAGTCCGGATTCGTTCCTGCCGCCACAACGGCCCGTCAATCGCGCGGACTGTATAGGCCGTCCCCGGCACCGGCAAGCAGCGCCATAGGGTTTTCCCGCTATTGTAGGCGCTGGAAAGGCGTTTTTTGACGCCAGAAGTGTGGCAGAAAGAGAAAGAAAGAAAACTGGCAAGCCAGACTTTTCTGAGAAGACAGGTTCATCACGGAGGGAATGTGCGCCCCGTCCCCATGCCGGGAACGGGGCGCGATTTCACCGGTGGATGTCGGTATGGCGGGTTTCGCGGAGGAACAGCAAGGCGCAGACCAGGCTACCGCCGGTGATCAGCACCGGATACCAGAGGCCGTAGAAGATGTCGCCGGTGTACACCACCAGGGCGAACGAGACCGTGGGCAGGAAGCCGCCGAACCAGCCGTTGCCGATATGGTACGGCAGGGACAGCGAGGAATAGCGGATGCGGGTCGGGAACAGTTCGACCATCAGCGCCGCCAGCGGGCCATAGCAGAGGGTGGAGATCAGTACCAGGGCGAAGATGATGGCGATCACCATCGGCTTGTTCACCTGGCTGCCGTCGGCCTGCTGCGGATAGCCTGCCGTCTTCACCGCGGCCGCCATCGCTTCGGCGTCGAAGCCGGCGATCTCGGTCTCGCCGATCCGCACCCTGACGTCGCTGCCGGCGGGCGCCGCCACCGTCGAGTAGGGCAGGCCGGCCTTGACCAGGAAGGTCTTGACCTTGTCGCAGGGGCTGTCGAAGGTCGCCTTGCCTACCGGGTCGAACTGGAAAGTGCAGGTCGCCGGGTCGGCCACCACGCTGATCGGCGACTGCCGGCTGGCCTGGTCGATGGCCGGGTTGGCGTAGTGGGTCAGGCCCTTGAACAGCGGGAAGTAGAACAGCGTGGCGAGCAACAGGCCGGCCAGCAGCACCGGCTTGCGGCCGATGCGGTCGGACAGCCAGCCGGCGACGATGAAGAACGGCGCGCCAAGCACCAGGGCGACGATCAGCAGACCGTTGGCGGTGCCGCCATCGACCTTGAGCACCTGGGTAAGGAAGAACAGCACGTAGAACTGCGCCGTGTAGAAGGTCACCGCCTGGCCGGCATTGATGCTGAACAGCGCGGTCAGCACCACCTTCAGGTTGCCCCACTGGGTGAAGGACTCGCGCAGCGGCGCCTTGCTGACCTTGCCCTCGGCCTTCATCTTGAGGAACGCTGGCGACTCGCGCATGGACAGGCGGATCCAGGTGGAGATGCCCAGCAGGACGATGGACAGCAGGAATGGCAGGCGCCAGCCCCAGGTCTCGAACTCGTCGCCGGTCAACTGGCGACAGGCCAGGATCACCAGCAGCGAGAGCAACAGGCCGAGGGTCGCGGTGGACTGGATCCAACTGGTGTAGCTACCGCGCTTGTTCGCCGGGGCGTGCTCGGCGACATAGATCGCCGCGCCGCCGTACTCGCCGCCCAGGGCCAGGCCCTGGAGCATGCGCAAGGTGACCAGGATGATCGGCGCGGCGACCCCGATCGAGGCATAGGTGGGCAGCAGGCCGACAGCGAAGGTCGACAACCCCATCAACAGGATGGTCACCAGGAAGGTGTACTTGCGCCCGATCATGTCGCCCAGGCGGCCGAACACCAGCGCGCCGAAGGGCCGCACCAGGAAGCCGGCGGCGAAGGCCATCAGGGCGAAGATGAAGGCCGTGGTGTCGTTGACGCCGGCGAAGAACTGCTTGCTGATCACCGCCGCCAGGGCGCCGTAGAGGAAGAAGTCGTACCACTCGAAGACCGTGCCCAGCGAGGAGGCGAAGATCACCTTGCGCTCCTCCTGGGGCGTGGTCGCAGGCACTGTGTAGGAAGGGGTCGTTGCGTACTCGGTCATTGCGGCTCTCCCGCCCCTTGTGGGGGCTCTTATTGTTGTCTGCCATTTCCGTTTTCAGCGTCGACCGCTGCGGCGCCGGGCGCCACGCGATACGGGGTGTAGCGATCCTCAGGCCTCCACCGCCTCCTTGCCGCCGGCCGCCATGGCGCTTTCGACGACCTGCGGCGCGGCCTCGCGGCGGCGCTCGGCGAGAATCATCTGCGCCGCCTTCTCGGCGATCACCAGCACCGGCGAACAGGTGTTGCCGGAGGTCAGGCTGGGCATGATCGAGGCATCGGCGATGCGCAGGCCGGGGATTCCGTGCACCCTCAATTGCGCATCCACCACCGCTTGCGGCCCCTGGCCCATGCGGCAGGTGCCGGCAGGGTGGAAGATGGTGGTGCCGATCTCCGCCGCAGCGCGCTGCAGATCCTCTTCGCTGCGGTATTCCGGGCCGGGCTTGTATTCCTGCGGACGGAAGGCGGCCAGCGCCGGTGCGGCGGCGATGCGGCGGGTCAGGCGTATGGCGTCGGCGGCGACCTTCAGGTCGCGCGGATCGCTCAGGTAGTTGGGCTGGATCGACGGCGCCTCGCCCGGGTCGAGCGAGCGGATGCGCACCGTTCCCCGGCTGTGCGGACGCAGGTCGCAGACCGACGCGGTGAACGCAGGGAAGGCATGCAGCGGCTCGCCGAAGCGATCCAGCGAGAGCGGCTGGACGTGGTATTCGAGGTTGGCCGAGGGCTGCTGCGGATCGGAGCGGGCGAAGGCGCCCAGTTGGCTCGGCGCCATCGACAACGGCCCGCTGCGGCTCGCCAGGTAGCGCAGGCCCATGCCCAGCTTGCCCCATAGGCTGCCGGCGATCTGGTTGAGGGTGGGAACGCCGTCGACCTTGTAGATCATGCGCAGTTGCAGGTGATCCTGGAGATTGCCACCGACCCCGGGCAACTCGTGGACGACCCCGGCGCCGAGCTGCTCCAGCAGGTCCCGCGGGCCGATCCCGGAGCGTTGCAGCAGGCACGGCGAACCGATCGCGCCGGCGCTCAGGACGATCTCGCGGCGCGCCTCGAAGCGCTGCTCGCGGCCCTGCCAACGGACCGACAGGGCCCTGGCGCGGCCGTCCTCGAGGAGCACTCGCTGGACTTCGGCATGGGTCAGAACCGTCAGGTTGGCGCGCTGGGCGATGCCGCGCAGGAAGCCTTTAGAGGCATTCCAGCGCACCCCGCCGCGCTGGTTGACCTGGAAGTAGCCGCAGCCTTCGTTGTCGCCACCGTTGAAATCCTCGACGCTGGCGATGCCGGTCTGCGCCGCCGCCTGCTGGAAGGCATCGAGCAGCTTCCAGGAGAGCCGCTGGCGTTCTACCCGCCATTCGCCGCCGGCGCCGTGCATTTCGCTGGTCCCGGCGAAATGGTCCTCCATCCTGCGGAACAGCGGCAGCAGCTCTCTCCAGCTCCAGCCCGGATTGCCTTCGGCCACCCACTGGTCGTAGTCGCGGGCCTGGCCACGCATGTAGATCATGCCATTGATCGAGGAGCATCCTCCGAGCACCTTGCCGCGCGGGTACTTCAGGGAACGACCGTTGAGCCCGGGGACCTCGTCGGTGTCGAAGCACCAGTCGGTACGCGGGTTGCCGATGCAGTAGAGGTAGCCGACGGGAATGTGGATCCAGGGATAGTTGTCCGGGCCGCCGGCTTCCAGCAGCAGGACACGGTTGGCAGGGTCGGCGGAAAGCCGGTTGGCCAGCAGGCAGCCGGCAGGTCCGGCGCCAACGATGAGGTAGTCGTAGGTATCCAGTACCTCGGGCATGGCGAGCCTCGTCTTGTCGTTCTTGTGATGGGCCGTCGGACCTGCGGATGACCGGCAAGTCTCGAACGGCTTGAGGCTAGTCGTTCATTCGCGATAAAAAAACAAACGTTTCGGGGCAGCTATTGTTCGTTTTCTAACAGCCCCCCCCCCCCTCGGCCCGGCAGAAGGCTCTCCCCATGTTCGACTGGAATGACCTGCGTTTCTTCCTCGAGTTGCAGCGCAGCGGTCGCCTGCTGACCGCCGCCAAGCGTCTCGGCACCACTCACGCCACGGTGGCCCGGCACATCGAGAACATCGAGCGCGACCTCGGCACCCAACTGTTCGCCCAGCACACCGGCGGCTACCAGTTGACTCCGGCCGGCCAGGCGCTGCTCAAGCACGCCGAGGCGATGGAGAACACCGCGCTGCTCGCCCAGGAAGAAATGAGCCAGAGCATCTCGCCGCTGGGGCAGATCCGCATCGGCGTCACCGAAGGCCTCGGCAGCGTCTTCCTCGCTCCGCGCCTGGCGCAATTGATGCGCCACTACCCGGGCCTGGAGGTCGAGCTGGTCTCGGTGCCGCGCTTCGTCAGCATCACCAACCGCGAAGCGGACATCGCCATCTCCCTCGACCGGCCGAGCGCCGACCTGGTGATCACCCGCCTGCTGACCCGCTATCGCCTGGCGTTGTTCGCCAGCCCCGCCTACCTGGAACAGGCGCCGCCGCTGCGCGACCGCGACGACCTCGGCAGGCACCAGTGGATCGGCTACGTCGACGACCTGCTGTTCAGCCAGGAACTGATGTTCCACCACAGTTTCTGCCGCCACCCGCAGGTCGTGTTCCGCAGCACCAGCGTGGTCGCCCAGCAGCAGGCGGCACAGGCCGGCATCGGCCTGGCGATCCTGCCGCACTTCATGGGTAGCCGCGATCCGTTGCTGGTACCGGTGCTGCCCGAGGAAAGCATCCAGCGCGAGTACTGGATGAGCACCCGGCGGGAACTGCACCGCTCGGTGCGCCTGCGGGTGGTCTGGGACTTCCTGCTGGAGCTGTGCCAGCGCGAGCGAGAGGTTCTGCTCGGCCCTTCGGCAACGCCGCCGCCATGATGGCGGCGGTTATCCGCGGAACGACTCTCCGCCGTCTCAGGCCAGGCGTTGCAGCGCCTGTCTGGCCTGGTTCTCCAGCTCCAGCTTGAACGAGGGTTCCAGGCGCAGCTGCCGCGCCAGCTCCTCGAGGTAGGAGCGCTCCATGAAGCTTTCCTCGTCGACCATCAGCAGGCTGGCCAGGTACATCTCCGCGGCGATCTCCGGGGTGCTCGCGGCACGGGCGATCTCGGCCGGGTCCAGCGGCTTGTTCAGCTCGCGCTCCAGCCAGCCCTGCACCTCGCGGTCGCTGGTCAGCTTGGCCACCTCGCCTTCGATCATCTGCCGTTCGCGCTCGTCGATGTGGCCGTCGGCCTTGGCCGCACCGACGATGGCCTGGAGGATCGCGTGGCTATGCACTTCGGCCTGGGCTTCCGGCAGGCGGTCGACGGTCTGCGGCTGCGCCTGCGGCGCGGCGCCGTTCTGTTGCTGCTGCCAGTTGTTGTAGGCCTTGTAGGCGATCACCCCGAGCGCGGCGAGGCCGCCGTAGGTGATCGCCTTGCCGCCGAACTTGCGCGCCTTCTTGTTTCCCAGCAGCAGGCCGATGGCGCCGGCCGCCAGGGCTCCGCCGCCGGCGCCGGAAAGCAGGCTGCCGAGCTGTCCGCCGCCGCTGGCGCCGGGCTTGCCGCCGGACTTGTTCTGCAACATTTCCTGCCCGGACTTGAGCAATTGGTCGAGCAAACCACGGGTATTCATGAGGAACCTCCAGGACGTTCGGTAACAACCGGATTCGACCGACTCTAGCCCTTCGCGTCCGCGCTGCCCGCCGGGAGTTTGCTTCGAGATATTGCCGGCCTCCCCGGACACCGTGGCAAAGCGCGACACATGTCACATTTCTCCAGATAGAGGCCTAGTGCCAGCAGAAAGCCCTTCGACGCGCCGGCATGGCCCTCTAAACTCCGCGCCCGCCCGCGACTGCGGGTCGGCGTCCGACGCCAGCCGCTCCGCGCGCATTCGCAACAGCAATCTGTGAACATGGCTCCCCCGAGCCACCCACTGCCTCGCAAAGGACTTCCCATGACCATCTCCCGCCGCGACTTCCTGAACGGCGTAGCCCTGACCATCGCCGCAGGCCTGACCCCCGCCGAGATCCTCCGCGCCGCCCCCGGCGGCCGCTACTATCCGCCCGCGCTCACCGGCCTGCGCGGTAGCCATCCGGGCGCCTTCGAAGTCGCACACCAGATGGGCTGGGAGAAGAAGACCTTCGATGTCGACCACCTGCCGATCGAAGAGGAATACGACCTGGTGGTGGTCGGCGGCGGCATCAGCGGCCTCGCCGCCGCCTGGTTCTATCGCGAACGGCACCCCGCGGCGCGCATCCTCGTCATCGAGAACCACGACGACTTCGGCGGCCATGCCAAGCGCAACGAATTCCAGGCCGGCGGGCGCACCATCCTCGGCTACGGCGGCAGCGAGTCGCTGCAATCGCCGAACGCCCTCTATAGCGAAGACGCCAAACACCTGCTGAAACACCTGGGCGTCGAGCTCAAGCGCTTCGAGACAGCCTTCGACACCGACTTCTACCCCGGCCTGGGCCTGTCCCGCGCGGTGTTCTTCGACAAGGCCAGCTTCGGCGTGGACAAGCTGGTCAGCGGCGACCCGACGCCGATGGTTGCCGACGAGGTCCCCCGCGATCGTCTCAATGCCCGCTCCTGGCGCGCCTTCATCGGCGACTTCCCGCTGAGCCGCGAAGACCGGGAGGCGCTCATCGCGCTGTACGAGTCACCTCGCGACTATCTTGCCGGCAAGAGCGTGGAAGAGAAGGAAACCTACCTGGCGAAGACCAGCTACCGCGACTACCTGCTCAAGAACGTCGGGCTCTCGGAAACCTCGGTGAAGTACTTCCAGGGCCGCAGCAACGACTTCTCTGCCCTCGGCGCCGACGCCCTGCCGGCGGCCGACGCATACGCCGCCGGCTTCCCCGGCTTCGACGCCCTCGGCCTGCCGCAACCCAGCGAGGAGGCCCAGGCGGAAATGGACGAGCCGTACATCTACCATTTCCCCGACGGCAACGCCTCGCTGGCTCGGCTCATGGTGCGCGACCTGATCCCCGCGGTGGCGCCGGGCCGAGGCATGGAGGACATCGTCATGGCCCGCTTCGACTACTCGAAGCTGGACCTCGCCGGGCACCCGGTGCGCCTGCGCCTGAACAGCACCGCCGTCAGCGTGCGCAACCGCGCCGGCGGCGTCGATGTCGGCTACAGCCGCGCCGGCCGCCTGCACCGGGTACGCGGCAAGCACTGCGTGATGGCCTGCTACAACATGATGGTGCCGTACCTGCTGCGCGACCTCTCCGAGGAGCAGGCCCATGCGCTGAGCCAGAACGTCAAGTTCCCGCTGGTGTACACCAAGGTATTGCTGCGCAACTGGCAGGCCTGGAAGACCCTCGGCATCCACGAGATCTACGCGCCGACCCTGCCCTACTCGCGGATCAAGCTGGACTTCCCGGTCGACCTCGGCAGCTACCGGCATCCACGCGACCCGCGGCAGCCGATCGGCGTGCACATGGTCTACGTGCCGACCACCCCGAACGCCGGCATGGACGCCCGCACCCAGGCTCGCGTAGGCCGCAGCAAGCTCTACGCGATGAGCTTCGAGCAACTGGAAAAGGACATCCGCGACCAGCTCCAGGCCATGCTCGGCCCGGCGGGCTTCGACCACCGCCGCGACATCACCGGCATCACCGTGAACCGCTGGTCGCACGGCTACTCCTACTTCATGAATACCCTCTACGACGACGAGGCGGAAAGCGAAGCGCTGATGGAACTGGCGCGAAGCAAGGTCGGCAATGTCGCCATCGCCAACTCGGATGCGGCCTGGGATGCCTACGCCCATGCCGCCATCGACCAGGCGGTGCGGGCAGTCCGCGAACTGGGTTGAAGGACGGCGACGGCAGCGGAACCCGCGCTGCCGTCGCGCCCTTCCGATGTCCAGCAAGACTGACAGAAATGTACTGACAGCGATTTCAACCCCTACTCCACGAAAGCCGTTCAAAGACCCTATGTTTCTCGGCCTCCCCTCGAAATAACCTAGGGAAAACACATAGGAAATTTCCTACTAGCATTCAGAAAAGTCCTGATTAAACCGACAGACACCATCGCTAGAATTCGAGCCCGTCCGGAGCTGCCTCCTGGCGGATTATCCGCCTGCCGGCGTTGCCGGTAGCCGCTGCGGAAACCTCCACCTCGATCGGGTTCGATTTCATGAAAACACGCGTCATCCTCGTCGACGACCACGCCCTCACCCTGATCGGCATGCGCTATCTGCTGAGTGCGTACGACGACCTGCGGATCGTCGCCCAGGCCCAGGACGCCGATGGCTTGCTGGCGCAGCTCGAAGCGCACCCCTGCGACCTGCTGATCACCGACCTGATGATGCCCGGCAGCCAGCAGGCCGACGGCTTGCGCCTGGTGCAGAAGGTCCGGCGGCGCTATCCGGACCTGCCGATCATCGTCGTCACCATGCTCGGCAACCCGGCACTCGTTTCATCCCTGCTCAAGCTGGGCATTCACGGCCTGGTGAGCAAACGCGGCATGCTCGACGATCTGCCCAAGGCGATCCGCCACGCCGGCCGTCGACCATTCATCTCGCGCTCCATCGCACACCTGCTGGAAGTGGGCGAAGCCGAGCACGGCAAGCCGCTGGCCAGCCTCGAACAACTCACCCCGCGCGAAGTGGAAGTGCTGCGCCTGTACGGCAGCGGCCTGGCGGTCGGGGAAATCGCCATCCGACTGTGCCGCAGCAAGCAGACCATCAGCGCGCAAAAGAGCAGCGCCATGCGCAAGCTTGGCCTGGACAGCAATGCCGGACTCTTTATCTACATCCGGGAAAACGGCCTGGCCTGAGCAGCGCGGCCGCGATATGTCCGCCCCGCCAGCCCGCTTCGCAAGGTCCGCGCAGCCGCTAGAATGTCCCGCAGCGCCGGGCGTCATCCGTGCCCGCCTCCACCAAAGGACTCTTTTCACATGGACCGTAACCGCCGCCTCTCCGCCCGACTCTGCCTCCTGCTGCTGGGACTCGCCAGCCAGGCCGAAGCCCGCGAACCGCAGCCCTGCGCGTCGCGACTGCTTGACGCCGTAGCCAGGCAGGTCGGCCACGATGGCTGGATAGCCCCTTCGTACGAATCTTCCGGTCCGTTCCTCGCCGTGGCCTGCAAGCCCTGGCCGGACGACCCCGCGCAGACGGTGATCGCCATGGCCTACCTGGATCCGGGCGACACCGCCGTGGAAGGCGAACGCCACCCGCATCTGCTATTGGCCAAGGCCGACAGCCGCAGCGGCAGGCTGCTCGAACGCTACGACAGCGACTTCGAAGAAGACGCCTCCGTCGCCGTCGGCAGCGACAGCCTCTGGCTGGACACCGCGCGCTATCGCCTGAGCCCGACGGTGCGCGCCTTCGGCGTGGTATTCCATAGCGTGGCGCGTGGCGCCAGTTGTCCGGAAGCCGGCTTCGACAACCTGCTGACCCTGGTGGTGCCGGCCGGCGAAGGCAAGCTGCGGCCGGTGCTCAATACCTACCTGGACCAGTGGAGGACGCTGAAAGGCTCGGTCTGCTCCGCCGAGCCCGGGTTCGAACAGGAAGTCTCGCACCTGACCCTGGAACTCGGCCGCGGACGCTCCAACGGCTTTGCCGACCTGGTCATCACCTCGCGGGTCAGCGACGGCGAAACGGAGAACGGCAAACCCTTGCGCACGGTGAAGCGCACGCTGCGCTATGACGGCGAGCGCTACCCGTTCGAGGAGTATTCGGACTTCTGGCACCGCCAGTGAGGGGAGACCGTGGCCAGCAGCCACGGCGAAACAGCGGAACCGCGCGCCCGCCGCAAGGGACGGACGCGCCCGGGGAACTCAGCTCTCGCTGGTTTCCTCGCTCTCTTCGACGGGCGCCGGCTCCTGCTCCGGCTCGCCTTCGTCGTCCTGCTCGTCGTCCGACTGGCAATACGGGGTCGGGTCCTGCGGCCAGATCGCCTTGCCATTGCCGTCGAGCAACTGTTCGGCGCCGCAATCGGTGGTGGCCACGGTGAAGCGCGGCTTGCCGTTCAGGTCGTACAGTGCGCGCAAGGTTTCCGTCGCCTCGTCGCCAGTGCCGCTGACTTCGTAGCCCAGGATGTAACCCTGCTGCGGATTCACCTCCAGCTTCTGCCAGAGCGCTGGAACCAGCGTGCGTCCCTGGCGATCGAGCAACACGGTGTGGGCAGCGTTGTCCATACCGTCGAGACCTTCCAGGAAACGACCGTCATACGCAGACTGGATGCTGATCAGTTCGTCCGGCTCCAGCAGCATCTTGCCGCTGCGGTCCATCAGGCCCACCACCGGCACCTGGCTTTCCGAACCCATGAAGCTGACGGTTTTCTGCGGCCCGCCCTTCTTCGCCACGACGAACAGGTCGTTGCCCAGCGCGCCGATCTGCGCATAACCCGGCTTCACCCACTCGCTGCCTTCGTCGAGGTTGAAGATGCCGAAGTCGGCGCTGAACAGGCCGGTGCTCACGCCGACGGCAGCCAGGCCGGGCACGTCGACGGTGTAGCCAAGCGCGGTGAGGCCGGCGCTGTCGGCCGAATCGTACTGCGGCTGCACCTTCCAGGCGCCGCTGCGATCGATCAGGCCGTACTTGCCCGACGAGCCATCTTCCATGCGCTGCTGGGCCAGCCCGCCCTGCTTGCCGAAGGCGCCGCAACCGGCGAACTGGGCGGCGATCGCCACCTTGCCCTGGTAGTCGAGGTAGCCACAGGGGCTGTCGTACTTCTCGCGGAACGCGACCAGACCGTTGGCCGGGGTGCCCAGGTAATCGTAGCTCTTGCCGTCACCGACCACGTCGCCCTTGGCATCCACCAGTTGGGAGCCCTTGCCGATGACGCTGGCGCTCATCACGCCGTCGTGGAGGTCGCCCAGGCTCTCGTAGGCCACGGCCTTCTGTTCGCCGGTAGCGAGGTTGATGATCCACTTCTCCTCGCCACGCTCGGCGCTGATCAAGCCGCCGTGTTCGGCGACGCTGCCGTTGACCAGGGTGGTGTCGTAGAGCGCCTCGGTGAGCTGCTTGCCCTTGGCATCGAGGATGCCGCGCTTGCCATCGATCTCGTAGATGATGAATTCGTTGGCACTGTTGGGGTAGATGTCGTCGAAACGCGGCGCCTGGACTTCCTTGCCCTGGCCGTCGACCACGCCGTACTTGCCATCGCGGACGAAGCCATAGAGGTTGGGGGTGAGCAGCGACAGGGCTTCGCCGATATCGTCGCGCAACACCTTGCCGTCCTTCGCCTGGATCAGGTTCCAGCGCTCCTCGCGCGCCGCCATCAGGGTGCCCTGGTAGGCGCTGGCGACGATATTGTCGTAGTCGTTGTCGAACGGCACGAGCAGCTTGGCGTCCTGGTCGATCACCGCGCACTGGCCGTTGAGGCATAGCGGGATGCTCAGTGCAGCCATGCTCGGTGCGGCCGGTTGCGGCGCGACCGCCGCAGGCTTCGGCGCATCGTCGCCCTGGTTGCAGGCGCTGAGGAGCAAGGTGGAAACGGAGACGGCGAGGGTGTTGCGGCCGATACGCGACAGTCTTTGCATGCGGATATGTTCTCGTATGATCCCTGAGATATGTGTCCAGCCGCGATGCGCGCGACATCGCGGAACGCGGTAGCCTTCCCGACGGAAAGGCGCGGGCATGATGCCCGTGCCGCGGACCGCCTGGCAATGCCCTGATCCGTCGGCTCGGCGACAGGCGGCGCGCTTGCTGGCAGAATCGCGGCTTTCCGCAAACCGCGCAGGTACCGCCCCATGAACGACCGACTGCAGATCGAAGACCTCCTCCTGGGCGACGGCAAGGAGGTAGTGAAGGGTGCGCTGATCACCACCCAGTACAAGGGCACCCTGGAAGACGGCACGCTGTTCGACTCCTCCTACGAGCGCGGCCGGCCATTCCAGTGCGTGATCGGCACCGGACGAGTGATCAAGGGTTGGGACCAGGGCCTGATGGGCATGAAGGTCGGTGGCAAGCGACGGCTGTTCGTCCCTTCCCACCTGGCCTACGGCGAACGGCAGGTCGGCGCGCACATCAAGCCCCACTCCAACCTGCTGTTCGAGATCGAACTGCTGGAAGTGCTCACCCGCGACGACTGAGCCGAGGGACGGCGGCGGCCTCTGGCCGCCCGTGCCGAACCAATGCGCAGGACGAATAGTCGCTCGGCTACCCGCCCTGCACGAAGCCGGTTTCTCTTCTAATCCGCGGGGCGAGCCGCGGAACCCGTGGCAATGGCGCGAGGCAGGCCGTCCAGCGCACGCAGCAGGCAGAACCCCAGGACGGCCCCCGCCGCGCCCGCGACCAGCATCAGGCCGATCGCGCCCGACCAGTCGAAACGGCTGACGATCAGGCCGATCAGCAAGGGGCCGATCACCTGCCCCAGGTAGTTGCCCTGCATTACCCAGCCGATGGCCAGTGGCGTCAGCGAAGGCGCGGGTGAGGCCAGCGGCGCGGTCGCCAGCACGGTGGTGGGGAGCATGCCGGCGACCGCCGAGAAGACGAACCCCAGCGCAATCGCCAGGAGCCCCGGCATCGCGGCATGGAAGAACGCCGCACCGGTGAGTCCCATCAGGATCGCGGTGCTCGCCAGCAAGGCGCCGGGACGTATGCCGCGGGAAAGGATGAAACCCGCCGCGACATTGCCCAGGGCGTTCGCCGCGACGATGGCCGCGCCGATGAGTCCCGCAGTCTCCAGGGCGACGCCCAGGCGCTGCATGAGGAACACGGGGAGGAACGTCATCAGGGCGAAGAACTGCAGGTTGTAGGTGGTGAAGCCGAGCGCCAGCAGGGTGATCGCCGGAACCTTGAGCAACGTGCCAAGACCGGCCGGCCTCACGCCTGCCGCCCTGCACCCATCGTCGGCAGGGACGCTGAGCGGCAGCAGCAGCGCCGCGACCAGTACCAGCAGTGCGCTCAGTTGCCAGTCGGCACGCCAGTCCGCGAGCAGCGGCCCGAACAGCATCGAGAGGGCGATTCCGCCTGCCATGAAGGTGCTCCACAGACCGAACACCACGCTGCGCCGCGTCTCGCTGGTGATCCTGTGCAACACGGCGGGCGCCGCCACTACCACGATGAGGAAACCGAGCCCCTCGACGAAGCGAGTGGCAAGCAACCAGGCGAAGTCCTGCATCGACGCACCGAGGAGGCTCGCCCCGCCGAGAATCGCCAGCCCACCGGTCAGCAGCCGGCGATCTCCCCAGCGACGCACCAGGAGGCCGGCGGCGATGCCGCCGAATACGCCGACGAACGGAAAGGCGGACATGATCCAGCTCAGCGCGGCGAGGTCGCCGCCGAAGCTCCGTTGCAGCGACGGCAGGGCGATGGTCGCCTTGCCGACATGCAGGGCAGCGGCGATGCCGGCGAAGATCACATTGGCAACTGCCAGCCATCGCGGGCTGGCCTGGGGGTGCGGACGAGCGAGAGTGGACGGGCTATCCATCGTTGCCTCCGGGCATGGAGTGGCGCCCGGCAAGATCGCCAGACGCTCTGCGCGGATTCTGATAGCTCAAGTTAACTTGAGGTAAAGAGCCCAGGAATCAAACGATGTGTTCCATCGCCCGCACCAATGGCAATCCGGCACGCCCGCTCAGTAGAAGTGCTCGCCGTAGAGGTCCCAGGCATTGCGCCGGGCTGCCCGGCGCAGCTGCTCGGTGTAATCCCGCCGGCCGACGGCGGATCGTCCCGAGCTGGCAGCGACAGCTTCGGTCTCGGTGCGGGACGGTTTGTTGCGCGGAGTGTTCAGGGACATGGCGGCGTCACCAGTTCATCCCCGTCGCCGGCCCGCTCAGCAGTGCCTTCGCCATGCCGCGGGCGGACGCCAGGTCCGGCGCCACGCTCACCGGCGGGCCGTAGACAGCCTGCAGCACCGGCGCCAGTTGCTGCAGGTCGGCGAGGTTGTCCGGCTGGCCGTTGGCACTGAGCAGGATGCCCCGGCAATGCTCGACGAAGCGCTGGCGATTTTCCTTGAGCCACAACACCAGGCGCTTGCGCGCCTGCTGGTCGCCTTCAGCTGTTTCCTGCGGGAGCGGCGGATAGACCAGGGCGAAATCGCGCTCGACGGCCAGCAGCGCCTCGACCTCCTCCAACCAGCGCTCGACATCGGCCAGCTCGCGGGGCATCTCGCGGACCTGGACCAAGGGAAAGGCATCGATATCCAACAGGCTCTTAGCGGGGGCATTCATGGGGGGACTCCTGCGGGGAGGCAAGGCGGAGGAATGAGCGGAAGTGCTTGCCAAAACAGTACTGTACGATACAGTTCTTAAATGACCAGCGTCAACCCTAACGAGAAACGCTCTCAGCAAACCGCCTGGAGGCTTGAACGGACCGTCCCGACGGCCCACCATGCGCACCTTCCGACCGCCACCCCGCGAGGCCCGATACCGCTCATGAACGATGCTTCTCCCCGTCTGACCGAACGCGGCAGGCAACGCCGCCGCGCCATGCTCGACGCCGCTACCCAGGCCTTTCTCGAACACGGTTTCGAAGGCACCACCCTGGACATGGTGATAGAACGGGCCGGTGGTTCACGGGGAACCCTGTACAGCTCCTTCGGCGGCAAGGAGGGCCTGTTCGCCGCGGTGATCGCCCACATGATCGGGGAAATCTTCGACGACAGCGCCGATCAGCCGCGCCCCGCCGCCACGCTGAGCGCCACCCTCGAGCATTTCGGCCGGCGCTTTCTCACCAGCCTGCTCGATCCCCGCTGCCAGAGCCTCTATCGCCTGGTGGTGGCGGAATCCCCGCGGTTTCCGGCGATCGGCAAGTCCTTCTACGAGCAGGGGCCGCAGCAGAGCTATCTGCTGCTCAGCGAGCGACTGGCCGCGGTCGCTCCTCACATGGACGAGGAAACGCTCTACGCGGTGGCCTGCCAGTTTCTCGAGATGCTCAAGGCCGACCTGTTCCTCAAGGCCCTCAGCGTGGCCGACTTCCAGCCGACCATGGCGCTGCTGGAAACCCGCCTCAAGCTGTCGGTGGACATCATCGCCTGCTACCTGGAACACCTGTCGCAGAGCCCCGCGCAGGGCTGAGCGACGCGCCGATCAGGCGGAGGGCGGCAGCGCCTGGCCCGGCAGTTCGGTGAGGTGGATCTCGGTGACCAGGGGTTCCTGGCGCGGCAGGGTACGTTCGAGCAGGGGCGAGAAACGCGCCAGCGCGCCGATCAGGTCCCACTGGGTCTCCAGGGCGGCCCCCAGCTCCGAGAGTTCGTTCAGGACCCGATGACCGACCCGTTGCAGGCGTGGCTCTTCGCTCTGGCTGAGCTCCACCGAAAGGTGCGCCAGCATGGTGGTCATGTTGTTCATGTTGCGTGTCGCCAGGACCAGGATATTGGCCAGCAGGGCGACATCGCTGTCAGGCAGGGAGGCGTGGGGAGAACCGGCGTTGGCGTGCATGCGAGCATCCTTTCTCGAAGTGCGGTCCGGAGCGAACGTCGCGGGAGAATAACATCATATTGCCATTACGCAATATCTCCCACGAAACGCCCAGGTTGATTTCCTGATGCCAGGCAGACCGCCAAGGTCGGCAAAGGTTTCCATCAGGTGGGCCGCCAGCGCCTCGCCGCGCCGACGGCCCCGACGGCTCACTGCATTTCCAGGGATTTGCGCGGCGGCGTGCTGCGATGAGCGGCTCGCAGGTACTGCGGCGGCCAGGGCATCTGCTCGTTGCGCAATTCGTCGGCGGCGTGCAACGGCCAGTACGGATCGCGCAGCAGTTCACGGGCAAGCAGGATCAGGTCGGCCTGACCGGTGCGCAGGATATGCTCGGCCTGCACAGGCTCGGTGATCATGCCCACCGTGCCGCTGGCGATGCCGGCCTCCTTCTTCACCCGTTCGGCGAACTCGGTCTGGTAGCCCGGTCCTACCGGGATTTCCGCATTCGCCGCGGTACCGCCGGAAGACACGTCGATCAGGTCCACGCCCAGGTCCTTCAGGCGCCGGGCCAGTTCCACGGTCTCGTCGGGGTTCCAGCCATCCTCCACCCAGTCGGTGGCGGACAGCCGCACGAATAGCGGCAACTCTTGCGGCCAGGCCTTGCGCACCGCGGCGGTGACCTGCAGAAGCAGGCGGATGCGGTTCTCGAAGCAGCCGCCGTACTGGTCGCGACGCTGGTTCGACAGCGGCGAGAGGAACTGATGCAACAGGTAGCCGTGGGCCGCATGCACCTCCGCGACCTTGAAGCCGGCAGCCAGGGAGCGCTCGGCGGCGCGTACGAAGGCCTGCACCAGCGCCTCGATCTGCGCCTCGCTCAGGGCCTCGGGGGTCGTGTGCTGGGGATCGAACGGGATCGCCGATGGCGCCACCGGTATCCAGCCGCCGTCGCTGATCGGCACGCTGCCGTGCTTGCCCAGCCACGGCCGCCAGGTACTCGCCTTGCGCCCGGCGTGGGCCAGCTGGACCCCGGCGACCGCGCCCTGGGACTCGATGAAACGGGTGATGCGATGCAACGGCTCGACATGCGCGTCGCTCCAGATGCCGAGGTCGTCAGCGGTGATGCGCCCCTCGGGCAACACCGCGGTGGCTTCGACTATCACCAGGCCGGCGCCGCCCACCGCGCGGCTGCCCAGGTGCACGAGATGCCAGTCGTTGGCCAGGCCCTCCTGCGCCGAGTACTGGCACATGGGCGATACGGCGATGCGGTTGGGCAAGGTGATTTGACGCAGGCTAAGAGGCTCGAACAGCAGACTCATGGCAGGACTCCCGGTCGGTCTTGGAATAAAGCTCACACCTGAACTTTAGACCGGGTTCGCGGAGGCCAACGGCCCAAGCGACATAAAGCAGCCGCCCTCCTGGCGGAAGACGGCTTGAGCGACCCCGACCGGCATTCCTTCCTGGAGTGCCGGCCGGGGCCACCGAGCTTACAACGCGCTCGGGCAGGTCACGCCGACGGTGCTGAACGCCCGGGTGACGTCAGCCGCCGAGTAGTTGCGGTTCTGCGCCGAGCGAATCACCCCGCAGGCGCCGCTGTTGTAGTTGCTGGTGGCGGTCCAGTAGTAGCGGTTGGCGTCGACGAACACCTCGAAGGCCTTGCGGGTATCCCAGCCCGGCGAATTGGCCAACAGGTAGAACGCACGGTTGTACACGCCGCTGGAGTGGTGCACGTCGATGCCGTTGTAGTACTGCGACGCGTTGTCGATGGATCGCCCGTCGCGGCTGGGCTGGTCCATGTAGCGCAGCGCACCGCTGCCCTTCTTGATGTCGTAGCCGATCAGGAAGTCGTTCTTGCCGCGCATGTAGAACTCGGCTGCCTCGCCGGCCATGTCGGAGAACGCTTCGTTCATTCCGCCTGATTGCCCGCGGTAGATCAGCCCGGAGTTCTGCTCGGTAAAGCCGTGGCTGACCTCGTGGGCCGCCACGTCCAGCGACACCAGCGGATAGAACATGGTGGCGCCGTCGCCGAAGAGCATCGCCGTGCCGTCCCAGTAGGCGTTCTCCACGCTGCGCCCGTAGTGCACCTTCATGTACAGCTTGTGGGTCAGCGGGCTGGTGCCGAACCAGTCCCGGTACAGTTTGAACACCACGCCGCCGAAGAAATGCGCGTCGTTCAGCGGCGAATAGGCGCCGTTGACCTGCTTGTAGGTGTTGGTCGGGCAGGCGAAGCGGAACGGCGTGGTCTTGCTGTCGTCGGTGCTGCCGTTCATGTCGACGGTGATGACGTTGCCGTCGTCCATCTCGCAGCGGTCGTTGACGATCAGCGGACCGTAGTCGCTACCGTAGGTGTACTTGCCGATCTTCTGGTTGCCGCCGGGGCCGCCCGCCTCGGCGTGGGCCAGGCCTTCCCACTGATCGAGCACTTCGCCGGTCTTGGCGTCGATGACGAAATGCGGCCGCGACAGTCCCTCGCCGGGAATCAGGTAGGAGACGTTGTAGACCAGTTGGGCGATGTTGTTCTCGCCCAGGCGGATCACCAGTTCCACTTTGTCATTCTCGGTCTTGCGGCCCTGGGCCTTCAGGCTCTTGGCCTGGGCCAGCACCTGCTCGGCGGATACCGCCGCGGTGGTGCTGCCCGGCAGGTCGGCGGCGATGTTGGCGACGAAATGGCCGCTGCGCTGCGCCGCCACGCTCTTGCCGGGACCCTTGACTTCGGTGATGGCTTCGCCGACCACCCGTACGCCGTTGTGGAATTGCTCGTAGCGGGTGACCTGCTTGCCGTTGGGCAGGGTCGTGCTGCGGATCGCTTTCAGTTCGTCGGCACCGCCAGCGCCGACCGCGGCTTGCAAGGTGACCGGGCCGGGCGCGCCCTGGGCAGCCTTGCTGGGGAGTTTGGACACGTCGATCAGGTCGGCGGCAAAAGCGGCCGGCGAAACACCCATGATCGCAACGAACAACAGGTCAAGCGTAGAAACCTTCTTCATCTTGTTCAGTTCTCCTGGTTTTTTCAGGCCGAAGTACTCGGCCGACGCTTACCGCCGCCTTGTGGGCTGATCGGAACAGCCGTATCAGTCCTTCGGGTAGAAGGAACTGCACTCCCCTGGCTCGGTCCCGTTTTCGACGGTGCTTTCGTGTACCAAAAAGAACCCGCGGCCAAACCTGCCAGAACTGGCAGGTAGCCTTGATTTCGCCGGAAATCTGTATGTTTTCGCTGGAATAGCTAACAGAAAAGCAGGGGGCAGCTAGGTTGCCCGTGGCCCCGTGGCGCGTTCAGCGAGGGGCCATGTGGACGATCATCAGTTGCACGCTTTCCTGGCCGCGGAATTCGTTGACGTCGAGCTTGTAGGCCAGCTCGGCCCAGCGCACGGTAGGGTTGGGCCACTGCTCGCGGTCGATGTTGAAGGCAATGCCATCCAGTTGCAGCGAGCCGCATTCGCTTTTCAGCACCAGCTTCAGGTGACGCTCGCCGACGATCCGCTGCTGCACCAGCTGGAACACCCCGTGGAACATCGGCTCGGGAAAGTGCTGGCCCCAGGGACCGGCCTGGCGCAACGCGCGCGCCAACTCCAGGTGGAACTCCTGGATGCTCAACTGGCCATCGGAGAGCAGGCGCCCGGCCAGGTCCTCCTCGGCCAGTTGGCGGCGTACTTCGGCATCGAAGGCGGCGGAGAAAGCGCCGAAGTTTTCCTGCGGCAACGATAGTCCGGCAGCCATCGCGTGGCCGCCGAACTTGCTGATCAGCCCGGGATGACGGGCGGCTACCGCGTCCAGCGCGTCGCGGATGTGGAAGCCGGGAATCGACCGTGCCGAGCCTTTCAGGCTGCCGTCGCCGGCATCGGCGAAGGCGATGGTCGGCCGGTGGTAACGCTCCTTCAGGCGCGAGGCGAGGATTCCGATCACGCCCTGGTGCCAGTCGGCGTCGAACAGGCACAAGCCGAACGGCAGTTGCTCCAGGCTCAGCTCCTTGAGCTGCGCCAGCGCCTCGCGCTGCATACCCTGCTCGATGGCCTTGCGGTCCTGGTTCAACTGGTCGAGCTGCACCGCCATGTCGCGGGCCAGCGCTTCGTCGTCGCAGAGCAGGCATTCGATGCCGAGGGACATGTCGTCGAGCCGACCCGCCGCGTTCAGGCGCGGACCGAGGATAAAACCCAGGTCGGTGGAGGTGATCCGTACCGGAGGCCGCCCGGCCACCTCCAGCAGCGCGCGCAAGCCCGGCCGGGCGCGGCCGGCGCGGATGCGCGCGAGGCCCTGGTGGACCAGGATGCGGTTGTTGGCATCGAGCGGCACCACATCGGCGACGCTGCCCAGCGCCACCAGGTCGAGCAGCTCGGCGAGGTTCGGTTCCTTCAGCCCGCGCCGGGCGAACCAGTCCAGCTCGCGCAGGCGCGCCCGCAACGCCAGCATCACATAGAAGATCACCCCGACCCCGGCCATGGCCTTGCTGGGGAATTCGCAGCCCGGCTGGTTGGGGTTGATGATCGCATCCGCCGCCGGCAGTTCCGGGCCAGGCAGGTGGTGGTCGGTGACCAGCACCTTGAGCCCCGCGGCTTTCGCCGCCTGGACGCCGTCCACGCTGGAGATGCCGTTGTCCACCGTCACCAGCAGGTCGGGACGCTTCTCCAGGGCCACGCCGACGATCTCCGGGGTCAGGCCGTAGCCGTACTCGAAGCGGTTCGGCACCAGGTAATCGACCCAGGCCGCGCCGAGCATGCGTAGGGCCAGCACGCCGACGCTGCTGGCGGTGGCGCCGTCGGCGTCGAAGTCGCCGACGATGAGAATCCGCTGGCCGCCCTCCAGGGCGTCCACCAGCAGCGCCACGCCCTCCTCGATGCCTTTCAGCCGCTGGTAGGGAATCAGCCGCGCCAGGCCCTTGTCCAGCTCCTCGGCGCAACGCACGCCACGAGCCGCGTACAGGCGCGCCAGCAATGGCGGAAGGTCGCCGAGATCGGGCAGGGTTTCGGGCAGGGGGCGGGGTTCGATACGCATCAGGTCACTCGTTCGGCTCGACGGAAGGAAACGGCGGCGGCGATCAACGCTCGCCCTGCAGCCACTCCAGTTGCAACTCGTGCTGGCCGTTCTCGTCGGTGACGAACAGGGTGCCCTCGCTGATCATCACGGTCCAGTTGATCGAACGCGGCAGGTCGCGGGACAGGCTCTCCAGGGGTTCCTGGGGCACTGCCGCGACGTTGATGTTCTTCAGGCTGCGCACGCTGTCCAGCACCTTGGTCTGCCAGACCCGCAGGTTGCCATAGGCGAGCAGGCTGAAGCGCTCGCAGCGACGCGAGCACCAGGTGATGCGCTCGGCGTCCGGCTGGCCGACTTCGATCCAGTGCAGGACCCGGCCGTCCAGGCTCTTTTCCCAGAGCGCCGGTTCGTCCACGTCCGACAGGCCACGCCCGAAGGCGATCTGCTCGCCGTACCACAGCACGTAGGCCAGCAAGCGCACGGCCAGGCGCTCCTCGGTCTCGGAGGGGTGCCGGGCCACGGTCAGGCGCAACGTCTCGTAGACCCCGCGGTCCAGGTCGGTGAGGGAAATATCGGCTTTATAGGGCGTGGATTGCAGGGCCATGGGAATACCGGCGTGGGAAGCGAAAGGGCGCAAGTCTAACCTGAAACCCGCCCGCGTGCGGTCCGCCGGCCGACCGCCTGCCCTGCCTTTCTCGCGTCGCTGCCGCTCAGCGCGGGGCGTAGCGGCCCCAGAGTTCCTCGAACTCGCGCCGATAGGCGCCGATCAGCACGGCGTCGTCGGTTACCAGCAGGTTCTCTTCGTTGTTGACGCTGGCGCTGCGGGTCCAGTTGAAACTGCCGTTGAGCAGCCAGGCGCCATCCACCAGGGCGAACTTGTGGTGCATGTGGAAGGGACTGTCGTCGATTCGCAGCGGCACGCCGGCCTCGCGCAGCGCATGGATGTCGCTGCCTTCGTCGAACTGCTTGTCATCGTCGCTGATGATCCGCACCGGAACGCCGCGCCGATGGCAGGCCAGGATTTCCGCACTGAGCTGGTCGTCGGAGATGGTGAACACGCAGATGTCCAGGCTCTGCCTGGCCTGCCGGCACAGTTCGCGGATCTTCCGCCGACACTCCTCGCCGGGACTGAAATAGGCGCTGGCGCGGCTGCGCGGCGCCGCCGCGGTAACCTCCAGGGTGCGCACCACCTGCTCCAGCCACTTCAGGGCGGCTATCCGTTCGCCCTGCTCCTCCAGGAGGACCAGCTCACGCACCAGGTCGAAGGCACGGTTGCGCAGGAAACGCACCTGGTCGGGTGCCAGCTCGCTGCCCAGTTGGCGCAGTTCGTCCCGCTCCTCGTTGCTCAGCTTCAGATCGGCCAGGCTGTCGCGCAGCTGGCGGTCCAATCCGTCGAAGTCCATTTCCCGCTCCTCGTGTCCTCAGGGTTGATCGTTCTCCAGCGGCCTCTGCTCGCCGCCCAGCAACCGGCCCAGTTCGTCGAGGCGGCTGGATATCTCGTTGATGCGGTTGTGCGTGCGCAGGTCGACGTCGATCTTGCGGTCCATCACCTTGATCAGCGGCAGGAAACTGTCCTGCAGGCAGGCGGCAAGGCTCTCCAGCACCTGCTGCACGCCCGGCTGCGCAGGCGCCGTCACCTCGACGTTCAGCGCCGGCGCGCCCTGGCCGAGCTGGCGCAATCCAGCCAGCAACTCGTCCCAGGGCGCCGGTTGTACCGGCTGGGGTTCGCGAGCCAGGCCACGGACGCTTTCCACAAGGTCGTTGAGCTGCGCAACCAGCCGTCCGCCGACGTCGGCGTCGCTGCCGCCCATGGACTTGTTGCGCAGGAAGTCACGCTTGATCTGCGCCCAGCGCTCGGCCTGCTCGGGGCTCTGGTTGCCGCGCAGTTCGGCGAGCTTCAGCAGGTTCTCCTCGGCTCCGGTGGTCAGCAGTTGCGACTCGCCCTGGTAGTGGTCGGCGATCAGTTGCAGCAGCTCGGCATCGTTCATCACCGCGGAGATCTTCTCCGCCATCTTGTTCATGTTGCGGTAGCTGCCCTGCAGCTTGAACGGCGGCTCGCTGCGGTACTGGTCGGCCTGGGCGGCGCTGGCGATGTACTGCTGGTTGACCTTGAGCACCACGTCGCGCACCTGCATGAGGCGTTGCAGGGTGCTGCTGATCTCGTTGATCTCGGCACCGCTGTAGCCGTGGACCAGCTCGTTGCTGGAGAACGGCTTGCCCTCGGCCTTGGCGACGAAGCGATAGACGTCGGCCATGTCGCGGGTGGCCAGCGGCGCGAGAACCGGGTTGGAGGTCAGGGCGTTCTCGATGTAGCTGAGGGAGAACGCCTCCTGCATGCCGCTGAGGGTGTCGCCGAGGTTGTAGATGTCGGCGCGGTTGGCGAGCATGTCGGGAATGCGGAAGACCTCGCCGGACTCGGTGTAGGGGTTGCCCGCCATCACCACGCAGAACTTCCGCCCACGCATGTCGTAGGTCTTGGTCCGGCCCTTCCACACCCCTTCCACCCGGCGCGTGCCGTCGCAGAGGGAGATGAACTTCTGCAGGAACTCCGGATGGGTGTGCTGGATGTCGTCGACATAGAGCATCACGTTGTTGCCCATCTCCAGCGCCAGGTTGAGCTTCTCCAGTTCCTGCCGCGAAGTCGCGTCCGGCGCCTGCCCGGGGTCGAGCGAGCGCACCTCGTGGCCGAGGGCAGGACCGTTGATCTTCATGAAGATCAGCCCCAGGCGATGCGCCACGTACTCCATCAGGGTGGTCTTGCCGTAGCCTGGCGGGGAGATCAGCATCAGCAGGCCCATCAGGTCGGTGCGCTTGTTCTCGCCCACCGTCCCCATCTGCTTGGCCAGATTGTCGCCGATGACACCCAGGTAGACGTCATTGATCAGCTTGTTGCGAACGAACGAGGACAGCGGTCGCGGCTTGAACTCGGCCAGGCGCAATGTCTCGCGCTCGCGTTCGACGATCTCCTGGCGCAGCGCCTGGTAGCGCCGCAGCCCCGGCAGGAACTGCTGGCGATGGCGACGCAGGCGGCCGAAGAAGTCGTCCACCGCCAGCGCCAGGCCGCGTTCGACGATGCGCGGATGCTCGCCCATCAGGCCGTCGACCTGGAAGCGCAGGTCGACCTCGGTGATCCGTCGTGGCATCTCCTCGTCCAGCAACGAGAGCGCCACCGCCTCGTCCAGGTAGGCCGCCAGCGGCTGGAACTCGGCGTCGCCACATAGTCCGCGCAGCCAGTTGCCGGCCAGTTCCCACTGGGCGGCGGGCCGCTCGCCGAGACGCTCCAGGGTCTGCCGGTAGTCGTCCCATAGACGCGCGCCTTGCAGGCGCAGCTTGAGTCCTTCCTGCAATTGCCGGGCATATTTGCTGAAGGTGAATTCGGGACGCTCGGCGGACAATTCCCAGACCAGGTACTCGGCCGCCTCGTCGATATGCTGCGGGTCCAGCGCGATGGGCTGTTCGGCGAGCAGCGCACGCATCGCCGCGGCCACTTCGCCGCGAAGGGCGAGCAGGCCGTCGTCACGACCGAACATCTGCTGGATGCTGCGGCTGCTGCGTGCCCGCTCGGGCCAGCCGGCGACTTCCCGCTCCTCGCGCCGGCGGCTCCAGAACAGGCTGGCGAAGGCCCGCGCCGAGGGTGCGTAGCGTAGCAGTCCGGCGCTCTCGCGCAACGGCAGCAGGCGAACCAGGATCGCCGCCGCATCGTGGTCGTGAATGCCTTTCTCGTAGCCCTCCTTGTAGCGCGGTGCGGCGAAATCGCGGATCGCCCGCGCCAGCTCGTCCGGCTGCGCCAGCAGCGCCTGCAAGCGCTCCAGGCTGAAGCCATCGCGGCCCGCGTCGGCGGCGGCGAGCACTTCGCCGGCGAGATATTCGGCGCGGTACAGCGTCTCCGATTCGGATTCCAGGTTCACCTGCCAGAACTCGCGCAACTCATCGAGCCGCGGGTCCTGCAGCGGTTCGAGGAAATCGGTGCCGGTCAGGTGCAGGTACAGCGCGTCGCCGCGCGGCATCAGGGTCAGGTCGAGTTCCTGGGTGTTGACGCTGAAGCGGTGGCGCGGGCCCAGGCGGATGACGTCGCCGCCCTCCTCGAACAGCTCGCTCTTGTCGCGCAATGCGCGGACCGCCTGGTCGCGCGCGGCCTTCAGGCGCGCCTCGACGTCGTCGGCCTTGACGCTGTCCTTCAATTCGCGAAGACGTTCGGCCAGTTCGCGCAACTTGAGGATCAGCGGGTCGGCGGCGAAGAACGCGTTCAGTTCCTCCGCCTGGGTGAAGCGCGCGGTGCGTCGTTGCAGGCTGTCGAGAATTCGCCGGGCGGCGTCGAGCAGTCCCTGGGCCTTGCGCTGGCGCTCGTCGAGCAGGGTCTGCTTGTGCGCTTCGAAGGTTTCCAGCAGCTCCTCGCGCTTGGCCAGGATGTCGCCGAGGAACTGCTCATGGTCGCCGAACTGGCTTTCCAGTTCCTCCAGTTGCACCAGCAGGCGCGACAGTTGCTCGTCGCAGCGCTCGGGGTCCTGGGCCTGGGCCAGGGCGTTGGTGATGCCCTGGCCGAACAGTTTGAACTGGGCGCCGAACTGGGCCACGGTCTCGCTCGAACCGAGTCCCTTGCGCCGCTGCTCGGCGCGCGCCTTGGCCTGGTTCAGGCGGGCGTAGATCTCCGAGATCGACTCGATGATGCGGGTCCGCTGGGTCGCGTCGTCGATGCGCAGCGAAGCCATCAGCGAGGACAGCATGTCGAGGTCGCCGGCCATCGCCTCCAGGGCCGCCAGCGGCTCGCCGAGCTGGGCCACGGTCTCGGCTTTCTGCGCCTCGCCATCGAGGCTCTGCAGGCGCTCCAGCAAGGGCTGCAGGGCCTGTTCGCTGGCGAGGAAGGTCGCGGTGGCGGCGGCCACCCGCTCGTGGGCCGCGAGCAGTTCGGCCTCCATGGCGTCGAGTCGCGCCACGTCGATGTAGCGGTACTCGCGGATGGTCAGCAGCAACCCACGCTGGGCGGTGATGCCGTTGAGCCCGTCGACGAACTGCTGCACCCGGTCCCAGCCGTCGGGCAGCAAGCCGGAGAGGAGCGCCTTGTGCCGCTCCTCCGCGTCGACCATCGCCTGGGCCGACTGGCGGCGGATACTTTCGACCTTCTCGTACTCGTCGAGCACCAGCTCGGCGGTCGCCGCCACTTCGCGCAACAGCGGCGCCAAGCCGTCCAGTTGGTCGCTGCCGAGCCAGTGGTAGACGTCGAACAGGCGCTGGGTGTTCTGGCACAGCAGCGAGTAGCGCTGGATCGAAACCGCCGGGGTCTCGATCTCCCGGCACAAGTCGTAGAGGTCGGAGACGCCGCGCACCAGCTCGGCATTGCCGATCCGCCCGAGAAAACCGCTACGCGCCGGTTGGCGGGCCGCGTACTCCTCGGTGCAGAACGGCGTCTGCCAGACCTGCATCGGATGGATGCGGGTCGGTTCCTCGCCTTCGGCGGCGAAGATCACCATGCGCCCGTCCTCCAGGCGCGCGTAGCCGTGGCCGAACAGCGGATTCTGCAACTGGCGGTTGATCAGGTTGTAGGTGAGCAGCACGTTCCGCCCCTGCTCGGGATGGTAGAAAACGTACTGCACGTCCTCGCCGTTGGGCGAGCGTACCGAGCGCTTGAAGCGCATGCCTTCCATGGATTGCTCGAAGGTGCGGTACTCGCCGTTCTGCAGGTAGTAGCCGCCGGGGAAGATGATCCCGTGGTCCTCCGGCAACTGGATGCAGGCCAGGCCGATGGCGTCGATGCGCTCGACCTTGCCGGTCAGGCTGTTGAACACCAGGTAGCGCCACTGCTCCTCGCGATAGGGCAGGACCTTGAGCAGCAGCAGGCTGCCGAGGCGGGCGAACTCAACCTGCGCGTCGTCCAGCGACTGGGTCTTGTCCATCACCTCTTCGCGATAGATGCCCAGGCCGACCTCGGTGTTGTTCTCGACCTTGATGGTCAGGTCGCCGCCAATGGTCTCGACGAACAGGGTGTCGAGGATGTTCAGGTGCGGGAAGCGGCCCTCCACCACCATCTCGCGGGTAGCCCGCTGCCATTCGAAGTCGAACGGTGCCGGCAAGGCGATGTCGCGCTCGCCGCGGTTGTCGATGTAGCGGACCTCGCTGCCGTCGCTGGAGATCGACCAGCGGAACACGCGGATGTCGGTGATCCGCTCGCCGATCTGGAAGCTGGCCAGCAGCTTGCCGTCGCGGATCGCCAGTTGCAGCAGGCGGGTGTTCTTGTAGTAGGTGTAAAGCTCGTTGAAGTCGTTGACGAAGCCCGGCGCGGCGAGAAAGCTGTCCCCCAGTGGCACAGGCTCCGCCTCGTAGCCTTCGCTGCCCTCCACCAGGCGGTAGAGGGAGAACACGTCGGCCACGCCGGTTTCCTTGCGCAGGCCGATGAACACGTTGTAGCCGAACAGCAGGCAATCGCCGACCTGGACGATATCGCGGGCGATGCAGTTGTTCTCGGTACGGATGCGGACCCGGCCGATCACATCCATCTGGCTGTCGCCGAACTCCTCCAGGCGACTGGCGTTGAGCCTTTCGGCGGTCTGCCGCAGGCGCTGGCCCTGCTCCAGCAGGCGCTTGTGCAGCACCTCGTAGGCGCCGCCCTCGGCAACGGCCTTGTCCAATACGTCCTGCGCGGGAGTTGCGGCTTGAGTGTCCGACATCCTGGTCTTCCTGGGTCTACGGCGGTCATCGATGGAAACCGGCCCGAGCGGCCTGCCCCGGGCGCAGCCAACAGGCCACGCCAGGGGCTGCGCCGCTCAAGGCGCGGGCGGAACGCCTCCGCAGTTGGCGGAGGAGGCTGCGGGTCGACTCAGACTTCCGCCGCCGGCTCGTTCTCGTGGCCGCTCTTGCGTTCCGGCATCACCGCAGCGGCTGCGCCACGGCCGTTGAGCAGGCGGGCGAGAACGTCCTGCACCACCGGGCTCTTGCCGACCACACCTTCGATGGCCTTGCCCACCGACAGCGACTTGGCGAAGGAGTTGAAGAAGTCGCCCTCGCCGCCGACGATCTCGATGTTCGCCTTGCCCAGCGCGGTGGCGAGCACCTCGGCCTGCTCCTTGGCGATGTCCTTGTTCGCGGCGATGGCCGCCATGGCCTCCTCGAAGCTCTTCTCCAGCTGCATGCGGAACTCTTCGTGCTGGCGAGCGCTGTCGCTGAGGGCATCCAGGGCGCCGAACTTCTTGCCAAGCCCCTCGGCCTCGGCATTCAGGCGCTGCAGCAGTACTTCCGCTTCCGCGCTGCCCTGGTCCTTGGTGGCCTTGGCCTTGGCCGCGCCGAGCTGCTCCTCGCCGCGCGCCTGGGCGCCGAGCTTCTCGGCCAGCACCTTGGCTTCGGCCAGGCCGTCCTTCTCCTTGGCCGCGGCCTGCGCCTCGAGCACCCGGGCGTCGGCCAGGCCGCGCTCCTCGTCGCCCCTGGCTTCGGCGATCAGTTGTTCGGCACGTACCCGCGCCGCTGCCAAGCCATCCTTTTCCTTCGCCGCGGCGGTGACTTCCAGCACCCGCGCATCGGCCAGGCCCGGCGCTGCGCGCTCGGCCTCGATGCCCTCGGCCAGACGCTTCTTCGCCTCGGCCTGCTTCGACGCCGCTTCCAGCTCGGCCTGCGCCATGGTGTTGATTTCCACCGCCTTGTGCTTGGAGCGGGCCTCGTCGGCTTCCGCCTGCTTGACCTGGCGTACCAGCTCCTGCTCGGCTTCCGCCTGGGCCTGCAGCAGGATCACCTGCTTGACCCGCTCGGCCTCGGAAACCTCGCGCACCTCCTTGATCCGCTCCTCCTCCTGGGCCACGGTCTTTTCCACCGCGACGCGCTCGCGAATCACATTGGCGATGTTCTTGCGCTGCTCTTCCAGCGCCTTTTCCTTCTCGATCTTCTGCAGCTCCACCTCACGCTCGCGGGCGACGATCTCCAGGTCCTTGGCGCGGGTGACCTTCTCCACCTCGATGACCACCGCGCGCTGGCGGTTCTGCTGCGCCACCTCGACCTCGCGCTGGTGGTTCTCGGTGCGCACGTCGATTTCCTGCTGCGCCTGGATCCGCGCCTGCTCGGCCTTCAGCCGCTCCTCTTCCTTGACCCGCGCGGTTTCCGCTTCCTCGCGGGCACGGATGGTCTCGATCTCGCGCTTCTGCCGGGCCTCGGCGTCAGCCTGCTGGCGCTCCAGGGCCAGGGCCGCCTCGCGGGTCTCGACGTTCTTCTTCTTGATTGCCAGCTCTTCGTTGCGCTCCAGTTCGTTGGTGATGACGTTCTGGGTGGCGGTCAGCTCGGTGATCTTGCGGATGCCCTCGGCATCAAGGATGTTGCTCGGGTCCAGCGAGTTCTTCGCGGTCTGCTCCAGGTAGTCGATGGCGACGTCTTCCAGGACGTAGCCGTTCAGGTCGTTGCCGATCACCTCGATGATGCGGTCACGGAAGTCCTGGCGATTCTCGAACAGCTGGACGAAGTCGAACTGCTTGCCGACGGTCTTCAGCGCCTCGGAGAACTTGGCATTGAACAGCTCGTTCACCGCCGAACGGTCGGAAGCACGGTCGACGCCGATGGCCTTGGCCACCTTGAGCACGTCGTCCTGGGTCTCGTTGACCCGCAGGTAGAAGGCAACGGTGATGTCCGCGCGCATGTTGTCGCGGCAGATCAGGCCGTCCTTGCCGCGCCGGTCGACCTCCAGGGTGATCAGCGAGATGCGCATGAACTCCTTCAGGTGGATCACCGGATAGACCAGCGCACCGGTGAAATGCACCTTGGGCGTCGACGACATGTCGTTGACGATCAGCGCGGTGCCTTGCGGGACCTTGATGTAGAAGGCCTTGAACAGGGCCAGCAGGCCCACGACCAGCAGAACGACCAGGCCCACTCCCAGCAGGAGGGGCATCAGCGACGTCATATCCATAGCAGCAGTTCTCCTTGATTCTCACCGAGCCCGGGTCAGATACCGCGGAACTCTTCCTCGGTAACGACCCGATAGGCGTGCTCCGCCTCCAGGTACTCCAGCAGCACGACGCGATCGCCGCGCTTGAAGCCTTTGTTCTCTTCCGCACGAACTTTCAGGATCAGCCCGGCGCCGCCGTCTTCCAGCAACGCCTCGCCATGTTGCAGGGTGACCCGCCCGCTGCGCACCACCGCGACCTGGCCCAGCACCGACTTGCTGCTGGTGCTTTCCAGCTTGCGGAACAGCGGCCGCAACGGCCGGCACAGCGTGGCCGCCAGCGGCGCCGCCAGGAACAGCGCGCCAACCGCCACCACGGCGCCCAACGGGTAGCGCAGCCAGCCGAGCGGCAATGCGCTGAGCAGCCACAGCTGGACGAAGTAACAGAGGAACCAGGCGAAGAAGGACAGCAGGGTCAGCACCAGGGTGACCGGTACTCCGTTGAGTTTCAGCTTCGCCAGCAGCGCGGCGAGGCCTTCGGCCTGGCCGGCGCCATCGACGACCGACTCGGCGTCGAGATCGAGCACATCGATCTCGACCATGCCCAGGGCGACGATGCCCCAGTAGATGATCGCTAGGATCAGAAGAAAGCTGAACAGCACGGTCGGGAACGACAGCGCCGTCTGCAGGAAACCTTCCATTGTCGCTCTATCCCTGAAAAACGGGCCCGGACGCCTTCGCCGGGCCGCGGGCCTATCAGGCCTTGCCCTTTTCCTTCAGGCGCGCCAGCACGCCATCCACGCTGTTGCCCGAGGCCTTGATCCCGGCCGCGCGCAGCTTGGCGTCCAGCGCATCGTCCGGCGCCGCCGCGCTGGCCAGTTCGGCCGCGGCATCCATGGTCGCCGCGCGTTCGGCCTGGCGCTGCTTGATCCGCTCCAGGGAGTCCACCGCGGTCTGCAGCTTGCTCTTCGAGTTGCCGTAGCGCTGGGCAACGGCCATCTGCGCCTTCTGCACGCTCTCGGTGGCCTTGACCGTATCCACCTGTTGCTTGAGCTGGCGGATGTTGCCCTCGGCCTGGCTCACCGACTTGCGCAACTGGGCTACGCTGGCGGCGAATTCCGCGACCTGGGCACGCTCGCCCTCGAGCTGGTTCTCCAGGGTCGCGATCTTCTCCGCGACCTCCCGGGCCAGCTCCTCGTTGCCGGCCTCCAGTGCCTTGATCGCGTATTGCTCGTACTCGGCGACCTGGGCCGCGCCCTTCTCGACGCGCTCCTGGGCCAGGCGGTGGCGGGCCATGATCGAGGCCAGCGCTTCCCGCGACTTGCGCAGTTCGACGTCGGCGTCGCGGATCTCCTGGTCGAGGATGCGCAGCGCCTGGCTGTCGACGATCGCCTCGCCAACCTCGTTGGCTCCGCCGCGCAGGGCGCTCAGCAGCTTGCTCCATACCGTCATGATGGTGTCCTCCCTCAGGCCCGGGCTTTCAGGTAGCCGGCGTAGACTTCCGTGGCGCGGATCACGTTGCCGGCCAGGGTTTCGATTTCGTGCAGCACGCTGGCCAGCGACGAAGTCGTGCTCAACGCGCCGAACATGCTGTAGCAGCGCTCCTCGCCCGGCAGGTTGAGCAGGCCGATGCTCGACAGCGGGAACAGTTGCCGGCTGAGCAGGACCTCTTCGTTGAAGGCGGTCGCGTCGGTAACGTCGCTTTCCGGCCAGAGCAGCGCCTCGACGATGATCTGCTCGCCCTGGGGCGCGACGAACACCGGCAGGTCGCCGTATTCGCGCATGATCACATAGAGACTCGCTTCCGCCCCCTCGATCAGCTCGATCTGGGCCTCGCCGCTGCTGAACAGCTCGGTGCCGCTCAGGGCCTCGGCCAGCGAGCGAGCGTTCCATACCCGGGCTTCCGTCATGTCTTCCTCCTTCTCCAAATGAGCCGCTCCGGCAGCCGGGCGACGCAGCATCCGCTCGATGCCGGCGAGCGCCGCGGCGTTCTCCGGCAAGATCCAGACTTCCTTCTTCACCAGGCCCTGCTCGCGCAGGCGCTGGCGAAAGACACGCTGATAATGGGCTGATGATTTCCGTTGCATGGACTCACACTACGAGATCACATGTAATATTTCAACAGCTCACATGTAATAAAATCCAACGCACGCGCATATCTACGCCGGGCCGGCCGGAGCATGGAAAAGAAACACGGGGAGGAAAGAGAGAAAGAAATGGCACGAGGGGCCTCCCTGGCTCGGTGTCTGGCGCGCTACATCCTGTATCGACTCCCGCATTAAACCCTCTATGCAAAAGGAATTGAAGGACCGCCGGGCATATCGGGAAAAAACGGGAAACGTCTCACCCTACCGCGGCACCCGCCCGCACCGCCGGCAAATGCTCTAGGCTATGCGCACACTGCAGCCTGACGGACACCGCATGGAACATTCGCCCAAACCGCTGGCCGGCCTGAAGGTGGTCGAGCTCGGCACCCTGATCGCCGGCCCTTTCGCCTCGCGGATCTGCGCCGAGTTCGGCGCCGAAGTGATCAAGATCGAGTCGCCCGACGGCGGCGATCCACTGCGCAAGTGGCGCAAGCTCTACGAAGGCACCTCGCTGTGGTGGTTCGTTCAGGCACGCAACAAGAAATCCCTGACCCTCAATCTCAAGCACGCCGAAGGCCAGGCGATCCTGAAACGCCTGCTCGGCGATGCCGACATCCTGATCGAGAACTTCCGCCCCGGCGTACTGGAAAAGCTCGGCCTGGGCTGGGATGTCCTCCACGCGCTGAACCCGCGCCTGGTGATGGTGCGCCTGTCGGGCTTCGGCCAGACCGGCCCCTACAAGGACCAGCCGGGCTTCGGCGCGGTCGGCGAGTCGATGGGCGGACTGCGCTACATTACCGGCTTCGAGGACCGCCCGCCGGTTCGCACCGGGATTTCCATCGGCGACTCGATCGCCGCCCTGTGGGGCGTGATCGGCGCGCTGATGGCGCTGCGACACCGCGAGGTCAACGGCGGCGAGGGACAGATGGTCGACGTCGCCCTCTACGAGGCGATCTTCGCCATGATGGAAAGCATGGTTCCGGAATTCGACGTGTTCGGTTTCATCCGCGAGCGCACCGGCAACATCATGCCGGGCATCACCCCCTCCTCCATCCACACCAGCGCCGATGGCCGCCACGTACAGATCGGCGCCAACGGCGACGCGATCTTCCGCCGCTTCATGCAGGCCATCGGCCGCGACGACCTGGCCAGCGACCCGCAACTGGCCAGCAACGACGGGCGCGATGCGCGCCGCGACGAACTCTATGGGGTTATCGACCGCTGGGTCGCCTCGCAGCCCCTGGAGGAAGTGCTGGCGGTGCTGGCGCGAGCCGAAGTCCCGGCCAGCCGAATCTACTCCGCCGAAGACATGTTCCGCGATCCGCAATTCCTTGCCCGCGAGATGTTCCTCTCGGCACGCTTGCCGGACGGCAAGCCATTCCGCATGCCTGGCATCGTGCCCAAGCTGTCCGCCACGCCAGGCTCGGCGGATTGGGTAGGCCCGGAACTGGGCGAGCATACCGATGCCCTGCTCGCCGAGCTGGGCTACGACAGCGAGGGCATCGCCGCCCTGCGCCGGGAAGGCGCCATCTGAACGGTACGCGGAGCCCTTCATCGGTGCTCCGCGGACAGGGCGGCCCCTATCCCCTCTCCCCTATCCAGCCAGGGAGAGGGGAGAGGGGCCGCCCTGTCCCCTATCCAGCCAGGGAGAGGGGGTTATCCGCACGCTTCCACGAGCATGGCGCCATCCGGCAAGAGCCGCTGCACCGGCGCGCGCCTTCGGCCTGACCGCCCGATGCGCAACGCGCCCTCGAACGAGACGGTGCTAGCGCGACGAATACAGCAGCACGTGATCCCGCTCGCGGAAGGTCGCCAGCACGTCTTCCTCCATCCGCCCGACCAGCACCTGCAATTCCCGGCGAATGGTCTGCACGGCATCCTCGAGATAGCTTTCGTCGTTCAACTGCACCTTGGCGATGACCCGCTGCAACAGGGTTTCCCCCTGCGGATCGACCAGCGTGACCACCCGTCCGCCATCGGGCCGGGGCTGGCTGAGGGTGAAGGGATGGGGAGCGAAGGCATCGGCCAGTCGTTGCTTCAGGCTGTCCAAATCAGGTCTCCTGTTTCGACGAATAAGACTCGTCAAAGACCGAAAAAACGCGAATAGGGTTCGTCGATGCAAGCATTTACCGGACTAACGGCAGCATCTGGCGAAAGGCCACGTGCCGGCGCAAATAGCCATTCGAGCCGAACCAGGCCAACGCAACGATCAGCCCGCTATAAGGGAAGCACCGGGAAAAACTCCAACCATCCCACCCTCGCGCAACGCCTTCACCTGCTTGAAATTGCAGTATCCGGCGCGTCCGTCAGGCAGTAACAACGAGACTTCCCCCTGCGCATCGAACAGCGAGGATCTCATGACTGCCTTCGCATCCCCCCGCGGCGCCTGGCGCGCCTTCATCCTCGCGCTGGCATTCGCCGCCGGCACGGCACAGGGCTCGCTGCTGTTCGGCGCCGTCGGCCTGGCCAACGACCAGTACGCGCGTCCGGTCGCCGACACCGAGATCGCCAGCACCGCCGTGCTCGCCGATTGTCGTGGCTTCGTCGGGACCATCGCCAGGATCGTCCTGCTGGACGGCTCGATCCGCTGCAACGAGGCTTTTCCCTATGGCTTCGCCAGCCCGATCAGTACCAGCGTCTACTATCCGGCGGACATCGCCGCGTCCGACGCCAAGCTTCCGGTCATCACTTTCGTCGGCGGCATACTTTCCAACGCCGGCAACTATCACGAACTGATGAAACTGTGGGCCAGCCACGGCTTCATCGTGGTGATCTCCTCCGACTTCATCAATTCCTTCCCGCTGATGCACGCCCTCGGCATCCTTGAGGTCGCGAAACTGGACAGGGACCCGGGCTCGGCCCTGCATGACCGGGCCGACTTTTCCCGGACGCTGGTCGCCGGGCACTCCGCCGGCGGCCAGGCCACACTGCAGAGCGCCAGCCTCTCTGCACAAGCCCTGCAACTCATCGAGCCACGGTTGAAGCTGGTCGGCGCCCTGCCGATCGAGCCAGGCCCCCTGGCCATCGGTTCCACGGTAAAGACCCCGACCCTGCTGCTGACCGGACTGGCCGATGTGGTCGTGCCGCCGCTCAGTTGGCCGATCCTCTGGCAGGGCCCGTTGATCCGCGACGTGCCCGCCTGGGGCGCCACGGCCACCACGGCGACCCACTTCAGCCCGCTGCGACAGATCGAGTACAACGAGTTCGCCGGCATCAGCGTCGCCTGGGTGCTGTACCAGGGAAAGAACGATGCCCAGGCCCGCGACTATTTCGTCGGGCGCTACTACAAGCTGGCCAGCGACATCCAGTTCAACGATCCACTGAGGCTGCTCCGCCCCTCGCGCAACAAACTCGCCGCTGCCCTTTGAGAAGACATGAAAAAGCCCGCCATCAAGGCGGGCTTCTTCCTTTCACGACAGGCTCAGAGCGGCTTGCCGCGATTGCCGTGCTGGCTGACGAAGGCCTGTACCTTGGCCAGCTCGTTCGGCAATACGGTGCAGCGCTCCTCGCGCTCGAACAGGTCGGCGAGGTGCGCAGGCAGCGCCGGTGCCTGGCCGATGCCGGCCTTCTCCACCGCTTCGGGGAACTTGACCGGATGCGCAGTACCCAGGGTCACCATCGGCACGCTCAGGCTGCGCCGGCATTCGCGGGCGGCACGCACGCCAATGGCGGTGTGCGGGTCGAGCAACTCGCCACTGGAGCGGTATACCTCGGCGATGGTCTCGCAGGTCTGCTCGTCGCTGACCGCCAGGGAGTCGAACAGCTTGCGCGCCTCGGTCCAGCGCTGGTCTTCCACCGACAGCTTGCCGCTGGCCTTGAAGGCATCCAGCAGTTCGGCGACGGCCTTGCCGTTGCGGCCGTGCAGGTCGAACAGCAGGCGTTCGAAGTTGGACGAGACCATGATATCCATCGACGGCGACAGCGAGGGATGCAGGGTGTCCTTGTCGTAGCGATTACCGCTCATGAAGCGGTGCAGGATGTCGTTGCGGTTGGTCGCGACGATCAGCTGGCTGACCGGCAGGCCCATGTTGCGCGCCAGGTAGCCGGCGAAGATGTCGCCGAAGTTGCCGGTCGGCACCGAGAACGCCACCGAGCGATGCGGCGCGCCGAGCTGCAGCGCGGCATGGAAGTAGTAGACGATCTGGGCCATGATCCGCGCCCAGTTGATCGAGTTCACCGCTACCAGGCGGGTACCCTTGAGGAAGCCCTGGTCGGCGAAGCTGGCCTTGACCATCTCCTGGCAGTCGTCGAAGTTGCCTTCGATGGCGATGTTGTGGATGTTGTCGCCGAGGATGGTGGTCATCTGCCGGCGCTGCACCTCGGACACGCGGTTGTGCGGGTGCATGATGAAGATGTCGACGTTGTCGCAACGGCGGCAGCCTTCGATGGCCGCGGAGCCGGTATCGCCGGAGGTGGCCCCCATGATCACCACGCGCTCGCCGCGCTTGGCCAGCACATGGTCGAGCAGGCGGCCGAGCAGTTGCAGGGCGAAGTCCTTGAAGGCCAGGGTCGGGCCGTGGAACAGCTCCAGCACCCATTCGTTGCCGTTCAACTGGCGCAGCGGCGCCACTGCGTCATGGGCGAAGACGCCATAGGTTTCCTCGAGGATCTTCTTGAAGTCGGCATCGGCGATGCTGCCGGCGACGAACGGGCGCATCACCCGGAAGGCCAGCTCGTGGTAGGGCAGGCCGACCCAGGAGGCGATCTCCTCGAGGGTGAAGCGTGGCAGGTTTTCCGGGACGTAGAGGCCGCCGTCGCTGGCCAGGCCGGCGAGGAGGACATCTTCGAAGTTCAGGGCGGGCACTTGGCCGCGGGTGCTGATGTAACGCATGTTCAAAACCTTCGCTGTTGACGCGGGCCCGCGAGCGGCGCCCGGCGTTCGATCAATTCAGTTGTTCGACACGGATGCGGACCACCGGCCCGGACACGCCTTCCAGCGCTTCCAGGGCGGCGATGGCATCGTTGATGCGTTGTTCGATGACCCGGTGGGTAACCAGGATCATCGGCACCAGGCCGTCCTGTTCCTCGGCCTCCTTCTGCATGATCGATTCGATGTTGATGCCGCGCTCGGACAGGATGGTGGCCACCTGGGCCAGTACGCCCGGGTGGTCCTTGGCCTGGATGCGCAGGTAGTAGGCGCTTTCGCAGGCTTCGATCGGCAGGATCGGGTGGTCGGACAGCGCGTCCGGCTGGAACGCCAGGTGCGGTACGCGGTTCTCCGGATCGGAGGTCATGGCGCGGACCACGTCGACGAGGTCGGCCACCACCGAGGAAGCGGTCGGCTCCATTCCGGCACCGGCGCCGTAGTAGAGGGTCGAGCCGACGGCGTCGCCGTTGACCATCACCGCGTTCATCACGCCGTTGACGTTGGCGATCAGGCGATCCGAGGGAATCAGGGTCGGGTGCACGCGCAGCTCGAAGCCGCTCTCGGTGCGACGCGCCACGCCTAGGTGCTTGATGCGATAGCCGAGGGCGTCGGCGTAGTTGACGTCGGCGCTGGTCAGTTTCGAGATGCCTTCGGTGTAGGCCTTGTCGAACTGCAGCGGAATGCCGAAGGCGATCGAGGCGAGGATGGTCAGCTTGTGGGCGGCGTCGATGCCTTCCACGTCGAAGGTCGGGTCGGCCTCGGCATAGCCCAGGGCCTGGGCCTCGGCGAGCACGTCGGGGAAGGTACGGCCCTTCTCGCGCATTTCGCTGAGGATGAAGTTGCCGGTACCGTTGATGATCCCGGCCAGCCAGTTGATGCGGTTGGCCGACAGCCCCTCGCGGATCGCCTTGATCACCGGGATACCGCCGGCGACAGCGGCCTCGAAGGCGACGATCACGCCCTTCTCGCGGGCCTTGGCGAAGATCTCGTTGCCGTGCACGGCGATCAGCGCCTTGTTCGCGGTGACCACGTGCTTGCCGTTCTCGATGGCCTTGAGCACCAGCTCGTGGGCCAGGGTGTAGCCGCCGATCAACTCGACGACCACGTCGATCTCGGGATTGCACGCTACGTCGAAGATATCGGCGGTGATGGGGGTCGCACCGGTATCGCACTTCGGGTTCGGCCGGCGGGCGGCGATCTGCGCAACCTCGATACCGCGCCCGGCACGGCGGGCAATCTCCTCGGCGTTGCGTTCGAGTACATTGAAGGTACCGCCACCGACGGTCCCCAACCCACAGATGCCTACTTTGACCGGTTTCACGCTGGAACTCCCCATCTCACCTACGACGGCCGGACGCGCCGGCCTGCTATGGTTCCCCGAGCGAATCGAGGTTGACGCGACCACTGTACGGGCCACGACACATCCTGGCGATGGATTCCGCCAGCGGGCGGCGGAAATCGCCAATGATGAAAACAAAAGAGCCGCACATTACGAAGCGGCTCTTTATTAGTCAATTGTTCGGCAGACCCGGCGCTATTTGGCCTCCAGCGCCAGCTTGGCCAACTGCTTGGCCGGCTGGTAGCCGGGGAGCAACTGGCCGTTGGCAAGGACGATCGCCGGCGTTCCCTGCACCCCGACCATCTGGCCCATCTGGAACTGCTTGTCGACCGGGTTCTTGCACTCGGAAGACTTGATCTCCTTGCCGTTCATCATGGCGTCCATCGCCTTGGTCGGCTCCTTCGCACACCAGACCGCCTGCAGTTGCTTGTCGCCCGCCGACTGCGGCCCCTGCCGCGGGAACGCCATGTAGCGCACCTCGATCCCCTGCTCGGTCAGGTCCGGCACCTCGGCATGCAGCTTCTGGCAGTACGGGCAGGTGGTATCGGTGAACACCGTGATGTGCGCCTTGGCCTGGCCCTTGGCCGGATACACCACCATCTCGCTGGCGGGCACGCCGTTGATCGCCTTGGCGATCGCCTGGCTCTCGGCCTTCTCGGTCAGGTTGACCGGCTTGCCGTCCTTCACCTGGTAGAGGTAGCCCTGCATGACGAACTGGCCGTCGGCGCTGGCGTAGAGCACCCGGCCGCCCTTCAGCTGCACCTGGTAGAGCCCCTGCAGCGGGCTGCTGGCGATGGAGTCGATGGGCAGGTCCGGTTGCAGGGCCTGCAGGGTCTTGCGGATGTTCTGATCGGCATTGTCTGCCAGGGCCAGGGTACTCATCAGGCCGAGGGCGGCAGCAGCCAGAAAACGGGTCACGCGCATGTGTCACTCCTGTCGTGCGGTCGGCGAAGCCTACCATAGACCGCTATCCCGACGGGCCCGACGCTTGTCGCAGAACGCTACGAAAGCGCCTCTTTTCGGGTAGGTACGGATTTTTCGGACAAAGCGTCAGCCTCGCGGGTGGTGGCGTGCGTGCAGATCCTGGAGGCGGGCCCGGGCGATATGGGTATAGATCTGGGTGGTCGACAGGTCGCTGTGGCCGAGCAGCATCTGCACCACCCGCAGGTCGGCGCCATGGTTGAGCAGGTGGGTGGCGAAGGCGTGGCGCAGGGTGTGCGGCGAAATCGACGTGCCGATCGCCGCCACCTGCGCGTGATGCTTGATGCGATGCCAGAAGGTCTGGCGGGTCATCTGTTCGCCGCGCAGGCTGGGGAACAGCACGTCGCTGGGCCGCCCGCCGAGCAGGTCGCCGCGGGCCTCGCGCAGGTAGCGTTCGAGCCAGCCGATGGCTTCCTCGCCGAGCGGCACCAGGCGCTCCTTGCTGCCCTTGCCGAACACCTTGACCACGCCCTGGCGCAGGTTGACCTGCTCCAGGGTCAGGCCGACCAGTTCGCTGACCCGCAGGCCGCAGGCATACAGCACTTCGAGCATGGTGCGATCGCGCAGGCCCAGCGGGTCGTCGACTTCCGGCGCCGCCAGCAATGCCTCGACGTCCGCTTCGGAGAGGGATTTCGGCAACGGCTTGCCCAGTTGCGGCAGGTCCACCTGCAAGGTGGGATCCTCGGCGATCAGGCCGTCGCGCAGGCAATAGCGATAGAAGCCACGCAGGCCGGAGAGGAAGCGCGCGGTCGAGCGGGCCTTGTAGCCCTGTTCCAGGCGCCAGGCCAGGTGATCGAGGATGGCGTCGCGGCCGATGCCCTCCAGGCGCAGCCCGCGGCCATCGAGCCAGGCGTTGAACTGCTGGAGGTCGTTGCGATAAGCCTCGCGGGTGTTGTCGGCAAGGCCTTTTTCCAGCCACAGGGCATCGAGGAAACGGTCGATCAGGGGATGTTCGAGGGTACTCATGGATGAAGGCTGCGAACCAAATGAAAGCGCGGCTAGTCTTTCATAGCCTGGGCGCTATCGCGAGCGTTGGCCGTCATCGCCACGTAATGGTTAGTCAGGCCGGTCGACAGGAGGTCGGCCGGCTTCCCGTGCCCGCGGGAAAAAGCGGAGCCATGTGGCTCGATGGTTCGCCCCGGCTCAGGACGAGCGGAGCGACGCTGACAAGGAATCCTCGATGGACCAGAACGCTATCCTGCTCGCCCTCGGCGGCATCGGTGCCGCCGCCCTGCTCAGTCAATGGCTGGCCTGGCGCCTGCGCCTGCCAGCCATTCTTTTCCTGCTGCTGTCCGGGATCGTCGCCGGCCCGCTACTCGGCTGGCTCGATCCGGACGAGATGTTCGGCCCCCTGCTGTTCCCACTGGTATCCCTGGCAGTGGCGCTGATCCTCTTCGAGGGCAGCCTGACCCTGCATTTCAGCGAATGGAAGGAAATCGGCACCGTGGTGCACCGAATGGTGACCATCGGCGCGCTCTCGACCTGGGGCGTGATCGCCCTGGCCGCCCACTACCTGCTCGACTTCAGCTGGGAAATGGCCCTGCTGTTCGGCACCCTGACCCTGGTCACCGGGCCCACGGTGATCGTTCCGATGCTGCGGGTGGTCCGGCCCAAGGCCGCGGTGGCGAACATCCTGCGCTGGGAAGGCATCGTCATCGATCCCATCGGCGCCCTGCTGGCGGTAGTGGTGTACAGCTTCATCATCTCCAGCGGCGAAGGCGATGGCTGGCTACACAGCCTGCAGACCTTCGGTGGAGTGATCCTCTGCGGCAGCCTGTTCGGCATCCTCGGCGGCTGGGCGCTGGGCATCGTCCTGCGCCGCCACTGGCTGCCGGACTACCTGCACAACCTGGCGACGCTGGCCGCGGTGCTGGGCGTATTCATCGCCTCGAACCGGGTGATGCACGAATCCGGACTGCTCGCCGTCACCCTGATGGGAATGGGCCTGGCCAACATGAAGGGCGTCGACGTACGGCAGATCCTGCACTTCAAGGAAAACCTCAGCGTCCTGCTGATTTCCGGCCTGTTCATCCTCCTGGCCGCGCGCCTGGACATCAATGCCCTGCTCGGCCTGGGCCCGGCGGCGCTGCTGGTGCTGCTGCTGATCCAGTTCGTCGCCCGGCCGCTGAACGTGGCGCTGTCGACCTGGGGTTCGCCGCTGAGCTGGCGCGAGCGCGCCCTGCTCAGCTGGATCGCCCCGCGCGGGATCGTCGCCGCGGCGGTCTCGGCGATCTTCGCCATCCGCCTGAGCGCCGAAGGCCATGCCCAGGCGGCGCTGCTGGTGCCGCTGACCTTTCTGGTGATCATCGGCACGGTGGTCCTGCAAAGCGCCACCGCCCGCCCCCTGGCGCGCCTGCTGAAGGTCGCCGAGCCCTCGCCCAGCGGCTACCTGATCGTCGGCGCCAATCCGGTCGGGCGCGCCATCGGCAAGGCCCTGAAGAGCCTCGGCAGCCGCGTGCTGCTGACTGATTCGAGCTGGGAAAACATCCGCGCCGCCCGCATGGACAACCTGCCCACCTATTTCGGCAATCCCACCTCGCAGCACGCCGAAGCCCACCTCGACCTGGTCGGCATCGGGCATTTGCTGGGGGTTTCTCCAGCCGGCGAGCTGAATACCCTGGCGGCCATGCGCTTCCGCCACGAGTTCGGCCATCGCCAGCTGTTCGGCCTGCCGACCAGCCAGGAAGCCAAGCGTACCGACAAGCACCGCTCCAGCGACGAACACCGTGGCCGCCCACTTGGCCAGCGACCGCTGACCTACGCGCAGTTCGCCAGCCTGCTGTCGCGCGGCGCCGAAATCCGCACCACCCTGCTCACCGACACCTTCGGCTGGAACGACTACCAGGCGCTGCACGGCGAGTCCGCGATCCTGCTGTTCGCCCGCGATCCGAACGGCAGGATGCACGTCGCCACGCCACAGTCCACGCTGGCGCCGGGCACCGGCTGGACGCTGCTGTCGCTGATCGACGCGGAACCGTCAGTCAGCAAGTCGCAGGCCACGGAAATCGCCGACTAGACTTCAACGAACCGACGAAAGACCGTCGTCACCCTATCCAAGGTTGGGTGACAAACGAAGCCCACGAAGAGGATGATTGCATCTAGCCATCATCCTCTTTTTTCATCAGGCCATGACCATGTCCAATCAACAACATTCCCGCCTGGGCCAGATCCTGATCAACAAGGGGCTGATTAGCGCCGCCCAACTGGACGCCGCGATCCAGGCGCAGTTGAGCAACCACAAGCGCCTGGGCGAAACCCTGATCGAGCAGGGCCTGCTGAGCGAACGGCAACTGAAGAAGGCGCTGAAGAAGCAGACCAACCTGCGCCTGGCCGCGACCCTGGTCGCCGCCCTGCTCAGTCCGTTCCAGATGGCCAGCGCCGACATCCAGCGTATGCAGCCGCCAGCGGCCATGAGCCGCCAGGAATTGCCGAAGAACCTGCGTCCGCTGACCGACGTCGAGATGAGCAACGTCAACGCCCAGGGCCTCAACGAAAGCCTCGAGGGCCTGTTCCTGAAGGCCGAGGGCGGCGACGGACTGGCCGCGGTGAAGCAACTGGCGAAGCTGGTGATGCCGATGCTCGACAGCCTGGAGGCGGAAACCTCGATGAGCGACGTTCGCTACGAAACCGGCAAGACGCAAAGCACGCTCAACCCCGACGGCTCGGTCAACCTGCGCCTGCCGAGCAGTATCGGCGAGGTGCGCTTCGACAATATTCGCATTGCCGGCGCGCCGCGCGAGCAGACGTTCGGCAGCGTCAGCCTGCAACAGATCGACCTGTCCCAGGCCTCCCTGAAGATCAGCCTGCGGCCCTGATCCCAACCCAGGGCCGGATCGTCCGGGGATATGGAAAAGGCACCCGTGGGTGCCTTCTTTCCGCCTGTCTCAAGCCGCCTGGCTGGCCGGGAACCCCGGCAGGACCGGAACCGGCCGCTTTTCGTCGTCGATGGCAACGAAGCTGAACAGGCCGTGTATGGCCTTCTCGCGACCGTCGGCGTACATGCTTTCCAGGTACACCTCGACCTCCACCTTGAGGCTGGTGTTGCCGACCTTGACCACCCGTCCGACCAGTTCGACGATCGAGCCCGCCGGGATCGGGTGGTTGAAGTCGATGCGATCGGTGGAAACGGTCACCAGCGGCAGGCGGCAGAAACGGGTCGCGGTGATGAACGAGACCTCGTCCATCCAGGCCAGCGCAGTCCCGCCGAACAGGGTGTTGTGGTGATTGGTGGTGGGCGGGAATACCGCCTTGGTCACACGGGTTTCGGAAAGCTCGGTGCGACGCAGGATTTCTTGCTCTCTGGGGGTCATGCCACGAATACCGGATGGAGTGGCTGCCTGGGTGCCGCGGATGTTGTACTGGTTATGCGCTGCCGTGGGCAGTAGGAAGCGCCGCCGGAAAGGCGAACGCCAGACATGAAAAAAGCAGCCCTCGGGCTGCTTTTCTCGGAGAAGAACCGGATTAGACCAGTTTTTCCTTGATGCGCGCGGCCTTGCCGGACAGGGCGCGGAGGTAGTACAGCTTGGCCTTGCGCACGTCGCCGCGACGCTTGACGCTCAGGCTGTCGACGATCGGGCTGTAGGTCTGGAAGGTACGTTCCACGCCCACGCCGTTGGAGATCTTGCGCACGGTGAAGGCGCTGTTCAGGCCACGGTTGCGCTTGGCGATAACGACGCCTTCGAAGGCCTGCAGACGCTGACGGTCGCCTTCCTTCACCTTGACCTGGACGATCACGGTATCGCCGGGGGCGAACGCCGGGATCTCTTTGTTCATCTGTTCAGCTTCGATCTGCTGAATGATCTTGTTGGTCATGCTGTGCTCCTAAGACCGGCAATCGGCCAGCCATCGATACGTTAACTATCGTCCCGCTGACGGATATATTCCGCCAGCAGCTTCTGCTCTTCTCCAGAAAGCGAGCGGCTATCCAGAAGATCGGCGCGTCGTTCCCAGGTCCGCCCAAGGGCCTGCTGCAAACGCCAACGCCGGATGTGTTCATGGTTGCCACTGAGCAACACTTCAGGAACACGTTTGTCCGCGTACACCTCGGGTCGGGTGTAGTGCGGGCAGTCGAGCAGGCCATCCGTGAAGGAGTCCTCCTCGGCGGAATCTGCATGACCCAATGCACCGGGCAGCAACCGCGTCACTGCATCGACCAGCACCATGGCCGGCAACTCACCGCCGGACAGGACATAATCGCCGATCGACCATTCTTCATCGACGTGCTCTTCGATGAAGCGCTCGTCGATGCCTTCGTAGCGCCCGGCGATGAGGATCAACGCTTCCTCTTCGGCCAGTTCGCGTACGCCCGCCTGCGTCAGCTGGCGGCCTTGCGGCGAAAGGTAGATCACCTTCGCCTTCCTGCCCCCGGCGGCTTGCCTGGCATCCGCCAGCGCGCCCTCCAGAGGCTTGATCTTCATCACCATGCCAGGGCCACCGCCGAAGGGCCGGTCGTCCACCGTCTGGTGGCGGTCCTCGGTGTAGTCCCGTGGATTCCAGCAGGTCAGCGTGAGCAACCCCTGCTTTACCGCACGGCTGGTGATGCCATAGTCACTGATCGCGCGGAACATCTCCGGAAAGATGCTGACGACGCCCACCCACAAACGCTTGTCCATGGATGATCAGAAGTCCGCGTCCCAGTCCACCCGCATCTCGCCAGCGGCCAGGTCGATCGACAGCACGCACTGCCCGGTGTAGGGCAACAGGCGCTCGCGGTCGTCCAGGCTGCCCGCGCAGGGCTTGACCACCATGACATCGTTGGCACCGGTTTCCAGCAGATGGTCGATCACGCCGAGCAACTGCCTGCCCTGGTCGATCACCTTCAGGCCTTCCAGCTGGTGCCAGTAGTACTCACCTTCCTCGAGAGAGGGCAACTCGCTACGCGGGATGCAGATCTCGTAACCGGTGAAGGTGCGGGCCTCTTCGCGATCGTCGAGCCCCTTGAGCTTGGCGGCCAGGACCTTGCCATGCAGGCGCCCCCTGACCAGCTCGGCCTGCCGAATCTCGCCGTCGCGCCGGAGCGTCCAGCGGCGATAGTCCAGCAGGTTGTCCAACGGGTCGGTAAAGGAATACACCTTCACCTCACCGCGGATGCCGTACACCGAAACGATCTTGCCGATCACGACCAGGTCGTCGGCGGGTGTCGGCATTTCACTCATGACGGCTTAGGCGTTTGCCTTGGCAGCGTCCTTGAGCAGCTGAGCAACGCGCTCAGACGGCTGTGCACCCTGGCCGAGCCAGTAGGTAGCACGCTCCTGGTCGACGGACAGACGCACTTCGCCACCAGTCGCAACCGGGTTGAAGAAACCGATGCGCTCGACGAAGCGACCATCGCGCGCATTGCGGCTGTTGGTCACGGTCAGGTGGTAGAAGGGGCGCTTTTTGGAGCCGCCACGAGCAAGACGGATGGTTACCATGTGAACTTCGTTCCTGTAGTCGGTGCTTGCAAAATGAATGCACGCTGGGCCCACGGCCCGAAAGGCCGCATATTCTAAGGATTATCGGGGAATTTGCAAATCTCTTTTTCGGCCACCCATCGGCCGGCGCGGAGAGCGCGGGAAGCACACGGTCCGCCCGCCGGCCGACGGAGCGAAACCGCCGGCGTGGCCAGCGGCCGCGCGTCCGATCAAAGCTTGGGCATGCCCCCCGGGAACATACTGCCCATGCCTCGCATCATCTTGGCCATGCCGCCCTTGGCGGTGACCTTCTTCATCATCTTCTGCATCTGCTTGTGCTGCTTGATCAGCCGGCCGACGTCCTGCACCTGGGTACCGGAGCCAAGGGCGATGCGGCGCTTGCGCGAGCCGCTGATCATTTCCGGATCGCGCCGTTCGCCGGGCGTCATCGAGTTGATGATCGCCTCCATCTGCTTGAACTGTTTCTCCGCAGCACCCTGGGCATTGCCCATCTGCGCCAGGTTGACCCCGCCGAGCATCGGCAGCTTGTCCATGAGCCCGCCGAGGCCGCCCATGTTCTTCATCTGTTGCAACTGGTCGCGGAAGTCTTCCAGGTCGAAGCCCTTGCCCTTCTTGATCTTCTTCGCCAGCTTCTCGGCCTTGTCGCGGTCGAGGTTCTGCTCGGCCTGTTCGATCAGGCTGAGCACGTCGCCCATGCCGAGGATGCGCGAGGCCACGCGGTCGGGATGGAACGGATCGAGCGCTTCGCTCTTTTCGCCCATGCCGAGGAACTTGATCGGCTTGCCGGTGATCGCCCGCACCGAGAGCGCGGCACCACCACGCGCGTCGCCGTCGACCTTGGTCAGGACCACGCCGGTCAGCGGCAAGGCGTCATTGAAGGCCTTGGCGGTGTTGGCGGCATCCTGGCCGGTCATGGCATCGACCACGAACAGGGTTTCCGCCGGCTTGATCGCCGCGTGCACCTGCTTGATCTCGTCCATCATGTCGGCATCGATGTGCAGGCGGCCTGCGGTATCGACGATCACCACGTCGATGAACTTCAGCCTCGCCTCGCGGATCGCCGCCTCGGCGATGGCCACCGGCTTCTGGCTGACGTCGGAAGGGAAGAAGGTTACGCCGACCTCGCCCGCCAGGGTTTCCAGCTGCTTGATAGCGGCGGGTCGGTAGACGTCGGCGGAAACCACCATCACCGACTTCTTCTTGCGTTCCTTAAGGAAGCGCGCCAGCTTGCCCGCGGTGGTGGTCTTGCCCGCGCCCTGCAGGCCGGCCATCAGGATCACCGCCGGCGGCGCGACGCTCAGCGCCAGGTCCTCGTTGGCCGCCCCCATCAGCTCCTCGAGCTCGGCGCGGACGATCTTCACGAACGCCTGTCCCGGGGTCAGGCTCTTCGAGACCTCGGTACCGACGGCGCGCTCCTTGACCTTGTTGACGAAGTCCTTGACCACCGGCAGGGCCACGTCGGCCTCGAGCAGGGCCATGCGCACTTCGCGCAGAGTGTCCTTGATGTTGTCCTCGGTCAGCTTGGCCTTGCCGGTGACATGGCGAAGCGTCTGCGAGAGGCGGTCTGTAAGGTTTTCGAACATGCGCGATCCTTCCACGGGGGTTGCGGCAAGCGGCGGATTATAACCAAGAGCGCGTCGCGGGACACGCGATGAAAGACGGAGTGTGTGTCCGGCGACGACCGGAGGCCAGCCTCAAGTCCTTGATTTGCCGATGCGTTCCGTCTTTGCCGAAGCGACCGCCGGACCATGAGGTCGCGGCGCCCGCGGCAGGCGGTCCGCCAACCCGGCCACAGGTACGAGAGAACTGTTCGCAACGGCTTTCTCGCGACGCTCGATCTATGCCAAACTCCCATCCTTTCGGGCCCGCGATTACAAGGACTTATGCATCCCCTGCTGCCCAGCCTCATCGCTGCTGTTCTCTATCTCGGCACCGCCGCCTACCAGGGTGCCTGTGTGTCCAAGCGCACCGCGCCGGGCAAACCCCTGCTGCTCCTGTTCGGACTCCTGGCACTGGTCGCCCACGCCTTCAGCCTCTACCAGCAATTGCTGACCCCGGCCGGCCTGGTGCTGGACTTCTTCAACGCCGCCAGCCTGATCGCCGCCGCGGTAATTCTCCTGACCCTGCTGGCGACCTTGCGGATACCGGTGGAGAACCTGCTCCTCCTTCTATTCCCGCTGGGCGCCCTCACCACCCTGCTGGCGGTACTCATCCCCCACGGCACCGTCGAGCCGATCAACGAACAGCCGGGCATCCTGGCCCACATCCTGCTCTCGATCCTGGCCTACGGCCTGCTCACCATCGCGGTGTTCCAGGCGCTCTTGCTGCTGCTCCAGGACTACCGCCTCAAGCACAAGCATCCGTCCGGGCTGATCCGCAACTTCCCGCCCCTGCAAACCATGGAAAGCCTGCTGTTCGGCTTCCTCTGGGGCGGCTGGTCGCTGCTTTCGCTGTCGCTGCTGTCCGGATGGCTGTTCGTCGACAACCTGTTCGCCCAGCACCTGGCGCACAAGACCATCCTGTCCTGCTTCGCCTGGGTGGTCTTCGCCGTGCTCCTCTGGGGTCGCCACCAGCTCGGCTGGCGGGGCCACAAGGCGATCCGCTGGACCCTGGCCGGTTTCTGCCTGTTGATGTTGGCGTACTTCGGCAGCAAGCTGGTGCGGGAATTCATCCTGCACATCTGATGGGCCTCCTTCATGGATGAGCTGCACCCCGGGTACCTGGTCGGCCTGCTGGTTCTCCTGGTCGCCTGCTCGGCGTTCTTCTCCTGCGTCGAGACCGCCCTGCTCAACCTCGACCGTTACCGCCTGCGCCTGCAGGCCAAGCAAGGCCTGCGCGGGGCCCGGCGCAGCAGTTGGCTGCTGCTGCACGACGACCGCCTGCGCGGCACCCTGTTGTTCGGCCGCACCCTGGTCAACGTCAGCGCCGCCGCCCTGGCCAGTTGGGCCGCGCTGCGCCACTGGGGCGTCATCGGCCTGGCCGTCGCCATCCCCGGCATGACCCTGCTCCTGCTGCTGTTCGGCGCCCTGCTGCCGCGCCGCTACGGCGCCCTTCGCTCGGAACGCGTCGCCCTGCCGCTCAGCCTGCCGCTCCTGATCCTGCAGCGCCTGTGCTGGCCCCTGCTGTGGCTACTGACCCTGCTGAGCAACGCGCTGCTGCGCCTGCTCGGCGTCGCCGCGGCGGAACAGGACGACAGCGGACGCAGCCGCGACGAAGAGGCCCTGCATCCGGCCGACAACCCCCAGGCCAGCGAGGTCAACCGGCATGACATGCTGCTCGGCCTGCTGGACCTGGAGAAGGTCACGGTCAACGACCTGATGATCCCGCGCAACGAAATCGAAGGCATCGACCTCGACGACGAACTCGAGGTCATCGTCGAGCAGTTGCGCACCACCAGCCACACCCGCCTGCCGGTCTACCGCGACGACGTCAACCAGATCGAAGGGGTCGTGCACATGCGCCAGATCGCGCGCCTGCTGACCCAGGGCCGCCTGACCAAGGAGAATCTCCGCCAGGCCTGCATGGAGCCGTATTTCGTGCCGGAAAGCACGCCGCTGTCGACCCAGTTGGTGAACTTCCAGAAGGAGAAGCGCCGTATCGGCGTGGTGGTCGACGAATATGGCGAGGTGATCGGCATCGTCACGCTGGAGGACATCCTCGAAGAGATCGTCGGCGACTTCAACGACCTCGACAGCCTCGACAACCCGGATATCCAGGCCCAGGAGGACGGCAGCTTCGTCATCGACGGCAGCGCCAACCTGCGCGAGCTGAACAAGTCGCTTGGCTGGCAATTGCCCTGCGACGGCCCGAAGACCCTCAACGGCCTGGTCACCGAAGCCCTGGAGCAGATCCCCGATTGCGCGGTGTGCCTGCGCATCGGCCCCTACTGCCTGGAAATCCAGCAGTCGGCGGAAAACCGTGTGAAAAGCGTGCGCGCCTGGCATCCCCGCGCGCTGACCCCGCTGGTCGAAAGCGACGCCAGCGTCTGATCCGGGATTGCCGAACCGGCCCCGCGGCGCTCTATAATCGACCCCAGCTTATCCAGCCCTGCCGCCGGTTCCGCCGCTACCCGCAGCCCGAGCCCCGGCCAGTCACCCGCCAGTCCCGCCTGCCCGCCCGGCCCCGATGCCGACGGTACCAGCCGGCGCACGGCGCGCAGCCCCATCCTCCCTGCGCGACCGATCTCGTCCGCCCCACCCGGGCGCCGCGCCGCCGCATCGGCGCACTGGCCATAACCATCCGGCCGCACGGAAGCACTCCGTCGTGCCCCGACTGCCAGGGACCTTCCCACCATGACCGCCGCCACCCTCGCCGCCGACGCCGCTCCGGAACCGGCCAACTCGACCACCCGGGTCGCAGTCGCCAGCTTCATCGGCACCGCCATCGAGTTCTACGATTTCTACGTCTATGCCACTGCCGCCGCCCTGGTGATCGGTCCGGTATTCTTCCCGCAGACATCCGGCACCGCGCAGATGCTCAGCGCCTTCCTCACCTTCGGCATCGCCTTCCTCGCCCGTCCGCTGGGCTCGGCGCTGTTCGGCCACTTCGGCGACCGCATCGGGCGCAAGTCGACCCTGGTCGCCTCGCTGCTGCTGATGGGGGTATCCACCACCCTGATCGGCGTCCTCCCCGGCTACGACAGCATCGGCTACTGGGCGCCGTTGCTGCTCTGCGTGCTGCGCTTCGGCCAGGGCCTCGGCCTCGGCGGCGAGTGGGGCGGCGCCGCGCTGCTGGCCACGGAGAACGCGCCGGCCGGCAAGCGCGCCTGGTTCGGCATGTTTCCCCAGCTCGGCCCGTCGATCGGCTTCCTCGCCGCCAACGGCCTGTTCCTGGCCCTGGCGATGCTGCTCAGCGAGGAGCAGTTCCGTGAGTGGGGCTGGCGGATCCCGTTCCTGCTCAGCGCGGCGCTGGTCGTGGTCGGCCTCTACGTACGCCTGAAGCTGGCGGAAACCCCGGTGTTCGCCAAGGCCATGGCCAAGCACGAGAGGGTCCGCCTGCCGATCGCCGAGCTGTTCGCCCAGCACTGGCGGCCGACCCTGCTCGGCGCCCTGGCGATGGTGGTGTGTTATGCGCTGTTCTATATCTCCACGGTGTTCTCGCTGAGCTACGGGGTGGCCAGCCTCGGCTTCAGCCGCGAGGAGTTCCTTGGTCTGCTGTGCCTCGCGGTGCTCTTCATGGCCGCCGCCACGCCGCTGTCGGCCTGGCTCAGCGACCGCTTCGGACGCAAGCCGGTACTGCTGCTCGGCAGCCTGGCGGCGATCGCCTCCGGCTTCGCCATGGAGCCGCTGCTCAGCCAGGGCTCGACGTTCAGCGTCGCCCTGTTCCTCTGCATCGAGCTGTTCCTGATGGGGGTCACCTTCGCCCCGATGGGCGCGCTGCTGCCGGAAATATTCCCCACCCACGTGCGCTACACCGGCGCGTCGGCGGCCTACAACCTGGGCGGCATTCTCGGCGCCTCGGTGGCGCCCTATATCGCCCAGAAGCTGGTCGGCATCGGCGGCCTGGGCTGGGTCGGCGGCTACGTCTCCGCAGCGGCGCTGCTCAGCCTGCTGGCGGTGCTGTGCCTGAAGGAAACCCGCGACAACGACCTCGGCGCAGTGTCCTGAGTCTCGCTCAGGCTACCGCGACGCCGCCCTTCTCCCTCGCCGCCAACCAGTCGGCGAGGGCCCCGGCCCAGACCTGGTAGCCCAGCTGCGACGGATGAAAGCCGTCGATGGCCAGGTAGCCCGGAAGCAGGTCCAGCGAGATCGGGCAGTAGCCGGCGCCGGTCGCGCCAGCGAGATCGCGCAGCGCCTCGTCGAGCAGCCGCCCGCGCCACCCCAGCAGGGCCCGCAGCAACCCGGGCAAGGCGGAAAAATGCCGCAGCGGCGGCACCGCGGTGCAGGTCACCTGCGCGCCGGCCGCCTGGAAGCCTTCGATCAGGGCCGCGCAGTCGGCACGCCAGCGTTCGAGGGAGCGCAGGCTGGTGGTGTCATTGACGCCGAAGACCAGGATCACCTGGTCGAAGAAACGTCCCGCCACCTGCGGTAGCAGGCGTTCGCGCGCCTCGCCGCTGGTGATGCCGTTCTCGCCCAGCGCCTGCCAGGCCACCGGGCGGCGCAGACGCTCGCCCAGCGCCGCGGCCAGGCGGCCGGCCAGGGCGTAGTCCAGGCAACTGGCGCCGACCCCGGCCACTGTCGACTCACCGAACAACAGCAAGCGCAGCGGCTCTTCGGCACCGGACCCACCGACCAGCCCTTCGCGAGGTCCCGCCGCGGGCGCCAGGCGCAAGGCTCGGCGGCGGGTGCGGATAGCCAGCGGCACCGCCAGCGGCAGCAACGGCAGAGCCGCCGCCCACCAGGCCAGCGTTGCCAGCCGGCGCATCTCAGAGTTCGACGCGAACCGCCTGGGCGGCCCGGGTCGCCTTGGCGCGGGCGGCGTCGATCGACTCGTCGCGCGCCAGGGCCACGCCCATCCGCCGCTGGCCATCCACTTCCGGCTTGCCGAACAGGCGTAGCGCCGTATCCGCCTCGCTCAGCGCGGCGCCGAGGTTGGCGAAAGCGACCTGCCGGGACTTGCCTTCCACCAGGATCACCGCCGAGGCCGACGGGCCGAGCTGGCGGATCACCGGGATCGGCAGGCCGAGGATCGCCCGCGCGTGCAGCGCGAACTCGGAAAGATCCTGGGAAATCAGGGTCACCAGGCCGGTATCGTGCGGACGCGGCGACACCTCGCTGAACCACACCTGGTCGCCCTTGACGAACAGTTCGACGCCGAACAGCCCGCGTCCGCCGAGGGCCTCGGTCACTGCCCGGGCGACCCGCTCGGACTCGGCCAGGGCCTGCGCGCTCATCGCCTGCGGCTGCCAGGACTCGTGGTAGTCGCCCTTGACCTGGCGGTGACCGATCGGCGCGCAGAAAGTGGTGCCGTCGACGTGGCGCACGGTGAGCAGGGTGATTTCGTAGTCGAAATCGATGAAGCCCTCGACGATCACCCGGCCCTTGCCGGCGCGCCCGCCTTCCTGGGCATAGTCCCAGGCCGCCTGCAGGTCGTCGGGGCCTTTCAGGACGCTCTGGCCCTTGCCCGACGAACTCATGATCGGCTTCACCACGCAGGGGTAGCCGACGCGCTCGACGCCACGGCGGTAGTCCTCGAAGGTATCGGCGAAGTGATAGGGCGAGGTCGGCAAGCCGAGCTCCTCGGCAGCCAGCCGGCGGATACCCTCGCGGTTCATGGTCAGTTGCGCGGCGCGGGCGGTGGGCACCACGGTGTAGCCTTCGGCCTCCAGCTCGACCAGGGTCGCGGTGGCGATGGCCTCGATCTCCGGCACGATGTAGTGCGGCTTCTCCTGCTCGATCACCGCGCGCAGGGCGGCGCCGTCGAGCATGCTGATCACGTGGCTGCGATGTGCCACCTGCATGGCCGGCGCGTTGCCATAGCGATCGACGGCGATCACTTCGCAACCCAGGCGTTGCAGCTCGATGGCGACTTCCTTGCCCAGCTCGCCGGAGCCACAGAGAAGGACGCGGGTCGCGCTCGGCGACAGGGGGGTACCGATACGGGTCATGGAAGAACCTCGGAAATGAAAGAAAACGGAATCCGCTTCAGGCGGAACCGCTGACCAGCCCTTGCGCCTTGGCGCGCTCGAAACAGCGACCGAGCACCTCGCGGCGCTCGTCGTTGCTCATCAGGCCCCAGCGGGTGATCTCGGCCGCCGTGCGCTGGCAGCCGATGCAGATGTCCTGCTCGTCCAGCGCACAGACATGCACGCAGGGCGAAGCCACCGGTCGCTCGTTCACGCCGGGTCCTCGACGAGGTCGCGGGCGTAACGGCGGGCATTGTGCACATAGTGGGCGGCGCTGGCCTCGAGCATTTTCTTCTGCGGCTCGCTCAGCTCGCGCACTACCTTGCCCGGCGAGCCCATCACCAGCGAGCCGTCGGGAATCTCCTTGCCCTCGGGAATCAGCGCGTTGGCGCCGATGATGCAGTACTTGCCGATCTTCGCCCCATTGAGGATCACCGCGTTGATCCCCACCAGGCTGTAGTCGCCCACGCTGCAACCATGCAGCATGGCGTTGTGGCCGACGGTGACGCCCTTGCCGAGGGTCAGCGGATAGCCCATGTCGGTGTGCATCACCGAGCCGTCCTGGACGTTGCTGTGCTCGCCGATATGGATCAGCTCGTTGTCGCCGCGCAGCACCGCGCCAAACCAGACGCTGGCGCCGGCATCCAGGCGAACCTTGCCGATCACCGCTGCGCTGGGCGCGATCCAGCTGTCGGGATGGGTTTCGACGCGGGCATCGCCCAGGCGGTATTTCATCGCGATCTCCTCATGGCCGGGGTCTGCGCCCCGTCGGTCAACTCAGTTTGATGAACGAAGCCGGCGGCGTGTGCAGGTCGATGGGGTCGTCGTACAGCAGGTTGACCAACTCCACCACCATGATGGCCGTCAGGCCCCAGATCTTGAACTCGCCGAAGCGATAGCTGGGCACGTACCAGCTGCGGCCGAAGTAGTCGATACGGTGGGTGACCTCGCGCGGGTCGTCGCGAAAGAAACTCAGCGGCACGTTGAACACCGCGGCGATCTCGCCGTCGTTGGGCTGGTACTCGACGAAGTCGGGAATGAAGGCGACATAGGGAGTGACCTCGATGCCATGCCGCGAGACCAGGGTGCTCAGCGGCCCGACCACTTCCACCAGGCCCGGCGGCAAGGCGATCTCCTCCTCCGCCTCGCGCAGGGCGGTGCGCACCAGGTCGGCATCTTCCGGGTCGCGCCGCCCGCCGGGGAAGGCGACCTCGCCGCCATGGGTGGACAAACCGGCGGCGCGCAGGGTCAGCACCAGCTCCGGATCGTCGCTGCGGGTGATGGGCACCAGCACGGCCGCTTGGGGGAAGCGCTGGTCGGTATCCAGTTGGCGGGGGCGGTGCGCCTCGATGCGTTGGCGCAGCTCGTCGAGCGTGCAGTTCATACTGCCGGGGTTTCCGAGGTCTTGTCGTTTCCCCGAGATCATGGCACGAAAGCCCCGGCCAGCCCACCCCTCCCGCACGGGGCCTTGTCGCCTCCCGGCCAGCCGAGCAAGATAGGCCTTTCCCCGAAGAAGAACCTGGCATGAAATTCTGCAGCCTGTGCGGCGCCACGGTGGTCCAGCGCATCCCGGACGGCGACAACCGCCTGCGCTACGTCTGCGACGCCTGCCACACCGTGCACTACCAGAACCCGCGTATCGTCGCCGGCAGCCTGCCGGTGTGGGACGGCCAGGTCCTGCTCTGCCGTCGCGCCATTGCGCCGCGCCTGGGCTACTGGACGCTGCCGGCCGGCTTCATGGAGAACGGCGAGACCCTCGCCCAGGCGGCGGCCCGCGAGACAGAGGAAGAAGCCAACGCGCGGATCGGCGACCTGCAGCTCTATACCCTTTTCGACCTGCCGCACATCAGCCAGGTCTACCTGTTCTTCCGCGCCGAGCTGCTCGACCTGGATTTCTCCGCCGGCGATGAAAGCCTGGAGGTGCGGCTTTTCGACGAAGCGGAGATTCCCTGGTCGGAGCTGGCTTTTCCGACCATCGGCCGTACCTTAGAATGCTACTTCAGCGACCGCCGCGAAGGCTGCTTCCCGGTGCGCAACGAAGCCATTGCACCTATGCTGGCTTCCTATAAGAAAGACTGAACGCCAAACACTCGAACACCGCCGCCGTTGCGGCTCAAGGGAACATCGGGGATTTCACTTCCATGCGCTGGTTGCTTGCTTTGCTGTGCTTGACCTTCGCCAGTCTGACCCAGGCCAATGCCGCGCCGAGCCTGGAAGGCAAGGTGGACAAGGTCCTGGTGCTCAAGTCCGAGCGAAAACTGCTGCTCCTCAACAAAGGCAACGTCCTGAAAAGCTACCGTGTCTCGCTGGGCAAGCGCCCGACCGGCCCGAAGCTGGCCGAAGGCGACAACCGCACCCCGGAAGGCTTCTACTGGATCGACTGGCGCAAGACCAGCAACAACTACAACCTCTCCATGCACATTTCCTACCCCAACGCCCGCGACGTGGCCAAGGCCCGGGAAAAGGGCCTGCCGGCCGGTGGCATGATCATGATCCACGGCACCCCGCTGGATGACGAATACCCGGAGTGGTACTTCTCCACCCTGGACTGGACCAATGGCTGTATCGCCATGAACAACACCGACATGCGCGAAGTCTGGAGCGTGGTGAAAGACGGCACGCTGATCGAGATCCGCCCCTGACAGAACCAGGCTGATACCACTCGTCAGCCGTCAGCCACGCCAGGAACGCCGCCGCGAGATTTTCCGGCGGCGTTTTCTTTTATCCGTCAAACCCTTGCATCCCTTACTCAGGCCGAGTCAATCGACGGGACGGCTGGCTGACGCGTGCGCGACGCACAACTGGCATTGACGTGGTATTCAAGTGGTATTAGTTTTCCCAGCATTACCGGGCGACAACAACACAATCCGCATCGGAACCTCTCATGAAGACAGCCCACGACCTGCTCCTGGCCCTGCGTCCCGACGAGGCGCAACCCACCCCCCTCTATCTGCAACTGGCGCGCAATCTCGAGAGCGCGATCCATGCCGGCCAGTGGAAAGCGGAGGAAGCGCTGCCCTCCGAACGCAACCTCAGCGAAACCCTGAACATTTCCCGCGTCACCGCGCGCAAGGCCCTCGAAGTACTCTTCGAGCAGGGCCTGATCCGCCGCAACCAGGGCTCCGGCACCTTCATTACGCCGCGTCTCGAACAACCGTTGTCGCGTCTCTCCAGCTTCAGCGAGATGCTCCGCCTGAAAGGCTTCACCCCCGGCTCCACCTGGCTGGAGCGCGGCATCGCCCTGCCCACCCACGACGAACTGATCCGCCTCGGCCTCTCGCCGACCGAGAAGGTCACGCGCATGAAGCGCCTGCGCAAGGCCGACGGCACAGTGATGGCGATCGAGAACAGCACCCTGCCGGCGCGCCTGCTGCCGGACCCGACAGCGGTCGGCGATTCCCTCTACGAATACCTGGACGGCATCGGTCGCCCAGTGGTCCGCGCCCTCCAGCACGTGCGCGCGATCAACTCGTCCGCGTCCGATGCCGCGCTGGTCGGCATCGCGCCGGGCACCGCGATGCTGCTGATGACCCGGATCGGCTACCTCGAGGACAACACCCCGATCGAGCTGACCGACACCTACTGCCGCAACGACTACTACGACTTCGTCGCCGAACTGCGACGCTGACCGACACGGAGCCGCCATGCTCGAAGGCAACATTCTCACCCCGCAAGGCTGGGTCCTCGGCCGCCTACACATCCAGGACGGGCGTATCCAGCGGATCGAAGGCGAGCCCTGCGATCCGGCCGGCAACGCCGATCCGTACCTGCTGCCAGGCTTCATCGACCTGCATGTGCACGGCGGCGGCGGCCGCGACATCATGGAAGGCGGCGACGCCTTCGCCACCATCGCCCGCACCCACCGGCGCTTCGGCACGACCTCGCTGCTGGCCACCACCATGACCGCACCGCGCGAGGAGATCGCCGACATCCTCAGCCAGCTCGGCGCTTACTGCCGCCGCTCGCTGGAGGGCGGTTCACGGATACTCGGCGTGCACCTGGAAGGCCCCTACATCAACTCCGGCAAGCTCGGCGCGCAGCCCAACTTCGCCCATGCCGCGGTGCTCGAGGAAGTCGAGGACTACCTGCGCCGCGCGCCGATCCGGGTGATCACCATCGCCCCCGAGATCGCCGGACACCGGCCGCTGATCCGCGCCCTCGCCGAGCGCGGCGTACGCCTGCAGATCGGCCATACCCTGGGCAGCTACGAGGACGGCGTGGCCGCACTGGAAGCCGGCGCCAGCAGCTTCACCCACCTCTACAACGCGATGACCGGCCTGCACCACCGCGAACCGGGTATCGTCGGCGCGGCCCTGGCCCACGCACGCTACGCCGAGCTGATCCCCGACCTGCTGCATGTCCATCCCGGCGCCATCAGGGTGGCCCTGCGTTCGATCCCGTGCCTGTACTGCGTGACCGACTCCACCGCCGCCGCCGGCATGCCCGACGGCCAGTACAAGCTCGGCAGCCACACGGTGACCAAGTGCCTGGGCGGCGTGCGCCTGCCCGACGGCACTCTGGCCGGCAGCACCCTGACCATGGACCAGGCGCTGCGCAACCTGGTGAAGATCGGCCTGCCCCTGGCCGAAGCCTCGCAACGCCTTTCGCAATTCCCCGCCGATTACCTCGGCCTCGCCGAGCGCGGCCGCCTGGCGCCCGCAGCCTGGGCCGATGTGGTGCGCCTGGATCGCTCCCTGGAACTCGACGCCGTGATGGTGGAAGGAGAACTCGAATGACTTCGCTGATGCTCGAGGAAGCGCTCTCCGCCGCCACGGTGGCGAGCCGTCAACTGGCCGTGCTCGACGCCTGCCTGCCGGCGCTTGGCCAGCGTCTGCGGGAGGTCGATCCGAACCTGGCGCTGACCGTCGCGCGCGGCAGCTCCGACCATGCCGCCAGCTACTTCGCCTACCTGGCCATGCAGCACGCCGGCTTGCCGGTGGCCTCGCTGCCCATGTCGGTAGTGACCCTGAACCGCTCGCCACTGCGTGTCGCCGGGCAGGCCGTCTTCGCTTTCTCGCAGTCCGGGCAGAGCCCCGATCTCGTGGACAGCCTGCGCATCCTGCGCGAACGCGGCGCCCTGGGCATCGCCCTGGTGAATGCCGAGGATTCGCCGCTGGAAGCCGCCAGCGAATTCGTCGTGCCGCTCTGCGCCGGCGCCGAGCGCAGCGTCGCAGCGACCAAGAGCTTCATCGCCACGCTCAGCGCCAGCGCCCGCCTGCTCGCCCACTGGCAGCGCGACAATGCCCTGCTGGCCGCAGGCCAGGGCCTGGCGGCCGGGCTGGAGCAGGCCGCCAGGCTCGACTGGTCGCCGGCCATCGAGGTCCTGCGCGACTGCCAGCGGCTGATGGTGATCGGTCGCGGCGCCGGCTACGCCATCGCCCAGGAGGCCGCGCTGAAATTCAAGGAAACCTCGGCGATCCAGGCCGAGGCCTTCAGCAGCGCCGAGGTCCGCCATGGACCGATGGCGCTGGTCGAGGAGCGCTATCCGCTGCTGGTGTTCGCTCCCCGCGGCCCGGAGCAGGAAGGCCTGCTGGCGCTCGCCGAGGATATGCGCCAGCGCGGTGCGCAGGTATTGCTCGCCGCCCCGGACGACATCGCCGAACGCGACCTGCCGCTGCAGCGCGCCGCGCATCCGGCGCTCGATCCGATCCTGGCGATCCAGAGTTTCTACGTCATGGCCGCCGGCCTGGCCGAAGCCCGCGGCATGGACCCGGACCAGCCACGGCACCTGAGCAAAGTCACCCGAACCCACTGAGCCTGAGCGCGCGCCCATGAACAACAAGAATCTCGCCCTCAAAGCGCCCCTGAGCGGCCCCGTGATGCCGCTCAACCGAGTACCCGACCCGGTGTTTTCCAGCGGCACCCTGGGCGAAGGCATCGCCATCGACCCGCTCAACGACTGCCTGCACGCGCCCTGCGCCGGGCTGGTCAGCCACTTGGCGCGAACCCGCCACGCGCTCAGCCTGCGCGCCGACAACGGTGCCGAGCTGCTGCTGCACGTCGGCCTCGACACCGTACAGCTGCAAGGCGAAGGCTTCGAGGCGCTGGTCGAGGAAGGTGCGCGGGTGATCGAGGGCCAGCCGCTGCTGCGCTTCGACCTGGACCGCGTCGCCCGCGGCAGCCGCAGTCTGATCACGGTGATGATCCTGACCAACGGCGACGGCTTCCAGGTACGCCCGCTGACCACCAACCCGGTGGAGGTCGGCGCGCCGCTCCTGCAACTGAGTCCGGAGAAGGCCGAGCAACGTCCGGCCAATCCCGCGCCTGGCGAAGGCTCCGCGCAGCGCCAGGTCCGCGGGCGGGCGCGGGTCGCCCATCATGGCGGTCTGCACGCACGCCCGGCAGCGCTGCTACGCAAGACCGCGCAGGGCTTTTCCAGCCAGGCCGAACTGCACTTCGCCGGGCAGGTGGCCAGCGTCGACAGCCTGGTCGGCATCATGGGCCTGGGGGTCGCCGAACAGGACGAGGTAGAGGTGATCTGTCGCGGCGAAGACAGCGAGGCGGCCCTCGGCGCCCTGCTCGCGGCCCTCGCCAGCGCCACCGCGGGGGCTCCGAAGGATGCCCCGCGCGCCATCGCCCCGGGCGAGCCGGCGCGACCTGCGGCTGTCGCCGGTACCCTGGCCGGCGTCTGCGCTTCGCCCGGCCTGGCCAGCGGTCCCCTGGCGCGGCTCGGCGCCATCAGCCTGCCGGCGGATGACGGCCGGCATCGTCCCGAGGAACAGCACCTCGCCCTGGACCAGGCCCTGCAACGGGTGCGCGACGACGTACAGGGGAGCCTGCAGCAGGCCAGGCTCGGCGGCGACGAGAACGAAGCGGCGATCTTTTCCGCGCATCTCGCGCTGCTGGAAGACCCGGGTCTGCTGGACGCCGCCGACATGCTGATCGACCAGGGCGTCGGCGCCGCCCACGCCTGGCACCGGGCGATCCAGGCCCAGTGCGAGATTCTCCAGGCGCTGGGCAACCTGCTGCTGGCCGAGCGCGCCAACGACCTGCGCGACCTGGAAAAACGCGTGCTGCGGGTACTGCTCGGCGACACCGCGCCGTTGCGGGTGCCTGCTGGGGCCATCGTCGCCGCCCGGGAGATCACCCCCTCCGACCTCGCGCCGCTGGTGGATGCCGGCGCGGCTGGCCTGTGCATGGCCGAAGGCGGCGCCACCTCCCACGTGGCCATCCTCGCCCGCAGCAAGGGCCTGCCGTGCCTGGTGGCGCTCGGCGCCGGGCTGCTGGAGCTGGAGGAAGGCCGGCAGGTGGTGCTGGACGCCGGCCAGGGCCGGCTGGAACTCAGCCCCGACGCTCGACGCCTGGAGCAGGTCGCCTTGCAAGTGGCGCAGCGCGAGGAACAACGCCGCCGCCAGCAGGCCGATGCGCAGCGCGAGGCGCTCACCCGCGACGGCCGGCGCATCGAGATCGGCGCCAACGTCGCCTCGCCGCGCGAGGCCGCCGAAGCCTTCGCCAACGGCGCCGACGGGGTCGGCCTGCTACGCACCGAGTTTCTCTTCCTCGAGCGCCGCGCCGCGCCCGACGAAGAGGAGCAGCGCAACGCCTACCAGGAGGTCCTGGACGCCATGGGCCAGCGCAAGGTGATCATCCGCACCATCGATGTCGGCGGCGACAAGCACCTCGACTACCTGCCGCTGCCGGTGGAAGAAAACCCAGCACTGGGCCTGCGCGGCATCCGCCTCGGCCAGGCGCGCCCGGAGCTGCTCGACCAGCAGTTGCGCGCGCTGCTGAGGGTCGAACCACTGGAACGCTGCCGGATACTGCTGCCGATGGTCAGCGAGGTCGACGAACTGCGCGCCATCCGTCGCCGCCTCGGCGAGCTGGCCACGCAGTTGGGGATCGAGCGCCTGCCCGAACTCGGGGTGATGATCGAAGTGCCCTCCGCCGCCCTGCTCGCCGATCAACTGGCCGAACACGCCGACTTCCTCTCCATCGGCACCAACGACCTGTCGCAGTACGCCCTGGCCATGGACCGTTGCCACGCCGGCCTGGCCGACCGCATCGACGCCCTGCACCCGGCGCTGCTGCGGCTGATCGCCCAGACCTGCGCCGGAGCAGCCCGCCACGGCCGCTGGGTCGGCGTCTGCGGTGCGCTGGCCTCGGACCCGCTGGCGACACCGGTACTGGTCGGCCTCGGGGTCGAGGAATTGTCCGTCGGGCCGAACCTGGTCGGCGAGATCAAGACCCGGGTGCGCCAGCTCGACGCCGCTGAATGCCGCCGCCACGCCCAGGCGCTACTGGACCTGGGCAGCGCCCGGGCGGTGCGCGACGCCTGCCTGCAACACTGGCCGCTGGCCTGACAAGAACAATCGGAGACCACCGCCATGCCCCCGTTCCTGATCGAAAGCCTGCAACGCCTGGGCCGCGCCCTGATGCTGCCGATCGCGATCCTGCCGATCGCCGGCCTGCTGCTGCGCCTGGGCGACGTCGACCTGCTCGACATTCCGCTGGTCCACGACGCCGGCAAGGCGATCTTCGCCAACCTGGCGCTGATCTTCGCCATCGGCATCGCCGTCGGTTTCGCTCGCGACAACAATGGCACCGCCGGCCTCGCCGGCGCCATCGGCTACCTGGTGATGATCTCGGTGCTCAAGGTGATCGATCCGGGCATCGACATGGGCGTGCTCTCCGGCATCATCAGCGGCCTGGTGGCTGGCGCCCTGTATAACCGCTTCAAGGACGTGAAGCTGCCGGAATACCTGGCGTTCTTCGGCGGCCGCCGCTTCGTGCCGATCGCCACCGGGATCAGCGCGGTCTGCCTGGGCCTGCTGTTCGGGGTGATCTGGCCACCGCTGCAACAGGGCATCAACGGCCTCGGCCAACTCATGCTGGAAAGCGGCAGCTTCGGCGCCTTCGCCTTCGGCGTGCTGAACCGCCTGCTGATCGTCACCGGGTTGCACCACATCCTCAACAACCTGGTGTGGTTCGTCTTCGGTAGCTTCACCGACCCGGAAACCGGGCGCGTCGTCACCGGCGACCTGGCGCGCTATTTCGCCGGCGACCCGAAGGGCGGCCAGTTCATGGCCGGGATGTTCCCGGTGATGATGTTCGGCCTGCCCGCCGCCTGCCTGGCGATGTACCGCAACGCCCGTCCGGAGCGGCGCAAGCTGATCGGCGGGCTGCTCCTGTCGATGGCCTTGACCGCCTTCCTCACCGGCGTCACCGAGCCGGTGGAGTTCGCCTTCATGTTCCTCGCGCCGCTGCTCTACCTGCTGCATGCGCTGCTCACCGGCCTGTCCATGGCCCTCACCGACCTGCTCGATATCCGCCTCGGCTTCACCTTCTCCGGTGGCGCCATCGACCTCGCCCTGGGCTGGGGCCGTTCCACCCACGGCTGGATGCTCTGGCCGCTGGGCCTGCTCTATGCCGGCATCTATTACCTGGTGTTCGACTTCTGCATCCGCCGCTTCAACCTGAAGACCCCGGGCCGCGAAGACGACGCGAGCAGCGAATCGGGCGACAACGCCGAAGCCGAGCGCGCCCCGGCATTCATCCGCGCCTTGGGTGGCGCAGCCAACCTCGAAGTGGTGGACGCCTGCACCACGCGCCTGCGTCTGCGCCTGGTCGACCGCAACAAGGCCTCGGACGCCCAACTCAAGGCCCTCGGTGCGATGGCCGTGGTACGTCCGGGCAAGGCCGGCAGCCTGCAGGTGGTGGTCGGCCCACAGGCCGACAGCATCGCCGACGAGATCCGCCGCGCCCTGCCCTTCGATACGCAACCGGGCGAAGCCGTACCGCCGCTGGGCAGTCCGCACACAGCCGAAGAGGTGGTGGCGATGCAGGCCACCGTCGACGCCGCCGAAGCCCAGGCCTGGCTCGGCGCCCTCGGCGGCGCCGGCAACCTGCGCGAGGTACGGGACGTCGCACTGACCCGCCTGCGGGTCAGCGTGGCGGACGAACGCAAGCTGGCCACCGAGCAACTGCGTCGTCTCGGCGGACAGGGCGTCAGTTCCCTCGCCGGCGGCATCTGCCATATCCTGGTGGGCCCCCGCGCCGCGGCCCTGAGCCAGGCCCTGCAACCGCTGCTGCGGCGCTGACGGCAGGAGGGCTGGACCTCGGCCAATCGGCGGATAACCGCCAAGCGGTTATTCGCCCCACGCCACAGCTCCCCCGTTCGGGTTCGATAATCGCGAAGCGGTTGTTCGCGCCACGCCACAGCCCCGGGTCGGGCTCTCCCCGTGAGGCGGATAACGAAAAGGGCGGCCACTGGCCGCCCTTCTTGCTTGTCCGAGGAAAACTCAGAAGACCATGTCGGTCAGGCGCCAGACTTCGTAGGCCGGGGTCTCATAGGGATGCGCCGCCTTCAGCGCCTTGACGCTGGCGTGGATGAGCTCGTCGGCCACCACCAGCTCCACTTTCCACTCCGCCACGTGCTCGACCTGGCCGACCTGGCCCAGGTAGGGTTGGCTACCGTCCAGGGGCCGGAACTGGCCCTGGCCAAGGGACTGCCAGCAGCAACTGTCGTACGCCCCGATGCGCCCGCCACCCGCGGCGAACACCGCTTGCTTGACGACATCCAGATGGCTCTCAGGCACATAGAAACACAGCTTGTACATCGTTTTCTCCGCACGAATCGAATGCTGCACGAGGCGGTCGGTGGTTGTGCGACTGCCGACGCCAAATAATGGCACTTTGCCTTGACATGATGAATATTTGACGCTGCCTTTACGACAGATAAGCGCAACATTTGTTCGCTCGTCACAACACCTTCGTGCGGGCGTTCACAGATTTACGTTCAGCCGCGGAAACGCCGCCACCTGGCCTTCAGCCCGGAGGCGGAAGGCGCATGGCTGCCGTCGCAATACGGCAGGTCGGCGGAGCGCCCGCAGCGGCACAACAGCAACAGGCGCTCGCGGGTCGCGTGGAGCGTCAGGCCGTTGCGGCAGTCGGCGGGACAATCGGGAAGCGAAGCCGAAGCCCCGCAGGTACAGAGCCGCAAGGTGTCGCCGGGAGAGACCCGGCGAACCTCGGGAAGAAGGTCGGGCGACGAGTTGGAGTCCGCATCGCCCGCCATGCCGGATCAGTCCACCCAGACCCGGGCGTTGCGGAACATGCGCAGCCAGCCGCCGTCTTCCTGCCAGTCGTCCGGACGCCAGGAATTCTGCACGGCGCGGAACACCCGCTCGGGGTGCGGCATCATGATGGTGACCCGGCCGTCGCGGCTGCTCAGCCCGGTGATGCCGCGCGGCGACCCGTTGGGGTTGGCCGGGTAGGCTTCGGTGACCTTGCCGTGGTTGTCGACGAAACGCAGCGACACGCAGCCGGAAAGGTCGGCCTCGAGCAACGCTTCCTCCGACTCGAACTCCGCATGGCCTTCGCCATGGGCGATGGCGATCGGCAGGCGCGAACCGGCCATGCCCTGCAGGAAGATCGACGACGACTCCTGCACCTGGACCATCGCCACCCGCGCCTCGAACTGCTCGGAACGGTTGCGCACGAAGTGCGGCCAGAACTCGGTGCCGGGAATCAGCTCGTGCAGGTTGGACATCATCTGGCAGCCGTTGCAGACGCCGAGGGCGAAGCTGTCCTTGCGCGCGAAGAACGCCTGGAAGCCGTCGCGGGCGCGGGCGTTGAAGAGGATCGACTTGGCCCAGCCCTCGCCGGCGCCGAGCACGTCGCCGTAGGAGAAGCCACCGCAGGCCACCAGGCCCTTGAAGGCGTCCAGGTCGACCCGCCCGGCGAGGATGTCGCTCATGTGCACGTCGATCGCGGCGAAGCCGGCGCGGTCGAACGCCGCGGCCATCTCCACCTGGCCGTTGACGCCCTGCTCGCGGAGGATCGCCACTTTCGGCCGCACGCCCTTCTTGATGTAGGGCGCGGCGATGTCGTCGTTGACGTCGTAGCTGAGCTTGATCGACAGCCCGGGGTTGTCTTCGTCCAGCAGCGCGTCGAACTCCTGCTCGGCGCAGTCGGCGTTGTCGCGCAGACGCTGGATCTGGTAGCTGGTCTCGCTCCAGATGCGTTGCAGGATGCGGCGCTGGGCGCTGTAGACGGTCTCGCCGTTGTAGTTCAGGTTGATCTCGTAGCCGTTGACCGGCTGGCCGATCACCGCCACGCAGTCGTCGAGACCGGCGGCGCTGAACTGCGCGAGGACTTCCGGAGTGGCGCCCTCGCGAACCTGGATCACCGCGCCCAGTTCCTCGCTGAACAACACGGCCGCCAGCTCTTCGCGGCTATCGGCCAGGGCATCGAGGTTCAGCTCGACGCCGCAGTGACCGGCGAAGGCCATCTCCAGCACGCTGGTGATCAGGCCGCCGTCGGAACGGTCGTGGTAGGCGAGGATATGGCCGTCGGCATTGAGCCCCTGGATCACCGCGAAGAAGGCTTTCAGGTCCTCGGCGTCGTCGACGTCCGGCACGACGCGGCCGAGCTTGCCGTGGACCTGGGCCAGGATCGAGCCGCCGAGACGGTTCTTGCCGCGGCCGAGATCGATCAGGATCAGGTCGGTCTCGCCCTTGTCCAGGCGCAGTTGCGGGGTCAGGCTCTGGCGCACGTCGGCGACCGGGGCGAAGCCGGTGACGATCAGCGAGACCGGAGAAGTGACGCTCTTGTCCTCGCCATTGTCCTGCCAGCGGGTCTTCATGGACATCGAGTCCTTGCCCACCGGGATGGTGATGCCCAGTTCCGGGCACAGTTCCATGCCCACGGCCTTGACCGTGTCATACAGGCGCGCGTCCTCGCCGGGGTGGCCGGCGGCGGCCATCCAGTTGGCGGAAAGCTTGATGTCGGACAGCTTGCCGATACGCGCGGCAGCCAGGTTGGTGACCGTCTCGCCGATGGCCATGCGTCCGGAAGCCGGGGCGTCCAGCAGCGCCAGCGGGGTACGTTCGCCCATCGCCATGGCCTCGCCGGTGTAGACGTCGAAGCTGGTGGCGGTGACGGCGCAGTCGGCCACCGGCACCTGCCAGGGCCCGACCATCTGGTCGCGGGCCACCAGCCCGGTGATGGTGCGGTCGCCGATGGTGATCAGGAAGCTCTTGCTGGCCACGGCGGGATGGCGCAGGACGCGCTCGACGCTTTCCTGCAGCTCCAGCCCGGCGGCGTCGAAATCGTCGCCCAGCTCGGCCTCGCGGGTAACCGCGCGGTGCATGCGCGGCGCCTTGCCGAGCAGGACTTCCAGCGGCATGTCCACCGGCTTGTTGTCGAAATGGCTGTCGGCGACGGTCAGCTGGCGCTGCTCGATGGCCTCGCCGACCACCGCGAACGGGCAGCGCTCGCGCTCGCAGATGGCCTTGAAGGTCTCGAAGTCGGCGGCGTCCACCGACAGCACGTAGCGCTCCTGCGACTCGTTGCACCAGATTTCCAGCGGGCTCATGCCCGGCTCGTCGTTGGGCACCGCGCGCAGCTCGAAGCGACCGCCGCGGCCGCCGTCGTTGATCAGTTCCGGCAGGGCGTTGGACAGGCCGCCGGCACCGACGTCATGGATGAAGCTGATCGGGTTGCGCTCGCCGAGCTGCCAGCAGCGGTCGATCACTTCCTGGCAACGTCGCTCCATTTCCGGGTTGTCGCGCTGCACCGAGGCGAAGTCGAGGTCGGCGGAGCTGGCGCCGGTGGCCATCGAAGAGGCGGCGCCGCCGCCCAGGCCGATCAGCATGGCCGGGCCGCCAAGGACGATGAGCTTGGCGCCGACGCTGATCTCGCCCTTCTGCACGTGTTCGTCGCGAATGTTGCCCATGCCGCCGGCGAGCATGATCGGCTTGTGGTAGCCGCGCACTTCCTCGCCGTGAGGGGTAGCGATCTTCTGCTCGAAGGTACGGAAGTAGCCGGTCAGCGCCGGACGGCCGAACTCGTTGTTGAACGCGGCGCCGCCCAGCGGGCCCTCGATCATGATGTCCAGCGCGGTGACGATGCGCTCGGGCTTGCCGTAGGGCACTTCCCAGGGCTGTTCGAAACCGGGGATCTGCAGGTTGGACACGGTGAAGCCGGTCAGGCCGGCCTTCGGCTTGGCGCCGCGGCCGGTGGCGCCCTCGTCGCGGATCTCGCCGCCGGAACCGGTGGAGGCACCGGGGAACGGCGCGATGGCGGTCGGGTGGTTGTGGGTCTCCACCTTCATCAGGATCTGCACCGGCTCGCGGCTGGCGGCGTATTCGCGGGTCTGCGGATCGGGGAAGAAACGCCCGGCGACATGGCCGACGATGACCGCGGCGTTGTCCTTGTATGCGGACAGCACGCCTTCGCGGTTCATCTCGTAGGTGTTCTTGATCATGCCGAACAGGCTCTTGTCCTGGGCCTGCCCGTCGATGTCCCAACTGGCATTGAAGATCTTGTGCCGGCAATGCTCGGAGTTGGCCTGGGCGAACATCATCAGCTCGACGTCGTGCGGGTTGCGCCCCAGTTCGCCGAAGCTCTTCAGCAGGTAGTCGATCTCGTCCTCGGCCAGGGCCAGGCCCAACTCGACGTTGGCCTTCTCCAGCGCGGCGCGACCGCCGCCAAGCACGTCGACGGCGGTGAGCGGGCGGGGCTGCGCATGGCTGAACAGCTCGGCGGCGCCTTCCAGGCGGTCCAGCACCAGTTGGGTCATGCGGTCATGCAGGCGGGCGGCGACCTGCTGGGCGTCGCTCTCGGACAGTTCGCCCTGCACATAGTAGGCAATGCCGCGCTCCAGCCGGTCGATCTTCGCCAGGCCGCAGTTGCGGGCGATGTCGGAGGCCTTGCTCGACCACGGCGAGATGGTGCCGAAGCGCGGCACCACCAGGAACAGCCGTCCGCTGGGCTCCTGCACCGGCACGCTCGGGCCGTATTTCAGCAGCCGCGCCAGCACCTGCTCCTCGTCGGCGGTGAGCGCGCCGGTGACGTCGGCGAAATGCGCGAACTCAGCGTACAGCCCGGTAACGGCAGGTACGTGCTGGGTCAGTTGCTCGAGCAGTTTGCCGTGGCGGAAAGCGGAAAGGGCGGGAGCGCCGCGCAGGATCAGCATTGTCGGAACAGCCTCTGGAGACGGGAAGGTGTGGGGGCCGGCCGGGCCGGCCCGCAGAGGCCGTGCATTCTACCGTAAAGCACCGTCCGGCGGCACCCGCGCCGATGGCTATCGCATAGCCCTCCATCGGATCCGCGGCGGCCCGCTTCGAGAACGGCGCCGCAGCGCTCTGCGACGGGGCAAGCGAAACGGCGGACGAACGGTATCCCGGCGATAGCAGAGAAGGTCCCGGCTGTCGAGATATGGCGCCGTCTCGCCTTTGCGTATACTGCGCCGATGTTTGCCCTGACCGCGTACCGCTTACGTTGCGCCGCCTGGCTGTTGGCGACCGGCATCTTTCTGCTGCTTGCGGGCTGTAGCGAGGCGAAAGCCCCTACCGCCCTGGAGCGCGTGCAGAAGGAGGGCGTACTGCGCGTGATCACCCGCAACAGCCCGGCCACCTACTTCCAGGACCGCAACGGCGAAACCGGCTTCGAATACGAACTGGCCAAGCGCTTCGCCGAGCGCCTCGGCGTCGAGCTGAAGATCGAGACCGCCGACAACCTCGACGACCTCTATGCCCAGCTTTCCCGCGAGGGCGGCCCGGCGCTCGCCGCGGCCGGCCTGACCCCGGGACGCGAAGACGACGCCAGCGTGCGCTACTCGCACACCTACCTCGACGTCACCCCGCAGATCATCTACCGCAACGGCCAGCAGCGCCCGACCCGCCCGGAAGACCTGGTCGGCAAGCGCATCATGGTGCTCAAGGGCAGCAGCCACGCGGAGCAGCTCGCCGAGCTGAAGAAGCAGTATCCCGAACTGAAGTACGAAGAATCCGATGCTGTCGAAGTGGTCGACCTGTTGCGCATGGTCGACGTCGGCGACATCGACCTGACCCTGGTCGACTCCAACGAACTGGCGATGAACCAGGTGTACTTCCCCAACGTCCGCGTCGCCTTCGACTTCGGCGAAGCCCGCGGGCTGGCCTGGGCCTTGCCGGGGGGCGACGACGACAGCCTGATGAACGAGGTCAACGCGTTCCTCGACCAGGCCAAGAAGGAAGGCCTGCTGCAACGCCTGAAGGACCGTTACTACGGGCATGTCGACGTACTCGGCTACGTCGGCGCCTACACCTTCGCCCAGCACCTGCAGCAACGCCTGCCGCGCTACGAAAGCCACTTCAAGCAGAGCGGCAAGCAGCTGGATACCGACTGGCGCCTGCTCGCCGCCATCGGCTACCAGGAATCGCTGTGGCAGCCCGGCGCCACCTCCAAGACCGGCGTGCGCGGCCTGATGATGCTGACCAACCGGACCGCCCAGGCGATGGGCGTGTCCAACCGGCTCGACCCGAAGCAGAGCATCCAGGGCGGCAGCAAGTATTTCGTGCAGATCCGCAGCGAACTGCCCGAGAGCATCAAGGAACCGGACCGCAGCTGGTTCGCCCTGGCCGCCTACAACATCGGCGGCGCGCACCTGGAAGACGCGCGCAAGATGGCCGAGAAGGAAGGCCTCAACCCGAACAAGTGGCTGGACGTGAAGAAGATGCTGCCGCGCCTGGCGCAGAAGCAGTGGTACGCCAAGACCCGCTACGGCTATGCGCGCGGCGGCGAGACCGTGCACTTCGTACAGAACGTGCGGCGCTACTACGACATCCTCACCTGGGTGACCCAGCCGCAGATGGAAGGCAGCCAGATCGCCGAGAGCGGGTTGCACCTGCCCGGCGTGAACAAGACGCGCCCGGAAGAAGACAGCGGCGACGAGAAACTCTAGCCGCCCCCTCCCCTCAGGATTCTCCGTCGCTTGCCAGCCAGGCGGCGTGCTCGCGCACATCGGTCGGCCAGCCGGCGATCCGCTCGGCGAAGCCCTCGCGATCCCCGGTGAACAGCGCACGCGTCGCCTCCTCGAAGCCCGGCAGGTCGCCGGCCATCGCATTCATGAAATGGTAGGCGCGCTCCTGCGCCTGCCGCGCACGCCCGGACTGGCTGCGGCGCGCCTCCTCGACCAGCTTGCGCAGCGCCACCGAGGCGCCCCCGGGCTGCGCGGCGAGCCATTCCCAGTGGCGCGGCAACAAGGTCACCTCGCGCGCCACCACGCCCAGCTTCGGCCGCCCGCGCCCGCGCGGCGCGGCCTCCTCCGCCGGTTGCCGCTCGCCTGCGACGACCAGGCGCGCCAGCAGGTCCTCGCTGGAACCACGGATATCGAGATCGACGGAGCGCCCAGTGGCATTGTCGAATACCAGCAGCGGTCCGGCTGCACCGCCGGCGACCGCTTGCTTCAAGGCCAGCGCGACCTCCGGCAGCGCCGCCGTCAGCAGCCGGCGCGTGCCGTCGAAGCAGGTGAAGGATTGGATGTATGGATCATTGGCCATGACAGGCTCCCATGGATGGAACGCCCGAATAATACCCGGATATAAATAGAGCAACAATATTAATCCGGATAAAATAAATCCCATGAAAAAGGCCGCCCTATGGCGGCCTCTTCCGGCAGCGATGACCTACCAGCCGGCCGGCAGCAGGTTCATGGCGCTACAAATGGCGTAGGCGGCGCTGGCCAGGTAGATCGTCACGATCACCGCCTGGATCGCCGGATGGGCGATCCAGCCGCATTTCCAGGCCGGCTCGAAGTCGCCGTTCCTACGCGCCGAGCGCAGCATCAGGATCGGCATGATCGAGAGAATCACCCCGCTGAAGGCCCCGGCGAAGTACAACGCGTTGACGAAGCCGACCAGCCCGCTGTAGGCCAGGACGAACGGCGGCAGCGCGACGATCGCCAGCACCAGCAGGCGGGTCTTCGGCCGGTTCTCCGGACCGAGCTTGTGGAACTTGTCGAAGATGTTGGTCAGGAAGCTACCGCCCAGGCCCCAGTAGGACGTCAGCATGGCGCACAGGGCGAAGGTGTTGGCGGTGAAGAAGGCCCATTCGCCGAGCGCCTTGCCCCAGGCCAGGGTGGCGACTTCGGACTGGTTCTCCAGGCCGGTCAGGGCGATCACCGAGAGCGGCACGATGCTGAGCAGGACGAAGGTGGTCAGCATCCCGGTGATCACCGCCTTCGGCAGGCGCTCCGGGGCGTGGCTGAAACCACGGGCCATCTCCGGGACGATGTACTGGGCGGAGAAGCAGAACACCGCGATGTTGAATACCGGCACCATGTAGATCCAGTCGCCGTCGAGCAGACGGGCGAACTCGGTATTGTCGTTGAGCAGGGTGGCCGCCACCAGGATCAGGATCATGCTGACCATGCCGATGCTGATGAACTTCTCGCCCTTGCCGATGGCGCTCAGCCCCAGGTACAGCACGCCGGCGGCCGGAATGAAGAACAGCACGCTGCCCAGGGCCGGGCTGATACCGAAGAAGGCGCTGAGGATCTTGCCGCTGCCGCTCATGTAGGCGATCAGCGCGCCGATGCTGTTGACCGCTACGGACAGGAAGATCGCCCAGGCGCCGAAGGAGCCGACATAGCGCTGGGCAAGGCCGCTCAACTGGTTGTGGGTGCGCGTGCGCAGGGCGGTTTCCGAGACGTAGAGCATGGAAATGGTGGTGAACAGGCCGGCCACCGCCAGCCAGAGCAGCAATGGCATGAAGCCGGCCTTGCGGCTGGCGTAGGCCATGGACAGCACGCCTGCGCCGATGTTGGTTCCGACGATCATCGCCACCGCCTCGAGGAACGTCAGGCGCTTGACCTCCAGTCCCGAGGAATCGACGGCTTCCGCCCCGGCGTGATCCTGATACTGCTGGACCCGGGTATCACTCATGACAACAACTCCCTGCATTTCGAATTGGCATTGTGCGGGAGGCGGCCAGGACCGCCGTACCGATGGCCTTCTTCGAGGACAATGCAGGGCCGGGAATCGCGGACGCCTCCGGACCGGCCGCGCTTTTCGGCTGCGCGGTCCGGCGGGGGTATCCGCAGGCGGGCTCGCTCTCACCTGAAGCCATTGCCTGCGGGCCGCTTGCTCAAGCGGCCGTGCAAAATATCACACAATTCGACGAAGGAAGCGCGCGGCGACTACGACTTTACGCCTATGCCGATCGTCCGAAATATCCGGATAAATAATTGATGCAGATGGCTTTTGAAGGAGAGGAAGGGGCAAGGACGTGCTTTAACGTTTCAGCCGGAGCGTTCGAAAAGAGAAACATCCGTCAGTCTTCGCGAGGCTTCTTCGCCGCTTCGCGCCGCGCGCGGAAGAACGCCGAGAGCGCCTGGCTGCATTCTTCCGCCAGCACGCCGCCCTCGACCATGACCCTATGGTTGAGATGCTCCTGCTCGAAGAATCGCCCACGGCTTTCCACTGCGCCCGACTTGGGCTCGACCGTGCCGTACACCAGGCGCTGGATGCGTGCGTGCACCAGCAGTCCGGAACACATGCTGCAGGGTTCCAGGGTCACATACAGGGTGCTGCCTGGCAGCCGGTAGTTGCCCGCCTCCGCCGCTGCCATGCGGATCGCCAGCATTTCGGCGTGGGCACTGGGATCGTGGCTACTGATCGGCCGGTTGAAGCCCCGCCCGATGATCTCGCCCTCGCGCACCAGGACCGCGCCCACCGGCACTTCGCCGAGGGCCGCGGCCTTTTCCGCCTCTGCCAGGGCCTCGCGCATGAAATGCGGGTCCCGGCTGCGATCGATGATCGGACGCACGCCTTTTACCGTCGGGTAGCCCTTGCCGTTGCTGATCAGCTTAGTCACCCGCACCAGGCCTCGCCGACCGCGATGGTCCCCATCAGGCCGGTCTCCATATGGTCGATGACGTGGCAGTGGAACATCCACAGGCCCGGATTGTCCGCCACCAGCGCCACGCGGGCAGTCTCGTTCTTGCCCAGCAGGTAGGTGTCGGTGAAGTACGGGATGATGTCCCGGCGATCCGAATCCAGCACCTTGAAGGCCATCCCATGCAGGTGGATCGGGTGCTGGTACTGCGCCATGTTGCGCAGCTCGAAGATGTAGCTCTGGCCTTCCTTGAGCTTGGCCAGCGGCGGCGCGTTGTGCTTGTGCTCCTCGCCGCCTTCCCAGGCCTTGCCGTTGATCTGCCAGAACGACGGATAGGGATTCTTGCCGCTGGTATCGGACATGGCCCCGACCCACTCGAAACGGAAACCGATCTTCTCGGCATTGGCCAGGTCCGGTTCGCTCACCGGATTCGCCGGCAACGGCTTCGGCCAGTCGCCGGCAGGTGCCTCGGCGCTGGCCACGCTGCGGATCGTCGCCAGGCGTACCGGCCCGTCGCGCAGGGACAGCTCGGTGCCCGCTTCCGGCACCTTCAGCGCCAGCTCCAGGCGCATCCCGGGACCGATCCAGTACTGCCCCTCGAAGCCGCGTGGTTCCACCGGATGGCCATCGATGGCATAGATCCTCGCCTCGCCGTTGGGCAGGTTGAGACGGTAGGTGACGGTGTTGTCGACGTTCAGCAGGCGCACCCGGACGATCTGCCCGGCCGGCAGGTCGATGGTCGGCACATGCTTGCCGTTGATCGTCGAATAGCGCCCGCGGGTGCCTTCGCGCGCGGCCTGGCGCGGCACGCTGAAGGGGGTGAAGGCGCCCTGCTCGTCCACGTGCCAGGTCTTCAGGCAGAGAACCTTCTCGTGGCGGAACCCGGTGGGTTCACGCTCCTCGATGATCAGCGGGCCGACCAGTCCGCGGCCGAGCTGCTCGCTGCTCATCAGGTGCGGGTGGTACCAGTAGCTGCCGGCGTCCTGGGTCTTGAACTGGTAGATGAAGCTCTCGCCCGGCTGCACCGGCGGCTGGGAAATGTACGGCACGCCGTCCATCTCGATCGGCAGGCGGATGCCGTGCCAGTGGATGGTGGTCGGTTCGTCCAGCCTGTTGGTGAAGCGCACCCGCAGCCACTCGCCCTGCTTCGCCCGCAACTCCACGCCGGGGCACTGGCCGCCATAGGCCAGCGCCGGACTGCTGAAGCCCGGGACGATCTCCAGGTCCAGCGGCGCGGCGATCAGTTCGTAGTCGTACTCCTGCGCCACCTGCGGACGCGCCAGCCAGAGGCGCGCGCCGCCGGCGCCGAGGCCGACCACCGCCAGCCCGGCGAGGCCGCCGAGCACTTGTCTACGGGTAAATGTCATGGAGCCTTCACCTTCGCGGTACTGCGGCTGGGAAATGATAGATTTTCTCATTTCCCAGCCGCGAAGGCGAGCCATCGCTCCGTGCAACCGCCTCTTTGCTGATCCGGAGCAAACGAAAAGGGCAGCCGAAGCTGCCCTTTCCTCTCATCGGCGCGAGCCGATCATTCCCACTCGATAGTCGCCGGCGGCTTGCTCGACACGTCGTAGGTGACCCGGGAGATACCGGCAATCTCGTTGATGATGCGGTTCGAGACCTTCTCCAGCAGTTCGTAGGGCAGGTGCGCCCAGCGCGCGGTCATGAAGTCGATGGTCTCCACCGCGCGCAGGGCGACGACCCAGGCGTAGCGACGGCCGTCGCCGACCACGCCGACCGATTTCACTGGCTGGAACACCACGAACGCCTGGCTGGTCTTGTGGTACCAGTCGAAGGCGCGCAGTTCCTCGATGAAGATGTGGTCGGCCTGGCGCAGCAGGTCGGCGTACTCCTTCTTCACCTCGCCGAGGATGCGCACGCCCAGGCCCGGGCCGGGGAACGGGTGGCGGTAGACCATGTCGTAGGGCAGGCCCAGCTCCAGGCCGATCTTGCGCACTTCGTCCTTGAACAGTTCGCGCAGCGGCTCGACCAGTTCGAACTGCATGTCCTCCGGCAGGCCGCCGACGTTGTGGTGCGACTTGATCACGTGGGCCTTGCCGGTCTTGGCGCCGGCCGACTCGATCACGTCGGGGTAGATGGTGCCCTGGGCGAGGAACTTCACGTCCTGCAGCTTGGTGGCTTCTTCGTCGAAGACTTCGATGAAGGTGCGGCCGATGATCTTGCGCTTCTCTTCCGGGTCGGCGACGCCGGCCAGGCGGCCGAGGAACTTGTCCTCGGCGTTGGCGCGGATCACCTTCACGCCCATGTTCTCGGCGAACATGGCCATCACCTGGTCGCCTTCGTGCAGGCGCAGCAGGCCGTTGTCGACGAACACGCAGGTCAGTTGGTCGCCGATGGCCTTGTGCAGCAGCGCGGCGACCACCGAGGAGTCCACGCCGCCGGAGAGGCCGAGCAGGACCTTGGAGGAACCGACCTGGGCGCGCACGGTGGCGATGGCGTCGTCGACGATGTTCGAGGGGGTCCACAGCGCGGCGCAACCGCAGATGTCGAGGACGAAGCGCGAGAGAATGCGCAGGCCCTGCTTGGTGTGGGTGACTTCCGGGTGGAATTGCACGCCGTAGTAGGCGCGGGCATCGTCGGCCATGGCGGCGATCGGGCAGCTCGGGGTGCTGGCCAGGATGTGGAAGCCGGCCGGCATCTCGGTGACCTTGTCGCCGTGGCTCATCCACACGTCGAGGCCGAGCACGCCGTCGTCGTCCACGTGGTCCTCGATGCCGTCCAGCAGGCGCGCCTTGCCGACCACGTCGACGCGGGCGTAGCCGAACTCGCGCAGGTCGGAGCCCTGCACCTTGCCGCCCATCTGCTCGGCCATGGTCTGCATGCCGTAGCAGATGCCGAACAGCGGCACCTTCAGGTCGAACACCGCCTGCGGCGCGCGCGGGCTGTCGGCTTCGTGTACCGACTCGGGGCCACCGGCGAGGATGATGCCGCGCGGCGCGAAGGCGATGATCGCCTCGTTGCTCATGTCGAAGGGATGGATTTCGCAATACACGCCGATCTCGCGCACGCGGCGAGCGATCAGTTGGGTGTACTGGGAGCCGAAATCGAGGATCAGGATACGGTGGGCGTGAATGTCTTGGGACATGGCCATCTCTCGCTACGGAATTCGAAAACGACACGGGGCTGAATCGAACAGCCCCGTGCAGCACTCATTTCAATCAGCCTCAACCAACCCGGTAGTTGGGGGCTTCCTTGGTGATCTGGACGTCGTGGACATGGGACTCGGCCATGCCCGCGCCGGTGATCCGGACGAACTGCGGCTGCGTGCGCATCTGCTGGATGTCGGCGCTGCCGGTGTAGCCCATGGCGGCGCGCAGGCCGCCCATCAGCTGGTGGACGATGGCGGACAGGGCACCCTTGTACGGCACGCGACCCTCGATGCCTTCCGGCACCAGCTTCTCGGCGCCGGCGGAGGCGTCCTGGAAGTAGCGGTCGGACGAGCCCTGGGAGCCGGACATGGCGCCCAGCGAACCCATGCCGCGGTAGGACTTGTAGGAACGGCCCTGGAACAGCTCGATCTCGCCCGGCGCTTCCTCGGTACCGGCGAACATCGAGCCCATCATCACACAGTAGGCGCCGGCGACCATGGCCTTGGCCAGGTCGCCGGAGAAGCGGATGCCGCCGTCGGCGATCAGCGGTACGCCGGTGCCTTCGAGGGCGGCGGCAACGTTGGCGATGGCGGAGATCTGCGGCACGCCGACACCGGCGACGATGCGGGTGGTGCAGATCGAGCCCGGGCCGATGCCGACCTTGACCGCGTCGGCGCCAGCCTCGGCGAGGGCCTTGGCGGCCTCGGCGGTGGCGATGTTGCCGCCGATCACCTGGACGTCCGGGAAGGTCTGCTTGACCCAGCGCACACGCTCGATCACGCCCTTGGAGTGGCCGTGGGCGGTGTCCACCACCACCACGTCGACCCCGGCGGCGACCAGCGCGGCAACGCGCTCGCCGGTATCGGCGCCGGTGCCGACGGCGGCGCCGACGCGCAGGCGGCCCTGCTCGTCCTTGGACGCCAGCGGGTAGGTCTTGGCCTTCTCGATGTCACGGAAGGTCACCAGGCCACGCAGGTAGAAGTTCTCGTCGACCACCAGCATCTTCTCGATGCGGTTCTCGTAGAGCTTGGCCTTCATCTCTTCCAGCGGGGTGCCTTCGCGGGCGGTGACCAGCTTGTCCTTCGGGGTCATGATCGCGGCGACGGTATCGCCGGCGTTCGGCTTCACCCGCAGGTCGCGACCGGTGACGATACCGACCAGCTCGCCCTGCTCCACCACCGGGAAACCGGAGAAGCCGTACTCGCGGGCCATCTGCAGCAGTTCGATGATCTTGGTCGAGGGGGTCACGGTGACCGGGTCGCGGACGATGGCCGTTTCGTGCTTCTTGACCTTGCGGACTTCCGCGGCCTGCTGCTCGATGCCCATGTTCTTGTGGATGATGCCGATGCCGCCTTCCTGGGCCATGGCGATGGCCAGGCGGGCTTCGGTCACGGTATCCATCGCGGCGGATACCAGCGGGATGTTCAGTTCGATGCCGCGGGTCAGGCGAGTTTTCAAACTCACGTCCTTGGGCAGGACTTCGGAATAACCGGGGATCAGAAGGACGTCGTCGAAAGTCAGGGCTTCTTGACTGATTCGCAGCATGGCGGGCGCTCCCAGACGGGAAAAATGGAAGCGCGACATTATACCCAGCCACGCGCTTCCGCTCAACGCAGTTGATCGCCGAAAACGGCGAATGGGCAAATATCTTGCAAGGCGCCCGCCAGGCCCCGTTCCGCCTGTCCTATCCCGCATTTGCAGGATGGCAGCGCGGCAGCGGATGGCCGGATACTGCGTACGTCACCCAGCGACCGCCCAGGCGGCGGGACGCCGATTCCAAGAACTATAAAAGTGGGACGGGGGAGAGAATGAAAGGGAGCACTGACCCGCATTCGTCATCCGCAGCCTTGCTCGCGGCGTTCGGCGCCGCCGTGCTGGACATCAACCGGCTGGCGCGCGACAAGACCCTGGAGCGTTTCCATCGCACCGCGCTGGAACGTCTGCAGCAACTGGTACCGTTCCAGCGTGCCTGGTGGGGCCGCGCGGCGCTGATCGACGGTGTGCCGGTGGAGCACAGCGCACACCTGTTCAACCTCGAAGAGCACTATGTGGAGGACTGGAAATCGATCAGCCACGACGACATTACCGTCGGCCTGGTACACGCCCGCCCGGGCACCGCCGTGGCCGTTGACATGCAGGCCACCGCCGGGCTGCGCTGGCTTGGCGCGCGTCACGACATCGGTGAGCTGCTCTGCGTGATCCACGTCGATCCGATCACCCGCCTCAGCGACCATGTCGCCCTCTATCGCACGCCTGGCGGCCCGCCCTTCGCGGACCAGGAGAAGCTGCTCCTCGGGCAACTCTCGGCGCACCTGGCCGCGGCCGTCTCGGCCAACCAGATCCGTACCCTGGTGGCCCTGCGCGAATCCCTCGAACGCCAGGCTCTGGCCATGGCGGTATGCGACCGCTACGGCGTGCTGCATTGCGCCGAACGCGGCTTCGTCGACCTGCTGCTCGGCGCCTGGCCGGGCTGGACCGGTCCGCAGTTGCCGGAGGAAACCAGCCCGCAGGGCTATCGCGATGCGCGCCTGGTGATCGACTCGCGGCAGGTCGGCGACCTCTACCTGCTCACCGCGCGGCAACCGAGCGCGATCGAACAGTTGAGCAATCGCGAAGGCGACGTCGCCCTGCTGTTCAGCGAAGGCAAGACCTACAAGCAGATCGCCCGCGACCTCGGCCTGGCGCCGAACACCGTGCGCCATCACATACGCACCATCTATTCCAAGCTCGGCGTCAACGACAAGGCGAGCATCGCCCACCTGCTGCACCAGTTCCCGCCTGGCTGACAGCCCTCCACCCCTGCCATCACCGCTTCGACCGCCCCGTCAAGGGCGGCATGGGCGCCCTTTCGCCTGCGAAAAGGCGCAACCACCACCGGCGCGACGAACGCCGGGCACACAACGACCGGGGAGACCGACACATGACCCACCGCACCGCCTCGATGGCCGCACCGACCGCCAGCGCCCTCGCGCTGTTCGGCATCCAGCTCCTGCTGGGCGCCGAGGCCGGCGCCGCCGACCTCAACGCCCGCGACTTCTTCGGCGCCCCGGCGGGCACCACGCTCGGCGTACTCTACCTGCCGGCGACCCGCGCCCATGAGTTCCACGGGCCGGCCGATCGCAACGGCAAGGCCGAACTGAAGACCAACGCGGTGGCCTACCGCCAGGTGTTCTTCAGCGACATCTGCGGCACTCTCTGCACGCCGCAGTTCATCATTCCCTTCGTCGACATCGATGCGCGCCTGCCCGGCAGCGTCGGGCATACCGGCGAGACCGGTTTCGGCGATCCCCAGGTCGGCGGCACCCTGTTTTTCGTCAACGACCTGGAACGGCGCCGCTACAGCGGCCTGCTGACCCTGATCACCCTGCCGCTGGGCGAGTACCACGCGAAGAACCCCGATGTCTCGCCCGGCGCCAACCGCTGGGGCGCCACCTTCGTCTACAACTACACCCAGGGCATCGGCCGCGACTGGGTGCTGGAAGCCAACCTGGAAGCGCAGTTCTACGCGAAGAACGACGACTACTTCGGCAGCGACCTGGAACAGAAACCGCTCTATCGCCTGCAAGCCTTCGCCTCCTACGACTTCAGCCAGAGCACCTACGGCGCCCTCAAGCTGGTGCACGCCGATGGCGGCGAACTGAAGCTGCAGGGCCATACCCTCGACGACACCCACCAGCGCTACACCCAACTCGGCTTCGAGCTAGGCCACTGGCTGGACCGGCGCAACAGCCTGATGTTCGGTCTCTCGCGCAACGTCGCCACCGACAATGCTTTCCATGGCAGCCAGGCCCTGTTGCGCCTGGTCCATGTGTTCTGAGGAGGCGCAGCCATGAGCGCTTCCGACAAGACTCTCGCCAGCGCCTCTCCGGCGTCCGGCAACCTCGCGCTGCTCGCGGCCATCGTGGTGTTCGCCGCGATCACCCCGACCATCCTGATGACCGCCCCCGCCGTCGCCGCGCAACTGGCGACCCAGTGGCAACTGAGCCCGGCGCGGGTCGGCGACCTGTTTTCGGTGGAGCTGGGCGCCATGAGCCTGGCGACGCTGCCGGCCTTCCATTGGCTGAAACGCGTCGATTGGCGCCACGCGGCGCTGCTCGCCGGCCTGCTGTTCATCGCCGCCAACCTGGCCTCGGCGCTGGCCGGCAGCTACCCGCTGCTGCTCGCCCTGCGTTTCTGCAGCGCCCTCGCCGGCGGCTCGCTGATGATCCTCTGCCTGTCCAGCGCCGCCAGCACCGCCACCCCGAGCCGGGTCTACGGGCTCTGGGTGATGGGCCAACTGGTGGTCGGCGCCGTCGGCCTGGCACTGCTGCCGGCGCTGTTCGAACGCTTCGGCCTGGCCGCCTGCTACCTGTTGCTGGCCGGCCTGATGGGCCTCGCCCTGCCGTTGTCGCGGGCCTTCCCCAGTGGCAGCCCGCCAGCGGAAGCCCGCGCCAGTACCGGCGCGGTTCACTCGCGACTGCGGGTCGGGCTGGGCATCCTCGCCGTGCTCACCTTCTATATCAGCCTCAGCGGCGTCTGGACCTTCATCGGCGCCATCGCCGAAGGCGCGGGGATCGGTGCCGGCGCCAGCGGCGAGGTACTCGCCGTCGCCACCCTGATGGGCATCGCCGGGGCGGCCTGCGCCTCCTTCATCGGCAACCGCCTGCCGCGCGACCTGATGCTGCTCGGCGGCTACCTGGCGATGGCCGCGGCGATCCTCCTGCTGATCGGCCAGCCGCCGCTGGCGCGCTTCGCCCTGGCCGCGCTGCTGTTCAAGTTCACCTGGACCTTCGCCCTGCCGTTCATCCTCGCCTGCCTCGCCGACCTGGACCGCTCCGGCCGCCTGATGAACGCCTCCAACCTGGTCATCGGCGGCGGGCTGGCCATCGGCCCGGCGCTGGCAGGACGACTCATCGAAGGCAGCGGCGGTTTCCTCCCGCTGCTGCCGATCGCCGCCGGCCTGGCCGCCCTCTCGCTGCTGCTGGCCCTGGCCTGCCGGCCACGCTGAAACCCTTTCCCGAACCACGGATACCCGCCATGACCCGACGTACCGCTTTCTTCTTCGACGAACTCTGCCTCTGGCACGCCGCCGGCCCGCACGCGCTGACCCTGCCGGTCGGCGGCTGGGTGCAACCGCCTGCCGCCGCCGGACACGCCGAATCACCGGAAACCAAGCGCCGGCTGAAAAGCCTGCTCGACGTGTCCGGCCTGACCGCCCGCCTGCAACTGCGCAGCGCACCGCCGGCGAGCGACGAGGACCTGCTGCGCGTGCATCCGGCGCACTATCTGGAACGCTTCAAGGCATTGAGCGACGCCGGCGGCGGCAGCCTCGGCCAGGACGCGCCGATCGGCCCGGGCAGCTACGAGATCGCCCGGCTCTCCGCCGGCCTGGCCATCGCCGCGCTGGACGCGGTGCTCGCCGGCGAGGCGGACAACGCCTACTCGCTGTCGCGGCCGCCAGGTCATCACTGCCTGCCGGACCAGGCGATGGGCTTCTGTTTCTTCGCCAACATCGCCGTGGCCATCGAGGCGGCCAAGGCGCGCCACGGCGTCGAGCGGGTCGCGGTGCTGGACTGGGACGTGCACCACGGCAACGGCACCCAGGCGATCTACTACCGGCGCGACGACGTGTTGAGCATTTCCCTGCACCAGGACGGCTGCTTCCCGCCTGGCTACAGCGGCGCCGAAGACATCGGCGAGGATCGCGGTCGTGGCTTCAACCTCAACGTGCCGCTGCTTCCCGGCGGCGGTCACGACGCCTACATGCAGGCCATGCAACGCATCGTGTTGCCGGCGCTGGAGCGCTTCCGCCCGCAATTGATCGTGGTCGCCAGTGGCTTCGACGCCAACGCGGTGGACCCGCTGGCACGCATGCAACTGCACAGCGACAGCTTCCGGGCGATGACCGCGATGGTCCGCGACGCGGCCGAGCGGCATGCCGGCGGACGCCTGGTGGTGGTCCACGAAGGCGGCTACTCGGAAGCCTACGTGCCGTTCTGCGGCTTGGCTGTGATCGAAGAACTCAGCGGCGTGCGCAGCGCGGTGCGCGACCCGCTGCGCGACTTCATCGAGTTGCAGCAGCCCAACGCGGCGTTCCGCGACTTCCAGCGCCAGCGCCTCGAAGAGCTGGCCGCACAGTTCGGCCTGTGCCCGGCGCAGCCGCTTCAAGCGGCCAGGTAGCGCCCGACCAGCGCCAGGCCGCTGCACAGCACCAGCCAGGTGACCAGGCGGACGAAGGCTTCACGCGACAGACGCAGGGTCACCCGACGGCCGATCCACAGGCCCAGCGCCATGCCCGGCAGCAGGCAGGCGGCGAGCAGCCAGGGCTCGCGCGCGGCATACAGCCCGGCGAGCAGGAACAGCCCCAGGCGGACGAAGGTGCTACAACCGATCAGCGCGCTCTGGGTGGCACGCATCTGCTCCTTGCTCGCCAGGCGTCCGTTCAGGTACAGCGAATAAAGGAAGCCGCCGCTGCCGAACAACGCGCCGAACAGCCCGCCGAAGACACCGAAGGGCAACGCCCAGGTCGCCCGCCAGCGCGGCTGGCCGCGTGGCTGGAGGAACAGCGCGTAGAGCGCATAGAGACTGACGAACACGCCGAGGGCCAGCATCAGCAGCTCCGCGCGTAGCGCCAGAAGTCCGTACGCCCCGAGCGCACAGCCCAGCAGCATGCAGGGCAGCAGACGCTTGAGCTCAGTGACGGCGATCTGCCGCCGCGCCGGCAGCCAGTTGCCGAACGACGCGCTGAAATCCAGCAGGACCAGCAGCGGAATGATCTGCGACAGCGGCAGCACCCCGGCCAGCAACGGGCCGGCGACCAGCGCGGTGCCGAAGCCGGCGATGCCGAACACCACATAGGCGAGGACGATGGCCAGTTCGACCAGCAGCCATTGCCATAGGCTGAACGGCAGGGCGGCGAACAGGACTGACGGATCGAGCGAGGACATGGCGACTCCCGGAACGACGACCTGCGCACTCTAGCGAGCGCAACGGCGCGCCAGCCAATACAATCCGAGCCCTGTAGCCATCTCGAAAAGGCATGGGGAATCTTCCGATGATCTCTTTGCGGCAACTCCATTACTTCGTCGAAATCGTCGAGTCCGGCGGCTTCAGCCGTGCCGCCGAACGCCTGTTCGTCGCCCAGTCGGCGCTCAGCCGGCAGGTGCGCGAACTGGAGGACAGCATCGGCACCCCACTGCTCCGCCGCGGTCCGCGCCAGGTCGAGCTGACGCCGGCCGGTCGCGCCTTCCTGCCACGCGCGCAGCGCCTGCTCGGCGACCTGGAGGCCGCCCGGCGCCTGGCTCGCGAGGTCGGCGAAGGCGGCCATGGCCTGCTGCGCCTGGGGCACTCCAGCTCGGTGCCGCTGGTGGGCGGCCTGCAAGCGGCGCTGCGCGGCTACCTCGCGGTGCAGAGCGGCGTCCGCCTGGAACTGACCCAGCAATCCTCCGAGCAGCAACTCGCCGATCTCGCCGAAGGACGCCTGGACCTTGGCCTGCTGCGCCTGCCGGTGCTGCGCCAGCATCCCCGGCTGCACCTCCGCGCCCTGTACCGCGAGCCGTTGCTCCTGGCTCTCGCCGCCGACCATCCGCTGGCCCGCCGTGAAGCCCCCGTGGCCTTGGCCGCCCTGGCCGGAGAAACCTTCGTCTCCATTCCCCACCTGCAACGCGGCGGCCTCAGCTATCGCGCCGCCGAACTCTGCCTCGGCGCCGGTTTCTACCCACGCCCGGCGCGCGCGCTGTCGCGCAAGACCAGCCAGTTGCAACTAATCGAGGCCGGCTTCGGCGTCGCCCTGGTGCCCGCCTCGATGCGCGCCATCGCACCGCCCGCCGTGAGCTTCATGTCTCTGGCCGAGGCCGAGGCATACAGCGAGGTGGCGCTGGCCTGGCGACGCGACGATAGCCCCCTGGTGGAAGGCTTCGTCGAATATTTCCTGGAGAATCTGCCGAACGAAGCCAAGGATTGATCGCACATCCCGGTGCGCCGCCTTATCATGCCGCCCATGCGTAACGATCCCTTCCAACGGCTCGGCCTCGATCGCGAGGTGCTGACCGTCAGCCAACTGAACCAGCGCGCCCGCCTGCTGCTGGAAGACGTGTTCCCGCAGGTCTGGGTCGAGGGCGAGCTGTCCAACCTCGCCCGGCCGGCCTCCGGCCATGTCTACTTCACCCTCAAGGACAGCAACGCGCAGATCCGCTGCGCGCTGTTCCGGCAGAACGCCCTGCGCGTACGCCAGGCCTTGCGCGACGGGCTGGCGGTAAAGGTGCGCGGGAAGATCTCGCTGTTCGAGGGACGCGGCGACTACCAGTTGATCGCCGATACCGTCGAGCCGGCCGGCGACGGCGCCCTGCGCCTGGCCTTCGAGGCATTGAAGGAAAAACTCGCCGGCGAAGGCCTGTTCGCCAGCGAACGCAAGCGTCCGCTGCCCGCCCATCCGCGCCGCATCGGTATCGTCAGTTCGCCCAGCGGGGCGGTGATCCGCGACATCATCAGCGTGTTTCGCCGCCGCGCACCGCAGGTCGAGCTGACCCTGGTGCCCACCGCAGTCCAGGGCCGCGAGGCCGTCGCGCAGATCGTCCGCGCGCTGCAACTGGCCGACCGGCAGGGCTTCGACGCGCTGATCCTGGCCCGTGGCGGCGGTTCCCTGGAAGACCTCTGGTGCTTCAACGAAGAAGCGGTGGCGCGCGCCGTGGCGGCCTGCGCCACGCCGATCGTCAGCGCGGTCGGACACGAGACCGACGTATCGATCAGCGACTTCGTCGCCGACGTGCGCGCGCCGACGCCTTCGGCCGCCGCCGAACTGCTGGCGCCCAACGCCGGCGACCTGCAGCAGCGTCTCGACGGCCTGCGCCGGCGCCTGGTGCTGCGCATGCGCGACCAGTTGCTGCGCGAACGCCTGCGCCTGGAAGGCGTCGCCCGCCGCCTGCGCCATCCCGGCGAACGCCTGCGCCAGCAGGCGCAGCGCCTGGACGACCAGGACATGCGCCTGCGCCGTGCCTTCGAGCGCCAGCTGGCGGTCCACCACGAACGCCTGGTCCGCCTGGAGACACGTCTCGCCGCACAGCATCCGGGCCGCACCCTGGCGCTGCTCCGGCAGAAGCTCGACAGCCTCGCCGCGCGCCTGCCGCGCGCCGCCCGTGAGGTACTGAAGGATCGTCGTCAGCGCCTCGAAGGACTGGCGCAGACGCTCAACGTGGTCAGCCCGCTGGCGACCCTGGGCCGCGGCTACAGCATCCTCCTCGACGAGCGTGGCCGGGCGATCCGCGATGCCGGCCAGACCCAGCCGGGACAGCGCCTGAAGGCGCGCCTGGCGGAAGGCGAACTGGAGGTGCGGGTCGAGGACAACCACCGGACGCCGGTGACCCTGTCGCTGCTGGACTGAGCCGCGATGATCCGCCTCAGCCAGCGCGCCCTGGCCTACCTCAACGAGGTGATCCACCACGGTTCTCTTCGCCGCGCCGCCCAGCACCTGAACATCGACCCCTCGGCCATCAGCCGGCAGCTCGCCAGCCTGGAGGAACATCTCGGCGTGCGCCTCCTGCAACGCACCCCGCAGGGCGTGGCGCCTACCGAGGCCGGCGAGCTGCTGGTGGCGCACTACCGCCAGCAACGGGCCAACGAAGAGGGCGTGCTGTCGCGTCTGTCGGCCCTGCAGGGGCTGCGCCAGGGCAAGGTGCGCCTGGCGGTCGGCGAGGGCTTCATCGCCGACCTGATCTCCCAGCCATTGCAGAGTTTCATCCTGCGCTACCCCGGCATCGAGCTGGAGGTCCGCATGGCCGGGGCCAACGAAGGCGTGGCGCTGGTCAAGGAAGACGCCGTCGACCTGGCCCTGGTCTACGCCCCGGTCGAGGACGGCGAGTTGGACGTGCACGTCGACACCCGCCAGCCCCTCGACCTGATCATCCCCGCCAACCATGCCCTCGCCGGACACCGCGGCGCGGTGCCGATGCGCGCGCTGCGCAACGAGTCGCTGGCGTTGATCCACAACAGCACCGGCATGGGCCAACTGGCGGTGATCGCCGCCCAACTGGAGCGCATCGAGCTAAGGCCGAAGCTGCGCACCAACTCGGTGGCGGTGCTGACCAATTTCGTCAAGTCCGGCATCGGCGTGGCCTTCATGCCGGAGTTGACGGTCAGCCACGAGATCGAGGCCGGGCATATCCGTTGCCTGCCGCTGGCCCACCCGGCGCTGCGCGACGCCCGCGCGCGGATCGTCAGCCACAAGGGCCGCGAGCTGACCGTGGCGGCGATCGCCTGCCTGGAACACCTGCGCCGCGGCATGCGCTTCTTCAGTGGCGACGCGCCCGGGCTCTCGCAGCGCTGAGGCGTTGTCTTTTTCGCATCACGTCCGGACTTGAATAGTCAACGAGACAACGGCTAGCGTTGCTTCGCTTTCGTGCGAGCACCCGGCCCCGCGCCCCGACAAGAAGTGCCGCCGATCCCCCGACCGTTCGGACTGCCATAAGGAAAACAACATGCACACGAATCCGCGCCGCGGCCTCGCCCGCCGCTTCGCCGCCGGACTGCTGGCCGCCGCCCTGGGCCTGGGCGGCAGCCTCGCCCAGGCCGCCACCACCCTCAACCTGAGCTATAACGGCGCCGCCGACAGCGAGAAGAACCTGGTGCACCTGTTCGCCAGCAACCTCAAGCGCCTGGCCGAGGAAAAGAGCGGCGGCGAACTGCAGTTCAAGCTCTACCCCAACAGCATGCTCGGCGAAGAGGAGCAGCGCATGGAACAGGTGATGACCGGCCCCGGCCTGAACATCGCCTCCTTCGCCGGGATCGCCCCGCTGTTCCCGGAGATCTACGTCAGCGCCACGCCCTTCATGTTCAAGGACGCCGCCGCGGCCCACGCCTTCTTCGACAGCGGCAGCTACTGGCAGGCCGCCCGCGAGGCCTTCCGCGAGCGCACCGGCACCGAGCTGCTGGCGGTGGTCGAGGAAGGCGGCTTCCTCAACTTCACCAACGGCAAGAAGCCGATCCACGGCCCGGCGGACTTCCAGGGCCTGCGCTTCCGCGCCATGGATCCCAGCCAGGTGGCGCTCTACGAAGCCTTCGGCGCCTCCGGCACGCCGATCCCCTGGACCGAGTTGTACATGGGCCTGCGCACCGGCGTCGCCGACGGCCAGATGAACCCGACCTCCTACATCATCCTCGGCAGCCTCTACCAGGTGCAGAAGTACCTGACCCTGGCCAACATCCAGTACTCCGACCAGTTCCTGGTGGCCAACGGCGATCTGCTCGCCAGCCTCCCGGCAAAGGAGCGCCAGGCCCTGCTCGACGCCGCCGCCGAAGCCACCCGGCTGAACCGCGAGGCGGTCGCTGCCCAGCAGGAGCGCGACCTCGCGTTCCTCAAGGAAAAGGGCATGCAGATCATCCAGCCGTCCGCCGATGACCTCGCCGCCTTCCGCGAGAAAGGCCAGCCGTCCTACCTGGCCTGGCTGAAGACCCAGGACATCGAGCCGCGCTGGACCGAGATGGCCTTCCGCGACGCCGGTCTCGCCACCGCCCCCTGACCTTCGCGCGTTGCCCCCCCGACGGCCGCTGCCGTCGGCCGGGCGCGCCTGTCCGACTTTCCGGAGTACCTCCCATGCCGTCATTGCTCAAGGGCATGCGCGCCGCGTTGCTGAACCTCGCCACGCTGCTGTTGCTGCTCGACCTGGTCCTGCTCATCTACGGCGTGTTCGCCCGCTACCTGCTCGGCAGCTCGCCGATCTGGATGGACGAACTGGCCCGCTACCTCATCATCGGCGCAGTAATGCTGGCGCTCGGCGCGGTATGGATGGAAGGCGGGCACATGCGCGTCAACCTGCTGGAACAACGCCTGCCGCCGCGCCTGGCGCAGGCCCTCAGGCTCTACCAGTGGCTGCTGGCGCTGGCCTTCTTCGCCTTCGCCGCCTGGGTCAGCACCCGCTACGCGCTGAACGCCGGGCGCTTCCGCAGCCTCGGCCTGGGCGTCAGCCGCACCTGGCCGTTGCTCAGCCTGCCGCTCGGCTTCGGCCTGCTGACCCTCATGCTGTTGCTCCAGGGGCCCTGGCCGCGGCAGCCGGCCAGCACCACCGTCGAGGGAGGGTCGCAGGCATGATGGCCATCGCCATGATCGCAGCCTTCGTGGTCAACCTCCTGCTCGGCCTGCCGCTGTTCCTCTGCCTGCTGCTCACCGCGCTGGTGGGGTTCCTCTTCGTCGACCCGGCGCTGTTCGCCAACACCCTGCCGCAGCGCTTCTTCGGCGGCATGGACATCTTCTCGCTGATGGCGATCCCGCTGTTCGTGCTGGCCGGCAACCTGATGAACCATTCCGGCATGACCCCGCGCCTGATGCGCCTGGCCAACGCCCTGGTCGGCCACTTCCGCGGCGGCCTCGGCCACGTCAACGTGGTCGCCGGGGTGTTCTTCGCCGGGGTCAACGGGTCCGCCGCGGCCGACGCTTCGGCACTCAGCACCCTGCTGGTGCCGGCCATGGAAAAGGAAGGCTACTCGCGGCGCTTCGCCGCCGGGCTGACCGCGGGCAGCTCGCTGATCGGTCCGATCATCCCGCCGAGCATCTTCATGATCCTCTACTCCTCGCTGACCAACACCTCGGTGGGCGAGCTGTTCCTCGCCGGGGTGATTCCCGGCCTGCTGCTGGCCGCCGCCTTCATGCTGCTGAACGCGGTGTACGCCTACCGCAACGGGCTGCAGGCGCGCCATGCGGCTCCGGCCTGGGGCGAGATCCTGGCGGCGCTGTCCGGCGCCCTGACCGCGCTGATCGCGCCGGTGATCATCGTCGCCGGAATCGTCCTGGGACTGGTCACGCCCACCGAGTCGGGCGCCCTGATCGCTCTCTACGTGGCACTGGTCGGTCTGCTCCAGCGCCAACTTAGCCTGGTCGGGCTGTGGAACTCGCTGCGCGAGACGGTACGCCTGACCGCCAGCATCTACGTGATCATCGCCGCCGCTTCGGTGGTCAACTGGTTGCTCAACTACGCCCAGGTCGCCAGCGAGTTCGCCCAGTTGCTGGAGCCGTTCGGCCACTCGCCGACCCTGATGCTGTTCATCATCAGCGCGGTGATCTTCGTCTGCGGCATGCTCATGGAAGAAGTCTCGGTACTGATGCTGCTGACGCCGATAGTCGCTCCGGTGGCGCTGGCCGCCGGCGTGGATCCGGTGCACCTGGGGCTGATCTTCACCCTGAACATCACCATCGCCCTGATCACCCCGCCAATGGGCGCCTGCCTGTTCATCGTGGCGACCATCAGCCGCCTCGATATCCTGGAAATGTTCAAGGGTATCTGGCCGTTCATCCTCGTGGCCCTGGGGGTGCTGTCGCTGCTGATCCTGTTCCCGTCCCTGACCCTGTGGCTGCCACGCCTGCTCAATTGACGCCATGACCGACTTCACCCAAGCCATCCCCGTTCTCCCGGAGCCCGACTGGCACGCCGTGGCCGGCATCCCCATCGTCGATGCCGGCACGCCGCTGGAGGCGCTCGGGCTGAGCCGCGAGTTCAGCGTCTGGCCGGCCTACCACAAGCTCGGCATTCCTCACGCGATCCCGGAGTGCCACGCTCGCGGCGAGGTCTTCGAGCGTCTCCTGCGGGTCGCCGCCGCCCTCCCCGGCGGCGTGCGCCTGGTGGTGCTGGACGCCTGGCGGCCGTTCGCCGTGCAGCAGTATCTCTACGACAGCCTGTCCAGCGCCCTGGCCGCGCACTACCCACGGGCCGGCGAGGCCGAGCTGGAACGGCTCACCCGCCAGTTCGTCTCGCCGCCGAGCAGCAGCCGCGAGGCGCCCAGCCCGCATCTCACCGGCGGCGCGGTGGACGTCACCCTGTGCGACGCCCAGGGCCGCTGGCTGGACATGGGCAGCGCCTTCGACGAAGCCGTTCCGGCCTCCTACACCGCCTACTTCGAACGCCTGGCGGAGCCCGACACGCGCCAGCGACGCGTCCGCGATCACCGTCGCCTGCTCTATCACGCGATGCTCGACGCCGGTTTCAGCAACCTGCCCAGCGAATGGTGGCACTACGATTTCGGCGACCAGCTCTGGGCCTGGCACACCGGCGCGACGCAGGCGCTGTTCGGCCCGGTGCAGTTGCAGGCGATGGACGCGCTCTGGCGCCAGCAGTTGCAGAAGCGCCCTCCGGCGGACTAGGAGGCGAAGGCGCGCCGGTAGCCCAGCGGCGGCAGGCCGAACGCGGCGGAGAACTGCTGGCGCAACGACACCGCCGAACCGAAGCCGGCCAGCCCGGCGATCGCCTGCACCGAATGCTCGGTGGTTTCCAGCAGGCGCTGGGCCAGGGCCAGGCGTTCGGCCTGCAGCCACTGGTTGACGGTGGTGCCGGTGAGCTGGCGGAAATGCCGGGTGAAGGTCCGCCGGCTCATCAGCACCCGCTGTGCCAGGCTGTCCAGGCTGTGCGCCTGGTCGAGGTTCTGCCGCAGCCACACCAGCAGCTCGCCGAGACGGCCGTCCTGGGCACTGTCCGGCAGCGGCTGCTCGATGAACTGGGCCTGGCCGCCCTGTCGATGCGGCGCCACCACCAGGCGCCGGGCCAGGTGATTGGTAGTCTGCGCACCGAGCCGCTGGCGGACCAGGTGCAGACAGCAGTCGATGCCGGCGACGGTGCCTGCCGAGGTCAGCAGGCCGTCGTCCTCGATGTACAGCACGTCGGGCTCCACCCGCACCGCAGGGAAGCGCCCGGCGAAATCCTCCGCCCACATCCAGTGGGTGGTGGCGCGGCGACCGTCGAGCAACCCGGCCTCGGCCAGCACGAAGGCCCCCAGGCACAAGCCCACCAGTTGCGCTCCGCGTGCACGGGCCGCGATCAACGCATCCAGCAGCGCTTGTGGCGGACGCTCGTGTGGATCGCGCCAGCTCGGCACGATCACGGTCTGCGCCTCGGCCAGCGCTTCCAGCCCGGCCTCGGCCTCGATGGTGAACCCCACCGTGGTTCGCAGCCGGCCCGGCTCGGCGGCGCAGACACGCAGGTCGAAGGCCTGCGCGCAGGGGTCGTAGCACTCCTGGCCGAACACCAGGCAGGGCACCGACAGGTGGAACGGACTGATGCGGTCGAAGGCCACCACGGCCACGGACTGGCGGGACATGCGCACCTCGGTGGGTATGAGCGGGTTGGCCCGATTCTAGCGAAAGTTGTCTCTCAGGCCACTCACTCGCTACGCCGCGCCGGGACCAGAATCTGCCTCACCCACTCAGGAGGAAACGCCATGTCCGCACGTCAACCCAAACGCGCCTTGCTGGTCATCGACGTACAGAACGAATACGTCAGCGGCAACCTGCGTATCGAATTTCCCGCCATCCAATCGTCGCTGGAACGCATCGGCGCCGCCATGGATGCCGCCCACGCGGCGGGCATCCCGATCGTCGTGGTGCAGCACCTGGCACCGGCGGACTCGCCGTTGTTCGCGCGCGGCAGCCGGCAGGCCGAGCTGCACGAGGTGGTCGCCTCGCGGCCCTACCAGCACAAGGTGGAAAAGCAACTGGCCAGTTCCTTCGTCGGCACCGGGCTGGCCGACTGGCTGCGCGAGCGCGACATCGACACCCTCGCCGTGGTCGGCTACATGACCCAGCACTGCGACGACTCGACCATCCGCCAGGCGATCCACGAAGGCTGGCAGGTGGAATACCTGCACGACGCCAGCGGCTCGGTGCCCTACCGCAACCGCGCCGGCCAGGCCAGCGCGGAAGAGATCCACCGGATCTTCGGCATCGTCCTGCAGTCCTCCTTCGCCGCCGTGCTCAGCACCGAGGAGTGGCTGGAAAGCCTCGCCGGCCGGCACGTTCCGGAACGCGACAACATCTACGACTCCAACCAGCGAGCCCTGGCCAACCGCTGAAACGGCGCCGCCCCCCCACGCGGGGCGGCGAGCGCTCAGCCGACCAGCGAGCCGCGCGCCGGCAACGGCTTCCAGCCCGGGAACTCGCGCAGCCGCGGGTCGGGCACCGCGCAATAGGCGAATGTCCAGTTCGGCGCCGGCAGGTCCAGGCGCTCCAGCGGCACACGCGTGCCGGCGCCGGCCTGCGGCGCCTTCCAGTCCTGGGTGATGTGCACACCGCCCTGGCTGGCCAGGAGGATGCCGCGGTTGGCGCTGGTGTCGTCCACCGTCCAGCGCGCGGCGGAGGCGTCCATCAGCACCTCCAGATGCTCGTCGGTCACCTTGGCGCCGAACGGCGACTGCAACAGCCAGCAGTACAGGCGCAGGTGCATCGCCCAGTTCCAGGCGGCCTTCTGCTCGGCCGCCCATTGCAGGAAACCACGGAGGATGGTCAGGCCATCCGGCGGATCGATCTTCAGCAGTTCCGGGCAAAGGTCGTAGAGATGGTGCCAGGCGCTGCTCAGGCGCTTGTTGAGCTGGTCCGGACGCAGGGTGGAGTTCTTCGGCGGCAGGCCGGGAGCCACCACCAGGCCGGTCTGCGCCGGCAAGGGATATCTGTTGCTGTTCATGCTCTGAACCTCGCACGCAAAGGCGGGGCGCCGGGCGCCCCTGCTCGACACGGCGCTCAGTGGCCGTGCTGCTCGTGCCCGCCCTGTTCGGCCGGCGCCTTGGACTCGACGACGATTTCCACCGGCACGTCGCCGGCCTTGCGGAAATGCAGCGTCAGCGGGAAGCGCTCGCCGGCCACCAGTGGCTGCTTCAGGCCCATCAGCATCAGGTGGTAGCCGCCGGGAGCGAAGCGCAGGTCCTTGCCTGGTGCGACGTCGACGCTGTCGACTTTCTGCATGCTCATCATGCCGTTCTTGTGCACATGCTCGTGCACCTCGGCGGAAGCCGCGCGCGGCGTGTCGGCGCCAAGCAGGGTGTCGTTTTCCTTGCCGTGGTTCTGCACCACGAAGTAGGCCGCGCCGTTCGGCGAGGTCGGCGGCAGGGCCAGCGCCCAGGGATGCTCGATGTGCAGCTGGCCGGCGTTGTACTCGTGGGCCTGGGCGAAAGCGGAAACGGCCAGCAGGGCCGCGGCAGCAAAGAAGGATGTGCGCATGGTGACTCTCCAGTAGCGTATGACCGGTCTTTTTCCGTCGGACCGGCGATTCCAGGGGGGAAGCTAGGGTATTGCGCCGCGACCTGCCCCGACCCGAAGGTCCAGGTTGTCGAAGGCGCGGGGGAGGAGTCAGGCGACAGGAGAAGCGCGCGGATTGGCGAGGCGCCAATAGCGCAGGGGAGGCAGGTCGGTGGCGGAGAAGGCGTTACGGGCCGGGCTGGCCAGCGGCGCCAGCGGCAATGCCGGCCAGGAGGCGACCAGTCCGGGCGTGCCGGCGGCGCCGGCGCAGCAGCAGAGGTGCGGGGCCAGGCTCTCGTGGTCGTCGGGAAGATCGATGTCCTTGAGCGCGGCACCCAGCTTCAGGCGCAGCAGCGAATCGGACGAGGTGCTGCAGAAGCCGCCGAGCAGCAACGAGGCGCGCTCCTGCGTCGTCAGCGCCTGCGAAAGCGGCACCACGAACAGGTTCATCAGCACGGCCAGGCTGGCCAGCCAGGCCACGGGGCGCCGTGACAGGGGCATCGTCGGTTCTCCGGAGAATGGGCCCTTTATGCCTGAGCGCGGGGCAAAAGTAAAAACGCCGGGCGCGACAGAGTGCCGCAGGTGAAAACGTTTGCAACCCTTGCGGGCTTTCCCCCGCCGCGCTCTTCCGCCAGCATAGACGGCTTTGACGCCCGACGAGTCGAGAAGCCGATGCCCCGCACCCTAGCCTTCGTTTCCACGCTGTTGCTCGCCGCTTTCTGCGCCCTGCCCACCCAGGCCGACAGCTTCATCATGCGCCTGCTGAACAAGCCGGTGCCCGGCGGGGTGGCGGTGGTCGACCTCGGCGAGGAAGGCCCGCCGCCGCGGGCCTTCTACCAGGGCAAGCCGGTGCTGGTGGTACGCGAGGAAGGCCGCCGCTGGATCGCCGTGGTCGGCATCCCGCTGAGCACCAAGCCCGGCCCGCAGAAGCTGGAAGTGCGAGCGGCGACCGGCAACCACGAGGAACGCTTCAGCGTCGGCAGCAAGCACTACCGCGAGCAGCGCATCACCCTGAAGAACAAGCGCCAGGTCAATCCGCTGCCGGAAGACCTCAAGCGCATCGAACGCGAACTCGCCGAGCAGACCGCCGCCTACCGCCGCTTCAGTCCCGGCCTGCCCAGCAACCTGATGCTCGACAAGCCGGTCGACGGTCCGCTCTCCAGCCCCTTCGGCCTGCGCCGCTTCTTCAACGGCGAAGAGCGCAACCCGCATTCCGGTCTAGACTTCGCGGTACCGGCCGGTACGCCGATCAAGGCGCCGGCGGCCGGCAAGGTGATCCTCATCGGCGACTACTTCTTCAATGGCAAGACGGTGTTCGTCGACCATGGCCAGGGCTTCATCAGCATGTTCTGCCACCTGTCGAAGATCGACGTGAAGCTCGGCCAGCAGGTGCCGCGCGGCGGCGTACTCGGCAAGGTCGGCGCCACCGGCAGGGCCACCGGACCGCACATGCACTGGAACGTCAGCCTGAACGACGCGCGAGTCGACCCGGCAATCTTCATCGGTGCCTTCCAGCCCTGAGAAGTGAGCAACGCGGCACCGGCTGAGGTCAGAAGGAACAGGGGGCGCGTCGATGCGCCCCTTTCATGACCAAGGGAGACACCGCATGACTCACCCGCTTCGCCTGCTCTGGCTGTGCTCGGCACTGTTCGTGGTCCTCGGCCTGGGCTTCGTCTTCTTCCCCGGCCCGCTCGCCTCCCTGCTCACCAGCGGCGAACCGCTCACCCCCGCCGCCCTCACCGACCTGCGCGCCAGCTACGGCGGCACCAGCTTCGGCATCGGCCTGCTGCTCGGCTATGCCGCCCTGCGCCCCCGCTACCTGGTGCTCGGCCTGCTCGCCGCCCTGGCGGTGATCGCCAGCGGCGGCGCGGCGCGTCTCTACGGTGTGCTGATCGACGCCTCGCCGGCGCTAACCACCTTCCTCTGGCTCGGCGCCGAGGCGCTGCTCTGCGTGCTGTTGCTGGCGGCACTCTGGAAGACCCGCCAGCTCGACCTCGACTGAGCGCCGGGCAGCAGGTCTCAAGCCAGGACCCGGCGAACCGCCGGCAGCCGCGACAGCACCAGCCAGTCCAGCGCCCAGACCAGCAGGAGCGAGGCCCCCACCAACGGGAAGGCCACGCCCAGCGCCAGCATGATGGCGATGCCGCTCTTCCAGCGCGGCAGCTCGTGGCGCAGCGGCGGCACGCCAAGGCGTCCGGCCGGCTTGCGCTTCCACCAGATCCACAGGCCGCTCGCCGAGCTGAGCAGGATCGCCAGGCAGACCGCGAGCATCAGCAACTGGTTGCCGAGGCCGAAGAGCTTGCCTTCGTGCAGCACGACGCCCATCTGCACGCTCCTCGCCACCGCGTTGTAGTCCTGCCAACGCACGTCGGCGAGAACCTTGCCGCTGTACTGGTCGATGTGCAGGGTGGCGTCGTGGCGCGGATCGTCGGGGAACACGGAAATCGTGTAGACCCCCTCCATCCCGCTCGGCAGGGCGATCCCGTAGCCCGCCGCCACGCCGCGCTCGCGGGCGATATCCACCACCCTTTGCAGAGGGATGCCCGCCGGCATCGGCATGTCCATCGGCATCGCGTGCCCGGCCTGGGCGGAATGCCCGCGATGCTCGGCATGGGCGTCGGCCGCCGGCGGCTGCGAGCGCGGCAGCGGAGTGTTCTCCAGCGGCCAGGGCACCTGCTGGCGCGACGCGCTGTTGAGGCTACCGGCCTGCATGTCGGAGGTCGGCACATCGTTCCACATCGCCGCCGGGAAGCGGTTCCAGACATCGGCGAACTGCTTGCCCCAGTAGCCGGTCCAGGTCATCCCGCTGAGCAGCATGAACAGCAACAGCAGGCTACCCCAGAAACCGGCGAGCACATGTAGCTCGCGCCACAGCGGTCGTCCGCGCAGGTGCAGGCGCGGCCAGAACAGCGCGCTCGCCGCCCGCCCGCGCGGCCACCACAGATAGAGACCGGAGACCACCAGGACGATGCCCCAGCCGGCGGCCAGCTCGATCAGCCGGTCGCCGACGGTCCCGACCATCAGCTCGCCATGCAGTGCCCGGGCCACCGCCTGGAGATTCAGCTGCGCATCCTGGCGGCCGAGTTCGCGCCCGCTGTAGGGATCGACGAAGAGGTTCCATTGCCTGCCCTCTTCGCCAATCACGAATTGCGCGCTGCGCCCCGCCTCGCTCGGCGGCAGGTACTGGCTGACGGCGGCCTGCGGGTGCGCCTGGCGCACCCCGGCGAGCAACTGGTCGGCGCTGCGCATCTGCGCACCGGCCTCGACCCGCAGCAGTTGCGGATAGAGCAGCGCATCCAGTTGCGGCTTGAACAGGTAGACGATTCCGGTCAGCGCCAGCAGGATCATGAAGGGCGCGACGAACAGGCCAGCGTAGAAATGCCAGCGCCAGGCCAGCGCGTAGAAGTCACGGCCGTTCTTTTCGTTCGATTGCATGGATCACCTCATCGGAGCGCACACAGGCAAGGCGGGCCCCGCTGGACGGGGCCTCGTTGAAGGTTCAGAAGCTGAAGTCGACCTTGGTCCAGAAGGTCCGGCCCGGCTCGGGAACCGTTTCGTTGGCGGAGAAACCGAAGCCGGCGTCGCCGGCCTTGTTCAGGTGCTCGGTGTAATCCTTGTCGAACAGGTTATCGACACCGGCGCTCAGCTTGACGTTGCGAGTCACCCGGTAGGCGCCGTTGAGCGAGAAGACGCCGAAGCCGGCGCTCTTGTCGAAGTCCTTGCCGACCACGTTGCCCTGGTCCCTGGCGATGCGATTCTGCGGCGCGACCACCCGCCACAGGCTGCCGGCACTCCAGTCGCCTTCCTCGTAGGTCAGGCCGAAGCGCGCTTCCAGCGGCGGGATCTGCGGCAGCGCGCGGTCGTCGGAGCTGTTCTTGCCCCAGGCATAGGCCAGGCTGGCGTCGGTCTTCCAGTTGCCGGTGAGCTGGTAGGAAGCGCCCAGCTCGCCGCCCATGATCCGCGCGTCGACGTTGGTCGCCTGGGTCGAGGAACCCATCATGCCCTCGCGATAGCTGAACAGGATGAAGTCCTGGACCACCCCGACGTAGCCGGAGGCCCAGGCCTGCAGCTTGTCGCCGTTGTACTGGAGGCCGAAGTCGAGCTGGGTGGTCTTTTCCGGCTTGATCTTGTCGAAGGCGTTGACCGACCCGTTCGGCCCGCGCTTGGGCGAGAACAGCTCCCAGTAGTCGGGGAAGCGCTCGGCATGGCCGAGGCCGGCGTAGAGGGTGGTCGGCGAGTCGGCGAGGTCGTGCTCGTAGCGCACGAAGCCGCTGGGCAGGGTATCGGCGCGGGTGTCGTTGGCCGTCGGGTTGGCCATGGCGTGGCCCATGTGCCCGGACTTCAGGGTCTGCCGGTAGTCCTTGACCGAGGCGCGGTCCAGGCGCAACCCGCCGATCAGCCGGTCGCGCTCGGCGGCGAACCAGGTCAGTTCGCCGAAGGCCCCGTAGTTGTGGAACACCGCGTCCTTGTTCCAGGGGAACTGGTCGGCGTCGGTGTAGTAGTCGGTCATCATGTCGTACTTGGAGCCGCGCGCGCGGTGCTCGTTGCGCATGGCGTCGACCCCGGTGACCAGCTTGAAGTCGTCCCAGCGCCAGGTGGCCGCCAGGCGACCGCCGAGGGTGCGTCGGTCCACCTGGGACGCCATCGGCATGGGCATCATGCTGGATGGGTCGGGAGTGCGCAGGCGGAAGTTGTCCATGATGTGGTCGGCGTAGTTGTAGTAGACCTGTGCCTCGACCTTCTCCAGCACATCGCTGACGTTCGATTTGACGAAGCGCAGGCCCAGGCTCTCGCGCTTGAACTGCGAGCCGTCCATGCCGCGCCCGGCGTAGCGTGCCTCGCCGTCGCCCTTGCCGGCGGTGAGTTCGATCAGGGTGTCCTCGTCGGGGGTCCAGCCGACCGCGACGTCGCCGTTCCACTTCTTCCAGCGCGACGGCACGGTATTCCCGGCGCCGTCCTCGTAATCGTCGGACTGCGCGTGGTTGCCGGTGAAGCGCAGGTAGCCGAGCCGGTTGCCGGCGGCGGCGTCCAGCACCTTGTCGAAGCGGCCATTGGAGCCGGCCAGCAGGCTGGCGTTGACCCGCGAGCCGAGTTCGCCGAAGCGCTCCGGCTCACGCTCGAAGAGGATCGTCCCGGCCGACGCGCCCGGCCCCCAGAGCACCGTCTGCGGGCCCTTGATCACGGTGAGCTTGTCGTAGGTTTCCGGCGAGATGTAGGAGGTCGGCGCGTCCATCCGGTTCGGACAGGCACCGAGCATCATGCCGCCGTTGGTGAGGATGTTCAGGCGCGAACCGAACATCCCGCGCAGCACCGGGTCGCCGTTGCTGCCGCCGTTGCGGATCACCGCGAAGCCGGGAATGGTCTTCAGGTAGTCGGCCCCATCGCTGGCCGGCACCGGTTGGCGCGGCTCCTTGGGATTGGTGACGATGGTCAGCGGCGAACTCTGGGCGACTCCGGTGACCACGCTCGGCGCCAGCTCCACGGCGTGATCCTGGTGCTGTGAGTGTTCCTCGGCCAGGAGCGCCGACGGAGACAGGGCCAGGCCGCACAGTGCGGCGAAGGCTCCCGCCCAGCGGCGGCGTTGTGCGAGACGGGCAGGGTCGAAGCTGAAAGCGGCGGTCGGGCAGGCGTTGCCGGCCGCTCGTTGTTGAGTAGACATACGTTTTTCCATGATCTATGTGACTTCCGCCCCGCCCCCACGGCGAGCAGGCACCCGGCCAGGCTCGCGTCACCGGCGCGGCGAAGACGCGCCGGTGCCCCCAGGAAGCGGCGGCTATCGGATTGAAAGAGGTCAGGCGATCAGGAACGGCGGCGCACGGGTACGGGCGCCGGGAAACACCGGCGAGGCGACGAACGCCTCGTTCAGGAAAGCGACGGCGGGCGCCGTCGCGAAGGGAACGGAGAACAGCGCCAGGCAGGCGTCTTCGGTGGGCGGCGGGCTGTGGAACAACAGGCTGCAATAACCGCACTTCTCCCAGAGCACGTCGCTGGCCAGGCGATTGCCTTCCTCGCCGCCCATCCCCGGCATGCCGGCATGGACGACGGAGCGCTGGGCATCGGAACAGCCGGCATGGGCCATGTCGCCATGGTCCATGTTCTCGTGGGACATGCCTTCGTGGCCCATCCCCACGCCCATCGGCATCGGGTGGTCCATCGGCATCGACTGGGAGATCAGCGGCCCGACGAAGATCATCAGCATGGCGAACAGAGCCAGCCATGCACCGATGCCTTGTCGTTTCAGAGTGGTCGCCACCTGCGACTCCCGCCGTCTTGAATGAAGACCACCGCGTAGCGGGCCGGATGGCCGCTCGCGCCGGGTCATGCCGAAAAGAAGAATGCGCCTGTCGTTATACGCCCCAGGCACGGGGAACGAAATGATCGCACAAGGGCGGCTGCCTCTTCTGCGGCATGGGGCCGCAGAATTTTCCGTTGCGGAGAGCGTGCCGGCGGCGCAATCGAGGACAAGCTTTCGCCGCAGAGAAAGAATAAAAACCCACAAAAGCCGCACAAATGGGAAATTCTACTAATTTTCCTTTAATGCTTGCCATTCAAATGCAGTCTCACTAGTGTGGTACGCATGAAAACACCACACACCCTCATCCTGCTCCGCCAACACGCCTGCCTGTGCCTGGTCAGCCCGCGACTGCGTGGCTGAGCGACGCTTCTCTTCATCTCGTCACTGCGTTCGCCTGGCCCCGCCGGCCCAGGAACCGACTCCAAAGGATTAGCCCCATGAGCATGTTGAAAGACCCTTCGCAGAAATACCGCCCATTCCCGGCCATCAATCTGCCCGACCGCACCTGGCCGTCGAAGACCATCACCGAGGTGCCGATCTGGTGCAGTTCCGACCTGCGCGACGGCAACCAGTCGCTGATCGAACCGATGGACGCGGCGAAGAAGATGCGATTCTTCAAGACCCTGGTGCAGGTCGGCCTGAAGCAGATCGAAGTGGCCTTCCCGTCGGCTTCCGATACCGACTTCAACTTCGTCCGCGAGTTGATCGAAGGCAACCACATCCCGGACGACGTCACCATCCAGGTGCTGACCCAGGCCCGCGAAGACCTGATCACCCGCACCTTCGAATCCCTGCGCGGGGCGAAGAAGGCCATCGTCCACGTCTACAACGCCACCGCCCCGTCGTTCCGCCGCATCGTCTTCAACCAGGACAAGCAGGGCGTCGTGGACATCGCCACCAACGCCGCGAAACTGATCAAGAAGCTGGCCGCCGAGCAACCGGATACCCAGTGGTCGTTCCAGTACTCGCCGGAAATCTTCAGCTCTACCGAGCTGGAGTTCTCGGTGGAGGTCTGCAACGCGGTGATCGACGTCTGGCAACCGACCCCGGACAACAAGATCATCCTCAACCTGCCGGCCACCGTGGAGTGCGCCACGCCGAACGTCTACGCCGACCAGATCGAATGGTTCGGCCGCCACGTCGACAAGCGTGACAGCGTGATCATCAGCCTGCACACCCACAACGACCGTGGCACCGGCGTGGCCGCCACCGAGCTGGGCCTGATGGCCGGCGCCGACCGCGTCGAAGGTTGCCTGTTCGGCAACGGCGAGCGCACCGGCAACGTCGACCTGGTGACCCTGGCCTTGAACATGTACACCCAGGGCCTGCATCCGCAACTGGACTTCTCCGACATCGACGCGGTGCGCAAGGTGGTCGAAGAATGCAACCAGTTGCCGGTCCACCCGCGCCATCCATATGTCGGCGACCTGGTCCATACCGCTTTCTCCGGCTCGCACCAGGATGCCATTCGCAAGGGCTTCGCCCAGCAGAAGGAAGACGCGATCTGGGAAGTGCCGTACCTGCCGATCGATCCGGCCGACATCGGCCGCGACTACGAAGCGGTGATCCGGGTCAACAGCCAGTCCGGCAAGGGCGGCATCACCTTCCTGCTCGAACAGGAGTACGGCATCAGCCTGCCGCGGCGCATGCAGATCGAGTTCAGCCAGGTAGTGCAAGGCGAGACCGACCGTCTCGGCCTGGAAATGACCGCACAACAGATCTACTCGCTGCTGGAAAACGAATACCTCAAGGCGACCTCGCCCTACGTCCTCGCCAGCCATCGCCTGCAGGAAGAGAACGGCACCAGCGCCGTCGACCTGGAAGTCTCCTTCGACGGCGAGAAGCAGCACTGGCGCGGGATCGGCAAGGGACCGCTGGAAGCCTTGGTGGCCGCCCTGCCGGTCAAGGCGGAAATCATGGACTACCATGAGCACGCCATCGGCGCCGGCGCCAATGCCAAGGCCGCGGCCTATATCGAGATCCGCCTGGAGGGCCAGCGCCCGCTGCACGGCATCGGCATCGACGAGAACATTACCACCGCCAGCTTCCGCGCCCTGTTCAGCGCGCTGAACCGCGCGGTGACCCAGGCCGAGGCCAAGGCGGCCTGACCGGCACGGAAGGGAAAAAGGGAGCCAGGCGGCTCCCTTTTTTCATGGGCATCTTTCAGCTGAGTCGCTTCACTCATCCTCGCCGCTGGCGCTGACCGCTCCCAGGCAACGGAGCTGGTACGCCCCCTCCCCTGTGGTCAGGCGCCAGGACTCGCCATCGGCCTGGGGCTCGGCTTCCATCACCGCGTTGTAGGAAAAACGCCACTCGCGACGGGTGCGTCCATCCAGGCTTTCCACCGCCAGCACCCAGTCTTCGCTGGCGAACGGCTGGTCGGCTTCCGCCGCCAGGTCCGCCTGGTCCAGCAGGTTCTCGTTGAGTTCGAAGCGCCAGGCGTGCAGACCGTCGATCTCGAGCATGTCGGCGGTTTCCAGTTCATCGAGCAGGTAGCGTTGTGTAGTCATGGCCAGTCATCGCGGATAAAGAACTCATGATAAGGCAAAGCGCGGGCTGCCCCTCACACCACCAGCATCACCACCGGGATCGCTACCGACAGGACCACCAACATGAACAGCAGGCCGATCCCCGCCGCCCGCCAGTTGGAAATGAACGCTCCGCCCGCTGCCTTGTGGCTGTCCAGGGCCGGACCGAAGGCTGATTTGGCGTAGTAGACCATGCCGAATATCTGCGCCACCGTGAAGCCGATCGAGGGGATGTTCTCCGGCAGTATCGCGCCCAGAACTGGCAGCAGGACAAACAGGCAGAGGCCGACCAGCCAGGTTTTCCCGACTTCCTGCGCCCGTCCCAGGCGACGGAGATTCACCGCCGCGAGGAAGGCACCGGCCAGGGGCGTGCCGATGAAGGTACCCAGACCGATCGCGGAAAGCCTGTACAGCGGCTCGCCATGGGTGGCGTCAGGCTCGTCCAGGCGGGCCTCCGGTGGGCGGAACGGATTCTCGGTGTCGCTGTTCATGCGTGTGCTCCCTGCGGATATTTACTGAAGCTTTACCAGGGCCGGCATTGGAAAATCCCGGCAACCGGCAGAGTCTATAGGACGCTGCGCGCCGGCTGAACATTCCGCGCCCGCCGGGAGTCACAGCAAGACGTGCGAACGAAAGCGCCCACACAGGACCGCACTCAGGAGGGATGACGCATGACCACACGCAAACTCGGCAACTCCGGCCTGGAGATACCGGCACTGGTATTCGGCGGCAACGTCTTCGGCTGGACTGCCGACGAAAGCACCTCCTTCAGGCTGCTGGACGCCCTGCTCGACGCCGGCCTGAACTGCATCGACACCGCCGACGTCTATTCGCGCTGGGTTCCCGGGCACCAGGGCGGCGAGTCGGAAACCCTCATCGGCAAGTGGCTGAAACGCACCGGCAAACGCGACCGCATGGTGATCGCCAGCAAGGTCGGGATGGACATGGGCAATGGCCACAAAGGCCTCTCCGCCGCCTATATCGAGCAGGCCCTGGAGCGCTCGCTACGACGCCTGCAGACCGACTACCTGGACCTCTACCAGTCGCACACCGACGATCCCCACACCGACCTGGAGGAAACCCTTTCCACCTATGGCGAACTGATCAAGAAAGGCAAGGTACGGGTCATCGGCGCCTCCAACTACGACGCCCGGCGCCTCCTCGAAGCGCGCCAGGTCAGCGCCCGGCTTAACCTGCCGAGCTACCAGAGCCTGCAACCCGAATACAACCTGTACGATCGTGCCGACTACGAGACCAACCTGGAGCCGACGGTGGAAGAACTCGGTATCGGGGTGATCAGCTACTACTCGCTGGCCAGCGGCTTCCTCAGCGGCAAGTACCGCAACCAGGCCGACACCGCCGGGCGAGCCCGGGGAGAGAAGGTGAAGGGTTATCTCAACGAGCGCGGCGTGGCCATCCTCGCGGCGCTCGACGAAGTGGCCGAGCAGTACAACGCCAACCCGACCCAGGTCGCCCTGGCCTGGCTCATCGCTCGTCCGACGGTGACCGCGCCGATCGCCAGCGCCACCAGCCTGGAACAGCTCGACGACCTGATCGCCGCCACCCACCTGAAGCTCGACGAACAGGCGATCCACCGCCTGGACAGCGCCAGCGCCTATTGACCGACCTGCCGTCGAGGGCGGCCTCGCCCCGTTGAGTGGAGCGGATAACCGTATCGCGGCTATCCGCTCCGCATCGACGGGAAAGCCTTAGCTGAAGCGCGCCAGCAGCGAACCGATGTCCAGGTCGCCCTGCGGCGCCTGGCCGTCCGGCGTCAGCTTGTTGACCAGTTCCGGCAGCAGGCTGCTCAGGTGTTCGGCCGCCTCGCCCTGGCTGACTCCGGCGGAGTCCGCCAGTTGCTGCAATTGACCGTCGCCGAAGACCCGGGAAATGTCCGCCGCCGACACCGACTGGTTCGGCCCACCGCCGATCCAGGAATTCAGGGCATCGCCCAGGCCTGCGTTCTGGAGCATCTGGAACAACCCGCCGAGTCCGCCCAGTGAGCCGGCCTCCACGCCCGGCGCCGCCTGCCCGGCACCGCCCGCGGCGCCACCGAGCAGATCGCCGAGGACGCCACCCAGCCCGCCGCTCGCGGCCCCGCCGCCGGCACCACCAAGGATGCTGCCCAGCGAACCGAGCAGACCACCGCCATCGCCACCGCCCTGTGCCGCACCGCCCTGGCGCGACATCAGCATGGTCACCAGCCCGATCAACAGGGCCACTTTCGGATCGCGAGCACCTCCCTGTCCTTCAGAGCCACCCAGCGCCGAACCGAGAATCGAATCGAGCAGTCCCATTGGTCTTCCTCCTGATCTGATGCCCACGGCGCGGCGCCGCGGGATACGGGTAACTCCATTCCCGGCACTGCGCCATCATGCGCAGCGCCGGGTCATGGCCTCGGACATCGACCGGAAGCGGACGTTCCGGCACTCAAGGATGGATTTCGAAGCGATCCGCGTCCATGTAGGCCGGGAAACGCTGGCGATAGGCCGCCAGTGCCGCCGCTTCCAGCCGGACGCGGAACACGCCGTCGGCGTCCGCCGCGTTGAACAGGCTGTCGCCCTGGAAGTCCAGGACCTGGCTATCCCCAGCGTAGCGCAAGGCGTTGCCGTCTTCGCCGATACGGTTCACCGCCACCACGTAGCAAAGGTTCTCGATCGCCCGCGCCGGCAGCAGGCGGTTCCAGTGCTGTCGACGAGGCGCGGGCCAGTTGGCGGTGTAGAGCAACAGGTCGGTGTCGTGCGGGTCGCGGCTCCACACCGGGAAACGCAGGTCGTAGCAGATCAGCGGGCGCACCCGCCAGCCCTTGAGTTCGAACAGTTCCTGGCGTTCGCCGGGACTGTAGTGCTCGTGTTCGCCGGCCATGCGGAACAGATGGCGCTTGTCGTAGTGCAGCATCTCGCCGTCCGGACGCGCCCAGAGCAGGCGGTTGCGATGGCTGCCGTCGGCGAGCTGGACGATCAGGCTGCCGGTGACCACCGCGCCAAGGCGCCGGGCCTGCTCCAGCAGCCAGGCATGGGTCGGCCCCAGTTCGGGCTCGGCCTGCTCGGCCGAAGCCATGCTGAAACCCGTGGTGAACATCTCCGGGAGGACCACCAGGTCGGCACCGGCGGCGCTCTCCAGCAGGGCGGCGAAATGCTCGCGGTTGGCCTGGGCGTCGTGCCAGACCAGGGAGGATTGGACCAGGGCGATGTCCAGGTCCGGCAGAACCGTCAGATCGCGCATAGCTTTTCCGCTGCCTGACGCAGCGTCTCCTCGCGTTTGGCGTAACAGAACCGGACCAGCCGCATGGCGTCCGGAGCCTTTTCATAAAACACCGAAACCGGGATCGCCGCCACTCCGTGTTCGCGGGTCAGCCACTCGGCCATGGCCACGTCGTCCAGGTCCGGACGGATGGCCGAATAGTCCACGCACTGGAAGTAGGTGCCCGGCGCACGGGTAAAACGGAAGCGAGAGTCCAGCAGCAGGTCGCAGAACAGGTCGCGCTTGGCCTGGTAGAAGCCGGGCAATTGCCGCAAGTGCTCCGGATGGCCGGCCATGTAGTCCGCCAATGCCCATTGCAGCGGCGTGACGCCACAGAAGTTGACGTACTGGTGAACCTTGCGCAGCTCCGCGCTGAGCGCCGGCGGCGCGACCACGTAGCCGGTCTTCCAGCCGGTGACGTGGTAGGTCTTGCCGAACGAACTGACCACGAAGGAACGCGGATACAACTCGTCGTGGGACAGCACGCTGGTATGGGCGACACCATCGAACACCAGGTGCTCGTAGACCTCGTCGCTGATCAGATAGATATCCCGGTCGCGGATCAGCGCGGCCAGGCGGTCCAGTTCCTCGCGGCTGATCAGCGCGCCGCTGGGGTTGTGCGGGGTATTGATGATGACCAGCCGGGTACGCGGCCCGATGGCCTCGGCCATGCGCTGCCAGTCGATGGAGAAGTCCGGCAGCGCCAGCGGCACGTGCACGCAACGCCCGCCGGCGAGTTGCACGGAGGGTTCGTAGCTGTCGTAGGACGGGTCGAGCACCACCACTTCGTCGCCCGGATGGACCAGCGCCTGGATCGCGCTGAAGATCGCCTCGGTCGCCCCCGGCGTGATGGTCACCTCGCTGTCGGCGCTCACCCGGCGTCCATAGAACTGCTCGATCTTCTTCGCCACCTGCTCGCGCAGGGCCGGCAAGCCGGTCATCGGCGCGTACTGGTTGTGCCCGGCGGCGATATGCCTGCCTACCGCCTCGCGCAACTCCGGCGGGCCGTCGAAATCGGGAAAGCCCTGGGAGAGGTTGATCGCGCCACACTCGGCGGCCAGTTGCGACATGCGGGTGAAGATGGTGGTGCCGACATTCGGCAGCTTGCTCTGAATCATCGGGACTTCCTGCAGAGACTCGCCGGACGACAGCCCGGCCAGACGGGTGGCAGGGCAGGATAGCCGATCCGGGAGCGACGCTGCAGGGGCACGCCTTAGAAAAAACCGTGACCGCTTCAGGTCAGAGGGGAATATGCGCCAGGCGATGGCGCAGGACGAATAACCACCTCGCGATCATTCGTCGCCACGACAGGGAATCGGCGGTCAACGCCGGCGGCCTGGTTCGTCCCGCGGGCTACAGCCGCGGCCAATGAAAAAGGCCCGACAGGGATACCTGCCGGGCCTTTCGACGAAGGAAACGCCACCCTCAGCGGCGCTTGTCCTTCTTCTTCTTCTCGGCTTTCTTGTGGTGCGACATCAGCCGGCGCTTCTTGTTGACCTGGCGCGCGGTGAGCGAGTTCTTCTTGCCCTCGTAGGGGTTCTCGCCGCCCTTGTACTCGATGCGGATCGGCGTACCGACCAGCTTCAATACCCGCCGGTAGGTCTTCTCCAGGTAGCGGGTATAGGCCTTCGGCACCGCGTCCACCTGGTTGCCGTGGATCACGATCAGCGGCGGATTGGCGCCGCCCAGGTGGGCGTAGCGCAGCTTGATCCGGCGACCGTTGACCATCGGCGGCTGGTGCACCTGCACGGCGTCCTCGAGGATGCTGGTCAGGCGGCTGGTCGGCCAGCGGGTCACCGCCGAACGGAAGGACTCCTGGACCGACTTGTAGAGATGGCCGACGCCGGTGCCATGCAGGGCCGAAATGAAATGGATGTCGGCGAAGTCGACGAACAGCAGGCGCCGCTCCAGTTCGGTCTTCACGTAGTCACGCTCGGCCGCCTCCATGCCATCCCACTTGTTCAGGGCGATGACCAGGGCACGGCCGGTCTCGAGGACGAAGCCGAGCAGGTTGAGGTCGTGCTCGACCACCCCTTCGCGGGCGTCCATGACGAAGATCACCACGTTGGCGTCCTGGATCGCCTGGAGGGTCTTCACCACCGAGAACTTTTCCACCGCCTCGAAGATCTTGCCGCGACGCCGCACGCCAGCGGTGTCGATCAGGGTGTACTTCTCCTCGTTGCGCTCGAACGGGATGTAGATGCTGTCGCGGGTGGTGCCGGCCTGGTCGTAGACGATCACCCGCTCTTCGCCGAGCATGCGGTTGACCAGGGTCGACTTGCCCACGTTGGGCCGGCCGATGATGGCAATCTTGATCCCGTCCTTCTCGCTGGGACCGGGAATCCGGGTCGGTTCCTCGCCTTCGGCGACCTCTTCGCTCGCCGGCTCGCCCTCGCCCTCTTCCTCCGCGTTGTCCTTGGGGAAGATCCCCAGGGCTTCCTGCAGCATATGGTTGATGCCGCGACCGTGGGCGGCGGCGATCGGCAGCGCATCGCCCAGGCCCAGCGGGCTGAACTCGGCGCGAGCGAGATCGGGATCGATGGTGTCGACCTTGTTGGCGATCAGGAAGCTGCGCTTGTTCCGCTTGCGCAGGTGCTCGGCGATCATCTGGTCGGCGGCGGTCATGCCGGCGCGCGAATCGACCAGGAACAGGACGGCATCCGCCTCCTCGATGGCCTGCAACGATTGCTCGGCCATTTTCGCATCGATGCCTTCCTCATCGCCGGAGATGCCTCCGGTATCGATGACGATATAGGTGCGGCCCTGCCAGCGCGCCTCGCCGTACTGGCGATCGCGAGTCAGGCCTGCGTACTCCGCCACGATGGCGTCGCGCGACTTGGTCAGGCGGTTGAACAGAGTGGACTTGCCGACGTTCGGGCGACCCACCAGGGCAATAACGGGAACCATGCGGCTCTCCACGAGAATTCAGAAAACACAAAGGCCGCTGACGTCGGACGGCAGCGGCCGGACACTTGAAACCCAGTCTAGCGGATGGTGTAGGCGACGAGCTTGCCACCGTTGCCGAACACGTACATCCAGCTCCCGACCACCAGCGGACGAACCCGCACGCCATCGCTGTCGACCCGCTCGCGACCGACGAAGCGACCGTCCACCTGGCTCAGCAGATGCACGTAGCCTTCCAGGTCGCCGACCACCACGTTGCTGGAGAACACCGCCGGAGCCGACAGTTGGCGACGCGCCAGGGCGTCGTTGTTCCACAGCGAAGAGGCACCGCGCGAGTCCAGGCCTTCCACCGAACCGCTGGCCTGGCTGACGTAGATATTGCCGAAGCCTTCGGCGACGCCGACGTAGCTCGACGCTTCGCGCTGCCAGAGCAGGCGGCCGCTGTTCACGTCCAGCGCCGCGGCACGGCCCTGGTAGCTGACCACGTAGAGGGTGTCGCCGGACAGCAGGAGGCCGCCGTCGATGTCCACCACGCGATCCAGTTCGGAACGCCCCTGGGGAATCGCTACCCGCTGCTCCCAGATCGGCAGGCCGCGCTGTACGTCGACCGCCACCACCTTGCCGCTGGCCAGGCCGGCCAGGGCCATGTTGCCGGCGATCAGCGGCGCGCCGGTGCCGCGCAGGGTCAGCACCGGCACGGTGCTTTCGTAGATCCAGCGCTGGTCGCCGCTGGCCGCATCGAGGCCGATCAGCTTGTCGTCCTGGGTCTGCACCACCACCACGTCGCCGTTGGTGGCCGGCGCCGACAGCACTTCGCTGTTGACTCGCTTGGTCCACTTCTTCTTGCCGGTGGCTTCGTCGAGGGCGATCACGTCACCGCGCAGGGTACCCACCAGCACCAGGCCGTAGCCAACGCCGACACCGCCGGAAACCGGACGCTCGAGGTCCTTCTTCCAGAGCACGTCGCCGGTCTCGCGCTGGATCGCCATCACCCGCCCTTCGGCGGACGCGGCGTAGATGGTGGAACCATCGACGGCCGGTTCGAGCAGGTTGTACAGGTCACCCTGGCCATCACCGACCGAGCGGCTCCACTGCTTGCTCAACACGACTTCCTCTTTGAAGTCGGTCAGTTCGGCGGGCGGGAGTTCCTTCTTGCTGTTGCTGCTGCAACCCACGACCGCCAGGGCCAGGGCGAGCAGCGCCGCGTGTTTCCATTGCACCATCTCAGGCCTCTCCCTTGGACAGGTCGTCGAGCTTGATCTGCAGGGCATCGCCGGCACCGTCTTCGGGCAGCGACTGCTTGGCTTTCTCGTAGGCCGCGCGCGCCTCGTCGGTGCGCTTGAGCTGCACCAGCAGGTCGCCCCTGAGCTCCTCGCGGGTCGAGACGTAGGCCTTGTCGGCATCGCCATCGAGCAGCTTCAGGCCTTCCTCGACCTTGCCCTGGGCCGCCAGGACCCGGGCCAGGCGCTGCCGCGCCAGTTCGCCGAGGGTGGCGTCGGCCGGCTTGTCCATGACCGCCTTCAGCTCGGCAACGGCGTCATCCAGCTTGCCGCTGTCGACCGCGACCTTGGCCACGAACAGGCTGCCGTACTGGGCATAATGGGTGCCGCCGAACTCGCTCTTCAGCTTGCCAGCCAGCTCCGCCACCTTCGCCGGATCCGGCTGGCCGGCCGGATTCAGCGCGGTTTCGATCAGTTGCTGGTAGACGATCGAGGCGCCCTGCGCCTGGTTGGTCTGGTACTTCTGCCAGGCCTGCCAGCCGAATACCACTGCCAGCGCGAGGATGCCGCCGGTGACCAGGGGCTTGCCGTTGCGCTGCCACCAGTCCTTGATCTGCGCCAGGTCTTCGTCTTCGGTACGCGATGTCACCCCAATCACTCCTATTCTTTATGTTCTCAAGCCTGTGCCAGACAGGCTGCCAGGTGCTCGGGCAGAGCATCCCAGGCAATGCTTTGTTGCTCGCCCTCGTCACGCAGGGGCTTGAAACCTACCACGCGATTGGCCACCTCGTCCTCCCCGAGGATCAGGGCAAAGCGCGCGCCGCTCTTGTCGGCCTTCTTGAACTGGCTCTTGAAGCTACCGGCGCCGGCGTTGACCAGCAGGCGTATGCCGGGAATGGCGCTGCGCAACTGTTCGGCCAGGGTCAGGGCGGCCAGCTCGGCCGGTTCGCCGAAGGCGCAGACGTAGAGGTCGGCCGGACGGTTCAGTTCGGCGGGGATCACCCCCAAGGTTTCCAGCAGCAGCACCAGGCGTTCCACGCCCATGGCGAAACCGACACCCGGGGTCGGCTTGCCGCCGAACTGGCTGACCAGCCCGTCGTAGCGGCCACCGCCGCAAACGGTGCCCTGGGCGCCAAGCTTGTCGGTGACCCACTCGAAAGCCGTGCGGCAGTAATAGTCCAGGCCGCGCACCAGCTTCTGGTTGATTTCGTAGCGAAGTCCGACAGCATCCAGGCGGGCCTTGAGACCCTCGAAGTGGGCGATCGATTCTTCGTCGAGATAGTCGTGCAGGGTCGGCGCGCCAACCAGCAACGCCTGGGTGCTCTCCACCTTGCTGTCGAGGATTCGCAGCGGATTGGTGGTCATGCGCCGCTGGCTGTCTTCGTCGAGTTGCTCGAAGCGCTCCTGCAGATAGGCCACCAGGGCCTCGCGATAGCGTGCGCGGGCCTCGCTGGAGCCGAGGGTGTTGAGCTGCAGGGTCACCGCGTCGGCCATGCCGAGCTTCTGCCACAGGCGCCAGGTGAGGATGATCAACTCGGCGTCGATGTCCGGACCGGGCAGGTTGAAGACTTCCACGCCGATCTGGTGGAACTGCCGGTAGCGACCTTTCTGCGGTTTCTCGTAACGGAACATCGGCCCGGTGTACCAGAGCTTCTGCACTTGACCACCGCCGCTCAGGCCGTGCTCCAGCACGGCGCGCACGCAACCGGCGGTACCTTCCGGACGCATGGTCAGGGATTCGCCGTTGCGGTCGAGGAAGGTGTACATCTCCTTGTCGACCACGTCGGTGCCTTCGCCGATGCCGCGGGCGAAGAGTTCGGTGAACTCGAGGATGGGCAGGCGGATCTCGCTGTAGCCGTAGCCGTCCAGCAGGCCGGCGAAGGTGCGTTCCAGATAGCGCCAGGCCGGAGTCTGCTCCGGCAGGATGTCGTTCATGCCACGAATGGCTTGCAGGGACTTGCTCACGTAGGGTCCTTAAACGGGTCAGCCGCGGACGATCAGGCTCGCATCGGCTTCGGCCTTCTCGGCCGCCTTCTGGCGGATCAGCCGTTCCAGCTCGTCCACCAGGTTGTCGTTGGTCAGTTTCTGCGACGGCTTGCCGTCGATATACACCAGGTTCGGAGTGCCGCCGGTGAGGCCGACATGGGCCTCCTTGGCTTCGCCCGGACCGTTGACGACGCAACCGATCACGGCCACGTCCATCGGTACCAGCAGGTCCTCCAGGCGCCCTTCCAGCTCGTTCATGGTCTTCACCACGTCGAAGTTCTGCCGCGAACAGCTCGGGCAGGCGATGAAGTTGATGCCACGGGAGCGCAGGTGCAGGGACTTGAGGATGTCGAAACCGACCTTGATCTCCTCGACCGGATCGGCAGCCAGGGAAATCCGGATGGTGTCGCCGATTCCCTCGGCCAGGAGCATGCCCAGCCCCACCGCCGACTTCACCGTGCCGGAGCGCAGGCCGCCGGCCTCGGTGATGCCCAGGTGCAGGGGCTGCTCGATCTGCCTGGCCAGCAGGCGATAGGCGGCGACGGCCATGAAGACGTCGGAGGCCTTGACGCTGACCTTGAAGTTCTGGAAGTCCAGCTTGTCGAGATGATCGACGTGGCGCATGGCCGATTCGAGCAGGGCTTCCGGGGTCGGTTCGCCGTATTTCTTCTGCAGGTCCTTTTCCAGCGAACCGGCATTGACGCCGATACGGATCGGGATGTTGCGCTCGCGCGCGGCGTCGACCACGGCCTTGACCCGGTCCTCGCGACCGATGTTGCCCGGATTGATGCGCAGGCAGTCCACTCCCAGCTCGGCGACGCGCAGGGCGATGCGATAGTCGAAGTGGATGTCGGCGACCAGCGGCACGTTGACCTGCTGCTTGATCTTGCCGAACGCCTCGGCGGCGTCCATGTCGGGGACGGAAACCCGCACGATGTCCGCGCCGGCATCTTCCAGGCGGCGGATCTGCGCGACGGTGGCAGCGACGTCGCAGGTCTCGGTGTTGGTCATGCTCTGCACGGCGATCGGCGCATCGCCGCCCACCGGGACGTTGCCGACCCAGATTTTCCGAGACTTGCGGCGAATGATCGGAGAAGCGCTATGAATGCTCATTGTCCTACCTTCAGACGGGCCGTTTCGCCGCGGACGAAGGGGGTCACGTCCACCGGCTGGCCGTTGTAGCTGACCTGGGCGCCGCGAGCGAAACCGAGGCGCAGCTCCAGCGGGGCCTTGCCGGCCAATTCCAGGCTGTCGCCCTTGCGCTTCAGCGCGCTGACCAGGACCTTGCCGTTGGCGTCGGTGACCTGGGTCCAGCAATCGGCGACGAACTGTACCTTGACCACCCCCTGGCCCTCGCCGGCCACCACGGGCGCGGCGGCAGGTTCGCTCGGCGCTGGCGGGGCGGCCGGACTGGCCGTCGTTGGAACGGCTGGAGCAGTACCGGGAGCGGGAGCGGGAGCCGTGCCGGCAGGCGCGGCGGTAACGGGCTGCTGGGGTGCGGCGGGGGTGCCCTGGGCCGGAGCGGCGAGAACCTGCGCGCCCTCGCTCGCCACCGGCGGCGCTCCCTCGGCCTGGGCAGCGACTTCCGGAGAAACCTCGGCGGGCGCTTGCTCGCCTTCCTTCTGCGCTTCGATCACCGCCTGGTCTTCAGGCTCGTCCAGGGTATGGATCTCGGTGGTGCCGTCGGCGCTTTCCACTTCGACATGCTCAAGGCTCAGACCGGCGGTTTCCGGCGTGCGCGCGGAATGCTCCTGCCACCAGAAGTAGCCGAAGCCGATCAGCAGGGCGAGCAGTAACAGACTGACGATACGCAGCACGTTGCGCGACAGGCGCACCGGCTCGGCGACCCGTCCCAGGCTCTGTACGGTGCTGCCGCTGGCATTGGTGCCGGTGAAATGGTCGAAGCTGTTGACCAGCTCGGCCTGGTCGAGGCCCATGAGCTTGGCGTAGGCGCGGATGTAACCGCGCGAGAAGGTGTGTCCCGGCAGCTTGTCGAACGCGCCGTTTTCCAGCTGACGCAGCGAATTCTCGGTCAGGTTCAGTTGCCCGGCCACCTGCGACAGCGACAGGCCCTTCTGCTCGCGCGCCTGGCGCAGGGTTTCCCCGGGGTTCTGACGGGAAGCGGTGGCTACGACTTCGGGCTGCGGCGCTTTCATCATTTTTCCGCCTGGAATTCCTGATATTCGGGAGAGCCTGGGTACAGGCGTTTCAACTGCAGGCCATAGCTGGCGGCCGTGTCGCGGTCTTCGAAGACCTTCGCGAGACGAATGCCCAGCAACAGACTGCGGGCGTTCTGCCCGCCGCCCTGGGCAAAGAGATCATAGTACTGGCGAGCCGGCACGTACTCGCGCTCCTTGTAGAGCAGGTCGGCCATCTCCAGCGCGACGCTGGGCTGGTTACGGTTCAGACGCAGGGATTTCTCGAAGTACTCCTTGGCCTGGGCCGGTTTCTTCATTTGCAGCGAAACCAGGCCGAGGTTCTCGAAGACCCGCGAGCGCTCGGGATAGAGGGTGTCCTGGCTGGCCTCCAGGAGACGCTGGTAGGCCTCCTCGTAGCGCTTCTGCTCGTAGAGGAAACCGCCGTAGTTGTTCAGTACCCGGGCATTGCGGCTATCGCTGGCGAGCGCCTTGCGGTACTCCTCGTCGGCCAGCTTGGGCTCCATCTCGGTCTGGAACACCACCGCCAGCGCGGCGTGCGCGTCGGCGCTGGAAGGGTCGATCTCGAGGGCCTTGCGCAGCGGCACCTTGGCCTGCTCGGTGTTCCCCCGCTGGAGATAGCCGAGGCCAAGCTGGATATAGGCGTCGCGCGCCTCGTCACGGCCCTTGTCGGTTTTCAGGGGATTCTGATCTCCGCTCGTCACGCAGCCTGTCAGCCCAACTGCCAACAGGAACACCAGCGCGGCGCGTACAGTCATCGGAACCCTCCTCTCACTCAATTTCGATTCGCCGCCGACTCGGACTCGGCCAGTTGGCGCACGGCAATATAACGTTCGCTCCGGCGGGTACGATCCATGACCTGACCAACCAGTTGGCCACAGGCCGCGTCGATGTCGTCGCCGCGGGTGGTACGCACGGTCACGTTGAAGCCGCCCTTGTGCAACATGTCCTGGAAACGCCGGATGGCATTGTTGCTCGGGCGCTCGTAGCCGGAGTGCGGGAATGGATTAAACGGAATCAGGTTGATCTTGCAAGGCGTGTCTTTCAGCAATGCGATCATCTGCTCAGCATGCTCGGGCTGATCGTTGACATCCTTGAGCAGGGTGTATTCGACGGTCAGCACGCGCTTCTCGCCGAGCCGGGAAATATACCGGCGGCAGGCATCCAGCAGCATGCCCAGCGGATATTTCTTGTTGATCGGCACCAGCTTGTTGCGCAACTCGTCGTTCGGTGCGTGCAGCGACAGGGCCAGGGACACGTCGATCACCTCGCCGAGCTTGTCGATCATCGGCACCACGCCGGAGGTGGACAGGGTCACCTTGCGCTTGGAAATACCGTAGCCGAGGTCGTCCATCATGATGTTCATGGCGGCGACCACGTTGTCGAAGTTCAGCAGCGGCTCGCCCATGCCCATCATCACGACATTGGTGATGGCGCGGTCGATCTTGGCCGGAACGGTACCGAACGACTTGTTGGCGATCCACACCTGGCCGATCACCTCGGCGGCGGTGAGGTCGCTGTTGAAACCCTGCTTGCCGGTGGAGCAGAAACTGCAATCCAGGGCGCAGCCCGCCTGGGAGGACACGCACAGGGTGCCGCGTCCGCCCTGGGGGATGTACACGGTCTCGACGCAACTGCCGGACGCCACCCGGACCACCCACTTGCGGGTGCCGTCGGCGGAAATATCCTGGCTGACGATCTCGGGACCGCGTATCTCGGCTGAGGCCTTGAGCTTTTCGCGCAAGGCCTTGCCGACGTTGGTCATGGCGTCGAAATCGTCGACGCCAAAGTGGTGAATCCACTTCATGACCTGGCCGGCCCGGAAACGCTTCTCGCCGATGGACTCGAAGAACTGTTCCAGCTGCGGCTGGGTCAGGCCCAGCAGGTTCACCTTGCCGGCGGTGGTCGTTGTCATGGTTTCACCCTCACCCACGCTCGATCAGCGAATGCGCTCGCAGACTTCGGTAGCCGCGAAGAAGTAGGCGATCTCGCGAGCGGCGGAAGCTTCGGAATCGGAACCGTGGACGGCGTTCTCGTCGATGGAGACGGCGAAGTCGGCGCGGATGGTACCGGCGTCGGCTTTCTTCGGATCGGTGGCGCCCATCAGCTCGCGGTTCTTGGCGATGGCGTCCTCGCCTTCCAGGACCTGGACTACAACCGGACCGGAAGTCATGAAGGAAACCAGGTCCTTGAAGAACGGACGCTCTTTGTGCTCGGCATAGAAGCCACCGGCTTCACGCTCGGACAGCTGAACCATTTTAGCGGCGACGACGCGCAGGCCGGCTTTCTCGAAGCGGGTCAGGATTTCGCCGATCACGTTCTTGGAAACGGCGTCCGGCTTGATGATGGACAGGGTGCGTTGCAGTGCCATTGGTAAAACTCCGAAACAAGGTTGTCTAGCATGGGCGGCCCCGCCAGCGGGGCGGGACGCCGTGATTCGTTCAGGACGCTGACGAAAACGGCCCGAAAGGGCCGGAATCAGCGTGGCTGCGCCTGGCATCGGGCCCGGCGCGCCTAGCCTGGAATGCGCCCGCGGGCGATTTCAGGCCTTACCTAAAATAAAACCCGCGAATTATACGCGGGTTCCCGGCAAATGCGTAGGGCGGGCCTATGGCTAGTCCCGTTCCTCGATCCAGGCGGCCTGGATGGCCTCCAGGACTTTCTCCCCGCTACGCTGAGGATCGTCGGAGAACTCTGGAAGTTCCACCACCCAGCGCCGCAGATCGACGAAGTTGACGTATCGCGGATCGACCTCCGGCTTGCTTTCGTCGAGCTGGATGGCGATTTCCAGCACATCGGTCCATTTCAGGCTCATTGCACGCTCCTCTACTACCGCCGGGCTCAGTGGCCTTCCGACACCTGGTTGATGGTGTACTTGGGAATCTCGACCACCAGGTCTTCGTCGGCCACCACTGCCTGGCAGGATAGCCGCGAATCGGGCTCCAGGCCCCAGGCCTTGTCCAGCATGTCGTCTTCGAGTTCGTCGGACGGCTCCATGGAGTCGAGGCCTTCGCGGACGATTACGTGGCAGGTCGTGCAGGCGCAGGATTTCTCACAGGCATGCTCGATCTCGATGCCATTGCGCAACGCGGCATCCAGGATGGTTTCGCCGGGCTTCGCCTCGAATACCGCCCCCTCGGGGCAGTGATCGGCATGGGGCAGAATCACGATCTGCGGCATCTTCGCTTATTCCTCGATTTCGTTGAGCCGGCGGCCGGAGAGCGCGGCCTTGACGGTCGCGTCCATCCGCCGTGCGGCGAAAGCGTCGGTCACCTGGGACAGGCGCTTGATCTGGTTCTCGATGGCCGCGGTGTCGCTACCACCGGCCAGTTCACGCAAAGTGTCCATCTGCGCCGCGATGGCCAGGCGCTCCTCTTCGTCCAGGAGCCGCTCGCCGTCGACGTCCAGCGCCGACTGCACGGCCTCCAGCAGCCGCTGCGCCTCGACCTGCTGTTCGCGCAGGGCGCGGGCAGCCTTGTCGTCGCCGGCGTAGTCGAAGGAGTCCTTGAGCATCCGCGCGATCTCGCCGTCGGTCAGCCCATAGGACGGCTTGACCTGGATGCTGGCCTCGACGCCGGAACTCAGTTCGCGTGCGGACACGCCGAGCAAGCCGTCGGCGTCGACCTGGAAGGTCACCCGGATTTTCGCCGCGCCCGCCACCATCGGCGGAATGCCGCGCAGCTCGAAGCGCGCCAGCGAACGACAATCCTTCACCAGCTCGCGCTCGCCCTGCAGCACGTGGATCATCATGGCCGTCTGGCCGTCCTTGTAGGTGGTGAACTCCTGGGCGCGCGCCACCGGGATGGTGGTATTGCGCGGAATCACCTTCTCCATCAGCCCGCCCATGGTTTCCAGGCCGAGCGACAGCGGAATGACGTCCAGCAGCAGCAATTCCTCGCCGCGCTTGTTGCCGGCCAGGGCATCGGCCTGGATGGCCGCGCCGATGGCGACCACCTGGTCCGGATCGATATCGGTCAGCGGCTCGCAGCCGAACAACTCGCCAACCGCCGTGCGCACACGGGGCACGCGGGTCGAGCCACCGACCATCACCACCGAGCGGATTTCTTCCAGATCGACACCGGAGTCGCGCACCGCTCGGCGGCAGGACTTCAGGCTGCGAGCGACGAACGGCTCGATCAACTCGTCGAGCGTCGCCCGGCTCAGCTCGCCGCTCCAGTCGCCGTAGGCGACCCGGACCGACGCCTCGTCGGTAAGACGCTCCTTGGCCGCACAGGCGATTTGCAGCAACTGCCGCTGGCTGCCCGGGTCCAGATCGGCAGAAAGGCCAGCCTGCTCGATCACCCAGCCAGCGATGGCATGGTCGAAGTCGTCGCCGCCCAGGGCCGTATCGCCGCCGGTGGCCAGGACTTCGAAGACACCGCGGGTCAGGCGCAGGATGGAAATGTCGAAGGTTCCGCCACCCAGGTCATAGATGGCCACCAGGCCTTCCGCGCCCTTGTCCAGGCCGTAGGCCACGGCGGCGGCGGTCGGCTCGTTGAGCAGGCGCAGGACGTTCAGTCCGGCCAGGCGCGCGGCATCCTTGGTAGCCTGGCGCTGGGCGTCGTCGAAATAGGCCGGCACAGTGATCACCGCACCCACCAGCTCGCCACCGAGGGTGGTTTCGGCGCGCTGGCGCAGCTCACGCAGGATGTCCGCCGAGACTTCCACAGGACTCTTCAACCCCTGTACGGTCTCGATGAAGGGCATGTGCGACTCGCCCTGGCGGAAGCGGTAGGGCAATTGCTCGCCCAGTTGCTTGACGTCCTCCAGGCCGCGCCCCATCAGGCGCTTGACCGAAATGACGGTATTGAAGGGATCCTCCGCGGCGGCCGCGCGGGCGCTCTCGCCCACTTCCGCCCGCTCGGCGTGATAACGCACCGCGGAAGGCAGGATCAGGCGTCCCTGCGCATCCGGCAAGGGCTCGGCGACGCCGCTACGCACCGCGGCGACCAGCGAATTGGTGGTACCCAGGTCGATCCCAACCGCCAGGCGACGCTCATGGGGCTTGGGACTCTGACCGGGCTCGGCGATCTGCAGTAGGGCCATGCTCTGTCTTAACTATGGGGTGCGGCCCGGGGGCCGCAGGGATTAATCGTCGAGTCGCTCTTCCAGCTGGCGCACTTCCTGCGCGAGCTTGTCGAGGAACTGCATGCGACGGACCAGGCGTTCGGCCTCTTCGCGGCGCTGCGCATCGTCCCAGCACGCGGCGAACTCACGCTCCAGCTCGGCCTGGGCGGCCTTGAGCCGACGCTTGAAGGTCGCCACGCCGGCCAGGTCGGCGCTGTCCTGCAACTCCTCCAGTTCCTCGCGCAGCTGCATCTGCTGCAGGAGAAACTCCGGATCCTGCACCGTAGCCTCCAAGGGCAACTCGTGACCACTCAGGGTCAACAGGTACAGGGCCCGGCGCGGAGCGCTCTTCAGGGTCTGGTAGGCCTCGTTCAGTTGCGCCGCGCGTTCCAGGGCGAGACGCTGCTCGCGCTCGGGAGCGTCGGCGAAACGGTCGGGATGGACGCTGCGCACCAACTCGCGATAGCGCTGGCCGAGCTCGTCGAGATCGACCAGGAAAGCCGGTTGCAGGTCGAACTGGGCGAAATGACAGGGTTTACCCACGCCGGCCTCAGACGTTGAAGCTTTCGCCGCAGCCGCATTCGCCACGAACGTTGGGATTGTTGAACTTGAAGCCTTCGTTGAGCCCTTCGCGAGTGAAGTCCAGCTCGGTGCCATCGAGATAGACCAGGCTTTTCGGGTCGATGATGACCTTCACGCCATGGCTCTCGAAGACCAGGTCCTCGGCCGCCAGTTCATCGACGAATTCGAGGACATAGGCAAGCCCGGAACAGCCAGTGGTGCGCACGCCAAGACGGATACCCTCGCCCTTGCCGCGCCCCTCGAGGGAGCGCTGCACGTGTTTGGCGGCGGCTTCGGTCATGCTGATGGCCATTGCAACTCCTTACTCGTCACGAGCGGCTTAGAGCAAACCCTTCTTCTGCTTGTAGTCGCGAACGGCGGCCTTGATGGCGTCTTCGGCGAGAACGGAGCAGTGGATCTTCACCGGCGGCAGGGCCAGCTCTTCGGCGATGGTGGTGTTCTTGATGGTTTCCGCCTCGTCCAGGGTCTTGCCCTTCATCCACTCGGTGGCGAGGGAGCTGGAGGCGATCGCGGAACCGCAACCGTAGGTCTTGAACTTGGCGTCTTCGATCACGCCCTGCTCGTTGACCTTGATCTGCAGGCGCATCACGTCGCCGCAGGCCGGCGCGCCGACCATGCCGGTGCCGACGTTGGGATCGGCAGCGTCGAGCTTGCCGACGTTGCGCGGGTTTTCGTAGTGGTCGATGACCTTTTCGCTATATGCCATGGCTAATCCTCACGTTTTTCCGGGGCACGAGGCGCTCAGTGCGCCTGCCATTCGACCTGGGACAGGTCGACGCCCTCTTTGTACATATCCCACAGCGGCGACAGTTCGCGCAGCTTGGAAACGGCCTCGACCACCTTCTTCGCGGCATAGTCGATCTCTTCCTCGGTGGTGAAGCGACCGAAGGTGAAGCGGATGGAGCTATGCGCCAGTTCGTCGTTGCGGCCCAGGGCGCGCAATACGTAGGACGGTTCCAGGGACGCCGAGGTACAGGCCGAACCGGAGGAGACCGCGAGGTCCTTGAGCGCCATGATCAGCGACTCGCCCTCGACGTAGTTGAAGCTGACGTTGAGGTTGTGCGGGACGCGGGAGGTCATGCTGCCGTTGATGTAGAGCTCTTCCAGGCCGTCGATCTGCGCGAAGAAGCGGTCGCGGAGCGCCAGCACGCGGGCGTTCTCCTGGGCCATTTCTTCCTTGGCGATGCGGAACGCCTCGCCCATGCCGACGATCTGGTGGGTGGCCAGGGTGCCGGAACGCATGCCGCGCTCATGGCCGCCACCGTGCATCTGACCCTCGATGCGGACGCGCGGCTTGCGCCGGACGTAGAGCGCGCCAATGCCTTTCGGGCCGTAGGTCTTGTGCGCGGAGAAGGACATCAGGTCGACCTTGAGCTTGTCCAGGTCGATCTCGACCTTGCCGGTCGACTGTGCGGCGTCGACGTGGAACAGCACGCCGCGGGAGCGGGTCAGCTCGCCGATGGCGGCGATGTCGTTGACGGTGCCGATCTCGTTGTTCACGTGCATGACCGAGACCAGGATGGTGTCGTCACGCAGCGCCGCCTCGACCAGAGCCGGAGTGATCAGACCATCTTCTCCCGGCTCCAGGTAGGTCACTTCGAAACCTTCGCGCTCCAGCTGGCGACAGGTGTCGAGGACCGCCTTGTGCTCGATCTTCGAGGTGATGATGTGCTTGCCCTTGCCCGAGTAGAAGTGCGCGACGCCCTTGATCGCCAGGTTGTCGGACTCGGTGGCGCCGGAGGTCCAGACGATCTCGCGGGGATCGGCGTTGACCAGTTCGGCCACCTGGCGACGGGCGTTCTCCACGGCTTCTTCGGCTTTCCAGCCGAACACGTGGGAACGCGAAGCCGGGTTGCCGAAGTTACCGTCCATCAGCAGGCATTCGCTCATTTTCTGGGCGACGCGGGGATCGACGGGAGTGGTCGCGGAGTAATCGAGGTAGATCGGCAATTTCATCAGGTAACTCCTACAGGCTGGCGCCCTGCTCAGTCGATGGCGGACGCTTCAATCTTGTCGAGACGAGGCGTCTTGCCTGAGCAACGGCGTTCGTCCTGGCGCAGCGCGACCTCCTGGACCTCCTGGCGGCTGACCAGATCGGCCAGGCTGATGCCGCTGAGGAACTCATGGATCTGCAAACTGAGGTCGCACCACAGGTGGTGGGTCAGACAGGTATCGCCGGAGTGGCAATCGCCCTGCCCCTGGCAGCGGGTCGCGTCGACGGATTCGTTGACCGCGTCGATCACCTGCGCCACATGGATGCCCGACATATGGCGGGACAGCTGGTAGCCGCCGCCCGGGCCGCGCACGCTGGTCACCAGGTTGCCACGGCGCAACTTGGCGAACAGCTGTTCGAGATAGGACAGGGAAATGCCTTGGCGTTCGGAGATATCGGCCAGCGAGACCGGACCTTGCTGAGCATGCAGCGCCAGGTCGAGCATGGCGGTTACGGCGTAGCGGCCTTTGGTGGTCAGACGCATGGGCTTTTCCCATCGGGATCATTCGGGGTTGACGCGGATTATGCTCTTATCCGAGTAATTAGGTCAACTATAAGACCGATCAAATTACTCAGGATTAGGCAAATTCAGGGCGCTACATGCTAGCAGAAAGCCGCCGGCCGCGCATTACGCGGCCGGATTGCCGTCCTCGTCCTTGACTCCGGCGAAATCTTCCTCGCGCAATACCGGCAGGTCCTTCGCGCAGTAGTCGCTACCCAGGGCGGTGAGCGCCTGGCACATGCCCTCGAGCCGGCCGTCGACGGCCTGCAGGTGATCGAGCAACTGACCAATGGCACGCGCCACCGGGTCCGGCATGTCCTGGCTGACCCCATAGGCATCGAAGCCGAGCTTCTCCGCCATCGCCTGGCGCTTGGCCTGCTGCTCGGAGTCCTCGCGCATGATGATCCGCCCGGGAATGCCGACCACGGTGGCACCCGGCGGGACTTCCTTGGTCACCACGGCGTTGGAGCCGACCTTGGCGCCCTCGCCGACGGTGAACGGGCCGAGCACCTTGGCACCGGCACCGACCACCACGTTGTTGCCGAGGGTGGGGTGGCGCTTGCCCTTGTTCCAGGTGGTACCGCCCAGGGTGACGCCCTGATAGAGGGTGACGTCGTCGCCGATCTCGGCGGTTTCGCCGATGACGATGCCCATGCCGTGGTCGATGAAGAAGCGCCGGCCGATCCTGGCCCCCGGGTGGATCTCGATGCCGGTCATCCAGCGGCCGAAATTGGACACCAGGCGCGCCAGCCACTTCCAGCCGGACGTCCACAAGCCGTGGGCCAGCCGATGCAGCCAGACGGCGTGCAGGCCCGGATAACAGGTGAGGACCTCGAGTGCGTTGCGAGCCGCCGGATCACGGTGGAATACGCTTTGGATATCTTCACGCACACGTTCGAACATCAGTCGTCACTCCGCTTGTAGGACAGGCCTCGGGCCACCTTCTGGGTTTCGGTCAGGATCCCGCGCAGGATATTCATTTCCAGCTTGCTGATCGCGCTGCGCCCATACAGGCGCCGCAACCGCGACATCAGGTGGCGCGGCTTCTCCGGATCGAGGAAGCCGATATCGATCAGCGTCCTCTCCAGATGCGCGTAATAGAGTTCCAGCTCGTCGGCCGTCACCAGCTCGGTGTTGAGCATCGAGGTGGACTCGAACTTTTCCATCTTGGTCGGCTTGCCCTGGGCCGCCAGCCACGCCATGCGCACCTCGTAGGTGAGCACCTGGACCGCGGCCGCCAGGTTCAGCGAGCCGAACTCGGGATCGGAGGGGATATGCACATGGAACTGGCAGCGCTGCAATTCTTCGTTGGTCAAACCCGCATATTCGCGCCCGAATACCAGGGCCACCTCGCCATTCGCCTCCAGGTGCTCCAGGCAGGTCGTCGCGCACTCGCGCGGATCCAGCAGCGGCCAGGGAATCCGCCGGTCGCGGGCGCTGGTGCCGAGCACCACGCTGCAGCCGCTCAGGGCCTCTTCCAGGGTGTCCACCACCCTTGCGGCGTCGAGGATGTCGGTGGCGCCGGAAGCCCGCGCCACCGCGTCGCCGTGGGGAAAGCTTTCCGGCTGCACCAGCACCAGTTGCGACAGGCCCATGTTCTTCATGGCACGGGCCGCCCCGCCGATGTTGCCGGGATGACTGGTGTTGACCAACACCACACGAATACGGTCGAGCAACGCCGATGCTCTCCAACGCCAAGTTACTGAAGGGTGTGAAATCCTACAGCAGAGGTCAGCTTTATACCATGCGGCCGACAGGTCGCCCTTCAAACGCCATCGGTTTCTGCTAGAATGGCCGGCTTTCTTTAACGACCCAGGTGACCTCTCCATGCAGCCTATGCTGAATATCGCCCTGCGCGCCGCTCGCAGCGCCGGTGAACTGATTTTCCGCTCCATCGAACGCCTGGATGTCATCTCGGTCAACGAGAAGGATGCCAAGGACTACGTGACCGAAGTCGATCGCGCCGCCGAGCAGACCATCGTCGCCGCGCTGCGCAAGGCCTATCCGACTCACGCGATCATGGGCGAGGAAGGCGGCTTCATCGAAGGCAGCGGCGAGGGTGCCGACTACCTCTGGGTGATCGATCCGCTGGACGGCACCACCAACTTCATCCATGGCGTACCGCACTTCGCCGTGAGCATCGCCTGCAAGTACAAGGGCCGCCTGGAGCACGCCGTGGTCCTCGACCCGGTGCGCCAGGAAGAATTCACCGCCAGCCGCGGCCGCGGCGCCGCCCTCAACGGTCGTCGCCTGCGCGTCAGCGGCCGCAAGAGCCTGGAAGGCGCCCTGCTCGGCACCGGGTTCCCGTTCCGCGACAACCAGATCGACAATCTCGACAACTACCTGAACATGTTCCGCAGCCTGGTCGGCCAGACCGCCGGCATCCGCCGCGCCGGCGCCGCCAGCCTGGACCTGGCCTACGTCGCCGCCGGACGCTACGACGCCTTCTGGGAATTCGGCCTGTCCGAATGGGACATGGCGGCAGGCGCCCTGCTGGTACAGGAAGCCGGCGGCCTGGTGAGCGACTTCACCGGCAGCCACGAATTCCTCGAGAAGGGTCACATCGTCGCCGGCAACACCAAATGCTTCAAGGCACTGCTGACCACCATCCAGCCGCACCTGCCGCCGTCGCTGAAGCGCTGATCCGCCGCTGACGAAGAACCCGGCCTGGCGCCGGGTTTTTCATCTCCATGAAAATGCACAAGGGCGCCCGCGGGCGCCCTTGTGCATCATTGCGACAGCCAGGCTCAGCGCAGCGTTTCGCCCTGGCTGAGGATCAGCCGGCCATTCTTGTCGACCGGGATCTGGCTGCCCGGATCGCGCTCCATGCGGATCTGCCCGGCCTTGCCGTCGAGCATGTACTTCACGTCATAGCCGACGACCTTCTCGCTGCTGTCGTGCACGGTGCTGCAGCGGGTTTCGGTGGTGGTGTAGGTGTCACGCTCCTGCATGCCTTCCTGCACCTTGTTGCCGGCGTAGCCGCCGCCGACGGCGCCGGCCACGGTGGCGATCTTCTTGCCGGTACCGCCGCCGATCTGGTTGCCCAGCAAGCCGCCGACCACCGCACCGATGGCGGTACCGGCGATCTGGTGCTGGTCCTTGACCGGACGCTGGCGGGTCACGGCCACGTCCTTGCAGACCTGGCGCGGCGTCTTGATGGTTTCCTTGACCGGCTGGACAGCGACGACCTCGGCGTAGTCGGGACCGCGATCCACCAGGCTATAGGTGGCTACCGCGCCACCTGCGGTCACGCCTACGGCACCCAGAACGGCCCCGACGAGCATCGACTTGTTCACATGTACCTCCTGGCTTTCATCCAATGCGGGCTATGTTCGCCCTTTGCCTTGCCTAGGACTGGGCAAAAACCACCAAGTTCCAGGCTCCCGACAAACGTTTCGTTGGCGCAGATACGAAAACTCCCGCCAAAAGCGGGAGTCCTCGAGTGACCGGCAGGCGCCGGAGTGCCGAACCAGAGCGCCTCAGGGGCGATCGTCGACGGTATCCTTGGCCTGCGGCGGGATCAGGTCCTCGCTGGTCAGGTTCAGCCAGATCAATACCACGTTGGCGATGTAGATCGACGAGTAGGTACCCGCCATTACACCGACGAACAGGGCGATGGAGAAACCGAACAGGTTGTCGCCGCCGAAGAACAGCAGCGCGGCGATAGCCAGCAGCGTGGAAACCGAGGTGGCGATGGTACGCAACAGGGTCTGGCTGGTGGAGATGTTCAGGTTCTCGACCAGATCGGCCTTGCGCAGCACGCGGAAGTTCTCGCGCACCCGGTCGAAGATCACGATGGTGTCGTTCAGCGAGTAACCGACCACCGCCAGCACAGCGGCGAGGACGGTCAGGTCGAAGGTCACCTGGAAGAACGACAGCACGCCCATCACGATGATCGCATCGTGCACCAGCGAGAGGATCGCACCGAGGGCGAACTTCCACTGGAAGCGGAAGCCGACGTACAGCAGGATGCCGCCCAGCGCCAGGAGCATGCCGAGGCCGCCCTGGTCGCGCAGTTCTTCACCCACCTGCGGGCCGACGTACTCGACCCGCTTCAGGTTCGCCGGGTTGCCGGCATCGGCCTGCTGCAAGGCGGTAGCGACCTTCTTGCCCAGTTCCGGGTCCTCGCTGGGCATCCGCACCAGCACGTCGCGGGCGTCGCCGAAGCTCTGCACCACGGCGTCCTCGTAGCCGGCGCCGACCAGTTGACCACGCACCTTGCCGAGATCGGCCGGTTGTTCGTAGGTCAGCTCGATCAGCGTACCGCCGGTGAAGTCGAGGCCGAAGTTGATGCCCTTGGTGAACCAGCTGCCCAGGGCGATGACGGTCAGGATCAGGGTGACGGCAAACGCGACGTTGCGGATGCCCATGAAGTTGATGGTACCGATCTTGATATTCATCTCAGTCCCCTTAGATCCACAGCTTCTTGAAGTCACGCCCGCCGAAGATCAGGTTGACCATTGCGCGGGTGACCATGATGGCCGTGAACATCGAGGTGATGATGCCGAGCGACATGGTCACGGCAAATCCTTTCACCGGGCCGGTGCCCATGGCGTAGAGGATGCCGCCGACCAGCAGCGAGGTCAGGTTGGCGTCGAGGATCGCGGTGAAGGCACGGTTGAAGCCTTCGTGGATCGCCCTCTGGACCGACATGCCATTGGCCAGTTCCTCGCGTATCCGCGAGAAGATCAGCACGTTGGCGTCCACCGCCATGCCCATGGTCAGCACGATACCGGCGATGCCCGGCAGGGTCAGGGTCGCGCCGAGGATCGACATCAGCGCCACCAGCATGACCATGTTGAAAGCCAGCGCAACGGTGGCGATCACGCCGAAGAAACGGTAGATGACGATGATGAACAGCGATACGAAGAGCATGCCCCAGAGCGACGCATCGATACCCTTGGCGATGTTGTCCGCCCCCAGGCTCGGGCCGATGGTGCGTTCTTCGGCGAAGTACATCGGCGCAGCCAGGCCGCCGGCACGCAGCAGCAGGGCCAGCTCGGAGGACTCGCCCGGGCCATCGAGGCCGGTGATACGGAACTGGTTGCCCAGCGGCGACTGGATGGTCGCCAGGCTGATGATCTGCTTCTCTTCCTTGAACGCCGGAACCGCGACCTCCTTCTCGACGCCATCGACCATCTGCTTGGTGTAGCGGGTCACCGGCTTCTGCTCGATGAACACCACCGCCATGCTGCGGCCGACGTTGTTGCGGGTGGCGCGGTTCATCAGCTCGCCGCCATGGCCATCCAGGCGGATGTTCACCTGCGGGCGGCCGTTCTCGTCGAAACTGGCGCTGGCGTCGGTGACCTGGTCGCCGGTGATGATCACCCCGCGCTCCAGCGGCACCGGCGGACGGCGCGGCTCGCGGAACTCGAAGGTCTCGGTGGCGGACTTGAGGGCGTCCGGCTCGGCGGCCAGGCGGAATTCGAGGTTGGCGGTCTTGCCGAGGATTCGCTTGGCTTCCGCGGTGTCCTGCACGCCCGGCAGCTCGACCACGATGCGATTGGCGCCCTGGCGCTGCACCAGCGGCTCGGATACGCCCAGCTCGTTGACCCGGTTGCGGACGGTGGTGAGGTTCTGCTTGATGGAGTATTCGCGGATTTCCGCCAGTTTGGCCTGGGTCAGGGCGACGCGCAGGACCTGCAGGCCGTTGCGCTCTTCGGGCACGACCTCGAAATCGCGGAAGTCCTTGGCGATCAGGCTGCGCGCCTTGTCCAGGGATTCGCTGTCGGTGAAACCGAGCTGGATCGCGCGATCCTGGATCGGCAGGCTGCGGTAGCGCACGCGCTCCTTGCGCAGCAGGCTCTTCACTTCGCTTTCATAGACCTTCAGGCGGGCATCGACCGCCTTGTCCATGTCCACTTCCAGCAGGAAGTGCACACCGCCGGACAGATCCAGGCCGAGCTTCATCGGGCTGCCGCCCAGCTTGCGCAGCCACTCGGGAGTGGTCTGGGCCAGGTTCAGCGCCACCACGTAGTCGTCGCCCAGGGTCCGGCGCACCACTTCCTTGGCGGGAAGCTGGTCGTCCTGCTTGACCAGGCGGATCAGGCCGCCCTTCTTCGACAGGCTGTCGGCCTTCACCGCGATACCGGCGTCGGTCAGCGCCTTGGCAGCGCGGTCGACATCGGCCTGGGTGACCTGCAGCGCCGTGCTGGCGCCGCTGATCTGCACCGCCGGGTCGTCCGGGTAGAGGTTGGGTGCGGAATAGATGAACCCGACGGCGAGGACCGCCAGGATCAGCAGATATTTCCACAGAGGATACTTGTTGAGCATGACACCGCCCGTTATGACGCGGGGCGCCTTGCGCGCCCCGTCATGTGTTTAGGTGAAAATCAGATCGCTTTCAGGGTGCCTTTCGGCAGGGTCGCGGCAATCGCGGCCTTCTGGAACTTCAGCTCGACGTTGTCGGAAACCTCGACGACGACGAAATCGTCGGCGACCTTGGTCACCTTGCCGGCGATACCGCCGGAAGTGACGACTTCGTCACCTTTTTGCAGGTTGCCCAGCAGGTTCTTGTGTTCCTTGGCGCGCTTGGCCTGGGGACGCCAGATCATCAGGTAGAAGATGACCAGGAAACCAACCAGGAAGACCCACTCGAAACCGGTGCCGGCCGGGCCAGCGGCTGCCGGAGCGGCTGCGTCGGCGTAGGCAGCGGGAATTAGAAAGCTCATGTAGCACTCCTGTCACAAAGCAATAGAGTTGGATAAAGGAAAGTCAGGCATCCAGCGGCGGCGTGGGAAGGCCGCGCTTGGCATAGAAGGCATCGACAAAGGCGGCCAATGTACCCTGTTGGATTGCCTCGCGCAAACCAGCCATAACCCGCTGATAATGCCGCAAGTTGTGGATGGTATTGAGCATGCTACCGAGCATTTCCCCGCACTTGTCCAAGTGGTGCAGATAGGCGCGGGAAAAATGTTTGCAGGTGTAACAGTCGCAGGTCGGGTCGAGCGTGGAGTCGTCGTGCTTGTGTACCGAGTTGCGGATCTTGATCACCCCGCTGTCGACGAACAGGTGGCCGTTGCGCGCATTGCGCGTCGGCATCACGCAGTCGAACATGTCCACGCCGCGGCGCACGCCTTCCACCAGGTCTTCCGGCTTGCCCACGCCCATCAGGTAGCGCGGCTTGTCGGCCGGCATCTGCGGCGGCAGGAAATCGAGCACGCGGATCATCTCTTCCTTCGGCTCGCCCACCGACAAACCACCGATGGCCAGGCCGTCGAAGCCGATCTCCTGCAAGCCATCCAGCGAGCGCAGGCGCAGGTCCTCGTGCATACCGCCCTGGACGATGCCGAACAGCGCCGACGGGCTATCGCCATGGGCGATCTTCGAGCGCTTGGCCCAGCGCAGCGACAGCTCCATGGAGCGCTTGGCGACGTCATGGTCGGCCGGGTACGGCGTGCATTCGTCGAAGATCATCACGATGTCCGAGCCCAGGGCGCGTTGCACCGCCATGGACTCCTCCGGCCCCATGAAGACCTTGGCGCCGTCCACCGGCGAGGCGAAGGTCACGCCCTCCTCCTTGATCTTGCGCATGGCTCCCAGGCTGAACACCTGGAAACCGCCGGAATCGGTGAGGATCGGGCCTTTCCACTGCATGAAGTCGTGCAGGTCGCCGTGGCGCTGGATCACCTCGGTGCCCGGGCGCAACCAGAGATGGAAGGTGTTGCCGAGGATGATCTGCGCGCCGATGTCCTCGATGTCGCGCGGCAACATGCCCTTCACCGTGCCGTAGGTGCCCACCGGCATGAAGGCCGGGGTCTCGACCACGCCGCGGGGGAAGGTCAGGCGGCCGCGACGGGCCTTGCCGTCGGTCGCCAGCAGCTCGAAGTTCATGAAGCTCATGGATCAGTCCTCGGGTCCGCGGGGCGCGGGATTGCGGGTGATGAACATGGCATCACCGTAACTGAAGAAGCGATAGCCCTGCGCCACCGCCGCGGCGTAGGCGGCCATGGTCTCCGGGTAGCCGGCGAAGGCCGAGACCAGCATCAGCAGGGTGGATTCGGGCAGGTGGAAGTTGGTGACCAGGGCATCGACCACATGGAACGGCCGGCCCGGGTAGATGAAGATGTCGGTGTCGCCGCTGAAGGGCTTCAGCTCACCGTCGCGTGCCGCGCTTTCCAGCGAGCGCACGCTGGTGGTGCCGACGGCGACTACCCGGCCGCCGCGGGCCCGGCAGACGGAAACCGCGTCCACCACGTCCTGGCCGACCTCCAGCCATTCGCGGTGCATCACATGGTCCTCGATACGCTCGACACGCACCGGCTGGAAGGTACCGGCGCCGACATGCAGGGTAACGAAGGCGGTATCCACCCCCTTCGCGCGGATCGCCTCGAGCAGCGCCTCATCGAAGTGCAGGCCGGCGGTCGGGGCCGCCACCGCACCGGCGCGCTGGGCGTAGACGGTCTGGTAGCGCTCGCGGTCGGCCGCATCGTCCGGTCGGTCGATATAGGGAGGCAACGGCATGTGCCCGACCCGCTCCAGCAAAGGCAGCACGGGTTCGGCGAACGCGAGTTCGAACAGGGCGTCGTGGCGTTGCAGCATCTCCGCGCTGCCACCGCCTTCGACGAGGATCCGCGTGCCGGGCTTGGGCGCCTTGCTGGCGCGTATGTGGGCAAGCACCCGGTGCTGGTCGAGCACGCGCTCGACCAGGACTTCCAGCTTGCCGCCGGATTCCTTCTGGCCGAACAGGCGCGCCGGGATTACCCGGGTATTGTTGAACACCATCAGGTCGCCCGGACGCAGGTAGTCCAGGAGATCGGCGAATTGTCTGTGGGCGAGGGTTCCCGTCGGGCCATCCAGCGCCAACAGGCGGCTTGCGCGGCGTTCAGGCAGGGGATGACGGGCGATCAGGGCCTCGGGCAAGTCGAAATGAAAATCGGCGACACGCATGGGGAGACTCTCGAAAGGCCGCGTAGCTTACCGGAAATGTGTTTTCCCCGCCACGAACCCGATTGACCAACGGTAGGCGCCTCCCTATACTGCGCCGCCATTGCCTCGGTGGCGGAATCGGTAGACGCGGCGGATTCAAAATCCGTTTCTGGCGACAGAGTGAGAGTTCGAGTCTCTCCCGAGGCACCATCCTGACTTCCCAAGCGTTTCCAGGGGAGCCCAGGACAGCAGGGAAACCGGCCTTCGCGCCGGTTTTTTGTTGTCCGCGATCTGGCTGATCCGGCCTGCAAATAAAAAAAGGCAGCGCTGGAGTCGAGACGCTGCCTTTTACCCGAGCTGCTGTCTTCCCAGCTCGGCGAAAAAAAATCTACCACAGCCGACGCCAAAAAGAAGCCCCGCGGATGCGGGCTTCTTGTCGCGCCAGGGGCGGTTTGCACCTGTTCGGTCTGCGAGTCTTTTGCTCATCCGTGACGAATAAGCTGGCAGCTCGCCCCTGGCGCGGGACTTTTAGCCGCTAGCCTCGGTCCGCCGGAAGTGCGACGACGGAAGCCCCCTGCCCTTCCTGCACAGTCAGGCTGGAAAGCAGACTCTCCAGCGGCATCGGCCGGCCGATCAGGTAGCCCTGCAGGTAATCCACCCCGCGGGCGGCCAGGTAGTCACGCTGCTCGGGGGTCTCCACGCCTTCGGCGACGATATCCAGGTCGAGCTTGGCGGACAGCTCGACGATGCTGTCGAGAATATGCCCGGAAAGAGTATCGATGCCGATGCGGGCGACGAAGCTCTGGTCGATCTTCAGGCAGTCCACCTGGAACTTGCGCAGGTAGGCCAGGCTGGAATGTCCAGTGCCGAAATCGTCGATAGCGATCTTCACTCCCAGGGCATGCAATTCGTCGAACAGACGGTCGGTGACTTCGCTCGACTCGATCAGCTCGCGCTCGGTCAGTTCCAGGACCAGGGTGATGTGCCCGGGCGGAAACGCCGCCAACAGCTCGCGACAGTCGTCCACCAAGGCCAGTTCGTGGCAATGGGTGGCACTGATGTTGAAACCGATGTGGAAGCCTGGCTCCAGCTTCCCGGCATGCCCGCCCAGGTCTTCCGCGACCTGGCGCATCAGCGCGCGCGTCATCGGTACGATCAGTCCCGAGCGCTCGGCGAAAGGTATGAACAGGTCGGGCCGGATCAGTCCCTCGCGCGGATGACGCCAGCGCATGAGCACCTCGACGCCTATCCAGCGTCCGCCCTGGCCGGGACTCAGCGGCTGGTAGTAGGGAATGAACTCGTTGGCCTCCAGGGCCCGGCGCAGTTCGCTGCTGGGCGAGGCGACCCGCCTGGATAGCCAGTAGCACAGAGTGCCGGCCAGCAGTCCGAAGAACAGTAGCAGGCCGAACATCGCCGGGTTCTGCGAGCGAATCGATCGCCACTCCTCACCCTCGGGGAAGCCCGACAGCACACGCAACGGATAACGCTGCGAAGCGAGCGATACGGCGGCGACCTCATAGGTAGGCGGCGCGTCGCGGTGGGTGCGGCCCTCGGCATCCAGCCAATTGGGACCGACCACCAGCACCTGGCGGCTACGTCGGTCGACGAGGTCCAGCACGTAGCTCAAGTAGCGCCCGTCGATCGCCGCCAATACCCCGCGCTTGCCGTCGAAGTCCCGCAGGACCAGCAGCGCGGCGTCCGGCGTGACTTGGTTGCCGGGCATCAGCAAGAGGCGTCCGTCGACATAGTTCTCGATCCGCACCGGCTCGTCGAAGCCGCCGAACAACGACGTGCAATAGATCGTATTGTCGCGCGTCAAATTGACCGAGCGTACGAACGGCATGATCGCCACTTGCTCGCGCAGCGCCAGTTCGGCCTCGGGACAGGGGCGCCCCGCCACCGGCATGACCTTGCGCGCCGCCAACGCAGCGTTGTCGAGCATCCGTTCGAACTGCCGCACCGCATTCCCGGCTGCCTGCTCGGACGTCTCCTGGAGGCTTCGCTCGGCCTGCCAGTAGAGGATGAGCAGCCCCAGGACGATCGGCATCACCCCGACCAGCACGGACAACGACAGCCGGAGCGCCTTTCTCCTAGCTCGCTTCACCGGAATCGGCATAGAAAAGACTCGTAATGATTGGGGTCTGCGCAAAGACTAGAACAGCCGGGGAAAAGCGTTGCCCGGGTGGGCGGCGCAAGCTGCGGATGGACGTATAATCCCCGGCTTTGCCCCGCACGGAACACGCCGATGCCGAAACACATGCTTTCTCCCCAGGGCGACTATGCCCCTGCCGGTCTGATCCGCCGCCTGGCGGCGATGTTCTATGACTTCCTGCTCTGCGTGGCGCTGATGATGGTGGTCACCCTGGTCTACCAGCAAGGCATCCTTCGACTGATCTACGGCAGCGACCATCTGCGCGAACTGGCCGACCGCGGCGCGCTGATCGGCGACCCGCTGCTCTCGACCTTGCTGGTGTTCGCCCTGTTCGGCTTCTTCGCCAAATTCTGGACCCACAACGGCCAGACCCTGGGCATGCAGGTCTGGGGACTGCGCGTGCAGAACCGCGACGGCAGCGCCATCAGCCTGCTCCAGGCGCTGCTGCGCTTCATGATCGCCATCGCCTCCTGGCTGTGCCTCGGCCTCGGCTTCCTCTGGATGCTCTGGGACAAGGACAAGCGTACGTGGCACGACCGCTATTCGGAGAGCCAGGTGGTCAGGCTGCCGAAGAACACTCACAAGAAGTGAGCGAAACAGGTCCGCAGAACGCGCTGTTTTGGCCTTTGTCGCGCCGGCGGCCAGGCTCCAGCCCGACGCGACAAGGAAGCACAAAGGCCACCCGTGGGTGGCCTTTTTTCATACCCGGCCTGCCGGGCCTGTCAGCCCGCCCGGCGTAGCAGCCAGACACCCGCCAGTGCGCAGATCGAGGCGGGGATCACCACCGCCAGCAGCGGCGGGAAGTCGAACACCAGGCTGGAGGGTCCGAGCAGGTCCTGGGCGATGCGGAAGACGAAGCCCACCAGCACGCCGGTGAAGATCCGCTGGCCCAGGGTCACCGAGCGCAACGGACCGAAGATGAAGGAAATCGCCATCAGCACCAGCGCGGCGGTCACCAGCGGTTGCAGGACCTTGGTCCAGAACGCCAGCCAGTAGCGGTTGTTGTTCAGGCCCTGGTCGGCGAGATAGTGGATGTACTGCCAGAGACCGCTGATAGACAGCGCCTCGGGCTCCATCACCACAGTGTTCAGCAGTTGCGGGCTGAGCTGGGCATCCCAGCGTTCGGTCGGTAGCTTGACCACCTCGGAACGCTTTTCCCTCGGATGCAGCAAGGTGGTGGTGACCTCTTCCAGTTGCCAGTGATCGGTCTCGAAGCGCGCGCGCTTGGCGAAACTGGCCGATTCCAGGCCACGCTGCTCGTCGAAGCGGTAGCGGGTCACGCCGTACAGCACGCCATTGGGCTGCACCGCGTTGATGTGGATGTACTCGCGCCCCTGGCGATGCCACAGACCGCGCTTGGAGCTTTGCGAATCGCCGCCGCCCTGGGCCAGGGCGCGGCCGCTCTGGGCGATGTTCTCGGTCCAGGGCGCGACGTACTCGCCAACCAGGATGCCGGCCAGCATCAGCACCAGCATCGGTTTCATCACCGCCCAGACGATCCGCGACAGGGATACCCCGGCCGCGCGCATGATGGTCAGTTCGCTGTTGCTGGCCAGGGTGCCGAGGCCGACCAGGCAGCCGATCAGCGCCGCCATCGGCAGCATGTCGTAGGCGCGCCGTGGCGCGGTGAGGAAGATGAAGCGCAGGGCGTCGCCGATGCCGTAGCTGGCGCTGATGTCGTTGAGTTCGTCGATGAAGGCGAACAGCAGCGCCAGGCCAAGGATCACCCCGAGCACCGCGAGGATCGCGACGAAGACGGTGACACCGATGTAACGATCGAGCTTAACCATGCGCCACCTCGCGACCGGCACGGGAGGACGCCAGCTTCAGGCGCAAGGGTTCCCAATAGAACAGAAGAAGACCGATCGCCAGGAATAGTCCGTGGACCCACCACAGGCCGATGGCCATGGGGATCTTGCCTTTGTCCAGTTGGCCACGGACAGCGATCAGCAGGGCCAGGTAGCCCATATAAAGGAGGATCGCCGGCAGCAGCTTGAGGAAGCGCCCCTGGCGTGGGTTGACCCGCGACAGCGGCACCGCCAGCAGGGTCACCACGAACACCAGCAGCGGTGTCGACAGGCGCCACTGCAATTCGGCCTGGTAGCGTGGGTTGTCGCTGCCGAACAGGTCGGCGGTGGGCACCGCGTCACGCTCGCTCACCTCGCTGCTGGCCTCGGGCTTGGGCAGCATCACGCCATAGGTGTCGTACTGGATCGCCCGGTAGTTGGCCTGCCCGGGATTGCCGTCGTAGCGGTAGCCGTTGTGCAGGATCAGGTAACGGCTGCCATCCGCCTGGATGTTCTGGGTGCCCTTCTCCGCCACCAGGATGGAGATGCCGCGTTCCTGGTTGCTGCTGTTGAGGTCCTTCTGCGAAATGAAGATGCCGGCCAGTTCGCCGCGATCCTTCGACAGTTCCTCGGTATAGGTCACCCGGGTACCGTCGCGCATTGCCTGGAAACGGCCCGGGACCAGGGTGTCGAACTCGGTCAGGGTATCCTGCTTGTTCAACAGCAGGGCGAACTGGTTGATGCCCTGGGGCGCCAGGAACAGGCTCAGCCAGGCCACCAGGATCGCCACCAGCAGCGCCGGGGCCATGGTATAGCCGAGCAGGCGCTTCTGGCTCATGCCGGTCGCCGAGAGCACGGTCATCTCGCTTTCCAGATAGAGTCGCCCGTAGGCCAGCAGGATGCCGAGGAACAGGCCAAGCGGCAGGATCAGCTGCAGGAAGCCGGGAATCCGGAACGCCATGATCAGGAACAGCGAACCGGGGTCGAGCAACCCCTGCGCCGCTTGCGCCAGGTACTTGATGAAACGGCCACTCATGATGATCACCAGCAGCACGGCGCTGACGGCGCTCATGGTGACCAGCACTTCACGGGACAAATAACGGAAAACGATCAATCCGGACACTCCTGGGTTGCCAGGCTCTGACGGGGCCCGTCGGCCCCGTCATCACGCGTTTCCGGCCATGGCGGCATGGCGCGGAGAAAATAGCCGGCATTATCCTGCGATTCGGCGGGCCTGTCACTGCGCAGGCCGAACCAAGAGCCCGATAGACCGTCGAGGCGAACGCTCGTTCAGCGCTTGCCGATTTATTCGACGACTGTCGCTGGCTGCTCGCCGCCCTCTCCGAGATGACGGACGAACCAGTCTGCCGCAGCCTGGCTGGTGGCGTCGAAATGCTCGATGTACGGCGTGAAATGGCCGCCGGCGAGCATCAGCAGCCGCTTGGGCGGCAACGCCCGCTGGTAGGCCTCCAGGCAAAGGTCCGTGGGCGTAAGCAGGTCCCGGTCGGCGACGATCATCAGCAGCGGCGTGGGGCTGATCCGCCCAATGTGAATGCCCGGCTCGTTCTCTCGCGCCAGCTCGGCGCTACGCAGGGTCACCCGGTTGCACCAGTTCGGTGCCAGCGCCGCGCTGTCGGTGAAGAACCGGTGGGCGTCCGCGCCGGCCATCGCGCAAGGCTCGTCGGGACTCGCGGCGACCGCCGGCAACAGCGCCGGCGGCAAGCCCTCGAAGCGCCGCTGGCGGTCCGCGTCGAAGCTTGCCAGCAATGCCGGCAACTGCTCGGCGCGGGTCCGGCGCAACGCCGAGGCATGGCCGCTGACGGTCGGCACCTGCGCCACCACGCATTTCACCCGCCGATCCAGTGCGGCCACTTCCAGCACATGTCCGCCGCTGTAGCTGGTTCCCCAGATGCCGATGCGGCTGGCGTCGACCCGGGCCTGGGCGCCCAACCAGGTGATCGCGTCGCGATAGCCGCGACGCTGCATCACCGGATCGATTTCCTGGCGCGGCTCGCCGTCGCTGTCGCCGAAGTTCGGATGATCGTAGAGGAGCACGACGAAGCCGGCGGCGGCGAATACCTCGGCGTAACGGTCCAGGTACTGCTCCTTCACCCCGGAAAAACCGTGCGTCATGACGATCGCCGGCCGCTCGGCACGCGCCTCCGGCAAATACAGCCAGCCGCGCAGGGCGACACCCTCGGAGCGGAATTCCACGTTCAGTCGTTGCATGCTTGCCTCCCGGGGCGGTCGTCTGGAAACGGGCCCAGCATAGGAATCCTGCCGCGTCGGCGCCGTCCGCCAACGGACGAAGGCTACGCCGAATCGGACAAGGCGAAGTAGCGGCTCGGCGTGCTCCCGGTCAGGCGTCGGAACATGGCACTGAATGCGCTGGGCGTCTGGTAGCCGAGATCCACGGCGATCCGCGCCACCGCTTCGCCAGCCGCCAGGCGTGGCAGGGCGGCGGCCAGGCGCACCTGGTGGCGCCAATGGACGAAGGTCACTCCCAGTTCGGAGAGAAACAGCCGTGCCAGGGTCCGCGAGGACGCCCCCACGTAGCGCGCCCACTCCTCCAGCCCGCGAGGGTCGGCCGGGTTCTCCAGCAGCGCCTGGCAGACTCTTCCCAGGCGTCGGTCCGCGGGGTCGGGCAAGGCCAGGGGCTGTTCCCGCGACCACTCCAGTTCGTCCAGCAGCACCGCCATCAACCGCCCCTCCCGGCCGCGCTCGTCGTACAACAACGGCAGGCCGGCGGCGCGCACGATCAACTCGCGCAACAATGGGCTGACCATCACTCCGCGCGGCACCCGGGGGAATTCCGGCGGGCAGGACTGCGGCCGGACATAGACGGTGTGCAAGCGGACCTCGCCGCGCGCCAGCATCGCGTGCGCCATCCCCGCCGGCATCCATACCGCGCGCTGCGGCGGGACCAGCCATAGCGTGCGACCGACATGCAGTTCGATCACGCCCGACAGGGCATGGATCAACTGCGCCCGCTCGTGCCGGTGCTCGGCGACCACGAAACCCGCCGGGAAGGTCTTGGCCATGACCCCGAGCGGCCGGCCGACTCGCTGGTAATCGCGTGGGTCGGTACTCCGGGCGGGATCCGCGACTGGTTTGCTGGCGGGCACGGTGCGACTCCTGCGGAACGAAACGTTCATTATAGGGACGCGGCATGGCCGCGGGTTCCCATGCGTACACAGTCGTGCCAGACACGCCGCAGTTGTGCGACCATGTGCGGCAACGGCCGGGAAGCACCGCCAACCCGGCTCCGGCGCTGTAGAACCTCGGTTGCCATCCTCGGCATGGAACGACCCCCGCCGCAACGACTAAGCTGTCGCTGCCTGCGTCACCGCCCCGGCGGCGACCGTCAGTCCTCGGGACGAATCGTGCTCGGAACAATCGCTTACCGCTAACGGATGCCGCCCCTTGCGCCATCCCGACTGTCTGTATTGGGGACCTCTTCCATGGAATTCCTTGTTAAAAGCGTACGCCCGGAAACCCTGAAAACCGCCACCCTGGTGCTCGCCGTAGGCGAAGGCCGCAAGCTCGGCGCCAGCGCCAAGGCGGTCGACGACGCCACCGGCGGCGCCATCAGCGCAGTGCTCAAGCGTGGCGACCTGGCCGGCAAGGTCGGCCAGACCCTGCTCCTGCAGAGCCTGCCCAATCTCAAGGCCGAGCGCGTGCTGCTGGTCGGCGCCGGCAAGGAGCGCGAACTGGGCGACCGCCAGTACCGCAAGCTGGCCTCCGCCGTGCTGTCGACCCTCAAGGGCCTGGCCGGCGCCGATGCCGCGCTGGCCCTCGGCGATCTCGCGGTGAAAGGCCGCGATGCCCACGCGAAGGCGCGTCTGCTGGTGGAAACCCTGGCCGATGGCCTGTACGTGTTCGATCGCTACAAGAGCCAGAAAGCCGAGCCGCTGAAACTGAAGAAGCTGACCCTGCTCGCCGACAAGGCCGACAGCGCCGCCGTCGAGCAAGGCAGCAAGGAAGCCCAGGCCATCGCCAATGGCATGGCCCTGACCCGTGATCTCGGCAACCTGCCGCCGAACGTCTGCCATCCGACGTTCCTCGGCGAGCAGGCCAAGGGCCTGGCCAAGGAGTTCAAGGGCCTGAAGGTCGAGGTCCTCGACGAGAAGAAACTGCGCGAGCTGGGCATGGGCTCGTTCCTCGCCGTCGCCCAGGGCAGCGACCAGCCGCCGCGGCTGATCGTCCTGCAATACAACGGCGCGAAGAAGGACCAGGCCCCGCACGTGCTGGTCGGCAAGGGCATCACCTTCGACACCGGCGGCATCAGCCTCAAGCCGGGCCTGGGCATGGACGAGATGAAGTTCGACATGTGCGGCGCCGCCAGCGTCTTCGGCACCTTCCGCGCGGTGCTCGAACTGCAGTTGCCGATCAACCTGGTCGGCCTGCTGGCCTGCGCCGAGAACATGCCCAGCGGCGGAGCCACCCGTCCGGGCGACATCGTCACCACCATGAGCGGGCAGACCGTCGAGATCCTCAACACCGACGCCGAAGGGCGCCTGGTGCTGTGCGATGCACTGACCTACGCCGAGCGCTTCAAGCCGCAGTCGGTGATCGACATCGCCACCCTCACCGGCGCCTGCATCGTCGCCCTGGGCAGCAACACCTCGGGCCTTATGGGCAACAACGAAGCGCTGGTCAGGCAACTGCTCAAGGCCGGCGAGTTCGCCGACGACCGCGCCTGGCAATTGCCGCTGTTCGACGAATACCAGGAACAGCTGGACAGCCCGTTCGCCGACATCGCCAACATCGGCGGGCCGAAGGCCGGCACCATCACCGCCGGCTGCTTCCTCTCGCGCTTCGCCAAGAAATACCACTGGGCGCACCTGGACATCGCCGGCACCGCCTGGATCAGCGGCGGCAAGGACAAAGGCGCCACCGGCCGCCCGGTTCCGTTGTTGACCCAGTACCTGCTGGAACGGGCCAAGTGACCCGGGTCGATTTCTACGTGATCCCCAGCGCCGATCCGTCGGCGCGCCTGCAGGTCGCCTGCCGCCTGGCCGAGAAGGCCTGGCGGCAGGGCATGCAGGTCTACCTGCATTGCGCCGACGAGGCGCAGCGCAGCGAGTTGGACGGCCGCCTGTGGAGCTTCCGCGGCGAGGCCTTCATTCCTCACAGCCTGGCCGAGGAAGACGCCGAGGCGCCCGTCGCCCTGGGCCTGGGCGAGCCCCCGGGGAACCATCGCGACCTGCTGATCAACCTGACCCTCGAGGCCCCCGGCTTCGTCCCGAACTTTTCGCGGGTGGCCGAACTGGTGGTCGAGGAGCCGGCGATCCGCCAGGCGGCACGGGATAAATTCCGCTTCTACCGGGAGCAGGGCTATCCTCTACAGGACCATCGCCTGCCGCGTATCTGAAGTGCACGACCATGGACAGCCACAAACCGACACAACCCCCGGAGCAGTTGCTCGATGACCTGGAGTCGATCCACGACCTGCTCTACGAACGGAACGAGCCGCCCTTGCTGACCGAATCCTTCGAGCCGGACAACATTCCCCTGCTCTCCGACGTCGTCTCCCCCGGTACCGCCCCGCGCGCGCCAGAGCCGCAGACCGCGGCAGCCACCACGGCAGGGCTGGCGCCCGCCGAACAGGAGCGCCTGGACGACGAGTTGCGAGCGTCCGCCGAACTGATCCTGCAGGAAGTCATCGACGACTTCGCCCCGCAGATCGAAGCCGAACTGCGCCGCCGCCTGCAAGCCCGCCTGGGTCGCCTGCTCGGCCAACGCAACGGCTGATCCGGACGCGGCGGGCGCCCGCCGCGGCCCGCGGCCTTACCCCCGGGCCGCCATCCCCGCTATACTCCCGGACTTTCTTCGCATTTTCCCCAGCCATATTCAGCTTTGGTCCCCTTTCGCATGGACAAGACTTACCAGCCGCACGCCATCGAGACTTCCTGGTACGAGACCTGGGAGTCCAACGACTACTTCGCTCCGAGCGGCGAAGGCCAGCCCTACACCATCATGATCCCGCCGCCGAACGTGACCGGCAGCCTGCACATGGGCCATGGCTTCAACAACGCGATCATGGACGCGCTGATCCGCTACCGCCGCATGCAGGGCCGCAACACCCTGTGGCAGCCGGGCACCGATCACGCCGGCATCGCCACCCAGATGGTGGTCGAGCGCCAGCTCGGCGCCCAGGGCGTGAGCCGCCACGACCTCGGCCGGGAGAAGTTCCTGGAGAAGGTCTGGGAATGGAAGGAACAGTCCGGCGGCAACATCACCCGGCAGATTCGTCGCCTGGGCTCCTCGGTGGACTGGTCGCGCGAGCGCTTCACCATGGACGACGGCCTCTCCGAAGCGGTCAAGGAAGCCTTCGTGCGCCTGCATGAAGACGGCCTGATCTACCGCGGCAAACGCCTGGTGAACTGGGACACCAAGCTGCACACCGCGATTTCCGACCTGGAAGTGGAAAACCACGACGAGAAGGGCCACCTCTGGCACCTGCGCTACCCGCTGGTGAACGGCGCGAAGACCAGCGAAGGCCTGGATTACCTGGTGGTCGCCACCACCCGTCCGGAAACCCTGCTGGGCGACGCCGCGGTCGCGGTGCACCCGGAAGACGAGCGCTACGCCAAGCTGATCGGCCAGTTCGCCGAACTGCCGATCGTCGGCCGGCACATCCCGATCATCGCCGACGAGTACGTCGACCGCGAATTCGGCACCGGCTGCGTGAAGATCACCCCGGCCCACGACTTCAACGACTACGAAGTGGGCAAGCGCCACGACCTGCCGCTGATCAACATCTTCGACAAGAACGCCGCGGTGCTGGCCCAGGCCCAGGTGTTCCACCTCGACGGCAGCGTCAACCCGAACCTCGACCCCAGCCTGCCGCAGAGCTACGCCGGCATGGACCGCTTCGCCGCGCGCAAGGCCATCGTCGCCGAGTTCGAGGCCATGGGCTTGCTCGAGAAGGTCGACGACCACGCGCTGAAAGTACCGAAGGGCGACCGCTCCGGCACCGTCATCGAGCCCTGGCTGACCGACCAGTGGTACGTCAGCACCAAGCCGCTGGCCGAAGACGCCATCGCCGCCGTGGAAGACGGCCGTATCCAGTTCGTGCCCAAGCAGTACGAGAACATGTACTTCTCCTGGATGCGCGACATCCAGGACTGGTGCATCAGCCGCCAGCTCTGGTGGGGCCACCGCATCCCGGCCTGGTACGACGAGGCCGGCAACGTCTACGTCGGCCGCGACGAGGTCGAGGTGCGCACCAAGCACAAGCTCGGCAACGAGGCCGAGTTGCGCCAGGACGAAGACGTTCTCGACACCTGGTTCAGCTCCGGCCTGTGGACCTTCTCCACCCTCGGCTGGCCGCAGCAGACCGAGTTCCTCAAGACCTTCCACCCCACCGACGTACTGGTCACCGGCTTCGACATCATCTTCTTCTGGGTCGCGCGGATGATCATGCTCACCATGCACCTGGTGAAGAACCCCGACGGCACCCCGCAGATCCCGTTCAAGACCGTCTATGTCCACGGCCTGGTGCGCGACGGCCAGGGCCAGAAGATGTCCAAGTCCAAGGGCAACGTACTCGACCCGCTGGACATCGTCGACGGCATCGACCTCGATACCCTGCTGCAAAAGCGCACCAGCGGCATGATGCAGCCGAAGCTGGCGGAGAAGATCGCCAAGCAGACCCGCGCCGAATTCCCCGAAGGCATCGCCAGCTACGGCACCGACGCCCTGCGCTTCACCTTCTGCTCGCTGGCCTCCACCGGCCGCGACATCAAGTTCGACATGGGCCGCGTCGAAGGCTTCCGCAACTTCTGCAACAAGATCTGGAACGCCGCCAACTTCGTCATCGAGAACACCGATGGCCAGGACACCGGGGTCAACGGCGAGCCGGTCGAGCTGTCCTCGGTCGACCGCTGGATCATCTCCCAGTTGCAGCGCACCGAGCAGGAAGTCACCCGCCAGCTCGACGCCTTCCGCTTCGATCTGGCCGCCCAGGCCCTCTATGAGTTCATCTGGGACGAGTACTGCGCCTGGTACCTGGAGCTGGTCAAGCCGGTGCTGTGGGACGAGAACGCCCCCATCGAGCGCCAGCGCGGCACTCGTCGCACCCTGATCCGCGTGCTGGAGACGGCCCTGCGCCTGGCGCACCCGTTCATGCCGTTCATCACCGAGGAAATCTGGCAACGCATCAAGGGCCAGGCCGGCAAGGAAGGCCCGACCCTGATGCTGCAACCCTGGCCGGTGGCCGACGAAGGCAGGATCGACGCCGCCGCCGAAGGCGACATCGAATGGGTCAAGGCGCTGATGCTCGGCGTGCGGCAGATCCGCGGCGAGATGAACATCTCCATGGCCAAGCGCATCGACATCATCCTCAGGAACGCCTCGCCCAGCGACCACCGCCGCCTGGCCGACAACGAGCCGCTGCTGATGAAACTGGCCAAGCTGGAAAGCATCCGCGTGCTGGAAGCCGGCGAGGAAGCGCCGATGTCCGCCACCGCCCTGGTCGGCGACATGGAAGTATTGGTGCCGATGGCCGGCCTGATCGACAAGAGCGCCGAACTGGGGCGCCTGGACAAGGAGATCCAGCGCCTGGAAGGCGAGGTCAAGCGCGTCGGCGGCAAGCTGTCCAACGAAGGCTTCGTCGCCAAGGCCCCGGCCGACGTGATCGAGAAGGAACGCGCCAAGCTAGCCGAGGCCGAACAGGCCCTGGCCAAGCTGGCCGAGCAACGGCAGAAGATCGCCGCGCTCTAAGCACTCTCGCCAAGGTACGGGGCTGCGGCCTCGTACCTTTCTCCCCTCAGGCGCCGCTGTCTATCTGCGCCGAAGTGATCTGGCATACCGCGTTCACCGTGGCGCTGGCCGAATAGGCGATCTCCGGCAGTTTGTTCTGTGTGGCCTGGGCGCTCAGCATCAGCGACAGCATGGCCTTGCCGGCATCGGTATTCATCGGCGGCAGGCGCATCAGGCCAAAGCCGCAATCCGCCGCTCCCGGCTTGCTGACGATGAAGCCCCAGCCTCCACCCGGAGAATTCGCGTCCACCATAAAGCCCACACGCATGATGGTGACGTTGTTGACTTTTTTATCGATGGCGTGGGCTGACATTGATGTGAATAGCAGCCATAGCAATACAACCACTCTCTTGCCCATATAACCTCCTAAATGCCATTTTTCAACGATATACAAAGCATTTCTTCACCACCCCACAAAAAAAATCAGTACTCTGGCCATAGAAACCGTCTTAAATCTAGAAACAGAAAACACCAACAAAAAATTTCAAACCAGCCATAACAAAAAAAACACAACAACACTCGCTGCAAAAACTTCAAAACCCGCTCTATCAACCAACTAAAGCAACTATGCTTTTAGAAAAACCAATATCCAAGTAGTTACCCACCTATTTTTCTCAATACTGAAAAAGCTTTATGCCTGTTTTTTTGATTGGCGCTCCGCCCCTCAACCACCCCCTTCAAGCGTGCTAGTAGTAGATCACTGGCTTCTGCTCCTCCTTGCTCTATCCAAGAAAGTGCCAAACCAATCCAGTAGTCAGACTCACTAGCTAGTCCCGCCAAAACAACATTTAAGTAACAAAATCCCCCCCCAAGCTTTTCCCTAACCTCTTCGTAAGGTTTCTCCAATAAAACCAGAACCCTCCAAAAACTCTCTTCCTCCTGGAGAAAAAAAACCTGATCCCCCACGGACAAATACCACAACCCTTCTGAATTACACCGTAGCGCCATATCACCTTTAATATAATATTCAAAATCAGCCATCACATCCCTCTCCGGTGCTCAACCTTCACGTCATACTTCCTGACTGAACCAAAAAAACTTATGCTTTTTCTGACCGACCTCCCCATAACCTTCCAGCCCCTCATTGACAAAGAACCCTAGCTTGGCCCTTAAAGCCTGAAAAACTTTCAGAAGAATCTTATCAATAGGTTGGAACAGACCTAATAACCGCAAGACTCGATAAATCTAAAAATGGCCAGCCACAAGCCCCACATATACCTCCTGGGCTTTATAGCCAACTTCCAAATCAACAGCCATCACCGTCTCCGAATACATCTGTGGAGGGCAATAATCATGCTCTTCAATATAATGAAGTATCAACGAAGGAGATGCAAAATATGCTCCTTTCTCAACTCCAGGAATCCATATTTCAGAAAAACCCAAACCAACATCTCCCACGAACAAATCCCGACATCCAGCGACTACACACTCATGTGCACTCATTACTCTATTAACGTGGAAATCAACCGCCCCCTCCGACATAATTATCAACTTCAATTTATCAAGCAATCCAGAACTTACCCGCCCCCCTGGAGTACTGCTGCCCTCTTCCTAACCAACCTATGTTTCTTACACTACCTAACGGCCTCAAAAGAAAATACGAATAAAAAGACATGTCTGGGAAATACATAAATCACCTACCTCGCAAATGTTGTACAAGCAGCCCACTGCACGCATCCCATCCCAAGCTGTAATAGTTTTTCCAAGGGGGTACTGAACTCAACAGTCGTTGAGTTTCCATCGATATGCAATGCTGGACCTCTAGCAGCTGGAGCACTTAGAGTATAGTTAGGAATCTCAGCACGCGGCAAATAAGTAGCCATGCCTTCAATATCACCTGCAAGTCTCGGATTAATTTTTGCAGCCTGCGCCAAACCAGCCCAATCACCCAATTCAATAAATCGACCGGTTTCATCCAGAATATTAATTCCAGGCCTTGGAAGAGTTATGTACGTCCCATCAGGCACCCCAAAATCCCCGCTACCGAAAACATATTTACCGTGCCCTGCGAACGCTTTCCCACTACCCCCAGAAAGTATACCAGCAGCATATTTATGGCCACCACGCCCTCCTAGACCGCGCTCCGCTCCCGAGACGGCCCCGAACATAAAGTCAAAACCTACAGAAACTATTGCGCGCCCGACAGGAAGAAAGACACTGCCAACATCAAACAAGCCACCGCCAGCACTGATCGATATTTTTATAAGATATTAACTCACTAAACCCTTCACCCCAAATAGCTTGAGAAGCCCAGTTATTCGAAAGATATTGAACACCTCCGGCAACTGGATTGACCCATGACATAGACGGAGAAAAGGATAGCCCTCCTTTTAAAATGCCCAGGCTAAATTCGAAGCCACTTTCCGGACCATTCCCCATCCACAAGTTGCTCAAGAACAACCAACTATTATCAATAACTGGCGAGTACCAACTTTTGGACGAAGAAATCTCCTCCAACGCATACCCTGTCGGATCCACACTGGCGATCGGATTATTCCAGCCATAGGAGTAACGGTTGTAGGCCTGCGCCGCTATAGACACGGAAGTTTGCCGAACGCCAGCCAGCGGCGGTCGCGTCCCCGACCATGAGACAGATCGCCACGGCGACGATCCACGCACTCCAACGCCCCACCATGCATCCCCCAGAGCCCACCCCCATGGCAGGCACGCAGACCGGGCGCAAAGGCAGGCGGTGCGGTACGCGTCCTTGCAACTCGGGAGACGTGTACCACAAGGCCATCAATTGGCCACATATCTTTGGTTGGGCTCGAAACCGATGACCTTCTGTTCGGAGGCCACGCGGGCCCTCATCGAATTTTCGCAAAGGCAGGCACTCCCCCTTGCCCCCCCAGCGGTAATCCCACCGCAAGAAAAAACATCAAACCTGCTGACGACTTGCGCGAAAAATGCGATGTTTCGGCCACGCTGTACCCGCACCGCCCAATCAGAACAATTTGCTACAGCGCGCCAATACAATCAGGAGATCGCCGCATGATGCAGGCCTATAAGAATAAATGGTTGCCCCTCAGTGCCCTGGCCCTTGGCATGGCCCTGTCCTTCGGCGCCAACGCCGAAGAGCAGAAGTCGGTGGCCGTGACTGCCATCGTCGAGCACCCGGCGCTGGACGCCGCTCGCGACGGGGTCAAGGAGGCCCTCCAGGAGGCCGGCTACGAAGACGGCAAGAACCTCAAGTGGCAGTACCAGAGCGCCCAGGGCAACACCGGCACCGCCGCGCAGATCGCCCGCAAGTTCATCGGCGACAAGCCCGACGTGATCGTCGGCATCGCCACTCCGTCGGCCCAGGCGCTGGTGGCCGCGACCAAGAGCATCCCGATCGTCTTCAGCACCGTCACCGACCCGGTCGGCGCGCACCTGACGCCGAGCTGGGAAGCCTCCGGCACCAACGTCACCGGGGTTTCCGACATGCTCGCGCTGGACAAGCAGATCGAGCTGATCAAGAAAGTGGTGCCGGGCGCCAAGCGCATCGGCATGGTCTACAACCCGGGCGAAGCCAACTCCGTGGTGGTGGTCAAGGAGCTGAAGGAACTGCTGCCGAAGATGGGCCTGAGCCTGGTCGAAGCCTCGGCACCGCGTTCGGTGGACGTCAGCTCGGCGGCGCGCAGCCTGGTCGGCAAGGTCGACGCGATCTACACCAACACCGACAACAACGTGGTGTCCGCCTACGAGGCGCTGGTCAAGGTCGGCAACGACGCGAAGATCCCGCTGATCGCCTCCGACACCGACAGCGTCAAGCGCGGCGCCATCGCCGCCCTCGGCATCAACTACAAGGAGATGGGCAAGCAGACCGGCCGCATGGTGGTGCGCATCCTCAAGGGCGAGAAGCCGGGCGAGATCAAGCCGGAGACCAGCGACAACCTGCAGCTGTTCGTCAATCCCGGGGCCGCGCAGAAGCAAGGCGTGACCCTGTCCGACGAACTGCTCAAGTCGGCCGCGGAAGTCATCAAGTAAAAAAAGCGGCCGCCGGCCGCGGGCGTTCCGCCCGTGGCCGGACGGCACGATAATCCTGCCTTCACGCACTCGGTTACGAAGTCATGTCTCTGTTTTCCCTGTTCGGTGCCCTGGAGATCGGCCTGATCTTCAGCCTCGTGGCACTCGGCGTGTTCATCTCCTTCCGCCTGCTGCGCTTCCCCGACCTCACGGTGGACGGCAGCTTCCCGCTCGGCGGCGCGGTCTGCGCGACCCTCATCGCCCTTGGCTGGGACCCGTACAGCGCGACCCTGGCGGCCACCGCCGCCGGTGCACTGGCCGGGCTGGCCACCGGCCTGCTCAACGTCAAGCTGAAGATCATGGACCTGCTCGCCAGCATCCTGATGATGATCGCGCTCTACTCGATCAACCTGCGCATCATGGGCAAGCCCAACGTACCGCTGATCGCCGAGCCGACATTGTTCACCCTGCTGCAGCCGGAATGGCTCAGCGACTACGTGTTCCGGCCGCTGCTGCTGGTGTTCATCGTGATCGCCGCGAAGCTGCTGCTGGACTGGTTCTTCACCACCCAGAAAGGCCTGGCGATCCGCGCCACCGGCTCCAACCCGCGGATGGCCCGTGCCCAGGGGGTCAACACCGGCGGCATGATCCTGCTCGGCATGGCCATCTCCAACGCGCTGGTGGCGTTGGCCGGCGCGCTGTTCGCGCAGACCCAGGGCGGCGCCGATATCTCCATGGGTATCGGCACCATCGTCATCGGCCTGGCCGCGGTGATCGTCGGCGAGAGCATCCTGCCCTCGCGCCGGCTGATCCTGGCGACCCTCGCGGTGATCCTCGGTGCCATCGTCTACCGCTTCTTCATCGCCCTGGCGCTGAACAGCGATTTCATCGGCTTGCAGGCCCAGGACCTGAACCTGGTCACCGCGGTGCTGGTCACCGTCGCCCTGGTGATTCCGATGATGAAGAAACGCCTGCTCGGCAAGAAGGGAGCCTGACCATGCTCAGCGCGAAGAACCTGAAGATCACCTTCAACCCCGGCACCCCCATCGAGACCCGCGCCCTGCGCGGCCTGTCGCTGGACATCCCGGCCGGCCAGTTCGTCACCGTGATCGGCTCCAACGGCGCCGGCAAGTCGACCTTCCTCAACGCAGTCTCCGGCGACCTGCCGATCGACAGCGGGCAGATCCTGATCGACGACGAAGACGTCACCCGCAAGCCGGTCTGGGCCCGCGCCAACCGCGTCGCGCGAGTGTTCCAGGACCCCATGGCGGGTACCTGCGAGGACCTCACCATCGAGGAGAACATGGCCCTGGCGCAGCGTCGCGGTGCCGGTCGCGGTCTCGGCAGGGCGGTGCAGGCATCGATGCGCGACGGTTTCCGGGAAAGCCTGGCGACCCTCGGCCTCGGCCTGGAGAACCGCCTCGGCGACCGCATCGGCCTGCTCTCCGGCGGCCAGCGCCAGGCCGTCAGCCTGCTGATGGCGGCGCTGCAGCCGTCGCGCATCCTGTTGCTCGACGAACACACCGCGGCGCTCGACCCGCGCACCGCCGACTTCGTCCTGCATCTCACCGCACGGATCGTCGCCGAGAAGAAACTCACCACCATGATGGTCACCCACAGCATGCGCCAGGCGCTGGACGTGGGCGAGCGCACGGTGATGCTGCACCAGGGCCAGGTGGTGCTGGACGTCTCCGGCGAGCAACGCAAGGGCCTCGACGTACCGGACCTGCTGGCGATGTTCGAGAAGGTACGCGGCGAGAAGCTCGCCGACGACGCCCTCCTCCTCGGCTGACAGGGCCGCGGTGCCTCTCCGCTGCGAAGCGGGGAGGCACCGTCGACCTGCAGCAGATCAAGGCGCGATCCGCGTCCGTCTGCCACACTCGCAGGCATCCTCCCGCTCAGATGCCCGCATGAACCTCGAACTGCTCTGGGTGGTCGGCCTGCTCGCCACCACCGTCGCCCTCTTCATCCACAACCGCCTGCGCCTGGACGTGATCGCCCTGCTGGTGATCATGGCCTTCAGCGTCAGCGGAACCCTTACCCTCAACGAAGCCCTGGCCGGCTTCAGCGATCCCAGCGTGATACTGATCGCCGCGCTGTTCGTGATCGGCGAAGGCCTGGTGCGTACCGGGGTAGCCTACCAGGTCGGCGACTGGCTGATCGCCCGCGCCGGCAGCAGCGAAGCGCGCCTGCTGGTACTGCTGATGCTGGCGGTGGCCGGGTTGGGCTCGGTGATGAGTTCCACCGGGGTGGTGGCGATCTTCATCCCGGTGGTCCTGAGCATCGCCGCCAAGCTGAAGATCCCTCCGGGCCGGCTGATGATGCCGCTGGCCTTCGCCGGACTGATCAGTGGCATGATGACCCTGGTCGCCACGCCACCGAACATGGTGGTCAACAGCGAGCTGGCGCGCGAGGGTCATGCCGGCTTCGGCTTCTTCGCCTTCACCCCGATAGGCCTGATGGTGCTCGCCATCGGCGTGGCCTACATGCTGCTCACGCGCAACTGGCTGAACGCCGCCAGCCCGGCGGAAGTCGGCGCGCCGAAGGCACGGCGGACCCTGCGCGACCTGATCCGCGACTATCGCCTGGCCGGCCGCGAACGGCGCCTGCAGGTCCAGCTCGGCTCGCCGTTGATCGGCAGCACCCTGGAAGAACTGCAACTGCGCACCCGCCTGGGCGCCAACGTGGTCGGCCTGGAGCGGGTGCGCAAGTTCCACAGCGAGGTGGTCAAGGTCGGCGGCAGCACCGAGCTGAAGGCGGGCGACGTGTTGCTGCTGGACGTCTTCGCCCCTCCGGAGGACATGGACCGGCGCTGCGCCGAGCTGAACCTGGTGCGCCTGCCGTTCCGCGCCAGCTACTTCATCGACCAGTCGCGGGAGGTCGGCATGGCCGAGGTGACTCTGCCGCCGGACTCCACCCTGCTCGGCAAGAGCGTCCTGGAACTGGGCTTCCGTTCGCAGTACGGGCTCAACGTGGTCGGCCTGCGTCGCGACCACGAAGCGCTCACCGACGGCATGCTGGAAGAGAAGCTGCGCCTGGGCGATACCCTGCTGGTGATCGGCGCCTGGAAGGCGATCCGCCAGTTGCAGGGACGCAACCGCGATTTCCTGGTGCTCAGCCTGCCGGCGGAGATCGACGAGGTGGCGCCGGCCCTGAGCAAGGCGCCGCACGCCCTGCTCAGCCTGGCCGTGATGGTGGCGCTGATGGTCAGCGGGGTGGTGCCCAACGTGGTCGCGGCACTGGTCGGCTGCCTGTTGATGGGCCTGTTCCGTTGCATCGACATGGACGGCGCCTACCGCGCCATCCATTGGCAAAGCCTGGTCCTGATCGTCGGCATGCTGCCCTTCGCCCTGGCCCTGCAGAAGACCGGCGGTATCGACCTGGTGGTCTCGCTGCTGGTCGACGCCCTCGGCGACGCCGGCCCGCGCGTGCTGCTGGCCAGCCTGTTCCTGCTCACCGCGGCCATCGGCCTGTTCATCTCCAACACCGCTACCGCGGTGCTGATGGCGCCGATCGCCATCGCCACCGCCAAGCAGATCGGCGCCTCGCCCTACCCCTTCGCCATGGTGGTGGCGGTGGCGGCCTCGGCAGCCTTCATGACGCCGATTTCCTCGCCGGTGAACACCCTGGTGCTGGGCCCTGGCCAATACCGCTTCGGAGACTTCGTCCGGATCGGCGTGCCATTTACCCTGCTGGTGATGTTCGTCTGCGTGCTGGTGATTCCGTGGCTGTTTCCATTGTGACCGGGCCAGGAGCGCGCCGCTCGGCAGAAACACTGGCCAGCCTCCGGCGGATGTGAATAATGCCCGCCTCGCCGTCACGGAAACCGAGAACATGCCCCGCCCGACCAGCCCGCATCCCGACGCCGAGCGCAAGAGCGCCAGCCCGCTGCACCCGCGCAATCGCCACCTGGGACGCTACGACTTTCCGCGCCTGATCGCCGGCAGCCCGGAACTGGAGCGCTTCGTCATCCTCAATCCGTACGGCAGGCAGAGCATCGACTTCGCCGATCCGGCGGCGGTGAAAGCCTTCAACCGCGCGCTGCTGCAACAGTTCTACGACGTACGCGAGTGGGATATACCCGATGGTTACCTGTGCCCGCCCATTCCCGGTCGCGCCGACTACCTGCACTACCTGGCCGACCTGCTCGGCGCCAGCCACGATGGCCTGATTCCACGCGGTCCCGGCCTGCGTGCGCTGGACGTCGGAACCGGAGCCAACTGCATCTACCCGCTGCTCGGCCACCACGAATACGGCTGGCGCTTCGTCGGCGCCGACATCGACCCGCAATCGCTGGCCTCGGCCGCTGCGATCCTCGCCGCCAACCCACGCTTCGCCGCTGCCATCGAGTTGCGCCGGCAGCCTGATCGCAGGCAGATATTCCAAGGCCTGATCGGCGTCGATGAGCGCTTCGACATGACCCTCTGCAACCCGCCCTTCCACGCCTCGCTGGACGAAGCCACGCGCGGCAGCCGGCGCAAGTGGAAGAACCTCGGCAAGCTCGACCCGACCCGTACCCTGCCGCTACTGAACTTTGGCGGCCAGGGCGCCGAGCTGTACTGCGAGGGCGGCGAAGCGGCCTTCCTGGCCGGCATGGCCGAGGAAAGCCGGGCGTTCGCCACGCAGGTGTTCTGGTTCACCACCCTGGTATCCAAGGCGAGCAACCTGCCGAACCTCCAGGAGCGCCTGAAGACGTTGGGCGCCAGCGATATCCGCGTGGTGGACATGGCCCAGGGACAGAAGCAGAGCCGCTTCGTCGCCTGGACCTACCTCGACAAGAAGCAGCGCCGGGCCTGGCGCAAGGAGCGTTGGACAGCAGCCCTCCTGGAACCACTGGGCGAATAGCCAGCACGCCTCTCCACCCGGATCCGCTGCCGAGCCAAGAATCGGACACCCCAAGGTGTCCGTTCGTGACGTCCTTCTTTTACGACCGGTCAGGCCAGATCAAGGCCACGCATCCTCAGGCGTACATCCTGTTCCTGGACCTCGCCTGAACGTTCCGGTTTGCTTGCCAGGTCGAGAGCATCGAGCAGTCCCTGGCTATGGCCACTCTGCTCCCCCAGGGCCGCCTCTTCGAGAACCCGGCGGGTCACTCCCTGCTCATCGCTGGCGCTCAGCAGCACGCGCATGTCGGTTTCTTTGTTATAGAGAATCTCTTTTTCATTCTTGTAGTTCGATATCCCGCTGACATCGATTCCGGACCTGCCGAACACGGTGGATATCGTGCCCTGCCCGAAGCTCCTCGCGACACCGGGGTTCAGGGAGGTGGAGAGATAGCCGTCGTCGTGGCCAACCTTGCCCTCTTCCACTGCGTTGAAGGCATCCCCGCCACGGGTGCCACGGAAAGTCTTCACTACCTGTTCAGCCTGTCCGCTCTTCTCGAAGGCCGCGGACATACCTTGGTCGATCAGCTTTTGTCCCGCATCCAGCTCCTGCCCCTGACGCAGAGCGCGATTCAGGTCCGCGTAGTGAATGCCGGTGTAGAGACCAAGCGCCATCACTTCGGCGTCACTGTGGATGCCACCAGGCTGTCTGCCCAGGTACTTTTCCGCATCCGCCCCGAACCGCTTCACCAGGCCATCCGCCAGCGCCTTGTCGGCCGATACTCTGCTGACCTCGCTCTCTACCGCTTGGCGCAACAGTGCGACCTCGCTCATTACCTGATGCAACTGGTCGGTGATTTCGCGCCGCAGTTCCGGGCTTGCGTCGAGCACCAGTTGACTCGCGGCACCGCCGGTGGTGCCCCACTGCTGCAGCGCGATCCCGCCGATGCTCCGTTCGAGCAGGCGGCCAGCCTGGATACGGGACTCCTCGACCTGGCTGCCGGCACGAATGCCGGCCAAGGCGGTGCTCAGCGAACGCAGCGCCCCATCTCCGCTGGCCAGGCGGGAGTGCTCCCGGGCCAGTCCTTCCGGTGTCAGGGTCGCCAGCTCGCTCGCCTTGTCGAGTCCCTTCAAGGTCATGGGCAATGCCTGCTGCAGCACCATCTGCTTGAACACGACGGCCGAGGACATGACCGCAGGCTGCGCGTCCTGACTGGGCTGCGGGCCGGTGCGGGCGTGGGAGCCCAACAGCTTGCCCAGCCAGTCCATGATCGCCACGAAGGGACGCACGAGTGCCGCACCCAGGCGAGCGAGCAGCCCCTCCCCCTTCGGCGCGTCCTGGCGCTGGGCCAACTGCTGCGCTTCACTGGGGGTGGCGACCTGGCGGGCCTCAATCTGTCCCAAACGCCCACTGGCGGCCTGGTGCAATTCGACGGCGAAAGACGGACTCTGCTGAAGCGATTGAATATGCATGATGGTTGCCTTCTCCTGATGTTTCTCCGCCAGTCTAGGAACGGGAAACCCCATCGCCTATCAGGATTGGCCGCCGTTTTTTCACTGGAATCGGCAGCGGCAAAACCTAAAAAAAGAGAACCACGATTAACAGTCTCTCCGGGCTGGCACTGCTCTAATGGCCGCCTCCAGTGACTCGGAACACGCCATGAATCCACTCTACCGCGCCGCCATCCACCAGCTTTTTCTCGCTCTCGATCTCCCGACGCCCAATGACGAGGAGAGCGTACTCAGCCTGCAGCTGGGCCCGCATCTCTGCCATCTGGCAGAACATCCGACCGATCACCTGTTGATGTTCACCCGCCTGGAAGGACAAGGAGACGCTACGGCCAGCGAGCAGAACCTGTTCAGCCAGGACCCTTGCAAGCCGATCCTGGGCCGCGACCCCGAAAGCGGCGAACGGCTGCTCTGGAACCGCCAGCCCTTGCAGTTGCTGGACAGGGCCCAGATCCACCATCAACTCGAACAACTGGTCGCCGCCGCCGAAGAGCTACGCTGAGCCCAGTCGGGCGAAAGGAGCCGATGCCGCAGGTTCTGCTTTCCTCGAAGCCCCCGGGGCTTAACTCCATTGACCATGCCGAGCCAGCCGGAGCACCTGCCCTCGAGGCAGCCGGCTGCCACTGCCCGGGGGCAGTTCCAACTGCGTCAGCCCATGCAGCGCGTGCGAACAGAGGGGAGCCGAGGGACCGGGTGGCAGGAGCGAGATGCGACTTCGCGCTATCGACGGGCGTCCGGCTCGCTCCACTGTCGCCGTCCTCGCGTCCTGCTCCTCGTACCGGCAGTCCCCATCAGTTCCAGCGGACGTTGAGCACGAAGAAGTTCGCCAGCACCCAGACCACCAGCAGCAGGTGGGTCAGTTGCAATCCCTCCTGGCGGATCCAGTAGCCGAACCAGAGCCCGCCCAGCAGCATGCCGAAGAGCAAGCCGAGGGCCGCGCTCAGGACCAGGCTGAGCCAGGGCCGGGCCGCCTCCAGGCCGGCGCCGAACAGCAGTTCGCAACAACCGGTCCGGGCCGTGACGACGGCAGCGACCTACAGCGAACTGAGGCCGGGCGCAGGCGGAATCGAGCCGTTCGAGGGGCGCCAGCCTGGCGCCTCGCGGGCTCAGACCGACGGCGTCTCGAGGAACACCGGCAACCCCTCCGCATAATCCGAATAGCTTGCCAGTTCCGGGTATTCGCTGGCGGCGACCCGCTCCGCGACCACCAGTTGGCTGAAGCGCCAGGCCACCGCGACGGTCACCCCGACCAGCTCGATGCCACCGTCGCGTGCCAGCGGCTCCTGGCGCAGCGCTGCCTCCAGCCAGTCGTAGGCCGCCAGCAACTGCCCCTCCACCCGCTCCAGCCAGGGGCCGTGGCGGCGTTCCTCGGGACGCAGGTTCAGTTCGTAGTAGATCTGCACGGATTTCTCGCAGGCCACCAGCGCCGCGCCGATCAGACTCAACGCCCGTGCACGGGCCTGCGGCCGTTGCGGCAGCAGACTGCGTTCGCGGCCGGCCAGGCACTCCAGGTAATCGAGGATCAGGCTGGAGTCCATCAGCACGGTGCCATCGTCCAGCACCAGCGTGGGCGCCTTGACCATCGGGTTGAACAGGCTGAACGCCTGGAAATTGCGGAACACCGACAGCGGCCGGTGCTCGTAGGGCAGGTCCAGCAGGCGCAGGGCGATGGCGACCCGGCGCACAAAAGGCGAATCCAGCATACCGATCAGTTGCATCGCGGCATCCTTTGTCGATGATTAAGCGCCGCTAAGAGGGCGACGCCTGGGAAAATCACTCTAGTCGTTGCACAACGCGAAAAATATCGAGATAAATTCAGCGAATCCTTTAGAAAAACTTACATGAGCGACCTCCCTCCCCTCACCGCCCTGCGCAGCTTCGAAGCGGTCGCCCGGCTCGGCAGCATCAGCCAGGCCGCCAGCGAGCTGCACGTCACCCACTCAGCGATCAGCCAGCAGATCAAGCTGCTGGAAAACCTCCTCGGCCTGGCCCTGTTCGTCCGCGAGGGGCGCGGCCTGCGCCTGAGCGAGAACGGCCGGTTCTACGCCCTGCAGGTACGCGCCTCTCTGGGCGAGATCGCCGACGCCACGCGGGTGGTGCGGGCGCGTCCACGGGAGGGTGAGCTGGTGGTCACGGTGATGCCGTCCTTCGGCCTGAACTGGCTGCTGCCGCGCCTGCCGCGCTTTCGCGAGCGCCATCCGCACTGTCGCGTGCGGCTGGTCGCCAGTCTTGACGTGCAGAACCTGCGCCAGGGCCTGGCCGACCTCGGCGTACGCATCGGCAAGGGCGACTGGGAAGGGGTCGGTCGGGAACGCCTGTTCGACGACGAGTTGCTGATGGTCGCCGCGCCCGACTTCAACGGCGGCCGCCTGCCGCGCACGCCGAGCGAGATCGTCGCCTGCCCTACACTGCGCTCCACCGAATCCTGGGCGCTCTGGTGCCAGCGCGCCGGCGTGGCGGAACCGCAGCACGGACTGCTGATCAATGACTCGAACCTGCTGCTGGAAGCCGTGCGCCTGGGCCAGGGCATCGCCCTGGAGCGTCGCAGCCTGGTCGCCGGCGCCCTCGCCGAGGGCCGCCTGGTGCAACTGGGCGACATCCGCGTGCCCTACCCCTATCCCTACTGGCTGGTCTGGCCGCAGCGCGAGCCGCCGAGCGACCGCCACCAGGCCTTCGCCGACTGGCTGCGCGAGGAGGCCCGGCGCTACCAGGCCGAGCAACCGCCGCTCAGCGAATGAAGTTGCGGCTGATCTCGCGGAAGCGGTCGCTGCCGGCGCGTCCCATCCATTCGAAGGCGACCATCTCCCGCGACACGATCATCGCCCCGGCCTGGCGCATCCGCTCCACGGCCAGCGCCTTGTCGCTCGGCCGCCGCGAGCCGATCGCCTCCTCCACGACGAACACTTCGCGACCACGGCCAAGCAGGTCGAGCACGGTCTGCAGCACGCAGACGTGCGCCTCGCTGCCGCAAACCACGAACTGCCGGCGGTCGCCGCCGGGCGCGCGCAGCAGGGCGCCGTCGGCGGCGGCCGAGAAGTCCAGCTTCTCGAGGATCTGCGTGGGCTCCAGCTCATCGCGCAGGGCCGCCACCGTCGGCCCCAGGCCCTTGCTGTACTGCTCGCTGGCCAGCACCGGCACGTCCAGTGCGCGGGCCACGCGCAACAACCACTGGCTGTACTCGACCAGCGCCGGACCGTCGTCGATGGCCGGCAGCAGGCGTTCCTGGATATCGACCACCAGCAGGGTCGAGGTTGCGGCGCGGATCAGCATGGCGTCCTCCTTCGGTTCGACGTCTCGGTTCGTCTGGCTTAGGCTTGCACGGCACGGGCGCCATGGACAGCGCGTCCTCCCACAACCCTAGCAGGAGCCTGCGATGAATATCAGCCTGCATTTCGAATCGCGCCTGCAGGCCAGCCCCGAACAGCTCTGGCGGTGGATCACCTCGGTGGACGGGATACTCCGCGAGATACGCCCGTTGCTGAGCATGAGCGTACCGCCCGGTATCCGCAGCCTCGAAGACCTGGAGGTAGTGCCCCGGCGCCCGCTGTTCCGCAGCCACATGCGCCTGTTCGGCTTGCTGCCGCTGGGCACTTCGCAACTGACCCTGCTGGAGTTGACGCCCGGCCGCGGCTTCATCGAACAGTCGCCGATGACCGGCATGCGCCTCTGGCGCCACGAGCGACGCATCCTGCCGACACCGGGCGAGGCCGGGGAATGCCTGCTGGTCGACCAGTTGACCGTGCGCCCGCTATTCGCCGCCGGACTGGTACGCTGGTTCCTCACCCGCATCTTCCGGCATCGCCACCGGGTGCTCTGCCGGCAGTTCCGCACGGACCGCCGGTGACCCTCGGCTACGCTGAGGAGTGCGCCCGCCCGCATCCGTCATACCCTTCTGGAGAGCAGCACAAGGACCGCTCATGAATCGCATCAAGCACCTGCTCAAGGACCTCGCCATCCTGATCCGCGCCAACCTCTGGCTGATCCCGGTGATCGCCGCCCTGGTCGCCGCGGTGTTCTATTTCGTCGCCCCGCCGCCGCCGATGAGCGCGACCATGGCCACCGGCGCCGAGGGCGGCGGCTACGCCGTGTTCGCCGGCAAGCTCCGGGAAAAGCTCAAGGAGCAGGGCTTCGAACTGAAGCTGGTGCCCAGCGCCGGCTCGCGCGACAACCTGGAGCGCCTGCTCGGCACCGGCGAGGTCGACATCGCCCTGGTCCAGAGCGGCCAGGAGCGCCAGCTCGAAGCCGGGCAGGCGCGCCAGTTGCAGACCCTCGGCGCGGTCTACCAGGAACCGCTCTGGCTGTTCCACCGCAGCAACGTGCACATCGACCAGCTCAGCGACCTGCTGCACCTGCGCCTGGCCATCGGCAGCGACGGCAGCGGCACCCGCGCCGCCACCGAGGCGATCCTGCAGGCTAACGACATCGCCCCGGGACACTATCCGATCACCTGGGAAGCCCGCGGCGGCAACGCGGTGGTCGACGACCTGCTGGCCGGCAAGCTGGACGCGGCGTTCATCGTTGGCCCGGCGGAGAACCCGGCGATCCAGAAATTGGCCGACAACGACCAGCTTCGCCTGGTCAACTTCCGCCGCAGCGCCGCCTACGAGGCGCGCCTGCCGTTCCTCAAGCGGGTCGAGGTCGGCGAGGGCCTGCTCAACCTGCCGCGCAACGTGCCGGAACGAAACATCAGCACCCTGTCGCCGGTGGCCACCCTGGTGATCAACGAACGCTTCCACCCGGCGCTGATCCCGCTGGTGCTGGAAGCCGCGCGCGAGGTGATGAAGGACGGCAGCCTGCTCGACAAGCCCGGCGCCTTCCCCAGCGCCGAGCCGCGCACCCTGCGCCTGCACGAGGACGCCGAGCGCTACTACAAGAGCGGCCTGCCGCTGCTGCAGCGCTACCTGCCTTTCCGCATCGCCTCCCTGGCGGACCGCTACATCATCCTGCTGATCCCGTTCATCGCCATCCTCATCCCGCTGATGAAGTCCATCGGCCCGCTGTATCGCTGGCGCATCCGCGCGCGCATCTACCGCTGGTACCGCTACATCCGCGACATCGACCGCAAGCTCGACAGCGGTACCGACGCCGAGCAACTGAGAAGCGAGATCGAGCGGCTGGAGAAACTGGAGAGCGAGCTGAACACCGTGGAGGTGCCGCTCTCCTACTACCACGAGCTGTACGAGCTGCACCTGCACCTGAACTTCGTGATCAAGCGCCTGCACGGTCTGCAGGAACGCCAGGCGACGCAGGCAGAAGCCGGCAACCTCGGGTAAACTGGCCGATCCGCGGGCGCGCCAGCGGCGTGTCCCGCAGCGTCGCGGAAACCTGCGCGGCGCCGCCGATTACCTGAAAGGTCGAACCTGACATGCCGATCCATCACGCCATCGTCCACCTGATCGAGAAGAAGCCCGGCGGCACCCCGGCCGTGCTCCACGCGCGCGACGCCGAGCTGGGCGACTCCCAGGCCATCGAGAACCTGCTGGCCGACCTCAACGAAAGCTACAACGCCAAGAACAAGGCCTGGGGCTTCTTCCAGGGCGAGTCCGGGGCCTACCCGTTCAGCGGCTGGCTCGGTGAGTACCTGGAGGGCGATCGCGACTTCGTCGGCTTCAGCCGCGAAGCGGTCGAACACCTGCAGAAGCTGATGGAGGAGTCCAATCTCTCCACCGGCGGCCACATCCTGTTCGCCCACTACCAGCAAGGCATGACCGACTACCTGGCGATCGCCCTGCTGCACCACAGCGAAGGCGTGGCGGTGAACGAGTCGCTGGAGGTCACCCCGTCGCGCCACCTGGACCTCGGCCAGTTGCACCTGGCCGCGCGGATCAATATCTCCGAATGGCGCAACAACAAGCAGTCGAAGCAGTACATCTCGTTCATCAAGGGCAAGGGCGGGAAGAAGGTCTCCGACTATTTCCGCGACTTCATCGGCTGCCAGGAAGGGGTGGATTCGCCGAGCGAGACGCGCACCCTGCTGAAAGCCTTCAGCGATTTCGTGGAAAGCGAGGACATGGCCGAGGAACAGGCCCGCGAGAAGACCGAGACGCTGGTCGACTACGCCACCTCCCAGGCGCGCATCGGCGAGCCGATGACCCTCGACGCGCTTTCGGAACTGATGGACGACCAGCAACCGCGGGCGTTCTACGACTACATCCGTAACAAGGACTACGGCCTGTCGCCGGAAATCCCGGCGGACAAGCGCACCCTCAACCAGTTCCGCCGCTTCACCGGCCGCGCCGAAGGCCTGTCGATCAGCTTCGAGGCGCACCTGCTGGGCTCCAAGGTGGAATACGACGAAGAGCGCGACATGCTGATCATCCGCCAGTTGCCGACCCAGTTGAAGGACCAGCTCAAGCGGCGCAAGGACTGACCCGCGCCGCCCCGGAGCGCCGCCGGCGCTCCCTTTCCCTCCTCAGCCGCAGGCCCAGTCGAAGCGCATGTCGCGGAAATCGAGCTGGGCGTTGCCGCCGCCGAAGTTGTAGCCGCCCAGGTATTCCTCGAACTCTACGTAGAAGGGACTCATCTCCGGCACGCCCTGCACCGGACGCATGGTGCCGCCGATATGGTTCGGCAGGTGCCCTTCCACCCAGGGATGCTCGCGGTAGTTGTCGCGCTCGATCTTGCCGTCCAGCCAGTAGTGCGGCAGCTGGTAGCCGCCGTCGCCGTATTCGCTGGGCACCACCCCGGCGTTGGGGTCTTGCGCCCGCGCCGTCCAGCGCAGCGGGTAGCGTTGCTGGTGGCCGGCCGCCGGGCGGCCACCGAGGGCGCGCAGCAGGTAGTAGTCGTCCTCCGCCCAGTCCGGCACGAAGCTGGCCGCCGAACCAGCCTCCAGCCACTGCGGCGGCTCGGTCTGCGCCAACAGCGGGTTACCCGCCGGCAGCGCCGGCGGCTGGCAGGGCGCGCCGCTGAATTCAGCGGCGTCGAGCAGGATCAACGCATAGGCGCCGCCGAGGATGTCCTCCATCCGATGCAGACGCGGATGGCTATTGCGCCCGGCCTCCCAGAACGGCCGCAGTTCCGCTTCGGCCGGCGGTTGCGCGGGCGGATCGATGAGCATCTCGCGAATGCCGTCGACGCTGGTCGGTCCACCGTCGTTCTGGTCCGGGGCGAGGGAGAAGAAGCTCAGCGCGACGATCTCCGGGCCATGCACCCGGTAGTCCTCCGGCAGCAGCAGGGTGAAGCCGTGCATCAGCGGATAGCCGGTGTCCGGATCCAGCGGCCACTGCTCCGGACGGATGCCCGGCGGCAGGCCGAAGCACCAGCCGTGGTTGGCTTCGCCGGCGTGCGCGGCGTCGTTGACGATTTCGATGTCGTAGGCGTTCATGGCCACTCCCTGGTCGGTTTTTCCTGTTCCCGGCCACGCCGGCCGGGTGTCGCAGTGTAAAACGGAGTCCCCGGCAGGCGAAGGACTTTCAGCCCAGGCCCACGCCGAGCGCGGTACCCAACCCATAGGTGAAGGCCGCGGCAAGGGTACCGACCAGCACCTGGCGCAACGCCGAGAACGCCAGCGGCCGCCCGGTGAAACGGGCGGTGACCGCGCCGCTGAACAGCAGCGCAAGCAGGCTGGACAGCAGGCTTGCGACCAGCGCCGCGGCACCGTCGAGGAACAGGAACGGCGCCACCGGCACCAGGGCGCCAAGGGAAAACAGCAGGAACGACGTGCCCGCCGCGTTCCACGGGTTGCCGCCCAACTCCGTCGGATCGATGCCGAGGGCCTCGCGGGACAAGGTGTCCAGCGCGCCACGACCGTCGTTCATCAGTTGCAGGGCCACGCGCCGGGCGGACACCTCGCTCAGCCCCTTGGCAGTGAAGATATCGATCAGTTCCTGGGTCTCGGTGTTCGGGCAGAGCCTGAGCAGGCGTTCTTCCTCGGCGATGCGCTTGCTCGCCATCTCGCGGGCGTTGGTCACCGACAGCCACTCGCCGAGGGCCATCGAACAGGCCCCGGACACCAGTCCGGCCATCCCGGTGAGGACGATGGACGAATGCGCCATGCTCGCACCCGCCACGCCCATCACCAGGCACAGGTTCGACACCAGGCCATCGTTGGCACCGAGCACCGCGGCGCGCAGCTTGGTGCCGGCGTCGCGGTCCGGCCTCGCCTCGGGCAACGCGCACTGCGGCGGATCGGCGTCCGGCCGCAGCGGCGGGGTCTCCGCCGGCATGCCTCAACGCGCCTCGATGCGAAAGCCCAGGCGCGGGAAATGCACATGCACGGTACCCGCCCGCGGGTCTTCGCGGCGCAGGATGAGTTCCTCGCTGCCGGCGAAGAGCAGTTCGCCCTGTACCGCGTCGACACCGTAGTCGGTGGCGGCGATGGCGACCGCCTGGCCGGGCAGGAAACCGTTGGGGTCGCTGAAGGATTCGTCCGGCAATGCCGCGGGCTGGCTGCCGCGAGCCACCTCCAGGGCTTCCTCCGCACTCATCTCGGCTGGCGCGCCATGGCCGAAGCCGAGCACCCGTCCCAACCAGGCCTGCACCTGCGGGTAATCGTCGACCAGCGGCGCGGTGACCGGCGTGCCCTTGAGGAACCACAGGCAGTGCGCCACGGCGAAGTCGGCGACGGACGCTTCGCCGAACAGGAAATCGCCGTCCTCGCGCGACAACTGGCGCTCCAGTCGCGCCATGAATGCCGGCCACTGGTGGCGCGCCTGTTCCAGCGGCAGGCGGCCGGCGCTGCCGCCGCTGAATAGCTGGCTGCGATCGGCCATGAAGGCCTTGAGGAATTCCGGCGGCAGCTTGCCGAAACGCACGGCGATGGACTCCGGGGCGAACGCCAGGCTTACCGCGTGCTGGAACAGCACCGCATCGGCCCACTGGGCGAAGCTCGCGGCGACCATCTCCTGGCCTTCGGGAAACAGCGCCGGAACCGCCTTTTCCTGCTCCAGGCGACGGGCGATCAACGCGGTATCGCAATACACATCGGCGCCGACCTGCAACACCGGGGTCTTCCGATAGCCGCCGGTCAGCGCCACCAGGTCCGGCTTGGGCATCACCGGCGGAATCATCACCGAACGCCAGGACAGTTGCTTGAAACCGAGCAGCAGGCGCGCCTTCTCGGCAAAGGGCGAAGTGGGATAGTGATGCAGGATCAGCTCTGACATGGGCGCCTCCGGGCGGATGTGAGGCACCAGCTTAGCGCGGCTGGGAAAACACGCCTATGACAATCCGGGACATGAAGGGCGCCCCATCGCCTGGCCCGATGGGCCTGGCGATGGGCGCGCTCAATCCAGCCGGCACCCCTGGCGGGTGATGGTCATCCGCCGGTACGCCGCACGCGGCGCCTCGCGCGCCTCCAGGGCGGCGAGGAACTCCCGGGGTCGGTCCAGCGGCAGGCCGGTGAGGAAGGCGCTATCCAGCTCCCACCAGCGTGAGGCGAGCAGGCCCTCGATGATCTCCGGCGGATGCCGGTAGCGGATCACCTGCGCCGGAGTCCCGGCGACGATGGCATAGGGCGGCACGTCGCGAGTGACCACGGCGCGCGTGGCGATGATCGCCCCAGTCCCGACCTTGACACCTTCCATCACCATCGCGCTGTGCCCGATCCAGACGTCGTGGCCGATTTCCGCGTAGCTCAGCGCCGGCTCGTAGCGCAGCGCGGTGCCGGTGTGCTGGAAGGGGTGGCTGCTCACCCAGTCGCTGGGATGGGTGTGCTTTTCCTGGCCGATGAAGCAGTCCGAGCCGATCGAGCAGAAACGCCCGATGGACGCCACCAGGGACAGGTCGGTGCCGCTGCGCACATAGCTGTAGGCGCCGATCTCCAGCCTCGGCGGGACGATGCGCAGGTGGCCGAGTTCGACCCGCTCCTCGAGCACCAGCGTGGTGCGCTTGCCGACACTGGCCGGGCCGCCGGCCAGCTTGCAGCCGCGGCGGCGGATCCAGCGTTTCCACCAATGATTCTTCAGGTAACCCACGAATACCCCATGACCGCAGATGAACGTCCTAGATTGCCGGCTCGCCGACCTCGCGCAACACCGGTACGCCGACCAACAGGCGCTCCTTGGCGCGCTTGCTCAGGGCCTTGATCGCCCGCTCGCGGCGCAGGGCGTCGCCCTTGCTGGCGCAGGCCTCGACGTAGACCAGCGCGCGGGCGGGGCTGGAATGGAAGAACCGCGCGCCCTTGCCGCTGCAATGAGTGTCGAAGCGGCGCAGCGGATCGTCGCTGATGCCGCAGTACAACGCGCCGTTTTCCGCCCTCACCAGGTAGACCGACCAACACTTCCCGATCGCCGCCGTAGCGGCCGTCGCCTCACTCACTCCAGACCCGCTCCCGCATCCGCTCGCAATACGCCACCAGGCGCGGATAGCCTCGCGCCACATGGCTGAGTGGGGTATCCAGGGTCGCCTCGATGAGGTTGGCGAGGATACCGTAAGCGGCGGCATCGGCGCTGCACGGATGTTCGCCGCCGTAGTACGGGACCTGGCCAAGCAGGCCGTCGAGGGCATCGAGGTCGTCGCGGGCGAAGGCCAGCAGTTCGTCCCTGCCGTGGACCCCGAGCCCCTGCGCCCTGAGGGTAGCGCGGACCTTGCGGCGCATGGCCCAGGCCACCGCGTCGCGCACGCCGAATGGCAGCGAGCCGAAGAACACCGGCTTGAGCACGCGCCAGCTGTCCTCGTCGAACCAGCGGAAATACAGCATCAGGTAGTACAGGTGTTCGTCGCACAGGCGCGTGATCGCCCGTGCCCAGCCCTTGCCCCGGGCATCCAGGCCGGCGTCGAGTGTGACCCCGTAGCGCTCGCCGAGGGTACGGATGACGATCTCGCTGTCACCGATCGCCTCGCCCTCGATACGCACGTAGGGCAGCTTGCCCTTGGGCGCCTTGCGCGGGTCGCTGACGACCTTCACCTGATACTCCAGGCCGGCCAGGCGCAACCAGGTTTCCAGTTTCAGGCAGTAGGGACTGGCATTGGGTACGTTGAATGCGGCGGGGAACTGGAAGAGCGTGATCATCGCGGCGTCCTGCGGGTTGTCCGCGGCGAGCTTAGGAGATTATCCGCGCTTCGGCCACCGACAGCCTCAGCCGGCCGCCGGATGGGCAGCCTGGTAGGCGGCCAGGCCCTTGCGCGCCTGCCCGCGGATCGCCCGCTGCACCGGCGGCGCCCAGCCCAGCAGCAGGCCCTTGGCGCCAAGCGCCTGGCGGCTCCAGCGCCACAGGTCGAACTGGTCGCGATGCTCGACGATCAAACCGCCGGCGAAGCGGAAACGGGCCTCGATGCGATTCTCCACCCTGCGCCCGGTCTGGGTGAACAGGTAGTGGGCCACCCATTGCGCACGCCCCTCGTTCTCGTCGGCGCGGACGTTCGCGTAGTCCAGGCGGAAGTCCCGCGCCCGGCTGGTCAGCAGGCGCCACATGTCGCCCACCTCGCGCCCGCGCAGTTCGCCGAAGGCCGGGTCGTGGAAGGTCGCCTGGGGAGCGTAGCAGGCCGCCATGGCCTCGCCGTCGAGGCGCTGGAAGGCCTGGTAGAAGCGCTCGATCAGTTCGGCGTTGGGGTGGGCCATGCGGGGTTCCTTGCGATGAGAGGGACTTGCCAGGCGTCCCCAGGCGGGAACGCCGTCGTGCCGGGTCGTTTCAGCCGAACCACTCGCGGGCGCTGCGCCAGAGGCAGATACCGACGAAATAGGCCGAGGCGGCGAACCACAGGCCGAGCAGGATCGGCAGGTCGGCCGGCTGCTGGACGATCAGCAGACCGCTGCTGATCAGCCAGACGAAAGTCACGGCGATGTTCAGCGGCATGAACTGGCGCACGCGGAACGGGTGGAGGAACTTCATCCGGGTCAGGGTCAGGGCAGCCAGCACCAGCACCGTGGCGAGGTTGACCCAGGGGTGCAGGTCGAGCACGTAGAAGTACACCGCCACCACGTTCCAGGCGGCCGGGAAGCCGACGAAGTAGTTATCGGTGCTCTTCATGTTGACGTTGCAGAAGCAGAACAGCGATGAAACCAGGATCACGCCCACCGCCAGCAGCTCGAAATGCTCCGGCAGGGGGATGTAGCGGTAGATGAAGATGGCCGGGATGAACACGTAGGTCAGGTAGTCGATCACCAGGTCGAGCACCGAGCCGTCGAAATGCGGCAGCATTTCCTTGACTTCGTACTTGCGCGCCAGGGTGCCGTCGAGGCCGTCCACCAGCAGGGCCAGGCCGAGCCAGAGCAGGCAGGCCTGGGGTTTGTTGTCGACCAGCGCGAGCAGGGCCAGCAAGGCCAGGATCACGCCGCTGGCGGTGACGGCGTGGACGCCCCAGGCCTTGGCTTTGTTGATGGGAGTCATCGATAGGTTCACGGGCATTTCTCTTGTTCGGTGTTCGGCATGACGCGTCGCTCTATAGTGCACCGGCACCGGTGCGTCTGTCTGTTATCGGATTGTCGGTGCTGGCGAGAGTTCAGCCAGCCCCGCCGGTCAGCGAATCGGCGGCGCATAGTGCAGGCCGCCGAGATTCCATTGCGCGTTGAGGCCGCGCGGCATCTTCAGCGGGCTGCCGTCGCCGACGTTGCGGGCGAAGATCTCGCCATAGTTGCCGACCTGGCGCACCATCTGCACCACCCAGTCGCGCGGCAGTTGCAAGTCCTTGCCGGCGTCGCCCTCGCTGCCGAGCAGGCGGGCGACGTCCGGGTTGCGGCTGTCCCTGGCCTGGCGCTCGACGTTGCTCGAGGTGACCCCCAGCTCCTCCGCGTTGAGCAGGCCGTACAGGGTCCAGCGGACGATGTTGAACCAGGCTTCGTCGCCCTGCCGCACGGCCGGGCCGAGCGGCTCCTTGGAGATCACTTCCGGCAGCACCACGTACTGCTCCGGCTTGGCCAGCTTCAGGCGCTGGGCGTAGAGCTGCGACTGGTCGGAGCTGAGCACGTCGCACTGCCCCGCCTCCAGGGCACGGGCGCTCTTCTCGTAGCTATCGTCGAGCACCGCCTTGTAGCGGATGCCGTGGGCCCGGAAGTAGTCCGCCACGTTCAGCTCGTTGGTGGTGCCGGACTGGATGCACACCGTCGCGTCCTTCAGTTCGCGGGCGCTGGACACGCCGAGCTTGCGATTGACCAGGAAGCCCTGGCCGTCGAAATAGGTGACGCCGGTGAAGTGGATGCCCAGCGCGGTATCCCGCGAGCTGGTCCATGAGGTGTTGCGCGACAGCAGGTCGACCGTGCCGGACTGCAACGCCGAAAACCGCTCGGTGGCGGACAGCGGGGTGAAGCGCACCTTCTCGGCATCGCCGAACAGCGCGGCGGCCAGCGCCCGGCAGATGTCGACGTCGAGCCCCTTGAAACGGCCCTTGGCGTCGGCGTAGGAGAACCCCGGCAGGCCGTCGCTGACGCCGCACTGCACGTAGCCCTTGCGCTTCACCGCATCCAGCGTCGCACCGGCCTCGGCCGTGGCGCTGGCGCCGAGGCAGACAGCGGCCAGCAGCAGCCAGGTACCTTTCATTATTGTCATCTGTTCGCCACTCCCTTCGCCGCCCCTGGGTGAACCGCCGGCCCCGCGCCGGTCGCTTCCCGGGCCGGTCGCCGCACTGTAACCGCAAGCGCCGCGGCACCGGCAGAGGCAGCCGGCGGCGCGACGGCGGCGGGCGACGAACGGCGTACCCGGCGCACTTCCCTTAGCAAAGCGCATCCGCGGGAAATTGGCGAATGCATGATCTGCGACAATCTGGCCGACTTGCGAGCGGGAAAGCGCCTGTTGTCGAATGGTCCTCCCATTCCGAACGCATATGCCCCCTGCCTGGAGCCGTCATGAGCGAACCCCTGATCCTCGATGCCCCGAATGCCGACGCCTGTATCATCTGGCTGCACGGCCTGGGCGCCGACCGTACCGACTTCAAACCGGTGGCCGAAGCCCTGCAGATGGTCCTGCCGAGCACCCGCTTCATCCTCCCCCAGGCGCCGAGCCAGGCGGTGACGGTCAATGGCGGCTGGGTCATGCCGAGCTGGTACGACATCCTTGCCTTCAGTCCAGCGCGGGCCATCGACGAAGACCAGTTGAACGCCTCCGCCGACCAGGTCATCGCTCTCATCGATGAACAGCGCGCCAAGGGCATCGCCGCCGAGCGGATCATCCTCGCCGGTTTCTCGCAGGGCGGCGCGGTGGTCCTGCATACCGCCTTCCGCCGCTACGCCCAGCCGCTAGGCGGGGTGCTGGCGCTATCCACCTACGCGCCGACCTTCGACGACCTGGCGCTGGACGAGCGCCACAAGCGGATTCCGGTCCTGCACCTGCACGGCAGCCAGGACGACGTGGTCGACCCGGCGCTTGGCCGCGCGGCCCATGACGCCTTGCAGGCGCAGGGCGTGGAGGTGGGCTGGCACGACTACCCGATGGGCCACGAGGTGTCCCTGGAGGAAATCCACGACATCGGCGCCTGGCTGCGCAAGCGCCTCTGACGCCCGGAGCTTCTCTCAGACGGGGTGCAGCCGGTAGTTCAGCGCGTAGCCGCCGAGCAGCTCTTCCAGCGCCGCCCGGCGTCTTTCGTCAAGCGCGGGAACGTGCAGGTGGGCGAGTTGGCCGTGGCGCTCGTCGGCGACCACCTCCACGCGGATATCCTCGGCGATCCTCCGGCTTTCCTCCTCCAGCACCCGGCGGATCGCGTCCAGGCGCAGCGCCGGCTTGAAGGTCTTGCCCACCGCGGTGACCGGCATGCTCTCGATCAGCCAGATATCCTTGGGCACCGCCGCGCGCTCCGGTACGTGGCGGCTGGCGTGCTCCAGCAGCTCTTCCTCGCTGGTGCTGGCGCCGGGCTTGAGCTGGATATACGCCACCGGCAGCTCGCCGGCCTTGGCGTCCGGCTTGCCCACCGCCGCCGCCAGGGCCACGGCCGGATGCCGGTGCAGCGCTTCTTCGATCATCTGTGGGTCGATGTTGTGGCCACCGCGAATGATCAGGTCCTTGCTGCGCCCGGTGAGCCAGATGTAGCCGTCCTCGTCGATACGACCGAGGTCGCCGGTATTGAACCAGCCATCGCCGATCCAGATATCGCGGTTCCGGTCCTGTTGCAGGTAGCCCTTGAACACCGTCGGGCCCTTCAGGCAGAGGTTGCCCACCTCGTTCGGCGCGGCATCGCGCAGGTAATTGCCCTCGCCGTCGAGCACCGCGACCTTCACCTGGCAGTACGGCAGGCGCAGGCCGATCGAACCCGGCCGGCGCTCGCCGCCACGCGGGTTGCAACTGGTGCCGCAGGTACCTTCGGTGAGGCCGTAGCCCTCGATCACCTTGAGCCCGGTACGCGCCTCGAACTGGCGGATCAGCTCCACCGGCATCGGCGCCGCGCCGCACAGGGCGAAACGCAGGCTGGACAGGTCGCGGCCATCGCTGGGGACCTGCAGCAACGCCGCGTAGATGGTCGGCACGCCACTGAAGCTGGTGACCCGGTAGCGTTCCACCAGCTTCCAGAAGTCCTGGATCAGGGTCGGATTGCGGTAGCCCTGGGGCCCGGCCAGGAGCACCTGGGCGCCGCGATGGAAGGGCGCCAGGCCGGTAACCATCACGCCGTTGACGTGGAACAGCGGCAGGCCGCAGAGCAGCACGTCGTCCACCCCGTAGTCGGCGTTCAGGCCCATGATCTCGGCCATCGCCACCTCGTTGAAGTGGCTGTGCGGCGCCAGCTTCGGCGTGCCGGTGGTGCCGCCGGTGTGGAAATAGGAAGCGACGTCGTCCGGATGGATCGCCCGTCCGCTCTCCAGGCGGTCTGCCGGGCAGTCGGCGATCAGCGTATCGAAGTCCAGCACGCCCTCCGGCAGCGGCCCGCGCTGGGCCTTGAGCGCCTCGCGCTGCGGCGCCGGTAACAGGTTGGCCGGATCGACCACGACGATCGCGTACAGCTCCGGCAACTGCGCGCGCAGGCCGGCGACCTTCTGCCACAGGTCGGTGCCGGGGAACGGCGCCAGGGTCACCAGCACCCGGGTGTTGGAGGCGCGGATCAGCTCGGCGATGTGCTCCGGCTCCAGCAGCGGGTTGATCGCATTGACGATCCCGGCAGCCTCGCCGCCCCAGATCACGTAGTGGGTCTGCGGCAGGTTGGGCAGCAGGAAGGACACCGCCTGGTGGCTTTCCAGGCCCAGCCGGTGCAAGGCGTTCGCGGTCTGGGTGACGCGGGCGAACAGCTCGGCATAGCTGATCCGCAACGGTTCTTCGGCGGCGCTGCCATGCAGCAGGCAGCTCAGGGCGATACGCTGGCCGTGGCGCTGGGCCGAGCGTTGCAACAGTTCGTAGGTGCTGGACGGCAGGTCGCGCTGTTCCAGCGGCACGCGTTCCAGGGCTTCGATATCGCTCAGCCCGACGATCGATGGGGACGGATTCATGGTTTTCTTGTTCTTCCGTTGGTGAGTGGGCGGACACTCGCCGGATCGCTCCGGCACCGTCCCGAAGATGCCACCCCCGTCGTCGCCCTACCGTTGTCTTTTTGTAGCGCGCCGCCGGTCGCGCGCACGAGTCCTCCCGAAGGCTGCCCCGGGCGCTTCGCGCAGCCCCCTCCAGGCCCCGTCCGGCCAGGGCTGGAGGGCGCCGGCCAAGCATGGATTTCTCCCCGCTGGCAACATGCTTTACACTGGCGCCCGTTCATTCCTTAACCACTACGAGATCGCCGTGCTCAAAGCACTCAAGAAAATCTTCGGCAAGGCCGACGGAACCCAGCCGCAGAGCGGTTCCTCCCCGGTCCCGCAAGGCCCTGCCGGCGCTACCGCGAAAGGTACCGCCCCCACCGGCGAAAAGCCGACCGAGAAACGCCCACGCAAACCGCGCCCCCCGCGCGCCGACAACGAGTCCGGCGCCCCGCGCGCCGCTGAAAAGGCCGAGAAAGGCGAAAAGCCCGCCAAACCCGCCGCCAAAGAAGGCCGGGACGCCAAGCCGCGCAGCGACAAGCCGCGCCGCGAACGCAAGCCGAAGCCGGTGGACAACTGGAAGCTGGAAGACTTCGTGGTCGAACCGCAGGAAGGCAAGACCCGCTTCCACGACTTCAACCTCGCCCCGAGCCTGATGCACGCCATCCATGACCTCGGCTTCCCCTACTGCACCCCGATCCAGGCGCAGGTACTGGGCTTCACCCTGCGCGGCCAGGACGCCATCGGCCGCGCCCAGACCGGCACCGGCAAGACCGCCGCGTTCCTCATCTCGATCATCACCCAGTTGCTGCAGACCCCGCCGCCGAAAGAGCGCTACATGGGCGAGCCGCGCGCGCTGATCATCGCCCCGACCCGCGAACTGGTGGTACAGATCGCCAAGGACGCCGCGGCGCTGACCAAGTACACCGGGCTGAACGTGATGACCTTCGTCGGCGGCATGGACTTCGACAAGCAACTCAAGCAGCTGGAAGCGCGCTTCTGCGACATCCTGGTAGCCACCCCAGGCCGTCTGCTGGACTTCAACCAGCGCGGCGAGGTGCACCTGGACATGGTCGAGGTGATGGTCCTCGACGAAGCCGACCGCATGCTCGACATGGGCTTCATCCCGCAGGTCCGGCAGATCATCCGGCAGACCCCGCACAAGGGCGAACGCCAGACCCTGCTGTTCTCGGCGACCTTCACCGACGACGTGATGAACCTCGCCAAGCAGTGGACCGTCGATCCGGCGATCGTCGAGATCGAGCCGGAGAACGTCGCCAGCGACACCGTCGAGCAGCATGTCTACGCCGTGGCCGGCAGCGACAAGTACAAGCTGCTGTACAACCTGGTGGCACAGAACAACTGGGAACGGGTGATGGTCTTCGCCAACCGCAAGGACGAAGTCCGCCGCATCGAGGAACGCCTGACCAAGGACGGCATCAGCGCCGCCCAGATGTCCGGCGACGTACCGCAGCACAAGCGCATCCGCACCCTGGAAGGCTTCCGCGAAGGCAAGATCCGCGTCCTGGTGGCAACCGACGTGGCCGGCCGCGGCATCCACATCGACGGCATCAGCCATGTGATCAACTTCACCCTGCCGGAGGACCCGGACGACTACGTGCACCGTATCGGTCGTACCGGCCGCGCCGGCGCCTCGGGCACCTCGATCAGCTTCGCCGGCGAGGACGATGCCTTCGCCCTGCCGCCGATCGAAGAACTGCTGGGCCGCAAGATCACCTGCGAGATGCCGCCGGCCGAACTGCTCAAGCCGGTACCGCGCAAGCACTGAACGCAGGCGTGGAGAAAAAAGGCGAAGCCATCCGGCTTCGCCTTTTTCGTTTCTGCGACACGCAGGTGCCGCCGTCGGTCATCGAGGCGGGTCGGCGCTTGCCCGGCAATACCTTAAAGTCCAGAATGGACAAATTGTTTACATCCATTCCGGAGATCGCATGAGCGCCGCCACTCCCCTGATCGTCCAGCAGGCCGAAGCCGAGCAACTGCTCGCCCGTATCGACGTCCTCCAGGCCATGCGCCAGCTGTTCCTCGACCTGGCCGCCGGCCAGGCGCTCCAGCCGGCCCAGCAACTGGTGGAGTTCCCCGCCGGTCGCGGCGACTTCATCAACTACCTCGGCGTGCTCGCCCAGGAACAGGTCTACGGAGTCAAGACTTCACCCTACATCGTTCGCGAACAGGGCCCGTTGGTCACCGCCTGGACCCTGCTGATGTCGATGCAGACCGGCCAGCCCTTGCTGCTCTGCGATGCCGCCCGGCTGACCACCGCGCGCACCGCCGCCACCACCGCGGTGGCGGTGGATGCCCTGGCTCCGACCGAGGCCGGCCGCCTGGCGCTGATCGGCAGCGGACCGGTGGCCCATGCCCACCTGCAATACGTGAAGGGCCTGCGTGACTGGCAGGGCGTGCGAGTCCATTCGCCGAGCCTGGACGAGCGCCGCCTGCAAAGCCTCCGCGCCATCGACCCGCGCGCCGAAGCCGCCGGCAGCCTGGAGGAAGCGCTGGACGAAGCCGATGTGATCCTGCTCTGCACCTCCTCGGCCCGAGCGGTGATCGACCCGCGCCAACTCAAGCGCCCGGCGCTGGTCACCTCGATCAGCACCAACGCGCCCCGCGCCCATGAGGTACCGGCGGAAAGCCTGGCGGCCATGGACGTCTATTGCGACTACCGGCACACCACCCCAGGCTCCGCCGGCGAGATGCTGATCGCCGCCGAACAGCATGGCTGGAGCCCCGAGGCGATCCGCGGCGACCTCGCCGAACTGCTCAGCGGCCAGGCGCCACGTCCGGAATACCGGCGCCCGGCGTTCTTCCGCTCGATCGGCCTGGGCCTGGAAGACGTAGCCCTGGCCAACGCCCTCTACCGCCTGCGCCAGGCAGGCTGATCGCGCGATGCAGGAGAGCAGCATGATCGAAGCGGATTACCTCGTCATCGGTGCCGGCATCGCCGGCGCATCCACCGGCTACTGGCTGTCGGCCCACGGCCGGGTCGTGGTGCTGGAGCGCGAGGCGCAGCCCGGCTACCACTCCACCGGCCGCTCCGCCGCGCACTACACGGTGGCCTACGGCACACCCCAGGTGCGCGCGCTCACCGCCGCCAGCCGGGCCTTCTTCGACAACCCGCCGGCCGGCTTCTGCGAGCATCCGCTGCTCAGCCCGCGTCCGGAAATGGTGGTCGACTTCAGCGACGATCCGGAAGAACTCCGCCGCCAATACGAAAGCGGCAAGGCGCTGGTGCCGCAGATGCGCCTGCTGGACGCGGAACAGGCCTGCTCGATCGTGCCGGTGCTGCGTCGCGACAAGGTCTTCGGCGCCACCTACGACCCCACCGGCGCCGACATCGATACCGACGCCCTGCACCAGGGCTACCTGCGCGGCATCCGCCGCAACCAGGGGCAGGTCCTGTGCAACCACGAAGCGCTGGAGATCCGCCGGGTCGACGGCGCCTGGGAAGTCCACTGCGCCGCCGGCAGCTACCGCGCGGCGGTGCTGATCAACGCCGCGGGCGCCTGGTGCGACACCATCGCCGGGCTGGCCGGCGTCCGCCCGCTGGGCCTGCAACCCAAGCGCCGCTCGGCCTTCATCTTCGCCCCGCCGCCGGGCATCGACTGCCACGACTGGCCGATGCTGGTCAGCCTCGACGAATCCTTCTACCTGAAGCCGGACGCTGGCATGCTGCTCGGCTCGCCGGCCAACGCCGATCCGGTCGAGGCCCACGACGTGCAGCCCGAGCAACTGGACATCGCCACCGGCATGTACCTGATCGAAGAAGCCACCACCCTCACCATTCGCCGTCCGGAACACACCTGGGCGGGGCTGCGCTCGTTCGTTGCCGACGGCGACCTGGTGGCCGGCTACGCCGCCGATGCGGAAGGCTTCTTCTGGGTCGCCGCCCAGGGCGGCTACGGTATCCAGACCTCGGCGGCGATGGGCGAGGCCAGCGCCGCGCTGATCCGCCACCAGCCGCTGCCGGCGCACCTGCGCGAGCACGGCCTGGACGAGGCGATGCTGTCGCCGCGCCGCCTGTCCCCCTGATGACCCGGCGGCGGGTTTGCGGCACACTCGCCTCGCCCGTCGTCCCACGAGAGTTCCTGCGCATGAGCCCGAGCCAAGACCCCAGCCTGGAGAACTACCGGGCGATCGCCGACGGCATCGCCACCCTGTTCTTCCCCCACGCCGAAGTGGTCCTGCACGACCTGCGCAGCCAGCGGGTCGACTACATCGCCAACAACCTGTCCAAGCGCGAGGTCGGCGACGACTCGGCGCTGGAAGACATGCTCGAAGGCGATAGCAACGAGCGCAACATCGGTCCCTACGAGAAGCTCAACTGGGACGGGCAGAAGATCCGCTCGGTCAGCACCGTGCTGCGCGACTCCGCCGGCCAGCCGCTGGCGGTGCTGTGCATCAACCTGAACATCAGCCTGTTCGAGAGCGCCAAGGCGGCACTCGACCTGTTCCTCTCGCCGAGCAAGCTGATCCCGCAACCGGACGCGCTGTTCCGCGACGACTGGCAGGAGCGCATCAACACCTTCCTGCACGGCTGGCTGCGGCAGCGCCAGCTCGGCTTGAACCTGCTGACCCGCGAGCACAAGCGCGAACTGGTCCTGGCCCTGCACGCCGAGGGCGCGTTCAAGGGCAAGAGCGCCGCCAACTATGTGGCCAACGTGCTGAACATGGGCCGGGCGACGGTCTACAAGCACCTCAAGGAGCTGAAGGAAGGCGGCGACTGACGGCAGCCGCCGCCGGCGAGCGGTCAGTCGCCGTAGATGTCGCTCTTGAAGTACTTGCCCTCGATGCGCTTGTAGGTCCCGTCGGCACGAATCGCGTCGATCGCCGCGTTGAGCTTGCCGACCAGCTCGGCGTCCCCCTTGCGCACCGCGATCCCGGCGCCCTCGCCGAAGTATTTCGGGTCCTTGAACTCCGGCCCGACGAAGGCGTAGCCCTTGCCGCGCGGGGTATCGAGGAAGCCGGTCTGCAGCGGGATGGAGTCGGCGAAGGTGGCGTCGAGGCGGCCGGCCACCAGGTCCAGGTAGATCTCGTCCTGGCTGGTGTAGCGCACCACTTCGGCACCGGCCTTGGCCAGCACCGCACTGGCGAAGCGGTCGGCGGTAGCGCCGCGCTGCACGCCGATGCGCTTGCCGGCCAACTGGCTGAAGCTGTCGTCGAGCTGGGCGCCTTCCTTCATCACCAGGCGGCCCGGCGTGAAGTAGTACTTGTGGGTGAAGTCCACCGAGCGCCGGCGTTCCTCGGTGATGGTGATGGAGGACAGCGCGGCGTCTATCTTGCGAACTTTCAGCGAGGGAATCAGGCCATCGTACTCCTGCTCGATCCACTGGCACTTCACCTGCATCTGCGCGCACAGCGCGTTGCCGATGTCGTAGTCGAAGCCGGCCAGTTCGCCTTCGGCGGTCTTGAAGGAAAACGGCGGGTAGGCGGCCTCGATGCCGATCCGCAGGTTGCCATCGGCGGCGACGGCGGATCCGCTGGCGAGCACGCCGAGCAGCAGGCCTCCCAGCAGGTTCTTGGTGTTCAGCGACTTGATCATGGACGACTCCAGGGGTGACGAAGGTGCGCCCGCGGCCCGGGCGGGAAACAGACGGTGATCCGCCTTTATACTTTTCGTCCAATCTGGACCAAAAAGTATACATCGTCAATCGCCGTCCCTCCTCCGCTACCCCTCCTTACCTCCTTCGAGGAATAGGCCCGCCGGCCCGCGGGACTTAGTCTTGAGCCATACACAGCCACCCGCGAGGTGTTCCGCTACGCAGACATCACCCCCTTGCTCCATTTCAGCTATCACGGTTAAGGCTCTATTTACGCCTGGATCCCCGCGTCACGCTCATGCCGCGGGGATTTTTTCGTTTCGTCAACGCCCTTGAAAGGCTTCGCTACCCGTCGCAAACCGCGCTCCGCCAGCTAGCGCGCCCAGGTCGGCGCCGAGCGCGAGTACCGAAGGGTGCCTGAGCGACGTACGGGACCCGGTCGGGCTGGACATGCCCGGCCACCCGGACGCGCGGCGCAGCTATGTGTAGCGGCTTGCAATCGAAAACCGTCGGGCTCGCAATCAGCGCGATTTTGGGCTCAGATTATCTGTGACTGACGGTGGGGGCGGGCTCACATTAATTGCGAGCGAGCTTGCAATCCATGCGGTGGGCTTGCAGTCCATTACCGCGGGCTCACGCTCTTTGCGACTGACGCTCATACCGGTAATACGCCGATCCCGATGAAGCAGATGACCTTTGCCGACGCCGAGTACGCCGGCAAGCGCAAGCAGAGGCGCGTCTGTAATGGGGGAATGGCTGCTGCGAGGTGCTCGCGGCGGCTAAAAACACAGAAATGAGCGGGTGATCGGATCGTTTTTAATCGATTCTCCGCTTTCAAATTCGCCGGGGGCTGAAGTCGGCCAGAAAGACATGGCTACTTCAGACCATCCCTAAGGGAGCTGAGCCTATATTGTTTGTAGTCCATGCAAGGGATTGCAAGCCAACTCAGCCCCAAGGTTTCCACCTTTATTTTCTGGAGGCAATTGTTACAATAAAAGCATCATGCCCAAGAGAAGCATCTTCCTCTGTACTCTCTTTCGCTCTAGTATTATTATTATTGATATCATCAGGCACTTTTACTGGATTGACAAGCCCTTCAAATATGGCATCAAGTCTTGCCTCGAACCTCCCTACATCCTTATGCCAGATGAATCCCTCAATTTTTGAAATTGCCAACCCTTTTTTAGTTGCCAAAGATACGACTTCCAGAGTTGCCTTCGTAGTTAGCCACATCTTCCCATTGCCTTCTTTTGAAAAAAAATCTAGGCCATTGTCAACTATTTCGACAGAGTTAGGATTGATCATTACTTATTTCTCCAGATGATTCGCCCGTCAACCGCCCATGCGGAATCGTTCCGATCTGCAATTTGAATAATTTCACCTGTCCTATCGTTCACAACTATATATCCATTAGGAGGACTTCCATATACTGTTGCAGAGTCATTCCGCCCCAGCCCATCTATCGTCTTATTAGGCCGACGCTTATCTGAAGAACTACCTGTTGCACCTTTTCCGATAACATCTCTAATTTCAACCTCAGTCCACCCTCTAATTGGAATTTGCTCTCTGATCTTATCATCAATAACAACATCATGAGGGTTATGATTGAACATTATATAGATTGGCTTAACCCCCGAGCCCACCGGGAAGATCACGATCAGATCGTCCAGATCTAACGGCACTCCCGGATAGGACTCCGGCTCGGCCTGTACTGGGGTGATCGTTGCTCCCTCATACACCGGAACCGGCTGCGGTACGACCGGAGTGGTGCTTGAGGGGTTCTGGCTTCCTGGAGGGGTGGCAGGGGTCCAGGTCAAGATCAGCGGTGGTGTATTCGGCACGGTGGACTTTGCGGGAACCGTCACCTCATACCGGCCCGTCGCAGCATTGAGGGTCGCGGCGCGAACAGGCACGCCCTTGGGGACAGTTGCACCGTTGGTCAACATCGCGGCAATCTGCGATTTACCACTCGGGCTCTCTTGTGCAGCACTCGTGAGTCGTACCGGCATATCAACCGTGCCACCTGCCTTGGCGACGCTTTGCAAATCAGCCGTGCCAGGAAGCCCCAGAGCGGACGCCTCCAGTGCCAATGCATTGCGAACGCCGGCAGGAACCTTGTCACTGTCTTTACCAGCCTGGTCGGAATACAGCGACAGCACCGCGAAGGTGGCAACGTATGCGCCGGGTCCACTACCAGCAATCTGAACCAGGCGATTGACAGCATTCGTTAGGGAAGCCGCCAGGCGAGCCGTCTCCACTGCCGCACTACCAAACCCGGCCACCGAAACCAGCGGCGTAGAGGTAGCCGGCATCGCCAAGGTGTTCGCAGCCTGGATGATCTGACCTGGTACTACATCGGCTGTTTTTTGCAAATCGTTGGTCGCCGCACGCTGTGCCTCGGCTACCGCTGCCGAAACCTCCTTGGCTTTGGCCTGCAGCTCTGCTTCGGTCTGCTGGGCATAGGTGTTCACCTTGGCATAGGTGCTTTCAGTGAATTGTCGAAGGGTTGCTTGTGCAGCTTGCGAAGCCGCCTTGGTGGGGCTTGCCTTGACCTGGGCGGTTAGCCTGTTGACCTCGGTTTCGACCTCGGCGGCCGCATTGGCAGCAAACTGAGCCAGCGCTTGTTTTCGTGCTGTCGAAAACGCCGTGGCTTCGTTGACGATCTGCTTGACTTTGGTGTTGAAAGCCGTGACCTGGGCTTCTCCACTGGCCTGTGCTGCCAAGGCAATCTGATTCCGAAATGCCGCGCTGATCAGGTTCTGGCTGGACGAAATCTGGCTGTTGGCTTGTTGCTGGGCTTGCGCTGTCTTGACCTGCACCGCCTGGGTTGCCGAGGCGACTGCACCACTGACCTGGGTGGAAACCTGAGACAGACTAGCATCCACTGCTTTCACACGTTGCTGGACCTTGGTGGCGGTCGGAGTGGTGATCGCGTTGAAGTCGGCACCGAGCTGTTGAGTGACCTGCTGGGCTTGCGCCTCCATTGACCGGGCTTTACTCTCCAGTGCTTGAGACGTTTGTTTCAAGATAGCGATTTGCGCCTTATAGATATCAGCGCTGTACGCTTTGGCCAGCTCACTCATATGTCGATCAAGGAACTCTCCATAGAACTTTCGACTGGCTAGCAACTGATTCTGGTACATCGCCTCTGACTTCTGAGGAAAGTCTGAAGCCGTATAAAGATTGGCCGGGCGATCCTCAATGGCCTTTAGCGATTTTGCTTTGGCATCCATGAGTGCATCAACGATACTCTTTTCATCGCGGATGTCATTGGCACTGACCGCTTTAACTGGCAACCCCGCTTCACTCTTGAGTTCATCCACCTCCTTCAAGGTTTTATTCTTCAGGTTTTTCTTGAGTTCTGAATGGGACTTATCAAGAGTATCTCTTAGCCTCCTGTACTCTTGCATTCCAGGGCCAACATACGGGCTTGGTCCTGGCGGGACAAATGGTGGAGTACCGTAGCTTGACCGACCTGTAATGTACTGGATTATGTCTAGCCCACTAGCCTGTACATGCGTAATAACCATCGACCCAGGCTCGTAACCATTATCATTTCCTCTGGTCACGACAAGTGGTGGCGCACTATTATTTGTCATGAATGGCTTTCCTATCGAAAGAGTTGAACCAATATATTTACAGAACCTTCTTGAGCGATGCAGTAGTAGGTAGAAAATGCACGGCAATAGGCCGGCCAGATGCGGCAATCAACTGCAATATCTCAGTTTGAAGCTCTACGATGGTTGCACTCCATTCTTCCCTTTGCGGTATCGCTCCGTTCGTGGAAGCGTCCATCAGACGACCGTTTTCTGGACGCCAGCCTCGTTCCCCTTGGCCGCCCCCAGAAACCGCGTACTTTTAGTCCAGTAACGATTTCTCGCTTTCAAAATTCACCTATGCTGCCTTTCGCGCATTTCTGAACGAAATCATGCTGATTGGGTACGTGCGCATTTCCACCGACGATCAACTACTGGACCTGCAACGCGATGCGATGGCCAAGGCGGGTTGCGAGCGAGTGTTCGAAGACACTGCCAGCGGCGCCAAGGCCGATCGAATCGGCCTGGCCGCGCTTCTCGCCAATCTAAGGCGGGGCGACACGGTGGTGGTCTGGCGGCTGGACCGGCTTGGCCGCTCGATCAAGGACCTGATCTACCTGGTCGAGCAATTGGAGGATGCCGGCGTGGGTCTGAAGAGCCTCCAGGAGAACATCGACACCACATCCACCGGAGGGCGTTTGGTTTTCCACCTCTTTGCCGCGCTAGCCGAGTTCGAGCGCAACCTGATCAGTGAATGCACCCATGCGAGACTATCTGCAGCACGTGCTCGCGGTCGGCTGGGCGGCCGCAAGAAACGCCTGGATCCCGCCAAGCGCAAAGTCGCCCTGAAGCTCTATCACGAGCGCCAATACACCGTGGTGGAGATCTGTCGGATGATGGGAATCGGCCGCTCGACGCTCTACAACTACATCACCGAGGCAGAACGGAATGCCCACCAGCAGGCGTAAGGCCATTCCCGTCGATTCGCTGCTGCAACGGAGGCAGCGCCTGGATCACTTGCCGAAGAAGAGCCCGGAGCGGGCCCGTCAGGTGGCCCTTGTAGCTGAACTGTACGGCGTTTCCTCCAGTACGGTCTATCGCGCCCTGGTCCTTCTGCACAGGCCTAGGCAGCCCACCGCTCCGACCAGGGCAAGCCCCGCGTCCTGCCCCAGGCGGAACTGGAGCGCTACTGCGAACTGATTGCGGCGTTGAAGCTGCGCACCACCAACAAGCAGGGGCGGCATCTATCTACACACCGCGCCATTGAGCTGCTGGAAGAGTACGGTGTAGAAACTGACCGGGGCCTCATTGTTGCCCCAAGAGGCGTACTCCACAGACCCACCGTCAACCGATATCTATCACATTGGCGATTAAGGCCTGCTCAACTGTCCCGGGAGCCAGGCGCAACTCGGTTCCAGGCTGAGCACAGCAACGATTGTTGGCAGTTCGACATGTCGCCGTCGGACCTCAAGCATATTGAGCATCCGCGGTGGATCGATCCCGCCAAGGGCGAACCCACCCTGATGCTGTTCAGCGTGGTGGATGACCGCAGCGGTGTGGCCTACCAGGAATACCACTGCGTTTATGGTGAGGATGCGGAGACGGCACTTCGTTTTCTGTTCAACTCGATGGCGCCGAAAGCGGACCCGAGTTTTCCCTTTCAGGGCCGGCCCAAGCTGATCTATCTGGACAACGGTCCGGTGGCCAAGCGTCGCGTTTTCCAGAGCGTCATGCGGGCGCTGGGCATCGAGTGGCAGACACACATCCCTGCCAGCAAGGATGGAACGCGCACCACGGCCCGCTCGAAAGGCAAGGTCGAACGTCCTTTCCGCACAGTGAAGGAAGCCCACGAGACCCTGTACCACTTCCACAAGCCGGAAACCGAAGCCCAGGCCAACGAGTGGCTGTTGCGCTACCTAGTGCGCACCTACAACCAGCAGACACATCGTGCCGAACCCCTTTCACGGATCGAGGACTGGATCACCCATGTGCCAACAGAGGGGATCCGTGAAATGTGCTCATGGGATCAGTTCTGCCGCTTTGCTCGGGAGCCCGAGCGGCGCAAAGTCGGGCCTGATGCCCGAATCACCACCGACGGTACCGCGTACGAGCTTGAGCCAGAGATGGCCGGCGACTACGTCGTGCTGCTCTGGGGGCTGTTCGACGATGAGCTGCATGCCGAGTTCGATGGCGAGCGGTTCGGTCCTCACTACCCGGTGTCCGGCCCCATTCCGCAGCACCGCTACCGGGCTTTCAAGCGCAGCAAGGCAGACGAGCGCTCGGCTCGTATCCGATCTCTCGCGGACCAGTTGGGGCTGCCAATCGCGGCGCTTTCCGGGGAAGATGTACGACTAGAGCCCGGTTCTGCTGACTCGACGCTCCCCATCCAGCCCTTCGTTTTCGAGCCCCAGGAATCCCGCATTGCGGCCAAGCTGGCTATCGCCGAGGAACTGGCAATGCCGCTGGCCAAGCTTTCAATGGATGACCGCGCCTTCATCGACCAGGTGCTGAGCGAGACCCTGGCTACGGACTGAGCCCCCCTTGAATCAGGCGGGCTATTTCGAAACCACCCATCATCAGCAGTTGATGAGAGACATCCGCGGCGCCATCTTCGAAGGCCGGCTGATCGCCCTGTGTGGTGTGATCGGCAGCGGCAAGACGGTGATGCTGCGTCGTTTGTAGCACCTGCTGGAAGAGGAAAAGAAAGTCACGGAGTCCAGATCGATGGCCATCGAGAAGCACAACATCAAGCTGGCCACCTTCATCGCCGCGCTCTTCTATGACCTTTCCACCCAGAAACAGGTACGCATTCCCACCCAGATCGAAAAACGGGATCGCGAACTGTACGAACTGGTAAAGAAGAGCAAGCGCCCCGTGGCCCTGCTCGTTGATGAAACCCATGATCTCAATGGTCATACCTTGACCGGCCTGAAGCGACTGCTCGAACTGGCCGAAGACGACAGCGGCCGGCGACGCTTGTCCATTGTCCTGGCTGGCCATCCCAAGCTGTGTAACGATCTGCGCCGCCCCACGATGGAAGAAATTGGTTACCGCACCGACATTTTCGAGTTGCAGGAAAAGATGCAAAGTGCCGGATTACCGGTATGAGCGTCAGTCGCAAAGAGCCTGAGCCCGCGGTAACGGATTGCAAGCCCGGCGCACGGATTGCAAGCTCGCTCGCAATTAATGTGAGCCCGCCTCCACCGTCAGTCGCAGATAATCTGAGCCCAAAATCGCGCTGATTGCGAGCCCGCCGGTTTTCGACTGCAAGCCGCTACAGCTATGTGATCGCGCGCAGCTCCAGCGACGGTTATGCCGTGATGTTTTCCTGGGGTGAGCTGTACAGCAGCGAGACCCTGCTGGCCTACCAGAAGAGCGGCCTCGCCCTGGCCCCTGGCGAAGGCCCGCTGGCTACGCCCTGAGTCGCCTCAGCCGCCGCTCATGTTCATGAAGCGCAGCACCTGCACCTCGCCGGCGGCGCTGAATTCATGGCGCGCCGGCTTGCGCTGGAGCGCCTCGCCGATCGCTTCCAGCAACGGTCCGTCGTGCAGTGGGTGGCGGCGCAGCAGCGCGCGCAGGTCGAGCGAATGCTCGTGGCCGAGGCACAGCAGCAGGCGGCCCTCGACGGTCAGGCGCAGGCGGTTGCAGGTGGCGCAGAAGTTGTGCGAGTGCGGCGAGATGAAGCCGATGCGTGTCTGCGGATGCTCGACCAGGCGCACGTAGCGCGCCGGCCCGCCGCTCTGCTCGGCGCTGTCGAGCAAGGCGTGGCGCTGGGCGATCAGCGCGCGTACTTCGTCGCTGGAGCAGAAGCTCTCGCCACGTTCGCGGCCGACCTGGCCAAGCGGCATCTCCTCGATGAAGCTGATATCCAGGCCGCGGGCGATGGCGAAGTCCACCAGCGCCGGCACCTCATCGGCGTTGCGCCCCTTCATCACCACCGCGTTCAGCTTGATCCGGCGGAAACCGGCGGCCTGGGCGGCGTCGATGCCGGCCAGCACCTTGTCCAGCTCGCCGTTGCGGGTGATCGCCCGGAAGCGCAGCGGATCGAGGGTGTCGAGGCTGATGTTGAGACGCGACAGGCCGGCGTCGTACAACGGCCGGGCGTAGCGCACCAGTTGCGAGCCGTTGCTGGTCATGCACAGTTCGCGCAACCCCGGCAGTGCCGCCAGGCGCTCGCACAGGCCGACGATGCCGGGCCTCACCAGCGGCTCGCCGCCGGTCAGGCGCAGCTTGCGCACACCGCCGGCGACGAACAGCCGGGCGACCCGCTCGATCTCCTCCAGGGTCAGCACCTGCTGGCGCGGCAGGAAGCGCATGTCCTCGGCCATGCAGTAGACACAGCGGAAGTCGCAACGGTCGGTGACCGACAGGCGCAGGTAGTCGATCTGTCGGCCTTGGCCATCGATCCAGTCGGTCATGTCCTGGGTACTCCGTTTGATCTTCGGGAGGGAGAGGGAAACATCGGCGCCGAAGGCTATTGCACCAGCGCCCCATCCGCACCCTCGAAGGCGAAGCCCTCGATACAGGCGTCTCCCGCCAGCACGCCGATGTACTGTCCCACCGCTCGCTGCAACACCTGCGCTTGCAGGTGCGCGGCGATCTGTGCGCGGGCCGCGTCGAAGTCGAGCGGCTCGCCGCCTTCGCGCGCCAGCAGTTCCACCACATGCAGGCCATAGCGGCTTTCCAGCGGATGCTCGAGCAGCCCGGGCGCGCGGCGCAGCAGGCGCTTCTCGAATTCGGGGACGGTCTGCCCCGGCTCGATCCAGCCGAGGTCGCCACCCGACTCCTTCGACGGGCAGGCGGAAAAACGCCGGGCCAGGTCGACGAAGCGCTCGGGATGCCCGCGCAATTCGTCGAGCAGCTCCGCGGCCTGCTTGCGCGCCGTCTCGCGGCCCTCCAGGTCGTCCGGCGCGCAGGCCAGCAGCACATGGCGCAATTGCAGGCGCCAGGGGCCGAGCAGGCGTCCCGGATTGGCCGCGTACCAGGTCCGGCAGGCGTCTTCGTCGGCTTCCGGGACCTGCACCTCTTCCTCCAGCAATTGGCGGATGCGCGCTTCCTCCGGCGTCTCGCCGTCTTCGCAGCGGGCCTCGATGCCCAGCGCGTCGGCCCGTTGCAGGAGCAACTGGCGGACGATCAGCGCACGGCAGGCGGCCTCCAGCGCCAGCGCGTAGCTGTCCGCCGGGTGGTATTGCAGCTCGCGGGCCAGCAGGTCTTCACCGATGGCCACGCCGTTGACCTTCAGTTGCGGCAGTTCGACCTTCTCGACGCGTTCTTCGTAGTGGGAGCAACTCATGATCGATCACCTCGGTTCGGCGGGCCGGCGCCGGATGCGCCGGCCGCCCAGGGTTCAGGCAGGACGTTTCTGACGCACGATCTGGTAGCGCCGGCCCAGGTACCACACCGGCGCGCTGACGATGTGCACCAGGCGGGTGAAGGGGAACAGCACGAACAGGGTAAGGCCCAGGCCGACGTGCAGCTTGTAGACCAGGCCCACCGGCGCGATGGCCTCGGCCGCCGCCAGCGGACGCAGGGTGACGATGGCCTGGGCCCAGTCGGCGAGCATCACCATCACCGAGCCATCCATGTGATGGGTCGAGGCGACGATGGTGGAGAGGCCGAGGATCAGCTGGGCGTAGAGCACCAGCAGGATCATCAGGTCGGAGGCGTTGCCGGTGGCGCGCACCCGTGCGTCGGTCAGGCGGCGCAGGATCAGTCCGCTCAGGCCGATGAAGCAGAGCACGCCGAAGAAGCCGCCGGAGACCATCGCCAGCAGTTGCTTGTTCTCGGTGCTGATCAGGTGGTGGTAGACCGAGGCCGGGGTCAGCAGGCCGACGAAGTGGCCGGCGAGGATGAACAGCACGCCGACGTGGAACAGGTTGCTGTATACCCGCATGCCCTTCTTGCTGAGCATCTGGCTGGAACCGGCCTTCCAGGTGTACTGCGAGAGGTCGAAGCGCGCCCAGCTGCCGACCAGGCAGATCAGCAGCGCGACATAGGGATAGATCCCGAAGAACAGAAGATTGGTCGACATGCTCAGACTCCTTCGCGGGCCGCGCGGTACTGCATCTGCGGTACCGGCTGGGCGACCCATTGCAATGGTTGTTCGGTGGACGCCGTTGGACGGCGGCCGCTGCTCGACGGGCAACCGCCGGCGGGGTCGGTGAAGCTCACCGGGGTTTCCTCCCAGGCCCGGTCGATGGCCTCCAGGCTGTCGTCGCGCTGTTCCTGGGCCTGGTCGCGACGCAACGCGCCGAGGTCCGGGCGCTCGCCGCCGAGTTCCAGCAACGCCTCGAAAATCGCCGCATAGGCGCTGCCGCGTTCCTCCAGGCGCAGCGCCAGCAGGCCGAGGATGTGCGCCACTTCGGCGAGCCCTTCGCTGGCCGCCGCGAACGGCAGCAGCGACAGGTATTCGAGGTACAGCGGCAGGTAGTCCGGCAGCTCCGGTACGTCGATTTGCAGGCCGGCCCCGGTATAGCGGTCGAGCAGGTCGACCATCGCCTGGCCACGGTCGCGGCTCTCGCCGTGGACGTGCTCGAAGAGCAGCAGCGAGACCGAGCGGCCGCGCTCGAAGAGACCGTCGTAGCGCGCCTGGACGTCCAGCAGGTCGCCCTGGCAGAGCTCGTTGAGCAGCGCCGCGAGGCCGTCGCGCAGCGCTTCCGGCAGTTCGCAGGTGCGGATCAGCGCATGCAGGCCGAGGCTCTCCTCGCGCAGCTCGGCGCGTGGATAGTCGAGTAGCAGGGCGAGCAGGCGGAACAGTTGGCTGTGATCGTTCATGGCGCTCACTCCTGGATCTGCACGACCTGGATCACGTCGCGGCGGTTGGTCGGCTTGCCGCCGAACAGGTTGACGGCGGAGTTGCTGCCGCCGGAACAGCCGTTGCCGAAGCTGAAGCCGCAGCCGGAACGCTCGGCGAAGGCATCGGAAAGCGCTTCCTCGCGGTGCGCGCTGGGGATCACGAAGCGATCCTCGTAGTTGGCGATGGCCAGGTAGCGGTACATCTCCTCCACCTGCTCCACGCTCAACCCGACCTTGGCCAGCACCTCCAGGTCCTGGCGGCCTTCGACGTGCTCGGCGCGCTTGTAGGCGCGCATCGCCAGCAGGCGCTTGAGCGCCAGCAGCACCGGCGCGGTGTCGCCGGCGGTGAGCAGGTTGGCCAGGTACTGCACGGGGATGCGCAGCGACTCGACGTCCGGGATCACCCCGTCGCTGCCGATGTGCCCCTCGGCGGCGGCGTTCTGGATCGGCGACAGCGGCGGCACGTACCAGACCATCGGCAGCGTGCGGTATTCCGGGTGCAGCGGCAGGGCCAGCTTCCAGTCCATCGCCAGCTTGTACACCGGCGACTTCTGCGCCGCCTCGATGACGCTGTCGGCCACCCCGTCCTTGCGCGCCTGGGCGATCACCGCCGGGTCGAACGGATCGAGGAAGATCTCCAGTTGCTTCTCGTACAGCTCGCGCTCGTTCTCGCAACTGGCCACTTCGTGGATACGGTCGGCGTCGTAGAGCAGCACGCCGAGGTAGCGGATGCGCCCGACGCAGGTCTCCGAGCAGACGGTGGGCTGGCCGGCCTCGATGCGCGGGTAGCAGAAGATGCACTTCTCGGACTTGCCGCTCTTCCAGTTGAAGTAGATCTTCTTGTACGGGCAGCCGGAGATGCACATCCGCCAGCCGCGGCACTTGTCCTGGTCGATCAGGACGATGCCGTCCTCCTCGCGCTTGTAGATCGCCCCGCTCGGGCAGGACGCCACGCACGCCGGGTTCAGGCAGTGCTCGCAGAGGCGCGGCAGGTACATCATGAAGGTGTTCTCGTACTCACCGTAGATGTCCGCCTGGACCTGGTCGAAGTTCTTGTCCTTGCGCCGCTTGGCGAACTCGGTGCCGAGGATCTCCTCCCAGTTCGGGCCCCACTCGATCTTCTCCATGCGCTGCCCGGAGACCAGCGAGCGCGGGCGCGCCACCGGCTGGTGCTCGGCCTTGGGCGCGGTATGCAGGTGCTGGTAGTCGAAGTCGAACGGTTCGTAGTAGTCGTCGATCTCGGGCAGGTCCGGGTTGGCGAAGATGTTCGCCAGCACGCGGAACTTGCCGCCGATGCGCGGGCGGATCGAACCGTCTGCCGCGCGCACCCAGCCGCCCTTCCACTTCTCCTGGTTTTCCCATTCCTTCGGGTAGCCGATCCCGGGCTTGGTCTCGACGTTGTTGAACCAGGCGTACTCCATGCCTTCGCGGCTGGTCCAGACGTTCTTGCAGGTGATCGAGCAGGTGTGGCAACCGATGCATTTGTCGAGGTTCAGCACCATGCCGACTTGCGAACGAATTTTCATGGCGTCTCTCCTCAAATGTCCTGGGGCAGCGGTTGCGGCAGGGCGTCGCCGCCGAGTCCGCCGTGGCGGGGTTCGTCCAGCCAGTCGACCTTGCTCATCTTGCGCACCACGACGAACTCGTCGCGGTTGCAGCCGACCGTGCCGTAGTAGTTGAAGCCCCAGGCCTGCTGGGCGTAGCCGCCGATCATGTGGGTCGGCTTGAGCACCACGCGGGTCACCGAGTTGTGGTGGCCGCCACGGGTGCCGGTGGTCTCGCTGCCGGGTACGTTCACGATGCGTTCCTGGGCGTGGTACATCATCACCATGCCGTCCTTGACCCGCTGGCTGACCACCGCGCGGCAGGTCGCCGCGCCGTTGGCGTTGAACACCTCGACCCAGTCGTTATCGACGATCCCGGCCTTGGCCGCGTCGTGCTCGCTGAGCCAGATGATCGGACCGCCGCGCGACAGGGTGAGCATCAGCAGGTTGTCGCTGTAGGTGGAGTGGATGCCCCATTTCTGGTGCGGGGTGATCCAGTTCAGGGTGATCTCCGGGTTGCCGTTGGGCTTCCTGTTCAACAGCTTCTCGGTGGTCCGGGTGTTGACCGGCGGCCGGTAGCTGACGAAGCCTTCGCCGAACGCCTGCATCCACGGGTGGTCCTGGTAGAACTGCTGGCGACCGGTGATGGTGCGCCACGGGATCAGCTCGTGGACGTTGGTGTAGCCGGCGTTGTAGCTGACGTGCTCGTCCTCGAGGCCGGACCAGGTCGGGCTGGAGATGATCTTGCGCGGCTGCACCTGGATGTCGCGGAAGCGGATCTTCTCGTCCTCCTTGGGCAGCGCCAGGTGGGCGTGCTCGCGGCCGGTGATCTTCGACAGCGCCTCCCAGGCCTTGACCGCGACCTGGCCGTTGGTTTCCGGAGCCAGGGCGAGGACCACCTCGGCGGCGTCGATGGCGCTGTCGATACGCGGCCGGCCCTGGCTGACGCCGCTCTCGACGACGCGATGGTTGAGGTCGCCGACCAGCTTCACTTCCTTCTCGGTGTTCCAGCCGATGCCCTTGCCGCCGTTGCCCAGCTTGTCCAGCAGCGGACCGAGCGAGGTGAACTTGCGGTAGACGTTCGGGTAGTCGCGCTCGACCAGGTGCAGCGTCGGCAGGTTGCGTCCCGGCATCGGCTCGCACTCGCCCTTCTTCCAGTCATGGCCGTCGCCGCCGAACGGCTGCGCCAGCTCGGTGGGGGTGTCATGCAGCAGCGGCACCGTGACCAGGTCCTGCTCCACGCCGAGGTGGCCTTCGGCGACGGCGGAGAACTTCTTGGCGATGGCCTTGTAGATCTCCCAGTCGCTCTTGGCTTCCCAGGCCGGATCGGTGGCCGCCGACAGCGGATGGATGAAGGGGTGCATGTCGGAGGTGTTGAGGTCGTCCTTCTCGTACCAGGTAGCGGTCGGCAGGACGATGTCCGAGTACATGCAGGTGGAGGACATGCGGAAGTCCAGGGTGGTGACCAGGTCGAGCTTGCCCTCGGCACCGTCGTCGACCCAGTCGACCTCGGTGGGACGCGGACCGCCGGCCTTGCCGAGGTCATCGTTCATCACCCCGTTCTTCGCCCCGAGCAGGTACTTGAGCATGTACTCGTGCCCCTTGCCGGAGGAGCCCAGCAGGTTGGAGCGCCAGATGAACATGTTGCGCGGGAAGTTCTGCGGATCGTCCGGCGATTCGCTGGCGAAGCGCAGGCCGCCGCTCTTCAGTTCGCGCACCACATAGTCGGCGACCGGCAGGCCGGCGGCCTCGGCCTCGGCGGCGATGCGCAGCGGATTGCGGTTCAGTTGCGGCGCCGACGGCAGCCAGCCGAGGCGTTCGGCCTGGATGTTGTAGTCCAGGGCGTGTTCGGCGAAGCGGCTGGCGTCGGCCAGCGGCGACAGCACCTCGTGCATCGACAGCTTCTCGTGGCGCCATTGCGAGCTGTGCAGGTAGAAGAAGCTGGTGCCGTTCATCTGCCGCGGCGGCCGGCTCCAGTCCAGGCCGAAGGCCAGCGGCGCCCAGCCGGTCTGCGGGCGCAGCTTCTCCTGGCCGACATAGTGCGCCCAGCCGCCGCCGCTCTGGCCGATGCAGCCGCACATCATCAGCATGTTGATGACCGCGCGGTAGTTCATGTCCATGTGGTACCAGTGGTTCATCGCCGCGCCGATGATCACCATCGCCTTGCCGCGGGTCTTGTCGGCGCTGTCGGCGAACTCGCGGGCGACCTGCGTCGCGCGCGCCGCCGGGACGCCGGTGATGCGCTCCTGCCAGGCCGGGGTATAGGGCGTGTCGGCGTCCTCGTAGGAGGTCGCCACGTTGTCGCCGCCCAGGCCGCGATCGATGCTGTAGTTGGCCATCTGCAGGTCATAGACGGTGGCCACCCGCAGGCGCTTGCCGTCCGCCGCGACGATCTCGCGGAACGGCACCCGGCGCAGCAGTACCTCGTCGTTGGCGACGCCCTTGAAGTGCGGGTGCTCCTGCCCGGCGAAGTACGGGAAGGCCACCTCGCAGGCATGTTCCGGGCCATCGAGCAGCGACAGTTGCAGGCGCGTCTGGTCACCGCTCCTGCCGTCCAGCTCGGCGATGTTCCACTTGCCAGACTCGCCCCAGCGGTAGCCGATGGCGCCGGTGGGCGAGACCAGCCCGCCGCTGCGCTCGTCGTAGGCGATGGTCTTCCACTCGGGGTTGTTGTCCTGGCCGAGGTTGTCCGCCAGGTCGGCGGCGCGCAGGTAGCGGGTCGGCTTGAACGCGCCGCCGGCGTGTTCTTCCAGCAACACCAGCATCGGCATGTCGGTGTACTGGCGGCAGTAGTCGACGAAATAGGCGCTCGGCCGGTCGAGGTGGAACTCCTTCAGGATCACGTGACCGAAGGCCATGCCCAGCGCGGCGTCGGTGCCCTGCTTGGGGTTGAGCCAGAGGTCGGTGAGCTTGGCCACCTCGGAATAGTCCGGGGTGATGGAGACGGTCTTGGTGCCCTTGTAGCGCACCTCGGTGAAGAAGTGCGCGTCCGGGGTCCGCGTCTGCGGCACGTTGGAGCCCCAGGCGATGATGTAGCTGGAGTTGTACCAGTCGGCCGACTCCGGCACGTCGGTCTGCTCGCCCCAGATCTGCGGGCTGGCCGGCGGCAGGTCGCAGTACCAGTCGTAGAAGCTCAGGCAGACCCCGCCGATCAGCGACAGGTAGCGGGCGCCGGCGGCGTAGCTGACCATCGACATGGCCGGGATCGGCGAGAAGCCGATCACCCGGTCCGGACCGTAGGTCTTGGCGGTGTAGACGTTGGCCGCGGCGATGATCTCGGTGACCTCGTCCCAGCTGGAACGGACGAAGCCGCCCAGGCCGCGCTGGCTCTTGTAGCTCTTCGCCTTGGCGGCGTCCTCGACGATGCTGGCCCAGGCGTTCACCGGGTCGCCGTGCTGCGCCCGCGCCTCGCGCCAGAGCTTGAGCAACGGCTTGCGCACCTTCGGGTACTTCAGGCGGTTGGCGCTGTAGATGTACCAGGAATAGCTGGCCCCGCGCGGGCAGCCGCGCGGCTCGTGGTTGGGCAGGTCCGGACGGGTGCGCGGGTAGTCGGTCTGCTGGGTTTCCCAGGTGATCAGGCCGTTCTTCACGTAGATCTTCCAGGAGCAGGAGCCGGTGCAGTTCACCCCGTGGGTGGAGCGCACGATCTTGTCGTGCTGCCAGCGCTGCCGGTAGGCACCTTCCCAGGCGCGGCTCTCGTTGCTGGTCTCGCCGTGGCCATCGGCGAATTCGCCCTGCTTCTTCTTGAAGAACTGCAGGCGGTCGAGCAGGTGACTCATCTTGATCTCCTCACCCGGTCTGTGCCGGGCGTTACAACGCTAATCAGGGGTTGCCGCGGGCTGCTGCCGACGGACTCAACAGGGACTCTCCGCACCCTTGCGCGCGTACCACCACCAGGTGGCGACGATGCAGCTCAGGTAGTAGGCGATGAACACGTAGAGGGCGCCCTCGGCGCTGCCGGTCATGTGCAGCGAGGTGCCGAACGCCTTCGGGATGAAGAACCCGCCGAAGGCGCCGATGGCGGCGGAGAAGCCGATCACCGCGGCCGACTCCATGCTCGCGTTGCGCGCCGCGCCGGCTTCGTCGGCCTGGCCGTCGCGCACCCGCCGGGCCCACTCGTTGCGGAAGATCACCGGGATCATGCGGAAGGTGGAGCCGTTGCCGATGCCGGCGAAGAAGAACAGCAGGATGAAGGCGCCAAGGAAGCCGAAGAAGTTGCCCTGGCCGCCGTCGCCCGGCAGGAAGGCGATCACCGCGAACACCCCGCCGATCATCAGCGCGTAGTTCCACAGGGTGATCCGCGCGCCGCCGAACTTGTCCGCCAGCCAGCCGCCCAGGGGCCGGCTGAGGGCGCCCACCAGCGGACCGAGGAAGGCGTATTGCAGCGGGTTGACGTCGGGGAACTGGGTCTTGCTGAGCATCGCGAAGCCGGCCGAGAAGCCGATGAACGAGCCGAAGGTGGCCACGTACAGCCAGCACATCAGCCAGTTGTGCTTGCGCTTGAAGATCACCGCCTGGTCGCGGAACGAGGCCTTGGCGTCGGCGATGTCGTTCATCCCGAACCAGGCCGCGACCGATACCACGGCGATGAACGGCACCCAGATCCAGCCGGCGTTCTGCAGCCACAGGCGACCGCCGTCGCCGAGCTGCTGCGGCTCGCCGCCGAAGGCGCCGAACAGGCCGCCGGCCACCGCCAGCGGCACGGCGAACTGCATCACCGAGACGCCGAGGTTGCCGAGCCCGGCATTCAGGCCGAGGGCGGTGCCCTGCTGGCTCTTCGGATAGAAGAAGCTGATATTGGACATGCTCGAGGCGAAGTTGCCGCCGCCGAAGCCGCAGAGCAGCGCGATCAGGGCGAACACCCAGTACGGGGTGTTCGGGTCCTGCACGGCGAAGCCCAGCCAGATGCACGGGATCAGCATCGAGGCGGTGCTCAGGGCGGTCCAGCGACGACCGCCGAAGATCGGCACCATGAACGAATAGAACACCCGCAGGGTGGCGCCGGAGATCGACGGCAGCGCCGCGAGCAGGAACAGCTGGTCGTTGCTGAAGGCGAAGCCGGCGCTGTTCAGGCGCACAGTCACCGTGCTCCAGATCATCCACACGGCGAAGGCGAGCAGCAGCGCGGGGATCGAGATCCACAGGTTGCGGCTGGCGATGCGCTTGCCGTTGCGCGCCCAGAACTCGGGGTCCTCGGGGCGCCAGTCGAGCAGCAGCGGTCCCCGTGCGGCTTTCAGTTGGGTATTGGCGATCATGCCCATGACGGCATTCCTCAGGAGTGGGTGGGAAGGGTGGGAGGAAGGTCGACGTCGGCCGAGGCGGCCTGGCCGTCGATGCGGCGTTGCTGCTTGATCGCGTAGTGCATCCAGACCATGCAGACCACGGTCAGGCCGAACAGCAACATGAAGCAGGAGGAGCGCACGCCGATGTGGTCGGCGGCGTAGCCGAACAGGATCGGCAGGCAGAAGCCGCCGAGGCCGCCGATCACCCCGACCATGCCGCCGACGGTGCCCATGTTGCTCGGGTAGTAGTCGTGGATGATCCGGTACACGCTGGCCTTGCCGAAGCCCTGGGCAATGCCGACGACGAACACCAGGAAGGTGAACAGCCAGACGTTCAGGCCGATGCCCAGGCTGAGGTCGCCCTGGATGCCGTGGATGGTCATGGTGGTCTGCGGGTAGGAGAGGAAGAACAGGCACACCAGGCAGACCCAGAACACGCCCCAGTTCACCGAGCGCGCGCCGTAGTGGTCGCTGAACCAGCCACCGAGGGCGCGGATCAGGCCGGACGGCAGGGTGAACAGCATGGTGATGAAGGACGCGGTCTTCAGGTCCAGGCCGTATTCGGCGATGTAGTACTTCGGCAGCCACAGGGCCAGGGCGACGAAGCCGCCGAAGACGAAGAAGTAGTACAGGCCGAAGCGCCAGACGCGCAGCTCGGCGAGCGGCGCCAGTTGCTTGGCCAGGGTCGGCCGCTGGCTGGCCTCGGCGGCGCCCTTGAGGTGCGCCGGATCGGTCCAGGTGAACAGCCAGAACAGCACGGCGGTGACCAGCATGGCCACCGAGTAGACCTGCGGCACCATGCGCCAGCCGAAGGCGACCACGATCATCGGCGCCACCAGGTTGGTGATCGCCGCGCCGGCATTGCCAGCACCGAAGATGCCCATCGCGGTGCCCTGGCGCTCCTTCTCGAACCAGGCCGAGGTGTAGGCGATGCCGACCGCGAAGGAGCCGCCGGCCAGGCCGACGAACAGGCCGAGCACCAGGTAGTGCCAGTACTGGCTGGCGAAGGCCAGGCCGTAGATCGGGATGGCCACCAGCAGCATGTGGATGAAGAACACGATGCGGCCGCCGAAGCGGTCGGTGATCAGGCCCAGCGGCAGGCGCACCAGGGAGCCGGTGAGGATCGGCAGGGCGACCATCAGGCCGAACTGGGATTCGCTCAGGCCGAGCTCGTCCTTGATGCGGATGCCGATGATCGAAAACATCGTCCACACGGCGAAATTCACCGCGAAGGACAAGGTACTCATGCCGAGGACGGAGTACTGTTTCTGACGTAGGGAAGCCATGGCTAAACTCTCTGCACGGACAGCGTTCAGCGAGAGCCTAGGGAAGGTGTTCCTATGCAAATTTGATAGGAATCAATGAAATACCGGCCGTTCCGTGCCTAGATGCGCGCCCCTACCTCGAAAGAGGTACGGCTGAAATTATTGCGCAACTCACTGTTTTAAAAGGCTTTTCTCATGAACAAGGCGACCGCGCCGGACGCTGACCAGCGGGACAGATTCTTTGGAGGTAGTGACAGGGCCGGAAAGCCGATCCTGCGCCGCTCCCTGGTAGTCCGCTTCGGCTGCTACCTCACCCTGCTGGTATCGCTGGCGCTGATCGGGATGTTCAGCGCCCTGCTCTTCGCCGACTACACGCACCAGGACGCCGCGGTGATCAACCACGCCGGCTCGTTGCGCATGCTCACCTACCGGGTCGCCCTGGAGCCCAGCCTGGAAGGCCGCCAGGCGCTGCTCGGGACCCTCGGCGAACGCCTCGACAGCGGCGACATCCGCCGCCTGCTGCAACGCCAGGACGCCGACGACCCGATCCGCCAGTTGCACCAGGAGCTGCGCGAGGGCCTCGCGCGCCTGGACCCGCGCGCGCTGCCCGGACGCGCCGTGCTGGACGCCTACGTCGGCGACATCGACCGTTTCGTCGGCATCCTCCAGGCCAAGGCCGAGCGCCGCTCGCAACTGCTCAGCACGGTGCAGGGCCTGTGCCTGTTCCTCAGCCTGCTGGTGGTGTTCGTCACCCTCTACGACCTCAGCTATCACGTCATCGGCCCGCTGCGCGAACTCACCAGCACCGCCCGCCGCCTGGGCCGCGGCGAGCTGGACGCGCGGGTCACCTACAGCGGCGAGGACGAACTGGCGCAACTGGGCGAGCGCTTCAACCAGATGGCCGGCGAGCTGAAGAGCATCTACGGCGACCTGGAAGAGCGCGTGGAGGACAAGACCCGCGCCCTCTCGCAGAGCCACCAGCGCCTCGAACTGCTCTACGCCAGCGCCCGCCGGCTGGGCGAGAACCCCTACGACAGCCGCACCCTGCAACCGCTGCTGAACCAGTTGGAGAAAGTGCTCGACGCCGGCCGCGTGACCCTCTGCCTGAACAAGGACGGGGTCGAGCGCGCCTACAGTTCGCTGACCACCACCGAGCGCCCGGCGGACTTCTGCCTGCAGGGCGACTGCGGTAGCTGCCGCGAGCAGGCCAGCGCCTGCGACCAACCCTCGTCCCTGGCCCAGCCATTGCTGATGCAGCCCTTGTCCATCGCCGGCCACCGTTTCGGCGAACTGTTCATCGAAAGCCGCAGCGGCCGCCTGGAGAACTGGCAGCAGCAACTGATCGAGACCTTCTGCGACAACATCGCCCGCACCTTCGCCCTGTCCCTGCAACAGGAACAGGAAAGCCGCCTGGCCCTGTTCGCCGAGCGCGGCACCATCGCCCGCGAACTGCACGACTCGCTGGCACAGTCGCTGTCCTACCTGAAGATCCAGGTCAGCCGCCTGGGCACCCTGCTCAAGCGCGAGGCGCCGGCGGAGAAGATCGAGGACACCCTCGACGAACTGCGCGAAGGCCTCAACGGCGCCTACCGGCAACTGCGCGAACTGCTCACCACCTTCCGCCTCAGCCTCGACGAGCCGAGCCTGGAAGCCGCGCTGGGGAACGCCGTGGCCGAGTTCGGCGAGCGCGGCGAGGTGACGATTGAACTGGACAACCGCCTGCAACACGTGCCGCTGAGCCCCAACGAGGAAATCCACGTCCTGCAGATCGTCCGCGAGGCGCTCTCCAACGTGGTTCGCCATTCGCAGGCGCAACGGGCCTGGGTGCGCCTGAGCAGCCAGGCCGACGGCCAGGTGAGCATCGCCGTCGAGGACGATGGCGTCGGCTTTGATCCGCAGCAGAACCGCAGCGGCCATTATGGGCTTACCATCATGCAGGAGCGCGGCCAGACCCTCGGCAGCCAGTTGCGCTTCGAAGCGCGCGCGCCCCACGGCACGCGAGTGCTCTTCAGCTTCGTGCCGACCGCCCTGCAACCCTCCGCCGCCAAGGAGCCGACCCCATGACGGACATGCCAGCCACCGCCGACGAACCGGTTCGCCTGCTGCTGGTGGACGACCATCCGATGATGCGCAAGGGCGTCGCCCAGTTGCTCGAACTGGAAGACGACCTCAGCGTGGTCGGCGAGGCCGGCAGCGGCGAGGAAGCCCTGCGCCTGGCCGCCGAGCTGGACCCGGACATGATCCTGCTGGACCTGAACATGAAGGGCATGAACGGCCTGGACACCCTGCGCGCGTTGCGCGAGGCCGGAGTCGACGCGCGCATCGTGGTGTTCACCGTGTCCGACGACAAGGGCGACGTGGTCAACGTCCTGCGCGCCGGCGCCGACGGCTACCTGCTCAAGGACATGGAGCCGGAGCGCCTGCTCGAGCACATCCGCCAGGCCGCCACCGGACAGATGACCCTCAGCCCGCAGTTGACCCAGATCCTCGCCCAGGCCCTGCGGGGCGACGACCGCTCGAAGAGCCTCGACGAGCTGACCGAGCGCGAACGGCAGATCCTCCGCCAGATCGCCCACGGCTACAGCAACAAGATGATCGCGCGAAAGCTGGACATCACCGAAGGCACGGTGAAGGTCCATGTCAAGCGGGTGCTGCACAAGCTCGGCATGCGTTCGCGGGTCGAGGCCGCGGTGTGGGCGGTGGAGAACGACCTGGTGTGAGCCGCGCGCGGGCTTGATTCCGGTCAAGAAATCCACCGCGGCGCTGCGTCGATACTGGCGGCTTCCTTCCACGAGGCGCCCGTCATGATGTTCGAACGCAGCCCCGACGATCCCCTTCCCCTGGTCTACGCCTGCTCCGGCTGCTCCAACGTGGCGCAACTGGCCAACGATCTCGCGCTGCGCCTGGATCGCGCCCGGCTGGCGGAGATGTCCTGCATCGCCGGAGTCGGCGGCGACGTCCCGCTGCTGGTCCGCCGGGCCCGCTCCGGGCGACCGATCCTGGCCCTCGACGGTTGCCCGCTGCATTGCGTGAAAGGCTGCCTGGCGCGCCACGAGGTAGTCCCGACCCTGCACCTGACCCTCAGCGAACACGGCCTGAAGAAGCGCTACGGCGAGGACTGCGAGGCGCAGGACGCCGAGCGCCTGTTCGTCGAGCTGGAGCGTCTGCTGACGCCGGGCGGCAAGCGCCGCTGCGAATGACGGCGAGGCCGGGGGCGGCGGCTATCCCCAGCCTGCCGAAACCCGCATCCCCGACTTTCGGCCTCCCTTGCGCATATCGCGGCGCCTCCGCCGCGTAAGCGTGCCCGTACCGCCTGCGATACGCAGCAGTGCGCTAGGATGTCCCCTCGGCTTCGAAGAAAGGACATTTCAATGCTGATCGGTGCGCTGCTGGTCCTCACCTGGGTCATCCTCCTCGTCCGATACCCGGCCAAGGCCCTGCCGGTCTCCCTGGCGGCTCTCGCCGGGCTGGGCCTGGTGGCGGCCTGGGTGATCTGGCAGGACAACGACGAAAGCCGCCACCTGCAACGCCAGGAACTGCGCCTGAGCTATGCGCCGGAACGCTGTCCGGTGGACCGGCCGCTGGCGGTCGAACTGAAGAACGGCAGCGACCGTCCGTTGCTGGAGCTACGCTGGAGGATCGCCGCCTACCGCCCCGGCGACAGCGTCAACCTGGCCGACACCAGCTTCGACAGCCCGCGCTACCGGGCGCCGAACGCCCTGCTCGGCGGCGACAGCTGGCACGATTGCCTGCCGCTGCCGCCGCTGCGTCCGGGCTATCGCGCCAGCACCCTGGAATTCCGCGCCGAACGCCTGGACGGGCGTTTCGGCAACTGACCGAGGGAGGACCCGATGGAAACCCGCCGTCTGTTCGACCAGGGCTCCGCTGCCTACGCCAGCGCCCGCCCGCGTTATCCCGATGCGCTCTACCGCCATCTCGCCGGGCTCTGCGGCCAGCGCCGGCGCGCCTGGGACTGCGCCACCGGTACCGGCCAGGCCGCGCTCGGCCTGGCGCAGTACTTCGGCGAAGTCCTCGCCAGCGACACCAGCACGCAGCAGATCGAACACGCCGTTGTCCATCCGGGTATCCGCTACAGCGTGCAGGACGCCGAAGCCACCGACTATCCCGACGCCGCCTTCGACCTGGTCTGCGTAGCCCAGGCCTGGCACTGGTTCGACCACTCGCGCTTCAACCGCGAGCTGCTGCGCGTGCTGCGTCCCGGCGGCGTGTTCGCCGCCTGGGGCTACGGCTGGTTCAGCATCGACGCGCAGATCGATGCCGCCATCGACGAGGAATACCTGCGCCCGATCGGCCCGTACTGGGCGCAACAGAACCGCCTGCTGTGGAACGCCTACCGGGATGTCGAGCTGCCGCTGGGCGAACTCCCCGCGCCGGCCTTCGTCATCGAGCAACAATGGAGCCTGGCCCGGTTGTTCGACTACATGGCCACCTGGTCGGCCAGCCGCCTGTGCCGCGAGGCGCAGGGCAACGCTTTCGTGCGCCAGGCCCTGCAACGGGTCGCCGCGCTCTGGGGCGAGCCGACCTCGACACGCAGGGTTCGCATGCCGCTGGCGCTGCGGATCGCGCGCAAGGACGCCTGACCGAGCCTTCGAGCGGTTTTCCGCGGCCGGCGAATCCAGTACGGTAGGCCGCCCTCCTTCCAACTCCCAGCCAAGGAACGCTGCCCATGAGCCAACCCGTCGCCTTCGTCACCGGCTGCTCCAGCGGCATCGGCCGCGCCCTCGCCGACGCCTTCCAGCGCGCCGGCTACCGGGTCTGGGCCAGCGCGCGCAAGGAGGACGACGTGCGTGCCCTGGCCGAGGCCGGCTTCCAGGCGGTGCAACTGGACGTCAACGACGCCGCCGCGCTGGCCCGTCTGGCCGAGGAACTGGGAGTCGAAGCCGCCGGCCTCGACGTGCTGGTCAACAACGCCGGCTACGGCGCCATGGGTCCGCTGCTGGACGGCGGCGTCGAAGCCATGCGCCGGCAGTTCGAGACCAACGTGTTCGCCGTGGTCGGCGTGACCCGCGCGCTGTTCCCGCTACTGAGGCGCAAGTCCGGCCTGGTGGTGAACGTCGGCAGCGTCTCCGGCGTGCTGGTCACGCCCTTCGCCGGCGCCTACTGCGCCTCCAAGGCCGCGGTGCATGCGCTGAGCGATGCCCTGCGCCTGGAGCTGGCTCCGTTCGGCGTCGAGGTGCTGGAAGTGCAGCCGGGCGCCATCGCCTCGAACTTCGGCGCCAGCGCCAGCCGCGAGATGGACAGCGTGGTCGACGAACGCTCGCCCTGGTGGCCGTTGCGCCGGCAGATCCAGGCGCGCGCCGCGGCATCCCAGGACAATCCCACGTCCGCCGAAGACTTCGCCCGCCAGTTGCTAGCCGCCGTGCAGCGCCGTCCGCGCCCGCCGCTGGTGCGCATCGGCAATGGCAGCCGGGCCCTGCCGGCGCTGGCCCGCTGGCTACCGCGCGGCCTGCTGGAGCGGCTGCTGAAGAAGCGCTTCGGCCTCGACACGCGCCTCTGAAACCGCCAGGAGATACCGCCATGGGCGACCGCCTTGCCGTACCCATCCGCTACTACGCCCTGGCCGGGATCGCCGCGGCGATCCTGCTCAACGTGCTGCTGCGCGGGGTGGTCCGCTTCGGCGGCCTGCCGGCCAGCCTGCTGATCGCCGCGCTGGTCGCCGGCGGCCTGGCCTGGTGGTTCGCCCGCGCGCAGCGGCGCTGGCCGACCTGGGGCGAGCGCTTGCGCCTGGTCGCCCTGTATGGCGGAGTGCTCGGGGTCCTTTACCTGCTGCTGGTCGGCCTCGCCTCGCTGAAAGGCGATCCCAGCCCGGCGGCACTGCTCATCGTGGTGCTGCACTACCTGTGCTATCCGGCGCTGTTGCTGGTGTTCTTCTCCGGCAGGGTCTATGGATTCTTCCTGCGCTGACAGGTGAGGCTGCCTCAACGAATTCTTCACATTCTCTTCAGCTCGGCTTGACCCGCCCTCGCCTAGTGTTGGCCACCCACCGCACGAGGCCGACATGCACCGTTCACCGCTCGCCTGGCTCCGCCTGCTCCTCGCCGCCGTGCTCGGCGCCTTCCTGCTCGGCGGCCCGCTGCATGCCGCCGAGACTGCCGCCACGCGTTCGCCAGCCTGGGCGCAAGCGGTCGACCCGTCGATCAACCTCTACCGCATGAGCCCCACCCTCTATCGCAGCGCGCTGCCCAACGCACAGAGCGTCGCGCTGCTGCAACGCCTGCAGGTGAAGACGGTGGTCAGCTTCATCAAGGACGACGACCGCGCCTGGCTGGGCCAGGCTCCGGTGCGGGTGCTCAGCCTGCCGACCCACGCCGACCGGGTCGACGACGCCGAGGTGCTCAGCGTCCTCCGCCAGTTGCAGGCCGCCGAGCGCGAAGGCCCGGTACTGATGCACTGCAAGCACGGCAACAACCGCACCGGACTGTTCGCCGCCATGTACCGCATCGTCGTGCAGGGCTGGGACAAGCAGGCCGCGCTGGAGGAAATGCAGCACGGCGGTTTCGGCGACGAGGACGACATGCGCGACGCCAGCGCCTATGTGCGCGGCGCCGACGTCGACGGCCTGCGCCTGGCGATGGCCAACGGCGAATGCAGCCCGTCGCGCTTCGCCGTCTGCCATGTGCGCGAGTGGATGGCCCAGGCGCTCGACCGGCCGTAAACACGCGCAGGGCCGAAAGGCTTGGTCCCGTCACGCAAGTTTGGCACCCTTGGGACTCGCCGCCGCACGCGGCGGCCCACTTCGACAGCCGCGACGAGACTCCCATGAGCGATGCCCCGACCTCCCCGCGCTTCAGCGCCGCCACCAGCACCCGCCTGCTCGACCATGCGCAACTGGAGGCGCTCTACGCCGACTATGACGGCTTCCTTCTCGATCTCTGGGGCGTAGTGATGGACGGCGCCGAGGCGTTCCCCGGCGCCCTTGCCTGGCTCGCCCGGCGGCACGCCGAAGGCCGCCCGGTCTGGTTCCTCAGCAACTCGTCCAGCAGCGTGGCGGAAATGAGCGCCGGGCTCGAGCGCCTGGGCATCCGGCGCGACTGGTTCGCCGGCATCACCACGTCCGGCCAGTTGACCATCGACGCCCTGCTGCAAACCGCCGAATACCGGCGTGGCGGTATCTACCTGGCCGGCGTCGGCCTGGCCCAGCAGAGCTGGCCGGCGGAAATCCGCGAGCGCTTCGTCGAGGACATCGCCCAGGCGGCGCTGATCGTCGGCGTCGGCAGCTTTCCCCAGGATGAACTGGAACAGCGCTTCGCGCCCCTGCGCGGCGCCACCGACCTACCGTTCCTCTGCGCCAACCCGGACCGCGTGGTGGTTTCCGGCGGCCGCACGGTATACGGCGCGGGCATGCTCGCCGAGCTGTTCAGCGAGGAAGGCGGCCAGGTCAGCTGGTACGGCAAGCCCGACCCGGCGGCCTTCCGCATCGCCCAGCGGCAACTGGAAGCGCGCGGCGCGCGGCACATCCTGTTCGTCGGCGACTCGCTGGTGACCGACGTCCCCGGCGCCCTCGCCGCGCGCATCGATACGCTCTGGCTGGGCGCCACCGGCATCCACCGCGAAGCCCTGGGCGCCGAGTTCAACGGAGCACTCGACGAGGAGCGGGTCAGGTCGCTGCTGCACGGCTATCCGATCCGACCGCACTTTGCCGCGCCAGGGCTGGTCTGACCCTCAAAGGTCGGAAAAAGGATGCACGCATGCACTGGCTGGACTACCTGCAATGGCCCGCCATGCTGGTCACAGTGGTGGCCGCCTGGCTGGTGGCGTCGGCGCATCGGCGAAGACGCAAGGTCGGCTTCTGGGTGTTCCTCGCCAGCAACCTGCTGTGGATCGCCTGGGGCCTGTACGCCCAGGCCTATGCGCTGATCCTGCTGCAGGTCTGCCTGGCGGCGATGAACCTGCGCGGCACCCATCGCAACGAAGCGCCACAGGACAGCGCCTGATGGCCGCCAACGAAAACGCCCGCCATGACGGCGGGCGCTCGCTTTGCGAAGGCTGCGCTCAGTGCGCCCCCTCGCTTTTCTCCAGCGGCTGGCCGGCGTAGATACGACGCACCAGCGGGCCGATGGAAAGCCCCTGGAGCAGGATCGATACCAGCACCACGATGTAGGTCAGGCTGAGGATCAGGTCGCGCTCCGGCCCCAACGGCAGGGACAGCGCCAGCGCCACCGAGACGCCGCCGCGCAGCCCACCCCAGACCAGGATGCGGATGGTGCCCGCCGGTACCTGCCGGTTGGCGCCACGGAAACGGCGCAGGACCAGGATCGCCGGGCCCACCGTGAGCAGGCGCGAGACCAGCACCGCGCCGCCTAGGGCGAAGGCCGCCGCCACGTGCAGCCAGGAGAACGGCAACAGCAGCAGCTCCAGGCCGATCAGGGCGAACAGCAGGGCGTTGAGGATCTCGTCGATCAGTTCCCAGAACTTGTCCACGTAGCGCCGGGTCTCGTCCGACATCGCGTAGTGGCGTCCGTGGTTGCCGATGATCAGCCCGGCCACCACCATCGCGATCGGCGCCGATACGTGCAGGCGCGCGGCCAGCGCGGCACCGCCGATGACCAGGGCGAGGGTCAGCATGACCTCCACCTGGTACTGGTCGATGCCGCGCATCATCACGAACACGCCGTAGCCGAGCACCGCACCGAAGACCACGCCGCCGATGGCTTCCTGGACGAAGAGGATCGCCGTGGCGCTGACCGTGGGCGCCTCGCCGAGCTGGAGGATGCCGAGGATGATGGCGAACACCACCACCGCGGTGCCGTCGTTGAACAGCGACTCGCCGACGATGGTGGTCGCCAGCGGTTTCGGCGCGCCGGCGGACTTGAGGATGCCGAGCACGGCAATGGGGTCGGTCGGCGAGATCAGCGCGCCGAACAGCAGGCAGTAGATGAAATCCACCTGCCAGCCGAACAGCGGGAAGGTGTAGTAGGCCAGGCCACCGATGACGAAGGTGGCGATCAGCACCCCGGCGGTGGCCAGCAGGCCGATCGGCCACTTGTAGCTGCGCAGGTCGGAGAGGTCGACGTGCAGTGCGCCGGCGAACAGCAGCGCGGGCAGGAACCAGGTCATCAGCACTTCGGAGAAGTCGATGCGGCGGATGATTTCCTGCATCTCCACCTCGAGGATCGGATAGCCCAGTTCCGACAGCCCCTGGACGATCAGCGAGAACACCAGCGCCGTGGCCATCACGCCGATGGTCGGCGGCAGGCGGATGAAGCGGTAGTTCACGTAGGTGAGCAAGGTGGTCAAGGCAATGAATGCCGCGACGAGATCGAGCATGACGCGGGGTACTCCCTTAGCAGAAGGTAAAACACCTACCCCAAAAGGCCGATCCGTGAACCGTGGGGTGCGAATGTCTGGAAAAGCCCGAGAAAATTTCGGAACCCGCATCATAACCGCAGAAAAGCCCTGGACGTCCAGCGCACCGATACGGTGCATGGCGCGCCGCCGACGCGGCAGCGCCATTATCGACCGCTTCCCCGGGGAAAATTTCTTCGTTCGCCGCCAGCCCAGGCGAGACGGCGGCTGCGGCCGCTTGCCCAGGCCCGGTCATGGCACAAGCATGGCCGTTTCGTTGAACCTCCGCGAACGACGAACGGTCAACCCTTTCAGGGTCGGGAATTCGGTGCCCATCCGAAGCCTTTGATTTCCGGCCTGTTTCCGCGCTTCGACGAAGCGCCCGACAGCGTAGCCAACGCTCATTCCGAAGGGAGTCCCGACCATGGTGAAAACCTGTGGCAAGGCCCTGCTCGGCCTCTGCGCCGCAGCCGCCGTACTGGCCTTGCTGATCCACTGGATCACCCCCGCGACCATCCTCCACTACCGCGAGGACCTGCTGTTCTACTTGCAGGCCCACCTGGTGCTGGTCTTCAGTTCGATGGCGGCCGCCCTGCTGGTCGGCGTGCCGGCCGGCATCCTGCTCAGCCGTCCCGGCATGCAGGCCCAGGCCGAACGCCTGATGCAGGTGTTCAACGTCGGCAACACCATCCCGCCGCTGGCGGTGCTGGCCATCGCCCTGGCGATCATCGGCATCGGCAACGGCCCGGCAATCCTCGCCCTGTTCCTCGCCTCGCTGCTGCCGATCGTGCGCAACACCTACGAGGGCCTGCGCAATGTCTCGCCGGCGCTGAAGGAAGCCGCCACCGGCATCGGCATGACGCCCAACCAGGTGCTGCTGCGGGTGGAACTGCCGAACGCGGTGCCGATCATCGTCGGCGGCGTGCGCGTGGCCCTGGCGCTGAACGTCGGCTCCGCGCCGCTGGCGTTCCTGATCGGCGCCAACAGCCTGGGCAGCCTGATCTTCCCCGGCATCTACCTGAACAACCACCAGCAACTGCTGCTCGGCGCCGCCTGCACGGCGCTCCTCGCCCTGCTGCTGGACGCCCTGGTGGTGCTGTTCAGCCGCATGTTCCTGGAACGCGGCCTGACCGCCAAGGAGGCCTGATGAACCGACTGATCCGCTCACTCTGCCTGGCCTGCGCCGGCCTGTTCGCCGCCGGCCTGGCGCAGGCGGAAACCCTGCGCATCGGCGGCAAGACCTTCACCGAGCAGCGCATCCTCACCGCCATCACCGCGCAGTTCCTGCAGAAGCGCGGCTACGACGTGACGGTCACCACCGGCCTGGGCAGCACCCTGGCCCGCGCCGCCCAGGAAAGCGGCCAACTGGATATCGTCTGGGAGTACACCGGCTCGTCGCTGATCGTCTACAACCACATCGACGAGAAGCTCGACGCCGCGGCTTCCTACCGCCGGGTCAAGCAACTCGACGAAGCCCAGGGCCTGGTCTGGCTGAAGCCGACCCGCTTCAACAACACCTATGCCCTGGCCATGCCCGAGGAACAGGCCGAGCGCCTGGGCATCCAGAGCGTCAGCGATCTCGCGCGGGTGCTCGCCGAACAGCAGGAGGCCGAGCCCGGGAGCACCCACCTGTTCGCCATGGACCCGGAGTTCGCCGGCCGCCCCGACGGCCTCGGCCCCATGAGCGAGCTGTACGCCCTGCACTTCACCCGCAACGACATCCGCCAGATGGACGCCGGGCTGGTCTACACCGCGCTGAAGAACCGCCAGGTGTTCCTCGGCCTCGTCTACACCACCGACGGCCGCCTGAAGGATTTCAAGCTGCGCGTGCTGAAGGACGACAAGCAGTACTTCCCCTTCTACAACGCCGCCCCGGTGGTGCGTAAGGAGGTCATGCAGCGCCATCCGGAGTTCGCCACGCTGTTCGATCCGATCATCGAGCGGCTCGACGACGCCACCATGCAGGCGCTCAACGCGCAGGTCGATATCGAGCAGCAGACGCCACAGAAGGTCGCCGCCGACTTCCTCCGCGAACACCACCTGCTCGACGACGGCCAGGCCGGCCAGGGAGGTAGCCAGTAATGGACTTCTTCAGCGTGCTTTCCCATCTCGACTGGTCCCAGGTCGGCCAGCTCACCCTCCAGCACCTGCTGCTGGTACTGGTCGCCGTAGGCCTGGCGATCCTCGTCGGCGTGCCGCTGGGCGTGCTGATGACCCGCTTCACGTGGCTGGCCGGCCCGTTGCAGGGCGCCGCCACGGTGATGCTGACCATCCCCTCGATCGCCCTGTTCGGCCTGCTGATGCCGGTCTACTCGGTATTCGGCCAGGGCCTCGGGCCGCTGCCGGCGATCACCGCAGTGTTCCTCTATTCGCTGCTGCCGATCCTGCGCAACACCTACCTCGCCCTGACCGGCGTCGAAGCGGGCATCCGCGAGGCCGGCAAGGGCATCGGCATGACCTTCTGGCAACGCCTGCGGATGGTCGACATTCCCCTCGCGGTGCCGGTGATCCTCGCCGGCGTACGCACCGCCGTGGTGATGAACATCGGCGTGATGACCATCGCCGCGGTGATCGGCGCCGGCGGCCTGGGCGTGCTGATCCTCACTTCCATCAGCCAGAGCAACATGCCGATGCTGGTGGTCGGCGCGGTACTGGTCAGCCTCCTGGCCATCGCCGCCGACCTGCTGCTGCAATGGCTGCAACGCATCCTCACCCCCAAGGGACTGCGCGCCAGCGCGCACTGACAGGAGCCGAACATGATCGAACTGGACAAGCTCAGCAAGACCTTCACCCAGAAGAACGGCAAGGAGTTCCGCGCCGTCGATTCCGTCAGCCTGACCGTGGAGAAAGGCGAGATCTGCGTCTTCCTCGGCCCCTCCGGCTGCGGCAAGACCACCACCCTGAAGATGATCAACCGGATCATCCCGCCGACCTCCGGCCGCGTGCTGATCGACGGCCAGGACACCGCGGACCTCGACGAAGTCACCCTGCGCCGCCACATCGGCTACGTGATCCAGCAGATCGGCCTGTTCCCGAACATGACCATCGAGGAAAACATCATGGTCGTGCCGCGCCTGCTCGGCTGGGACAAGGCGCGCTGCAAGGAGAAGGCCCGCGAGCTGATGAGCATGGTCAAGCTGGAGCCCAAGCAGTACCTGCAACGCTACCCGCGCGAACTCTCCGGCGGCCAGCAGCAGCGCGTCGGGGTAATCCGCGCGCTGGCGGCGGACGCGCCGCTGCTGCTGATGGACGAGCCGTTCGGCGCGGTCGATCCGATCAACCGCGAGTCGATCCAGAACGAGTTCTTCGAAATGCAGCGCAAGCTCGGCATGACCGTGATCATGGTCAGCCACGACATCGACGAAGCCATCAAGCTGGGTGACAAGGTGGCGGTGTTCAAGAGCGGCCGGCTGCTCCAGTACGACCACCCGGACACCCTGCTGGCGCACCCGGCGGACGAGTTCGTCAGCGCCTTCACCGGCCAGGACAGCACGCTCAAGCGCCTGCTCCTGGTGCGCGCCGAAGACGCCGCCGACAGCAGCCTGGTCACCGCCCGGCCGCAGACCCCGGTGGCCGAGGCGCTGGAACTGATGGACGAGAACGACCGGCGCTACCTGATCGTGGTGGATGACCAGGGCAAGGGCCTGGGCTACGTGCGACGCAAGGACCTGCGCCGCCAGGAGGGCACCTGCGCGCCGTTCGTCACCCCGTTCCGGGTCACCGCCAGCCACGACGAGCACCTGCGCATCCTGTTGTCGCGGATGTACGAGTTCAACAGCTCCTGGCTGCCGGTGCTCGACCCCGACCAGCAGTTCCTCGGCGAGGTCACCCAGGAATCCATCGCCGACTACCTCAGCTCCGGCCGCTCGCGCGGCGGCAAGGGCCTGATCGTGTCGCCGGCCGAACAGGTCGGGGCCTAGGCCGCCGGGTGGATATTCACCGCCGGCAGCCGCCAACCGCAGCGTATTCCTGGCGAGTGGCGCCCTCTTCCGCCCCGCCGAAACGAAAAAGCCCGGCATCCGCCGGGCTTCTCCCTGCCCCTTCCACTCAACCGGCCCGCCCCGGCGCCTGCGCCGCCGAGGCCTGGTCGTCGCGCCCTTGCGGCTTGACGATCACCGTGCAGGTGATCCCCGCCGAGAGCAGCACGCCGTCCGGCACTTCGTCGATGTGTACCCGCACCGGCACGCGCTGGGCCAGGCGCACCCAGTTGAAAGTGGGGTTGACGTCGGCGGTCAGCTCGCGGCTTTCCGGGTTGTCGCGGTCGTAGATGCCGCGGGCGATGCTTTCCACGTGGCCCTTGAGGTGTTCGCCGCTCATCAGCTGCATGTCCACCGGGTCGCCTTCGCGGATGTACGGCAGCTTGGTTTCCTCGAAGTAGCCGTAGACCCAGTAGGAGTTCTTGTCGATCACCGCCATCTTCGCCTCGCCGACCCGCGCGTAGTCGCCACGGTGCACGTTGAGGTTGGTGACGTAGCCGTCGACCTGCGCCACCACCCGGGTGCGCTCCAGGTTCAGGCGCGCGGCGTCGAGCTGGGCCTTGGCCTGCTCGTAGTCGGCCATCGCCGCGGCGGCGGTGTTGTGGGCGTCGTCGCGGCTTTCGCGGGAGACCACCATCTCATCCATTTCCGCGCGCCGCCGGGCGTTCAACTGGCGCATCTCCAGGGTCGCCTTGCGCGAGGCAACCAGCGACTCGGCCTGCTTCACCGCAATACGGTAGTGGTCGGGGTCGATCTGCATCAGCAGGTCGCCTTTCTTCACCAACTGGTTGTCGCGCACCGGGACGTCGACGACGATCCCGGAAACGTCGGCGGCGACATTGATCACGTCGGCGCGCACGCGACCGTCACGGGTCCAGGGGGTGTCCATGTAGTTGACCCACAGGGTCCGCCCGATGAATACGGCGACCAGCAGGATCAGCAGGGTCGCCAGCAGGCTGATTACGGATTTCAAGGTCATGGTCGGCTCACGATAACGAAGAGGTGCGCTACCGCCTCAGCGGTAGATGGTCAGGGACAGGCCGCCGTACAGGCAGGCGAACAGGCTGACCCGGAACAGCGCCGGGTGCCAGGTGAAGCGATACAGGCCAACCGAGGCGAAGATCCGGTCGAGCCCCCAGGTGAGCGCCGCGGCGATCACGAACAACAGCGTCAGGGTCGGCATGTAGACCCCATGGATGGCGATTTCACGAGGCATGGACGGTACCTTGGCCGCTCGTCCGGCCGGCCAGTTCGGTCAGTGGCGAGGTCGGCGCGAGCAGGGAAGAACGGATGAAGTGCAGGTAGCTGCGCACCCGCCGTAGCGGCGAGCTGTCGAAGTGCGGCGCGCAGGGTTCGTCGGTGTGCCTGGCCGCGTGGATGGCCTGGTCGACAGCCGCCAGGGCGCGCTCCAGGTTCTCCGCACCGGGGCGCACGAACAGCCGGATCAGGGCCCGCCCCATGGCGCGGATCGCCTGGCGCCAGGGCATGGCCTCGGCGTAGCAGGGTTCGTCCGGCAGGCGCTCCTGCTCGCGACGCAGCTCGATGATCGCGTGGCCGACCTCGAGCACCAGGAACATCCAGCGCAGCAGCCCGCGCTGCACGTCCGGGCGCCCGGCGGCGACGCCATAGGCCTGGTTCAGCAGGTCGCGGGTACCGCTTTCGAAGGCCGAGCCAAGCCCCCTGCTCCTGCCGCTGATGGCGAACACCACGCGCATCCGCAGGTCGCGCTCGAGGCGCTTCCACAGCCAGGCGCTGTTGGGCGGCAGAATGACCGCGGCGGCCGCGGCCGAGAGCAGCATCGAGAGGATCAGGGCGATGTACTCGTTGATCACGTGGGCCGGGTCGTAGACGGTCAGGTTCGCCGGCACCGAACCGAAGCAGAAGAACACCAGCAGGCCGAGACCGTAGCCGGCCCACTGCGGCCGCGAGGAGATGAACGCGCCGAGGGCGAACACCGGCGCCAGTACCAGGCATAGCAGCGGGAAACCGTCGATATGCGGGTAGACGAAGAACATCTCGCTGAAGCCGAGCAGCGCCGCCGCCATGGTGCCGATGGCCATCTGCATGGCGACCTTCTTCGGGTTCGGCGCCGCCGAGGCCAGCGCCGAGACCGCCACCGCGTTGAGGGCGAAGGTGCCGCCGCTGGGCCAGGTGCTGTAGATCCAGAAACAGCCGAACAGGAGGATCATCAACCCGGTGCGCATCCCCGCCACTGCCGCCGCCACCGCGTTGGCCTTGGCGGTGAAGGCGTCCTTCCACTGCTCGCGCTCGTGGCGGTGGGCGGCCAGCGAGGCATGGGTCAGGGCGTAGTCGTGCATTTCCTCGGCGAAACGGTAGAGCAGCTCGGCGGCGGTATTGAAGTCCAGCCGCGCCTCTTCGCCCGGCTCCCGCGCCAGCAGCTCGCCGCGCGCCTGGCGGATACGCGCCATCAGGCGTTCGCGGCAGTCGGCGAGGCGCTGGGCGAAGCGCTCGGCGTCATGGTCGGTGACGGCGCGGCCACGGATCTCCTCGAGCAGCCCGGTGATTTCCTCCAGGCACGGCTCGAACGCATCCAGCACCTGGGTGGAGCCCTGCGCGCGCAAGCGTTCGAGCAACTGGTGGAGGGCGTGGAAACGGGTATTCATGGCCATGAACTCGCTGCTCAGGCGAATCAGCCGGCCATTGCGCAGGCGCATGTGCGGATCCTCGAAGGCGCTCGCCGCGCGCATCGTCTCCAGGCCCACCGCCTGGGCGGCGAAGGCCACGTTGCTGCTTTCGAAGCGCTCGCGCCCGCCGACCCCGCGCAGGCTGTCGAGGACGAACGCGGCGAACAGGCCGAAGCGCACGTACAGCGCATTGCGCATCGCCGCGCTGGTGGTCTGCGGCATGATCACCGCGCTGACCACCCCCGAGCAGAGGATCGCCAGGCTGATTTCCAGGACCCGCCAGATCGCCTGCATGAAGGCGCCTTCCGGATGGCTGGTGGCGGGGATGCCGATCAGCGTCGCGGTGTAGCCGGCGAGCACGCAGGCGTAGGAGCGGAAGTCACGGTAGCGGGCGGCCCCGGCGGTGCAGAGACCGATCCAGATCGCCGAGCTGAGCAGGAACAGCACTCGCTCCTGGGCGAACAGGGCGATCAGGGTGACCATCACGCTGAGGCCGACCAGGGTGCCGAGGATGCGGTAGAAGCTCTTGGCGAACACCTGGCCGCTCTGCGGCTGCATGACGATGAACACGGTGATGGTCGCCGTGCTCGGCTGCGGCAATTCCAGACGCATCGCCAGCCAGAGGGTCAGGAAGGCCGCGCAGAGCACCTTGAACACGTAGATCCAGGTCGCCCCGTCGCTGCGCGCCCACTCGGCCAGCGCGCGCCGCCACTCGTCGCGGCTGGGCAGGGCGAAACCAGCGGAGCGGCCACTCATCGCAAAGACACCGCTCTGACCGGGACGTTCTCCGGCGCCAGCTTCCGCTGCACCGGCGTATCGGCGCCGGCCCCGACGCCGCCGCCGAGGGCGGTGAGCAGGCTGGCATGGGCGGCCAGCCGGGCGGCCTGCACCTGCTCCTGGACCAGTTGCTGCTGGAACAGCCGGGTCTGCGCGTTGAGCACGTTGAGGTAATCGGTGAGGCCGCGCTGGTAGGCCAGGGTGGCGATATCGTAGGTCTTCTGCGCGGAAGCCACCGATTGCGCGGCGAAGTCCTTCTGGATGTCCACCGAATGCAGGCGGATCAACTGGTCGGAAATGTTCTTCAGCGCATCCACCAGGGTCTGGTTGTATTGCTCCACCGCCGCGTCGTAGCCGGCCGCCGCCTCGCCCAACTGCGAACGCAGGCGGCCGCCGTCGAAGATCGGCAGGGTCACCGCCGGGCCGGCGCTGTAGGTGTACTTGGCGCTGCGGAAGAACTCCAGCATGCCGCCGCCGACGGCACTGAAGCCGACCGAGGCCATCAGGTCGACGTTGGGGTAGAAGTCGGCGCGCGCCACGTCCACGCCCTTGGCCAGGGCGGCGACCTGCCAGCGGCGGGCGACCACATCCGGGCGGCGACCGAGCAGTTCGGCCGGCAAGGCGCTGGGCAGGCTCGGCTGCGCCGCCAGGTTCAGGCTTGGCCGGCGGATCGTGCGGCCTTCGCCCGGGCCCTTGCCGGCCAGGGCGGCGAGCAGGTTGCGGGTGAGCTGGATTTCTTCGTCGATCACCTCGATGCGGCGCTCGGTCTCGGGCAGCGGCACTTCCGCCTGGCTGACCTCGAAATGCGTGCCGATGCCGCCGCGCAGGCGACGCTGGGCCAGGGCGAGGATGTCGCGCTGCTGTTGCAGCATGGCCTTGGCGATGTCCATCTCGGCGTACTGCAACGAGAGCTGGACGTAGGCGCGGACGATGTTGCCCTCCAGCTCGAGCTGCGCCTGGCGCGCCTCGGCGGCGGCCATGTGGGCCAGGTCGACGGCGCGCTCGCTGTCGCTGCGGTCGCGCCCCCAGAGATCGAGCTTGTAGTTCAGGCCGATCTCGGTGGAGTTGTTCCAGGAAGTGGTCCGCGCCAGGTCGCCGGGGCCGTAGAAATAGTCGTCCGGCCAGCGGTGGCGGACCAGCGAGCCCTTGCCCTCGATCTGCGGCGACTCGATGGACTCCACCAGCCCGGCCATGGACTTCGCCTGGCGTACCCGCGCATGGGCTACCGCCAGGCCTGGATTGCCGTCCAGCGCCTTCTCGATCCAGGCGTCCAGCTGCGGATCGGCATACACCTTCCACCACTGCGCCTGCGGCCAGCCGGCCTCGCGGGCGGCAGCCTGGATCGCATGGTCGGTGGCCAGGGCGTTGGCGTCGAGCGTGGCGGCCTCGGGGGCGATATCGCCTGTACTGACACAACCGGATATTGCGGAGAAAACGACGAGAAAACCGACGAAGGAGCCGACCAAGGTCAGTTCCTTCCTGAGAGCACGCGGCACGTTGTCTGATCCTGGAGGGGCGAAGCACGGAATTTGAACGGTACGGGCGCCGTTCAACCCGCTCGAGCGTTCGTGCGCTCGGGGGCCGATGAATTTTAAGAGGCTGGCGGCTGCTGATAAGCTGGCTCAAGTGCGATTGTTTATTGCGTAATGTGAAATAATCCGCCCTCGCAACAATCTGACACACTTCTGCGCGTGCCTAGGAGGCCCCGTCGATGGACACCCTGCAAAACATGCGAGCCTTCGTCTGCGTGGCGGAAACCGGAAGCTTCACCGCGGCGTCCCAGCAGCTCAACACCACCACCGCCTATGTTTCGCGGGCGGTGGCCAACCTCGAGACGCACCTGCGCACCCGCCTGCTCAACCGTACCACTCGTCGCATCGCCCTCACCGAGGCCGGCCAGCGCTACCTGCTGCGCTGCGAGCAGATCCTCGCCTACGTCGAGGAAGCCGAGGCCGAAGCCAGCGATGCCCATGCCCGTCCCGCCGGCAAGCTGAAGCTGCATTCGATGACCGGCATCGGCCAGCACTACGTGATCCGCGCCATCGCCGGCTACCGCCAGCAGTACCGCGACGTGACCTTCGATCTGACCATGGCCAACCGCGTGCCGGACCTGCTCGACGAGGGCTTCGACGTGGCCATCGTGGTGGCCTCCGAGCTGCCCGATTCCGGCTTCATTTCCCAGCGCATCGGCGAGACCTACAGCATTCTTTGCGCCTCGCCGGAGTACCTGCGCCTGAACGGCACGCCGAGCGAGCCTTCGGAGCTGGCCAGCCACGACTGCCTGCGCCTGGTCAGCCCGGTGGTGCCGCTGGATCGCTGGCTGTTCGACGGTCCCAACGGCCAGGAAATGGTCTCCATCGGCGCCTCGCCGTTCCAGGTCAATGTCGGCGACGCCATGACCGAGGCAATCCGCTCCGGGCTGGGCATCGGTATCCTGCCGGTGTATTCGGCCATCGAGGACCTGGGCAAGGGCACCCTGGTGCGGGTCCTGCCGCAACACCGCCTGCAACAGCTCAACGTCTATGCGCTGTACCCTTCGCGGCAGTATCTCGACGCGAAGATCAAGACCTGGGTGGAATACCTCAAGGAAAGCCTGCCCGGCCTGCTCCAGCGCGACGAAGCGGCGCTGGTGGAGCTGGGCCTGGAACTCGGAAGACCCTCCTGAGCCGATAATCGCCCGCCCAGTGGCGGGCCCCTGCCCGCCGCTTCGATGGCGGTGGTATGGTCGGCGCTTTCGCTCCCGCTTGCAGAGTCCCGTCATGAAAAAGAACGTCTTCGTCTTCAGTCGCCTCGCCCCCGAGCATCTCGAACGCCTGCAATGCCAGTTCAACGTCCGCGTGCTCGAACCGAAACAGGGCGACATCGACGCCCAGTACGCCGCCGCCCTGCCCGATACCCACGGCATGATCGGCGTCGGCCGGCCGCTCGGCGCCAGGCAACTGGAACAGGCGAAGCAGCTGGAAGTCATCTCCAGCGTCTCGGTCGGCTACGACAACTATGACCTGGACTACCTGAACCGCCGCGGCATCGCTCTCACCAACACGCCCGACGTCCTCACCGAGACCACCGCCGACCTCGGCTTCGCCCTGCTGATCAGCGCCGCGCGACGGGTCGCCGAGCTGGACGCCTGGGTCAAGGCCGGGAACTGGAAGCGCACCGTCGACGCCCCGCAGTTCGGCACCGACGTGCATGGCAAGAAACTCGGCATCCTCGGCCTCGGCCGGATCGGCGCGGCCATCGCCCGGCGCGGCCGTTTCGGCTTCGGCATGCAGGTGCTCTACCACGGCAACAACCGCAAGCCGGAACTGGAACAGGAACTCGGCGCGCGCTTCCTCGGCTTCGACGAACTGCTCGGCGAGGCCGACTTCGTCTGCGTGGTGGTGCCGCTGGGAGCGCAGACCCGGCAGTTGATCGGTGCGCGCGAACTGGGCCTGATGAAACCCTCGGCGATCCTGGTCAACGTCGCCCGCGGCCAGGTGGTCGATGAGGCCGCGCTGGTCGCCGCCCTGCGGGAGAAGCGCATCCTCGGCGCCGGCCTGGATGTCTACGAGAAGGAACCGCTGGCCGAATCGCCGCTGTTCGCCCTGGACAACGTGGTGACCCTGCCGCACATCGGCTCGGCCACCCACGAGACCCGCCGGGCCATGGCCGAGCGGGCGCTGCAGAACTTCGAGGCGGCCTTGCGCGGCGAGCGGCCGCTGGACCTGGTCAATCCGCAGGTGTGGCGACGCGGCTGAGCGCGCCTCCCTCTCCGCTAGGTCGAGCGCGCCGGCCCGGCCAGCGCCGGCGCCTTCGGCTTGCGGAACACCAAGACGTTGCCGAGCATCACCAGGACCAGCCCGGCCAGCGCCGGTGCGGTCCAGCGGTAGCCCTCGGCGAAGGCCGAGATGTTCAGCGCCACCACCGGGAACAGCACGGTGCAGTAGGCGGCGCGATCCGGGCCCATGCGCCCGACCAGGGTCAGGTAGGCGGTGAAGCCGATCACCGAGCCGGGGATCGCCAGGTACAGCAGCGAGCCGACGTAGCGCGCGCTCCAGTCGAAATTCAGCGGCACGCCCTGGAACAGGCACAGCGCCAGGAGGATCAGGGTGCCGTAGAGCATGCTCCAGGCATTGCCGGTGAGCGGGCGGATGCCGGCCTTCTGTTGCAGGCTGGAAAGCATGTTGCCGGTGGAGAAGCACAGCGTGCCTAGCAGGGCCAGGCCGAGGCCGTAGAAGGTTTCCGGGGTGGCCTGGTGACCCACCAATTCCGGCCAGAACAGCAGCCCCAGGCCGAGCAGGCCGAGACCGCCACCGGCCATCACGTTCGACGCGATGCGCTGGCCGAACCACAGGCGGGCGTTCAGCGCATTCCACAGGGTGGCGGTGGAGAACACCACGGCCACCAGGCCGCTGGGAATCCACTGGCTGGCGGTATAGAAGCAGATGAAATTCAGGCAGAACAGGCATACGCCCTGGGCCATGCACAGGCGTTGGCCCCGTGCGTCCAGCCTTTGCAGGCGGCGGCCGAGCAGCAGCACGGCGAACAGCACCAGCGCCGCCAGGGCGAAGCGGTAGGCGATCGACAGGGTGATCGCCACCGGGCCCATCTGCAGCTTGATGGCGATCCAGGTGGTGCCCCAGATGAGCACGGTGAGCAGGTACAGCGAAAGATTCATGGCGACTCCGCAACGACAGGATGCCGTCAGTCTGCGGGCGAGGCCGGGCGCGACCATTGTCCATTCTTGCGCTTTTCATCCGCCGCCTCTCGCGGCAGCGTCCGGGCGCGGGTAGCATGGCCGGCATGCACCAACCCAGCGATTTCCAGGTATTCCGCACCCTCGACCGGACCTCCAATGCGCGCCTGCTGCGCAGCAGCACGCTCAGCGACGGCCTGGCGCTCGCCCATTGGTACCGCGACGAAGCGGAGATCCTCGGCTACAGCGACCCCGGCCATCACACCCTGTCGCTCTACCTGCAGGGCGGCTGGCAGACCTTCCGCCGCGATCGTCCCGGGCTCTATGGCGGCCCCGACCGCTTTTGCGTGATGCCGGCCGAACACCACTCCGACTGGGCGGTAACACGCGGCCTGGGCTTCATGCACCTGTACATAAGCCCGGAACGCCTGGCCGGCGCGGCGGTACGCACCCTCGATTGCGAACCACGCAGCCTGCAACTGGAGGAGCGCACCTACATCCAGGACGAGCCGCTGGCCGCCCTGTGCCGGACCCTGGAACGACAGGACTGGAACGAACCCGGCGAGCGCCTGCTATGCACCAGCCTCGCCCACCAGGCGGTGGACCACCTGCTGCTCACCGGGTGCGGCAGGCGTACCGACGTACGCTGGCAGGGCGGGCTGGCCGCGCACGTGCGGCGGCGCCTGGCCGACTACATCGAAAGCCACCTGGAGCAGCCGCTGGAACTGGGGTCGCTGGCGGAGCTGGCGGCGCTCTCCGAGTACCACTTCGCGCGCATGTTCCGCGTCTCCTTCGGCCTGCCGCCGCACCGCTACGTGCTGGAACGACGCCTGGCGCGGGCCCGCGACCTGCTGGCGTACTCCGCGCAGTCGCTCCAGGAGGTCTCGCTGGCCTGCGGCTTCGCCAGTCCGAGCCATTTCAACCGGCGCTTCCGCGAAGCCCATGGCGCCACCCCGGGGCAGTACCGCGCCGCCCTGAAAGCCTCCTGAAAGCCAGGAGCCGACAGCCTGCGGTTGTAGGCAGGCATTCCCGCAGCATAAAATGATAACTATTATCATTCGTTAATCCTTCTGCTCCGGGAATGTCCAGGTGTCGAGCGCCGACCTCGCCCACGCGGCCGCGTTGCATACCCTCTACAGCGACCACCACCACTGGCTCACGGGTTGGCTGCGGCGCCGCCTCGGCTGCCCGCAGAACGCCGCCGACCTGGCCCAGGACACCTTCGTCAAGGTCCTGGTTTCGCGCCAGGCCGCGCGCATCGACGAACCGCGCGCCTTCCTCACCACCATCGCCCGCCGCGTGCTGTGCAACCACTACCGCCGCCAGGACGTCGAGCGCGCCTACCTGGAAGCCCTGGCCAGCCTGCCCGAGCGGGAAGTCCCCAGCGAAGAGACCCGCGCCATCGTCCTGGAGACCCTGGTCGAGCTGGACCGTCTGCTCGACGGTCTGCCGCCGCTGGCCAAGGAGACCTTCCTGCTGGCCCAGCTCGACGGCCTGGGCTACGCCGAGATCGCCACGCAGCTGGGCATCTCCCTGAGCAGCGTCAAGCGCTACATGCTCAAGGCTGCGCAACGCTGCTACTTCGCCGAGCTGCCATGAGCCTGCCCGCCGCACCCAAGGTGCCGCCGCAGGTGGCTGAACAGGCCGTGCGCTGGCTGGTCGAGCTGCAGGGCGGCGCCGACGACGAACGCCTGCGCCAGGCCTGGCAGCGCTGGCGCCAGGCGGCCCCGGAACACGAGCAGGCCTGGCGCCACATCGAGGCGGTCAACCAGCGCCTGGCCGGGATAGGCACGCCACTGGCCCTGGCCGCCATCAACGCACCGCATTCGCCGCAACGCCGGCGCGCGCTGAAGACCCTGCTGCTGGTCCTGGCCGCCGGCGGCAGCGCCTGGGGCCTGCGCGAGAGCGGCAGCCTGCAGCGCTGGAGCGCCGACTATGCCACCGGCGTCGGCGAACGCCGGCGCCTGGCCCTGGCCGACGGCAGTCGCCTCGAGCTGAACAGCGACACGGCGGTGGATGTCCGCTTCGATGCCGGCGAACGGCGCCTGCTCCTGCTGCGCGGGGAAATCCAGCTCAGCACCGGCCACGACCCGCGCCCGCTGCACGTGTACAGCGCGGAAGGCCGGCTGCGACCGGTGGGCACCCGGTTCGACGTGCGCCAGTTCGCCGGACGCACCCGCGTCGCCGTCCACGAAGGCGCGGTACAGGTGGAGAACCGCGCCGGCCAGGGCCTGCTGTTGCCCAGCGGCCGGCAACTGGACTTCGACCGCGAGCGACTCGGCGCTCCGCAGCCGCTGCCGGTCGGCAGCGGCGCCTGGACCGACGGCATGCTGGTGGCCGCCGGCATGCGCCTGGACGAATTCCTCGCCGAAGTCGCGCGCTACCGCCCCGGCCGGCTGGGCTGTGACCCGCGCATCGGCGGCCTGCGGATTTCCGGCAGCTATCCGCTGGACGATAGCGAGCGGATCCTCGCCACCCTGCCGGCGGTGCTACCTGTGGAGGTACGGCGCGTCACCCGCTACTGGGTCGGCGTGCACTCGCGCGAATGAGCGGAAAGATATTTCCGCGCACCTGAGCCTTTTTCCCCACCTCGCGTGACAGAGGAGGAAAGCCAACCTCGAAAGATCCACTGGAGTGTCCCTCATGTCCCCGTCACGCGCCCTGTCGCCGCTCAGCCGCGCCCTGCTCCTCGCCTGCCTCGGCGGTCCCGTCCTGGTTTCCGCCGGCAGCGCCTGCGCCGCCGAGATCCGCACCGATGCCCGCCAGTACTACCGCCTGCCTGCCGAGCCGCTGGAGCAGGCGCTGAACCACCTAGGCCGCCAGGCCGGCGTGCTGATCGCCTTCAGCCCGGAACAGACCGCCGCGCGACGCAGCCAGGCGCTGGACGGCGAGTACACCCTGGAGGAAGCCCTGGCCGCCCTGCTCGTCGGCTCCGGCCTGGAGGCGCGCGCCCGCGGCGACGGCGCCTACACCCTGGAAGCGCTGCCGGTGGAAGACCCGGCCAACCTGCAGGCGCTCACCGTGGTCGGCGACTGGCTGGCCGACGCCAGCGCCGCCGACGTCTTCGAGCATCCCGGTGCGCGCGACGTGGTCCGCCGCGAGCAGTTCCAGGCCCAAGGCGCGGCCAGCACCCGCGAAGTGCTGGAGCGCATTCCCGGGGTCAGCGCGCCGCTCAACAACGGCACCGGCAGCCACGACCTGGCATTGAACTTCGGCATTCGCGGCCTCAACCCGCGCCTGGCGTCGCGCTCGACGGTGCTGATGGACGGCATCCCGGTGCCCTTCGCCCCCTACGGCCAGCCACAGTTGTCGCTGGCGCCGGTGTCCATCGGCAACATGGACGCGGTGGACGTGGTACGCGGCGGCGGCGCGGTGCGCTACGGGCCGCAGAACGTCGGCGGCATCGTCAACTTCGTGACCCGGGCGATCCCCGAGGACTTCGCCACCAAGCTCGACGTGCACAGCGAACTCAGCCCCAGTTCCAGCCAGGACGGCCTGAAGACCACCCACAACGTGCTGATCGGCGGCACCGGCGCCAACGGCCTCGGCGGCGCCCTGCTCTACTCCGGCACCCGCGGCGGCGATTGGCGCGAGCACAGCGATACGCGGATCGACGACCTGATCCTCAAGGGCCGCTTCCAGCCCAGCGACGAACACGCGTTTTCGGCGATGACCCAGTACTACGACGGCGAGGCCGACATGCCCGGCGGCCTCGGCACCGCGGCCTACCGCGACGACCCGTACCAGTCGACCCGTCCCTACGACAAGTTCTGGGGCCGCCGTACCCTGGCCAGCGCCAGCTACGAATACACCCCCAACGCCAGCCAGAAGCTCAACGTCACCGGCTTCTTCACCAAGACCCTGCGCAGCGGCTACCTCGACCAGGGCCGCAACCTCACCCTGTCGCCGCGCGAATACTGGGTGCGAGGCCTGGAAACCCGCTTCAGCCAGGGCTTCGAGCTGGGCGAAAGTCGCCACGAAGTGGGCATCGGCCACCGCTACGTCAACGAAGCCAGCCACGAGCTGCGCTACTGGACCCGCGCCGACAGCGGCCAGCTACCCAGCACCGGCAGCCGCAACGACCGCGACACCCGCGGCAGCACCGAAGCCAACGCGTTCTACATCGACGATCGCATCGACATCGGCAACTGGACCATCACCCCCGGCATCCGCTACGAGAAGATCGATTCCGAACAGAAGAACCTGCTGAAGAACAGCAAGGACAGCGGCCGCTACAACGCCTCGCTACCGGCGCTCAACGTGATCTACCACCTCACGCCGAGCTGGAACCTCTACGCCAACACCGAGGGCTCGTTCGGCACCGTGCAGTACAGCCAGATGGGCAAGGCGGTGCGCAGCGGCGACATCGAGCCGGAGAAGGCCCGCACCTGGGAACTCGGCAGCCGCTACGACGACGGCATCCTGCGCGCCGAACTGGGCGCCTTCCTGATCAACTTCGACAACCAGTACGAGAGCAACCAGCAGACCGACAGCGTGACCGCCCGCGGCAAGACCCGGCACAAGGGCATCGAGGCGGCGATCGCCTACGACCTGGCCGATCTCGACCCGCTGCTCTCCGGCTTCGACGTCTATGCCAGCTACGCCTACGTCGACGCGAGCATTCGCGAGGACGGGCCGAACAAGGGCAACCAGGTGCCGTTCTCCTCGAAGCACAAGGGCACCCTTGGCGCCAACTACCGCACCGGCGCCTGGAGCTACAACCTCGACGGCAGCTTCCAGACCAGCCAGTACGCCGACAACGCCAACACCGAGAGCGAAAGCGCCGACGGCAGCACCGGGCGGATCGCCGGCTGGATGGTCTGGAGCGCGCGCGGCACCTACGACTTCGGCCCGCAACTGAACGACCTCAAGCTCGGCCTGGGGGTGAAGAACCTGTTCGATCGCCGCTACTACACCCGCTCGTTCGACGACAACAACAAGGGCCTCTACGTCGGCCAGCCGCGCACCCTGTACGTACAGGCCTCGGTCGGTTTCTGAAGGAAGACCGCGGGAGCGCATGGCGCAACGGCGGACGATCGCCAGCGATCATCCGCCCTCCCCGCCGCCGGGCCTGGTTACCCTCAGGCCCGGCGTCACTTCCAGTTCGGATCGCTCTCCAACTGTTTCATCAGCAGCTCGCGGACCTGCCTGGAGGGTTCGCCGTACCAGCGATAGGTGGCGTACTTGCTCGGCGTCTGCATGACTTCGGCGGGCTCGTCCGGCAGGCTCACCTGCAGCCCGTAGGCGGCACTCTTGTCGCCGCGGAACGCCACCAGCAGGCGGTTGTTGCCGCAATCGTGGGGTTTGCAACTGTTGGCCAGGACGTAGGGCTGGCCCTCCAGGCTCAGGCTGGTGGACGGGGAACTCGGGCCGCTGGCGTCGGAAACCCATTTCGGCACGTCGCTCTCGCCCTTGAACATGGCATGCCAGGTGGCCTTGTAGCCGGGCTGGCCGAGCAGTTCGAACAGCCGCGGCTGCTCCTCGGCCTGCGCCGGCGCCCAGTGCAGCGCCGCGCCCAGCAAGGCCAGGGAGAGCAGTCTGGATACTCCGTTCATGGTGATTTCCTTCGATCGGGTGAAATGAAAGCAGTCTATCCGGCGGTGGCCGCCGCTGGCTGCTTGGAACGGCACGACTGCGACAAGTTCGCTGTCCACCGGCAATTCCATCGATCGCCGGATGACAGGCATCCCGACGCGCCGCGTTTTACCGCTATAATCCCGCGTTTTTCCGGGCCGTCCCGCGCCCACGCCAACGGATTCCAGCAGGCACGCATCCATGACCACTCAGGCCGCCGAAGTCGCGAAGCGCCGTACCTTCGCGATCATTTCCCACCCCGACGCCGGTAAGACCACCATCACCGAGAAGCTCCTGCTGATGGGCAAGGCGATCGCCGTCGCCGGTACCGTGAAGTCGCGCAAGTCCGACCGCCACGCCACGTCCGACTGGATGGAGATGGAAAAGCAGCGCGGCATCTCCATCACCACCTCGGTGATGCAGTTCCCCTACCGCGAGCACATGATCAACCTGCTCGACACCCCCGGCCACGAAGACTTCTCCGAAGACACCTACCGCACCCTGACCGCGGTGGACTCGGCGCTGATGGTGCTCGACGGCGGCAAGGGCGTCGAACCGCGGACCATCGCCCTGATGGAAGTCTGCCGGCTGCGCGACACGCCCATCGTCAGCTTCATCAACAAGCTCGACCGCGACATCCGCGACCCCATCGAGCTGCTCGACGAGATCGAGGCGGTGCTGAAGATCAAGGCCGCGCCGATCACCTGGCCGATCGGCTGCTACAAGGACTTCAAGGGCGTCTACCACCTGGCCGACGACAGGATCATCGTCTACGTCCCGGGCCACGGCCACGAGCGCATCGAGACCAAGGTCATCGAAAAGCTCGACTCCGACGAAGCCCGCGCCCACCTCGGCGATCTCTACGACAATTTCGTCGAAGAGCTGGAGCTGGTGCAAGGCGCCTGCCACGAATTCGACAAGGACGCCTTCCTCAAGGGCGAGATGACCCCGGTGTTCTTCGGCACCGCGCTGGGCAACTTCGGCGTCGACCAGGTCCTCGACTGCATCGTCGACTGGGCGCCGCAGCCGCTGTCGCGCGCCACCCACGAACGCAGCGTGGAGCCGACCGAGGAGAAGTTCTCCGGCTTCGTGTTCAAGATCCAGGCGAACATGGATCCCAAGCACCGCGACCGCATCGCCTTCATGCGCATCTGCTCGGGCAAGTACGAGAAAGGCATGAAGATGCGCCACGTGCGCCTGGGCAAGGACGTGAAGATCGCCGACGCGCTGACCTTCTTCTCCTCCGAGCGCGAGCAACTGGAAGAGGCCTATGCCGGCGACATCATCGGCCTGCACAACCACGGCACCATCCAGATCGGCGACACCTTCAGCGAAGGCGAGAACTTCGGTTTCACCGGCATCCCGCACTTCGCCCCGGAACTGTTCCGCCGCGTGCGCCTGAAAGACCCGCTGAAGTCCAAGCAGTTGCGCCAGGGCCTGCAGGAACTGGCCGAGGAAGGTGCGACCCAGGTGTTCTTCCCCGAGCGCAACAACGACATCATCCTCGGTGCGGTGGGCGTGCTGCAGTTCGACGTGGTCGCCAGCCGCCTGAAGGAGGAATACAAGGTCGAGTGCGCCTACGAGGCGATCAACGTCTGGTCGGCACGCTGGATCGAGTGCGACGACGAGAAGAAGCTCAAGGAGTTCAAGGACAAGGCCTTCGAGAACCTCTCCGTGGACGGCGGCGGGCACCTCACCTACCTGGCGCCGACCCGCGTCAACCTCAGCCTGATGGAAGAACGCTGGCCGGACATCCGCTTCCGCGCGACGCGCGAGCATCACTGATCGCACGGGAGGAGCCAGGGACAGCCTCCCTGGCTCCTCCCCCGGCGGTCTCGGCGCAGGGCGGATAACCCTATCGCGGCTATCCGTCGCTCCAGCGCGATATCGGCGGACAGTCCCTGCGCAGGCAAAGCGAACGCGACGCTGCGCGAAACGCCTCCTTCCCTCCTCCCAGGCTCCCCTCCCCATCGCGCCATCGCTCCGTACGCCTGCGCCTTTCGCAGGCGGGTGACGAGACTTCCAGGTAGGAAATCCCTTCAAGCGCAACCAGGCAAGGACGCGGTTGCCCAAGCCGTTTCCGAAGGTGCCTCCTGAGCAGTTCAGATAGGTTGTCCGCCCCCGAGTGGCACGGCAGAGTGCCAGGGTTTATCTCATAGGGACTTGAGCATGAGCGGCAAACCCGCTGCGCGCCTGGGCGATCCGACCGCGTGTCCGCTGCCGGGCCACGGCAGCAACCCGATCGTCGGCGGCTCGCCCGACGTCTTCTTCGACCATCGGTCCGCCGCCCGCCAGGGCGACGCCACCGCCTGCGGCGCCACCCTCAGCGCCAACGTCATCGCCAACGTACTGATCAACGGCAAGCCCGCCACCGTGGTAGGTAGCGTCGGCACCCACGGCAACCTGGTGGTCGGCGGCGCGGGCACGGTGCTGATCGGCAACAGCGGCGGCGGCGCACCCGCTCTCGCCCTCGCCCCACCGAAGCTGTGCCTGCAATGCCTGCTGCTGGCGGCACGCCGCAACCAGGCCCTGGTGCCCCTGGAAAGCCTCGGCGGCGCACCGTGAGCCGGCTCCAGCCGGCGCTCGCGGCGCCTACGCCGGACAGCCGCCTGTTCGCCCTGGCGGACGGCGCCCGCTACCTGACCCTGGACACCCGCCTGGAAAAGGCCGCGGGGGAAATCCGCTCGCGCTGGCTGCTGGCCGGGAGCGAGCTGGACGAAATCGCCCATGCCGGGCCGGTCCTGATCGAATTCATGGACAGCGCCCCGCTTTCGTCATCGGGCGAGTTCCTCGGCTGGCTGCGCGACTGGGACCGCCGCTCGCCCATGGCCTCCTGGCTGTGGAGCCGGGCGTCCTTCGAAAACCTCGCGAAACACTTCGCCGGGCTGCTCTTCACCCGCATGCCCGACGGCCGCCGGGCGCTGTTGCGCTACTACAGCCCGGAAGTGCGCCGGGCGCTGGAACAGGTCATGACCGCGCGGCAATGGACGCAAGTGATGGCGCCGCTGGAGCGTTGGCAGGTCTGGCAGCCCCTGCAGGGCGGCTACCTCGTCTATGACCGGGAAACGGAGCGGACCGCCGATGCTTGAACTGGATGCCGGCCAACTGGATCGCCTGCAGCGGGTCCGCGACGACGAAGTCATCGAGCGGGTCCTGCTGGAGGTACGCCGGGAGGCTCCCGCCTGGCTCGAACGACGCGGCCTGCTGCCCGCCATCCGGCAACTCGGCGAGCTGCGCGCGACGGCGCTGGAACTGGGTATCGAAGAGCCCGGGACGATCGAACGCTTTCTTCTGCACGGCCTGGCCTTCCCCGCTTTCCAGGACACGCCGGCGTTTCTCGCACACATGCGCCGGCCGCTGGCGGACAGCCCGGAACAACGCTTCCAGGACTACGAACGGATCGTCGAGTTTCGCCTGGCCAGCCAGAAATGGCGCGCGTACGAAACCTCGGGGAGACCGGCATGAGCGGCATAGGCGCGCTTTTCCGACCGCTGCCCCGCATGGGTCCGCGGCTGCCCTTCGAACTACCCGCGCCGCCCCGGCCGCACTTGCCGATGCCGGCGCCGCGCCCGCTGCCGCGACCGGCCCCCGGCGCGCTGCCCAGGCCGGTACCGCGTCCGATGCCGGTTCCGCAGACCCTGCCCAGGACCGAGACCGGCACGCTGAGCCGCGACCGGACCCGGGAAGCCGAGCGCGATTGCAGCAAGAGCCAGGGCCGCGACAAGGACTGCGTGGAGTGCCCGCCGTCCCGGGGCGAAATGGCCATCGCCAATAACGGCAAGGGCCACAGCATGTCGGACCTGTCCGCGCGCTACCAGCAGTGGGTGACCAATTTCCCGTTTCCCCACGAATGGTTCTGGAGCGGCACCTGGTGGGACGGCTTCGACGAGCCGCGCTGCACCCTGCTGGAGGCGAAGGCCAACTACGCCTTCCTGTTCGTCCCGCTGCTCGGCGTGCCCAGGCCCTGGGCGCGGGCCAAGGTGAAGTCGGACCTGCTGCAGAAGGCCGAGGTCCACAGCGACAAGGCCCGACCGACCCCGCCGGTGTTCGTCGAATGGCACTTCCTGCAGCGGATCGTCTACGAGTACTGCGCCGCGGAGTACCTGCGCATGGGACTGGCCAACCTGAAGGCATTCTGGAATCCGATGCCGGGAACGGACGAGCACGACGACTACCAGGAAACCCGCGCGAAGGAACAGGAAGAGATGAAAAGGTTTTGCGAAGAGAACCCGGGGTATTGCGCATGACGGACGCCAAGGCTTTCAGGCGCTACATATTCGAGCTGTACTTCGATCCGGCACGGCTCCTCGAACTGGACGACGACCAGCACCTGCAACGGATAGAGCGCTTCCTCGATGCCCTCGCGCCCCTCCATCCGGTGCTGGAGAACTGGTACCTGTGCGGCGACTCCCTGCGCGATGCCCTCAGCCACAACGTCACCGAGCACCGCCAGGATCTCGCCAAGGCCCTGTCGCGTGACCGACGCACCCGGGCGGTGGAACTGGTGCTATGGAACGGCGAGGAGGATCCGCTCAAGGGCGGGTTGTCGCTGGACTACGAGGCCAGCGGCAGGGCCGTCTCGTCCAGGCTCCAGTTGGAAGATGCCGGCAGCCTGCTGCAGGTGTTCGACGCACCGGCGTCCTCCTTCGTCGCGATCTTCCTCGCGGCGCTGGAAATCTGGCCCGAAACGACCTGGGGCATGCTCGCTCCGCATGCGTACTTCGTACACCAGCGGACCTTCCCGGACCGCCGCAGCATCGGCTGGATCGGCTTCTGCCCGCATCCGCTAAGGGCCACGGACTTCCCGGCGGCTACGGAGCTGGTCGACATTCCCGGCCGTGGCACCCTGCTGCTGAACGGCCGCGAACCGATGGACGAAACCCGTCGCGAACATTTCGAGCGCGTCGGCGAAGCGGACATCAAGCTGATGGAACTGGGCTACCTGCCGCCGCTGCGCGGCTGACGACGTACGAACCTGGTGGGGCCTCCGTTCCGTGGGGCGAATACGCCACCGGCGTAATCCGCCGGCATCCCGCCGCAACGGCGGATAACCGCAGGCGGTTATTCGCCCTACCAGGCCCACGTGCCACGCAGCAAGGCCACCCTGGAGTGACCTCCGTTCCGTGGGACGAATACGCCACCGGCGTTATCCGCCGATATCCCGCCGCAACGGCGGATAGCCGCAAGCGGTTATTCGCCCCACCAGGCCCACGTGCCACACTGGAAGGCCACCCTGGAGGGGGCTCCGTTCCGTGGGGCGAATACGCCACCGGCGTTATCCGCCGAGATCCCGCCACAACGGCGGATAACCGCAAGCGGTTATTCGCCCTACCAGGCCCACGTGCCACACTGGAAGGCCACCCTGGAGGGGGCTCCGTTCCGTGGGGCGAATACGCCACCGGCGTTATCCGCCGAGATCCCGCCACGACGGCGGATAACCGCAAGCGGTTATTCGCCCTACCAGGCCCACGTGCCACACTGGAAGGCCACCCTGGAGGGGGCTCCGTTCCGTGGGGCGAATACGCCACCGGCGTTATCCGCCGAGATCCCGCCACAACGGCGGATAACCGCAAGCGGTTATTCGCCCTACAGGCCCACGTGCCATGCAGAAAGGCCACCCGAGGGTGGCCTTTCTGCATGGCGACCAACGCCACGGGCGCTATCCGCTGCCTACCTGCGGTGCTTCTTCATCGCCACCCGGCGCAGGTCGATACCGATCACCACCGGGTCGTGGTCGGAGGCCCGGTACGGCTCGGCGTTGTACAGGCTGTCCTGCTGCCGAGGGGTCTTGAACTCGACGTTGTAGTCCAGCACCCGGGGCTCGTCGGCGTTGATGTGCCACTCCACCGCGCCGCGTACCTGGCGCGCCAGGCTGGCGTTGGCGAGGGCGTGGTCAAGGTAGCCGGACTGCCCGGAGAACACGTAGGAATAGCCCTTTCCTGCGCCCGCCTGACGCGCCACCAGGTCGGTGTAGCCGGCGCTGCGGATGACGTTCACCGGGTCTTCCTTGGCATAGGAATTGAGGTCGCCGATGATCAGGCGATCAGGCTCCTTGGCGCCCGTCGGATCGCCCGCCAGCCAGTCCACCAGGGCCTGGGCGGCGCGCGCCCGGGTCAGGTTGCAGTTGCCCTGGCCGTCGCCGGTGTCCGGGTCGCCGTCGCAGGCCGAGCCCTTCGACTTCAGGTGGTTCACCGCGATGGTCAGGCGTTCGCCGCCATTGATCTCCTGGAAGGTCTGGGCCAGGGTCGGACGGTTGCGGGTGTCGTCGAACTCCGGGTTCACCGAACTGTCGAGCACCGCCGCGGATCGATAGGTGCGGACCTTGTCGCCGCGATAGATCAGCCCCACGGCAATTTCGTCGCTGCCCAGCTTCGCCCGGTTCGGGTTGACGAAGGCATAGCGCTGGCCCTGGGGCAGGCTGGCGTTGAGGCCGTTGACCAGGTCGGCGATGGCGCTGAACTCGCCGTAGCCGTCGTTCTCGATCTCCATCAGGCCGACGATGTCCGCCTTCGAGGCGAGGATCGCCGCGACGATCTTCGCTTTCTGCCGTTGGAACTCCTCGGCCGTGTTGGCTCCGCGCGAGGTGGGGAAACCGCCGCCCTTGCCATCGCCGTTGAAGTAGTTGAGCACGTTGAAGCTGGCCACCCGCAGGCGCCCTTCCACCGCCGGCTGGGCCGGACGCGGATTGGCCGCCTCGAAGGTCGGCGTCTGCAACGGCTGGATACGGTAGCTGCCGGCCGAGTAGTCGAGCACGCCGTCGATGGCGCTGGTACGGTCGCCGACGCGCAGGCTGTTGTAGGCGCTCAGTTCCGGTGCCGGGTAGCGGATCGGGTCGGGGTTCTGCCCGCTGCGGCCGTCGTCGAGGAGAATCCGGTCGAGGTCGTTGCGCGCCTGCATGGCCTTGGCCTGTTCGCCGGGAGCCACCACGTTGGTCGGAGTCATCTGGCGGCCGCCGGAGGACAGCAGGACCTCGCCGTAGCGGCCGAGGTTGTAGACCTCGTTGACGGTCAGCGTCTGGCGGAGCTGCACGCGCATGCCTTCGTAGCGCTCCAGCGCATCGGCGCTGGCCAGCGGCAGGCTGATGCCGGCCGGCGTCGGCAAGGCCACGCCGCTCGCCAGGACGCTGACCTGCAGCGGCCCGACCAGCTCGGTGAGGCCGTTGAACTCGCGGACCTGGCCGGTCACCCGGACGCGGTCGCCGAGCTTGACGTCGCTGCCGTTGCCGCCGTCGTAGACGAAGATGCCTTCGGAGGTCGCCGGGTCGCCGTCCACCGTGGCATCTTCCTGCTGCACGTAGAAGCCCTTCAGCTCGCTGGCGTTCTGGAAGTCGCCGACCACCACGCCCTCGATGGCGACCCGCTGGTTCACCAGCGGACTTTCGGCTCCGGCGCCCTGCACCTCGTGGATCGGTCGCAGGCCGGCCTCCTCGCCGCCGCCGGGCTCGCCAGCGCCATGCTGGCCGAGGTTGGCGAAGGTGTCGCGCGGGTAGCCCAGCCATTGCGCCGCCGGGTCGAAGGCGTCGCTGGGGTCGCTGTCGCCGTCGCGGATGTCGGCCTTGCGCACCAGGCTCCGGTCGAGGGTCTGCACATCGCCGCTGCCCCAGGTCGTGCCGGGGTTGAAGCCGACCTGGCCGAGGCTGTCGAGGATCTCGCCGCTGCGCCGGCGCAGCAGCACCGCATCGTTGCCATTGAACCAGCTGCCTTCCACCCGCTGGCTGGCCAGCGCCAGCAACGCCGGGTCGGCCACGCCGTTGGCGAGGACGAAGGTCTTGCCCGGCGCCAGGCTGCCGCTCAGGTCGATGCTGCGGCCCGCCGCGCTGGCGCCGTTGAAATAGAACTCGACGCGGTAGGCGGAGAGGTCGAGGACCTGGCTGCCGCTGTTGTAGAACTCCAGCGCCTTGTTGTTGCCGCTGCCTTCGACATACTCGGAGATGATCAGCTCGGCGGCGTTGGCCACCGGCAGGCCCAGCAGGGCCAGGCCGCCCAGCAGGGCGGCGTTACGCAAGGGGTGCATCGGGATACTCCTTTATCGGAATGGGGTCGCCGCGGCTCAGGCGCCGTCGGGCTGCAGTTCCTGGGAAAACACCGGCTCGCCGTCGAGGTCGCGCAGGGTGACGGTGAGCGCGCGGCTTTGCGCATCGATCTCCACCTCGCCGAAGAACTGGTAGCCGGCGAAGGGGGAACTGTTCTGGACCAGCGGGGCCTTCTGGAACATCACCTGCGGGCCGAACGTGCCATCCAGCGCGTTGGGTCCGAAACTACCGGCATTGAGAGGCCCGGCGACGAACTCCCAGAACGGCGCGAAGTCCTTGAACGCGGCGCGCTCCGGGCTGTAGTGGTGGGCTGCGCAGTAATGCACGTCGGCGGTCAGCCAGACGGTGTTGCGCACCCCGGCGCGCTGGACGAAGCGCAGCAGGTCGGCGATCTCCAGCTCGCGGCCGAGGGCGGCGCCGTCATTGCCGTTGGCGATGGCCTCCCAGCGGTCGCGGCCCTGGGCGTCCTTGCCATCGGGCACGCAGAGGCCGATCGGCATGTCGGCGGCGATCACCTTCCACTGCGCACGCGAACCGCGCAACTCGCGCTTGAGCCATTGCAACTGCTCACGGCCGAGGAAATCGGTGGCGGCGCTGCGCCGCGCCTGCAGGTTGGCGCTGTTGCCGCCGCGGTAGCTGCGCATGTCGAGGACGAACACGTCGAGCAAAGGGCCGTAGGCGACCTTGCGGTAGATCCGCCCGTCGCGCCCCTGGCGCTGGAAGCGCAGCGGCGCGTATTCGAGGAACGCCTGGCGTGCACGGGCCGCCAGCACGTCGATGTCCTTCACCTGGTAGCGCTCGTCGAGCTGCTTGCTGGAGGACCAGTTGTTGGTGGTCTCGTGGTCGTCCCATTGCCAGATCTGCGGCACCTCGGCGTTGAAGCGGCGCAGGTTGTCGTCGAGCAGGTTGTAGCGGTAGTTGCCGCGGAACTCGTCGAGGGTCTCGGCGACCTTGCTCTTGGCCTCGGTCACCCGGTTGCGCCAGATGCGCCCGCTCTCGGTCTCGATGCGTTCGGGGATCGGCCCATCGGCATAGATGGTGTCGCCGCTGTGCAGGAAGAAATCCGGCTGGCGCCGGCGCATGGCTTCGTAGATACGCATGCCGCCGATATCCGGATTGATCCCGAAACCTTGCCCGCAGGTGTCGCCGCTCCAGACGAAACGGATATTGCGCGCCTCGCTCGGCGCACTGCGCAGGTGGCCGAACCAGGGCTTGCTCAGGCTGCCGTCGCGGGCATCCTCGAAGCGCACCCGGTAGAAGATCGACTGGTCGGCTGGCAGGCCACGCAGGTCGATGCGCGCGGTGTAGTCGAGGCGCTCGTCGGTGACCGGCGAGACCAGCCGACGCGGCTCGCTGAAGACGCTACGGGTGTCCCATTCGACGATCATCCGCGCCGGGCGGTCGGTGCGGCTCCAGACCAGCGCGCGGTCGCCCTGCACATCGCCGGATTGCACGCCATCGGTCAGCTTCGGCCGCGCCCTGGGCGAGGCGATCACCGCCGGCGCGCCCAGCGCCGGCAACAGCAGTCCAGCGCCCAGGCCTTGCACGACGCGGCGGCGCTTGAGGTCCATCCCACTCATACCGGAGTTCTCCGCAGGCTTCACGAAGGTCCGGTTTACCGGGGCAAGTTGACAGGGGCGTTACGGGGACAGACAGGCTATCCGTTTGGTCAGGGGAAACGCCCATTCGCTCCGCGCCGCCCATGCGGCAACGAACCGGGCGTTGCCTCGCTGAAAAGAGCTTCAGTGAGTTTCAGGCTTCAGGGAATACACCCAATCGGAGGGGCGCGCCCAGCGACATTGGCGTCGCTATACGCCCCTTTCCACCGACCTCAGCCGCCCCGCGCGCCCTGGACCGGCCCCTGGGGCGCCTCGCCGCGCTCCTCCTGCACTGCCCGCCCGGCCCGTTCCACGGCGTTCCACAACCAGGGCGGCAGGTGCTCCGGGTCGAGGCTGTCGAGGAGGTTCTTGACCGCCAGGCCCAGCTCGGTGTCGCCCTCGATCACCAGGCGGCGGCGGAAGAACAGGGTATCCGGGTCCTCATGCCGGCTGGCCAGCAGCAGGAAGTCGCGCCAGTCGCCACGGATGGTCACGCTGGCCCGTGGCCGTTCGACCAGGCGCAGGCCGCCGGGCACCCGGGTGACGCACCAGCCGACGCCGAGGTCCCTGACTTCCAGGCGCAGCCAGCGACCTTCCAGCAGGTCGAAGGCGCCCTCCTCCAGCGGCTGGGCGAACAGCCGGTTGGCGACCCGTTGCAGGACCAGGTGCTGGAGCCCGCGCGGAACCTTCGCCGCCAGCGGCAACAGGCGTCCGGCGACGCCGAGGAGCAGGCGTTGGCGGTTCAGCATAGCCCTGCCTCCTCTGCCCGCAGCATCCCCGGCCGGCCGTGCCAGTAGCCGTTGCAGCCTTCCACGGCGAGCGGCGGAGCGGCACCCTTGCGTACCCGGTCGAAGGCCGCGATCACCTCGGCCATGCCCTGCGCCCGAGGACTCAGGCGTAGCAGGTCGGCGCCGCTATGTTCCAGCGAGCGGTAGTCGGCCAGCAGGTTGCTGACCTTGCCGGACATGGTCTGGATGCCGTTGAGGGTGAACAGCGCCTCGCCCTCCTGGCTGAGCAGCGGGATACCTTCGGGATACTGCTGGCAGCAGAACTGGCAGTCGTCCTTGGGCCGGTTCTCCGCCCGCGCGGTGAAGCAGCGCGCCGAGTAGGCCAGCGGCAGGTGACCGTAGGCGAAGACCTCGGTCTGCAATTGCTCCAGGCCCAGCTGCGCAGCCTGGTCGAGCACCCCGCGCAGCAGCTTGCCGGAGACTTCCACCGGCGGAATCCAGCGGCGCATGCCCCAGGAATACAGTTCGGCCAGGGCATGACCGTTGTAGAGGTTCAGCGCCGGACCGCCGACAAAGGGCACGCCGCGCTGGCTGAGGTAATAGACGGCGGCCATGTCGTTGGCCTCGACCCGGAGTTCGCCGTTCTCGCATAGCCGGCGCAGGCTGGACAGCTCCGAAGCGGCCTCGATCAGCGCCAGCCCGGAGAGCACCAGCTCGGCACGGGTCGCCTGCGCCAGCTCGCGGGCCAGCGCCTGCCAATCGTTCAGGGACAGCGCCCGGCGCTTGGCGCAGACGGTCTCGCCGAGGTAGATGACGTCGAGCGGCTGGCCGGCCATCTCGGCGTAGAAATCGAATATCTGCCGCTTGTCCCAGTAGAACAGCAGCGGTCCCAGGCTCAGTTTCATCGCGGCGGTCCTCACTGCCAGGAACGGTGATAGGCGCCCAGGGTGGTCTGGTGCCCTTCGGAAAGTCCGGCCAGCGCGCGCTGCCATTGCGGCTGCACGCTATAGGCGCCCGGCGCGCTGGCGTAGCTGTCCAGCGCCTGGCGCCAGACCCGGGTGACCTGCTCGACGTAGGCCGGGCTGCGCTGGCGGCCTTCGATCTTCACCGCCGCCACGCCGATTTCCGCCAGCTGCGGGACCAGGTCCAGGGTGTTCAGGCTGGTCGGTTCCTCCAGCGCATGGAAGCGCTGGCCATTGACCAGGAAACGGCCCTTGCAGAGGGTCGGGTAGCCGGCCGCCTCGCCGGCGGCGTAGCGGTCGATGAGCACTTCGTTGAGGCGCGAGGTCAACCCCTCCGGTTCCTCGCTCCAGCGCACCGCCCTGGCCGGCGAACAGACGCCGCAGAGGTTCGGCGACTCGCCGGTGACGTAGGAGGACAGGTGGCAGCGGCCCTCGGCCATGATGCACAGGCTGCCGAAGGCGAACACCTCCACCGGCACCGGGCTACCGGCCGCCACCTGGCGTACCTGCGCCAGCGATAGCACGCGGGGCAGGACCGCGCGACGGATGCCGTAGCGTTCGTGATAGAGGGCCAGGGCCGCGGCATTGGTTGCCGAGCCCTGCACCGACAGATGCAGGTTGAGCCGCGGATGACGCTTCGCGGCATAGCCGAGCACCGCCACGTCGGCGGCGATCAACGCATCGACGCCGAGGTCGGCGGCCTGGTCCACCGCGCGCTGCCAGCGCTCCCAGCCCTGCGCGCTGGAATAGGTGTTGACCGCTACGTAGAGCTGCCGCCCGGCCTCGTGGACTCGCCGCAGGCCTTCCTGCAACTGGCGTTCGTCAAGGTTGAGGCCGGCGAAATGGCGGGCGTTGGTGTCGTCGCGGAAACCGACGTAGATGGCATCGGCGCCCTGTCGCAGGGCCGACTTCAAGGCGGGCAGGCTGCCCGCCGGACAGACCAGTTGCATGGGGTTGCTCCTCTGGCGAAAAACGCGCTCCGCGGCAGTGGGCAACCCCGGGGCACAGGCGCCACACTCTAGAAAGACGCTCCCGGTCGGCGCTTGACCGGGATCAAGAAGGCCTCAGGCCATCAGTGCGGAGAACGGCAGAAAGTCGATCGCATCACCCACGCCCAGGGTGGCGCCGCGCTCGATCACCGCCAGCCCGTCCGCCCAACTGGCGGCAAGCAGCATCGCCGAGCCCTGCTGCGGGTGGATTTCCACCCGCCCCCGTTCATCGAGCCGCGCCCGCAGGTACTGGCGACGCGCCCGCGGTTGCGGCCAGTCGAAGGCCGCCGGCAACGCCAGCGGCCGCGGCACTACGTCGAACAGTCCCTGCTGGCGAAGCAGGAACGGACGCGCCACCAGTAATGCGGTGACCAGCGCCGCCGCAGGGTTGCCGGGCAGCCCCAGCCAGGGCTTGCCGGCCACGGAGCCGAAGGCGAACGGCTTGCCCGGCTGGATCGCCAGGCGCCACAGGTTGACCTCGCCAAGCTCGGCGATGGCGCGCTTGAGGTGGTCTTCCTCGCCTACCGAGACACCGCCGCTGGTGACCAGCGCGTCCCATTCGGAGGCCGCCAGGCTGAGCGCATCGCGGCTGGCCACCAGTTCGTCGGCGAGCACTTCCTCGTCGTGCACCTCGAAGCCCAGACCGCGCAGCAAGGCGCCGATGCAGTAACGGTTGGCGTTGTAGATCTGCCCGGCCAACAGTGTCTGGCCGGGCTCGCGCAATTCGTCGCCGCTGCTCAGCAGGCCGATGCGCAAGCGCCGACGCACCGAGACCGTGGCGACGCCGAGACTCGCCAGCAGGCCGAGTTCCTGCGGGCGCAAGCGCTGTCCGGCACGCAGCACCGGCGCGCCACGACGCAACTCCTCGCCGCGCCGGCGCACATGCTGGCCGGCGCTCACCGGCGGCAACTGCACGCGCTCGCCGTCGACCACGCAGAGTTCCTGCGGCACCACGCAGTCGGCGCCGGTCGGCAGCGGCGCGCCGGTGAAGATCCGCGCCGCCTGGCCCAGCGGCAGGCTCATGCCGCGGGTGTCGCCGGCGGCGATCCGCGCGCCGACCGTCAGGCTGCCGCCGCTGCGCGGCAGGTCGGCGGAGCACAAGGCGTAGCCGTCCATCGCGCTGTTGTCCCAATGCGGCAGGTCCATCGGCGCCAGCAGGTCCTCGCCGAGCACTCGTCCCAGCGCCCGCTCCAGGGCCAGGCTCTCGCAGGCTGGCGGGCGCGGCGCGCGCGCCAGCAGTTCGGCCAGCGCCTCGTCGAGCGGGCGCAGTTGGCCGCCATCGCAGGCGCAAGCGCTCACGAGCGGCACCCGCAGCCGGCCACCGGCGCCACGGCTGGCGGGGTCTTCAGGTGCGGGACGAAATTGCACGGGCGGGTGCGGCTGTCCAGTTGCGCCAGGAGAATCTCGTTCCAGGCGGTGCGACAGGCGCCCGGCGAGCCGGGCAGGCAGCACACCAGGGTACCGTTGCTGAGCCCGGCCAGCGCCCGCGACTGGATGGTGGAAGTGCCGATCTCGCGCTGCGAGACCTGGCGGAACAGTTCGCCGAAGCCCTCGACATCGCGCTCGAACAGCGGCCCGACCGCCTGCGGGGTGTTGTCCCGCGCGGTGAAGCCGGTGCCGCCGGTGATCAGGCCGACCTGTACCTCGGGGTCGGCGATCCAGGCCGAGACCACCGCGCGGATCTGGTAGATGTCATCGGTCTTCAGGCTCCGCTGGTGCAGGCGATGACCGGCGGCCAGCAGCGCGTCGGCGAGGGTCTGGCCGGAAGTATCGGTTTCCAGGGTACGGGTGTCGCTGACGGTGAGGATGGCGATGTTCAGCGGCTGGAAGGTGGAGGTGGCCAGGTGGCTCATGGAAGGGGTCCTAGGAACGGGCGATGCCTCAGCCTGAACCGCGGGCCCCCGGCTGGCTATTCCTCCGAAGAGGTAAGCCGGCGGCGCGAGGAGGTAGACGTCACTCCTCCCAGCGCTGCGCGGCGGCCTGGTCGCTGCAGCGGCCTTCGACCCAGCGCGGGCCTTCGGCGGTGTCTTCCTTCTTCCAGAACGGCGCGCGGGTCTTCAGGTAGTCCATGACGAAGTTGCAGGCGTCGAACGCCGCCTGCCGGTGGGCGCTGGCGCAACCGACGAAGACGATCGGCTCGCCCGGCTCCAGGCGGCCGATGCGGTGGAGGATCTCCAGGCGCAGCAGCGGCCAGCGCTGCCCGGCCTCGGCGGCGATCTTGCCGAGGGCCTTCTCGGTCATGCCCGGATAATGTTCGAGGAACATCCCGCCGACCTCGCGACCGTCGTTGAAGTCGCGCACGTAGCCGACGAAGCCGACCACCGCGCCGATGCCGACGTTCTGCGCATGCAGGGCGTTAAGCTCCTGCCCCGGATCGAAAGCGGCCTGCTGGACGCGGATGGCCATGGGTTCAACCTCCGGTGACGGTGGGGAAGAAGGCGACTTCGTCGCCGTCCTGCAACGGCTCGTCGAGGCCGCACAGTTCCTGATTGCGCGCGCACATCAGGTTCTGCTCGCCGAGGGTACGCTCCCAGGCCCCGCCGCGCTCCACCAGGAGCTGGCGCAAGGCGCCGAGGGTCGCCAGCCCGGCGTCCCAGTTCAACTGCTCGCCGTCGATGCCGAGGGCTTCGCGGTAACGGGCGAAATACTGCACGCGGATCATGCCTGCCCTTCCTCCTCTTTGCGATAGTGGCCGCTCTTGCCGCCGAGCTTCTCCAGCAACTGGACCTGCTCGATGACCATCCCGCGGTCCACCGCCTTGCACATGTCGTAGATGGTCAGGGCCGCGACGCTGGCGGCGGTGAGCGCCTCCATCTCCACGCCGGTCTGCCCGGCCAGCCGGCAACGCGCGCGGATGCGCACGGCGTCCGGCGCCTCGGCCTGCAGTTCGAGCTTGACGCTGGTGAGCAACAACGGATGGCACAGCGGGATCAGTTCGTGGGTGCGCTTGGCCGCCTGGATGCCGGCGATCCGCGCCACGGCGAAGACGTCGCCCTTGGGATGGCCGCCGTCCTGGATCAGTTGCAGGGTTTCCGGGCGCATGCGCACCACGGCCTCGGCCGTGGCTTCACGGGAGGTCACGGCCTTTTCCGTGACGTCGACCATGTTGGCGCGGCCCTGGGAATCGAGATGGGTCAGCACGTGGGTGCTCCTGGAAGAGGATACTGGCCAGTCATTGTAAGCCCTGGAGGGCATGACGCGATGCCTGGGGGAGGTTCGGAAGGGGGATGATTGTATACATAAAGAGGTAGGGCAGGCCGGCGCAAGGCACCTCATCCCGATCGGGTAACGATGCGGGCCCGGTCCCCGGACCGGGCCTGGCAGGATGTATATCCCGCCCGGCTTTTTCAACCGGGCGGGATATCGGCCGGCGATTGCCGCCGGCTACCTCACATGTGCGCCTCGGCGTACTCCGCCAGCACCGAGCGCGGCACCCCTTGCAGGGTCACGTGCACGCCGTGGGGGAAGTCCTTGAAGCGTTCGGTGAGGTAGGTCAGGCCGGAGCTGGTGGCGGACAGGTAGGGCGTGTCGATCTGCGCCAGGTTGCCCAGGCAGATCACCTTCGAACCGCTGCCGGCGCGGGTGATGATGGTCTTCATCTGGTGCGGCGTGAGGTTCTGGCATTCGTCGATGAGGATCAGGCTCTGCTGGAAGCTGCGCCCGCGGATGTAGTTCAGCGACTTGAACTGCAACGGCACCTTGCTGAGGATGTAGTCGACGCTGCCATGGGTGCATTCGTCGTCCATGTGCAGCGCTTCGAGGTTGTCGGTGATGGCGCCGAGCCAGGGCTCCATCTTTTCCGCCTCGGTGCCGGGCAGGAAGCCGATGTCCTCGTCCAGGCCCTGCACGCTGCGGGTGGCGATGATGCGCCGGTAGCGCTTGCTGACCATGGTCTGCTCGATGGCCGCGGCGAGCGCCAGGATGGTCTTGCCGGAACCGGCGGCACCGGACAGGTTGACCAGGTGGATGTCCGGGTCGAGCAGCGCGTACAGCGCCAGCGACTGGTACACGTCGCGTGGCCGCAGGCCCCAGGCTTCCTGGTGCAGGAGCGGCTCCTGGTGCAGGTCGAGGATGGTCAGCTCGTCCTGCTGGATGCCCTTGATCCAGCCGACGAAGCCCTGTTCGTCGACGATGAACTCGTTGATGTGCACCGCCGGCAGGTTGTCGGTGAGCTGCACGCGATGCCAGGTACGGCCGTGGTCCTGGCGGGTCTCGACCTTGCTCACGCGGTCCCAGAAAGAGCCGGCGAGGGAATGGTAGCCGCGCGACAGCAGGGCCACGTCGTCGATCAACTGGTCGGTGTGGTAGTCCTCCGCGTCCACCCCGCAGGCGCGCGCCTTCAGGCGCATGTTGATGTCCTTGGTCACCAGCACCACGCGCACGCCGCTGTGGCGGCTCTTCAGCTCGACCAACTGGTTGATGATCTTGTTGTCGTTGAGGTGCTCCGGCAGCCAGGTGATGGGCTCGGCACGCTTGCTCATGAGGATCGACAGGCTGCCGCTGGGGCCGTTCTTGCCACGCTGGATCGGTACCCCTCCCTCTACCTGCTCGGGCGTGGCCTCGCCGAGTACCTGGTCGATCAGGCGGATGGCCTGGCGGCACTCGGCGGCGATGGTGTGCTTTCCGGTCTTCAGCTTGTCCAGCTCTTCGAGCACCGTCATCGGGATCGCGACGCGGTGTTCCTGGAAGTTCAACAGGGCATTCGGATCGTGGATCAGGACATTGGTATCGAGGACGTACAGGGTGGGCTGGGTGGGGCGGGAACGTCCGTGGTCATCCATACGCGATCACCTTCTGCTAAGGGCCTGGCGACGGAATGCCGGGTCGGCGCTCCGCCGGGGGGCGAGCCGCCTTCTCTCTTCCGGTGGGGAGAGCCTGACAGCAGAGGTGAGGGCCGGGGCCGCCACCTGTGCTGCAGGGTTCGGCGGTCTACGGTTCCACAAATACCGCAAAAAATATGACGGTAAAAAGTACTTTTCGTCATCAGCAGGTTTTTTTTCCGCAAGCGACGAAATACCTTGGCGCAGTCCTTCGCGAGGTCTAGTGTTATCGGTCCCACCTCTGTGAAAACCCTCCGCTTTTCCGTGCCGCAACGGTTTTCCAGCGCCATTCCCCCTCCCCCCTGCCCCTGCGACATAAAGCCGCCACTGCGCCCTGCGCCGCCTTCCTGTATGAATCCGGGGCTTGACCTTGACACGATGTCAAGGCTGAACCTGGCGACAGATCTCACCGGCGCCTCCCAGGGCGCCTGCGGTGCCACTTCTGTCCATTCCAAGGAGGACTCATGAACAGCGCCACGCTAACCGAGCTCGATCTGCCGGTCAGCGGCATGACTTGCGCGTCCTGCGCCGGCCGTGTCGAACGAGCCCTGAAGAAAGTGCCCGGGGTCGCGGCCGCCTCGGTCAACCTGGCCAGCGAGCAGGCCCGCGTACAGGCCCCGGCGGACAGCCTGCCGGCCCTGGTGGCGGCGGTCGAGCAGGCCGGCTACCAGGTTCCGGCGCGCAGCCTGGAACTGTCCATCGAGGGCATGACCTGCGCCAGTTGCGTCGGCCGGGTCGAGCGGGCGCTGAAGAAGGTGCCCGGCGTACGCGAGGTCAGCGTCAACCTGGCCAGCGAGCGCGCCCACCTCGAGCTGCTCGGCGCCGTGGACAGCCAGGCCTTGCTACAGGCGGTGGAACAGGCCGGCTACAAGGCCCGCCTGCTCGACGCGGGGCAACCACGCCAGGACGATGCCGAGCGCCGCCTGCGCCGCGAACGCTGGTGGGTGATCGCCGCGCTGTTGCTGGCGTTGCCGCTGGTGCTGCCGATGCTGGTGGAATGGGCCGGCCTGCACTGGATGCTGCCGCCGTGGGCACAGTTCCTCCTGGCGACCCCGGTGCAGTTCGTCATCGGCGCGCGCTTCTATGTCTCCGCCTGGCGCGCGGTGAAGGCCGGCGCCGGCAACATGGACCTGCTGGTCGCCCTCGGCACCAGCGCCGGCTACGGCCTCAGCGTCTACCTCTGGCTGACCGCCCCGCCCGGCCACATGCCGCACCTCTACTTCGAAGCCTCCACCGTGGTGATCGCCCTGATCCTCCTCGGCAAGTACCTGGAAAGCCGCGCCAAGCGCCAGACCGCCAGCGCCATCCGCGCCCTCGAGGCGTTGCGCCCGGAGCGCGCGGTGCGCCTGCGCGACGGTCGCGAGGAAGAGGTGGCGATCGCCGAGTTGCGCCTCGGCGACGAGGTGGTGGTGCGTCCCGGCGAACGCTTCCCGGTGGACGGCGAGGTGCTCGACGGCAGTAGCCACGCCGACGAGGCGCTGATCACCGGCGAGAGCCTGCCGGTACCCAAGGCTCCCGGCGACAAGGTCACCGGCGGCGCGATCAACGGCGAAGGCCGCCTGCTCCTGCGCACCACTGCGCTCGGCGGGGAAACGGTGCTGGCGAAGATCATCCGCCTGGTGGAAGACGCCCAGGCCGCCAAGGCGCCGATCCAGAAGCTGGTGGACAAGGTCAGCCAGGTCTTCGTCCCGGTGGTGATCCTCATCGCGCTGGTCACCCTCGGCGCCTGGCTGGTCGCCGGGGTCGGCCTGGAGCAGGCCCTGGTTAACGCCGTGGCGGTGCTGGTGATCGCCTGCCCCTGCGCCCTCGGCCTGGCCACCCCGACCGCGATCATGGCCGGCACCGGCGTGGCCGCGCGCCACGGCATCCTGATCAAGGACGCCGAGTCCCTGGAAGTCGCCCATGCGGTCACCAGCGTGGCCTTCGACAAGACCGGCACCCTGACCTCCGGGCGACCGCAGATCATCCACCTCGGCGGCGACGACCAGGAGCAACTGCTCAGGCTCGCCGGCGCCCTGCAACGCGGCAGCGAGCACCCGCTGGCCAAGGCCGTGCTCGAGCGCTGCGCCGAGCGCGACCTGGAGGTTCCGCCGGTGAACGCCAGCCAGGCCCTCAGCGGTCGCGGCATCCAGGGCGAGGTCGAGGGTCGCCGGCTGGCCCTGGGCAACCGCCGCCTGCTCGACGAGCAGGAACTCAAGCCCGGCGCGCTGGCGAGTGCCGCCGCGGACTGGGAGGCCGAGGGCCGCACCCTGTCCTGGCTGCTGGAATTGGCTCCGGAGAAACGCGTGCTCGGCCTGTTCGCCTTCGGCGACAGCCTCAAGGACGGCGCCGCCGAAGCGGTGGAGGCCCTGCGCGGACGGGATATCCACAGCCACCTGATCACCGGCGACAACCGCGGCAGCGCGGCGGTGGTGGCCAAGGCCCTGGGCATCGACGACGTACACGCGGAAGTGCTGCCGGCGGACAAGGCCGCCACGGTCGCCGAGCTGAAAGGCCGGGGCCGGGTGGTGGCGATGGTCGGCGACGGCATCAACGACGCCCCGGCGCTGGCCGCCGCCGACGTCGGCATCGCCATGGGTGGCGGCACCGACGTGGCCATGCACGCCGCCGGCATCACCCTGATGCGCGGCGACCCGCGCCTGGTGCCGGCGGCGCTGGACATCTCGCGGCGGACCTACGCGAAGATCCGCCAGAACCTGTTCTGGGCCTTCATCTACAACGTGATCGGCATCCCGCTGGCGGCCTTCGGCCTGCTCAACCCGATGGTGGCGGGCGCAGCGATGGCCTTCTCCAGCGTCAGCGTGGTCGGCAACGCCCTGCTCCTGCGACGCTGGAAGCCCTGAGCCAGCACGCCAGGCACATGGGGTGGCGCGCCTAGCGCAACAACCCCATGTGCTTGGCCCGCGCCACCGCCTGGGTGCGACGCTCGACGCCGAGCTTGTCGTTGATATGGCGGGCGTGGCTCTTCACCGTATGCAGCGAGATGAACAGCCGCTCGCTGATCTCCTGGTTGGACAACCCCTGAGCGATCAGCTCCAGCACCGCCAGTTCGCGCCCGCTGAGCACCTCGCCCGCACCGCCCGCGGGCTCGGCGGGCGGCTCCGGCAACAGCGCGCGCATGCGCTGGGCGCCGGGACAGGCAGGGAAGCGCTGCAACTGTTCGCGCAACCATTCCGGCTGCTGCACGAGCAATTCGTGGAGCGGCAGCAAGGCTCCGCCGACTGCGCCCTCCATGGCCTGTTGCAGGGTCGCCAGCGCCTCGCGCTCGCGGCCCTGCTCCAGGTGCAGCGCAGCCAGTTGGCCGAGGGCCAGGCGAGCCGGCAATAACGCGCCGTTCTCCCGCGTCGAGCGGGCCAGCCGGTCCAGGCGCCGGGCGGCTTCCTCCGGGCGTCCTTCGCGGCGCTCCAGGCCGGCCTGGAGCAACTCCACATGCAGCGGCAGCAGCGGACTGCATTCCGGCGGCGTGGCCGCCTGCCCGCCGTAGGTGCCGCCCAGGCGCTGTAGCCAGACGCCGGCCAGTTCGGTCTGGCCCTGGGCCAGCCAGAGTTCGCACTTGATCAGGGTGATCGCCGCCAGGTAGTAGATCGGCGGGATATCCCAGGCATGCATCAACCGCTCGACGTCGCCAAGCCGGGCGAACGCCGCCGCGTAGTTGCCCAGGCGCCCTTCCAGGCTGGCCAGGACGCAATAGCCGATCACCAGGCTGACATCCCGGCAGCTGCGGGTTTCCTCGATTCCCTGCTTGATCCACTTGCGCGCTTCGTCCGGCTGCAGCGCCAGGCTGCGCAGGTAGCCGCGGTACAGCAGGAGCCGCCCGCGCACCGCGTAGCGGCGTTGCGCCGGCAGGTGCTGGAGGCGTTCCAGGCCCTGGCGCACCTCCTCCTCGGCGCGCGCCACCTCGCCGCGCGCCTGGAGGACGCGGGCGCGGTCGTAATGGACCAGTGCCTCGAACAGCGGGTTGCCGTAGCGCTGGGCGAACTCCAGGGCGTCGCGGTTGTAGTTGCGCGCCTGCCAGAAGTCGCCACGGGTCACCGCCAGGTTGCTCAGCGTCGACAGGCATTGCAGGCGGGTGCCATAGCGCTCCCCGGCGAGGTCCTGCAAGGCCTCGCGGCAGTGCGCCTCGGCCTTGTCGATATCGCCGCGGCCGCGCGCGATCACCCCGCTCAGGGCCTGCCACTGGGCCAGCAGGTCGCGCTGCGCGGACTCGTCCGGCGCCGGCAGGAAACGCGCCAGTTGGCCGGCCAGTTCTTCCGCGGCATCCAGCTGGCAGGCCAGCGCCAGCGCCCAGCCGTACAGCAGGATCAGGCGCGGCGTGCTCGCCAGGAGGCTGTCCGGCAGGTCCATCTTCCAGCGCAGCAGGGTGGCGATGTTCTGCTCCGCCAGCAGTTGCTCTTCCGACAGGTTCTGCACCAGGCTCGCCGCCACGTCCGGCTGGCCGGCGCGCAGCGCCTGCTCCACCGCCTGGTCGAGCAGGCCATGGCGGCTGAACCAGCCGCAGGCGCGCAGGTGCAGGGAGCCGGCGGACGGACCGAAGTCGGGCAAGGGACGCGCCAGCAGCAGGTCGGAGAACAGGTGGTGGTAGCGGAACCACTGGCCGTTTTCGTCCAGCGGCACGAGGAAGACCTGGTGCTGCTGCAGGTGGTCGAGGATCGCCGCGCTGTCGCCGGCCTCGCGCACGGTATCGCAGAGCTCGGCGCAGAAGCGCTCGAAGCGCGCGGTCTGGGCGAGGAACGCCTGGACCTCGGGCGGCTGCCGCTCGATCACCTCCTCCAGCAGGTAGTCGCGGATCAGTTCGTCGGCGCCGTGTACCCCGGGGCTGACCTGCTCCTCTGGATCGCCGCGCGCCAGCAGCCAGAGGCGCAGCCCGGCGACCCAGCCTTCGCTGCGCTCGAGCAGCGCGTCCAGCGCGTCCTCGTCGAGTTCGAGGCCGCTGGCGGCCATCAGCGCCCCGCTCTCCTCGGCGGTCAGGCGCAGGTCCTGTTCGCTGAGTTCGAGCAATTGCCGCGACAGGCGCAGGCGCGCCAGGTGCCAGTCCGGCCGCTGCCGGCTGGTGACCAGCAGCACCAGGCCCTCGGGCAGGTGATTGAGGAGGAATTGCAGGCAACGGTCGAGCACCGCGCCCTGGGCCAGGTGGTAATCGTCCAGCACCAGTAGCAGGGGACGCTGCGGGTCCAGGCAGGGGGCGAGTTCGTCGAGCAGGTCGTCGAGCCAGGTCTCGAAGGCGAACGGCTGGTGACGCTGGCGCATCTTCAGCAGGCCGAGGGCCTCTTCGCCCAGGGTCGGGTGGTACTGTCGCAAGCCATCGAGCAGGCGTTCGAGGAAACGTCCGGGATCGCTCTCGCGGCTGCTCAGTCCCAGCCAGAGGCTCTGCCAGCGCGGATCGAGGCTTTCGCAGAACTCGATGGCCAGGGAACTCTTGCCGAATCCGGCGGGCGCGGCGATCAGCAGCAGGCGACCGTCCAGTCCGTCGCGCAGTCGACGGCAAAGACGCGGGCGCGCCACATGGGCCGACGGCAGCGGGGGGCGGAAAAAGCGGTTGGCCGTCGGCAGAACGGCGGATGGAGTGCCCGAGAAGGTGCGCGAGAAGTCAGTCATCACCCGGTTTCTTGGTTTATGTATGGGGCGTGAACGCTCCGGAGACTAACCACAAGTGATGGCTATTTGAAGCACTATCCATCGGCTCGGACGAAATAGCGCACCGGCGCTTCAGCTCGATAACCAAGGAAAGACCGGTTTCCCGGCGCGGTCCAGGCGCGGCAAACGTTTCCCGGCCACACAGGTGCCCGCCGGGAGGATGGCGACGACGGAATCCGCGGGCGAGGCGGGAAAACACTTTGTAATGAATTGACGGCCGGAGCGGCACGCCGCCCGCGAAAACGAAGAAACCGGCACAAGGCCGGTTTCTTCGTGGCTAGGAACGCCGTTTCTCAGCGTACCCCTTCCTGGCGCAGCGCCGCCGGGGTGTAGTCGCTTTCCGAAGCGCTGTAGTTGAAGTCGTAGGCCTGTTTCTCCTCGTTCTTCATGCCAAGCGCCAGGTAGCGGCCGGAGAGCAGGTCGTAGAGGGTTTCCACCGCGTACCAGGGCACCTGCTTGTCGTAGTACTGCTCGGCATGCGCCTCGGCCACGCGCCACAGGGTGCCGCGACCGTCGTAATGGTCGATCTCGGCGGCCTGCCAGGTGTCCTCGTCGATGTAGAAGTCACGCTTGGCGTAGATGTGCCGCTCGCCCGGCTTCAGGGTCGCGACCACATGCCAGACGCGGTGCAGCTCGTAGCGGGTCAGGTCCTGGTTGATGTGGCCGGCCTTGACGATTTCGCTGTACTTGATCTTCGGATCGTCGAGCTTGTAGCTGTTGTAGGGAATGTAGATTTCCTTCTTGCCTTCCAGCTTCCAGTCGTAGCGGTCCGGCGCACCGTTGTACATGTCGAAGTTGTCCGAGGTGCGCAGGCCGTCGGCGGCGGTGCCGGGACCGTCGTAGGACACCTGCGGAGCCCGCCGCACGCGGCGCTGGCCGGCGTTGTAGAGCCACGCCAGGCGCGGCTCCTTGACCTGGTTGAGGGTCTCGTGGACCAGCAGCACGTTACCGGCCAGGCGCGAGGGCGCGGTGACCCGCTGCTTGAAGTAGAACAGCACGTTGCTCGGCTTGTTCGGGTTGTAGTCCTTCAGGTTGGTACGGAAGGTGAAGGCATCCTGGAAGTAGACCAGCTGGTAGGAGCCGTTGACCTGCGGAGTGGCCTGGGTCACCAGGCGCCGGACGCTGCCGCCGCGGTAGCGGGTGATGTGGTTCCAGATCACCTCCAGGCCGTTCTGCGGGATCGGGAACGGGTTGGCGGTATCGAAGTTCTCCAGGCCGTTGCCGCCTTCCACCAGCTTGGTGGTGGTGGCGTTGCGCTTGGCCGCCTCCTGCACCGCCGCCGGGACGGTGGCGCTGCGGTGGGTCTTGTATACCGGGATCTTGTAGGTATCCGGGTAGCGCTTGAACATGGCCAGTTGGCCGGGAGTCAGCTTGTCCTTGTACTGGTCGACGTTCTGCGCGGTGATGGTGAACAGCGGTTGCTCGCTGGCATAGGGGTTGGCGAGGAAGCCACGGCTGTCGACGCTGCCGGCGTTGGTCGCCAGGCCGCCGTCCCAGGCGGGGATGCTGCCGTCGGCGTTGCCGGCCTTCTCCGCCCCCAACGGAGTCAGGCTGGTGCCGAGCTTGGCCGCCTCGTCGGCGGATACCGCCGCCATCACCTGGGTGGCCAGCAGGCTCAGGGCCAGTACACCGGTATGCAGAAGAATCTTCGTTGTTTTCATTCGCTCGTCGTCCTCGTTAAGTCCTGCTCGCTGGCCCGGTTCGCACCGGGCCGGCGTACATCAGAAGTTCATGCCGAAGCTGAGCGCGACGAAGTCGCGATCGTCCACGGTGGTGTACTTGCCGTCGAAGAAGTTGGTGTAGGAGAGGCTCGCGGTGTAGGTGTTCTGGTACTCCGCGTCCACCCCCAGGCTGACCGCCTTGCGGCCTTCCTCGAAGTTGGCGCCGGGGCCGGGCGAATAGCCATCGACGTCGTGCGACCAGGCCACACTGGGCTTGAGGTTCACGCCCATGAACACGTCGTTGTAGTCCCAGATCGCACGGGCGCGATAACCCCATGCGTCCGAGGTGGTATAGCCATCGTTCTCGCAGTAGCGGCTGACGTTGTTCGCTTCGGCGGTGCCCAGCGTGCTGACGTTCAGCGCCTGGCAGCTGGCCAGGCCGGAGATGGTCCCCGGCAGCGGCCCCGGTCCGAAGACCGGGTCACGCCCGTAGCGTGCCTTGGAGGTGCTTTCCAGGCCGCCGACGTGGGTCCAGCCGATCTCGCCCACCAGGGTCAGCCGCTCGGCGCCCATCACCTGGTCGAAGAAGTGCGTCAGGGTGGTCTGCAGTTGGGTGATCTCCTTGCGCCGATAGCCGTGCAGGTCCTGCCCGGCCTGGCCGTTCAGCACCGAGGCGTTGTCGTAGGGGCGGTTGCCGCCGATGCTCACCGGGTCGAGGCCGGCGAAGAGGATGTCGGTGGTGTTCAACTGCACCGGCGCGTTGGGCCGGTAGCTGACTTCGCCGCTCCACGCGGTGCCGTTGGGCAACGTGGTGGAGAAGCTCAGGCCGAACATGCGGATATCTTCCGGGTACTCGATGAAGTAGCTGGAGTTGCCGGCGGTGGCCGCCGCCGCAGCCTGGGCGGCCAGTGCCGGGTTGATCGCGGCGAGGCGGGTGGCGAGGTCGTTGATCGCCGCCATGGTGCTGGCCGAGGCGCCCTGGCCGCTGAAGATCGGCAGGCGGCTGTGGTAGTTCATGTAGTAGGCGCCGAACTCGGTGTTCAGTTCGTCGGCGAAGTAGCGCAGGGCGAAGCCGTACTGGCCGCTGTCGCGAGCGTCGCGGTCCGGCCCGCGGCGGACCAGGATGCCCTCGTCCCAGGGCGACGGGGTAACGCTCAGGCCAGCCCCGGCGAGCACGTTGTTGAGCAGGTTGATGGACGCCTTGTTGTTGGTCAGCACCGCCAGGTTCTGGTCGCAGCCATCGGCCACCACGTCCGGCTGGGAGAAGAAGGTGCCACAGTTGTCGACCACCGTCTGGTCCCACTCGATCTGGTAGAAGCCTTCGGCGGACAGGTTGTCGGTGAGGTTCTGCGACAGGTAGAACATGTTCACCGGGATCAGGCCTTCCTTGATCTCCGAGCCGGGCCGGCGGAAGGCGGTGACGTCGATCGGGTTGATGGCGCTGATGCCGTTCTGGATGAAGGTGCTCTCGCCCCAGTTCACCACCTGCTTGCCCAGGCGCACGCTGCCCGGCAGGTCGCCGATGGCATAGTTGTGGTAGATGAAGGCGTCGAGCAGTTCGGCTCCGGAGGACTTGGCCAGGGTCTTGCGGCCGCTGTCGTCGATGTCCTTGAACTCGCGGTGCTCGTCCTTCAGCTCGAAGTCGTACCAGTACTTGCCGCGCAGGAACACACCGGTATCGCCGTACTTCAGTTCGAGGTCATGGATGCCCTTGAAGACCTTCGAGAACGTTTCCCCACGCTTGAAGTTCAAGTGGCTGTCGTCGGAGGTCTGGGAAAGTCCCTTGCCGCCGTTGTTCACACCGATCAGGTTCTTGTTCGGCTTGGCGGTCGACCAACTGGCCCCGACCGACAACGCCGAATCGAAGGAACCTTCGATTTCCCCGATGTTGAAGGTCACCCCAAAGGCCGGAGCCGCCAGCGAGGAAGCCAGGCTGACGGCCAACGGCAACCGGGCCCGACGCGAGAACGGATTACGGGTTGTCATCGACGCTACTCCATGTGTGTTTTTTGTTATGAGTGCGTGGACTATAGCTAGCGCTGCCTGCCGCTTGATCCCTCGAAAGTGTGATTTGCGCGGCGCAACCACTCTGGCTCGCGCCTTTGCGGCGGATGGAGAATGACCGGGCGGTCGCGAAAACGCGGAGACCAAGCGTTTGCTTGGCCTCCGGGCGTTTCGGCGGTGTAGGAAAGCCCCGTCAGACGGTCGACAGGAAGGCGCTGCCGGCTTCCTGCCACTGGGCGATCTCGATACGGATGCGCTTCTTGTCCAGCTTGCCGACGCTGGTCTTGGGAATATCGGTAACAACCGCGATCTGCGAGGGGATCGCCCACTTGTTGATGTTGCCCTGCTCGACGAAAGGCTTGAGGTGCTCCTTCAGGCCACGGGCGTCCAGTTGCTGGCCCTCGCGCACCACCAGCAGGGCGAACGGGCGCTCGCCCCATTGCGGATCGGGCACCCCGACCACCGCCACTTCGCGTACCGCCGGATGGCGGCTGATCAGGTCTTCCAGCTCCAGGGAGGACAGCCACTCGCCGCCGGTCTTGATCACGTCCTTGATGCGGTCGCGGATCTCGATGAAGCCCATGCCGTCCAGGGTCGCCACGTCGCCGGTGTGCATCCAGCCGCCGCGCCACAACTCCTCGCCGCGCTCGGGTTCGCGGAAATACCCCTGGGTCAGCCATGGCGAGCGCAACACCAGCTCGCCCTGGGACTCACCGTCGGCCGGGAGGAAGCGGCCCTGTTCGTCCATGATCGCCGCATCCACCAGCGGCACCGGCACGCCGGCCTTGATCCGGTAGGTGGTGCGCTCGTCCTCGCTTCCGGCCAGCAGTTCGTCGTTGAGGTAGGCGCAGGAAATCAGCGGACAGGTCTCCGACATGCCGTAGGCGGCGGTCAGTTGGATGCCGCGCGCCTTGGCCGCCTCGTAGAGCGAGCGGTTCAGCGCGCTCCCGCCGATGATCACCTTCCAGCCCTTGAAGTCCACGCCCTGGGCAGCCCTGGCGTTCATCACCATCTGCAGGATGGTCGGCACGCAGTGGGAGAAGGTGACCTTCTCGCGCTTCCACAGTTCGACCAGCAGTTCCGGATCGTAACGCCCGGGATAGACCTGCTTGACCCCGAGCATGGTCGCCACGTACGGAGTGCCCCAGGCGTGGACATGGAACATCGGGGTGATCGGCATGTACACGTCGCTGGTACCGAGCAGGCGGATGCTGTCCAGGCTGCCGATGGTCGAAGCCATCGCCAGGGTGTGCAGGACCAGTTGCCGGTGGCTGAAATACACACCTTTCGGATTGCCGGTGGTGCCGGTGGTGTAGAAGGTGGTGGCGATGGAGTTCTCGTCGAAATCGGGGAAGTCGTAGCGCGGGCTGGCCGCGGCCAGCAGCGACTCGTATTCGCCGACCAGGCCGGGCAGTTCCGCGCTCTTCTCCGCGCCGTCGGTGAGCAGGATGGTCCGCTCCACCGTGGCCAACTGCCCCGCCACCGCCTGGTAGAGCGGGACGAACTCGCTGTTCACCAGCACGAAGCGATCCTCGGCGTGGTTCATGGTGTAGAGGATCTGTTCCGGGGAGAGGCGGATGTTGATGGTATGCAGCACCGCCCCGATCATCGGGATGGCGAACATGCATTCCAGGTAGCGATGGCTGTCCCAGTCCATCACCGCCACCGTGTCGCCGGCCTTCACCCCAGCCTCGCTGAGTACGTTGGCCAGGCGCGCGACGCGCTCGTTGAAGGTGGCGTAGCTGTAGCGCACCTGGTCGCGGTAGACGATTTCATGACTCTTTTCGTAACGACGGCCGGAAAGCATCAGGCTCTTGATCAGCAACGGATACTGATAAGCGCCGGCGGCGGCCGGGATGAGACGGGTCTTCAGCATGGGGCGTACACCTGGGAGCGGGTTCGTTGTCAGGATGAGGCCGACTCTAGAGCCGTCGGCGGGCTTTGTTCATCAGTCAAAAGAGTGATTTGCCCCGTGACCTTTCGGAGCCTCCCGGTCACAAGATAGAATCCGCCCACTGAATCGTTCAGACCCTATCCAGAACAAGAGGTAACGTTCCATGTCCGATATCGTCATCGTCGCCGGCGCCCGTACTCCCATGGGCGGCTTCCAGGGCAGCCTGGCCGGCGTTTCCGCGGTCGACCTGGGTGCCGTCGCGATCCGCGAAGCGGTGCAGCGCGCCGGCATCGCCGCCGAGGACGTACAGGAAGTGATCATGGGTTGCGTCCTGCCCGCCGGCCTGAAGCAGGGCCCGGCCCGCCAGGCCGCGCTGGCGGCCGGCCTGCCCGCCGCCACCGGCTGCACCACCATCAACAAGCTGTGCGGCTCGGGGATGAAGGCGGTGATGCTGGCCCACGACCTGCTCAAGGCTGGCACCAACCAGGTGATGGTCGCCGGTGGCATGGAAAGCATGTCCAACGCGCCCTATGTCCTGGAGAAAGCCCGCAGCGGCCTGCGCATGGGCCACGGCGAGATCAAGGACCACATGTTCCTCGACGGCCTGGAGGACGCCCGTACCGGCCGTTTGATGGGTTCGTTCGCCCAGGAGACCGCCGACAAGTACGGCGTGACCCGCGAGGAGATGGACGCCTATGCCATCGAATCGCTCAAGCGCGCCCAGGCCGCCATCGCCGATGGCTCGCTGGCGGCGGAAATCGTCCCGGTCACCGTCACCAGCCGCAAGGGCGAGAGCGTGGTGAAGGACGACGAGCAACCGCTGACCGCCAACCTGGAGAAGATCCCGAGCCTCAGGCCGGCGTTCCGCAAGGACGGTACCATCACCGCCGCCAATGCCAGCTCGATCTCCGACGGCGCCTCCGCGCTGGTCCTGATGACCGCCGAGGAAGCCCAGCGCCGTGGCCTGAAGCCGCTGGCGCGAATCGTCGGCCATGCCACCCAGAGCCAGGACCCGAGCGAGTTCACCCTGGCGCCGATCGGCGCGATGACCAACCTGTTCGCCAGGACCGGCTGGAGCAAGGACGACGTCGACCTGTTCGAGATCAACGAAGCCTTCGCCATGGTCACCATGCTCGCCATGCGCGAACACGGCCTCGATCATGCCAAGGTCAATGTCTATGGCGGCGCCTGCGCCCAGGGCCATCCGGTCGGTTCCACCGGCTCGCGGATCATCCTCACCCTGATCAACGCCCTGCGCCAGAAAGGCGGCAAGCGCGGCGTCGCCTCGCTGTGCATCGGCGGCGGCGAAGCCACCGCCGTGGCGCTCGAACTGCTCTGATACGGCGTTGAGCCATCGGCGCCCGGCCGGCTCGCGCTGTCCGGGCGCCCTCTTCCTCAGGTGCCCACCGCGGCGCTGCGCGCCGGACGCGGAAACACCAGCGCCGCGGCGAAGGTCAGCGCGGCGAAGCCCGCCAGTACCAGGTACAACCCCAGCAGCCCCTGCCGTGGTTCCAGGTAGGCAATCATCGGGATCGCCGCCGCGCTGGCGCCGAACGACAGGAAATAGCGCAGGGCGAAGACCCGCGCCTGCCACTGCGGCGCGACGAAGTGGGCGACCATCGCATCGTTCACCGTCACCTGGCCGAACACCGCGAACATGAACAGCGCGCCGAACAGCACCACTGCGCTGCCGTGGCCGTAGGCCAGGGCCAGCAGCAGCGGCACCTGGCAGAAGGTGAGGAAGACGAACGGCAACTTCAGGTTCAGGCGATCGATCAGGCGCCCCATGATCAGTTGCGCCACCGCGCCGAAGGCATAGGCCAGGCTGACCACCACGCCGAGGGTCTGCGGCGACGCCAGCAAGTCGCTCAGGCGCTCCTGGAACAGCTTCGGGTAGGTCACGGTGCTGGCGTTGAACACCACCCCGCCGGTGGCGGTGACCAGCGCCAGCACGCCGAACACCCGGCGCATCGACAGGCCCTCGCTGTCCTCGCCACGCGCCGCGGCCTTGGCCGACAGGTGCGGCGATGGCTCCTCGCGCACGCAGAAGAAAAAGCCGATGCCGAGCAGGATGGCCACCCCGCCGGGCAGGATGAACGCCGCACGCCAACCGAAGTGCGCGGTGAGAAAGCCGGTAAGCAGCGCGGCGAAGGCGACCCCGAGGTTACCCCACATGCCGTTGATGCCGATCTCGCGGCCGCGGTTCTCCGCGTGTGCCACCAGCATCGCGGTGCCGACCGGGTGGTAGATCGCGGCGAATACCCCGATCAGGGTCAGCCCGGTCACCAGCATCGGTACGCTGCCGGCCAGCCCGGTGAGCAGTGCGGCGGCGCCGATACCGAAGAAGAACAACAGCATCATCCGCCGCCGGCTCCAGGTATCGCCCAGCCAGCCGGCCGGCAGCGAACAGGCGCCGAAGGCGATGAAACCGCCCAGCGACAGGCCGATCAGACCGGCGTAGTCGAGGTCGAAGCTGCCGGCCATGCCGAGCACGGCGGCGGGGAAGATCAGCATGAACATGTGGTCGATGACATGCGCGGCGTTGATGAAGCGGATAACGGTTCGAGGTCGGTTCATGGCGTGCGGCCTGAATGGTCGGTGAGGAATGGGCGTCATGACCCGGGCATGATAGGTTGACCGAAAAGCGCAGACAGGACAGCGAGGTCATCGAAACGGACATGCTGATCGAGCACCGCCCGGACGGCCTGCTGGCCGCCATCTCCCTCGACTTCCCCGACGGCCATCACCTGGGGCGGCATTTCCACCCGCAGGCGCAGTTCCTCTACGCCGCTCGCGGCCTGATGCGCCTGGCCACCCACCACGGCGCCTGGGTGATCCCGCCGACCCGCGCGGTATGGATTCCGCCCCGGGTGGAGCACGAGATATTCATGTCCGGCGAGGTGCACATGCGCACCCTGTTCATCGAGCAACCCGAAACGCCGACACCGCTAAGCGACTGTTGCGTACTGGCGGTGACGCCGCTGCTGCGGGAAATGATCCTGCGCGCCATCCACCTCGAGAGCCAGCCGCGCCTGGACGACTTCCGCCAGCGCCTGCAAGGGCTGATCCTCAGCGAGATCGCCAACCTCGAACGGATGCCGCTGTACCTGCCGATGCCCCGCGACCGCCGCTTGCAGGCGATCTGCCAGGCATTGCTGAAACAGCCGGAACTGGGGCTGACCCTCGATGACTGGGGCCTGCGGGTCGGCGCCAGCTCGCGCACCCTGGCGCGGCTGTTCGCCCAGGAACTGCAGATGAGCTTCCATGAGTGGCGCCAGCAATTGCGCCTGACCGAAGCCCTGCCGCGCCTGCTGGCCGGCGACAGCGTGCAGGTGGTCGCCCGCGACCTCGGCTACGGCAGTACGCGGGCCTTCAGCAGCATGTTCCGCCGCCTGCTCGGCGAAACCCCGCGCGACTACCTGGGGCGACTGGAGCAACTGGCACGGGTCAGGGGCCGCGAGGACTGATGCCCCACGGCGCAACGCCAAGCAATGGCGAGTCGGCGGATAACGCCTGCGGCGTTATTCGCCCTACCAAGGCTTCAGTAGGGCGCATCCGCCGCTCCCGTAGGGCGGATAACCGCAGCGCGGCTATCCGCCGAACCGGCCTGGATGGTGCAAGGCGGGAACGCGAGGATTGACGCCCTACGGCGCAACACCGAGCACTGGCGGATCGGCGGACAAAAAGAAGCCCTCCAGCGGAGGGCTCTCGGAAAAGGGCGCCGGAGCGCCCGGATGGGATCGTCGATCAGTGCGGGACGCCCAGCCCCGCCGCGCTCATGAACAGGCGCATCAGCCAGGCGGCGACGCCCAGGGCCAGCACGCTGGCGGTCCAGATACCCGCCAGCCAGGCCAGGCGTCGCCAGAGCGCTGGCTTGGCCGCGCTATCTCGTTCGGGATGACTCGGCGTACGGACCATATGCGGCGCCTCCTCAGTGATAGCCATCGCCGTGCTTCACCTTGCCGCGGAACACGTAGTAGCTCCAGGCGGTGTAGCCGAGGATGAAGGGAATGATGAACAGCGCGCCGACCAGCATGAAGCCCTGGCTCTGCGGCGGCGCCGAGGCCTCCCAGATGCTCACCGCCGGCGGGATGATGTTCGGCCACAGGCTGATCCCCAGGCCGCTGTAGCCGAGGAAGATCAACACCAGGGTGAGCACGAACGGCTTCACGTGGTCGTTGTTGGCCACCGAGCGCAGCAGCGCATAGAAGGTCACCAGGACCAGGATCGGCACCGGCAGGAACCAGAACAGGTTCGGCAGGCTGAACCAGCGTGCGGCGATCTCGGCATGGGCCAGCGGCGTCCACAGGCTGACCACCCCGATGATCGCCAGCAGCACCAACGCCAGCGGGCGCGCCAGGTCGTGCATGCGCTCCTGCAGGCGGCCTTCGGTCTTCATGATCAGCCAGGTGCAGCCGAGCAGGGTGTAGGCGACGATCAGGGCCAGGCCGCAGAACAGCGGGAACGGCGCGATCCAGTCCAGCGAACCGCCGGCGAAGCTGCGGTTCTCCACCGGGATGCCTTCGATGAAGGCGCCCAGCGCCACGCCCTGGAAGAAGGTCGCCACCAGCGAACCGCCGATGAACGCCTTGTCCCAGATGTGCTGCTTGGCCGGCTTGGCCTTGAAGCGGAACTCGAAGGCGACGCCGCGGAAGATCAGCCCGACGAGCATGAAGATCAACGGCAGGTAGAGCGCCGACAGGACCACCGCGTAGGCCAGCGGGAAGGCCCCGAACAACGCCGCGCCGCCCAGCACCAGCCAGGTCTCGTTGCCGTCCCAGACCGGCGCCACGGTGTTCATCATCACATCGCGGTCGCCGCTGTCCTTGAAGAACGGATAGAGCATGCCGATGCCCAGGTCGAAGCCGTCCATCACCACGTACATCATGATGCCGAAGATGATGATGACCGCCCAGATGAGGGGAAGATCGATACCCATGTCTCAGTTCCTCTTGTCCTGGTCGCGGTCGGCCGCTTGCGCGTGGCCGTCGTGCTCTTCGTCGAAACCTTCGCCGGCGGCCGACAACGGCCGTGCCGGCGTGCGCTTCTGCCCGGCGCCTCCCGGGTTGGTCTCGCGTCCCTCATGGGTGACCGGGCCCTTGCGCACCAGGCGCATCATGTAGCCGATACCGACGCCGAACAGCGAGAAGTACACCACCACGAAGGTCAGCAGGGTCAGGCTCATCTGCGTCACGCTCTGCGCCGAGGAGGCGTCGGCGGTGCGCATCAGTCCGTAGACCACCCAGGGCTGGCGGCCCATCTCGGTGGTGAACCAGCCGGCGAGGATCGCGATCAGGCCGGACGGTCCCATCAGCAGGGTCAGGCGCAGGAAGGCCTTCGAGTTGAACAGCTTGTCCTGGCCGCGCCAGCGCAGCCACAGGCTCCAGACGCCGACCAGGATCATCAGCATGCCGAGGCCGGCCATGATCCGGAACGACCAGAACACCACGGTGGAGTTCGGCCGGTCTTCCGGCGGGAAGTCCTTCAGCGCCGGGATCGGCTCGGTCAGGCTGTGCTTGAGGATCAGGCTGCCGAGCACCGGGATCTCCACCTTGAAGCGGGTTTCCTCGCGCTGCATGTCCGGCCAGCCGAACAGGATCAGCGGGGTCGGCTCGCCGCTGCTGTTGTCCCAGTGGCCTTCCATCGCGGCGATCTTCGCCGGCTGGTGCTCCAGGGTATTGAGGCCATGGGCGTCGCCGATCAGCGCCTGTACCGGGGCGACGATCAGCGCCATCCACATGGCCATCGAGAGCATCTTGCGGATCGCCGGGTTGTCGCGCCCGCGCAGCAGGTGCCAGGCGGCCGAGGCGCCGACGAAGAAGGCGGTGGCGAGGAACGCGGCGACCGACATGTGCAGCAGGCGGTAGGGGAACGACGGGTTGAAGATCACCGCCACCCAGTCCACCGGGATCACCCGACCGTCGACGATCTCGAAGCCCTGCGGGGTCTGCATCCAGCTGTTGGAAGCGAGGATCCAGAACGTCGAGATCAGCGTGCCGATCGCCACCATCACCGTGGCGAAGAAATGCAGGCCCGGTCCCACGCGGTTCCAGCCGAACAGCATGACGCCGAGGAAACCGGCCTCGAGGAAGAACGCGGTGAGCACCTCGTAGGTCAGCAGCGGACCGGTGATGGACCCGGCGAAGTCGGAGAAATGGCTCCAGTTGGTGCCGAACTGGTACGCCATGACCAGCCCGGACACCACGCCCATGCCGAAGTTGACCGCGAAAATCTTCGACCAGAAATGATAGAGGTCGCGGTAGACCTCTTCGTTCGTTTTCAGCCAGAGGCCTTCCAGTACGGCCAGGTAGCTGGCCAACCCGATGGTGATCGCCGGGAAGATGATGTGGAAGGACACGGTGAACGCGAACTGGATGCGGGCAAGGTCGATAGCCTCCAATCCGAACATGGCAACTCCTCTTCAGGTTCTCGGCCCTTCCGGCTTACGTGCGGATTCGGCCGTGCTTCCTCACGCGCAACGCTACGCAAGGTTTTGGAACACATCCTTCAGCTATCGTTCTTGTCATTGGAAAGCGACCGCAGCCCTGGATGGCAGGAATGCGGGAAGGGTCGCAAGCAGATTCCCGGACCACCCGCCTTGATGCAGAGCAATTCGGTACGAAAATCTTACCCGTTAGCCTAGACCGTCCTGCTGTGGTCGGTTGTCGCGAGACAAATTGCCTCAGCTCTCGCATATTCATTAATAGAATATAAAAATAAACAAATAATATTTTTATGGAATAAAAAGAGTCGCTACTCTCCCCTTCAAGCCGCCCCTCGCGTGTTGGCGCCCCTCCTTCACCGCCCTGCGCGCAGCGGCGGACATCGCCCTACAAGGATCGAAGAATGAAAAAACTGCTCCTGCTGACTGCCCTGGCCTCCGTCATCAGCGTTTCCGCCAGCGCCGCGGAAAAGCTCATCGTCGCCGCCACGCCGATCCCCCATGCGGAAATCCTCGAACTCATCAAGCCGACCCTGGCGAAGGAAGGCGTCGACCTCCAGATCAAGGTGTTCACCGACTACGTGCAGCCCAACGTGCAGGTCGCCGAGAAGCGTCTGGACGCCAACTACTTCCAGACCCTGCCGTACCTGGAGAACTTCAACAAAGGCAAGGGCACCAACCTGGTCACCGTGGTCGGCGTACACGTCGAACCCTTCGGTGGCTATTCGAGGAAATACAAGTCGCTGGCCGAGCTGCCCGACGGCGCCACCGTCGCCATCCCCAACGAAGGCAGCAACAGCGGGCGCGCCCTGCTGCTGTTGCAGAAGGCCGGCCTGCTCAAGCTGAAGGACCCGAACAACGCCCTGGCCACGCCCAAGGACATCGCCGAGAACCCGAAGAACCTGAAGTTCAAGGAACTCGAATCGGCCCTGTTGCCGCGCGTGCTGGACCAGGTCGACCTGGACCTTATCAACACCAACTACGCGCTGGAGGCCAAGCTCAACCCGGCCAAGGACGCGCTGGTCCTGGAAGACCGCGACTCGCCCTATGTGAACTACCTGGTGGCGCGTCCGGACAACAAGGACAGCGACGCCCTGAAGAAGCTTTCCGCCGCGCTGACCAGCCCGGAAGTGAAAGCCTTCATCGAGAAGAAATATGCCGGCGCGGTGGTCCCGGCCTTCTGACCCCAGCCCGTCCCGACTCCCACGCTGGGCGCCGTTGCAGCGCCCCTTGTTCACGCCGGTGTCGCATGGCTTGCACCGGCGTTTCTTTTTCCGCAACGGCCCCCGCCCGCAGCCGTCCCGGTCCGTCGTCGCGGCGCAGGCGCTGGAGGCGCCCCGTGCCGTCAAGGAGTTACCCATGAGCGAGAAACCACGCCCCGCGCCGTTGACCTTCCCCGACGCCGACCGCAGTCCGCTGAGCATCCGCGCCAAGGCCCTGGTGTTCTTCGACCCACGCTCGCACCGGGTCCGCGAAGAACTCGAGCGCCTCGCGCCGCAGGGCCAGCCGGTGCTGATCGAAGGCGAGACCGGCACCGGCAAGGAGCTGCTCGCCCGGCAGATCCACCGCCACAGCGAACGCGCCGGTCTGTTCGTCGCGGTCAGTTGCAGCGCCCTCAGTCGCAACCACGCCGAAGCCGAGCTGTTCGGCTACGCCCCCGGCGCCCACAACGGCCCGGTCGGCAGCCGCGCCGGCTGGTTCGGTTCGGCCAATGGCGGCACCCTGTACCTGGACGAGATCGGCGACCTGCCGCTGACGTTGCAGGCCAGGCTGCTACAGGCGCTGGAGGAACGCGAGGTGCTGCGGGTCGGCGCGCAGCAGCCGATTCCCCATGACGTGCGCCTGGTCACCGCCACCAGCGTCGACCTGGACCAGGCGGTGCGCGCCGGCAAGTTCCTGGCCGGCCTGCAGCAGTACCTGCACGACGGCCGCCTGAGCCTGCCGCCATTGCGCGAACGTCCGGGGGACATCCTGCCGCTGGCGGAATACTTCGTCGGTGTCTATGCCCAGCGCCTGGACCTGCCGGTGCCGGCCATCGGCGTGGAGACCCAGCGGATCCTCGAGAGCTATCCCTGGCCAGGCAACATCCGCGAACTGGAAAACGTCGTCCACTTCGCCCTGCTGGTCAGCGACAAGGAAGAAATCCTACCGCAGCATCTGAATTTTGGCGGGGCAACGCCAGACCCATCGCTGGCCGGTCTGCGGCGCCTGCTCGGCCAAGCCGGAGCGCCGTCGCTGGAGCAGGTACAGGCCCTGCTCCTGCAACTGGCCACCGAGCAGGCAGGCGGCGACGAGGAGGCGGGAAGGCGGCGCCTGGGACTGGCGGCGAACTGAAGGAATCCTTCGGCGAACGTGCGGGAAAAGCGCGGCGCCGAAGGCTCCCATACGTCCGAAGGATTGGCTCCCGGGCCCTCGATCGTGTTTATATTGAACGCTTGATCAAATTAAGGACGAGGAGACCAGCCTGTTTTGACTGACGCACAATCGCCCTCCGCCACCCCCTCCGCCCCCACGCCCATCCGCATGAATCCCCCGGTGTTCTACGGTGCGGCGATCCTGATCCTGCTGTTCGCCGCGGTGGTCATCGGCTTCCCCCAGCGCGCCGGCGAATGGTTGCTGGCCGCACAGACCTGGGCCTCGCAGACCGTCGGCTGGTACTACCTGCTGGCGATGACGCTGTACCTGATCTTCGTGGTGGTCACCGCGCTTTCCGGCTACGGCAAGATCAAGCTCGGTGCCGACCACGACGAGCCGGAATTCAGCTACCTGTCCTGGGCCGGCATGCTGTTCGCCGCCGGCATCAGCATCACCCTGTTCTTCTTCTGCGTATCCGAGCCGTTGACCCACTTCCTCCAGCCGCCGCAAGGCGAGGCCGGTACCCAGGAAGCCGCGCGGCAGGCCATGGAACTGCTGTTCCTGCACTGGGGCCTGCACGGCTGGGGCGTGTTCGCCCTGGTGGCGATGGCCCTGGCCTACTTCGCCTACCGCCACAACCTGCCACTGGCCCTGCGCTCGGCGCTCTACCCGTTGATCGGCAAGCGCATCAACGGGCCGATCGGCTACACGGTGGACTGCTTCGGCATCATCGCCACGGTGTTCGGCCTCGGCGCCGACATGGGCTTCGGCGTGCTCCAGCTCAACTCCGGGCTGGACTACCTGTACGCCATCCCGCATACCCACCCGGTGCAGATGGCGCTCATCGTGCTGATGATGGGCGCGGCGATCTCGGTGGCGGTCTCCGGGGTCGACAAGGGCATCCGCATCCTCTCCGACATCAACATGCTGCTGGCCTGCAGCCTGCTGCTGTTCGTGCTGTTCGCCGGTCCGACCCAGCACCTGCTCAACACCCTGGTGCAGAACGTCGGCGACTACCTCGGCCACCTGCCGGGCAAGAGCTTCGACCTCTACGCCTACGGCGGCCCCAGCGACTGGCTGGGCTCGTGGACGGTGTTCTACTGGGCCTGGTGGATCGCCTGGGCGCCCTTCGTCGGCCTGTTCATCGCGCGCATCTCGCGCGGCCGGACGATCCGCGAATTCGTCTTCGGCGTGCTGTTCATCCCGCTCGGCTTCACCCTGGCGTGGATGTCGATCTTCGGCAACAGCGCCCTGGAGCAGGCCCTCGGCGGCGCCAGCGAACTCGGCCGGGTGGCCATCGAGCAGCCGTCGATGGCCCTCTACCAGATGCTCCAGAACTACCCCTGGAGCCGCGCGGTGATCACCGTCACGGTGCTGGTCAGCTTCGTCTTCTTCGTCACCTCGGCGGACTCCGGCACCGTGGTCCTCTCCACCCTCTCCGCCCACGGCGGCAGCGCCGACGACGACGGACCGAAGTGGCTGCGGGTGTTCTGGGGCTCGGTCACCGCGCTGGTCACCGGCGGGCTGCTGTTCGCCGGCAGCATCGACGCGCTGAAGTCGGCGGTGGTGCTGACCTCCCTGCCCTTCTCGCTGATCCTGCTATTGATGATGTGGGGCCTGCACAAGGCCTTCTACATGGAGTCGCAGCGCCAGCGGGCGCGGAGCCACTCCCTGGCGCCGCTGATGAGCGGCAACGGCAAGCGCTCCGGCGGCTGGAAGCGACGCCTGTCGCAGGCCGTGCACTTCCCCTCGCGGGACGAGGTGTACCGCTTCATGAACGACGTGGTGCGCCCGGCGATCAGCGAGGTTTCCGAGGTGTTCCGCGAGAAGGGCCTGGCGGTGGACGCCCAGCTCGACCCGGGCAACGCCTCGCTGAGCCTGGAGATCGGTCATGGCGAGCAGCATCGGTTCCTCTACCAGGTGCTGATGCGCGGCTACTTCACGCCGTCCTTCGCGCGTGCCGGCATGGGCGGCCTGCACCTGAAGAATCGCCGCTACTTCCGTGCCGAGGTGCATCTCGCCGAAGGTAGCCAGGACTACGATCTGATGGGCTACACCAAGGAGCAGATCATCAACGACATGCTCGACCAGTACGAGCGGCACCTGCAGTTCCTGCACCTGGTGCGTTGAGCGCAGGAAAAGGGGGCGCGCAGGGCGCCCCTTCCCTCATCCTCCGTCCCTGACCGCGGGGAATGACGCTAGCGGCAACATCCCATCCCCGTGCAGCTGCGAATCCCTCAGCGCGCCAGCACTCGCCGGTAGAACAGCACGCAGATCGCGACGAATACCACCAGTCCCAGCCACTGGGCGATGCCCGCGAAGCCGGCGCCGGCCAGCGCCAGCGGCGCGTCCTCGCCGGTGGCGCCGATCACCCCGGCGAGCAGGATGCCCATCAGGCTCTCGCCGACGATCAGCCCCGAAGCCAGCAGCACGCCGCGTCGCTTCGGCTCTTCGGCATAAGCCTCTTCGTCGACCCCGGCCGCCGCCGCACGCTTCTTCAGGGCATTTTCCAGCAGCCAGGAAATCAGCGCACCGACCACCAGGGTCATGCCGATGGTCGGCGGCAGGTAGATCCCCAGGCCCACCGCCAGCACCGGCAGGCAGGCCTTGCCGGTACGGCGCAGGAGCAGGTCGACGAGGATCAGGGCGATGCCCAGGGCGACGCCGATGAGGATCATGTTCCAGTTCAGCGCGTCGTGGAAAATCCCGCTGGCGATCGCCGTCATCAGGGTCGCCTGCGGCGCGGCCAGGGCCTGGCCGGGGTCCATTCCCTCGCGCGGCAGGGCCCCGGTGAAGCCGTAGGCGCTGTAGAGCAGTTCCAGCACCGGGGGGATCACCAGCGCGCCGACGATGCAGCCGACGATCAGCGCGACCTGCTGGCGCCAGGGCGTGGCGCCGACCAGGTAGCCGGTCTTGAGGTCCTGCAGGTTGTCGTTGGAGATCGCCGCGATGGCCAGCACCACCGAGGTGGTAAACAGCGCCAGGGCGATCGCCAGCTTGCCGTTCTGGCGGTCCAGCAGGCCGCCCTCGATGCTGCCGAAGCCGAGTATCAGCAACGACACCAGGATGACCGCGATGATTCCGATCCCCGAGATCGGACTGCTCGACGAACCGACCAGGCCGGCCATGTAGCCGCAGGCGGCGGCGATCAGGAAGCCGAAGAAGAAGGCGAACACCACGCATACCGCCACCAGACTCCAGAACTGCGGGCTGGCCATGTCCGGCGCGGCGGCACCGAGGAAGTGGCTGAAGACCACGAACAGCGAGACCAGCAGTATCCCGGCGATCAGCAGGATCCACTTGGCCGGCATGTCCAGCTCGGTGCGCAGGCTGTTCGCCTGGCTATTGCCGCGCACTGCCCCGAGGGAGGCCCAGACGCCCCGCACCATCGGCTTGAACAGGGTCGCCAGGGTCCACAGCGCGGCCACGCCGATGGTGCCGGCGCCGAGGAAGCGCACCTGCGAACTCCACAGTTGGGTGGCCAGGTCCGACAGGCTCTGGCCGTCGGCCGGCACGCTGTTGACGGTCAGCAGCGGCACCGCGACGCCCCAGGAGATCACCACGCCGATGAGGATCGCGATGCCGGCGGTGATGCCCATCAGGTAGCCGGCACCGACCAGCGCCAGGGAAAAACCGGTGGAAAGGCGGAACGCCGCCTGCCCGGCACTGAGCCAGACGCTGAAGCCTTCGGCGAGAACCTTGAAGCCGCTGCTCCAGAGGCTGAACAGCGCCGCCACCAGGCCGCCGCCGAGGATGTCGTAGAGCCCCGGCGCGTTACCGGCGGCACGCGGCGCGCGGGCGTCTTCCTCGTCCTCGGCGCCGTCGCTGCCGACCCGGAGGATTTCCGCCGCCGCCACCCCTTCCGGATACGGCAGTTCGCTTTGCACCACCATCACCCGGCGCAGCGGAATGGTATAGAGCACCCCGAGAATGCCGCCGATGGAGCAGATCGCCGCGGTCTGCCAGAACGGGAAGCCACTCCAGTAGCCGATCATCAGCAGGCCGGGAAGGATGAAGATGATCGAGGACAGAGTGCCGGCCGCCGAGGCCTGGGTCTGCACCATGTTGTTCTCGAGGATGTTGGCGCCGGAGAAGTAGCGCAGGACGGCCATCGAGATCACCGCCGCCGGGATCGACGAGGCGAAGGTCAGGCCGACCTTCAGACCGAGGTAGACGTTGGAGGCGGTGAAGACCACGGTGATCAGCGCACCGAGGATCAGGCCACGCAGGGTGAGCTCTGGCAGGGTCAGCTCATCCGGGATGCGTTCTTGCATGGATGAAAACTCTCGAAACAATTGGACCCGCCAAGCTTAGGCGAGAGCGGCACGCCGGGACACGACAGCGAATGTCGCAGAGGCGACCTTTTCGAGAGCAAAAGCTGGCGGAACGGACAGTTGCCGGCGCGGGCCGCCGGAGGAAGCCCGCGCGCGGCGTCGTCAGAAGGGCTTGTCGCCGAGGATGGTGGCGCGATGCATGACCCGCCGCTGTGGCCGGTAATCGTCCACCGCGTAGTGCTGCGTCACGCGGTTGTCCCAGAACGCCACGTCGTTTTCCTGCCAGCGCCAGCGCACGGTGAATTCAGGTCGCGTGGCATGGGCGAAGAGGAACTTCAGCAGCGCATCGCTCTCGGCCGGCTCCAGTTCGTTGATGCGGGTGGTAAAGCCATCGCTGACGAACAGGCCCTTGCGCCCGGTGACCGGATGGGTGCGCACCACCGGATGCGAGCGCGGCGGATTCTTCAGGCGGGCCTCCTCCAGGCGCGCCAGGTCGGCCTCGGTGACGCCGAAGCGCTCGCGGGGGAAGGACTTGCCGATGTCGTGGGTCGCCGTGAGACCGTCCAGCAGACGCCGCAGCGGCGCCGACAGCGCCTCGTAGGCCGCCGTGCTGCTCGCCCAGAGGGTGTCGCCGCCGTACGGCGGCAATTGCTTGGCGGCGAGCACCGCCCCCAGCGCCGGGGTCTCGAGGAAGGTCACGTCGGTGTGCCAGATGGCATTGTCGCGCACGTCGGTGACCGCGGTGTCGAGGACGATGACCTCCGGCTGCTCCGGCACGCTGGGGTAGATCGGATGGATGTGCAGGTCGCCGAAGCGGGCGGCGAAGCGCGCCTGGCTCCTGGGTTCCAGCGACTGGTCGCGGAAGAACAGCACCTGGTGTTCGAGCAGGGCCTGCTCGATGGCCCGCTGGCCGGCGTCGTCCAGCGGCGCGCCGAGGTCGATGCCGGAAACGATGGCGCCCAGGGCCGGGCTGATGGGTTGGATGGTCAGGCTCATGTCGTGCTACTCGTCGGGCAGGTTGCGGGCGCGCCCTGCGCGCCCTCGCTCCGGCCTTCGCCGCGTGGGTGAAGGTCGGTTCGGAAATGACTCGGGACTCTCGCGCTCAACCCCAGGCGGCGAAGCGCCGCTGGACCCAGCGCAGCCCCAGTTCGAAGGCCAGGGCGATGGCGGCGATCAGCAGGATGCCGACCACCACCACGTCGGTGGCGAGGAATTGCGCGGCGGACTGGACCATGAAGCCGAGGCCGCGGTTGGCCGCGATCAGCTCGGCGGCGACCAGGGTCGACCAGCCGACGCCGAGGGCGATGCGCAGGCCGGTGAGGACCTCCGGCAAGGCGCTCGGCAGGATCACGTAGCGCACCACCTGCCAGCGGCTGGCCCCCAGGCAGCGCACCGCCTGCACCCGCGATCGGTCGACGCGACGCACGCCGGCGGCGGTAGCGATCAGCAGCGGCGCGAACAGCGCCAGGTAGATCAGCAGCACCTTGCTCAGCTCGCCGATGCCGAACCAGATGACGATCAACGGCAGGTAGGCCAACGGCGGGATCGGCCGGTAGAACTCCACCAGCGGATCGAGGGCCGCTCCGGCCAAGGGGTTGAGGCCCATCAGCACGCCCAGCGGGATCGCCGTCAGCACCGCCGCGCCGAGCGCCAGGAGCACCCGCAGCAGACTGGTGCCGACGTGTTGCAGCAGGCTGGCATCGAGGTAGCCCTCCTGCCATAGCCGTTGCAGGGCTTCGAAGAGCTGTTCGGGCGCCGGCAGGAACAGCACGTCGACCCAGCCGAAACGGGTCGCCGCCCACCACAGCAGGGCCAGGGCCAGCACGCTGGCACCGGCGGCCCAGCGCCGACGGTCGCCGGGCAGGCGCCGCTTGCGCGGGACAGGCTTGGCGGCGGCGAGTCCGAGGGTATCAGTGGGCATGTTCGGCCTCCGCGACATCGAGGAATTCGTCCAGCAACGCCTGGCGCAAACGGCCGAACTCGGGATCGGCCTTGATCGAGCGCACCGTTTCGCCGGCGGCGTAGCGCCGCGCGAAGTCCACCGGCAGGCGCTTGACGATGCGCGCCGGCGGGCCGTCCATCACCACCAGGTCGGTAGCCAGGAACAGGGCCTCGTCGACGCTGTGGGTGATCAGGAAGAGGCCCTTGCCGGTCTGCTTCCACAGGTCCAGCAGGAGCACCTGCATGCGTTCGCGGGTCAGCGCGTCGAGCGCGCCGAACGGCTCGTCGAGCAGCAGGAAGTCCGGCTCGACCGCCAGCGCGCGTGCCAGCCCGAGGCGTTGCCGCTGGCCGCCGGAGAGCTGGGCGACGGACTGCTCGGCGTACTCCTGGAGGCCCACCAGTTGCAGGACCTGGCGCGCCCGCGCGGTGCGCTCGGCCTTGCCCAGGCCACGGATGCGCAGGCCCAGGGCGACGTTGTCGAGGGCGTTGAGCCAGGGCATCAGGGCGTCGTCCTGGAATACCACGCCGCGCTCGCCGCCAGGCCCTTCGAGTGTCCGGCCGTCGATCTGCACGCGTCCCTGGTCCGGCTTCTGGAAACCGGCAAGGATGTTCAGCAGTGTCGACTTGCCGCAGCCCGAAGGACCCAGCACCACCAGCGACTCGCCCTTGGCCAGGCCCAGGCTGAGATCGCGGAGGATGGCGCGGCGCTGGCCGCGCTGTTCGAATGAGAGGCTGATCGCCTCGGCCGTCAGACGGCTCATGTGTTCTGCCCTCCGTAGGGTAAGAAAGCCTCCGCTCCGACAGGCCGGAGCGGAGGCGCGGAATTCAGCGCTGGCCGACCTGGACCTGCTCCGCCTGGCGCACGAAGTCGGCGCTGACGTAGGGCGAGTAGTCGCCGAGGACGGCCGGCACGCGCTTCTGTTCCTTGAGGAATTCGGCAGTGCCGGCGATAGCCTTGGCGGTGCCGCCGCCGAGCAGGTCGGCGGACAGTTGCGCCTGGCTTTCCGGGAAGGTCGAGCCGGCCAGCAGTTCGGGGACGTCCCTGGGATCGGCGCCGGTCAGCCGGGCGATCTTCTTCACCGGCTCGGAGTCGGCGGTCCATTCGGCCTTGTGCGCGTTGTAGTCGGCGAAGGAATCGAGGCTGACGCGGGCGAAGCGGGCGACGATTTCAGGATGCTTCTCGGCGAAGTCCTTGCGCGCCACCCACACCTCGAATGTCGGCGCACCCCACTGGCCGACTTCGGCGGCGTCGGTGAGGACCTTGCCGCTTTTCTTGATCTCGCCCAGCGCCGGCGACCAGACGAAGGCCCCGTCGATGTCGCCGCGACGCCAGGCGGCAGCGATCTCGGCCGGGTTGAGGTTGACGATCTTCACCTTGGACGGATCGATCTGCCAGTGCTTGAGGGCGCCGAGCAGGCTGTAGTGGGAGGTTGAAACGAACGGGGTAGCGATGGTCTTGCCGGCCAGGTCCTCGGGTTTCCCGATCCCGCTTCCATTGCGCACCACCAGCGCCTCGGCGGCGTTGATCTGCGCGGAAACGATGAAGGCGACGATCGGCAGCTTCCGCGAGGTCGCCGCTGCCAGCGGGCTGGACCCGATGTTGCCGAGTTGCAGGTCTCCGGAGGCGAGCGCGGCGATCACTTCCGGACCGCTGTTGAAGCGGCGCCAGTCGATCTTCTCGCCGATGGCTTTCTCGTACAGGCCATCGGCCTGGGGCACCTTGGTCGGGTCGATGCCGGTCTGGTAGCCGACCGTGATGTCGGCGGCCTGGGCGGCGACGGAAAGGCTGGCAAAGGCCAGGGCTGCCACCAGGCGGTGCAGGGAATTCGGGCGTTTCATCGGGCGAACCTCGGAGGCAACGGTGCCGCGCTCCGGAGGAGAACGGACCAGGGACGGGCAATGGGTGGCGACAGCGAGTCCGGTGGTCCGGTGCGATGCAGATTACAGATATAAAAAAATCGATATAAATAATATTTTGGAATTAGTTTATGAGCGCGAATGCGCCCCCGGATGCCCTTCCGCCCTTGCTCCATGCCCCGTCCCTACAGGGCCGCGCCCAGCAGACGGGCTTCCAGGGCCTGTCGGCGCAGGCAGGCGAGCAGCCCGGCGCGGGCCACCGCCTCCGCCTCGCTCGCCAGCAGCGACGCCGCCGCGCTTTCGCGGAATGTCAGCGCGCCGCCGCGGGCGAATGCCGCCTGGAAGGACTCCGCCGCCAGTTCGACAAGACGCAGCGCGAGGGCGAGGAGACGCGGCGCCTCTCCCTGCCCCGCCACGTCGCCCGGCACCCGCGCAGCCTGGCCCAGGTCGAGGTTGGCCTGGGCCAATCGGGTCAAGCCTTCGCGCAGTTGCCCGCACGGGGTCGGCGGCAGGCCAGGCGGCACCAGGATGTCCTCGGGATGCAGCCGCAGCCGCTGGTAATGCAGCCGCTGCCCGGCGGGCAAGAACAGCCCCGAGCCATCGGCGAGGCCGGAGATGTCGATGCCTGCCCGCCCCGTTTCGGCGACAGCGATCAGGTGAGCGCGGGAGGGCGCGTGCCAGGCTGAGATCAGCAAGCGATCCACGTCTTCCACGGCGAAGCAATCGCTACCCCGTCCACCCACCAGGAAACCGCCCCGCCAGTGCTCCTGCGCTTCGGGCTGGGCGCGCCGCAGATCGACCGCCTCGCTCCACAGCCAGCGGCGCTCGACGCTGGCCGGCAACAGGCGGCGCTGCTGTTCAGGACTACCCAGCAGGCGAATGGAAGCGATCTGCAGATGATGCAGGGCCAGGCGCCGTGCCAGCTCGAGTTCCTGCTCGGCCAGGTGGCGGACGCCAGCGAAGATTTCCCCCCAGTCCCGCTCCATGCCGGCGAACACGCGCGGCACTGCCAGCGCCAGCAGTCCACTGTCGCGCAGGCTTGCCGCCCAACCGGCCATGGGTCGCGGTGTCCTGGGGTCGGGCGAGTGGAGCCGGGCTTCGCTCATGCGGCACCTCGAACGGGGAGCGAGGGCCAGGCGTTGGCGCGAGGTAAGCAGGCTCCGGTGATGGAAAGGGACGGGATGTCCTGCTTATAACCCTAATGGATGAAACCCTAACCTATAAATAACCAATAATCCTTAACTAAGAACCGGAGGCATGCGCCCCTGGCAGAACCATGAGGATGCGTCGGGCAACCGACGCCGGCATCATTCCGGACAGCCGCGAAAACCTCTGTAACGGCTCTGTCATGCGCGTCGTGCGAGGAAACAAATAAGCGGAGAAAAGGGAACCTTATTCGCGCCAAGCTGTTTAAAATCACGCCCGTTTCTGTGCGAGGCCCCTCGCGCAGTCTTTTACCAAGGAGCTACACCACCATGGCACTGACCAAAGACCAACTGATCCAGGACATCGCCGAAGCCATCGACGCGCAGAAGACCACCGTTCGCAGCGCGCTCGACCAGCTCGCCGAGATCGTCAAGGACGCCCTGGAGAACGATGGCGAAATCACCCTGCCGGGTATCGGCAAGCTGAAGGTCTCCGAGCGTCCCGCGCGCACCGGCCGCAACCCGCAGACCGGCAAGGCGATCGAGATCGCTGCCAAGCGTGTAGCCAAGTTCGTTCCGGCCAAGGCGCTGACCGACGCGATCAACGGCTGATAACGGCCGCCGCATCCCGCACGGATGCGCAGGAAAAAAGCGCAGGAGCCTGGCCTCCTGCGCTTTTTTCGTTTTCGGGGAGCCGCTGGCGCTGCCGCCCTCGAGGTTTTCCGCCGGATATTCCTACGGCGTTTGCAGTTGCTCGAGCAACGCATGGCAATCGGCAGCGTGCCAGTCGGCCAGCTCCGGCCAGGGGTTTTCCGGCAGGTTGACCAGCACCGTGCGACTACCCGCGGCGCGTCCGCAGTCGAGGTCGAAACGGTAGTCGCCGACCATCACCAGCTCCGCCGGCGTCACGTTCCAGCGTCGGGCGATGCGCAGCAAGCCATCAGGGTCCGGCTTGGGCCGCGCCTCGCCGCGCCCGAGGATGTGCTCGCTGGGGAAGCAGCCGCCCAGGCCGATCGCTTCGAGGGTGATCAGCGCCAACTGGTGGTCGTTGCGGGTCAGGATGCCCAGGCGCACGCCGCGCCGCTGCAACTCGCGCACCAGTTCCAGTGCGCCCGGCGCCGGCCGCGCGGCCTCGGCCAGGGCGCGCTCGTGTTCGAGCAGCCAGGCGTGCTTGGCCGCCGCCTCGGCCTCGGGCAGGGCGGCGAGGTGCAGCAGGATGTCGTCCTGCTCGGGGATGTCCAGCGCTCGGCGGATCGCCGGGAAGTCGTGCACGGCCCGGGTCAGGGTGCCGTCCATGTCGAACACCCAGTGGCGGATGTCGGCCAGCCTCACGCCCAGTCCTCACGCTTGCGGATCAGGCCTTCCTGGCTCGACGAGGCGACCAGCTGGCCGCTCTGGTTGAAGATGCTGCCGCGCACGAAACCGCGTGCGTTGCCGGCCCAGGGGCTGTCGATGGCGTAGAGCAGCCACTCGTCCGCGCGCAGGTCGCGGTGGAACCACAGGGCGTGGTCGAGGCTGGCGACCTGCATGGTCTTCTGCCACACCGAAACGGCATGGGGCTGCATCGAGGTGGTAAGGAAACCGAAGTCCGAGGCGTAGGCCAGCAGGTACTTGTGCAGCGCCGGGACGTCCGGCAGCTTGCCGTCGGCACGGAACCAGAGGTACTTCACCGGTTCGTCGGGCTGCGGGTCGTAGGGGTCGTGCTGGGTGACCGGACGAATCTCGATGGGCTTCGGATATAGCAGCTTGTCGCGGATGCGCTCGGGAATCCGCTCGGCGCGCTGGCGGGTCAGCTCCAGTTCCGAAGGCAGATTATCCGGGCCAACCACCTCGGGCATCTCGATCTGGTGGTGGAAACCTTCCTCGTCGTACTGGAAGGAGCTGCTCAGGGTGAAGATCGGCTGGCCTTTCTGGATCGCGGTGACCCGGCGGGTGCTGAAGCTGCCGCCGTCGCGCACCCGGTCCACCTGGTAGACCACCGGCATGCTGGCGTCACCGGGACGCAGGAAGTAGCCGTGCATGGAGTGTACGTGGCGATCGTCCTCCACCGTCTGGCTGGCCGCCGACAGCGCCTGCCCCAGGACCTGGCCGCCATAGAGCTGGCGGAAGCCGAGATCCTGGCTCATGCCCCGGAACAGGTTCTCCTCGATGGGTTCCAGGCTCAGCAAAGCCACCAGGTTGTCCAGTATCTGGGTCATGGGGTGTTTCCTCGAATTCGGGCTGTCGACGGGCTAGTCGCGGCGCAAGGCCGGGTACGCGGGCATGTTGCAAAGACGAGTGTCCCACACCGCGCGGCCGAGGGTGAAATGGTAGAGACTGGCCATGGACTCATCCGTTAGTCCAAGCAGCTCATGCACCAGGGGGTCGTAGTAGCAGCCGATACCCGTCCCAGACAGCCCAGCGGCCTCCGCCTCGAGGTAGAGCAACTGGCCGAGCTGCCCGCATTCCCAGTACAGCCGCGGATAGCACCAGGGGCCTTCTTCGAGCGCCGCGCCGAGATGGGCGAGCATGGCGAGCGCGACGCAGCCGTCGCCGGCGATGTCCTGCTGGCAGGAGAGATACGCCGACAGCGCGCGCGCATCGCCTTCCTGCAACAGGTACAGCGGCAACTCCGGATCGACGTGCTGCCAGAGGAAGTCCTCGCGCATCGGCGGCCGCCGCAGGCCGCTGCGATCCAGCCAGTACAACCCCGGCACCAGGCCCCGGACGCGATGGACGAACAGCAGTAGATCGACCCGCGCGGCCTCGCCGGTGACCGCGAAAGGCACCGGCGAGCGCTCCGGCAGCAGCCTGCGCAGCCAGGCCCGCAGCAGTTCGACATCGATGCCGGCGCGCCCGTCCATGCGCTGCGCGCTACGCCGCCGATGCAGCAGCGGTCGCAGCGGCAGGCCGGGGTTGTCGTTGCCGGGCTCGCCCGGTGCGACCCTCCACGGGCGTGCCGGCAGGCGCGGCGCCCGGCATAGCCCATGTATCCGCTGCAACTCCGGCCAGTCCCGGTACTCCCGCGACAGCCGGTTCGGTGCGCCGGCCAATGGCAGGGCCGCCAGCCCTTCGCACAGGCGCGGCGAAAGGGAAGGCTCCTGCGTGAGCGCCGGCCCGATCCAGAACAGTGCGTCGACGCTCTCGCACTCGGCGAAGCCGTCCCGGTCAAGGCCGAACAGGCCGTCCAGTGCGCTTTCGGCGACGCCGCGCAGCAGGCGCATCTCCCAGCCCTGGATCGCCGCGGCGATCGAGAGGCAGGCCAGCGCGTGGCCGAGGTCATGCTGGCAGTAGCGATAGGCTCGCTCACCGTATTTCCAGGCCTCGCGCCAGGGCACGCTGGTCAATGCCAGGAGGCAGCCGCCGGGCGGCAAGCAGTCATCCAGCAGCGAAGCCAGCGTTGCCGGCAGTTCGCCGCGCACCTCCAGGGCATGCTTGTCGGGACGGTAATGGGCGAGCAGCGGCGCCGGCTCCAGGGTACCGCCGGGAAGCAGCAGGTAGGCTTCGGTGGGATGCAGGTTGCCGCTCGACGGATTGACCCGCAGCGCCCAGCGAGTGCCGCCGGCCTCCTTCCAGGCCGACAGCGCCAATCCGTCGTAGAGCATCTGCGAGAGGCTGCGGCGATCGAGCCGAGAGGGCGCGGCCGCCGGCCCGGAAAACACCCCGTCGTAGGGTGGCGACTCCTCCAGCGGCCGATGCAGCAGTTCGATTTGCCGGCAGCCCCGGTACTGGCGGAACGGCGCCGGCTGGGTCGCCCAGTCCAGTCCGCCGGGACCGGGTGCGTAGCGCTCCGGGCGATGCATGCTGAGGCGATGGTAGGAGAGCACCTCGCCGCCGCCGTCGCCCATGTTCACCGCTCCGCCCAGCGGGCCGCGTCGACGCGATAGAGGATATGCCGGCGCATCGGGTGATCCGCTGCCAGGAGTGGGTGGTCGAAATCCTCGGCCGGATCGCGACGCATGCCCAGGCGCTCCATCAATCCCCAGGAGCGGCGGTTGGGCGGCGTGGTGAAGGCCACCACCTCGGGCAGGCGCAGCCGCTCGAAGGCGAAGTCCAAGGCGGTTTCCGCCGCTTCGCGGGCGAGTCCACGCCCCCAGTAGGCGGGCGCCAGGCGCCAGCCGATCTCCACGGTCGGGGCGAAGTGCACGTCCATGGTCACGTCGAACAGGCCGGTGAATCCGATGAACGCCGCCTCGCCCGGTAGCTCCAGGGCCCAGGGCCCGTAGCCACGCTCGGCAAAATGCGCCTGGACGCGATCGACCAAGGCGTCGCTCTGCGCGCGGTCGAGCACACTGGGGAAGAATTCCATTACCTGCGGGTCGGCGCACATCTCGGCGAACGCCTCGCGGTCGCTGTCGCGCCAGGCGCGCAGCAGCAGGCGCGGGCCATGCAGTTCGGAAATGGCGGAAGGGGGAAGGTTCGCGTTCATGGGAGGCCTTTTCGGAAACGGCCGACTCATCTGCGAAGCCAGTCCTCGCGCGTCAACCGGTACAGCACATGATGCCGCAAGCGGTGGCCGGGAGGCAGGTCGGGATGCTCGAAGTCGTCGGTGGGATCGCGATGCATCCCCAGGCGCTCCATCAGCCCCAGGGAGTTCTCGTTGGCCGGTACGGTGAAAGCCACCACCTGGTCCAGGCCAAGGGTATCGAAGGCGTAGCTCAGCGCCGCCTCGGCCGCCTCGTGGGCGAAGCCCTCCGCCCAATGCTCGGCGGCGAGACGCCAGCCGATGGCCACCGCGGGTACGAAGGGCGCATCGAAGTCCACGACCTCCAGCCCCACGTAGCCGATGAAAGGATCGCCGCCCTTGACCTGCAGCGCCCACCAGCCAAAACCGTGCTCGGCGAAGTGCGCGTCGATGCGGCGCAGCAACGCGTCGCTCTGGGCACGATCCAGGCAGGACGGAAAGAACTCCATCACCAGTGGATCGGCATTCAGCTCGGCGAACCTGGCCCGGTCCTGCACCAGCCAGGGCCGCAGGATCAGACGGTGGGTATACAGCCGTGGCGAGCGAAGATGCTCGATGCTCAGGCTGGTCAGGTCGGCCATCGCTTGGTTCCTTTCGTTCAACGCACTCCAGAAGGACTATCTGACCGCAGGAATCGGCTGGGGTGCCCGCGAGGGCGGTATTCCGATCTTTGGTCAGGCTCCGCGGAAAAGGCTCCCCAACCGGAGTGTAGTCTTTTCCGCGCCTGGACATGCCCGATCCTCGGGCAAAGCGATGACGATTGGTTTACCGCCCGGGCAACGGGCGCGGGCCACGTCAATCCGTGCACTCTTCCACCAGGCTTTCGTCCAGGGCGAGGATCGCCAGTTTCACCCCAACGGCGCACTCTTCCACCCAGGCGAACGAGGCGTTCGGGCTGAGGCAGGCATCCTCGAGGCGCCGGCAGCTTTCCACCAGTTGCTCGCCACGCACCACCCTCGCCGCGCCCTTGATCCGATGCGCCAGCTCGGCCAGTTCGCCGGTCTCCTGGCGTTGCACCAGTCCCTCGAGGGTCTCCAGGTCCTTGCGGTTGCTGGTCAGCAGTTCGTCGAGCAGCCGCCTGAGCATCGTCGGCTCGCCGCCGGTCAGCGCATGCAGGGAATCCAGGTCGTAGAGACGGGGGGCCGTCGGTATGGCGACGGGTTCGGCATCGATGGTGACGGGCAGCTCGTCGGCGGCGAAGCCCAGGGCCAGCAGGCGCTCCTCGAGGACATCGAGGCCGATGGGCTTGATCAGGCACTCGTTCATTCCAGCCTGGATGCAGCGCTCGATCTCCTCCGGCTGGGCGTCCGCGGTGAGGCCGATGATGACCACCGGCTCCTCGCCATTCTCGCGCTCCTCCTGGCGGATCGAGCGGGCAAGGTCGGAGCCGCTCATCAGCGGCATGTGGCAGTCGGTGATGACCATGTCGAACGGTTGCCCATGCCACAGGTTGAGAGCGCTCAGGCCGTTCTCCGCTTCCTCCACGTCATGACCGAGGAAGCTCAGCTGTTGATGGAGGATCTGCCGGTTGACCGCATGATCGTCCACCACCAGCACCTGCAACCGCCGCGCCTGGCGACTGCCGAGCGGGATCGCCCGCACGTTCTCGACGATCGGTTCCAGCACCTGCAGGCGCAGCTCGACGTCGATCCGCGTACCCTGCCCCAGCTCGCTGCTCATCACCAGGCGCCCTCCCATCATTTCGCACAGCGAGCGCGAGATCACCAGGCCGAGCCCGGTGCCCTCGGTGTTCTGCAGGTTGCGGTTGACCTGGGCGAAAGGCCGGAACAACTGCTGCTGGTCGCCCAGGGAAATACCGATGCCGGTGTCTTCCACACAGAGATTGACCTGCAACAGCGACGGCTCCACCTGGCGGCCATCGATGCGGATGCGGATCGAGCCCTCGTCGGTGAACTTGATCGCGTTGCTGACCAGGTTGGAGAGGATCTGCTTGAAGCGCATGGCATCCAGCAGTACGTCGCCGTTGATGCTCGAATCGATCTCCAGCACCAGGCTCAGGCGCTTTTGCCGGGCCAGGCCTTCGAATACCCGTGCCACCGATTCCACCAGCTCGCGCAGGTTGGCCCGTTTCGGCGACAGGCTGAGGCGACCTGACTCGATGCGGGCGATGTCGAGAATATCGCCGATCAGCTCCAGCAGGCTCTTCGCCGAGGCATAGGCGATCTCGATGCTGGAACGGTCCACCCGACCGGTCTCGGCACGCTTGAGCGCCAGTTCGAGGATACCGATCACCGCGTTCATCGGCGTGCGGATCTCGTGGCTCATGGTCGCCAGGAAGGTGGTCTTGGCCCGGCTCGCTTCGTCGGCCAGATTCTTTGCCTCTTCCAGCTCATCGATCAACTGGCGGTGCTCGGTGATGTCCAGCCAGCCACAGATGACACCGCGGATGGTCCCGCTGGAATCGCGGAACGGCTGGATCCAGTGGTCGATCCAGCGCTCCCGACCGCCCAGCGCCACCGGGTAGACCGCCTCGATGGTCCTGCCCTCGCGCATGGCCATCAGGTAGCTGCGATGGAACTCCGGAGCGGTCTCGAAGTTTTCCATGGGCAGTTCGAGCACGGTGCGGTTCATCACCTCCTCGGAACTCAAGCCGACGCTCTGCAGGTAGCTGCGGTTGCAGGACAGCATCCGTCCGTTGACATCGCGCACATACAGCGGCGGAGGCATGCAGTCGGTCAGGGCCTCGACGAACCGCAACTGGTCGCTGAGCGCCTGTTCGACCCGCGCGCGCACCCTGATCTGCCGGCGCTGATAAGTGACCCAGCCCAGGCAGAGCAGCAGCAAGGCCGCTGCGATCGCCAGGATCTCGGTGATCACCAGGATGTAGTCGACCCAGGTCTGGCCGCTCATTCCCGGCGGCGAGCGCCAGCGATTGACGATATCGCTCAGGTCGTCCGGCGAGATGCTCAGCAAGGCCTTGTCGAGAATCGACTGGAGTTCGGCGTCGCCTCGGCGAACGGCGAAGTGGGCGGTGGCCGCACCGATGGGAACCAGGTCGGCGATCGCCAGCCTCTCGCGGAACAACCGGACGATGTAGTAGCGAGCGGTGACCAGCGGCACCACCGCCGCGTCGGCCCGTCCTTCGTAGACCAGGTTCATGGCATCCAGCGCGACGCCGACCTCCACCATCGTGGCCTGCGGATAGCGCTCGCGCACCTGTTGCATGCCCACATGGCCGGCGGGAATCGCTATGCGCTTGCCGTCGAGGCTCCCGGGGCTCTCCGCGCGTCCCTTGTCGTCCGCCCGGGTGACGAGGACGTACGAGGTGGACAGGAACGAGCGGGTGAAACGCAGCATTTCCTCGCGCTTGCTGCTGCGGCTCATGATCGCCAGGTCCGCCTCCTTCCTGGCCAATACGCCGATCTGCTCGGGGAAGCCGCCACTGCGAGGCGTGACCTGGAAATGCAGGCCGGTGCGGCGGGAAATCATGTCCAGCAGGTCGGAGGCGATGCCCGAGAAGGTCTCGTCGGAATTGAAGAAGGCCAGCGGCGCCAGGTCGTCGTTGATGACCAACCGCACCACCGGGTGGCGAGCGATCCAGCGACTCTCCTGCGGCGTCAGCGCGATACGCTGGCCCGTTGGCAGGGAACCGCTGCCGACCCAGCGCCTGGCGATGCTTTCGAGACGGTCCTGGTTGATCGCGCCGATGGCCGAGTTGACGACGCGCAACAGGTTCGTGTCGCCGCGACGAAGGAGGAAGCCGTAGCCCCCTTCCAGGCGGGCATCGGCAAACCGCTCGAACCTCACGTAGCCGTAATAGGACCGATTGATCCGGTGGTAGGCGCTGAGCACATCGTCGAGATACAGGTCGGTATGTCCGAAAGCCACCGCGGCAACGGCCTCGTCATGGCTGCCGAAGACCACGAAACGCGCCCGCGGGAAACGCTGGCGCAATTCCCCGACATGCTCCCGGGCCACCGCCACGCTGAGTCCGGCGAGATCCTCCGGCGAGTTGCGCTTTTCCCCCATCCGCTTGAACACCGCCAATCGATCACGGGCATAGGGTTGGCTGAGCACCAGGGAGGAATCACCCGCCGAGCTGTAATGGCTGCCAAGCAGGTCGATCTTTCCGGCAGCGAGCGCCGCCACGGCATCCGCATGGGTATCGAAGCTCACGACCTTGATGCGCATGCCGAGCAACTGCCCGACCAGCGTGGCGACGTCCGCCGTTATGCCTTCGTAGTTCTCGTCGTCGAGCCGGACGTTGAAGGGCGAGGTCTCGTCCAGCGCCGCGCCGAGCCTCAGGTGACCCTTGTGACGCAGCCAGGCCCAGTCGTCCTCGGCGATCGCCATGTCCTCGTGCTCGATGCGCAACTGGCTGAACAGCGTCAGGGACGGATGCGCTTCGACGGCGAACAGGCGTCCGCCCGACAGCAGCAGGCAGAAGAACAGCAGGAATAGTTTTGATCGCATGAAAGGTCTGTGCGGCAGGGCCGGCAGTTGTATGGAAAGGAAACGCGTCCGGCGCGAGGCCCGGCGTTCGGCTAGAGGCAGCCGAGGCCAGGGCGGCGGCGTCAGGATCCGGAGCAATAGTCGAGAAAGTGCTGTTCCGGCATCGGCCGGGCGAACAGGTAGCCCTGGGCTATGGAGCAACCGAGTTCGATCAGGCGTACCCGTTGTTCGTCGCTCTCCACCCCTTCCACCACCAGGGAAATTCCCAGCGCCTGCGCCAACGCCACGACACTGCTGATGACGGCGCAACTCCTGGGCTGGGTCTTCATCTTCTGGACGAAGGTTCTGTCCAGCTTGATCTGGCTGAAGGGAAACTCGCAGAGCCGGTCGAGGGACGAATAGCCGGCGCCGAAATCGTCCATCGCCAGGCCGCAGCCCATGATCCGCAGACGCACGAGGTTCTCCAGGCTGCTGGCAGGAGCGCTGATCAACCCGGTCTCGGTGATCTCGAACATCACCGAACTGGGCGGCAGGTGGAACTCGGTCAGCAACGCCGAGATGTTCTCGGCCAGGGCACGCGAACCCAGTTGCGAAGGATGGACGTTGAACGCCAGGTTGATCGGCTGCCCCAACTGCGCCAGCTTCCTGCGCGTCGCCAGCCCCTGGCTGAACAGTTGCCAGAACAGCTTGTCGACCAGGTTGTAGGTTTCCATCACATAGAGGAAATGCGACGGCGGCAATACGCCGAGATGCGGGTGGTTCCAGCGTGCCAGGACCTCGGCGCCGATCAGGCCGCCGCCATCCAGGGCCACCTTGGGCTGGTAGTAGGCTTCGAACTCGCCGTTGTCGAGGCCGCGCACCACGTCCGCCACGGAGGGCAGCTCGGCGACTTCGATCTGTCGCGGCAGGTCCTGGCGACGAGCGTTGTAGCGGGTCAACAGGGCGGTGATCCGCTCCAGGCTGAATGGCTTGCCGAGGTCGCCGAGAAAATTGAGGCCCAGGCACTCGATCATCGAAATGGTGGCCTGGCGCAGGATGGGATCCACCTCGCTGCTGAGGATCACCGAATGGACCTTGCCGCTCAGGCTTGCGTGGCGAAGGAACGCCAGGCCGTCCATGCCGCTCATCTGCAGGTCGCAGATGGCGATGTCGACGTGTCCGCAGGACTCCAGGATCGCCACCGCCTCCTTGCCGTCCGCCGCCTCGAGGATCGATCCGGGCACCACTTTCTTCAGGGCTGTGACGGCTACCAGGCGCTGAAAAGGCTCATCCTCCAACACCAGAACATTCAAATCATTCATCACGGTCCACACAGGGTTTCCAGGAAATACCGGCGATATACTGCTGTGTTTCCCTTACTAGACCTATGGGACAAGTCCCCATGTTTTGTGGGAATTTTCCTACTGATTTGGAGGTTCGGTTGGATTAGCATGGTTCCACATGAAAAACCGAATCGCCCCGCCTTAACAGGCTATTCTGGACGGCGATCTCGGCCTAGCGCCCAACATGGATGACCACCGGCGGCAGCGCCCGGGAAATCGAATCCCGACCCTGTCCCGGTCCCTCAAGGTAAATCGAATTTATGCATACCGTCCTGATCGTCGACGACCACCCCGTCATCCGTCTCGCCGTGCGCGTCCTGCTGGAAAAGCATGGTCTGCAGGTGGTCGCCGAGACGGACAATGGCGTGGATGCCATCCAGTTGGTCCGGGAGCACGAACCGGACGTGGTGATTCTCGACATCGGCATTCCCAAACTCGATGGCCTGACCGTGATCTCGCGGATCAAGTCCCTGGGACTGCGCAGCCAGGTGCTGGTACTCACTTCGCAATCCGCAGAGGCGTTCTGCAAGCGCTGCATCCAGGTCGGTGCCCGTGGGTTCGTCAACAAGGAAGAAGACCTGAACAACCTGATCAACGCCCTGAACGCGGTGACCGCTGGCTACACGTTCTTTCCTTCGCTCACGTTCGATACCCTCGGCACCCCGCCGGAACGCATTTCCGAAAGCGAGCTTATCGGCCTGCTCTCCGACCGCGAGATGATCGTCCTCCAGCATCTCGCCATGGGCTATTCGAACAAGGCCATCGGCGAGAAGCTGTTCCTCAGCAACAAGACCGTCAGCACCTACAAGACCCGCCTGTTGCAGAAGCTCGGCCTGGGTTCGCTGGTCGACCTCGCAGAGTTCGCCAAGCGCAATTCGCTGATCCACTGACCTGGCGCTTGGCTGTCGAAGCCAAGGCCTAGCGCACCTTCGGGCAAGCGCGACCGGAAGCCGTTCCTGCCACGCGACGAGCGTCGGCGGATTTCCACAAAGCGTGTGGAACCGCCTGTGGATAAGGTGCGAAAAACGCTCCGTGCAGCGCATCGTGTCTGGCCTCCCGACGGTTGATCAGTTCCTGACCAGGCGCACGGCGAGCGGACCAGGTGGCATCGACAAGGCTCGGAGGCGGTCTTCGCCTCGGTTACACTGCACGCCGGTTTCCCCAGGTCTCGCTCGTCGTCCACATGCCCAGTCAAGCATCCTCCCCTTCCCCCCAGGTCGCCATCGTCGGCGGCGGTCCCGCAGGCCTGATGGCCGCGGAGGTCCTGAGCCAGGCGGGCGTACGCACGGAAGTGTTCGACGCCATGCCCTCGGTCGGCCGGAAATTCCTCCTCGCGGGCGTCGGCGGCATGAACATCACCCATGCCGAGGCCAGGGAACAATTCCTCGGCCGCTATGGCAGGCGCCAGAAGGAAATCGCCGCACTGCTCGGCGAATTCGACGCGGATGCGTTGCGCGCCTGGATCCACGGCCTGGGTATCGACACCTTCGTCGGCAGTTCCGGCCGGGTGTTCCCCTCCGACATGAAGGCCGCGCCGTTGCTCCGTGCCTGGCTCAAGCGCCTGCGCGAGCAAGGCGTGCTCATCCATACCCGCTGCCGTTGGCTGGGCTGGAACGCGGACGGTACGCTGGACATCCAGAGCGCCGCCGAGCGCCTGTCGATACGGGCCGACGCCGTGATCCTGGCGCTCGGTGGCGGCAGTTGGCAGCGCCTGGGCTCCGACGGCGCCTGGGTGCCCCTGCTGCGGGCCCGCGGCGTCGAGGTCGAGCCCCTGCGGCCAAGCAATTGCGGTTTCGAGATCGACGGCTGGAGCGAGCTGTTTCGCGACAAGTTCTCCGGCGCTCCGGTCAAACCGGTGGCCATGGGACTGGCGGGCGAAACGCCGCGCCAGGGCGAATTCGTCGTGACCCGCGACGGTATCGAGGGCAGCCTGGTCTATGCCCTCTCCGCCGCCATCCGCGAACGGATCGAGGCACGGGGCTCGGCCGAAGTATGGCTGGACCTGTTGCCGAACAGGCGTCGCGAGCAGATCGAGGCAGCCCTGGCTCGCCCGCGCGGTTCCAGGTCGATGGCCAATCACCTGCGCAGCCAGTTGGGCATCGATGGGGTTCGGGCCGGCCTCCTGCGTGAACTCACCCCCGCCGCCACCTATACCGAGCCGGCCCGCCTGGCGGCGGCGATCAAGCGCCTGCCGCTGACGCTGCTGCGCCCGCGTCCGCTGGACGAAGCGATCAGCAGCGCCGGCGGCGTACGCTTCGAGGCGCTCGACCGCAACCTGATGCTCGATGGCCTGCCCGGCGTGTTCTGCGCTGGGGAAATGCTCGACTGGGAGGCGCCCACCGGCGGCTACCTGTTGACCGCCTGCTTCGCCAGCGGGCGCGTGGCCGGACTCGGCGCGCTGGCCTGGTTGCGCGGCAGGCGCTAGAGACCGGTACGCCAGCGCCTCGCTATTTGCCGGACGGCCGCTTCTTCGGCTTGCCCGCCGCACCCGCGCCGAAGCCCGGTGCCTTGCGCACCGCCTTGACCGTCGGCGCGCTGCTGTCGAACCAACTGCCCAAGTGGATCTTGCCGGGCTTGCCGACGCTCTCCGCGGCCTTGGGTTTCTTCGGCTTCTTCGGTTTCTTCAGCACCACGCCGCCCGGTGCGGTCTGCGGCACCCGGTGCTCCGGCTCGAAGTCGGGCTCCTCGCGGCGTGGCAGGGTCTGCCCGATCAGTGTCTCGATCGCCGCCAGCAGCTCCACTTCGTCGGCGCAGACCAGCGACACCGCCTGGCCGGAGGCACCGGCACGTCCGGTACGGCCGATGCGATGCACGTAGTCCTCGGCGACGATCGGCAGGTCGAAGTTGACCACCAGCGGCATTTCCTCGATATCCAGGCCACGCGCGGCCACGTCGGTGGCTACCAGCAGGTCTACCTCGCCGGCCTTGAACCGCTGCAAGGCGCGCAGCCGCGCCGGCTGCGGCTTGTCGCCATGGATCGAGTCGGCGGCGATACCCTGCCGCTGCAACAGTCCGACCAGTTCCTCGACGCTCTTGCGGGTCTTGGCGAAGACCAGCGCCTGGCGCCAGCGATTGGCCTGCAACAGGTGGCAGAACAGCTCGACCTTGCGCTTCTTGTCCACCGGCACCAGCCATTGCCTGACGCTCTTCGCCGCGGTATTGCGCGGACTGACCTCGATGGACAGCGGGTCGCGCAGCAGTTCACGGGCCAGCGTGCGGATGGCGTCGGAGAAGGTCGCGGAAAACAGCAGGGTCTGGCGCTTGCGCGGCAGCGCGGCGAACAGTTCGTCCAGCTCGCGGGCGAAACCGAGGTCGAGCATGCGATCGGCTTCGTCCAGCACCAACGCCTGGAGCTGGGCGAACTTCACCGCGTTCTGCCGATACAGGTCGAGCAGCCGCCCAGGAGTGGCGACGAGGATATCCACTCCCTTGCGCAGCTTCATCATCTGCGGGTTGATGCTGACCCCACCGTAGGCCACCGCGGTACGCAGCGGCAGGTGCTGGCCGTAGTCGCGAATACTGGCATGGACCTGCTCGGCCAGTTCGCGGGTCGGAACCAGGACCAGTGCGCGCACCGAGTTGGCAGCGACCTGCGGCCCCTCCAGGGTCAGCCGCTGCAGCAACGGCAGGGCGAAACCGGCGGTCTTGCCGGTGCCAGTCTGTGCTGCGGCGAGCAGGTCGCGGCCCTTGAGCGCCGGAGGTATGGCCTGGGCCTGGATCGGCGTAGGCGTGCCGTGGCCGAGCCCTTCGAGGGCCTTGAGCAGGGGGTCGAGCAGACCGAGGGAAGCGAACGTCATGAGCGACTCGGAAAAAAGGAAACGGACGGCATTCTAGCGGATTCGCCGTCTCCCATCGTCCTCTGGAGCGCGGCCGGTCAGCCCTTGAGTAGCAGTCCGCCCTCGATCGGCACGTAGCGCGACGCCGCTCGGATCAGCGCGTTGGCGGTCAGGCCAGGCACCCCGTAGGCCGTAGCCACGACGCCGTGGGCGCGGATGACCTTCTCCAGCAGCAGATCGAAGTCGCCGTCACCGGACAGCAGCACCACTTCGTCCACCCGTGGCGCGGCATCCAGTACGTCGATGGTGATGCCGACATCCCAGTCACCCTTGGCCGAGCCGTCGGCACGCTGGATGTAGGGCTTCAGCTTCACCGTGAAACCGAGGTTGCGCAGAATCTGCTGGAACTGCTGCTGACGCGGGTCGCCGCGGTCGATGGCGTAGGCATAGGCCTCGACGATGCTCCCGCCGCGAGCGATGTCTGCCCACAGGGCGGCGTAGTTGAGATGGCAGCCGTAGGCCTGGCGCACGGTGTAGTAGAGGTTCTGCACATCGGCGAAGACAGCGATCTTCTTCGCCGCGGGCGACTCGGGACGACTCAAGGGGAACTCCGGAACGACGGCAGTGGGCCACCATTATCGCAGCCCACGGCCCGCAACCCTAACGGTCAGGTGAACAAATCGTCGTCGCCGAGGAAGCTGGAGTCGTCGTTGAAGTCGCTGTCGCTGAAATCGCCATCGGCGAAACCGCCGTCGGCGGGATAGTCGCTATCGGCGAAGCGCTCGGTCGCCGGCTCGGGATCGGCAAACTGGCTGGCGTCGAGGTTATCCACCGGGACGTCCTGGATCACCTCGACGATTTCCTGCGGCTGGCTGTGGCGGAACATGCCGGTGAGCAGGTCGGCCACCAGCATCCCGCCAGCGACCCCAGCGGCCGTCTGCAGCGCACCGCCGAGAAAGCCGCTGGCCCGCGAAGGCGCGGCCGCCGCGGCGGGCGCCATACCCGGACGCATGTCGCCGGCCGCCGCCGCCGGATTGGAGAAACGCGTCTCGCCCCAGCCCGTCGGGCGCCCCGATTGGCTCGGCGCCGGCTCGTCGCGCGCGCCGCCGCCGAACAGGCCGGAGAGGAAGCCGCCGCTGCTCGGACGGCTCTGCTGCAACTGGGCGACCTGCGCCTCGAGCTCCTTCACCCGTTGGTCGAGGCGCTTCAGCGCGGCTTCCTGGATCAGCACCACCTGCGCCATGTAGTACGGCGCCGCCGGCTGCCGCACCAGGTGCTGGTTGATCTGCGCCTCGGCCTCGGCGTCACGCGGAGCGGACTGCCCCTCGGCCTCGCGCAGGCGGCTGAACAGGCCGTCGATCAGGGTTTTCTCATCGGATTTCATCGCACGCCTCGACTGCATTTCGAGAAGGAAGGATGGATTGCACCAAAGGGAAATATTGGAGCACCCTGCACGATCTCAAGTTCCTCCGGTGAATTCCCGATGAATGACGATGCCCAGCGCTCCGCACGGTCCCAGGTCGCCCTGCTGATCGTCGACCTGCAACGCGGCATGCAGCGCCACGACCTGCCGCCGCGCAACAATCCCGGCGCCGAGGCGCGCATCGTCGAACTGCTTGCCGCCTGGCGCGCCGCCGGCTGGCCGGTGGTGCACGTCCGGCACGTATCCCGGCAGCCCGGCTCGCCCTTCGCGCCCGGCCAGCCTGGCGTGGAGTTCCAGCCAGCGCTGGCGCCGCGCGACGACGAGGCGGTGTTCGAGAAGAACGTTCCCGACGCCTTCATCAACAGCGGCCTGCAACGCTGGCTCCATGTCCGCGACATCCGCCAGGTGGCGCTCGTCGGGGTAGCCACGGAGAACTCGGTGGAAGCCAGCGCACGCAGCGCCGGCAACCTCGGCTTCCAGACCTGGGTAGTGGCCGACGCCTGCTTCACCTTCGCCAAGCCCGATTTCCACGGCACCCCGCGCAGCGCCGACGAGGTGCATGCGATGGCGTTGGCCAACCTGCACGGCGAGTACGCCGTGGTACTGCGCGCCGCCGAACTGTTGCAGCGCTTGCCGGCCTGACTGTCTGCCGGGCAACAGCGGGACAACAGGGCTGTCCGGCAGAAGACAGGCCGGTTCCGCCATATCCCCCATAAGCCATTGATTCGAAAACATGAATCCGGGATGGCACGGTTCCTTCATAGACACCGGACCACGCCCCTACCCGGAGATACCCCCGATGAGCCAAGAGCAACAGCCGATCCGCTTCGCCTACTGGGTCCCCAACGTCAGCGGCGGCCTGGTGGTGAGCAAGATCGAGCAACGCACCAGCTGGGACATCGACTACAACCGCAAGCTGGCCCAGTTGGCGGAACGCAACGGCTTCGACTACGCCCTCTCGCAGATCCGCTTCACCGCCGGCTACGGCGCCGAGTACCAGCACGAGTCGGTGGCCATCAGCCACGCCCTGCTGGCGGCCACCGAGAAGCTCAAGGTGATCGCGGCGATCCTGCCTGGCCCCTGGCATCCGGCGGTGGTGGCCAAGCAACTGGCGACGATCGACCAACTGACCAATGGCCGGGTCGCGGTGAACATCGTCAGCGGCTGGTTCAAGGGAGAGTTCACCGGCATCGGCGAACCCTGGCTGGAGCACGACGAACGCTATCGGCGCTCCGAGGAGTTCATCCGCGTGCTGAAAGGCATCTGGACCGAGGAAAACTTCACCTTCAAGGGCGATTTCTATCGTTTCCACGACTACACCCTGAAACCCAAGCCGATCCAGCAGCCGCACCCGGAAATCTTCCAGGGCGGCAGCTCGCGGGCGGCGCGGGACATGGCCTCGCGCGTGTCCGACTGGTACTTCACCAACGGCAACAGCATCGACGGCATCCGCGCCCAGGTCGAGGACATCCGCGCCAAGGCGGCGGCCAACGGCCATTCGGTCAAGGTCGGAGTGAACGCCTTCATCATTGCCCGCGACACCGAGGAGGAAGCGCGGGCGGTGCTCGACGAGATCATCGCCAAGGCCGACTACGAGGCGGTGAACGCCTTCGGCGACGCGGTGAAACAGGCCGGCAAGGCCTCGCCGGAGGGCGATGGCAACTGGGCCAAATCCACCTTCGAAGACCTGGTGCAATACAACGACGGCTTCAAGACCAACCTGATCGGCACGCCACGGCAGATCGCCGAGCGCATCGTCGCGCTGAAGGCGGCCGGGGTCGACCTGGTGCTGTCGGCCTTCCTGCACTTCCACGAAGAAGTGGAGTATTTCGGCAAGCACGTGTTGCCGCTGGTCCGCGAACTGGAGCAGGCCCAGGCTCGCGAAGCGGCCTGAACGGCAACGGCGGCCGCCAGGCGTTGGCCTCGGCGGCCGGCTGGGTTAGAGTCGCGGGCTCGTATCCGATCTGCCGACCCGCGATGAATCCTCTGCTGCCGCTGCGTGACGCCTGGTTCTTCTTCACCCGCCACCTGACCACCCTGGTGCCGCTCTGCCTGCCCTGGATATTCCTCGAAAGCCTGCTCCAGCAGCAGATCGACGAAGCCGTCGGCCCCCAGCAGATGGGCGCCTGGAGCCTGGTCGCCGGACTGCTCTTCTACCCGCTCTACACCGCAGCCCTGATCCTGTTCATGGACGCGCGCGGGCGCGACGAGCGGCCTCGCGTCGGCCAGCTGTGGAGCGCCGCGCTGCGCCTGTGGCCAGCCTTCGCGCTACTCGCGGCGCTGACTTCGCTGCTGATCGTGCTCGGCCTGTCGCTGCTGATCCTGCCGGGCATCTTCGTCATGGTGAAGCTGTCCTTCGCCGAATTCTGCCTGGTGCTGCGCGGCCGTAGTCCGCTGCAGGCGCTGCGGGAAAGCTTCGAGTTCACCCGTGGGCGATTCTTCCTGATCCTCGCCTGTTCGCTGGTGATCCTGCTGCCGGTCTGGAGCCTGGAAGCCTGGCTCGCCGATTCGGCCGGCGACGCCGTCGTGCTGCGGGTCGCCCTGCATGCGCTCAGCGGGTTCTTCCAGCTGCTGTTGACCATCGTCGCCTTCCGCATCTACAGCCTCGGTCCGGCGCCACGCAACGGGATGTGAACGGCGCCGCGCGCCGATTCGCCGCGCTGGCCTATGCTTGACGAGCCCTGCCTCGAGGAACGGACCATGAGCGACGAATCGGCCAACCCCAGCTGCATTTCCCACCTGTCCATCGGCACCAACGACTTTCCCCGTGCCCGAGCCTTCTACGACGCGGTGATGGCCGCCCTCGGCTGCAAGGTGATCCTCGAATACCCCGGCGCCGTAGCCTACGGCAAGCTCTATCCGGAGTTCTGGGTGCAGGCGCCGATCGACGGCCGTCCCGCCAGCGTCGGCAACGGCAGCCACGTCGGCTTCTTCGCCGACAGCAAGGCCCAGGTCGACGCCTTCCACGCCGCGGCCCTGGCCGCCGGCGCAGACGACGAGGGCGCGCCGGGCCCGCGTCCGCTGTACGGCGAGCCCTACTACGGGTGTTTCATCCGCGACCTCGACGGGCACAAGGTCGAGGCCTCCTACTGGGACATGAGCCAGGGCTTCGACGTCCACGACCACGCCCACTGAGCGCCGTCAGGGTTGCGGCTTGAGTCCCGACAGGCGCGGCACCAGCAGCTTTTCGAAGAGACGCGGAAAGAAGCGCGCCAGCAGCCGCGCCCGCCAGTTGACGTTGGACAGCACCAGCAGGCGCCGGCGCCGCGCGGCGCCCTGGAAGATCGCCTCGGCGACCTCCACCGGCGATGCCACCTGGCTGCCCAGCACTTGCACCGGCTGGCGAGTCACCGAGCCATCGCCGACCAGCGCGTTCTTGCGCAGGTCGGTGGCGGTGAATCCCGGGCAGGCCAGGGTCACGCTGACGCCGGTGCCTTCCAGCTCCATCCGCAGGGTATCGAACAGACCGTGCAAGGCATGCTTGCTGGCGTTGTAGGCGCTGCGGTAGAGCAACGGGGCGAAGCCGGTCAGCGAACTGAGCACGACGATCTGCCCGCGCCGTTCGAGCAGGCTCGGCAGCGCCGCGCGGGTGCAATGCACGGCGCCGAAGAAGTTCACCGCCATGACCTTGCGGAAAACCCCCAGGCCGGTTTCGGCGAAGGTACCGCGGTGGGTGATGCCGGCGTTGTTGACCAGCACGTCGATGCCGCCGAAGCGCTCCACCGCCAGCGCCACGGCACGCTCCACCGCATCGGCGTCGGCGACGTCGCAGCGCAGGCCGAGCGCCTCGCCGCCGAGATGGTCGCGCAGGTGCTGGACCAGGCTGTCCAGCGCCGCCTGGTCGAGGTCGAGGATCGCCAGTCGCGCACCGGCCCGGGCGAAACGCAGCGCCAGCGCGCGACCAATGCCGGAACAACCACCACTGACCAGCACCACCTTGTGGCGGTAGGCCTGGCTGCTGAATACCTTGCGCGGCATGCGATACCCTCCCGCTCGAAAAAACGCGAACCCTTGCGTCAATTCGACCTGCAAGGGTGAAATGCGCGGCGGCAAGCTCTATGCTCTGGTCCTTTCCAGCATAGTCTCGATTGCGATGTCACTGCCCCGTCTACGCAACCTGCTGTTCGTCGGCCTGCTCCTGCTGGTCGGCGGTGCCCTGCTCGCCAGCTACCTGCTGAGCTGGCAACCCGCCGATCGCGAAGCCGCGCCCCTGCATTGCCAGGGCGCCGCGCCGGCGCTGAAGCCGGGGCAGGCCCTGAAGGTGATGACCTGGAACATCCAGTACCTGGCCGGCAAGCGCTACGTCTTCTGGGACGACCTGCCGGATGCCACCGGCCCGGACCAGCGCCCCACCGCCGAAGACCTGGCGTTCACCCTCGACGAGGTGGTCCGGGTGATCCGCGACGAGCAGCCGGACCTGGTCCTGCTCCAGGAGATCGACGACGGCTCCAGCGCCACCGACGATCAGGACCAACTGGCGCTGATCCAGGAGCGCATCAACGATCTCTACCATTGCAGCGCCCAGGCCTACGAGTGGAAGTCGGCCTTCGTGCCGACGCCGCACATCTTCGGCAGCGTCGGCCGCAAGCAGGCCACCCTGAGCCGCTATCGCATCGATAGCGCCGAGCGGCGCCAGTTGCCGCCACGCGATGGCGGGCTGTTCGACCGCCTGTTCGGGCCGCGCCCGGCGATCCTGGTCAGCCACCTGCCGATCGACGGCGGCGGCGAGCTGGCCGTGCTCAACGCCCGCTTCGACCGCCCGCAGGCGAACGACGACACCCTCGAGCGCCAGGTCGAGACCACCCGTACGCTGCTCGACGAACTGCAGGCCAGGCGCACGCCCTGGCTGCTCGGCGGCGACCTCAACCTGCTGCCGCCCGGCCAGTATCCCTACCTGCTGGCGCCGCTGCGCGCGCCCTACCGGGAAGACAGCGAACTGGCCATCCTGAGCGGGCGCTTCCCGATGGTGCCGTCGCTGGAAGAGGCCAGTGGCGTCGACCAGGTTCGCTGGTACACGCACTTCCCCAACGACCCACGGGTCCAGGGGCCGGATCGGACCCTCGACTACCTGTTCCACAGCCCCTCGCTGACCCGTCTCGATGCCCGGGTCCGGCGCAGCGATACGCTGCAGATCTCCAACCACCTGCCGCTCGCCGCGCGCTTCCTGCTGCCCCATTGACCGGGCGCGCGCCGGGCTGGACAAGCGGCCCGGCGCGCCGCATGCTTCGCCCCCATTCATAACAACAAAAAACGGCAAGGCCGCACACCATGCCCCTACGCACCACAACGCCCCTGCTCGCGCTGCTGGCGTTCGCCCTGCTGGCCGCCCCGCAGCTCCATGCGCAGGACGCAAGGCCGTCGTTGAACGTCGGCTACTACGAATTCCCCCCCTACATCTATACCGCCCGGGATGGCCACGCCGCCGGTTCCGGCGCCCGCCTGGTCCGCCTGCTGCTGGAGCGGGCCGGCTATCGTCCGGCGTTCCGCGCCCTGCCCAGCGCGCGCCTGTACCTGGGGCTGCAGGATGGCAGCGTGGCGCTGTGGGCCGGCGCGGCCAAGCCGGAGCTGGCCGCCGACACCCTCCAGGCGCGGCGCGTGCTCGGCCACGTCAGCCTGAACCTGTACTACCCGGCGCACCATCCGGCACCGCGGGTTCCCCAGGACCTGGCCGGACGCCGGCTGATCCTGATCAGCGGCTACAGCTACTGGAAACCGGTCACCGACTTCATCCAGGACCCCAACCTGCACCTGCGCCTGTACCGCACCGGCACCCACCACGCCGCCTTGCGCATGCTCGAACTCGGGCGCGGCGACTACCTGCTCGACTACCAGGCGCCGGTGGAAGCGGCCAGCCGCCAGGCGTTGGCAAGCCAGGAACTGTACCGCCTGCCGCTGCGGATGATCGTCTCGCGCCACATTCCCGGCGCCGAAGCGCTGCGCGACCGCCTGGACCAGGCCTACGACCAGTTGCGGAGCGACGGCGCCGACCTGTCCCTGCTGTGAACCGACCCCGGAGGAGGAGCCCGATGCATACCGCCATCCCCTGCTGCACGATCAACGGCGAACAGCCCGCCCTGCGCGGACAGGTCTGCCAGTCGCTGCTGATCCAGGAATGGTGGTGGGAAGGCCGTCCGGCCGATCCGGTGAACGTGGTCTACCTGCAGTTCGAGCAACGCTGGTATCGCCTCTACTTCGAGGGCGAGACGGTGTTCTGGCGCAGCGGCGAAGCGCCGCGGCCCTGCGAGAACGACGAAGGCCCGGGCGAGTACCGCCTGCACGACCTCGGCCGGCAGCGCGGCCTGGTCGGTGTGCGCCTGCTGGCCCTGGAGTTCGTCCTCAACGGCCCGACCCTGGACAGCCACTTCGACTTCGCCGACGGCCAGCGCCTGAGTTTCCGGCACTTCCTCGACGACGACCTGACCCGGGTGCTCTGAGCGCCGTCGACTACTTACGTGGCTTGGCCCGGGCAGTGGCCTCGGCCACCAGCGGGTCGTCCGGCCAATAATGCTTCGGATAGCGTCCCTTCAGGTCCTTCCTGACTTCCGCATAGGTGCTGCGCCAGAAGTTCGCCAGGTCCTGGGTCACCTGCACCGGGCGATGCGCGGGAGACAGCAAGTGCAGCTTCACTGCCAGGCGGCCCTGGGCGATGCGCGGAGTGTCGCCGAGGCCGAACAGTTCCTGCAGGCGCACCGCGAGGATCGGCGGGGTTTCGCTGTAGTCCAGGCGGATGCGCGAGCCGGAGGGGACTTCCAGGGTTTTCGGTGCCCACTCGTCGAGACGCTGCGGTAATGGCCAGGGCAACAGCCCGGCGAGGATCGAAGCCAGGTCGAGGTTGGCGAAGTGAGCCAGGCGGGTGACCTTGCCGAGATAGGCCGGCAACCATTCCTCCAACCGTTCCAGCAACGCGGCGTCGCTGACGTCCGGCCACTCGCTCTCGCCCTTGTCTTCCAGGTCCAGCCGGCGCAGCAAGCCGATGCGCGCCTGCCACTGGCGCAGTTCCGGGGTCCAGGGCAACAACTCCAGGCCCTTGCGCCGGACCAGGCCGAGCAGCGCCTGGCTGCGCGCCGCTTCGTCGAGGCCGGGTAGCGCCTCGCTGGACAGCACCAGTTCGCCGACCCGGCGCTGGCGCTCGGCGCGCAGCACGCCTTCGCGCTCGTCCCACTGCAGCTCGTCGCGCTGGCTGACCTGCTCCGCCAGGACCGTATCGAACAACCTCGGATCGAGTTCGGCGGCCAGGTAGATCCGCTCTTCGCGCTGGCCCTGGCGGCTGCCCAGATCGGCGATCACCAGCCAGGGCAGCTTCATCAGGCTGTCCGGTTCGCCGAACTGCGCAGCGCGTCCATTGGCCAGCCGGTAGTCGCCGCCGCCGGCGCGGCGCTGGCGAGCGATGCGGTCGGGATAGGCGAAGGCCAGCAGGCAACCCAGCCAGCGCGGATGGCCGGGATCGACGACCGCCTCGCTGGCGGCGCCGCGCAGGTAACCGCGGAACTGCCGGGCCAGTTGCCGGGCGCGCTGTACCGCGCCGCGCGAGGCGCCAGCGCGGGCCTCGCCGGCGAGCAGGGCGAGACGGCTGTGCAGGTCGGCGCCGCCGCCACGCTGTATGTCACGTTCGCCGAGCAGCGCCGCTACGTCGCAAGCCAGTTCGCCAAGGCCGAGGGCCTGGCCGCGCAGCAGCAGGTGGGCAATGCGCGGATGGGTCGGCAATTCGGCCATCGCCTGGCCATGGGCACTCAACGCGCCGCTGGCGTTCAGCGCCCCCAGCCGCCCGAGCAGCTCGCGGGCCTGGGCGTAGGCCGCCGCGGGCGGCGCGTCGAGCCAGGCCAGCTCCTCCGGCGCCACGCCCCAGCGCGCCAGTTGCAGGGCCAGCCCGGCCAGATCGGCCTGGAGGATTTCCGCCGTGCCGTAGGCAGGCAACTGCTCATGCTGGCTCTCCGACCACAAGCGGTAGCATACGCCCGGCTCCAGGCGCCCTGCGCGGCCGGCACGCTGGGTAGCGGAGGCGCGGGAGATGCGCTGGGTCTCCAGGCGGGTCATGCCGCTACCCGGATCGAAGCGCGGCACCCGCGCCAGGCCGGCGTCGATCACCACCCGTACGCCGTCGATGGTCAGGCTGGTCTCGGCGATGTTGGTCGCCAGCACCACCTTGCGCGTGCCCCGCGACGCCGGCTCGATGGCGGCGCGCTGGGCGGCGAGGTCGAGCTCGCCATGCAGCGGGCAGAGCAGCACCTCGGGGCGACCGTCAAGGGCCTCGCGCAAGCCTTCGTGAACGCGGCGGATCTCGGCCTGGCCGGGAAGAAAGACCAGCACGCTGCCGCTTTCCTCCGCCAGCGCCTGGAGCACCGCCTGCTGCACCCGCGGCTCGATGAACTCGCCGGGTTGCGCCGCCCGTCCCCAGCGGATATCCACCGGGAACATGCGGCCCTCGCTGCGCACCACCGGCGCTTCGCCGAGCAGCGCCGCAAGACGCTCGCCCTCCAGGGTCGCCGACATCACCAGCACTTTCAGCGGCGGCTCGTCGCGCAACAGTTCGCGGCCATTGAGAGTCAGCGCCAGGGCCAGGTCGGCATCCAGGCTGCGCTCGTGGAATTCGTCGAAGATCACCAGGCCGACACCGTCCAGCGCCGGGTCGTCTTGCAGGCGACGGGCAAGGATACCCTCGGTGACCACTTCGATGCGGGTCTTCGGGCCGACCCTGCTCTCCAGGCGGATCCGGTAGCCGACGGTCTCGCCGACCTTTTCGCCCAGCTCGGCGGCCAGCCGCTCGGCCGCGGCCCGCGCCGCCAGGCGTCGCGGTTCGAGCATGAGGATGCGTTGGCCGGCGAGCCAGGGCTCGTCGAGCAGGGCCAGCGGCACCCGGGTGGTCTTGCCGGCACCCGGCGGGGCTTCCAGGACGGCCTGGTGTTGTGCACCAAGGGCCTGGCGCAGGGCGGGAACAACGGCGTCGATGGGTAGGGAAATCATGCTGGCTCCGGACTGACCGACGAAGTATACCGGCGAACCGGCAGGCGCTTTCGACGGTCTTATCGTCATCGTCGCGGCAGAAGATTGCCGAACGCTGGTCGATTGCTATAGTTCGCCGTCATGTTCACCCGGAGGTCATACATGCGCCTTGCCACCCGCGTTTCCTGTGCCGTTCTCAGTGCAGCCCTGCTGAGCCAGTTGTCGGCCTGCGGTACGCTGTTCTACCCCGAGCGACGCGGCCAGATCGACGGTCGCATCGATCCGGCCATCGTCGCCTTCGACGCCATCGGCCTGCTGTTCTATATCATCCCCGGCCTGATCGCCTTCGGCGTCGACTTCGCCACCGGCGCCATCTACCTGCCCGACGCCAAGTACTCGGTCGCCCCGGAAGTGCTCAAGGATGCCGTCGGCGCGGACGGCAAGGTCGACAACCGCAAGCTCAAGGCCATCCTCGAACGCGAGATCGGCCGTGAACTGCCGCTCGACGACCCGCGCCTGATCCGCCACAGCGGCAGCGTCGAGCAACTGGCGGCCTATGGCCTGAAGCCGGCCGCCTGATCCGCCCTCCGAGCGCGACCGTGCGTCAGTGCCCGGTCGCCGCCCGGTTGGTTTACAGTGGCGCCGTCCCTCCTGACAGAAGCGCCCCATGAGTCCCGATTCCCCCCACGCCCGCCTGCTGCGCCTGGCCACCCTGGCCTCGCTCGGTGTCGCCGTCACCCTGGTCATCGGCAAGGCCATTGCCTGGTGGCTGAGCGGTTCGGTGAGCCTGCTCGCCGGCCTCACCGACTCCCTGCTGGACAGTGCCGCCTCGCTGCTCAACCTGCTGGCGGTGCACTATTCGCTACGCCCGGCCGACGACGACCACCGCTACGGCCACGGCAAGGCCGAGGCCCTGGCCGGCTTGGCCCAGGCCATGTTCATCGGTGCCAGCGCGGTGCTGGTGGCTATCCAGGCGGTCGAGCAATTGCGCGACCCGCAGCCCCTCGGCGCGGCCACCTGGGGCATCGCGGTGATGCTGCTGTCGCTGCTGCTCACGGCCCTTCTCCTGGCCTTCCAGACCCACGTCATCCGCCGCACCGGTTCCACCGCGATACGCGCCGACTCGCTGCACTACCGCTCGGACCTGCTGCTCAACGCCAGCATCCTCGTGGCACTGCTCCTGGCCCGCTACGGCTGGCCACAGAGCGACGGCCTGTTCGGCCTGGGCATCGCCCTGTACATCCTCTGGAGCGCCCTGCAGATCGCTCGCGAGTCGGTGTCGATCCTGATGGACCGGGAACTGCCTACCGACATCAGCGAGCGCATGCGCGAACTCGCCTGCAGCGTGCCGGGAGTGCTCGGCGCGCACGACGTGCGCACGCGGATTTCCGGCAACCACTGGTTCGTCCAGTTGCACCTCGAACTGCCCGGCGAGCTGAGCCTGTCGGTGGCCCACGCCCTGACCGACCGCGCAGTGCTGGCGATCAAGCGCGAATACCCGAAGGCCGAGGTGCTGATCCATGCCGACCCGCAGGAAGTGGTCGGCAAGGAAACCGTCAGTTGACGCTGTAGCCGCGCCCGCTCAGGCAGGCGGCCATGGCCCGGCGGTAGCCGTTGGCGACCTCGGCGGCCGGCGCGTAGGTCGCCCCCGCCGGGTCGAAGCCGCTCTCGCCCACCGCCCAGCGGTGGCACTCGTAGCGGTCGCGGCCCTGCTGGTCGGGCCCCTGGCCGCGCGCGGGGTAGGCCACCACGTCGTAGCTGGCGGCCGGCCCGCTGACCGGATAAACGGGTCCCGCTGCCCGCGGCGGCGGGCTGACTACTTCGTACTCACGGGTGTCGGCATGCCACAGGTAGTAAGTGCCGGCGGCAAGGAAGTACAGCACGCTGCCCAGCCAGACCTGCTCCGCATAGGGCGGCAGGCTGCGGACGCGCACCCCGCGGGGCGGCACGACCAGCACATAGCGCGGGCCGTCGGGTCGGTACCAGTAGCCGTCGTCGAAGAAATACTCGCCGCCGCGATAGGGCACCCGCAGGTGTCCGCGCGGCAAGGCCTCCACCACCCGGCCCGGACGCCAGTCGGGATGCGGTCCCCAACTGCCGCCATGCGCTTCGCCGCGGCCAGGTCCCGGTTGTCCGTGGGCAACACCGCGCTCGCCGCCGGCTCCACCGCGTCCCCCTCGGCCGTCGTCGGCCTGCGCCTGGACGCACAGGCACAGCGAGAGAGCGCCCACCCCGAGCATTCGCCACCATCCACCGTTCATCGTCTGCCTCGCCCCGGGCCTGGTCGCCCGGCCACGTTCGAATGATCCCGGGAACGACTTTCCGCCGTTTTCCGCCAAGGGTGGGTAAACGCCGGGTAAAGAATGGGTAAAAGCGCGGCACGGGCCGGATCGCGGGCAAAGAAAAAGGGAGGCCCGTCGACCTCCCTTCTGGGGTAACTGTCCTGGCTCGGCGCTGTTGGCGACGGCTCACCTCACTCCACCTTCTGGGCGGTGTGCAACCCGGAGGCCGGCGCAACCCTGTAGGGTCGGCGGCCACGGCTGGCCTGATTGGGCGAGCCGTGATGGACGAGATGTCCGGGCCGTGAATCTGGGTAAAAGAATACGTCGCCAGGCGCGACCAATGATTGCTAATATTGCTCACCAGAACCTTGATTGCGCAATAAATCACTCAAATTCACCTTGCCGATGGCAATCAACCTGAAAGAAATCCTCGCCATGAACAAACTCGACCGCTACGACCTGCGTATCCTCGAAGAACTCCAGCGCGACGCACGCATCTCCAACCAGGAACTGGCAGAACGGATAGGCCTGTCGCCATCGCCCTGTTCGCGACGGGTCAAGCAGCTCGAGGACGACGGCTACATCGTCCGCCAGGTAGCCTTGCTGGACCGCAAGAAACTCGGCCTGAGCCTCACCGCCTTCGTCCTCATAGGCATGGACCGACACACCCCGGAACGCTTCGAACATTTTCAGGAAGTCATCGGCAAATGCCCGGAAGTGCTGGAGTGCAGCCTGGTCACCGGGATGGACGCGGACTACCAGTTGAAGGTCGTGGTGCCGGACATGGACCATTACCAGAAACTCCTGCTGGGTACCCTGACGCGCATCGAGGGGGTCTCCAGCGTGCGCTCCAGCTTCGTCCTCAACCAGGTGCTGGCGAGTACCGAACTGCCGCTGGAGCACCTGCGCGATTGATCGTAGCGAGACCTGGGACATGACACGGAACAGGCGGCATGCCGTATAATCGGCAGCCTGTTTCAGTTGTCATGCCCGCGTGGCCCCCGCATATAAAGAGCAGCCTGCTCGTAGAACGATAAACGCCTTGCCCGCCCCCCATGGCACGCTCCGTCCGACCGCGAGCCGGACTTCGTTTGCTTGAAAATCCGGAGGTTGCCAATGGATCCCGAACTGTTCGAAGAGTGGATGATGACCGGTCTGGTGACCGTGCTTATCCTGTTCATGGCTTTCATCGTGTGGGACCTGGCGAAGAAGTCGAAAGCCGGCAAGTTCGGAACCCTGATCCTGTTCTTCGCCCTCGGCCTGGGCGTACTGGGCTTCATCATCAAGGGCCTGGTCATCGGCAGCCTCGAAGGCGCGGGCATGTAACCCCGGCGCCACGCGCGTCATCCAACCACTCGTAATCATCCGCCGGCCCCGGCCAACGGGGCCGGCTCGCCTTGCCATTGCCTAGAACAAGGGAGTCGCCATGAACGCCGCCGACCGCGTCATGCAGAGTTATGGACGCTGCTGTGCCAGCACCGGATTCTTCGATGATTTCTACCGGCATTTCCTTGCCAGTTCCCCGCAGATTCGCGCCAAGTTCGCCACCACCGACATGACTGCGCAGAAACACCTGCTGCGTGCCGGGATCATGAACCTGGTGATGTACGCCCGCGGCATGTCCGACAGCAAGCTGCGCGCCCTCGGCGCCAGCCATTCGCGCGCCGCGCTGGATATCCGCCCGGAACTCTACGACCTGTGGCTGGACGCCCTGCTGATGGCGGTCGCCGAGCACGACCGCGACTGCGACGCCGAGACCCGCGACGCCTGGCGCGACGTGATGGGTCGCGGCATCGCCGTGATCAAGTCGTACTACTGATCGTTCCGCGCCCGCTGGACGACGCCCCTCTCGTCAGTCCAGCCGCGCCGGCACTTCCCGCCATTCCCCGAGGCCCAGGCCGTCCAGGCTCCAGGGGCCGATCCGCACCCGCACCAGCCGCAGCGTCGGCAAGCCCACCGCCGCCGTCATCCGCCGCACCTGGCGATTGCGCCCCTCGCGGATCACCAATTCCAGCCAGTGGGTCGGCACCGACTTGCGAAAACGCACCGGCGGCACCCGCTCCCACAACGTCGGCTCATCCAGCAGACGCGCCTCGGCGGGCAGCGTCGGGCCGTCGTTGAGCGTCACGCCCTCGCGCAGGCGCCGCAATTGCTCCTCGTCCGGCGTACCTTCGACCTGCACCCAGTAGGTCTTCGGCAGCTTGTGCCGGGGGTCGGCGATGCGCGCCTGCAGGCGACCGTCGTTGGTCAGCAGCAACAGGCCCTCGCTGTCGCGGTCCAGGCGCCCGGCCGGATACACGCCCGGCACCGGGATGAAGTCCTTGAGGGTCGAACGCCCTTGCTCGTCGTTGAACTGGGTCAGTACGTCGAACGGCTTGTTGAACAGCAGCAGCTTCGGCTCGCTCGGCGGCGCCTTGGCCACCCGGCGTGGCGCAGGGCGGACGGGATAACGCGGGGAAGGACGCGGTGGACGGGACATGACTGGAAACGAGTTGGCTTGATCGGGGTACCGGGCGGCATGCTAGGTTGTCCGAGAGCCTGACCGCAAGAGCATCCCCTCATGCCCTCCCTGCGTCCCACCTGGCTGATCAGCCTGCTGACCCTGGCCGGCTGCGCTGGCAGCGCCTATCAGGGTCCGCCTTCGGACCATTTCGACGGCGAACGTTTCCGCAATATCCAGCCGACCGCGCACAAGAGCCTGCGCGACCTGCTCAAGTGGCAGTGGAACCGCCCGCCGCAACGCCCGTGGGTCGCCCTGCCGCCGACGGCAACGCCGCCAAGGATGAACGAGCGCGCCCGCGGCGAAGAACTGCGGGTCACCTACATCAACCACGCCACCCTGCTGATCCAGCACCGCGGCCTGAACATCCTCACCGACCCGGTCTGGTCGCAACGGGTCAGCCCGCTCGCCTTCATCGGCCCGAAGCGCCACCATCCGCCCGGGTTGACGCTCGACCAGTTGCCACCGATCGACCTGGTGCTGGTGAGCCACAACCACTACGACCACCTCGACCTGGAAACCCTGCGCCAGCTCCACCGGCGCTGGCCGACGGCCAAGGTGGTCAGCGGCCTGGGCAACGCCGGGCTGATCCGCCAGACAGGTTTCGCCGACGTCGTGGAGATCGACTGGTGGCAGGCCGTGCCGCTGGGCGCTGGCCTGACGCTGCATGGCGTACCGGTGCAGCACTGGTCGTCGCGCACCCGCAGCGACACCAACCGCACGCTCTGGCTCGGCTTCGTCATCGACTCGCCGGACGGCCCGCTGCTGTTTCCCGGCGATACCGGGCTCGGCCCGGAGTTCGGGCTGATCAACCAGCGCTTCGGGGCGATGCGTTTCGCCGCCCTGCCGATCGGCGCCTACGAGCCGCGCTGGTTCATGCGCGACCACCACATGAATCCCGACGACGCGGTGCAGGCCCATCGCACGCTGCAGGCGCAGACCAGCATGGCCATCCACTTCGGTACCTTCAATCTCACCGACGAACAGCAGGACGACCCGCCCAAGGCGCTCCAGGCGGCGCTGCGCAGCCAAGGCGTGGACCCGGCGACCTTCGGCACGCCGAAACCCGGCGAGCAGTGGCGCGTCGCACCGCGCAACGTCGCTCAGGAGGCCGGGGCCACCAGGCGGGAGCAGCAGTTGCGGTAGCGCTTGCCGCTGCCGCACGGACAAGCCTGGTCGCCACGGCCGCCCAGGGCCAGCCAGCTTTCCAGGCGCGCGGCCATCCCGGCCAGGCGCTCGCGGGCCTCATCGTCCAGGCCGGCGCGGGCCAGTTGGCGCCGCAGGCCGAGGTAGTCTTCCAGCAGGACATCGCGGCTGAGCGCCTGGTACTGGTCGGCCAGCGGCACGCCTTCGTAGCGCCGCTGCGGGTCGGCCAGGAAAGCGATGGCGCCCGCCTGCGGCAGGACATTCCACAGGTTGCCGCGCGGATCGCGCCAGCAAGCGCTGAAACGCGCGCGCAGGGCCAAGCCACGCCATTCTTCCAGGATCCAGCCATCGACCCGCTCGCCGCCGAGGGCCTCGACCGCCCGCCCGACCGAGAACCACGGTTCGCCGGCCAGGCTTTCCGGCATCGGCAACGGCGCTGCCACTTCCGGCGCGGCATCGGGTACCAGGCGGCGGGCGAAGCGACGGAGCGGGTTGCTGAGATGAGTGGGGACGCTGAACGGCATGGGGCTCACATCGATGGCAGGCGTGGTCGTTCCGACCGGCAGAGGGCGCCGCGGTTCCACGCAGGGCGAAGGGCCATCATTGTAGGGCCTCGGCGCCGCAAGGCGTAGAAGCGCGCCGCGGTTTCCGCACGGAAACCGCGGCGCGTCCGATCAACGGAACGGCGGCTCGTCGAAACTCCGCAGCTTGCGCGAGTGCAGCGAGTTGAGCTGGCTGCGCAACAGATCGAGGGCGGCGATGCCGATCCGCAGGTGCTGGTTCACCGCGCGCTCGTAGAAGGCGTTGGCCGAGCCGGGCAGCTTGATCTCGCTGTGCAGCGGCTTGTCCGAGACGCACAGCAACGTGCCGTAGGGCACCCGCAGGCGGTAGCCCTGGGCGGCGATGGTGCCGCTCTCCATGTCCACCGCGATGGCCCGCGCCAGGTTGATCAGTGGCCGCTCCTGGGCCCAGCGCAGCTCCCAGTTGCGGTCGTCGTAGGTGAGCACGGTGCCGGTGCGCAAGCGTCGCTTGAGCGACTCGCCGCGCTCGCCGGTGACTTCGGCGGCGGCTTCCTGCAAGGCGACCTGGACTTCGGCCAGCGCCGGGATCGGGATGTGCGGCGGCAGCGCGCGGTCGAGGATGCCGTCGCGGCGCATGTAGGCGTGCGCCAGTACGTAGTCGCCGATGGTCTGCGACTGCCGCAGGCCGCCGCAGTGGCCGATCATCAGCCAGCAATGCGGACGCAACACCGCCAGGTGGTCGGTGATGTTCTTCGCGTTGGACGGGCCGACCCCGATGTTGACCAGGGTGATGCCGTCGCCATCGGCGGCGATCAGGTGGTAGGCCGGCATCTGGTAGCGGTGCCAGACCACCCCGGCGACGATGGCGTTGGCCTCGCCTTCGTCCATCCCGCGTTCGATGATCACGTTGCCCGGCAGGACCATGCGCACGAAGCGCGGGTCCTCGCGCAGGCGGGTCAGGCCGAGGCGGATGAACTGGTCGACGTAGCGGTGGTAGTTGGTCAGCAGGATCCACGGCTGCACGTGGCGCCAGTCGCTGCCGGTGTAGTGCACCAGGCGGCGCAGGGAGAAGTCCACCCGCGCGGCGTCGAACAGCGCCAGCGGCAACTGGTCGGCGCGTTCCCATTCGTAGAGGCCGTCGGCGATGTCGTCGGAAGCGGCGGACAGGTCGGTGCTGGGGAACACCCGCGCCAGCTCGGCGGCGGTCACCCCGGAGCCGGCCAGCTCGTCGCCCTGCTCGACCACGTAGGGATAGGGGATGTCCTGTTGGCTCGGGCCGACCTGCACCTGCACGGTGAAATCGTCCATCAGCGGACGCAACTGTTCCAGCAGGTACTTGCGGAAGGCGTCGGGGTGGGTGACGGTAACGCTGTACTCGCCCGGCACCTGGACCTTGGCGTAGGCGCGGGTGGTGGACGGCACCTCGCCCTGGCAGCGGTAGCCGATGCGCAGTTGCGGGTAGTGGAAGTTCTGCCGCTCGGCCTCGCTTGGCTCGATGCGCTCCTTGATGTAGCGCTTGAGCGCCTGGCTCAGCGCCGCGGTGGCCTGGCGGTGCAGCTCGGCAAGACGGTCGACGGCCTCCTCGGCCGTGCGGGCGACGACGAACCCGTCGTCGGAATCGATACTCATGGTGGGCTTCCTGTCGGTTCGCATGGAAAACATCTTGCCTGTACCGACAGGAAAACACAGCGCTTTTCTCCCGTTACCTCATTCGGCCAGCGCCACCACCGCCATGGTCACGGTGGCCTTGCTGAACAGGTGCCGCCGACCGTCCCGCTCGGCGAACACCTCGGCCTCGACCACCGTCACCTGGCGCCCGGCCTTGAGCACCTCGGCGCGACACAACAGGCGCTGGCAAAGCGCCGGGCGCAACAGGTTGAGCTTGAACTCCAGGGTCAGCACCGTCTGCCCCTCCTCCACCAGGGTCGCGGCGGCGGCCCCGGCGGCATGGTCGGCCAGGGTCGCCTGGACCCCGGCATGGATGAAGCCGTTCTGCTGGGCGTGGCGGGGCAGGATGTCCAGCCCCGCTTCGACCCAACCCGGCCCGCAGTCCAGCGGACGGATGCCGAGGTCGCCAACGAAACTGGCCGCGGCGAAGCCCTGCTCGACCAGCTCCCGGTAGCGCGGATGCGCCTGCATCGCGACGCGCCTCAGGCCAGGTGCGGGGTGGCGCGAGCCAACAGCGCCTCGACCTCGACGCCGCGCGGCAGGGTGCCGTAGACCCGCCCGCCGTCCCCCAGGCGACTGCCGATGAAGGCGTCGGACACCGCGGAGTTGCCGGCTTCCAGCAACAGCTTGGCCTGCAGGGCGATCGCCACGTCCTCGGTGAGCTGGCGGGCGCGGTACTGGATGTCGGCGGTGTCGGCGAAGGCCGCCTTGAGGTTGCCGATGTGCGCGGCGAGACGGGCGTCGCCATGGCCGTCGCCCAGTTCGGCGAACAACGCGTCGAGCACCCCCGGCTCCTTCGACAGGGCACGCAGCACGTCCAGGCACTGCACGTTGCCGGAACCTTCCCAGATCGAGTTCACCGGGGCCTCGCGGTACAGCCGCGGCAGGATGGTTTCCTCGACGTAGCCGGCACCGCCCATGCATTCGGAGGCTTCGTTGATCATCGCCGGGGCACGCTTGCAGATCCAGTACTTGCCCACCGCGGTGACCAGGCGGGCGAACTTCTCCTCCTGCTCGTCGTGGGCACGGTCCAGGGCATGCCCCATGCGCAGGGTCAGGGCCAGCGCCGCCTCGCTTTCCAGGGCCAGGTCGGCGAGCACGTTCTGCATCAGCGGTTGCTCGGCCAGCACCCGCCCGCCGACCTTGCGGTAGGCACAGTGGTGGGCGGCCTGGGTCAACGCCTGACGCATCAGTGCGCTGGAGCCGATCATGCAGTCGAAGCGGGTCATGGCGACCATCTCGATGATGGTCGGCACGCCACGGCCCTCTTCGCCGACCATCCAGGCCAGGGCGCCGCGATACTCGATTTCGCTGGAGGCGTTCGACCAGTTGCCCAGCTTGTCCTTCAGGCGCTGGATGTAGAACTGGTTGCGGCTGCCGTCCGGCCGGTGGCGCGGCAGCAGGAAGCAGGTCAGGCCCTTGTCGGTGTAGGCCAGGGTGAGGAAGGCGTCGCACATCGGCGCCGAGCAGAACCACTTGTGCCCGACCAGTTCGTAGGCCTGCCCCGGTCCGGGAATCCCCACCGGGTAGGCCCGCGTGGTATTGGCCCGGACGTCGGTGCCGCCCTGCTTCTCGGTCATCGCCATGCCGATGGTGACGCCCGCCTTCTGCTCCATCGGCACGTTGCGCGGGTCGTACTCGCGGGAGAGGATCTTCGGCAGCCATTTCTCGGCTAGGTCCGCCTGCAGGCGAATCGCCGGCACGCTGGCGTACGTCATGGTCAACGGGCAACCGGTGCCGGCCTCCGCCTGGCTGTGCAGGTAGGACAGCCCGGCCCGCGCCACCTGGGCGCCGGGGCGCGGGTCGGTCCAGGGCAGCGAGGGCAGTTCGTGCTCGATGGCGGCGCGCATCAGCTCGTGGTAGGCGGGATGGAACTCCACCAGGTCGACGCGGTTGCCGTAGCGGTCGTGGCTATGGAACTCCGGCTTGTGCTGGTTGGCCAGGAAGCCGGCCGCCATCAGCGGGCCGCCGGCCAGCTCACCGTAGCGCTGCAGGCGCTCCTCGGCCCAGCCGCCCTGGTAGCGACGCACCCACTCCTGGAGAGGCAGGTCGAGGCGGTAGAGGTTGGCGCCATCCAGCGACGGTACCTGGTTGGTCACTTCGTGGGTTTCGGCGTACTGGTGCAGGTTCATGAGGGTTCCTCGCAGACAGGCGCGCCCACCGCGCGCAGGCAGAAGTTCACCAGAGCCGTACTCACCGGCTCCAGACTCGGTTCCGGCTGGCCGCTGTCGCGAGCGGCGCGCGCCGGGGGAGACAAGGGGCCGACCAGCGCCTCGGCGATGGCCCCGACCAGGCAGGCCGCGGCAAGCGGCACCAGGGAAAGCTGGAATGCGCCACTGCGCCGGCCCTCCTCGAGCAGTTCGACGAACAGTGCGGCGTAGGCCTCGCGATAGCGCAGGCGCTGCTCGTCGACTTCAGGATCCACCGGCTCGGCGATCAGGGCGAAGGCCAGCCGCTGGCTGCTCCAGGCGCGCGCGGCGAAGCGCCGCAAGCCCTCGGCCAGGCGCCAGGCGGGCGCGCCGGGACCGCGCAGAACGACGGCCAGGGCATCGACCTCACGCTGGCTGGCGCGGCGGAAGATTTCCGCCGCCAGCTCGCCCTTGCCCCGGAAGTGGCGGTACAGGCTGCCGGTGGCGATCCCCGCGTCGTCGGCCAGGGCCTGCATGGTCAGCGCGGCGAAACCGCCCTCCGCGACACGCCGCAGGCCTAGCTGGAGGATGTGCTCGCGCAGCGCGGAATCGCGTTGCAGGCGGCGTTCGGTGACACGATAGACCATGACTGAATCCGGATTCACTTTTTCCCAGTGAATCACGCTTCAGGCTTTGCCTAAAGAGACATACAGGTCGCGCAGGCCGGCATTTCAGCCAGCCGCGGAACGGCTTCAGGCAGTCTTGGTGACGATCGGCTGGCACAGCAGCCAATCGTGCAGCAGGGTCTGCAACTCTTCGAACTTGACCGGCTTGGCCATGTAGTCGCTCATGCCCGCCGCCAGGCAGCGCTCGCGATCGCCGCTGTGGCTGTGGGCGGTCAACGCCAGCACCGGCAGTTCCGCGCAGCCGGGCAGCGCGCGGATCGCCCGACAGGTGGCGAAGCCGTCCATCACCGGCATCTGGCAGTCGAGCAGTACGCCGTCCGGCCGCTCGCGCGCCAGCAACTCCAGGGCTTCGCTACCGTTGTCGGCGGTGCGCACCCGGTAGCCGAGCTTGAGCAGCATGCCGCGAGTCACCAACTGGTTGATGGCGTTGTCCTCCACCACCAGCACCGTGCACTCCTCGGGACGCCGCACCGCCTGCCCGCCGGCGCGCCGCGGCGGCGGCGCCATGCCCTGGGCCGGCTGGGTCAGTTGCAGGCGCAGGAGGAAGCGGCTGCCCTGTCCCGGCCGGGACTCGTGGGTCAGCTCGCCGCCAAGCAGCTCCACCAGCTTGCGGCACAGAGCCAGGCCGATGCCGAGGCCTCCGTAGCCACGGGTCAACGAGCTGTCGGCCTGGACGAAACGCTGGTAGAGGTCGCTGCCGGCGGCCATGTCGAAACCGATGCCGGTGTCGATCACTTCCACCCGCAGCGCCACCCCGTCATGGGTACGCCCGGCGGCGACGCGCAGGGTCACGCTGCCCCTGGCGGTGAACTTGATCGCGTTGTCGACCAGGTAGCCCAGCGCCTGGGCCAGCTTGCCGGCATCGCCTTCGAGGGTATCCGGCAGGCTGTCGTCCAGTTGCAGGGCGAAGCGCAGGCCCTTCTCCTCGGCGCGCGGCGCGTACTGCGCGCGCAGGCTGTCGAACAGGCCGCGCAGGCTGAACGGCTCGCGGCGCGGGTAGAGCTTGCCGGCCTGCAGTTCGATGAGGGCGAGGATGTCGTTGACCATCCGCATCATGTCCCGCGCCGAACCGGCGGCGGTGCGCTGGTACTCGGCGAGTTCGACGTCCATCGGCACCGTCTGCATCAGCTCCAGCGAACCGATCACCCCGCTCATCGGGGTGCGCAGTTCATGGGTGACGGTGGCGAGGAACTCGTCCTTCAGGCGGTTGCTGTTGGCCAGTTCCTGGTTCAGCGCTTCCAGCTTGCGGCTGGACTCCTGGAGGATTCGCGCGCGCTCCTCCTTCATCGCGTTGATCCGGTCGGCCAGCGCCAGCGACAGCAAGCCCACCTCCAGCGCCGAACCGATCTGGCTGGCATACATGGTGAGGAACATGTTCGGTAGGTAGCCGAGGACCATCAGGGTGTTGACGATGCCGCCGAGAAGGAAGGCGGTCCAGGCGATGATGAAATAGCGCGCCACGCGCATGCCGCGCAGCCAGGCGAGGATGCCGGCGGCGAAGATCAGGCCGGTGAAGGCCAGCGCCAGGTAGGTGGCCAGGCGCAGGGCCACGGCGTAGCTCATGGTCAGCGCCATCAGCATGACCAGCGCGCCGACCGCCATCAGCGCCAGCAGGCCGCGGTCGACCCACACGCTGTGGTCGCGGGTATGCAGGAAGCTGCGCGCGAACTGGCAGCCGAACAGCGCCGCCGAACCGATCAGGAATGGCGTGGCGGCGTTCGCCCACCAGGGGCTGTCGGGCCAGAAGTACTCGATGCCGGCGCCGTTCACCGAGACCTGGTAGAGCCCGAACGAAGCGATATAGAGGATGTAGTAGAGATAGCTGGTATCGCGGACGCTGAGGAAGATGAACAGGTTGTAGATCAGCATCACCAGCAGCACGCCATAGATGATGCCGAGCACATAGATGCGTTCGGGCTGCTCCTCCAGGTAGGCCTTGGGCGACCACAGGGTCAGCGGCGCCTGGATCGACCCCTGGCTTTCCAGCCGCAGGTAGACACGCTGCGGCTTGTTCGGCTCGAGGCCGAGTTCGAACAGGTAGTTGTTCTGCCGGATCGGCCGACTGGCGAACGGCAATGTGTCGCCGGTGCGCTGGGCGAGGCGGTAGCCGCCCTGGCCATCGGGCAGGTAGAGGTCGAGCTTGTCCAGCGGCGGATAGGCCAGCTCCAGCAGCCAGGTGCGCGGATCGCTGGAGGCGACCGGCCGGTAGTCCAGGTCCAGGCGCAACCAGAACACCGAGCGCGAATAGCCGGCATTGAGCACGTCCTTGTCATGGCGGCGGAAGCTGCTGTCGATGGCCCGCGAGGTGATGTCGTTGATATCGGCGCTACCGCGCACGTCCTCGAACACGTCGATGGACTGCCCCAGCGGCAGGCGCTCGACCTGCTCGTTGAAGCTCACCGCACCCGCCAGGCACGGCAACGCAAGAAGAAAGAGAATCAGCCAGTGCCGCATGATGCCCCGCAGTGCTCCTCGAACGGACCGGGAGCCCCACCTCCCTCGTCATGGTCCGCCCTTGGCGAGCGTTGTATGAATATTCGCCGAACTTTAGCACACGCCACGCCACGTCAGGCCCGGGACGTGTCACGCAGGGCCCGGGCGCGGCGCCCGAAAGGTCGTCCGCGCAGCCGCCACGAAGCCCTTTTAGTGGTAAGCTCACGCGCCATGAAAACACCGACTTCCCGCCCCGTAGTGCTCTGCCTGTCCGGTCACGACCCCAGTGGTGGCGCCGGACTGCAAGCCGACATCGAAGCCCTGCTCGCCCAGGGCTGCCACGCCGCCCCGGCGGTCACCGCGCTGACCGTGCAGGACACCGTCAACGTCAGCGACTTCCGCGTCCTCGACCGGGAGTGGGTGCTGGCCCAGGCCAACGCCGTACTCGCCGACCTGCCCGTCGCGGCGGTCAAGCTGGGTATGCTCGGTTCGCTGGAGATGGTCGACACGGTGGCCGAGATCCTCGCCGCCCACCCGCACTTGCCGGTGGTCTGCGATCCGGTGCTGCGCGCCGGCGGCGGCGGTGCGCTGGGCAAGGGCGACGTCGGCTTCGCCATGCGCGAGCGGCTGCTGCCGCGCGCCACCATCGCCACGCCGAACCTGCCGGAAGCGCGCCTGCTCGCCGACCTGCCCGAGGGCAGCGCCGACCAGTGCGCCGAGCGCCTGCTGGAACACTGCGAGCACCTGTTGATCACCGGCGGACACGGCGACGAAAGCGAAGTGCACAATCGCCTGTACAGCCGCGACGGCAGCCGCCGCACCTTCACCTGCCAGCGCCTGCCCGGCAGCTACCATGGCTCCGGCTGCACCCTGGCCAGCGCCCTGGCCGGTCGCATCGCCCTCGGCGAAGCGCTGCACGGCGCCGTGCAGAGCGCCCTCGACTACACCTGGCGGACCCTGCGCGACGCCGAGAGTCCGGGCCACGGCCAATACGTGCCGCGCCGCCTGCCCACCGACTTCTGTCACTGAGAGCCAGCCGATGAAACTGCGCGGCCTGTACGCCATCACCGATAGCCAGCTACTGGACGACGGCCGCCTGCTGCCCTACGTCGAAGCCGCGCTCCGCGGAGGCGCGCGCCTGCTGCAATACCGCGACAAATCCAGCGACCAGGCGCGGCGCCTGCGCGAGGCGGAAAGCCTGCGCGAACTCTGCGAACGCCACGGCGCGCAGTTGATCGTCAACGACGACGCCGAACTCGCCGCGCGCCTGGGCGTCGGCCTGCACCTCGGCCAGACCGACGGTTCGCTGTCGGCGGCGCGCGCCCTGCTCGGCCGCCAGGCGATCATCGGCGCCACCTGCCACGCCCAACTGGAACTGGCCGAGCAGGCGGTGGCCGAGGGCGCCAGCTACGTCGCCTTCGGCCGCTTCTTCAATTCCAGCACCAAACCCGGCGCCCCCGCCGCCAGCGTCGAACTGCTCGACCAGGCCCGGCCGCGCCTGCACCTGCCGATCACCGCCATCGGCGGCATCAGCCTCGACACCGCGCCCGGCCTGATCGCCCGCGGCGTCGATCTGGTCGCCGTGATCCATGCGCTGTTCGCCGCCGCGTCCGCCGCCGAGGTGGAACGCCGCGCCCGCGCCTTCAGCGCCCTGTTCGAACCTGCCTGACGCCTCCGCGCCTCGCCCGAGAGATAGAGAGCTAGCCATGTCCCGTTCCGAAACGCTGTTCAACAACGCCCAGAAACACATTCCCGGCGGGGTCAACTCCCCGGTGCGCGCCTTCAAGAGCGTCGGCGGCACCCCGCTGTTCTTCAAGCACGCCGAAGGCGCCTATGTACTGGACGAGGACGACAAGCGCTACGTGGACTATGTCGGCTCCTGGGGCCCGATGATCCTCGGCCACAGCCATCCGGACGTGCTCGACGCGGTGCGCCGGCAGCTCGACCACGGTCTGTCCTATGGCGCGCCGACCGCGCTGGAAGTGGAAATGGCCGACCTGGTCTGCTCCATGGTGCCGTCGATGGAGATGGTGCGCATGGTCAGCTCCGGCACCGAGGCGACCATGAGCGCCATCCGTCTGGCCCGCGGCTACACCGGGCGCGACAGCATCATCAAGTTCGAAGGCTGCTACCACGGCCACTCCGACAGCCTGCTGGTGAAGGCCGGCTCCGGCGCCCTGACCTTCGGCGTGCCGAACTCCCCGGGCGTTCCGGCGGCCTTCGCCAAGCACACCCTGACCCTGCCGTTCAACGACATCGAGGCGGTGCGCAAGACCCTGGGCGAAGTCGGCAAGGAGGTCGCCTGCATCATCGTCGAGCCGGTTGCCGGCAACATGAACTGCGTGCCGCCGGCGCCGGGCTTCCTCGAAGGCCTGCGTGAAGCCTGCGACGAACACGGCGTGGTGCTGATCTTCGACGAAGTGATGACCGGCTTCCGTGTCGCCCTCGGCGGCGCCCAGGCCTACTACGGGGTCACCCCGGACCTGTCGACCTTCGGCAAGATCATCGGCGGCGGCATGCCGGTGGGCGCCTTCGGCGGCAAGCGCGAGATCATGCAGCAGATTTCCCCGCTGGGCCCGGTCTACCAGGCCGGCACGCTCTCGGGCAACCCGCTGGCGATGGCCGCCGGCCTGACCACCCTGCGCCTGATCAGCCGCCCCGGTTTCCACGACGAACTGACCGCCTACACCACGCGCATGCTCGACGGCCTGCAACAGCGCGCGGACGCCGCCGGCATCCCCTTCGTCACCACCCAGGCGGGCGGCATGTTCGGCCTGTACTTCAGCGGTGCCGACGCCATCGTCACCTTCGAGGACGTGATGGCCAGCGACGTCGAACGCTTCAAGCGCTTCTTCCACCTGATGCTCGACGGTGGCGTGTACCTTGCGCCTAGCGCCTTCGAGGCCGGCTTCACCTCCATCGCCCATGGCGACAAGGAGCTGGAAATCACGCTGAACGCCGCCGAAAAAGCCTTCGCCGCGCTGAAATGACCCTCTTCGCGGCGCCCTTCCCGGGCGCCGCCCTCCTCCCCGCCGGAACGCCTTCCTAGCCGAAATGCATAAACGCGCCGACAAAGTTCCCGAAAAGACAGTAAAGACTTTGTAAGGAGGCGTCGGCTTATTTCATAATGTGAGGGTCAGCGCATTTCGTTGGCCGGGCAGCCCTTGCCCGCCCCGATCCAGGAGGTGTCTTCCCCTCATGTTCCGTACCGGCCGCACCCTCGCCCTGGGTTGCCTGTTGATCCTCCAGCCGCTGCTCGCGCAGGCGGGAGGCAACTCGTTGCTGATTCCAGCGACCGGCCGCTGCGCGCTGAACACCGTTCCCGAAGAATTGCAGCAGGCGCTCGCCGCCTGCCAGCAGGTCGCCAATGGCGGCGACGCCGAGGCGCAATACGAACTGGGCGAATTCTTCTACGACGGCGAGCGCATCCCGCGCGACCTCCAGGCCGCCCTCAACTGGTTCGAGAAAGCCTCGCTACAGGGCCATGCCCAGGCCCAGTACCACCTCGGCACCATGTTCTTCCGTGGCGAAGGGGTTCCGGCGAACAACGTACAGGCCTACATCGTGCTGAAGATGGCAGCGGTGAACGGCGCCGAGGACGCCCTGGACAGCGCCGACCTAGTAGCCGAGCAGATGAACCGCGACGAACTGGACATCGCCACCCGGGTGCTGGGGCAGATCTTCCGCAACTACCTGATCGAACTGCAGACTGCCGGCGGCGTCACGCCCTTCGCGCCGCTGCCCTGACGTCCCTTTCGCGAATCAGTCGCTCTTGCCGGGCATCGGCATGGGGAACGGCATGACGTTGCCCGCGCCCTTGGCCTCGCTGATCTTCGGCGTACCCAGGCGCTCGACCTCGTCGATGCGGACGATCGCGTGCATCGGCACGAAGCTGCGCAGAACGCCTTCGAACTGCGCCTTGAGCTTCTCCTCGCTGGGGTCCACCACCACCTGGGTGCGCTCGCCGAAGACGAACTCCTCGATTTCCAGGAAGCCCCACAGATCGCTCTGGTAGATCTGCTTGGCATACATCTCGAAGACCTGGCCCTGGTTGAGGAAAATCACCTTGTAGATGGGGTTTTCGCGCTTGTTCATGGCGGGGAAAGCAATGCCGGAAAATGAAGGGCGCGAATCATAGCACAGCCTTTCGGCCAGCAACGCTAGGAACCGGGGGCCCCGCCCTCTATAATGCGCGGTCCTTTTCGAACTGTCCGACGAAGCGCATGGCCAAGAAGCTTTTCATCGAAACCCACGGCTGCCAGATGAACGAGTACGACTCGTCGCGAATGGCGGACCTGCTCGGTGAACACCAAGCCCTCGAGGTGACCGAAAACGCCGCCGAGGCCGACGTCATCCTGCTCAATACCTGCTCGATCCGCGAGAAGGCCCAGGAAAAGGTGTTTTCCAAGCTCGGCATGTGGCGCGAGCTGAAGCAGCAGAATCCCGACCTGGTGATCGGCGTCGGCGGCTGCGTGGCCAGCCAGGAAGGCGCCGCGATCCGTGAGCGCGCGCCCTATGTCGACGTGGTCTTCGGCCCGCAGACCCTGCACCGCCTGCCGGAAATGATCGACGCCGCGCGCAGCACGCGCAAGCCGCAGGTCGACGTGTCCTTCCCGGAAATCGAGAAATTCGACCGCCTGCCGGAACCGCGGGTCGATGGCCCCACCGCCTTCGTCTCGGTGATGGAAGGCTGCAGCAAGTACTGCAGCTTCTGCGTGGTGCCCTACACCCGCGGCGAGGAAGTCAGCCGACCATTCGACGACGTGATCGCCGAAGTGATCCACCTGGCCGAGAACGGCGTCCGCGAAGTCACCCTGCTGGGACAGAACGTCAACGGCTTCCGCGGCCTGACCCACGATGGCCGCCTGGCCGACTTCGCCGAACTGCTGCGGGTGGTCGCCGCCGTCGACGGTATCGAGCGCATCCGCTATACCACCTCGCACCCGCTGGAATTCTCCGACGCGCTGATCCAGGCCCACGCCGAGGTGCCGGAGCTGGTGAAATTCATCCACCTGCCGGTGCAGTCGGGCTCCGACCGCGTGCTGGCGGCGATGAAGCGCAACCATACCGTGCTGGAATACAAGTCGCGTATCCGCAAGCTGAAGGCCGCGGTACCGGACATCTGCATCAGCTCCGACTTCATCGTCGGTTTCCCCGGCGAAACCGAGAAGGACTTCGAGCAGACCATGAAGCTGGTGGAGGACGTCGGCTTCGATTTCTCCTTCTCCTTCATCTACAGCGCGCGGCCCGGCACGCCCGCCGCCGACCTCGCCGACGACCTGCCGGAAGAAGTGAAGAAACAGCGCCTGCAGATCCTCCAGAGCCGCATCCACCAGCAAGGCTACGAGATCAGCCGGCGCATGGTCGGCAGCACCCAGCGGATCCTGGTCACCGACTTCTCGAAGAAGGACCCGGGCATGCTCCAGGGGCGCACCGAGAACAACCGGATCGTCAACTTCCGCTGCGACAATCCACGCCTGATCGGCCAGTTCGCCCAGGTGCACATCGACGACGCGCTGCCGCACTCGCTGCGCGGTACCCTGATCGACAGCACCCTGCATTGAGGCCGACGACCGTACGGCGGGCTCGCTGAACCTTCCCGCCGCCACGGTGCACCAACGTTTCAGCGGGAACCGGGAAAGCGCCGCCGCGATACGGCAACTTTGCGCGACGATATCCAGCGGTTATTCTCTTCCCTATCAATCAGCCACTGGCGAGTACGACAGAACACCTTGAACGCCCCCCAGGAACTTCATCGCTTTATCCTCGAGCCGTTCGACGCCCGCAGCTTCGCGACACTTTGCGGGCAGTTCGACGAGCATCTCCACCAGATCGAGAAACGCCTCGACATCGAGATCCGCAACCGCGGCAACCAGTTCGAACTGGCCGGCGAACCGCGCCGGACCAAGGTTGCCGAACGCCTGCTGCAGCGTCTCTACCGCGAGGCGCAGAACGGCACCGATCTCACTCCCGACACCGTGCACCTGTACCTGCAGGAGTCCGGCCTGGAAGACCTCGAGGAATTGCAGAGCGCGCCGCAGGTCACCCTGAAATCGCGCAAGGCGCACATCCGCCCGCGCGGCGCCAACCAGCAGCGCTACGTCAAGGCGATCCTCGACCACGACATCAACTTCGGCATCGGCCCGGCCGGCACCGGCAAGACCTATCTCGCCGTGGCCTGCGCCGTCGACGCCCTGGAGCGCGAGCAGATCCGCCGCATCCTGCTGGTGCGCCCGGCGGTCGAGGCCGGCGAGAAGCTCGGTTTCCTTCCCGGCGATCTGTCGCAGAAGATCGACCCCTACCTTCGCCCGCTCTACGACGCGCTCTACGAGATGCTCGGCTTCGAACACGTGGCCAAGCTGATCGAGCGCAACGTCATCGAGGTCGCGCCGCTGGCCTACATGCGCGGGCGCACGCTGAACAACAGCTTCATCATCCTCGACGAGAGCCAGAACACCACAGTCGAGCAGATGAAGATGTTCCTCACCCGGATCGGCTTCGGCTCCACCGCGGTGATCACCGGCGACGTCACCCAGGTCGACCTGCCCCGCGGCACCCGCTCCGGCCTCAAGCACGTGATCGAGGTCCTGCAGGACGTCCCCGGCATCAGCTTCACCCACTTCAAGCCCAAGGATGTGGTCCGCCACCCGCTGGTGCAGCGTATCGTCGAAGCCTACGAGCGTCACGAGAGCCGCCAGCAAGGCCAGGTGCGGCCGGTCGAGGGAACGGGCAAGGGCGGTCACGATGCCGCTTGAGCTCGACCTGCAGGTCGCCAGCGCCGCCCCGGACCTGCCCTCCGAAGCGCAGTTCCGCGCCTGGTGCGAACTGGCCCTGCGCCAGCGTCCGGAGTCGGAGCTGACCATCCGCCTGGTGGACGAGGCCGAAGGCCTGGAACTGAACAGCACCTACCGGCACAAGGACTACGCGACCAACGTGCTGTCCTTCCCCGCCGATGTCCCGGACGAGCTTCTCGATATCCCGCTGCTCGGCGACCTGGTGATCTGCGCCCCGGTGGTCGCCCGCGAAGCCCTGGAACAGCGCAAGCCGTTGCAGGCCCACTGGGCCCACCTGGTGATCCACGGCTGCCTGCACCTGCTCGGCTACGACCACATCGACGACGCCGAAGCGGAAGAAATGGAAACACTGGAACGTGAATTGCTGGCGGAACTGGGTCATCCCGATCCGTACGCCTGCGACGACGAAGAGCCACCGAGCAAGGAAAAATGAGCGAAGACCGATCGAGCAACGGGCACAAGTCCTGGCTGGACAAGATCACCCAGGCTTTTGCCCACGAGCCGAGAAACCGCCAGGAGCTCCTCGAGCTGCTGCGCGATGCCCACGACAACAAGCTGCTGGACAGCGAGGCGCTGTCCATCGTCGAGGGGGCGATCCAGGTCGCCGACCTGCAGGTGCGCGACATCATGGTGCCGCGCTCGCAGATGATGAGCATCCGCTCGACCCAGACGCCGAAGGAATTCCTTCCGGCCATCATCGAAGCCGCCCACTCGCGCTACCCGGTGGTCGGCGAAAGCCTCGACGACGTCATGGGCGTACTGCTGGCCAAGGACCTCCTGCCACTGATCCTGCACAACGACGAGCGTCCCTTCGACATCAAGGAACTGCTGCGTCCGGCTACCTTCGTCCCCGAATCCAAGCGCCTCAACGTGCTGCTCCGCGAATTCCGCGCCAACCGCAACCACATGGCCATCGTCATCGACGAATACGGCGGCGTGGCCGGCCTGGTGACCATCGAGGACGTGCTGGAACAGATCGTCGGTGATATCGAGGACGAGCACGACGTCGAGGAGGACAGCTACATCAAGCCGCTGCCCAGCGGCGATTTCATCGTCAAGGCGCTGACCCCCGTGGACGCCTTCAACGACTTCTTCGGCTCGGAATTCTCTGACGAGGAATTCGATACCGTGGGCGGCCTGGTGATGAGCGCCTTCGGCCACCTGCCCAAGCGCAACGAAGTGGTCGAGCTGGGCGAGTTCCGTTTCCGCGTACTCAACGCCGACAGCCGCCGCGTCCATCTGCTGCGCCTGTCTCCCCTGCAGAACTGAGCGCGCCCCCTCCGCCGCGGCGGAGGGGGCATCTTCCCGCGCCGTCCTTCTGGCGTCTCGCCAGCCCCTCCTTTACTCTTGCGCCTTGCGCCAGACTCCCCTGTCGCCGCGGACGTTGCCGTCCGGCAGCCGAAGGCGGCCCCGGTCTGCGCAGTCGGACATTGAACAGGCTCTAAGGACATTCGATGCGTTGGATTTCTCGTCCCGGCTGGCCCGGACACCTGCTGGCACTCGCCGCAGGCGCGCTCACACCCCTGGCCCTGGCGCCCTTCGACTACTGGCCGCTGGCGATCCTCTCGATCGCCCTGCTCTATCTCGGCTTGCGCGGCCTTCCCGGCAAGTCCGCCCTGTGGCGCGGCTGGTGGTACGGTTTCGGCGCGTTCGGCGCCGGCACCAGCTGGATCTACGTCAGTATCCATGACTACGGCGCCGCCTCGGTGCCGCTGGCAAGCCTCCTCATGCTCGGCTTCACCGCCGGCGTCGCCTTCTTCTTCGCCCTGCCGGCCTGGCTGTGGGCGCGCTGCCTGCGCCGCGACAACGCGCCGCTGGGCGACGCCCTGGCGTTCGCCGCCCTGTGGCTGGCACTGGAGCTGTTCCGCAGTTGGTTCCTTACCGGTTTCCCCTGGCTCTACGCCGGCTATAGCCAGTTGCAGGGACCGCTGGCCGGGCTGGTACCGGTGGGCGGCGTATGGCTGTCCTCCTTCGTCATCGCCCTCAGCGCGGCCCTGCTGGTGAACCTGCCGCGCCTCTTCCCGCACGGTGCCAGCCTGCTTCTGGGGCTGGTCCTGCTGCTCGGCCCGTGGGCGGCCGGCCTCTATCTCAAGGGCCACGCCTGGACCCATTCGGCCGGCGAACCGCTGAGGGTAGTGGCGATCCAGGGCAACATCGCCCAGGAGCTGAAATGGGACCCGAATCAGGTCCGCGCGCAACTCGACCTCTACCGCGACCTGAGCCTGCCGCAGCAGGACGTCGACCTGATCGTCTGGCCGGAAACCGCGGTGCCGATTCTCCAGGACATGGCCAGCGGCTACCTCGGCGCCATGGGCCAGGTCGCCGACGAGAAGAACGCCGCGCTGATCACCGGGGTCCCGGTGCGCGAACGTCTCGCCGACGGCAAGAGTCGCTACTTCAACGGCATCACCGTGGTCGGCGAAGGCGCGGGCACCTACCTCAAGCAGAAGCTGGTGCCGTTCGGCGAGTACGTGCCGCTGCAGGACCTGCTGCGCGGCCTGATCGCCTTCTTCGACCTGCCGATGTCCGACTTCGCTCGCGGTCCGGCCGACCAGCCGCTGCTCAAGGCCAAGGGCTACCAGATCGCCCCGTATATCTGCTACGAAGTGGTCTACCCGGAGTTCGCCGCCGCGCTCGCGGCGCAGAGCCAGGTGTTGCTGACAGTGAGCAACGACACCTGGTTCGGCACTTCCATAGGCCCTTTGCAGCACCTGCAGATGGCACAGATGCGCGCCCTGGAAAGCGGTCGCTGGATGATCCGCGCGACCAACAACGGCGTCACCGGCCTGATCGATCCCTATGGCCGGATCGTCCGGCAGATCCCGCAGTTCCAGCAGGGCATCCTGCGCGGCGAGGTGATTCCCATGCAGGGCCTGACGCCCTATCTGCAATACCGCGTCTGGCCGCTGGCCGGGTTGGCCGGCGTGCTGCTGCTATGGGCTCTGCTCGGCCGCCAGTTGCGTCCGCAGGAGCGACGCCTGTTCGGCTGAAACCAGCCCCTCCTGGAAAGACCGGCGCCCCTGCGGCGCCGGTTGCGTCTCAGCGGTAGAACAGGCGATAGCCGACCAGGCCGATCGCCTCGTTCAGCAGCATGCCGCTCTGCCAGAAGGCCTGCGCTTCCGGCAGCCAGCCGCCGAAGGGCCGCAGGTTGGCCCCGCCGAGGAAGCCGACCGGCGCCGGGATCACCTCGAACCCCTGGCGCTCGAAGCTCCAGCGTGCCCGCTGCATGTGCCAGGCCTGGGTCACCAGCACCACCCGGCGCACGCCGGCCTCGCGCAACTGCGGGGCGCTCAGGGTGGCGTTTTCCCAGGTGGTACGGCTGAGACCTTCCTGCCAGCGCGTCGGCACGCCGAAGTCCTGCAACAGGGCATTGGCCATCAGCGCCGCCTCGCTGGGCGGGCGTCCGTAATGCAACCCGCCGCTGATCAGTACCGGCAGCGCCGAGGTCTTGGCCAGCCGCGCGGCATAGCGCAGCCGCTCGGCCGCCAGCAGGCTCGGCGCATCGTCGCCCCAGGCCGGGTCGTTGGTCTGCCGGCCGGCACCGAGGATGACGATGGCGTCGGCGCGCTGCGCCAGGCCCGGCAGATCCTCCGCCAGCAGGGCCGGTTCGCTTTCGAGCCAGCGCGCCATCCACTCCACGCTGAGCGGCATGCTCATCAGCCACAGACCGAAGAACCCGCAGACACCGCACAGCCGCGCCAGCCTCGGTCGGCTGGTGCGCCACCAGAAAGCGAAAAACAGCAGCAGCAACAGGCCGCCCGGCGGCAGCAGAAGTTGCTTGAAGAAATAACGGATCGGCATCGCCCCCTCCCTGTCGGAAGAGGCAATCTAAAGGATTGCGCGACGCCTGGCGAAACTTCCCGGAAAGAGACCCTAGCGGCCGTTGCCCGAACGGAACAGTTGCGAGCCGCAATGGCCGCACGGCAACACGCCATGCCCCTTGCTCCACTGCACCGGCGCACCGCAGAGCGCACAGAGCAGTTGCCGCTGTTTCAACGAGACGTGGCGACGGGGCGCCGGCGGTTGCGGCCGGGGCGGCCGGGGTGTCCTGCCGGGCTGGCGCTCGAGCAGCGCCAGCTCCTCGGCGGCCGCATGCCAGCCGCGCAACCAGTGCAGGTCCTGGTCGAGATAGGCGCGTATCAGCCCCATCTCCGCTTCGCTCAAACCACGCAACTCAAGCTCCGTGGGATGCTCGTCACGCAGGCGCTCGGCCGTATCCGCTTCATCCAGAGCCAGGGCGAGACGCTGCAGCAGCCTCTCGTACAGCCCACCTCCCGTCACACTCGCGCGTTGCAGCTCAGCCATCGAACACCTCTGAAGGTACCACTGGGCAGCCAGCCATCGACGGCCCATAGGGCAAGCTTAGCGTTCCCGTTCGGCTGAACCGCCCCCGGCGACAAACGGCGCGGGCTATCGACAGGAGTGGGGGTCATGTATGCTACGAGGCTTTCGAACAGTCACGTCTAAGTAGCGCCATGCACGAGCAATATCAGCCACTCGAGATCGAAACCCAGGCCCAGAACTACTGGAAAGAACACCAGTCCTTCCTCGTCAGGGAGCTACCCGACAAGGAGAAGTTCTACTGCCTGTCGATGTTCCCGTATCCGAGCGGCAAGCTGCACATGGGCCACGTGCGCAACTACACCATCGGCGACGTGATCAGCCGCTACCACCGCATGCAGGGCCGCAACGTGCTGCAGCCGATGGGCTGGGACGCGTTCGGCATGCCGGCGGAAAACGCCGCGATGAAGAACAACGTCGCCCCGGCGGCCTGGACCTACGACAACATCGCCTACATGAAGTCGCAGCTGGACAGCCTCGGCCTGGCGATCGACTGGAGCCGCGAGGTCACCACCTGCAAGCCGGACTACTACCGCTGGGAGCAGTGGCTGTTCACCCGCCTGTTCGAAAAAGGGGTGATCTACCGCAAGAACGGCACGGTCAACTGGGATCCGGTCGACCAGACCGTACTCGCCAACGAGCAGGTGATCGACGGGCGCGGCTGGCGCTCCGGCGCGCTGATCGAGAAGCGCGAGATCCCGATGTACTACTTCAAGATCACCGCCTACGCCGAGGAACTGCTGGAGAGCCTCGACAACCTGCCCGGCTGGCCGGAGCAGGTGAAGACCATGCAGCGCAACTGGATCGGCAAGTCGCGCGGGATGGAGATCGGCTTCCCCTACGACCAGGCCTCCATCGGCCACGCCGGCCAACTGAAGGTGTTCACCACCCGTCCGGACACCCTGATGGGCGCCACCTACGTCGCCGTCGCCGCCGAACACCCGCTGGCCACCCAGGCAGCGCAGAACGACCCGCAGTTGCAGGCGTTCATCGACGAATGCAAGCGCGGCGGCGTCGCCGAGGCCGACATCGCCACCCAGGAGAAGAAAGGCATGGCCACTTCCCTGTTCGTCGAACACCCGCTGACCGGCGACAAGCTGCCGGTATGGGTCGCCAACTACGTGCTGATGAACTACGGCGAAGGCGCGGTGATGGCGGTGCCCGGCCATGACGAGCGCGACTTCGAGTTCGCCAACAAGTACGGCCTGCCGATCCGCCAGGTGATCGCCAAGGTCGAGGGCGACAACGACTTCGAGTCCAGCGTCTGGAAGGAGTGGTACGGCGCCAAGGACGAGTCCGTGCTCACCGTCAACTCCGGCAAGTACGACAACCTCGGCTACCAGGCCGCCTTCGACGCCATCGGCGCCGACCTCGAGGCCAAGGGCCTGGGCCAGGCGCGCACCCAGTTCCGCCTGCGCGACTGGGGCATCAGCCGCCAGCGCTACTGGGGCTGCCCGATCCCGATCATCCACTGCGAGGCTTGCGGCGACGTCCCGGTGCCGGCCGACCAGTTGCCGGTGGTGCTGCCGGAAGACGTGGTACCGGACGGCTCCGGTTCGCCGCTGGCGAAGATGCCGGAATTCTACGAATGCAACTGCCCGAAATGCGGCCAGCCGGCCAAGCGCGAAACCGACACCATGGACACCTTCGTCGAGTCGTCCTGGTATTTCGCCCGCTACGCCTGCCCGCAGTTCGAAGGCGGCATGCTGGACAGGAAGGCGGCCGACTACTGGCTGCCGGTCGACCAGTACATCGGCGGCATCGAGCACGCCATCCTGCACCTGCTCTATGCGCGCTTCTTCCACAAGCTGATGCGCGACGAAGGCCTGGTCGGCAGCGACGAACCGTTCAAGAACCTGCTGACCCAGGGCATGGTGGTCGCCGATACCTACTACCGGACCACCGCCAACGGCGGCAAGGACTGGTTCAACCCGGCCGACGTCGAGGTCGAGCGTGACGCCAAGGCCAAGGTCGTCGGCGCGCGCCTGAAGAGCGACGGCCAGCCGGTCGAGATCGGCGGCACCGAGAAGATGTCGAAGTCGAAGAACAACGGCGTCGACCCGCAATCGATGATCGACCAGTACGGTGCCGATACCTGCCGCCTGTTCATGATGTTCGCCTCGCCGCCGGACATGAGCCTGGAGTGGTCGGACGCCGGCGTCGAGGGCGCCAACCGCTTCCTCCGCCGCGTCTGGCGCCTGGCTCACGCCCACGTCAGCGCCGGCCTCCCCGGCGCGCTGGACGTCGCCGCCCTGAGCGACGCGCAGAAGCAGGTCCGCCGCGCCATCCACCTGGCGATCAGGCAGGCCAGCCAGGATGTCGGCCAGCACCACAAGTTCAACACCGCCATCGCCGCGGTGATGACCCTGATGAACGTGCTGGAGAAGGCGCCTAACCAGGACGCCCAGGACCGCGCCCTGATCCAGGAAGGCCTGGAAACCGTGGTCCTGCTGCTGGCGCCCATCACTCCGCACATCTGCCACGTGCTCTGGGGCCAGCTCGGCCATGCCGAAGCGGTGATCGATGCGCGCTGGCCGAGCGTCGACGAGAGCGCACTGGTGCAGGACACCCTGCAACTGGTGGTGCAGGTCAACGGCAAGCTGCGCGGACACATCGACGTGGCCGCCAGCGCCAGCCGCGAGGATGTCGAGGCCGCCGCGCGCGCCAACGAGAACGTGCTGCGTTTCACCGAAGGCCTGAGCATCCGCAAGGTCATCGTGGTACCGGGCAAACTGGTCAACATCGTCGCCAACTGATACGCGATTCCATTGGACGCCCCCGGCCATCCGGGGGCGCTGATCAACAGGAGTGAGGGAAGCTTGATGAAACGTATCCTGACCAGCGCCGCGCTGATCGGTATGACCACCCTGCTGGCCGCCTGCGGCTTCCAACTGCGCGGCCTGGGCGATGCGCAATTCGCGCTCAAGGAAATCGACGTGTCCGCGCGCAACGCCTACGGCCCGACCGTGCGCGAACTGAAGGAAACCCTGGAAAACAGCGGCGTGAAGGTCACCAGCAACGCGCCCTACCACCTGGTGCTGGTCCGCGAGGACAACCAGCAGCGCACCGTCAGCTACACCGGTTCCGCGCGCGGCGCGGAGTTCGAGCTGACCAACACGATCAACTACGAGATCGTCGGCGCCAACGACCTGGTCCTGATGAGCAACCAGGTACAGGTGCAGAAGGTCTACGTGCACGACGAAAACAACCTGATCGGTTCCGACCAGGAAGCCGCGCAGCTGCGCAGCGAGATGCGGCGCGACCTGATCCAGCAGTTGTCCATGCGCCTCCAGGCGCTGACCCCGGCGCAACTCGACGAAGCCCAGCGCCAGGCAGAAGCCAAGGCCAAGGCGGAAGCCGAAGCCCTGCGCGCCGCCGACGAGGCGGAGCGCCAGCGCCGCGCCGCCGAGCCGCAGCAGTCGCCGATCGAGTTCCCCAACCCGTGATGCCCCGGGGCCGGTTTCGCCGGCCCCGTCTTCTCCTATGAAGCTGACTCCCGCGCAACTCGCCAAGCACCTCCAGGGCCCCCTGGCGCCCGTCTATGTCGTCAGCGGCGATGAACCGCTGCTCTGCCAGGAAGCCTGCGATGCCATTCGCCAGGCCTGCCGCGAGCGCGACTTCGGCGAGCGCCAGGTATTCAATGCCGAAGCCAACTTCGATTGGGGCTTGCTGCTGGAGGCCGGCGCCAGCCTGTCGCTGTTCGCCGAGAAGCGCCTGATCGAACTGCGCCTGCCCTCCGGCAAGCCCGGCGACAAAGGCGCGGCGATTCTCCAGGAATACCTGCAACGGCCGCCGGAAGACACCGTGCTCCTGCTCAGTCTGCCCAAGCTCGATGGCAGCACGCAGAAGACCAAGTGGGCCAAGGCCCTGATCGATGGCAACGCCGCGCAGTTCATCCAGGTCTGGCCGGTCGACGTCCACCAGTTGCCGCAGTGGATTCGCCAGCGCCTGTCCCAGGCCGGCCTGTCCGCCAGCCCCGAAGCCCTGGAGCTGATCGCCGCGCGCGTGGAAGGCAACCTGCTCGCCGCCGCCCAGGAAATCGAAAAGCTCAAGCTGCTCGCCGAGGGCAACCAGATCGACGCCGCCACCGTACAGGCCGCGGTCGCCGACAGCGCACGCTTCGATGTCTTCGGCCTGATCGACGCTGCCCTTGGCGGTGAAGCGGCCCACGCCCTGCGCATCCTGGAAGGACTGCGCGGCGAAGGCATCGAGCCGCCGGTGATCCTCTGGGGCCTGGCCCGCGAGATCCGCCTGCTGGCTGGTCTGTCCCAGCAATACGGCCAGGGCATCCCGCTGGAGAAAGCCTTCGCCCAGGCGCGTCCGCCGGTCTGGGACAAGCGCCGTCCGCTGCTGACCCGTGCCCTGCAACGCCACTCCAGCAGCCGCTGGAACCAGATGCTGCGGGATGCCCAGTTGATCGACGCGCAGATCAAGGGACAGGCACCCGGCAGCCCCTGGAGCGGTCTCTCGCTTCTCGCCCTGAGCCTCGCCGGCCAGCGTCTCGGCCTGCCGGCAGCCTGAAGGCGCAACCGGCACTGGACAATCCGCGGCGACAGGCAGATGATGCGCGCGCTGGCGAGCGCCAGCCCGATCACCTTCGAGGACCTATGCCATGGCAAAGAAAAGCAAGCGGCCGAACAAGGCCAAATCCCTGGTCGCCCAGCCACTGTTCCGCAGCCGCCAGGAACAGGCGAAGAAAGGCAAAGGCAGCTACCGCCGCGAAGCCTCCCGTAACTGGGAGGCTTCTTTCGTTATGGCGGCCTGAAACAGCCGCTGGTCCATCCTCCCGCAACGCCCTCCTCACCCACGCGCCCCGCCTACCCCGCCCGAAGCCCGTCGACAAGACCAACCCCACCGCCAGCCTGCCGCCCATGGGCACACTATCGTCGGCGCGCAAGCCCTGGCCCCATCGGGTTGGGCGAAAAGCCAATGGTTCCTCCATCATGATCCGCGGCCTCGACATCCCGCGCGGCCGACTGGCAACCCTCTGGCCATTGCAGCGCACCAACCAGGCTCGGGCGTTCGATGCCGACGCCGAAGCGGGTAGCCATGTCGCGCAGAACGAAGGCCAGGAAGAAGAAGTCGAAGGCCTCGAGCATGCCGCGCGGCCCGTCGCCGATCCCGACTCGGGTGCGCCGCGAGGCTTCGACAGGCGGCGGAGCGGTACGGACGAAACCATTGGCCGCCCGACAGTGACCGAACCTATGTCGAAGCCGATGGAACCGTATTGGCGAACCCGGGGCCCTGCCGGCGCGTCCAACGACGGCAGACGCGTCCTGGCCGGCGTGCTAAGGTGGCCCGTCCCGAGGACCCTGCTGAGGAGAGCAATGCGTAACCCCGAACGATCCGCCCTGCTGAAGGTGAGCGGGCTGCTGGGCAGCACCGTCGTCGCCATGGGGCTTGGCCTCTCCAGCGCCTGCGCGCAGAAGAATCCGACAGTCGAATACAACCAGCCTGCCGCTCCCCTGCAGACCAAGGCGCCCTTCTCCGGCGCCGGCCCGGCCGCCTCGGTGCCCGCTGGCGCGCCGAACGAGGCCCAGCCTGGGCAAAGCTTCGAACAGTGGCGTGACGCCTTCCGTCAACAGGCGCTGGCCGGTGGAATCGATGCGCAGACCTTCGATCGCGCCTTCGCCGGCGTCCAGCCCGATCCCGCCGTGGTCGAAGCCGACCGCAGCCAGCCGGAATTCACCCGACCGGTATGGAAGTACCTGGAAGGCGCCCTCGATCCGCTGCGCGTTCGCCAGGGCCAGGCGCGCCTGGCGCAGCATGCGCGCATCCTCGGCGAAGTCGACGCGCGCTATGCGGTGGATGCGGATGCGGTGGTGGCGATCTGGGGCATGGAGAGCAACTACGGTTCGCACATGGGCAACAAGAACGTGATCCGCTCCCTGGCGACCCTCGCCTATGAAGGACGCCGCCCGGAATTCGCCCACGCCCAGTTGCTCGCCGCCCTGAAGATTCTCCAGCACGGCGACGTTCCGGCCTCCTTCATGATCGGCTCCTGGGCCGGCGCCATGGGCCAGACCCAGTTCATCCCGACCACCTACAACCAGTATGCCGTGGACTTCGACGGCGACGGCAAGCGTGACATCTGGGGCTCGCCCGGCGACGCCCTGGCCTCCACCGCCAACTACCTGAAAGCCTCCGGCTGGATCGCCGGACAACCCTGGGGTTTCGAAGTCCGCCTGCCGGCAGGCTTCGACTATTCCCTGGCGGAACTCACCATCCGCAAGCCCCTGGGCGAATGGCAAGGGATGGGCGTACAAGGCGTCAACGGCGGCCCCCTGCCCTCCGGACTCTCCGGCGAACAGGCCTCGCTGCTGCTGCCGGCCGGGCACCGCGGCCCGGCCTTCCTGGTGCTGCACAACTTCCGCGCCATCCTCAAGTACAACAACTCCAGCGCCTACGCCCTGGCCGTCGGCCTGCTCGCCGACAGCTTCAAGGGCGGCGGCCGGATAGTCGGCGCCTGGCCGCTGGAGGATGTTCCGCTGAGCCGCTCGCAGCGCATCGAGCTGCAACGGCAACTGGCCGCCCGCGGACACGATCCGGGCGCGGTGGATGGCATCATCGGCGCCAATACGCGCAAGGCGATCCGCGCCTGCCAGCAGGAGTTCGGCTGGCCGGCGGACGGCTATCCGACCCCGGCGCTGCTCGACCGCCTGCGGACGCCATAGGGCCACCGGCGGAGCTTACGACCCCACGTCCGCCGCGACCGCTCGCGGCACACCGGTTCGTAGGGCGGATAACGCCATGGGCGTTATCCGCCGCTGCGGTGTCCAGGACCTAGTCATCCGCGCAGAACCGCAGGATAGCGTCCGCCACCTGGGCGGCCGCCTCGCGCTGCGGAAAATGGCCGACGCTCTCCAGCACCAGCCGCTGGTAGCGCCCGCTGAAGTAGTGCTCGCGTCCGCGAGAGCCGTCGGGGTGGGTGCAGGCATCCGCGCCGCCGTGCAGCACCAGGGTCGGCAGCGCCAGGCGCGGTGCCGGGAGCAAGCGCTGTTCCGCCGCCCCGTAGCGCGGCTCCCCCGCGACGAAGCCCCAGCGATGCCGGTAATAGTGCAGCACCACGGCGACCCAGTCCGGCCCGGAGAAGGCCTGGGCGGCCTCCTGGAAATCGCGCTCGGCATACCATCCCGGCGGCGACCAGGTGTCCCACATCTGCCGGGCGAATGCCTCGCCCTCCTCGCGCAGCGCGCGCTCTCCGCGTGGCGTAGCCATGAACCACTGGTACCAGAAGCTACGGGCCTGCGGCAGGGAAAGAACTTGCTGCGGATCGTTGCTGGCGTACCCCACCGAGAGCATCACCAGGTGCGAGGCTACGCCCTCGCGCAGTCCGCAGGCACTAGCCACCGCGCGAGCCCCCCAGTCATGGCCGACCAGCAGGGGACGTTGCAATGCCAGGCTGTCGACGAATGCCAGCAGATCGCAAGCCAGAGCCGCCAGTTGCCCGCTGCGCGGAGTAGACGCATCGCGGAAGCGGGTCGGGGCGAATCCCCGGAGGGCTGGTGCCAGCACCCGATAGCCGGCGTCCGCCAGGGACTCCGCCAGGTCTTTCCAGGCATGCGGGCTGTCCGGCCAACCGTGCAACAAGACGGCGCTGCGCGCCCCCTGCGGATTCCACTCCAGGTAGGCGATATCCAGGACATCGGCGGAAACGAAGGCATAGCGGCTCATCGGACCTCTCCAAGAGAAAGAAGGGACATCCTAGGACGCTTGCCAAGGGTGATTCATGAATAGTTAGCGTCTACTATTCATGAAACGAGATGAATGGAAGACCTCATGGAGCTTGCCGTCCCCACCTCCCAATCCCTGGATATCGTGTTGTTGCGTACCTTTCTCGAAGTGGTCGACAGCGGCGGTTTCGCCCTCGCCGCGGACAATCTCGCGCTCACCCCCTCCGCAGTCAGCGGGCATATCAAGCGCCTGGAACAGACAGCCGGCGTCAGCCTGCTCAGCCGCACCACTCGCCGCCTGGAGCTGACCCAGGCGGGCGAGACGCTCTACGCCTATGCCCGCAACATCGTCGAGCTGGAGCGCGAGGCCCGCGCCAGGCTGCACGGCACGCCGATCCGCGACCGCCTGCGCATCGGCGCTTCGGAGGACTTCGCCAGCGCCTGGCTGCCACGCGTCCTGCAACGCTTTCGCCGCTGGCACCCCGAAGCATCCATCGAACTCAAGGTCGGTATCACCACCGACCTGCTCCGCCAGCAGGCCCAGGGGCGCACCGACGTGGTGTTCGGCAAGCAGTGCCGGCGGGTAGGAGACGACGGCGAACTGCTCTGGGAGGAACCGCTGGTCTGGGCCGCGGCGACCGCGATCGAGCTGCCCGCGGGCGAACCGCTGCCGCTGGCGCTGTTCCCCGAACCCTGCGTCTACCGCGAAGCGGCGATTACAGCCCTCGGCGCCGCTGCGCGTCCCTGGCGCCTGGTGTTCGAGAGCGCCAGCATGGCCGGCTGCCTGTCCGCCGCGCTGGCCGGTTTCGCCGTGACGGTGGTGGCGCGCAGCCAGATGCGCGAGGGGCTGCGCGAACTGGGCCCGGAACAGGGTTTTCCGACGCTGCCGGAGGCGCGTTTCTACGCCTTCTCGCGCCAACCCAGCCTGGCGGCCGATGCACTGATCGAGGCGGTGCGGCAGCTCGGCCAGCGCAGTCGCTTCGTTACCGCACAGGGATGAGAGCAAACGGTACTCACCTACGCGCCGGCGGATAACCGCAAGCGGTTGTTCGTCCTACGTCCGAAGAGGCTTCGTGGCTGCCCAATGAAAAACGCCGCGTCCCTGTGCAGGGACGCGGCGTCGGAAGGCATTGGCGCGGCGTCGATCAGCCGATCTTGTTGCCGTGCGCCTGCTGGTCGGCATGGTAGGACGAACGCACCAGCGGGCCGGACGCGACGTTCTTGAAGCCCATCTTCTCGCCTTCCTCGGCGAACCAGGCGAAGGTGTCCGGATGCACGAAGCGCTGCACCGGCAGGTGGTTGCGCGACGGCTGCAGGTACTGGCCGAGGGTCAGCATGTCGATGTCGTGCTCGCGCATCCGCTGCATGACCTCGATGACCTCGTCGTCGGTCTCGCCCAGGCCGAGCATCAGACCGGACTTGGTCGGTACGTGCGGAACCATCTGCTTGAACTTCTGCAGCAGGTCCAGCGACCACTCGAAGTCCGAGCCCGGCCGCGAGGAGCGGTACAGGCGCGGCACCGTCTCCAGGTTGTGGTTGAACACGTCCGGCGGCTCGTTGGCGGTGATCTCCAGGGCGATGTCCATGCGACCGCGATAGTCGGGCACCAGGGTTTCCAGCTGGATCCCCGGCGACAGCTTGCGGATCTCGCGCAGGCAGTCGGCGAAGTGCTGGGCACCGCCGTCGCGCAGGTCGTCGCGGTCCACCGAGGTGATCACCACGTACTTCAGCCGCAGGTCGGCGATGGCGATGGCCAGGTTGGTCGGCTCGTCGACGTCCAGCGGCTTCGGCCGGCCATGGCCGACGTCGCAGAACGGGCAGCGTCGGGTGCAGATATCGCCCATGATCATGAAGGTCGCGGTGCCGCCGGAGAAGCACTCGCCCAGGTTCGGGCAGGACGCCTCTTCGCAGACGCTGTGCAGCTTGTGCTTGCGCAGCAGTTGCTTGATGCGGTCGACCTCGGGGGAAACCGGGATGCGCACGCGGATCCAGTCGGGTTTCTTCGGCAGTTCCTCGGTGGGAATGATCTTCACCGGAATCCGCGCGACCTTTTCCGCGCCGCGCAGCTTCACGCCGACTTCCACCTTGCCCGGCTTGGCTTCTCCGGACTTCTCCACAACAGTGCTCATGTCAGTTCGATCCCGCCCGTAAGGGTCTTCTGTTCAGCGTAGCCAAGGCGTGAGACGAGCTCAGCGCGCAATCGGGTACACACCTCGGCAAAATCCACCGGCCCAACCAGGTCGCGCAGTTGGGTCATGGGCATCCCGGCGTAGCCGCAGGGATTGATTCGTTGGAACGGTCGCAGGTCCATGTCCAGGTTCAGCGCCAGGCCATGGAAGGAACAGCCGTTGCGGATGCGCAGGCCGAGGGAGGCGATCTTCGCCCCGTCGACGTAGACACCCGGCGCGTCCGGCTTGGCCACGGCCTGCACGTCATAGGACGCCAGCAGGCCGATCAGGCTCTGCTCGATCCGGCTGACCAGCTCGCGCACGCCCAGTCCCAGGCGGCGGACATCGAGCAGCAGGTAGGTGACCAACTGGCCGGGGCCGTGGTAGGTCACCTGGCCGCCGCGATCTACCTGGATCACCGGGATGTCGCCGGGGAACAGCACATGCTCCGCCTTGCCGGCCTGCCCCTGGGTGAAGACCGCAGGGTGCTGCAACAGCCAGGCTTCGTCCATTACCGATTTGTCGCGTTCGGCAACGAAGCGCTGCATGGCATGCCAGGTCGGTTCGTAGGGAACCTCGCCGAGCTCACGGAAGCCCAGCTCGAGTCCCATCAGAGCACCATGTGCACGCGTCCGGTCGCGCGCAGGTCGTTATGGATGGCTTGCAGTTGGTCGACATCGGTGGCGGTGATCAGCACCTGCACCGAGAGGAATCGCCCCTTGCTGCTGTCACGGACCACCAGGGTCTCGACGTCGAGATCCGGCGCGTGGCGCTGGATGATTTCCACGACCAGGTCGGAGAAACCTTCGCCGGCGTCGCCGATCACCTTGATCGGATAACGCTCGCAGGGGAATTCGATTTTCGGGGGTTGAACGTCAGGGGTATCGGTCATGGCGGCGGCGGACCCGTGGTCCGCGGGGACGGGCGCCCGCTGGCCTCGTGAGCGGGCGGGCGCCGGTCGGTCAGTTGAACAAACCGTAGAAGAACAGGCGGATGCTATCCCACAGGCGGCGGAAGAAACCACCCTCCTCGACGGCGTTGAGGGCGACCAGGTCGGCGCTGCGGATGACCTTGTCGTCCAGCTTCACTTCCACCTTGCCGATCACCTGGCCCTGCTGGATCGGCGCCATCAGTTGCGGCTCCAGGACCATGCTGGCCTGCAGCTTCTGCATCTGGCCGCGCGGCAGGGTCATGGTCAGGTCTTCGGCGAGGCCGGCTTTCACTTCATGCTCGGAACCCTTCCAGACCAGGCCCTTGGTCAGCTCGGTGCCCTTCTTGTAGAAGTTGCGGCTTTCGAAGAAGCGGAAGCCATAGGTCAGCAGCTTCTGGGTCTCGGCGGCGCGGGCCTGCTCGCTGTTGGTGCCGAACACCACGGCGATCATGCGCTGGCCGTCGCGTACCGCGGAAGCCACCAGGCAGTAGCCGGCTTCGTCGGTGTGGCCGGTCTTCAGGCCGTCGACGGTCTTGTCGCGCCACAGCAGCAGGTTGCGGTTCGGCTGCTTGATGTTGTTCCAGAGGAATTCCTTCTGCGCGTAGATCGCGTAGTGGCTCGGCTCGCCGTAGATGATCGCGCGGGCCAGCACCGCCATGTCGCGGGCGGAGGAATAGTGGTCCGGGTTGGGCAGGCCGGTGGCGTCCATGAAGTGGGAGTTGGTCAGGCCCAGCTTCTGCGCGGTGGTGTTCATCATGTCGGCGAAGGCGTCTTCGCTGCCGGCGATATGCTCGGCCAGGGCGACGCTGGCGTCGTTGCCGGACTGGATGATGATGCCATGCAGCAGGTCGCTCACCGAGACCTGGCTGCCGACCTTGATGAACATCCGCGAACCGCCGGTGCGCCAGGCATGTTCGCTGACGGTGACCAGGTCGTTCTCGCCGATGCGGCCGGCCTCGATCTCCTTGGTGGCGATGTAGGCGGTCATCAGTTTGGTCAGGCTGGCCGGCGGCAGGCGCTGGTCGCCGTTGTTCTCGACCAGAACCTGGCCGCTCTCGCCGTCCATCAGGACGTACGACTTGGCGGCCAGTTGCGGCGGCGCCGGAACCATGGATTCAGCAGCCCAGCCAGCCGTAGGGGCGATGAACAGGACAAGCAGTGACAAGCGTTTCGCGATAGTGGTGATGTTCATCCGTCTCTCTGGTTCTACCAATGGTCAAACAATCCCTTGCGGGAATTCCCTGCGTGAGTAGGCGCTCAGTCGGGGCGTACCAGCGTCGGCTGGCCAAGGTTGGCCACGCGGATGCTGTCCTGGGTGCGGCTAACCTCGTCCGCCGAACCGATCGGTCCCAGCCGCACCCGGTGCAGAATCTGCTGGTTGCGTACGACCGAGCTGATAAACACCGGCGCAGCCGTCACGCCGCTCAGCTTGGCCTTCAGCAGCTCCGCCGCATCCGGGTTGGCGAAGGCGCCCACCTGGAGATACAGGCCATCGGCTGGTAATGAAGCGTTTTTTTTTGAGTCGATCTGCACCGGCAGCACGGCGGCCGCGTGCTGCGCCGGCGGCGGAGTGTAGGTCTCGATCGGCTGGGCCATCGCCACCGCCTGCGCCGCGGCGGGAGCGGCCTGGGCCACCGCCTGCTTGGGCTGCGCCAGGACCATCGGTGCCGGCCGGCCGCGCTGGGCCCACCACTGCACCGGGTCGATGCCTTCGACCTTGACCCGCGCGGTGCCGGTCTCGGCATAGCCGAGCTTCTTCGCCGCGGCGAAGGACAGGTCGATGACCCGGTCGGAATAGAACGGGCCGCGGTCGTTGACGCGGACGATCACGCTCTTGCCGTTGTCCAGGTTGGTCACCCGCACATAGCTCGGCAACGGCAGGGTCTTGTGCGCGGCGGTCATGCCGTAGAGGTCGTAGGTCTCGCCGTTGGCGGTGGCCTGGCCGTGGAACTTGGTGCCGTACCAGGACGCGGTGCCGACCATCCGGTAGGCCCGCGCATCGTTCATCGGGTAGTAGGTCTTGCCCAGCACGGTGTAGGGGTTGGCCTTCACCGAACCGTTGTGCGGCATCGGTACCGCATCGGGGATCCGCGACACGTCGACGTCCCACCAGGGGGCGCCGTCGCGATGCGGACGGGAATAGTCGCCCGGCCCGGAAATGCCCGCCTGCCTGGCCGGCTGCTGGGGCGCCTTGCTGGAGCAACTGCTCAACAGCACGGCCGCCAGCCCGAGGCCGCAGACGGCGGGCAGGATCAGGGAGGAGCGGACACGCTTGCTCAATGGGCACCTCGCGCGCGGGCAATCTCGCCCGCCAGCTGATAAACCGCCATGGCATACATGGCGCTGCGATTATAGCGGGTGATCACGTAGAAGTTCGGCAAACCGACCCAATACTCGATGCCCTTGTCGCCGACGAAACGCATCGCCGTGACCTTCTGGTCGTCGCGCAGCGCATCGTGGGTGCGCCAGCCGCGGGCACGCAGCTCACCCAGGCTCATGGTCGGGTCGACGCCCCTGGTCACCGCGCTCTCGGCGCTCTCGTCGTTGATCTCGGCCACCGAGACCACCGGCTCGCCGGTGACCCAGCCGTGCTGCTTGAAGTAGCTGGCGACGCTACCGATGGCGTCGGTCGGGTCGCTCCAGATATTGATGTGGCCATCGCCGTCGAAGTCCACCGCGTAGGCGCGGAAGCTGCTCGGCATGAATTGCGGCAGGCCCATGGCGCCGGCGTAGGAGCCGGTCAGGCTGAGCGGGTCGACCTGCTGTTCGCGGGCGAGCAGGAGGAACTCGCGCAACTCCTTGCGGAAGAAGTCGGCTCGCGGCGGGTAGTCGAAGCCGAGGGTGGACAGCGCGTCCATCACCCGGTAGCTGCCGGTGTTGCGGCCGAAGAAGGTTTCCACGCCGATGATCGAGACGATGATCTCGGCCGGCACGCCGTATTCCTTCTCCGCCCGCGCCAGGTCTTCGGCATGCTTGTTCCAGAAGTCGACGCCACGACTGATGCGCGCGTCGCTGATGAAGATCGGCCGGTATTCCTTCCACTGCTTGACCCGCTCGGCCGGGCGCGAGATCGCATCGAGGATCGACTGCTTGCGGTTCACGTCGCGGAACAGCCCCATCAGCTGCTCTCCGGCGAAGCCGTAGTCGCGGGTCATTTCGCTGACGAACTCGGCCACTTGCGGCGAGCCGTCGTAGTCCCCCGCCTGGGCCGCCCCGGACAGGCCAATGACGCCGGCTACGCCGACCCATTGGACGCCCCTGGCCGCCCATGTACGCAGTACTTGCATTGCGTTCTTCACTCTTGGTCTCAAACCTGGGCGATCCACTTCCGATGGGTATGGATCGACATCAGAACCCCGAACCCTGACAACAGGGTAACCAGCGAAGTTCCGCCATAACTAATGAAAGGCAGCGGTACCCCCACCACCGGCAACAACCCGCTCACCATACCGATATTCACGAAGACATAAACGAAAAACGTCATGGTGATGCCACCGGCCAGCAGTTTGCCGTAGAGCGTCTGCGCCTGGGCGGTGATCACCAGGCCACGACTGATCAGCAGCAGGTAGAGCACCAGCAGCAGGCAGACGCCGACCAGGCCGAACTCCTCGCCGAGGACCGCAATGATAAAGTCGGTGTGGCTTTCCGGCAAAAAATCCAGGTGCGACTGGGTGCCCAGCAGCCAGCCCTTGCCGAATACCCCGCCGGAACCGATGGCCGCCTTAGACTGGATGATGTTCCAGCCGGTGCCCAGCGGGTCGCTTTCCGGGTCGAGGAAGGTCAGCACCCGCTGTTTCTGGTAGTCGTGCATGATGAAGAACCACATCGCCACTGCGATCGGCACCGCCGCCGACACCGCGCCGACGATCCAGCGCCAGCGCAGGCCGCCGACGAACAGCACGAAGCCGCCGGAAGCGAGGATCAGCATGGCGGTGCCGAGGTCGGGCTGTTTCAGGATCAGCACGAACGGGGTGATGATGATCGCCAGGCTGATCACCATGTGCTTGAGCCCCGGCGGCAGGTTGCGCTTGGACAGGTACCAGGCCACCGTCATCGGCATCAGCAGCTTCATGAACTCCGAGGGCTGGAAGCGGATCACCCCGGGGATGTTGATCCAGCGCGTCGCCCCCTTGGCGTCGTGGCCGATCACGTCGACCACCACCAGCAGCGCGACCCCCACCAGGTAGCCCAGCGGCACCCAGCGGGCCATGAAGCGCGGCTCGATCTGGGCGATGACCACCATCATGCCCAGTCCCAGGCCGAACGAGGTGGCCTGCTTCATCAGCATGTCCCAGCTCTTGCCGCTCGCCGAATAGAGGACGAACAGGCCGGTGGCGCCGAGGATCAGCAACAGCAGCAGGAGAATCCCGTCGATGTGCAGGCGCTGCAGCAGGCTGGCGCGCCGGCGCATCACGTCTTCGTTGGACAGGGTGCGGTCGAAGTTACTGTTCAAGGGCGGGCGCCTCCGGCTCGGCTGCCGTGGGTTCGGGCTTGGCCACCGCCGCCGCGAGCGGCGCGACGGGTTCCGCGTATTCGGCCTTGAGCTTGCCGTGCTCGTCGAGCAGCCAGGCGTCCATCACCTGCTTGACCACCGGGGCGGCGACGCCGGAGCCGGACTCGCCGTTCTCCACCATCACCGCCACCGCGATCTGCGGGTTGTTGGCCGGCGCGAAGCCGACGAACAGGGCGTGGTCGCGGTGCCGCTCGAGCAGCTTGGAGCGGTCGTAGCGCTCGTTCTGCTTGATCGCCACCACCTGGGCGGTACCGCTCTTGCCGGCGATCAGGTAGGCCGAGGTGGCGCCGACCTTGCGCGCCGTGCCGCGGGCGCCATGCACCACCTGCTGCATGCCGTAGTCGACGCGGTCCCAGTTGGCCGGGTCGCGCAGCACGATGTCGGGCATCGGGTCGGGGTCGACCGGCGGCTGGCCGTCGATGGTCTTGGCCAGGTGCGGGCGGATCCAGTGGCCCTTGTTGGCCAGCAGCGCGGTCATCTGCGCCAACTGGATCGGCGTCGCCTGCATGTAGCCCTGGCCGATGCCGAGGATCAGGGTCTCCCCCGGGTACCAGACCTGGCGGCGGGTCTTGCGCTTCCATTCGCGCGAGGGCATCAGCCCGTCGGCTTCGCCGAACATGTCCAGGGCGACTTTCTGGCCGAAACCGAAGCGACTCATGAAGGCGTGCAGGCGGTCGATCCCCAGCTTGTGCGCGAGGTCGTAGAAATAGGTGTCGTTGGACCGGTAGATCGCCGACTCCAGGCTCACCCAGCCATCGCCGTAGCGGTTCCAGTTACGGTACTTGTGGTCGTAGTTGGGCAACTGGTAGTAGCCGGGGTCGAAGACCCGCGAGGTCGGCGTGACCACCCCGGCGTCGAGGCCGGCCAGCGCCACCGCCGGCTTCACCGTCGAGCCCGGCGGATAGAGCCCGCGCAGGACGCGGTTGTACAGCGGCCGGTCGATGGAGTCACGCAGCTCGGCATAGGCCTTGAAGCTGATGCCGGTGACGAACAGGTTAGGGTCGTAGCTCGGCTGGCTGACCATCGCCAGCACGTCGCCGGTGGACGGCTGGATCGCCACGATGGCGCCCCGCCGCCCGGCCAGGGCGTTCTCGGCGGCCTCCTGCAGGCGGCTGTCGATGCTCAGGACGATGTCCTTGCCGGGAATCGGGTCGGTGCGCTTGAGCACCCGCAGCACCCGCCCGCGGGCGTTGGTCTCGACTTCCTCGTAGCCAACCGTGCCGTGCAACTCGCTCTCGTAGAAGCGCTCGATGCCGGTCTTGCCGATATGGTGGGTGCCGCTGTAGTTGATCGGGTCGAGGTTCTTCAGTTCCTGCTCGTTGATCCGCCCGACGTACCCGACCGAATGGGCAAAGTGCTCCTTCAGCGGGTAGTGGCGGACGAACTGGGTCGCCACGTCGACGCCCGGCAAGCGGAACTGGTTCACCGCGATGCGGGCGATCTGTTCCTCGTTGAGTTCGAACATGATGGGAACCGGCTCGAACGGACGCCGCCCCTGCTTCATGCGCTTCTCGAAGATGGCCCGGTCGTCCTCGGTCAGGCCGAGGATCTCCACCAGCGTGTCGAGGGTCTTCTGCAGGTCCTCGGTGCGTTCGCGGGTGATGGTCAGGCTGAAGCTCGGCCGGTTGTCGGCGATGATCACGCCGTTGCGGTCGAAGATGATCCCGCGGGTCGGCGGGATCGGCTGCACATGGACCCGGTTGTTCTCCGACAGCGTCGAATGGTACTCGTACTGGGTCACCTGCAGGTGGTACATGCGCGCCACCAGCACCAGGGTCAGCAAGACCACCGCCACCGCCCCGACGATGACGCGCCGACGCACCAGGCGGGCGTCTTTCTCGTGGTCTTTCAGGTGGATCGGCTGCGGCATCGGGACTGGGGACTATTTGTGGTAGGGGTGCCCGGACAATACGGTCCAGGCCCGGTAGATCTGCTCGCCGACCAGGATCCGCACCAACGGGTGCGGCAGCGTCAACGGCGACAGCGACCAGCGCTGCTCGCTGCGCGCGCAGACCTCCGGCGCCAGCCCTTCCGGGCCGCCGACCATGAGATTCACGGTGCGTGCGTCGAGACGCCAGCGATCCAGTTCGCGAGCCAGTTGCTCGGTGCTCCAGGGCCGACCTTCGACCTCCAGGGTCACCACCCGTTCCCCCGGCTGCACGCGCGCCAGCATGGCCTCGCCTTCCTGACGGATCAGGCGCGCCACGTCGGCGTTCTTGCCGCGGGTGTTGAGCGGGATCTCCACCAGTTCGAGGGACAGCTCGGCCGGCAGGCGCTTGACGTACTCCTGCCAACCTTCCTCGACCCAGCGAGGCATGCGCGAGCCAACCGCGATCAGGCGCAACCGCATGCCGGCGTCACTCTTCCGGCTGGTGCTGGGCGCGGCTCTGCTCGGCGCCCTGCCACAGGCGCTCCAGGTCGTAGAACTGGCGGGTCGCCGGGAGCATCACGTGGACCACCACGTCGCCCAGGTCGAGCAGCGCCCATTCGCCGGACTCCAGGCCTTCGCTGCCCAGGGGCTTGACGCCGTTTTCCTTGGCCTTGGTCAGGACGTTGTCGGCCAGCGACTTGACCTGGCGGCTGGAACTGCCGCAGGCGATCACCATGTAGTCGGTGACGCTGGTCTTGTCCCGCACATCGAGGGTCACGATGTCCTGGGCCTTGAGGTCTTCCAGGGCATCGATGGCCACTTGGACGAGTTGTTCGGTTTGCATTGAGTCGGTCTCTGTTTCTTTATCAGTGTGGCGCACGATACAGGTGGTGCGCCTCGATGTAGTTCAATACCGCGTCCGGCACCAGGAAACGCACGGAGCGCCCGGCACCCAGCAGCGCGCGGATCTGGGTGGCGGACACCGCCAGCGGCGTCTGCCAGACGAAGGTGATCTGTCCGCCCGGCCCTTTCAGGGCCTGCGGGTCGGCCACGCTCCGCGCCGCCAGCAGGTCGCGCAGCGACTCCGGCGGCTCGCTGTCGGCATCCGGACGCTGCAACACGACGATGTGGCAGTGATCCAGCAACGCCTCCCAGCGGTGCCACGTCGGCAAGCCGCAGAAGGCATCCCAGCCGATCAGCATGAACAACTGGTCGTCGGCCGCCAGTTCCGCCCGCACCGACTCCAGGGTGTCGATGGTGTAGGACGGCTTGTCGCGCTGCAGTTCGCGGGGATCGACCGTCAATCGCTCGACTCCCGCCACCGCCCGCTCGACCATCGCCAACCGCTGCGCGGCCGACACCTGCGGGGTTTCCCGGTGCGGCGGCCGCGCATTGGGCAGCAGGCGCAGTTCGTCGAGGGCGAACTGCTCGGCCATTTCCACGGCGCTGCGCATATGTCCGATATGCACGGGGTCGAAAGTGCCGCCGAACAGGCCGATACGTTTGCCCATCAGGTGCGCACGTGACCGTCGCCGAAGACGACGTACTTCTCGCTGGTCAGGCCTTCCAGGCCGACCGGGCCGCGGGCGTGCAGCTTGTCGGTGGAAATCCCGATCTCGGCGCCGAGGCCGTACTCGAAGCCGTCGGCGAAGCGGGTCGAGGCGTTGACCATCACCGAAGCGGAATCCACTTCGGCGAGGAAACGCCGCGCATCGCTGAAGTTCTCGGTAATGATCGCGTCGGTGTGCTGCGAGCCGTAGGTGTTGATGTGCTCGATCGCCGCGTCCAGCCCGTCGACGATGCGGATCGACAGGATCGGCGCGTTGTACTCGGTACGCCAGTCCTCCTCGGTAGCCTCCAGCACGTCTGCGCCGAGCAGCGCGCGGGTCGCGGCGTCGCCGCGCAGTTCCACGCCCTTCTCGCGGTAGATCGTGGCCAGCGGCGGCAGCACCTGCTCGGCGATGCCGGCATGCACCAGCAGCGTCTCCATGGTGTTGCACGGTGCATAGCGCTGGGTCTTGGCGTTGTCGGCGACGCGAATCGCCTTGTCCAGGTCGGCGGCGACATCGATGTAGACGTGGCAGATGCCGTCCAGGTGCTTGATCACCGGCACCTTGGCCTCGCGGCTGATGCGCTCGATCAGGCCCTTGCCGCCGCGCGGGACGATCACGTCGACGTATTCGGGCATGCTGATCAGCGCGCCGACCGCGGCGCGGTCGGTGGTTTCCACCACCTGCACGGCGGCGGCCGGCAGGCCGGCCTCGGCCAGGCCCTGCTGGATGCAGCGGGCGATCGCCTGGTTGGAGTGGATCGCCTCGGAGCCGCCGCGCAGGATGGTCGCGTTGCCGGACTTCAGGCACAGGCTGGCGGCGTCGATGGTCACGTTCGGCCGCGATTCGTAGATGATCCCGACCACGCCCAGCGGCACGCGCATCTTGCCGATCTGGATACCCGAGGGCACATAGCGCATGTCGCGGATCTCGCCGATCGGGTCGGGCAGCGTGGCGACCTGGCGCAGGCCCTCGATCATGTCGTCGATGCGCGCCGGGGTCAGCGCCAGGCGGTCCAGCATCGCCGGCTCCAGGCCATTGGCGCGGCCGGCGGCGAGGTCCTGCTCGTTGGCGTGGGACAACTCCGCGCGGGCGGCGTCCAGCGCATCGGCCGCGGCCAGCAGGGCGCGGTTCTTCTGCGCGGTGGCGGCGCGCGCGAGCAACCGCGAGGCGGCGCGGGCATCGCGGCCAAGGCGGCTCATATAGTCGAGGACGGACTCGGTCATGGTCTCGGCATCTGGCGTCAGGGAAATGCGCGATTATAGCGAGCCAGCCCCGGCGCGCCCAGCCGCAACAGCCGGTCGGTAGACAGTGCGTTCCATCGCCCCCGGCGGTAACGCGGCAGCCCCGCTGCGCCTGGGGCTGTGCGCGAGACGGTGACACCCGGGCGCAGGCGCCGGCCGAAGGATAGGTAAACAAAATTGCTACCTCTGTTTACCTTCGAGGCGAGCCTGGCCACTGCCACCCACCGGCACCCGCTCGGCAGAACAACAATAACGACGCACACACCGCGGGGCCTCGCCATGCGCTACCGTACCGACTACAGCGCGCAGTCGCTAAGCAGCGAACCGGATATCCTCTTCCTAGACGGCTGGCAACTGCGCTACCAGGCCTTCGCCGCCCGCGCCGACGACCCGCGCCCGCCGGTGCTCCTGCTGGGCGGCGCCTTCCAGAGCTTCCGCTCGTTCACCGGCGAGGTCAGCGAACTGCTCGCCGAGCACCCGGTGATCCTGCTCGACCTGCCGAGCCAGGGCGGCAACCTGCAACTGGCGGCGGAACTGAGCCTGGAAGACCTCGCCGACCTGATCGCGGCCTTCGCCGAACAGCTCGGCCTGCCGCCGTTGATGCCCATCGGCCTGTCCTACGGCTCGGCCCTGGCCGCGCTGTTCGCCGCCCGCCATCCGCGCCGCTGCGCGCGCCTGCTACTGGCCGGCATCACCGCATTCGGCCGCCCCGGTGCGCGGCTGCTGCTGGAAGAAGCCCTGGCCCGGCTCGACGAGGGCGACCAGAGTGCCTTCGCCCACGGCGTACTGACCGGCCTGATCAACCCGCTACAGCTGGAACGTACCGGCGTCTCCCCGGTATTTCGCAAGGCCATGCTGCGCCAGTTGCAACGCCTGACCGCGGCGGAGATCGAACGCTACCGGCAGAATAGCCGGCGCCTGCTGGCCTTCGGCGGCTTCGAGCGGCACCCGACCTGCCCGACCCTGGTGCTCGCCGGCGAGTACGACCATTTCACCCAGCCCTGGGAACATGCGGTGTTCGCCCATGCCTGCGGGAACGCCGAGTTCGCCCTGATCCACGACGCCGACCATCTTGCCCAGTTCGAACGACGCGAGGCCTGCGCCCGGCTCTACGGCCCGTTCCTGCGCGGCGAGGCACTGCCGGAGCGCGCCGAGGGCAGCACGCGGATCCCGCGCACGCGCCTGCTCGGCCTGGAGCGACGCTTCGAGGTCCGCCATCGGCCAGCCCAGGGGCACGCTCGGCTGGAACATCCGCAGTTCGGCGTCTATGCGGCGGAACTGGTGGAACTCGGCTATTTCGGCGGGCGGCTGCACGCCGAGCTGCCCGAATCCCGCCCGCAACGCGGCTGGCGGTTGTGCTGCGACGGCCTGGCGGACTTGGACATCCTGCCCCTGCGCTCGACCGCCGGCGGCTTCGCCTTCATCTTCCCGCACTCCGATCCGGCGGCCAGCGCCGGACTGGCCGACCTCCTCGCCGCCTGGGAGCGAGCGGAGGTCGCCTGAGAGGCGGCTATGCCGTGCGGCTTTCGATCACCCGCACCAGGCTCGGCAGGCGTCCCTGCGGCAAGCCCAGGGCGGCGCCTTCGCGCTGCGGGTCGAGCACCAGGGTGGAGGCGAAGCCGCAGCGGGCGAAGGCCGCCTCGATTTCCGCGGCATTGCGGTAATGCAACGGATAGCTTCCCCGCGTCAGCCGCCCGATGATCCCCACTCCCCAACGGATCTGCCGGTAGCGCGGGTGCTCGCGGAGATCGGGATAGAGGTCGGTCAGGTAGGTGCCCTGGGGGAAGCGTTTAAGTTCGGTCGCCAGGCGACTCCAGAAGGCCTCGATCACCGGGCGCTGGAAATAGTTCACCAACCCCTCGGTGATCACCACCAGCGGGCGCTCGCGATCGAGCCCGGCGAACAGCGCGGCGAGGCTGCGCTCGCCGTCCTCGGCGAGGATATCCACAGCCGCCACCGCGTGCTCCGGGCCCAGCCACCCCTGCTCGCGGAGCAACGCCGCCTTGCGCGCGGCCATCGGCGGCAGGTCGGCCTCCAGGTAGCGCAACTGTGGATAGCGTTGCCGGAAGCGTCGCCCACGCGGCGAGAGCCCGCAGGCCATTTCCACCACCTGGACCACTCCCTCGCGTTCGACGGCCTGGGTCAGGCGCGCGTCGATCATGAGGTGTCTTTGTAACAGGAAATCCTCGATGTTCAGTCCGAAACCGAGCTGCGCGCCCCAGTTGATCGGCGCGACGAAGCCGTGTACCCAGCGGCCGAAGACGGTGGCGAAGGCCGGTTCGGCGAGCCGATGGCGGAACCAGACGTACCCGGTGTAATGGGCGCTGGGCGTGATGTGGGCACTGTCGACACGCTCTCGTTCAACCATGATTCAGGCTCTTGTTGTTATCATTCGCCAGCCTATGACTGCCATGGTCCCAGCGACAATCCCATGTCCCGCGATCCCATCCTTAGTTTGCCCTGGCCCGACGCCCGGCCGCTCCCCGACACCTTCTTCGACCGCGATGCGTTGCTGGTCGCCCGCGAGTTGCTGGGCAAGGTGATCCGCCATCGCCAGGGCAATCTCTGGCTGGCGGCGCGAATCATCGAGACCGAGGCCTACTACCTGGAGGAGAAAGGCAGCCATGCCTCGCTCGGCTACACCGAGAAGCGCAAGGCACTGTTCCTCGACGGCGGGCACATCTATATGTATTACGCGCGCGGCGGCGACTCGCTGAACTTCAGCGCCGGCGGGCCGGGCAATGCGGTGCTGATCAAGTCCGGCCATCCCTGGCTGGATCGCATCAGCGACCACACGGCGCTGGAGCGGATGCAGAGCCTGAACCCGGACAGCCAGGGCCGGCCCCGCGAGATCGGCCGCCTGTGCGCCGGCCAGACCCTGCTGTGCAAGGCCATGGGGCTGAAGGTGCCGGAGTGGGACGCGCAGCGCTTCGACCCGCAGCGACTGTTCGTCGACGATGTCGGCGAGCGCCCCAGCCAGGTGATCCAGGCCGCTCGGCTGGGCATTCCGAAGGGGCGCGACGAACACCTGCCGTACCGTTTCGTCGATGCCACCTTCGCCGCCTTCTGCACCCGCAACCCACTGCGCCGCGGCCAGGTCGCCGGGCGCGACTATCATCTACTCGGACATCAGGACCCGCACCTGCAATGAGTCTCGACAGCTTCAACGCCTGGATGGCCGCCAACCCCGAGTGGCTGGGGCTGGCCATCTTCCTCATCGCCTTCCTCGAATGCGCGGCCATCGTCGGTATCGTCCTCCCCGGCGTGGTGCTGCTGTTCGGCGTCGCGGTGATCGCCGGCAGCGGCGCCCTCGGCCTCGGCGAAACCCTGCTGCTGGCCTACGCCGGCGGGGTGCTGGGCGACCTCAGCTCGTACTGGATCGGCCGCCGCTTCCACCAGAACATCCGCCGCCTGCCCGGCCTGCGCAGCCATCCGCAGTGGATCACCGCCGCCGAGGTGTACTTCGAACGCTACGGTATCGCCAGCCTGCTGGTCGGCCGCTTCATCGGCGCCCTGCGACCGATGCTGCCGATGGTCGCCGGCATGCTCGACATGCCGTTCGGCCGTTTTCTCGGCGTTTCGCTGATCGCCGCCGCCGGCTGGGCGGTCGCCTACCTGTTGCCCGGCTGGGCCACCGGCGCAGCCCTGCGCCTGCCGTTGCCGGAAGGCTTCTGGAGCGAAGCCGGGATCGTCGCGGCCTGCCTGGCGGTGCTGGTCGGCGTGGTAGTCCAGGCCAGCCTGCGGCGCAAACGCTGGGCAACCGCTGTGGCGGCCGCGCTGAGCCTGGTCCTGCTGCTGGCGATGACCGTCGCCTGGCCGTACCTCCAGGACCTCGACCAGGGCCTGATGACGCTGGTCCAGGAGCATCGCAACGCCGACCTGAACCCGGTGATGGTGGTGGTCACCCGGCTCGGCGATTTCCGCACCCAGTTCATCGCCGGCGCGCTGCTCGGCGGTATCCTCCTGCTGACCCGGCAATGGCGTCCGGCCATCTTCGCCATCGGCACCCTGGTGGGTACCGCGCTGGCCAACCAGACCCTGAAGACCCTGTTCGCCCGCGCCCGCCCGGAAGTGCTGGCCGAACCGCTGAGCAGCTTCAGCTTCCCCAGCGGACACAGCTCGGCGTCCTTCGCCTTCTTCCTCACCCTGGGCGTCCTCGCCAGCCGCCAGCAACCGCCGCGCTGGCGCCTGACCTGGGTACTGCTGGCGGTGATCCCGTCGCTGAGCATCGCCCTGTCGCGGGTCTACCTTGGCGTGCACTGGCCGTCGGACATCGTCGCCGGCGCCCTGCTCGCCACTACGGTCTGCGCCGCCAGCCTGTGGCTGAGCCAGCGCCGCGAGTCGCTGCCGGCGCTGCCGCAACGGGTCTGGTGGCTGCTGTTGCCGGTCTGCGTGGCGACCCTGGCGATCGCCGCCGGCTGGGCCCTGCCGGAAGCCATTGCGCGCTACCGGCCGCTGTGAGGGTTGGCGCTCAGTCGATACCCAACTCGCCCTGCAGGTGCTCCAGCAGCACCTGGATCCGCGCCAGTTGCATCTGCGCGTCGGGCAGGGCGAGCAGTTCGAGCTTGCGTTCGGTATCGAACGGCAGCAGGTAGGCCAACTGGTTGGCCAGGTCCTGCTGGCCGCCGGGCTCGCCGCCCATCTCCAGCGCGGCCACCATCGGATGCTCGGCCAGCACGCTGAGCAACGCGGCGAGATCGTTGTGTTCGTAGGTCAGGGGTTGCTCCGGCAGGTCTTCGAACCACTCGATCTCGCCAACGCTGAGCTGGTCGGCCTGGACCTCCACCGACAGCACCTGGAAACGCCGACCGCCCTCCACGCGGATGCCCAGCAGGCCGTTCGGGCGCTGCTGCCAGTCGCGGACCGAGGCCTCGCAGCCGACCATCGCCAGGCGGCTCGGCGCTTCGCCGACCTCCCGCCCTTCGCCGATGGTCACCACGCCGAAACCGGTGCCCTGCTTCATGCAGCGGCTGATCATGTCCAGGTAGCGCGCCTCGAAGATCTGCAGGTCCAGGCGGCAACCGGGGAACAGCACGGCGTTGAGGGGAAACAACGGCAACTTCATCGCGACTCCTCGGGCATCGTCAGGCAACCAGCGCTACCGCCAACGGTAGCAGCACTGCGGTGGCAACGCCCATCAGGCTCATCGCCAGGGCGGCGAAGGCACCACACTCCTCGCCTTCCTGCAAGGCCCGCGAAGTGCCCACCGCGTGGGCCGTCATGCCCAGCGCCATGCCCTGCGCGGCGGGGTGCCGGACGCCGATGGCGCGCAGCAGCTCCGGCCCGAGGATCGCCCCGAGCACCCCGGTGATCAGTACGAACACGGCGGCCAGCGCCGCCACGCCGCCGATCTGGCTGGCCACCAGCATGGCGATCGGCGAGGTCACCGACTTCGGCGCCATGCTCATCAGCATCCGCGGCTCGGCACCGAACAGCCAGCCGAATGCGATGCCCAGCACCGTCGCCAGCGTACCGGCGACCACCAGGGTCAGCAGGGTCGGCCAGAACAATTGGCGGATACGCCGCAGGTTGAGGAACAGCGGCACCGCCAGGGCCACCGTGGCGGGGCCGAGGAGAATGGTCAGGACCTTGGCGCTGGCACTGTATTCGTCGTAGTCGATGCCGCAAAGCAGCAGCACGCCGATCACCACCAGCATCGATACCAGCACCGGCTGCAGGAACACCCAGCGGGTCCGTTCATAGGCGGCCAGGGCCAACTGGTAGGCGCCCAGGGTCACGCCGACGCCGAACAGCGGATGGTGGATCACCGCCTCGAGGGCGGCCTGCCAGGCCATCAGGACTCCTCCCGGCGACGTTGCTGGCGATCGATGAGCTTCTGCATCATCCAGCCGGCGAACAGGAACGACAGCACCAGCGACAGTACCAGCGCGCCGACGATGGCCCAGAAGTCAGCGGCGATCTCCCGCGCATAGGCCATCACCCCGACCGCCGCCGGCACCAGCAGCAGCGGCAGGTAGCGCAGCAACGAGCCGGCCGCCTCGTTGACCGGCTTGCCGACCTCGCCACGCGCCAGGAAATAACCGAACAGCAGCACCAGGCCGATGATCGGACCGGGCAGCATGGGCAACAACAGAACGTTCAGACCTGTGCCGAGCAACTGGAACAGCACCAGCCAGGTCAGACCACGAAGCAACATGGGCACCTCCAGCAAGGGCCGACCATTATGCCCAGCCCGCCGGGACATTGGCACGCTCCTCGCCTATCCATCAGTCGCAGTCGCGGCACCGCATGACGCGATATTCGCCAGGCCGATGGTTTCTTGACCCGGTCGCCAACGCGTGCTGATCTTCCTGCACCATGAGAACAACAGCCATCCTCCCGGAGGACTTATGCCATTCGTACCCGTAGCAGCGCTCAAGGACTATGTCGGCAAGGATCTCGGCCATTCCGAATGGCTCACCATCGACCAGGAGCGGGTCGACCAGTTCGCCGAATGCACCGGCGACCACCAGTTCATCCACGTCGATCCGGAGAAGGCGGCGAAGACGCCCTTCGGCGGCACCATCGCCCACGGTTTCCTGTCCCTGTCGCTGATCCCGAAGCTGATGGAAGGCCTGCTGGTGCTTCCCGAAGGACTGAAGATGGCGGTCAACTACGGCCTCGATACGGTGCGCTTCATCCAGCCGGTGCGGGTCGGCTCGCGGGTCCGCCTGGGCCTGACCCTGCTCGACGTCAACGAGAAGAATCCCGGCCAGTGGCTGATCAAGGCGCGCGCCACCCTGGAGATCGAAGGCCAGGAGAAACCCGCCTACATCGCCGAGACCCTCAGCCTCTGCTTCGTCTGAGCCCGCCCCAGCGAGCGCTGCCGTTCGCTTGACGGCCAGGCGCCTTCGCGCCCCTCTCCCCCCTTCCAAAAGCCCCCGCTCGCGGGGGCGCTCTGGGCCGGCAGGGAAATACCCTACTGCCAGGCAACGATTTTTCCGCCACACTGTCTCCCCTCCACCCTCGGACCGAACCACTCATCGGGAACGCCGCATGCTTCGCCCCGCCAGGTCTCTCTCGCTCTGCTCCGTCCTGGTCATCCTGCTCGCCGCCTGTGGCGAGGGCGAACCGCTGCTCCCGGCCGATGCGCGCCTGCCTGACGGCGCGCGCTATCGCGGCGAGCTGGTGGACGGGCGCCTGGAAGGCCAGGGCCGGCTGGACTACGACAACGGCGCCTGGTACGCCGGCCGCTTCGAGCATGGCCTGCTGCACGGCCATGGCACCTGGCAGGGCGCCGACGGCAGCCGCTACAGCGGTGGCTTCGCGGCCGGCCTGTTCGACGGTCAGGGACGCCTGGCGATGGCCGATGGCAGCGTCTACCAGGGCGGTTTCCGCCAGGGCCTGTTCGATGGCGAAGGCAGCCTGGAACAACAGGGCACTCGCTACCGCGGCGGTTTCCGCAAGGGCCTGTACAGCGGCCAGGGCACGCTGGACGGCAGCGATGGCAGCCGCTACCAGGGCAGCTTCCGCCAGGGCCGCCTGGAAGGCGAAGGCAGCTTCAGCGACAGCCAGGGCAACCAGTACGCCGGTACCTTCCGCGACGGGCAACTGAACGGCAAGGGGCGCTGGAGCGGGCCCGATGGCGACCGCTACGTCGGCCAGTTCAAGGACAACCAGTTCCATGGCCAGGGGCGCTACGAAAGCGCCAGCGGCGATGTCTGGATCGGCCGCTTCAGCGAAGGCGCGCTGAACGGCCCCGGCGAGCTTCTCGGCGCCGACGGCAGCCGCTACCGCGGCGGTTTCCAGTTCTGGCGCTTCCATGGCCAGGGCCTGCTCGAACAACTGGACGGCACCCGCTACGAAGGCGGCTTCGCCGCCGGCGCCTATGCCGGCCAAGGCACCCTGGACCGCGCCGACGGCAGCCGTGAGCAGGGACTCTGGGCCGACGGCAAGCGCATCCGCGACGCCGCCGGCAAGGCCCTGCCCGACACCCTGGAAATCGGCCTGTTGGCCCAGGGTCGCCTGCTCGACGAAGAACTGCGCAAGATCCCGGCCTCGACGCCGGCCAGCGAACTCTATGCCCTGAGCCTGGGCGGCGATGGCCGCCAGGGCGTGTTCCTGCGCGAGGCCGATTACGCCGGTGACCTGCTCGGCCAGCGTTTCGCCGCTCGTGGCGTGATTCGCCTGGTCAACCACCGCGACCACTTCGGCGACCGCCCGCTGGCTACCCGGGAAAGCCTGTCCCGCGCCGTGCGCACCCTGGCCGAACGCAGCGGGCCGGAAGACCTGGTCTTCATCTACCTGACCAGCCACGGCTCCAGCGACCACCAGTTGGCCCTGGACATGCCCGGCCTGAACCTCGGCGACCTGCCGGCCGCGGAACTGGCCGAACTGCTCGCGCCGCTGCGCCAGCGCGACAAGGTGCTGGTGGTATCGGCCTGCTACAGCGGGGGCTTCATCCCGCCGCTGAAAGACGAACGTACCCTGATCCTGACCGCCGCGCGTGCCGACCGGGTCTCGTTCGGCTGTTCCGACGACGCCGACTTCACCTATTTCGGCCGCGCCTTGCTGGCCAATGCGCTGAACCGCACCGACGATCTGTCCAAAGCGTTCGAACTGGCGAAAGAGGAAGTGCGTCAAAGGGAGAAGGAGGAAGGTTTCGAAGCTTCGGAACCGCAAGCCTGGTTACCGGAACGCGTGCTCGCGCACTGGCGGACGCTGCGGGGGCAGCAAGCCGAGCGCGCGCTCGCGTTCCGGGAAGGAAAAACCGGCGAGGGCGCGGCGGGCAAATAGATACGCCGCGCACTACGCTCATTGGTGTGGAAGGGGAGAAACACACATGCACTCGACGCCCAAGCGCGTTCTGCTCGCCGGCGCGACCGGTCTTACCGGCGAGCACCTGTTGGATCGGATATTGAGCGAGCCGACCCTGGCCAAGGTCATCGCCCCTGCCCGCAAGGCGCTGGCCGAGCATCCGCGGCTGGACAACCCGGTCGGCCCGCTGGCCGAGCTGCTGCCGCAACTCGACGGCAGCATCGATACCGCCTTCTGCTGCCTCGGCACCACGATCAAGGAAGCCGGCTCGGAGGAGGCCTTCCGCGCGGTCGATTTCGACCTGCCGCTGGCGGTGGGCAAGCGCGCGCTGGAGATGGGCGCCCGGCATTACCTGGTGGTCAGCGCCCTGGGCGCCGACGCCAAGTCGTCGATCTTCTACAACCGGGTCAAGGGCGAACTGGAGCAGGCCCTGCAGGAACAGGGCTGGCCACAACTGACCATCGCCCGGCCATCGCTGCTGTTCGGCCCGCGCGAGGAATTCCGCCTGGCCGAGATCCTCGCTGCGCCGATCGCCCGCATCCTTCCCGGCAAGTACCACGGCATCGAGGCCTGCGACCTGGCCCGCGCGCTCTGGCGCCTGGCGCTGGAGGAAGGCAAGGGCGTGCGCTTCGTCGAGTCCGACGAACTGCGCAAGCTGGGGAAATGAGCCTGGGGCGGGTCTCGCCCTACATGCCGCCGCTGACGCCGAGGTTGAGGCCGATGGCGGTGGCCAGCGAGAACGGCAGCAACAGGGTGTCCAGCAGCGCGCTGCCCGGCAGGTCGAGCCCCGGATGGGCCGGCGCCTCCGCGCCGAAGCGTTCCATCGGGCAGCAGCCGCCGTGCAGGCTGTACCAGTCCAGCCGGGTGCCGGCGTAGACCACCGGCGCCCCTGGCTTGGCCGCATCCAGGGTGCGCACGGTGGCGCAACCGCCCATCTGCACCGCCAGGACCAGCAGCAGCACCCTACTCGTCGCTGACAAGGTGCTGTTCCCCCCAGCGCGGCAGCATATCCTGGGGAATCCCCAGGGTGTTGAGGATTCGCGCGACGACGAAGTCCACCAGGTCCTCCACCGATTGCGGCTGGTGGTAGAAGCCCGGCGCCGCCGGCAGGATCACCGCGCCGAGGTTGGACAGCTTGAGCATGTTTTCCAGGTGGATACTGGAGAACGGCGCCTCGCGCGGCACCAGCACCAGCGGCCGGCGCTCCTTCAGGGCGACATCGGCGGCGCGCTCGATGAGGTTGTTGCAGGCCCCCGTGGCGACCGCCGACAGGGTGCCGGTGGAACACGGGCAGATCACCATGGCATTGGGCGCGCTGGAGCCGGAGGCCGGCGGCGCCATCCAGTCGTTCTGGCCGAACACGCGGATCTGTCCGGCGGCGGCACCGCAATATTCGGTGAGGAAGGCCTGCATCGCCTGCGGCTTGGCCGGCAAGGCCACGTCGGTCTCGGTGGCCATCACCAGTTGCGCGGCCTTGGAGATCAGGAAGTGCACCTCGCGCTCTTCCTGCACCAGGCAATCGAGCAAGCGCAGGCCGTACTGGGCGCCGGAGGCGCCGGTCATCGCCAGGGTAATGCGTTCCGGACCGCTCATCGCGCCCCTCACTCGGCCAGCGCCGCGGCCAGCTTGCCGTGCAAGCCGCCGAAGCCGCCGTTGCTCATGATCACCACTTGCGCGCCGGGCCTGGCCTGCTGGCGCACCTGCTCGATGATCGCCTCCAGGGTATCGCAGACCTGCGACGGTATCGCGCATTGCGCGGCGGTGGCGGCCAGGTCCCAGCCCAGGTTCGGCGGCGCGTACCAGAGCACCTGGTCGGCCTGGCGCACGCTGTCCGGCAGGCCGTCGCGATGAGCGCCGAGCTTCATCGAGTTGGAACGCGGCTCGACGATGGCGATCACCTGGGTATCGGCGCCAACCTGCTTGCGCAGGCCGTCGAGGGTGGTGGCGATGGCGGTCGGATGGTGGGCGAAGTCGTCGTAGAGGGTCACGCCCCGGACCTCCGCGACCTTCTCCATGCGCCGCTTGACGTTGCGGAACTCGCTGAGCGCTACCGCGCCCTGGCTGGGCACCACACCGACATGGCGCGCCGCCGCCAGGCTGGCGAGGGCGTTGGCGACGTTGTGCAGGCCGGTCAGCGGCCAGTCCACCTCGCCCTGGACGATGCCGTCGAACAGCACCTCGAAGCGCGAGCCGTCCTCGGCGAGCAGGCGCGCCTGCCACTGGCCGCCTTCGCCGGTGGTCTGCACCGGGGTCCAGCAGCCCATCCCGAGTACGCGCTCCAGGGCTTTCTCGGCGCTCGGGCGAATGATCAGGCCCTCGCCCGGCACGGTGCGCACCAGATGGTGGAACTGCCGCTCGATGGCCGCGAGGTCGGGGAAGATATCCGCGTGGTCGAATTCCAGGTTGTTCAGGATCGCCGTGCGCGGGCGGTAATGGACGAACTTCGAGCGCTTGTCGAAGAAGGCGCTGTCGTACTCGTCGGCCTCGACCACGAAGAACGGCGTACCGCCCAGGCGCGCCGAAACCCCGAAGTTCTGCGGCACCCCGCCGATCAGGAAGCCCGGGCTCATACCGGCGTGCTCCAGGACCCAGGCGAGCATGCTGGTGGTGGTGGTCTTGCCGTGGGTACCGGCCACCGCCAGCACCCAGCGTCCTTGCAGCACGTGGTCGGCCAGCCACTGCGGGCCGGAAACGTAGGGCAGGCCCTTGTTCAGGACATGCTCCACCGCCGGATTGCCGCGCGACAGGGCGTTGCCGATCACTACCAGGTCCGGCGCCGGCTCCAGGTGGGCCGGATCGTAGCCCTGCATCAACTCGATGCCCTGGGCTTGCAGCTGGGTGCTCATGGGGGGGTAGACGTTGGCGTCGGAACCGGTCACCCGGTGGCCCAGTTCCTTGGCCAGCACGGCCAGCGAGCCCATGAAGGTCCCGCAGATGCCGAGTACGTGGATGTGCATGCAGACTCCTGCAGATCAAGCCGTCGAAGGCGCTGTGAATGGGCGGCAGATTAGCACAGCGGAGGCGCCGGCCGCCCGGCGTCGCGGCATCAGACGACGCGGCGTCGGCGGGGTTCCCGCCGGCCTCGCGGCGGCCCGCCTGGAGCCGTCCCGCCCGTCAGGCCTGGCCGCGCACCAGGCCGTGCCGGCGCAGCTTGCGATACAGGGTGTTGCGGCTGATCCCCAGTTGCTCGGCCACCCGGCTCACGTGCCAGCGCTGGCCGTCCAGCGCCGCCAGCAACGCGGCTCGCTCGGCGTCGTCCAGGCTGTTGCCCGCGGCCGGGGCGGGCGCCGCTGCGGCGGGCGGCAGCGCCGCCAGGGCCTGGCGGATATCCGCGGGCAGGTCGCGCAGGCCGACCCGGCCGTCCTCGCAGAGTGCCACCAGGGTCCGCAGCACCGTGCGCATCTGCCGGACGTTGCCCGGCCAGCGGTAGGCCAGCAGGCCCTGGCGAACCTCGCCGTCGAGCTGGATGCGCTGGCCCCTGGCCTCCTCGGCCAGCAGGTAGTCCAGCAGCTCCTCGCGGTCGCTGCGCTCGCGCAGCGGCGGCAGGCTCACGACCATGCCATTGAGGCGGTAGTAGAGATCCTCGCGGAAGCGTCCATCGGCGACCAGCCCGGCCAGGTCGCGGTGGGTAGCGCTGATCAGGCGCACGTCGACATCCTCCGGCTCGCCGCCCAGCGGTACCACCCGGCGCTCTTCCAGCACCCGCAGCAGGCGGGTCTGCAAGGCCAGTGGCATGTCGCCGATCTCGTCGAGGAACAGGGTGCCGCCGTCAGCCTGCTGCAACTTGCCGCGCATGCCCTCCTTGCGCGCGCCGGTGAAGCTGCCGCCGCGATAACCGAACAGTTCGCTCTCGATCAGGGTTTCCGGGATCGCCGCGCAGTTCAGCGCGACGAACGCCTGTTCCGCGCGCGGGCCGGCCAGGTGCACGGCCTTGGCGAAGGCCTCCTTGCCGGAACCGGTCTCGCCGTTGAGCAGCAACGGCACGTCGCGCGCGTAGACCTTCAGCGCCCGGCGGAAATCGGCGGCCAGCTCGGCGTCGCCCAGGCACAGGCCGGTCGCGGCAGGCGCCGGCTTCGCTGCCGTGGGCACCGCCAGGGCCTGGGGTATCGCCCGCGGCGCGCCGCGCAGCATGGCGTACAGGGTCCGTCCCTCGCGGGTGCGCAGCGGCCAGCTGGCGCTGGGTTGCGGCGAGGCGCGACCGAGCAGGTCGTCGAGACGGCAATCGAAGAAGGTCTCCACCGGCTGGCCGAGCAGGCGCTGGCGCGGACAACCGAGCAGGTTCAGCGCGCTCTGGTTCACCGCGCGGATCCGCCCGTCTTCCTCGAAGGCCAGCAGCCCTTCGCTGAACAGGCCGACATAGTCGCCCTGGACATGGAAGCGCAGCAGCCAGGAGCCCTCGAAGCGACGGAGGAAATAGCAGCCCTCGATGATCTTCGCCGACAGGTTGACCAGCGCCATGGTGTGGAACTGGCTCTGCCGCGAGACTTCCTGGCGCGCCGAAGACACGTCGAGCACCGCCATCAGCTCGCCCTGCGGATCGAACACCGGGCTCGCCGAGCAGGTCAGGCCGGTATGGCGGCTACGGAAGTGCTCTTCCTGCTGGATGGTCAGGGCCTGCCGCTCGACCACGCAGGTGCCGATGCCGTTGGTGCCTTCGCAGGGCTCGCTCCAGTCGGCACCGAGCCAGAGGCCGGCGTGTTCGAAGGTCTGGCGCTGGGCGTCGGCGTTGACGCAATTGAGGATCACCCCGCGGGCATCGGTGAGCAGTACCGCGTGGTCGTTGCCGGAAAGCTGCTGGTAGAGGCTGTGCATCTCGCCATCGGCGATCTCCAGCACCTGTTGCAGGCGCTCGCGGCGTTCGAGCATGCGCGCGTGCTCCAGCACCATCGGCGCCATCGGCTGGCCGGGATCGAGATGGTGCTGTTCCAGGCAGCGCAGCCAGGAGCGGGCGATGGACGGATCGGTCGCAGGGCCGCCCGGCGGGATCTTGCCCTGGGCGACGGTCAGCACTTGCCGCGCGTGGCGGCTCATGGAACTGGCAGGCATTGTTATGGTTCTCCGCGAGGGACGGGCCGTCTCTTGCCTGGGCGCGGTGGATCGGTCCGCGAGTCTCCGGACGGCTATCGGTGCAGCATCCAACAGGCCGGGGCGCAATGCAACGACGGACTGACCGATGAGTCATGCGCTGCGCCAAAAACGGTACAGAGTGTCACTCACGAGCGTCCCGCCCGCGTGACAGGGAGCGTTCGCAAGCTCCCCTGCGAAACCTCCAGGACGCTCTACTCCGGGCATTTCGCCACTCTGGCCCGGCCCTTGCTCCAGGCTTACGACAAGCGCGACAGCGCGTCCTCCCCTAATAAGCACAAGAGCCAGGAGATACCATCATGCGTTACGCCCATCCCGGTAGCGAAGGCGCCATCGTTTCCTTCAAGGCCCGCTACGGCAACTACATCGGCGGCGAGTTCGTGCCTCCGGTCAAGGGCCAGTACTTCACCAACACCTCGCCGGTGAACGGCCAGCCGATCGCCGAGTTCCCCCGTTCCACCGCCGAGGACATCGACAAGGCCCTCGACGCCGCCCACGCCGCCGCCGAGGCCTGGGGCCGCACCTCGGTGCAGGAGCGTTCGAACATCCTGCTGAAGATCGCCGACCGCATCGAGCAGAACCTGGAACTGCTCGCCGTCACCGAGACCTGGGACAACGGCAAGGCCGTGCGCGAGACCCTCAACGCCGACATTCCCCTGGCCGCCGACCACTTCCGCTACTTCGCCGGCTGCATCCGCGCCCAGGAAGGCTCCGCCGCCGAGATCAACGACAGCACCGTGGCCTACCACATCCACGAGCCCTTGGGCGTGGTCGGGCAGATCATCCCGTGGAACTTCCCGCTGCTGATGGCCGCCTGGAAGCTGGCCCCGGCGCTGGCCGCCGGCAACTGCGTGGTGCTCAAGCCGGCCGAGCAGACCCCGCTGGGCATCTGCGTGCTGCTGGAACTCATCGGCGACCTGCTGCCGCCGGGCGTGCTCAACGTCGTCCAGGGCTTCGGCAGGGAGGCCGGCGAGGCCCTGGCCACCAGCAAGCGCATCGCCAAGATCGCCTTCACCGGTTCCACCCCGGTCGGCTCGCACATCCTCAAGTGCGCGGCGGAGAACATCATTCCCTCCACCGTCGAGCTGGGCGGCAAGAGCCCGAACATCTATTTCGAAGACATCATGCAGGCCGAGCCGGCGTTCATCGAGAAGGCCGCCGAGGGCCTGGTGCTGGCTTTCTTCAACCAGGGCGAGGTGTGCACCTGCCCGTCCCGCGCGCTGGTCCAGGAGTCGATCTACCCGGCGTTCATGGAAGAGGTGCTGAAAAAGGTCAGGGCGATCAAGCGCGGCGACCCGCTGGACACCGAGACCATGGTCGGCGCCCAGGCTTCCCAGCAGCAGTACGAGAAGATCCTCTCCTACCTCGACATCGCCCAGCAGGAAGGCGCCGAGCTGCTCGCCGGCGGCAGCGTCGAGAAGCTCGAAGGCAACCTGGCCAGCGGCTACTACATCCAGCCGACCCTGCTCAAGGGGCACAACGGCATGCGCGTGTTCCAGGAGGAAATCTTCGGCCCGGTGGTCGGCGTCACCACCTTCAAGGACGAAGCCGAGGCCCTGGCCATCGCCAACGACACCGAGTACGGCCTCGGCGCCGGCCTCTGGACCCGCGACATCAACCGCGCCTACCGCATGGGCCGCGGGATCAAGGCCGGTCGCGTGTGGACCAACTGCTACCACCTGTACCCGGCCCACGCCGCGTTCGGCGGCTACAAGAAGTCCGGCGTCGGTCGCGAGACGCACAAGATGATGCTCGACCACTACCAGCAGACCAAGAACCTGCTGGTGAGTTACGACATCAACCCGCTGGGCTTCTTCTAGTAGGACCCCGGACCGGCCGCGACCGCTCTTTCCCGGAGCGGTCGCGCCGGCTCGTGAAACACGCCGCCGAGGCTGACGGCGGCGCCCCTTCCACCTCCTCGCCAGGCCGATTGCAGAGCGGCTGGCATAGCTATTGCCTGCGTTCACCACGTACAGCACACCACCGGGAAAACCGGGGTCGATAACAACAAGATTGAGGTGAAAAACCCATGTCCCTCGAACAAACCGGCCATGCGCCCGCAACTTCCGGGGTCGACTTCGAAAGCGTCGACGCCGACTACTTCCAACACCGTCAACTGAAGAAAGGCGCCGCCGGCTGGGTCCTGCTGGTCGGGCTCGGCGTCGCCTACGTGATCTCCGGCGACTACGCCGGCTGGAACTTCGGCCTGGCCCAGGGCGGCTGGGGCGGGATGTTCCTCGCCACCCTGCTGATGGCCACCATGTACCTGTGCATGTGCTTCTCGCTCGCCGAACTGTCTTCGATGATCCCTACCGCCGGCGGCGGCTACGGCTTCGCCCGCAGCGCCTTCGGGCCCTGGGGCGGCTTTCTCACCGGCACCGCGATCCTCATCGAATACGCCATCGCCCCGGCGGCCATCGCCTGCTTCATCGGCGCCTACTGCGAGTCGCTGTTCGGCGTCGGCGGCTGGCTGATCTACCTGGTGTTCTACATCGTGTTCATCGGCATCCACATCCTCGGCGCCGGCGAGGCGCTGAAGCTGATGTTCGTCATCACCGCGGTGGCGGCCATCGCCCTCGGCGTGTTCATTGTCGCGATGGTTCCGCACTTCGACTCGGCCAACCTGTTCAACATCCCGCAGACCGCGGCGACCGGCGCCAGCAGCTTCCTGCCGTTCGGCTATGTCGGGGTCTGGGCGGCGATCCCCTACGCGATCTGGTTCTTCCTCGCCGTCGAAGGCGTGCCGCTGGCCGCCGAGGAAACCAAGAACCCCAAGCGCGACCTGCCGCGCGGACTGATCGGCGCCATGTTGGTGCTTCTCGCCTTCGCCGCACTGATTCTGGTCGTCGGTCCCGGGGCCGCCGGAGCCAAGGAGCTGATGGGCTCGGGCAATCCCCTGGTGGAAGCGCTGGAGTCGGCCTACAAGGGTTCGACCTGGATGAGCCAGTTCGTCAACCTGGTCGGCCTGGCCGGGCTGATCGCCAGCTTCTTCTCGATCATCTATGCCTACTCGCGACAGATCTTCGCCCTCTCCCGCGCCGGCTACCTGCCGCGCAGCCTCTCGCTGACCAACCGCAAGAAGGCGCCGGTACTGGCCCTGGTGGTGCCGGGGGTGATCGGCTTCGGCCTGTCGCTGACCGGCCAGGGTGACCTGCTGATCCTGGTCGCGGTGTTCGGCGCGACCATCTCCTACGTGCTGATGATGGCCGCGCACATCACCCTGCGCATCCGCCGCCCGGACATGCAGCGCCCCTACCGCACCCCTGGCGGCATCCTCACCTCCGGCGTAGCCCTGGCGCTGGCCTGCGTCGCGGTGGTCGCCGGCTTCCTGGTCGACCCGCGGGTCGTGGTCGGCGCGGTGGCGATCTACGCTGTACTGATCGGCTACTTCGCCCTGTACAGTCGGCATCACCTGGTGTCCGGCACCCCGGAAGAAGAGTTCGCCGCGATCCAGGCGGCGGAACAGGACCTGCGCTGAGAGCGACAACGACAAAGCCCGGCCCGCCGCTGGCGAGGCCGGGCACTGGAGACACACATGGCACGTTTCACCCATAGCGTCGGCGGCGAAACCTACCGCTTCGACAGCCTCAAGGACGTGATGGCCAAGGCCAGCCCCGCGCGCTCCGGCGATTTCCTCGCCGGCGTCGCGGCGAGCAACGACGGCGAGCGGGTCGCCGCGCAGATGGCCCTGGCCGACATCCCGCTCAAACACTTCCTCGACGAGGCGCTGATTCCCTACGAGGACGACGAGGTCACCCGCCTGATCATCGACACCCACCAGCGCGACGCCTTCGCCCCGGTGTCCCATCTCACCGTCGGCGGCTTCCGCGACTGGCTGCTCGGCGACGCCGCCGACGAGGCCAGCCTGCGCGCCCTGGCTCCGGGCCTGACGCCGGAAATGGCAGCGGCGGTATCGAAGATCATGCGTGTCCAGGACCTGGTCCTGGTGGCGCAGAAGATCCGCGTGGTCACCCGCTTCCGCAACACCCTCGGCCTTCGCGGCCGGCTCTCCACCCGCCTGCAACCGAACCACCCGACCGACGACCCGGCCGGAATCGCCGCGAGCATCCTCGACGGCCTGCTGTTCGGCAATGGCGACGCGATGCTCGGGATCAATCCTGCCACCGACAGCATGGCCTCGATCTGCGCCCTGCTGGAGATGCTCGACGCGATCATCCAGCGCTACGAGATTCCCACCCAGGCCTGCGTGCTGACCCACGTCACCAGCTCCATCGAGGCGATCAACCGCGGCGTGCCGCTGGACCTGGTGTTCCAGTCGATCGCCGGCACCGAGGCGGCCAATGCCAGCTTCGGCATCAGCCTGAAGATCCTCCAGGAAGGCTACGAGGCCGGGCTCAGCCAGAAGCGCGGCACCCTAGGCAACAACCTGATGTACTTCGAGACCGGCCAGGGCAGCGCGCTCTCGGCCAACGCCCACCACGGCGTCGACCAGCAGACCTGCGAGACCCGCGCCTATGCGGTGGCTCGTCACTTCAAGCCGTTCCTGGTGAACACCGTGGTCGGCTTCATCGGTCCCGAGTACCTGTACAACGGCAAGCAGATCATCCGCGCCGGCCTGGAAGACCACTTCTGCGGCAAGCTGCTCGGCGTGCCGATGGGTTGCGACATCTGCTACACCAACCATGCCGAGGCCGACCAGGACGACATGGACATGCTCCTGACCCTGCTGGGCGTCGCCGGGATCAACTTCATCATGGGCATTCCCGGCTCCGACGACGTGATGCTCAACTACCAGACCACCTCCTTCCACGACGCCCTCTATGCGCGCCAGACGCTGGGCCTGAAGCCGGCGCCGGAATTCGAGGACTGGTTGCAGCGGATGGGAATCTTCACCCAGGCCGACGGGCGCATCCGCTTCGGTGACGAGTTACCGCCGGCGTTCCGCCAGGCCCTGGCGCAACTGGCCTGAGGAGATGCCGATGAACGACAAGCACCTGCCCGACGCCAGCGCCGAGAACCCCTGGCTGCCGCTGCGCCAGCTGACCCCCGCGCGGATCGCCCTGGGCCGCACCGGCACCAGCCTGCCGACCCGCCCGCAACTGGACTTCCAGTACGCCCACGCCCAGGCGCGCGACGCCGTGCACCTGCCCTTCGACCATGCGGCCATCAGCGACGGCCTGCGCCAGCGCGGCCGCGACAGCCTGCTGCTGCACAGCGCCGCCGCCGACCGCCACGTCTACCTGCAACGCCCGGACCTCGGCCGGCGCCTCGACGAGGCCTCGGTGCAACGCCTGCGCGAACACGCCGCCTGCTACGACGGGCAGATCGACCTGGCCATCGTGGTCGCCGACGGCCTCTCCGCGCTGGCCGTGCAGCGTCACACCCTGCCCTTCCTCGAACGCCTGGAGGAACAGGCGCTGGCCGAAGGCTGGTCGCTGTCGCCGGTGGTCCTGGTGGAACAGGGACGGGTGGCGGTGGCCGACGAGATCGGTGAATTGCTGCGGGCGAAGATGAGCGTGATCCTGATCGGCGAGCGTCCCGGCCTCAGCTCGCCGGACAGCCTCGGCCTGTACTTCACCTGGGCCCCGCGGGTCGGCCTCACCGACGCCTATCGCAACTGCATCTCCAACGTCCGCCTGGAAGGCCTCAGCTACGGCATGGCCGCGCACCGCCTGCTCTACCTGATGCGCGAGGCCTGCCGGCGGCAGCTTTCCGGGGTCAACCTGAAGGACGAGGCGGAGGTCCAGGCGCTGGACGGCGAGGCTCCGCGCACCGGCAACTTCCTCCTGGCGAGGGACTGAGCCTCCCGGCCGAAGGATGGGCCGGCGCGCGTCGCCCCTCCTTCGGCCGATTCAAACGTTCGCTTGGATTGCGCTTTCCAGGGAGATTGGGCAGCATCGAAGCGTTGCTGGCATGCAGCCTGCATCGTCCCGGCAGCCCCTTCCCGCAATGCGAGGCCCGTCATGCGAATCGTGCAAGCCACCCTCGAACACCTCGACCTGCTGGCGCCGCTGTTCGTCAAGTACCGCGAATTCTACGGCATGCTCTCCTACCCCGAGTCCTCGCGGAAATTCCTCGAGAAACGCCTGCGCCGCAAGGAATCGGTGATCTACCTGGCGCTGGCCGACGAAGAAGACCGCCTGCTCGGTTTCTGCCAGCTCTATCCGAGCTTCTCCTCGCTGTCGCTCAAGCGCGTCTGGATCCTCAACGACATCTACGTCGCCGAGGAGGCACGCCGGCAACTGGTCGCCGACCACCTGCTGCAACACGCCAAGCAGATGGCCCGGGAAACCCATGCGGTGCGCATGCGTGTCTCCACCAGCGTCGACAACGAGGTAGCGCAGAAAGTCTACGAGTCGATCGGCTTCCGCGAAGACCAGGAGTTCAAGAACTACACCCTGCCGATCAGCGACGAACTAAGCTGAAGACAAAGGCACGGCACCTCCCAACCGATCGCTCAGAGCAGAGGCATCCATGGGTTCGCGCACCTGGCACTGGCCCGGCGTCCTGCTCGGCCTGCTCCTCGCCACGGCCGGCGCGCAGGCCGACACCCTGCGCGTGGCGACCCTCGACTGGGCGCCCTACGTCGGCCCCGACCTGCCGGGCAAAGGCCTCGCCAGCCGCATCCTAGACGAAGCCCTGGCCCTCGACGGGCACCGCGCCGAACTGGTGTTCCTGCCCTGGCAACGTGCCCTGAAGGAAGCCGCCGAGGGGCGCTTCGACGCCCTCATGCCGGCCTACCTGTCGCCCGAGCGGCGCGAACTGTTCCACGCCACCATCCCCCTGCTCGACTCGCAACTGGGCTTCTTCCGCCAGCGCGAGCGCCTGCTGCCGGTCAATCCCGCGCATCTGGAAAGCCTGCGTCCGTACCGCATCGGCGTGGTCCGCGGCTACGTCAACCGGGAGGATTTCGACGCCGACCGCAGCCTGACCAAGGACGCGGTGACCAACGACTGGCAGAACCTCGAGAAGCTCCTGCGCGGGCGTATCGACCTGGCCGTGGTCGATCGCTACACCGGCTACCACCTGCTGGCGCGCAACGTGCCGGCGCTGAAGGATCGCCTGGTGTTCATCGAACCGCCGCTGGAGGTCAAGCCGCTCTATGTACTGGTGCCGAAAAGACACGCCCGCGGCGCCGCCCTTGCCGCCAGCCTCGACCGCAACCTGCGCCTGATGCGTCGCAGCGGCCGGCTGGAACAACTGATCGCCGAAGCACACCTCGAACGCAGCGGGCAGACCCGCACGCTGGCCGTCGATCCGTTAACCGGCCAGACCGACCAGCAGCGCAGCCCCGGCCAGGAGCAGGACCAGGGCCAGCACGCCCCGTTGCAACCGGCGTGGCGCGAAGACCCGCTGGGGATGCGCTAGCGGCTTCTGCAAGGCCAGCCAGAATTCCGACAACGCTTCGAAGCGCCCCTCCGGACGCGGCGCCAGGGCCCGCGCCAATACCCCATCCCAGCCGACCGGCAGGTCCGCCTGACGCTCGCCCAGGGGCTCGTAGCGGCATCCGCCGTCGCTCTCCGGGCAGGCGATCGACGGCCAGCGACCACAGAGCAGCCAATAGAACAGCGCCGCCAGGGCGAACTGGTCGGCCCGGCCATCGAGCGCCTCGCCGCGACGCAACTCCGGCGCCAGCGGCACGCTGTCCGCAGGCAGCGCCTGGCGCGCCACCCCCGGCAGGATCGCCGCCGCCTCGGGGAGGAACAGCAGGCGCCCGCCCTCGTCCAGCAGGATCTGCCGCGGCGCCAGCCACAAGCCCTGTACGCCGCGCCGCTGCAAGGCGCGAACCGCATCGATAAGTTGCTCCAGGAGGACCAGCGCGCATTGCGGTTCCAGCGGCAGGTGCGCTGGCGCCCAATCCAGCAGGCTGCGCATCGGCCAGCGCGGCGGAGCGAACAACTGGAAGGCATGACGACGCAACCGGGGCGACGACAATACTCGCGGCAGGCTCTCCGCACGGCAGCGCCGCAATGCCCATTCGCGCTGCCAGAACGCTTCGTCGGCATCGACCGCCGCGAGCAGCAGCAACGCCTCGCGTCCTTGCTCGTCGCAGGCGCGGAATAGCCGCCCGGGCGGGCCGAACGCGCAAGCTGCCTGCAAGGTCCAGCCATCCACGCAGTCGCCGGGGCACGCCGCGCCCAGCGCTGGCCAGCCGGTATGCCGTGGCGCCGCCGGGGCGCGCTCGAGCGCCCCCGGCAAGACCAGCGCCACCGCCCCCGGCGCATGCAGCAACGGCTGCAGCACGCCCTCCAGGCGCCCCGTGGCCAGCCCCGCACAACGCTCTCCGAGGGCGCGCAGGTCGGCCACTTCGAGCAGCGGCTGGGGCGCCAGCAACAAGGGCTCGCCGGCCACCTGGGTCAGGTTGTGCTGGACCAGCGCCAGCTCCGCGCTGCTACCCAGCGGCTGGCCGCTCCCTCCCAGGCGCTGCAGGCTGCCCTGGCGATAACGCAGCAGGCCGACGGCGCCGCACTGGAGAAAGTGCACGCCTCCGGCATGGACCAGCAGCAACCCCGCCGCCAGCTCGAGCACGCCCGGCTCGCCTTCGCGGCGCCGGCGATAGAGCTGCATGTTCAGCGAAGCCAGGACCTGCCGCGCCGCCTGCGCTTCCGGCCAACCCTCGGGGGTACAGGCGTAGTCGGCGAACAGGGCGTCGAGATGGCCTTCGATGGCCTGCACCACGTTGGCGCAACCGCGTCCCCAGAGCAGCGCCAGGAGAAACGCCGGAGCCCGTCCGGGGCGAGGCGCGAGCCATTCGGCGCGAACCCGCGCGGCCTGCCCCGGGAGGTCGCGCCCGGCGCCCAGGGCGAGACTGAGCGGTGGCTGGGCAAAAGGCTGGAGTGTCATCGCACGCCCTTCCCTGCTAGAAATTTCTCCTGTTCTTGCAGACTTTATGCCGACCAATTTCGGAAAAATTACCGAAACATCCTGCAATCAGTGGTTTTGCCGGGATCGCGACAAACAGCCCCCCACCCATCCGGACGCCCCCCTATAATGGCGGCCCTCTGCCGCTCAACGCGTTGTCTCCGCAGGTTGCTCAATGGACTTCAACCCAATCGATCTGATTCTCCACCTGGATACCTACCTGGCCATGCTGGTCAGCAACTATGGCGTCTGGATCTACGCCATCCTGTTCCTGGTGATCTTCTGTGAAACCGGCCTGGTGGTGACTCCGTTCCTCCCCGGCGACTCGCTGCTGTTCATCGCCGGCGCCATCTGCGCCACCGGCGGCATGGACCCATGGCTGCTCGGCGGGCTGCTGATGGTCGCGGCGATCACCGGCGACAGCACCAACTACGTGATCGGCCGGACCCTCGGCAAGCGGCTGTTCAGCAACCCCGACTCGAAGGTATTCCGCCGCGACTACCTCGACCGCACCCATGAGTTCTACGAACGCCACGGCGGCAAGACCGTGACCCTGGCGCGCTTCCTGCCCATCGTGCGGACCTTCGCGCCCTTCGTCGCCGGCATGGCGAAGATGCACTACCCGCGCTTCGTCATGTTCAGCGTGGTCGGCACCGTGGCCTGGGTCGGCGGCCTGGTGACCCTGGGCTACTTCTTCGGCAACGTGCCGTTCATCAAGAAGAACCTGTCGCTGCTGGTGATCGGCATCATCCTGCTGTCGCTGCTGCCGATGATCCTCGGCTTCATTCGCCATCGCCTGCAGGCGAGCGCCGCCAAACAGGCCAAGGCCCAGAGCGACTGAGCATGTGGTCGTTCCGCGCCTGGCGACGCCGGCGCCTGCTGGCACGCCACCCGGTGGCCGAAGAGCTCTGGCAGCGGGTACGCCGGCACCTGCCGATCCTCGACGGTCTGGACGCCGACGAGGACCGCCGCCTGCGCGAGCGGGCCGTGCTGTTTCTCGCCGACAAGCACCTGACCGCACTCGCCGGCGTCGATCTCGACGACTTCGGCCGCCTGCTGCTGGCGGCGCAGGCGCAACTGCCGCTGTTGCACCTGCCGGAGCTGAACTGGTACCAGGGCTTCCACGAGCTGGTGCTGTATCCCGATGATTTCGTCAGCCCGCAGAAACACCGCGACGCCAGCGGCGTAGTCCATGAGTTCGACGACGAACGCAGCGGCGAGACGTCCCTGCAAGGGCCGGTGGTCCTGGCCTGGCCCGGCGTCGTCGGCGGGGGTGGCTGGGATGCCTACAACCTGGTGATCCACGAACTGGCGCACAAGCTGGACATGCTCAACGGCGACGCCAACGGCCTGCCGCCGCTGCACGCCGGCATGCGCATCGGCGACTGGGCGAGCGCCATGCAGGCCGCCTACGACGAGATGAACGCCCTGCTCGACCGCGACCCCGACGCGCAGACCGCCATCGACCCCTATGCGGCGGAAGATCCGGCGGAGTTCTTCGCCGTTACCAGCGAGTATTTCTTCACCGCCCCGGATCTCCTCCACGAGGCCTATCCGGCGGTATACCGGCAGCTCCAGTTGTTCTACCGCCAGGACCCGCTGCAACGCCTGCGCCGCCTGCAGGCCGAGCATCCGGACTACCGCGAGGCGGCGGGCGACACGACTAACGGCTGAATGCCGGTACATGGCATCGACAACCGAATATGCCTATAATCGCGGCCTCTTTTTTGGCCAGAAACCTCTGGAGTCACCCATGAGCTACAGCAAGATCCCGGCCGGCAAGGACCTGCCGAACGACATCTACGTCGCTATCGAGATTCCGGCCAACCATGCGCCGATCAAGTACGAGATCGACAAGGACACCGACTGCCTGTTCGTCGACCGTTTCATGGCCACCCCGATGTTCTACCCGGCCAACTACGGCTTCATCCCGAACACCCTGGCCGACGACGGCGACCCGCTGGACGTGCTGGTGGTGACCCCCTATCCGGTCGCTCCCGGTTCGGTGATCCGCGCGCGCCCGGTTGGCGTCCTGCACATGACCGACGAGGCAGGCGGCGACGCCAAGCTGATCGCCGTGCCGCACGACAAGCTGAGCGTCCTGTACAAGGACGTGAAGGAATACACCGACCTGCCGGCCCTGCTGCTGGAGCAGATCAAGCACTTCTTCGAGAACTACAAGGATCTCGAGAAAGGCAAGTGGGTCAAGGTCGAAGGCTGGGGCAACGCCGACGCCGCCCGCGCCGAGATCACCAAGGCCGTGGCCGCGTTCCAGAAGTAAGCGCGCCTCGCCGAAAAGAAGCCCCGCAGCCGCGGGGCTTTTTCATTCTCCCTCGCCGACCGCCAAGGTCGGTCTCGCCACCCCGCTCCGCTCAGTCGACCGTCGCCACGCTCTCCAACCGATATCCGTAGCCGTAGATGGTCAGCAACTGCCAACCGCGCTCGGCGGTCAGGCCAAGCTTGTTGCGCAGGCGATAGATGTGGGTATCCAGCGGCCGCGAGGACAACACTTCCTCGTGGGGCCAGAAGCGCTCGTAGAGATATTCCCGCGACAACGGCCGTCCCAGGTTGGCGAACAGGCAGCGGGCCAGGCGGTATTCGCGTTCGGTCAGGCTGATCGGCGCGCCGGCCCGGGTCACGGTCAGCTCGGCATCGTCGAAACTGAGGTCGTTGAAAGTCTGCACCTCATGCTGCGCGGGACGCGTTCCCCCGTGGCGACGCAGCACGGCGGCTACCCGCGCCTTCAGTTCGTTGGGCCGGAACGGCTTGCTGACATAGTCGTCGGCGCCGCTGTTCAACGCCTGCACGATGTCCTGTTCGGCGTCACGGCTGGTCAGCATGATCGCCGGTGGCGGCGCATCCAGATGCTCGCGGCTCCAGCGCAGCAATTGCAGGCCGCTGAGGTCCGGCAACTGCCAGTCGAGGATCAGCAGGTCGAAGGTTTCCCGCTTGAGCTGCTTGAGCAGGTCCTCGCCACGGGCGAAACGGTGCACCGTCCAGGCCTGTTCGCCCTGCGCGGGTATCTGCTGCAAGGTCTGCTCGACCCGGTCCAGTTCGGCCGACTCGTCGTCCAGTATCGCGACACGCATAAAAGCTGGTCCTGTTCAATCGGGCTAACGCCCCTTTTTCGCTCCAGGAACGGCGAATTACGTACAAATCTGAAGAATTGTGACGAATCTCTCTGGTCGCGACCAGCCCTTGATAGCCTGATTCCAAATAGCCATTAAGCGGGACGAAGAGCCCGTGAGCCAGCGCCAGCCTGACCTATCAAGGAGTCGTAGCCATGGGTTTCCGGCCAGTTAGCCAACGTTTGCGTGACATCAACCTGCAGGCCCTCGGCAAGTTTTCCTGCCTTGCCCTGGTCCTCGGCCTGGAATCGGTAAGCCATCCGGCCGGCCCGGTCCAGGCCCCGTCGTTCAGCCAGGGCACCGCCAGCCCGTCCTTCGCTACTCCGCTCGGCCTCGACGGCCCGGCCCGCGCCAGGGCCGAGATGTGGAACGTCGGCCTGTCCGGCGCCGTCAGCGTGCGTGACGAGTTGCGCTGGGTGTTTTGAACGCGACGAATCTGAAATAGCGCGGAAGAATCTGAAGAAATATGGCAAATCTCACAGCAGACAAATCGCGCTTGGTAGATTTCCAACCGCTGAGTAGGCCAAGGAGCAAATGGATTGCTCCGACACAGGGATGTGTAAACCCGCTCCGGCGGGCCGTGGAACGAGACCACTCGAACCACAGTCAGGGGTCGGTAACGGACGATCGCCCCAGGCAACCGAGCCAATCCCCCCAGGGCTGGCTTCGACACACGGATGTGTCATCTCCCCTTCCTTGTTCGAATCATCCCCTCCCGCTATCCGGACGCCTCGATCCGCGTCCCATCCTGGATCTGAAAAGGACCTCATCATGAAGCAATACGGAGCAGAGTTCTTCGGCACCTTCTGGCTGGTATTGGGCGGCTGCGGCAGCGCAGTACTCGCTGCCGGCGTACCGGAACTGGGAATCGGCTACCTCGGCGTGGCCCTGGCGTTCGGCCTCAGCGTGCTGACCATGGCCTATGCCATCGGCCCGATCTCCGGCGCACACCTGAACCCCGCGGTATCGGTAGGCCTGTGGGTCGGCGGGCGCTTCCCGGCCAGCCAACTGCTGCCCTATGTCGTCGCCCAGGTCCTCGGTGGCCTCGCCGCCGGCGGCGTGCTGTACCTGATCGCCAGCGGCAAGGCCGGCTTCGACCTGGCCGCCGGCTTCGCCTCCAACGGCTACGGCGAACACTCGCCGGGCGGCTACTCGTTGCAAGCCGCGCTGGTCAGCGAAGTGGTACTTACCGGCATGTTCCTGCTGATCATCCTCGGCGCCACCTCCAAGCGCGCGCCGCAGGGCTTCGCGCCGATCGCCATCGGCCTGACCCTGACCCTGATCCACCTGATCAGCATCCCGGTCACCAACACCTCGGTGAACCCGGCGCGCAGCACCGCGGTCGCCCTGTACGTCGGCGACTGGGCGGTTTCCCAGCTGTGGCTGTTCTGGGTCGCGCCGATTCTCGGTGCGGTACTCGGCGCCCTGGCCTATCGCCTGATCGGCGACAAGAACGACTGAACCGAAGCGCCTGGCCCAACCGCCAGGCGCTGCGGCCGAGGAAACGACAAGGGAGCCTGCGGGCTCCCGATGTCGTTGCAAGGATTGCGAAACCGGCGCCCGATCAGGCAGATTGCAGCCTGACCGGACCGCCAGCGATACCTGACCCGCCGCCCAGTGAAGCCTATGACAGCCCTCGCCCTTACTTCCCGATCCCTCTTTCCGGCTTGCGCCGCCCTGGCGCTGGGCGGACTGTTGACGCTGCTCGCCGGCTCCGTCGCGGCCGCGCCGGCCAAGACGAAACGGCCGCCGTTCATCGAGCAGGGCGAAACGTGCCTGCCCCAGCCGCTCCCCGCCAGCGTGCTCTATCTCGCCGGCGACGCCTGGAAGCTCGACGCCAAGGGCAACCAGACGCCCCTGGAAGAAGGCATGGACATCGACGAACTGGAAGGCGTCAAGACCTCTCCGACCGCCTTCGTCAGCCTGCTGCTCGGCGACGGCAGCCGCATCGTCCTGCCCTCCAGTTCGGAAGTCACCCTGCACCTCGACGAGGACACCGGCATTCCGCAGATCGCCCTGCGCGCGGGGCAGGTCGAGTCCTATGTCCTGAAGAGAAAGAGCGATCACGACCGCTTCCAGGTGCTGACCCCGGTCGGCGTACTGGGCGTGCGCGGTACCCACTTCCGCGCCCGCACCGAAGACGGCCAGGCGCTGACCGAAGTGCTCGACGGGCGCGTCGCGGTGAACCGCGAGCTGACCAGCGACGACCTGCCGCTCAACGGCAGGCGCCCGGCCCGCAAGGCGGCGCAGGCCGAGCCGGACGAGGACGTGCTGGTCGACGCCCGCCGCGGCCTGAAGGTCAAGCCGCAGGGCAAGCTGACGCCGGTGGACCTGCTACCCGCCCCGCAATTGCGCGGCCAGGGCGGCGAGCACGGCGAGTCGCCGGTTTGGAAGCTCTATCTTGCCCCGCTGCACGGCGCCAAGCGCTACCGTGCCCAGGTAGCCAGCGATCCGGACTTCCTGCGCATCCAGCAGGAGCGTTTCTCGAGCACCCCGGAAGTCAGTTTCAGCGGACTCAAGGCGGCCTTCTACCACGTCCGTCTCTCGGCCTTCGACAACGACGGCCTGGAGGGCGAGACCAGCGTATACGACATTCTCTACTACCCGCGAGGCGGCAGTGCCCGATAGGGCGCCGGGGCCTCGCCGATGAAGGCGCTCGACCGCCAGGACGAGCCCAGCCAGGCGCAGCGGCTGTTCCGCGGCCTGGTGCGCGAATGGCTGCTGGTCAGCCTGCTGCTCCTTCCGCTCACCGCCCTGCTTTCGCTGAGCAGCGGCCTGCCGCTGAACAACCTGCTCTACGACCGCCTGCGCAACCTCGCCCCGCTGGCCGTCGATCCGCGCATCCTCGTCGTCGCCATCGACGACCGTAGCCTGGAAAGCCTCGGTCGCTGGCCCTGGCCGCGCAGCGTCCACGCCGAGCTGCTGGATCGCCTGGCCGCCGCCGGCGCACGCAGCGTACTGCTCGACGTGATCTTCAGCGAACCCTCCTCCAATCCGGACAGCGACCGCCAGTTGGCAAGATCGCTGTGCCGGGCCGGCAACGTCCTCCTGCCACTGCTGCGCGAAAGCGTGCCGCGCTACGGCGAACCGCCACGGGAGATACCGCCGACCGCGCCGCTGGCCGGCTGCGCCGCCGGCATCGGGCATATCAACGTCGAAGCGGACAGCGACGGCACGGTGCGCAGCGTCTACCTGCGCGAAGGACCGCTCGGCCAGCCGCGCCCGCTGCTCGCCTGGCAAGCATTCGCCGATGCCGGCGCCATGCCCATGCCCGGCCTCGACGACATGCGCAACCTGCCCGGCTGGCAGCGTGACCACGCCATCCGCATTCCCTTCATCGGTGCCGACGCGGGCTTCCCCAGCGTGCCCTACGTCAGCGTGTTGCGCGGCGAGGTGCCAGACAGCCTGCTGCGCGACCGCCTGGTCCTGGTCGGCGCCACCGCGCCGGGCCTCGGCGACCGCTATGTCACCCCGCTGTCGGCCAGCCTCGGCACCACGCCGGGGGTGGAGATCCAGGCCAACATTCTCAACGGCCTGTTGCAGCAGCGCACCGCCGTCGACCTGCAACCCTGGCTCGCCGCCCTGCTCTCCGCCGCCAGCGTAGCGCTGCTGCTCGGCCTGATGCTGTTCCGCTCGCGCCACGCCTTGCTCCTCACCCTGGCCTGCGCGGCCCTGGCCCTGGGTCTTTCCTGGGCGCTGCTGCTCAACGGCTGGTGGTGGTCGCCGCTGGCCAGCCTGGTCGGCCTGCTGCTGGCCTACCTGATCTGGAGCTGGCGCCGGCTGAACGCGGTGCTCGCCTACTTCGGCTGGGAACTGGCGCGTCTCGACCGCGAGCCCAAGGTGCTGCCCGAGCGGGCCAGCCCCCCGCGCGCCGGCAACGATCCATTGCAGAACCGCATCGCCGCCCTGGAGCAGGCGGTCAGCCGCACCCGCGACAGCCGGCGGTTCATGGCCGACGGCCTGGAAGGCCTGCCGGTGGCGACCCTGATCTGCGACCCGCAGGGGCAGATCCTGCTGGCCAACCGCAAGGCACGCGACCTGTTCGGCGGCGAGCTGCGCGGCGCCGAACTGCGCCAGCGCCTGGCCGAACTCGGCCATCCGAGCCTCGCCGGTGGCGCCCGCCCAACGCTGGAAACCCTGGAAGCCATCGAGTTCCGCGACCACCGGGAACGCGACCTGCGCCTCGACCTGGCGCGCCTGCTGCCGGTCGAAAGCGAAACCGCCATCGGCTGGCTGGTGAGCCTGATCGACCTGAGCGCCGAACGCGATGCCGAGCGCCAGCGCGCCACCCTCCTGCGCTTCCTCTCCCATGACCTGCGCGCGCCGCACTCGGCGATCCTCGCCCTGCTCGACGTCCGCCCCGCCGAGGACGAAGCCGGCCAGCAGGTCTACCGACAGATAGAGCAGCAGGTCCGTCGCGCCCTGGGCCTGACCGACGCCTTCGTGCAACTGGCCAAGGCCGAATCCGACGCCTACCGCTTCGAAGCGTGCATGTTCACCATGTTGGCGATGGACGCCGCCGACCAGCTCTGGCCCCTCGCGCAACAGAAAGACATCGACCTGCGGCGCGACTGGGACGACGAGCAGGAACCGATGGTCTGGGCCGACCCCGGCCTGCTCACGCGCGCGCTGTTCAACCTGCTGGAGAATGCGGTCAAGTACAGCCCGGCGGGGACCGTCGTCAGCCTGAGCATCCGCCTCGAAGGCGACTGGCTGAGCTGCCGGATCGTCGACCAGGGCAAAGGTATCGCGGCCGCCGAACTACCGCGCCTGTTCAGCCAGTACCAGCGCTTCGCTTCCGCCGAGGGCAGCGCCGGCCTGGGCCTGGGGCTGGCCATGGTCAAGACGGTGATCGACCGGCACGGCGGCAGGATCGGTTGCCAGAGCCAGGTTGGCCAGGGCACCACTTTCGAGATTCGCCTTCCGCTGCTGAAAGGCGAGGAATAACCGCTACTGGCGGAAGTCGGGTCTTCCTCCAACTTGCATTGGTCTCGAAGTTCGGAAGATCCAGGCGGCCGGGCTATTCCGCTTCCCGTCTATCGAAACGGCAACTGCCTTCCCTCGTGAAACTCCGCAGGGGGAATCGACGCGTCCCCAACATAGGCACCAGCGAGCGCGACATGGCCGCGTTCCCACAGCGGAACCAAGGCGCTGCGCCAGCTACAGGGCTGCCCTGGAAGTCTCGATAACTTCCATCTTTTAACGAGAGTTCGTAGGAAGTTTCCCAACAATATAAGTAACTAATCTTAAAAAGAGCCCACTGGAAAAACCAGCCAATAACTCCCGGTAATCTACCGCGCTCATGCGATCCCCTACGCATATCAGCAAACGGCTCAACTTCCAGTGAAACCATGATCGACATAGACAGACTGAGCAAACGCTTTTCCGGCCGGACGGTGGTAAACGACTTGAGCTTCCGCATCGACCGGGGAGAGATCGTCGGTCTCCTCGGCCCCAACGGAGCGGGCAAGTCGACCACCCTGAAGATGCTTTCCGGCTTCCTCGCGCCGAGCGCCGGCAGCGTACGCATCTTCGGCTTCGACATGCAGGACAAGGCGCGCCAGGCACAGAAGCTGATCGGCTACCTGCCGGAGAACGCTCCCAGCTACGGAGAAATGACGGTCGAGGGCTTTCTCGCCTTCGTCGCGTCCATCCGCGACTACAGCGGACGGGAAAAACGTCGGCGCATCGACAGCGCCATGGACTGCATGGAGCTGCGGGATGAGCGCAGGAGCATCATCGAAACCCTGTCCAAGGGCTTCAAGCGCCGCGTCGCGCTGGCCCAGGCGATCCTCCACGATCCCGAGCTGCTCCTGCTCGACGAGCCCACCGACGGCCTCGACCCGAATCAGAAGCACCAGGTCCGGCAACTGGTGAAGAACCTCTCGGAAAGCAAGATCGTGGTGATTTCCACGCACATCCTCGAGGAAGTCTCGTTCATGTGCAGCCGCGCCCTGGTGATCAACGGCGGCCGCCTGCTGGCCGACAACACCCCGGGCGAACTCAGGACCCGCAGCCGCTACCACCATGCCGTCAGCCTCAGCATCGAAGCACCGGTAGACCCGCTGGCCATCGCCATGCTCCCCGGCGTCGCCGGTATCGAAGGACGCCCCGACCGGGCCGGCACCCTGACCATTCTGGCCCGCCCCGGCGCGCAGATCCTTCCCGCGCTCAACCGCCTGATCCACGGCAGCGGCTGGCGGGTATCCGGGGTGCGTACCGAACACGGCCAACTGGAAGAAGTGTTCCGCCAACTGACCCGAGAACCCCCCGCATGACCGCCATCGGCACCATTTTCAGACGCGAGCTGGGCAGCTACTTCGCCACGCCGCTCGCCTATGTGTTCACCCTGGTATTCCTCGTCCTCTCCGGCGTGGCCACCTTCTACCTGGGCGATTTCTTCGAGCGCGGCCAGGCCGACCTGGCGCCGTTCTTTTCCAGCCTGCCCTGGCTCTACCTCCTGCTGATCCCCGCGCTGGCCATGCGCCTGTGGGCCGAGGAGCGCAAGTCCGGCTCCATCGAGATGCTGATGACCCTGCCCGTCTCCCGCGCCACCCTGGTCACCGGCAAGTTCCTCGCGGCCTGGTTCTGCGCCGGGCTGGCGTTGCTGCTGACCTTCCCGATGCCGCTGACGGTGAACTACCTCGGCTCGCCCGACAACGGCGCGATCATCGCCGGCTACCTGGCCGGCTGGCTGCTGTCCGGCGGCTACCTGGCCATCGGATCCTGCATGTCGGCGCTGGCGAAGAACCAGATCATCGCCTTTGCCCTGACCGTTCTCGTCTGCCTGCTATTCGTCGGCGCCGGCACTCCCCACGTACAACAGGCGCTCTCCGGCTGGCTTCCGCAATGGCTGCTGGACGGCATTGCCTCGCTGAGCGTGCTGGTCCGTTTCGAGGCGCTCGGCCGGGGCGTGCTCGACGTCCGCGACCTGGCCTACTTCTGCAGCCTGATCGTCGCCTGGCTGGTCGCCACCACCATCGTCATCGACCTGAAAAAGGCAGCGTAGGAAACATCCATGAAACGAACCCTGTACTCGGGCGTCGGCCTGCTGCTGGTCGGCCTGCTGTTCCTCGCTTTCAACCTGCTGTCCAGCCTGCTGCTGCGCGACCAGCAGTTCGACCTCACCCAGCAGAAGCTCTACACCTTCAGCGCCGGCACCCAGGAAGTCCTCGACAGTCTCGACGAACCGCTCAACCTCTACCTGTTCTTTTCGAAAAGCCGCGCCAGTGACCTACCTGCCCTGCGCAACTACGCCCGCCGCGTCGAGGAAGTGCTGGACCTCTATGCACGGCGGAGCCATGGCAATGTCCGATTGTTCGTGATCGATCCCCTGCCATTCTCCGACGACGAGGACCGTGCCGCGCGCTTCGGCCTGCAGGCGCCGCCCATCGGCCCGAATGGCGAAGCCATCTACTTTGGCCTGGCGGCCACCAACCCGACCGACGGCCTCCAGGTGATCCCGTTCTTCTCGCCGGAAGAAGAGCCGCTTCTGGAATACGATCTCAGCCGCCTGGTCCAGGCACTCGCACAGCGGGAACGCACGGTAGTCGGCCTGATGAGCTCGCTGCCGATGACCGGGCAGGCGCCCACCGACGGGCAGCCGGGCAGCAGGCCCTGGGCGATGATGGACAAGCTCTACCAACAGTTCGACATCCGCACCCTGGGGCTCGCTTCGACGGAAATCCCCGCCGACGTCTCGGTGTTGATGCTGGTGCACCCCAGGCAATTGTCCGAACAGACCCAATACGCCATCGACCAGTTTGTCCTGCGCGGCGGCAAGCTGCTGGCCTTCGTCGACCCTCTGAGTCTCGCCGATGCAGACGGCGGGAAAAGCTCCGACCTGGCCCCGTTGCTGCGCTCCTGGGGCGTCCAGTTGCGGCCGGATACCCTGCTGGCGGATGCCTCGTTCGCCATGATCAAGCCCAACGCCGAACGTCGCCCGGAGCGCAATCCGACCTGGCTACACCTCCCCGGCGACACGTTCCCCCACGACAACGTGCTGACCACCGGCCTGGAAAGCCTCAACCTCGCCAGCGTCGGCCTGCTCGAACCTCTCGGCGGAGCCTCGACGCGCTTCATTCCGTTGCTGCACAGCTCGGCGCACAGCATGCCGCTGTCGCTGGAACGCTTCCGCCAATCCTCGACGGAGCAGCTCAACGCCACCCTGGTCCCGACCGGGGAACGCTACGTGCTGGCCGCCAAGGTCGAGGGGCCGGCGACGAGTGCCTTCCCTGCGGACCGCGGGAAGCAAGGCGAAGGCCTGAGCGACAGCGCGAACATCCATGTGCTGTTGGTCGCCGATACGGACCTGCTGAGCAATCCGCTCTGGCTCCAGGAACAGCCCGGCCACAACGAGCCGCAGGTATGGGCGGACAACGACCTGTTCGTCGGCAATGCCCTCGACTACCTCTCCGGTTCGGACGCGCTGATCGACCTACGCTCGCGAGGCCATACGAAGCGCCCGTTCACCCGCGTGGAAGCGCTCCGCCGCGAGGCCGGGCTGCGCGCCCAGGAACAGCTCAACGCGCTGCAGCAAAGCCTCAACGACACCGACAGGAACCTGCGCACCTTGCAGCAATCGATGGACGCCGGCGACCAGGAGGTGACTCCGGAAATGGAAGCGACGCTGCGCCGCTTCATCGATGACAAATTGCGCATCCGCCAGCAACTACGTCAATTGCAGTTCCAGCTGAATGCCGATGTCGAGCGCCTGGGGGAACAGGTGAAACTGGCCAATACGGTCCTGCTGCCGGCACTGCTCACCCTGTTCCTCCTGCTGCATTGGAGCTGGCGCAGCATGCGCCGGAGGAGGGGCTGACATGCGCCTGCGTAACGTAGCGGGACTCGCTCTCGCCCTGGCGCTGTTCGCCGGAATCTTGGGCTGGCTCCACGAACGGCAGCAACCGCCCGCGCAACCGCCTGCGAGCCGCGCCTGGCTGCCAGGGCTGAAACCGCACCAGGTGACCGCGCTGTGCATCGCCACCCCCGGCCAACCGACGATCCGCGCCAGGCGCGATGGCAAGGACTGGACGCTCGCCAGCAAGGACGGCTATCCCGCCTCGGGGGAAACCATCCGGCAGCTGTTGCGCAGCCTGGCCGACGCGCGCCTGCTGGAGGAAAAGAGCGCCTCGCCGGAAAACCGCGAACGCATGGGACTCTCCGACCAGGGCAAGGGCCAGGCCAGCCGGATCACCCTGGAGCGCGGCGACGCGCCGCCGCTGGTCCTGTTGCTGGGCAAGCGCACCTCGCAGGGCGGGCAGTTGGTCAGGCAGGCCGACAATGAGGGGGCCTGGCTGATCGACCGAACGGTCGGCCTGCCGGTCAACGACCTGGCCCTGCTCGACCCTCGGTTGACCGACCTGCCATTCGAACAGTTGCGCGAACTGACCCTGTCCTATGGCAACGGCGTACGGCTGAACATTTCCCGAGCCAGTGAAAAGGACGATGGCATCCGCCTGCGACAGTTCCCATCCAGGCCACAGTTGATGGGCGAGGCGGAAGCCGAGCAGGCCGCACGCCTGTTCGCTGCGCTCAGGCTGCTGGAGGTCGCGCCGGCCAAGGCCTCGCGGCAAAAACCGCTGCTGACCTTCACGCTCAAGAGTTTCGCCGGCGGCACGCTGCAGGGCCAGCTTCTGGAACTGGAGCGCCAGTACTGGTTGCAACTGACCGACAGCAAGGGCTTCGCCGACGGGCAGGTCTCAGCCGTCAAGGGTTGGCGCTACCGCGTGGAGGGTCTGAGTCCGGATACCGCTCCCGCGCCCCAGCCACCCAAGGCATCGCCGGTGAAGCAAAGCAAGCCGGCCAAGCCCTCGTCGCCCAAGTGCTGAGCGCTCTCGCCAGGCGCCGCTCGCAGCCGGCGAAATAGAGCCCCGCGGGATGCTGGGCAGGACTGGCCGAGTTTGCTAGAGTAGCGCTTCCTTCACGAGCCCTCGGCTCGTCGATGCAGAATTCCTAAGGCAGGCGCGGCTTATCAGAAGTAAGCCAACCCCACCCCAGAAAAGCCGGCCACAAGCCGGCTTTTTTAATGCCTCCGCACAACCCCAGCCAATCACCGTTCTCTAGGCCTCCAGAAGCTTGCGGAACAGCCCGGCAAGTGTCGCCTGGCGCTCGAAGCCGATACCAGGCGATTGTGGCAATCCCGCCAATCCCGAGGAAAACGGCAGGGCACCGGCGAAATCGTCGAATGGCCGGAAAGCCGACGGCGTAGCCTCGGCCCAGCCCAGGCGCAGGGCCGCCACCAAGTGCAGGCTGAACAGGTAGCCGGCGTGCGGGCGGAAGGCCGCGCGCGGCCAACCCCGGGCGCACAGGTGGTCGAGTATCGCCAGGTAGCCCGGCAGGCCATAGCAATGCACGGGGTCGAACACCAGCACGTCGCGCTCCCGCCGCACGCCGCCATAGAGATCCAGCAAGCGAGCCTCGGCCAGGGAGAACAAGGCCTCGCCGGCACCGATGGGCCCCGGATAGATATCCGCCACTTCGGCCTGGGTAGGGAAATCGTGGGGGTCGCAGATGTCCTCGAACCACCACAACCCCAGCGGCGCCAGGGCTTTCGCTGCGTCGACCGCGCCCTCCGCGTCGTAGCGGTTCATCGCGTCGACCGCCAGCCGCGAAGCGTCGCCGAGAACCCGCAGCGCCCTGTCGATACGGCGCCGGTCCTGGTCCAGCCCGGCCGCGCCGATCTTGATCTTGGCGTGGGTGTAGCCGAGATCGACGAAGCGCCGCAGTTCCTCTTCCAGGCGTCCCAGGTCGTCGTGCGGATAGGGGTAGCCGCCGCCGGCGTAGACCGGTACGCGCTGCGGATAGTCTTCCGCCAGCCCCAGGCGTCGCGCCAGGAACCGATGCAGCGGCAGGCCGGCGGCCTTGGCCGCGGCATCCCACAGCGCCATGTCCAGGGCGCCCACCGCGACGCAGCGTTCGCCGTGGCCGCCGGGCTTCTCGTCGCGCATCATCAGGTCCCAGGCTCGCAACGGATCGATGCCACTGCCGTCGTCGCTCGCCAGGCTGTCCGCCGGAGCCCCCAGCAGGCGCGGGGCGAAACGCTCGCGGATCAGCCCGCCCTGGGCGTAGCGCCCTACCGAGGCGTGGCCGTAGCCGACCACACGCCGACCGTCGCGCACGGTATCGGTGAGCACCGCCACCAGGCTGGTGCTCAAACCACCGGTGGCAGCCGCCACGCCGGCGTAACGGGAAAGGGGAATACTGCGTTCCCGGACCTCCTGGATGCGCATCGCCTGTCGGCTCCTCCTCGCTGGACCTCTCTCCACCTTAGCCAAGGCCGCCGCCATGGTCGTCCCGATCGGTCGTAGCGACCTTCCGCCGATTTGCCCGGCCCCCGCCCCTCTGCTAGTGTCGCGGGGTTTTGTACACCTCGCCGAGACTCCCCCGATGGCCCGCAAGAAAACCCTCGATTTCGAACAGTCCCTCACCGAGCTGCAAACCCTGGTGGAACGCCTGGAAAGCGGCGAGCTGTCGCTGGAAGAGTCGCTGGGCGCCTTCGAGCAGGGCATCCGCCTGACCCGCGAATGCCAGACGTCGCTGAGCCAGGCCGAACAGAAGGTACAGATCCTCCTCGAACGCGACGGCGAGCTCAGCGAAGCGCCGTTCGATGCGGAAGGCGACGAGGCATGATCGCGGCCTACCAGGCGCGCTGCCAGGCGCGCGTCGATGCCGCCCTGGACGCCCTGTTCGTCGCTCCCCGCGAAGAACTGCAACGCCTCTACGAGGCCATGCGCTACAGCGTGATGAACGGTGGCAAGCGGGTTCGCCCGCTGCTCGCCTACGCCGCCTGCGAGGCCCTCGGCGGAGCGCCGCAGCGCGCCGACGCCGCGGCCTGCGCGGTGGAGCTGATCCATGCCTACTCGCTGGTCCACGACGACCTGCCGGCGATGGACGACGACGACCTGCGCCGTGGCCAGCCGACCACCCACCGGGCCTTCGACGAAGCCACCGCGATCCTCGCCGCCGACGGCTTGCAGGCGCTGGCCTTCGAAGTGCTCGCCGACACCCGGCGCAATCCGCAGGAACATGCCGTCTGTCTGGAAATGCTCACCCGCCTGGCGCGCGCCGCAGGCTCCGCCGGCATGGTCGGCGGCCAGGCGATCGACCTCGGCTCGGTCGGCGTGGCCCTCGACCAGGCGGCCCTGGAAGTCATGCACCGGCACAAGACCGGCGCGCTGATCGAAGCCAGCGTGCGCCTCGGCGCCCTCGCCAGCGGTCGCGCCGAGCCCGCCTCGCTGGCCGCCCTGGAGCGCTACGCCGAAGCGATCGGCCTGGCCTTCCAGGTGCAGGACGACATCCTCGACGTGGAAAGCGACACCGCCACCCTCGGCAAGACCCAGGGCAAGGACCAGGCGCACAACAAGCCGACCTATCCCGCCCTGCTCGGCCTGGAGGCCGCCAAAGGCTATGCCCTGGAGCTGCGCGACCTGGCCCTGGCCGCCCTCGACGGTTTTCCGCCGAGCGCCGACCCGCTGCGCCAACTGGCCCGCTACATCGTCGAGCGACGCAACTGACCGACGGGTCGTCGGAAGTCCCCGGCAAAGGTAGGGGCTCCCTTGCTTGGGCGCGGCCGGTGCATCAGGTAAACTGCTGGCCTCTCCGGATTGCATAACGACAGCCTGATGCCCAAGACGCTCCATGAGATTCCCCGCGAGCGCCCCGCCACGCCCCTGCTCGACCGCGCCTCTTCGCCGGCCGAACTGCGCCGGCTGGGCGAGGCGGACCTGGAAACCCTGGCCGACGAGCTGCGCCAGTACCTGCTGTATACCGTCGGCCAGACCGGCGGTCATTTCGGCGCCGGCCTCGGCGTGGTCGAGCTGACCATTGCCCTGCACTACGTCTTCGACACTCCGGACGACCGCCTGGTCTGGGACGTCGGCCACCAGGCCTATCCGCACAAGATCCTCACCGAGCGCCGCGAGCTGATGGGCACCCTGCGCCAGAAGAACGGCCTGGCGGCCTTCCCGCGCCGCGCAGAGAGCGAGTACGACACCTTCGGCGTCGGCCACTCCAGCACCTCCATCAGCGCCGCCCTGGGCATGGCCATCGCCGCCCGCCTGCAAGGCAAGGAGCGTAAGTCGGTGGCCGTGATCGGCGACGGTGCGCTGACCGCCGGCATGGCCTTCGAGGCACTCAACCACGCCTCGGAAGTCGACGCCGACATGCTGGTGATCCTCAACGACAACGACATGTCGATCTCGCACAACGTCGGCGGGCTCTCCAACTACCTGGCGAAGATCCTCTCCAGCCGCACCTATAGCAGCATGCGCGAGGGCAGCAAGAAGGTGCTCTCGCGCCTGCCCGGGGCCTGGGAGATCGCCCGGCGCACCGAGGAATACGCCAAGGGCATGCTGGTCCCCGGCACCCTGTTCGAGGAGCTCGGCTGGAACTACATAGGCCCGATCGACGGCCACGACCTGCCGACCCTGGTGGCTACCCTGCGCAACATGCGCGACATGAAGGGCCCGCAGTTCCTCCATGTGGTGACCAAGAAAGGCAAGGGCTTCGCCCCGGCCGAACTGGATCCGATCGGCTACCACGCGATCACCAAGCTGGAAGCTCCCGGCAGTGCGCCGAAGAAGACCGGCGGACCCAAGTATTCCAGCGTCTTCGGCCAGTGGCTGTGCGACATGGCCGCCCAGGACGCGCGCCTGCTCGGCATCACCCCGGCGATGAAGGAAGGTTCCGACCTGGTGGCCTTCAGCGAACGCTATCCGGAACGCTACTTCGACGTCGCCATCGCCGAACAGCATGCCGTGACCCTGGCCGCCGGCATGGCCTGCGAGGGCATGAAGCCGGTGGTAGCGATCTACTCGACCTTCCTCCAGCGCGCCTACGACCAGTTGATCCATGACGTCGCCGTGCAGCACCTCGACGTGCTGTTCGCCATCGACCGCGCCGGCCTGGTCGGCGAGGACGGCCCGACCCACGCCGGTAGCTTCGACATCTCCTACCTGCGCTGCATCCCCGGCATGCTGGTGATGACCCCCAGCGACGAGGACGAGCTGCGCAAGCTGCTCACCACCGGCTACCTGTTCGATGGCCCGGCCGCGGTGCGCTATCCGCGCGGCAGCGGCCCCAACCATCCGATCGATCCGGACCTGCAACCGGTGGAGATCGGCAAGGGCGTGGTCCGTCGGCGCGGCGGCAGGGTCGCACTGCTGGTCTTCGGCGTGCAGTTGGCGGAGGCGATGAAGGTCGCCGAAAGCCTCGACGCCACGGTCGTCGACATGCGTTTCGTCAAACCCCTCGACGAAGCCCTGGTACGCGAATTGGCGGGCAGCCACGAACTGCTGGTGACCATCGAGGAAAACGCCGTGATGGGCGGCGCCGGCTCGGCGGTCGGCGAGTTCCTCGCCAGCGAGGGCCTCGAAGTCCCGCTGCTGCAACTGGGCCTGCCCGACTACTACGTCGAACACGCCAAGCCCAGCGAGATGCTCGCCGAATGCGGCCTGGATGCCGCGGGCATCGAAAAGGCGGTACGCCAGCGTCTCGACCGGCAATAGCGCCAAACCCAGCGACAACGGCGGATAACCGCGTTGCGGTTATTCGCCCTACCCCCCAATTGCCGTAGGGCGAATAACGCCACCGGCGTTATCCGCCGATACAGCGCGCGATACCGGCAAGCATTCAGCGCGCCCCGGCGAGCGAGCGGCAGAGTTTCTCGGTCGCCGCCAGCATGGCGAAGCTCGGCCGCTCGAGGTTCTTGTCTTCGATCCGGTACAGCTGTCCGCGCCGCGTCGCCGCCAGCGCCGGCCATTGCCGCCAGAGTTCGAGCTGGGCGTGACTGCCGGCGACGATGACCGCCGGATCGCGCGCCAGAACCGCCTCGACGCTGACCTGTGGCGCCGGCTGCGGCAGGTCGCCGAATAGGTTCTCGGCGCCGCAGACGCGCAGCGCATCGCTGATCACCTGGCGTCCGCCAATGGTGTACAGCGGCCGGTCCCAGACCTGGTAGAACACCTTCAGCGGCTTGTCCCGCCGGTAGCGCTCGGCCAGGCGCCGCATGCCTTCGCGGAACCTGGCCGACAACCGCTGGCCGGCCTCGGCCTCGCCCAATGCCTCGCCCAGCGCAGCCAGTTGCAGGGCCAGTTCGTCGAGGCTGTGCGGTTCGGCGATGAAGAGGGCGATGCCGAAGTCCCGCAGGCGCTGCAACTGCGCCTCGGGCACGCTGCCGGGCCAGACCAGGATCAGGTCGGGCTGCAGTTCCAGCAGGCGTTCGAGATTGACCTGGCCGTAGCGGCCGACGGAAGGCAGGTCGCCAATCGCCGCCGGACGCTCGCCGCCATCCAGCACGCCGACCAGGCGGCGCGCTGCGCCGAGTTCGAGGACGCTGTCGGTCAGCGAAGGCGCCAGGCTGACCACCCGCTGCGCCGCCCCGGCGGAAAGGCTGAGGAGCAGGCAGGCGAGCAGCCAGAACGAGCGCATCAACCGAGTTGACGCGGAATACGGTAGAGCCAGAACAGCACCAGGCTGGTGACCCCGAGCAGGATCAGCGCAACGCCGTTGAGCCCGGCGAACACACCCGGCACGCCGATCCAGGCCGGCAGGCTGGCGCCGAACAGGGCCTTGCGGCGCACCTGCGCCAGACGGGTCCAGGCGGCGGCTTCCTCCGCCGTATCCAGCGCTTTCTGGGTGGCGATGAGACCACGCTTGTAGGCACCGAACAGCGGCAGGTTGACGAACATCGACAGCAGCGCGGCGATGAACAGCGGCATCGCCAGGCCATGGGGAAGGGGTTGCAGTTCGCCGAGTAAGAACTCGACCAGGATCAGCGGCAACAGCGCCAACGCCAGTTGCAACCACCAGGCACGTCCCAGCGCGCCGCGGGCTTGCTGGCGACTCACGTGGTTTCCGCCTCGCCCTGGTGCAGGCTGCCGAGCATGTGCCCGAGCTTGCCGGCCTTGGTCGCCAGGTAGCGCCTGTTGTGCTTGTTCAGGCCCTTTTGCAGCGGCACGCGCTCCGCCACGGTGATGGCGTAGCTTTCCAGCGCCTTGACCTTGCGCGGATTGTTGGTCATCAGGCGCAGGGAGGAGACGCCCAGGTGCGCGAGCATCGGCTGGCACATGGCGTAGTCGCGCTGGTCGGCGCCAAAACCCAGTTGCAGGTTCGCCTCGACGGTGTCGGCACCGCCATCCTGCAATTCATAGGCACGGATCTTGTTCAGCAGGCCGATGCCGCGACCTTCCTGGCGCAGGTAGAGGAGCACGCCGCGGCCCTCCTCGGCGATGGCGGCAAGCGCGCCTTCCAGCTGGAAACCGCAATCGCAGCGCAGGCTGAACAGCGCGTCGCCGGTCAGGCATTCGGAATGCAGGCGACCAAGCACCGGCGCGCCATCGGCGATGTCGCCCATGCTCAGGGCTACATGTTCCTTGCCGCTCTCCTCGTCGAGGAAACCATGCATGGTGAATTCGCCGAAGGGAGTCGGCAGTTTGGAGGCGGCGACGAACACGACGGACACCGGGGAACTCCTAGGGAAACGGAAGTCCGCCATTGTACCAGCAGCGTCCGGCGCCCGGTCAGCTCGAAATGCCGCAAATACCTATCGAGATGGACGATGAATAGAACCCCGGGTTATGAGCGAGCGACATTCAATGCTTGGCCTCGATAAGCAGCATTCCCTGTTCCTCGCGCCAACGCACCCGGTTGAGGAAACTCATGCCGAGCAGGGCTTCGGTCGGATAGCCACCCTCGATCACCGCCGCCTCGACACCCAGCAACTCGATACCGCCGATCTTCACCCGGTCCAGGGTCACCCGCCAGCCGCGCGAGGTTCCGCTGGCAGTGGAGGCGACCATCGGCTTGCCGTCCACCCGGTAATCGATACCCAGGCGGCGCGCCTCGTTCTCGTTCATGGCGATGCTGGTGGCGCCGGTATCCACCAGGAACTGCATGTTCTGCCCGTTCACCGAGCCAGCCACCCAATAGTGCCCGCCCGTACCGCGGGCGATGCTGAAGCTTTGCCGCTGCGGCGCCGAATAGCCTGCCTCGTTGTATTCGCGGCTCAGTTCGTAGGTGCGCTCGACGCCGTCGATCCGCAGCACCGCCTTGCGGCTGTCGGCGCTGACCACCTGGACGCCCTGCGGGCCGGTCTGGCCGACCCTGACCAGCTTGCGCTGGCCATCGACGTTGAGTACCGCCGCGCCGGGGAACAGGCCGACCACGAACACCTGGGGCGCGGCCAGCGAGGACAACGCGAGAACGCTGGAAAACAGGGCGACGCACAGCCGCAGCATGATCACTCCTTGGGTGGCAGGATTGCCTTCAACGGCGCATAGGGCCAGTTCCAGCGGGCGAAGATCCGCTCCAGCTCGCCGCTGGCATGCAACTGCCGCATGCGCCGGTCGAACAGCGCCAGCAGCTCACGGCCCCTGGGGGAATCGGAGAAGCCAAGATACAGCGGCAACCGAGTGACGTCGGTGATGCGGTACTCAGCCGCCAGCGCTCCGGCCCCTGCGAGCATTTCCTCCAGTTCCGGACGCGAATCGATGAAATAGTCGACCCGGTGGTTGAGCAGCATCGGCAGCGCCGAGGTGCGGCGCTGCAACTCGCTGTGCGGGGTCAGGGTAGGGAAATAGCGGGCGAAGGCGTAGCCACGCATCCATGACAGGCGGAACCGGCTCAGGCCCTCCAGTGGCGGCGGCGGATTGTCTTTCAGGGAAAGCACGGCGATCGGATCGACGTCATAGGGCCAGCGAGGGTAAAGCGCTTCGTCGATTTCCCCGCGGTAGGCGCCGACCCAGGCGTCGGCCTCGCCGCGCAGGACCAGGCCGACCGCCCGGGTATAGGGCTCGTTGGCGATCCGCAGGCGTACCCCGGCCGGCTCGTAGACGGCCCGCAGCAGGTCCCAGGCCACCCCGCGACCGTCCTCCTGGGTGTAGCGCGTCCAGGTTTCGCTGACCACGCGGATCTCGCCCACGGAGGGGGCGGCGGAAGCGACGCCGGGCAGCAGCCACAGGCAGCAGAACAGGACGAGCAGACGCATGGGAGGCCTCAGACCAGCCAGTGTACCCATCCCCAGACTAGACCCTGCATGACCAGCCAGGCGAATACCCCGGCCAGGACGTCGTCGAGCATGATCCCGACGCCGCCGTGCACGTTGCGGTCCACCCAACTGATCGGCCAGGGCTTGAGAATATCCACGATGCGGAACACGACGAAGCCGATCAGCAGCCACCACCAGCCCTCCGGCACCAGCCAGAGGGTTATCCACATGCCGACCATCTCGTCCCAGACGATGCCTTCGTGGTCGTGCACGCGCAGGTCGTCGGCGACCTTGCCGCACAGCCAGAAGCCGAACAGCATGGTCACTCCCAGCATCAGCCAGTAGCCCCAGTCCGGCAGCATCTGCCACAGCGGGATGAACGGGATGGCCACCAGCGACCCCCAGGTGCCCGGCGCCTTGGGCAGGGTGCCGGAGCCGAAGCCGAAGGCGAGGAAATGCCAGGGATTGCGCCAGACCGACGGCGGCACCGGCTGCGCCGGCGCCTGATCAGGATGCTCAGTCACGTTGGGTTCCGAAATGTTGGTAACCGGCCGCGGCCGGTATGAGTTCCTTTCCGGCGGCGTCGAGCAGGTGCACCCCCTGTCCCGCCTCGACCCGGCCGATGACGGCCGTGGCCGGCCACGCGGCGCGAATCTCGCCAAGGTACTCAGGCGGCAGGGTGAAAACCAGCACGTAGTCGTCGCCGGCGGCCAGTTGCTGGCGCAAGGCTTCCTCGCCGGCGAGCAGGCCGCTCAACGCGGCGCTTGCCTGCAAGCGCTGGCATTCGACCAACAGGGCAACGCCGGAAGCGCGGGCGATATGCCCGCAGTCGGCGAGCAGCCCGTCGGAGATGTCCAGGGCGGCGCTGGCCTTGCCGCGCAGGGCGAGGCCCAGACCGAATTGCGGGGCCGGCGTCCAGTAGCGCGCCAGCAGCGGTTCGGCCACCTCGGCGGGCGCCGATCTTCGCTCCAGCACCAGTTCCAGCGCCGCTCCAGCCTCGCCGAGCGGGCCCCCGACGCAGAGCAGGTCGCCCGGGCGCGCACCGGCGCGGGTCAGCGCCTGGCCGGCCGGCACCCTGCCGAATACGGTCAGGGTCATGCTCAGCGGGCCGCGCGTGGTGTCGCCGCCGACCAGGGCCAGGCCGCACTGCCGGGCCATGGCGTCGAGGCCGCGGGCGAAGCCCTGCAACCACTCGGCGTCGGCCTGCGGCAAGGTCAGGGCCAGGGTGAAGGCCAGGGGCGCGGCGCCCATCGCCGCCAGGTCGCTGGCGGAGACCGCCAGGGCGCGCTGGGCAAGAAGGAAAGGGTCGCAACCGGCGGGAAAATGCACGCCTTCCACCAGGGTATCGGTGGAGACCGCCAGTTGTTCGCCGGCTGGCGGCGCCAGCAGGGCGCAGTCGTCGCCGATGCCGAGGGCCACGTCCGCCGCCGGCGCCGCGCAGGCGGCCGCGGCGAAGAAGCGGCGGATCAGCTCGAACTCACCCATGACGCCGCCGGCGCGGGATCAGCGCTTGCCGCCGCGCAGCTCGGCGGCGCGCAGGCGCGGCGCCAGCTTGTCGAGCACGCCGTTGACGAACTTGTGGCCGTCGGTGGCGCCGAAGGTCTTGGCCAGCTCGATGCCCTCGTTGATCACTACCTTGTAGGGCACGTCGATGCGGTTGCGCAGCTCGTAGGTGGACAGCCGCAGGATGGCCAGCTCGACCGGGTCGATCTCGGCCAGCGGGCGGTCCAGGCAGGGCTCGAAGGTGGAGTCCAGCTCGCTCTTCTGTCGCGGCACGCCGTGCAGGATCTCGTGGAAGTAGGCGCCGTCGACCTCGGAGAAGTCGTTGTCGGTGCGGAACTGCGCCTCGATCTCGTGCAGGGGCTGGCCGGCGATCTGCCAGGAGTACAGGGCCTGGACGGCCAGGCTGCGGGCCTTGCGGCGAGCGGCGGTCTTGCCTTTCGGCGGCTTGGCTGCCGGGTTGCCGCTGTCTTGATTGCTCACTTGGCCTCCAACTGCGCCAGCAGGCTGACCATTTCCAGGGCCGACAACGCGGCTTCGGCGCCCTTGTTGCCGGCCTTGGTGCCGGAGCGCTCGATGGCCTGCTCGATGGAGTCGACGGTGAGGACGCCGAAGGCGACCGGGATGCCGAACTGCAGGGACACCTGGGCCAGGCCCTTGGTGCACTCGCCAGCCACGTATTCGAAGTGCGGGGTGCCGCCACGGATCACCGCGCCGAGGGCGATGATGGCGTCGAAGCCGCCTTGCTGGGCGACCTTCTGGGTCACCAGCGGGATCTCGAAGGCACCCGGGGCGCGGATGATGGTGATCTCGCTTTCAGCCACGCCGTGGCGGACCAGGGCGTCGACGGCGCCGCTGACCAGGCTTTCCACGACGAAGCTGTTGAAGCGGCCGACCACCAGGGCGTAGCGGCCTTTGGGGGCAATGAAGGTACCTTCGATGGTCTTCAGGGTCATGAGCAGGTCTCATCTGTTAAAGAGCCGGGACGCCGTTGCGCCCCGAGCGAAAAGGGTCGAAAGGTCCGTCCAGCATAGCGCCCACCGCGATCTTGCACGCGGCGGGCGGGACAGGCCTTATTCGGCGGGCAGGTATTCTACAACTTCCAGGTCGAAACCGGATATCGCATTGAAGCGCATCGGCGCACTCAGCAGGCGCATCTTGCGCACGCCGAGGTCGCGCAGGATCTGCGAACCGGCACCGACGGTGCTGTAGGTGGTGGTGGCCTTGGGCGCCGGAGCCGGCGCCGAAGCGATCTCGCGGACATGGGCGAGCAGGTCGTCGCCGCCGATCTGGTGACCGAGCAGCAGCACCACGCCGCTGCCCGCCTCGGCGACCTTGGTCATCGCCGCGCGCAGGCTCCAGCGGCCCGGCTGGTTGACCTGCAGCAGGTCGCGCAGCGGGTCCATGTTATGCACGCGGACCAGGGTCGGCTCTTCCGCGCAGACCTTGCCGAGGGTCAGCGCCAGGTGCACGTCGCCCTCCACCGAGTCGCGGTAGGTGATCAGGTTGAAGTGGCCCAGTTCGCTGTCGAGCGGCTGCTCGGCGATGCGCTCGACGGTGCGCTCATGGATCAGCCGGTAGTGGATCAGGTCGGCGATGGTGCCGATCTTGATCCCGTGCTCGGCGGCGAACGCCTCCAGTTCGGGCCGGCGAGCCATGCTGCCGTCGTCGTTCATCACCTCGCAGATCACCCCGGACGGCTCGAACCCGGCCATCCGCGCCAGGTCGCAGGCCGCCTCGGTGTGCCCGGCGCGAGCCAGGGTACCGCCCGGCTGGGCCATCAGCGGGAAGATGTGGCCGGGGCTGACGATGTCGGCGGCCACGGCGTTCTTCGCCGCCGCAGCCTGCACGGTGCGGGCGCGGTCCGCGGCGGAGATGCCGGTGGTGACGCCCTCGGCGGCCTCGATGGAGACAGTGAACTTGGTGCCGAAGCCGGAGCCGTTGCGCTGCACCATCAGCGGCAGGCCGAGGCGCTCGCAACGCTCGCGGGTCATCGGCATGCAGACCAGGCCGCGGGCATGCTTGACCATGAAGTTGATGTCTTCGGTGCGGACGCATTCGGCGGCCATGATCAGGTCGCCTTCGTTCTCGCGGTCCTCGTCATCCATCAGGATGACCATCTTGCCTTGGCGGATGTCTTCGATCAGTTCGTCGATCGTGTTGAGTGCCATGGGCACCCCCTTATGCAATTCGTGGGTTACTTGAGAAAACCGTTCTCGGCGAGAAACGCTTCGCTGATGCCGGAGGCGCTGGGCTCGGCGGCCTTGTCGCCAAGCAGCAGGCGCTCCAGGTAACGGGCCAGCAGGTCGACCTCGAGGTTGACCCGGCGTCCGGGCTGGTACTCGGCCATGATGGTTTCGCTGAGCGTATGCGGGACGATGGTCAGCTCGAACTCCGCGCCGTTCACCGCGTTCACCGTGAGGCTGGTGCCGTCGACGGTGATCGAGCCCTTGTGCGCGATGTACCTGGCCAGTTCGCGCGGGGCACGCACGGTGAACTGGATGGCGCGGGCGTTCTCCTCGCGCTTGAGCACCTCGCCGACGCCGTCGACGTGGCCGCTCACCAGGTGTCCGCCGAGGCGGGTGGTCGGCGTCAGGGCCTTTTCCAGGTTCACCCGGCTGCCCACCTTCAGGTGCTGGAAGGCGGTGCGCGCCAGGCTCTCGCGGCTGACGTCGGCCCAGAAGCCATCGCCGGGCAGTTCCACCGCGGTCAGGCAGACGCCGTTGACCGCGATGCTGTCGCCGAGCTTGACGTCGCCCAGGTCGAGCTTGCCGGTGGCGATGTAGACCCGCAGGTCGCCGCCCTTGGGCGTCATTGCGCGGACGCTGCCGATCGACTCGATTATGCCGGTGAACATGCGACCTCCCGTTTTTCCGCCGCACAGGCGCGCAGCATGGCCGGCGCGACGCCGAGCGGCCTGCGTGCCATAGCGCGGGTATTCCAAGATGAAGACATATGACGAACTCCTGTTTCGTGAAAAACAGGGCTTTTTGGATCGAAGGGGATCTTGCGGGCGCACAGGGTACGCCCAGGCAGGCAATCCCGTTCTCTCTTTATCCGGACTATGACCGTCGGCCCCGGAATCGCACCGGGTCTGCTGACCTTGTCGTCCGGCGGTGGCCGGTCCGGCAAGCGCTCGCGGGCTAGGCGCCTTGCGCGCCATTACCGCCGGTGGGGACTTTCACCCCGCCCTGAGAACGTTACGGCCACCGAGATGGCCGTGTGGCGTTTTACCACAGTTGCGCCGCTTGTGCATCGTCCGCCGCGTCGCCGCGCAGCGAAGTTCAGGCGTCCCGCGGATGGGGCCGCGCGGTGACCAGCCAGTCGTCGCCCACCGCGCGGATGTCGTCGATCCGCAACTGCGCCGCATCGGCCATCCGCGCCAGCGGCCAGTCGAGCAAAGGACGGGCGCTGGAGCCGAGGAACTTCGGCGCGACGAACAGCCGGTACTCATCCACCAGCCCCAGCCGGGCGAAGGCGCCGGCCAGACGCGGGCCGGCCTCCACCAGCACTTCGTTGGCGCCGCGCGCCGCCAGTTCCAGGAGCAGCTTGTGCAAATCGACGTGGCCCTCGGCGGAGGGCAGCGCCAGCAGTTCGTGGCCGGCGTCCTGGAAGCGTTCGCGCGCCGAGGCGGCGGCGCAGGTCGCCACCAGCGCCGGACCGGCCTGGTAGAACGCCGACACCAGCGGCACCCGCAGGCGCCCGTCGACCAGCACCCGCAACGGCTGGCGAGCCGCGGCGAGCGCGGTAAGCTCGGCGTTCAGGCCCAGTTCGTCGGGGCGTACGTTGAGCCGCGCATCGTCCGCCAGCAGCGTATCGGCGCCGGACAACACCACGCTGGAGCGAGCGCGCAAGCGCTGCACCGCCGAACGCGCGGAGGGCCCGGTGATCCACTGGCTTTCCCCGCTGGCCATGGCGGTGCGCCCGTCCAGGCTCATCGCCAGCTTGACCCGGACGAACGGCAGGCCATGTTCCATGCGCTTGATGAAACCGATGTTGAGTTCCCGCGCCTCGGCCTCGAGGACGCCGCTCTGCACCGCGATGCCGGCCTGCATCAGACGCAGCAGGCCGCGACCGGCGACCTCGGGGTTGGGATCCTGCATCGCCGCGACCACCCGCGCCACCCCGGCGCCCACCAGCGCATCGGCGCACGGCGGGGTGCGGCCGAAGTGGCTGCAGGGCTCGAGGGTCACGTAGGCGGTGGCGCCGCGTGCATTCTCGCCGGCCTGGCGCAGGGCATGGACCTCGGCGTGCGGCTCGCCGGCGCGGACGTGCCAGCCCTCGCCGACCACCTGGCCGTCCTTGACCAGCACGCAGCCGACGCGCGGATTCGGATGGGTGGAGTACAGCCCCTGGCGCGCCAGTTCCAGGGCGCGGGCCATGTACAGCGGGTCGGCGGCGTTCATTCCTTGGCCGGCTCGCGGGCGAGGCGTTCGATCTCCTCGCGGAATTCGTTGAGGTCCTGGAAGCGCCGGTAGACCGAGGCGAAACGGATGTAGGCGACTTCGTCGAGCTTCTGCAGCTCGGCCATCACCAGTTCGCCCAGCACCCGCGACTTGATCTCGCGCTCGCCGGTGGCGCGCAACTGGTGCTTGATGTGGCCGATGGCCGCTTCCAGGCGCTCGACGCTGACCGGACGCTTCTCCAGGGCGCGCTGCATGCCGGCGCGCAGCTTGTCCTCGTCGAACGGCTGGCGGCTGCCGTCCTGCTTGATCAGGCGCGGCATGACCAGCTCGGCGGTCTCGAAGGTGGTGAAGCGTTCGCCGCAGGCCAGGCACTCGCGGCGCCGGCGCACCTGATCGCCCTCGGCGACCAGTCGCGAGTCAATCACTTTGGTGTCATGGGCACCGCAGAAGGGACAATGCATGGTGCTGATACAGGCGTAGCTGAAGGAAGCCGCATGGTAGCGCATCCGCGCCCGACCGAGCACCCGCAGAATCGACCGGCGCCGGCACGCTGGGAAAGGCGAGAGGAATCGGACGTTGCGGACTACGCGAAGCGCGACAAGAATCACACTTTGCGCTATACAAGCGCCGCCCGGATTCCACCGCTATGGAGCAGCCCATGACCCTGCGCCCGATCGCCCTGCTGGCCGTCCTTCTCCTCGCCGCTTGTTCCAGCGACAAGCCGAAGCCTGCGCCAACGCCGCAAGCTTCGCGCAGCGTGACCATGGTCGAGCCGGTGCTACCGGCCCACCTGCGCGAGCTGAGCGGAACGCTGAGCAGCATCCAGGGCAGCCTGCCACGCGGCAGCGAGGTGCAGATGGCACTGCTGGTGATCGACGAGCGCGACCGTCCACAGCGGCTGCTGGCCAGCGAGACGGTGCTGGCCACCGGCGAACTCATGCCCTTCCGCCTGCCGTTCAACCCCGAATCCTTCCCGCCGGCCGGTGGCGCGCTGCGCGTCGAACTGCACGCGCGGGTGATCCAGTCCGGCCAGTTGGCCTGGCGCCTGCATCCGTTGCGGATCGCCCAGCCGACCACCCAGTCCCTCGGCGAACTGCGCCTGGTACGCGCGCCGTGACGGCACCGCAAGCCCTGACCCAGGCGCTGGGCGAGCTGCTCGGCGACGCCCGGCTCAGCGCCACCGCGCTGCCCGGCACTGACCTGCGCCTGTGGCTGATCGACGCGCAGAACATGGACCGCCAGTTCAGCCCGGAGGAAACCCGCCGCATCCTCGAAGAGCCGCCGTACTGGTGCTTCTGCTGGGCCAGCGGGCTGGTCCTGGCGCGCTGGCTGGCGGCGCGCCCGCAGTGGGTCCGCGACAAGCGCGTGCTGGACTTCGGCAGCGGCTCCGGGGTGGCGGCGATCGCCGCGGCCCGCGCCGGCGCCGCCGAGGTGGTGGCTTGCGACCTGGATCCCCTGGCGCTGGCAGCGAGCCGGGCGAACGCCGAACTGAACGGAGTGGAGCTGAGCTATTCGGCGGACTTCTTCGCCGAGGACGATCGCTTCGACCTGATCCTGGTGGCCGACGTGCTCTACGACCGCGCCAACCTGCCGCTGCTCGACCAGTTCCTCAGCCGCGGCCGCCAGGCGCTGGTCGCCGACTCGCGAGTCCGTGACTTCCGTCATCCGCTGTACCGACGCCTGGACGTGCTCGAAGCCTGTACCTGGCCGGACCTCGCCGAGCCCGCCGAATTCCGCCTGGTCAGCCTGTATCACGCCGAACGCGGGCAAGCCTGAGGCACGGGCTTGTTTGCGCGCGGCGCGCCCCCACTTATAGTGGTCACCACCTTGCGTTTCCGAGAATCGACATGAGCGATACGCCCTACATCTTCGACGTCACCGGCGCCAACTTCGAGCAGCTGGTCATCGAGAACTCGTTCCACAAGCCGGTCCTGGTGGACTTCTGGGCCGACTGGTGCGCCCCGTGCAAGGCGCTGATGCCACTGCTGGCGCAGATCGCCGAGTCCTACCAGGGCGAATTGCTGCTGGCCAAGGTCAACTGCGACGTCGAGCAGGACATCGTGATGCGCTTCGGCATCCGCAGCCTGCCGACCGTGGTCCTGTTCAAGGATGGCCAGCCGGTCGACGGTTTCGCCGGCGCCCAGCCCGAATCGCAGATCCGCGCCCTGCTCGAACCCCATGTGAAAGCACCGGCGCTGCCCGACGAAGACCCGCTGGAAGTGGCCCAGGCGCTATTCGCCGAAGGCCGCATCGGCGACGCCGAAGCGACCCTGAAAGCCCTGCTGGCGGAGAACAACGAGAACGCCGCGGCGCTGATCCTCTACGCCCGCTGCCTGGCCGAGCGCGGCGAACTGGAAGAGGCGCAGGCCATCCTCGACGCGGTGAAGAGCGACGAGCACAAGCAGGCCCTGGCCGGCGCTCGCGCGCAGCTGACCTTCCTGCGCCAGGCTGCCGACCTGCCCGACAGCGCAGAGCTGAAGAGCCGCCTGGCGGCCGATGCCGGCGACGACGAGGCAGCCTACCAGTTGGCCGTCCAGCAGCTCGCCCGGCAGCAGTACGAGGCGGCCCTGGACGGACTGCTCAAGCTGTTCCTGCGCAACCGCGGCTACCAGGACGACCTGCCGCGCAAGACCCTGGTGCAGGTCTTCGACCTGCTTGGCAACGACCACCCGCTGGTCACCGCCTACCGCCGCAAGCTGTACCAGGCGCTCTACTGAGTCGCCGAGCCCCGTCCGCGGGGCTCAGTCCTCCAGCCAGACGAACACCTGGGTGCCGTCGACCACCTCGACCTTGACCCGGGCGTCGTGCCGCAGGCGCACAAGCAGTTGCTTGGCGGCGCCGGCATTGCCGCTGAACCCCTCCAACTCCGCCAGCAACTGCGGCCCCTCGATCCGCCCGCTGCCGCGCAGCAGGTCCTGGGCGGTCTGCCATAGGCGATCCACCGGCGCTGCCGGCGCCGGCGCCCTGGCCGCCGCGACCTGCGGCTCGCCCAGCGGCGGCGGGGGCACGTGTTGCGCCAGCTGGCGCCAATCCTCGGCGTCCAGTTCCAGGGTCAGGTCCACCGGCCAGTCGCCGATGCTTCCGCGAATCCGCACCATCTCGTTTCTCCACAAGCGAATCGCGCCATGCTCCCACGTCGGCGCGTAGGGGCCAAATCGGCCAGGCTAGGCAGGCGGAAAAATTCGTTATAACGTAACAAACTCTTTTCCTTCCTTGCCGGAGTCCCGTTCATGCGCCCACTGCTGTTAGCCCTCGTCTTGCTGCCGTTCGCCGCCCAGGCCCATGACGACCACGACCATGACCACGCCCATGGCAGCCTGGGCAAGCACGAGCACGGCGTCGCCCAGTTGAACGTGGCGCTGGACGGCAAGACCCTCGAACTGGAGCTGGACAGCCCGGCGATGAACCTGGTCGGTTTCGAACACGCCGCCAGCACCGACGCGGACAAGGCCGCCGTGGCCAAGGCCCGCACGCAGCTGGAAAAACCGCTGGAGCTGTTCGCCCTGCCGGTCACCGCCGGCTGCTCGGTGGCCAGCCAGGAACTGCGGAGTCCGCTGTTCGGCGACAAGGCGCCGGCCCACGCGCACAAGGAGAAGGCAGGCCACGAACACGAACACGGTCATGCCGATATCCACGCCCATTACCAGCTCAGTTGCGAGAAGCCCGAGCTGCTCAAGCTGCTGACCCTCGCCGAGTTCTTCAAGCGCTTCCCCGCCACCCAGAAAATTCAGGTACAACTGATCGGTCCCGACGGCCAGAAAGGCGCCGACCTGGCTCCGGCCAGCGCCGAGCTGAAGCTGTAGGATCGTTCCGGAGGCGCCGCGAGGGATTCGGCGCGGCGCCCCTCCATCCATTCTCGAGGCTCCGGCGGAGCGTTCCGCCCCTACCCCCATGAGCGCACTGATCACCCTGACCAACCTCGGCTTCGCCTGGCCCGGCCAGGCGGAGTTGCTGGACATTCCCAGCTTCCATCTCGAACGCGGCGAGAGCCTGTTCCTCAAGGGGCCTTCCGGCAGCGGCAAGACCACCCTGCTCGGCCTCCTCGGCGGCGTGCAGAAGCCCGGCCGCGGCAGCATCCGCCTGCTCGGCGAGGACCTGGAAAAGCTGTCCGCCGCGCGCCGCGACCATTTCCGCGTCGACCACACCGGCTACATCTTCCAGCAGTTCAACCTGCTGCCATTCCTCTCGGTACGCGAGAACGTCGAGCTGCCCTGTCACTTTTCCGCGTTGCGCCGTCAGCGCGCCCGCGAACGCCACGGTAGCCCGGCGCAGGCCGCCAGCCATCTGCTCGGCCAGCTCGGCCTCGGCGGCGAACTGCACGAACGCCGCGCCGACAGCCTGTCCATCGGCCAGCAGCAGCGGGTCGCCGCCGCCCGCGCGCTGATCGGCCAGCCGGAGCTGGTGATCGCCGACGAGCCGACCTCGGCGCTCGACGCCGACAGCCGCGAGGCGTTTCTCCAGTTGCTCTTCGCCGAATGCCGCGAGGCCGGCGCCAGCCTGCTGTTCGTCAGCCACGACCAGAGCCTGGCCGGGCTGTTCGACCGCAGCCTGTCCCTTTCCGATCTCAACCGCGCCGCCCGGCCGGCAGGACTCTGAGCATGTATCTCTTCCGACTGGCACTGGCCAGCCTGGCCAACCGCCGCTTCACCGCCCTGCTGACGATCTTCGCCATCGCCCTCTCCGCCTGCCTGCTGCTGGCGGTGGAGCGGGTCCGCACCGAGGCCAAGGCCAGCTTCGCCAGTACCATCTCCGGAACCGACCTGATCGTCGGCGCGCGCTCCGGCTCGGTGAACCTGCTGCTCTACTCGGTATTCCGCATCGGCAACGCGACCAACAACATCCGCTGGGACAGCTACCGGCACTTCGCCGAAAACCCGCGGGTGAAGTGGGCGATCCCGATCTCCCTCGGCGACTCGCACCGCGGCTACCGGGTAATGGGTACCGATGCCGGCTATTTCGAGCACTACCGCTACGGCCGCGGCCAGGAACTGCAACTGGCCGAGGGCCGCGCCTTCGGCCAGGACCTGTTCGACGTGGTGCTCGGCGCCGAGGTGGCCGAAGCCCTGCACTACAGGCTCGGCGAGAAGATCGTGCTGGCCCATGGGGTGAGCACGGTGAGCCTGGTCAAGCACGACGACAAGCCGTTCACCGTGGTCGGCATCCTCCAGCGCACCGGTACCCCGGTGGACCGCACCCTGCACATATCCCTCGCCGGCATGGAGGCGCTGCACGTCGACTGGCGCAACGGGGTGCCGGCGATGGGCGCCGGGCGCGTCAGTGCCGAGCAGGCGCGGCACATGGACCTGCAACCACAGGCGATCACCGCGTTCCTGGTCGGCCTGAAGAGCAAGGTGGCGACCTTCGCCCTGCAACGCGAGGTCAACGACTATCCCGGCGAACCGCTGATGGCGATCCTCCCCGGTGTCGCCCTGCAGGAACTGTGGGGCCTGATGGGCACCGCCGAGAAGGCACTGTTCGTGGTCTCGCTGTTCGTCGTCCTCACCGGCCTGATCGGCATGCTCACGGCGATCCTCACCAGCCTCAACGAGCGCCGCCGGGAGATGGCCATCCTGCGCTCGGTGGGCGCGCGCCCCTGGCACATCTTCGGCCTGCTGCTGGCCGAGGCCTTCAGCCTGGCGCTGGCCGGCGTCGCCCTCGGCCTCGGCCTGCTCTACCTCGGCATCGCCGCCAGCCAGGGCTACGTCCAGGCCAACTACGGCATCTACCTGCCGCTGGCCTGGCCGAGCGACTATGAGTGGAGCCTGCTCGGGGCTATCCTGGCGGCCGCCGTGCTGATCGGCTGCGTGCCGGCCTGGCGCGCCTACCGCCAGTCCCTGGCCGATGGCCTGTCGATCCGCCTATGACCCGGAGATATTCCCCGATGCTGCGCTCCCTGACCGTCCTCCTGCTGGCTTTCGCCCTGCTCCTGGGCAGTGCCGTGGCGCGCGCCGCGCCGCGCGAACTGACCTGGTCGCAACTGATCCCGGCCGGCGCCCCGCCCGCCCCGGCGCCGCTGCCGATCCACGACCTCGCCAACGCCCTCAGCGAAGCCGGTCCGGCGGCCAGCCAGCAGAGCCCCAACGCCCCGGTGGTGAAGGCACTGGACGGCATCGAGGCCAAGCTGCCGGGCTACATCGTGCCGCTGGAAATCAGCGAGGCCGGGCTGGTCACCGAGTTCCTCCTGGTCCCCTACTACGGCGCCTGCATCCACGTACCGCCGCCGCCGTCGAACCAGATCGTCTACGTGAAGACCGCCAAGGGCGTGCAGATGGACGAGTTGTACCAGCCGTTCTGGGTCGAGGGCACCTTCAAGGTGGAGAACGCCAGCAGCGAGCTGGCGGCGGCCGGCTACCGCATGCAGGCGAGCAAGGTGACGCCCTACGAATACGAAGGTGGCTGAACGACATGCGACAATCCGCCGCGCCATTTACGTTGCGGCGGTCACATTTGCTCCTAGGATTGATTGAGCTGTGTCAAGGAAGGCAACTGTTAGCTGGCTGACCATTAGCAGCACCAACACTTTCTAATACAAGGAATGGAGCTCATCATGCGTAAGTCCTGGCTTACCGCTTCCCTGCTGGCCCTCACCGTCGCCTCCCCGTTCGCCGCTGCGGATATTCAAGGACACAAGGCCGGTGACTTCATCATCCGTGGCGGCTTCGCCACCGTCGATCCCGACGACAGCAGTTCCGACATCAAGCTGGACGGCGCCAAGCAGCGCGGTACCAAGGCGACTGTCGACAGCGACACCCAGCTCGGCCTGACCTTCACCTACATGTTCGCCGACAAGTGGGGCGTGGAACTGGTCGCCGCCACTCCGTTCAACCACCAGGTCGACGTCAAGGGCCTCGGCCCGGGCCTGGACGGCAAGCTGGCCGACATCAAGCAACTGCCGCCGACCCTGCTGCTCCAGTATTACCCCATGGGCGGTACCAACAGCGCCTTCCAGCCCTACGGCGGCCTGGGCGTGAACTACACCACCTTCTTCGACGAAGACCTAGCCAGCAACCGCAAGGCGCAGGGTTTCAGCAGCATGAAACTGCAGGACTCCTGGGGCCTGGCCGGCGAACTGGGCTTCGACTACATGCTCAACGAGCACGCGCTGTTCAACATGGCCGTCTGGTACATGGACATCGACACCAAGGCCAGCATCAACGGCCCGAGCGCCCTGGGCGTGAACAAGACCAAGGTCGACGTGGACGTCGATCCGTGGGTCTACATGATCGGTTTCGGCTACAAGTTCTGAGTCGTAGACTGTCGCGGGGCTTGCGCCCCCAACGGGAAAAGGCGCCTTCGGGCGCCTTTTTTCATCCTGTGGAAACGGACCCCATGTACCTCTGGCTGAAGACCCTGCACATCACCTTCGCCCTCAGCAGCGCCGCCCTGTTCGTCTGGCGCCTGGCCTGGAACTGGTCGGGGCGCAAGGCCAGCGGCATCCGCCGCTGGGGACCGCACCTGGTGGACACCCTGCTGCTGCTCAGCGCGCTCGGCCTGGTGCACCTGGCGATGCCCTGGCCGCTGCCGCTCTGGCTGCTGGCGAAGCTGGGGCTGTTGCTGGGCTACATCGTCTGCGCGGCGTTCGCCCTGCGGATGGCGCGGGGCCCCGGCAAGGGCCTGCTCAGCGTCCTCAGCCTCACCCTGCTGGGCGGGATCTTCTACCTGGCGCTGAACAAGCCCTGGTGGTGATCAGCGGCCGAGCAGGCGCGCCAGGCCCACGCCCATCGGCGTCGGCTGGTCGAAGCGGAAACGCCGCAGCAGGCGCTCGTTGTTCGCCCGCGAATGCCTGATGTCACCGGCTCGCGCGTCGGCGTGGGTCACCGGCGGCAGGCCACCGAGCACCTGGCCGATCTCTGCCAGCAACTGCTTCAGGCTGATGCTGCGATTCAGGCCGACGTTCACCGCCCCGGGTTCCAGCGCCGTCGCCTCCAGCGCCTGGACCAGGAAATCGACCAGGTCGGCGACGTAGATGAAGTCGCGGGTCTGCTCGCCGTCGCCGAACACGGTGATCGGCGTCCCCTTCAGGGCGCGCTCGGTGAATATGCTGATCACCCCGGAATAGGGCGAGGACGGGTCCTGGCGTGGCCCGTAGACGTTGAAGAAGCGGAAGATCGCCGGTTCCAGCCCATGCTGGCGGCGATAGAAATCGAGGTAGTACTCGCTGGCCAGCTTGTCCGACGCGTAGGGCGTCAGCGGTGACTTCGGGGTGTCTTCGTCGATCGCCGTGCCTTCGCCGTTCTGCCCGTAGACCGCTGCGCTGGAAGCGAACACCACGCGCTTCACGCCCTGCTCGCGCATCGCTTCGCAGAGGTTCAGGGTGGCGATGAAATTGCTCTGGTGGGTGGCGACCGGGTCGTCCACCGAGGCCTGTACCGAGGCGACCGCGGCCAGGTGGGCGACCGCCGCGCAGCCCTTCAGGGCGGCCGCCAGGGTCGCCGCGTCGGCGGCGTCGCCTTCGAGCAGCTCTACCCGTTCGTCGTCCAGGGGCAGGTTGTCGCGCTTGCCGGTGGACAGGTTGTCCAGCACACGCACGCGGTAGCCGCGCGCCAGCAGCGCGTCGGTCAGGTGGGAGCCGATGAAACCGGCGCCGCCAGTGATCAGGATGGGGCGTTCAAACATGCCTGTAGTACCTGTCCAATAGAGCCGGCAAACCTGCGCGCCAGGCGCGCGGCTTGATGCCGAAGGTGTGGAGGATCTTCTTGCAGACCATCACCGCGTGCTGCGGCTCGTCGAGCGCGTCCGGGCGCGCGGCATGGGCCTCCGCCGAAGGCTCCTGGATCAGGTTGGAGCGATAGGTACGCGCCTCGTTGAGGATCACCTGTCCCAGCGCCAGGGTGGTGGTCGCTTCCAGTCCGCCGTAGTGGTAGGTGCCCCACAGCGGCGCCTGGCAGTCGAGCTGCTTGAGCACCGAGAGCACCACCCGCGCGGCGTCGTCCACCGGCGTCGGGTTGCCGCGCCGGTCGTCGGCGAGGAACAGCGGCTGCGGTTGTTCGGCGCGGCTGAGGAAACGTCCCAGCAAGCCGTTCGGGCTTTCGTCCAGCAGCCAGCCGAAGCGGATCAGCACATGTCGCGGGCAGGCCGCGCGCACGCTCTGCTCCATGCGCCAGAGCGCCTGGCCGCGCAGGCCCAGCGGAAGGGTCTCGTCCTTCTCGCTGTAGGCGGTGGCGCGGGCGCCGTCGAAGACCCGGTAGCTGGACGGCTGGACCAGCAGGATCTCGTAGTGCTGGCAGAGCTCCGCGAGGCGCTCGACGGCGCGCTCCTGGGCGCCCAGGCGCTCCGCCTCGACCTGCTCGGCCTGGAACCAGTCGTGGTAGAAGGCGAGGTTGATCACCGCGTCGGGGCGCGTTTCGTCCAGCAGGGTGGTGAGGCTGGCGGCATCCCAGCCCTGCTCGGGTGGTCTGGGCGCGAGGAAACCGATGTCTTCCTCCGCCCCTAGGCGGATCAGCGCCTGTCCAAGGGCATTACCGCCGCCCAAAAGCATCAGGCGCATTCGCATGGTGTAGGGGGGCACTCGAAATCTGATAGTGAATAGCGACGCGGCGCACGCCCCAAGGCAATGACATCCTGCGCCTCGCTGGCGACATGAAAGGTGCGGGCATCGGGTGCTGCTTGTCGCGGCAGGTACCCCGGACAGCGCCGCCGTTATTTTCATGCAACCTGACACGCCGCATTCTTGCTGTGCCTCCGGTGAAGCGTCAAGCATTCACCGGGCCAGCTCCGCCTGCGGCGCGGATCGGCGGGACGAATGGCAGCGCGCGGCGGCGTCAGGCCGGTAGCGCGCCGGCCCGATAGTCCTTGGGCGAAACCTCGAACTGCTTCTTGAACGCCCGGCTGAAATGCGCCGAGTCGCTGAAACCCCACTTGAAGGCGATGGAGGTGATCGATTCGCCGCGCAGCCGTGGGTTGCCGAGGTCGGCGGCGCTGCGGCTGAGGCGCTGGCGGAGAATGTAGCGGCAGACGCTGTCGCCCTGCTCCTCGAACAACCGGTACAACTGGCGCACCGAGATGCGCAGGCGGCCGGCGAGCATGTCCGGACTCAGGCGCGGCTCCTGCAGGGATTGCTCGATCAGACGCTCCGCGTGCCGGCGCAGACTGTAGCCATAGAGCCCGGCCAGCGGTCCCTCCAATTCCTCGCCGGCGTGCTGTAGCGCCGGCCCGAGCAGGGCGATCAGCGCCTCCTGCAACGCCCCGCCCTCGTCCGCCACCGCCCACGGCTGCAGTTCTCCGGCGCACACCTGCTGCACCAGCAGGCTCAGCAGGCGACCGCTGGCGCAGTTCGGCGAGAGTTTGCCGAAGGCCCGCTGGCTGGGTGGCAGGTGCCGGCATACCTCTTCGCGGGAGAGATGGAACGAGGTGTGTTCGATGAGTCCGTGGGGAATGATCTCGCAGCCGCCCGCGGAGTCCATCAGCGCCATTTCCCCTGGCGCCAGCTCTATGCTGTCCCCACCCTGGCGCAGTTGCGCATGGCCGCTGCGCTGGACGACCAGGAAGCAGTGGCGGTCGTCGTCATGATCGGCATGGGTGGCCTGGCGGGCGATGCGCCCTGCGTTGGTGCGGATCTGCGCCAACTCCAGACCGCCGAGATCCTGCCGCGAGATATCGCCGATGAACAGCGTCCGGTTCAGCGCGGGCTGCGACTCGAAGCGCCCGCAGACCTGGCGCAACGCCTGGTTCCAGGCTTCGAAGCTGTTGTGTGCGGAAGACAGGGTATGCACCGGGCACCTCCTGACGGCAACGGCCATCGTTATTGTTGTATGGCGCGGCAATTACCGAGCCACGCAGCGCTGCCGATATGATTAACATGTTATCGATATACCCACAAGCTAGCGCAAATGGACCGGCGGATACGCATCCGGGAGAGCCGGCAAGGGCCGTTCAGGCGGGAGAAAGCAGGCGCTGCAATTGGGCGAAGGCGCCCAGCAGGGCCAGGCGCTGCTCGGCGACCAGAGGGATGTAGCGGCGATAGGCGGGGAAGCGGTTGACCACCTCGCACGCCCCCAGGTGTTCCAGGCTCACGGTCCAGCCCCTGTCGTCGCGGCAGAGGCGCAAACTCCGGAAGTCCAGCGGCATGAGCTGCTCCAGCAAGACCCGGTCGCCCCCCTGCAAGGCCTCCCGCAACGGCTCGAGCCCGCTCCCGCTGCGTACCTTGCAAAGGATGCCGCGACGCCGCAAGCAACCGGCGTGACGCAGCTCCAGGCTGGCCGGCGGCCCCCCGGGCGCCGCCACGAACAGGCTGAACTCGGTGCTGACGATATGCATGAACAGGTGCGCCTGGACCCGCTCGCGAACCTCGAGGCTCAGCTCTTTCGTACGCAGCAACAGCCTGCCGTCCTGCGCCTCGCCGTCGCACGCAGCCAGGTTGCGCCGCACCAGGGCCAGGGTGGCTCCGGGGCGATAGGCGGCTGGCCGCCAGTCGCGCCAGTGACGCTCATACCAGCGCGCCCAGGCGGACATGCGCCCTCTCCCGCTGCTGCTGGTCCTCTTCGGCGAATTCCTTCTCCAGCACCTCTTCCACCGCCAGCGGACGGAACGGATTCACCCGCTGTACGCACAGGGTCCAGAACAGGGCGTAGGCGGCCGCCAGGCCGAGCATCAGGGCGAACGGCAGGTAGATGTCGACGGGGTTCATCCCCGGCGGCGTGATGTAGAACATCCCCAGCAGGATTCCGGCGCTGGAGAATAGCTGCGGCAACGGGAACAGCGGCGAGCGGTAGGCGCGCGGCAGGTCCGGGCGACGGATGCGCAGCAGCACCACGGAGAGGGTCACCAGCAGGTAGGCGGTGCCCCAGGCGCAGACCGCAGCCAGGACCAGGTGGATGATCCCTTCGCTGTCGCCGCCCAGCCACCAGGCGTGCAGGCAGGGAATCGCCGCTGCCACGGCGATGCACAGCAACGGTGTCTTGAAGCGCGGATGCAGGTAGGTGAAGGCCTTCGGCAAGGCGCCATCCAGCGCCATCCCGTAGAGAATCCGCGGCAGGCCGGCCATCAGGGTGTTGATGGTGGCGGCCCCGGCGAACAGCAGGCCCACGCCCAGCCAGATGCGTCCGAACGGTCCCATCACCTGCTCGGCGAATCGCGGGATCGCCATCGGCGTCTCCAGCAGGTGCAGGCCGCCGCCGAGGTCGAGGTTTTCCACCTGCCGGCGCATCGCCGCGCCATAGAGGAACATGCAGCAGGCCACCCCGATCAACCCCAGGGCCATCGCCCGCGGCAGGGTCCGCGAAGCGTGGCGCACCTCCGGCGCCAGCGGCGTGACGAATTCGCAACCGACGAACATGAACATCGCCATGCCCACCAGCGACAGCAGGGTCGGCAGGTCGTCGCCGACCATCGAGGCCCCGAACCAGCCCTGCAACTCCACCGCGGGCAGGCGCAACAGGCCGGCCACGGCGAAGATCATCAGGGTGCTCCACATGCCGAAGGTGAGGATCACTTCGGCGCGACCGAAGGCGGTGATCCCCAGCGCATTCAGCAGGCCGAAGCAGAGCACCATGCCGACGCCCACCAGCCAGGCGCTGCCGCCCGGCTCGGTGAGGGTATTCAGCGACTCGAAGTTGACCAGCGCCATGGTGCCGCTGAGCATGGTCTCGGCGGTGCCGGCGAACACATGGACGATCAGGTAGGCCGACAGCGTGCCGGTGATCGCGAAGAAGCGCCCGAGGCCGCACGACAGGTAGTCGTAGACCGAGCCACGGGTCGGCAGCAGGCAGGCGGCCTCGGCGAAGGTGGTGGATTGCGCCAGCATCAGCAGCAGCGCCACCAGCATCGCCACGGCGAAGGTTCCGCCGCCCAGGCCGAAGCCGGTGGTGGCGGTGAGGATCACCGGGCTGGCCATGATCAACCCGACCGAACTGGCCAGGGCGGTGGGGAAACCAACCCGCCCGCGGAGCAGGTGCTGGGTGAGTCTGGAGTTGGACATCGACGTATCCTCGACGGCAGCGTTGCTGTTGTTGTTCTTGCGTCAGGCCCTGCGGGACGCGCCGGCGTCCCGTACGCTCCGCCGGCAGGCGAGGCGTGTCGCACAAAAGGCTGCCGCGGAGGGCAGCGAAAGAGCCGAACGAATCGGCTCCCCCCGATTCATCGATATCAGTAGGCGATGCACACCGACTTGTTCTCGGTGTACGCCTCGATCGCCGCATGGCCCATCTCGCGTCCGATGCCGGACTGCTTGAAGCCGCCGAACGGCATCGACGGGTCGAGCAGGTTGTGGGCGTTCACCCATACCGTGCCGGCCTTGATCCTGGGTACCAGGTCCATGACCTGGCGCAGGTCGTTGGACCAGATGCTCGCACCGAGCCCGTAGATGCTGTCGTTGGCCAGGCGCACCGCTTCGTCGAGATCGTCGAAGGGCGTCGCCACCAGCACCGGCCCGAAGATTTCCTCGCGCACCACCTGCATCCCCGGGGTGACGTCGGCAAGGATCGTCGGCTGCACGTAGAACCCCGTCTCGCCCTGGCGCGCCCCACCGCAGACCACGCTGGCGCCCTCGGCCACCCCGCTTTCGATCATCCCCAGCACCCGCTCCTGCTGCCTGGCCGAGACCAGCGGGTTGATCTGCGTGGTCGGATCCAGGCCGGGGCCGATGCTCAGGTCGCCGGCGATGGCCGCCAGGCGCTCCAGCACCTGGTCGAAACGCTTGCGCTGCACATAGAGGCGCGAGCCAGCGGTGCAGACCTGCCCCTGGTTGAAGAAGATCGCGCCGGCGGAACCGGCGGCAGCCATGTCCAGGCTGGTGTCATCGAGGATGATCACCGGGGATTTGCCGCCGAGTTCGAGGGAAAAACGCGTCATGTTCTCCACCGCCGCATGCCCGATCAGCTTGCCCACCGGGGTCGAGCCGGTGAACGCCAGCTTGTCGATGCCCGGGTGCGCCGCCAGTGCCGCGCCGGCCTCGGCGCCCGTGCCGGTGACGATGTTCACCACTCCTGGCGGAATCCCCGCCTCCAGGCACAACTGGCCGAGGCGCAGGGCGGTCAGCGGGGTTTCGTCGGCCGGCTTGAGGACCACGGTGCAGCCGCAGGCCAGGGCCGGGACGATCTTCCAGATCGCCATCAGCAGGGGGAAATTCCACGGCACGATGGCTCCGACCACGCCCACCGGCTCCGGCACCGTGTAGGCCCGGTAGCGCGCGCCTGGGACCGCGGCGATCGACAGGTCGAGGCTGCGACCCTCGATCTTGGTCGCCCAGCCGGCCATGTAGCGGATGAACTCCACCGAGGCGCCGACCTCCAGGGCCCGCGACAGGTTGATCGACTTGCCGTTGTTCAGGGTTTCCAACTGCGCCAGTTGCTCGCCATGCGCCTCGATCCGTTCCGCCAGTCGCAGCAGCAGGCGCTCGCGATCGGCCGGGCGCTGGCCTGCCCAGTTGCCTTCGAACGCACGCCGCGCGGCGGCGACCGCCCGATCGACGTCTTCGGCGCCGGCGCGGGCCACGCGCGCCAGCTCGGCACCGGTCGCCGGGTCGTACAGCGGCATGTCGGCGCCGGAACGCGCCGGCCCGGACTCACCGTCGATCAGCAGGCCATGGGGACTGCGCAAGAAGGCGCTGACGGACGGGTCGATGGCAATACTCATGTGTGCTCCTCGGCTTGGCGACGGCGCTGCGTCATGCATGCGCCTACTACCCGGGAATACTCTGGACCCGCCGCTCCCCCGCTCGCTTGCTCCAGCCTGCCGGGTTTCTTGCCGCTGCCTGCCAAGCCAGGCAGAGAGAGACAAGACGGCGCGCCGGGGCATGGACATTCTGCCCGGCAGGCGGGACAGTGGACGTCCCGCCGCCTCGTCCCTCGGGAGTCCCGCGCCATGCCTTCGACCCTGTCGCCCGACCTCGGCCCGCGCTGCATGCAGGCCTTCACCCAGGTGGTACCGGCCAGCCTGTGCGTGTTCTATCGCATCGACGAGGACTGCCGCGCACACGATTTCCAGCTCCTGCGGATGCCGGCCGGCATGCACCGCGACTACCTGCGCCACTACCGCGACTACGATCCGCTGCAGCCGCGCCACTGCCTGGCCAGCGCTTCGCCGGTGGTGCCGCTGCGCCAGGGCATCGCCCGCCAGCCCGCGGAGGACAGCGCGCTGTACCAGGGCTTCCTGCGACGCCACGGGATCTGCGACGTGGTCGAGGTGCTGGCGCATGCGCATCAGCGTCCGGTCGCGGCCCTGTCGTTGCTGCGCGACGCCCGCCTAGGGGCCTTCTCCGACCAGGAGCTGCGACAGTTGCGCGCCCTGCATGGCCTGATGGAGCTGGCGGCGCAGGCATGCGCCACGCCAACGGCCAGCGCCGAGCGCCTGCAAGGCCTGACACCGAGGGAACGGGAGATCGCCCTGCTGCTGCGCGACGGCGTCAGCAACAAATGCCTGGCGCAGTGCCTCGGACTCGGCCTGCCGACGGTGAAGACCCACCTGCTCAACCTGTTCCGCAAGACCGGCGCGCGCAGCCGCACCGAGCTGGTGAAGCGACTCTTCCTCTAGCCGCGCGCGGCCTGGGGGCTGCGCGCCTCCAGCCAGAAGAGGAACTGCCGCACCGCCAGCGGCTTGCCGCTCTCGTGCAGGCCGCGCAGGCGCTCGCGGTGGCGCCTGAAGGAAAAACCGGGAAATACCCAGGGCAGGTTCAACAGGTACCAGGCCAGGGCGCCGACATCGGCGAAGTGCAACACCTCCCAACCTTCGCCGCCTGCCACCGGCGGCAACTCCGCGGCCTCCAGCTGGGCCCGGGCGAAACCCAGGTTCCAGTGCGGCGCCTCCGGCATCGGCGCCGGTTCGCCGAGCAACGCATAGAACTCGCGGTTGAAGTCGCCGGCCACCTGCTGGGTGAGGAAACAGCCGCCGGGCGCCAGCACCCGCCGGACCTCCGATGGCAGATAGGACTCGTGGCGGTTGCCGACCAGGTCGAAGGTGCCATCGGCGAACGGCAACGCCCCGCCGCCATCGCCCTCCCGGCCCTGGCGATGGTTGTCCGGCGCGCCCTCCACCTCGACCACGCGGATGCCCAAGGGCTCCAGACGACCCCGGGCAATCTCCAGGTTGGGCGCCCAGCCCTCGGTAGCCACGGTGAGCGGCGGGCGATACGGCAGCCGGCTCAACCATTCGCCGCCGCCGGTGCCCATGTCCAGCAGGCTGGCGGCGGCCCGGCAGCGCTCCAGCATGCGCCCCGGGAAATCCCATGGCGGCGGTTCCAGGCGGATGCGTCCGCCATAGTCGTATTCCCAGCCGCGCATCGGTGTGCGGCCGGCTTCCGCCAGCAGCGCGTCGAATTCGTCGCCCGTCGCCATTTCGCCGTTCTCCCAGAGACCGCCCGCTACCATCCCCGAGTCTCCTCGCCAAGGCAAGCCCATAGAGAATGTAAAGCTTGCTTGACAAAGAAGAGCATTCCGGCCAATGTAAAGCCCCCTTTACATGGACGGTTCAACCATGACCCACAAACGTTTCTTCCTCGAACTGCTTCTCGCGCTGGTCGGCTATGCCGCTGCCGTTCTGATCAGCGGCCAGTCGCTGGCGGGCACGGAACCGGGCGCCGGCCGGGTCTTCCTCGCCCTGCTGCCGGTGCCACCGATGGTCGCCCTGGCGCTGGTGGTGATCCGTTACCTGCGGCGCCTCGACGAAATGGCCCGGCGCATCCATCTCGAAGCCCTCGCCCTGGCCTTCGTCGGCACCGCCCTGCTCACCTTCACCTACGGTTTCCTCGAAACCACCGGCTTTCCGAAACTCTCGATGTTCTTCGTCTGGCCCCTGATGGGCGCGTTCTGGGTCATCGGCTGCGTCCTGGGACTGAGGCGCTACGCATGAGGAACCGCGTTCGCGAGTTGCGCGCGGAGCGCGGCTGGTCACAGGCGGAGCTGGCCGGAAAGCTGGAGGTATCGCGGCAGACGGTGAACGCCATCGAAACCGGCCGCTACGATCCAAGCCTGCCCTTGGCGTTCAAGCTCGCCCGGGTGTTCGGACTGGCCATAGAAGCGATCTTCGACGACCGGGAAGGCCAGCTGGACTGAGTCCGGTCCCGCTTCCGAAAACTTCCGGGGCGCCCCTGGCGACCCCGGCGGCAAGCCCCCCTTACCCTGTACCAAATGGCAGTTGCCGCATTTCCCCTCGGGGCTAGCCTTGGACCAGGCCTATCGCCAGCCTTCCCCCTGGTCCCCGCTCGATACGCTGAAAAACCACGGATAACGTCTTTTCCACCGGCAAGACAGGAGTCTCAGCCATGTCGAAAGATTCTGTTCTTGGCTTATTCAGGCAACACGCAGATACCCATCCCGAACGCCCCGCCCTCGTCGATCGCGAGCGCTCGTTCAGCTACCGCGAACTCGACCGGCTCAGCGACCGGCTGGCCGCCCACCTGGCCAGGCGCGGCGTCGCCCGGGGCGAGCGGCTGCCCCTGCTGGCCGAACGCTCGGCCGAACTGGTCATCGCCATCCTGGCGGCCGCCAAGTGCGCAGCGGCCTACGTACCGGTGGACCGTCGGCAACCCGACAGGCGCAAGCAGGAAATCCTCCGCCAGTGCCAGGCCCCCGTGGCCCTCGCCACCCAGGCCGAGGACCTCCCGGGGCAACCGGTGGAGGTCATCGCACAGGTGCTCGCGACGAGCGCGGCGGGTGCCGCGCCGAGGCCGGCGCTCGACGGCAGCGAAGCGCTGTATGTGATCTTCACCTCGGGCACCACCGGCGAACCCAAGGGCGTGGTGATCGAGAGCCGCTCCCTGAGCAACCTCGTGGACTGGCACAACCGGCGCTTCGAGATGGACCAACGGAGCCGCACCACCCTGATGGCCGGCGTCGGCTTCGACGTTTGCCAATGGGAAATCTGGTCCACCCTGTGTGCAGGCGCCTGCCTCCACCTGGTGCCCGACGAGGTGCGCCCGGACCCGGCGGCGCTGCTGGCATTCTTCGCCGAGCAGCGGATCAGCCATGCCTTCGCGCCTACCGTGATGGTCCCTGCGCTGGTGGAGCAACCCGCTCCGCCGTCGCTGGCGCTGCGCTACCTGTTCTGCGCCGGGGAAAAACTGCCGCCGGTCGCAACCGGCGGGCTGCCCTATACCGTGGTGGATTACTACGGCCCGACCGAAGCCACGGTCTTCGCCACCTGCCGCATCGTCGACGCCGAAGCTCATCGGCGGCCCGCCTCGATCGGCACGCCCATCGACGGTTGCGAGGCATTCATTCTCGACGCCGACGACCGGCCTTGCCATGGCGACCGGCCCGGCGAGCTGAACCTGGCGGGCGTCTGCCTGGCGCGCGAATACCTGCGCGACCCGGACATGACCGCCAGGCGCTTCCACTACTCGCAGGCACTGCGGCGCCGGCTCTATCGCACCGGCGACAAGGCCCGCTGGCTGGCCGACGGCAGCCTGCAGTTCCTCGGTCGGCTGGACGACCAGGTGAAGATCCGCGGCCACCGCGTCGAACTCGGCGACATCGAAGCCGCGCTGCTGCGCCAGCCGGCGATCCATGGCGCGGTGGTGCTGGCGCATGCCGACCCACGCTGCGGTAGCCAGCAATTGAGCGCCTTCGTGGTCCCCCGCCAGCGGGGCGGCGATGCCAGGGCCGTGCTCGCCGCCATCAAGACCGCCCTGCGCCAGGAACTGCCCGACTACATGCTGCCCAGCCGCTATTTGTCGCTGGACAGCCTGCCGACCACGGTCAACGGCAAGATCGACCGCCAGGCCCTGCGTCGACGCCTGGAGGAACAATGCCAGGAACGACTCGACGAGCAACGCTTCGGCACCCCCGGCGAACTGCAAGTGGCCCTGGCCTGGCAGGAAGTGCTGGGGCATACCGACTTCGGCCTGGACGACAGCTTCTTCGAGGTCGGCGGCCATTCCCTGCTGGCCGCCGCCCTGGTGCGCGAACTGAGCCGACGCTTCGGCAGCCGTGCCTACATCCACGACATCTACCGCACCCCGAGCGTGCGCCAACTGGCGGCCAGCCTGGCGCGGCGCGCCGGCGAAGCGCCGCCGGCGCTGGACAGCGAACCGGCCCAGGAGCTGCAACGGGACGTGCGCCTGCCCGCCGACGTGGATTTCAGTCGGCCCATGGACGCCGCCCAGTTGCTCGCGCCACGGCACATCCTGCTCACCGGCGCCAGCGGGCTGATGGGCGCCCACCTGCTCGCCGAGCTGCTGGCCAGCCGCGAGGCCGACCTGCATTGTCCGGTCCGTGCGCAAAACGACGCCCACGCCCTCGAACGCCTGCGCCAGGCCGCCCGGCAGCACCGCATCGAACTCGCCGAGTCGGACTGGCGACGGGTCAGGGCCTACGCCGCCGACCTCGCCGAACCAGGCTTCGGACTACCGGCGGAAACCTACCGCGAGCTGGCCGGCAGCGTCGACCAGGTCTTCCATTCCGCCAGCGCGGTGAACTTCATCCAGCCGTACAGCTACATGAAGCGCGACAACGTCGAGGGGCTCGGCCAGGTCCTGCGCTTCTGCGCCAGCGGCCGCTGCAAGCCGCTGATGCTGCTGTCGAGCATCTCGGTGTACAGCTGGGGCCACCTGCATACCGGCAAGCGCCTGATGCGCGAGGACGACGACATCGACCAGAACCTGCCGGCGGTGGTCACCGACATGGGCTACGTGCGCAGCAAATGGGTGATGGAAAAGATCGCCGACCTCGCCGCCGAACGCGGCCTGCCGCTGATGACCTTCCGCCTCGGCTACGCCACCTGCCACAGCCGTACCGGCGCCTACGCCGACTACCAGTGGTGGAGCCGGCTGGCGCGGACCTGCCTGGAGTACCGGGCCGTGCCGCTCCTGCGCGAGCTGCGCGAGGGCCTGACCACGGTGGACTACATGGTAGAGGCGATCAGCGTCATCGCCCGCCAGCCTTCGGCGCTGGGCAAGAAATTCAACCTGGTGCCGAGCATTCCGCGCTGCCTGACCCTGGACGAGTTCTTCGGCCGTCTCGGGCGACGCGCCGGGCGTCCCCTTCGGCAGATGCCGTTCGACGACTGGGTAAGTCTCTGGGAAGACAATCGCGACGCCCCGCTCTATCCCCTGCTGAGCATGTTCCGCGACAACATGTACGCCGGCCGCAGCACCGTCGAGTTGTACCAGGACACCTATCTCTGGGACTGCACCAACGTCGAGGAACACCTGCGCGGGAGCGCCGTGCGCGAGCCGGAGTTCGACGACCGCCTGCTCGACCTGTACCTCGCCGGCCTGGGCGGCAGCGCCATGCGGTAACGAGGTCGCCGCGGCGGTTACGCAGCGGGACGCGCTTGGGTATCCTGTCCGCTTTATCGCCCGGAGAACCTCATGCACAACGTTCTGATCGTCGGCGCCTCGCGCGGCATCGGCCTGGGACTGGCGGATGCCTTCCTGCAACGCGGCGCACAGGTATTCGCCGTCGCCCGGCGACCGCAAGGCTCTCCCGGGCTACAGGCACTGGCGGAGCGGGCCGGGGAGCGCTTGCAAGCGGTGACCGGCGACCTCAACCAACACGATTGCGCCGAACGCATTGGCGAGATGCTGGGCGAGCGGCGGATCGATCGCCTGATCGTCAACGCCGGCATCTACGGCCCGCAGCAACAGGATGTGGCGGAAATCGACGCCGAGCAGACCGCCCAGCTATTCCTGACCAACGCCATCGCGCCGCTGCGCCTGGCCAGGGCACTGTCCGGCCGGGTTAGCCGGGGTGGCGTGGTGGCGTTCATGAGTTCGCAGATGGCCAGCCTGGCGCTGGGCCTGTCGGCCACGATGCCGCTCTACGGCGCCAGCAAGGCGGCGCTGAACAGCCTGGTACGCAGCTGGGAGGGCGAGTTCGAGGAGTTGCCGTTCAGCCTGTTGCTCCTGCATCCCGGCTGGGTGCGTACCGAAATGGGCGGCGACAGCGCGCCGCTGAGCGTCGAGGAAAGCGCCGCCGGACTGGTCGCGGCGGTGGAGGATGCCGCGGGCGTGAATGCCTGTCGCTTCGTCGATTATCGGAACCAGCCGCTGCCCTGGTGAAGCGGGCCGATCCGTCAGGGCATCCGGCAATAGCCCTCGGCCGCATACCTGATGAGGTCGGCATCGCGCTTGATGCCGAGCTTCTTCATGGCACTGACCTTCTGCGTACTGATGGTCTGCACGCTGCGATGCGAGCGCTCGGCGATTTCGGTGATGGTCAGTCCGGAGCCGAACAGACGGACGATTTCCGCCTCCCGGGGCGTCAGCCGTTCGTTGTGCGAGGAAAGCACCTGGTTGACGAAGATGTCCCTGATCGACGGCGAGAAATACTGGTTTCGCGAATAGGCCGCGCTCACCGCCGCCAGCAGGTGACTGGTCGAGTCGGACTTGCTGAGGATGCAATTGATACCCTGCTTGAGAATGGCCCGGATAAGGCCCGGATTGTTCAGCATGGTAAAGACGACCAATTGCAGATGCGGATAACGTCGCCGCAGCAATGACAACAATGCCAGTCCATCGCCATATTTCCCGCCCGGCATCGTATAGTCGACGATAACGACATCGCAGTCGCCTTCGTCGAGCCGACCGATCAACTCGGTAGAATTGGAAACTTGACCGAGCATCTCCAAAGAACCGCACTGACTCAGTTCGTAGGAAATACCCAGCGAAATGGCGGGATGATCATCCGCAACCATTACGCGAATGCGATGTAGGGACATCCTTGCGTCTCCTTAAGCGGTACACGGCAGGCGAAAGCGTTACCAGGAAACCTGTGGTCTCGGTCATGCCTGCCGCAGGCAGGCGGCCGCCGCTCGGCCGGCAAGGAGGAAAGCGCGGTCCGGAATCCGCCGACGCCACTGCCCCGGTTCAAAGTGAACATGTGTATTTTCTAGTGAAACCGACGATATTTAATATAGTAAAACTACTATTTTTTCGCCTCGCAAACTAACAACAAAGACACTTGAAACAGCCCCCGAAAAACGTCTACGTAGACACTTATGAAAAACGATGAAATACGAAACGGACAACCCAGAGCAGCAAAAAGTTTGAAAAAAGAGTTCCGCGACAAGCTGAAACTATCGCCTGGAAAATAGCGTTCGTTTATTTGCGCGAAATCCTACCGAGGAAACTTGCATATCCCTCAGAAAGCCTTCGCCCATACGCAATATCGGTATTCCGTGTGCGGGAATGGCATGTGCGCACGAGACCCAGGACGAGCAGCGGAGCGATATGCAGAGCGCCTTCGGCGATCTGCAACCACTGGAGGTGAGGGGCCGAGCCTTCGCGAGGGCTGGCGCGAAAGCGGCCGACGGCGCTTCCCGAGGCGGGGCGGGAAACGCCGGGGAAAGAACGGCGGCGCCGCTCAGGGGAAGGTAAACGTGAACTCGGCGGCGCCGTCGGCGACCCCGGCCTTCAATTCGCCCTCCGCGCCGATACGGATGTAGGCGGCACTCAGCGGGAGGTCGGCGCTGTCGCCGACACGCCGCATCGGGTAGGGCGTGCCGTCGAAACGTATCCGCTGCTGGTCCAGGCCGTTCTTCACGACGATGCCGAACCCCGCCGCGCCGCCGCTCTTCAAGCTGAGGATCGTCGGGTCCGCTTGCTGCGCCGAGACATACTTGTCGCGGAAAGCGATTTCCGGCTTGGCCAGCGCCGCACACTCGCTGAGAGAAATATCGAAGGAACGCTCCGTGGAGGTGTCGTTGACCCGCGGGAAGTTCTTCAACGCGACGCTACCCAGTTTGACGTTGATTTCCCGTCCCACCTCGACCTTGCATTTCTTCGGGATCGGCGGCGGCGGGGGACCGCCGCCGATCCCGATGGAGGCCGGGCCGATCAGCGAATAGGGCTTTCGGCAAACCCCGGTGGGGTAGTTGTCCGCAGGCACCGCCAGGACGCTGCCGATGGACGCTTCGCCCTTCAGCCTGTCCACCGCCCAGAGATTCAGGGTGGCGCTGCCGGATACGCTGGTTACCTTCAGGTCGCCGGCAGGCAACTCGCCGGGGTCGACCGTCAGGACCAGTTCCTGTAGGTAGTCGCTGGTCGTGCTTCCGGAAAAGCTCGTGACTCGCTTGTCCAGCGCATGGGGCTGGTTGTCGACCGGAATCACCCGCTTGACGCCGTCCTGGGCATCCACCGAGATCCGATAGCCGATGCCTTTGACGTCGGACGCCACCGTGCCGTAGGGCCCCGGATAGCCCACCCCGGACCAGTTCCCCCCGATGACCAGCTCATGCGCCTCCTGGGAAGCCTGGGGCTTGTAGTTCAGGAACAGGCTCACCGGCCTGGCGAACAGCACCGTGCCTTTCGCCGTGCCGCTGGTCAGCTCGTTCACCACACGCCAGGGCAAGCCTTTGCCATTGTCGAACGAGCAGTTCAGGGCGACCTCGTTCAGGGCCCAGGCCTGGCCGCCGGTCAGGCAGCAGAGGCCGAGAACGAGCGCCTGCCGAGCCTGCGCGCCAGGCCGGCGGCGCAGGGAAACGCGGCCGGGAAATAACCTCATGCTCATGGAACTCTCCAAGATTGCGCCTGCGGAAGAGGGCCACACTCCAGGCGAGAGCGGCCCCGGCCGGGAAGGGAGGTCCGCCAGGGACCTCCCCTGCCGGCCTTACCAGATGTTGCCGTAGTCGATACCGGCAGGCGGCAGGAGCGCCGCCTCGCCGATCACGTAGTTGCCGCCCAGGACCCCATGGTTCTCGCCGACCTGCGCACCGTAGATCTGGCCGTAATGGGACTGAGGCTTGAAGTCGATCTTGCCGCTGACGCCGGAGTACTCGATCGATCCCAGGTTGACGCCGGCCAGCCCGCCCATGGAGACGTAGTAGTCGCCACTGACGGTGCCTTCCGACATGGACGAAACGATGCGTCCCTGGATCTGGTTCTCGCCGACCAGGCCGCCGATGCGGCTGCGCCCGCTGCCGTTGACGGTACTGCTGCTGCGCGCCGACAGGATCGAACCGGCGTTGCTGCCGACCAGGCCGCCAACCGACGCACTCGCAGCGGCGCTGACCCTGCCGCTGGCATCCACGTTGACCAGTTCGCCGCCGTTGTGGCCGACGAGCCCGCCCACCAGACTGTTGAACCCGCCGCTCACGTCGCCGCGCGAGATCGCATGGGCGACGGAACCGCCGAGGTTGTGTCCAATCAGCCCGCCGACGCGACTGTTGCTGCCGCCGCTGACCTTGCCCGTCGCCTCGGCGGTCTCGATGGCGCTCTGGCTATTGTTGCCGACCAGCCCGCCCAGATCCGCGCCGCCCTGGTCCGTGACGCTGCCGCTGGCTTTCAGGTTTCCGAGCATGCCGTTGCCTTCTGCCTTGCCGATCAGCCCGCCGGTCGCCAGGCCGCCCTTGCTGTACACCGACCCGCTCGCCTGCGAGCGGAATATCTCGCCGCCGGAACTCAGGCCGACCAGCCCGCCGGTATTCCCCGCGCCGCCGGCCTCCACCTGGCCGCTGGCGCTACTATCGGAGACGTGGCCGAACATGTTGTAGCCGACCAGGCCGCCGACGTTCAGGCCGGGCCGGTAGGTCTCGACCTTCCCCTGGCTGCCGGACGCCCTGATCGTGGCCTTCGCATTCAGTCCGACCAGGCCGCCGACGCCGCCCAGGCTGTTGCGCTCGGTGGACTGTGCAGCCACATGGACGTTGCTGTGGGCGTTCTCGATGACCGCCTCCGGCCCCCAGGCGGTGGTGAAGTTCTCCCCCACCAGACCTCCGACCGCCGTGCTCGCCGCATAAGCGGTGACGCCGCCGCTGACGGATGCGTTCGTGATCTGCCCGTTGATATTGCGCCCGACCAGGCCGCCCAGTGCGTTGGAGCGCAGTCGGCTGCCGACGACCGAGACCCCGCTGGCGCTGACGTTGGCGATACGCCCGCTGTTGATCCCGACCAGGGCGCCGAGCGAAGACGGACCGGAGCCGTAGGTGTTATCGGATACCCGCAGGTTGTTCAGTTTCAGGTTGCTCAGGGTGCCCGAGGAGCGGGCGAACAGCCCGACATTCGGCCCGGTGTTGCTGATCGAGAGATTGCCGATGCTGTTGCCGAGACCGTCCAGGGTGCCGCTGAAGACGCCGGCGGGCCCGCCGATGGACTGCAGTGCCGTGCAGTAATAGCTGCCGCCCAGGATATTGCCGCCGAGCACGTACAGGCCGTCCAGGTTCTTGTTGATCGCCTGCAACTGCGCCAGGTTCTGCACCACCGTGTAGTAATAGCCGCCGGAGACGTAGGTCGCGTTGGCCCCGGCCAGGGAGACCGACGCCGTGCCGTTCACCCGGTGGCCTTCGCCGGCATCCATGGCCAGCGCGCTGCCAGCCCCGCCGAGAACGATCTTGTCATTGATATCGATAGCGCCTTCGGCCTTCAGCTCCAGCCCAGCCTTGGCGCCACTGGCATTCAGCCTGCCATTCAGCGTCAGGTCGGCCGCGGAGCCCAGCCCCAGCCGGTTGCCCGATGCCCAGCTCACCGAGCCGTCGAGGTCCAGGTCGCCCTTGGTCGAAACCAGTTCGATATTGGTGCTCGCCAGGTTCCGCGACAGGGTGTCGGCATGAACGGTGACGCCATCCGACACCGCCGATGGGCGCACGTCGATCTTGTCGGCGGCAATCTTCCAGGTGCCGTTGAGGCCATTGCTGGCGAGCGTGTTCACCTGGGTGCCCAGGGCCACCTCCACCGCCTGCCCCCGGACCTCGACCGTGCCGCCGTGCCCCGGTCCGTTCAGCGCATTGGCGGACAAGGCGCCTCCCACCATGACCTTGCCGTCCGGGCCGCCATCGAGCACGATCCGCCCGTTCTTGCCGCGCAGCGAACGGGCCTCGATGGCACCCTGGGAGTTCACCACCGTGTTGAGCAGCGCATTGGCGGTCCTGGCCGCCATCAGGACTCGCCCCCCGTCGGCCTTGAGCAGGCCGCCGTTGCTTGCCAGCGCATTGGCGACCCCGGCGTCGACGCGGATGTCGAGCAGCTTGTTGCCGTCGAAATTCAGCGTCAGGTCGCTGCCCGCGCCGAGCCCGACACCGCCCATCTGCGCCAGGACCGTCCCGCGGTTGTCGACCTGCGCGCCCAGCAGGGCGATGCTGCCGCCTTCCGCCGCGGTGATGGCGCCCCCGTGGTTGAGGACACCGTTGGTAGAGGGACCCGTGAAACGGTATCTGGAGGAGTTGCCGTTGAACTCGGCATCCGTGATGTCCAGCGTGGAAGCCACCAGGCCGCCGACATTGACCTGGGCGCCGCGACCGAAGAGCACGCCGTTGGGGTTGACCAGGAAGACCTGGCCGTTGGCATCGATCCGACCCTGGATATCGCTGGCCTTGGTGCCGATCACCCGATTCAGGGCGATCGAGCTACTGCTCGGCTGGTTGAAGATCACCCGCTCGCCGGCGGCAACGCTGAAGGAATCCCAGTTGGCGATCAGCTTGTCGACCTTCTGGTTGACCGACAGGCTGTTGCCGCCCGACAGGTGTATCTCCCCGTTCGCGCTCCCGCCGACCACCGTTCCCCCGCTTGGCAGCGCATAGGCCGGAGCCAGGGCCGTGGCGCCCAGCAGGGCCAGGGCGGAGGCGATCGCCGCCTTGGCGCCGGCGGGCTTGCCGCGCCTGCGACTGCCTTCGCTGACGACGTTCCAGCAGCCCTGGGATACGTTCCAGACCAGTGCATAGCATTTGTTCATGTGCTTCCTTCCTCCAGTGAAACCCCGCGACCTATTCGCAGGGCCGTGCTACGGCAGGAGCCCAACTCCCCGGGCCCTGCCGAACTCCTACGGGTATCTCTCTGCCGGCGCGTCGCCGCGCTCGATCTGGCCGTCATCCCCCACCGCATCGAAATGGACCCGCGCCGCCTCGCCGGGCACGGCCGGCAGACTCAACGGGGTAAGGGCGAAAGGCGGCAGGGTGAGGCTGCCGAGGGACATGGCGAGGTCGCCCTCGCCCAGCTCCAGGCGCACCAGGGAAACGTGATAGGGACTGCGGTTGTCCGCCTCCAGCAGCGCCCGCTGCCCCGGCCGTACCGCCGGACGCAGGCGCCAGACGACCTGGCGCGCGGCGGATCGCGGATCGCCGGCCAGACCCTGCGGACGGAACAGGAGCTTCATCCGCAGGCGGTAGCTCACCAGCAGCAGGTTGCCGCTGCCGTCCTCCCGCCCCGGCACCTCCAGCAGGTTGACCCAGAACAGCGATTCCCGGTCGTCCGGCAGCGGCTCGCCGGTATGGCGAAGCTGGAGCGCCTGGGTCTCCTGCGGGTCCATGCGCAACAGCGGCGGCGACAGGATGAACGGCACCGTGACAGCGCTCGGGTCCGCCGTCTCGTCGCCGCGATCGAGCCAGGCCTGGACCAGGGCCGGGCGCGTCCCGACGTTACCGACGCGAATCGTCAGCGCGGAAACGCCCGCCGGATAGATGAAACGGGTCCCGATCACGGACAGCGAGGCGGAGGCATCGGCCACCAGCGCCACCAGCAGGACCCAGGCCGTGCCGCATCGTCCCAGGCCGACGCCGGTCACAGCGTGCGCTCCCGGTCGGCGGCCGACGCCGGGCGACATGCCAGTTGCAGGACGGGAGGCGTCGTCTCGCGCGGGCCCAGCGCATAGTCGACCAGGCACTGCTGCTGCGGCTCGTTGCCCCAGCGCACCCGAACCGAGCCGCGATCCTGCTCGACCCGCAGCACCAGGCGGCTGCCCTGGCCGACGGCGCCCACCGACTGCCCGCTGTGGGCATCGAGCACTTCCGCGGCGAACGGCAGGGGCTCGCCGCTGGGCATCCGGCTATCCACCAGCAAGGGCCTCGCTACCCGCGTCGGATAGTCGAGGCGCACCACCGCTCCGGCGGTGGGCGCCACGTTGCGCGAACTGGACCTCAGCTCGATCTCGTCGGCCATGCCGTTGGGGTCGAGGTCGACACTGTTCAACTGGTAGGGCAGCAGGTTGGGAATCACCGCATAGCCGTGGCGGTCGACCCGGCTTCCCGAGTAGCCGGCAGCCGCGCCCCTGGCGTTTGGCGCGTGGACCAGGCCGATCGTCTCGCCCAGGGTTTGTGCCGCGGTGATCCCGCCGCTGTGCGCGACCAGGCCGCCGGCGGCCTTGAGCGACAACTGCCGATAGCCCGGCCCCTGCGAGAGGCTGGAGCCGAGTTCGACCTGCGGCAGTCGATAGTCGAGGCTGGCGCTCTTCGAGGTCTGCCGGCTGTCGCGGTCATGGGAGGCCGACAGCGAGTAGGAGGCCTCGCCACGCTTGCCCAGCATGCCGGAAACCCCGCTGGTGAGCTGGGTTCCGCTGTTGCTGTCGCGGGTCAGGTAGCTGCTCAGGGTCGGCGACCCGCGTCCCGCGCCGCCCAGCGGAATGGACAGGTTCAGGCTGAACAGCGTGCTGGTCTCGCCGCGCTTGTCACCGCTGGAAAAGCCTTCGTAGTGGCTGCGCAGGCGTTGCGCGGAAATGGAGTAACTGACGTCGCGCCACTGGTTGCTGTAGCCGACGGAGAAGTTGACCGCCCGCCCGCCGCCGCTCCAGTAGCGCTGCGAGGAGCCGTTCAGGTACAGGTTGCCGCCGTTGCCCAGTTGCTGGCTGATGTTGGCGTCGAGACGGTTGCGCAAGCGCGAGAACGACTCCAGCGGCTCGCCTCGCTCTACCCGGTCCTGCATGAAGGCCGCGTCGCGCAGGCCGAGATAGCCACCGGTGGAGTAACGATAGGCGAGCAGCGAAAAGTTGGTGCCGGTGTTCGGCAGGTTCTTGCTGTAGGCGAGACGGTAGCTGGAGCCGCTAAGGCGGTCGTCGCCGGGAACCTCGGTACGCGCCAGCGTCACGTCACCGGAGAATCCGCCCACCGGCGTGTTCAGCGCCGCGCCCATCAACCCGGACATGTAGCTGCCGGTGAAGGCCCCGCCCGCGTATGCGGTGACGTCGTTGCCCAGGCCGCGCTGGTAGACGCCCTGCAGCATGTTCGGCCGACGCTCCAGGCTGGGATCGTTGAGCCGCCCGGCCGTCAGGCTGTAGCGCGTGGTCCCGGGGCGCAGCAGTTGTACGGTGGTGGCGAACGGCACGATGAAACTGCGGACTTCCCCGCTGGCTTCGGTCACCCGCACTTCCAGGTCCCCGCCATAGCTGGCGGTCTGCAGTTCGTCGAGAGCGAACGCCCCGGGTGCCACCGTGGTTTCGTAGATGAGGTAGCCGCGCTGGTAGACCGATACCCGCGCATTGGTACTGGCGGTCCCACGGACCACCGGAGCGTAGTAGCGCAGCGAATCCGGCAGCATCCGGTCATCGCTGGAAAGCTGCACGCCACGGAAGGACACCGCATCGAAGAACTCGCTGCTGGTGGAGTTTTCTCCCAGCAACAACTGCGCACGCCAGGCCGGCAGGTCGGTCTGCACATAGGTGGCGCTGCGCTGGTAGTGGCTGCCCATGCGGCGCGACCAGGTGGCCGTGCCGTTGTGGCGCAGGCGCGCCCGCCCGAAATTGAAGCCGGCGTTCATCCCGGCATAGCCGCTGGTGGCGCTCCTGCCGTGGTTTTCCCTGACGTGGAGATTGCTGTTGTAGTTGAGCAAGGCGGCGGAAATGCCGCTGTCCCAGCTCGCCGGATCGACATAGGTCTTCGACGAATCCAGGCTCAGGTAATAGCTGGGCACCGAGACATAGACCGACTGCTCGGCGATATCGAGCTTGACCCGGGCCCCCGGCACATAGCGCTCGAGCGGGTCGCAGTGCAAACCTTCGGGCAGAGGATCGCGAGCCGAGGAACGATCCTGGCCACGCGCGCTCTTCTCCAGGTCGATGCCCGCCCGCTCCAGCAGGCCCCGGTCGTAGCAGAAGACCGCGCTTTCCCGCCCCGGCTGGCGGCGCAGCTCGACTTCCTCAACACCGCGCCATCGGCTGTTGAGCAGCAGGTCGAGGCGATAGCGGCCTGGCTCGATGACGTCGCCGCGCTCGAAACGCGACGTATCGATCGAGCGTCCGCCCGGCCCCAGGGCCAGCATCTGCGCGTCGAAGACGATCCGCCGCGACGGTGCGTCCAACCCGCCGGCCGGTGACGCAACGGCCACCGCGGGCGCCTGCGGCTGTTTCGCCGGTGCTCCCGCCCTGGCCTCCTTCGCTTTCGCCCCGGCTACGCCGGCGGCGCCGACGGAGGACCAGGACTGGCAGGAGGACAGCGAAGGAAACAGTGCCAGCAGACAGGCGAATCGCAGGGAACGAACGGCGATCCCTCCCTGTATCGCCATTCGCAACAGGGCGACCTGCCCACCGTAAGCGGGAGCGGACAAGCACCTATGAAGAGAAACTTTGGGCATATGTAATCCCTGCAGCGATTTTAAAATCGCCACTCATATGTCGGGCCGTAAGTAAAAAGCGGGGAAACGGAGGGGTTATTTGCCGAGTGCCCTATCGAGGGTATTGCGGCCACCGTAATCGTTGATGACTTCGTATCTGACGGAAGCGGCTTCCATGTTCTTCGGATTTCCCTGCCAGTCGAACTCCTTCGTCGAGAATGGCGCGACCATTCCCTTTCCCACGGACATGACACGGCCATCGACAATCAATTCGACGCTGGCGAACGAAACGTAGTAAGGCGTCGGATTATTTACCTGTACTACGGTCTTTTTTCCTGCTCCCCCTGACTCCAGAAACTTCCATTGAAGTTTCCCGGCAGCCGAATCGACACTCTTCAACTGGCTGGGTCGAAAGAAGAGTTTGAAGCGCGAACGAAAGGAAAACTGCAATGCATTGTTTTCGTCTTCGTCCCTGGGCGGAACTTCCAGGATATTCAGCCAGAACAGCGATTCGCGATCCGTCGGCAACGGGGCCTTCAGGTAGGCGATGCGCAATACAGCGCCGCCATTGGGGTCCACTCGCGTCACGGCCGGCGTGACACTGAAGGGAACCTGCAGTTCCTCGGGGGGAACGTCCTGCCGGCCATCGTCGATCCAGGCTTGCGCCAGCACGGGAGTGCCGGAGGTATTGCTGACCCGCAAGGTGACCTCGCGCTCGCTGGCCGGAAAGACGACGCGAGTGCCCTGTGCGATCAGCCCGGCGTGAGCCGTTCCGACGCACAGGGCGATGGCCACGGCGCTTGCCGCCACGAAAGAATGAAAACGATGCATTAGCGGCGCCATGGCCTCACCTCTTCGTCCGTCGACCGCCGCTTACTCGTACGCCAGGAGGTAGCGGATATGGGACAGGCCGGTACCCGCGATCACGGTCTTCTCGGTGGACACATAGGAGGCCTTGTACTTCAGGGTCGCCGTGTTCTTGTCGATGATTGCCTTCTGCGGGGCGGCCTCGACCAAGCCCAGCGGGATCTTCGTGGTGTTGGCCGCCGAATTGTTGAAGATCTGGATCTGCACGCCCTTGGCTTTCGACGGCCCCATCAGCATCAGGTTGCCGCTGATACGGTCGACGTTGGTGACCGTATCGAAGGCGATGGAAACCTTCTTGTCATTGGTGCAGCCGGCACCGGAGAGGACCAGGTCGAACTCCTGGAAAGTGGAGTTGGTTCCGACGGCGGTGAAATGGGTCGGCGCCACGATACCCAGGTCGACGTTGGTGACGTTGCCCGCACCCGGCGCCTGACCGTTGATATCGCACGCGACGTCGGTGATGTTGCCCGAGAAGTTGACGATCCCATCGACCGCATGGGCCACGGGGGACATCAGCGCGAGAAGGGTGCCCGACGCAACGAGGGGCGCAAGAATTGCACGTTTGAACTTGTTCATCTGATTTCCTTTGGAGTTGTGGAACATCCTGGCTGCTCCCTGAAGAGCCGATGCAGTACGAACCGGCCAAGGTAGCCAAGCCTTTGCGCGCAACCGGGACGGCCGCCTAGAGCGCCTCCGACCATTACGCGACAGCCGAAGATTGCGCCCTGATAAACGCAGACCCAAATACTAGAAAGAAAGACAGGATTTAAAAATAATAATCATACGAAAACATATGTAGTCCATTTCCGATAACAGCCAATAGGTACATAAGAATAAATTCAGAAAATACTTATAGAAGAACAGGAACCCATTAACTAAAAAACAAAAAAAGAAGAAACGAAAACTCATCTAAGACTTCATCTTCGATAACTTTCCCTTCGCCGCTCCGTACTATTTCCGTGGCATATCGACCTATCAACCATCCGGTCGATATCGGGATACTCGAAGACAGGCCAGCATGGGTTTCCCACGACGAGGAGAACCCTATGTCCGCCCACTCGCATTCCGGATGGATCACCGTCGGCGCCCTGGCCGACGGCTTCGCCCCGGACAACCACGTCCTTCCCGCCTGCGGCGATCTCGCCGGGCTCGAACGGGTCCTGCACTTCGCCAACGGCTGGGTCATCGAACATGCCTTCGACTCGCAGCGCCTGCGCTGGCGCCTGGCCGACGGCAGTGCCAGCGGCGAGTCGGACTACCGCGCCAGTTCACTGCGGGAAAACCTTTACCTGGTGGATTTCCTCAAGCAGGAAAACGGCCGGCCGGTCTCGGTCAGCCTGGTGCTGGACTTCGACAACCAGGCGTTCACCGCGGTGCTCGGCCATCTGCCCGACCGCACGGCCTGCGAACAGGGCCTGTTCGCCCGGGCCCTGGCCGGCCGGGAACTGACCGGCGTGAAGGCCGAGTTCCTGCATGGCAGCCTCGACCGCCCGTGGCAGCCCGACGCCTGCCCGCACGTCCCCAGCGACGAGTTGGTCGGCTTGCGCAACCGCTACGTCTACAGCGCCAGCGAGGCCTACGAACACATCTACCTCAATCCCGCCTTCTACACCTGGCAATGCCTGCGCGGCGCCGAGCGAGGGCTGGCCGATACCGACCGCTGCCACTGCTACCGACTGGCCGAACGCCTGTACCTGTTCGTCTGGCGCGAGAAGATCGTGCCGACCCTCGGCGTGCTGCTGATCGACCTGGAAGCCGGGCGCACCGACGGCAAGATCTTCGGCTACCAGGACGACGACTTCGCCACCCCGGTTAACTTCCCGGTCGGCGCCCTGGCCCAGGTGCTCAACCAGACCCGCCACGACCTGTGAGGACGCCCATGGACACCACCTTCGGCCTCGACCTAGCCCGCGTCGAAGCGCTGTTCAAGCGCGAGCTGCGACGCTTCGACGAACTGCATCCGCGCTCCGCCCAGGCCTACCGGGAAAACCGCCGCCACTGGCTGTACGGCGCACCGTTGCACTGGATGCAACAGTGGCCGGGCAACTGCCCGCTGCTGGTGAAAGAGGCCCAGGGCGCGCGCGTCACCGACATCGACGGCCAGCAGTACGTCGACTTCGCCCTCGGCGATAGCGGCGCCATGTTCGGCCACGCCCAACCGGCGGTGGCCGACGCCATCGCCCGCCAGGCGCGGCGCGGCTCGACCCTGATGCTGCCGACCGAGGACAGCCTGTGGGTCGGCGCCGAACTGGCGCGGCGCTTCGGCCTGCCCTATTGGCAGGTGACCACCTCGGCCACCGACGCCAACCGTTTCGTCCTGCGCCTGTGCCGGATGCTCAGCGGACGCGACAAGGTGGTGGTGTTCAACTGCAACTACCACGGCAGCGTCGACGAATCGCAGGTGGAATTCGACGCCGCCGGGCGCATGGTTCCGCGCGCGGGCGTTCACCCCAATGGCGTACGCCACGCCACCACCACCCGCCTGGTGGAGTTCAACGACCTCGACGCGCTGGAGGCCGCCCTCGCCCATGGCGACGTCGCCGCGGTGCTCACCGAACCCTTCATGACCAACGTCGGCATGGTCCCGCCGGCCGAAGGCTTCCACGCCGGCCTGCGCGAACTGACCCGCCGCCACGACGTGGCGCTGATCATCGACGAGACCCACACGATCTCCTGCGGTCCCGCCGGCTATAGCGGCGCGCATGGCCTCGAGCCGGACTTCTTCGTCCTCGGCAAATGCATCGCCGGCGGCATTCCCAGCGCCGTCTGGGGATGCAGCCAGGCGCAGGCGGAGCGGATCTGGGCGGTACTGCCGCACTTCCGACCGGGGCAGGCGATCAACCATTTCGGCTTTGGCGGCACCCTGGCCGGCAACGCGCTGCAACTGGCGGCGATGCGCGCGACCTTCGCCGAAGTGATGACGGAGGACGCCTATCGGCACATGTTCCAGCTCGCCGCGCAGCTCGAGGCGGGCGTCCGCGCGACGCTCGAGGAACTGCGCCTGCCCTGGCACGTGACGCGCATCGGCGCGCGCGTCGAGTACCTGTTCATGACCCACGCCCCGCGCAACGGCGGCGAGGCCCACCACGCACGCAACGGCCTGATCGAGGCCTGCCTGCACCTCTACCTGCTCAACCGCGGCGTGCTCTTGACGCCATTCCACAACATGGCGCTGACCTGCCCGGCGACCCGCGCAGAGGACGTCGAACTGCACGACCGCCTGCTCCGCGATTGCCTGGGCGAACTGCTGGAGCGCCCATCGTGAGGCGCTTGGAGAACCGCGTCGCACTGGTCACCGGCGCCGGCCAGGGCATCGGCCGGGCCATCGCCGAATGCTTCGCCGCCGAAGGCGCCAGGGTTCTGCTGGCGACGCGTACCGCCAGCCGCGGCCAGGCCGTCCTGGAGGCGATCCGCCTGGGCGGAGGCACGGCCGAACTGCTGGCCGTCGACCTGAGCGAGCACGACGCCGCGAGACGAGCGGTGAGCGCGACCCTGGAGCGCTTCGGCCAGTTGGACATCCTCCTGCACAACGCCGCTGCCTTTCCCCAGTGCGCCCTCGCGGAACTGGACGAAGGCACCCTGGAACGGACCCTGGCGGTGAACCTGAAAAGCTGCTTCCGGCTGACCCAGGCCGCCCTTCCCGCCCTGCGCCGCAGCGTGGCCGGGCGCGTCCTGGTGACCTCCTCGGTGACCGGTCCGCGCACGGCGATCCCTGGGCTCTCGCACTATGCGGCGAGCAAGGCCGGGGTCAACGGTTTCATCCGCGCCGCCGCGCTGGAGCTGGCCGGCGACGGCATCACCGTCAACGGCGTCGAGCCCGGCCTGGTCGCGACTCCGGCGCTGGGCAGCCTCGGCGACGCCGCCGCGCTGGCCGCGCACATCCCCCTCGGGCGTGTCGGCCAGCCGCTGGACATCGCCCACGCCATGCTCTTCCTCGCCTCCGACGAGGCGAGCTACATCACCGGGCAGACCCTGGTTGTGGATGGCGGCGCGTTGCTGCCGGAAAACGGCGGGCTGGCCTGAAGCCGCTGGCGTTCGCCCTCTCCCTCAAAAGAGAACGCCTTCCGGCGTATCCGGCAAACACTTCCGCCGGCTCCGGTAGGGCGAATAACCGCTCGCGGTTATCCGCCAGGCGTGCTCCGGCATCTCGCTGAACCTCCCGGCAGGCCTCGATGCAGCCGCCCCCACAACTGGCGCTCGCCCTGTCCCACGGACAAGCGCCGGCCATTTGCCGGGCGATTATCGAAAGCCCCTGCAAAATGGATGAATAAGAATGACTCTCAGCAGGTTAGTATCGGAAATCCCCAACCGAGAGGATTCGCTTCATGTTCCGCTCCACCTCCCATGTCCGTACCGAATCGGCGGCACGCTACGTCAATCGCCTGTGCAAGCACTGGGGCCACAAGTTCGAAGTCGAACTCACTCCCGAGCGCGGCTTCATCGACTTCGGCGACTCCAACTGCGAGCTGCTCGCCCACCCCGACCATGTCCTGATGATTCTCAACAGCCCCGACGAGGACAGCCTCGCCCACATGCAGAACGTGGTCGCCGATCACCTGCAACGCATGGCCAACAGCGAAAGCCTGGAGATTGCCTGGCAGCCCGCCGAAAGCTGAACGCGCCGCCACCCGGCCGCCCTTCGCGGCCGGGCGCCGGGCGTCACGCGGGGCCATGGAAAGTGCAATTCATTCCCCGGAAAAGCCATTCAGCTCGCTCCGCCCCCGTCCCATCATCCCCTCCAGGCGCTCTCGCGCAGATAACAACAATGACTGGAGACGATGATGAAACCCGAAGATTTCCGTGCCTCTGCCACCCGTCCGTTCACCGGCGAGGAGTACCTCGCCAGCCTGCGCGACGACCGTGAGATCTACATCTACGGCGACCGCGTCAAGGACGTCACCAGCCACCCCGCCTTCCGCAACGCGGCCGCCTCCATGGCCCGGCTCTACGACGCCCTGCACGATCCGCAGAGCAAGGAAAAGCTCTGCTGGGAGACCGATACCGGCAACGGCGGCTATACCCACAAGTTCTTCCGCTACGCGCGCAGCGCCGACGAACTGCGCCAGCAGCGCGACGCCATCGCCGAGTGGTCACGGCTGACCTACGGCTGGATGGGCCGCACCCCGGACTACAAGGCCGCCTTCGGCAGCGCCCTCGGCGCCAACCCGGGCTTCTACGGGCGTTTCGAGGACAACGCGAAAACCTGGTACAAGCGCATCCAGGAAGCCTGCCTGTACCTCAACCATGCCATCGTCAACCCGCCGATCGACCGCGACAAGCCGGTGGACCAGGTCAAGGACGTGTTCATCTCGGTGGACGAGGAAGTCGACGGCGGCATCGTCGTCAGCGGCGCCAAGGTGGTTGCCACGAATTCCGCGCTGACCCACTACAACTTCGTCGGCCAGGGTTCGGCGCAACTGCTCGGCGACAACACCGACTTCGCCCTGATGTTCATCGCGCCGATGAACACCCCCGGCATGAAGCTGATCTGCCGCCCCTCCTACGAACTGGTGGCGGGTATCGCCGGATCGCCGTTCGACTACCCGCTGTCCAGCCGTTTCGACGAGAACGACGCGATCCTGGTGATGGACAAGGTGTTCATCCCCTGGGAGAACGTACTGATCTACCGCGACTTCGAGCGCTGCAAGCAGTGGTTCCCCCAGGGTGGCTTCGGCCGGCTGTTCCCGATGCAGGGCTGCACCCGCCTGGCGGTCAAGCTCGACTTCATCACCGGCGCCCTCTACAAGGCCCTGCAATGCACCGGCTCCCTGGAGTTCCGCGGCGTGCAGGCGCAGGTCGGCGAAGTGGTCGCCTGGCGCAACCTGTTCTGGTCGCTGACCGACGCCATGTACGGCAACGCCAGCGAATGGCACAGCGGCGCCTTCCTACCCAGCGCCGAGGCCCTGCAGGCCTACCGCGTGCTGGCGCCGCAGGCCTACCCGGAGATCAAGAAGACCATCGAGCAGGTGGTCGCCAGCGGCCTGATCTACCTGCCCTCCGGCGTTCGCGACCTGCACAATCCGCAACTCGACAAGTACCTCTCCACCTATTGCCGCGGCTCCGGCGGCATGGGCCACCGGGAGCGGATCAAGATCCTCAAGCTGCTCTGGGACGCCATCGGCAGCGAGTTCGGCGGCCGCCACGAGCTGTACGAGATCAACTACGCCGGCAGCCAGGACGAGATCCGCATGCAGGCCCTGCGCCAGGCGATCGGCAGCGGGGCGATGAAGGGCATGCTCGGCATGGTCGAGCAGTGCATGGGCGACTACGACGAGAACGGCTGGACCGTGCCGCACCTGCACAACCCGGACGACATCAACGTGCTCGATCGCATCCGCCAATGACGCCCGCGTCGCCTCCGGAGGTTATCCCCATGTCCCAGCTCGAACCCAGGCAGCAAGCCTTCCGCAACGCCATGGCGCATCTTTCGGCGGCGGTCAACGTGATCACCAGCAACGGCCCGGCCGGACGCTGCGGGATCACCGCCACCGCGGTCTGCTCGGTCACCGACAGCCCGCCGACGCTGATGCTCTGCATCAACCGCAACAGCGAGATGAACACGGTGTTCAAGGCCAACGGTCGACTCTGCGTGAACGTCCTCAGCGGCGAACACGAAGAGGTGGCCCGCCACTTCGCCGGCATGACCGAGGTCCCGATGGAACGCCGCTTCGCCCTCCACGACTGGCGCGAGGGCCTCGCCGGGTTGCCGGTGCTGCACGGCGCCCTGGCCAACCTGCAGGGACGCATCGCCGAGGTCCAGGAGATCGGCACCCACTCGGTGCTGTTGCTGGAACTGGAGGACATCCAGGTCCTCGAACAGGGCGACGGCCTGGTCTACTTCAGCCGCAGCTTCCATCGCCTGCAGCGAGCCTGCCGAGCCGCCTGACCCCTCTCTCCGGAGCCGCCCCACAGGCGGCGTCCGGCCCTCCTCAGCCCTGCACCAGGGCGAAAAGCTGGCTGCGAAAATGGATGTCCAGGCGGGCAAAGGCGCGGTTGCGGTAGGTTTTCACCGTGCTTTCCTTGAGCCCCAGCTCGGCGGCGATACCGGCATGGCTCAACCCGCGCAGCAGGTGCAGGCAGACCGCCAGCTCCTGGGGTGTCAGGTCCGTCGCCCGGTGCAACAGCGCCAGCCGCCACTCGTCGGTCGCGCTGCGTCCCCGGCGCAAGGCCAGGTGCCCCCTCAGCAGTTGCAGCAGGGCCGGCACCCACTGCTCGAAGGCGGCGATCTCGCGCTCGCTGAAATAGCCGTCCTCGCGGTGCCGGTAGAGATTGAACAGCAGCGGCCGGCCTTCCTCGTCCCAATGCAGGCTCGACAGCCGCTCGCTCAGGCCATTGTCCCGATAGATCGCCTCGCGGTAAGCATCGAACTCGATGTCCTCGGCCAGCAGGTGGCCCAGCAGCGGCACCGGGCCGCGGCGCTGGCGCTGCATGCGCAGGAACAGCGGGTCATGGCTGTGGTAGTACCGCGAATAGGCCTGCCAGCAGCGCCACACTAGTTGCGCGTCGCGATGGCGAGTGCCGGCCAGGAGCAGTTCGGGGCGCGGTGCACCGATGCGCAGCACGTTGAAATGACGGGCGGCAACCCAATGGCCAAGGGTTTCCAGCAGAGCGGCGGGGAAGCCTTCGCCACCCAAGGCGCAGGCCAGCTCGACGAAGGGGCGCAGGTCCGCCGACGGCGACCCCGGCGGGGCATTCCAGAAGCTGATCATGGTTGCGGGCACGCATCGTTGTTCTTGTTGTAATGGGTGAGGAAGGGCAGGTCCTGTCCAGGCCTCGACCGACACGTTAGCAACCGCGACGGACGCCGGTAAACCCGCTGTCCACCTCTGGGGGGACAGGCCGGCACTGGAGGAGCGCTAGCCTCGCTGCATGTCTGCCGAAGGAACCCCCGACAATGAGCGCATCGCCTTCCTCCCGCCTGCACCTGCAGGTCACCGATTTCCGCGCTGTTGCGCGCGACGTGGTGCTGGTCGAGCTGGCCGCCGTGGACGGCACCGAACTGCCGGCCTTCACCCCCGGCGCGCATCTGGAGCTTCACCTGGGCAACGGCCTGATCCGCCACTACTCCCTGCTCAACGACTGCCGCGAACGCCAGCGCTACCAACTGGCGATAGGCCTTGGCGACGACAGCCGTGGCGGCGCCCGCTTCATCCACCGCCAACTGCGCACGGGCGACCGCCTGCACGCGGCGGCACCGCGCAACCACTTCATGCTGCGCGAAGACGCCGCGCGCTACTGTTTCGTCGCTGGCGGCATCGGCATCACCCCGATTCTCTCGATGGTTCGCTGGTGCCAGGCGCAGGGCAAGGACTGGCGCCTACTGTATGCGGTCCGCGAACGCCAGCGCGCAGCCTTCCTCGCCGAACTGATGACGCTCGGTGGCGAACGGACGCGGCTGCATTGCAGCGACGAAGGCGACCCACTCGACAGTACCGCGCTGATCGCCGGCCTAGGTGCCGACGAAGAACTCTATTGCTGCGGACCCGACGGGTTGATGCAGGCCATCCGCGACGCCGGGAGCGACTGCGCGGAACGCCTGCACTTCGAACGCTTCGACGCTCCAGTAACGCCGGCGTCCTCGTCCGGCGGCACCGACGCCTTCCGCCTGGAGTTGCGCCGCAGCGCCCTGAGCCTGCGCGTCGAAAGCCACCAGAGCATCCTCGAAGTCCTCGAGGAACAGGGCCTGGAGCCTCCCTACGCCTGCCGCGCCGGGATATGCAGGACCTGCGAGACACGCGTCTGCGCCGGCGAGCCGGAGCACTTCGACCATGTGCTTTCCGACACCGAGCGGGCCAGCGGGGAAACCTTGCTGATCTGCGTATCACGCTGCCGCGGCAACTACCTGGAACTCGATCTCTGACCCCGAAGAACAACCACGGAGACGCCTCATGAGCCTGCCCAACGCCAATCTCATCGCCAGTTCACGCAAGGCCGCCGCGCAGATGGCCACGCGCGACACGTCGTTCATCTTCAACGAGTGGTACGTCGCCGCCTTCGCCGAGGAGGTCGGCCGCGAACTGCTCGCGCGCACTCTGCTCGGCAAGCGCGTGGTGCTCTATCGCACCCTCGCCGGCCAGGCGGTAGCCCTGGAAGATCGCTGCGCGCATCGCTCCTTCCCGCTATCGCGCAGTCGCCTGGAGGGGGACGGGATCGTCTGCGGCTATCACGGTTTCCGCTACGACAGCCAGGGCGAGTTGATCGAGACACCGTCGCAGAAAGCCTGTCCGCGCGGCGTCGGCATCCGTCACTACCCGCTTCTGGAGCGCGGCCCGCTGGTCTGGATTTGGCTCGGCGACCCGCGACTGGCCGACCCGAAGCGACTGCCGCAGCGGCCCTGGCTGGAGGATCCGGGCTGGGCCTGCTCCAAGGGCTACTTCCTACACCCGGGCAACTACGTGAGCATGCACGAGAACCTGATGGACCTGACCCATCTCACCTACCTCCACGCCAATACCATCGGCACCCCGGATTACGCCGGGGCGCCCTATGAGCTGGACCTGAAGGAAGGCCACTACCGGCTGGTACGGCACGTGCTGCCGACCACCCTGTCGCCGGTCTGGGGCCGCACCACCGGCCTCGACGGCTGTCCCACGGCGGCGCGCATCACCACCTCGGAGTTTCTCTCGCCAGGCCTGCACCAGGTCAGCGCGACCTTCTACGACACAGCCCTGCCCGCCGAGCGGCGACCGGAATTCCACATCCGCACGGCGCACATCCTCACCCCGGAGACCCACGGCAGCATGCACTACTTCATCGTCCACGGACGCGATTTCGCCCAGGACGACGAGACCGTCGGCGCTTTCATGCACGAGCAACTGTTCGCCGCCTTCGTCGAGGACGTGGAAGGCCTCGGAGCGCTGGAAAAGGTACTCGCGGAGGCCGATGAGGATAGCTACGAGATCTCCGTTGCCAGCGACGCGCCGGCGGTGGCCACCCGCACCTACCTCAAGCGCCGCGCCGATGAGGAAGCGCGCCAGCGCGCGGCGCACCGGGTGGCCTGAGCGCCGCCCTCAGCGGCGGTGCGCCGGTGGGATCGAGTAGGTGCCGACCACATGGGCGACCGGTTCCGCGTCGCCTTCGGAGAACAGCGAGACCTCGCCCATCGCCAGGGTCTTGCCGACCTTCATCAGGCGGCACTCGGCGACCACCCGGCGGTCCGCCGCGGGACGCCGCAGGAAGTTGATGGTCAGGCTGGTGGTCACCGCCAGCGGGACGATGCCGATCTCGCCCAGTACCGCCACGTACAGCGCGACATCGGCGATGGCCATCAGGGTCGGCCCGGAGACCGTGCCGCCGGGGCGCAGGTCGCTGGCGTCGACCGCCTGCCAGACCGTGGCGCTACGCTCGCCGACGGCTTCGACCACGACCCGGGTCTGGGGAAATTCGCGCTGGATGAAACGGGCGATCTGCTCTTTCTTGTCGGTCACGGAACGGGTCCTTGGCAGTAGGAGGAGGAAAGGTACGGTAGTCGGGTCTAGCGGCCACGCGCCTCGCTCGGCGTCATCCCGTAGCGCGCCTTGAAGGCCCGGGCGAAATGCGCCTGGCTGGAGAAGCCGTGGCGATAGGCGACCTCGGCGACATCCAGGCGCCGGCCCTGGGGCGAAGCGAGCAACTGGCGGGCCCGCTCCAGGCGCCGCTCCTGCAGGTAGCGCCCGGGCGAGCTGCCTTCCTGGGCGAACAGCCGCGCCAGGTGCCGGCTGGAGACGCCAGTGGCGGCGGCCACCCGCTCGCAGCTCAGGGCGGGTTCGTCGAGGTGCTGCTGGATGTACTGCTTGGCCGCCAGCAGGTAGGACGCGCCCAGGGCGCTGGCACGGTGCTCGCCGGCATGGTCGCTGATGATGCTCGCCAGCAGGTCGTAGGCTTCCTCCTGGTAGCGCTCGGCATCCTCGCCATGGGGGCTGTCGAGGAAATCCCGGGTACGCTCGCCGAGGGTCCGCACCAGCAGGCGCTGCACCGGGCTTTCCGCGCCGATCTTCAGCGGTCCCTTGAAGTCGCGCAGGCAGCGCTCGGCGAAATCGTCCTGGGGAATGTCGAAGATGAACTGCCGCATCGGTCCGGAAAAACCGAACAGGTAGGGCTTGTCGGTCCGGTAGATAACCAGCTCGCCCGGTTGCAGGAGGTTGCAGCCGTTGTCCTGGTAGAAGAACGACTGGCTGCCCTGCACCAGAGAGACGAAGATCGACTCCTTGGGCACTGCGCGGATCATCGAGCGGTCGCGCTCCACCACGTGCTCGTTGCCGCCGATGCGGGCCAGCCGCAGGCGTTCGAGGCAGAGGTTGTCCTGGGTCGCGGCGAAGCCGGCCTGGGAATACGACGAACATTTCAGGCCAACCAGGATGGAAGCGTTGTAGTCCTCCCAGAACGCCAGCCGCTGCTCCAGGGGAATGTCCTGGGTGCTGGCCCGCCGGGTTTCGAGCAAGGCATGTGCGGGCATTTTTATTCTTCTCGTCGAACGCTGCGTGGACCTCCCGGACCTCAGGCAAGGCCTCCGGGGCCAGGCGCCGGGCCGCTCCGCCGACCTGTCGCGGTCGGTCGGCGAGGCGCCTGGCACCCCGTCATTAACATCTGAATCCTTTCCTCCGTCAATCGCCCTCCAGCCGGCTCCGACGCTGGGCAGGCCAGCTTGGCGGCGCGTCGCGGGTCGCGCCAGGCCATGTCCGAAAAGCGCAAGCTTCCTGGCCGCCAGGGTCAAACCCGGAGGCCCGCCCATGGCTAGAGTCGGCTCGACGATAACAACGACAGAGGCCGCCCCATGCCCGAACTCGCCACCCGTGAATTCTGGAAAGACCTGCAACCGATTCCCGACTGCTTCAAGCCGGACGCCAAGCCCGAGGTCTACCTGCGCAACGCGCCGACCGAGGACGAGCGCCTCTACGTGCCCTTCACCGAGACCGTGAAGTCGCGTCCGCTGTGGATCTCGCCAAGCGAAAACCGCTGGTGCGACATCCTGATGGCAACGAGCGCCGGCCTGGTCAACCGCCACTACCACCCGCACGAGGTGTTCGCCTACACCATCAGCGGCAAGTGGGGCTACCTGGAGCACGACTGGACCGCCACCGCCGGCGACTTCGTCTACGAGACGCCCGGCGAGGGCCACACCCTGGTGGCCTACGAGCACGAGCAGCCGATGCGTGCATTCTTCATCGTCAAGGGACCGCTGGTCTGGCTCGACGAGAAGGGCAACGCGGACGGCATCTTCGACGTCCACGACTACATCGCGATGTGCCGTGAGCACTACGACAAGATCGGCGTCGGCGCCGCCTACATCGACTCCCTGTTCCGCTGACCCCGGGCGCGCGCCGCCCTGGCGGACGCGCGCCTCCCCGCCGGCCGGCCCGCCCGGCCTGGAGACCGACATGGCGCATAACAACAATTCCGCCAGTTACGAAAACGTCCTGCTCTGCGTGCTGTTCCTGACCTTCGGCTTCGTCTTCTTCGACCGCCTGGCGCTGTCCTTCCTGTTTCCCTTCATGGAACAGGAGCTGCAACTGAGCAACAGCCACCTGGGCATGCTCTCCTCGGTGCTGGCCCTGGCCTGGGCGGTATCCGGCGCGCTGGTCGGCGCCTGGTCCGACCGCCGCGGGCAGCGCAAGCCGCTGCTGATCGTGGCGGTGATCCTGTTCTCGCTGTGCTCGGCGCTGTCCGGGCTGGTCGGCGGCTTCCTCAGCCTGCTGCTGTTCCGCGGCATCATGGGCCTGGCCGAGGGGCCGATCCTGCCGCTCTCGCAATCGCTGATGGTCGAGGCCTCCTCGCCGCATCGCCGCGGCCTCAACATGGGTCTGCTACAGGGCTCGGCGGCCGGCCTGCTCGGCGCGGTGATCGGCCCGCCGCTGCTGGTGGCCCTGGCCGAAGCCCTCGGCTGGCGTCACGCCTTCATCGTCTCGTTGCTGCCGGGTCTGCTGATCGCCTGGTTGATCTGGCGCCATGTGCGTCCCGACCCGCCCCGCGCGCAGCGCCCGGCGCCGCGCGCAGAAGAAGCGAAAGGCAAGCGCCTGGCACTGCTGAAGAGCCGCAACATCCTGCTCTGCACCCTGATCAGTTGCGTATTCGTCACCTGGTTCATCGTGCTGATTTCCTTTACCCCGACCTTCCTGGTCAACGCCCGCGGCTTCAGCCCGGCGACCATGGGCAGGCTGATGAGCTGCCTGGGCGTCGCCTGGGTGGTCTGGGGCTTCGCCGTACCGGCGATATCCGATCGCATCGGCCGTCGACCGACCCTGGTGGCGTTCTCCCTGCTCGCCGCGTGTTGCCCGCTGGCGCTGCTCTATGCGCCGAACGCGACCAGCCTCGGCCTGCTGTTGCTGCTGACCTACACCGGGCTCGGCTGCTTCACCCTGTTCATGGCGACCATCCCGGCGGAGACCGTCTCGCGCGGCGTCATCGCCACCGCCCTCGGCCTGATCATGGGCCTCGGCGAACTGGTCGGCGGTTTCCTCGCGCCGACCGTGGCCGGCTTCGCCGCCGACCGCTTCGGCCTGTCCATCGTCATGTGGATGTCCTGCGGCGGCGCCCTGCTCGCCGCGTTCCTCTCGCTGTTCCTGCGCGAAACCGCGCCCGCCGTGCTGGCGCGCCAGCGCAGCGCGCCTACCTCCGTCCTGCAAGGAAACCAACCATGAAAGCACTGCGCTGGCACGCCGCCCGCGACCTCCGCCTGAGCGAACTGGAACGCCAGGCGCCGCGGCCCGGCGAAGTCGAACTGGAAGTCGCCTACTGCGGCATCTGCGGCAGCGACCTGCACGAATACCAGAGCGGCCCGCACTCGATTCCCCAGGCCGAGGCGCACCCGCTGTCCGGTTGCCGCGCGCCGCTGACCCTCGGCCATGAGTTCTGCGGCGTGGTCGCCGCGCTCGGCCCTGGCGTGGAGGGACTGCGCATCGGCGACCGCGTCGCGGTGGAGCCGGAATACCGCTGCGGCGAATGCCGCTACTGCCGGGAAGGCCGCTACAACCTCTGCGAGTCGATGGGCTTCATCGGCCTGATGGGCGACGGCGGCTTCGCCGAGCGCGCGCGGGTGCCGGCCTACATGCTGCACCGCCTGCCGGACGCGGTGGGCTTCCGCCAGGCCGCCGTGCTCGAACCGGCCGCCGTGGCCCTGCACGCGCTGCGCCGCAGCAGCCTGGCGCCGGGCCAGCGCTGCGCGGTGTTCGGGCTCGGCCCGATCGGCCTGCTGCTGGTGATGCTCGCCCGCCTGCGCGGAATCGAGGACATCGTCGCGATCGACGTCAGTCCCGAGCGCCTCGCCCTGGCCGGGGAGTTCGGCGCCAGCCGGGCGCTCGACGCCCGCGACGGCGACACGGCGGCGCGCCTGCGCGAGGGCGGCGCGCTCGACTGCGCCTTCGAGGCCGCCGGCAGCCAGGCCAGCCTCGACGCCGCCCTGGCCAGCCTGCGCAAGGGTGGCGAGCTGGTGCTGGTGAGCCTGATGGGCGAGGTCCGGCTGGACGCCTTCGACCTGGTCAACCGCGAACTGCGCCTGCTCGGCAGCGTCGGCTACCGCGACGCCTACCCGGAGCTGATCGCCCTGCTCGCCGACGGCCGCCTCGACCTGGCCCGCGCAGTGACCCGCAGCGTGCCCCTGGAGCAGGCCGTCGAGCACGGTTTCGAGGCCCTGCTGCGCGACAAGTCGCAGGTCAAGGTGCTGGTCAATCCCAACCCGGCCCTGGCCGACGCCTGAAGGAACGATCGCCGATGGTTTTCCAACACGATATCTACGCCGGCCAGCAGGTGCTGGTCACTGGCGGCAGCTCCGGCATCGGCGCGGCCATCGCCATGCAGTTCGCCGAACTCGGCGCCGAAGTCGTCGCCCTCGGCCTGGACGCCGACGGCGTGCACGCACCGCGTCATCCGCGGATTCGCCGGGAAGAACTGGACATCACCGACAGCCAGCGCCTGCAACGGCTGTTCGAAGCGCTGCCGCGCCTGGATGTGCTGGTGAACAACGCCGGCATCAGCCGCGACCGCGAGGAATACGACCTGGCTACCTTCGAACGGGTGCTGCGCCTCAACCTGAGCGCCGCCATGCTCGCCAGCCAACTGGCCCGGCCGCTGCTGGCGCAGCGCGGCGGCAGCATCCTCAACATCGCCTCGATGTACAGCACCTTCGGTTCCGCCGACCGCCCGGCCTACAGCGCCAGCAAGGGCGCCATCGTCCAGCTCACCCGTTCCCTGGCCTGCGAGTATGCCGCCGAGCGCATCCGGGTCAACGCCATCGCCCCCGGCTGGATCGACACGCCGCTGGGCGCCGGGCTCAAGGCCGACGTCGAGGCCACCCGCCGGATCATGCAGCGCACGCCGCTGGCGCGCTGGGGCGAGGCGCCCGAGGTGGCCAGCGCCGCGGCCTTCCTCTGCGGTCCCGGCGCCAGCTTCGTCACCGGCGCCGTGCTGGCGGTGGACGGCGGCTATCTCTGCGCCTGAGCCGCCTTCGCTCCGGATGCACCTGTCCGCTTGGGGCGGACAGCGATTCGCACGACAGAACAACAACAAGACGAGTGCCTTGCCATGAAAACCCTCCGCACCTTGCCGGCGCTGCTCTGCGCCGGTTTCCTCGGTCTCTCCGCGCAGGCCGCCGAAGACAGCCGCAGCGGCCCGCTGGCCGGGTTCGGCGAACGACTCCAGCGCCACGGCGTGAAGACCCACGCGCAGTTCTGGAGCCTGTCGCTGAAGAACCTCGACACCGGCCCGCGCCAGCACAGCTTCGGCAACAGCGGCGACCTGTTCCTCGGCGCCGACCTCGACCTCGCCACCCTCGCCGGCCTGGACGGCGCCTCGCTGCACATCGAGGAAACCCTGTTCATCCTCGACCGCGGCACCGGTCAGCCCACCGGGCCGAGCTGGCAGGGCGCGGTGGGCAGCTACTTCGGCGGCGCGCCGCTGCACAACGACATCGGCGCCAACCAGCTGAGCCTGCTCACCTGGCAGCAGCAGTGGCTGGGCGGACGCCTCGACAGCCATCTCGGACGGACCAATGCGCGGCGCTATTTCCTGATCTACAACTGCGAGACCGTGGTCACCTGCAACGACCCGATCATCGACGCCTCCACCGGCATCCTGCCGCCGCCCTACGGCGCCTGGGGCGGCTACCTGAAGTACCGGGCGACCCCGACCCTGTACCTGCACGCCGGGGCCTTCGAGTCCAACCCGGTGGATTACCTGAAGAAGCGCCATGGCCTCGATTTCGGCACCGACGACGCCAGCGGCACCAGCCTGCTGCTGGGGATCGGCGACAAGCGCGAGGAAAGCCTCGATCCCTACCGCTCGCACTATGAACTCAACGCCTACCTGAACACCGCCAACCAGGTCGACCCGCTCACCGGCGCCAGCGACCACGGCAGCGCCGGCGGCTTCTTCAAGTTCCAGCAGCTGTTCTGGCGCGCCGACGGCGGCCGCCTCGATTCGCCGAGGGCGCTGGGGCTGTTCGGCTCGCTGTCGGTCTCGGCCGACGACAAGCAGCCGTTCCGTCATTTCGCCGAGCTGGGCCTGACCTACCATGCGCCCTTCGACCGCACGCGGGACAAGCTCAACCTCAAGGCCAGCTACCTGCGCCTGAACGATCACCAGCTGGAGTTCCAGCGCCAGGCGCGGATCGCCGCTGGCGGCGATGCGAAACTCGGCCAGCGCGACGTGTACGCCCTGGAAACCAATGCGCACATCGCACTGACCCCGCACATCGCGCTGGAGCCGTCGGTGCAGTACATCTTCAACCCGGACAACTACTACAACCCCGGCGCTCGCGAACTGAGCGGAGACGGTTTCGTCGTCGGCCTGCAACTGATGGTCGACATGGGCTCGCTGCTGGGGCTTTAGCGCGCCGCCTGGCAGCCTCGGTCAACCCCGCCGGCAGGCTGGGACAAGCGGCCGGGCGCGCTTCCCCGTCCAATGGAGTAGCGTCGCGCCCATGGGCGCGGGGCGAAAAAGAACGCCGGGCGAGGCCCGGCAGCACACCCAGAAAGGTGCCGACATGACTTCCACTGCCCGCCGTTCGTTCGACTACATCGTGGTCGGCGCCGGCTCCGCCGGTTGCGTCCTGGCCAACCGTCTTTCCGCCGATCCCGCCGTCTCGGTCTGCCTGGTCGAGGCCGGCCCCAGCGACCGCACGCCGCTCCCCGCCGCCTACATCCGCACGCCGGCCGGGATCATCCGCCTGATCGCCAACCCGAAGTGGAACTGGATGCATCGCTTCGCCGCCCAGCCCGGCACCGCCAACCAGCCGATCGCCTGCCCGCGCGGCAAGGTCTGGGGCGGCTCCAGCGCGATCAACGGGATGATCTACATCCGCGGCGACCGCCACGACTACGACCGCTGGGCATCCCTCGGCAACCGTGGCTGGAGCTACGACGAGCTGCTGCCCTACTTTCGCCGCTCGGAACATTTCGAGCCGGGCGAATCGCCCTGGCACGGGCGCGGCGGCGAATTGAACGTCGCCGCGCAGCGCAGCCCGGGCCCGATCAACCAGGTGTTCTTCCAGGCCGCCGAGGAAATGGGCTGGCCGTACAACGCCGACTTCAACGGTGAGCGCCAGGAAGGCATCGGCCCGTTCCACGTCACCCAGGTCAACGGCGAACGCTGTAGCGCGGCGCGCGCCTTCCTGCACCCGGCCCTGGCGCGGCCCAACCTCACCGTGCTCAGCTCGGCGCTGACCCTGCGCGTGCTGCTGGAAGGTACCCGCGCCACCGGCGTGGAGATCAGCCAGGCTGGCGAGGTCGTGCAATTGCAGGCACGCCGCGAAGTGATCCTCAGCGCCGGCTCGATCAACTCGCCGCAGCTCCTGTTGCTCTCCGGCATCGGCCCGGCGGCGGAACTGGCGCGCCACGGCATCGTCCAGCGCCATGAGTTGCCTGGGGTCGGCGAGAACCTGCAGGACCACCAGGACATCGTGCTGATGTACCGCACCGAGGCCAAGCTCGGCTACGGCCTGGGCTTCTCGCCGAAGGGCTGGCTGCCGCTGCTGCGCTCGCCCTGGCAGTACCTGTTCGGCCGGCGCGGGGCGCTGACCTCGAACACCGTCGAGTCCGGTGGCTTCCTCCGCCTCGACCCGCAGGCAGAGACCCCGGAGCTGGGTCTGATCGTCGCCCCCGCGCTGAAGAACCAGCCGCAGCGCCTCGTCCCCTTCGGCCACGGGGTCAGCCTGCACATCGCGGTGATGCACCCGCAGAGCCGCGGGCGGGTCCGCCTGAACTCGCCGGACCCGCACGACCGGCCGCTGATCGAAGCCAACTTCCTCAGCCACCCTGCCGACCTCGATACCCTGGTCCGGGGTTTCCAACTGGTCCGCAAACTGGCCGCCAGCCGCAGCTTCGCCCGTCACCTCAAGGGCGAGCTGGTACCGGGCCCGCAGGTTTCCAGCCGCGGCCAGATCGAGGCCTGGATCCGCGCCAACCTGGGCACCGTGTTCCATCCGGTGGGCACCTGCAAGATGGGCCACGACCAGCTCGCGGTGGTCGACGACCAGTTGCGCGTGCACGGCCTGCAAGGCCTGCGGGTGGCCGATGCGTCGATCATGCCGACGCTGATCACCGGCAATACCAACGCCCCGGCGATCATGATCGGCGAGAAGGCCGCCGACCTGATCCTCGGCAAGCCGGCGCCCCATGCACCGCCCGCGCGACAACCGGCCGTGCAGGCTCTGGCCGGCGCCTGACTAGCCGCCCTGGCTGCAGGCGCTGGCGTACTTGCGGTAGGCCAGCGAATGCAGCTTGCCGGCGGAGTCTAGGTAGTCCATCCGTGCATCGACGATCTCGCAGGTGGTCGACGCCTGTTCCTGGGTCGCCACCACCTTGTGCACATCCAGCGGCATGCCGTAGCGGTAGCTTTCGGTCGGTACCGGTGCGGCGGCCTGGGCGGCGAACGCGGGAAGCGCAAGCGCGGCGAGCAGGGTGGTGGCGAGCAGGGTGCGAGTCATGGGGGATCTCCTGGCGGCAGGACCGCGTCGGTGGAAGGCGACATGCCTTCGTCGAGGCCTATTCCAGGCCGCGGAGTTGTCCCGGATGTGTCGCTGGAATGCCCGATTCGTCAGCCGCTGTATCGCCGCTGCCGGCCGATACATGGCCGTACATTCGCCGCCCCGCTCCCGCCGGACGAATCGCGCCCGGCGCCATCCGTCGTCTCCCCCGTTCGCGACAGCGACAACCGGGCTTTTTTGCACGCCCCGGTATTCGCCCCGGCTCCGGATACAGTGCAATACAAACCCCGGCAGGCAAGCGCCGCGGGCGCGGATACACTGCTTGCAAGCACACCAACCGCCACGGGAGCCAGGCAATGGAGCATGTCGATCACATCCTGATCGTCGACGATGACCGCGAGATTCGCGAGCTGGTAGGCAACTACCTGAAGAAGAACGGCCTGCGCACCACCATCGTCGCCGATGGCCGGCAGATGCGCGCGTTCCTCGAAGCCAACACGGTGGACCTGATCGTCCTCGACATCATGATGCCCGGCGACGACGGCCTGCTGCTCTGCCGCGAGCTGCGCGTCGGCAAGCACAAGGCCACGCCGGTGCTGATGCTCACCGCGCGCAACGACGAGACCGACCGCATCATCGGCCTGGAGATGGGCGCCGACGACTACCTGACCAAGCCCTTCTCCGCCCGCGAACTGCTTGCCCGGATCAACGCCGTGCTGCGGCGTACGCGGATGCTGCCGCCGAACCTCACCGTGAGCGAGAGCAGCCGGCTGATCGGCTTCGGCCAGTGGCAACTGGACACCAGCGCCCGCCACCTGCTCGACGACGCCGGCACCGTGGTCGCCCTCAGCGGCGCCGAGTACCGCCTGCTGCGGGTGTTCCTCGATCATCCGCAACGGGTACTCAGCCGCGACCAGTTGCTCAACCTGACCCAGGGCCGCGAGGCGGACATCTTCGACCGTTCCATCGACCTGCTGGTCAGCCGCCTGCGCCAACGCCTCGGCGACGACGCCCGCGAACCGGAGTACATCAAGACCGTGCGCAGCGAGGGCTATGTGTTCTCGCTGCCGGTGCGACTGGTCGAGGCCCATCCATGAAGCTCGCCGTGCCGCGCCCGCGCAGCCTCGCCGCGCGCCTGGCGCTGATCCTCTTCGCCGGGCTGGTGCTGGCCTACGGGCTGTCCTTCGCCTCGCAGTTCTACGAGCGCTACCAGACCGCGAAGCACATGATGCTCGACAGCCTCGAACAGGACGTGGCGATCTCGGTAGCCATGCTCGACCGCCTGACGCCCGCCGAGCGCGAGGCCTGGCTGCCGCGCCTGGAACGACGCACCTACCGCTATCGCCTCGACGCCGGCGAGCCCGGCCAGCCGCTGGCGCTGGCCGACGCGCCGGTTGCCGCGCACTCCATCGAACGCGCCCTCGACGGTCAATACCCGCTGACCCTGCGCACGGTGGCCGACAGCCGTCCGCACTTCCAGGTCCTCCTGCGCCTGCGCGACGGCAGCCCGCTGACCATCGACGTCACGCCGGCCCCGGTGCCGCTGTCCGGCTGGCTGCCGCTGGTACTGCTGGTGCAGTTGCTCCTGCTGCTGCTCTGCACCGGCCTCGCGGTGCGCACCGCCATCGGCCCGCTGACCCGGCTGGTGAAGGCCGTGGAACATCTCGATCCGAATCGTCCGGCACAGCCTCTCGCGGAAACCGGCCCACGCGAAGTGGCGCATGCGGCGGCGGCCTTCAATGCCATGCAGGCGCGCATCGCCGACTACCTCAAGGAGCGCATGCAGTTGCTCGCGGCGATTTCCCACGACCTGCAGACGCCGATCACGCGGATGAAGCTGCGCGTCGAGTTCATGGACGCCTCCAGCGACAGGGACAAGCTGTGGAACGATCTCGAAGAGATGCAGCACCTGGTCCGCGAAGGCGTGGCCTATGCCCGCAGCATGCACGGCAGCACCGAAACCAGTTGCCGGGTGGACCTCGACGCCTTCCTCGACAGCCTGGTCTTCGACTACCAGGACAGCGGCAAGCAGGTACAACTCGACGGCCGTACCGGCGCGGTGATCGACACCCGTCCGCACGCCCTGCGCCGAGTGCTGGTGAACCTGGTCGACAATGCGCTGAAGTTCGCCGGCGCCGCGCGCCTGGAAGTGGAACGCCGTACCGATGGCGGCACGCGAATCCAGGTGCTGGACAATGGCCCGGGGATTCCCGCCGAGGAACTCGACGAGGTGCTCAAGCCCTTCTACCGGGTGGAAAACTCGCGCAATCGCGACACCGGCGGCACCGGCCTCGGCCTGGCCATCGCGCAGCAGCTGAGCCTGGCCCTCGGCGGCCGCCTGACCCTGGCCAACCGCGCCGGCGGCGGGCTTTGCGCGCGCATCGAGCTGGACCCCTGAGGCGCCTGTACAGAGCGATACATAACCGCCCTCGGCGGACACACTGCGGATAAACCCGCTTGCAACACTCCTGGCCACGGGAAGCGGCGGCACATCGCCGAGCCGCTCCCGGCAACCAGGAGCCCCACCATGACCGTCCCAACCTCTCAATCCGCCTGGCACGGCTGGCGACTGTTCGCCGTCCTCGCCGTCGCCGTGCTGTGCATGACCGCCCTCGTCCTGGCTCTCCAGGCGCAACCGGTGGAGGGCCTGCGCAGCGCCATCCGCGCCACCGCGCGCAGTTCCTTCGCGCTGTTCCTCGCCGCTTTCCTCGCGTCCTCGCTGGCGACCCTGGTGCCCGGCCCGGGGACCCGCGCGCTGCTCCGTGAAAGGCGCTACCTGGGCCTGGCCTTCGCCTTCTCCCACGCAGTACACGCCTTGCTGATCCTGGCCTACTGGAAGCTGTTCCCCGAGACATTCTGGAGCGGCCGCTCGGTCGCGGCGAACATCCCCGGCTCGATCGGCTACCTGTTCATCCTGCTGCTCACCCTCACCTCCTTCCGCACCCCGGCCCGACTGCTCGGCCCACGCGCCTGGAAAGCCCTGCACTCGACCGGCACCTGGGTGCTGGCGGGCATCTTCTGCCTGTCGTTCTTCAAACGCATCCCCATGGGCGGCTGGTACGTACTGGCGTTCGCCACGATCTTCTCCGCCATCGTCCTCAAGCTCACCGCCAAGCTCGCCGTGCGCTTGCGTCGTCGCGACGTACAGCCGGCCTGACCCATCCACCGCCCTCAACGAGACATCGATCATGCAAGCATCCGACCTGCGCGCCTGGCGCCGCCCCTTCGCCCTGCTCGACCGCTGCGGCGGCTGGAGCGCCGACCTGTCCCTGCGACTGTTCCTGGCCTGGGAGTTCTTCGAGTCCGGTTGGGAAAAGTGGAACGGCGAGAACTGGTTCGGCGATATCCAGTCGGCTTTCCCCTTTCCCTTCGACCGCCTGCCCGCCGCCTTCAACTGGGAACTGTCGCTGTGGGCCGAACTGCTCGGCGCGCTGTTCCTCCTGCTCGGCCTCGGTACCCGCCTGACCGCCCTGGTGCTGATCGTCGTCACCCTGGTGGCGACCGCCGCCGTACACTGGCCGGCGGAGTGGTCGAGCCTGGCGGAACTGGCCCGCGGCTACTCGATCACCGACCACGGCTTCGGCAATTTCAAGCTCCCGGCGATCTACCTGGCGGCGCTGCTGCCGCTGCTGTTGGCGGGAGCGGGGAAGCTGAGCCTGGACCACTGGCTCGGACGGCGCCTGGGCCTGTCCCGCTAGGATTCGGCCAGCCACGGAAAAACCCCGGAACGCGATCGCCTCCGGGGTTTTTCACAGCAAGCCAGAACCATCCCACCCACCGCGTAGGGCGAATAGCGCCAACGGCGCTATTCGCCGATACACCGGACCCACCCCGGCGGATAACCGCAAGCGGTTATCCGCCCTACACCAAGACCGTCCCACCCACCACGTAGGGCGGATAGCGCCAAAGGCGCTATCCGCCGATGCATCGACTCCACAAGGGCTGCGTCGTCATCCGCCCGCCCAATCGCGTTCCAGGGTTCCGAGCACGACACCCTGGGTCCGCAACGCTGCCAGCAACTCCAGCCCCGCCGCGTCGAGCGCTCCGGGCGCACTCCGCGCCTCGAGCGCCAGCGCCGCCAGGTGCTCGCGCCCGCTCAGGCGCCGTCTCGCCAGCGACTCCAGCAGGCGGTAGGCCAGCGGAGTCAGGCGCGCGGTATGCACGCGATGCGAGGAATCGCGGTGCATCAACAGCAGGGTCGGTTCCGCAGGCGCTTCGGCGAGCGCGACGTCCTCTTCGAGCCGATGCACCGGCCAGCGATAGCCCAGCGGCAGCGCCAGGCTCGACAGCAGCGGCACCCCGTCGAGCAGGTCGCCTTCACGCCGATACGGCGGATCGTCGGGCTCGGCCAGGTAGAGGCGCGTTTCGCTCCATTCGAAGTGGGCCAACTCGGCTTGCCACGCCGGCCGATACTCGCCCCGCTGCCGCAGGTAGTCGACGAAGACCCCGGCGATACGGGTGAACAGGGGGGTATGGCTTCTCTCCTCGCGATAGAACTCGCGCACCAGGCCATGCCACTGCTGCTCGCCAAGCAGCCCGCGCAAGCGCGGGAAGCCGCTGGCAAGGAGGCCTTCGATGGCGTTGTAGAACAGCTCGCGGTAGACCCGCAGGCGACGCTCTTCGATGTCCGGCGGCGGCGCATTGCCAAGCGGGTCGCGCAGGTGCCGGGCGAGGCTGAACTGCTGTTGGCGCAGGCGCTCATCCATGACGGCGTCCCTCGTCGCGTTGCCATTGGCGGATCTGCTCCACTTCCAGCAGCAGTTCGCCCAGCGGCGGATAGTTGAAGTCCCGCTCGAGCAGGGTCGGGCGCACGCCGAAGCGACGATAGGCGGCTCCGAGCAAGGCCCAGACGCCGGGCTTCACGGCGGCACCATGGGTGTCGATCTTCAGGTCCGGCGCCTCGTCGTAGTGCCCCGCCACATGGTAGGCGGCGACCCGCCCGGGCGGCAGCCGGGCGAGGAAGTCGAGGGCGTCGTAGCCGTGGTTGCAGGCGTTGACGAACAGGTTGTTGACGTCCAGCAACAGGTCGCAGTCGGCCTCGTCGAGTACCGCGTTGACGAACTCGATCTCGCTCATCTCCCGGTACGGCGCTGCATAGTAGGAAATGTTCTCCACCGCGATGCGCCGCTCCAGGCGTTCCTGCGCCTCGCGGATGCGCGCCGCGACGTGACGCACCGCGGCCTCGGTGAACGGCAGCGGCAACAGATCATAGAGATGGCCATCGTCGGAACAGTAACTGAGGTGCTCGCTGTACAACGCGACCCGGTGGCGGACGAGAAAGCGTCGGGTCTGCTCGATGAAGGCGGCATCCAGCGGTGTGGAGCCGCCGAGGGACAGCGAGAGACCGTGGCAGGTCAGTGGAAAGCGCTCCAGCAGGCGCTCCAGGTCGGCACCGAAGGCACCGCCGACGCCGATCCAGTTGTCCGGCGCGCATTCGAGGAAGTCCACCGCGCCGGGCGCCATCGCCAGCAGTTGCGGAAGCAGGCCGCGCCTCAGGCCGAGGCCGGCGGCGTTGTCGATCAGGGTCATGGGATAGCTCCGGAAACGGCGACGCCCCCGCTTTCCCAGGGGAAAGAGAGGGCGCCGCCAGGGTGTGGAAAGGCTCAGTGCCGGCCTTGCTCCAGCTTGCTGAACAGCCCGGCGGGCATCGGCTTGCCGTTGGCCTCGTAGGTCTTGCGCAGGTGTTCGTAGGCCTCGGCTTCGGAAATGACGCCGTCATGGTCGCTATCGATGCTGTCGAACTCACCGGCGCGGTCCTTGGCCACCGCGAGGAACTCGGCGCGCGAGACCTTGCCGTCGTGATCGGTGTCGGTGCGGGCAAAGGAGGCGTCGCCGCACTTGCCCTCCCCGCACTTGCCCTCCCCGCACTTGCCCTCGGCGCCGGCCTTGGCCGAGGTCTTCGCGGAGCCGCCGCTGCCGCACTTGCCTTCTCCGCACTTGCCTTCGCCGGCGCTCGCCGCCGCCAGTTGCAGCCCCTGCCCCAACGGCTCGACGGCGAACGCCGAACCGCCGAGCAGCATTCCCCCCACCAGTACGGCACCGAGCAGGCTGGCGGAAGTCTTTTGACGCGAATCGAAAACGGACATGCTTCTTCTCCACAGTAAACGCGGCCGGGCCGCAGGCGCGGCGCTGGTGGGCGCCGGTACGAACCGGGCGGCGGGACCTTCTGGGGTCGTCCCGGGCGCCGCGGTTCGGATGTGGCCATTTCGCCTGGGAGATGTATCGGGGGTGTATCGCCCGACACGTGGATTTGTACGCCGGAGGTATCGAAACCGCGCATGGATACAAAGCGATACGCAATCGAGCGCGGGCATGCCGACGAAGTGCCGGGCATCTCTCACTCCCGCCGGCCCATCTCGGCTACCGTTAGGAGACAGCCACCTGGCCCAGTCTCGAGGTCGAGCCCATCGTGCTGAAACGCATTCCGGTAACCCAGCTTCGCCTCGGTATGTTCGTCCAGAGCCTTTGCGGCTCGTGGCTGGACCACCCGTTCTGGAAAAAGGGCGGCTTCCTGCTCGACAACCAGTCCGACCTGCAGCGCCTGCGCGAAAGCGCCGTGAAGGAGGTCTGGATCGACGCCGTCAAGGGCCTCGACCTCCCGGAGGAAGCGGCGGTCTCGGCCGCTGCGGTCCTGCCGGTCACCATGCCGGCCGACCCTTCGCCGGCGCGGGTCGCCCTGGAGGAGGAAATCCGCCACGCCGCCCTGCTCTGCGGCCGCGCCAAGGCCGCCGTGGTCAGCATGTTCCACGACGCGCGCATGGGCCAGGCCATCGACACCGCGCATGCATCGGACCTGGTGGACGAAATCTCCGCCTCGGTGCTGCGCCATCCCAACGCGCTGGTCAGCCTGGTACGGCTGAAGACCTCGGATGAATACACCTACATGCATTCGGTGGCGGTCTGCGCGCTGATGATCGCCCTCGCCCGCCAGCTCGAACTGTCCGACCCGCTGGTACACGAGGCGGGGCTGGCCGGGCTGCTGCACGACATCGGCAAGATGGCGGTACCCGATCCGATCCTGAACAAGCCCGGCAAGCTCACCGAGCAGGAATTCGGCCTGGTCCGCCGGCATCCGCAGAACGGCGCGCGGATGCTGCTCGATTGCCGCCAGGTCAGCGCCCTGGTGGTGGATGTCTGCCTGCACCATCACGAGCGCATCGACGGCACCGGCTACCCCTTCGGCCTGGCGCAGGAGCAGATCAGCCTGCTGGCGCGGATGGGCACGGTGTGCGACGTCTACGACGCGATCACCTCCGACCGTCCCTACAAGAAGGGCTGGAACGCCGCCGAGGCGATCCGGCGCATGGCCGAATGGAACGGGCACTTCGACCCGCAGGTGTTCCGCGCCTTCGTCAAGGCGGTGGGCATCTACCCGGTCGGCGCGCTGGTCAGGCTGGAAAGCGGGCGCCTCGGCGTGGTCCTCGAGCAACACGGCCGCTCGCTGCTGACGCCACGGGTCAAGGTATTCTTCTCGGCCCGCTCGAAGGTGCCGATCCCGCAGCAGGTGATAGACCTGGGTAGGGCCGGACAGACCGACCGAATCGTCGGCTTCGAGCCGGCGGAGGCCTGGAACTTCCGCAATCTCGACGAGATGTGGACGGGACTGCCGAGCAACGGCGGATCGTATTTCGACGCGGGAACCGGAAAGCCGTAGACGCCTTCCGCCGGCAACGCCGGGCACCGCTCCCGTAGGGCGCATAACGCGAAGCGTTATCCGCCGTTTCGCCACAATCTCCGCCTGCTCCGCATTGCTTTAAGCGCACCATCGTCGATACTGCTGGCAATCCACCGACAGTTTTCAAGAGGCCATATGAGTCCGCTCCTGGAGACAATCGAAGAGCGCAGCAGAAATGGCTGTGCTCCATCCAAAGCGCTGCTTGCCCTGTGGTCCGCAGGCGCCGACCTGAGGGTTTCCCCGAGGAAGGCTGGCCGCCTATGCGAACTTGCCGTCGTTGCCGCAGCAGGGAAAGCAGGCATGCTCGAGAGCGAGATCGTTGCGGCACGCCGGGCCTATGCCGCCAGCCTGGGAGTGACGCTTAGCGGAGCGATCAGCAACGCCGACGAGCCGGTCCATATCCGCCACGCCGTCAGCAATTCCAATCACAACCCCAACGCCTCAAACCGTATCAACCTTGGGAGGGCCCGAGCGTATAAAAAAAGGCGCGAGGAAGGTGATTACTTCTTCATCGACACTTGAATCGCCTGCATAACCGTTATCTCCCCCGCGCCTCAACGGCAGCCATCTCCAGCAACCACCCCCGGAACGCCAGCATCGCGCTGGTCTCCCCCCGCGACTGCAAGCGCGTCAGCCAGTAGCTGCCGGTACTCACTTCGGTGGCGAACGGACGCCGGATGCTCTCGCTGGCCAGTTGCCGGGCAAACATCGCCGCCGGCGCCAGGGCCACGCCGACACCCTGGCGGGCCGCCTCGAGCATGGCCAGCGAGGTGTCGAAGACGATGCTCCGGGTCAGTGGCGCGTGCGCCGGCAGTCCGGCCGCCTGGAACCACAGCGGCCACTCGTCGGCGCGGTAGGAGCGCAGCAGGGTGTGCTGCAGCAGGTCGGCGGGACTGTGCAACTGGGCGGCGACCTCCGGGCAGCAGAGCACCGTCAGCGGCGCCTCGAACAACGCCAGCGCCTCGGTGCCGTGCCAGGCGCCGCCGCCGAAGCGGATCGCGTAGTCGAGCCCCTCGGCGGCGATGTCGACGCGGTTGTTGTGGGTGGACAGGCGCAGATCGATGAAGGGATGGCGCGCCTGGAAGTCCTCCAGCCGCGGCAGCAGCCAACCGACCGTGAAGGTTCCGACCGCGCCGACGGTGAGCACGTCCCGGTAGTGGCCACCCTCGAAACGTTCCAGCAGGCCGGCGATGCGGTCGAAGGAGTCACACAGCACCGGCAGCAGGCTCTCGCCCTCGTGGGTCAGCATGAGGCCGCGCGGCAGACGCTTGAACAGGGCCACGCCGAGACGCTCCTCGAGGCTCTTCACCTGGTGGCTGACCGCCGCCTGGGTCACGCACAGCTCGATGGCCGCGCGGGTGAAGCTCAGGTGCCGGGCCGAAGCTTCGAAGGCGCGCAGGGCGTTCAGCGGCAAATGGGGTCGAACCAATCTCTGCTCCAAATTTTTCTAATGGCTGCCGCGAGTATTCGTCGTTTGCCGCAAATCCTGCGCAAGCCTAGATTTTCCCCGCCCGCCGATCAAGGAGCGCTCCCGGGGCGGTTTCTCATGCAGCCAACGACAAAGGACGCCAATCCTCATGCGCGATACCAGATTCCCCTGCCTGTGCGGCATCGCCGCTTCCACACTGCTGTTCGCCACCACCCCGGCCATTGCCGGCGAGGCCCCGGCGGATCGCCTGAAGGCACTGGTCGACGCCGCCGTACAACCGGTGATGAAGGCCAATGACATTCCGGGCCTGGCCGTAGCCATCAGCCTGAAAGGAGAACCGCATTACTTCAGCTATGGGCTGGCCTCGAAAGAGGACGGCCGCCGGGTGACGCCGGAGACCCTGTTCGAGATCGGCTCGGTGAGCAAGACCTTCACCGCCACCCTCGCCGGCTATGCCCTGACCCAGGACAAGATGCGCCTCGACGACCGCGCCAGCCAGCACTGGCCGGCACTGCAGGGCAGCCGCTTCGACGGCATCAGCCTGCTCGACCTCGCGACCTATACCGCCGGCGGCTTGCCGCTGCAGTTCCCCGACTCGGTGCAGAAGGACCAGGCACAGATCCGCGACTACTACCGCCAGTGGCAGCCGACCTACGCGCCGGGCAGCCAGCGCCTCTATTCCAACCCGAGCATCGGCCTGTTCGGCTATCTCGCCGCGCGCAGCCTGGGCCAGCCGTTCGAACGGCTCATGGAGCAGCAAGTGTTCCCGGCACTGGGCCTCGAACAGACCCACCTCGACGTGCCCGAGGCGGCGTTGGCGCAGTACGCCCAGGGCTACGGCAAGGACGACCGCCCGCTACGGGTCGGTCCCGGCCCGCTGGATGCCGAAGGCTACGGGGTGAAGACCAGCGCGGCCGACCTGCTGCGCTTCGTCGATGCCAACCTGCATCCGGAGCGCCTGGACAGGCCCTGGGCGCAGGCGCTCGATGCCACCCATCGCGGTTACTACAAGGTCGGCGACATGACCCAGGGCCTGGGCTGGGAAGCCTACGACTGGCCGATCTCCCTGAAGCGCCTGCAGGCCGGCAACTCGACGCCGATGGCGCTGCAACCGCACAGGATCGCCAGGCTGCCCGCGCCACAGGCGCTGGAGGGCCAGCGCCTGCTGAACAAGACCGGTTCCACCAACGGCTTCGGCGCCTACGTGGCGTTCGTCCCGGGCCGCGACCTGGGACTGGTGATCCTGGCCAACCGCAACTATCCCAATGCCGAGCGGGTGAAGATCGCCTACGCCATCCTCAGCGGCCTGGAGCAGCAGGGCAAGGTGCCGCTGAAGCGCTGAAGCGCGCTCGCGAGGGCGACGGAGCGTAGCGGCGCGGGACGCCGGTCCTGGCTATGATGGTGCCATGAGCGCTTCCCCGCCCCTCCGCCAGCCCTGCCCGCCCGGCGCCTGCGTCTGCGAACGCGAGCGCCTGGAGGCGCCCGGCGCGGACCGTCGCATCCTCCTCCTGACCCGCCAGGAAGAGCAGCGCCTGGCCGCTCGCCTGGAAGCCCTGCGCAGCCTGGAAGACCTGGAACACCTGCTGCGGCGCATGGAGGAACAACTGGGCATCCGCCTGCGGATCGCCCCGGCCGTCGGCGAGGTGCGCAGCATGCGCGGCATCCGCATGCGCTTCGAGGAGCAGCCGGGGCTCTGCCGCAAGACCCGCCAGGCGATTCCCGCCGCCATCCGCCGCGGCCTGGAGAAGCGCCCGGAAGTCGCCTACGCCCTGCTCAACGCCCATGACCTGCTGCGCGACGCCTGAAGGTACTGAACGACAGGAAGAGGATGTCGCTCAAGACCTGGGCGGGCTTCAGGAGTATCGGCGGATAACGCCCATGGCGTTATTCGCCCTACAGGCCGCAGCGGATGCAGGCGAGCCCCGGGTCCGCCTGAATCCTTGGCGGGACTGGCCACCGCGCCGGGGTTCAGCTCGCCGACTCCGCCTGCACGTCGCCGAACATCGCCTGCAGGCGGAGCAGGCAGGCATCGCACAGGGTGCGCAGTTCGTCGAGGCGGATGCCGGCGAGGATTTCCATGCCGCGCAGCGGATCGGCGCGGCGCAGGGCCTGCTCCAGCTCGCTGGCACGGCCGGCCAGGGCGCTGGCGCCAACGGTGGAAGCGCTGCCCTTGATGGTATGCAGGGTCGCGGCGCTGCCCTGGACATCGCCCTCGCCGAGCTGGCGTTCGAGCTGGGCGAAGAGGTCCTGCATGTCCGGAACGAAGCGCCGCAACACCTGGACGATCAGCTCCAGGCTGCCGCCGAAACGCCCGACGATATCGCCCCGCGCCTCGACCAGTTCGCCCGCGTCCGCTGCCGTTGCCGGCGCGCCCCTGGCGCCGCTCCTGCCGAGATGACCGAGCAGGCAAAGCACCAGGCGCTCCTTGTCGATCGGCTTCGCCACATGGTCGTTCATGCCCGCCGCCAGGCAGGCTTCGCGGTCGGCCAGCGAGGCGTTGGCGGTCATGGCCAGGATCGGCAGCCCGGCGAAGCGCCCGTCGGCGCGGATTCTCCGGGTCGCCTCGAGACCATCGATATCCGGCATCTGCATGTCCATCAGCACCGCGTCGAACGGCACGCTCGCCTCCAGCACCTGCTGAACGCCCGCCAGCCCGCCGTCGGCGAGGGCCACCCGGGCGCCCTCGCTGCTCAACAGCTCGGCGGCGACCTGGCGGTTCAGCGCGTTGTCCTCCACTACCAGCAGACGCACGCCCCGCAACCGCTGGGTGCGCTCCACCGGGCGCGGCGGCGGGTTGGCCGGGGCGCCCTGTTCGCCGTGCAACGCATGCAGCACCGAGTCGGCCAGTTGCTTGGGCGTGACCGGCTTGGTGAGAAAATCGACGAAGGGCGGCGCGCTGTGGTCGCGCGCATCGGCCAGCACCTCGCGGCCATAGGCGGTGATCATGATCACCATGGGCGGCGGCAGGTCGCCCTGCAACTGGCGGATCAGTTGCGCCGCGCTGAGGCCGTCGAGATCGGGCATGCGCCAATCCATCAGCACCACGTCGTAGCGACGGCCCTCGGCCATCGCCGCCTGGACCCGCGCCACCGCCTCGCTGCCGCTGCCGACGCAGTCGGCGCGCCAGCCGAGGGCGCCGACCGTGCGTTCGAGCAGCTCGCCGGCCACCAGGTTGTCGTCCGCCACCAGCAGCCGCAGCGGTTCGCCGGCCCCGGGGCAGGCCGCACGCAGCGGTTGGTCGTGGGCGACGTCGAGGTCCAGGTCGAACCAGAACCGGCTACCGCTGCCCGGCGCGCTCTCGACCCGCAATTCACCGCCCATCAGGTCGACCAGGCGTTTGCATATGAACAGGCCGAGGCCGGTGCCGCCGAAGCGTCGCGAGGTGGACGCCTCGGCCTGGGTGAAACCTTCGAAGATGCGCTGCTGCTGTTCCGCGCTGATGCCGATGCCGGTGTCCGCCACCAGCACCCGCAGGCGCACCAGGTGGGCGTCGTGCGCCAGACGCCGCAAGCTCACCAGGACGTGCCCGCGGGCGGTGAACTTCAGTGCGTTGCCGGCCAGGTTGATGAGGATCTGCTGCAGGCGCAGGCGGTCGCCGACCACCGCGCTGGGCAGCTCGGGATCGATGTCGAAGATCACCTCGACGTCCTTGTCGCCCTGGTTGCCGGAGAGCACCACGGCCAGGTCCTGCATCAGCGGCTCCAGCTCGAAGGGGAGCATTTCCAGGACCAGTTTGCCGGCCTCGATCTTCGAGTAGTCGAGGATGTCGTTGAGCAGGCCGAGCAACGAGGTTGCCGCCGAGCTGGCCTTGTCCAGGTAGTCGCGCTGGCGTTCGTTGAGATCGGTCTGCCGGGCCAGTTGCAGCATGCCCAGCACGGCATTCATCGGCGTGCGGATCTCGTGGCTCATGTTCGCCAGGAACGACGACTTCGCCGCGCTGGCGGCGTCCGCCTGCTCCTTGGCCTCGCGCAGGCGCGCCTGCAGTTGCTGGTCGCTGGTGATATCGATATTGATCCCGGTGACCTGCAGCGGGTTGCCGTCGGCGTCGCGCTCGACCTGCGCGCCGGCCTGGATGAAGCGGATGCCGCCGTCGGGCAGCACCACGCGGAAGATCACATCGTAGTTGCCGCGCCCCTCCACCGCCGCGCGCAGGCTGGCCTCGGTGCGCTCGAGGTCTTCCGAATGCAGGCGGCTGCGCCAATGCTCGTAGACCAGGCCGCCGTCGCGCAACGCCAGCGGCTGGCCATACAGCTCGCACATGCGCTCGTTCCACTGCAGGCTGTCGTCGGCCAGGTTCCAGCGCCAGATGCCCAGGCGCGCCACGTCGGCGGCCATTTGCAACTGGTCGCGCGCCGCGGCCATCTCGCGCTCGGCGTTGCGCCATTCGGTGACATCGACGGCGATGCCCAGGTAGCCGTTGATCGCCCCAGCCTCGTCGCGCAGGACGGTAACCGAAAGCGTCACGCTGAGCGGCGAGCCGTCCTTGCGCAGATAGGTCCATTCGCGGGTCTCGGCGCCCTCCTGTTCGGCCCGCGCCACCAGCACGCGGAAACCCTCCTCGCCCAGCTCCTGGCCGCGGGCGAGCAACTCCCGCTCGCTGTGCAGCAGGGTCGGCGAGGCCTTGCCGACCACCTCGTCGGCGCGGTAGCCGAGCATCCGCTCGGCACCGAGATTGAAGCCGCTGATGATGCCGTCGCGGTCGAGGGTGATGATCGACACCTCGGACGCCGCCTGCAGCACGCTGCCGAGCAGTACGTTCAACCGACGCAGTTCGGCGGTACGCTCGGCGATCTGGTGCTCCAGGCCGGTATTGAGCTCGCGGATGCGGGCCTCGGCGGCCTTCTTCGCGGAGATGTCGCGTACGGTCTTCGAGGCGCCGACCACGCCGCCGTCCGGACCGAGGATCGGCGAGACGGTCACCGCCACGTCGAGCAGGTGGCCATCCTGGTGCCGGCGCACGGTATCGAAGCTGACCACCTGTTCTTTACGGGCGATGCGGGCGAGGATGTCGAGTTCCTCGTTCTCCTTGGATGGCGGCACCAGCAGGTCCACCACCCGCCGCCCGACCGCCTGCTCCTCGCGGTAGCCGAACAACGCCTCGGCCCCGCGATTCCAGTCGCTGATGACGCCGTCGAGGCCGACGCCGATGATGCCGTCCGCCGAATTGCCGACGATCGCCGCCAGCCGCGCCTGGGTCGCCGCCTCCCGACGCCGGCGCAGGCGGCCGAGGGCGCTGGCGTTGACCAGCGCCGCCAGCAACAGGCTGACCAGGCTGCCGGCCAGGAACAGGATGCGCGGCGAAGGCTGGTGCAGGCGCTGGACGAACAGCGGCAGTGCGCTGAACGCCATCTGCCAGTGCCGACCGTAGATCTCCCGCCGCAGCATGTGGCCGAACAGGCGTTGAGCCGGCGCCGCGGCGCCGTTGACGAAGAAGGGCACGGCAGCGCCGTCGCCGGTGACGTCGCTGAGTTCGAGATGGATCGCCGCGTTGTCGATGGGCAACCCGGCCAGCACCTCGCCGGTCAGCAGCGGCGCATAGCTCCAGCCGAAGCCTTCGAGTTCGCGCTGGGGCCCCGGCGGTGGAGTGATGCCGCTGCGGTAGATCGGCATCAGGATGAGGAACGATTGCTGGCGCAAGCCGCTGGCCTGGACCAGGGTGATCGGCCCCGTCAGGCGCACCTGCCCGGTCTCCAGGGCGGCGCGGGCGGCCTCCCGGCGATTGGCTTCCGAGGCGATGTCCAGGCCCAACGCCTGGCCGTTGCGCGCCACCGGCTCGATGTACTGGATGACGTAGCGCTCGCCATCGTGCGGAGTCAGTTGCTGGATGCGGAACTCCGGCTGGCCGTCGGCCCGCGCCTGGCGCAGGAACCCGGCCTCGTCGGCGGCCGCCACCCGGCGTATGAAGCCGAAGCCGCGGGCGCCGGGAAACTCGCGGTCGATGTCGCGGGTCAGGCTGTAGCGGCGGAACAGTTCGCGGTCGATGTGCGCCTCGCCCGCCGTCAGCAAGGCACCGCGCACCCCACGCAAGCCATACTGGTAGAGTTCCACGCGGCGGGTCACCGCCTCGGCCAGCAGTTCCGCCTCGCGTTCCAGCGCCATCCGCGCCTGTTGCTCGTTGACCAGCGCCAGCCCCCAGGCGCCCAGCCCGGACAGCAGCAGTCCGAGCGCCAGTGTCGCGCCCGCCCAGCGGCTCAGCCTGAACTTGCTCTGTTGTACGTTCACCCGATATTCCGTCCCTGCGCCGGCCCGGCGCGGGGCAATCCCGCACTCCCTGCGCCTTTTCGTCACAGAAGACTAGATCAAGCGGGCGGATTCCTCCGCCGAATCATCCGACCCCAGGTATGACCGCTCACAACGACGTGCTTTTCAGCGCCTCCGCGTAGCGCAGTGCGGCGAACAGGGCGAGCAGCAGGCCGGCCAGCGCCAGCGCGGCGCCGACGTTGCCGATCGAGGCCAGGCCCATGCGTTCGCTGACCACGCTGCCGAGCAGCGCGCCGGCGCCGATGCCGACGTTGTACAGGCCGGAGAACAGCGCCATGGCCACGTCGGTGGCGTCCGAGGCGAGGCGCAGGACGCGGGACTGCTGGGCCAGGCCGAAGCACATGATCGACATGCCCCAGAGCAGGCTGAGCGCCATCAGCCAGGTCGGCTGCGCGGACAGCGGCAACAGCAGCGCCAGGCTGCTGCCCAAGACGAGGATCGCGGCCAGCAGGAAGCCTCGCGGGAAAGCCTCGCTGTAGCGGCTGAAGAGGATCGAACCGAAGATCCCGGCGCCGCCGAACAACAGCAGCAGCAGGGTGGTCGCCTCGCCGCTCATCCGCGCCACCTGCTTGGCGAAGGGCTCGATGTAGCTGTAGGCGGTGAACTGGGCGCTGATCACCACCACGGTCAGCACGTACAGGCAGACCAGCGCCGGGCGTCGGAACAGCATCGGCAGGCTGCGCAGGGAACCGGAGTTCTGGCTTGGCAGCAGCGGCAGGGAGCGCGCCAGGTAGAGCAGGGTCAGCACCGAGAGTCCGGCGATGGCCATGAAGGTGGTACGCCAGCCCAGGGCCTCGCCGACCACCCGCCCCAGCGGGATGCCCAGGACCATCGCCAGGGTGGTGCCGGTGGCCAGCAGCCCTAGCGCCTTGGCCTGCTGTCCCGGCGGCGCCACGCGCACCGCCAGCGAAGCGGTGATGGCCCAGAACACCGCGTGGGCGAAGGCAATGCCGATCCGGCTGAGCATCAGCACCTGGAAGCTCCAGGCCAGCCCGGACAGCACGTGGCTGGCGATGAACAGCAGGAATACCCCGACCAGCAGCTTGCGCCGCTCGATATTGCGGGTCAGCAGCATCATCGGCAACGAGGCCAGCGACACCACCCAGGCATAGATGGTCAACATCAGGCCGACCTGCGAGGTGGGCATCTCGAAGCTGTGGCCGATGTCGCTGAGCAGGCCGACCGGGACGAACTCCGTGGTGTTGAAGATGAAGGCGGCCAGGGCCAGGGCGATCACGCTCAGCCAGCTGCCGCTGCGGGTTTCGGAGGTGCTGTCCATGGGGCGTTCGGTTCCGGAGCAGGGGGCGGACGGGCAGGTCCCGCGACCCTCGCCACGCACGACGGAAAACGCCCCGGACGCAAGGGTCCGGGGCGGCGATGTGCGTTGGATGGTCGTTATAGGTATTGGAGGGAACTGCCGAATCCCGCGATTCTACGCCGGGACGCCGTGCGCTGCACGCCCGCCCGGCGCTCCGGCGACCTTCCCGGAGCGATGGGACGGCTCCGGCAGCATCAGGCAGGCCATCGTCTCGCCCCAGGGCGCGAGGCCCTGTTCGACGAAGCCGGCGTCCCGATAAAGCTGGCGAGCCACGTCGTTGTCGACGGCGTAGGCGACCATCAGGCGATCGCTGCGCCGCCTCGTCCGGCGCACGCTGGCGATGATCCGTTGCAGGGCGGCGCGGCCATGCCCCTTGCCCTGGTAGCGGCGGTCGATCATCAGGCGGTAGAGCCAGTAGTGGCCGTCGTCGGCGTCGGGGCCGTAGAGGGCGAAGCCGACCATGCGCCCGCCGTGGTGGATGCCGACCGCGCGGAACCCCGGCAGGAAGCGGCTCTGCGCCAGCGAATAGAGGTTGGAAGCGACGAAGTGCGCCTGGTGGCGGGCGACCTTCAGGTCAATGCAGGTTTCCCAATCGTCGCGGGTGATGGTTCTGAGTTCGATCATGGATGACAGGCTCTTGGAAAAAGGAGGAAAGAAAGTCGCTAGGTACGCTGCTGGACTGTTCATACGACATGCTTCGTTCCTCCCTTCGACTGGCCGAGCATCCGGCGGAAACGCAACGATATCAGGAGAAGAGTCGATTATCCCAGCCGATGCCGGATCTTTTCGTCCACGGCTAGTGGCAGGATTTCCCCGGTGCCAGGCCGGCGACAGATAAATTCGAGATTTTCCTTGTCAGATCAGTCAGGTTCTCGCTATTACATTTAACCAAGACCCTGGAGCCAAGCCCCAGCGCACGGTTGCCTCGTCGCCCCACTCCGACGGCTGATCGCCCTCTCCCCCGGCACGCAACCTGCCCGGCGCTCCCTTATCCGGATGCCGCGGCTCTTCTACGCCGCCGCATCCCCTGCATGGAATCGCACATGTCTCATCGCCCTGTGATCAACGCCTCGGTCAGTCCGAAAGGCACGCTGGAAACCCTCTCCCAACGCGAAGTGCAACAACTGAGCGAAACCGCCAACGGCAAGACCTACCAACTGTTCCGCCAGTGCGCCCTGGCGATCCTCAATACCGGCGCCCACAGCGACAACGCCAAGACCATCCTCGACGCCTACAAGGACTTCGAGGTGCGTATCCACCAGCAGGACCGCGGCGTGCGCCTGGAGCTGATCAACGCGCCGGCCGACGCCTTCGTCGATGGCGAGATGATCGCCAGTACTCGCGAGATGCTGTTCAGCGCCCTGCGCGACATCGTCTATACCCAGAGCGGGCTGGACAGCCAGCACGTCGACCTGGACAGTTCCCAGGGCCTCACCGACTACGTCTTCCAGCTGCTGCGCAACGCCCGTACGCTGCGCCCCGGCGTCGAGCCGAAGATCGTCGTCTGCTGGGGCGGTCATTCGATCAGCAGCGAGGAATACAAGTACACCAAGAAGGTCGGCCATGAACTCGGCCTGCGCAGCCTGGACGTCTGCACCGGCTGCGGACCGGGGGTGATGAAGGGACCGATGAAGGGCGCCACCATCAGCCACGCCAAGCAGCGCATCGTCGGCGGTCGCTACCTGGGCCTGACCGAACCGGGAATCATCGCCGCCGAGGCGCCGAACCCGATCGTCAACGAACTGGTGATACTCCCGGACATCGAGAAGCGCCTGGAAGCCTTCGTCCGCGTCGGCCACGGGGTCATCATCTTCCCCGGCGGCGCCGGGACCGCGGAAGAGTTCCTCTACCTGCTGGGCATCCTCATGCACCCGGACAACCAGGACCTGCCCTTCCCGGTCATCCTCACCGGTCCCCGCAGCGCCGAAGCCTACCTGCAGCAGCTCCATGAATTCGTCGGGGCGACCCTCGGCCATGCGGCGCAGCGCCACTACCGGATCGTCATCGACGACCCGGCCGAGGTGGCCAAGCAGATGGCCCAGGGCCTGAAGGAAGTGAAGCAGTTCCGCCGCGAGCGCAACGACGCCTTCCACTTCAACTGGATGCTGAAGATCGATGAAAGCTTCCAGCGCCCGTTCGAGCCGACCCACGAGAACATGGCCAGCCTCCAGCTCAGCCGCAGCCTGCCGCCCCACGAACTGGCGGCCAACCTGCGCCGCGCGTTTTCCGGGATCGTCGCCGGCAACGTCAAGGACAACGGCATCCGCATGATCGAGCAATACGGGCCCTACGAGATCCACGGCGACCCGGCGGTGATGCTGCCGCTGGACCGCCTGCTGCAGGCCTTCGTCAAGCAGCACCGGATGAAGCTGCCCGGCGGCGCGGCCTACGTCCCCTGCTACCGGGTGGTGCAGACCGAGGCGGCCTGAGCGCGCCCGCTCCGGCATCCCTGCGCCGCGCGCGGGGATGCCCATTTATTCCGAGCCGGGCGTACGGCTTCCTGCTACTCTTTTCCGTTCATGCCTCGAATCGCTGGCCCTGACCTCATGTCCCCATCTCCTTCGCCAGCCCTCGCCGCACTCCGCGACGCCACCCGTGACCTGCACGCAGAACTGGACCGCCGTTCGCCGTTGGGCGACGACGATCTCGACGACCGCGCCTACCTCGACCATGCCGGACGCATCCTTGGCTGGCTGGAGCCTCTGGAGCGCGCGCTGCGCGACAACCGCAGCGGCTGGCCGGCGGCGCTGCGGGCCGACGCGCGGCTGGTCAAGAGCGCCTGGCTGGAAAGCGACCTGCTGGCCGGCGGCATGAGCCGCGCGCAGGTGGAGGCGCTACCGCGCTGCGCCGACCTGCCGAATGCGACACGGGCCGCGGAGGTCTTCGGGGTGGCCTACGTGATGGAAGGCGCGACGCTGGGCGGCGCGTATCTCTACAAACGACTAGCTCCACGCCTGCCCGGTCTGCCGCTACAGTGGTTGCGGGGCTACGGCCAGGCAACCGGGGTGCGCTGGCAGGAGTTTCTCGAACAGCTCGCCCGGCAGATCGACAGCCCCGAAGCCATCGGCCTTGCGCAGGATGCGGCACAGGCTACATTCCTTTCGTTTCGTCGATGGGTTCTCGACGAAGCCTGACTGCCTGGAGACCAGGCTGGACGATAGATGACGAGCATCACCCCGGTTACCCTGGCGAACTGCGAGGACGAACCCATCCACGTGCCTGGCGCGATCCAGCCGCACGGGGCGCTGATCGCCCTGCGCGCGGACGGCATGGTCCTCGCGGCAAGCGAGAACATCCAGGCGCTACTGGGTTTCGTCGCCTCGCCGGGTTCCTACCTGACGCAGGAGCAGGTGGGGCCGGAGGTCCTGCGCATGCTCGAAGAGGGACTGACCGGCAACGGCCCATGGTCGAACAGCGTCGAGACGCGGATCGGCGAACACCTGTTCGACGTGATCGGCCACAGCTACAAGGAAGTGTTCTACCTGGAGTTCGAGATCCGCACCGCGGACACGCTGTCGATCACCTCCTTCACCCTCAACGCCCAGCGCATCATCGCCCAGGTCCAGTTGCACAACGACACCGCCAGCCTGCTCAGCAACGTCACCGACGAACTGCGCCGGATGACCGGCTACGACCGGGTGATGGCCTACCGTTTCCGTCATGACGACTCCGGCGAGGTGGTCGCCGAGAGCCGTCGCGAAGACCTCGAAAGCTACCTGGGGCAACGCTACCCGGCCTCGGACATCCCGGCCCAGGCGCGTCGCCTGTACATCCAGAACCCGATCAGGCTGATCGCCGACGTGGCCTATACGCCGATGCGCGTGTTTCCCGCGCTGAACCCGGAGACCAACGAATCGTTCGATCTCAGCTACAGCGTGCTGCGCAGCGTTTCGCCGATCCACTGCGAATACCTGACCAACATGGGCGTGCGCGCCTCGATGAGCATCTCCATCGTGGTCGGCGGCAAGCTCTGGGGACTGTTTTCCTGCCATCACATGTCGCCCAAGCTGATTCCCTACCCGGTGCGCATGTCGTTCCAGATCTTCTCCCAGGTCTGCAGCGCCATCGTCGAGCGCCTGGAGCAGGGGCGTATCGCCGAACTGCTGCGCGTGTCCACCGAGCGCAGGCTGGCCCTGGCTCGCCGCGCGCGGGACGCCGACGACCTGTTCGGCGCACTGGCCCACCCGGACGATGGCATCGCCGCACTGATTCCCTGCGACGGCGCCCTGGTCATGCTCGGCGGCCGCACCCTGAGCATCCGCGGCGACTTCGAGCGCCAGGCCGGGAATGTCCTGCAACGCCTGCAGCGCGATCCGGAACGGGACATCTACCACACCGACAACTGGCCGCAGCCCAGCGAGGACTCTCCGGACGGCGGCGACTGCTGCGGTGTGCTGGCGATCCGTTTCCACCGCCAGGAATCGGGCTGGATCTTCTGGTTCCGCCACGAGGAAGTGCACCGCATCCGCTGGGGCGGCAAGCCGGAAAAGCTGTTGACCATTGGCCCCTCCGGCCCGCGGCTGACCCCGCGCGGCTCGTTCGAGGCCTGGGAGGAAGTGGTCCGCGGCCACTCCACGCCCTGGAGCGAAACCGACCTGGCGATCGCCGAAAAGCTGCGCCTGGACCTGATGGAACTGTGCCTCAACCATGCGGCCGAGGTCGACCGCATGCGCCAGCGCCTGATCGCGGTGCTCGGCCACGACCTGCGCAACCCGTTGCAGTCGATCTCCATGGCGGCGGCCCTGCTGTCCTCCAGCGACACCCGCACCACCGAACTGCGCCAACACATTTCCGCGTCCAGCAGCCGCATGGAACGGCTGGTCAGCCAGATCCTCGACATGAGCCGCCTGCAATCGGGCATCGGCCTCACCGTGAACCCGGTCGACACCGACGTCTCGCAACTGGTGCGGCAGATCGTCTGCGAAACCGACGTCGCCTATCCCGGCCTGGTGATCGAGATCGCCATCGACCCGCAGGTTCGTGCCGTGGTCGACCCGGACCGCTACGCCCAGGTCGCCGCCAACCTGCTGAGCAACGCCCGTCATCACGGCCTGCCCGGCCGGCCGGTGCTGGTCACCCTGACCCGCCAGGGCGACGAGGTGTGCCTGAGCGTGCTCAACGAAACCAGCGGCCTCTCCGAAGCGCAACTGGCCAACCTGTTCGAACCGTTCAAGCGCGAGTCGGCGGACAACCAGCGCAACCGCAACGGCCTCGGTATCGGCCTGTACATCTCCCAGGCCATCGCCCAGGCCCACCAGGGGCGTATCGACGTGGACTGCCGCGACGACGTCATCACCTTCTGCCTGCGCCTGCCGGTGCGCCAGGCGGAGACCGGCTCCTCGTCCTGACGACGAGGACCGTGCACAATGCAACGCTTGCAGGTATCTTCGGCAGCCATCGCCGTCTGACAGGATCGCCCCGTTCCATGCCCCGCCTCCGCCTCCGGACCGTCCTCGCCTGCCTCGCCGTGTTCTGCGCGGCTCCCGCACTGGCCAGGGTCGAAGTGCATTCGCTGCAACACAAGAGCATGGGGCGGGTGCTGACGGTCCGCGTCTCGGAGGAGATCGCGCCGGGCGACTACGAGACGCTGCTCAAGGGTTTGCGCAACAATCCGGGAACCTACTCGCGCAAGCTGCTCCTGCTGAACAGCATCGGCGGCAGCGTGCCGGAGGCGATCCGCATGGGCCGCCTGCTGCGCGAATCCGGCTTCGACGCGCTGGTGCCGTCGAGCAGCGTCTGCCAGGGCACCTGCGTCTACCTGCTGGCGGCCGGCAAGCGCAAGACCGTACGCGGCTACGTCGGCCTGCACCGTCCCTACTACGCCCACGGCGACTCGCTGCACTCGCGCTCGGCCAACGGCATGCGCTACGACTCCGCCGCCTACTTCCGCGAAATGGATATCCCCAGCACCTTGGTACAGGCCATGCAAAGCACCGATCCCAAACGGATGCGCGTGCTTTCGGCGAAGGAACTGGCGCAGTACCGGCTGAACTGAACCGGCGACTCCGCGGAACGAGCGAGGGCGCGCGGTGGCGTTGGCGATAGTGGCCGATGCCGTTGTACCTCGTTTTCGTGCAACGGCAGGCCGAATCCAGTCCGGATCCGAACCGGCCCTACTCTAGAAGAACTCGTCCAATAGCCTGAAGTACGCCAACCGTTCGCCGTCGATATCGCCGCCGTATTCGACGAGGAAGGCCTCGGCCCAGGCCGCGCCGAGTTCGGCCTCGATGTCCCGCGCGGCCAGGGCCAGGTCCTGGTGCCGGTCGGCGACGCCGAGCCGCCCGCAATCGATGAAGCCGCTGAAGCGCCGCCCCTCCGCCAGCAGATTTGGCAGGCAGGCGTCGCCATGGGCGACCACCAGGTCTTCGACCGCCGGACGCCGGTCGAGGAGCAGGCGGTACAGCTCCGTGGCGCTGCGACCGCGATGGTCGTCATCGAAGTCCGCCTCGTCCACCAGCCCGGCCTCGACCCGCTGGCGCACGGTGTCCAGGCGCCGTTCCAGGCGATGGTCGAAGGGACAGGCGGCCGGATCGAGATCGTGCAGCCGGCGCAGGGCGGCGGCCACCAGGCGCACCAGGCGCTCGGGCTCCAGCTCGCCGCGCTGCGCCAGCGCGGACAGCGTGTCCCCCGGCACGGCGCTCATCAGCAGCCATTGCCGGCCGTCGCTCTGGGTTTCGTTCAGCACCTGCGGGCAGTCGATGCCGGCACCGTGCAGCCAGCGCAGGCGGGCGATTTCGGCGGGCAGCTCGGCATGTACGGACAGCACTTCCTGCTTGACGAACAGGGTCGGCCGCCGCGCAGCCTCCAGGCGGTGGACCGTGGCCGCGGAACATCCTTCGCCCTGCCCTCGCCAGCGGTAGCCGGCAAGGTAGTCGGCCCAGGTTGAGGGAGCCTGCGGCGGCATGGAGGTGGCTGCATCATGCATGGAGAAACGCTTCCTGTTCGAGTGGGAGCGCGAGTATACCCGCCCACCCGCTCAGCGACGGGACTCCCCGTCGGCCTGTCGCTGGCGGTAAGCGCTGGGGGTGAGCCCCGCGTAACGCACGAAGAAACGACTGAAGTAGGCCGGGTCCTTGAAGCCGAGCTGGTAGCAGATCTCGTTCACCGAGCCGCCGGTGAACAGCAGCAGGCGCTTGGACTCCTGCATAAGCCGTTCGTACACCAGGCGCTTCGACGGCAGGTCGGCGATGCGCCGGCAGACGTCGTTGAGGCGCGCCTCGGTGACGCCGATGCGGCTGGCGTAGAGCGACAGCGGCCAGTGCTCGGCATAGCGCTCCTCGATCAGCGCGTTGAAGCGCTGGAAGATCTGCAGGTCTTCGTGGCGCATCGGCCGCGCAGCCACCGAATTGGCCGAGAGACGCAGCAGGCTGATCATGACCAGGCGGGTCAGCGCCAGCAGCGCCTGCTGGCGGCCGGAGCGGCTGGCCATCGACTCGCTGCGCAACTGCTCGAAGAGCAGCGCCAGGCGCGCCGCCTCCTCGGCCGCGCCGCCCTCCAGGTTGCCCAGCGCCACGCAGGCCGGCGCCACCTGCGGGCCGGGCGCCAGGCCCGGCTCGGCCTCGGTGAGGCTCCACACCAGTTGCTGGCGCACGGTCAGCACATGGCCATCGGCGTCCGCCTCGGTGACGAAGGCGTGCGGCACGGTCGGCGGGGTGAGGAAGAACATCGGCCCCGACTCCAGGTACTGGCGCTCGTCGAGATAGACCCGCACCGCGCCGTTCTTCACGTAGTGCACCTGGAAGAAACGGTCGTGCCGGTGCGCCGGCATGTTGCGACCGAAGAATCCGGCCAGGTTGCCCAGCGCATCGTAGTGCACCTCGGCGTCGGCATAGCGCTGGTCGTAGACCTGCCCGATGTTGATGTTGGGGATCGGCTGGCGCTCTGGCATGGCGATCTTCTCTTTGTTGTTCTTCCCGGCTGCGCACGCAAGCCGTCGCGGGCATCCGTATACCGCAGACGGCGCCTCTTGCCACCTCCCCGGGACGAATGGCGCAGCAACCGGGGTTGACGATCATTAACATGTTAAATATAACATTAACACATTAACGAGTTTTCGCCAGGACGGCCCCCTCGCCGTTCGCTTATCGCGCCAGGAGACACCACCACAATGAGCCGCGCACTGAATGACGTCGCCGCCGGCACCCTGTTCGGCGTCGCGCTGAACTACAAGGGCCTGCTCGACAGCCGCCTGCCGGAGTTCCAGCAGCCGCCCTACCAGAAGCCGCCAGTGAAGCCGGTGTTGTTCATCAAGACACCGAATACCCGCAACGAGCACGACGCCCCGGTGCTCTTCCCGCGCGGCGTCGAGCGCCTGCAACCGGGCCCGGCGCTGGGCGTGGTGATCGCTCGCGACGCCAGCCGGGTGAAGGAGGAAGAGGCCATGGCGCATGTCGCCGGCTACGTGATCGTCAACGAGTTCAGCCTGCCGGAAGACAGCTACTACCGCCCGGCGGTGAAAGCCAAGTGCCGCGACGGCTTCTGCCCGTTCGGTCCGCAACTGGTGCCGACGCAGGAGATCGCCGATCCCCATGCGCTGGAGCTGAAGCTGTACGTCAACGGCGAACTGCGCCAACGCAACAACACCGCCAACCTGGTGCGCGACATCCCGCGGCTGATCGCCGAGATCAGCGAGTTCATGACCCTGCACGCCGGCGACGTGCTGATCACCGGCACCCCCGAAGGGCGCGTCGACGTGCATCCCGGCGACCGCGTCGAGGTCGAGATCGACGGCCTCGGCCGCCTCGCCAACAGCATCGTCGCGGAATGAGGAACCGACCATGAAACACGCACGCATCCGCTACCAGGGCCAGGTTCACCAGGTCACCGTGGAAGACGCCAACGCCGTCCGCCTGGCCGACGGCACCCTGCTCACCGAGGACCGGGTGGAGTGGCTGCCGCCGGCCACCGGGAGCATGTTCGCCCTCGGCCTGAACTACGCCGACCATGCCGCCGAACTGTCGTTCAAGGCGCCCAGCGAACCGCTGGCGTTCATCAAGTCGCCGGGCACCTACACCGGCCACCGCCAGGTCAGCTGGCGTCCGGACAACGTCGACTACATGCACTACGAGTGCGAACTGGTGGCGGTGATCGGCAAGCCGGCGCGCAACGTCCGCCGCGAGGACGCCCTCGGCTACCTGGCCGGCTACACGGTGTGCAACGACTACGCGATCCGCGACTACCTGGAGAACTACTACCGGCCCAACCTGCGGGTGAAGAACCGCGACGCCACCACCCCGGTGGGGCCGTGGATCGTCGACGCGGCCGAGGTTCCCGAGCCGAACCGGCTGACCCTGCGCACCTGGGTCAACGGCGAGCTGCGCCAGGAAGGCAGCACCGCGGACATGATCTTCGACATCCCCTACCTGATCGAATACTTCTCCAGCTTCATGACCCTGCAGCCGGGCGACATGATCGCCACCGGCACCCCGGAAGGCCTGTCCGACGTGGTCCCCGGCGACGAAGTGGTGGTGGAGGTGGAAGGCGTCGGTCGCCTGGTCAACCGAATCGTCAGCGAGGCCGAATTCTTCCGCGCCCGCGCACAGGAGCACGCAGAATGATCAAACACTGGATCAATGGCCGCGAGGTCGAAAGCAAGGACGTCTTCGAGAACTACAACCCGGCCACCGGCGAGCTGATCGGCGAGGTCGCCAGCGGCGGCGCGGCGGAAATCGACGCGGCGGTGGCGGCGGCCCGGGAAGCCTTCCCGAAATGGGCCAATACCCCGGCCAAGGAGCGCGCGCGCCTGATGCGCCGGCTCGGCGAGCTGATCGACCGGAACGTGCCGCACCTGGCGGAACTGGAGACCCTCGACACCGGCCTGCCGATCCACCAGACGAAGAACGTGCTGATCCCGCGCGCCTCGCACAACTTCGAGTTCTTCGCCGAAGTCTGCACGCGGATGAACGGGCACAGCTATCCGGTCGACGACCAGATGCTCAACTACACCCTGTACCAGCCGGTGGGCGTCTGCGGCCTGGTCTCGCCGTGGAACGTACCGTTCATGACCGCCACCTGGAAGACCGCGCCGTGCCTGGCGCTGGGCAACACGGCGGTGCTGAAGATGTCCGAGCTGTCGCCGCTGACCGCCAACGAGCTGGGCCGCCTGGTGCACGAGGCGGGCATTCCGCCGGGGGTGTTCAACGTGGTCCAGGGCTACGGCGCCAGCGCCGGCGACGCGCTGGTTCGCCACCGCGACGTGCGCGCGGTGTCCTTCACCGGCGGCACCGCCACCGGGCGACGGATCATGGAGGCGGCCGGGATCAAGAAATACTCGATGGAACTGGGCGGCAAGTCGCCGGTGCTGGTCTTCGAAGACGCCGACCTCGAGCGGGCGCTGGACGCCGCGCTGTTCACCATCTTCTCGCTGAACGGCGAACGCTGCACCGCCGGCAGTCGCATCTTCGTCCAGGAAAGCGTCTACCCGCAGTTCGTCGCCGAGTTCGCCGCGCGCGCCAGGCGCCTGATCGTCGGCGATCCGCAGGACCCGAAGACCCAGGTCGGCTCGATGATCACCCAGGCCCACTACGACAAGGTCACCGGCTACATCCGCATCGGCCTCGAGGAAGGCGCCACCCTGGTGGCCGGCGGCCTGGAGCGTCCGGCCGGCCTGCCGGCGCACCTGAGCAAGGGGCAGTTCATCCAGCCCACGGTGTTCGCCGACGTGGACAACCGCATGCGCATCGCCCAGGAGGAGATCTTCGGCCCGGTGGTCTGCCTGATCCCGTTCAAGGACGAAGCCGAGGCGCTGCGCCTGGCCAACGACGTGGAATACGGCCTGGCCTCCTACATCTGGACCCAGGACATCGGCAAGGCCCATCGCCTGGCACGCGGCATCGAGGCCGGGATGGTCTTCATCAACAGCCAGAACGTGCGCGACCTGCGCCAGCCGTTCGGCGGGGTGAAGGCCTCGGGCACCGGACGCGAAGGCGGGGAATACAGCTTCGAGGTATTCGCCGAGATCAAGAACGTGTGTATATCCATGGGCAGCCATCACATCCCCCGCTGGGGCGTGTAGGGCGCGCTCGTGCAGAGCGGCCGCCCGAGGCCGCCAGCAGCGCCGGCGTGCAGACACAATCAGAAGAATCCGGGCGAGCCGCCAGCGGCCGCGCCCGCTGCCAGGCCCAACGGGCCACCAGGAGAATCGTCATGGGCAAAGTCGCTCTGGCTGCCAAGATCACCCACGTACCCTCGCTGTACCTGTCCGAGCTGCCCGGCCCGCGCCACGGCTGCCGCCAGCCGGCGATCGACGGGCACCGCGAGATCGGCCGGCGCTGCCGCGAACTGGGGGTCGACACCATCGTGGTGTTCGACACCCATTGGCTGGTCAACGCCGGCTACCACATCAACTGCGCGCCGCACTTCGAGGGGCTCTACACCAGCAACGAGCTGCCGCACTTCATCGCCAACATGGAGTACGGCTTCCCCGGCAACCCGGAGCTGGGCCGCATCCTCGCCGAAGGCTGCAACGCGCTCGGCGTGGAGACCCTGGCCCACGACGCCACTACCCTCGGCCCGGAGTACGGCACCCTGGTACCGATGCGCTACATGAACCAGGACCGCCACTTCAAGGTGGTCTCGGTCTCCGCCCTGTGCACCGTGCATTACCTGAACGACAGCGCGCGCCTGGGCTGGGCCATGCGCAAGGCGGTGGAAGAGCACTACGACGGCACGGTGGCGTTCCTCGCCAGCGGCTCACTGTCCCACCGCTTCGCCCAGAACGGCCAGGCGCCGGACTTCTCCGACCGCATCTGGAGCCCGTTCCTCGAGGTCCTCGACCATGAAGTCGTGCAGATGTGGCAGGAAGGCCGCTGGGCGGAATTCTGCGGGATGCTCCCGGAGTACGCCTCCAAGGGCCATGGCGAAGGCTTCATGCACGACACCGCGATGCTCCTCGGCGCCCTCGGCTGGTCGGCCTACGACGGCAAGGCGGAGGTGGTGACGCCCTACTTCGGCTCCTCCGGCACCGGGCAGATCAACGCGGTATTCCCGGTCACCGCCCAGGACGGCTCGGCGATTCCCGCCGCCCAAGCCGGCAACCCGGCCGGCGCCAGTTGCGCCAGCCGCCTCTGAGGACGCCACCATGCCGCACTTCATCGCCGAATACACCGACAACATCGAAGCCGAAGCCGACCTGCCCGGCCTGTTCGAGAAGGTCCATGCCTGCCTTGGCGCCAGCGGCGTTTTCCCGCTCGGCGGCATCCGCAGCCGCGGCGTGCGCCTGGACACCTGGCGCATGGCCGACGGCAAGCACGACTACGCCTTCGTCCACATGACCCTGAAAGTCGGCGCCGGTCGCGACCTGGAGACTCGCCGGCAAGTCGCCGAGGCACTTTTCGAGGTGATCACCGCGCACTTCGCCGAGCTCCAGGCGCGACGCCTGCTGGCGCTGTCCTTCGAACTCACCGAACTGGACGCGGAGCTGAACTACAAGCGCAACAACGTGCATGAATTCCTGAACAACCCGGCGGACTGACCGGCCCGCCATAACGCTGCACTCACCCAGCTCGCCTCCCGGCCACCGACAGGTCGCCGGGACGTCCGGGCGCTCACAAAAAGTACAAGATCATGAGCACAGCCAGCACCCTGAACAGCACCACCCTGCCTCTCAGCGACAGCACCCACGACCGCGTCACCTGGCGGCTGATGCCGCTGCTGCTGGTGTGCTACGTCTTCGCCCATCTGGACCGCATCAACATCGGTTTCGCCAAATTGCAGATGAGCGCCGACCTGCACTTCAGCGACACCGTCTACGGTCTCGGCGCCGGGCTATTCTTCATCGCCTATGCGCTGTTCGGCCTGCCCAGCAACCTGATGCTGGAACGGATCGGCCCGCGCCGCTGGATCGCCTGCCTGATGCTGGTCTGGGGCTGTCTCTCCACCGCCATGCTGCTGGTGGAGACCGCGCGCGGCTTCTACCTGCTGCGCTTTCTCCTGGGGGTCGCCGAGGCCGGCTTCTTCCCCGGTATCCTGGTCTACCTGAACCGTTGGTTCCCGGCGCGCCGACGCGGGCAGATCACCGCCCTGTTCGCCATCGCCGTGCCCATGGCCGGGGTGATCGGCGGACCGCTTTCGGGCTGGATCCTAGAAGGCTTCCATGACGCCCTCGGACTGCGCGGCTGGCAGTGGATGTTCCTGATCGAAGGCCTGCCGGTTGTGTTGCTCGGCGTGGTGGTCTGGTGCTCGCTGCCGGAAAGCTTCGAACGGGTGACGTGGCTCAGCGACGAACAGAAGCACCTGCTGCGCGAGGAACTGGCCGGCGAGGAGCAGCGCAAGACCATCACCTCCTTCTCCGGCATCTTCAGCAATCCGCAGGTGTGGCTGCTGGTGGCGATCTATTTCGCGGTGATGCTGGCGGTGAACACCATCGCGTTCTGGATGCCGAGCCTGATCCATGGCGCCGGCATCGCCCAGGACAGCCGCATCGGCATGCTCAGCGCGGTGCCCTATCTCGCCGGCTGCGCCTTCATGATCTTCATCGGCCGTTCCTCCGACCGCCTGCGCGAGCGCCGCTGGCACCTGGGCATTCCGTTGCTGATGGCCGCCGCCGGGCTCAGCCTGGCGGCCCTGGCACCGACCAGCGCCTGGCTGGTGATGGGCGGCCTGGTGATCGCCGGGATGGGCGCCAGCGCCGCCCTGCCGATGTTCTGGCAACTGCCGCCGGCCTTCCTTTCCAGCGCCACCCTGGCCGCCGGAATCGCCCTGATCAGTTCCTTCGGCAGCATCGCCGCCTTCCTCGCGCCCTACCTGATCGGCTGGATGCGCGACACCACCCAGAGCGCCAGCCTGGCCCTGTACCTGCTGGCCATCCTCATCGCCCTCGGCGCCGGCCTGGTCCTGCGGACCCCCGCCGCCGTGGTCAACCCACGCTGAACCGAGAGACCCCGACCATGCTCGATCCCCGTCTGATCCAGGAAGCCGCCAACCGCCTCGACGCCGCCGAACGCTCGCGCCAGCAGGTAAGGCAGTTCTCCCTCGACTACCCGGACATCGCCATCGAGGACGCCTACGCCATCCAGCGCGCCTGGGTCGAGCGCAAGATCGCCGACGGGCGCGTGCTCAAGGGCCACAAGATCGGCCTGACCTCGCGCGCCATGCAGGTCTCGTCGAATATCAGCGAGCCGGACTACGGCGCCTTGCTCGACGACATGTTCTTCGAGGAGGGCAGCGACATCCCCTTCCAGCGCTTCATCGTGCCGCGGGTCGAGGTGGAGCTGGCGTTCATCCTCGGCAAGCCGCTGAAGGGACCGGGCTGCACCCTGTTCGACGTGCTCGAGGCCACCGAGTGGGTGATCCCGGCGCTGGAGATCATCGATGCGCGCATCCAGCAGGTCGACCCGCAAACGAAAGTCACGCGCAAGGTCTTCGACACCATCTCCGACAACGCCGCCAACGCCGGCGTGGTGATGGGCGGCCGGGCCGTACGGCCAGGCGATATCGACCTGCGGCGGGTACCGGCGATCCTCTACCGCAATGGCGTGATCGAGGAGTCTGGCGTCTCCGCCGCGGTGCTCAACCACCCGGCCAAGGGCGTCGCCTGGCTGGCCAACAAGCTGGCGCCCTACGGCGTCTGCCTGGAGGCCGGCCAGGTGATCCTCGGCGGCTCCTTCACCCGCCCGGTGGCGGCCGCGCCGGGGGACACCTTCCACGTCGACTACGACCTGCTCGGCAGCATCTCCTGCCGTTTCGTCTGAGGAGGCATTTCCATGGACCTGCCCGTCAATCGCTTCAAGCAACGCGTGCGCAGCGGCGAGGCGCAGATCGGCCTGTGGCTCGGCCTGGCCGATCCCTACTGCGCGGAGCTGGCCGCCAACGCCGGCTTCGACTGGCTGCTGCTGGACGGCGAGCACGCGCCCAACGACCTGCGCAGCCTGCTCGGCCAGTTGCAGGCGCTGGCGCCCTACCCCGGCCAGCCGGTGATCCGCCCGGTGCAGGGCGACACTGCGCTGATCAAGCAATTGCTCGACATCGGCGCGCAGACCCTGCTGGTACCGATGGTCGACAGCGCCGCCCAGGCCGAAGGGCTGGTGCGCGCCGTGCGCTATCCGCCGGCGGGCGTACGCGGGGTCGGCAGTGCGCTGGCCCGGGCCTCGCGCTGGAACAGCGTGGCGGAGTACCTGAACCACGCCGACGAGCAGATGTGCCTGCTGGTCCAGGTGGAAAACCTGGAGGGCCTGGCCAACCTCGACGCGATCGCCGCCGTCGAGGGCGTCGACGGCGTGTTCATCGGTCCGGCCGACCTCAGCGCAGCCATGGGCCATCGCGGCAATCCAGGCCATCCCGAGGTGCAGGCGGCCATAGAGGACGCCATCCACCGCATCCGCACGGCCGGCAAGGCCGCCGGCATCCTCTCCGCCGACGAGACACTGGCGCGGCGCTACCTGGAGCTGGGCTGCGCGTTCGTCGCGGTGGGCGTGGACACCAGCCTGCTGATGCGTTCGCTGCGCGAGCTGGCGGGGCGCTTCAAGGGCGGCGCGCCGGCGCCGTCCGCCAGTTCCTCGGTCTACGGCTGAGGGGTGCGCCCCGCTCCCGCTGCGGGAGAGGGGCCAGGTCGGCGTTGCGGCAGGTATCGGCGTCGGTCCGGGGGCGTATGCCTAGCGTCGGCGGAACAACGGTCGCGGCTCGATCGCCGAGCGGCCGTAGAGCACGCTCAAGCCCGCCAGCCCCTTGAGCGCATCCTCGACGTTCTTGTCCTCGCGCACCGCGAAGGCATCGAAGCCGCACTGGCGCATATGGCTGAGCTGGTCGCGCAACACGTCGCCCACTGCGCGCAACTCGCCGCTCCACCCCAGGCGCACGCGCAGCAGGTAGGCCAGGCTGTAGCCACGACCGTCGCGGAAGCTGGGGAAGTCGACGGCGATCAGCGGCAGCTCGGCGAAGTGCGGCAGCAAGGCCTCCACCTCATCGTCCGGTGCCAGCCAGGGCGCGGCGGCTCCGGCCTCGCCGCGGCGCTCCAGCCAGGCCGCCAGAGGCAGCAGCAACGGCCCCGGCGGCAGCGCGTCGGGCAACTCGCGCAGGAGTTGCCAGGGATCGTCGCGGCAGACCTCGGCGACGCCATCGCGCAAACGGATCAGGTTGTTCATGCCGGTTCCTCCATCCTGGCGTAGACCCGGGCCTTGAACGGCTCCAGGCCGACCCGGTTGAAGGTGTCGATGAAACGTTCCGGGCCGACCCGCAGGTCGGTGAAGGTTTCGACGATCCGTTCGATCACCGCCGGCACCTCGGCAGCGCTGAACGATGGCCCGATCACCTTGCCCAGCGCGCTGTCCTTGCCCTGGGCGCCGCCGAGGGTGACCTGGTACCACTCGCTGCCGTTCTTGTCGACGCCGAGGATGCCGATGTTGCCGATGTGGTGGTGGCCGCAGGCGTTCATGCAGCCGGAGATGTTCAGGCTAAGCTCGCCGATGTCGTGCAGGTGGTCGAGGTCCTCGAAGCGCTGCTGGATACCCTGGGCGATGGGGATCGACTTGGCGTTGGCCAGCGCGCAGTAGTCGCCGCCGGGACAGGCGATGATGTCGCTGAGCAGGCCTTGGTTAGGCGTGCCGAGGCCGGCTGCGCAGGCCTCGCGCCACAGCGCGTGGAGGTTCTCCAGGCGCACGTCGGGGAGCACCAGGTTCTGTTCGTGGGCCACACGGATCTCGCCGAAACCGTAGCGCTCGGCCCAGTCGGCGACGCGTTCCATCTGCTCCGCGGTGACGTCGCCCGGCGGCGCGCTGGCGCCGGGCTTGGTCGACAGCACCACCGAGGCGTAGCCCGGCACCTTGTGCGCCTGGACGTTGCGCGAGGCCCAGCGGGCGAAGGCCGGATCGGCCGCACGGGCGCTGCCGTAGGCCAGCTCGCCGCCGGCCGGCGGCAGGTAGCGCGGCAATACGAAGCGCTCGGCGACCCGCTGGCACTCCTCGGCAGTCAGTTGCGCCGGGCCGTCGCGCAGGTGCTGCCACTCTTCCTCCACCTCGCGGGCGAAAGCCTCGATGCCCAGCGCCTTGACCAGGATCTTGATCCGCGCCTTGTACTTGTTGTCGCGCCGGCCGTAGCGGTTGTAGACCCGCAGGATCGCCTCGACGTAGGACAACAGGTGCTGCCAGGGCAGGTCGTCGCGGATCACCTGGCCGAGCATCGGCGTGCGTCCCAGGCCGCCGCCGACCAGGACCCGCAGGCGCAACTCGCCGGCGTCGGGGTGGCGGTAAAGGTACAGGCCGATGTCGTGCATCTGCACCGCGGCGCGGTCTTCCACCGCCGAACTGAGGGCGATCTTGAACTTGCGCGGGAGGAACAGGAACTCCGGGTTCACCGTCGACCACTGGCGCAGGATCTCGGCCAGCGGCCGGGGGTCGGTCCATTCGTCCGCGGCGACCCCGGCGAAGGCTTCGGTGGTGATGTTGCGCACGCAGTTGCCGGAGGTCTGGATCGCATGCATCTGCGCGCCGGCGAGGTGTTCGAGGATATCGCCGACCTGCTCCAGTTCGATCCAGTTGAACTGGATGTTCTGCCGCGTGGTGAAGTGCCCGTAGCCGCGGTCGTAGTGCCGGGCGACGTGCGCCAAGGCGCGCAGTTGCGGCGACGAGAGGGTGCCGTAGGGAATCGCCACGCGCAGCATGTAGGCGTGCTTCTGCAGGTACAGGCCGTTCTGCAGGCGCAGCGGGAGGAACTCCTCCTCGCTCAGTTCGCCGTCGAGGCGGCGGGCGATCTGGTCGCGGAACTGCGCCACCCGCTCGCTCACCAGCGCCTGGTCGTATTCGTCGTACTGGTACATCGCAAAGCCCTCATCGACAGGGTTTCTCCACCGATGACGGGCAGGGTGCGTGGCGAAGAAACCGGGGACCGGCTGCGCCCCTGTTTCTGGCGACAGGATGGGCCGGTGTTCACTGGCACCCACTATCGCCCGCGTACAGACAGCGAAACAGCGGCAGATTCCGCCGAAAAAAACACATCAGATGGCCGACGGCGGCGAATTCGTGCCGCCTGCGACCGGTTGCCACGGGGCGCATATCTGTACTGCCCGAGGTCGCCCGGCAACCCGCGGCAATGCTGGGCCGCTGCTTTCCGGAGGCATCTGATACGGTTTTTCCCGCTCGATCTGCCGCTGTTTCGCCCATCAGCCGGTTCCTATAGTCGCAACCGCCTCTCCAGCCTGATGGGCCTACGAAAAATGAGCGAAAGAATTCCCGCGATCCAGGTCGAGCCCGCCGCACCGGCCGCTCCGTCGAAACAGCCGCCCGCGCCCGGCAAGCTGCCGTCGGCGGTGAACGGCCCGATCTACACCCGCAGCTTCACCGGTCTGTTCCGCAACTTCCGCCGCCTCGGCGGCGGCCTGCTGTTCCTGCTGTTCTTCGGCACCCTGTGGCTGAACTGGAACGGCCGCCAGGCGGTGCTCTGGGACCTGCCCGAACGCAAGTTCTACATTTTCGGCGCGACCTTCTGGCCGCAGGACTTCATCCTGCTCTCGGCGCTGCTGATCATCGCCGCCTTCGGCCTGTTCTTCATCACCGTGTTCGCCGGCCGCGTCTGGTGCGGCTATACCTGCCCGCAGAGCGTGTGGACCTGGGTGTTCATGTGGTGCGAGAAGGTCACCGAGGGCGACCGCAATGCGCGGATCAAGCTCGACCAGGGTCCGGCGAGCGCCGCCAAGCTCTTGCGCAAAACGGCCAAGCACGCGCTGTGGCTGGGTGTGAGCCTGGTCACGGCGATCACCTTCATCGGCTACTTCACTCCGGTGCGGCCGCTGGTGGCCGACCTGTTCAGCTTCCAGCTGGACCTGGAAAGCCTGTTCTGGGTGCTGTTCTTCACCGCCGCCACCTATGTCAACGCCGGCTGGCTGCGCGAGCAGGTGTGCATCCACATGTGCCCCTACTCGCGCTTCCAGAGCGTGATGTTCGACAAGGACACCCTGATCGTGTCCTACGATGCCGCCCGCGGCGAGTCCCGCGGCGCCCGCAAGAAAGGCAGCGATCCGCGCGCCCAGGGGCTCGGCGACTGCATCGACTGCCAGCAGTGCGTGCAGGTCTGCCCCACCGGCATCGACATCCGCGACGGCCTGCAGATCGCCTGCATCGGCTGCGCCGCCTGCGTCGACGCCTGCGACTCGATCATGGACAAGATGGGCTATGAACGCGGCCTGGTGCGCTACACCTCGGAACGCGCCCTGGAAGGTGGCCAGACCCGCTTCCTGCGTCCACGCCTGGTCGGCTACGCGGCGGTGATGCTGGCGATGATCGGCGCCTTCGTCGTCGCCCTGGATGCCCGCCCGCTGGCCTCGCTGGACGTGACCCGCGACCGTGGGCTGTTCCGCGAGAACGCCGCCGGGCAGATCGAGAACATCTACACCCTCAAGGTCATCAACAAGACCCAGCAGCCGCAGCGCTATCGCCTGCAACTCGACGACGCGCCGGAGTTCCGCCTGCAGGGCGAGCACACCCTGAGCCTGAAGCCCGGCGAGATCCTCGACTTCCCGGTGTCGGTGGCCTCTACCGCCGAACGCGCCAGGGCCGGCTCGCAACCGCTGGCGTTCAGCCTGCGCGGCATCGACGACCCGAGCCTGGCGGTCGGCAGCACCAGCACCTTCGTTTCGCCGGCGCGCTGAGGAGGCCGCGATGAGGCATGACAACACGGTCCCGGCGCGCATAGAGTGGGCGCCAGCGGCCGTGCCCACGGCCAGCCAGGACAGCGGCCAGGACAAGATGAAGCGCTACGAGAAATTCGCCGACGAGATTGCCGAGCTGATCCGCACCGGCGTCCTCGCCCCCGGGCAGAAGGTGCCCTCGGTACGGCACGCCAGTCGTACCTACGGGGTCAGCGCTTCCACCGTGTTCCAGGCCTACTACCTGCTGGAAAGCCGTGGGCTGATCATGGCCCGCGCACGCTCCGGCTACTTCGTCTGCCAGCACGTGCAACGGCCGCTGCCGGAACCGGAGATCAGCCCGCGCCAGGCCGACGCCACCGAGGTCGACGTCAGCGAGCTGGTGTTCTCCGTACTCAGTTCGATCAAGGACCCGGACACCGTGCCCTTCGGCTCGGCGTTTCCCAGTCCGCAACTGTTTCCCCTGCCGCGCCTGGCGCGCTCGATGGCCCACGCGGTGCGCGACATGGACCCGCAGTCGGTGGTCGCCGACATGACGCCGGGCAACCATGGCCTGCGCCGGCAGATCGCCCTGCGCTACATGGTCGGCGGCCTGCTGCTGCCGGTGGAAGAACTGGTCATCAGCAACGGCGCGCTGGAGGCACTCAACCTCTGCCTGCAGGTGGTCACCCGTCCCGGCGACCTGGTGGCCATCGAGGCGCCGGCGTTCTACGCCACCCTGCAGGTGCTGGAACGGTTGAAGCTGAAGGCGGTGGAAATCCCCGTGCATCCGCGTGAAGGCATCGACCTGGAAGTGCTCGCCGACAGCCTGGAGCGCCTGCCGATCAAGGCCTGCTGGTTCATGAGCAACTTCCAGAACCCGATGGGCGCGAGCATGGACGACGAGAAGAAACGCGCCCTCGCCGAGCTGCTGGCGCGCCACCAGGTGCCGATGATCGAGGACGACGTGTACGCCGAACTGTACTTCGGCCAGCAGGCGCCGAAACCGGTCAAGGCCTACGACCAGGAAGGCCTGGTGATGCACTGCAGTTCCTTCTCCAAGAGCCTGGCGCCGGGCTACCGGGTCGGCTGGGTGGCCGGCGGACGCTACGCCGAGCAGATCGAGCGACTGAAGCTGATGACCAGCCTGTCGGCGTCGATCCCGGCCCAGGCGGCCATCGCCGACTATCTCCAGCACGGCGGCTACGACCGCCACCTGCGCAAGCTGCGCTACGCCCTGGAGACCCAGCAGAACGCCATGCTCGCGGCGGTGGCGCGTTACTTCCCCGAGCAGACCCGGGTCAGCCGTCCCAGCGGCGGCTACTTCCTCTGGCTGGAGTTGCCCGAGGCGGTCGACTCGCTGCGCCTGTTCCAACTGGCCCTGGCCCAGGGCATCAGCCTCGCCCCGGGGCCGATCTTCTCCGCCACCCGCCGCTTCGCCCATTGCGCCCGGCTCAACTACGGGCACCCGTGGAGCGCGCGGCAGGAGAAGGCGATGGAGACACTCGGGCGGATCGCCCAGTCGCTGGCGGGATGACGCCCCGCAGACGGAAAGCCACCCCGGCGTAGGGCGGATAACCGCGCGCGGTCATCCGCCATGATCGGCTCGCGTCCCCCATCCCGGTATGCGCCGCCGCCCAGCACGAACGCCTTCCCCCGCCCCATCTGATACCCAAATTCCATATCGACCTGAAGCTGTTTTACCCCCGCCCCAGCCCTTAGATTGCAGGCTCCGGCCGGCGCCCCGTCTCCCCCCTCGACGGCGGTCGCCGGCTGTTCATTTCTTTCGGGACTGTACAGATGAACAAAGCAACGACGGAACCTGCCTACAACTACAAGGTGGTTCGCCAGTTCGCCATCATGACCGTGGTATGGGGCGTGATCGGCATGGGGTTGGGCGTACTGATCGCCTCGCAACTGGTCTGGCCCCAGATGAACTTCGACCTGCCCTGGACCAGCTTCGGCCGCCTGCGGCCGCTGCATACCAACCTGGTGATCTTCGCCTTCGGCGGCTGCGCGCTGTTCGCCACCAGCTACTACACGGTGCAGCGTACCTGCCAGGTGCGACTGTTCTCCGACACCCTGGCCGCCTTCACCTTCTGGGGCTGGCAGGCGGTGGCGGTGATCCTGCTGGTCAGCCTGCCGCTGGGCAACACCACCACCAAGGAATACGCCGAGATCGAGTTCACCGGCGCGATCTGGCTGGCGATCGTCTGGGTCGCCTACGCGGTGGTGTTCTTCGGCACCCTGATCAAGCGCAAGGTCAAGCACATCTATGTCGGCAACTGGTTCTTCGGCTCGTTCATCCTGACCACCGCGATGCTGCACATCGTCAACCACATGTCGCTGCCGGTGAGCTGGTTCAAGTCCTACTCGATGTACTCCGGCGCCACCGATGCCATGGTCCAGTGGTGGTACGGGCACAACGCCGTAGGCTTCTTCCTGACCACCGGCTTCCTCGGCATGATGTACTACTTCGTGCCCAAGCAAGCCGGGCGCCCGGTCTACTCCTACCGGCTGTCCATCGTCCACTTCTGGGCGCTGATCACCCTGTACATCTGGGCCGGCCCGCACCACCTGCACTACACCGCGCTGCCGGACTGGGCGCAGTCGCTGGGCATGGTGATGTCGCTGATCCTCCTGGCGCCGAGCTGGGGCGGCATGATCAACGGCATGATGACCCTCTCCGGGGCCTGGCATAAGCTGCGCGACGACCCGATCCTGCGCTTCCTGGTGGTGTCCCTGGCGTTCTACGGCATGTCCACCTTCGAAGGCCCGATGATGGCGATCAAGACCGTCAACGCCCTCTCCCACTACACCGACTGGACCATCGGCCACGTCCACGCCGGCGCCCTCGGCTGGGTCGCGATGATCACCATCGGCTCGCTCTACCACCTGATTCCCAAGGTCTACGGGGTCGAGAAGATGCACAGCGTCGGCCTGATCAATGCGCACTTCTGGCTGGCCACCATCGGCACCGTGCTGTACATCGCCTCGCTGTGGGTCAACGGCATTACCCAGGGCCTGATGTGGCGCGCGGTCAACGAGGACGGCACGCTGACCTACTCCTTCGTCGAGTCGCTGGTGGCCAGCCATCCGGGCTTCATCGTGCGCCTGGTCGGTGGCGGGTTCTTCCTCACCGGCATGCTGCTGATGAGCTACAACACCTGGCGCACGGTACGCCAGGCGCGCCCGGAAGGAATCCTCGCGGCGGCCCGCATGGCCTGAGCCGCGACAGCGCGTCCCTTCCCTTCCCTTCCCGAGCCTCGCCCGCCACGCTGCGGGCAAGGCTCGACAGCCGACGAGGAGAATCATCATGGAATTCAGCTGGAGCGAGATCCTGCTGGAGCTGCTGGCGGTCGCCGTGCTGTTCTTCGGCGTGCATTGGAGCCTGCGCCACGCCAAGACCCTGGACCAGGCGAGCATGCTGCCGTTCGCCGACGACGAGGAGGTGGCCCGCCGGGTCGAGCGGGAAACCGGCAGGAGCCGCACCGGCTGCGGCTGTCCCGGTCGCTGCCAGGGCGACTGCCGGCACTGGGACAAGAATTGGCCGGCATGACGCCGGCCAGTCGCTTCAGGGCTTTATCTTCTTCAGCTCGTTGAGCAGTTCCAGCAACTGCGCGAGCTTTTCCTCGCCGAACCGCTCCTGGATGCGCTGGTAGTTCTTCTCCATGTCGCCGCTCATGGAGACGAAGCACTGCTGGCCCTTTTCCGTCAGGTTCACGTAGACCCGCCGCTGGTCCTTGGGCGCCTTCCAGCGCCGGACGATGCCGTCGCGCTCCAGGCGCGCCAGCACGCCGGTCATGCTCGGGCGCAGGATGCAGGCCTGGTTGGCCAACTGGTAGCTCTCCATCTCGCCCTGCTGGCGCAGGATGCGGATCACCCGCCACTGCTGCTCGGTGAGGCCGTGCTGGTTGAGGGAGGGGCGGAAGAAACTCATCGCGGCTTCGCGAGCCTGCAACAGGGTCAGGGTCAGGGAGGGTCTTGGCGTTGACATAGGGTCCGAGCTTGGATGACTGGTTTCGAAAGTGCAGAAGAGTAGCGGAAAAAACACAGGCTGCATGCGGGTATGCAGAAGGAAATCAACGGTTTCCGCCGTGCAGGGCCAAGCCCAGCGCGAGCAGGCTGCCGACGCCGCAGACGGCCATCACCAGCGCCATCGGCAGCACGCCGGGCAGCGCCAGCCAGCCGACCGCCAGGCTGGCCAGGCAGCCGAGGCCGAACTGCCCGGACACCGCCACCGCCGAAGCCGCCCCGGCCTGTCCGGGATACAACGCCAGCAGGCTGGCGATGCAGTTGGCGCCGAGCAGGCCGGTGACGCTGACGAAGCACAGCAGGCCGGGCACCAGCGCCCACAACCCGCCCCGCTCGCCGAGCGCCGCATAGCCGAGGAGGAACAGCCCGGACACGCAGCCCAGCAGGCTGCCGGCCCGCAGCAGCGGCCGCGGACCGTGGCGGCGCACCAGGCGCGCGCTGCACCAGGTGGCGAGCATCACGCCGAGGATGTTCAGGCCGAAGAACCAGCCGAAGCGCTCCGCGCGCACGCCGAAATGCTCGATGAACACGAAGGGCGCGGCGCTGATGTAGGCGAACATCCCGGCGAACGCCAGCCCCATGCACAGCACGTAGCCCAGCGCGCGACGGTCGCCGAGCAGCCGCCCATAGGCGAGAAAGGCCTGGGCCAGGCTGCCGCCGCGGCGCTCCGGCGGGTGGCTTTCGGCGACCCGCCAGACCGCCAGCAGGCAGAGCCCGGCGAACAGCGCCAGGACCACGAACAACGCGCGCCAGCCGGCCCAGAGCATCAGGTAGCCGCCGAGCAGCGGCGCGGCCAGCGGTGCCAGCATGGTCACCATGTGCATCAATGCCAGCATCCGGGCGGCCTCGCCCAACGGATAGAGGTCGCGCACCATGGCCCGAGCCAGCACCGACGCGGCGCCGCCGCCGAGGGCCTGGAGCACCCTCAGCAGGACCAGTTGCCCCGCGCTGTCGGCCAGCGCGCAGGCCAGGCTGCTGAACAGGTACAAGGCGATACCGGCCAGCAGCACCGGGCGCCGGCCGAAACGGTCGGACAAGGGGCCGTAGAACAGCATGCCGACGCAGAAGCCGACCAGGAAGCCGCTGATGCTCCGCTGCACCTGGGCATCGCTGGCGCCGAGATCGGCGGCGATCGCCGGCAGGCTCGGCAGGTACATGTCGATCGACAGCGGGCCGAACGCCACCAGCGCCGACAACAGCAGCAACAGGCGTCGTTCGCCGCTTCCGACCTGAATCCTCGATGCACTCGCAGGCACGCTCGCCCTCCTCTTCTTCGCCTTTCGGTCCAGACGACACCGCCGTGCACGCGGATGCAAGTTCGCCGTCCGGGAAATCCTCGCGCCGCGACCTCGTTCACCCTGGCAGCGCGCGGGCCTGGCTCCTTTCGCGGGCCGACAACGTTAACAGATTAACCAAATGCGCAGAAGGCGAAAGATTCCAGGCTGGCTTCGCTCTCCAGCGCCTTACCGTCAATGCTCGATGAGCATGGAAAGGGGCAGAGGCTAGCGAAGCTTCCGGGAGGATCGCCAACACTTCATTAACAAGTTAACAATATGCTAAAACTCACCGTGCAATCGGCGTCACCCATACCTACAAGAACAACAACCAAGGGAAGAATCGATGATCACGGCATGCCCCCGCCCGTGCGCCTGGCGCAGCTATGCGCTTGGCCTCGGCCTCCTGCCCCTCGCCGCGCAAGCGGAATTCCTCGCGGACAGCAGCGCCCACCTCGACCTCCGCAACTTCTACCAGTTGCGCGACTACCGCCAGCACGATGCGCCCCAATCGCAGGCCGGCAACTGGTCGCAGGGCTTCGTCCTGCGCCTGCAATCCGGTTTCACCGGCGGCCCGCTCGGCTTCGGCCTGGATGCTACCGGGCTGCTCGGCGTCAAGCTCGACTCGGGACGCGGGCGTAGCAACGATGGCACGCTGCCGTTCGGAGCGAATTCGAAGGAGCCGGTGGACGACTACAGTCACCTCGGCCTGACCGCCAAGCTGCGCTATTCGCAGACCCAGCTACAGGTCGGCATCCTCATGCCGCAACTGCCGGTGGCGTTCCGCGACGACGTGCGCCTGTTGCCGCAGACCTTCGACGGCGCGCTGCTGACCTCCAGCGAGATCGAGGGTCTCACCCTCACCGCGGGGCAATTGTGGAAGTCGCGCACTCGCGAGTCGGCCGGCAGCGACGACATGTACATCATGGGCCGCGACAAGGCCCACGCCAGCGACGAGTTCAATCTCGCCGGCGCGACCTACGCCTTCACCCCTCGGCTCAGCGCCAGCTATTACTACGGCCAGCTCAAGGACATCTACCGGCAGCACTATCTCGGCCTGCTGCACACCCTGCCGCTGGGCGAAGTGCTGTCGCTGCGCAGCGACCTGCGCTACTTCGACAGCGGCGAAGACGGCGCGGCGATCTCCGGGCCGGTGGACAATCGCAACCTCAACGCCATGCTCACCCTGCGCGCCGGCGCCCACGCCTTCGGCATCGGTGTCCAGAAGATGATCGGCAACGACGCCTTTCCGGTGCTCAACGGCTACACCACGCCCTACGTGGCCAACCTCATGGCCTACCAGACCTTCACCCGACCGCAGGAGAAATCCTGGCAACTGCGCTACGACTACGACTTCGCCGGCCTCGGCCTGCCCGGCCTGAACCTCATGACCCGCTATGTACAGGGCCGCGACATCGACCGCGGCGCCGGCCGTGCCGACGACAGCGAATGGGAGCGCAACACCGACCTGTCCTACGTGATCCAGAGCGGACCGCTGAAGAGCGTCGCCTTGAAATGGCGCAACATCACCTACCGCAGCCGCTACGGTGCGGACCTGGACGAGAACCGCTTCATCGTCAATTACACGCTAAAGCTCTGGTGAAGCGCGGCCCCTTGGGGCCGCAGGCACCTCAATCCTCGAGTCGCAGGTGCAAATGCTGCTTCTTGCCCAGGCTCAAGCGCAGCCCGTCGACCTCGCCCGCCAGCGGCGCGTCCGGATCGCTGACCGGCGTGCCGTCCAGGCGCAGGCCGCCGCCGGCGGCGAGGCGGCGGACCGCGCTGCGGGAGGGCTGGATCGCGTGTTCCAGCAGCAGGTCGGTCAGCGACAGTCCCTGCGCCAGGCGCGCGCGGGATAGCTTCATCACCGGCAGGCCGCTGTCCCGCGTACCGTCGGCGAACACCCCGCGCGCGGCATCGGCGGCGGATCGCGCGGCGTGCTCGCCGTGCGCCAGGGCGGTGGCGGCATTGGCCAGGACCACCTTCGCTTCGTTCAGCTCGGCGCCCTGCAAGGCGCCCAGGCGGCGCACCTCATCCATCGGCAGTTCGCTGAACAGGGCGAGGAAGCGACCGACGTCGCGATCATCGCAGTTGCGCCAGAACTGCCAGAAGTCGAACGGCGCCAGGCGCTCGGCGTTGAGCCATACCGCACCCTGCGCCGACTTGCCCATCTTGCGCCCGTCACTGGTGGCCAGCAGCGGCATGGTCAGGCCGAACAGCTGGGCGCCGCCCTGGCGTCGCGACAGCTCCACGCCGTTGATGATGTTCGCCCACTGGTCGGCGCCGCCGAGTTGCAGGGTGCAGCCGCGCCGGCGCGACAGTTCGACGAAATCGTAGGCCTGCAGCAGGGTGTAGCCGAACTCGAGGAACGACAGCGAATGCTCGCGGTCCAGGCGCTGCCTGATGGCGTCGAAGGTCAGCAGGCGGTTGATCGAGAAGTGCCGGCCGACCCGGTCGAGGAACTCCAGGTAGCCGACGCCGTCCAGCCATTCGGCGTTGTTCACCAGGCTGTCGTCGTGCAGTTCGACGTAGCGCGAGAAAACCCGGGCGATGCCGTCGATATTGGCCTGGATCTGCGCCTCGGTGAGGATCGGCCGGCTCGAATCGCGGAAGCTCGGATCGCCGATCCGGGTGGTCGCGCCACCGATCAGCAGCAACGGGCGGTGCCCGGCCTTCTGTAGCCAGCGCATCAGCATCAGGCCCTGCAGGTGGCCGACGTGCAGGCTGTCGGCGGTGGCGTCGAAGCCCAGGTAGGCGGTTGCCGGACCGGCGGCCAGGTGCGCGGCGAGGCCGTCGCGGTCGGTGCACTGGTGGACGAAGCCACGCTCTTCGAGCAGGGCGATCAGGTCTTGCTGATGGGTCGGGACGGACACGGGTATCTCCTTTGGCACGGTGGATGCCCGAGGAGACAGGTTGGGAGGGAGTTCACCGGACCGCCGCCTCGGGCGGTTCGGGAATGCAGCGACGCATCTACCGCCTCAATGAGGGAGCAGATAGGCGTAATAGCGCTTGAAGGTCAGGGCTGCACGATTCATGCGCGGAACTCTACGCGCCTGTGCCGGGCTGTCAAGACTGGAAAGCGCCTCGACACGAACCGAAGCACTTCCCCGCAACAGAAGCGCAGCCTGGGAAAGTTTGCCCGCCAGTTATCCGCACAAATTTATGACGCCGGTTTCTCTACTTTGAAAAACAACGCAAGACCGGACATGGACTTCAATAACTCGACCGGAAGAAACCTATCAGCAAGGCAGTTGAATTTTTTCCGAAAGCAATAATTCGATACTTTTCTGGATTGGCGCATCATCTCGTAAAAATAGCGAACCGCTTCCCAGTACCCACGAATATCAATGGATCAGCAATATCCAGATGCTTATCGCGGCATTCGAAAAAACATCGACCAATTCCACTGACAGAATATCGGCGTCATTTGCCTAGCATGGATATTCCAGGTTCAACCTATCAACTTCCCAGATTGACACTCTCGCCGGCAGATCAGTAATTTTCAGCGACCAGCCGGCAAAGTACTTTTCCAGAGCGGCTGGCAACCGATAGTCACTCTATCTTCGCAAACCGATGTTTATGCGAGAGGGCCGGCTATCGCTCAAAACTTGATTGATGAAGGAATAGCGCCATGCAACTCGCCACACTTCAGGAACTGAGCTTCGATGAAATCGACCAGGTATCGGGCGCCGGACTCTTCAGCTTCGTCGGCGATGCCATCGTCGATGTGGTCAAGGTGTCCAACGACCTGCTCAACACGTCGGTCATCTCTTCGGTCGGCAAGGTGTTCAACGCCGTCGGCCTGACCCCCATCCATCAACTGGCCGACACCCTCGGCTACGGCGTGTTCAAGGGCGTCGCCGCGGTCGGCGGCCTGCTCGGCGGCGACACCAGCCGCATCGATTACCACTACGACACCGAGTGGACCTGATCCCAGGACCTCGGCCCGCTCCCGTCGCGGAGCGGGCCTCCACCGTCGCCGGAGACCCGGACGCCCCCGGCGGCGACCTAGGACCCGGCAACCGGGAAGGGGCGACCAGCGCCCCGATCAGGAGAACCGCCATGCACGACCCCATCCAGCAAGCCGACGCCTTCGTCGGCGATCCCGACCAGGAATCCGGCGGCCTGTCGCGCCGCAGCTTCCTCGGCAAGAGTGCCACGCTCGGCGCGGTCGGCCTGGTGGCCGGCTGGACCCCGGCCTTCGTCATCCAGCCCGCCGAAGCCGCCGCCAGCAGTTGTCCGGCGCCGGCAGGCTTTCCGGCCGGCCTCGAACTTTATCGGCGGGCGTTCCGCAACTGGTCGGGGGAAATCGCCGCCGACGACCTCTGGAGCTGCGCCCCGCGCACCAACGAAGAGGTTCTCGCGGTGGTCAACTGGGCCTGGCAGAACGGCTTCAAGGTGCGCCCGCGCGGCATGGGTCACAACTGGTCCCCGCTGCTGCTGAAAGGCGGCGAGAACTGCGAGAGCCGCATCGTGCTGGTGGAAACCAGCCGTTACCTGACCCGCGTACGGATCGACGCCCAGGGCGAGTTCGGCCTGTTCAGCGCGCAGACCGGCGTCACCATGGAAGCCCTGCTGAAACAACTGGAGCGGGTCAAGCTCGGCTTCGTCGCCACGCCGGCGCCGGGTGACCTGACCCTCGGCGGGGTGCTCGCCATCGACGGCCACGGCACCGGCATCCCGGCGCAGGGCGAAAGCCGCCTGCCGGGGCAGAGCTACGGCTCCCTGAGCAACAGCATCGTGGCGCTGACCGCGGTGGTCTGGGACGGCGCCGCCGGACAATACGTGCTGAAGACCTTCCGCCGCGACGATCCGGCCTGCGCGCCGTTCCTCGTCCACCTCGGACGCGCCTTCATCGTCGAGGCGACCCTCCAGGCCGGGGTCAACAAGCGCATGCGCTGCCAGAGCTACGTGAACATCCCGGCGAGCGAGATGTTCGCCGCGGCCGGCAGCGGCGGAAGGACCTTCGACAGCTTCCTGCAGAAAAGCGGACGCGCCGAGGCCATCTGGTTCCCCTTCACCGACAAGCCCTGGCTGAAGGTCTGGACGCCGACCCCGCGCTGCCCGTTCGGCGCCCGCGCGGTCAACGGCCCGTTCAACTACCCCTTCTCCGACAACATTCCCAAGGCGCTGTCCGACCTGCTGGCGGCGATCAACACCGGCCACCCGGAACTCACCCCGCTGCTCGGCAAGCTGCAGTACGACCTGGTAGTGGGCGGCATGGCGCTGACCCTGGGCTACGACCTGTGGGGCTGGAGCAAGGACCTGCTGCTGTACATCAAGCCCAGCACCCTGCGCGTCACCGCCAACGGCTACGCGGTGCTGACCCGGCGTCGCGACGTGCAGCGGGTGATCAACGAGTTCTACCTGCAGTACCAGACGATGGTCGCCGCCTACCGCGCCAACGGCCACTACCCCATGAACGGCCCGGTGGAGATTCGCGTCAGCGGGCTCGACCAGCCCGGCGAGTCGATCGTTCCCGGCGCCCAGGTGCCCAGCCTGTCGGCGATCCGTCCGCGCCCCGACCAACCGGAGTGGGACACGGCGATCTGGCTGGACATCCTCAGCCTGCCCGGTACCCCGCAGGCCAATGCCTTCTACCACGAGTTCGAGGCCTGGCTGTTCGACCACTTCAGCGGCGACTACGCCTCGCTGCGGGTGGAGTGGAGCAAGGGCTGGGGCTACAGCCCCGCCGCCGCCTGGGACGAGCCGACGGTGGTCGACCAGTTGGTGGCGCAGTCGCTACGCCAGGGCCTGGTCGCAGACAACGATTGGGACAGCGCCGTGCGCCAGTTGAACGAAGCCGATCCGCATCGGCTGTTCAGCTCGCCGCTGCTCGACCGGCTGATGCCATGAAATGCCGCTATGCGAGGCCGTACTGACTCGGACGAAGAGCGGTTGGCCGGAGCCGATATGAATGAGCCCTCGATACGGCGTTGACTTGTTCAACAGGTCTTATCGAGGTGTCGCACGAACCGGCCTTAATCATTCGCAAAGTTTACCCGGAGTGGCAAACCTTCATCCGCCGAATATTGAAACTCATTGTCAAACGAATTATCGAGCCCATGAAAAACCGCTAATCCTGGCAGTTCATCCCACTCTTTCGGATTAGTACCATCGAATGGCTTTCCAGACTCACGGAAAGCCTAAAGGAGATATATGAAATGAAAGAACTCAATGACATTGAAGTCACCTGCGTTTCGGGTGGAACTCTTTCCGGCATGATCGTAGGCGCCGTCGACGGCGCCGCGACGGGCATGGCAATCGGCGGGAAATGGGGCGGTGCCGGCGGCTTCGGCTTCGGCGCTCTTTCCCAGTTGGTCGGCCTGATCGTGCCAACCGCCATGGGTGCTATTGCCGGGGGCACGGTCGGTCTCTTCACCAATGCAGAGACGGCTGTCGGTTACTTGGGCCAATACCGGGAAAACTTCGGTCCCGGTGATGTAGGCCGCACCACCATCTAATTAGAAAAGTCGCACTCCGGCACTTCATGCGTTTGAACTTTCGCAAGGGTGTCGGAGTGTCATGCAAGTATTATTCGAATCCAGGATCCAGCCACCATGTTTCGCCAGGAAGCCCTCGACGCCCAGCATGCCGGCGGCCTGGGCGAGATCGTGCTGATCCGCCCGGTCTCCTTCACTTTTCTCACCCTGCTGGCCGCGGCGATGGCGCTGCTGGTGGTGGGCTTCTTCCTGTTCGGCAGCTACACCAAGCGCAGCACCGTCAGCGGCCAATTGGTGCCCGCCAGCGGCCAGGTCAAGGTGCACGCGCCGCAGGCCGGCATCGTGCTGCGCAAGTTCGTCCAGGAAGGCCAGGCGGTACGACGCGGCGAGCGCCTGATGGTGCTTTCCAGCGAACGCTACGGCAGCGATGCCGGGCCGGTGCAGGCCGGCATCAGCAGGCGCCTGGAACAACGCCGCGACTCCCTGCGCGACGAACTGGAAAAGCTTCGCCGCCTGCAAGACGACGAGCGCGACAGCCTGACCAGCAAGGTCGCCAGCCTGCAGCGCGAACTCACCACCCTCGCCGCCCAGACCGACAGCCAGCAACGCCTGCTGGCGCTGGCCAGCGACGCCGCCGCGCGCTACCAGGGGCTGATGGACAAGGGCTACATCTCCATGGACCAGTTGCAGCAGCGCCAGGCCGAGCTGCTCGGCCAGCGCCAGACGCTGCAAGGCCTGGAGCGCGAACGCACGTCGCTGCGGCAGCAGTTGACCGAGCGCCGCAACGAACTCGCCGGGCTTTCCGCGCGCCAGGCCAACCAGCTCGCGGAAACCCGCCGCCAGCTCAGCGCGGTGGAGCAGGACCTGGCCGAAAGCGAAGCCAAGCGCACCTTGCTGGTCACCGCGCCGGAGAGCGGCATCGCCACCGCCGTGCTCGCCGAAGCCGGGCAGACCGTCGACAGCTCGCGTCCGCTGCTGAGCATCGTTCCCGCCGACACCCCGTTGCAGGCCGAACTCTACGCGCCGAGCAAGTCCATCGGTTTCATCCGGCCGGGCGATGCGGTGCTGATCCGCTACCAGGCCTATCCGTACCAGAAGTTCGGCCAGTACCACGGCAAGGTGCAGTCGATCTCCCGCGCCAGCGTCTCCTACGCCGAGCTTTCCAGCATGGTCGGCGGCGTCCCGGGGCTCGGCCAGGATGGCGAGCAGCTGTACCGGCTGCGGGTAACCCTCGACGACCAGGCGGTGACCGCCTACGGCCAGCCGCGTCCGCTGCAGAGCGGCATGCTGCTGGACGCCGACATCCTCCAGGACACCCGGCGCCTCTACGAATGGGTGCTGGAACCGCTCTACAGCCTGACCGGCAAACTCTAGGAACGACCCATGGCCTTTCTCGACGCTCTCGCCCTGCGCCTGGGCCGCCGCCTGCCGCTGGTGCTGCAGACCGAAGCCACCGAATGCGGCCTGGCCTGCCTGGCGATGATCGCCGGCTACCACGGCCACCATACCGGCCTGATGGAACTGCGCCGGCGCTTCTCCGTATCGCTCAAGGGCATCTCCCTCAAGCAACTGATCCAGACCGCCCACCGCCTCGGCCTGGGTACCCGCGCGGTGAAGCTCGACCTCGGCGACCTCGGCAAGCTCAAGCTGCCCTGCGTGCTGCACTGGAACTTCAACCACTTCGTCGTGCTCAAGGCGGTCGACGGGCGCGGCGCGGTGCTCCACGACCCCGCCCACGGCCAGCGCCGGCTGGGCCTGGAGGAAGTCTCGCGGAGCTTCACCGGGGTAGCCCTGGAACTCTGGCCGGAGAGCGGCTTCGAGAAACAGGAGGCGCCGCCGCGGATCAAGCTGCTGGGCATGCTCGGCAAGGTCACCGGGCTGTACCGCTCGCTGGCCCAGGTGCTGCTGCTCGCCGGCGCGCTGGAAGTGTTCTCGCTGATCAGTCCGTTCTTCCTGCAATGGACCATCGACAACGTCATCGTCAGCGAAGACCGTGACCTGCTCAGCACCCTGGCCATCGGCTTCGGCCTGTTGCTGCTGATGCAGCAGGCGGTCAGCGGGGTGCGCGCCTGGGTGATGATGCACATGAGCACCCTGCTCGGCGTGCAGTGGCAGGCCAACGTCTTCAGCCACCTGCTGCGGCTGCCCGCGCAGTATTTCGAGAAGCGCCACCTGGGCGACGTGGTGTCGCGCTTCGGCGCGGTGAACAGCATCCAGCAGACCCTCACCGCGGCCTTCCTCTCGGCGGTGCTGGACGGCCTGATGACCGTCGCCACCCTCGGCATGATGCTGCTCTACAGTCCGCCACTGGCGGCCATCGCCATCGCCGCCATGAGCCTCTACGCCCTCGGCCGCTGGATCTGGTACCGGCCGTTGCGCAACGCCACCGAGGAGCAGATCGTCCACGCCGCGCGCCAGCAGAGCCACTTCCTCGAGACGGTGCGCGGCATCCGCCCGCTGAAGCTGTTCCAGCGCCAGGACGAGCGCCGCTCGGTATGGCTCGGCCTGCTGGTGGAACAGATCAACGCCGGCCTGCGTACGCAGAAGCTGCAACTGTTCTACCAGCAGCTCAACGGCCTACTGTTCGGCGTGGAGAACCTGCTGGTGATCTGGCTCGGCGCGACCATGGTGATGGACGGCCAGTTCAGCGTCGGCATCCTGATGGCCTTCAACGCCTACAAGTCGCAGTTCGACAGCCGCGTCGGCAGCCTGATCGACAAGTTCTTCGAGCTGCGCATGCTCCAGTTGCAGGGCGAGCGCCTGGCCGACATCGTGCTCCAGGCCCCGGAGGTCAGCCACGGCGACATCCTCCCGGAGAACCTCCGCGAGCGCGAGGCGAGCATCGAGATCCAGGGCCTGCGCTACCGCTACGCGGAACAGGAGCCCTGGGTCCTCGACGGCCTCGACCTGCGCATCGCCGGCGGCGAGTCGGTGGCCATCGTCGGCCCCTCGGGCTGCGGCAAGAGCACCCTGTTCAACGTCCTGCTGGGCATCCTCCCGCCAGTGGAGGGACAGATCCGCATGGCCGGCCTGGACCTTGCGCAACTGGGCCTGGACGGCCTGCGCGAACTGGTCGGCACGGTGCTGCAGGACGACGTGCTGTTCGCCGGTTCGCTCAGCGACAACATCAGTTTCTTCGACCCGCAACCGGACATGCCCTGGCTGCTGCAGTGCGCGCAGATGGCTGCCATCCACGATGACATCCAGGCCATGCCGATGGGCTACAACACCCTGGTCGGCGACATGGGCACGGTGCTCTCCGGCGGCCAGAAGCAGCGGGTGATGCTGGCCCGGGCGCTGTACAAGAAGCCGCGCATCCTGTTCCTCGACGAAGCCACCAGCCACCTCGACGTACACTGCGAACAGCGGGTCAACGCCGCCATTCGCGCGCTGCGCATCACCCGCATCATGGTCGCCCATCGGCCCGAGACCATCGCCTCGGCGGACCGCGTGATAGTCCTCGGCCAGGGCAAGGTAAGCCTCGACGAAAGCACCGCGCGCCTGGCCGAACGCCAGGCCGCCGCGGCGCGGGAGCAGGCCTGATGCGTGCCCTCGCCGGCCTGTTGTGCGGCCTGCTCGGCCTGGTTCCCGGCGCCGCCGCCTACGAGCCGGACGTGTTCGGCACCGCCGGCCAGGTCGCCGGCCAGGCCTACTACGACGCCCTCGCCGCCCAGCGCAGCCTGGCCGCCTCGCGGCAGGTCGCGGAGCTGGCGGCGCAGAACCTGGAAGCCGCCGACGCCAAGTACCGGGCCGGCGCCGCCGCCCTTTCCGATCGCCTGCAGGCGCAGACCGCGCTGTCCCAGGCGAGCCTCGCCCAGGTCCGCGACGAAGGCGCCCTGAGCAACGCCCTCGGCGTCATCGCCCTGCGCATGGGCCTGGCGCCGGATACCCCGCTGCGCCTCTCCGGCGAGCTGGAGGCGCAACCCGACACCGGCTTCGTCAAGGCCATCGACGAGATGCTCGCCGAAGCCCGCCGCGAGCATCCGGCGCTGCTCGCCGCCCAGGCGCGGCTGAAAGCCGCCGCCGCCTCGGTGGAGGAAAGCCGCGCCGCCGGCCGGCCGAGCCTGGCGCTGAGCGCCAACCTGGCACGCAGCCATAGCGACCAGGCGATGGCGTTCAACGGCGATACCCGCGAACGCGACCGCAGCATCGGCCTGCAACTGAACATCCCGTTGTTCGAAGGCTTCGAACGCACCTACCAGGTCCGCAACGCCCTGGCCCGCCGCGAAGCCAGCGAAGCGGAGCTGGCCGACACCGAGCAGCAGGTTTCGCTGGAGGTGTGGAACAACTACCAGTCGCTCAGCGTCGAGACCCGCAGCCTGGCGCGCACCCGCGAACTGGTCGAACAGTCGCGGCAAAGCCTGGAGGTGGTGCAGGGCCGCTACCGCTCAGGGGTCGGCAGCATGATCGAGCTGCTCAACGCCCTGACCGCCTACGCCAGCGCCGAGGACCAGCACATCCGCGCCCTCGGCAACTGGCAGACCTCGCGTCTGCGACTGGCGGCGAGCCTCGGTCGCCTGGGTTTCTGGAGCCTGCGCTGAAAAGCCCGGGAAGCGCCGCCGCTCTCTACCTCTCGCGCTTGTCCGGCTGGCCGCCATCGCGCAGGATGCACCCAGCCCCCGCGACGAGAGACCGCATGATCGACGACATCCGCTACCTGATCGTATTCGCCAAGATCGCCGAGACCGGCTCCGTCTCCGGCGGCGCCGAGGCGCTGGGCCTAAGCGCCGCGACCGCCAGCCTGCACCTGTCCAGGCTGGAACGGAACCTGGGCCGTGCGCTGCTCTACCGCAACAGCCGCAAGCTGTCGCTGACCCAGGACGGCACGCAGTTGCTGGACACCGCCCGCTCCATGCTGGAACTCTACGAGAAGGGCTTCATCGAGTTCCGCCAGCGCGCCGTCTCGACCCGCAACAGCCTGCGCATCTCGATGCCCGCGGTGTTCGTCAACGGCGACTTCACCCGTCACCTGGCAGCCTTCATCGAGGAGCATCCCGACCTCGACCTCGGCATCGCCTGCGACGACAGCCGCCACGACATCATCGGCGACGGCATCGACATCGCCTTCCGCATCGGCGACCTGCCGGACAGCTCGCTGAAGGCCCGTCACCTGTTCCTGCTGCCGCGCCAGGTAGTGGCGGCACCGGCATTCCTGGCCCGGCACGCGCCGCTGGAACACCCGCGCGACCTGCAGCGGCTGGAATGGATCGGGCTCGGCATGCGCCCCGACAGCCGGCTATTCCGTCATGCGCGGGACGACGAGGAGGTACGCGTCGACTACACCCCGCGGGTGCGCGTCGACAGCGTCGAAGCCTCCTGCCGCCTGGCCCGCCTCGGCGTCGGCCTGGCCGCGCCGCCGACCTACCTGAGCGACGAGCCGATCCGCCGCGGCGAGTTGCGCGCGGTGCTGCCGGAATGGCGCCTGGAGCCGTTGAAGGTGTATGCGGTGTGGCCGCCCAACGTACCCGCCAGCAGCATCGCCTATACCCTCATCAATCGCCTCTACGAGGCCTTCAATCCGGGCTAGCGGCGAGCTGCAGGTAGAGCATGTAGCCAGCGGTCAGCACCAGGGTGCCGCCCATCGCCCGATTGAACAGGCGCACCCGCCGGGGGCTGTCGAGCAGCAGCGCCACGCGGTCACCGAGCAGTGCCCAGGCGGCCAGCGAGAGGTAGCAGACCACCAGGTAGATGGCCATGAAGACCAGCAGCGGCGCGTGCGTGCTCGGGCTGGCGAACAAGGCCACGCCGGAAGCGCAGGCGATCCAGGCCTTGGGATTGAGCCATTGCAGGAGCACGCCCTGGAAGAACCCGGGGACCCCGTTTTCCTCCAGGGCCAGGCGTGGATCCGCGGTGGCGATGCGGTAGCCCACATGAGCGATGAACGCCGCGCCGGCCATCCCCAGGTAGTCGAAGAAGCGCGGGTAGGCCTCGATCGCGCGGACGAACCAGAAGCCGACGAAGGCCAGCAGCAGGACGAAGCCGAGGGTGGCGCCGGTGACGAACGGCAGGGTCCGGCGGAAACCATGGTTGGCGCCGGAAGCGACGATGGTCAGGTTCACCGGACCGGGGGAAATCGACAGGCTCAGGGAGAACGCGCCCATGGCGAGCAGCAGGGCTAGCGGCATGGGTCGAACTCCCCGGTCGGGTTGCGGGCTGGCTGGTGCGGGGCGGGCATGGGTTTCCTCCGTAGGCTCCTGGCGGGGCGCGACCGAACGGGTTGCGCCGCTGCCCGGAACGCTACAGGGAAAGCCCACCGGCATTAACGGGGCAAGGCTCAAGGCTGGTTTTGATTTTCCGCGCTTGACGACTGCGCCGGCCGCCGGCGCACCTCAGTCGTCCGCCTGGCCCGGCATGCGGATGCCATGCCGGCGCACCCGCCGATACAGGGTCGCTCGCGAGATACCCAGTTCCCGCGCCGCGGCCATGGGTTTCCAGCGATGCCGCACGAGGGCGTCGAGCAGGGCGTCGCGCTCCGGACCGCCGCCGCTCTCGCACGCACTGGCCGGTGTCCGGCCTTCGCCACGCAGCTCTGCCGGAAGGTCGGCGAGTTGCAGGGTGGCGCCGCCGCACAGCGCGCAGGCGTAGCGCAACACATGCCGCAACTGGCGGACATTGCCCGGCCAGCGATAGCCGAGCAGGCATTCCAGGGCTGCCTCGCCGAGTTCGATGCGTACGCCGCAGTGCGCGGTTTCCTCGTCGAGGATGCGCCGGATCAGCGCCAGCCGGTCGCTGCGTTCGCGTAGCGGCGGCAGTTCGAAGCGGGCGCCGCCGAGGCGGAAGTAGAGATCCTCGCGGAAGCCGCCGGCCGCCACCAGCGCCGCCAGGTCGCGGTGGGTGGCGCAGATCACCTGGATATCCACAGCCTGCCGGCGCGCAGCCCCCAGCGGCGCCACCTCGCCCTCGGCCAGCACGCGCAGCAGGCGGGTCTGCAGGCCCAGCGGCATGTCACCGATCTCGTCGAGGAACAGGGTACCGCCATCGGCCTGCTGCAGCAGGCCGCGCATCCCTTTCGCCGCCGCGCCGGTAAAGGCTCCGCCAACGTAGCCGAACAGCTCGCTCTCGATCAGGCTTTCGGGAATCGCCGCGCAGTTGAGCGCGACGAAGGGTTTGTCGCGACGGGCGCTGGCCTGGTGCAGCTGGCGGGCGAAAACCTCCTTGCCGGCGCCGGTCTCGCCCTGGATCAGCACCGGCAGGTTGCGGTCCTTGACCCGCACCGCCAGGCGCAGGCTTTCGGCGATGCGCGGGTCGAGCGCAGCGTCGTCGGGCACCTCGCGCTCCAGCCGCCGCGCCTTGGCCCGCGGCGCGCTGAGACGCACGTGCAGCTCGCCGGCCTGGCCGCGCAGCAGGCACGGCGCCTGGTCGGCGGCGGCGTGCAGGGCGTCGAGGTCGAACACCTCGCCGATGTGGCTCGGCACCTGCCCCAGGCGCTGCCGCAGGTAGTGCCGCGCCGCCGGGTTCAACGCCAGCAGGCGCCCATCGGCGTCCCAGGCGAACAGGTAGTCCGGCTGGCTGTCGACGTAGCCCGGCGCACGGTGCGCGCGCAGCACCCAATGGCCCTGGGCGCTGTGCATGAAGAAGGCGTTCTCGATCTCCCGCGCGCTCTGCGCCACCATCTGCCGGATCAGATGCTGGCTACGGCGGTCGTCCGGCGATTGCACGGCGGAAACGTCGAGCACACCGAGCAACTCGCCCTGCGGATCGAAGACCGGCGCCGCGGAACAGGTCAGGTCGATGAAGGCGGCGCGGAAGTGATCGCGCTTGTGCACCGTCACCGCAGTCCTGTCGGTGAGTACGGCGGCCACCCCGCAGGTGCCCTCCTCGCCTTCCGACCAGCAGGTGCCGAGGTACAGCCCGGCCTTGCGGCAGTCGTTGCGGATGGTCGACTCGACACGGTAGTCGATGGTCCGCCCCTGGGCATCGGTGAGCAGTACGCAGTAGTCGGCATCGCGCACCCGTCCATGCAGTCGCGCCACCTCTTCGCTGGCGATGCGCAGGAACAGTTCGGAACGCTCGCGACATTCGTCGAGGAGGGTCTGCGAGAGAATCCGCGGCCCTTGCAGGGACCCCGGGTCGAGACGGTGCTGCTCCATGGAGCGGCGCCAGGAGTCGAGGATCGGCGTCGGCACCGGCGCCTGCGGCAGGCGCGCGGCGTTCCTCAGGACACGGCTGACACAGTCCACATGGTCCTTCGAGTGTGCGGAAAGCATGGGGCCTCCGTTGCTCGGCATCTTGTTGTTGTGCCGCCCATTAAGCGCCCATCGGCGACCCTCGACAAGCGCCGGGCCGCCACAGCCGACGACTGAGACGGAGCGTCTCAGCGTCTCGCCGGGAACCCGTGCGCGATGACATGGGTTGTCTCGCCGGACGTCGCCCCGGCGGTCGCCGGCCTTCCCATGCCGGCGCTCTACGACGGGCCTTCCGGCCGCCACGCCGCAACCTGGCATCGGCCTTGCTCCAGCCACGGCGACGGCAGGGCGGACTGTCCGCTCCTCCCAACGCCCTGCCGCATACACCTACAAGAACAATCAGAGGTGAAGCATGCACGCTACGTCGTCCGACGATTTCTCCCTGTCTTCCCGGGTCGCGCTGGTGACCGGCGCCGGACGCGGCATCGGCCGGGGCATCGCCCTCGCCCTGGCGCGCGCCGGCGCCGACGTGGCGGTGGCCGACCTCGATCCGCAGGTCGCCGAGGAAACCGCCGCCGCGATCCGCAGCCTCGGTCGCCGCAGCCTGGCCCTTGGGGTCGACGTCAGCGACGGCGACAGCGTCCGGGCGATGGTCGAGCGGGTCGCCACGGAGTTCGGCCGGCTCGACGTGGCGGTGAACAATGCCGGGGTGATCAGCATCCGCAAGGTCGCCGAACTCAGCCTCGCCGACTGGGACCGGGTGATGAACGTCAACGCCCGCGGCGTGTTCCTCTGCTGCCAGGCCGAACTGCCGCTGATGCAGGCGCAGCGCTGGGGGCGGATCGTCAACCTGTCATCGATCGCCGGCAAGGTCGGTCTCCCCGACCTCGCCCACTACTGTGCCTCGAAGTTTGCCGTGATCGGTTTCAGCAATGCCCTGGCCAAGGAGGTCGCGCGCGACGGGGTGACGGTCAACGCGCTCTGCCCGGGAATCGTCGGCACCGGAATGTGGCGCGGCGAGGACGGCTTGTCGGGCCGCTGGCGGCAGGCCGGCGAAAGCGAGGCGCAGTCCTGGGAACGCCACCAGGCCAGCCTGCTGCCCCAGGGCGAGGCGCAGACCGTCGAAGACATGGGCCAGCTCGTCGTCTACCTGGCCTGCGCGCCGCACGTCACCGGCCAGGCCATCGCCGTCGACGGCGGATTCTCGCTATGACCCCGCCCTCGCCGATCGTCGGCATCATCGCCAACCCGGCCTCCGGTCGCGACCTGCGTCGCCTCACCGCCCATGCCGGGCTGCACTCCAGCACCGACAAGGCATCGGTGGTGCAACGCCTGCTCGCCGCCTTCGGCGCCACCGGCATCCGCCATGCGTTGCTGCCGCCGGACATGACCGGCATCGCCGCCGCCGTGCTCCGGGCCAGCCAGACCCGCCAGGCCCGCGACGGCCACTGGCCGTTCCTGGAGTTCCTCGACATGCCGCTGCGCCAGAGCGTCGAGGATACCCGCCTGGCGGCGCGGCGCATGGTCGAGCGCGGCGTGGCGCTGATCGCCGTGCTCGGCGGCGACGGCACGCACAAGGCAGTGGCCGCCGAGGTCGGCGACGTCCCCTTGCTGGCGCTGTCCACCGGGACCAACAACGCTTTCCCGGAGCTGCGCGAAGCCACCGGCGCGGGGCTCGCCGGCGGCCTCTGCGCCAGCAACCGGGTGCCGCCGGAGATCGGCCTGCGACGCAACAAGCGCCTGCTGGTGCGCGAGCCGCGCCGCGGGCTCTGCGAGTGGGCGCTGGTGGACGTCGCGGTGTCGCCGCAGCCGTTCATCGGCGCCCGCGCCATCAGTCGCGCCGAAGACCTCGCCGAAGTCTTCGTCAGCTTCGCCGAACCCCACGCCATCGGCCTTTCGGCGCTTTGCGGACTGTGGTCGCCGGTGAGCCGCGAGGAGCCCCACGGCGCCTGGATGCGCCTGCATCCGGACGCCCGCGAGAGCCTGCTGGTGCCGCTGGCGCCGGGCCTGCTGGTGGGCTGCGGGGTCTCTGCCGCCGGCTACCTGCAACCCGGCGTGGCCCACGCACCGAGCCTGTCCAGCGGGACCCTGGCGCTGGACGGAGAGCGCGAGATCGAGTTCAGCGCCACCGACCGCCCGAGCATCACCCTCGACCCTTCCGGCCCGTTCAGCGTCGATGTGCCGGCCACCCTCGCCTACGCCGCCCGCCATCGCCTGCTGGCCGGCCAGCGAACCCCGATGACCCCGTGAAGACAACCTGGAGAACAACAAGATGTCCACTCTGAGCACCGACCAACTGCTCCATGCCTACCGCGTGATGCGCACCATCCGCGCCTTCGAGGAACGCCTGCACGTCGAGTTCGCCACGGGCGAGATACCCGGCTTCGTCCACCTCTACGCCGGCGAGGAAGCCTCCGCCGCCGGCGTGATGGCGCACCTGCGCGACGACGACTGCATCGCCTCCACCCATCGCGGCCACGGCCACTGCATCGCCAAGGGCGTAGACGTGCACGGCATGATGGCGGAAATCTATGGCAAGAAGACCGGGGTCTGCCAGGGCAAGGGCGGCTCCATGCATATCGCCGACCTGGAGAAAGGCATGCTCGGCGCCAACGGAATCGTCGGCGCCGGCGCGCCGCTGGCCGCCGGCGCCGCGCTGGCGGCCAAGCTGAAAGGCAGCGATGCGGTGGCGGTGGCCTTCTTCGGCGATGGCGGCTCCAACGAAGGCGCGGTGTTCGAGGCGATGAACCTGGCCGCGGTGTGGAACCTGCCGTGCCTGTTCGTCGCCGAGAACAACGGCTATGCCGAGGCCACCGCGGCCAACTGGTCGGTGGCCTGCGACCACATCGCCGACCGCGCCGCCGGTTTCGGCATGCCCGGGGTGACGGTCGACGGCTTCGACTTCTTCGCCGTCCACGAGGCTGCCGGCGCCGCCATCGAGCGCGCCCGCGCCGGCGAGGGGCCGTCGCTGATCGAAGTCAAGCTGACCCGCTACTACGGACACTTCGAGGGCGACGCACAGACCTACCGCGATCCCGACGAAGTAAAGCACTACCGGGAAACCCGCGACTGCCTCAAGCAGTTCCGCGAACGCACCTGCCACGCCGGCCTGCTCTCCGCCAGCGACCTGGACGCCATCGACGCCGAGGTCGAGGCGCGCATCGAGGATGCCGTGCAGCGCGCGAAGAACGATCCCAAGCCGGAGCCGGACGACCTGCTGCGCGACGTCTACGTGTCCTATCCCTGAGCCGCCCGAAAACAAGAACGAGGAGAACCATCATGGCGAGAAAGATCAGCTACCAGCAGGCCATCAACGAGGCGCTGGCCCAGGAAATGCGCCGCGACCCGAGCGTCTTCATCATGGGCGAAGACAATGCCGGCGGCGCCGGCGCGCCCGGCGAGGACGACGCCTGGGGCGGCGTGCTGGGGGTCACCAAGGGCCTCTACCACCAGTTCCCCGGCCGTGTGCTGGATACCCCGTTGTCAGAGATCGGCTATGTCGGCGCCGCGGTCGGCGCCGCCACCCGCGGCATGCGCCCGGTGTGCGAACTGATGTTCGTCGACTTCGCCGGTTGCTGCCTGGACCAGATCCTCAACCAGGCCGCCAAGTTCCGCTACATGTTCGGCGGCAAGGCGGTCACCCCGCTGGTGATCCGTACCATGGTCGGCGCCGGCCTGCGCGCCGCCGCCCAGCATTCGCAGATGCTCACTTCGCTATGGACCCACATCCCCGGCCTCAAGGTGGTCTGCCCGTCGTCGCCCTACGACGCCAAGGGCCTGCTGGTCCAGGCGATCCGCGACAACGACCCGGTGATCTTCTGCGAGCACAAGCTGCTCTATTCGATGCAGGGCGAGGTACCCGAGGAGCTGTACAGCGTACCCTTCGGCGAGGCGAACTTCCTCCGCGACGGCGACGACGTCACCCTGGTGACCTACGGCCGCATGGTCCACCTGGCGCTGGACGCCGCCGCCAGCCTGGCGCGCCAGGGCATCTCCTGCGAAGTACTGGACCTGCGCAGCACCAGCCCACTGGACGAGGACAGCATTCTCGAAAGCGTGGAAAAGACCGGCCGCCTGGTGGTGGTCGACGAAGCCAACCCACGCTGCTCGATGGCCACCGACATCGCCGCGCTGGTCGCCGAACGGGCCTTCTCCGCGCTGCGCGCGCCGATCCGCCGGGTCACCGCGCCCCATACGCCGGTGCCTTTCTCCGACGCCCTGGAAGACCTCTACATCCCCGACGCGGCGAAGATCGAGGCAGCCGTGCGCCAGGCCCTGGAAGGGAGGGACGCGGCATGAGCCGGATCCATACACTGACCATGCCCAAGTGGGGCCTGTCGATGACCGAGGGTCGGGTGGACGCCTGGCTCAAGGAAGAGGGCGCGCATATCGAGAAAGGCGACGAGGTGCTCGACGTGGAGACCGACAAGATCTCCAGCAGCGTCGAGGCGCCCTTCTCGGGCGTGCTGCGGCGCAAGGTGGCGCGCGAGGACGAGACCCTGGCGGTCGGCGCGCTGCTCGGCGTGGTGGTCGAGGGCGAGGCGAGCGACGAGGAGATCGACGCACTGGTGCAACGCTTCCAGGCCGAATTCGTACCCGCCGACGAGGACGCTGGGGATAGCGGACCGGCACCGCGGAAAGTCGAGCTGGACGGGCGCCTACTGCGCTATTTCGACCGCGGCGAGGGCGATCCGGCGCTACTGCTGATCCACGGTTTCGGTGGCGACCTGAACAACTGGTTGTTCAACCACGAGGCGCTGGCCGCCGAGCGGCGGGTGATCGCTCTAGACCTGCCGGGCCACGGCGAGTCCGGCAAGGCCCTGGTGCGCGGCGACCTCGATGAACTCAGCGGCAGCGTGCTGGCCCTGCTCGACCACCTCGACCTGGAACAGGTACACCTGGCCGGTCACTCCATGGGGGGAGCGGTGGCGCTGAACTGCGCGCGCCTGGCGCCGCAGCGGGTGCTGTCGCTGAGCCTGATCGGCAGCGCCGGCCTCGGCGAGGAGATCAACGGCGACTACCTGCGCGGCTTCGTCGAGGCGGCCAACCGCAACGCGTTGAAGCCGCAACTGGTGCAGTTGTTCTCCGACCCCGCGCTGGTCACCCGGCAGATGCTCGAGGACATGCTCCGCTACAAGCGCCTGGAAGGCGTCGATGCGGCCCTGCGCCAGTTGCTGGACAACCTGTTCGCCGACGGTCGCCAGCGCAACGACCTGCGTGCCGTGGCGAGCGAGGGCCGCCAGCCGGTCCTGGCGATCTGGGGCAGCGATGACGCGATCATCCCGGCGCGGCATGCCGAGGGCCTGCCAGCCCAGGTGGAGATCATTCACGGACAGGCGCACATGGTGCAGATGGAAGCCGCCGAGCAGGTCAACCGCCTGCTGCTCGACTTCCTCCGCCAGCATTGAGGAGACGACCGACATGAACAGTTCCCCGCAAGCCAACGCGGCGATGCGCGCCGCCGTCTGGCACGGCCGCCACGATATCCGCGTGGAAGACGTGCCGCTCCCGGCCGAGCCGCCGCCCGGCTGGGTGCAGATCCGTGTGCACTGGTGCGGCATCTGCGGCTCCGACCTGCACGAATACCTGGCCGGCCCGGTATTCATCCCCGTGGAGGCGCCGCACCCGCTCACCGGCCTCAAGGATCAATGCATCCTCGGCCACGAGTTCAGCGGCGAAATCGTCCGCCTCGGCAACGGCGTGACCGGCTTCGCCGTCGGCCAGGCGGTCGCCGCAGACGCCTGCCAGCATTGCGGCACCTGCTACTACTGCCGGCATGGGCTGTACAACATCTGCGAGAACCTGGCCTTCACCGGGCTGATGAACAACGGCGCCTTCGCCGAATACGTCAACGTACCGGCCAACCTGCTCTACGCCCTGCCGGCCGGATTTCCCAGCGAGGCCGGCGCGCTGATCGAGCCGCTGGCGGTGGGCATGCACGCGGTGAAGAAGGCCGGCAGCCTGCTCGGGCAGAACGTGGTGGTGGTCGGCGCCGGCACCATCGGCCTGAGCACCATCATGTGCGCGCGCGCCGCCGGCGCGGCACAGGTGATCGCCCTGGAGATGTCCTCGGCGCGCAAGGCCAAGGCCCTGGAGGTCGGCGCCAGCCAGGTGCTCGACCCCTCGCGGTGCGACGCCCTAGGCGAAATCCGCGCCCTCACCGGCGGGCTTGGCGCCGACGTCAGCTTCGAATGCATCGGCAACAAGCACACCGCCAAGCTGGCCATCGATGCCATCCGCAAGGCCGGCAAATGCGTGCTTGTGGGAATCTTCGAGGAGCCCAGTGAATTCAATTTCTTCGAGCTGGTTTCCACCGAGAAGCAGTTGCTCGGGGCCCTCGCCTACAACGGCGAGTTCGCCGACGTGATCGCCTTCATAGCCGACGGCCGCCTCGACATCGCACCGCTGGTGACCGGTCGCATCGGCCTGGAAGAAATCGTCGAGCGCGGTTTCGAAGAGTTGGTGAACAACAAGGAGCACAACGTGAAGATCATCGTCTCGCCGGGCGGCTGACGCTTCAGCCCTTGTCGCGCTTGCGACACAGCCCCGCGGCCGGCGGGGCTTGCTTTACGAAACGCAGAGACGCGGGCGGAGGCTCAGAACCACTTGTCGTTGCGCTTGCGCCGCACCCTCAGCAGCGACGGCAGGATCAGCCCGGCGAACAGGCCGGCGCCGGCGATGCTGCCGCCGTAGACCATGTAGCGCATCAGCACCTGCTTGTTCTCGTCGCCCAGTTGCGCCTGCACCGCACGCAGGTCGGAGCGGGCCTTGCCGAGCTCGGCGTCCAGGTTGCTGCGCGCCGCCTGCAATTCGTCGATCAGCTTCTTGCGCGTGTCGAGGGTTTCCTGCATGCCCTGCACGCGGGTCTTCCAGGTGTCGTTGATGCCGTCCAGCTCGGCGGTCAGGGCGGCCACCTTCTGTTCCAGTTGCGGCAGGCGCTCGGCCTGGCCGGGAACCTCCTGCAAGTCGCGGCTGGGAATCCACACGGTGCTGCCGTTCTCGCCGCGCACCTGGCTGTAGTTGCCCTGGGTGCCAAGCAGCTCGACCTTCTGCCCGGAGGTGAGGGTGCCGACGATGCGATAGCCATCGGTGGGGCCGCTGCGCACGAAAGTGGTCAGGCTGTCGCTCACCCAGCGCGCGTTGCCGGTCGCCTCCTCGGCCTGCGCCGGGGCGCCGGCCGCCAGCAGGCCGCCGAGCAGGCAGGCTCCGATGACGCGGTTCTGGAACGGGGAAAGAGCGGCGGGGATGCGACGGGATAGGGACATGGCAATCTTCACATGGCGAGAGAACGAAACCCGCAAAGGGGAGCGAAAAAGCCGGCCAGTCGAATTGTTATGGACAAGCGCGCGACCGGGGCGGGGCTACCGCATGGCCAAGGGCCATGCGCCCGGCCCGGTTGGGCCGACGGCTGACAGACAGCGCTCGGGGCGATTGAGTTCACTCGTTTCCGCAGGAATGGATGGATGGTTGTAACAGCAGAATGCCAGGCCTGCCGACGGCCAGCGCTGCCCAGGCTGCGACCTGTCCGGATGATCCCCGGGGTACGACGGTATCTACGCCAAGGCAGAGGCTCCCTCGCCTGTACCACGTCCCACCGGTCGGATGGCGTGCTGCGATACAGCGGGCCCGTCAGGCGGCCAATCCGCAGGCGGTCACTCGCTCGCCATCGCCGCCAGGACGCGGCCGTCGCCGGCCCTTTCCATCATTCCTCTGCCAGGTGCCCGGCGAAGGTAGTGGCGCTGTAGCGCTCGCGGAACAGCCCCTTTTCCACCAGGCGCGGCACCACCTGTTCGAGGAACAGCCGCAGCGAGCCGACCGAGCCTCCCGGCGCGGCGATGAAACCGTCCATGGCGCCGGCGGCGGCCCAGTCGACGATCTGCTCGACGGCATCGTCCACCGTACCGATGACCTGCCAGTGCGCCGCGGAAACCACCTCGGGGCGCAGCAGCAACTGGTCCAGGCGTAGCGTCTCGCGCTCGATCAGGCGCCGCAGCAGGTCAGTGTGGGTGCGGCTGCCGGGGTTGGCCACCGGCGGCGGCAGGTCGGCCGCGGAAATCGGCCGGTCCAGCGGCCAGTCGCTGAGGTCGAGGCCGAGCATCTGCCTGATCGTGGCGAACTTGCGCGTGCGGTCCAGGCGCGCGTGGGTCTGCATGAAGATTTCCCGCGCCTCCTCGCGGCTCTCCGCCAGGTACAGGCTGAAGCCCGGCAGCAGGCGCACGTCGCGCGGCGAGCGACCGTGGCGTTCGGCGCGGCGGGAAAGGTCGCGGCGCAGTTCCAGGGCAGCCTCCTTGTCCGGGGTCGGCGCGAACACCAGGTCGGCCACCGAGGCGGCGAAGTCGCGCCCGCTCTCGGAGGCGCCGGCCTGCACCAGGGGAATCCGCGCCTCGCCGAAGGCCGGCAGGTTGAGCGGTCCCTTGACCTTGAGGAATTCGCCGTCGTGGTCGACCGGGTGCACCCGGGAAACGTCGGCGTAGCGGCCGCTCTCGCGGTCGACCAGGAGTGCCTCGCGGGGGAAGCTGTCCCACAGGTCGTGCACCAGCCGGGTGAACTCGGCGGCGCGCGCGTAGCGCTGCTCCGCATCGGGCATCGCGTCCAGGCCGAAGTTCTCGTGGCCCTGCAGCGCGGTGACGATGTTCCAGCCGGCGCGGCCGTTGCTGATCCAGTGCAGCGATTGCAGCTGCCGGGCCACCACGTAGGGCGGATAGAACGTGGTGGAGACCGTCGACACCAGGCCGATCCGCGAGGTTTCGCGGGCGACCGCGGCAAGCAGTACGGTGGGATCCAGGCTGGCGAAGCCGGAGCCGGTCTCCAGCACGTCCAGTGGCAGGCTGCTGACGTCCGGGCGAAACACGAAGTCGAGGTGGGCGGCTTCGGAGCGCCTGGCGATGTCGACGGCGAAATCGCTGCCGAAGATGCCTTCGATATTGCTGTCGGGGCGCCGCCAGGCATCGCCGCTGAGCCAGGTGGGGGCCAGCGACATGCCGATGTGCAGGCGTTTCGGGGTACTCATCGTGCCAATCTCCTGTATGGGCTCTGGGGCTGGGCCGGCCCTGCGCGGGGCCGGCTTCTCGGGGCGCCTAGAAGGTGCCCTTGATGCCGATGCCGAGGGTCCGCGGCTGCGTCATGCTCGCCTCGATGCCGCCGATCCCCCGGTTTTCCTGCATGTAGGTGGGCGAGCGGTCGTCGAACACGTTCTTCACGTAGCCATAGAGCTGCACCTGGTCGTTGAAGCGGTAGCTGGCGCGGGCGTCGGTGAGGGTGTAGGCCTTGATCGAGTAGGCCTTGGTGTTGGCGGTGTCCGAGTAGTAGCCGTCCAGGTAGCGCACCTGGGCGTTCAGGTTGAGGCGCTCGGTGACGTCCCAGCTCGGTCCGAAGCTGAGGGTATAGCCCGGCGAGCGGGCGAACTCGTTGTGCTCGTAGCCGGTATTGCCGGACATCTCGTCGATCCGGGTGCGTAGCACGCCGGCGCTGGCCTTCAGCCGCAGGTCGTCGCGCAGGCGATAGTCGAGGTCCAGCTCCATGCCGTAGGCGTGGGCCTTCTCGGCGTTGATGGTGTACGACTGCGCCACCCCCGGCGAAACCACCACCGGGATGTTGTACTGGGCGTCCTTGAAATCCATGAAGAACAGGTTGCCGTTCAGCACCAGGCGGCCGTCGAGCAGGCTGGCGCGGGTGAACAGTTCGTAGTTCCAGATGGTTTCTTCCTTGAAGTAGGCCCAGTTGCGGGTGGTCAGGTTGAGCGACACGCCGCCGGGGTTGTAGCCGCGGCTGACCAGGCCGCCGACGGTCCAGTCCGGGGTCGCGGCGAAGGCCAGGGAGACTTTCGGCAGGAAGGCCGAGAAGGTCTTCTGGTAGTCCAGCGGACGCGGCGCCAGCACCGAGTTGCCGCTGCGCTCGATGCGATCCTCCTGGTAGCGCAGGCCGGTGGTCAGGGTCCAGCGGTCGCTCAGGCGGTAGTTCAGCTCGCCGAACACACCGAGGTTCTTCTTCGTGTCGTCGAAGGCCGACAGCCCGCGCAGGTGCAGTGTCTCGTCGGTGCGGGTGCGAGCGTAGTAGACCCCGCCCATGCCGCTGATCCGGTCCTCCTGCTCGCCGAAGCTGATCCGCGATTCGTTGGAGGCGTTCTTCTGGCGGATATCGGCGTCGCCCTCGCCGCCCGCGCCGGTGGTGCGGTGCACCGAGGACAGCGAGTACTGCGCCTGGTTGAACAGGCGGATGCCGTTGTCGAGGTCATAGGCGACGTCAAGGATGCTGGTGTTGGTGTCCTGCTCCCAGCTGGGCATGGTGGTCGAGCGATGGTCGAGCTTGTCGAACGGGCGGGTCGCCGCTTCCTGGGTCGGGCGGTTGCTGTCGTTGTGGGAGAAGGTGAACTTGCTCTCCAGGCCCGGAATTCCGCTGGGCAGCCAGAGCAGCTTGGCGCGCGCGTTGAGGGCGCGGAAGTCCTGGTCGGTGCCGCTGTCCTGGAACTTCGGGTTGTCGTAGTCGATGAAGGTGTCGCGACCCGCGTAGTCCACCGCCAGGCGCCCGGCGAAGTCCTGCGCCAGCGGGCCGGACACTGCGATCGAGCTGCGCCGCGAATGGTAGCTGCCGATCTCCGCCTGGTAGGCAGCCTCGGGGCTGAAGGTCGGGTCCTTGGTGTTGACGATGATCGCCCCGGCGATGGCGTTGGCGCCCTGGGAGGTGGTCTGCGGGCCGCGGAACACCTCGATGCTGTCGACGTCCCAGACCGAGGTCGCGCCGAAGAACATCTCGTTGTAGTTCAGGTAGTGGCCATCGAGGTTGATCGTCGCCCGCGGCACTGTGCCGCCCCAGAACACGTTCTGCCCGTTGTTCGGGCCCTGGGTGTCCTGGCCGCGGATGATCGGCGCGCCCACCGAGTCGGTGTAGACCACGTTGGGACTGCCATTGATCACCTCGGCGACCGAGGCGTTGCCGGTCTGCTTGCGGTCGATGTCGCGGGCGCTGGTGAGCGATACCGAGGACGCCGTGTCCTTCAGCGAGCGTTCACGTTTCTCGCCGGTCACGACCAGCGCCTCGAGGGCGGCGGGTTCGTCCTCGGCGGGCGGGTTTTCCCGGGCCAGTGCCGATGGCGAGGCGAGCAGGGTGGACAGCGTGACGACGCCGATTCCCCGGTTGAGCGTGCGGTGCGTGCGGGCGTTCAAGGATCTTCTCCAAATGGGAATGACTCTCTTTTACATTCAGGCTATCACGCCACCAGAACATTCCTCAATGGGGAATAGATTCCTCATTGCGAAATATGAAATCTCCTACACCCGTCCCTTCCGCGGCGCCCCACCGCCCCGGGGAATCGGTATCATGGGCGCCGCCCGCGCCACCGCAGCGCGGACCGAAGCCTATGGATCAACCGTGGTGAGGAGACCGAGCCGTTGAATACTTCGCAGCCCCCGGCGGACGAGATGCCGGACGCCCCGGGCGAAAAGCGCTCCGGCACCATCCAGTCGGTGTCCATCGCCGCGCGCTTCCTGAAGACCCTGGCCAACGCCGAAGGCGAGCTGGCCCTCGGCGAAGTGGCCCGGCGCACCGGCACCGGCGGCTCCACCGCGCACCGCTACCTGCAGAGCCTGGTGAAGGAAGGCCTGGCCCGCCAGGACCCGCTCAGCGGTCTCTACGACCTCGGGCCGGCGGCGCTGAGCATCGGCATAGGCGCGCTGAAGCGGATCGACGCGGTGGATATCGCCGCCCGCCACATGAAGGCCCTGGCCCAACGGCATGCCGCCAGCGGCGGGGTGGCGATCTGGACCGAGCGCGGCCCGACCCTGGTGCGCTGGTACCGCAGCGCCTATTTCTCGATCAACCCGCTGGCCCTGGGCGATATCCTGCCCATCGACAATACCGCTTGCGGCCTGGTGTTCCAGGCCTTCCTGCCGAAGGCCGTGGTCGACGCCGCGCGCAAGCAGCAACCGGCGCACTTCCGCGGCAGCCCGCCGAGCCGCGCGCTGCTCGACGAGGTGCGTGAGCGCTGCTGGGCCGAACTGACCAGCCACCTGCTGTCGAATGTCACCGGCCAGGCGGCGCCGGTGTTCGACGCCCAGCAGGAGATCGTCTGCGCCATGACCACGGTGACCGATCTCGGCCAGTTGCAGTCGGCGGAAGACCGCGACGCGCTGTTCCACGAGGCGCTGCAGGTCAACCAGTCCACCGGTGGCCTGGTACTCCACCCCGGCATGCGGCCGCCGCCGCGCTGAGCCACCTCAGCCCGGCGCGTCGGCGGCGATCCCGCGCGGCACCAGCAGCGGCGTGCCGCTGACCGGGTCGGCGATGATCAACGAGCGCAAGCCGAACACCTCCTCCACCAGACGCTCGGTGAAGATATGCGCCGGCGCGCCCTCGGCGAGGATCGCGCCGTCACGCATGGCGATCAGGTGCGAGGCGTAGCGGCAGGCCTGGTTGAGGTCGTGCAGCACGGCGACGATGGTGCGCCCCTGGCGATTCAGCTCGGCGAGCAGTTCGAGCAATTCGATCTGGTGGACGATATCCAGGTAGGTGGTTGGCTCGTCGAGCAGCAGCAACGGGGTTTCCTGCGCCAGCACCATGGCGATCCACACGCGTTGCCGCTGGCCGCCGGAGAGCGCATCGAGCGGTCGCTCGGCCAGGCCGTCGACCCGCGTGGCGCGTAACGCCGCCGCTACCGCGCGCTCATCCGCCGGCGACCACTGGCGCAGGAACGACTGGTGCGGATAGCGCCCGCGCGCCACCAGCTCGGCCACCGTGATGCCATCCGGCGCCAGCGCGCTCTGCGGCAGCAGGCCGAGACGCCGCGCCACTTCCCGTCCCGGCAGGCTGTGGATATCCCTGCCGTCCAGCACCACCCGGCCCTCGGCCGGCGCCAACAGGCGCGACAATGCCGCCAGCAGGGTCGACTTGCCGCAGGCGTTGGGCCCGACGATCACACTGAACGAACCCTCGGGGATGGCCAGCGAGAGATTCCGCGAAACGGTCCGCGCGTCGCGGCGCAAGGTCACGGCGTCCGCGTGCAGGCGATGGGTCATGGGAGGTTCCTGGATAAGAATGGCTCGAATATGTGGAATCGATTCTACATTATGGAATAGACTGTATGAGAAGCATTATCATATGAATCCGTCCGCCCGGCGTCCCCTACAGCGAAAACAGCCTTCATGCCGACCCGCCGCCGCTCCGCCCTGCCGTTACTCGCCCTCGCCCTGAGCCTGTTCGCCACCCTCGCCGCGGCCGGGGAGCCGAAGCCGGCGCGGATCGTCTCCACCACCCCGAGCGTCACCGGCATCCTGCTGGCGATGGACGCACCGCTGGTGGCCAGCGCCGCCACCACGCCAAGTCGCCTGACCGACGCCAAGGGCTTCTTCTCGCAATGGGCGAAGGTCGCCGACCAACGTGGCGTCGAGGTGCTCTACCGCAACCTGCGCTTCGACATCGAAGCGGTGATCGCCCAGGATCCGGACCTGCTGGTCGCCTCCGCCACCGGCGCCGACAGCGCCGCGCCATACCGTGCGGAGCTGGAGGCGCAGGGCGTACCGACGCTGGTGGTCGACTACTCGAAACACAGCTGGCAGGAACTGGCTACCGAGCTGGGCCGGCACACCGGCTTGGAACGCCAGGCGCAGGCCGCCATCCAGCGCTTCGACGCCTACACCGCCGAAGTCGCCGCGGCCATCGCGCCGCCGCAGGGCCCGGTCAGCGTGGTCGGCTACAACATCGCCGGCAGCTATTCCATCGGCCGCCAGGCCAGCCCCCAGGCACGCCTGCTCGAGGCCCTCGGCTTCCAGGTGGCGGAACTGCCGGAGGCGCTGGCGGGCAAGGTGACGCGCGCCTCGGACTTCCAGTTCATCTCGCGGGAAAACCTGCCCGCCGCCATCGCCGGCGACAGCGTGTTCCTGCTCGGCGCCAGCGACGACGACGTGCAGGCGTTCCTCGCCGACCCGGTACTGGCCAACCTGTCGGCGGTCCGCGAAAAGCGCGTGTACGCCCTGGGCCCCAGTTCCTTCCGCATCGACTACTACTCGGGACGGCAGATGATCGACAACGTCGCCCGCCATTTCCGCTGAGCCATGCGCCCGTTCGCCGGAAGTCCGCTCATGCAGGCGTCCCCGATGCGCCGCCGGCGCCTGCGCGCCTGGGGCCTGCTCGCCGGCGCGCTGCTGCTCGCGCTGGCGGCCCTGGCCAGCCTGGCGCTGGGCTCGCGGCCGGTGCCCCTGGCGGTCACACTGGACGCCCTGCAAGCCGTCGATCCGCACGATGATCGCCACCTGGTGGTACGCGAACTGCGCCTGCCACGCACCCTGGTGGCGCTGCTGGCCGGCGCGGCGCTGGGAGTGGCCGGCGCGCTGATGCAGGCGCTGACGCGCAATCCGCTGGCCGAACCCGGCCTGCTGGGGATCAACGCCGGCGCGGCGCTGGCGGTGATCGTCGGGGTCGCGCTGTTCGACCTGGCGAGCATGGGCCAGTACCTCGGTTGCGCCTTCCTCGGCGCCGGCCTGGCCGGCATCGCCGTATTCCTTCTCGGCCAGGCCCGCGAGACCGGCACCAACCCGGTGCGCCTGGTGCTGGCGGGTGCCGGCTTGTCAGTGATGCTCGCCTCGCTGACCGGGATCATCGTGCTGAACGCCCCGCCGGAAGTCTTCGACCGCTTCCGCCACTGGGCCGCCGGCTCGCTTTCCGGCAGCGGCTTCGCCCTGCTCGGATGGCCGGGCCTGGCCATCGGCGCCGGGCTGGCCGCCGCCTTCGCCCTCGCCGCCAGGCTCAATGCCCTGGCCCTGGGCCAGGAGATCGGCCGGGCGCTCGGCGTCGACCTGCGCCTGACCTGGCTGCTCGCCTGCCTGGCGGTGATGCTGCTGGCCGGCGCGGCGACCGCCCTGGCCGGGCCGATCGCCTTCGTCGGCCTGGTCGCCCCGCACCTCGCGCGACTGCTGGCCGGACCGGACCAGCGCTGGATCCTGCCTTTCTCGGCGCTGATCGCCGCCGGCCTGCTGCTCGGCGCCGACATCCTCGGGCGGCTGCTGGCGGCGCCGGCGGAGATCGCCGCCGGAATCGTCGCTTTGCTGCTCGGCGGACCGGCCTTCATCGTCCTGGTCAGGCGCTTCCGCCTGAGCCGCCTGTGAACGGTCTCCACGCCCTGCGCCTGGGCTCCCTGTCGCTGCGTTGGCGGCCACGGGCGGCGCTGGCCTGCCTGGTCCTCGCGGGGGTCGGACTGGCGCTGGCGGCGGCGCTGCTGGGGACCGGCAGCCTGGCGCTGGGTCCGGCAGAGGTGTTCGCCAGCCTGCTCGGCCAGGGCCAGGACCCCACCGCCCAGCGCATCGTCCAGCGCGTGCGCCTGCCACGGGTGCTCACCGCCTGCCTGGTCGGCGCCGCGCTGGGCATGGCCGGGGCGATCTTCCAGTCGATCTCGCGCAATCCGCTGGGCTCGCCCGACGTCATCGGTTTCACCACCGGCGCCGCCAGCGGCGCCATCGTGCAGATCATCCTGTTCGATGCCGGCCCGCTGGCCACCTCGCTGGCGGCGCTGGCCGCCGGCCTCTGCACGGCGCTGGCGGTGGTGCTGCTGGCGCGCCGGGGCGCCACCGCCGGCGGCTACCGCCTGGTGCTGGTGGGCATCGGTGTCGGCGCCAGCCTGTCGGGCCTGAACAGCCTGCTGCTGGTCACCGGCAACCTCGACCAGGCGATGTATGCCCAGCTCTGGCTGGCCGGCTCGCTGAACACCCGGACCTGGTCGCACGTCGTCCCGGCAGCGCTGGGCCTGCTCGCCAGCGTGCCGCTGGCGCTGTACCACGGTCGTCGCCTGGAAGTGCTGGAGCTGGGCGATGCCAGCGCCGCCCAGCTCGGCGTGGCGGTGGAGCGCGTGCGCTTGCAGATGGTCCTGGTCGCCGTCGGCATGACCGCCATCGCCACCGCCGCGGCCGGCCCCATCGCCTTCATCGCCCTGGCCGGCCCGCAACTGGCCCGGCGCCTGACCCGCTCGGCCGGGGTGCCGTTGCTGTCCGGCGCATTGATGGGCGCGGTCCTGCTGCTGGCCGCCGACCTGCTCGGCCAGCGCCTGGCATACGTCGCCAACCTGCCGATCGGCCTGATGACCGGCCTGCTCGGCGGTTTCTACCTGCTCTGGCTACTGCTGCGCAGCCGCCGGATCTGAGCCCCGGCCTCAACGACCGCCCAGGCTGCCGCCGCCGTCGACACCGATCACCTGGCCGGTGACGAACGAAGCGCCCTCGCTGAGCAGGAACTCGATCAGCGCGGCCACTTCGTCCGGCCGCCCGAGCCGCTGCATGGGGATGGTCGAGAGAATCCGCCGTTCCTCCTCGCCGCCGACCGGGCGGGTCTGGCGGAACAGCTCGGTCTCGATCGGCCCGGGCGCCACCGCGTTGACCGTGATGCCCAGCGGCGCCAGCTCCAGCGCCCAGGTGCGAGTCACCCCGACCAGCGCGCTCTTCGCCGCGGCGTAGGCGGTGCGTTCGCGGGCGCCGTGGATCGCCCGGCTGCACAGGTTGACGATGCGGCCCGCCGGCGAACGCTTGAGCCCCGGCAGGCAGGCCTGGGCAAGCTGCACGGCGACCCGCACGTTGAGGTCGAAGACCTGTTGCAGAGCGGCCAGGTCGAGGTTCTCCAGGCTTTGCGGCAAGGCGATCCCGGCGTTGTTGACCAAGGCATCCACGGCGCTTTCCGAGAGCAATCCGCGCAGCGTCTCGGCGGTTTGCGCAGGATCGGCCAGGTCGCAGCACAGCAGACGTCCAGGAAAGTCGTCGCTCGCATGGCGGGCGATGCCCACTACACTCCAGCCGGAGGCCGCCAAGCGCCTGGCCAGGGCCAGGCCGATGCCACGGGTGGCGCCGGTGACCAGCGCGGTACGATGATTCGTCATGACGATTCCCCTGTGTGAAATGGTCCCCCCGACGCCGCACCTTACGCCTCGCCGGCGGCCGGCGACAGCCCGCGGACTTTCTCCGACGCCGCGCTTCGGCGGCAACCCCAGACACTGGCCAGGACCTGCGAGGCCGTTGCCGCGCCCCGCCAGGGAAGCCGCGAGCGCCGGCCAGGATGTACACTGCATCCCCTGTATCGACCCGGCCGCCTCGCGGCCCCCGTCGCAGCAAGCAGAGAACAAGAGGAACGATGATGAGCGTCGCTAACGGTCTCCCCGTCTCCATTCGCCAGGCGGTGACAGCATGATCGAGGTCACCGAGGTTTCCATCGCCGAGCTGCGTGACGCGCTCGAGTCCGGTCGTACCACGGCGGTCGAACTGGTCCAGGCCTACCTGGCGCGGATCGACGCCTACGATGCACCCGGCACGCCCACCGCGCTGAACGCGGTGGTGGTGCGCAATCCCGATGCGCTGGCCGAAGCGCAGGCCTCCGACGCCCGCCGGGCGCGTGGCGAGCCCCTCGGTCCGCTGGACGGCATTCCCTACACTGCCAAGGACAGCTACCTGGTCAAGGGCCTCACCGCGGCTTCCGGCAGCCCGGCGTTCAAGGACCTGGTGGCCCAGCGCGATGCCTTCACCGTCGAGCGCCTGCGCGCCGCCGGGGCGATCTGCCTGGGCAAGACCAACATGCCGCCCATGGCCAACGGCGGCATGCAGCGCGGCGTCTACGGCCGCGCGGAGAGCCCGTACAATGCCGCCTACCTCACCGCGCCCTTCGCCTCGGGGTCCTCCAATGGCGCCGGCACCGCCACCGCGGCCAGCTTCGCCGCCTTCGGCCTGGCCGAGGAAACCTGGTCGAGCGGGCGCGGCCCGGCGTCGAACAACGGCCTGTGCGCCTACACCCCTTCGCGCGGGGTGATCTCGGTGCGCGGCAACTGGCCGCTGACGCCGACCATGGACGTGGTGGTGCCCTATGCGCGGAGCATGGCCGACCTGCTGGAAATCCTCGACGTAGTGGTCGCCGACGATCCCGATACTCGCGGCGACCTCTGGCGCATGCAGCCCTGGGTGCCGATCCCCAAGGCCTCCGAGGTACGCCCGGCGAGCTACCCGGCCCTGGCCGCAGGCGCCGAGGCCCTGGCCGGCAAGCGCTTCGGCGTGCCGCGCATGTTCATCAACGCCGACCCCGATGCGGGCACCAGCGAGTCCCCCGGGATCGGCGGCCCGACCGGCCAGCGCATCCATACCCGGCCCTCGGTCATCGCCCTCTGGGAACAGGCGCGCAAGGCCCTGGAAGCCGCCGGCGCCGAAGTGATCGAGGTGGACTTCCCGCTGGTGTCGAACTGCGAAGGCGACCGACCCGGCGCGCCCACCGTGTTCAACCGCGGCCTGGTGTCGAAGGAATTCCTCCACGACGAGCTGTGGGAACTCTCGGCCTGGGGCTTCGACGACTTCCTGCGCGCCAATGGCGATCCGAAGCTGAACCGCCTGGCGGATGTCGACGGCCCGCAGATCTTCCCCCACGACCCCGGCACCCTGCCCAACCGCGAGGGCGACCTGGCCGCCGGCATGGACGAATACGTGCGGATGGCCGAGCGCGGCATCAAGCCCTGGGACCGGATCGCGACCCTCCCCGATGGCCTGCGCGGCCTCGAGGAAACCCGGCGGATCGACCTCGAGGAGTGGATGCGACGCCTGCGCCTGGACGCCGTGCTCTTCCCCACCGTCGCCGACGTCGGCCCGGCGGACGCCGACGTCAACCCGGCCTCGGCCGACATCGCCTGGAGCAACGGTGTCTGGGTCGCCAACGGCAACCTCGCCATCCGCCACCTCGGCGTGCCGACGGTCACCGTACCGATGGGGGTGATGGCCGACATCGGCATGCCGGTGGGCCTGACCTTCGCCGGCCGCGCCTACGACGACTCGGCGCTGCTGCGCTTCGCCGCGGCCTTCGAGTCGACCGGCTCGCGGCGTATCGTGCCGCCGCGTACTCCACCGCTGGCAAGCAAGTGAAAGGCGCGGGCGGAAGGCTTCGCGTCTTGCGCCCACGCTCTTCCGTTCAAGGGAGTTATCGATGCAGCGACTCTTCGTCTACGGCAGCCTCGGCCCCGGCCGTCCCAACGAACACCTGATGCAGAAGATCGGCGGGCAATGGCAGGCGGCCAGCCTCCGCAGTCACCTGCTGGAAGAGGGCTGGGGCGCCGGGATGGGCTTTCCGGGCCTGGCGATCGACGCCGACGGCGAGGAAATCCACGGCCATGTGTTCGTCTCCGACCGCCTCGCCGAGCACTGGCCCGCGCTGGATGAATTCGAAGGCACCGAATACCGGCGCGTGGCGACCCGGGTAACGCTGGCCGACGGCGCCCAGGTCGATGCCTACGTCTACGCCCTGCGCGACTGAGCGCTTGCCGGCGGCCTAGGGATTCGCACGCAAACCGCGCAGGGTCTTCGCGAGGACCCCGACCGCCGCCTCCAGCTCGTCCGTGGTGTAGGCGGCGAAGCCCATCAGGAAACCCGCTCGCGGTGGCGCGGCGAGATGCAGGGTGCTGAGCCCGACCAGCTCGACACCGGCGCGGTATGCCGCCGCGATGGCGCGCGTTTCGTCGATTCCCGCGCAAAGCAGCCCGGGCATCTGTAGCCCGCCGGCCGGCACGCGCGGCTCGACCAGGCCGCCCAGACGCTTGCCCACCCGCTCCGCGAGGAATCCCAGGCGCTCGCCGTAGAGATTGCGCATGCCGCGCACATAGGCGCCGAAATGGCCGCCGGCGATGAAGCGCGCCAGGGTCAGTTGCGCCAGCGAGGCGTTGTGCCCGTCCTGCAGGGAGCGGGCGACGGTCATCGGCGCCACCAGCGCCGGCGGCAGGACCATGTAGCCGATGCGCAGGCCGGGAAACAGCGACTTGGTGAACGTGCCGATGTAGAGCGTCCGCTCGTGGGCGTCCAGGCCTTGCACGCAGGCGGTGGGCCGGCCGGCGTAGTGGAACTCGCTGTCGTAGTCGTCCTCGATGATCCATGCCTGCTGCCGCTGCGCCCATTCGATCAGCGCCAGGCGGCGCTCCAGCGACAGGGTCACGCCGGTCGGGTAATGGTGCGACGGGGTCAGGCACAGCGCCCGCGCCGCCTGCGGCTGGGCGAGGATCGGCTCGGGCCGCAGGCCCTGTTCGTCGACCGGGACCGGCAGGCACTCCAGGCCTGCGGCCTCGAAGGCCTTGCGCGCGCCGTAGTAGGCCGGGTCCTCGACGAATATCCGCTCGCCGGCGTCGAGCAGCACGCTGGCGCAAAGACCCAGCGCCTGTTGCGAACTGGTCAGCACCAGTACCCGGTCGGCCGTGGCCCGTGCGCCACGCTCCAGGTTGACGTAGTCGGCGATCGCCTGGCGCAGCGGTTCGGCACCCTGCGGGTCGCCATGGGTCAGGGCGCGCGCGCCGTATTCCTTGAGGACCTGGCGCTGCAGGCGCTCCCAGGTCGACAGGGGAAAGGTGCGGGTCTCCGGCACGCCGGGAGCGAAGGGGCGCGGGACGAGCTGCTCGCGAACCCCGCCGCCAGCCTGCATCGCCTCGCCACGCCGGCTCAGTCGCGGCGCGCCGCCGCCCCGTCGTGGAGCGCCCGCGCCGCGCCGGCCGGGGGACAGCCGGGTAGCCGCGGCGACCACGCTGCCGCTGCCGACCCGACGCTCGATGAAGCCCTCGGCATGCAGGTGCGAATAGGCCGCTTCGACGGTGTCGCGGGATACCCCCAACGACTGCGCCAGCGCCCGCGAGGCCGGCAACGGATTGCCCGGTGCCAGCGCACCGTCGAGGATCAGTTGGCGGATCGCGCGCTGGATTCGCGCATGCAGCGGCAGGGCCTGGAGCTGTGGATGGAGGAGGCGCGCCTTGACCGACTCGAGCAGTGACTGCCTGAACAAATGGTCTGCCCTCGATTATCTAATTGGTGGGGTATGGCAAGCCATTAGGCGGCTATAAAAACAGCCGGGTCAAGACCCTCGGTCCCGGCCTCCGCCGGATCGCCCCATCAAGCCAAAGAAGGAAGCACTGGATGCAATCCCTGCACACACTGGTATCGGTACGCCCCGTGGCACACGAGGACTTCGAGCAGTGGCTCGAATACTGGAAGGCCTACCAGGCGTTCTATGAAGTCGAACTCTCGGCACAGGCCACCGAGGCCACCTGGCGGCGCTTCTTCGACGAGGGCGAACCGATGCACTGCGCCGTGGCCACCGACGGTAGCCGCCTGCATGGCATCGTCAACTTCCTCTACCACCGCTCGACCTGGGCGGCACAGGACGTCTGCTACCTGGAAGACCTCTATGTCTCGCCCGACGTGCGCGGCCAGCAGATCGGCAAGCAGTTGATCGAGTACGTCCGCCGGCAGGCCGAGGAACGTCGCTGCGCGCGGCTCTACTGGCATACCCAGGAAAGCAACCACAGGGCGCAGCGCCTGTACGACTGGGTGGCGGACAAGCCGGGGGTGATCGAATACCGCATCGAGCTCTGAACCGGCCGCGCGACCGGAGCCTCGGCGCGGCGGACCCTCGACGCGGTTCTCAGTCCCAGGCCGGCGCCAGGCCCTGCGGACTGACCTCGCGGCCGTTACGCTCGAGGCCGGCGATGCGCGCCATGTCCTCGGCGTCCAGGCGCAGGTCGCGCGCCAGCAGGTTGCTGGCGAGGTTCTCGCGGCGGGTCGAGGACGGAATCACCGCGTAGCCCAGTTGCATCGCCCAGGCCAGCGCCACCTGGGCGACCGTGGCCCGGTGCCTGGCGGCTATCCCGGCCAGCGTCGGGTCCTTCAGCACCTTGCCGTAGGCCAGGGTCATGTACGAGGTGACCGCGATGCCCTGCTCCTCGAGGTAGGCGGTCAGCGCGCGGTTCTGCAAGTAAGGGCTGAGTTCGATCTGGTTGGTGGATATCTCGCCCGCACCGACCGCGGCGATGGCCTGGCGGGTCAGTTCGATGTTGAAGTTGGAGACGCCGATCCGCCGGGTCAGGCCCAGGGACTTGGCTTCCGCCAGCGCCGCCATGTACTCCGCCAGCTCGACGCCGTTGCCGGGTGCCGGCCAATGGATCAGGACCAGGTCCAACCGGTCGGTGCGCAGTTTCTCCAGACTCTCGCGCAGGCTGGCGAGCAGCTTTTCGCGGGCGTAGTTGTCGACCCAGACCTTGGTGGTGAGGAACAGCTCGGAACGCGGTACGCCGCTCTCGGCGATCGCGCGGCCGATATCCGCCTCGTTGCCGTAGATCTGCGCGGTATCGATGGCGCGATAGCCCAGTTCGAGGGCGCTGCGCACCGAGTCGACGACGACCTGGCCAGTAAGGCGGAAGGTGCCGAGACCGAAGGACGGGAGGGGGTGGATGGTGGACGACATGGCTGCGCTCCGTGGGCGGGATGGCTCGAATGAAGCGCAGTGTGGCGGCTTACTTCTCTTCGATTAAGACCCGAATCGAGCAAATTCATTTGCGCTGGAGTCACGAATCCAGACGGCCTTCACGGGAGGTATCCAGCGGAAATCCTCGTCAGCCGCTGGCAGGACGCAGTTCATCGGATTCCTGCGAATACTACTGATAACGATAATCTCTATCATTTACTCCATTTTTACATTTACATACACTTGCCCCGCCGCGAATTCCTACGCCGGTTTCCCACATAAACAAGAAACGCAGCCGGTCGCGCCAACGGCCTGCCTGCGCCGCCATCCAGGACACTGCAGATGAAACACGTCGTTTCCAGTGCGTTATTGCTCGGTCTCTCCTCGCTTTCCCTGGCCGCCCAGGCCGCTCCCATCGCCCTTGACCTTCCCGCCCAGCCCCTGGCCGCATCCCTCGAGCAATTGCAGGGCGCCAGCGGCCTGCGCATCCGTTTCGACCGCGCGGCCGTGGCCGACCGGCGCGCACCGGCCCTACGCGGCAAGCTGGAGCCAAGCGAGGCACTGCAGCGTCTGCTCGCAGGTTCCGGACTGAGCGGGGAGGTTCGGGGCGGCGACGCCTGGGTCGAGGCCGCGGCGACAGGTGCCGGCATCGCCCCCGGCGACAGCGTCGACCTCGGCGCGCTCAGCGTGGTCGCCACCCAGGACCCGGCCACCACCGCCATCACCGAAGACAGCGGCTCCTACACCACGCGGGCGATGCGCACCTCGACCAAGCTGGCGATGTCGATCCGCGAGACCCCTCAGTCGGTCAGCGTGGTCACCCGCCAGCGCATGGACGACCAGGGCATGCGCGACCTCAACGACGCGGTGAAGGGCGTCACCGGCCTCACCGTGCAACAGTACGGGCCGGCCCGGGTGAAGTACGCGGCGCGCGGCTTCGACGTCGACAACATCATGTACGACGGCCTGCCGACGAGCATTTCCACCTATACCCAGGACGTCATTTCCGCCGCCGACCTGGCCATGTTCGACCGCGTCGAAGTGGTGCGCGGCGCCACCGGACTGATGCAGGGCGCAGGCAACCCGGCGGCGGCGATCAACATGGTGCGCAAGCGTCCGACCCAGGACTTCCGCGCCTCCCTGCAAGGCAGCGTCGGCACCTGGGACCGCTATCGCAGCGAGGCCGACGTTTCCGGCCCGCTGAACAGCGAAGGAACCCTGCGCGGCCGCGCGGTGGTCGCCTACCAGAAAGGCAACAGCTTCCAGGACCACGTCAGCAGCGAACGCGGCGTGTTCTACGGGATCGCCGAAGCCGACCTGAGCCCGGACACCACCTTCGCCATCGGCGCCTCGAACCAGAACGACAACCGCAACGACAACTGGGTAGGCCTGCCCAGCCCGCTGGGCGGCCGCCACCTGGACCTCAAGCGCTCGTCCTATTACGGCGCCGACTGGTCCTACTGGGATACCGACACCACCCACCTGTTCAGCGACCTGACCCACCGCTTCGCCAACGGTTGGCAGATGAAGCTGGCCGCCGACAAGCTGTGGGCGCGAATCAACATGCTCGGGCTGTACAACGACTGCTACTACTCGACCACCGGCTGCGCCAGCATGACCCAGAACCCCGGCGACTACAGCTACACCGACGACCACGACAGCTATGACGCCTATGCCAACGGTCCCTTCCAGTTGCTCGGCCGCGAGCACGAGCTGGTGGTCGGCGCCAGCTATCGCCAGGAACGCTTCGACGGCCACGGCGGCTGGGGCAGCCTGTTCAACAAGGACGGCACCCCCACCGGGCCGATGGACCCGACCCAGTGGGACCCGAGCTCGACTCTCAAGCCGAGGCTGAACACCAGCCTGTGGGGCATGAAGCTCGACCAGGAACAGAAAGGCGCCTACCTCACCACCCGGTTGAACCTCGCCGACCCGCTGAAAGTGATCCTCGGCGGGCGCCTGGACTGGTACAAGGCCGACGCCGATACCGACAGCTACAAGGTCACCCGCAACGTCACCCGCTATGCCGGGGTGATCTACGACCTGAACCAGACCTACTCGGTCTACGCCAGCTATACCGACATCTTCAAGCCGCAGAGCAACTTCGACGCCGGCGGCGGCCTGCTCGACCCGATCACCGGCAAGAACTACGAGATCGGCCTGAAGGGCGAACACTTCGGCGGCGCGCTCAATTCGCAGATCGCGCTGTTCCAGATCGACCAGGAAAACCGCGCCACCGAGGACGTCGGCGGCCCCTCGCCATGCCCCTTCAGCCCCACCTCGCGCTATTGCTCGCGCGCTTCGGGCAAGGTCCGCAGCCAGGGCGTCGACCTGGAGCTGAGCGGTGCGCTGAGCGACGACTGGCAGATGATGGCCGGCTATACCTACGTCGACGCCAAGTACAAGCACGACAGCAACAAGGCCAACGAGGGCAAGCCATTCGACGCGGCCAAGCCACGCCACCTGTTCAAGCTCGCCACCAGCTATACGCTACCCGGCGAACTGCACAAATGGCGCGTCGGCGGCGACCTGGCCACCCAGAGCAAGACCGAGGACAGCAGCACCGGTTTCCAGCAGGGCGGCTACACCGTGGTCAACGCCATGCTCGGCTACAAGGTCAACGAACGGATCGACACGCGGCTGAACTTCAACAACCTGTTCGACAAGTACTATTACAGCGGCATCGACTTCGGCAACCTCAACTACGGCGAGCCGCGCAACCTGATGTTCACGGTGAAGTACTCGCTCTGATCCCGGACCGCCGGCGTGCCTCCGCAGGCGCGGCGGCGGTGTCCGAACGGCCCTTCGAGGCGCCTCAGCAGGGCCGATAGCGGCGCTCGAACTCGCTCGCCAACTGCTCCAGCGTGACGCTCCCCAGGCGCTCCAGGAGCAACGCCTGCGCCGCCTCGAACGCCTCGCCGAGCGCTTCGTTGACCGCCTGCTCGACCAGGCATTCCGGATGATCGGTAGACAGGCCGATGGCGAAGATCGAGGACGCTCCCAGCGCCTGGTGGATATCCAGCAAGGTGATGTCCGCCAACGGCTTGGCCAGCCGCCAACCGCCGCGATGGCCCTTCTCCGAACTCACGTAGCCTTCGTTCTTCAGCAGCGCCATGGTCCGTCGCACCACCACCGGGTTGGTGCCGAGCATCTGCCCGATGGCTTCGGACGTCGCCGGCCCTTCGTGGCGGGCCATATGGATCAGCACATGGAGCATGCGCGAGAGGCGGGTGTCGTTTCTCATGAACGGCGGGCTCGTGACGGAAAGACCATGAGTATGTCTCGCTACAGAAAAAGTTACGAGAGCGTTGACAAACGCCGATCATGAAACTTACGTTGTTGCGTGACTATCCGAATGGGAGATACGCCATGACTTTCGACGTGATCATCGTGGGCGGCAGCTACGCCGGCATCTCCGCGGGCATGCAACTGGCGCGGGCGCGGCGCAGGGTGCTGGTGATGGACACGGGCCTGCGGCGCAACCGCTTCGCCCGGGCCTCCCACGGCTTTCTCGGCCAGGATGGCCGCGATCCGGCGGCCATCGTCGATGACGCCCGCGCGCAGTTGCTGGCCTATCCCAGCGTCGAGTGGCTGTCCGAAGCCGCCGTCGCGGCGAAGAAGGAGGCGGACGGTTTCGTGGTGAAGGCCGCCAACGGAGAACGCTTCACCGCGCGCCGGCTGATCCTCGCCAGCGGGGTCGCCGACGAGCTGCCGGAGATCCCCGGTCTTGCCGAGCGCTGGGGACGGCACGTGTTCCATTGCCCGTATTGCCACGGCTACGAACTGGACGGCGGGCCGATTGGCGTACTGGCGGCCTCACCGCTGGCCATCCACCACGCCCTGATGTTGCCCGACTGGGGAGCGACCACCTTTTTCCTCAACGGCGTCTTCGAACCGGATGCCGAGCAAATGTCCAGGCTGGACCGGCGCGGCGTGACGATCGAGCGCGAAGCCGTGGTCGCGCTGGGCGGCGCGCGCGCCGACGTGACCCTGGCCAGTGGCCGCACGATGACGCTCGCGGGGTTGTTCACCCAGCCGCGTACGCGCATGGCCAGCCCGCTGGCGGCGTTGCTCGGCTGCGAGTTCGAGGACGGCCCGAGCGGGCCGTTCATCAGGACCGACGGCATGCGCGAAACCAGCGTTCCCGGCGTCTTCGCCTGCGGCGACGCGGCGCTGGCGGCCGGCAACGTCGCCATCGCGGTGGGCGACGGCGCGCGCACCGGTGGCGCGGCGCATCATTCGCTGCTGTTCCGCTGACGCCGGAGGCTGACAGGCCAAGGATCCGGCCCACCGCCCGGCAAATCTTTCGAACTCCCCGGCGCTCCAGCTTTCCACTCTCCTGCATGTCACGCCACGGCGCCCGCCACGGGCGCCCCAGCAGAGGAGAAAACCATGAGCGCGAAGCTGCAAGGCAAGAACGTCCTGGTCATCACCGCCAACACCGGCATCGAGCGCGACGAGCTGCTCGAACCGCTGAAGACCCTGAAGCAACAGGGCGCCACGGTCACCCACGCGACCATCGAGGGCGGCGAAGCGCAGACCTGGGTGCACGACAGCGAGAAGGACCTGATCGTCAATTCCGACGCCAGGCTGCAAGGCCTGCGCGCCGAGGACTACGACTTGCTGCTGGTCCCCGGCGGCACGGTGAATGCCGACACCCTACGCCAGGACAGCGAGGCCCGGCGCCTGGTCAGGGAATTCAGCGACGCAGGCAAGACGGTCGCCGCCATCTGCCACGGCCCCTGGCTGCTGATCGACGCGGGTGTCGCCCGCGGCAAGACCCTGACCTCCTATTCCAGCGTGCGTATCGACCTGACCAACGCCGGCGCGGACTGGGTCGACACGCGGGTGAAAGTCTGCCCGGCGAACGGCTGGACCCTGATCACCTCGCGCAACCCGGGTGACTTGCAGGCGTTCAACGAAGCCATCGGCGAAGCCCTGCAGGCGGCCGCCTGATCGTCATTCGCGGAGGCGACCGGTGGACACCCTGAAGATCGCCACCTTCAACGTCAACGGCATCCAGACCCGGCTGGCCGCGCTGCTGGCCTGGCTGGAGCGGGAAGCGCCGGACATCGTCTGCCTGCAGGAACTGAAAACGCCCGACGCGCGCTTCCCCGCCGCGGCGCTGGAGAAGGCCGGATACGGCGCGATCTGGCAGGGCCAGTCGGCGTGGAACGGCGTCGCCATCCTCGCCCGCGACAGCCAGCCGCTGGAGGTACGCCGCGGCCTGCCGGGCAACGCCAGCGATCCCCACAGCCGCTACCTCGAAGCGGCCATCGACGGCCTGCTGGTGGCCAGCCTGTACCTGCCCAATGGCAATCCCCAGCCGGGACCGAAGTTCGACTACAAGCTGGCCTGGTTCGAGCACCTCATCCGACACGCCGCCGAGCTGATGGAGAGCGGCCATCCGGTGGTGCTGGCCGGCGACTTCAACGTGGTGCCCAGCGACTTCGATATCTACGACACCCGCTCCTGGAAAAAGGACGCCCTGCTCCAGCCGGAGTCCCGCGAGTGCTTCGAGCGCCTCCTGCGGCAGGGCTGGGTGGACGCGCTACGCCAGCGTTTCCCCGACCGGCGCCTCTATACCTTCTGGGACTACTTCCGCCAGCACTGGCAACGCGACGCCGGGCTGCGCATCGACCACCTGCTGCTCAGCGCCAGCCTGGCGGACCACCTGGAAGACGCCGGGGTGGATCGCTGGGTGCGCGGCGAGGAGCACGCCAGCGACCACGCGCCGGCCTGGGTAAGCCTGCGGCGTCCCTCAGAGCCCCGGCGCTAGCCGAGCTGGCCCCGGCACTGCGCATCGGCTCTCACCGCCCCTCCGGCAACCTCGCCACCACCTTGATCTCGAAGCTGAAGCCATACAGCCAGTTCACCCCCACCGCCGTCAGCGTGGGGTACGGCGCCTCGCCCCAGTACTCCGGGACGATCTTCCAGATGCGCTCGAAGTTGGCCTCGGCGTCGACCATGAACACGGTGACGTCGAGCACATCGTCGAACCCGCAACCGGCCGCGGCGAGCACCGCATTCAGATTGTCGAAGGCGCGGCGGACCTGGGTCTCCAGCTCGGGTTCGGGAGAGCCGTCGTCGCGGCTGCCGACCTGGCCGGAGACGAACAGCAGGCCGTCGCTGCGGACCGCCGGGGAATAGCGGTTGCGCTCGTAGAGGGCCTGGCGGCCGGCGGGGAAAACCACGTCGCGTACAGTCATGCGATACCTCCATCCTGGGGCTCCGGCCCCGTCATCGTCGATGGAAGAACGGTAAGGTCGTGCGCGCCGTGGATAAACGCGCAACCCTGGCCATGACTGTTTGTAGAATCCAAACAATCCCCGACGACCCGGAGTCCCGATGGACCGTTTCGATGCGATGCAGGCCTTTGCCCGTGTGGTGGATACCGGCAGCTTCACCAAGGCGGCGGAGACGCTGCACATGAGCCGCACCAGCGTCACCCAGTTGGTCCAGCAACTGGAAGCGCGGCTGCGGGTACGCCTGCTCAACCGCACCACGCGCAAGCTCAACCTGACCGCCGACGGCGCCGCCTACTACGAGCGGGTGGTACGTCTGCTGGCGGAACTGGACGATGCCGAGACCAGCCTCTCCAGCGCCGCCCTGGCGCCCCGCGGGCGTCTCCGGATCGACGTACCGAGCCCGCTGGCGCGGCTGCTGCTGATCCCGGCGTTGCCCGAGTTCCATGCGCGCTATCCGGAGATCCAGATCGACCTGGGCGTGAGCGATCGGCTCGTCGACCTGATCGACGAGAACGTCGATTGCGTCATCCGCGGCGGCGAACTGCGCGACCAGTCGCTGATGGCGCGGCGGGTCGGCGACCTGCAACTGGGGGTCTACGCGGCACCGGCCTACTTGCAGCGCGCCGGCGTGCCGAGCCACCCGCGCGAACTGGAGGACAGCCACCAGCGTATCGTCGGCTTCCTCTGGGCGCGCACCGGCAAGGCCCTGCCCTACGCCATGCGCAGGGGCGAGGAATGCCTGCGGGTGGCGGGCCGTCATGTGCTGGCGGTGGACGACGGCAACGCCTACCTGGCGGCCGGGCTGGCCGGCCTGGGCATCCTCTGGCTGCCGCACTACATGGCGCGCGAGCCCCTCGCCCGCGGCGAGCTGCTGCCGCTGTTCGAGGACTGGAGCCTGGAGCCGATGCCGCTGTACCTGGCGTTCCCGCCGAACCGCCACGTCAGCGGCAAGCTGCGGGTGTTCATCGAGTGGGTCGCCGAACTGATCGCGCGGCATGCGCCGCCGTTGCATCCGCCGCTCTGAAACAAGGGCGGCGGCGTATCCTGGAAAACCCTGGAGTAATGGTAAGCGGCCAGGGCTCTATATATGCCCCGCGATTATAGAGATGACTTATACGACCATAAGCCGGATATCCTGGAATTCAACCAAGCCAACATCGGAACGGTTTCCGAGCGGTGAATGGAAGATTCACCCAGCCTTATATTCGGCAGTGGTCAAACCGGATAACTTGAAAATCAGGATTTCGTTAACCCGATCACATCGACAGCTGCACCAGTAAAGCACTCATGCACTACATCCTGCACCTCTCTGAAGCAAACCGAAGGCTCTGCAGAGCCACTCCAGACCAAACTTTAGTTGGTAGAGAGAGCAATCCAACATCAATGGCAAGTGAAGGAAATAGCTATCTATTCTGCTATCCACAAACGCTTCTTCATATTTAATAGCTAGCAGAAACGAATATAAAAAATATTTGAACGACTCCGTCACACCTGCATATCTTTCGCCACGCGAACGATTGAGGAAGTTGCCCTCCCAAAAAACTGAAGGAGTCGATTCATGCATAAGAGAACGTACCTGAATGCATGCCTGGTTCTGGCGTTGGCTGCCGGCGCGAGCCAGGCCTTGGCGGCGCCCGGTGCGAGCGAGATGGCTGGCGACGTCGCCGTGCTCCAGGCCTCCCCGGCGAGCACCGGTCACGCCCGCTTCGCCAACCCCAACGCGGCGATCTCGGCGGCCGGCATCCACTTCGCCGCGCCCCCCGCCCGCCGCGTGGCCCGCGCCGCGCCGCTGGCGCCGAAACCGGGTACGCCGCTGCAAGTGGGCGTGGGCCTGAAAACGGCGACTCCGGAAATCGACCTGACAACCCTCGAATGGATCGACACTCCGGACGGGCGCCACACCGCGCGCTTCCCGATCAGCGCTGCGGGTGCCGCCAGCCTGCGCGCCGCGATTCGCCTGGAAACCCGCAGCGGCTCGCTGCCCGACGACGTGCTGCTGCACTTCGCCGGCGCCGGCAAGGAAATATTCGAGGCCAGCGGCAAGGACCTCTCGGTCAACCGTCCCTACTGGAGCCCGGTCATCGAGGGCGATACCCTGACCGTCGAACTGGTGCTGCCGGCCAACCTGCAACCGGGCGACCTGCGCCTGTCGGTACCCCAGGTATCGTATTTCGCCGACTCCCTGTACAAGGCCGGCTACCGCGACGGCTTCGGCGCCAGCGGCAGCTGCGAGGTGGATGCGGTCTGCGCGACCCAGAGCGGCACACGGGCCTACGACAACGCCACCGCAGCGGTGGCGAAGATGGTCTTCACCAGCTCGGCGGACGGCGGCAGCTACATCTGCACCGGCACCCTGCTGAACAACGGCAACTCGCCCAAGCGCCAGTTGTTCTGGTCGGCCGCGCACTGCATCGAGGACCAGGCCACCGCCGCGACGCTGCAGACCATCTGGTTCTACAACACCACCCAGTGCTACGGCGACGCCTCGACCATCAACCAGAGCGTCACCGTGCTGACCGGCGGGGCGAATATCCTGCACCGCGACGCAAAGCGCGACACCCTGCTGCTGGAACTCAAGCGCACTCCGCCGGCCGGCGTGTTCTACCAGGGCTGGAGCGCCACGCCGATCGCCAACGGCTCGCTCGGCCATGACATCCACCATCCGCGCGGCGACGCCAAGAAGTACTCGCAGGGCAACGTATCGGCAGTGGGCGTCACCTACGACGGGCATACCGCCCTGACCCGCGTCGACTGGCCGTCGGCGGTGGTCGAAGGCGGCTCGTCCGGCTCGGGCCTGCTGACCGTCGCCGGCGACGGCTCCTACCAGCTGCGCGGTGGCCTGTACGGCGGCCCCTCGTACTGCGGCGCGCCCACCTCACAGCGCAATGACTACTTCTCCGATTTCAGCGGCGTCTATTCGCAGATCTCCCGCTACTTCGCGCCCTGAGGCCAGCCAGGCTATCGATCGCGCACCGGCGGATAACCGCGCAGCGGTTATTCGCCCTACGCCCGGATTGGCGCCTGGAAGTGCGGCTTCTTTCGTCGTCCGGGACAGGTAGGGCGCATAACGCCAACGGCGTTATCCGCCGTTTAT
>NZ_KI517354.1:2379277-2421346 GCF_000478485.2 Pseudomonas sp. P179
GCCCGGATTGGCACCTGGAAGTGCGGCTTCTTTCGTCGTCCGGGACAGGTAGGGCGCATAACGCCAACGGCGTTATCCGCCGTTTATCCCGCGCAGCGGTTATTCGCCCCACGCCTGGATCGGCGCGTGGAAGAGGGGTGTTATGCGCCGCCGTACGTTCAGTCCTGGCGGCTGGTGACTTCCAGCAGGTGGTAGCCGAACTGGGTCTTCACCGGGCCCTGGACCACGTTCAACGGCGCGCTGAAGACCACCTGGTCGAACTCGCGGACCATCTGGCCGGGGCCGAACGAGCCCAGGTTGCCGCCGTCGCGGCCGGAGGGGCAGGTGGAATGCTCGCGGGCGACTTCGGCGAAATCCGCACCACCTTCGATGGCGGTTTTCAGTTCGTTGCACTTGGCTTCGCTGGAAACCAGGATGTGGCGGGCAGTGGCTCGGGCCATGGGGAAATACTCCTAGGGTGAAACGGCAGAGCCTAGCAGACATCGACGCCAGCACCGACAGCCCACGATCGGAGGAGGCGCTCGACAAGCGTGGCGCGGGCTGCTTGACTCGCCGCCTTTGCGAATCCGGGAACGCCCTCCGATGAGCCAGACCTTCCACGGCAGTTGCCTGTGCGGCGCGCTGCACTACCGACTGTCCTCGCCCCCGCGCGCACTCTCTCACTGCCACTGCGGCCAGTGTCGCAAGGCCCATGGCGCGGCATTCGCCAGCTATGGCAGCGTCCCCGTCGCGGACCTGCACATCGACCGCGGCGCCGACCTGCTCGCCGCGTTCCGCTCCTCACCCGCCGTGCTCCGGCGCTTCTGCTCGCGCTGCGGCTCGCCGCTGTTCTGGTCGAGGAGCGAAGGCGAGTTCGCCGACTGGGTATCGGTCGCCCTCGGCAGCCTGGACACGCCCTTCCCGGCGGCGAAACAGAAGCATGTCCAGGTCGCATCGATGGCCTGCTGGTGCAGGATCGCCGACGACTGGCCGCGTTTCGACTGAAGTCCGCCCGCGATCCGCCGGCCGGTGCCTGTTTTTTCGCCGGCAAGGCCCGGGCCTGGGGTACCATGCCGCGCCCTTCGCCGCCGGTCCTTGCCGCCCATGTCCGCCACCGCGCTGTACACCGACCTGTCCCACTATTACGACCTGATGTGCGCCGACATCGACTACCAGGCGCAGAGCCACTGCGTGCGTCGCCTGCACCAGTTGTTCGGCAACCAGGGCCGGCGGCACCTGGACCTGGCCTGCGGTACCGGCCCTCACGTGCGGCACTTCCTCGATTTCGGCTATCGCAGCGCCGGCCTGGACATCAACCAGCCGATGCTCGACCTCGCCCGACAGCGCTGCCCCGAAGCGCACTTCAGCCGGCAGGACATGGCCGGCTTCCAGGTGGACGAGCCGCTGGACCTGATCACCTGTTTCCTCTATTCGATCCACTACAACGCAGGGCTGGAGCGCTTGCGCGCATGCCTGGCCAGCGTGCATGGCGCACTGGCGGATGGCGGCGTGTTCTGTTTCAACACGGTGGACAAGGGGCAGATCGACAATCGCGCGTTCGTCCGCCATTCCGTGGAGCATCGAGGCAGCCGCTTCACCTTCGGTTCCGGCTGGTACTACAGCGGCGAGGGCGAGCGCCAGGCGCTGCGCCTCGGTATCGAGAAAACCACGGACGGAACGACCCAGACCTGGGAGGACGAACACCCCATGGTCGCCCTCGGCTTCGCCGAGCTGCAGCACCTGTTGCAGACGCATTTCGAGGTGCAGGTCTTCGAACACGACTACGAACGGATCACGCCCTGGGCCGGCAGCTCCGGGAATGCCCTGTTCGTCTGCGTGAAGCGCTAGCCTCCGGAGATCCTGGCGCAAACGTGACGATCAGGCTGGCACGGGCGGGGCAGCGTTTCACAGGGGTCTGCGGAGGATTCTTCGTCGCTTTCGGCACGCTGCGTCCGACCCGCTAGAGGCCTGCCTGGCCGACGATCCGTGCGCGCCTTCTCGGCTAGACCAAGGTCGCAAAGACCCCGCCGGCCATCTGTGACACCTTCGCGCGCTTTTTTACCCCCCGCTGTCGAGAGTCACCGCATGTCCTCCCCGTTTTCCCCCCGTTCGCCCCGCACCCTTCGCGGCCTGGGCGCCCTCGCCCTGTGCGGCGGATTCGTCGCCCCGGCCCCTGCCGCCTTCCTCGAGGACGGCAGCGCGCGCCTGGAAGCGCGCACCGTCTACTTCAACCGCGACTTCCGCGACGGCAGCTCGGCCAACCCGCAGGGCGCCTCCAAGCGCGAGGAAGCCGCGCAGGGCTTCATCCTCGACCTGCGCTCGGGCTATACCGAGGGCGCGCTGGGCTTCGGCGTGGATACCCTGGCGATGCTCGGGATCAAGCTCGACTCCAGCCCCGCGGACAGCAACAGCGGCCTGCTGCCTTCCAGCGGCCACGATCCGCGTCGCTCGGTCGACCAGTACGCCAAGGCCGGCGTTGCCGGCAAGATGCGCTTCTCGCAGACACAGTTCAGGTACGGGGCGATGCTGCCGGACATGCCGTTGCTGAAATACAACGACGGACGCCTGCTGCCGACCCTGTTCCACGGCGCCCAGCTGACCAGCGAGGAGATCGCCGGGCTCAGGTTCTCCGCCACCCGCCTGGAGCGCTACACCGCGCGGGACTCCAGCGACGCCCAGGACATCCGCCTGCACTGCAAGAACAAACGCTACGCCTGCGACACCACCGGCAACCGCTTCGACGCCTACCAACTCGACTACCAGGTCAACGACGGCCTGCTGCTGCAATACGCCCAGGGCGGCCTGCGCAACGTCTATCGCCAGCGCTACCTCGGTGCCGTGGGCAAGCGGCAGGTCGGCGCCGGCAAGCTGAGCGCCGACCTGCGCTGGTTCGACAGCGAGGACGCCGGCGCGGCCCGCGCCGGCAAGATCGACAACCGCGCCCTCAGCCTGCTGCTCGCCTACGCCCAGGGCGGCCACACGCTCAGCGCCGGCTGGCAGCGGATGAACGGCGCCAGCTCGATGCCCTACCTCGACGGCAGCAATCCGTACCTGGCCAACTACCTGCAGGTGAACGACTTCGCCAACCCCGAGGAACGCTCCTGGCAACTGCGCTACGACTTCGACCTGCACAGCATCGGCGTGCCCGGCCTGAGCTTCATGACCCGCTACGTCAACGGCGACCATATCCGCCTGGCCAACGGCGACGAGGGCAAGGAATGGGAGCGCGACATCGAGCTGAAGTACATCGTGCAGAGCGGCCGCTTCAAGGACCTCAGCCTGCGCCTGCGCAACGCCACCTACCGCACCGACTTCGAGCGCTCGGCGCGCGACGTGGACGAGGTGCGCCTGATCGCCAGCTACAACCTGTCGCTGTTCTGAGCCGTCGCGCCGGAACGCACGCCGGCGCGACGCTCCGGCGGTTCAGACCGCCAGGGCGCGTTCGCGCAGCTCGACGTTGAGGATGCGGTCGTTCTCCGAGTAATCCACCGGGCAATCGATCACATGCACCCCGGGCGTGCCCAGGCAGCGCTCCAGCAGCGGCAGGAAGCCCTCGGCGCTGTCGACCCGGTGGCCGTGGGCGCCGTAGGCCTCGGCGTAGTGCACGAAGTCCGGGTTGCCGTAGTCCAGCCCGAAGTCGGCGAAGCCCATGTTCGATTGCTTCCAGCGGATCATCCCGTAGCCGTTGTCGCGCAGGATGATCACCGTCAGGTTCATCTTCAGCCGCACCGCGGTTTCCAGTTCCTGGCTGTTCATCATGAAGCCGCCATCGCCGCACACCGCGACGATCGGCCGGTCCGGGTAGACCAGGTGCGCGGCCATCGCCGAGGGCAGGCCAGCGCCCATGGTGGCGAGGGCGTTGTCCAGCAGCACGGTGTTGGGCATGTGTGCCTTGTAGTTGCGGGCGAACCAGATCTTGTACATGCCGTTGTCCAGGGCGACGATGCCCTGCGACGGCAACGCCCGGCGCACGTCGGCCACCAGGCGCTGCGGATAGAGCGGGAAGCGCGGGTCGTCGGCGCCTTCGGCGACCTGCGCCTCGTTGGCCTCGCGGATCGCCAGCAGGCGGGTGAAGTCCCAGTGCGCGGTATCGTCCAGCGCCTCGCCGATCTGCCAGATGGCGTTGGCGATGTCGCCCACCACTTCGATCTGCGGGAAATACACCGGGTCCACCTCGGCGGAACGGAAGTTCACGTGGATCACCTCGGTACCGCCGCGAACCATGAAGAACGGCGGCTTCTCGATCACGTCGTGGCCGACGTTGACGATCAGGTCGGCCGCCTCCACCGCGCGATGCACGAAGTCGCCGGCGGACAGCGCTGCGTTGCCGAGGAAGCGCGGGTGACGCTCGTCGACCACGCCCTTGCCCATCTGGGTGGTGACGAAGGGAATGCCGGTCTTGTCGATCAGTTGCTTGAGGACCTTGGCGGTCATCTTGCGGTTGGCCCCGGCGCCGATCACCAGGATCGGGCTGCGCGCGGCGCGCAGCTTCTCCACCGCGGCGCAGATCGCCTTGTATTCCGCCAGCGGCCGGCGGCTCAGGCTCGGCGGGATGGGCAGGCTGTCGGTCTGCTCGGCGGCGATGTCCTCCGGCAGCTCCAGGTGCACCGCGCCGGGCTTCTCTTCCTCGGCCAGGCGGAACGCCTCGCGGACCCGCGAGGGAATGTTGTCGGCGGAGGCCAGTTGGTGGGTGTACTTGGTCAGCGGCTGCATCATGCCGACCACGTCGAGGATCTGGAAGCGGCCCTGCTTGGACTTCTTGATCGGCTTCTGCCCGGTGATCATCAGCATCGGCATGCCGCCCAGGTAGGCGTAGGCGCCGGCGGTGACCAGGTTGGTGGCGCCCGGGCCGAGGGTCGACAGGCTGACCCCGGTCTTGCCGGTGAGGCGCCCGTAGGTGGCGGCCATGAAGCCGGCCGATTGTTCGTGGCGGGTGAGCACCAGCCGGATCTGCGACTTGCGCAGGGACTCCAGCAGGTCGAGATTCTCCTCGCCGGGAATTCCGAAGACGTACTGCACGCCCTCGTTTTCCAGGCATTGCACAACCACATCGGCTGCCTTGGCCATCTGCGTTCTACCTCGGGTGGTGGCGGTTCTGACCGCTCGAACACTGCGCCCCTCGCGTCTCGCTGTCCAGCCCCTCCCGGCCGGCGGAAGGCTCTGGCGCCGGCTTCGCCGGCAAGCGAACGGCGCTCCCGCCATTAGCGCAGCTGAACCCGACCACCTGATCATCAGCACAGCTAATAATTCATTCGCTGATTTCATGGTGAGGGCGGAGCCCGGATGGTAGAAATCCACCTACCGCTTTACGCGCCGGCCAAGCCGAATGCCCCGCCCCCTCCATCTCACCGAACCCTGAAGACGACCATGCCCGAGCACGCCCCGATCCTCCCCGTCATCGCCGCCGAGGTGGCCGCCCTCGCCCCCGGTTTCCGCGCCCTAAGCCTCACCGTCGAGGCGGCGCCGATCGTTCGTCCGGAAATCGCCGACCGCGCCGTAGAGCGCGCCTGCCAGGCGCTGGCGCGTGGCGAACCGGACTGGGCCGAGGCGCACCTGGCAGCCTGGGCCGAGGCGTTCCGCCGCTTCGGCGCCAAGCCGCAGCGTACCCCCTGCTCCGCCGAAGCCCTGCGCAAACGCGCGCTGCGCGACGGCGGGCTGCCGAGCATCGACCCGGTGGTGGACCTGTACAACGCCATCAGCGTGCAATTCGCCATTCCGGTAGGCGGCGAGAACCTCGCCGCCTATGCCGGCACGCCGCGCCTGGTGGTCGCCGACGGCAGCGAGACCTTCGACACCCTGAAGAACGGCGAGGCGGTCGACGAATCCCCCGACCCCGGCGAGGTGGTCTGGCGCGACGACCTCGGCGTCACCTGCCGCCGCTGGAACTGGCGCCAGGGCGTGCGCACCCGCCTGGATGCCAGCGCCCGGTGCATGTGGTTCATCCTCGAGAGCCTGCCGGAAATGCCGCTGGCGGCCCTGCACGAAGCGGGCGGCCTGCTGCTCGACGAATTGCGCCTGATGATGCCCGGCATGCGCGCCGACTCGCGCCTGCTGTGCGTGGCGACGGAACCCACCGACAGCGTATAAGGGCCGAGTCCCCGAGGAGAACAGAACATGTACCTGCCTTCGCATTTCGAAGAGTCCGACCCGCAGGCGCTGCACGCGCTGATCCGGGACTATCCGCTGGGCCTGCTGGTCAGCCACGGCGAAGCGGGCCTGGACGCCAACCACCTGCCGTTCGAGCTGAGCCCGGAAAAGGGCGCGCAAGGCACCCTGGAAGCCCATGTCGCGCGCAACAACCCGGTTTGGAGCGAGCTGCGCGACGGCGACGAGGTGCTGGTGGTGTTCCGCGCCGGCGATGCCTACATCTCGCCGCAGTGGTACCCGAGCAAGCAGGAGCACCACCGCCAGGTGCCGACCTGGAACTACCGGGTGGTCCACGCCCACGGCCGGGTGCGGATCCGCGACGACGAACGCTATGTGCGCGGACTGGTGGCGCGCCTGACCCGCACCCACGAGGCGACCCAGGAAACGCCCTGGAAAATGACCGACGGCCCCGCCGACTACATCGACGAGATGCTCCGGCTGATCGTCGGCATCGAAATCGAGATCACCCGCCTGGTCGGCAAGTTCAAGCTCAGCCAGAACAAGGAAGCCCGCGATATCCGCGGCGCCAGCGCAGCGCTGCTGGCGCGCGGCGAACAGGCGATCGGCGCGGCCATGGACGATTGCGCCGCCCGGCGCGACGGCTGAGGTTCAGGCCTCGCCCGGCTGCGGCCGGTGGTGGACGAACTCGACCACCGTGCCGTCCGGCAGCAGCGCATTGAAGCAGGCGCCGGTGGGCGCGCGCGCCGGCCCGAAGATGATCTGCGCGCCGGCAGCCAGCAACCGCCGGTGATAGGGCTCGATGTCGTCCACCAGCAGGGTGCCAGTGGTGCTGCGGAACGGCGCCAGCGCCTCGTCGCTGCCCTCCAGCAGGAGGAAGGCGCCGACCGCGGCGAGTGTCAGGCGTTTCTCGGGAAAGTCGAAGCGCATGTCGTGGGCGACGCCCTGCAGGTCTTCGTAGAAAGCGATGGCCGCATCGATGCTGCCCGGTTCCAGGTAGACACGGATGAACACCCGCGGCTCGGCGAAACCGGACGAGTCGTTGACGCGACGCCAGAGAAAAGGCTGGGACATGGCGCAGGACCTCCGCAGGCCAGGGCGAAAGGTCCGTTCTAGCATGCCGGCCGCGTCCGGCGAAACGCCCTCATTTCGTCGAGCGGACGTTGCCGTAGCGCACTTCTTTCGACGGTGGGTAGCCGTAGAAGGCGGTGTAGCACTTGCTGAAGTGGCTGGGCGAGACGAAGCCGCAGGCGACCAGGACCTCCAGCATGGTCAGGTCGGAATGTTGCAGCAGGCGCCGGCACTCGGTGATCCGCAACTCCAGGTAGTAGCGCACCGGCGTGGTTCCGAGCTGCTGCTGGAACAATCGCTCGATCTGCCGCCGCGAGCGCCCCACGTAGTGGGCGAGCTGCTCCTGGCTGAGCGGTTCCTCGATATTCGCCGCCATCAGGTTGATCACTTCGCGCAGCGGCTCGCTCATCTTCTCGTGCAGGGCGGGGCGCACCCGCCGGTAGCGCGACTCCTCGAAGGCGAGGATATCCACCACCGCCTCCACCAGGTCGCGCCCGTGGCGCCGGGCGATCCACTCCAGCGCCAGGTTGAAGGCGCCGGTGGGGCTGGCCGCGGTCAGGCGGTCGCGGTCGACCATATAGCTGTCGCTGGTCACCTGGCTGTTGCGGGCGATCTCGGCGAGGGCGGCGCGGTGCTCGGGATGGATGCAGCAGCGGTAGCCATCCAGCAGGCCGGCGTCGCCGAGGAACCAGGCACCGTTCCACAGCCCGGCCAGGGCGACGCCGCGCGACGCCACGTCCTGCAACGCTTCCCGCAGCGCGGCGGACGAGCGCAGGGGCGTGCGCAAACCGCCGCAGACCACCAGCAGGTCGAGTCCTTGCAACGCCGCCGAGGCGAGCGCCAGGTCCGGGCAGATCAGCAACCCGAGGTCGCTGGTCACCGGCTCGCCGCTCAGGCTGAAGTTGCTCACCGCGAAGGACTCGCTGCGGATCAGGTTGGCGGTCACCAGGGTGTCCAGCGCCTGGGTGAAGGCCGGCAGGGAAAAGTGTTCGAGCAGCAGGAAGCCCACCCGCGCCCGTGCCGAGCCCCCCTCCCCGGCCCCGGTGAACCTGAGGTTCTGCCCTTGCAGGGCGGCGCTGAAACGCCTTCTTTCCATCGATTCGTGCCTCTTGTTCTTCTTGTTCCCGGCCAGCGGGCCGCGACGCCTGCCGTCACGGCGAAAACCCCGGGCGCTCCATCATATGCGCAAGCCATGTGACTTGGCGCCTCCCTGGCGCGCCGGGGGAATGTGCTCAAATACGCCCTCGGGGGGCTGCCCCTTTCACACGCCACGGCGTCAGCGGAAACAGCGCGGACGAACGGTGCGGAGACGCCCCGAAACCTGTAGACATATTGTCTAACAGAACCCTATAGTCATTATACAAACTGTAGACAAAGCCCATGACAAGTAGAAAGGCCTCCATGAAAGCCCAACCCGACGTCGACTCGAACAGCGCCGATGCCCCCTTCGACCGCAAGGCGGTGCTGGGCGATGCGCTGCGCCGGCGGATCCTGAGCATGGAACTGGCGCCCGGCGCGGTCGTCGACGAACTCGCCCTGTGCGACGAGTTCGGCCTCTCGCGCCCGCCGGTGCGCGAACTGCTGCGGCAGATCGCCGCCGAGGGCTACATCGAACTGGAAGCCAACCGTGCGCCGCGCGTCGCGGCCATGAGCCACGACTCGCTGCACGCCTTCTTTCTCGCCGCGCCGCTGATCTACATCGCCACCACGCAACTGGCGGCCACCCATGCCAGCGAAGCGGAGATCGAGACGCTCAAGGCGATCCAGGAAGATTTCCGCAAGGCCATCGAAGAGAAGCATGTGGAAAACCGCGTCATCCACAACGACGCCTTCCACCTGGAGATCGGCAGGATGGCCCACAACGACTACCTCATGCCCAGCCTGCGCCGCTTGCTGATCGACCATGCGCGGCTGGGCAAGATCTTCTACCGCCATCCGACCACCGACGACATGCAACGCGACCTGGAACTCGCCTGCGACCAGCACGACCAGATCGTCGATGCCATCCAGCGGCGCGATCCGGATGCGGCGGCGGAGATCGTCCGTGCGCATTTCGAGCTGTCGCGCCGGCGCATGGCCGAGTACGCGGCGCCGGCCGGAGTGGAGGTGGCGCTGGTCTACGAGGGTTAGCAAGCCCCCCGCGCCACGGCCCCGCCCGAGAAGCGGAGGCGGTCACGCAGGGGATGGTTACCGGGTTCCAATAACAAGAGTCAGGTCCCTGCGATGACGAAAGTAACCCACCTCCCGGCCGACGACCGTTCCTGCGGCTGGTACCACCTCAGCCCGCCGCGGCGGCCGAAGCCGGCCCACTACGGCAGGAGCGCCGCCCGCTGGGTGGTGGTCGGCGCCGGCTTCACCGGCCTCGCCGCCGCGCGCCAGCTGGCGCTGCATTTTCCGGACGAGGAGATCGTCCTGGTCGAGGCCCAGGAAGTCGGCTTCGGTACCGCCGGGCGCAACGCCGGCTTCGCCATCGACCTGCCCCACGACATCGGCGCCGACGACTACATCGGCGACATAGCGACAGCCCGGATCGCCCTGAAGCTCAATCTCGCCGGCCAGTCGCTGCTCCGCGAACAGGTGCAGCGCCATGCCATCGACTGCCAGATGAAGGCCTGCGGCAAGTACCAGGCGGCCGTCGAGGCGCGCGGCGTGGCTGTGCTCGACGCCTACCGGCGCGGCCTCGATCGGCTCGGCCAGGCCTACGAGGTGATCGAGGCGGACGACCTCCCGGGACACATCGGCACCGCCTTCTATCGCAAGGCCCTGTTCACCCCCGGTACCCTGCTGGTGCAGCCCTCGGCCCTGGTCAAGGGCCTGGCCGACAGCCTGCCGGGCAACGTCAGCCTCTACGAACACACACCGATCACCGCCGTGGAATATGGCGACAGGACCCTGCTGAGCCATCCCCACGGCAGCATCCTGGCCGACCGCCTGGTCCTCGCCAACAACGCCTTCGGCATGAGCTTCGGCTTCCTCCAGGGGCGGATGCTGCCGATCTTCACCTACGCCAGCCTGACCCGGCCGCTCGATGCCGAGGAGCAGGCCAGCCTCGGCGGGCGCCCCTACTGGGGCCTGATCCCGGCCGACCCTTACGGCACCACGGTGAGGCGTACCCCGGACAACCGCCTGCTGATCCGCAACAGCTTCAGTTTCAACCCTGACGGACGCAGCGCCGGGAAGTACCTTGAGCGCTTCGCCGTACGCCATCGCGCCTCGTTCCGCCAGCGCTTCCCGATGCTCCCGGAAGTCGGCTTCGACTACACCTGGGGCGGCTCGCTGGCGCTGTCGAGGAACCACATGGGGCACTTCGGCGAGCTGGCGCCCAACGTCTATGGCGCCCTGTGCTGCAACGGCCTGGGGGTAACCCGCGGGACCGTCACCGGGAAGCTGCTGGCCGACTGGCTGGCGGGCGAACGCAACGAGCTGATCGACTTCCTGCTGCGCGCGCCCGGTCCCAGCGGCAATCCACCCGAACCACTCCTTTCCCTTGGCGTGAACCTCAACCTGAGGTGGGGGCAGTATCGAGCAGGTAGAGAAAGCTAGGCATCCCTAGGAACGCGCCCGCGGGCGCCGACTTCGATTCAGACGGCCATTGAAGACCGGAGCTGGAGAGCGTTCCAGCCTCGCGGATTCGCTCGGCCCGAATTCACCGGCAGCGGTTAGAACCAGGAGACAATAATGACAAATCCTACGACCTCGATCGAAGACGTACCCCTCAACGCCTTCCACCGGCTGTTGACCCTGCGCTCCGGCGGCGGCTCCTTCGTCGACGGCTACGTGCTGAGCATCATCGGCGTGGCGATGCTGCAGATGACCGCGGCATTGCAACTAAACAGTTTCTGGCAGGGCATGATCGCCGCCTCGGCGCTGGTCGGCATCTTCTTCGGCGGTTTCCTCGGCGGCTGGCTGACCGACCGCCTGGGCCGCCGCAGGCTGTTCTTCGTCGGCCCCAGCCTGTTCGTCCTCGCTTCCCTGGCGCAGTACGGGGTCGACTCGGCGGCGGCGCTGTTCGTCCTGCGCTTCCTGATCGGCGTGGCGGTGGGCATCGAGTACCCGGTCGCCACCGCCTTGCTGGTGGAGTTCCTGCCGAAGAAGTATCGCGGACCGCGCCTGGCCACCCTGACCATCCTCTGGTTCGCCGGCGCCGCCTTCGCCTACCTGGTCGGCGACCTGATCCTGCGCAGCGGCGGCGAGGACGCCTGGCGCCTGGTACTGGCCAGCACCGCGGCGATCGGTGCCGTGCTGTTCCTGCTACGCATCGGCACCCCCGAGTCGCCGCGCTGGCTGCTGAGCAAGGGCCGCGACGCGGACGCAGAGCGGGTCATCCGCCAGGTCTACGGAGAAGCCTTCTCGCTGGAGAACCTGCCCGAACAGGCGCTGGAACGGAAGGTCACCATCTGGCACCTGCTCTACGCCGGCTACGGCAAGCGCATGCTCTTCGTCACCCTGTTCTGGACCTGCTCGGTGATCCCCGTGTTCGCCGTCTACGCCTTCGCGCCCAAGGTGCTGCTGGCGCTGAACCTGAAGGGCGACTGGGCCTCCTACGGTTCGGTGGCGATCACCCTGCTGTTCGTCATCGGCTGCATCATCGCCACCCGCCTGATCAACCGCATCGGCCGGCGCTGCATGCTGCTGCACAGCTTCCTCTGGTCCGGCCTGGCGCTGCTCGGGCTGGGCGTCTTCCACGCCGGCTCGGAGGCGACCATCCTCGGCCTGTTCGGTGCCTACGCGCTGTTCATCGGCGGCGCCCAGGTGCTGCAACTGGTCTACCCGAACGAACTGTTCCCCACCGAGATCCGCGCCTTCGCGGTCGGCGTCGGCACCTCGTTATCGCGCGTCGGCGCCGCGGTGGGCACCTACCTGGTGCCGCTTTCCCTGGAAACCCTGGGTACCGCCCAGACCATGTACGCCGCCGCGCTGGTGACCCTGCTCGGGCTGCTCGTGACCTGGGCCCTGGCGCCGGAAACCCGTTCGCTGAACCTGCAGCAGGCGGCTTCGCTCACCTGAACCACCCGCCGCGGCAGCGTCCGCCGGGTGCGCCGCGGCCCAGCATCCCACAGGAGGAACCCCCGTGAAATTCGAAGGTATCTATACCCCCGCCATCACCCCGCTGAGCGCCGACGGCAGCATCGACACCCAGGCCTTCACCGAGGTCCTGGAGTTTCTCGTCGAGTCGAAGGTGCACGGCATCGTGATCGGCGGCTCCACCGGCGAGTACTACGCGCACACCGCCGAGGAACGCCTGGCCCTCGCCGCCCACGCCAGCGAAGTCATCGCCGGGCGCCTGCCGCTGGTGGTGGGAACCGGCGCGATCCGCACCGAGGACTCGCTGGCCTACGCCGAAGCCGCCCGCGCCATCGGCGCCGACGCCATCCTGGTCGGCTCGCCGCCCTACGCGCTGCCGACCTCGCGGGAGATCGCCGAGCACGTGCTGGCGGTGGATCGCGCCGCCGGCCTGCCGATCATGCTCTACAACTATCCGGCGCGGATGGGCGTGGAGATGGACGAGGCGTTCTTCGCCGCCGTCGCCGGCTGCCGCAACATCGTCGCGATCAAGGAAAGCTCCGGCTCCACCGCGCAATTGCACCGCCTGGCCTGCCGCCACCCGCGGATCGCCTTGTCCTGCGGCTGGGACGACCAGGCCCTGGAGTTCTTCGCCTGGGGCGCGCGCAGTTGGGTCTGCGCCGGCTCCAACTTCATCCCTGGCGAACACCTCGCCCTGTACCAGGCCTGCGTGGTCGAGAACGACTTCGCCAAGGGCCGGCGCATCATGGCGGCGATGATGCCGCTGATGGACTTTCTCGAAAGCGGTCACTTCGTCCAGTCGATCAAGCACGGCTGCGAGCTGGCCGGCCTGCGCACCGGCGGCGTACGTGCGCCGCTGAAGGCGCTGGACGAGGCCGGCAAGGCGGCACTGGCGGAGATCGTCGCCAGGCTCAAGGGCGAGGTCGCGCGGATCGTCGAGGGTGGCCGCCATGACTGAGCTGCTGAGCCGGGAGGAATACGCGGCCATCGCCGCGACGCTGGACCTTCCCCAGCGCGCCTTCATCGACGGAGGGTTCCGCGATGCCTGCGGCGGCCGCACCTTCGCCTCGACCAACCCGGCCACCGGCGAGCTGCTGGCGCAGGTCGCCGCCTGCGACGCGGAGGACGTCGGGCACGCCGTGGCCAGCGCGCGGCGGGCGTTCGAGGACGGCCGCTGGCGCTCGCGCACGCCCGCCGAGCGCAAGGCGGCGCTGCTGCGCCTGGCCGAGCTGCTGGAAGAGCACCTGCTGGAACTGGCGGTGATGGAGAGCCTCGACAGCGGCAAGCCGATCCGCGAATGCCAGCACACCGACCTGCCGGAAACCATCAATACCCTGCGCTGGCATGCCGAACTGATCGACAAGATCTACGACAGCACCGCCCCGGTCGGTTCGGCGGCGCTGGCCATGGTGGTACGCGAGCCGATCGGCGTGGTCGGCCTGGTGCTGCCGTGGAACTTCCCGCTGCTGATGCTCGCCTGGAAGATCGGCCCGGCGCTGGCGGCAGGCTGCTCCGTAGTGGTCAAGCCGGCCCCCGAGACCAGCCTGACCGCCCTGCGCGTCGCCGAACTGGCCAGCCAGGCGGGGATCCCCGCCGGGGTGTTCAACGTGGTCCCCGGCGGCGGCCGCGAGGCCGGCGAACCGCTGGGCCGCCACCCGGACGTGGCGATGGTCAGCTTCACCGGCTCCACCGCGACCGGCCGCCTGTTCCTCAAGTACGCCGCCGAGTCCAACCTCAAGCGGGTGGTACTGGAGTGCGGCGGCAAGAACCCGGCGGTGGTGATGAACGATGTCGAGGACCTCGACCTGGTGGCGCAACACGTGGTCAACGGCGCGTTCTGGAACATGGGCGAGAACTGCTCGGCGTCCTCGCGGCTGATCGTCCATGCCGAGGTCCGCGAGGCGCTGCTCGAACGCATCGGCGCGCAGCTCCGCGAGTGGCGCATGGGCGACCCGCTGGATCCGCGTAATCGCCTCGGCGCGCTGGTCAGCCCGGCGCACTTCGAGAAGGTCCGCGCGTACCTCGACCAGGCCAGGACGGAGCGGTTGGCGGTGCGCTTCGGCGGCGCCACCGAGGCTGGCATCTTCGTCGAGCCGACCGTGGTCGATGGCGTCTCGCCGCACAGCCGGCTGTTCCGCGAGGAAATCTTCGGCCCGCTGCTCTCGGTCACCTCTTTCGACGACATCGACGAAGCCATCGCCCTGGCCAACGACACCGTCTACGGCCTCGCCGCCTCGGCCTACACCGGCAGCCTGCGCCACGCACTGCGCCTGTCGCGAGAGATCCGCGCGGGGATCGTCACCGTCAACTGCTTCGGCGAGGGCGACGCCTCGACGCCCTTCGGCGGCTACAAGGAGTCAGGCTTCGGCGGTCGCGACAAGTCGGTCTGGGCACACGACCAGTACACAGAGTTGAAGACCATCTGGATCGACGCTTCCTGAAGCTGTCCGGCCCGCAAGGGCCGGCACTCCCGCCTGGCGGCGAGACCGGACAACCAGGCCGGACAGGCGACCAAGTGCAGACAACACCCATTCTGCATAACGTTCCGTCGCTATGCTGCTGCCTCCACCCTTCCCTTTTCCGCCAGGAACGACACGGAGACTCATCCATGACGGACAACCATATCGATGTACTGATCAACGGCTGCGGCATCGGCGGGGCGATGCTCGCCTACCTGCTCGGCCGCCAGGGCCACCGCGTGGTGGTAGTGGAGCAGGCACGGCGCGAACGCGCGATCAACGGCGCCGACCTGCTCAAGCCGGCCGGCATCCGGGTGGTCGAGGCGGCCGGGTTGTTGGCCGAGGTGACCCGTCGCGGTGGGCGGGTCCGCCATGAGCTGGAGGTCTATCACGACGGCGAGCTGCTTCGCTATTTCAACTATTCCAGCGTCGACGCGCGCGGCTATTTCATCCTCATGCCCTGCGAGTCGCTGCGCCGCCTGGTACTGGAAAAAATCGACGGCGAAGCGACCGTCGAGATGCTGTTCGAGACCCGCATCGAAGCGGTGCAGCGCGACGAGCGCCACGCGATCGACCAGGTGCGCCTGAACGACGGCCGCGTGCTGCGTCCGCGGGTGGTGGTGGGAGCCGACGGTATCGCCTCCTACGTGCGCCGCCGGCTGCTCGATATCGATGTGGAACGCCGCCCCTACCCGTCGCCGATGCTGGTCGGCACCTTCGCCCTGGCGCCCTGCGTGGCCGAGCGCAACCGCCTGTACGTGGACTCGCAGGGCGGGCTGGCCTACTTCTATCCGATCGGTTTCGACCGCGCGCGACTGGTGGTGAGCTTCCCCAGGGAGGAGGCGCGCGAGCTGATGGCCGACACCCGCGGCGAGTCGCTGCGCCGGCGCTTGCAACGCTTCGTCGGCGACGAGAGCGCCGAGGCGATCGCCGCCGTCACCGGCACTTCGCGCTTCAAGGGCATCCCCATCGGCTACCTGAACCTGGACCGCTACTGGGCGGACAACGTGGCGATGCTCGGCGACGCCATCCACAACGTGCATCCGATCACCGGCCAGGGCATGAACCTGGCCATCGAGGACGCCAGCGCCCTGGCCGACGCCCTCGACCTGGCCTTGCGCGACGCCTGCGCGCTGGAGGATGCCCTGGCCGGCTACCAGGCCGAGCGCTTCCCGGTGAACCAGGCGATCGTCTCCTATGGCCATGCGCTGGCCACCAGCCTGGAGGATCGCCAGCGCTTCGCCGGGGTCTTCGACACCGCCCTGCAGGGCAGCAGCCGTACGCCGGAAGCCCTGGGCGGCGAGCGCTCCTACCAGCCGGTGCGGTCGCCGGCGCCGCTCGGCTGAACCCGCCAGCGCGGCCGGAGCGTAGCGTCCGGCCGCGCGCCTAGAGCAGGTCGCGGCGCAACTGCGGGAATACCTTGGCCACCTTGTTCAGCAGGTAGTCGCCGTACTCGCCGTGGAAAGCGTGGACGTTGGCCTGGTCCCAGCGACGGGCGCTGTCATCCTGTTCCGGCACCTCGGGCAGCCCTTCGATGGGCTGCACGCGGGCATGGAAGTTCGGATCGAAGAACAGCGGGAACGACAGGCGGTCTCGCCCCGAAGTGTTGCGTGCCACCCGGTGCGGCGTGCTGCGGTAGAGGCCGCCGGTCATGCGTTCGAGCATGTCTCCGAGGTTGCAGACGAACGAGCCCGGTATCGGCGGAGCCTCCAGCCAGCCCTGTGGGGTGCGCACCTGCAGGCCGCCGATGGCGTCCTGGTGGAGCAGCGTGAGCAGGCCGTAGTCGGTGTGTTCGCCGACGCCCCACTGCACGTCGAGGCCCTCCGGCACTGGCTGGCTCGGATAATTGAACAGGCGGAAGAGGATCAGCGGATCGCCGGTATAGCGCGCGGCGAAGTAGTCGGCTTCCAGTCCCAGACCGAGGGCGATGCCCTCCATCAGCCGGTGGCCGACGCGGGTGGTTGCGTCCAGGTACTCCAGCAGCGTCTCGCGCAGGCCGGGCACCTCGGGGAACAGGTTGGCGCCATGCAGCGGCGTCCCGGCGCGCACTTCGGGATGCTCAGCGTCCAGTTCGCTGCCCAGGTACAAGCCTTCCTTCCAGTCCGGGCGGTTGGAGGTCAGTTCGCCGCCAAGAGGGAAATAGCCGCGCCAGGCGCGCCCGCCAAGCTCCATGCGCCAGCGCAGCTTGCTCGTCTCGTCGAGGGCGAAGAACTGCCGCGCCAGGCGCTCCAGGCGCTCGACCAGTTGCGCCTCGACGCCGTGCCCGACCACGTAGAAGAAGCCCTGCTCGCGGCAGGCGCGGTCGATTCGCACGGCGACCGACCGTCGCGCCGCCGGGTCGCTGCCGGCAAGGGCGGCGATATCGATGATCGGCAGACTCGGAGTGCTCATGGCGTTCCTCACAGGGGTTGGGCGAAGGGGGTGCGGATGTCGGCGAGGAACTTCCGCGCACGCGGGTGCTGCGGGCGGTTGAAGAAATCGTCGGGGCTGGCGCGCTCCAGCACCCGGCCGGCGTCCATGAACAGCACGCGGTCGGCGACGTCGTGGGCGAAGCCCATCTCATGCGTTACCACCACCATGGTCATGCCGTCGCGGGCCAGGTCGCGCATCACCAGCAGCACCTCGCCGACCATCTCCGGGTCGAGGGCGCTGGTCGGTTCGTCGAACAGCATCAGCGGCGGCTCCATCGCCAGCGCGCGGGCGATCGCCACGCGCTGCTGCTGGCCGCCGGAAAGCCGTGCGGGGAACGCCGCCGCTTTGTCCGCCAGGCCGACCCGCTCCAGCAGCGCCATGGCCTGGCGGCGTGCCTCCGCGGGTTTCAGGCCGCGCAAACGGAGCGGCGCCAGGGTGCAGTTGTCCAGCACGTTCAGGTGCGGGAACAGATTGAACTGCTGGAACACGAAGCCGATGTGCGAGCGGAAGCGATTGAGGTCCAGGCCGGGAGCGTGGATGTCCTGGCCATCGATCAGGATGCGCCCGCCCTGGATCGGTTCCAGGCGGTTCAGGGTACGGATCAGGGTGGATTTTCCGGAGCCCGAGGGTCCGCAGACCACCACCACCTCACCGCGGCCGACCTGTTCGTCGACATCCGCCAGGGCGTGGTAGGCACCGTACCATTTGTTGACCTTTTCCAGCCGGATCATCGGGCCTCCTTGGGATTGCCACGCTGCGCCTGGCGGCGTTCGAGCCAGAAGGCGAAACGCGACAGGCCGAAGCACAGGATGAAATAGGTGAGGCCGAGGATCAGGTAGACCTGGGTCGGCAGGGTGAACACCTGGGTATTGATCTGCGAGGCGATGAAGCTGACTTCGGCCAGGCCGATGATGTAGCCCAGGGAGGTCTCCTTGATCGTCGAGACGAATTGGTTGACCAACGACGGCAGCATGTTGCGCAGCGCCTGCGGGAGGATCACCAGGCGCATGCTCGCCAGGTAGCCCAGGCCGAGCGAACGCGCCGCCTCGAACTGGCCACGGTCGAGGCCCTGGATGCCGGCGCGGACGATCTCGGCCAGGTACACCGCGTCGAACAGCACAAGCGCCAGCAGCATGGTGGTGAACTGGTCGGTGCGCTGGCCGGTGAGGGTCGGCAGGAAGAAATAGGCCCAGAAGATCACCATCAGCAACGGCACCCCGCGCACCACGAAGACCAGCGCGGTGACCGGCCAGCGCAGCCAGCGCCAGGGGCTGACCCGCGCCAGGCCGAGCAGGATGCCCAGCGGCAGCGCCAGCAGCAGCGCCAGCGAGGCCAGGACCAGGGTCAGGGCCAGCCCGCCCAACGGCCCGTTGGGGTACTGGCCGACGAGGAAGTACAGCCAGTAGCTATCGATCAGTTCCAGGGTGGTCATCGCCGTTCGACTCCCGGATAGCGCTGCTGGTACCAGGCGGCGGCGCCGGTGATCAGCAGCGATACGCTGAGATAGGCCACGGTGGCGAAGGCAAAGGACTCGAAGCTGCGGAAGGTCGAACTCTCCACCTGGCCGGCCTGGTACATCAGCTCGGCGACGCCGATCACCGTGGCGATGCTGGTGTTCTTCCACAGGTTGAGGGTTTGCGAGATCAGCGGCGGTACGGTGATCCGCAAGGCCTGCGGGAGGATCACCAGGCGCATGCTCGCCAGGTAGCCGAAGCCCAGCGCGCGGGCGGCCTCCAGTTGCACCGTGGGCACCGCGCGGATGCCGCTGCGCATGTCCTCGCTCATGAACGCGGCGGTGTACAGGGTCAGCGCGACGATAGCGCTGGCGGCCTCGATGTTGCCGGCGTAGAGCCAGGCCTTGAGGTCCTCGGGTAGCCATTCCGGCGCGGCGAAGTACCAGAACAGCATGTGCGCCAGCAGCGGTACGTTGCGGATGCTCTCGACATAGGCGAAACCGAGCCATTGCAGGGCGCGCAACGGCGCCAGGCGCAGCAGCGCCACCAGCATCGCCAGCGGCACGGCGAAGACCAGGGTGACGGCGGCCAGCTTCAGCGACAGCAGCAGGCCGGCGACCAGCATCTCATGGTACTGGCCGCGCAGCAGCAGGGAGAAATCGAACTCGAACATGGGAAAGGCGCACGCTGTCCGCGAGGACTCACAGGGGACGGGCGGCGACGCGCATGGTCGCCGTCACGCAGAGACGTCAGGCGCTCACTCGGGGATCCGGTCGGAATCGATCTTGAAGTGGCGCTCGCTGAGGTTGGACTTGGTGCCCGGCCCGTACCACTTGAGGTACAGCTGCTCCGCCGCGCCGCTGCGCTCCAGGCCGGCGAGGGTCGAGTCGACCAGTTGCTTGAGTTGCGGATTGCCCTTGCGGAAGGCGATGGCCAGGGCCTCGGTACTCAGGTTCTCCGGCAGGATGGCGTAGCCGCCGGCCGCCGCGCCGAGCTTGCCGAAATCGTTGACCAGTGCCGACTCGTCGTCGACGAAGGCCTGACCCTTGCCCTGCTGCAACGCCAGCAGCGCCTGCTGGCTGGTCTCGAAGGTGACCACCTGGGCGTTGGGCAACGCCTTGCGGATGTTCGGCTCCTGGGTGCCGCCCTTGACCGTCAGCACCTTCTTGCCGTCGAGGTCATGCAGCGAGGCGAAGCCGGCGTTCTTCTTCACCAGGGCCTTCTGCCCGGTGACGATGATCGAATAGGAGAAATCCACCAGCGCCTCGCGCTCCTTGTTGTGGGTCAGCGAGGCGGCGAGCAGGTCCACGTGGCCCTGCTGCAACTCCGGGATACGCGCCGCCACGGAAATCTGCTTGAACACCGGCTTGACCCCGATGGCCTTGGCGATCTCGGTACCAAGATCGACCTCGTAGCCGATGATCTGACGGGTCTTCGGGTCGATGAAGCTGTTCGGCTCGTCGGTGCCAAGGGTGCCGATGACGATCTCGCCCTTTTTGCGGATGTCGGCCAGGTCGTCGGCATGGGCAGCGCTGCCGATCAGGGTGAACACAGCCGCCACGGCTGCGCCAAGCAGGCGAATCTTCATGATGGGTATCTCGCGGAGGAATGGGGTTCGACGTCGGGCGCCGGGTGGGCCGCAGTCTATTAATAACCAAACATCCGGTGAAATATGGTTTTCATATAACCATATGAGATATCAAACTATGCCACTTCCCGCCCTGCGCCAGGGCCCGCGCGCGCTCAGGTGCCCTCGCGCAAGCGCAGCGGGTCCACCAGCCCGGCGGCGATGGCCATGCCCACCAGCTCCGGCAGGGTCTGGGCCTGCATGCGCTTCATCACCCGCGCGCGGTAGAGGTCGACGGTCTTCACGCTGACTTCCAGTTGCTCGGCCACCTCGCGGCTGGTATGGCCGCGCACCAGCGGCAAGAGCACGTCGCGCTCGCGCGGGGTGAGGCTGTCCAGGCGTTCGCGCAACCCGGCGTCGAGATCGCGGTGCCGGCGCCGACGGGCGTGGCGATCGAGGGCCTGCTGCACGCTGTCGAGCAGCAATTGTTCGTTGTAGGGTTTCTCGATGAAATCCACCGCACCGGCCTTGAAGGCGCGCACCACGATGGGCACGTCGGCATGGCCGCTGACGAAGATCACCGGCAGGTCGATGCCGCGCGCCAGCAGTTCGTCCTGCACGTTCAGCCCGCCCATGCCGGGCATCCGCACGTCGAGCAGGACGCAGGCATGGCGGCCGCCCTCGCAGGCATCGAGGAAGTCCCGGCCCTGGGTGAAGGGCCGTGCCTTGAGGCCGACCGATTCCAGCAGCCAGACCGTCGATTCGAGCATGCCCTGGTCGTCGTCGACCACGTAGACCAGCGCTTCGTCAGGCATAGCCATCGTTACCCTCCCGTGGCGCCGGCGGCGAGCGGCAGCCGGCAGTTCATGAGCAACCCGCCATCCGCCGGCAGCTCGGCTTCGAGGGTGCCGCCGAAGCCCTCGACGATGCTGCGGCTCATCGACAGGCCCAGGCCCAGCCCTTCCGGCTTGCTGGTGTAGAACGGCGTGAAAATGTGTTCCAGCTGATCCGCCGGCACTCCCGGTCCCTGGTCGCGAACCCACAGGCAGAGCAGCCCGCCGGGCTCGACGCGGCTACCGATGACGACCCGCGACGGCGAGCCGGGATGCGCCTCGCGGTTGGCTTCGATGGCGTTGCGCAGCAGATTGAGGAACACCTGTTCGAGCAGCACGCGGTCGGCATACAGCGGCGGCGGATTGTCGGTCATCGCTTCTTCCACCGCCACTTGCCAGTGCCCGGCTTCCCACGCGCAGAGGCCGATGGCCTCGCGTGCCACCTGGTTGAGGTCGAGCGCCTGCAGGCGCCGCTGGCCCTTGCGCAGGAAGGCGCGCAGGCGCTTGATCACCTCCGCCGCGTGGCCGGCGTGCTCGCCGATCCGCGCCAGCCCCTCGGCCACCCGCCCGGCGGCCTCGGGCTGGCTGCCGAGGACGGCCAGGTAACGCTGGCTGGCGCTGGCGTAGTTCATCACCGCCGCCAGCGGCTGGTTGATCTCGTGGGCGATGCCCGAGGCCAGTTCGCCGAGAGTGACCAGCCGCGCAGTGTGCGCCAGTTCGTCCTGGTGACGGCGCTGCTGGGCCTCGCGCAGTTCGCGTTCGGCCATGTCGCGGGCCACCAGCGAGTAATAGCGCTCCTCGCCGCGGCCGCGATGGGCCAGCAACACCAGCGAGACTGGCAGCGACGGACGCCCGTCCTGCGGTTGCAGGCGCCCCTCGCGGCTCCAAACGCCGCCATCGCGCGCCTGTCGCCAACCCTCTTCGGCCAGCCGCGCCGGAGTGTCGCCGGCCAGCAGGCGTTCCAGCGCCGGCGCCTCCTGCCCGTCGGCGATGCCGAGGGCGGCACGTGCCGAAGGATTGAGGTAGGTGACGCGGCCGCCATGCTCGACGAACAGCACCAGGTCGGTGTTCGCCTCGACCACTTCGGCCAGGCGCCGGCGGTTCTCCTCCGCCTCGACCCGCCGGGTGACATCGCGGGACACGCTGACCACCTCCACCACCGCCCCGGTGTAGGTCTCGCGGATCGCCCGGCTGGCGGTCTCGAACCAGCGGTAGCGGCCGTCGCGGTGGCGGATACGGTAGGTGATGGTCAGGTAGCCGTCCTGCTCCAGCGCTTCGCGCGCGCGCAGCGCCACCTGGCCGCGGTCCTGGGGGTGGAACAACGCCTGCGCCGGACGCCCGCGCAGTTCCTCCGGCCAGTAGCCGAGCAGGGTCCAGGAGGCCGGCGAGGCGTCGAGGAAAATGCCGTCGAGGGTATGCCGGGAAATCAGGTCGGTGGTGTTCTCGGTGATCAGCCGGTACAGCCGGCTGGCCCGCGCCGCCTCGCGCTCGCCGCGCAGGCTGGCGGTTGCGTCGCGGCAGCGCGCCAGCACCCGGGCCTCGGCGCTGTCGGGAATGAACTGCCAGAGCAGGATGCGTCCGTCGCACTCCGCCTCCACCTCGCCGAGGGCCCGCGCCTGCCCCAGGCTGGCGCGCACCAGTTGCCCATGGTTGGCCGGGAGGTAAGCGCGCCAGGCCTCGCGCGGCCGCTCGCCAAGCAAGGCAAGGAAGGCCTGGTTGAATTCCACCGCCTGCGCCTCGCCGTCGAGCAGCAGCGCCGGCTGCGGGTCGGCCGCGAGGAACGGCGCAGCGCGGGTGACGCCACGGGCGGCGGCGAGCAACGGTGCGAGGAGCAGGCCGAGCCAGTCCAGCGCAGCGCTCTGCGGCGTATCGCTGGCCACCAGCAGCAGGCCTTCGTCGCCGGCCTGCAGGTCGAGGGCGAAGGCCATGCCATGCTCCACGCCGGCACGCCGCAAGCGCGCGCCGAGCCAGGACGCGGAACGCCGCAATTCGTCCAGAGCCAGCCGGCCGTCGCGCACCAGCCGCTCGCGCAACGCCAGGTCGCTGGCCCGGTTCGGCTCGCCGGCGCCCGGCGGCAGCGCCGGCGACGGCGGCACCGGGGTATAGGTCTGCGCCTGCGGCTGCCAGGCCAGGTACCAGGCCTGGCGCGTGCCCGGATGTTCGAGCAGCAAGCGGCGCAGCGCACCGACCCGCTCGACCAGCGGCGCGCCCTCGCGCAGCAGGCGCAGGAGGCTGTTGAGGGCAGGCGAAGCGGGAAGCGGACTCATGGGCGGAAGATGATCCTGGGAACTTATATGGTATTTATACTATAAGCTTATGGTTTAACTTCCATATATTTTTCATCGTTGCTATAAATCGCCCCAACCCAAGGAGCGCTTCGCCTGGTCCTTGGAAGCTGTTCACGATCTGCCGAGCCAGAGAAACCAGCCGTTTTCGACGCAGTCTCTCCGCGCGCGGCAGATCGTGACCCTTACCCAGAACAGAGCTAACAATCAGCCACGGGGTACTCTTCATGTCGATCTTCGAACAGGGTCTCGCGCCCGCCGCCGTCAACCACATCGCCCTGACGCCGCTGAGCTTCATCGAGCGCACCGCCAGCGTCTATCCGCACTACCCCGCGGTGATCCACGGCAACATCCGCCGCGACTGGGCGCAGACCTACCAACGCTGCCGACGCCTGGCCTCGGCCCTGGCCGGGCGCGGCATCGGCCAGGGCGACACGGTGGCGGTGATGCTGCCGAACATCCCCGAGATGCTCGAGGCGCACTATGGCGTGCCGATGATCGGCGCGGTGCTGAACACCCTCAACGTACGCCTCGACGCCGAAGCCATCGCCTTCATGCTGCAACACGGCGAAGCCAAGGTGCTGATCACCGACTACGAATTCCACGAGGTGATCCATGCCGCCATCGGTATGCTCGACCACCCGCCGCTGGTGGTCGACGTCAACGACCCCGAGTATGGCGAAGGCCGCCCGGTTGGCGAACTGGACTACGAGGCGCTGCTCGCCGAGGGCGACCCGCAGTTCGCCTGGGAATGGCCCCGGGACGAGTGGCAGGCGATCTCGCTGAACTACACCTCGGGCACCACCGGCAACCCCAAGGGCGTGGTCTACCATCACCGCGGCGCCTACCTGAACGCGCTGGGCAACCAGATGACCTGGTCCATGGGCCAGCACCCGGTGTACCTCTGGACCCTGCCGATGTTCCACTGCAACGGCTGGTGCTATCCGTGGACGGTGACCGCGCTGGCCGGCGTCCACGTCTGCCTGCGGCGGGTCGATCCGCAAAAGGTCCTCACCCTGATCCGCGAGCACCAGGTCAGCCACCTGTGCGGCGCGCCCATCGTGCTCAACGCCCTGATCAACATGCCCGACTCGGCCAAGGCCGCCATCGACCACCCGGTGCATGCCATGGTCGCCGGCGCCGCGCCACCGGCCAAGGTGATCGGCGCGGTGGAAGAGATGGGCATCCGCGTCACCCATGTCTACGGCCTCACCGAGGTCTACGGCCCGGTCACGGTCTGCGCCTGGCACGGCGAGTGGGACGACCTGCCGCTGGAGCGACGCGCCGCGATCAAGTCGCGCCAGGGCGTGCGCTACCCGACCCTCGAAGGGGTGATGGTGGCCGACCCGAAGACCCTCGAGCCGGTGCCGCGCGACGGCCAGTCCATCGGCGAGATATTCATGCGCGGCAATACCGTGATGAAGGGCTACCTGAAGAATCCCAGCGCCACCGAGGAAGCCTTCGCCGGCGGCTGGTTCCATACCGGCGACCTGGCGGTCTGCCATCCGGACGGCTACATCGAGATCCGCGACCGGCTCAAGGACATCATCATCTCCGGCGGCGAAAACATCTCCACCATCGAACTGGAGGGCGTGCTCTACCGCCACCCGGCGGTGCTGGAGGCGGCGGTGGTGGCGCGGCCCGACGAAAAGTGGGGGGAAACGCCCTGTGCGTTCATTACCCTGAAGAGCGATCATCAGGGGCTCGCCGAGAGCGAGATCGTCGCGTTCTGTCGCGAACACCTGGCCGCGTTCAAGATTCCGCGTACCGTGGTGTTCTCGGAACTGCCGAAGACCTCCACCGGCAAGATCCAGAAATACGTGCTGCGCGAGTGGGCCGCCGCCCTCTGAGCGCCGCCAGCCGAATTGCCCGTGCAGCGGCCGTGCCACGGCGGCCGTAGGCAGGATGCGCACGGGCAACCCTGTACCTGCGGCCGTCCCGCCGGCCGTTCACCGACGAGGTGTGCAATGCCTGAATACAACGCCCCGCTGCGCGACATGCGCTTCCTGCTCAACGACGTGTTCGACGCCCCCGCCCTGTGGCAGCGCCTGCCGCGACTGGCCGAGCGGATCGACGCCGACACCGCCGACGCCATCCTCGAGGAAGCGGCCAAGGTCACCGGCGGCCTGCTCGCGCCGCTCAACCGCAGTGGCGACGAAGAAGGCGCGCAGTGGCAGGACGGCGCCGTGCGCACCCCGGCCGGCTTCCGCGAGGCCTACGCGACCTACGCCGAGGGCGGCTGGGTCGGCCTCACCGGCAATCCGGCCCATGGCGGCATGGGCATGCCGAAGATGCTGGCAGTGCAGTTCGAGGAGATGATGTACGCGGCCAACGCCAGCTTCAGCCTCTACTCGACCCTTTCCGCCGGCGCCTGCCTGGCCCTCGATGCGCACGGCAGCGAGGAGCTGAAGAACAGGTACCTGCCGAACATGTACGCCGGCACCTGGGCCGGCTCCATGTGCCTGACCGAACCGCACGCCGGCACCGACCTGGGCATCATCCGCACCAAGGCCGAGCCGCAGGCCGACGGTTCATACAGGATCAGCGGGACGAAGATCTTCATCACCGGCGGCGAGCAGGACCTCACCGAGAACATCATCCACCTGGTGCTGGCCAAGCTGCCCGACGCGCCGGCCGGTTCGCGCGGCATCTCGCTGTTCCTGGTGCCGAAGTTCCTGGTCGGCGACGACGGCGCGCTCGGCGCACGCAACGCGGTGCACTGCGGCTCCATCGAGCACAAGATGGGGATCAAGGCCTCGGCCACCTGCGTGATGAACTTCGACGGCGCCAGTGGCTGGCTGGTCGGCGAAGTCAACAAGGGCCTGGCGGCGATGTTCACCATGATGAACTACGAGCGCCTGTCCATCGGCATCCAGGGCATCGGCTGCGCCGAGATGTCCTACCAGAGCGCCGTCGCCTACGCCCGCGAGCGCCTGCAAAGCCGCGCGCCGACCGGCCCGGTGGCCAGGGACAAGGCCGCCGACCCGATCATCGTGCACCCCGACGTGCGCCGCATGCTGCTCACCATGAAGGCGCTGACCGAGGGCGGCCGCGCCTTTTCCACCTATGTCGGGCAGCAGCTCGACCTGGCCAAGTACGCCGAGGACCAGGAAGAACGCAGCCAGGCCGAAGCCCTGGTGGCCCTGTTGACCCCGGTGGCCAAGGCCTTCTTCACCGATACCGGCCTGGAGAGCTGCGTGCTCGGCCAGCAGGTGTTCGGCGGCCACGGCTACATCCGCGAATGGGGCCAGGAGCAACTGGTGCGCGACGTACGCATCGCGCAGATCTACGAAGGCACCAACGGCATCCAGGCGCTCGACCTGATGGGCCGCAAGGTGGTCGCCAACGGCGGGCTGTTCCTCTCCATCTTCAGCCGCGAGGTGCGAGCCTTCGCCGCCGGCGCCAACGCCGAACTGGCGGAGTTCGTCACCCCGCTGCTGACCGCCCTGGACCTGCTGGACAACCTCACCCAGGGCATCGTCGCCCGCGCCGGCAACGACCCGCGCGAGATCGGCGCAGCCTCGGTGGAATACCTGCATCTGTTCGGCTATACCGCCTACGCCTACCTCTGGGCGCGCATGGCCGCCGCCGCGCAGCGCCAGCGCGAGGTCGACCCGGCGTTCCACGACGGCAAGCTGGCCACTGCGCGCTTCTACTTCGCCCGCATCCTGCCCCGCGTGCACTCCCTCGCCGCCGCCGTCGAAGCCGGCAGCGAAAGCCTGTACGGCCTGGAGGCGGAACAGTTCTGAAGCTTCCGTCGCGCGGCCCGTGGGCCGCGTGTTTTTTCCGGGACAGCATGCAACGCGCTGTCCGCCGACAGCCCGCGATAACGGCGGATAACCGCGAAGCGGTTATTCGCCCTACGACTCCCGGGAAGCCGGCCAGGCATTCTTGAAAAACGACGCAACCGCCGGTTATTCGCTAGACCAGGAACAAGGACATATCCATGCGAACCCTCACCACCCTCCTCGGCAACAGCCAGAAACTCGACGGCGGCGCCATGTTCGGCAATGCCCCGCGCGCGCTCTGGTCACGCTGGATGCAGCCCGATGCGGAGAACCGCATCGACCTCGGCTGCCGTGCCCTGCTGGTGCGCGACGGCGAGCGCAACGTACTGGTGGAGACCGGCATCGGCGCGTTCTTCCCGCCCGCCCTGCGCCAGCGCTACGGCGTCCAGGAAGAGCGCCACGTACTGCTCGACAGCCTCGCCGCGGTCGGCCTGGACGACGCCGACATCGACGTGGTGCTGCTCACCCACCTGCACTTCGACCACGCCGGCGGCCTGCTCGCCGCCTGGGAAGAAGGCCAGCCGGCGCGCCTGCTGTTCCCCAACGCGCATTTCGTCAGCGGCCGCCGCCACTGGCAGCGCGCGCGCCAGCCGCACCCGCGCGACCGAGCCTCGTTCGTGCCGGAACTGCTCGACCTGCTGCAGGCCAGCGGACGCCTGGAGCTGCTCGACGACGGCGAGCGCTCGGCGCATCTGGGCGAGGGCTGGCGTTTCCATTTCAGCGAAGGCCATACCCCGGGCCAGATGCTCCCGGAGATCGCCATGCCCGACGGCCCGGTGGTATTCAGCGGCGACCTGATCCCCGGCGCACCCTGGGTACACCTACCGCTGACCATGGGCTACGACCGCTTCCCGGAAGGCCTGATCGAGGAAAAGGAACGCCTGCTGGACAGCCTCATCGCCCGCAACGGCCGACTGGTCTTCACCCATGATCCGTGCGTCGCCATGGGCCGGGTGCGACGCGACGAACAGGAGCGCTACAGCCTCTACGACACCCTCGAGCGGGTCGAGAACCTCGAGGCCTGAGCGAAAGGCGCGGCCCGCCCCGGCGGCGGGCCGCGGGAATCAGGAACGCGCCTTGCGCGCGCCCTTGCAGCGCTCGATGCCGAGCCGGCAGATCCGCTCGCAGAGTTCGGCGAAACCGATCCCGGCCGCCGCCGCGGCCTGCGGCAGCAGGCTGGTGGCGGTCATGCCCGGCAGGGTATTGACCTCCAGGCACCAGAGCCGGCCCTGTTCGTCGAGGCGGAAGTCGGTGCGGCTGTAGCCGCTCAGCTTCAGCGCCCGGTGTACCTTCAGCGCCAGACGCTGGGCCTCGGCGGCGATCGCCGGCGGCAGGTCGGCGGGAAACACCTCGCGCACCGCGCCGGCCTGGTACTTGTGCTCGTAGTCGAAGACCTCCTGGCCGCCGAGGAGAATCTCGCCCACCGGCAGCGCCTGGTCGTCGAGCACCCCGACGGTGACCTCGCGGCCGGCGACGAAGCGCTCCAGCATCACCTGGTCGCCATAGCGCCCGGCCAGCTCGATGGCCGGCTGCAATTCGGCCTGGGAATGCACGATGGACAGCCCCACGGTGGAGCCCTGGCTGTTCGGCTTGACCACCAGGGGGAAGCCCAGTTGCTCGCGCACCGCCTCTTCCGAGGCCGGCGCCATCAGCCAACTGGCGGTCTCCACCCCGGCGGCGAGGAACAGGCGCTTGGCCACGTCCTTGTCCATCGCCATGGCGCTGGCCAGGTGGCCGCTGCCGGTATAGGCGAAACCACCGGCATCCAGCAGCGCCTGCAGGGTGCCGTCCTCGCCGGTGCCGCCGTGCAGGGCGAGGAAGAACACGTCGACCCCAGCCAGTTCGCCGGCGCTCAGCAGGCTCTGCTTGCCGCTGCGGATGATCGCCAGCGAGTCGGAGTCCGGCGGGACCTCCTTGACCTTGCTCGCCAGCAGGTGGCGCTCTTCCTCCGCGCCGAGCAGGCCGCTGGCGGTATCCACCGCCAGCACCTGGTGGCCGGCGCTGCGCAACGCCTGGATCACCTGCGCGCCGCTGGCGATGGAGACGTCCCGTTCCTCACTGCTGCCGCCGAAGAGAACGGCGACCTTCAACTTGTCCTGTCCCATGTTCCACCTGTCGTTCCAGTGCTGGAGGCAGAAAAGCACAACACAGGGGTAACTGAACAGAGACAGTCATCGTCGCGCGCAGCGAACGGCCTCCCTCAGCCGCGCAGTTCCTCGACCAGCGTGCGCAGCAGTTCGGCGGCCGGCAGCTCCCGCGCCAGCGCCGCGCCCTGGCCGGCCCACTGGGCGGCGAAATCATGGTTGCCGCGAGCCAGAGCGGCGGTCTGCAACGCTTTGGTCGCGTCGTAGACGAACGGATAGTCCGGCAAGGGCGGCACTCCAGGCGCGGCGGCATCGAAGAACATCCGGTTGGGCAGGCCGCGGGCGCTGCGCCCGGACATGGTCACGGTCAGCGCGGTGCGCGCCGCGCGCGGCCCCTTCAGCGCCTCGCGGTAGGCGGCGTTGGCCGAGGACTCCGGACAGAGGACGAAGGCGGTGCCCATCTGCACGGCGCTCGCGCCCAGCTCCAGGGCGGCGCGGATGCCCCGTCCGTCCATGATCCCGCCGGCAGCCACCACCGGTAGCGAACCGCGCGCCGCCAGCAGGCGGACCAGCGCCAGGGTGCCGATGGCGGCGTCGCCGCGCTCCGGCTCGAACACCCCGCGATGGCCACCGGCCTCGATGCCCTGGGCGACCACCGCATCGGCGCCGGCGGCCTCCACCAGGGCTGCTTCCTCCGGCGTGGTGGCACAGACCAGTACGCGGATGCCCGCCGCCTGCAACGCGCGAACCTGGTCGCGGGGCGGCGCGCCGAAATGGAAGCTGACCGCCGCCGGCCGCTCGTCCAGCAGCATCGGCAGCAGGGTCGGGTCTTCGAGGAAGCTCAGGTAGATGTTGTTCAGGCGCGCCGGCGGCTCGGCGCCGAACTCGGCGAACAGCGGCTTCAGGTAGTCCAGCCAGGCGCGCTCGCGGGCCGGGTCGGCCTGCCCCGGGCGGTGGCAGAACAGATTGACGTTGAACGGCTTGTCGGTCAGCCCGCGCACCTCGCGGATCAGCGCCCGGCCCTTCTCGGCGGCGCTACCGGTGATGGCGATCGAACCGAGCCCGCCGGCGTTGGATACGGCGGCGGCCAGCGCCGGCGTGGAGACGCCGAGCATGGGTGCCTGGATGATCGGCTGCTGGATACCGAGCAGGCGCGTGAAGCGGTCAGTCATGGCGATTCCCTCTCCCGGTCGGACGACACCGCGTCGGCCGACGCTTGACCAATATATCTTCATAAAAGAATATTTTTAACAATTCATTCTCATAAAGAGATAGATCGATGGACCTTTCCTCCCTCGAAATCTTCCGCGCAGTCGCCCACGAAGCCAGCGTCACCCGCGCCGCTCAGCAGTTGCAGCGAGCGCAGTCGAACGTCACCACGCGGATCCGCCAGCTCGAGGAGGACCTGGGCGTCGAACTGTTCCTGCGCGACGGCAAGCGCATGAGCCTGACCGAACGCGGCAGCGAATTCCTCGCCTACGCCGAGCAGTTGCTGGCTCTCGCCGACGAGGCGCGTCAATCGATGCATCCCGCCGAGCCCGGCGGGCGCCTGCGCCTGGGCAGCATGGAAAGCACCGCGGCCAGCCGCCTGCCGGCGCTGCTGGCGAGCTATCACAAGGCCTGTCCGCGGGTCGCCCTGGAAGTCTCCACCGGCACCAGTCGCGCGTTGTTCGATGGGGTGCGGGCGCGGCGCCTGGACTGTGCGCTGGTGGCCGCCGGCCCGGGCTGGGCCGGCGAACTCGATGGCAGCGGCCTGCGCGGCGAGCCGCTGTTCCGCGAGGAACTGCTGATGATCCTGCCGGCCGAACACCCGCCGGTCCACGACGTCGCCGAGGTGCGCCTGCGCACCCTGGCCGGCTTCGCCCGTGGCTGCACCTACCGGCAACTGGCCGAGGACAGCCTGGGCACGCCGCTGACGGTGCAGGAAGTCGGCTCCTACCATGCGATCCTCGCCTGCGTCGCCGCCGGCGCCTGTGTCGGCGTGCTGCCGCGCTCGGTGCTGCAACTGCTCGGCACGCCGCCGCTGCGCAGCCTGCCCCTTGCCGAAGTAGACACCTGGCTGGTCTGGCGCGAAGGCTACGCGACCGCCGCCTTCGAACGCTGGCGCGGCGTGCTGGGCCAGGCCGGCGACTGAGCGGCCAGGGGCGAACCCAACGGCCTGGCTCCGGTCCAACCCCGAGCCATCAGAACAATAGCGAGCCAAGGAGTTGCCCATGAGAAGACTGCCCACCCTCTGCCTGCTGGCCCTCGCGCCGCTCACCGGCGTGGCGCCCCAGGCCCAGGCCGCCAGCCTCTACAACCTGCTGGTGGGGACCTATACCGAAGGCTCCAGCGAAGGCATCCAGGTATACCGCTTCGACGGCGCCGACGGCTCGGTGAAAGGCCCGCTGCGCGTGGCCCATACCAGCAACCCCTCGTACCTGACCTTCGCCCCGGACCAACGCACTCTGTTCGTGGTCAACGAGAACGGACGGGGCGGCAAGGGCGATACCGTCGGTCGCGCCACGTCCTACCGTTTCGATCCGATCAGCGGCCGCCTGCAACAGATCAGCCAGGTCCAGACCCTCGGCGATCATCCGACCTACAGCAGCCTCAGCCACGACGGTCGCTACCTGTTCGTCGCCAACTACTCGGTACAGCCGGAAGGCTCGGTGGCGGTACTGCCGGTGCGCGCGGACGGCTCGCTGGCGCCGGTGGTGCAGGTGGAGTCGCACCAGGCCAGCAAGGTGCATCCGCGCCAGGTTTCCGGTCATGTGCACTCGGTGGTGTCCTCGCCCGACGGCCAGTACCTGTTCGCCCCCGACCTCGGCGCCGACAAGGTATTCGTCTACCGCTACGCCCCGGAACAGGCCGAACGTCCGCTGCAGGCGGCCGATCCGGCATTCGTCCCGACCCCGCCCGGCAGCGGCCCGCGCCATCTGATCTTCAGCGCCGACGGGCGTTTCGCCTACCTGACCCTGGAACTGAGCGGCCAGGTGATGGTGTTCGCCCATGAGGGCAATGGCCGCCTGCGTCAGTTGCAGACCCACGACCTGGCGCCTGCCGGCTTCCAGGGCAAAGTCGGCGCCGGCGCCCTGCACCTGTCCGCCGACGGCCGCTTCCTCGGCGTGCTCAATCGCGGCGACGACAACCAACTGGTGACCTTCGCCGTCGACCCGGCCAGCGGCCAGTTGCGTTTCGTCGAACGGCGCTCGGTGGAAGGCACCGAGCCGCGCGAATTCGCCTTCTCGCCCGGCGGGCGCTTCGTCCTCGTGGCCAACCAGAACAGCGACCAGTTGCGGGTGTTCGCCCGCGATCCGCAGAGCGGCCAGGTGGGCAAGACGCTGCAAAGCGTCGAGGTGGGGTCGCCGAGCGATCTGCGCTTCGTGGCGGTGCCGTGACCTTGCGCTCGGCCATCCGCCGATACGCCGCTGGGCCGGCGGATCGGCGCTAAGCGGTCATCCGCACTACGGAGCCAGACCCGAAGCCCGCCCTGGCTCCAAGGCCCACAGGCATGGAGCTTCCGCCCACATACGGCAAGTCCTGTAGGGCGAATAACGCGAGGGGCGTTATCCGCCGCTGTCCCGGAGAACCGGCGGATAACCGCAAGCGGTTATTCGCCCTACGGAACCAGGATCCGCCACGTAGAGGTTTGCCATGCTTGCCCTCCAGACGATGGGGTAGCTAACTCGCCCCGGCAGGAGGTCGAATCGTCGCGCAGCGGGTCGAGCGACAGTGATGCCGCGAAGGCGTCTCGCTCCAGGGGGAACCGTCGCGACGGGTTGCCCGCAAGCTACACCCAGCCCCTCCCCCAATAGTCCCCGCGACCAATCGTCAGCCCCTCACCCCACCGTCCCGCGACACCAACGAATCCACCTGCAACCCACGCCCAGCAAGGCCTATAGCGCTAATCACAGACGCCCTTGACCTCAACTTAACTTGAGGTTTTATAGTCCCCGCTGCGGTCATACCGCCCCGTTTCCCCAGGACCACGAACCGCCCCCACGGCCGCTTCGCGGCGCCGGATGGCGACCAGCACAAGGAACGACCCATGCAGCGCTTCATCGATAACTCGCTCGAAAGCAACTGGCTCTGGCTGACCGCCCGGATCTGCCTGGCCCTGATGTTCGTCGCCTCGGGACTGGCGAAGCTGTTCGACTATCAGGCCAGCCTGGAGGAAATGCGCGCCGCCGGCCTGGAGCCGGCCTGGCTGTTCAACATCGCCACCGCCGTGACCCTGCTGGCCGGCTCCGCGCTGGTCCTGCTGGACCGCAAGCTATGGCTCGGCGCCGGGGCGCTGGCGGTGTTCCTGCTGCTGACCATCCTCATCGTCCACACCTTCTGGAGCAAGACCGGCGTCGAAGCCAAGCTGGCGATGTTCTTCGCCCTCGAACACATCGCGGTGATCGGCGGCCTGATCGCCACGGCCATCGCCAGCGCGCAACGCCAGCGGCTGCGCCAGGACGTCTCCGTGGCCGCCACCTACCAGAAGGCCTGAGGCGATCATGCAGAAACCCGTCCTGATCGCCAGTGCCGCGCTCATCTGCGCGGCGGTTATCGGCATCGCCGTCTACGCCACCGGCTCGGCGAAGAAAGACGCCGGCGGTTTCGCCGGCTACCCGCCGGTGAAGGTCGCCCTCGCCTCGGTGGAGCGGCGGGTGGTGCCGCGCGTCTTCGATGGCGTCGGCGAGCTGGAGGCCGGTCGCCAGGTCCAGGTGGCCGCCGAAGCGGCAGGACGGATCACCCGCATCGCCTTCGAATCGGGCCAGCAGGTGCAGCAAGGGCAGTTGCTGGTGCAACTCAACGACGCGGTGGAACAGGCCGAGCTGATCCGTCTCAAGGCGCAGTTGCGTAATGCCGAGATCCTCCATGCCCGTGCGCGCAAGCTGGTAGAGCGCAACGTCGCCTCGCAGGAACAGCTGGACAACGCCGTCGCCGCCCGCGACATGGCGCTCGGCGCGGTGCGCCAGACCCAGGCGCTGATCGACCAGAAGGCGATCCGCGCGCCCTTCTCCGGCCAGCTCGGCATCCGCCGCGTGCACCTCGGCCAGTACCTCGGCGTCGCCGAGCCGGTGGCCAGCCTGGTGGATGCGCGGACCCTGAAAAGCAATTTCTCCCTGGACGAAAGCACCAGCCCCGAGCTGAAGCTCGGCCAGCCCCTCGAGGTCCTGGTCGACGCCTATCCGGGGCGCAGCTTCCCGGCGCGCATCAGCGCCATCGACCCGCTGATCGGCAAGTCGCGCACGGTGCAGGTCCAGGCCTTGCTGGACAACCCCGAAGGCCTGCTCGCCGCCGGCATGTTCGCCAGCATCCGGGTCTCGCGCAAAGCCGACGCGCCGTCGCTGAGCGTGCCGGAAACCGCGGTCACCTATACCGCCTACGGCGACACCGTGTTCGTCGCCCACCAGGAAGGCGACCGGCCGCTCAGCGCCAAGCGCGTCTCGGTGCGGATCGGCGAGCGCTGGGACGGTCGCGTGGAAATCCTCCAGGGCCTCGCCGAGGGCGACCGGGTAGTGACTTCCGGACAGATCAACCTGAGCGACGGGATGGCCGTGGAACCGGTCAAGGAAGACACCCTGAGCAGCGCCGCGCCCCCCGTGCCGGTCGCCGGCCGCTGAAGGAACCCCGCGATGACCTTTACCGACCTGTTCGTCCGCCGGCCGGTGCTGGCGCTGGTGGTCAGCACGCTGATCCTGCTGCTCGGCCTGTTCTCCCTGGGCAAGCTGCCGATCCGCCAGTACCCGCTGCTGGAAAGCTCGACCATCACCGTCACCACCGAGTACCCCGGCGCCTCCGCCGATCTCATGCAAGGCTTCGTCACCCAGCCGATCGCCCAGGCGGTGTCGTCGGTGGAGGGCATCGACTACCTTTCCTCGACCTCGGTGCAGGGGCGTAGCGTGGTGACCATCCGCATGCTGCTCAACCGCGATTCGACCCAGGCGATGACCGAGACCATGGCCAAGGTCAACTCGGTGCGCTACAAGCTGCCCGAGCGTGCCTACGACTCGGTGATCGAACGCTCTTCCGGCGAGACCACCGCGGTGGCCTACGTCGGCTTTTCCAGCGAGACCCTGCCGATCCCGGCGTTGACCGACTACCTGTCGCGGGTGGTCGAGCCGATGTTCTCTTCCATCGACGGCGTGGCCAAGGTCCAGACCTTTGGCGGCCAGCGCCTGGCCATGCGCCTCTGGCTCGACGCCGACCGCCTCGCCGGGCGCGGCCTGACCGCCTCCGACGTGGCCGAGGCGATCCGCCGCAACAACTACCAGGCGGCGCCGGGGATGGTGAAGGGGCAGTACGTGCTGTCCAACGTGCGGGTCAACACCGACCTGACCAACGTCGACGACTTCCGCGAAATGGTCATCCGCAACGATGGCAACGGCCTGGTGCGCCTGCGCGACGTCGGTACCGTCGAACTGGGCGCCGCCGCCACCGAGACCAGCGCACTGATGGACGGCGACCCGGCGGTGCACCTGGGGTTGTTCCCGACGCCCACCGGCAACCCGCTGGTGATCGTCGACGGCATCCGCAAGCTGCTGCCGGAGATCCAGAAGACCCTGCCGCCGGATGTCCGCGTCGACCTCGCCTACGAGACTTCGCGCTTCATCCAGGCCTCCATCGACGAGGTGGTGCGGACCCTGGTGGAAGCGCTGCTGATCGTGGTGCTGGTGATCTACCTCTGCCTCGGCTCGCTGCGCAGCGTGCTGATCCCGGTGGCGACCATTCCCCTGTCGATGCTCGGCGCCGCCGCGCTGATGCTGGCCTTCGGCTTCAGCGTCAACCTGCTGACCCTGCTGGCGATGGTGCTGGCCATCGGGCTGGTGGTGGACGACGCCATCGTGGTGGTGGAGAACGTCCACCGCCACATCGAGGAAGGCAAGTCGCCGGTGGCGGCGGCGCTGATCGGCGCCCGCGAAGTGGCCGGCCCGGTGATCGCCATGACCATCACCCTGGCTGCCGTGTACACCCCCATCGGCCTGATGGGCGGCCTCACCGGCGCACTGTTCCGCGAGTTCGCCCTGACCCTGGCGGGCGCGGTGATCGTGTCCGGGGTGGTGGCGCTGACCCTGTCGCCGGTGATGAGTTCGCTGCTGCTCCAGGCACACCAGAACGAGGGGCGCATGGGCCGCGCCGCCGAGTGGTTCTTCGGCGGCCTGACGCGGCGCTACGGGCAGGTCCTGGAGTTCTCCCTGGGCCACCGCTGGCTGACCGGCGGCCTGGCATTGCTGGTGTGCATCAGCCTGCCGCTGCTGTATTCGATGCCCAAGCGCGAACTGGCGCCGACCGAGGACCAGGCCGCGGTGCTCACCGCGATCAAGGCGCCGCAGCACGCCAACCTCGACTACGTCGAACTGTTCGCGCGCAAGCTCGACCAGGTCTACACCAGCATCCCGGAAACCGTGAGCACCTGGATCATCAACGGCACCGACGGACCGGCGGCGAGCTTCGGCGGGATCAACCTGGCGGCCTGGGAAAAACGCGAGCGCGACGCCTCGGCGATCCAGTCCGAGCTGCAAGGCAAGGTCGGCGACGTCGAGGGCAGCAGCATCTTCGCCTTCCAGTTGGCCGCCCTGCCCGGCTCCACCGGCGGCCTGCCGGTGCAGATGGTGCTGCGCAGCCCGCAGGACTATCCGGTGCTCTACCGGACCATGGAAGAGATCAAGCAGAAGGCCCGACAGAGCGGGCTGTTCGTGGTGGTCGACAGCGACCTCGACTACAACAACCCGGTGGTCCAGGTCCGCATCGACCGCGCCAAGGCCAACAGCCTGGGCATCCGCATGCAGGACATCGGCGAGTCGCTGGCGGTGCTGGTGGGCGAGAACTACGTCAACCGCTTCGGCATGGAGGGCCGCTCCTACGACGTGATCCCACAGAGCCTGCGCGACCAGCGTTTCACTCCGCAAGCGCTGGCACGACAGTTCGTGCGCACCCAGGACGGCAACCTGGTGCCGCTGTCGACGGTGGTCCGGGTGGAGCTTCAGGTCGAACCGAACAAGCTGATCCAGTTCGACCAGCAGAACGCCGCGACCCTCCAGGCGATCCCCGCGCCCGGCGTCTCCATGGGCCAGGCGGTGGCCTTCCTCGACGACGTGGCGCGCGGCCTGCCGGCCGGCTTCAGCCACGACTGGCAATCCGACTCGCGGCAATACACCCAGGAAGGCAACACCCTGGTGTTCGCCTTCCTCGCCGCCCTGGTGGTGATCTACCTGGTGCTCGCCGCGCAGTACGAGAGCCTGGCCGACCCGCTGATCATCCTGATCACCGTGCCGCTGTCGATCTGCGGCGCGCTGCTGCCGCTGGCGCTGGGCTACGCGACGATGAACATCTATACGCAGATCGGCCTGGTCACCCTGATCGGCCTGATCAGCAAGCACGGCATCCTCATGGTCGAGTTCGCCAACGAACTGCAACTCCACGAGCGCCTCGACCGCCGCGCGGCGATCCTGCGCGCCGCGCAGATCCGCCTGCGGCCGGTGCTGATGACCACCGCGGCAATGGTCTTCGGCCTGGTGCCGCTGCTCTTCGCCAGCGGCGCCGGCGCCGCCAGCCGCTTCGGCCTGGGCGTGGTGATCGTCTCCGGGATGCTGGTCGGCACCCTCTTCACCCTGTTCGTGCTGCCCACCGTCTATACCCTGCTGGCGCGCAACCACGCGGAAGTCGACAAGAGCCCGCGCAGCCGGCAACTGGCCGAGGCCGATCTGCTGGTGAACAAGGCATGAAGCGCTCCTACCCGAACCTTTCGCGCCTGGCGCTGGCCCTGGCGGTCGGCACCGGCCTGGCCGCCTGCAGCGTCGGCCCCGACTACCAGCGTCCGCAGTCGCCGCCGCCACGCGTCGCCAGCGAGCACCTCGGCGAATTCTCCGGCGAGCGGCGGGAAGCGCCCTGGTGGAGCTTCTTCGACGATCCGCAACTGGTGCGCCTGGTCGACCAGGCGCTGGCGCGCAACCACGACATCCGCGAGGCCCGCGCCAACCTGCGCAGCGCCCGCGCGCTGTTCGACGATCGCTGGCTCGACCAGTTGCCGCAGGTCACCAGCCAGGCCGGCTACAACCGCAGCATCGAACAACAGCTGGACTACGACGGCGAGCCGCGCCGGCGCCTGGCGGAGAGCTACCGCGCCGGCTTCGACGCGCAGTGGGAAATCGACCTGTTCGGTCGCCTCGGCCGACTTTCCGACGCCGCCCTGGCCCGCGCCGAAGCGGCCGACGCCGACCTCCGGCTGGTACGCCTGAGCATCGCCGCCGACACCGCCCGCGCCTACTTCGAGATCCAGGGCTACCAGCGCCGGCTGGACGTGGCGCGCGCCCAGGTGCGCAGTTGGCGCGACACCCTGGAGCTGACCCGCAGCAGCCTGCAACTGGGCAGCGGCCTGCCGGAGGACGTGGAGAACGCCCAGGCCAACCTGCTGCGCAGCGAAGCGGCGATTCCGCCACTGACGACCGCGCTGGAGAGCGCCCGCTATCGCCTCGACGTGCTGCGCGGCGAGGCACCCGGCAGCGGCGCGCCGATCCTCGACGGCGGCGCCGCCGCGCCATTGGCGAAGAACCTGCCGCTGGGCGACGTCGACCGCCTGATCCTCCAGCGCCCCGACGTAGTCAGCGCCGAGCGGCAACTGGCAGCGAGCACCGAAGACGTCGGCGCGGCCACCGCCGAACTCTATCCGCGCCTCGACCTGGGCGGCTTCATCGGTTTCTTCGCCCTGCGCAGCGGCGACCTCGGCAGCGCCTCGCGCGCCTTCGAACTGGCGCCCAGCGTCAGTTGGCCGGCGTTCCGCCTGGGCAACGTGCGGGCCCGCCTGCGCGCCGTCGAGGCGCAGTCCGACGCCGCGCTGGCGCGCTACCAGCGCTCTCTGCTGCTGGCCCAGGAGGACGTCGGCAACGCGCTCAACCAACTGGCCGAACACCAGCGTCGGCTGGTCGCCCTGTTCCAGTCCGCGACCCATGGCGCGAACGCCCTGGAGATCGCCAACGAACGCTACCGCGCCGGCGCCGGCAGCTACCTGGCGGTGCTGGAGAACCAGCGCGCGCTGTACCAGATCCGCGAGGAACTGGCGCAGGCGGAGACCGCCTCGTTCGTCAACGTCATCGCGCTCTACAAGGCGCTCGGCTGGGGCAGCGGCGACCTGGCGCCGGGCGCCGGCCAACTGGCCGCCGGCGAAACCGCCGGGGCCAACCGTTGAGAGTTCCGATTCAGGCCCTGGCAGCGACGATCATGCGGGTTTCCATCGGCAGGTCGACGATCCGCTCCACCGCGAAGCCGCCGCGCCCGAGCAGGTCGACCACCTCCTCGGTGGTGCGGTGGCGGCCAGCGCAGGCCATGAACAGGTGCACGTCCCAGAGCACCGACATCGGCGACGGCTCGCTGGCCGAGATGGTTCGCTCGATCACCACCACCCGGCCGTCGCCGGCCATCGCCTCGCGGCAATTGCCGAGCAATCTCAGGCTGGCGGCTTCGTCCAGATCGCCGATGATCCGCGACAGCAGGTAGATATCGCCGTTGGACGGCACCTCTTGCAGCATGTCGCCGCCCACCAGGCTGACGCGCTCCCCTGCCAACAGGCTGGAGAGGTTGTCGCGGGCCACGCCGAGGGAACCCTCGCGGTCGAGCATCACGCCCCGGGCGCTGGGCTCGGCCTGCAGGATGGCCTTGGTCAATTCGCCGGAACCGCCACCGACGTCGACGAAGCTACGCCCGCGGAAATCCAGGAGCCTGGGGATCTCGTGGAAGGCCAGGTTGCTCGCCTTCATCGCCAGCAGGAAGCGCCGGCCGGCATCCGGGCAGCGCTTCAGGTAGCTGTAGAAGTCTTCGCCGAACGCCAGCTCGAAGCCTGGGGTACCGCTGAGCAGCGCCTCGCAGGCGGGCGTCCAGGCGGCGTGGAACTCCTCGCCGTAGAACAGCACCATGTCGCGGAAGGAGCCCTCGACATCCCTCAGCAGGTGGCTGGTGGGGGTATTGGCGTAGCCGTCGCGGGTATCGCCCTGGAAGATCTCGAAGGCCACCAGCAGGCGCATCAGTCGATGGATGCGCTCGGCATCGGAACCGACCGCGGCGGCCAGCGTCTCGTCGCTGTCGATCCCGCTCTCGATCAGATCGGCCAGCCCGAGGCGCGTAGCGACGTAGACGCAACGGGACTTCCATTCCCCGGTAACAACTTGTATCAAATTACGCGCAGCAGCAAGATTCGAATTATTCATCTTTTATTCTCTCTCGTTACACATTTCCGTAACCCGAGAAGTACCCAAGCGCTCTATTTCGCACTTCTTGCCCGCTCGGCGAGAAATACCGCAGAACACCCCGGTTCATTCGGAACTTTGAGAAAAAATGCGCTCATCCCCCGGATCAGCGCTCCCTGGATCTCGTTGCGGAAACAACCCTGGAACTTTCCAACTGCCTGTTCCAGAGCCTTTTCCTGCGTACCGAAAGAATAAAATTACAACTTGGCTACAACCTCCGGCATTGCAGGAAGCATCAGCTTAGCAATCCCGCATACCCTGTCTGGCACCTACCAGATCTTGTAGTTGAGCCGGTACGAGCGTTCTGTGTTTTATGCAATCCACATCAGCGACCAGGGATGCTGGCTATTTGAAACACTTCACGGAATGACGCTGAAAGTCTTCGCGACCTCGTCTGTCGCACCTTAACGAAAGCATTGCGAATCCATTACCGACAGGTTTCCAAAAGAAACCCGGGATGAAACTCCTATTGCCTTTCGAAAATTGGAAACGACAGGCGAACATATGTAACGCGAAATTTCACCCTACGTATAAACAATGCGCCCAGCGAATATCGCTCCCTTACCGAGCGACGAACTCCTGCGCGCCAGCGAATAACCGATGCCGCGAGGGAAAAGTTTCTCCGGCATACCTGGAGAGCCCTCTCGGAGGCGGCGCATGAACGGTCAGCGGTACAGGGAAACACCCCTCGACATCGAGCGTCTGCGGCGCCTGAATCGCGCCACGGTGGAGCGCTACATGGCAATGAAGGGGGCCGAACGGTTACAGCGGCACAGCCTGTTCGTCGAGGACGGCTGCGCCGGCAACTGGACCACGGAAAGCGGCGAACCCCTGGTTTTCCGGGGCCATGAGAGCCTCAGGCGGCTCGCCGAGTGGCTCGAGCGCTGCTTCCCCGACTGGGAGTGGCACAACGTGCGGATCTTCGAGACCGAGGATCCGAACCACTTCTGGGTCGAGTGCGACGGGCGCGGCAAGGCGCTGGTCCCGGGGTATCCGCAGGGCTATTGCGAGAACCACTACATCCATTCCTTCGAACTCGAGAACGGCCGGATAAAACGTAATCGCGAGTTCATGAACCCGATACAGAAACTGCATGCATTGGGAATAGCCGTTCCGCAAATAAAACGTGACGGTATTCCCACTTGAATGACATCTACCGCCAAGGAGCATTGACGATGCCTGATACGACAAATCCAATCGGTTTCACCGATGCCAACGAACTTCGCGAAAAGAATCGCGCCACCGTCGAGAAGTACATGAATACCAAAGGCCAGGATCGCCTGCGCCGCCATGAACTTTTCGTCGAGGACGGCTGTGGTGGTTTATGGACCACCGATACCGGCTCGCCCATCGTCATTCGTGGCAAAGACAAACTTGCGGAACATGCCGTCTGGTCATTGAAGTGCTTTCCCGATTGGGAGTGGTACAACATAAATATATTCGGAACCGACGACCCCAATCATTTCTGGGTCGAATGCGACGGTCACGGCAAGATTCTTTTCCCCGGATATCCCGAAGGTTATTACGAAAACCACTTCCTGCATTCCTTCGAACTTGAAGACGGCAAGATCAAGCGCAACCGCGAATTCATGAACGTCTTCCAGCAATTGCGCGCCTTGAGCATTCCGGTCCCGGAAATAAAACGCGAAGGCATTCCCACTTGATCGAAACGATATCTCCTGCCGAAGGGGGACCCACCATGGACGATCTATTGCAACGCGTACGGCGCTGCGAAGCGCTGCAGCAACCCGAATGGGGCGATCCGTCGCGCCTGCGCGACGTGCAGGCGTACCT
>NZ_KI517354.1:2422801-2423716 GCF_000478485.2 Pseudomonas sp. P179
CGGCCGCGACCAGTTGCTGGCGCTCTGCGAGCGCCTCGACCCGCGCCGCGAGCCGGGGCGCCTGACGCTGATCGCGCGGATGGGCGCGCAGAAGGTCGGCGAGCGCCTGCCGCCGCTGGTGGAGGCGGTGCGCGCGGCCGGGCACCCGGTGATCTGGCTGAGCGACCCGATGCACGGCAACACCATCGTCGCGCCCTGCGGCAACAAGACCCGCCTGGTGCGCAGCATCGCCGAGGAGGTGGCGGCGTTCCGCCTGGCGGTGTCCGGCTCCGGCGGCGTGGCCGCCGGGCTGCACCTGGAGACCACCCCGGACGACGTCACCGAGTGCGTCGCCGATTCCAGCGGCCTGCACCAGGTCAGCCGGCACTACACCAGCCTCTGCGATCCGCGGCTGAACCCCTGGCAGGCGCTCAGCGCGGTGATGGCCTGGTCCGGCGCAGAAGCGATCCCGAGCGCAACCTTCCCCCTGGAGACCGTGGCATGAGCGGCATTCCCGAAATCACCGCCTATCCCTTGCCGACCGCCCAGCAGTTGCCGGCCAACCTGGCGCGCTGGAGCCTGGAGCCGCGGCGCGCGGTGCTGCTGGTGCACGACATGCAGCGCTACTTCCTGCGCCCGCTGCCCGAGAGCCTGCGCGCCGGGCTGGTGGCCAACGCCGCGCGGCTGCGCCGCTGGTGCGTCGAGCAGGGCGTGCAGATCGCCTACACCGCCCAGCCGGGCAGCATGACCGAGGAGCAGCGCGGCCTGCTCAAGGACTTCTGGGGGCCGGGCATGCGCGCCAGTCCGGCCGACCGCGAGGTGGTCGAGGAGCTGGCGCCGGGGCCGGACGACTGGCTGCTGACCAAGTGGCGCTACAGCGCCTTCTTCCACTCCGACCTGCTCCAGCGGATGCGCGCCGCCGGCCGCGACCAGTTG
>NZ_KI517354.1:2429876-2494752 GCF_000478485.2 Pseudomonas sp. P179
CGCCGCTACGGCGTGCGCGAGCCGCGGGCACTGGCCCTGGCCACGGTCGACGGGCAGGGCCGGCCGTCGACGCGGATCGTGGTGATCGCCGAGCTGGGCGAGCGCGGGGTGGTGTTCGCCACCCACGCCGATAGCCAGAAGGGCCGCGAACTGGCGCAGAACCCCTGGGCCTCGGGGGTGCTGTACTGGCGCGAGAGCAGCCAGCAGATCATCCTCAACGGCCGCGCCGAACGCCTGCCCGACGAGCGCGCCGACGCCCAGTGGCTGAGCCGCCCGTACCAGACCCACCCGATGTCGATCGCCTCGCGGCAGAGCGAAACCCTCGCCGACATCCACGCCCTGCGCGCCGAAGCCCGGCGCCTGGCGGAAACCGACGGCCCGCTGCCGCGCCCGCCGGGCTACTGCCTGTTCGAACTGTGCCTGGAGTCGGTGGAGTTCTGGGGCAACGGCACCGAGCGGCTGCACGAGCGCCTGCGCTACGACCGCGACGAAGGAGGCTGGAAGCACCGCTACCTGCAACCGTGACGACACCGCTGCGCCGGCGTTTCATGGCGGATAACCGCAAGCGGTTATTCGCCCTACGCGGCCTTGGAGCCCATCTAACCGCACGCGGTCATGCGTACCGCGGCCTCGGAGCCGGTTCGTAGGGCGAATGACGCCACCGGCGTTATCCGCCGCTGCGCCGACGTTTCATCGCGGTAAACGGTCATCCATCCCAGCCGAACCCCCATCGATTCGAACACTCGAGAAAAGGAAGCACCCATGAGCGAACCCATCGATATCCTCATCGCCGGCGCCGGCATCGGCGGCCTCAGTTGCGCCCTGGCCCTGCACCAGGCCGGCATCGGCAAGGTCACGCTGCTGGAAAGCAGCAGCGAGATACGCCCCCTTGGCGTCGGCATCAATATCCAGCCGGCGGCGGTCGAGGCCCTCGCCGAACTGGGTCTCGGCCCGGCGCTGGCGGCCACCGCCATCCCCACCCACGAGCTGCGCTACATCGACCAGAGCGGCGCCACGGTATGGTCCGAGCCGCGCGGGGTGGAAGCCGGCAACGCCTATCCGCAGTACTCGATCCATCGCGGCGAACTGCAGATGATCCTGCTCGCCGCGGTGCGCGAGCGCCTCGGCCAACAGGCGGTACGCACCGGTCTCGGCGTGGAGCGTATCGAGGAGCGCGACGGCCGCGTGCTGATCGGCGCCCGCGACGGACACGGCAAGCCCCAGGCGCTCGGTGCCGATGTGCTGGTCGGCGCCGACGGCATCCATTCGGCGGTCCGCGCGCACCTGCATCCCGACCAGGGGCCGCTGTCCCACGGTGGGATCACCATGTGGCGCGGCGTCACCGAGTTCGACCGCTTCCTCGACGGCAAGACCATGATCGTCGCCAACGACGAGCACTGGTCGCGCCTGGTCGCCTATCCGATCTCGGCGCGTCACGCGGCCGAAGGCAAGTCGCTGGTGAACTGGGTGTGCATGGTGCCGAGCGCCGCCGTCGGCCAGCTCGACAACGAGGCCGACTGGAACCGCGACGGGCGCCTGGAGGACGTGCTGCCGTTCTTCGCCGACTGGGACCTGGGCTGGTTCGACATCCGCGACCTGCTGACCCGCAACCAGTTGATCCTGCAGTACCCGATGGTAGACCGCGATCCGCTGCCGCACTGGGGCCGGGGACGCATCACCCTGCTCGGCGACGCCGCCCACCTGATGTATCCGATGGGCGCCAACGGCGCTTCGCAAGCAATCCTCGACGGTATCGAGCTGGCCGCCGCGCTGGCGCGCAACGCCGACGTGGCCGCAGCCCTGCGCGAATACGAAGAAGCGCGGCGGCCGACCGCCAACAAGATCATCCTGGCCAACCGAGAACGGGAAAAAGAGGAATGGGCCGCCGCTTCGCGACCGAAGACCGAGAAGAGCGCGGCGCTGGAAGCGATCACCGGCAGCTACCGCAACCAGGTGGAACGGCCACGCTAGCAACACCGGGCAGGCCACCGCGCCTGCCCTCTCCCGCCTCTCCCGTCCGCGGGAGAGGAGGCATCCGTGCGGGTGCCGGGCGCTGCGCGCCTATCGGCAGCGCCTCAGGCCTCTTCCGCCCGCCCCTTCCACTCCCCGCGCCCCTCGCCGGCCTGCAGGCGCAGGGCGAGCAACAGGGCCAGCACCGCCAGGGCGCTGCCGGTGAGGAAGCCGCCGGCATAGCCGATCTGCGCGGTGAGGCTGACCAGGAACGAAGACGCCAGCATCTCGCCGAGGTCTCGGGTGCTCTGCACCGCGGTGACATCGGTGCCGGCCTGGCCGCCCTGGCCGGCGAAGCGCATCGCCGCGGTGAGGATCGCCACCGAGGTGATGCCGGTAGCCAGCGAGCCGATCAGCACGCAGGTCCACGCCAATCCTTCGCTCAGTGCCAACCAGCGACCGGCCTGCAGATACCAGAGCAGCGCCGAACAACCGGCGAGCACCACGCCAAGGGCGAAACCGCGCCACAGGCCGATCCGCCTGACCAGCCAGGCGCCGCCGCCGCAGCCGAGGAATACCGTGACCAGGCCACCGCTCATGCCCAGCCGGCCGATGTCCTGCAAGGCCCAGCCGGCATCGCTGAGGTACAGCTTGGACAGGCCGAAGCCGGATACCGCGGTCATCGCCGACAGCAGCGCCAGCGCCAGCAGCGAAGGCGCCAGCGGCCGACGCAGGAAGCGCAGCAGGCTGGCCTTGGCGGCCGGTGCCGGGGGGAGTTCGTGGGGGTCGCCGCGCCCCAGGGCGAGCACGCAGCACAGGCTTGCCAGCGGCACGCAGGCCATGACCAGGAACGCCGTGCGCTGGCCGAAATGCCCGGCGAGGATCAGGCTGCCGGCGCCGCCGCCGAAGAAGCCGATCATCACCCCGGCGATCTGTACCGCGTTGACCTTGGCCAGCAGCTCGCCGCTGAAGTGCTCCGCCGCCATGCCGTCGGTGGCGATGTCCTGGGTCGCGCTGGCCAGCGAAGCCAGCGCCAGCAGGCCGACCGCCCAACCGGCACTGGCCACGCCGAGGCCGAGCGTCGCCAGGCCGAGCAGGCAGGCGAGGACCATGCATTGCATCGGCAGGATCCAGCTACGCCGCCGGCCGAGACGGCGCGACCAGTGATTGTCGACCCAGGGTGCCCAGAGGAACTTGACCACCCAGGGCAGCCCCACCAGGGGCAGGAAGGCCAGCGCCTGCAATGGCGCGCCATCCTGGCGCAGGAGGGTGGGCAGGGCGTCCATGGCCAGGCCGATGGGAATGCCCTGGGACAGGTAGAGCAACGCCAGGGTGATGACCAGGCGGCGGTGGCGATACAGCTCAAGCATGGTGGTCTCCGGTGACACGGGGGTGGGCGGGTGGCGCGGCGGCGCGCGCCTGCATCCAGGCGTGCCGGATGAGCAGCGCGCCGCAGAGGATCAGGGTGAGGTCGGGGCCCAGGGCCGGCAGCCGGCCGCGCATGAGCCAGGGCGCCAGGTGCGCGACGGCGGCCGCCAGGCAGGCCAGCCCGGCGACGCCGAGCAACCCGCGCGCCAGCGGCCAGTCGCCCGGCAGCAGCAACGCCGCCAGGCCAGCGGCGGCCCACAGGACAAGGAACAGCCGCCCCGGCCAGGGTCCGGCGAGTAGCTCCGAGGGCGCGAGTTGCAGCCCCAGCAGGAGCAACGCGGCCGCCGCCACCAGGCCGGCACAGAAACCCTGGCTCAGGCGCTGCAAGAGCCGTACGCGGGCGTCCGGCGCCGAGGCGCGTCGTTGCAGCCACAGGTACAGGCCGCTGGCGCAGAGCAGGCAGGCGCCGAGGCCCATCGCCAGGTGCAGGCCGCGCAACGCGGCGGACCAGCCCGGCCCGAGCCACTGGTACTGGGCGAAATGCAACGGCTGCACGGCGATGAAGGCGCGCAGCCAGAACCCGCGCTGCGCCGAGCTGCGCTCGCCGAGCAGGGCGCCGTCGGCCAGCCGATAGCGGTGCCGCTCGAAGTTCGCGGTACTCGGCAGGCCACGCTGGATACCGGCGATCTCCACGCTGCCGGCGACATCCCCGGCATGGCTGAGGCTCAAGCGCTGGGCGACGAAGCCGGGCGCCCGCACGGCATCGCCGGCAAGCAGGCGGTCGAGATCGATGCGGGACGCCAATGGCCGCCCCTCGGCGGCGGGCGGCGGCGGTCCCATCAACTCGACGAACACCCGGTTCGGTTCCTGCGGGTAGGCCACCGGCGCCAGCAGCAGGGTCCCGAGAGCGCCCAGCCCGCTGAGCGCGCCGGTGAAACCGAACAACAGCAGCCAGGGCAGTCCCCAGATGCCGATCAGGCCATGCAGGTCGAACAGCGCCAGGCGCAGCCCGCGATCCCGCCGCCAACGCCGCAGGTCGCGCCAGCGGCGGCTGTGCAGCAGCACGCCGGCCAGGCACAGCAGCAACAGCGATACGCCGAACAGGCTGACCAGCACCCGCCCGGGGAAGCCGACGAACAGGCTCTTGTGCAGGTTCAGCAGGAGGTCCAGCGCCGGCATCGGTGGCAGCACCCGGCCGCTGGCCGGGTCGAGGTCCAGCCGGCAGTCCAGGCGCGCATCGCAGACGCTGAAGGCGGCATGGCCGGGAGCGGGCAGCAGCAGGGTCGCATCGCGGATGTCGACGCCTTCCTCGCCCGCCCGTTCGAGCAGGCGCTCCAGCGCAAGGGCTTCTCCTCGCGCCTGCGCCGGGGCCCGCAGCCACTCGCGCAGGTCGTCGTGGCCAAGACTCCAGGCGCCACTGAACAGCACCACGAACAGCAACACGCCGAACAGCGCGCCGGCGCCACCGTGCAGCGAGAGCAGGAGAGGACGCGCCGCCACTTCAACCGCGCCCCGCCAGCAGCCACAACGCCAGGCCCAGTGCCAGCAGGCTACCGCCCAGGCGCCAGGCGAAGTTGCCCGGACCACGCGCCAGCAACCCGCCGACAAGCAGCAACAAGCCCACCCCGAGCGCGCCGAAGAGCCCGGCGTAGAGACGCTCGAGCGGGTCGTCCAGGGGCAGCCCGCGAGTCAACAGATAGCCGCTGGCGGTCGCCGCCGCCAGGCTGCCGGCGAGCGCCAGCGGAACCCGCCAGGCCCAGCCGAAGCCCGACTGGCGCGGCATCAGAACGCGCCCCGCAGGCTGACGTTGAAGCTGCGCGGTTCGCCGTAGCGGTTGTTCCAGTTGGGGTTGGACAGGCTCTGGTAGTAGGTCCGGTCGAACAGGTTGTTGACGTTGACCGCCGCCGTCCAGTGCTCGTCGATCTTGTAGCCCAGGCGCATGTTGACCAGTGCGTAGCCGCCCTGGCGCATGCTCACGCCGCGGTAGTCGACGCTGTAGTCGCTCTGCGCCTGGAGTCCGCCGCCGACGCTCCAGCGCCGGTCCTGCCAGGGCAGGTCGTAGTTGCTCCACAGGCGCAGCAGGTGCCTCGGGGTGAAGGTGGAGTAGCGCGTCCCCGAGTCGTTCTGGCTGTCCTTGAGGTACTCGGTGCTGGTGTAGGTGTAGCCGGCCGAGAGACTCCAGTAGGGCGTCAGGTAGCCGGTGCCTTCCAGCTCGAAGCCCTGGCTGCGCACCTTGCCGCCGCTGATGTAGAACGGATTGTTGGGCGGCCCCGGATGGTCCGGGTCTTCCTGCGGATTGTTCTCCAGGTCGATGCGGAACGCCGCCAGCGACAGGTTCAGGCGGCCGTCGGCCAGTTCGCCCTTGATCCCGGTTTCGTAGGTCTTGCCTTCCACCGGGCTCAGCGGCTCGCTGTTCCAGGTCTGGCGATCCGCCTGCGGCTGGTAGACCTCGGCGTAGCTGACATACCACGACCAGTCCCTGGCGAAGTCCCAGATCAGCCCGCCGTAGGGCGTGAACTGGCGACCGGGCTTGAAGCGGGTGGCCGGGGTGTCCTGGTCCCACCAGCTTTCGCGGCCGCCGACCACCAGGGTCAGCGGCTCGGCGAGCTTGATCCGGCCCAGGGCATAGAGGCCTTTCTGGGTGGTGGTGGTGGTGCCCGGCGAAGTGTACTGGCCGATCTGCGGGCGCGGCACACCGTGCGGGTCCCAGCGGTAGACATTGACCGGGGTGTTCGGCAGGTTGAGGAAGCGTGCGGTGTCCTGGCGGGTCTCGCCCTGGGCGTAGGTGACCCCACCGAGCAGTTCGTGGGTCAGGCCGAACAGTCGCACCGGCCCATTGAGGTTGGCGTCGAGGCTGCGCTGGATGCTCTTGAACTTGTAGGCGGCGCCCATCAGCTGGCCACCGTCGCCGGTCTGCGGGTCGATGGCGCCGAAGGAGCCGGCGTAACGCAGGCGCGAATCGGCTTCCTGGTATTCGGCGCTGACCTTGCCTTTCCAGCCGCCGCCCAGTTGCTGTTCGAGGGAGCCGAAGGCGCGGTAGGTGTCCCACTTGAAGCGGTCCCAGTCGACATCGAGGTAGGTGTCGCGGGACAGTCCGAGATTGGACCCATCCTTGGCCATCGGTACCCCGGCCATGTTGGTGATCGAGTCGATGTGCTGGTATTGCGCACCGACGGTGAGCAGGGTGTCGGGGCTCAAGTCGAACTCGGTCACCCCGTAGAGCAGGCGGGTACCCTGGTCGGCCACGTCGTAGAAGTAGTCGCGGTCCTCGTAGGCGGCCACCGCTCGGCCGCGCACGTTGCCGCTGGCGCTCAGCGGGCCGCCGACGTCGACCTCGGCGCGGTAGCGGTCCCAGCGCCCGGCGCTGAGGGTGGTGCTGGCGGCGAACTCGCGCTGCGGCCGCTTGCGCACCAGGTTGACGGTGGCCGCCGGGTTGCCGGTGCCATGCAGCAGTCCGTTGGAGCCGCGGAGGATCTCGACCCGCTCGTAGATCGCCATGTCCTGCGGCGAACTGGCGGTATTGCCGAGCAGTGCCGGCACCCCGTCCAGCTCGAAGGAGTCGACCTTGAAGCCGCGCACGTAGTAGGCGGTGGTCAGCAGCTGGAACGGCTGCACGGTGACCCCGGTGGCCTGCTGCATGGCTTCGTCGAGGCTGAACAGGTTCTGCTGTTCGAGGCGCTCATGGTCGATGACACTGGCGGACTGCGGCAGCTCGCGCGGCTTGAGCGGCACCTTGCCCAGGGTAGTCACCCCCGGCGGCTGGGTGGCAGACGTGCTTTCTCCGCTGATCACCATGTCCGGCAGTTCCGTCTCGCCGTCCTTGCGCGCGTCGGCCACGGCCGCGGCCAGCGGACTCAGCGCCAGCAGCAGCCCCAGGCACAACGGGGTGTGCCGATTGCGGGCGATGCCCTGGCGTCCCTTGATCACCTTCGTCTCCGTTTTCATCGTTCGAACAGCCTCGGGGGATATACGATTTGATAATGCTTATCATTATGAAGAAATCGTCTCCGGGGCTTTTTCGATTGCCGGTCTTTCTCTATCGATCCACGACCGTCGCGGAACTTTCCTCGCCCGCCAGCCCGACGAAACCGGCATACCAGTCGTCCCGGACGAGCAGATCGGCGTGACGTCCGCTGAGGCGCAGGCGCCCCTCCTCCAGCAGCAGTACCTGGTCGGCCTGACGCGCCAGCGCCGGGCGGTGGGTCACTACCAGCAGGGTGCGCCGGCCGCGCAACCCGAGCAGGCTGCGCAGCACCTGCGCCTCGCTGGCGGCGTCGAGGCTGGCGGTGGGCTCGTCGAGCAGCAGCAACGGCGCCGTCGAGAGCAGCCCGCGAGCCAGGCACAGGCGTTGCCGCTGGCCGCCGGACAGCAGCGCGCCGCCGGGACCGACGTCGCTGTCCCAGCCCTGCGGCCAGGCCTCGATCTCTTCCAGCAGGCCAACCGCCCGCGCCGCCTCGCGCAGCGCTTCGAGATCGGCGTCCGCTCGCGCCATGCGCAGGTTCCAGGCAACGCTGCCGCGGAACAGGCCGTTGTCCTGGAACACCAGGTTACGATTGGCGGCGAGGGTCGTTTCGCTCAACCGGCGGATATCCACGCCACCCAGCAGGACACGCCCGGCATCGACGTCGTAGAGCCGCCCGAGCAGCGCCAGCAGGCTGCTCTTGCCGGCCCCGGAGGGTCCGACGAGGACGTTCAGCGAACCCGGCTCCAGCCTCAGGGAAATGTCCTCGAGCAAGGCGCGGCCATCTTCCAGGCGCAATTCCACGGCCTCGGCCGCCAGGCTGGCGTCGTGCGGCCGCTCGCCCGGCTCGGGGCTGCGCAGCGGAGCCAGGGCGAAAACCCGCAGCAGGGTGTCCAGCGCCTGCCAAGCGCCGCGCAACGCCTGGTCGAGATGGGTGAGCTGGGCCAGCGGCTCGATGAAGCGCACCAGCAGCACCAGCACGGCCACCAGTCGCGCGCCGTCCAGCCATTGCCGCTCCACCGCCCAGGCGCCGCCGAGCAGGGCGAAGGCGAACGCCGCCTGCACCGCCAGGGCGAAGCCGAGGCCGCTGGGCAGGCTGCGCCGCAACAGTTCCAGGGTGCTGCGGTGGAGACTGCGCAAGGCCTCTTCCAGCCCCTGGCGGGCGACGCTTTCGCGCTGCGCCGCGCGCAGCAGTGGCTGGCGTTCGGCGAACGCCTGCAACTGCCGTGCGGCGTCGCGCTCGGCGGCCAGCCGGGCATCCTCCGCCGCCAGATTGCGCCGCCCGCTCCAGCGCAACAGCGCGGCGAGGAAGGCACCAGCAAGGAGCAGGCCGAGGGCGATGGACGGGTCGATCAGGAACAGCCCGAGGATCACCCCGAGCGGCGTCACCAACGCGGCGATCAGCGGCCCCAGCAGGTGCGCCGGAATGCCCATCGCCTGCATCACCGGGCCGCGCAGCAGGCCTTCGGCCGGCGCGACCCGGCGCAGCGCCGGCGGCGCCAGGCGCGGCAAGCGCGCCACCAGGCTGCGCACCAGTCCAGCCGCCAGCGAGCCGCCGGCGGCGAAACCGCGACGCAGGGCCAGGTACTGCAACAGCGCCTGCGCCAGGCTCAAGCCGAGCAACGCGGCGACCCAGCGCCAGGGCAACGCGCCTTCGGCGAACCAGGCCTCGACCAACGGCACCAGCAATACGCCGCAAGCGGCGTCCAGCAGCGCCGCCAGGACCGCCCAGGCGCTCGCCCGGCGCAACGCGGCACGGCAGTCTTCGGGCAGCGCACGCATTCGTTCGAACAGGGTCATGCCGCCACCTCCGCGCCGTTCTGTTCACGCCACAAGCGCGCATAAGCGCCGTCCGCCGCCAACAGCGCCGCGTGCTCGCCGCGTTCGACCAGACGGCCAGCGACCAGCACCAGGATCAGGTCGGCATCGCTGACTTCGGCCAGACGATGGGCGACGATCACCCGGGTCCGGCCGCCGCCACGCTCGCGCAGGTTGCGCAGGACCTGCCGGGCGGTCTGCGGATCCAGCGCCGAGGTTGGCTCGTCGAGCAGCAACAGGCGCGCCGGCGATAGCAGCGCACGGGCCAGGGCCAGTCGTTGCAGTTCGCCGCCGGACAGTTGCAGGTCGCGTCCCGGCACGCTGTCGTAGCCACGCGGCAGGGCCATGATGCGCTCGTCGAGGCAGGCGTCACGGGCCGCCTGGCGAATCTCCTGGAGATCGGCATCGGGGCGGAACAGGGCGATGTTGTCGGCCAGGGATATCTCCAGCGCCGCCGCCTGCTGGCCGACCAGCGCGATATGCCGGTGGCGCACGGCATCGGGCATGTCCTTCAGTGCCAGGCCGCCAATCTCCAGTTCGCCGCGCTGCGCGTCCATGTAGCGCGCCAGCAGGTGCAGCAGGGTGCTCTTGCCGGAGCCCGAGGGACCGACCAGGGCCACCAGGCTGCCATCCTCCAGCTCCAGATCGATATCGGCCAGGACCTCCACGCCTTCATAGGCATGGCCCAGGCCGTGCAGCGCCACCGCGCCATCGACCGGCTCGCGGGTCGAGCGGCCCTCGACCAGCGGCGCCTGGTCGAACACCTGCTGCAGGCGCTCGGCGGCGGCGCGCGCGCCCAGCAGCGCGTCGCCGCCGTGGCCGAGCGCCTGCACCGGGGCGGCCAGGGCCCGCAGCAGGAGCAGGAAGGCACAGGCCTGGCCGAGCGCCAGCGGCACGCCGAGGGCATCCAGGGCCAGCGCGCCGAGCAGGACCCAGGCCAGCAGCCAGGGCGTCGACAACTGCACGTAGACCAGCGCGGCGAGGTGGCCGACCCGCTTCACCCAGGCGCCGAACGCTTCGCCGAAGGCCGCCGCCGACGCCTCGGCGCCCTGTTGTATGCCGGCGCCGGGGTACTGTCGGGCCAGCAGCAGGTTGTGGGCGAATTCGCCATAGTCCGCCGAGAGCCTTTCCAGCGCGGCGTTGCGCCGCAGCACCAGGTCGCGATAGCGCGCCGAGCGCAGCAGCAGGAAGCCGGCGGCGGCCAGCACCAGCGGCAGCAGGCAGAACAGCAGCAGCCAGGGGTGCAGCCAGGCCAGCCAGAGCAACGCGACGAGCGGCACCACCAACAGGTTGCTGAGATCGTTGGGAGCGTGCGCGATCAGTTGGTGCAGGGCCCGCACGTCCTGCTCCACGAGGCGCGCCACGCCGTCCGGGCCCTGGCGACCGAACCAGTCCAGCGGCAGCCGTTGCAGGTGCGCCAGCAGGCGCAGGCGCAGGTCGTTGCAGAGGTCCGCGTCGACCCGGTGGGCCAGGTGCGCGGCCAGCGCCTGGCAGCCCAGCCAGGCCAGCACCGCCAGCAGCACCAGGGCCAGCAGGGCCGGCTGCGCCTGGCCGCGCGCCAGCGGCTCGGCGAGCCAGGCGAGAAGCATCCAGGGCAACAGCGAGCAGAGCCCGGCCAGGGCCTGCAACCCCATGGCCGCCGCCAGCCGCCAGCGATAGGTGCGCAGCAGGCGCCACAGCACCGGGGTCACGAGGCTTGCTCCAGCACCTGTTCCAGGCTCGCCGGCGCCAGCGACGCCGGCGGCGCCTCAGGGAAGCCAAGGCACTCGCCGATCCGCTGCCACAGGGCGGCGACCTCCAGGCTGCGTTGGTTGCGCCGACGCACCTCGTCGCCGTCGGCGAGCAGCGCCAGCGCCTCGGCCGCCGCCGCCGGCCACAGGCGCTGGTGCACCTGGGCCCAGCTGCACGGTTCGGCATACCAGAGCTGGGCGCTGGGCAGCGGTTCGCCGGCTATCTCGTCGAACAGCGCGAACAGGCCGTCGTCATCCTCTGCCGGTACCGCCACCGCAGGCGTCCACAACAACGGGCCATGGGGGCTGAGCAGGCTCAGCGTGCCGCGATCGGTGGTCAGGCTGACGCGCTGCAACAAGGTCATGCGCCCGTCGTCGGCGGCCGCCAGTTCGTTGAGCACGAGCAGGCTCAACGGCACTTCCGCCAACACCAGGGACAGCCCGCGCATCGCCGACAGGTCGTTCGAGGGCGACTCCAGCGACCAGGGGCCAACGCCCTCCAGCAACGCGGCGAGGATGTCCAGGGTGGCGAAACCGACCTGCACCCCGCAGGCCGCGTCCAGGTGGCGGATGCCGCGCCGGCGATGCAACTGGCGGCCCAGCTCGATGAAACGCGCCACCGCCGGCAACTGCGGATAGAAGGTGTTGAGCAGGCAGCGCCGGCCCAGGCGCTCGGCGCTGCGCAGCAGGTCCTGCCATTCGCGCGGCAGCAACGGATGCTCGATCAGCACGTCGATGCCACGCGCCATCAGCGCCTCGGCCAGCGCCGGGCCCTGCTCGCCGCGTGCCGCGCCGCCGACCGCGACGCAGGCCAGGCGGACATCGTCCGGCAACGCCTCGACCTCGCACCAGGTCTCCACCCCGAGGCGCTCGGCCAACGCCCGCGAACGCCGGCTGCCCTGGCCAAGGATGCCGCGCAGGACGAAGCGCCGATCGGCGGCGACGCCGGCGGCATAGAACTGGCCGAACCGGGAACCGGCGACCACCACGGAACGGACGTCGCTCATCGGCTCGCCTCCTCTGGCATGGGTTTCGACAGGGATTGCGCCAGGGCTTCGCCCAGGCAGTCGAAGTGCCCGCCGGGCACCTCGTGGATGCCGCACGCGCCGAGCGCGGCGGCCCGCCATTGGGTCTCCAGGGCCTCGGCGTAGCGCGGCACCAATGGGTTGCCGGCGTCCGGCACGAACAGCCGCAGCGCGCCGACGTAGGGCTCCGGCGCCTCGGCCTGGCTGGCACGCACCGAGTGACAGAACAGCCGGTAGAGGGTGTCGCGTTCGACGCTGGCGGCGTCGGCGCTACCGCTGGCCGCCTGTAGCACGCGGCCGCGCAGGGCGACGAGATCGGCCAGGCCCGGTAGCCCCGCCAGCGCCTCGGCGCCCAGGCGCTTCGGTGTCTGCGCGAGCGCCGCCTGCACCGCCTGGCCGAGACGTTCCGGCGCGGGGAAGCCGAGCGCCGCGGTATCCAGGCCGAGGGTCGCGGCGAAGCTGAACAACAGCAGGCGCTCGTCGTCCACCCGGTAGGGAATCCGGTAGCTGGAGACGATATCCAGTTGGCGCACGCGCACCCCGCGCTGGATCAGGGACTTGGCGGTCTCCAGGGCGACCAGCCCGCCGGAGCAGTAGCCGAGCAGGTCGACCTCGCGCAGCCCGGCGCCATGGAGCGCCTCGGCGTAGCGGCGGCCGAGGCAGGCGTTGAGATGCTCGGCGGGGATCGCCAGGTAGGCGTCGCTGTCATGCACGGCCAGCCCCAGCAACGGCCGCCCCTCACCCAGGGCGCGAAGCAGCGGGCGGTACGGCAGCAGCGTGCCGAGGCCTTCGTGGACCAGCACCCGCGGCACGCCCTCGCCGGGCACCAGGCGCACCAGCGGGTCGAGCGCCACCGCGCCCTCGGCGAGCGGTGCGCGCGACATGCCGGCCTGCGCCGGGGCGACGCCGCGCGCCGCGGCCAGGGCTGGCCCACGGCCCTCTTCCGGCGCGCTGCGCAGGCGTTCGGCCAGGCCGCGCGGCGTCGGCTGGCTGAGCGCCCAGCGTAGCAGGCGATCGAACGGATGCCGGCGGGCGCTTTCCAGTCGTTCGCGCAAACGGGCGATCAACTGGGCGATCAACAGCGAGTCGCCGCCAGCCCCGAAGAAGTCTTGCTCGACGCCCAGCGACGGGTTGTCCAGCACCTCCCGCCAGAGTGCCAGCAGCGCATTCTCCAGTTCGTCGGCCGGTGCCTGCGCGACGCCATGCCGAAGGTCCGCCTGGGGCTGGCGGGCAAAGCCGGTCAGGGCCTTGCGGTCGATCTTGCCGTTGCCGGTGACCGGCAGGCGTTCGAGCACGCGCAACTGCGCCGGGAGCATGTAGCGCGGCACCCGCGCTTCGACGAAGGCCAGCAGCTCGGCCGGCTCCAGGCGGGCGCGGTCGGTCTTGCAGCGAGCCAGCAGGACATCGTAGCCAAGCAGGTCGAGAGCGCTGCCCGGCGGCACCACCCCACAAGCCAGGTCGCCACCCTGTGCCGCCAGCCACTCCAGCCATTGCCCGGTGTGGACGAACAGTTGGCGACGCTCGTCGCGGAGGTCGCGCGGGTTCTCCATCATCAGGCTCTGGCTGACGCTGATCTCGTTGTGCTCGCGCGTCAGTTCCTGGATCACCAGCCAGGCGTCGGCGCTCAGCAACTCGCGCAGGCCGGCCAGCAGCGCCGGGGTGTCCAGCGCGTTGTTCAAGGCCCCGGAGCTGAGCAGGATATCCACCGAGTGCGGCGCCACGCCCTGGTCGAGAAGATCGCCGTTCATGTCGAAGCGGCCGAAGCGTACCCACGGCTGGTCGGCGAAGCGCTCGCGGGCGGCGGCGAGGAAGTAGCTGGAAACGTCGGTGAACAGGTAGTCCACCTCCGCCCCTCGCTGCACCAGCGGCGCCAACCGGGCGATCACCGCACGGCTGGCGGCGGCGGTGCCGGCGCCAAGCTCCAGCAGGCGCCAGCGCCGTTGCGGCTGGCGCTCGACGATGGCGGCGATGGCCTCGGCCATGGCCTCGTGCAGCGCCTGGGCATGCAGGCCCTGGCTGTACATGGCCTCGGCGATGCGCGCCGAGCCCTGCGGGAACATCAGCGCCGCCGGGCTGATCCGCCCGGCCAGTTGCTCGCCGAGGGATTGCGCGCTGTCACGCAGGTAGGCGACCAGCTCGGCCGGCCAGAGCGCCGCCGGCGCGCAGCCGGCGAACGCCGTCCAGGCGTCCTCCGGACTCTGCGCGGGACGCTCGGCGCAGCCCAGCCAGCCCTCGCCCTCGGCGCGCAGGTAGCCGCCCTCCTCCAGTTGGCGCAACCAGTGGCGCAGCAGGCGCTGGCGCGCCTCGGCGATACCCAGGCGCTGGCACAGGGTGGCGAAGTCCAGCGGCGTCGCACTGGCGAACAGACCGCTGCCGGCCAGCCAGGCGGCCAACGAGGCGAGGCAGGCACGGTCGAGTGCGGCCACCGCCGCGGCGATGCCCTCCTCGCTGCCCCAGTCGCGGCGCAAGGCCTGGGCCGCCCGCTGGCGCACCGCGTCGAGCGCCGTACGCGGATCCTCGCCAGCCTCCACCGGCGCATGCAGGGTGACGAAGCTGGCCAGGCTGCGCTCGTGGGTCTCGCCGAGCACCACGGTGGCCGCCAGGTTGACCTGCGGATGAGCGCACAGCGCGGCGTCCAGTTCGGCCAGTTCGATGCGGTGGCCGCGAATCTTCACCTGGTCGTCCTCGCGGCCGAGGAACTCGATGCTGCCGTCGGCCAGGTAGCGGCCGAGGTCGCCGGTGCGATACAGGCGACGGCCATCGGGGTGACGGACGAAGCGTTCGGCGGTGCGCTGCGGATCGCCGGCGTAGCCGAGCGCCAGGCCAACCCCGCCGATATGGATCTCGCCGCGCACGCCCGGCGGGCAGCGCCGCCCGCGGGCATCCAGGACTTCCACGCTCTGCCCACGCAGGGCACGGCCATAAGGGATGCTGGCCAGCTCGGTGTGCTGCGGGCGGATCGGCTGCTCGATCGACCAGATCGCCGCCTCGGTGGCGCCGCCCAGGCTGAACAGCGCGCTGTCCGGCCAGCGCCGCCACCAGCGGGTCGGCAGGCTGACCGGAATCCAGTCACCGGACCAGAGCACGCAGCGCGGTCCCGGCAGGTGGCGTTGCGGCTCGCTCTCCAGGTAATCGATGAGCATCTGGCCCTGGGCCGGCACCGAGTTCCACAGGGTGATGGCGTGGCGTTCCAGCAGTTCCGCCCAATGCGAAGGATCGCTGCCGCGCGCCGGGTCCGGCAGGACCACCTGGGCCCCCATCGCGGTGGCGCCGAAGAAGTCGTAGACCGAGAGGTCGAAGCTCAGCTCGGCGAGGCCGAGGACGCGGTCGTTGGCGTCGACGCCGTAGCGCTGGTTGATGTCGAGCAGCGTGTTGCTCACCGCTGCATGGCTGAGCATCACGCCCTTGGGCGTGCCGGTGGAGCCGGAGGTGTAGATCACGTAGGCGAGGTCGTCCGCCGCCACCTCCGCCGCGGGCGGTGGCGGCCAGTCGCTGTCGGCGGCCAGCCGGTCGATGGCCACGCAGGCGCAGCCGGCGTCCGGGACATCGCTTTCCAGGCAGACCAGCGCGACCACTTCGGCGCTGGCGAGGATCGCCTGGCGCCGCAGCGGAGGCTGGCGGATGTCTACCGGCACATAGGCGGCGCCGGCCTGGAGGATGCCGATCACCGCGACCAATTGCGCGGCGCTTTTCGGCAGCATCACCGCGACCCGCCGGCCACGGCCCGCGCCGTGCGCTTCCAGGACGCGGCGCAGGGCGCTGGCGTGCTGGGCGACCTGGCGGTAGCTGTAGCTGCCGGCGGCATCGTGGATCGCCGTGGCGTCGGGGGTCAGCAGGGCACGCTCGGCGAAACCGGCGGCGATGCTCCGGGCACTACCGGGCAACGCCTGCGGCGGCGCCTCGACGGGTTCCGTGGCATCGCCGTCGGTCCAGGCGCGCGGGCTCTGCGCCAGGCGCCGGAGCAGCCCGACGAAGTCGTCGAACATGGCTTCCGCCTGGCCCTCGGGGAACAACCCGAGGCGTACGTCCCAGCCGATCTCCAGGCCGCCGAACTGGTCGGTGACCTGGCAGTCCAGCCAGACCTGCGGGGTCTGGCTGATCATGTAGCGTGGCGCGCGCGGCGCCTCGCCATCGCCGAGCAGGCGCTGCACGCTGCCGATGCCACTGGTGAACACCACCGGCATCAGATCGGCGCCGCGACCACGCCGGCGCGCCAGTTCGCGCAGCAGGTCGACGCCGCTGAAGGTCGGGTGGTCGAGGTCGTCGAACATCTGCTCGCCGATGCGTCGGGCACGCTCGACGAAACTGTCGCCGTGGCGGCTGTCCACTGCCAGCAGGCTGAGCGCGGTGAAGTCACCGAGCACCTGCGCCAGCTGCGGATGCAGCGGCGGCCGGTTGAGTACCGTCAGGTTGAGACAGAACGCCGGTGCCTGGCTCCAGCGACCGATGGTCTCGGCGAAGGCCGCCAGGGCCACGCCGGCAGCGCTCAGGCCGTGTTCGCCGGCGCGCGCGCCGAGCGCCTGCCAGGCGGCCTCGTCGAGGCGCGCGTGGAAGTGCCGGAAGCGCGTGGACCGGGTGTCCGGCTGCACCCGCAGCGGCAGGTCGGGACGCCCCGGTAGCGCGTCGAGACGCGCCAGCCACCAGTCGCGGTCGCGCTGCCAGGCTGGCGACTGGCGTCGGCGCTGCTCGACGCCGACATAGTCGCGGAAGGTCGCCTCCAGCGGTTCCGCCGTCCATTGCGGATCGAGATAGCGGCGGCGCCATTCGCCAAGCAGCAATTGCAGGCTGGCGTAGTCGACCAGGGTGAAATCCACCGAGCAGTGCAGTACGCAGGCATCCCGGCCGATACTCAGCTCGGGGCGCAGGACCGGCCACTGGTCGAGCGCCGCGCAGGCGTGGTCGAGGCGTTCGCGGACCCGCTCCAGGTGCGCCTGGAAAGCGGCCTCGTCGAGCCCCGCGCAGGCATGTACGGTCAGCCGCTGCCAGGGCACCTCGGGCAGCACGCGCTGCCAGGCGTTGTCCTCGATCACCGCGCGCAGCATCGGGTGGCGCTCGACCATGGCGTTCCAGGCCGCCTCCAGGCGCGCCGGATCGGTGTCGGCCGGCCAGTCGTACTCGGCGTACAGCTGGCAGGCGTTACCGCCGTAGTCGAAGGCCGCCTGGCGGCCCAGCACGTAGGCGGCCTGCACCGGGGTCAGCGGGAAGCGCTGGTGGGCCAGGTCGGGTTCGGCGCGCCAGCCAGGGCCGCCCTCCAGGTGTTCCAGCAGAGCCTCGCGCTCGGCCCGCAGGCGCTCGGCGAGGCCGGCGTCGAGGGCGCCCTGGGGGGCGCGATAGCGCAGGCGGCCCGCCTCGCTCCAGAGTTCGATGCGCCGGCTGCGGCAGGTTTCCAGCAGTTCGCCGAGGCTCATAGCACGCCCTCTTCCAGTTGGGTTTCCTCGATTTCGACGGTCTGCGCCTGCAAGTGGCGGGCAAGACCGGCCAGGGTCGGCTGGCGATAGAAGTCGGCCATGCCCAGGCGTACGCCGAAACGCTCACGTATGCCGGCCAGCAGGCGGGTCGCCAGCAGGCTGTCGCCGCCGAGGCTGAAGAAGCTCGCCTCGCGACGACGCACCGGGCGTTTGAGGACCGCTTCCCAGCACTCGGCCAGCGCCTGCTCATGGGCTTCCAGCGGCTCCTCCGCCGAGGGCTCGTGACGACACTCGCCGAGTGCGCGGGTCATGCTCTCGGCCAGGCGGCGACGATCGACCTTGCCATTGCCGTTCAACGGCAGGCTTGGCAGGCACCACAGGCGTTCGGGCCGCATCGCCTGGGGCAGGCGTTGCTCCAGACCGGCCTGGAGCGCGGCGGCGTCGAGCCCGAGCCCCGGCGCCAGCGCCTCGACCAGGGCGATCCGTTCGCTGCGCCACAGGCAACGCGGCGCCAGTCCCGCAGCGGCGAGATCGGCCAACAGGCTCGGCAGCTCCGCCAGGCGCAGCGGCCGGTCGTCGAGCAAGGCCGCACCGAGCAGCGCCAGTGGCGACTCGCATAGCAGGTCCACCAGCAACAAGCGGCCCTGCGGGCGCAGCAGCGCCGCCGCCAGCGCCAGGCCTTCGCGGCTGGCCGCGTAGGTGTGCAGCGCGGCGAAGCTGATCACCCGGTCGTAGCGACCGAGGTGCTCGGCAGGTAGCAGGCCGTCATCCAGCGCCTGCACCGCGATCCGTTCCGGCAAGCGGGTGGCGGCGGCGTCGAGGAGGACGCGGCTGCGTTCGAAGAGGGTCAGTTCCAGCCCCGGGCGCAACAGCGAGGCCATGCCCTGGTCGAGCCAGAGCCCGGCGCGGGTATCCAACACCGCCACCCGCAGGCGTTCGCCGGCAGCCGGCGTCGGCAGCGCTTCGAGCAGGCGCGCCAGGGCCTCGCGGCCGTCCGGCAGGCGCGCGGCCACCGCCTGCGGCGCCAGCCAGGGATCGAGGAGCAGCGCGGCCGGCGCCTGTTCGCCGGCGAGCAGGCCGCGCAGAGCGTTGCCCATCGCGGTCAGCCCCGCGGCCTGCCAGCCGAGCCGGCGCAACGCCTCGTCGAGCGACGGCAGCGCGCTGGCGGCGGAGTCCGCTAGCCAGTCCAGCCAGCGCCGGCGCAAACCGTCGTCTAGCTCCAGCGGCGCCTCCAGCAGCGCGCCGAGGATTTCCCGGGTGAGTACCGCCTCGGCCTCTGCCAGGCCGGCGAAGGGCTGTGCGGCCGGTAGTTCCATGGAGCCTTCGGCCCGTGGCGCCAGGCGCGGTACCAGCACCGCGCCGAGGCTCGCCACGCCACCGCCGAGCACCGCCGCGCAGGCGCTCTCCACGCCAGCCTGGGCGCACAGCGCGGCCTCCACCTCGCCCAACTCGATGCGCTGGCCGCGCACTTTCACCTGCTGGTCGACCCGACCGAGGAATTCCAGGGTACCGTCGCCCCAGTAGCGACCGCGATCGCCGGTGCGATACCAGCGGCCCTGGGCATCGTGGACGAAGCGCCGGGCGCTGAGTTCGGGATCGTTGCGATAGCCGCGGGCCAGGCTGGCGCCGCCGATCCACAGCTCGCCGACCACCAGGTCCGGCACGTCGCGCCCGTGGGTGTCGACCACCCGGTAGGCCTGTCCCGGCAATGGCCGGCCGTAGGGAATCGAACGCCAGTGCGGCGGCACCGTATCGACGCTCTGCAGGTTCGACCAGATGCCCGCTTCGGTAGCGCCACCCAGCACATGCAGGCGGCAGCCTTCGGCACAACGTGGGCGCAGGCGGCCGGGCAGGTCCAGGGCCACCCAGTCGCCGGACAGCAGCACCGCCCGCAGACTGCGATAGTCGGCCTGGCTCGCCGGCAGGCTGAGGGCCATCTCCAGCAAGGCCGGCGCCGAGTTCCACAGGCTCACCGCATGCCGCTGGATAGCCTCCGCCCAGGCAGCGGCATCGCGCGCCTGTTCCTGGGCCGGCAGGACCAGGCTGGCACCGGCGCCGAGGCCGCCGAACAGGTCGAAGACCGACAGATCGAAGTCCAGCGCGGAGACCGCCAGCAAGCGATCCGATGCGTTCACCCGCAGCAGGTCGAGCAGCGCGTCGATGGTATTGATCGCCGCCGCGTGGCTGACCTCGACGCCCTTGGGCACCCCGGTGGAGCCCGAGGTGTAGATCACATAGGCACTCGCCTGCGGCGCCAGCGGCACGGGGGCGGCCAGCGCCGGGCCGCGCAGCAGGCGCTGGACATCCAGGCGCGGCGGCAAGGCCTGCGGATCGTCCTCCTCGGTGATCGCCAGGCATACCCCGGCGGCCTCTTCGATCAGGCGCCGCCGTGCGGGCGGCTGGTCGATGTCCAGCGGCACGTAGCAGGCGCCTGCGGCGAGCACGCCGAATACCGCCGCGACCTGCTGCGGTCCGCGCGGCAGGCTGACCTCGACCGCGTCGCCAGGGCGCACCCCGGCTTCGCGCAGGCCGCCGGCGATGCGCAGCGCACGCTCGGCCAGTTCGCCGCGGGTGACACGTTGGTCGCGATAGAGCAGCGCGTCGGCATCCGGCGCCTCGGCGGCGCGAAGGAAGAAGTCGCGATGCAGGGTGCGCGCCGTGGCGCATGCCGGCTGGCCGTTGAGCAGGGCCCGGCGCGCCTGCTGCGCCCAGGGCAACGGCAGATCGGCGGGCTGCTCCCAGGCGCTGTCGCAGAGACGCTGGAGCAGCCCCACGTAGGCTTCGAACATGGTTTCCGGCAGGCCTTCGGGGAACAGGCCGACGACGCTGTCCCAGGCCAGCAGGATACCGTCGCCCACCCGGTAGAGCTGGTGGTCGAGCCAGACCTGCGGGGTCTGCGAGAGCATGTCGTGGAGATCGCCGAAAGCGTCGCGGAAGGCCGCCGGGACGAAGCCCTCCTCGCCCAGGTTGCTGGCGAACACCACCGGCGCCGAGCGTGGCTGGCCCTGCCGGCGCGCCTCGCGGAGCACCTCCAGGGCGGGGAATGCGGCGTGGTCGATGGCTCCGTGGAGGTTGCGCTGGAAGCTCTTCACCGCCTCGGCGAAGGACACCCCGGCCTGCATCCGGCACTCCAGCAGCAACAGGGTGGTGAAGTCGGCGATCACCTCGCCGATACGCGGGTCGTCGGCATGCCGATCGAACAACGGCACGTTGAGGAGAAATTCCGCGCTTTCGCTCCAGCGCGCCAGGACCAGCGCGAAGGCGCAGCCGAACACGCTGGACAAGGTCACGCCATGCTGCGCGGCAAGACGCTCCAGGCGCCGGCTCTCGCCGGCGGAAAGCTGGAATGCCAGGCGCCGGGTGCGCGGCTGGCGGATGCTTTCCGGCGCGCAGGCCAACGGCAGGGCCGGCGCGTCCGGCAAGCGCGGCAGGCGTTCCAGCCAGTAGTCGCGGGCCCGCGCCGCGGCCTCGGCGCGTTGCGCCGCACGGTGCGCCAGGTAGTCGGCGAAATGCAGCGCCGGCGGCTCCGCCAGGCGCTCCGGCGCCAGGTAGGCAACGCCCAGTTCGGCCAGCAGCAGGCGCAGGCTTTCGACATCGGCGGCAAGCAGGTCGAGACTCAGCCAGAGGCGATCCTCGCCGCCCGGCATGCGCACCAGCCCGAGCAGGAACACCTGGCCGCGCTCCACCGCCAGGCATTCATGGGCGCGCCAGTCGCGCAGCGCCTGCCAGTCGCGCTCGGCCTCGTCCACCTGCAAGGTGCGCCAGTCCTGCAGGTCGAAGCAGGGCAGCGGCGGCGTCGGAAGGATCTGCTGGCGACCGTCGAAGAAGCGCGCCCGCAGCATCGGGTGGCGTTGACGCACGCACTCCGCCGCCGCGGCCAGGCGCTGCGGGTCGACATCCCGCGTGCGGAATTCCAGGAAGGCATGGCAGCTGACGTTGCCCAGCACCTCGCCGGCGCCACGTCCCAGCCAGTAGGCCTGCTGCACGGAAGACAGCTCGAACGGCTGGTCGCGAGCCTGCGCCGTCGGCAGCGCGACCGTTGCCGGGGCGGACAGCCGGTCCGCGCAGGCCAGCAGGTCGAGCCAGGCCCCCAGGCAGGGGCGCTGCGCCAACTGGGCGAAGTCCAGCGTCGAGCCACGCGCGCGCAGGCGTTCCTGCAGGTACATCAGGCGGATCGAGTCGAGGCCGCAGCCCAGCAGGTCGTCGTCGTCCGCCAGGGCGCGCACGTCAGCAAGCGGTTCGCCGAGCAGGTCGGCGAGCTGCTCGGTCAGCCAGTCGCGCAGGGCGGTACGGGAATCGGGGGGCAGATCCATGGGGGCTCCCTAGGGCAAGCATCTGAGGTCGGTTGCCAGTTCCTGGCAACGATTATCAAATGCGACCTTATCTCACTTGCCTGGGAGGCCTGGCCGGCAATGCTTTAGACAGCCGGACTGTTTCGTTAGATGCAGCGTCATCCCGCAGCGGCGACGCCCCTCCCGTGGCCGGGTCGGGGGTCGTCGCGGAGACTCAGCGGATCTCGCTGGGGGAGATGCCGTAGCGCTTGCGGAAAGCGATGGAGAAATGCGCCGGGCTGTAGCCCACCCGGTAGGCCACCGTGGAGACGTTCGCCTCTTCGTCGCAGAGCATCCGGTGCGCCTCGCGCAGGCGGTACTCCTGCAGGTAGCCGAATACGCTGGCGCCGAACACCTTGCGGAAGCCGGCGGTCAGCTTGCGCGGGTTCATGCCCACGCGGCTGGCCAGCGTGTCCAGCGACGGCGGCTCCTGCAAGGCGCCGACCAGCAGGTCGCGGGCGGCGTGGATGCGCTCGACCTCCGAGCAGGTGATGCGCGGCTCCTCGACGGGGCGCCCCTCGCCGGAAAGGAACTGTGCGCTGAGCGCGGCCAACTCCAGGGCCTTGCCGCCGAGGTAGAGATCGCGGGTCGGACCGAGCATCTGGCAGGTGGCGATCTGCGAGGCCAACGCCTGCATCGCCCGCGGCGCCGGGCAGCTCATGATCCGCGGATCGCCGCCGGGGCGGCGTATCAGTTGCTCGGGCAGCCAGCCGAGGCGGCTGTCCAGGGCTTCGACGCCGAGCTGGACGATGGTGTAGCGCAACGGCTTGTCGGTGCCGTAGATCTGCGCCGAGGTGAAGTCGCCATCGTTGGCGATGGTGCACAGGCTCGGCCCCTCGATGAGGTGCTCGGGCTGGCCGGGAATCCGGCAGCGCAACTGGCCGCTCTGCACGAGGATCAGGCGCAGGCCGCGCTCCAGCGGTTCCTCGAACCAGTCCTCGCTGGCCGAACAGAAGGTTCCGGTCACCAGCTTCATGTTCGGATCGATGTGCGCGACGCCGGGCCGGTTGCCCGGTGCCGGCGCGGCGGCATCGGCCTGTGGCGGAGCAATGATGGTGATGGTCATCAGGTTTTCCTGTAGCCCGGGCGCTGCCGACGCGGCGACGCCTTCCTGGATACGTGGGGGCAGGGGGACTTTTTAGCGGAGATGGACAAAGCGCCCTGCACTCCGCCCCTGCAGCGAATGAAAAAGCCCCGCAATCGAAAGGCGCGGGCTTGCGCGGTCCCTGCCGCCCGCCAATGATAATAAATCTCATTTCCCAGCAATGGCAATCGACCGCATCCACGGAGATCGCATGACTTCCTCGCCCGTCACCCCATCGGCCGTCGACGACGCCCCCGACTGGCCCGCCGCCTTCGTCCGCCGCTATCTCGACGCCGGCCACTGGCAGGACCAGAACTTCGCCGAAGCCCTGGCCGCCAGCGCCGCGCGCCATCCGCGGCGGATCGCGCTCTGCGACGACGACCAGCGGCTCAGCTATGCCGACCTGCTCCAGCGCTGCCGCCGCCTGGCAGCCGGACTGCGCCAGGCCGGCCTCGCACATGGCGACACGGTAGTGCTGCACCTGCCCAACGGCATCGCCTTCGTCGAGACCTGCTTCGCCCTGTTCCAGCTCGGCGTACGCCCGGTGCTCGCCCTCCCCGCCCATCGCCAGCATGAGATCAGCGGTTTCTGCCGGTTCGCCGAGGCCAAGGCCTACATCGGCGCCGAACGGATCGACGGCTTCGACCCACGGCCGATGGCCCGTGAGCTGCTCGCCAGCGGCGCCTGCCGGATGGCGCTGATCCACGGCGAAGCCGAGGCGCCGCTGCAAGCGCTGGCACCGCTGTACCAGGCCGACGCGCTGGAAGACTGCGCCGCCCGCGCCGAGGATATCGCCTGCTTCCAGTTGTCCGGCGGCACCACCGGCACGCCGAAGCTGATTCCCCGGCGTCATCGCGAGTATCTCTACAACGTCCGCGCCAGCGCCGAGGTCTGCGGCTTCGACGAGCACACGGTGTACCTCACCGGCTTGCCGATGGCGCACAACTTCACTCTCTGCTGCCCCGGAGTGATCGGCACGCTGCTGGCCGGCGGCCGCGTGGTGGTCAGCCAGCGCGCCGATCCCGAGCATTGCTTCGCCCTGATCGCCCGTGAACGGGTCACCCACACCGCCCTGGTACCGCCGCTGGCGATGCTCTGGCTGGATGCCCAGGAAAGCCGCCGCGCCGATCTATCCAGCCTGCGTCTGCTCCAGGTCGGCGGCTCCAGGCTCGGCAGCAGTGCCGCGCAACGCGTCGAACCGGTGCTCGGCTGCCAGTTGCAACAGGTGCTGGGAATGGCCGAGGGGCTGATCTGCTACACCCGCCTGGACGATCCGCCCGAACGCGTGCTGCATACCCAGGGCCGGCCGCTGTCGCCGGACGACGAAGTGCGGGTGGTCGACGCCGAGGGCCGCGAGGTCGGCCCCGGCGAGGTGGGCGAACTGACCGTGCGCGGTCCCTACACCATCCGCGGCTACTACCGCCTGCCCGAACACAACGCCAAGGCCTTCAGCGCGGACGGCTTCTACCGCACCGGCGACCGGGTCAGCCGCGACAAGGACGGCTACCTGGTGGTGGAGGGCCGCGACAAGGACCAGATCAACCGCGGCGGCGAGAAGATCGCCGCGGAAGAGGTGGAGAACCTGCTGATAGCCCATCCGCAGGTGCATGACGCCACCGTCGTGGCGATGCCCGACAGCCTGCTCGGCGAGCGCACCTGCGCCTTCGTCATCCCGCGCCAGCCGGCGCCCTCGGCGCTGAAGCTGAAGCAATACCTGCACGCCTGCGGGCTGGCCGCGTTCAAGGTGCCGGACCGCATCGAGCTGGTCCCGGCCTTCCCCCAGACCGGCATCGGCAAGATCAGCAAGAAGGACCTGCGCGAGCGCCTGCGCCGCGAGCTGGAGGCCCGCGCATGAGCGCCGCCTGGGTCCGGCCGTTCCGCCTGACGCCGATGCCGCACCTGCGCCTGGCCTGCTTCCCCCATGCAGGCGGCAGCGCCAGCTTCTTCCGTAGCTGGAGCGAACGCCTGCCGCCAGACATCGACCTGCTTGCCCTGCAGTACCCGGGTCGCGAGGACCGCTTCAACGAGGCGCCGGCCACCCGCCTGGAGGACCTCGCCGACGGCGCCGCCCTCGCCCTGCGCGATTTCGCCGACGCGCCCCTGGCGCTGTTCGGCCACAGTCTCGGCGCGGCGCTGGCCTACGAAACCGCCCTGCGCCTGGAAAGCGCCGGCGCGCCGCTGCGCCACCTGTTCGTCTCCGCCCATCCGGCACCGCACCGGCAACGCGGCGGCGCGTTGCACCGCGGCGACGAGGCGGCGCTGCTGGAGGACGTCCGCCGCCAGGGTGGCGCCAGCGAGCTACTCGAGGACGCCGACCTGCGCGCGCTGTTCCTGCCGATCCTGCGCGCCGACTACCAGGCGATCGAGACCTACCGACGGGCGCAGCCCATCGCCCTGGCCTGCGCCCTCGACGTCCTCCTCGGCGAGCACGACGAGGAAGTCAGCGCCGCCGAGGCGCAGGCCTGGAGCGACGCCAGCCGGCCCCCCGCCAGGCTGCGGCGCTTTCCTGGCGGCCACTTCTACCTGAGCGAGGGGCGCGACGCGGTGATCGAGCACCTGCTGCGCCGCCTCGCACATCCCGACGCCCTTTCCCGAGAGGTTGCATGATGAAAACTCCCGAAGACTGCTCCGGCCTGGCGGACATCCGCGAGGCCATCGACCGGATCGACCTGGATATCGTCCAGGCCCTCGGCCGCCGCATGGACTACGTCAAGGCGGCGTCGCGCTTCAAGGCCAGCGAGGCGGCGATTCCGGCGCCCGAGCGGGTCGCCGCGATGCTCCCCGAGCGCGCCCGCTGGGCCGAGGAAAACGGACTCGACGCGCCCTTCGTCGAGGGACTGTTCGCGCAGATCATCCACTGGTACATCGCCGAGCAGATCAAGTACTGGCGCCAGACACGGGGTGCCGCATGAGCCGGCTGGCGCCCCTGAGCCAGTGCCTGCACGCCTTGCGCGGCACCTTCGAGCGCGCCATCGGCCAGGCGCAGGCGCTCGATCGTCCGGTGCTGGTGGCGGCATCGTTCGAGATCGACCCATTGGACCCGCTGCAGGTATTCGGTGCCTGGGACGACCGGCAAACGCCCTGCCTGTACTGGGAACAGCCCGAGCTGGCGTTCTTCGCCTGGGGCAGCGCCCTGGAGCTGCAAGGCCACGGCGAACAGCGCTTCGCCCGGATCGAGGAAAACTGGCAATTGCTCTGCGCCGACGCCGTGGTCGAGGGCCCGCTGGCGCCGCGCCTGTGCGGCGGATTCCGCTTCGATCCGCGCGGCCCGCGCGAGGAACACTGGCAAGCCTTCGCCGATGCCAGCCTGATGCTCGCCGGCATCACCGTGCTGCGCGAGGGCGAACGCTACCGGGTACTCTGCCAACACCTGGCCAAGCCCGGCGAAGATGCCCTGGCCCTGGCCGCCTACCACTGCTCGGCGCTACTGCGCCTGAGGCAGCCGGCCAGACGCCGGCCCTCGGGGCCGACCGCTGGCGCGCAGGGCGACGCTTCGGCGCAGGAGCGCAGGCAATGGGAAGCCAAGGTGAGCGACGCGGTAAGCAGTGTCCGCCAGGGACGCTTCGGCAAGGTCGTGCTGGCCCGCACCCAGGCCCGGCCTCTCGGCGACATCGAGCCGTGGCAGGTCATCGAACACCTGCGCCTGCAACATGCCGACGCCCAGCTGTTCGCCTGTCGCCGCGGCAACGCCTGCTTCCTCGGCGCCTCCCCGGAACGCCTGGTCCGCATTCGCGCCGGCGAGGCACTCACCCATGCCCTGGCCGGGACCATCGCCCGCGGCGGCGATGCCCAGGAAGATGCGCGGCTCGGACAGGCCCTGCTGGACAGCGCCAAGGACAGGCACGAACACCAGTTGGTGGTGGAGGCGATCCGTACGGCCCTGGAACCCTTCAGCGAGGTACTGGAAATCCCCGATGCGCCCGGCCTGAAACGACTGGCGCGAGTCCAGCACCTGAACACGCCGATCCGCGCCCGCCTCGCTGACGCAGGCGGCATCCTGCGGCTGCTGCAGGCGCTGCATCCGACCCCCGCGGTGGGCGGCTACCCACGCAGCGCGGCGCTGGACTACATCCGCCAGCACGAAGGGATGGATCGTGGCTGGTACGCCGCGCCGCTGGGCTGGCTCGACGGCGAAGGCAACGGCGATTTCCTGGTGGCGCTGCGCTCAGCCCTGCTCACGCCGGGCCGGGGCTACCTGTTCGCCGGCTGCGGTCTGGTAGGCGATTCGGAACCGGCCCACGAGTATCGCGAAACCTGCCTTAAGCTCAGTGCCATGCGGGAAGCTCTATCCGCCATAGGCGGCCTGGACGAAGTGCCCTTGCAGCGCGGCGTCGCCTGAAAACGAAGACCCCCTGCGGCCCGAGGGCGGCAGGGGGTCTTCGAAGGTCTGCCCGTGGCGCGGACGGGCCGCGCCGCAAGGGCGTCGCTTAGAACGGAATGTCGTCGTCGAAGCTGTCGTAGTCCTGGGCCGGTTGCGGCGCCGGTTGCTGCTGCGGGGCCGGACGCGACTGCTGCTGCGGGGCCTGCTGCGGGCGCTGCATGGGCTCGCGCGGGGCGCGCTGCGAATCGTCGCCGGAGGGGCGGCCGCCGAGCAACTGCATGTTGCCGTTGATGTCGACCACGATCTCGGTGGTGTAGCGATCCTGACCATCCTGGCCCTGCCACTTGCGGGTGCGCAGGCTGCCTTCGACGTAGACCTGGGAACCCTTGCGCAGGTACTCGCCGGCGATCTCCGCCAGGCGGCCGAAGAACACCACGCGGTGCCATTCGGTGCGCTCCTGTTGCTGGCCGGTCTGCTTGTCCTTCCAGCTCTCGCTGGTGGCGAGGGTGATGTTGGTCACCGCATTGCCGTTGGGCATGTAGCGGGTTTCCGGGTCACCACCGACGTTACCAACCAGAATGACTTTGTTAACCCCACGGGCCATGACGTTCTCCTAAGGTTCAGCATCCGCCCGGCGCGGCCTGGGCCAGGCGCTCGAGGGCGGTGCGATCCACTTGTTGGGTATCCACTTTGACATAGGCGGCGGCCTCCTCGGCCACCACCACGGCGTCTGCCACACCGGGCAACGCCCTGAATCGCTGGACCAGCACCGCGTCCTGCAGCGCGGCGGGCGCGAGCGGCAGGCGAATGCTGGTCACATAAGGCGGTTCGCGCATGGTAACAGCAATCGCCAGCCAGAGGGCAGCGAGCACCGCGCATCCGATGAACACCATGCTCAGCCCGCCGTGCTGGAACATCCAGCCGCCGAGGATGCCGCCCAGCGCCGCGCCGAGGAATTGGCTGGTGGAATACACCCCCATCGCCGTGCCCTTGCCGCCGGCCGGCGAGACCTTGCTGACCAGCGACGGCAGCGAGGCTTCGAGCAGGTTGAAGGCAGTGAAGAACACCACCGTGCCGACCACCAGCATGGCCAGGCTGTGACCGAAGACCAGGAAGAACAGTTCGCAGGCCAGCAGGGTCGCCACCGCGCCGGTCAGCACGCGCTTCATGCGACGCTTCTTCTCGGCGTAGATGATGAACGGCACCATGCCGAAGAAACCGACCAGCAGCGCGGTCAGGTAGACCCACCAGTGCTGCTCCTTGGGCAGGCCACCCTCGTGCACCAGTGCCAGCGGCAAGGCGACGAAGCTGGCCATGAGGATGGCGTGGAGGATCAGGATGCCGGCGTCCAGGCGCAGCAGGTCGCCGTGCTTCAGGGTCGGCAGCAGGGCCTGGCGCGCCACGCTGGATTCGCGGTGCTGGGTCATGTGGTCCGGCTGCGGGACGAAGAACAGGATCAGCAGCAGGCCGACCAGCGCCATCCCGGCGGTGAACCAGAACAGCCCATGCAGGCCGAACAGATGGGTCAGCACCGGGCCGAGCACCATGGCCACGGCGAAGGAGACGCCGATGCTCATGCCGATCATCGCCATCGCCTTGGTCCGGTGCTGCTCGCGGGTGAGGTCGGAGAGCAGCGCCATCACCGCCGCCGAGATCGCCCCGGCGCCCTGCAGGACGCGGCCGGCGATCACCCCCCAGATGGAGTCGGCATTGGCCGCGAGGGCCGCGCCGGCGGCGAAGATCAGCAGCCCGACGACGATCACCGGGCGCCGGCCGATGCGGTCGGAAATGGTCCCGAAGGGAATCTGCAGGATCGCCTGGGTCAGGCCATAGGCGCCGATGGCCAGGCCGATCAGCGCCGGGGTCGCGCCGGCCAGGTCCTGGCCGTAGGTGGCCAGCACCGGCAGGACCATGAACATGCCGAGCATGCGGAAGGCGAATACCAGTGACAGCCCGACGGCCGCTCGCGTTTCGGTACCGCTCATCCGCTCAGTATGTGAGTCGTGCATAACACCCTCATGGAAGAAACCGCTGCAGGGCAAGGCCTCATGCCCCTGCCGATGGCGCCGCCGCCCGCTCCTGGGCGGCCGGGGCAATGCCCGCGCCGGAAAAATGCCGCGCATTCTACCAGTCCGCCCCCTCGCGGCACAGGCGCGCCACTTTGCCGCGCGCTAGCGGCCAGCCGTATAATCAGCGGTTTTCGCCCGCCATGCGAGGCCGCTGTGGATAAGATCCTGATTCGTGGGGCGCGTACCCACAACCTGAAGAACGTCGACCTCACACTGCCACGCGACAAACTGATCGTGATCACCGGTCTTTCCGGTTCCGGCAAGTCTTCCCTGGCTTTCGACACGCTCTATGCGGAAGGCCAGCGGCGCTACGTGGAATCCCTCTCGGCCTACGCCCGGCAGTTCCTGTCGATGATGGAGAAGCCGGACGTGGACACCATCGAAGGGCTGTCGCCGGCGATTTCCATCGAACAGAAGTCCACTTCCCACAACCCACGCTCCACCGTGGGTACGATCACCGAGATCTACGACTACCTGCGCCTGCTTTATGCCCGCGTCGGTACCCCGCGCTGCCCGGACCACGACATCCCGCTGGAGGCGCAGACCGTCAGCCAGATGGTCGACCAGGTCCTGGCCCTGCCGGAAGGCAGCAAGCTGATGCTGCTGGCGCCGGTGATCCGCGAGCGCAAGGGCGAGCACCTGGCGGTGTTCGACGAGATGCGCGCGCAGGGCTTCGTCCGCGCCCGGGTCGACGGCAAGCTCTACGAACTCGACGAAGTGCCGAAGCTGGATAAGCAGAAGAAGCACAGCATCGATGTGGTGGTGGACCGCTTCAAGGTTCGCGCGGACCTCCAGCAACGCCTGGCCGAGTCGTTCGAGACCGCCCTGTCCCTGGCCGACGGTATCGCCCTGGTAGCACCGATGGACGAGGACGAGGATGTCGAGGAGATCATCTTCTCGGCGCGCTTCGCCTGCCCGGTCTGCGGCCACTCTATCAGCGAGCTGGAACCCAAGCTGTTCTCCTTCAACAACCCGGCCGGCGCCTGTCCGACCTGCGACGGCCTCGGCGTGAAGCAATTCTTCGACGCGCGCCGGGTGGTCAACGGCGAGTTGACCCTGGCCGAGGGCGCGATCCGCGGCTGGGACCGGCGCAACGTCTATTACTTCCAGATGCTCGGTTCGCTGGCCCAGCATTACGGCTTCAGCCTGGAAGAACCCTTCGACGAACTCGGCGCCGAACACCAGAAGGTGGTGCTCTACGGCTCCGGCCGGGAAAACGTCGACTTCCGCTATCTCAACGACCGCGGCGACATCGTCAAGCGTTCGCACCCCTTCGAAGGCATCCTGCCGAACCTTGAGCGGCGCTACCGCGAGACCGAGTCGGCCACGGTCCGCGAGGAGCTGGCCAAGTTCCTCAGCACCCAGCCCTGCCCGGATTGCCACGGTACCCGCCTGCGCCGCGAGGCGCGGCATGTGTGGGTCGGCGACCGGACGCTGCCGGCGATCACCGCGATGCCGGTCGGCGAAGCCTGCGAGTATGCCGCCGGACTCAGCCTGACCGGCCGCCGTGGCGAGATCGCGGCGAAGATCCTCAAGGAAATCCGCGACCGCCTGCAATTCCTGGTCAACGTCGGCCTCGACTACCTGACCCTCGACCGCAGCGCCGACACCCTGTCCGGCGGCGAAGCCCAGCGCATCCGCCTGGCCAGCCAGATCGGCGCCGGCCTGGTGGGAGTGATGTACATCCTCGACGAACCCTCGATCGGCCTGCACCAACGCGACAACGAGCGCCTGCTCGGCACCCTCACCCACCTGCGCAACCTCGGCAACACGGTGATCGTGGTCGAGCACGACGAGGACGCGATCCGACTCGCCGACTACGTCGTCGACATCGGTCCGGGCGCCGGCGTGCACGGCGGCCAGGTAGTGGCGGAAGGTACGCCCGACCAGGTGATGAACCACCCCGACTCGCTGACCGGCAAGTACCTTTCCGGGCGCAAGAAAATCGCGGTTCCGGCCAAGCGCACCCCGCGCGACAAGAAGAAGCTGCTGAAGCTGAAAGGCGCCCGCGGCAACAACCTGCAGAACGTCAACCTGGAAATCCCGGTCGGCCTGTTCACCTGCATCACCGGGGTCTCGGGCTCCGGCAAGTCGACGCTGATCAACAACACCCTGTTCCCGATCACCGCCACCGCGCTGAACGGCGCGACTACCCTGGAAGTGGCGCCGTACGACTCGTTCGACGGCCTGCAGCACCTGGACAAGGTGGTCGACATCGACCAGAGCCCGATCGGTCGTACCCCGCGCTCCAACCCGGCGACCTATACCGGCCTGTTCACGCCGATCCGCGAACTGTTTTCCGGCGTGCCGGAGGCCCGCTCGCGCGGCTACGGTCCCGGCCGCTTCTCGTTCAACGTCAAGGGCGGCCGTTGCGAGGCCTGCCAGGGCGACGGCGTGATCAAGGTGGAGATGCACTTCCTGCCGGATATCTACGTTCCCTGCGATGTCTGCAAGGGCAAGCGCTACAACCGCGAGACCCTGGAGATCCGCTACAAGGGCAAGAGCATCCACGAGGTGCTGGAGATGACCATCGAGGAAGCCCGCGAGTTCTTCGACGCCGTCCCCGCCCTGGCGCGCAAGCTGCAGACGCTGATGGACGTCGGCCTGTCCTACATCAAGCTGGGCCAGAGCGCGACCACCCTCTCGGGCGGCGAGGCGCAGCGGGTCAAGCTGTCCCGCGAGCTGTCCAAGCGCGATACCGGCAAGACCCTGTACATCCTCGACGAACCGACCACCGGCCTGCATTTCGCCGACATCCAGCAACTGCTCGACGTGCTCCACCGCCTGCGCGACCACGGCAACACCGTGGTGGTGATCGAGCACAACCTGGACGTGATCAAGACCGCCGACTGGCTGGTCGACCTCGGCCCCGAGGGCGGCTCCAAGGGTGGCCAGATCATCGCCAACGGCACGCCAGAGCAGGTGGCCGAGATGCCCCAGTCGCACACCGGCCACTTCCTCAAGCCGTTGCTGGAACGCGATCGCGCCTGATTGCCGGGCGCTCATGAAAAAGCCCCTGCGGCCGTGAGGCGCAGGGGCTTTTTCGTATCCGCGGGTAGGGTCAGATCTGCGACTGCAGGTAGTTCTCCAGGCCCATCCTGGCGATCAGGCCAAGCTGTTGCTCCAACCAGTAGGCGTGGTCTTCCTCGGTGTCGGCCAACTGGGCCTTGAGGATGTCGCGGCTGACGAAGTCCTTATGCTGCTCGCAGAGGGCGATGCCCTTGGCCAGCGCGGCGCGGACATGGCGCTCGAGCTTGAGGTCGGCCTCGAGCATCTCCGGCACCGTGGTGCCCGGGTGGATATCGTCGGGACGCATGCGCGGCGTACCTTCGAGCAGGAGGATACGGCGCAGCAGGGCGTCGGCGTGCTGGGTCTCCTCCTCCATCTCGTGGTTGAGGCGCTCGTAGAGCTTGCTGAAGCCCCAGTCCTCGTACATGCGCGAGTGGATGAAGTACTGGTCGCGCGCGGCCAGCTCGCCGGTCAGCAGCGTGTTGAGGTAATCGATGACTTCCGGATGGCCTTGCATCGGGGGGCTCTCCCTGGAGAAAACTAGGAATCTAGCCGCATATGCTCCCGGCTCCGCCTGATCCGGGTCAAGCCAATGCAGATAAAAAAGCCCCCTTCCTAGGAAGGGGGCCGGGGGCCTCATCAGGCCATCAGTCCAGCTTCAGGCCGAGGGCGTCGGCGACGCCTTTGCCGTAGGCCGGATCGACCTTGAGGAACAGGCCGATCTGGCGACGCTGGATCTGTTCCGGTACATCGCGGATGTCTTCGGCGATGTTGGCGAACAGCCGCTGCTTCTGCTCGTCGGTGAACAGATGGAACAGCGCGGCGGGCTGGCTGTAGTAGTCGTCGTCCACCCGGTGGTTCCAGTGGTCCGCCGCGCCCTCCAGGCTCAGCGGCGGCTCGGAGAAGTCAGGCTGCTCCTGCCACTGGTTGAAGCTGTTCGGCTCGTAGGTGACGCGCTGATGGGCGTTGTTGCCGTCCACCCGCATGCCGCCATCGCGGTGGTAGACCTGGTGCGGGCAACGCGCGGCGTTCACCGGGATCTGGTGGTGGTTGACGCCCAGGCGATAGCGATGGGCGTCGCCGTAGGAGAACAGACGGCCCTGGAGCATCTTGTCCGGCGAGAAACCGATACCGGGCACCACGTTGGCCGGCGTGAAAGCGGCCTGCTCGACCTCGGCGAAGTAGTTGTCCGGGTTACGGTTCAGCTCGAAGAAGCCCACTTCGATCAACGGGTAGTCACCGTGGGGCCAGACCTTGGTCAGGTCGAACGGGTTGTAGCGATAGGTAGCCGCTTCCTTCTCGGGCATGATCTGCACGTACATCTTCCAGCGCGGGAAGTCGCCTTTCTCGATGCTCTCGTACAAGTCGCGCTGCGAACTCTCGCGGTCCTGGGCGATCACTTCGGCGGCCTCGGCGTTGGTCAGGTTCTCGATGCCCTGTTGGGTCTTGAAGTGGAACTTGACCCAGAAGCGCTCGTTGTTCGCATTGATGAAGCTGAAGGTATGGCTGCCGAAACCATGGATGTGCCGATAGCTCTTCGGCAGGCCGCGGTCGCTGAAGTCGATGGTCAACTGATGCAGCGACTCGGGGAGGTGAGAGAAAAAGTCCCACTTGAAGGTCGCATTGCGCAGGTTGGTGCGCGGGTCACGCTTCACCACGTGGTTGAGATCGGGGAACTTGAGCGGGTCGCGCAGATAGAACACCGGGGTGTTGTTGCCGACCAGGTCCCAGTTGCCCTGCTCGGTGTAGAAACGCATGGAGAAGCCGCGGATGTCACGCTCGGCATCCGCCGCGCCACGCTCACCGGCGACGGTGGAGAAGCGCAGGAACATATCGGTCTTCTTGCCGACCTGGGAGAAGATCTTCGCCCGGGTGTAGGGGGTGATGTCATGGGTGACGGTGAAGGTGCCGTAGGCCGCGGAACCTTTCGCATGCATGCGTCGCTCGGGGATCACTTCGCGATCGAAGTGGGCGAGCTTCTCGAGGAACCACACGTCCTGCAGCAACATCGGGCCACGCGGACCGGCGGTCTGCACGTTCTGGTTATCGACCACCGGTGCGCCAGCGGCAGTGGTCAGGCGGGTCTTCTCTTCCATTTACTCTCTCCTCAACGGCTAACGTGCTATGAAGCGAAGCGGCTACACGGAAATCATCAGCGTGGACCAGGGATTGGCGGAGGACAACCTGTCGGCTGAACCAAGCGCCCTTTGCATTGATCTCGCTTATCCGAACGTAGCTTTTCGTAAAAGCAGGTTAAGGATGAATGACAGCCCTCCCGCAATCCAATTTATTAAAGAAAGCGATCCGATAGATAAAAACTTTAAGGCAGGTAATAAAAAAACCGGGCCTAGGCCCGGTTTCTTGTGCAGCAGATGCCTTATTCGGCAGCTTCTACGACTTCACCGCCGACAGGACGATCAACCAGCTCGACGTACGCCATGGGGGCGTTGTCGCCAGCGCGGAAACCGCACTTCAGGATGCGCAGGTAGCCGCCCGGACGGTTGGCGTAGCGCTTGCCCAGGTCGTTGAACAGCTTGCCAACGGCAGCTTTCGAACGGGTACGGTCGAAAGCCAGGCGACGGTTGGCGACGCTGTCTTCCTTGGCCAGGGTGATCAGCGGCTCGGCAACGCGACGCAGTTCCTTGGCCTTGGGCAGGGTGGTTTTGATCAGTTCATGTTCGAACAGCGACACCGCCATGTTCTGGAACATAGCCTTGCGGTGCGCGCTGGTGCGGCTCAGGTGACGACCACTTTTACGATGGCGCATGGTTCAATTCCTTTCCAAACTTTACGTTCGGTAGTTACGACGATCAGGCAGTGGCCTTGTCGTCTTTCTTAAGACTTGCCGGCGGCCAGTTATCGAGGCGCATACCGAGGGACAGACCACGGGAAGCCAGAACGTCCTTGATTTCGGTCAGGGACTTCTTGCCCAGGTTCGGCGTTTTCAACAGCTCCACTTCGGTGCGCTGGATCAGGTCACCGATGTAGTAGATGTTTTCCGCCTTCAGGCAGTTGGCCGAACGTACGGTCAGTTCCAGGTCATCGACCGGGCGCAGGAGGATCGGATCGATCTCGTCTTCCTGCTCTTCAACGACGGGTTCGCTGTCGCCCTTGAGGTCCACGAACGCTGCCAGCTGCTGTTGCAGGATGGTAGCGGCGCGACGGATAGCCTCTTCGGGATCCAGGGTGCCGTTGGTTTCCAGGTCCAGGACCAGTTTGTCCAGGTTGGTGCGCTGCTCGACACGGGCGTTTTCCACCACGTAGGAGACACGACGGACCGGGCTGAACGATGCGTCGAGCTGCAGACGGCCGATGCTGCGGCTTTCGTCTTCATCGCTCTGACGTGCGTCGGCAGGCTCGTAGCCACGGCCACGAGCTACCTTCAGCTTCATGTTCAGCGCGCCGTTGTCTGCCAGGTTGGCGATAACGTGGTCACCGTTGATGATCTCAACATCGTGATCCAGCTGAATATCGGCAGCAGTCACAACACCCGAGCCCTTCTTAGCCAGGGTCAGCGTCACTTCATCACGACCGTGCAGCTTGATGGCCAGACCTTTCAGGTTCAGCAGGATCTCGATTACATCTTCCTGCACACCTTCGATCGCCGAGTACTCGTGGAGTACGCCGTCGATCTCGGCCTCGACCACTGCGCAGCCAGGCATGGAGGACAACAGGATGCGACGCAGCGCGTTGCCCAGGGTGTGACCAAAACCACGCTCGAGAGGCTCGAGCGTGATCTTGGCGCGGGTTTGACTGACCACCTGCACATCGATGTGGCGGGGGGTCAGGAACTCATTTACCGAACTCTGCATGGATGCACCTATTTTCTAGCCCTTACTTGGAGTAGAGCTCGACAATCAGGTTTTCGTTGATATCAGCGGACAGGTCGCTGCGAGCCGGAGCACTCTTGAAGGTACCAGCCTTCTTGTCGAGGTCGACTTCGACCCACTCGACGCGACCGCGCTGGCCACAGAGTTCCAGAGCCTGAGCGATACGCAGCTGGTTCTTCGATTTTTCGCGAACAGCTACGACGTCACCGGCCTTCACTTGGTAGGAAGGGATGTTGACGGTCTGACCGTTGACGGTGATGGCCTTGTGGGATACCAGCTGGCGGGATTCCGAACGAGTGGAACCGAAGCCCATGCGGTATACGACGTTGTCCAGGCGGCACTCGAGCAGTTGCAGCAGGTTCTCACCGGTAGAACCCTTGCGACGGGAAGCTTCCTGGTAGTAACCGCGGAACTGACGCTCCAGCACGCCGTAGATGCGACGTACTTTCTGCTTTTCACGCAGCTGCAGACCGTAGTCGGACAGACGGCCACGACGCTGGCCATGCTGGCCAGGAACGTTTTCAGCCTTGCACTTCGAGTCGAGGGCGCGGGCGCCGCTCTTCAGGAACAGGTCGGTGCCTTCACGGCGAGACAGTTTGCACTTGGGACCAATGTAACGAGCCATTTCTCACTGTCTCCTATTACACGCGACGCTTTTTCGGCGGACGGCAGCCGTTATGCGGGATCGGGGTTACGTCGGTGATGCTGGCGATCTTGTAGCCGCAAGCATTCAGAGCGCGAACGGCGGACTCGCGGCCCGGGCCCGGGCCCTTGACGTTGACGTCCAGGTTCTTCAGACCGTATTCCAGGGCAGCCTGGCCGGCACGCTCGGCCGCTACCTGGGCAGCGAACGGGGTGCTCTTACGCGAGCCGCGGAAACCGGAACCACCGGAGGTCGCCCAGGACAGTGCGTTGCCCTGACGGTCGGTGATGGTCACGATGGTGTTGTTGAAAGACGCGTGGATGTGGGCGATCCCATCGACCACTGTCTTTTTGACTTTCTTACGGGGACGAGCAGCAGGTTTTGCCATGACTAGATTCCTACGCGATTACTTGCGGATCGGCTTACGCGGGCCCTTGCGGGTACGCGCGTTGGTCTTGGTACGCTGACCGCGAACCGGCAGACCGCGACGATGACGCAGACCGCGGTAGCAACCGAGGTCCATCAGACGCTTGATGTTCATGTTGATTTCGCGACGCAGGTCACCTTCGGTGGTGATCTTCGCGACTTCGTTACGCAGCTGATCGATCTGCTCGTCGCTCAGGTCCTTGATCTTGGCAGCCGGGTTTACGCCGGTGGCTGCGCAGATGCTCTGAGCAGTAGTGCGACCAACACCATAGATGTAGGTCAGCGAGATAACAGTGTGCTTGTTATCCGGAATGTTGACGCCTGCAATACGGGCCATTCAGAAAAACTCCAATTGACAGCTACCCTGCGCCCAGGAAGCCAAGAAAGGGCGCGGATATTAGCGCTGTAATAGCAAATAATCAACCCGGCAGCACACTAGCTGCCGGGTTATCACGCGTGGATCACAATCAGCCTTGGCGCTGCTTGTGACGCGGTTCCGCGCTGCAGATCACCCGCACGATGCCATCGCGACGGATGATTTTGCAGTTACGGCACAGCTTCTTGACCGATGCACGAACTTTCATCACCAACTCCTCGAACCTTACGGGTCTATCAGCGCAGCATGCCGCTGCCGTAGCCCTTCAGGTTGGCTTTCTTCATCAGGGATTCATACTGGTGAGAAACGAGGTGAGATTGCACCTGGGCCATAAAGTCCATGACAACCACGACCACGATCAACAGCGAGGTCCCGCCAAGATAGAACGGCACGTGCGCCGCAACCACCAGGAACTGGGGCAGCAGGCAGACAGCCGTCATGTACAGAGCACCGAACATGGTCAAACGGGTCAGCACGCCATCGATGTAGCGAGCGGACTGTTCGCCCGGACGGATGCCCGGAATAAATGCACCGGACTTCTTGAGGTTCTCCGCCACGTCCTTCGGGTTGAACATCAGCGCTGTATAGAAGAAGCAGAAGAAAACGATCCCTGCAGTGAACAGCAAGATGTTCAGCGGCTGCCCCGGAGCGATCGCTTGCGCGACGTCCTGCAACCAACCCAAGCCTTCCGACTGACCGAACCAGGAGCCCAGGGACGCCGGGAACAGCAGGATACTGCTGGCGAAAATCGCGGGAATCACACCCGCCATGTTCACCTTCAACGGCAGATGGCTGGTCTGCGCTGCAAACACCTTGCGGCCTTGCTGGCGCTTGGCGTAATGCACCGCGATGCGACGCTGGCCACGCTCGATGAACACCACGAACGCGATGATCGCCACGGCCAGCAGGCCGACGCCGATCAGGGCGAAGATGTTGATGTCACCTTGACGGGCAGACTCGAAAGACTGACCGATGGCGCGCGGCAGGCCTGCAACGATACCAGCGAAGATCAACATCGAGATGCCGTTGCCGACACCGCGCTCGGTGATCTGCTCGCCCAGCCACATCATGAACATGGCACCAGCCACGAAGGTGGTGACAGCCACGAAGTAGAAGCCGAAGTCGTTGGAGAAGGCTACGCCCTGGCTGCCCAGGCCAACGGACATGCCGATGGCCTGGACCAGTGCCAGGACTACAGTACCGTAGCGGGTGTACTGGCTGATCTTGCGACGCCCAGACTCACCCTCTTTCTTCAACTGCTCCAGCTGCGGGCTGATAGCGGTCATGAGCTGCATGATGATCGATGCCGAGATGTACGGCATGATCCCCAGTGCAAAGATACTCATGCGCTCCAGCGCGCCGCCGGAAAACATGTTGAAGAGGCTAAGAATGGTCCCCTCGTTCTGCCGGAACAGTGCCGCCAAGCGATCGGGGTTGATGCCCGGAACTGGGATGTGCGCGCCGATCCGATAGACGATGATCGCCAGGAACAGGAAACGCAGACGTGCCCAGAGCTCGGACAGACCGCCGTTGCTTAGCGCAGAGAGAGCACCTTGCTTAGCCATTTAGTCCTCGAATTTACCGCCAGCTGCTTCGATAGCCGCACGCGCACCCTTGGTGGCGGCGATACCTTTCAGGGTGACCGCACGACCAACTTCGCCGGACAGCATGACTTTGACGCGCTGTACGTGCTGGTTGATCAGGTTGGCATCCTTCAGGGTCTGCAGGCTGACGACGTCGCCTTCGACCTTGGCCAGCTCGGAGGTGCGTACTTCAGCACGATCCATAGCCTTCAGGGAAACGAAGCCGAACTTCGGCAGGCGACGGTGCAGAGGCTGTTGACCACCCTCGAAGCCCGGAGCGACCTTGCCACCGGAGCGGGAGGTCAGACCTTTGTGACCACGGCCACCGGTCTTGCCCAGACCGCTACCGATGCCACGGCCCGGACGGTGCTTTTCGCGACGGGCACCCGGCGCGGAACGCAGATCGTTCAGTTGCATGGATTAACCCTCCACACGCAGCAGGTAGTAGGCCTTGTTGATCATGCCGCGGTTCTCAGGAGTGTCCTGAACTTCGACGGTATGATTGATGCGACGCAGGCCGAGACCCTTGACGCAAGCCTTGTGATTGGCCAGACGGCCGTTCAGGCTCTTGACCAGAGTGACTTTGACAGTTGCCATGGTTAGAGAATCTCCTCGACGCTCTTGCCACGCTTGGCCGCTACTGCTTCCGGAGCCTGCATGTTCTTCAGGCCCTTGAAGGTGGCGTAAACCACGTTCACCGGATTGGTGGAGCCATAGCACTTGGCCAGGACGTTCTGCACACCAGCCACTTCCAGAACGGCACGCATGGCGCCGCCGGCGATGATGCCGGTACCTTCCGAAGCCGGCTGCATGTACACCTTGGAGGCGCCATGGGCGGACTTGGTCGGATACTGCAGGGTGGTGCCGTTCAGATCGACTTGGATCATGTTGCGGCGAGCGGCTTCCATTGCTTTCTGGATGGCGGCCGGCACTTCACGCGCCTTGCCACGACCGAAACCAACGCGACCCTTGCCATCACCCACCACGGTCAGTGCGGTGAAAGCGAAGATACGGCCACCTTTTACGGTTTTGGCGACGCGGTTAACCTGAACCAGCTTCTCGATGTAGCCTTCGTCGCGCTTTTGCTCGTTGTTTGCCATAACTTAGAACTCCAGTCCGCCTTCACGAGCGGCATCAGCCAGCGCTTTCACACGGCCGTGGTACTTGAAGCCAGAACGATCGAACGCCACCTGGGTGACGCCGGCCGCTTTGGCGCGCTCGGCGACCAGTTGACCAACTTTCTTGGCTGCATCGATGTTGCCGGTGGCACCTTCGCGCAGGTCTTTGTCCAGGGTCGAGGCGCTGGCCAGGACCTTGCCGCCGTCGGCCGCAATGACCTGGGCGTAAATGTGCTGGGAAGAGCGGTACACGCAGAGGCGTACGGTTTCCAGCTCGCGCATCTTCAGGCGTGCCTTGCGAGCGCGACGCAGACGGGTTTCTTTCTTGACGCTCATTTGCTATGCCCTACTTCTTCTTGGCTTCTTTACGACGGACGACTTCGTCGGCGTAACGCACGCCCTTGCCTTTGTAAGGCTCCGGCGGACGGAAGTCGCGAATTTCGGCAGCAACCTGACCGACCAGCTGCTTGTCGATACCCTTGATCAGGATATCGGTCTGGCTGGGGGTCTCAGCGACGATGCCGGCCGGCAGTTCGTAATCAACCGGATGGGAGAAGCCGAGGGACAGGGACAGCACTTGGCCCTTGGCCTGCGCTTTGTAACCAACGCCGACCAGCTGGAGCTTGCGCTCGAAGCCCTGGCTGACGCCGACTACCATGTTGTTCACCAGAGCACGGGTGGTACCAGCCATGGCGCGAGTCTGCTGGTCGCCGTTACGCGCAGCAAAACGCAGCTCACCGCTGTCCTGGATCACTTCGACCGAAGGATGGACCTTGAGCTCCAGAGCACCTTTGGCGCCCTTGATGGACAGTTGCTGACCAGCCAGTTTGATTTCAACGCCGGCAGGCAGCTTGACGGGGTTCTTAGCAACGCGAGACATGCTGATTCCCCTTAGAACACAGTGCAGAGCACTTCGCCGCCAACACCAGCAGCACGGGCAGCACGATCGGTCATCACACCTTTGTTGGTGGAGACGATCGACACACCGAGGCCGCCACGAACTTTCGGCAGTTGCTCAACGGATTTGTACTGACGCAGGCCAGGACGGCTGATGCGCTTGACCTCTTCGATGACAGGCTTGCCTTCGAAGTACTTCAGTTCGATGGACAGCTGGGGTTTTACTTCCGAGCTGATCTGGAAATCCGCAATATAGCCTTCGTCCTTCAGGACTTTGGCTACCGCCGCTTTCAGTTTCGAGGACGGCATGCTTACGACGGTCTTTTCAGCCATCTGGGCATTACGGATGCGAGTTAGCATGTCTGCTAACGGGTCCTGCATACTCATGGGCTTAACGCTCCTGATACAAAAGAATAAGCCTTCAACTTCAATTCGCCCATAAACGCCAGGCGAAACAAACCCAGGCTCAGGGGAGCCGGGTATTCTAGAGATCACGCCAAAACGAATCAAGCCCCATGAGGGGCTTGATTCGATGTCGCGATCAACGGTGCCGACTGGCGACACCGTTCGCTGCGATTACCAGCTGGCTTTCACCAGACCCGGTACGTCGCCGCGCATGGCGGCTTCGCGCAGCTTGTTACGGCTCAGGCCGAACTTGCGGTAGAAGCCGTGCGGACGACCGGTCAGGCGGCAACGGTTACGCAGGCGGCTGGCGCTGGCGTCACGCGGTTGCTTCTGCAGGGCGACCTGGGCATTCCAACGCTCTTCCGCAGAGGAGTTCGGATTAGCGATGATCGCTTTCAGCTCGGCACGCTTCTTGGCGTACTTGGCTACCGTCAGCTGACGCTTCAGCTCGCGGTTCTTCATGCTCTCTTTAGCCATGTTCCTACTCCAATCAGTTACGGAACGGGAATTTGAAAGCACGCAGCAGGGCGCGACCTTCGTCATCCGTACGAGCGGTGGTGGTCAGGGTGATGTCCAGGCCACGCAGCGCATCGATCTTGTCGTAATCGATTTCCGGGAAGATGATCTGCTCTTTCACGCCCATGCTGTAGTTGCCGCGACCATCGAAGGACTTGGCATTCAGGCCGCGGAAGTCACGCACGCGCGGCAGGGAGATGGACAGCAGACGATCCAGGAACTCGTACATCCGGTCGCTACGCAGGGTGACCTTGACGCCGATCGGCCAGCCTTCACGGATCTTGAAGCCTGCGATGGACTTACGAGCGTAAGTCACGACCGGCTTCTGACCAGTGATCTTTTCCAGATCGGCTACGGCGTTCTCGATGATCTTCTTGTCACCGACCGCCTCGCCAAGACCCATGTTCAGGGTGATTTTGGTAACGCGCGGAACTTCCATCACGTTCGCCAGCTGAAGCTCTTCTTTCAGCTTGGGCGCGATTTCCTTCCGATAAATTTCTTTCAATCGTGCCATGGTGATCTACCTAGCAGCCTCAAGCCTGAACCGGTTTCTGGGTCGACTTGAAGACACGAATTTTCTTACCGTCTTCTACCTTGAAGCCAACGCGGTCAGCCTTGCTGGTTTCAGTATTGAAGATGGCGACGTTGGAGACGTGCAGAGGCGCCTCCTTCTCGACGATACCGCCCTGTTGGCCGAGCATCGGATTGGGCTTGGTGTGGCGCTTGATCAGGTTCACCCCGCCGACGACCAGACGGTCGTCAGCGAGAACCTTCAGCACCTTGCCACGCTTGCCCTTGTCCTTGCCGGCAATGACGATTACTTCGTCGTCACGACGAATCTTTTGCATGACGGCTACTCCTTACAGCACTTCGGGGGCGAGCGAGACGATCTTCATGAACTTCTCGGTACGGAGTTCACGAGTCACTGGCCCAAAGATACGGGTGCCGATCGGCTCCTGCTTGTTGTTCAGCAGGACGGCGGCGTTGCCGTCGAAGCGGATGATGGAACCGTCGGTACGACGCACGCCGTGCTTGGTGCGAACGACCACGGCAGTCATGACCTGGCCCTTCTTCACTTTGCCGCGCGGAATCGCTTCCTTGACGGTGACCTTGATGATGTCGCCGATGCCGGCGTAACGGCGGTGGGAACCGCCGAGCACCTTGATGCACATCACACGACGCGCGCCGCTGTTGTCAGCGACATCGAGCATGGATTGAGTCTGAATCATATAATTTCTCCGACCCCTAGTCCTTAGACTTCCACCGCGCGTTCAACGATATCAACCAGGGTCCAGGCCTTGGTCTTGGCCAGCGGACGGGTTTCGCGAATGGTGACCAGGTCACCAATGCGGCACTGATTGGATTCGTCGTGTGCGTGCAGTTTGGTCGAACGCTTGACGTATTTGCCGTAGATCGGGTGCTTGACGCGACGCTCGATCAGTACGGTGACGGTCTTGTCCATTTTGTCGCTGACGACGCGGCCGGTCAGCGTACGGACGGTTTTCTGAGCTTCAGCCATGATCACTTACCTGCTTGCTGATTGAGCACAGTTTTAACGCGAGCGATGTCGCGCTTAACCTGCGAGAGCAGGTGAGACTGCCCCAACTGGCCAGTTGCTTTCTGCATGCGCAGATTGAACTGGTCGCGCAGCAGGCCGAGCAGTTGCTCGTTCAGCTGCTCAACGGATTTTTCACGAAGTTCATTCGCTTTCATCACATCACCGTCCGCTTAACAAAGGAGGTGGCGAGGGGCAGCTTTGCAGCAGCCAGGGCGAAAGCCTCACGCGCCAGCTCTTCGGAAACACCCTCGATCTCGTACAGGACCTTGCCCGGCTGGATCTGGGCTACCCAGTACTCGACCCCACCCTTACCTTTACCCATACGAACTTCGAGGGGCTTCTTGGTGACAGGCTTGTCAGGGAATACGCGGATCCAGATCTTGCCGCCACGCTTCACGTGACGGGTCAGCGCACGACGCGCGGACTCGATCTGACGAGCAGTAAGGCGGCCACGGCTAGTGGCCTTCAGTGCGTACTCACCGAAGCTGACCTTACTACCACGATGAGCCAGACCACGGTTGTGGCCGGTCATTTGTTTGCGGAACTTCGTACGCTTGGGTTGCAGCATTTGCGTACTCCTTACCTAGCAGCTTTTTTACGAGGAGCGGGTGCTACCGGCTTCAGCTCTTCCTGGCGGCCACCGATGACCTCGCCCTTGAAGATCCAAACCTTGACACCGATCACACCGTAAGTGGTGTGCGCTTCGTAGGTGGCATAGTCGATATCGGCGCGCAGGGTGTGCAGGGGCACACGACCTTCGCGATACCATTCGGTACGGGCGATTTCAGCCCCACCCAGACGACCGCTGACCTGAATCTTGATGCCCTTGGCACCAATGCGCATGGCGTTCTGTACGGCGCGCTTCATGGCGCGACGGAACATTACGCGACGCTCCAGCTGCTGGGCTACGCTCTGCGCAACCAGCATGGCATCGAGTTCCGGCTTGCGGATTTCCTCGATGTTGATGTGCACGGGCACACCCATTTGCTTGGTCAGGTCCTGGCGCAGTTTCTCAACATCTTCACCTTTCTTGCCGATCACGATGCCGGGACGAGCGGTGTGGATGGTGATGCGTGCGGTTTGAGCCGGACGATGAATATCGATACGGCTTACGGACGCGCTTTTTAGTTTGTCTTGGAGGTACTCACGCACCTTCAGGTCGGCAAACAGGTAATCCGCATAGTTCTTGCGGTCTGCGTACCAAACGGAGGTGTGCTCCTTGACGATACCCAGGCGAATGCCATTGGGATGTACTTTCTGACCCATCTGTCGACTCCGTTACTTGTCCGCAACCTTGACCGTGATATGGCAAGACCGCTTCACGATGCGATCAGCACGGCCTTTGGCACGCGGCATGATGCGCTTGAGCGAACGACCTTCGTTGACGAAGACGGTGGAGACCTTCAGGTCATCCACATCGGCGCCTTCGTTGTGCTCAGCGTTGGCAACGGCCGACTCCAGCACTTTCTTCATGATCTCGGCGGCTTTCTTACTGCTGAAAGCCAGGAGGTTGAGCGCTTCGCCCACCTTCTTCCCGCGGATCTGGTCGGCGACCAAGCGGGCTTTCTGGGCGGAGATACGAGCGCCCGACAGCTTAGCGGCTACTTCCATCTTCCTTACCCCTTAACGCTTGGCTTTCTTGTCCGCAGCATGCCCGCGGTAGGTGCGGGTAGCGGCGAACTCGCCCAGTTTGTGGCCGACCATGTCCTCGTTGACGAGAACCGGTACGTGTTGACGGCCGTTGTGCACGGCGATGGTCAGACCAACCATATGCGGCAGAATCATCGAACGACGCGACCAGGTCTTGATCGGCTTGCGGTCGTTCTTTTCCACCGCGACTTCGACCTTCTTCAACAGGTGAAGATCGATAAACGGACCTTTTTTCAGTGAACGTGGCACTGTGGTATCCCTCTATTTACTTGCGGCGGCGGACGATCATGTTATCGGTACGCTTGTTCGAGCGAGTCTTCTTACCCTTGGTCTGAAGACCCCACGGCGATACCGGATGACGACCAGCAGAGGTACGGCCTTCACCACCACCATGCGGGTGGTCGACCGGGTTCATCGCCACGCCGCGAACGGTCGGGCGAACACCACGCCAGCGCGTAGCACCGGCTTTACCCAGCGAACGCAGGCTGTGCTCGGAGTTCGAGACTTCGCCCAGGGTCGCACGGCACTCAGCCAGGACTTTACGCATTTCACCGGAGCGCAGACGCAGGGTTACGTACGCACCTTCACGCGCGACCAGCTGGGCGGAAGCGCCAGCGGAGCGAGCGATCTGAGCGCCTTTACCCGGCTTCAGCTCGATACCATGAACAGTGCTACCCACCGGGATGTTGCGCAGAGGCATGCTGTTGCCTGCCTTGATCGGCGCACCGATACCGGAGATCAGCTGGTCACCTGCAGCAACGCCCTTGGGGGCGATGATGTAGCGACGCTCGCCGTCTGCATACTTCAGCAGAGCGATGTGTGCAGTGCGGTTCGGATCGTATTCGACGCGCTCAACGATGGCAGGGATGCCATCCTTGTTGCGACGGAAGTCGACCAGACGGTAGTGCTGCTTGTGACCACCACCGATATGACGGGTGGTGATACGACCGTTGTTGTTACGGCCGCCAGACTTGGATTTCTTTTCCAGCAGCGGTGCGTAGGGAGCGCCTTTGTGCAGCTCCTGATTCACCACCTTGACGACAAAGCGACGACCAGCGGAAGTCGGTTTGCACTTAACGATTGCCATGATGCACCCCTTTACTCAGCGCTGGTGGCGAAATCGAGATCTTGGCCCGGCTGGAGAGCGATGTACGCTTTTTTCCAGTCGTTACGCTTGCCCAGACCGCGAGCGGTGCGCTTGGTCTTACCCTTGACGTTCAGGGTAGTGACGCGCTGTACCTTCACGCTGAACAGGCTTTCTACGGCCTTCTTGATTTCCAGCTTGGTTGCATCGGTGGCAACCTTGAAAACGAATTGGCTCTTGCCGTCCGCGAGACCCGTGGCTTTCTCGGAGATGTGCGGACCAAGCAGCACTTTGAATACGCGTTCCTGGTTCATCCCAGCAGCTCCTCGAACTTCTTCACGGCGGACACGGTGACCAGCACCTTGTCGTAGGCGATCAGGCTGACGGGGTCGGAACCTTGGACATCACGTACATCGACGTGCGCCAGGTTGCGCGCAGCGAGGTACAGGTTCTCGTCGACACCATCGGTCACGATCAGCACGTCTTTCAGACCCAGGGTGTCCAGCTTGGCAACCAGGCCCTTGGTTTTCGGTGCATCGACAGCGAAGTCGGCAACGACGACCAGACGGTCCAGACGAACGAGCTCGGCAAGGATGGAGCGCAGTGCTGCGCGGTACATCTTCTTGTTCAGCTTCTGTTCGTGACTACGCGGTTTAGCGGCGAAAGTGGTGCCGCCCCCACGCCAGATGGGGCTACGGATGGTGCCAGCGCGAGCACGACCGGTGCCCTTCTGACGCCACGGCTTCTTGCCACCACCAGAGACTTCGGAGCGAGTCTTCTGCGCCTTGCTGCCCTGACGGCCGCCAGCCATGTAGGCCACGACTGCCTGGTGCACCAGGGTCTCGTTGAATTCGCCACCAAAGGTACGCTCGGAGACTTCGATAGCCTGAGCGCCGTTCACATTCAATTGCATCTCAGCTTCCCCCTTAACCGCGAGCCTTGGCTGCCGGACGCACGATCACATCACCGCCGGTAGCGCCGGGAACGGCACCCTTGACCAGCAGCAGATTGCGTTCAGCATCGACGCGCACGATCTCCAGGGATTGAACGGTTACCCGCTCCGCACCCAGATGACCGGACATTTTCTTGCCCTTGAACACTCGACCAGGAGTCTGGCACTGGCCGATGGAACCCGGGACGCGGTGGGAAACGGAGTTACCGTGGGTGTTATCCTGACCACGGAAGTTCCAGCGCTTGATGGTGCCCGCGAAGCCCTTACCCTTGGACTCGCCGGTAACGTCTACCATCTGGCCTGCCTGGAACAGATCGACAGTGATCTGGTCACCAGCGGCATACTGCTCTTCGCCCAGACGGAATTCCCACACGCCGCGACCGGCGGCGACATTCGCCTTGGCAAAGTGACCAGCTTGCGCTTTGGTAACGCGAGAAGCACGACGCTCGCCGGCGGTGACTTGCACTGCACGGTAGCCATCGGTTTCTTCAGTCTTGAACTGGGTGACGCGATTCGGCTCGACCTCGATGACCGTAACCGGAATAGAGACACCTTCCTCGGTGAAAATGCGGGTCATGCCGCATTTACGACCGACAACACCAATTGTCATGTTGTAAACCTCTTGAGTGTACGGGGCTTTCACCCGCTATGGCCGCCCATTTCAGAGCGTTACACGACCAATGCCGAAGGCATTAGCCGAGGCTGATCTGTACTTCAACGCCTGCAGCAAGATCGAGCTTCATCAGCGCATCGACGGTTTTATCCGTCGGCTGGACGATGTCCAGTACACGCTTATGTGTACGAATTTCGTACTGATCACGCGCATCTTTGTTGACGTGCGGAGAGATCAGCACGGTGAAACGTTCCTTGCGGGTCGGCAGAGGGATTGGACCACGCACCTGAGCACCAGTACGTTTCGCGGTTTCCACGATTTCCTGGGTTGATTGATCGATCAGGCGATGGTCAAAAGCCTTCAACCGAATCCGGATTTGTTGGTTTTGCATTTGACCTCAGACTCCAATTTACCATTCCCAACGGACGGACTACGCCCGTTAAAAGGAGGCGCAATTGTACGGATGCCCCCACAGGGTGTCAATATTTAACCAACGAACGAAAAAAGGGGCCCCGGAGGGCCCCTTTTCTGATGGCAGGATCAGCGATTACTCGATGATCTTGGCAACCACGCCGGCGCCAACGGTACGGCCGCCTTCGCGGATCGCGAAGCGCAGGCCATCTTCCATGGCGATCGGAGCGATCAGGGTGACAACCATCTTGATGTTGTCGCCCGGCATTACCATCTCTACGCCTTCCGGCAGTTCGCAGTTACCGGTCACATCGGTGGTACGGAAGTAGAACTGCGGACGGTAGCCCTTGAAGAACGGGGTGTGACGACCACCTTCTTCCTTGGACAGCACGTACACTTCGCACTCGAACTTGGTGTGCGGCTTGATGGTGCCCGGCTTGGCCAGTACCTGGCCACGCTCTACGTCTTCACGCTTGGTGCCACGCAGCAGGATACCAACGTTCTCACCAGCACGACCTTCGTCGAGCAGCTTGCGGAACATTTCAACGCCGGTGCAGGTAGTCTTGGTGGTCGCCTTGATGCCGACGATTTCCACTTCTTCCTGGACCTTGATGATGCCGCGCTCTACACGACCGGTTACCACGGTACCGCGGCCGGAGATCGAGAACACGTCTTCGATCGGCATCAGGAACGGCTGGTCGATGGCACGAACCGGCTCCGGAATGTAGGAGTCCAGGGTCTCTACCAGCTTCTGCACGGCGCTTACGCCGATGCCGTTGTCATCCTTGCCTTCCAGCGCCATCAGCGCGGAACCGATGATGATCGGAGTGTCGTCGCCCGGGAAGTCGTAGGTGTTCAGCAGATCGCGAACTTCCATCTCGACCAGTTCCAGCAGCTCGGCGTCGTCGACCATGTCGGCCTTGTTCAGGAACACGACGATGTAGGGAACGCCCACCTGGCGGGACAGCAGGATGTGCTCGCGGGTCTGCGGCATGGGGCCGTCGGCAGCCGAGCAAACCAGGATCGCGCCGTCCATCTGGGCAGCACCGGTGATCATGTTCTTCACGTAGTCGGCGTGACCGGGGCAGTCAACGTGGGCGTAGTGACGAACAGCGGAATCGTATTCAACGTGCGAGGTGTTGATGGTGATACCGCGGGCCTTTTCTTCCGGCGCGTTGTCGATCTGATCGAAAGCACGAGCGGAACCACCCCAGGTATCGGAGCAGACCTTGGTCAGTGCAGCGGTCAGAGTGGTCTTGCCATGGTCAACGTGACCGATGGTGCCGACGTTGACGTGCGGTTTGTTACGTTCGAATTTTTCCTTAGCCACGACAGTAAACCTCTTACTTAAAGGGCTGAATCAACCTTGTTTTTTAACCAGCGCTTCGACGATGTTCGACGGAGCTTCGGCGTATTTGGAGAATTCCATGGAGTAGCTCGCGCGACCCTGGGACATGGAACGCACGTCGGTCGCATAACCGAACATCTCACCCAGCGGAACCTCGGCACGAATAACCTTACCGGAAACCGTGTCCTCCATCCCCTGAATCAGACCACGACGACGGTTCAGGTCGCCCATCACGTCACCCATGTAGTCCTCAGGAGTCACTACCTCTACCTTCATGATCGGCTCGAGCACCTTGCCGCCGCCCTTCTGGGCCAACTGCTTGGTCGCCATGGAAGCAGCGATCTTGAACGCCATCTCGTTGGAGTCGACGTCATGGTAGGAACCATCGAAAACGGTAGCCTTCAGGCCGATGAGCGGATAGCCGGCAACGACGCCGTTCTTCATCTGCTCTTCGATACCCTTCTGGATCGCCGGGATGTATTCCTTCGGAACCACACCGCCCACGACTTCGTTCTCGAACACCAGGCCTTCGGTGATATTGCCCTTCTCGTCCACGTCCGCGGCCGAGAAACGGATCCAGCAATGACCGAACTGACCGCGACCACCGGACTGGCGAACGAACTTGCCTTCGATCTCCACGTTGTCCTTGGTGATGGTCTCACGGTAGGCAACCTGCGGCTTGCCGATGTTGGCCTCGACGCCGAACTCGCGCTTCATGCGGTCGACGATGATGTCCAGGTGCAGCTCGCCCATGCCGGAGATGATGGTCTGACCGGACTCTTCGTCGGTCTTGACACGGAACGACGGGTCTTCCTGGGCCAGCTTGCCGAGGGCGATACCCATCTTCTCCTGGTCAGCCTTGGTCTTCGGCTCTACAGCGACCGAGATTACCGGCTCGGGGAAGTCCATGCGCTCGAGGATGATCGGCTTCTCGATCGAGCACAGGGTGTCACCGGTGGTGACGTCCTTCATGCCGATCAGGGCAGCGATGTCGCCTGCGCGCACTTCCTTGATCTCTTCACGCTGGTTGGCGTGCATCTGCACCATCCGACCGACGCGCTCTTTCTTGCCTTTCACCGAGTTCAGGACGGAGTCGCCGGAACTCAGGACGCCGGAGTAAACGCGGGCGAAGGTCAGGGTACCGACGAACGGGTCGGTAGCGATCTTGAACGCCAGGGACGAGAACGGTTCGTTGTCGTCGGCATGACGCTCGTCTTCGACGGTCTCGTCGTCCGGGCTGACGCCCTTGATCGCAGGGATCTCGGTCGGAGCCGGGAGGTAGTCGATGACGGCATCGAGAACCAGCGGAACGCCCTTGTTCTTGAACGAGGAACCGCAGACGGCCGGAACGATCTCGCAGGCCAGGGTGCGCAGACGCAGGCCTTCCTTGATCTCGGCTTCGGAGAGCTCGCCCTCTTCGAGGTACTTGTTCATCAGCTCTTCGTTGGCTTCGGCCGCAGCCTCGACCATGCTGGAACGCCACTCTTCGGCCAGGTCCTTGAGCTCCGCAGGAATTTCTTCCTCGCGGTAGGTCATGCCCTTGTCGTCATCGTTCCAGTAGATGGCCTTCATCTTGATCAGGTCGACCTGACCGACGAAGTTCTCTTCAGCGCCGATGGCGAGCTGGACCGGAACCGGGGTATGACCCAGGCGCTTCTTGATCTGCTCGACGACGCGTAGGAAGTTCGCGCCCTGGCGGTCCATCTTGTTGACGTAGACGATGCGCGGTACGCCGTACTTGTTGGCCTGACGCCATACGGTTTCCGACTGCGGCTCTACGCCGGAGGTGCCACAGAACACCACGACAGCGCCGTCCAGTACACGCAGGGAACGCTCCACCTCGATGGTGAAGTCTACGTGGCCGGGAGTGTCGATGACGTTTACGCGATAGTTGTCGTACTGACCGCGCGAACCCTTCCAGAAGGTGGTAACGGCAGCGGAGGTAATGGTGATACCGCGCTCCTGCTCCTGCACCATCCAGTCGGTGGTCGCAGCGCCGTCATGCACTTCGCCCAGCTTGTGGTTGACGCCGGTATAGAACAGAACCCGCTCCGTGGTGGTGGTCTTGCCCGCGTCAACGTGGGCACAGATACCGATATTACGGTAGCGGTTGATGGGTGTAGTACGGGCCACAATAAGGTCCTCGGGGGTTGGGCAGCGCGATTAGAACCGGTAGTGCGAGAAGGCCTTGTTGGCCTCTGCCATACGGTGCACGTCTTCACGCTTCTTGACTGCTGCGCCCTTGCCTTCAGCGGCATCCAGCAGCTCGCCAGCCAGGCGCAGAGCCATGGACTTCTCGCCACGCTTGCGGGCGAAGTCCACCAGCCAACGCATGGCCAGGGCATTACGACGGGACGGACGGACTTCGACCGGAACCTGGTAAGTCGCACCACCTACGCGGCGGGACTTCACTTCGACCAGCGGAGCGATGGCATCGAGAGCTTTTTCGAAGGTTTCCAGGGGATCGGCCTTGCCGCGTTCCTTCACCTTGTCCAGCGCACCGTAAACGATACGCTCGGCAACGGCTTTCTTGCCGCTTTCCATCACGTGGTTCATGAACTTGGCCAGGATCTGGCTTCCGTATTTCGGATCAGCCAGCACTTCACGCTTGGCCGCTACACGACGTCTTGGCATTGATAAGCCCTCAAACGGTCTTCAGGTTAGCCCGGGACCATAACAGTCAAGTTACGCCCGACCTTACTCTTATCGACTCAGATAAATATAAAAACGCTATTACTTCGGACGCTTGGCGCCGTACTTCGAACGACCCTGCTTACGGTCTTTGACACCCGAGGTGTCCAGCGAACCGCGCACGGTGTGGTAACGCACACCCGGAAGGTCCTTTACACGACCGCCACGGATCAGCACTACGCTGTGCTCTTGCAGGTTGTGACCTTCACCACCGATGTACGAGGAAACCTCGAAACCGTTGGTCAGACGTACACGGCATACCTTACGCAGTGCCGAGTTCGGCTTTTTCGGCGTGGTGGTGTATACGCGGGTGCATACGCCACGACGTTGCGGGCAGTTCTGCAGCGCAGGCACGTCGCTCTTGTCGACCATGCGCTTGCGCGGCTTACGCACCAGCTGGTTGATAGTTGCCATCTATAGCTCCACTGATTGTCTTACGACACACAAACGAAATGACAGAGCATGCGCCCTGCCAATTTTCGGGGTACAAAATAGTAAAGAGGTTCTTGTACACCGTCAAGACAAAGCCCCGGCTATCGGGATAGCCGGGGCTTGTCGTTGATGCTTAGTTACCGCTCGAGTTCAGCGCTTCGGTCAGTGCGGCTTCCGCCTCGCTGGCACTCACACGCTGCGGCTTGCCGAGGTCGCGCTGACGCTTGCGCTCGCTGTGGTAAGCCAGACCGGTACCGGCCGGGATCAGGCGACCCACGACCACGTTCTCTTTCAGACCACGCAGGAAGTCGCGCTTGCCGGTGACCGCCGCCTCGGTGAGGACGCGGGTGGTCTCCTGGAACGACGCCGCGGAAATGAACGACTCGGTCGACAGGGAAGCCTTGGTGATACCCAGCAGAACGCGCTCGTACTTGGCCGGGAACTTGTCCTCGGTACCGAGCTGTTCGTTCTCTTCCAGCACCTGGGTGAGTTCCACCTGGTCGCCTTTGATGAAGCTGGAGTCGCCGGACTCGCTGACTTCGACCTTGCGCAGCATCTGACGCAGGATGGTCTCGATGTGCTTGTCGTTGATCTTCACGCCCTGCAGACGGTAGACGTCCTGGATCTCGTTGACGATGTACTTCGCCAGCGAGCTCACGCCCAGCAGGCGCAGGATGTCGTGCGGGTTGCTCGGACCGTCGGAGATGACTTCGCCGCGGTTCACCTGTTCGCCTTCGAACACGTTCAGGTGACGCCACTTCGGAATCAGCTCCTCGTACGGATCGCTGCCATCGTTCGGCGTGATGACCAGGCGGCGCTTGCCCTTGGTCTCCTTGCCGAAGGAGATGGTGCCGCTGATTTCCGCCAGGATCGAAGGCTCTTTCGGACGACGAGCCTCGAACAGGTCGGCAACGCGCGGCAGACCACCGGTGATGTCACGGGTCTTCGAGGTTTCCTGCGGGATACGCGCGACAACGTCACCGATGCTCACCTTGGCGCCGTCGGTCAGGTTGACCAGGGCGTTGGCCGGCAGGAAGTACTGCGCCGGTACGTCGGTACCCGGCAGCAGCAGGTCCTTGCCCGCGGCATCGATCAGCTTCACGGCCGGACGGATGTCCTTGCCGGCAGCCGGACGGTCCTTCGGATCCATCACTTCGATGTTGGTCAGGCCGGTCAGTTCGTCGGTCTGACGCTTGACGGTGATGCCCTCTTCCATGCCCACGAAGGCCACGGTACCGTCCACCTCGGTGACGATCGGGTGGGTGTGCGGGTCCCACTTGGCGACGATAGCGCCCGGGTCGACCTTGTCACCTTCCTTGACCGAGATCACCGCACCGTACGGCAGCTTGTAGCGCTCGCGCTCGCGACCGAAGTCGTCGGCAACCGCCAGTTCGCCGGAACGGGAAACCGCGACCAGCGCGCCGTCGGCACGAACCACATGCTTCAGGTTGTGCAGGCGGATGGTGCCGCCGTTCTTCACCTGGACGTTGTCGGCCGCGGAGGTCCGGCTGGCCGCACCGCCGATGTGGAAGGTACGCATGGTCAGCTGGGTGCCCGGCTCACCGATGGACTGGGCAGCGATGACACCGACCGCCTCGCCGATGTTGACGCGATGGCCACGGGCCAGGTCGCGGCCGTAGCACATGGCGCAGATGCCATGACGGGTTTCGCAGGTGATCGGGGAACGCACCACCACTTCGTCGACGCTCATCACTTCGAGGAAGTCGACCCACTTCTCGTCGATCAGGGTGCCGGCCGGCACGATGACCTCGTCGCTGCCCGGCTTGAACACGTCGCGCGCGATCACACGGCCGAGCACGCGCTCGCCGAGCGGTTCGACCACGTCGCCGCCTTCGATGTGCGGCGACATCAGCAGGCCGTGCTCGGTACCGCAATCGATCTCGGTCACTACCAGATCCTGGGCCACGTCGACCAGACGACGGGTCAGGTAACCGGAGTTCGCGGTCTTCAGCGCGGTATCCGCCAGACCCTTACGAGCACCGTGGGTGGAGATGAAGTACTGGAGTACGTTCAGGCCTTCCCGGAAGTTCGCGGTGATCGGGGTCTCGATGATCGAGCCGTCCGGCTTGGCCATCAGGCCGCGCATACCTGCCAGCTGACGGATCTGGGCCGCGGAGCCCCGCGCACCCGAGTCAGCCATCATGTACATGGAGTTGAAGGACTCCTGGTCGACTTCCTTGCCCTCGCGATCGACGACCTTCTCTTTCGAGAGGTTGGCCATCATCGCCTTGGACACTTCGTCGTTGGCCTTCGACCACAGGTCGATCACCTTGTTGTACTTCTCGCCCTGGGTTACCAGGCCGGAGGCGTACTGGCTCTCGATCTCCTTCACTTCGTCGGTGGCGGCGTTGATGATCCGCGCCTTCTCGTCCGGGATGACGAAGTCGTTGACGCCGATGGACACGCCGGAAATGGTCGAGTAGGCGAAACCGGTGTACATCAGCTGGTCGGCGAAGATGACGGTGTCCTTCAGACCCACCACGCGATAGCAGTGGTTGATCAGCTTGGAGATCGCCTTCTTCTTCATCGACTGGTTGACCACGTCGAACGGCAGGCCGGCCGGAACGACCTGGAACAGCAGCGCGCGGCCGACGGTGGTGTCGACGATACGGGTATTGGCGGTCAGTTGGCCGTCTTCACCCTTGATCTTTTCGTTGATGCGCACTTTCACGCGAGCGTGCAGGGACGCCTGGCCGCTGCGGTAGGCGCGGTCGACTTCCTGCAGGTCGGCGAAGGCCATGCCCTCGCCCTTCGCGTTGATCGCTTCACGGGTCATGTAGTACAGACCCATTACCACGTCCTGCGACGGAACGATGATCGGCTCGCCGTTGGCGGGCGACAGGATGTTGTTGGTGGACATCATCAGCGCGCGCGCTTCCAGCTGGGCCTCGAGGGTCAGCGGAACGTGGACGGCCATCTGGTCACCGTCGAAGTCGGCGTTGTACGCGGCGCAGACCAGCGGGTGCAGCTGGATCGCCTTGCCTTCGATGAGGACCGGCTCGAACGCCTGGATGCCCAGACGGTGCAGGGTCGGCGCACGGTTCAGGAGAACCGGATGCTCGCGGATGACTTCGGCGAGAACGTCCCAGACCTCGGGCAGCTCGCGCTCGACCATTTTCTTGGCGGCCTTGATGGTGGTGGCCATACCACGACCTTCCAGCTTGCCGAAGATGAACGGCTTGAACAGCTCCAGGGCCATCTTCTTCGGCAGACCACACTGGTGCAGGCGCAGGGTCGGGCCCACGGTGATCACGGAACGACCGGAGTAGTCCACGCGCTTGCCGAGCAGGTTCTGACGGAAGCGACCTTGCTTGCCCTTGATCATGTCGGCCAGCGACTTTAGCGGACGCTTGTTCGAGCCGGTGATGGCGCGACCGCGACGGCCGTTGTCGAGCAGGGCGTCGACGGCTTCCTGCAGCATGCGCTTTTCGTTGCGCACGATGATGTCCGGAGCGGCCAGGTCGAGCAGGCGCTTCAGACGGTTGTTACGGTTGATCACCCGACGATACAGGTCGTTCAGGTCGGAAGTCGCGAAGCGACCGCCATCCAGCGGAACCAGCGGACGCAGGTCCGGCGGCAGCACCGGCAGGACGGTCAGGACCATCCACTCAGGCTTGTTGCCGGAGCCCTGGAAGGCTTCCATCAGCTTCAGGCGCTTGGACAGCTTCTTGATCTTGGTTTCCGAGTTGGTCTGCGGAATCTCTTCGCGCAGGCGGCCGATCTCGTGCTCCAGATCGATGGCGTTGAGCAGTTCGTGAACGGCTTCGGCGCCCATGCGAGCATCGAAATCGTCACCGAACTCTTCGAGGGCCTCGAAGTATTGCTCGTCGTTCAGCAGCTGGCCCTTTTCCAGGGTGGTCATGCCCGGATCGATCACCACGTAGCTCTCGAAATAGAGCACGCGCTCGATATCGCGCAGGGTCATGTCCAGCAGCAGGCCGATACGGGACGGCAGCGACTTCAGGAACCAGATGTGGGCAACCGGCGAAGCCAGCTCGATGTGGCCCATGCGCTCGCGGCGCACCTTGGCCAGGGCGACTTCCACGCCGCACTTCTCGCAGATCACACCGCGGTGCTTGAGGCGCTTGTACTTGCCGCACAGGCACTCGTAGTCCTTCACCGGGCCGAAGATCTTGGCGCAGAACAGGCCGTCGCGCTCCGGCTTGAAGGTACGGTAGTTGATGGTTTCCGGCTTTTTAACTTCGCCGAAAGACCAGGAACGAATCATCTCGGGCGAAGCCAGGCCAATACGGATGGCATCGAACTCTTCGATTTGACCCTGGTTTTTCAACAGATTAAGCAAGTCTTTCAAGGCCTTTCCTCCTCACGGACCCGGTGCGACCGGCCTTGACCAGCCGCACCGTCTAGCGTCACGTGTTATTCGGTTTCCAGTTCGATGTCGATGCCGAGCGAACGGATCTCTTTGATCAGAACGTTGAAGGACTCGGGCATGCCGGCCTCCATGCGGTGATCGCCGTCCACGATGTTCTTGTACATCTTGGTCCGGCCGTTCACGTCGTCCGACTTGACCGTCAGCATTTCCTGCAGGGTGTACGCCGCGCCATAGGCTTCCAGCGCCCACACCTCCATCTCACCGAAGCGCTGACCACCGAACTGTGCCTTACCACCCAGCGGCTGCTGGGTAACCAGGCTGTACGAGCCGGTGGAACGGGCGTGCATCTTGTCGTCCACCAGGTGGTTCAGCTTGAGCATGTACATGTAGCCGACGGTGGTCGGACGCTCGAACTGGTTGCCGGTACGGCCGTCGAACAGACGCATCTGGCCGCTTTCCGGCAGGTCGGCCAGCTTCAGCATGGCCTTGATCTCGCGTTCCTTGGCGCCATCGAACACCGGGGTCGCCATCGGTACGCCACCGCGCAGGTTCTTGGCCAGCGCGAGGATCTCGTTGTCGCCCAGCTCGTCGAGGTTTTCCTCGCGACCGCCGATCTCGTTGTAGATCTCGTGCAGGAACTTACGCAGTTCGGCGACCTTGCGCTGCTCTTCGAGCATGCGGTTGATCTTCTCGCCCAGCCCCTTGGCCGCGAGGCCCAGGTGGGTTTCGAGGATCTGACCGACGTTCATACGCGACGGTACGCCCAGCGGGTTGAGGACGATGTCGACCGGGGTGCCGTTGGCATCGTGCGGCATGTCTTCCACCGGCATGATCACCGAGACCACACCCTTGTTACCGTGACGGCCGGCCATCTTGTCGCCCGGCTGGATGCGACGCTTGATCGCCAGGTAGACCTTGACGATCTTCAGCACGCCCGGAGCCAGGTCGTCGCCCTGCTGCAGCTTGCGCTTCTTGTCCTCGAACTTGTCGTCCAGGAGCTGGCGACGATCGCTGATGTAGGCCTGGGCCTTCTCCAGCTGTTCGTTCAGGGCGTCGTCGGCCATGCGCAGCTTGAACCACTGGCCGCGCTCGAGACCGTCGAGGTAGTCGTCGGTGATCTCCGTGCCCTTTTTCAGCGCCGGGCCACCTTCAGCCTTGGCACCGACCAGGGCGGCACGCAGACGCTCAAAGGTCGCGCCTTCGACGATGCGGAACTCTTCGTTCAGGTCCTTGCGGATCTGGTCGAGTTGCATCTTCTCGATGGACAGCGCGCGGGAATCGCGCTCGACGCCGTCGCGGGTGAAGACCTGAACGTCGATGACGGTACCCTTGGTGCCGGTCGGCACACGCAGGGAGGTGTCCTTCACGTCGGACGCCTTCTCACCGAAGATCGCGCGCAGCAGCTTCTCTTCCGGAGTCAGCTGGGTCTCGCCTTTCGGAGTGACCTTGCCGACCAGGATGTCGCCGGCCTGCACTTCGGCGCCGACGTAGACGATACCGGCTTCGTCCAGCTTGTTCAGCGCGGCCTCGCCCACGTTCGGGATGTCCGCGGTGATTTCCTCTGGGCCGAGCTTGGTGTCACGAGCGACGCAGGTCAGTTCCTGGATGTGGATCGTGGTGAAACGATCTTCCTGGACCACGCGCTCGGACAGGCAGATGGAGTCTTCGAAGTTGAAGCCGTTCCAGGGCATGAACGCTACGCGCATGTTCTGGCCCAGGGCCAGTTCGCCCATGTCGGTGGACGGACCGTCGGCCAGGATGTCGCCGCGCGCAACCACGTCACCCTTGCTCACCAGCGGACGCTGGTTGATGCAGGTGTTCTGGTTGGAACGGGTGTACTTGGTCAGGTTGTAGATGTCGACACCCGCTTCGCCGGTCTCGACCTCGTCATCCGCCACGCGAACCACGACACGGCTGGCATCGACCGAGTCGATCACACCACCACGGCGAGCCACGACGCAGACGCCGGAGTCGCGCGCCACGTTGCGCTCCATGCCGGTACCCACCAGCGGCTTGTCGGCACGCAGGGTCGGCACGGCCTGACGCTGCATGTTCGAGCCCATGAGTGCGCGGTTGGCGTCATCGTGCTCGAGGAACGGAATCAGCGAGGCAGCTACGGAAACGACCTGCTTCGGCGACACGTCCATCAGGGTCACGTCTTCCGGCGCCTTCACGGTGAATTCGTTCAGGTGACGCACGGCCACCAGTTCGTCCACCAGTTGACCCTTCTCGTTGAGGGTCGCCGAAGCCTGGGCGATGACGTGGTCGGCTTCTTCGATCGCCGACAGGAACACGATCTCGTCGGTTACCAGGCTGTCCTTGACTACGCGGTACGGGCTCTCGAGGAAGCCGTACTTGTTGGTGCGGGCGTAGGTCGCCAGGGAGTTGATCAGACCGATGTTCGGACCTTCAGGGGTTTCGATCGGGCACACGCGGCCGTAGTGGGTCGGGTGTACGTCACGAACCTCGAAGCCCGCACGCTCACGGGTCAGACCGCCCGGGCCGAGCGCGGAGACGCGGCGCTTGTGGGTGATCTCGGAAAGCGGGTTGTTCTGGTCCATGAACTGCGACAGCTGGCTCGAACCGAAGAACTCCTTGATCGCGGCAGCCACCGGCTTGGCGTTGATCAGGTCCTGCGGCATCAGGCCTTCGCTTTCGGCCATGGACAGGCGTTCCTTGACCGCGCGCTCGACACGCACCAGGCCCACGCGGAACTGGTTCTCGGCCATTTCGCCGACGCAACGGACGCGACGGTTGCCCAGGTGGTCGATGTCATCGACGATGCCCTTGCCGTTACGGATGTCGACGAGGGTCTTGAGCACATCGATGATGTCTTCCTTGCTCAGGACGCCCGGACCTTCGATCTCGGTACGACCGATACGGCGGTTGAACTTCATCCGGCCTACGGCCGACAGGTCGTAACGCTCGGCGCTGAAGAACAGGTTGCCGAACAGGGTCTCGGCAGCTTCCTTGGTCGGCGGCTCGCCCGGACGCATCATCCGGTAGATCTCGACCAGGGCTTCCAGCTGGTTGCTGGTGTTGTCGATCTTCAGGGTGTCGGAGATGAACGGACCGCAGTCGATGTCGTTGGTGTACAGGGTCTCGATGCGCACGACCTGGGCCTTGGCCACCTTGGCCAGGAGGTCGAGGGTCAGCTCGGTGTTGCACTCGGCGATGATCTCGCCGGTAGCCGGATGCACGATCGCCTTGGCGATGGTACGGCCGATCAGGTAGTCGAACGGCACTTCCAGCTGGCTCACGCCAGCCTTTTCCAGCTGGTTGATGTGGCGGGCAGTGATACGACGCCCCTGCTCCACGATCACCTTGCCGCTGCCATCCTTGATGTCGATGCTCGCGACTTCACCGCGCAGGCGCTGCGGGACCAGCTCCAGGTTCAGGGTTTCGCCCTTGATGTGGAAGACGTTGGTCGCGTAGAAGGCGTTGAGGATCTCTTCGGTGCTGTAGCCGAGCGCGCGCAGCAGTACCGATGCCGGCAGCTTGCGGCGACGGTCGATACGGACGAACACACAGTCCTTCGGATCGAACTCGAAGTCCAGCCAGGAACCGCGGTAAGGAATGATCCGCGCGGAGTACAGCAGCTTGCCGGAGCTGTGGGTCTTGCCACGGTCGTGGTCGAAGAACACGCCCGGGGAACGGTGCAACTGGGAGACGATGACACGCTCGGTACCGTTGATGATGAAGGTACCGTTCTCGGTCATCAGGGGGATTTCCCCCATGTAGACTTCTTGTTCCTTGATGTCCTTGATCGCCTTGTTCGACGATTCGCGGTCGAAGATGATCAGGCGAACTTTCACGCGCAGCGGTACGGCGAAGGTCACGCCGCGCAGCACGCACTCCTTGACATCGAATGCCGGCTCACCCAGACGGTAGCCGACGTATTCCAGGGCAGCATTGCCGGAATAGCTGATAATCGGGAAAACGGACTTGAAGGCCGCGTGCAGACCGATATCGCGGAACTGCTCCTTGGTTGCGCCAGCCTGCAGGAATTCGCGATAGGAATCCAGCTGGATGGCCAGCAAATACGGCACATCCATGACGTCCGGCAACTTGCTAAAGTCCTTGCGGATACGTTTTTTCTCAGTGTATGAGTAAGCCATCAGCGTTCCCCAGCTTGGTCACCTGCTTGTTTGGCGTCTCCGACGGGAGCAGCCGGAAAATCTTGCAGACCCCTTGGCCTGCATTGCCCACTCGGGGCACTTTCACGTCTTGGGTGGAACGCCCGAGGCGAGTCCACCCAGAACGGAAAAAGGCCGGTGGCAAAAGCCACCAGCCATCAGCCTTTCGCTTGACGCTCGGGCTGTAGACGCAAGGTCGTCGCTTACTTGAGCTCGACTTTGGCGCCTGCTTCTTCCAGGGCTTTCTTGGCGGCTTCGGCTTCTTCTTTCGAAGCGCCTTCCTTCACCACGCCCGGAGCGCCGTCTACGACGGCCTTGGCTTCTTTCAGACCCAGACCGGTCAGTTCGCGAACGACCTTGATCACGTTCACTTTCTTGTCGCCAGCTTCGGCCAGGACGATGGTGAACTCGGTCTGCTCTTCGGCAGCGGCAGCAGCCGGGCCAGCAGCGGCAACGGTAGCGGCAGCAGCGGTAACGCCGAACTTCTCTTCCATCGCCTTGATCAGTTCGACCACTTGCATGACGGACATTTCGGATACGGCGTTGATGATGTCTTCGTTGGTCAGAGCCATGACTCTAATTCCTGTATTGGGGGACGGCCTGCGGCCATCGTATTAAACAAATAAGATTGAAAGCGCTTGCGAGCCGACTTAGGCGGCAGCAGCTTCTTTCTGGTCGCGAATGGCCGCCAGAGTACGAGCCAGCTTGCTGGTAGCGCCCTGAATCACGCTCATCAGCTGCGATACGGCTTCGTCGTAGGTCGGCAGGCTTGCCAGTACGTCGATCTGATTGGCTGCGAGGAACTGACCCTCGAAGGCAGCCGCCTTGATCTCGAACTTGTCCTGACCCTTGGCGAACTCACGGAAGATACGAGCGGCAGCGCCCGGATGTTCGTTGGAGAAAGCGATCAGGGTCGGGCCTTTGAACACGTCGTTGAGCACGTCGAACTGGGTGCCTTCAACGGCGCGCTTGAGCAGGGTGTTACGTACGACTTTCACGTACACACCAGCTTCGCGGGCCTCTTTACGGAGTCCGGTCATGGCGCCTACGGTCACGCCACGGGCATCGGCCACGACAGCGGACAGGGCAGCTTTGGCAGCCTCGTTGACTTCAGCGACGATGGCCTTCTTGTCTTCGAGTTTAATTGCCACGGGTTTACTCCTGGATGTTACCGTTTCGTCCAGCCGGGGCCGGACGTCGTTTTGGTGTCTGATTCGGTAACCGAATCGGGAGCACCATCTGCGTAGGCTTGTGGTTTAAGGCTTGCGCCACCTACGGTCTTGGATAGCCCCCGCCAGGCAGGGACCCCAATACCTGTGCAGCGGGCAGAACCCGCTGCACGATTTCACTTAGGCTTCCAGGGAAGCCAGGTCGATCTGCAGGCCCGGACCCATGGTGGTGCTCAGGGTCACGCGCTTGACGTACACGCCTTTCGACGAGGACGGCTTCAGGCGCTTCAGGTCAGCCAGCAGCGCTTCAACGTTCTGCTGCAGCTTGGCCGGCTCGAAATCGACCTTACCGACGGAGCTGTGGATGATGCCGTTCTTGTCGGTACGGAAACGTACCTGACCAGCCTTGGCATTCTTCACGGCGGTAGCGACGTCCGGAGTCACGGTGCCGACTTTCGGGTTCGGCATCAGACCACGCGGGCCGAGGATCTGGCCCAGCTGGCCGACGACACGCATGGCATCCGGGGAAGCGATGACGACGTCGTAGTTCAGGTCGCCGCCTTTCATTTCGGCAGCCAGTTCGTCCATGCCCACCTTGTCGGCGCCGGCAGCCAGAGCGGCTTCGGCAGCCGGACCCTGGGTGAAGACGGCAACGCGGACGCTCTTGCCGGTGCCGTTCGGCAGGACGGTGGCGCCACGAACGACCTGGTCGGATTTACGCGGATCGACGCCGAGGTTCACGGCAACGTCCACGGACTCCTTGAACTTGATGGTGGACAGCTCGGCCAGCAGCTTGGCGGCCTCTTCGAAGCTGTACTGCTTGCCGGCAACTACTTTCTCGGCAATCGCCTTCTGGCGCTTGGTCAGCTTAGCCATTACACACCCTCCACGTTCAGGCCCATGCTGCGCGCGGAGCCAGCGATGGTACGTACAGCAGCGTCCAGATCAGCAGCGGTCAGGTCAGCCTGCTTGGTCTTGGCGATCTCTTCCAGCTGGGCACGGGTAACGGTGCCGACTTTCTGGGAGTTCGGACGAGCGGAGCCGCTGGTGATGCCAGCTGCTTTTTTCAGCAGGACGGCAGCCGGGGTGCTCTTGGTTTCGAAGGTGAAGCTACGGTCGCTGTAAACGGTGATGATCACAGGAGTCGGCAGGCCCGGCTCTTGGCCTTGGGTCTTGGCGTTGAACGCCTTGCAGAATTCCATGATGTTCACGCCGTGCTGACCCAGGGCAGGGCCGACCGGCGGCGACGGGTTGGCCTGACCGGCCTTTACTTGCAGCTTGATATAAGCCTGGATTTTCTTAGCCATTTGCTACTCCAAATTCGGGTACAAGCGCCTGAAGGCTCCCCGGTTGCTTTCGCGTTTATCCCAGTGACGACAAAACCCCGCAGCCTTGGGCTGCGGGGTGAGGGATGCGTTTTCAGCTAGACCTTTTCGACCTGACTGAACTCCAGCTCCACCGGGGTAGAGCGGCCAAAGATGAGCACGGCCACTTGGATCCGGCTCTTCTCGTAGTTAACTTCTTCGACGACACCATTGAAGTCGGCGAAAGGACCATCGATGACACGAACGGTCTCGCCCGGCTCGAACAGGGTCTTCGGCTTGGGCTTGTCGCCGCTATCGGCCACGCGACGCAGGATTGCATCAGCCTCACGATCGGTGATCGGAGCCGGCTTGTCGGCAGTCCCGCCGATGAAGCCCATGACACGCGGGGTATCCTTCACCAGGTGCCAGGTACCTTCGTTCATTTCCATCTGAACCAGCACATAGCCAGGGAAGAATTTGCGCTCGCTCTTGCGCTTCTGGCCGTTCCGCATCTCCACCACTTCTTCGGTGGGAACCAGAATCTCGCCGAACTCTTCTTCCATGCCAGCAAGCTTGACACGCTCGATCAGCGAGCGCATGACATGCTTCTCGTAGCCCGAGTATGCATGCACAACGTACCAACGCTTAGCCACGGCGCACCCTTAACCTACAATCATGGAAACCAACCAACCCAGCAGGGAATCGAGCCCCCACAGCAGCAGCGCCATTACCAGCACTACCGCGACCACGATCAGCGTGGTCTGAGTTGTTTCTTGACGACTCGGCCATACGACCTTGCGAATCTCGACGCGCGCTTCCTTAGCAAGACTAAAGAAGGCCTGCCCCTTGGCCGTTTGCAGAGCCAGGAAAGCAGCGATCACCGCCAGAACGAGAATACCGAGAACGCGATACAGGATTGGTTGAGCCGAAAAGTACTGATTGCCCACAACGGCAACCACAACCAGAACGGCAACCAAGAGCCATTTCAAGAGATCAAAACGTGATTCTTTGGCTTCTGCCTTGGCATTCATCTGTTAGGAATCTCGTGAAGAAAAGCCAGATTTACTTGGGAAATCTGGCAGGCCAGGAGGGAATCGAACCCCCAACCTGCGGTTTTGGAGACCGCCGCTCTGCCAATTGAGCTACTGGCCTGAAGCAAAATCAGGCCGACCATTATGCCGGCCTGAGAGGGGAAGATCAACCGATATTATTCGATGATCTTGGCAACCACGCCGGCGCCAACGGTACGGCCGCCTTCGCGGATCGCGAAGCGCAGGCCATCTTCCATGGCGATCGGAGCGATCAG
>NZ_KI517354.1:2495612-2961211 GCF_000478485.2 Pseudomonas sp. P179
TATTCAACGTGCGAGGTGTTGATGGTGATACCGCGGGCCTTTTCTTCCGGCGCGTTGTCGATCTGATCGAAAGCACGAGCGGAACCACCCCAGGTGTCGGAGCAGACCTTGGTCAGTGCAGCGGTCAGAGTGGTCTTGCCATGGTCAACGTGACCGATGGTGCCGACGTTGACGTGCGGCTTGTTCCGTTCAAATTTTTCTTTAGCCATGGAGACCATCCCCTTCAAGGAATTGAGCGGATCACGCTACCATTAGAACAAGGGCAGATATTTTCATATCTGCCCCTGGATAAATGGAGCTCATGAGCGGATTTGAACCGCTGACCTCACCCTTACCAAGGGTGTGCTCTACCAACTGAGCTACATGAGCGAAACACAAGCAACTTGACTGGAGCGGGTAGCGGGAATCGAACCCGCATCATCAGCTTGGAAGGCTGAGGTTCTACCACTGAACTATACCCGCGGAGCCCGAAGCTCACGCTTTTAAACTGGTGGAGGGAGAAGGATTCGAACCTTCGAAGTCTATGACGTCAGATTTACAGTCTGATCCCTTTGGCCACTCGGGAATCCCTCCAAACTGGTGGGCGGCATTCTCTACGTCTGCCACCTTGCTGTCAAGAGTTTTCTCTTAAAAAACCTGAACTTAGGTTTCAACAGCAACTTCATGGTAGGAGTCTTTCAGCCTTCCCCCTGCGAAGCGGGCGCCATTCTATGCAAACCATCAGGGGGATGCAACACCTTTGCACGACATTATTTGATGCTGCAATCCCTTGAAGTCCCGAGCCAGCTCCTGGAGCAGTTGCTCATCCACCAGACGCCGGCTGCCGGGTGCCACCCTTACCCAGAAATCACGCTGCCCGCGGGGCAATTCCTTCAGCTCCGCCTCGTAACCTGCCGTCTTGAGACGGGCCTGCGCACTTTCAGCCGAATCCCGCGCGGAAAACATCCCCAAAGAAATGCCATTGGCCAGCACTCCCTCGCCAATCAGGTAGCTGTCGATATTGCGCGCCTGAAGCTCCTTCAACTGACGAAGCGCAGCCTCCCGCGAGGCTAGCGGAGGAAGATAGACCCAGTAATCGACGCTCATCTCCCCACGGGCCTCGACCTCCGCCTCGATATCCAGGCCCAGCAGGCGCTGCTGCAACCTTCGGGCATCCGCCTCCTCACCGCCTCCGCCAAGATAGAGACAGGCCGACTCGGATGCGATCGACTCTTCGGCAGCCGGAGGCACACTCGGCGCCGGCACCTGCGATCCCGAGCGCGCCCTGGAAGCAAGGTTGCTCTCGGCCAACAGCAGAATGTTCTTCTGCCCATCCTTATAGAGTTCCAGCGGTGCGATTTCCTTGGCCCGTAGCGGGGATTGCTGCTGGTGCCAGACGTAGTAGAAGACGTTCAGGGCCAGGAGAAACAGGAAGAACCAGCGCATAGATCCTCTCACTCAATCGGGCAAGCCAGTGCCAGCCCTACGAAAACCAGGTCCGGCATGATCCGGGCGCCAGCCAGTTCGTCGCGAACCAGTTCGGCATCCCCACCCGTCAGGAATATTTCACAATCCGGACCGAGCAGCTCGCACGCCATGGCGTACTGCTCACGAACGAACCCCCTGAGCATGAGCAGACAACCCCGCTCAACCGCCTCGGCCGTGGCCTGCCCTGGCTGGAGACTGGCAAGCGCCCGACGGGCCTCTGCATCGTCGTAGCGGATACGTCGGGTATGGGTGCGCAACTGGCTTCTCATCAGGGTCATGCCCGGGCATATGTAGCCCCCCAGATGCACTCCATCCGCCGCGACCAGGTCAGAGGTGACCGCGGTCCCCAGATCGATGACCAGGCAGGCCTTCTTAGCCAGATGATGAGCCGCGACGAGGGCCAGCCAGCGGTCGAGCCCCAGGCGCTGGTAATCGAGATAGCCGTTGCGCACACCCGCCAACTGCTTGCCGGATGATGCAACCAGCGCCGAAACCGGGAACAGCTGCTCCAACCGTGCGACCAGTTGCGAGGTTTCCTGCTCGCTGCGAACGCTCACCAGGCGACAGGCTCGCACTGGCAGCGCTTGCTGCGACGTTAACTGTTCGACCAGGGCATCATCGGACTCCGCAAGGCCACCGGCGATCGACCGCGCCGCCCCCTCGATGACCCGCCACTTGATCAGCGAGTTTCCACAGTCGAGCTCAAGAATCATTGACGCAACCTCAAACTAAGCTCCCCTCCACTGAACCCCTGCTCCACGCCATCCACCTCGAGACGCAGCGCTCCTCGGCTATCGACACCCAGCACACGACCCTCGATGGAACTCAGAGCAGTCGAGAGAATGACCTGGGCACCCTGCCAGAGATTGCAGGACTCCCACTCCTCGCGACTTGCAGCAAAGCCTTCGCGCGAATGCCTATCGAGATAATCGGCCAACTGCCGATTGAGAGCAGAAAGCAGCCGCGAACGATCCACCAGCTCCCCCAGCGCTTCGCGCAGGGAGGTCCAAGGCTGGCCGATATCAGTGGCGGTCTTCATGTTGACGTTGATCCCTATGCCGATAACGACATGACACAGATCCGCGGGGTCGCCACTCAGCTCCAGGAGAATTCCGGCGATCTTCTTGCCTCCCTGCAGAAGGTCGTTCGGCCACTTCAACCCGGCGTCCCGGACGCCCAAAGACTCCAGGGCCCGGAGCACCGCGAGACCGACAACCAGGCTCAACCCTTCGAGCTCCCGAGCGCCCCCCCTGACAGTAATGGCCAGAGAATAATAGAGGTTCTCTCCGTAGGGACTGACCCAGGCTCGCCCGCGACGTCCACGCCCGGCAGTCTGCTGCTCGGCGACGATAACGAAAGGCGTCGAGGCTCCAGCCGCGAGCCTGCGCATGGCCTCGCTATTGGTCGAATCGACGGTGGGCATGATCTCGACAGGCCAGAGGCTGTCGATCTTCCGCGGATCCAGGAGACTGAGGGGACTCGCCAGGCGGTAACCCCGGCCACGCACCTTGTGGAACTGCAGGCCATGTTCAGCCTCCAGGTGCTGCAAGCGTTTCCAGACTGCACTGCGACTGATGCCCAGTACCGCCCCCAACTCCTCACCGGAGTGGAATCGCCCGTCTTGAAGTAGTTTCAGCAAGGTCTGCATAGACGCCCCACACTAGCCAGGCACGCATCATATAGAGGCACTTGCGCTTTGCCTACGAAAAGCCCTGCCGTATAGCTGCCTTTTCCCTGGATTTTCGCAGACTTTTCCGCACGCAAAAGCAAAACCCCTGGTCATCGCTAACCAGGGGTTTTGGGATAGGAGCTTGACGATGACCTACTCTCACATGGGGAGACCCCACACTACCATCGGCGATGCGTCGTTTCACTTCTGAGTTCGGGAAGGGATCAGGTGGTTCCAACGCTCTATGATCGTCAAGCAATTCGGTTGGATATCCGTTCGCTTGGGCTTACGTCTATCCGGATTCAGGTATGTGATTTCAAGGTGTTTTGCGGTTCATGCGAACTTTCGGTTCGTCGACTTCACCTTACAACACACAATCGTCAGATTGTTTGGGTGTTATATGGTCAAGCCTCACGGGCAATTAGTACTGGTTAGCTCAACGCCTCACAACGCTTACACACCCAGCCTATCAACGTCGTAGTCTTCGACGGCCCTTCAGGGGAATCAAGTTCCCAGTGAGATCTCATCTTGAGGCAAGTTTCCCGCTTAGATGCTTTCAGCGGTTATCTTTTCCGAACATAGCTACCCGGCAATGCCACTGGCGTGACAACCGGAACACCAGAGGTTCGTCCACTCCGGTCCTCTCGTACTAGGAGCAGCCCCTCTCAAATCTCAAACGTCCACGGCAGATAGGGACCGAACTGTCTCACGACGTTCTAAACCCAGCTCGCGTACCACTTTAAATGGCGAACAGCCATACCCTTGGGACCGGCTTCAGCCCCAGGATGTGATGAGCCGACATCGAGGTGCCAAACACCGCCGTCGATATGAACTCTTGGGCGGTATCAGCCTGTTATCCCCGGAGTACCTTTTATCCGTTGAGCGATGGCCCTTCCATACAGAACCACCGGATCACTAAGACCTACTTTCGTACCTGCTCGACGTGTCTGTCTCGCAGTCAAGCGCGCTTTTGCCTTTATACTCTGCGACCGATTTCCGACCGGTCTGAGCGCACCTTCGTACTCCTCCGTTACTCTTTAGGAGGAGACCGCCCCAGTCAAACTGCCCACCATACACTGTCCTCGATCCGGATCACGGACCAGAGTTAGAACCTCAAGCATGCCAGGGTGGTATTTCAAGGATGGCTCCACGCGAACTGGCGTCCACGCTTCAAAGCCTCCCACCTATCCTACACAAGCAGGCTCAAAGTCCAGTGCAAAGCTACAGTAAAGGTTCACGGGGTCTTTCCGTCTAGCCGCGGATACACTGCATCTTCACAGCGATTTCAATTTCACTGAGTCTCGGGTGGAGACAGCGCCGCCATCGTTACGCCATTCGTGCAGGTCGGAACTTACCCGACAAGGAATTTCGCTACCTTAGGACCGTTATAGTTACGGCCGCCGTTTACCGGGGCTTCGATCAAGAGCTTCGCTTGCGCTAACCCCATCAATTAACCTTCCGGCACCGGGCAGGCGTCACACCCTATACGTCCACTTTCGTGTTTGCAGAGTGCTGTGTTTTTAATAAACAGTCGCAGCGGCCTGGTATCTTCGACCAGCCAGAGCTTACGGAGTAAATCCTTCACCCTAGCCGGCGCACCTTCTCCCGAAGTTACGGTGCCATTTTGCCTAGTTCCTTCACCCGAGTTCTCTCAAGCGCCTTGGTATTCTCTACCCGACCACCTGTGTCGGTTTGGGGTACGGTTCCTAGTTACCTGAAGCTTAGAAGCTTTTCTTGGAAGCATGGCATCAACCACTTCGTCATCTAAAAGACGACTCGTCATCAGCTCTCGGCCTTGAAACCCCGGATTTACCTAAGATTTCAGCCTACCACCTTAAACTTGGACAACCAACGCCAAGCTGGCCTAGCCTTCTCCGTCCCTCCATCGCAGTAACCAGAAGTACAGGAATATTAACCTGTTTCCCATCGACTACGCTTTTCAGCCTCGCCTTAGGAACCGACTAACCCTGCGTCGATTAACGTTGCGCAGGAACCCTTGGTCTTTCGGCGTGGGTGTTTTTCACACCCATTGTCGTTACTCATGTCAGCATTCGCACTTCTGATACCTCCAGCAAGCTTCTCAACTCACCTTCACAGGCTTACAGAACGCTCCTCTACCGCGTCACTTACGTGACACCCGCAGCTTCGGTGTGTGGTTTGAGCCCCGTTACATCTTCCGCGCAGGCCGACTCGACTAGTGAGCTATTACGCTTTCTTTAAAGGATGGCTGCTTCTAAGCCAACCTCCTAGCTGTCTAAGCCTTCCCACATCGTTTACCACTTAACCACAACTTTGGGACCTTAGCTGGCGGTCTGGGTTGTTTCCCTTTTCACGACGGACGTTAGCACCCGCCGTGTGTCTCCCATGCTCGGCACTTCTGGGTATTCGGAGTTTGCATCGGTTTGGTAAGTCGGGATGACCCCCTAGCCGAAACAGTGCTCTACCCCCCAGAGTGATACATGAGGCGCTACCTAAATAGCTTTCGAGGAGAACCAGCTATCTCCGAGCTTGATTAGCCTTTCACTCCGATCCACAAGTCATCCCCTACCTTTTCAACGGGAGTGGGTTCGGTCCTCCAGTCAGTGTTACCTAACCTTCAACCTGCTCATGGATAGATCGCCCGGTTTCGGGTCTATACCCAGCGACTAAACGCCCTATTAAGACTCGCTTTCGCTACGCCTACCCTATACGGTTAAGCTTGCCACTGAATATAAGTCGCTGACCCATTATACAAAAGGTACGCAGTCACCTAACAAGTAGGCTCCCACTGCTTGTACGCATACGGTTTCAGGTTCTATTTCACTCCCCTCTCCGGGGTTCTTTTCGCCTTTCCCTCACGGTACTGGTTCACTATCGGTCAGTCAGTAGTATTTAGCCTTGGAGGATGGTCCCCCCATGTTCAGACAAAGTTTCTCGTGCTCCGTCCTACTCGATTTCACTTCAAAGATCCTTTCGCGTACGGGGCTATCACCCACTATGGCCGCACTTTCCAGAGCGTTCCGCTAAAATCAATGAAGCTTAAGGGCTAATCCCCGTTCGCTCGCCACTACTAAGGGAATCTCGGTTGATTTCTTTTCCTCAGGGTACTTAGATGTTTCAGTTCCCCTGGTTCGCCTCTTGCACCTATGGATTCAGTACAAGATACCTAGGTTATCCTAGGTGGGTTCCCCCATTCAGAGATCTCCGGATCAAAGTCTGTTTGCCGACTCCCCGAAGCTTTTCGCAGGCTACCACGTCTTTCATCGCCTCTGACTGCCAAGGCATCCACCGTATGCGCTTCTTCACTTGACCATATAACCCCAAGCAATCTGGTTATACTGTGAAGACGACATTCGCCGAAAATTCGCGCTTGAACTCGCAAATTTTACCTTGACTTGAATGATCACCAGTGAAAGAGATCATTCAGTCTTACTTCTATCACATACCCGAATTTTTAAAGAACAGTTCTGGTGCAAAGACCAGAAATCAATGTTCATCTACGAACATTCATTTCTGAGCTTTCGACGATTGTTTGGATGGTGGAGCCAAGGAGGATCGAACTCCTGACCTCCTGCGTGCAAAGCAGGCGCTCTCCCAGCTGAGCTATGGCCCCGTATCGGATCACGCAGCACACCAACAATTGGTGGGTCTGGGCAGATTCGAACTGCCGACCTCACCCTTATCAGGGGTGCGCTCTAACCAACTGAGCTACAGACCCAATCGTCTAACCAGTGAATCAAGCAATTCGTGTGGGAGCTTATGAAGAAGCTGAGATCTTCGATTAAGGAGGTGATCCAGCCGCAGGTTCCCCTACGGCTACCTTGTTACGACTTCACCCCAGTCATGAATCACTCCGTGGTAACCGTCCCCCTTGCGGTTAGACTAGCTACTTCTGGAGCAACCCACTCCCATGGTGTGACGGGCGGTGTGTACAAGGCCCGGGAACGTATTCACCGTGACATTCTGATTCACGATTACTAGCGATTCCGACTTCACGCAGTCGAGTTGCAGACTGCGATCCGGACTACGATCGGTTTTATGGGATTAGCTCCACCTCGCGGCTTGGCAACCCTTTGTACCGACCATTGTAGCACGTGTGTAGCCCTGGCCGTAAGGGCCATGATGACTTGACGTCATCCCCACCTTCCTCCGGTTTGTCACCGGCAGTCTCCTTAGAGTGCCCACCCGAGGTGCTGGTAACTAAGGACAAGGGTTGCGCTCGTTACGGGACTTAACCCAACATCTCACGACACGAGCTGACGACAGCCATGCAGCACCTGTGTCTGAGTTCCCGAAGGCACCAATCCATCTCTGGAAAGTTCTCAGCATGTCAAGGCCAGGTAAGGTTCTTCGCGTTGCTTCGAATTAAACCACATGCTCCACCGCTTGTGCGGGCCCCCGTCAATTCATTTGAGTTTTAACCTTGCGGCCGTACTCCCCAGGCGGTCGACTTATCGCGTTAGCTGCGCCACTAAGATCTCAAGGATCCCAACGGCTAGTCGACATCGTTTACGGCGTGGACTACCAGGGTATCTAATCCTGTTTGCTCCCCACGCTTTCGCACCTCAGTGTCAGTATCAGTCCAGGTGGTCGCCTTCGCCACTGGTGTTCCTTCCTATATCTACGCATTTCACCGCTACACAGGAAATTCCACCACCCTCTACCGTACTCTAGCTCAGTAGTTTTGGATGCAGTTCCCAGGTTGAGCCCGGGGATTTCACATCCAACTTGCTGAACCACCTACGCGCGCTTTACGCCCAGTAATTCCGATTAACGCTTGCACCCTTCGTATTACCGCGGCTGCTGGCACGAAGTTAGCCGGTGCTTATTCTGTTGGTAACGTCAAAACAGCAAGGTATTAACTTACTGCCCTTCCTCCCAACTTAAAGTGCTTTACAATCCGAAGACCTTCTTCACACACGCGGCATGGCTGGATCAGGCTTTCGCCCATTGTCCAATATTCCCCACTGCTGCCTCCCGTAGGAGTCTGGACCGTGTCTCAGTTCCAGTGTGACTGATCATCCTCTCAGACCAGTTACGGATCGTCGCCTTGGTAGGCCTTTACCCCACCAACTAGCTAATCCGACCTAGGCTCATCTGATAGCGTGAGGTCCGAAGATCCCCCACTTTCTCCCTCAGGACGTATGCGGTATTAGCGCCCGTTTCCGGACGTTATCCCCCACTACCAGGCAGATTCCTAGGCATTACTCACCCGTCCGCCGCTGAATCCAGGAGCAAGCTCCCTTCATCCGCTCGACTTGCATGTGTTAGGCCTGCCGCCAGCGTTCAATCTGAGCCATGATCAAACTCTTCAGTTCAATACTGCTTGGGTTTTGAGAAAACCCTAAACTTGGCTCAGCAATCGCATTCTCTTAAAAAGAGATAAAACTCTCGAATTCACGAGTGTTACTTGCGTTGCTGATAATCTTGCGATCACCAGTCTTACATCACAAGCACCCACACGAATTGCTTGATTCGACTTGTTAAAGAGCAGTTGGTCAAGGCTTTCGTCTCAACCGAGGCCGCGCATTCTACAGCAACCTCTCGTTCCGTCAAGCGTTATTTTCGAAAATTTTCTTTTCTACTCAACCGCTTGCGCCGACCTTCAAACCATCTTCCGATCAGCGGGAGGCGCATTCTACAGCGTTCAAATTCGCTGTCAAGCACCTCGATAAAGCTTCGTTTCGAACCCCTTCCGGGACCGAACCGCTGCGGCGAACAACCTGCCGGAGCGCTTCACCACCCCCGGAGGAGAATCCGTAAATCCTTGATTTTCAAGCATTTACTCTTCATCGTCGCCGGAAGTGGTGCGCATTATAGGGAGATAGAAACTGGCGTCAACACTTATTTGAAAGAATTATTCAGCTTTCAGCGTGATGCGCGCGAAAGCCTTCTTCCCTGCCTGGAACACACGGGTTTCACCCAGCGCCAGCATGAAGGTGCGGTCGACGACCTGCCCATCCACCTTGACGCTGCCGGCACCCAGGAGATCGCGAGCCGCAGCCGCATTCTTCACCAACCCCGCCTTATTAAGGACAGAGGCAACGGGCATATCCTCGGGGGACGACAGCTCGATCTCCGGCAGGTCTTCCGGCAGCTCGCCCTCCTTCAGGCGATTGCCGGCCGACTTGTGTGCGCTCGCCGCCGCCTCCTCGCCATGGAAGCGGGCGACGATCTCCTCGGCCAGCTTGATCTTGATGTCACGCGGGTTGGCGCCCGCCTCGACGTCCTTGCGGAAGCTATCGATCTCATCCAGGGAACGGAAGCTGAGCAGTTCGAAGTAACGCCACATCAGCGTGTCAGGAATGGAGACCAGCTTGCTGTACATGACACCCGGCGCTTCCTGGATACCAATATAGTTGCCCAGCGACTTGGACATCTTCTTCACGCCATCCAGCCCTTCCAGCAACGGCATGGTCAGGATCACCTGGGCCTCCTGGCCATAGGCACGCTGCAGCTCGCGCCCCATCAGCAGGTTGAACTTCTGGTCGGTGCCACCCAACTCGACGTCCGCCTTCAGCGCGACGGAGTCATAGCCCTGGACCAGCGGATAGAGGAACTCATGGATAGCGATGGGCTGATTGCTGGCATAGCGCTTGCTAAAGTCATCGCGCTCCAGCATGCGCGCAACGGTGTACTGAGAGGCAAGACGAATGAAGTCAGCCGGGGTCAGCTGGTCCATCCAGGTGGAATTGAAGGCTACTTCGGTCTTGGCTGGGTCGAGGATCTTGAAGACCTGGGACTTGTACGTCTCCGCATTCTCCAGAACCTGCTCGCGCGTCAGGGGAGGACGGGTAACACTTTTCCCACTGGGGTCACCGATCATCCCAGTGAAGTCACCGATGAGGAAGATCACCTGATGTCCCAGGTCCTGGAACTGGCGCAGCTTATTAATAAGCACGGTATGGCCAAGATGCAGATCGGGAGCGGTCGGGTCGAAGCCGGCCTTGATCCGCAAGGGCTGGCCTCGCTTCAGCTTGGCCACCAGTTCCGCCTCTACCAGGATCTCGTCTGCACCGCGCTGGATCAGCGCCAGCTGCTCTTCAACCGACTTCATTTACAGGTTCTGCCCAATTGCCAAAATCGAAAGGGAACCAACCATACAAGATCGCAGACTAAAAACAAATTTTGCCGACCGTCAGGGGGACGGAGCCAGGCCAGACGCGACTTTTGGCTTGATTCAAGGAGATTTTGGTTATATTTTAGGCAGTTATTTATTCACAATCCAAAAACACCAATCACGCCATGACGCAATCCGATCAGAAAGCGCCGCCGTATTACCCGAAAAGCCACTTGTTGGCCGCCAGCGGTGTTGCAGCGCTCCTCAGTTTGGCACTACTGGTGTTCCCCTCGAGCGAAGTCGAGGCCAAGAGGACCACGCTCAATCTGGAGCTTGAAAGCAACACCGATCGCCTCCTTCAGGAGAAAGACGACCTCCTGCCGCAATCGGTCACCAATTCCAGCGACGAAGGCACGCCTTTCGCTCAGGTAGAAGGCGCCTCCGACGACAACACCGCCGAGCAAGACTCGGACAAGCCGGGCGCATCTGTAGCCGATGCCGACACCAAGCCCGTCGATCCCGAGTGGAAGACCATCACCGTCGCCAGTGGCGATACGCTGTCGACCGTATTCACCAAGGCAGGCCTTTCCACCTCGGCCATGCACGACATGCTGACCAGCAGCAAGGATGCCAAGCGCTTCACCCATCTGAAGGTCGGCCAGGAGGTCAAGCTCAAGCTCGACCCCAAAGGAGAGCTGCAGGCGCTGCGAGTCAAGCAGAGCGAACTCGAGACCATCGGCCTGGACAAGACCGACAAGGGCTACTCCTTCAAACGCGAGAAGGCCCAGATCGACCTGCATACCGCCTATGCCCATGGCCGCATCACCAGCTCGCTGTTCGTTGCCGGTCGTAACGCCGGCCTGCCCTATAACCTGGTCACGTCGCTGTCGAACATCTTCGGCTACGACATCGACTTCGCCCTCGATCTGCGTGAAGGCGACGAGTTCGACGTGATCTACGAACAACACAAGGTCAACGGCAAGCAAGTGGCGACCGGCAATATCCTCGCCGCCCGCTTCGTCAACCGTGGCAAGACCTACACCGCCGTGCGCTATACCAACAAGCAGGGCAATACCAGCTACTACCGCGCCGACGGCTCCAGCATGCGCAAGGCATTCATCCGTACGCCGGTGGATTTCGCCCGTATCAGCTCGCGCTTCTCCCTGGGCCGCCGCCACCCGATCCTGAACAAGATCCGCGCACACAAGGGCGTCGACTACGCAGCCCCCATCGGCACTCCGATCAAGGCCACCGGAGACGGCAAGATCCTCGAAGCCGGACGCAAGGGGGGCTACGGCAACGCCGTGGTGATCCAGCACGGCCAGCGCTATCGGACCATCTACGGACACATGAGCCGCTTCGCCAAGGGTATCCGCGCCGGTACCAGCGTGAAGCAGGGCCAGATCATCGGTTACGTAGGCATGACGGGCCTGGCCACCGGCCCGCACCTGCACTACGAGTTCCAGATCAATGGCCGTCACGTCGATCCGCTGAGCGCCAAGCTGCCCATGGCGGACCCGCTCGGTGGCGCAGATCGCAAGCGCTTCATGGCGCAGACCCAGCCGATGATCGCGCGCATGGATCAGGAGAAGAAAACCCTCCTGGCCCTGAACAAGCAGCGCTGATCGTGCCGCGCTACCTGGGGTTGATGTCCGGAACCAGCCTGGACGGCATGGACATCGTCCTGATCGAGCAAGGTGATCGCACCACCTTGCTCGCTTCCCATTACCTACCCATGCCGGCCGGGCTGCGCGAAGACATCCTCGCCCTGTGCGTCCCCGGTCCCGATGAAATCGCCCGCGCCGCCGAAGTCGAGCAACGCTGGGTCGCCCTTGCAGCACAGGGCGTGCGCGAACTGCTGCTCCAGCAGCAGATGAGCCCCGACGAAGTCCGTGCCATCGGCAGTCATGGTCAAACCATCCGGCATGAACCCGCTCGCCACTTCACGGTGCAGATCGGCAACCCCGCCCTGCTGGCGGAGCTGACCGGCATCGATGTCGTCGCCGACTTCCGCCGCCGTGACGTCGCAGCCGGCGGCCAGGGCGCCCCGCTGGTACCGGCCTTCCATCAGGCGCTGTTTGGCGATGATGACACCTCCAGGGCGGTCCTGAACATCGGTGGCTTCAGCAACGTTTCGCTGCTCAGCCCCGGAAAGCCGGTACGCGGCTTCGACTGCGGCCCGGGCAACGTGCTGATGGACGCCTGGATTCATCACCAGCGCGGTGAACATTTCGACCGGGACGGTGCGTGGGCCGCCAGCGGCCAGGTGAACCACGCACTGCTGGCAAGCCTGCTGGCGGATGAATTCTTCGCCGCGCGTGGCCCCAAGAGCACCGGGCGCGAGCGCTTCAACCTGCCCTGGCTGCAGGAGCACCTGGCTCGTCACCCTGCCTTGCCGGCAGCGGATATCCAGGCAACCCTGCTGGAACTGAGCGCGCGCAGCATCAGCGAATCGCTGCTGGACGCCCAGCCGGACTGCGAAGAGGTGCTGGTATGCGGCGGCGGCGCCTTCAATACGGCGCTGATGAAGCGCCTGGCCATGCTGATGCCCGAAGCTCGGGTCGCCAGTACCGACGAATACGGCATTCCCCCTGCCTGGATGGAGGGCATGGCATTCGCCTGGCTAGCCCATCGGTTTCTCGAGCGCCTGCCCGGCAACTGCCCTGATGTGACCGGTGCGCTCGGTCCCAGAACTCTGGGCGCGCTGTATCCCGCCTGAAACGAAAACGCCGCGCATATAAGCGCGGCGTTTTCGTAGCGGCCCCATCGACGTCAGATCGAGAACGACTGTCCGCAACCGCAAGTCGTGGCGGCGTTCGGGTTCTTGATGACGAACCTCGAACCTTCCAGGCCTTCCTGGTAGTCGACTTCCGAGCCCGCCAGGTACTGGAAGCTCATCGGGTCCACCACCAGGCCCACGCCATCGCGCTCGATCACGGTATCGTCATCGGCGATATCTTCGTCGAAGGTGAAGCCATACTGGAAGCCCGAGCAACCGCCGCCGGTGACGAATACACGCAGTTTCAGGCGAGGATTGCCCTCTTCGTCAATCAACGTCTTCACCTTGTTGGCTGCGCCTGGGGTAAAGAGCAGGGGCGTAGGGGTGAAGGTCTCGATGCTCATGTTTCCGAATCTCCCGGCTTGAGGCCGTGCGTTACAACATTACGCCCATTATCCTCTTGTCCCAGAAAAATGGTCAACTAATCCACAGTTTCCACGCTGGCAGGCAGTTCCAGCGGGCGCGGACTGGCCTCGGTCATCGGGCACAGGCGGCCCTCGATCTGGGCCCCCATGGCGGTTTCGATCAGCCCATAGTGAAGATTGCCCTTCACCCGGGCCTGGGCCCCCAGCTCCAGGCGTTCGATGGCATGGATGTCGCCATCCACCTGACCGTCGATGATCACATGGGGGGCCCGGATTTCGCCATCGACTCGACCGCCGGCGCTGACCCGCACCAGCCCTTCGTGCGCCTGCAACGCTCCGCGGACGGTGCCGTCGATCTGCACCGCGCCCTTGAGGTTCATGTCACCGACCAGTTCGGCGCCGCTGGCGATCAGGCTGGTCTGCCCGGTGAAACGCTGGACGTCGGCCCGGCCTTTGTTCTTGCTCCACATAATGCTCACTCACTGCTTCGGCCAATCGAAACGGCGCTGTAGCGGTTTGGACTGGCCATTCAGCTCCGCACGTACGTCGATCAGCTTCGGGATGAAGTTCTTCGGCAGCTCCAGCTCGGCGAAACGCCCCCCTTCTGGGATCGACTGGAAATGCCGGAGGGAAATCGACAGCCCTGTCTTGCCCAGTTCCGGCGAGAGCTGTTCGAGGTCGTAGGTAGCGTCCTTGCGCGCCAGCTTGCCGCTGATGCGGACTTTCAGCCGCCCATCCAGCTTGCGGTCGTCCCTGCCCAGGCGGCTGAGCATCACCTTATAGCGGAAGCGCTGCGGGTCGTCCGTGCCCTGCACCTCAAAGGCACGGATTTCCAGCGCATCCGCCTTGCTGGCCGGCGCGACTACCCCCTTGTAGAACGCGATGTCCTGTTGCTGCTTGAACACCTGGTCCTCAAGCAGCTTGATGGTCTGCCGGCTCTGTTCGGTGGCCTGCTGGCTGAGGCGTTCTCCGCTGCGCAACACCTCGATTTCGGTACGCAGGCGCTCCAGCTCGGCCTTCTGCTCGCCGATCAGGGTTTCCTGGCGTTGCGCATCGGCCTCGCTGCGAGCGGCGTCCGCCCCGGTCGACCAGCGACCGCCGAGAAACGCCAGCGGAACCGCCAGCAGCAGCGCACCCACCCCGAGGCGGACCAGCCAGGCCCGCCGTGGATCACGGAACTGGAGTTCCCAGCCGGACATCAGGGGAGCAGGGCCGCATGCGAGAGGCCCAGGCGCTCGTCCAGCCCGAACAGGATGTTCATGTTCTGGAGCGCCTGACCCGAGGCGCCCTTGACCAGGTTGTCGATCACCGACAGCACCACCACCAGGTCGCCGCCCTGGGGGCGATGCACGGCGATTCGGCAGACATTGGCGCCACGCACGCTGCGGGTCTCCGGATGGCTGCCGGCCGGCATCACGTCGACGAAGGGTTCGTCGGCGTAGCGCTTCTCGAACAACGCCTGGAGGTCGACCGAGCGATCCGCGACATGGGCATAGAGGGTTGCATGGATACCGCGGATCATTGGCGTCAGGTGCGGTACGAACGTCAGCCCGACGTCGCCGCCGGAGGCCCGACGCAGGCCCTGGCTGATTTCCGGGAGATGCCGATGCCCTTTGACCGCGTAGGCCATCATGCTTTCGCCCGCCTCGCAGAACAGCGAGCCAACCTTGGCGCCCCGACCGGCACCGCTGACCCCGGACTTGCAATCGGCGATCAGCCGCGAGGCGTCGGCCAGGCCGGCTTCCAGCAGCGGGATCAGGCCCAGCTGGGTCGCGGTCGGGTAGCAGCCCGGCACGGCGATCAGGCGGGCCTGGCGGATCTTCTCGCGGTTCACTTCCGGCAGGCCGTAGACAGCCTCGTCGAGCAGCGCCGGAGCGCCATGCGGCTGGCCGTACCAGCGCGCCCACTCCTCGGCGTCCGCCAGGCGGAAGTCAGCGGACAGATCGATGACCCGGGTCCCGGCGTCCAGCAGTTCGCCAGCCAGCGCGTGCGCCACGCCGTGCGGCGTGGCGAAGAACACCACGTCGCAGGCGCCGAGGCGCTGCGCGTCCGGCACGCTGAACTGCAGGTCGTCATAATGACCTCGCAGGTTCGGGTACATGTCGGCGACCTTCACCCCCGCCTCGGAACGCGAAGTGATCACTTCCACCCGGGCCTGCGGATGCTGCGCCAGCAGGCGCAGCAGTTCCACGCCCGTATAACCCGTACCGCCAACGATGCCGACCTTGATCATCTGTCCATCACTCCGCGCGCTGAGGCAAGCTAGCCAAAAGAGGCCAATGATAAGAGCCGAGCGCCGGCATGAACAGCGCTGGGCGTCCGGCTTTGCGACCGGTTCGGCCCTTCGGTCGGCAGTCTAGCCCCCGGGGTCGTCGGGCAGAAATTGCTGCGAGGCCCTATCCGAATGTTCCTACCTGTTATGCGGCCATATCTGCCGGCAAATCAGACAGCGGCAAGCCGCCAGGGTGACGCGTTCCAGCCATCCCTCTACTATCGGGGCACCGTGATCAAGAGGATGTCCTGATGTACATGTGGCTCAAAGCCTTCCATATCATCGCCGTGGTCTGCTGGTTCGCCGGCCTGTTCTACCTGCCGCGCCTGTTCGTCTACCACGCCATGAGCGAGGACCAGACCAGCCGGGAACGCTTCTGCGTCATGGAGCGCAAGCTCTACCGAGGGATCATGATGCCCTCGATGCTCGCCACCCTGGTCCTTGGCCTCTGGATGCTCTATCTCACCCCCGGCTGGCTGAGCCAAGGCTGGCTGCACGCCAAGCTGACCCTGGTGGTCCTGCTGATCGGCTACCACCACGCCTGCGGCGCCATGCTCAAGCGCTTCGCCCGCGGCGAGCCGGGGCGCAGCCATGTGTTCTACCGCTGGTTCAACGAAGTGCCTGTACTGTTCCTGCTGCTGATCGTCCTACTGGTGGTGCTCAAACCTTTCTGACCCAGGAGTCCTGTCCATGTCCTTGCCCGCCCTGCTCGACCAACGCCTGCGACTGCCGATGGTGGCCGCGCCAATGTTCCTGGTATCCAACCCGCAGTTGGTGCTGGCCTGCTGCCGCAGCGGCATCGTCGGCAGCTTCCCGGCGCTCAACCAGCGCGAGAGCAGCGGCTTCGAGGGTTGGCTGGAGGAAATCGGGGCCGGCCTGCAGGCGCTGGACAATCCCGCGCCCTATGCGGTGAACCTGATCGTCCACAACACCAATCCGCGGTTGCAGGCCGACCTGCGGATCTGCGTCGAGCACCGCGTACCGATCGTCATCACCAGCCTCGGCGCAGTGCGCGAAGTGGTAGACGCTGTGCATAGCTACGGCGGCCTGGTGTTCCACGACGTCACCACCCGCCGCCACGCCGAAAAAGCCGCCGAGGCCGGGGTTGACGGCCTGATCGCGGTGGCGGCCGGCGCGGGCGGGCACGCCGGGACCTGGAGCCCTTTCGCGCTGGTCGCGGAAATCCGCCAGTTCTTCGACAAGACCCTGCTGTTGGCCGGCTGCATCAACCACGGCCACGAGATTCTCGCCGCACAGATGCTCGGCGCCGACCTGGCCTATCTCGGCACTCGCTTCATCGCCACCCGCGAGAGCAATGCCTCCGACGCCTACAAGCAGATGATCCTGGAGGCACGCGCCGCCGACATCGTGCACACCCCGGCGGTGTCCGGCGTACCGGCCAGCTTCATGCGGCAAAGCCTGGAGGCCGCCGGCTACGATCTGAAGCGCCTGACCGACAAGGCAGACATGAACTACGGCGAGAAACTCAAGCCGGTGAACGACGAGGCCAAGGCCTGGAAGACCGTGTGGTCCGCCGGCCAGGGCGCGGGCAACATAGACGACTTGCCCGGCGTCGACGAGTTGGTCGCCCGCCTCGACCGGGAATATCGAGACGCCCTGCGGAACATGGATAGCCTGGCCAACCGCTGGCCGCGCTGAAACCGCCGGGTCACGGCGCCCTGGCTTGTGCGGGAGTTCTCATCTCGCGCTTGTGGGCGCCAAGGCCGCCGATTAGGCTGTCGGCTGCATTTCTCTCACCCCAGCTGACAAGGATGCCTGCATGACCGACCAACGCTTCAAGATCGTCTTCTCCGGCGAGCTGATGCCCGACGCATCGCTCGAAACCGTGAAGGACAATCTCGCCCGCCTGTTCAAGAGCGAACCGGGCAAGATCGACGCCCTCTTCGGCGGTCGCCCGGTGGTGCTGAAACGCGAACTTCCAGAGGCCGAGGCGGAGCGTTACCTGACCGCCCTGCGCCAGGCCGGCGCCAATGCCTACAAGGAAGTCGACCTGGCGGCCAGCCTGAGCCTGGTGGAAACGCCCGATCACAACCCCCAGGTCGCGGAGGAAACCCCAGCGCAAGACCTGCCTCCCATGACCTGCCCGAAATGCGGCCATGAACAGCCCAGCGGAGCGGAATGTTCGGCTTGCGGCATCATCATCGAGAAGTACCTGGCGCGCCAGGCGCAGCTCGGCGAAAACGCCGCGCCTGCGGCCTCCGCGGCCGCGGGCGCGGGCGCGTCTCCCTACACACCACCCAGCGCCCAGGTCGGCGAAGCCCTCCCCGAGTTCGGCGAGCTGAACGTGTTCACCACCAACGGCCGGATCGGACGCCTGCGCTATCTCGGCTGGTCGATGGCGATGACGCTCTGTTTCCTCGTCATCATGGGCCTGGGCTTCCTGCTCGGCGAAACCGTCGGCGTGGCCGTCACCGCCCTGGCCTCGATCGCCTTCATCGTCATTGCCGTGATGATCGGCGTGCAGCGCCTGCATGACCTCGGCTGGTCGGGCTGGCTCTGGCTGCTCAACTTCGTCCCCTTCGTCGGCAGCGTGTTCGGCATCCTGATGCTGGTCCTGCCCGGCAGCACCGGCGCCAACCGCTACGGTCCGCCGCCGCCGGCGAACAGCACCGGGGTGAAAGTCCTGGCCAGTCTGATCATCCTGCTGCCGATAGTCGGTATCATCGCCGCCATCGCCCTGCCGTCCTACCAGGGTTACCTGGAGCGCGCGAACTATGACGGCGGCGCCAGCGCTCCAGCCGACCCGTACACCACGGACGAGCAGGCCGCCGCAGCGGCGGCCGAAGCCGATGAAGCCGCCACGGCGGCGGCAGAGGCCATGGAAGACGACGACCAACAGTAGCCACGCAACCCCTCGCGACGGGCGGGGTCCAATTCCCCGTCCGTTTCGGAGAAGTCTCGAATGCCCCGTTATGCCCTGATCACCGGCGCTTCCAGCGGTATCGGCCTGGCCCTAGCCGAAGCCCTGGCCCGGCGCGGTCGCGCCCTGATCCTGGTGGCGCGCCAGCGCGACGCGCTGGAGAGCATCGCCTATGAGCTGGCGCAGCGTTTCGGCGTGGAAGTGCTGTTCCGCACCTGCGATCTTTCCGAGCCGCTGCAACTGTCAGGGTTGTTGCACGAACTGGAACAGGGCGAACGACAGATCGACCTGCTGGTTAACAATGCCGGGATCGGTACCTCCGGCCCCTTCATCGACCAGGAATGGGCGCGGGAACAGGAGCTGATCGAACTCAACATCCTGGCCCTGGCCCGCCTTTGCCACTCCCTCGGCGCCCGCATGGTGGCACAGGGCGGTGGCCAGATACTCAATATCGCCTCGGTGGCCGCCTTCCAGCCCGGCGCCTGGATGAGCAACTACTACGCCAGCAAGGCCTACGTCCTGCACTTCTCGGAAGGCTTGCGGGAAGAACTGAAAGAGCGCGGCGTCAAGGTCTCGGTGCTGTGCCCTGGGCCAACCCGCACGGCATTCTTCCGGGAAGCCGGGATGCGGCTCGGCAGGCTCGACCGGAGCAAGCTGATGATGACCCCGGAGGAAGTCGCGCTGCTGGCCCTGCGCGGGCTGGACAAGAACCGCGCCCTGATCGTCCCCGGTTGGCGCAATCGCCTGCTGGCGCTGAGCCCACGCCTGGCGCCACGCTGGCTGGTGCGCCGACTCGCCGCGCGGGTCAACGCCTCGGCGGTACCCTCCGTCCCACGGGGTTGATCGGCCTCTCCTCGCAGGGCAACGAGGTTAGCCGTCGGCTCAATCTGCCGGCACCGCCCGCCCCTTGGCCCAGGTCCGCAGCGCGGCGAGCTTTTCCGCCATCAGCACCGACAGCGGCGAGGTTCGCGACAGCTCCCTGAGCAACAGCTCCTGATCCACCGCCTGCTGTCGCGCCTGCCCGGCGTACAGTGCCGCCACCACCGCCTGCTCGATCTCCGCCCCGCTGAAACCCTCGCTGGCAGCCGCCAGCAGAAGGAGGTCGAACTGTGCCGGCTCCAGCTCGCGGCGTTGCAGATGGATGCGGAAGATCTCGGCGCGAACCTCCGGCGTCGGCAGGTCGACGAAGAACAATTCGTCGAAGCGTCCCTTGCGGATCAGTTCGGGCGGCAGGCGGTCGATAGCGTTCGCGGTGGCGACCATGAAGACCGGCGCCTCGCGCTCGGCCATCCAGGTCAGCAGGGTACCCAGCACGCGCTGACTGACGCCGTTGTCCTGGTCGCCGCCAGAAATGCCCTTCTCCACTTCATCCATCCACAGCACGCAGGGCGCCATCTGTTCGGCCAGGCGCAGCGCCTCGCGCAGGTTGCGCTCGGTTTCGCCGAAGTACTTGTTGTAGAGACAGGCGAAATCCAGACGCAGCAACGGCAAGCCCCAGAGGCCGGCCACCGCCTTGGCCGCCAGGCTCTTGCCGGCGCCCTGCACGCCGACCAGCATCATGCCCTTCGGCTGGTCGCCAGGCTTGCCGGCGAGGAACGCCGACTGACGCTCGCCGAGCCAGCGCTTGAGCGCGGCAAGCCCGCCGACCTCGGCGAAGCGCGCGGTGTCGTACTCGAAGCTCAGCACGCCCTCCAGGTCGAGTAGCTGGAACTTGGTGCGGTTCAGCTCGGGCAGGTCCTCCTGGGTGATCGCCCCATCGTTGCAGATCACGTTGCGCGCCAGCAGTCGCGCCTCGGCATGGCTGAGTCCGCGCAGGTTCTTCACCACCTGCTGCAGGGTGCGGTTGTCGGTGCGCACGCGGGCACCACGGTTGCGCTCGCTCCAGCGCGTCGCTTCCTCGCGGACGATGCCGAGCAGTTCGTCCTCGCTGGGCAGGGACAGCGAGAACCGCGCGGCGAAGCGCTGCACTTCGGCCGGCAGCTTCAGCGCATGGGACACCAGCACCACGGTCGGTCGATGATTGCCTTCGGCCATGGCGATTTCCTTGAGCAGGCGCACCAGGGTCGGGCTGTCGCCAAGGAAAGGATGCAGGTCGCAGAGCACGTAGAGATTCGCCTGCTGATCGTGCTTGATCAAGCGCAACGCCGCGACCGGGTCGCGGCTCTCCTCCCCGCCCAGCGGCTCGCCGCCGAAGCCCAGGCGCTGCACGCCCTCGGTCACCGACCAGGCATACAGGCCAAGGCCGCGCCTGACCGCCAGGCCGGTGAGGGTTTCCATCACCTTCGGCTCGTCCCAGGACTCGATCAGGATCAGCTTGACCCGGGAATCCAGGACCAGGCCGAGGTCGTGTATGTCGTTCTTCACTGCGGCTCCTTCACGCTTGGGCGGTCGCGACGGGCACCGCTACACTCGGGAAAGCACCCGAGGCCGGAGGAATCGCCCATGGACTGTCTGTTCTGCAAGATCGTGGCGGGGGAAGTTCCCGCGCGCAAGTTCTACGAAGACGAGGAAGTTGTCGCGTTTCACGATATCGGCCCGCAGGCGCCGGTGCACTTCCTGGTCATCCCGAAAAGGCACATTCCCACCCTCGAGCACCTGACCGAGGCAGACCGGCCGCTGGCAGGCCATATCCTCTTCACCGCCCAGCGCCTGGCCCGGGAGCAGGGCTGCGAGGAAGGCTTCCGTGTGGTGATGAACTGCAACGACCTTGGCGGGCAGACCGTGCACCACATCCACATGCACGTGCTGGGTCAACGCCAGATGCACTGGCCGCCGGGCTGAGTCCCTGCTGGCGCTGCGACATCGCAGCCCGTCCGCAACATCCTGCTATCAGCGCACTTCCGGTAAACTGGTGCGATCTTTCGTTTCCGGAGGTGCGCCATGTCCGCCGACCGCCACTATTCGCCCATCGACCGTTTCCTGCTGCAGGCCGACTCCGCCCTGCGCACCCTGCTGCCGTTCAGCGGCCAGCCGGCGCGACCGTCGCCGGCCATCGTGGAACCCGATGGCGAACTGAGCGAGGAAGACACCCGCCATATCGCCGGCCTGATGCGCATCAACCACACCGGCGAGGTCTGCGCCCAGGCGCTGTACCAGGGCCAGTCGCTGACCGCCAAGCTGCCCGAGGTCCGCGAGGCGATGGAGGAAGCCGCCGAGGAGGAGATCGACCACCTGGCCTGGTGCGAGCAACGCATCCGCCAGTTGGGCAGCCGTCCCAGCGTCCTCAATCCGATCTTCTACGGCCTGTCCTTCGGCGTCGGTGCCGCCGCCGGGCTGGTCAGCGACCGGGTCAGCCTGGGCTTCGTCGCCGCCACCGAAGACCAGGTGTGCAAGCATCTGGACGAACACCTGGCGCAGATTCCCCAGGAGGATCGGAAATCCCGTGCCATCCTCGAGCAGATGCGTATCGACGAGGAACAGCATTCGAGCAACGCCCTGGCCGCCGGCGGCCTGCGCTTCCCGGCACCGGTGAAGCTGGGCATGAGCCTGCTGGCGAAGGTGATGACCAAGAGCACCTACCGCATCTGAATCGCACGCATGAAAAAGCCCGCTCGAAGCGGGCTTTTTCTTCCTCGTGTGCGATCAGCGCGGCATGTTGCGCGCGTAGAAGATCTCCAGCATTTCGTGCTTGAGCCGTTCCGTGACCTGCTCACGCTGTTCCGCCGAGAGCGTCCGGGTAGCGTCGCCGAACAGGTAGTTCTCCAGTTCGAAGTCCTTGAGCAGCATCTTGGTGTGGAACAGGTTCTCCTGGTACACGTTCACGTCGGTCATCTGGTAGGCCTCGCGCGTGTCGTCGGAGAGATAGTTCTGGATCGAGTTGATCTCGTGGTCGATGAAATGCTTGCGCCCCTCGATGTCGCGGGTGAAGCCGCGGACCCGATAGTCGACCGTGACGATGTCCGAGTCGAACTGGTGGATCAGGTAGTTCAGGGCCTTCAGCGGGGAGATCACTCCGCAGGTGGACACATCGATGTCCACGCGGAAGGTCGCGATGCCGTCCACCGGATGGATTTCCGGGTAGGTATGCACGGTGATGTGGCTCTTGTCCAGGTGCGCCAGGATGGTGTCCGGCAGCGGGCCCGGGGACTCTTCGATCTGGCTGTCGGTCGGAGTGACCGGCTGCTCGGAGATCAGGATGGTCACGCTGGCGCCCTGGGGGTCGTAGTCCTGACGCGCGATGTTCAGGATATTGGCGCCGATGATGTCGACAACATCGGTAAGAATCTGCGTCAGACGCTCCGCGTCATACTCTTCGTCGATGTACTGCACGTAGGCCTGGAGGTCTTCGGGCGTCTCGGCGTAGCAGATGTCGTAGATGTTGAAGCTCAAGGTCTTCGTCAGGTTGTTGAACCCGTGGAGCTTGAGTTTGCTTTTCACCGTGGGGAACTCTCTCGGTTGCTTGCGGCTCTGCCGCAGGGTTGGGGCATGCCCGTCAGATGCGAACGACGCACCTGCGTAGGACGGTTAACACCTCTTCGCGATGGCGATTGTGGTTTGTTGAGTTGCACGGGCGCCGGCTGGCGCCATTGGTCACCCGACCGGGATGGCTCGGGAAACGTCTATCAGAGCGGAAGAATCTTCCGAACTGAACGGCCGCCCGACGGAATCGCGCGGCACGAAAAAAGGGGCGCATTATGCAGAGCCAATCAAGCCTCCGCCAGAGTTTGCGCCCCTTTTATGATGACCGGATGTCGTCTCAGCCGAGTTCGACGATCTCGTAGTCGTGGGTGATCTCCACCCCGCCGCGACCGAGCATGATCGACGCCGAGCAGTATTTCTCCGCCGACAGCTCCACCGCGCGCTTGACCTGGGCCTCCTTGAGACCGCGGCCCTTGACCACGAAGTGCACGTGGATCTTCGTGAACACCTTGGGCTCCTCGTCGGCCCTTTCGGCCTCGAGGAAGGCTTCGCAGCTCTCCACCGGCTGGCGCGCCTTCTTCAGGATGCTGACCACATCGAAGTTGGTGCAGCCGCCGAGGCCGATCAGGACCATCTCCATAGGGCGCACCCCGAGGTTGCGTCCGCCATGGTCCGGCGGACCGTCCATGACCACCACGTGGCCGCTACCGGACTCGCCGAGGAACATCGCCTCGCCCGCCCACTGGATACGCGCTTTCATCGTTCAGACTCCCGCCGGCAAAGGGCGCCAGCTTAGCACAGGGCCCAAGGACAGTACGGGATCACAGTCCTGATAGCTGCGTCGCAAAATCACATCGACCTTCATGGTCCGTCTGTTAAGCTGGACGCGGTTTACTGGCACACTTCCTGATCTGCCCGGTTGGGGGGAGCTCTCCGCTGAGCTCCCGGGCCCTGGCAGGTCTCTCCATAAGAACTCAAAAAAACATCGCCTTGTACGTCAGGCATATTCTTTATTCTTTCGGGACTCGGGCATGGTAGCTATTACCCACACACCCAAACTCAAACACCTAGACAAGCTGCTCGCACACTGTCACCGCCGCCGCTACACCGCAAAGAGCACCATCATCTATGCCGGCGATCGCTGCGAAACGCTGTTCTTCATCATCAAGGGTTCGGTCACCATCCTCATCGAGGACGACGACGGCCGCGAAATGATCATCGGCTACCTCAACAGCGGTGATTTCTTCGGCGAGCTGGGATTGTTCGAAAAGGAAGGCAGCGAACAGGAACGCAGCGCCTGGGTTCGTGCCAAGGTGGAATGCGAAGTCGCCGAGATCAGCTATGCGAAGTTCCGCGAACTGTCGCAGCAGGACTCGGAGATCCTCTACACCCTCGGCAGCCAGATGGCCGACCGCCTGCGCAAGACCACCCGCAAGGTGGGCGACCTGGCCTTCCTCGACGTCACCGGACGCGTCGCCCGCACCTTGCTGGACCTGTGCCAGCAACCGGACGCCATGACCCACCCGGACGGCATGCAGATCAAGATCACCCGCCAGGAGATCGGCCGGATCGTCGGCTGCTCGCGGGAAATGGTCGGACGCGTGCTGAAGAGCCTGGAGGAGCAGGGCCTGGTGCATGTGAAAGGAAAGACCATGGTGGTCTTCGGCACCCGCTGAACAGCACCCATGAAAAAGGCCGGTCGCAACCGGCCTTTTTCATGGGGTTCGACAGCGCGGATCAGTCAGGATCGGCGCCCAGCACCACAGCACCACGCTCCTGGAAGAACAGGCGCTTCAGCTCGAGGCCAGGATCGTCGGCCCGCATGAACGCCTCGCCAACCAGGAAGGCGTAGACCTCGCTGACTTCCATCAGCTCCACGTCGGCCCGGTTGAGAATACCGCTCTCGGTGACCACCAGGCGGTCGCGGGGAATTTCCGGCAACAGGTCGAGGGTGGTTTCCAGGCTCACCTCGAAGGTGTGCAGGTTGCGGTTGTTGATGCCCACCAACGGCGTGTCCAGGGTCTTCAGTGCACGTTCCAGCTCGGTGCCGTCATGCACTTCGACCAGTACGTCGAGACCGACCGACTTGGCAGTCGCCGCCAGTTCGGCCATCAGCACGTCGTCCAGCGCCGAGACGATCAGCAGGATGCAGTCGGCACCGATCGCCCGCGCCTCGACGATCTGGTACGGATCGATCATGAAGTCCTTGCGGATCACCGGCAGCGCACAGGCGGCCCGCGCTTCCTTCAGATAGGCATCGGCGCCCTGGAAGAAGTCCACGTCGGTGAGCACCGACAGGCACGCCGCGCCACCCGCCTCGTAGCTGCGGGCGATCTCCGCCGGGACGAAGTGTTCGCGCAGCACGCCCTTGCTCGGCGATGCCTTCTTGATCTCGGCGATCACTGCCGGCTCCTTGCGCTTGGCCCGCTCCAGCAGGGCATTGGCGAAGCCGCGCGGCGCATCGGCGCTACGCGCCAGCCGCTCGACCTCGGCCAGGTTGACGCGCGCACGGCGCTCGGCGACCTCCTCGGCCTTGCGGGCGAGGATCTTCTGCAGAACCGTCGGCACACTCACTGTGCGTTCTCCTCTCTGTAAACGGCGGTGAAGGCCACCAGTTCGTCCATCTTCTCCCGTGCCAGCCCGGTGTGCAGGGCATCGTGGGCCAGTTGAATGCCCTCGTGCAGGCTGGTCGCCAGATCGGCAGCGTACAGTGCCGGGCCGGCATTCATCACGATCAGCTCGGCGGCCTTCTGCCCAGCCTCGGTCTTGCGCCGCCCCAAAGCGTCGCGGATCAGTTCCAGCGAGGCCTGCGGACTGTCGACCTCCAGCCCCATCAGGGTCTGGCTCTTGATCCCGAAGTCCTCGGGACGCACTTCGTACTCGCGTACCTCGCCGTCCTTCAACTCGGCAATGTGGGTCGCCGCGGCCAGACTGAACTCGTCCAGCCCGTCGCGCGAATGCACCACCAGCACATGCTCGCTGCCGAGACGCTTGAGCACTTCAGCCAGCGGCTTGCACAGTTCCTGGGTGAACACCCCGACCACCTGGTGCCTGACTCCCGCCGGGTTGGTCAGTGGGCCAAGCATGTTGAACAGAGTCCGCAAGCCCAGCTCGCGGCGCGGACCGGCGGCGTACTTCATCGCCTTGTGGTGGACCTGGGCGAACATGAACCCGACGCCGACGGTGTCGATGCAACGCGCCACCTGTTCGGAGGTCAGTTCCAGGTAGATGCCGGCGGCTTCCAGCAAGTCGGCGCTGCCGCTCTTGCCGGAGACCGCGCGGTTACCGTGTTTGGCGACCTTGCCGCCAGCGGCGGCGACCACGAAGGACGCCGCCGAGGATACGTTGAAGATGTTCGCGCCATCGCCGCCGGTGCCGACCACGTCGACCACATGCTTCAGCGTAGGCAACTGCACACCGTCGGCCAGTTCGCGCATCACCGCCACCGCGCCGACGATCTCGTCGATGGTTTCGCTCTTCATCCGCATGCCCATCAGGAAGGCGCCGATCTGCGCGTCGGTGCACTGCCCGGTCATGATCTGGCGCATGACCGCCTGCATTTCCTCGGTGGTCAGGTCGAGCTGGTTGACGATGCGATTGAGGGCTCCCTTGATATCCATCTCAGTTGCCCTCCCCACGCACACCGCCCTGCTGGCGGAGGAAGTTTGCCAGCAACTCGTGGCCCTGCTCGGTGAGGATGGACTCGGGATGGAACTGCACGCCCTCGACATTCAGGGTCTTGTGGCGTACACCCATGATCTCGTCGAGCGATCCGTCGGCATGTTGGGTCCAGGCGGTGATCTCCAGGCACTCCGGCAGGCTCTCTCGCTTCACCACCAGCGAGTGGTAGCGCGTCACCGTCAGGGGATTGGCCAGGCCGGCGAACACGCCGAGGTTCTTGTGGTGGATCGGGCTGGTCTTGCCGTGCATCACCTGCCGCGCCCGCACCACTTCGCCGCCGAAGGCCTGGCCGATGCTCTGATGGCCAAGGCAGACACCGAGCAGCGGCAGCTTGCCGGCGAAGCGCTCGATAACGGCCAGCGAGACGCCGGCCTCGTTGGGGGTGCAGGGACCGGGGGAAAGGACGATGCGCTCGGGCGCCAGGGCCTCGATCTGTTCCACGCTCAGTTCGTCGTTGCGCACCACCTTGACCTCGGTCTTGAGCTCGCCGAAGTACTGCACCAGGTTGTAGGTGAAGGAGTCGTAGTTATCGATCATCAGCAGCATGCTGGCTGTAACCTCTTGATTTCATTCCTATGCGAATCGCATCACCCGGCTTTCGCCACACCCGTTTCCCGGCGCGCACGCGGAGGAGGGGAGAGTGGAACGTCGGCATTATGCCTGTGGAAAACGGGGGACGCAGGGAGACGTGACCGGCCAGGCCGGCGAAAAAGAAGTCAGGCGCGCCAGCGCCAACGGGCGAATGCCTTGATGAGGGAGGTGATGATGCTGCTGAGGTGGATCACGATAGCGGTCTCACGGAGCCATGTTGGGGAACATAGCCCAGTGGGGAGGATGGGTGCAACAGCGGGATGTCGGAAGAAAGAGGCTTAAGAAGCGGAAATTGTTTACCAAGCAGAGGCCCGACAGTAGCGATCTAAAATGGCGAAGCCTACACGAGGCAGGCTTGCGTCCATCAGCTAGGTCAGATGCGCGGGAGCGGATATCTGGCCTTGATCTCTTCGACCTTGGCAAGCCAGGCGGCGTAATCCGTCTCCACACCTGCACGGATCGAATCGAACTCCACTTCCGTTTTGATCGGATCGCTTTCCAAACGGTAGGCCTCGGCACGTCTGGCCAACACAGCATCATATTCTTGCTGAACCCGCTCTCTGGAAACCTGATCCGGTGTTTTCATCATTTTCCAATCGATCACTTGGGCAACTCCACGGTTCCGTCTTCAACGATATGGATGGGGACAGGGAATTTGGCAGCTTCGCTGTAGCTCCCCCGGATGGGAAACACCAATGTCAGGCATATCTCTCCGCCTGCCCTGGTAACCCTCCCGGAAAAAGGCCCCTCATGGATGGCAGAGGCTGGCAGATATCCCCCCTCCGGTAACTGCGAGAAGTCGTACATGACACCCGAGACGGCTATCGAATCTCCGGAAACCATGACATCCATATCAGTCGAGTCCTCGGGCAGGACTACAACCGGACTGAGTTCGATACGCATCAGTACCACCTCCCCACAGCCATCACCGTAATGGTGTCGTTAGCCCCCAGTGCCTGCGCCGTCGCGAAAGAAACAGAGCTGCTACCGTTGAGATAGGCTCCACGAACCCCCTGCCCTGCAGTGGCAGGCCATCCGCTGGAGGGAATCCAATTGCAGGTCACCCCGGTATTGAAGCCCGTAACGAAGGCAGCTGGTAGCTGTATCACGTTAGCTCCAAACGAAAGGCCCGGTTCGGATCTTGCCGCTGCCATCTGGGTACCATCCGCAAAGCGAACGTACCAGCCGTTGGAAGTTGTCCCGCTCTCCATCACAGCCCCGGTGGGCTTACCCGTAACAAGTCGCCTCGTTACGGTCCCCACGATATTGTCTGTCGTATAAAACCTGACCCATTCCTTCCAGGTTCCATTGGTACAGCTCCTGTACCAAACCTCTGGGAGGTTGGTATTTCTCACGAAGAACAGCTGATAGCGGGTACTGGCGTCGAATACCATCGACAGAGCGACATGGCCGTTCACACCGCTGATATTGTTGTTTCCGAGAGGCACGTTGTAAGTATTGGGGGTTATCGAGAACCATCCGCTTTCGTTCACCGTGTCCATATCCAGGGCCATGGGGGCTTGGGTCTTGGAAACACCTCCCAAAAACCCCAATGCATTGCCTACGGTAGAGGCTCCATTGATAGCACGGCCAACTTCGGTGATCCCCATGTCAGCCTGCGCCTGCGAACCGGTAGACGCTATCGCCCACGGCTTTATGCCCGCAAGGGTCGCCCCCCAGTCCATCGCGATCTGGTTGAAACGATCTGATAGGTCCTTGTCGTAGCCCAGGATCGGCGCCACTGCATAGGGCTGGCCGCTGGCCGTGCTGCCCTGGTAGTTGGGCTTGATCGAGATGACCGTCGAACTGGCGACGTTTGTGACCTCGTACCAACGACCATCGGGCCCGCGAAATGCATCGCCGACCCGGGCATTGGACGAGAACTGTGTGCCAGTACCGGTAACGGTCGGGCTATTTGCGGTCACCGCTACGGTGCCGGTTGAATACCATACCATGAACTTTCCTCATTAAAGAGAGGTAATATCGACAATCATTACGGCGGAATCTCCACCACTGTAGTAAGTTTGGTTTGTCACTCCGCCCTGTAAAAGCCTGTTGTATACCGTTACGCGCTCAACTGTCAGAGTGCTTCCAGAGATTCGAGATGCGCTTGCATCCATCAACTCAATCCGCCATTTCGGCGGAAAGGGAGGCGGAGGATTCGGTGGCGAAGGAGCGGGACCTACTTGAGTAGAATATGACGAAGCCAGAGGGACTATCGCATAGACCCTGCCAGGGGGAAGCTGGTAAGTAGCGACACCTGTTCCCTTGGGGGTGACATACACCCCAACAACTTTCAAGTAATCAAGATCACTATCGAAAGTCACTACATCTGTGGCTGCGTTTCTTAAAACAAGACTGCCAGCAGCGGAAGTTGATGATGGGTCATCGAAAATATAATACGAAACACTCCCCTCGGACTGAGTTGCCACCTTCCAAGAAACTGATGTGCCATTCCTTTGCACCTTCGACAGATACACAAGCTGATTCGAGGATAGCGCCAGTATCGGCAGTCTGCTAGAACTGATCGCGGTGTGCGAGACCACCGCCGAAATGACTCCATTGCCATCATTCGCAGTAGTCACCGCCCCCTTTGCTTTCAGTGCCGTATTTACAAAGCTGTCGTCAATAACGACCGCCCCGCTTGGATTTCTGACAATAACCCGCGCCATTAATAAATCCCATAGACGATACTAATCGACCTTGGCGGAGTCGACCATGACAAGGTATTACCAGACACAGTAATACTAGCCCGGATTTCTCATGAGGCCGGCAGGCGTGGCCGGTGAAGCCTCGGTGTATCAACAACCTGCCTTCCACCGCTAAAAATTGATCGTTTTTTATTCAATTCCCGCGTATGGGGCGCACTGCCCCCTTTCCCCCATTGAGCCGGGCCGGGGGCGCCCGCCTGTTCAGGTCGGCTTGAGGCGGGCAACCAGCCCCGCAAAGAGTTCCTGATGCGGATAGGCCTCGCTGATCAGCACGCGGATGCGCCGGCTGTTGCGAATGATCACCGCACCGATCTTGAGCAGTTTCAAGCGCAGGTTATGGATGCTCATGCGCGCCAATGCGGTGCCCTGGAGATGATCGCGTAGCCGTTCGAACAGCACATAGGCAAAGGCCGACAGCATCAGCCGCCACTGGTTGGTCCACCAGCGTGGGCTGGAGGTGCGGTCGGCGAACAGATCCAACTGTTGGTCCTTGATCCGATTCTCCATGTCGCCACGGCCGCAGTAGTCTTCGTAGTACTGCTGGGCAGCATCCTCGGCAAAGCGGGACACGACGATGAAGCGTGGATTGGCACCCTGCTCGCCATGTTCCAGGCGCGACACGACCAGGCGGCGCCTACGCCAACTACCGGCCTGATAGAGGAAGCGATACACGCCGGACATCTTCTGCCCGGTTTCTTGGTAGGCCTCGGCGACAGCTTGCATGGCCGGCGCCGCCATCCGCTGCAGGCGGGTGTTGCGGGCCAGACCCACCACATAATCCACCTGCTTGCGGTCACACCAGTCGAGCATGCGATGTCGGCAAAAACCGCCGTCACCGCGGAACACGATGCGGGTCTCTGGCCAGAAGCGGCGAATGAACTTGACCAGCAGTGCCAGGATGGCCCAACTGTGTCGGGCGCCATCGATGTTGCTCGGGCGCAAATAGCTCACCAGCAGATGGCGACCACAGAACACATAGAGCGGCAGGAAGCAGTAATGGTCGTAATAGCCATGGAAGAAGCGCCCTTCCTGATCACCATGCACCGGCACATCGGTCGCATCGAAGTCGAGCACGATCTCAGCCGGCGCCTGGTCATGCTGGGCGATGAAGTGCTCCCACAGCAGGCGATGGGCTTGCACCACCGTTTCGCGATCGGCTTGCTGTTCCAGGCGCCCCAGAGTGGATTTGCCGGCCAGCGGTTGCAGGCGGTTGACCGCAGTCTGCAGCGCGTAGTCATGGCGCAGGCCGTCATGATCGTTGAGATCCTCGTAGCCGGCGGCCAGTGCATAGATACGCTGGGCGAGCAGTGTCTGCAGTCCATGCTGGACACGCCCAGGATCACGCCGATCGGGAACGATTTTGGCCAGGCGGCGGGTCAAGCCATGTTGCCGGTCGACCTCGCGCAGCAGCAACAAGCCCGCATCCGAGGTGATGTGACCACCGGTGAAAGAGGCCTCGACGAGGCGGCGAGAGAGGGGTGAAAAGTGGAGTTTTTCTGGTAGCATTTTGTGCGCGGCTGAAGACTTATGGGGCTTTGTTTGGCGACAAGAATCATAAGGCTTTCAGCCGTTTTTGTTTATGCGGTCATGAGAAATCCGGGCTAGGCAGATTGAAGGTGACAAACTCAATATCTGGAATCCATGACCACCAGGGGCTGCCGCCAGAAAACTCTGGAACAACAATACTGCCTGCCGAATTACCAGTTGAGATAATTCCCAACTGTTTGGTAATACGACTCGACAGATCAACCTTAACCCTCCCTGTCAACCTGTCACGAATAATGAATGTCGCCATCAGACTGATATCTCCACAACAACTATATTTGTCGCATTATCAGTAATCGTCCACTTCCCCCCGGTAAAGCGTGACGTTGCGTTTACTGATGATGCATTGAGCTCTATGCCCCCGGTTTTATTTATCTGCCAACCTGTCTGACCAGACACATAGTTGTTCGACTGAATCACGTTGCCGATCTTCGCGTTGGTGATCGATCCGTCCTGAATCATCGCGTTGTTGATGAACATCTGGCCGCCAACGATCGAAACCGGCGCCACGGTCTGCCCGCTGGAACTGTTGAACCAGAGGAACCGATCAGCCTGGAACGCCATGGTCGTCACGCTCGTACCGCTGTCGAAGCCCAGTTGCCAGCCAGCGGCGTACTTCTGCCCGTTGGCATGCGCCTGGAGCCTCACGCTGTAGAGCGCCTTGACGTTGCCATCCAGCGAGGTAACCGCTTGAGAGGTGGTCTGGATGTTCGCCTCGTTGGTATCGGTGCGCGCGCTGACGGTATCCACCCGCTGCCCCAGGGCGCTGTCCGCGTTGGCACGGACGGTCTGTTCGGTGCTGATCGCTGAGGTGTTGCTCGCAACCTGGCCGGTGAGCTGATCCAGGCGCTGGACGGTTACAGCATTGTTCGACGCAACGACCGACTCGACGGTGGCGATCCTGCCTTCCGCCGTCCCGGTCCGCGCCTCCAACAAGCTGGTTCGCTTCGCCTGCGCTTCGTTCTCGTTCGCCCGCACGGTGACTTCGGTGGCAGCTCGAGCAATGGTGTCCCAGCCCTTCAGCGCATCCGCCTTCTCTCCGGTCGCCGGTTCCCCGCGGGCGGCAGCTTGCAGCACATCCAGATTCGATGCCGCTGCTTCGATCCTGCCGTCGAGTTCGCTGATTTCAGCGGTATGGCTCGCCACCTGCTGCGCCAGCCCGTTGGCGGTTTCCAGCGACTGGCCGATATCGGACCAGTAGGCCGCGTTCGGCGGCGCCGTCTTCGCCGGCACAGCCTTCAGTGCCTGGTACAACCGCTGCCCCTGTCGCACCATGTCGTTCTTCGCGTAGACCTTGGCCGGGTCGTACAGCAGAACGTCGGCGAGGTCGCCGACCTGCTTCTGCAAGCCCCCGATATCCACCTGCATCCGTTCGATATCGGAGAAGAACTGCTGGCCCAGCGCCGACTCGACGTACTCCTGGGTGATCAACTGGTTGTATTCGCTGGCGTCGCTGGAGCTGGTGCCGGTGACCCAGTTCGACCAGGCGCCGACGTTGCCGCTACGGTCGATCAAGCGACCGCGGAACGCCAGCCGTTCGCCGGCCGGTATCGGCGATACCAGGTGGGTATTGCCTGGGTAGGCGAACAGGCCCAGCGCCCGTGCGGTCTCCTCGCTGCCGCCGGGCGTGGCGGACTGCTGGATCTCGGTGTAGGCGGTGTCCGCTGCGCCGCTGGTCGGGAACCCCCACTCCAGGCCGATGCGCCAGGGGCCGGCCACGCAGCGCAGGTAGGCCAGCGCCGGCGGCGGCGTGGTCTTGCCCTCAAGAGCGGTCTCCACACTGCTGGCGTAGACCGAGCCGACCTCCATCACGTTCAAGGCGCGTACCCGCACCAGATAGCGACCGGCATAGATGCCCGGCACGTCGAAACCGAGCGCCGAGGTTCGCGGCACCCGCACCCAGTTGCCCGAGTCCTTGCGCCATTCGGCCTCGTAGGCCACCGCGTTCGGCGCGGCATCCCAGGAGGCCGACAGGCTGGTCACCGCCAACCCCTGGTCGACCTTGGTGAAAGCCTTGATCCGCACGTTCTGCGGCGGCGCCTGCACGCCCGGCGGAATGCTGGTGACCGGCGGCAGCTCGATGCGCGCACCGTTGTCGATGGCGTCGAACTTGCTCGCGTTGTGTTGCAGCGCGGTGATCTCGAAAAGATTGTCCTCCGGCCGGGTGATGCTCATGATGCGGAAGCGCTGGGTGGTCAGGCTGTTGCTCTGCAGCGCCCACTGCCCCTGGGGCCGAGGCGTCTCCGAATAGGCGGCGGTCACGGTCAGCACGCGGCCTACCACCGACTGGACGCTGCGCGCCTCGGCCTTGCCGTTCGGCAGGTTGACCAGCAGGCGATCGCCGGGTCGGGCCTCGACGTCGCGGTCGAGGGTCAGCGCGCGGCCATCCACCGCGCTCAGGCGTCCGCCGATCTGCTTGCCGGACTTGACCGGGTCGGCTACGGCGATGATCTTCCCCGGCGCCAGCCCACGGCCATCCATGCCGGTGCGGAAGGTCACCGCGTCCTGCTCCAGCTCCTCGGTCAGCAGCGCCCACTGGCCACGCCGCTGCGCCTCGCCCTCGGAGGTGCAACCGATCGCGGTGATCTCCAACTGGCTGATGCCGTAGCGGCGCTGCGCGCGGTCATTGTTCACCGCTACCGGTTGGCTCTGGTAACCGTTGCCCGGATTGTCGTAGTTGACCAGGGCCAGGGTGTGGCGATCGCGCTGGCGGCTGCTGCTGTAGTTGAAGTGGCTGCCGTCGTCGCCACGCACGGTGTTCGACGGCGAGAAGGTGTAGGCCTCGTCCTCCGGCATGTCGGATACCGCCACCATTTCCGCGCCGGACCAGTAGGACATGCCGCGGAAGATCGCTGCCAGGTCGCGCAGCACGGTCCAGGCTTCGGCGCGACTCTGCAGGTACAGGTTGCAGCTGAAGCGCGGCTCCTGGCCGCCCTTGCCGTCGGGCACCGACTGGTCGCAGTACTGGGCGATGCGGTACAGCGACCACTTGTCGACCATGCTCGCGTCGATCCGCCGACCGAGGCCGAAGCGCTTGTGCAACACGATGTCGTACCAGTGCCAGGCCGGGTTGCTGGTCCAGGCCGACTTGAACGAGCCGTCCCAGGTGCCGCTGTAGCTACGGGTCTGCGGATCGTAGTTGCTCGGCACCCGCACCCGCCGGCCGCGCGCTTCCACCGATATCTGCGGAATGCTCTGGAACTGGCTGGCATCGAACTCGACGAACAGCAGCGCGGTGTTCGGGTAGCGCAGCTTGGCGTCGATCACCTCGGTGATCGCCTCGACCCGCATGGTGTCGGCGACGCGGTTGTTGTTCTGGTTCGGCGTCAGGCGGCGCACGCGCACCTGCCAGCCGCTCCGCGCCTCCGGCAGGTCGACACGGTGGGAGCGCTCGTAGCGGCTGGTGGACTTGTCGTCCAGCGAAGCCTTCAGCGCTTCCTGCCAGGCACCGCCGTCGACGGCGATGTCGATCGCGTAGTCGATGCGGTAGCCGACCACGTCACCGTTTTCCTGCTGGCGCTGGATGGCCGGCCAGGACAGGCGCAGGCGCACCGCCGAGAGCTGGGTGTTGTTCACCGCGCGGACCCAGGGCGCGTCACTCTTGAGTTCGACGCCGACCGCCAGTTCGTTTTCCACGGCGGGCACACCGGCAATGTGTTCCTGGTCCACCGAGCCCGGACGGAACTCCCAGGTCACTCCGGGGAAGTTCACCGAGCCGTCCGCCGCCAGCAGCGGCGTATCGTCCAGGTAGATCGAACGGCCGTCGACGCCACCGTCGAACTCGCCTTCGCCCAGTGCCAGGAGAATCTTCGCCCGCGCGATCGAGCGCACCGAGTCCGGCATCTCCACCGGCTGGCGCGGCTTCTTGCTGCCACCCTTGTGGCCCGTGATGGTCTTGTTCATGACGTTCCTTCAGGCAAAAAAACGCCCGCGCATGGCGGGCCTGTTACGGCGTTGCCGGCTACAGCCGGTCCTCGGCATAGATGCCGGCGCTGATCACCGCGCCGCCGATGCGGCGCTTGCCGTAGAGCACGCCGACCGGATGGCCCTGGGCGATGGTGTTGACCGGGCCGCCGAAGGCATAGCTGGGGGCGTTCTCGGGGGCCTCGCGGCCCTTCAGGCCCTTGGGTTGGGGACTGAGCATCTGCATGACGCCGCCCGCCAACATGCTGACTCCAGCGGTTACCAGGAACGAACTGGTTCCACCGGAGAAGAACGTCGTGAATCCACCCACGACAATCAAGGCAGCCCCCAGAATCGTCTGGAAAAGCCCCGCCTGCTTGCTCCCGATCACCAACGGCACGATGCGGATATCCTCGCGTCCGCGCATGTCCAGTTGCTCGCCGGACAGGTTGGTACGCCCACGGAACACGGCGAAGGTCAGCCCTTTCGATTCCGCCTCGCGCATGAACGTCTCGAATCCCTCCATGGTGTGCTTCAAGGCACTCATCGCCTCGCGTACCGTGCCGCTTTCCAACAATCGGCCGTGCATGCGGCCGAAGCGCTTGCCCAGAACCCCGTACAGACGGATGGTGGTGAGGCCCTGACTCAGGGTGTCACTCATGGACCTGTTCCTCTCGTGAAGAGCCGATTCCGACGGCTCGCTTGAATATGTCGTTCACTGCGGCATCCGCGTGTGCCGCAAGACCAGGCGCGTGCGTTCGATCCAGGGTCCGCCGAACACGTCGCGGGTCGACAGCCGTCCGTACAGGTGGTGCAGCAGGAACGGTCCGTCGCCGCCGAGCGCCTGGACCGGCTCGCTGTCCAGACGCCAGTCATTGCCCAGGTAGATGCCCGCGTGGTTCGGGTGCAGCGCCCTCCCGACCTGCATCACCAGCATGTCGCCGCGGCGGATTCCGGCCAGCGGCACCGGCCGGAATCCAGCCGCCGCATAGTGCTGCTCGTAGAGGCTCTCGCCGGTTTCCCACCAACCGTCGCGGCGCGGATAGTCCGGAAGCTCCAAACCTGCCTCGCGGCGGTACCAGTCGCGACAGAGGCTCCAGCAGTCGAGCACGCCGTGGGCGAACTCGCGGCCGAGCAGCGGCGCCCGATAGCCCTCCGGCGCTAGATGCGCGACATCGCCTTCCGGCCAGGACAGGATCACCCAGGGCAGACCATGCAGTTCGCAACTGACCCGATCGGCCATGCTCGGCGTGGCCGGAACGTCCGGGTGGCTGTGGACGATGGCCAGGACCTCGCCCTGGTCCTCGGCAGCGCACCAGTCCTGGTGATCGATCACGAAGTGCTCGCTGGGCGATCCGGCTGCGTTGCGACAGGCCACGTAGCGGCGTTGACGCACACCGCGAACGATCAGCCCGCAGCATTCGCGCGGATGCTCGCGGGCGGCGTGTGCGGCGATGGCCCGCTGCAGGCTGCGGCTCAGTTCCATGCTCACATCCTGACCAGGCCGGCGCCGGCGAAGCCGCCGTGGGACAGCGGGTTGTCCGCGCCGAAGCGCAGCTTGCAATCGCTGACCCGGCCGCCGCAGCGGTCCAGCGCCGGATCGTCCACCGGATTGCCGTCGGCATCGAACATCGCCGTACCGGTGTAGTTGCAGTCCTGCCCGCGGTACTCGTTGGTGATGCACCAGTGGCACAGCGAGGTGATCTGGCGCGCCGGGATCTGCTGGCCCTGGAAGTCCGGCGGAGCGGACAGCTCCCAGGTCACCTGGACGCTGTTCTCGGCGGTCTTCTGCTCGAGGAACCAGATGTTCAGGCGCTCCTGGGAGGGGTCGGCCTGCGGGTTGCCTTCGGCGAAGTTGGCCGCATCCAGGTAGTGCGCATAGGTCTCGCGCACGATCAGGCGCGCGCCTACCAGGCCATCGAAGAACAGGCAGAGCGCGCTGATGCTGCCGTCGATGTTGCCCACGCTAAGGGTCGGCGAACTGGCCCGGCCGTCACCGCGCTGCTCGAAGCCGCGCGCCTCCAGTGGCCAAGCTTGGTAGGCGTTGCCCTGCCAGTGGATCGGCCCCTGCTGCAGGTGGCCGTGGAAGCGCAGCATCTCGCCGCCGAACCCGGTGCAATCCAGGTCGAACAGGCGCACCAGCGCACCAGGCTCGAGGGCCTGGTCATCGGCTGTGATGGTCATGCTTACCTCACGGATTGAAGACTTGCTGGAAGGTGGTGTTCAGGGTGAACACGCCGTTGCCGCGCGGCCGCAATTGCCAGCCCTGGGCGCGCACCCGTACCGGTTCGCCAGTGGGCAAGGTCCAGAGGAACGAGCGGTAGCCGCCGTGGCGCTTGAGGAAATCGCGGATCGGGCCGATCAGCGCGAGATCGCCGGTACGCGAAACCTGCCAGGTCTCGCTGAGGTTGTTCAGCCCGTCGCCGAGCGCCTGGCTGTAGCCGCCGCCGTACTGCACCTGACGTACCAGTTGGTTCGCCTGGCCGGCGGAATCGATCGAGATGTCCCAGGTAAAGCGTTCCAGATCAGCCATTCACCATCCTCCATACCAGGCCGCCGGGGCGCAGCTCCTGCGCCACCACGTTGCGCGCGGCATCGTTGATCATTCCCGCCAGCTGCTGTCCCGTACCGTCGTCGCCGCTGGCCGTCGCCGCGCCCTCGCGGCCACCGCCCAGGCTGACGCTGGTGGAGAAATTGAAGACGTTGCCCCCCTCGCCGCCGCCGAGCGCGCGCACGCCGAGCACGCCATCGGAACCGCGACTCAGCGGCATGATGGCTTCCGGCCCACGCTCGCCGATCAGCGCCGGACGACCGCCGGCCATGCTGAACAGCGCCGGCGCGCTCTGGATGCCATCGTTGAAGGCACCGCCCCTGGCGAACCCAGGCATGCCTCCGGCGCGTTGCTTGCTGACCCAATTGGCCATGTCCGAGCCGGTATAGTCGGAAATCCGCGAGCCCGCCGTTGCGCCGCTACCGAAGAACCCGCTGACCGCACCGACGATGCTGCCGATGATCTGCAGCGTCGCCTGCCGCGCGGCGATCCGCGCCATATCCTGGATCACCGAGTCGGCGAAATCCTTGAACGACAGCTTGCCCGTGGTGGCAAAGGTGAACAGGGCGTTCTCCATATTGGTGAAGGCGTTGGTAAACAGCATGTCCATCATTCCCGAGACGTCCTGCGCCTGGTCGCGCAGGCTCGCCCAGGAGGCGTCCATCTGTTCGACCCAACTGCCCACCGGCTTGCCAGCGGCCGAAGCCCCTCCAGCCGAGACCTTGGAACCGTCCCCGGTCTGCCCGGAAGCAGTGGCCACCATCGCGCCGACATCCATCGCCGCTGCCGGCATTGGCGCGGCACCCTGGGCCGCGGGAGCGCCCGCTGCCGCTTGTCCCGCAGCTGCGCGGGCCTTTTCCAGTAGCGAGGTATAGGGCTTCTGGCTGGCCAGTTGCGCCTCGGTGATGCCGGCCTTGCCATTCATCCAGCCGAACAATCCGTCCAGGGCGAGCATTGAAAGCTGCCGCGCGGCGATCCGGGCGACATCGTCGATCACCGTCTTGGCGAAGTTGCTCAAGGACAGCTTTCCGCTAGTGGCGAAATTGAACAGCGACTTCTCGAGCTTCTCCGACGCATTCCTGAACAGCTCGTCGGTCATCCCGGAGATATCCTGCAGGGGCGCGCGGTAGGCGCCCCAGACACTGTTCATCTGCAACAGCCACTGCTTGAAGACCTGCGACTGGAGCGACGGCTGTTCCTTCTCGTCGTCGCCAGCCTTCGCCTGTCCCTTGCCCGCCTTGTCGTCGACCTTGGGCTTCTCGGTACCGACGCTGGCGACCCAGCCAAACAGCCCGTCCAGCAGCATCAGGGTCATCTGCCGCGAGGCGAGGCGCGCAGCATCGGCGTAGGCGGCCTTGCCCACGTTGGCAAGCGACAGCTTGCCGGTCTCGCTGAGATTGAGCAGCGCCTTGTCGAGCTTGTCGGAAGAGTTCTTCAGTAGTGCTTCGTTGAGCTTGGACAGATCCTGGAGTGGTTCGCGATAGCTCTTCCAGGCTTCGCCCAGCTCCTTCTGCCGGGTCTTCCACTCGGCCAGTACCTTGTCCTGGGCGCTCTGCACAGGCTTCTTGGCCTGACCCGCCTGGCGACTGGTCCTGCCCAGCATGTCCAGCGCCTGGTCCAGCACGCTGCTGGCAATCAGTGCCGAACTGTCCAGGCTTTTGCCGATAGCCTTGCCAGCCTTTTCCGCGCGCGCCTCCATGGCGCGCATTTTCTGATCGTTGATCCTGCCAACCTTGTCCATCCCGGCCCTGTACCCTTCGCTGCGAAGGACCAGGTCGAGCGTCAGGCTGCCGTCGGTATTCGTGGCCATGATTCATGTCTTCCAGAAAAAGACCCCGCCGCAGCGGGGTGGCCTGTCATGCCCATTGATCCATCGCCTGGTGCAGCGAAAGGGGCTGGAGAGCCATATGCGGACGGAACGCGTCGGGATCGGCGTCCGCTCCCAGCGCATGCCCGAGCAACGCAGCGATCCGAGCCAGCGCAAGCTCCAGCCGGTGTCCCGGATGGAGCGAGCCGCGCTTGTTCAGATAGGCGACCCAGGCGCGGTACTCGGCGTAGCTGAGCCGCTCCTTGGCCTCGGCAATGGTCGACCCGCCGACGCCGTTCAGCACCAGTTCGTGCCAAACCTCGTCGGCGGGGGTCAGTTTTTTTCCGCGTCCTCGACCCGGTTGACCTCACCGACCGCCTGCAGCAGCAGGAAGCCCAGCGCCGGGTCGAGGTCGTAGGCCTGTTCGTAGGTCAGGCTTTCCTCTCCCGTCTCGCCCAGGCGAATGCATTCGGCGAGGTAGCGCGCGTTGCGGCTCTGCTGGTCGCCTTCGGCGGAGAACAGGCGCTCCACCGCGCCAAAACTGTTGCGTCGGACGAACACCTGGAAGGTGTCGCTGACCGCCTTCTTCCTGCCGGCGGGAACGCGGGTCCAGGTAATCTCCTTGCGCACCAGCGCCGACTCGATGAAACCGCCCGCCGCACGAAGTTCGTTGAGATTCATCTACGCGCTCCTCAAGCCGACTTCGGCGTCCACTTGCCGGCGCCGGAACGCTGGATGGTGGCCTGGGTAGCGACCAGCGTGTTGCTGGCGAAATCGAAGGGGAAGTCGCTGACGTAGCCTTCGAAGGTGAACCAGGTGCGCGCCGGCGGCAGCACGAAATCGTCGCCTTCGGTGCTGACGGTCGGCTTTACGTCGATTCCGTCGGACCAGCCGATGGCCCACTTGACGCTCGTCTCGCCATCTTTCTCGGACAGCTGGAACAACCGAACGTGACTGGCCAGGCGTGGATCGGCGTTGATGCCGAGTGTCGCCTGGCCAGGGGTGCGCAGGCCTTTCTTGTACTTGCGCGAAGTGTCGCTCAGGCACGGGTCTTCGATCTGGTCGGCCGGATTGCCGCCCGGGTTGAACGAGGTCACGCCTTCGATCTCCAGGACGGTAGCGGCACCGGTACCGGATACCGGCGGAACCAGGGCGTAGATCTGGGTACCTTGAGTCAGGATGGACATGGAAAACTCTCCTTTATGCACATGAAAAGACCCGCACCAGGCGGGTCGTCTGGCCCCGCCTCCAGGACGGTCAGCCGTGGCGCGGTACGCGGTCGGCGAGGAGCCTCCACGTCCCGAGCCGTTGTCGGATGCAAACGAAAAAGCCCGGCACACTGGCCGGGCTCTGAGGTTGCAGGTGACATCCCTGGGGGGACACACCTGTACAAGCATGACTACGTTGTACCGACCGATTCCCGGCTCGACAACGCTGCGGAATCAATACACGGCAATATGCGCCGGACACACGTCCATCGACGTCCATATGCGCCCAGTGTCTCAGCGGCAGGCACGCAATGCCGCCTGCAATTCGAGTTCGTAGCCCTGCCGCTGGCGGCGCTCGGCGAGCAATGCGCGAACCTTGGCCTGCAGCGAATCGCCGGCCTTCAGCGTGGCGCCGGCCCAGCTCGGCGGGCGCACGTCAGGTACACGGCAGGGCACTGCCAGGGGAACCTCGACGCGCACTGGGCGAGGTGTCGTCGGTGAGGCTGCGCAGCCCGCGAAAAGCAGACAAAGCCCCAGCAGGAGACGAGTCATAGTCCCAGCTCCCGGTCGATCGCCGCACCTGCCGCCTGGCAGTCCGTGCCAAAGTCGGGTTCTTGGAGCAGACGCACGGCCGCGGCATACTGCTCCGCGGCCTGCGCCCTGGCCTCGCCGAGTGCCTGCTCGACGTCCTTCGCGCGCCTCTCGGCGCTCGCCCGCACCGCCGCCAGCGCGCGCTGCTGCTCATCGAGCAAAGCCTCGAGCTGGCCGCTGGCGACGCGGCTGGCAGTGAGTTGTCCCAGGGCCTCCTCCAGTTGCGGACGATAATGGCGGGCAACCAGGCCGCCGCCGAGCAAGGCGCCGGCCAGCAGGACCAACAACACGGCCGGCAGGAGCAGAGCGAGCCGGCTCATGACAGCACCGCCCTGGCCCGCTGCCACAACGCCAGGCGCTCCGCCTGGCCATTCAGGCCGCCGTTAATGCGGCGGGTGATGGCAGCGAACTCGCCGCGGTCGGCCAGCTCGTTGAGCCCGTGACCGGCCCACCACCAGGCGGCGCTGCGGGCCGCCGGCACGGGCTGCTCCAGGCGCCAGGGCTCGGCTTCCAGCGGCTCGCCGAGGGCCTCGCCGACCAACCGGTAGTTGGCACGCCCGGTGATTTGTAGCAAGCCACGCCCGCGGAAGCGCCAGCCATCGCCGGACGCTTCGTCGCCATTGCCGTTGCGCGTGGCGTAGGTGTTGTCGGCAATCGCCTGCGGATTGCGCGCCAGCCGCAAGGCCAACGCGTTGGGCTGCCCGTCGGGGCCGAGATAGCGACCCGGCCAGGTCGCCGCCAAGCCTTGGGCGCTGTAATTGAGGTTCTCCACCAGCCGGGTCAACTGGCTGCTTTCGTGGCCGACCTGGGCGAGAAACGCGGCACGCCGCGCCGGTGTGTCGATCTCCCTCTCGTCCATGGCCCGTTGCAACGCCACAACGAAAACGCCCGCGACGAGGCGGGCGTTGGGAAAAATGCGCAGCAATTGCTGCTCGGTCAGTTTCATCGATCCTCCTGCACTCCGATGGGTTTCAGGCGTCACCCCTTGCCGCCTCGGCCGCCGTTGCATTGCACGACAGTGGTCCATCCGCTGGAGCTGTAGGTGTGCTCCACCGAGTCGATCAGGAACTCGCCGTCGATTCCCGCCTTGAAGCCTTGGAGCAGCAGGCTGCGCTCGGCGAACAGGTCGCCACGCCCTGGCAGTTCCAGGCGCACACTGGCGCTGGAGCGGCTGAAGCTCGCCAGGCGAGCCTTCGCCGCCTGCTCGGCCTCTCCACGGCTGGCATAGAGATGCCGGTCGACATGCTCGCCCATAGCCGTAGCCGGTGCCTTCGGGTTCTTCAGCTCGACGCTCTTGACCTCGCCGCTGCCGGGCAATTGGTAGCGGGTCTTCACCGTTCTCATCAGGCTGCGGTCGTCGTAGGTAACGTCGAAGCTGCCGACGTCAGCACGTCCCAACACCAAAGGTTCGATCCGACGCCCCGTGGCGCTCTGCCCGCTCTGTCGCGGCAGCACCATGAGCATGCCCTCGGCCAGCTTGGCGGTGCAGTCGTACTGGCGCGCCAGACGGGTGACGAAGTGGTAGTCGGACTCATTGACCTGGTCGACCCGGGCGATCGCCACCTGCAACGGACACTCCACGCGCCAGCCGTTGCGTGCGCCAACATCGCGGCAGACCTGAGCCAGGGTAGTGCCCTCCCAACCGCCGCTGCGTATCGTCTTGCCACTGCCGCGCATGTCGCCGGCCTTGGCAGTGACGGTCAGGCAGTCCGGCGGACCAGCCCACTGCAAGGTGTCCACGGTAAAGCGTCCCATGCGCATCAGTGGCTCGCCGGCATAGCCGAGATGAACCTCCAGCACCGCACCGCGCCTGGGTAAGGCCACCTGTCCATCGCGATCGTCGATCCTCAAGGTCAGGCTGTCGGACTCCATGCCCGGCTTGTCCAGCAGGGTCAGCTTGAGCAGGCGGTCATTCAGCCGCTGGGTGACGTCGGTGCCGTCGGCAACGATACGGAAACTCGGTTGCACCTGATCTCTCCAGAAAAGAAAAACCCCGCCAAGGCGGGGTTGCGGGTGAGCGGTCGATCAATCCCACAGGCGCACCTGTTCGACATTGACCACCGGCATGTCAGGGAAACTGATCAGCAAGCCGGCGCGGAATGGCTGCTGCTCATCGGCCAGCCCGGGATTGGCGTCGAGGGTCGCCTCGACGCAGCCCAACAGATGGCCATAGACGTGGTAGCAGAGGCTGTCCAGCATGTCGCCGTCAGCGGTTCGGCAGGTCGTCGCCATAGCGCTTGAACTCCAGGTCGAAGGTTTGTTTGCGGGGAGCGCCGTTGCCCAGCAGGGCGCTCTGGTTCTCGCTGATCCGCACCAGACACCAGAGGCCCATCTGCACCTCGCCGTAGCCGCTGCTCAGGATCAGCGGCTCACGCCGCTCCGCCAACCGGCGCAGCGCTTCGAGCTGCTCCAGACCGACGACCTTTTCCTGGTTGCCTACCTGTCGACGCAGCGGGAATACCGCACCCTTGAGCAGGATGCTCTCCTCGCCCATGCCGACGCTCTGCAGCGCCGGCCGCCGGCCCAGGCGCACCTGCCCGCTCCAGTTGTAGGCACTGTTGCGCTGCAGGGCGTCGAAGGCGGCAGTATTCAGGTTGAAGTAGAACGGTTGGGCATTGGCGGTCAGCGGCTGCAGTACCAGCAGGTGCGGCAAGGGCGCTACGGCCTCGCTCGAGGGCGTCGCCGAGGGTGCCAGCAGCCACGACGGCAGCACCCCCGCCAGCGTCGGACTGATGTCGCCAGCGACCTTGCCGACCGCCTGCGCGGCACTGTTTACCTGGACCTTCAGCGCATCCACGCGTTCGTCGATACCAAGCAACGCCCGGCTCGCCCGGTCATAGGTGGAGACCACGCGGTTCACCTTGCCCTGCGCCTGGCCGATGCCGCGCATGGCACGCTGCAGCCGGGCAGCCATTTCCGGCGATACGCCGGGCAGGTTCTCCAGCTCCGCGGCTGCGCCGCGGATCTCGCTGATCGCACCGTTCACCGGAGCGACCACCTTGTCCAGACTCTTGCGTCCGGACTCGCCGGCGCGACCCAGGTACCTCAGGCCGGCCTGCAATTGTTCCAGATATGCCATGGGGACTCCTTAGACCATCGCCGGATCGTAGAGGCTGCGCCGCTGCCGCTCGTCGGCGAAGTCGACAAGCATGCGTTGCAGGTAGGGCAGCAACTCGTCGGCCAGGCGCTGCGGCTCGTGTACGTTGCCTTGCACCGTCAGGTTGATCTGCGGCGCGAAGGTCCAGTTGGGCGCAGCCGCGACGGGCTCGGCCTGTGGTGCGGGCACCGCCGGCTTGTTGTCCGAGGCCGCCGGCGGATCGCCAGCCAGACTGCGTCCCAGACGCCCCCCCAGTTCGCTACCGCCCCAGGCGCCGATAGCGCCGCCAACCAATCCACCGATCAGCGTACCGACCACCGGCACCACCGAGCCGATGCTCGCTCCCAGAGCGGCGCCAGCCAGGGAACCAGCCAGGGAGCCACCGGCCTCGCCATAGGCGATGGTCTTTTCGCTCTCCGACAGGTCGCTGGAGTAAACCTCAGCAACATCGATCAACGACGAGGCCACTTGCAGCGGCGCGTTGCGTATGGGCAAACGCGACAGGCGCGGCAGCTTTCCTGCCATCGCCCCCAAGCCTCCTCCAGCCGAGAAGCCAAGGGATGGAAGGGAGCGGGCCTTCACCCCACCGCCCTTGCCTCTCTTCCTGCGTGGTGTTTGACCGCGCTTTCGTTGTGCCGGCCTCCTCGCGGACTCCAGCGTAGAGTCGCTTCCCGGCACCGGCCAGTTGGTAACGAACACGCGCTGTATTTCGCTACCACCCGATACCCGGCCTGCGCCCTGTTCGATCAGATCGCCGACGGCAGCGCTCCCTCGCCGACCGAGCCGACCGCCACGCAACACGTCGATAGCGCCGCGCCCTCCCTTGTAGGCGAGATACCCGGATAACACCGCACCTGCGGCGGCGGTAAGACCGGCCGTCGTCCGCGGATAGGCTTCGAGCAGCTCCGCAGTCGACTCGCCGAGTACCGCGCTCCCCTTGGCCAGGTTGTCCAGATATGGATTCAGGGCGCTGCCCAAAGCGGTCTGCGCCCTCTCCCAACTGTCGCTGGAAGCCTTCCACAGCTCCTGGGACATCCCCTTGCGACGCTGCGCATCGCGCTCCGAAGAGCCTACGGAAGACTGCTGGGATTCGAGCAAGCCCTGGAACTCGCCGCGCGACGCTCGATAGGCTTCAAGCGCCGGCGACGCCACGCCGGCGCTGAGCTTGCCGCCCTTATCCCGATAGCGCGCAGCCAGCTCCAGGTTGGCCTCCAGCAGACTCGCTCCGTCCTTGCGCAGCGCTTCCAGGTCCCGGTCGTAGTCCTGGCCATAAGCGCGTTTCAAGCTGCCGCTGCCGACGAACTCCAGCCAGGCCTTCATCCGCACGTCCGCTTTGTCTGGCGTGGTGTTCTTTGCCTGAATCTCCAGCAAGGCACCCAGTGCACCGACATCGCCGGCCGTGGCCTCTCCCGCATTGCCCAGCGCTGACAACAAGGCAGGCAGGCGACGCGCCAGGGCCTCACTGCCGACTCTGCCTTTACCCAGGACGACCAGACGGTCGAGGGAGGCGGACAATTGCTCTGGCGAGTCCGAACCCTGGGCCAGTTGCAACGCTCGAACCAGCCCCGCAACCTCGGCTGAAGCAATCCCTTGGCCAAAGCCGAAGCGGCCCGCCAGTCCCAGATTCATTTGCGCGGCGGCGAACCCCATGCCGGTGGCGTTCAAGTGCTCCAGCATGTCCAGCGTCGCCGTGCGTCCCAGGCCGCTCTGGTTGGCGCTGTCCTGGATCAGGGATGCCAAGGCTGGCTCCCGGCCGACGTCCAGGCCGTTGCGGATCGCCAGGTCGCGCAACCGCGCTTGATAACCGGCAGCCGTCTTGCTGGCTTCCACGACCAGTCCGGAAAATGCGCTAGCCAATGGCATTGCCTGGCTGGCCTGCTCCAGCCGTTGCAGGCCGCGGACCTGCATATCCAGGCCACGCTGCATCTCGCCCAGTCGAGCGTAGGCATCGCCCGCGGCCCTGGCCTCGATGCCGAGTCGCTTCAGTTGCTCCTGGCGTTCGCCAAGCTGCCGGGCATGCTCAGCAACGCCGCGGTCCCCGACCTTGCGCATATCGGCGAGCTCTCGCTCCAGGCGTATGGCGTCTCCCAGCACATCCCTCAGGCTGGAAGCCTGGCGGGAACGTTCCTGGAGACTGTCGAGCCGTGCCTTGACGGTCTCGAATGCCTTGCCCAAGGAGGGGTCGGCGATGCCGCCGATGGAGACCACCAGGTCCATGTCTTTACTCATGACGGTTCGTCTCGTCTGTTATCGATGTCCGCCTCCGCGGACCTACTGAAGTAGCGCGGGCGCCGCTCGCCTGGCGGACGGCGCCGTCGCTCACTCCTCGCCCTCGGCGAGCCACCAGAGCAGGTCGCCCAGGGTCATGCGCTCCAGTTCGCTGGCCTGGAAGCCCAGCTCAATGGCCAGGCGCCTCGCCAGTTGACGCATACGCGAAGGTGTCGTCCGTGTCGTCTTGCACCAGGCGAAAGTAGGCGCCTTGCAGCCGCTGGTAGTCGCTCAGCTTCAGCCCCTCCAGGTCCTGGCGGCTGACCTGCGCCAGCGAGGCGAACAGTTGCAGTTCGCGCTCCTCGGCATCGTCGCCGGCCACCTTGCCGGCCAGGCGGATATCACGCACGGTGGGTGCACGCAGGGTCAGCGTGTCGACGCTGACCCCGTTGCACTGTGCCGGACGCGAGAGACGAACGAGGGCGGCGTCGGCATCCAGCGTCAGCCAGCCCGGCAGTCGATTCTCTTGGGTCATGTCCGGAGCTCCTCTTACAGGCCGAGGTCGTTGCGCATGCCGGCCAACTGGTCGACACCGTTGATCGCGCGGACACCGTTGACCGGATCGATCTCGTAGACCTCGCGGCCATCGACTTCCAGCTTGTAGTAGCTGACCGCAACGGCGTACTTGAACTCGGCTTTCTCGCCGGCTTTCCAGTCGCCCGGGTCGACCTCCTTGAGCAGGCCGCGCAGGGTAGCCACCACTGGCACGCTGGCGCCCTTCTGGCCCTTGAAGGAGCCACGGAACACGCCATTGAAAGCGCTCTGGTCGGCCAGGCCGAAGAAATTCAGCGCTTCTCGGCGGGCACCGTTGGTGGAGAACTTGGCTTCCATCGCCTCCAGGCCCATGTCGATGGATACCGGCGCATCCATGCCGCCGGCACGGTATTGCTCGGTCTTCACAGCCAGCTTGGGCAGGGTCAGGGATGGCACGTCACCGGCGAAGCTCACGCCGTCGATGAACAGATTGGTATTGGTCAGGGTTTGCGGAATCATCACGGGCGCTCCTTAGGCGACATCCAGAACTTCGGTGAGCCACTGATCGGTCACCTCGACACGGAAATTGGGGTTCTCGGCAGGCGGCACATCGGTGAAACGGATGTTCCAGTACACCTTGCCCTGGGCCAGCTGGCTGGCGCTGTTCAGGTCCGGGTCGGCATAGACCTCGAAGTTGATCACCGCTCCCTGGTTCTTCAGATCGCGCATGAAGGCGCGCAGGCCCTCGGTGACATCCTTCACGTAGGTCTTGGTGATACCGCGGTCCACCGCCCACTTGTGCCCGGCGAGGATCGCATCCATTACCAGGTCCATGGTCCGAACACGGGTGACGAAAGCCCACTTGCTGTCGCTGGACAAGGTGCGGTTGCCCCACAGGCGATAGCCATCGTCGCGAATGATCGTCGCGATATTGGCGTTGTTGAGCAGGTTGGCGCGACAGGTCTCATCGCCGTCGAGGAACTCCACCGGACGGCTGGTGCCGGTGACGCCCTTGATCTCCTTGTTCGACGGCGAGGACCAGAAGCCGTACTCGGCGTCGGTCCAGGCGAACAGGCCGGCGGCGTAGGCCGAAGCCGGGGCGTTGCGCGCGGCATTGGTGGCGCTGTCCCAAACCTGAACGCCCGGGTCGACCATGAAAAGGCGCTTGCTGCCGAAGTTCTTGGCGTAGGCGACGGCCGCCTCGTCGGTGCTATTGGGACCATCGAGAATGGCGATGGCCCGCAGTTTCTCGGCCAGCCCGTCCATGGCGGTGGCCACCGCTTGCTGGGCCGAATGACCCGGCGCAACTAGTAGACGTGGCTGGGCATTGAAGCGGCTCTTGCCGTCGAGCAAAGCCTGCAGCCCGGTGCGCTCGCCGGCGGCACTGATACCACCTATGACGGCGCTGGCCTGGGCCTCGGGAGTCTCCGCGGCTTCCACGCCCACCGCCACGATCACGGCCTGGGCACGGTTATAGATGGCCTCGCAGGCCAGGTAGATAGACGAGCCGATGCCGAACGCCGCGGCGGCGTCCTTCTTGCTGGTGAGCAGCACCGGGACGTTGGGCTTGGCGCTTGCCTGCGCCCCCGGCGTGAACACATCGCAGAGGCCGATGACGGAACTGGCCGGCAGCGCGATGGTGCGCGCACCGATATCGACGTTGGTTACCGTAACGCCGTGGAAGAAACTCATAGGTAGATCTCCATTAATGAAAAACCCCGCACAAGGCGGGGTTCAGGGGGTGACATAACGTCTGAGCCAATCTGGTACGGACGGACGTCCGCCACTGTCGGGAAATAAAGGCTCTTCCGGCCAATCCCGTAAGCTGGCTCTGTACGACATGAGTTCATGGTATTGGACAGGGAGTAAGGTCGTTTCCTTTCCGGTTTCCAATTGATCTCGATGGCGAACAACTAGGCCGTCGGTCGCCAACAGCTGACTATCCCGCCATCTCCGCTCATGGGCGCTACGTTGCTGACGGGAAAGCGGAGGGCGCTCGATCGCTACTGGGTTCCCATTCACGTCGGAACTGATTGCTCGGCCTGCCGCCTGTTCGTTCATCAGTTGTTCATGTAGCTCTGCGCTGACCCACTCGCCATCGACTGGCCAGCAGCCTGCGTATTCATAAACCTCTCGCAAGGAGGCCGGATAGAATGCCACCTGGCTTGGAGAGAAATAATATTCGCCCTTCATCGTCCAAATGCCTCCCATGAAAGAACCGCCTGAGCAAAGTAGCCATTGCGAATCACCGCGGTAGTGGTAGTCGCTCCACGGAAACCTGTACTGGCATCCGTTCCCGGATGGAAAGCACTCGTCTGATTCGCATATCCGCCGAGGCATAGCGTAGGGAAAGGAATCGGGAACGTAATCGAAGCATCGGCATCGGCGGGGCAAGTGACCTGCCCCCATTGCCTAATGAGGCCAGTGTCATTGTCCCGCCACCATCCGCTCGCCCCAAGGGAAGCAGTCGCAGGAACCCCTGCTCCGATAGTGCTACGTGCTCCCGCTGCCGTATTCGAACCGACGCCGCCACGTGCCAGGGGGAGAATGCCCGAAGTAAGCTGTCCGACGTCATGGTTATGTGCGGATGGTGGAAAAGTGGCAGGTTTTCCCGGTAACGCATTCCAATAGAACCCCGACTTCAACAGATAGTCACTGGGGTTGAAGTCTCCGCCATGCCACATGCGACGCCAGGGAAACCAGGTATTTGAATGCCGGCACCGGAAATAGAAACTCTCACCATCGTAGGCTTGATACGTCTGATAGATGAAATTGCTACTCGCGGCGTACACATGAAGCAGGCCGGCCCGAACTATAGGGTAGTTGGCTCCACTGGCAGCTTGGGCAGTAAAACTCTGGCTCCACCACCCTGAGGTCACCATCGAATCCAGGTTGACGCCTCCAGGCAGTTCACCATCGGCCTCTTTGGTGAAGGAACCTCCAATGTCGCAGCGCTGCCAGGGCAACCACTCCCGGATGCTAGGGTTGGCCGCGTAGGACACCCGTACATACATCTCGGATGTAGCGTTGTAGCTCGTTGCAATCTGCGAAGCATTGCCGTTCTGATCCGGATAGAACATCGACTGGATGTAGAAGTATCGTCCGGCAACAGGTCCGTTCGCATGATTGGTCAGCATCAACGGCACGGTCGCGGTGTTCGGATCGCTACTGTTCGAGACAGCAGTAGCCAACCCGCGCGCGAATACCGGCAAACGCTGCTCGGCCAGCACCCCGCTGACCAGCTTCGACGCATCCAGCCCGGGAATGTCCGTCGCCGCCAGCGCCATTCCAGCAGTCACCCTTCCCTTCGTATCCACGGTCACCTTCGGATAGCTGCCCGCCGCCACACCGGTAGCGGAAAGACTCAGCGGCGCAGAAACATTGGCACTGCCGTCGAAGGTCACCGACCAGGAGGCATCGCCACTGGCTGCCAGGCTGCGCGGTGCGGCCAGCCTGCTGGATGACACGGCGTTGCCATCGACTCGCAGCGCATCGGTGATGCCATAGCCGGCCAGGGTGGTGGCCTTGTTCGCTTTCTGCGCCATTTTTCCGTCGGTATCGGCCTTGGTATAGGCATCTCCGATCGCATAGCCGGCCAGGGTGGTCGGATTGCTGCCCTGGGTGACCACCCCGTTGGCGTTCACCGTGACCGAGCGATAGCTGCCCGCCGTCACGCCGGACGGCGCCAGGCCAATGCTGCGGTCGGCAGAAAGATCGCCCCCACCGACCAGGCCATTGCCAGCCAGGATCCTGCGGCCCTTGAAATCGGCAGCGACCTTTTCCTTCACCCAGTCCTGAGTGGCGTAGATGATGCCGTTGTCGATCAGCAGCTGGACATTCTCCAGCCCGGAGAGTGCGATGTTCACCCGAATGGTCTGGGTCCGCGCACTGCCACTTTCCATTGCTGCCTTGTAGCTGGGCGGGCAGTTGGATACCGCGACGAACTTGCCGTCGACATCCTGCAGGCCGATCTCGCGGATCCAGAAGCCACCTACCTCAACTGGCAGCACCACCTCGGCAACCAAGGTATTGGCGTTCTTGTCGGAAACGAACAGCCGATTCAACTGGGCCCGATGGCGTTGGTTGATCAGGCTCTTCTGCGCCGCCGAAGGCAATGGATCCGGCGTGTCGCCCGGCGCACCGCCAGCATCGCCGATCAGCATATGAGTCGGCTGCCATTTCTTGCCTGCTGCGCTGGCCGCAGCCAGCGCAGCGGCACCTATGTCGGTGAGCAGGCCACCGTATTTCGGAGTATTGGTCGTCATGTCACTGTTTCCAGGGGAAGATTTCCAGGGTGTCGCCGTCGGTCACGGCCAGTCCGTGACGGGACCGGATTACCGGGGTGATGCGCAGGTCCAGGCGGGTCAGGTGTCGACTCACCGGGCGGACGTCATCGAGCAAGCGCTCCAGCTCCAGTGCGGTGCCTTCGTCGATGCCACGGTCACTGACGTCCACGGTGATCTCGAAGGTCCCCGGCACGCCGGTCGGGCTTCGCTGCCACCATTCGGTGACCTCGCTCAGCGCACCGATCGGCTCGACCACTTGGCGCAACGCGGTCAGCGTGCCTTTGCGCTGGTGCAGGACGAAGGACGTCGCTACCGCATTGCGCTTGGCCTCGTCGCTCCAGTCCGGGTCCCAGCGGTCCACCGAGCGCGTCCAGGCCAGGTAGGGCAACAAGGCCGCCTCACAGCGTGCCGGATCGTGAAGCTCACGAAGCGGCACCGGCAGTTCGGCAGGCAATACATCACCCAGAGAGCGTTCCAGAGAACTCCTGTTTGGCGGCAGCAGTCGGCTACTCATCGACGCCTCCCAAGGTGATCGCGTACCCCGTGCAATAGGCCGCCTGGGTTTCATCCAGGACCACGTCGGCCGCAGGCTCCTGCAGTTCGACGCGCTGCACGCCTTCGACATGCAGGGTGGCGAACAGGGCCGAACGCCGGATGTCGCGGCCCAGGCGGCGCTGGGCGGAAATGTAGTCGCGCAGCGAAGCCTCGGCGGCGGCACGGATCAGTTCGGCCTCGGGACCGGGAAACAGGTAGAGCTGCGCCTTGACCTGATAGGGAACGATTCCTGCCGAGCGCACCGTTACCCGATCCGCGACAGGACGCACGTCCTCCGCGTTCAGCGCCAGGCGCACTGCCTGCAACACCGCTTCCGGTGCCTGCCCGTTGCCTTCCACCCCGAGCACGCTGATCAGCACTTCGCAGGGCGCCGGACTGGTCGCAGAGGCATCCGCCACCCTTCCATCCGCGCCCAGCGCATGGGCTATATAGGCGTTCCGCGGTCCTGCGACGGATAGCTGCTCGAACGCGAGCTGGATGCGATTGCGCAGCGACTTGTCGCTCTCGTATTGCGCCTCCACCGGCGGTACCGCCTCGGGCTGAGCGGGCCTGATCAGCAAACGCTGCACATTGAAGCCGGCACCGATCTGGTCGAGATCGGCACCGCTGGCGTATGCCAGCATCACCGCCCGCGCCGCATCGTTGATCCGCGCCCGCAGCAGCAGTTCTCGATAGGCCGCCAGTTGCAGAAGCTTGAGAACCGGATCGGACTCCACCTCCGCTGTCCATTCGCCAGCCATGGCTTCGCGGAAGTCGCCCAACAGCTCTTGGTAAATCGTCTCGAAATCGAGGTTTTCGATAACCTCTGGCTCCGGCAACTGGGAAAGATCGATGATCACGCCGAGACCTCCATATTGATGTTCTCGCCCTCGAACACGCCGCTCAGGAGCAGATCCACGCGGCCATCGACGACCGCGACGACTCGCACGGCAGACAATGCGATGCGCGGTTCCCAGCGCCCCAGGGAACGGGCTACCTCAGCCTGCACGGCGCTTTTCCAGCCTTCGCTCACCGGCATGTCGACCATCCGCCGCAGCTTGCTGCCGTACTCGGGGCGCATGCGCCTGCTGCCCAACGGGGTGGTCAGGATGTCCTCGACGGACTGTTTAAGATGAGCCAGGCCGGACAGGGGCAGCCCGCTACGGCGATCCATCCCGATCATCGCCCTGCCCTCCCGCTCCGGCAGAGACAGGCCGCGCCTGGCTCCGAATGGCTGTGAGTGTTGCCCATGGCGAACTCCGCAAACGAAAAGGCCCGCTCGCGCGGGCCGGTTGAATGTTCGACGGACCGCCCTTCGGCCGCCCCGTCGTATGTTCAATGGGTGTGGTGGTTGCTGTTGCCGACGGTGTCGATGATCGAGCCGCCGCCGAGGATGTCTCCGCTGACCGTCAGTGTCCCGGCGATCTCCACCGGTCCTTCCAGGCTGATCTTCGGCGCCTTGAGACTGACCGCCCCGTCGCTGACCCGCACCTCGCTGGCGCCGACCCTCACTTCCACGGTGCCGCTGGGCAGCTCGACGCGGTAGCGATGCGCAGCCCAGTCGTAACTCAACGAGGCGCCGTCGTCGAAACGCCAGGTCTCACTGCTGGCGCTGTTGTCCGGCGCCGTGCCCGCATCGCCGTACAGACCGGGAATAAAGGTGCCCATTGACACTCCGCCCGACGGGCTGAGCAGTATCCCCTGTTCGCCTATGCTCGGCGCACGCCAGTGGCGAACCTTGCCGGCTGCCAGGGAGTGCCAGCGCAGCCAGCCGCTGGTCCAGTCGCCGGAGCGCACCCGTACCCGCGCCGCTGCCAGGTCCACGGCGACCACCACGCAGGGCAGGATCATCGCGGCGAGCATGCGGTCATGCTCCGCACTGACATAGCTCATGCCAACGCCTCCGGAGCGAAGTAGTCCGGCTCATGGCCGGGGCCGGTCTGCGGGTCGAAGCCCAGCATCAGGCTGCCCGGCGGCTGGTCCTCCCAGGCCCACTCCGGGTCTCCGAGACGCAGCGACTGCGTCCACTCGACCAGCCAGACACGCAGGCTCTTCAGCTCCTCGCGACTGCCGTCGACGGCCGAGCGTACGAAGCGCGCCGGCTGCAGAGACAGGTTCCAGGTCTGCTCGCGCAATGTCCGAACGATTCCGCAAGCAATGGATACCGCCTGGCGATCGGCACCAGGCGGCACCATTATCCGCGCCTGCAGGCGGCACAGCAGGGCACTCTCGCCGGTACCGGGATCGCGCTCGGGCAGTAGCTCGGCTATCTCCAGGGAAACCGCCGGGGTATTTTCCGGCACGCCTGGCCAGAAGCCGATCAACTGCGCCTCCGGCAGACGCTCACGCAGTACCTGCTCGATGGCCGCGTACAGAGCCTCGAGCGTAACAGCCTGTTCAGGCATGGTTGACTCCTTCGATCAGTTTCAATGCGGGCCACGGTCGTCCGACTGTTCCTCGGGCAGCTCGCAAACCCCCAGGCGCCGGGCGGCCCAGCGTTCGTAGAGACCGACTGCGATCTCCGCGCCGGCCGCGGCGGTCAGGCTGCCCAGCGCCGCGGCGAACAGCAGCGCGGCGCCGCAAGCCAACGCCAGCAGCATCACCGCCACGCCGCAGACGATCGACGCGCCGGAGCGCAGCGCCAGGCGCCGCAACAAGGCCCAGCCGCCGAGACCGGCCTTGTCGGCACGCCACATCTCGCCGCTGACGCCGCCCAGCGCGGCGAGCAGGATCAGTACCCAGAGCGGCATTTCCGTCAGTGTCTGCGGTTCGTTGCCCATGGGTCCCTCCTTGGCAGGCAGCGCCGGGCACGTCCGCACGAACGTTTTCCCGGGCAATAAAAAACCCGGCGCCAGGGCCGGGTTCCGGTGCTTCACGAGTGCCTCCCTGGGGACGCACCTTTACAAGAATGACTACTTTTTACCGCCCGATTCCCAGCCCGGCAATGCCTTCTCGACAATCCACTGCAATAGGAGGGAGACGCACCACGATATGAGGGTGATATACCGCCCTGGGAACCTTCGCCAGGCATCCGGGCAAGCGCGTACCCACTTCCGATATGGAAAAGCCCGGCATCGACTGACGAAAAGGATGGCTCCGCCAGCCCGACCCCGCCTCTACCGTGCAGGGTCCGCTGCTGTGCATGGGGCTCGCCGCCTCCATGGGCGACAGGCATAAAAAAACCGGCTCGAAGGCCGGTTGGAAAATTCCAGGGGGGACACGGTATCCAGTCCAGGAACTCAGGCCACCCGCCGCAGCAGGCCGTCCTGGATACCCTGGTGCGCCACATGCAGGCGCAGATAGAAGGTGTTGCGGCTGCAACCGCAGTGGCGGTACTTCTGCTCGGGGAAGCTGTCGCGATTGAGATAGTGCTCCACCACCACGTTCTTCAGTTCCTCGGGTAGGCGATTCACCAGGCGATCGACCTCCGCCACACGGTCGAGGATCACCCGGCTGCCACGGTGGCCGCGGACCACCTCGCCCTTGCTGGCGATCAGCATGGCGATCAGGTTGCCGCCGGCGTAGCCGCCTCCGTTGCTGCCTGGCGCGTGCATTTCCTCGGCCCAGAGCTTGAGCATTTCATCGATGGCTTTGATCACGGTCGTGTCTCCTTTCACTGCCCGCGAGGGCTCGGCATGAGGTCGGTTCAACGGCGCTCGTGGCGGTCCTGGCAGTCGATGCAGCGACTGCAACCCGGTGCCGCCCGGCGGCGCGCCTGGGGAATGGGCTCGCCGCAGTCCTCGCAGTCTTCCGCGGACTCGCGGATGGCCAGCGCCGGGCGCGCCGCCAGGAGGCCGTCGAGGCGAGCCAGGACCAGTTCGTTGGCGTGATCGGCAAGGTCAGCCATGGAAAGCCTCCCTGGCGTGCCCGACGCCCGACGGCCGAATGGATGGAACATGACAGATGCGCGGCGCCGGTTCGGCGACCTGCGTTCCTCTGCGCGGAAATGGCGAGTGCGTATCTCGCGACATGGCAATGACTCCCTGTACGACGCCGCCGTACCTGAAGCAGGTCGGCGACAGAATTAATGAGCGGGCCGGAGCGTCTGCATGGACGGCGCTCCGGCCCTTCAGGTGCCGGAGCGCTTTCCCATGGCCCCGGCACCCAAGCAGTCGGCACTTGCATCGTCGGTCGCCGACAACCGGGTGCGTCCCTGCACCCATGTGAAATCTCTGAAAGGCGGGTAGGAAGTTGTGGAACTCACCCCTTCCGCTTTCTGACGGAAGAGAAATTACAACCAAAGCTATTTATCGTCAACACCTAGGCTCTTTACAGAAAATCCATCGGTCTGTAGATTGCCGAGCATGGACAAGAGCACCCAGATCCCGCCCGACAGCTTCGCCGCTCGCCTCAAGCAGGCCATGGCGATGCGCAACCTGAAGCAGGAAACCCTCGCCGAAGCGGCAGGGGTTTCGCAGAACACCATTCACAAGCTGACCTCGGGCAAGGCCCAGAGCACCCGCAAGCTGATCGAGATCGCGGCGGCCCTGGGCGTCTCGCCGGTCTGGCTGCAGACCGGCGAAGGCGCTCCAGCCGCGCGCAGTGCCGTGTCCGTGGCCGATGGCAGCCCATTGGTGCTGGAACCGCTGCATCCGTGGGACAGCGACACACCGCTGGACGAAGACGAAGTGGAACTGCCGCTGTACAAGGAAGTGGAGATGTCCGCCGGCGCCGGACGCACTGCGGTACGCGAGATAGAGGGGCGCAAGCTGCGTTTTTCCTACGCCACGCTGCGTGCCTCGGGCGTCGATCCGTCGGCGGCGATCTGCGCCCAACTCACCGGCAACAGCATGGAACCGCTGATCATGGATGGCTCCACCATCGGCGTGGACACCGCCACCACCCATATCACCGATGGCGAGATCTACGCCCTCGAACATGACGGCATGCTGCGGGTGAAGTTCGTCTATCGCCTGCCCGGCGGCGGCATTCGCCTGCGCAGCTTCAACTGCGAGGAATATCCGGACGAGGAGTACTCGCCGGAGGACATGCGCAGCCGCCAGATCAGCATGATCGGTTGGGTCTTCTGGTGGTCCACCGTACGCCACCGGCGCGGCCCGTCCCTGGTGCGGTGAGCGCCTGGCGCTCGCCCGCTCTACAACTTCAGCTATTGAACAAAAAAACAACCTGAGCTATATTTCCCTCAACGACGTGTAGCCGCAGGAGGGAATACCATGCAGCCATCCATCGCCCCTAGCACTCCGATTCCACGCCAGGAAACCGTGGAATTGGTCTACCGCATCTTCGGCGACGTCCTGGTGCCGCTGGAGCAGGTTCGCGAACGCTGGTTTCGCAACCTGAACAAGGAAAACTTCAGCAAGGCCCTGGCATGCGGGCGGATCGCCCTGCCGGTGACGACCCTCGACGATAGCCACAAGGCCATGCAGTTCGTGGCCCTCGATCACCTCGCCGCCTACGTCGACCAGCGCGCGAACCAAGCCGGAAGCGCCCGTCGAGCACAGCCGGGCGCTGACAGCATCGCATCCTGAGCGGCCCGCCGTTGCCAGCATCGTAGGGAGCGACACCATGCTCCGCCTGGCGGATATCGCGTGGTGATGTCCCCCCTACGAAAGCGCCTTCTGCGTGGGCAAGTAATGCCGAAGGCGTCATCCGCCAACCGGACATATCGATCACTTCACCTTGAGGCGGGTTCGGCGTCCTGCCCCCTGGCGGATATCGCGCCGCGATATTCGCCCTACGAAAGCGGTGCCGCGTAGGGCGAAGCCAATGCGTGGGTCCAGCCGGGCATAAAAAGGCGGATGACGCAAACGCCATCCGCCTTCTTTTCTTCCGCCTCGCGCCGTCTTATTCGACGCTCTGCTCGGCCAGCGCCACGGCGCGGAACATCGCCCGGCGCTTGTTGATGGTTTCTTCCCACTCCAGCGCGGGCACCGAGTCGGCAACGATACCGCCGCCGGCCTGCACGTGGAGTTCACCGTTCTTGATCACCGCGGTGCGGATGGCAATGGCGGTGTCCATGTTGCCGTTCCATGCCAGGTAGCCGACCGCGCCGCCGTAGACTCCACGCTTGACCGGCTCCAGCTCGTCGATGATCTCCATGGCGCGGATCTTCGGCGCGCCGGATAGAGTGCCCGCCGGCAGAATCGCCCGCAGCGCGTCCATCGCGCTGAGCCCCTCGCGCAATTGCCCGGTGACGTTGGACACGATGTGCATGACGTTGGAGTAACGTTCGATCACCATTTTTTCGGTGACCTTCACCGCGCCGATATCGGACACCCGCCCCACGTCGTTGCGCCCCAGGTCGATCAGCATCAGGTGCTCGGCGATCTCCTTGGCGTCCGACAGCAGATCCTGCTCCAGTGCCAGGTCGGCCTCTTCGTTGATCCCGCGCGGACGGGTACCGGCGATCGGGCGCACCGTCACCAGGCCATCCTCGACCCGTACCAGCACCTCCGGCGAGCTGCCCACGACATGGAAGTCGCCGAAGTTGAAGAAGTACATGTAGGGCGTCGGATTGAAACAGCGCAGCGCGCGGTACAGGTCGATGGGCGCCGCCTTGAATTCGATGGACATGCGCTGCGACGGCACCACCTGCATGCAGTCGCCGGCCAGGATGTAGTCCTTGATCCTTCCTACCGCGTTTTCATAGTCCTCGCGGGTGAAGCTGGCACGAAACGCCGGCTCACGACCCTGGGCCGCCTCGAGGTCGAGGCCGCGACGCGGGGTGATCGGCTGGCGTAGACGCTCCAGCAGCTCCTCCAGACGTGCCTGGCCGCGCTCGTAGGCATTTTCCTCGGAGGGATCGGCGAGGACGATGGCGTGGATCTTCCCGGCCAGGTTGTCGAATACCACTACGGCATCGGACACCATCAACAGGATATCCGGGTTGCCCAGCGGGTCCGGGTTCGGACAGGTGGCCAGGCGTTTTTCCACGTAGCGCACGCAGTCGTAACCGAAGTAGCCGACCAGGCCTCCATCGAAACGTGGCAAGCCGGGCACGGTGGGCACCTGGTAGCGCGCCTTGAACTCCTCGACGAAAGCCAGCGGGTCGGCGCAATCGAAGCGCTCGGTTTCCATGCCATCGATGCTGATCCGTACTTGATGGTCGTAGACCCGCAGCACCGTGCGGCACGGCAGGCCGATGATCGAATAGCGCCCCCATTTCTCGCCGCCCTGCACCGACTCCAGCAGGTAGGAGTTCGGCGCGTCGGCCAGCTTCAGGTAGATCGACAGCGGCGTGTCGAAGTCGGCAAGGGTCTCGAAGGACAGCGGGATGCGGTTGTAGCCATCGGCGGCCAGCCGCAGGAATTCTTCGCGATTCATGATCAGCCTCATCGGAGGAGAGAACGGTCAACAGAGTGCAAACGCGCGCCGGCTATCCGGCGGAGGATGATGTCAGGCGCGCCAGCGCCAACGCGCCAGGGCCTTGATGACCTTCATCCAGAGTTTGCTGACCGCCACGGCTTGATCTCGCTGGTCGGAGGGGGAAAGGGAGTCGTCCGGCAACACTATCTCAGCGGCCTGGTCGGCGCAAGGCAGCAGGTCGCGCAGGTTGTCGATGACCAGGGTGGGCGCTTCCTCGGCGATCGGCCGGCCGTGGTTGTAGCCATAGGTCAGCGCCGCGCAGCGCACGCCGGCAGCTTTGGCGGCGAGCACGTCGTTGCGCGAGTCACCGACGAACAACGCATCTTCGGGCTCGATGCCGGCCATCTTCATCACGAACAGCAGCGCCGCCGGGTCGGGCTTCTGCTGCGGCAGGGTGTCACCGCCGATGATCCAGCGAAAATAGCGACCCAGCTTCATCTCATCCAGCAGCGGAGCGACGAAGCGCTCCGGCTTGTTGGTGATCAGCGCCATTTCCACGCCGTTGCGCTTGAGCCACTTGAGGGTGTCGACGACGCCGGGGTAGACCTCGGTGAGCGCATGACTGTCGGCATAGGCCTCCATGAACAACGCCAGCGCGGCTTCGGTTTCCTCCTCACCGATGCCGTCGTGCTCGATGCTTCCGGCCAGGGCGCGACGCACCAGGACGCGTGCGCCGTTACCGATCCACTGGCGGACCTTCTCGATGCCCGCCGGCGGCCGCCCGAGGCTGGCGAGCATGCTGTCGACCGCGGCGGTGAGGTCGGGAACGGAATCGACCAGCGTGCCATCCAGGTCGAACATCACCAGACGCGGCAGGCGCGTGGCGAAGAACGGCTCCGCAGCGCTCATTACTGGTGCGCCTGGGCCAGTTCGGCATGCATGGCGCGGATGACCTCGGCGTAGTCCGGGGCGTTGAAGATGGCCGAGCCGGCGACGAAGGTATCGGCGCCCGCCGCGGCGATCTCACGGATGTTCTTGACGTTGACGCCGCCATCGATCTCCAGGCGGATCTCGCGACCGGAGGCATCGATCAGGGCGCGTGCCTCGCGCAACTTGTCGAGGGTACCGGGGATGAATTTCTGCCCGCCGAAGCCGGGGTTGACGCTCATCAGCAGGACCATGTCGACCTTGTCCATCACGTACTTCAGCACCTCCAGCGGAGTGGCCGGGTTGAACACCAGGCCCGCCTTGCAACCGCCGTCGCGGATCAGTTGCAGGGAACGGTCGATGTGCTGGGAAGCTTCCGGATGGAAGGTGATGTAGGTGGCGCCAGCTTCGATGAAGTCGCCGATGATGCGATCCACCGGGGACACCATCAGGTGCACGTCGATCGGCGCGCTCACGCCGTACTTGCGCAGCGCCGAGCAGACCATCGGGCCGATGGTCAGGTTCGGCACGTAGTGGTTGTCCATCACGTCGAAGTGAACGATGTCGGCACCGGCGGCGAGCACCTTGTCCACGTCCTCGCCCAGGCGGGCGAAATCGGCGGAAAGGATCGACGGAGCGATGGCGAAGGGTTGCATGGCGCACCTCAAAGGGGATCACGGAAGGCGCGCATTGTAGCCGTTATCGGTTTTTGGCGGTGAAAATGACGACTTTTCGCCGCAGCAGCCGACGCCCGGACCAAGCCGGGCGCGCCCTGCGCCTCAGCCGCCGGGTTGTGCGGTACGCATCTTCTCGCTGCGCCCGCGCAGCCATTCCAGGGTCAGCAACAGCAGTACGGAGAAACCGATCAGCAAGGTCGCCGCGGCGGCAATGGTGGGGCTCAGGTTCTCGCGAATGCCGCTGAACATCTGCCGCGGCAGGGTGGCCTGCTCGGGACCGGCGAGGAAGAGGGTCACTACCACTTCGTCGAACGAGGTGGCGAAGGCGAACAGCGCGCCGGAAATCACTCCCGGAGCGATCAGCGGCAGGGTCACCCGGAAGAAGGTGGTCAGCGGCGGCGCGCCGAGGCTGGCGGCGGCGCGCACCAGATTGTAGTTGAACCCCTGCAGGGTCGCGGAGACGGTGATGATCACGAACGGCACGCCGAGCACCGCATGCACCACGATCAGCGACAGGTAGCTGTTGCCGAGCCCCAGTGGAGCGAAGAACAGGTAGCTGGCCACGCCGATGATCACCACCGGCACCACCATCGGCGAAATCATCAGGCTCATCACCAGTGCCTTGCCGCGGAACTCGCCGCGGGTCAGGCCGATCGCTGCCAGAGTGCCGAAGACCATCGCCAGCAGGGTCGCCGCCGGAGCGACGATCATGCTGTTGGTCAACGAGCGCATCCACTCGGCGGACTGGAAGAAGTCGGCGTACCAGCGCAGGGAGAACCCTTGCAGCGGGTAGACCAGGAAGGTGCCGGAGTTGAACGACAGCGGCACGATGACCAGCACCGGCAGTACCAGGAACAGCAGTACCAGGCCGCAGAGGATGCGCAGGGAGTAGAACCACAGGCGCTCGACCGGGGACATGTAGGGACTCAGCATGACTCGCTCTCCAATGTGTTTCGTGCGGATCCCCCTCTCCCCGCCCTCCGGGCAACCTTTTTTCCGAAGGCAGAGGGGAATCGGTTGGCCTTCTCGGAAGGCCCTCTATCCCAGGCGCAGGCGGCTGGCGCCCACCAGCCAGCTGTAGACGACGTAGAGCACCAGGGTAGCGAGCAGCAGCAGGCCGCCGAGGGCGGTGGCCATGCCCCAGTTGATGGTGCTGTTGGTATAGAAGGCGACGAAGTAGCTGACCATCTGGTCGTTCGGGCTGCCCAGCAGCGCCGGGGTGATGTAGTAGCCGATGGACAGGATGAACACCAGCAGGCAACCGGCGCCGACGCCCGCGACGGTCTGTGGGAAATACACCCGCCAGAAGCTGGCGAACGGGTGGCAGCCGAGGGAAATCGCGGCGCGCATGTAGCTCGGCGAAATGCCTTTCATCACGCTGTAGATCGGCAGGATCATGAACGGCAGCATGATGTGCACCATCGCGATGTATACGCCGGTGCGGTTGAACACCAGTTGCAGCGGCTGGTCGATCAGGCCAAGCTTGAGCAGCGCGCCGTTGATCAGGCCACCCGATTGCAGCAGGACGATCCAGGCGGCGACACGTACCAGGATCGAGGTCCAGAACGGCAGCAGGACCAGGATCATCAGCAGGTTGCTCTTGCGCGTCGGCAGGTTGGCCAGCAGGTAGGCCAGCGGGTAGGCCAGCAGCAGGCAGATGACGGTGATCACCGCACCCATCCAGAAGGTGCGGGCGAAGATGTCCAGGTAGATGGCCTGGTCCGGGGTGGCGCGCGCCACTTCGCCGAGATCGTCGATCCGGTGGTCGAGGGCTGCGAGCAGGTAATAGGGCGTATAGCTGCTGGCGTTGCGGCGGATCACCTGCCAGTAGGCGGGGTCGCCCCAGCGCTCGTCGAGCTGCTCCATGGCGTCCTTGTAGGAAGCGGGCTCCTCCTTGAACGGCAGCTTGCGCGCGGTCTTCGCCATCAGGCTGCGATAACCGGCCAGTTCCATGTTCAGGCGCTTGGAGAGATCGCCGATGGTCTGGTTGCGACGAGCCTCGGCGAGATCCTGGCTGAGCGCCTTGTAGACGGAGTCGGCCGGCAGCGACTTGCCGTCCCAGGCGGAGATGGCTTCTACCGTCAGCGGCAACGAGCGAACCACTTCCGGGTTGGACACGCTCTTGTAGAGCAGGGCGGCGATCGGCACCAGGAAGGTCAGGACCAGGAAGGCCAGCAGGGGCAGGATCAGCGCCTGGGACTTCAGGCGGTTCATCCGCTCGGCGCGCGCCAGGCGTTGCTTGAGGGTGCTGCCGGCGGCCTGGGACATGGGCACAGCTGTGGCCATAGCGAACTCCGGAAAAAAAGCGGGCCGTCGGGGCGACCCTGGAAAGTGTGGAACGGTAGGAGGAGCCGCCGCGCGGCGGCCCCTCCGGCCCTCTCTGGAGGGTCAGGCGAGGATTACCTGGCCGCCCAGGCGTTGAAGCGCTGTTCCAGTTGTTCGCCGTAGTCGGCCCAGAAGGTCACGTCCATTGCCACCTGGTTCTGGATGTTTTCCGGAGTGGTCGGCATGTCCTTCAGCAGGGCCTTGTCCAGCAGCGGCACCGCCTGCTTGTTGGCCGGACCGTAGGCGATGTTTTCCGAGTAAGTCTTCTGCTGCTGGGGCTGCACCGAGAAGGCGATGAACTTCAGGGTCTCTTCCCGTTTCTTCGCCCCCTTCGGGATGGCCCAGGCGTCGAAATCGTAGATGCCGCCGTTCCATACCACCTTCAGGTTGCTTTCCTTCTGCACCGCGGCGATCCGACCGTTGTAGGCAGAACTCATCACCACATCGCCGGAAGCCAGGTACTGCGGCGGCTGGGCGCCCGCCTCCCACCACTGGATGCTCGACTTGATCTCGTCGAGCTTCTTGAAGGCACGATCCTGGCCTTCCTTGGTGGCGAGCACGCCGTAGACGTCCTTCGGCGCCACGCCATCGGCCATCAGGGCGAATTCGAGGGTGTACTTGGCGCCCTTGCGCAGGCCGCGCTTGCCGGGGAATTTCTTGATGTCCCAGAAGTCCGCCCAACTGGTCGGCGCGCTTTTCAGCTTGTCGGCGTTGTAGGCGAGCACCGTGGACCAGACGAAGAAACCCACGCCGCACGGTTGGATGGCGCCGGGCACGAAGTCCTCGGTCTTACCGAACTGCGCCGGGTCGAGTTCCTCGAACAGGCCTTCGTCGCAGCCGCGCGACAGCTCCGGCGACTCCACTTCCACCAGGTCCCAGGACACGCTGTTGGTATCGACCATGGCCTTGACCTTGGCCATCTCGCCGTTGTATTCGCCGGCGACGATCCTGTTGCCGGTGGCTTTCTGGTAGGGCTCGTAGAACGCCTTGATCTGGGCGCTCTTGTTGGCCCCGCCGAAGGACACCACGGTCAGGTCCACCGCCATGGCCTGGGCCGCGCAGGCCAGGCCGGCCGCCAGGGTGGCGAACTTCAGGCTGGCCGCTTTCAGGGATTTCGACATTATTGTTCTCTCCACAGTGCAGGGTTGCTTCGGTACGGTTCGGGACTGCCGGCGCTCACGCCGCCGGCAGAGGGTCGAGCGCCCTCACATGCTCGACCTGCCAGCCCAGCGGAACCACATCACCGACGCTCAGCGTCGGGTCCAGCTCGGCGATCGGCTGCTTGACGAAGAAGTCGTCGCGGCCGCAAACCTCCAGGCGCACACGCACGTGGTCGCCCAGGTAGACGAATTCGGCCACGCGGCCGGAGAAACGGTTGACGCAAGACTCGCTGGCACCGTTCAGGCGCACCCGCTCGGGGCGGATCGACAAGGTCACCGGCTCGCCCGGCTGGCCGACGTTGACCGCCAGCGCCTCGACCTTCTCGCCGCGCGGCAGTCCGACCACGCAGCGCTCGCCGTCGCAACTGAGAAGCTGCCCGGATAGACGGTTGTTCTCGCCGATGAAGTTGGCCACGAAGGTGTTGCGCGGCTGCTCGTAGAGATTGCGCGGCGGCTCGATCTGCTGGATTTCGCCCTGGTGGAACACCGCCACCCGGTCGGACATGGTCAGCGCCTCGCCCTGGTCGTGGGTGACGTAGACCACGGTGACGCCGAGGCGCTGGTGCAGATGCTTGATTTCCATCTGCATGTGCTCGCGAAGTTGCTTGTCCAGCGCTCCCAGGGGCTCGTCCATCAGCACCAGTTGCGGCTCGAAGACCAGCGCGCGGGCCAGCGCCACGCGCTGCTGCTGGCCACCGGAAAGCTGCGCCGGATAACGCCCGGCGAAGGCGTCGAGCTGGACCATCGACAACGCGCGCTTGACCCTTTCCTTCACGTCGGTCTTGCTCATGCCGCGGACGCTGAGGGGAAAGGCCAGGTTCTCGGCCACGGTCATGTGCGGGAACAGCGCATAGTTCTGGAACACCATGCCGATGTCGCGCTTGTGCGGAGGGACATTGTTGATCGAGCGACCAGCCAGGAGGATTTCGCCGGCGGTGGGGGTTTCGAAACCGGCCAGCATCATCAGGCTGGTGGTCTTGCCGGACCCGGAGGGGCCGAGCAGGGTGAGGAATTCGCCCTTGCGAATGTCCAGGTTGAGATCCTTCACGATGAGGGTCTCGCCGTCGTAGCTTTTCTGCACGCCACGGAAGCTGACCAGCACATCGCCGCCTTGAGTCTCGGCCATAACCGCACCTTTGTTCGTTTTATGGATGCTGTGCGAACAGCCTAGAGAACCCGGCGCAGGACGCAAATCGGCCGGCAAGAGAGTTTTCTATCAGGGGAAAGGAAAGCTCTTTGTAGGAATCGCCCTACAAAAAAGATGCCCCCCGGAATGGGCCAGACCGCTCTGGGAAGGAGCTTTCGAGAAGAGCAAAGGTTTGCGCGCCAGCGCTCTCCGGCTGGCGCGCAACGGCCTCCTCAGCGCTTGGCCCAGTTCTGGAAACGCTGCTCCAGGGCCTCGCCGTGCTCCGCCCAGAAGGCCACGTTCATACCCACCGCGTTCTGCATGTTCTGCGGCGCGGTCGGCAGGTTGGCAGCCACTTGCGGATCGAGCAGGCCTACCGCCTTGCGGTTGGCCGGGCCGTAGGCGATGTTCTCGGCGAAAGCCTTCTGCTGCTCCGGCTGGCTGGCGAAACGGATGAACTCCTCGGCCAACTGCTTCTTCCAAACCCCGACCGGCAGCGCCCAGAAGTCGAAATCGTAGACGCCGCCGCTCCAGACCATTGCCAGGCGCTGCTTCTCGGCCTGCGCCGCGGCGATCCGCCCGTTGTAGGCCGAACTCATCACCACCGTGCCATCGGCCAGGTCGCGCACAGGGTCCTGCCCGGACTTCCACCAATGGATATAGGGCTTCAGCTCGTCGAGCTTGCGGAATGCCCGCTCGACGCCGGCGGGCGTCGCCAGCGTCTGGTAGACGTCCTTCGGCGCCACGCCATCGGCCATCAGGGCGAACTCCAGGCTGTACTTGGCGCCCCAGCGCAGGCCGCGCTTGCCGGGAAACTTCTTCACGTCCCAGAAATCCGCCCAGCCCTGCGGGCTGCCCGCAACCTTGCCGGGGTTGTAGGCAAGCAGCGTGGTCCAGACGAAGATGCCGACTCCGCAGGGCTGCACCGCGCCGGGAACGAAATCCGCGGGATCGCCGACCTTCGCCATGTCCAGCTTCTCGAACAGACCTTCCTCGCAACCGCGCGCCAGCTCCGGCGCCTCGACTTCCACCACGTCCCAGGAGACGTGGCTGATCTCCACCATGCGCTTGAGCTTGGCCAGGTCGCCATTGTAGGAGCCATGCACCACGCGATTGCCGGTGGCGCTCTTGAAGGGTTTGTAGAACGCGGTTTCCTGGGCTTCCTTGTTGGCGCCGCCGAAGGAAATCACGGTCACGTATTCCGCCCAGGCGGGCGCGGTAACTCCGAGAAGGGCGCACAACAGGCCCGTCCTCATGGCTGGCAACATCGTTTCTTCTCCTTATCGTGTTGGCCGGCAAGCATCATTCCCTGCCGCGCGGAAGCCAGGTAGACAGCAGATCGCGAAAACCGGACCTGGCGCACAAGCCGCGAGCAAAACCTGGGCGAACGCCCCTGTCAGAGCAGGCGGTGCTCCATCGCGTAGCGCACCAGGTCGGCTACCGAATGCGCGTTGAGCTTCTGCATCAGGCGTGCCTTGTGGGTACTGATGGTCTTGTTGCTGACCGCCAGTTGCTGGGCGATCTCGTTGACGTTGGCGCCCTGCACCAGCCGCTCGAACACCGAGAACTCGCGCTCGGAAAGCAGCGCATGGGGCGGACGCGAATCGGTCAGGCCGACCTCGAAGACCATCCGATCGGCAAGGTCCGGGTCGATGTAGCGTCCGCCGCCGGCGACCCTGCGGATCGCGGTGAGCAGCAATGCCGGATCGCTGTCCTTGGTGGCATAGCCGGCAGCACCTATCTTCAGGGCGCGGGCGGCCATCTGCGCCTCGTCGTGCATCGACAACACCAGGATCGCCGGCGGCTCGTTCAGCGCGCGAATCCGCGGAATCGCCTCGAGGCCATTGACGCCGGGCATGGAGATATCCAGCAGGACCACCTCGCAAGGCGTTCCGCGCAGGGTTTCCAGCAACTGCTCGCCATTGGTGGCCTCGCCGACCACCTGCAGGTCCTTGGCCATGCCAATCAGTTGCTTGATGCCTTCCCTGACGATCGTGTGGTCTTCAGCGACCAGGACTCGGATCACCACTCTTTGCTGCCTCACGCTGTTCCGCCTTGCCGGCGGTTGTTCTTGTCACGGGCCCGCGACGCCCAGCGGAATCCTCACGCTGAGCGTGGTGCCCTCGCCGGGGGCACTGTCGATGTCCAGCGTACCGCCCATCATCAGCACCCGCTCGCGCATGCCGACCAGGCCGAAGGAACTGCCACGCCCCACCGTGGCAACATCGAACCCGCGACCGTCGTCGCTGACGCTCAGGCACAGCTCGTCGCCCTCGCGCAGCAGACGCAGTTGCACAGTATGCGCCTCGGCATGCCGCATGACATTGGTCAACGCCTCCTGGAGGATGCGGAACAGGCCGATAGCCTTGGCGTCGACCAACTGCGGCGAGTTCTCCGGCACCTCCACCAGGCAGGGAATTTGCGTGCGCGCCTCGAAGCGCCGCGCCTGCCACTCCACCGCCGAGCCGATTCCGGCGTCGAGGATCGGCGGGCGCAGTGCGGTAGCCACGTCGCGCACCAGCTGGAACAACTGGGCGATCAGCTTTTTCATGTTGCCCAGGCGTTCGCGCAGGCCCTCCTGGGCATCGGCATAGGCCAGCTCGCACATCGAGGTTTCCAGCTTCAGCACCGTCAGCACCTGGCCCAGCTCATCATGGACCTCGCGGGCGATACGCGCCTTCTCCTCCTCCCGCACCGACTCCAGGTGCGCCGACAGCTCGCGGAGCTGGGCGCGCGACTCGCCGAGTTCGAGTTCGATCTGCTTGTTCGCGGTGATGTCCCAGACCACCCCGTCCCAGACCGCACGACCATCCTCGAAACAGCGCGCCGAAGCCTTGATGTCGGCCCAGCGCAATTCGCCCTGGCGGGTGAGGATGCGGCCCTGCCAATGCCAGTCGCGATTCTCGTCGAGGGCAGCCATCTGGCTCGACCAGTAGCGCTCGCGGTCGTCGGGATGGACCAGGCCACGAATGCCGCGGCCGCTTTCGATCAGTTCGCGAGCGCTGTAGCCGACCAGCGCCTCGCTGCCCTCGCTGATATAGGCGAAGTCGGAAAACGCGCCGGCCCGCGGGCGCTCCAGGCGGAAGACCATGCCCGGCACGTTGGAGGCGATGCCCTTCATCCGCGCCTCGCTTTCCTGCAATGCCTCGCGGGCACGGCGGCGCTCGGTGACGTCGCTGAGGAACACCACCAGATACTCGGACGTGCCGAAGCGCAGGAAGCTAAGCGAGACGTCGGCCGGCAGCCAACTGCCGTCGGCGCGCAGGCAGCGGGTCTCGAAGCTGAGCGGGCCCTCCTCGCTATTGCGCGCACGACGCCAAAGATTCAACCAGCGGTCCATGTCCAGGCCGGGCTCGAAGTCGGCCAGCGGACGGTCCACGAGTTGACCGTCGGCATGGCCGAGCATCTGTTCGGCGGCGCGGTTGGCGTAGCGTACGCGGCTGTCCCAGTTGACCCAGAGGATGCCCAGGGTGCTGTTGTCGATGGAGAACTGGGTCAGGCGCAGCGCCTCCTCGGCCGCCTGGCGCAGCTCCAGGTCGCGGCGGGCGCCGTACAGCCGGGCTTCCAGCGCATGCTGCTGGCGCCGCTGGAGGAACACCGCCGCCAGCGCGCCGGCCAGCAGCAGGCCGAGGAGGATCGACAGGTTCTGCCAGAACCCCGGCGACTCGCCGAGGCGCGGATACTTGGGTTGCAACCAGCGCTCGTGCAACTGGTCCAGGGACTTGCGCGGCAGCGAGCGCAACGCCTGGTCGACCACCATCGCCAGTTCCGGCCAGTCGCGACGGGTCGCCACCCGTAGAAGCTGCGGGTAGCCGATATCGCCAACCACCGCTAGCTCGGCGAACTCCGGTTCGCGGGTCAGGCGGCTGAGTTGCGCTTCGTCGATCACCGCGTAGCGTGCCTGTCCGGCGAGCACGGCGCGCAGCACCTCGCGTTCGGAATCGGCCGACACCCATTGCAGGCCGCTATAGGTGCTGCTGAGGTAGTCGGCTACCGAACTGCCGGCCCGCACGGCAACCCGGGTATCGCGCTCCAGTTGCTCCAATTCGACGCTGCCGCTGCCATCGCGCTTCCCCACCACCAGCCGGGAAACCCGCAGGTAGGGATCGGAGAACAGCCACAAGCGCAGCCCGGCTGGGGTCTGGCTGAGGCCGGGAGCGATATCCACGCGCCCAGCGCGCAGGGCATCGTCGAGCGCCGCCTGGTCGGGATAGCCCTGCCACCGCAAGGTCACCTGCATTGCCGTGGCCAGCCAGCCCATCAGCTCCACGTTGGCCCCGGAATACTGTTGCAGGCGGCGGTCGTACTGGGCATAGGGCGCTTCGGTGACCACCCCGACGCGCAATTCCCGATGCTCCGCCAGCCAGGTCCGTAACTCCGCCGCCAGCGGCAAGGCGACCGACTCCTCCGCTCGCACGGGCAGGCTCAACAGCAGACAGAAGAAGAGCAGACAGCAACGACGCAACATGCCGGCGACACTCCACGGAATACACCGCAACGGAAGGAAAAGCGGGCATACCTTACCGCGAGCGCGACCGGCGAACCATGCGAAGGCTCGGCCTGACAAAGAAGTGCTCTGGGTTTAGGCTGCCTTCTGGATTGTCTATCGGGAATTTCCAATGCCGGCCTTCTCTCTACTGCCGAAGCCCTCCGCCCTGCTGCCGCTGCTATTGGCCGCCGCTTTCCTGCCGCCGGCTTTCGTTCATGCCGAAGAGGAGGCCGCCAAGGACCAGCCGCAGGCCCCCGTGGAACGCCCGGCGGTCAGCGAGCGCAGCCAGGACGAGGCCAAGGGGCTGGAGCGCCAGTTGCCGGAGGACGGCCAGCAGATCCTCAAGGCCGGCGACGAAAGCTTCCTCACCCTCTGGTTGCCAGCCAACACCGCCGAGGCCGAAGGTGTGGTGATCCTGGTTCCCGGTGATGGCGAAAGTCCGGACTGGCCGCAAGCCATCGGCCCGCTAAGGCGCAAACTGCCGGATGCCGGCTGGCAGACCCTGAGCCTGGCCCTGCCCGACCCGCAGAGCACCGCGCCGGTTACCCGCCCTGCGGAATCCGCCGCCAGCGCCAGCGCCGACAAGGACGCCAGCGCCGCGGACAGCGCAAGCAAGCCTGACGTGAAAGGCGAAAGCGGCAACGCGCCGGCGCCGGAAAGCACCGCCGAAGCCGGCAGCGGCGAACCGGCGCAGAGCGAGGACCAGGCCCCTCCCCCAGCCATCGATCCGGTCGAGCAGCGCAAGGCGCACGCCGAACGGGTCATGGCGCGCCTGCAGGCGAGCATCGACCTGGCCCTGCAGCACGAACCGAAAAGCGTCGTCCTGCTCGGTCATGGCACGGGCGCCTATTGGGCGGCACGCTACCTGGCGGAGAAGGAGCCTGCGGAAATCCACAACCTGCTGCTGGTTGCCGCGGAGATACCGCGCGATTTTCGCCCGGCGCTGGAAGATATGGTGCCGAAGCTGAAACTGGCGACCGGCGACTTCTATTACCGCGACGCCCGCGCCGACCGCGAGGCGGCCAGGCTGCGCATGCAGGCCGGCAAGCGGCAGAAACACCCGGCCTACGTACAAATCGCGATGCAGGCGCTACCGGCCGACCCCAAGGCGGAGCAGGAGCAACTGTACCGACGAATCCGCGGCTGGCTCAGCCTTCACCTGCAGGCCGATGCGCAGAAACCTGCGGAGTGATCAGCGGAACCCCTCACGCTCTCGGACCAGGGCGTAGGCCGCCTGCAATTCACGGGTTTTCTCGGTAGCCGCACGCACGCGCTCGACGCTGGCGCCGGCTCCCGCCAGTTTGTCCGGATGGTGCTGGCTGATCAGCTTGCGATAGGCGCGTTTGATCAGCGCCGGCTCGCTTCCGGCCTCCACGCCGAGCAGCAGCAGGGCCTCACGGTAGCTATCCCGGGCGACAGCGCGCGTCCGCTTCGGCATGACCCGCGCCGACAAGCGTTCCGTTCGCTCCGCCGACCAACCCAGCCAGCGCCCCCATTGCAACACCAGTTGCCGCGCCGACTGGCTGAGCACGCCGCCAGCCCAGGCCATCCGCCAGCAGGCGAGCAATACTGCCTCCGCACGTTCGCCCTTCAGACGCGCGACCTCCGCCTGCAGATGGGCGATGCCGGCCTTGCCCTTGCCGAAGGACGCGATGGCACGCCGCTGGGCTCGCCTATCGAGCTTGCGCAACGCCATCTCCTCGCGCGCCTGGCGGATATGCATCTCCTCCACCCGCCCGCCGCTCTTGGCCAGATAGCCGAGCAACTGGAACAGCAGGTCGTCCTCATCGTTCACCGCCCGCCCGCGCAAGCGCGCCAGCAGGCCGCGCCAGGACTCCAGGCGCAACCTGCGGTCCAGCAGTTGCCCCAGCAGGCCGCCGAGCAGGGCGCCGGGGATGCTGGCCAGGGCCCAGCCGGCTCCGGCTCCGATCAGCGTAGCGGGCCAGAGCATCTCAGGCGTGCTCCGCCAGCAATCGCTCGACTTCCGCCAGGCGCTCGTGGGTACCGACGTCGACCCACTGCCCACGATGGTGTTCGCCGCTGACCCGCCCCGCGGCGATGGCCTTGCGCAATAGCGGCGCCAGCTTGAAGGTGCCCGGCTGGCAGCCCTCGAACAGCGCGGGATGCAGTACGGCGATCCCGCTGTAGGTCAGGTTGCCGCCCGCTTCGCGGGTCTCGCCCACCCGTCCGCCGGCATCCAGGTGGAAATCGCCGGCGGGATGGTGCGCCGGGTTGTCGACCAGCACCAGATGCGCCAGGTCGCCGTCGGCAAGATGCAGCCGAGAGTAGTCGAAGTCGCTCCAGACATCGCCGTTGAGCAACAGGAACGGCTGCTCGCCGAGCAACGGCAGGGCACGGAAGATTCCGCCACCGGTTTCCAGCGGTTCACCCTCCGGGGAATAGGCGATCCGCCCGCCCAGGCGCGAACCGTCGCCGAGATAGGCCTCGATCTGCTCGCCAAGCCAGGCATGGTTGATCACCCAGTCGTCGACTCCGGCCTGGCGCAGCGCCAGCAACTGACGCTCGATCAATGGCACGCCGGCGGCCTCGATCAGCGGCTTGGGCGTGTGCAGGGTGGTCGGCCGCATGCGCTCGCCACGCCCGGCGGCGAGGATCATCGCCTTCATGCCTCGGCTCCCTGCGGCAGCGAGGCCAGCAGCTCGCCCAGTTCGGCCAGCTCGGGACGGCGCGCCACGGCGGTTTCCAGATAACGGAAGAAGCGCGGCACGTCGCCCAGGTAGCGCGGTTTGCCGTCGCGGTGACAGATACGGGCGAAGATGCCAATTACCTTCAGGTGGCGCTGCACGCCCATCAGGTCGCTGGCGCGGAGGAAGTCCTCGAAGCTTGGCGGCAGCGGGATACCGGCCCAGGTCGCCTTCTTCCAGTAACGGTTCAGCGCGGCATGCACGCGCGGCTCCGGCCAACTGACGAAGGCGTCCTTGTACAGGCAGGTGACATCATAGGTGACCGGGCCGTGCAGGGCGTCCTGGAAATCGAGGACACCCGGGTTGGGCTCGCTGAGCATCAGGTTGCGCGGCATATAGTCGCGATGGACGAACACCCGCGGCTGCTCCAGCGCGCTGCGTACCAGCAGGTCGCAGATCCGCTGCCAGCGGGCCAGCGTCTCGCCCTCCAGTTCCACGCCGAGGTGGCGGGCCAGGTACCAGTCGGGGAACAGCTGCAGCTCGCGGCGCAGCACCGCTTCGTCGTAGGCAGGCAGGACACCGGCGACATCGACCTTCTGGAAGGCGATCAGCGCATCCAGGGCCGGTTCGAACAGCTCGTCGGCATTCCCGGGATGAAGCACGTCGAGGTAGGTCTGCCGGCCCAGGTCACTGAGCAGCAGGAAACCATTCTCCAGGTCCTGGGCGAGAATCCTCGGCACATGCACGCCGGCTCCGGCGAGCAGTCCGGCGACCTTGACGAACGGTCGGCAGTCTTCCTGGGGCGGCGGCGCGTCCATCACCACCAGGCTGCGGTCCCCTCCCTGCCAGCGGAAATAACGACGGAAGCTGGCGTCGCTACTGGCCGGGATCAGTTCGGCGGGGGGCACTTCCCCCCAACCTTCGGCAACGAACAACTCGGGCAAACAAGAGTCCAACCAGCGATTCAGCTGCTGGAAACGGGCATCATCAGACATTTACGGGGTTCTCCACGGCCCTAGCCGTTGCGCAGGTCATGCTTTATTATCCAGCATCTTTTTCAGCCCATCGAGAGGCGTGCGGCCCACCGGGCCGATGGCGCGCAGGAAGCCCGGATTAACAAGATGGCAGTGAAATCCCTCGTGTTTCGAAGAAAGTTTCCCCTGCTGGTCACCGGCAGCCTGCTGGCTCTGCAGCCGGTCGCAGCATTGACTGTACAGGCCGCCGATCAGTTCGACTGCAAGGTATCGGCCACCGGCGGCTGGGATTGCTCCCCGCTGCAGAACGCCAATGCCAACCTGCCACCGCGCCCGGCGCATACCGCGACCTCGGTCAGCACCGCCGCGGCGGGCAGCAGCGTGTCCGGCAGCGGAGGCGAAACCGTCGAGGCAGAGCCGACCCAGCGCCTGGTCACCGAGTCCGGCGGTCGCGCGCTGAAATCCCGCAGTGCGGACTACTCGCACCTCGACTGGATTCCTCGGGAAAAACTGACCGCCGCCCAGTTGGCGGAAATCGGCCCCTATTGCGGCGGCTCCTACATCGAGCCGGTGCGTCCGGGCATGGATGACGGCGCGCCCAGCGACGAGAGCCCGACCTACGTATCCGCCAAGGCTTCGCGCTACGAGCAGGAAAAACAGATCGCCACCCTCGCCGGTGACGTGGTCCTGCGCCAGGGCAGCATGCAGGTGGAAGGCGACGAGGCCAACCTGCACCAGCTGGAAAACCGCGGCGAACTGGTCGGCAACGTCAAGCTGCGCGACAAGGGCATGCTGGTGGTCGGCGACCACGCCCAGGTCCAGTTGGACAACGGCGAAGCCCAGGTCGACAACGCCGAGTACGTGATCCACAAGGCCCATGCCCGCGGCAGCGCGCTTTACGCCAAGCGCAGCGAGAACGCCATCATCATGCTCAAGGATGGCACCTACACCCGCTGCGAACCGAGCAGCAACGCCTGGACCCTGAAGGGCAACAACGTCAAGCTGAACCCGGCCACCGGCTTCGGCACCGCGACCAACGCGACCCTGCGGGTCAAAGATTTCCCGGTGTTCTACACCCCGTACATCTATTTCCCGATCGACGACCGCCGCCAGTCCGGTTTCCTGCCGCCGAGCTTCAGCAGCACCAGCGACACCGGCTTCACCCTGGTCACCCCGTACTACTTCAACCTGGCGCCGAACTACGACGCCACGTTGTACCCGCGCTACATGGCCAAGCGCGGCATGATGCTGGAAGGCGAGTTCCGCTACCTGACCCACAGCAGCGAAGGTATCGTCAACGCTGCCTACCTTAACGACAAGGACGATCACCGCGAAGGTTTCCCGGACTACAGCAAGGACCGCTGGCTGTACGGTCTCAAGAACACCACCGGCCTCGATTCGCGCTGGCTGGCCGAGGTCGACTACACGCGGATCAGTGATCCCTATTACTTCCAGGATCTGGATACTGACCTTGGCGTAGGCAGCACTACGTACGTCAACCAACGGGGCACTCTGACCTATCGCGGGGACACCTTTACTGGCCGTTTGAATGCGCAGGCGTACCAGTTGGCGACCACCACCGATGTAACCCCGTACGACCGGCTGCCACAGATTACCTTCGACGGTTTCCTGCCCTACAACCCAGGTGGAATGCAATTCACCTATGGCACCGAGTTCGTTCGATTCGATCGAGATCTAGACGAAAATATCTATTTCAATGACGACGGCAGCATCCGCGGCAAACGCCCAGATGCGTCACTTCAAGGCCTTGCCCGAGCAACGGGAGACCGTATGCATCTGGAGCCGGGCATGAGTTTGCCAATGACGCGCAGCTGGGGTTATGTGACACCCACATTGAAATATTTGTATACAAAGTACGATCTAGACTTGGATAGCCAGGGCAAGACCGACCTGAATAAAAGAGATGAGTCCTTTGACAGCAATCAGGACCGTTCGCTCCCTTTGGTTAAGGTCGACAGCGGCCTGTATTTCGACCGAGACACCACCTTTGCCGGCACACCATTCCGCCAAACTCTCGAGCCGCGTGCCATGTACTTGTACGTTCCATATAAGGACCAAGACAGCCTGCCGGTCTTCGATACCAGTGAACCGTCCTTCAGTTACGACTCTCTGTGGCGCGAGAACCGCTTTACCGGTAAGGATCGTATCGGCGATGCCAACCAGTTGTCCCTGGGCGTCACCAGTCGTTTCATCGAAGAGAACGGTTTCGAACGCGCCAGCATCAGTGCCGGCCAGATTTACTACTTCCGTGATCGTCGCGTCCAACTACCAGGCCTAACCGAGAAGGATCTGAAGCGACTCAACCTAGATCCCAGCGGCTTGGACAATGACAGCTGGCGCTCTCCCTACGCCTTTGCCGGCCAGTACCGTTTCAACCGCGACTGGCGCATCAACTCCGACTTCAATTGGAACCCCAACACCAGTCGTACTGAGTCCGGTAGCGCCATCTTCCACTACCAGCCCGAAGTCGATCCGGGCAAGGTGGTCAACGTTGGCTATCGCTATCGTGCAGATGCTCGGCGCTTTGATTCCTCCCGCGGCACATTCCGATATGGCAACGAAAACGACATCATCAAGCAGCACGATTTCTCGGTCATCTGGCCGCTGGTGCCGCAGTGGTCCGTGCTCGCCCGCTGGCAGTACGACTACAACAAGAACCGCACCCTCGAGGCCTTCGGCGGCTTCGAATACGACAGCTGCTGCTGGAAGCTGCGCCTGATCAACCGCTACTGGCTGGATGTGGACGATGACGCCTTCCTCGTGCAGAGCGAGAAGGCCGACCGCGGCATCTTCCTGCAGATCGTCCTGAAGGGCCTCGGCGGCATCGTAGGCAACAAGACGGAAATGTTCCTCGACAAAGGCATCCAAGGTTATCGTCAACGTGAAGATCAAGCTATGTAACCGGCTGCGCCCCCTTGCATTGGGCGCAGCACTCCTTTGCTCCTTCGCGCATGCCGAAGTGGTACCACTGGACCGGGTCGTCGCCATCGTCGACAACGATGTGATCATGCAGAGCCAGCTCGACCAGCGCCTGCGCGAAGTGCACCAGACGCTGCTCAAGCGCGGCGCGCCGCTGCCGCCCGAGCACGTGCTGACCCAGCAGGTGCTGGAACGCCTGATCATCGAGAACATCCAGCAGCAGATCGGCGACCGCTCCGGCATCCGTATCTCCGACGAGGAGCTGAACCAGGCGATGGGCACCATCGCCCAGCGCAACGGCATGAGCCTGGAGCAGTTCCAGGCCGCCCTCACCCGCGACGGCCTGTCCTACGCCGACGCCCGCGAGCAGGTCCGTCGCGAGATGGTGATCAGCCGTGTGCGTCAGCGCCGGGTCGCCGAGCGCATCCAGGTCAGCGAGCAGGAGGTGAAGAACTTCCTCGCCTCGGACATGGGCAAGATCCAGCTTTCCGAAGAGTACCGCCTGGCCAATATCCTGATCCCGGTGCCGGAAGCCGCGTCCTCGGACGTGATCCACGCCGCCGCAAAGCAGGCCCAGGAGCTTTACCAGCAGCTCAAGCAGGGCGCCGACTTCGGCCAACTGGCGATTTCCCGCTCGGCCGGCGACAACGCCCTGGAAGGCGGCGAGATCGGCTGGCGCAAGGCCGCCCAGTTGCCGCAGCCGTTCGACAGCATGATCGGCTCCCTGGCCGTCGGCGACGTCACCGAGCCTGTCCGCACCCCCGGCGGCTTCATCATCCTCAAGCTGGAAGAGAAGCGCGGCGGCAGCAAGATGGTCCGTGACGAAGTGCATGTCCGCCATATCCTGCTCAAGCCCAGCGAAATCCGCAGCGAAGCGGAGACCGAGAAGCTGGCGCAGAAGCTGTACGAGCGCATCCAGTCCGGGGAAGACTTCGGCGAACTGGCGAAGAGCTTCTCCGAAGATCCGGGTTCCGCCCTCAACGGCGGCGACCTGAACTGGATCGATCCGGAAGCCCTGGTGCCCGAGTTCCGCCAGGTGATGAACGATACCCCGCAGGGCGAGCTGTCCAAGCCGTTCCGCTCGCAGTTCGGCTGGCACATCCTGCAGGTCCTCGGCCGTCGCGCCACCGACAGCAGCGAGAAGTTCCGCGAGCAGCAGGCGGTAAGCGTACTGCGCAACCGCAAGTATGACGAGGAACTGCAAGCCTGGCTGCGGCAGATCCGCGACGAGGCCTACGTGGAAATCAAGCAGTGAGCCTGCGCTTCGCGCTCACTCCCGGCGAGCCGGCAGGTATCGGACCCGATCTGTGCCTGCTGCTCGCCCGCTCCGCCCAGCCCCACCCCCTGATCGCCATCGCCAGCCGCACGCTCCTGCAAGAGCGCGCCGGCCAACTGGGCCTGGCGATCGACCTTAAGGACGTTTCCCCGGCCGCCTGGCCAGAGCGACCGGCCAAAGCCGGCCAACTGTACGTATGGGATACGCCCCTGGCCGCCCCGGTCCGGCCCGGGCAATTGGACCGAGCCAACGCCGCCTACGTCCTGGAAACCCTGACCCGCGCCGGCCAGGGCTGCCTCGACGGGCACTTCGCCGGGATGATCACCGCACCGGTGCACAAGGGCGTGATCAACGAAGCCGGCATCCCCTTTTCCGGCCATACCGAATTCCTCGCCGACCTCACCCACACCGCCCAGGTGGTGATGATGCTGGCCACTCGCGGCCTGCGCGTGGCCCTGGCGACCACCCATCTGCCGCTGCGCGAGGTCGCCGACGCCATTAGCGACGAGCGCCTGTCCCGGGTCGCGCGCATCCTCCACGCCGACCTGCGCGACAAGTTCGGCATCGCCCATCCGCGCATCCTGGTCTGCGGACTCAACCCGCACGCCGGCGAAGGCGGTCACCTGGGCCGGGAAGAGATCGAGGTGATCGAACCCTGCCTCGAGCGCCTGCGTGGCGAAGGCCTCGACCTGGTCGGCCCGCTGCCGGCCGACACCCTGTTCACTCCCAAGCATCTGGAGCATTGCGACGCGGTGCTGGCGATGTACCACGACCAGGGTCTCCCCGTGCTCAAGTACAAGGGCTTCGGTGCCGCCGTGAACGTGACCCTCGGCCTGCCGATCATCCGCACCTCTGTCGACCACGGTACCGCGCTCGACCTGGCCGGAAGCGGCCGCATCGATAGCGGCAGCCTGCAGGTCGCCCTGGAAACCGCCTACCAGATGGCGGCCAGCCGCTGCTGACGGCGGTCGGCCATCGTTTAGCCCTGCCGGCCCGACGCTTCGCTGTTAAAATGGCGCCCTTTCGCATCCGCGCCTCCCGCCTTGGCCTGGGGCCCGCAGCCTGGAACCGTTTCCAATGTCCGAGCTTTACCAACACCGCGCGCGCAAGCGCTTCGGCCAGAACTTCCTGCACGATGCCGGGGTGATTCACCGCATCCTCCGTGCCATCCATGCCCGCGAGGGTCAGCGCCTGCTGGAGATCGGCCCGGGCCAGGGCGCCCTGACCGAGGGACTGCTGGGCAGCGGCGCACGCCTGGACGTGATCGAGCTCGACCAGGACCTGATCCCCCTGTTGAAGCTGAAATTCGGCCTCGAGTCGCGCTTCAGCCTGCACCAGGGCGACGCCCTCAAGTTCGATTTCACCTCGCTGGTGGAGAGCGGCGAGAAGCTGCGAGTGGTCGGCAACCTGCCCTACAACATCTCCACGCCACTGATCTTCCATCTGCTGGAGCACGCGCCGGTGATCGAGGACATGCACTTCATGCTGCAGAAGGAAGTGGTCGAGCGCCTGGCGGCCACGCCGGGCGGCGGAGACTGGGGCCGGCTCTCGATCATGGTCCAGTATCACTGTCGGGTGGAGCACCTGTTCAACGTCGGCCCCGGCGCGTTCAACCCGCCGCCCAAGGTCGACTCGGCCATCGTCCGTCTCACCCCCTTCGCCGAGCCGCCCCATCCGGCACGCGACCCGAAACTGCTCGAACGGGTGGTCCGCGAGGCCTTCAACCAGCGCCGCAAGACCCTGCGCAACACCCTCAAGCCTCTCCTGAGCGTCGAGGACATCGAGGCCGCAGAGGTCGATCCGACCCTTCGTCCCGAACAACTCGACCTGGCCGCATTCGTCCGCCTGGCCAACCGGCTGGCCGAGCTGCCAGGCAATCGTTAGTCTGGTGAGACACTCGTCAGGAATCAGGCAAGCCGTATGAGCGATACCCAGCACCAGGTCAACGTCAGGGTCGACACCCGCTACCTTCCGGAACAGTCCGCCCCGGAGCAGAACCGTTTCGCCTTCGCCTACACGGTGACCATCGAGAATCAGGGCGAGGTTCCGGCCCAACTGCTGTCGCGCCACTGGATCATCACCGACGGCGACGGCCGTACCCAGGAAGTTCGCGGCGCCGGCGTGGTCGGCGAGCAACCGCTGATCGCCCCCGGCGCGCAACACACCTACACCAGCGGCACGGTGCTGGCGACCCGGGTCGGCAGCATGCGCGGCAGCTATCAGATGCTCGGCAGCGACGGAATCGCCTTCGACGCCGCGATCCCGGTGTTTCGCCTGGCCGTACCGGGAGCGCTGCACTGATGGCGGTCTACGCGGTAGGCGACCTGCAGGGTTGCCTGGATCCCCTGAAATGCCTGCTGGAGCGCGTCGCCTTCGACCCGACCAAGGACCGCCTGTGGCTGGTCGGCGACCTGGTCAACCGCGGCCCGCAGTCCCTGGAGACGCTGCGCTTCCTCTATGCCATGCGCGAGTCGGTGGTCAGCGTCCTGGGCAACCACGACCTGCACCTGCTGGCGGTGGCGCACAAGTCCGAGCGCCTGAAGAAGTCCGACACGCTGCGGGAAATCCTCGAGGCGCCGGACCGCGAGCCACTGCTCGACTGGCTGCGTCGCCTGCCGCTGCTGCACTACGACGAACAACGCAAGGTCGCCCTGGTGCATGCCGGCATCCCCCCGCAGTGGAGCCTGGAAAAAGCCCGCCTGCGCGCAGCCGAGGTGGAGCAAGCATTGCGCGACGACCAGCGCCTGCCGCTGTTCCTCGACGGCATGTACGGCAACGAGCCGGCCAAGTGGGACAAGAAGCTGCATGGCATCGACCGCCTGAGGGTGATCACCAACTACTTCACCCGTATGCGTTTCTGCACCGAAGATGGCAAGCTCGACCTGAAGAGCAAGGAAGGCCTCGACACCGCGCCGCCCGGCTACGCCCCCTGGTTCAGCTTCCCTTCGCGCAAGACCCGCGGTGAGAAGATCATCTTCGGCCACTGGGCGGCCCTCGAAGGCCACTGCGACGAGCCCGGCCTGTTCGCCCTGGACACCGGCTGCGTCTGGGGCGCGCGGATGACCCTGCTGAACGTCGACAGCGGCGAACGCCTGAGCTGCGATTGCGCCGAACAGCGCGCGCCGGCCAGACCCGCCGCCACGCCCGCATGAATCCCCGGCGTCCGGTGGACGCCCTGTACACAGGTACCCCGACATGAGCGACACCTTCCAGCGCATCGCCCCCGAACAGGCCCGCCAGCTCCGCGAAAACGGCGCCCAGGTGGTCGACATCCGCGACCCGCAGAGCTTCGCTGTCGGCCACATCAGCGGCTCGCGGCACATCGACAACCACTCGGTGGCGGACTTCATCGCCGCCGCCGACCTCGACGCTCCGCTGGTGGTGGTCTGCTACCACGGTAACTCCAGCCAGAGCGCCGCCGCCTATTTCATCCAGCAGGGCTTCAGCGACGTCTACAGCCTCGACGGCGGCTTCGAGCTATGGCGCAGCGTCTATCCCGCGGATACCAGCAGCGGCGAAGCGGAGTAGGCCGCGCCGCTACCCCGCCAAAAAAACTGTAACTTCTCTCGCCTTTCTTCCTTTACTCCGTCCAGAACGAACTATTCTTTTCCTCAGGCCATCCAAAACAGGGGAGAGCCGGCACACCGGCTTCCGGGCCATCGGCTGTGACCGTTAGGAGCGCTGGCGGAAAGGGAAGCACCGTGCAGCGACGGAGTCTGGGGGATTCTCGCCGGCCTGGCTGGCGGCCCCCCCGCACCCGCACGACCGATCCCGCGCCGGCTCACTGCATCGAGCGAGGAGACGTCATGAGCATTTTCAGTCACTTCCAGGAACGCTTCGAAGCGACCCGCCAAGAGGAATATTCCCTCCAGGAATATCTCGACCTCTGCAAGCAAGACAAGACAGCCTATGCCTCTGCCGCCGAGCGCCTGCTGATGGCGATCGGCGAGCCGGAATTGCTGGACACCTCGGTGGACTCCAGGCTGTCGCGGATCTTCTCCAACAAGGTGATTCGCCGCTACCCGGCGTTCGCCGACTTCCACGGCATGGAGGAATGCATCGACCAGATCGTCGCGTTCTTCCGCCACGCGGCCCAGGGCCTGGAGGAGAAGAAGCAGATCCTTTACCTGCTCGGCCCGGTCGGCGGCGGTAAATCCTCCCTGGCGGAAAAACTCAAGCAACTGATGGAGAAGGTGCCCTTCTACGCGATCAAGGGCTCACCGGTCTTCGAGTCGCCGCTGGGCTTGTTCAACCCCGACGAAGACGGCGCCATCCTCGAGGAGGACTACGGCATCCCGAGGCGCTACCTGCGCTCGATCATGTCGCCCTGGGCAACCAAGCGCCTCAACGAGTTCGGCGGCGACATCAGCCAGTTCCGCGTGGTCAAGCTGTACCCCTCGATCCTCAACCAGATCGCCATCGCCAAGACCGAACCCGGCGACGAGAACAACCAGGATATATCCGCGCTGGTCGGCAAGGTCGACATCCGCAAGCTGGAGGAATACCCGCAGAACGACGCGGACGCCTACAGCTATTCGGGCGCCCTCTGCCGGGCCAACCAGGGCCTGATGGAATTCGTCGAGATGTTCAAGGCCCCGATCAAGGTCCTGCACCCGCTGCTGACCGCGACCCAGGAAGGCAACTACAACAGCACCGAAGGTCTCGGCGCCCTGCCCTACAGCGGCATCATCCTGGCTCACTCCAACGAATCGGAATGGCACAGTTTCCGCAACAACAAGAACAACGAGGCCTTCATCGACCGCATCTACATCGTCAAGGTGCCGTACTGCCTGCGCGTGGCGGACGAGATCAAGATCTACGACAAGTTGCTGGTCAACAGCTCGCTGGCGCATGCCCACTGCGCGCCGGACACCCTGAAGATGCTCTCGCAGTTCTCCGTGCTGTCGAGGCTGAAAGAGCCGGAAAACTCGAATATCTACTCGAAGATGCGGGTATATGACGGCGAAAACCTGAAAGATACCGATCCCAAGGCCAAGTCGATCCAGGAATACCGCGACTCGGCCGGGGTCGACGAAGGCATGGCCGGGCTTTCCACCCGCTTCGCCTTCAAGATCCTCTCCAAGGTATTCAACTTCGACCCGCACGAGGTAGCGGCCAACCCGGTACACCTGCTCTACGTCCTCGAACAGCAGATCGAGCAGGAACAGTTCCAGCCGGAAACCCGCGAGCGCTACCTGCGCTTCATCAAGGAATACCTGGCGCCGCGCTACGTCGAGTTCATCGGCAAAGAAATCCAGACCGCCTACCTGGAGTCCTACAGCGAATACGGTCAGAACATCTTCGACCGCTATGTGCTGTACGCCGACTTCTGGATCCAGGACCAGGAATACCGCGACCCGGAAACCGGCGAGATCCTCAACCGCGCCGCCCTCAACGAGGAACTGGAGAAGATCGAGAAACCCGCGGGCATCAGCAACCCGAAGGACTTCCGCAACGAGATCGTCAACTTCGTGCTGCGCGCCCGCGCCGGCAACAACGGCAAGAACCCGAGCTGGCTGTCCTACGAGAAGCTGCGCGTAGTGATCGAGAAGAAGATGTTCTCCAACACCGAGGACCTGCTTCCGGTCATCAGCTTCAACGCCAAGGCCAGCAAGGAGGACCAGCAGAAGCACAACGACTTCGTCAAACGCATGGTCGAGCGCGGCTACACCGAGAAGCAGGTCCGCCTGCTGTCGGAATGGTACCTGCGGGTTCGCAAGTCGCAGTAGTCTGCCATCGGTACGGTCGCTGCGACCGTACCGGTCGCCGTCGCATTCGGACCTCGGCGCCTCCGCTCCGGCGGGGCGCCACAGGCCCTGAGGAGCATTCATGAGCTACGTCATCGACCGGCGTCTGAACGGCAAGAACAAGAGCACGGTGAACCGCCAGCGCTTCCTGAGGCGCTACCGTGAACACATCAAGAAGGCCGTCGAGGAGGCCGTCAGCCGGCGTTCCATTACCGACATGGAGCACGGCGAGCAGATCAGCATTCCCGGGCGCGATATCGACGAACCGGTGCTGCACCATGGCCGTGGCGGGCGGCAGACCGTCGTCCACCCCGGCAACAAGGAATTCACCGCCGGCGAGCACATCGCCCGTCCATCCGGCGGCGGGGGCGGCCGCGGCGGCGGCAAGGCCAGCAACAGCGGCGAAGGCATGGACGACTTCGTCTTCCAGATCACCCAGGAGGAATTCCTCGACTTCATGTTCGAGGACCTGGAGCTGCCCAACCTGGTCAAGCGCCACATCACCGGCACCGACACCTTCAAGACCGTCCGCGCCGGCATCAGCAACGACGGCAACCCGTCGCGCATCAACATCGTCCGCACCCTGCGCTCGGCCCATGCGCGGCGCATCGCGCTGTCCGGCGGCAGCCGGGCCAAGCTGCGCGCGGCGCTGAAGGAACTGGAGCGGATCAAGCGCGAAGAGCCGGACAACCTCGGCGATATCCAGGAACTCGAGCTGGAAATCGCCAAGCTCCGCGCGCGCATCGACCGGGTGCCGTTCCTCGATACCTTCGATCTCAAGTACAACCTGCTGGTCAAGCAGCCCAACCCCACCTCCAAGGCGGTGATGTTCTGCCTGATGGACGTCTCCGGCTCGATGACCCAGGCGACCAAGGACATCGCCAAGCGCTTCTTCATCCTGCTCTACCTGTTCCTCAAGCGGAACTACGAGAAGATCGAAGTGGTGTTCATCCGCCACCACACCAGCGCCCGCGAGGTCGACGAGGAGGAGTTCTTCTACTCCCGCGAGACCGGCGGCACCATCGTCTCCAGCGCGCTGAAGATGATGCAGGAGATCATGGCCGAGCGTTATCCGACCCATGAGTGGAACATCTACGCCGCCCAGGCCTCGGACGGCGACAACTGGAACGACGACTCGCCGGTGTGCCGGGACATCCTCCTCAAGCAGATCATGCCGTTCGTCCAGTACTACACCTACGTCGAGATCACCCCGCGCGAACACCAGGCCCTGTGGTTCGAGTACGAGCGCGTGCGCGAAGCCTTCGAAGACAGCTTCGCCCAGCAGCAGATCGTCTCGGCATCGGACATCTACCCGGTGTTCCGCGAGCTGTTCCAGAGGAGGCTCGTCGCATGAGCAAGCGCCAGCCCATCGCCACCGGCTCGGAATGGACCTTCGAGCTGATCCAGCAGTACGACCGGGAAATCAGCAGGATCGCCGAGCGCTATGCCCTGGATACCTATCCGAACCAGATCGAGGTGATCACCGCCGAGCAGATGATGGACGCCTACGCCTCGGTGGGCATGCCGATCGGCTATAACCACTGGTCCTACGGCAAGCACTTCCTCAGTACGGAAAAGAACTACAAGCGTGGCCAGATGGGCCTGGCCTACGAGATCGTGATCAACTCCGATCCCTGCATCGCCTACCTGATGGAGGAAAACACCCAGTGCATGCAGGCGCTGGTGATCGCCCACGCCTGCTACGGGCACAACAGTTTCTTCAAGGGCAACTACCTGTTCCGCACCTGGACCGATGCCAGTTCGATCATCGATTACCTGGTGTTCGCCAAGCAGTACATCATGCAGTGCGAGGAGCGCTACGGGATCGACGCGGTGGAAGACCTGCTCGACTCCTGCCACGCCCTGATGAACTACGGTGTCGACCGCTACAAGCGTCCCTACCCGATTTCCGCGGAAGAGGAGCGGCAGCGGCAGAAGGAGCGCGAGGAACTGATCCAGCGCCAGGTCAATGACCTCTGGCGGACCATCCCGCGCGTCGGCGGCAAGGACAAGGAACAATCCATGGCGCGCTATCCGAGCGAGCCGCAGGAGAACATCCTCTACTTCATCGAGAAGAACGCGCCGCTTCTGGAGCCCTGGCAGCGCGAGGTGATCCGCATCGTGCGCAAGATCGCCCAGTATTTCTACCCGCAACGCCAGACCCAGGTGATGAACGAAGGCTGGGCGACCTTCTGGCACTACACGCTGCTCAACGACCTCTACGACGAAGGCCTGGTCAACGACGGCTTCATGATGGAGTTCCTGCAATACCACACCAGCGTGGTCTACCAGCCGTCCTTCGACAGCCCCTACTACAGCGGCATCAACCCCTACGCCCTGGGCTTCGCCATGTACCGCGACATCCGCCGCATCTGCGAGGAACCTACCGACGAGGACCGCCGCTGGTTCCCGGATATCGCCGGCAGCGACTGGCTGGCCACGCTGAAGTTCGCCATGAAGAGCTTCAAGGACGAAAGCTTCATCCTGCAGTTCCTCTCGCCCAAGGTGATTCGCGACCTGAAGCTGTTCAGCATTCTCGACGACGACCAGAAGGACGACCTGCTGGTCGCGGCGATCCACGACGAAGCCGGCTACCGCACCATCCGCGAGACCCTGGCGGCGCAGTACAACCTCGGCAACCGCGAGCCGAACATCCAGATCTGGAACGTCGACCGTCGCGGCGACCGCTCGCTGACCCTGCGCCACCAGCAGTTCGACCGCCAGCCGCTGAGCGATTCCACCGCCGACGTGCTCAAGCACCTGCATCGCTTGTGGGGCTTCGATATCCACCTGGAGACCCTACAGGGCGACCAGCTCGTGCAGACCCACCACATGCCGCCCAAGGGCGCCAGCGAGGGCGAGGAAGGCTACCCGCGCCTGGACCTGATCATCCCGCCCATTTGATCGGTTGACGTCCACCCCGACCGCCGGCCAGCATGCCGGCACGGTCGGGGCCGCCCACAGCAGAACAAGAAGCCGGCCGTCCACGGGAGCCGCCATGCGCCTGTTCGCCATCGTCCTGCTCTGCCTCGTCCTGGCCACCTGCGCCAGCCACATCCCCAGCGCCCGGGTGACCCATCCGGCCAGCGCCGGACTGCCCGGCCTGCAAGGTTTCCAGTTGATGCCGCCGGAACAGGCGGTCGACGCCCTGCCCTACCGCAACCGCTATCCGCTGATAAACGCAGAGCTGCGCCAGGGACTGGCGGCCCACGGCTACCACGAGAGCGCCACCCCGCAATTCCGCGTCTACTACTGGCTGGCGCTACGCGACGCACCGCTGGAATTCCGCCCCGACCTTCCGCCCACCTCCGGCATGGGGCCTTATCTGGCGATCCACCGTCTGCGCGACGAAACCGGGACATTGCGCGTGCGCCTGGTCGACCTGGAGGAGCGCGTTCTCTGGGAAGGTATGGTAAGCACCGGCCTCAGCCCCGCCAGGGCCAATCCGGAACAGCTCGAACTGGCGGTCGGCGCCCTGCTCCGGCAGCTTCCACGCGCCCGCTAGGACACCCTGGGGTAGACTTCCGCCTATCACGCGGAGGATTCCCATGCAGATTTACAAGGTCGGCGGCGCCGTGCGCGATCGCCTTCTCGGCCGTCCGGTCACCGATATCGACTGGGTGGTGGTCGGTGCCAGCAGCGACGAGATGCTCGCCCGCGGCTACCGCCCGGTGGGCGCCGACTTCCCGGTCTTCCTTCATCCGCAGAGCGGCGAGGAATACGCCCTGGCGCGCACCGAGCGAAAGAGCGGGCGCGGCTACGGCGGCTTCACCTTCCATGCCAGCCCCGAGGTGACCCTGGAGGAAGACCTGACTCGCCGTGACCTGACCATCAACGCCATGGCCGAGGACGAACAGGGCCGGGTAATAGACCCCTACGGCGGCCAGGCCGACCTCGAGGCGCGCCTGCTGCGCCACGTTTCCCCGGCGTTCGCCGAGGATCCCCTGCGGGTCCTGCGCGTAGCGCGCTTCGCCGCCCGCTACGCCGGCCTGGGCTTCCGGATCGCCGCCGAAACCCTCGCCCTGATGCGCCAACTGGCGGAATCCGGCGAGTTGCAGGCGCTGACCCCGGAGCGCAGTTGGAAGGAAATTTCCCGAGCCCTGATGGAACCCAACCCCGAGGTCTTCATCCAGGTCTTGCACGACTGCGGCGCCCTGGCCGAACTGATCCCGGAAGTCGAGGCGCTGTTCGGCGTACCGCAGCCGGCGGCCCACCATCCGGAAATCGATACCGGCGTCCATGTCCTGTCGGTATTGCAGCAATGCGCCCGCCACCGGCAGCCGCTCAGCGTACGCTGGGCCTGCCTGCTGCACGACCTGGGCAAGGGACTCACCAGCGAAGCGGACTGGCCCCGCCATATCGCCCACGAGGCTCGCGGCGTGCCGTTGATCGATGCGGTGAACCAGCGCTTCAGGGTGCCGCGCGACTGCCAGGAACTGGCGCGCCTGGTGGGCGAGTACCACACCCACGCCCATCGGGCGCTGGAGCTGCGCCCGAATACACTGCTGGAGCTGTTGCAGAGCTTCGACGTGTATCGCCGCCCGCAGCGTTTCGAGGAGTTCGTCGCCGCCAGCGAGATGGACGCACGCGGCCGCCTCGGCCTGGAACAGCGGGACTATCCGCAGGCCGCCTACCTGCTCGGCGCGGCGCAGGCAGCGCGGGCAGTCAGCGTGAAGCCGCTGGTGGAAAAGGGCTTGAAGGGCGCGGAACTGGGCGAGGCGCTGAAGCGTGCGCGCCTCGCCGCACTCAAGGCCTACAAGGAAGAACGCGGAAAGGCCTGAAGCAGCGCTTCGGGAGTCAACGCCTGGCCACGCCATTCGAATGGCGCCGGCCAGAGCTTCTGCTGGATCCTCGTCTCGCGCCAGAGATCGCCCAGCGGCTGGCGGGCGACCGGATGCTCCAGGTTCGGCGCCAGCTCGGACAAGGGCCAGAGCACGAAAGCGTTCTTCAGCACTTCGGCGCGCGGCAGCACCAGGCCATCGAAATCGCCCACCAGGTCGCCGTAGAACAGCACGTCGATATCCAGCGGCAGCCCCTTGCGCTCTGGCGCATAGCGGCCATTGTCGGCCTCGATGTGCTTGAGTCGCAGGCTCAGTTCGGCCAGCGGCAGATCGGTGCGGGCAGACACCACCAGGTTGAAGAACGGCCCGCTCTTGATACCCACCGGCTCGCTCTCGAATACCGGCGAACAACGCAGGTCATGAAGGAAAGCGGCCAGCGCATCGAGGCCGGCATGCAGATGGCGCTCACGCTCGACATTGCTGCCGAGGCCGAGGTAGACCGGGATCAGCGACATCCGCGTTCGATCTCCACGCCAACGCCACGGGCCGCCGGCACCGCGCCGGGCTTGGTCACGCGGATGCGCAGCCAGGGAATGCCGCGCTCGCCCATCAGTACCTCGGCGAGGCGCTCGGCGAAGGTTTCCACCAACTGGAAATGCGATTCCCGGGCGAACTCCTGCACCCGCTCGGACAACGCGGCATAGTCCAGCGCCAGGGCGAGATTGTCGCCCGCGGCGGCCGGACGGTTGTCCCAGCCCAGGGTCAGGTCCAGGCGCAGGCACTGACGGATGCCGCGCTCCCAGTCGTACACGCCGATGACGGTATCGACCTCCAAGCCTTCGATAAAAACTCTGTCCACTTCGCTACCCGCTCCAAGGGATGCCACGACAAGCGTGCGCCGCCCCGTTAGAATCGAGGACATCCTCGTCCTCGGTGGAATCCATGGTCTGGCTACTGGCGATCCTCGCCTACCTGCTCGGTTCCCTCTCCTTCGCCGTCCTGCTCAGCCGCTGGTTCGGCACCCAGGACCCGCGCGCCAGCGGTTCCGGCAACCCCGGCGCGACCAACATGCTGCGCGTCGCCGGGAAGAAACTCGCCATCCTGACCCTGCTCGGCGACGTCGGCAAAGGCCTGCTGCCGGTGCTGGTCGCCCGCTGGCTGGGGCTCGGCGTGATGGAGGAGGCCTGGGTCGGCATCGCCGCCGTGATCGGCCACCTGTACCCGCTGTACTTCAACTTCCGCGGCGGCAAGGGTGTCGCCACCGCCGCGGGCATGCTCCTCGGCCTCTATCCGCCGGCCGTACTGCTGGCCGCGGCGGCCTGGCTGCTGACCTTCAAGCTGTCGCGCACCAGCTCGCTCGCCTCGCTGGTGGCCACCCCGCTGACCCTGCCGTTGCTGGCCTGGCAGCAGCCCGGAGCGCTGCTGCCGATGACCGTGCTGACCGGCCTGATCGTCTGGCGGCACCGCGCCAACTTACGCGATCTGTTCGCCGGCCGCGAACGGCATTTCTAATCCATAAAAGGAAAAAACTTCATGCAGTCTGGCCCAGCTGCGTCATCGACACCTGCCTGACTGCGACCTGGCGGCCACTCAGACCGCCGGCAGCGACTCCATCGGCCAGCGCGGCTGGACGCTGATCGCCGGGCCGTCATGCTGGCCGGCGAGCAGGCGCTGGCAGCCGGCGTAGGCGATCATCGCGCCATTGTCGGTGCAGAAGCGCGGGCGGGCGTAGAACACCTGCCCCTTCATTTCGCCGAGCATCTTTTCCAGGCCGCTGCGCAGCGCCTGGTTGGCGCTGACGCCGCCGGCGATCACCAGGTTCTTCAGGCCGGTCTGCTTCAAGGCGCGACGGCACTTGATCAGCAGGGTCTCGACCACCGCGGTCTGGAACGCCAGGGCGATGTCGCAGCGGGTCTGCTCGCTGTCGTCGCCGGCCTCGACGCAACGCTGCCAGGTGTTCAGGGTAAAGGTCTTGAGCCCGCTGAAGCTGAAGTCCAGGCCGGGGCGATCGGTCATCGGCCGCGGGAACACGAAGCGGCCAGGAGTGCCGAGCTCCGCCAGGCGGGCGATTTCCGGACCGCCGGGATAGCCCAGGCCGATCAGCTTGGCGGTCTTGTCGAAGGCTTCGCCGGCGGCGTCGTCCACCGATTCGCCAAGCAACTGGTAGCGACCGATGCCGTCCACCCGCACCAACTGGGTGTGACCGCCGGAAACCAGCAAGGCGACGAACGGGAACCGCGGCGGCTGCTCTTCCAGCATGGGCGCCAGCAGGTGCCCTTCCATGTGGTGCACGCCGACCGCCGGCACGCCCCAGGCGAAGGCCATCGCCTGGGCACAGGAAGCCCCCACCAGCAGGGCGCCGACCAGGCCGGGGCCGGCGGTATAGGCGATCGCGTCGATATCCGCCGGCGTGCAGCCGGACTCGTCGAGCACCTGGCGGATCAGCGGCAGCATGCGCTTGACGTGGTCGCGCGAGGCCAGCTCGGGCACGACGCCGCCGTAGACGCGATGGAGGTCGATCTGACTGAACAGCGCGTCGGCCAGCAGGCCGCGTTCGCTGTCGTAAAGGGCGACGCCGGTTTCGTCGCAGGACGTTTCCAGTCCCAGCACGCGCATGGGCTTGAGCCTTAGAGCTTGGCAAATACGAAGCCGCGCATGATAATCGGCGGCTTTGCGCCAGACCAGTGTTTTTCGATCGGAGGCTTTGCATTCCTCCGGCCGAACCGTTAATATCCGCAACCCTTGAAAACCGACGTATCCGCGCCACCTTGCCGGAGTACGTTCAACCCCCGGTAATCAGTGAAGGTACGACCTGGATGCCAGCCGTCAAAGTAAAAGAGAACGAACCCTTCGACGTAGCCCTGCGTCGTTTCAAGCGCTCCTGCGAAAAAGCAGGTGTACTGGCTGAAGTTCGCAGCCGCGAGTTCTACGAGAAGCCCACTGCCGAGCGCAAGCGCAAGGCCGCTGCCGCAGTGAAGCGCCACGCGAAGAAAGTACAGCGCGAACAGCGCCGTCGCGAGCGCCTGTACTGATCCACTCGACGCCCACGCGTCAGTGATCGTGCCTCAGCCCGGCCCCGGCCGGGCTTTCGGCTTTCCGCCATGAGCGAAATCAAATCCCGCCTCCTCGACGCCGTCAAGGTCGCCATGCGCGCCCAGGACAAGCCGCGGCTGACCACGTTACGCCTGGCCCTCGCGGACATCAAGCGCGTCGAAGTCGACGAACGCATCGAGGTGGATGACGCCCGAGCCCTGCTGATCCTCGACCGGATGATCAAGCAGCGCCGCGACGCCCAGCGCCAGTTCAGCGACGCCGGCCGCCAGGACCTCGCCGAGGTCGAGGCTGCCGAGATCCTCGTGCTCCAGGACTTCATGCCCAAGCCCCTGGACGACCATGAGATCGACGCCCTGATCGAGCGCAGCATCGTCGACAGCGGCGCCCAGGGTCCGCAGGACATGGGCAAGGCGATGAACCTGCTGCGACCGCAGGTCCAGGGTCGCGTCGACATGGCACAGGTCAGCCAGCGCCTGAAGGCGCGCCTCTCCTCCTGAAACACCGCGCCGGCCTGATCGGCCCGGCGATAATTGCTATGCTGCCGCTCTGCGCCCACGCGCCGTCGTTTTCGAGAACACCATGGCCGGCCTGATACCGCAAAGCTTCATCGATGACCTGCTGAACCGCACCGACATCGTCGAGGTGGTGAGTTCACGCATCCAACTGAAGAAAACCGGCAAGAACTACAGCGCCTGCTGCCCGTTCCACAAGGAAAAGACTCCCTCGTTCACCGTCAGCCCGGACAAGCAGTTCTACTACTGCTTCGGCTGCGGCGCCGGCGGCAACGCGCTCGGCTTCGTCATGGACCACGACCAGCTGGAGTTCCCCCAGGCGGTCGAGGAACTGGCCAAGCGCGCCGGCATGGACGTGCCGCGCGAGGAACGCGGCGGACGCGGGCACACGCCGCGCCAGCCGACCGACTCGCCGCTCTACCCGCTGCTCAGCGCCGCCGCCGAGTTCTACAAGCAGGCGCTGAAAAGCCACCCGGCGCGCAAGGCCGCGGTGAACTACCTGAAGGGCCGCGGCCTGACCGGCGAGATCGCCCGCGACTTCGGCCTCGGTTTCGCCCCGCCCGGTTGGGACAACCTGCTCAAGCACCTGGGTGGCGACAACCTGCAACTCAAGGCCATGCTCGACGCCGGCCTGCTGGTGGAGAACAGCGACACCGGCAAGCGCTACGACCGCTTCCGCGATCGCGTGATGTTCCCGATCCGCGACAGCCGCGGGCGGATCATCGCCTTCGGCGGCCGGGTGCTCGGCGACGACAAGCCGAAGTACCTGAACTCCCCGGAGACTCCGGTCTTCCACAAGGGCCAGGAACTCTACGGACTCTACGAGGCCCGGCAGAAGAATCGCGACCTCGACGAGATCATGGTGGTCGAGGGCTACATGGATGTCATCGCCCTGGCCCAGCAAGGCATCCGCAACGCGGTGGCGACCCTCGGCACGGCGACCAGCGAGGAACACATCAAGCGCCTGTTCCGCCTGGTACCGAGCATCCTGTTCTGTTTCGACGGCGACCAGGCCGGGCGCAAGGCGGCCTGGCGCGCCCTGGAGTCGGTGCTGCCGAACCTGCAGGACGGCAAGCGCGTGCGCTTCCTGTTCCTCCCCGAGGGCGAGGACCCGGACAGCCTGGTACGCGCCGAGGGCGAGGATGCCTTCCGCGCACGCATCACCCAGCAGGCCCAGCCGCTGGCGGAGTACTTCTTCCAGCAACTGATGCTCGAGGCCGACCCCGCCACCCTGGAAGGCAAGGCCCACCTGGCGACCCTCGCCGCGCCGCTGCTGGAGAAGATTCCCGGGAACAACCTGCGCCTGCTGATGCGGCAACGTCTGTCGGAAATCACCGGCCTGTCCGGCGAAAACATCGGACAACTGGCGCACCACAGCCCGCCACCGTCGTCCATGGATCACGGAGCGAGCGGCGCCTTGGACGGCGACGACTATTTCGCCGCCAGCGCCTACTACGAGAACGAGCCCTCCCATGCGCCGTTCGACGCTGCGCCAGGCTATGGCGAGGCGCAACCGCGCAAGAGCTGGAACAAGGACAAGAAGCCCTGGGACGGCAAGAAGTGGGATGGCAAGAAGAAGTGGGACAAAGGCGGCCGCGGCGACTTCAAGACTCCGCAACGAACGCCGGTCAGCGTGGAGTCCACCACCCTCAACGCCCTGCGCACCTTGCTGCATCATCCGCAGTTGGCCTTGAAGGTCGACGATGCGGGCACCCTCGCCAGGGAGCAGGATACCTACGCCCAGTTGCTGGTGTCCCTGCTGGAAGCCCTGCAGAAGAACCCGCGGCAGAGCTCGATGCAACTCATCGCGCGCTGGCACGGCACGCCCCAGGGCCGCCTGCTGCAGGCCCTGGGCGAGAAGGAGTGGCTGATCGTCCAGGAGAACCTTGAAAAGCAGTTCTTCGACACCATTACTAAACTCTCCGAGAGCCAGCGTTTCGGCGAGCGGGAGGAGCGTTTACGCAGCGTCATGCAGAAGAGCTACAGTGAACTGACCGATGAAGAGAAAGCCTTGCTCAGAGAGCACTACAGTGTTGCCGCTTCATCGCCTTCCCAGAGCTGAACTGGCGCCTCAGCCCAGGCATCAGGTATAATCCTCTGCTTATTTTTTGCCCGCCAAGACCTTCAGTGGATAGGGTGTTATGTCCGGAAAAGCGCAACAGCAATCTCGTCTGAAAGAGTTGATCGCCCGAGGCCGTGAGCAGGGATACCTGACTTACGCGGAGGTCAACGACCACCTGCCGGAGGATATTTCCGATCCGGAACAGGTGGAAGACATCATCCGCATGATCAACGACATGGGGATCAACGTATTCGAGACAGCCCCGGATGCGGATGCCCTGTTGCTGGCCGAGGCGGATACCGACGAAGCCGCAGCGGAAGAAGCCGCAGCGGCCCTGGCCGCGGTGGAAAGCGACATCGGTCGCACCACCGACCCGGTGCGCATGTACATGCGTGAAATGGGTACCGTGGAACTGCTGACCCGCGAAGGCGAGATCGAAATCGCCAAGCGCATCGAGGAAGGCATCCGCGAAGTGATGAGCGCCATCGCCCAGTTCCCGGGCACGGTGGACAGCATCCTGGCCGACTACAATCGCATCGTCGCCGAAGGCGGTCGCCTCTCCGACGTCCTCAGCGGCTATATCGATCCCGATGACGGCAGCCTGCCCGCCGAAGAGGTGGAGCCGGTCAACCTGAAGGACGATTCCGCCGACTCGAAAGAGAAGGACGACGAGGAAGAAGAAAGCGACGACAGCAGCGACAGCGACGACGAAGGCGACGGCGGTCCGGATCCGGAAGAAGCCCGCCTGCGTTTCACCGCGGTCTCCGAGCAGCTCGACAAGGCCAAGAAGGCCCTGAAGAAGCACGGTCGCGGCAGCAAGCAGGCCACCGCCGAACTCACCGGCCTGGCCGAGCTGTTCATGCCGATCAAGCTGGTGCCCAAGCAGTTCGACGCCCTGGTCGCCCGCGTGCGCTCCGCCCTGGAAGGCGTGCGCGCCCAGGAACGCGCCATCATGCAGCTCTGCGTGCGTGACGCGCGCATGCCGCGTGCCGACTTCCTGCGCCTGTTCCCGAACCACGAGACCGACGAGAAGTGGGTCGACAGCGTCCTGAAGAGCAAGCCGAAGTACGCCGAGGCCATCGAGCGCCTGCGCGACGACATCCTGCGCAACCAGCAGAAGCTGGCGGCCCTGGAAAGCGAGGTCGAGCTGACCGTCGCCGAGATCAAGGAAATCAACCGCGCGATGTCGATCGGCGAAGCCAAGGCTCGCCGGGCGAAGAAGGAAATGGTCGAGGCCAACCTGCGCCTGGTGATTTCCATCGCCAAGAAGTACACCAACCGCGGCCTGCAATTCCTCGACCTGATCCAGGAAGGCAACATCGGCCTGATGAAGGCGGTGGACAAGTTCGAATACCGTCGCGGCTACAAGTTCTCCACCTACGCCACCTGGTGGATTCGCCAGGCGATCACCCGTTCGATCGCCGACCAGGCACGCACCATCCGCATCCCGGTGCACATGATCGAGACGATCAACAAGCTCAACCGCATCTCCCGCCAGATGCTCCAGGAAATGGGTCGCGAGCCCACCCCGGAAGAGCTTGGCGAGCGCATGGACATGCCTGAGGACAAGATCCGCAAGGTACTGAAGATCGCCAAAGAGCCGATCTCCATGGAAACCCCGATCGGTGACGACGAAGATTCGCACCTGGGCGATTTCATCGAGGACTCCACCATGCAGTCGCCGATCGAGATGGCGACCAGCGAGAGCCTCAAGGAATCCACCCGCGAAGTCCTCGCCGGCCTCACTGCCCGGGAAGCCAAGGTGCTGCGCATGCGCTTCGGCATCGACATGAACACCGACCACACCCTCGAGGAAGTCGGCAAGCAGTTCGATGTGACCCGCGAGCGGATCCGCCAGATCGAAGCCAAGGCGCTGCGCAAGCTGCGCCATCCGTCGCGAAGCGAGCACCTGCGCTCCTTCCTCGACGAGTGACGAACGAACCCCCGGCCTGAAAAACCGGGGGTTTTTCTTTGCCGCTTGCCCCGCCGCCCGGCGTCTACACTTCCGCTTATATTCCCGTCCACCGCGAGACCGCCTCATGCAGCGTCTACAGGCCGTGCTTCTCCTGTGTCTGGCCTGCTGCTGGCCGGGGCTGGCCGACGCACTCACGCTCACGCCCGAGGAACGGGCCTGGCTGGCCGAGCACCCGAGCATCCGCCTGGGCGTGGACACCTCCTGGCCGCCATTCGAGTTCCGCGACGAACAGGGCCGCTACCAGGGACTCGCCGCCGGCTACGTCAGCCTGCTGCAGGAACGCCTGGGCGTCAGCCCGACGCCTGTCGAACCGAAGACCTGGACGCAGGTCCTGGAGCAGGCCAAGGACGGTCGGCTGGACCTGCTGCCCGGCATCATGGCTACCCCGGAGCGCCAGGAGTACCTGAGCTTCACCCGGCCCTACCTGGACTTCCCGATCATCATCCTGGCACGCAAGAACGGCACGATGCCGAAGCGCATCGACGAGCTCTACGGACTCAAGGTCGCGGTGGTCGACCACTATGCTCCTCACGAACTGCTGATCGCCCAGCATCCCGACCTCACCCTGCTGCCGCTGCCTTCGGTAGCGGCAGCCCTGCAGGCGCTGGCCACCGGCCAGGCCGACGCCTTCGTCGGCGACTTCGCCTCCAGCGTATGGAACCTCCGCCAGCTCAAGCTCAACGGCCTGGAGATCAGCGGCGAGACGCCATACCGCTACCAACTGGCGATGGCCGTGCCGCGCGGACAACCGATCCTCGCCGGGATCGTCGACAAGGTCCTCGCCGACCTCAGCGCCGAGGAGATCGAGCGACTCCAGGCCCCCTGGGTCGGCGGCCTGCTCGACCGACGTCCGGCCTGGCGCGAGATGGCGACCTACGGTCTTCCCATCGTCCTGCTGATCCTGGTCTCGGTCGCCATACTGCTGGCCATGAACCGCCGCCTGCGCCGCGAGGTGAGTCGCCGGCGGCAATTGGAGCGCGAACTGCGCGACAGCGAACAGCACTACCGGGGACTGGTGGAAAGCCTGAATGCCATCGCCTGGGAAATGCGCCTCGAGGAGAACCGCTTCACCTACGTCTCGCCCCACGCCGAACGCCTGCTCGGCTATCCCCTCGGCGAATGGCTGCAGCCGGGCTTCTGGCAGCGGACCCTGCACCCCATGGACGCCGAGTACGCCATCCACTACTGCATGAGCGAAAGCCAGGCCGGACGCGACCACAGCTTCGACTACCGGATGCTCGCCGCCGACGGCCGGGTAGTCTGGATTCGCGATCTGGTCACCCCGATCACGCAAGGCCGGGACCTGCTCCTGCGCGGTCTGATGATCGACATCACCGAGGCCAAGCTCACCGAGCAGGCCATGCGCCTGTCCGAACAGAAGTTCGCTTCGGTGTTCCACCACTGCCCGGACATGGTGGTACTGGCCAACGGCGCCGACGGCCGCTTCCTCGCGGTGAACAGCACCTTCGAGCAGCAGATCGGCATCGCCGCCGACGACGCCATCGGCAAGACCGCCACCGAACTGGGCATCTGGGCACTCCCCGGCCTGGGCCCGCAGGTCCTGGAAAAGCTCGGCCACGGCAACCTGACCAACCTCGAGGTGCCCCTGCGGCGCCGCAATGGCAGTACCTTCAGCGCGCTGCTCAGCGCCCAGCACGTGGCCCTCGACCAGACCCCGGCGCTGGTGGTGGTGATCCGCGACATCACCCACCTGGTGGAGACCCAGGAACTGCTGCGGATCTCCGAGGAGAAGTTCGCCAACGCCTTCCATGCCTACCCCGACGGTCTGCTGATCAGCCGCCTCGAAGACGGCACGCTGATCGACGTGAACGAAGGCTTCACCCGTCTCACCGGCTACCGCCGCGACGAGGTCATCTCCCGCTCCACGCTCGAACTCGGCCTGTGGGTCGACACCGAGGACCGCAAGCGCCTGATCTCGCTGGTACGCCACCACACCCTGACCCAGGGCTTCACCGCCCCTGTACGGGACCGCAACGGTGGCATCCGCCAGTGCGAGATGTCCGCCCACCGGATCAGCATCGATGGCGAGGACTGCGTGCTGACCATCGCCCGCGATATCACCGAGCGCCAGCTCATGCAGGAGAAGCTGCAGCAGGCCGCCACCGTCTTCGAAAGCACCGCCGAAGGCGTGATGATCACCGATACCCGCCAACGCATCACCGCGGTCAACCGCGCCTTCAGCGAGATCACCGGCTACAGCGAGCAGGAGGCGCTGGGACGCTCGCCCAGCCTGCTCTCCTCCGGACAACACGACTCCAGCTTCTACCTCGCCATGTGGAACCAGCTGGAGCGCGACGGGCACTGGCAGGGCGAGATCTGGAACCGACGCAAGACCGGCGAGCTGTACCCCGAATGGCTGACCATCAGCGCGGTACACAATCCGCAGGGCGAGATCACCCACTTCGTCGGCGTCTTCGCCGATATCTCCACCCTCAAATACGCCCAGGCCCGGCTCGACTACCAGGCCCACCACGATCCGCTCACCGGCCTGCCCAATCGCCTGCTGTTCGAGAGCCGGCTCAATCACGCCCTCGACGAGGCCCGCGAAGAGAGTCGTCCCGGCGCCGTGCTGTTCATCGACCTGGACCGCTTCAAGCACATCAACGACAGCCTCGGCCATCCCATCGGCGACCTGCTGCTCAAGGCCATCGCCGAACGCCTGCGCGACCAGTTGCGCGACGTCGATACCGTGGCCCGCCTGGGGGGCGACGAATTCATCATCCTGCTCCCCGGCCTGCACCAGGAAAGCGACGCCGAGCACGTCGCGCGCAAGCTGCTGAATGCCTTCACCGCGCCGTTCCAGGCCGACGGTCATGAATTCTTCGTCAGCGCCAGCGTCGGCATCGCCCTGTTCCCCAAGGACGGCGACGACGCCCCGACCCTGGTGAAGAACGCCGACGCCGCCATGTACCGCGCCAAGTCGCGGGGCCGCAGCCGCATCGAGTACTACACCCGCGAACTGACCTACCTGGCCACCGAGCGCATGGCGCTGGAAACCGAACTGCGCCGCGCCCTCGAGCGCGACGAGTTGCAGCTCTACTACCAACCCAAGCTGAGCCTGGAGAGCGGCTTGCTGGTCGGCGCCGAGGCACTGGTGCGCTGGTACCATCCGCTGTTCGGGGAAATTTCCCCGGAGCGCTTCATCCCCCTCGCCGAGGATTGCGGCCTGATCCTGCCCCTCGGCGACTGGGTGCTGGAACACGCCTGCCAGCAGATGGGCGAATGGCAAAAGCTGCACGCGCCGTTCGGCCCGCTGTCGGTCAACCTCGCCGGCGCCCAGCTCGGCCAGCCGCAACTGATCGAACGCCTCGAGCAACTGCTGGAGCAGTCCGGCCTGGAACCGTCGCGGCTGCAACTGGAAATCACCGAGAGCTTCATCATGAACCAGACCGAGGAGGCCCTCGCCGTCCTCCACGGCCTCAAGCGCCTCGGCGTACAGCTGGCGATCGACGACTTCGGCACCGGCTACTCCTCGCTCAGCTACCTCAAGCGCCTGCCGCTGGACATCCTGAAGATCGACAAGTCGTTCATCCGCGGCCTTCCCGACGATCCCCACGATGCCGCCATCACCCGCGCCATCATCGCCCTCGGCCGCAGCATGCAGCTCACGGTGATCGCCGAAGGCGTGGAAACCGAAGGTCAGCAGAGCTTCCTCACCCACGAAGGCTGCGAGCAGATCCAGGGCTTCGTCCTCAGTCCGCCGCTGCCCGCCGAGCTGTTCGCCAGCAAATTCCTCAAACCGCGCCAGCCGATTGGCGCTCCCCGAGAAGCGCCGGTATAATCCGCCGACCTTCTGGGGGCCTATAGCTCAGTCGGTTAGAGCAGAGGACTCATAATCCTTTGGTCCACGGTTCGAGTCCGTGTGGGCCCACCACCTTCAAAGCCGCGCACTGCGCGGCTTTGCGCTTTCTAGGGTAGTGGCCTCATAAACGACTCCATGGCCAAAAGGTACAAAGTCGGTACAGTACTGGTTAGCCAGTTTGCCTTTGGAGTCCTTATCTGATGGCAACAGTCGTCCCCCCTTCCCGTGGGCCGCAAAACGGATTGGCCGACCAACGAAAAAACCTTCCGCACCAAGCGCGACGCCGAAGACTGGGCACGCCGCACCGAAGACGAGATGGTACGCGGCGTGTACATCCAGCACTGCGGCTCCGAGCGCATGTGACCTGCCCCCATTTTGTAGCCCGAGAGCTACATGTCCCTGCATCAAATTTTATCGATGCCCAAGGGGTACGGCCGACCTCTGTCCACAAGGTTTTTGACGTGCTGAAACAGGCGCTTTAGCTGACTCAGTCACCCTGAACAGGCATGCTCATCAAGCTATCAACCCAGCTTGAGAATTAGACAGTGAGCCGAATAGTTGCCATTATCGGCTCACAAAATGAGCCGAATAGGCTCTCTAATCGGCTCATGAATATCCCTTATGAACGACCCACTCTGGATCTGGCAGCAGCCCGACTGGCCGCAGTTCAACTGGCAAGCCGAAGCGCTTGCACCACTGCTGCGCTCCTGTAGCCAGGCTCAGGGTCGTTTGTTAGGAATGCTCGGTGCCGTGGGGAGTGACACCGAAGTGCAGAGCAGCCTGGATGCCATGCTGCAGAACATCGTCACCTCTTCAGCCATTGAGGGAGAGCAACTGAATGTCGGTTCGGTGCGCTCATCACTGGCACGGCGACTGGGATTGCACGAAGAAGGTCGAACCACCTCTCGCTCCGAAGGCCTGGCGGAACTGCTGCTCGATGCCACCCACGCACATCAAGAGCCGCTAGACGAACAGCGACTGTTCACCTGGCACCGTTGGCTATTCCCCACTGATGAGCAACTGCTGACTCGACCGCTACACATCGGTGCACTGCGTGGCGAAGAGCCCATGCAGGTGGTTTCCGGTCGCATCGACCGCCCGACAGTCCATTTCGAAGCCCCTCCCCGCGCGGGGCTGGAAGCGCAACTGGCGGACTTTCTCGCCTGGTTCGAGAGCAGCCGCCGCGATGCCAGCCTCGATCCCTTTCTGCGCGCCGGCATCGCCCATTTCTGGTTCGTGACCCTGCACCCCTTCGACGACGGCAACGGTCGCCTCACCCGCGCTATCACCGATCTGGCATTGGCTCAGGGTGAGCAGCAAGCCATTCGCTTCTACGCCATGTCTGCGAGCATCCTCGACGACCGCGCCGGCTATTACCGCATCCTAGAAGCCAGTCAGAAAGGCGGGCTGGATATCACCAAGTGGCTGCAGTGGTTTCTCGAAACCTTGCTCAAGAGCCTGGAGCAAGCCCTTGCCCGTATAGACCGCGTGCTGGTCAAGGCGCGCTTCTGGCAGGCACATCGCAGCCAAACGCTATCGGCGGAGCAGATCAAAGTGCTTAACCGCCTGCTCGATGGCGGCGAAAGGGGGTTCGAGGAGGGCATCAGTGCGGCGCAATACCAAGCTGTGGCCAAGGTTTCCAAAGCCACAGCGACCCGCCACCTGAGCGACCTGCTGGAAAAGGGCTGCATCGAGCGACTGCCCGGCAGAGGGCGTAGCACCCGTTACCAGATAGCACGCTGAGCGCCTGCACCGGGCTCATCAGTCCTTGATGCGTCATCGCGCCATAGGACAATGGTCGCCTCTCCATTAAGCAGCTCGGCTCAAGGAAGAAAGTGGATTACAGCCCGATAGTCGCCCAGGTCTGGGGCATGCTGACCTGGTTTATCCCGGCAGCCCTGCTGATTGGCCTGTTCAAATCGCCTTGGGCCAAGGGGCAGGTCGGTGAACTGCTGGTGCGACTGTTCGCCCATTGGCAACTGGACAAGCAAACCTACCGCCGCCTGCACAACGTCACCCTGAACACGCCGGACGGCACGACACAGATCGACCACGTATTTTTCTCACCCTACGGCATCTTCGTGCTGGAAACGGCAGGTTTCCAGCACCTGCCGATAGGTCTCTACCGTTGCAACGGCGAGCCGTGCTGCAGGTCACAGGCTTTGGTGTGAATCGCCCCCCACTGCGCGATCAATCGCAGGGTGTCGGCGGCAGCAGCGCAAGTTTCGGCGAAGGCGAACTGGCGCTGGCGGAGCGGAATCCGATGAATGTGGCGGCTCTGCTCGCCGCCTGAGCGTGGGAAGGCACTTATCAGGCACTTCCGAAGGCACTACCGGACGATATCGACTCCATCGCCAACGCGGTAACTTCGAAGTACCTAAACCTTCATGAAACTGCAACTTCCAACTCTATCGACAGCTCTGGAAGTACATCCTCGGTATTTTCCAAGACCCTAACCAAAGTCTGGATCGTTTCGTCACAGGAAACGCTGGAGCGCCTATTCCAGAGCGCTTCGAACAATCGGTAAAAATAAAATCAAAATAATCAGACGTAGTTCAAAAACAACCAGAACAGATAGTTTTTCCGCCTTTCCCAACATGCTCCTCTCGCCTTGACTCGTTCGATGCAGCGGATCGCCCATGCGTATTTCCGGCATTGTCCGAGGCCCATTCCCTGTTCGACGCGATACCCGGCGCACCCATAACAATATGCCGCCCTCCACGGGCCGATAGCGCCAGTTGTGAGCCTGTCCACCACTGCATTTCCCTCACTGCAAGGAGAGAACATGAGTCGCTCACCCATCCCTCGCCACCGAGCGTTGCTGGCCGGTTTCTGCCTGGCGGGCGCGCTGTCCGCCCAGGCGGCCACCCAGGAAGAAATCCTCGATGCGGCACTGGTCAGCGGGGATTCCTCGCAACTGACCGACAGCCACCTGGTCGCCCTGCGCCTGCAGCAGCAGGTCGAGCGCATCCGCCAGACCCGCACCCAGTTGCTCGACGGTCTCTACCAGAACCTCAGCCAAGCCTATGATCCTGGCGCCGCCAGCATGTGGGTCCTGCCGGCCAACCCGGACAATACCCTGCCCTTCCTCATCGGCGACAAGGGCCGCGTGCTCGCCAGCCTGAGCCTGGAGGCCGGCGGCCGCGGGCTGGCCTATGGCACCAACGTGCTCACCCAGTTGAGCGGGGCCAATGCCGCCCACGCGCCGCTGCTGAAGCGGGCGGTGCAGTGGCTGGTGAACGGCGACCCGGGCGCGGCCACTGCGAAGGACTTCAAGGTCAGCGTGGTCGGGGTGGACAAGACCGCCGCCCTCAACGGCCTGAAGAGCGCCGGCCTGCAACCGGCGGACGCCGCCTGCAACGCGCTGACCGACGCCAGTTGCGCCAGCACCAGCAAATTGCTGGTACTGGGCAACGGCGCCAGCGCCGCTAGCCTGAGCGCCACGGTGCGCGCACGGCTACAGGCCGGGCTGCCGATCCTCTTCGTGCACAACAATGGCTGGAACCAGAGCAGCACCGGCCAGCAGATCCTCGCCGGCCTGGGCCTGCAGGAAGGCCCCTACGGCGGCAACTACTGGGACAAGGACAGGGTGCCATCCAGCCGCACCCGGACGCGTTCGGTCGAGCTGGGCGGCGCCTATGGCCAGGACCCGGCGCTGGTGCAGCAGATCGTCGACGGTAGCTGGCGCACGGACTACGACTGGTCGAAATGCACCTCCTACGTCGGTCGCACCACCTGCGACGACGTGCCGGGACTGAGCGACTTCAGCAAGCGCGTCGATGTACTGAAAGGCGCCCTCGACGCCTACAACCAGAAGGCGCAAAACCTCTTCGCCCTGCCCGGCACCACCTCGCTGCGGCTCTGGCTGCTGTGGGCCGACGCGGTGCGGCAGAACATCCGCTACCCGATGGACAAGGCCGCCGACACGGCGCGCTTCCAGGAAACCTTCGTCGCCGACGCCATCGTCGGCTACGTGCGCGAGGCCGGCGCGGCGCAGAAGGAACTGGGCAGCTACGCCGGCCAGCGCCAACAGTCGATGCCGGTATCGGGCTCGGAGGAAACCCTGACCCTCACCTTGCCGTCGGCCCAGGGCTTCACCGCCATCGGCCGCATGGCGGCGCCGGGCAAGCGCCTGAGCATTCGCATCGAAGACGCTGGCCAGGCCAGCCTGGCGGTCGGCCTGAACACCCAGCGCATCGGCTCGACGCGGCTGTGGAATACCCGCCAGTATGACCGCCCGCGCTTCCTCAAGAGCCCGGACATCAAGCTCCAGGCAAACCAGTCGGTGGCGCTGGTATCGCCCTACGGCGGCCTGTTGCAACTGGTCTACAGCGGCGCCACGCCGGGTCAGACGGTAACCGTCAAGGTAACCGGCGCGGCCAGCCAGCCGTTCCTCGACATCCAGCCGGGCGAGGACAGCAGCCAGGCGATTGCCGACTTCATCCAGGCGCTGGACGCCGACAAGGCCGACTGGCTGGAGATCCGCAGCGGCTCGGTGGAGGTCCACGCCAAGGTGGAGAAGGTCCGTGGCTCGATCGACAAGGACTATGGCGGCGACGTCCAGCGCTTCATCCGTGAGTTGAACGAGGTGTTCATCGACGACGCCTACACCCTGGCCGGCTTCGCCATTCCCAACCAGGCGAAGACTCCGGCAATCCAGCAGGAATGCGCGGCGCGCGGCTGGGACTGCGACAGCGAGACCCTGCACAAGCTGCCCGGCACCCAGCACATCAACGTCGACCAGTACGCCCAGTGCGGCGGCGGTTGCAGCGGCAACCCCTACGACCAGACCTGGGGCCTGAACCCGCGCGGCTGGGGCGAAAGCCACGAACTGGGGCACAACCTGCAGGTGAACCGGCTGAAGGTCTACGGCGGGCGCTCGGGCGAAATCTCCAACCAGATATTCCCGTTGCACAAGGACTGGCGCGTGCTCCGCGAGTTCGGGCAGAACCTCGACGATACGCGGGTCAACTACCGCAACGCCTACAACCTGATCGTCGCCGGACGCGCCGAGGCCGATCCGCTGGCAGGCGTATACAAGCGCCTGTGGGAAGACCCGGGCACCTACGCGCTGAATGGCGAGCGGATGGCCTTCTATACCCAGTGGGTGCACTACTGGGCCGACCTGAAGAACGATCCGCTGCAGGGTTGGGACATCTGGACCCTGCTCTACCTGCACCAGCGCCAGGTGGACAAGTCCGACTGGGACGCCAACAAGGCTGCCCTCGGCTACGGTACCTACGCCCAGCGCCCGGGAAACAGCGGCGATGCCAGCAGTACGGACGGCAACGACAACCTGTTGCTCGGCCTGTCCTGGCTGACCCAGCGCGACCAGCGGCCAACCTTCGCGCTATGGGGCATCCGTACCTCGGCAGCGGCCCAGGCACAGGTGGCGGCCTACGGTTTCGCCGAGCAGCCGGCGTTCTTCTATGCCAACAACCGGACCAACGAATACAGCACGGTGAAGCTTCTGGACATGAGCCAGGGGTCGCCGGCGTGGCCGTTTCCGTGAGTCGTAGCTGAGGGGGCTGGCGCGGGGTGATGCTTCTCGCTCCGCGCCGGTCCTCATGCCCCTCTCCCCGAAGGGAGAGAGGGTCGGCCATGCCAGCGGGCAATGCCGTGCCAGGCTGGCAAGCCAAACTGTCGTTCAAGCTGAACGATCCTGCGCAATAATGAGCCCCTTCCACCAGCAAGGACCGCTCATGACCGACCGCCTTCCCTGCCGCGCCTGCGGCCATCTCATCCTCCCGACCACGGCGGCGAGGAACGACGGACTGTGCATGCCCTGCAAGGGCGGCTACCGGCAGAACATCGAGGATGGCAAGCGCTTCCACGCGGAGCGACGGCGCTACCTGGCGAGTCCGCAGGCGCTGTACTGGAGCGCGCTGGTGAATCGCGTCTACGATGGCCGCGAGGGATTCGCCGGGCTGTCGCCGGCCGAACGGAGCTACTACGCAGTGAGCGTGCTCAGCGGCGAAGTGCACAACGGCGGCTTCGACCAGTACTTCGGCAACTCCTCCGGCGACCAGTACCAGGCGGCGCGCGCGGGTCTTCGCGAATTGGAGGCGGAGGACGCCCTGGCCCTGCTGGAGCGAGCCGCCGCCCTGCTGTTCGGCGACGGTCCGGTGCCAGTCTCCCAGGCCGAACGCCAATTGCGCATGCCGACCTGGGCCGATGAACCCGACCGCGACTGCGAAGCGGCCCTGGATGCGCTGGACACGCGCTTCTACGCCCTGGCCGACGCGCTGGACGAACGCCTGCTGGCCCATGCCCGCCACCATGCATTGTTCGCCCTTGACGAGCCCGATGAAGCCTGAATTGGATGCCCTAGAGGCCTGGCTCGGACGACCGCTGCCGGCTGCCTTCGTCGCCGCTCTGGAGCAGCACGGCGGCCGCCTCGTCGAGCCGGGCCTGCTGCTCTACGCCGCCGACGAGTTGCTGGAACGCAACCGGGCCTTCGAAACCTCTCTCTACTGCCCCGGCTACCTGGCCATAGGCGACGACAGCGGCGGCCGCGCCGTGGTGATGGCCCTGGACGATCACCGGCAGGCGCTGTTCCTGGTCGACCATGGCGCGATGACGCCGGACTGCTTCGAACCCCTGGCACCCAGCCTGGAGGCCTGGCTGGAAGCCGGGCCCTGCCTGCCCGAATGACGGAGAAACGCCCATGATTCCTTTCGGCCTCAGCCCCGAACAATTCCGCGAGCGCTACCGCCGCGACCTGCAACGCGCCGCGCCGGGCGTGATCCAGCGCCTGCGCGAGCTGCTCCGGCAACCCCTGGAGGAAGGACTGCGCGACGGCGAGATCCAACTGTTCCTCGGCGAGGACGGACGCGACGCAGCGGAAGCGTGGTTGTACATAAATGGCGCCAGCAACCGGGTGGACGCCAGCGACCCGCGCCTGTTTCCCGGCAAGGCGCTGGACCTGGCGCTCGGCCTGGGACATGCCCCGGATTTCGACGAAGCCTATTTCGCCGACGGCTTCGGCGGCGTCGACCTGCTCGCCGATACGCTGCAAGCCTGGTTCGCCGAGTGCTGGTGGAAGGCCGGCGGCTGGGCCTGGCCGATCCCGCTATGGCTGCACGTACACGATGGCTTCGGGGACGGCCGTGGCATCGCCCTCACCGAACGCTGCTGAACAGGGAGACCACGCATGGAACTGATCCGCAACCTGGACGATGCGAACATGGGCGAAGTGTATTGGCGCCTGTACCGGCGCTACATCAGCCTGTTCATCGAGAACGAGGCCGACGACGCCTACGCCTGGCGCTGCGCCCGAGCCCTCGACGAACTGGATGACGCCGTGGTCGAGCGGCTTTGTGCCGCCAGCCTGCGCTACCGCGCCGCGCGCCTGGAGCGGCTGGGCGAGTCTGCGGAGGAAGTCGCGCCGGCGCGCGGGGTGCTGGAACGGATCGAACCGGGCGAGCTGATCGTGCCCGACCCGGAACAGGGCGACGAAGCGGTGATCCACCTGTCGCTGAACTGCGAATGGGACCGCGAACACGGTATGGAATGGATCGTCCGGGGCGGCGAGGTGCTCTATGTCGGCCCCTTCCACGGCGAAGACCCGTGGCGGGACTTCACCGTGAAGGAACCATGGAACTACGCCTGAGCAGGGGCCTCAACGCTTGGCGATGATGTACACCGCGTGGACGATGCCCGGGATGTAGCCGAGCAGGGTGAGCAGGATGTTCAGCCAGAAGGCGCCGCCGAAGCCGACTTGCAGGAACACGCCCAGCGGCGGCAGGAGGATGGCGATGAGGATGCGGATCAGGTCCATGAACGGAACTCCTTGGTCCAGGGTCGATACGGTGTCCGGCGCGTGAGCCGGCGTTTTTTCGCGTCACCCTATGACTGACTCCCGCCATTCGCGGAGGGTTCAACCGCAACGGTACTCGCCGCCTGTCACGCGCAGCGGTACGCTTGAGCCTACGCTCATGCGAGCGGAGAACCCGCAAGGAACATCCATGTCCGACCTGCCCCCGCGTCCCGCCTTCTGGCCGTACCTGCCGGGCTACGCCCTGTTGCTGCTTTCGGTGCTGCTCTGCGCCAGCGGCAGCTACCGTTTCGTCACCCCGATGGCGCTCGCCGACGGCGTCGACCTGGTCTACCTCAGCCAGGGCCTGGCGCTGTTACCGCTGGGTACCGGGCTGGTCGGCCTGCTCGCGGGCTTCCTCCTGCATGTCCGCGGGCGCTGGCTCGGCGCGCTGCTGGCGCTGCTGCCGGCGGCGCTGATCTGCGCCTGGAACCTGTACAACTATGCCGCCCACGGCGACGAGGCGTTGTCGCCGAGTTTCGCCCAGTACACCCAGGCGCTGCTCGGCCTGCTGCTGCTCGGCGGCGTGCTGAGCCTGGTCGACCTGCTCCACGGCAGGCCCTCGACGCTGCTGCGCAAGGGCCTACTGGGGCTGGGCTGGCTGGCCCTGGTGGCCTGGCTGGGGTTGCTGTTCTACCTGCAGCGCCTGTACGGCCTCACTTTTTGAACTGGTCGTAGGCTTCCAGCGCGCGCAGCGAATAGACATAGGCGGCGCCGGCATTCAGGGAGATGGCGGTAGCCAGGGTCTGGGCGATTTCCGCCTCGCTGGCGCCGGCCTTCAGCGCGGCCTCGGTGTGCACGCCGATGCAACCGTCGCAACGGGTGGTAATGGCCACGGCGATGGAGATCAGTTCGCGGGTCTTGGCATCCAGGGCGCCCTCGGCGCTGGCTTCCTCCAGCGCGCCATAGGCGGCGAGCATCTTCGGGTGTTGCTTGCCCAGGGCACCGAAGGCTTTTTTCACGGCGGGGACGAACTCGGTCCAGTTGTTCAGCATGGTGATATTCTCCGTTGCTTTCGCGCCGGGAGTGGCGCGTCGGGTTACCAGTCTCGACCAGTCTGGACCGTGCCGCCTGCCCATGCGTCTCTACTTTCGACCTGATCGGCTCATCCCATGGACCCACTCGACCGGCTCATCCAGCTCGCCAACCTGCAGGGCCGCCTCGACCAGCGCTGCCAGCTACAGGGCAGCTGGGCGCTGGAGCACCCGCAAGCGGTGCCCGGCGAGGCGACCTTCCATATCGTCATGGCCGGCACCTGCTATTGCGAATTCCTCGATGGCGCTCGCCTCGACCTGCATCCCGGCGACCTGATCCTGTTGCCACGCGGCACCCCGCACCTCCTGCGCAGCGACAGCCCGGCGCAACCCTGCGAACCCACCGTGGAGCACCGCGGCAGCATCCCGCTGTACCAGTTGAACGGCCCCGGCGAGGCCCTCGACATGCTTTGCGGCAGCTACCGCTATCACGCCGGTGCCAGCCTGTTCGGCGCGCTCCCCGAGCGCCTGCTGGTGCATATGGACGAGTCGACCCAGCAGCCCCTGCGCGCGCTGATCGGGTTGATGCGCGAGGAAGCCGAGAGCACCCGCAGCGGCGCCCGCTCGATCATCGACGCGCTGGCCACCGCGCTGTTCGCCCTGGCCCTGCGCGCCTACCTGGACCGCCAACCGCTGGGCGACGGCCTGTTCGGCCTGCTGGGCGACGCCCGCCTGGGACGAGCCCTGCGGGCCATGCTGGAACGCCCGGAGCATGCCTGGACCCTGGAACAGCTTGCCCAGCAGGCGGCGATGTCGCGGGCCAGTTTCGTCCGCGCCTTCTCCGCCCTCGGCGGGACCTCGCCGTGGAACCTGCTGACCCGCATCCGCATGGAAAAGGCCCGCGGTCTGCTGCGACAAACGCAGAAGAGCCTGCTGGATATCGCCGCCGAGACCGGCTACCAGTCGGAGGCGGCGTTTTCCCGCAATTTCCGCCAGGCCTTCGGCGAATCGCCGGGCCGTTTCCGCCGCCAGGCCGACTCCGCTCGCTGAAAGCGCTACCGGCGCACATTTCGGCGATCCGCTGCTATGCAATGTGAATGATTTTCGCAACATCCTGTACGAATTCACTGACAGTACGGCTACACTGTGCTTTCCCGGCAAGGAGGCGCGGGGGTACTTGTCGCGGCACCCACTCTCCCGCTTTACCAGTACGCCCAGGAGGCAAACATGGAATGGTTTCTGAAATGCGTGAAGGAACACTACTTCGACTTCAACGGGCGTGCCCGTCGCAAGGAATACTGGATGTTCACCCTGGTGAACATCATCATCTCCGTCGCGCTGAGCGTCGTGCTCGGCCTGATCAGTGAAAAGCTCCTGCCGATCGCCAATCTCTACTCGCTCGCCGTGCTGCTGCCGGCCCTGGGCGTCACCGCCCGGCGTCTGCACGACATCAACAAGAGCGGCTGGTGGATGCTGATCGCGCTGATCCCGATCGTCGGCCTGTACCTGATCTACCTGCTGGCCAAGGACAGCGACGCCGGCCAGAACCAGTACGGCCAGAACCCGAAAGGCATCGCCTGATTCCTTCCCGCCGGGCCGCACGGCCCGGCGTTCTCCCTCTCCCTGTTTCCCTTCCCGCCCCTGACCGGGGTTAGAATGCCTCGCTCCCACTCCGGCGCCCTGCGCCAACGCCCGCAGCGAGGTAGCCCATGCCCCATCCCATCGACGCACTGATTTCCGACTGCGACGGCGTCCTGGTCGACAGCGAGGTCATCGCCGAGCGCGTGATGTACGAGGCGCTCAGCGCCTACGCGCCGCTGGAGGAGCTGCAGCGCCTGCTGGAAGGCACCTTCGGCCTGACCAGCCGCGACATCCTCGATCGCGTCGAGAAGCACTTCGGCCTGCGCATCCCCGACAGCTTCAACCGCGAGGTGCGCCAGCGCAGCGAGGAGATGGTCGCCCAGGTCCAACCCATTCCCGGCGCACGCGAGGCGCTGCTGGCCCTGGATCTGCCCGTCGCGGTGGCCTCCAACAGCCGCCGCCACAGCCTGGAGCGCTCGCTGGCGCGCGCCGGGCTCAGCGAACTGATCGGCGAACGCCTGGCCAGCGCCGATATGGTCGCCCTGCCCAAGCCCGCACCCGACGTCTACCTGCACGCCGCCAGCCTGCTCGGCGTCGCCCCCGAGCGTTGCCTGGTGGTGGAAGACAGCAGCACCGGCACCCGCGCCGCCCTCGCCGCGGGGATGCGGGTGATCGGCTTCGTCGGCGCCGGGCACATTCCCGCCGGGCACGCCGAGGTACTGCGCGAGCTGGGCGCCATCGCCATCGTCGAGCACATGCGCGAACTGCCGGAGATCGTGGCGCGCCTGCGCCGGACAGTCTGAGTCAGGGCTGCCCGCAGAGGGTTGCGAACAAGGCTCCCGTTCCCGTCAGCACGAAGAAGGTCCAGTGGAAGGGCACGGCAAGATTCAAGCGCTGGATCGCCGCGACTATCCAGCAAACGCCCCCCAGAACAGCCAAGAGAATCCGCATCAGCGCCTCTCCCAACGTTCTCGCCGAGGAAAAGACTCGGAGCAGGCAATGCAAAAGCGTGCAAAGAAGCAGCACAAGCAGGGCAACGAGCCACAGCACAAGCTTGCCGATGGCGCTTCTCCACTCCTCGTAGAAGAAGTCGACCATGGAGTCGACCGCCCGTAGCACCCTGCTGTTGGCACTGGGGTTCGCCGGTTTCACTCCGTCCGCCCAGATGAGCCGCTGGATGAATTGATAGAACAGCTTGTCGCTTGGTTGGGAAATGGACAATGCGTCGATCATTGCGCGCAGTACCAGGCGCGCCTGCATCCCCAGGAAGATCATGTATGGACCGCTGAAGGCAATGATGAAAACGACGCCCCAATACAGTTTCAGATAGGCGGGCAGGTTGTCGACAAACTCGAAATAGCCCTGCCTGTCAGCCCCCAGGGTAATGATGAGCGTGGCGATGACCGCAATGAGCGCAGCCAACAGCGTGACCAGACGAGCAAGGTCCCGGGGAGGCAGAAAGAATCGCAGCATCACTGCGCCGTCGATATCCTTCGCGGCCTTCGAATTCACCTCCTTCCAGAGGCGCCAGTTCTCCACCAGATCGCCCGCCAGGCAGCGGAGGTTACCGCCATAGGCCCGGTACCGCAGCCGGAACCATTGCCGTTCGTAGAGGGAAAGCTGGACGTAGCGACTGCTCTCGGCGGAGCGCTCGAAGCCTCCCAGGTTCTCCACATTGCGACAGCGCGTATCGACGACGATATCGCCTATCCGTAGCGCAGCGATCAGAAACGGGAACAGATAGAAAGGGAGCAGACTCCTGGCTTCGTAGAGGTACTGTCCGGAGTGGCAATACAAGTCCCAGAACATCGTGATCAACACGAAGAAGAAATACAGCAGGGGAACCCAGTAGTCCCTGTGTTTCAGCAATTGAAAGAATGGCGCCCGGATAAAGATCCGGTAGTGATCTCCCACGTCCTCATAAAGATCCTGCACCGAACGTTGCGAAGCGCTTCCCATCGAGAATTCATCCTTGTAACAGCCGCTAGAGACTCTTCCAGGTCAGGTACACCCGCAAGTCGAACTCCAGCTGGTGATAGTCCGGCAGCATGTACTGGCAGAGCTGGTAGAACGCCTTGTTGTGCTCGCTTTCCTTCAGGTGGGCGAGTTCGTGGACGACGATCATCCGCAGGAACTCCGGGGCGGCGTCCTTGAACAGGGAAGCCACGCGGATTTCCTTCTTCGCCTTGAGCTTGCCGCCCTGCACCCGCGAGATCGCGGTGTGCAGGCCGAGGGCGCGCTGGACCACGTCGAGCTTGTTGTCGTAGAGCACCTTGTCCAGGCCCGGCGCGTTGCGCAGGTGTTCCTGCTTGAGGTTCATGGTGTAGGCGTACAGCGCCTTGTCGCTCTGCACATCGTGACGCCCCGGGTAGCGGCGCTCGAGGTACTCGCCCAGGCGGTTCTCGGCGATCAGCTGGCGGACCTGGTCCTGCAGCGATGCGGGATAGGCCTGGAGGTACTTGAGGGGGATCATGCACGGGTCCGGCGGTTCGCGGAAAACGCCCAGTGTACCGCGTCGGGAGCTCCGGCGGCCGACCGCCGCTTCGGGTAAGATGCGCGCCGTTTCCGATGAGCGGAGTGGGACAGTGGCAAGTACAGATGTGCTGATCGTTGGCGCCGGGGCGGCCGGGCTGATGTGTGCGATGACGGCGGCCGGACGCGGGCGCCGCGTGCGGGTGCTCGACCACGCCAACAAGGCCGGCAAGAAGATCCTCATGTCCGGCGGCGGGCGCTGCAATTTCACCAACCTGTACACCGAGCCGGCCAACTTCCTTTCGCGCAACCCGCACTTCTGCAAGTCGGCGCTGGCCCGCTACACCCAGTGGGACTTCATCGGCCTGGTGGCCAAGCACCAGGTGCCGTACCACGAGAAGAAACTCGGCCAGCTGTTCTGCGACAACAAGTCCAGCGACATCCTCGAGATGCTGCTGCGCGAATGCGCCGAGGCCGGGGCGGAAATCCTGCTGGACACCTCGATCGAAGAGATCGCCCGCGACGACGCCGGCTACCACCTGCGTACCAGCGCCGGCGAGATGCGCTGCGAGTCGCTGGTGATCGCCAGCGGCGGCCTGTCGATCCCGACCCTCGGCGCCAGCGGTTTCGGCTACCAGGTGGCGCGCCAGTTCGGCCACGAGGTGCTGCCGACCCGCGCCGGGCTGGTGCCGTTCACCATCACCGACCAGTTGAAGGAGCTGTGTGCCGAGCTTTCCGGCACCTCCGTGGATTGCCGGGTGAGCTGCAACGGCCAAGTGTTCCGCGAGAACCTGCTGTTCACCCATCGCGGCCTCAGCGGCCCGGCGATGTTGCAGATTTCCTCCTACTGGCAACCGGGCGATACCCTGGAAATCGACCTGCTGCCGGACCACGACGCCAGCGAATGGCTGGCGCAGCAACAGCGCGAGCGTCCCAACAGCGAGCTGAAGACCCTGCTCGCCGAGCTGCTCACCAAGAAGCTCGCCGGACTGCTGGCCGACCGCTGGTTCGTCTCCAAGCCGATGAAGCAGTACACCCCGACCGAACTGGCGGGTATCGCCGGGCAGCTTTCGGCCTGGCGGGTCACGCCCTCGGGCACCGAGGGCTACCGCACCGCGGAAGTGACCCTGGGCGGGGTGAGCACCGACGAAGTGTCGTCGAAGACCATGGAGTCGCAGCGCTCGCCGGGGCTGTATTTCGTCGGCGAAGTACTGGACGTCAGCGGCCACCTCGGCGGCTTCAACTTCCAGTGGGCCTGGGCCTCGGGTTATGCGGCGGGGCAGTACGCCTAGTGCGCCTCGGCCAGATAGGCCTCGGTGCGATAGGGCAGCGCTACCTGCTCCCTCCCCTTGAGCGCCGGATGGCTGGCGACCAGCTCGCGCAATTGCGCCGCCACGGCGTTCTTTTCCGTCTCCGGCAAGGCGGCGATGAAGCTCACCGAAAGGAAGCGCGAGACGATCACCTGCTCCGGCGGGCCGACATGCTCGTAGGCGAAGGTGGACAAGCGCAGCGGTCCGAAGGGCGCGCGCTCGAACGGCCGACGCCAGTCGCCCTTGTAGAAGCGCGGCGCGTCGCCTTCGTAGGGGGTGATGATGCGAGTGATCTCGGCGACCCAATCCAGCGACTCGTCACGCACGTTCCACACCAGCCCCAGCCTGCCTTCCGCCGTCAGCACGCGGCGCATTTCCTCCAGCGCCTCCACGGTGGCGAACCAATGGAAGGCCTGTGCGCACACCAGGGCGTCGGCGAAGCCGTTGGCCAGCGGAATCGACTGGGCGCTACCGGCCAGCGCCTGGACCTGCGGCAAGGCTTCGGCGAGCTGGGCGCGCATCGCATCCACCGGTTCCACCGCGACCACTCGCGCGCCGGTACGGGCCAGCAGGCGGGTGAACTTGCCGGTGCCGGCGCCGAGGTCCACCGCGACGGTCTGCGGACGCAGGCCAAGGGCATCGCGCAACCAGTCGGAGAGCGCTTCCGGATACTCGGGCCGGCCCTGGGCGTAACGCTGGGCCTCGGCGCTGAAACCTTGCTGGGCGGCGCTGTGTACGGACGACATGAGGGACCTCCTGGGCGGCAGGGAAAGCCCGAGGTATAGCACAGCGGTTTTCCCACGAATTCCAGACGAACGGTTCAAAGCCTTGCGCGGCGTGGCTCGCAGCCATTGGTCAGGGGCTTCGTGGACCTCTCGGGGAAGAGGCTATTGTCGATCCGAAGGCCCACCCGACGACCAGGGTAAAAGCATCCCGGCACACGCCGGCGTCCCCCGCCACAACCAGGAGTCAGCCATGAGCAGCGAAGTCAGCGCCATCCGCCAATTGATCGAAGACTGGCGAGCCGCCGTCCGCGCCAGCGACGTTCCGCGCATCGTCTCGTACTACGCGGAGGACATCGTCGCCTTCGACGCCATCCTGCAATTGCAATTCAAGGGGCGCGACGCCTACCAGAAGCACTGGCAGGCCTGCACCGAGATGTGCAAAGGACCGATGACCTTCGATATCGCCGAACTGCAGATCCATGCCGACCCGCAGGTCGCCTTCGCCCACTACCTCTGCCACTGCGGCGGCACCGGCCCGGACGGCCAGCCGCACTCCTCGTGGATGCGGGTCAGCGCCGGCTACCGCAAGCACGGCGACGGCTGGAAGGTGATCCACGAGCATTTCTCGGCGCCGTTCGACATGGACGGCAAGGCGCTGTTCGACCTGCAGCCCTGACTCAGCGCCGCGCGGCGGTCGCCGCCGGGTCGACGCAGCGTTTCACTGCGCGAGGACTGAGCAGCGAGCAAGGCTTGCCGACCAGGTAGCTGCGGTAGACCTTCAGCAGCATAGCCTGGCTGTAGCGGCAACCCTTGCCGCTCTTGCGCAGGCAGGGGCTCTCGAACTCGAAGCGACCGTTGACCGGCTCGGCCAGCTGGATGCGCAACGCCGGCCAGGTGGAGCGTTGCGGCGCCGGCGGGGTTTCCAGCTGGCGGCCGTCGCGCACCACCAGTTCGCCGCCGGCCTCTGCATAGTCGAAGACGAACAGCAGGGTGCGCGAAGTCTTGGTCGTGCAGTCGCTGCGCGCCAGGCAATCCTGCGGGTCGGCGGGATCGCGCGCTACGCTCGGCGACGCGGCCTCCTCGACGTCGCGGGACGGCGCGTGCAGGCCAGCGCAACCGGCCAGCAGCAGGAACGGCAGGGTCAGGAGCCAGCGGCGCATCGGATTTCCCCGGGGCGGATGTGCAAGAGCCCCGACCAGCGGGGCTCCCGTTCGAACGAAGGCGCTTAGTTGACCTTCGGATCCAGCTCGCCGCGAGCGTAGCGCTGGAACATGCCTTCCAGGGAGATCGGCTTGATCTTGGAAGCGTTGCCGGCGGTGCCGAAGGCTTCGTAGCGAGCGATGCAGATGTCGCGCATGGCCTCGACGGTCTTGGAGAAGTACTTGCGCGGGTCGAACTCGCTCGGGTTCTGCGCCAGGAAGCGGCGGATGGCACCGGTGGAGGCCAGGCGCAGGTCGGTGTCGATGTTCACCTTGCGCACGCCGTACTTGATGCCCTCGACGATTTCCTCGACCGGCACGCCGTAGGTCTCTTTGATCTCGCCGCCGTACTCGTTGATGATCGCCAGCCAGTCCTGCGGTACCGAGGAAGAGCCGTGCATCACCAGGTGGGTGTCCGGGATGCGCGCGTGGATTTCCTTGATGCGCTGGATCGACAGGGTGTCCCCGGTCGGCGGCTTGGTGAACTTGTAGGCGCCGTGGCTGGTGCCGATGGCGATGGCCAGGGCGTCGACCTTGGTCTTCTTCACGAAGTCGGCGGCTTCTTCCGGATCGGTCAGCAACTGGCTGTGGTCCAGCACGCCTTCCGCGCCGACGCCGTCTTCCTCGCCGGCCATGCCGGTTTCCAGGGAACCCAGGCAGCCCAGCTCGCCTTCCACGGACACGCCGCAGGCATGGGCGAACGCCACGGTCTGCTGGGTCACGCGGACGTTGTAGTCGTAGTCGGCAGGGGTCTTGCCGTCTTCACGCAGGGAGCCGTCCATCATCACCGAGCTGAAGCCCAGCTGGATGGAACGCTGGCAGACGTCGGGACTGGTGCCGTGATCCTGGTGCATGACCACCGGGATGTGCGGGAATTCTTCGATCGCGGCGAGGATCAGGTGGCGCAGGAAGGGCGCGCCGGCGTATTTGCGAGCACCGGCGGAAGCCTGGACGATCACGGGCGAATCGGTCTTGTCGGCCGCTTCCATGATGGCGCGCATCTGCTCGAGGTTGTTGACGTTGAAGGCCGGCACGCCGTAGCCGAATTCGGCGGCGTGATCCAGCATCTGGCGCATGCTGATGAGTGCCATGGTTCTCGTATCTCCCAATCGCGGGGTCGTTCAGTGATTCAGAAGCCTGCCGCAGGGGCAGGCCCGGTTCAAGTTCCTTGCGAGGAGCGGTCGCGGCGCCGCGCCCCTGCCGGCGCGACTCAGCGCGCCTTGCAACCGCGACCGATGAGGTCGTCGGTTTCGACCCAGTACACCAGGCCTTCGTCGTTCTCCAGGTGGAAGCCCAGGCGTCCGTCGCTATAGAAAGCGCCGACGGCCGCAGGTTCCTGCTCCAGATGGTGGACCACGTCGTCCTCGTCCTTCAGGCGCAGGTCGACGATGTTCTTGCTGCCGTCGATATAGCGCCATTCGATCACCGCCTTGCTGTCGCAGGTCCAGCGGGTCCAGTCCTTGCCATCGGGCTTGCCCGAGGAGCCGGAGCAGCCGGCCAGCAGGGCCGCGGCGGCGAAGCCGCTGAACAGGGCGATACGCGAGTAGTTCATGTCCATCCTCCATCCGTGCGGAACGCTCCACCGCACCTCGCCGGGCCGCAAGCGGCCCGCGCGGCGGCCGGCTGGCCTTGCCTGTCACAGGAAAGGCGCAATGCTACTGCGTACGCTGGCGAATCCCCAGCCCTTTCCGTAGAAACTGGCAGAAAAGCACTACGGGCATTCCACCGGCTTTTGTCCGGCGGTCGGATCGCCGCTGCTCTGCTGCTCGACCCGCTGGCGGTTCTGCTCGGTCGGCACCATCACGTCCGGCGGACTGATCACCTCGCAGGTGCTCGGGCGTCGACCGCCATCGCCGCTACAGGCGGCCAGGCCCAGGCAGAACATCAGGAGTGGCAAGGTTACGGAACGCATGGGGCACCTCCTTTTTTCGTCGTCCTCAAAGGTGTGACCCCCGAGGACGGCGAATGGTTTGCCCCGTCTGCGTCAGCCCTTGGCGCGCTGCTCCAGGATTTCCACGGCCGGCAGGACCTTGCCCTCGACGAACTCGAGGAACGCGCCGCCACCGGTGGAAATATAGGAGATCCGCTCGGCGATGCCGTACTTGTCGATCGCCGCCAGGGTATCGCCGCCGCCGGCGATGGAGAACGCCGCGCTATCGGCGATGGCATTGGCCAGGGTACGGGTGCCCTCGCCGAACTGGTCGAACTCGAACACCCCGACCGGACCGTTCCACAGGATGGTCTTCGAGGTCTTCAGCAGCTCGGCGAACTGCGCGGCGGTCTGCGGGCCGATGTCGAGGATCATGTCGTCGTCGGCGACCTCGGCGATGGCCTTGACGGTCGCCACGGCGCTCTCGGCGAATTCCTTGGCCACCACCACGTCCACCGGCAGCGGCACCTTGACCTTGGCGGCGATAGCCTTGGCGGTCTCGACCAGGTCGGCCTCGTACAGTGACTTGCCGACCTTGTGTCCGGCCGCGGCGAGGAAGGTGTTGGCGATGCCGCCGCCGACGATCAGTTGGTCGCAGATGCCGGCCAGGCTGTTCAGCACGTCGAGCTTGGTGGAAACCTTGGAGCCGGCGACGATCGCCGCCATCGGCCGCGCCGGGTTGCCCAGCGCCTTGCCCAGCGCGTCCAGTTCGGCGGCCAGCAGCGGGCCGGCGGCGGCGACCTTGGCGAACCTGGCCACGCCGTGGGTCGACCCCTCGGCGCGGTGGGCGGTACCGAAGGCATCCATCACGAACACGTCGCACAGCGCGGCGTACTTCTGCGCCAGCTCGTCAGCGTTCTTCTTCTCGCCCTTGTTGAAGCGCACGTTCTCGAACAGCACCAGGTCGCCCGCCTTGACCTCGACGCCGTCGAGGTAGTCGGCCAGCAGCGGCACTTCGCGGCCCAGGGCCTTGGACAGGTACTCGGCCACCGGCTTCAGGCTGTTCTCGGCGGAGAACTCGCCCTCGGTCGGACGGCCCAGGTGCGAGCAGACCATCACCGCCGCGCCCTTCTCCAGGGCCAGCTTGAGGGTCGGCAGGGCGGCCTTGATCCGTGCATCGCTCTGCACCTGGCCGTCCTTCACGGGCACGTTGAGGTCCTCGCGGATCAGCACGCGCTTACCTTTGAGGTCGAGGTCAGTCATCTTCAACACGGTCATGACAATCAGTCCTTGGGTACTTGTTGATCAGGCACGGCGGCGCGCAGGTAGTGTCCGGCGACGTCGAGCATACGGTTGGCGAATCCCCATTCGTTGTCGAACCAGGCCAGCAAGTTGACCAGGCGAGGCCCGGAAACGCGGGTCTGGCTGCCATCGACGATGGCCGAATGGGGGTCGTGGTTGAAATCGCAACTGGCGTGCGGCAGCTCGGTATAAGCCAGCAGTCCGCGCAGCGGGCCGCTTTCGGCAGCCTCGCGAAGCACCCGGTTGATCTCGGCGGCGGAGGTGTCGCGGGAAGTCTGCAGGGTGATGTCCAGCGCCGAGACGTTCACCGTGGGCACGCGTATGGCTTTGGCCTGGATGCGCCCGGCAAGTTCCGGCAACAGGCGTTCGATGCCGCGCGCCAGACCGGTGGACACCGGGATCACCGACTGGAACGCCGAACGGGTACGGCGCAGGTCCTCATGGTGGTAGGCGTCGATCACCGGCTGGTCGTTCATCGCCGAGTGGATGGTGGTGATCGACACGTATTCCAGGCCGATCGCCTCGTTCAGCAGCTTGAGCAGCGGCACCCCGCAATTGGTCGTGCAGGAGGCGTTGGAGACCAGCGTTTCGCGGCCGCTGAGGTCCTGCTGGTTGACCCCATAGACGATGGTGGCGTCGATGTCCGCCTCGCTCGCCATCGGCTGCGAGAACAGCACCCGCGGCGCGCCGGCGCGGAGGAAACGCTCGGCCTGGGCGCGGTTGGTGTACTGGCCGGAGCACTCCAGCACCAGGTCGACCCGCAGCGCCTGCCAGTCGATGGCCTCCGGAGTCGGGCTGCGCAGCACCTTCACGCAATCGCCGTTGATGTGCAGGCAGTCGCCGTCGACCTTCACTTCGCCGGGAAAGCGGCCATGGGTGGAGTCGAAGCGGGTCAGGTACTCGACGCTGGCCTGGTCGGCCAGGTCGTTCAGCGCGACGATCTCGAAGCCCAGTTGCTCCGGGCGCTCGTGCAGCGCGCGCAGGACGCAGCGGCCGATACGGCCATAGCCATTGAGCGCGACGCGAAAAGGCGGGGTGGACATCGGCAGGGATAGCTCCGGCAAGGGGCCAGTGAAAGGCGCCAATTATGCGGGGGATGGGCCCGCCTGGGAACCGTCCGCGACCCGCGCGGCGCGGCGTGCGCCGCGGCAACGGCTCGCGTGCAGGCGCTGAAACGATTCATGCGACACCTGGCTGGCGCGACCGCGTTCCGTTGTGCAAGGCTCGCCCGCATCCACCGACCGCCAGGAGCGCCAGATGCCCCGCTTCGCCGCCAACCTCAGCATGCTCTACCCCCGCCACGACTTCCTCGAACGCTTCGCCGCCGCCGCGGCGGACGGCTTCGAGGGCGTGGAGTACCTGTTCCCCTATGCCTACCCTGCGGCCGAACTGAAGGCCCGGCTGGACGACCACGGCCTGCGCCAGGTGCTGTTCAATGCCGCACCCGGCGACTGGGACAAGGGCGAGCGCGGCCTGGCCAGCCTGCCGGGGCGCGAGGCCGAATTCCGCCGCGCCATCGCCCAGGCCATCGACTATGCCCAGGTCCTCGGCAACCGCCACATCCATGTCATGGCCGGACTGCTGCCGGCCGGCGCCGACCGCATCCGCCACCGCGAGACCTACCTCGACAACCTCGCCCATGCCGCCCGCGAGGCCGCCGGTGCCGGGCTGACGGTGCTCATAGAGCCGATCAACAACCGCGACATGCCGGGCTTCTTCCTCACCCGCCAGGACGACGCCCAGGCCATCTGCCGCGAGGTCGGCGCGGACAACCTGCAGGTGCAGTTCGACTGCTACCACTGCCAGATCGTCGAGGGCGACCTGGCCACCACCCTGCGTCGCGACATCGGCAATATCGGCCATGTCCAGATCGCCGGGGTACCCGACCGCCACGAGCCGGATGACGACAACGAAGTGAACTACCCCTACCTGTTCGAGCTACTCGACCGGCTCGGCTACCAGGGCTGGATCGGCTGCGAGTACCGTCCGCGCGGCGACACCTCGGCAGGCCTGGAATGGCTGCGGCGCTGGCGCGCTACTCGACGCGACGGATGATCGGCTCCAGCGCGTCCAGACGCTCGCGGGCGGCCAGCCAGTCGCGCACTTCCGCGCACCACTGTTCTTCCTTCAGCACCGCGCGGGCACGGGTCAGCACTCGCGGCCAGGGACGGTCGTCGAACAGGCGCAGCAGCACCTGGTTGAGCTGTTCGCTATCCAGCGGCCGGCGTCCACGGCGCACCGGCGCGTCGACCCGCTGCGCCAGCGATTGCAGCACCCGTTCGCGCTGCGCCGTATCCACCGGCATCGGCTGCTCGTCGTAGGCACAGAGCACCAGGATCTCCGGCGCGACGTTCTCCAGCAGGCCGGCGCGCAGCCGGCAGTGGCCATCGAGGATCACGCAGGCATCCAGGCAGTTCAGGCGCAGCGCCAGCACCGGCGGCAGCTCGCCTTCGCGGGCCTTCTTGCGCCACCACTTGACCCGCCCCTCGTCATCCTCGACCCGGCGCAGGGCGATCAGGGCGTCGTTGTCGCGCCCCCACCAGTCGAGCCACTGCACCCAGTCGTCGTCGAGGACCTTCTCCAGGCTGTAGAAGCGCCAGTCCGGCAACAGTGCGTCGCGCCCGACGCTGCGGTAGCGCCAGCGTTCCAGCACCCGTTCGCGCGGATCGTGGCTCTGCGGTGGCTGCCAGGCGGGCACCTGCTCGGCGAGCGACAGGCGCAGCAACCAGCGCCCGGCCTCCAGGCAACTGCCCGGGCTGGTACGCAGGGTCTCGACGAAATAGCGGCTCCAGGCCTTGTAGCGGGCCTCGCCGCGCAGGCCGCGCAACGCTTCCAGGGTCGGCGAGTCGATGGGCGGCACGCTGGCCTGCGCCGGGCTCGCCGCGACCAGGCTCTTCACCAGCCAGATGCCATCGTGGTACGGCAACTGGGTGGCCCAGAGCAGCGGCTGATCGCCACGCATCAGGCGAATGCGGGCCTGGCCGCCGGATTGCAGATGAAGGAAAGAGGGCGCCCGATGGGCGCCCTCCACCTGGACCGCGAGGCCCAGCCATTCGCCATTGGCGGGGCTTTCGAGGTCCCGCCAGTAGAGCGTGTGCATCAGTCTTCCAGCAGCTCCTCGGCCACCGCCAGGACGTTGTCCAGGGTGAAGCCGAAGTGCTCGAACAGCGCCGGGGCCGGCGCCGACTCGCCGAAGCTGGTCATGCCGATGATGCGCCCGTCGAGACCGACGTACTTGTACCAGTAGTCGGCATGGGCGGCCTCGATGGCGATGCGCGCGCCGACTTCCACCGGCAGCACGGACTGCTTGTAGGACTCGTCCTGCTGCTCGTAGACGCTGGTGCATGGCATCGATACCACGCGGACCTTGCGGCCCTGCTCGCTGAGCTTGTCGTAGGCCTGCACGGCCAGGCCGACTTCCGAACCGGTGGCGATCAGGATCAGTTCCGGCTCGCCTTCGCAGTCCTTCAGCACGTAGCCGCCGCGGGCGATGTCGGCCACCTGGGCGACGTCGCGCGCCTGGTGCGGCAGGTTCTGGCGGGAGAAGATCAGCGCGGACGGACCGTCGGCACGCTCGATGGCATGCTTCCAGGCCACCGCCGACTCGACCGCGTCGGCCGGGCGCCAGGTGTCCAGGTTCGGGGTCAGGCGCAGGCTGGCCAGTTGTTCGATCGGCTGGTGGGTCGGGCCGTCCTCGCCGAGGCCGATGGAGTCGTGGGTGAACACGTAGAGCACGCGCTGCTTCATCAGTGCGGACATGCGCACGGCGTTGCGCGCGTATTCCATGAAGATCAGGAAGGTCGCACCGTAGGGAATGAAACCGCCGTGCAGGGCGACGCCATTCATGATCGCGCTCATGCCGAATTCGCGCACGCCGTAGAACACGTAGTTGCCGGCGGCGTCGTCGGCGCTGACGCCCTTGCAGCCCTTCCACAAGGTCAGGTTGGAGCCGGCCAGGTCGGCGGAACCGCCGAGCAGCTCCGGCAGCAGCGGGCCGAAGGCGTTCAGCGCGTTCTGGCTGGCCTTGCGGCTGGCGATGGTCTCACCCTTGTTGGCAACATCGGCGACGTAGGCCGCGGCCTTCTCGGCGAAGTCGGCCGGCAGCTCGCCCTTCAGGCGGCGCAGCAATTCGGCGGCCAGTTCCGGATGGGCAGCCTGGTAGGCGGCGAAACGCTTGTTCCACTCGGCTTCCTGGGCGGCGCCGGATTCCTTGGCGTCCCACTCGGCGTAGATCTGCGCCGGGATCTCGAACGGAGCGTGCTCCCAGCCCAGCGCGGCGCGGGTCGCGGCGATCTCGTCGGCGCCCAGCGGCGCGCCGTGGCACTCTTCCTTGCCCTGCTTGTTCGGCGAGCCGAAACCGATCACGGTCTTGCAGCAGATCAGGGTCGGCTGGTCGCTCTTGCGCGCGGTATCGATGGCGGTCTTGATCTCGTCGGCGTCATGCCCGTCGACGTTGCGGATCACTTGCCAGCCATAGGCCTCGAAGCGCTTCGGGGTGTCGTCGGTGAACCAGCCGTGGACCTCGCCGTCGATGGAAATGCCGTTGTCGTCGTAGAAGGCGATCAGCTTGTTCAGGCGCAGGGTGCCGGCCAGCGAGGCGACCTCATGGGAAATGCCTTCCATCATGCAGCCGTCGCCGAGGAAGGCGTAGGTGTAGTGGTCGACCACCGCGTGGCCGTCGCGGTTGAACTGGGCGGCCAGGACCTTCTCCGCCAGCGCCATGCCCACCGCATTGGCGATGCCCTGGCCGAGCGGACCGGTGGTGGTCTCGACGCCGGCGGTGTAGCCGTACTCCGGGTGGCCCGGGGTGCGCGAGTTGAGCTGGCGGAAGTTCTTCAGGTCCTCGATGCCGAGGTCGTACCCGGTGAGGTGCAGCAGGGAGTAGATCAGCATCGAGCCGTGGCCGTTGGACAGCACGAAGCGGTCGCGGTTGGCCCACTGCGGGTTGCTCGGGTTGTGCTGCATGTAGTCGCGCCAGAGGACCTCGGCGATATCGGCCATGCCCATCGGGGCGCCCGGGTGGCCGCTGTTGGCTTTCTGCACGGCATCCATGCTCAGTGCACGGATGGCATTGGCTCGCTCACGACGGCTGGGCATCGCAATTCTCCTACGGGGGTTGCTGGTCGGAAGACCAGGAGTGAAAAAAAGGGCGCCATTTTCGCCCACCGAAGGCCCAAGGGGCAATGACAGATCGGCAGGGGGACAGTATGTCGCTGCCGACCGGTTTTGCCAGAAGCCTGGCGCAGCCGGATTGCAATTGCGCGACGGCCACCCGTCATCAATATCAAAAATTTTTGATACAGGCATTGCCGGGGTTCGGACCCGGTACTAGACTGCGCCTCCATGAGCCTTCGCGTGCCTTCGATACGACCAGACGACTACGACCCGCTCGCCGCGCTGTGCAAGGCGGCTGGCGACTCGCTGCGACTGAATGTGTTGCGCGCCCTGGCCAACGATTCGTTCGGCGTGCTGGAGCTGGCGCAGATCTTCGCCATCGGCCAGTCGGGCATGAGCCACCACCTCAAGGTGCTGGCCCAGGCCGGGCTGGTGGCGACGCGCCGCGAGGGCAACGCGATCTTCTACCGACGTTCGCTGCCCCTGGCCGAACGCACCGGCGGCGCGCTGCACGCGGCGCTGCTGGAGGAAGTGGACGAACGGGCGCTACCCGACGACGTGCGGGCGCGGATCGATGCCGTGCACGCCCAGCGCGCGGCGGTCAGCCAGGACTTCTTCGCCCGCGCGGCGGACAAATTCCAGGCCCAGCAGGACCTGATCGCAGGACTGCCGCAATACCGTGAGAGCGTGTTGGCCTTGCTCGACGCACTGGCCTTCGCCCCCGGCGCCACGGCGCTGGAGGTCGGCCCGGGGGACGGCGGATTCCTGCCGGAACTCGCCAGGCGTTTCCGCCAGGTCACGGCGCTGGACAACAGCGCGGCGATGCTGGAACTGGCGCGCCAGCGCTGCAAGGAAGAAGGATTGGGCAACGTCCGCCTGGAATTGGCCGATGCCCTGCAGGACGCCGCCGAACCGGCCGATTGCGTGGTGCTGAACATGGTCCTGCACCACTTCGCCGCGCCGGCGGAGGCGCTGAAACAGTTGGCCCGCCTGGTCCATCCGGGCGGCAGCCTGCTGGTGACGGACTTGTGCCGGCACAACCAGGGCTGGGCCAGGGAGGCCTGCGGCGACCTCTGGTTGGGTTTCGAACAGGAGGACCTGGCCCAGTGGGCCGACGCCGCAGGGCTCACGCCCGGCGAGAGTCTTTACATTGGTTTACGCAATGGCTTCCAGATCCAGGTCCGGCACTTCGCCAGGGATGCATCCGAAAGCCGCCTCACCCACCGGTAATGTAGGAACCGATTGATGAGCGAATATTCCGTTTTCACCTCCGAGTCCGTGTCCGAAGGCCATCCGGACAAGATCGCGGACCAGATCTCCGACGCGGTGCTGGACGCCATCATCGCCAAGGACAAGTACGCTCGCGTGGCATGCGAAACCCTGGTCAAGACCGGCGTGGCGATCATCGCCGGTGAAGTCACCACCTCCGCCTGGGTCGACCTGGAAGAGCTGGTGCGCAAGGTCATCATCGACATCGGCTACGACAGCTCCGACGTCGGCTTCGATGGTGCCACCTGCGGCGTGCTGAACATCATCGGCAAGCAGTCGGTGGACATCAACCAGGGCGTCGACCGGGCCAAGCCGGAAGACCAGGGCGCCGGCGACCAGGGCCTGATGTTCGGCTACGCCAGCAACGAGACCGACGTGCTGATGCCGGCGCCGATCTGCTTCTCCCACCGCCTGGTCGAGCGCCAGGCCGAGGCGCGCAAGTCCGGCCTGCTGCCATGGCTGCGCCCGGACGCCAAGTCCCAGGTGACCTGCCGCTACGAAGGCGGCAAGGTGGTCGGCATCGATGCGGTGGTGCTGTCCACCCAGCACAACCCGGAAGTCTCCTATAACGACCTGCGCGACGGCGTGATGGAGCTGATCATCAAGCAGGTGCTGCCGGCCGAGCTGCTGCACAAGGACACCCAGTTCCACATCAACCCGACCGGCAACTTCGTGATCGGCGGCCCGGTCGGCGACTGCGGCCTGACCGGACGCAAGATCATCGTCGACTCCTACGGCGGCATGGCCCGCCACGGCGGCGGCGCGTTCTCCGGCAAGGACCCGTCCAAGGTCGACCGCTCCGCCGCCTACGCCGGCCGCTACGTGGCGAAGAACATCGTCGCCGCCGGCCTCGCCGAGCGTTGCGAGATCCAGGTTTCCTACGCCATCGGCGTGGCCCAGCCGACCTCGATCTCGATCAACACCTTCGGCACCGGCAAGGTCAGCGACGAGAAGATCGTGCAACTGGTCCGCGAGCACTTCGACCTGCGCCCGTACGCGATCACCAAGATGCTCGACCTGCTCCACCCGATGTACCAGCCGACCGCGGCCTACGGCCACTTCGGTCGTCATCCGTTCGAGCTGACCGTGGACGGCGATACCTTCACCGCGTTCACCTGGGAGAAGACCGACAAGGCCGCTCTCCTGCGCGACGCCGCCGGCCTCTGAGCGACCGCGCGATAAAAAGCCCCGCTTCGGCGGGGCTTTTTCGTTTCCGGCAGGCTCAGCGCATGCGGAAGGCTTCCTGGTGGAACAGCCGCAGCGGCATGCCCTGCCGGCGCAGATCGCGGCGCAGGCTGTCGGCCAGCCCCTGCGGACCGCAGAACCAGACGCTCGGCCAGCGTCCTTCGGCGCTCTTCAGCACGCCCAGTTGCGCCGCCTGCGGCTTGCCCTGCTCGTCGCTATAGCGGATGTGCAGGGTCACGCTGGGCAGGTGTTCGCAAAGCTCGCGCAAGCGCCCGGCGAACAGCGCTTCCTGGGAATTGCGCACGCAATAGTGCAGCTCCACCGATGGCGCGCTTTCCGGCGCGGCCTGCAGCGACTCCAGCCAGGCGATGAACGGCGTCACGCCGATCCCGGCGGCGACCCAGACCTGCCGCCCGGCCAGGCCACGGCGGAAGTCGAAGCAGCCGTATGGCCCCTCCACCTCGACCCTGGCGCCGACCTCCAGGTTGTCCTGCAGGCGCCGGGTGTAGTCGCCCAACGCCTTGATGCTGAAGCGCACCTCGCCGCAGCCGCGGTCGGCGCTGGCGATGGTGAACGGATGGGCACCCTCCAGGCGGTCGCAGGTGAGAAAGGCGAACTGCCCGGCCCTGTGCGACCAGTCGCCCTGCAGCCGGCAGGTCACCTCGAGCAGGCTTTCGCCGTGCCGCTCGACGGCGGTGACCACGCCCGCATGGCGACGCGTGCGACCGATCCGCCCGCTCAGAGACAACAGTGCGCAGGCCGAACCGAGCAGTGCGCAGGCCGCCACCAGCCAACCGGCCGGCTGGCTCCAGTAGCTGGCCGGGGCGAGCACCACGGAATGGAAGGCCAGTACCAGGTAGACCAGGGCCAACGCCTTGTGCACATAACGCCAGAGGTGATACGGGAAGCGCTGCCAGAGAGTGACCAGCAGCATCCCGCCGAGAATCCACGCCGACCATTCACCCAACTCCTTGGCCGAGCCACGGAAGACATCGAGGAAGGTTTCCACCCGCGGGCCTTTCACCGGTTTGCCGACGATACCCGCCAGCCAGGGGCCGGCCAACTCCAGCAGGTAGTGCAACAGGCCGAGGACGATGGCCAGGATGCCCGCCCACTTGTGCAGGCGGTACATGCGGTCGAGCCCGTCCAGCGGCTTCTCCAGCCAGGCCGGACGCACCGCCAGCAGCATGATCAACGACATCAGGGCGAAAGACGCTACCCCGGTAAGCAGGATCGCCTGCTTGCGCACCACCCAGATATCCAGGCTCGCCGGCGGATCGACGGCCAGCGTCAGGCCCCAGGCCGCCAGCGCGGCGGCGAGAACTCCCCATAACAGTTTCATTGGCACCACTCCCCGACAGAACGCGCGAATCGCTGGAATGAACCCTGCGCGTCCAGTCTTAATTGTCCCTTAACTTCATGGGGGAATTAGCGAGGCCAGCGAGGTTTTCCCGCACAGCCATGACCTGCGTCAATCGTTGTCGGCCTTCAACCCCGGGGTGGGCGGAGCTATGCTGGTCCGCCGCGCCTACCGCCGAGCCGTGCCATGAAGATCCGCCTGCTGTCCGACCTCCACCACGAACATTTCGACGGGCGACGCCAACTGCCAGAGCTCGAGGCCGACGTGGTGGTGCTGGCCGGCGATATCCACAGCCACCTGGAAGGCCTGCACTGGGCCCGCGAGACCTTCGCCGACAGCGAGATCGTCTACGTCGCCGGCAACCATGAGTTCTACTCCTCGGAAATGACCGACCTGACCCAGGCGATGCGCAATATCGCCCGGGCGCTGGAGATCCACTTCCTGGAAAACGACGAAGCGCGGATCGGCCCGGCGCGCTTCCTCGGCGCCACCCTGTGGACCGACTTCCAGCTCTATGGCGCGGACGGCTATGCGCCCGCCCATGAGCTGGCCCTGCAATCGATGCCGGACTTCAGCTGCATCGACTGGTTCGGCGGCGACTTCACCCCCGAGCAGAGCATCGCCCTGCACCGGGCCTCGCGCGACTGGCTCGCCGAACAGCTGGCGCGGCCCCACGACGGCCCGACGCTGGTGGTCAGCCACCACGCGCCCAGTGCGCTGTCGATCCCGCCGCAGTTCGTCGGCAACCCGCTGTCGCCAGCCTTCGCTTCCAACCTCGACGAACTGGTGGCGCAGGCCGACTACTGGCTGCACGGTCACGTCCACGATGCCCTCGACTACCGCATCGGCCGGGCACGGGTGCTGGCCAATCCGGGCGGCTATCCCCACGAGAGAGGCGGGTTCCGTCCGGAATTCGTCTTCGAGGTCTGAGCCTCAGCGCGGCAACTGGCTGAAGAAGCGCCAGATTTCCGCTGGCGCGTCCAGTTCCGGGTCGCTCTTGCCGAGAATCCGCGGGAAGCGATAGTCCGGCTGCGCCAGCACGTGGCCGCCGCCATGCACGCTGAGCAGCTCCACCGGCGGATGGCCGTCTTCCTGCCAGCGCTGGCGCTCGGTCCAGACCGGGCCGGGACGGGTCAGCGGCGCCACGTCCGGCGGCGCGGCGATGCCGTTCAGGCCGGCCCACCAGCGTGCCGAGTCCAGGGTCGAGCGTACCGCGCCCCGGTCGCCGAAGCCGAACAGGCTGACCTTGCCGCCGAGATAGGGATTGATCGGATCGCGCGTGCCATTGATCAGCAACGCAGCGGTCGGCCGCTCGACCGGCCGACAGGCATCGTTCTCCGTGGTCGGCAGGCTCGCCGCCACCGTTGCGATCGCCGCCGGCAACCCCGGTGCTTCGGCGGCCAGGCGGAAAGCCATCTGGCCGCCATTGGAGTAGCCGGCGACATATATCCGCTGCGGATCGACGCGGTATTCCTGGGCCAGCCGCGCCACCAGCGCGCGGAGGAAAGCCACGTCATCGACGTCACGCAGCCGCGCCGAATAGCTGGCGGCCTTGCGGCAATCGTTCCAGTGGCCCTCGAAGCCGTCCGGGTAGGCCACCAGGAAACCTTCTTGCGCCGCCAGCCGGTCGAAGCCGTAGCCGCTGATGCGGCGCATCTGCGCGCCGTCGCCCCGTGAGCCGTGCAGCACCACCAGCAACGGCGCTCCCTCGGTCACGCCCGGCGGCACGTAGAGCAGGTAATGCCGGCGCAGGCCCGCGACCTTCAGGCTCGAGTCCTCGCTGTGGCCGGCCAGCGCGGGGGGGCGCAGGGCCTCGTCCTGCAGCCACCACCAGGCGCCGGCGAGCAGCGCCAGGACCAGCAGCAGGATAAGCGTGCGAACCAGGCGGATCAGCGTACGCATCGCGGTTCTCCCGTTCTCGGCGTCTTCGGACAACGTTAGGCCGGGTTGCGCCGGAATGCCCGAACCATGGCCCTTCTCCAGAGACCCCGGGGCGGCGTACTTTGCTCCCGGACAACCACAACCGTGCCGTTTGCTGGCACACTTGCGCCTTTGTCACGCCGGCTGCCGCCTGCCTCATCCGCCTGCCAGGACGCTCGGCCGAGCCGTCGTCCGGCAACCGCACCGGCCGTTCGATCAAGGAGCCAACCGATGTCCATTCGTCCTTCACTGCCGCTGGCCGGGCTGCTGCTCGCCGTCGCCCTGCCGCTCTCTGCCGCCCAGCCGGGCGCCGCCAAAGGCGCCCCACTCAGCGGTTGCGCCGCCAAGCAGGCCGCCATCGAGGCGAAGCTGGAAACGGCCCGCTCGTTCGCCAACGAAGGCCAGGTGGCCGGCTTGGAAAAGGCCCTCTCCGAGGTCAAGGAACACTGCACCGAAGCCGGCCTGCTGAGGGAAAACAAGCAGAAGGTGATCGACAGCGAGCGCGAGGTCAGCGAACGCGAGAAGGATTTGCGCAAGGCCATGGGCAAGGGCGATCCGGAGAAGATCGAGAAACGCAAGGCCAAGCTGGCCGAGGCCCGCGCCGAACTGGAAGAGGCCAAGAAAGGCCTGGAACAGGCCCAGGCACAGTAGGACACCAGGTACCGCCCTACGCCTCGCGCCTCCCACGTAAGGCGTATGACGCCCACGGCGTTACCCGCCATCCGCGCCGCAGCGGGACACCAGGTGCCGCCCAGCGCTGCCGCAACGGCGAATGAGCGCCAGCGCTCATTCGCCCTACCCCTCGCGCCTTCCAGGCACGGCGTATGACGCCCGGTCCGGCCTCAGAGCGCGCGGAATTTCTTGTGGCAGGCTTCGCAGGCGTCTTCCACCGCGGCGAAGTCCTTGCGCACGCCATCCGGGGTCGGCGTGGCCTGGCGGGTGTTGTCCTGGAGACGGTTCATCGCGTCGATGAAGACCTGGGTGGCGGCCTTGAACTCCTGCTGGCGCTGCCAGACCTCGTCCTTGGCGCGGGTGTCCTCGCCCTCCTCGCCGGCCTTGGGACTGGGGAAGTACTGCCAGGGCTGGTCGGCCAGTTGGTGCAACTTCGCCGATCCGGCGCGGAACTTCTCCGCGTCGAAGGGCAGGCGTCCGCGGAGCATCCCGCCCATGTCCTCGCTGGTCCGTAGCATTTCCTTGAAGATCGCCTGGCGCTTGGCCTCGGGCGAATTGGGATCCATACGGTGACAGCCGCTCAGGGCGACGCCGGCCAGCAGCACGACGAGCAGGGACTTCAGCTTCATGGCAAGGCTCTTTTTTCAGGGTCGATCACGGAAGCGGCGGATTATCCGCCGCCACCGCCGATTGATCCAGAGCCGCGCGCCCGCACTGCGGCCATAGGCCGCAGCGGGCTGCTCAGGCGGAAACCACGAAGAACGCGGCGATGAGCAGCATGCCGACGAACCAGACCAGCGAGCGCAACGGCCCCCAGTCGGCGAGGTAGCAGATGACGTAGAGCAGGCGACTGGTGATCCAGGCAATGGCCAGGCTATCCAGGGTCGCCTGCGAAGCGTTGCCGACCAGATGGGCGATGATCACCGCCGCGGCGAACGCCGGGGTCACTTCGAAAGCGTTCAACTGGGCGTTGTTGGCACGCCGGCGAAAGCCTTCGAGCGAACCGAGGAACGCCCGCGGGTCGGCGTTGGCCCGACCGCCGTAGCCCTCCCCGCCGAACTTGGCGATGGAGGTACAGACGTAAGGCAGGAAGATCGCGATCAGCACGCACCAGAAAGCGATGGTCATGGCAGTTCCTTGTAGTTGTGGAACTGCAACTCAAGCTGGCGCCGCTCGTTCTGTAAAGGCACAGCCCCTTCAGAGCTTCATCAGCAGCATTCCGGCCAGCACCAGGCCGCACGCCAGCAGGCGTGGCAGTCCGAACGGCTCGTTGAGGAAGCGCATGCCGAACAGCACCGCCAGCAGCACGCTGGTCTCGCGCAACGCTGCCGCTTCGGCGATCGACCCCAGCTGCATGGCCCACAGCACCAGGCCGTAGCTGGCCAGCACGCAGACCCCGACCGCCAGGCCGAGCTTCCACTCCAGCGCCCAGAAGCGGGCGAAGGCGCGGGTTCGCGCGCCGACGGCGATCAGCGGGAACGGCAGGCCGGAAAGCAGCGTCAGCCAGACCAGGTAGTCAAGCGCCAACGGCCAGCGCTTCAAGGCGTTGCCGTCGCTCCAGGTGTAGCCGCCGATGCACAGGCCGATCAGCAGCACCACCGGCAGGGTCCGCCAGGGCAGCCGCGAACCGCCGCCGCCCCAGAGCAGGCAAAGCATGCCGAAGGGGATCAACAGGATGCCGAGGATCTGCCGGCCGCTGAGCTGCTCGCCGCCGAACGCCAGGGTCAGGCCCAGCACCACCAGCGGCGACAGCCCGCGCATCAGCGGATAGACCAGGCCCAGGTCGCCGACCTTGTAGGCCTCGATCAACAGTACCCGGTAGAGCAGTTGCAGGACGGTGGCGCCGAGCAGCCAGGGCCAGACTTCGGCCGGCGGCAGGCTGACGAAGGGCAACAGCAGGATGGCGCAGAGCACGCCGACCACGTCCATGCAGGCGACCACCAGCAAGCGGTCGCTGCTGAACTTGACCAGGGTGTTCCAGGTGGCGTGGAGAACGGCGGCGCATAGCACCAGGCTGGTGGCTAGCATGACGGGCCTTATTGGTATAGACCAGGATAGTCTATCCCGGCGGAGGCTCCAAATGCTCGCCTCGTTGCGGCGTTTTTCCCTGAAAGCTCCTACGAAAGCGGAGAAACATGCAGCAGACATCGTTACGTCAAACGGCTTAATCTTCGGACAATCCTGATGGACTACCATCGGCCAGCGCCGCACAGTGCCGGCCCGGCCTCCCTTATCAACGACACAGGAATCCCTGCCTTGAGCGCTCTCCTCAAGCCCCTCGACAATCGCTTGTTCTGGCCCGCGGTCGCCATCGGCGGCCTGCTGATCCTCGCTTTCGTCCTCTACCTCCAGCACGTGCGCGGCTTCGCGCCCTGCTCGCTGTGCATCTTCATTCGCCTGGACGTGCTCGGCCTGGTGCTCGCCGGGATCGTCGGCAGCCTCGCCCCGCGTTCGCGGATCGCCGGCGGCATCGCCGCGCTGGGCATGCTCGCCGCCAGCCTGGGCGGGATCTACCACGCCTGGTCGCTGGTCGCGGAAGAGAAACTGGCTGCCCAGGGCATGGGCAGTTGCAAGATGTTCATGGGCTTCCCCGAATGGATACCGCTGGATAGCTGGCTGCCGCAGGTCTTCCAGCCCGAGGGGCTGTGCGGCGAAGTGGTCTGGACCCTGCTCGGCCAGTCCATGGCGGTCTGGTCGCTGGCGCTGTTCGTGTTCTGCCTGCTGGTCCTGGCGGCCAAGCTGGCGTTCGGCCGCCGCACCGCCTGACAGAGCCGATATCCGTGCCGGCACAAGGAACGTGCTGGCCATTGGCTGGTCTACAATCGAGCTTTCTCAACCCGGATGAGTACCACCATGCCTCGATTCCTCAGAAATGCCCTCCTTCCCGTCCTCGCCCTGCTGCTCAGCGGCTGCGGCTACAACGCCATGCAGGCCGGCGACGAACAGGTGAAAGCCGCCTGGTCGGAAGTGCTCAACCAGTACCAGCGGCGCGCCGACCTGGTACCCAACCTGGTCAGCACGGTGAAGGGCTATGCCTCCCATGAGGCGTCGGTCCTGACCCAGGTCACCGAGGCCCGGGCCAAGGTCGGCAGCGTGCAACTGAACGCCGACCAACTGGACGACGAGCAGGCCGTGCAGCGCTTCCAGAAGGCCCAGGGCGAACTGAGCTCGGCGCTTTCGCGCCTGCTGGTAGTCACCGAGAACTACCCGCAACTGAAGGCCGATGGCCTGTTCAAGGACCTGCTGACCCAACTGGAAGGCACCGAGAACCGCATCGCCGTCGCTCGCGGCCGCTACGTCAAGTCGGTACAGGAATACAACGTGCTGCTGCGCCAGTTCCCCGGCGTGATCACCGCCAAGCTGTTCGGCTACAAGCCCAAGGCGAACTTCAGCGTGGAAAACGAAGCGGCCATCTCCACCGCGCCGAAAGTCGATTTCGGCAACCCGCAACCGGCGCAGTAAGCCATGCGCCGGCTGCTACTGGGCGCCGGGCTGCTGCTCGCCAGCCTGGTCGCCTGGGCCGATGTGCCACCGATACCCGCGCTGACGGCGCGGGTCACCGACCTCACCGCGACCCTTTCCGGCGACCAGCGCCAGCACCTGGAGCAACAGCTCGCCGCCCTGGAAGCCAAGAGCGGCGCGCAGCTCGCTGTGCTGCTGGTCCCGACCACCGGCGACGATTCCATCGAGGAGTACGCGGTGCGTACCTTCGAGAAATGGAAGCTGGGCCAGAAGAAGGTCGACGACGGCGTCCTGCTGCTGGTGGCGAAGAACGACCGCACCCTGCGCATCGAGGTCGGCTACGGCCTGGAAGGGGCCATCACCGACGTCCAGGCCGGGCGGATCATCAGCGAGCAGATCACGCCGCAGTTCCGCCAGGGCAACTTCTATGGCGGCATCCAGGCCGGCGTGGACAGCCTGGTGCAACTGATCGATGCCGAGAAGAACCCGGACAGCGCTACCGCCAGCGCTCCCGTCGACGCCTTGCCGGCGGTTCCCGAGGCCACGCCGCCGCGGGCCCTGCCGGCACCGGTCGACGAGGGTGAGGTGTATGACAGCGCCCCGCCGGAGCCGAAGAAGAAGAGCGGCCTGAGCGGACAGCTCTGGGGCAATCCGGTCTACCTCGGTGTCTATGTGGCGGTCCTGCTCGCCGTGGCCCTGCTCGGACGCCTGCTGCCGTTGCAGTGGATGCGGCGGCGCAGCATCGGCCGCTTCCTGCTTTGCAGCGCGGCGGTCGCCGGCCTGGCCTGGCTGTTGAGCATGGGCCTGTGGCAGAACGTCGACCGCGCGGCGGACGACAGTCTCGGCGTACTGGCCCCGACCCTGTTCATCTACGCCCTGTTCCTGCTTCCCGGCGAAGTGCTGATGGCCATTCTCAGCGCCATCCTCAATAGTCGCGGCGGCGGTGGGGGAGGCGGCAGCGGCGGTGGCGGCATCTTCCGCGGTGGCGGCGGCTCCAGCGGCGGCGGCGGCGCCTCCGGACGCTGGTGACGAAAAGCCCGAGGCCTGTGCCTCGGGCTTTTTTCATCGGTCGGCGACGGTTCTCGCCGATGCCGGAAGTCTTCGCCGCTATCCGGCAAACGACAGGGTAACGCGCCTCGTCAGGCGTATACCCAGAGCACCCTGACCGGCGCCTGGCTGCGGTTGGCATAGCGGCTGCGCATATGGCTGGGAATCTGGAAACCGTCGCCGGCCTGCAGGCGCAGCTCCTCGTCCTCCAGCCACAGGGTCAGCTCGCCTTCGAGCACGTAGCCGCCCTGCTCCGAGCTGTCCAGCAGGTCGCGCTCGCCGCTGTCGGCACCCGCTTCAAGGCAGGTTTCGAGCATGAAGAAGGCGCCGCCGAGACGCGGCGATACCAGGTTGTCGCTGGCGCCACGAGCGTAGGCCAGGGTCCGACGCTCGCCCGGGCGGGTCACCCAGGGCGAGGCCTGGATCTTCGGCGAGCAGAAGAAGTAGGTCGCCGGCACCCCGAGCACCTGGCTGATGGCGACCAGGTCGTCCACCGCCGGCCGCGAAAGGCCGCGCTCGACCTGGGAGACGAAGCCCACCGAACGGCGAATGCCGTCGGCCAGTGCCTGCAGGGTGATGCCCTTGCGCTTGCGCAATTCGCGCACCAGGCTGGCGATCTCCGCCAGGTCGTCGGCTACTTCGCTCATCTCGGCTCCGGGCCCTCTCAGAACAGGTCGCGCAAACGGTAATACGCTTTGCCCAGGGCTTCCAGCGGCGCGGCGAAGCGCTGGCCGCCGGGAAACTTCGGATTGCGCAGGCGCTGGTAGAGCGCCAGGGTCTCGTCGTCGCCGAGCAGCGCGTCGCTGACCGCCCTGGCCGCCGCCAGACTCGGCAGCACGCCGTGGCCGGAGTAGCCTTGCAGCCAGTAGCGGTTGCCCTGCCGGCCGATGTCCGGGGTACGCCGCATGCTGCAGTCGATATGCCCGCCCCAGGCGTACTCCAGCGCCACCCCGCGCAACTGCGGGAACACCCTTTCGAGATAGGGCCGGGTGGCGGCGCGGATGTCGCTGGGCATACCGCCCAGGTAGGTGCAGCCGCCGCCGAACAGCAGGCGGTGGTCCGGGGTCAGGCGGAAGTAGTCGAGGACGAACTGGTTGTCGGTCACGCAGCAGTTGCGCGGCAGCAACGACTTCGCCCGTTCCTCGCCGAGCGGCTCAGTGGCGACCTGATAGGTGCCCACCGGCAGCATCCGTTGCGACAGCTCGCTGTCCAGCCCGTCGATGTAGGCGTTGCAGGCCAGCACCAGCGCCGCGCAGCGGATCTCGCCGTGCTCGGTACGGACCCGGTAGCCGTCGCCCTCCTCGCGATAGTTCAGGGCCCGGGTCCGCTCGTGGATACGCCCGCCGGCGCGCTCGATGGCGGCGGCCAGGCCGAACGCCAGCTTGAGCGGATTCAGGTGTGCGGCGTGGGGATCGTAGAGACCGGCAAGGTAGCGCTCGCTGGCGATCCATTCGGGCAACTCGTCCTTCGCCACGAAGCGTAGCCCCTCGTAGCCCCAGCGACGGTTGGCCTCGGCCTGCCAGTCGTAGAGCAGGCCGACCCGGCGCGGCAGGATCGCCGTCCATAGGTGGCCGACCCGGTAGTCGCAGTCGAAGCCATGTCGCTGCGGCAACTCGCGCATCTCGCCGGCCGCCCAGAGCATGCCGTCCCAGAGACGGCGTGCGCCTTCGTAGCCGAGGTCGGCCTCCAGCGGCGGCAGGTCGCTGGACCAGCCGGGCAGCGCCTGCCCACCGTTGCGCCCGGAGGCCGCCCAGGCGATCCGGCTGGCTTCGATGACGCATACCTGGCGTCCGCCTTCGACCAGCCGCAGCGCCGTGTGCAAGCCGCTGAAACCGGCGCCGACCACCAGCACCTCGCAGTCGAGGTCACCCTCCAGGGCCTGGCGCGGCTGGATCAGTTCGGGATTGACGGCGGCGTAGTAAGTGCCGACATGCTCGTTGGATTGCAGGAACATCGCGACCTCCGTGAAATTATATTGGTTATTTTTCATGAAAAATAACACTTAAAATTTCACGACACCAGTCCCGAGCATTCGCAAACGGCCGGCAGGATGCCGTCGCGCACCAGCAGAGGCAGAGGGGCAAATATTCGAAAGGAGGCGGGAAGCCCCCCGCCAGAGCGAAACTGGCGAGGGGAACAGACGTGCGGACGGCGCGGCTCGCGCCGCGGAGAAAAGGTGCACGACCACGGGCGAGGGCATGCCGGGCGTGCTGCGCCAGTGTCGGCGCCGACGGGAGCGGGCGACAGGTACGAATGCACCAGCCGCCCTGGTGCATTCGTACCCTCTTCGTTTATTTGCGCCCGTTGCCGTTGCGCGGCTCCGGCGCGAATCCGCGTTCGCGTGCCCAGACGATGGCCTCGCCACGGCTGTGGACATCGAGCTTGGCGTAGATGGTCGCCACGTGGTTGCGCACGGTGTTCGGCGCCAGGCCCAGTTCCTTGGCGATCTCCTTGTCCGCCAGGCCCTGGCAGATGAGGTCGAACACCTCGCGCTCGCGCGCGGTCAGGTCGGCCAGTTCGGCGCCGGTGCCCGGCGCGTTGGCGCGGCGCACGTTGGCGAGCTTTTCGATCAGGGTGCGGCTGAACCAGGAAGCGTCCTGCATCACCGTCTCGATGGCGTGCACCAGCTCCATTTCGGTGCGCCGCCGGTCGCTGATGTCCAGCAAGGCCACCAGCACGCAGTCCTGCTCGTTGAGGCTCACCGCCTCGGCCGAGACCAGGCAGTCCAGGCCGTTGCGATCCTTGTGCTGCAGGCGCAGCTGGACGTTGCGCACGCTGCCGCTCTGCGCCAGCAGCTCGCCCAGGCGCTCGGCGCCGCCGTCCTGCCACAGCCCGCAGGCGACGGTGGACTCGCCGAGCAGTTCCTCGGCCTGGTAGCCGAAGGTTTCGCTGAAGGCCTGGTTGATGTCCAGCGCCTGCAGGTCGTCGCCGTACAGCACCAGGCTCGGCACCGGTGCCATGCGGAAGGCCTTGGCGAAGCGCTCCTCGCTCTTGCGCAGGGCCTCCTCGGCCTTCTTCCGCGGTTCGAGATCGGTGAAAGTGAAGAGCATGCAGGCCTCCTCGCCGACCTCTATCGGCTGCCCGGCGACCACCACGCACTTGCGTCCGCCCTCCGCCACCCGCAGGCTCGCCTCCATCTGCGGGATGGTCTCGCCGGCGCCCAGACGCTCCACCGCCAGTTCGCGGCGCTCGGCCTGGTCGAGTACGTCCAGCTCGTACACCGAACGGCCGATCACCTGGTCGCGGGCATAGCCGGTCATTTCCAGGAAACCGACATTGACCTTCACGTAGCGGTAGTCGCTGAGCCGGCAGATCACCGCCGGCGCCGGGTTGGCATTGAAGGTCTTCTCGAAGCGCTGCTCGGCGCTGGCCCACTCGGTGGCGTCGTGGAGGATCAGCACCAGGCAGTCGGGCTTGTCCTCGGGGGTGGTCAGCACCAGCCCGCGCACGCGGTGCACCCAGCGGGTGTCCTCGTCGGCGGCGGGAAACACTTCCACCACCACGTCGCTGAAGCACTCGCCAGCCACCAGGCGCTCGGCCGGGTACTGCCCCTCCTGCAGTGGATGATTGTTGCGGTAGCGCAGGCGAAAGCGCTCGCGATACTCGCCGGTATCGGCGCCCAGGCCTTCCAGCGAATCGACGCCGTGCATCGCCAGGGCCGCCTCGTTGGCCCAGAGGATGCGCTGGTCCGGCTCGATCAGGATCACCCCTTCGGTAAGACCGGCGATGATCTGCTGCAACTGGCGGCGGTCGGTCTGGGTACGCAGTACCTGGTCGTTCATGCTGTTCCTCTTGGATGGAGCGATTTTCCGGGGGCAGCAAGGATGCCCGCCCGCCCTGACCGCGCACGCGTGACGATTGCACTAGCGGTGCTAGTGCATTTGCATCGCGAAACGATAGCGGAGGCACCCCTACCCTGGCGATACAGGAAGCAATGTCCGGGCGGGAAGCCCAGACGCCGCGCCGGCCGGGAGGCTACGCCGCCCCTCGGTCCCGAGGTCGTCGACGCATCCACCCGACTCGCCCTGCACGAGAAGAAAGCCCCATCCCCTTGCATGAGCGACGCGATGAGCAAGAACAAGCACCCCGATCTCGGCGAGATCCAGCGCAGCCTGAACCAGGCGCTGGAAGGCTACGACTGCCAGTGCCGGATGCACTACGACGGCACCGTCAGTATCAATGTCGCCGCCCGAGAGCACGACGAAACCTTCACCTTCGTCGGCATCCAGCCCGGCGAGCTGGACAACCCCACCCGCCTGCACCTGTTCGCCGAAAGCCTGCGTCGCGACCTGGCACTACTGGAGCCCTGGTTGGGAAAGCACGCAGCCTAGAATAAAAAAAGCGCCCCACAGGACCAAAACGACGTCCGGAGGCGCATGCGAGGACAGAGGAATCTTTCTGGCGATCAGGCCCGGCGTGCGATCTCCGCCGGCCGATGCGCCAGGTAATCGAGCAACAGGAACAGCACCGGCGCCACCTCGCGGCAATGCGCGACACCCTGGCGGATCCTCCCGGCGCTCTGCACCGCCCCTTCCCGTTGCAGGTCCTGCGGGCAGGCATCGAGCAGCGCCTCGATGCTCTCCGCGGTGCTTTCCAGGTGACATTGCAGGCCGATAGCCTGCTCGTTCCAGATGAAGCCCTGGTTGGCGCAGGCAGCCGAACCATAGAGCGGCACGCTGCCGGCTGGCAGGTCGAAGGTCTCGCCGTGCCAGTGGAACGCCATCAGCCGTTCCGGCAGGCGCTCGCCCAGCGGCGAGCCCAGCGCCTGGCTGTACCTGTGCAGCGGCCACCAGCCGATCTCCGCCTGGCGTCCCGGGCGTACCGCAGCCCCCAGCGCCTGGGCCAGCAGCTGCGCGCCGAGGCAGATGCCGAGGACCTTCTTGCCGGCATCCAGCGCCGCGCGGATCAAACGCTTCTCCGCCACCAGCCAGGGATATTGCGCTTCGTCGTGGACGCTCATCGGCCCGCCCATCACCACCAGCAGGTCGAAGCTGTCCAGCGCAGGCAGGTGGGCGTCGGCGTAGAGGTAGCAGACGTGCTCGTGCTCGCAGTGGCGGCCGATCCAGTCGCCGATCCGCGCGCTGCCTTCGAAGGGAACGTGTTGCAATACCAGGGCGCGCATCAGGCCACCTCCTCGTGTCGGTTGGCGACCCGGGCCAGGGCCCGCTCCAGTCGCCGCAGCATTTCGTCGACGTTGGCCCGGCTCACCGTCAGCGCCGGGGAAAAACGCAGGCAGTGCGGCTGCGGCGCGTTGATCAGCAGGCCTTCGCCGAACGCCGCGCGAACCACCGCCGGCGCGCGCTGGCCGATCAGCGGCAGCCCCCAGAACAGTCCCTGGCCGCGCAGCGGACCATGCCCATAGCGACGCGCGACACGGGCCAGGCCATCGCGCAGGTGGGTGCCCTGCTCGCGCACCTGCTCCAGGAAACCCGGCTCCAGCACGGTATTCAGTACCGCCAGCCCGGCAGCGGTCATCAACGCGTTGCCGTGGTGGGTGCCAAGCTGGTCGCCCGGTTCGAAGCAGCAGGCGTTGCCACGCGCCAGCAGCGCCGACAGCGGCACCCCGGCGCCGAGGCCCTTGCCGAGGGTAACGATGTCGGCGCGTACCCCGTACAGTTCCTCCGCCAGCAGCGCGCCGCAGCGGCCGATGCCGGTCTGCACCTCGTCGAGTATCAACAGGACGCCACGCTGTCGGCACAGCCGCTCGATGCCACGCAGGTAGTCGAGGGTCGCCGGGATCACCCCGGCATCGCCCTGCACCGGCTCCAGCATCACCGCCACCGTCTCTTCGTCGATGGCCGCAGCCATCGCGTCGAGGTCGTTGAACGGCACCCTGGCGAATCCCTCCAGGCCATGCTGCGCCGGCTTGCCACAAGCCGTCAGGGTGCCCGGGGTGCGTCCATGGATGCTGTTGACAGTGCTGACGATCCGTTGCGCGCCGCCGCGATGCAGGCGGCCCCACTTGCGCGCCAGGGCGATGGCCGCTTCGTTGGCCTCGGCGCCGCTGGTGAGGAAGTAGGCCTGGTCGCTGCCGGTCGCCAGGCACAGGCGCTGCGCCAATGCCAGCACCGGCCGGTTGAGCAGGCCGGGGCCTGCGCTGACCAGCTCCCGCGCCTGCCGGGCCAGGGCCTGGACCAGCACGCTGGGACTGTGGCCAAGGCAGTTCACCGCCAGGCCCTGGGTAAAGTCGAGGAAGGCGCGTCCGTCGCTGTCCCACAGCCACGAGCCCTGGCCACGGACGAACACCTGCGCGGGCCGTTCCTGGGTGCGCATCAGGCGCAGGCTATCCAGCGCATCAGCCATCTTTCAGTTCCTCGGTCATGTACTCCACCGCCAGCAGGCGCACGCCCTGTGGCCCCTGCTCCAGCAGCCGACGCTTTTCCCGGCGCGTTTCGAAGCGCAGTTCGAAGCCGTCGCCGGCGGGGAAGCGCTGGCGCATCAGCTCGCGCACCTCGGCAAAGCGCGCGGCGCTCACCGTCATGCTGGCCAACAGCCGGCCGGACTGGCTCAGGGTGATCAGGTAGTCGCTCAAGAGGCATGCTCCCGGTAATCCGACGGTCCGCGCAGGCGCGGCCCCCAGTCTTCCACCACGCCGCTGGACAGGCGTTTCGCCGCTGTCTTGCGCCAACGCTGGGATAGCGCGTCGCAGGCCATCATCTGGCGCAACCCGAGAGGCTCCAGGGGATCGCCGAAATACCACTGCAACAGGCGGGCGACGGTCAGTTCAGGGTAATGCCGCTGGACCAGCTTCAGCTCGTCCCCGGGAGTCACCATGCCGCTGCGCAGGACCCGATAGAACCAGCCGCAGCGGCCGCCGCTCTGCAATTCGTCGGGCAGCTCGGGAAGATTCCAGCGCTGGCCCTGGCGATAGCAGGGCGAACGCGGCTGGCTGACTTCCAGCAGGGCATCGCCCCAATGGAACTGGTCGCCGATGCAGACCTCGGCTTCGGTGATGCCGTAGGTCGAGATGTTCTCGCCGAACGCCGGCAGTTGCCAGCGGTTCAGCGGGTGGCGCTTGCGCCAGTAGCGGTAGTGCTCGGCGGGATAGTGATGAAGAGCGCGCTCGAGGCCGCCGTGGTGGCGGATGTCGGCCTGTTCGTCGCCGGGCAGGCCATCGTGGCCCAGCCAGAACTCCTGCTCGACCGGCAGCCTGTCGATCGCGCTGACCAATCCGCCCCAGGTTTCTTCGACTTTACCTATGAAAACACCGTTTACGACTATCTGCTCCATTGCTCCGCGACCACCCGATGTACCGCCAATGCAGCTAGACTAGTGCCTCACGCGGGACCCACTCCATTTCGATTTTCCAGTTTCATCGATAAGAACAGCTTATGGATTTTCGCCAACTCCGCTATTTCGTCGCGCTCTACGAGGAAGGCCACGTCGGCCGCGCCGCCGAACGCCTGGCCCTGTCGCAACCGGCCCTCTCGCAGCAGATCCGCCAGTTGGAGCAGAACCTCGACGTCTCGCTGTTCCAGCGCAGCGGCAAGCGCCTGCTGCCGACCGTCGCCGCCCACACCCTGTACAACCATGCGGTACCGCTGCTGGAGGGATTGGAAAGGGCCCGCGAGGCGATGCGCGTATTCCGCGGGCAGACCCCGCGCAGCCTGGCGATCGGCGTGCTGCAGACGGTCAACGCCAGCCTGGTGCCGTACATGGTCGAACGCCTGCATGCCGCGCAGCCGCACCTGCGGGTGCAGATCTACGAACTGTCGGGAATCGACATCGAGCGGCGCCTGCTCACCGGCAACCTGGACATCGGCATCGGTTTCCTGCCGCCGCGCCAGCCGGGCCTGCACAGCGTCGAGCTGTACGAGGACGAATTGCAGCTGGTGATCCCCGAGGAACACCCGTTGAAGGAATTCAGGAAGGTGTCCCTGGCCCAGGCCGCAGAGTTGCCGATGCTGCTGCTCGGCGAGGAGTTCCGTGCGCGCCAGATCTGGCAGGAGCAACTCGCCGCGATCGGCCGGCGGCCGCGGGTGCAGGCGGAACTGAACCACATGAGCGGGATTCTCGACAGCCTGCCGCAGACCCGCTTCGCCACCGTTCTACCGGGCAAGGCACGGCAGATGCACTCGAACCAGCGGCTGCTGTGGAAACCGCTCAGCGAACCGCGCATCCCGCTGAAGGTCGGCCTGGTCTACCGCGACGCGCAGCGCCAGCACGCCAGCGTCGAGCTGCTGCGCTCGCTGCTGGAAGGCGTGATCTGAGCGACGCGGTTTTTCGCGGGCAATAAAAAACCCCGCCTTTTGGGCGGGGTTTTGCAGACCTCTATCCTGACATCCGTGCTACGCCACCATCCATGGTGGATTCCCTGAGTTTCCGTATTGTCTTTGGCGCTTCCTGCGCAATGTCCTGACGGTTTGAAGATTACGCATCTCCACGAGGGGGAGAAAGCAGCCAAAACCACCGCCGTTTGTAAGCCTTGGCTTACACGCTGTAATAGTTCCGCTCGCCGGACCGACGGCAGCGCCCACCCGCCGCGAGCTTGCCGTGCATCAAGATGACCTGCGCCGGGCCCGCTACAGTGGGCAGTCCCCTCATCATCGCGAGCCTTCCCAGCATGGAATTCCAGCGCGTCCACCAGCAGTTGCTGCAAAGCCACCACCTGTTCGAACCGCTTTCTCCCGTCCAGCTCCAGGAACTGCTCGCCAGCAGCGACCTGGTCAACCTCGACAAGGGCGCCTACGTGTTCCGCCAGGGCGAGCCGGCGCACGCCTTCTACTACCTGATTTCCGGCTGCGTGAAGATCTACCGGCTGACCCCGGAAGGCCAGGAGAAGATTCTCGAAGTGACCAACGAACGCAACACCTTCGCCGAGGCGATGATGTTCATGGACACCCCGAACTACGTGGCCACCGCCCAGGCCGTGGTGCCCAGCCAGCTGTTCCGTTTCTCCAACAAGGCCTACCTGCGCCAGTTGCAGGACAACACCCCGTTGGCCCTGGCCCTGCTGGCCAAGCTCAGCACCCGCCTGCACCAGCGCATCGACGAGATCGAGACGCTTTCCCTGAAGAACGCCACCCACCGCGTGGTGCGCTACCTGCTGACCCTCGCCGCCCACGCGCCGGGGGAGAACTGCCGGGTGGAAATCCCGGTGGCCAAGCAACTGGTGGCCGGTCACCTGTCGATCCAGCCGGAAACCTTCTCGCGAATCATGCACCGCCTCGGCGACGAGGGCATCATCCGCCTCGACGGCCGCGAAATCAGCATCCTCGACCGCGAACGCCTGGAGTGCTTCGAGTGAGCAGCGCCGCCGCTTGATCGCGGTCAAGCGCGCCACGGCCCGTCCACCGGCAAGCTGGCGGAGTCGAGCCCGCGAGAACGCCCATGCGCCAATGCCTGTATTGCCTCCATGAAACCGAAGGCGCGGAAAGCGCCTGCGAACAGTGCGGCATGCCGCTGCCCAGCGCTTCCCAGCGCCAGCTCCAGGGTCGCCGGCAGCGGCGCTTCGCCTGGTTCTGCGTCGGGCTGGCGCTGTTCTGCCTGGGCATGATGCTCTGGTTGCCGCGCGATGCTCCCTGAGGCATCTCAGCGGCGCAGGCGCCGATAGAGCTGGAGCAGGCGCTCGGGCAACTGCCCGGCGCGCTCGACCAGCGCGAAGCCGTCGGCGCCGAACAGGTAGGGCAGGTAGTCCGCCGCCTCCTTGTCGATGGTGATGCAGAACGGCACCAGTCCCTGGCTGCGCGCCTCGATCACCGCCTGGCGGGTGTCCTCGATGCCGTAGCGGCCCTCGTAGCGGTCCAGGTCGTTGGGCTTGCCGTCGCTCAACAGCAACAGCAGGCGACGCTTCTGCGGCTGCCCGCCGAGCACCTGGCTGGCCCGGCGGATCGCCGCGCCCATCCGCGTGTAGTAGCCCGGCGAGAGCGCCAGCACGCGACCGCGGACCTCGCCGCCGTAGCCTTCGTCGAAGTCCTTCAGCACCTGCCAGCGCACCTGCTGCCGGCGCACCGAGGAAAACCCGTACAGCGCGAAGGGGTCGCCCAGTGCCTGCAACGCCTCGCCGAACAGCAGCAGGCTGTCGACGATGCTGTCGATCACTCGCCGCTGGTCGTCGAGGTAGGCTTCGGTGGACATCGACAGGTCCGCCAGCAACAGGCAGGCGAGGTCGCGCCGGCGCGGCCGCTGTTCGAGGAACAGGCCTGGCTGGGTGGAACCGCCGCGCCGCCGCTCGACCTGGAAGTCGAGCCAGGCATCGAGGTCGATCTCGTCGCCTTGCGGCTGCTGGCGCAGGCGTTGGCGGCCGTCGCGCAGGCAGGCGAACTGGCGGCGCAGATGCAGCGCGGTCTTCTCCAGGTGCGCCGGCAGGCTGGCGCTGGTCGCGCCGCGCGGCCGCATCGGTTGCAGCAGCACGTGGTCGCTCAGCAGGCGCTGCTGCCGATAGTCCCACTCGGGCAGCTTCAGCCCGGGGCCGAGCGGCAGGTCATCGTAGTCGGCGGCCGGCAGGTCGAGATCCAGGCGCAGGCCGCCGCCCTTCTGCGTGCGCTGGCGCGACAGCGACAGGTAGTCGAGGTCTTCGGCGACGCGCGCGCCGTCCGGGTCGTCCTCGTCGTCGCTACAGCGGTCCAGGGCCAGGTGCTCCGACCAACTGAGCAGGCTTTCCAGGCGGAACAGCAGCAGGTTGCGCTCGCTGTCGCGCTCCTCGACGCGCTCGGCGCGCTTGCGCGCTCCGCTGCGGGCGACCTGGCGCTTGCCGGCGCCGGCGGCCGCTTCCTCGCCGTCCTCCGCGCTGGCGGAAGGCGTCCAGCGCTCGCCGGGATACAGCCACAGCGGCACCGGCCAGGGCGCCCGCTCGACTCGCGGGAAGCGCTCGACGCTGCCCGGCTCGGCAAGCGCGCGGCGCAGGGCGATTTCCAGTTCGGCGTCTGCCGCCGGGCAATCGTCCAGCGACGGGCGCTGGCGCAGATGCGCGGCGACCAGCCGGGCGTAGCGCGGGCGCAGCGCCGGATAGGCATCGAGCAACTGCCGCGCCCAGCGCTGGTTGTCCTGGGCCCAGTGCCGCAGCGGCCCGGCGCTGGCCGCCAGCAGCGCCAGCCAGCGATACAGTTCGCGGTTCAGCTCGGCCTGCGGATAGACCGCGAGGGATTCCGGCAGGCGCAGGCTGTCGCCGTTGAACCAGGACACCGGGGCCTGCTCGCAGGTCCCGGCGACCCGCTGCAACCAGGTGCGGCGTAGCAGCAGGCGGCGCGCCGGGGTCGCCTCGAGGGCTACCCCCGGTGCGCCGCCGAGCGCCCGGAAGAGCATGCCGAGCGGACGCCGCATGCTCTCCAGGGTCACCCGCGCCGCCTCGAACTCGCCGCTGGCATGGCGGGTGATGAAGCGGTGCCAGTGGGCGCCGACCCATTCCTCCAGCTCGACGGCGAAGGCCATCTCAGGCGGCCGCCTTGCCGCGCCGGAAGCTCAGCAGGTAGGCGACCAGGCCGATGAGGAACACCACCCCGGCGCCTTCGCGCAGCCAGTAGAAGATCGCCAGCTGGTCCTGGGTGGCCATGAAGGTCATCGCCGCGCCGTCCGCCGGCATCCGTTGCAGCCAGACCTGCAGCACCCCGGCCGCGGAGAGGAACAGGGTGATGAACACCATCGCCACGGTCATCAGCCAGAAGCCCCACATCTCCAGGACCTGCGAGCGGTTGTCCATCGCCTCGCCGATCCCGCGCAGGCGCGGCATGGCGTAGGAGATGATGGTCATCACGATCATCGCGTAGGCGCCATAGAAGGCCATGTGGCCGTGGGCGGCGGTGAGCTGGGTGCCGTGGGTGTAGTAGTTGACCGGCGCCAGGGTATGCATGAAGCCCCACACTCCCGCGCCGAGGAAGGCCATCACTGTGGTGCCCATGGCCCACAGCGCGACCGCGCGGTTCGGATAGTCGCGGCGGCGGCGGTTGATGGTGTTGAAGGCGAACAGCACCATGGCGAAGAACGGCAGCGGCTCCAGCGCCGAGAATACCGAGCCGAGCCACAGCCAGTAGCCGGGCACGCCGATCCAGAAGTAGTGGTGGCCGGTGCCGATGATGCCGCTGATCAGCGCCATGGCGATGATCACGTAGAGCCACTTCTCGATCACCTCGCGGTCGACCCCGGTGATCTTCACCAGCACGAAGGCGAGGATCGCACCCATGATCAGTTCCCACACGCCTTCCACCCACAGGTGCACCACCCACCACCAGTAGAACTTGTCGCGGGTGAGGTTTTCCGGGTTGTAGAAGGAGAACAGGAACAGCAGGGCGAGGCCGATCAGGCCGGTCATCAGGACCATGCTGATGGCGGTCTTGCGCCCGCGCAGCATGGTCATGCCGACGTTGAACAGGAAGCCCAGGGCGACGATCACGATGCCCGCCTTGCTGATGGTCGGCTGTTCGAGGAACTCGCGGCCCATGGTCGGCCACAGTTCGTTGCCGGTGAGCCTGGCCAGGCCGGCGTAGGGCACCAGCAGGTAGCCGAGGATGGTCAGCACGCCGGCGGCGGCGAATACCCAGAACAGGATCCAGGCCAGCTTCGGGCTGTACAGCTCGCAGTCGCTCTCCTCCGGCACCAGGTAGTAGGCAGCGCCCATGAAGCCGAACAGCAGCCAGACGATCAGCAGGTTGGTGTGCACCATGCGCGCGACGTTGAAGGGGATCGCCGGGAACAGGAAGTCGCCGACCACGTACTGCAGGCCCATGATCAGGCCGAACAGGATCTGCCCGACGAAGAGGATCAGGGCGAACACGAAGTAGGGTTTGGCGACCGCCTGCGAGGCGAATTTCAGGGAGCCATTGGGCGACATCATCAACCCTCCTTGTTCGGCGGCCATTGGTTGGTATCGATCTTCGAGCTCCACTTGAGGAACTCGGCCAGGTCGTCGACCTGGCCCTCGCTGAGATGGAACTGCGGCATGGCGCGGCGGCCCGGCACGTTCAGCGGCTGGATCTTCATCCAGGCCTGGAGGAAGGTGTTGAAGCCCTCCTCGCCGCCACGGCGTCCGACCACGTTGCCCAGCTCCGGCGCGAAGTAGGCGCCCTCGCCGAGCAGGGTGTGGCAGCCGACGCAGTTGTTCTGTTCCCAGACCAGCTTGCCACGCACCACCGCGGCGCTCATCGCGGCCTCGTTGGTGCGCTCGGGCAGGGTCTTCTCGGTGTGGTAGGTCAGGGCCAGGAACAGCAGGATGAAGAACACACTCCCGCCGAAATAGATGTTCCTGGCCATGCCTTTGGTAAAGGTCTCGGACATGCGGCCTCCTGGAATGGGTGGTGCGGCGATTCTAGGAAGCGGTGGCGGCGAACCCGCTTGATGGCAATCAAGATTCCCGAACGATTTACTCAGTTATTCATCCGCGCCAGGTACAGCGCAGCGCCCACCGCCAGGGCCATCAGCAGCGGCCAGGCCAGCAGCAGGCGGCGCCATAGCGCCGGGGCATGGGCCAGCTCCATGAAGCGCTCGCCGATCAGCCAACCCTTGGCCACCGCGCAGGCCAGCACCGCCGCCAGCAGCCAGGGAGAGTCGCCGGCGCCGCCCAGCAGCACACCGGTCACGGCCAGCGCCAGCAACGCCAGCCAGCAGAGGGTCAGGGTTCGCATCGGCACCTCATTGCAGGACGTAGACCAGCGGGAACAGCAGCACCCAGACCAGGTCGACCATGTGCCAGTAGAGCACTCCCGACTCCATTCCCGAGCAAGCCTGCGGCGTATAACACCGGCGCCAGCAGGCCTGCGCCAGCCAGCCGAGGATCAGCAGGCCGAGCAGGACGTGGAGGAAATGGAAGCCGGTCAGGCACCAGTAGAGGGTGAAGAAAGTGTCGTGCTCGATGTCCAGGCCGAGATCGGCGAGCCGCCCGTACTCGTGCAGCTTCAGGCCGACGTAGACCAGCGCCAGCAGCAGCGCCGCCAGCAACCAGCCGCTCGCCTGGCGCGGCCGTCCGCGGCGCACCGCATGCACCGCCAGCGCGGCGAGCCAGCCGGAGCTGAGCAGGGCCACGGTCAGCAACAGGCCCCAGCGGCTATCCAGTTGCTCCCGGCCGGCACGGAACAGCTCCGGCTGCCAGGCCTGGGCGCCGGCGAACGCCAGCAGCAGCAGGCTGAACACGCTGAGTTCGGCGAGGATGAAGAACCACATCGCCAGGTCGCCGGGCAGGCGCCGCTCGACGGTATCAGGCGACATGGAGATCGACGATGTCCATCAGCGCCGCCACCGTCGCCGGGTCGTCCGAGAGCGGTTCGGCCAGCGCCACCCGGCACGCCTCGCGCGGGTCCATGCCGTCGCCGATGAGGCGCGCGGCGAAGATCAGCAGGCGGGTCGAGGCGACTTCCTCCAGGTCGTGCTGCTCCAGCCGCCGCAGCGCCTGGCCCAACTGCACCAGGCGCTGCGCCAGGGCCTCGGCACAACCGCTCTCGCCGACCAGGATGCGTGCCTCCTGCTGCGCCGCCGGGTAGTCGAAGCGCAACGCGACGAAACGCTGCCGGGTGCTGGGCTTCAGGCCCTTGAGCAGGTTCTGGTAGCCGGGGTTGTAGGACACCACCAGCATGAACGAAGGCGGCGCCTGCAACGTCTCGCCGGTGCGCTCCAGGTACAGCTCGCGGCGGTCGTCGGCCAGCGGGTGGATGGCGACCGTGGTGTCCTGGCGCGCCTCCACCACTTCGTCCAGGTAGCAGATACCGCCTTCGCGCACCGCGCGGGTCAGCGGGCCGTCCTGCCACCAGGTGCCGTCGGCGCCGATCAGATGGCGGCCGAGCAGGTCGGCGGCGCCCAGGTCGTCGTGGCAGGCGACGCTGTACAGCGGCAGTTCCAGGCGCCGCGCCATGTACTGGACGAAGCGGGTCTTGCCGCAACCGGTGGGGCCCTTGAGCAATACCGGCAGGCCGTGCCGCCAGGCGCGCTCGAAGACTTCGATCTCATGGCCGGTGGCCTCGTAGAAGGGTGTCGCGTCCCGCATGTCCTACTCCTGCGCTAGGGATTAGGACCGCACGCTATTCACAGTTGGAAGGTGCCACAAGCGCAAAGCAACGCAATCTTGATTCCGGTCAAGCAAGGGTAAAGACCCTGCTTTCTATGATCCTTTCGCGCCATGAATTCCCGGGAGTTCCCGACGCAGCCACCCCCAAAACACTGCTAAGGGAGCGCCTCGCAGGGCTCCTGAGGAGATAGACCATGCCATTTGGCAAGCCACTGGTGGGCACCTTGCTCGCCTCGCTGACGCTGCTGGGCCTGGCCACCGCTCACGCCAAGGACGACATGAAAGCCGCCGAGCAATACCAGGGTGCCGCTTCCGCCGTCGATCCCGCTCACGTGGTGCGCACCAACGGTGCCCCCGACATGAGTGAAAGCGAGTTCAACGAGGCCAAGCAGATCTACTTCCAACGCTGCGCCGGTTGCCACGGCGTCCTGCGCAAGGGCGCCACCGGCAAGCCGCTGACCCCGGACATCACCCAGCAACGCGGCCAGCAATACCTGGAAGCGCTGATCACCTACGGCACCCCGCTGGGCATGCCGAACTGGGGCAGCTCCGGCGAGCTGAGCAAGGAACAGATCACCCTGATGGCCAAGTACATCCAGCACACCCCGCCGCAACCGCCGGAGTGGGGCATGCCGGAGATGCGCGAATCGTGGAAGGTGCTGGTGAAGCCGGAGGACCGGCCGAAGAAACAGCTCAACGACCTCGACCTGCCCAACCTGTTCTCGGTGACCCTGCGCGACGCCGGGCAGATCGCCCTGGTCGACGGCGACAGCAAGAAGATCGTCAAGGTCATCGATACCGGCTATGCCGTGCATATCTCGCGGATGTCCGCTTCCGGCCGCTACCTGCTGGTGATCGGCCGCGACGCGCGGATCGACATGATCGACCTGTGGGCCAAGGAGCCGACCAAGGTCGCCGAGATCAAGATCGGCATCGAGGCGCGCTCGGTGGAAAGCTCCAAGTTCAAGGGCTACGAGGACCGCTACACCATCGCCGGCGCCTACTGGCCGCCGCAGTTCGCGATCATGGACGGCGAGACCCTGGAACCGAAGCAGATCGTCTCCACCCGCGGCATGACCGTAGACACCCAGACCTACCACCCGGAACCGCGCGTGGCGGCGATCATCGCCTCCCACGAGCACCCCGAGTTCATCGTCAACGTGAAGGAGACCGGCAAGGTCCTGCTGGTCAACTACAAGGATATCGACAACCTCACCGTCACCAGCATCGGTGCGGCGCCGTTCCTCCACGACGGCGGCTGGGACAGCAGCCACCGCTACTTCATGACCGCCGCCAACAACTCCAACAAGGTTGCCGTGATCGACTCCAAGGACCGTCGCCTGTCGGCCCTGGTCGACGTCGGCAAGACCCCGCACCCGGGGCGTGGCGCCAACTTCGTGCATCCCAAGTACGGCCCGGTGTGGAGCACCAGCCACCTGGGCGACGGCAGCATCTCGCTGATCGGCACCGATCCGAAGAACCATCCGCAGTACGCCTGGAAGAAAGTCGCCGAACTACAGGGCCAGGGCGGCGGCTCGCTGTTCATCAAGACCCATCCGAAGTCCTCGCACCTCTACGTCGACACCACCTTCAACCCCGACGCCAGGATCAGCCAGAGCGTCGCGGTGTTCGACCTGAAGAACCTCGACGCCAAGTACCAGGTGCTGCCGATCGCCGAATGGGCCGATCTCGGCGAAGGCGCCAAGCGGGTGGTGCAGCCCGAGTACAACAAGCGCGGCGATGAAGTCTGGTTCTCGGTGTGGAACGGCAAGAACGACAGCTCCGCGCTGGTGGTGGTGGACGACAAGACCCTGAAGCTCAAGGCCGTGGTCAAGGACCCGCGGCTGATCACCCCGACCGGTAAGTTCAACGTCTACAACACCCAGCACGACGTGTACTGAGACCCGCGTGCGGGGCACGCCCCGCACGCTCCCCCCTACGAGGAACCGTGATGAAACCGTACGCACTGCTTTCGCTGCTCGCCACCGGCACCCTGCTCGCCCAGGGCGCCTGGGCCGAAGACCCCGAAGTGCTGTTCAAGAACAAGGGCTGCGTGGCCTGCCATGCCATCGACACCAAGATGGTCGGCCCGGCCTACAAGGACGTCGCCGCCAAGTTCGCCGGCCAGGCCGGCGCCGAAGCGGAACTCGCGCAGCGGATCAAGAACGGCAGCCAGGGCGTCTGGGGCCCGATCCCGATGCCGCCGAACGCGGTCAGCGACGACGAGGCGCAGACCCTGGCGAAGTGGGTCCTGTCGCAGAAATGAACGCCCCTCCGGACTTCCGGCGCGCCGCCAGCCACGTCTTGTGGCTGGCCCTCGCGCTGACGTTCGCCTGTCCTCTTCCGGGCCTGGCCGACGAGCATCCCGATGCCCGTCGCCAGGCCCAGTTGCGTCACCTGCTGTTGCAAGACTGCGGCTCCTGCCACGGCCTGCGCCTGACCGGCGGCCTCGGCCCGGCGCTGACCCCCGAGGCCCTGCGCGGCAAGCCGCGCGAATCGCTGGTCGCCACCGTGCTCATGGGCCGTCCGCAAACCCCGATGCCCCCCTGGGCCGGCCTGCTCAGCGAAGACGACGCCGGCTGGCTGGTGGACCGCCTGATCGAAGGAGAGATCGCCCCATGAACCTGCGTCCCCTCGCGCCGCTTTTCCTCGCCCTGCTCGCCGGCTGTAGCCAGCAGCCGCCCTTGCGCGGCAGCGGCGACCTCGGCGTGCTGATCGAACGCGCCGACGGCAGCGTGCAGATCCTCGACGGCACGGCGAAGACCTCGCTGGCGCGGGTCGAAGGCCTCGGCGACCTGTCCCACGCCTCCCTGGTGTTCTCCCGCGACCAGCGCTACGCCTACGTATTCGGTCGCGACGGCGGCCTGACCAAGCTCGACCTGCTGGCCCAGCGCATCGACAAGCGCCTGATCCAGGGCGGCAACAGCATCGGCGGAGCGATCAGCCAGGACGGTCGGCTGGTCGCGGTATCCAACTACGAGCCGGGCGGGGTCAAGGTGTTCGACAGCCGCACCCTGGAGCTGGTCGCCGAGATTCCCGCCACCCGCCTCCCCGGCCAGGACAGGAACTCCCGGGTGGTCGGCCTGGTCGACGCGCCCGGGCAGCGCTTCGTGTTCAGCCTGTTCGACAGCGGCGAGATCTGGATCGCCGACTTCAGCCAGGGCGACACGCCGCACCTGACCCGCTTCCGCGATATCGGCAAGCAACCCTACGACGCCCTCATCAGCCCCGACGGGCGCTACTACATGGCCGGGCTGTTCGGCGAGGACGGCATGGCCCAGCTCGACCTCTGGCACCCGGAGCGCGGCGTCAGGCGCGTACTCGGCGACTACGGCCGCGGCCAACGCAAGCTGCCGGTGTACAAGATGCCGCACCTGGAGGGCTGGACCATCGCCAGCGACCAGGCCTTCGTCCCGGCGGTCGGCCATCACCAGGTGCTGGTGCTCGACGCGCGCGACTGGAAGCAGACCGACGCCATCGACGTCGCCGGCCAGCCGGTGTTCGTCATGACTCGACCGGACGACCGGCAGATCTGGGTCAACTTCGCCTACCCGGACAACGACAAGGTGCAGGTCATCGACAGCGAGACCCACGAAGTGATCGAAACCCTGCGCCCTGGCCCCGGCGTACTGCACATGGAATTCAGCGGGCGCGGCGACCAGGTCTGGATCTCGGTGCGCGACGCCGACCAGTTGCAGGTCTGGGACCCGTACCGCCTGAAGCGCATCGGCAGCCTTCCGGCCCGCTGCCCGAGCGGCATCTTCTTCAGCCACCGCGCCCAGCACATCGGACTCTAGGAGGCACCATGGACGACCTCTCCCGCCGCCTCCTCGCCCGCTACCAGAAAGGCCTGCCGATCTGCGCGGAACCCTATCGGCGGATGGCCGAGACCCTGGGTTGCAGCGAAGCCGAGGTGCTCGAACGGCTGCGTCGCCTGGAAGCCGACGGCGCGTTGTCGCGGGTCGGCCCGGTGCTCCGCCACCAACGCGCCGGGGCCAGCACCCTGGCTGCCCTGGCGGTGCCCGAGGAGCGTCTGCAACGGGTCGCCGAGCGCATCAGCCAGTACGCCGAGGTCAACCACAACTACCAGCGCGAACACCGCTACAACCTGTGGTTCGTGCTCACCGCCGGCGACCGCGCGCAACTCGACCGGGTACTGGCGGAGATCGCCGCCGACACCGGCCTGCAACCCCTCGACCTGCCGATGCAGGAAGCCTACTGCATCGACCTCGCGTTTCCCCTGGAGGCCAGCCGATGAACCCCGTCGAACCCCTCGCCGCGCCGCAGCGGCAACACCTGCGCTACCTGCTGGAACAGGGCCTGCCGCTGGCCAGCCGGCCCTACCGGGTGCTCGCCGAATGCATCGGCGCCGGCGAAGACGAAGTGCTGGAACAGGTCCGCCGCTGGGACGAAGACGGCCTGTTCCGCCGCTTCGGGGTGATCCTCCACCACCGCGCCCTGGGCTATACCGCCAACGCCATGCTGGTGCTGGACGTCGCCGACGCGGAGGTCGACGCCGTCGGCCGCGCCCTCGCCCACGAAACGATCGTCTCGCTCTGTTACCGCCGCCCGCGTCGCCTGCCGATGTGGCCATACAACCTGTTCTGCATGATCCACGGCCGCGAGCGCGGCGAAGTGGAACGCCAGATCGAGGCGCTGCTGGAACGCCACGCCCTGCGCCAGACACCGCACCGCTGGCTGTTCAGCCTGCGCGCCTACAAGCAGTGCGGCGGCCGCTACACCGCGCCGCCGGCCGACCTGGAGCGCCGCCATGGATGAGTTCGACCGGCGCCTGCTGAACCGCCTGCAACACGGCCTGCCACTGGAGCCGCACCCCTACGCGCTGCTCGCCGCCGAGCTGGATTGCCGCGAGGAAGACATCCTGCGCCGCCTGGACGACCTGCTCGACGACGGCACCCTGACCCGCTTCGGTCCGCTGTTCGATATCGAGCCCCTCGGCGGTGCCTTCACCCTGGCCGCCATGAGCGTGCCGGAGGCGCGTTTCGAAGAGATCGCCGCGCTGCTCGCCGGCTGGCCGCAGGTCGCCCACAACTACCGTCGCGAGCACGCCCTGAACATGTGGCTGGTGGTCGCCTGCGACAGCCCGGCGGAGGTCGCCGAGACCCTCGCACGGCTGGAGCGCGAGAGCGGGCTGGCGGTACTCGACCTGCCCAAGGAGGCGACCTACCATGTCGGCCTGCATTTCCCCCTCTGACGCCCTGCTCGCCCGCCGCCTGATCGAGCTGACCCAGGCCGGCCTGCCGCTGGTCGCCGACCCTTGGGCGTGGATCGCCGCGCAACTGCGGCTGAGCGAGGCGGAGACCCTGGCGCTGCTGAAGCGCCTGCGCGACGCCGGGGTGATCCGGCGCATCGCCGCGGTGCCCAACCACTATCGCCTTGGCTACCGGCACAACGGCATGACCGTCTGGGACGTCGCCGACGAACGCATCGAACGCCTCGGCCGGCTGGTCGGCGGGCTGTCCTTCGTCAGCCATTGCTACCGGCGCCCGCGCCATCTGCCGCAGTGGCGCTACAACCTGTTCGCCATGGTTCACGGCCGCAGCGAAGCGGAGATCGAAGGCTATCGCCAGCAGATCCGCCTGCTGCTCGGCGAGGACTGTCGCGCCGACGAGATGCTGGTGAGCAGCCGCATCCTGAAGAAGACCGGCCTGCGCCTGGCGCAGAAGGAGGAACGTCCATGCTGAGGATCAGCCATTACCTGCGCAGCCTCGCCGAGGACGCGCCGACGCCGCGCCGCGCCGGCGGCAGGCGCGCCCCGGTGGTGATCTGGAACCTGCTGCGGCGCTGCAACCTGACCTGCAAGCACTGTTACTCCACCTCCGCCGACAGCGACTTCCGTGGCGAGCTGGAGACCGCGGAAATCCTTCGCGGCATCGACGACCTGCGCGCCGCCGGAGTGCGCGTGCTGATCCTCTCCGGCGGCGAGCCGCTGATGCACCCGGACCTCTTCGAGATCGCCGCCCATGCGCGCCAGGCCGGGATGTTCGTGGCGCTGTCGAGCAACGGTACGCTGATCGACGAAGGCAACATCCAGCGCGTCGCCGAGGCCCGCTTCGACTACGTCGGCATCAGCCTCGACGGCCTGCGCGAGACCCACGACCGCTTCCGCCAGAAGCAGGGCAGCTTCGACGCCGCGCTGGCGGCCATGCGCCTGTGCCGCGAGGTGGATATCCGCGTCGGCATGCGCACCACCCTGACCGAGGAGAACGCCGCGCAACTACCGGCACTGCTCGACCTGATGCGCGAACTCGACGTGCAGAAGTTCTACCTCTCGCACCTCAACTACAGTGGCCGCGGCCGCCGCAGCCGCGCCCTCGACGCCCACCACCGGCGCACCCGCGAGGCCCTCGCGCTGCTCTTCGAACGGGCCGACGAGGACATCCGGCAGGGGCGCGACAGCGACTTCGTCACCGGCAACAACGACGCCGACGCGATCCTTCTCCTCGACTGGCTCAAGCGCCGCCGCCCGCAGCAACTGGCGCGTCTCTGCGAGCTGCTGCTGGACTGGGGCGGCAACGCCTCGGGCGAGGGCATCGCCAACATCGACAACACCGGCGAGGTGCATCCGGACAGCTACTGGTGGCACCACAGCGTCGGCAACATCCGCCATCAGCGCTTCGCCGACTTCTGGTTCGAGCGCCCCGACCCGCTGCTCCTGCAACTGCGCCAGCGCCCGCGACCGGTGGTCGGGCGCTGCAGCCAATGCCGCTGGCTGGACATCTGCAACGGCAACACCCGCACCCGCGCCTGGGCCGGCGGAGAACTCTGGGGCGAAGACCCCGGCTGCTACCTCAGCGATCAGGAAATCGGCCTCGAGCGCATCGCGCTGCACGCCGTCTAAGGAAAGCCTCATGAACACTACCGTGATTCCGCCGTCCCTCCTCGATGTCGATTTCCCTGCCGGCAGCGTCGCCCTGGTCGGCGCCGGCCCCGGCGATCCGGGCCTGCTCACCCTGCGCGCCTGGGCCCTGCTGCAACAGGCCGAGGTGGTGGTCTACGACCGCCTGGTCGCCCGCGAGCTGATCGCCCTTCTGCCGGAAAGCTGCCAGCGCATCTACGTCGGCAAGCGCTGCGGCCACCACAGCCTGCCGCAGGAAGAAATCAACGAGCTGCTGGTGCGCCTGGCCCGGCAGCAACGCCGGGTGGTCCGCCTGAAAGGCGGCGACCCGTTCATCTTCGGTCGCGGCGCCGAGGAGCTGGAGCGCCTGCTCGAAGCCGGCGTCGACTGCCAGGTGGTCCCCGGCGTCACCGCCGCCTCCGGTTGCAGTACCTACGCCGGCATCCCGCTGACCCACCGCGACCTCGCCCAGTCCTGCACCTTCGTCACCGGCCACCTGCAGAACGACGGCCGCCTCGACCTCGACTGGGCCGGCCTGGCGCGTGGCAAGCAGACCCTGGTGTTCTACATGGGCCTGGGCAACCTCGCCGAGATCGCCGCGCGCCTGGTCGAGCACGGCCTCGCCAGCGACACCCCGGCGGCGCTGGTCAGCCAGGGCACCCAGGCGGGCCAGCAGGTGACCCGCGGCGCCCTTGCCGAGCTGCCGGCGCTGGCGCGACGCTACCAGTTGAAGCCGCCGACGCTGATCGTCGTCGGCCAGGTGGTCGCGCTCTTCGCCGAGCGCGCGATGGCGCATCCGTCATACCTGGGCGCCGGCTCGCCGGTCAGCCGCGAGGCCGTCGCATGCGCCTGATCGGCCTCGCCCTCGGCCTGCTCCTCGGCGCCCTCGCACAGGCCGGCGAAGCGCCGGGGGAAGCGCTCTACCGCCAGCACTGCCAGGCCTGCCACGGCGCCGGACGGCTCGGCGGCAGCGGCCCGACCCTGCTCCCGGAAAGCCTTTCGCGGCTGAAGCCGGCGCAGGCCCGCGAGGTGATCCTGCACGGTCGCCCGGCAACCCAGATGGCCGGCTTTGCCGGTCAATTGGACGACGCCGCGGCGGACGCCCTGGTCGCCTATCTCTACCAGGCGCCGCCGCGCGAACCGCAGTGGACCGCCGAGGACATCCGGGCCAGCCAGGTTCAGCCGCATCCCCTCGCCACCCTGCCGTCCAGGCCCCGCTTCGAGGCCGACCCGCTGAACCTGTTCGTGGTGGTGGAGTCCGGCGACCACCACGTGACCATCCTCGACGGCGATCGCTTCGAGCCCATCGCCCGCTTCCCCTCGCGCTACGCCCTGCACGGAGGTCCGAAGTTCTCCCCGGACGGGCGCCTGGTGTACTTCGCCTCGCGCGACGGCTGGGTAACCCTCTACGACCTGTACAACCTGAAGGTGGTCGCCGAGGTCCGCGCCGGCCTCAACACGCGCAACCTGGCGGTCAGCGACGACGGGCGCTGGGTCCTGGTGGGCAACTACCTGCCCGGCAACCTGGTGCTGCTGGACGCCCGCGACCTGTCCCTGGTGCAGGTCATCCCGGCGGCCGACGCCCAGGGCCAGGCCTCGCGGGTCAGCGCGGTATACACGGCACCGCCGCGACACAGCTTCGTGGTCGCCCTGAAGGACGTCCACGAGCTGTGGGAGCTGCCCTATGCCAACGGCAAGCCGGTCGCGCCGAAACGGCTGGCGGTCGCCGACTACCTCGACGACTTCTCCTTCAGCCCCGACTACCGCTACCTGCTGGGCAGCTCGCGGCAGGCCAGGGGCGGCGAGGTGATCGAGCTGGACAGCGGCGCGCGGGTCGCCTCGATCCCGCTGTCGGGCATGCCGCACCTCGGCTCGGGCATCTACTGGAAGCGCGACGGGCGCTGGGTGTTCGCCACGCCGAACATCAGCCGCGGGGTGATCTCGGTGATCGACCTGCAAAACTGGAAGCCGTTGAAGGAAATCGCCACCGACGGCCCCGGCTTCTTCATGCGCAGCCATGCCGACTCGCCCTACGCCTGGACCGATACCTTCCTTGGCAAGAAACACGACGAGATCCTGCTGATCGACAAGCAGACCCTGGAAATCGCCCATCGCCTGCGCCCCAGCCCGGGCAAGGTGGCCGGCCACGTCGAGTTCACCCGCGACGGCCGCTACGCCCTGCTCAGCGTCTGGGACCGCGACGGCGCGCTGGTGGTCTACGACGCGCACAGCCTGGAGGAAGTGAAGCGACTGCCGATGAACAAGCCGTCGGGCAAGTACAACGTCGGCAACAAGATCGGCTATGCGGAGGGAACCTCGCACTGAGGCGGTCGAGACGCCATCAACGGATATCCCCGTATCCTCCGCGACGGACCGCGACAACCCTGTCCCCTCACGGCGCGAGAAAAACCACGGGAATGGCGGATAACCGCAAGCGGTTATTCGCCCTACCGCCCACCCTGCGCGAGGAGCCGTAGGGCGCATAACGCCAACGGCGTTATCCGCCGATCACCCTGTCCCATCACGGCCCCGAGAAAACCCTGGGAATGGCGGATAGCCGCAAGCGGATATCCCCCCACCCGTCCCGCGCGCCGAGCCCCCGGCGCCCAGAAAAAAGCCCCGCATCGCGGGGCTTTCCGTCTCAGGCGCCAGGCCTCAGAACTGCTCGGCGTCCAGCAGGTACAGCGACTCGCTGCCGGCGCGCACGGAGGCGCTCAGGGAATGGATGCGCGGCAGCAGGCGGGCGAAGTAGAAGCGCGCGGTACCCAGCTTGCTGGCGTAGAAGTCGTCCTCGCCCTGCTTGGCCAGCGCGGTGCGCGCCATCAATGCCCACATGTAGGCATAGGCGGTGTAGCCGAACACATGCAGGTATTCGACCGACGCCGCGCCGATCTCGTTGGGATTACCCTTGGCGCGGTCGAGCAGCCAGGCGGTCAGCTCTTCCAGGTTCTCCACGGCGGCCGCCAGCGGCTTGCTGAACTCGCCCAGGGCCTCGTCGGCGGAAGCGACGAAGGCCTTGATCTCGTTGGTGAAGTGACGGGAGAAGGCGCCGCCGCTGCCGATCACCTTGCGCCCCACCAGGTCGAGCGCCTGAATGCCATTGGTGCCTTCGTAGATCTGCGTGATGCGACAGTCGCGCACCAGTTGCTCCTGGCCCCATTCGCGGATGAAGCCGTGGCCGCCGAAGATCTGCTGGCCATGGATGGTGGTTTCCAGCCCCATGTCGGTGAGGAATGCCTTGGCCACCGGGGTCAGCAGCGCCACCAGCTCTTCCGCGCGCTTGCGGGTGACCGCGTCTTCGCTGTACTTGGCGGTGTCCAGCTGCATCGCGACGTAGCTGGAGAAGGCGCGGCCGCCTTCGTTCAGCGCCTTCATGGTGAGCAGCATGCGACGCACGTCGGGGTGCACGATGATCGGGTCGGCGGCCTTGTCCTTGGCCACCGGGCCGGTCGGCGCGCGGCTCTGGATACGCTCGCGGGCATATTCGATGGCGCTCTGGTAGGAGCGCTCGCCGGTGGCCAGGCCCTGGATGCCGACGCCAAGGCGCTCGTAGTTCATCATGGTGAACATCGCCGCCAGGCCCTTGTTGACCTCGCCCACCAGCCAACCGGTAGCGCCGTCGAAGTTCATCACGCAGGTGGCCGAGGCCTTGATCCCCATCTTGTGCTCGATGGAGCCGCAACCCAGGCTGTTCTTCTCGCCCAGCGAACCGTCGGCGTTGACCAGCACCTTCGGTACCAGGAACAGCGAGATGCCCTTCGGCCCGGCCGGGGCGTCGGGCAGCTTGGCCAGCACCAGGTGGATGATGTTCTCGGTCAGGTCATGCTCGCCGCCGGTGATGAAGATCTTGGTCCCGCTGATCTTGTAGGAGCCGTCGGCCTGCGGCTCGGCCCTGGTGCGGATGATGCCCAGGTCGGTGCCGGCATGCGGCTCGGTCAGGCACATGGAACCGGCCCAGATACCGGCGTACATGTTCGGCAGGTACTTGTCCTTCAGTTCGTCGCTGGCATGGGCATTGAGCGCCAGGCAGGCGCCGGCGGTCAGCATCGGATACAGGCCGAACGACAGGTTGGCCGAGTTGACCAGTTCCTCGACCTGCGCCGAGATCACCTTGGGCATACCCATGCCGCCGTAGGCCGGATCACCGCCGACGCCGACCCAGCCGCCTTCGGCGTAGGTCCGGTAGGCCTCGGGGAAGCCGGCCGGGGTGCTCACCGCGCCAGCGTTCCACTGGCAGCCTTCCTCGTCGCCCGGACGGTTCAGCGGGGCGATGGTACCGGCGGTGACCTTGCCGGCCTCTTCGAGGATCGCCGCGGCGGTCTCGGCGTCGACCACTTCGGCCAGCGCCGGCAGTTGCGCCCAGAGCCGGGAGACCTCGAACACCTCATTGAGGACGAAGCGCATGTCGCGCAGCGGAGCTTTGTAATCAGCCATGTGGGGAATCCTCGATCGTACCGATCGCCGGCCGGGGGCCAGCGGCAACAAAATGGAGGCACGAAAGGCGTGCCGCGGCCGAGTCTACACCACCAACATTTCGGACTTGTAGCGTCACGTCGTGACCGTAAAGTCTATATCGGTCTTCTATGCGACAGGCATGAGAAAGCCCGCTTTTCGCGGGCTCGAGCGAGTTCGCCGGGAGTCCGACGGGCCCGGCGGGTGCGGGAGAAACCGGGGGAAGAAGCGCCGCGCCCCTGCCCCGGCAGCCGCTAGAGCGAAAACTGCTCCGCCGACAGGCTCATCAGGCCCGCCGCGCCGGCCTGGATCGCCGCGGCGTGCGCCGCGGTGCGCGGCAGCAGGCGACTGAAGTAGAAGTCGGCGGTGGCCAGCTTGGCTTCGTAGAACGCGGCCTCGCCGCTGCCGGCATCCAGCTTCTCGCGCGCCACCAGGGCGATGCGCAACCAGAAATAGGCCAGGGTCACGTAGCCGGAGAACATCAGGTAGTCCACCGAGGCGGCGCCCACTTCGTCGGCATTCTTCATCGCCGCCAGGCCCACCTGCTGGGTCAGTTCGCCCCACTGCGCGTTCAGCGCCGCCAGTTGCGCGACCTGTCCCTTCAGTTGCGGATGCTCGGCCTGGGCCTGGCACAACTGGTGGACCAGTTTGGTGAAACCGCGCAACAGCTTGCCCTGGCTGCCCAGTACCTTGCGGCCGAGCAGGTCGAGGGCCTGGATGCCGTTGGTGCCTTCGTAGATCTGTGCGATGCGGCAATCGCGGACCAACTGCTCCATGCCCCACTCGCGGATGTAGCCGTGGCCGCCGTAGACCTGCATGCCGAGGTTGGTCACCTCCTGCCCGGTCTCGGTCATGAAGGCCTTGCAGATCGGTGTCAGGAAGGCCAGCAGGTCGGCGGCCCGCTCGCGCTCGGCGGCGTCCTGCGACAGGTGCTCGGTGTCGAGCAACTGGGCGGTGAAGTAGGCCAGCGCGCGGTTGCCTTCGTTGAACGCCTTCATGGTCAGCAGCATGCGCCGCACGTCGGGGTGCACGATGATCGGGTCGGCCGGCTTGTCCGGCGCCTTCGGCCCGGTCAGCGAGCGCATCTGCAAGCGCTCCCGGGCGTAGCGCACGGCGCCCTGGTAACTGGTCTCGCCAAGGCACAGGCCCTGCATGCCGGTGCCCAGGCGGGCGTGGTTCATCATGGTGAACATGCAGTGCAGGCCCTTGTTCGGCTCGCCGATCAGGTAGCCGGTGGCGCCGTCGAAGTTCATCACACAGGTGGCCGAGGCCTTGATCCCCATCTTGTGCTCGATGGAGCCACAGGAGACCGCATTGCGCGCGCCCACGTTACCTTCGGCGTCGGGTAGGAACTTCGGCACGATGAACAGCGAGATACCCTTGGTCCCGGCCGGCGCATCGGGAAGCTTGGCCAGCACCAGGTGGACGATGTTCTCGCTCAGGTCGTGCTCGCCGGCGGAGATGAAGATCTTCGTCCCGCTGATCGCATGGCTGCCGTCGGCGTTCGGCACCGCGCGGGTCTTGATGATGCCCAGGTCGGTGCCGCAGTGCGGCTCGGTCAGGCACATGGTGCCGGTCCAGGTGCCGGCGGTCATCCGCGCCAGGTAGAGGTCCTTCTGCGCCTGGCTGCCGTGGGCGTGGATCGCCGACATGGCGCCGCGGGTCAGGCCCGGGTACATGCCCCAGGAGACATTGCTGGCGCCGATCATCTCGCTGAGCAGCAGACCCAGCGAGTGCGGCAGGCCCTGGCCGCCGTACGCGGGATCGCTGGCGACACCGTTCCAGCCCCCCTCGACGTACTGTGCATAGGCTTCCTTGAAACCCTTGGGCGTGGTCACCACGCCGTTGTCGAAGTGGCAGCCCTCTTCGTCGCCGGAGCGGTTCAGCGGCGCCAGAACCTGTTCGCAGAATTTCGACCCTTCATCGAGGATCGCCGCCACCATGTCCGGGGTCGCGTCGCTGGCGCCGAGCGCCTGGTAGCGCCCATGGAAGTCGAATACCTCATCGATCAGGAAGCGCATGTCGCGCAGCGGAGCCTTGTATTCCGGCATCTCTGTTCTCCTCGGCAGGGGCGCCCCACAGGCGCGAATCCCTCGAAGCTACTGCGCCGGGCGGGCGCCTACAATCACGCTGCGGACGCTGAATGCAACGCCATAACCCCGAGGTCGGAAGGCCAGGATGCAGCGGATCGCAGGCATGAAAAAGCCCGCCGAAGGGCGGGCTCTTTCTCACCTGGGGAACGGGCCGCCAGCGGCCCGTGCCATCAGTAACCGAGGGCGAAATCTTCCTCGGCCATCTCCATCAGGTTGTTGGCGCCGGACAGCATGGCGGCGACGTGGGCGCGGGTACGCGGCAGGATGCGCTGGAAGTAGAAGCGCGCGGTCTGCAGCTTGGCCTTGTAGAAGGCTTCCTCGCCGGTGCCGGCGGCCAGCTTCTCGGCGGCCAGGCGCGCCATGTCGGCCCAGAAGTAGGCCAGGCAGGCGTAGCCGGAGTACATCAGGTAGTCCACCGAAGCGGCGCCGACTTCCTCGCGATCCTTCATGGCGGCCATGCCGACCTTCATGGTCAGGTCGCCCCACTCCTTGTTCAGCTGTGCCAGCGGAGCGACGAATTCCTTGACGGCTTCGTTGGCTTCGTTGGCCTGGCAGAACTTGTGCACGATCTTGGTGAAGCCCTTCAGCGCCTCGCCCTGGGTCATCAGCACCTTGCGACCCAGCAGGTCGAGGGCCTGAACGCCGGTAGTGCCTTCGTACAGCATCGAGATGCGGCTGTCGCGGACGTTCTGCTCCATGCCGTGCTCGGCGATGAAACCGTGGCCGCCGAAGATCTGCACGCCGTGGTTGGCGGACTCGAAGCCGACTTCGGTCATGAACGCCTTGGCGATCGGCGTGAGGAAGGCCAGCATCGAGTCGGCGGCTTTCTTCTGCTCTTCGTCCTGGCTGCGCTGGACGATGTCGACCTGCTTGGCGGCGAAATACAGCATCGCGCGGTTGCCTTCGGCGAAGGCCTTCATGGTCAGCAGCATGCGGCGCACGTCAGGATGCACGATGATCGGGTCGGCGGGCTTCTCGGGCGCCTTCGGACCGGTCAGCGAGCGCATCTGCAGACGCTCGCGAGCATAGGCGATGCCGCCCTGGAAACCGACTTCGGCATGGGCCAGGCCTTGCAGCGCGGTACCCAGGCGAGCGGTGTTCATGAAGGTGAACATGCAGTTCAGGCCCTTGTTCGGCGGGCCGATCAGGAAGCCGGTGGCGGCGTCGAAGTTCATCACGCAGGTGGCGTTGCCGTGGATGCCCATCTTGTGCTCGATGGAACCGCAGGAAACCGCGTTGCGCTCGCCGGCGTTGCCTTCGGCGTTGGGCAGGAACTTCGGCACGATGAACAGCGAGATGCCCTTGGTGCCCTGCGGGGCGTCGGGCAGGCGGGCCAGGACGATATGGACGATGTTGTCGGCCATGTCGTGCTCGCCGGCGGAGATGAAGATCTTGGTGCCGGTGACCTTGTAGCTACCGTCGGCCTGCGGCTCGGCCTTGGTGCGCAGCATGCCCAGGTCGGTGCCGCAGTGCGGCTCGGTCAGGCACATGGTGCCGGTCCACTCGCCGGAGACCAGCTTGGTCAGGTAGGTTGCCTGCTGCTCGGCGGTGCCGTGGGCATGCAGGGTGTTCATGGCGCCGTGGGACAGGCCCGGGTACATGCCCCAGGACCAGTTGGCCTGGCCGACCATCTCGCTGATGGCCAGGCCGAGGGATTCCGGCAGACCCTGGCCGCCGTGCTCGACGTCATGGGCCAGGCTCGGCCAACCGCCTTCGACGAACTGCTGGTAGGCCTCCTTGAAGCCGGTCGGGGTCTTCACGCCGTCGGCGCTCCAGGTGCAGCCTTCCAGGTCGCCGACACGGTTCAGCGGAGCGATCACCTGTTCGCAGAACTTCGCACCTTCCTCGAGGATGGCGTTGACCATGTCGGGAGTCGCGTCTTCGGCGCCCGGCAGGCTCTGGTAGTGCGCTTCGTAGCCCAGCAGCTCGTCGCGAACGAAACGGATATCACGCAAGGGGGCCTTGTAATCAGGCATAGCAGTCAACCTCTACGAAGGGTTCTGGTTAATCGGCGACCGGACGGATGTCCAGAGTCTGCGGTCGCAGTGCGGGATCGCTCCCGGTCGCCTTGCCGGACGCACTCATGCGTCCCGACTCTCAAACAGGCGTTTGAAACATACGTTTACGCCAATCCCTTGTCAAGCATCCGAACCGACCGCTCGGTCATGCCCGAAATCACTGGCAGCCACGTCCTTCCAAAGCACTTTCGTCTCTCTCAGTAAAGCCCATGGCGAAGCGCCCGGCAGGCTTCAGGGGCCGCCGGGTGACAGTCGGAAAAGGAAGGGTCGGGGCGGCCGCTGCCGGCCGCCAGGAAGTCAGGCGTGGGTATCGATCAGGGTACCGAGGGTCTCGTCGGCTACCTCGATGACCCGGGCGCCGCTCTGCGCCTCGAGCTTGCCGCGGGTCAGTTCGACCATCTGCTCGGCCTGGGCCGAACGGGCCTCCACGGTATTGCGGGCGATCTCGCTGCCGGCCTGGGCGACGCGGGCGCTGCCCGACTGCACCGCGTTGAGGCCACTGACGAAAGCGTTGCCGGAAATTTCCACCCTCTACTCCTGGGGACGCGCATGCGCCACTGCGATAGCAAGTGGCTTCTATTCAAGCAGACTTGGCCGGCGCTGGGTACCGCCCGTTGGTTATGGACGGCCCGCTGTTTATAGCCCGATACCCAGGGGCCGCAGGTCGAGGTGTGCGGCCACGGCCGCGGGAGTGGCTTCCTCCAGGCGCGGTACCCGACCCAGGCAGGGCGCCGGCAGGCGTTCGGCGAGGGTCGCCAGGTTCTCTTCCAGGCGCGAGGTAGCCGGGTCGACGACGTTGGCCACCCAGCCGGCCAGCGCCAGGCCGTCGCCCAGGATCGCCTCGGCGCTGAGCAGCGCATGGTTGATACAGCCCAGGCGCACGCCGACCACCAGCACCACCGGCAGCGCCAGCAGGCGCGCCAGGTCGGACAGGTTCTCGCGGCCCAGCAACGGCACGCGCCATCCGCCGGCGCCCTCCACCAGGGTGAAGTCGGCCTGTAGCGCCAGCACCTCGCGCACCGCCTCGTGCAAGCGTGCGGCGCTCAGTTCGACGCCAGCCTCGCGCGCCGCCAGGTGCGGGGCGATGGCCGGTGCGAAGGCCAGCGGGTTGACCTGCTCGTAGGCCAGCGCCAGCGAGCACTGGCCGAGCAACACCAACGCGTCGCCATTGCGCAGGCCTTGCGCCGTGGGCTCGCAGCCGGAGGCCACCGGCTTCGCCGCGGCGGTGCTCAGGCCGGCACTCCGGGCCGCGTGGAGCAGGCCGGCGGCGATGGTGGTCTTGCCGATCTCGGTGTCGGTACCGGTGACGAAGAACGCCGGCATGGTTCAGGAATCCTTGCGCAGCACGCCGAAGACGACGCGGTAGGTAGCGGGCAGCCCCTCGGGCTGGCGGAAACGCTCGTAGGCGGCGACCAGCGCGCGGATGCGCTGGCGCCCGGTCAGGCCGTCGGGCCGCCCGGGGTTGAGGTTGTGCGCGCCCAGCGCCTTGAGTTCGTGGGTCAGGCTGCGCAGGTCGGGGAAATGCAGGAGCCGGTCCTCGTGGCGCAGGGTCAGCGGCAGCAGGCCGCTGCCGGCCGCGTGTTGCAGGTAGTCGGCGAAGGCGCGGAAGCGATTGACGTGGACGAAGCCGTCCACCACCCGCCAACTGTCGCGCAACTCGCCCAGGGTACCGACGCACAGGCTGCTGAACGCCAGCACGCCGCCCGGCCGCAGGACCCGCCGCGCCTCGGCCAGGACCGCCGGGAGGTCGGCGCACCACTGGATGGCCAGGCTGGAGAACAGCAGGTCGCAACTGCCGTCGCGCAACGGCAGCCTCTCGGCGTCGCCGCCAATGAAATGGCTGGCGCCGCCGCGCGCGCGGGCATGCCGCAGCATGCCTTCGGCGATATCCACGGCCAGGCCCTCGGCCGCACCGAAGCGTCGTTCCAGGGCCCGGCTGAAATAACCGGTGCCGCAGCCGAGATCGACCCAGCGGCGCGGCGAGAAGCCTTCCGGCAATGCCGACAGCAGGCTCTCACCGACGCCGCGCTGGAGTTCGGCCACCGCGTCGTAGCTGGCCGCCGCGCGGGAAAACGACGCGGCGACCTGGCGCTTGTCGGGCAGCGCGGCAACGCCATGGGGCGCCAGCAGCGGCGAGGAATCGTCAGGCATCATCACCCTCGCGAAGGAATCTCAGGATTGCGCCGGCCACCTCGTCCGGGCATTCCAGCGGCAGGCCGTGACTGGCCGCCAGGGTCGAGACCTCGACGTCCGGCAGCCACTCGAGCAGGGCCTCGGCGGCGGCCAGCGGCACCAGCGCATCGGCTTCGGCGAACAGGTGCAATTGCGGCCCGCGGAAGTTTTCCAGGGCGGCCCGGGTATCCAGTTGGCCGAGCAACTGCAGGCCGGCGACCAGCGCCTCGCGCTCCAGCTGCGGCAGCGCCACCTGCAGTTGCCGCGCCAGGGTCCGAGGGTCGCGCGCACCCTGGCTGACCAGCAGGGTGAAACGCTTGCGGGTCAGGTGCGGTTCGAGCAGGAAAGCCTCGAAGAAGTCCTCGAAGGTTTCCGCCGGCATCGCGTTCGGCCAGTCCTCGCGCACGCGGAAGCACGGATTGCTGGCCAGGGTCAGCAGTCCCCGGCAATCGTCGCCGCGGCGCGCCGCCAGTTCGCCGGCGAGCATGCCTCCCAGCGACCAGCCGGCCAGCCAGCTATCGCGCGGCAGGTTATCGTCGAGTTCGTCGAGCCAGTCGGCGGCGTCGTCCAGCGACGGCAGCGGCTCGATCAACACGTTCAGGTGCGGCTCGCGCTCGTGCAGCGCGTCGCGCAGCGGTTCCAGCGGTGCGCTACCCAGGCCCCAGCCCGGCAACAGGATCAAGTGGTCACGCATCGTCTCCCTCCTCGGCTTCGATCTCTGCCAGAAGGCTAGACGACAGCTGTCGCCAGCTTTCGCCGAGGGCTTCGAGCAAGCGGTCGACCTGCGCTTCGCTGTGCGCGGCGGACAGCGTGACGCGCAGCCGCGCGCTGTTGGCCGGCACGGTTGGCGGGCGGATCGCGCCGACCATGATGCCACGGGCTCGAAGCATGCCGGCCAGGGCCACGGCCTGGCGGCTGCCGCCGACCAGGATCGGCTGGATCGGCGTGAAGCTGTCCATCAGGGTCAGGCCAAGCGCCTCGGCGCCATGGCGGAAACGGGCGATCAGCGCCGCCAGGTGTTGCCGCCGCCAGCTTTCGCGGCGCAGCAGCTCCAGGCTCTTCAGGGTGGCGCAGGCCACCGCTGGCGGCTGGCTGGTGGTGTAGATGTAGGGCCGGGCGTACTGAATCAGGGTCTCGATCAGTTCCTCGCTGCCCGCTACGAAGGCGCCGGCGGTACCGAAACCCTTGCCGAGGGTGCCGATCAGCACCGGCACCTGCTCCTGGCCGAGGCCGAAGTGTTCGACGATCCCGCCGCCGCTGGCGCCCAGCGGGCCGAAGCCATGCGCGTCGTCGACCATCAGCCAGGCGCCGCGGGCCTGCGCGACGGCGGCCAGGGCCGGCAGGTCGGCGAGATTGCCGTCCATGCTGAAGACCCCGTCGGTGACCACCAGGGTATTGCCCTCGGCCTTGTCCAGGCGCGCGGCGAGGCTTGCCGGGTCGTTGTGCAGGTAGCGCGAGAAACGCGCGCCGGAGAGCAATCCGGCATCCAGCAGCGAAGCGTGGTTGAGGCGGTCCTCCAGCACCGTGTCGCCCTTGCCGACCAGCGCGGTCACCGCGCCGAGATTGGCCATGTAGCCGGTGGAGAACAGCAGCGCGCGCGGCCGCCCGGTGAATTCGGCGAGGGCCAGCTCCAGTTCGTGGTGCGGGCCGCTGTGGCCGACCACCAGGTGCGAGGCGCCACCGCCCACGCCCCAGCGCTCGGCGCCGGCGCGCAGCGCGGCGATCACCTCGGGATGGTTGGCCAGGCCGAGGTAGTCGTTGGAACAGAAGGCCAGCAGCGGCTGGCCGTCGACCACGACGTCCGGGCCCTGGGCCGACTCCAGCAGCGGCCGCTGGCGGTAGAGGTCTTCCGCGCGCCGGCTGGCGAGGCGGGAAGCGAGATCGAAGGACATGGCAGGTCGCTCGTGTTGCTGGACGGACGCAGGCGCACCCGTCCACGCAGGGCCGACATCAGCGGCTGCAACGAAGGGACGGCGGCACCCTCCCTTCCAGTATGGTCAGGCGGAAGCGGCGTTATAGAACAGCTTCGATTCGCGTTGTTCCACCAACGCCTGCTCGATGGCGGCCTGGTGCACTTCGTCGGCGTGCTCTTCGCGCTCTTCCGGCTTGATGCCGAGACGGGCGAACAACTGCATGTCCTTTTCGGCCTGCGGGTTCTTCGTGGTCAGCAGCTTTTCGCCGTAGAAGATCGAGTTGGCCCCGGCCATGAAGGCCAGCGCCTGCATCTGCTCGTTCATCTGCTCGCGGCCGGCGGACAGGCGCACGTGGGACTTCGGCATCATGATCCGGGCCACCGCCAGGGTGCGGATGAAGTCGAAGGGATCGACGTCCTTCTCTTCCGCCAGGGGCGTGCCCTTGACCTTCACCAGCATGTTGATCGGCACCGACTCCGGGTGCTCCGGCAGGTTCGCCAGTTGGATCAGCAGGCCGGCGCGGTCGTCCACCGACTCGCCCATGCCGAGGATGCCGCCGGAGCAGATCTTCATCCCCGCCTCGCGCACGTAGGCCAGGGTCTGCAGGCGCTCGCTGTAGGTGCGGGTGGTGATGATGTTGCCGTAGAACTCCGGCGAGGTATCCAGGTTGTGGTTGTAGTAGTCGAGGCCGGCGTCCGCCAGCGCCTGGGTCTGTTCCTGGGTCAGGCGGCCGAGGGTCATGCAGGTCTCCAGGCCGAGCTTCTTCACGCCCTTGACCATCTCCAGGACGTAGGGCATGTCCTTGGCCGACGGGTGCTTCCAGGCAGCGCCCATGCAGAAGCGGGTCGAACCGATGGCCTTGGCCTCGGCCGCCGCCTCGAGGACCTTCTGCACCTCCATCAGCTTCTCCTTGTCCAGGCCGGTGTTGTAGTGGCCGGACTGCGGGCAGTACTTGCAGTCCTCGGGACAGGCGCCGGTCTTGATCGACAGCAGCGTCGAGACCTGCACGCGGTTCGGGTCGAAGTGCGCGCGATGCACCGTCTGCGCCTGGAACAGCAGGTCGTTGAACGGTTGCTCGAACAGGGCACGGACTTCGGCGAGGGACCAGTCGTGACGGGTGGCGACGGAAGCGGTTGCACTCATGGGGAAGATTCCTTCGACGCTTGTATGGCGCCTTTTGTCGGGGAGCCCCGGCACGCCGGGGGTCAGGCTCAAGGGCATCATAAGTGGCTGTATGACGCTGTCAACCCAACCCAGGACACAGGGCTACATCTGATCAATATCTGATCACCCATATAGAAGCCAGCAGTCATCGACTGCTCCAATCGGCCTCGTCCTCTATGTGGCATTCGGCTCCCTGGAAGAAACGGCGCAACTACCTCGGAAAACTACAAGTAATGCTTAGGATATTTCCTACAAGAAATAGGAAATATCTTATTTATATATTCCCTGGCAGGTTTCTAACATGGAGAAACATTGAATCTCTTGCCACCCTAGCGGTGCGCAACGAAAACAAGTTATCCAGACTTGAACCATGAACGCAACCAACCACCCTAAATATAGCCATTCAAAGCGCAGCGGAAGTATAACGAAAAATATATTCGATCCTTCCGACCAACCACTTTCCAAAACACGATACGGGTTTCATTCGGGCACATTCAGGAATATGAATGGAAAGCGCCTCTTCCAGGTCCGAAGTTGGCTTCGGATGGTTCTTGCATCGATATTCGCCTGGCTGTGCATGTCCGCCCATGCCGATCTCTCGTTCGACGGCCAGAACCGTTTCGTGATGAAAGGCAAGCGCCTGCCGATCACGCTGGTCAACGAGGGCAAGGAGCCGGCCCTGGCGGAAATCTCCCTGGATTGGGGTACCGACGGCAAGGGGCAGGCGCTGCCCTTCGCCGTGTCCAGGCCGCTGCTCCGCCTGGGCGCCGGCCAGCGGGCCAAGGTGGAGGTGCTCTACCAGGGCCAGGGCCTGCCCACCGACCGCGAGACCTACCTGCTGTTGAGCGTGCTGGACGTGCCGCACGCGCCCAGTACTCCCGAGACCCTGCAGATCGCCCTACGCCATCGCTTCAAGCTGTTCTATCGGCCGCCCCTGGAAGCCACCGTCGAGCAGGCGAACGAGGGCGTGACGTGGACGCTCGGCACCAGCGGCAATCCGAAGGCACACAATCCTTCGCCCTACCACATCACCTTCAGCCAGTTGGAGTTCCTCGACGCATCGGAGCGGAGCTGCGGCGAAGCCATCGAACACCTGATGCTGGCGCCCTTCTCCAATCACCAGTTCGACATCGCCGCCTGCCATCCCGACAAAGTGCGTTACGCGATCGTCAGCGACGGAGGGAACCTCCACCCTTATCACGGCGCATTGAAATCAGGCGTAGAGACCAACGCCAAACACCCATGAGGCCCGGAATACACCATGAATGCAATTACCCGAACACTACTTGTGGGAATGCTGGTTGCGTTGGCGCAGAAAGGTTATGCGCTGACCTGCGAAAGAGCGGACAACAAGGCAACGATCGACTATGTCAACATCGACACGAGCATCGCCGTGCCTTCGGCTCTGCCCAAGGACACCGTGCTCTGGCGCTCTCCAACCTACGATTTCTCCGTCAGGTGTTACCAGGAGCGCGAAAACACCGGACCTGAGGACGTCTATTTCTATCTCAGTCCGGACGGCCAGGGCGCATTGGGCTCGGACCTGGAGGTGGGCATCAACCTGAACGGCGAGGACCTCCGTTGTTCCTCGCTCCCCGGCTGCCGGCAGAAGATAGGCATGCATTTCGATGGTTGCTGGACAGGAGGACGAGGGGGATGCGAAGGCATGGCTCAGACCAAGCAGGTCCGTTTCCAGATCTTCCTCTCCAAACTCGCCGCCCCCACTCCCGGCAAGGAAGGTCCCATCACGGGCGTAAACTCCTACGCACTGTTCCAGTTCGATGGAGTGGGAGGCATCAACAACCTGGGGGGCCGGAACCTACGTATGTATGCCCTTGGCATGAACAACCTCCGCTACGTCGCCTGCACCTCCACGCTAAGCATTTCTCCAAAAACCCTCAACTTCCAGATACTGCAATCGCAATTTGCCGCACAGAATCTGGTCATCAAAGAACTTCCCTTCAGCATCACCGCCAATAAGAGCTGCAACAGCGCCTATGGCCTGAACGCTATGTTCATTCCCGCCAGCAATACCACCCTGTCGAGCACGGATACGTTGCTGGCCAAGGACAATCCAACAGTGGGCATCAGGCTCCTCAATGAGGATCGCAGCGTCATCAGTATCGGTAAGGAGTTCGAGTTCATTCCCTACACCCCAACCCAGACGACGGTGACGAAGAACTTTCTCGCCCAACTGAGGTGGATGACGAGCAGACCCATTCTAGGCCCGTTCAACGCCACCGCCGCGATAGAGGTCTATTACAAGTGACCGCTAGGCCGCACCTGCAACAGGCGCGGCATGCTCTGCAAAAACAAGAATCGATTAACAACCTGCAGAAGAACCCCATGAATGCCTTCATCCGTTACATGCTTGTCGCAATGCTGCTCGTCCTGTCGCAGAAAAGCTTCGCCTTGATGTGCTGGAAATCGGACAACAAGCAAACCGAAGATTATGTCTACATCGATACGAGCATCGCTGTTCCATCGGTCCTCCCCAAGGACACCGTACTCTGGCGGTCTCCGAACTACTCCATATCGATCACTTGCTTCCAGGATCGCGACTGGGGGCCAGAGCAGGTCTATTTCTACCTGAGTCCAACCGGTCAGGGCGCGCTGGGTTCGGACCTGGAGGTGGGCATCAACCTGAACGGCGAAGACCTGCGCTGCTCGACACTCGACATAGTGCCGAAAGGAGATCGGCATGCACTTCGATGGTTGCTGGACGGGACGAGGTTGCGAAGGCAGGGCGAAGAAGATGACCGTCAACTTCAACTTCTTTCTCTCCAAGCGGGCAGGTCCCAGTACCGGTAAGGAAGGTCCTATCACAGGGGTAAACGCCTACCCGATTTTCCAGTTCGATGGCGAGAGCGCTATCAATAACATAGGGGGGTACAACTTCCGCATGACCCTCCACGGCTTGAATAACCTTCGCTACGTCGCCTGCGCGTCCACAATCAGCCTTTCTCCGAAAACCGTCGACTTCCAAAGCCTGCAGGCCTATTTCGCCAGCCGGGACCAGATCCTCAAGGAACTTCCGTTCAGCGTCACCGCCAATAAGAACTGCAGCAGCGCCTATGGCCTGAACGCGATGTTCCTCCCCTCCGGCAGCACCTCCCTGTGGGGTTCGGACACTCTTTTGGATAACAACAACAAGTCCGTGGGAATCCGACTTCTCAAGCAGGAAGACCGCAGCATCATCGATATCGGCAAGGAGTTCGTACTGGTGCCCAATAGCCAGAACCAATTGGTGGTCATAAGAAACTTCCTCGCCCAGGTGAGGTGGATGACGGGCACTCCAACGCCAGGCCCCTTCAACGCCACCGCCGCGATAGAGGTCTACTACAAGTGACCGCCCGGGGCCGCTTCGCAGACCGAAGCGGCCCGGTATCGACGACTCAGCGCAGGAAGAAGTGCTGGAGTCGTTGCACTTGCCAGTTGTAACGGCGACGCGCCTCGAGACCTTCCTCCAGGCTGACGGCGACGAAACGCGCCTTCTGGTTCGGTTGCATCTGCGCCAGCCGGTTCAGGTCGGGGCTGATCACCGTGCCCAGCGTGGCATATCCCCCACCGGACACCGCATCACGATGCAGGACGATGGGTTCGAGCCCGCCCGGTACCTGGATCGAGCCGATGGGATAGCAGGCGTCGACGATGTTGGACGGGTCCGAGCCTGCGCCGAATGGCTGTTCGCGCGGCTCGAACCGGAGCGCCGTGCCGCCCTTGAAGCGGTAGCCGGTGCGGTCCGCCTCCGAACCGACGGTCCAGGTCTCGGCGAAGAAACGCTCGACCGCGTCGGGGGTCAGGCGATGGACGTAGAGTCCGGGAACCACCCGCAAGCTCACCTCGCCGCCGACCTCCACCTGCAGCGAACGCGGCAGCGCCAAGCCCTCCACGGCAGAGGGCGAGGCAGGCCCCAGAGGCAGCAGGTCGCCCTCCGCCAGCCGTCGTCCCTGCAAGCCACCGATCGCCCCCAGACCGTAGGTCGAACGACTGCCCAGCACCTCGGGTACCGCGATGCCGCCGTCGATGGCGAGATAGCCACGGGCGCCGGCACGGATGAAATCGAACCCCAGGACCTGGCCGGCGCGAACCCGGAAGGAAGTATCCAGCGGCATCTCCGCGCCCTCCAGGCGAGGCGTCATGCGCGCCCCGCACACGGCCACCAGGGCGTCGCGCTGGAACTCCAGCTGCGGCCCCAGCAGCGCGCACTCCAACACGGCGGCGGTCGGTGCGTTGCCCACCAGCAAGTTGGCAGCGCGCAGGGCATACTGGTCGAGCGCGCCGGACGGCGGGATGCCCAGGTGATAGTGGCCTTCGCGGCCGGCGTCCTGCACCGAGGTGGCGAGGCCGGGCTTGAGCACCTTAAGCGACATACAGCACCTCCTGCAGATGTTGCGTGCAGCCTCGCGGATCGGCAAGGAACGCGTCGAGATCGAAACTCACCGGACGGATGCGCAGGTCGAATGTGCCCGCTTCGACTTCGGCCGCCATGCGCTCGTACTCGGTCCGCTCGATGGGGCGGAACTGGACGATGTCGCCAGCGCGGAAGAACACCATCGATTCCTCGAGATAGGGCAAGCCCTGGCGGGGATCGAAGATCGGCGCCGGAGTCACGCCGAACATCTGGTAGCCGCCGGCACCGCGCACCGAATAGATGCAGCCGAAGCAACCGCCGTGGCCGAGGGTCAGCTTCGGCGTGTCGATGCGCGGACGCAGGTACTTGGGCACCTGCAACTGCCGTTCGCGCTCGACCATCTGGTACATGAACGGCAGGCCGGCGACGAAACCGACCATCGAGACGAACCACGGCGTGCCGCTGTGCGCCTGGATGAACGCCTGCACGTCGGCGTAGCCGTTGATCCGCGCGGCGTACTCGAGGTCGGTGGAGTCCGGGTCCTGGTGACGGTCGCGGAAGCGCATCAGGGTCTCGTGGGTCCAGGGATCGTTGTACAACACCGGCACTTCGACGATACGCGTCTCGATGCTGCGCGCGGCGACCGCCTCGGCTTCCAGGCCGCGCACGGTCTCCAGCAGCGCCTGCGGGGCCAGCCGGTCGGGGTCGAAGCGAACCTGGAACGAGGCGTTGGCCAGGCATACGTCGAGCACCCCGGGCAATTGCAGTGTCTCGATGGCGCGGGTGATCGCCATGCCGCGGAAGAAGGCTTCCAGCGACATGGACTCGGCGACCTCGGCGAACAGGTGCTCGTCGCCGCCGAAGCTGTAGCGGATGTTGGCATGCATCTCAAACCTCCTGCGCGGCGGCGGTCCGCTCGGCGAGCCAGGTTTCCAGGGTAGCGGTATCGAACTGCGCGGCCTGTACCCGCGCATCGGCGAGCAGCCAGCGGTGCAGCGGCAGGGTAGTGGCCATGCCGGCCAGCACGGTGCGCTCCAGCGCCTGGCGCGCGCGGGCGAACGCTTCGTCGCGGTCGCGACCATGGACGATCAGCTTGGCCAGCAACGAATCGTAGTACGGCGGCACCCGGTAGCCGGGATACAGGTGGCTGTCCACTCGCACGCCCTCGCCCTGCGGCCATTCCAGGCGCTCCACGGTGCCGGGGCTGGGGAAGAAATTGCGCGCCGGGTCTTCGGCGTTGATCCGCATCTCCAGCGCCGCGCCGTTCAGGCGAATGTCCTCCTGGCGCCAGGGCAGCGCCTCGCCGGCGGCGATGCGCAGCATGGCCTGGACCAGGTCGATGCCGGTGACCATCTCGCTGACCGGATGCTCGACCTGGATACGGGCGTTCATCTCGATGAAGAAGAACTCGCCGCTGTGCGCGTCGAACAGGTATTCCAGGGTGCCCGCGCCACGATAGCCGAGACTCTGCGCCAGGCGCACCGCGCTCTCGCAGAGGGCCTGGCGCTGCGCGCCGTCCAGCGCCGCCGAAGGTGCCTCCTCGAAGACCTTCTGGCGCCGCCGCTGCAGCGAGCATTCGCGTTCGAACAGATGCACCGCGCGCTCGCCATCGCCGAGGATCTGCACTTCGATGTGCCGTGCCTGGCGGATGAAGCGCTCCAAGTACACCGCCGGCGAACCGAAGGCGGCCTGCGCCTCGCGCTGGGCGATGGGGAATTCCCGACGCAGTTCGTCGGCGTCGTGGGCGATACGGATGCCACGCCCGCCGCCGCCGGCGGAGGCCTTGACCAGCAGCGGATAGCCGACCTCTTCGGCGCAAGCCAGCGCCGCGTCGAGGTCGCCCAGCTCGCCGGGCGAGCCCGGCACCACCGGCACCCCGGCGGCCATCGCGGTACGCCGCGCCTCGGCCTTGTCGCCCATGCGGCGGATGGTCTGCGCCTCCGGACCGACGAAGACCAGGCCGGCCGCCTGCACCGCTTCGGCGAAGGCGGGGTTCTCGGAGAGGAAACCGTAGCCGGGATGGATCGAGTCGGCACCGGTTTCCCGCGCCGCCATGAGAATCGCCTCGATATCCAGGTAGCTCCGGTCGGCCCGCGCAGGGCCGATCAGGCGTACCTCATCGGCCAGCCGCGCGGCCAGCGAATCGCGATCCGCCTCGCTGCACACCGCTACCGTGGGAATGCCCAGTGCCTGCGCGGCGCGGATGATGCGCACGGCGATCTCGCCGCGATTGGCCACCAGCAGCTTGTTCAGTCGCTTGTGCATGGCATCCTCCTCAGGTAGCGCTGGCGATCACCGCCAGCACCTGGCCCGGCTCGATGGCCTCGCCATCTTCCACGTGGAACGCCTGGAGTATGCCGGCCTGCCCGGCCTGCACTTCGGAAAACTGCTTCATCACCTCGATCAGCCCGATCACGCTGCCGGCCTCGACCGCCTGCCCGACCTCCGCGTAGGGCGGCGCGTCGGGGCTGGCCTTGCGATAGAAGGTGCCGGGCAAGGGGGACTGCACGTTATGTTCGGCCATGACGAATCCTCATTATTCGAACGTTGTAGGAAATGGCAGAAAAGCTTGTCGCGAGGCTCGCCGAGGCGAGCGGCGCTCAACGCGGCGCCTTGATGCGGATGCCGGCGCCCTCCAGGCGCGCACGGGTGCTGGCGACCAGCTCCAGGGCACCGGGGGTATCGCTGTGGATGCACACCGAGTCGAAGGCGATGTCGAGGTCCTCGCCCTCGACGGTGCGCACCTTGCCCTCGCGGCAGGCGCGCAGGACCTTGTCGGCGACCTGCTGCGGATCGAGGGCGGCGACCCGCCGGGTGAAGACGATGGAGCCGCTGCGGTCGTAGTCGCGGTCGGCGTAGAACTCGCGCACCAGCGGCTGGCCCAGTTCCCGGCCGATGCGCCAGGTGGCCGAACCGGGCATGCAATAGAGCAGCAGTTCCGGTTCCAGGCGTTGCAGGGTCTCGACGAACAGGCGCGCGGCGACCTCGTCCCGCGCCAGGTGCATGTAGAGCGCGCCGTGGGGCTTGACGTGTTGCAGCGACAGGCCCTGCAGCCGGGCGAATTCGCGCAGTGCGCCAAGCTGGTAGAGCATGTCGTTGACCAGCTCGATGGCCGGCGCGGCGATGTGCCGACGCCCGAAGCCGACCAGGTCGCGGAAGCCCGGATGGGCGCCGATGGCCACGCCATGCTCGGCGGCCATCTCCACGGTGCGGCGCATGCTGCTCGGGTCGCCGGCATGGAAACCGGTGGCGATGTTGGCGCTGCTGATCAGCGGCATGATCGCCGCGTCCACGCCATCGCCGATGGTCCATGGGCCGAAGCCTTCGCCCATGTCGGAATTGAGGTCGACTTCAGTCATTGCCCGCAGGCCTCATCTGTCTTGTTGTTGGATGGAGCCACGGTAAAAGCCGGAAAAGGTATTGGGTAGATTTATTATTCGATAGACTGGTTTCTGAAAAACAGATACCTCCTCCGGATGCTCCCCATGGCCCTGACCCTCCGCCAGGTTCGCTACTTCATCGCCACCGCCGAGTTCGGCCAGATATCCCAGGCCGCCATCCACCTGAACATCTCGCAGTCGGCGGTGACCAGCGCGATCCAGGAACTGGAGGGCATGCTCGGCGTCGCCCTGTTCACCCGCACGGCCCAGGGCATGAACCTGACCGACAGCGGCCGGCACTTCCTCAACCACGCCTATTCGATCCAGCGCAGCGTCGACGACGCGCTCAACAGCCCGCAACCGGACACCCGGGTCGAAGGCACCCTGAAGGTCGCCGCCAGCTATACCGTGATGGGCTATTTCCTCCCCCACCACCTGCAACGCCTGGCGCAGTGGTACCCGGAACTGGAGCTGCAACTGTTCGAGGACGAGCGCGCCAGCATCGAGCGCGGCCTCCTCGACGGTCGCTACGACATCGCCGTGCTGCTCACCGGCAATCTCACCGAGCCCGGGATCGCCGCCGAAACCCTGTTCAACTCCGAGCGCCGGTTGTGGCTGCCCAGCCGCCATCCGCTGGGCGAGAAGGCCGACCTGGGCCTTGCCGACGTGGCCGGCGAGCCCTACATCATGCTCACCGTCGACGAGGCCGGGCAGAGCGCGCTGCGCTACTGGCAACAGAGCGGCCACCGGCCACAGGTGATCCTCCATACCAGTTCGGTGGAAGCGGTGCGCAGCATGGTCGCCAACGGCTCCGGCGTGGCCATCCTCTCCGACCTGGTGTACCGGCCCTGGTCGCTGGAAGGCAAACGCATCGAGACGCTATCGCTGGTCGACCCGGTGCCGTCGATGAGCGTCGGCCTGGCCTGGCGCCGCGACACCGAAGCGAGCGCCGGGATGCGCGCGTTCCGCGAATACTTCCGCCAGTCGTTCCTCGCTCCGCAGCAAAGCAGCAGCCGGCGCTGAACCCGGCGGCTAATCTCTGATCCAACGCTGGGAACACTCAGGACAGGACACTCATGGGTACAGAAGGCTTTTTCGACGGACTGGGCGAGATGCTGGGCAGGGCGATCCGCTTCGTGGTGGACCTGCTCTCCGGCCTGCTGGGCGGCATCTGGGACGCCATGGACGACTTCCTCCACGGCCTGGCCAGGGCCATCGGCATGGACGCATCGCTGTTCAGCTTCGTCTTCCTGGTGCTCGGCCTGTTGCTGCTCTACAGCGGTATACGCGCCTTCATGCGCCGCTCGATAGTCGGCGGGGTGATCTGGACGGTGCTCGGCCTGATCGTCATGAGCTGGCTCATCCACTGATCCACGCGTCGGCCGTTTCCGCAAGGAGCGAAGGAAGGTTTCGGTTATCCACAGGCGAGTTCCGAACCCGCTGGCAACGGCTGGTCGGCGGCGCGCGCCTGCGGTTGCATGGTGCGACATCCGCCAGGAAGTCCCGCCATGTCGTTCCCGCTTCGTCCTCTCACTCGCTGGCTTTTGCCGCCGCCGGCCTGCCTGCTCTGCGCCGCCCGCAGCGACCAGCCGCCCCGCCCACTGTGCCGCGCCTGTGCCGCCGACCTGCCCTGGTCGCGCCAGCAGTGCCGGCGCTGCGCCCTGCCCCTGCCGCTGGACGGCCAGGTGTGCGGCGAGTGCCTGCGCCGCCCGCCGGCCTATGAACAGGCGATCGCGCCCTGGCGCTACGCCTTTCCGCTCGACAGCCTGATCAACCGCTTCAAGCACCAGGCGGCCTGGCCGCTGGGGCGGCTGCTCGGCGAGTTGCTGGCGGAACACCTGCGGCAACGCTACGCCGAAGGCCTGCCGCGCCCGGCACGCCTGCTGCCGGTCCCGCTGGCGCCACGGCGCGAACGTCGTCGCGGCTTCAACCAGGCGCAACAGCTCGCCGAGCGACTGGCTGGCGAGCTGGACCTGCGCTGCGATCCGCACAGCCTGCGGCGAGTGCTGGATACTCCGGCCCAGCAGGGACTGGACGCGACGGTGCGGCGGCGCAACCTGCGCCACGCCTTCGCCCTGGCGCCCGCCAGCGATGTTCGCGGGCTGCACCTGGCACTGGTGGACGACGTGCTCACCACCGGGGCCACCGCCGAGCGCCTTTCCCGCCTGTTGCGCCGGGCGGGCGCCGCGCGGGTCGACGTCTACTGCCTGGCGCGCACGCCGAAGCCCGGCTGAGCTGGGCTAAACTGCCGCGCAACCGATACGGGAGAGGATCCATGCGCGCACTGCTGGTCGCGGCCTGCCTGTTGCTCGGCGGTTGCAGCCATTTCGCCGAAGACGACTGGCTGGGCGAAGACAAAGCCCTGCATTTCGCCAGTTCCGCGGCCCTTGCCGCGGCGGGCATGCAGATGGCTCACGACCGCGGCCTGCGCGGCGCTCGCCAGGCACGCTTCGGCCTGAGCTTCTCGCTCGCCTTCGGCGTCGGCAAGGAGTTCTACGACAGCCGTTCCGCCGGCAGCGGCTGGAGCTGGAAGGACCTCGCCTGGGACCTGGCCGGCGCCGCCGCCGGCTACGGTCTCTACCAGGCCGCCGAGTGACGCCCTTGCGTTTTGCCCATGGCTGTTGGAGCCTTCGCCGTATACGTCCGCTCATAGCGAAGCCTCCATGTCCGCACTCTCCACTCTCGCCCAGCACGTCACCCGTCGCCCGCAACGCATCGCCCTGCTCGCGCAGATCGCCGAACTGGGCTCCATCACCCGTGCGGCGAAGGCCGTGGGCATCAGCTACAAGGGCGCCTGGGACGCCATCGACGAACTGAACAACCTGGCCGAGCGTCCGCTGGTCGAGCGTAGCGTCGGCGGCAAGGGCGGCGGCGGCGCCCGGCTGACCGCCGAGGGCGAACGCCTGCTGGCTCTCTACCGGCGCCTGGAAGCCTTGCAAGCGCAGGTGTTGCAGGCCGCGGAAGACGCCGAGGACCTCAACCTGATCGGCCGCCTGATGCTCCGCACCAGCGCACGCAACCAATTGCACGGGCGGGTCCTGTCGATCCATGGCGAAGGCTTCCACGACCGCATCGCCATCGAGCTGCCAGGCCAGCAACGCATCGAGGCGCTGATCACCCGCGCCAGCACCGAGCAACTCGAACTCGGTCGCGGCCGCCCGGTACTGGCGCTGATCAAGGCCGGCTGGCTGGACGTCGGGCTGGAACCGCGCGAGGACCAGCCGAACCAGTTGCACGGCACCCTGGAGGAAATCCTCGCGGCCAAGGCCGGTCCCAGCGAGGTGCGCATCGCCCTGGGCAGCGGTCTTACCCTCTGCGCGCTGTTGTCCGGCGAACGCCTGGCCAGCCTGGGGCTGAAGAAGGGTCAGAAGGTGATCGCCTCCTTCGATCCGGCCCAGGTCCTGCTCGGCACGCCGCTGTGAACCTGCCGGCCCGCGCCGGCTTGCGTACACTAGGGGTCTTTCGAGCCTTGGATGCCCCGTCATGTCCCATCCCTTCGACCAACTGACCCCCGACCTCGTCCTGGATGCCGTGGAAAGCCTCGGCTATCTCAGCGACGCACGGGTGCTGGCGCTCAACAGCTACGAAAACCGCGTGTACCAGGTCGGCATCGAGGACGGCGAGCCGCTGATCGCCAAGTTCTACCGACCGGACCGCTGGAGCGACGCGGCGATCCGCGAGGAGCACGCCTTCTCCGCCGAGCTGGCGGAATGCGAGGTGCCGGTGGTGGCGCCGCTGTCGCGCGACGGCGAAAGCCTGTTCGCATTCTCCGGCTTCCGCTTCGCCCTGTTCCCCCGGCGCGGCGGGCGCGCGCCCGAGCCGGGCAATCTCGACCAGCTCTACCGCCTCGGCCAGTTGCTCGGCCGCCTGCACGCGGTCGGCGCCACGCGGCCGTTCGAGCACCGCGAGGCGCTCGCTGTGGATAACTTCGGCCACGCCTCGCTGGCCACCCTGCTGGAAGGCAATTTCATCCCCAGGAGCCTGCTGCCGGCCTACGAGTCGGTCGCCCGCGACCTGCTGAAACGCCTCGACGCCCTGTTCGCCGAGGTGCCCTACCAGCCGATCCGCCTGCACGGCGACTGCCATCCAGGCAACCTGCTGTGCCGCGACGATGTCTACCACATGGTCGATCTCGACGACTGCCGCATGGGCCCGGCCCTCCAGGACCTGTGGATGATGCTCGCCGGCGAGCGCCACGAACGCCTGGCGCAGATTGCCGAACTGGTCGACGGCTACAACGAGTTCCACGACTTCGACCCGCGCCAGCTACCGCTGCTCGAAGGCCTGCGCAGCCTCCGCCTGATGCACTACAGCGCCTGGCTCGCGCGGCGCTGGGACGACCCGGCGTTCCCGCCGAGCTTCCCCTGGTTCGGCAGCGAACGTTACTGGGGCGAGCAGGTGCTGGTGCTGCGCGAACAACTGGCGGCGCTGGACGAGGAACCGCTGCGGCTGTTCTGAGCCTCCTGCGGACAGGGCGAATGGCGCGCGGCGCTATCCGTCCCGCCTCGGGGCAGGCGAGGGAACGGCAAGTGTGCCGGTGCTTTTCCGCGGGAACTGTGCGCAGACAACCCCGTCACCCCCTACTAGAATTCACAGGTCATCCGCGCGTGCATGCCGTGCACGGCCATTCTTACCTGCCTGACGTTTCAAGGATTCTCCATGGCGACCGCCAACCTCCGTCGGGGCTATGTCCTCGGCCTGACGGCTTATGTGATCTGGGGGCTGTTCCCGCTCTACTTCAAACTGCTCGAACGCATTCCCGCGGTGGAAATCATCGTCCAGCGCGCGGTCTGGTCGGCCCTGTTCGGCGCCGTCCTGCTGCTGTTCTGGAAACACCCGGGCTGGTGGCGCGAGCTGCGCCAGAATCCGCAGCGCTTCGTCGTGCTGGCCGCCAGCGGACTGCTGATCGCCAGCAACTGGATGACCTATGTCTGGGCGGTGAACAACGGCCACATGCTGGAAGCCAGCCTGGGCTACTACATCAATCCGCTGATCAACGTGATGCTCGGCATGTTGCTGCTCAAGGAACGCCTGCGTCCCCTGCAATGGCTGGCGGTGGCCCTGGCTTCGCTGGGCGTGGCGCAGCAGGTCTGGCAACTCGGCAGCCTGCCCTGGGTGTCGCTGGTGCTGGCCCTGACCTTCGGCTTCTACGGCCTGATCCGCAAAAAGGCGCCGGTCGCCGCGCTGCCCGGACTGGTGGTGGAAACCTGGCTGCTGCTGCCGCTGGCGCTGGTCTGGTTGCTGTTTTTCGCCGACGGGCCGACCAGCGAAACGGCTTTCTGGAGCACCCCGGAAGCCCTGTGGGTGGTCGCCGCGGGCCCGGTGACGCTGGTTCCGCTGGTCTGCTTCAACGCTGCGGCAAGGCACCTGCCCTACGCCACTCTGGGCTTCCTGCAATACCTGGCACCGACGCTGGTCCTGCTACAGGCGATCCTGCTGTTCGGCGAGCACCTGGACTCCAGCCGCCTGACCGCCTTCGCTTTCATCTGGCTCGCCCTGGCCGTCTACAGCTTCGACGCCTGGCGCAGCCTGCGCCGCCTGCCGCAACCGGGCTGACGTTATCCCCAGGCTTGCGGAACTCCGCAAGCCTGGCGAAAAAACGCGCACTCCTTCCTAGCCCCTGTCAATACTGACGCTCAGCGATCCACCCCAGGCTTTTCCACAGGTTCATGCACGTACTTTGTGCATAGACCTGCCTTCTCCTCCCCGCAGGCGCGTGGATAACTGGTCGGAAGAGGCCCTGCAAAGCGCCTGTTCAGTCTTTGAGCATACCGCTGTATGCCATGCTCACCAAGGGTTACAGCGATATACACAAGGCTTATCCACAAAGCTGCCCAAGGCTTTTGTGAGCAACTGTGGATGAACCGGAAGAGCCATCGATCAAAAAACGTACGGATACTTGGAGTGCCGATGGATAAAGGCCTGCATGGATTCTTCCCCGGCTTACCCACAGACTGCTCCACGTTATTTGTGCACAGGGGCAATGACTGCGGCGAAGGTTAATCCACAAGAAAAAGCGCAAGAGAGGCTGCTCAGAAAACGAGCAAACCCTTGTATCGCCCATGGATAAAGGCCTGCAAGGTTATCCACACAGAATACCCACAGGCTGGTCCACCTGGTTTGGGAATAACCGCAACGTAGCTGGTCAAAAAACGCGCTACGACCTCCAAGCCTCGCGGCGCCTGGGCTTCAGGGTTTCACCCAAGGCTTTTCCACAGGCCCGTCCCCGGCTTTTCCTGAACAACTTCAGGACGCGTCCAGCACCAACTCCACCATCAGGTCGTCGGCCAGGTCTTCCAGTCGCTCGCGCAGGGTGTCCAGCGACAGGGTCAGCGGCACCGCCAGCAGCGCATCGGCATGGAACAGCGGTTCGCTGCTCATCGGCGCCGGGCGCACTTCGGTGGACAGGCTCTCCAGGTTCACCCCGTGCTCGGCCAGCAGCCGGGTGATGTCACGCACGATACCGGGGCGGTCGTTGCCCACCAGGTCGAGGTGGATAGGCTTCCAGTTGCATACCGGCTCGATCCCGCTTTCCGCCAGGAGCACGCGGATACCGTGGCTGGACAGGCCCTGTAGCCCTTCCACCAGTTCGTCGTAGCCTTCCGCCGGCACGGCCACCCGCAGTATCCCGGCGAACTGCCCGGCCATCCGCGACATGCGGCTTTCCAGCCAGTTGCCGCCGTGGGAGGCGATGCATTGGGCGATGCGCTCGACCAGGCCGGGATGGTCGGTGGCGATCACGGTCAGGACCAGGTGATCCATGAGCTTGCCTCCTGCTGGGACGAATGGGAGTTCAGAGCTGCAGCCAGTAAGTGTAGAACTGTTCGTCACGGACATAGCCGAGGCGCTCGTAGAGCGACTGCCCGGCGTGGTTGGTCTTCGCCGTCTCCAGTTGCAGGCCGCAGGCGCCCATGCTTTCGGCGAAACCCCGGGCCTGGTTCATCAGGGCCTCGCCGACACCCCGGCGACGCGCCTCCGGGCGGACGTAGAGATCGCTGAGCAGCCACGAAGGTCGTAGCGCCAGGGAGGCGAACAGCGGATAGAGTTGGACGAAGCCCAGCGCCCGCGCCTCGGCATCCCTGGCCAGGAACAGGGTCGAATCGCCCTGGCGCAGGCGCTCGGCGAGGAATGCGCGAACCTGCTCTTCCGGCGCCGGCACTTCGTAGAAGTCGAGGTAGGCGGAAAACAGCGGAACCAGGTCGGCGAGATCGGCGAGGGATGCGGCATGGACGGGCATGGCGAGGCTCCTGGGGCGATTCCGGGAGTATAGGCAAGGCGCTCGCAGCGCAGTGAAACATCCTGCGACGCCGCGCCGCAGTTGGGCTCGTGATAAATCGTGTACTGTTTTTAGATTTATCTGGAACAAAGTACAGTTTTTTTGCGAACATTGAGCCTGGCCAACGTGACCGTGAAGCGTCATCCAGTCGTAACGCGACGCGTAACCACTGATTTTTCCCGCGGCATCATGTAGTATGCCGCGGCTCGGACTACAAGGCCGTGCGGCCCGGGTCCAGAGCTGGTCTAGAGCAGAGTGAGGCAAACAATGACTGAACGCGTTCAAGTCGGTGGCCTGCAGGTCGCCAAAGTCCTGTTCGACTTCGTGAACAACGAAGCCATCCCCGGAACCGGCGTCTCTGCCGACACGTTCTGGACCGGTGCGGAGGCCGTGATCAACGACCTGGCGCCGAAGAATAAAGCCCTGCTCGCCAAGCGCGACGAACTCCAGGCCAAGATCGACGGCTGGCACCAGGCTCGCGCCGGCCAGGCCCACGACGCAGTTGCCTACAAGGCCTTCCTCGAGGAAATCGGCTACCTGCTGCCCGAGGCGGAAGACTTCCAGGCCGGCACCCAGAACGTCGACGACGAGATCGCCCGCATGGCCGGCCCGCAGCTGGTGGTGCCGGTGATGAATGCGCGCTTCGCCCTCAACGCCTCCAACGCCCGCTGGGGCTCGCTGTACGACGCACTCTACGGCACCGACGTGATCAGCGAAGAAGGCGGCGCCGAGAAAGGCAAGGGCTACAACAAGGTTCGCGGCGACAAGGTCATCGCCTTCGCTCGCGCCTTCCTCGACGAGGCCGCGCCGCTGGAGTCCGGCTCCCATGTCGACGCCACTTCCTACAGCGTGAAGAACGGCGCGCTGGTCGTCGCGCTGAAGAACGGCAGCGAAACCGGCCTGAAGAATGCTGGCCAGTTCCTTGCCTTCCAGGGCGACGCCGCCAAGCCGCAAGCGGTACTGCTCAAGCACAACGGCCTGCACTTCGAAATCCAGATCGACCCGAGCAGCCCGGTCGGCCAGACCGATGCCGCAGGCGTGAAGGACGTGCTGATGGAAGCCGCCCTCACCACCATCATGGACTGCGAGGACTCGGTCGCCGCGGTCGACGCCGACGACAAGGTAGTGATCTACCGCAACTGGCTGGGCCTGATGAAAGGCGACCTGGCCGAGGAAGTCAGCAAGGGCGGCAGCACCTTCACCCGCACCATGAACCCGGACCGCGTCTACACCAGGGCCGACGGTTCCGAACTGACCCTGCACGGCCGCTCGCTGCTGTTCGTGCGCAACGTCGGCCACCTGATGACCAACGATGCGATCCTCGACAAGGACGGCAACGAAGTGCCGGAAGGCATCCAGGACGGTCTGTTCACCAGCCTGATCGCCATTCATGACCTGAACGGCAACACCAGCCGCAAGAACAGCCGCACCGGCAGCGTGTATATCGTCAAGCCGAAGATGCACGGTCCGGAAGAAGCCGCCTTCACCAACGAGCTGTTCGGCCGCGTCGAGGACGTCCTCGGCCTGCCGCGCAACACCCTGAAGGTCGGCATCATGGACGAGGAGCGCCGCACCACCGTGAACCTGAAGGCCTGCATCAAGGCGGCCAAGGATCGCGTGGTGTTCATCAACACCGGCTTCCTCGACCGCACCGGCGACGAGATCCACACCTCCATGGAAGCCGGCGCCGTGGTGCGCAAGGGCGCCATGAAGTCGGAGAAGTGGATCGGCGCCTACGAGAACAACAACGTCGACGTCGGCCTGGCCACCGGCCTGCAAGGCAAGGCGCAGATCGGCAAGGGCATGTGGGCCATGCCCGACCTGATGGCCGCCATGCTCGAGCAGAAGATCGGCCATCCGCTGGCCGGCGCCAACACCGCCTGGGTCCCGTCGCCGACCGCCGCGACCCTGCACGCCCTGCATTACCACAAGGTCGACGTGTTCGCCCGCCAGGCCGAGCTGGCCAAGCGCACCCCGGCCTCGGTGGACGACATCCTGACCATTCCGCTGGCGCCGAACACCAACTGGACCGCGGAAGAGATCAAGAACGAGGTGGACAACAACGCCCAGGGCATCCTCGGCTATGTCGTCCGCTGGATCGACCAGGGCGTCGGCTGCTCCAAGGTGCCGGACATCAACGACGTCGGTCTGATGGAAGACCGCGCCACCCTGCGCATCTCCAGCCAGCTGCTGGCCAACTGGCTGCGTCACGGCGTGATCAGCCAGGAGCAGGTGGTCGAGAGCCTCAAGCGCATGGCCGTGGTGGTCGACCGGCAGAACGCCAGCGACCCGTCCTACCGGCCGATGGCGCCGAACTTCGACGACAACGTCGCGTTCCAGGCCGCCCTGGAGCTGGTGGTGGAAGGCACCCGGCAGCCGAACGGCTATACCGAGCCGGTCCTGCATCGCCGCCGCCGTGAGTTCAAGGCGAAGAACGGGCTGTAGGCCGTTCGCCGCAGCGCAACGAAAAGCCGCCCCGAGGGGCGGCTTTTTCATTTCTTCGGGTAGCCATGCACACGCTCCCAACAGTCGTCGCGCAGCTCCTCGGCGTGGCTACGGATGCTGTCCCAACCGTTCTGCCGCAGCGCCTCCCGGGCCTCTCGACGTACCGCCTGCCATCCGGGGTGGGCATAGATGTCGAAGTCGAAGCAGCCCAGCGCTTCCTCGGGCAGCTCGTTGCACAGCGCCCAGACACGCCTCAAGGCATCGCGAAAACTCCCGGCCTGGCGACCCGGACAGCCTTCGAGCCACTCGTGCAACGGCACGACCTTCTCCGACCAGGTAGAGCAGCCCGGGCAACTGCCGATGGTCTCTCTCTGCATGGCACCGTCAAGGGCCAGGAAATCGAGCGCCAGGAACGCCTCTGCGCTGAGCAGGACCCATCGATGCTCATCCTGCCCGTACCACGTCCAGATGAAACTGCCCGGCTCGTTCATGTCGGCTCCTGCGCCGAGGGAAAAGGCGCGACGATAGCGTAATCAGTCTGCGCCGAGAAAGCTCAGCACCGCGCCTTCGAACGCCTGCGGGAACTCGACGTTCGACAGATGCACCGCCGGCAGCGTAACCAGCCTGGCCCCGGCAATCGACGCGGCGATCAGCTCGCCGTGGCTGGCGGCGGTGACCGTGTCGTACGCCCCTGCGATCACCAGGGTCGGCCGCTCGATCCGCGCCAGTTGCGCGCGCAGGTCGGTATCGCGCACCGCCGCGAAGGAGCCGGCCAGGCCGTGCCGGTTGGTGGCCATGAGCATCGCCCGGAAGCGCTCGACGACGGGCTCGGCGCGCTCCAGCAGCGCCGGCGGAAACCAGTTGCCGAGGAAGCCCGCGGCGGTCTCGCTCATGTCCTCGGCCTGCAGCACCGCGGCGATGCGCTCGTCCCACTGCGCCGCCGGGCCGAGCCAGGCCGAGGTGTTGGCCAGCACCAGCCGCTCGATCCGCTGCGGCGCATGCAGCGCCAGCCACTGGCCGACGATCCCGCCCAGGGACAGGCCGAGGAAATGCGCGCGCCGTACCTCCAGCGCGTCGAACAGCTCCAGTACGTCCTCGCCCAGCCGGGCCAGGGTATAGGGCCCCGGCGGCACGCTGGAGGCGCCATGGCCACGGGCGTCGTAGCGCAGGACGCGGAAGTGCCGGGTCAGTGCCGGGAGTTGTGCATCCCACATGTGCAGGGTGGTACCGATGGAGTTGGAGAGCGCCAGCAGCGGTTTCTCCGCCGCACCGTCCAGGCGATAGGCGAGGCTGGCGCCATCGCTGGTAGCGAGAAAAGACAGGTTGCCCATGGGAGCCTCCGGGGTCAGGGTGATTGCCATGCACGCCAGGCTAGTTGCGACGGCCCCTGGGAAAAACTACAAAGAATGGAACGACTCTGTCAGGGAAGCTGACATGCACGATTTCACCCTCCACGACCTCCAATGCTTCGACGCAGTGGTCGACGCCGGCGGCTTCCAGGCCGCCGCACAGCGCCTGCACCGCTCCCATCCGGCGGTGTTCGCCGCCGTTGCCAGGCTGGAGCGCCAGCTCGGCCTGGTGCTGCTGGAACGAGGCGGCTACCGGGTCGGCCTGACCGCCGCCGGTCGCTCCTTCCACCAGCGTGCCCAGGCCCTGCTCTACGAACTGGAAGGGCTGCGGGGCCACGCCGCGCACCTGGCCCAGGGCGAGGAAAGCGAGCTGCGCGTGGTACTGGGCGACCTCTGCCCGCCGCGCCCGGCCCTGGCGCTGCTCGCAGGGTTCTTCGGCAGCCAGCCGCAGACCCGCCTGCAAATGCTGTTCGAAACCGTCAGCGGCCCGCTGGAGCGCCTGCTGGACGGCGAGGCCGACCTGATCCTGCATCGCGTGGACAAGTCCGACCCACGCCTGGAATGGCTCGACCTGTGCAGGGTCGGGCTGGTCCCGGTCATCGCGCCGGGCCTGCTCGGCGATCCTCCGCCGCGACCGGTGCGCCCGGAACAACTGCGCCCCTTCGCCCAGTGTGTGATGCGCGACAGCGCCCGCCATTCTTCGCCGACGGACTATTTCATGCTCGCCGGCGCGCGACAGTGCAGCGTGCCGGACCAGCGAACGAAGAAAGAGGTGATCCTCCAGGGCCTCGGCTGGGGGCACCTGCCGGACTTCCTGGTAGACGAGGAACTGGCCGACGGCCGCCTGCTCGCACTGGCCGGGCCGCATCTGCCAGGACGCAGCGAAGAGGTGGTGGCGGCGCGCCGGCGCGATCGCGCGCAGGGCCCGGTAGCGGAACGCCTGTGGGCGTTCCTGCGGGACAACGCTACAGCGCTACGGGAGAGCAGCATGGATACCGGTGGCGATGACTCGGCAGGCGCCAGGCGTCCTCGGTGAGAAACTGGCGGATATCGCCAGGCGCTATTCGCCCTACCCCCACACACTCCCCCGGCATCAACGTCGGCTTGCCGCCAGCTACTCCGCCATCTTGCGCAACGCCTCGCCATCCAGGCGATAGCGCACCCACTCGTCCTGCGGCAGCGCGCCGATGGAGCGGTAGAAGTCGATGGCCGGCTGGTTCCAGTCCAGCACGCTCCACTCCAGGCGTCCGCAGTCGTTGGCCACGGCCTCGCGGGCCAACTCGCGGAGCAGCCGGCGACCGGCGCCGACGCCACGGTATTCCGGGGTGATGTAGAGGTCTTCGAGGTAGATGCCGTTGCGCCCCAGCCAGGTCGAGTAGCTGTAGAAATACACCGCATAGCCGATCGGCCGGCCCTCGCTCAGGCACATCAGCGCGCGGGTCGGCGAACCTTCGGCGAACAGGCTGCGGCGGATGCCTTCGACATCGGTGACCACCTCGTGGCGGGCGCGCTCGTAGTCGGCCAGTTCGATGATGAAGGCAAGGATCTGTTCGGCGTCGGCCGGTACGGCGGGACGGATTTCGAGAGTCATGGGCAACCTTCCGGTGGGGATCCGGCCATCCTAGTGCGACTGCTAAGATGCATGAAGTGCATTCTTCTCATCAGCAACTGAATAACATGCATCCCCTGCTGCGCCGCCTCGATCTCAACCTCCTGCTTGTCTTCGACGCCCTGTATCGCCACCGCAACGTCGGCACCGCAGCCAGCGAACTGGCGATCAGCGCCTCGGCCTTCAGCCATGCGCTGGGGCGCCTGCGCCAGGGGCTGGACGACGAACTGTTCCTGCGCCAGGGCAATCGCATGCAGCCGACCCAGCGTGCCGAGCACCTGGCCGCTGCGGTGGCCGCCGCCCTGCGCGCCCTCGGCGAGGGGCTGGAAGAGTGGCGGCCGTTCGTACCGGGACAGAGCCAGCGTACCTTCGTCCTCGCCGCCACCGACTACACCGCCTTCGCCCTGCTTCCGCCGCTGATGAACCGCCTGCAGCACAGCGCGCCCGGAGTGCGCCTGCGCCTGGTCAACGCGGAACGCAAGTTGTCGGTGGAGGCCCTGGCCAGCGGGCGGATCGATTTCGCCCTCGGCTACGACGAGGAACACGAGCGCCTGCCCGAAGGCATCCAGGCCCATGACTGGTTCGCCGACCGCTACGTGGTGGTAGCGCGGCGCGACCACCCGCGCCTCGCCGGGGCGCCGACGCTGGAGGGCTACCTGGCCGAACGGCATGCGGTGGTGACGCCGTGGAACGAGGACAGCGGGGTGATCGACCGGCTGCTGGCCCGCTCCGGCCTGCGTCGCGAAGTGGCGGTGCAACTGCCGACGGTGCTGGCGGCGCTGTTCCTGGCAGGCTCCACCGATTTCCTGCTCACCGCTCCCCGACATGCCGCACGGGCCCTGGCGGAAGCCGCCGGCCTCGCCCTGTATCCCGCGCCGTTCGACATTCCGCCCTACGTGCTGCGGCTCTACAGCCACGTCCAGCATGTCGGGCGTGACGCCCATGCGTGGATGATCGGGCAGTTGAAGGGCCTGGATATTTCCCGGACGGGCTGAGCTTCGCGCCGCGCACCGTCGACGGGCGCAGCGGTAACACTGGGCACAATTATTGTGCACAATTTTCCCAATGCGACCTCCTGGCGTCCCGCTTTTTTTCCCTCTCCCTCGTCCGTCCGCATAAGCCTATGAATCGGTTCGAAATTCTTACCTGATCGAAGCGACAGCTTTTTCCCAAGCGGTTTCAGGGGCTTGCCGCCGAAAGGCCGGTTTCCGCAGAGCGCGGAAAATTCGGTCGAGGATCGGTTGGCACATAACTGGCTTAAATCTTCGAAATTCTTGTATACAAAAACAACAGACGAACCCGACCTCGCGCCGAGTTCTTCCGACTGCCGGAGGAGACCGCCATGTCCAGCACCCCGAAGCCGCCCGCCTCGCCCCGCGAGTTTTCTCCCTCGCTGCTCGACCTCGGCACCCTGGAAAGCCTCGACAGCCTGCCGCGCGCCGGTCAGCGGAGCGCGGAGTTCTCCGCCTCGCTGCTCGACCTGGGCACTCCGGCCAGTCTCGACTGCCTGCCACGCGCCGGGCTGCGCGCAGCGGAGTTCTCGGCGGCGCGCCTGGACCTGGGCACTCCCGCCAGCCTCGATTGCCTGCCCCGCGCCAGCCATCACGCCGGCCCCGAACTGCCGCCGCTGAGCCCGCGCCTGTACAGCGCCGATCTCGCCCCGACCAAGGCCGAAGGGCGCCGCTGGGGACGCTACAGCCTGTTCGCGCTGTGGACCAACGACGTGCACAATATCGCCAACTACTCCTTCGCCATCGGCCTCTTCGCCCTCGGCATGAGCGGCGCGCAGATCCTCGCCGCGCTGGCCCTGGGCGCGCTGATGGTCTACGGGCTGATGAACCTGTCCGGCTACATGGGCCAGAAGACCGGGCTGCCCTACCCGGTGATGTGCCGCATCGCCTTCGGCATCCACGGCGCGCAACTCCCCGCGCTGATCCGCGCGGTGATCGCCATCGCCTGGTTCGGCATCCAGACCTATCTCGCCTCCATCGTCCTGCGCGTGCTGCTGACGGCGATCTGGCCGGGGCTCGCAGCCTACGACCAGGACGCCATCCTCGGCCTGTCGAGCCTGGGCTGGGCGACCTTCGTCGCCATCTGGTGCGTGCAACTGCTGATCTTCGCCTACGGCATGGAGATGGTGCGTCGCTACGAATCCTTCGCCGGACCGGTGATCCTGCTCACCGTCGCCGCCCTCGCCGCCTGGATGTACCTGCGCGCCGGCGCCTCCATCGCCTGGTCCAGCGGCGAACCCATGAGCGGTTCGCAGATGTGGTTGAAGATCTTCGGCGGTGCGGCGTTCTGGGTGACCCTGTACGGCACCATGATCCTGAACTTCTGCGACTTCGCCCGCGGCTGCCCGGACCGCCGCACCATCAGCGTCGGCAACTTCTGGGGGCTGCCGGTGAACATCCTGCTGTTCGGCCTGTTCGCGGTGGTCCTCGCCGGCGCCCAGTTCAGGATCGACGGCCAGCTCATCCAGAGCCCCACCGACATCGTCGCCGCGATCCCCGACACCCTCTTCCTGGTGCTGGCCAGCCTGGCGCTGCTGATCGTCACCGTGGCGGTGAACATCATGGCCAACTTCGTCGCCCCGGCCTACGTACTCACCAACCTGGCGCCGAACCTGCTGAACTTCCGCCGCGCCGGGCTGATCAGCGCGACCATCGCGGTGCTGATCCTGCCCTGGCACCTGTACAACAGCCCCGGGGTGATCCTCTACTTCCTCGGCGGCCTCGGCGCGCTGCTCGGCCCGCTGTACGGGATCATCATGGTCGACTACTACCTGGTGCGGAAAGGCCGGGTGAACCTGCCGGAGCTGTACACCGAAAGCCGCGCCGGCGCCTATCACTACGCGCGAGGGGTGAACCCGCGGGCCATCGCCGCGTTCGTCCCGGCGGCGATCATCTCCACCCTGCTGGCATTGTTGCCGGCATTCGCCGAGCTATCGCCGTTCTCCTGGTTCTTCGGCGCCGGCCTGGCCGGCCTGATCCACTACGCCCTGGCCAAGCGCCGCACGGCCTACCGCGAAGTTTCCGGCGAAGCGATCGCGGTGGACAGCGTGCAGCACTGACGGATACCTGGCCGGCCTGGGCGCGACACCCGCCTAGGCCGGCAGTAGCGCCTGCAATTCTTCCTCGATCGCATCCAGCGCCTGGAACGACCGCTCGACGCGGGCCACCGCGACCGCCCCCTCCAGCGCCGCGAGGATCAGCCAGGCACGCGAGGCGGCGAGCTTTTCCGCCAGTCCGTCGGCGCGCAACGCACGCTCGATGCTGGCGTGCCAGGCGCGGAGCGCCCGGCGGCATTCAGCGTGCACCGGGGCCAGCTCGGCGTCGATGCTCAGGCTGGTGGAGAGCACCGGGCAGGCCTCTTCGAAACGCGAATGCTCCAGCCAGCCACGCAGGGTCGCGGTGAACTGGCGGAGGACGTTGCGCGCATGGGGGGCCTGGGTCCCGGCGCGGTCGAGGAAGGACGCCACCTCGTCGGCGACGAAGCCGATCGCGGCGCTGGCGATCTGCGGCTTGCCCTCGGGGAAATAGTGATAGAGCGAGCCTTTCGGCGCCTCGGCGCGAGCGATGATGTCGCTCAGCCCGGTGCCGAAATACCCGCGGCTGGCCAGCAGCGAGGCGGTGGCATGGACGATCCGTTCGGCGGCATTGGACTTCTTCGGCAAACCTGACTCCCCAACTCACGGCAGACGACCGGGCAAGCATGCCCGAGCCTCAGGGCAGATGAAACACGCCGCTGGCGCTGGCCACCAGGCGCTCGCCGCTGTGCAGCCGGGCCGAGGCGAAGGCCATGCGCTGGCCGAGCTTGTCGACCCGGGTATGCACCTCCAGCCAGTCGCCGACCCGCGCGACCCCGCAGAAGTCCAGGCGCAGGCCGACGGTGACCATCGGCTGCGGCGGTTCGCGGGAGAACGCCATGGCGTAGCCGAGGCCAACGTCGGCCAGGGTCGAGAGCAGGCCGCCGTGGGCGGTGCCACCGTGGTTGCAGTGCTTTTCGTCGATGCGCAGCGCCACCACCAACTGGCGCTGGGCGTCCTGCCGGCAGAAGAAAGGACCGAGCAGGTCGAGCAACGGACTGCTGCGGAACAGCGGCTGGAACCCTTCGGGGACGTTCATCACGGTGCGGCCTCCGTTTTATATAGACTGGTCTATATAAAATATGCCCGAACGCTGGATCCACCAGCGCCGCGAAGGTCTTATCGAGGCGCTGAATGGCGCTTCATCAGGACGGCGCCCTGGGCGCCGCCCGCACTCCCTCTCAGCGGCTCATCGGACCGCGCACCGGCCGCTCGCGGGCGTGGCTGGTCGCGCTGAGCGGCGCGCCGGCCTCGCGCAGCGCCTGGCGCTGTTCGGCGACCGGGGTCTGCGCGGTGGCCTTCTCGAAACGCGCCAGATGCTGGAAGGCCGGCAGGGCGAAAGCGTCAGCCAACAGGCGCGCCAGGCGCGGCCAGCGCTCGCCGTCGACCTGGTAGCGCGCCAACTGGGCATTGCGGAACAGGCAGGCGACGGCGACATCGGCGATGGACAGCTCGCCGCACAGCCAGCCGCTCGGCGGGATCCGCCCTTCCAGGTAATTGCAGATCGACGGCAGGTCTTCGTCGTAGGTGCGTTGCAGGATCGCCTGGTCGGGTTCGCGCTGCCAGATGCCGCGGTTGATCACCAACTGGTGGAACAACTGCCAGATGATCACCTGGCCCAGCCGCGAATCGGCGTACTCCTCCAGCCAGCGGGCCTGGGCGCGCTGGCCGATGTCGACGGGATACAGGCTCGGCTGCGGGTAGCGCTCCTCCAGGTACTGGCAGATCACGCTGGAATCGTTGAGGACGAAGTCACCGTCCACCAGCACCGGTATCTGGCGCAACGGACTGAGGCGCTCGAAGGCCTCGTCGCCGAAGAACGGCACGATGGGGTCGATGCGGTAGGCGATGCCTTTCAGTTCCAGCAGCACCAGCACCTTGCGCACATAGGGGGACAGATAGGAACCGATGATCAGCAAAGGTTCGGCCACGGCGAGACTCCTGTTCTTGTTATGGGAACACCGATCCTCCGGCAAACCAGCGGGACGACTCAAGTGGCTTCCCGACGGACGCCAATTGCAGGGATAGTCGCACTTTGCGATCATTTGCGAATAATTCTCGTTTTTCCATTCAATCCCGTTTCGGGATGGGGAGCGGTCGTGTCGGCGGGTGACGTCAGCAACAGCGAATTCGTGGGTAGCCTGTACCGGGACCACCGCGGCTGGCTGCTTGCCTGGCTGAACCGCAACCTCGGCTGCCGCCAGCGCGCCGAAGACCTCAGCCAGGACACCTTCGTTCGCCTCCTCGGCCGCCCGGAGCTGCCCGGCCTGCGCGAACCGCGCGCGTTCCTGGCGAAGGTGGCGCGCGGTCTGATGATCGACCACTTCCGCCGCGCCGCCCTTGAACAGGCCTATCTCGCCGAACTGGCGCTGGTTCCGGAAGCGGAGCAGCCTTCGGCCGAAGAGCAGTACCTGATTCTCGAGGACCTCCGCGAGATCGATCGCCTGCTTGGCACGCTGTCGCTGAAGGCGCGTAGCGCGTTTCTCTATAGCCGCCTGGACGGCATGCCCCACGCGGAGATCGCCGAGCGTCTCGGAGTCTCGGTGCCGCGCGTGCGCCAATACCTGGCCCAGGGTCTGCGCCAGTGCTACATCGCCCTCTACGGAGAGCCCCGGTGAGCGCCGACGATCGTCATTCGCCGGTACGCGCGCGGGTGCTCGACGAAGCCATCGCCTGGCAATTGCTGCTCGACTCCGGCGAAGCCCATCCCGACGATCACCGCGCCTTCCACCGCTGGTACGCGGCGCATCCCGAACACGAACGCGCCTGGGAACAGCTCGGCGGCCTCGACCGGCACCTGGCGAGAGCCGCCAACGGGCCGGCACGCAACGCCCTGCTGTCCGGCAACGCACGCTTCAAGCGCCGCCTGCGCCGGCTCGGCGGCAGCGCCCTGGGGCTAGTGCTGGCGCTAGGCGTCGGGCTCGGCGTGGCCAACCGCTACGTCCCGGTCCGCTACCTGCTGGCCGATGCCTACAGCGCCACCGGCGAGCAGCGCGAGCTGACCCTCCCGGATGCCACTCATGTGCGCCTGAACAGCCGCAGCGCCATCGACGTCCGCTTCGACGGCGAACGCCGCCAGGTCGTGCTACTGGCCGGCGAGATCCTGGTGGAAACCGCCCATGGCGACCCGCGCCCCTTCGTGGTCAGCAGCGCCGATGGCGACATGCGCGCCCTCGGCACGCGCTTCCTGGTGCGCCGCGAGGAACCCGGCACGCGCCTCACCGTGTTGCAGTCGGCGGTGGCCGCGCGCGCGGAAACGCTCAGCGAAGAGCGTGTGATCAAGGAAGGCCAGCAGGTGCTGATCCTGCCGCAAGGCCTGCAGGCCAGCGAAGCGGCCCCGGCCCTGGCCGGCGCCTGGGCACAAGGCATGCTGGTGGTGGAGAACGCCCGGCTGGCCGACCTGGTGGCGGAACTGGGGCGCTATTCGCCGGCGCTGCTGCAGGTCGACCCGAGCATCGCCGACCTGCGCGTCACCGGCAGTTTCCCGCTGAAGGACACCCGCCTCGCCCTTCAGGCTTTGGAGCCGAGCCTGCCGGTGCGCAGCGTGAGGCACAACGCCTGGTGGTTCGAAGTGGTGCCACGCTGAACCGAACGGGCCGGCGAAAAATTTTTCCCGCCGGCCCTATCACTTTTTCCGACTCGTCCGGCAAGGAGGCATTGAGACTCGTTTCCATCCAGGAGCCCCGCACATGCCTCGCCCGACGTTCCGTCCCGGCCTGCTCGCCCTAGCCATCGCCCTCGCCGTTCCCGCACCGTTCCTCCACGCCGCCCCGGCCGAACAGGCCAGCGTGCGCGACTACCGCATCGCCGCCGGGCCGCTGGCAGGCACCCTGAACCGCATCGCGGCCCAGGCCGGCCTGGTCCTCACCCTGGATCCGGCGCTCGCCGAAGGACGCAGCGCCCACGCCGTGCAAGGTCGCTTCGACGCGCCCGGCGCATTGCGCGAAGCGCTCAAGGGCAGCGGCCTGGAACTGGTGGAAAATGCCGGCGGCACCTACAGCCTGCGCAAGGTGCCGGAAGACACCCTGTCGCTGCAGGCGATGACGGTCAGCGGCGCCGAGGAAGACCCACTGGGGCCGACCAGCGGCTACGTGGCCAAGCGCAGCATGACCGGCACCAAGACCGATACGCCGATCCTCGAGACCCCGCGTTCGATCTCGGTGGCGACCCGCCAGCAGATGACCGACCGCGCCGTGCACAACCTCGACGACGCGGTGCGCTACATGCCCGGCGTCGTCGCCAGCAGTTTCGGCAGCGACTCCCGTTCCGACTGGTTGAAGGTGCGCGGCTTCAAGCCGACCCAGTTCCTCGACGGCCTGCCGATGGCGGTCGGCGTCTACAACAACCCGAAGCTGGAAACCTGGAACCTGGAGCGTGTCGCCCTGTTGCGCGGCCCGGCCTCCTCGGTCTACGGCCAGACCCCGCCGGGCGGCATGCTCGACATGGTCAGCCTGCGTCCGCAGAACGTCGCCAGTCACGAGGTGAAGGCCGAGGTCGGCAACTACAACCACAAGCAGGTCAGCTTCGACAGCACCGGCCCGCTCGACGACGAGGGACGCTTTCTCTATCGCGTCTCCGGCGTGGTGCGCGACAGCAACACCCAGGTCGACCATATCGACGACAAGCGCTACAACATCGCCCCGAGCCTGACCTGGAACATCGACGACGACACCAGGCTGACCTTCCTCGGCCAGTTCAACCGCGACGATACCGGCATCACCAGCCAGTTCCTGCCGCTACGCGGAACCAAGTACGACGCGCCGTTCGGCAAGGTTTCCCATCACAAGAACCTCGGCGATCCGGACTGGGAATACTACGACCGCACCTACTACTGGCTGGGCTACGCCTTCGAGCGGCGGATCAACGATGTCTGGCAGTTCCGCCAGAACCTGCGCTACCTGCGCAACGACCTGTCGTTCCAGGCGCTGACCCCAGCCAGCTATTACGCTGCCGCCAGCGACGACGGTACCCTGCAGCGCACCAGCACATCAGTGGACGAAGACGTCAGCCAGTTCGTGGTGGACAACAACTTCCAGGCCGACTTCGACACCGGCGCGCTGCGCCACACCCTGCTGCTGGGCCTGGACCACAACCGGACCACCAACGAATACACCTCGATCTTCGGCTTCAATGTACCGCCGACCAACATCAACAACCCGATCTACGGCCAGCCGATTCCCAAGCCGCCGCGTTCCGACGCGTACTACGACTACAAGCAGAAGACCTACCAGACCGGCCTCTACGTCCAGGACCAGATCGCCCTCGACAACTGGCGCCTGACCCTCGGCGGTCGCGAGGACTGGGTGCACACAGGCGCCACCTTCTACAACAAGGGCGACGCCACCAATACCAGCCGCGACAAGAAGTTCAGCGGCAACGCGGCGCTCAGCTACATCTTCGACAATGGCGTGGCGCCCTATATCTCCTATGCGGAGTCGTTCCAGCCCACCACTGGCGCCGATATGAACAGCACCAGTTCGCTGAAGCCGACCGAAGGCAAGCAATGGGAAATCGGCGTGAAGTACCAGCCGGTAGGCTCCGACTCGCTGTTCACCGCCGCGGTCTATGACCTGCGCCAGGAGAACGTCAGCGTGTCGCAGAACATAGGCGGCACGCCGGTCACTTCGCAGACGGGCGAAGTGAAGGTCTCCGGGATAGAACTGGAAGCCACCAGCAACGTCACCGACAACCTGAAGATAATCGGCGCCTATAGCTACACCGACACCGAAGTGAAAAAAGGCCAGTACGCAGGCAACCGCCTGCAACAGGCGCCGCGCAACCAGGCCTCGCTATGGGCCGACTACACCTGGCACGAGGGTGCGCTGAACGGTTTCAGCGTGGGTGCCGGCGCCCGCTACGTAGGCTCGACCTACGGCGACCAGGCCAACACCTACGACGGCTACGCCGGCTCGTACACCCTGTACGACGCCGCCGTGCGCTACGACCTGGGCCAATTGAACGGCAGCCTGAAAGGCGTCAGCGTGGCGGTCAATGCCAACAATCTGTTCAACAAGGACTACCTGGCGTCCTGCGACGGCTACTACTGCTACTACGGCGACCAGCGCAGCGTGGTGGGCAGCGTCAGCTACAAGTGGTGAGCGACGCGTCACAGGTGCGTAACGGCGGATAACCGCTTCGCGGTTATCCGCCCTACCGCAGAACGTACCTTCCGGGCACCGGATGCCCTCCTCCCGCCTGAGGGAGAGGGCCGAGATATCGGCAGCCGGCGCAATGGGGAGGACCTGCATTCCGGGCGCCGGAGATCATCGTTCACCCCGCGATCCGACCCCACAGCGCGCTGGCGTCGTCGTGGATCTTGAAACGCGGGAAAGCCAGGGCCTGGTCGTCGCCCTGTTCGATCTCGCGCAACTCGTCGAGCATGGCGCTCACTCCGACGTCCTCGAGGCGCCGCAGCAACTGTTCGTCGGTATAGCGGCGGAAAGGCTCGACCAGCCGGTCGAAGCCGTCGGTCATCAGCACGAAGGAACGCAACGCGGCGAGCGGCAAGGTCTCGCGCTGCACCTGGCCGAGCCAGCGGTCGCTGATGTCCAGCGCCCAGTAGCCCTCGGGCTTGTTCATCAGCAGGCGGTTCTGCCGCACGCGCGGGCGGCTGGCCTTGAACAGTTCGGCGTGATCCCACTGCGGATGTTCCTCGCGCATCCGGCAGAAATGCGCCAGGGATTGCCGATCCAGTTCGTGTAGGGCCGAATCGCCGAAGCTGCGTACCTGGCCGTCGGCGCCTTCGACGAGGATCCGGCTGTCGCCGATGTTGAGCAGTTCGATTTCTCCGCCGCGAATCCGCAGCAGGCTCAGGCAGGCCGCCGGCATGTCTTCGAGGTCGTGCCAGTCGCGGCCGCTCTGGGCGCGGAAGTCGCCCTGGATATCGTTGAGCAGGCGCCGCAGCAGGGTCTCGCTGGATTGCTCGGGCTCGACTTCCAGCAGCAACCGCAGGTGCCGGTCCACCGCCTGGGCCAGCCAGCGCGCGTCGCTTTCCACGCCCAGCACGCTGCGACCGATGCTGGTGGCACCGTCGATCACCCAGGCGGCCTGCGCCGTGCAGCCCAGCGCATCGTCGTTCACCGCGCCCCCCGCGCGGCATTCCGCCCCGAGTATTTCCACTGTGGCCATTCGCAGTTCCTCCTATGCTCAATGCGCTGCCAGAATAGCAAGACAGAGCCTTTCCACGTTCCGCTCGTCGTTCCGGGAGAACCGTATGCGTCACCTGCCCTACCCGCTGCTGGGCCTGTTCCTGGCCCTGTCGTCGACCGGCGCCGCCCTGGCCGGCGAACAGTACTACCCGCTGGACAAGGGCTCCGCGCCCTACGCGGTCGCGCCCAGTGCACAGGGTGCGGTCTGGTACGGCGCGGACGGCGGGCATTCGCTGGGGCGCCTCGACCCGACCAGTGGCGAGAGCGTGCAGGTGCCGCTCGGCGAAGGCGCGCGGCCGCGAGCCATCGTCAGCGACGAGAGCGGCAACGCCTGGGTGCTCGACAGCGGCCTCAACGCCATCCTTCGCATCGGCGGCGAGCGCCTGGGCAGCGAACGTTTCCCGCTACCGGCCAAGGCCGCGCCGGCCGGGCTCGAGTCCGCGGTATTCGACGACGACGGGCGCCTCTGGTTCACCGGCAGCCGCGGCTTCCACGGTCGCCTCGACCCAGCCAGGCGCCTGGTGGAGGTCTGGCCCTCGCCCCAGGGCAAGGCGGCGAACGGCATCTGCGTCACCCCGGACGGCGAGGTCTGGTACGCGCAGGACGACGCGCTGGTGCATGTCGATCCGCTCGACGGCAGCGCCGAGCGGTTGCCCGCGCCTGAAGGCACGAAGGCCTTGCGCGGGATCGGCGCCGACTCCATCGGCAGGCTCTGGGCCAGCGACAGCGGTGGCGCCCGGCTGTACCGCTACGATCCCAGCGATGCCTCGTGGCAGAGCTGGCCGCTGCCGGACAGCCAGGCCCGCCCGGACAGCCTGCGGGTCGACGCCATGGACCGTGTCTGGCTGCACGACGCCGCCAGCGGGGCGCTCTTGCGTTTCGACAGTGAGCAGGCGACATTCCGCGTCCTGCCCAGCGACCGGCCGGCGCCCGGCAACGCCCTGCTCGGCGGTCGCCCCGGAGAAACCTGGAGCGCCGAGCCTGCCGCCGATCGTCTGCGCGTCGTCCGCGACTGATCCTTCCAAGGAGCCCGCATGAGCGCTACCCATACGCTGTTTTACGCCGCCGCCTCGCCCTTCGTGCGCAAGGTCCTGGTCCTGCTCCACGAAACCGGCCAACGCGAGCGCGTGGCGCTCGAGGAAGTCACGCCGACGCCGGTCGCGCCCATCCGGCAGCTCAACGCCAGCAACCCGGCCGGCAAGATTCCCGCCCTGCGCCTGCCGGACGGCCAGGTGCTGCACGACAGCCGGGTGATCTGCGACTACTTCGACCAGCAGCACGTCGGCGAACCGCTGATCCCCCGCGAAGGCAGCGCCCGCTGGCGACGCCTGACCATCGCCTCGCTGGCGGACGCCGTCCTCGACGCCGCGGTGCTGACTCGCTACGAGACCTTCGTCCGCCCCGAGGAGAAGCGCTGGGACGCCTGGCTCGAGGCACAGCGGGAAAAGATCGCGCGGTCCCTGGCATGGCTGGAGAGCGACTGCATCGCCGAACTGCAGGCGCGCTTCGACATCGCCGCCATCGGCGTCGCCTGCGCCCTGGGCTATCTCGACCTGCGCCAGCCGGAGTGGGACTGGCGCGGCCGCTACCCACGACTCGCCGCCTGGTTCGCCGAAGTCAGCCAGCGCCCGTCGATGCAGGCCACCCGCGCCTGACCCCGAGGCCCGCCGACGCCTGCTGCCGCCGCAGACGTTCGGCGCGTTGCAGCCAGGCCGCCGAGGGGCCGGGGAACAGCAGGCCGATCCGCGCCGCCAGGCGCTCGCCGTCGCGACGGTCGTCGCGCAGGCCGACATAGCCGTTCATTTCCAGCACACCAGGCGGAACAGCAGCAGGCCCAGCAACAGCGCGCTCTGTCCGAGCCCCATGCAAAGCTCCAGGAAGGAGCGCACGTGCGGATTGCCGGCGGCGCCCTCGATGCCGCTGAGGCCTTCCCAGAATCCGTCCGGCATCAGCACCAGCATGGCGTGGGCCAGGGGCTTGCCGCTGGCGATCCAGTACTCGATCAGGCCGAACTTGCCGAAGAACAGCAGGAAGATCAGGATCACGCCGCTGACCAGCAGGCCGAGGGCGGCACAGAGGGTGAACTCGAAGAACAGGCGCATGCTTTTCCTCCTTGGAAATCGGCGGCGGCCGGCGCCGCCGCCCTCGTCGTCAGGCCTTGGCGGGTACGGCCGGGAGGTCCTTGCGGCCGACCCCGTACCAGTCCAGGCGGCGGGTCAGCACCATCACCGCGGCAAGCACCGCGAACAGCAGCAGCGAGCCCATCAGCAAGGCGTAGTCCTCCGCGCTCAGCAAGCCGTAGAGCAGGCCGTACAGCCCTGCCAGGCCGACGCTGAAGCCCAGCCCTCGGGCCACGCTGCGCAGGACGAAGCACAGGTAGAAGCCGATCAGGCCGACACAGGCTCCGGCGGAGACCAGGTAGGCCAGCTCGAAGCCGACGTGCTCGGCCAGCGACAGCAGCAGCAGGTAGAAGAACGCCAGCGCCAGGCCGACCAGCGCGTACTGGACCGGGTGTACCGCCAGGCGCTTGAGCACCTCGAAGAGGAAGAAGCCGGCGAAGGTCAGGGTGATGAACAGCAGCGCGTACTTGATCGCGCGGTCGGCCTTCAGGTACTGGTCCACCGGATCGACCAGGCCGACGCCGAAGGCGCGCGCCTGGAAACCGTCGCAGCGCTGCTCCTCCACGCAACTGCGCAGCGCCTCTTCCATGTTGGTGGCGAAGAAGCTGGTCTGCCAGCGCGCGGTGAAGCCCTCGGCGGTGATCTCCCGCTCGCTGGGCAGGAACTCGCCGCCGAAGCTCGGGTGCGGCCAGTCGGCCTTCAGGATGACCTGGCTGTCGCGGCCCACCGGCACGATGTCCAGCCGCTCGCTGCCGAGCAACGACAGGTCGAAGGCGTACTCCAGGCGCTGCGCCTGGCGCCCGTCGACGCCTTGCAGCGGTGCGTGCACACCGCTGCCGAGCAGGCCGACCCGGCTACCCGGCTCGAAGTCGACGCTGGCACCGTTGAGGGACAGGCGCAGGGCATTCTCGATGCCGCGGATGTCGCTGATGCCCATCGCCAGGAACGGCGTTTCGAACTGGTAGTCCTCCAGGTCTTCTTCGATGCCATAGTGCGCAGGCACCTGGAAGTAGCCGGCGACCTTGTTGTCGACGTGGTACAGGCGCGCCTGGTAGATGCCACGGTAGCGCAGCTCGGTGCGCATCTGCCCGTCGAGGGCGAAGCGGTCGGGCAGGAAGTACAGCTCGCCGCGCTGCTCGCGCTCCTGCAACACGCGCTTCTCGGTCTTCTCCTCGGTGACCCACTCGCGCACCGTCCTGCGGTACGGCACCACCAGCAGCGGGCCGGTGAGGCGCTGGCTGTAGCTGGAGCTGCGGGCGATATCCTGCAGCACGCCGTCACGAACCTCCTGGCGATCGCGGATCAGGCCGTCGATCATCAACAGGGGAATCAGCAATAGCAGGATGAGTAGGGCGATGGCGCCGAGCTTGTAGGCCAGCGTGCGGTTCATGGGGGGACTCTCCGTCGGGGTGATGGCGGAAAGTCTGCGGCGCCGCGATGGCGGGCTTCGGGTCGCCGTGTGGAGAGTCGATGGAGTTTCCGTGGAGGCGCCTCAGCCGCGCGACAGCCAGAGCAGCGCCTCGACGCCGTCGTCGCGGTTGCCGACCTGCAACCGGCCGCCATGCAGTTGCGCCACCTCGGCGACGAAGTTCAGTCCCAGCCCGGTGCTCTTGCGCCCGCTGGCCGGGCGCGGCAGCGAGTAGAAGCGTTCGGTGAGGCGCGCCAGGGCGTAGTCGGGAATCGCCGGCCCCTGGTTGAACAGGCGCAAGGCGATACCCTCGCCGTCGACCTCGGCGAGCAGGCGAAGGATGCCGCCGGGCGGGGTGAAGTCGAGGGCGTTGTCGAGCAGGTTGGCCAGCGCCTGGCGCAGCAGGAACTGCTCGCCGCGAACCTCGCAGGGACCTTCCAGGCGGTTCTCCACCCGCAATCGCTGGCGCTGGATACGCGCCGCCTGGCCTTCCAGCAGGGACGCGGCGATCTCCCGCAGGTCGACCTTGCCGACCTCCTCCAGGCCTTGCCGCTGCTCCACCTGGGCCAGGCTCAGCAGGCGCTCGATCAGTTGTTGCAGGCGCTCGCTCTCGCCGGCGATGTTGCCGACGAAGCGCGCCCGCTGCTCGGCCGGCATCTCGCCGTCGAGCAACTCGGCGGCGCCACGGATCGCCGCTAATGGGCTCTTCAGTTCGTGGGTCAGGGTATGCACGTAGCGCTCGACGTAGTCCTTGCCTTCCAGTTGCGTGCGCATGCGTTCCACCGCGTCGGCCAGTTGCGCCATCTCGCCGCCGCGATAGCGCGGCAGCTCGGCGCGGCGCCCCTCGCTGACCGCCTGTGCGTACTGGGTGAGGCGCCGCAGCGCGCCGCTGAGCCACCAGGAGAGCAGGCCGCCGACCAGCAGCCCGAGGGCGATCAGCCCGGCACCGAGCCAGGCCAGGCGCCGCTGCGAGCGGTCGATGTAGGGTTGCAGGCTGCTGTTCGGCTTGGCCACCGAAACCACCCCGATGATCTTCCCACCATCCTTGATCGGCGCCGCCACGTACATCACCGAGGAATCCGGGTCGTCCGGGTCTTCGCGGCTGGAGCGCGCGCCGTACTGGCCCCGGAGAGTCAGGTAGACGTCGTTCCAGCGCGAATAGTCCTGGCCGACAGCCACCCCGGCGGAGTCCAGCAGCACCTTGCCGCTGGCGTCGGTGACGTAGATGCGGTGGTTCACCGCCTCCTTGCGCAAGCCCCAGATATCCGCCTGCGGCACGCGCTTGCCGTAGTCCTCGAGCATCTCCGGCAGGTCGCTCTGTGCCAGGGTGCCGTTCTTCACGTCCTGGCGGAGGATCTCGGCGAGCAGGTTGGCGGTGTCCACCAGGGTTTCCTCGGTGGACTGGCGCACGCCGGGGCGCACTTCGTCCATCACCGTGCTCAGCACGAAGTAGCCGGTGAGACCGACGAACAGGAAGTAGACCAGGAAGATCCGAACGCCGAGCGGCATCAGGCGTGGTCCGGGCTGTAGCTGTAGCCCAGGCCGCGATGGGTCTGGATCGCTTCGCCGCGTTCGTTCACCTGGCGCAGCTTGGCGCGCAGGCTCTTGATGTGGCTGTCGATGTTGCGCTCGTAGCCGGCCTCGCTGGCGACGCCGAGGGCGTCGAGCAACTGCTCGCGGCTGAATACCCGCTCGGGCTGCCCGAGCAGCGTCTGCAACAGGCGGAACTCGTGGCGGGTGAGGTTGAGCGGGGTGTCGCGGTAGTGGATCCGCACGCGCTCCTCGTCGACCTGGAACGGCCCGCTCGGCGCGGCCCCTTCCAGCGCCGCCGGGCGCGGCGCCATGCGCTTGAGGATGGCCTTGACCCGAGCCGCCACCTCGCGCGGGCTGAACGGCTTGACCACGTAGTCGTCGGCGCCGATCTCCAGGCCGACCACGCGGTCGATCTCGGCATCGCGCGCGGTGAGGAAGATCACCGGCACCTCGGAGAACCGCCGCAGGCGCTTGCAGGCCTCGAAACCGCTGATGTCCGGCAGACCGACGTCGAGGATCAGCAGATCCGCCGGCTGGCGCTCCTGCAACGCCAGCGCCTCGCCGGCGAGGGTCACCCAGGTGGTGGCGAAGCCTTCGGCCTGCAGGGCGTAGAGCAGGGTGTCGGCAATCGCGGCTTCATCTTCGACGATCAGGATATGCGGCATGGCGTGACGGCGGCTGACGGGAATGCCGGAACGGTGCCGCAAGCAGGCGCGCGCGTCAATCGCGCCGCCGGTGGCGTAGGACGCTTACTTGCAGGTGGGCTTGTCGGCGACGAAGCGCTCGGAGGGATCGACCGCGACGCGGAATTTGCGCAAGCCCTTGGTGCCCATCAGGAACGGATAGTTGAAGGCGCTGCGGTCGGTTAGGTTGACCTCGATGGTCTTCATCGCTCCGCCCAGGCAGACCTGCAGGTCGATCACCGGGCGTTCGCTCAGGCGGTCCTCATCCTCGTCCTCGCCGTTGCGGTTGTCGGCGCGGTTCTTGATCTTGCCGATGCGCGCCAGCTTGTGCTCGAACACCGAGCCGTCGGCCTCCTTGGTGGCCAGCCGGAAGCGCACCCACTCCTCGCCGTCGCGCTGGAACAACTCGATGTCCTTGGCCGACAGCGAGGAGGTGTAGGCGCCGGTGTCCATCTTCGCCTGCAGGGTGCGGTCCAGCTCCGGCAGGGAGACCCATTCGTAGCGGCCGTAGAGGTTGGGTTCGGCGGCGAGGACCGGCAGGGCGAACAGCGAGAGCAAGGCAAGGGCACGCTTCACGCGGGCATCTCCTGAAGTGATACGAGGTCCACATAGGACTAGCACGGCGCGGTTTCGTTCGCCACGCCGGCGGCTTGGGCGGCGCGGCGCGGATGCGTATGATGGGCCGCGTCGACCCACACCCAGGACAGGGAAACCAACCATGCGGAAACTGTTGACCGGCCTGACCAGCAGCCTTCTGCTGCTTCTCAACACGCTGATCCTGATCGGCCCGATGATGCTGATCGCACTGCTCAAGCTGGTGCTCCCCGGCCAGCGCCTGAAGGACCTCTGCTCCAGGGGCGTGATGTGGATCGCCGAGACCTGGGCGGAGATCGACAAGTGGATCTTCGCCACCTGCACGCCGACGGTCTGGGACGTGCGCGGCGCCGGCGACCTGCGCCAGGACACCTCGTACCTGGTGGTGAGCAACCACCAGTCCTGGGTCGACATCCCCGCGTTGATCCAGGTGTTCAACCGGCGCACCCCGTACTTCAAGTTCTTCCTCAAGAAGGAGCTGATCTGGGTGCCCTTCCTCGGCCTGGCCTGGTGGGCGCTGGAGTATCCGTTCATGAAGCGCTATTCCAAGGCCTTCCTGGAGAAGCACCCGGAACTCAAGGGCAAGGACCTGGAGATCACCAAGGCCGCCTGCGAGAAGTTCAAGCGCATCCCGGTGACCGTGGTGAACTACCTGGAAGGCACGCGTTTCAGCGAGCAGAAGAAGGCCCGGCAACAGTCGCCCTATCGCCACCTGCTCAAGCCCAAGGCCGGCGGGGTGGCCTTCGTCCTCGCCGCGCTGGGCGAGCAACTGGACGCCCTGCTCGACGTCACCGTGGTCTACCCGAGCGACAAGGTGCCGGGATTCTGGGACCTGCTCTGCGGACGGGTGCCGAAGGTGATCGTCGACATCCAGACCCGCCCGATCGATCCCGCCCTGTGGCAGGGCGACTACGAGAACGACCCGGTGTTCCGCCAGTACGTGCAGGAATGGGTCTCGCGCATGTGGGAAGAAAAGGACGAACGCATCGCCCGCTTGCGGCAACTGCGCTGAAGTACCGGCCGAAGCACACCCATCTCGTAGGGCGAATAACCGCAACGCGGTTATCCGCCGTTTCCACGGCGCAGCGGCGGATAACGCCGGGGGCGTTATTCGCCCTACCGGTGCGGGCAACGAATACCCGGGGTCGCACCCACCTCGTAGGGCGAATAACCGCAACGCGGTTATCCGCCGTTTCCACGGCGCAGCGGCGGATAACGCCGGGGGCGTTATTCGCCCTACCGGTGCGGGCAACGAATACCCGGGGTCGCACCCACCTCGTAGGGCGAATAACCGCAACGCGGTTATCCGCCGTTTCCACGGCGCAGCGGCGGATAACGCCGGGGGCGTTATTCGCCCTACCGGTGCGGGCAACGAATATCCGGGCGCCGCACCCACTTCGTAGGGCGAATAACCGCAACGCGGTTATCCGCCGATCCGCTGGCGGCAGATCAGAGCAGCGACGAGCCGCCCGCCTTGCTCACTCCCCAGAGATTGCTCAGGCTGCCCAGCAGCTCGCTGTTGGCGCCCTGCTTGCCGAAGTAGTCGACCAGCACCTGGGCGAACTTCTCGGTCATCCCGCTATCCATGCCCAGGGTGCCGAAGGCCTTGTTCACGTCGCCCATGCTGTCCGCATTGCCGAGCAGCGAACCGAGGCCCTTGCTGTCGCCGCCGCTCTTGCCGAGCACGTTGCCGAGCCCGCCGAGACCGGCCAGGGCGTTGTTGCCGGCCAGCTTGTCGAGGCCGGGGATGGTCTTAACCAGTTGCGAATAATCGTTGCCGGCCAACTGGTTCTTGGCCAGGCCGAGCAGGGCGCCGGTACCGCCGACCGCCTGCTCCTGGCTGACCCCGAGCTGGCCGGTGAGTGCGCCGAGCAGACCGCTGGTCTGCGGGGTGGTGGCTACCTGGGCGGAGTCGCCCTGGGATGCCCCGGCGACCGCCTTGGCGGCATCCCCGAGATTGAAGGCGAACGCGGAGGCGGCGCTGAGCAGCAGGGCCGCGGCCAGGGTAGCGTGGGTGGTGACGCGCATCGGCAATTCCTCATGAGATATCGAACGCCCCGGCCGCATTCGCAGGCCGGGGTGAGATTTCGACCGGCCGGCCGGTGCCTTGTTCCCCAACCTTGGTCGGGTCACTTGGCCTTCGGCTTGTCGGCCTTGCCCTTGGCGGCGGCGCCTTTCTTCGCCGCCGGCTTCCTCGCCGCCGTCGCGCGGCCCCTGGGCGTCTCGCCGGCGCCGGACTTCTTGCGTGCCGCCGGCTTCGGCGCGGTGCCCTTGCGGTAGCCGACGCCGTCCTTGGCATCGTAGAAGAAGGTGACCGTCTCGCCCTCTTTCACCTCGCCCTTGAGCATCGCCGTGGCCAGGCGCGTCTCCAGTTGCTGGCGGATCTGCCGCTTCAGTTCGCGGGCGCCGAACTCCGGCTGGTAGGCCTCTTCGGCGAGGTGGCCGACCAGGCTGTCGTCGATGTGCAGGTAGATGTCCTGAGCGTGCGCGGCGCGCTTCACCCGCTCCAGTTGCAGGCGCACGATGTCCTCGATCTGCGCCTTGCTCAGCGACTCGAAGACGATCACCTCGTCGAGGCGGTTGAGGAATTCCGGGCGGAAATGTCCGCGCAGGGTAGTCATCAGTTCGCGCTTGAGCTTCTCCGGCGGCTGGGCGAACTCGCCGGCCTGGGCGTTCTTCATGATCAGCTCGGAGCCTAGGTTGCTGGTGGCGATGATGATGGTATTGGTGAAGTCCACCACGCGCCCCTTGCCGTCGGTCAGGCGGCCGTCGTCGAACACCTGCAGGAGGATGTTGTTGACGTCGGCGTGGGCCTTCTCGATCTCATCGAGCAGGATCACGCTGTACGGCCGCCGGCGCACCCGCTCGGTGAGCTGGCCGCCCTCGTCGTAGCCGACGTAGCCCGGCGGCGCACCGATCAGCCGGGACACCGCGTGGCGCTCCATGTATTCGCTCATGTCGATGCGGATCATCGCGTCTTCGTCGCCGAACACCACCTCGGCCAGGGCCTTGGCCAGCTCGGTCTTGCCCACCCCGGTCGGGCCGAGGAACAGGAAGGTGGCGATCGGCCGGCTGCCCTGGCGCAGCCCGGCGCGGGCCAGGCGCACGGCGTCGCTGACCGCGGTGATCGCTTCCTGCTGGCCGATCACCCGCTGGTGCAGGCGCTCTTCCATCTGCAGGAGCTTCTCGCGCTCCTCGGCGGTCAGTTCGGTGACCGGGATGCCGGTGAGCCTGGAGATGATCTCGGCGATGTCCTCGACCCGCACCTCCTCGGTCTTCGACCCCTGGGTCTGCTGCCAGCGCTCGGTGATCTGCTCGAGGTGTTCCTTGCGTTCCTGGATGCGTTTCTCGAAGACCTTCGCCTCGTCGTACCACTTGCGGCTGGCGGCGTAGTCCTGCTCGCGCTTGAGCTGCGCCAGCTCGGCCTCCAGTTCCTGGATCTCGGCCGGCCGCGAGGTGCTGGCGATGCGCACGCGGGCGGCGGCCTGGTCGATCAGGTCGATGGCCTTGTCCGGCAGGAAGCGGTTGCCGATGTAGCGGTCGGACAGCTCGGCGGCGGCGACGAAGGCCTCGTCGCGGATGGTCACCTTGTGGTGGCCTTCGAGCTTGTCGCGCAGGCCACGGAGGATGGAGATGGTCTGCTCCACCGTCGGCTCGGGGATGAACACCGGCTGGAAGCGCCGCTCCAGCGCGGCGTCCTTCTCGATGTACTTCTGGTACTCGTTGAGGGTGGTGGCGCCGATCAGGTTCATCTCGCCGCGCGCCATCGCCGGCTTCAGCACGTTGGCCACGTCCAGCCCGCCTTCGCCGCCGCCCTGGCCGGCACCGACGATGGTGTGCACCTCGTCGATGAACAGGATGATCTCGCTCTGCGCCGCCTGCAGTTCGTCCATCACCTGCTTGAGGCGTTCCTCGAACTCGCCGCGGTACTTGGCGCCGGCGACCATGGCGTTGATGTTCAGTTCGACCAGGCGCTTGTCGCGCAGCACCTCCGGCACCTCGCCCTGGACCATGCGCTGGGCCAGGCCTTCGACGATGGCGGTCTTGCCGACGCCGGGCTCGCCGATCAGCACCGGGTTGTTCTTCTTGCGCCGGGCGAGCACCTCGATGGTGGTCTCGACTTCCTTCGAGCGGCCGATCACCGGATCGAGCTTGCCTTCGCGGGCCAGCCGGGTCAGGTCGCGGCTGAACTTGTCCAGTTGCGGAGTGTTGCTCGGGCCGTCCACGCGGCCATCCTCGGCGCCCTTGCCGACCACCTTGACCGCTTTCTGCCGTAGCGCCTGCTCGGTCAGGCCGTACTTCTTCAGGAGCGTCCCGGCGAAGCTGTCCGGCACCGCCGCCAGGCCGAGCAACAGGTGCTCGGGGCCGACATAGCTGTGGCCGAGTTCGCGGGACAGGGCGAAGGCATGCTGCAAGGCGCTCTTCACCCGCGGCGAGATGGTCATGTCCTCGCTCGCCTCGCCCTTGCTGGCGCCGCGCACGGCGTTGGCCTCGATGTACTGCTTGAGGTCGGCCGGCGACAGGCCGAACTGCTTGAGCACCGCCTGCACCACGTCGGCGTCGGCCAGGGCGTAGAGCAGGTGCTCGGTGTCCACTTCGCGCTTGCCGAATTCGGCAGCGACCTGCGCGGCGCGTTGCAGGTACTCGGTGGTCTGCTTGCTGAAGTATTCGGCGATGTCCACCGCCTCCGGCTCGCGGGCGCGCACCGGGGTGACCGGGCTCTGCTCGCCGAAGCCGGAGAAGATCTCGTCGAACGGGCTGCCGCCGCCGAACAGCGACTCCAGCGGCGAGCGCATGCGCTGCTGGCGCATCAACTGGCGGTAGTGCAGTTCGCAGAGGGCGAGTTCGCGGCGCTGGCCGTTCTGTACCAGGCTGACGCGGGCGACGGCGGGACGTTCGTGGCAGATAGCGCAAAGTTCCTGGGCCATGGGAGGACTCCTGTTTCCACGGAAGGTGGGCTTCGGCGACGGCAGCGGCGACCGGGGTCGCCGAGCGCTGCGTGGAGAACATCGCGACAAGGCGGTGAAGCACGCGCCGTCGAGCATGCAACGCGGGACATGTCCGTGCAATGACGAAGCGCCGGCGTCGCATCCGCAGCCACTGACGGGGTGACTCTTGAGTACTAGCACAGCAGCCGGCGAGCGCCAGCGCTTCGGCTTGACCCAGGACAATGAAAGGCGACCGCTCTGGCCCGCGACTTCCGCCGCAATGCCCGCTGTTCGCCCCGATCCGGTCGTCGGCCGTCCCATCGCGGCGAGAACTTCTCTATGCTTGGGCCCTGTCCGCCCGAGGGAGCCCGTCCATGAGCGAGCCGTTCCAGCTCACCCCCCGCATCGCCCGCCAACTGCCCTGGCTGGTCGCCGTCGCCTTCTTCATGCAAGCCCTCGACGGCACCATCCTCAACACCGCACTACCGAGCATGGCCAGTTCGCTGAACGAAAACCCGCTGCGCATGCAGGCGGTGGTGATCGCCTACCTGCTCACGGTGGCCCTGCTGATACCGGCCTCGGGGTGGATCGCCGACCGTTTCGGCACACGCCGGGTATTCCTCGGCGCGGTATTGCTGTTCAGCCTCGGCTCGTTGCTTTGCGCGCTGTCGCCGAGCCTCGAACTGCTGGTCGGCGCGCGCATCGTACAGGGCGTCGGCGGCGCGCTGATGATGCCGGTGGGACGGCTGGTGATCCTGCGCGTCTACCCGCGCCAGGACCTGGTGCGGGTGCTCAGCTTCGTCACCATTCCCGGCCTGCTCGGCCCGCTGGCGGGACCGACGCTGGGCGGCTGGCTGGTGGAGTACGCCTCCTGGCACTGGATCTTCCTGATCAACCTGCCGGTCGGCCTGCTCGGCTGCCTGGTGGCGATGAAGCTGATGCCGGACCTGCGCAGCCCGGTGCCGAGCCGTTTCGACAGCATCGGCTTCCTGCTCTTCGGCGGCTCCATGGTGCTGATCTCCATCGCCCTGGAAGGACTCGGCGAGCTGCACCTGTCGCACCTGCGCGTGGTCCTGCTGCTGATCGGCGGACTGGTCCTGCTCACCGCCTACTGGCTGCGCGCGCTACGCATCGACAAGCCGCTGTTCCCACCGAGCCTGTTCAAGGCGCGGACCTTCGCCGTCGGCATCCTCGGCAACCTGTTCGCCCGCCTGGGCAGCGGCGCCCTGCCCTTCCTCACCCCGCTGTTGCTGCAGGTGGGACTGGGCTACCCGCCCTCCACCGCGGGCATGACCATGATCCCGCTGGCGCTGTTCGCGATGGTCGCCAAGCCGATGGCCAAGCCACTGCTGGACTTCTTCGGCTATCGCAAGCTGCTGGTCGGCAACACCCTGATCCTCGGCTGCCTGATCGCCGGCTTCGGCCTGGTCGACCAGGACACCCCCTACGTCTGGCTGCTGCTGCACCTGAGCCTGCTCGGCGCGGTGAACTCCCTGCAATTCACGGCGATGAACACCCTCACCCTGATCGACCTGCAGGACAGCAACGCCAGCAGCGGCAACAGCCTGATGTCGGTGGTCGTGCAGTTGTCGATCAGCCTCGGCGTGGCTTGCGCGGCGGCGTTGCTGGGCGGTTTCCAGACCGACCTGGATACGGGGCAGGACACCGTACTCGGCGCCTTCCACGCCACCTATGTCAGCGTCGGCCTGATGTCGATGCTGGCCGCGGCGATCTTCTTCCAGCTCGGCAGCGAGGACGGTCGCACCAGCCCGCGCCGGGTCGATCCGGAAAAGGACCCGGACCTCTAGGATGGCCTGGATCGCTACGCTCAAGCGCTGGGCTCGCGAGCTGAAGACCGAGGTCATCGCCCTCTGGCTGTGCAGCCGCCATCCGCACATGCCCTGGCTGGCCCGACTGGTGGCTCTGCTGGTGGTGGCCTATGCGCTGAGTCCGATCGACCTGATCCCGGACTTCATACCGCTGCTCGGCTACCTCGACGACCTGTTGCTGGTGCCGCTGGGGATCTGGCTGGCGATCCGCCTCACCCCACCCACGCTGCTCGCCGAGTGCCGCGCGCGGGCTCGCGAGGTCGAGACGCACCCGCGCAACCTGTGGATGGCTGCGCTGATCGTGCTGTTCTGGGTGGCGCTGGGCGCTGGACTGCTGCGCTGGTTCTTCTACTGAGCGGCGAGCGCGCTGCAGGTAGGTTTGCGGGTAAAGGTTCGGGACACGTCGACCGCGCCGAGGTGTTCGAGCGTGCGGCGACCGAGCAGCACCGGATAGTTCATGTTGCCGCGGTCGCGCAGGGAGAACTGCTCGCGCAGCAGCTTGGCGCCCAGGCAGATGTCCATCGCCACCACCGGACGGCTGTCGCTGCCGCCGGCGCCGCGTACCTTGATCAGCCGCAGCACCTTGCGCTCGAAGGTCACGCTGACCGGCGCCTTGCTGTCGGCGGTGGGCAGCACGACATCGAAGCGCACCCAGCGCTCGCCGTCCTTCCTGTAGCGATGGATATTCCTCGCGTCCAGCGACGAGGTCAGCGCGCCGGTATCCAGCTTGGCCTTGGCCTGCATGCGCTCGGGCATCAGCCAGGACTGCTCGATCCAGCCCCAGTGCTCGGTGGCGGCATGGCAGGACGCGGAAGAGAACGACAGCGACAACAGCGCGGCGAAGGCCAGACGACGGGATTGCACAGGCTTCATCGAAACGACTCCGAACGGGACCGGGCCACTCTGGGCGGGAACTCGTCAAGACAGGGTGAACGGCAGGCGAAGACAGTGTGACGGTTTTCTCCGGGCAATAAAAAACCCGGATGCTTCCATCCGGGTTCTTCGGGCTGGGGCCCAGGGATCTTAGTTGATCACCTGAACGCGCTCGGCCTGCATGCCTTTCTGGCCTTGTACGACTTCGAAGCTGACCTTCTGGCCTTCGGCCAGGGTCTTGAAGCCGTTACCTTCGATGGCACGGAAGTGAACGAAAACGTCCGGGCCGCTTTCCGGGGTAATGAAGCCGTAGCCTTTGGTTTCGTTGAACCACTTAACGGTGCCGTTCTGACGGGACATTGCAAGTTCTCCTTGGAACTATGGGTATTGATTTAGCCACGAAATCGTAGCCGGTAACTGAGTTGCAAGGAGTTACAAGGAGTCGAGCAGGACGGGCTGGAATTTCCGACCGCATCAGGTCACGATCGACGGCGACCCATGCAAACACAGTGTCAGCACTCTACGACAAAAAACTGAGGAAAGCGAACCTGTATAAAAATACAGAAACGCGCTTTTTTCGTTTTTCGGACGAACGGTACTGGCCAAAGATACATTGCCTGTCGCTGCTGCTCCGGCGGCGATCGCACGCGGCAAGCCGCCGCAGGCTGCTAGACTAGCCGCTCGTATCGCCTGCCGAGCCCTGCCCCGTGACCTCCACCGCTTTCTCCTCGCTGCCGCTTTCCGCGGACCTCCTGGCCAATCTCGACTCCCTCGGTTACCGGGAGATGACGCCGATCCAGGCGCAGAGCCTGCCGCTGATCCTCCAGGGTCACGACCTGATCGCCCAGGCCAAGACCGGCAGCGGCAAGACCGCGGCCTTCGGCCTCGCCCTGCTCAGCCCGCTGAACCCGCGCTACTTCGGCTGCCAGGCGCTGGTGCTGTGCCCGACCCGCGAACTGGCCGACCAGGTCGCCAAGGAGATCCGCCGGCTGGCCCGCGCCGCCGACAACATCAAGGTCCTGACCCTCTGCGGCGGCGTCCCCTACGGCCCGCAGGTGGCTTCGCTGGAGCACGGCGCGCACGTGGTGGTCGGCACCCCGGGGCGCATCCAGGAGCACCTGCGCAAGGGCACCCTGGTCCTCGACGGGCTCAATACCCTGGTCCTCGACGAAGCCGACCGGATGCTCGACATGGGCTTCTACGACAGCATCGCCGAGATCATCGGCCAGCTCCCCGAGCGCCGGCAGACCCTGCTGTTCTCCGCCACCTACCCGGACGGCATCGAGAAGCTGGCGAAGACCTTCATGCGCGATCCGCGACAGGTGAAGGTCGAGTCGCTGCACGCCGACAGCCAGATCGAGCAGCGCTTCTTCGAGATCGACCCGAAGCAGCGCATGGACGCCGTGGTACGCCTGCTCCAGCATTTCCGGCCGCAGTCCTGCGTGGCCTTCTGCCAGACCCGCCAGCAGTGCCAGGAGCTGGCCGACGCACTGAAGGCGCAGCGGATTTCCGCCCTGGCCCTGCACGGCGACCTGGAGCAGCGCGAGCGCGACCAGGTCCTGACGGTGTTCGCCAACCGCAGTTGCAACGTACTGGTGGCCACCGACGTGGCCGCCCGCGGGCTGGACATCGCCGCCCTGGAAACGGTGATCAACGTCGAGCTGGCACGCGACCCGGAGGTCCACATCCATCGCATCGGACGCAGCGGTCGCGCCGGCGAGAAAGGCCTGGCCCTGTCGCTGGTGGCGCCGGCCGAGGCCAGCCGCGCGCAGGCCATCGAGGACCTGCAGAAGCAGCCGCTGGCCTGGTACGCCCTCGGCCAGTTGAAGGCCAGCCCGGAGCCATTGCTGCCGCCGATGAGCACCCTGTGCATCGCCGGCGGACGCAAGGACAAGGTGCGCCCCGGCGACCTGCTCGGTGCCCTCACCGGCGACGCCGGGCTGCCCGGCAGCGCGGTGGGCAAGATCGCCATCTTCGACTTCCAGGCCTTCGTCGCCATCGAGCGCGGCCTCGCCCACCAGGCCCTCAAGCGCCTGAGCGAAGGCAAGATCAAGGGGCGCTCGTTCAAGGTCCGCCTGCTGTAGCGCGCCGCCGCTTCGCTCGCCGGGCCCGCTCCGGCGCGCGATATCGCCGCCGGGTAACTTCCGGCGCGGCGACGACGTCTTAGCGTTCGCAGGCACGAAGCCTGCATCCGCCAGATGCCCGGCTCGACCGAGTTGCCCACGGCAGCGTTTCCTGCGACTGCGGCGGGCAGCGGACTTCCAGTCGCGCGAAATCGGCCGATTGAATTAGCCGGACAGGCCACATAGGCTGAACCACGGACCATCGGATAGCACTCCGCCCCATGCCGCCCTCTTCGCTGACACACACGCTCCGCCGCCTCTGGGCCCTCGACAAGTTCGCCTACAGCCTGCGGGTGTTCATCGCCCTGGCCGGCGCCCTGCTGCTGTGCTGGTGGCAGGACCGCATCGAGCTGCTGATCCCGCTGTTCCTCGGGATCATCGCCAGCGCCCTGGCGGAGACCGACGACAACTGGCTCGGCCGCCTGCAAGCGCTGCTGGTGACCCTGCTGTGCTTCAGCGTCGCCGCCTTCGCCGTCGAGTTGCTGTTCCCCTATCCCTGGCTGTTCGTTTCCGGGATGGCGCTGTCGGCGTTCGGCATGATCTTCCTCGGCGCCCTCGGCGAGCGCTATGCGGCGATCGCCTCGGCGACCCTGATCCTCTCGATCTACACCATGATCGGTGTGGACCAGCGCGGCGGTGAGGTCGCCGATGTCTGGCACGAACCGCTGCTGCTGGTGGCCGGGGCGGCCTGGTACGGGCTGCTCTCGGTGCTGTGGAACGCGCTGTTCTCCAACCAGCCGGTGCAGCAGAGTCTTTCCCGCCTGTATTTCGAGCTGGGCGAATACCTGAGGATCAAGTCGAGCCTGTTCGAACCGTTGCGCCAGCTCGACGTGGAGGGCCAGCGCCTCGCCCTGGCACGGCAGAACGGCAAGGTGGTGGTGGCGCTGAACCAGGCCAAGGAGACCATTCTCAACCGCCTCGGCCATGGCCGGCCGGGCCCCAAGGTGAGCCGCTACCTGAAGCTCTATTTCATCGCCCAGGACGTCCACGAGCGCGCCAGTTCCTCGCACTACCCGTACAACCGGCTGGCAGAGGCGTTCTTCCACAGCGACGTGCTGTTCCGCTGCCAGCGCCTGCTCAACCAGCAGGGCAAGGCCTGCCAGGCCCTGGCGCGGGCTATCCGCCTGCGCCAGCCGTTCGACTACGCCGACCGCGAGCTGGCCCTGGAAGATCTCCAGGCCTCGCTCGAACACCTGCGCCAGCAGAGCAACCCGGCCTGGAAGGGCCTGCTGCGCTCGCTCGGCGCCCTGGCCGCCAACCTCACCACGCTGGACCGCAAGCTGGCCGGGGCGAGCAACCCGGACGCCATCGCCGACGAACAGGACAGCGCCCTGCTCGACCGCTCGCCGCGCAGCCTGAAGGACGCCTTCGAGCGCCTGCGCCAGCAGCTCACCCCGACCTCGCTGCTGTTCCGCCACGGCCTGCGCATGGCCCTGGCGCTGACCGCCGGCTACGGCGTGCTGCACTGGATCCATCCGACCCAGGGCTACTGGATACTGCTCACCACGGTGTTCGTCTGCCAGCCCAACTATGGCGCGACCCGCCTGCGCCTGGTGCAGCGGATCCTCGGTACGGTGGTCGGCCTGGTGGTCGGCTGGGCGCTGATCGACCTGTTCCCCAGCCCGCTGGTGCAGTCGCTGTTCGCGGTCGCCGCCGGGGTCGCCTTCTTCGCCACCCGCAGCAGTCGCTATACCCTGGCGACGGCGGCGATCACCCTGCTGGTGCTGTTCTGCTTCAACCAGGTCGGCGATGGCTACGGGCTGATCCTGCCCCGCCTGTTCGATACCTTGCTGGGCAGCCTGATCGCCGGCCTCGCGGTGTTCCTGGTGCTGCCCGACTGGCAGGGCCGCCGGCTCAACCGCATGCTCGCCAACACCCTCGCCTGCAACAGCCGTTACCTGCGGCAGATCATGCAGCAGTACGCCACCGGCAAGCGCGACGACCTCGACTACCGCACCGCCCGGCGCAACGCGCACAACGCCGACGCAGCGCTGTCGACCACCCTGTCGAACATGCTCCTGGAGCCCGGCCACTTCAGGAAGGACGCCGAGATCGGCTTCCGCTTCCTGGTCCTCTCGCACACCCTGCTCAGCTATCTATCCGGTCTCGGCGCGCACCGCGAAAGCCTGCCCGAGGACGCCAGCGACGGCCTCCTGGAGCGCGCCGCCGAGCGGCTCTCCGCCAGCCTCGAGGAAATCGCCGCGAGCCTGGAACAGAAACGCCCGGTCGCCATCTACAGCGAAGAGGAGGAAGCGCTGGCCAAGGAACTGGAGCAGATGCCCGAGGACATGGACGACAGCCATCGCCTGGTACAGACCCAACTGGCGCACATCTGTCGCCAGCTCGCCCCGCTGCGCACCCTGGCCGCGCACTTGCTGAAGAAGGAACTGGCCGGCGCGCAGCCGCTGCCAGGCCAGCCCTAGCGCGCGCCGTAGCGCTCCAGCAGACGCTGGTAGCTGCCGTCGTCGCGCATGCCGCGGATGGCCAGGTCGAAGCCGTCGACGATCTCGTCATGCCGGGGATTCCTCAGGCTCACCAGCAGGTGCAGGCCGTTCTCGCCAAGCGGGGTGGGCAGTACCTCCAGCTTGTCGCGCAAATCGGCCAGCTCGCCCTTGAAGGCGACCCCCAGCGCCAGCTCGTCCTCCACCGCCAGGTCGACCCGCCCCGCCTCGAGCATCCGCGCGGCGTTGGCGAAGCTGGTTACGTTGACCTTCTGCAGACGGCTGTCACGGTCGAATTCGGGCGCGTAGGCATAGTCGCGCACGACCGCGATGCGGTAGGGACGCAGGTCGCTCAGGCGGGAAAACTCGATACCCCGCCCCTTGCGTTGCAGCAGGCGAATGCGGTTGCTCAGGTAGGCGCGGGAAAACTGCCCGTAGAGGCTGCGGGCGGGCTCGTACCAGGCGCTCAGGGCGATGTCGTAGTCACCGCTGCGCACGCCGTGCAGGGCACGCGACCAGGGTACCTGCTGGAAGCTCGAGTCGAAGCCGGCGCGCTTGAGCGCGGTGGTCACCAGTTCCACCGCCAGGCCGTTGCCAGGCAGGCGCGAATCGACGAAAGGCGGCCAGGAGTCGCCGACCAGGCGCAGGTTGGCGGCAGGCAGCGCGCAAGGGAGGAGCAATGTCAGCAGCAGGAGTGCGCATCGCAGCATGAAGGAGCGTCCCGGGAGTGGATCGCCACAGCATAGCCATCCCGACCCCGGGCACGCATGTCCCCGTGTCGCGGCTCGATGATATTTCCATCACAAACCGCGCGCTTTCACCTCTCCTCGTCCTCTCCGGCGGCCTTTTCGTTTCGCGGCGCGGCACCTGCGTACTTGCCGCCGAAGAGTTCGATCGGCATCGGGAAGACGATGGTCGAACTCTTGTCGCCGGCGATCGCGCCGAGGGTCTGCATGTAGCGCAACTGCATGGCGCCACTCTGCCGGCCGAGCATCTGCGCCGCCTGCATGAGTTTCTCCGAGGCTTGCAGCTCGCCCTCGGCATGGATCACCTTGGCCCTGCGCTCACGCTCCGCCTCGGCCTGCCGGGCGATGGCGCGGACCATCGATTCGTTGAGATCGACGTGCTTGATTTCCACATTCGCCACCTTGATGCCCCAGGCGTCGGTCTGCGCATCGAGCACCTGCTGGATATCCAGGTTCAGGCGCTCGCGCTCGGCGAGCATCTCGTCCAGTTCGTGCTTGCCCAGCACCGCGCGCAGGGTGGTCTGGGCCAACTGGCTGGTGGCGGCCAGGTAGTTCTCCACCTGGATGATCGCCTTCTGCGGATCGAGCACGCGGAAGTACACCACCGCGTTGACCTTCACCGAAACGTTGTCGCGGGAAATCACATCCTGCGGCGGCACGTCGAGGACGATGGTGCGCAGGTCGATGCGCACCATCTGCTGGATCGCCGGGATCACCAGCACCAGCCCCGGCCCCTTGACCTTCCAGAACCGCCCGAGCTGGAACACCACGCCGCGCTCGTACTCGCGGAGGATGCGCAGCGCGCTGAACAGCAGCAGCGCGAGGAACACCAGCAACATCGCCAAACCATAGGAAATACCCATCATCCACCTCCTTCATCGGCCAGCGCGACTTCCAGGAGCAGGCCCTTGCGCGCCAGCACCCAGACCGGCTGGCCCACCGCCAGCGGCCGTGCGGCGAGCACCCGCCAGCGCTCGCCCTGGAGCTGCACCCAGCCTGCGCAGGGTTGTTCGGAATCCACCGCCGCCACCGTCGCCAGGCTGCCGACCAATCCGGCGGTGCCACTTACCACCGCTTGCCGGCGAGTACGCAGGGCCATGCCCAGCAGACCGACGATCAGCGCGGCGCTGAGCAACGCCAAGGCCACCACCAGGCCGGGCGGAATGCCGTAGCCGGGCACCTCGGTATCGATCAGGATCAGCGCGCCGACCACGAACGAGACGATTCCGCCGATGCCGAGCACGCCGAAGCTGGCGACGAACGCCTCGCCCACCATGAACGCCAGGCCCAGCGCGATCAGCGCCAGCCCGGCGTAGTTGACCGGCAGCATCTGCAGGGCGTACAGGCCAAGCAGCAGGCAGATGCCGCCGAGCACGCCGGGCAACGCCATGCCGGGATTGGCCAGTTCGAAGATCAGCCCGTAGATGCCGATCATCATCAGGATCAGCGCCACGCTGGGATCGGTGAGCACCGCCAGCAACCGCGCGCGCCAGTCCGGTGCCTGGCGCTCGACCGTGGCGCCGGCGGTAGCCAGGGTAAGCGCGCGCTCGCCGACGCGCAGGCTGCGGCCGTCGAGCTGGCGCAGCAGGTCGGGCAGGTCGCGGGCCTGCAGGTCGATCACCTTCTGCGCCGCCGCCTCGTGCGCCGCCATGCTGACCGCCTCGCGCACCGCGCGCTCGGCCCATTCGACGTTGCGCCCGCGCAACTGCGCGAGGCCACGGATATAGGCGGCGGCGTCGTTGACCTGCTTGCGCGCCATGGGTTCGGCGTCCCGCGCCGGGGGCTTCTCTGCGGGCTTGTCCGGCGTCCCCAGGCGAACCGGGGTGGCGGCGCCGAGGTTGGTCCCCGGCGCCATCGCCGCGATATGGCAGGCATACAGGATGTAGGTGCCGGCGCTCGCCGCCCGCGCCCCGCTGGGCGCGACGAAACCGGCGACCGGCACCTGGCTGGCGAGGATCGCCTTGACGATGCGCCGCATCGATGCGTCCAGGCCGCCGGGCGTGTCCAGTTCCAGCACCACCAGTTGCGCGCCGTCCTCGGCGGCACGCTCGATGCCGCGCACCAGGTAATCGGCGCTGGCCGGGCCGATCGCACCATCCACCGAGAGCACCCGTACCGGTCCGGAGGCCGCGAGACAGGCCGGGCCGGCGAAGCACAGCAACAGCGCCAGCGCGAGCCGGCACAGCATCCGCATATCGACCTCCCCGACCGCCCGGCCGGGCCACCCCGGGACGAAGGCGCTCGTCCCGCGCACCGGGCCGGCAAGCGACCGGCCCCGCCGCGCACTTCTCAGTCTAGTCCAGTGGCTCTCGCCTTCCCCGCGCGTGTCCGGATCGGCAAATCCCTCAACATGCCAACTTTTTAGCGACGAAATGATGGCACTCGCCACAGGAATTCATTAATCTTCGCGGCCGCAGCGGGCAGGCCGCCTGGCGCCCGACCCCATCCGGCTTCCGGCGGCCTCCCGCGGCCCTTGTCCTTTCTTCGCCAGACGAAGCCGGTATGCGAAAGACATAACTTGTCACAATCGCCTGCCCATCATGTGCCGGTCATCCCCAGCGCGGACCCGCACCATGACCTCCGATGTCCTTCCCGCCGTCGCCGTCGCCAGTGCCGCCGGCAACGCGCACAAGCCCCATCTCGAGCAGCGTCCCGGCCGCCTCACCGCCTTCGTATTCTTCGCCGTGCTCGCCACCGGACTGCTGTTCAGCGCCTACAGCCTGATGCAGGACGTCGATGACGTCGGTTCCGCGATCACCACCTGGACGCCCTTCCTGCTGCTCGGCGTGGCCCTGCTGATCGCCCTCGGCTTCGAGTTCGTCAACGGCTTCCACGACACTGCCAACGCGGTGGCCACGGTGATCTACACCCACTCGCTGCCGCCGCACTTCGCGGTGGTCTGGTCGGGTTGCTTCAACTTTCTCGGCGTATTGCTCTCCAGCGGCGCGGTGGCCTTCGGCATCATCGCCCTGCTGCCGGTGGAACTGATCCTGCAGGTCGGTTCCTCGGCCGGCTTCGCCATGGTCTTCGCCCTGCTGATCGCCGCCATCCTGTGGAACCTCGGGACCTGGTGGCTGGGCCTGCCGGCGTCGTCCTCGCACACCCTGATCGGCTCGATCATCGGCGTCGGCGTGGCCAACGCGCTGATGCACGGGCGCGACGGCACCAGCGGGGTGGACTGGGGCCAGGCGACCAAGGTCGGCTATTCCCTGCTGCTCTCGCCGCTGATCGGCTTCGCCTGCGCCGCCCTGCTGCTCCTGGCGCTGCGCCTGCTGGTGAAGAACCGCGCGCTGTACAAGGCGCCGAAGGGCAAGGCGCCGCCGCCCTGGTGGATCCGCGGCCTGCTGATCCTGACCTGTACCGGGGTGTCCTTCGCCCACGGCTCCAACGACGGACAGAAAGGCATGGGCCTGATCATGCTGATCCTGGTCGGCACCCTGCCGATGGCCTACGCCCTGAACCGCACCATGCCGGCGGACCAGGCAGTGCAGTTCGCCGCCGTCGCCGAGGTCACCCGGCAAGCGCTGGTGAAGAGCGCGCCGCAACCGGCGCCGGCCGATCCGCGCCAGGTACTCTCCGACTACGTGCGCAGCAAGCAGGCATCGCCTGAGCTGATCCCGGCGCTGGCCGCCCTGACCGGCTCGATCGGCCAGGAAGTGAAAGGCTATGGCGCGTTCTCGCGGGTACCGGCGCAAGCCATGGGCAACGTGCGCAACGACATGTACCTGACCTCCGAGGCGATCCGCCTGATGGACAAGGACGGCGTCGGCCGCTTCGACGCCGACACCCGCGGCAAGTTGCAGGCGTTCAAGCGGAAGATCGACGACGCCACCAAGTTCATCCCGCTATGGGTGAAGATCGCCGTGGCCATCGCCCTCGGCCTGGGCACCATGGTCGGCTGGAAACGCATCGTGGTGACGGTCGGCGAGAAGATCGGCAAGACCCACCTGACCTACGCCCAGGGCGCCTCGGCGGAAACCGTGGCGATGCTGACCATTGGCGCGGCGGACCTGTATGGCTTGCCGGTATCCACCACCCATGTGCTGTCTTCCGGGGTGGCCGGGACCATGGCGGCGAACGGTTCGGGACTACAGTGGAAGACCATCCGCAACCTGCTGATGGCCTGGGTGCTGACGCTGCCGGCGGCGATCCTGCTCTCGGCCTCGCTCTACTGGCTGCTCACCCGGCTGTTCTGAAACACGGCGGCCGGCACGGGTGCCGGCCGCTCGTCGCGCCGATCAGGGCAGGACTTCGTCTTCCTTGAACTGGTCCTTGATGTAGGTGATCTCGGTCTTGCCGTGGGGCGCCGGCAGGCCGTCCGGGCCGAGGTTGACGAAGACCATCTTGTCGATGGTGAGGATGCTCTTGCGGGTGATCTTGTTGCGCACGTGGCAGGTCATGGTCAGCGAGGTACGACCGAAGTCGGTGGCGGTGATGCCCAGCTCGATGATGTCGCCCTGGCGCGCCGAGCTGACGAAGTTGATCTCGGAAATGTACTTGGTGACCACGCGCTGGTTGCCCAGCTGGATGATCGCGTAGATCGCCGCTTCTTCGTCGATCCAGCGCAGCAGGCTGCCGCCGAACAGGGTGCCGTTGGGGTTGAGATCTTCTGGCTTGACCCACTTGCGGGTGTGGAAATTCATGTGAACTCCTGGTGTGGTGCCCCACGGCCGCCATCCTGGCCGTCGTGAAGGATGCCCGGCGGTATCGCCGCCGCGGCTCCGCGGGACCCGGCGGATCGGCCCGGTCCCGGGGGCGGCGCGTCCTGCCTGCGCCACCCGATGTTCCTGCGCGTTCAGCCCAGCCCGTTGGCCTCGCGGTACTGCCTGGCCTCTTCCACCAGCCAGTCGCGGAAGGCATTGAGCATCGCCGATTCGACCCTGCGCTCGGGAATGATCAGGTAATACGCATTCTCGCTCAAATAGGCATGTTGCATGGGCACGATAAGCCTTCCGTCGGCCAGCTCGTCCTGGATCAGGAAGGGCGGTATGAGGGCCACGCCCATGCCGTGCATGGCCGCCTGGGCAAGCATGGAGAACAGCTCGTAGCGCGGCCCGCTCATGTCGTGGGCGACGTTCAGTCCCTGGGAGTGAAACCACTGGCGCCAAGCGTAGGGCCGGGTGCTCTGCTGCATCAGCGGCAGCCCGGCGACCTGCTCGGCGCTCAGCGTTCGACGCCCGCCCAGCAGCTCCGGGCTGCACACCGGCACCGGATTCTCGCGCATCAGGAAATGCGAGACGGTACCCGACCAGTCGGCGTCGCCGAAGTACAGCGCGGCGTCGAACTCGGTGTCGGCGAAGAGGAACGGGCGGGTGCGGTTGGTCAGGTTGACCGTGACCTCCGGGTGCAGCCGCTGGAAACGCTTGAGCCGCGGCAACAGCCATTGGGTGCCGAAGGTCGGCACCACCGCCAGTTCGATCGCGCCGCCGCCCTGGTGCCCCATCACCGCCAGGGTGTCGCGCTCCACCGCGTCGAGGCGTACCGCCACCCGCCGGCTATAGGACAGCCCGGCCTCGGTGAGCTTGACCCCGCGCCGCGAGCGACGGAACAGCTCGACACCGAGGAACTCCTCGAGCGTGGCGATCTGCCGGCAGATCGCGCTCTGGGTCAGGGACAACTCCTCCGCCGCCTTGGTGAAGCTCTCGTGGCGCGCGGCGGATTCGAAGCTGACCAGCGCGGCGGTGGAAGGGATCTTGCGTCGCATGGAGGACTCCGGAGTGCCGGTTTCGCATCTATGACGCCCAGGTCACGATTCCTCGCGCCTCTTCAAGGGCATGAAATACGAGACTCATTTTCTCGGAGTGAGAAAATAGCACAAGTGCGTGCGAATTCCTCGTTTGCCGCCCCATTCGCTAGGCTCTTAGGATGCTTCCATTCCGGCTGGCCCACGCCAGCCTCCGCTACCGCTTGACGAGGATGTACGCATGGCCACCAAAGCTAGCTTCAACTGGGAAGATCCCCTGCTGCTGGACCAGCAGCTCACCGAAGAAGAGCGCATGGTTCGCGACAGCGCCCAGCAGTTCGCCCAGGACAAGCTGGCCCCGCGCGTGCTCGAAGCCTTCCGCCACGAACAGACCGACCCGAAGATCTTCCGCGAGATGGGCGAGACCGGCCTGCTCGGCGCGACCATTCCCGAAGCCTACGGCGGCAGCGGCCTCAACTACGTCTGCTATGGCCTGATCGCTCGCGAAGTCGAGCGCGTCGACTCCGGCTATCGCTCGATGATGAGCGTGCAGTCCTCGCTGGTGATGGTGCCGATCCATGAATTCGGCAACGAAGCCACCCGGCAGAAGTACCTGCCCAAGCTGGCCAGCGGCGAATACATCGGCTGCTTCGGCCTGACCGAGCCGAACCACGGTTCCGACCCGGGCTCGATGGTCACCCGGGCGAAGAAGGTCGACGGCGGCTATCGCCTGAGCGGCAGCAAGATGTGGATCACCAACAGCCCGATCGCCGACGTCTTCGTGGTCTGGGCCAAGGATGACGAAGGGCAGATCCGCGGCTTCGTCCTCGAGAAGGGCTGGGAAGGTCTGAGCGCCCCGGCGATCCATGGCAAGGTCGGCCTGCGTGCCTCGATCACCGGCGAGATCGTGATGGACAACGTGTTCGTTCCGGAAGAGAACGCCTTCCCCGAAGTGCGCGGCCTGCGCGGTCCGTTCACCTGCCTGAACTCGGCGCGCTACGGGATCTCCTGGGGCGCCCTGGGCGCCGCCGAATTCTGCTGGCACACCGCCCGCCAGTACGTGCTCGACCGCCAGCAGTTCGGCCGCCCGCTGGCCGCCAACCAACTGATCCAGAAGAAGCTGGCCGACATGCAGACCGAGATCACCCTGGCCCTGCAAGGCTGCCTGCGCCTGGGGCGGATGAAGGACGAAGGCACCGCGGCGGTGGAAATCACCTCGATCATGAAGCGCAACAGCTGCGGCAAGGCCCTCGACATCGCCCGCCTGGCCCGCGACATGCTGGGCGGCAACGGCATCTCCGACGAATTCGGCATCGCCCGCCACCTGGTCAACCTGGAAGTGGTGAACACCTACGAGGGCACCCACGATGTCCACGCGCTGATCCTCGGCCGCGCGCAGACCGGCATCCAGGCATTCTTCTGAGCCACCGAGCAACACCCCGGCGCGCTTTTTCACGGTAGCGCGCCGGCCGCCGGGGAGACGGGCAAGGAACCCGTCTTCCCGGCCATTTCCGTTTCCAGCCCCCAGCAGCGAGAACCGTCATGCCCGGCGCCCTTTCCCATATCCGCGTACTCGACCTGTCCCGTGTCCTGGCCGGCCCCTGGGCCGGGCAGATCCTCGCCGACCTCGGCGCCGAGGTGATCAAGATCGAGCGCCCCGGCAGCGGCGACGACACCCGCGCCTGGGGCCCGCCGTTCCTCAAGGATGCCGAAGGCAACGACACCAGCGAGGCGGCCTACTACCTGTCGGCCAACCGCAACAAGAAGTCGGTGACGGTGGACTTCACCCAGCCGGAAGGCCAGCGCATCGTTCGCGAACTGGCGGCCAAGGCCGACATCCTGCTGGAGAACTTCAAGGTCGGCGGGCTCAAGGCCTATGGCCTCGACTATGAATCGCTGAAGCAGGTCAACCCGAAGCTGATCTACTGTTCGATCACCGGCTTCGGCCAGTCCGGCCCCTATGCCAAGCGCGCCGGCTATGACTTCATGATCCAGGGCCTGGGCGGCCTGATGAGCCTCACCGGGCGCGCCGACAACGAGGAAGGCGCCGGTCCGGTGAAGGTCGGCGTGGCGCTGACCGATATCCTCACCGGGCTGTACTCCTCCACCGCGGTGCTCGCCGCCCTCGCCCACCGCGACGTCAGCGGCATCGGCCAGCACATCGATATGGCCCTGCTCGACGTGCAGGTCGCCTGCCTGGCCAACCAGACCCTCAACTACCTGACCACCGGCGTGCCGCCGCGGCGCCTGGGCAACGCACACCCGAACATCGTGCCGTACCAGGACTTCCCCACCGCCGACGGCGACATGATCCTCACGGTCGGCAACGACAGCCAGTTCCGCAAGTTCGCCGAGCTGGCAGACCACCCGGAATGGGCCGACGACCCGCGCTTCGCCACCAACAAGGCGCGGGTGGCCAACCGCGAGGTGCTGATCCCGCTGATCCGCCAGGCCACGGTGCTGCACACCACCGCCGAGTGGATTCTTTCCCTGGAGCGCGCCGGCGTGCCCTGCGGGCCGATCAACGACCTGGCGCAGGTGTTCGCCGACCCGCAGGTGCAGGCCCGCGGCCTGCGCGTGGAGCTACCGCACCCGCTGGCCGGGACGGTGCCGCAGGTGGCCAGCCCGATCCGCCTGTCCGAGACGCCGGTGGAATACCGCAACCCGCCGCCCACCCTCGGCCAGCACACCGATGAGGTCCTCGAGACGCTCCTCGGCCTGGACGCGGCCGCGCTGGAAAGGCTGCGCGACGGCAAGGTGATCTGAGCCCCGCGCCCCGCCCCAGCGACGCATCGACGGACAACGCCCCACCGTACCCCGCGCAGCACCACGTAGGGCGCATAACCGCAACGCGGTTATCCGCCGCCCAGCCGCGCATCGGCGGATAACGCCCCTGGCGTTATTCGCCCTACCGTACCCGTGTAGAAGGCGGTCGATGCCGGCGCCTCGATGGAAGCGCCACTCAGGCCGCCAGGCGGCCGCCGGCGATCGCCTCGGAGGCCTTGAGCATGGCCCGCAACAGCACCGCGCAGCCGGCGGCCAGGTCGTCGGGGCTGGCGTTCTCGATCTCGTTGTGGCTGATGCCGTTCTCGCAGGGCACGAAGATCATCCCCGCCGGACCGAGTTCGGCGAGGAAGATCGCGTCGTGGCCGGCGCCGCTGACGATGTCCATCTGCGGCATGCCCAGCGCCTGCGCCGCCTCGCGCACCGCGCCGACGCATCCCTGGTCGAAGTACAGCGGCGGGAAATCGGCGGTCGGCACCAGCTCGTATTGCAAGCCATGCTTCTCGCAGGTAGCGGCGATCACCTGGCGGACCTCGGCGATCATCGAGTCCAGGCGCTCCGGTTGCAGATGGCGGAAGTCCAGGGTCATCTTCACTTCGCCGGGTATCACGTTGCGCGAACCGGGATAGGCGTGCAGGCAGCCGACCGTGCCGCAAGCATGCGGCTGATGGCCGAGGGCCGCGCGATTGACCGCCTCGACCACCGCCGCGGCACCGACCAGGGCATCCTTGCGCAGGTGCATCGGCGTTGGCCCGGCGTGTGCCTCGACGCCGCGCAGGGACAGGTCGAACCATTTCTGCCCGAGCGCGCCGAGCACCACGCCGATGGTCTTCTCCTCGTCCTCGAGGATCGGCCCCTGTTCGATGTGCGCCTCGAAATAGGCGCCCACCGGATGTCCGAGACAATCGCGCGCTCCCGCGTAGCCGATGGCGTCCAGCGCCTCGCCTACGCTGACACCGTCGGCATCGCGCTTGGCCAGGGTCTCCTCCAGGGTGAACTTCCCGGCGAATACGCCCGAGCCCATCATGCAGGGCGCGAAGCGCGAGCCTTCCTCGTTGGTCCACACCACCACCTCCAGCGGCGCCTCGGTTTCCACCCCGAGGTCGTTGAGGGTGCGGATCACCTCGAGGCCGGCCATCACCCCGAAGCAGCCGTCGAACTTGCCACCGGTGGGCTGGGTGTCGATGTGGCTACCGGTCATCACCGGGGGCAAGTCCGGGTTACGCCCGGGACGACGGGCGAAGATGTTGCCGACCCGATCGACGCTGACCGTGCAGCCGGCCGCTTCGCACCATTGCACGAAGAGATCGCGGGCCTGGCGGTCGAGATCGCTCAGGGCCAGGCGGCAGACCCCACCCTTGGCGGTGGCGCCGAGGCGGGCGAGATCCATCAGCGATTGCCAGAGGCGCTGGCCATCGATGTGTCGCTGGGTGGATTGCAGGACGTTCCGGGCAGTGCTCATTGTCGTCTCCTCAGGCTTGGAGTAGGTGTCGGCGGCTCGCCGGCCGCCTGTATGCCCATCAGGGCAGCGGTTTGGCCAATGCCGCCGGGCTCCGCGCACGGCGGCCGCAGAGGCCGTAGTAGAGCGCGCCGCCGAGCAGCGAGCCGGTGAACCAGCCGTAGTCGTAGAACCAGTGGAACTGGCGGTTGCCGAGGGCCATGACGGTCAGCGCCACCGGCACCGCGAAGGCGGCGAAGCCGGGCCAGTTCCAGGCCGGGTAGACGTCGTCGCGGTAGAGTCCGGCGAGGTCGAGGCGTTGCCTGCGCACCAGGAAGTAGTCCACCACCATGATCCCCGCGATCGGCCCGAGCAGGCTGGAGTAGCCGAGCAGCCAGTTGGAGTAGACGCTTTCCAGGCTGAGGTCGGAAACGATCCAGCCGAGCTTCTTCAGCAACTCGTGGGCCATCAGCGCCAGGCCGATGAAACCGGTGAGCCAGACGGCGCGGGTGCGGCCGATGAGTTTCGGTGCGATGTTCTGGAAGTCGTTGGTCGGCGAGACGATGTTCGCCGCGGTGTTGGTCGAGAGGGTGGCGACGATGATCAACGCCATCGCCACCGCCACCCAGCCGGGGCTGGGGATGTGGCCGATCAGGCTGACCGGGTCGGAAACCGTCTCGCCCACCAGCGAAGCCGAGGCGGCGGTCATCACCACGCCGAGGGCGGCGAACAGGAACATGGTCAGCGGCAGGCCGAAGATCTGCCCGAGTATCTGGTCCTTCTGGCTACGCGCATAGCGGCTGAAGTCGGGGATGTTCAGCGACAGCGTGGCCCAGAAGCCGACCATCGCCGTCAGCCCGGCCATGAAGTAGCCGGTGACGCTGGCGCCTTCCGGGCGCTTCGGCGGCTGCGCCAGCAGTTCGCTGACCGATATGTGCGGCAGCGCCCACACCAGCAGGCCGAGGCCGACCAGCACCAGCAGCGGTGCCGAGAGTGTCTCCAGCCATTTGATCGACTCCGCGCCGCGCAGCACCACCCACAGGTTCAGCCCCCAGAACAGGAGGAAACCGATCACCTCGCCGGTACCGCCGAGGGCTTTCCAGGCGGGAAAGATCGAACCGAGGAAGAGATGGATCGCCAGCCCGCCGAACAGCGTCTGGATGCCGAACCAGCCGCACGCGACCACGGCGCGGATCAGGCATGGCACGTTGGAGCCGATGATGCCGAACGAAGCGCGCAGCAGCACCGGGAAGGGAATGCCGTAGCGGGTGCCGGCGAAGGCATTGAGGGTCAGCGGGATCAGCACCACCAGGTTGGCCAGCAGGATCGCCAGCAGCGCTTCGCCGACGCTGAGGCCGAAGTAGGCGGTGAGGACGCCGCCGAGGGTGTAGGTGGGCACGCAGATGGACATGCCGATCCACAGCGCGGTGATGTGCCACCTGTTCCAGGTACGCTGTTCCACCCGGGTCGGGGCGATGTCGTGGTTGTAGCGGGGGCTGTCGAGTACGTCGCTGCCGGCGGACAGCTCGACCAAGCCGTCGCGCTCGGTCACTTCCGATCTGCTCTGTTGCATGGGCCTCTCCAGAATTCTTTTAGTTATTCGCTCATCGGGCTAATGCGATGGCCGGAGTACCGCACCACCAGTACTGCACCTCCGGTCCGGACAATGCCGTGGCGGGCGGCACTCAATAAGCGTGCCGAAAACCCCGCGACGTCACTGGGCAGGCCGGTCTACTGGAGGTAACCGACTGATCTGAAACACTTCATCGACAACGTCGGTGACACGCCGACGGGCAGTCCGGCGTGTCACCGGGGGAAATGCGCGAGCCTGTCGCCCCGGTCAGGAACCAAAGGAGTGCAGGCGAACTTTTTTCATCTCCCCACAACCGTTCGAACACGGCTTTCAAGCGGCTGATTTTGCATGGGAAATCTCGACCTTTTTGAATTCTTGTCAAGCGCGTCAAAATGGTGAGAACCCTCACCATTTTGGTGATATTTATTTTTAATTATTTAAAATCAATAAGTTACAAACTCAAACAACCATTTGAAAATAATCTTGCTCAATCGATGATCAGCATCTAGATTCGAATCCTGTCAGCGCTGACAGGATTACAAAAGTCCTCGGCGCATGGCGAAAAAACAATTTCAAGAACCGGCAACGACCGGTCAGCCTGCGAGGAAAGACGGCATGTCCCTGTTGATCCGTGGCGCCACCGTGGTTACTCACGAAGAGAGTTATCGAGCCGACGTGCTCTGTGCCAACGGCCTCATCCAGGCCATCGGCGAGAACCTCGAAACCCCCTCCGGCTGCGACGTCCTCGACGGCGGTGGCCAGTACCTGATGCCGGGCGGCATCGACCCCCATACCCACATGCAGTTGCCCTTCATGGGCACGGTGGCCAGCGAGGACTTCTTCAGCGGCACCGCGGCCGGGCTGGCCGGAGGGACCACCTCGATCATCGACTTCGTCATCCCCAACCCGCGACAGTCGCTGCTGGAGGCCTTCCACACCTGGCGCGGCTGGGCGCAGAAATCCGCTGCGGACTACGGCTTCCACGTCGCCATCACCTGGTGGAGCGACGAGGTCGCCCGGGAAATGGGCGAGCTGGTGGCACAGCACGGGGTGAACAGCTTCAAGCACTTCATGGCCTACAAGAACGCCATCATGGCCGCCGACGATACCCTGGTAGCCAGCTTCGAGCGCTGCCTGGAGCTGGGCGCGGTGCCGACGGTGCACGCGGAGAACGGCGAACTGGTCTTCCACCTGCAGCAGAAACTCCTCGCCCAGGGCCTCACCGGCCCCGAGGCGCATCCGCTGTCGCGTCCGCCGCAAGTCGAGGGCGAGGCCGCCAGCCGCGCCATCCGCATCGCCGAGACGCTGGGTACGCCGCTGTACCTGGTGCATATTTCCAGCCGCGAGGCGCTGGACGAGATCGCCTATGCCCGCGCCAAGGGCCAGCCGGTCTACGGCGAGGTGCTGGCCGGGCACCTGCTGCTCGACGACAGCGTCTACCGCCACCCGGACTGGGCCACCGCGGCCGGCTACGTGATGAGCCCGCCGTTCCGTCCCGTCGAACACCAGGAAGCGCTGTGGCGCGGCCTGCAGTCCGGCAACCTGCATACCACCGCCACCGACCACTGCTGCTTCTGCGCCGAGCAGAAGGCCATGGGCCGCGACGACTTCAGCAAGATTCCCAATGGCACGGCCGGCATCGAGGACCGCATGGCGCTGCTGTGGGACGCCGGGGTCAACAGCGGGCGCCTGTCGATGCACGAGTTCGTCGCGCTGACCTCCACCAACACCGCGAAGATCTTCAACCTGTTCCCGCGCAAGGGCGCGATCCGCGTCGGCGCGGATGCCGACCTGGTGCTCTGGGACCCGCAGGGCAGCCGCACCCTCTCGGCCGCCACCCATCACCAGCGGGTCGATTTCAACATCTTCGAAGGTCGCACCGTGCGCGGCATACCCAGCCACACCATCAGCCAGGGCAAGCTGCTCTGGGCCGCCGGCGACCTGCGCGCCGAACCCGGCGCCGGACGCTACGTGGAGCGCCCGGCCTACCCGTCGGTGTACGAAGTGCTCGGCCGCCGCGCCGAACGCCAGCGCCCGGTCGCCGTCGAGCGCTGATCCTTCCCGCAATACCGGACCGGCCCGTAGAGGCCGGACGGTGCCGTATTGCCGTTGACTGCCCCGAGAAGAAACCAGAAGAGAGGCTACAACCGTGATCGATTCCCTGAACCACCTCCCCCGTCCGGACGCCGGCGCGGACACGCTCGCCGAGCGCTTCGCCGACCTCGCGCCGCCGCTCAACGCCCGCCAGGCCGCCCTGGAAAGCGCCCGCTGCCTGTACTGCTACGACGCGCCCTGCGTCAACGCCTGCCCGACCGAGATCGACATCCCCGGGTTCATCCGCAGCATCGCCCAGGAGAATGTCCAGGGCGCGGCGCAGAAGATCCTCTCGGCGAACATCCTCGGCGGCAGCTGCGCCCGCGTCTGCCCCACGGAAATCCTCTGCCAGCGGGCCTGCGTACGCAACAACGCCCAGGAATGCGCACCGGTGCTGATCGGCCAGTTGCAACGCTACGCCCTCGACCACGCCGGCTTCGGCGAACATCCGTTCAAGCGCTCGCCAGCCACCGGCAAGCGCATCGCCGTGGTCGGCGCCGGGCCGGCCGGGCTGTCCTGCGCCCACCGCCTGGCCATGCACGGCCACGACGTGGTGCTCTTCGAGGCCCGCGCCAAGGCCGGCGGCCTCAACGAGTACGGCATCGCCCGCTACAAGCTGGTGGACGACTTCGCCCGGCGCGAAGTGGAATTCCTCCTGCAGATCGGCGGTATCGAACTGCGCCACGGCCAGCGTCTCGGCGACAACCTGGCGCTCGGCGCCCTGCACGACGAGTACGACGCGGTGTTCCTCGGCATCGGCCTGGCCGCCAGCAAGCGCCTCGGCCTGGAAGACGAGGACGCCCCCGGCCTGCTCGCCGCCACCGACTACATCCGCGAGCTGCGGCAGAGCGACGACCTGCTCGACCTGCCCGTCGCCGACCGTTGCATCGTCATCGGCGCCGGCAACACCGCCATCGACATGGCGGTGCAGATGAGCCGGCTCGGCGCCCGCGACGTCAACCTGGTCTACCGCCGTGGCTTCGAGGAAATGGGCGCCACCGGCCACGAGCAGGAGATCGCCAAGGCCAGCCAGGTGCGCCTGCTGACCTGGGCCCGACCGGAACGGGTACTGCTTGACGAGCACGGTCGGGTGCGCGGCATGCGCTTCGCCCGCACGCGCCTGGAGAACGGTCGCCTGGGCGACACCGGCGAGCACTTCGAACTGGCCGCCGACGCCATCTTCAAGGCCATCGGCCAGGCCTTCGAAGGCGCCAGCCTGGGCGATCCGCTGGCAGCGCAACTGCGGCGCGACGGCGAGCGCATCCAGGTCGACGGACAGATGCGCACCAGCATCCCCGGCATCTACGCCGGCGGCGACTGCGTGGCGCTCGGCGAGGACCTCACCGTGCAGGCGGTGCAGCACGGCAAACTGGCGGCGGAAGCGATCCACGCCCAACTCATGCTCAACGTGGAGGCTGCGTGATGGCCGACCTGTCTATCGAATTCGCCGGCATCAAGTCGCCCAACCCCTTCTGGCTGGCCTCCGCGCCGCCCACCGACAAGGCCTACAACGTGGTCCGCGCCTACCAGGCGGGCTGGGGCGGGGTGGTCTGGAAGACCCTCGGCGAAGACCCCGCGGCGGTCAACGTGTCGTCGCGTTATTCCGCGCACTTCGGACCGAACCGCCAGGTGCAGGGGATCAACAACATCGAGCTGATCACCGACCGCTCGCTGGAGATCAACCTGCGCGAGATCGCCCAGGTGAAGAAGGACTGGCCAGACCGCGTGCTGATCGTGTCGCTGATGGTGCCCTGCGTCGAGGAGTCGTGGAAATACATCCTGCCGCTGGTGGAAGCCACCGGCGCCGACGGTATCGAGCTGAACTTCGGTTGCCCCCACGGCATGCCCGAGCGCGGCATGGGCGCGGCGGTGGGCCAGGTACCGGAGTACGTGGAGATGGTCACCCGCTGGTGCAAGACCCACTGCTCGCTGCCGGTGATCGTCAAGCTCACCCCCAACATCACCGACATCCGCCAGTCGGCGCGCGCCGCCCATCGTGGCGGCGCCGACGCGGTGTCGCTGATCAACACCATCAACTCGATCACCAGCGTCGACCTGGAGCGCATGGTCGCCCTGCCCGTGGTCGGCACCCAGAGCACCCACGGCGGCTACTGCGGCTCGGCGGTGAAGCCGATCGCCCTGAACATGGTCGCCGAGATCGCCCGCGACCCGCAGACCCGCGGCCTGCCGATCTGTGGCATCGGCGGTATCGGCAGTTGGCGCGACGCAGCGGAATTCGTCGCGCTCGGCTGCGGCGCGGTGCAGGTATGCACGGCGGCGATGCTGCACGGCTTCCGTATCGTCGAGGACATGCAGGACGGTCTCGCGCGCTGGATGGACAGCCATGGCTACCAGCGGCTGTCCGATTTCAGCGGCGGCGCGGTGGGCAATACCACCGACTGGAAGTACCTGGACATCAACTACCAGGTGATCGCCCGCATCGACCAGGACGCCTGCATCGGTTGCGGCCGCTGCCATATCGCCTGCGAGGACACCTCGCACCAGGCCATCGCCAGCCTGCCCCGGGCCGACGGTACGCACCGCTACGAAGTGATCGACGCCGAGTGCGTGGGCTGCAACCTGTGCCAGATCACCTGTCCGGTGGAGAACTGCATCGAAATGGTGCCGCAGGACACCGGCAAGCCCTATCTCAACTGGACCCAGGATCCGCGCAACCCCTACCGCGAAGCCTCCTGAACGCAGGGCGGCGCCCGCATCCCCGGCGGACGCCGCCCTGCCGCGCGCCGGCACGCTTCCTGCGTGCCGCTGCGGTCCGACGACGCGCAACGGCGTCTGTCGGATCGACCCGCCTTCGACTACCATTCGCCGCGGCCCGGCCGACGCTCCCGGACGGCCGGCGCCCCACGGAGACTCGCGCATGTCCGCAGACAGCAACTACAGCCAGCAACCGGTCCCGCTGGCGGCGCGCAAGAGCGCGCTGGCCCTGAGCGTGGTGATGCTCGGCCTGACCTTCTTTTCCGCCAGCATGTGGACCGGCGGCACCCTCGGCACCGGCCTGAGCTACGACGACTTCTTCCTCGCCGTGCTGCTGGGCAACCTGATGCTCGGCCTGTACACCGCGATCCTCGGCTTCATCGGCGCGCGCACCGGCCTTTCCACCCACCTGCTGGCGCATTACTCGTTCGGCAGCAAGGGCTCCTGGCTGCCCTCGGCGCTGCTCGGCGGCACCCAGGTCGGCTGGTTCGGCGTCGGCGTAGCGATGTTCGCCATCCCGGTGGCCAAGGCCACCGGCCTCGACGTCAACCTGCTGATCCTGGTCTCCGGGGCGCTGATGACCCTCACGGTGTTCTTCGGCATCGCCGGTCTGACCCTGCTGTCGGCCATCGCGGTCCCGGCGATCGTCGTTCTCGGCAGCTACTCGGTGTGGCTCGCGGTGCGCGACGCCGGCGGCCTGGCGGCGCTGCAGCAGGTGACGCCGAGCGCGCCGCTGAGCCTCTCGACCGCGATCGCCCTGGTGGTCGGCTCGTTCGTCAGCGCCGGCACCCTCACCGCCGACTTCGTCCGCTTCGGCCGCAGCGCGCGTACCGCCGTGGTGGTGTGCCTGGTGGCGTTTTTCCTCGGCAACTCGCTGATGTTCATCTTCGGCGCGGCCGGCGCGGCGGCGGTGGGCAAGTCGGACATCTCCGACGTGATGATCGCCCAGGGCCTGCTGATCCCGGCGATCCTGGTCCTCGGCCTGAACATCTGGACCACCAACGACAACGCGCTGTATGCCTCCGGCCTCGGCTTCGCCAACATCACCGGCCTCTCCAGCCGCTTCCTGGCGATGCTCAACGGCGCCCTCGGCACCCTCGCCGCGCTCTGGCTGTACAACCACTTCGTCGGCTGGCTGACCTTCCTCTCCGCCGCCATCCCGCCCATCGGCGGGGTGATCATCGCCGACTACCTGAGTCGCCGCCGGCGCTACCGCCAGCACCCCTGCGCGGACATCCAGGCGATCAACTGGGCGGCGATCCTCGCCGTCGCCTGCGGCACCGCCGCCGGCCACTGGCTGCCGGGGATAGTGCCGGTCAACGCGGTGCTCGGCGCCGCCATCGCCTACCTGCTGCTCAATCCCCTGCTGAGCCGCAGCCCGAACAAACCAGAAGAGGTCCTCCATGCTGATTGACAACCTGCGCCTGCGCGGCCGCGAAGGTCTCTGGCAACTGCGCGTCGCCGATGGCCGTATCGCCGCCCTGGTGCCGATGGAACAGGCCGCCGACGACGCCGGCGAGCGCCTGGACGGCGCCGGCGGTCTTGCCGTGCCGCCGTTCATCGAGCCGCACATCCACCTCGACACCACCCAGACCGCCGGCCAGCCGGAGTGGAACCGCTCCGGCACGCTGTTTGAAGGCATCGAGCGCTGGGCCCAGCGCAAGGCCCTGCTCAGCCACGAGGACGTCAAGCAGCGCGCCTGGCAGACCCTGAAATGGCAGATCGCCAACGGCGTGCAGCACGTGCGCAGCCACGTCGACGTCTCCGACCCGACCCTCACCGCGCTCAAGGCCATGCTCGAGGTGCGCGGCGAAGTGGCGCCCTGGGTCGACCTGCAGATCGTCGCCTTCCCTCAGGAGGGCATTCTCTCCTACCCCAACGGCCTGGAACTGCTGGAGGAGTCGCTGCGCCTGGGCGCCGACGTGGTGGGGGCGATCCCGCATTTCGAATTCACCCGCGAGCTGGGCGTCGAGTCGCTGCACAAGGCCATCGACCTGGCCAAGCGCTACGACCTGCCAGTGGACGTGCATTGCGACGAGATCGACGACGAGCAGTCGCGCTTCCTCGAGACCCTGGCCATGCTCGCCCATCGCGACGGCCTCGGCGCACGGGTCACCGCCAGCCACACCACGGCGATGCACTCCTACAACGGCGCCTACACCTCGCGGCTGTTCCGCCTGCTGAAACTGTCGGGAATCAACTTCGTCGCCAACCCGCTGGTGAACATCCACCTGCAGGGTCGCTTCGACGACTACCCGAAGCGCCGCGGCATCACCCGGGTCAAGGAACTGCTCGGTGCCGGGATCAACACCTGCTTCGGCCACGACGACGTGTTCGACCCCTGGTACCCGCTGGGCACCGCGAACATGCTGCAGGTGCTGCACATGGGCCTGCACGTGACGCAGATGATGGGCTACGACGAGATCGACGGCGGCCTCGACCTGATCACCCGCAACAGCGCCCGCACCCTCGGCCTGCGGGAATACGGCATCGAGGTCGGCCATCCGGCCAACCTGCTGGTGCTGCCGGCCCGCGACGGCTTCGACGCGGTGCGCCGGCAGGTCCCGGTGCGCTACTCGATCCGCGGCGGACGGCTGCTCGCCGAGACGGTCCCGGCGCAGACCACGGTGTTCCTCGAACAGGCTGAAGCGGTGGACTTCACCCGCGCCAGCTGAGCCTTCGCCAGAGCCTTCTAGCGAAGGCTCCGCTGCTCAGGGCTCCAATCCGATTCCGCGCAGGACCACGCTGGTCACCGTCTGCACCGCCCTTTCGAACTGCATGTCGCTGAGCGGCTGGTGGCCGTTGAGCACCTCGACCTGGTAGCCGAAGTCGGCGTAGTGCTGGGTGGAGGCCCAGATCATGTAGAGCAGGCTGCTCGGTTCGATCGACAGGATGCGCTTTTCCTCGACCCACTGGCGGATCTTCGCCTCCTTCATCTTGGCCCATTCGTAGAGGCTGTCGTCGAGGGTGGCGCCGAGCAGCGGCGCGCCATGCATGATTTCGTTGGCCCAGACCTTGGAGCCATGCGGGCGGGTGCGCGAATGGTTCATCTTCGCGCGGATATAGCTGGTCAATACCACCCTTGGGTCATCGAACATCTCGAAGCAGAGGGCGTCCTGCTTCCAGACCTCGAGCAGGCCGAGGAGGACGTCGCGGTACAGCTCGTCCTTGGTGCTGAAGTAGTAGTGCAGGTTGGAGCGCGGCAGTTCGGCTTCTTCGGCGATGTTGCCCATGGAGGTGCCGGCGTAGCCTTTTTCGGCGAAGACTTTTTCGGCGGCCAGGAGAATCTTCTCGACGTTGCGGCGGCGGATCTCGATCTTGTGTGTGCCCATGTGCGATCCATTACTGCGAATTCAACCAAGGCTACCAGCAAATCCGGGCGTGCGGCGACGCCCAGTCTTGCCAGGTAGCCCCTCTCAGAGACGCTTCGGACGGCGGCCGCGCAGGCGACGCCAGCCGATCCAGCAGCCGCTGGCGCAGACCACCAGGCCGCCGAGGCTGAAACCGAGCATCCACAGGTCCCACAGCGGACGCCGGGTCAGCAGCGGCAGCCAGTCCCAGCTATGCAACAGGGAAAACAGCCAGCGGCTGCCGCGCCGACCGTCGTCGAGCACGCCAACCACCGCGCCGCTGTAGGGATCCAGGTGCACCCAGGTATGCCGGGGATCGTCGAAACGCAGGCGCCAGACCGGCAGGCGCCGCTCCAGGTAGCCCATCATGCTGTGTTCTTCGCGCGGGTAGTAATAGAAGTCGTAGCGTTCCAACCGTTCGGCCTGCATCGGCACGCCCGGCAGCAGCGCGCGAGCCGCCGCCAGCAGGCGATCCGCGGGTAGCTCGCGGAGGATTTCGCCATCCGCCGTCAGCAGCAGGCTGTTGCCGCTGGCGCTGCGCCCGAGCGCATAGGGCTCGCCGTCGAGCGCCCGCCACTCCAGCTCGCGCACCCGCAACCCGGCGGCACGCAAGCGCCGCAGGACAGCGTCCGCCTCCAGTCCGGCGGGCAGCGCCCGGTCCCAGCTACCGCCCTGGTAGGCCGCGAGGTCGAGCGGCGTACCGCGGCCGAACAGGTTCCACGGATTCATCGACATCAGCCCGCTGAAGATCCAGCTCAGCACCAGCGCGCCGAAGAGCAGGCCGGCGAGGTGGTGCCAGCGCTGGAAACCGCCCGCATAGGGCGAGCGCGAGCCGCTGCGGTAGGGCTTGCGGAAGCGCCAGCGGAGCAGGCCGACGAGGATGCCGAGGACGGTCGCCAGGGTCGCCAGCAGCGACAGGCCGATCACCAGGTTCGCCCACTGCCCGTCGAACCAGCCGCCGCGCAGCGGATAGAGCCAGTGCAGCCAGGCGCCGAGCCAGTTCCAGGCGCGCTCCCGGCGGCTGGCGTCGCGTACCACCTCGCCGGTCTGCGAGGACAGGTAGAGCAGCCGGCCCTGCTCGTCCGCGGTCTGCACCCGCCATAGCGGCCGGTGCGGATCGAGGTTGCGGGTATGGGTCCAGGCGTCTTCCTCGATCCGCCCTTGCAACTGCATCGGTACTTCGCCGCTGAAAGCACGGGCCGAAGCCAGCACCCTGTCCGCGTCCACCGCCAGCGGTCGGCCGTCGCGCGCCGCCAGCGCACGCGTGCGTCCGTCGGCGTCATCCAGCAGGTAGGTCGGCAGGCCTCCTACGCTGGCCAGCCGGATGCTCCGCGGGGTCTTTCCATCGCCGCCGGCGAGGGCCGTCCGCAGCGGTACGCAGGCCTCGCAGCCGTCCAGCTCGGGCAGGTGGGCCAGGCGTTCCAGCGGAGTCAGCTTGGGATAGCCGACATACAGCATGACCATGCCGGAGACGAACCAGAGCACCATCAGCAGGCAGCAGCCGATGCCCAGCCAGCGGTGCCACAGGTACAGGTAGCGTTTCATCGACGACTCCTCAGAAGCGCGTCTGCACGCTCAGCTCGAAGGTGCGCGGGTCGCCGACGTAGTACAGCGGCGTGCTCTGCACGAAGCGCGCGTAGACCTCGTCGGTGAGGTTGCGCACGCGCCCGGTGATCCGCGTGCGCTCGTCCAGCCGGTAGCTGAGGAAAGTCCCGTAGACCGTATAGGACGGCGCGTGCCAGGTGTTGGCGTTGTTGGCGTACACCGAGGATACGTAGCGCGCGTCCACCCCGCCCTGCCAGGCCGGGTCGAAGTCGTAGGTCAGCCACAGGTTGCCGACCCGCTCCGGCACGTTCGGCGGCGTCTTGCCCTTGCGCGAGACGGCGACGCCGCCGACGTTCTCGGTGAACTCGTCGTACTGCGCGTCGACCCAGGCGAAATTGCCCTCGGCCAGCAGCTTCGGGGTGATCCGCAGGGAGGCTGCGGCCTCGATGCCCCTGGAGGTCTGCTGGCCCACCGGCACGCTGAGGTTGGGGTTGTTCGGGTCGGCCACCGAGAAGTCCCGGCGGACGATGCGGTAGGCGGCCAGGGTGGCGCTGCCGCGACCGTCGAGGAAATCGAACTTGCTGCCCAGCTCCCACTGGTCGCCGGTGGACAGGTCGTAGTCGCGGACCTGGCCGAAGCTGGCGCTGGTCAGCACCCCGCCCGGCGGGTCGGCGGCGGTACTGTATTGCAGGTAGACGTTGGCGTGCGGGGTGAACTGGTAGACCAGCCCGGCGCGCCCGGTGAGCACGTCCCAGCGCCGTTCGAAGTGTGCAGGATCGCTGGCGGTCACCGTCCGATGGTTGCGCACGTCGAGGTCGAGGTGGTCGTAGCGCAGCCCGGTGACCAGCGACAGCTCGTCGGTCAGGCCCAGGCGGTTCTCGGCGAACAACGCGCTGGTGCGCACCTCGTTGCTGCGGTCCTTCCGGTGGCCGGGACGCATGCCCGGCAGGTCGTAGAAGTGGCCCGGCTCGAAACTGGCCGGATCGACCGTACCGAACGGCCCGGAGGCGGTACTCGGGAAGCGCGTCTGCTTGTTGATGCTGTAGTCGAAGCCCAGCGCCCAGTCGCTGGCCAGTCCGAACAGCGGCTGGCTGTGCTGTAGCTCGAAGCGGTTGCCGTTGAGCTGCTGGTCGTGGCGCTGGAGGAATGCGTTGGAGCGCACCACCCCGCTGTTGTCGGCGTTGTAGCGGTAGGTCTCGAGGTTGCGGTAATCGCGCTCGGCGTCGTAGTGGTAGAAGGTGTTGCGCCAGCGCGTGCTGTCGCTGACCCGGTATTCGAGGATCGAGCGCAGCCAGCGCACGCGCTGTTCGTAGCGGCCATCGGCGACGTTGTAGTTCTCGCGGCGACGGCTCTTGTCGATCTTCAGCTCGCCGGCGTAGGGATTGAGCACCGGTGTGCCCCAGTAGGGGCTGTCTTCCTGCTCGTCCTGGTACTCCAGGGCCAGGGTGTGGGAAAGGTCCGGGGTCAGGTCGCTGAGCAGGGAGAAAGCGACGTTCCACGATTCGCGCGAATTGCGGTCGACGTAGCCGTTGCCGCCGCTGCGGCTGACGTCCAGGCGCACGAAGTGCTTCGGCTCGGGGCCGATGCCCAGGGCCTGGTTGAAGCCGAAGGCGACTTCCGAATCGTCGTAGCTGCCGTAGCGCACCCGGCCTTCCATGAAATCGCCGTAGCGGTCGGCGAGCTTGCTGATGTAGTCCAGCGAGCCGCCGACGGCACCGGCGCCGTTGAGGAAGGAGGACGGACCGCCGACCAGCTCGACGCGGTCGACGATCCAGTCGTCCAGCGGACGCATGGCGCTGCTGTATTGCACCGGAATGCCGTTGAACAACTGGTTGACCTGGTTCGAGCTGAAGCCGCGGTAGGTGACGAAGCCGCCGAAGCCGGGCGGCGCCGAGGCGTTCACGCCGGGCAGGCTGTTGGCGATGTCCTGGGTGCTGCGCAGGCCGCGCCGCTCGAAGCTGGCACGGTTGGCCACGCTTACCGAGCCGGGAGTCTCGCGCAGGCTCAGGCCCAGGCGCGAGCCGCCACCGGCGCTGTCGTCGAGATCGAGGGCCGGCGGGGTTTCCCCGGCGGCGCCGGCGCTGACGGTGAGGGCGGGCAGTTCGGTGGGTTCCTCATCGGCCCAGAGCAAGGCCGGAACGCCGGCCAGGGTGAGGTTGAGACCCAGCGCGAGGACGCGGCGGGCCGTGGAGTGCTTTTTCATCGAGCGATCCTGAAGCAAGGCATGGTGGGCACGCCCGCCTCGCCCGGATGGACAGCGGCGAGCGCTGCGCGGACGAGGCAGGACGGGCGACGGATGCAAATGCCCGGCGCGGCGGGCGTTCAGGATCAGGCGGGGGAAGCGCGCGGGTTGGCCGGCGGCCAGACGTACCGGGGCGGCACCGGCTCGCGCGTGGCGGGCGGGCGGAAACGCGCCTGGCGTCGCCGTTGCAAGCGCCAGGACCAGATCACCCCGAGCGCGACGAACAGCACCAGGGCGCTGCACATCGGGCAGCTCACCGGCAACTGGGGATTGACCGGTACCGGATCGCCGGCGGACCCGTCGTCGGGATCCAGGGATAGCCATTGGCTGGCACCGGCGACGCAGAACAGCCCGACGCTGGCCTTCTGCCCTTTGTCGCTGCCCACTCCCAGCGCCTGCAGGTGCAGGACGCCGCAAGCCAGCGCGTTGACCAGCACGCAGGCACAGAGGGCGAAGCTCAGCCACTGCAGCAGCGGTGAGCGGGAGATGGGAGCGATTCTCATGACCGCGCACTCTAGCATCCTGACCCGCAAATTCCCCGCGCTTCTGCGCTGCGGTGCATCGCCGCAGCCCGAGGGCGCGACGCACGGCGACGAGCGGCGTATCAGGGGTGACTTGGGAGTTTCATGTGGCGCCGCTATAATCGCCCGCTCAGGCGGCCCTTTCGGGTCGCTCCCGCCTTCCGTTCGAGGGGCGCTGCAGCAGGCCTAGGCCTGTCAGGCTCGAACGGAGCGCGCTCTCAGGCCGGCCTCGCCGGTCTGTCAACGCACCAACGGCGCCCATTCGCAGACAACGAATGGAGAGTTACGCATGAGCGCTGTCATGACGCCCGCCGGTTTCACCGACTACAAGGTCGCCGACATCACCCTGGCCGCCTGGGGCCGCCGCGAGCTGATCATCGCCGAATCGGAAATGCCCGCACTGATGGGCCTGCGCCGCAAGTATGCCGGCCAGCAGCCGCTGAAAGGCGCAAAGATCCTCGGTTGCATCCACATGACCATCCAGACCGGCGTGCTGATCGAGACCCTGGTCGCGCTGGGCGCCGAAGTCCGCTGGTCGAGCTGCAACATCTTCTCCACCCAGGACCAGGCCGCCGCCGCCATCGCCGCCGCCGGCATCCCGGTGTTCGCCTGGAAGGGCGAGACCGAGGAAGAGTACGAATGGTGCATCGAGCAGACCATCCTCAAGGATGGCCAGCCGTGGGACGCCAACATGGTGCTGGACGACGGCGGTGACCTGACCGAGATCCTGCACAAGAAATACCCGCAGATGCTCGAGCGCATCCACGGCATCACCGAAGAGACCACCACCGGGGTCCACCGCCTGCTCGACATGCTCAAGAACGGCACCCTGAAAGTCCCGGCGATCAACGTCAACGACTCGGTGACCAAGAGCAAGAACGACAACAAGTACGGCTGCCGCCATAGCCTCAACGACGCCATCAAGCGCGGCACCGACCACCTGCTGTCGGGCAAGCAGGCCCTGGTGATCGGCTACGGCGACGTGGGCAAGGGCTCCTCGCAGTCGCTGCGCCAGGAAGGCATGATCGTCAAGGTCGCGGAAGTCGACCCGATCTGCGCCATGCAGGCCTGCATGGACGGCTTCGAAGTCGTATCGCCGTACAAGAACGGCATCAACGACGGCACCGAGGCCAGCATCGACGCCGCGCTGCTGGGCAAGATCGACCTGATCGTCACCACCACCGGCAACGTCAACGTCTGCGACGCCAACATGCTCAAGGCGCTGAAGAAACGCGCGGTGGTCTGCAACATCGGCCACTTCGACAACGAGATCGACACCGCCTTCATGCGCAAGAACTGGGCCTGGGAAGAGGTCAAGCCGCAGGTGCACAAGATCCACCGCACCGGCAAGGACGGTTTCGACGCGCACAACGACGACTACCTGATCCTTCTCGCCGAAGGCCGCCTGGTCAACCTGGGCAACGCCACCGGCCATCCGAGCCGGATCATGGACGGTTCCTTCGCCAACCAGGTGCTGGCGCAGATCCACCTGTTCGAGCAGAAGTACGCCGACCTGCCGGCCGCCGAGAAGGCCAAGCGCCTGAGCGTCGAAGTGCTGCCGAAGAAGCTCGACGAGGAAGTGGCCCTGGAGATGGTCAAGGGCTTCGGCGGCGTGGTCACCCAACTGACCCCGAAACAGGCCGAGTACATCGGCGTGAGCGTGGAAGGCCCGTTCAAGCCGGACACCTATCGCTACTAAGCGGACCACGGGGCAGGCGCCATGCGCCTGCCCCGTTCGCATGAGCGCTCCCACGATGTCCACGCACCTCGCCGATCGCTACAACCAGGCCTGGCTGTTCGCCGCCCGCGCCCACCGCAACCAGACCCTCAGCGGCTCGCCGCTGCCTTATCTGGTGCACCTGGGCATGGTCGCCAACGAGCTGCTGGCCGCCGATCGCGACGGTGCCATCGAACGGCTCGGGGAAACCCTGCAGATCGCGGTCCTGCACGACACCCTGGAAGACACGGCGACCTCACCCGAGGAGCTGCGGCAACAGTTCGGCGAGTTCGTCTGTGCCGGCGTGCAGGCCCTGAGCAAGCGCGTGGGCGACGGCCCCAAGCGTTCCCTCGACGACTATCTCCAGGCGCTTGCCGAGGGCCCGGCGCAGTACGCCCTGGTCAAGCTGTGCGACCGCATCACCAACCTGCAGCCACCGCCGCAGACCTGGAACCAGGACAAGATCGCGAACTACCACCAGGAGTCGCAGCTGATCCTCGCTCGCCTCGGCCATGCCCACGCCGCGACGGCCCGACGCCTGCGGGAAAAAATCGAGCACTACCGCCAGTACTACTGAAGTACCCGGCGCTAGTCGGAATCAACATGAAGAGGCGCGGCCGTGGTCGCGTCCAAGGAACCGATCATGAGTCAGAGCGAACGCCGTTTCAGCTTCGAGTTCTTCCCGGCGAAGACCGAGGCCGGCCATGAAAAGCTGTTGGCCACCGCCCGCAACCTGGCGGGCTACAAGCCCGACTTCTTCTCCTGCACCTACGGCGCCGGCGGATCCACCCGCGACCGCACGTTGAGTACCGTGCTGCAACTGGACGGCGAGGTGAAGGTGCCGACCGCGCCCCACCTGTCCTGTGTCGGCGACTCGAAAGCCGAGTTGCGCGAACTGCTCGGCCGCTACCGCGAGGCCGGCATCCGCCGCATCGTCGCCCTGCGCGGCGACCTGCCGTCGGGCATGGGCATGGCTAGCGGCGAACTGCGCTACGCCAACGAACTGGTGGACTTCATCCGCACCGAGACCGGCGACCACTTCCACATCGAGGTCGCCGCCTATCCGGAAGTCCACCCCCAGGCGCGCAGCTTCGAGGATGACCTGGCGAACTTCGTGCGCAAGGTGAAGGCCGGCGCCAGCAGCGCCATCACCCAGTACTTCTTCAACGCCGATGCCTATTTCTACTTCGTCGAGCGGGTCGCCAAGCTCGGCGTGGACATCCCGGTGGTCCCCGGCATCATGCCGATCACCAACTACTCCAAGCTGGCGCGCTTCTCCGACGCCTGCGGCGCCGAACTGCCGCGCTGGATCCGCAAGCAACTGGAAGCCTACGGCGACGACAGCCGCAGCATCCAGGCCTTCGGCGAGCAGGTCATCAGCGAGATGTGCGAACGCCTGCTGGAGGGCGGCGCACCGGGACTGCATTTCTATACTTTGAACCAGGCCGATCCGAGCCTGGCGATCTGGAAGAATCTCCAGCTGCCACGCTGATACCGCCCACGCGGTTCGGCCCGGCAGCGTATACCGGCAGGGATGCCTCTCACGCGATCCACGACAGACATGGCCAACTCACGCAAGCATCTGATCTACCTGGTCTACGGGCGACAGACCTACCACCAGGAAGCCCTGTTCAGCATCGCCAGCGCCTTCGCCCACCTCCGCGACGGGGCGGCGCATGGCCTGACGGTCAGGGTCTATACCGACGACCCCAGTCCCTACGCCGGCCTGCCGGTGCAGGTCCGCGAAGTGACGGCCGAGGAGTTGGTCGCCTGGTGCCAACCGCACGGCTATCACTTCCGCGCCAAGCACGTGGCCCTGCGCGACGCCCTGGAAGACGCCGACCAGGCATTGCTGATCGACACCGATACCTTCTTCCACAGTTCGCCCCTGCGCCTGTTCGACCGCATCCAGCCCGGCAGCCTGCTGTGCAACGCGATCGGCGCGCGCTATGGCGAACACCGTAACTTCCCGCTCTACCGCGACCTCTCGCCCTACCTGTTCGAGCGCGGCTGGGCCGACGACGAGATGCACCAGCTCAACTCCGGCGTCATCGGCCTGCCTCGGGAAGAGGCGAAAATACTCGACCGTTCGTTGGAATTAATGGATGAACTCTATCCAATTGCCAACGGTGCCTATACTCTTGAGGAATTCGTCCTGGCCGTCGCCGCCCACAAGCGGCTGGAGCTGGTGGGTTGTACCGACCTGATCCACCATTACTGGAGCCGGAAACAGCTGTTCCGCGCGAAGATCCAGGCCTGGTTGTGCAAGCACGGTTCCTCCCTTCTCAGCGCTGCAGCCCTCGACGACACCCTCAAGGTGACCGATCGACTGCCACGCCCACCGCGTGCCAAGCGTCTGCTGTACAAGCTGGGAACCCTGCCGTTGCCGGCTCCGATGCGCCAGTTCAGTATCGAACTGCTCTACGGTTGCCACGAATACAGTAACGAGTTCGACCGGGCCTGCGGCCCCGTCTGGTGGGAGAAAGCCGCGACCAATGCCATCGAACGCTATCCGCAGGAACCGATTGCGGAACAAATCGAGGATTGGCTGAATCACAGCTTGCTGCGCAACCTCCTTGGCTCCCGGGCCAACGAGATCCGCCAGCATTTGCGCCAGCGTGACCTGCTCTGACCGCAGCCCTCCGTTGACGCTGCCCCCGGCCCCCCCACCCAGGGCCGGGAGCGAACCGGCCAGCGCCCCCGACCAGGTGCGCGGCCATGCCCGCGAGGGCACCCGTTCGACACCGGCCACCGAGCGCATACGCAGCGCCGCGGCCAGACCTTCCGCCCTGGCCGACAGGGCCCGAAGGTAGACAGGAGTTCGCAGAACTTGGTGATTTCACAGCAGCCGGCCTCGCCCCGGCCCATATAGGAAAACCCGCATGTCCTTTTCTTCCCTCGGACTCTCCGAGGCGCTTGCCCGCGCTGTGGAGGCTGCGGGCTACAGCCAGCCCACTCCCGTGCAACAGCGGGCGATTCCCGCCGTGTTGCAAGGTCGCGACCTGATGGTTGCGGCACAGACCGGCACCGGCAAGACCGGTGGTTTCGCCCTGCCGGTACTGGAGCGCCTGTTCCCCGCCGGTCATCCCGACCGCGAACACCGCCACGGCCCGCGCCAGGCGCGCGTGCTGGTACTGACCCCGACCCGTGAGCTGGCCGCCCAGGTGCACGACAGCTTCAAGGTCTACGCCCGCGACCTGCCGCTGAACAGCACCTGCATCTTCGGTGGGGTTGGCATGAACCCGCAGATCCAGGCCCTGGCCAAGGGCGTCGACGTACTCGTCGCCTGCCCCGGCCGCCTGCTCGACCTGGCCGGGCAAAACAAGGTCGACCTGTCCCACGTGGAAATCCTCGTCCTCGACGAAGCCGACCGCATGCTCGACATGGGCTTCATCCACGATGTGAAGAAGGTTCTCGCCAAGCTGCCGCCCAAGCGCCAGAACCTGCTGTTCTCGGCAACCTTCTCGAAAGACATCGTCGACCTCGCCAACAAGCTCCTGCACAACCCGGAACGCATCGAGGTAACGCCGCCGAACACCACGGTCGAGCGCATCGAGCAACGCGTGTTCCGCCTGCCGGCGCCGCAGAAGCGCGCCCTGCTGGCGCACCTGGTAACCGTCGGCGCCTGGGAACAGGTGCTGGTCTTCACCCGTACCAAGCACGGCGCCAACCGTCTCGCCGAGTACCTGACCAAGCACGGCCTGCCGGCCGCCGCGATCCATGGCAACAAGAGCCAGAACGCGCGGACCAAGGCGCTGGCCGACTTCAAGGCCAACGACGTGCGCATCCTGGTGGCGACCGACATCGCCGCCCGCGGCCTGGATATCGACCAGTTGCCCCATGTGGTCAACTACGAGCTGCCCAACGTCGAGGAAGACTATGTCCACCGCATCGGCCGTACCGGCCGAGCCGGACGCAGCGGCGAGGCGATCTCGCTGGTGGCGCCGGACGAAGAGAAGCTGCTCAAGGCCATCGAGAAGATGACCAGACAGCGTATTCCCGATGGCGATGCCCAGGGTTTCGACCCCGAGGCCGTGCTGCCCGAGGTGGCCCAGCCGGAGCCCCGCGAAGCGCCGCAGAAGCAGCCGCGCCGCGACAAGGAACGGCGCAGCAGCCGCGAGCGCAAGCCGAAAGACGCCCAGGCGAGCAACCCCGACAGCAATGTCGCTGCGGCCCAGGACGGTACCGAGAAGCCGGCTGGAAAGCGCCGCCGTCGCGGTGGCAAGAACAAGGAAAACCGCGAGGCCGGCCAAGCGCAGCAGCCGCGGCAGAGCCGCGAAGCGCGTCCGGCCAAGCCCAATCGGCCGCCGGAAGTCGACGGTAATCGCGATCCGGAAGAGTTCCTCGACGACGACTTCGACAATTTCGGCAACCGCGCCGACTACGTCAGCCCCTACCAGGGCCAGGAAAACAAGGGACGCGGACGCCGCGGTGGCCAGCAGAAACCCCAGGGCGGCACCGGCCAGCAGGGTCGTGGCCAAGGCCAGGGCCAAGCTCGCGGCAAGAGCCAGGGCGCCGCTCAAGGCGGCGCTCGCGGTCAGGGTGCCGGCCAGGGCAAGGCGAAGAAACCGCGCGCCGGCAAGCCGCGCGGCCAGGGTCGCGAGAATGCCTCGCGGATGAGCGACGCGCCGCTGCGCGAGCCGTCCGAGTACGGCACCGGCAAGCAGCCGAGCCGCCAGCCGGTGGTGATCAACAAGCGCGACCTGGTGCGCATGGATCGCTTCCCCACCGCCGAGCAGCTCGACGAGCTGGAACCGCGGCGCAAGGGCGAGCGCCCCGCACTGCTGACCCGCAACCGCTAAGGCCGAGCGGGTCCGTGACGCGGACCCGCCGACTTCCGCGAGGATAAAAAAACGCCGACCCTAGGGTCGGCGTTCTTGCATGGCGCGGAAGGCGATCAAGCCTGGGGATCTTCCTTCTTCGCGGTCTGCTGCTGGGTCACGGTCTGCTGGTTCCAGCCGCCGCCGAGGGCCTTGTACAGGTTGACCTCACTGGTCAGCTGATTGAGGCGGTCGGTGATCAGTTGCTGCTGCGCGGTGAACAGCGAGCGTTGCGCGTCGAGCAGGGTCAGGTAGTTGTCCACCCCCGTGCGATAGCGCTTGTCGGCGAGCTGGTAGTACTCGTCGCTGGCCTTGACCAGATCGCGCTGCGCCTGCAACTGCTCGGTGAAGGTACCGCGCGCGGCCAGGCCGTCGGCGACTTCCTGGAACGCCGTCTGGATCGCCTTCTCGTACTGCGCGACGTTGATGTCCTTCTGGATCTTCGCGTAGTCCAGGCTGGCACGCAGGCTGCCGGCGGTGAAGATCGGCAGGTTGATCGACGGCTGGAACAACCAGGAACCCGAACCGGCGTCGAACAGGCCGGACAGTTGGCGGCTCATGGTGCCGGCGTTGGCGGTCAGGCTGATGCTCGGGAAGAACGCCGCGCGCGCGGCGCCGATGCTGGCGTTGGCAGCCATGAGCTGGTGCTCGGCCTCGAGGATGTCCGGGCGCCGTTGCAGCAGGTCCGACGGCAGACCCGCCGGCACTTCGGTCAGCAGGGTCTGGTCCAGGCCCAGGCCTTGCGGCAGGTTCGCCGGGATCCCGGAGCCCAGCAGCAGGACCAGCGCATTCTGGTCCTGGGCTACCAGGCGGGTGTACTGCGCCAGGGTCGCGCGGGCGCCTTCCACGGCGGTCTGCGCCTGGCGCAGGTCGAGCGCGGAGGCGACGCCGACGTCGTAGCTGCGCTGGGTCAGGTCGAAACTCTTCTGGTAGGTGCCCAGGGTGTCCTTGGTCAGCTGCAACTGCGCCTGGTCGGCCTTCAGCGTCAGGTAGGCGGTCGCCACGCTGGCCACCAGGGTGGTCTGCGCGCTGCGCTGCGCCTGTTCGGTCGCCAGGTACTGCTCCAGGGCCTGGTCGCGCAGGCTGCGCAGGCGGCCGAAGAGATCGAGTTCCCAGGCGGTAGTGCCCAGGGTCACCCCGTACTGGCTGGAAATCGCCGGACTGCCGGTGGTCGACAGGTCGCCCGGCAAACGCTGGCGGGTGCCGCTACCGTCCACGCCGATCCGCGGGAACAGGTCGGCCCGCTGGATGCGGTACTGCGCCCGGAAGGCCTCGACGTTCAGCGCGGCGACCCGCAGGTCGCGGTTGTTTTCCAGCGCCACGCCGATCAGTTGCTGCAACTGCGGGTCGCGGAAGAACTCGCGCCAGCCGATGTCGGCGGCCGGAACGGCCGCCGCGCCGGTGTTCTGCCCGTAGGCCTGCCCTTGCGGGTAGGCCGCGGCTACCGGCGCCTCGGGGCGCTGGTAGTCGGGGATCAGCGAGCAGCCGGACAGAACGACAGCGGCTACCGCCAGGGAAAGGAAGGACCGTTTCATATCATTGCCCCTTTTCGACGGACGCTTGCTGCTTGGACGCCTCGTCCTTGAACAGCGTGCTGACCGCCACGTAGAACAGCGGTACCCAGAAGATCGCCAGGACGGTCGCAGTGACCATGCCGCCGATCACGCCGGTACCGATCGCATGCTGGCTGCCCGAGCCGGCGCCGGTGGAGATCGCCAGCGGGACCACGCCGAGGATGAACGCCAGGGAGGTCATCACGATCGGCCGCAGACGCATGCGGCAGGCTTCGATGGCCGCCTCGACGATGCCCTTGCCCTGCTCGTGCAGCTCCTTGGCGAACTCCACGATGAGAATGGCGTTCTTCGCCGACAGGCCGATGGTCGTCAACAGGCCCACCTGGAAGAACACGTCGTTGGACAGGCCGCGCATGGACGTCGCCAGCAGCGCGCCGATCACGCCCAACGGCACCACCAGCATCACCGAGAACGGAATCGACCAGCTTTCGTACAGGGCCGCCAGGCAGAGGAACACCACCAGCAGCGACAGCGCATACAGCGCCGGCGCCTGCGAGCCGGACAAGCGCTCCTCGTAGGACAGGCCGGTCCAGGAGTAGCCAACGCCTTTCGGCAATTGCTTGACGATCTCCTCGACCGCCGCCATGGCGTCACCGGAACTCAGGCCGGGCGCCGGCTCGCCGAGGATCTCCATCGCCGGCACGCCATTGTAGCGCTCCAGCTTCGGCGAACCGTATTCCCACTTGCCGGTGGCGAAGGCGTTGAACGGCACCATCTCGCCCTTGTCGTTGCGCACGTACCACTTGCTCAGGTCGTCCGGGTTCATCCGCGCGTCCGGCCTGCCCTGCAGGTAGACCCGCTTGACCCGGCCACGGTCGATGAAGTCGTTGACGTAGCTGGAACCCCAGGCGATGGACACGGTGCTGTTGATGTCGGCAAGGGACACGCCGAGGGCGCTGGCCTTCTCGTCGTCGATCTCCAGCTTGTACTGCGGTTCGTCGCTCATGCCGTTGGGGCGCACGCGTTGCAGCGCCGGGTTCTGCGCGGCGAGCATGAGGAACTTGTTGCGCGCCTGGAGCAGGACTTCGTGGCCGACACCCGCCTGGTCCTGGAGGAACAGGTCGAAGCCGGTGGCGTTACCCAGTTCCAGTACCGACGGCGGCGCGAAGGCGAACACCATCGCGTCCTTGAAGCTGAAGAAGTGCATCTGCGCGCGCTTGGCCAGTTCGAACACGCTGTTCTCGCCACCGGGACGCTCTTCCCAGGGCTTGAGCATGATGAACGCCATGCCCGAACTCTGGCCGCGGCCGGCGAAGTTGAAGCCGGTCACGGTGAACACCGAGCTGACCGAAGAGCTTTCCTTCTCCAGCAGGTATTCGCGCATCGAGTCCACCACCACCTGGGTACGCTCGGCACTGGAGCCCGGCGGGGTCTGTACCTGGGCGAACAGTACGCCCTGGTCCTCGTCGGGGAGGAACGCGGTGGGAATGCGGGTGAACATCCAGATCATCCCGGCCACGATCACCACGTAGATCAGCAGGTACGGCGCGCGATGCTTGAGGATCGACGCCACGCCCCGCTCGTAGCCGTGGGTGGTGGAAAGGAACATCCGGTTGAACCAGCCGAAGAAGCCGCCCTTGTGCTCGCCATGGTCGCCTTTCTCGATCGGCTTGAGCATGGTCGCGCAGAGCGCCGGGGTGAGGATCAGCGCCACGATCACCGAGAGGGCCATGGCCGACACGATGGTGATGGAGAACTGCCGGTAGATCACCCCGGTGGAGCCGCCGAAGAACGCCATCGGCAGGAATACCGCCGAGAGCACCATGGCGATACCGACCAGCGCGCCCTGGATCTGACCCATGGACTTGCGCGCCGCCTCCCTTGGCGACAGGCCTTCCTCGGCCATCACCCGCTCGACGTTCTCCACCACCACGATGGCGTCGTCCACCAGCAAGCCGATGGCCAGCACCATGCCGAACATGGTCAGGGTGTTGATCGAGAAGCCGAACGCGGCGAGCACGCCGAAGGTCCCCAGCAGCACCACCGGTACGGCGATGGTCGGGATCAGCGTGGCGCGGAAGTTCTGCAGGAACAGGTACATCACCAGGAACACGAGGAGGATCGCCTCGCCGAGGGTCTTCACTACCTCATGGATCGAGGCCGAGACCACCGGGGTGGTGTCGTACGGGTAGACCACCTTCATGCCCTGCGGCATGAACGGTTCCAGGTTGGCGATGGTCTGGCGGATCGCCTTGGCGGTATCCAGCGCGTTGGCGCCGGTGGCCAGCTTGATCGCGATACCGGACGCCGGGCTGCCGTTGAACTGCGCGTTGATGCTGTAGTCCTGGCCGCCCAGGCCTACATCGGCGACGTCCTTCAGGCGCACCTGGGAACCGTCGGGATTGACCTTGAGCAGGATGTTCTCGAATTGCTCCGCGGTCTGCAGGCGGGTCTTGCCGATGATGGTGGCGTTGAGCTGCTGGCCCTTGACCGCCGGCAAGCCGCCGAGCTGGCCGGAGGAAATCTGCACGTTCTGCGCCTGGATCGCGCTGCTCACGTCGCCGGGGGTCAGCTGGTAGCTGTTCAGCTTGGCCGGGTCGAGCCAGATGCGCATCGAGTACTGCGAGCCGAACACCTGGAAGTCACCGACGCCCTTGGTCCGCGAGAGCGGGTCCTGGATGTTGGAAACGATGTAGTTCGACAGGTCTTCCTTGGTCATGCTGCCGTCGGTGGAAACCACACCGACCACCATGAGGAAGTTCTTCACCGCCTTGGTCACCCGGATCCCCTGGCGCTGCACTTCCTGCGGCAGCAGCGGGGTGGCCAGTTGCAGCTTGTTCTGCACCTGGACCTGGGCGATGTCGGGGTCGGTGCCCTGTTCGAAGGTCACGGTGATGGTCATGCTGCCGTCGGAGTTACTCTCCGAGGAGATGTAGCGCAGATTGTCGATCCCGTTCATCTGCTGCTCGATCACCTGGACCACGGTGTCCTGCACCGTCTCGGCCGAGGCGCCCGGGTAGCTCACCTGCACGGCGATGGCCGGCGGGGCGATGGCCGGGTACTGGTTGACCGGCAGACTGAGGATCGACAGGCCGCCCGCGAGCATGATCACCAAGGCGATCACCCACGCGAAAATGGGCCTATCAATGAAAAACTTCGACATTACGAATCCCCTTGATCAGCCCTTGCTGTCGGTTTTCGCCGGAGCGGCGTCGGCCTTCTGCGCGGACGCGACATTCTTCGCCGGCACGGTCTTCACCTCGACACCCGGCTGCACGAACTGCAGGCCTTCGGTAATGATCTTGTCGCCGGCGTTCAGGCCTTCGGTAACCAGCCACTTGTCGCCGATCACCCGGTCGGCCTTGATCACCCGCAGCTCGACCTTGTTCTGCGCGTTCACCACCAGCGCGGTAGCCTGGCCCTTGAGGTCGCGGGTCACGCCTTGCTGCGGAGCGAGGATGGCCTTCTGCTTGACGCCTTCCTGCAACTGCGCGTGAACGAACATGCCGGGCAGCAGCTCGTTGTTCGGGTTGGGGAACACGGCGCGGATGGTGACCGAGCCGGTGCCTTCGTCGACGGAAACCTCGGAGAATTCGAGGCGACCTTCCAGCGGGTATTGGCTACCGTCCTCCAGCTTCAGGGAGACCTTCGCCGCGTTGTCGCCGGCGCGCTCCAACTGGCCGCTGGCCAGTTCGCGGCGCAGGCGCAGCAGGGCGGTGGACGGCTGGGTGACGTCGACGTAGATCGGGTCGAGCTGTTGCACGGTGGCCATCGCGTTGGCCTGGCCGTTGGTCACCAGGGCGCCTTCGGTCACCGCGGAACGGCCGATGCGGCCGGAGATCGGCGACAGCACCTTGGTGTAGCGCAGGTTGATCCGCGCCTGCTCCACCGCCGCCTTGGACTGCAGGTAGGCGGCATTGGCGTCGGCGTACTGCTGCTTGCTCACGGCCTGGTCGGCGACCAGCAGCTTGTAGCGCTGGGCCTGTTCCTGGGTCGAAGCCAGGTTGGCCTGGGCGCTCTGGTAGTCGGCCTCGTAGGTGGCGGGGTCGATCTGGTAGAGCTGCTGCCCGGCCTTGACGTCGCTGCCTTCCTTGAACAGGCGCTTGAGGATGATGCCGTTCACCTGGGGACGCACCTCGGCGATGCGGAACGCATTGGTCCGGCCCGGCAGCTCGGTATTCAGGGTCACCGTCTGCGCTTCCAGGGTCACGATCCCGACCTCCGGCGTTTGCGCCGGCGGCGGCGCCTCGCTTTTTCCGCACCCGGAAAGGGCCGAAATCGCGACCAGCAGGGCCGGAACCAGTACACGCATGGCTGGCGTTCGTTGCATAGCGTTGTCCTCATGAGCGAAAGCGGCCGATGCAGCGTGAAGGCGCTGCACCGGCTCGAAGAAGGCAGGCAAAATACTTACATTCATAGGTGTTTGTAAACGTCCGAAAGCCTCGCGTGAAAACACCTGAAACGTTTTAGCTCGATGGCCGGTTATCCACCCGGCGCCATGGCCCATATTCAGAACCTGAAACAAGGTTGATAAGGTCAACTAAAATAAGCAAAATAGTTGACTGGATCAACCACATTTACATTAGGTTTACTCGGCCAAACCAATGAACTACCCCGTGAATCCCGACCTGATGCCCGCGCTGATGGCGGTCTTCCAGCATGTGCGGACGCGCATCCAGAGCGAGCTCGATTGCCAGCGACTCGACCTGACCCCGCCCGACGTCCATGTATTGAAGCTTATCGACGAACAACGCGGGCTGAACCTGCAGGACCTGGGACGCCAGATGTGCCGCGACAAGGCACTGATCACCCGGAAGATCCGCGAGCTGGAGGGAAGAAACCTGGTCCGCCGCGAGCGCAACCCCAGCGACCAGCGCAGCTTCCAGCTCTTCCTCACCGACGAGGGGCTGGCCATCCACCAGCATGCGGAGGCCATCATGTCACGCGTGCATGACGAGTTGTTTGCCCCGCTCACCCCGGTGGAACAGGCCACCCTGGTGCATCTCCTCGACCAGTGCCTGGCCGCGCAACCGCTTGAGGATATTTAAGAACATTCTTTTCGAAGCACAATGAAAAACGCCGGCGATCGCCGGCGTTTTTCGTTTCAGGTATCCGCTTACTGGCGAATGCCTTCGACGGAGAGCAGCAGCTCGACTTCCTGGGATGCCGGGCCGAGGTCCATCTTGATGCCGAAGTCTTTCAGCTTCAGGGTGGCGCTGCCTTCGAAGCCGGCACGGTAGCCGCCCCACGGGTCGTCGCCCTGGCCGATCAGCTTGGCCTTGATGGTGACCGGCTTGGTCACGCCGTTCAGGGTCAGGTTGCCGGTGATGTCGGCGCTGTCGCCGTTGGCCTTCACTTCGGTGGATTCGAAGGTAGCGGTCGGGTTCTTGCTGACGTTGAGGAAATCACCGCTGCGCAGGTGCTTGTCACGCTCGGCATGGTTGGTGTCCACGCTGTTGGTGTTGATGGTCACCTTGACCTTGTCGGCCGACGGGTTCTTCTCGTCGAAGGTGAAGCTGCCGTCGAAGTCGTTGAAGCGGCCGTACAGCCAGCTATAGCCCAGGTGCTTGATGCGGAACTCGATGAAGGCGTGCTGGCCTTCCTTGTCGATCTTGTAGTCCGCGGCCATTGCCTGGCCGGCGGTGAACAGTGCGGAGCCGAGCGCCAGCGCGGCAAGGGTCTTCTTCAGCATGGACATTCTCCTTAACGTGGTTGTTGATCATTCGACGAGCGACCGAGCATGCGCTTTAGGGTCGGGTCGCGGTCGACGAAGTGATGCTTGAGGGCGGCCAGGGCATGGAGGACGGCGAAGACCACCAGCGCCCAGGCCAGGTAGAGATGGATTTCACCCGCGACGTCTGCCTGGTCGGGCAGCCCGCTGAGGGTTGCCGGCACGGAGAACCAGCCGAACACGCTGATCGGTTCGCCGTCGGCGGTGGAAATCAGGTAGCCCGCGACGATCACCGCCAGCAGCAGCCCGTACAGCGCGAGGTGGCCAAGCTTGCTCGCTACCCGCGTGAGCGGACCGTGGTTGGCCGGCGCCGGCGGCGGCGGGCTGACGAAACGCCAGACGATCCGCACCAGCAGGGCAATGGCCAGCAGGATGCCGATGCTTTTATGCAGCGCCGGCGCGGGGTGGTACCAGGGGTCGTAATAGCTCAGTTCGCGCATCCACAGGCCCAGGCCGAACAGGCCGAAGACCACCAGCGCGCTGCCCCAGTGCAGGAACAGGCTGAATACGCCGTAACGGGATGAGGTATTGCGCCACTGCATGAAAAACTTCCTTGAAAAGCGAAGCCTCAAGACTAGCGGCAAATCCATCGAGTTAAAGCAGAAAATTCTGCTTTGAAACATCGATTCACAAGATAGGTTCGCAGGCTAAGAAAAAACCCCGGATTGCGCTGCGAACCGGTAAGCGCAAGGCGCCGGAGCTTCCGGCGCCGGCGAAGGGGATCAATCGAACAGGCGGGTGAACCAGGCGAACGGGTTCTTCTTCTCGCCGCCGGTCGTCGGTGCGGCCACCTTCTCGGCCTTCGCCACCATCGGCGCGCCCTCGATCACCGGCGTCTTGCCGGCATACAGGTCGCGCACCTGGCTGGCCGCGCGCTTGCCGCTACGCAGCGCGCCCTCGATGGTGCCGGGGTACAGCGCATCGGTGTGCTCGCCGGCGAAGGCGACCCGCGACAGCGGCTGTTCCCAGATCCGCCAGAAGCGCGTCACCTGGCCCGGACCGTAGGCCAGGTAGGAACCGCCGGTGCCCGGGTCGGCGCTGTAGCGACGAATTTCGTAGCCGGCGAAGGCACCGCGCATCTTCGGATAGAACTTGTTCATGCGGATCAGCACCTGGTCGACCATCTGCCGGTCGCCGAAAGCCTGCAGCACGCGGGCGTTGTCGCCGGACAGGTTGATCAGCACGTTGGCGCCGCCTTTCAGCGCCGGCTCGACCCAGATCATGCCCAGGCCCTGGTCGCTGAAGATCTCGCCGGAGAGGCGCGACTTGTCGTCCCACACCGGACGCTTGAACTTCAGCAGGATCTGGTCGCGCCAGCCATAGTTGGTGCCCTTCAGCGCGGACATCTGGGTACCGCTCAGGGACGGGGTCATCTGGATCTGGCCGAGCGCCTTCAGCGGCACGGCGAGAACCACGTAGTCGGCCTTGTAGGTCTCGCTGCCGGCCTTGACGGCGACGCCGTCCTTGGCCTGGACGATGCTCGACACCTTGGATTTGGTCTTGATCGTCTTGATCTGCTTGACGAAGGCTTCCGCCAGCACCTGGCTGCCGCCGGGCAGGCGCGCCGCGCGCAGGTCGCGGTCGTCGACGCCACGGTAGGCGCGGCCCTGCTGGGCGAGGTAGAGCAGCGACAGGCGCGACGGTTCGTCGTAGCGCGAACGGATACGCTGGTTGACCAGCAGGCGCGCGGTCGGCGACAGGTTCAGCTTGTCCAGCCAGCGCGCGGCGTTCATCTGGTCGAGGGCGAACAGGGTATTGCTCGAGGCAGGGTTGAGCGGGTCGGAGATCGATGCCGAGAGATCGTCCAGGGTCGACTCGAAGCGCTTGAGGTCGGCGGCGACGTTCGGCTGCTTGAGCGCGAGATCGCTGCTGCTGTAGTACAGGCCGTCGATCAGGTAGCTGGGGGTGCGGACGAAGTCCGGCGCCGGCACCGGCTTCAGCTTGAAGGTGTCCAGGTAGGCATTGAGCGTGGGCTGGACCTTCTGGTTGCCGACCCATTCGCTGGTGGCCAGGCCGGAACGCCCGCCCACCTGCGGCCGCGCTTCGAGCACCGTGACCTGCCAGCCGTCCTTCTGCAATTCGTAGGCCGCGCTCAGGCCTGCCAGGCCCGCGCCGACGACGATCGCCGTAGGCTGTTTATCCTTGCCCAGCGCCACCGCGCTGAACACCCCCAACATGAGAAACGCCGCGGCGCGCAGCCACCTTAACGACATACCGGACTCCCCAGGAAAAAAGCAAAGACGCAACGGCGCGCAGCATACGCCAGAGCCGTTTGGGCCACCATAGGAGTCCGTCGGCGGCTGCTGTCGGATGTGTCCCAACCCGCCGGGTTGTTCATCTCACCCCCATTGCATAGGCTTTGCCGATCGATCCGAGGAGACAGCCCATGGGCCTTAACGCCGACTGGATGCAGCGCGACCTGAACGTACTCTGGCATCCCTGTACCCAGATGAAAGACCACGAACGCCTGCCGGTGATCCCGATCCGCCGCGGCGAAGGCGTCTGGCTGGAGGATTTCGAAGGCAAGCGCTACATCGACGCGGTCAGTTCCTGGTGGGTCAATGTGTTCGGTCACGCCAACCCGCGCATCAACCAGCGCATCAAGGACCAGGTCGACCAGTTGGAGCACGTGATCCTCGCCGGATTCAGCCACCAGCCGGTGATCGAGCTGTCGGAGCGACTGGTGAAAATCACCCCGCCGGGGCTCGACCGGGTGTTCTACGCCGACAGCGGCTCGGCGGGCATCGAGGTCGCGCTGAAGATGAGCTACCACTTCTGGCTCAATAGCGGCAGGCCGCGCAAGAAGCGCTTCGTCACCCTGACCAACAGCTACCACGGCGAAACCATCGCGGCGATGTCGGTGGGCGACGTGGCGCTGTTCACCGAAACCTACAAGTCGCTGCTGCTCGACACCATCAAGGTGCCCAGCCCGGACTGCTTCCTGCGTCCGGACGGCATGTGCTGGGAAGAACATTCGCGGAACATGTTCGCCCACATGGAGCGCACCCTGGCCGAAGGGCACGACGAGATCGCCGCGGTCATCGTCGAACCGCTGATCCAGGGCGCCGGCGGCATGCGCATGTACCACCCGGTCTACCTCAAGCTGCTGCGCGAAGCCTGCGACCGCTATGGCGTGCACCTGATCCACGACGAGATCGCGGTGGGCTTCGGCCGCACCGGGACGATGTTCGCCTGCGAGCAGGCCGGCATCGCCCCGGATTTCCTCTGCCTGTCCAAGGCCCTCACCGGCGGCTACCTGCCGATGTCCGCGGTGCTGACCAGCGAGACCGTCTACCGGGGCTTCTACGACGACTACCAGACCCTGCGCGCCTTCCTCCACTCGCACACCTATACCGGCAACCCGCTGGCCTGCGCCGCCGCCCTGGCGACCCTGGACATCTTCGAGGAAGACAAGGTGATCGAGGCCAACCGCGCGCTGTCCACCCACATGGCCAGGGCCACCGCGCACCTGGCCGACCACCCGCATGTCGCCGAGGTGCGCCAGACCGGGATGGTCCTGGCCATCGAAATGGTCCAGGACAAGGCATCCAGGACGCCCTACCCCTGGCAGGAGCGCCGCGGCCTGAAGGTCTTCCAGCATGGCCTGGAGCGCGGCGCGCTGCTGCGCCCGCTGGGCAGCGTGGTGTATTTCCTGCCGCCCTACGTGATTACCCCGGAGCAGATCGACTTCCTCGCCGAGGTGGCCAGCGAAGGCATCGACATCGCCACCCGCGACGCGGTCAGCGTGGCGGTCAGCGACTTCCACCCGGACCACCGCGATCCGGGCTGAACGTCGCCGCCCCTTCGTTCCGAGGGGGCCGGTTCCAGCGCCCCGCGGCAGGCAGTAAACTGCGCGCCTGTCGCCACTACCCTCGAATCGCCATGCGCCTGTCCCGCTTCTTCGTCGACCAGCCTCTCTCCCTCGGCCAGCACGACCTGCCCGAGGCCCAGGCCCACTACATCGGCCGCGTGCTGCGGCACGCCACGGGCGACGCCGTGCAACTGTTCGACGGCAGCGGCCGGGAATACCTCGGCGAGCTGGTCGAGGTCGGCAAGAAGAATGTCCGCGTCGAACTCCGCGAGCAGTTCGCCGGCCAGCCCGACTCGCCCCTGCGTATCCACCTGGGGCAAGGCCTGTCGCGCGGCGAGCGGATGGACTGGGCGATCCAGAAGGCCACCGAGCTGGGGGTGGCGGAAATCACCCCGATCGTCAGCGAGCGTTGCGAAGTGCGCCTGAAGGACGAGCGCGCCGACAAGCGCCTGCAGCACTGGCGCCAGGTGGCGATCAGCGCCTGCGAGCAGTGCGGCCGTTCGAGCCTGCCGCTGATCCATCCGCCTCTGGCCCTGGAGGACTGGCTGCGCGGGCGGGACGATGACCTCAGGCTGGTCCTGCACCCTGTGGCCGCCCCCCTGGCCAGCCATGCGCCGCCGTCGCGCCTGGCCTTCCTGGTGGGTCCCGAAGGCGGCCTGAGCGATGCCGAGGTGGAGCAGGCTCAGGCGGCCGGTTTCCACTCCGCGCGCCTCGGCCCGCGAGTGCTGCGCACCGAGACCGCGCCGGTGGTAGCGTTGGCGGTGGCCCAGCAACTCTGGGGCGACTTCGCCTGATATCCCTCCCGCCGCTTTACAACGGCGACAGCCAGTGAATACCGTTGCGCAACCCACTTCGCAACGGATCGCACGCATGGACACGCCCGTTACCTTCGATTGGAAGATCCGCCTGCCCGACGTGCTCGGCGTACTCCGCCGAGACTATGCCGGACGCTTCCCGCAGTTGGCCTCCGCCGCACTGGAGACGCTGCTGGAGCGCCTGCGCGACGACCTTCCCGAGGATTTCCTGCCAGCCCTCGGCCAGGAGCTGGAATCCCTCGGACTGGCGTTGGTGGAACGCCTGGACGAAGACGACAGCCTGAACCTGTACGTGGTCGGCGCCCCCCACAGCCAGCGCCTCCTCGATGCGCTCGCAGCGCAGGGCCACAACGCCCGCACGCTGCGCCAGGAAAACGCCCCCGAGGGCGCCCGGGCGGCCCTCCCCGCCGCCGCGCCGGCCGGCCTGGCGCCGGCTTCGGCCTACATCTGCCTCGAACACGCCGAGCACCTGGCGCCCGGCCTGGCCATCGCCCGCCTGCCGGGCGAGGACAGCCGCGACCTGCTGGACCTGCGCCAATGGCCCAGGCTGCAACGCCTGCCCGATGGCGCGGAGGAAACCCAGGGCGCGTTGCTCTGCCGGGCCAGTTCGGCGGACGGCCTGCACGCCTGGGTCAGGATGACCCGTTCGGGAAGCCCCTACGCCTGGCTGCATCGCTCCCGCGACCTCGCCTCGTTGACGCCCGAACTACCGCCCTTGCCGCTGCCGCCAGCGCAGTCGTTGCGCCAACGCCGCACCCCGGAACTTGCCATCGGCCTGGCCGGGGACGACCTGCTCCTGGCCGACCGCGGCCTGTTCTTCCTCTATCCGGGCTTCGCCCAGGGCAACGACGAACCGCGGTTGCTCTTCGAGGTGCCGCAAGCGCGGCGCTCCATCGAGAATCCGCCGGCGGTCTTCACCACTCCGGACCAGCGCGTCTGCCTGCTCTCCCGCGGGCAGTTCTTCGAATGGCGCGAGGCACGCATCCAGCCCCTGCCGTTCCCCGTCGGCAAGGATCTGCCCGCCGATCCGGCGCAACCGGCCTCGGCGGCGCCCGGGACCATCGTCTGGCTGGAGCGTGAAACGCTCTGCGAAGGCCGGCTCGACAGCGGCGAGATCCGCAGCCACTCGCTGGACGGCCTGGCCGAAGGCCCCTACCTGAAGCTCCAGGCCCTGGACGGAGGCTGGCTGCTCCTGGCGCCGTGGCTGGAACCGCATCGCTCGCGGGACCTCGCCCAGCTCTGGCACCTCGAATCCGGCCGGGCGCTGCGCATCCGCTACGGCGAACTGGACCTGGAGGGCGGACTACAGCACTGGGCGGAGCTGCCCGACGGCCGGATCGTCGTCGGCGACCATGCCCGGCATGTCGACCTCGGCACGTTCGAAAGCCTGCGCCAACGCCTGCTGCGGCGGCGCCTGGCGCCGGCCTGAGGCGCGTCTACAGCCCGCGCAGCGCCAGTCCCGCCAGGCCGAGCAGGAGCACGCCGCAACCGGCGTAGCTGACGCGGTGCCAGAACAGCGAGGTGTTGCGCCGCAGCCAGTCCACCAGCGCCGCGCAGCAAAAGCACCAGATCAGCGACGAGAGCATGAAACCGGCGAAAAACACCAGCGACTGCGCCTGGTTCGGCGTGCCGTCGACGATCCCCGCCAGGGCGCTGCCGAGGGCACCCCAGTAGACCACGTTCTTCGGATTGGACAGGGAGATCGCCGCGCCGGCGCCGAAGGCGTTGCGCCCCTGCTCGCCGGCATCCTCCGCCGCCAGCGGCGGACTCCAGGCGTCGCGCAAGCCTTGCACGCCGAGCCAGGCCAGGTAGGCGGCACAGGCCAGGGTCAGGGGAATCCGCACCTGTTCGTAGCCCAGCAGCAGCGCCAGCCCGGTGAGCCCGAGCAGGGCCCAGACGGCATCGCCGATCAGCGACCCCAGTTGCACCAGCAACGCCGGGCGGAAGCCGCCGGTCAAACCGCGGCGCAGCGTTTCGCTGAACACCGCGCCAGGGGAAACATTGAAGGCGAAACCGAACAGCAAGGCGGCGAGGAAGATGGCGAGCATGGAACGACGACTCCGTGGTGGGACGTCGGATTATCCCGGCCGGCGGCTCCGCCGACTTGAACCGGATTGCGCAGTTCAGCCGCGCACGGCGCGCTGGTAGCGGCCCGGCGAAATGCCGTAGGCGCTGGTGAAGTAACGGGTCAGGTGGCTCTGGTCGGCGAAGCCCAGGGCGTGGGCCACCTCGCCCACCGCCAGGCCACGGCGCAACAGGCCGAGGGCGCGGCGGGTGCGCAGTTGCATGCTCCACTGGCGCGGGCTGAGCCCGGTGGCCTTCTTGAACGCCCGCAGCAGGTGGTATTTCGACAGGCCCACCTGCTCCGCCATCTCATCCAGGTCCGGCGGTTCGGCCAGGCGCTCGGCGAGCAGCGCCTGCAGGCGGGCGACAGCCGGGCGCCCAGGATCGGCCCTCTGCGACAGGCGGGTGCCGCTCGCCGCCAGCAGGCGGCCAAGGAAATCCAGCAGGCGCTCCTCGCCCCGTTCGCGGGCGAAACGGTCGCTGGCCAGCAAGGCTTCGATGCTGGCGGCCAACTCGCGGCCCAGCGCCGGACTGCGCAGCAGCGGGCGGTCGAACTCGACGGAGGAAAGATCCAGGCTGCTCGCCAGTTCGGCGGCAGGCAGATAGAGGCTGGCGAAGCGCCAGGGCTGGCCGTCGCGGACGCCGCCGCCCTGGATCTGCCCCGGGTTGTAGAGGGTCAGGTCGCCGCTGTCGGCCTGGAAGGTACGGCCATCCAGCCAGACATCTTCCAATCCGCAGAGGTTGGCGCTGATGACGAACTCGTCGTGGCTGTGCTTCTCGAAGCGGTGCCCGGCCAGGCTGGCGCTGGCGACCTCGAGGGAGGCGCCGATCCGCGCGTGCTGCAGGCCGGCCATGGACGGCTCAGATCAGGCCGGCGTCGGCGAGCTTCTCTTCGAGGCCGGCCAGGTCCGGAATCCGTGCGGTTTCGCCGCCGATGTCCACCGCCGCCAGTTCCAGCGCCGCCAGCGGCGCGGCGGTGCTCGCGAGATTGGCGTCCAGCCGCACCGAGCGCGGAATGCCCTGCACCAGCAGGGCGAGGAACTTCACATGGGGTCGTCCGCCGAGGGCGTTGATGACCACCACCCGCGCGCTGCTGCCGAGTACCGGCTGCTGTTCGCCGCTGGAGGCCGCCTCGAAGGACAGCAGCGGCAGGCGCAGGTCGCGCCAGGCCACCTGGCCCAGGTACCACTGCGGCAGGCCGGCGGCGACCTGCGGGTTGCGATAGGCGATCAGTTCGGCCACGGCGACGTTGGGCAACAGCAGGGTGCGGTCGCTCAGCGGCAGGAGCAGCCCGGTGAGGCTGTCCGGGGTCGGGTTGGCTGGGGTGTTCCGGCTCATGCCATCCTGCTCGATCACGGCCTGGTTCATGTTTCGACTCCTGTCGGCGCGCAGCGTGCGGCCAGATGCTTGACCAATGCCTCGGCCAGTTCGCGGGGGCTGGCATTGAAACTGCTGTAACCGGCTTCGCGCAAGCTGTCCGGCATGCTCGAACAGACGCAACTGTCGGCGCGCTGGGTCCATACCTCGCCACCCTGGCGCCGCACGTAGGCGGCAGCGGCGCTGCCGTCGCTACCCATGCCGCTGAAAACGATCACCCCGCAGTCGGGCCCGAACTGCTGGGCCAGGTTGAGCATCATCTGGTCGATGGACGGGGTGTAGGGTTCCGGCCAGGGACGCTGGCTGCATTTCAGTCGCCCGTCGTGGTGGAAACCGAGCTCGTGCAGCACCGGCACCACCATGACCTCGCCGCAACGCAGCGCTTCGCCGTCGCGGACGTTCTTCACATGCCACTGGCTGTGCCGGCCGACTGCCTGCGGCAGGTTCTGCTCGAAGCTGGCATCGATGTGCTGGGCATAGAGGAAGCCGATCGGCAGGCCGCCAGGCAAGGCGTCGAGAAATGCCTTCACCGCCGCCGGGCCGCCGAGCGAGGCCGCCAGCAGCCACACCTCGCGGGCCGCTTCGCCGGCCTGCAGCGGCATCGCCGCGAGGTCGCCGGGAATCTCCAGGCGCGGCGGACGCTCCTCGTCGAGCAATGCGCCGAGGCTGTCGCCAACGCCATCGCTGGGGTCGCCGATCAAGCGCTTCAGCTTGCCGATCAGCCGCCGTTCCCAGCGCGGGTAATGTTCGGTATGCCGCTCCGGCGCGTGGCCCTCGCCGAACAGCACCGGCGCACGGTCCTGCTCCAGCAGGCTGTCCAGCAGCGGCGAGTCGTCCTGCTGGGTCAGGTCCACCAGCCACAGGTCGGGCGCGCACTCCAGCGCGGCGTCGTCGACCCTGGCCGGGTCGGCGTTGAGCACCACCTCGTAACCATGGCCGAGCAGCGCCTGTTGCAACACGTGGCGCTGCAACGAGGTGTCGGCGATCACCGCGACCCGTGGCGTGGCGCGCTCACTCATGCTGGCCGACCAGGGACTGGATGGCTTCGAGCAGCTCGGTTTCCTGGTAAGGCTTGCCGAGGTACTGGTTGACGCCGATGCCCAGCGCGCGCTCGCGGTGTTTCTCGCCGGTCCGCGAGGTGATCATGATGATCGGCAGGTTGCCCAGGCGTTCGTCGTGACGCACCAGGGTGGCGACCTCGAAACCGTCCATGCGCGGCATCTCGATGTCCAGCAGGAGGATGTCCGGACGATGCTCCTGGAGCTGGGCGATGGCGTCCACGCCGTCCTTGGCGGTCAGCACGTTCATGCCGTTGCGCTCCAGCAGGCGGGTGGTGACCTTGCGCACGGTGACCGAGTCGTCCACCACCATGACCAGCGGCGGCCGCTGCTGCTCGCTTTCGCTCGCCGCCATTTCCTGGCGCAGCGCCAGGCGTTCGCGACGGCTTTCCTGGCCGAGCAGCGCGTGCCGGGAGCGGATGGTCGCCAGCAGGTCGAGGATCACCACCACCCGGCCATCGCCGAGCAGGGTCGCCCCGGAAATCCCGGCGACCCCGGCGAACTGCGGACCGAGGCTCTTCACCACGATCTCGCGGGAACCGGCCAGCGAGTCGACCTGCACCGCCACCGCATGCTCCGAGGAGCGCACCAGGATCACCGGCAAGGGCAGCGACTGGCCGACCAGCTTGGGTTCCTGGCCGTTGTTCAGCAGCTCGCCGAGGTACTTCAGTTCGTAGGACTGCCCGGCGTATTCGAAGCTGGGCGTATCCAGCCCCGCCTCGCCGCGCTGGTCGTAGAGCGCCTCCAGTTCGTAGGGCGAAACCCGCACGATGCCCTCGATGGTGTTCAGCGGCACCGCGTAGAGATCCTCGCCGGATAGCACCATCAGCGCCCGGTTCACCGACACGGTGAACGGCAGCCGCACGTTGAAGCGGGTGCCCTGGCCCGGCTCGGTCTGGATGCTCACCGAGCCGCCGAGCTGCTTGACCTCGGAGTTGGCCACGTCGAGGCCGACGCCGCGCCCGGAGATCTGGGTGACCTTTTCGGCGGTGGAGAAACCGGACTCGAGCACGAACTGCAGCACTTCATGATCGCTGAGGTCGCTGTCGGCGCTCATCAGGCCACGCTCGATGGCCTTGCGCCGTACCGCGTCGAGGCGGATGCCGGCGCCGTCGTCGGAGAGGGTGAGGAGGATGTCGCCGCCCTCGCGGCCGATGTTCAGGCGGATCGTACCGTGCTCCGGCTTGCCCGCCGCGCGGCGCGTCTCGCCGGACTCGATGCCGTGGTCCACGGCGTTGCGCAGCATGTGCTCCAGCGGCGCGACGATGCGTTCGAGGACGGTACGATCCATCTCGCCGTCGGCGTTGCCGACCACGAATTCGACCTGCTTGCCAAGCTCGCCGGCCACCTGCCGGACGATCCGCCGCAAACGCGGTACCAGCCGATCGAACGGCACCATGCGGGTGCGCATCAGGCCTTCCTGGAGTTCGGTGTTGACCCGCGCCTGTTGCAGCAGCAGGGTCTCCGCGTCGCGGTTCTTCGCCGCCAGGGTTTCCTTCAGGTCGAGAAGGTCGGAGGCCGATTCGAAGAGTGCGCGCGAGAGCTGCTGCAACTGCGAATAGCGGTCCATTTCCAGCGGGTCGAATTCTTCGTAGCCGGCGCGTTCGGCATCGGCCTGGTGACGCGAGAGGATCTGCGCCTGGGTCTCGGTGTCGAGGCGGCGCAACTGGTCGCGCACCCGCTCGATGGTGGACTCCATCTCGCCGAGGGTGAAGCCGACGTCGCTCACCTGCTGCTCGACTCGGCCGCGGAAGATCGAGGTCTCGCCCGCCAGGTTGACCAGGTTCTCCAGCAGTTCCGCCGGCACCTTCACCAGCTCCTGCGGGGCACGTCGGGAAGCGGCCTCCTGGGCCGCCTCCTGGGCCTTGCGCACGAACGGCAGGGTGGTGGCCGGGGCGGCCGGAGGCGCCGCCTCGGCCGCCATGATCGCGCCGGCCGCCGGGGCCAGGCGGGTCAGCTCTGCCAGCGCGGAGGCCACCGCGCGGTCGGTATCGTCGGCCTGGACCAGCGCCTGGGCGGGCTCGGGCCGCTCACCGGCCTCGTCGTCCTCGGCCAGCCGCTCGCGCAACAGGTCGACCTGCCGCTGCAGGCCTTCCAGCCCCGACTGCGCATCCAGCAGCAGGCTGTCCGGCCACGGCGCGCCCTGTTGCTGCGCATCGGTGAGATGCTGCTCGAGGTCGTGGGCCAGGTTGCCCAGCTCGGTCTGTCCGGCCAGGCGCGCACCGCCCTTGAGGGTGTGCAGGATCCGCAGCAGGTCGTCCAGCGGCTGGGCGTCGCCGTTGCCGCCGTCCCAGCGGCCGAGCGCCAGTTCGAGGTTCTCCAGCAGGTCGTCGGCTTCCTCGAGGAAGATGTCGAGGATCTCGCTCTCGTCGGCCGCCGCGCCCTTCGCCGCCAGCGGCTTGAGGCTGACGCTGGTGGGTACGCTCAGTTGCTCGTCGGGATCGCTGCGCAGGCGCCTGATCTCCGCGATCAGCGCCTGCCCGTCGGGCAGCGTGCGGTGGCCACGCACCGCCTCGAGCATCTCGGCCAGCTCGTCGTGGCAGCGCTGCAGCAGGCCGAACAAGGCCGGGCTGGCGCGCAGGCGTCCACCGCAGAGGCCTTCGTAGAGGAATTCAAGCTCATGGGCGAGGTCGCCGATCTCGCCGATCTCGGCCATCCGCGCACCGCCCTTGAGGGTATGCAGGTCGCGCTGCAAGGCTTCCAGTTCGATGGTGTTGTCGACGTCGTCCATCCAGCGCTGCAACGCGGCGGCAGCGCTGTCGAGGATATCGAAGCCTTCCTCGAGGAAGATCTCCACCAGTTCGGGATCGCGCTCTTCGAACGCCTCCGCAGCAGGCGCGGCGGGCTCCTCGACGGCAGGTGCAACGAGTTCCTCGACAGGGCTTTCCGCCTCGCCCGGTGTCGCGGCCTCGGCCACCGGGCCCTGGCGGAACCGGCGGATCGACTGGATAAGGTCGTGCGGGTCGGCCAGGGGCTGGCCGGCGCTCAACTGGTCGAGCTGTTCGGCCAGGCGGTCGTGACAGGCTTGCAGCAATCCGGCCAGTTGCGGGGAGTGCTGGTAACGGCGGTCGACCAGTCCTTCATAGAGGGCCTCCAGCTCGTGGGCCAGGTCGCCGATCTCGGCGATCTCGGCCATCCGTGCGCCGCCCTTGAGGGTGTGCAGGTCGCGCTGCAGGGCGCTGAGCGAAGACAGCGCGCCCGGCTCGGCCTGCCATTGGGCCAGTGCCTGGCCGGCGCTTTCGAGGATGTCCACCGCCTCTTCGAGGAAGATCGACACCATTTCCTCGTCCAGCTCGCGGCCGGGAGCCGGTGCAGGCGCTGCCGGTACGGTCTCCTCGGCAGGCGTCCCGGCCTCTTCGAAGACCGCCTCGGGGAGGGCCGGTTCTTCGTCTTCCGGGGGGAAATCGTCGGCGCCGAGGCTCTCCGGGTCGATGAACGGAACGGCCTCGGCGGCGGGCGCTTCCAACAGCTCCTGCAGGGCCGCGACCCGCTCCGGACGCGGCGTGACCTGCAGGCCGGCGGCGACCTGGTCCATCATCCCGATCAGCGCCTCGTGGGCCTGGCGGGCTTCCTCGAAGAACGCCGGGCTGACCGCCAGGCGGCCTTCCTCGACGGCATCGTAGAGCGCCAGCAAGGCCTGGCAGAGTTCTTCCACCTGTGGCAGCTCGGCATGCCGGGCGCCCCGGTCCAGAGTGCTGAGCTCCTCGCGCAGCGCACTCAGTTCCTGGCGCTCCTGCGGATGCTCGTGCCAGCGCTCGAGCAGGTCCTCGGCGTCCAGCAGGATGTCCATGCCTTCGACGAGGAACGCCTCGATCAGCAACGGATCGCGGCGCTCGCCGGCATCGCTGTAGCGCTCGGCCTCGAGCGAGGCGATGCGTTCCTGATGCAGTGCCTCGATACGCTCCAGCAACGCGTCGCTGCCGGGGATCGGGTTCAATGGCCGTTGCGCGCCGACCTGCTCCAGGCCGATGCGGAACAGTTGCTCGGCGTCGTGCAGCAACTCCGCTTCGCGCAGGTCGAAGGCGAGCAGGTTGGACTTGTATTCCTTGACCAGTTTTTCCAGCGGCGTGGCGATCTCCGCGATCGGCAGGATGCCGGCCATGTGTGCGCTGCCCTTGAGGGTATGCAGGGCACGCTGCAAGGCATCGGTGACCGGCTGCGGCAGTTCGCGGGCGCAGTCGGCGAGGAAGCCGACCAGGGCCTCGAGATGGGTTTCCGCCTCGTTGGTGAAGATCTCCAGCAGTTGCGGATCGAGCAGTTCGACGTCGCTCTGCGCCTCGGCAGCGGCCTGCGGCGCGTCGGCCAATGGCGGCGCCTGGACGCCGTTGTCCAGGCTCGACGGCTGCTCCGCCCCGGCTTCCGGCGGTACTCCGCCGTCGTCCGGCGCCGGCGGTTCCGGCAGCGGCTCGCCCTTGGCCAGGGCATGCGCGGTGGCCGCCAGCAGGTCGACATCGTCGCGCTGGCGCTGGGCATTGGCGGCGAACTCCTCGACCAGCTCCGGCAACAGGGCCACGACCTGGTCCACCACTCGCTGCACCGGCTCGCTGGCGGCGATGCTGCGATCGAGCACGCGGTTGAACAGGTTCTCTATCGACCAGGCCAGTTCGCCGATCACCAGGGCACGGACCATCCGTCCGCTACCCTTGAGGGTATGGAAGGCACGGCGTACCTCGGTCAGCGCTTCGCGGTCGTCGTGGTCGGCTTTCCAGGCCGGCAGGTAGCGGCCGATGGTCTCCAGGACCTCGCCGGCCTCCTCGATGAAGACCTCGCGCAGTTCCTCGTCCACCGGTTCCTCGTCGGCCGGCGGTGGCAGCAGGCTGACCGGAACGTTCTGCGCCGGCGGATTGATCGGCTGCACCGGCGCAGCCATCACCTCGGCCAGAGACAGGGCCGGCGCTGCGCTGGCGAGCGCCTCGGCGGCAGGCGGCGCCTCGGCCTCAGCCTCGGGCAATTGCACCTCGGGGAGATCGAGGTCGGAAAGATCCAGTTCCTCCAGGCTCGAGCCCTCCCAGGCGGACACCTCGCCCTCCGCCTCCGGCAAGGCTACATCCAGCGGCAGCGGATCGAGCGCATCGAGAACCAGCTCCTGTTCAGCGGAGCCGTCGAAAGGCTCCAGCGCCGGCAACGGCTCGAGGCTTTCCAGCGGCGCGTCGAAGGACAGCGCCGGCTCCTCCAGGCTCAGATCCAACGTCTCGCCGGCCTGCGCCGGCTGCGCCAGGTCATCGCCGAGCCCCCACTGCTCCGGCAGCGACCAGTCCGCCAGGGCCGCCGGCCCGGAGGCCGGGGCCGCATCGGCGGGCAGGTCGAGGCCGGAGAGATCGATCTCGTCGAGGCTGAAATCGTCCAGGCTGCGGGCAGGCGCCGGGGTCGACTGCGGCTGGCCGCTCTCCTCGACCACCTCCGGCAACGCCGGCGGCACTTCGGCGGAATCGTCCAGCGGCAGGTCCAGGGCCAGGTCGAGGGACGGCTCGCCGGCGTCGGGCGCGACTTCGCCAAGGGTCCAGTTGTCGTCGCTGGCCAGCTGCGGGGCATCTTCCCTCGCGGCCTCGGCAGGAGCCCTGTCGGCGGGCGGTTGCTCCGCTGTCTCGGCGAGCTCGACGACCGCCTCCGGCCTCTCCGGCTCGGCAGCAGGGGACTCGACGGCAGCGGGTCCGGACAGGCCGGGCTCGGCCGGGGCCGACGAATTCGGTTTCAACGTATAACCGAGGTTCGCCAGGCTGTCCTCGGCGACGTCGAGGATCAGGTCGCTCTGGCTGGCATGGTCCTCGCTCAGGCGCTCCAGGTAATACTCGACGCTGGTGATGGCATCGGCCAGGGTATCCAGGCTCTGCCAGTCCGGCACCGCCTTGCGCGCCAGCAGCTGTTCCTGGATATAGCGGTTGCAGGTTTCCAGCAGGGTCGCGGCGCGCTCCAGCGGGATCATCGCCAGGCCGCCGCGGACCTGGGTCAGCAGCTCCGGCACGCGGGCCAGGTGCTCGTGGTTCCACTGCGAGGCGATGAACTCGATGATCGCGTCCTTGGCCTGCTCCAGACCGTTGCGCGCTTCCTTGATCACCAACTGGTGGATCTGCGCCACATCGGTGGTGGGCAGGCGGCTTTCCTCGCTGTTGCGCTCGTCGCCGGGACCGGCCATGCCGGCCAGGGTGGCCTCGACGTAGAGCAACGCGCCGGCGACGTCCATCAGGATCGCGTCGCTCGGCTCGCGGCGGCCCTGGGCCAGGGCGTGGATGACGTCCAACTGGTCGAGGATGACCTTGCGCGGTTGGCCGAAGCCGAGTACCGCCAGGGTATCGGCGATCTGCTTGAGCGGCGCCAGGAGGGCGTCCAGTTCCGAGGGGTGGCCACGGTCGCTGCGCACGAACAGGTCGAGGCTGTCCTTGATCCGCACCAGTTCCTCGCACAAGGCACCGACCACCGAACGCATCGCGTCGCGGTCGGGTCCGGCGAGGCGGGCGCGCTCGGCGTCCACCGTCTCGTGGTCGGGCAGCGCCTCGTCGAGGCGGTACTGTTCCTTCAGAGCGCGGATCCGCGGCGACTGCGAAGGCGCCTTGGCCACGTAGAACAGCAGGTTCTTCACCAGCTCGTCCGGCGCGGCCTGGTTCAGGCCGTCGGCGCCCTGCTCGACCAGGCGCTTGAGTTCGCGGTCGAGCTGGCGCAGCAGGGTGCGCACCGAGGCGCTGTTGACCACGCTACCGTTGGCCAGGCCCTCGACCAGGCCGGAAGCGATGCTCCACAGCGGCCCCAGCGGTGCCTCGCGGCACAGGCCCTCCAGGCGCGCATAGACACGCGCCAGGTAGCCGAGGCTGGTCGCCACGTCCTGGTTGCGCAGCAGGCCGACCAGGGCCATCTGCTGGGTCTGGCGCAGCTTGCGCAGCAAGCCGCCGAGTTCGTCGGTGCGCAGTTGCGCGATGGCCTCGCCGTCCAGTTGCGGCTGGCGCTGCGACAGGTCGGGCGCGAACAGGCTGGTTTCCGAGAGCAGCTTCTCGCCGCGCGCGGCGCGCAGGTCGTTGAGCAGCGGCAGGACCACCATCGGCAGGTCGCGCCGGGCGGTCTGGATCCGGTCGAGGTAGATCGGCAGTTGCAGGATCGCCTGCATCAGCACTTCCAGGGCCTCGCCCTGGTTCGGCACGCGACCGTCCAGCAAGGCCTGGACCAACTGCTCCATTTCCTCGGCGAGCAGGGCCGCGCCGTAGAACTCGACCATCTGCAGGGTGCCCTGCACCTGGTGCACGTAGGTCAGGCAGAACCGCATGCGGGTCGGGTCCTGCGGGTTCTCGACGAACGCTTCCAGCGCCTGGCGCGCCTGTTTCAGGGTTTCGGCGATCTCGCCTTTCACCCATTCCAGAGCGACGTAGTCGTGCCGGTCACCCATAGCCACTCCATTCATGTGCCTGAGTACCCCTTACGGGTAAAGGCCAGGACCCGCTCGTCGGCGACCGGCTCGAGCTCCGGATGGCTCCAGTCGACCACTTCGCCGACCCCGATCACCAGCAAGCCTCCCGGCGCCAGCCGTTCGGCCAACCGGTTGAGGATCTCGCGCCGTCGCCAGCGACGGAAGTAGATCAGCAGGTTCTGACAAAAAATCACGTCCATGCCGGACCAGGGCGCCTTCGCCAGGTCCAGCACATTCAGCCGGGCGCAGCAGACACGCTCGGTCAGTATCGTTTTCACGCTGAAGCTGCCGTCGGCCTGGCGTTCGCAATAGCGTTCGACCAACCCGGCCTCCAGTTGCTCCAGCTTGCGGGCCGGATAGTTCGCCTGCCGCGCCCGCTGCAGGGCGTGAAGGCTGATATCCGTCCCGGTGACGCCGAAAAAATCTTCCCGTTCCTGCCCGCGCAACACCTGCGCGGCGCACATCGCCAGCGAGTAGGGTTCCTCGCCGCTGGAGCAGCCGACGCTCCACAGGGCCCAGGGCCGCGGCATGCCTTCGCGGCGCAGGCGCTCGCCCAGGTAGCGCTCGAGCAGCTCGAAAGACGGGGGATGACGGAAGAAACGGGTTTCCTGGACGGTCAGGCGGTCCAGCAGGGTCGCCCACTCCACTGCGCCACGCGGACCGTCGGTCACCTGGCGGTAGTAGCTGTGGTAGTCGCCGATGCCCAGTTCACGCATGCGCGCGGTCAGGCTGGCCTGCAGGAACGTCCGGCGTTGCTCGTTGAGCACCACGCCGGTGCGGTTCTCCAACAGGACCTGCCAGTCGCGGAACTCCGCTGCCGACATATCGGCCAGCGGCTGCAGTGACCAGACGCCGTTCGCCTGCATGCCGTGCCCCTCGTCCAAGGTGTCGACGCGGCGCCCGCCAGGCGGCCGCCGCGCCTATGCTCAGGCCTGCTCCACGCCCTCCGGCAGTTTGAAGCCGGATACCGAGTTGCGCATCTCGCTCGCCATCTTCGCCAGGTTGCCGATGCTCCGTGCGGTGGCGGTGGTACCGGCGGAGGTCTGCGAGGTGATCTCCTGAATGACGTTCATGGTGTTGGAAATGTGGCCGGCCGACGATGCCTGCTGACGGGCGGCGTTGGAGATGTTCTGGATCAGCGCCGCGAGGGTCTTGGATACCTTCTCGATCTCCTCCAGGGCCACACCGGCGTCCTGGGCCAGGCGCGCGCCGCGGACCACCTCGGAGGTGGTCTGCTCCATCGAGATCACCGCTTCGTTGGTGTCGGTCTGGATGGTCTTCACCAGCGCCTCGATCTGCTTGGTCGCCGCCGAGGAACGTTCCGCCAGTCGCTGTACCTCGTCCGCTACCACGGCGAAGCCGCGGCCCGCGTCCCCGGCCATCGACGCCTGGATCGCGGCGTTCAGGGCGAGGATGTTGGTCTGGTCGGCGATGTCGTTGATCAGGCTGACGATGTCGCCGATCTCCTGGGACGATTCGCCGAGGCGCTTGATTCGCTTCGAGGTGTCCTGGATCTGCTCGCGGATGTTGTCCATGCCGGTGATGGTGTTGTGCACCACCTCGTTGCCCTTGTTGGCAATGGCTACCGAACGTTCCGCTACCGCCGAGGATTCCGAGGCGTTCGCCGATACCTGGTCGATCGACACCGCCATTTCGTTGATCGCCGCCGAGGCGCCGGCGATTTCCTGCGCCTGGTGCTCGGAGGCTTCGGCCAGGTGCATCGCGGTGGACTGGGTTTCCTGGGCCGCTGCGGCCACCTGCACGGCGGTCTGGTTGATGGTCTCCACCAGTTCGCGGAGCTGGTCGATGGAGTAGTTGATCGAGTCGGCGATGGCGCCGGTGAAGTCCTCGGTCACGGTCGCGGCCACGGTCAGGTCGCCGTCCGCGAGGTCGGCGATCTCGTCGAGCAGACGCAGGATCGCGGCCTGGTTGCGGTCGTTCTTCTCGGCGGTCTCGGCCAGCCGGCGGTTGGTCTCGCGCACCATCACCAGGCCGATCAGGATGATCGAGGCCAGAGCCAGGGCGCCGAGGGCGTAACCGGCGAACAGGTTGATGCTGCGCCCGCCGGCCAGGTTCTCGAAGCCGTCGGCCAGTTGCGAGGCCTTGTCCAGCAGGGTCTGCGAAACGCTGAAGATGTTGTTCGCCGCTTCCCGGACCTGGAACAGGTCGGGCGAGGTCTCGAGGATCTCGTCCACCGAGCCGGAGACGAACTCGAAGAGTTCGGCGATCTCGTTCAGGCGATCCACCGCCTCGGCGTTGGTCACCTTGGAGATGCTCATCGCCGCGTTGCCTTCCTGCATGCCCTTCAGTACGCGGCCGAACAGGCTGGCGTCGCGGCCGAAGCTGTCGGCGGCCTGCACCGAGTTCTCGTCGCCGGCCAGCACCTTGTTCACCGAGCCGAGGATACGTTCGGCGAGCAGCGACTGGCGTTGGGCGACCGCGACCTGGTCGGCCGGGGCACCGTTCTCCAGCAGGATGTCGACCACCTCTTCGTATTCCACCTGCAGCTGCGGGATGGTTTCGGCGAGGGTCGAGGCCACCTGGTGCAGGGACAGTACAGTCTGTTCGCTGGCGAGGATGGAGTCGGCGTTCTTGCGCAGGCCATCCCAGTCCTGCTGCACCACGTCCATCTGCGGCTTCACCGCTTCGGGACTGGGCGGCAGGGATGTGCTCTCGTCGCCGTTGACCAGGATGTTCCAGCGTTTCTCGAAGTCGTTGCGCGCATCCTTCAGGAGCTTGAACGCCTCGCCCTTGCCCGCCGCCGCTTCGGTGGCGTTCTTCGCGATCCGCTGCGACAGGACGCGCAGTTCGCCGGCATGGCCGATGTACTGCTTGTCATGGTTCGACTGGGTGTTGAGGTAGGCAAAGTTGGCGAACAGCAACACGATCGAGACGATGAGGACGATGAACAGCCCCGCGATCACCGAGCTGCTGCGCATGCCCGCGAAAAGATTGCCTGCGTTGATTTTCTTCATATTTGGCCCCCGCCCGGACCGACCACGATTACGATTTCCATGTCACGACACGGGCCGGCAGACCGGCCCAACCGGTGAAGCTGTTTATACGGCGACGTCGAGGAAGCCCTGGTGTTGCGCCAGCGCATGCGGGCTGAACACCAGCCACGGCTGCTCTCGATGGAAGACGCCATGAATGAAGGGTTGCAGTGCCGCTTCTAGTGGCGGCAGCTGTTCGCTGAAGGTGTCCACCGGGAAGTGCTGCATGCCGAACACCTCATCGACGATGAGGCCGGCGAACACGTCCAGGTGCTCCACCACCAGCACCCGCCGCTGCTTGCGCAAGGGCGACAGTTCGGTGCCGAGGAAACCGCAGAGGTCCATGATCGGCAGCAGGCGGCCACGTACGTTGGCCACCCCCTTGACCCAGGTCTTCACGCCCGGCAGCTGGGTGTAGCGCGGTTCGTGCAGGACTTCGCCGACCTCCCCCATGGGGGCGACGAAGAACCGCCCGCCCATGCGGAAGCCGATCCCGCTCCAGCTCTGCACCGCCTCCTGCTGGGCCGGCAGGCCGGCGGCCAGGCGTCGGCAGCGCTGATCGATGTCGACGAGGAGCTGGAAGGGGGTCTGAACGTCCGACATGCGGGGCCTGGTCTTTCCGGGGTCAGGGTGAGCGATGCGCTGCGACGGGCTCAGCCCGCCAGCACCGCATTGATGGTTTTCAGCAGGGTCTCTTCGTCCACCGGCTTGGTCAGGTAGTCGCGAGCGCCCTGGCGCTTGCCCCAGACCTTGTCGGTCTCCTGGTCCTTGGTGGTGACGATGATCACCGGGATGGCGCTGGTCTCGGCGTCCTTGGTCAATTGACGGGTCGCCTGGAAGCCGTTGAGGCCGGGCATGACGATGTCCATCAGGACCACGTCGGGCTTTTCCTGGCGGGCCAGGGCGACGCCGTCGCCGCCGTTCTCGGCCTTGAGTACCTGGTGACCATGCTTTTCCAGCATGGCGGTCAGCTTGTACATCTCGGTCGGAGAGTCATCAACAATCAAAATACGAGCCATGGGATCCCCATCACGAAATAAGCATCAACGGCCATGCGGCCGGATATCAGGAAACGGCGTCCACCGGGGTGAAGCTGGGTACGTGTGCCTTGATCGCGCCCAGCAGCTCTTCCTTGCTGAACGGCTTGGTGAGGTACTGGTCGGAGCCGACGATGCGCCCCTTGGCCTTGTCGAACAGGCCGTCCTTGGAGGACAGCATGATCACCGGGGTGGACTTGAACGCGCTGTTGTTCTTGATCAGGGCGCAGGTCTGATAGCCATCCAGGCGCGGCATCATGATGTCGACGAAAATGATGTTCGGATGGGTATCGGCGATCTTCGCCAGGGCATCGAAGCCGTCGATTGCCGTGATCACGTCGCAACCGACCTTTTTCAGCAGTGTTTCGGCGGTGCGACGAATCGTTTTCGAATCGTCGATCACCATCACTTTCAAACCGTCGGATTGCTGTTCCATGTTCGCCCTATATCGACTCGGTGAATCATTCTTCTGTGTTTTCTTCAGTGCGCTAACGCCCTGTCACCGACGGGCTGCGACCCAATCGCGGGCCTTTTTAGCACACTCGACGCAACTCTATCCATAATGCCCGGAACAGGCCGGCTTTTTCCTTGACCAAGCGCAAACGGGGCGCCAACCTGAGCGTCAAACCCGCTTGCCACGCGGCCTCCCCGCCGCGACCGGACAACCCACCCCCTTTCGGAGGAATTCCCATGAGCGTACGCCTCGGGATCGTCATGGACCCCATCGCGCGCATCAACTTCAAGAAGGACAGCTCGCTCGCCATGCTGCTGGCTGCCCAGGCCCGCGGCTGGTCGCTGTTCTACATGGAACAGCAGGACCTCTACCAGAAGGCCGGCGTCGCGCGTGGACGCATGCGCCCGCTGAAGGTCTTCAACGATGCCTCCCGCTGGTTCGAACTGGAAGCGGAAAGCGACCAACCGCTGCACGAACTGGACGTGATCCTGATGCGCAAGGACCCGCCCTTCGATAACGAATTCGTCTATTCGACCTACCTGCTGGAACAGGCCGAGCGTGCCGGCGCCCTGGTGGTGAACCGGCCGCAGAGCCTGCGCGACTGCAACGAGAAGTTCTTCGCCACGCAGTTCACCCAGTGCACTCCGCCGACGATGGTCAGCCGGCGATCCGATATTCTGCGCGAGTTTGCCGCCGAGCATCGTGACATCATTCTCAAACCCCTGGACGGAATGGGCGGTTCGTCGATATTTCGTCACCGCGAAGGCGACCCGAACCTCTCGGTGATCCTCGAGACCCTCACCCAGCATGGCAGCCAGCAGATCATGGCACAGCGCTATCTGCCGGAAATCAAGGACGGCGACAAGCGCATCCTGATGATCGACGGCGAACCGGTGCCCTACTGCCTGGCGCGCATCCCCGCCCAGGGCGAGACTCGCGGCAACCTCGCCGCCGGCGGCCGCGGCGTGGCCCAGCCGCTGAGCGAGCGCGACCGCTGGATCGCCGCCGAGGTCGGCCCGCACCTGCGCGAGCGCGGCCTGCTGTTCGTCGGCCTCGACGTGATCGGCGATTATCTGACGGAAATCAACGTCACCAGCCCGACCTGCATCCGCGAGATCGACCAGGCCTTCGACACCCGCATCGGCGACAAGCTGATGGACGCCATCGCCGCCCAGTTGGCTGCCCGCTGAATCGCGCGGGCGGGCCTCGGTCCGCCCGCCTCGGCCCGGCCGATGCGCCACGGCGAGCGACCGCGTGTCCAAGGCGCGGAGTGCGTCATAGACTTTTCCGCCCCCCATCGGCAGACTTCGCCCCACGCCAGCCACCACGATCCGCAATGAACGCCGCCGTCCTCAAGTCCCCCTCCGCCGCTGCCGGCGTCCGCCCGGCGGACCGTTTGGGCTTCACCCTGTTCATCGCAGCCATCCTGCACGTCGCCCTCATCCTCGGGGTGGGCTTCTCCATGCCCGCGCCGAGCCAGATCAGCAAGACCCTGGAAATCACCCTGGCCACCTTCAAGAGCGACAAGGCGCCGGAGAAGGCCGACTACCTCGCGCAGATGAACCAGCAGGGCAGCGGAACCCTGGAGCACAAGGCCGCGCCGAAGACCACCGAGGTCGCGCCGTTCCAGGACAACCAGGTGAAGAAAGTCGCGCCGCCGGCTACGCCGAAGCAGGCCAGGAGCGAAGAGGCGCCCAAGGCCGCGGTGACCACCACCCGCCAGCGCCAGCAGAAGGCACCGAGCAAGACCCAGGCACAGAAGGCCGAGCAGGTCGCCAAGCCGGCGCCGCATTTCGACTCAACCCAGCTCTCGGCGGAAATCGCCAGCCTCGAGGCCGACCTGGCCAAGGAGCAGCAGGCCTACGCCAAGCGCCCGCGCATCCACCGCCTGAGCGCCGCCTCGACCATGCGCGACAAGGGCGCCTGGTACAAGGAAGACTGGCGCAAGAAGATCGAACGCATCGGCAACCTCAACTACCCCGACGAGGCCCGCCGGCAGAAGCTCTACGGCAGCCTGCGGCTGCTGGTGTCGATCAACCGCGACGGCACCATCTACGAGGTGCAGGTGCTGGAGTCTTCCGGCGAGCCGATCCTCGACCAGGCCGCCCAGCGCATCGTCCGCCTGGCCGCGCCCTATGCGCCGTTCAGCGGCGACCTGGCCGACATCGACCGGCTGGAGATCATCCGTACCTGGCGCTTCGAACGCGGCGACCGGCTGTCCAGCAAGTAGCGCCGGCAAGGCTGGCTTTCTCGCGTCCGAAGCAGGACACTAGCGGCCATGAAACAGAGCAGCCCAACCTACCTCAAGCATCATTTCCTGATCGCCATGCCGCACATGGCCGACCCCAATTTCGCCCAGACCGTGACCTACCTGGTCGAACACAACGAGCAGGGCGCCATGGGCCTGGTGATCAACCGTCCCAGCGGCCTCAACCTGGCGGAAGTCCTCGAACAGCTCAAGCCGGACGCCCTGCCGCCGGCGCGCTGCCAGCACATCGACATCTACAACGGCGGCCCGGTGCAGACCGACCGTGGCTTCGTCCTCCACCCCAGCGGCCTGAGCTACCAGTCGACCCTGGAACTGGGCGAGCTGGCGATGTCCACCTCGCAGGACGTGCTGTTCGCCATCGCCGCCGGCACCGGCCCGGAAAAGAGCCTGATCAGCCTTGGCTATGCCGGCTGGGAAGCCGGCCAGCTGGAGGCCGAACTGAGCGACAACGCCTGGCTGACCTGCCCGGCGGACCCGGCGATCCTCTTCGACCTGCCGCCCGAGGAGCGCCTCAGCGCCGCCGCCGCGCGCCTGGGCGTCAACCTCAGCCTGCTCCCCGCCCAGGCCGGTCACGCCTGATGGTCAGCGACAAGCCGCTGCGCCTGCTGCTGGGCTTCGACTACGGCACCCGGCAGATCGGCGTCGCCGTCGGCCAGGCGGTGACCGGCCAGGCCCGCGAGCTGTGCGTATTGAAGGCGCAGAACGGCGTGCCGGACTGGAACCGGGTGGAAGCGCTGATCAAGGAATGGCAGCCGGACGCCATCGTCGTCGGCCTGCCGCTGAACATGGACGGCAGCCCAAGCGAGATGAGCGAGCGCGCGGAAAAGTTCGGCCGCCGCCTCAACGGCCGTTTCAACCTGCCGGTCTTTACCCACGACGAACGCCTCACGACCTACGCCGCCAAGGGCGAGCGCCTGGCCCAGGGCCAGCGCGACGGCTACCGCGAGCGACCGGTGGACGCCCTGGCCGCCGCCCTGCTGCTGGAAGGCTGGCTGGCCGAACACCCGGATTGACCCATGGCAGCCGGCACGCCGCCGTTTGCCATTATGCTTTCGCCACCGCGGGCGCCTCCCTACAGCGGGCTCTCCCGGCGGCCATCCCATCGATGTCAGCGAGGAGCCACCATGAGCCTACCCAATCCCGCCGAACTCCTGCCGCGCATGGCCAGCGACCTGCGCGCCCATCTCGCCGAGCGCGGCATCGAGCGGCCGCGCTTCGTCGGCATCCACACCGGCGGCATCTGGGTCGCCGAGGCGCTGCTGAGGGAACTGGGCAACCAAGAGCCGCTGGGCACCCTCGACGTCTCCTTCTACCGCGACGACTTCACCCAGAACGGCCTGCATCCGCAGGTCCGCCCGTCGGCGCTGCCGTTCGAGATCGACGGCCAGCACCTGGTCCTGGTGGACGACGTGCTGATGAGCGGCCGCACCATCCGCGCCGCACTCAACGAACTGTTCGACTACGGCCGTCCGGCCAGCGTGACCCTGGTCTGCCTGCTCGACCTGAACGCCCGGGAGTTGCCTATCCGCCCCGACGTGGTCGGCCAGACCCTGTCCCTGGGTCGCGATGAACGGGTAAAATTGGTCGGTCCCGCACCGCTCGCCCTCGAGCGCAAGGTCCTTTCCTCCGCTTCCTGATCCTCTTCACTAGGGCCTGCCCCATGCCGACAGACGCCAAGCGCCCGCTGCAGCTCAACGACCAGGGCCAGCTGCGCCACTTCATCTCGCTCGACGGATTGCCCCGCGAGCTGCTCACCGAAATCCTCGATACCGCCGATTCCTTCCTGGAGGTCGGCGCCCGCGCGGTGAAAAAGGTCCCGCTGCTGCGCGGCAAGACCGTCTGCAACGTGTTCTTCGAGAACTCCACGCGCACCCGCACCACCTTCGAGCTGGCCGCCCAGCGGCTGTCGGCCGACGTGATCAGCCTGAACGTATCCACCTCTTCCACCAGCAAGGGCGAGACGCTCACCGACACCCTGCGCAACCTGGAGGCGATGGCCGCCGACATGTTCGTGGTGCGCCACAGCGACTCGGGCGCGGCGCACTTCATCGCCGAGCACGTCAGCCCCAACGTGGCGGTGATCAACGGCGGCGACGGCCGCCACGCGCACCCCACCCAGGGGATGCTCGACATGCTGACCATCCGCCGACACAAAGGGAACTTCGAGCAGCTATCGGTGGCGATCGTCGGCGATATCCTGCATTCGCGAGTAGCCCGTTCGAACATGCTGGCGCTCAAGACCCTGGGTTGCCCGGACATCCGCGTGATCGCCCCGCGCACCCTGTTGCCGATCGGCCTGGAAGAGCAGTACGGCGTGCGCGTGTTCACCAACGCCGACGAAGGCCTGAAGGACGTCGACGTGGTGATCATGCTGCGCCTGCAACGCGAGCGCATGCAGGGTGGCCTGCTACCCAGCGAGGGCGAATTCTTCAAGCTCTACGGCCTGACCGAGAAGCGCCTGAAGCTGGCCAAGCCGGATGCCATCGTCATGCACCCTGGCCCGATCAACCGTGGCGTGGAGATCGAGTCGGCGGTGGCCGACGGGGCCCAGTCGGTGATCCTCAACCAGGTCACCTACGGCATCGCCATCCGCATGGCGGTGCTGTCCATGGCCATGAGCGGCCAGAACACCCAACGCCAGCTGGAACAGGAGGACGCCGAATGACCATCAGTATCCGAGGCGCCCGCGTCATCGACCCGGCCAGTGGCCTGGACCAGGTCGGCGACCTCCACATCGAGGCTGGCAAGATCGTCGCCATCGGCGCCGCGCCGGCCGGCTTCAGCGCCCAGAAGACCCTCGACGGCGCCGGCCTGGTGGCCGCGCCGGGACTGGTCGATCTGAGCGTCGCCCTGCGCGAGCCGGGCTATGGACGCAAGGGCAACGTCGAAAGCGAGACCCGCGCCGCCGCGGCCGGCGGCACCACCAGTCTGTGCTGCCCGCCCTACACCCGGCCGGTGCTGGACACCCCGGCGGTGGCCGAGCTGATCCTCGACCGCGCCCGCGAGGCCGGCAACGCCAAGGTCTACCCCGTCGGCGCGCTGACCCGCGGCTTCGGCGGCGAGCAACTGTCGGAACTGGTGGCCCTGCGCGACACCGGTTGCGTGGCCTTCACCAATGGCCTGCATGGCTTCGCCAGCAATCGCATCCTGCGGCGCGCCCTGGAGTACGCGGCGACCTTCGACCTGACGGTGATCTTCACCTCGCAGGACACCGATCTCGCCGAAGGCGGCCTCGCCCACGAAGGCCCGACCGCCAGCTTCCTCGGCCTCGCGGGGATCCCGGAGACCGCCGAGACCGTGGCCCTGGCCCGCAACCTGCTGCTGGTGGAACAGAGCGGCGTGCGCGCGCACTTCAGCCAGTTGACCAGCGCCCGCGGCATCGAACTCGTCGCCCAGGCCCAGGCCCGTGGCCTGCCGGTGACCTGCGACGTGGCGCTGTACCAGTTGATCCTCACCGACGAAGCGCTGGTGGGCTTCTCCAGCCTCTACCACGTGCAACCGCCGCTGCGCACCAGGGCCGACCGCGAAGCCCTGCGCGAGGCGGTGAAGAACGGCGTGGTACAAGCCATCGCCAGCCACCACCAACCCCACGAGGCGGACGCCAAGAACGCGCCGTTCGCCGCCACCGAGCCGGGCATCAGCGGCGCCGAGCTGCTGCTGCCGCTGGCGATGACGCTGGTGCAGGACGGCCTGCTCGACCTGCCGACCCTGCTCGCCCGCCTCTCCCACGGCCCGGCCCAGGCGCTGCGCCTGCCTGCCGGGCGCCTGGCGGTGGGCCAGGCCGCCGACCTGGTGCTGTTCGACCCGCAGGGTTCGACCCTGGCCGGTGAGAGCTGGTACTCGAAGGGGCAGAACAGCCCGTTCGTCGGTCACTGCCTGCCGGGACGAGTGCGCTACACCCTGGTGGACGGACACCTGACCCACGAGGGCTGATCCCTGCCACCACGAAAAAGCCCGCCATCCGGCGGGCTTTTTCATCTTCGCGTTCGCGATTCCGGGGGCGTATCCGTTGCCGGGGTGGGCGCCCTATCCCAGCCTCTGCCACCAACCCGCCTCAACGGCAGGGCGAATAACGCGGAGCGTTATCCACCGAGGCATGCTCGCCGGGAACACCCGATGGCCGGCAGCCGCGCCGGTCGGCGCCGCTCCCTGCGGAGCCTCAGATCTTCGCCAGCGCCTGCGCCAGGTCGGCCTGCAGGTCCTCCAGCGCCTCGACGCCCACCGACAGGCGGATCAGCGAGTCACCAATGCCCAGGTCGGCGCGGGTTTCCGCCGGGATGCTGGCGTGGGTCATGATCGCCGGATGCTCGATCAGGCTTTCCACCCCGCCCAGGCTCTCCGCCAGGGAGAAGATCCGCACGTTCTCCAGGAAGCGCCGGGCGCCGGCCAGGTCGCAACGCAGGTCGAGGGAGATCATCCCGCCGAAGCCACGCATCTGCCGTTTCGCCAGCTCATGCTGCGGGTGCGAAGCCAGGCCGGGGTAGTAGACCCGCGCCACCTGCGGCTGGCGCTCCAGCCACTGGGCCAGGGCCAGGGCGTTGCTGCAATGGCGCTCCATGCGCAGCGCCAGGGTCTTCACCCCGCGCAGGGTGAGGAAGGCGTCGAACGGCCCGGAGATGGCGCCCACCGAGTTCTGCAGGAAGCCCAGGCGCTCGCGCAGGTCCGGGTTGTCGCCGACGATGGCGATGCCGCCGATCACGTCGGAATGGCCGTTCAGGTACTTGGTGGTGGAGTGCACCACCACGTCGAAGCCCAGTTCCAGGGGGCGCTGGATGTAGGGGCTGGCGAAGGTGTTGTCGGCCACGCTGATGATGCCGCGGGCGCGGCAGAGCTGGGCGATGGCGCGCAGGTCGGTGAGGCGCAGCAGCGGGTTGCTCGGGGTTTCCACCCAGACCATGCGGGTTTCCGGGGTCAGCGCGGCCTCGAAGGCCTGCAGGTCGGTCGGGTCGACGAAGCTGAAGCGATGCCCGGCGCTGCGCCGGCGGACCCGCTCGAACAGGCGGAAGGTACCGCCGTAGAGGTCATTGCCGGAAACGATGTGGGAACCGGCGTCGAGCAGCTCCAGCACCGAGGAGATCGCCGCCAGGCCGGAGGCGAAGGCGAAGGCCTGGGTGCCGCCCTCGAGGTCGGCCACGCAGCGCTCCAGGGCCCAGCGGGTCGGGTTGTGCGAGCGGCCGTAGTCGAGCCCCTTGTGTACCCCGGGGCTTTCCTGGATATAGGTGGAGTTGGCGTAGATCGGCGGCATGATCGCGCCGGTCGAGGGATCGGGGGCCTGCCCGGCGTGGATGACCCGGGTCGCAAAGGCCTGGGCCGGGGCGTCGGGATGCTGGTCGTGCTGGCTCATGCGAGCTTTCTCCGCAAATGGTTCAACAGGTCGAAACGGGTGATCAGGCCGTGGAAGCCGCTGGCATCGGCAACGATCGCCACCAGGCCGCGGTCCAGGACCGCCTGCAACTGGGCCAGGCTGGCGCCGGGCGCGAGGGTCTCCGGCGCGGCGTTCATCGCGCTGCTCACCGCATCGCGGAAGCGTGGCGCGTCGGCGTGGACACCGAGCAGGATATCCGACTCGTCGATCACACCGACCAGTTTTCCATCGTCCAGCACCGGCAATTGCGAAACGTCGGCCAGGCGCATGCGCTGGAAGGCGGTGAGCAGGGTGTCGTCCGGACCGACGCTGATCACCCGGCCCTCCTCGAAGCGCCGCGCGATGATGTCGCGCAGGTCGCCGTAGTGCTTGCGTTGCAGCAGGCCCTGGTCGGTCATCCACTGGTCGTTGTAGATCTTCGACAGGTAGCGGGTGCCGGTGTCGCAGACGAAGCTGACCACCCGCTTCGGCTCCTTCTGCTCGCGACAGAAGCGCAGCGCCGCGGCCAGCAGGGTGCCGGTGGAGGAGCCGCCGGGAATGCCCTCGACGCGCAACAGTTCGCGGGCCATGGCGAAGCTTTCCTCGTCGCTGATGGAATAGGCATGGCGCACGCTGGAGAGGTCGGCGATGGCCGGTACGAAGTCCTCGCCGATGCCCTCCACCGCCCAGGAACCCGGCGTACCCAGGGTGCCGGAGCGGGAGTACTCGGCCATGATCGAGCCCTCGGGATCGGCGAGCACCATCTCCAGCTCCGGCTGGACCTTCTGGAAGAACCGGGTAAGGCCGGTCAGGGTACCGGAGGAGCCGACGCCGACGACGATGGCGTCGAGATCGTGGCCGGTCTGCGCCCAGAGCTCCGGGCCGGTGCCGCACTCGTGGGCCAGCGGGTTGGCCGGGTTGTTGAACTGGTCGGCGAAGAAGGCGCCGGGAATATCCTGCGCCAGGCGCGCGGCAACGTCCTGGTAGTACTCCGGATGGCCCTTGCCGACGTCCGATCGGGTGATGTGCACCTCGGCGCCCATGGCGCGCAGGTGCAGGACCTTCTCGGTGGACATCTTGTCCGGCACCACCAGCACCACCCGGTAGCCCTTCGCGCGGCCGACCAGGGCCAGGCCGAGACCGGTGTTGCCGGCGGTGGCCTCGACGATGGTGCCACCGGGCCGCAGGCGGCCGTCACGCTCGGCGGCCTCGATCATGGCGACACCGATGCGATCCTTGATGGAGCCGCCGGGGTTCTGCGATTCGAGCTTGAGGTACAGGGTGCAGGGGCCGGTATCGAAGCGCGTCACGCGAACCAGCGGGGTGTTGCCGATCAGGTCGAGCACGGCGGGACGTGAGTCGGAAGTCATCTTTTCTCCTTTCGGTGTTTCCGCACGGAGCGATACGGTGCGCGGCCTCGTGAGCCATTGCACCTATCCGTTCTGGGGCTTGCAGACCATAGGGGCTGGCGCGCGCGGGCGCCAATAACCTACAGGTAGAACGTTAGAACCTTTGGTTCCTTAAGTCCCGCCGGAGGAATTCCCTGCCGACCGTGGCGCCACCCATGAAAAAGCCCGCCGGATGGCGGGCTTCTCGCACCTGGCGACGAGCCTCAGATGCGCTGCGGCCCGTTGCGCTCGGACACCTGTCCGTTGAGGGTCCAGAAGTCGTAGAGCACGCCGAGGAAGAACAGGCCGCCGGTGAACAGGTAGATGATCCCGGTGATCCACTTGCCCATGTACATCCTGTGCACGCCGAGCACGCCGAGGAAGGTCAGCAGGATCCAGGCCACGTTGTAGTCCAGGTTGCCGCCCTGGAAGCGCCGGTCGGCCTCGCGGTCCATCGACGGGATGAGGAACAGGTCGATGATCCAGCCGATGAAGAACAGGCCGAAGGTGAAGAACCAGATCGTCCCGGTGATCGGCTTGCCGTAATAGAAGCGGTGCGAACCGGTGAAACCGAAGATCCACAGCAGGTAGCCGATGGCCTTGCTATGGGTGTCGTGCTGTTGAGTCATGCGTCCCCCTCGTTCCGTGCGCGGCTGCGGCCGCGCCTGAGCCGCAGGTTAGCGGAGCGGCGGACGCCGCGCCAGAGCGGCCCGGCGCATGACAGTTTTGCAATTGCCTATCCTGTAGGCTGGTGCTGCCGCCACCGCCCCACAGGAGCCGCCATGAGCGCCGGACACGAGCACAGCTTCGCCCAGACCAACTCGACCCGCCTGAAATGGGCGTTGCTGCTGACCGGAAGCTTCCTCGTCGCCGAGGTCGTCGGCGGCATCCTCACCGGCAGCCTGGCGCTGATCTCCGATGCCGCGCACATGCTCACCGACGCCGTGGCCCTGGCCATCGCCCTGGCCGCGATCAACATCGCCAGGCGCCCGACCAACGATCGCCTGACCTACGGCTACCACCGCTTCGAGATCCTCGCCGCGGCGTTCAACGCCTTCCTCCTGTTCGGCGTGGCCTTCTATATCCTCTACGCGGCCTACGAGCGGCTCAACCAGCCGGCGGAGATCCAGTCCGTGGGCATGCTGGTGATCGCCGTGCTCGGCCTGCTGGTGAACCTGGCCAGCATGCGCCTGCTGGCGCCGGCCCAGGGCAACAGCCTGAACGTCAAGGGCGCCTACCTGGAGGTCTGGAGCGACATGCTCGGCTCGCTGGGGGTGATCGTCGCCGCGATCGTGATCCGTTTCACCGGCTGGGCCTGGGTCGACTCGCTGGTGGCGGTGCTGATCGGTTTCTGGGTCCTGCCGCGCACCTGGATCCTGCTGCGCGAGAGCCTGCATGTGTTGCTCGAAGGGGTGCCGAAGGAAATCCAGTTGGCCGAGCTGCGCGAAGCGCTACTGGGGATTCCCGGCGTGACCGGGCTGCACGACCTGCATGTGTGGTCGATCACCAGCGGCAAGATCAGCCTGACCAGCCATCTGGTGTACGACCCGGCCCTGGTCGATGCCGAGGCGCTGCTGGGAACGGTGAAGGCGCTGCTGCACGACCGCTACGAGATCGAACACAGCACCCTGCAACTGGAAACCTCGGCCTGCGCCCAGGCCGAGGAGCCGCTGGCCTACTGAAGACGGTTCAGCGGAAGCGCCGGCCGGCAGGGTCGTCGTCGGTGATTTCCAGGCTCAGGCCCTGGGTCAGGCTCGACAGGTGGTCGGCGTCGCTTTCCGAACCGAGCTTGATCATCAGGCGCAGGTCGTTGGCCGAGTCGGCGTGGGCCAGGGCGTCCTCGTAGGTGATCTCGCCCTGGGTGTAGAGCTGGTACAGCGCCTGGTCGAAGGTCTGCATGCCCTGCTCGGTGGAGCGCTTCATCAGCGGCTTCAGCTCGTGCACCTCGCCCTTGCGGATCAGGTCGGCGGCCAGCGGGGTGTTCAGCAGCACCTCGATCACCGCCCGCCGCCCCTTGCCGTCGGGGGTCGGCACCAGTTGCTGGGCGACGATGGCCTTGAGGTTCAGCGACAGGTCCATCCACACCTGGCCATGACGGTCGGCCGGGAAGAAGTGGATGATCCGCTCCAGCGCCTGGTTGGCGTTGTTCGCGTGCAGGGTCGCCAGGCACAGGTGGCCGGTCTCGGCGAAGGCCACGGCGTGGTCCATGGTCTCCCGCGAGCGCACCTCGCCGATCATGATCACGTCCGGCGCCTGGCGCAGGGTGTTCTTCAGCGCCACCTCGAAGGAGTCGGTGTCCAGCCCCACCTCGCGCTGGGTGACGATGCAGCCCTGGTGCTGGTGGATGTACTCGATCGGGTCCTCGATGGAGATGATGTGCCCGGTGGAGTTCTTGTTGCGGTAGCCGATCATCGCCGCCAGCGAGGTGGACTTGCCGGTGCCGGTGGCGCCGACGAAGATCACCAGGCCGCGCTTGGTCAGCGCCAGCTTCTTGAGGATTTCCGGGAGCTTCAGCTCTTCCAGGGTCGGGATGTTGGTCTCGATCCGGCGCAATACCATGCCCACCAGGTTGCGCTGGTAGAAGGCACTGACCCGGAAGCGGCCGATGCCGCGGGCGCTGATGGCGAAGTTGCACTCATGGTTCTCGGCGAAATCGCGGCGCTGCTGCTCGTTCATCACGCCTAGCACGGTCTCGCGGGTCTGCTCCGGCGACAGCGGCGTCTTGGTCACCGGCATCACCCGGCCGTTGACCTTCATCGACGGCGGTACGCCGGCGGTGATGAACAGGTCGGAGCCGCCCTTTTCCACCATCAGGCGCAGCAGCTTTTCGAATTCCATGATGTTCTCGCTCACTCAGGGGCGCGCCGCGACGGCGAGCCGGATGCGGGCGAGCGGGCGCTGGACGCGCTCGCCGGCAAGGATAGGTAGGAATGCGCCTACGGTACCGCTCTCCCGCTCTTGAATCCTAGACGCAGTTCCGGGATTCGGGCGAAGCGCGGCGGATCGGCGCCAGGATCAGAAGTTTTCCGGGATCTTCGCCTTCTCGCGGGCGTTCTCGCGGCTGATCAGGCCCTTGGCGACCAGGCCCTTGAGGCACATGTCGAGGGTCTGCATGCCCAGCGAGCCGCCGGTCTGGATCGCCGAATACATCTGCGCGACCTTGTCCTCGCGGATCAGGTTGCGGATCGCCGGGGTGCCGATCATGATCTCGTGGGCCGCCACCCGGCCGCCGCCGATCTTCTTGATCAGGGTCTGCGAGATCACCGATTGCAGCGACTCGGAGAGCATCGAGCGGACCATGGCCTTTTCCTCGGCCGGGAACACGTCGACCACCCGGTCGATGGTCTTCGCCGCCGAGGTGGTGTGCAGGGTGCCGAATACCAGGTGGCCGGTCTCCGCCGCGGTCAGGGCCAGGCGGATGGTTTCCAGGTCGCGCATCTCGCCGACCAGGATGATGTCCGGGTCCTCCCGCAGCGCCGAGCGCAGCGCTTCGCTGAAGCCGAGGGTGTCGCGATGCACCTCGCGCTGGTTGACCAGGCACTTCTTCGATTCGTGGACGAATTCGATCGGGTCCTCGATGGTGAGGATGTGGTGGTACTTGGTGTTGTTCAGGTAGTCGAGCATCGCCGCCAGGGTGGTGGACTTGCCCGAACCGGTCGGCCCGGTGACCAGTACCAGCCCGCGCGGGACGTCTGAAACACGTTTGAACACTTCTCCCATGCCAAGCTCCTCCATGGTCAGTACCTTGGAGGGAATGGTCCGGAATACCGCGCCGGCGCCACGGTTCTGGTTGAAGGCGTTGACCCGGAAACGCGCGACGCCCGGCACCTCGAAGGAGAAGTCGGTCTCGAGGAATTCCTCGAAGTCCTTGCGCTGCTTGTCGTTCATGATGTCGTAGATCAGCGCATGCACCTGCTTGTGTTCCAGCGGTGGCAGGTTGATCCGGCGTACATCGCCATCCACCCGGATCATGGGTGGCAGGCCGGCGGAGAGGTGCAGGTCCGAAGCGCCCTGTTTGGCACTGAAGGCGAGCAGCTCGGTAATATCCATGGGACTCCCCAATTACAAGCAAGCAGGTAGAATGCCGCCAAAGCCGCCGTCTCGGACAAGGAAAACACCGGATGAGCCAGGGTGCTTCCAGGACACGCGTGGTGTCCTGCGCCAGACGCGGAACCTCGACACTGGAACAGGAAGATGGCCATCGAGGCCGGCGGTTTCGAGGGCGTCGAGCCGACGCCGACCGCACTTCCATAGGGCGCAGGTAATGTCCACGATAGCAGAGAATATTGCAAAGGTTGCCGCGCGCATCCGTGAGGCAGCGCAAGCTGCGGGGCGCGATCCGGCCACGGTCGGCCTGCTCGCCGTGAGCAAGGCCAAGCCCGCCGCCGCGGTGCGCGAGGCGCACGCCGCCGGCCTTCGCGACTTCGGCGAAAACTACCTGCAGGAGGCCCTCGGCAAGCAGGCCGAACTGGCCGACCTGCCCTTGAACTGGCACTTCATCGGCCCCATCCAGTCGAACAAGACGCGGCCCATCGCCGAGCATTTCCAGTGGGTGCACTCGGTGGACCGGTTGAAGATCGCGCAGCGCCTGTCGGAGCAACGCCCGGCCGGGCTGCCGCCCCTGAATGTCTGCCTGCAGGTCAACGTCAGCGGCGAAGCCAGCAAGTCCGGCTGCGCCCCCGAGGACCTACCGGCCCTGGCCGAGGCCGTGAAGCAACTGCCCAACCTCCGATTGCGTGGCCTGATGGCCATCCCCGAACCCACCGCCGAACGCGCCGCGCAACACGCCGCGTTCGCCCGCCTGCGCGAACTGCTGCTGGACCTGAACCTTGGCCTGGACACCCTGTCCATGGGCATGAGCGACGACCTCGAGGCAGCCATCGGCGAAGGTGCGACCTGGGTCCGCATCGGTACCGCCCTGTTCGGCGCCCGCGACTACGGCGCGCCGGCTTCTTGAAGGAATCCCCTATGAGCACACCCCGCATAGCGTTCATCGGCGCCGGCAACATGGCCGCCAGCCTGATCGGCGGCCTGCGCGCCCAAGGCGTGCCGGCGGCGCAGATCCGCGCCAGCGACCCGGGCGCCGAGCAACGCGCGAAGATCGCCGGCGAGTTCGCCATCGACGTGGTCGAGTCCAACGCCGAGGCCGTGGCCGACGCCGACGTCGTGGTCCTGTCGGTCAAGCCGCAGGCCATGAAAGCCGTGTGCCAGGCCTTGGCGCCGGCGCTGAAGCCGGAGCAACTGATCGTCTCCATCGCCGCCGGCATCCCCTGCGCCAGCCTCGAAGCCTGGCTCGGCCAGCCGCGCCCGGTGGTCCGCTGCATGCCCAACACCCCGGCGCTGCTGCGCCAGGGCGCCAGCGGGCTGTACGCCAACGCGCAGGTCAGCGCCGCGCAACGCGAGCAGGCCGGGCAGTTGCTGTCCGCGGTGGGCATCGCCCTGTGGCTGGACGACGAAGCGCAGATCGACGCGGTGACCGCAGTGTCGGGCAGCGGCCCGGCGTATTTCTTCCTGCTGATGCAGGCCATGACCGACGCCGGCGAGAAGCTCGGCCTGTCCCGCGAGACAGCCTCGCGCCTGACCCTGCAGACCGCCCTCGGTGCGGCGCAGATGGCGCTGTCCAGCGAGGTCGAGCCGGCCGAACTGCGGCGCCGGGTGACTTCGCCCAACGGCACCACCGAGGCGGCGATCAAATCCTTCCAGGCCAACGGCTTCGAAGCACTGGTGGAGCAGGCCCTGAACGCCGCCAGCCAGCGCTCCGCCGAGCTGGCCGAACAGCTTGGCCAATAAGGAGTAGTCGATGATCGGCCTCAACACCGCTGCTATCTATATCCTCCAGACCCTCGGCAGCCTCTACCTGCTGATCGTGCTGCTGCGCTTCATCCTGCAGCTGGTCCGCGCGGACTTCTACAACCCCCTCAGCCAGTTCATCGTGCGCGCCACCAAGCCGCTGCTGAACCCGCTGCGGCGGATCATCCCCGGCTTCGGTGGGATCGACCTGGCCTCGCTGGTGCTGGCGATCCTGATCCAACTGGTGCTGATGATCCTGATCCTGATGCTGATGGGCTACGGCGTCGGCGGCTTCATCATGCAACTGCTGATCTGGTCGATCATCGCCGTCACCTCGCTGTTCCTGAAGGTGTTCTTCTTCGCCCTGATCATCAGCGTGATCCTTTCCTGGGTCGCCCCGGGCAGCTACAACCCCGGCGCGCAACTGGTGAACCAGATCTGCGAACCGCTGCTGATGCCGTTCCGCAAGCTCCTGCCGAACCTCGGCGGACTGGATCTCTCGCCGATCTTCGCGTTCCTCGCGCTGAAGCTGATCGACATGCTGGTGATCAACAACCTGGCGGCCATGACCGGCATGCCCCAGCAGTTGAGCATTTTCCTCTGAGCTTCTACCGCTGGGACGGCGAGGACCTGCTCCTCGATTGCCACCTGCAGCCCAAGGCGAGCCGCGACGAGTTCGCCGGGCTGCACGGCGAGCGCCTGAAGATCCGCCTCACCGCACCGCCGGTGGAGGGCAAGGCCAACGCCCATCTGCTGGCCTTCCTCGGCAAGGCCTTCGGCGTGGCCAAGAGCCTGGTGAGTCTCGAAAGCGGCGAGCTGAACCGGCAGAAACGGGTGCGCATCCGCCGTCCGACCCGATTGCCGGAGGAACTGGGGATCGCCGCTCGACCCGCTTGACCGACCTTACGTGCAGGAATGTGAAGCAGGCCAATTGACGCTCCCCCGCTCCCCCGCATAATCCACGCCATCCTTCCCCCGCCGGTCCCGCGCCCTGGAGCCCCTGGATGAGCATGGAAAGACTCAGCCATCAAATCGACGCCTACGTCGCCTGGAAGCGCGAGCTGATGCGGGAAATCACCCGCTATCGCGGCTGGCTGGAGCGCAGCCGGCTGAACAGCCCGGCGGTCGAGGCCAAGCTCGAACGCGCCCTGCGCCAACTGCGCGCGGACCACATCACCCTGGCCTTCGTCGGCGAGTTCTCGCGTGGCAAGACCGAGCTGATCAACAGCCTGTTCTTCGCCGGCTACGGCCAGCGCATGCTGCCGTCCCACGCCGGACGCACCACCATGTGCCCCACCGAGCTGTTCCACGATCCGCGCGCCGAGCGCAGCTACATCCGCCTGCTGCCGATCGAGACGCGCCTGGCCGACGCCAGCGTCGCCCAGTTCAAGCGCGTGCCGCGCCACTGGGTGAACATTCCGCTGGACACCGGCGACCCGGAGGGCATGGCCCAGGCCTTCGCCCAGGTCGCCAAGACCAAGGCGCTGCCGGTGGAACAGGCGATCCAGCTCGGCTTCCACCCGGACGCCCTGGAAGCCGCCGACGAGCCCGACCAGGTGCGCGTCCCGGCCTGGCGCCACGCCCTGGTCAACTTCGACCACCCGCTGCTGCGCCAGGGCCTGCGGATCCTCGACACGCCTGGCCTGAATGCCCTCGGCAGCGAGCCGGAGCTGACCCTGTCGATGCTGCCCAACGCCCAGGCGATCCTGTTCCTGCTGTCCGCCGACGCCGGTGTCACCGCCTCGGACATGGAAATCTGGCAGAAGTACATCCAGCCACTGCGCGAGGACGGCCACAGCAGCCTGTTCGCCGTGCTGAACAAGATCGACGTGCTCTGGGACGACCTTTCCGGCGAGCGCTTCGTACAGAACGCCATCCGCCTGATCCAGGACGGCACGGCCCGCCAGCTCGGCCTGCAGCGCGGCGACGTGCTGCCGCTGTCGGCGAAGCAGGCGCTGCTGGCCAAGGTCCGCGGCGAACCGGCGCTGCTCGAACGCAGTCGCCTGGATCGGCTGGAAGCGCTGCTCTGCGAGCGCATCGTCGCGCAGAAGGAAGCGCTGCTGGAGAACGCCGTGCTCGGCCAGGTCCTTGGCCTGCTGCACAACAGCCAGCATCTGCTGCGCCTGCGCCTGGAGAAGGTCGAGGAACAGCGCGCGCTGCTCGACGACAAGCAGCGCGACAGCGGCCAACTGCTGTTCGAACTGACCGCGAAGACCAAGGACGACCACGGCCGCCACCACCGCCGCCTGCTCAACCTGAAGACCAACCAGCGCCTGCTGCAGCACCAGGGCGCGACGCTGCGCGAGACGATCCGCAGCGAACGCATGGAACAGCACCTACAGAAGGTGCGGCGCAACCTCAACGGCAGCCTGACCACGGTCGGCATCAACCAGGCGATCCTGGCGTTCTTCCGCGCGGTGGAGCACGACCTCGACAACCTCGAGCACGAGGCCGGCATGGCCAACCGCATGGTCGCCGCCATCTACCGCCGGCACAACGAGGAGAACCCGCTCTACGCCCTCGACGCGCCGCAGCTACGGGTCCAGCGCTACCAGCGCGAACTGTTGCAACTGAAGAAGAAGGGCGACCAGTTCCGCCTGCAGCTGAAGACCGTGCTTACCGAGCAACGCCTGCTGACCCGGCGCTTCTTCGCCACCCTGGTGCAGGAGGTGGTCGGCCTGCACCAGCGCCTGCGCGAGGAAACCGAGCGCTGGGCCAACGACGCGCTGATGCCGCTGATGCAGCACACCCTGGAAAACAAACAGTTGCTCGAAAGCCACATGCTCCGCCTCAAGGGCCTGGCCCAGGAGACCCAGCAGGTACGCCAGCGCAGCCAGGCCTTCGCCGCGTTCGCCGGGGAATTGCAGGAACAGTTGCGCGAAGCCGGCGACATCCTCCGCCAGTTGCGCCGCCCCTCGCCCCTGCAGCGCCAGGCCAAGGTGGTCAACCTGCCCGGCTCGCAGCGCGCCTGACCCCGCTCCCACGGCGCTCGCCAGCGCGCTTGCCGCTGGGGGCGACGCTCTTTAGACTGGCGCCCTCCTTTGTTCGAGAGCAGGGTCGATGCCCACAGTCTTCCCCGACGACTCCGTCGGTCTGGTCTCCCCCCAGACGCTGCACTTCAACGAACCGCTCGAGCTGACCAGCGGCAAGTCCCTGGCCGAGTACGACCTGGTGATCGAAACCTACGGCGAGCTGAATGCCACGCAGAGCAACGCGGTGCTGATCTGCCACGCCCTCTCCGGCCACCACCACGCCGCCGGCTACCACAGCGTCGACGAGCGCAAGCCGGGCTGGTGGGACAGCTGCATCGGTCCGGGCAAGCCGATCGACACCCGCAAGTTCTTCGTCGTCGCCCTCAACAACCTCGGCGGTTGCAACGGTTCCAGCGGCCCCGCCAGCATCAATCCGGCGACCGGCAAGGTCTACGGCGCGGACTTCCCGATGGTCACGGTGGAAGACTGGGTGCATAGCCAGGCACGCCTGGCAGACCGCCTCGGCATCCGCCAGTGGGCCGCGGTGGTCGGCGGCAGCCTCGGCGGCATGCAGGCGCTGCAATGGACCATCAGCTACCCCGAGCGCGTCCGTCACTGCCTGTGCATCGCCAGCGCGCCGAAGCTGTCGGCGCAGAACATCGCCTTCAACGAAGTCGCCCGGCAGGCGATTCTTTCCGACCCTGAGTTCCTCGGCGGCTACTTCCAGGAACAGGGCGTGATTCCCAAGCGCGGCCTCAAGCTGGCGCGGATGGTCGGCCATATCACCTACCTGTCCGACGACGCCATGGGCGCCAAGTTCGGCCGCGTACTGAAGACCGAGAAGCTCAACTACGACCTGCACAGCGTCGAGTTCCAGGTCGAGAGTTACCTGCGCTACCAGGGCGAGGAGTTCTCCACCCGCTTCGACGCCAATACCTACCTGCTGATGACCAAGGCGCTGGACTATTTCGACCCCGCCGCCGCCCACGGCGACGACCTGGTGCGCACCCTGGAGGGCGTCGAGGCGGACTTCTGCCTGATGTCCTTCACCACCGACTGGCGTTTCTCGCCGGCCCGCTCGCGGGAAATCGTCGACGCCCTGATCGCGGCGAAAAAGAACGTCAGCTACCTGGAGATCGACGCCCCGCAAGGCCACGACGCCTTCCTCATGCCGATCCCCCGGTACCTGCAAGCCTTCAGCGGTTACATGAACCGCATCAGCGTGTGAGGATCCGATGCGCGCCGATCTCGAAATCATCCAGGAATGGATTCCCGCCGGCAGCCGCGTCCTCGACCTCGGCTGCGGCGACGGCGAACTCCTGGCCTGGCTGCGCGACCACAAGCAGGTCAGCGGCTACGGCCTGGAGATCGATCCCGACAACATCGCCCGTTGCATCGAAAACGGGGTGAACGTGATCGAGCAGGACCTCGACAAGGGCCTGGGCAACTTCGCCAGCGACAGCTTCGACGTGGTGGTGATGACCCAGGCGCTACAGGCCGTGCACTATCCGGACAAGATCCTCGAAGAGATGCTGCGGGTCGGCAAGACCTGCATCATCACTTTCCCCAACTTCGGCCACTGGCGCTGCCGCTGGTACCTGGCGCGCAACGGCCGGATGCCGGTCTCCGAGTTCCTGCCGTATACCTGGTACAACACGCCGAACATCCATTTCTGCACCTTCCAGGACTTCGAGCGCCTGTGCCGCCAGTTGCGCATGCGCGTGCTCGACCGCCTGGCCGTGGACCGTGACCACCGGCATGGCTGGGCCAGCCGGCTGTGGCCTAATCTATTGGGTGAGATTGGAATCTACCGGGTCACCGGACCCGGAGTGCAGACCCGCAACCTCGCCGTCTAGGAACGCGCCAGGCTGCGGGCCAGGGCCGGGCGCCCCTCCGCTCGTCCTCGGGAGAGCGCTGCCGAAGCCGGCCAAGGCCGCCGGCAGCAGACCATGGACAACGTCCATGCCACCTTTCAGGAGAAACCATCATGCGCCGCTTCACCGCTTTCGTCCTCGGCCTCTGCCTGAGCCTGCCGGTCCTCGCCGAGCAGGTGCAGCGCTTCGGCGACCTGGACGTCCACTACAACGTGTTCAACTCCAGCTTCCTCCAGCCCAACGTGGCCAGCGCGGTCGGCCTGGTACGCAGCAAGGCGCAGGGCGTGATCAACGTGGTGCCGATGGAGAAAGGCAAGCCGGTAGAGGCCGCCGTGACCGGCTCGGCCAAGGACCTGACCGGCAAGGTCATCCCCCTGGAGTTCCGCCGAGTCAGCGAGGAAGGCGCCATCTACAACCTGGCGCAATTCCCGATCAGCCAGCGCGAGACCCTGGTCTTCACCATCAAGGTCGAGGCCAAGGGCGAACCTGCGCAGACCTTCAGTTTCAACAAGGAAATCTTCCCGGACGAATGATCAAGCTCGAACAGCTGGTGCTGGCCAGCCACAATGCCGGCAAACTCAAGGAACTCCAGGCCATGCTCGGCGCCAGCGTGAAGGTGCGCTCGATCGGCGAGTTCAGCCAGGTGGAACCGGAGGAAACCGGTCTTTCCTTCGTCGAGAACGCCATCCTCAAGGCACGCAACGCCGCACGCCTCTCCGGCCTGCCGGCGCTGGCCGACGACTCCGGGCTGGCGGTGGACTTCCTCGGCGGCGCGCCGGGCATCTACTCGGCGCGCTATGCCGACGGCCGGGGCGACGCGGCGAACAACGCCAAGCTGCTGGAGGCCATGAAGGATGTCCCGGACGCCGAGCGCGGCGCACAGTTCGTCAGCGTGCTGGCGCTGGTGCGCCACGCCGACGACCCGCTGCCGATCCTCTGCGAGGGCATCTGGGAAGGCCGCATCCTCCGCGAAGCCCGCGGCGCCCACGGCTTCGGCTACGACCCGCTGTTCTGGGTGCCGGAACGCGACTGCTCCAGCGCCGAGCTGGCGCCCGAGGAGAAGAACCGCCTCAGCCACCGAGCCCGCGCCATGGCCCTGCTCAAGCAGCGCCTGGGTCTCTGAGCCGCAACCGCCGGCGGCGCCCCCGGGCGGCGTCGGCACGGCGTTTCGTCCGGCCGCCTTGGAGGTTGGCCGAACTCATGCCACGATAGCGCCCCGAAACCGCCTCCACCCCGCCCCGCCGTGACCCAAGCCACCCCGTTCCAGCTCCCGCCCCTGGCCCTGTACGTGCACATCCCGTGGTGCGTGCGCAAGTGCCCGTATTGCGACTTCAACTCCCACGCCGCTGGCCCGGAGCTGCCCGAAGAGGCCTATGTCGACGCCCTGCTCGCCGACCTGGAGCAAGACCTGCGCCATGTCCACGGCCGGCGCCTGGGTTCGATCTTCTTCGGCGGCGGCACGCCCAGCCTGTTCTCGGCCAAGGCCCTGGGCCGGCTACTGGAAGGCGTCGAGCGCAGGGTCGGCTTCGCCGACGGCATCGAGATCACCCTGGAAGCCAATCCCGGCACCTTCGAACAGGTCAAGTTCGCCGACTACCGGCGCCTCGGCATCAATCGCCTGTCCATCGGCGTGCAGAGCTTCCAGGCCGACAAGCTGCAGGCCCTGGGGCGCATCCACGACGGCGCCGAGGCAGTGCGCGCCGCCGACATGGCGCGCCAGGCCGGCTTCGACAACTTCAACCTCGACCTGATGCACGGCCTGCCCGGGCAGAGCCTCGACGACGCCCTGGCCGACCTGCGCCAGGCCCTCGCCCTGGCCCCCACGCACCTCTCCTGGTACCAACTGACCATGGAGCCGAACACGGTGTTCTGGAGCCAGCCGCCGGAGCTGCCCGAGGACGACATCCTCTGGGACATCCAGGAAGCCGGCCAGGCCCTGCTCGACGAGCACGGCTACCGCCAGTACGAGACCTCCGCCTACGCCCGCGACGGCCTGCGCGCCCGGCACAACCTGAACTACTGGAGCTTCGGCGACTTCCTCGGCATCGGCGCCGGCGCCCACGCCAAGCTGAGCGCGCCGGACGGACGCATCGTGCGGACCTGGAAGACCCGCCTGCCGAAGGACTACCTCAACCCGCAAAAGGCCTTCCAGGCCGGCGAGCGCCCGCTGGAAGCGGCCGACCTGCCATTCGAGTTCATGATGAACGTGCTGCGCCTGGTCGACGGCGTCCCCGCCGCGCTCTACCCGCAGCGCACCGGCCAGCCACTGGCGGCGATCGCCGATGCCTGCGCCGCCGCGCGCGACGCCGGGCTGCTCGCCGACGACCCGCAGCACCTGCGTCCCAGCGAACGCGGCCAGCTGTTCCTCAACGACCTGCTGCAACATTTCCTGCCGTGACGACGGATGCACGCCCATCCGTGCCGGCAGGCAGGTAAACTCCGCCGACCGACACGCCGATTCGTTACAAGGAACCCTCGATGGATTACGCGCTGGACCTGATCGCCACCCTGTCGCGCTGGAGCCGCAGCCACCTGTCGGACATTTCCCTGGCCATCATGGCCACCCTGCTGGTGCTGTTCGGCCCGGCGATCAACGCCTGGGTACAGCAGCGCATCGGCAGCCTCAACTTCGTCTTCCGCACCCTGCTGTTCGTGTTGATCTGCGCGGTCGGCTACGGCCTGGCGATGGTCTTCGTCACCCCCTGGCTGGCCAAGGGCCTCGGCTACTTCAACAACTACACCCTGGCGCCCGTGCTCCTGCTAGTGTTCTTCGTGATCGGCATGATCGCCGATCGCAGCTGAGCCCCCGGTCTCCCGGCGGCCAGCGCCGTCCCCAAGAGCGTCATGGCCTCCGGGAGCCCGCATGAAACCGATCAAGCACCTCTACCTGCATTTCACCGACGGCCAGCGCCTGTCGCTGCGCTTCCCGCGCCAGCAGGACGACCCGGCCGAGGTTGCCCGCAGCATCCGTCAGCAACTGGACACGCCCTATCTCAGCGTCGAGGTCGACGGCGACCTGCTGCTGATTCCGCGGGACAGCATCAAGTACCTGCAGATCAGCCCGGCGCCGGCGCGCCTGGACGACGACGGCACGCTACGCGGCGCCGAGCTGATCGTCTGAGGGCCGTCCGCCTCAGTTCCCCTCCCGGCGCAGCGCCTGCGGGGTGAAGTCGCGCGGCCCAACCTGCACGCCGAAGTCGTACATCGGCTCGTTGTTGTCCAGCCCATCGACGAAGTAGCGGCCGCCCTTGAAGTCGTAGATCGCTTCCAGGGTGCTGGAGACCAGCGGCACATCGTAGTAGTTGATCGGATGGACCTCCTGGGCCCGGGTCAGCACGCCATCCTTGTCGTAGATGTCGGCGGCGAGGATCTGCCAGCTGTCTTCGTCGAGGTAGAAGCGGCGCTTGGCGTAGGGATGGCTGAAGCCCTTGCGCAGGGTCGCCTCGACCACCCAGACGCGATGCAGCTCGTAGCGCAGCAGGTCGGGATTGATGAAGCGGCTCTTGAGGATGTCGCCATAGGCGAGGCCCTTCTGGTGCACCGCGTAGCTGTTGTAAGGCACCAGCATCTCGCGCTTGCCGAGCAACGCCCACTCGTAGTGGTCCGGTGCGCCGTTGTAGACATCCACGGTGTCCGCCGTGGCCATGCCGTTGGTATCCGGCTGCAGGCTGTCGTAGGCCAGGGTCGGCAAGCGCCGCACGCGCCGCTCGCCACGGTTGAAGCGCCAGGCCTTGCGGATCGACAGCACCTGGTCGAGGGTTTCCTGCACCACCAGCGCCGAACCGGCCAGGCGCGCCGGCGCGACCACCTTGTACTTGTAGTAGAACAACGTGTTGTCGAGGTTCTCCGGGATCATCCCCTCGCGGCCATAGACGAAGTACAGGTAGCGGTCGAGCTTGAGCAGGTTGTAGCTGCCGTTGGCCAGCACCGCCGCCTGGTTGGTCTGCAGGTGCAGTTGCTCGCCGCGGTAGCGCATGATGTGGTTCCAGATCGCTTCCTGGCCGCTCTGCGGCAGGGGGAAGGGCACGCCGGCGGCAGCGCCCTGCACGCCGTTGCCGTCGGCGATCAGCTCGGCGCGGCTGGCGTTGGCGCGGGTAGCGTCGTACAGGCGCTGCGGCAGGGATGCGCTGCGGCGGGTGGGGAAGACCCGCAGGTGGTAGTCCGGGTTGGCCTGCAGCAAGGCCTGGGTGCCCGGCGTCAGCAGCGCCTGGTAGGCGGCCATGTTGCGGCTGTCGAGGACCAGGCGCGGACGATCGGCGGCGAACGGGTCGAGGTGATGCATGCCGGGCCGGTAGCCGGCCGGCGCCTGGGTGATGCCGCCGGTCCAGGGCGGGATGCTGCCATCGGCGTTGCCGGCCCGCTCCGCCCCCAGCGGGGTCAGGTCCTGGTCCAGGCGTGCGGCCTGGACTTCGTCTACCTTGGCCTGCGCCGCCCAGGCGCAACCGGCCCCGAGCAACAGGATGCCCAGTTTCTTCAACACAGCAGTCTCCTTTGCAGCCGGCCGAGCCGTGCCGCTCTTATTATTGGATCCGGCCGAAGCCGGGAAACGTGCAGCTTGAAGGTGAGGTCCGCCGGGTGTTCCCGGTCTGCTTGGAGTCCCGGCGCCGGTTCGGCGCCAGGGGTACGTCGCTGGTGCGGTGGATCAGTCGACGCGCTCGAACTTGAGGTCCCAGACGCCATGTCCCAGGCGCTCCCCGCGCCGCTCGAACTTGGTCACCGGACGCTCTTGCGGGCGCGGCACGAAGCGGCCGTCTTCGGCCTGGTTGCGGTAGCCCGGCGCCGCGCTCATGACGTCCAGCATGTGCTCGGCATAGGGCTCCCAGTCGGTGGCCATGTGCAGCACGCCGCCGACCTTCAGCTTGCGCCGCACCAGTTCGGCGAATTCCGGCTGGACGATCCGCCGCTTGTGGTGGCGCTTCTTGTGCCAGGGATCGGGGAAGAACAGCAGCAGCCGATCGAGGCTGGCGTCGGCCACGCAGTGGCGCAGCACTTCCAGCGCGTCGCAGCTATACACCCGCACGTTGCCCAGGCCCTGGGTCAGCAGGCCGTTGAGCAGCGCGCCGACGCCCGGCTTGTGCACCTCGACGCCGATGAAGTCGATGTCAGGCGCAGCGGCGGCCATTTCCAGGGTGGAATGGCCCATGCCGAAACCGATCTCGAAAGTCCGCGGCGCCTGGCGACCGAAGATCGCGTCGAAGTCCTGGACCTCATCGCTCAGTTCCAGGCCGAACTTCGGCCAGCCCAGGTCGAGGCCACGCTGCTGGCCTTCGGTCATGCGCCCGGCGCGCATCACGAAGCTCTTCACGGTGCGCATCGGCCGTGCTTCGTCGTGTTCCGCCAGGGAGTCCTGGGCCGGGGATTGCGGGGTATCGCTCATGGAAAAAGAAAACCTTGCTAGAGACAGAAGGGCGGGCTGCCTGCCGGACGCTTCCCGCATCCGGCGGACAGCCCGCCCCAGGTAGTCGGTATCAGTCGATCAGGCCGTCCAGCGGCGACGAGGCGCTGGCATACAGCTTGCGCGGCATGCGTCCGGCCAGGTAGGCGAGACGACCGGCGACGATCGCGTGCTTCATGGCCTCGGCCATCATCACCGGGTCCTTGGCATGGGCGATGGCGGTGTTCATCAGCACCGCCTCGCAACCCAGCTCCATGGCGATCGCTGCATCGGAAGCGGTGCCCACGCCGGCGTCTACCAGCACCGGGACCTTGGCTTCCTCGAGGATGATGCGCAGGTTGTAGGGGTTGCAGATGCCCAGGCCGGAGCCGATCAGGCCGGCCAGCGGCATCACCGCGATGCAGCCGATCTCGGCCAGTTGGCGGGCGATGATCGGGTCGTCGCTGGTGTACACCATCACGTCGAAGCCGTCCTTCACCAGTTGCTCGGCGGCCTTGAGGGTCTCGACGACGTTGGGGAACAGGGTCTTCTGGTCGGCGAGGACTTCCAGCTTGACCAGGTTGTGCCCGTCCAGCAGCTCGCGGGCCAGGCGGCAGGTGCGCACGGCCTCGACCGCGTCATAGCAGCCGGCGGTGTTCGGCAGGATGGTGTAGCGATCCGGCGGGATCACATCCAGCAGGTTCGGCTCGTCGGGATTCTGCCCGATGTTGGTGCGCCGCACCGCCACCGTGACGATCTCCGCTCCGGAGGCCTCGATGGCCCGGCGGGTCTCGTCGAGGTCCTTGTACTTGCCGGTCCCCACCAGCAGGCGCGAGCCATAGGTACGGCCGGCGATGACGAAGGGGGTATCGGTACTGGATGCTTGGCTCATCGGATGACTCCTGGATGGAAAGGCTTGCGGGGCCGATGGAAGGGTTCGGGGGCCAGGCCTAGCCGCCGCCGATGGCGTGGACGATCTCCACGCGGTCGCCATCCTTGAGCGCGGTGCTGGCGTGCTGGCTGCGCGGCACGATATCCAGGTTCAGCTCGACGGCCACGCGGCGGCCGCCAAGCTCCAAGCGGGCCAGCAGGTCCGCGACGCTCTGCGCGTCGGGCAGCTCGAAGGGCTCGCCGTTCAGTTGAATCTGCATGGCTGGACGGTCACGAAAGTGAAAGGGAGCGGCATTCTAGCCCGATCCACCCCGATGACCAAGGCGCCTTGTCGACAAGTGCGCCGCCTGAGGCAACCGGTCTCAGGCGTTGCCCAGGCGCCAGGCGGCCAGCCCCAGGCACAGCCAGCCGGCGAGGAAGGAGACGCCGCCGAACGGGGTGACGATGCCGAGCTTGCCGATGCCACTTAGGGTCAGCAGGTAGAGGCTGCCGGAGAACAGCAGGATGCCCAGCGTGAACAGGCCACCCGCCGCGCTCACCAGGCGGCCGTCCAGGCGGGTGGCGAGCAGCGCCACGCCGAACAGCGCCAGGGCATGGATCAACTGGTAGTGCACGCCGGTCTGGAATACCGCCAGGTACTCGGCGCTCAGCTGCTTCTTCAGGCCGTGGGCGGCGAACGCCCCGAGGGCCACGCCGGTGAAACCGAAAAATGCCGCCAACAACAGGAAGGGACGAAGCATGGACAAGACTCCGGTGATAGCATCCAGCCCGCTATAATGGCCGCCCCCTTCTTCCAAGCCAAGCCGCGCATGTTGCGATCCCTGTTCCGCCGCCTGTTCAAGTACCTGCTCTGGTTCATGGCCGCCAGCGTCGTGCTGGTCGCGGTCCTGCGCTGGGTGCCGCCACCGGGGACCATGGTCATGGTCGAACGCAAGGTCGGCTCCTGGGTCGACGGCCAGCCCATCGACCTGCAGCGCGACTGGCGCTCCTGGGAGCAGTTGCCGGACAGCCTGAAGGTCGCGGTGATCGCCGGCGAGGACCAGCACTTCGCCGAGCACCACGGCTTCGACCTGCCGGCCATCCAGCAGGCCCTCGCGCACAACGAGCGCGGCGGCAGTATCCGCGGCGCCAGTACGCTCAGCCAGCAGGTGGCGAAGAACGTCTTCCTCTGGTCCGGGCGCAGTTGGCTGCGCAAGGGCCTGGAGGCCTGGTTCACCCTGCTGATCGAGACGCTCTGGACCAAGCAACGGATTCTCGAGGTCTACCTGAACAGCGCCGAATGGGGCCCGGGCGTCTTCGGCGCGCAGGCTGCGGCACGCTATCACTTCGGCCTCGACGCCGAGCGCCTGAGCCGCACCCAGGCCAGCCAGCTCGCCGCGGTGCTGCCCAGCCCGCTGAAATGGAGCGCGGCCAGGCCGGGCCCCTACGTACGCCAGCGCGCGGCCTGGATTCGCCAGCAGATGTGGCAGTTGGGCGGCGACGACTACCTGCTGCGCCTGGAGCGCTGAAAGCTCAACGCGGCGGTTTTTCCAGGGCCTGGCGCGGCACCGCGAGCATCAGTCGCAAGTCGTCGTCCGGCAGGTGCGCGGTCAGGCCCAGTTGCGGATAGACCCAGGCCTCGCCCTGGGCCAGTTGCAGGCGCAGGCGCGGCTGGCCGAGACTGGCCAGCAGCCGCTCGGCACCGACCCTGCCTTCGGGAATCATGCTCAGCGCCACGATCGGCTTGTCGCCCAACTGTCCTTCCAATCCGGCGCTCAATGGCTGCGGCGCGCTGCCAGGCTGCAACGCAGATGCCCGCTGCAGGCTCAGTTGCTCCTCGGCGCTCAGGCCCAGCTCGCCTTCCACCTGCCAGGGGCCGCCGTCGCCCAGCAGGCGGCCACGGAAGGCCAGGCGCACGCCATCCAGGCGCGGGTCCACCCACAACTCGCCATCCACCGCGTCGTGCAGCTGGCGCAGGGTCAAGGCGTTGTCCGCCAACGGCGCCAGCACCTGCTCCTGCCAGTCGGCCAGCCACGGCAACGGTCGCGCCGGTTCCGGCGTACGGACCAGCCAGGCGCCGACGACGAAGGTCAGGACCGCCAGCGACAGGTAGAACAGCCAGCGGGTATTGCGCGGCATGGGATTCCTCCGGGCAGAAAAAAACCGCACCCTTGCGGGGTGCGGTTTTCGCGAGGCGCGGCGATCAGGCGAGAATCCGCCCTTTCAGCTTGCTCATGGCGTTCTTTTCCAGCTGCCGGATACGCTCGGCGGAAACGTTGTACTTTTCCGCCAGGTCGTGCAGCGTGGCCTTCTCCTCGGACAGCCAGCGCTGCTGGAGAATGTCGCGGCTGCGCTCGTCGAGGCCTTCCAGCGCCTCGTGCAGGTTGGCGCTGGAGCTGTCGCTCCAGTCGGCGTCTTCCAACTGGCGCGCCGGGTCGTAGCGGTGGTCTTCGAGGTAATGCGCCGGCGACTGGTAGGCGCTCTCGTCGTCCGCGTCGGCGGCCGGGTCGAACGCCATGTCCTGGCCGGTCAGGCGGCTTTCCATCTCGCGCACTTCGCGGGGCTCGACCCCCAGGCTCTCGGCGACGCGATGGACTTCCTCGTTGTTCAACCAGGCCAGGCGCTTCTTCTGGCTGCGCAGGTTGAAGAACAGCTTGCGCTGCGCCTTGGTGGTGGCGACCTTGACGATCCGCCAGTTGCGCAGGATGAACTCGTGGATCTCCGCCTTGATCCAGTGCACGGCGAAGGACACCAGGCGAACGCCCATTTCCGGGTTGAAACGCTTCACGGCCTTCATCAGGCCGACGTTGCCTTCCTGGATCAGGTCGGCCTGGGCCAGGCCGTACCCCGAATAACTCTTGGCGATATGAACAACGAAGCGCAGGTGCGCCAACACCATCTGCCGCGCCGCTTCCAGGTCTTGCTGATAGAAGAGGCGTTCGGCCAGTTCACGCTCCTGTTCCGGCGACAACAGCGGAATGCTGTTCACCGAGTGCACGTAGGCTTCCAGGTTTGCGCCTGGAACCAAGGCATGTACAGGTTGCAAAGAAGTGGTCATGCGAATCCTCCGATTCACGAAACTCGCGCAGTGTAGCACTCGGATATCTGACTGCAAGCGGGTGTATAAGTTCCTTTACAGCGACCCGCTGGCCGGTCGTGATCCGCCTGTCCTCAGCGCGGCGCCAGCTCGCGCAGGTGGCGGGCCACGGCCAGCCAGGCGCCGACCCAGCCAAGCAGCACCGCGCCAACGGTCAGCGACAGGCCGTCGTCCAGCGGCACGCCCTGCAAGCCGAAGTCGCTGCCGTACAGCCCTGAAAGGTTGACCACCGAACCGTTCAGCCAGTTCAGCGAATAGGCCAGCAGCGCCCAGGACAGGATGCCCGCGCCCAGGCCGTACAACGCGCCCATGTACAGGAATGGCCGGCGCACGTAACCGTCCGTCCCGCCGACCAGCTTGATCACCTCGATTTCGTTACGGCGATTTTCGATGTGCAGGCGGATGGTGTTGCCCACCACCAGCAAGAGGGTCAGCACCAGCAGGATGGTCAGGCCGAAGACGAAGCGTTCGCCGAGCTTGAGGATCGCGCTCAGGCGCTCGACCCATACCAGGTCGAGCTGCGCCTGCTGCACATGAGGCAGCTCCGCGAGCTGCTGGCGCAGTGCCTCCAGGCCAGCCCGGTCGATCTGCTTGGGCGTGACCGAGATCACCGGCGGCAGCGGGTTCTCCGGCAGCTCCTTGAGCGCTTCGCCCAGGCCGGACTGTTCCTGCAATTCGCTGAGCGCCTGCTCGCGGCTGATCAATTGGGCCTCGATCACGTCCGGCAGGCGCTCGATCTGCTCGCGCAGGTCCTGGCCCTGATTTTCGCTGGTCTTCAGGTCGAGGAACAGGGATATCTGCGCCGCCCGCTGCCAGGAGCCGCCGAGCCGTTCGACATTGTTCAGCAGCAGCGAGAGGCCCATCGGCAGGCTCAGGGTGATACCCATCACCAGGCAGGTGAAGAAGCTGCCGAACGGGTGGCCGAACAACCGGCGCAGGCTGTCCACCAGGCTGGCGCGATGGCTTTCCAGGTAGGCGCTGAACGAGCCGCTCCAGTCGGTCTGCTCCTGGCTCGGTTTCTCGCGGGTCTTGCGTTCCGGTGCGCCCTCTTCGGGGCCACGGGGAAGATCGTTGGCGCTCATCAGGCCTCATCCTCACGGTCAGCGATGATCCGGCCACGCTGCAGGGTCAGCATGCGATGGCGCATACGGGCGATCAGGGCCAGGTCGTGGCTGGCGATCAGTACGGTGGTGCCCAGGCGATTGATATCCTCGAACACGCCCATGATTTCCGAGGCGAGTCGCGGGTCGAGGTTGCCGGTGGGTTCGTCCGCCAGCAGCAGGGCCGGCTGGTGGACGATGGCGCGGGCAATGCCGACCCGCTGCTGCTGGCCGGTGGAAAGGTCGGAAGGCAACGCCTCGCCCTTTTCCTTCAGGTTCACCCGCTCCAGGGCCGAGGCCACGCGCTTGGCGATCTCCGGCTTGGGCATGCCGAGGATCTGCAGCGGCAGGGCGATGTTGTCCGCCACCGTACGATCGGTGAGCAGTTGGTGGTTCTGGAACACCACGCCGATCTGCCGGCGCAGGAAAGGGATCTGCGCGGTAGTGATGCGCCCCAGGTCCTGGCCGCCGAGCAACAGCTTGCCGCTGGTCGGTCGCTCCATCGCCAGGATGAGGCGCAGCAGGGTGCTCTTGCCGGCGCCGGAGTGGCCGGTGACGAAGAGAATCTCGCCACGGTGCACGCGGAAGGACACCTCGTGCAGGCCTACGTGGCCGTTGGGATAGCGTTTGCCGACCTGCTCGAAGCGGATCATGCGTTCTCCCGCTCTGCGAAGAGTGCCTGGACGAAGGCGTCGGCCTCGAAGGTACGGAGATCGTCGATCCCCTCGCCGACACCGATATAGCGGATCGGCAGGCCGAACTGCTTGGCCAGGGCGAAGATCACCCCGCCCTTGGCGGTGCCGTCCAGTTTGGTCAGGGCCAGGCCGGTCAGCTCCACCGCGAGGTTGAACTGCTTGGCCTGGTTGATGGCGTTCTGCCCGGTGCCGGCGTCGAGCACCAGCAGGACCTCATGGGGCGCCGTCTCGTCCAGCTTGCCGATCACCCGGCGCACCTTCTTCAGCTCCTCCATCAGGTTGTCCTTGGTATGCAGGCGTCCGGCGGTATCGGCGATCAGCACGTCGATGCCGCGGGCCTTGGCGGCCTGCACCGCGTCGAAGATCACCGAGGCGGAGTCGGCGCCGGTGTGCTGGGCGATCACCGGGATGCGGTTGCGCTCGCCCCAGACCTGCAACTGCTCCACGGCGGCGGCGCGGAAGGTGTCGCCGGCGGCCAGCATGACCTTCTTGCCCTCGAGTTGCAGCTTCTTCGCCAGCTTGCCGATGGTGGTGGTCTTGCCCACGCCGTTCACCCCGACCACCAGGATCACATAGGGCTCGCGCGCGACGTCGACCTGCAACGGCTGCTCCACCGGGCGCAGCAGGCTGGCCAGCTCTTCCTGCAGCGCCTTGTACAGCGCGCCGCTGTCGGCCAGCTCCTTGCGCGCCACGCGCTTGGTCAGGTTCTGCACGATCAGGGTGGTGGCCTCGACGCCGACGTCGGCGGTCAGCAGGCGCGTCTCGATGTCGTCGAGCAGGTCGTCGTCGATTTCCTTGCGGCCGAGGAACAGGCTGGCCATGCCTTCGCCGATGCTGGCGCTGGTCTTGGACAGTCCCTGCCGGAGGCGGGCGAAGAAGCCCGGCCTGGTCGCCGGCTCGCTGACTGCCGGAGCGGCGGCCAGAGGCGCAACGGGCTCGGGCTCGGGCTCGGGCTCGGGCTCGGCAGCCAGGATAGGCTCGGGTTGCGCGACGGGCGCCTCGGGCCGGGGCGAATGCTCCTCGGCCGACGCTGGCTCGTCACTGGCGAGCGGTGCTTCGGCAACCGGCGCCGGCTCGGCAGCGGAGGGCTGCTGCCGACCTGGCTGTTCTGTCAGGGATTGCGCCACGTCATCGGCAGGCGCGCGCTGCTCGGCGGCCGCTGTCTCGGAGACCGGCTCGACAGGCTGATCGGCAGGCTGCTCGCCGGCTTGCGGCTTTTTCCGCCACCAGCCGAACAGACCTTTCTTTTCCCCGCCCTGCGGGGCCTTCTTGTCGTCGTTGGAACCAAACATGAATGCTTGTATCTCAAGGGAGCGGCACGGGACGTGGCCGCCCGGAAAACGGATGGGTATCCTAGCATCTCCTCGCCCGACGGGGCTAAGGGTCCTGCCCCGCAGTGACCTGAGACCCCGGTGGCGGCACGAAAGGTCCAGATCACCATGAAAACCCCAGCTCGCCGCCGCGTCGGCCTGCTCCTAGCCAGCCTTTGTCTCCCGCTTTTCGCCCAGGCGGCGGAAACCCAGCCCACCCACGAGTTCAGCCTCGACAACGGCCTGAAGGTCATAGTGCGTGAAGACCACCGCGCCCCGGTGGTGGTTTCCCAGCTCTGGTACAGGATCGGCTCCAGCTACGAGACACCCGGGCTCACCGGCCTGTCCCACGCCCTCGAACACATGATGTTCAAGGGCAGCCGCAAGCTCGGCCCGGGCGAAGCCTCGCGGGTGCTGCGCGACCTGGGTGCGGAAGAGAACGCCTTCACCACCGACGACTACACCGCCTATTACCAGGTCCTGGCCCGCGACCGCCTGCCGGTAGCGCTGGAGATGGAAGCCGACCGCATGGCCCACCTGAGCCTGCCGGCCGACCAGTTCAAGAGCGAGATCGAGGTGATCAAGGAGGAGCGCCGCCTGCGCACCGACGACAATCCCAACGCCCTCGCCTTCGAGCGCTTCAAGGCCGCCGCCTACCCGGCCAGCGGCTACCACACCCCGACCATCGGCTGGATGGCCGACCTGCAGCGCATGACCATCGACGACCTGCGCCACTGGTACGAATCCTGGTACGCGCCGAACAACGCCACCCTGGTAGTGGTCGGCGACGTCACCGCCGACGAGGTCAAGACCCTCGCCAAGCGCTACTTCGGCGAGATCCCCTGGCGCCAGCTGCCGCCGGCGCGCAAGCCGCTGGAACTGGCCGAGCCCGGCGAGCGCCGGCTCAAGCTGTACGTACGCACCCAGCTGCCGAACCTGATCATGGGCTTCAATGTGCCCAGCCTGGGCAGCAGCGAGAACCCTCGCGAAGTCAACGCCCTGCGCCTGATCGGCGCGCTGCTCGATGGCGGCTACAGCGCCCGCCTGGCCTCGCGCCTGGAGCGCGGCGAGGAGCTGGTCGCCGGCGCCTCCACCTACTATGACGCGTTCAACCGCGGCGACAGCCTGTTCGTCCTCTCGGCCACGCCGAACGTGCAGAAGGGCAAGACCCTCGAGCAGGTCGAGGCCGGTCTGTGGAAGCAGCTCGATGACCTCAAGCAGAACCCGCCCAGCGCCGCGGAGATCGAGCGCGTGCGCGCGCAGATGATCGCCGGGATGGTCTACGAGAAGGACTCCATCGCCGCCCAGGCCAGCAGCATCGGCCAGCTGGAAAGCGTCGGCCTGTCCTGGAAGCTGATCGACCAGGACCTGGAGGCCCTCAAGGCAGTGACTCCGGACGATATCCAGAAAGCCGCCCGCACCTATTTCACCCCGTCGCGCCTGACCCTGGCGCAAGTGCTGCCTGTGAAGGCCGAGGAAAAGGAGGCCCGTCATGAGTGAGCGCACAGGGCTGCGTTATGGCCTGCTCGGCCTGATCGTCATCGCGTTGCTGGCCGCGCTGGCCTATTTCGTCGCGCGTCCCCCCCAGACCCCGGCAGCGGCCCATGCCGCGGCGGTCGAGGAAAACCAGTTGCAGTCGCTGAAGGACGTCGCCAAGCAGGCGCCGGTCCATCGCAAGCTGGACATCCAGGAATGGAAGACCGCCGAAGGTGCCAAGGTACTGTTCGTCGAAGCCCATGAACTGCCGATGTTCGACCTGCGCCTGACCTTCGCCGCCGGCAGCAGCCAGGACGCCGGCACCCCCGGCCTGTCGATGCTGACCAACGCCATGCTCAACGAAGGCGTGCCGGGCAAGGACACCACTGCCATCGCCGCCGGCTTCGAGGACCTCGGCGCCTCGTTCAGCAACGGCTCCTACCGCGACATGGCGGTGGCCGGCCTGCGCAGCCTGTCCGATGCCGACAAGCGGACCCAGGCGCTGAAGCTGTTCGAACAGGTGATCGGCCAGCCGACCTTCCCCGAGGACGCTCTGGCACGCATCAAGAACCAGGTCCTGGCCGGTTTCGAGTACCAGAAGCAGAACCCCGGCAAGCTGGCCGGCCTGGAGCTGTTCAAGCGCCTCTATGGCGAGCATCCCTACGCGCACTCCAGCGACGGCGACGAAAAGTCCGTTCCAACGATCAGCCGCGAACAATTGCAGGCGTTCCACAAGAAGGCCTACGCCGCCGGCAACGTGGTCATCGCGCTGGTCGGCGACCTCTCGCGGCAGGAGGCCGAAGCGATCGCCGCGGAAGTCTCCAAGGCGCTGCCCCAGGGCCCGGCGCTGGCCAAGACCGTCCAGCCGGAAACGCCCAAGCCCGGCCTGACGCACATCGACTTCCCCTCCGAGCAGACCCACCTGATGCTCGCCCAGCTTGGCATCGACCGCCAGGATCCCGACTACGCGGCGCTCTACCTGGGCAACCAGATCCTCGGCGGCGGCGGCTTCGGCACCCGCCTGATGGACCAGGTGCGAGAAAAGCGCGGCCTGACCTACGGCATCTATTCCGGCTTCACCGCCATGCAGGCACGCGGTCCGTTCATGATCAACTTCCAGACCCGCGCCGAACTCAGCGAGGGGGCGCTGAAGCTGGTCCAGGACATCGTCCGCGACTACCTGGCCAACGGCCCGACCCAGAAGGAACTGGACGACGCCAAGCGCGAACTGGCCGGCAGCTTCCCGCTGTCCACCGCGAGCAACGCCGACATCGTCGGCCAGCTCGGCGCCATCGGTTTCTACGGCCTGCCGCTGGACTACCTGGAAAGCTTCCTCAAGCAGGTCGAGGGACTCAGCGTCGAACAGGTCAGGACCGCCATGGCCAAGCACCTGGACGCCGACGCCTTCGTCATCGTCAGCGCCGGCCCGAGCGTGCCGCAGAAACCCCTGCCGCCACCCACCGCCAAGCCGGCCCAGCAACCCAGCGGCGTTCCGGAGCATTGATGAGCAAACCTACTGCGAAAGCCCCCGGCCGCCACGGCGGCCAGGGACAGCTGCGGATCATCGGTGGCGAATGGCGCAGCCGGCGTTTCGTCTTTCCCGACGGGCCCGGCCTGCGACCGACCCCGGACCGGGTCCGCGAGACCCTGTTCAACTGGCTGGCACCCTATGTCGAAGGCGCACGGGTGCTCGATCCCTTCGCCGGCAGCGGCGCGCTGTTCCTCGAGGCGTTGTCGCGCGGCGCCCGCGAAGGGCTGGCCCTGGATACCAACGGCGAAGCGGTGGCGGCCCTGCGCAACCACCTCGACGCGCTCAAGTGCGGCACCGCCCAACTGGTCCTCGGCGATGCCGTGCGCTACCTGGGAAACCAGGCTCCGAGCGCCTTCGACCTGGTGTTCCTCGACCCGCCGTTCCATCAGAACCTGCTGCAGGACGCCTGCCGCCTGCTCGAAACCCGCGGCTGGCTGAACCCCGACGCCTGGATCTATACCGAGAGCGAGAGCGTCCCCTCGTCCCTCGGCCTGCCCGGAAACTGGCGGCTGCACCGGGAAAAGAAAGCCGGCAACGTACATTACGCGCTCTGGCAGCGGGGAGCCTGAGGATGAGCCCGGCTTCCGCGAGCATTCGCCAACGCCTGCTGGCGCTTGGCGAGCCTTGCGCGGCGCAACCCGCCGCCGACTGGCAGGGCGATATCGCCCTGCCCGCCGAGCTGGAGCGTTTCTACCGCGAGGTCGGCCCACTCGACTGCACCCTGGAGAGTGCCGGCAACCCATTTTTCCTGCCGTCCCTGGCCCGCCTCTGGCAGCGCCAGGCCGGCTATCGCTGGCACGGCATCAGCGGCGAGCGCCTGTCGGGCTGGCAGGACGACTGGCTGGTGGTGGCCGACCAGGGCGCCGACCCGTTCATCCTCGAGACCGGCAGCGGGCGCATACTCTTCGACCTGCATGGCGGCAGGGGCTGGGACCCGGCCCCGTGCTTCGACGACCTGTGGCAGATGGCGGCCAGCCTGGTCTGCTTCGGCGAGGTCTGGAGCGGCGCCGGCGAGGACATCCTGCTGGACGACTGCAGCGTCGCGCCCCGCTATCGGCAGCAGCTCGTCGACGAACTGCAACCGATCCTCGGTTCGCGCCAGCGGGCGGAGGACCTCGCCGACGAGTTCGGCTGGTAAGCTGGTGGCCACACCACCACCGCCCATGACCTGCGCATGACCGCGTCCCCGACCTTCCAGCCCGCCTGGTGGCTGCCCAATCCGCACCTGCAGACCCTGTGGAGCCCGTTCTTCCGCCGCGGGCCGACCCTGGAACGGCAGCGCGAACGCCTGTGGCTGGCCGATGGCGACTTCATCGACCTCGACTGGGCCGGCCCGCACGATGCCGAGACCCCGCTGGTGCTGGCGCTGCACGGCCTCACCGGGTCATCCTCGTCGCACTACATCCTCGGTCTGCAGCGCGCTCTGCTGGAGCGCGGCTGGGCCAGCGTGGCGCTGAACTGGCGCGGTTGCTCGGGGGAGCCGAACCGCCTGCCGCGCGGCTACCATTCCGGGGTCAGCGACGACCTCGCCGAGGTGGTCGCGCACCTGCGCGCCAGGCGCCCGCAAGCGCCGCTGTACGCGGTCGGCTATTCGCTGGGCGGCAACGTGCTGCTCAAGTACCTGGGCGAAACCGCTGGGGACTGCCCGCTGCTCGGCGGCGTCGCGGTGTCGGTGCCGTTCCGCCTGGACGAGTGCGCCGACCGCATCGGCCTGGGCTTTTCCCGGGTCTACCAGGCGCACTTCATGAAGGCCATGCTGGCCTACGTGCAGGACAAGCAGCGGCTGTTCGGCGAGCAGGGCCAGGCGGAAGGCCTGGCCGCCCTGCAACGCCTCGGTCCGCTGGAGGGCATGCGCACCTTCTGGGACTTCGACGGCCGGGTCACCGCGCCGCTGCACGGCTTCGCCGACGCCAGGGATTACTATCGGCGCGCGTCCAGCCGCTACTACCTGCCGGACATCCGCACGCCGAGCCTGATCATCCATTCCAGCGACGACCCCTTCGTGTTCGCCCGCAGCCTGCCCGATCGCAGCGAACTGGCACCCTGCACCGAGCTGGAGCTGCACGCCCGCGGCGGTCACGTCGGCTTCGTCGACGGCTCTCCGCGCCAGCCCACCTACTACCTGGAACGACGCATCCCCGACTGGCTGGAGGCCCGCCTGCGGCAGCACTGAGCTGGCCGGCGTCCGGCGACGGGCGGCAGAATAGGAACAGGCTGAAGGAAAAAGGGGGGCGAATGGAACTGACGCTGCGGCACAACCCGATGCTCGACGACGCCGACTGCGAGGCGATCCTGGCGATCCACGCGGCGGTCGGCTGGGACCGGCGCATGCCGCCTGCCGAGCTACGCACGCTGTACCAGCATTCCGGGTATTCCCTGCTGGCCGAACGCGACGGCCGCCTGGTCGGCCTGCTGCGCGCCGAGGAAGAAACACCGATTCGCGTCTGGCTGGCGGAAATCGCCGTGCTGCCCGGCGCACAGAGCAGCGGCGTCGGCGCAGCCCTGCTGCGGCGCTTCGCCGAGGATCACCGCGGCGCCTACCTGTTCACCGACGCCACCCTCGGTACCGAAGCCTTCTTCCGCCGCCACGGCATCCACATCCAGCAGGTGCTGGAGAAAACCCTGCGCGATCAGAGCGGCACGTAGAGCCGCTCGGAAATCCCGTCCACCGCATCCTGGGCCTGCGCCTCGATGTGCCCGCTCTCCAGCGCCAGCACCTGGTAGATGCCGCGACGCAGTTGCGCCTCGCTGAGGTCGCCGTCGAGATCGAGGGTGGTGCAGAGGAAGCGCACCCAGGAGGTGAGGATGATCCAGGCGTTGAGGGTCAGGGCCTCCAGCTGGGTCTCGTTCATCCGCAGGATGCCGGCCTCGGTGAAGCCCCGGTAGATCGCCTTGGCGTTGACCAGGCAACGCTGGGCGAAGGCGCGGTAGCGCGCCGCCAGCTCCGGGTCGCTTTCCAGCAGGTGCTCGAGGTCGCGGTGGAGGAAGCGGTAGCGCCACATCGCGGCCAGTAGCGCTTCCAGGTAGAAGGTCTTGTCGTCCACCGTCAGACCCCGCCCTTCGGGCAGGCGCAGGAAGCTCTCGACGTGGCTTTCGTACTCGGCGAACAGCTCGGCGATGATCGCCTGCTTGTTCGGGTAGTGGTAGTAGAGGTTCCCAGGCGATATACCCAGGTGGGTGGCGATATGGTTGGTGGTGACGCTGCGCTCGCCCTGGGCGTTGAACAGTTCCAGGCTGGCCTGGGCGATGCGATCGCGGGTCTTGATGCGTGGTGCCATGGGGACGACGGGCTCGTTCGGGTAACAGTGCGGGGCGCGCCCCGCCGTGACAGCGTAGAAGGTACACAAAGCCGGCCGCCCGGGTCAGCCCCCGGGGTGGCGGCCGGCGACCGGCCCGCCTTTCGTTGGGTACGCAAGCGCCGGGCTGGCAGGCATGCTGTTTGACACTTTAGAGTATTTACTCTAGAAATCCAGCGACGCAGCGAAATTCATCGGACCGAACCAGGTCCGCCATAACGACAGACGCGCGGCCACGCAGCCGCCCACGCTTCGCCGAGGAGCCAGCCCATGGTCGCCGATATCGCCTACCTGCAGCAGAGCCAGCAGGAAATCAACCAGCTCGAAGCCCTCTTCGCCCGCCAGCGCGCCGCCTACCTGGCGCAGCCGATGCCCGACGCCACGCAGCGCGTGCAGTGGCTGAAGGCCCTGCGCGACCTGCTGTTCAAGGAACAGCAGGCACTGATCGAGGCCATCGACCGGGACTTCAGCGCGCGCTCCGCCGACGAGACCCTGCTCGCCGAGATCATGCCCAGCCTGCACGGCATCCACTACGCCGCCAAGCGCGTGAAGAAATGGATGAAGCCCGCGCGCCGCGCGGTCGGCCTGCAATTCCAGCCGGCCTCGGCCCAGGTGGTGTACCAGCCGCTGGGCGTGGTCGGGGTGATCGTGCCTTGGAACTATCCGCTGTTCCTCTCCATCGGCCCGCTGACCGGGGCCCTCGCCGCCGGCAACCGGGTGATGATCAAGATGAGCGAGTCGACCCCGGCCACCGGGCGCCTGCTCAAGGACCTGCTGGCGCGGATCTTCCCCGAGGACCAGGTCGCCGTGGTGCTAGGCGAGGTAGACGTCGGCGTGGCCTTTTCCAAGCTGCCGTTCGACCACCTGCTGTTCACCGGCGCCACCAGCGTCGGCAAGCACGTGATGCGCGCCGCCGCCGAGAACCTGACCCCGGTCACCCTGGAGCTGGGCGGCAAGTCGCCGGCGATCGTCTCCGACAGCGTGCCGATGAAGGACGCCGCCGAGCGGATCGCCTTCGGCAAGAGCCTCAACGCCGGGCAGACCTGCGTCGCGCCCGACTACGTGCTGGTACCGAGCCGGCGCGTCGAGGAATTCGTCAGTCAGTACAAGGAGGTGGTCCAGGGCTTCTTCCCGCGTCTTTCGGACAACCCCGACTACACCGCGATCATCAACGAGCGCCAGCTCGGCCGCCTCCGGGGCTATCTCGACGACGCCCGCGAGAAGGGCGCGACCCTCGTCCCGCTGTTCGCCGAAGGCCAGCAACGGCGCCTGCCGCAGACGCTGCTGCTGAACGTCAGCGACGACATGAAAGTGATGCAGGAGGAAATCTTCGGCCCGCTGCTGCCGGTGATCCCCTACGAGCGCCTGGAAGACGCCCTGGCCTACGTCAACCAGCGCCCGCGACCGCTGGCCCTGTACTACTTCGGCTACGACAAGGCGCAGCAGCAGCGCGTGCTGCACGAGACCCACTCAGGCGGTGTGTGTCTGAACGACACCCTGCTGCATGTCGCCCAGGACGACATCCCGTTCGGTGGCGTCGGTCCCTCCGGCATGGGCCACTACCATGGCCACGAAGGCTTCCTCACCTTCAGCAAGGCCAAGGGCGTGTTCAGCAAGCCGCGCTTCAACGCCGCGCGAATGATCTACCCCCCCTACGGCAAGTCGATCCAGAAGCTCGTCTACAAGCTGTTCGTGCGCTGAACCGGGGCGCGTGCGGCGCCCCCTCATTCCTACGCTGCAGGTGACATAACAACAATGAGCGACACCACCCTTGAAAGCGCCGGCCTGTCCCGACGCAGCCTGATGAAAGTCGGCCTGATCGGCGGCGCCTTCCTCGCCACCGCGGGCGTCACCGCCAGCCTCACCGGCTGTTCGGCGGAGAAACCGGCGAGCGGCCTGGAAAAGGTCCGCGAATCCGACCTGCCGTTCCTCCGTGCGCTGCTGCCGGTGATGCTGCTCGGCGCGGTTTCCGCCGAGCAGATGCCGAAAGCCGTGGAGGGCGCGATCCAGAGCCTCGACCACAACCTGGCGCGGCTCTCCCCGGAGATGTTCAAGCTCACCCAGCAACTCTTCGACGTGCTCGCCCTGCCGCTCACCCGTGGCCCGCTGACCGGTATCTGGGGCAGTTGGGAGAACGCCAGCGGCGACGACGTGCGGGCATTCCTTTCGCGCTGGGAAAACAGCTTCATCGGCCTGTTGCGGATGGGCCACAGTTCGCTGATGCAACTGGCGATGATGGCCTGGTACGCCCGCCCCGAGGCGTGGGCCCATTGTGGCTACCCCGGACCGCCGAAGATCGCTTGAGCCGCCCCCGGAACAATACGAAGAGCCCGAAGCCGCCTAGCCTGAGAGTGCATTCATGCCTGTACCCGATCTGTTCGCCGAGGGCCTCGCCCGCGGCTGGAAAACCTACAACGGCTCGCGCCTGGACGACGACCTGGAGCTGGAGGCCGACGTGGTCGTGGTCGGCACCGGCGCCGGCGGCGGCACCACCGCGGAAATCCTCAGCGCCGCCGGCCTGAAGGTGCTGCTGGTGGAAGAAGGCCCGCTGAAGACCAGCAGCGATTTCAAGATGCAGGAGGCCGACGCCTACCCCGAGCTGTACCAGGAAGGCATCGGCCGGATGAGCAAGGACGGCGCCATCACCATCCTCCAGGGCCGCGCCGTGGGCGGCACCACCCTGATCAACTGGACCAGCAGCTTCCGCACCCCGGAACCGACCCTGCAGCACTGGGCCCAGGTCTACGGGGTCAAGGGCCACAGCGCGGAGGACATGGCGCCCTGGTTCGAGAAAATGGAGCAGCGCCTGCACGTGGCGCCCTGGGCGCTGCCGCCGAATGCCAACAACGACGTGATCCGCCTGGGCTGCGAGAAGCTCGGCTATCACTGGAAGGTCATCCCGCGCAACGTCCTCGGTTGCTGGAACCTCGGCTACTGCGGCATGGGCTGCCCGGTCAACGCCAAGCAGTCGATGCTGGTCACCACCATCCCGGCGACCCTCGACAAGGGTGGCGAGCTGCTCTACCTGGCGCGCGCCAACCGGCTGCTGCTGGACGGCGACAAGGTGACGGGCCTCGAATGCCTGGGCATGGATGAGCGCTGCGTGGCGCCCAACGGCCGCCGGATCAGGGTCCGGGCCAGGCACTACGTGCTCTCCGGCGGCGGCATCAACACCCCGGCGATTCTTCTCCGCTCGAAGGCGCCTGATCCGAGCCAGCGGGTCGGCAAGCGCACCTTCCTGCACACGGTGAATTTCAGCGCGGGGCTGTTCGACCGGGTGATCAACCCCTTCTACGGCGCACCGCAGTCGATCTACTCCGACCATTTCCAATGGGACGACGGTGTCACCGGACGCATGTCCTACAAACTGGAGGTGCCGCCGCTGCAACCGTCGCTGGCCTCGGTGCTGCTCGGCGGCTTCGGCAGCGACAACGCCCTGCGCATGGAACAGCTACCGCATACCAACATGATGCTCGCCCTGCTCCGCGACGGCTTCCACCCGGACAGCGCGGAGGGCTCGGTCGGCCTGCGCGGCGACGACACCCCAGTGCTCGACTACCGGATGACCGACTACACCTGGGACGGTATCCGCCGTGCCTTCCATACCATGGCGGAGATCCAGTTCGCCGCCGGCGCCCGGGAAGTGCGGCCGGTGCACAGCGACGCGCGTAGCGCGAAGAACCTGCAGGAGGCGCGCGGGATCATCGACGGCCTGCGCCTGGAGATCTACCGCACGCGCCTGGGCAGCGCCCACGTCATGGGCGGCTGCGCCATGGGCGAAGACCCGGCCGTGGCGGTGGCCGACAGCCTCGGCCGCCATCACCACCTGCGGAACCTGTCGATCCACGACGGCTCGCTGTTCCCCACCAGCATCGGCGCCAACCCGCAGCTCTCGGTCTACGGTCTTACCGCGCAACTGGCCAGCGCGCTGGCCGAACGCCTGGCCAGGGCCTGAACCGCCGCCGGGCCGGCCGCGCGCCGCGGCAGCCGGCCCGGCGCCATCAGACCTATGGGCTAAAGGCCGATGGCCCGTGCGTCTTGGCCGCACGGGCATCCCTGCGCTACCATCCGATTCCCTTACGAAACCCTGCCAGGACGTAGCGATGAACCGAGTGCTGTACCCAGGCACCTTCGATCCCATCACCAAGGGTCACGGCGATCTGATCGAACGTGCTTCACGGCTTTTCGACCATGTGATCATCGCGGTCGCCGCCAGCCCCAAGAAGAACCCCCTGTTCAGCCTGGAACAGCGGGTGGCGCTGGCCCAGGAGGTCACCAAGCACCTGCCGAACGTCGAGGTGGTGGGCTTCTCCACCCTGCTGGCGCACTTCGTCAAGGAGCAGAAGGCGAATGTCTTCCTCCGCGGCCTGCGCGCGGTTTCCGACTTCGAGTACGAGTTCCAGCTGGCCAACATGAACCGCCAGCTCGCCCCCGACGTGGAAAGCATGTTCCTCACCCCGTCGGAGAAGTATTCCTTCATTTCCTCGACGCTGGTCCGGGAAATCGCCGCTCTCGGCGGGGATATCAGCAAGTTCGTGCATCCGGCCGTGGCAGACGCCCTGGCGGAACGTTTCAAGCGCTGATCCGCGTCTCTCCGCCGGCCTCCCGTCGGCGTCCCGCGTGCACTGCGGGCGCCGATGCGGCACAATTCCGCTATTCCCGTTACCGATGCCGTGGCTGTCCGTCGCGGTTGGAGTTGTTAGATGTCCCTGAAAATCACTGACGATTGCATCAATTGCGACGTCTGCGAACCCGAATGCCCGAACGGCGCGATCTCGCAAGGCGAAGAAATCTATGTGATCGATCCCAATCTCTGCACCGAGTGCGTCGGCCACTACGACGAGCCGCAGTGCCAGCAGGTCTGTCCGGTGGACTGCATTCCCCTTGACGACGCCAATGTCGAGAGCAAGGACCAGTTGATGGAGAAATACCGGAAGATCACCGGCAAGGCCTGATCCCCGCCGGCGCCTGTCCTTCAGGGACGGTTCGCGCCCCGTCCGACGCGCTTTTGGCTATCCTTGGCAATCCAGTCTGAGGCGTTCGCGGCCCCGTCCCGCGAACGCCGCTGAACAGTGAGCCGCCATGTCCTTCCTGAACCTGCCCGTCCGTACCCTGGTCGCCGCCTGCGGCCTGTCCCTGCTCAGCCTCGCGGCGCATGCCGACAGCTTTCGCGGCGACGCCCACGCACCGCAGCAGGCCGCCGTCGCCACGCCACATCCGGCCGCGACCGTCGCCGGCCTGGAAACCCTGGCCAATGGCGGCAACGCCTTCGACGCCGCGGCGGCCATCGCCGCTGCCCTGGCGGTAGCCGAGCCTTACGGCTCGGGACTCGGCGGCGGTGGATTCTTCCTTCTGCGCCAGGCCGGTGCGCAGCCGACCTATCGCTTCCTCGACGCCCGCGAGCGCGCGCCGAAGGCCGCCTACGCCGACATGTACCGGCGCAATGGCAAGGTCGACCCCAGGCTGTCCGTCGACGGCCCGCTGGCGGCGGCGATCCCCGGCCTGCCGGCGGCGCTGGTCGAATTGAGCAGCCGCTACGGACGCAAGCCCCTGGCCGACAATCTGGTGCCGGCGATCCGCCTGGCGGTGGATGGCGTATCCGTCGACCGGATCTACCGTGACCGCGCCGCCATGCGCCTGGAAGCGATGCGCAAGGACCCGGAAACCGCGCGGATCTTCCTCGACAAGGGCGGAATCCCCGACGAATGGAACCTGCTCCGCCAACCGCAGTTGGCACGTACCCTGGAACGCCTCGGGCGCTACGGGCGGATCGGTTTCTACGAAGGCGAGACAGCGGACAAGCTGCTCACCGGGGTCCGCGCCGGCGGCGGCATCTGGAGCGCGGCCGACCTGCGCGACTACCGGGTGATCGAACGCCGCCCGCTGGAGGTGAAGCTGGCCAACGGCCGCGAACTGATCAGCGCACCGCCGCCCTCGGCCGGCGGCGTCGCCCTGGCGCAGAGCCTGCAGATGCTGGAACAGCTGCCGTGGCAGAAGGCCGAGCCGGTACAGCGTGCCCATTACGTGCTGGAGGTCCTGCGCCGTGCCTACCGCGATCGAGGCCTGCTCGGCGACCCGGACTTCGTCGCCAACCCGCTGCCCAGTTTGCTGGCGCCGGACTACCTGAAGCGCCTTGCCGCCGGCATCGACCCGCGCCGCGCCACGCCCAGCTCGGCGCTGCCGGAGGCGCCGGCCTGGCGCGAAGGCGACCACACCACCCACTTCGCGGTGATCGATGCCCAGGGCAACGCGGTGGCCGCCACCCTCTCGGTGAACCTGCCGTTCGGCGCCGCCTTCACCGTTCCCGGTACCGGCGTGGTGCTGAACAACGAGATGGACGATTTCGCCGCCGACACCCAGGGCGCCAACAGCTACGGCCTGGCCGGCAGCCAGGCGAACGCGGTGGCGGCCGGCAAGCGCCCGCTGTCGAGCATGAGCCCGAGCTTCCTGGAAAGCCCGACCGACTTCGCCGCCTTCGGCACCCCTGGCGGCAGCCGCATCCCGAGCATGGTTCTGATCTCCATGCTGCAGTACTTCGACGGTCGCCCGGTCGGCCAATGGGTCGCCGCGCCGCGCTACCACCACCAGTACAAGCCGGACGTCGTCGAGTACGAACCGCGCGCCTTCAGCGATGCCGAGGCCGCCGAACTGCGCCGGCGCGGCTATCAGCTCAAACGCCTGGAGCGCAGCTACGGCAACCAGCAGGTGCTCTACTGGGACAAGCGCAGCGGCCGCGTCGACGCCGCCAGCGACCCGCGCGGGATCGGCTACTCGTCTCTGTCCCTGGAGGCGCAAGCGCAGCCTCGGCCGCACTGAACAAACGAGAGACAGCGCTCAAAAAATGTTCGACGATCTCACCCAGATAGGCGCCGCGTAGGGATTTCGCCGACGAGTCCGGCTGGCAATCCAGGCGGCGTGCCTCACTGGCTCGCCGCTTCAACCGCCTGCTGCGCATCCTCCGCACTGGCTTCCACCGCCTCCGGGTCAGACGGGGCGCCCTCCATGCCTCGGCCGGAGTGCCGGCGATCGGCGGCACCGGTGCAGTCGGCGACGCCGGACAGCTCTCCATCCAGCGCAGCGTGAATCCAGTTTTCCAGGCGGGTGTACCAGGCTGCGTTCGCGGCGCTCTCCAACCAGGCGATGGCATCCGCATCCTGCTGCTGTGCGGCCTTTTCCAGCCAGAGCCGCGCTTGCAGCTTGTTCATCCCGGCACCGGAACCGTTCCAGTAGGCCTCGCCCACCTTGAACTGGGCACGGGCATCTCCCTGGGTCGCAGCCTTGCAGAACCAGTGGAAGGCCTTTTCCCGGCTGCCGGCATAACGGTCCAGCAGGGCGGCTTCCTCGTCTGAAGTGGCGGAATAGACGCCTTGCGAGTCGTCCAGGTAGAACCATCCCAGATTGGTTTCGGCGTCTTCGCTACCGCTGGCCGCCGCGCGTTCGAACCAGGTCCCGGCCTTCACCCGGTCCTGGTCGACCCCTTCGCCTCTCCAGTAGAGAACGCCCATTTCATTCTGGGCGGCGGCATCCCCCTGCTCCGCGGCCTTCCGGAACCAGCGTGCCGCCTCGGTCTTGTCCTGTGGCCCGCCGTCACCATCGCGATAGAGCATGGCCAGTTGGATCTGCGCGCGGACCATCCCCGCAGCGGCCGCCTTGCCCCACCATTCGCGCGCGCTGGCGTAGTTCCGTTGCTGGTAGAAGTAGGCGCCGAAATCGAACAGAGCCTGCGGCTCCCCCGTCTCGGCGGCCTGGCGGAGGCGGGTGAATTCGGCGAACAGTTCATCGCCGCGCTTGTCGCCCTGCTCGGCCTTGGACTGCTCCTTGGCGAGGTCGGACACCGCATCCTCCGCCCAGGCGAACGAGGGTACGGCAAGAGCAAGGACGGACAGGAACACCCACTGACTGAACATACGCGAAATCCTTATCTTGGTTGAGTCGGTCGGCCACCCCTGGTCGACCTTGTGACCTTGCTGGTCAGCAGGACACTGTCACCATCGGAGAGTCCGATCAAGTGCCGCGAACGGTCCGTGCGGAACATCTGTCATCGGCCGATGCGGCGCTATAGCTGCCGCCTGCCGTGGCGGAAGAAAAGACTTAGCCCAATCTCCGTGCCCCCTGCAATGCATCGAGAAAACAAAAAGCCGGTCGATGACCGGCTTTTTTTCATTCCGTTGGAAACTCAGCTTTCGTCGTGGTTATAGCCGCTGGTGGTGCAGCCCAGGCAACGGACGAAGGCTTCCTTGCCCGGATCGACCACCAGCGCCTGGCCGGCCTTGCCGACGCTGCCGCTGGCCGCGGTGAACGGCAGGCTGACCACGAAGGCCACCGCCCCGACGGCCGTGGCGGCGATCAGGAAGGGACGGGCGATGAGCAGATCGCCGATCATGGCGTACGCGGGGGGCGCTTCGACGGTGTACATCGGGTCGCCGCTGGCGTTTTCCTGCACGGCATCCGCCAGCGCGGGCATGGACGAGAGCCCGGTGGTCAGCGCCAGCACGAGCGCGGTGGTGCGAAACAGGTTCATGGAGGCGGTCCTTTCTGGTTTTTGGTTGGGCAGATATCGCCTAACTATAACAGCGCTGCGGGTAGTGCCAGCGTGACCGCCTTCAATCGCCGAGGAATGCGTAGTGCGGCTTTTTCGGGATGAACGGCCGGTAGAAGCCGATCAGGCTGCACAGGTCGGCGTCCTCGTTGCCGGTCGGCCAGAAGGGTTCGCCGATGACGATCCGCCGGTTTTCGTAGTCCAGCGCCGCCGGCACCACCGGTACGCCGGCGCCACGGGCGATGTGGTAGAAGCCCATGCGCCAGCGGTCGACCTTCTTGCGCGTGCCTTCCGGAGCGATGATCAGCATGAACTCACGGTGCTCGCGGAAGGCCTGGATCGCCTGGTCCACGGTATTCAGCTTCAGGTGGCGCTGGATCGGGATACCGCCCCAGCGCCGCATCAGGCCGCCCAGCGGGCCGTTGAACAGGGTGTGCTTGCCGAACCAGCGGGCGTTCAGGCGCAGGACGAACTTGGCGGCGAGGAAGGCCACGAAGTCCCAGTTCGAGGTGTGGTGGGCGCCGATCACCACGAACTTGTCGAGCGCGGGCAATTGGCCCTCGATCTTCCAGCCGGAGAGTTTCAGCATGGCATGGCCGAGCGACTCGACCAGGGTGTTGCGAGGCAGGTAATTGCCGGACATCGTGCACCTTTCTTATGGCAGGCCGCTCACCGTGGCGGCCCTTCTTGTGGCGGTAGAGTATGCGCGGCGCGGCGCTTCAGCGTTGGCAGCGCGGGCAGTACACGCTGGCGCGCTGGCCTAGGCGGATCTCGCGCAGGGTGCTGCCGCAGACCTTGCAGAACTCCCCGCCACGGCCATAGACGAACAATTCCTGCTGGAAGTAACCGGGCTGGCCGTCGCCGCCGACGAAATCGCGCAGGGTGGTGCCGCCGCGCTCGATGGCGATCGCCAGGATCCGCTTGATCTCCTCCGCCAGGCGCAGGTAGCGCGCCTTGGAGATGCTCCCGGCGGGCTTGCGCGGATCGATGCCGGCGGCGAACAGCGCTTCGCTGGCGTAGATGTTGCCGACCCCGACCACCACCGCGTTGTCCATGATGAACGGCTTGACCGCCATGCTCCGCCCGCGCGACAGCTCGAACAGACGCTGGCCGGCGAAAGCGTCGGTCAGCGGTTCCGGGCCGAGGTTGCGCAGCAACTCGTGTTCCAGTGGCGCCAGGCTCCAGAGCATGGCGCCGAAGCGCCGCGGATCGGTGTAGCGCAGGGCCATGCCCGAGGCCAGCTCGATGTCGACGTGCTCGTGGCGACTGGCCGGGGTGCCGCTCTCCACCAGCCTCAGGCTGCCGGACATGCCCAGGTGGCTGATCAGCGTACCGGCCTCGGCGCCCAGCAGCAGGTACTTGGCGCGGCGCTCGACGCTGACGATGCGTTGTCCGGACAGGCGCACGTCCAGGTCTTCGGGAATCGGCCAGCGCAGGCGCCGCTCGCGCACGATCACGCGCTCGACGCGCTGGCCTTCGAGGTAGGGGGCGATGCCCCGGCGGGTGGTTTCGACTTCGGGTAGTTCGGGCATGGCGGCAGCAATCCGGTTGACCGCGGCACCTTAGCAGGAAGCGCCGCGGCGCGGCCAGTCAGTAGCTGCCCTGGCCGACGCCCAGCTCGAGGATCGAGCCCTTGAGGTTCTCGAAGTCGTAGTCGGTGAGCCCGACGTAGTCCAGCACCAGCGCACCGATGCTGTTCCATTCATGGTCTTCCGGCTGGTTGCCGAGGACCCGGTGCGAACCGCAGATGTGCTCGGCCATCTTCAGGATCGCCAGCAGGTTCTTCAGTTGGGTATCGCGTGCCGATTCGTCGCCGAAGATCGACAACGCGTTGTGGTGGTTGGCGATCGCCTCGCAGACGTGCTCCGGCAGGCGCCAGGAGCGCGCGGTGTAGTAGCCGACCACCGCATGGTTGGTGTTCAGCACGCGGTTCTCGGTGTCCACCACCCGGCGTTCGTCGCTGGCGGCGGCGTAGGCCTCTTCCAGCACCGCCATGTAGTGCGGGAAGCGCTTGAGCATCAGCGGGATGCCGCAATTGTGGAACAGGCCGAGAGCGTAGGCTTCGTCCACCGATTCGTAGCCGATCCGCTTGGCCAGGCTCAGGCAGCTCATGGCCACGTCCTGGGCGGTGTCCCAGAAACGGTTGAGGGTGACGATGGTGTCGTCGCTCATCTCACCCTTGATCGACTGGGCGTTGATCAGGTTGATCACCGAACGACTGCCCAGCAGGTTCACCGCGCGCTGGATCGAAGTGATGCGATTGGCCAGGCCGAAGAACGGCGAGTTCACCAGTTTCAGGAGAGCCCCGGAAAGGCCCGGGTCCTGGCTGATCAGCCTGGCAATGTTCTTCAGGTCCGGATTGGGCATGACCTGCTCCATCTGCAGGTCGACCATGATCTGGGGTTGCGGCGGCACGCTGATGCCTTGCAGGGCCTGGCGGATCTGCTCGGCGGTGAGTTCTTGGACCATGAGGACGGAGGCGAAAGTTGACGGTGCGCGCAGTTTACCCGGAGAACCCCGCCATGGGGCGGGCTTCTACCGGAAAAGCGGCGCCAGGCAACGGACATGGAACTTTTCCCGCAGCCGCCAGGGTCGGAATGAATACCCCTTCTGATATCGGGAGACATGCCATGACCCAATCCCTGCACGGCAAGGTCGTCGCCGCCCTGGTGACCGACGGTTTCGAACAGGTCGAACTGACCGGTCCGAAAAAAGCCCTGGAAGACGCCGGCGCCACGGTAAGGATTCTTTCCGACAAGGCCGGCGAGGTGCGCGGCTGGAACCATCACCAGCCAGCCGAGGCCTTCCGCGTCGACGGCACCTTCGAAGACGCCAGCCTGGACGACTACGACGCCCTGCTGCTGCCCGGCGGGGTGATCAATTCCGACCAGATCCGCAGCCTGGCCAAGGCCCAGGAACTGGCGATCCGCGCCGAACAGGCGAGCAAGCCGGTGGCGGTGATCTGCCACGGCGCCTGGCTGCTGATCTCCGCCGGACTGGTGCAGGGTCGTACCCTGACCAGTTGGCCGTCGCTCAAGGACGACATCAACAACGCCGGCGGCCACTGGGTGGACCAGGAGGTAGCGGTGGACGGCAAGCTGGTGAGCAGCCGCAAACCCGAAGACATCCCGGCCTTCAACCGTCGATTCATCGAAATCCTCGCCGGCTGAACGGCCCGCGTTCGCGCAGCGGCGAATCCCGTCGCTGCGCTATAATCGCGCTCTTTTGCCGGAGCCTTTCCCATGACCCTGCCCAGCTTGCGTCTCAAAGCCAACGCCGAGCGCCGCCTGCGCGCCGGCCACCTGTGGGTCTACAGCAACGAGGTGGATGTCGCCGCGACGCCGCTGAATGCCTTCGCCGCCGGCGACCAGGCGGTGCTGGAAATGGCCAACGGCAAGCCGCTGGGCATCGTCGCGCTGAGCCCGAACAATCTCATCTGCGGCCGCCTCATTTCCCGTGATACCAAGCACGTTCTCGACAAATCGCTGCTGGTTCATCGCATCAACATCGCCCTCAGCCTGCGCGAGCGGCTTTTCGACAAGCCGTTCTACCGGCTGGTCTACGGCGATTCCGACCTGCTGCCCGGCCTGGTGGTCGATCGCTTTGGCGACGTGCTGGTGGTGCAACTGGCGTCCGCAGCCATGGAACTGCGCAAGGACGAGGTGCTCGCCGCCCTGCTGCAGGTGCTCAAGCCCGCCGCCGTGCTCTGGAAGAACGACTCCAGCGCGCGCGACGCCGAGGGCCTGGAGCGCTACGTGGCCAATGCCTACGGCGAAGTGCCGGAGTGGGTCGCCCTGGAAGAGAACGGCGTGAAGTTCGAGGCGCCGGTGCTGGCCGGGCAGAAGACCGGCTGGTTCTACGACCACCGCATGAACCGTGCGCGCCTGGCGCCCTACGTGCGGGGCAAGCGGGTCCTCGACCTGTTCAGCTATATCGGTGGCTGGGGCATCCAGGCCGCCGCCTTCGGCGCCAGCGAAGTGATGTGCGTGGACGCGTCCGCCTTCGCCCTCGACGGCGTCGAGCGCAACGCGGCACTGAACGGCGTGGCGGAGAAGGTCGCCTGCGTCGAGGGCGACGTGTTCGAGGCCCTGCGCGAGCTGAAGGCCGCCGACGAACGCTTCGACGTGGTGATCGCCGACCCGCCGGCCTTCATCAAGCGCAAGAAGGACCTGAAGAACGGCGAGGCCGCCTACCGCCGTCTCAACGAACAGGCCATGCGCCTGCTGAGCAAGGACGGCATCCTGGTCAGCGCCTCCTGCTCGATGCACCTGCCCGAGGACGACCTGCAGAACATCCTGATCGGCAGCGCCCGCCATCTCGACCGCAACATCCAGCTGCTCGAGCGCGGCGGCCAGGGCCCCGACCATCCGGTGCACCTGGCGATCGCGGAAACCCGCTACATCAAGAGCCTGACCTGCCGGCTGCTGCCCAACGGCTGAGCCCGTCCCGGCGGATGAGCGCCTGCGTTCATCCGCCCTACGGCCACCGCCGCTCATGGCGCGACGGGCGGCGCAAGACGCCAGCCGGGTCGCGACGCGCCGCTCCGCCGACCGCCAGCCTTCCCCATTCGCCCGCTCTGGGCTTAGAATCCGGGCATTCCTCGCCAATCATCCCCCGGCGGGCAGTGAGCCCAGGCCGTCGCCAATGGTGACCCCATTCAGACCCCGGCCAACTCCGTACACTCGGCTATTCCCCGTTTGCATCCGGTTCCTTCGACGCTCACGATACAGTCATAACCCGAACCTGATTAGCCGCAGGAAATCGTCATGCCCGATTACCGCTCGAAAACCTCCACCCACGGCCGCAACATGGCCGGCGCCCGCGCCCTCTGGCGCGCCACCGGGATGAAGGACGAAGACTTCAAGAAGCCGATCATCGCCATCGCCAACTCCTTCACCCAGTTCGTGCCCGGCCACGTGCACCTGAAGGACCTCGGCCAACTGGTCGCCCGCGAGATCGAGAAGGCCGGCGGCGTGGCCAAGGAATTCAACACCATCGCCGTCGACGACGGCATCGCCATGGGCCACGACGGCATGCTCTATTCGCTGCCGAGCCGGGAGATCATCGCCGACTCCGTGGAATACATGGTCAACGCCCACTGCGCCGACGCCATCGTCTGCATCTCCAACTGCGACAAGATCACCCCCGGCATGCTGATGGCCGCGCTGCGCCTGAACATCCCGGTAGTGTTCGTCTCCGGCGGGCCGATGGAGGCCGGCAAGACCAAGCTGGCCAGCCACGGCCTGGACCTGGTCGATGCCATGGTGGTGGCCGCCGACGACTCCTGCTCCGACGAGAAGGTCGCCGAGTACGAGCGCAGCGCCTGCCCGACCTGCGGCTCCTGCTCCGGCATGTTCACCGCCAACTCGATGAACTGCCTGACCGAGGCGCTCGGCCTGTCGCTGCCGGGCAACGGCTCGACCCTGGCCACCCACGCCGACCGCGAGCAACTGTTCCTGCGCGCCGGGCGCCTGGCCGTGGAACTCTGCCAGCGCTATTACGGCGAAGGCGACGACAGCGTGCTGCCGCGCAACATCGCCAACTTCAAGGCCTTCGAGAACGCCATGACCCTGGACATCGCCATGGGCGGCTCGACCAATACCATCCTGCACCTGCTGGCCGCCGCCCAGGAGGCCGAGGTGCCGTTCGACCTGCGCGACATCGACCGCCTGTCGCGCAAGGTGCCGCAACTGTGCAAGGTGGCGCCGAACATCCAGAAGTACCACATGGAAGACGTGCATCGCGCCGGCGGCATCTTCTCCATCCTCGGCGAACTGGCCCGCGGTGGCCTGCTGCACACCGACGTCCCCACCGTGCACAGCCCGAGCATGGCCGACGCCATCGCCCAGTGGGACATCACCCAGACCCGCGACGAAGCCGTGCACACCTTCTTCAAGGCCGGTCCGGCGGGCATCCCGACCCAGACCGCGTTCAGCCAGAACACCCGCTGGCCGAGCCTGGACGACGACCGCGCCGAGGGCTGCATCCGCAGCGTCGAGCATGCCTATTCCAAGGAAGGCGGGCTGGCCGTGCTCTACGGCAACATCGCTCTCGACGGCTGCGTGGTGAAGACCGCCGGGGTCGACGAGTCGATCCACGTGTTCGAAGGCAGCGCGAAGATCTTCGAAAGCCAGGACGCCGCGGTGAAAGGCATCCTCGGCGACGAGGTGAAGGCCGGCGACATCGTGATCATCCGCTACGAAGGACCGAAGGGCGGGCCGGGCATGCAGGAAATGCTCTATCCGACCAGCTACCTGAAGTCCAAGGGCCTGGGCAAGCAGTGCGCCCTGCTCACCGACGGACGCTTCTCCGGCGGCACCTCGGGCCTGTCCATCGGCCACGCCTCCCCGGAAGCCGCCGCCGGCGGCGCCATCGGCCTGGTGCAGGACGGCGACAAGGTGCTGATCGACATTCCCAATCGCTCGATCAACCTGCTGGTCAGCGACGAAGAACTCGCCGCACGCCGCGCCGAACAGGACAAGAAGGGCTGGAAGCCGGCCGCGCCGCGTGCCCGCCGCGTCAGCACCGCGCTCAAGGCCTACGCCCTGCTCGCCACCAGCGCCGACAAGGGCGCGGTACGCAACAAGGCGCTGCTGGACGGCTGAATCGTCCAGCGACGAAAAAAGCCCGGTCCCGCGCCGGGCTTTTTCATTCACGCGTACGCGCGCCGAATGGCGGATAATCGCAAGCGGTCATTCGCCCTACCGCTCACCCACGCTCCAACCGCAGGGCGCATACGCCACCGGCGTTATCCGCCGACATGCGGCGCAGCCAGGCCTGGGCGAGACCGTGTTCGCCCAGTAAAATCGCGCTCTTTTTCCCCGGACCGCCACCATGAGTTCCCTGCAAAGCCCGTCGGACGCCAGCGCCCGCAACGACCTGGTCTATGGCCTGGACGACCGTCCCAGCGCTCCCATCGCCCTGCTCGCCGCCCTCCAGCACCTGCTGGCGATCATCGTGCCGATCGTTACCCCCGGCCTGCTGATCTGCCAGGCGCTGGGCGTATCGCCGCGCGACACCAATCTGATCGTGTCGATGTCGCTGGTGATCTCCGGCATCGCCACCTTCGTCCAGTGCAAGCGCTTCGGCCCGTTCGGCGCCGGACTGTTGATCGTCCAGGGCACCAGCTTCAACTTCGTCGGCCCGCTGATCGCCGGCGGGGCGCTGATGGTCAAGCAGGGCACGCCGGTGGAAAGCGTGATGGCGGCGATCTTCGGCGTGGTCATCGCCGGCTCCTTCGTCGAGATGGGCATCTCGCGCATACTGCCGTTCGTCAAGCGGCTGATCACCCCGCTGGTGACCGGCATCGTCGTGCTGATGATCGGCCTGACCCTGATCAAGGTCGGCCTGATCAGCATGGGCGGCGGCTTCTCGGCGATGTCCAACGGCACCTTCGCCAACGGCGAGAACCTGCTGCTGTCCGGCGTGGTGCTGGGCATCATCGTGGTGCTCAACCGCATCCCGGTGGTATGGATGCGCAGTTGCGCCATCGTCATCGCCCTGGCCGTCGGCTACGCGCTGGCCGGCTACCTCGGTCGCCTGGACTTCACCGGCATGCACCAGGCCGAGCTGTTCCAGGTACCGACCCCGCTGCACTTCGGCCTGGACTTCTCCTGGCCGCTGTTCATCCCGATGCTGGTGATCTACCTGGTCACCTCCCTGGAAGCCATCGGCGACGTCACCGCCACCAGCAAGGTGTCGAAGCAACCGGTGGAAGGCCCGCTGTGGATGCAGCGGATCAAGGGCGGCGTGCTGGTCAACGGCGCCAACTCGTTCCTCGCCGGTATCTTCAATACCTTCCCCAGTTCAGTGTTCGCCCAGAACAACGGGGTGATCCAGCTCACCGGCGTGGCCAGCCGCTACGTCGGCCTGTGGATCGCCGCCATGCTGGTCCTGCTCGGCCTGTTCCCGAGCGTCGCCGGGGTCATCCAGGCGGTGCCGGAACCGGTACTGGGCGGCGCGGCGATGGTGATGTTCGGCGCGGTGGCCGCTTCGGGCATCAACATCCTCGCCGGCATCCAGCTGGACCGCCGTGCCCTGCTGATCATCGCCGTATCCCTGGCCCTCGGCCTGGGCGTTTCGCAGGTGCCGGAGTTCCTCGCGCACATGCCCGCGGCGCTGCGCAACGTGCTGGAATCCGGGGTCGCCACCGGCGGCATCTGCGCCCTGCTGCTGAACTGGTTCCTGCCGGAAAGCCCGGTCCAGAAGGCCGGACACTGATAGGGGCGGCGCCACCTCCGGGTGGCGTCGCGGTTTTCGCCGAAGGGTTTTCGTACCCGGCCAATGGTTGGGTATGATCGACGGCATGGCCATGCCCGTCGGCCACCCTCTTCCATCCCGCAACCCGGACCCGCGCCCATGCCCCAGTCCCGCCGCCCGTTGCGCATCGGCCTGATCGCCGACACCCATGGCCTGCTCCGGCCCGAGGCGCTGGAACGGTTGCGCGGCTGCGACCAGTTGATCCATGCCGGCGACATCGGCAAGCCGGAAATCCTCGCCGAGCTGGAACGCCTGGCGCCGCTCTCGGTGGTGCGCGGCAACAACGACACCCAGGACTGGGCGGCGGACATCCCCGAGCGCCTGCTGCTGAAGATCGGCCGGCTGACCCTCTATGTGCTGCACGACCTCAAGCGACTCGACCTCGACCCGGCCGCCGAAGGCATCGACGTGGTGGTCGCCGGACATTCGCACAAGCCGCTGAAGGAAGAGCGCGACGGCGTGCTCTACCTCAACCCGGGCAGCGCCGGGCCGCGGCGCTTCAGCTTGCCGATCGGGATCGGCGTGCTGGAAGTGGCGGGGAAGAAGATCGAGGCGGAGCTGATCACCCTCTGACCCCGCCTGGAACCGTCAGCGGCGCTCCCATACCTCGAAGGCGTAGGCAGGCGCATCGTCAGCCGCGGCGTGTTCGATGCTCGACGCCAGGCGCCAGGCCGCACCATCGATCTCGGGGAAAAAGGCGTCGCCCTCCGGCGCCAGGCCAACCCGGGTCAGGTAGAGACGCGCGGCGCGCGGCAAGGCCTCGGCATAGAGCTGGGCGCCGCCGATCAGCATCAGTTCGTCGGCGTCCTCCGCCTGCGCCCACGCCTCGGCGCGCGCCAGCGCGGCGTCCAGGCTGGCGAACACTTCCGCACCCTCCAGTGCCAGGCCGGCCTGGCGGCTGACCACCAGGTTTAGCCGGCCCGGCAGCGGCCGACCCAGCGAGTCCCAGGTCTTGCGCCCCATGATCACCGGCTTGCCGAGGGTCATCGCCTTGAAATGCTTGAGGTCGGCCGGCAGGCGCCAGGGCAGGCGGTTGTCGATGCCGATCGCGCGGTTCTCGCCAAGGGCGGCGATCATCGCCAGCGGTCGTGCCATGGGGTTACCTCATCGTGGAAGGACAAAGGCGCGAGGATAAACACTCGCGCCGGCGGACTCCAGGCCAACTGTGCGGGCCGGCCTACAAGGGATTGGCATACGGCGGCACCTGCATGAAGAAGGTGCCATCCTCGTTGACCTGGGTGGTGCCGGTCGCCAGCACCTTGCGGTAGTCCTGCAGGTTGAAGGTCAGCACCTGGTCCGGGGTCTCGGTCTTCAGCAGCACCTGGGCGTAGGTGATGAGGATTTCGAAGATCTTCAGGTCGCCCGACTGTAGCCAGAGGAAGGATGGGCCCGCCGCGGCCGGCGGGCTGAACACCGGCGACGGCTGGCCGGGCGCCTGGGAGAAACGCAGGTGCAGCCCCTGGTCGTCGAGCCAGGCCTCCTGTACGTGGCCGTCGATGCCCAGCAGCGGGAAGACCTTGCGGTAGTCCAGGCGCATGGCGCTGCCCACCAGGCTCGCCCCCGGCCGATCGAGGCTGACCAGCGCCGACATCGGCAGGCCGACCAGGCTCATCGCCCCGTACAGCGGCAGACCGATCACCCTCAACTGGTCGGGCCGATAGACCAGCGCGCCGCTGGCCGCGTCCACCTCCACGCCGCCGCCCAGCCGCAGCGGCAGCCAGGGCCCTACGCCGAGCGGACGCACCCGCCCCTCCACCTCCAGGCGTCCCGCCGCACTGCTCATGCGGAAGTCCTTCAACATGGTCCCGTCGTAGGCGAGGATGTGCTCGTTGAACAGGTTGGCCAGTTGCCGCGGGCTGAGCAGCACCTCGCCCTCCATCACCTGGAAATGCATGTCCTGCGGACGGTCGAAGTCCACCGGCTGGCCGGCCCGGTTCGGCACCAGCCAGCCCTTCACCTCGGGCACGTGGAAACCGATGTTGCCGCGCAGGTACATGTCCACGTTGCGCAGCAGTATGCCGACGCCATCCTGGCCGGAATCCGCCGGCCCGGCCGTACGCATGGGCAGCGGCACCGGCGCCGGCGGGACCTGCCGGTACCAGCCCTCGCGCAGCAGGGCCAGTTCGCGCTGCTGCCGGTCGATGGCGCTTTCGGCCTGGGCCGCGCTGGCCGCCAACAGGCAACAGCCAAGCAGTACGCCCCACGGACGCCGGCTCACAGCCGTGCCTCCAGCGGCGCCGGCGCCTTCACCGGCGACACGGCGATCTGCACCATGCCGTCCTCGCGCAGGCGGATCACGCCGTTCTGCAGTTGCCGCCGGTAGTCGTAGAGATTGAACAGCAGCGGCTGCCCCGGGCTGAGGCTGGTGAACAGGGCATAGGCCTTGACCAGCACGGTGCGCGCCATCTTGATATCGCCGCCCTCGATGAACATGTAGCTGTCCGGCGCCCGTAATGCCGGCCATTGCAGGTCGGCCAGGGAGTCGCCGAGGGCGAGTTGCATGCCGCCGTCGGCCAGGGCCAGGCGACTGACGCGGAAGTCCAGGCGCGGCGGCGGGAACAATCCGTCGAGGTCGACGCGGATGCGGTTGCCGACCAGTTCCATGTGCCGGGTCTTCAGCTTCAGCACCTCGGACATCTCGATCGAGGCCGCCGCCAGCGACGAAGTGACCTCGACCCCGTCGACGAAAATCCGCCGGGGTACCAGGGTCACCTCCAGCGGACCGCTCAGCTCGATCTCGGTGAGCATCCGCAGCGGCCGCCAGCGCCCCTTGCGCAACAACTCGCCACGCACTTCCTGGCCGTCCTTGCGGGTGTTCATACTGAGGTTGCGCACGGCCGCGCGGGACGCAGCGAGGTCCTGGTTGAGCAGGGTCGCCAGGGTGGCGTCGCTGACGAATATCTCGCCGGCCTGGATCCGCGCCACCATCGCCGTCGGATCGTCGAGCGACAAGGGCGCGCCGGGACGAGTCGGCTCCATGCGGATCAGCATGCGCTGGATGAAGAAACCGATGTCGTCGTGCAGGCGGAAGTCGGTATCGGCGATCCACAGTCGCGAACTCGCCGATCCCGAGCCGCGGGCGCCGACGCTCGCCTCCAGCGTGCGCGGCGGCACGGCGCTCATCAGGCTGTCCGGCTGGCGTCCCCAGTCATCGGTAGCGGCCGTCGGCACACGCGCTTCGACACGGGCCGGCGGCGCCACGGCCTGGCCGCCGCCGTGGGCATCGAAGGCCAGCCAGGCGCCCAGCAACAGGCAGGCCAGTTGCAACGACAGGCAGGGAAACGCGGAGGCAGGTTGCGCGGAAGCCATCACCGATCCTCTTATTGTTATGCGAGCGCCGTCACCCTATACCCTGCCCCGGCCGTCCGCCCCTTTCGTTGGATTGGCCGGGAAAACGCCGACGTCGTCACGCTGGCGGCGATTGTCACGGGAATGTCGCGAAACGGGCAAAGAAGTATCACCTGGCTGCGTCAATCTGCTGGACTGGAACACTCCCGAACCGCCGACGAGGACCCGTCATGCAACCAGCCTTCCTGCGCCGCCACCTCGGCGCCGCCTGCCTGATGCTCGCCGCTGGCCTGGCCAGCGCCGCCCACGCCGACACCGGCAACGTACAACGCGCCATCGACTGGGCCCAGGGCCAGGCCTCCGTTCGCCACCCGGCCAGCGACGAACGCTCGCCGCTGGTCATCGCCCACCGGGGCGCCAGCGGTTACGTACCGGAACACACCCTGGGCGCCTACGCCCTGGCGGTGATGATGGGCGCCGACTACGTCGAGCCGGACCTGGTGATGACCCGCGACGGCAAGCTGGTCGCCCGCCACGACAACGAACTGGGCCTGACCACCGATGTCGCCCAGCACCCGGAATTCGCCGACCGCAAGCGCACGCAGAAAGTCGACGGAGTGGAACTCACCGGCTGGTTCAGCGAAGACTTCACCCTCGCCGAACTGAAGACCCTGCGCGCCATCGAGCGCATCCCCACGATCCGCCCGGGCAATGCGCGCCTGGACGGCACCTTCGAGATCCCCACCCTGCAGGAGATCATCGACCTGGTGAAAAGCCTGCAGATCAGCCAGCAGCGCACCATCGGCCTGTACCCCGAGATCAAGCACGGCACCCACTTCCAGCGCCTCGGCCTGGCCATGGAACGCCCGCTGGTGAAGACCCTGCACCGCAACGGCTACCTCGGTCCGCGCGCGCCGGTATTCATCCAGTCCTTCGAGGTGAACAACCTGAAGGAACTCAAGCGCCTCACCGGCATCCGCCTGGTGCAGCTCTACGGCAGCGGCCAGCCCTACGACCAGCAGGCTGCCGGCGGCAGCCTGACCTACGCCGAGATGGCCACCGCCAAGGGCCTGCGCCAGGTGGCGCGCTACGCCTACGGGGTCGGTCCGGACAAGAGCTACGTGATTCCCCGCGATGCCAACGGCAACCTCGGCCAGCCGACCCGCTTCGTCGGCGACGCCCACGCCGCCGGGCTGAAGGTGCATCCCTACACCTTCCGCGCGGAAAACAGCTTCCTTCCGGCGGAGTTCCGCAGCGCCGACGGCAACCCGCAGTCGCGCGGCGACCTGGCCGGCGAGATCAGGGCCTACCTCGACGCCGGCATCGACGGCCTGTTCAGCGACCAGCCGGACGTCGCCGTGCGCCTGCGCGAGCAGCGCTGACGCAGCCCGACCGGCGCTCGTACGCGGGCGCCGGCCTCATGGACACTCGATGTAGCCGTCGAAGGGCTGTGCCTTGCCTTTCTCCAGTGCCTGCCGCCTGATGTTCCGGCAGATCCGCCGATCGCGCTCGTGCATGGCGTCGATCGACGGGTTGCCAGTGGGTTCCATGCCCTTGTGGTCCTTGACGCCAAAGGTCACCAAGGGCTGCTCCGGCTCCACCCGGAAGCGCGACGGCGTTTCCTTCTCCTCCTTGCGCGACGGCGGATCCGCCGCCAGGGTCGGCAACTGGTCGGCCTGCACGCCATAGCGTTGCAGCAAGGAGCCATCGGGCAACTCGTCGGCCAGCGCGCCCGCCATCCCCAGCAACAGCGCCAGGGGGTATCGGCGTACTACCTTCATCTCAGTGTTCCTCTCGCTACCGGCGCCGAACGCTTTCGCCACGGCGCCAGTCAAAATCCCACACCCCGCCGCCAGCCGGCTGGCAAGCCAGCATGAGCCGCCGGGGCGCTTTTGCTATGTTTGGCGCTGATCAGACGCCGTTGGCCGGGCACGATTCACGCTCGGCAGGGAAATCGACACAGGAGGTGACTTGAGTCACACGACGCATCCCGGCCTCGACGCCCTCTGGCTGACCGAGGCCGTTCGCCTGCGCGAGGAGCAGGCCGGTCCGCTGGAAGACAGCGAGGCGGTTCGCCAGGCGCTGGCCCAGGGCGGTTCCCTGCCGCGCCGTATTCTCACCCGCGCCCACTGGCTGGGCCGCCGCGAGGGCCTGCTCGACGCCCTGCGGACCTGGCGCCAGGGTTCGCGGCTGGCGCTGGCCCTGCTGCTGGTGCTGGCCCTGGCCAGCGGCGCCGGACTGGCCTTCGCCGCGCTCGGCGATGGCCAGCGCCCGGTCAACGTGTTCTGGGCGCTGGCCAGCCTACTCGGCCTGCACCTGCTGACCCTGCTCGGCTGGGCCCTCGGCCTGCTCGCCGGCGGCGAGGCCGCGGGCGCGCTCGGCCGGCTCTGGCTGTGGCTCAGCGGCAAGCTGGCGCGCGATGCCCGCGCCGCGCACCTGGCGCCGGCGCTATTGGTCCTGCTCGGCCGGCGCCGGCTGGCGCGCTGGGGCCTCGGCGCGCTGGTCCACGGGCTCTGGCTGCTCGGCCTGCTGACCGCGCTGGCCATGCTCCTCGGCCTGCTGGCGACCCGCCGCTACGGTTTCGTCTGGGAAACCACCATTCTCGGCAGCGATACCTTCATCGCCCTTACCCAGGCGCTCGGCGCCCTGCCGGCGTTGCTTGGCTTCCCGTTGCCGGACGCCGAGCTGATCCGCGCCAGCGGCGACGCCGCCCTGGCCAGCGAAGCCGCACGGCACGCCTGGGCCGGCTGGCTGGTAGGCGTACTGCTGGTCTATGGGGTCCTGCCGCGCGCGCTGCTCGGTCTGCTCTGCCTGTGGCGCTGGAAACGCGGCCTGGCCCACCTCGACCTGGACCTCGACGACCCAGGCTACAGCCTGCTGCGCGAACGCTTGATGCCGGCCAGCGAACGCCTCGGCGTCAGCGACGCGGCACCGGACTGGCTGCCGGAGCCGCAGGGCGGCCAGTCCGGCCAGGAAGCCGCCGGAGCGGTGCTGGTGGCGGTGGAGCTGGACGATCGCCGGCCCTGGCCGCCGAAGCTCGCCGAAGGCGTCGCCGACGCCGGCATCCTCGACGACGGCCAGCAGCGCCGTCGCCTGCTCGAACAACTGACCCGCTACCCGCCGGCGCGCCTGGCCATCGCCTGCGACCCGCGTCGCTCGCCGGACCGCGGCACCCTGGCACTGCTCGGCGAACTCGCCCGCTGCGCCGCCAGCACCCGCATCTGGCTGCTCCAGGCTCCGCCCGGCGAAGCGCTCGACAGCGACCGCCTGGGTGACTGGCACGCCGCCCTGGAACGCCTGCAACTGCCGCACGGCGAGACCTCGCCGCTGGCCTGGCTGGAGACCGGCCATGACTGAGCCGCTGATCCTGGCCGTGGTCGGCCACACCAATACCGGCAAGACCTCGCTGCTGCGCACCCTGACCCGCGACCGCGGATTCGGCGAAGTCTCCCATCGCCCCAGCACCACCCGCCACGTCGAGGGCGCCAGGCTGTCGGTGGACGGCGAAGCGCTGCTGGAACTCTACGACACGCCCGGCCTGGAAGACGCCATCGCCCTGCTCGACTACCTGGACGCCCTGGAGCGCCCCGGCGAGCGTCTCGATGGCCCGGAACGCATGGCGCGGTTGCTGGACAGCAACGAAGCGCGCGGGCGTTTCGAACAGGAAGCCAAGGTGGTCCGCCAGTTGCTCGCCTCCGACGCCGGGCTCTACGTGATCGACGCCCGCGAACCGGTGCTGGCCAAGTATCGCGACGAACTGGCGGTGCTCGCCGGCTGCGGCCGGCCGCTGCTGCCGGTGCTGAACTTCGTCGCCAGCCCGCAGCATCGCGAGGAGGAGTGGCGCGCCGCCCTCGCTCGCCTGGGCCTGCACGCCCTGGTGCGTTTCGACAGCGTGGCGCCGCCGCTGGACGGCGAACGGCGCCTCTACGAGAGCCTGGCGCTGCTGCTGGAGCGCGCCCGGCCGCAACTCGACCGGCTGATCGCCGACCATGAGACCCAGGCCGCCGCGCGCCTGCGCGCCGGGCAACGGCTGATCGCCGAATTGCTGGTCGACGTCGCCGCCTGCCGGCGCCTGGTGCCCGGCGGCGAAAGCGCCGTGCAGGAAGCCACCCGCGACCTGCACCAGCAGGTGCGCAAGCGCGAGCAGGCCTGCGTGGAAGCGTTGCTGCGGCTCTACGCCTTCGCCAGGGACGACGCCCGCGCCGCCGACCTGCCGCTGCTCGACGGCCGCTGGGGCGACGATCTGTTCAATCCGGAGACCCTGCGCCAACTCGGTATCCGCCTCGGCGGCGGGGTTGCGGCCGGTGCCGCGGCCGGCGCCGGCATCGACCTGCTGGTGGGCGGCGTCACCCTTGGCGCCGCCGCCGCCCTCGGTGCCCTCGCCGGCGGCGCCTGGCAGACCGTCGGCCACTACGGCTCGCGCCTGCTCGGCAAGCTCAAGGGCGCCCGCGAGCTGACCGTCAACGACGCCGTGCTGCGCTTGCTCGCGCTGCGCCAACGGCAGCTCCTGGCAGCCCTGCAAACGCGCGGCCACGCGGCGGTCGAGGCGATCCGCCTGGAAACCCCGGAGGACAAGCAGTGGCGCGAAGGCAAGCTGCCGGAAGCGCTGCGCAAGGCGCGCGCGCATCCGGAGTGGTCGTCGCTGAACGGCAGGCGGGTGGGCGGCAGCGACCGCCAGGAACAGATCGACGCGCTGGCCGAATTGCTGGAGAGCGGGCGCAGGGAATGACAGACTGGGCGACGATCGCCCAAGAGGTAGGCCCATGCCCTTCGTTTCCTACGCGCAGAACCTGGAAGACGTCCGACTCTGGCGGGCCCTGAAACTCTTCCCCAGGGGGTTCTACATCGACGTCGGCGCCAACCACCCGCGGATCGACTCGGTCACCCTGGCGTTCTACGAGCGCGGCTGGCGCGGCATCAACATCGAACCGCTGCCCCACCTGCACCGCGAGCTGGAGCGGGAACGGCCGGAAGACCTCAACCTGAACCTCGCCATTGGCGAGCGCGAAGGCCGCGCCACGCTCTACGAGATGGCCGCCTCGGGTCTCTCCACCCTGGACCCCGAGCTAGCCCGCCAGCGCCAGGCCGAGGGCTGCACGGCCACCCCGCGCGAAGTGAAGGTCAGCACCCTGGACGCGATCTGCGCGGCCCATGTCGAAGGGCCGATCCACTTCCTCAAGATCGACGTCGAAGGGCTGGAAGGCGCGGTGCTCCGCGGCCTCGACCTGAACCGCTGGCGCCCGTGGCTGATCCTCGCGGAAACTCCATTCGACCACGACCCCGAGTGGAAAGCGCCGCTGCTCGCCGCGGGCTACCGTTTCGTCCACTTCGACGGCCTCAACGGCTATTACCTGGCGGAGGAACAGGCCCGCCTGGAAGGCGCCTTCGCGCTACCGCCGAACCTGCTGGACGACTTCCAGCTCTGCCATGGCCATGCCATGAGCCATCCGGTCGCTCCGCTGGAGCAGGCCCTGGAACAGGCGCTGCAACGCGCAGAAGATGCGGAGCGGGCTTTGCGGGACTGGCGCGCGCTTCCCTGGTACCGTCGCCTGTTCGGTTGAGCGGAGCCGACGGCTCCGCCGAAGGGTCAGACCGCGACCGGTGCCTTGATGTGCGGATGGGCCTCGTAGCCGACCAGCTCGAAGTCCTCGAAGCGAAAGTCGAACAGATCCTTCACCTCGGGATTCAGCTTCATGCTCGGCAACGGCAGCGGCTCGCGGGTCAGCTGCAGGTCGGCCTGCTCCAGGTGGTTGGCGTACAGGTGGCAATCGCCGCCGGTCCAGATGAACTCGCCCGGCTGCAGGCCGGCGACCTGCGCCACCATCAGGGTCAGCAGGGCATAGCTGGCGATATTGAAGGGTACGCCGAGGAAGATGTCCGCCGAACGTTGGTAGAGCTGGCAGCTGAGCTTGCCGTCGGCGACGTAGAACTGGAACAGCGCGTGGCAGGGCGGCAGGGCCATCTCGTCGATCAGCGCCGGGTTCCAGGCGGAGACGATCAGCCGGCGCGAGTCCGGATTCTTCTTCAGCATCGCCATCAGGTTGGCGATCTGGTCGATGTGGCGGCCGTCCGGCGCCGGCCAGGAGCGCCACTGGTAGCCATACACCGGGCCGAGGTCGCCGTTCTCGTCGGCCCATTCGTCCCAGATCGAGACGCCGTGCTCCTTGAGGTAGGCGATATTGGTGGAGCCCTTGAGGAACCACAGCAGCTCGTGGACGATCGACTTGAGGTGGCACTTCTTGGTGGTCACCAGGGGGAAGCCCGCGGCCAGGTCGAAGCGCATCTGGTGGCCGAACACGCTATAGGTGCCGGTGCCGGTGCGGTCGCTCTTGAAGGTGCCGTGCTCGCGCACGTGGCGCATCAGGTCGAGGTACTGTTTCATCGGAGGCTCGGATCGATATCGGTGCGGCGCCGACGTGGCGGCTCCCACCGAGGGATGACAGAAGGATGGCCAAGTCTACGGCGACGGAGCCTGCATCGCCAGTTCGGCGCGACCGGCGCAAGCCATGCACGCCCTGGAGCGGAAAGCCGGCTGCCCGGAGCGGATGACGCCTGCGACGTTATCCGCCCCGGGCACGAAAAGCGGCTCAGGCCGCCTTCGGCTGCGCCGCGTCGCGGCGGTAGGCCCAGACCATCAGGGCAATGCCGGCCAGCACCATCGGTACGCAGAGCACCTGGCCCATGGTCAGCCAACCCCAGGCGAGGTAGCCGAGCTGGGCATCCGGCACGCGGACGAATTCGACGACGAAGCGGAAGATCCCGTAGCACAGCACGAACAGGCCGGAGACCGAGGCGGTCGGCCGTGGCTTGCGGGTGAACAGCCAGAGGATGACGAACAGCGCCACGCCTTCCAGGGCGAACTGGTACAGCTGCGAGGGATGCCGCGGCAGCGGGCCGCCGTTGGGGAAGACCATGGCCCAGGGCACATCGCTGACCTTGCCCCACAGTTCCGAGTTGATGAAGTTGCCGATGCGCCCGGCGCCCAGGCCGATGGGCACCAGCGGGGCGATGAAGTCCATCAGCTGGAAGAAGCTCTTGCCATGGCGCTTGCCGAACCACCAGACCGCCAGCATCACGCCGAGCAGGCCGCCATGGAAGGACATGCCGCCTTTCCAGACCTCGAAGATCAGCGTCGGGTTGGCGATGTACTCGTCCAGGTTGTAGAACAGCACGTAGCCCAGGCGGCCACCGAGGATCACGCCGCAGGCGACCCAGAAGACCAGGTCGGAAAGGCGCTCCTTGGTCCAGGTCGGGTCGAAGCGCTTCATCCGGCGCGACGCCAGCAGCCAGGCGCCGCCGATCCCGATCAGGTACATCAGCCCGTACCAGTGGATCTTCAGCGGGCCGATGGCCAGCGCAACCGGATCGATCTGGGGATACGTCAGCATCGATAACTCCTACGACAGAAAAGCGAGATCGGGGGTCAGGAAACTTATGCCCACGCTGAACAGCAGCAGGGCGAACAGTCGCTTGAGTACGCGCGGCGACAAACGATGCGCCAGGCGCGCGCCGAAGCGGGCGAACAGCATACTGGTGGCGGCGATGCCGACCAACGCCGGCAGATAGACGTAGCCCAGGCTCCACTCCGGCAACTGCGGGTTGTGCCAGCCGACCGCGATGAACGACAGAGCGCCGGAAATGGCGATAGGAAGGCCGCAGGCCGAGGAAGTCGCCACCGCCTGCTGCATCGGCACGCTGCGCCAACTGAGGAAAGGCACGGTCAGCGAACCGCCGCCGATGCCGAAGATCGCCGAGGCCCAGCCGATCACCGCGCCGGCCAGGGTCAGGCCGCCCTTGCCGGGCACCTCGCGGCTACCCTTGGGCTTGAGGTCGAGAACCATCTGCAAAGCGACCAGGATGGCGAACACCCCGATTATCTTCTGCAACAGCGGCCCCTTGATCTGCGCCGCGGTCAGCGCGCCGAGGGCACTGCCGATGAGGATGCCGAGGGTCATCCAGGCGAACACCGGCCAGCGCACCGCGCCGCGCCGATGGTGTTCGAGAATGGAATTGATCGAAGTGAAGACGATGGTCGCCAGGGAGGTGCCGACCGCCATCTGGGTCAGGACGTCGCCGCCGAAACCGTGCGCGGTGAAGCTGAAGACCAGCGCCGGGACGATGATCAGGCCGCCGCCGACGCCGAACAGTCCGGCCAGCACGCCGGCACAGGCGCCCAGCACGATATAGAGGAGAAACTCCATGCACGCCCCCGTTGGAAAGCCGGCATGGTAACGGAATTGCGCGCCGTGCGGCAGGCGTCGTGCTTGAACGGCGATGGCGGATGCCTTTAGCCTGACGGCCAGCCCATCCCAAGGATCGCGCATGTGCCTGATCGTCTTCGCCTGGCAACCGGGGCACGCCCTGCCGCTGCTGGTCGCCGCCAACCGTGACGAATTCTATGCCCGCCCGAGCCTGCCGCTGGCGGCCTGGGAGGACGCCGAGGGGGTATTCGCCGGACGCGACCTGGAGGCCGGCGGCACCTGGCTGGGGCTCGGCCCGGCCGGCCGTTTCGCCGCCCTGACCAACGTCCGCGATCCGTCGCAGGCTCTCGGCAAGCGCTCCCGTGGCGAACTGGTGGCGGACTTCCTGCGCGGCGGCGGCAACCCGGCCGACTACCTGGCGCAGGTCGCCGGGCGCGCCGCGGACTATTCCGGCTTCAACCTGCTCATTGGCGATCGCCATCAGCTCTGGCACTACAACCCCCGCGTAGGGCCACCGCGCCTGCTGCCGGCGGGGATCTACGGGCTGTCCAACGCGGCCCTCGATACGCCCTGGCCGAAGCTGCTCAAGGCTCGCGCCGCCCTCGCCGAGCGGCTTGCCGAGCCGCATCCGCAGGCCCTGCTGGAGCTGCTGGCCGACGCAGCGCCGGCCGCCGACGGCCAGTTGCCGGATACCGGCGTGGGTCTGGCCACGGAACGCCTGCTCTCCAGCGTGTTCATCGCCAGCCCGAGCTACGGCACTCGCGCCAGCAGCGTCGTACGGGTACACGCCGACGGCACGCGGGAGATGATCGAGCGCAGCTTCGGGCCGTCCGGCGCCCGGCTCGGCGAGGTCAGCCTGGTGCTGCCGCCAGGCTGACCTTCAGCAACAGGCCACGCAATCGCGACGCTGCTTGGCCCGATAGAGGGCGTCGTCCACCCGGCACAGCAGCAGGTCGAGGGTCTCGCCATCATTCAGCACGCCGACGCCAAAGCTGGCGGTCAACCGCTCGCCCATCTCGAAGGACTGCGAGCGAACCCGCTGGCGCAGGCGTTCGGCCAAGGCCGCCGCGGCCTCCAGGCCGGTTTCCGGGAGCAGCAGGATGAACTCCTCGCCACCCCAGCGCGCCAGCACGTCGACCTCGCGCAGCTCGCTGGCAACCAGGCGGCCGAAGGCGACCAGCACGCGATCACCGGTGGAGTGGCCGAACAGGTCGTTGATCCGCTTGAAGTGATCGACATCGATCATCACCAGTGCCGTGGCGCGTCCATGGCGCTGCCGGCGCATCCATTCATGGTGCAGGCACTGCTCGAACTTGCGTCGGTTGTACAGCTCGGTGAGCGGATCGATTTCGCTCAGGCGCTGGGCCTCGGCCATCTTCGAGGCCAGCGCCTGGTTGACCCGGTGCAGCGCCTCGGTGCGCTCGGCCACCAGTTCCTCGAGACGCAGGTTCCAGTCGAACAGTTCCTCGTTGCGCTGCTGCAACTCCAGCTCGACCAGCTTGCGCTGATGGATCTCGTGGTGCGCACCGATCATCCGCCGCGGCTCGCCGCGCTCGTCGAACTCGACGAAACGCCCGCGATCGCTGATCCACAGGTAATCCCCGCTGTAGGTGCGGCAGCGGTATTCCTCGCAGTATTCCGGGCTTTCGCCGTCGAGGTAGGCCTGGAAGCTGGCCATCACCCGCGGATAGTCCTCGGGATGGATGATGCTCTTCCAGGTCTCCACGCTCTCCGGCAGGCTATGCGGCGGATAGCCGAGCATCAGGTACCAGCCGGCGCTGCGGCTGACCTGGTTGGTCGCGATGTTCCAGTCCCAGATCCCGTCGCTGACGATCTCCAGGGCATATCGCAGGGTTTTCTCAAGGTCTTCGCGTGACAGCGGAAGAAGACCTGGCGGCTTCGACGCCCGTTCGTCCATTTTGCGGCAATCCCTCGCACGTTCGACTGGCCAGTGGCCTCTACCGAATGGCAGGCAGTCTATACGCTTGCGGGGAAAGCGTAAGCGCCGCACGACGAAGCGTCCGGCGCGCGGGAAATCAGGGCTGGACGGTAGCCGCCGGGTTGATCACGCGACCCAGGCCGAGGTTGCGCAACGCCAGGTGCAGCGAGCTGTGGATGACCTGCGGGTTGTCGAAGGTGAGCAACTGGCCGAGCAGGTCCCGGGCCTTGTCCAGGGTGATCTGGCGCAGCAGCCACTTCACCTTGGGCAGGTTGGTGGCGTTCATCGACAGGCTGTCGAAGCCCATCGCCATCAGCAGCACGGCAGCCGCGGGATCGCCGGCCATCTCGCCGCAGATGCTCACCGGCTTGCCTTCCAGGTGGGCATCGTCGACCACCTTCTTCAACGCATGCAGAACGGCCGGATGCAGGTAGTCGTAGAGGTCGGCGACCCGCGGATTGTTGCGGTCGACCGCCAGCAGGTACTGGGTCAGGTCGTTCGAACCGACCGAAAGGAAGTCGACCTGGCGGGCCAGCTCGCGGGTCTGGTACACGGCGGCGGGAATCTCGACCATCATGCCGATGGGCGGCATGGCGATGTCCACGCCCTCGTCGCGCACCTCGCCCCAGGCGCGGTGGATCAGGTGCAGGGCCTCTTCCAGCTCGTGGGTGCCGGAGATCATCGGCAGCAGGATGCGCAGGTTGTCCAGTCCTTCGCTGGCCTTGAGCATGGCGCGGGTCTGGACCAGGAAGATCTCCGGGTGGTCGAGGGTGACGCGGATGCCGCGCCAGCCGAGGAACGGGTTGTCTTCCTTGATCGGGAAGTAGGACAGCGCCTTGTCGCCGCCGATATCCAGGGTGCGCATGGTCACCGGCAGCGGGTGGAAGGCACTGAGCTGCTCGCGGTAGATCGCCAACTGTTCCTTCTCGCTGGGGAAGCGGTCGTTGATCATGAACGGCACTTCGGTGCGGTACAGGCCCACGCCCTCGGCGCCACGCTCCTGGGCGCGGGCGACATCGGCGAGCAGGCCGGTGTTGACCCAGAGCGGCATGCGGTGGCCGTCGAGGGTCTCGCAGGGCAGCTCGCGCAGGGCCGCCAGGCCCTTGCTCAGCTCGCGCTCCTCGGCGACCACGTCGCTGTACTGGCGCACCAGCTCGGCGGAGGGGTTGGTGTAGACCTCGCCGTGGTAGCCATCGACGATCAGGTCGATGCCGTCGACCTTGGAGTACGGCAGGTCGACCGCCCCCATCACCGTGGGGATGCCCATGGCACGGGCGAGGATCGCCACGTGCGAGTTGCCCGAGCCGAGCACCGAGACCAGGCCGACCAGGCGCCCTTCCGGCACCTCGCCGAGCATCGCCGGCGACAGCTCCTCGCTGACGATGATGGTCTGTTCCGGGTAGGTCAGGTTCTGCTTGCGTTCTTCCTGGAGGTAGGCGAGCAGGCGGCGACCTATGTCCTTGACGTCGGAGGCGCGCTCGCGGAGATAGGCGTCGTCCATCAGCTCGAAGCGCTGCACGTGCTCCATCACCACCTGGCGCAGGGCGCCCTGGGCCCACTGGCCGGTACGGATGATGCGCTTGACCTCGTTGCCGATGGAGGCATCGTCGAGCATCATCAGGTAGACGTCGAACAGCGCGCGTTCTTCCTTGCGCAACTGGCTGGCGAGCTTGCTCGACAGCGCGCGCATGTCGGCGCGAACGCCCTCCAGGGCCTGCTTGAACAGGGCGATCTCGGCGTCGATGTCGTCGACCTGCTTGTCCGGCACCACTTCCAGGTCGGCCGGCGGCAACACCACCACCGCCTTGCCCACCCCGACCCCGGGGGCGCCGGGCACGCCGACGAACTTGGCTTCCTGGATGCCCTTGCCGAGCTTGCCCAGGCCGCGGATCGAACCGGTCGCCTCGGCATGCGCGATGACCCCGGCGAGCTGGGCGCTCATGGTGACGAGGAAGGCCTCCTCGCCTTCGTCGAACTGGCGGCGCTCCTTCTGCTGCACCACCAGCACCCCCATCACCCGCCGATGGTGGATGATCGGCGCGCCGAGGAACGACGCGTAGCGCTCCTCGCCGGTCTCGGCGAAATAGCGGTAGCGCGGGTGGGCGGCGGCGTTCTCCAGGTTGAGCGGCTCCTCGCGGGTGCCGACCAGGCCGACCAGGCCTTCGCTGGGAGCCATGCTGACCTTGCCGATGGAACGCTTGTTGAGGCCTTCGGTGGCCATCAGGACGAAACGCTGGGTCTCGTTGTCGAGCAGGTACACCGAGCAGACCTGGGTACCCATGGCTTCCTTGACCCGCTGCACGATGATGCCCAGCGCCGCCTTCAGATCCTTGGCGGAGTTCACTTCCTGGACGATCTTGCGCAGCGTGTTGAGCATGCTCGGGGCCTTGTCTCCGTGTTCAGTCCCGCGCCAGAAGGCGCGGGGCCAGTTCCTTCAGGGCGCGGCGGTAGACCTCGCGCTTGAAGGTCACCACCTGTCCCAGGGGGTACCAGTAACTCACCCAGCGCCAGCCGTCGAACTCGGGCTTGCTGGTGATATCCATGCGCACGCGCGCCTCGTCGGACATCAGCCGCAGCAGGAACCATTTCTGCTTCTGGCCGATGCACAGCGGCTGGCTGTGGGTCCGCACCAGGCGCTGCGGCAAACGGTAGCGCAGCCAGCCGCGGGTGCAGGCCAGGATGCGCACGTCCCCGGCCTCCAGCCCGACTTCTTCGTTCAACTCGCGATACAGCGCCTCTTCCGGCGTTTCGCGATCATTGATGCCTCCCTGCGGGAACTGCCAGGCTTCCTGATTGATACGCCGCGCCCACAGCACCTGCCCCGCCTCGTTGGCGAGAATGATGCCGACATTCGGGCGAAAACCATCGGAATCGATCACGCTGGGACATCCTCGAAATCGCATGTGCCCGCATTGTTCCATAAAGCTTGTGATAGCGGCAACGCGCGGCTTTGCGACTCGTGCGGGGAGGATACAGGGCCGGCAAAAGCCGGTAGGCTAGGGGCTTTCCCAAGGCCCGGTGGGAGCCTTCGCAAAAGGCTCTCGCGGCCCTTCCGCCACCCGCCAACCGATGGAGTCACCCCGTGCGTCTGGCCCTTTTCGATCTCGATAACACCCTGCTCGCCGGCGACAGCGACCATAGCTGGGGCGAATGGCTGTGCCAGCGCGGCCTGGTCGACGCCGCCGAATACCAGGCGCGCAACGACGCCTTCTATGCCGACTACGTCGCCGGCAAGCTCGACGTCCTTGCCTACCAGGCCTTCACCCAGGCGATCCTCGGTCGCACCGAGATGGCCCAGCTGGAAACCTGGCACCGCCAGTTCATGCAGGAAGTGATCGAGCCGATCGTGCTGGCCAAGGGCGAGGCGCTGCTCGCCGAGCACCGCGCCGCCGGCGACCGGCTGGTGATCATCACCGCCACCAACCGCTTCGTCACCGGCCCGATCGCCGAACGGCTCGGGGTGGAGACCCTGATCGCCACCGAGTGCGAGATGCGCGACGGCCGCTACACCGGGCAGACCTTCGACGTGCCCTGCTTCCAGGGCGGCAAGGTGGTGCGCCTGCAACGCTGGCTCGACGAGAACGGCCTGGACCTGGAAGGCGCCAGCTTCTACAGCGACTCGCTGAACGACCTGCCGCTGCTGGAAAAGGTCAGCCGGCCGGTGGCCGTCGACCCCGATCCGCGCCTACGCGCCGAGGCGGAAAAACGCGGCTGGCCGATCATTTCCCTGCGTTGACCCACTGACAAGCGCGCCGTCCGACGGGCGGCGCCACGGCGGACCCAGGATGCCCCACACCCCCGCTCCCGGCTCGCTGCGGCCGGTCGTGATCGTCGCCCTGGTCACCGCGCTATGCCTGGCCGGCGATTCGATGCTTTATATCGCCCTGCCGATTTACTGGCACGAGGTCGGCCTGGAGGCGCTCTGGCAGGTCGGCGTGCTGCTGTCGATCAACCGCCTGATCCGCCTGCCCTTCAATCCGCTGATCGGCCGCCTGTACAAGCACCTGGCACTGAAGACCGGCCTGCTCCTGGCGGTCGTCATCGGCGTGCTGAGCACCGCCGGCTACGGCCTGGCCAGCGGTTTCCTGGCCTGGGTGCTGCTGCGCGGACTGTGGGGGATCGGCTGGTCGTTCTTCCGCATCGGCGGGCTCTCGGCGGTGGTCTACTGCGCCGCCGACCACCAGCGCGGCCACGCCATGGGCCTGTACAACGGCCTCTACCGCCTGGGCAGCCTGGTCGGCATGCTGCTCGGCGGGCTGCTGGTGCCGGTCCTCGGCCTGCCGGCGCTGGCGCTGTCCTTCGCGCTCCTGGCACTGCTCGGCCTGCCGCTGCTGGCGAAGGGTTTCGACCTGCCGGAGAATCCCGCCGGACATGCGCGGACCTCCGCCGCAACGGCATCCACCAGCGTCGCCAGGCGCCCGCCGCCGCGCGGCCTGGTGATCCTCAGCGGCTTCGCCACCGCGCTCCTGATCCAGGGCGTGCTCGCCGCCACCCTGAGCGCGCTGATCGCCCGCAGCTTCGGCACCGAGGTCAGCCTGCTCGGCCTGGCGCTCAGCGCCGCCGGCCTCTCCGGGATCATCCAGGCCCTGCGCTGGTCCTGGGAGCCCTGGCTGGCCGGGCGCTTCGGCGCCTGGTCGGATGGCCCGCGCGGGCGTCGGCGCTTCTACGTGGCTGCGCTACTGGTCGGCGCAATGGGCTTCGGCCTGCTTTCCAGCAGGCTGCCCATTCTCGCCTGGCTGGCCATCGCCCTGCTGGTGATGCTGGTCGCCACCGCCCTCACCACCCTGACCGACGCCCTCGCCGCCGACGTCGCCCGCGCCGGCGACGTGGTCGGCTTCATGACCCGCTACTCCATCGTCCAGGACCTCGGTGCCGCGCTGGGCCCGGCCCTGGCCTTCCTCCTGCTGGAGCGGCCCGGCGGCTTCGCCTGGTTGTACTGGGGCGGCTCCCTGGCGTTCCTGGTCCTGGCGTTGCTCTGGTTGCGCCGAGCGGACCCTCAGACCGGCTTGTTGACCATCAGGTAGAAGATGACCATGAAGGCGATGAAGGCCGGCCAGCCGAGGATGAACCAGGCGTTCATGTAGCGGTACGCCAGCGGTTCGATGGGCCGCGCCTCGCGCAAGGCCGCCTCGGCCATGTCGCGTACGCGGATCTGCAACCACACCACCGGTAGCCAGCAGAGCCCGGCGAACACGTAGAGGCCCAGGCTCCACAGCAACCAGCCCTGGGCCAGCGACCAGCCGGCGACATGCACCATGGCCAGGCCGCTGAGCGGCTGGAACACCGCGGTGGTGGCGATGAACAGCCAGTCGGCGGTGACCAGGTGGCGGAAGGTCACTGCGATCACCGGCAACTGCCCGCTGCGCCAGGCACGCAGGGCGTAGTAGGCCGACCCCAGGCCGGTGCCGAAGAGAATGGTCGAGGAAAGGATATGCAGGGTCTTCAGCAGCAGGTAAAGGTTCATCCACGGGCCTCCCTGGTTCGAGGTTCGTCGCCCAGCAGCCAGAGCGTGGCCACCATCAGCACGATGTTCTTGCCGACCGCCATGTAGGGGTCGTACCAGTAGTGCGGCAGGATCAGGCTGATCGCCAGGCTGTAGCCAAGCATCAGCCAGAACTGTGCCAGCAGCGCGCGCCGGCGCCAGCGGCGGAGCAGCAGGCCGACGCCGAGCGCGCCGTCGAGCAGGGCCCCGGCGATCACCGCCAGGCTCGCCGGCCAGCCGTGGATGCCGGCCTCGCCGAGGATCCGCAGGCCCCAACCGTAACCCGGCCCCAGGCAGGCGACCAGGGTACCCAGCCAGATCAGCACCAGGGCCGCCAGCATCAGCGGCCGCATCAGCGCCGCCAGGCTGCGTGCCGCCTGCGGCCAGCCGAGCAGGCGACTGGCCAGCGGCGCGCAACGATAGCCGCAGGCCGCATCGAGGAGTGCCGGGTCGGCCAGGTTGTCGTGGCGCACCAGCTTCAGCATCGATGGACTCAGTGTCCGCCAGCCAGCACGCCGGCCAAGCCCGCCCAACGCATCGAGAAGCGCCGCGGGCGGCACCGCATAGCGGCCGCGCGGCCAACCCTGGGCGCGGCGCAGCTCGTCCAGCAGCTCGCCCTGGGTCAGCGCCTGCGGACCCACCAGCGGAATCACCTGCGCCCGCTCCGGCCAGCGGCGCAGCAAGGCCAGCACCGCGCCGACCAGGTCCTCGACATGCAGCGGTTGCAGGCGCGCGCGATTGTCCAGCAAGGGAATCAGCGGTAGCGGCGACAGGCGTTCCAGCCAGGCGCTGCTGGCGCCGCCCGGCCCCAGCAGCAGGGACGGGCGCAGCACCAGCGCCGGGATGCCCAGTTCCAGCAGGTGGCGGTCGGCCGCCGCCTTGCTGGCGAGGAAGGCCACGTCCGGGTGCGCACCGGCGCCCAGCGCGGAAATCTGCAGGACCTTCGCCCCATGGGCTGCAGCGAGGTCGAAGAGTGTTCGCGCGCCGCTGTCCTGGACGCGAGCCATGCTCGCCTCGTCGAGGCTCATGGTGCCGGCGGCATTGATCAGCAGGTCGACCCCGGCGGGCCAGGCGAAGCTGTCCGGCCTTTCCGCAAGCCGCTCCAGGTCGAGCGCCAGCCAGCGTACGCCGGCAGGCGCATCGACCGGCGGGCGGCGCGCGGTGAGGAGCAGTTCGTGTCCGGCGGCGAGCAGCGCCGGGAGCAGGTGCCGCCCGACGAAACCTCCCGCGCCTACCAGCAGAATACGCATGCGTTCCTACAGAACCGGCGAAGGCCGGTGAAGTCCATTTCGTTGGCGTTTCAGAGCGGCTTGCTGACCATCAGTACCGCCACCGCGATGAAGCTGGCCGCACCGAGCAGGGCCATGACCAGGCCCACCTTGATCTCGCGCAGGGTCTGCTCGCCCAGCGCGGCCCCCGCCGTCTCGGCGGCGCCGGCCTGGTGCTGGACCCGCGCCAGGCGGCCGGCGAGGACCAGCCAGAAGATGCAGCCGAGCAGATAGAGGCAGGCGCCGAACAGCAGCCAGCTCTGGCCCAACGGCCAGCCGGCCAGGTGCACCAGCCACCAGCCGCTGACCGGCAGGGCCAGCAGGCTGAGCCCCAGCAGCGGCCAGCCGATCAGGCGGACCCGCTTGAAACCGCGCGCGACCCGAGCCGCGTCGCCCGTCCGCCAGCTGCGCCAGGCGTAGAACGCCAGGCCGAGCAGGCCGCCGAACAGCAGCACGGTGGCGACTCCGTGGAGAATCTTGATCTGGAGAAAATGTTCCATCAGCGCATCCTTGTCCGTGTTCCCGGCCCGTTTGAGGGGCCGGGGGCGGGCTCAGTTCCCGAGGAAGGAGATCACCTGCCCGTGAAGCTTAGCAGCCCGTGTCGGCGAGCCGCCGCGGGTCAGCCGAGGAACAGCTGGTAGGCCGGGTTGGCGGTCTCGTCCCAGTACGGATAGCCGATCGCCTCCAGGGTCTGCGGGATCAGGTGGCGCTCGTCTTCCGGCACCTGCAACCCGGCCACCACCCGGCCGTCGGCCGCGCCATGGTTGCGGTAGTGGAACATCGAGATGTTCCAGCGCCCGCCGAGCTTGGTGAGGAAGTTGAACAGCGCGCCGGGCCGCTCGGGGAATTCGAAGCGGAACACCATCTCGTCGCTGACTTTCACCGCATGGCCGCCGACCATGTGGCGGATGTGCAGCTTGGCCAGTTCGTTGTCGGTCAGGTCGAGGACCGGGAAGCCCTTCTCGCGCAGATAGGCCACCAGCGCCTCGCGCGGGTCGTTCTCCGGGTGGGTCTGCACGCCGACGAAGATGTGCGCCTCGCTGCCGCTGTGGTAGCGATAGTTGAACTCGGTGATCTGGCGCTTGCCGACCGCCTCGCAGAAGGCCTTGAAGCTGCCCGGCCGCTCGGGAATGGTCACCGCGATGATCGCTTCGCGGCGCTCGCCCAGTTCGGCGCGTTCGGCGACATGCCGCAGGCGATCGAAGTTGACGTTGGCGCCGGAGTCGATCGCCACCAGGGTCTGCCCCTCGGCGCGCTCGCGCTCGACGTACTTCTTGATCCCGGCCACCGCCAGCGCGCCGGCCGGCTCGGTGATCGAGCGGGTGTCGTCGTAGATGTCCTTGATCGCCGCACAGATCTCGTCAGTGCTGACGGTGATCACTTCGTCGACGTGGTCCTTGCAGATGTCGAAGGTGTGCTGGCCGATCTGCGCCACCGCCACGCCGTCGGCGAACAGCCCGACCTGGCCCAGCACCACCCGCTCGCCGGCGGCCATGGCCGCCTGCAGGCAGTTCGACTCGTCCGGCTCGACGCCGATCACCTTGATCTCCGGACGCAGGTACTTGACGTAGGCGGCGATGCCGGCGACCAGTCCGCCACCGCCCACCGGGACGAAGATCGCATCGAGGCGGCCGGGCTGCTGGCGGAGAATCTCCATGGCCACGGTGCCCTGGCCGGCGATGGTGTCCGGATCGTCGTAGGGATGGACGAAGGTGTAGCCCTTCTCGTCGACCAGCTTCAGCGCGTGGGCCAGAGCCTCGGGGAAGGCGTCGCCGTGCAGCACCGCCTTGGCGCCATGGGCGCGCACCGCCTGGACCTTGATCTCGGGGGTGGTCTTGGGCATCACGATGACCGCCCTGATCCCCTGCCGCTTGGCCGCCAGGGCCAGGCCCTGGGCGTGGTTGCCGGCCGAGGCGGCGATCACCCCGCGGGCCTTCTCCTCCTCGGTGAGCTGCGCGACCTTGTTGTAGGCGCCGCGGATCTTGAAGGAAAACACCGGCTGCAGGTCCTCGCGCTTGAGCAGGACCTGGTTGCCGAGGCGTTCGGACAACTGGCGGGCGGGTTGCAGGGGCGTTTCCACCGCGACGTCGTAGACGCGCGAGGTGAGGATCTTCTTGACGTATTGTTCGAGCATCGGAGGCGGTTCGGCGGACTTCACGGAAGCCCGGAGTCTACTCCAGGCCCGCCGGGCGGACTACCGGCGCGCCGCAGGAAAACACCGCGACTGCCGGTCATCCGGGGCAAGACCGGAGGACGCCAGGCCGCTATAATTCGTCCCTTCGTATCGCAGCGGCACAGGACGTGCCGGAAACCCGCCGGGCCGCCCCGGCCGCGCGCACCCTCCGCCTGCGCCGCCGGGACGGCCGGCCAGGCAACCAGACAGGCACCCGGGATGAACCAGGATCAGCTCAAGCAGGCAGTGGCACAGGCCGCCGTCGACCACATTCTTCCGCACCTCGACAGCAAGAGCATCGTCGGCGTCGGCACAGGCTCCACCGCCAACTTCTTCATCGATGCCCTGGCCCGCCACAAGGCCGAGTTCGACGGCGCAGTAGCCAGTTCGGAGGCCACCGCCAAACGCCTGAAGGAGCATGGCATCCCGGTCTACGAGCTGAACACGGTCAGCGAGCTGGAGTTCTACGTCGACGGCGCCGACGAAAGCAACGAGCGCCTGGAGCTGATCAAGGGCGGCGGTGCCGCGCTGACCCGCGAGAAGATCGTCGCCGCGGTGGCCAAGACCTTCATCTGCATCGCCGATGCCAGCAAGCTGGTGCCCATCCTCGGCCAGTTCCCGCTGCCGGTGGAGGTCATCCCGATGGCTCGCAGCCACGTCGCCCGCCAACTGGTGAAGCTCGGCGGCGATCCGGTCTACCGCGAAGGCGTGCTGACCGACAACGGCAATATCATCCTCGACGTGCACAACCTGCGCATCGACAGCCCGGTGGAACTGGAAGAGAAGATCAACGCCATCGTCGGCGTGGTCACCAATGGCTTGTTCGCCGCCCGCCCGGCCGACCTGCTGCTACTCGGCACCGCCGACGGCGTCAAGACCCTCAAGGCCTGAGCCCGCTCGCCCCAGGCCGATGACCGGAGCGGGGCGACACTGCAACAAAAGCGGCTACGCTGTGTCTCAGCAGACGGCTGGTCCGTTGCGATCCGCCTCACCCTGTGAACAAGGAGCTAGACATGGCAGCCAAATTCCATCTGAAGAAAGCGAAAGACGGCCAGTTCCACTTCAACCTGCATGCCGCCAACGGCGAGATCATTCTCACCAGCGAACTGTACAAGGCCAAGGACTCGGCGCTCGGCGGCATCGAGTCGGTGCGCAAGAACTCCCAGCGCGACGGTGCCTTCGAGGTCAAGCCGGCCAGCAACGGCAAGTTCCACTTCGTACTCAAGGCCACCAATGGCCAGGTCGTCGGCCAGAGCCAGCTCTATGCCAGCCAGGCCAACGCCGAAGCCGGCGTGCAGTCGGTGAAGCGCGCAGCGCCGGAAGCCGGCCTCAGCGACGAAAGCTGAGGCCCCTGGCGGCGCCTGTGCCGAGGCACAAGCGCCGCCCATCCACCTCTGCATTCCCTTCCGCGGTTACTTCCCGTCCCAGGAGTTGAACGCAGCGCCCCATTTTCAGGCTCGCAAGTAACACTCCCGGCCGCTGCCTCTCTCTGCTTCGCCGTCCAAGCCGCTGCCAGTTACAACGTAGCGACACCGCAGGTCGCCCAGGCGTCAATTCGTGCTCCAGGGACATGAAACGGTCCGCATCCTGCTTTCCGCGGCGCGAGCATCATTCGATGCACCATCGTACCGACACAGAGGAAAGTGCCGTGTTCAAACCATTAGCTGTCGCTGTAGGCCTGGGATGTGCTGCGCTGTCGTTGGGTGCCAACGCCTATCAATACGGGGAATACGCCGGGGAGACCCTGGAGCGCCTGATCACCGACTACCCGGGCCGCTATCGCGGCACCGCCAGCTTCGCCGGCGCCAGCGAACTGATGCAGTCGCGCCTGGGCTTCGGCTACCAGACCAGTCGCCAGGACTTCACCTGGGCCGGCAACCGCAGTTCGCAGAACGTCATCGCCTCGGCGCCCGGCAGCAGCGGGAAGTTCCTGGTACTCGGCGCGCACTACGACACCTACTACGGTCGCCCGACCCTGCAGGGCCTGGACGATAACGCCTCGGGCGCGGCGGTGCTCACCGAGATCGCCCGCAACCTCGGCGGCATCGCCCTGGAGAACGGCCTCGAGGTGGTCGGTTTCGGCGCCGAGGAGGAAGGCCTGCGCGGTTCGCGTGCCTACGTCGAGTCCCTCGACGCCAGCCAGCGCACCAACCTGCTGGGAATGATCAACCTCGACAGCCTGGTCACCGGCGACAAGATGTACGCCCATGCCGGCTCCAACAGCGTGTCCAACCCGGCCCTCGGCGCCTACCGCGAACAGATCCTGCGCATCGCCCGCGAGCTGGACATCCCGCTGTTCACCAACCCCGGCCTGAACGCCGAATACCCGGCGGGTACCGGCTGCTGCAGCGACGGCGAAAGCTTCAACGGGATGGACATCCCGGTGTTGTTCATCGAGGCGACCAACTGGGAACTGGGCGACCTGGACGGCTACGAGCAGACCGACAACCCGGCGATTCCCGGCGGCTCAACCTGGCACGACCCGGCCGAGGACAACAAGGAAGTACTGACCAACGCCCTCGGCCAGGAGCGCATCGAGCAACGCATGCGCGACTTTTCCCGCCTGCTGACGCGCCTGGTGCTGGAGCTGACCAACGCCGACCTGCTGGCCTCCACCGCCTCCGGCGGCGCCCTGGCGCGGCAGATGGAAGACCAGTTGCAGCGCCAGCACCAGGCACTGACCCGCCTGCACGACCGCCGCTGGCTGACCCTGCTCGGCAGCAACCGGCCGGTAGGCAGCTTCGACGGCGAGGTGGGCGCGGAGGGCGAGGTCTCGCCGGACAGCGGTTTCGACATGCCTGGCAATCCGGAGTCCAGGCGCGCCGGCGTGCATCTGCTCGGCGACTACCGCTACAGCGAGGCCCTGACCCTTGGCGGCAGCCTGGCCTTCCAGCGCAGCCGCGACAAGCTGGACCATGGTGGGCGCATCGAGGGCGACACCTGGCAGCTCGGCCTGTTCGGCCTGTACAACGACGGCGGTCCGGAATGGCTGGCCGGCGAGCTGAACCTCGGGCATACCCGCTACGACAGCAAGCGTTCGGTCTACCTCCAGGCTGCCGGCGGGCCGGTGCTGCTCGACCAGCGTCTGTCGGGCGACACCTCGGCCTGGTCCTGGGGCGCCCGGCTGGAAGGCGGCTATGACTTCAGCTTCGGCGAACTGCGGAGCGGGCCGCTGGCCGGCCTCGACTACATGCGCTACCGCATCGACGACTTCCGCGAGGACGAGGCCCTACGTACCGCACTCGGCTACGAGAAGCAGGACTACGACTCGCTGGAGGCGAGTCTCGGCTGGCGCCTGCGCGGCGAGCTGGCGCTGGGCGCGAGGATGCGCCTGCAACCCTACGCCAGCCTGCGCTGGGTCCGCGAGCTGGCGGACGGACGCCTGGACGACATGGACCTGACCAGCCGCGGCGACGGGCGTGTCCGGGTCGCCGACATGGGCGGCGTGGACAAGGATTTCGGCCGCGCCCAGCTTGGCGCGCAACTGGCGATCACCGAGCAGCTCGGGGTCTTCGCCGAAGCCAACAGCCGCTTCGCCCACAGCGAAGGCAACCAAGCGGGCTATTCGCTCGGGGTGAACTGGCAGTTCTGAGCGGGCCAGGGGACGCTCCTGCCGTCCCCGTAGGCCGCGTCAGGGCTGCGCCGGCTCGTCCTTGCTGAAGACGTAGAACAGGTTCGGCTCGCTGACCAGGTAGAGCACGCCACGGTCGTCCATCGCCACGCCCTCGGCCTGCGGCACGCTGCGCTTCAGGCCGTGCATGCCGCGCAGCAGCGACAGGGTGCTGACCGGCTCGCCGTCGGTGTCCAGCTCGACTACCAGACGCGACTCGTCGGACAACGCCAGCAGGTGCCCGGTGCCCTCGTCGAACTGCAGACTGGACAGGTCGCGGACGAACAGGCGCTTGTCGCGCCCGGGGTCGTCCACCACGTGCACGGCGAACGGTTTGTCCGCCTGGGTGTGGGGGAAACCGTGGATCTCGTAGATGCGCACCGGGTCACGCTCCTTGGCGACGAACAGGCGCTTGCCCTCGGCGTCGTAAGCTAGCCCTTCGAAACCCTTGTTGCCGTTGAGGCCGATACCCAGCGAAAGCTGCTGGGCATCGGCAGCGTCGATGAAGCGCGTGTCGTCCTCCAGGCGCACCTTGACCAGGCGTTGCTGGCGCTCGTCGGTGATCACGTAGACGCCGCGGCTGATGTACTCGATGGCCTCGGCGTCGCCGAAGCCGGTCAGCGGGATGGTCCGCAGTACCTTGCCCTGCAAGGACAGCTCGATGATCTGCGCCGGCTGGTTGGTCACGGTGAACAGGGTGCGCCGGTCGGGATCGAAGGTCAGCGCGGAAACGTCGTCGTTCAACCCCTCGATGGGCTGCGCCTCGATCCGCACGCGGTAGTCCGGCAGCCATATCGAGCGCTCTTTCCAGGCATCGGCGTGACGCCACTCCTGGACGGCGAACCAGGCCCGGTCGAAGACCCGGAAGCTCTGGCCGAGAAGGACCAGCGCGGACAGCGCGACCAGCAGGACGGCCAGCAGCAGACGGCGAGGCGTGAAAGCTCGGGACATGGAAAACGGCTCGGGAGTTTGGGCGTGGATAGTCATAGCATAGAGCCTGTACGCTGTATGGAAACGGGCTGCGCCCGACCTTTCCTACGCAAGCTACGGCTCCAGGCTGAAGCCAAGCTTAAAGTCAGCCAGCCGCCCGGGAGACTCGGACAGGTCCGAGTTTCCTGTCCGAAAGAGACGACAAGAGAGCATCCGCAGTCTTCTTCCAGCGCCACCAGATTGGCCTGTTCGATCCCTTATTGGCCGCATCTATCGTTCTGCGCCCGCGGCGCCCCGGTCATTATCGAACCGCAGCAGGTGAAGCGGGCCCCAGAAACCGCAAAACCTCAACAATAACAACTGCTTGACTGCATGGAATTCAGCATGACCAGCGCGATAGCCATCGAGCGGATCTGCATGGAATTCGGTACCCCCGGCCAAGGCCTGAAGGCCCTTGACGATGTGTCCCTGGATATCCACGCCAACGAATTCTTCACCCTCCTCGGCCCTTCCGGCTGCGGCAAGACCACCCTCCTCCGCCTCATCGCCGGCTTCGAACAGCCCAGTTCCGGCAGCATCCGCCTCTATGGCGAACACATGGAAGGCCTGCCGCCGTTCCGCCGCCCGGTCAACACGGTGTTCCAGAGTTATGCGCTGTTCCCGCACATGAGCGTCGCCGACAACATCGGCTTCGGCCTGGAGATGCAGGGCCGCCCGCGCAGCGAGATCGACGCCACCGTGAGCCGCATGCTCGACCTGGTGAAGCTGCCGGAGGTCGGCAAGCGCCGCGCCGACCAGTTGTCCGGTGGCCAGCAGCAACGCATCGCCCTGGCCCGCGCGCTGGCCAGCCGGCCCAAGGTGCTGCTGCTCGACGAGTCGCTGTCGGCGCTGGACCTGAAGCTGCGCAAGGAAATGCAGATCGAGCTGAAGCGCCTGCAGCACGAGACCGGGATCACCTTCATCTTCGTCACCCACGACCAGGAGGAAGCGCTGACCATGTCCGACCGCATCGCGGTGATGAGCAAGGGCAAGGTGTTGCAGGTCGGCACGCCCAGCGACATCTACGAGGCGCCGCTGAACCGGGCGGTCGCCGACTTCATCGGCGAAACCAACTTCCTCGAGGGCCAGGCCGACGCCGACGGCGTGCGCCTGGCGGACGGCCAGCGGCTGGCCGCGACGACCCCGGGCAGCGGCGCTGTGACCTTGGCGATCCGCCCGGAGCGCACCGAACTGGCCGCCGACGGCCAGTTGGAAGGCGTGCTGGAAAACATCGTCTATGTCGGCACCGATACCGTCTACCACCTGAACGTGGCCGGACAGCCGGGCTTCCGCGTGCGCCAGCAGAACCGCGACGGCGCACGCTGCCCGCACAGTCCGGGGGCGAAGGTGCGGGTGCGGATTCCCGCCGCCGCCATCCGGGTGCTCGCCGAATGAGCACCGCCGGCCGACCTACCGCGCAACAGTCGGCCGAACGCCGGCAGCTGCGTCGGCGCCTGCTGCTGAGCAGCCCGGCGATGCTGATGCTGGTGCTGTTCCTGGTGATCCCGCTGGGCATCATGTTCGCCGTGTCGATCCAGCAATCCGGCGACTACGGCGGAGTGAAATGGGGCCAGCACAGCCTGGAGGCCTACCTCAATTTCCTCTGGGAACGCGACCTGGACGACAGCCTGGTGTTCAACGCCGACTACCTGGGCATCTTCCAGCGCTCGTTCTGGCTGTCGCTGCTGACCACCCTCGGCTGCCTGGCGCTCGGCTTCCCCACCGCGCTGTACCTGGCGTTGCAGCCGGAACGCCGGCGCAACCTGCTGCTGTTCCTGGTCACCGTGCCGTTCTGGACCAACCTGCTGGTGCGGGTCTACGCCTGGATCCTGCTGCTGCGCAACGGCGGGCTGGTGGACGCCGGCCTGCAAGGCATCGGCCTGACCGACACCGGGCTGGGGCTGCTCTATACCGACAACGCGGTGATCATCGGCCTCCTTTATACCTACCTGCCGTTCATGGTGCTGCCGATCTACAGCAGCCTGGAAAAGATGGACTGGCGCCTGGTGGAGGCGGCATTCGACCTCGGCGCCAACCGCTGGAAAGCGCTGCGCCGGGTGATCGTGCCGCTGGCGATGCCGGGGATAGTCGCCGGCTGCATCCTGGTATTCATCCCGGCCCTGGGCAGCTACATCATTCCGGAATTGCTCGGCGGCGGTAAGGCGCTGATGATCGGCAACCTGATCCAGCTGCAATTCGGTACCGCGCACAACTGGCCGTTCGGCGCCGCCCTTTCGTTCGCCCTGCTGGCCTTCGTCCTGCTGGCGATGCTGATCTACAACCTGCGCTTCCGGGCCAACGCCGGCGGAGGCCAGCCATGAACGGCCGCAATCCACTCTGGACCTTCAGCGGCGTGCGCCAGGCCGCCTGGCTGTTCTTCGCCTTCCTCTACATCCCGATCCTGGTGCTGGTAGTGCTCAGCTTCAACAGCGGCCAGTCGGCGACGCTCTGGGAGAGCTTCAGCCTGAAATGGTATGCGGTGGTGGCCAACGATCCGGAAATCCTCCGCGCGGCGAAGAACTCGCTGCTCGTCGCCACCCTCGCCACCCTGGCCTCGACCGTCCTGGCCACCCTCGCCGCGCTGGGCATGCGCGGTCGCGCCTTCCGCGGGCAGACCCTGATGAACGGCGTTCTCGGCCTGCCGCTGCTGGTGCCGGAGATCGTCACCGCGGTGGCGACCCTGATGTTCTTCTCCTTCATCGGCCTGAAGCTGTCGTTGTTCACCATCCTCATCGCCCACATCGTGTTCTGCATCCCCTTCGCCTACCTGCCGATCCGCGCCCGCCTGGAGGGCCTGGACCCGCGCCTGGCGGAGGCCGCCGCCGACCTCTACGCCTCGCCGTGGAAGGCCTTCTGGAAAATCACCCTGCCGCTGCTGATGCCCGGCGTGCTGTCCGGGGCGATGCTCGCGTTCATCATCTCGATGGACGATTTCGTCATCACCTATTTCGTCGCCGGCGCCGGCGCAACCACCCTGCCGGTGTACATCTTCAGTTCCATCCGCATGGGCATATCCCCGAAGATCAATGCGATTTCCTCGATCATCCTCATGATTTCCATCGCCTTCGTCGCCCTGTCGTACTACCTCGGCCAACGCCGCCGCTGAGAACCTGCCTCCACGAAGAAAAAACAGAAGATCGCCAGGAGTCCATCATGACCTACCGCACACCGCTCACCCTGCTCTTCGCCGCCGGTCTAGCCCTGGGCGGCCAGGCTCGCGCCGAAGGCACCCTGCACTTCGCCAACTGGTCGGACTACTACCCGCCGGAGTTGCTGAAGAAGTTCGAGAAGGACACCGGGATCAAGGCCACCCTCGACGCCTACGACAGCAACGAGACGCTGCTGGCCAAGCTCAAGGCCGGTGGCGGCGCCTACGACGTGGTGGTGCCGTCGGACAGTTTCATAGAAATATTCGTCAAGGAGGGGCTGCTGCAAAAGCTCGACAAGAGCCAGTTGCCGAGCCTGGGCAATCTGAAGGAAAACTTCCGGACCCTTGGCTTCGATCCCGGCCACGACTACAGCATTCCCTATCTCTGGGGCACCACCGGCTACAGCTACGATACGGCGAAGGTGCCGGGCGGCAGGCTGGAAGAAAGCTGGAAGCCGTTCTTCGAACCACCAGCCGAGCTGAAAGGCAAGGTGGTGGCTCTGAACTCCATCGAGGAACTGTTCATTCCCGCCACCTACTACCTCGGCATCGACGAATGCACCGAGGACGCCAGGGAAGCGCAGAAGGTCCTCGACCTGCTGCTCAGGCAAAAGCCGGCGCTGACCATGTACAACAGCGACGGCACCATCGAGCGCATGGCCGCCGGCGAGGTCGCCATGCACCAGCAGTGGAACGGCGCCTTCCACCGCGCCCACGCCCAACGCGCCAGCCTCGAATACATCTATCCGAAGGAAGGCATCCGGCTGTTCATCGACAACTTCGCGATTCCGCGCGACGCCAGCAACGTCAAGGAAGCCCACGTCTTCATCGACTGGATGATGCGCCCGGAGAACATCGCCGCCGCCTCCAACTTCGCCAAGTACAACAACGCCATCGTCGGCTCGGAGAAACTCATGGAGAAAGCACTGTTCGACGACCCGGCGATCAACACCCCGCAGGACAAGCTCGACCGCCTGAAGCCGTTCAAGCTCTGCTCGCCGAAAGCCCTGGCGTTGCGCAGCAAGGTCTGGACCAAGCTTAAGAAATGATCGACGCGGCGCTGGCGGCCAGCTCGCGCCAGCGCTGGCCGGCCAGCCAGCTTGGCCATCTCGATCCCTTTTTGACCGTCTACAGGGTTCTCCCCGGCGAAACCGGATTGCTAGAGTCGAACCGCGCCCTCCTCGAGGGGTCGCCCGGAGCCGCGGAAACGGCGCCGGCAGAGCCCAAGGGAACCTCGCGACCGCGAGCTAGAAATCCAACAAGAACGCTTCCTGAGAACGCCATGAACACTATCGACGCCCCAACGCCCGTGCCCGCACACGCCGCGCGCCCTCTCGTCACTGCCATTTCCACCGACCCGGCGGAAACCCCAGCGGTTTTCCACTAGCCCGTCCATTCACCCGGCGCAGGAAAGGTCCGCCCAAGCGGCCGCCTGCGGGATCGATACGGCATTTCGCGAGGAGCGGAACATGGCCAGCGAACGCAACAACGGCATCCTCATCGGCGGCAAGCGCCCCGAGTACGTCCACAGCGCCCAGGGCACCGGCCTGCGGCGCATCCTCGGGCTTCCCGCCCTGGTCTTCTTCGGGCTGGTCTACATGGTTCCGCTGACCATGTTCACCACCTACGGGGTAGTCACCGAGATCACCGGCGGTCGTACCGCCAGCGCCTACCTGATCACCCTGGCGGCGATGCTCTTCACCGCCTTTTCCTACAGCTTCATGGTGAAGAAATATCCCATCGCCGGCTCGGCCTATTCCTATACCAGCCTCAGCTTCGGCCCCTGCGTCGGCTTCCTCGCCGGCTGGTCGCTGCTGCTCGACTACCTGTTCCTGCCGATGATCAACTACCTGCTCATCGGCCTGTTCCTCAACATCGCCTTCCCGATGGTGCCGGCCTGGGTCTTCGTGCTCGCGGCGATCGGCCTGGTCACCGTGCTCAACGTGATCGGCATCAGCTCGGTGGCCGGCATGAGCAACGTGATCGTCGGCGCCCAGTTCGTCTTCGCCGTGGTGTTCGTCGCCATGGCGGTCAAGCACCTGGCCGGCATCCCCTCGCTGGACCTGAGCCTGCCCTTCGTCGGCGACGGCAGCCAGCCGGGCTTCGCCCCGTTGATGGCCGGCGCGGCGGTGCTGTGCCTGTCGTTCCTCGGCTTCGACGCGGTCTCGACCCTGGCCGAGGAAACCCGCGACCCGCAACGCGACATCCCGCGCGCCATCGTCATCACCACGGTCGGCGCCGGCCTGCTGTTCACCGTGCTGGCGGTCTTCAGCCAACTGGTGTTCCCCGGCAGCGTATTCCAGGACGCCGAGTCGGCGGCCAACGAAGTGATGCTGGCGGCCGGCGGCAAGTTCCTCGCCAGCTTCTTCACCGCCGCCTACGTCGCCGGCGCCGCCGGCTCGGCGCTGGCCTCGCAGGCCTCGGTGTCGCGCATCCTCTACAGCATGGGCCGCGACGGCATCCTGCCGCGGCGCGTGTTCGGCAGCCTCTCGGAGCGCTTCAAGACGCCAGTGATCGCGATCCTGGTGGTCTCGGTGATTTCCCTGCTGGCGGTGGTCATCGACCTCACCACCCTGGCCTCGATGATCAGCTTCGGCGCGCTGGTGGCGTTCTCCGCGGTGAACCTGGCGGTGATCCGCAGCTACCTGCTGCTCGACGGCCGCCGCGCCCCGCGCGACCTGCTGCGCTACGGGCTGGTGCCGGCCATCGGCCTGGGCCTGACCCTGTGGCTGTGGACCAGCCTCTCGGCGCTGACCCTGGTGATCGGCCTGACCTGGTTCGCCGCCGGCCTCGCCTACCTGGCGTTGCATACCGGCGGTTTCCGCCGCAAGGCGCCGACCGTGACCTTCTCCGAACAGAACTGAGCCCGGGAGCCCGACATGCTGACCATCTACAGCGACGACCATCGCCTGCACCACGGCCGGCACGAACTGATCGGCGGCCAGTTCACCCCCTGCTTCGAAAAACCCAGCCGCGCCGACATGGTCCTCGACCGCGTGAAGGCCGTCGGCCTCGGCGAAGTCCGCGCACCGCGCGACTTCGGCCTGGAACCGATCCGCCGGGTGCACAGCGAGGGTTTCGTGCGTTTCCTGCAGAACGCCTGGCAGGACTGGCTGGCCACCGGCCGCAGCCACGACATGCTGCCGATCGCCTGGCCGACCCGGCGCCTGCGGCAGACGGAGCCGGACAACATCGACGGTCGCCTCGGCTACTACTCCTTCGACGCCGGCGCGCCGATCACCGCCGGGACCTGGCAGGCGATCACCAGTTCGGCCAACGTCGCCCTCAGCGGCCAGTCCGAACTCGCCAACGGCGCGCGCTCGGTATTTTCGCTCTGTCGCCCGCCGGGCCACCACGCCGCGGCCGACTACATGGGCGGCTATTGCTTCTTCAACAATGCCGCCATCGCCGCCCAGGCCTTCCTCGACCGGGGCGCCGGGCGGGTGGCGATCCTCGACGTCGACTACCACCATGGCAACGGCACCCAGGACATCTTCTACGACCGCGCCGATGTGCTGTTCACCTCGATCCACGGCGATCCGCGCTTCGAATACCCCTATTTCCTCGGCTACGCCGACGAGAAGGGCAACGGCGTCGGCACCGGCTACAACTTCAACTACCCACTGGCGGCCGGCAGCGACTGGGCGACCTGGAGCCAGGCGCTGCAGGCGGCGATCCGGCAGATCCAGGCCTATGCGGCGGACGCCCTGATCGTTTCCCTGGGGGTGGATACCTTCAAGGAGGACCCGATTTCCCAGTTCCGCCTGGACAGCCCCGACTACCTGCGCATGGGCGAAGCCATCGGCAAGCTCGGCCTGGCCACGCTGTTCGTGATGGAGGGAGGCTACGCGGTGGAGGAAATCGGGATCAACGCAGTGAACGTGCTACAGGGTTTCGAAGGGGTTCACCGGTAAGCCCGCCCGCAACTTCACCCGGTCGGAACGCGAAACGGCCCGCCTCTCTTCCGGGAGGCGGGCCGTTTCGATTCAGGGCCTTACTTGATCACTTCGACGAACTCGACGTCGATCTCGCGGCCGACCAGGTCGCGGTCGACTTCGCCGGTCAGCTTGACCCGGGTCTTGTCGTTGATTTCCATCGGCGGGAAGTCTTCGTCGTCGATCTCCACCTTCATGCTGCCGGTGGCATCGCGGAACTCGTAGATGTCGCCCTTGATGCGCTTGACGATGGTGCCCTGGAGGACCACCGGGGTGTCGTCGGCGGCTTCCAGCGCGGCCTTCACCGTGGTGGTGGTCGGGGTAGCGCCCGGGCCGGTATAGCCGGCGGCCAGGGTGACGGTGGAGAACAGGCCGATGGCAGCGATGAGGGGCAGGTGACGAAGTTTCATGGGTAACGCCTCGTAGTTGGTTTCGATGGGTCCAGGCTACGAAGCCTTGCTGAAACCAGGCTTAATCGGCGCTTAAGCGAAGCTTAATCGGCGTCGCTGGTGGCCAGGCGCTCGCCGCTCTTCTTGCGGAACACGTAGAACAGGTTCGGCTCGCTGACCATGTAGATGGTGCCCTCGTCGTCGATGGCCACCCCTTCGGCGCGCGGGATCTTGCTGTCCAGGCCGTTGAAGCCGCCGAGCAGGCTGATGAAGCTGACCGGCTCGCCCTTCTCGTCCAGCTCCAGCAGCAGATGCGATTCGGCCGACAGCACCAGGGTATGGCCGGTACGCGGGTCGACGCTGAGGGCCGAGACGTTGCGCATGTACAGGTCGTCGCTCGGTAGCGCGGTCATCGCCCCGCTCAGGCTCGGCCCGCCGTCGCTCTTCCAGCTGAACAGGGTCATCGGATCGCGCTCCTTGCTCAGCAACAGACGCTGCTGGCGCGGATCCCAGGCGATGCCCTCGAAGCCCTTGTTCTTCTTGCCGATATTGCCCAGCGGGAATTCGGCCAGGCTCTTGGTGCTCAGCTCGGCGGTCTGCGGGTCGACATGGAAGATGGTCAGGGTATTGCGGCGCTCGTCGGTCACCGCGACGTTGCCGTTCTCCAGCACCGCCACGCCTTCGGGATTGCTCAGGCCGAGCAGCGGGATGGTGCGCAGCACGTCGCCGGTGAGCGACAGCTCCACCAGCAGCGGCCGCTTGCCGGTAACGGTGAACAGGGTCCTGGTTGCCGGGTTGTAGGCCAGGTCCGAGGTTTCTTCCTCCTCCAGGCCCTGCAACGGCTTGGCGTCGATCACCACCCGATAGCCCGGCAGCCAGATGCTTTCGTCGCGCTGCTGCTGGCTGGCCTGGCTTTCCTTCCACCAAAGGCCGGCGCGATCGTCCCAATGCATGACGATGGTCAGCACCACGCCGACGAGCACGACGAACGCCGGCAGCAGCCAGCGGAAACGGGGAAGCTTGGAGGCAAGGGACATGGGCGAGGCTCGACTGTTTGGCCAGGTGTTTTCTTGGGCGTCGCCATGAAAGGGCATTGCCCCCGGCCTGTCAATCGAAGCGTCGGCCAGCCGACCGACAGTCGTTTCCGCTGCCGGCGCTAGGGAGGCCGGCCGCACCCGGCGGCCGCAGCGGTTCAGAGCACGCGGGTCTCGAAACGGCTGGCGCCCGGCAATTCGAGCAGCAACTCGTCGCCGCTGTTCAGCGGCCCGACCCCGGACGGCGTGCCGGTCAGCACCACATCGCCGGCCTGTAGCGAGAAATGCCCGGCGATGTGCTGGATCAGCGGCACGATCGGATTGAGCATGTCGCGGCTGTTGCCGTCCTGGCGCACCTCGCCGTTGATGGTCAGGCGGATGCCGATGTCGGTCGGGTCGGGAAACTGGTCGGCGTTCACGAACGGCGACAGCACGCCGGCGCCATCGAAGCTCTTTGCCAGCTCCCAGGGCAGGCCCTTTTCCTTCAGTTTCGCCTGGACCTCGCGCAAGGTCAGGTCCAGCGCCGGCGCATAGCCGGAGATCGCGTCGAGGACCTCCTCGCGGTTCGGCTTGCGCGACAGCGGCTTGCCGATCAGCACGGCGATTTCCGCCTCGTAGTGTACCGAGCCGCGCTCCTGCGGCAGGCTCAGCCCGCCGCTCACCGGCACCACGCAGGAGCCGGGCTTGATGAACAGCAGCGGCTCGGTGGGAACCGGGTTGTTCAGTTCCTTGGCGTGTTCGGCGTAGTTGCGCCCGACGCAGACCAGCTTGCCCAGGGGGAAGTGGATCGGGGTGCCGTCGATATATTGATGCTGGTAACTCATTTACCGACTCCTGAACGGGTGGAAAGGCATCCGTGGCGCCCGCCACAGACGAGAAGGGCCGGATGACCGGCCCTCTGCGTTGCGACACCTGCTACTCGGCGAAGATCTTGCCGGGATTCATGATCCCGTTGGGGTCGAACACCGCCTTCAGTGCCTTCATATAGGCAATTTCGGTTTCCGAGCGGGTGTAGGTCAAGTAGTCGCGCTTGGTCATGCCCACGCCATGCTCGGCGGAAATCGAGCCGTTGTACTTCTCGACGGTCTCGAACACCCACTTGTTGACGGTCGCGCACTTGGCGAAGAACTCGTCCTTGCCGAGGTTTTCCGGCTTGAGGATGTTCAGGTGCAGGTTGCCGTCGCCGATGTGGCCGAACCACACCACCTCGAAGTCCGGGTAGTTGGCCTCGACGATGGCGTCGATGTCCTTGAGGAAGGCGGGCACCCGGGAAACCGTGACCGAGATGTCGTTCTTGTACGGCGTCCAGTGGGAGATGGTCTCGGAGATGTACTCGCGCAGCTTCCACAGGTTCTGCAACTGCTGCTCGCTCTGGCTCATCACCCCGTCCAGCACCCAGCCCTGCTCGACGCAGTGCTCGAAGGTGGCCAGCGCCTCGTTGGCGACTTCCTCGGTGGTCGCCTCGAACTCCAGCAGGGCGTAGAACGGGCAGTCGGTCTCGAACGCCCGCGGTACGTCGCCACGGGCCAGGACCTTGGCCAGGGCCTTGTCGGAGAAGAACTCGAAGGCGGTCAGGTCGAGCTTGCTCTGGAAGGCATGCAGCACCGGCATGATCGAGTCGAAGTCGGGCGTGCCGAGGACCATAGCGGTGAGGTTCTTCGGCGTGCGCTCCAGACGCATGGTCGCCTCGACCACGAAGCCCAGGGTGCCTTCGGCGCCGATGAACAGCTGGCGCATGTCGTAGCCGGTGGCGTTCTTGATCAGGTCCTTGTTCAGCTCGAGCAGGTCGCCCTTGCCGGTGACGACCTTCATCCCGGCCACCCAGTTACGGGTCATGCCGTAGCGAATGACCTTGATCCCGCCGGCATTGGTGCCGATATTGCCGCCGATCTGGCTGGAACCGGAAGAAGCGAAGTCAACCGGGTAGTACAGGCCGTTTTCCTCGGCGAAGGTCTGCAGTTGCTTGGTAACCACGCCCGGCTGGCAGACTACGGTGCGGTCGAAGGCATTGAAGTCGAGTATCCGGTTCATGTAGTCGAAGGCCACCACGACTTCGCCGTTGGCCGCCACGGCCGCGGCGGAGAGCCCGGTACGACCGCCCGACGGGACCAGACCGACCTTGTGCTGGTTGGCCCAGCGGACGATCGCCTGGACCTGCTCGACGCTCTTGGGGAACACGATGGCCAGCGGCGCAGGGGCGAAATGCTTGGTCCAGTCCTTGCCGTAGGCGTCCAGGGAGGCGGCGTCGTCGAGCAGCTTGCCAGGCTCGACCAGGGGCTTGAGCGATTCGATCAGGGCTTCGCGGGTCATTCGGGAACTCTCAAATGATTCATGGTCGTCCTGAGAACAACTCAGGTCGCAACCGGGCAAGGAAAAGGGAGAACATGCTAGCATACGCCCCCCGCGCTTAGTGCCTCTGGGCGCCGAGTTGCGGGTGCCGGCCAGCGCCGGCCGGACCCGCTTCGCGCAGTTCGCTTTCCAGCCACTTCCTCCGGGACAACAGGTTTACGCAGATGAGCAAGACCTCTCTCGACAAGAGCAAGATCAAGTTCCTTCTTCTCGAAGGTGTCCACCAGAACGCCGTGGACACGCTGAAGGCCGCCGGCTACACCAACATCGAGTACCTCAAGACCGCGCTTTCCGGCGACGAGCTGAAGGAAAGGATCGCCGATGCGCACTTCATCGGCATTCGCTCCCGCACCCAGCTGACCGAAGAGGTCTTCGACTGCGCGAAGAAACTGATCGCGGTCGGCTGCTTCTGCATCGGCACCAACCAGGTCGACCTCAACGCCGCCCGCGAACGCGGTATCGCCGTGTTCAACGCGCCCTACTCGAACACCCGCTCTGTGGCTGAGCTGGTACTGGCCGAGGCGATCCTGCTGCTGCGCGGCATCCCGGAAAAGAACGCCTCCTGCCATCGCGGCGGCTGGATCAAGAGCGCGGCGAATTCCTTCGAGATCCGTGGCAAGAAGCTCGGCATCGTCGGCTACGGCTCGATCGGCACCCAGCTCTCGGTACTCGCCGAGGCCCTGGGCATGCAGGTGTTCTTCTACGACACCGTGACCAAGCTGCCGCTGGGCAACGCGGTGCAGATCGGCAGCCTGCACGAGCTGCTGGGCATGTCCGACATCGTCTCGCTGCACGTTCCCGAACTGCCCTCCACCCAGTGGATGATCGGCGAGAAGGAAATCCGCGCGATGAAGAAGGGCGGCATCCTGATCAACGCCGCGCGCGGCACAGTGGTCGAGCTGGACCACCTGGCCGCCGCGATCAAGGACGAGCACCTGATCGGCGCCGCCATCGACGTGTTCCCGGTCGAGCCGAAATCCAACGACGAGGAATTCGCCAGCCCGCTGCGTGGCCTGGACCGGGTGATCCTGACCCCGCACATCGGCGGCTCCACCGCCGAGGCACAGGCCAACATCGGCCTGGAAGTGGCGGAGAAGCTGGTCAAGTACAGCGACAACGGCACCTCGGTGTCCTCGGTCAACTTCCCCGAAGTGGCCCTGCCGTCGCACCCGGGCAAGCACCGCCTGCTGCACATCCACGCCAACATCCCCGGCGTGATGAGCGAGATCAACAAGGTCTTCGCCGACAACGGCATCAACGTTTCCGGCCAGTACCTGCAAACCAACGAGAAGGTCGGCTACGTAGTGATCGACGTCGATGCCGAGTACTCGGACCTGGCCCTGGAGAAACTCCAGCAGGTCAACGGTACCATCCGTAGCCGCGTGCTGTTCTAAGGCAGCGTCCGGCGGAAAGGAAAAAGGAGGCCCAGCGGCCTCCTTTTTTCGTTTCCGTCACTTGACGGTAACGGTGATCTTCTCCGACTCCACGGTCGGCTCCAGCGGCACGTGGTTCTTGTCGCCCACCAGCAGTTGCAGGGTGTGCTTGCCCGGCGGCAGGGTGATCTCGGTTTCGGTCTGGCCCTTGCCGAAGTGGCGGATGTTGTCGGTCATCGGCAGCGGCAGGTTCATCGCCGGCTGCTCCTTCAGGTCCACCAACAGGTGATGGTGGCCGGTATCCGGCATGTCGACGCCGGCCGGCGCCACGCCCATGCCTTTCAGGCCGAATTTCACGGTGAAGGTCTTGTCGACGGTTGCACCATCGGCCGGCGTGATGAAATACACTTTCGCCCCTTCGGGCGCCTTCGTCCGAGGCAGGTCGGCAGCCATCAGGCTGGCGGATGCGCCGAACATCAGGGCGGCTAGACCGAGGCAAGGCAATGTCACTCTCATGGGAGTCTCCTGTTTTCACTTCCGTTAGCACCCGGGAAACGCCACTGGACGGAATTTCCCCGGCACTCTTCGTGCCTTCCGAATCAGGGAAAGGCATCGCTGGCACAGCGATTTCCACTGCGAAGCCCGTGGTAGAGCGGCGCTCGCGCACATAATCCGGGTCAATGCCCGCAACCCCTGGAAAGACCGCATGCAACCCAGTAGGTTCGCGATTGTCCAGGACGCGGGCCCGGCTAAGCTGAACGAACAGCATAGGCCCGACCGACGTTCATTCCCACCCGAGGAGTACTACATGCGATTTCTGCCCCGCCTGCTGATGCTGGTATCCCTGGCCGCCCCGCTGGCCCATGCCGAGCTGCTCGACGACGTCCACCAGCGCGGCGCCCTGCGCATCGCCCTGGAGGGCACCTATCCGCCGTTCAACTTCAAGCAGGGTGGCAAGCTCACCGGCTTCGAGACCGAACTGGGCGAACTGCTGGCCGCCGAGCTGGAGGTCAAGCCGGAATTCGTCACCACCGAATGGAGCGGCATCCTCGCCGGCCTGCAGAGCGGCAAGTACGACATCGCGCTGAACCAGGTCTCGGTGAACGAGCAGCGGCGCAAGGTCTTCGACTTCAGCGAGCCGTACACCATCTCCAGCGCCCAGTTGATCGTGCGCGCCGACGACACCCGCCAGTTCAGGTCGCTGGAAGACCTCAAGGGCCTCAAGCTCGGCGTCGGCCAGGGCACCAACTACGCCGACCTGGCGAAGTCGGTGGCCGGGATCAACGTGCGCACCTATCCGGGCGCCCCGGAATACCTGCAGGACCTGGCCAGCAAGCGTATCGACGCGGCGCTCAACGACCGCCTGCTGATCCCCTTCGCCATCCGCGAGGCCAAGCTCCCGGTCAAGCCCGGCGCGGCGGTGGGACCGGTGGCGAACATGGCGATTCCCTACCGGAAGAACAACCCGAAGTTCGGCGAGGCGCTGAACGCGGCGCTGGAGAAGATCAAGGCCGACGGCCGCTTCGCCAAGCTCTCGGAAAAGTGGTTCGGCCTGGACGTCAGCCAGCCGCCGAAGTGAGTTCCCGCCCGAACGGGGGAAGCGGCCGCGTCCGAGGGACGCGGCCGTCGTGTTTGTCGATGGAGTGTTGAATGAATTCGCTGCAGAAATTGCTCGAATGGCTCGCCAACCTGGTCGAGCTGCTCGGGATGGCCTGGCCCTTCCTGCTCCAGGGCGCGATGTATACCGTGCTGTTCGCCGCGGTATCGATGGTCCTGGGCCTGATCCTCGGCTTCAGCGTCGCGGTGGTCCGGGTGACCAAGGTGCCGGTGGTCTCGCAGATCGCCGCGGTCTACGTCAGCGCCTTCCGCGGGACGCCACTGCTGGTGCAGATCTTCGTCCTGTACTACGGGCTGCCGAGCGTCGGCATCGAGTTCACCCCGGTCACCGCGGGCATCCTGGCGCTGACCCTGAATGTCGCGGCCTATCTCTCGGAGTCCATGCGCGGGGCGATCCTCGGCATCGACAAGGGACAATGGGAAGCCGGGCTCTCGGTCGGCCTGACCTGGGGCCAGACCCTGTGGAACATCATCACTCCGCAGGCCCTGCGCCTGGCGGTGCCGAGCCTGTCGAACAGCCTGATCAGCCTGATCAAGGACACCTCGCTGATCTCCGTGATCACCGTGACCGAACTGATGCTGGCGACCAAGGAGGTCATCGCCGAGACCTTCCAGCCGCTGCCGCTCTATCTCGCCGCCGCCGGGATCTACTGGCTGCTTTCGGCACTCTTCGAGCGTGTGCAGAAAGCCCTGGAGAACCGCCTGACCGCGCCGCTGCGGCGCTGAGTTCAGCCGCCGGCGTCGAGGCCGGCCAGGCAGACCGCGGCGCGGTCCAGTTCATCCTCGTTGAATACCAGCACGCCCATGCGCTTGAGGGCGGCGGCGGTAACGCCCTCGCCGGCGACCCGGTTGCCGTTGAAGCGCCCGTCGTAGTTCTCCAGGTTGCCGCAGGAAGGACTGCGCGCCTTGAGCACGGCCATCCGGATGTCATGGCGGCGGACCAGCTCCACTGCCGCCTCCGCACCCAGCAGGAATGCTTCGCTGACATCCTCGCCGTCGACGGTGAAGACCCGGTTCAGCCGGTCCAGCACTTCGCCGCCCTGGCCGCCGGGGATCTCCGCTGGCGGGCGGGGCGTCGGCAGGCCTCCGGCGACCTCCGGGCAAAGGGCGACGATCCGCCCCTGCGCATGCCAGCGCGAGAGCAGGTCGAACGGGCCATGGCTGCCACCGTCGTAGCGCACCAGGTGGCCCAGCAGGCAACGGCTGACCAGAACCTTCTGCATGGATGCTCCACCCCTTTGACAGGCACACAGAGTAGCCCGCCGCTCGCCGATGGTCACGCCCGGTAACAGTAGCCGGGAAACACCGGGGAAACCCGCCCTCGACCCAACCGGAGTTAGGCCTCGCGGTAGCGCTCCAGCGCCCGTATGGCGGGGACCAGGGCTATTTCTTGCCGATCCTTAGGATAGAACTGCGGGCGGCCCATGGCGAACCTCCGCCGCCCCGAGCAGACTGGCTTCCCGCGCAACCGCGAAGGACCCGCCCGTCATGCTCCCGACCCGCTCGCTTCTACCGTTTTTCCTGGCCCCCGCGTTGCTCGCCAGCGCTGCCAGCCAGGCGGCCATGGAGGCCCTGGACAACGACAGTCTCAGCCAGGTCACCGGCCAGGCCGGCATCAGCCTGCGCCTGGACCTGCGCGCCGGCGCGGCCAGGGTCGCCTGGGTGGACGACGGCGGCAGCCTCTCGCTGCGCAACCTGGTGATCGACAACGGCTGCGTGAAGGCCGGCGACTGCCCGGACGGGCGCGGCGGCAACATCCCCCTGGGCGCCGCCCAGCTCGGCCTGAGCTTGCCGATCTTCGGCGTCGAGCAGCCGACCCTGGCACTGGACGTGACCACCGGCAGCGGCGGCGGGCAGCAACTGGCGATCAGCCTGCCGGACCTCGCCACCATCAACGACCAGTTGATCGCCAGCGGCCTGCCGGCGCAGCGCATCCGCCTGCGGGTGGCCAGCGACCTGTACATCGGCGACAACTCGATCGGCCGCATCGAACTGCGCGACATCACCGACCTGCGCGGCACGATCAGGGTCTGGGGTCACTGAGGCGGCGACGCCGCCGAGGGTTCAGGAAAGTTGCAGGAGGGATTCGTTGCGCCGGCGGAACCAGCCGGTCAGCGACAGCCGGTCGCGGCTGGCGGGCAGGACTTCGTGCTCGGTGCCGGCGGACATGAACACCACCAGGCTACCGCCCGTCGGCTGGATGTCCACCTGCCGCTGCGGCAGGTGCAGGCGCAGCGCGCCGCCATGCTCGGGCAACCAGGCATCGTTGAGGTAGAGAACCGCGGAGACGGTGCGTGCGTCGTCGTCGCGGAAACGATCGACATGCTTCTGGTAATAGGCGCCCGGCGGGTACAGCGCGAAGTGGCACTCGAAATCCTCGAGGCCGAGGAACAGCGAGGCGTTGAACGCCTGGCGCAAGCTGTCCATCACCCCCAGGTATTCGTCGCAGGCCTCGGATTCTCCGGGCTCCAGCCATTGCGTGAGGTCGCCGCGGATGCCTTCGCGGATCACCTGGCCGTCGCCGCGGCCGATCGCCGCCGGGGTCAGGTCGCCCGCGACCGCACGGGTGCGGCACTCTTCGGCCAATCTGGTGGTCAGACGCTCAGGCATGAAGATGCTCTGGTGCGACCAGCCCTGGTCGACCAGTTCATCGACGATGCGATGCAGGAGTGGATGATTGACGTTGATGTGCATTGTCCATTGTAGCGTGCCGCCCCGGTGTCTCGACAAGCGGTCCGCCGCATGTCGACAATAGCGCCCCATGGACGGCACCACCCGAACGACGAGGCTTTCGCCGCCAAAGGAGTATCAATGCGCGCTTTGCTCGCCTTCGCTTTACTGCTGGTTGGTCTGCCCGCCCTGGCCGACCCTTATCAACGCCTGTACCAGGCCGCTGGCTGGCCCGACCAGCGCGCGCATTTCAGCGATGCCCTGGACGCGGCGCAGAAGCGCTACCAGGACAAGCTGCCGCCCGCGCTCTACCAGACCCTGGTGGACAACAGCAATCGCCGCTTCGCCCCGGCCGAAGTCGACCAGCGCGCCCTCAACGGCCTGCGCGAGAACCTGCCGGACAGCGCCAGCCCGCTGAATTTCTTCGAGTCGCCGCTGGGGCGCAAGGTGGTCGCCGCCGAGGTGCTCGCCACCCGCCGCGACCAGTTGCTCCAGCACAGCAACGGCCTGCCGCGGCAGACCGCCAGCGAGCCACGCCGGGCCCTGGTCAAGCGCCTGGCCCAGGTCCTTCCGGCCCGAGAGGCCGGCGCGGAAGTCAGCCTGGCCCTGGCCGGGGTCGCCGCCGACAGCCTCAGCCAGATGCTTCCGGGCCTCCCCGGCCTGCTTGGCGGCGGACAGACCGGCCAGTTGCTGGAAGGCCAGCGCCAGCGCCTGGTGCAGCAGATCGGCGCGGACCTGGAGAACACCCTGCTGTATGTCTACCGCGATCTCTCCGATGCGGAACTCACCCAGTACGTGAACTTCGCCGAGTCGCCGGCCGGCCGCAGCTACTACCAGGCGGCCCTGGCCGCGCTGAAAGCCGGCCTGGCGGTGGACCAGGCGGTCGCCCCCTGATCGCCGCGGGGCCTGGAACTCAGGCCCCCAGCGCGTCGCTCAGGAAATCGAAATAGCGCCGCCGCAGCCCCTCGCTTTCGTTCGCCAGGTGATGGCGCGCCTCTTCCAGCAACAGTATCCGCGGCTCGTCGAATTTCTCCCGCAGCACCTTCAGGCCATGGCGCCAGTCCACCGTCTCGTCGGACTCGCCCTGCACCACCAGGGGGCTCAGGGCACGCCGAGGTGCCCGCTCGATGCGCGGCACCCAGCGGGTCAGCGCGCCGACCCAGGCGGTCGGCAGGGTGCGTGGCTGCAACGGATCGTGCTCGCGGAGGAAGTCGAGGAACTGCGGATCGCTGGAGTTCTCCGAGAAGCGCCGCGGGATCGAGTCGACGAAGGGGCTCAGCAGGCGGTAGCTGAGCTTCGACCAGCCCCAGGCGCGCGGGCGCACCAGCGGCGCCAGGAGAATCGTCTCGCCCAGCTCGGGACGTTCGCCGCCGTGCAGCAGGTAGTCCAGCAGGATCGCCCCCCCGGTGCTTTGTCCGCAGAGGTGCCAGGGCGCCGCCAGGTCGAGTTCGGCAGCCTGGCCCAGCAGGCCCTTGAACACCGCCTGGTATTCGGCGAAGTCGCGGATGCTGGCCCGCTCGCCTTCGGACAGGCCATGCCCCGGCAGGTCGCAGGCGAGCACCGAGAAGCCCATGCCCAGCGCCCAGTCGACCACGTGCCGATACAGTCCCATGTGGTCGTAATAGCCATGCATCAGCAACAGGCTGCCGCGCGCTTCCGGCAGCAGCCAGGCCTGCACCGCCAGGCGGCGCCCGTCGACCGCCATGCTGCCGAGCCGCGCTTGCAGGCGCGGATGGCGGGAGCGCAGGTCCAGGCCGTAGTAGGCCTGGTAGGCGAGGACGGCGGCGTCCGCCTCGGCCGCGGCCAAGGGTCGCAGGTGCTGGCGCAGGTAATCGGGGTTGAAGGCTTCTGACATCGGCGGTTCCGGGCTGCAATCGATTCGTGGCCGGGCCACGGGCGAAACCCAGGGATATTCAGCTGCGCGCGAACACATGGCAAGCTTGGCACCCGTTTTCCGTGTGAATGCCATGACTCCCCGCCGCAAGACGCTCCTCGTCAGCCTGGTCGGCCTGCTCTGGGCCGGCGGCCTGCTCGCCGCCTACTGGTGGTTCGAGATCCGCTACATCCGCCCGTTCAGCGAGCAGACCACCCTGTTCTCCGGCGACAGCCTGCGCCTGCCGGCCGAGCTGGCCGGGCCGGGGGCGATCCGCCTGGTGCATTTCTGGGACCCGGCCTGCCCCTGCAACGTCGGCAACCAGCAGCACCTCGGCGAGCTGATCGAACGCTTCGCCGGCAAGGGCGTGGAGTTCCATGTCCTGCAGAAGCCTGGCAGCCAGGGCCGCCTGCCGGACAACCTGGCCGCCCTGCGCCCCCTCGCCGGTCTGCCCGGTTCCGAGCAGTTGCCGGCCAGCCCGGCCGTGGCGATCTGGGACCGCGACGGCCGCCTGGCCTACTTCGGCCCCTATAGCGAGGGCGCGGTATGCACTTCCAGCAACAGCTTCATCGAACCGATCCTCGAAGCGCTGCTGCAGGGACGTCCGGTGGATGCCACCCATACCCTCGCCGTGGGTTGCTACTGCCCCTGGACCCCGGGAAAAGGCTGACCTGGCTCAACACCGGGCCTTCCGGAGGGGGCGCCGGAAGGCGTAGCGGCTACACTGCCCGGGTCGGCCCACGAGGGGCCGTTGCCGAACCAAGGAGTCGCTGCATGTCCCTACGTCCCACCCTCGCCCTGCTCGCCCTCGTCAGCCTGCCGCTGATGGCCGCCCAGAACGACCCTCAGCCCAGCAGCAAGGAACTGATGAAGGAGCACCAGGCGCAGATCCAGAACGACCTGGCCGACGTCGACTACAAGCGCAAGCGCATCGTCGAGGCCAACATGAACCTCACCGACCAGGAAGGCGAGAAGTTCTGGCCGATCTACAACACCTACCGCACCGAGTCGGACAAGCTCAGCAAGGAAACCCTCAAGCTCCTGCTCGACTACGCCCAGGCCTACAACAGCGGCAACGTCAGCGACGACCAGGCGAGCGAGCTGATCGAGCGTGTCGACGACCTCCAGGAGGACCGTCTGGAACTGCGCGACAAGTACGTCAAGCGCATCGCCAAGAACGTCTCGCCCAAGCGCGCCATGCGCTTCCTGCAGATCGAGATCCAGCTCGACGCCATCGCCACCCTGGAGATCGGCCGTCAGGTACCGCTGGTCGAGTAACCCTCTTCCCGCTTCGCCAGCCGCGCCCTGTATTGCTCCGGGGGCGCGGCGTGCCAGCGGCGAAAGGCCCGGTAGAACGGCGACAGCTCGGCGAACCCGCAAGCCTTGGCCACCTCGCGGATGGCGCGACCGGCCAACAGCATCTCGCTCGCCCGCTGCCGGCGAACCTCATCGCGAACCTGCCGGAAACTCGCTCCCCCAGCGGCCAGCGCACGCTGCAAGGCACCGCTGCCAAGGCCCAGCTCCGCCGCGCACTGGCGCAAGCCATAGCCCTCCCCGAGGCGCAGCTCGATCAGGTAGCGCACGCGATTGAGCAAGCGGTTCTCGCTGAGTTCGCGGGACTGTTCTTCCGCGTGGCGGGTCAGCACGTCATGCATGTCCGGATTGGCGTTGCGCGAAGGACGCCGCAGCAAGGCGGCGGAAAACACCAGGGCATCGTGCGGCCGCGAGAACAGCGGCAGCCTGCCGAACAACCGGCGGTGTTCGCCCAGCCGCGGCGGGGCTCGGTGGCGGAACTCGATGCGCTCGGCGACGAACTCGTCGTCGCTGATCAGCGCCAGCAGCTTGAGGAACAGCAGCATCAGGCATTCGATCTGCTGGCGCAGCGAGGCATAGCCCAGGTAGTTGATGTCGAGGATCAGCCTTGCCGTTTCCCCTTCGACCTCGAGGCGCGCGGCGAAACCGCCGGAGAGAATGTGCTGGAAACGCACGAAGCTGCGCAGCGCCTCCTCCAGGTCGCGCGCGGACAGCAGCAGGTAGCCGACCACATCGAGCAGGCGCGGCTTCATTGCCTCGCCCAGGTGCAGGCCGATGTCGGCATCGCCGGTCACCGCCGCCAGCTCGGTCCAGAACAACGGGGCGTTGTCATGCACCAGGCGGCCGCCCAGGGTCGGCGGCGGCAGCGGGATACGCCGGTAGACGCTGCGGTAGACGCGGGTGGGGTCGAGCCCGAGGGCGTCCAGGGCTTCATACAACAGACGCCGCAACGTGGCGGAATGGGTCAGGGGGCTGGTAGACGGGTCGTCCTGCATGGCGGCTCCTCGCGATTGACCAAAGACTTCCAGGGTCCGAGCATTCGGTCAATGCCGCGGGCCGGCGGCATCCGCAGAATGCTCGGCACTACAACAAGGAGAAAGGATCGATGAAACGCACCCTGACCGTGATCGCCGTGGCGGTCGCCGCCGCGGCTGCCGGCGGCGCCTGGTACCTCCATGCCAAGCAGCCGCTCCGCAACGGCTCGCTCGCCGTGGCCCACCTGCAGGCGCCGGTCGACGTGCGCTACGACGAGCGCGGGGTTCCGCACCTGTATGCGCAGAACCAGACCGACCTCTACCGCGCCCTCGGCTACGTGCACGCCCAGGACCGCCTGTTCCAGATGGAAATGCTGCGGCGCCTGGCGCGCGGCGAGCTGGCCGAAGTGCTCGGACCCAAGCTGGTGGATACCGACCGTCTGTTCCGCACCCTGCGCATCCGCGACCACGCCGCCGAATACAGCGCCCGCCAGGACAAGCAGTCGCAGCCCTGGAAAGTGCTGGAGGCCTACCTGGACGGGGTCAACCAGTTCCAGGAAAACAACCCGACGCCGCTCGAATTCGATCTGCTGGGCATACCCAGGCGTCCCTTCACCCCCGAAGATACCCTGAGCATCGCCGGCTACATGGCCTACAGCTTCGCCGCCGCCTTCCGCACCGAGCCGGTGCTGACCTACATCCGCGACGAACTGGGCAGCGACTACCTGCGCATCTTCGATCTCGACTGGCATCCGCAGGGCGTGCTGACGCCCTCCGGCGCACTGGGCGCCGGCGACTGGAAGGACCTTGGCGCCCTCGCCCGTATCAGCCAGCAGGCCCTGGAGGACGCCGGCCTGCCGCAGTTCGAGGGCAGCAACGCCTGGGTCGTCGCCGGCAGCCGCACCGCCAGCGGCAAGCCCCTGCTGGCCGGCGACCCGCATATCCGCTTCGCCGCGCCGGCGGTATGGTACGAGGCCCAGCTGAGCGCGCCCGGCTTCGAACTCTATGGCCACCACCAGGCGCTCAACCCCTTCGCCTCGCTGGGCCACAACCGCGCGTTCGGCTGGAGCCTGACGATGTTCCAGAACGATGACCTCGACCTGGTCGCCGAGAAGGTCAACCCGGACAACCCCAACCAGGTCTGGTACCAGGGCAAATGGGTCGACCTGCAGAGCGAGGAGCAGGAAATCGCGGTCAAGGGCGCCGCCCCAGTGAAGCTCACCCTGCGCCGCTCGCCCCACGGTCCGATCGTCAACGACGCGCTCGGCGCCAGCTCCGGCAAGACCCCGATCGCCATGTGGTGGGCTTTCCTCGAGACCGAGAACCCGGTGCTCGACGCCTTCTACCAGCTGAATCGCGCCGATACCCTGGCCAAGGCCCGCGCGGCGGCCTCGAAGATCCACTCGCCAGGACTCAACCTGGTCTGGGCCAATGCCGCCGGCGATATCGGCTGGTGGGCCTCGGCGGCCCTGCCGAAGCGGCCGGAGGGAGTGAACCCGAGCTTCATCCTCGACGGCAGCAAGGGCGAGGCGGACAAGTCCGGCTTCTATCCGTTCGCCGACAACCCGCAGGAGGAAAACCCGGCGCGCGGCTACATCGTCTCCGCCAACTTCCAGCCGGTCCCGGCCAATGGCCGGCCGATTCCTGGCTACTACAACCTGGCGGACCGCGGCCAGTGGCTGGATACCCAACTGGCCGACCGCGGCACCAAATGGAACCTGGACAACAGCCGCGCGCTGCAACTCGGCAATCGCACCGGCTACGCGCCACGCCTGCTCGCACCCTTGCTGCCGGTCCTGCGCGAGGTGGTCGACGACGCCGAAGGCAAGCGCCTGGTCGAGCAACTGGCGGCCTGGAAGGGCGACTACCCGGTCGACTCGACCGCCGCCACGCTGTTCAACCAGTTGCTGTTCCAGATTGCCGAGGGCGCCTTGCACGACGAACTGGGCGATGCCTTCTTCGACAGCCTGATCGCCACCCGCGCCATCGACAGCGCGCTGCCTCGGCTGGCTGCCGACGCCAACTCGCCCTGGTGGGACGACCGCCGCACAGAGCGCCGGGAAACCCGCGCGGATATCGTCAGGGCCGCCTGGAACGCCTCCCTCGCGCATCTGCGCGGCACCCTCGGCAACGACACGTCCGGCTGGCTGTGGGGCAAGGCGCATACCCTGACCCACGAGCACGCCCTGGGCCAGCAAGCGCTGCTCAGGCGCCTTCTCAACGTCGGTCCGTTCGCCGCCCCCGGCACCCACGAGGTACCGAACAACCTGTCGGCGAAGATCGGCCCGGCCCCCTGGGCGGTCACCTACGGTCCATCGACCCGGCGCCTGGTGGACTTCGCCGACCCGACCCACAGCCTCGGCATCAACCCGGTCGGGCAGAGCGGTGTGCCCTTCGACGGCCACTACGACGACCAGGCCGAGGCCTACATCGAGGGCCACTACCTGCCGCAGCACTACGAGGAAAACGAGGTGAAGGCGAACAGCAAGAGCGTGCTGGTGCTGGAGCCGAAGCGCTGAGCCGGCCGGCGTGGGGTTGGGCGAGTAGCCGCATGGTGGTTGTCCGCCGGATACAACGGGGTATCGGCGGATAACGCCTCGGGCGTCGCCCTACGGAGCGTAGCCAGGCATTTCCCGCCACCGACGCGCCAATGAAAAAGGCCACCCGCAGGTGGCCTTTTCTTTTCGGCGGAGGGCTCAGGCCGGGGTCGGCGAGCCTTTCTGCCAGTCGGTCGCGGTCTCTTCCATCGCCTGCTGGATCGCCCGGCGACGCCGCTCCTCGGCCTGGCGGGTGAAGTACCAGGCGAAGAAGGTGAACAGCGAAACGCTCAGCAGGATCAGGCTGGCCACCGCGTTGATCTCCGGCTTCACGCCCAGGCGTACCGCCGAGAACACTTCCATCGGCAAGGTGGTCGAGCCGGGTCCGGAGACGAAGCTGGCCAGTACCAGGTCGTCCAGCGACAGGGCGAAGGACATCATGCCGCCCGCCGCCAGCGAGGGCGCGATCATCGGGATGGTGATCAGCAGGAACACCTTCCAGGGCTTGGCGCCCAGGTCCATCGCCGCTTCCTCGATCGACAGGTCGAGTTCACGCAGGCGCGCCGACACCACCACCGCCACGTAGGACGAGCAGAAGCTGGTGTGGGCGATCCAGATGGTCACGATACCCCGTTCCTGCGGCCAGCCGATCAGTTGCGCCATGGCCACGAACAACAGCAGCAGCGACAGGCCGGTGATCACTTCCGGCATCACCAGCGGCGCGGTGACCATGCCGCCGAACAGCGTACGACCGCGGAAGCGCGGGATGCGGGTGAGGACGAAGGCCGCCAGGGTGCCGAGGAGCACCGAGGAGAACGCCGTATAGAAGGCGATCTCCAGGGAGCGTCCGACCGAACTGACCAGTTGGGTGTTGTCCAGCAGGCCGACGTACCACTTCACCGACCAGCCGCCCCACACCGTCACCAGCTTGGAGGCGTTGAACGAATAGATCACCAGGATCAGCATCGGCAGGTAGATGAAGAGCAGGCCGACGATCAGCATGACGTTGGAGAAATTCCAGCGCTTCATACCTTGCCCTCCAGTTCTTTGGCCACGCTTCTGGATGGAGAGCCTGTTGAACGGGATACGGAGCGGGATACGCTGTGCTGGCTCATACCTTGCCCTCCAGTTCTTTGGCCTGGTTCTTGTTGAACAGGATGATCGGGATGATCAGGATCGCCAGCATCACCACCGCCAGGGCGGACGCCACCGGCCAGTCGCGGTTGTTGAAGAACTCCTGCCAGAGCACCTTGCCGATCATCAGGGTCTCGGGGCCGCCGAGCAGTTCCGGGATGACGAACTCGCCCACCGCCGGGATGAACACCAGCATGCAGCCGGCGATGATGCCGTTCTTCGACAGCGGCACGGTGATCTTCCAGAAGCTGGTGAAGTTACGCGCGCCCAGGTCGGAAGCGGCCTCCAGCAGGCTCGGGTCGTGCTTCACCAGGTTGGCGTAGAGCGGCAGGATCATGAACGGCAGGTAGGAATAGACGATGCCGATGTACACCGCGATGTTGGTATTGAGGATGGTCAGCGGCTCGCTGATGAGCCCCAGCCCCATCAGTACGCTGTTGAGCAGGCCGTTGTTGGAAAGGATGCCCATCCAGGCATAGACCCGGATCAGGATCGCCGTCCAGGTCGGCATCATGATCAGCAGCAGCAGGACGGTCTGCGAGGACTGGCTGGAGCGGGCGATGGCATAGGCCATCGGGTAGCCCACCAGCAGGCAGATCAGGGTACTGATGAAGGCCATCTTCAGCGAGCCGAGGTAGGCATCGATGTAGAGCGGGTCATCGGTCAGCATCAGGTAGTTGCCGAGGTTGAGGAGCACCTGCAACTGCTGGTCCGCGTAGGCGAAGATCTCGGTGTAGGGCGGGATGGCCACGTCCGCTTCCGCCAGGCTGATCTTCAGCACGATGGCGAAGGGCAGCAGGAAGAACAGGAAGAGCCACAGGAACGGCACCCCGATGACCGCATGCCGCCCGGTGGGCATGCGCTTTTTCAGGCTGTTGGCGAATTTCATGACTGCAGTACCACGCCGCTGTCGTCGTACCAGCTGATGTACACCGACTGGTCCCAGGTCGGCCGGGCGACGTGGCGCTCGGCGTTGGCCATGAAAGCCTGGACGATCATCCCGGAGGCCAGCTTGATGTAGTACACCGAGTGGCCGCCAAGGTAGGCGATGTCGTAGACGGTGCCCTGGGCCCAGTTGTGCCCGGCGTGTTCCAGGTTGTCCGGCTTCTGCGCGCTGATCATCACCTTCTCCGGCCGCAGCGCGTAGGTGATGCGCTTGTCCTCGGCGCGGGTGCTGATGCCGTGGCCGATGTAGATCGGGTTCTCCAGCTGCGGGCAGGCGATCACCGCATGGTCCTGCACGTCCTCCACCAGCACGCCGTCGAACAGGTTGACGTTGCCGATGAACTCACAGACCAGGCGGCTCGCCGGGGTCTCGTAGATGTCCATCGGGCTGCCGATCTGCTCGATGCAGCCCAGGTGCATGATGGCGATGCGCTGGGCCATGGTCATGGCCTCTTCCTGGTCGTGGGTCACCATCACGCAGGTCACGCCGACGCGCTCGATGATCTCCACCAGTTCCAGTTGCATCTGCGAGCGCAGCTTCTTGTCCAGCGCGCCCATCGGCTCGTCGAGCAGCAGCAGCTTCGGCCGCTTGGCCAGCGAACGGGCCAGGGCCACCCGCTGGCGCTGGCCGCCGGAGAGCTGGTGCGGCTTGCGCTTGGCGTACTGGGTCATGTGCACCAGCTTGAGCATCTCGGCCACGCGCTCGTCGATCTCGGCCTTGGGCAGGCCGTCCTGCTTGAGGCCGAAGGCGATGTTCTGCGCCACGCTCATGTGCGGGAACAGCGCATAGGACTGGAACATCATGTTGATCGGTCGCTCGTAGGGCGGCAGGTCGGTGATGTCCTGGCCATCGAGGAAGATCCGCCCCTCGGTGGGCCGCTCGAAACCGGCGAGCATGCGCAACAGGGTGGATTTACCCGAGCCGGAGCCGCCGAGCAGGGCGAAGATCTCGCCCTTGTTGATGGTCAGGGACACGGTGTCCACCGCCAGCGTCTCGTCGAACTGCTTGGTTACCCGGTCGATCTTTACCAGCACCTCTTTCGGCTGCTGGTTGCCCTCTAGGGCTTTCTTGTAGGCACCGGAGGCTATCGCCATTACCACAACTCCCAAGTCGTTGAGCCCGGTCACGCTACCGGGCGGAATTTGAACTTATTTGCCGGTCTTGATCCGGGTCCAGGTACGGGTCTGCAGGCGCAGCACCTTGGCCGGCAACACGGCGGAAACGTAGAGCTTGTCGAGCACGGCCTGCGGCGGATACACCTCCTCGCTGTCGCTGACGCTCTTGTCCATCAGCGGGCGGGCCCCCGGTATCGCGTTGGCGTAGCCGACGTAGTCGCTGACCTTGGCGATCACCTCCGGACGCAGCAGGTAGTCGATGAACGCATAGGCGTTATCGGCGGCCTTGGCATCGGCGGGAATCGCCATCAGGTCGAACCACAGGTTGGCGCCTTCCTTGGGAATCACGTACTGGATGTCGATGCCCTTGCCGGCCTCTTCGGCGCGGGCAGCGGCCTGGAAGACGTCCCCGGAATAGCCGAAGGCGACGCAGATGTTGCCGTTGGCCAGGTCGGAGATGTACTTGGAGGAGTGGAAGTAGCTGACGTAGGGGCGAACCTTGGTCAGGACTTCCTCGGCCTTCTTGTAGTCCTTCGGGTCGTGGGTGTTGGGATCCAGCCCCAGGTAGTTGAGGGCGGCGGGCAGCATCTCGTCACCGCTGTCCATGAAGGCCACGCCGCACTTGGCGAGCTTCTTCATGTTCTCCGGCTCGAAGAGGATGGCCCAGGAGTCGATCGGCTGGTCACCGAGGACTTCCTTGACCTTGGCCACGTTGTAACCGATGCCGTTGGTGCCCCACAGGTAGGGAACCGCGTACTGGTTGCCCGGGTCGCTGACCTCCAGTTGCTTGAGCAGCGCCGGATCGAGGTTCTTCCAGTTCGGCAGCTTGCTCTTGTCCAGCTTCTGGAAGGCACCGGCCTGGATCTGCTTGCCGAGGAAGTTGTTCGACGGCACCACGATGTCATAGCCGGAGTGGCCGGAGACCAGCTTGCCCTCGAGGGTCTCGTTGGAGTCGAAGACGTCGTAGCTGACGTCGATCCCGCTCTCCTTGGTGAAGTCCTTGAGGGTGGTGGGAGCGATGTAATCGGTCCAGTTATAGATGTGCAGGCTCTTCTTCTCCGCCTGCACGGGGCCCGCGATCGCCGTAGCCAGAGCGGCTACCAGCAGTGTCTTGCCAATGGAATGTTGCATGTCCGACTCCTGTTCCGGGCCTTTTCACGGCAGCACCCTGCCTGTTCGACCCGTGTTCTTCAAGTGCCGATGTAAGCCCAGATCACTCGGGTTTCATGACAACCCGACGATTCCGCCGGGAAACATGAGTGAGCTGGGTTCCCTACCGGCGTGTTGGTTTCAGGTTTTCCGGGCCCTCGGCCCCGGTGCGAGCGACACGACCGGCCCCGGCGCGGCAGATTGGCGCAGCGCCCATGGCAGCGTCTTCGTCGTCGATACTGCGTCCGGTCGTCGGGCCCCCAGGAGGAAGCGTCTGGACGAACGGGCAAAAGAGTCGAACCTCTTCGCAGGGGAGCGTGGCCGGAGGAAACCCGGCCGCGTTCCGGTTCTCTCGTGCCGGAGCGCCGGCGGCTTCAGGCGCCGCCGGGCTCCTCGCGGATCACTTGCCGGACTTGATCTTGGTCCAGCTGCGGGTCATCGCCCGCTGGGTCTTGGCCGGCAGGTCGGGGAAGGTATACAGCTTCTTCATGACCTCTTCGCTCGGGTAGATGCCCGGGTCGTTGCGGATCGCCTCGGACACCAGCGGGGTGGCCGCCGCGTTGCCGTTGGGGAACTGAACCACGTCGGTGATCTCGGCCATGATTTCCGGCTTCATCAGGAAGTTGACGAAGGCCAGGGCGCCCTCGGTGTTCTCGGCGTCCTTCGGAATGGCGACCATGTCGAAGAAGCTGCCGGCGCCTTCCTTGGGAATGTTGTACTTGACGGTGACCTTGTTCTTCGCCTCTTCGGCGCGGGACTTGGCCTGGTAGATGTCGCCGGAGTAGCCGATGGCGACGCAGATGTTGCCGTTGGCCAGGTCGGAAATGTACTTCGACGAGTGGAAGTAGGTGACGTAGGGACGGATCTTCAGGAACAGCTCTTCGGCCGCCTTGAGTTCCTTGGGATTGTCGGTGTCCGGCTTGTAGCCGAGATAATGCAGGGCCGCCGGGAGGATCTCGGTCGGCGAGTCGAGGAAGCTGACGCCGCACTGCTTCAGCTTCTGGATGTTCTCCGGCTTGAATACCAGGTCCCAGGAATCCACCGGCGCGTTGTCGCCGAAGGCCGCCTTGACCTTGTCCGGGTTGTAGCCGATGCCGATGGTGCCCCACATGTAGGGAATCGCATGCTCGTTGCCCGGGTCGCTGACTTCCAGGGTGTGCATCAGGTCCTTGTTCAGGTTCTTCCAGTTCGGCAGCTTGGACTTGTCGAGTTTCTGGTAGACCCCGGCCTTGATCTGCTTGGCGAGGAAGGAGTTGGACGGCACCACCACGTCGTACCCGGACTTGCCCGCCAGCAACTTGGCTTCCAGCACTTCGTTGCTGTCGTAGACGTCGTAGACGACCTTGATCCCGGTTTCCTTGGTGAACTTCTCCAGGGTGTCCGGCGCGATGTAGTCGGACCAGTTGTACACGTGCAGCACCTTGTTGTCCGCAGCCTGCGCCATACCGGCCACAGAGCCCGCCAAGGTCAGGGCGAGCAGGGTCTTACCGAAACGTTTCATCATGCGGGGTAGCTCCATTTTTGTTGAAGTATCCGGGCGGTGGCGCAACCGATCGCGTCACCACCCGGTGAGCCTGGCCAACGCACTGGCGCAGTCTGGCAAAAGTCCGCTCAGGGACTCAAGCCAGGACGGCGGCGGCGGTCTGATCGAGGCACTTGCGCGCCAGGGTGATCAACTCATCGATCTGCGACGGATCGATCACCAGCGGCGGCGAGATAATCATAGTGTCGCCCACCGCGCGCATGATCAAACCGTTGCGGAAACAATGTTCCCGGCACAGCATCCCGACGCCCTTGTCGGTGAAACGCTCGCGGGTCTTCTTGTTCTTGACCAGCTCCAGGGCGGCGACCATGCCGACCCCGCGCGCTTCGCCCACCAACGGGTGGTCGGCCAGCTCCTGCCAGCGTTTCTGCAAATACGGTGCCGTTTCCGCCTTGACCTTCTCGATGATCTTCTCTTCGCGCAGGATGCGGATGTTCTCCAGGGCCACGGCGGCCGCCACCGGGTGACCGGAATAGGTGAAGCCGTGGTAGAACTCGCCGCCCTGGTTGAGCACTTCGACGATCTCGTCGCGCACCACCACCCCGCCCATGGGGATGTAGCCGGAGGTGAGGCCCTTGGCGATCGGCATCAGGTCCGGGGCGTTGCCGTAGTACTGGCTGCCGAACCACTCGCCGGTACGGCCGAAGCCGCAGATCACTTCGTCGGCGATGAACAGGATGTCGTACTTGGCGAGGATCTCGCGGATCTTCGGCCAGTAGGTGTCCGGCGGGACGATCACGCCGCCGGCGCCCTGGATCGGCTCGGCGATGAAGGCGGCGACGTTTTCCTCGCCCACTTCGAGAATCTTCTTCTCCAGCTGCTCGGCGGCCCAGACGCCGAACTCGTCCGGCGACATGTCGCCGCCCTCGCCGTACCAGTAGGGCTGGGCGATGTGGACGATGCCCGGGATGGGGAAATCACCCTGCTCATGCAACGCCTTCATGCCGCCCAGGCTGACGCCGGCGACGGTGGAGCCGTGGTAGCCGTTCCAGCGGCCGATCACCACTTTCTTCTGCGGCTGGCCCTTGGTCGCCCAATAGTGGCGGACCATACGCAGCACGGTGTCGTTGGCCTCGGAGCCGGAGCCGGTGAAGAACACGTGGTTCATGCCTTCCGGAGCGACGTCGGCGATCGCCTTGGCCAGCTCGACCACCGGCGGGTGGGCGGTCTGGAAGAACAGGTTGTAGAACGGCAACTCGCGCATCTGCCGGGTGGCGGCCTGGACCAGCTCCTCGCGGCCGTAGCCGACGTTGACGCACCAGAGGCCGGCCATCGCATCGAGGATCTTGTTGCCCTCGCTGTCCCAGATATAGACGCCTTCGGCCTTGGTGATGATCCGCGCGCCCTTCTCGTTCAACTGCTTGTAGTCGGTGAACGGCGGCAGATGGTGGTCGCGGCTCAACGCCTGCCACTCACGGGTCTTGGCATTGGTGATTTGGCTGTTCATGTCACACCTCTTCTATTCAAGACTGTCCGGGAGCGGCGGACCACGCCGGCCGCCCCCGGTCAGGATCAAACGGAAAGCAGGAGGAATTCCCGCTCCCAGGAGCTGATTACCCGCTTGAAATTCTCGTGCTCCGCACGCTTCACCGCGACGTAGCCGCTGATGAACTTGCTGCCGAGATACTGCTCGAGGGGCTTGCAGTTCTCCATGCGCTCTAGCGCCGCTTCGATCGTCAGCGGCAGGCGCAGGTTGCGGCGTTCATAGCCGCGACCTTTGACCTGGGCGCTCGGCTTGATGCCTTCGACCATGCCGATGTAGCCGCACAGCAGGCTGGCAGCCAGCGCCAGGTAAGGGTTGGCGTCGGCGCCGGCGAGACGGTTCTCGACCCGGCGGTTCTCCGGGCTGGAGTCCGGCACGCGCAGGCCGACGGTACGGTTCTCTTCGCCCCACTCGACGTTCACCGGCGCCGAGGTATCGGGCAGGAAGCGGCGGAACGAGTTCACGTTGGGCGCGAACAGCGGCAGCACTTCCGGGATGAACTTCTGCAGGCCGCCGATATGGTGCAGGAACAGCTCGCTCATGGTGCCGTCGGCATTGGAGAAGATGTTCTTGCCGGTCTTCACGTCGACGATGCTCTGGTGCAGGTGCATCGCGCTGCCCGGCTCGCCGGTCATCGGCTTGGCCATGAAGGTCGCGGCGACGTTGTGCTTGAGCGCGGCCTCGCGCATGGTGCGCTTGAACACCAGGATCTGGTCGGCCAGGTCGAGGGCGTCGCCATGACGGAAGTTGATCTCCATCTGCGCGGTGCCTTCCTCGTGGATCAGCGTATCCAGGTCAAGGCCCTGGGCCTCGCACCAGTCGTACATGTCCTCGAACAGCGGGTCGAACTCGTTGGCGGCGTCGATGGAGAACGACTGACGCCCGGTTTCCTGGCGTCCGGAGCGGCCCACCGGGGCCTGCAACGGATAGTCGGGGTCGTCGCTGCGCTTGGTCAGGTAGAACTCCATCTCTGGCGCCACGATCGGCCGCCAGCCCTTGTCGGCATACATCTTCAACACGCGCTTGAGGATGTTGCGCGGCGACAGCTCGATGGGATTGCCGAGCTTGTCGAAGGTGTCGTGGATCACCATCGCGGTGGGCTCGATGGCCCAGGGGACGAGGAACACGGCATTCTCGTCCGGGCGGCAGACCATATCGATGTCGGCCGGGTCGAGCAGGTCGTAGTAAATGTCGTCTTCCACGTAGTCGCCGGTGACGGTCTGCAGCAGAACGCTCTCCGGCAGGCGCATGCCCTTTTCCGCGATGAATTTGTTGGTCGGCGAGATCTTGCCGCGGGCGATGCCTGTCAGATCGGAAATCAGGCATTCCACTTCGGTGATCTTGCGTTCCTTCAGCCAGCTGGTCAGCTGGTCTAACTTGGTAGTCATAAAGACCTCAGGGTTGAGAGTCCGGCCCCAACAGCCGGACTCAACGTTGCCCCGCCCTCTTGCTGCAGGCCTTACCGAAAGCCTGGAAGATAGCGAGATAGTTGGGGTTCGTCAGAACCTGCCACTCCGGGTGCCATTGCACACCAAGAGCGAAGGCTTTTGCACCTTCTACGGAGATGGCTTCGACCAACCCGTCAGGCGCCAGTGCTTCTACTCGAAGGCCCGGCGCCAGACGATCAACGCCCTGGCCATGGATGGAATTGACCTGGAACTCGCTCGGCAAGCCGATACCGGCGAGCACTCCGCCCGGCTGCACATGCATGGCATGGCGCGGCGCGTACTGAACCTCGAGCGGCTGGTCGGCCGGCTCGCGGTGGTCCATGAAGGTTCCGACCTCGTGCACCTTCTGGTGCAGGCTGCCGCCGAAAGCCACGTTCATTTCCTGGAAACCGCGGCAGATGCCGAGGACCGGAATGCCGGCGTCGATGGCGGCGCGGACCAGCGGCAACGTGGTGGCGTCGCGGTCGGAGTCGTGGAGGGTGCCGGGCTCGCTCGCCGGTCCACTATAATGACGGGGCTCGACGTTCGACGGCGAGCCAGTGAAGAGCAAGCCGTCGACGCTGTCCAGCAGGGCTGCCTGGTCGATCGACTCGCCCAGCGCAGGAATGATCAGCGGGAGACCGCCAGCGCCGTTGACGACGGCACGCAGATATTTGTCGCCGGCAATGTGGTAGGGATGAAGACCGATCTGCTTGGTGCAGGCGGTGACGCCGATTAACGGCAGGCGAGACATGAGACACCCGTTGTTTGTAGATGTTATGGGGTTTGGCCGAGCTTAGCGTTGTTCATTTTTTTACACAATAGGCCTGTAAAAAATTGAACACGCACTCCTGAACACCCTTCGACGCGAGGTTTTTTTCGGCTTTTCGTCCGGCGAAAATGCCCTGAAAACGGCCTCAACGCCCCACAAGAGGGCATTTTTGGCGGCTATTGACATCCCACAGGCTTTCGGATTGACTCATAGCCTACCCCCCGCATGATTGAAATTTTTAACAAAAAAGGTGTTGCATCATGTCGGTACCCCAGCGTGCCGTTCAGCTCACTGAACCGAGCGAGTTCCTCAAGGAACATCCCGAGGTCCAGTTCGTCGACCTCCTTATTGCAGACATGAATGGCGTGGTTCGCGGCAAGCGGATCGAACGCAACAGTCTGAACAAAGTCTTCGAAAAAGGTATCAACCTTCCCGCTTCCCTGTTCGCCCTCGATATCACCGGCTCCACCGTAGAGAGTACCGGCCTGGGTCTCGACATCGGCGACGCCGACCGGATCTGCTACCCGATCCCCGGCACCCTCTCCATGGAACCCTGGCAGAAGCGCCCGACCGCGCAACTGCTGATGACCATGCACGAACTGGAAGGCGAGCCGTTCTTCGCCGACCCCCGCGAAGTCCTGCGCCAGGTGGTGGCCAGGTTCACCGAGATGGAACTGACCATCGTCGCCGCCTTCGAGCTGGAGTTCTACCTGATCGACCAGGAGAACGTGAACGGCCGGCCGCAACCGCCGCGCTCGCCGATCTCCGGCAAACGTCCGCAGTCGGTGCAGGTGTACTCCATCGACGACCTCGACGAATACGTCGAGTGCCTCCAGGACATCATCGACGGCGCCCGCGCCCAGGGCATCCCGGCCGACGCCATCGTCGCCGAATCCGCACCGGCGCAGTTCGAGGTCAACCTCAACCACGTCAACGACGCCCTCAAGGCCTGCGACCACGCGGTGCTGCTCAAGCGCCTGGTCAAGAACATCGCCTACGACCACGAGATGGACACCACCTTCATGGCCAAGCCCTATCCGGGCCAGGCCGGGAACGGACTGCACGTGCATATCTCGCTGCTCGACAAGCATGGCAACAACATCTTCACCAGCGAGGATCCCGAGCAGAACGCCGCATTGCGCCATGCGATCGGCGGTGTGCTCGAGACCCTGCCGGCCTCCATGGCCTTCCTCTGCCCGAACGTCAACTCCTACCGCCGCTTCGGTTCGCAGTTCTACGTGCCGAACGCGCCGAGCTGGGGCCTGGACAACCGCACCGTGGCCCTGCGCGTGCCCACCGGCAGCCCGGACGCGGTACGCCTGGAACATCGGGTGGCCGGTGCCGACGCCAACCCCTACCTGCTACTGGCAGCGGTGCTGGCAGGCGTTCATCACGGGCTGACCAACAAGGTCGAGCCGGGCGCGCCGATCGAAGGCAACTCCTACGAGCAGATGGAGCCGAGCCTGCCGAACAACCTGCGCGACGCCCTGCGAGAGCTGGACGAAAGCGAGATCATGGCGAAGTACATCGACCCGAAGTACATCGACATCTTCGTCGCCTGCAAGGAAAGCGAGCTGGAGGAGTTCGAGCACTCGATCTCCGACCTCGAGTACAACTGGTACCTGCATACCGTCTGAGGTAGCGGTATCGGCGCGCCGGTCCTGGGCCGGCGCCGTACGCAGCGAAATCCGGGGCGGTTTCGCAGACACTCAACGCGGGGGCGTCTGTGTCTGGGAAACCGCCCCGGTCCTTTTCTCGGAACCGGGAAATGTGCGCCACGGCACAGCCTGCCGCCACGCCTCCCGCCAGACTCGATGCTGGCCTGCATCAATGCCTCTGCCGCCTGGCTCCGGCACCATCGTCCGCTCCGTTCCGTCCAGCGAGAAGATTCCATGCCCCGCCTTTCCGCCCTGCTGTTCCTCGCCCTCGCACCCTGGCTGGCCCAGGCCGAGGAGACCCTGCGCGTCTACAACTGGAACGACTACATCGACCCACAGGTGCTCGAGTCCTTCCAGAAGGACACCGGCATCCGCGTCGAGTACCACACCTTCGCCACCGCCGAGGAACTGGACAAGGCGCTGCGCAGTGGCGAGGCGATCGACGTCGCCGTCCCCTCCCACGACACCCTGCCGGCCCTGCTGAAGGACAACCTGCTGCGGCCGCTGGACTTCACCCAGCTGCCCAACCGCAGCCATCTCGACCGTCAATTGCTGAGCAAACTGGCCGCGGTCGATCCTGACAATCGCCACGCCGTCCCCTATCTATGGGGTGCCGTAGGCCTGGCCATCAATACCCCGCAGGCCGAAGCCGCCTATGGCGGGCCGCTGCCCAACAGCTGGAGCCTGCTGTTCGACGCCAGCCAGAGCCAGCGCCTGAAAAGCTGCGGCATCAGCCTGCTGGACGCGCCGGACGAAACCCTGGCGATCCTCCTCAACTACCAGGGCCGCAACCTCGGTCGTACTGCGCCGAGCCAGGTACGCCGCGCCGCCGAGGCGCTGCACGGACTGCGACCGAACCTGCGCTACGTCGACAGCGAGCGCTACATCGCCGACCTCGAAGGCGGTCGCCTCTGCCTGGCCATGGCCTGGGTCGGCGACGCCCTGCGCGCGGCCAAGGCGGGCCAGCCGGTAAGTTTCGAGGTACCGCAGGAAGGCTCGGTGCTGTTCATCGACAACCTGGTGATCCCGGCCGGCGCCCAGCATCCACGCGAGGCGCACCGTTTCATCGACTACCTGATGCAACCAAAGATCGCCGCACAGATCACCGCCGCCACCCTCTACCCCAGCGGCAACGCCGACGCCGCCGGCTTCCTCGATCCCGCCCTGCGCCAGCAACCGGGCCTGTATCCGGACCGCGACACCAGCCGCCGCCTGTTCGCCCTGGAAACGCCGCCGGAAAAGCTCCGGCCGGTGGTCGACGAGATCTGGAAGGCCTTCCGCGGCGCCAGCCACTGAGCGGCTTGCTCCGGTCGCGTGAGCTGGCGTCCAATAGCCGCTCACGCCCGGAGACCCGCCATGCAGCCCACCTCGTCCACCCGCAAGCCCCGCGCCAGCAGCCAGGCCCGGATCGCCGCGATCCTCGACGCCGCCCGCGGCCTGCTCGCCGACGAAGGCATCGGCGGCCTGACCATCTATAGCGTGGCCGAACGCGCGGAAATGCCGCCATCGTCGGTCTACCACTTCTTCCCCAGCGTGCCGGCCCTGCTCCAGGGGCTGACCGGCGAGGTCCACGCCGCCTTCCGCGCGTGCCTCGAACAGCCGGTGGACCATGCAGGCCTGCGCTGCTGGCGCGACCTGTCGCGGATCGTCGAGGAGCGCATGCTGGCGGTCTACGCCCGCGACGCGGCGGCCCGCCAACTGATTCTCGCCAGCCACGGCCTGGCCGAAGTCACCCAGGCCGATCGCCAGCATGACGTGCAACTCGGCCAGGCCATGCGCGCCCTGTTCGAGCGGCATTTCCTGCTGCCACCGCTGCCGACCGATATCGAGATCTTCAGCCTGGCCATGGAGCTAGGCGATCGCGTCTACGCATTGTCGGTCCAGCGTCACGGGATCATCGACGCACGCCTGGCGGAAGAAGGCATGCGGGTGTTCGACGCCTACCTGGGGCTCTACCTGCCGCCGATCCTGGAAAAGCGTAGCGAACCATTATCCGGATTTATATCCGATTTAAATCGATAGAAAATCCATGACACCCTCTTAAACCGCTTCACAGTCCGATTTTTATCGGATATAAATCCGCCCATCACTCGATCGGGCGCGACACCCCGTTCCCGCCCGCCCGACCCACAACCGGCCGCCGCCAAGCCCGGCAGCCATCCGAGCCAGCACACGAGGTGCTCCATGACCCGCAACGTCACCGTCGCCGCCACCCAGATGGCCTGCTCCTGGGATCGTCCGGCGAACATCGCCCGCGCCGAGAAACTGGTGCGCCAGGCCGCCGCCAGGGGTGCGCAGATCATCCTGATCCAGGAACTGTTCGAGACCCCCTACTTCTGCCAGAAGCCGAACCCGGACTACCTGCAGCTGGCCACCACGGTCGAGGAGAACGCCGCCATCGCCCACTTCCAGGCCCTCGCCCGGGAGTTGCAGGTGGTATTGCCGATCAGCTTCTTCGAACGCGCCGGGCGCGCCCGCTTCAACAGCATCGCGGTCATCGACGCCGATGGCGGCAACCTCGGGGTCTACCGCAAGAGCCACATCCCGGACGGCCCGGGCTACCACGAGAAGTACTACTTCAATCCGGGCGACACCGGCTTCAAGGTCTGGCAGACCCGCTACGCACGGATCGGCGTCGGTATCTGCTGGGACCAGTGGTTCCCCGAATCGGCGCGCAGCATGGCCTTGCTCGGCGCGGAACTCCTGTTCTACCCGACCGCCATCGGTAGCGAACCGCACGACGCCAGCATCAGCTCGCGCGATCACTGGCAGCGCGTGCAGCAAGGCCATGCCGGAGCCAACCTGATGCCGCTGGTGGCTTCCAACCGCATCGGCCGCGAGGAGCAGGATGGCTACGACATCACCTTCTATGGTTCTTCGTTCATCGCCGACCCGTTCGGCGAGAAAGTCGAGGAGCTGAACCGCACCGAGGAAGGTATCCTTGTCCACACCTTCGACCTCGATGCGCTGGAGCGCACCCGCAGCGCCTGGGGCGTGTTCCGCGACCGCCGGCCGAACCTCTACGGTCCGCTGAAGACCCTGGACGGTTCGCTGGAGTCGTGAGGCCTCGGGAAACGATCCGCGCGGGGACGCCCCGCGCATTCCGCGCCGGCGTCCGCCGCGCATAGCAACGATTTCAGGAGCAGCGATGAGCAACCCGACCAGCACCCCACGCGCCGACGGCTTCCGCATGCCCGCCGAATGGGAACCCCACGAGCAGACCTGGATGGTCTGGCCGGAACGCCCGGACAACTGGCGCAACGGCGGCAAGCCGGCCCAGGCGGCCTTCGCCGCGGTGGCCAAGGCCATCGCGCGCTTCGAGCCGGTCACCGTCTGCGCCAGCGCCGGGCAGTACGAGAACGCGCGCGCACGCCTCGACGACGGCAACATCCGCGTCGTGGAAATCAGCAGCGACGATGCCTGGGTCCGCGACACCGGCCCGACCTTCGTCATCGACGACAAGGGCGATGTACGCGGCGTCGACTGGGGCTTCAACGCCTGGGGCGGCTTCGAAGGCGGCCTGTACTTCCCCTGGCAGCGCGACGACCAGGTGGCACGCAAGATCCTCGAGATCGAACGGCGCGCCCGCTACCGCACCGACGACTTCGTCCTCGAGGGCGGCTCGATCCACGTCGACGGCGAAGGCACGCTGATCACCACCGAGGAATGCCTGCTCAACCACAACCGCAACCCGCACCTGAGCCAGGCGGAGATCGAGCGGACCCTGCGCGACTACCTTGCGGTGGAGAGCATCATCTGGCTGCCGAACGGCCTCTACAACGACGAGACCGACGGCCACGTCGACAACTTCTGCTGCTACGTGCGTCCCGGCGAGGTGCTGCTGGCCTGGACCGACGACCAGGACGACCCGAACTACCTGCGCTGCCAGGCCGCCCTCCGCGTGCTGGAAGAAAGCCGCGACGCCAAGGGACGCAAGCTGGTGGTACACAAGATGCCGATCCCCGGCCCGCTGTACGCGACCCAGGAAGAGTGCGACGGCGTGGATATCGTCGAGGGCAGCCAGCCGCGCGATCCCTCCATTCGCCTGGCCGGCTCCTACGTGAACTTCCTGATCGTCAACGGCGGCATCATCGCGCCGAGCTTCGACGATCCCAAGGACGCCGAGGCCAGGGCGATCCTCCAGCGCGTGTTCCCCGAGCACGAGGTGGTGATGGTCCCGGGGCGCGAGATCCTCCTCGGCGGCGGCAACATCCATTGCATCACCCAGCAGCAACCGGCGCCGCGCAAGGCCTGACGGGCATCCCGCAGGGCGGATGGCCAGCCGCGGCGCTGTTCGCCCTGGCCGGCCCGGCACGCCGAGTGGCGCCATGAATGAAAAAAGCCCGCGTCCTCCAGGAGGACGCGGGCTTTTTCCTGTCCGGCCGGAGCTTACAGCAGCGGCAGGGTGTAGCTGACGATCAGGCGGTTCTCGTCCTGGTCGCGCTGGTTGTTGCTCGAACCGGCAGCCGGCAGGCCGCTGCGGAAGGAGGCGTTCTTCCAGGTGAAGCCCAGGCCCTTGAAGGTGCCGTCCGGGATCACGTAGGCCAGGGAGATATCGCGTTCCCACTCGCTCTGGTCGCCGCGGGCGGTCTTGATCTTGTCGCCGCTCAGGTAAATGGTGTTGAAGGTCAGGCCCGGCACGCCGACGGTGGCGAAGTCGTAGCCGTAGCGGACCTGCCAGGTGCGCTCGCCGGCACGCTGGAACTTGCCGATCTGCACGTCGGTGATCAGGTACGCGGTAGAACCTTCGCCATCGCCACGGTTCAGGAACGGGAAGTCACTGTCGCCGTTGAGGATCTGGTAGCCGGCGCCGATGCTGTGGCCGCTGACGGTATAGGTGAAGAGGCCGCTGAAGGCGCGGTTGTCGACTTCGCCCTTGGTCACGCCGCTGCCGTAGTAGCCGCTGCTGACGTAGCCGTCGGCACGGCCGGAACGGCTGCCGTTCTTGCCGTCGGAGCTGCTGTCGAAGGCGCGCAGGTCGGTCTTCAGGACGCCCGGGCCAATCTGCCAGTTGTGGATCAGGCCGAGGAAGTGCTGCTTGTAGAAGTCGTCCAGGTTGCCGTAGTAGTACTGCAGGGTCAGGTCCTTGTTGACCTTGTAGTCACCACCCGCGTAGTAGAACTTGTTGCTGTCGCGCGAACTGGCGCTGCTGCCGTTGGCGCCGGCGATGCTCAGGCTGCGGTTGTCGGTGGAGTTACGGCCCTTGGAGTGTTCCAGTTGGCCGGCAACCAGGGTGAAGTCCTTGAGGTCGGTCGAGGTGACCTGGCCGCCCTCGAAGGTGACCGGCAGCAGGCGGCCGTCGTTGTAGGTGACCACCGGCAGCTTCGGCTGCAGGGTGCCATAGCGGAACTCGGTGTTGGATACCTTGGCCTTGGCGGTCAGGCCCAGGCTGGCGAAGTCGTGCACCGGCTCGCCGTTGCTTTCCAGCGGGAACACGGTGCCCGGCTGGCGGTCCAGGCCGCTCTTGCCGGCACGGCCGCCGCCGTCCAGGCGCACGCCGAGCAGGCCCAGCGCGTCGACGCCGAAGCCGACGGTGCCCTGGGTGAAGCCCGACTGGTAATTCAGGATGAAGCCCTGGCCCCACTCTTCCTGCTTGCTCGGCGAGGCGGTGCCATTGCGGTTGTCGGTATTGATGTAGAAGTTGCGCAGGGTCAGCGATGCCTTGCTGTCCTCGATGAAACCGGCGGCGACCGCCTGTTGCGCCAGGGCACCGAGGGTACCGGCAGTGATGGCCAGGGCCAGTCGTGACTTGTTGATCTTGCGACTCTTCATTGGTCTTTTCCCCATTGGTATTGCTAATTGTCTTCCGGTCGGGGGAAGTGGAACGCGTGGGCCCGACCGGTCGTTGAAACACTGAGCGCCGTACCATCCCGGAAGATGGCGCGCGCGAAACTCGGCATTCGATGGATCAGGAAACGGCGCAACCCGCGACGATGGAACGACGGGGCAGGCAAGCAGGCAGGGAGGCAGCGAACGGAAGCGTGTGCATGGGCGTACTCGTGTCTTGTTATTGTGCGGCGGGTGTCTCGACCCACCGCCAGTGAAGGCAATTTGTAAGCCAATCTTTCCATCGGGCTCCGCCTTCGCGTCCTCTCGGGCTTCCTGCCCTTCTCCCGGCTGACGGGCCGAAGGGTGTCGGCAGAAAACCGCCTATTACAGCTTCCTTTCTGGCGAGTTACCGCCACGTTTCAGAATTCGTTATTTCCCGCGCTTTATAGCGCGTGGGTAATAAACAGTAAAATATCCGCAATAAACCTAAAAAGAATTAATTATTCATATTTAATAGCTTTAAGGAATATTGTACCGCAGTCGCGACCTGCCGGTCGCCTCCCCAAAGAGGTATTCCGTGGCGCCGTCGACAAAACGGAAACGTTTGCCCAGCGGTCAGCCCACGACGATGCAGTCCTTGCCCTGGCGCTTGGCCGAGTACATCGCGGCGTCGGCCCGGCTGTAGAGGGCACCGAGTCCCTCGTCATCGGCCTGGAGGACCGTCAGGCCCTGGCTGACGGTGATCCCGAAGCTGTGCTCGCCCTCCTGGAAGCGCAGGCGTTGCACCTCGCGCTGCAGGCGTTCGCCGATCTGTCGCGCGGTCTGCTCGTCGCAGCCGGGCAGCAGCACGGCGAACTCCTCGCCGCCGATCCGCCCGAACAGGTCGCCACGGCGCAGCGCGGCACTGCCGCTCTGGGCGATACGCTGGAGGACCTGGTCGCCGACCTGGTGGCCGAAGCGGTCGTTGATCTTCTTGAAATCATCGACGTCCAGCAGCAGGAACGCCAACGGTATCCCCTCGCGGCGACACTCCTTGAAGGCCGCCTCGGCACTGTCGAAGAAATAGCGACGGTTGCTGCTCTGGGTCAGCACGTCGGTGGTGGCCAGCCGTTGCAGCTCGCTCTCCATGTGCTTCTTGTCGGTGATGTCCTCGGCGATGCCCACCACCATCAGCGGCAGTCCCGCCTCGCCCTGGCGGCTGACGAAGCACTTGTCGTTGAGCCAGCGGACCTCGCCGTCGCCACGCACGATGCGGTATTCGCGTTGTTCCACGGCGCCACGTTCGAGCACCTGCAGCAGGCTGCTGTCGGCGTAGTCGAGGTCGTCCGGGTAGATGCTGTTGCGCCATTCCTCGTAGTCCGCCAGCAGCAGCGCCGCGGAACGGCCGAAGATTTTCTCGTAGGCGGGACTGACGTAGACCATTCGCCGGTTCTGCCAGTCGTAGGCCCAGAGCACCGAGTTGACGCTGGCCAGCAAGGCGCTGAAGAGTTGCTCGCGCTCCTTCAGCCGGGCCACTTCGGCACGGCTGTGCAGCAAGGCCAGCGCGGCCTCCTGCGGGTCTTCGGGAATGCCGGTTAGGTCGTCCATGGATCGTCGCTCTGCTCGCGGAACGGGTTCGACCGCCAACTTAGCGCAGGGGTCGCGGCGATACAGAAATGCCCGCCGAACGGCAGGGAAAGGCTCCAGCCAGTGCGCTTGATCACAATTGCCGAGCGATGCCGTTCGTATTCGCCGGAGCCTGCACGCCCAGTTGTTTCTGCGCCTCGAACAGCGAGCGCAGGAACAGGGTCAGGGTCGGTCGTTCTTCGTGTCCCTGACGGGTAATGCAATGGAATTCCGAGTCGTAGGCCAGTTGCCGTGGCCGGATCGCCCGCATGCGCCCTTCGGCGACCCAGGTGGCGGCATAGTGCGTCGGCAGGTAGCCGATGTAGGTGCCGCTGAAGACCAGGGTAGCGATGGCCTCCATGGTGTAGGCGTCGGTCCCCTGGTTGAAGCGCAGGTCGTGCGGGCGATGGTTTTCCGCCATGTAGCCGCGGCCGACATAGTCGGCGGCGCAGATCTCGTCCAGTGTCGGCTCGTCGTCCGCCCGGGCGAAGAAGGGGTGCGCGCTGCCGCAATAGAGGTTCTGCTCCTCGCGGAACAGGGGTTGGTAGTAGAGCCCGGACAACCGGTGGTGAAAGGCCCCCACCGCCAGTTGCAGGCGCTCTTCCAGCACCGCGTGCTCGAGTTCGTCGGGACGCCGCGTGTGCAGCTTGAGCAGCACCTCCGGGGCGCGCTGGCGAAACAGCCGGATGGCCAGCGGCAACGGCAGGCAATGCTGGCCGATGACGCCATCGACGCAGCCCAGGTGCAACGCCTCGCGATCGCGCCCGCCGAGGCCGCGGACCTGCTCGCGGAAACGGGCGATGTCGCTGAACAGGCCGAGCGCGGCGTCGTAGAGCTCCTGCCCCTCCTCGGTCAACTGGAAACCGCCGTTGCCGCGCCGGCACAGGGAATAGCCCAGGCGCACCTCCAAGTCGCGCACCAGCACGCTCAGGCGCGACAGGCTGGTGTTCAGGCGCGCCTGGGCGGCAGTGAAGCCGCCGGCCTCGACGATGGCGCAGAAGGTGCGCAGCATGCGCAGGTCGATGTCGTTGAGGTTGCCCAGCATTCCCGCCCCCATGGCGTTCGGTCCGCCTTCGTTATAGCGCCAAAGCCAGGCCGGCGGAACGCCGTCAGGCGCTTCGCGCGGCCGACTCGGCAAGCAGGCAGAGCAGTTCGAACATCATGGTCGCCCCCACCAGCGCCGTGGCGCCGCCGACATCGAACGGCGGCGAGACTTCCACCACGTCGGCGCCGACCAGGTCCAGCCCGCGCAGGCCGCGGACCAGTTGCTGGGCCTGGAGGCTGGTCATGCCGCCGATCTCCGGGGTGCCGGTGCCAGGCGCGAAGGCCGGGTCGAGCACGTCGACGTCGAAACTCACATAGGTCGGCCCGTCGCCCACCACCCGCCGCGCTTCGGCCAGGGTCGCCTCGACGCCCAGTTCGACGAACTCTTCCATGTGGATCACGCGGATGCCGCACTCGCGGGCGAAAGCGTCGTCGTCCGGCGAATACACCGAGCCGCGAATGCCGATCTGCACCGTGCGCAGCGGGTCGAGCAGACCTTCCTCGATGGCCCTGCGGAATGGCGTGCCGTGGGTGTAGGGGTTGTCGCCGAAGTAGCGGTCGTTGGTATCGGAATGCGCATCGAAATGCACCATGCCCAGCGGCCGCTCGCGACCCAGGGCGCGAAAGATCGGCAGGGTCACCAGGTGGTCGCCACCGACCGACAGCGGCAGGGTACCGGCGGCATGGACCTGGCGATAGAAGCCTTCGATGCGGCGCAGCGAATCGAGCAGGTCGATGGGATTCACCGGCGCATCACCGAGGTCGCCGACCCGCACCAGGTCGTAGGGCGCGATGCGGCTGACGTGATGCACCTTGCGCATCAGGCTGGACAGGTTGCGCACCTCGCGCGGGCCATGGCGGGCACCGGCGCGGTTGGTGGTGCCGCCATCCCAGGGCACGCCGATCAGGCCGACCTGCAGCGCCGCCGGGTCGGTGAACGCCGGCAGGCGCATGAAGGTCGGGATGCCGGCGAAGCGTGGAATCTCGGCGGCGTCGAGGGGCTGCGGATGGTCGTTCGACATGGGGCGTCTCCGTGTGGCGGGAAGAAAGCGCCGGGCGCCGCCCGGCGCGGTGGGTTCATTCCGGCTGGGCTCGCAGGCTGGCGGCAGGACGGGTAGCCAGGCTGACCGCGACGAAGGTCGCCAGGCTGGCCAGCAGGCCGTAGACGATTGGCGAGTTGGCGAGCAGGCCGTCGCGGGCCATGCAGGCGATCACCGCCAGGCAACCGGCGACGATGCTGGCGATCGCCCCCTGCGGACTGGCCCGGCGCCACAGCAGCGCGCCGACGATCGGCACCAGCAGGCCGCCGACCAGCAGGTTGTAGGCGATGCTCAGGGCCGCGATGACATCGTTGACCAGGCACGCCAGGACCAGCATCGCCACGCCCATCAGCAGGGTGATGCAACGGCTCAGGCGGATGTCGCTGGTGGTACCGGGGCGCAGGAAGCGCGCGTAGATGTCTTCCTGCAGCACGGTGGCCGCCGCCAGCAGGCACCCACTGGCGGTGGACATGATCGCCGACAGCGCGGCCGCCACCACCAGGCCGCGTAGGCCCGGCGCCAGTACCTCGCGAGTGATCTCGGCGTAGGCGTTCTCCGGCACCGCCAGGTCCGGCAGGAGGACCCGCGCCGCCGCGCCGATCAGCGCGCAGGCGGCGCCGTAGAGCATGCAGTAGACGCCGGCGCCAAGCCCGGCGTAGCGCACCACCGTCTCGCTGCGCGCGGTGAACACCCGCTGCCAGATGTCCTGGCCGATCAGCGCACCGAAGAAGTACAGGAGGAAGTAGGTGAGTATGGTATCCAGGCCGATGTGGCCGAGGTCGAAGAAGCCCGCCGGCAGCACCTCCTGCATGCGCGCCAGGCCACCGGCGCCGTCGATCGACAACGGCAGCAGGACCAGGAAGATACCGACGGTCTTGATCACGAACTGGATGATGTCGGTCAGCGTAAGGGACCACATGCCGCCGATCACCGAATAGACGATGACGATCCCGCCACCGCAGAGGATCGCCGGGATCCGCGGGATGCCGAATACCACCTCGGTGACCGAGCCGATGGCGATGGTCGCGGTGACCGCCACCATCAGGTCGTAGGCGACCATGACCACCCCGCCGATCAGGCGCGAGGAGGCCTGGTAGCGCTGCTCCAGCACCTGGGTCACGGTGAACACCCGCAGGCGCGCGATCTGCCGCGAGAACACCAGGCTGAGGACGATGATCCCCAGGCCGAGCATGAACACCAGCCACAAGCCGGACAGGCCGAACTGGTAGCCGAGCTTGACCGTACCGATGGTCGACGCGCCGCCGAGCACCACCGCGGCCATGGTTCCCAGGTAGAGGCCGGGGCCGAGGCGGCGTCCGGCGACGAGGAAATCGCTCTGGCTCTTCGCCTTGCGCATTCCGTACCAGCCCAGGCCCAGCATGGCCAGGGCGTAGACCAGCATGATCAGGTAATCCAGCAACATCGCCCGCGCTCCTTTTCTTGTTGTTCTGCGTGACGCCCGGCGTGGCGCCTGGGCACGCCGAAGATAGGCCGGGCGCCGCCCGGGCTGAATCCCGGATCGGGCAAGTCGACTTGCGGAGGAAGAGAAGTATCGGCGGGGCGTCGCATTGGCGACGCCGAAACGCAACGCGCCGGCAGGAGCCGGCGCGTTGCAGAGGCGGCTGACGCACCCGCGAGGGCGCGCCAGGCGTCAGGCGGGACGCAGCGAGTAGGTCTTCAGTTGCGCGGCGAACTCCTTCAACGACTGGATACCGCTGGCTTCCGCCTCATGCACCCAGTCCTTGATCGCCGCCAGCATGTCGTGGCCATTGGCGCTGGTCTTGGCCCAGATCTGCTGCAACGCCAGGCGCTTCTCGTAGATCACCTTCAGCGCCTGGCTGTGGGCGAGCATCGAGTCGATGCGCACGTGGTGGCGGTCCTGCAGCAGGCTGGTCTCGCGCGACAGCAGGCGCTTGGCGCGGCGGAACAGGTGGCGCACCGACTCGTCGGCCTTGGCCACTTCCTGTTTGACCAGCGGCGCGATCACCAGCTTGCGGTACTGCGCCATGATCTGGAAGCGGTTGTTGAGGATCGCCATGGCGGTGTCCATGTCCAGGCTGTGCTTGCCCTCGACCCGATGGGCGATCGGCGCGACCCGGGCGACCCTGGCCAGGCGCAGGAAGCTGAACAGCTTGATCCAGGCCCAGCCCAGGTCGAATTCCCACTTCTTCACCGACAGCTTGGCCGAGTTCGGGTAGGTGTGGTGGTTGTTGTGCAGCTCTTCGCCGCCGATGAGGATGCCCCAGGGCACCAGGTTGGTGGCGGCGTCGCGGCATTCGAAGTTGCGATAGCCGACCGCGTGGCCGAGGCCGTTGACCACGCCGGCGGCCCAGAACGGAATCCATACCATCTGCACGGCCCAGACGGTCAGGCCAAGGGCGCCGAACAGGGCCAGGTCGATGAGCGCCATCAGCACCACGCCGCCGATCGGGAAGCGCGAGTAGAGATTGCGCTCGATCCAGTCGTCCGGGCAGTTCTTGCCGTAGATGCGCAGGGTGTCCTGGTTCTTCGCCTCGGCCTTGTACAGCTCCGCGCCTGCGCGCAGGACGGTGAACAGGCCCTTGTGCACCGGGCTGTGCGGATCCTCGACGGTCTCGCACTTGGCATGGTGCTTACGGTGGATCGCGGTCCATTCGCGCGTGTTCATCCCTGTGGTCAACCACAACCAGAAACGGAAGAAGTGCTGCAGCGCGGGGTGCAGGTCGAGTGCACGGTGGGCGGAATAGCGATGCAGGTAGACGGTCACGCTGACGATGGTGATATGCGTCAGCACCAGGGTAACTGCCACCAGTTGCCACGGCGACAGGTCGAGAAAACCGTTGAACCACATAGGCAGTACTGAACCTCGGGGGGACTTGGGAGTGATGAGGGCCTTGTCTGACAAAACCTGGGGGCATTATCACCAAGCGGCTGGGGATTACCATCCGTTCTTTTAGATATGAACAGGGCCGGATGGCCATCATTTATACTGCCCGGCCAATAATTGCCCACTGAAAATCCCATGAGCCCCCGCCTGAGTGCCCTTCGCCTGAGCCTGGCTTATCTCGCAATCGCCATCGCCTGGGCGTTCCTGAGCGATCATTTGTTACAAAACCAGGTCCAGGACCACGACCAACTGGTGTTCTGGATGACCGCCAAGCGGCTGTTCTTCTTCGCCGCAACCGGCCTGCTCCTGTACCTCTACCTGGTACGCCAGTTCCGCCGCAAGGCCCAGGCCTACGACGAACTGCACGGCAGCGAGCAGCGCCTGAACCGCGCCCTGGAAGCGGTGCGCGACGGACTCTGGGACTGGGACCTGGTGACCGACCGGATGTTCGTCTCGCCGGGCTACGCCGCGCTGATCGGCCTCGCTCCGGAGGAACTCGGCGACCCCATCGAGACCTGGAAGAAGCGCCTGCACCCCGAAGAGTACGCCACCGTGCTGGAGGCCCACCGCAACCACCTGCAGGGCCTGACCGACAATCTCGACCACATCTACCGCCTGCGCCACAAGGACGGCGACTACCGCTGGATCCACTCGCGCGGCCGGGTCCTCCGCGACGCCCTGGGCAAGCCGCTGCACTACACTGGCGTGGCCCGCGACATCACCCTGCAGCGGCTCAAGGAAGACCACCTGCGCCAGGCCGCGGCGGTATTCGACAGCACCCGCGAGGGCGTTCTGGTCACCGATGCCCAGGCGGTGATCGTGCACGTCAACCCTTCCTTCGAGCGCATCACCGGCTACCGCTCCGAAGACGTGCTCGGCAAGACCCCGGCGATCCTCCGCTCCGGCCGCCAGGACCAGGCGTTCTACCAGCGCCTGTGGCTGGCCCTGCGCGAGCAGGACGTCTGGAGCGGAGAAATCTGGAACCGGCGCAAGAGCGGCGAGATCTACCCGCAGTGGCTGCACATCCGCGTGGTGCGCAACGACCAGGGCCAGCTGACCCACTACGTCGGGGTGTTCTCCGACCTGAGCAGCATCAAGCGCTCGGAGAACGAGCTGGACTTCCTCGCCCACCACGACTCGCTGACCGGCCTGCCCAACCGCGTGCTGCTGCGCGAGCGCATCGAGCAGGCGCTGGAGAACGGCAAGGACCGGACGGTGGCCGGGGCCCTGCTGCTGATCGACCTCGACCACTTCAAGCACATCAACGACAGCCTCGGCCATACAACTGGCGACATGCTCCTCAAGGAGGTCAGCAAGCGCCTGCAACACCAGCTCGACGAGCGCTGCCTGCTGTCGCGACTGGGCGGCGACGAATTCGCCATCCTCGTCGAGAACGACGACCCGGAAGCCGTCGCGCGACTCTCGCAGCGCATCCTCGACGGTTTCAACGCGCCGTTCGACATCCACTGCCAGCCGATCTATATCAGCGCAAGCCTCGGTGTCAGCCTCTACCCGGAAGACGCCAGCGACGTCGACCACCTGATGCAACACGCCGACGCCGCGCTGTTCCAGGCCAAGGACAGCGGGCGTAACGCCTACGCCTTCTACACCCGCGTGCTGACCGCCCGGGCCCGCGCCCATGTCCAGGTGGAATCGGCCCTGCGCCATGCGCTGGATCACGACGAACTGCGCGTCCACTACCAGCCGGTGCACGACCTGGCCAGCGGGCGGATCGTCGGCGTCGAGTCGCTGGTGCGCTGGCAGCATCCCGAGCGCGGCCTGGTGCCGCCAGGCGAGTTCGTCCCGGTGGCGGAGGAATGCGGGCTGATCGCCGCGCTGGACAACTGGGTGCTCAAGCGTGCCTGCCGGCAGATGCGCGAGTGGCAACAGCGCGGCGTCGAGCTGGAGTTCGTCGCGGTCAACGTCTCCAGCCGGCTGTTCAACCGCGGCGGCCTGGAGGAAAGGATCGCCAATGCCCTGGAAGAGTCCGGGCTGGAGCCCCGCTACCTGGAGCTGGAAGTCACCGAAAGCGCGGTGATGGAGGACTTCGAGCAGTCCCTCAACCTGCTCTGCCGCCTGCGCATCCTCGGCGTGAACCTGGCCATCGACGACTTCGGCACCGGCTATTCCTCGCTGATGCGCCTCAAGCGGCTGCCGGTGCACAAGCTGAAGATCGACCAGGGCTTCGTCGCCGGCCTGCCCGGCGCGGTGGACGACGCCGCGATCGCCCGGGCGATCGTTGCCCTGGCGCAAAGCATGGGGCTGCGGGTGGTTGCCGAGGGCATCGAGCACCAGGACCAGGCGCTGTTCCTGCGCGAACATGGCTGCGACTTCGGCCAAGGCTACTGGTACGGACGGCCGCAACCGGCGGAAGCGCTGCGCTTCGACCTGCCGCCCGTGGCGCTGCCGGAAGACTGAGCCTGGCGGCGAAGCCGGGCCGCTTCGCCGTCTTATAACCACTTTACCTATAAAGATTCTTAAACAATATTTTTAAGAATATTGCCCACTGCTTACTATGCGCCTCACGCCGCCTCCACTTCGTCGAGCAACGCGGCACCTCGAGCCACAGGAGCAGAGACCCATGAGCGCAACCCTCAGAAGCCTGGATGGCCAGGACGAAGCCACCATCCTGCGTGAAATCCAGAGTGCCCTGCGCGGCCTGCGCTTCGGCGCCGTCGAGATCACCGTGCACAACGGCCAGGTGGTGCAGATCGAGCGCAAGGAAAAATTCCGTCTGCAGCAACCGGCCGTCAAGCAGGCCTGAAGCACACGACCCGACTGGACCACCGGAGGCGTCTCGCCATGAACATCCGTTCGATACCCCATCCGCACCGGTACTGCAGCTGTCGGCCGCGAATGCGCGCCTGACGCCCCGTGTTCCCGTCGTTCCGCCAACACCCCATTAGAACAATCGAAACAGCACACACCTAGGAGCTGCACATGTCCCTTCGTCGTTTCGCCCTGGCCGCACTCGCCAGCGCCCTGGTCTCCGGCCCGGTTGCCGCAGCCACGCAACTGCTGAACGTTTCCTACGACCCGACCCGCGAGCTGTACCAGGCCTACAACGCGGCCTTCATCAAGCACTGGAAGGCCCAGGGCGGCGAGGACCTGACCGTCCAGCAGTCCCACGGCGGCTCCGGCAAGCAGGCCCGCGCGGTGATCGACGGGCTCAAGGCCGACGTGGTGACCCTGGCCCTGGCCGGCGACATCGACGAACTGCACAAGCTCGGCAAGCTGCTGCCGGCCGACTGGCAGGCACGCCTGCCGGACAACAGCACCCCCTACACCTCGACCATCGTGTTCCTGGTGCGCAAGGGCAACCCCAAGGGAATCAAGGACTGGGGCGACCTGACCAAGGAAGGCGTGGAAGTCATCACGCCGAACCCGAAGACCTCCGGCGGCGCGCGCTGGAACTTCCTCGCCGCCTGGGCCTGGGCGAAGAAGCAGTACGGCAGCGACGAGAAGGCCAAGGACTACGTGCAGGCGCTGTACAAGCACGTACCGGTACTCGACACCGGCGCCCGCGGCTCGACCATCACCTTCGTCAACAACCAGATCGGCGACGTGCTGCTGGCCTGGGAGAACGAGGCGTTCCTGGCGAAGAAGGAACAGGGCGGGGAAAACTTCGAGATCGTCGTACCCTCCATCTCCATCCTTGCCGAACCGCCGGTCGCGGTGGTCGACAAGGTGGTCGAGAAGAAAGGCACCCGCAAGGTCGCCGAGGCCTACCTGCAATACCTGTACAGCGAGGAAGGCCAGCGCATCGCCGCGCAGAACTTCTACCGGCCGCGCAACCAGAAGGTCGCCGCCGAGTTCGCCACGCAGTTCCCGAAACTGAACCTGGTCACCGTCGACTCCGATTTCGGCGGCTGGAAGACGGCCCAGCCGAAGTTCTTCAACGACGGGGGCATCTTCGACCAGATCTACCAGGCGCAATGATCGCGACGGCAGACCCGTCGCCCGAACCACGGCCCCTCTCCCAGACCCTCTCCCGGACGGGCGAGGGGGCTAGCAGGCCCGGTCCCGTACCGGGCCCACTGCCGGAAGGAACCGGCACCGGGAGAGCCACCAAGCGTTCCAACGCAGAGTAAGGACAGAACATGTCACGACGCATTTCCCCGGTCATACCCGGCTTCGGGCTGACCCTGGGATACACCCTGGTGTACCTCAGCCTGCTGGTCCTGATCCCGCTGGGGGCCATGTTCCTCAAGACCACCCAGCTCAGCTGGGAGCAATTCTGGGCCATCATCAGCGCGCCGCGGGTGCTCGCCGCGCTCAAGCTGAGCTTCGGCACCGCGCTCGCCGCCGCCGTGCTCAACGGCTTGATCGGCACGCTGCTGGCCTGGGTCCTGGTGCGCTACGAATTCCCCGGACGGAAGATCATCGATGCCATGATCGACCTGCCCTTCGCCCTACCCACCGCCGTCGCCGGTATCGCCCTCACCGCGCTCTATGCGCCGGCCGGCCTGGTCGGACAGTTCGCCAGCGACCTCGGCTTCAAGATCGCCTATACCCCCCTGGGGATCACCCTGGCGCTGACTTTCGTGACCCTGCCGTTCGTGGTCCGCACGGTGCAGCCGGTGCTCGCCGACATTCCCAAGGAAGTCGAGGAAGCCGCTGCCTGCCTCGGCGCCAGGCCGCTGCAGGTGTTCCGCCATATCCTCGTGCCGGCGCTGCTGCCGGCCTGGCTGACCGGTTTCGCCCTGGCCTTCGCCCGGGGCGTCGGCGAATACGGCTCGGTGATCTTCATCGCCGGCAACATGCCGATGAAGACCGAGATCCTGCCGCTGCTGATCATGGTCAAGCTGGACCAGTACGACTACACCGGCGCCACCGCCATCGGCGTGCTGATGCTGGTGGTGTCCTTCATCCTGCTGCTGCTGATCAACCTGCTGCAGCGTCGCATCGAAACCCCGTAAGGAGGGCGCCATGTCCAGTGCAAGCATTTCCGCTGCCACCGCCAGCGCCTCCCGCCGCGGCAACGCCGGCGGCCGCCTGGCCCTGATCGTCCTGGCCTGGCTGGTCTTCGCCCTGTTCCTCCTGCTGCCGCTCTACGTGGTCCTGAGCGAGGCGCTGAAGCAGGGTTTCGGCACCTTCTTCGAGGCGATCCTCGAACCCGACGCGCTGGCCGCGCTGAAGCTGACCCTGATCGCGGTGGCCATCTCGGTGCCGCTCAACCTGCTGTTCGGTGTCGCCGCCGCCTGGTGCGTGAGCAAGTTCGAGTTTCGCGGCAAGAGCATCCTGGTGACCCTGATCGACCTGCCGTTCTCGGTCTCGCCGGTGATCGCCGGCCTGATCTACGTGCTGTTGTTCGGCGCCCAGGGCTACTTCGGCGAATGGCTGAGCGACCACGACATTCAGATCGTCTTCGCGGTGCCCGGAATCGTCCTGGCGACCCTCTTCGTCACCGTGCCCTTCGTCGCCCGCGAACTGATCCCGCTGATGCAGGAGCAGGGCACCCAGGAGGAGGAAGCCGCCCGCCTGCTCGGCGCCAACGGCTGGCAGATGTTCTGGCACGTGACCCTGCCGAACATCAAGTGGGGCCTGATCTACGGCGTGGTGCTCTGCACCGCGCGGGCGATGGGCGAGTTCGGCGCGGTGTCGGTGGTTTCCGGGCATATCCGCGGTGTCACCAACACCCTGCCGCTGCACGTCGAGATCCTCTACAACGAATACAACCATGTCGCCGCCTTCAGCGTCGCCAGCCTGTTGCTGCTGATGGCGCTGGTCATCCTTCTGCTCAAGCAGTGGAGCGAATCCCGCATGTCCCGACTGAAAAGCAATGCTGACGAGGAATGAACCATGAGCATCGAAATCCGTAACGTCAGCAAGAACTTCAACGCCTTCAAGGCCCTGGACAACATCAACCTGGATATCCAGAGCGGCGAGCTGGTGGCCCTGCTCGGCCCCTCCGGGTGCGGCAAGACCACCCTGCTGCGGATCATCGCCGGGCTGGAAACCCCGGACGCCGGCAACATCGTGTTCCATGGCGAGGACGTCTCGCAGCACGACGTGCGCGACCGCAACGTCGGCTTCGTCTTCCAGCACTACGCGCTGTTCCGCCACATGACGGTGTTCGACAACGTCGCCTTCGGCCTGCGCATGAAGCCCAAGGGCGAGCGGCCGGGCGAGTCCGCGATCAAGGCCAAGGTCCACGAGCTGCTCAACATGGTGCAGCTCGACTGGCTCGCCGACCGCTATCCAGAGCAACTCTCCGGCGGCCAGCGGCAGCGTATCGCCCTGGCCCGCGCGCTGGCGGTGGAGCCGAAGATCCTGCTCCTCGACGAACCCTTCGGCGCCCTCGACGCCAAGGTACGCAAGGAGCTGCGCCGCTGGCTGGCGCGCCTGCACGAGGAGATCAACCTGACCTCGGTGTTCGTCACCCACGACCAGGAAGAAGCGATGGAAGTGGCCGACCGCATCGTGGTGATGAACAAGGGCGTGATCGAGCAGATCGGCTCGCCCGGCGAGGTCTACGAGAACCCGGCCAGCGATTTCGTCTACCACTTCCTCGGCGACTCCAACCGCCTGCAACTGGGCAACGATCAGCACCTGCTGTTCCGCCCCCACGAAGTGTCGCTGTCGCGTTCCGCGGTGGCCGAGCACCGCGCCGCCGAGGTCCGCGACATCCGTCCGCTGGGGGCGATCACCCGGGTAACGCTGAAGGTCGACGGCCAGGACGAACTGATCGAAGCCGAAGTGGTGAAGGACCACGACAGCCTGGCCGGCCTGGCCCGCGGCGAGACCCTCTACTTCAAGCCGAAGGCCTTCCAGCCGGTGGCCAATCTCTGATCCCGCGGCGGGTTCAGCCCGCCGTGCGCTCCGCCAGGCCGCGCAGTCCCGCGCGGCCCTTCGACGACACCTGCAACGCCCGCGAGCCGTCCTGCGGCCGCAACCAGCCCTGGCGCAGACAGGCCTCCAGCAACGCCGCCCCCAGCGCGCCGCCGAGGTGCGGCTTGCGTTCGCTCCAGTCGGGGCAGGCGCAGGCGAACTGCCGACGGCGGCGGCGGACCTCCCCCAGGTCGATTCCCAACCTGGCCAGCCCGGCCTCGCCGGTCGCGCTCAGGCGCAGCGTCCTGCCCTCCTGCTCGATCCAGCCGGCATCCAGCATCCGTGCGAACACACCGACCGCGAGTTCGCCGGCCAGGTGGTCGTAGCAGGTCCGCGCCTCGCGCAACGCCGACGGCGTGCCGTGGCTCGGCGGCAGGCTGCGCCGCTGCGGCTGCAGGGCCAGGGAGGCGCTGGCCAGCGCTTCCACCGCCTGTCCCACTTCCGGCCCGGCCAGGCGATAGAAGCGATTGCGCCCGCGCGCCTCCAGGCTCAGCACGCCGCCCTCGACCAGCCGTCCCAGGTGGCCGCTGGCGGAGGACGGCGAGACGCCCGCCAGCAGCGCCAGCTCGCTGGCCGGGCGGGCGCTGCCATCCATCAGTGCCCAGATCATCTGCGCGCGGCCGGGATCGGCGAGCAGCGCCGCCAGCGAACTGAAGCCGGGATTGAATTGCATGCTTCACCTCCGGATGAAACATTGCCTGTCGACGACGAGAGATACTGGCCGCCATCGCCCGTTCGCGCCAGCCCGAGACAAGGAAGAACCCGCATGTCCGTCGACCTCCACGCCCTGATCCCGCTGATCGCCCTCAGCTTCCTTCTCGCCGGCTTCGTCAAGGGCGTGGTCGGCCTGGGCCTGCCGACGGTCTCGGTGGGCCTGCTCGGCCTGGCCATGCCGCCGATGCAGGCGGCGGCGCTGCTGATCGTACCGTCGATGGTGACCAACCTCTGGCAGCTCGCCTGCGGCCCGCGCTTCCTCGGCTTGATGAAGCGCCTGGCCGGCCTGCTGCTCGGGGTGATCGTGGGCACCCTGCTGGTCGGCGCATGGCTCGGCGGCGACGCACCAAGGCAGGCCACCGGCGTGCTCGGCCTGGCCCTGGCGGCCTACGCGCTGCTCGGCCTGGCCGCGATCCCGCTGCACCTGCCGGCACGCCACGAGCCCTGGGCCGGCCCGCTGGTCGGGCTGGCGACCGGCGCGCTGACCGCGGTCACCGGGGTTTTCGTGATTCCCGCGGTGCCCTACCTGGGAGCCCTAGGATTGCAGCGCGACGAACTGGTCCAGGCCCTCGGCCTGTCGTTCAGCGCCTCGACCCTGGCCCTGGCGGTCACTCTCGGCGTGCACGGCGACCTGCTCGAACCGCAGATGCTCGGCGCCTCTCTGCTGACCCTGGTCCCGGCGCTGGGCGGGATGCTCCTCGGCCAGTGGCTGCGCCAGCGGATCAGCGCGACGCTGTTCAGGCGCTGCTTCTTCGTCGGTCTCCTGCTGCTCGGCGCCGACCTCGCCTGGCGCGGTTTCCACTGACGCCAGGGACGCATTGCGCACCCGCCAGGGCGGGCCTGCGGCCTTCGCGGGACTTCCGACGAACGGCACAAGTCGCTATCATCCGCCGCCGCGCGACCCCCACCGGGCGCGCGGCACCGGGCGGAACACGCCCGTCCGGCACGGAACGCCACCTATCGCAAGGAGCACACGATGAAGACCCGTCTTTCCCTTTCCGCCCTGGCCCTCGCCTGCGCCACCCTGGCCGGCTGCCAGAACCTGCCCCAGGGGGACCTCATGCAGCACGGCATGATGGCGGTGAAGGCTGCAACCCTGAGCGACGCCGAGGTCCGCCAGGTCGCCGACCAGGCCTGCGCCGAGTCCGACCAGCAAAACCGCATCGCCCCGGCCAACAGCAAGTACGGCCAGCGCCTGGACAAGATCGCCAAGGCCCTGGGCGACCAGATCGACGGCGTGCCGGTGAACTACAAGGTCTACCTCACCGAGGAGGTCAACGCCTGGGCCATGGCCAACGGCTGCATCCGCGTCTACAGCGGGCTGATGGAGCTGATGAGCGACAACGAGATCGAAGGCGTACTCGGCCACGAGATGGGCCACGTCGCCCTCGGCCACACCCGCAAGGCCGCCCAGACCGCCTACGCGGCCGCCGCGGTGCGCGGCGCCGCCGGCGCCTCGAAGAGCGGCGCGCTGGCCGCCCTGTCCGGCTCCCAGCTGGGCGAACTCACCGAATCGCTGGTCAACGCGCAGTTCTCCCAGTCCCAGGAATCCGACGCCGACGATTTCTCCTACGAGCTACTGAAGAAGCGCGGAGTGAACACCCAGGGCCTGGTCACCGCCTTCGAGAAGCTGGCCAAGCTGGGCGGCGGCGACAGCAGCATGTTCGATTCGCACCCGGGCTCCCAGGCCCGCGCCGATCACATCCGCCAGCGCATCGCTGCGGATCGCAAGTAACGCTCCCACCCCGGTCTCCCGCGCTCGCGGGAGACCGCCTCACGCCGCCCGCTTGTGCTCGCGAATGCAGGTCGGGCCGGCGCGCTCCTCGACCTCGCGCTGCACGTCGCCGCGCAGCCCCAGCAGAAAGGCCAGTTCCGCCAGCACGAAGAGCGGACCGACGATCAACCCGCTGAGATCGTCGACGAAGGCCGGCTTGCGCCCTTCGTAGTAATGACCGACGAACTGGATGATCCAGCCGACCACGAACAGGCCGACGCCCCAGCCCAGCCAGGCCGCGGTAGTCCCCGCCGCCAATTGCGCAGCGCCCCACACCGTCAGCGCCAGCAGCGCCGTCATGGCCACGCCGAAGCGCAGGTCCAGGCGCAGGTAGAACAGCGCCGCGGCGAGCGCCAGCAGCAGCGCCGGAGACAGGCCGAACCCCAGCGCCGGCCGCGCCAGCAACACGGCGATGGAGAGGACGATCATCGGAATGCCGATGAAATGGCTGAAGATGTTGCGCCGGTCGCGGTGGTAGGCGGCGTATTGCGCAAGGTGATCGACTAGGGTTTTCATTGTTGTGGTCTCACGCCAGGGTTCTCGCATCATCGCGCCGCCCCGGTTTTCCACTCTGTCAGCTAGACGACAAACATGAACGAGCGTACCGACTACCGTTCGCAACTCCAGGCCGGCCGCTGGTTCCAGGGTTTGCCGGAGGCCTTGCAGACGCACCTGCTGGCACTCGCCCAACCGCGCCAGTTGCCGCCGGGCCAGCGCCTGTTCGCCCGCGGCGACGCGCCCTGCGGACTGTACTGCGTGGTCGAGGGCGCGATCCGTATCAGCGCGGTCAGCGAGAACGGCAAGGAGGCGCTGCTGATCCTGGTGGAAGCGCCGCACTGGTTCGGCGAGATCGCCCTGTTCGACGGCCAGGCGCGCACCCACGATGCCTACGCCGAAGGCCACACCCAGCTACTCCAGGTACCGCAGGCGGCGCTGCTCGAACTGCTTCGCCGCGAGCCGCACTACTGGCGCGACGTGGCCCTGCTGATGAGCCACAAGCTGCGCCTGGCATTCATCGCCCTGGAAGAGATGGCCCTGCTGCCGGCCGCACAACGCCTGGCGCGGCGCCTGCTGATGCTCGCCGAGGGCTACGACAACAGCCGCAGCCGGCAGGTCCTGCACCTGCCGCAGGAGCAGTTGGCATTGATGCTGTCGCTGTCGCGGCAGACCACCAACCAGATCCTCAAGGACCTCGAAGCCCAGGGCATCCTCCAGCTCAGCTACGGCGGCATCGAGATTCTCGACCTCGCCGGCCTGCGCGCGGCCACCCACGGCTGAGCGCGAATCACACTTTCGAACGCTTGCAGGCGCGCCATGGCCGGCTACCGTGTGCAGGGCACCTGCCCTCGGTGCGGATATCCATAACGACAACAACAGGATCTCCCCATGCTCCGTCCCGCGCTTCCCGCTGTCCTCTGTCTTTACTGCCTGCTGCTGGCGCTGCCGGCGCGCGCTGCCCTCGACGACCAGCAACGCGCCCTGCAACAACTGCAGGTCCAGGCCTGTCGCGCGGTGGGCAGCCTGTTGTTGCTGCGCGGCGAGGGTTTCCAGGAACAGCACGCGGCGCAACTGGAGAAGGACCTCGCCAGCCTCGATCGGGCGCTCGCCGCCGCCCCCGAGGGGGTGCTCCTGCGGCAAGGCGAAAAGACGCTGGTGGCGCGCATCCGTGAAGGCGCGGCCTACGGCCCCCGCGAAGAGGACCTGCCCTGGCGCTACCCGCAGCAACTGAGCCGCGCCCTGCGTGACTTCCTCAACCTGGTGGAACGCCAGGTGCCGCCGCCCCCGCCAGGCCAGCCCCTGCCGCTCTGGCAGTTGCCGGTGCGGGTCGAGTACCTGTCCCTGCAATACCTGGCGCGCGCCTACCTGGGCGGGCTGGAGACTGCCCGCGAGCAGCCCCGGGACTATCTCGGCCAGGACGAGAGCGTGCTGGTCCCGCTGATCGACCGGCGCATCGCCCTGCTGGTGGCGCAAAGCGCCAACCCGGCGGGACTGAAGAAACTGGAAAACCGCTGGGAGTACCTGAGCCAGGCCCTGCGCGACCTGAACAGCAAGAGCAGCGCGCTGGTCAGCGCTTCCGGCAGGCCCTGGGCGCCGATCATCGTCGACCGCCACGCGCGTGCCCTGAGCGAAAGCCTGATGCGCTTGAGTGCGGAGTGAGGCCACGCGCCGCACGGGGCGGATAACCTCGCGACTCGCAACGTTGCGCCAGCGTCCGCCCCGACTCCCTGGCCAGCGCATTTTTTCGAATCCGCCCTGCGGATTTTGATTTGCCGCCACGCCCTGGCGCAGGCGCAATGGTGCTCCCGAAAGGAGATCGCCATGCCCACTGCCAACCCACCCGGCCGCACCCTCTGGCTGATGGCCGCCATCGTCCTGGTCGGCCTCAACCTGCGGCCCTCCATGGCCGCCGTCGGCCCACTGCTGAACGCCATGCGCGGCGAGATCGCGCTCAGCTTCGGCGACGTCTCGCTGCTGACCGCCCTGCCGATGCTGACCCTCGGCCTCGGCATGTTCTTCGGCCTGGGCATCGCCCGCCGCGTCGGCGAGTGGCGTTCGGTGGCCCTCGCCCTGCTGCTGATCGGCGCCGCCAGCGCCCTGCGCCTGGGCAGCCGAGGCCTGCCCGACCTGCTCGGCAGCGCCATGCTCGCCGGTCTCGGCATCGCCCTGATCCAGGCGCTGATGCCGGCCCTGATCAAGGCCCGTTTCGGCGCGCGCACGCCGCTCTGCATGGGGCTCTACGTCACCGCCATCATGGCTGGCGCGGCGCTGTCCGCCAGCGCCGCGCCGACCCTGGCGGAGCACGCCGGCTGGCGGCTCGGCCTCGGTGCCTGGGCGGCGCTCGCCGCGCTCGCGCTGCTGGCCTGGTGGCTGCAACCCGGCACCCGCCTGCGCCTGCCCGACGCGCAGCCGGGCAGGAGCCTCCTGCGCTATCCGCGGACCTGGCTGCTGGTCCTGTTCTTCGGCCTCGGCACGGCCTGCTACACCTGCGTGCTGGCCTGGCTCGCGCCCTATTACCTGGAGCAGGGCTGGAGCGCCCAGGAATCCGGGCTGCTGCTCGGTTTCCTGACGGCCATGGAGGTGCTCTCCGGGTTGCTCGCGCCGGCCCTGGCCAGCCGCTCGCGGGATCGCCGCCCGGTGCTGGTCGGGCTAACGGCGCTGATGCTGGCCGGCTTCCTCGGCCTCGCCTGGGCGCCGGCCAGCCTGCCGCTGCTCTGGGCGCTGTGTCTGGGACTGGGCATCGGCGGGCTGTTCCCCATGGGCTTGATCGTCTGCCTCGACCACTTCGACGCGCCGCAACGCGCCGGTCAACTGGCTGCCCTGGTACAAGGCGCCGGCTACCTGATCGCCGGGGTCTCGCCATGGATCGCCGGGCTGCTGCGCGACAGCCTCGGCAGCTTCACCGGAGCCTGGCTCGGGCTGGCCACGGTGGCGGCGCTGCTACTGGGGCTGGGCCTGCGCTTCGACCCGCGGCGCTATGCGGCACTGTTCGCCGAGCGGCAGGCGCGAGGCGTCGGCGCCGAAAGCTTGCGCTGAGGAAAGGGACGGGTTCTGATGGCGCTCCCGACGCCGTCAGGACGCCCCGATGCTGATCGCCAACGGCCTGCGCAAGGTCGACATGCAGGACCTGCTGGTCTTCCTCCAGGTCCACCAACGACAGAACCTCGTCGAGGTCGCCGAACACCTGAACCTCAGTCCGTCGACGGTCAGCTACTGCCTGAAGAAGCTGCGCCAGGCCTTCGACGACGAGCTGTTCATCGCCACCCGCGGCGGCATGCAGCCGACCCACAAGAGTCGCGCCATGCTGCCCCACGTGGAGGAAATGCTCGCCCGCATCAACGCCTGTCACGCCGCCCAGGGCAGCTTCGACCCGCGTGGCGAGCCGCGGACCTTTACCCTCTGCGCGCCGGAATACGTCGAGCTGCTGATCCTTCCGGCACTCCTGCGACGGCTCGCCGCCAACGGCCCGAGGATCGGCCTGGACATCCGCCGCCTGGGTCCCGAACTGCCCACCGAAGCATTGCTCGACGGCCAGGTCGACCTGGTCTTCGACTTCGGTCCCGAGTACCACCGACCGGCACCGGAGCTACAGGCGCTCGCCCTGTTCAGCGACGAGCTGCTCTGCGTACAGGATCGTGCCCAGCCGCGCCACGAGCGCCTGGAACTGGACGAGTTCTGCAGGCGCCGCTTCGTCTTCCCGACCCCGCTCGACGCCAGCAACGCCAACCTGGTGGACACGTGGCTGCGACGCCAGGGCCGCAGCCGCGAGGTCGCCGCGCGCGCCAACAGCTACGTCGCCGCCCTGCAACTGCTGTCGGGCAGCGACTTCGTGCTGATGCTGCCACGGCGTATCCATGCACTGCTCGACGATGGCCGCCATCACGCCTGCCTCGCACCGCCCGGGCTGCCGCCGTTCGCCCTGCACCTGTCATGGAGCCGCGCCGCCGACCAGGACCCGGCGAACCTCTGGCTGCGCGAGCAGGTACTGATCGTCTGCGCCGAGCTGGGTTTGCTCTAGCCTGCGTCATCCTGCACTTCGAGGCTCGCCGCCAGGGAGCGCCAAAGCACTTCGGCGAATACCTGCTGGATGCCGCCGGCCAGGTAGTCGAACATCTGCTGCGCTTCCCGCCACTGGCTGCACACCAGCCAGAGATCCGGCTCGAGGGCGTCCCTGCGCACCTGGTACTCCAGGCAACCCGGTGCCTCCAGCCCCGGTTCGACCAGTTGTTGCAGGCGCAGGCCAAGCCGTTCCGACTGACCATTGCGCGCGCGAATACGGATGACCTGGCTGGCGCTCATGACGGACGCTCCTCCGGGCGAACGAGCGACGCCTCAGTGGGCGCCGCGCTCCAGTGGCTTGAGGATCGGGTCGCCCTCCTTGAGCAACTCCCAGACCAGCAACTTGGCCGGCTTCATCGGATCGGGATTGCGTGCCAGCAGGTGCGGCACGTTCGCCGGCTCGTACCAGCTCTGGCCCACCGTGTAGGTCTCCACCGGGCCGCCTTCCAGTTGCGTCTGCACGGTGCCTTCGAGCACGTAGACGAACACCGAGCCGGGATGCACATGGGGCGCGGAGACCTGGCCGGGCTTGAACGACACCGTCAGCATCAACCCACGATGGCCGGGAAACTCGGCCAGGGCCTGGTCGTGCAGGGTTTCCACCTTCTCCGCAACATGGGCGCTGGCCAGCGTCGGCAGCGCGGCGAGCAGCAGGCAGGCGATCGATCGATTGGCCTTCATCGCCGTCCACCTCATTCCGGTTGCATGCCCATGCCGACGCCGAAGCGGTTCCAGGCGTTGATGGCCGAGACCGCCAGGGTCAGTTCGGCGATCTCCTTGTCGTCGAAGTGCTCGCGCAGTTCGTCGAGCAGGCCGTGCGGCAACGCCCCCTGGCTGAGGCGGGCGAGTTGCTCGGTCCAGGCCAGGGCAGCGCGCTCGCGCGGGGTGAAGTAGGGGGTTTCCTGCCAGACGCAGAGCGCTTGCAGACGCTGCTCGGTCTCGCCGGCCTTGCGCGCGTCGTTGGCATGCATGTTCACGCAGTAGGCGCAACCGTTGATCTGCGAAGTGCGCAGGTAGACCAGTTCGATCAACGGGCGCTCCAGGCCGGCCTTGGCCAGGGCCTTTTCCAGGCCGAGCATGGCGGCATAGGCGTCGGGGGAGGCTTTGGCCCATTCGAGGCGGGTGGTCATGGCGAATCTCCTTGGCTGATTGGCAGCCGCGAGAGTGGAAAGCGGCGCGGCATGGGGTAACACTAAGCCTGCCTTTGGCTTCCACGAAGAGCCAATTACCAGAAATACCAGGTAGCCAATTTCGCCATGGAACTGCAACTGATCCTCGACGGCCGCCACGACCTGGTCGGCCAGCTCTATCGCCAGCTGCGCGACGCGATCCTCCATGGTCGCCTGGCCACCGGCGATCGCCTGCCAGCCACGCGCTACCTCGCCGAACGCCTGGAAGTGTCGCGCAAGACCGTCAGCGAAGCCTACGAGCGCCTCGCCAGCGAGGGCTTCCTCGAAGGCCGGGTCGGCAGCGGCACCTTCGTCGCCCGCGGGCCCGCCGGGGAAGCGCCGCCGCAGCGCGCCGACGGTCCGTTGCGGCCGGCCGCGCGCTGGGCACGCATCGAACCGCAGTCCGGTCTGATGGACCAGCGAGCACCGCTCCGCTACAGCTTCGCCGGCGGCACGACCGACAAGCGCCGCTTTCCCTTCGATACCTGGCGTACCTGCGTGCTCCAGGCGCTACGCCTGCAACAGCGCTCGCCGGCGTTCTACAAGGAAACCGAAGGCGACCCCGAGCTGCGCCTGGCGATCTCCCGCTACCTGGCGATCAACCGCGCCGTGCAGTGCGACTGGAACGCCCTGATGGTCACCCAGGGCGCCCAGCAGGGACTCGACCTGCTGGCCCGGGTGATGCTCGACCCCGGCGACCTGGCGGTGGTCGAGGAACCCGGTTATCCGCCGGCCCGCGCCAGCCTGCTGGCCACCGGCGCCGAGGTGCGCGGAGTGCCGGTGGACGCCGAGGGGCTGCGCGTCGACCTGCTGCCGGACAACGCCAAGCTGGTCTACGTCACCCCGTCGCACCAGTTCCCGCTGGGCATGCCGATGAGCCTGGAGCGGCGCCTGCAGTTGCTGGACTGGGCGCAGCGCCACCGGGCGCTGATCATCGAGGACGACTACGACAGCGAGTACCGCTTCGACGGGCGTTCGCTGGAGTCGCTGCGCAGCCTCGACCGGAACGGCCAGGTGGCCTACCTCGGGACCTTTTCCAAGACCCTCTTCCCCGAGCTGCGCCTCGGCTACCTGCTGCCGCCGGCAAGCCTGCGCGAAGCGGTGCTGGCGGCGCGCAAGCTGGTCGACCGGCACAGCGAGACCTTGCAGCAACGCGCCCTCGCGCTGTTCATCCAGCGCGGCGACTTCGCCCGCCATACGCGCCGCCTGCAACGCGAATACGCCCAGCGTCGCGGGCGCCTGCTGGAACGCCTGCACGGCGACCTGAGCCCCTGGCTCGAAGCGCTGCCGGCGGTGGCCGGGATCCACCTCGCGGCGCGCTGTCGCGAACCGCTGGATGTGCTGCGCATCGCCCGTCATTTGCGCCAGCAAGGCCTGGAGGTCGGCACCCTGCCGCCCTTCTACGCGGAAACCCCGGCACAGGCCGGCTTCCTCTTCGGCTTCGGCTGCATCGAACGGGACGACATCGACCCGGCGCTGGACCTGTTGCGCGCCGAGCTGCGGCGCTAGGCTCGCTCCCGCCCATCCACGGCCGGCAACTCGGCGGCGTGCGTAGGAGCCGATCTCCCCGGCAAGAGGCTCGATTGCAACCGCGCCCATGCCCAGCGGCGCATGACGCGCCGCGTTATCCGCCCTATGGGACAAAGGCCCGGCGAGGACGGCTCAGGGCTGCAGCAGTTTCGCCAGTCGTTCGCCGTCCAGCCCGAGCATGCGGGCAGCCTTGCTCTCGGCCAGTTGCTCCGCGTCGTCCTCGGGCAGGCTGGCGGCCTGGGTCGCCAGGCTGAGGATCAGCTCTTCGCGGGAAAGCACGCCACCGAACTGGTACGCCGCAGCGATCAGCCGGCGCAGCTCCAGCGGCAGCCGCCAACGCGCCCGCAGGGCCGAGCCGAAGCTGGCGCCGAAACGCCCCAGCAGCTCGTCGAGGCGCGCCTCGTCCAGCGCGCCGCCGCCATCGCACCAATCCTGCAATGTCCGCAGCAGCGCCAGGTCGCCCAGGCGATGCAGCAGCCCTGCGGTATAGCAGCGCTCGACGTCCGCGCCGAGGGCGTCGGCCAGTTCCCAGGCGATGTCCGCGCAACGTTGCGAAAGATCCCAGAAGTGCATGGCGCGCTCGGCCAGTAGCGGCTCGCCGAGCTGGATGGCCCGCTGCAGGCTGAAACCGAGCACCAGGTTCAGGCTGTGCCCGAGTCCCAGCCGCCGCAGGGCCTGGCCCAGGGTCTGGCAGGCCGGACCGACGTGCCGGGCGGCGCTGTTGGCGGCGGCGATCAGGCCAGCGGTGATCTGCGGATCGCGGCCGAACTCATCCTCCAGCACGCGCAGCGGATGCTCCTCGGCGCTCAGGCAACGATCGCTGGCGGCACGCACGTCGGCCAGCAACGGCGCCCCCTCCGCGGAGTCGCGCGCGCGTTCGAGGAAAGCCTCCAGGTTCTCGCCCGCGTCCCGCTCCGGCAGCGGACAGGCGACCACTTCGTCGCCCTTCAGCAACAACCCTCGCAGGCGTTGCATCAGGTTCTCGGCCTGGAACGGCTTCACCAGGTAGGCGGTCGGCGCCAGTGCCACGGCGGCGCGCACGCTGGCCTGGTCGGCGCGGTCGCTGATCAGGATGAACGGCTGCTCGGCGACCGAGCGGCGCAGGCGCGCTTCGCGCAGCAGCTCGAAGCCATCCACCTGCGGCAGGTTCAGCTCGGCCAGGATCAACGCGAAGCGCCGGCGCCGGCAATGCGCCAGCGCTTCTCCGCCATCGCCGCAGAGGACCAGCCGGGCATCGCAACGCACGCCGAGGACCAGTTGGCCAAGCAAGTCGCGACTCCAGGGGTCCGGGTCGGCAATCAGGATGACGGGGGCCTTTTTCGCGGCACTCATGGCGTTCCTCTTCGAACCTGGCGAACCGAGCGGGACGCACCAGGCATGACAGGCGGGCACGACACGGCCCGCGGGCACACAAGGGTATGACGGACGAACACGGTGCGCCTCTAGGACCTGTCCTAATCGCCACGAACGGAACGACCGGAGGAATGCGGGAGGATTCGTATGCGCCAGGCGCCCAAGGGTAACAGGCGAAAACCGTTCGTCGGGCGTTTCGCGGAAAACCCTGGCAGAAAAAAGAGGCTTCCGTTTCCGTGAAGCCTCTGAAAGAAAGGCCCGCGCGGACGCGCGGGCCTCGGGGGTATCGCTTTGCCGGTGCAGCTTAAGCGAGTTCGTCGAAGCACTCGGCCAGGATGGCCAGGCCCTTCTCCAGTTGCGCGTCGGGGATGGTGACGGGCATGAGGAAGCGGATGACGTTGTAGTAGGTGCCGCAGGAGAGCAGGATCAGGCCCTTCTCGCGCGCACGGACGACGATCTTGCTGACCAGCTCGGCGGCCGGCTTGTGGGTATCGCCGCCCTCGAACAGCTCGATGGCCACCATCGAACCCAGGCCACGAACGTCGCCGATCACCTTGTGCTTGGCCTGGATCTCGCGCAGGCCGGCCTTGAGGCGCTCGCCGACGGCTTGCGAACGTTCCAACAGCTTCTCTTCCTCGAACACCTTCAGCACGGCCAGTGCCGCGGCGCAGGCGATCGGGCTGCCGGCATAGGTGCCGCCCAGGCCGCCGGGCGCGATGGCGTCCATGATCTCGGCCTTGCCGGCCACGCCGGAGATCGGGAAGCCGCCGCCGACCGACTTGGCGAAGGTGGTCAGGTCAGGAACGATGCCCAGTTGCTCGGTAGCGAAGAAGGTGCCGGTACGGCCGGCGCCGGTCTGCACTTCGTCGGCGATCAGCAGGATGCCGTGCTGGTCGCACAGGGCGCGCAGGCGCTGCATGAAGGACTTGGAGTTGATGTAGAAGCCACCCTCGCCCTGCACCGGCTCGATGATGATCGCGGCGATGTCCTGGGGCTGGGCATCGTTCTTGAAGATGCGCTCGATGCTGGCGATGGAGTCGTCCTCGCTCACGCCGTGCAGCTCGCAGGGCGCCAGGGCGCGGAAGATGCCGCCCGGCATCAGGCCCATGCCGGCGGAGTACGGGACCACCTTGCCGGTCAGGCCCAGGGTCATCATGGTGCGGCCGTGGTACGCGCCGGTGAAGGCGATCACGCCAGCGCGGCCGGTGGCGGCGCGGGCGATCTTGACGGCGTTCTCCACGGCTTCGGAGCCGGAGGTGACCAGCAGGGTCTTCTTCGGGAAGTCGCCCGGCACGCGCTTGGCGATTTCCTCGGCCAGCTCGATGTAGGGTTCGTAGGCCAGCACCTGGAAGCAGGTGTGGGACAGCTTGCCCAGTTGCTCCTGGACCGCGGCGATCACCTTCGGATGCAGGTGGCCGGTGTTCAGCACGGCGATGCCGCCGGCGAAGTCGATGTACTCGCGGCCTTCCACGTCCCAGACGGTGGAGTTCTCGGCGCGCTCGGCGACGACCGGGTGGATCTGGCCCACGCCGCGGGGTACCGCGGCCTGGCGACGCTTCAGCAGGGATTCGTTGGTCTTGCTCATGGCTTCCTCAGTGGCCGCTCATCGGGTCGGCCGGGTCAAAGGATGAAGGCGGGAAGGAAGCTCCCCAAGGCAGCATGCGATGATCGACTGCCTCGGGACTTGCAGGCCCGCCAGGGCTCGGAGCCGCTTCGCGATCGGCGACCGCGTCTCCCGGTTCGTCCGGTGCCACCACCGGCAACGTCGACACCGGACGGCGCAGCTCTTGCCTGCCGTCCGGCCCCTCCGGATGCGTTCCTCGCCGGGCTCAGATACCGCCCAGGCAGAGGTACTTGATCTCGAGGTAGTCCTCGATCCCGTACTTGGAACCTTCGCGGCCCAGGCCCGAGGCCTTGATGCCGCCGAACGGCGCCACTTCGTTGGAGATCAGGCCGGTGTTGATGCCGACCATGCCGTACTCCAGTTGCTCGGCGACGCGGAACACGCGGGCCAGGTCGCGGGCGTAGAAGTAGGACGCCAGGCCGAACTCGGTGTCGTTGGACATGGCGATGACCTCGGCCTCGTCCTTGAAGCGGAACACCGGCGCCAGCGGGCCGAAGGTCTCGTCCTTGGACACCAGGGCGTTCTTCGGCACGTCGACCAGGATGGTCGGCTCGAAGAAGGTGCCGCCGAGGGCGTGCGGCTTGCCGCCGGAAACCACCTTGGCGCCCTTGGAGACCGCGTCGGCGATGTGTTCCTCGACCTTGGCCACGGCCTTGGCGTCGATCAGCGGACCGGTGGTCACGCCGGCTTCCAGGCCGTTGCCGATGTTCAGCTTGGCCACGGCGGCCTTCAGCTTGTCGACGAAGGCGTCGTACACGCCGTCCTGCACGTACAGGCGGTTGGCGCAGACGCAGGTCTGGCCGTTGTTGCGGTACTTGGAAATCAGCGCGCCCTCGACGGCGGCGTCCAGGTCGGCGTCGTCGAACACGATGAACGGCGCGTTGCCGCCCAGCTCCAGGGACACCTTCTTGATGTCCTGGGCGCACTCGGCCATCAGTTGGCGGCCGATTTCGGTGGAACCGGTGAAGGTCAGCTTGCGCACGATCGGGTTGCTGGTCAGCTCGCCGCCGACTTCGCCGGCGCTACCGGTGACCACGCTGAACACGCCCTTCGGAATGCCGGCGCGCTCTGCCAGTTCGGCCAGGGCCAGGGCGGAATACGGGGTCTGCGAAGCAGGCTTGAGCACCATGGTGCAGCCGGCGGCCAGGGCCGGGCCGGCCTTGCGGGTGATCATCGCCGAGGGGAAGTTCCACGGCGTGATGGCCGCGGTCACGCCGATCGGCTGCTTGATCACGATGATGCGCTTGTCCGGCTGGTGGCCGGGAATGGTGTCGCCGTAGATGCGCTTGGCTTCTTCGCCGAACCATTCGAGGAAGGAGGCGGCGTAGGCGATCTCGCCCTTGGCCTCGGCCAGCGGCTTGCCCTGCTCGATGGTCATCAGGCGGGCCAGGTCGTCCTGGTTCTCGATCATCAGGTCGAACCAGCGGCGCAGCTTGTTGGCGCGCTCCTTGGCGGTCAGCGCGCGCCAGGCCGGCAGGGCCTTGTCGGCAGCCTCGATGGCGCGGCGGGTCTCGGCGGCGCCCATCTTCGGCACGCTGCCGATGATCTCGCCGGTGGCCGGGTTGTTCACCTTGATGGTCTGGCCGTTGTCGGCATCCACCCAGGCGCCATCGACGTAGGCTTGTTGACGGAACAGCTTGGCATCTTTGAGTTGCATGACCTGTCTCCTTCGAGGAATGCCGTGAGCAGCGGGTCTACCTCGACTACCCCGCGTGCCTGGTTGTCTGGTTCGGTTGTAACCGGAAAGTGTTGCCTGCTGGTTATTCGAAAGGGCCAGCGCCCCGGTGTTCCATTTCCTGCGCCCTGTGCCAGCGGCGTCGCCGTTACCGGCCGGCCACCGTGCGCAACGGGCGGACGCGGAAGAACGCGACCGCCGGCAGGCGTCGGGGAGGATACGAAAGGCTCGTGCGGGAAAGGGAACGCGGACGAAACGCCACGCCGGCACCACGGCGGCCCGGCAGCGCGAAAGGCCGGACGAGCGACGGGCAGGTCAGAAAGAGGTCATTCCAGGGGCACGCGGCCGGCTGAACTGATGCCAATTCCCCGGTCTCCTGTTGTTGTGGCTTTGGGGGCGTTTGAAATCTCAAACGAATCCTAGGGCCACCACTGACAAAGGGCAATACCCCGTTCGATAAAATCAACGAAAGTCGGAAAATTCTGCTGCTTTTCTGAGCACATCCTCGACGGACGGTCATTTTCGTTCGAAATCACGAACGTACGCACATGGAATGGACTCCCGCCGACGAGATGCGTATGATTGCGGCCTGCCGCGCGAGCCGCGGCGCTGCATCCGTAGCTCAGTTGGATAGAGTACTGCCCTCCGAAGGCAGGGGTCGTGGGTTCGAATCCCGCCGGATGCGCCATACAAATCAAGCACTTACCAAAAGTCATTAGCCACAAGCCACCTCTCATGGGTGCATGGTGGGTGCAGTAAGCCTAAAGGAAAGCCCCGTCCTGAATCGCTCAGGCGGGGCTTTTTATGCCGGCCAGCTCAAATGTCTGTCGTCAGTTCCAGCAGGGCAACCGGGTGGCCTGCGTCGCTCCCGGTAAGTTCGATCCCCTGGCGATTGGTCAGGCAAGGTGGGATTCTCCTCACTTCCCCCATTGGTGGTTGTGAGATAGCGCCGCGTTAGCCCATGGCTCAGTTCGGAGCCATCGCTGGTCGCGCCAAGGGGCGCACTTGAAATGCGCCCCTTCCCGGTAACGCGATCAACGTTAGTCCACCGTTAGCCAACGTTGCTCCAACGTTAATGCCCGAGGCCGTAACTCAGCGGGGTCGCCATCTCCACAAAATTGCGGCCACGGTCGCGCGATCATCTCCTGAAAAATCAGGGCATGTTCACTACGAATATTTTGTAGTGGCGGCTTCAGCCGGTGGCTGGAGTGAGAGTTTTACGAGACTCTCGTAATACCCCGAATCTGGGGGATTTTGTGCGTCCGAAATTCGGACGCACAAAACACCGACTGACGACGAATTTCGTCCGCAGTCAAAAGGACGTTTTGCGTACTTTTGAAGCCGGGTTTTCAAATGCGGGATATTCCCGTATTTGCGCTTGAACGCAGCGAGCCTTTGTCTGCAATGCAGGAGATCCAAAACCGGCGATTTGCCGGTTTTGAGGTCAGACTATCCGACTTCAAGCCGGCCACCCGCATTTGAACGGCGGTTCGCCCCCATTGGGGGAATACCGGCTGAGGGAGAGGTCACGCATACGGTGGAAAGGTGAGCTTGTACCGGCTGGGCTTGGTGAACGTTTGGACAATCAGACTACCCGTGCTGAAGCGTTGTTTGGATAGGGGCAGAGGCAGAAAATACTCCGACCATTCAGCCTCACAATCCAAAAGCCATTGTGCAACTTTTTGGTGGATAAAGCTGTGGATAGAACGCTAGGGAACAAACACCCAAAGAGCTCCGAGAGAATGCGCAACTTTTTGCAAGCGGTGTGCAAAAAGTTGCGCAATTTTCAGTGTTCTTCCCATGAGAATCGCCAGCGAATTTTTGGCTTCCCCCAATAACGCCTTGATGGAAAAGAGTTTCAAGACTAGTGGCACGGTTCTTGTCTAGCACCGATGCCCCCGGCATATCGCCTGGGCACTTTCAACGACAAGGAACGTATCCATGGCAACCCCCGCCTACATGTCCATCACCGGCACCAAGCAGGGCCTGATCACCGCCGGCGCCTTCACCGAGGATTCGGTCGGCAACACCTACCAGGAAGGCCACGAGGACCAGGTGATGGTCCAGGGCTTCAACCACGAAGTGATCATCCCGCGCGACCCGCAGTCCGGCCAGCCGACCGGCCAGCGCGTGCACAAGCCGGTGGTCATCACCAAGGTCTTCGACAAGGCCTCGCCGCTGCTGCTGGCCGCCCTGACCTCCGGCGAGCGCCTGACCAAGGTCGAGATCCAGTGGTACCGCACCTCCGCCGCCGGCACCCAGGAGCACTACTACACCACCGTCCTGGAAGACGCGATCATCGTCGACATCAAGGACTACATGCACAACTGCCAGGACCCGGGCAACGCCCACTTCACCCACCTGGAAGACGTGCACTTCACCTACCGCAAGATCACCTGGACCCACGAAGTCTCCGGCACCTCCGGCTCCGACGACTGGCGCTCGCCGGTGGCAGGGTGAGTTGACAGGCACACCGGTCGTACACCTGTGCGGCCGGTTCTCCGTCGAGCCGAAAATGTCCGCGACTTCGCGAAATCGACACAGAGCCAAAGACTTTCGGCGCCGGCTGAGCAAGAGTAACGTGGCTTGCTCCTCCAATGGATTGGAAAGGAACTGCCCACCCGGAACAGGGAACGATCCATGCGTCAAAGAGACCTGAAATTCACCTTCGTCGTTGGCGAAGGGAACCTTGCGTTCGATGTCGTCGAGTTCGAACTGGAAGAAGCGCTCTGCGAGCCTTTCCGCCTGAGCCTGAAGCTGGCCAGCGACAAGAACGCCATCGATTTCAAGCAGGTACTCGACCAGCCGGGCACCTTCACCCTCTGGCAGGACGGCCGTCCGGCCCGCTACGTCCATGGCATCGTCAGCCACTTCACCCAAGGCAGCTCGGGTTTTCGCCGGACCCGCTACGAACTGCTGCTGGAACCACAGTTGGCGCGCCTGGAGCTGTGCTGCAACTGGCGGATCTTCCAGGAGAAGAGTGTTCCGGAGATTCTCCAGGCGCTGCTCAAGGAACACCGGGTGCTCGACTACGAACAGCGCATCTACCATGAGCACCTGCCGCGCGAATACTGCGTGCAGGCCGGCGACAGCGATCACTACCTGCACGACCGGCTGGCTTTCGAGGAAGGCCTGGTCTACTACTTCCGCTTCGACGAACACCGCCACACCCTGGTCTGCAGCGACCGGCTCTACGTCCAGGAGCGTATCGCCGGCGGCCCGGTGCTGTTCAGCGCCCAGCCGGAGGGCGACAACCCGCAGCCGGTGCTTCATTCTTTCCGCTACAGCGAAAATGTTCGTACGGCTCGACAGACCCAGCGGGACTACAGCTTCAAGCGCCCGACCTACGACCAGGAGCATCATCTCGCTGGCGAGGCGCTCGAGCATCAGGACTCGTCCTACGAGCGCTACGACTACCCCGGTCGCTACAAGCGGAGCGGCGCGGGCCGGCCTTTCAGCGAAAGCCGCCTCAGAGGACATCGGCGCGATGCACGGGTGGCATCGGTCAGCGGCGACGACCCGCGGCTGATCCCGGGCCACGCCTTTGCCCTGGAAGGTCATCCGCGTGCCGACTTCAACGCCTGGTGGCGGCCGGTGCGGGTGGTCCATCGCGGCACCCAGTATGCCGGCCAGGAGGAAGAGTCCGCCGACGCCCCTCTGGGGGTGAGCTACGACCTGCGCGCCGAACTGGTACCCGAGGACGTCGAATGGCGTCCCGCACCGCTGCCTCGGCCGCGTATCGATGGTCCGCAGATCGCGACGGTAGTCGGCCCGGCAGGGGAAGAGATCCATTGCGACGAGTGGGGACGGGTGAAAGTCCAGTTCCCCTGGGATCGCGAGGGACGTCACGATGAATTCAGTACCTGCTGGATACGGGTCGCGCAGAACTGGGCGGGTGCCGACTGGGGGCACATGGCGATCCCGCGGATTGGCCAGGAGGTGATCGTCGATTACCTGGACGGCGACTGCGACCAGCCGATCGTCACCGGGCGTACCTACCGGGCGACCAACCGGCCGCCCTACGCGCTGCCCGACCACAAGATCCTCAGCACCATCAAGAGCAAGGAGTACAAGGGCAGCCGGGCCAACGAGCTGCGCATCGACGACACCACGGCGCAGATCAGTGCGGCGCTGATGAGCGACCACGGTGCCAGCGCGCTGCACCTGGGCTACCTGACCCATCCTCGGCCCGAAGGCGGCAAGCCGCGCGGCGAGGGCTTCGAACTGCGCACCGACGAACATGGCGCGGTGCGTGCGGCCAAGGGGCTGCTGCTGAGCACCGAGGAGCAGCTCAGGGCCGGCGCCGGCCATCTCGACCGAGGCGTCGTGGTGCAGGTGCTGGAGGCGGCGCTGGAGCTGGCCCGCGAGCTGGGCGACTACGCCGGGGAGCACCAGGGCGTGGGGCACGACGCGGCGCCGCAGCAAACCCTCCAGGAAGCCGTGCGCGACCTCGGCCACGGTGCCAACGACGAGTCCGGCAAGAGCAACGGAGGCAAGCCGGCGATCGCCTTGAGCGGTCCGGCAGGGATCGCCGCGGCGACGCCGGCGAGCCTGACCCTGGCCGCCGGCGAGCACGTCGACAGCGTGGCCCGGCAGAACCAGCAGGTGACCGCCGGGCAGAAGGTGGTGATCAACGCCGGCAGCGACATCGGCCTGTTCGCCCAGGGCGGCGAGCTGCGCCAGATCACCCACCAGGGGCCGATGCTGCTGCAGGCGCAGAAGAACGACATCCGCCTGGAAGCCGAGCAGAGCGTGGAGGTCAGCGCCAGCCAGCAGCACGTGCTGGTCACCGCGAAGGAGCACATCACCCTGATGTGCGGCGGCGCCTACCTGACCCTCAAGGGCGGCAACATCGAGCTGGGCATGCCCGGCAACTTCGTGGTCAAGGCGGCGAAGCACAGTCATGTCGGCGCGGCCAGCCTGGAAGCCGAGCTGCCGCAGTTCGAGGTGGGCGAGACGCAGCGGCGGTTCGTCCTCAAGCAACTGGACGGGCAGACGGCCATGCCCAACGTGCCCTATACCATCACCATGGCCAACGGCGAGGTCATCGAGGGCGTCACCGACGCCGAAGGCGCTACCCAGCTGCTGCAGAAGGATGCGATGAACATCGCCAAGGTCGATATGAAACACACGAAATCGCCCGCCTCCGCAGTTGCCGGGATAGCAGCGGCGGTTGGCGCGGCGGTTGCAGTCGGCAAGCTCCTGAGTGGCCCCGACGCCGAGGCCGGACGTGCTCTCAGCGAAGGGGAAATCAGCCTGGCGAAAGGCGTATTCGGCGATTCCATCGACTATTCCACGGTCCGCCTGCGCGACGAGGACTATGTCCCCTGGCAGGGCAAGGACTACGTGATGGCGCCGAACGGCCACATCTACTTCGGCGAGGAGTTGCGCGGCGTGGCGGACTGGAGCCTGGAGAGCCTGCAGCGCCAGGGTCTGTTCATTCACGAAATGACCCATGTCTGGCAGCACCAGCATGGCGTCAACGTCCTTCTGGTGGGGGCCTACCAGCAAGCCAGGCAGTTTCTCCTAGGCGACCAGTACGCCTACCGGTTGGAGCCGGGAAAGACGTTGAAGGACTACAACATCGAACAGCAGGGAGACATCGTTCGAGATTATTTCCTCGAGAAGAACGAGTTCGGGGAAGCCTCTGCGAACAGCAGGTTCGCTGGCGTACTGAAAAACTTCCCAACGGGATACTGACCAATGAAATGCAAGACCTTGCTCATTGCCTGCCTGTTCGGCCTGGGAAGCGCCCAGGCCCTGGCCGTTTCCAAACTGCCACCGCAGATCCCGGTGCACGCCAGCTCCGGGCGCGTGACACTGGATCTACGCCCCTTGCTGGCGGAAACCAACGACGTCGAGATCACCCGTGTTTCGGTATGTCGGCGGGTCGGCAGCCATTGCCAGGAAACGCTGTGGCGGATCGAGCTCCCGCCCGGGTGGCGTGCCGGGGAGATCGAGGTCTTCGGCGACTATCCCGGCTCCAGCGTGCTCCTGCGCCGGCCGGAGCGCTTGCAGCCAGATGGGAGCTACAACGCATTCATTCATTTCAACGAGCGTAGCCGTCGGCACCAGCAAACGGTTTCCAGCATTGCCGTCGAATTCTGCCTGGCCGGCGAACCTGGCAACTGGATGCTGCTCGACGAAGCGACCTGCCTGGCACGACGCAACGCCGAGGAGCGGCAAGGAGAGAAGCCATGAACGATAGGGTTCGGTCGAGGACGATCGTCTCTGCCCAGTCCATCACCTTGCCCAAGGGCGGCGACGTGCACCTGGTGCCGCCTCCGCCCAAGCCTTGCGTGACCATCGTGGTGCATGGCGTCAACGATCTCGCGGGTTGCTACGAACGGATCGAGCGAGGGCTCTGCCAGGGGCTCAACGAACGCCTGGACATGCCGCCGACCTTGCCCGGCGGGCAGGCCAATCCCGGCTACCTGACGCCGGCGGGCTACAGCCTGCCGGCGGACGACGAAGGCAAGGCAGAGAACCCCGACGTCGTCTACTACCGGCGCAAGTTCGCCAGTGGCGCCGGCGGGGCCGCCGTACGCAGCGTAGTCGTACCTTTCTACTGGGGCTTCCGCGAGGAAGAGCAATACATCAACAAGACCGCGGCCCACGGCGAATGGCTGGACCGCAACGGCAACCGGCTGGACAAGTCCGGCACCAAGGAAGGCGGGCAGTTCGTCAATGCCACCACCAACCTGCCGGACATGTGGGGCCAGGGTTTCAACGGCAAGCTGTTCGGTTTCATCTCGCTGGACTGGTTCGGCGGCACCATGACCCATCCGCTGTTTTCGGCGGCAGGGCGCAAGTACATGGTCCTTGCGGCCATGCGCCTGGCCATGTTGATCAAGATCATCCGCAAGCGTTACCCGGACGACACCATCAATGTCGTCGGGCACAGCCAGGGCACCCTGTTGACCCTGCTGGCACATGCCTTCCTCAAGGATGACGGCGTGGCGCCGGCGGACGGGGTGATCATGCTCAACTCACCCTACGGCCTGTTCGAACCCCTCAACGAGAAGCTCCAGGGCTGGAGCAGCCAGCAGACCAGAGAGGCGCGGCTGGCCACGCTCAAAGGTATCCTCGAGTTCATCTGCGGCCGACGCCATCCGGTCCCCGCGCTGAGCAGCGTCGCGTTGCGCAACTGCCAAGGCTACGGCGCGATAGGCGGCCCCGGCTGGGTGGGTGGCCAGGGCTGCCAGACGACCATCGACGGGGAACGGCTCAGCTTCGATGAGCGCGACAATCGCGGCAGTGTCTACCTGTATTTCACGCCCCAGGACCAGACGGTGGGACTTGCCAACGTCCAGGGTATCGGCTGGCGCGGCATTGCTGAGCAGGTCAAGGGGCTCCCGGGAAGGACCGGGCTGCCGCAGGGTTTTCACCAGCGCATCTTCACCGTACGCAAGCGCAATGGCGAGAAGGAAAAGATCGGCGGGCACGCCCCTCCCCATGTCTATCCTCTTCTGCTGGCCGGCGAGAAGACCTGGGAAGACACCGGGCTGGGCGGCAAGGACAGATTCGGCCGGGCGAACTTCGACCAGGGCGACAGCGTGCTGCTGACCGCGCCGCGTCTGCCGTTGCCGACGGAAGCGCGATTCGATTTCGACGGAGCCGTCACGGCGCCGGGAGAGAACTCCGCCAGCGGCGTCTATCAGGTGCGCGATACCCTCGATCCGATCGACGCCGCCATCGGCGTAAGCAACGGCGGCTGGAAGGAAAAGGACAGCGGGCACGCCGTCGCGCAACAGGTGGACGCCGCGCTGGCGTACCGCTACGGGCGCGACGCGCGCAGCGTGGAGAGGGCGTTGAACGAAGGCAAGGAATTGGCCCAGCAGACCCATGTGTTTTCCGCTCGTGAACTGGGCACCGGCATGGTTCTGGTCACCCGCGCGGAAACTCCCTACGAGGCCCGGCTGCGCCTGCAGACGGCGGAGGGCCATCTGGAGCCCTTGTCGTTCCACTCGGCCATACCCAACAACCCGGAGCATAGCCGGCGGGTACTGGCCTATGACCTGGCCATCGGGGCCGGGGACAGCGTGGATGATGTGGTTTTCTATCAGTATCTGTGTCGGGTGGCGGATTGGCGGTTGGATTGGAAGGCTTCGGACAAAGGAATATTTAGTCAAGGTGATGCGTCTGTTGATCTGCCGGATGAAGAGGTGCGTGCTTTGTACCGTGCGGAAGAATCTAAAAACAGCCAGTTAATAGACGCCACCGTAGCTTACCGCAAGAGTGGCGAGTTCCCTGTGGTAGTAGGAAATAGACTGCCTTCCCTGGTCGGGACACAAACCATCCTAGATCGTTACCACGAGCAGGCGGTGCGCTTTGGGGGGACAATCTAATGCGCTTGATGCTCTCAGCTTTCTCTCTCGTTGGCGTCCTTTTGAACTGCCCTGTGGGGCAGGCGGCCGAGTCGCCGCTATCCTCGATGCGCTGCTTTGCCAGTCCGGCCACGTCCGTTACCGCCTACGCCCCGGCCAAGGAGGCCACCATGTCCGCTGATGCTTATCACCCACCGACAACCTCGCCGCGCCTGGAAACCCTGGACGTGCTCAGCATAGGCATGAGCCTGGATGTGTTTCGCCAGGGGCAAGTGTGGAAGGCCTTGCAGGAGCAGAATGCCGCACAGGCCGAGGCGTTGCATGTCGGCAGCATCCTGCCGATGGACCCGAAGAAGTATCCGACGTCTGCGGATGACAAGGATATGGCGTATGAAAAGCGCCAAGCGGACGCCTTGGAACTAGGGCTGAAAAACTTCCTGGAGAAATGGCCGATACCGACGGTGACGGTGGTGCGTGGTTGGGATCCGAGCACTCCTAACCTACGCTTCACTCCGGAGGAGACGCGGGAAAGCCTGTCAGTAAAAGTCAATGATCTCCGTGTTCCGGCTGGACTGCATTGGCATCGGATTGCCAATTTGCAGGATGGCATTATCTGTAACGATACGCCTGAAGGAGTACTGGAGGCGTTGTTCAGTTTATTCGAACGCAACCCTGACTTGCCAGCAGTGTTGGTGTATGCGAATGAAGGCATCAGTATGGCGGGGGCGCTTTCCAGTAGAGATGTAACATTGAAGTCACTAGGCGCTGTGTCAGGCCCTCGGATACCTGGAACGCTTACGGATGCAATGGTCGCCCTGATCGTCGGCCGCCCCGAGCGGGTCGACTGGCTACGCCAGTTCGCCCCCTACACCAAGGTCAACGAAAACCGGATCGACCCCGAGTTCCGTGGCTGGGGCTGGCGCAAGCCACCGGTTGAGTTCCGCCCCACGCCGTTCATTCCCCAGCCCTGGACCGAGCGGGCTCTGGAGCAGTGGGATGCGTTGCCGGTGCTGGCCAGGCTGCATCGACCGGTGAGTGTGCCGCTGACCCGCCCGGATACCGGCGAACGGCTCAAGCGCGAAGCTCTCACCGCACAACTGGCCGCTGCCTGGAAGACGGCCAGTGCCGGGCTCAGGCCGGCGCCCGCCCGGCTGTTCTACGACGGCGGGTTGAACGCCACGCCGCTGGCCGAACTCACCCCGGCGCTGGGCGCCGCGCAGAGTTCGCTGGACTTGCTGGACTCGCGGGAAAGCTACGACCTGACCCAGCGCCTGGGCGACACCGGCGCGGCCTCGCCCTTCGTTGGCATCGCCCTGGCGACCATGGCCAGCTACCTCAACGGCGACAGCAGCATGGTGATGCCGTTGCGGCGCAAGGACCAGGCGACCCTGATCGGCATCAGCTCGCCGACGCCTGGGAAGAAGCCCGCTCACGACCCGTTCGGCGTCGACCTGCTGCCGCAGACCGCCAGCGGCGACGGTCCGCCGCCATCGGCCGACCCGGTGGCGCCCGCCAGTCGGCTCACGACCCGGTTGCCGCCCGGCGAAGACTATGCCCTGGAAGAGTTCCTGAGCAGCCTCAAACCCAGCACCGACTGGCAGGACGATTTGTAGGTCGATGGTGTCCCGCGCCAGATGGAGTTTTCGTCAGATGACAAGGACAGGTGACCTACAAGCAGGCCCAGGTGCGGTATGGCATCCAGGGCCGGTCGACGGTTCTGGTATGGTTGCGCAAGCATGGTCGGCAGGATTGGAGCCAAGGGGCGTCGATTCGGGCCGAGAGGAGTTGCGCGATGTCTGACCCCAAAACGCTCACTCCAGAGCAGCGGATCAAAGAGCTTGAGCAGCAGCTTGAGTTGATGAGCCAGAAGGCTCAGTTCTTCGAGACCGTCGTCGATGTCCTGAAAAATGATTACGGTGTATCGGTCGTAAAAAAGCGATCCGGCAAGTCCTCTCGCAAGGTCAAGTCGCAGGACTGAGCATTGCCAGGGCTTGTCAGTTTCTTGGCATGAGCCGACAGGCTTACTACAAGCGCAATCGAGCTGCTGATAGCAAAGCACGCCAGGCAGATCGGGTTGTCGAATTTGTTCAACAAATCCGGATACGTCAGCCACGACTAGGCACACGAAAGCTGCACTATCTGCTGCATTGCCAGCCTGATAGGCGGCTCCAAATTGGCCGAGACCGACTATTTCAGGTCCTGGGAGAGCGCCGTTTGCTGGTGTTGCCCAAGCGGGCGTATCACAAGACAACACAAAGCTTTCACCGCTTCTACCGCCATCCGAACCTACTCAAGTCAGGCCCGAACCAGGTTGTCCCGTCAGGACCGGAGCACGTTTGGGCGGCGGACATTACTTACCTGCCAGCCAGTAGCGGCCCGCTGTACCTAAGCCTGGTAACGGATGCGTATTCCAGAAAAATTGTTGGCCACCATGTGCATGAAAGCCTGCATGCCAAGTCAGTTGCACAAGCCTTTAGGCAGGCCCTACGCAAACGGCAGCGTCGCCAGTCACTGGTCCACCACTCGGATCGCGGTATTCAAGGTGGATTCAACCGGTCGTTGCAACACCTTTGATCGTGGAGGTGTTTATGGGGCGACCTGCAGGGTGGATGCAGGAGTTGACGGGGCGAGGGGCAATGCGCTCGCCAGGTGCCCCGTCACTTCGCCGAGAGATCGAGCGGCTATTCTGGGAACAGATCGCAACCGGGATCACAAGCGAAAGGGCGGCAGAGGCTATTAGCGTATCGCCAGCGGTAGGCACACGCTGGTTCCGTCATCGCGGCGGAATGCCATTATTCATGTCGAACCACATATCAGGAAGGTACTTGTCGTTCGCTGAGCGAGAAGAGATCGGGCTGCTCCGGGCGCAAAGTGTTGGTGTGCGTGAGATTGCTCGCCGTCTTGGACGAAGTCCGTCGACCATTTCACGGGAGCTGACTCGTAACGCAGCAACTCGTAGCGGCCGGCTCGAGTATCGCGCTTCAGTCGCGCAGTGGAAGGCTGAATTGGTTGCCAAGAGACCGAAGCCGGCGAGATTGGTGACCAACCCGCAACTGCGCCATTACGTGCAAGAGCGCTTGGAAGGCAAGGTTCATAACGCTAATGGCCGTGAGATTGCCGGTCCTCTACAGGCACCATTCAAGGGACGAAATAAACCACATCGTGGTGACCGTAAATGGGTCAATGGTTGGTCACCCGAACAGATTGCCAACCGGCTGCAAATCGACTTCCCGGATGACAAGTCCATGCGTATTTCTCACGAAGCCATATATCAGGCTCTCTACATTCAAGGGCGAGGCGCTCTCAAGCATGAACTGGTGAGTTGCCTGCGTACTGGGCGGGCGTTGCGCGTACCAAGAGCCAGGGCGCAGGCCAAGGCATGGGCACATGTCAGCGAGGATGTCATGATTTCCAGCCGTCCTGCTGAGGTGGAGGATCGTGCCTTACCAGGGCATTGGGAGGGTGATCTGATCATTGGCCTGAACCGATCCGCCATCGGGACGCTGGTCGAGCGCTCAAGCCGATTTACCATGCTCGTTCATCTGCCTCGCGAGGAAGGTTACGGGCTGACTCCCCGGACGAAGAACGGCCCCGCTCTTGCTGGCTACGGTGCTGTCACCATGACCAATGCATTGAAGAGGGCCGTGACTGGCTTACCCGTTCAGCTGTGGCGATCATTGACTTGGGATCGTGGAAAGGAGTTATCGGATCACGTCCGCTTTACCATTGAGTCTGGAGTAAAAGTCTTCTTTGCCGACCCTCACAGTCCATGGCAGCGCGGTACGAACGAGAATACAAACGGTCTTCTACGGCAATATTTCCCGAAAGGCACCGACCTGTCTCGTTGGAGTTACCAAGAGATCCAAGCCGTAGCCCATACGCTGAACACTAGACCCAGGAAAACGCTCGGCTGGAAAACACCTGCCGAGGTACTGAATGACTATCTAACATCTATTCAGCAACCCAGTGTTGCGACGGCCGATTGAATCCACCCAATATTGCTCGGCGCTGTATCAGTCACTGCATGCACGGCATGGCGTCCAGTGCTCGATGACTGACGGATATGACTGCTACCAGAACGCGCTAGCTGAGCGCATCTACGGGATCCTCAAAACAGAGCTGCTGCTGAGTAGCCCTGAAAATCTGGAGCAGGCAAGGAAGATGGTTGCTGAAGCCGTGCAGATCTACAACACAGAGCGGCCTCACATGGCCCTGAAAAACAAAACGCCCGATGCGGTGCATCGGGCGTTTTGAGGCCTATCGGCCTACCTGAGCAGGTGTAAACCTATTTCAGGACTAGACAAGACCTGCCTCACCGCCACCCGCTCCGCCGAGCAGCGCCTGTCCCTCGCCGCGAGACCAGAGCAACCGATCCTGTCCGGCCGGGAATGGCACTCAAGGCCGGGGCCAGATGAAGGGTCGATCGGCGGATAGTTCCTCGGGGCTGGCCGTTTCACGTCTATAGTTCTGCATGCTCGGATGCCGTTCCTACCAGGACTCCCACAGGAGCAACAGGATGCGCTCATGGCATGGCGTAGTCACGAAAATCGCCAAGCAAGGCAAGGGCGCCGTGGTCAAGAATCGACTCGGCCCGGAAGAGCTTCTGGTGCCCTTCACAGTGAGTACGCTCGTCGAGGTCGACCTGGACGCAAGGATCTACGGAACGGATGTGGACGACACGCCCTGGGCGGAGGGCGACGAACGAAAGGAGGTGCTGGTCGGTACCGAAGTAGAACTGCTGACCGATACGGATACCTTTCCTACCCATGCGTCCCAGGTGCTCAGCGCCAATTTCCGTTTCGCCCTCGACATCGTCAAGGGAGGGCTCAGCGGCCCGGTCAGGAAAGGGGCGGTCCTGGTCATCTACCACGACTTCCAGCAGGAGATCCGGAGAGGCGACTCCGGCAGCGCCTTCGCGGAGGCGGTCGTCGCCTATGCGCGGAACAAGCTCTACAAGCCGGCCTTCGCGATCAAGGCCGATACCAACTACGCCCAGTTGGTTCGGGATCTAGGCAAGGTTGCCGCGGAGAGCGGCGAACAGTACTTCATCGATACGATCCTCATCGCCACCCACGGCACGGCTGGCCAACTCTGGCTGGGCAACCCCCACGGCGAGAGCACCGCGGACGTCATGGCCCGGCGTGTCCAGGGCAAGCAGTTCGTCGAGCCCCAGGCCTTTGGTGCGACCCTTCTCGAACTGTTCGGCAAGGAACTGGCCATCGCCCTCTACGGGTGCGACTTCGCCGGGGACGAGGACGGAGAAGCGGCGGCCCTCGAGCTGCGCATCGCCGCCAACGCGAGAGCGGTCTACGCCGGCAAGGGCACGGTGTATCTCAATGCCAGCAAAGAGGGTCGTTCCACGGTGACCTGCAGCAAGGCGATGGTGGTCTACCGGACCGACAAGATCGAGGTACTGGGTGGAAACCAGGTACCGGTATTCGATATCTGAGGCCCCGCCCCGCACTGTCATTGCCGATTGACCAGGATCTTCGGCCCCAGACGCTCCGCCTCGCCCCTGGCCTTTTCCCTGGGGAGAGCCTTAAGATCGGGAGTCCGCACTGGGGCGGACCTTCTCTTCCTGCGGGTGGTTTCTCCGGATGCTTCCAGACAGCATGGTGGGTAGCAGCGCGCGGCGCCTTCGTTTGCGGCGGACGCGCGGGCGTGTCGGGCTCGGCCTGGTGGCCGGGCTGTCGGTACTGGCAGGCATGACCGACGCCATCGGTTTCCTCGCCACCGGCGACTTCGTTTCCTTCATGAGCGGCAACACCACGCGCCTGGCGGTATCGCTGGGCGAGGGCGACTTCGGCGGGCTGGTGCGGCTGAGCGTCGCCCTGGCCAGTTTCGTCGTCGGCAACGCGCTGGGAGTGATACTGGCGCGCTTCAGCGGGCGCCGGGCGGCGCCGATCCTGGTCTGCTGCGCGATGCTGCTGGCGTTGTCGGCGGTCTGGCCATTCGACTGGAACGTGCCGGCGCTGGTCGCCGCGATCCTCGCCATGGGCATGCTCAACGCCGTGGTCGAGCAGGTCAACGGCCTGCCCATCGGCCTGACCTACGTCACCGGCGCCCTCTCCCGCTTCGGCCGCGGCCTCGGCCGCTGGCTGCTGGGCGAGCGGCGCAACGGCTGGCGGGTGCAACTGGTGCCCTGGAGCGGCATGTGCGTCGGCGCGGTGCTCGGCGCCCTACTGGAACAGCAACTGGGCCTCGCGGCGATGGCGGCGAGCGCAGCGCTGGCGGCTCTTCTCGCGTTGCTGGCACTGGTGATTCCGCGGCCATGGCAGATGGACTATATGGTGCGTTGAGCGGCCACTGCGGGGTTTGCCGCGTGCCACGACGGCCCGACGAATCCCCGGAACGGAGCGCAGCACTTCTTGACCTCGCCTGGAACCCCTCAATAGGATGCGTGCACACGCACCTATATGGAGTGGCGAGCCGATGAACCGCAGCGCCCTGGATTTCCGCCACTTCGTCGACCACCTGCGTCGCCAGGGTGACCTGGTGGACGTGCACACCGAGGTCGACGCCAACCTGGAGATCGGCGCCATCACCCGCCGGGTCTACGAACGCCGCGCACCCGCCCCGCTGTTCCACAACATCCGCGACAGCCTGCCCGGCGCGCGGGTACTGGGCGCGCCGGCCGGCCTGCGCGCCGACAGGGCCCGCGCCCATTCGCGCCTGGCGCTGCATTTCGGCCTGCCGGAACACAGCGGGCCGCGGGACATCGTGGCCATGCTGCGCGCCGCGATGCGCGCGGAACCGATCGCGCCGCGCCGGCTGGAGCGCGGGCCGGTGCAGGAAAACGTCTGGCTCGGCGAGCAGGTGGACCTGACCCGCTTCCCGGTTCCCTTGCTCCATGAGCAGGACGGCGGGCGCTATTTCGGCACCTACGGTTTCCACGTGGTACAGACGCCGGACGGCAGTTGGGACAGTTGGTCGGTGGGCCGGCTGATGCTGGTGGACCGCAACACCCTGGCGGGTCCGACCATTCCCACCCAGCACATCGGCATCATCCGCGAGCAATGGCGCCGCCTGGGCAAGCCGACGCCCTGGGCGATGGCCCTCGGCGCACCGCCGGCGGCACTCGCGGCGGCCGGCATGCCGTTGCCGGAGGGGGTCAGCGAAGCCGGCTACGTAGGCGCCCTGGTCGGCGAGCCGGTGGAGGTGGTGCGCACGCAGACCAACGGCCTGTGGGTTCCGGCCAATACCGAGATCGTCCTGGAGGGCGAGATCAGCCTCGACGAAACCGCGCTGGAAGGCCCGATGGGCGAATACCACGGCTATTCCTTCCCCATCGGCAAGCCGCAGCCGCTGTTCCACGTCCATGCGCTGAGCTTCCGCGACCAGCCGATCCTGCCGATCTGCGTCGCCGGCACGCCACCGGAGGAAAACCACACCATCTGGGGCACCATGATTTCCGCGCAACTGCTGGACGTGGCGCAGAACGCCGGACTGCCGGTGGACATGGTCTGGTGCTCCTACGAGGCGGCGACCTGCTGGGCCGTGCTGTCGATCGACGTGCAACGCCTGGCGGCCCTGGGCACCGACGCCGCGGCCTTCGCCGCACGGGTCGCCGAGACCGTCTTCGGCTCGCATGCCGGACACCTGGTGCCGAAGCTGATCCTGGTCGGCAACGACATCGACGTCACCGAGATCGACCAGGTGGTATGGGCGCTGGCGACCCGCGCGCATCCGCTGCACGACCATTTCGCCTTCCCGCAGATCCGTGACTTCCCGATGGTTCCCTACCTCGATGCCGAGGACAAGGCACGAGGCAGCGGCGGTCGGCTGGTGATCAACTGCCTGTACCCGGAACAGTTCGCCGGGCAAATGCGTGCCGCTACGGCGTCGTTCCGCCACGCCTATCCGACGGCGCTGCGCAGGCGAGTCGAAGAACGCTGGAGCGACTACGGATTCGGCGACGCCTGAGCGCTACAATCCCCGCCCTGGCGAAAGAGGATCGAGGAAGGTGACCGGGCCAATGACCGAGACGAACGCACTGGGGCTGCCCCAAGGCCCGCTGTACCTGATGACGGAGATCGTCCGCCAGCGCGAACGGCAACTCACCGCCCTGCTTGCCCCTCTCGAACTGGGGCTGCATGAATGGCGTGCGTTGCGGATCATCCACGCCTTCGACGGTGACGTGCCGATGAGCGTGCTCATCGAGCACTCACAGACCGACCGCACTGCGCTGGGCCGGACCATCGAACGGCTGGTGCGGCGCGGCTGGGTCAGCCGCCTGCCGGATCCGGACGACGGGCGCGCCGTGCTGGTGCGCCGCAGCCCCGCGGCACAGGCGGTGTTCGAGCAGGCCCTGGCACAGGTCGCAGGGCTCGACGAAAGGCTGCTGGCGGGTCTCGGCTCCGGCCCGGAAGAAGAGGCGCTGACCCTCGTCCTGGGCAAGTTGCTGCGGGCCTTCGACGGGCTTTCCCGCGTGAGGCAATAGCCTTTCGAGGGCATCTCCGGGTTTGCGAAGCAACTCTCATCCCGGTCATGGACTGTCCATCCGGCCCCCTATTTGCTGGCCGATTGATAGCATGGGCGGCCTTCGCAAGCCCATTCGACCTGCAATGCCACGACACCCGCACACCACCCTGCTCCTCTGCCTTTGCCTGACTCTGCCCGGTTGCGAGAGCGGCCGCAGCTACAGCCTTTCCGAAGGCGCGCCTGTCACAGGCATCCGCATCCAGCGCGACGACCGCTCGCCGTTGCAGCGCCTGCGGGACTGCGAACGCCAGGGTTGCAGCGAGCGGCAGAAGATCGACCCGTTCACCCCCGATCCTGACTACCTGCGCGCGGAAGGCCACTTCCCGCTGCCCTGGTAAGCTTCCCTCTTCGCCCGTTCCCGACGGGCTTTTTTCCGTTCCCGACAGATACCCTCAGCTGCCCTCAGCGCTTTCCTACGCACCAAGAAGGAAAGCCTCTCGCCTCTCTCGGAACGAGCCGATTTCTCGGCAGTCGCCGTTCGCATTCCATTGGTCACCCAACGGCAACCAGGATCAGCCATCACTGGTCTGCCCTCGCATGGAAACGGCCGCGCCCCCGGCGCCCCATGTCCGGCCCCACCCGCTAAGTCCAGAGGACCGAAGATGAACGACTACATCGCCCGGCTGCGCGAGAAATACGACGCCCATTTCGGTTGTGCGCCCGCCATGACCCTGGATTGCCGGGACTTCTGGAGACACTGCGTAGCGGCGCCGGAAATGGCGGTCTTCGCTTATCGCCTGGAAAGCACCCGGCGGCCGCACCATGTGGTGATCACCGCCGGGATGAGCCAGGCACCGATGCATTTCGCGCCCTACATGGGCAAGGCGCGCTGGTCCGCCGAGCTGATCTGCTATCTCGACGAACTGGGCGGCGATGACCTGCGCCACCTGCAATGGCTCGCCGGCCTGCCATTCCACGAGCGCCTCGCCCTGGGACATGGACATGCGGTGGCGTTCGGCTTCCCGCTCTACGAGCAGAGCCTGCTGCGGCACTTCCTTCTCCTCCCGGCGCCGCTGGAGGAGGATGCCTCCCTGTTCGACGGCTTCGCCCTGTCGGCGCATCCGGTCGACCTGCTGTGGGTCGTGCCGTTGACCGAGCAGGAATACCAGGTGAACGTCAAGGAACACCTCGAGGGCATCGCCAGGCTGCTGACCGACGCCGGCCACCCGCTCAGCCTCGACCGGCACCGCCATTGCTACGTCACCGGCCAGTCGCCGGAAGGGCTCGCACGGGTGCTGCACTAGCCCCGCAGGGAAAGACTAATAGCGCGGGCCCTACCTTCGTCGGGAAAGCGATGATGACGTTTTTCAATCGGTTCGATGCCGTTTTCCCCGCTTGCCGATCCGCTCGCCGTCTACGATTCTTGCTGGACGTGAGAACGGCTCCGGAGGGGCGCGTATGAAAACCGTGGCACAACTGTTGAACGCCAAGCAGAACCAGCAGGTGTACACCATCGGAGCGGACGAGATGGTGCTCGACGCCCTGCGCCTGATGGCGGAAAAGAACATCGGCGCGCTGCTGGTGGTGAACCATGGCGAGGTGGTCGGGGTGGTCAGCGAGCGCGACTATGCGCGCAAGATGGTCCTCAAGGGCCGTTCGTCCATCGGTACGCCGATCAGCGCGATCATGAGCGCGCCGGTGGTCAGCGTGGACTCGAAGCAGAGCGTCGACACCTGCATGAACCTGATGACCGATCGCCACCTGCGCCACCTGCCGGTCGTGGAAGACGGCCAGTTGCTCGGCCTGCTGTCCATCGGCGACCTGGTCAAGGCGGCGATCGCCGAGCAGGCCGAGCTGATCCAGCAACTGGAACAGTACATCCGCGGCGACTGAAGCGGGCGTGCCGGCCCTGCCCTTTTCCCGCCGGCTCACGCGATAATCCGCGGCTGTTGCCGTTGCGAGCCGCCGCCATGTCCTCTCCGCCGAAGATCCGCCGCTACATTCCCGCCGACCGCGATGCCACCCTCGCCATCTGGCTGGAGGCCTCGCGCGTCGGCCACGGTTTCCTCGGCGAAGCCGAGTTGCAGAAGCAGAAGGCACTGGTTCGCGATCATTATCTGGATGCCTCGGAAACCTGGCTGGCGCTGGACGGCGATACGCCGCTGGGCTTCATCGGCCTGCTCGATGCCTTCATCGGCGGCCTGTTCGTCGCCCCGACGGCCCACGGGCGCGGGATCGGCCGGCAACTGGTGGAGCACGCGGCAACCCTGAAGGGCGCGCTGGAGGTCGAGGTCTACGCCGCCAACCGCGAGGCGCTGGGGTTCTACGCGCGCTGCGGCTTCGTCGAGAGCGGCCGACGCCCGCGCGACGACGAGGGGCGCGCGCTGGAGATCGTCCAGTTGCGCCGCGAACACTAGTCGCCCTTACGGAAAACGCTCGGCGAGACGCCGCTCAGGCGCTTGAAGAAACGGGTGAAGTAGGCCGGCTCGCTGAAGCCGAGGCGGTCGGCGATCTCGTTCACCGTCATCGCCGTGTAGACCAGGTCGCGCTTGGCCTCCAGCAGCAGGCGCTGGTGCACGATGCCCAGTGCGGTCTGCCCGCTGAGGCGGCGCGCCACGCCGTTCAGGTGTGCCGGGGAGATGCCCAGGCGACGCGCGTACTCGTCGATTCCCAGGTGCTCGCGGAAATGCCGCTCGACCAGTTGCGAAAAGGCCGATAGGTATTCCTGACCGCGACCCGGCCGGGCCTCCGCCCGCCGGACCATCACCTGCCGCCCCAGCCACACCGCCAGCACGCCGATCAGCGACTGCAACAACAGCTCGCGCGCCGGCGCAGCGCCGGCGTACTCGCCGTCTATGGCGTCGAACAGCGTGTCGATATAGCGCCGGTCCGCGCCCACCGGGTACAACCCCGGCGCCTCCAGCGCCTGGCGCTGCGCGCCGAGGTGCGCCTGCAAGCGGGCCAGCAACGGTGCGGCGAGCGTCAGTACGTAGCCGTCGATGCGCTCGGAGAACTGGAAGCCATGGATGCACAACGGCGGTACGAACTGGATGGAGGGCTGCTCGACGCGAGTCGGCTCGCCCTCGACCTGGAGCTGCGCCCAGCCCTTGCGCACGTAGAGCAACTGAGCGAGATCGGCGTGCCGGTGCGGCTTGATCTCCCAATCGTGCAGGCGACTGCGGGCGGGGATCGACTCGCAGTGCAGCAGGTCCGGGGTCGGCCATTCGAGGGGCGCGCCGTAGAGCTTGAACACCGGGACGTCGCGGGTGGAATCCGTCATCGAGCCCTCCGAGCGAAATGGCCGATTGCCGAACAGAGTTTATAAAAGTCCAGAAATAGATCGGCAATTTGCCTTCTATAGCACCCCACGGCAAACAAAAATACAGCCACCTCCAGACAAGATCAGCGCCGGCGCATGCGCCGCCGGCCAGCCATAACAGCGAGAGGGCTATCCGCAATGAAGACTCAAGTCGCCATCATCGGCGCCGGTCCGTCCGGCCTCCTGCTCGGCCAGTTGCTGCACAAGGCCGGCATCGACAACGTGATCCTCGAACGCCAGACCCCGGACTACGTGCTCGGCCGCATCCGCGCCGGCGTGCTGGAACAGGGTATGGTCGACCTGCTGCGCGAGGCCGGCGTCGACCGGCGCATGGCGCGCGACGGGCTGGTCCACGAAGGCGTGGAGATCGCCTTCGCCGGGCAGCGCCGGCGCATCGACCTGAAGCGCCTGAGCGGCGGCAAGACGGTGACGGTCTACGGCCAGACCGAGGTCACCCGCGACCTCATGGAGGCCCGCGAAGCCTGCGGCGCCACTACCGTCTACCAGGCCGCCGAGGTGCGCCTGCACGACCTGCAAGGTGAGCGCCCCTACGTGACCTTCGAACGCGACGGCGAACGGCTGCGCCTGGATTGCGACTACATCGCCGGCTGCGATGGCTTCCACGGCATCTCGCGGCAATCGATCCCGGCGGAGCGGCTGAAGGTCTTCGAGCGGGTCTATCCGTTCGGCTGGCTCGGCCTGCTCGCCGACACCCCGCCGGTGAGCCACGAACTGATCTACGCCAACCATCCGCGCGGCTTCGCCCTGTGCAGCCAGCGTTCGGCCACCCGCAGCCGCTACTACGTGCAGGTGCCATTGTCGGAGAAGGTCGAGGACTGGTCCGACGAGCGCTTCTGGACGGAACTGAAGGCGCGACTCCCGTCCGAGGTGGCGGAGAAACTGGTGACCGGACCTTCGCTGGAGAAGAGCATCGCGCCGCTGCGCAGCTTCGTGGTCGAGCCGATGCAGCATGGCCGGCTGTTCCTCGCCGGCGACGCCGCGCACATCGTGCCGCCCACCGGCGCCAAGGGACTGAACCTGGCCGCCAGCGACGTCAGCACGCTCTACCGGCTGCTGCTGAAGGCCTACCGCGAAGGGCGCGGCGAACTGCTGGAACGCTACTCGGCAATCTGCCTGCGGCGGATCTGGAAGGCCGAACGCTTCTCCTGGTGGATGACTTCGGTGCTGCATCGCTTCCCCGACACCGACGCGTTCAGCCAGCGCATCCAGCAGACCGAACTGGAGTATTACCTGGGCTCCGAGGCGGGCCTGGCGACCATCGCCGAGAACTATGTCGGCCTGCCCTACGAGGAAATCGAGTAGGCCGCGCCACCCCGGCGCAACGCCGGGGCACCTTTCCCAAGGCGGGACGCAACGTTGGCGCAGGCGAATATCGACGAAAGACGGCCCACGGATCGATTCTCCGCGGCACCCCTACCCCAGGCGCAGTATGATGCCCGCTGCCTTCGCGTTCCGTCCGCCCCAGGTGCCGTCTTGTCCGATCTCGCCCAGAACCCGCCCGCCGTCCGTACCGTCCTCGCCGGCCTGATGCTGTCGATCTTCCTCAGCGCCCTCGACCAGACCATCGTCGCCGTCTCCCTGCCGGCGATCTCGGCCGACTACGCCGACCTCGACCTGCTGGCCTGGGTGATCTCGGCCTACATGGTGGCGATGACCGTATCGATGCCGATCTACGGCAAGCTCGGCGACCTCTACGGCCGCCGCCGTCTGATGCTCTTCGCCATCGTCGTGTTCACCGCCGCCTCGCTGCTTTGCGGGCTCGCGCAGAGCATGGGCCAACTGGTGCTGGCGCGAGTGCTGCAGGGGATCGGCGCGGGCGGGCTGATGGCGGTGAGCCAGGCGATCATCGGCGACATCGTCCCGCCGCGCGAGCGCGGCCGCTACCAGGGTTACTTCAGCAGCATGTACGCCATCGCCAGCGTCGCCGGCCCGGTGCTCGGGGGCCTGCTCACCGAGTACCTGTCGTGGCACTGGGTATTCTGGATCAACCTGCCGATCGGCCTTCTCGCGCTGGCCATCTCGCGGCGAACCCTGGTCGGCCTGCCGGTGCCGCGCCGGCAACCGGTGATCGACTACCTGGGCATCGTGCTGATGGTGGTGGGCCTCACCGCGCTGCTCCTGGCCATCACCCAGATCGGCCAGGGCGCAGCCTGGAGCGACCCTGCGCTGCTCGGCCTGTTCGCCCTGGCGGCGCTCGCCCTGCTGCTGTTCGTCGCCCAGGAGCGGCGCTTCCGCGAACCGCTGGTGCCGATGCAACTGTTCGCCGTCCGCGCCGCCACCCTCAGTTGGCTGGTTGCGTTCTTCGCCAGCTTCCAGGCCATCTCGCTGACCGTGCTGGTACCGCTGCGCTACCAGAGCGTTACCGGCGCCGGCGCCGACAGCGCCGCGCTGCATCTGCTGCCGCTGGTCATGGGCCTGCCGCTGGGCGCGTACTGCTGCGGGCGGCTGACCGCCAGCCTGGGACGCTACAAGCCGCTGATCCTGCTCGGCGCCGTCCTGTTGCCCTGCGGCATCGCCGGCCTGGCCCTGGTCCCGGTCGGCGACCACTGGCTGTCCGGGCTGTGCATGCTGCTCACCGGGATCGCCATCGGTACCCAGTTCCCGACCAGCCTGGTGGCCGCGCAGAACGCCGTGGAGCAACGCCACATCGGCGTCGCCACCAGCAACGCGACGTTGTTCCGCTCCCTCGGCGGGGCAGTCGGGGTGGCGCTGATGTCGGCGATCCTGCTGGCCCTGCTCAAGCACCTGCGGATCGGCGGCGGGCTCGACCAGGGCTTTTCCGAGAGCGCCCTGCTGAGCAGCCTGGACGCCGCCAGCGGGCCGGCCCGGGTGATCCTCCAGCATGTCCTCGCGGATGCCTTCAAGGTGCTCTTCCTGGTCAACGCGGCGGTGGCGCTGCTCGGCCTGGCGGTGGCCTCGGCACTGCCCGACATGACCCTGCGCGGCCGCGGCGCGACGCAACCGACGGCAGGCGAGTGAGCGGACGCCGATAATCGAACGCTTTCGTCCCGTCGGCGACGGCGTCCGGTTTACAAAAGTAACCGTTCGGTACATTTTCCCGGCATCGATGACATCATTGCTGTGGAGGCTGCGCCATGACGCGCACGGTACTGGTCCTGAACGGCCCCAACCTGAATCTGCTCGGCACCCGCGAGCCACAGACCTACGGCCGGCGGACCCTGGGCGAAATCGCCGACGAATGCGCGGCCTTCGCCGAGACGCGCGGCTTCGCCGTGGACTTCCGCCAGACCAACCAGGAAGGCCAACTGCTCGACTGGATCCACCAGGCCCGCGGCCGGGTCGCCGGCATCGTCATCAACCCCGCCGCCTGGACCCACACCTCGGTGGCGCTGCGCGATGCCCTGGCCGCGGTGGAACTGCCGGTGGTCGAAGTGCACCTGTCCAACGTCCACCAGCGCGAAGCGTTCCGCCACCACTCCTACGTCTCGCCGGTGGCGCTGGGAGTGATCTGCGGATTCGGCAGCCTCGGCTACCGCCTGGCCCTGGAACATTTCGCCGAGCGTTTCGAGGCGGCCGCATGAGCGCGCCGCGATCGGTTCTCGCCGGCCTGATCGGTGCCGGCATCCAGGCGTCGCGGACCCCTGCCCTGCACGAGCGCGAGGGCGACGCCCAGGGCATCCGCTATCTGTACCGGCTGATCGATCTCGACCCGCTGGGCAAGTCGGCGGACGACCTGGAGTTCCTGCTCGCCGCCGCCAGCGACCTCGGCTTCACCGGGCTGAACGTCACCTTCCCCTGCAAGCAGGCGATCATCCCCCTGCTCGACGACCTCTCCGCCGAGGCACGCGGCATCGGCGCGGTGAACACCGTGGTGCTGCGCGATGGCCGGCGCATCGGCCACAACACCGACTGCCTGGGCTTCGCCGAGGGCTTTCGGCGCGGCCTGGCCGACGCGCCGCGCCAGCGCGTGGTGCAGATGGGCGCGGGCGGCGCCGGCGCGGCAGTGGCCCATGCGCTGCTCGCCGAGGGCGTCGAGCGGCTGGTCCTGTTCGACGTCGACCCGGCGCGGGCCCAGGCCCTCGCGGACAACCTCAACCAGCACTTCGGCGCGCCACGAGCGCTCGCCGGCAGCGACCTGGCCGGCGCCCTGGGCGACGCCCAGGGATTGGTCAACACCACCCCGGTGGGCATGGCCAAGCTACCCGGCATGCCGGTGCCGGCGGAACTGTTGCGCGCCGACCTGTGGGTCGCCGAGGTGATCTACTTTCCGCTGGAAACCGAGCTGCTGCGCCAGGCCCGCGCCCTCGGCTGCCGCACACTGGACGGCGGCACCATGGCGGTGTTCCAGGCGGTGAAGGCATTCGAACTGTTCAGCGGGGTGACGGCCGACGCCGCGCGCATGCAGGCGCACTTCGCCAGCCTGGGCGACTGAGTGGCGCCCCTCTCCCACCAAGGGGAGAGGGGACCGGAGTCAGGCACGGATGTAGCGCAATACCGCCTCGCCAATCATCCGCCGGTGCCGCTGGCGAACCTCGGCGTCGTGCAGGTCGGTGCGAAAGATCCGCGACACGGTGTAGCGATTGGACACCCGGTAGAAGCAGAACGAACTGATCAGCATGTGCACGTCGAGCGCCTCCAGCCCGGCGCGGAACACCCCTTCCGCTTCGCCGCGGCGGAGAATCTCGGCGATGCTCTGGACGATCGAGCTGTTGACGCTCTGCACCAGTTCGCTGCTGGCGATGTGCTCGCCCTTGTGGATGTTCTCGATGCTGATGATGCGCACGAAATCCACGTGCCGGTCGTGGTAGTCGAAGCTGAACTCCACCAGCTTCTCCATCGCCTTGGCCGGCGGCAGCGCGCCCAGCCGCAGGGTGCCCTCGATACCGCGGATGTCGCTGTAGAGCTTCTCCAGCACGGCCTGGTAGAGCTGCTCCTTGCTGCCGAAGTAGTAATAGATCATCCGCTTCGAGGTATGCGTGCGCTCGGCGATGGCGTCCACCCGCGCACCCGAGAGGCCCTGGGCGACGAACTCGTCGATGGCGGCGCGGAGGATGTCCTGGCGGGTCTTCTCGGGATTGTTCTTGCGTCCCTTGCCGCGCGGAGCGGATTCCTCCACGACGGCGGGATCAGGCTTGGACATCGGTGACTCACTCGTGGCCGGCGGGAATTGCGGCCGATTATGCGGGGCCCGCCCGGCTGTAGGAAGAGCACCTGCCGGAGCCCCGACAATTCTCACAGCTTGACCCGGCGCACACCCCGCCGCGCTTGCGCCATCGCCGCCAGGCGCACCGGCACGTTGGCCGCGCCGTAGCCGGCGTAGCCGTGGCGGCGCTGGAGGATCTCGAAGAAGAAGCGCTCCTCGAACGGCTCGGTGAACACATGGAACAGCTCGCCGCCCTGGGCGTCGCGGTCGTAGAGGACGTTGTAGTAGGCCAGTTCGCTGAGGAACTCGTCGTCGAAGTCGAAGCGCGCGGCGAGGTCGTCGTAATAGTTCAGCGGGATTTCCAGCAGTGCGACCCCGGCCTCCTTGGCCTGGGCCACGGCGGCGAAGATGTCGGCGCAATCGAAGGCGATGTGGTGCACGCCGGAACCGCGATAGCTGGACAGCGAACGGGCGATGGCGGTGTTGCGGTCCTCGGAAATGTTCAGCGGCAGGCGCACGCTGCCGCAGGGGCTACGCACGGCGCGACTGGTGACCAGGCCATAGGGGTCGGGCAGCACCACCTCGTCATCGGCGCCGAAGTCGAACAGGCTCTTGTAGAACAGCACCCAGCTGTCCAGGCCTTCGGCGGGCAGCGCCAGGGCCACGTGGTCGACGCGCCGCAGGCCGAGGCCGGAGGTGTCGGCGTCGTTCGTCACGAAGTCGCTGTCGTAGATGCTGCGGCCCTCGGTGTGCCGCTCGACCAGATACAGCAGGCTGCCGTCGAGGGCGCGCACCGCCGGGATTTCCCGCTCGTTGGGGCCGAGCAGTCCGCGGTACGGCTGGCCTCCGTACGCACGAGCGCGCTCCAGCGCCTGGCCGGCGTCACGCACGCACAGCGCGGTGGCGCACAAGGACGGTCCGTGGGCCTCGAAGAAACCGTGGGCGAAGGAATAGGGCTCGGCGTTCAGTACCAGGTTGATGTCGCCCTGGCGCAACAGGCTGACATTCTTCGAACGGTGCTCGCCGGCCCTGGCGAAGCCCAGTCGCTGCAACCACTGGCCAAGGCGCGCGCCGAGCGTCTCGTCGACGGCGAACTCGAGGAACTCGATGCCGTCGCAGAGGCTCGCCGGCGGCGGCGCGAACAGCTCGTCCACCGCCACGTGCGGCGTCTGGCGTTGCAGGTGCTCGCGGGTCTTCTCCTCGAGGTAGAGCAGCGAGCGCAGGCCGTCGACGGCGTTGGCGCGGGTCGGCGCGGCGCGGAAGCCGTCGTTGAAGACCTCCAGCGACAGCGGACCGCGATAGCCGGACGCGACGACCGGCGCGAGGAAGCCTGCCAGGTCGAAGCCGCCCTGACCCGGGAAGCAGCGGAAGTGCCGGCTCCATTCCAGCACGTCCATTGCCAGCAAGGGCGCGTCGGCCATCTGCACGAAGAAGATCTTTTCCCCCGGAAGATCGGCGATGCCGCGGGGATCGCCGTCCAGCGAGAGGGTGTGGAAGCTGTCGAGGATCAGCCCGAGGTTCGCCTGGTCGGCCCGCCGCACCAGGTCCCAGGCCTGCTCCCAGGTGTTCACCTGGCGCCCCCAGGCCAGCGCCTCGTAGCCGATGCGCAGGCCGCGGACGGCGGCGCGCTCGGCCAGCTGCCGGAGGTCATCGGCCAGCAGCGCCGGTTCGCCGAGGGCATCGGCAGCGACGTTGCTGCACACCAGCACCAGGTCGGTGCCGAGTTCCTGCATCAGGTCGAACTTGCGTTCGGCGCGCTCCAGATTTCGCCCCAGGCGTTCCCGGCGGCAGCCCTCGAAGTCGCGGAACGGCTGGAACAGCAGGATCTCCAGGCCCAGGTCGGCACACAGCCGGCGTACGTCGCGCGGGCTGCCGTCGTAATGAAGCAGGTCGTTCTCGAAGATTTCCACCCCGTCGAAACCGGCGGCGGCGATGGCCTCGAGCTTTTCCGGCAGGGTGCCGCTCAGGGATACGGTGGCGATCGAACGCTGCATGCTTCGACTCCTCAATGCGCCCTACGGCGCCTGGCGCCGCGCGAGGGCCGGCGGCGGAACGGCGGAGGCGCGGATAGCCCGCGCGGGATGCGCCGGGAAGCCACTTCGGGTCGCTGAGACCGCTCGCCCGGCAAGCCGATTATTGGTTTGCGCCAACTGCCGGGCAACGCAAAATGTACGAACTGGTTAGTATTCCGTTCGAATATCGAACGGAAGCACGATTATCGAATTGACGCTTTTTCGACCAATCGCGCACCATCGCTGCCACCCGTGCAGGCCGTCCCGATCTGCCGGAAGCGCTCCGCGCTTCTTTCCGGGCACCTGCGCAACCCACGCGACATAACAATTTCAAGAATCGGGTACCCGCTCATGTCCATCGCCGACCTCTCCGTCCGCCCTCCATCCCGTCCGCTGGCCGCTCGTCCGGCCCGACCGCCCCTGGCCCGCTGACACCGGCGCGGCCCCTGGCCCGCCCGCGTGCAACCCAGAACGACAAATCCAGGCCGGGCGCCCAGGCACCGGCCGCCGAAAGGATGGCCCCGTCAATGATCCACTCTTCCAGCTCTCGACTGCTCGCCGCCGACGCCCCGCGGGAATCCCGCGGCGGCAGGATCCGCAACGCCTTCGCCGTCGGCCGGACGCGCTGGGGCATGCTCGCCCTGGTGTTCTTCGCCACCACCCTGAACTACATCGATCGCGCCGCCCTCGGCGTGATGCAGCCGATCCTTGCCGAGAAGATGAGCTGGACGGCAATGGACTACGCCAACATCAACTTCTGGTTCCAGGTCGGCTACGCCATCGGCTTCATCCTCCAGGGCCGCTTCATCGACAAGGTCGGGGTCAAGCGCGCGTTCTTCCTCGCCGTGTTGCTCTGGAGCCTGGCCACCGGCGCCCACGGCCTGGCGACCTCGGCGGCGGGCTTCATGGTCTGTCGCTTCATCCTCGGCCTGACCGAGGCGGCCAACTACCCGGCCTGCGTGAAGACCACCCGCCTGTGGTTCCCCGCCGGGGAACGGGCGGTGGCCACCGGCATCTTCAACGCCGGCACCAATGTCGGCGCGATGGTCACCCCGGCCCTGTTGCCGCTGATCCTCGGCGTCTGGGGCTGGCAGGCGGCGTTCCTCTGCATGTCGGCGCTGGGCCTGGTCTGGCTGGTGTTCTGGTGGCGCAACTACTACAACCCCGAGGAGCATCCGCGGGTGAAGCAGAGCGAGCTGGAATACATCCAGCAGCAGGAGGAGCCGCCCGCCACCCGCGTGCCCTTCTCGCAGATTCTCCGCCGCCGCGGCACCTGGGCCTTCGCCCTGGCCTACTCGATCACCGCGCCGGTGTTCTGGTTCTACCTCTACTGGCTGCCGCCGTTCCTCAACCAGCAGTACGGCCTGGGCATCAGCGTGACGCAGATGGGCATCCCGCTGATCCTGATCTGGTTGACCGCCGACTTCGGCAGCGTCGGCGGCGGCATCCTTTCGTCCTGGCTGATCGGCCGCGGCATGCCGGCGATCCGCGCGCGCCTGCTATCGATGCTGCTGTTCGCCTGCACCATCGTCGGCGTGGTGTTCGCCGCCAACGCCAGCGGCCTGTGGATCGCCGTGCTGGCCATCGCCCTGGCGGTCGGCGCGCACCAGGCGTGGACGGCGAACATCTGGAGCCTGGTGATGGACTACACGCCCAAGCACCTGATGAGCACGGTGTTCGGCTTCGGCGGCATGTGCGCGGCGCTGGGCGGGATGTTCATGACCCAGATCGTCGGCGGCGTACTGACCGCGACGAACAACAACTACGCGGTGCTCTTCACCATGATCCCGGCGATGTACTTCATCGCCCTGACCTGGCTGTACTTCATGGCTCCGCGCCGGATCGAAGCCTGAGTCCAAGCGCCCGGCGCTCGCCGGGCACCTCCCTGCCTAGAGAACAAGAACGAAGGGACACACCCATGTCGCACCCGAGCCACGTCCGCGCGCTCTGCGCTTCCCTCTGCCTGGGCGCCGGCCTGCCAGTCCATGCCGGGCACGTCCACGCCGGGCAAGGTTTCCTCGAAGACGCCAAGGCCAGCCTCACCGCGCGCAATTTCCACCTGCACCGCAACTTCGTCGGCGATGCCAGCCAGGGCAAGGCCGAGGAGTGGACGCAGAGCTTCATCCTCGACGCCCGCTCCGGCTTCACCCAGGGCAGCGTCGGCTTCGGCCTCGATGTCCTTGGTCTCTACAGCCTGAAGCTGGATGGCGGCAAGGGAACGGCCGGCACCCAACTGCTGCCGATCCACGACGACGGCCGCCCGGCCGACGACTTCGGACGCCTGGCGGTGGCCGGCAAGCTGCGCGTCTCGAACAGCGAACTGAAGATCGGCGAATGGATGCCGGTGCTGCCGATCCTCCGCTCCGACGATGGCCGCTCGCTGCCGCAGACCTTCCGCGGCGGCCAGCTCAGCGCCAACGAGATCGCCGGCCTGACCCTCTACGCCGGCCAGTTCCGCGGCAACAGCCCGCGCAACGACGCAAGCATGCAGGACATATCGCTGTTCGGCCGGCCAGCCGCCACTTCCGACCGCTTCGATTTCGCCGGCGGCGAATATCGCTTCAATGGCGAACGCAGCCTGCTCGGCCTGTGGAACGCCGAGCTGAAGGACATCTACCGCCAACAGTACCTGCAACTGCAACACAGCCAGCCGCTCGGCGACTGGCTGCTGGGCGCCAACCTCGGCGGATTCCGTGGCCGCGACGCTGGCAGCGCGCGCGCCGGCAAGCTCGATAACCGCACCGTTTCCGCGCTGTTCTCCGCGCGCTATGGGCTGCATACCCTCTATCTCGGCCTGCAGAAGGTCAGTGGCGACGACGGCTGGATGCGGGTCAACGGCACCAGCGGCGGAACCCTGGCCAACGACAGCTACAACGCCAGCTACGACAATCCCGGCGAGCGCTCCTGGCAACTGCGCTACGACTTCGACTTCGTTGGCCTCGGCCTACCCGGCCTGACCTTCATGACCCGCTACCTGCATGGCGACCATGTGCGCCTGGCCGGAGTCACCGACGACGGCAGCGAATGGGGACGCGAGAGCGAGCTGGGCTACACGCTGCAGAGCGGCGCCTTCAAGCGTCTCAACGTCCGCTGGCGCAACTCCAGCCAGCGCCGCGACTGGGGCAGCAATACCCGCTTCGACGAGAACCGGCTGATCGTCAGCTATCCGCTGAGCCTGTTGTGAAGCCTACGCGCCGACCCCGTTGCGTTCAGCGGCCACGGCGCCAGGCGACCACCAGGCCGCTGGCGCAGATGACGAGGATGCCGAGCAGCGCCCAGGCATCCGGCACGTGGCCGAACACCAGCAGGCCGAGCAGGCCGGCGAAGATGATCTGGCCATAGCTGAACGGCGCCAGGGTCGCCGGCGGCGCATGGCGGAAGGCCTGGGTCAGCAGCAGGTGGCCGCCCATGCCGCAACCGCCCAGGGCGATCATCATCAGGCCGTGGAGAAGACTTGGAGTCTGCCAGAAGAACGGCACCAGCAGGCTCATGATGAGCGTGTTGAAGATGCCGGCGAGGAAGTTGCTGGTGGTCGGGCTGTCGCTGTTGGCGAGCATCCGCGTGAGCAGTTGGTAGAGCCCGAAGCACAGCGCCGAGCCGAGCGGGAACAACGCCGCCGGGGTGAACAGCGCGCCACCGGGACGCACGATGAAGAGCACGCCGATGAAGCCGGTGAGCACCGCCAGCCATTGGCCGAGGCTGACCTTCTCCTTCAGCAGCGGCACGGATAACGCGGTCACCAGCAGCGGTGCCAGGAAGTTCACCGCGGTCGCCTCGGCCAAGGGCAGGTAGCGCAGGCCGGTGGTGAAGAACAGGCTGGTGCCGATCAGGCACAGCGCCCGCGCCAACTGCATGAGCGGACGGCGGCTGCGGATCACCGCGAGGCCGTTGCGCGGCACGAACACGGCGACCATCAACAGGGTGTGCACCAGGTAGCGGGCCCAGACCACCATGACGATCGGGTAGAAACCGGAAAGGAACTTGGACAACCCGTCGTGGCTGGCGAACAGGAACACCGCGGCACAGATCAGCAGGATGCCGCGCAGGGTCTGGTCGCTGGCGGGCAGCGGGGAGGTGGATGCGTTCATCGGAGGGTCCGGGCACCAGGGCAGATCGATAGCAGGCTATTTATTCTGACGGTACCCGCCATCGAGGAAAGAAACGATCGGCTTCAACGTTTGGAAACTATAGAACCCCGTTCCATTATGCAAACGGGCAACCTGCCTGCGCGGTGGCGCTACAGGCGGGCGAGCAGCGCCCGGGTCCGCTCGATCGCCAGCCGCGCCCGCTCCGCGCCATCCACGCCGCGCGCGAGCAGATCCAGCGCGGGCACCTCCAGGCTCAGCGGCAGGTTCTCCGGCAAGGCGCGCAGCAGCGCCAGCAGATCGAGCCCGCCATCGCCAGGGAAGCGCCGTTCCTCGCGGGCCTGGCGAAGGATTTCGTCCATCGACGTCGGACGCGGCCCGACGACATCGCAGAGTTGCGCGTAGCCCAGGCGCGCAGGCGGGATCGCCCGCAGGTCTTCCAGGCTGCTGGCCGAGCGGTCGAAATGGAAGGCGTCCAGCAACAGGCCGGCGTTATCCCGCGCCGCCGCCTCGACCACCCGCGCGGCCTGCCGCAGGTCGCGGATCCCGGTCCAGGGCATGAACTCCAGGTGCGGGTCGAGGCCGAGCGGCCGCGCCAGGTCGCACAACGCGGCGAAATTGTCCGCGCTGCGCCGTTCGTCGTCATCGTTGCCGGCCACCAGCACATAGCGCGCGCCGAACTCGGCGCCGACCTCCAGCACCGCGGCGAACTCGCCGACGCGGGTGTCCGGACGCAGGCGCAGGATCTCCACGTCCAGCGTGCGCACTCCGCTGTCGCGCAGCCGCGCCAGGGTCCGCCGGCGCAGGCCGGCATCGGCCAGCAGCGGATAGTGGTGCTCTTCCACGGTGGCCGGCACCAGGCGCAGGCCGACATGACTGTAGCCGGCGCGGGCGGCAGCCTCGACCATGTCCGGGGGCGACAGCTCGAGCACGGTGAGCGCCGCCAGGGAAAGAATCCTCGATTCCATGCACTACCTCATCGTCAGCGGTTCAGAAACTGGCCGGCGCGCAGGCCCGGCCACTGCGCGCGGCCTCGCGAACCGCCTCGACCAGCGCCAGGGTGCGAGCGGCGTCGGTGGCATCCATCAATGGCGCTTCCTCGCCCCGCGCGACCCGGACGAAGTGCTCTAGCTGGCGTTGTAGGGGGTCGCCTGTCGCCACGGCCTCCACGCTGGCCGCCAGCGGGTCGTGCCAGCCCTGCCGGGCCTCGGCGTAGCGCCAGCGGCGGAGCTGGGGAAGGCTCAGGGCACCCTCGGTGCCGGCCAGCAGGTAGCAGGGTTGCTCGGCCTGGCGCGGATAGACCGGGTTCTCCCCGGCTGCCAGCTCCCAGCTCCAGGGCGCCGCCGCAGCGTCGCAACCGGTCAGGCTGCCCAGGGCGCCATTGGCGAAGCGCAGGAGCAGCGCGATGTTGTCTTCGTTGGGCAGGCCACGGATAGCGTTGCCGGCCAGCGCCTGCACCTCCCGCACTTCCCCGCACAGGTGGCGGAGCAGGTCGAGGTCATGGATCAGGTTGGTCAGCAACATTCCCGCACCGGGCTCGCGACGCCAGGCCACCTCGAAATAACTGTCGGGCTTCTTCAACTGCCAGAGCGCGGTGACCGACAGCAACCGACCGAGCGCGCCCTCGGCGATCAATTGGCGCGCCCGCACGACCAGCGGATTGTGCCGACGATGGTGACCGACCAGCAGCGGAACGCCAGATCGCCGGGCGACGGCCACCAGCTCGCTCACTTCGTCGAGCTGCACGCCGACCGGTTTTTCCAGCAGCAGCGGCACCCCGGCGGCGAGGCAGTCGAGGGCGGTGGCGACATGCAGGTTGTTCGGATTGGCGACGATCGCCGCTTGCGGCCGGGCTTCTTCCAGCAACCTCCGATGATCGCCGAACCAGGGCACGCCGGCGTCCGCGGCGAACGCCTGGCCCTGCGGATCGGCCACCGCACACAGGCGCGCGCCGGCGATTCGCTGCAAGCGGTGGTAATGCTGGCGGCCCATATTGCCGGCGCCGATGAGGGCGATGCGAAGCGGTGCGTCCAAGGCGGTCCCCAATCGTTGTTTTCTTGTTCGCTTCAAGATTCCAGAACGTCGTTCCAGATTTAGCGAGGGAGATTATTTGAACGAATGGCTGGCCCCGCGCAAGAGCGCTTCGAGACGGCACTACCGCCGGCGCATCCATGGAAGTGCGGAAAGGCCCGCCGCATGCGGGCTCGTGACAGGCAAGAAAGCGTTCGCTATTCGAACGCTGATGTCGGGAAAGGACTGGGGCCGGGCCGGATGGCTCAGCGGAACAGCTCGGACGCCTGGCTGGCGTGGGACAGGTCCTGCGCCGCGGCCAGGAGCAGGGGCGCCAGTTCGTGCATGCGCGCCTCGCCGAAGCGTGCGCTCGGCCCGGCCACGCTGAGCACGCCGAGAGCCCGTCCGTCCTCGGGGTGGCGCACCAGTGCGGCCATCGCCGCCATGCCCGGCGCCGAGCATTCGATCTGCCAGGCATAGCCGTGCTCGCGGGCGCGCTTCAGGTAGCGCAGCAGCTCGCTCCTGGAGCGCGGCGCGTTGGGACCGAAGTCCCGCGCCGCCCCTACGCCCTGGCGCTCCACCAGCGCCAGCGCCGCCTTGTCGCTCAGGCTGGCCAGCCAGGCGTGCCCGGATGCGGTGTAGAACAGCGGCGCCTCGCGCCCCATGTCGGGGTCGTAGCGTAGCCCGGAGGTGGCGCCCTGGGACTTGGCGATCCAGGTCTGGCGATCGCCTTCGATCACCCCCAGGCGCACCAGTTCGCCGGTCTCCCGGGCGAGCCCGTCGAGCACCGGCTGGACCAGGTCGACCACCCCGCTGGAAGCGAGGAAGCGGAAGCCCAGCGCGGCCAGGCGGGTGCTGAGGCGGTAGCGGCTGGTGTCGTCGTCCTGGCGCACGTAACCGAGCCGGATCAGCTCGGCGAGCATGCGGTGCGCGGCGCTCTTGGGGATATCCAGGCGGTCCGCCAGTTGTTGCAGGGGCAGGCCACGGGCATCGCTGGCGAGGAGTTCGAGCAAGCCGAGGGCGCGTTCGATGAGGCTACCGGCCATGGAGGGGCGTTCCTGAGTCGAGGAAAGGCAGGATTCTAGAATCTGGTTCCGGATTTTCACAGCCTGGCGAAGGTCGAGATTTCACAGGGTTTCGTTCGATCAGCGAACCGATAAACGATTATCGGATTGCCACTCCCCATGGCCCTCCGTAATGTGTCTGCACCCCGGCAGGCCGAGCGCCTCCGCTACAAAAACAACAGGGGAATCCCGACATGCCGCAGCACGCCTTGCCTTCCGCCGCCTGCACCTGAGCCACGCGTCCGACCCTCGTCCCACGCCCTCACTCTCGCCGCGGAACCCGTCCCATGAACAGCCCCAGCCTGCCCGCCGTCGAACGACTCGACGTGCAAGCCTTCATCAATGCCCAGCCGCTTTCGCCGTACCAATGGCGGATCGTCCTGCTGTGCTTCCTGATCGTCTTCCTCGATGGCCTCGACACCGCCGCGATGGGCTTCATCGCTCCGGCGCTGACCCAGGACTGGGGCATCGACCGCGCCAGCCTCGGGCCGGTGATGAGCGCCGCGCTGATCGGCATGGTCTTCGGCGCCCTCGGCTCCGGACCGCTGGCCGACCGCTACGGACGCAAGCTGGTATTGGTCGCGGCGGTCTTCCTCTTCGGCCTGTTCAGCCTGGCCTCGGCCTACAGCACCAACGTCGAGCAACTGCTGGCGCTGCGCTTCCTCACCGGCCTCGGCCTCGGCGCGGCGATGCCCAACGCCACCACCCTGCTTTCCGAATACACCCCCGAGCGCCTCAAGTCGCTGCTGGTGACCAGCATGTTCTGTGGCTTCAACCTGGGCATGGCCTGCGGCGGATTCGTCTCGGCGAAGCTGATCCCGCTGTTCGGCTGGCACAGCCTGCTGCTGCTCGGCGGCCTGCTACCGCTGGTCCTGGCGGTAGTCCTGCTGTTCCGCCTGCCGGAATCGGCGCGCTACCTGGTGGTGCGCAACCGCGGCAGCGAGCGGGTACGCCAGGTGCTGGCCCCCATCGCCCCGGCGCAGGTGGCGCTGGCACGGAGTTTCCACGTCCCCGAGCAGCAGACGGTGCAGGCCCGCAACGTGTTCGCGGTGATCTTTTCCGGTACCTACAGCGCCGGCACCCTGCTGCTCTGGCTGACCTACTTCATGGGCCTGGTGATCGTCTACCTGCTCACCAGCTGGCTGCCGACCCTGATGCGCGATAGCGGCGCGAGCCTGGAGCAGGCGGCGTTCATCGGCGCGCTGTTCCAGTTCGGCGGGGTGCTCAGCGCCGTAGCGGTGGGCTGGGCGATGGATCGCTTCAACCCGCACAAGGTGATCGGCCTGTTCTACCTGCTGGCGGGGGTGTTCGCCTGGTGCGTCGGCCAGAGCCTCGGCCAGGTCACCCTGCTGGCGACCCTGGTGCTGCTGGCCGGCATGTGCATCAACGGCGCGCAGTCGGCGATGCCGTCGCTGGCGGCGCGCTTCTATCCGACCCAGGGGCGGGCCACGGGGGTCTCCTGGATGCTCGGTATCGGCCGCTTCGGCGCCATCCTCGGCGCCTGGATCGGCGCCACCCTGCTGGGCCTGGGCTGGAACTTCGAACAGGTGCTGACCGCCCTGGTGCTGCCGGCTGCACTGGCCACCGCCGCGGTGCTGCTGAAGGGGTTGGTCAGTCACGCGGATGCGGGGTGAAACTGCCCCATCGCGTAGGACGCATAACCGCTTGCGGTTATCCGCCGCCGGGCTTCGGTGTATCGGCGGATAACGCCCATGGCGTTATTCGCCCTACTCCAAGGGTGGGCATCGCGTAGGACGCATAA
>NZ_KI517354.1:2961221-3164506 GCF_000478485.2 Pseudomonas sp. P179
GTTATTCGCCCTACTCCAAGGGTGGGCATCGCGTAGGACGCATAACCGCTCGCGGTTATCCGCCGCCGGGCTTCGGTGTATCGGCGGATAACGCCGGTGGCGTTATTCGCCCTACCCCAGGGGTCGGCATCGCGTAGGGCGCATAACCGCTCGCGGTTATGCGCCGCCGGGCTTCGGTGTATCGGCGGATAACGCCCATGGCGTTATTCGCCCTACTCCAAGGGTAGGCATCGCGTAGGGCGAATAACCGCTTGCGGTTATCCGCCGTCGGGCTTCGGTGTATCGGCGGATAACGCCGGTGGCGTTATCCGCCCCACCCCAGGGTTGGCGGCATCGCATAGGGCGACGGCGCTTCGCTTCAGAAGGTGAATTCCATATTCAACGTCGGCGTCGAGGTGCGGCTGCCGGTGCCACCGTCGACGCCGAACTTGTTGTGCCAATACTCGTAGCCGACGCCGAGCCACAGGTTCGGCTGGCGCTTGTCGCCTGGCAGGGCGGCGACCATCAGGGCGGTGCGGACCAGGGTTTCCGCCGCGGTGTCCTTGTCGTTGTAGTCCTCGCCCTTCTCTCCCACGTAGTTGACGAAGCCCTGGAACTTCGCCGCATGGTTGCCGACCTTGAACGGCCGCATCCAGGTCAGGTTGAGCATGTAGGTGGTGTCGAAGGTGTGGTCGGGATGGCGCGCGCCGGGCACGCCGAAGTGGTTCTTCTCGCGGTAGTAGAGCAGGCTCAGGTCGAGCACGCCGGGACCGTTGAACTTGAGGGTCGGGCCGAACACCAGGGCGCGCTTCTTGGCCGAAGCCAGGTTGTTGTTGCGGCTGGCGTCGAAGCCCAGGGTGAAGGCGTAGTCCTTGACCAGGCCGGTGCCCAGCGGCCGGTCGAACACCCGCGAAGCGTAGAGCTGGTGGCGGTAGACCGCATAGACTTCGCTGCCACCATGGTCGGTGCCCTTGCGCGGGTCGCGGTTGTCGGAAAGGAACACATCGAGATTGAAGAAATTGCTGCCGTAGCGATAGCCGTCGGCGTGGGTGAAGCTGTAGATGCGCTTGGCGAACTTGTCCGGGTTGTTCGGGTTGGTGAATTGCTGGCCGTAACGGAAACCGACGCTGTTGCTCATCCATTCCAGCGCCATGCTCTCCCCGGCGCCGACGAGCGCGATCAGGGCGGCGGCGCCCTGCATCATCTTCTTCATGCTGTGTGTCCTGCTGGTTGCTTGTTGTTCTTGTGGCGACTCAGCCCCCGGTTTCGCGCCGGGGTCGCGGGGCAGTATCGGCACTTCGCCGCGCTGACCAAAGAACAGAATATCGAACATGCCGATGCCGAAACGGCATCAGCGGACGGGCAAGCTCGGGCAAGCCGTCTGGCATCGGCGCGAGCGCCGCTCAGGCCTCGTTCAGGCGCGCTTCCTCGCGCTCGCGCAGGCGCACTTCCTCGGCGATCTGCCGGGCCAGGGCGTCCACCGCCACCGGCAGGTAACGGCCGGTACGCACGTAGAGGCCGAGGTCGCTGTGGATGCCGCCATTGTCTTTCAGCGGCAGGAAACGCAGCTCGCCCTGGGCGATGTCGGCCTCGATCCCCAGGCGGGTCTGGAAGGCGACGCCGAGCCCGCGCCGCGCCAGTTGTCGCGACAGCTCCAGGGAGCTGCTCTCCAGCACCGCCCGGCGCGGTTCGCGCAAACGGCGCTGGAGCGGCGCCAGCAGGTGATGGATGGACAGCTCGCTCTTGGCCATGATCAGGCCATGTTCGACGCAATCGGCGAAGGCGATGGCCTGGTGTCGCGCCAACGGGTGCTGCGGGGAGACGATGGCACCGAGGCGGAAATGGCCGACGCTGACCTGTTGCAGGTCGGCGCTGCGCGGCAGGGCGAAGGCCAGGCCGAGGTCGACCGCGCCACTGCTCACCGCCTCGGGTATCGCCTGGGAACCGAGCAGGGTGACGCCGACGGTGATGTCCGGGTAGCGTTCGCGCATCGCCTTGAGCACGCAGGGCAGCAGGTCGCTGGTCACCGCTTCGATGGTGGCGATCTCCACATGGCCGGTGCGCAGGCCTTGCAGCGCGTCCAGTTCGGAACGCACGCGCTCCATGTCCTGCAGGACCACGGTGACGTGGCGCGCGAAGATCTCCCCGGCTCCGGTCAGGCGCAGGCCGCCGGGCAGGCGGTCGAACAGCGGCGCACCGATCTCGTCCTCCAGCTTGAGGATCTGCCGGTTCACCGCCGACGAGGCGACGTTCAGGCGCCGCGCGGCTTCGCGGATCGAATGGCAGCGGCGAACCATGTCGAAGTAGTGGATCGCGGGCGCGTGGATATGCAGCTTGCGGCTCATGGCGGACCGAAGGGATGACGGAGCTGTCGACCTTCCGGGAAACGCCGGCGATTGGCAAGGGGAAGCGCCGCCTTGCCGACCCACGCGCAGGACGGATAACCGCCGTTGGCCCTCGGGGTATCGGCGGATAACGCCTGCGACGCCATTCGCCCTACCGCTAGCGCCGCCGGCGACCTACCGGGACGCCTGCTGCGACTCCACGCCAAGCTCGTCCCACACCGATTCGGCCAGGTGGAAGGTCGCGTTGGCCGCGGGAATACCGCAGTAGATGGCGCTCTGCATGATCACTTCCTTGATCTCGTCGCGGCTCACCCCGTTGTTCTTCGCCGCGCGCAGATGCAGCTTGAGTTCCTCGTTGCGGTTCATGCCGATCAGCATGGCGATGGTGACCAGGCTGCGGGTGTGTCGCGGCAGCCCCGGACGGGTCCATATGTCGCCCCAGGCGTGGCGGGTGATCATTTCCTGGAACTCTTCGTTGAACGGCGTCAGGTTGGCCAGGCTGCGCTCGACATGGGCGTCGCCGAGCACCGCGCGGCGCACTTGCATGCCGGCTTCGTAGCGTTGTTTCTCGTCCATCGGCGGCTCCTCAGGCGGACAGCAGGAAATCGACCAGGCGGCGGCTGAAGGCGTCGCCCGCTTCGACGTTGGACAGGTGCGCGGCGGCGAACTCGACCAACTGCGCGTCGGCGATGCGCGCCTGCATGAAGCGGGCGTTGTCCGGAGTGGTCACGGCATCGTGGCTGCCGGCGACGATCAGCGTCGGCGCCTGGACCAGCCCGAGCTGCTCGCGGAAATCGGCGTCGCGTACCGCAGCGCAGTTGGCCGCGTAGCCCTGCGGCGAGGTGGCCGCGAGCATCGCGACGATGTGCTCGACCTGCGCCGGTTCGCGCTCGGCGAAGCCCGCGGTGAACCAGCGCGCCACCGAGGCGTCGCGCAGGTCACGCATGGCCTGCTCGCCGCCTTTCAGGACGGTATCGATGCGGGTGTTCCAGACCTCGTCGCTGGCAATCTTCGCCGCGGTGTTGCACAGCACCAGCCGGCCGAGCCGCTCGCCGGCGTGGATGCCCAGCCACTGGCCGATCAGGCCGCCCATGGACAGCCCGCAGAAATGCACGCGCGGCAGCTCGAGGGCATCGAGCAGGGCAAGCACGTCGGCGCCGAGCTGGCCGATGGCGTACGGTCCGGGGGTGACCAGCGAGGCGCCGTGGCCGCGGGTGTCGTAGCGCAGCACGCGGAAATGGGCGGTGAGTGCGGGGATCTGCGTGTCCCACATGCCCAGGTCGGTGCCCAGCGAGTTTGACAACAGCAGGACCGGCGCGCCGGCCGGTCCTTCCAGGGAGTAGTTCAGGTCGCCGTCGGCGAGGCGTACGGTTGGCACGAAGGGATCTCCAGTCAGGCGGGATGGGGTTCGAAGCCCAGGGCATGGTGTTCGGCGAGCGCGCGCTCGACCCAGGCGCGGGCCTGGCCGAGGTAATGGGCGGGATCGAGCAGGCGGTCCAGTTCGTCGCCGGACAACTCGGCGCTCACCCGCGCCTCTTCGCCGAGCACCGCGCGCAACTCGCGGCGCTGCTCGACGGCGCGGCGGCAGCACTGTTCCACCAGATGGTGCGCGGCTTCGCGGCCGATACGGCGGGCCAGGGCGATGCTCACCGCCTCGGCGAGCACCAGGCCGTGGGTCAGGCCAAGGTTGCGGCGCATCCGCTGGGCGTCCACCTCCAGGCCTTCGAGCAGGCCGATCGCCTGTTGCAGCGCGCCGGCAACCAGGCAACAGAGTTCCGGCAGGGTTTCCCACTCGGCGTGCCAGAGACCGAGGCTGCGCTCGTGTTCCTGCGGCATCGCCGCGAACAGGGTCGAGACCAGCCCCGGCGCACGGGTGGCGGCGGCGATCAGCACCGCGCTGCTCACCGGGTTGCGCTTGTGCGGCATGGTCGAGGAACCGCCGCGCCCGGCGCCGGCCGGCTCGAAGACCTCGCCGGCCTCGGTCTGCATCAGCAGGCTGACATCGCGACCGAACTTGCCGAGGCTACCGGCCACCAGGCCGAGCACGCTGGCGAATTCCACCAGGCGGTCGCGCTGGGTGTGCCAGGGTTGTTCGGGCAAAGCCAGGCCCAGCTCCTCGGCCAGCGCCGCGGCCACCGGCAGGGCCTGTTCGCCGAGCGCGGCGAGCGTCCCCGAGGCGCCGCCGAATTGCAGCACCAGCAGGCGCGGGCGCAACTCGCGCAGGCGCTGGCGGTGCCGGGTCAAGGCACCGAGCAGGCCGGCGAGCTTCATGCCCAGGGTCACCGGGGTGGCGTGCTGCAACCAGGTGCGCCCGGCCAGCGGCGTGTCGGCATGCCGTTCGGCCTGGTCCGCCAGGACCTCGGCAAGACGTTGCAGATCCTGCTCGAGCAAGGCCAGCGCACGGCGCAGTTGCAGCACCAGGCCGCTGTCCATGGCGTCCTGGCTGGTGGCGCCGAGATGCACGTAGCGCTCGGCCTCGGCGTCGCCAGCCGCCACCTGGCGGCCCAGCGCCTTGACCAGCGGGATCGCCGAGTTGCCGGCAGTGGCGACCGCCTCGGCCAGCGCCAGCGGGTCGTACAGTTCGGCGCGGCAGGCCGCCTCGATCGGCGCCACCGCCGTCGCGGGAACCACCCCGGTGCGCGCCTCGGCGCGGGCCAGGGCGGCCTCGAAGTCGAGCATGCCTTGCAGGCGGCCGCGGTCGGAGAACACCGCGCGCATCGGCGCCGCCATGAAATAGGCATCGAACAACTGGTTGGCGGGTACGTCGCTCATCGGTTTTCCTTTTCCCGGCCCGTCAGGGCTCGTCGTTCAGGTAGCTGACCTTGCGCAGGTCCGGCAGGCTCACGCAGACCAGCAGCGCCAGCAGGCACATGGCTGAAACATACCAGTAGAAGACGTTCTCCATCCCTACCGACTTCAGCCCCAAGGCGACGTACTCGGCCGAGCCGCCGAAGATCGCGTTGCCCACCGCGTAGGACACTCCGACGCCGAGGGCGCGCACCTCCGGCGGGAACATCTCGGCCTTGATCAGGCCGCTGATGGAGGTGTACAGGCTGACGATGGCCAGCGCCAGGATGATCAGGAAGAAGGCCATGTAGGGACTGCTCACGGTCTTCAGCGCGAGCAGGATCGGCAGGGTGCAGAGCGTGCCCAGGGTGCCGAACCAGAGCATCGAGGTCTTGCGCCCGATGCGATCGGAAAGCATGCCGAACAGCGGTTGCATCAGCATGTACGCCAGCAGGGCGAAGGTCATCACCGCGCTGGCGGTCTTGGCGCTCATCCCGGCGGTGTTGACCAGGTACTTCTGCATGTAGGTGGTGAAGGTGTAGAAGATCAGCGAGCCGCCGGCGGTGAAGCCGAGCACGGTGAAGAAGGCCCGCTTGTGCTTGAACAGCTCGGCGAAGGTGCCGGATTCCTTGCGCTCCAGGGTCGACTTCGAAGCGGTCTCGTTCAGCGAGCGCCGCAGCCAGAGGGCGATCACCGCGGTGATCGCGCCGATCACGAAGGGAATCCGCCAGCCCCAGGCGCGCAGTTCGTCTTCGCTCAGCAACTGCTGCAGGATCACCACCACCAGCACCGCCAGCAACTGTCCGCCGATCAGGGTGACGTACTGGAACGAGGCGAAGAAGCCGCGCTGGCCCTTGAGCGCCACCTCGCTCATGTAGGTCGCGCTGGTGCCGTACTCGCCGCCCACCGACAGGCCCTGGAACATCCGCGCCAGCAACAGCAGGGCCGGCGCCAGGGTGCCGATGCTGGCGTAGGTGGGCATGCAGGCGATCGCCAGGGAGCCGGCGCACATCATCACCACCGAGATCAGCATGGCGGTCTTGCGCCCGTGCTTGTCGGCGATGCGGCCGAACATCCAGCCGCCGATGGGGCGCATGAGGAAGCCGGCGGCGAAGACCCCGGCGGTGTTCAGCAACTGCACCGTGGGGTTGTCGGAGGGGAAGAAGGCCGGTGCGAAGTAGATCGCGCAGAAGGCGTAGACGTAGAAGTCGAACCATTCCACGAGGTTGCCGGAGGAGGCGCCGACGATGGCGAAGATGCGCTTGCGGCGTTCTTCGTTGCTGTACTGGTGAACAGGGGCAGTCATGCTGTTGTTCTCTCGACAGGGTCCGTTTCATCCTGACCGTGCGACGGAGCGTCCTGTTCCGCTGCACACGCGCCGCGCCGCCGCCGAAACATGGGCAGCGCCGCGCGACGCGCGCTCTTGATACCGGGCGGGCGACCCGGTTGTGCCAGTCAGACCCGCTCGATGGCCAGCGCCAGGCCTTGGCCGACGCCTACGCACATGGTCGCCAGGCCGCGCCGGCCGCCGCTCTTCTCAAGTTGATGGAGCGCGGTGAGGACCAGCCGCGCACCGCTCATCCCCAGCGGGTGGCCGAGGGCGATGGCACCGCCGTTCGGGTTGACCTTCTCACTGTCGTCGGCCACGCCCAGTTCGCGCAGGCAGGCCAGGCCCTGGCTGGCGAAGGCTTCGTTGAGTTCGATCACGTCGAAGGCGTCGATCGCCAGGTCCAGGCGCCGCAGCAGCTTGCGCACCGCCGGCACCGGGCCGATGCCCATGATCCGTGGGGCGACGCCGGCGCTGGCCATGCCCAGCACCCGCGCGCGCGGAGTCAGGCCGTGCTTCTCCACTGCCTCGGCGGAGGCCAGGACCAGCGCGGCGGCGCCGTCGTTGACCCCGGACGCGTTGCCGGCGGTGACGGTCTTCTCCGGCCCGTTGACCGGCTTGAGCCGGGCCAGCGCCTCCAGGGTGGTGTCGGGACGCGGATGCTCGTCGTGCTCGACCAGGGTGTCGCCCTTGCGCCCGCGAATCGTCACCGGGACGATTTCCTCGGCGAAGAAACCGGCCTCCTGCGCCCTGCCGGCGCGCTGCTGGCTGCGCAGGGCGAAGGCATCCTGGTCGGCACGCGACACGCGATAGTCGTCGGCGACGTTGTCGGCGGTCTGCGGCATCGGGTCGATGCCGTACTGCTCCTTCATCAGCGGATTGACGAAGCGCCAGCCGATGGTGGTGTCCTCGATCTTCTGGCCGCGCCCGAAGGCGCTATCGGCCTTGCCCATCACGTACGGCGCGCGCGACATCGACTCGACGCCGCCGGCGATGGCCAGCTCCATCTCGCCGCAGGCGATGGCGCGGAACGCCGTGCCGATGGCGTCCATCCCCGAGGCGCAGAGGCGGTTGAGGGTGACGCCGGGCACGCTCTCCGGCAAACCGGCCAGCAGCAGCGCCATGCGCGCCACGTTACGGTTGTCCTCGCCGGCCTGGTTGGCGCAGCCGAGGAACACCTCGTCCAACGCCGACCAGTCGACCCCCGGGTTGCGCTCGACCAGGGCCTTCAGCGGCACCGCCGCGAGGTCGTCGGCGCGCACCGCGGAAAGACTGCCGCCGAAACGGCCGATCGGCGTGCGCACGGCATCGCAGATGAATACCTCGCGGCTCATTCGTCGCTCCCCTTCTGTCCATGGGCGGCCGCGGTGCGCGCCTCGAGGTCGCGCAGCGCGGCGAGTTCGACCTCGCTCGGCGCGGGCGTCTCGGCGACCCGCTCGGCGAAGCGGATCGCCCAGCCGGTGGCCTCGACCACCTGCTCGCGGGTCACGCCCGGATGCAGCGAAGTGACCACGAACTCGTTGCTGCCGGCTTCCGGCTCCATGATGCACAGGTCGGTGATGATCGCCACCGGCCCCTTGCCCGGCAGGCCCAGGCGCTGGCGCGAGTCGCCGCCCTCGCCATGGCCGACCGAGGTGACGAAGGCCAGCTTGTCGACGAAGGTGCGGTGCGACTGCTTGAGGATGATCAGCACTTCCTTGGCGCTGCCGGCGATTTCCGGCGCGCCGCCGGCTCCCGGCAGGCGCACCTTGGGCTGGCGGTAGTCGCCGATCACGGTGGTGTTGATGTTGCCGAAGCGGTCGACCTGGGCCGCGCCGAGGAAGCCGACGTCGATCCGTCCGCCCTGCAGCCAGTAGCGGAAGATCTCGCCGGTGGGGACCACGGTATCGGCGGTCTCGGCCAACTCGCCGTCGCCGATGGACAGCGGCAGGACGCTGGGCTTGGCGCCGATCGGCCCGGACTCGTAGATCAGCACGACGTCCGGCGAGGAAGTCAGGCGCGCCAGGTTGGCGGCCTTCGACGGCAGGCCGATGCCGACGAAGCACACCGCGCCGTTGTGCAGGCGGCGGGCGGCGGCCACGGTCATCATCTCGTTGGTGCTGTAGCTGCTCATCGCTTGCCCTCCGCGAGCTTGGCCTGGAAGGCGCCGAAATCCTCGGTCCCCCGGATGTATTCGTCGATCCACGCGGTGAAGCTTTCGCGGTCGCGGGCGATCGGGTCCCAGTCCTGGTAGAAGCGGTTGTCGCGCTCGTAGTAGCCGTGGGCATAGGACGGATGCGCGCCGCCGGGCACCAGGCACACGGCGCTGAGCGCCCAGCTCGGCAGGACGCAGGCGTTCATCGGGGCGTCCAGTTCGTCGACGATCTCCTCGACGGTGACGATGCAGCGCTTCGCCGCCAGGGCCGCTTCCTTCTGCACGCCGAGGATGCCCCAGAGCAGCACGTTGCCCTTGCGGTCGGCCTTCTGCGCGTGGATCACGCTGACGTCCGGACGCACCGAGGGCACCGCCGCCAGCACTTCGCCGGTGAACGGGCAGGTGACGCTGCGGATCAGCGGGTTGACCTTCGGCAGGTCGGAGCCGGCGTAGGCGCGCAGCACCGCGAAGGGCAGCCCGGAGGCGCCGGCGACATAGGCGTTGGCGAGGTCGGCGTGGCTGTGTTCCTCGATCTCCAGCGGTTGCGGCCAGCCCTTCTCCACCGCATCGCGCAGGCGGTGCAGCGAACCGACACCGGGGTTGCCGCCCCAGGAGAACACCAGCTTCTTCGCGCAACCTGCACCGATCAGCAGGTCGTAGACCAGGTCGGGAGTCATGCGGATCAGCGTCAGGTCTTTCCTGCCCTGGCGGATCAGCTCGTGGCCGGCGGCCGTCGGGATCAGGTGAGTGAAGCCTTCGAGGGCGACGCTGTCGCCATCGTGGACGAAGCGTCGCACCGCTTCGCGCAGGGAGAGGATTTCAGCCATCGGTCGGGTCTCGTCTTGTTGTGCGCTGCCTGGACGGCACGTGACGAGAACCTTACGCCGGGGTCCGAGGGCTCACAATCCGATAATCGATTAACAGTTCGATAATCGAACAGAACGTTAGCAAGCATCCGATCGACCGAAGCCGCCGCCTCATTCGTCGCTGTGGATCACCACCAGCAATTCCGCCTGGGTCTCCCCCAGGGAGCGGATGCGGTGCGGCTTCTGTGCGTTGAAATGCAGGGCGTCGCCGCGCTCGAGGATGATCCGCTGGTTCATGAAGTCGACCTCGACCTGGCCCTCATGGACGAAGATGAACTCTTCGCCGAGGTGCTCCTTGAACGTCGAGTGACTGAAATCGCGCGGGGGGTGGACGATGAACGGCAACAGCGCGCGGGCGCCGATCTGCTGCGCGAGGGAGGCGTAGGCCGGGCCGTCGTCGCCGCTGGACAGCGACTTGCGCTGGTCGCGACGAACGATGCTGTAGCCGTCGACACCGTCGCTTTCCTCGGAGAACAGCTCCTCCACCTGCACGTTCAACGCCTTCGCCAGCTTCAGCGCGGCGGCAATGGACGGCGTGTTCAGCCCGCGCTCGACCTTGGACAGGTAGCTCTTGGTCAGGCCGGTCTTGTCGGCCAGGGTCTCCAGCGTGACCCCGAGTTTTTTTCTCAGCAATTTCAAGCGCATGGACATTGAGGACAGCCTTCTCCCGATGGCGATGAAACTTTTCTCTTGCTAATGACACTTTGTGTCATATAACTTGATCCGTGTCATTTACAGCCGGGTCGTTGCGTGGCGCGCAACTGCCTGGCGTTTCCCCCGACTCGCTCCGTCAAAGGAACCTCGCATGGCTACGACACTGGAATTACCCAAGGATCAACTGATCCAGCACGCGCTGAAGCAGATGAAAAGCAGCCTCGGCGATAATACGTGGACTGACCGGCAAAAGCTGGCCCTGACCTGCCGGATTCTCTTCGAGGCCGGCCACGACTCCGGGCTCGCCGGGCAGATCACCTCGCGCGGCCCGGAGGCGGGGACCTACTACACCCAGCAACTGGGCCTGGGCTTCGACGAGATCAGCGCCGGCAACCTGCTGCTGGTCGACGAAGACCTCAACGTCCTCCACGGGCACGGCATGGCGAATCCGGCCAATCGCTTCCACAGCTGGGTCTATCGCGCCCGCCCGGACGTCAACTGCATCATCCACACCCACCCGCTGCACATCGCCGCGCTGTCGACCCTGGAAGTACCGCTGCAGGTCTCGCACATGGACCTTTGCCCGCTATACGACGACTGCGCCTTCCTCAAGGACTGGCCGGGCGTGCCGGTAGGCAACGAGGAAGGCGAGATCATCTCCGCCGCCCTCGGCGACAAGCGCGCCATCCTGCTCTCCCATCACGGCCTGCTGGCCACCGGTGCGAGCATCGAGGAGGCCTGCGTGATCGCGGTGCTGCTCGAGCGCGCGGCGAAGATGCAGTTGCTGGCGATGGCCGCCGGAGAGATCAAGCCGATCCCGCCGGCCCTGGCGCGCGAGGCCCACGACTGGATCTCCACCCCGAAGCGCCACGGCGCCGCATTCAACTACTACGCCCGGCGCTGCCTGCCGCGCAACAGCGACTGCCTGAGCTGAACGACCTTTCCCACCAGGTCCGTCCTGGCATTTCCCACTCAATGTCACGGGTACATCCAATGTCCGCATCCATCCACGGCATCATCGGCTACACCATCACCCCCTTCGCCGCCGACGGAGGTCTCGACCTGCCGGCCCTCGGCCGCTCCATCGAGCGCCTGATCGACGGCGGCGTGCACGCCATCGCCCCGCTCGGCAGCACCGGCGAAGGCGCCTACCTGAGCGACCCGGAATGGGACGAGGTGGTCGACTTCACCCTGAAGACCGTCGCCCATCGCGTGCCGACCATCGTCAGCGTCTCCGACCTGACCACCGCCAAGACCGTGCGCCGCGCGCAGTTCGCCGAATCCCTCGGCGCCGAGGCGGTGATGGTCCTGCCGATCTCCTACTGGAAGCTCAACGAGGCGGAAGTGTTCCAGCACTACCGCGCGGTGGGCGAAGCCATCGGCGTGCCGGTGATGCTCTACAACAACCCGGGCACCAGCGGCATCGACATGTCGGTGGAACTGATCCTGCGCATCGTCCGCGAAGTGGACAACGTGACCATGGTCAAGGAGAGCACCGGCGACATCCAGCGCATGCACAAGCTGCGCCTGCTCGGCGAAGGCCGGGTGCCCTTCTACAACGGCTGCAACCCGCTGGCGCTGGAGGCCTTCGTGGCCGGCGCGAAAGGCTGGTGCAGCGCCGCGCCGAACCTGATCCCGACGCTCAACGGCCAGCTCTACCAGGCGGTGCTCGACGGCGACCTGGAGAAGGCCCGCGCGCTGTTCTACCGGCAGTTGCCGCTGCTCGACTTCATCCTCCGCCGGGGCCTGCCGACCACCATCAAGGCCGGCCTGGGCCTCTCCGGCCTGGAGGTGGGGGCGCCGCGCCTTCCGGTGCAGGCGCTGGATACCGAGGGCTGTCGGTATCTGCAGGGGTTGTTGGAAGAGCTGCGCTGATCACCCCGTCAGCGCTTTGACCCGACGGGCCCGGACGACTTGGGGCCCGTCGTTTTTTTTTGCCGACGCGCAGCGCGCTCAGCGCGCCGCCCAGGCATTGAAACGCTGTTCCAGCTCCTCGCCGTGGTCCACCCAGAACTCGGCATCCACCGCCCGCGCGCCTTCGAGGTTGGCCGGCGCGGTCGGCAGCGCCTCCTGCACCGTCTTCGGCAGCAACGCCAGGGTGCCCTTGTGTACCGGCCCGTAGGGGATCTGCTCGGAGAACACCTTCTGCGTCTGCGGCTGGCTGGCGAAGGCGATGAATTTCTCCGCCAGCGCCTTGTTCGGCGTGCCCTTCACCACCGCCCAGTACTCCGGATCGTAGAGACTGCCGGGCCAGACGATGGCCAGTTTCACCCCCTCCTTCTGCGCAGCGGCGATGCGCCCGTTGTAGGCCGCGCTCATCACCACGTCGCCGGCCGCCAGCCATTGCGGCGGCTGGGCGCCGGCCTCCCACCACTGGATGTTCGGCTTGAGCTGGTCGAGCTTGGCGAAGGCGCGGCTGACCCCCTCCGGGGTGGCGAGTACCTTGTAGAGGTCCTCCGCCTTCACCCCGTCGGCCAGCAACGCCACTTCCAGGGTGTACTTGGCGCCCTTGCGCAGGCCACGCTTGCCGGGGAACTCGCGGACGTTCCAGAAATCCGCCCAGGACTGCGGCGCCCTGGCCAGCTTCGTCGAGTCGTAGGCCATCACCATCGACCAGACGTAGGTGGCCACCCCGCACTCGCTGAAAGTGCCGGGGACGAACTGCGCGGGGTCGCCGAAACGCGCCGGGTCGAGGCGTTCGAACAGCCCCTCGTCGCAGCCGCGGAGCAGTTCGGGGCTCTCCACCTCGACCACGTCCCAGCTGACCTTGCCGACGTCGACCATGGCCTTCACCTTGGCCATTTCGCCGTTGTATTCGCCGGCGACCACCTGCCCGCCGCCGCTTCGCTCGAAGGGTTTGAAATAGGCCTGTTCCTGGGCGGCCTTGGTCGCGCCGCCGAAGGAGATCACCGTCAGGCTCTGGCTCTGCGCCTGGGCCGCCGCGGCGAACGCCAGGCCGAACAGGGACAACCGGGAAAACACGTGTGCGTACTGGTGCAAGGACTTGAACATGGAACACTCCCACAGCCGATTGGCATTGTTGTGATGTTGCTGAGGCAGTTGCCGGCCAGAGGCCGAAACGGTTCCGCGCGCGGTCGCCAGGCGCCGCATCGTCGTTATGGGGGGACGCTCCGTGTCGCAGTCGACCCGGCCGAGGCCGGGCCGCCGGGGCGCGTCAGAGCACGCCGATCTCGCGGGCGGTGCGATCCACCGCGATACGGGTCTTGTCGATCAGTTCGTCGATCTCGGCACGCCCGGCCACCAGCGCCGGGGCCATGATCATGCGGCCGAGGGTGGAGCGGATGATCACGCCCTCCTCGAAGCCGATGGTGCGGCAGCGCCAGGCCAGATCGTTCTCGTTGGCGAAGCGCTTGCGGGTCGCCTTGTCCTCGGCGAACTGCAGCGCGGCGACGAAGCCGGCGCCCTGGACCTCGCCGACCAGCGGATGGTCGCCGAAGACCTCGCGCAGGCAGCGTTGCAGGTAGGGTCCGGTCTCCTCCCTGACCCGCGTGACCACGCCCTCGTCGCGCAGCGCCTTGAGGTTGGCGATGGCCACCGCCGCCGCCACCGGGTGGCCGGAATAGGTCAGGCCGTGGGCGAACACCCCGCCCTGCTCCACCAGCACCTCGGCGATGCGCTTGCCGAGTACCAGGCCGCCCATGGGGATGTAGCCGGACGTCAGGCCCTTGGCGATGGACAGGGTGTCCGGCTGGAAGCCGAAGTGTTCGTGGGCGAACCATTCGCCGGTGCGGCCGAAGCCGCCGATCACTTCGTCGGCGCACAGCAGCACGTCGTACTGCCGGCAGATGCGCTGGATCTCCGGCCAATAGCTTTGCGGCGGGAAGATCATGCCGCCGGCGCCCTGGAAGGGCTCGGCGACGAAGGCGGCGACGTTCTCCGCGCCCAGTTCGAGGATCTTCTCCTCCAGTTGCAGCGCCGCGCGGCGACCGAACTCGGCCGGGCTCAGCTCGCCGCCGTTGGCGTACCAGTAGGGTTCGTCGATGTGGGCGAAGTCCGGCAGCATGCCGCCCATCTCGTGCATGAACTTCATCCCGCCGAGCGCGGTGCTGCCCAGGGTCGAGCCGTGGTAGCCGTTCCAGCGGCCGATCATGATCTTCTTCTGCGGCTTGCCGAGGATCTGCCAGTAGCGCCGCACGGTACGGATCAGCACCTCGTTGGCCTCGGAGCCGGAGTTGGTGTAGATCGCGTGGCTGTAGTGGTCCGGCAGCAGGCTGAAGAGCATCTCGGAAAGCTCCACCACCGCCGGGTGGGTGGTGTGGAAGAACATGTTGTAGTACGGCAGTTGTTCCAGCTGGCGGCTGGCGGCGGCGGCGAGGTCCTGGCGGCCGTAGCCGAGGTTGGTGCACCAGAGGCCGGACATGCCGTCCAGGTAGCGCTTGCCGTCGTTGTCCCAGAGCTGCAGGCCATCGCCGCGGACCATCACCCGCGGGCCTTCGCGGTTCAGCGCCTTCTGGTCGAGGAAGGCGTGGATGTGGTGCGCGGCGTCCAGTTGCTGGTAGTCGCGGGTGTCGCGCTGCGGGTTGAGCTGAGCGGTCATCGTCTGTGTTCTCCTTGTTCCCTTGGCGCGTCAGGCCGAAGGGGATTGCAGGGGATCGAGGGCGACGGACTTGCCCTGGGCAGTCTCACCGGCCGTCTCGAGCGGTTCGGGTACGAAGAGGGGCTTGCGCATCACGCCCTTGATCCACACCACCGCCACCAGCGAGACCACGCCGAGCACCACGCCGGCGCTGGCGAAGATCCGTCCGGTCATTTCCGGGGTCGGCGAGACGTGGACCACCGCGTAGATCATCCCGGCGATGCCGAACAGTTGCGGCAGCGGGTAGAACGGCGTGCGGAACGGACGGGCGATGTGCGGATAGCGACGGCGCAGGGCCAGCACGTCGACGTGGGCGATGATGTAGGCCAGCAGCCAGGCCAGCGCGGCGGCGAGCAGCAGCAGGTTGATCGAGTCCGGGTCCTGGCCGAGGATCAGGATCGGCAGGCCGGTGATCGCGGCGACGAACAGCACCGCCACCCAGGGCGTGCGCGCCCGCCGGCTGAGCTGCTTGAATTGCGGGAAGGCCTGGCCGTTCTGCGCCATCCCGTAGAGCATCCGCGGGATCGCCGCCAGCGACGAGTTGAGGGTGCTGCAGGTGGCGGTGATCGCGGCGATCACCAGGAACAGCTGGCCGTACTCGCCGAACACGCGGTTGGCGAAGAGGAAGTGTGGCAGCGGGTCGCCGGCCAGTTCCGCCTGCGGGATGCACAGCAGCGCACCGAAGCAGTAGAGGGCGATGGTCAGGAAGATGATGCTCAGGCCGAGGATCATCGAACGCGGGATGTTGCGCTCCGGACGCCGCGTCTCCTCCACCAGCGGGCAGACGAACTCGGCGCCGACGAAGCCCCACACGGCCATCGCGGTGAGCGCCAGGGCGCTTACCCCGAGCGGGTTCCAGCCGCTCGCCAGGGCGGTCTGCGCGGAAGCGTGGTCGCTGCTCACCGCACCCAGGCCGAGCACCAGCAGGACGATCATCATCAGCAGCGCCAGCGCGCTCTGCAGGCGCGCGAAGATGTCGATGCCGAGCAGGTTGAGCAGGGTGAACAGGCCGAGCACGCCGTAGGCCACCAGCATCGGCGGCAGCGCGCCGGGGTAGACCTTGCCGATGATCAGGTCGAGCAGCAGCAGTTCCGCCGAGAGGGCGAACATCGCCACCACCACGTAGCCGGAAAAGGTCGCCAGGATCGCCGGGAAATGCCCGATGGCCACCTCGGTGTAGCTGCTCAGGCTACCGGCGCGGGGAATCATCAGGGCCAGCTCGGAAAAGGAAAAGGCGTAGCTCAGCGCCAGCAGGTAGGCCACTCCCAGCGGCACGATGAAGCCGAGGCCGGCCGTCCCGGCGCCTTGCAGCATCAGTACCATCACGCCCTGGGAAACCACCAGGCCGATGGCCACCGCCAGCAGCGGTCCCAGCCCGAGCACGCGGCGCAGGGCCGGCTCACGCACGTTCGGCGTGTCGTTCATTCGATCGTCCTCTTGTTGTCGTTATCGGCATCGAGTCGTGTCGCGTCCGTCGCGTCTTCAGCGCAACTGGAACCAGGTCGTCTTCAACTGGGTGTACTTGTCGAAGGAATGCAGCGACAGGTCGCGACCGAAGCCGGACTGCTTGCCGCCGCCGAAAGGCACCGCGACGTCCAGCGCGTCCACGGTATTCACCGACACCGTTCCGGCATTCAAGCGCCGCGCCACCCGGTGTGCACGGTGCAGGTCGTCGCTCCACAGCGAGGCGGCGAGGCCGTAGCGGCTGTCGTTGGCCAGGCGTATGGCCTCGTCCTCGGAGTCGAAGGCGCTGATCGCCAGCACCGGACCGAAGATTTCCTCGCGGGCCAGCTGCATGTCCGGGCGTACGTCGCCGAACAGGGTCGGTTCGATGAAGTTGTCCGAACCGTTGATCGTCAACTGGCGGCCACCGCCGAGCAGGGTCGCGCCCTCGCCTTGCGCCCGCTCGATGGCGGCGAGAATCCCGGCGGTCTGCCGGCGGTCGACGATGGCGCCGGCGCGGCTGGCCGGGTCCAGCGGATCGCCCGGCTGCCAGTCGCGGGCCTTGGCCAGCAGGCGCTCGACGAACTCGTCGTGGATCGAACGCTCCACCAGCAAGCGCGAGTTCGCCGAACAGACCTCGCCCTGGTTGAAGAAAATGCCGAAGGCGGCCTTTTCCGCCGCCAGGTCAAGATCGCGGCAATCGGCGAACACCAGGTTCGGACTCTTGCCGCCGCACTCCAGCCAGACCTGCTTGAGGTTGGATTGCGCGGAATACTGCATGAAGTACTTGCCGACCTCGGTGGAGCCGGTGAACACCAGTGCGTCCACCTCCGGGTGCAAGCCGAGGGCCTTGCCGGCCTGCTCGCCGAGGCCCGGCACCACGTTCAGCACGCCTTCCGGCACCCCCGCCTCCAGGGCCAGCTCGGCCAGGCGCAGGGCGGAGAACGGCGACTGCTCGGCCGGCTTGAGCACCACCGAGTTGCCGGCGGCCAGGGCCGGGGCGAGCTTCCAGGCGGCCATGTCGAGCGGGAAGTTCCACGGCACCACCGCGCCGATCACCCCCAGCGGCACGCGGGTAATGGTGGCCAGGGTCTGCTGGGCGGTCGGCGCGACCTGGTCGTAGAGCTTGTCGAGGCTTTCCGCATACCAGGCGAAGACGTGGGCGGCGCCGGGTACATCGATGTTCCAGGCGTCCATCACCGGCTTGCCCATGTTCAGCGAGTCGAGCAGCGCCAGCTCTTCGCGATGGGCCAGCATCAGCTCGGCCAGGCGCAGCAGCACGCGCTTGCGCTCGACCGGGGCGAGACGCGCCCAGGGGCCTTCGTCGAAGGCGCGGCGGGCGGCGGCCACTGCCGCGTCGACGTCGGCCGCATCGCAGGCCGCGACCCGCGCCAGCAGGCGATTGCTCGCCGGATCGATGGCGTCGAAGGTAGCGCCGCTGGCGGCTGGACGCTGGCGGCCGCCGATCAGGGCCTGGTCGATGAAGCGCTGTGTCGCGGCGCGCCGTTGCCAATCGCTGAGTTCGAACACCCCACCTTCTCCTTGTTATCTCGCCGGTCTGCGCCGGTCGTGGTTCTGCACGCATGGCCCGGACCGCCGGGAGGCGGACCGCTGTCCATGGGGTCGATGGGGAAGGATGGTCGCGCAAGCCGCGGCGAAGGAAAATTATTAAAAATGTCCTCGGGACATAAGAAAAAGCTGGCCAGGCGTGCCCCGGCAAAGTGCGTCGTGCTGGGTTATCGTGCAGGCGGGCAATCGTCGTCGCGGCCAGCGCCGCGACGCTCGGCAGCGGCCTGCAACTTGCTTGCAGCGCGGCGGACACAACAATCGAGGCGCACACGCCCGGCCCGGGGAGGATGATGCGCCGATGAGGTCTTGCAGTGGCGTCCTATACCTTGCGGCAACTCAAGTATTTCGTGACCACCGTGGAATGCGGCAGCGTGGCCGAGGCCTCGCGCAAGCTGTACATCGCCCAGCCGTCGATCTCCACGGCGGTGAAGGGTCTGGAGGAAAGCTTCGGCGTGCAGCTGTTCATCCGCCATCACGCCCAGGGCGTGTCGCTGACCCCCGCCGGCGCGCGCTTCTACCGCAAGGCGCAGGAACTGCTGCGGATGGCCCACGAGTTCGAGCAGAACGCCCTGGCCGACAACGACGTGATCGCCGGGCAGATCGACATCGGCTGCTTCGAGACGGTCGCCCCGCTCTACCTGCCGGGCCTGATCGCCGGCTTTCGCCAGGCCTATCCGGGGGTGGAGATCCGCATACGCGACGGCGAGCAGCAGGAACTGGTGCAAGGCCTCACCTCCGGGCGCTTCGACCTGGCCTTCCTCTACGAGCACGACCTCGACTCGACCATCGAGACCGAGCCGCTGATGCCGCCGCAACGACCCCACGCGCTGCTCCCCGAAGGGCACCGCTTCGCCGGGCAGGCGCAAGTGTCGCTGCGCGACCTGTGCCTGGAACCGATGATCCTGCTCGACGTGCAGCCCAGCCGCACCTATTTCGTCAGCCTGTTCGAGGAACTCGGCCTGACGCCGAACATCGCCTTCAGCTCGCCGTCCATCGAGATGGTGCGCGGCATGGTCGGCCAGGGCTTCGGCTTCTCCCTGCTGGTCACCCGCCCGCATTCGGAATGCACCTACGACGGCAAGAAGGTGGTCATGGTCGACCTCGCCGAGCCGGTGTCCACCTCCGGGCTCGCCGCCGCCTGGCTGAAACGCGCGCAACTGACCAAGCCGGCACGATTGTTCGTCGACTACTGCCGGGAGCAACTGGGCAAGCTTGCCGAGCGCCGGCACTGACCCTCAGCTTTCCGACATTCCAAGAGGAATTTTCTTCCTGACAAAGACGAATCCGATGACTGTGGCAAAAAGCCTCCGTTGCTAGGGTGGCCGGCGCTCCGGACCACCCCGGTCCGGCAGTCCGGCAGCGCCCAGGGATCGATGGACATTCGGGCCTGCCGCCTCATCGATGAATCATCATGGAGAGTCAGATGAAGAAGTTCCTGTTGCCCGCCCTGCTGTTCGCCGCGGCCTCGCTGACCGGCTGCGCCAGCTACAACGTCAGCCAGCCCATCGCCCCGGTGGCCGGCGCGGTGAAAACCGACCTCAAGGCCGACGTCGCCGTCGGCGAGCCGATCAGCGGAGACTCCTCGGTCAATATCCTGTTCGGCTTCCTCAAGTTCGGCGGCGACAGCCAGTTCGCCGACGGCGTCACCTACGGCGCAGAAAGCGGCTCGGGCCTGAGCCTCGGCGCCTTCGACCCGGTGTCCTCGGCCAAGGCCGCCGCCGCGTTCAAGGCGGTGAAGAACTCCAATGCCGACCTGATCGTGGCGCCGCGCTACGAGGTTTCGGTGAACGACTACTTCCTGTTCAAGAAGGTCGACGTCAAGGTCACCGGCAGCAAGGGCACCATCCGCTCCATCCGCTGAGTTCCGTTAGCCTATCGGCGGCTCAGGCTGCCGAAGCGGGATTCCATCCGGTCAGTGCAACTCCGCCTTCCCCAAGGCGCTTCCAGGCCGTCATGCTCCGCCACGCGCTAGGACATGACGGCCCTTTTTACCCCTCCCGCGCCACCTCAGGCACAATCCCCCGACGCCACCGGCCAGGGGAACGCGGATGCTGATCGACGAAGAAATCACCCTCAAGAAGCTGGAAACCTTCCTCGCCTTCATGCGCACCGGCAACCTGGCGCGCGCGGCGGCGGAACTGGGCACCAGCAACGTCAGCGTGCACCGCGCCATCCACTCGCTGGAAAGCGCCCTGCGCTGCCCGCTGTTCAAGCACGAGGGACGCAACCTGACCCCGCTGGAAAGCGCCTACGTGCTCGAGGAGCGCGCGCAGAAGCTGGTCCAGGAGGTGCTCGACACGGTGCGCCTGACCCGCGAGGCGGCCGGCTTCTCCGCCGAGCGTTTCAAGCTCGGCGCGCTCTATTCGCTGACGGTGAAGACCGTGCCGCAACTGATCATGGGCCTCAAGCTGCGACGCAGCGCGCTGAACATCGACCTGATCCTCGGCTCCAACGTCGATCTGTTCTACCAGCTGAAGAACATGGAGCTGGACGCCATCCTGGTGTCGCTCAACGACAGCGTCAGCGATCCCGACTGCGAGCACCTGCCGCTGTTCTCCGATGACATCTTCCTCGCCGTGCCGGTGGACTCGCCCTACGCCAGGCTCGCCGAGATCGATCTCAGCACCCTGCGCGACACGCCCTTCGTCACGCTCACCCAGGGCTTCGCCACCCATCAGGACGGCACCCGGGTGTTCCAGCAGGCCGGCTTCGAACCGCAGATCGCCATGCAGGTGAACGACATATTCACCCTCCTCAGCATGGTCAGCTCGGGGGTCGGCCATGCGCTGCTGCCCAAACGCATCGAGGCGGTCTACGAGAACCGCGTGCGGCTGATCCCGCTGCAACCGCGCTATCGCCTGCAGCAGCACATCGGCGTGGTGTTCCTCAAGGCCAAGGAGCGCGACCCGAACCTGCTGGCATTGCTCGCGGAGTGCCGGATGTACAGCCTGCGCCTGGAGCAGGAGGCGGCGGGATAGCGGACGGAAGTCCAGCCCGCTGACCTCTCCCCAACCCTCGCCCTTCAGGGAGAGGGTGCCCGGACGAGCCCGCTCACCCAACCAGGCCGCGCACGCTGAAATACAGCAGCGACGGCCCCAGCAGGCAACCGATGGCGGTATAGAACGCCGCGGTCAGGCAACCGTAGGGCACCAGCTTCGGGTCGGTGGCGGCGAGGCCGCCGGCGACGCCGCTGGAGGTGCCCATGAGACCACCGAAGATCACCGCCGTACGTGGATTGTTCAGGCCGATGTAGGGCGCGACGAAAGGCGTCAGGACCATCACCAGGATCGCCTTCACCAGCCCGGCGGCGATGCTCAGCGCCATCACCTCGGAGCTGGCCCCCAGGGCGGCGCCGGTCACCGGTCCGACGATGTAGGTGACCGCGCCGGCGCCGATGGTGGTCAGGCTGACCGCATCGGTGTAGCCGAACGCCATGGCCACCGCGACCCCGGCGACGAACGACGAACCGACCCCGAGGAACAGCGACACCACCCCGGAAACCCCTGCCCGACGCAGTTCCTCGACATTCACCCCGAAGGCCGTGGCGACGATGGCGAAGTCGCGCAGCATGGCGCCACCCAGCAGGCCGATACCGGACATCAGGGGCACGTCCACCAATCCTTTCTGCCCGCCGGTGGCGACGCCGCCGACGTAGGACAGCACCAGGCCGAGGAAGATCGCGATCGCCGAGCCGTGCAGGCGCCCGCGGGTGAGGCGCGCCGACAACCAGTAGGACACCGCCATGGTCACGCCGATGATGGCGAAGCCGCTGATCAGGCCGTAGCCATTGATGACTTTGTTCAGGGACTCGAACATGGCGCTCACCCCTGCACGCTGGTGCGCGGTTTCAATGGCCGGGCGCCTTCGGCTTTCTTCCGGCCGAAGCGGTCGAGCAGCGGGACCAGGGCGAAGGCCACGGCGACCGCGGCGATGCCGGCGAGGATAGCGGCCGGCCCGCCGCTCAGCGCGCCGAGGACATTCTGCTGGGCGGCCATGGCGACCACGATGGGAATGTAGACCGCGCTCCAGAACTCCACGCCCTGCTCGGTCTTCGCCGAGAGCAGGCCACGCTTGCCCAGGTAGCTGCCGACGAAGATCAGCAGCAGCATGGCGATGCCGACGCCACCGACGTTGGCCGGCACGCCGAGCAGCACGCCAAGGATCTCGCCGATGAACAGCCCGGCGAGGGTACACAGAGACAGCAGTGCGACACCGTAGATAATCATTATTGTTGTCCTCGGTTGCGGATCGATGTTGTTGTTTTTATGCCTCGAACGAACGCTTATCGGGTTCTCTTTTCCTCCTCGCGCAACAGCGCGTCCAGGGTATCCGCCCGGGAGCCTTCGAAGGCCGGCGTGGCGCAGCCGAACAGAGGCCGCGCCAGACCGCTGAGGACCCGTCCCGGCGGCAGCTCGAGATGCAGGCGGGCACCGCGCTCGTAGGCGCTGCGCAATGTCGCCAGCCACTCGACGCGGCGCGCCATGTTGCCGGCGAGATCGTCGGCCAGCGCGGCCGGTTCGGCGACCAGGCGCGCCCGGCTGCTGCTCAGGTAGGGCACGCGCGGCCGATGCAGGCGGATGCCGGCGAAGGCTTCGGCCAGGCGCGCGGCCGGTTCGTCGAGCAGCGCACAGTGCGACGGTACGCTCACCGCCAGGCGCTTCGCCGCGCTGGCGCCGGCGGCACGGGCGCGTTCGGCGAGGGCGGCCAGAGCCGCTTCGCTGCCGGCCACCACCAGTTGCCGCTCGGCGTTGACGTTGGCCAGGTAGAGCGGCGGGTGCTCGCGCCGCACCGCCAGGATCAGAGCTTCCAGTTGCGCCTGTTCGAGACCGAGGATGGCGCTCATCCCGTAGCCCTCGGGCCAGGCGGCCTGCATCAGTTCGCCACGCAGCGCCACCAGACGCAGCGCGTCGTCGAAGTCCAGCGCGCCGGCTACCACCGCCGCCGGATAGGCGCCGATGGACAGCCCGGCGACCAGCCCCGGCCGATGCCCGCGCGTCTCCAGCAGGCGGCTGGCGGCGACCCCGGCGATCAGCAGGCACAACTGCACCGCGCGGGTGCCGCGCAAGGCCTCGGCGCTCTCCAGTTCGGCCGGCGCCTGGCCGAGACAGTCCGCCGCCTGCTCCAGGCAGGCGCGCACCGGCGGTTCGTCGGGCAAGGCCGCGAGCATGCCGGGACGTTGGGCGCCCTGGCCGGGATAGGCGAACAGCACGCTCATGCCTCGACCTCCGCGACCCGCCAGGGGTCTTCCAGCAACAGCGGCGCCTCGCTGCCTTTCGCCAGCACCCGGGGCCGACCCTCGGCCCATTCGCGCAGGGCCACGCCGCCCGCCGGGGTCTGCAGTTGCAGGTCGATCCGGCAGGGACACTGCTCGAAGCACTGCAGCAGGCGCAGCGCGTCATCGCGCGGGAACGGGCGCGGGGTGCGCAGCAGCAGGTCGAGGTCGCTGTCCGGATGCAGCACGGCGACCCCGCTGGCCAGCTCGAAACCGGCGCCGCCGGTCACGCCCCAGGCCAGTCCCAGCGCGTTCAGCGGCGCACGCAGGTCGCGCAAGGCACGCCAGGCCGGCAGATCGCGCAGCATCGCCGGCTCGCGCTGGCCCAGCGCTTCCGGGCGCAAGCGCCGGGTGATTGCCGCCAACGGCATCCAGCCGGCCCAGCGCTGCTCCCGCGCCAGGCCGCGCACGCCGATGGCCACCCGCGCGGGATCTGCCGGCGCACGGCGCACCACCACCGGCCAGCCGGCCTTCAGTGCCGCGCAGACCCAGGCCGGAGCATTCTCCGGCAAATGCGCCGGCGCCATGCCCAGGAGCAAGTCATGGGGTTCCGGCCCTGCCCTGCGACGCATCGGATCAGGAGCGAGCCGTCGCCGGCTGGAGCCCCGCTGTGAGCTGTTCGCGATGACCACGGCTCGCTCCTGAATTCACCACTGCTCGCGCAGCAGCCGGCGCACCCGCGCCGACGCCTCGCGGTTGGCCGCGCCGAGGCGGCCGCCGAGGTCGCGCGGGCCGCCGAGGATATCGGCCAGGGCCTCGCCCAGGCAGGTGCGGACCCGCACCAAGTCCGCCGTCGACGGCACCTCGACGGTCTCCACCGGAAGGGTCCTCCAGAGCAGGCCGAGCGACGCGTAGCTGTCGATGTCGTAGGCCATCGGCGGCACCTTCGCCGCCAACGCCTCCAGTTCCTCGACGCTGCGCAGGGTGATCCGCGCGGCGGCGGCCTTGCCCATGGCGTGGACCATCACCCCCGGATCGTGCAAGGCGATCAGGCGGTTGGCCTGGTAGCCGTGGGCGAGGAACGCGCCGGACATCGCCTTGCCCACCAGCAGGCCGATCAGCGGATGCCCGGCGAGTCGGGCGCGGGCGTAGGCATCCACCGCCCCGGCCAGCGCCTGGTGGATACCCAGGGCCTCCTCGCGGCGGCCGTAGGCCTGGCTCGGCACGTCGACGATGGCCAGCAGCGCGCGCTTGCGTGGCGCCTCGCGGTCAGCCTCCAGCGCCTCGTCGACGGCGGCGGCCAGGCCCCAGCCCTCGAGCAGCCCGACCTCGCCCTGGCGAGCGCGCGGGAACGGATTGTCGGGATCGGGCACGACGGCCAGGAAACGCACCGGGTAGCCGTCCAGCTCGGCATCGGCGACGCGCAACGAAGCAGGATCGCCGGGACGCGGCGCGAGGCTACCGGCCAGCGCCTGGAACCAGGCCAGGCCACGGGAAGCGAACGGTTGGCTCATGTTGCATCTCCTTGGCCCAGCCCCTGGTACAGCCGGCGCACGCCGGCGGCATCCGGTTGCTCGGCGGTATCGAGGTCGCCCAGCCGCCGCAGGTAATCCTCGGCGCGGCGGCAGCGCGGCCGTGCCGGCAGGCCCTTGGCGAAATACGCGAGTACCGAGGTGCGTACCTCATCGAGGTCGTCGGCCAGGTAGGCGTCGGCGAGACCGCTGGCGAAGCGCTGCTCGCCGCCGGTGAGGCTCCAGATGAACGGCCGGTCGCGCGAGTCGTATTCAGCGATGCCGGCCTCCTGTTCGATCACCTGCGGACCGTTCAAGCCGAGGCGCGCCTCGCGGGTCACCAGCACGTAGCTGCACAGCCCGGCGGCGATGGACATGCCGCCGAAGCAGCCGACCGGCCCGGCAATCACCGCCACCACCGGCTGGTAGCGCTGCAGATCGACGATGGCCGCCTGGATCTCGGCGATCGCCGCCAGTCCGAGGTTGGCTTCCTGCAGGCGCACGCCACCGGTTTCCAGCAACAGCAGGGCCCGGGTCGGAACGCCGTTGCGATTGTCCTCGGCGGCCAGCTCCAGCGCGCCGGCGATCTTCGCTCCGCTGACTTCGCCAAGGCTGCCGCCCTGGAAAGCACCTTCGATGGCGGCGAGCACCGCCGGCTGGCCGTCGAGGAGGCCACGGGCGACCACTACCCCATCGTCGGCCTGGGGCACGATGCCCTGTCGTTCCAGCCAGGGCGACTGCACGCCGGCGAAGGGATCGAGCAACTCGCGGAAGCTGCCCGCGTCAAGCAGGGCGCGGGCGCGTTGGCGCGCTCCCAGTTCGGTGAAGCTGCGCAGCGCCAGCAGGCGGGCGACGTCAGTCATGGCCAGCCTCCTCCAGTGCCTGCTCCAGGCGCAGGCGGACCACCCCGGGAGTGGCGCCGAAATCGTGGATGCGGATCGACGCGGCCGGCGCCGTGGACGCCGCGAAGACCCGCGCGAAGAGTTGTTGCCAGCGCGGGCCGCTGCCGTTTACCGAGGTCACCACCTGGATGCTCAGCGCGCCTCCGGCGGCCGGCTCGAGCAGCACCTCCAGGTCGCCGGAGCCGACACAGCCGGCCAGGGCGCGACCGCGCGCCGGAGCGCCGGCGGGAAATTCGAAGGTCAGGGTTTCCATCTCAGAGACTCCCAGCCCACCCACCGGACACGGCGGGCAGGCGATCGAGGAAAAGACAGGCGGCCAGCAGGTCGGCGGCGCCGCCGGGCGAAGCGTTCAGCGCCAGCAGGCGGCGGTCCAGCTCGCACAGGCGGCGACGCCCGGCGAGACTGGCGCTGCCGCCGGCGGCGAGCACCGCGCGGGCGCCATCCTGCATCGCGGCGAGGCCGACGCGGCCGGCGCGGTGCAGCACGCAGGTATCGTCGAGGATGCTCATGATCGCCAGCAGCGCATCGAGCCTGGCGTTCTGCTCGCCAGCGCCGCCTTCGCGGCTGCGCCATAGCTGCGGCAGGCCGTGGCGCACTGCGCGGGGGAAGCCGAGACGCGCCTCCTCGCGGGCGCCGCCGACGCCGTAGCGCCGACGGACGCGCTCGCCGTGGCTGTCGCCGATGGCGGCCGCCGGATCGTCGAGCAGGGCGATGCGTCCTGCGCGCGCGGCCACTTCGCCGGCCTGCGTGCGGCGCGGTTCGAGAGCGGCGGCCGCGACCAGCAGGCCGAGCGCCCAGATCGCTCCGCGATGGGTGTTCACGCCTTCGGTGGTACGCAGCATCGCCGCCTCGCCGTCGCGCCCCAGTTGGCCAAGGACGCCGCGCAGGCGCGCATCGATGCGCCCATGCCGCTGGGCGGCGTCGGCCATTTCCTTGAAACACGGCCACAGGCTCAGCGCCGAGGCCTGCATCAGGCCCAGGTGCAGGTCGGCATGCGCGCCATTGCCGCGGCGGTCCACCAGGGCCGGCTTGGGCGACAGTTCGGCTTCGTCGATGAGGGCGTCCACCGCCAGGTCGGCCAGGCATTCGCCGAGGTCGGCACACGGCGTCGCCGCGAGGTTCGCGATGGCGTTCATCACCAGCTCCTGAAACGCGCCGGCGGCTGGTACAGCCCGCCGGACCACTCGACCAGCTCGGCGATGCTCTTCGCCGCCAGCAGCTCGCGCGAGGCGTCGGTGCGGCGGATGCCGAGGTCCTCGGGCAGCGCGATCAGCCCTTCGCGGCGCATCCGCAGGGTCTCGCGCGGATCGTGGCGCAGGCCGATCGGACTGATCCCCGCCACCGCCGCGATCATCGCCTGGCGTTCCTCCAGGGAGCGCGCCTTGTACAGGTAGGCGATGCCTTCCTCGGTGAGCACATGGGTGACGTCGTCGCCATAGATCATCACCGGCGCCAGCGGCATGCCGGTCTGGCGCGCCACCTCCAGCGCGTCGAGACGCTCGACGAAGGTCGGCTTGCCGCCGTCCTGGAAGGTCTCGACCATCTGCACCACCAGCTTCCTGCCGCGCTCCAGCAAGGCCTCGGGTTCGCCCCGCATGTCCAGCCAGGCCGGCGTCGAGTGGCGCCGGCCGCGCGGGTCGTGGCCCATGTTCGGGGCGCCGCCGAAACCGGCCAGGCGTCCGCGGGTGACGGTGGAGGAATGGCCGTCGCCGTCGACCTGGAGGGTAGCGCCGATGAACAGGTCGACGGCGTATTGTCCTGCCAGTTGGCAGAACATCCGATTGGAACGCAGCGAGCCGTCGCGACCGGTGAAGAACACGTCGGGACGCTGGGCGATGTAGCCCTCCATGCCCAGCTCGGTGCCGAAGCAGTGCACGCTCTCGACCCAGCCGCTCTCGATGGCGGGGATAAGGGTCGGGTGCGGGTTGAGGGTCCAGTGTCGGCAGATCTTGCCCTTCAGGCCGAGGGACTCGCCGTAGGTCGGCAGGATCAGCTCGATGGCCGCGGTGTTGAAGCCGATGCCGTGGTTCAGCGACTGCACGTTGTGCCGCTGGTAGATGCCGCGGATCGCCATCATCGCCATCAGCACGTGGACCGGCTTGATGTGGCGCGGGTCGCGGGTGAACAGCGGCTCGATGTAGAACGGCTGGTCGGCCTCGACCACGAAGTCCACCCAGGACGCCGGGATATCCACTCGCGGCAGGTCGCGCGGGTCGTCGACGATACGGTTGACCTGGACGATGACGATGCCGTCGCTGAACGCGGTGGGCTCCACCAGCGCCGGGGTGTCTTCCGTGCTCGGCCCGGTGTACACGTTGCCTTCGCGGTCGGCGACGAAACCGGCGACCAGCGCCACGTTGGGGATCAGGTCGACCACCAGCCGCGCGTACAGCTCGATGTAGGTGTGGATCGCGCCGATCTCCAGCAGGCCGTCTTCGAGCAACTGGCCGATGCGCAAGCTCTGCGGGCCGGAGAAGGAGAAGTCGAGCTTGCGCGCGATGCCCAGTTCGAACAGGTCGAGATGCTCCGGGCGGCCGACGCTGGGCATGATCATGTGCAGGTCGTGCAGCTTGCCGGGATCGACCCGCGCCAGCGAACGGGAGAGGAAATCCGCCTGCTTCTGGTTGTTGCCTTCCAGCACCACCCGATCGCCCGGCGCGATCAGCGCCTCCAGCGCGGCGACCAGGCGTTCGCGCGGCAGCACCGCGCCGTCAGCCAGGCCGCGCACGCGCTCGAGGCGCCGCTGCTTTTCCTGGCGGCGCCGCGACCACTGCGGCGGGGGAGAGATCGGTGTCGTCATGTCGGCTCCAGGTTTCACGCTGTCGTGAGGAGCCACGTTAGGCAGGCCGCCAGGCCTGTTCAATCAAGCCGGGCGACGAACCGTTACGCCAAGGTTAACGATCTGGAGGATCAGGCGCGGCGACGAGCCTGGCTGTCGATCAGGTACTGCAAGCGGAACAGGTGACGGTAGCCGGCCTCCCAGGCGCCGTGGCCGGACTTCACGTTGATGTGCCCGGCCTCGGGCAGGATCACCGTCTCCGCGCCCCAGGCGCGGGCCAGGTGCATGGCGCGCTGCGGGCTGCAGGCCTGGTCGTTGTCGGAACCCACCAGCACGCAGGGGAACGGCAACGGCTCGCGGCTGATCGGCGCGAAGTTGCGCAGCGCCTCGGCGCAGCTCTCGCGCTCGACGTCGGCCGGCGCCACCAGCAGGGCGCCGCGTACCTGGTCGCGCACCCGGCGCTCGGCCTGGGCCGCCCACAGCGCCACTGTCACACAACCCAGGCTGTGCGCGATCAGCACCACCGGCCCGGGCTGGCGGCGGATCTCGGCGTCCAGCTCGGCGATCCAGTCGGCGCGCAGCGGGGTGATCCAGTCCTGTTGCTCGACCCGTGAGGCATTGGGCAGCGCGCGCTGCCAGTGACTTTGCCAATGGGCGTCTTCCGAGCCGTACCAACCGGGCACCAACACATAACGGACGCGTTCGCTGTGCATGGAGAACCCTCCAGAAAAATTCATCACCAGGGAAGTGTAAGGGCGCAGCCTTTTTTCTCTAAGGAATAAAAAGCAATTTTAATATTCTATTAATACATATATGCCAATCGAGTTGATCCAGCGCAAGCCGAAGCCACTTTTCCGCGGCAACGCCTGGGCGGCGCAAGCCATCGGCGGTATACCTGAGCGCAGGCATCAGGTATCGGGACAGGATCATGGCCAAGAAATTTCCTCTCCATCCCAGCCATCCGGAGCGCATCTGCTGGGGTTGCGACCGCTATTGCTCGGCGGAATCTATGGGCTGCGGCAACGGCGCCAGCCGCACCCAGCATCCCAGCGAACTGTTCGGCGAGGACTGGGCCGGTGAATGGGAAGTCGAAGGAACGGAGGACGCCAAGGAGCAGGAGGCGCCGGCACGCCAGGCCTGAGCGCCCAGGCGTGGGACGTGCGAGCGCCGGACAGGGTGCGCGACGCATTCGCGAGCCCGGCCTCGGCGGATACGCCCGAGGAGCGTCCATCCGGAATAAAAAAGACCGCTCTCCCCTGCCCGGATCGGAGCGGTCGAAACCGTTGCCCGCCCGGCCTGCGCCGGACGGCGTGGATTCGCTTCAGCGTGCGGTGATCACCGCCAGCCTGGTGATCCCGGCGCGCTCGATGGAAGCCATGGCCTTCGCCACCTGGCCGTAGTTCACCCCTTCGTCGGCCTGCAACTGCACGCGGACCTCGGCGTCCTTCGCCTTGGCCGCGGCCAGGTTGCTCTCCAGCAGCTCCGGCTGGATCTCGTCCTTGTTGACGAACAGCTTGCCGGCGCCATCGATGCTCACCACCAGAGGATCCTTCTGCTCCGGCGGGGCCACCGATTCGGTCTTCGGCAGGTTGATCGGGATCGAGTTGGTCAGCAGCGGCGCGGTGACGATGAACACCACCAGCAGCACCAGCATCACGTCGACCAGCGGGGTGACGTTGATTTCGGAAAGGACTTCGTCGCTGTCCTGGGTCGAGAAGGCCATGTCAGGACGCCTCCTTCACGTTGCGCGAGGGGTTGCCGGCCTGGCGCGCGGCGGAGGGATGGACGATGACGCGGAACGCGCTCTTCTGCGCCAGGCTGTAGAAGTCGTGGGCGAAGTCGTCGAGGTCGGCGGCGGTCAGCTTCAGGCGCCGCAGGAAGTAGTTGTAGACCAGCACCGCCGGCACCGCGACGGCGATTCCCACGCCGGTGGCGATCAGCGCGCTGCCGATCGGCCCGGCCACGGTCTCCAGGCTCGCCGAGCCGGCCGCGCTGATCCCCTTGAGCGCCTCCATGATGCCCCAGACGGTGCCGAACAGACCGATGAAGGGCGAGGTCGAGCCGATCGAGGCGAGCACCGCCAGGCCCGACTCCAGGGAACGCCGCTCGCGCTGGATCTGCTGGCGCAGGGCGCGTTCGAGACGGTCCTGGTGGTTGATCGACTGGGCCAGGTCGGGCTGGCCGTTGTCCTGCACCTGGATCGCGGCGAAGCCGGCCTGGGCCACGCGGGCGCCGGCGCCCTGCTTGTCCTGCGCCTGCTCGCCGGCGGAGTCGAGGCTGGTGGCGCTCCAGAACTGCTTCTGGAACTGGCGGTCCTGGCGCTTCTGCCGGGCGAACTGCACGCCCTTGACCAGGGCCAGGCCCCAGGTGACCACGGAAAAGCCGACCAGCAGCCAGATGACGGCGCCTTCGACGGATTCGAGCGGGGTGGTTAACAGACTCATGACGGATGCTCCTCGTGACGCTGCAGATTCAGTTCAACTTGAAATCGATCGGTACGCTGACCCAGCCGTCCTCGGCCTTGTCGCCGCGCTTGGCGGGAACGAAGGACCAGCGCTTGACCGCTTTCACCGCGGCCTGGTCGAGGGCTTCGCGTCCGCTCGACTTCTGCACCTGGATCTCGCTCGGGCTGCCGCTGGCGAGGACATGCACCCGCAACAGCACGGTGCCCTCCCAGCCGCGGCGCATGGCCAGGGCGGGGTATTCCGGCGCCGGGTTGTGCAGGTAGCCGGCGTTCGCCGACGGCGGCGTCAGCGGCGCCGGGGCGGCGGCTGGCGCCGGCGGGGCGGGTGGCGCGGCGGGTTGCGGCGGCGCGGGCGGAGCCGGCTCGACGGCCTTCGGCGCCGGCTTGGGCCGGGGTTGCGGCTTGGGCTTGGGTTTCGGCTTTGGCACCGGCTTCGGCGGCGGCGGCTTCACCGCGTTCTCGTCGACCACCGGCGGTGGCGGTTCCTCGACCACCGGCGGCAACGGCTCGGGCGGCGGCGGTTCCACCACCGGCGGCGCCGAGGCGGTGAACTCGATGGTCATCGGCGGCACCTGTGGCGGCACCTCGGGCAGCGCCGGGGTTCTCTGCTGGCTCAGCCAATGGATCACCGCTCCGTGCAGGGTCAGGGCGAACAGGACCAGCAGGATCGTCTCGCGCCGGCTGAGCACCCGACCCTGTGCCGGGTTGTGGCGAACCAGGTGCAACGCCTGGCGAACCGGCCGACCGAGCGCCACCAGGTCGCCGCCGGGCGTCTCGCGCCAGGGCTGCGTGCGGGCATCGACGGGCTGGGGTGTTGCCATGAAAAGCTCCTTGCACTGACGAACTCGATGGCCGCTCAGGTCCGTGCTGGAGTCCTAGCGGCGCAGGGAGTTGCATGATTGGCAAGGAGGCTTAGCGCCTGAAGTAATTATTTTTGTTATGGAAATAACTTCTGGAGCTATGGGTTTCGCCCCTGTCGCCACAGGCCGCGTGGTTGGCGGGCTACAGCGATCCGACGAAAAACCCATGCCTTACGGGCATGAAAAATATTCCTGAAAGGCTGGTGTTTTCGCCGTTGGAAGCGGCGGAGAACGCTGCGCGGGCAACCCGCGAAAACGAAAAACCCCGGCCTGGGCCGGGGTTCTGGTGGACCCAGCGGGGAATCACTCCACCGCCTTGACCATGTCTTCGATGACTTTCTTGGCGTCGCCGAACACCATCATGGTCTTGTCCAGGTAGAACAGCTCGTTGTCCAGGCCGGCGTAGCCGCTGGCCATGGAGCGCTTGTTGACGATCACGGTCTTGGCCTTGTAGGCCTCGAGGATCGGCATGCCGGCGATGGGCGACTTCGGATCGTTCTTCGCCGCCGGGTTGACCACGTCGTTGGCACCGAGCACCAGGACCACGTCGGTCTGGCCGAACTCGGAGTTGATGTCCTCCATCTCGAACACCTGCTCGTAGGGCACCTCGGCCTCGGCCAGCAGCACGTTCATGTGCCCCGGCATGCGCCCGGCGACCGGGTGGATGGCGAACTTCACGGTGACCCCGCGATGGGTCAGCTTCTCCGCCAGTTCCATCAGCGCGTGCTGGGCGCGGGCCACCGCCAGGCCGTAGCCGGGGACGATGATCACGCTGTCGGCGTTGGTCAGCAGGAACGAGGCATCGTCGGCCGAACCGGACTTCACCGGACGCTGCTCCTTGGAGCCCGCCGGGCCGCCGGCGTCGGCTTCGGCGCCGAAGCCGCCGAGGATGACGTTGAAGAACGAGCGGTTCATCGCCTTGCACATGATGTAGGAGAGGATCGCGCCCGAGGAGCCGACCAGCGAGCCGGCGATGATCAGCATCGAGTTGTTCAGCGAGAAGCCGATACCCGCCGCGGCCCAGCCGGAATAGGAGTTGAGCATCGACACCACCACCGGCATGTCGGCGCCGCCGATGGGGATGATGATCAGCACGCCGAGGACGAAGGCCAGCGCCAGCATCACGGCGAAGGCGGTGAGGTTGCCGGTGAACATGAACACCAGGCCCAGGCCGAGGGTTGCCAGGCCGAGCACCAGGTTCAGCAGGTGCTGCCCGGAGAACTGCACCGGGGTGCCCTGGAACAGGCGGAACTTGTACTTGCCGGAGAGCTTGCCGAAGGCGATCACCGAACCGGAGAAGGTGATGGCGCCGATGGCCGCGCCGAGGAACAGCTCCAGGCGGTTGCCGGTGGGAATGGTGTCGCCCAGGTGCGCGACGATCCCCAGCGACTGCGGCTCGACCACCGCTGCGATGGCGATGAACACCGCGGCCAGGCCGATCATGCTGTGCATGAAGGCGACCAGCTCGGGCATCTTGGTCATCTCGACGCGCTTGGCCATGATCGAGCCGGCGGTACCGCCGACCAGCAGGCCGACGACGATGTAGCCGACGCCGGTGGTGGCGATCTCCGCGCCCAGCTTGAACACCAGGCCGACGGTGGTGGCCACGGCGATGGCCATGCCGACCATGCCGAAGAGGTTGCCGCGGCGCGAGGTGGTCGGGTGCGACAGGCCTTTCAGGGCCTGGATGAAGCAGACCGAGGCGATGAGGTACAGGAGGGTGACCAGGTTCATGCTCATCAGTGGCCCCCCGCCTTCGGCGCTTTCTTCTTGAACATTTCCAGCATGCGCCGGGTGACCAGGAAGCCACCGAACACATTGACCGCGGCCAGGGCCACGGCGAGGGTGCCCATGGCCTTGCCCAGCGGGGTCACGGTCAGGGCGGCAGCGAGCATGGCGCCGACGATGACGATCGCGGAAATCGCGTTGGTCACCGCCATCAGCGGGGTGTGCAAGGCAGGGGTGACGTTCCATACCACGTGGTAGCCGACGTACACGGCCAGCACGAAGATGATCAGGTTGTAGATCCCGTCAGAAATGATATCCATCGTTTTCACCGGTCTTCAGGGCGCAGGCGCGAGGCGTGCGCATTTATCGTTATCGAAGCATCCCGACGCAGCGGCTCAGCCGTTCTTGCGCACCGCCTGGCCGTCGCGGCACATCAGGCAGGCGGCGACGATGTCGTCCTCGAGGTTCACGCTGAAGCCTTCGGCGTTCAGGGTGAGCTTGAGGAAATCGAGGATGTTGCGCGCATATAGCGCCGAGGCGTCCGCCGGTACCAGCGCGGCCAGGTTGCTGTGGCCGACGATGGTCACGCCGTGCCGGACCACGACCTGGTCGGCCTCGGTCAGCGGGCAGTTGCCGCCCTGGGCGGCGGCCAGGTCGATGACCACCGAGCCCGGCTTCATCTCCGCCACGGTCGCCTCGTGCAGCAGCGTCGGCGCCTTGCGGCCGGGGATCAGCGCGGTGGTGATGACGATGTCCGACTGCTTGGCGCGCTCGTGCACGGCCTTGGCCTGGCGCTCCATCCACGAGGCCGGCATCGGCCGCGCGTAGCCGCCGACGCCTTCGGCGCACTCGCGCTCTTCGTCGGTCTCGTAGGGCACGTCGACGAACTTGGCGCCGAGCGACTCGATCTGCTCCTTCACCGCCGGACGCACGTCGGAAGCCTCGATCACCGCGCCCAGGCGCTTGGCCGTGGCGATCGCCTGCAGGCCGGCGACGCCGGCGCCGAGGATCAGCACGCGGGCGGCCTTCACGGTGCCGGCGGCGGTCATCAGCATCGGCATGAAGCGCGGGTAGTGGTTGGCGGCGAGCATCACCGCCTTGTAGCCGGCGATGTTGGCCTGCGAGGAGAGCACGTCCAGGCTCTGCGCCCGCGAGGTACGCGGCGCGGCCTCGAGGGCGAAGGCGGTGATGCCGCGCTCGGCCATGCGGGCGATGTTCTCGTTGTCGAAGGGGTTGAGCATGCCGACCAGCACGGCACCGCTTTTCATCTGGGCCAGCTCGGCGGCGCTGGGCGCGACCACCTTCAGCACCAGGTCGGCGCCGAAGGCCTCGGCGGCGCTGCCGATCGTCGCGCCGGCGGCTTCATAGGCACTGTCCGGCTGGCTGGCGTTGACGCCGGCGCCGCTCTGGACGATCACCTGGTGGCCTTGGCCGATCAGCTTCTTGACGGTTTCCGGGGTGGCGGAAACCCGCGTCTCACCGGCATGGGTCTCGAGGGGGACACCGATCTGCACTCACGAATCTCCTGCGTGATTGTCGAGTAGTCCGGGGCACTGCGGATGGCGCACCGGCTGCGGAGGTCTAGCTCACATACCGCGATTCGCGAACGAACCTTGGCGCGGCATTGTGCAATCGAGCCGAAAAGCCTTCAACAAGTTCTGAAGGCATACGACAGAGAAACTACAAGTCATAAACCGACCAACAATTCCCGCCCATCACCGCCGGGCGCGTCCTGACTGGCGTGCAGCCTATCCGGGGAAGCCCGCGCGAGAATATGACATCCCTGCCGTGAATGACCGGCTATCAGGTCAAGCCGCTACGGTTTCGACGGGAAAATATCCTGCCAGCGCCGCGGAATTCCGGGGTAATTAATGTTTTTAATACGCTGTATCAGCAATCCCTGATGCCTGGCCAAAGTAGCAAAGCAAAACTTTGACTACAAAGTCAGAATCGCCTTTCCATGGGCGCTGCAGGCCAGCTCGTTAGACCAAAGGCGAATTGCCCTATGGGCAGGATAGACGCGGAGAAATGGCAGAACTGCGACAGCATGTCGCAGTTCTGCTAGCTATTCGCCGGAACGGAAGGGGCTCGCCAGAGCGGCGCGCAGCGACCTACGCCGGTCGGCAACGGAGGAGCCGGCGCACGCTGGGGGATGCCGGCTCAGAACGGACGGCTGCCCGCCAGGCTGATGCGCTTCAGGCGCCGCCGCTCGCTGGCCGGGAAGGCGTTGCGCGCATGCAGCACGGCCTGGTTGTCCCACCAGACGATGTCGCCCACCGACCAGGCGTGGCTGTAGCTCAGTTCCGGGCGCGCCAGATGTTCGCGCAGGCGACCGATCAGCGCCTGGCCCCGCGCGGGGTCGTAGCCGGGAATCTCCACCTCGGTGTGGGCGCTGAGGAACAGTACGCGCCGGCCGCTTTCCGGGTGGGTGCGTACCAGCGGGTGCTCGCTGCCCTGGATCGGTTCGATGTCCGGCGTGCGGTAGGTGGCGAAACCGCCGCCGTAGCCGCCCTCGCGCAGGCGGATGAAGGGGTTGTAGTTGATCAGGCGCAGGCCATCGATCTCGCGCCGGGTCGCCTCGTCGAGGCTCTCGTAGGCGCGCGTCAGGTTGGTGAAGCGCGTCTCGCCGCCACTGGACGGCACCTCCAGTGCGTAGAGGAACGAGCCGGAGGACGGCACCGGTGTCCATTGGTGGTCGATGTGTGCCGGCAGGGCGAAGTTGCCCAGTTCGCCGTCGCCGGTGTTGGCCACCTTGACGATGTCCGGCACCTTGCCGTCGCCACCCGAGGACAGCACCGGGATGTCCGCCGGCGGCTGGAACACCGAGCCGAACAGGGTGGCGAAGCGCAAGTACTGCTCATCGTCGAGGTGCTGCTGGCGGAACACCAGGATGTGGTGCTCGCGCAGCGCCTGCTTGAGCGCCAGGACCTGCTCCGGCGCCAGCGGCCGGCGCGCGTCGAGGCCACGGACTTCGGCGCCCAGCGGCGCCTCCAGGGGGGTGATGCGGAATGCCTCGGCGACCTCGGGTTCGGGTTGCCGGGCGGTGGCGGATTGGCTCATGTAAGGGGTCCTCGCGGGTTCGTTCTTCCTGTGGTCGCCCTCCCCGGCGAGGAGAGGGCCGGGTCCGTCATGCCTTCCGGATCGTCCGGCTGCGTTGCCCGTCGATGCCTACCGGCACGTCGCCGCCGAGGGTCACCCGGCGCACCACGCGCGGCTGGTCGCCGTAGTCGTCGATCGCGTAGTGCTGGGTCGCGCGGTTGTCCCAGATCGCCACGTCGCCGGCCTGCCAGCGCCAGCGCACGGTGTTCTCCAGGCGCGTGACGTGCCCCTGCAGCACCGCGAAGAGGTGCGCCGAGTCATGCTGCGAAAGACCCTTCAGGCGTTTCACGAAGTGGCCGAGGAGCAGCGTCCGCTCGCCGCTTTGCGGATGCACGCGGACCACCGGGTGCTCGGTCTCGTAGACGGTCGAGGTGAACACCTTGCGGTAGTTCTCCAACTGCTCCACCGAGGCGCTGGGCTTGACCCCGGCGTAGTCGTACTCGTTGCTGTGCACCGCCCAGAGGCGGTCGGCCAGCTCGCGCAGCTCCGCCGGCAGGTCGGCGTAGGCGCTCGCCGTGTTGGCCCAGACGGTGTCGCCGCCGGACTCCGGGGCCACCACGCTGCGCAGGATCGAGGCCTTCGGGTAGGCCTCGACGAAGGTCACGTCGGTATGCCAGGAATTGGCCCGGCGGCCTTCGGCGCCATCCAGCTCGAGGAGGAAGCGGGTGCCTTCGCGGGACGGCACGGTGGGGTGGGCGACCGGTTCGCCGAGCAAGTGGGCGAAGGCCTCCTGGGTCTGGTCGTCGAGATGGCTCTGGTCCCGGAAGAAGATCACCTTGTGGCGTACCAGGGCGGCCTGGATCGCCTCGACGGTGGCGGCGTCCAGTTCGCCGGACAGGGTCACGCCGCGAATCTCCGCGCCGATCCGTCCGGCGACCGGCCGGATGTCGAGCCGTACCGGCGTGGCGAGGGCTTGTGCTGCATTGCTCATGTCATGTTCCTCATGCGTGGGGTACTGCGTGGGTGAAGGCTCAGAAGTCGTAGCGCAGCGATACGCCGAGCGTGCGCGGCTGCCCCACCGATGCGGTGTAGGAGCCGTTGATGCTGGCGAAGGCGCTCAGGTAGTAGTCCTTGTCGAAGGCGTTCTTCAGCCATACCGAGGTGTCCAGTTGGCCGTCGCCGAGATCGCTGCGCAGACCGGCGGCGAGGTTCACCAGGGCGTAGCCGTCGATCTTCGAAAGGTCGGAGTTGTCCAGCGTGCCCTCGGCGGCGGAGCGGTAGGCGTAGCTGGCGCTGACGTAGGGTTGGAAGCGGTCGTCGAGGCGCCACTGGTATTCGCCATTGAGATTGGCGATCCATTTCGAGGCGCCGACCACGCGCTGCCCGGTGAGGTCGCAACTGCTCGGCGCGCCGGGCCGGGTGCTGACTTCCGCAGGGCACGGGGCATCCTTGAACGACAGGTAGGTGACGTCGTTATAGGAGCCGTTGAAGTTCAGGGTCAGGCCGCGCAACGGCAGCGCGGTGGCCTCGAACTCCAGACCACGCGAGCGCACGCTGCCGGCGTTGGCCAGCACCTGCACCAACTGGGTCGAGCCCGGCGCCTGGTACAGGGTGGTGGCCTGGTAGCCGTGGATGCCGGTCCAGAACAGGTTGGCGTTGAGCAGCAGGCGCCGGTCGAAGAGCGTGCTCTTCAGGCCCAGCTCGGCGTCGTTGGCGCGCTCCGGTCCGACCAGCAGCGAATCGGCGCCGGCGCTCGGTGCGCTGCCCACCGCCAGGTTGACCCCGCCGGACTTCTCGCCGTGGGACAGGCTGGCGTAGCCGAGCAGGTCGTCGCTGAACTGGTAGCTGAGGCTGAGCAACGCCGAAGGGGCGAAGTTGTACTGGCTGAGATCGCCGGAATCGTAGGCGCCGAGCTGGCCGTTGCGCACCGCCGCGCCGACCCCGCCGACCGCCGCGCCGCCCAGCGGAGCGAAGCGCTCGACCTTGGCGTTCTTCTCCTCGTAGGTACCACGCAGGCCGGCGGTGAAGTCCAGGCGTTCGGTGAGGTGCCAGGTGCCCTGGGCGAACAGCGCGAAGCTGTCGGTCTCGATCTTGCCGTTGGCCTTCGAGTAGGTGTCGTTCAGCGCGCCGAGATTGGCGCCGAGCAGGTACAGGTCGGCCAACGGTCCGTAGGAGGTGAAGGTCTTGTTGCCGAGGTTCTGCCTGAACGCGTAGGCGCCCACCACGTAGTCGAAGGCACCGCCGGTGGGCGAGGCCAGGCGGATCTCCTGGGAGAACTGCCGGTCGTGCACTTCCACCCCGGTGTCGTTGATCGCCGAGACGTTCAGTTGCTCGTCGTTGGCCGGGGTGAAGTGCCAGTAGCGGTAGGCGCTGATGGAGGTCAGGCGGTAGCCGCCGGCGAGGTTCCAGTTGGCCTCCAGCGAGCTGCCACCCTGGTGCACGCTGACGTGCTGGCGGCCGTTGATGTTGACCTTCCTGCGCTGCGGATCGCGCAACGGCGAAGCGCCGACCAGCGCGGCGCGCTGCCAGAAACGCTCGGCGCCGCCGTAGACCACCATGCTGCCGTTGCTCGAATCCTCCTCGTTGTAGTCGGCGATCCAGCGCAGGCTGAAGTCCTCGTTCGGCTCGAACAGCAATTGCCCGCGCGCGCCCTGGCGCTCGCCGCCGTTGAGATAGTTGTCGTCGTGGATGTTCTTGATGTAGCCGTCGTCGCGGGTGCGATAGGCCGAGAGGCGTCCGGCGAGGGTTTCGCCGAGCGGCCCGGAAACCGTGCCGCGGCCCTGGAAGTAGCCATCCTGCCCGCCGGAGACCTCGACGGTACGCTCGGCAGTGAAGGTCGGCGCGCGGGTGCTGATGTTCAGCACCCCGGCGGTGGTGTTCTTGCCGAACAGGGTGCCCTGCGGACCGCGCAGCAGCTCCAGTTGCTCGATGTCCAGCAGGTCGAACACGGCCATTCCCGGACGTCCCAGGTAGACGTTGTCGAGGTAGATCCCGGCGCTGCCTTCCAGGCCGTCGCTGGCGGGGTTGTTGCCGATGCCGCGCACGGCGACGCTCGACTGCCGCGCATGGATGTAGGCGACATTGACGCTGGGCAGCACCTGCTGCAGGTCCTGCACCCGGGAGATGCGCTGGGCCTCGAGAGTCTCGCCGCCGAGCACGGTGATCGGCGTCGGTACCTTCTGCGAATCCTCCTCGCGGCGACGCGCGGTGACAGTGACCTTGCCCAGGGCCGTATCGGCCTTGTCCGGGACGCTGCTGGCCAGCGGCGGCGCTTCCTCGGCGGGCGCGGGAGCATCGGCGGCACTGGCCGGCAACGCACCGCCGAGGGCGAGCAGCAGGGCCAGGGCGTAGTCGGAGCCGCCGGGCGGCGTTCGGCGGAGCGGCAGGCGGTAGTGGTGCTTCATCGTGAATGTCCTCGGTTCCGGCGCAGCCGGACGCAGGCAGCAGGCGGCCATGCCGCGCAAGGCAGCGATCTGGCGAAAGGTTCGAAGGGGGCCGGCGGACGGCTCAGCCCCGGGCGACTGTCAGGGGCGACAGCCGCCGGCGACGCGGAAGGGCATTCGGAACGGCGGAGGTGGGGCGGCAAAGGCACGGTGGACCATGTTCAGCTCCTGGGGTCTATCTATGCTTATTACTAAATTGCATATTTTTCTAATTTGTTCTTTGTTGACGGAATAAGAGCTTGCATTTAAAACCAGCACATCCCGAACGGCAAATGCCTTTGTCCAATATTTCCAATGCCGGTAAAGCATCATGGATCTGCGCCAACTGCGTTACTTCATCGCCCTCGCCGAACACCGCAGTTTCGTCCGCGCGGCGGACGCCATGGGCATCACCCAGCCGGCCTTCAGCCGCAGCATCCAGGGCCTGGAGCAGGAGCTTGGCTGTCAGTTGGTGGACCGTGGCAGCAAGGACCTGCGCCCGACGCCGGAAGGCCAGGTGGTGCTGCAACACGCGCTGAGCCTGGTGCAGGGGTCGGCCAACCTGATCCACGAGATCGCCCAGTTGAACAAGCTGGATGCCGGCGAGCTGCGCTTCGGCAGCGGGCCGGCGCCGGCCCAGCAACTGGTGCCGGACGCGGTGGCCGACTTCATCAACCGCCACCCGCGGGTGCAGATCAGCCTGGACGTGGACAACTGGGAAAAGCTCAGCCGCGCCCTGCTCCGCGAAGAGATCGAATTCTTCGTCGCCGACATCCGCGACTTCGAGGCCGACCCGAACTTCCAGACGCGCCCGCTGACCCCGCGCCGCGGCCAGTTCTTCTGCCGTCCGCAACATCCGCTGCTGGGCAAGGACAGCCTGTCCACCAACGACCTGTTCAACTACCCGCTGGCCTCGACCCTGATTCCCCCGGGCATCCGCAAGCTGCTGGCGAACCTCAGCGGCAAGATCGACTTCGCCGCCAACATCCGCTGCGAGAACATGCACGCGCTGATCCGTATCGTCCGCCAGACCGACGCCATCGGCATCGCCAGCGACGAGACCCTGCGCCCCTACCTGCAGCGCGGCGAACTGCAACCGCTACAGTGGCGCAACCTGCCGCAGAACCTGGATAGCCTCAGCGCCCGCTGCGGCATCATCAGCCGCAGCGGCTACCGGCTTTCGGCAGCGGCGAAGGCGATGATCGAGACGCTGGTGGAACTGGACCAGGCGCAACACGCGGCGGCCTGAGCCGCCGCGCGGTTTCCCTTCCTCTACTGGAGTTTCGGCAACCCCAGCGCGCCGCGCAGCTCCTCGCGCACCGCGGCGAAGTCGGCGGCCACCGCCGGATCGGCCAGCAGGCTCGCCACCAGCGCCGCGGCGGCGGTCTGCCCGCCTTCCAGGTCGCTGGGGAAGTGCACGCCGGCCAGCACACGGCTCTGCGCATGCTCCTCGGCGCGGGCGAAGAACGCATCGTGATGCTCCGGCACCAGCATGCTCAGCAGCGAGGCCTTGAAGTAGCTGTCCATGGTGTGGCCGCTGGGATAGGACTCCCCCTCCGGCGGCGGCAGCACCGGCTTCACCTTCGGTGTCACTTCGTAGGGACGCGGGCGGGCGAAGTGCTTCTTCGCCGGCATCAGCACCTCGACCAGGTTTTCCTGGGCGCGGTTGAAGAAACTCCGGGTCAGCGGCAGGCGTTCCTTGTCGAACGAGGCGCCCAGCAGGTCGCCGGCGAAGGGGAAGACGTTGTCCTCCCACTGGTCGTGGGCGCGTACCCGGCGTACCTGTTCGGGCGTGCGCAGGCGTTGCGCCTCCAGCACCGCGCCGAGATCGGCGACGGCCGCAGCCGAGTCCGCCGCCGGCGGCGGCGGGAGGTAGTCGGCCAGGCGCGGTGGGTGGGCCAGCGGATAGGGCGCGGCGGCGGTCTCCCCGAGACAAGACAGCGGTGCAAGCAGCGAAAGGCAGAGCAAGAGCGAAGGGCATAGGGTCTTGTTGTTCATGAAGCGTATTCCCTGAGGCGAGGTTGCATCGGGAGCCTAGGCTCCCACCCACGGCCGTTGCGGATGACGGCCGACGCCACACTCTCCGTCGGTGACTTCCGAAATGCTTGACCCGGCCTGCCGTTGCACATGCCAGCCCCTGCCAATGGCAGGCCCCGGCAAAAGCCGAGGCAGGGAAACACAAGCGGCCTGCGGAGCGACTTCCGAGACTGCGCCCACCTGGCACTCAGGTGGGAGAAAACAATAAATGCAAAATCTCAGACGCGCTGTATTCGCCGGCCTGGTCGCCGGCACGCTTTCCGAAGGGGCGGCCGCGACGGCCGGGGATGGGGGCTTCGTCGAGGACAGCGAACTGCAGTTCCTCGCTCGCACCTACTACTTCAACCGCGACTACCGCGACAGCCCGAACAACGCCGGGCGCAACCGCTTCAAGCCCAGGAGCGAGCGCAACGGCTACCGCGAGGAAGCCACCCAGGGCCTGCGCCTCCAGTTCGCCTCCGGCTACACGCCGGGCAGCCTCGGCTTCGGCCTCGACGCCCATGCCATGCTCGGCCTGCAACTGGACAGCGGCGGCGGCCGCACCGGCACCGGCAACCTGCCGGTCGGCGCCGACGGCCATCCCGACCATCGCTACGGCAAGGTCGGTGGCGCCCTCAGGCTACGCCACGGCGAAACCCGCCTGAAGTACGGCCAGACCACCACCAGCGCGCCGGTGTTCGCCGCCAGCAGCAACCGCACGCTGGCCGGCATGGCCTACGGCCTGCTGCTGGAGGACCGCTCGTTCGACGGGCTGCTGCTCGAGGGCGGGCGCTTCACCGCCGCCTCCGGCCCCGGCGAATCCAAGGTCCGCGGCGACATCAGCACCGTCTACGGACGCCTCGGCGCCTATCCGGTGCGCCTCGACGCGGTCGGCTTCCTCGGCGGTCAATGGCAGGCCACGGAGCGGCTGCAACTGTCGCTCTACGCCTCGCGCTTCGACGACATCTGGCAGCAGGCCTATTTCGGCGCCAGCCATCGCCAGCCGCTGGGCGGGGAGCACGCGCTGCGGGTCGACCTCGACGCCTACCGCACCCGCGACAGCGGCCAGAGCCGCTTCGGCCGCATCGACACCCTGGCCAGCTCCCTGGCCCTGGGCTACGAACAGGGACCGCAGCGCATCACCCTGGCCTACCAGCGTGTCCATGGCGAGCAGCCGTTCGACTACATGGCCTTCGGCGACGGGCGCTCCAGCGCGTCCATGGTACTGGCCAACTCGGTGGGCTACTCCGACTTCAACGGACCGGGCGAGCGTTCCTGGCAATTACGCTATGACCTGGACCTCGGCGCGCTTGGCCTGCCTGGGCTCAGCCTGCATGCGCTGCATGCCCGCGGCCGTGCCGGGGCCAGCGCCAGCAGTGCCGCCGAGAGCATCTACGCCGGACTCTACGGGCGTGACGGGCGGCACCGGGAAAGCGACCTCGGCTTCGCCTATCGGGTCAAGGCAGGCCCCCTCGCCGGCCTGGCGCTGCGCGCCTCGCAGGCCTGGCACCGGGGCAACGCGAGCTATCTCGACGGCGACATCGACGAAACCCGGCTGGTCGTCGATTACTCCCGCTCGATCTGGTGACGCCCCGGGCCGCCCCGCGAGGCGGCCCGGATCGTCCTCACGCGCGCGGCAGCAACTGGATGAACAAAGGCGTGGAGAGCAGCACCAGCAGCGTGGTGATCAGCACCATGCCTGCCACTTCGTTCACCGGGCCGTCGTAACGCTTGGCCAACAGGTAGGTGAGCACCGCGGTCGGCATCCCGCACTGGATGGCGAAGGTGCCCGCCGCCACCGCCTCCATGCCCAGGCCGGCAGCGATCCCATAGCCGACCGCGAAACCGCCCCAGACCCGCACCAGAGACAGCAGCAACGGCCGCCAGGTCTCGTGCAGGCGCAGACCGGCCAGCGACAGGCCGAGCATCACCAGCATCAGCGGCACGGTAATCCCGCCCAGCAGGCGGGTCACATCGCGCAACGGCGGCGGCAGGCTCCAGCCCAGGGCGATCAGGCCCAGCGCCACGGCCAGGGCATAGATCATCGGGTTGCGCAGGATGCTCGCCGGGGTGATATCGCCCGAAGCGAACCAGACGCCGAGCGTCGCGTGACCCACCTGGATCAGGGTGGAGAACGCCACCGCATACACCAGCGCCTCCTCGCCGAAGGCCAGGTAGGCGATGGGGATGCCCATGTTCCCGGAGTTCGGCAGCATGATCGACGGCAGGTAGCGCCGCACCGGCATCCGCAGCAGGCGCAGGGAGACCAGGCCCAGCAGGGCGAACGCCAGCACCGCCAGCGCGGTGGCGAGGAACACCCCGGCCACCATGCCAATGGACAGGCCGGGGCGGTCCAGCGACGACAGCAGCAGGCAGGGAAAGCCGACGTTGGCCACCAGGAACACCAGCGCGCGGGTATCCACCGGCCCGGCGGAACGGCTCCAGGCGAAACCGATCCCGGTGCAGATCAGGATCGGCAGCACCACCGCGACGAACTGGGCGATCACAACCCCACCTTGAAGCCCAGTTCCAGCTCCGCCCGCAGGCGGCCGTGGCCGTCGAAGTTGAGCCGGCGCATCTCGCGCAGTTCGTTGGCGCAGAAGGCAGTGCGCCCGTGCAACACCGCGGTGTTGTCGAGCACCAGGATTTCCCCCGGCTCGAGCTTGATCCGCAGTTGGCAGGCCGGATCCTCGAGCGCCGCCACCAGTTCGGCGAAGGCCTCCACCGCCACAGGGTGCTCGACCACCTCGGCCGCCCCGTCGTTCTGCCGGAACTTGATGCCCAGCGCCTCGCCGTTCAGGCGGAACACCGGCTGGGTGCTGCTCTGGTGCTTGCGCACGATGGTCAGGGCGTCGCCGCGCAGCAGGCCGAGATGCTTGGTCGGCATGCGCCGGCGCAGGCGCTCGAAGGCCAGTCCGGCGCTGGCCAGCAGAGTCTCCCCGCCCTCCCGGGCGTTGCGCACGCATTGCAGGCTGCACAATTGCTCCGGGATGTCGAGGAAAGCGCCGTCGGTGTGCAGCTTGTGCTCCAGCGGCGTGGAGCCGAGGTAGCCGCTGACATACCGCGCATTGCTGATCGGCACGATGCCGTCGGCGTCGGCGCGCGGGTGGGGGGCGGCGCGGCCGAACAACTCCTTGAGCGCGAGAAGTTCCTGCCTGTCTTCGCCCTGTTCGCTGCGCAACAGCAGGAAACCAAACTCGTTGAGGGTCCGGATGATCGCCGATTGTTCCTGGCGGGATAACTTCACCAGCGTTCTCACCGAAACTTTCACGCGTTCGAGATCGAGTGTCGCGTCGAACAATTTGCTATCGAGATTCATATGACCGCTCTCCTCCGGAAGAAAATCAGGAATGCCGCCGACGCGCAGGGCGAGGCCCGGCGCTGGCGCCGCGCTGTCGTAGTGATGGGCAGGCTAGATGCGGGACGCGGCGGTTCGCCGCGAGATACTTGGAGTTGTTTCCGGGGAGGGTCGGGAGAATTGTCGGAAGGGAAAACTGGAAGAATTGGCAGTGCCGATTTTGTATCTGAATATATGGGGCGATTAACGAACGAAATGATCGCGGAATAACCTGCGGATTACCCGCGTGAAACTTTCATGACGCGATATACGCAGAATCCCCGACCAACGGCTGGATACTTCGCTCGATCCAGTCATTGGTTGGGTCGGTGCAAGAATCTCGAAACATATTACAAATTGCTACGAAACGGCGCCGCCTCGGCCGTCCCCGGCTCGGCGTCACTCCGCCGCCTGCGCCACGGCCTTGGCCTTTGCCAGCTTGCCGGCCGCCTCCAGCAGTTCCGGCGCGGCCCACTGCTCGGCGCTGAATTCGCGACGGATCAGGCCGAAACGCTTGGCCGCCTGGATCGAAGCATCCAGCCGGCCAAGGAAATCGGCGTCCAGGCGCGGCGACAGGGCGTCGCCCAGCTTGCGGCCACGGTACTCGCTCTGCAGGATCACCACCGGGTAGCTGGCCTGCTTCGACACCAGTTCGATGTAGGCGTCGCGGTTCTCCTCGCGGGCCAGCCAGTCCTGGGCCTGCAACTGCACCTTGAGCAGCCGCTCGGTGATGTCCGGATGGGCATCGACGAAGGCTCCGGAGCCGACCAGCAGCGCCTGCAGGGTGCCGGCGCCGTTCAGGTCGCGGGTGCTCAGCGGAATTTCCGCGAGCCCGCGGTCGCGCAGGGCGAACAGTCCGGCCAGGCCCCAGGTGGCATCGATCTGCCTGGCTGCGAGGGCGGACAGGGCGGCGCTGAAATCGAGGTTGATCACCTTCAGGTCCTTCTCGCTGAGACCGACGCTGGCCAGGGCATTGTCGAACGACAACTGGCTGGCGGTGCCACGGAAGATGCCTACGCGCTTGCCCTTGAGATCCTCCAGGGTCTTGATCCCGGAGCCCGGCTGCACGCCGAGATAGTGGTTGACCCCTCGCGCGGTAGCGGCCAGCAGGCGGCTGTCCAGGCCTCCGGACTTGCCGATGATCGCCGCCAGGTCGCCGAGGTAGGCGAAGTCCACCTGGCCGTTGGCGAACGCTTCGTTGACCACCGGGCCGGCGCCCTTGAAGAAGCTCCATTTCACCGCGATGCCGTCGTTGGCGAACTCCTTCTCCAGCAACTGGCGGGTGTAGAGCACGTCGACCACGCCGCCGCCCGAGTGCGAACTGCCGGCGCTGACGTCCGGCACCGCGATGCGGATTTCCTTCGGCGGAGCGGCGCTCGCCAGCGGCACGTAGGCACCGAGCAGGCCGGCGAGCACAGGCGCGGCGAACAGACCGAGCAGGGAAGACGTAAGCGCTTTCATGGGGCGGCTCCTTGGAACGGGAAGAGAGGGATTCCCGCCGGGAGCGGGTGTGCGGCTAGCTATGCACAGCGGCGCCTCGAAAATAAATAATAAAAATTCATTTTTTTATAACCACAAGCAGTATGACAGGCCGCACGGGCCTCTCCGCGTCATATGCAGCCAGAGCATGGAAAATATTCTCCAAATGCATTTGCCGCTGCCTGGGGCCTTTCTTTAAATGGCCCTTCTTAGCGAAAAAATGCATTTATTCGGCGATTTATATTCCCATGAAGAATATCGATAAAACCCTTTCGCCCGCCTGGAGCCGGCCCCTGCCGCGCCTGGCGCCGCCGCCCTCCGCGGCTTTCGCCCGGCGCCTGGGGGACGGCCTGCTGCCCTGGTTGCTGCCGCTCGGGCTGGCGCTGCTGTGGTGGGTCGCCAGCCATCGCCACTGGATGTCGGCCCAGGTGCTGCCAACTCCCGAGCTGGTCTGGCAGAGCGCCCGCGAGTTGCTCGCCGGCGAACTCTGGAGCGAATTGGCGATCAGCCTGCGGCGCCTGGCCTGGGGCCTGCTCGCCGGGGTCGCCAGCGGCGCCGCGCTAGGCGCCTGGCTGGGCTTCAGTCCGCGTGCCGAGCGCCTGGTCTTCCCCACCTTCAGCGCCCTCGCGCAAATCCCCACGCTGGCCTGGATCCCGCTGTTCATGCTGTTCTTCGGCATCGGCGAACTGCTCAAGCTGGTGGTGCTGGTGAAAGCGGTCGTGGTGCCGGTGACCATCCATACCCTGGTCGGCGTGCGCGACGCCCAGCCCAAGCTGCGCGAAGCCGCCGCAGTACTGCGCCTGCCGCCACGCCTGCTGGTCTGGCGGCTGATCCTGCCGGCGGCGCTGCCGGCCTTCCTCACCGGGCTGCGCCTGGCCCTGGCGCAGGGCTGGACCTCGCTGCTGGCGGTCGAGTTGCTGGCTTCCAGCGAGGGTATCGGCTACCTGATGGTGCAGGGCCGGCAACTGTTCATGCTCGACATCGTGTTCGTCTGCATCCTCATCATCGGCCTGGTCGGGGTGGGCATGGACCGCGCCATCCAGTGGCTCGACCGCCGCCTGCTGCACTGGCCGCAAGCCGCCACCGGCGAATTCCGCCGGCGCCCGCCGGGACGCGGCTGGCAGCGCCTGCAGGTGTGGCTGCCGCCGCTGGCGCTGCTGCTCCTGTGGCAGTCGGCGAGCACCGCCGAATGGGTCGATCCGGCGATCCTCGCCAGCCCTCTGGAAGTGGCGCGGGCGACCTGGAGCGGAGCGCTCGACGGCAGCCTCCCAGGCGCCCTGTTCGACAGCCTGAAGCGCACGCTCGGCGGGCTCCTGCTGGGCGGCGGCCTGGGTTTCCTCGGCGGCCTGCTGCTCGGCCTGTGGCGCCCGGCGGAACGCTTCTTCGGCCCCACTTTCGCGGCACTGCGGCAGGTGGCGATCTTCGCCTGGGTACCGCTGCTCACCGCCTGGTTCGGCCTGGGCGAACCGGCCAAGCTGACGTTCGTCGCAATCGCCGCCTTCTTCCCGCTGCTGCTGGCCACCCAGCGCGGCATCGCCAGCCTGCCGCCGAGCCTCGGCGAGGCGGCCCGGGTGCTGCGCCTGGGTCCCTGGCGACGGCTGCTCCGGCTGGTCCTGCCGGGTGCCGCCCCGTCGGTGTTCGCCGGCCTGCGCCTGGCGCTGATCTACGCCTGGCTGGGAACCATCGGCGCCGAGTACTTCATGCCCTCCGACGGCGGCATCGGCAGCCTGATGATCGGCGCCCAGCAATTGTTCCGCATGGACCTGATCGGCGCCGGCATGCTCCTGGTCGGCCTCACCGGCGCCCTGCTCAATGCCCTCGGCCAACGCATCGAAGCGCGCGCCACGCGCTGGAGACACGCATGAACGCATTCACCGCGCCCGCCACGGGCACCCCGCTGGTCAGCTTCCGCCAGGTGCGCAAGCACTTCGCCGTGGACGGCCGGCGACTGGAAGCGATCCAGCAGTTCGACCTGGAGATCGGCGAGGGCGAGTTCATCGCCATCGTCGGCGCCAGTGGCTGCGGCAAGTCGACCCTGCTGCGCCTGCTGATCGGCCTGGACCGCGACTACGACGGCGAGATCCGCGTCGACGGCCGGCCAATCGCCGGCATCGGCGGCGAACGCGGCATCGTGTTCCAGGAGCACCGACTGTTCCCCTGGCTGACGGTGCAGCAGAACGTCGCCCTCGGCCTGGTCAACGAAGCCCTTGGCGAAACCGACAAGGCGGCGCGGATCGACGAATACATCCGCCTGGTCGGCCTGCACGGCTTCGAGCGTGCCTACCCGCACCAGTTGTCCGGCGGCATGGCCCAGCGCGTGGCGATCGCCCGTGGCCTGGTGGCCAGCCCGCGCCTGCTGCTGCTCGACGAGCCGTTCAGCGCCCTCGACGCACTGACCCGCCAGCAGTTGCAGGAAGAGTTGCTGGCGATCCGCCGGCGCACCCGTATCACCACCCTGCTGGTCACCCACGACGTCGAGGAGGCGCTCTACCTGGCCGACCGGGTGGTGGTGATGGAGCCGCGTCCGGGGCGGATCAGGCGGGTGGTCGAGGTGGGCCTGGCGCATCCGCGCGAGCGCGGTGGCTTCGACTTCCTGCGCCAGCGCGAAGCGCTGCTGCACGAACTGACCGCCGACGGCGAGTACGTCGCGCCGCCGCCGCGACGGGTGGAAAACCTGCCCTTCGAATTCATCGCTTGCTGAAAAGCCCCTTGCCCTGGCCCTTTCCCCCTGCGGGAAGGGCGGGGGCGAGGGCCCCACCTTCTCCTCCCATCCAGACGAGACCCGCGCATGAGCAAACGCCCCAACTTCCTGGTGATCGTCGCCGACGACCTGGGCTTCTCCGATATCGGCGCCTTCGGCGGCGAGATCGCCACGCCGAACCTCGACGCCCTGGCCATCGCCGGCCTGCGCCTGACCGACTTCCACACCGCCTCGACCTGCTCGCCGACCCGCTCGATGCTGCTCACCGGCACCGACCACCACATCGCCGGGATCGGCACCATGGCCGAGGCGCTGACCCCGGAACTGGAAGGCAAGCCGGGTTACGAAGGGCATCTCAACGAGCGCGTGGTGGCGCTGCCGGAGCTGCTCCGCGAGGCCGGCTACCAGACCCTCATGGCCGGCAAGTGGCACCTCGGCCTGAAGCCGGAACAGACGCCCCATGCACGCGGTTTCGAGCGTTCCTTCTCGCTGCTGCCGGGCGCCGCCAACCACTATGGTTTCGAGCCGCCCTACGACGAAAGCACTCCGCGCATCCTCAAGGGTACGCCAGCGCTCTACGTGGAAGACGAGCGCTACCTCGACACGCTGCCGGAGGGCTTCTATTCCTCCGACGCCTTCGGCGACAAGCTGCTGCAATACCTCAAGGAGCGCGACCAGAGCCGGCCGTTCTTCGCCTACCTGCCGTTCTCCGCGCCGCACTGGCCGCTGCAAGCGCCGCGGGAGATCGTCGAGAAGTACCGCGGTCGCTACGACGCCGGTCCAGAAGCGCTGCGCCAGGAACGCCTGGCCCGGCTCAAGGAGCTGGGCCTGGTGGAAGCGGACGTCGAAGCCCATCCGGTGCTCGCCCTGACCCGCGAGTGGGAGGCCCTGGAGGACGAGGAACGGGCTAAGTCGGCGCGGGCGATGGAGGTCTACGCGGCGATGGTCGAGCGCATGGACTGGAACATCGGCAGGGTCGTGGACTACCTGCGCCGGCAGGGCGAGCTGGACAACACCTTCGTCCTGTTCATGTCCGACAACGGCGCCGAAGGCGCCCTGCTGGAGGCGTTCCCGAAATTCGGCCCGGACCTGCTGGGCTTTCTCGACCGGCACTACGACAACAGCCTGGAAAACATCGGCCGCGCCAATTCCTACGTCTGGTATGGCCCGCGCTGGGCCCAGGCGGCCACCGCACCATCGCGCCTGTACAAGGCGTTCACCACCCAGGGCGGGATTCGCGTGCCAGCGCTGGTGCGCTACCCGCGGCTAAGCCGGCAGGGTGCGATCAGCCATGCCTTCGCCACGGTGATGGACGTCACCCCGACCCTCCTCGACCTCGCCGGTGTCCGCCACCCAGGCAAGCGCTGGCGCGGCCGCGAGATCGCCGAGCCGCGCGGCAGGTCGTGGCTGGGCTGGCTTTCCGGCGAGACCGAGGCGGCCCACGACGAGAACACCGTGACCGGCTGGGAGCTGTTCGGCATGCGTGCGATCCGCCAGGGCGACTGGAAGGCGGTGTACCTGCCGGCCCCGGTGGGCCCGGCCACCTGGCAGCTCTACGACCTGGCCCGCGACCCGGGCGAGATCCACGACCTCGCTGACAGCCAGCCGGGCAAGCTGGCGGAGCTGATCGAGCATTGGAAGCGATACGTCAGCGAGACCGGTGTCGTAGAGGGGGCTTCGCCTTTCCTGGTGCGATAAGCGGAACCTCTCCCCTCGCCCTCTCCCTTCAGGAGGGAACGTCTGGCCAGAAGGTCGGGGAGAGGGGCTACTTCGCCGGGTGGAACGAGGCGACCCGGGTCAGGCCGAGAAACCGCCATCGATGGTCAGGCTGGCCCCGGTGATGTAGGCCGCTTCCGGCCCGGCCAGGTAGGCGACGAAGCTGGCGATTTCCTCGCTGCGGGCGTAGCGCGGCAGCGCCATCAGGCCCTTGAGGGCCTCGGCGAAGTCGCCGTCGTCCGGGTTCATGTCGGTATCCACCGGACCCGGCTGCACGTTGTTCACCGTGATCCCGCGCGGGCCGAGGTCGCGGGCCAGGCCCTTGGTCAGGCCGACCAGCGCCGACTTGCTCATCGCGTAGGTGGCGCCGCCGGCGAACGGCATGCGTTCGGCATTGGTGCTGCCGATGCTGATCACCCGCCCGCCGTCGCCCATGTGCTTGACCGCCGCCTGGGTGGCGACGAAGACGCTGCGCACGTTGATCGCCAGGGTCCGCTCGAAGTCGGCCAGCGGCAGCTCTTCCACCGAACCGAGGGCGAGGACGGCGGCGTTGTTGACCAGGATGTCGATGCGTCCGAAGCGAGCCGCCGCTTCGTCGACGGCGGCGACGAGCGCGGCCGCGTCGGCGCTATCGGCATGCAGGGCCAGGATGCTGGCTCCGGCGCCTTCGAGTTCGGCCGCCAGGGCCCGGGACTTGTCCGCCGAGCTGACGTAGGTGAAGGCGACGCTGGCGCCTTCGGCGGCCAGCCGGCGAACGATGGCGGCGCCGATGCCGCGGGAACCGCCCTGGACGAAGGCGACTTTGCCGGCGAGGGATGCAGAGGATACGGACATGGAAATCTCCATCGGAGTGGATAGACAGGCTCCGAGTTTCCGTCGTCCATTGCAGACCTGGTAGCGGGTAATCGCTATATTCAGCCGATACCAATGGTTTATGCGGGCCCTTTCCCATGGAAACCCTCAGCAACATCCAGTGCTTCGTCCGCAGCGCCGAGGCCGGTAGCTTCGCCGAGGCCGCCAGGCGCCTGGGCCTGACGCCGGCCGGGGTGGGCAAGAACGTCGCCCGCCTGGAAAGCAACCTCGGCGTGCGCCTGTTCCAGCGCAGCACCCGGCGCCTGACCCTGACCGAAGCCGGGGAGCGTTTCCTGCAAGAGGTCGGCGGCAGCCTGGAGGGCATCCAGACCGCTCTCGCCAACGTCTCCAGCGTCGGCAACCAACCCAGCGGCACGTTGAAGGTCAGCATGGGGCTGGCCTTCGGCCGCGACTACATCCTGCCGCTGCTCGGCGAGTTCCTCGAACGCTATCCCGACATCGTGCCCGACTGGCATTTCGACAATCGCCAGGTCGACCTCATCGGCGAAGGCTTCGACGCCGCCATCGGCGGTGGTTTCGAACTGCCGCCCGGGGTGGTGGCGCGCAACCTGACGCCGGGCCACCTGATCCTCCTCGCCTCGCCCGCCTACCTCCGCGACAAGCCGCCAATCCGCCATCCAGGCGACCTGGGCGGCTTCGACGGGATCCGCATCCGCTCGCCGCAGACCGGCCGCGTGCGCTCCTGGCCGCTGCGCCGGCGCAACGGCGAGGAGGCGCCGATCGAGCTGCGCGAACGCATGACCATGAGCGACCCGGAAGCCACCTGCGAGGTCGCCGCCATGGGCCTGGGCATCACCCTGGTATGCATGCAGCACGCCTATGCCTACCTGGAGTCCGGCGCCCTGGTGCGGGTCCTGCCGGACTGGTACGTCGACGCCGGCAACACCAGCCTCTACTACGCGGCGAACAAGCTGCTACCGGCCAAGACCCGGGTCTTCGTCGACTTCGTCGTCGACTACTTCCGCCGCCAGGACCTGGCCCGGCGCTTCTCCGCCTTCCCAACCGGCTAGCGCCAGCCATCCGTCGCCTCGGCAAACGGGAAAAGGCCCTGGCACCGGCCTCGCCGGAAAAACGGCAGTTTGACATTACCAATTGGGACTCTAGTTTTAGAAAACGCCGCCGACGAGCTTGGAAGGCGTCTTCCGCACGGTCCCGAGGGACCGCCTGGAAGCCCTGCTCCGATCCGGCACATGGAGTGCAGCATGCGCGAGTCCCTCGGTGTTTCGTTACCATCCCGGCCCCTGCTGCTGAAGCTGGGCCTGCTTTCCCTACCCTGGGCGTTGTGCGCCGGGCTGCATGCCGTCGGCCTCGGCGTCTGGCTGGTCCTGGCGCTCGGTTGGTTCGCCAGCCTGGCCATGCTCGTCCTCCTCCTGCGCGCCCCTCGGCAAGCGGTAGCGAATGCCAACCCGCAGGCGGATGCCGCTTCGCCGGCCTGGAGCGCGGCGCAACGGGCGCTCGCCGACGAAACCGCGCAACTGGACGGTCACGCCCGGCAGATCGACGAACTGCTGCATTCGGCGATCCGCCAGCTCAGCGACAGCTTCCACGGCCTCGCCGAACGCATCGATACCCAGCGCGGCCTGTCCCATTCGCTGATCGAGCGCTACGACGGGCGCGGCCAGGTCGACGAAGGCATCAACTTCCAGGACTTCGTCAGGACCACCCAGCAGACCCTCAGCCTGTTCGTCGAGGCTACCCTGGAAACCAGCCGGACCTCGCAGCAACTGGTGGAACGCATGGACCAGGTGCGCCTGAAGATCACCGAGATCCTGCAGTCGACCCAGGACATGGACGCCATCGCCAAGCAGACCAACCTGCTCGCCCTCAACGCTGCCATCGAGGCCGCCCGAGCCGGCGAGAGCGGCCGCGGCTTCGCCGTGGTCGCCGATGAAGTGCGCGCGCTGTCGACCCGCTCCACGGAGTTTTCCGCCGCCATCCGCAAGCACGTCGACGTGGTCCACCACGAGATCCAGGACGCCGAGAGCGCGATCTCGCAACTGGCCGACAAGGACATGTCCTTCGCCCTCGATTCCAAGCACAAGATCCAGGGCATGCTCGATGACCTGGAGGCGATGAACCGGCACACCCTGAAGGTCATCCACGAACTGGACCGGCTCTCGCTGGAAGTCGGCCAGGGCGTCGACGCGGCGGTCACCGCCCTGCAATTCCAGGACATGGGCAGCCAGTTGCTCGGCCAGATGCGCAAGCACCATGCGCGTCTTGGCGCCTTCGCCCTCGGCCTCGGCGCGCTGGAGGCGCGACCGCGCCAGGAATGGCCCGAACGGGTCGCACGGGAGGTCGAGGAACTGCGCCGGCCCTTGCCCAGCCCGGTGAGCCAGAACAGCGTCAACGTGGGCGAAGTGGAATTGTTCTGAGGGGTATCGATAGCCAATCCGTCTAACCGGATAACTATCCGACGAGAAACCGGCGCCAATAATTGAAATCCACCGGACATTGTCTTTACTGGAACTAGCAAAGGGCCATCAGAGCCCTCCGTCACAGCCACCTGGCACACACCACCTTCGCCGCCGAGCTTGGCGCTGCGGTAGGGACACCGTGAGGACGCAAGACCATGGGCAAACCGATTCTGATCGTCGACGACTCGGCGTCTATCCGCCAGATGCTGAGCTTCACCCTGAAGTCCGCCGGCTACGAGGTGGACGAGGCCGCGGACGGCAAGGAAGGCCTCGGCAAGGCCCAGAGCAAGAGCTACAGCCTGGTGTTCACCGACCAGAACATGCCGAACATGGACGGCCTGTCGCTGATCCGCAGCCTGCGTAACCTGGCCGGCTACCGCAGCGTGCCGATCCTCATGCTGACCACCGAATCGAGCGACGCGATGAAGCAGCAGGGGCGTAGCGCCGGCGCCACCGGCTGGCTGGTGAAGCCGTTCGACCCGCCGAAACTGCTCGAAGTGACGCGCAAGGTCCTGCCCTGATTCCCGTTCCCCCGCGGGGGAGGTCCCATGCCCCAGGATATGAGCCAGTTTCTCCAGGTGTTCTTCGAGGAAACCGAGGAACACCTGGCCACCCTCGAACTCCTCCTGATCGGTCTCGACCTGGACCGCCCGGACAGCGAGACGCTGCACGGAATCTTCCGCGCCGCGCATTCGATCAAGGGTTCCAGCGGAATGTTCGGTTTCGACGACATCACCGCCGTCACCCACGAACTGGAGACCCTGCTCGACCGCATCCGCTGCGGCCAGATGCACCTGCGGCCGGACATGATCAGTTCCTTCCTCGAAGCCCGCGACGTGTTGCAGCGCCTGCTCGACGCCCATCGCAGCGGCCGTCCCGACCCCGGGGTGCCGTTGCTGGAGACGGTCGAGCGGCTGCGCGGCTGGCTGCGGGTGCCGGAACAGGAAGCGGCGGAGGAAGGCTTCGGCCTGTTCGACGACGCGCCCGCCAGGGAAACCGCGGACGACGATGCCTTCGGCTTCTTCGACGAAGGCCCGGGCGCTCCGGAACGAGCGGCCGCGCCGGAAGCGTTCGGGCTCTTCGACGAGGCGCCCGGCGCACCGGCCGCGAGCGGAGCGTTCGGCCTCTTCGATGAGGCACCGGGTTCCCCACCGGCGGAGGAACGCGCCTTCGGCCTGTTCGACGGCGCCCCCGGCAGCCCCGCCGCGCCCAGTGCGCCCGCGCAAGCCGTCGCCGCGACGGCCAGGGGCGCAGTCGCGCCCGTGCGTGGCGACGGCGAGTCCGGCTCGATCCGGGTCAGCGTGGAAAAGATCGACAGCCTGATCAACCTGGTCGGCGAACTGGTGATCACCCAGGCCATGCTCGGCCAGCTCGGCGAGCAGCTCGACCCGAGCCGCCACGAGCGCCTGCAGCACGCCCTGGCCCAGCTCGAACACAACACCCGCGACCTGCAGGAGTCGGTGATGTCGATCCGCATGCTGCCGATCAACTTCATCTTCAGCCGCTTCCCCAGGCTGGTGCGCGACACCGCCACGCGCCTGGGCAAGCAGGTCGAGCTGCACCTGCACGGCGAGCACACCGAACTGGACAAGAGCGTGATCGAGAAACTCAGCGATCCGCTCACCCACATCGTCCGCAACAGCATCGACCACGGCATCGAAACGCCCGCCGAACGCCTCGCCGCCGGCAAGCCGGCGAGCGGCACGGTGAAGCTCGCCGCCAGCCACCAGGGCGGCAGCGTGGTGGTGGAGGTTTCCGACGACGGTCGCGGCCTGTCGCGTCCGCGCATCCTCGCCAAGGCCCGCGAGCGCAACCTGCCGGTGCATGACGGGATGAGCGACGCCGAGGTCTGGCAACTGGTGTTCATGCCCGGCTTCTCCACCGCCGAGGCGGTCACCGAGCTGTCCGGACGCGGCGTCGGCATGGACGTGGTGAAGCGCAACATCGGTGCCATGGGCGGGCGCATCGACATCGACTCGGCGCCCGGCATGGGCACTCGCATCGGCATCCGCCTGCCGCTGACCCTGGCGATCCTCGACGGCCTGATCGTCGCCGTCGAAGCGGTCAACTACGTGATTCCGCTGACCTACATCGTCGAGTCGCTGCAGGCGCGCAGCGACGACGTGCGCGGCCTCGGCGGCGAAGACAACGCGATGATCCGCGTACGCGGCGAGTACCTGCCGCTGTTCAGCCTGCACGAGCTGTTGCGCATCGGCGGCGAAGCGCCGGCGCCGGAGCAGGGCATCGTGGTGATCCTCGAGTCCGAGGGGCGCAGCTTCGCCCTGCAGGTGGACGAACTGGTCGGCCAGCAGCAGGTGGTGATCAAGAGCCTGGAACAGAATTTCCGCCGCGTGGAGGGTATCGCCGGCGCCACCATCATGGGCGACGGCAGCGTCGCCCTGATTCTCGACGTCGATGCGCTGCCACGCCTGGCGGCGCGGGAGGACACCGCCGATGAACGGCACTGAGGCAAGCCAGGCGAACGGCCCGGCGCAGGAATACCTGACCTTCACCCTGGGCCGCGAGGAGTACGCCATCGACATCCTCCGCGTGCAGGAGATCCGCGGCTACGACCAGGTCACCGCGATCGCCAACGCGCCGCCCTTCATCAAGGGCGTGATCAACCTGCGCGGGGCGATCGTGCCGATCGTCGACCTGCGCATCAAGTTCCACCTCGCCGAGGTCACCTACGACCCGTTCACCGTGGTGATCATCCTCAACATCGGCCGGCGCATCGTCGGCGTGGTGGTGGACTCGGTATCCGACGTGATCGCACTGGGCGGCGACGCGATCAGGCCGCCGCCGGAGTTCGGCGCCAGCTTCGACACCGAATACCTGCTCGGCCTGGCCACCGCGGGCGAGCGCATGTTGATCCTGGTGGACATCGAGAGACTGATGACCAGCCGCGAAATGGCGCTGGTCGACGAAGCCGCGGCCTGAGCGGCGCCAACGAGGGATAGGCAGGGGATATCGAAATGGGTCTGTTCAATGCACATGCGGTGGCGCAGCAACGCGCCGACCGGATCGCCACGCTCCTCCAGTCGTTCGCCGACGGCCAGCTCGACACCGCCGTCGGCGAGGCCCCGGCGCCCGGCTACGAGCGTCTCTACGACAGCCTGCGGGCGCTGCAGCGGCAACTGCGCGAACAACGCGCCGAACTCCAGCAGGTGGAAAGCCTGGAGGCGGGGCTGGCGGAGATGAGCCGCCAGCACGAAGCCGGCTGGATCGACCAGACGATTCCCGCCGAACGCCTGGAAGGTCGCGCGGCGCGCATCGCCAAGGGCGTCAACGAACTGGTGTCCGCGCACATCGCGGTGAAGATGAAGGTGGTCAGCGTGGTCACCGCCTACGGCCAGGGCAACTTCGAGCCGCTGATGGACCGCCTGCCGGGCAAGAAGGCGCAGATCACCGAAGCCATCGACGGCGTTCGCGAACGCCTGCGCGGGGCCGCCGAGGCGACCTCGGCGCAACTGGCCACGGCGGCCTACAACGCGCGGATCAAGAGCGCGCTGGACAACGTCTCGGCCAACGTGATGATCGCCGACAACGACCTCAACATCATCTACATGAACCGCACCGTCAGCGAGATGCTCGGTCGCGCCGAAGCGGATATCCGCAAGCAGTTGCCGAACTTCGACGCCGGCCGCCTGATGGGCGCCAACATCGACGTGTTCCACAAGAATCCGGCGCACCAGCGGCACCTGCTGGCCAACCTCACCGGCGTGCACAAGGCCGAGCTCAACCTCGGCGGCCGGCGCTTCTCCCTCGATGTGGTGCCAGTGTTCAACGACGCCAACGAACGCCTCGGCTCCGCCGTGCAATGGACCGACCGCACCGAGGAACACCGCGCCGAGCAGGAAGTCTCGCAACTGGTGCAGGCGGCGGCCGCCGGCGACTTCAGCAAGCGCGTCGAGGAGGCCGGCAAGGAAGGCTTCTTCCTCAGGCTGGCGAAGGACCTGAACAGCCTGGTGGATACCGCCGACCGCGGCTTGCGCGACGTCTCGCGGATGCTCGGGGCGCTGGCCCAGGGCGACCTCACCCAGCGCATCGAGGCCGACTACCAGGGCACCTTCGGCCAGCTCAAGGATTTCTCCAACGACACCGCACAAAGCCTGTCGCGGATGCTCGGGCAGATTCGCGAGGCCGCCGACACCATCAACACCGCCGCCAGCGAGATCGCCAGCGGCAACGCCGAACTGTCGGCGCGCACCGAGCAGCAGGCGTCGAGCCTGGAGGAAACCGCCTCGAGCATGGAAGAACTGACCAGCACGGTGAAGCTCAACGCCGAGAATGCCCGCCAGGCCAACTCGCTGGCGGCCAATGCCTCGGAAGTGGCGACCCAGGGCGGCACCGTGGTGCAGAAGGTGGTCAGCACCATGTCCTCGATCAACGAGTCGGCGCGCAAGATCGCCGACATCATCGGGGTGATCGACGGCATCGCCTTCCAGACCAACATCCTCGCCCTCAACGCCGCGGTCGAGGCAGCCCGCGCCGGCGAGCAGGGCCGCGGCTTCGCGGTGGTCGCCGGGGAAGTGCGCACCCTCGCCCAGCGTTCCGCCGCCGCGGCCAAGGAGATCAAGACGCTGATCTCCGACTCGGTGGACAAGGTGGAGAACGGCAACACCCTGGTGGCCCAGGCCGGACAGACCATGAGCGACATCGTGGTGGCGATCCGCCGGGTCACCGACATCATGTCGGAGATCGCCGCCGCCTCCGCCGAGCAGAGCACCGGCATCGAAGAGGTGAACAGCGCGGTCTCGCAGATGGACGACATGACCCAGCAGAACGCCGCGCTGGTGGAGGAAGCCGCGGCCGCGGCCGAGGCCATGCAGGAGCAGGCGGGCCTGCTCAACCAGTCGGTGGCGGTGTTCAGGCTGGACACTCCGCCGAGCGTGGTCCAGCTCGCCAGCGCGCGGCCGTCCGCGCCACGCCCCAGCGCGCCGGCGCCGCTGGCCCGCAGCGGCATGGCGCGGGCCAGCAAGGCGCGCAAGGAAGACGGCTGGGAAGAGTTCTGAGACCACGCCGCGCCTCCGCCAGGCGGAGGGCGGCAAGCCCTTAGGGTCGACCAGGGAAACCCGACGCCAATGCCCACCTCCACGCCTTCGCCGGTGTTCGGCAACCAGGAGTTCCACTACACCCGCGAGGACTTCCAGCAAGTACGCGAGCGGCTCTACCGACTGACCGGCATCAGCCTGGCCGAGAGCAAGGCGCAACTGGTCTATAGCCGCCTCTCGCGGCGCCTGCGCCTGCTGCGGCTCGGGAGCTTCGCCGAATATTTCACCCACCTCGACCGCGAGCCGGGCGAGCAGCAGTTGTTCGTCAACGCGCTGACCACCAACCTCACCGCATTCTTCCGCGAACGCCACCACTTCCCCCTGCTCGCCGACCTCGCCCGCCGCCAGTTGCAGCGGCATCGCCCGCTGCGCATCTGGTCGGCGGCGGCGAGTACCGGCGAGGAACCCTATTCGATCGCCATCACCCTGGTGGAGGCGCTGGGCAGCTTCGATCCGCCGGTGAAGATCGTCGCCTCGGACATCGATACCGGAGTGCTCGACTGCGCCCGCCAGGGCGTCTATCCGCTGGAGCGCCTGGAGCAGATGCCGGCGCCGCTGAAGAAACGCTTCTTCCTCCGCGGCACCGGGCCCAACGCCGGCAAGGCGCGGGTGGTGGAGGAACTGCGGCAACTGGTGGAGTTCCGCCAGATCAACCTGCTGGAGGCGGACTGGTCGATCGCCGGGGAACTCGACGCGATCTTCTGCCGCAACGTGATGATCTACTTCGACAAGCCGACCCAGACCCGCCTGCTGGAACGCATGGTGGCCCTGCTGCGGCCGGAGGGCCTGTTCTTCGCCGGGCATTCGGAGAACTTCGTCCACGCCAGCCACCTGGTGCGCTCCGTCGGCCAGACCGTCTACAGCCCGGCCTGATCGCGATGAATCTCCAGGCCCGGGAAGGCGCGCCGCTGAACCGCTACTACGATCCGTACTTCGCCTGCGATGCGGTGAAGCTGTTGCCCGGCGAATACTTCGCCAGCGGCGAAGACCTGGTGATCGTCACCGTGCTCGGCTCCTGCGTCTCGGTGTGCCTGCGCGACCCGCTCAACGGCATCGCCGGGATGAACCACTTCATGCTCCCCGAGCGCGGCCTCGGCGGCGACCCGGCCTCGCCGTCGGCGCGCTACGGCAGCCACGCCATGGAACTGCTGATCAACCGCATGCTGGCCCTCGGCGCCAGCCGCGAGCGCCTGCAGGCCAAGGTCTTCGGCGGCGGCTCGGTACTGCGCCAGATCAGCGCCGCCATCGGCCAGCGCAACGTCGAGTTCACCCTCGACTACCTGGCCACCGAGCGTATCCCGCTGCTCGCCAGCGACGTGCTGGAGGCCTTCCCGCGCAAGATCTACTTCTTCCCGCGCAATGGCCGGGTCCTGGTGAAGTCCCTGGTGGAGCTGAAGAACGACACCGTGCTGCAGCGTGAACGCGACTACCGCCGCCGTATCGACCGCAATGCGGACGGCGGCCCCATCGACCTGTTCTGACTCTCCGGGAGAGCCCGCCATGCCCATCAGTGTCCTGGTCGTCGACGATTCCGCCCTGATCCGCAGCCTGCTCAAGGAGATCATCCAGGCCGACCCGGAGCTGCGCCTGGTCGGCTGCGCGCCGGACGCCTTCGTCGCCCGCGACCTGATCAAGCAGCACGCGCCGGACGTGATCAGCCTCGACGTGGAAATGCCGCGAATGGACGGCCTGACCTTCCTCGACAAGCTGATGAAGGCGCGGCCGACCCCGGTGCTGATGATCTCCTCGCTCACCGAGCGCGGTTCCGAAGCCACCCTGCGCGCGCTGGAACTGGGCGCGGTGGACTTCATCGCCAAGCCCCGGCTGGGCATCGCCGAAGGCATGCAGGCCTATGCCGAGGAAATCCGCGCCAAGCTCAAGACCGTCGCCCGCGCCCGCCTGCGCCGCCGTGCGGCGGACGCGCCGGCGCCGCCGGAAAGCGCGGCGCCGCTGCTCAGCACCGAGAAGATCATCGCCCTCGGCGCCTCCACCGGCGGCACCGAGGCGCTCAAGGAAGTGCTGCTCGGCCTGCCGGCGCACAGTCCCGGGGTGGTCATCACCCAGCACATGCCTCCCGGCTTCACCCGCAGCTTCGCCGAGCGCCTGGATCGCCTGACCCGGCTCAGCGTCAGCGAAGCGCGCGACGGCGACCGCATACTGCCCGGCCACGCCCTGGTCGCGCCGGGCGACCACCACATGGAGGTGCAGCGCTCCGGCGCCAACTACGTGGTGCGTTTGAACCGCCAGGCGCAGGTCAACGGCCACCGCCCGGCAGTGGACGTGATGTTCGAGTCGCTGGCTCGCTGCGCCGGGCGCAACCTGCTCGCCGGCCTGCTCACCGGCATGGGCAAGGACGGCGCGCGCGGGCTCCTGGCGATCCGCCAGGCCGGCGGCTACACCCTGGCCCAGGACGAGGCTACCTGCGTGGTCTACGGCATGCCCCGCGAAGCGGTGGAACTGGGCGCCGCGGAAGACGTGCTGCCGCTCGAACGGATCGCCGCCGCGCTGCTCCAGCAAGCCGCCCGGCGCGGCAGCGGCAACCGCCTCTGAGCGGGATCCTGGCCGGCCCGCTGCGCTTTTTCGCCGCCCCCCGCAACCTCCCCCGCCGAGATCCCGCCGACGACAGGCCCGAACCACGGGCCTTTGCCTGCTCGCCATCATTGTGGCGTCAAATTAATGGCGAAATAAAACCAAATTACGTTGCCTGAAATAATGCACATCTGCACAATTGGCCCTTTCGCCAAAAGTTCGACACACGCTTTCGATCCATGATTTCGGCCGCGGGCCGGGCGAGAAACTGATAGGGATAGCCATGGCGGCGAACTGGGGGTTGCGCGGCAAATCGGTGGTGGCGCTGTTGCTGGCCTGTGCCCTGGCACTGGTCCCGGCGGTGCTGCTGGGCTGGCGCGCGATGGACGACATCCGTACGCACTTCGGCCTGGCCTACGCGAAGAACTTCACCCTGCTGCACCGGCAGAAGATCCTCGCCCCGGTCTCCCGCGAACTGGCGTTGTCGCGCCGTTTCGCCGAATCGGTGGTGACCCGCGACTGGCTGCTGAAGGAAGACGACCCGGCGCGCCGCGCGCTGTTCTTCCGCGAGGCCGAGGGCTACCGCGGCGACTTCCGCGACCACGCCTACTTCATCATCGCCAGCGGCTCCCAGCATTACTACTTCAACGACGGCAGCCAACCCTACAGCGAACGGCCGCGCTACACCCTGGAGGCCGGCGACCCGGAAGACGCCTGGTACTTCAATACCCTGCGCAACAGCGCCGCCTACAACATCAACGTCAATGTCGACAGCAAGCTGAACCTGACCAAGGTCTGGTTCAACCTGGTGATCCGCGACCAGGGCCGGCCCATCGGCCTGGCCGGCAGCGGCCTGGACCTGAGCGGCTTCCTCGACGACTTCATCATCGCCCGCGAGCCGGGCGTGACGCCGATGATCGTCGGCGACGACGGCGCCATCCAGGCCCACCCGGACCGCCGCCTGATCGCCTACAGCTCCGCCGCCGGCGGCGCCAGTGAACGCCACCGGGTGTTCGACCTGCTCGACCAGCCGGAACAGCGCGATGCCCTGCGCGAGGCCATGCGCCTGGCCCGCGCCAAGGCCGGCTCGGTGCACTGCCTGTGGGCCGGCCTCGACGGCCGCCAGCAACTCTTCGCCGTGGCCTACATTCCCCAGCTGCGCTGGTACGTGCTCACCGCCGTCGACCTGCACGCTGCCCAGGTCCTCGACAACCGCTGGCTATGGCCGCTGGCGGGCACGTTCCTGCTGTTGCTGGTGGCCCTGCTGCTGGGCTTCGCCTATGCCGTCGAGCGCCTGCTGTTGCGCCCCCTGCGCAGCCTCAAGCGCTCGGCCAAGGCGATCGCCGCCGGACGCTACGACACGCCGCTGCCGCTGGCGCGCCAGGACGAGATCGGCTCGCTGTCGAAGGCCTTCGCCAGCATGGCCGACCAGGTCCGCCGGCACACCGCCGAGCTGGAAGACAAGGTCCAGGAGCGCACCCAGGCGCTGGAGGAAGCCAACCGCGAGATGGCCGCCGCGCAGAAGAAGATCGGCGACAGCCTCGACTACGCCAGCCTGATCCAGCGCGCGATCCTCCCCGACCGCCAGCTCAGCGCCACGCTCGGCGAGCATCACTTCATCCTGTGGAAACCGCGCGACGTGGTCGGCGGCGACTTCTACGTGTACCGCGAGCAGGCCGACGGCTACCTGATCGGCGTGGTCGACTGCGCCGGTCACGGCGTGCCCGGCGCGCTGATGACCATGCTCGCCCGCGCCGCCATCGACCACGCCATCGAGGCGGTGGGCAGCCGCGACCCGGCGGCGATCCTCGGCGAGACCGACCAGGCGATGCGCAGCATGCTCAGCCAGGAGCAGATCCCCCAGGCGTTGGCCACCAACATGGATGCCGGGCTGGTCTGGGTCGACCGCCGGCGCCGCCAGCTGGCCTTCGCCGGGGCGAAGATCTCGCTGTACGCCAGCGACGGCGAGGAGGTCCAGGAACTCAAGGGCGCGCGCCGGGCGATCGGCGACAAGCGCCGTGGCGACTACCGCAACATCGAGGTACCGCTGGCGCCGGGCTGGACCTTCTACCTGAGCACCGACGGTTTCCTCGACCAGGCCGGCGGCGAACACGGCTTCGGCTTCGGCAGCCGGCGCTTCGCCGACATGCTCCGCGACCACGCGCGGCAGCCGCTCCCCGAGCAGGCCGAGGCCTTCGTGGCGACGCTCGCCGAGTACCAGGGCGAGCACCCGCAACGCGACGACATCACCATCCTGTCCTTCCGATTCGACTAGGGGCACCCATGGAAACGCTAGACCTGCTGGCCATGCGTGAAAGCTACACTCGCCAACGCATCCTGCTCTGCTTCAACGGACCGATCTCGCGCAGCCTGATCGAGGAGATAGGCCACGCGCTGCGCAACTACCTGCACGCCGAACAGGCCAAGCCGAGCGAAGCGATGGACGTCTTCGCGGTGTACATCGAGATGACCCAGAACATCCGCCACTACGCCAATCTCAAGGGCTACGGCGAACACGAGGCGGCGGCCACGGTAGCCATCGCCCGCAACGAGGACGGCCACTACGTGGTGTCCGCCGGCAACCTGGTGGAACGCGACGACGGCCAGAGCCTGGTGCGCAGCATCCAGGCCATCGCCAACCTCGACAAGGCCGCCCTCAAGGCCGCCTACAAGGAGCAGCTACGCCGCCCGCGCGACAGCGGCTGCGCCAGCGGAGCCGGTCTCGGCCTGCTGGACATCGCCCGCAAGTCCAGCGAACCACTGGCCGCATCGCTGAAGGAACAGCCCGACGGGCGCGCCTTCTTCAGCCTGCGCGCCGTGATCTGACCCCGTGTTTTAGGAAGAACACCATCATGAGTGACCTGCACATACCCGGCACCCAGTCCACGCCCGCCATCCAGGGCGACTGGCAGGCCGGACGCCTGTCCATGCAAGGCGATTCCTACCCGGAAAACTCCTATGAACTGTTCGGCCAGGTGATCGACTGGGTCGAGCGCTTCCTCGCCGACGGGCAGCGGCCGCTGGAACTGGACCTGCGCCTGCTGTACCTGAACACCAGTTCGATCAAGGCCATGATGGACATCCTCGACCTGCTCGAAGAGGCCCACCAGGGCGGTCGCCCGGTCAGCCTGCGCTGGCACTACGACCGGCGCAACGAACGGGTCGCCGAGCTGGCCGAGGAGTTCCGCGAGGACTGCAGCTTCCCCTTCGCCATCCAGGCCCACGACGAGTAGCCGACGATGAGCCGCGAACGCGAACTGGACGCCTGGATCGACGGCCTGCTGGCCGATCCGCAGTTCCACGGGCATCCGCTGCACCAGGCGCTGGCCCGCCTGCGCCAGCAATCGCTGGAGCAACTGGTGCGGCTGGAGCGCATCGCCCGGATCTCCGACGGTTTCCAGTCGATGGCGCGGGAGCAGAACCTGTCGCTGTCCGAGCGCTACCACAAGCAGCTGCGGCGCCTGGAAAAGGTGGCGCGGATCTCCGACCGCTACCAGCAGATGATGCGCGACCTCAACCTGGCGCTGAAGGAAGCCTCGATCCGCGACCCACTGACCGGCCTGCCCAACCGACGCATGCTGCTGGAGCGCCTCAGGGAGGAGAACGAACGCTCCCAGCGCCACGGCCAGAGCTACGTGCTGGCAATGCTCGATGTGGACTTCTTCAAGCAGGTCAACGATACCTGGGGCCACGACAGCGGTGACCGGGTGCTGGTGGAAATCGCCCGGGCCATGGAGTCCGAGCTACGCGAATACGACCTCTGCGGCCGCTGGGGCGGCGAGGAATTCCTCCTGCTGCTGCCACAGACCCGCCTGCAGGACGCCGGCCCGGTACTCGAGCGGGTGCGCGACAGCGTACGGACCCTGGCGGTACGCGTCGGCACCGAGGCGCTGAGCGTCACCGCCAGCGTCGGCGTTACCGAACACCGCATCGGCGAAACCTATTCGCAGACCGTCAATCGCGCCGACGCCGCACTGCTCGACGCCAAGCGCAGCGGCCGCGACAAATGCGTGTTCGCCGCGCTCCCGCCGCTTCCTGCCCCTTCCCGCCCGGCTCCAGCGCGCTGAGCCTCCTCAGGCGTCCAGCCGCTGCAGCCGCACCTGGCCTCGGCTGAGGTCCACCAGCAGCGCCTGAAGCGCCTCGAAGCGCGCCACCGGCAACTCCAGGGTCAGGACGACGCCGTCGGCGCCGTAGTCTTCGGCCGCCACGCTGGCGCCCAGCGCCAGGCTGCGCGCCTTGAGCAGCGCGTGGTCGGCGAAGGCACAGGCGAAGCGCACCCGACAGCGCTCGACCAGCTCGCTGCGCGGCGCCTGCTGCAGGCACTTGGCCGCGCCGCCGCCATAGGCGCGGGCGAGGCCGCCGGTGCCGAGCTTGATGCCACCGAACCAGCGGCTGACCAGCACCGCCACGCAGTCCATGTCCTGTCCCTCGATGGCCGCCAGGATCGGCCGCCCGGCGCTGCCGCCGGGTTCGCCGTCGTCGCTGAAGCGGTACTGCGCGCCGCACTTCCAGGCCCAGCAGTTGTGTCCGGCGGAAGCGTCGCGGTGGGCGGCGATGAACGCCTGCGCCTCGTCCTCGTCGGCCACCGGCGCGGCGATGGTGTGGAAGCGGCTCTTGCGGATTTCCTCGCGGTATTCGGCGAGGCCTTGCAGGGTGCTCGGCATCGCGTTCAGGCCGCCGGCGGGATCAGTCCGCAGCCCTTGAGGATGATCCGCACCAGGTTGTCGGCGGCGGCGGCGAAGTCCTGCCTGGACATGCGCTTGCGGCCGGTGACCAGGCCGATCTGGCTGGCGAAGTCGGCGTAGTGCTGGGTGCTGCCCCAGAGCAGGAAGATCAGGTGCACGGGATCCACCGGGTCCATCCGGCCGGCGGCGATCCAGGCCTCGAATACCGCGGCGCGGCCGCGGAACCAGCTGCGGTAGTCCTGGTTGAAATGCGCGGTGAGGCACTCGCCGCCGCTGATGATCTCCATGGCGAAGATCCGCGAGGCCAGCGGGTAGCGGCGGGAGAACTCCATCTTGGCGCGGATGTAGCGGGCCAGCGCCTCGGCCGGATCGTCGTCGACGCCGAGGGTGTTGAAGGTACTGTCCCAGAGTTCGAGGATGTTGCTCAGCACCGCCGTGTAGAGGCCCAGCTTGTTGCCGAAGTAGTAGTGCAGGTTGGCCTTGGGCAGGCCGACGTTCTGCGCGATGGTGTTCATGCTGGTGCCCTTGAAGCCGTGGCGGGCGAACTCCTCCTCGGCCGCGGCGAGGATCGCCTCCTCGTTCTTCTGGCGGATGCGCCCGGCCGGCTTGTCGCGGGCGGCCGGGTCGTGGGCGGGCACTGTCAGGGTCATGCGCAGGTTTCCATCGGCGTGATCCCCGCGTTGATACCCCAGCCCGGCCGCGGGACACAAGCCAGGCGCGGAAAAATTTGCAAACGCCCGTATCAACCCAGCGGCTTGCGCCAGCGCGCCAGGGCGCCGCCCTTCGCGCTGGCCTGCGCCGCTTCGGCAACGCGCTCCTCGGGCAGCAGCAGGTTGAGCAGGATGGCGGTGATGCCGCCGCTGGTGATCGCCGAGTCGAACAGGGTCTTCACCACCGCCGGCATCTGGTCGAGCAGGGTCGGCTGCGCGGCCACGCCGAGGCCGACGCCGAACGAGGCGGCGATGATCAGCACGCTGCGGCGGTCCATCGCGGTCTGGCCGAGAATGCGGATGCCGGCGGCGGCGACGCTGCCGAACATCACCAGGGTGGCGCCACCGAGCACCGGCTTGGGGATCTGCTGGAGGATCGCGCCGACCCAGGGGAACAGGCCGAGCGCCAGCAACACGCCGCCGATATAGATCCCGACGTGCCGGCTGGCCACCCCGGTGAGCTGGATCACCCCGTTGTTCTGCGCGAAGGTGGTGTTCGGGAAGGCGCTGAAGGTGGCTGCCAGCAGGCAACTGACGCCGTCGCCGAGCACCCCGCCGCGCAACCGCTGCAGGTACGCCGGTCCCTCCAGGGGCTGCCGCGAGAGCATGCAGTTGGCGGTCAGATCGCCGACCGTCTCGATGCTGCTGATCAGGTAGATCAGCGCCACCGGCAGGAAGGCCATCCAGTCGAAGGCGAAGCCGAAGCGGAACGGCTGCGGCAGGCTGACCAGCGGCAGCTCGGGCAACGCCCGCGGAACGAACAGGCCGGTCGCCCAGGCCGCCAGGGTACCCAGCGCCAGGCCGATGACGATGGCGGCCAGGCGCAGCCAGGGCAGGCGCGAGCGGTTCAGCAGGACGATGCTCAGCAGCACCAGCGCGCCCAGCGCGAGATTGGCCGGTGCGCCGAAGTCCGAGGTCCCGGCTCCGCCGCCGAGGTCGGTGATGCCGACCTTGATCAGGCTGACGCCGATCAGGGTGATGACGATGCCGGTGACCAGCGGCGTGATCACCCGGCGAAGATGGCCGAGGAAACGACTGAGGACGATCTGCACGAAGGCGCCGAAGAAGCACACGCCGAAGATCATCGCGAGGATCTCCTCGGGACCGCCGCCGCGCTGCTTCACCAGCATCCCGGCGGCCAGCACGGCGCCGAGGAAGGCGAAGCTGGTGCCTTGCAGGCAGATCATCCCGGCGCCGATGCCGAACGGCCGGCGCGCCTGGATCAGGGTGCCGGCGCCGGAAACCATCAGCGCCATGCTGATCAGGTATGGCAGGTGCTCGCCGAGGCCGAGCAGCGAGCCGATCACCAGCGGCGGAGTGACGATACCGACGAAGCTGGCCAGCACGTGCTGTAGCGCGGCAAGGAAGGCGGGAAGCGGGCGCGGCCGGTCGTCGAGGCCGTAGATGAGGTCGTTGGGGCGCTGGTCTTCGCTATGCATCGGGCCGTCTCAAGTGGCGCTCCTCGGACAGGAGGAGGATGCACGGCTTCTGCAAAAAGCTGTCCAGGTGATCAGCTTATTCCTGCCGCTCAGGCTGCAGGGCGCGCCCGGCGTGGGTCGAGCGAACAATGGGAGGCAAACGCAAGGACGACGAAGGCGACCGTCGCGCACCGTGCCGATGCACGGCGCGCAATGACGGGGCGCGCTGGCGGGGCCCGGCCGGAAGCCCCGCGCGACGGACTCAGAAGTGGTACTTGACCAGGAAGCTTGCGGTGTTCTGGTCGGTGGTGAAGTACTGCGAGTCCTTCACACCGTACTTGTCGGACCAGTAGTCGTACTCCAGGCCCACGTACAGGTGCTTAGGCTCGTAGCCGAGGGCCTTGCCCAGGTCGTACTTGACCTGTGGGTTGAAGTGCAGGTTGGCGTGATAGTCGCTCTGGTTGCGGCGGCTGGTGCTGGCGCTCTTGTTGTTGATCACCCAGTCCATGTAGCCGTCGATGAGGATGTCGGAGTTGCCCACCGGAATGGTGTAGGACCACACCGGGGTGATCTGCCAGGCGCCGGCGCGCACGCGGTTGCCGTCGGGCTTGCGGTAGTAGAAGTTGAGCTGGAAGTAGTCGAAGCCGGGGATCGCCAGGTCGAAGCCCGGGCCGAGCAGGTAGGCCTCGGTGTCGCCTTCGCCGAACTCGTAGGTGCCGGCCAGCAGCACGTCCTTCACCGGGCCGAAGGAGAGGTCCGCTCCGGTGAGCTTGCCGAAGCTCAGGCGCGGAGTGATCTCGCCGTAGTAGGTGTTCTTGCCGTTGCTGGCGTCTTCCTTGCCGTTGTAGTTGATCTGGTCGAAGAAGATGAATAGGTCGCCCCAGGTCCAGCCGCTGGCATGTTCCAGGGTGAAGGTCTGCTGGATCGGCGGGTTGATCTTGAAGTTCTTGCCGTAGAGGTAGGTCAGGCTCTCGTTGTGCCAGAGCAGCGGCCCCGAGTCGGTCTCGTGGGTCGGCGTCATGTCATGGTCTTCGGCGACAGCCTGGCCTGCGGCCAGTAGCCCCCCGGCTAGCATCACGGTGGCGAGTGTGCGGCTCATTGAAACGCTCCTGGAGTGAATAGCTTTTCTTCTAGTGGGCGAACCTGTCCGAGCGGTCAGGCCTCGCCATGGATAGCAAGAACGAAGCCAAGACGGCGCGGGCGCTTCGCCGGGTTTCCTGCGGCGAAGGGAACGCCTGTTTTTTCAGTGTTTTGGACAAAGGCGGCGAAATGCCTCCAACCTCTCTACGACGGCAAAAACCTGACCCCAAGGACAGTTTTTGCCTTGCACTGGTGCGTGGTCGGGAGGGGCGTGCTCGACTTTGGGTTGGCAGCGCGAAGAAAACTGGATACACAAAAACGATTTGTGACAAAAAGAATCAGCAGACTTTTGTACACAAAACAGTGCGTGGTCTTTCTACACATCACCGCCCCGGCGTTCGGGCGAGAAGCGGCGCGGATGATGCCAGAGACGGCAGGCGGAATTCATCCCCGAATGGGGTTTTTCGTCGGGTTTCAGGACGCCCGGACGTAAATTCGCCAGGGCCTGGGAGACTCCGGTGGCATGACATCCAGAAGGCGCTCTCGATGTTGCGTAGCGGAGCGCGCTCGAGTACGGGTCGCCTGGCAGCCTATGCCTGCCGGGTCTTCTTGCTTCGTCATCCGCAGGGTGGATACGCCTTGGGCATTATCCGCCGGACAGGTCTCCCCGCCTCACCCACATGGGTCCCCTCACCACACCGCGATCTGCGAATCGGTGCGCGGCTCGGTGCCGCCACAGAGCACGCCGCTGGCCGGGTCGCGCAGGACGATCTGGCCGCGCCCGTAGCTGGTCGAGTCGTAGGCGATTTCCACCTGGTGCCCACGCTGCGCCAGCTCCGCCGCCAGCGCGCGCGGCGCGGCATGTTCGATGCCGACGCGCAGCCCGCCCAGCCACTGCCAGCGCGGCGCGTCGAGGGCGGCCTGGGGGTTGAGGCCGAAGTCCACCAGGTTCATCACCATCTGCACGTGGCCCTGCGGCTGCATATAGGCGCCCATCACGCCGAACGGGCCGAGCGGCACGCCGTCCTTGCTGAGGAAACCGGGAATGATGGTGTGGAAGGTCTGCTTGCCCGGCTCCAGGCAATTCACGTGGTCCGGATCGAGGCTGAACTCGGCGCCGCGGTTCTGCAAGGCGATGCCGGTGCCGGGCACCACCACGCCGGAGCCGAAGCCGTGGTAGTTGCTCTGGATGAACGAGACCAGGTTGCCCTCCTCGTCGCCACAGGCCAGGTACACCGTGCCGCCCGGCCTCGGCTGGCCGGGGCTGGGATCGAGCGCGCGCTCGCCGATCAGCGCACGGCGGCTGGCGGCGTAGTCCTCGTGCAGCAGTTCCTCGACCGAGACCCGCATCGACTGCGGCTGGCTGATGTAGTGCAGCCCGTCGACGTACGCCAGCTTCATCGCCTCCAGTTGGCGATGCCAGGTCCGCGCGCAGTCGCGCTCGCCGAATTCGAAGCCCTTGAGGATGTTCAGGGTCATCAGGGCGATCAGGCCCTGGCCGCTCGGCGGAATCTCCCAGACGTCATAGCCACGGTAGTTCAGTGAGATCGGTTCGACCCACTTCGCCTGGTAGCCGGCCAGGTCCTCCGCGCGCAGGTAGCCGCCGCTGCGCTCGGCGTGGCCGACGATGGCCCTGGCCAGCTCGCCGCGATAGAAGCTTTCGCACTGGCTGCGCGCCAGCTCGTCCAGGGTGTCGGCCTGGCCCGGCTGGCGGAACACCTCGCCGGCGCGCGGCGCCCGGCCGTCGATGAGGAACTCGTCGAACCAGGCCCGCAGCTCGGGCCGCTGCGGCAACGCCGCGCGGAACTTGTCCAGGCCGCTCTGCCACAGGCGGGCGATCACCGGCGAGACCGGAAAGCCATCGCGAGCCAGCTCGATCGCCGGCCGCAGCAGTTGTTCGAACGGCAATTTGCCGAAGCGCCGCGACAGTTCGCCCCAGGCCGCCGGACAGCCCGGCACGGTGACCGGCGTCCAGCCGTACAGCGGCATCCGCTCGTGGCCGGCGGCGCGCACCCGCTCGCGATCGAGCAGGCCCGGCGCGCGCCCGCTGGCGTCCAGGCCGTGCAGGCGTCCGCGGGTCCAGACCAGGGCGAAGGCATCGCCGCCAATCCCGCAGCCGGTCGGCTCGACCACCGTCAGCGCGGCGGCGGTGGCGATCGCCGCGTCGATGGCATTGCCGCCACGGCGCAATATCTCCAGCCCGACCTGCGCCGCCTGCGGCTGCGAGGTGGCGACCATGCCGCGGCGGGCATGGACCGGCGAACGTTGCGAGGCGTAGGGAAGCGCGTGGGCGGAGAAGTCGAGCATCGGCGTGGGCTCCGGGAAACTTGAGGCGGCAGGTTAGCCCTGCCAGACTCTGCCGACTAGCGACACGACGCCAAGTCATGACGATGAACGGACAGCCTGCGGAACTGCACCGCCCGATTCCCACCCTCGCCCGCCTGCCACGGCCGGTCTACGCGCGCGCCGAAAGCCTGCGCGCCGGCTCCTGGACCTCGCGCCACCGGCACGCCTGGGTACAGCTTTCCTACGCCATCAGCGGCGTGCTCGGCGTACATACCGCCGAGGGCAGCTTCTTCGCCCCGCCGCAGCGGGCGATCTGGATTCCGGCGCAGCTGGAACACGAGGTGGTCACCTCCACCCGCGCCGAGATGCGCAGCCTGTACATCCGTGGCGACGCCTGCGCCTGGGCGCCGACGCGCTGCCGGGTGCTGGAGGTGACGCCGCTGGCGCGCGAGCTGATCAAGAGTTTCTGCGAGTTGCCGGTGGACTACCCGGAGGGCGACAGCGCCGAATCGCGGCTGGTGCAGGTGCTGCTGGACCAGTTGCGGCTGCTACCGGAGGTCGCCTTCTCCCTGCCGATGCCGCGCGAGCCGCGCCTGCTGCGGCTGTGCCAGGCACTGATCGACGAACCGACCCAGAGCCTGACCATGGGCGACTGGGCGCAGCGCCTGGGCACCTCGGAAAAGACCCTGTCGCGCCTGTTCCAGCGCGAGACCGGGATGAACTACCGGCTCTGGCGCCAACGCCAGCGCCTGCTCGCCTCGCTCAACGCGCTGGAGGCCGGCGACAGCGTCACCGGCGCCGCCCTGGACAGCGGCTACGACTCGACCTCGGCCTATATCGCCGCCTTCAAGGGACTCTTCGGCTTCACTCCCGGCGAACTGTTCCGCCAGCGCTGAGCCCGGCGAAGGGCCCAGCGCGCGCGGCTCAGAACACGTCGATGGGATAGTCGACGATCACCCGGTATTCGTCGATGTCGTTGTCCACCGCGCTGTAGCCGCCGGTGCCGCGGTGGGTGGCCCAGCGCAGGCGCAGCGAGAGGTCCTTGGCCGGACCGCCCTGGACCACGTACTGCAGGTCGAGGTCGCGTTCCCAGTGCTTGGCGTTCTTGCCGTCGGCGCTGTACCAGCCGCCGTAGCCGGGGCTGTCCGGATCGACCCGGGTCAGGTCCAGCTTGCCGCGCGAGTACGAGGCCGAGGCGCTCAGGCCGGGTAGGCCGAGGGCGACGAAGTCGTAGTCGTATTGCAGCTTCCAGGACTTCTCGTTGGGACCGTTGAAGTCGGAATACTGCTGCGAGTTGTCGAGGAAGATGCTGTCGCCCTGGTTGATGTAGTCGAACGGCGTGTTGCCGTTGACCTTCTGCAGCACCGCGGTGACGGTGTGCTGCCTGTAGCCGACCGCGAAATGCAGGCTGTAGGTGTTGTTGTCGATCCGGCCGAGCAACGAGTCGCCGCTGTCGACGGTCTTGTAGTAGTGCGCGCCGGGGTTCAGCGACCAGTTGTCGTCGATCTCGTAGGTGTAGTCGACGTCGGCGTAGTACTGCTTCCAGACGTTCTGCAGTTCGGCGGCGTACAGGCTGCTGGTGAAGCCCTCGATGCCGCCCCAGGTGCCGCCCAGCCAGCTGAGATGATGGCTGTCGCGGTCGCCCGGCAGTTCGCCGTAGTACGAGCCGAGGCGACGGTGGCCACTCTGGTTGTAGTACTTGGTGAAACTGACCTGGCCAGCCGTGAGGGTCAGGTCCTCGAAACTGTTGTTGGTCAGGCTCACACCGCGGAAGGTCTGCAGCAGCATGCGCGACTCGCCGCCGGCGACCACCGGGTTGCTGAGGAACTGGTCGCCCAGCTTCAGCTCGGTGTCGAAGGCGCGGATCTTCAGCGCCGCCCCGCCACTGGAGAACTCATCGGGCGCCTTGCCGGATTCGTAGCCTTCCTTGCTCGGCGCGGTGATCGGCAGGATGCTGGTGCCGCCGGTACCGCCGCCGCCGTCGAGCTTCAGCCCGAGCATGCCGTAGGCGTCGACGCCGAAGCCGACCACGCCGGGCGTGTAGCCGGACTGAAAGGTGGCGATGAAGCCTTGCGCCCATTCCTTGCTGTCGTGCCCGGAAGCGTGCCGGCGGTCATGGTTGAAGTAGTAGTTGCGGGTCAGCAATTGGAGGCTGGAGCCTTCGATGAAGCCTTCTTTGGCTTCCCCCTCATCGGCCCAGGCGGCGGACGCGGTGCACAGCGCCAGCGCCATCGGCGTCAAGGCGAACAGATTCCTCATTGCGGTTGCTCCTTCTTACAGCGTGGTGAAATCCGGCAAGGCCGGAAAGCGTGTTGTGGTGTCGTTCCCGGCGACGCTTCTGCTGGCGTCGCGCGGGCGATCGCTCCCATGGGGCGCCCAGCCGGGCGCAACCCGAAAAAAAAGGCCGCTGGTATCAGCGGCCTTGAGAAGACGTCGAATAGGAGCAATCAAAGTTCGGCGTCGGGAAGTCTTGCCAGTGTATTTCCGGACACTGGAAACCGGCTGGAACGCAGTCGGACTCTTCTATTGAAAGTCTCTTCGACTCATCGGGCTTTAGGCTTTCCACGTCCCGCTCTTGCATGGCGAGATCGATGAAGACAGAACGAATATCGTCGACAGCCAGCGACAATTATCCATTGAGCTGGCGCGATTATATTTTTTTGCCACTATCGGAAAAACCCGATATCCAACGAAAGTCTTTTACATATTCTGCAAGAATTGTCCGAACGGTCAGGAAGGCAAAAAAAAACGCCGCATATCATATGCGGCGCAAGGACAGGGTACCCAGGCTCACGCTTCCCGAGTACCCGGGGGAAGCCATGGCGCGGCTGGCGCCATGCGCTAGATCAGGAGTCGCTGCGGGCCCCGGCCTGCGCGGCGGAGGCGGAAAGTTCCTGCTGGTGCTCGATGGCCTGCTGGTTGGCGTCGACCATGCGGTTGGTCATCAGCGAGGACTCTTCGGCGAAACCGGCCTGGGAAAATGCGAGGGAAAACAAACTGAGTATGGCGGCAACAAGGATCTGGCGATTCATGGCGGGTCTCCGATGACACCCTGTTCACTTGGGACAGGCGCCATATTAGTTAACCGCCATGCTCGGAAAAATAGCCAAACAGACGAGAGAGTATTACCTCAATAACAACAATCCTTCACTGTGCCCAGTAACTTGAACTTTGCATGGTAGTTTCGTCGCGGGCGAATGCCTGGGGAAGTTCCTGTTGCAACAGATCGACCCAGGTGCGGATCTTCGCGTCCAGGTAACGCCGCGAGGGATACAGCGCATAGATGGTCCGCTGGTGCATGGCATGGCCGGGCAACACTCGTAGCAGCTCGCCGTTGCGCAGCGCCGCGGCCGCCACGTAGCTGGGCAGCAGGGCGATGCCGAGGTCGGCCTTGGCCGCCTGGGCCATGACCTCGGCGACATTGACCATGAAGGTGTTCTGCGGGCTGACGGTGCGCTCGCCCTGCTCGTCGGCGAAGATCCAGCCCTCCGGGTAGGCCGGGTCCTGCAGGCGCAGGCAGACGTGGCGCTCCAGGTCGTCCACCGAGCGTGGCACGCCGCGCTGCTGCAGGTAGCCGGGACTGGCGCAGAGCACGCTGTGGATGCTGCCCAGGCGCTGGGCGACGAACTCCGAGTCGGGCAACTGGCGCTCGCCGGTGATCAGCACGTCCTGGCCTTCCTCGAGCATGTCCGGGTTGCGCTGGGACAGGGTCAGCTCGATCACCACGTCGGGGAACAGTGCGCCGTAGCGGGCGATCATCGGCACCAGGTGATGCTGGCCCATGCCCATCAGCGACTGCACGCGCAAGCGGCCGCAGGGGCGGATGTGCGCGCCGGCGGCTTCGGCCTCGGCGACCTCGATGTCCTCGAGGATCCCGCGGCACCGCTCCAGGTAGCGCTCGCCGGCCTCGGTCAGGGCCAGGCGCCGGGTGGTGCGGTGCAGCAGGCGCGTCTGCAGGTGCGCCTCCAGGTCGGAGATCAGCCGCGATACCTGCGCGGTGGACAGGTCCAGGGCCTGGGCGGCGGAAGTGAAGCTGCCGCTGTCCACCACCCTGGCGAACACGCGCATGCCTTGCAATGTGTCCACTATTACCTCGGTTGCAAAACAGATTCGTAAATTGGTCGGATTTTCCCTGGCGCCGGGCTGCCTATACTGGCCGCCGTCGCCGTAGCAACGCCGGGCATACCCTGCCCGGCGTCGGGGCGGATGGCCCACCCGCCGTCCGCTCTCCTTCCCCCCGCACAGACTCTGCTACGGCGGCGCCCCCTTCCCCTTACGCCGCGCTCAGCGTCCCGGTTCCGGAATCCGGTACCAGGCGACGTACAGCGCCGGCAGGAAGATCAGCGTGAGCAGCGTGGCGGCGACGATGCCGCCGATCATCGCATAGGCCATCGGCCCCCAGAACACTTCGCGGGCGATGGGGATCATCCCCAGGCTGGCCGCCGCCGCCGTCAGCAGGATCGGCCGGGTGCGGTGGTGGGTGGCTTCCAGCACGGCTTCCCAGGGCGTCTTGCCGTCTTTCTCGAAGGCATCGATCTGGGTCACCAGGATCACCGAGTTGCGGATGATGATGCCGATCAGCGCGAGAATCCCGAGGATCGCCACGAAGCCCATCGGCGTGCCGGTTGGCAGCAACGCCGCGACCACCCCGATCAGCCCCAGCGGCGCGACGCTGGCCACCAGGAACAGCTTCTGCACGCTCTGCAACTGGATCATCAGGAAGGTCGCCATGAGGAACAGCATCAGCGGCACCACCTTGGCGATCGGGCCCTCGGCCTTGCCGCTCTCCTCCACCGTGCCGCCCACTTCGATCCGGTAGTTCGCCGGCAGGCCGTCGGCGAAGCGCTTGACCTCCGGCGCCAGCCGGGCGACCAGGTCGGTGGGCTGGATCTCGCCGCGCAGCGACGCCTTCACCGTGATCGTCGGCTTGCGGTCGCGGCGCCACACCAGCGGCTGCTCCAGCTCGTAGCTGACCTTGGCGAACGCCTTGAGCGGGATCGAGGTGCCGCTGGGCGTGACGATCTGCAGGCTCTCCAGGGTCTCCAGCGAGCCGCGCTCGCTATCCTCGGCGCGGCCGATGACGTTCACCAGGTAGATGTCGTCGCGCACCTGGGTCACCGCGCTGCCGGTCACCACGCTGTTCATGATCTGCGCCACGTCCTCGGAGGAAAGCCCGAGCTGGCGCGCCTTGTCCTGGGCGATGTCGATCTTGAGCATCTTCCCGGGCTCGTTCCAGTCGTAGACGATATCGCCGATGTTCGGGTTGCCGTCGAGCACGCCGGCCAGGCCCATGGCGTACTCGCGGACCTTGTCGATCTGCGGTCCGCTGACCCGGTACTGGATCGGCCGTCCCACCGGCGGCCCCATCTCCAGCGGCTGCACGTAGGTGCTGATGCCGACGTAGTCCTTGCGCAAGCGATCGCGCAGGCGTGCGGCGACGCGCTCGCGGGCCTCCAGGTCCTTGGTGACGATCACCAGCTGGCCATAGAAGTTGTTCTGCAACTGCTGGTCCAGCGGCAGGTAGAAGCGGATCGCGCCTTCGCCGACGTAGGCGCTCCAGTGGTCGATGTCCTCGTCGTCCTTCAGCGTCGCTTCCAGGCGGTCCATCACCGCCCTGGTCTCGTGGATGCTGCTGTTTTGCGGCAGGTTGAGGTCGACCAGCAGTTCCGGACGGTCGGAAGACGGGAAGAACTGGTGCTGGACGAACTTCATCAGGAACAGCGACACGCCGAACAGCAGCGCGGTGAGGAAGATGGTCGTCCAACGCCGGCGCATCGCCAGGTGCAGCAGGCTGTCGAAACGCTCGGCGATGCGGCCCTTCTTCTGCTCCGACTTGTGCTTGAGAGTCTTCGGCAGGATGTGCACGGCGATCACCGGGGCGAACAGCACCGCGACGATCCACGACAGCAGCAGCGCCACGGCGATCACTGCGAACAGGGTGAAGGTGTACTCGCCGGCGGAGCTGGCGTTGAGCCCGATGGGCACGAAGCCGGCCACCGTCACCAGGGTCCCGGTGAGCATCGGGAAGGCCGTCGAGGTGTAGGCGTAGGTCGCCGAGTCGTGCAGCGAGTCGCCCAGTTCGAGGCGCGTGATCATCATCTCCACGGTGATCATGGCATCGTCCACCAGCAGGCCGAGGGCGATGATCAGCGCGCCGAGGGAAACCCGCTGCATGGTGATGTCGGTGTATTCCATGAACACGAAGACCATCGCCAGCACCAGCGGGATCGAGCAGGCCACCACCAGCCCGGCGCGCAGGCCGAGGCTGACGAAGCTGACGATGAGGACGATCACCACCGCCTCGAACAGCGCCCGGGTGAAACCGCCGACCGCCTTCTTCACCACCTGGGCCTGGTTCGACACCTGGTGCACGCCGACGCCAACCGGCAGTTCGCCGGTGATCTCCTGCATGCGCGCATTGAGCGCCTCGCCGAACTCGAGGATATTGCCGCCCTCCTTCATCGCCACCGCCAGGCCGATGGCCGGCTCGCCCTTGTAGCGGAACAGCGAGGTCGGCGGGTCGACGAAATCGCGGCTGATGCTGGCCAGGTCGGACAGCCGGTAGAAACGATCGTTGACCCGCAGGTTGACCGCCTGCAGGTCCTTTTCCGAACGGAAGTTGCCGGAGGTGCGCACCGAGATGCGCTCGGGGCCGGCCTCGACCACGCCGGACGGGGTCACCGCGTTCTGCGCCTGCAGGCTCTGCACGACCTGCCGCTGGTCGAGACCGAGGGCGGCCAGCTTGCGGGTAGAGAAGTTGAGGTAGATGACCTCGTTCTGCGCACCGATCATCTGCACCTTGCCCAGGTCTTTCACCGAGCGGATGTCCAGGCGCACCTTCTCCACGTAGTCGCGCAGCTGGCGGAAGTCCAGGCCATCGGCGGTGAAGGCGTAGACGCTGCCGAACACGTCGCCGAACTCGTCGTTGAAACCCGGTCCCTGGATGCCTTGGGGGAATTCGCCCTGGATGTCGGATATCTTCTTGCGCACCTGGTACCAGATATCCGGGATGTCGCCGGCCTTGGTGGTGTCCTTGAGGTAGACGAAGACCGTCGATTCGCCGGGTCGCGTGTAGCTCTTCACGTAATCCAGCGAGTCCAGCTCCTCGAGCTTCTTCTCGATGCGGTCGGTGACCTGCTCCAGGGTGTCGTCCACCGTGGCGCCCGGCCAGCGGGTCTGGATGACCATGGTCTTGATGGCGAACGAGGGATCCTCCTCGCGCCCCAGGTTGAGGTAGGAGAACACGCCCATCACCAGCGATACCGCCATCAGGTACCAGACCAGGGACTGGTGGCGCAGGGCCCAGTCCGACAGGTTGAAACCGCCCTTCATCGCGCATCCTCGTCGAGTTTGATCTTCTGGCCGGGCTTGAGGCTGTTGACTCCGGCGCGGACCACCCGGTCGCCGTCGGCCAGGCCCTGTCCGATCACCACCTGGCGTTCGTCGCGGCTGAGCACCTGTACCTCGCGCAGGGCCACGCTGGACTGTTTCCCATCGACGACCCAGACCTGGGTCTTGCCGTCCCGCTCCAGCAGCACGCTGGCCGGCAGCACGCTGCGCACGCTACCGGCGCTGCTCAGCTGGACCTGGATGGTCGAACCGAGGCGAAACGCCTCCGGCGTCTGCGCCAGGCTCAGGCGCACGCGACGGGTGCGGGTCGAGGCGTCGGCCTGCGGACCCAGCTCGCGGATGCTGCCGGTGGTCCTGGCCTGCGGGTCGAGCTGGGCGCTGACCAGGAAGCGCGCGTCGGCCGGCAGGCTCTCGGCGACCTCGGTGGGCAGGTCGAAGACTGCCTCGCGCACTTCGGGCCGGGCCAGGGTGACCACCGCCTGGCCGGCGCTGACCACTTGCCCGGCCTCGGCGTGCCAGGTGGTGATGACGCCGTCGAAATCGGTCACCAGGCGCGTGTAGGAAAGCTGGTCCCTGGCCTGCTGCACCGCCGCTTTGGCCTGGTCGAAGCTGGCCTGGCTGGTCTTCAGGCGGGTCCGCGCATCGTCCAGGCGCGCCTGGGCGGTGACGCTGCGGGCGAACAGTTCTTCCTGGCGCCGGGCATTGGCCTGGGCGTCGATCAACTGTGCCTCGGCGCTGGCCAGATCGCCCTGGCTGGCGCGCAACTGGTTCTGCTGGTCGGTGGGGTCGAGGGTCGCCAGCAGCGCGCCCTTGCCGACGAAGTCACCGACGTCGAACAGGCGCGAGGCGATCCGTCCGTTGGTGCGGAAGCCGAGCACGCTCTCGTAGCGCGCCTGGATGCTCCCGGCGAAGCGACCGAGGTCGTCGTTCTTCAGGGTCTTCACGGTCACCGTCAGCACCGGCCGCGGCGGTGCCGGCGGCGGCTCGTCGCCGCAGCCGGAGAGGAGCAGGACGAAGCCGAACAGGCCGGCGAGGGAAAACGGCTTCATGGCTGGCCTCCGCCCACGGCGTCGCGGCTGGCGGTGCTCTGGGTCGGCTGCGGCGGCTGGGCCACCTCGACCACCTGGCCCGGATGGAGCAGTTGGCCGCCCACCGTGACCACCGTCTGGCCCGCCTCCAGGCCACCGTCGATGACCACCTTCTCGCTGGCGTAGCGTGCCACCCGCACCGGTTGCAGACGCGCCTTGCCTTGCTGGTCGAGCAACCAGACCGCCGGCTGCTCGCCGACCTTGGACAGCGCCGACCAGGGCAGCACCACGCTGTGCTCGGCCGGCGCGGCGACGCTGGCGTTGACCACGCTGCCGAGGCTCATTTCCGCCGGCACCGAGTCGAGGCCGACCTTGACCTTCAGCGTACCGCTGCGCTCGTCCACCGTGGGGGTGATCTCGCGGACCTTGCCGCTGGCGGTGACTTCCGGCTTGCCGAGCAGGCTGACGGTGATCCGCTGGCCGTCGACATCGTGGCTGAACAACGACTCGTAGACGTTGAACACCGCGTCGCGCTCGCCGTCGCGGGCCAGGGTGAAGATCGGCACGGTGGCCTGCACCACCTGGCCGACCTCGGCCTGGCGGGCGGTGATGACCCCGGCGTCGGAGGCACGCAGCTCGGTATAGGAAAGCAGGTCGCGGGCGTTGGCCAACTGCGCCTGGGCGGCCTTCAGCGAACTCTGCGCGCTGCGCACCGAGGCCAGCGCCTGGTCGTACTCGCTCTGGCTGGTGTAGCCCTTGGGCAGCAGCGCCTTCTGCCGCTGGTAGTTGAGGTCGGCGAGCTTCGACTGCGCCTGCTGCGCGGCGACCGCCGCCTGGGCGTTCTCCACGTTGCTGCGCTGGTCCTGCGGGTCGAGCCGCGCCAACACCTGGCCAGCCGCGACGTGGTCGCCGACATCGACCAGGCGCTCGACGATCTTGCCGCCGACACGGAACGACTGGTCGGCCTGTACCCGTGCCTGGATGTCGCCGGTGATCGAGGTGGCCGAGGCGAACTCGGCCATCTTCACCGTCTGCGCCAGCACACGGACGTGTTCCTCGGCGGGCGGCTCGGCGCCGCAACCGACAAGCAGGCCGGCGCACAGGATGGCGGGCAGCGCCATCCGCGACCAGCGACCTTTGGAATGAAAAGCGCCTCTGGCGTCTGACATGCCTTCCCCTTCGCGATCCATACAGATACCGGCCGATCCGGCCGGAAACTCCCAGAATTGGCAGGGATTCTAGCCGCGTCCCCAAGGATTGCGACTATCAGATGGAAGCGGGGGTTCCTTTTCCAAACTTGTGGAGGGGATCGCCTCCGGCGTCAGGTGAACAGGCGCGCGCTCAGCTCGCGGCTGGCCTCCAGCAGCAACGGCAGGAAACGGCTTTCCAGTTCGGCGCGGGAGACCCGCCCGGCATGGGTGCCGACGTTCAGCGCGGCGAGCACATGGCCGGCGGAGTCGCGTACCGGCACCGCCAGCGAGCGCAGGCCGACTTCCAGCTCCTGGTCGACGATGCACCAGCCCTGGCGACGAATCTCCACCAGGCACGGCAGCAGGGTCTCGGGGGTATACAGGGTACGGCTGGTCTTGGCCTGCATCTCCACTCCGCCGAAGTAGGCGTGCAGCGCGTCGTCGTCCAGCGCGGCGAGGAGGATGCGGCCCATCGAGGTGCAATAGGCGGGCAGCCGGCTGCCGACGTTGAGGTCCACCGAAATCAGCCGCTGGGGAGTGGCCGAACGGGCGATGTAGAGCACGTCGTCGCCCTCCAGGGTGGCCATCGAACAGGCTTCGTGGAGCTGTTCGCTGAGGCGGTCGAGGATCGGCTGCGCAGTGATCGCCAGCGGCGTCGACGACAGGTAGGCGTGGCCGAGGGTGAGCACCTTCGGCAACAGCGAGTAGGTGCGCCCGTCGGTGGTGGCGTAGCCAAGCTGCATCAGCGTGTGCAGGCAGCGACGCACGGCGGCGCGGGGTATCTCGGTGCGGTGGCTGATCTGGGCGATGGTCAGGTGCCGCTTGCGCTCCTGGAACGCATGGATCACCGCCAGGCCACGGGCCAGCGAGGTCATGAAGTTGGGATCGCCGGTGAAGGCCTCGATGCGCTTGGCCGGCGAAAGGACGGTCGGCGGCGCCAGGGTGGCGGGGTGTTCCGGGAGTTCGCTCATGGACGTTCGGGCTCGGGTCACGGAAAGGCTCGCCGATTATCGGACACTCGTTCGATCATCGCAATTGACCGGAGCGCCTCCGACTGTAGTACTGTCGGGGCTACCCATCGCCCTCCGGGAGTAATGTCAGGTACCCATCGGCGGGTTCTGGGTACGCCCTTGCCGCTCCGGCAAGGGCGCCCTTCCTTCCCGCGCGATCGATGCGCCTAGAAGTCAAAGAACACCGTCTCGTTGTCGCCCTGGATGCGGATGTCGAAACGGTAGGCGAGCTGTCCGTCCACTTCGCAGCGCTGCGCGAGCAGGGTGTCGCGACGCGGCGCCTGCTCGATCAGGTTGAGCACCGGACAGGCGGCGTTGGCCTCGGTCTCGTCATCGAAGTACAGCCGGGTCTGCAAGTGGATGTTGATGCCGCGGGCGAACAGCGAGACGTTGATGTGCGGCGCCATCGGCACGCCCTGGGCGTTACGCACCACCCCCGGCTTGACCGTGTGCAGGGTCCACTCGCCGGCATCGAAGGTGGTGGCGGTGCGGCCGAAGCTGTTGAACGGACGCTCCGGATCGTAGCGCTCCTGGTAGCGGCCTTCGCTGTCGGCCTGCCAGAACTCCAGGAACGAGTCGCGCACCAGGTGGCCGTTGCCGTCGTAGACGTGGCCGAGCAGGAGGATGTGCTGGCCCGGCGCGTCTTCGCGGGCCATGCGGTTCCAGATCTCCAGGTCACGGGTCGGGTTGCCGGCGGCGGCCAGCGCCAGGCCGATGTGGACATAGGGACCGGCGGTCTGGGAAGGAGTTTCCCGCAGCAGTTCGTGGCTCATGGTCGGCTCCTCAGGCGTTCTCGAAGAAGGTCTTGCGCTGCCCGCGCAGGACGATGTCGAAGCGGTAGGCCAGGCAGTCCATCGGGTTGGCCATGCTCATGTCGAGCCGGCCGATCAGGCTCTGCGCCGCCTCCGGGTCGGCAAGGGTGCGGATGATCGGGCACTTGGGGATCAGCGGGTCGCCCTCGAAGTACATCTGGGTGACCAGCCGCGCGGCGATCGCCGGGCCGCTGACAGACACGTGGATGTGCGCCGGGCGCCAGTCGTTGGGGCCGTTGCGCCAGGGATAGGGCCCGGGCTTGATGGTGCGGAAGTAATAGTGGCCCTCGCTGTCGGTGAGGGTCCGGCCGACGCCGCCGAAGTTCGGGTCGAGCGGCGCCAGGTAGCGGTCGTTCTTGTGCCGGTAGCGCCCGCCGGCGTTGGCCTGCCACATCTCCACCAGGGTGTGCGGGACCGGCTTGCCGTACTGGTCGAAGACCCGGCCGAACATGATGATGCGCTCGCCCTGGGGCAGGCCGCCGTGGTCGAAGTTGAGCAGCAGGTCGTTGTCGTGGCGGCCGAGCCTGAGGTGGGAGAAGTCCGGCCCGCTGGTTTCCGAGAGCGATTGCGGGATGCTCACCAGCGCCTGGCTCGGCGAGCGCGGCACGGAGGTCTTGTAGTCGGGGGTCAAGGCTTTGGGGTGCCAGTTTCGGTCACGGATGACGAAACGACGGCTTTCGGCGTCGTGCATGTCGGGCTCCTGTTATTCGCGTTATCGGTCGCCAGGCTTGTGGATTCAGGCATGGAAAACGAAGTCTTGCGCAGGAGGCGGGACGGGGACAGTGAATTATCCGGCCCCATACATAACCATTTGGTTATGCTTTATCAGTGCAACTCGGCGGCCACCTCGCGCAACACCGCGCTGAACCATTGCGCCCCCAGCGGCAACGGCAAGGCCGCGTTGTGGCACAGCCCGACCGAACCGCCCGGTTCGCGGATACCCAGGTCCAGCTCGGCCAGCTCGCCGTTGCCGACGTCCAGGCGCACGGCATCGCGCGGCGCCACCCAGATCGCCTCGCTGCGCAACACATAGCTGCGGCTGAGGGTCGGCGAGAGGGTTTCCAGGCGCTGTCCGGCGAGCGGGATGCCCCATTGCACGAACAGGCTGTCGGCGTGGCGGCGGATGGTGGTGCCGGCCAGCGGCAGCACCAGTGGGAATTCGGCCAGCCGCTGCAGGTCGCCGAGGGGCGCGGCGAGCAAGGGGTGGCCGGGACGCACCACCAGCATCATCGACTCGCTGTACAGGTGCTCGAAGGTCAGGCCCTGGATGTCCGGGCTATCGGTCATCCGCCCGACCACCAGGTCCAGCTCGCCGACCTTCAGTTGCGCCAGCAGGTAGGCGCTGGGTCCGGTGGCGACGCTGACCACCAGCGCACCGTGGCGCCGGTGCAGGCGCCGGATCACCTCGGGCACCACCAGGCTCTCCACCGTCGACAGCACGCCGACCCGCACCGTCTCGACCTGCGCCTCGTGGCCGCGCAGGGTGTTCACCCCGTCGCGCAGGGCCTGCACGCAGGGGCCGGCATAGCGCAGGAAGGTCACGCCCGCCTCGGTCAGCTCGGCGCCGGCCTTGCTCCGTTCGAACAGGCGCGCGCCGAGGATTTCCTCCAGTTCCTTGAGGGTCTTGGAGATCGCCGGCTGCGACACCGCCACGGCATCCGCCGCCTTGGCGAAGCTGCGCTGGCGGGCGACTTCGAGGAAGCAGGCGAGGTGGCGGAACTTGATGCGGTTGTCGAGGTTCATGGGGCGGCCGTGGCGGCGAGTGGTGCGGGCATGGTACCCAACGGGCGGGTTGGGAACGAGGTGTGGCGTGCGGCGAGGTCGTGCCAGGCGGTACTCCGCCTTCCTTTCCCCAAAGGGAGAAGGCACTGGATGGCGGAACGACTCACGCGCCGGGCAATCCCTTCCCTGGGGGAAGAAGGAACCGGATGGAGCATGGTCGGGCAGCATCGCGCCGACCCTTCGCCCTTCAGGGGGGCCTCCACGTCCAGGAGGACGCCGGGGAACCCCACCTGGAGCGAGCGCCGACTCAGAACTCCACCGTCGTCGACACCTGGAACTGCCGGGGCTCGCCCATCGCCACGTACAGTCGATTGGCACTGGACGGGTAGTAGGTGCGGTCGAACAGGTTCTTCACGTTGAGCTGGAACTTCACGCCGTGCCCGCCGAAGCGGGTGTCGTAGCTGGCGAAGGCATCGGCCACGGTGTAGGACGGCAGGTCGAAGGAATTGGCCGGGTCGCCCGGGCGCTTGCCGACGTAGCGCGCGCCGCCGCCCAGGCGCAGGCGGTCGCCGCCGAAGAGCTGGCCGAGTTCGTAGACCGCCGACAGCGACGCGGTGTTGCGCGCCACGTTCTGCAGGCGCTTGCCCTCCAGGGTCGGGTCCTCGGTGACTTCCGCGGCGAGCCAGGCGTAGCTGCCGATCAGGCTCCAGCGTTCGCTGAGCTGGCCGGTGAGGTCCAGCTCCAGGCCGCGCGAGCGGACCCGGCCGGCGGCGCGCACGCTGCTGTTGCCGGCACCGTCGAGTTCGTTGACCAGCACGTTCTTCTTGCGAATGTCGAACAGCGCCAGGGTGCCGCTGAGACGCCCCGGCACATCCAGCTTGGCGCCCAGCTCCCAGGAGGTCGCCTCCTCCGGCAGGATCGCCGAATCGATGGTCTCGCCGGTGCTCAGCGGGGCGATGGTCGAGTTCGGCTTGAACGAGCGCGTGTAGCTGCCGTACAGCGAAACCTCGTCGCTCAGGCGGTAGACCAGGCCGCCGCGCGGCACCCATTTCTGCCCGTTGATATCGGTGTTGGCGTTGAACGGCCGGCCGCGCCCGGCGAGCTGGTCGTAGATCTGGTAGCGCGCGCCGCCGACCAGGATCCAGCGTTCGTCCAGGTGGATCGAGTCCTGGAAGTACAGCGAGTCGCTGCGCAGCTTGTCGGTCTGGTCGCTGTCGCCGGCGACCACCCGGGTCGACGGCACCACCTGGCCATAGACCGGGTCGAGGTAGTCGAAGCGGCTGGTCTTGCTGTCGCGCAGCAGGTCGGCGCGGAAGATCTTGCGCTTCTCGTGGTCCATGCCGAATTGCAGGTCATGTTGCATCCCGGCCAGTTGCAGCGTTCCGCTCAGGCCGAGGGTGGCGAAGCTGTCGCTGCTGACCGCGCCGTGGGTGCCGTCCATGCGCCGGGTCAGGGTGCCGTCGGCATTCACGGCCATCACCCGGGCCTGGTTGTCGTCGTAGGTCTCGCGACTGTAGCCGTAGCCGAAGTGGGCCTTCCAGGTGTCGTCGAGCTGCCGTTCGAGATCCAGGCGGGTCAGCTCGGAACGGCCCTCGGTGATGTTGAAGGGCTCGTCCAGGCGCCGGCTGCGCGGGATGTCCAGCGGGCGGTTGGTACGCGGGTCGATGGCCGTGCCACGGTCGAACGGCGTGGTGAACTCGCGGTGCTCGTAGCTCAGGTTGACCGTCGTGTCCTCGCCGTACCAGGCCAGCGAGGGCGCCACCAGCGTCTCGCGACTCTTGCCGAAGTCGCGCCAGTAATCCTCGTCCTCATGATCGAGGATCATCCGGTAGGCCAGTCCGCTGTCGCCCAGCGGGCCGGTGGAGTCGAGCTGGCCGCCGCTGCCGTTGCGCCCGTGGGCGTAGGCCGAGCCACGCAGGGTCAGGGCGTTGGCTTGTTGCAGTTGTGGCTTCTTGCTCACCACGTTGACCACCCCGCCCGGGTCCTGGATGCCATAGAGCAGGGATGCTGGCCCCTTCAGCACCTCGACGTGGTCGGCGGTGGCGGTGAAATTGCGGCCCTGCACCGAGGGCATGCCGTCGCGCATGATCGAGCCGTCGCGGTTGTCGCCGAAGCCGCGCTTCATCACCGCGTCCTGGGTACCGCCGAGGGTGTTGGCCTGGGTGATGCCGCTGATGTTGCCCAGCGCGTCGTCAAGGTTGCGCGGGCGCTGGTCCTGCAGCGCCTGTGCCGGGACCACGCTGATCGCCTGGGGGATTTCCAGTAGCGGCGCATCGCCGCGGCTGATCGAGGCGTTGGCCGCCGGCCGGTAGCCCTGCGCCGGGGCGGCGGCGGAGACCGTCGTGGCATCGAGGTCGAGCGCGCCGCTGGCGGGGATCGGTTCCAGGGTCAGGGTGCGCTCGTCGATCCGCCGCGCGCGCAGGCCGCTGCCCTGCAGCAGGCGTTGCAGCGCCTCCTCCGCGTCCAGCGAACCGTGCAATGCCGGAGCGGTCGCCTGCGGCGGCAGCTCGGCGGTGTAGAGCAGCGTCTGCCCGCTGGCCCGGCTGAACGCGTTGAGCGCCTGGGCCAGCGGCGCGGCAGCCTGGCTGAAGCGGTAGCGAACCGCCTCGGCGGCCTGCACGGTGGCGGCGAGACAGCCGAGGCTGAGGAACAGGGCGGGGAGAGTACGCAGGGCGAAGCGCGGGAAGGGGGTCATGGGTTGCTCGTGTCGGTCGCTTTTCTAATGCGAATCAATCGCGGTCATGAGCACTACACGAAGCGGCGCCGGATTTACCTCACCCCCCAGCGCAAAAAAATTCTTCGCCGGGAAAGATTCCTGCGGCCAAACGGAGCGGGGCCGCCGTCAGCGAATCACCACCAGGCGTCCGAACAGGATCTGCTGGCGATAGCCGAGCACCGCCTGCAGCGACTTCAGCGCGGCTTCGGGATCGTCGCTGCGGAAGCTGCCGCTGACCGGCTGGCGGCCGAGCGCGTCGTCGAGCAGGAGAATGCGTCCGGGGTAGTAGCGAGCGAGTTCGTCGAGCACTTCCGCCAGCGGCCGCCGGTAGAAGCTCAGCCAACCCTGGCGCCAGGCCAGCGCGGCGGCGGCGTCGATGGCCACGGGCCGGCCCAGCTTGCCGTCGGCGAAGCCGACCTGCTGGCCGGCGCCCAGCACTTCCTCGGCGGCGCCCGCACCGGTGCCGGCGCTCACCGCGACCCGCCCTTGCAACACGGTGACGCGGGTCGCCCCGGCGCCGCGACGGACCTCGAACTCGGTGCCCAGTACCCGCGCCCGACCTTCGCCGGCCTCGACCACGAATGGCAGCGCGTCGCGCTTCACCCGCAACGCGGCGGCGCCGCGCAGCAGTTCGACCCGCCGCTGGCCGCCGTCGATACGCACGCGCACCGCGCTGCCGGCGTCCAGGCTCAGGTAGGAGCCATCGGCCAGCTTCCATTCGGCGACCTGTCCCGGCGCGGCGACATAGTCGGCACGCCAGTCCTGCAGCCAGTCGCCGGGCTGCCACCAGCCGCCCAGCCAGAGCATCGCCAGCAGGCAGGCGACGCTGGCCAGCGGGTAGGCCCAGCGCCGCGGGTTGCGCGACGCTCGGCGCGGCCGCAGGTAGGCTTCCAGGGCATCGGCCTCTTCGATGGCCAGGCGGCTCGCCGGTATTTCCGTCAGGCGCCAGAGCGCCTCGGCGCGGGCATAGGCCTCGGCATGCGCCGGCCGCTGCGCCAGCCAGTCCTCGAAGGCCCGCCGGGTCGCCGCATCCGGCGTACCGCGCAGGCGCACCAGCCAGGCCTGTGCGGTCTGCTCGAGGACGGGCTCGTAGGGCGCGGCGTCGCTATCGGGTCGGGTCATGGCTGGGCGCTCCTTGCCTGCTCGCCGGCCGGGCCGGCCAGGCTCGCCTTGCAGGCGTCGAGGGCGCGCATCATATGTTTTTCCACGGCGCTTTGGGAAAGCTGCATGGCCTGGGCGATCTCCGCGTAGGTGCGGCCGTGGATGCGATTGAGCAGGAAAATCCGCCGGGTGCGCTCGGGCAGGCCGCGCAAGGCGGCCTCGACCCGGCGCCACTGGTCGCCGGCCTCGAGCGCCTGCTCGGGACCGACCGGCTCGCCCTGGCGCTGCTCCGGCAGCCAGTCGTCCAGTTGCCGTTGCCGCGATCCTTCGCCACGCAAGTGGTCGATGGCCAGGTTGCGCGCGCTGCGCAGGAGGTAGCTGCCAAGCTCCTCCACCGGGGCGGCCGGGCGCCGCCAGAAGCGCAGGAACAGTTCCTGGACCAGGTCGGCGGCGGTCGCCCGGCAGCCGACCCAGCGGCTGACCAGGCTTTCCATGCGCTGGCGCTGGGCCAGGAAGGCCTTGAGGAGATCCGCGCGGCGCGCCGCCTCGCCGTCTGCCGGCAAGGCATCCGGGCGCGGGCCGAGAGGTAGGTCGCGGTCGGGCATCGGTGAGGACGGCTGCACGAAAGCCGGCGCCGGGGCGGCGCCATGGGAATGCTGAGCAGGCCTTCAAATGATAATGCTTATCATCAATGCCGAGAAGCCAGCGACGACGAAACGCCTTGCGGGTCGCGCGCCGGGCTACCCGGCACGCCGCCCCTCACTTCACCAGGCGCGCATCCAGGCTGTTCTGCGCCAGGCGCCTGGCCTGCTCCTCGGTCATTCCCAGGCTCTGCTGCAAGGCATGGAAGTTCTCGGTGACATAGCCGCCGAAGTAGGCCGGGTCATCGGAGTTCACCGTCACCTTCACGCCGCGTTCGAGCATGTCGAGGATGGTGTGCTGGCTCATGTCGTCGAACACGCAGAGCTTGGTGTTGGACAGCGGGCAGACGGTCAGCGGGATCTGTTCGTCGATCAGCCGCCGCATCAGCCGCTCGTCCTCGAAGGCGCGTACGCCGTGGTCGATGCGCTCGACCTTGAGCAGGTCGAGGGCTTCCCATATGTACTCGGGCGGCCCCTCCTCGCCGGCATGGGCGACGGTGAGGAAGCCTTCGCTGCGGGCCCGGTCGAAGACCCGCTGGAACTTGCTCGGCGGATGCCCTACTTCCGAGCTGTCGAGGCCGACGGCGATGAAGGCGTCGCGGAACGGCAGCGCCTGGTCGAGGGTTTTCTGCGCCTGTTCCTCGCTGAGGTGGCGGAGGAAGCTGAGGATCAGCCCATGGCGGATGCCCAGCAGCTTCTCGCCGTCCCGTAGCGCGGCGCGGATGCCGGCGAGCACCACCTCGAAGGGAATGCCGCGATCGGTGTGGGTCTGCGGGTCGAAGAACGGCTCGACGTGGACGACGTTCTGCGCCTTGCACTTCTGCAGGTAGGCCCAGGTCAGGTCGTAGAAGTCCTGCTCGGTGCGCAGCACGTCGGCGCCGGCGTAGTAGAGGTCGAGGAATTCCTGCAGGTTGTTGAAGGCGTAGGCCTTGCGCAGGGTCTCGACGTCGTTCCAGGGCAGGGCGATGCGGTTGCGCTCGGCGAGGGCGAACAGCAGCTCCGGCTCCAGGGTACCTTCCAGGTGCAGGTGCAGTTCGGCCTTGGGCAAGGCGTTGAGCCATTCGTACATGGGGTGGGTTCTCGATCAGGCTGGTCTTGGCCGGCAAGTTTAACCTGTCCCGGGAGTCAGGCCCGCGGCAAACCCGCGAACCGCTCCCGCGCGCGACGGGCGGCTCAGGCCGTTTCGCCGCGCCGATAGGCATAGGTCTGCGCGAAGCGCGAGGTCAGCCAATCGCCACAGGTGGTCGGCGGATACTTCGGCGGGTTGTCCGCGTCGAAGCAGCCCGGCAGGCAGCGGATCTCGGTATCCATGTGCGGTTCGGCGAAGAACGGCATGGAGTAGCGGTGCACCCCGCGCGGGCTGATCACCCGGTGCGGGGTCGAGCGGTAACGGTCGTTGCTCCAGCGCGCCATCATGTCGCCGATGTTGACCACGAAGGTGCCGTCGATGGGCGGCGCGTCGATCCATTCGCCCTGGCGGTTCTGCACTTGCAGGCCACCGGCGGCGTCCTGGTAGAGCAGGGTCACGCAGCCGTAGTCGGTGTGCGCGCCGGCGCCGGGCTGGTCGGCGCTCTGCCGGGCCGAGGCCGGCGGATAGTGGATCAGGCGGAACACGCTGACCGGCTGCTCGAAGCGGCGATCGAAGAAGTCCTCCTCGATCCCCAGGGCGATGGCCAGGGCGCGCAGCACGGTACGGGCCAGCGCCAGCATGTCGGCATAGTGTCCTTCCAGCAGGGCCTCCCAGCCGGGCAGGTCGGGGTGTCGGTTGGGCCCGTAGAAGGATTTGCCGGCGCGCACGTCGGGATGCTCCGCCGGCAGGTGCAGGGCCATGTCGAAGGTCTCCTTGAAGTCGCTGGGCAACGCCGGGTCGAGCTGCTCGGTGGCGATCGCGCCATAGCCGCGATGGTTGCGGCTACGGGTGATATCGATCTTCAGCTTCTCTTCGACGGGCAGCGCGAAGAACTCCCGCGCCGCCGCCAGCAGGGCTTCGAAGCGCGCGGCCGGCAGCGGGTGTCCGGCGATGTAGAAGAAGCCCCACTCGCGGCAGGCCTGGTCGATCCGCCGCGCCACGTCGTTCCAGGCGCCACGGTCGGCGCCGTAGAGCGGGGCGATGTCGATGATGGGTAGACGGTCCAATCGCGCTCTCCTCGATGGGTCCTGTACGGAAAGTGCCTGCGCTCGGCGACTTTTTCCATACAAGGCCAGGGCTCACTTCGGCAGGTCGGCCTTGATGCCTTCCACGTAATAGTTCATCGACGCCAGGTCGGCATTGGTCGCGCTGACGCCGGCGGCGAAACGCTCCTTGCCGGACTGGTCGCGGATCGGCCCGGTGAAGGGGTGGAAGGCTCCGCTGCGGATCGACTCGATCAGCCTGCCCGCCTCTTCCCGCACCGGCGCCGGCAGCACCTCCTGGTTCAGCGGCAGGACCACCGTACTCTCGGCCAGGCCACCCCAGAAGTCCTCGGATTTCCAGGTGCCGTCCATCACCGCCTGGGCCGAGCGGATATAGTGCGGGCCCCAGTCGTTGACGATCGAGGTGAGCACGGTCTTCGGACCGAAGTGCTGCATGTCCGAGGCGTAGCCCACGGCGTACACCCCGCGACGCTCGGCGGCCTGGATCGGCGCCGGGCTATCGGTGTGCTGGAACACCACGTCGACGCCCTGGTCGATCAGCGCGTTGGCCGCGTCGGCCTCCTTGCCCGGATCGAACCAGGTGCTCACCCACATCACCTTGAGTTCGGCCTGCGGGTCGTATTTGTCCAGCGCCAGCTGGATCGCGTTGATGTCGCGGATCACCTCGGGAATCGGAAACGAGGCGATGTAGCCGATCTTGTGGCTGCGGGTCATCTTCGCCGCGAGGAAGCCGCCGACGTAGCGTCCCTCGTAGGAGCGCGACAGGTAGGTGCCGAGGTTCCTGTCGCGCTTGTAGCCGGTGGCGTGCTCGAAGGTCACCTTGGGAAACTGCCGGGCCACCTTGGCGGTGGGGTTCATGTAGCCGAAGGAAGTGGTGAAGATCAGGCCGTAGCCGTCTTTCGCCAGGTTGCGGATGACCCGCTCGGCGTCGGCGCCCTCGGCGACGTTCTCGACGAAGCTGGTCTTCACCTTGTCGCCGAAGTGCTCCACCAGTTCGCGGCGGCCCAGTTCGTGCTGGTAGGTCCAGCCGTGGTCGCCGACCGGGCCGACATAGACGAAGCCGATCTTCAGTGGTTCGGCGGCCTCGGCGGCGAGAGCGCAGGCGCCGAGGCCGAGGACGGCGGCAAGGCGGCGCAGGACGGACATGCGGGATTGCGTGCGACGGTGTTTCATGGATGGGCGTGCTCCGGTGAGTGCAGGGTTGGCCATCGGGCGTGGCTTCGCGTTCAGCCCGCCCGCCGATGCAATTACCTGACCACCCGGACAACTCCGCTCAAGCTCGCGCTTCTGCGCGCCGCGTCATGCCGGCGCGGCTGCAGGACGGTGCAGCGCGCCATCGCTTGGTGCATGCCGGCGCCGCCACGATGGCGCTACCATGGGCGCTGGCTTTCCGTAACAAGGCACGCACGCGATGACCGCGATCTACCTGGCCGGGCCGGACGTCTTCCGCCCCGACGCCGAAGCCCATGGCGAAACCCTCAAGGCGCTCTGCGCCGAGTTCGGCTTCGTCGGCCTCTACCCGCTCGACCACGCCCTGCCCGCCGACATCCGCGAGCCAGCCGCACAGGCCGCCTGGATCTACCGCGCCAATGTCGGCCTGATCGAGCGCGCCGACTGCGTGCTGGCCAACCTCGAACCGTTCCGCGGCAGCGAGCCGGACAGCGGCACCGCCTTCGAAGTGGGTTACGCCCTGGCCCTGGGCAAGCCGGTATATGCCTACCTCAGCGATGCCGGCGCCTACGCCGAGCGCCTCGCCCGGCTGGCCCCGGAATGGCTCGGCGAGCACCCCGGCGAGGACCGCGACGGTTGGCAACTGGAGGGTTTCGGCCTGCCATTGAACCTGATGCTGGCGGTGCCTTCGCGGCTGGTCGCCGGCGGCCCGCGCGAGGCCCTGCGACGCCTCGCCGAGGAACTCGAGCGCGCCTGACATCGCGGGAAGGCCGTCGCCTAGCTGCTGGCAGATAGCCGCCGCCCGGCCCGTCGCTTGCCGGCCATAATCCTGGACAACAACGGCCCCATCCGGGAGGCCGGCCTGCAAGAGGCATCCGATGAACCGATCCAAGGGTTCCAGCAGCCGTCGTACCTTCCTGCGCCTGGCAGCCCTGCTGCTGCCCGCCGGCGCCCTGCTCGGCAGCCTGCCGGGCGTACGCGCCGCGGCCAGGCCGCGGAAACTCTATCTGGCCGGTCCCGATGTGTTCCGCGCCGACGCCGTCGCCCACGGCGAAGCACTCAAGGCACTGTGCGCACGCTACGGTTTCGAGGGCCTCTACCCGCTGGACAACGCGCTGCCGAAACAGCTCGCCGAGCCGCGCGAACAGGCGGCCTGGATCTACCGCGCCAACATCGGCCTGATCGAACGCGCCGACGCGGTGCTGGCCAACCTGAACTTCTTCCGCGGCGCCGAGCCGGACAGCGGCACCGCCTTCGAGGTCGGCTATGCCACCGCCCTCGGCAAGCCGGTCTATGGCTACGTCGACGACGCCGGCAGCTACGCCGAGCGGATCCGCCGGCACGCCCCGGAGCTGATCGGCGAGGATCCGACCCGCGACCGCGACGGCATGACCCTGGAAGAGTTCGGCCTGCCGCTCAACCTGATGCTGGCGGTGCCGGCAACGCTAGTCGTCGGCGACGCCGAGCAGGCCCTGCGCCAACTCGCCAGCCGGCGCCACGGCTGACCCGGCGCCGGCCGTACGGCGAGAGACTCAGGGCAGGCGGGCGATACGCTCGGTGAGCAGGTCGAAGAACCCCTGGGCGTCGCCCTCGTTGATCCACTCGACGTTGGCCGGCTGCTTGAGGCCGCCGTACCAGTCGGCCACGGTCTGGCCGAAGGTGATGCCCTCGCGGCTGTCGACCTGCACGTTGATCCGCTTGCCCTTGAACAGCGAGGGCTTGAGCAGGTAGGCGACCACCGTGGCGTCGTGCACCGGGCCGCCCTTCAGGCCGTAGTACTTGATGTCGTACTGGACGTAGGCGTCGAGGATGTCGGCGACGGTCTTGCCGGCCTGGTTGCCGAGGTTGCGCAGCTTGGCGATGCGCTCGGGGCTGGTGAGGATCTTGTGGGTCACGTCGAGCGGCAGCATGGTGATCGGCGCCCCGCTCTTGAGCACGATTTCCGCCGCGTGGGGGTCGGCGAAGATATTGAATTCGGCGGCCGGGGTGATGTTGCCGCCGTTGAAGTGGGCGCCGCCCATGATCACGATCTCGCGGATGCCCTTGACGATGTCCGGTGCCTGGGTCAGGGCCAGCGCGAGGTTGGTCTCCGGGCCGAGCATGGCCAGGGTCACGCTCTTCTCCGGCGCCGCACGCAAGGTGCGGATCAGGTAGTCCACGGCGTTACCTTCGGCCAGCGGCTGCTTCGGCTCATGCACCTCGACGCCGCTGATGCCTTCGCTGCCGTGCACGTCGGCGGCGTAGATCGGCGTGCGCAGCAGCGGTCGCGGAGCGCCGGCGTAGACCGGGATATCCGGGCGCTTGCCCCACTCGCGGGCCAGCCGGGCGTTACGCGCGGTCTTTTCCAGCGGCACGTTGCCGGCGACGGTGGTCAGCGCCTGGATCTTCAGCTCCTTCGGCGAGGCCATGGCGAACAGCAGGGCGATCACATCGTCGGCGCCCGGATCGGTGTCGATGATCAGCGTCCGCGGCGATGGCGGCGCCACCGTTTCGGCAGCGGACAGAGGAAGGCTGGCGGGCATCAGCAGGGCGAGTCCTAGCAGAAGGCTGCAAAAGCGATTGCATGGGCGGGCGGCGCGTGACATGGGGCGACTCCTGGTGGGGAATGCCACAGTCTAGCCAGTTGCGGGCCACGCGCCGACCTATGCGAACCGACAGAGGAAGCCTGGCGCCTCCTCTGTCGGCGCCCGCCTCACCCGGCGATCAGGGCGCTCGCCGCCTCGCGGTGGCGGGCGATCAGGGCGGCCAGGTCGAGCCCTTCCACGGCACCGTCGACCACTCGCCAGGCGCCGCCGACCATTACCCGGTCGGCACGGTCGGCAGCGCACAGCAGCAGCGCCGAGAGCGGGTCGTGGCTACCCGAGAAGCGCAGCTCGTCGAGCTTGAACAAGGCCAGGTCGGCCTGCTTGCCGGGGGCCAGCTCGCCGATGTCGCTGCGCCCGAGCAGGCGTGCCGAGCCACGGGTGGCCCAGCCCAGGGCGAGTTCCGGGGTGATCCGCTCGGCGCCGTAGCGCAGGCGTTGCAGGTACAGGGCCTGGCGCGCCTCGAGGATCATGTTCGAGGCGTCGTTGGAGGCCGAGCCATCGACTCCCAGGCCGATCGGCGCGCCGGCCGCCTCCAGCTCCACGGTCGGGCAGATGCCCGAGGCCAGGCGCATGTTCGAACTCGGGCAATGGCAGATACCGGTGCCCGCCTCGCCGAGCCGGCGGATCTCCTCGGCGTTGAAGTGGATGCCGTGGGCCAGCCAGGTGCGCGGGCCGAGCCAGCCGACGCTATCCAGGTAGTCCACGGTACGCAGGCCGAAGCGCTGCAGGCAGAAGTCTTCCTCGTCGAGGGTCTCCGCCAGGTGGGTGTGCAGGCGTACGTCGTGGCGCGCCGCCAGTTCGGCGCTGGCGCGCATGATCTCCGGAGTCACCGAGAACGGCGAGCAGGGCGCCAGGGCGATCTGCACCCGGGCACCGTCTCCGCGCTGGTGGTAGCGGGCGATCAGTCGCTCACTGTCGGCGAGGATGGTCTCGGCTTCCTGCACCGTCTGCTGCGGCGGCAAGCCGCCGTCCTTCTCGCCGAGGCTCATCGAGCCGCGGGTGAGCATGGCGCGCATGCCCAGTTCCTCGACCACCCCGGCCTGCACGTCGATGGCCTGTTCGAGGCCGCCGGGAAACAGGTAGTGGTGGTCGGCGGCAGTGGTACACCCGGACAACAGCAGCTCGGCCAGCGCCACCTTGGTGGCCAGTTCGAGTTTCTCCGGGGTCAGCCGCGCCCAGACCGGGTAGAGGGTCTTCAGCCAGGGGAACAGCGGCTGGTTGACCACCGGCGCCCAGGCGCGGGTAAGGGTCTGGTAGAAGTGGTGATGGGTGTTGACCAGCCCCGGCAACACCACGTGCCGGCTGGCGTCGAACTGGCTGGCGCAGGGCTGCGCGGGCTGTTGGCCGGCGCCGAGCAGCTCGACGATGCGGCCGTCTTCGACGACCAGGCCGCCGGCGGCGTCGAGACCGTTGGCGGTGAAGATGGCGAGGGGATTGCGAATCCAGGTGCGGGACATGTGCGGACCTTCGTCGGATCGGCGGGCCGGCGCGAACGCTGCCGGCCCTCGGTTGATGAGAGCCAGCTCAGTGTTCACCCTGTCTGCTGATCCAGGTCCGCGGGGCGACGACGGGACGCCACGCGCGTGGCGATATCCTACAAGGGATTTATGGAGAGGTGTAAGGCTTTCCTCCCGGTGGCGGCCGGGCGCGGTTTGATGGGGGTCAACGGACGCCTCCCGGCAGGGGCATAGAGTGGGGGACTGCATAGCTGAAAACGTAGAACGGAAGGAGTCCCGCATGAGCGAAGAACCCACTGTCAGTCCCCCCTCCCCCGAGCAACCCGCCGCGCAGCCGGCCAAGCCGGCCCGGCCAGCCGCCCGCCGCGCCCCGCGCAAGCCGGCGACCCGCCGCCCGCGAGTGGCCAGCCCGGCGCAGAAGGCCCGCGAGGAGATCCAGGCAATCAGCCAGAAGCCGGTGGCCCTGCAGGTCGCCAGTGCGCCCCACGGCAGCAGCGAGGACAGCACCTCGGCGAGCCTGCCGGCGAACTATCCCTATCACACGCGGATGCGCCGCAACGAGTACGAGAAGGCCAAGCACGACCTGCAGATCGAACTGCTCAAGGTGCAGAGCTGGGTGAAGGAGACCGGCCAGCGCGTGGTGGTCCTGTTCGAAGGCCGCGACGCCGCCGGCAAGGGCGGCACCATCAAGCGCTTCATGGAACACCTGAACCCGCGCGGCGCGCGGATCGTAGCCTTGGAGAAACCGTCCTCCCAGGAGCAGGGCCAGTGGTATTTCCAGCGCTACATCCAACATCTGCCCACCGCCGGCGAGATGGTCTTCTTCGACCGCTCCTGGTACAACCGCGCCGGCGTCGAGCGGGTCATGGGCTTCTGTTCGCCGCTGCAATACCTGGAGTTCATGCGCCAGGCGCCGGAGCTGGAGCGCATGCTCACCAACAGCGGCATCCTGCTGTTCAAGTACTGGTTCTCGGTGAGCCGCGAGGAACAACTGCGGCGCTTCATCTCGCGCCGCGACGATCCGCTCAAGCACTGGAAGCTGTCGCCCATCGACATCAAGTCTCTGGACAAGTGGGACGACTACACCGCCGCCAAGCAGGCGATGTTCTTCCATACCGACACCGCCGACGCGCCGTGGACGGTCATCAAGTCCGACGACAAGAAGCGCGCACGACTCAACTGCATCCGCCACTTCCTGCACTCGCTGGACTACCCGGACAAGGACCGGCGCATCGCCCATGAGCCGGACCCGTTGCTGGTGGGGCCGGCCTCGCGGGTGATCGAGGAGGACGAGAAGGTCTACGCCGAGGCGGCCGCCGCGCCGGGCCACGCGAACCTGGATATCCCGGCCTGAGGCGGGCGGTCGCGCCAACGAAAACGCCCGGGGCGCTTTCGCGCTCCGGGCGTCCCTGGTTCGACGGTCGCTGGCCGGGTCACTCCGGCGCGGAGGTCCGGATCAGGTGGTCGAAGGCGCTCAGCGAAGCCTTGGCGCCCTCGCCCACGGCGATCACGATCTGCTTGTACGGCACCGTGGTCACGTCGCCGGCGGCGAAGATGCCGGGCAGCGAGGTCTCGCCACGGGCGTCGACGATGATCTCGCCGCGCGGCGACAGCTCGACGCTGCCCTTGAGCCACTCGGTGTTGGGCAGCAGGCCGATCTGCACGAAGATACCTTCCAGCTCGATCGACTTGAACTCCTCGGAGTTGCGGTCCTTGTACACCAGGCCGGTGACCTTCTGGCCGTCGCCCTTCACTTCGCTGGTCAGGGCACTGGTGATCACCTCGACGTTCGGCAGGCTGTAGAGCTTGCGTTGCAGCACGGCGTCGGCGCGCAACTTGCTGTCGAATTCCAGCAGGGTCACGTGGGCGACGATGCCGGCCAGGTCGATGGCCGCCTCGACGCCAGAGTTGCCGCCGCCGATCACCGCCACGCGCTTGCCCTTGAACAGCGGGCCGTCGCAGTGCGGGCAGAAGCACACGCCCTTGGCCTTGTATTCCTGCTCGCCGGGCACGCCCATTTCGCGCCAGCGAGCGCCGGTGGCGAGGATCAGGGTCTTGGCCTTGAGGCTGCCGCCGCTCTCGAACCGCACCTCGTGCAACTCGCCGGCGTTCTTCGCCGGAACCAGCTTGCTGGCGCGCTGCAGGTTCATGATGTCGACCTCGTAGTGACGCACGTGCTCTTCCAGCGCCCGTGCCAGCTTCGGCCCTTCGGTCTCCTGCACCGAGATGAAGTTCTCGATGGCCATGGTGTCCAGCACCTGGCCGCCGAAGCGCTCGGCGGCGACGCCGGTGCGAATGCCCTTGCGCGCGGCGTAGATCGCCGCCGCGGCTCCGGCCGGGCCACCGCCGACCACCAGCACGTCGAAGGCGTCGCGGGCGGTCAGCTTCTCGGCGTCGCGGGCGGCGGCGCCGGTGTCGATCTTGGCGAGGATCTCTTCCACGCCCATGCGGCCCTGGCCGAAGACTTCGCCGTTGAGGTAGATGCTCGGCACCGACATGATCTGGCGCGCCTCGACCTCATCCTGGAACAGCGCGCCGTCGATGGCGACGTGACGGATGTTCGGGTTGAGCACGGCCATCAGGTTCAGCGCCTGGACCACGTCCGGGCAGTTCTGGCAGGACAGCGAGAAGTAGGTTTCGAACTCGAAGGTGCCCTCGATGCCCTTGACCTGCTCGATCACGTCCGCGTCGAGCTTGGAGGGGTGGCCGCCTACCTGCAGCAGGGCCAGCACCAGCGAGGTGAATTCGTGGCCCATGGGGATACCGGCGAAGCGCAGGCCGATGTCCGCACCGGGGCGGTTCAACGAGAACGACGGTTTGCGCGCATCGCTGCCGTCGGTCTTCAGGGTGATCTTGTCGGTCAGGCCGACGATGTCTTGCAGCAGGCCCAGCAGCTCGCGGGATTTGTCGCTGTCATCGAGGGACGCGACGATCTCGAACGGCTGGCTGACCTTTTCCAGGTAGGCCTTCAACTGGGTTTTAAGATTGGCGTCCAACATGGTTCAGCTCCTCGAAATTCGGGCAAACGTATCCCCGGCGGATGGGACATCCGCCCTGCACGGCGCGTTGGCTGGGTGAAGGGCGGACGATCCGCGAGGGATCGTCCGCCGGAGAGGCTGGCGGCGAATGCCGCCGGCGCGGTCTTAGATCTTGCCGACCAGGTCCAGGGACGGAGCGAGGGTCTTCTCGCCTTCCTTCCACTTGGCCGGGCAGACTTCGCCCGGGTGGGCGGCGGTGTACTGGGCGGCCTTCAGCTTGCGCACGGTCTCGCCGACGTCACGGGCGATCTCGTTGGAGTGGATCTCGACGGTCTTGATCACGCCTTCCGGGTTGATCACGAAGGTACCGCGCAGGGCCAGGCCTTCTTCCGGGATGTGCACGCCGAAGGCGTTGGTCAGTTGGTGGGTCGGGTCGCCGATCAGCGGGAACTGGGCCTTGCCGACTGCCGGGGAGGTTTCGTGCCAGACCTTGTGCGAGAAGTGGGTGTCGGTGGTCACGATGTAGACCTCGGCACCGGCTTTCTGGAACTCGCCGTAGTTGTTGGCGGCGTCTTCGATCTCGGTCGGGCAGTTGAAGGTGAAGGCAGCCGGCATGAAGATCAGGACCGACCACTTGCCCTTCAGGGATTCCTCGGTCACCTCGATGAACTTGCCGTTGTGGAAAGCATTGACCTTGAACGGTTGGACTTGAGTGTTGATCAGGGACATCAGTCGTTCCTCTCTCAGTTGAATGGGGTGTTTCAAATCGACTGGGAGAATCTTAACGGGGTTCAGCAAAAATACCCCATTGATTTAGGCCATCAGTGAAATTATCTAAATCTATCGAAGAATATATAAATAGTTAAAACAACTAATCGAAAAACCTGCCCTCGTCAGTGCCCGGCCTTCCACGGCTGGCCCAGGGAAACCGGGGCATACAGCCGGGTGCGCAGGGCATCGCGGGAGAGCAGGACCAGCACCAGGATGGTCGCCGCATAGGGCAGCATCGCCAGCAGGTTGGCCGGAATCGACAGCCCGATCCCCTGGGCCACCAGGTGCAGGATGCTGGCCAGGCCGAACAACCAGGCACCGAGCAGCACGCGGAACACCCGCCAACTGGCGAAGACCACCAGCGCCAGGGCGATCCAGCCGCGTCCGGCGGTCATGTTCTCCGCCCACATCGGCGTGTAGGCCAGCGACAGGTAGGCACCGGCCAGGCCGGCCATGGCGCCGCCGAAGAGCACCGCCAGGGTGCGCACGCGCAGCACCGGCAGGCCCATCGCGCTGGCCGCGTCGGGGTTCTCGCCGACCGCCTGGAGAACCAGCCCGGCGCGGCTGCGCAGGAGCATCCAGGCGACCGCGGCGAACAGCGCCAGGCTCAGGTAGACCAGCGCGTCCTGGGCGAACAGCATGCGCCCGAGCAGCGGCAACTCGCCCAGCACCGGCAGCGCCAGCGGGGCGAACCCTTGCAGCGGCTTGCCGACCCAGGCGGCGCCGACGAACGACGACAGGCCGACGCCGAAGATGGTCAGCGCCAGGCCGCAGGCCACCTGGTTGGCGTTCAGGTACAGGGCGACCCCGGCGAACAGCGTCGCCAGCAGCATGCCGGCGAGCACCGCGAGGAGCACGCCGAGCCACAGGCTGCCGCTGGAGAAGGCGACCATGAAGCCGATCACCGCGCCGAACAGCATCATCCCCTCCTGGCCCAGGTTGAGCACCCCGCTTCTCTCGCAGACCAGTTCGCCCAGGGCCACCAGCAGCAGCGGAGTACCGGTGCGGACCATGGCGAACAGCAGGTTGTCGAGCAGATCGATATCCATCGTGGTTCCTCGGCGGTTCGGCTCAGGCCAGGGCGTCGCGCAGCGCCGGGCGCTTGCGCCAGCGTCCGTGCAAACGTGGGCGGTAGAGGATCAGCACGTCGCAGGCGAGGAGGAAGAACAGCATCATCCCCTGGAACAGCCCGGACAGCGCCAATGGCAGGTTGAGGCTCATCTGCGCGGCCTCGCCGCCGAGGTAGAGCAACGCCATCAGCAGGCTGGCGCAGAGGATGCCGAACGGATTGAGACGGCCAAGGAAGGCCACGGTGATCGCCGCATAGCCGTAGCCCGGCGAGACCTGCGGCACCAGTTGGCCGATCGGCCCGGCGACCTCGCAGACGCCGGCCAGGCCTGCCAGCGCGCCGGAGAACAGCAGCACGAACCAGACCAGGCGCTTCTCGCGGAAACCGACGAAACCGGCGGCGCGGCGGTCGAGGCCGAGCACGCGGACCTGGAAACCGAGGAAGCTGCGCTGCGCCAGCACCCAGACCGCCGCCAGCGCCAGCAGGCCGAACAATGCGCCAAGGTGCACCCGGCTGTCCTCGAACAGCGCTGGCAGGCGGCTGGCCTCGCCGAACAGCGCCGACTGCGGGAAGTTGAAGCCATCCGGGTCCTTCAACGGCCCGTGCACGCCGTACAGCAGCAGGTTCAGCGCGATGTAGTTGAGCATGATGGTGGTCAGGATCTCGTTGGCGTTGAAGCGCGTTCGCAGCCAGGCGGCGAACCCGGCCCAGAGCGCCCCGGCAGCGGTGCCGGCGAGCAGCACCCAGGCCAGCGCCCAGCGGCTCTGCCAGTCGAGCAACTGGATCGCCACCGCGCTGCCGGCCAGGGCGCCGACCAGCAACTGGCCCTCCGCGCCGATGTTCCACACGCGCGCCTGGTAGGCCAGTGCCAGGCCGAGGGCACAGAGCAGGATCGGCATGGCCTTGACCAGCAGCTCGCCGAGCCCATAGAGGTCGCTGAGCGGCTGTACCAGCACGGTATGCAGGGTCTGCCACGGATCGTGGCCGAGACAGGCGAACAGCAGCGCACCGCAGACCAGGGTCAGCAGCCCCGCCAGCAGCGGAGAGGCCAGCAGCATCCAGCGTGACTGTCGGCCGCGCGGTTCCAGGGACAACAGCATCACAGGCTCCCTTGGGCAACGGCGCCGGCGACTGCCGCCGGCGCCTCGAATTGACCGGCCATCCAGCCGCCGACCTGCTGCGGCGAAGCGCTCGCGGTGGCGACCGCCGGGCACAGCCGACCCGAACACAGCGCGGCGATGCGGTCGCTGAGCAGGAACAGCTCGTCGAGGTCCTCGGAGACCACCAGGATCGCCGTACCGGCATCGCGCAAGGCGATCAGCGCGCGGTGGATCAGCGCCGCCGCGCCGACGTCCACGCCCCAGGTGGGATGCGCCGCCACCAGCAGGCGCGGGGCCTGGAGGATCTCGCGGCCGAGGATGAACTTCTGCAGGTTGCCGCCGGAAAGGCTGCGGGCCGGCGCCCCGGCACCCGGGGCCTTCACGGCGAAACGGCGGATGATCTCCTCGGCCAGCGCCAGCACCTTGCGCCGCCGGACCAACCCGCGCTTCACCAGGCCCTGCTGGAAGGCGGTGAGCAACGCATTGTCCGCCAGGCTCATCTCCGGTACCGCGCCGTGCCCCAGCCGCTCGGCGGGCACGAAGGCCTGGCCGGCGCGGCGCCGCGCATCCGGCGCCAGGTGCGCGCCGGCGCAGGCGCCTAGGCGGATGCGCTCGGCCTGGGCGCGCGGCAGGCGCACTTCGCCGCTGAGCAGGGCAAGCAACTCGTCCTGGCCGTTGCCGGCGACCCCGGCGATACCGAGGATCTCGCCGCTGCGCACCTCCAGGTCGAGGCCAGCGAAGGACACGCCGAAGGGGTCCGGGTTGCGCCAGTGCAGGTCGCGCACCTGGAGGAAAGGCGCGCCGCCGGTGACCTTCGGATACTCCGCCGCCAGGCCCTCGGCGTCGCCCACCATCAGCCGCGCCAGCTCGAGATCGGAACATTGCGCCGGCACGCACTGTCCGGCCACCCGTCCGCCGCGCAGCACCGTGGCGCGCTGGCAGAGCGCACGGACCTCGGCCAGCTTGTGGCTGATGAAGAGGACACTGCAGCCCTCCTCCGCAAGACGGCGCAGGGTGACGAAGAGATCCTCGGCCTCGCGCGGGGTCAGCACCGAGGTCGGCTCGTCGAGGATCAGCAGGCGGATGTCCTGCATCAGGCAGCGCACGATCTCCACCCGCTGGCGCTCGCCGATGGACAGCCCATGGACCAGCCGGCGAGGCTCCAGCGGCATGCCGTAGCGCTGCGACACCTCGCGAATACGCGCCTCCAACCGGCGCGGGCTGCCCGCCTCGGCGCCGAGGGCGAGCGCGATGTTCTCCGCCACGCTGAGCGTCTCGAACAGGGAGAAATGCTGGAACACCATGCCGATCCCCAGCGCCCGGGCGCGAGCCGGGTCGCGTACCTGCACCGGCTCGCCCTGCCAGCGGATCTCGCCGGCATCGGGACGGGTCACGCCGTAGATGATCTTCATCAGCGTGCTCTTGCCGGCGCCGTTCTCACCGAGCAGGGCGTGGATCTCGCCGGCGTCGATGCACAGGTCGATGCGGTCGTTGGCCAGGCAACCCGGATAGCGCTTGCTGATCCCGCGTAGTTCGAGGCGCGGCGGCGCGAAAGAGGAAGGTGCGGACATGGCGGACCCGATCGGTTGCTCGACGATGCGGCGGCCGGTGCAAATACCTGGCCAGGAGGTCAGGAAAGCCCTGGAACGCGGCTTGCACCGGGAGCCACGGGCCAGGCTGCCGCGCCGAGCGGCACCAAGCCGGGGCACGCCTGGGACGCCGCGGCACATTTGCGGGCAACCCTGCGGCGCACCCGCGTGAGCATTTGTCGCAAAACAGTCATCACCACCTTGCTCACAGAGTTATCCACAGCGTGTCGGGAGCCCATCCGGGACCTTGGGAAGCCTCCCGCGCCGATCGTCCCGGCGATTTTCGCAACATCGGCGGTGGACAGAAAACAGCCAACCCGGCAGGCCATGGGCGCGACCTGGCAAGGCATTTTCTCCAACACTTTGCCAACAGCTTTATCCACAAGATATCGACAGCCGTTCGGAGGAGCACGGCAGGACGATCTCTCCCGGCCAAGCCACGGGTCGGCCGAATCCCTGGGGCAGCCCCGGCGGCCCGCTTCCGGCACAGTTTGCCAACAGCTTTTCCACAGGAAACCCGCGGAACGGGAATGCCCGTGAAAATGTCTCCGGGACTTCCCCTTTCGACGCCCTGATGCCCATGAATACTGGGTTTTCCGGCTTTCCAGGAAAGTCCGCGGCGATCGACGGAAGCATGCTCGGCGGCGCCATGGGTGGATCCGCTGTCCACAGTTTCGCGATGCACCGTCGTGGCGCATTCCACAGCGCTTTTTCCCTGGCTCTTTCGCCAATCGGGAGAAATCCTGCGGCCCCGTCCAATGCCTTTCCCCCGACCGCCGAAGGCATTTTTTCAACGGGGAATGCGAACAGCTTTTCCACAGACAAACCCACAGAAGCGCCAGTTGCCGACCGGGCATTTCGCAAGGCGGATTCAAGGTGCCGGAACGCTTTCCGCGGATCGCCTGCCGGAAGCTAGATGGGCACATCCCGCAATGGCTCGTGCAATCTTTCCGCACACGCGCTACACACAGACTTATCCACAGCATGCGCACAGTGCATAATGGCGGAAGCGAGATCACGCGCCAAAGACGGGATATTTCCGTCGATTTCCCGGACTAAAGAGGCGAAAGCGCCGTTCCGGCAGCAGAGGAGATGAACGATGCAGTACCTGCTGGCAACTTCGTCCCCCCACTTATCCTGCACTCCGACCACGGCGGGAGCGCGATGAGCAGTTCGGCCCATCGCGGGCGGATCCTGCATTTCCTCGGCGACCCGGCGAAGCTCGGCGACAAGGCCTGGGAGTATTTCGAGGACGGCCTGCTGTGGATCGAACACGGCCACGTGCGCGCGCTCGATCACGCAGCCTACCTGCTGCCGCAACTGCCCGCCGACCTGCCGCTGGAGGAGCATCCGCAGCGCCTGCTGCTGCCCGGCTTCGTCGACTGCCATGTGCATTACCCGCAACTCGGAGTGATCGCCTCCTACGGCACCCAACTGCTGGACTGGCTGGAAACCCACACCTTTCCCGCCGAGCAGCGCTTTGCCGATGCCGGCTACGCCGCCGCCCAGGCCGAGCTGTTCCTCGACGAACTGCTGCGCCACGGCACCACTACCGCGCTGGTGTTCGGCACGGTCCATGCGGTATCCGCCGAGGCATTCTTCCAGGCCGCGCAGAAGCGCCGCCTGCGGATGATCGCCGGCAAGGTGCTGATGGACCGCAACGCGCCGCCGGCGCTGTGCGATACCGCGGCCAGTGGCTACGCCGAGAGCCGCGCGCTGATCGAGCGCTGGCACGGCAACGGGCGCCTGCAATACGCGGTCACCCCGCGCTTCGCGCCGACCTCCTCGCCCGAGCAACTGGCCGCGGCGGCGCGCCTGCTGGACGAGTATCCCGGCGTCTACCTGCACACCCATCTTTCGGAGAACCTCAAGGAAGTCGCCTGGGTCGGCGAGCTGTTTCCCCAGGCACAGGACTACCTGGACGTCTATCATCGCGCCGGCCTGGTCGGCGAACGCAGCGTGTTCGCCCATGGCATCCATCTCTCCGAACGCGAATGCCGCTGCCTGGCGCACAAGAACGCGGCGCTGGCGCACTGTCCCAGTTCCAACCTGTTCATCGGCTCCGGCCTGTTCGACCTTGGCCGCGCCCAGCAATACGGCATCCGCGTCGGCATCGGCAGCGACGTCGGCGGCGGCACCAGCCTGTCGCTGCTGGCCAACCTCGCCGACGCCTACAAGATCCAGCAATTGCGCGGCACCAGCCTCGATCCGTTCCAGGCGCTCTACCTGGCCACCCTCGGCGGCGCCAGGGCGCTCGACCTGGACGGCCTGGTCGGTAACTTCCTGCCCGGCCGCGAAGCCGACTTCGTCGCCCTCGACCTGGCCGCCACGCCGATGATCGCCCAGCGCATGGAGCATGCGCGCGGCCTGGCCGATACCCTGTTCGTGCTGAACACCCTGGGCGACGACCGCGCGGTAGCGGAGACCTGGGTGATGGGGGAGCGGCGCCATGCGAAGGGGTGAGAGTCTCTTTCCCGCGTTGGCTCGGCCCGTCGCTGCATGCCACCTCCTCGCGCCGTAGAGAAAAGACGCCGTTCGGCGGGCGGCCGAAGCTCGCGTCACTCAATCCGCGCCCTCACGACACCGCCACCGCCTCCAGGAAGCGCTCCAGCACCAGGTTCGGCCGGCGTCCCTTGCGGGTCACGATGGTCAGCGCGATGGCATAGTGGAAACGCTCCGGCAGCAGGGGCCGCAGCATCCCGGCGGCGACCCAGTCGGCAGCGTAGTGCGACGGCAGGTAGCCGATGAAGTTGCCGGTCAGGATCAGGAATGCCATGCCCTCGCGGTCCGAGGCGCTGGCGCTGTTGTTCAGCTCCTGGTGGCGCGCCTGGGCTTCGGCGGGCAGGCGGTAGCTGGGCGCCACGGCGTCCGCGGCGAGCACCTCGTCCACCGCGATATCGCCGTCGGCGCGCTCGAACAGTGCGTGGCCGCGGCTGCAATAGAGCTGCGCGTGCTCGTCATACAGCGGCAGGTACTCGAGCCCCGACAGCGGACTGATCAACGGCACCACGCCGACATGCAGGTGGCCGTCGAGCACGCCCAGTTCGATCTCGTTGGGGGTGGTCATGCCGATGTTGATCCGCACCTGCGGTCCCTGCCCCTTGAGCGCGCTGAGAGCGTGGGTGATGCGCATCTGCGGCAGGGTCACCAGGTTGTTGATGATGCCGATGTTGAGTTCGCCGCGCAGGTGCTGGTGCAGGTCGTTGACCTCGGCGCGGAACCCCTCCAGCGCCGCCAGCAGGGTCTGGGTCGCGCGATAGACCTCGCGGCCCTCGTCGGTCAGGGCGAAGCCGGCGCGGCCGCGCTGGCACAGGCGCATGCCCAGGCGCTTCTCCAGGTCGCCCATGTGCAGGCTGATCGCCGAGCGGCTGAGGCCGAGAGTGCTCTCCGCGGCGGAGAAACTGCCGCACTCGACGATGGTCTTGAAGATGCGCAGCAGGCGGATATCGAAATCGCTGACCTGGCCGAGCGACGGGTTGCGGGATTTGGCCATTATTGTTTTACCCAGTCGAAACTAAACGTGAGAAGAATAAGCTTTATCTAACCTTTCGTCAGGGCCAAGCTTGATCCAACGCTCCGCCGCCGCGTGCGCGGAACCTTCCAACAAGAAAGCCCGAGGATCGAACGATGAACCAGCCGCTCAACGTGGCCCCGCCGGTTTCCAGCGAACTCAACCTGCGCGCCCACTGGATGCCCTTCTCCGCCAACCGCAACTTCCAGAAGGACCCGCGGATCATCGTCGCCGCCGAAGGCAGCTGGCTGACCGACGACAAGGGCCGCAAGGTCTACGACAGCCTGTCCGGCCTGTGGACCTGCGGCGCCGGCCACTCGCGCAAGGAAATCCAGGAGGCGGTGGCTCGCCAGCTCGGTACCCTCGACTACTCGCCGGGCTTCCAGTACGGCCATCCGCTGTCCTTCCAGTTGGCCGAGAAGATCGCCGGGTTGCTGCCAGGCGAACTGAACCACGTGTTCTTCACCGGTTCCGGCTCCGAGTGCGCCGACACCTCGATCAAGATGGCCCGCGCCTACTGGCGCCTGAAAGGCCAGCCGCAGAAGACCAAGCTGATCGGCCGCGCCCGCGGCTACCACGGGGTCAACGTCGCCGGCACCAGCCTCGGCGGGATCGGCGGCAACCGCAAGATGTTCGGCCAGCTGATGGACGTCGACCACCTGCCGCACACCCTGCAACCGGGCATGGCGTTCACCCGCGGGATGGCCCAGACCGGCGGCGTCGAGCTGGCCAACGAACTGCTCAAGCTGATCGAACTGCACGACGCCTCGAACATCGCCGCGGTGATCGTCGAGCCGATGTCCGGCTCCGCCGGCGTACTGGTACCGCCGGTCGGCTACCTGCAGCGCCTGCGCGAGATCTGCGACCAGCACAACATCCTGCTGATCTTCGACGAGGTGATCACCGCCTTCGGCCGCCTGGGCACCTACAGCGGCGCCGAGTACTTCGGCGTCACCCCGGACCTGATGAACGTCGCCAAGCAGGTCACCAACGGCGCCGTGCCGATGGGCGCGGTGATCGCCAGCAGCGAGATCTACGACACCTTCATGAACCAGGCGCTGCCCGAGCACGCGGTGGAGTTCAGCCACGGCTACACCTACTCCGCGCACCCGGTTGCCTGCGCCGCCGGCCTCGCCGCGCTGGACATCCTGGCCAGGGACAACCTGGTGCAGCAGTCCGCCGAACTGGCGCCGCACTTCGAGAAGGTCCTGCACGGCCTGCAAGGCGCGAAGAACGTCATCGACATCCGCAACTGCGGCCTGGCCGGCGCGATCCAGATCGCCCCGCGCGACGGCGATCCGACCGTGCGTCCGTTCGAGGCCGGCATGAAGCTCTGGCAACAGGGTTTCTACGTGCGCTTCGGCGGCGATACCCTGCAATTCGGCCCGACCTTCAACGCCAGGCCGGAAGAGCTGGACCGCCTGTTCGACGCGGTCGGCGAAGCGCTCAACGGCATCGCCTGATGAGCGGCCGCCCGCAAGCCGTACCCACCGTGCAGGTGGACAACGCCGAGGTGATCGTGACCGAATGGCGCTTCGCCCCCGGCGCGGAAACCGGGCGCCACCGCCACGGCCACGACTATGTGGTGGTACCGCTGACCGACGGCACGCTGCTGCTGGAAACCCCAGAGGGCGACCGTCACGCGCCGCTGGTCGCCGGACAGGCCTACTTCCGCAAGGCAGGCGTCGAGCACAACGTGATCAACGCCAGCGCACACGAAGTGGTCTTCGTCGAGACCGAGATCAAGTAATCCGCACCCGCTCCCCAGGGAGCGGGTAAAGGGAAAGGGCCACGGCCCTTTCGTCACCCCTAGCGAAGAGAGAACAAGACAAGATGGGCACCCTCCACCACCTGATCAACGGCGAAATGGTCGCCGACAACGGCCGCAGCGCCGACGTCTTCAACCCCTCCACCGGCGAAGCCATCCACAAGGTCCCGCTGGCCGACGGCAAGACCCTGCAGAAAGCCATCGATGCCGCCAGGGCCGCCTTCCCGGCCTGGCGCAACACCCCGCCGGCCAAGCGCGCACAGGTGCTGTACCGCTTCAAGCAACTGCTGGAGCAGAACGAGGCGCGGATTTCCAAGCTGATCAGCGAAGAGCACGGCAAGACCCTGGAAGACGCCGCCGGCGAACTCAAGCGCGGCATCGAGAACGTCGAGTACGCCTGCGCCGCCCCGGAAATCCTCAAGGGCGAGTACAGCCGCAACGTCGGCCCGAACATCGACGCCTGGAGCGACTTCCAGCCGATCGGCGTGGTCGCCGGGATCACCCCGTTCAACTTCCCGGCGATGGTGCCGCTGTGGATGTACCCGCTGGCCATCGCCTGCGGCAACACCTTCATCCTCAAGCCCTCCGAGCGCGACCCCAGCTCCACCCTGCTGATCGCCGAGCTGTTCCACGAAGCCGGCCTGCCGAAGGGCGTGCTGAACGTGGTGCACGGCGACAAGGAAGCCGTGGACGGCCTGCTCCAGGCGCCGGAAGTGAAGGCCATCAGCTTCGTCGGCTCGACCCCCATCGCCGAATACATCTATGCCGAGGGCACCAAGCGCGGCAAGCGCGTGCAGGCCCTGGGCGGCGCGAAGAACCATGCGGTGCTGATGCCCGACGCCGACCTCGACAACGCCGTCAGCGCGCTGATGGGTGCCGCCTACGGCTCCTGCGGCGAGCGCTGCATGGCGATCTCGGTGGCGGTATGCGTCGGCGACCAGGTGGCCGACGCGCTGATCGCCAAGCTGGTTCCGCAGATCAAGGCGCTGAAGATCGGCGCCGGCACTTCCTGCGGCCTCGACATGGGCCCGCTGGTCACTGCCGCCGCGCAGGCCAAGGTCACCGGCTACATCGACAGCGGCGTGGCCCAGGGCGCGGAGCTGGTGGTGGACGGCCGCGGCTACCAGGTCGCCGGCCACGAGAACGGCTTCTTCCTCGGCGGCAGCCTGTTCGACCGGGTGACCCCGGAAATGACCATCTACAAGGAAGAGATCTTCGGCCCGGTGCTGTGCGTGGTTCGCGTCAACAGCCTGGAAGAGGCCATGCAGTTGATCAACGACCACGAATACGGCAACGGCACCTGCATCTTCACCCGCGACGGCGAGGCCGCACGCCTGTTCTGCGACGAGATCGAGGTCGGCATGGTCGGCGTCAACGTCCCGCTGCCGGTGCCGGTGGCCTACCACAGCTTCGGCGGCTGGAAGCGCTCGCTGTTCGGCGACCTCCACGCCTACGGCCCGGACGGCGTGCGCTTCTACACCCGGCGCAAGGCCATCACCCAGCGCTGGCCGCAGCGGGCCAGCCACGAGGCCTCGCAATTCGCCTTCCCCAGCCTCTGAAGGCTGACGACGACAGGCATGGTCGGTAACGACCATGCCTTTTTTCTTTTTCCGCAATCAGGAGTCCGCAACGTTCCACCGCCGTGAAACCTCACCCACGGCCGCACCCATGGCGTCGCCCACAAGGCGGCCCAGACCTTGCCCAAGAACAATTAAAGGGTCTCAACGATGTCCAAAGTCGTACTGGCTTCACAACTGCCGAACAAGCGCAACGCCTCGCTCGCGCCCGGCCTGAAACAACGCCACGTCACCATGCTGTCGATCGCCGGGGTGATCGGCGCCGGCCTGTTCGTCGGCTCCGGCCATGCCATCGCCGCCGCCGGCCCGGCCGCCCTGCTCGCCTACCTGATCGCCGGCACCCTGGTGGTGCTGGTCATGCGCATGCTCGGCGAAATGGCGGTCGCCTCCCCCGATACCGGTTCCTTCTCCACCTACGCCGACCGCTCCATCGGCCGCTGGGCCGGTTTCACCATCGGCTGGCTCTACTGGTGGTTCTGGGTGCTGGTGATCCCACTCGAAGCGATCGCCGCCGCGGCCATACTCAACGCCTGGTTCCCGGCCATCGACACCTGGATCTTCGCCCTCGCGGTGACCTTCCTGCTCACCGTCACCAACCTCTTCAGCGTGGCCCGCTACGGCGAGTTCGAGTTCTGGTTCGCGCTGCTCAAGGTGATCGCCATCATCGCCTTCATCGTGCTCGGCGCGGTGGCCATCGTCGGCGGCCTGCCGGAGCGTGAGGTCAGCGGCCTGTCCAGCCTGATGGCGAGCCACGGCGGCTTCGTACCGAACGGCTACGGCGCGGTGCTCGGCGCCCTGCTGACGACCATGTTCAGCTTCATGGGCACCGAGATCGTCACCATCGCCGCCGCCGAGTCCAAGGACCCGGCGAAGCAGATCACCCGCGCCACCAACTCGGTGATCTGGCGGATCGGCCTGTTCTACCTGGTGTCGATCTTCATCGTGATCTCCATCGTGCCGTGGAACGACCCGCTGCTGATCCAGGTCGGCTCCTACCAGCGCGCCCTGGAGCTGCTGGACATCCCGCACGCCAAGCTGATCGTCGACCTGGTGGTACTGGTCGCCGTGGCCAGTTGCCTGAACTCGGCGATCTACACCTCGTCGCGGATGGTCTTCTCCCTGGCCAAGCGCGGCGACGCCCCAAGCGTGCTCAAGCTGACCAACACCGCCCACGTACCACGCCCGGCGGTGCTGGCCAGCACCGCGGTGGGCTTCCTCACCACCATCGTCAACTACTTCGCACCGGAGAAGGTCTTCACCTTCCTCCTCGCCAGCTCCGGCGCCGTGGCGCTACTGGTGTACCTGGTGATCGCCGTGGCCCAGTTGCGCATGCGCAAGCAATTGCAGGCCAGCGGCCAGCCCATCGAGTTCCGCATGTGGCTATATCCCTGGCTGACCTGGGCGGTGATCCTGTTCATCGTCGCCGCGCTGAGCATCATGCTGATCATGCCGGAGCACCGTCACGAGGTGTTCGCCACCGCTCTGCTGACGATCTTCACCGTCTGCCTCGGGCTGCTCAACGCGCGACGCAAGCCGCGCCTCGGCGAGGACTACGCCGGGAAGACGGCGCGGGTCTGAGTCCACCACCGGGGGAAGAACCCAGACAGCCCTCCAAAGAAAAGCCCGGCCAATGGCCGGGCTTCTTCAGGCAAGGTCGTCTCAGACCTTCCTGACGAATTCCGATTTCAGCTTCATCGCGCCAATGCCGTCGATCTTGCAATCGATGTCGTGGTCGCCGTCCACCAGGCGGATGTTCTTCACCTTGGTGCCGACCTTCACCACCAGCGAGGAGCCTTTCACTTTCAGGTCCTTGATCACGGTGATGGTATCGCCGTCCTGGAGAACGTTGCCCACCGAATCCTTGATCACCTTGCCATCATCGGACGCCGTAGCGGCCTCGTTCGGCGACCATTCATGGGCGCACTCCGGGCAGACCAGCAGCGCACCATCCTCGTAGGTGTATTCGGAGTTGCATTGGGGACAGGGCGGCAGCGTGCTCACGGCATTCTCTCTTCAGCAGGGGGACGAAAACCGCAGATTATATAGGGTTTCTCGCTCCCCTGCCGAACCGCCTCAGAGCCCCTTGGTCTTCGGCGCGCCGACGGCCGGCCCGGAGAAGTCGAGGGTGCCCTTTTCGCTGAAGCGCACGGTGCCGAACAGGCCTCCGGCGAGCTTGCCCTTCACCACGTAGGGCATGCCCCGGGTCGGAGCGTTGTTGCTCAGGCCCCAGGCCTGGCGGAAGGCGGAAAAGGCGGAGACGGTCAGCGGCACGCTCACCACCCGCTCGCCGAAGCGCGGCACCTCGCCGGTCTGGTCGCTGACGCCGCTGGCCAGGGGCTGGCCGTTGACGTCGAGGTCGAGGGCGATGCCGTTGTATTCGATCGGCTCGTCGTTGGGGTTCTGTACCCGCAGCTTGACCATGAAGCGCATTTCCATGCCTTGCCCCGGCAGGGGTTCCAGGCCGACCAGGTCGATACGCAACGGATCGCGCTGGCCGAAGGTGCTGCAGGCGCTCAACAGGACGCCCAGGCACAGGGCCGGCAGCAGGCGGCCGAGGTTCGCAGGCAGGCGCATGGGTTCTCCTCCTTGGGTCGAATGTGCGCCCATGGTGCCACAGCCGCTAGAATTCGCCGCGCAGCCGATCCGGCTGCGCCAATGGACAAAGGACATGCCCATGCCTACACGCGTTCTGCGCGGCCTCGTCGCCGCCCTCCCACTGTTCCTCGCCGCCTGCTCGGACTCCGCTCCGTCCAGCGAGGAGATCGCCCGCCTGCTCGCCGAGCGCGGCTTCGACAAACCCGCCTGCGCCAGCTCCACCCTGTTCAAGACGTTCCCGGTGACGCTCTCCGACAGCTTCTCCGGCCCCGGCCCGGCGAAAGGCAACGCCGCGGTCTACGACGCGCTGGTCGGCGTCGGCCTGCTGCGCCGCGACGGCGATTCCTACGACCTCACGCCCGCCGGCCGCGAGGACTACAAGCCCGAGTCGAAGGCCTTCTGCTACAGCAGCGGCTTCGACGTCAGCGTCCGTTCGGTGGACCCCGCCAAGCCCGACGACTACGGCCCGGCCGTGGAAAAGGGCTGGTTGGTCACCGTCGAGGTCAAGCCACGCGAAGTGAAGGACTGGGCGAAGAACCCCGAGGTGCTCAAGCAGGCCAGCCTGACCACCCTGCAACAGATCACCCAACCGCAGGTCGGCCAGGTCTCGCTGGTCAAGCCACGCGGCGAGGAAGGCTACAAGCTCGTCAACACCCGCTTCTCGCCCAGGCAGGGCTTCCACTTCAACCAGGCCTGGTAATCCCACGCCGTCCTTCCGCCCGCCCCGCTCGGGGCGGGCTCCTCATTCAACCCACTGATCGATAAAGGTTTTTTCGACGGACGAAACAGCCGGGCGATTGCTCGCCCGAAAGCTTTCGTATACATTCGTTTTCACTGTAAACACCGTATACATCGAAAACGAAGCTGATCAGAAAATGAGCACCGTAGTCTCGTTCCGCGCCGATGACGCCCTGGTCGCGGCCCTCGACGAACTGGCCCGCGCCACCCACCGCGACCGCCCCTACCACCTGCGGCAGGCGCTCGCGCAGTACCTGGAAAGGCAGCAGTGGCAGGTCGCTGCCATCGATGAAGGCTTGGCCGATGCCAATGCCGGTCGCCTGCTGGAACACACCGAGATCGAGAAGCGCTGGGGGCTGCAATGAGCCTGAAGTGGACCCGCAAGGCGGCCGCCGACCTGGACGCCATCTACGACCATTACGTCGTGCTGATCGGCCCGGAAAAAGCTCTGAAAGCCGTTCAGGACATCGTCGAGCAGGTGAAACCGCTGCAGCAGGTAGCCAACCAGGGGGCAGGGCGGCCCAGCGAGGTGCCAGGCGTACGCACCCTGACCCTGGAGCGCTGGCCGTTCAGCGCCCCGTTTCGGGTTAAAGGCAAGGAAATCCAGATTTTGCGCATCGACAGGGTCGAAATTACCCCCTGAAAGTGGTCACACGGTTACAAGATGTTTCAAAATGAATATTTCCCTTGACTTGTACTGAGTAGCTTACTTCGGACAAAACATCCATAACTCACAAAAAATGGACATTTTTCGACCTGACCAATGAGAGCGACCAACATGCGACCACTGCGACCTGATTAGTTCTTTGGGTGACTCATGCTTCGCTCCCATACGCGTCCGTATTTTTCCGTAACCCGACGACCTCGCCCGCTGGGCATGCTTTCTCGCGCTTTTTCCGGTGATTTTTCCCCAGGCGCAGTCTCCCGCAAGGAGGAACCGGCATGGATTCGCTGAAAGGCATGGCGATCTTCGCCACTGTGGTGGACAAGGGTTCGATGGCAGCCGCGGCCCAGAGCCTGGGCATGACCCCTTCGGCAGTCAGCCAGCAGATCCGCAAGCTGGAGAGCCGCGCCCAGGTCACTTTGCTGCATCGCACCACCCGCCGGCTGACCCTGACCGAGGCCGGCGAGGCGTTCTATCGCAGTTGCGCGCAGATGCTGGCGATCGCCGAGGAAGCCGAGCGGCGGCTTGGCGAATGGCGCGATGCGCCGGTGGGTGAGTTGCGCCTGGCGGCGCCGGTGGGGTTCTCCGGCACGCTGATCACCCAGGCGCTGAAACCGTTGCTGGAGAACCACCGCCAGTTGCGCCTGCAGCTGTTCTTCCAGGACGAGCGCATCGATCTGGTCGCCGAGCGCATCGACCTGGCGATACGCGTCGGCAATCTCGCCGACTCCAGCCTGGTGGCGCGCCACCTCGGCGATTGGAGCAGCGTGCTCTGCGCGGCGCCGGCCTATTTGCGCCAACGGGCGCCCATCAACCGTCCGGAGCAGTTGACCGAGGTCGACTGGATTTCCCTGAACACCTCGAACCACCTCAACCACCTGACGCTCGGCGGGCCGGGCGGGGAAGTCTGCAAACTGCGCCTGGAGCCACGGGTGGCCGCCAACGGGATGCTCGCGGTGCGTCAGTTCACCCTCGACGGACTCGGCGTGTCCTACCAGCCGCTGCCGGAGGTGCGCGACGCGCTGAACGACGGGCGCCTGCAACAGCTATTGCCGGAGTGGAGGATTCCCGGGCTCGGCATCTATGCGGTGACGCCACGGCGCGAGGCCCAGCCGGCCAAGGTGAAGGTCGCCATCGAGGCGCTGCGGCGAGCGTTCGCCACGGACGGGGATGAGCGCTGGAGCTGACCGACGGACTGCCGGCCAGCTCCAGGTACCGTCAGGAGAAGCGGCCGAGGGTCAGGGTGACCTCGCCGATGTCCGTGCCCGTAGCGTTGCCGCCGCTGGTGATGCCGGCATAGTCCGCCGATGCCGGCGTGAAGCTCCAGGTGTTGGTGGCGCCGGATTTCCACGGGTCATCCCAGCTGAAGGTGCCCATCTTGGTGTTGCCGTCGTAGCAGTCGAAGCTGCCCTGGGTGCCGGACGAAGCGTTCTCCCGTCCGCAGGAGGCGATCCATTGCGGGCTGCCGGCCTGCACGTTCATGCTGCTGACTTCCTCGGTGGAAATCTCGTCGTCCTTGTTGGTGTAGCGGTAGAACTTGCCCCATTGCAAGGTGGCGTTGCGGATGCCCACCGTGCCGATGGATTTGGATACCACGACCTTCACTGCGATCCATTCTGCGTATGCCATGTCGATCTCCGTTAACCATGCGTTCACAGCTTCCTGTAGGACGTCACGGACAGGACCGGGCGCTCACAACGGACCCTTGGCTACTTCGACCAGCACGGCGCCATCCCTGACCCGCTTCACTATAGGCTGGCCACCAGCCACCACCGCCTGCCAGATCTGGTAGGCGGCGGCCGGGGAGGTCAGGCCCTCCGGCGTTTTTCCCCGCGAGGGGCCTTCATGCCGAATGCCTCGCGCAGGTCGGTGGTGGGTGGCGGCAGGAAGCGCATGCGGGCGAACAGGCCTCGCAGGTAAGCGTCCATCAGCGCAGCCGCCGCCGCGCTGTCGCCGTCCTCCAGGGCATCGAGCAGGGCGCGCTGCGCGGCGCAGGCCTCGGCGGTATAGACCGCCCCCTTGTTCAGCGCGATGTCCAGCGAGGCGCGTGCCACCAGGCCACGGACGAAACCCTGCAGCAAGGGATTCTCGGTCAGTTCGGCCAGGCGCAGGTGGAAGCGCCCGGCGAGACGGATCAGCCCGGCGCTGTCGCGGGCCGCGAGGCAAGCCTGCTCCTCGTCGACCAGCGCCCGTAGCTCGGCAAGGGCGGCGGGATCCAGCCCCGCGGGCAGTTGCCGCACCACTTCGCTTTCCACCAGCAGGCGCGCGTCCAGCACCTGCCGCGCCTGGCGCTCGTCCGGGCGGGCAACGCTGGCGACCTCCTTCGGCGGCATCACCACCGCGCCGTCCTCGGCGAGACGGGTGAGGGCACGCTGGATGGTACCGTTGCTGACCCGGAAGATCTGCCCGAGGGTTTCCTTGCTCAGCTTGGCGGCCGGCGCCAGGCGCTTTTCCAGGATTGCCGTGTAGATGCTTTCGTAGACGAAATGGCTGGTGGGGCGCAGCGCGGCGCCCTGCTGGGTACGTGCTTCGAATCCGACCATGTTCACACCTGTCGAGTCGTGCTTGTGGGCCTTCGCAGGCGGCGGACGAAAGCCGTCCGGGCGCCGCGACGGTCCCGGGTTGGAACCCTGGCGCGGGCGATCAGACCTGCGGCAAGCGCAGGTCGATGTTCAGGCGCGCGCCTTCGTTGAGGATGTGCTGGCGCATCGCCTGGCTCGCCCGCTCGCTGTCGTGCTGGCGGATCGCACGGAGGATGGCGTCGTGTTCCTGGAGGATCTCCTCGGCGTATTCCGGCTGGCGGCGCACCAGGTTGTCGCTGCGTTCCAGGGCGCTGCCGATCTGTTCGGAAACGCTGAGGAAGATCGGGTTCGAGGTGAGCTTCACCAGGCGCCGGTGGAAGGCCGTGTAGGCCTCAACCAGAGCCTGCGGGTCGCCATCCTCGACCGCTTCGCGCAGGTCCAGCAGCAACAGCCGCAGTTCGCTGATCTCCGCCGCCCCGGCGCTCTGCGCGACGATGCCGACGATGAACGGCTCCAGCGCATAGCGCAGTTGCAGGACGTCTTCCATGGTCGCCTCGCCGGGCGCCGCGACCTCGCGCAGCGGTTCGCTGCGTTCGAGGACCATCACGCCCTTGCCCGGCAGCGAACGGACCACGCCCAGGGTCTCCAGGACCATGATCGCCTCGCGCAGGCTCGGCCGGCTGATTTCCATCTGTTCAGCCAGCTCGCGCTGGCCGGGCAACATCTGGCCGGCGACCCAGCGACCCTGCTCGATGGTGTCGAGCAGGCGCTGGGCAACCGCGTTGACCAGCTTGGACGAAGAAAACATGTCGCCTCCCTTTACTTGCCAATCGGACGTGCAACGCGCCTCGGCGCGTCAGCCATGCAGCTTGCCTTCCCCGGCCACCGCGCTGCGCTTGAGCGGCTCGCCGTCGGCCTTGGCCGGCGCCTCCAGGCGCCCGTCGAGTATGGCCTGCGCGCGCGGCATATCGATGTCGTTTTCCCAGCGGGCGATGGTCACGGTGGCCACGCAGTTGCCGATCAGGTTGGTCAGCGCGCGGCCGATGCCCATGAACCAGTCCACCGAAAGCACCAGCACCAGGCCGGCCACCGGGATCGCCGGCACCGCGGTGAGGGTGGCGGCGAGGATCACCAGGGCCGAGCCGGGAATGCCGTGGGCGCCCTTGGAGGTGACCAGCGAAACCAGCAGGATGGTGATCAGGTCGGTCATCGCCAGCGGCGTGCCGGTGACGTGGGCGATGAACACCACCGCCAGGGTCAGGTAGATCGAGAATCCGTCGAGGTTGAACGAGTAGCCGGTGGGAATCACCAGGCCTACCGTGGAGCTGCGGATGCCCATGTGCTCGAGCTTGCGCATCACCTGCGGCAGCACCGCGTCGGAGGAGGCGGTGCCCATCACGATCAGCAGCTCTTCGCGGAAGTAGCGCAGGAACGGCAGCATGCGCACCCCGGAGAGACGCAGGACGCTACCGAGCACCGCCATGACGAAGACCAGGCAGGTGGCGTAGAACACCAGCACCAGCGCGCCCAGGTGGCTGAGCGAGTCGACGCCGTAGCGGGCGGTGGTGAAGGCCACCGCGCCGAACACGCCGAGCGGTGCCAGGCGCACGATCATGCCCATGATGCGGAACACGATGTGGCTGAATTCGTTGATCAGGCGGGCCACGCCGCTGGCCTGCTCGCCGACCAGGTTCAGGGCGCTGCCGAACAGCACGGAGAACAGCAGGACCTGGAGGATGTCGTTCTCGGCGAAGGCGCTGAACACAGAGGTCGGGATCAGGCCCATGAGGAATGCCACGGGGCCATGGATTTCCTGGGTGCGCCCGGTATACAGGGCGACGTCGCCGGCGGGCAGTTCGTTGAGATGGATGTTGGCGCCGCTGCCCAGGCCCAGGCTGTAGGCGACCACCAGGCCGAGGACCAGGGCGATGGTGGTGAGGATTTCGAAGTAGATCACCGACTTCAGGCCGATGCGGCCGACCTTCTTCAGGTCGCCGGCGCCGGAGATGCCGTTGACCACCACGCAGAAGACGATCAGTGCGATGAGCATCTTGATCAGCTTGATGAAGCCATCGCCCAGCGGCTTCATCTGCACGGCCAGGTCGGGAATGCCGACCCCGCAGATCACGCCTATCACCAGGCCAATCACGACTTGCAGGAATATCGAGCGGGAACAGCGCTTGATGAACATCGCAGGAGTCTCCATTCGGCGCTTCCATCGGGCCTCGCGGAGGCGGGCGATGAACGCATTTTTATTGTGGTATTACCGGTCTGACCAGTTCAGCCTATACGCAAAGAAGTCAGCCTGACAAGCCGCTATCGGCGGGCGCGACGAATGGCCAGGAACCACGGCACGCGCGGGCCGCAGCCGGGAGGAGGGCGCTCGGATGGCGCAAGGCGGCGGGCCAGAGCGGCTCGCCGCGGGGAAGGGGAGGTCAGCCGGCGAGGGCCTCGGCGACGAAATCGAGGCGATCCTGGCCGAAGAACAACTGGTCGCCGACGAAGAAGCTGGGCGCGCCGAAGACGCCGCGCCGCACCGCCTCTTCGGTGGTCGCCTTGAGCCCCTCCTTGACCTGCTCGTCGCCAACCAGGCGGAGGAACTCATCCGGATCGAACCCAGCCTCCGCCAGCACCTGGGCGACCACCTCGGGCTTGCCGAGGTTCTGCTGTCGTACCCACAACGCTTCGAACACCGCTTTCAGGTAGGGCTGGAACCCTTCGCCGCCGAGATAGCCCTGGGCGCCGCGCATCAGCGTCAGGGTGTTGATCGGGAAGGCCGGGTTGAAGGCCAGTGGCACGCCGTAGCGTTTCGCATAGCGCGCCAGGTCGTGGAGGGTATAGCGCCCCTTGGCCGGCACCTCAATCGGCGAATGGTTGCCGGTGGCCTTGAACACGCCGCCCAGCAGCATCGGCCGCCAGGCGATGCTCGCGCCATGGGCGGCGGCGATGCGCGGCAGTTGGGTCCAGGCGAGGTAGGTGGTGGGACTGCCGAAGTCGAAGAAGAACTCGATTTGCTTGCTCATGCGTGGCTCTTTCCGTGGCGGGGATCAGAAGGTTTCCATCCAGGGGCGCAGGTCCAGTTCGTGCACCCAGCAGTCGCGCGGCTGGCAGTGGATCTGCCAGTAGGTCTCGGCGATGTGCTCGGGATCGAGGATGCCGTCCTGCTCCTTGCGCTTGTACAGCTCGGGCAGGGTTTCGCGGATGAAGTCGGTGTCGATGGCGCCGTCGATGATCGGGTGGGCGACGTGGATGCCCTTCGGCCCCAGCTCGCGCGCCATGCTTTGGGCCAGGGCACGCAGGGCGAACTTGGCGCCGGAGAACGCGGCGAAATGCGCGCGGCCGCGCAACGAGGCGGTGGCGCCAGTGAAGATGATCGTTCCGCGCTGCCGCGGCAGCATCACCCGCGCCGCCTCGCGGCCGGTGAGGAAGCCGCCGAAGGCGGCCATCTCCCAGACCTTGCGATAGACCCGTTCGGTGGTTTCGGTGATCGGGAACCAGACGTTGGCGCCGACGTTGAAGATCACCGCCTCCAGCGCACCGACCTCACCCTCGATGCGGGCGAAGAGGTCGATCACCTGCTGCTCCTGGCGTGCGTCGCAGCCGCAGGCCAGAGCCTCGCCGCCTTGGTCGCGGATGGCCTGCACCAGCGGCTCCAGCTTCTCCGCGTTGCGCCGGGCGACGCACGCCACGTAGCCCTCGCGGGCGAACCGCCGGGCGATGGCGCCACCGGTGGCGTCGCCGGCGCCCATTACCAGAACCGCTTTGCGCTGGGTCATTGCAGAGGCCTCTCTTGTTAGTTCTTTTTTAGAACCCAATAGAGACGATAGTTAGTTCTTAAAAGGAACTTGTCAACTGGCAAGGGCTCGAGTGATATCCGCGCACCAATTACTCTGCCTGTCCCGGCCTGCCCGGCACGTCCTCTCCCTGAAGAGAGGGGACCGGTCGGCGGAGCCTGGTACGACAGCGTCCTTCCTGCCGTAACGCCATCGGCGTTTATCCGCCGATTCGCGTCGGCGGCCAGGCCTGGAACGCTCAGCCGCGCCGCAGCAGGCGCCCCTTCCAGAACAGCCCCTCGCGTACCGTCACGTCCCGCGCGTGCAGCGGCTCACCGCATTCGGAACAGACCAGCACGCCATGCATGTGTTGGCCGCAATGCTTGTGCACATGCTCGAGTGGCGGCCCCTCGACGCCGGCGAGGTGGCGGTCGCCCCAGTTCACCAGGGAAAGGATGGCCGGGTACAGTTCCATCCCTTTCTCGGTAAGCCGGTATTCCTCGCGCAGCGGCCTTTCCTGGTAGGGCACCTTGGCCAGTATCTCCGCTTCGACAAGGCGCTTGAGGCGGTCGGCGAGGACGTGACGGGTCACGCCGAGGCTGCGCTCGAAGTCGTCGAAACGGCGCACGCCGAGAAAGCAGTCGCGCAATACCAGCAGGGTCCAGCGATCGCCGAGGATCGCCAGCACCCGCGCCAGCGAACAGGGTTGTTCGCTCAGTTCTTCCCAACGCATGAGACACCTCCAGCCGTTCGGCAAAGGATAGCCGCGTGGGTTCTGAAACGAAACCGACCGGCCACGCCTTTCCAGCGGCCCGCCGCCCATGGCATAACCGCGTTCCTGTCTCCTGCCCCGGAATCCCGACCATGTCGCTCGACTGGACCTGCAAGCACCACGCCGACCTCACCCTGAAGGAACTCTACGCGCTGCTGCAATTGCGCACCGAGGTCTTCGTGGTGGAACAGAAATGCCCCTATCAGGAAGTCGACGGCCTCGATCTGGTCGGCGATACCCATCACCTGATGGCCTGGCGCGACGGCCAGTTGCTCGCCTACCTGCGCCTGCTGGACCCGGTTCGCCACGAGGGCCAGGTGGTGATCGGCCGGGTGGTCAGTTCCTCGGCCGCGCGCGGCCAGGGGCTTGGTCACCAGTTGATGGAACGCGCGCTGCAGGCGGCGGAGCGCCTCTGGCTGGATACCCCGGTGTACCTCTCGGCCCAGGCCCACCTGCAGGCCTACTACGGCCGCTATGGCTTCGTCGCGGTCACCGAGGTCTACCTGGAAGACGACATCCCGCACATCGGCATGCGCCGGGCCTGAGGCCCGGAACGCCGCGGACGGTGGAGGAAGGAAAGGGAATCAGGCCTGCGGCTTGAGCACGCCGGGCAGTTGGGCTTCCAGCTTGGCGTTGTTCAGCGGCGCGCGGATGAAGCCGTGCTGCTCGCCGTCCGGGCCGATGATCACCAGGTTGCCGCTGTGGTCGACGGTGTAGTTGGGCTTGCTGGTGTCGGCGGGGATGTAGGGGATGCTCATGGCGTTGGCCAGCTTCTGGATGTTCTCCGGAGTGCCGGTGAGCCCCTGGAAGCCGGCGTTGAAGTAGCCCAGGTATTGCTTGATCTGCTGCGGCGTGTCGCGGTTCGGATCGACGCTGACGAATACCACCTGCAGGTCGTCGCGCACCTCCTGCGGCAGCTTGCCCTGCAATTCGCGGAGCTGGGCGAGGGTGGTCGGGCAGACATCGGGGCAGAAGGTGTAGCCGAAGAACAGCAGGTGCCAGCGACCCTTGAGACTGGCAGTGCTGACCGCCTGGCCGTCCTGGTTGGTGAACTCCAGCGCCGGCACCTTGCGCGTCTGCGGCAGGATCACGATGCCGGCGTCGAGCAGCACGGTGGGATCGGCCTGGCGCTGGGCGGTGAGCACCTTGTGCACGGTGAGGCCGAGGACCAGGGCGACCAGGGCGACGAGGACGAGGACGGTCTTGTTGACTCGAGTCATGGGTGGGCAAGGCTCTAGAGTGGGATCAGAGAAGCAGCTTCAGCGGCAGATAGTGGTCCACCAGCAGCGCCATGAACAGCAGGAACAGGTAGACGATAGAGTACTTGAAGGTCTTTATCGCCGCATGTGGCCGGCTGTCACAGTAGAGCGCCCAGGCCCAGTCGAGGAAGCGCGCGCCCAGGGCCAGGGCGCAGAGCAGGTAGACCAGCCCGCTCATGTGGATGACGAACGGCATCAGGCTCACCGCGAACAGCACCAGGGTATAGAGCAGGATGTGCAGCTTGGTGTAGCGCTCGCCGTGGGTCACCGGCAACATCGGGATGTCGGCCTTGGCGTATTCGTCCTTGCGGTGGATGCAGAGCGCCCAGAAATGCGGTGGGGTCCAGGCGAAGATGATCAGTACCAGCAACAGCGGCTCGGCGCTCAGGTGGCCGGTGATGGCGACCCAGCCGAGCAGCGGCGGCGCCGCCCCGGCGAGCCCGCCGATGACGATGTTCTGCGGCGTGGCGCGCTTCAGGAAGCCGGTGTAGAGCGCCGCGTAGCCGAGCAGCGAGGCGAGGGTCAGCCAGGCCGTCAGCGGGTTGGTGAAGGCCAGCAGCACGGCCATCCCGGCCAGCGCCAGGAGCAGCGCGAAGCCCAGCGCCATGCTCGGCGACACCCGGCCCTCGGCCAGCGGCCGCTTGTGGGTCCGCGCCATGATCGAGTCGATGCGCCGGTCCACCACATGGTTGACCGCCGCCGCCGCGCCGGCACAAAGGCCGATGCCGAGGTTGCCGAAGATCAGCACCTGCCAGGGCACGAAGCCATCCAGCGGCGCCTTGGTGGCGAGCAGCATGCCGATCAGCGAGGTGATCAGCATCAGCACCACGACCTTGGGCTTGGTCAGTTCGAGGAAGTCGCGCCAGGTCGGCTGGCTGTGGCGATCGATGACGGTGGCCATATCCTTACCTCCATCCTTCTGTCTGTCAGGCGGCCTTCAGCCGCGAACCTTGCGCCGGCGGCAGCGTGCGGCGCACGCGCTGCGGCGACGGTGCCGGCGCGCGGACGCTGGCCGGCGCGCGCAGGCGATAGTTGACCAGCACCAGGCTGAGCAGCAGCAGGGCGCCACCGCCGTTGTGCGCCACCGCCACCGGCAGCGGCAGGTGCAGCAGCACGTTGCTGATGCCCAGGCCGATCTGCAGCGACAGGCCGAGCAGCATCAGCGCGGTCGGCCAGACCAGGCCGCTGCGCTGCAGGCGCCAGGCGAGCAGCAGGAGGACCAGGGTCACGCACAGCGCTCCGATCCGGTGGGTCATGTGGATCGCCGTGCGCGCGTCGCTGTCGAGCTGGCCGCCGAGGTAGTTGGGGCCGATGTGCTGGGTCAGGTGGAAGCCGTTGGCGAAGTCCATCCGCGGCCACCACTCGCCATGGCAGGTGGGCAGGTCGATGCAGGCCACCGCCGCATAGTTGCTGCTGACCCAGCCGCCGAGGGCGATCTGGCCGATCACCAGGAGCAGGGCCAGCCCCGCCAGTCCGCGGGTCGCCGCCGGGTAGCGCCGCGCCGCGAAGCGTCCGGAGAGGCGCAGGGCGAGGAGAAAGAGCAGCGCCAGGGTGGTGAAGCCGCCGAGCAGATGGGCGGTGACCACCTGCGGCCAGAGCTTGAGGGTCACCGTCCACATGCCGAAGGCGGCCTGCGCGATTACCACCGCGAGCAGCAGCAGCGGCAGCTTCAGCGGTTGGCCGTCGCGCCCGCGGCGGACCAGCGCATGCAACGCCAGGCCAAGGATGAGCAGGCCGAGGGCGCCGGCGAAATAGCGGTGGATCATCTCGTTCCAGCCCTTCTGTGCCTCCACCGGGGCGTCGGGGAAGTGCAGTTCGGCGTGGGCCAGTTGCGCCTCGCTCAGCGGCACGTGGACGAAGCCGTAGCAGCCTGGCCAGTCCGGACAGCCGAGGCCGGCGTGGGTCAGCCGGGTATAGGCGCCGAGCAGGACCACCACGGCGGCCAGCAGGGTCGCCAGCACGGCGACGGTGAAACCGGGTTTGCGGGTTGCGCCTGTCATTTGCGGGCCCCTTTTTCTTGTCGTTCTGTCCTCATCGGGCCGGGAACCGCGCCGGCCACGCCGATCAACCGATATGCGAGAGCTTGAGCAGCAGTTGCACGTCCTTCAGCAGCTTCTTGCCGTTGGCCTTGGCGTCGTAGCGCAGCACCAGGTTGCCGTGCGGGTCGACCACCCACAGCAGCGGCCGCTCGCCGCCGCCGGCCTTGTCGTACAGGGCCGGGTCCAGGCCGTAGCGCTGCAGGCGCGGGTAGTCCTGCCTCACCAGGTTGGCGAAGTCCGCCGGCAGCTCGCCACTGGCGGCCAGGGCGTGGCCGGCGCGCGAGGCTTCGCGGCCGAGGGCGATGTTGACCTGGCGGGCCAGGTAGACCAGTTGCTGGCAGTCCTCGCCGCAAGTACCCGGCGCGGTCACCAGCAGTTGCCACTGCTCGCCCTGGCTGCGTCCCTGCACGCCGAGGTCGGCGGGGGTCTGGCCGTTGCCGATCAGCGCGCCGCTGTAGCTGCGCCCCTGCGGAACCCAGAAATTCCATTTGTACATGGCGCTGGCGAGCAGCATCGGCCCCACCACCAGGCCGATGATCGCCAGCAGTTGCAGGCGGCCACGGGCGCGGCGCGGACGTTCAGGCATCGGAATCGCGAGACTCATGGTTTTTCTCCCGTGCGCGGCGCACACCGAGGTAGAGGTAGAGGGCGAGCAGGGCCGTCGCCAGGGCGAACCACTGCACGGCGTAGCCGGTGTGCCGCTCCGGCGGCATCGAGACCAGGGGCCAATCGGTGTCGAAGCTGGCGTCGCCCGGCTCCAGGCGGATTTCCCAGGGCAGCCCGGCGCGACCGAAGGCCTGCCACAGCGCCGGGATGTCGAGCTGGGTCACCAGGCGCGGCCAGCCGCCGGCCGGCGCGTCGGCCAGGTGCAGGCCGCCGGGTGGCGGCAGGTAGGTCCAGGCGTCGAGCAGGAGGACGCGGTCGGGGGTTTCCAGCGTCGGCGGCGAACGTCGGTCAGTCCATGCGACCCAGCCGCGGTTGACCAGCAGCCAGAGGCCGCTGGCCTGGTCGTAGAAGGGTTGCAGCACCTCGACCCCGGCCTGTCCGTTGCGCAGCCGGTTATCCAGCAGCAGCGTATGCCGCTCGTCGAAGCGGCCGTGCAGGCGCACGCGGACGTACGCCGGGTCGCGCAGTCCCTCTAGCTGCCCAGGCGACACCGGCTCGGCGCCGCGCCGGGCCTCGTAGCTGGCCAGCAGGGCGCGCTTCTCGTCGGCCCGCTGCAACTGCCAGGTGCCCAGCCAGAGCAGCACCGGCAGCAGGCCGAGGACCACCAGGGTCGGCAGCAGGCCGGGGCGGAACGCGCCACGCATGCTGCGTCTGTCATTGCGTCCGGCCTCCCCGAGGCGCTGGCTATACTGCATGAATCCCCCCATCGCCGGAGTCCCACCATGTTGAAAGTGGCGATCGTCCTGCTACTGCTGGCTACCCTGGTGAGCCTGTTCAGCGGCCTGTTCTTCCTGGTCAAGGACCAGGGCCATGGTTCCCGCGTGGTCAATTCGCTGACCGTCCGCGTGGTGCTCGCCGCGGCGACCCTGGTGCTGGTCGCCTGGGGCTTCTACAGCGGCGAGCTGAACAGCCACGCGCCCTGGCATTTCTGATTCCCCCGGTGGCGGTCAGATCACGTAGACGAAGATGAACAGGCCGATCCAGACCACGTCGACGAAGTGCCAGTACCAACTGGCGGCCTCGAAGCCGAAGTGGTGCTCGGCATCGAAGTGACCGCGCAGGATGCGGATCAGCATGATGCCGAGGATCAGCGCGCCGAGGGTCACGTGGGCGCCGTGGAAGCCGGTGAGCATGAAGAAGGTCGAGCCGTAGATGCCGGCGCCGAGGGTCAGGCCCAGCTCGTTGTAGGCGTGCACGTACTCCTCGGCCTGCAGGATCAGGAAGGCGATCCCCAGCAGCACGGTCAGCGCCAGCCAGGCCCTGAGCGGGCCGCGCTTGTTCTTCTTCAGGGCGTGGTGGGCGAAGGTCACGGTGAAGCTGGAGGTGACCAGCAGGATGGTGTTGATCAGCGGCAGCTTCCACGGCTCGATCACCGCGCTCGGCGGCGGGAACAGCTTCGGGTCCGGGGTCTGCAGCAGCGGCCAGCTGTACTGGAAGTTCGGCCAGAGCATGTGCGCCACGCCCTTGGCACCCTCGCCGCCGAGCCAGGGACCGGCGAAGTGGCGGACGTAGAACAGCGCGCCGAAGAAGGCGGCGAAGAACATCACCTCGGAGAAGATGAACCAGCTCATGCCCCAGCGGAACGAGCGGTCCATCTGTGCGCTGTAGAGTCCGGCGCGGCTCTCGCGGATGACGTTGCCGAACCAGCCGAACAGCATGTAGGCGATGATCAGCCCGCCGACGAAGAAGATCCACGGGCCATGGGACTCCTTGTGGCCGGCGGTGAGGTCGTTGAACCAGGTACCCAGGCCGAACACCGTCACCAGCAGGCCGATGCTGGCGATGATCGGCCACTTGCTCTGGGCGGGGACGTAATAGTGTTCGTGGCTTGCCATGTTGTTCTCCTTATCGTCCCGCAACCGGTACGGGCGGCTTCCGCGCAGTGATATCGAAGAGGGTGTAGGCCAGCGTCACGTGCCGCACATCCTTGGGCAGATCGCGGTCGACGATGAAGCGCACCGGCATCTCGATGCTCTCGCCGGGTTGCAGCACCTGCTGGGTGAAACAGAAGCATTCGGTCTTGTGGAAGTAGGCGGCGGCCTCGGCCGGGGCGATGCTCGGGATGGCCTGCGCAGTCATCGGCTTGTCGCTCGGGTTGCGCGCGTAGAACACCATCTGGTTCACCGCGCCGGGATGCACCACCAACTGGTCGCCGGCGGAGCGGAACTCCCAGACCATGTCGATATTGTTCGAGGTCATGAACTGCACCTTCACCTCGCGCCCGACATCCACCTGCTGTTCGCCGCTGTAGGCGCTGCCGGCGGTCTTGCCGTTGATCCCCAGGGCGCGGCACATCACGTCATAGAGCGGCACCAGGGCGAAGCCGAAGGCGAACATCAGCACGGTCACCAGCAGCAGGCGGCCGACCAGGCGGCGGGTATCGACCTTGGCATCGCTCATGACGCGCTCCTCACTTGACCTCGGGCGGGGTGCTGAAGGTGTGGTAGGGCGCCGGCGAGGGGATGCTCCACTCCAGGCCCTCGGCGCCGTCCCAGGGCTTGGCAGGGGCCGGCTTGCCGCCGCGGATGCACTTGATGACGATGAACAGGAACAGCAGCTGGGTGGTGCCGAACATGAAGGCGCCGATCGACGAAACCATGTTGAAGTCGGCGAACTGCAGGTTGTAGTCGGGGATCCGTCGCGGCATGCCGGCGAGGCCGACGAAGTGCATCGGGAAGAACGCCAGGTTCATGCCGATGAAGCTCATCCAGAAGTGCAGCTTGCCGAGGGTCTCGTCGTACATGTGGCCGGTCCACTTCGGCAGCCAGTAGTAAGCCGAGGCGAAGATGCCGAAGATCGCGCCGGGCACCAGCACGTAGTGGAAGTGGGCGACCACGAAGTAGGTGTCGTGGTACTGGAAGTCCGCCGGGGCGATCGCCAGCATCAGTCCGGAGAAGCCGCCGATGGTGAACAGGATGACGAAGGCCACGGCGAACAGCATCGGCGTCTCGAAGGTCAGCGAACCCTCCCACATGGTGGTCACCCAGTTGAACACCTTCACCCCGGTGGGCACCGCGATCAGCATGGTGGCGTACATGAAGAACAGCTCGCCGGTGACCGGGATGCCGACCACGAACATGTGGTGCGCCCAGACCACGAAGGAGAGGAAAGCGATGCTGGCGGTGGCGTAGACCATCGAGGTGTAGCCGAACAGCGGCTTGCGCGCGAAGGTCGGGATGATCGCACTGACCGCACCGAAGGCGGGCAGGATCATGATGTACACCTCGGGGTGGCCGAAGAACCAGAACACGTGCTGGAACAGCACCGGGTCGCCGCCGCCGGCGGCGCTGAAGAAGCTGGTGCCGAAGTGGATGTCCATCAGCATCATGGTCACCACGCCGGCCAGCACAGGCATCACCGCGATCAGCAGGAACGCGGTGATCAGCCAGGTCCAGACGAACAGCGGCATCTTCATCAGGGTCATGCCCGGGGCGCGCAGGTTGAGGATGGTGGCGATCACGTTGATCGCGCCCATGATCGAGCTGATCCCGGCCAGGTGGATGGCGAAGATGAAGAAGGTCACGCTGTGCGGGGCGAAGGTGGTCGACAGCGGCGCATAGAAGGTCCAGCCGAAGTTGGGGCCGCCGCCGGGCATGAACAGGGTGCTGACCAGCAGGCCGAAGGCCGCCGGCAGCAGCCAGAAGCTGAAGTTGTTCATCCGCGGCAGGGCCATGTCCGGCGCGCCGATCATCAGCGGGATCATCCAGTTGGCCAGGCCGACGAAGGCCGGCATCACCGCGCCGAAGACCATGATCAGGCCGTGCATGGTGGTCATCTGGTTGAAGAACGCCGGCTCGACGATCTGCAGGCCGGGCTGGAACAGCTCGGCGCGGATCACCATGGCCATCGAGCCGCCGAGCAGGAACATCATGAAGCTGAACCACAGGTAGAGGGTGCCGATGTCCTTGTGGTTGGTCGTCAGCACCCAGCGCATCAGGCCCTTGGCCGGTCCGTGGTGGTGGTCGCCGGCATGGTGGTCGGGCGTATCGATCACAGCACTCATGGCGGTCTCCTATTGTTGTTTCTGCTTGTAGGCGACGACGTCTTTCGGGGTGACCATGTCGCCATCGTCGTTGCCCCAGGCGTTGCGCTCGTAGGTGATCACCGCGGCCAGGTCGACCTCGTTGAGCTGCTTGCCGAAGGCCGCCATGGCGGTGCCGGGCACGCCGTTGAAGACCACTTCCAGGTGGTGCTCCTTGGGCCCGGTGACGATCTTCGAACCCTTCAGCGCCGGGAACATCGGCGGCATGCCCTGGCCTTCGGCCTGGTGGCAGGCGGCGCAGATGGTGTGGTAGACCTTGTCGCCGCGCGCGACCAACTCTTCCTTGGTCCACTCCTTGCTGGTCAGTTCCTTGACCTTCGCCGCCTCTTCCTTGCGCTTGGCCAGCCACTGGTCGAACTCGGCCTTGGGCTTGACGTCGACCACGATCGGCATGAAGCCGTGGTCCTTGCCGCACAGCTCGGCGCACTGGCCACGATAGATGCCGGGCTCGTCGACCTTGGTCCAGGCCTCGTTGACGAAGCCGGGGATGGCGTCGCGCTTGACCGCGAAGGCCGGCACCCACCAGGAATGGATCACGTCGCTGGAGGTGATCAGGAAGCGCACCTTGGTGCCCACCGGCAGCACCAGCGGCTCGTCCACCTCCAGCAGGTAATGCTCGTCCTTCGCCTGCCGGTTGTGGATCTGGTCCTGCGGGGTGGCCAGGTTGCTGAAGTACTCGACGTCCTGGCCCAGGTACTTGTACTGCCACTTCCACTGGTAGCCGGTGACCTGCACGTCCAGCTCCGGCTCGGAAGTGTCGTAGATGTGGATCAGGGTGCGGGTGGCGGGCACCGCCATCACCACCAGGATCACGAACGGCACCACCGTCCAGAGGATTTCCACCGTGGTGCTCTCGTGGAAGTGCGCCGGCTGCTGGCCGGTGGAGCGGCGGTGGACGATCATCGACCAGAACATCGCGCCGAAGACCAGCACGCCGATCACCACGCAGATCCAGAAGATGGTCATGTGCAGGTCGAAGACGGACCGGCTCACCTCGGTAGCGCCCGGGGCCATGTTGACCGTCCAGGCGGCATTCGCCTGGCTGATCGCCGAGAGCAAAAGGAAGCCCATCCAGACTCGTGGATGTCGCAGCATTCGGGTTCCCCTTATCGTTGTTTTTATCCCGCCGGCAGACGCCAACGGCCAAGGGGTGGACCGCCAAGACAACGAACTTTGACCGTCGCACCTCGGCACACAGCAAGGCAGGCCGGGTTCATCAGGTTCAGCATTCGAGTGGGAGTATAGACAGCGGCTGCGACATAACAACGCAGCGTAAAAACGTCGCTGGAAAGTGCCGATTCTTCTCTAAAAGCCGCGAGCGGCGTGGCTTTGCAGGCGAATGGTGGCCGCCTGATATATCATCCTCGCATAACCACGAAGCGATTATGACAATCGCGTCTTAGCCGGCGCGCGCCGCCGGCTATGTTTCTCCTCTTCTTCACCATCCCCGTTGTATGGGAGACCCCATGAACACCGCTGCCCTCCGTGAACTCATCCAGCAGGCGCACCTCAGCGAAGCCCGCCACGGTTACCTGGCTGATCTGATAGCCAGCCGCCTGCCCCGCCTGCATCGCACCATCCAGCCGCAAGGCGAGAACACGGAAGACATACTCACCCGCTTCGTCCACGCCTACGTCGAACAGGTACCGGACCTGCTCGACGCCGCCAACAGCGTGGCCCGCGAAGCCGGCATCGAGGAACGGATCAAGCCGGTGCTGAAGGTCGCCGAGCAGTTCTTCCTCACCCCGCCGGCGTTGCTCGCCGGCCACGACGGCCTCGACGCCCTGCTCGACGAAGCCTACCTGGCGCACCGCCTGGTGGAAGAAGTGAACGACCGCTACATCGCCCACTTCGGCCAGGCACTGATCCCACTGGACACCACCGTAGCCAACCTGGTGGCCCACCAGTTGATCGGCGAGCCCTTCGCCAACCGGCTGGACGAAGCCGTCCACCATGCGGTGGAGAACATGCTCGACGCCACCACCTTCGACGCCGACTCGGCCCGCGCCTACCGCGAGAACCTGAAGAACCCGCGGGTGGTCGCCGCCTGGCAGCAGTGGCCGTGCCTGTCGAAGCAGCTCGGGGTGGAACTCAGCCTGGGCTGACCGCCCCGCCATTGCGCGCGCCGCCCAACCCGACGCTGCCGCGCAGGCGCCCTTCCAGGCGACGCTTCAAGGCGCGCGGTTCGATCACCAGGCGCGAGCCCTGCACCGGTGCCATCCGCCCCCAATCCTCGAGCAGCTCCATGCAGGCATGGTCGACATAGCTGAGGTTATCCATCGGTACGTGCAGGGTGGTCCCCGGCTTGACCTCGTCGAGCACCCGCGACAGCGCCGGCACCTTGAGGAAAGTCGCGGCGCCGCTCAGGCGCAGCTCGGCTTCATGCTCGCCGGTGTAGCGCAGGGCGATCTTCAGCCGCGCCGCTTTCAGCACCAGCTTCAGCAGGGTCAGGGCGAAGCCCACCAGCACGCCGGTCAGCAGGTCGGTGAAGACGATGGCCAGGGCGGTGGCCGCGTACACCAGCATCGGCATCCGGCCGTAGCGAGAGAGGTTGCCGAGGGCCTTGAAATCGACCAGCTTGACCCCGGTATAGACCAGCACCCCGGCCAGGCTCGCCACCGGAATCTGCCGCAGCAGGCTGCCGAGCAGGAGGACGAAGGCGAGCAACCAGAGGCCGTGGAAGATCGCCGAGGCGCGGGTTCGCGCACCGGCGTTGACGTTGGCCGAGCTGCGCACGATCACCCCGGTCATCGGCAGCGCGCCGAGCAGGCCGCAGAGCATGTTGCCGACACCCTGGGCGGACAACTCGCGATCCATGTCCGAGCGCGGGCCGTCGTGCAGGCGATCCACCGCCGCCGCCGAGAGCAGGGTCTCCGCACTGGCGATGAAGGCCACCACCACCGCCGCCAGCAGCAGGGAGGGATCGGCCAGGGCCAGCAGGTCGGCCGGGCGTAGCCAGTCGATGGCCTCGCCGAGGTTGGCCGGTACCTCGACCCGCCGCACGTCCAGCGCCAGCCAGAGGCTGGCCAGGGTCGCCAGGCTCACGCCGAGCAGCGCGCCGGGTAGGAAGCGCAGGCGTTGCGGACGCAGCTTGTCCCAGCCCCACATCACCGCGATGGTGCCCAGCCCGAGCAGCGCCGCGTCGAGGCCGCTGTCCATGCCCAGCGAACCGAGCGCGGCGAACGCCGCCTGGGGGAATGCCAGCAGGTTGTCGAGGCCGGACACCTTGGGCGCCAGGTCGAGCATCACGTGCAATTGCGAAAGGACGATGAGGATGCCGATGCCGGCGAGCATCCCGTATACCACCGCCGGCGAGGTGACCCGGAACCAGCAGCCCAGGCGCAGCCGCCCGGCGAGCAGCTGGATGGCGCCGGCGAGCAGCAGGATCGGCCCGAGCATGGCCACCCCGTAGGTACGCACCAGTTCGAAGACCAGCACCGCGAGGCCGGCCGCCGGGCCGCTGACCTGTAGCGGCGAGCCGGCCAGGAAGCCGACCACCAGGCCACCGACGATGCCGGTGAGCAGGCCCTTGGCCGGCGGCATCCCGGAGGCGATGGCGATGCCCATGCACAGCGGCAGGGCGACGAGGAACACCACCACGGAGGCCATCAGGTCCCGCGGCAACGTGTCCCGGAGGGACGGAAACACCTTTGAAACATGCATGGCACAGTTCTCCTGCGAATTTTTTCCACGACGAGGGAGCGACGCCAGGACCAGGCCCGGCGCCGGTTGTGTGTGCGCAGTGTGTTTTTTCTTGTAATAGCGACCCGTTCAGCCCCGGAACGGGGCTTCCCAGAGGTCGTCCATGGCAGGAACGGCGAAAGGTGACGCGAAAACGCTGTTGTTATCCGGCGGCCCGCACGGCCGCCGCTATCACGAGTTCAGGTAGCGCGGCGCGGGCGTGGCCATCGGCACCGGATGCTCGCCGTCGAGGGGCAGGAAGCGACCCTGCTTGGCGTCGTAGGCGCGGATCTGCGCACTCTCGATGTCGTACACCCAGCCGTGGATGAACAGTTGCCCGCTGGCCAGGCGCGAGGCCACCGAGGGGTGGGTGCGCAGGTGATCGAGCTGGGCCACCACGTTCTCTTCGGTGAGCACCCCGAGGGTGTCGTGGCTGGCGCCGCAGTCGCAGTTGTCCGCCACCACCGTGCGTGCCACCTCGGCGTGCCGCAGCCAGGCCTTGACCGTCGGCATGCGTTCCAGGGTCTGCGGGTCGAGCACGGCGCGCATCGCCCCGCAGTCGGAGTGGCCGCAGACGATGATGTGGTGCACGCCCAGCGCCAGCACAGCGTATTCGATGGCGGTGGAGACGCCACCGTTCATCTGCCCGTAGGGCGGCACCACGTTGCCGACGTTGCGGGTGACGAACAGGTCGCCGGGGGAACTCTGGGTGATCAGCTCGGGAACGATGCGCGAATCCGCGCAGGTGATGAACATCGCCCGCGGCCGCTGGCTATTGGCGAGCTTCTTGAACAGCGCCTGCTGCTCGGGAAAGACCTCCCGGCGGAAATGCTGGAATCCATCGACAATCCTTTTCAATGCATCGTCAGCGCTTTCCTGCTCTGGAGAATCGGACTTAACGCCCCGCATACGGTCTGGCATGGTTCGGAACCTCGATGAGTGGATCGATTGAATTTTCCCACGTCTGCCGACGCTTTCCCCATAGGAAAAAGGCACAACAAACGCAGAGCGACCTACGTGACCGATCGGTCACTTCTGGTGCTCAACGCTAATGCCCGAAGCTTAACCATAAATTAAAAAATCCCTCTATCTCGCACGTTGTCAGCTTTTTTCACGATATTTCCAGAGGATGTCGACAGGCTATCATGGCAAACGAGTGGCATTTCCATTCGCCCCGCATAAGTGGTGAAAGGTTTCAGTCAACCGGTTGGCTACGTGCAGGGAAATTCGTCGAATGGGAAAACCCGGCGCACCGCGCCAGCGGCCATGACCTGGCCGCCCGGTGCCAGCCAGCTATCAGAACAGGTCCAGTTGGCGGCGCACCGGCGCACCGGTGGGGAACAGCGGCAGGTTCGGCACGAAGCGCGCCAGCAGGCACGCCGCAGCCATTCGCTGGCGTTGCTGGCCGTCGCGCAGGACCTGGCGGCAGTGCGCCTCGCCCAGAGGTTCGCCGAGCAGGTAGGCGCGCCCGGCGACGAAGCGCGCACCGTGGTCCCGCCACCAGGCGGTAACCCGTGCCGCGTCCGGCCAGGTGAGGTTCTCATCGTCGTCGAGGGCGACGTCTTCGTCGTCGGGATCGTCGTTGGGGCCAGGGTCGTAGTCGGGCAAGGCCTCCAGCTCCAGGTCGAGCAGCGCCAGGTCGGCGCCGGTGATCAGGCTGAAGGCCTCGCCGGCGACCCGCGCCAGACTCTCGTCGCGCATCTGCTGGATCAGCCAGGGCACCGCCACCGGATCGCCGAACAGGCCGGTGGCCTGGATGCCGATCCGCCGCGTGTCCGCCGCCTGCATCAGTTGGCGAATCCAGGCCATGCTGGTGTCGCGCGGCTGCCAGGCGAGCAGCACCATGGTCGCCGGCAGCTGGAACGGGCCGGGCTGCCCGGCGAACGCACGCAATGGCCCCAACGCCTCCTCGTCGCCCATCTGCGCGGTGGCCCAGTTGGCCCAGAAGCGCAGGCTCGGGTCATCGTGGGCGCGATAGGCGCGAATATTCGCCATCAGGTCGCGCCGACGCAGCTCGCCGGCGGTGCGCGCGGCGCGCGCCAGCACCGCCGGGTCGGCGTGGCCAAGGGCGGACAGCAGCGCCGGCCCCGGGTCATGCCGGTGCATGCCGCAGGCGGCCAGGCCAATGGCGCGGAACAGCGGCTCGGGCGAGGCCAGCAGGCGCTCCACCCAGGGCCGCGCCTGGTCCCAGTCGAGCCAGCCGAGGGCTGCGGCGAAACCGCGCCGGGCTTCCGGAGACGCCGCAAGACAAGCGCGCATCCGGCCGATCAACGCATCGTCTCCTGCCTGCATGGCCAGCACCGCGAGGGCGAACGCCTCGCCCTGGGCGTGCGCGTCGAGTTGCTCGAGCAGGGCGTCATGGCCGGCCTGGCCGGCGATCGCCAAGCCGTCCAGGTGCGCCTCGATGCGCTGATCGAGCTCGGCGAGCTCCTCCAGGTCGTAATGGGGCGCACGCACGGCGTAGTCGCGGAGCAGGGCAAGGAAGGCGGCTTCCTCGGCGTGCTGGTCGACGATCGCTGCGATGCTCAATCTATGCGCGTCCATTGCTGGCCGTCGAAGCTGAAGATGTCTTTCGCGGCGATGCTCCACAACACGCCGTCGGCAGCGCTAAGGTGGAAGCAGCGTTGGGGTTGCTCATCACCGAAGTCCACCTCCTTGAGATGGCCACCGACCAGCGTATAGACCGCCGTTGCGCTCGACACGTAGAGTGCGCCGTCGAACCACGCGAGGCTCCACAAGTCTTCATCGACATCGTCCTGGGCGATGATCTCCCAGTGGTCGTTGCGTCCACGCAGCAGCGTTCCCGCCTGTCCACAGGCGTAAACCGAGCCATCTTCCGCGCAGCAGATCGCCGTCAGGATCAAGTTCGTCGGGCTCTCCCGGGGCTGCCAGCGCTTGCCGTCGTACTGCCAGATCTCCCCGTCCCAGCCGACGGCATAGATTTCCCTGGCACCGAAGCCGCCGATGGCCTCGAATCCGACCACCGCTTCGCTGCCTGCCGGAGGCCGAGCGCCGCTGTCGATGGCACGCCAGTCGTTCTCGTCGAAGCGCCGGTAGACCTGTCGATCCATCCCGCAGGCATAGGCCACCCCGTCGATACAGGCAACGCCGCGCATATTGCCCCGGCCACCGATGGCATCGTCGCCGTCGGGCAACTGCTCTTCATGGATGTCGCCGGAGCCCATGCAGAATACCTGGCCCCGAGCGCCCAGAAACAATGCTTGTTCCACTGGCTCGTGCACTACCGTGGCCGACACGATCTCCCAGGGCAGCATGTCGTCATCCTCGCCAGCAACACACCAGGTTCCGCAGTCCCACTCCGTGACATAGCTGTGCGCTATGTTCTGCTCCTGGATCTCGTCGGATACCGAGGCCACGTACGCCAGGTCCTGATAGCGGACGACGCCGGTGATGTTCGAGAAAATCGGCGAGAGTTTCTTCAACATTTCAATCTCCTGTAACGGTCACTAGCGGACTCGACTCCTCGTGGCGCCAAGACGCGCATTGCGGGTCTTTATCGCCTGCGTCGCAGCCGTGACGTCGGTCTGGCCGGTTTCAACGGCCTTGATGGGTGTTCTGGCGTTGATTCCGCACTGCTTGTGATAGTTGTCGAGCTGAGCGGACAGACATTCCTTCGAGCATTTCGACTGCGGAAAGACCTTGCCCATGGCAGCCATGGATTGACGTTTCGCCGTTCCGTAGGTGGTCTTCTTCGCGGAGATGGAGCTGCCATTGGACAATTGCAGGGTTCCACTGCGCGACTTCGCGGCGGCGGCGCTCTGGAACGTGTGCATGAGGCCGTGGGTACCCACGTTCTGATTGACGCCCTCCGCGCAGACGCAAGGAGCCTTGTTCTCCGAATAGTTGGATATCCCCTTGAGGGGTACCGAGCCTTTTCCACCACGTCCCTTGTCGTGCAAGGCGCTGGCCTCGATCAGGTGGTGAGCGGTCTGCTGCGGGCAGCAACTGTTCGGCTTGTACGGTTGCAGGGCACACCGGCGCGCGGTCAGGCATTTTCGGGCAGCGACCTTGTCTGCCAGTCGGTCAGCTTCGTTGCTGGTCTTCTTGCCGGAAGGCTTGCCCGCGCCAAGGCCAGCGCAGGCATCCTTGCTGCCATGCGGCTTGAAGTCAGCGCAATCCTTCTTCTCCTTCTTCACTTCATTGCTGCACGGTCCACCACCAGCATCGACGGTGGCCTGGTCGAGGTAGGGCCAGACCGGCGTATTGCCAGGAAAGGACGCGTGGTTGTGGGTGGTCAGGTCGAGGTGGCGAACCACGTTCTTGCTTTCGAACTTGACGTTCATCGACCAGGAGGTGAAGTACACCTTGCCCTTGATCTTGCTGGTGACGATGCCCTTCTTCGGCGCCCGCCCCGGCTCGTCGCCGTAGCTGGTCTTGTAGTAGCTCTTGTTCTTCAGCATCACCTCCTTGCGGGTGATGCGAATGGTCCGGGTGCCTTTGGTGGTGTCCTTGGACAGGCCGGTATTGGGGTAGGGGATCGGTACCCCCAACGGCGTCGGCGGCGCCTGCGGCGGGGTGAAGCAGACATCCGGGAAGGCCGCGATGGACTTGCCGCTCGCCGCCTTGCAGGAGATCTCCATGTTGTTGGCGTACACCTCGTTGGCCATCAGGCAGCCCTCACCCGTCGATAGCTGAGCAGCGCGGCGGCGCGTTCGCCGGCGTCGTTGCCCAGGTGGCAGAACACGTTCGGCCCGTCGCCGTAGCCCTTGCGCGAAGCGGCCAGGGCCACGGCGAGCAACGCCGGGCCGATGGCGGCGCCGCATTCGCCGATGCAGTCGGCGGGGTGCCAGAGGTCGAACTTCGGCTTGAGCACGCGCAGGTTGCGACTCAGGGTCAGCGAGGCCTCCTTGAAGTAGTACTGCTCGCCGGAAATGTCGGTGAGCCGGTAGTCCATCTGCTCCAGGCCGCAGCCAGCCTCGGCGAGGGCGGCGCGCACGGCCTGGCTCAGGCCGTCGGCGCGCAGCGGCAGGTCCTCGCTCTCCACCGTGGCCTTCTCGACGCCGAAGCCGAGGCCGATGCAAAGCAACTGCGGCGCCTCCTCGTGGAGCGGCGCGGCGACCAGCACGGCGGCGGCGCCCTCGCCGGGAATGAAGCCGTTGGAGTTCTGGCTGGTCAGCAGCCGCTCGCGGGCCTCGTAGGCGGCCAGGGTCGGGCCGCTGACGAAGGAGTCGACGCCGGCCACCAGGACCTGCCGGCAGCCGCCCTGGATCAGCTTGCGCGCGTTGAGCAGGGCCACCGCGCCACCGACCCGGCCACGGGCGATGAGTGCCGAGGAGGGATGGAAGCGTCGTCCCAGCTCGCCTTCCAGGTCACGCAGGAAAGACTCGTCGAGCCCCGTGCAGCGTCCGGGACGGTCGCCCTCGGCGACGCAGAGCAGCAGCGGCAGCTCCGTGCAATCGAGATCGGGCTGGCCGCGCAAGGCCTCGTCGATGGCTCGCGCAGCCATCTTCAGCAGCTTGGCGCGGCCGCGCCAGGGCTGCTCCAGCGGCACGCTGGCGGCAAGCAACCATTCGCCGCCCTGGTCGATGAAACGGGTTTCCTGGAAGTTGTCCAGGGCGCAGCGGATCGCCGCGCAGCTGGCCGGCGCGCTGAGACCGACCGCGCTGACCATGCCGGAGGCGACGATGCTCAGGGCCTGGCTCATGCCTCGTCCTCCTCGGCCTGGCGACTGCGTGCCAACGCGGCAAGCGAGGGGTAGTAGTCCTTGCCCAGCTCGCGGGCGCGCCACCAGGCGGCGGACTTGCTGCCGACCAGCACCTGGGCGATCTCGAACAGGTTGCGCTTCAACGGTCGGCGAATGCGCCAGGTGACTTCCACGCGACGGGCGTCGCAGTCCACCAGCAGGGTATCGATCCGTGCCTGCGCGGTTTCGTGGCCACCCTTTTTCAGGAAGAAGGTCACCGGGACCTCCCTGCGCGGCACGCGGAAGGCCGCGCGCTCCTCGCCGGTGAGGTTGAGCAGCAGGACCTCCTCGCCGCCGCGCAGATGGTCGGTCCACTGGTCGGCCGGCGCGGACTGGAAGTAGCGCTCGTCGAAGTCGGTGGGCAGGAACGGGAAGCGCTCGGCCAGCCAGGCGTCGTCGTAGCGGCCGGCGAAGCCGACCCGGGCCTGCCAGTGGCGGCCGAGCGGGCCGAGCGCCATCGGCGTGAAGCGGCCGTGGGGGCTGTCCACCGGCTCGCCGAGCTTTTCCGTGGCCGGCATCGGCGTGCCGACGATCTCGGCGGTGTCGGCGCTGCGCGGAAACCAGCCACATCCGGCCGGATTGGCCATGTAGCAATCCATGAAACCGGGGTTGTCCGGCGAGGCATGGCTGCCGCCGAAGGCACTGGCGTAGGAAATGTCCTGGCTCTGGAACGGCTGCGCGACGCCCGCGCCGGCACCGAGCAATCCCGGTTCCCACTGGCGCGGCCCATGCACCGCCAGCGCCTTGCTCACCCGGCCGACGCGGATGCCCGCGGTCAACTGCTGTACCGGCCGCCCGCCGGGCGCCTGGGCGCTGCCCAGCACCAGCACATCGCAGAACGGCTTGAAGGGAACGAACTCGCACTCCCGGCGCGGCGCGGAAAACCCCGGCTCGCCATAGAATTCATCGACCATCAGCAGCGTCTGCTGCTCGTCCAGCAGGCGCGCCTCGCGACCGTCCAGCGGCAGGTCGAAACTGCCCTTGGCGATCACCACCAGCGACTCCCGGCCTTCGGCGTCGAGCCCCTGGTTGTAGGCGGCGGCCAGCGGGGTGGCGTTCAACAGTTCCATGTCGGGCCCGCCGCGCTCAGTTGATCTGCACCGAACCGCCCTTGATCCGGTTGACCCCGGTGGAGCGGCTGGAAAGATAGGCGCCACGGATGATCACCTTGCCGGCGCGGGTCAGGGTGATGCTGGCCTTGCCACAACGCAGGACGATCTCACGTTCGGCACTGAACTCCAGGCGCTCGCCGTCCAGTTGCGCCAGCGCTTCCTGCGGCAGGCGCTGGATGCGGCCGATCAGCAGCGGCTGGCGCGGATCGCCGGCGACGAACATCAGCGCTACCTGGGCGCCGATGTCGGCGCGACTGAGCTGGGTGGTAGTGGCCGCCGCCAGGCCGTGCTCGCTCGGGCAACCGGGATAGGCGACCACCGGAGCGGCGGCGTCCGGCACGTCGAGGAGGACGCCGATGACCACGCCGTCCAGGCGCGCGGGAAGGGCCGTCGTAGCCCCGGGTAGATGGATCTCGACACTCATGCGCTGACTCCCTGGCTCTGCGCCGCTTCAGTTCTGGAGGATCTTGCGTCCCTTCACCACCACGTTCTTGTCGGCCTTGACGTTGATCGCCCCGGATCCGTCGATGGTGATGTTCTTGCCGCTGATGACGATGCTGCCGTCCTTCTTCATGCGGATGCTGGCGGCACCGGTGACCAGGGTGATCGAGTCGCCGGCGTTGAGCGTGAAGCTCTTGCCCACGTCCAGGCTATCGTCCTTGCCCACCGAGGTATCGCGGCCCTGGCCGACGCTGCGCGACTCGTTCTTGCCGATGCTGGTGCTCTGGTTGCCGCCTATGTCGATGGTCTCGTTGGCGCCCACCGACTCGCTGCGGTCGGCGCCGATGCTGATCGTCTCGTTGTTGCCCACCGACTCGCTACGGTTCGCGCCGATGCTGATGGTCTCGTCGTTGCCGACGTCCTCGGTGCGATTGGCACCGATGCTGATCTTCTCGTTGCTGCCGACCTTCTCGGTGCGGTCGACGCCGATACTGATCTTCTCGTTGTTGCCGACCTTCTCGGTGCGGTCGACGCCGATGGTTATGGTCTCGTTGTTGTCCACGGTCTCGGTGCGATCGTGCTTCACGTGCACGGTCTCGTCGTGGTCGATGGTCTTGGTCCGGTCGTGGCCGACCCAGTGGGTCTCGTCGTTCTCGACCTCGATGTCCTGGTTCCTCTCGGCATGGATGAACAACTGCTCGGCGCCCTTCTTGTCCTCCATGCGGATCTCGTTGAAGTTGGCCGGCGTGCCGCCCTTGCTCGAACGGCTCTTCATCCCGCTCTGGGTGGCGTTCGCCGGCAGCTCGTAGGGCACCGTCTGCTCGGCGTTGTAGACCCGCCCGGTGATGATCGGCCGGTCCGGGTCGCCTTCGAGGAAGCTGACGATCACTTCCTGGCCGATCCGCGGGATCTGGATCGAGCCCCAGTTCTTCCCCGCCCAGGCCTGGGAGACGCGCATCCAGCAGGAGCTGTTCTCGTTGGACTGGTCGTGGCGGTCCCAGTGGAAATGCACCTTGACCCGGCCGTACTGGTCGGTCCAGATCTCCTCGCCCTTGGGCCCGACCACCACCGCAGTCTGCGGGCCACGGACGATCGGCAGCGGAGTGGTCGGCAAGGGGCGGTAGGCCTGGCCGGCATCGATGCAGTCCAGCTCGCTTTCGAACTGCGCGCCGACCCCGCCGCCGCCGGTCTCGTAGAGTTCCTGGACCACCCGGTACTCGGCGCCGACCACCAGGTACTCGCGGTTCTGGTCCTCGCGCGGGTAGCCGCTGAGCTTGAACAGGTGGCCCGAACCCAGGCCGCGGGCGCGGCCGCGCAGGCGCACCCGTTCGTAGCGCGCCTGCAAGGCTTCGATACGGGTCCGCGCGTACTGCTCGCCGTCCTGGCTCTGCACGTATTCGCCGGGGTAGTCGTACAGCGGGTAGTCGGCCGCCGCGTGCGAGCGGGCGATGTTCGAACGCACCTCCAGGCGCGCGCCGGGACGCTGGAAGTCGTAGTCGTTGAGGCTCAGTGAGCCGGACTGCACCTCGCGCGCCATGTGCCAGTCGTAGAAATGGTCGCGCTCGCGCTGTTCCAGGGTCGGCGGGTAGTAGGGCACGCTGGCGTAGTTCGGTGGGCTCTGGTGCGCGCCGTAGGCGTCGGAGAGCACCAGGATGTGGCGGCTCTGCTCGTGGCGGAACCAGTAGTAGATGCCTTCCTGCTCCATCAGCCGGCTGACGAAGTCGAAACTGGTCTCGCGGTACTGCACGCAGTATTCCCACTCGCGGTAGGAGCGGCTCAGGGCGTCCTCGAAGTCGGAGAAGCCGAGGTCGCGGAACACCTGCTTGATGATGTCCGGGACCTTCTGGTTCTGGAAGATGCGGCAGTCGGAGGTGCGCGTCAGCAGCCACAGCCAGGGCCGCAGGGTGACCTGGTAGCTGGCGAACTGGCCGTTGCCGGATCCCTGGCTGCAAGCGGCGACGATGCCGTGGAAATGCCGCCGGCTGCCGTCGTGCAGTTCCAGCGCCAGGCTGGCCGGCTTGCCCAGCAGCCCGTCGAGTGGCAGGTCGGGGTTTTCCGAGATCAGTTCCAGCTCGTAGGCGAACGGCCGGCCGAGCTCTTCGCGACCCTCCATTCGCTGCAATTGCAGGACCTCCGCGCCGAGCGGACTGTCGACCCGGACCAGGCGGGTCTGTTGCGCAAGTGCCATGAAATCATCCTTGATCCACGTCCATCACTGGCGCCGTTGGAGCGGCGCCACCCAAGCAGCATAGGCGCGGATGCGGTGGAAAGGGGAGATGCGTGACACAGATTCCGACGAGCGCCCCGACCGACGGCGAACAGGCAGAAGGCCATCACGAAAGGCCGCTTCGGGCCAGGAAAGCCTTGATTCGCGAGCAACATTCCGTAAAGCTTTTGTCCAGCAATGACTCACTCAGAATCCTAGGGAAGGGGTTAACACAGTGACGCTCTATCGCCTCCACGAAGCCGATCTCGAGATTCCCGATGCCTGGCAGGACCAGAGCATCAACATCTTCAAGCTCCCCGCCAGCGGCCCCGCCCGCGAAGCCAGTTTCGTCATCAGCCGCGACGCCAGCCAGGGCGACGCGCCGTTCGCCGACTATGTCGCCCGCCAACTGGAGAATGCCGAGAAGCAATTGCCCGGCTTCAAGCTGCACAAGCGCTGGGACATCAACATCCACGGCCACGCCGCCGTGCTCCTCGACTACCAGTGGCAGCGCGAGGGCCGCGACCTGATGCTGCGCCAGGTATTCATCGAGCGCCGCCCGGCGGTGCTGATCACCACCCTGACCACCACCCCGGCTGACCTGCCGCACCACGAGCCGGCCTGGAAGCAGGCGATGCAGACCCTGGTCCCGCGCCCGACCCCTAGCTGACCCGAGTACCGACGCATGGATGCGCAAGCCGCCGCCCGACTGGGCGATGAGATAGCCCACGGTTTCGGTGTCGCCGCGATGGTCGCCGGAGCCGTGGCCGGAGCCCTGATCGGCGCCGCCGTGGTCGCCGCCACCGCCGCCACCGGCGGCCTGGCCGCGGTGATCCTGGCCGGCTCGATCGCCGCCGGCGGGCTGTCGATGTTCCAGATCGTCAAGGGCCTGACCACCATCTTCGAGCTACCCGAGCCGACCACCGGGGTGCTCATACGCGGCAGCTTCAACGTCTACGTGAACAGTCGCAACGCGATGCGCGCCGGCGACGACGTCTCCGCCACCTGCAGCGGCCTGCCGCTGAACCATCCGCTGTGGCCGTTCCCGGTGCTGATCGCCGAAGGCAGCGCCACCGTGTACATCAACGGCAAGCCGGCGGCGCGCCTGCAGAGCAAGATGGTCTGCGGCGCACACATCAAGACCGGCAGCCAGGACACCTTCATCGGCGGCCCCACCGAGCGGGTGGCCTTCGTCCTCGACCTGGAGGAATGGTTGCACACCGGCCTCGAGGCGCTGGGCCTGGCGGCCCTTGCCGGCGGCCTGCTGCTGGCGGCGATGGCCGGGGTCGCGGCGCTGGCCGGCTTCGTCGCCATCGGCGGGCTGATGATGGGCGGCATGGCCCTGCTCGGCGACCTCGGCGACCGCCTCGGTCCCGGCTACCGCGACCTGTTCCAGGGCGTGGCGGGGATGGCATTGCTGGGCTTCGGGCCGAAACTCGCCGGTCGTCGTCCGGCAGCGGTGACCTCCGAAACCGCGCAACGACGCGCCTACCTGAACAACAAGTTCGGTCGTTCCGGCAACCTCGACCACGACATCAACTACCGCGGGAATCGTGAAACCGCCGCCAAGTTCTTCAAGTCGAAGGACATCGATCCTGCCGATGCCGAGTCGTACATGAACGGCCTGGACTTCAACCATCCGGTCCGTGTGGAAACCCTCGCGCCCGGCAAGAACCTGTGGCAGTACCAGTCCCCCGGAGCGCCGCAGGGCAACTGGTATACACTCAGCCCGCGCGTGCAGCCCACGGAGCTGGGAATCAACCCCATGGGCACCAACCGGGCGGCGAACACCATCGAACCCAAGGTCCTCAACTCCTACAGGACGACCCAGAAGGTCGAGGTCCTGCGCAGCACCGCTGCGCCGACCGATGACTTCTGGTCGGTAAAGGGACAGTCATATCCCGCCAAAGGCGGCGCGCAACAACTGTTCTCCAACGAGAAAGGCTCCTTCGGTCTGCTTCCCCGGGAGGGATCATGACACCCATCGAATACATCGACCGCGCTCTGGCGCTGGTCGTCGACCGGCTGGCCCGCTATCCGGGATACGAGGTCCTGCTGTCCGCGGAAAAGCAATTGCAGTACATCAGGTCCGTCCTGCTCGACCGCAGCCTGGATCGTTCCGCACTGCACCGGTTGACCCTCGGCAGCATCGCCGTGAAGGAATTCGACGAAACCGACCCGGAACTCTCCAGGGCCCTCAAGGACGCCTACTACGTCGGTATACGCACTGGCCGCGGCCTGAAAGTCGATCTGCCCTGAGCGCAACACCATCGGTCTTGAGCGACCGCCGCTTCTGCCTGGCGAGGACATGCGCGAATCGTCAAGGCTCCCGCGGCGTCCCGCCCAAGGGCGGGCAGCCAGGATGCCGCCGCCTCAGCCCTTCGCCGGCGGCGGAAACATCGCCTGTACCTGGCCGTCGATGGTGCCCTGCACGCCCTTGCCCTTGGCGTCGACCTCGCTGGCGCCGCCGGAATTGAGGTCGAGGCGGCCGCCGGTGTCGATGTTGCCGTTGCCGCTGGCGTAGAGGTTGAAGGCGCTGCCGGAGATATTGATGGTGCCGTCGGCGTTGAACTCCACCACGCTCTTGCCGCAGACCAGGCGGATCTGTGCGCCGGCCTCGATCAGGTAGGTGCCGGTGACGCTGTCGCTCTTCGCCCCGCCCACCAACAGGGTGTCGTTGAGCTTCACCGCGCGGGTGCGGTTGTTGCCGATGCGCGCCAGCTCGTCGTGGCCGATGCTCTTGTTGCGGTCGTGGCCGACCGACAGCGAGGCATCGTTCTCGACCAGGTTGTCCTGGTTGCGCTCGGCGTGGATGTATAACTGCTCGGCGCCCTTCTTGTCCTCCATGCGGATCTCGTTGAAGTTGGCCGGCGTGCCGCCCTTGCTCGAACGGCTCTTCATCCCGCTCTGGGTGGCGTTCGCCGGCAGCTCGTAGGGCACCGTCTGCTCGGCGTTGTAGACCCGCCCGGTGATGATCGGCCGGTCCGGGTCGCCTTCGAGGAAGCTGACGATCACTTCCTGGCCGATCCGCGGGATCTGCATCGAACCCCAGTTCTTCCCGGCCCAGGCCTGGGACACGCGAATCCAGCAGGAGCTGTTCTCGTTCGACTGGTCGTGGCGATCCCAGTGGAAGTGCACCTTGACCCGGCCGTACTGGTCGGTCCAGATCTCCTCGCCCTTGGGTCCGACCACCACCGCGGTCTGCGGACCCCGCACCACCGGTACCGGAGTCTGCGGCAGGAGACGGAACGACTGGCTGGCGTCGATGCAGTCCAGCTCGCTCTCGAACTGCGAGCCGGCGCCGCCGCTGCCGGTTTCGTAGAGTTCCTGGACCACCCGGTATTCGGCGCCGACCACCAGGTACTCGCGGTTCTGGTCATCGCGCGGATAGCCGCTCAGGCGGAACAGGTGCCCGGCGCCGATCCCGCGCACCACGCCGCGCAGGCGCACGCGCTCGTGCTGCGCCTGGATCGCCTCGATGCGGTTGCGCGCGTACTGCTCGCCGTCCTGGCTCTGCACGTATTCGCCGGGATAGTCGTACAGCGGGTAGTCGGCCGCCGCGTGCGGCCGGGCGATGTTCGAACGCACCTCCAGGCGCGCGCCGGGGCGCTGGAAGTCGTAGTCGTTGAGGGTCAGCGAACCGGGCTGGACCTCGCGTGCCATCTGCCAGTCGAAGAAGTGGTCGCGCTCGCGATGGCCGAGGGTCGGCGGGTAGTACGGCACGCTGGCGTAGCCACCCGGGCTGCGATGCGCGCCGTAGGCGTCGGAGAGCACCAGGATGTGGCGCTTCTGCTCATGGCGGAACCAGTAGTAGATGCCTTCCTGTTCCATCAGCCGGCTGATGAAGTCGAAGCTGGTCTCGCGGTACTGCACGCAGTATTCCCACTCGCGGTAGGGGCGCGTGAGGGCATCCTCGAAATCGGAAAAGCCGAGGTCGCGGAACACCTGCTTGACGATCTCCGGCACGCTCTGGTTCTGGAAGATGCGGCAGTCCGAGGTGCGCGTCAGCAGCCACGGCCAGGGCCGCAGGGTGGCCTGGTAGCCGGCGAACTGGCCGTGCCCGGCCACCTGGCTACAGCGCGCGACGATGCCGTGAAAGAAGCGCCGGCTGCCGCCGGGCAGCTCCAGCGACAGGCTCATCGGCTTGCCGAGCAACTGCTCCAGCGGCAGGTTGGGATTTTCCGATACCAGGTGCAGCTCGTAGGCGAACAGCCGTCCCAGTTCCTCGCGTCCCTCCATGCGCTGCAACAGCAGCACGTCCGGCCCCAGCGGGCAATCCACCTGGACCAGGCGGGTCAGTTGCATCAATCCCATCGACGGTTCCTTCTACTGCTCTGCGTGTCGCCGGTTGTCACTCGGCCTCGGCGAAGTCGTAGTGGAACTGGTTGTCGCGGCTACTGATACGTACCCCGGCCAACGGCTTGCCTTCGAGCATGCGGGTGAGGAACTCGCGGCTCATGTCCGGCAACAGCGTGTTGGTGAGGATCGCGTCGATCATCCGGCCGCCGCTCTCGGTCTCGGTGCAGCGCGAGACGATCAGGTCGACGACGCCCTCGTCGAACTCGAACGGCACCTTGTGGGTCGCCTCCACGCGCTTCTTGATCCGCCCCAGTTGCAGGCGCGAAATGGCCTTGAGCATGTCGTCGCTGAGCGGGTAGTAGGGGATGGTCACCAGGCGGCCGAGCAGCGCCGGCGGGAAGATCTTCAGCAACGGTTCGCGCAGCGACTTGGCGATGGCTTCCGGCTCGGGCATCAGTTCCGGATCGGCGCAGAGGCTGGCGATCATCTCGGTGCCGGCGTTGGTGGTGAGCAGGATCAGGGTGTTCTTGAAGTCGATCACCCGGCCTTCGCCGTCCTCCATCACGCCCTTGTCGAAGACCTGGAAGAAGATCTCGTGGACATCCGGGTGGGCCTTCTCCACTTCATCCAGCAGCACCACGCTGTAGGGCTTGCGACGCACCGCCTCGGTCAGCACGCCACCCTCGCCGTAGCCGATGTAGCCGGGCGGGGCGCCCTTGAGGGTGGAGACGGTGTGGGCTTCCTGGAACTCGCTCATGTTGATGGTGATGACATTCTGCTCGCCGCCGTACATGGCCTCGGCCAAGGCCAGCGCGGTCTCGGTCTTGCCCACCCCGGAGGTGCCGGCGAGCATGAACACGCCGATCGGCTTGCTCGGGTTGTCGAGGCCGGCGCGGGAAGTCTGGATGCGCTTGGCGATCATCTCCAGCGCGTGGTCCTGGCCGATGATGCGCTTCTTCAGGTGCCGGTCGAGGTTGAGCACGGTCTCGATCTCGTTGCGCGCCATGCGGCCGACCGGGATGCCGGTCCAGTCGGCGACCACCGAGGCCACCGCCTGGTAGTCCACGGTCGGCAGGATCAGCGGCTCTTCGCCCTGCAACGCGCTCAGTTGCGCCTGCAGCTCCGCCAGCCGCGCATGCAGCGCCTGGCGCTGTTCCTCGTCGAGACGCGCCTCGCCTTCGCCCAGCGGCACGCCGCCGGCGTCCACCGCTTCGGCGGCGGCACGCAGACGGGCGCGGGTCTCCAGCAGTTCGTCGACCAGGCGTTTTTCCTCGGCCCAGCGCTGCTCCAGGGCGGCCAGGCGCTCGCGCTCCTCGGCCAGCAGGGTCTCGGCGTTGCGCTGGCGTTCGGCGGTGGCGACGCCGATGGCGCTCTCGCGGCGGATGATCGCCAGCTCGGTTTCCAGCGCCTCGATGCGTCGGCGGCTATCGTCGACCTCGGCCGGCACCGCGTGCAGGCTGATGGCGGTGCGCGCGCAGGCGGTATCCAGCAGGCTCACCGACTTGTCCGGCAGCTGGCGCGCCGGGATGTAGCGGTGCGACAGCCGGACCGCCGCCTCCAGCGCCTCGTCGAGGATCTGCACCTGGTGGTGCTTCTCCATGGTCGACGCGACGCCGCGCATCATCAGGATGGCCTTGTGCTCGGACGGCTCGTCCACCTGCACCACCTGGAAACGCCGGGTCAGCGCCGGGTCCTTCTCGATGTGCTTCTTGTACTCGGCCCAGGTGGTCGCCGCCACGGTGCGCAGGGTGCCGCGCGCCAGGGCCGGCTTGAGCAGGTTGGCGGCGTCGCCGGTGCCGGCCGCGCCACCGGCGCCGACCAGGGTGTGGGCTTCGTCGATGAACAGGATGATCGGCTTCTCGGAACTCTGCACGTCTTCGATCACCTGGCGCAGGCGCTGCTCGAACTCGCCCTTCATGCTCGCCCCGGCCTGCAGCAGGCCGACGTCGAGGGCGCGCAGTTCGACGTCCTTCAGCGCCGGCGGGACGTCGCCGGCGACGATGCGCAGGGCGAAGCCTTCCACCACCGCGGTCTTGCCGACGCCGGCCTCGCCGGTGAGGATCGGGTTGTTCTGCCGGCGGCGCATGAGGATGTCCACCAACTGGCGGATCTCCTCGTCACGCCCGACGATGGGGTCGAGCTTGCCGCTACGGGCCTGCTCGGTGAGGTCCACGGTAAAGCGCTTGAGCGCCTCCTGCTTGCCCATCGCGCTCGGCGCCAGGGCGCCGCTGGCCTCGCCCGGGGCGGCACCGGCGTTGAAGCCGTCGCTGGCCGACAGGCCGTTCTCCGGCGAGGCGCCGACGTACTCGTCGAAGCGCTCGGTGAGCGCCTCGACCTTGAGCTTGGCGAATTCCGCCGACAGCCCGGTGAGGGCATGGCGCAGGCTCGGCGTCTTGAGGATGCCGATCACCAGGTAGCCGGTGCGCACCTGGCTCTCGCCGAACATCAGGCTGCCGTAGACCCAGCCGCGCTCCACCGCTTCCTCGACATGGGAGGACAGGTCGGTGATCGAGGTCGAGCCGCGCGGCAGGCGGTCGAGGGCCTCGGTCAGGTCCTTGGCCAGGCGCGCCGGGTCGATCCCGGACTGGCGGACGATCTGGTGCAGGTCCGAGTCCGGCAACTGGAGGATCTGGTGGAACCAGTGCACCAGCTCGACATAGGGATTGCCGCGCAGCTTGCAGAATACCGTGGCGGCCTCGATGGCCTTGTAGGCCAGGCTGTTCAGCTTGCCGAACAGCGCAACGCGACTGATCTCACTCATGTTCCTTCTCCTTGTGCTCGTGCGGCCGCGCAGTGGCGTACTGGCGGGCCAGCAGTAGATCCCTGGCGTCCTGGCCGGGATCGCCCAGCCAGGTGTTGAAACCGAGCCGCCCGCCGCCCTGCAGGCCCAGCGGGGGTACTTCGTGGCGTTGCAGGACCAGGTTGACGTCCCAGTCCAGCTCCTCGCCCAGGTATTCGGCGACCCAGGCGGCCAGCTCGACGAAGTGGTCGCCGTCGGGCAGGAAGCGCTGGTATTGATCGAGGTCCAGCGGCCCCAGGCGCAGGCGGAACTTGTGCTGGCGGTCCCAGACGTGGGTGCCCAGGCAGACGTCCATGCCCAGGCTCGTCGAGTCGACGCCGAGGCGGCTGCGCTCGGGCAGCTCCAGCCATTGGCCGACGTATTCCTCGACCGCCACCGGGACCTCGAAATACTCCGCGAGGATCACCCGCAGGCCGTCCGGGTAGCGGGTCTGCGCGGCGAGGTGGCCGGTGTAGTAGTAGCGTGCGGTATCGGCCAGCGGCTCGCGCCCCCGCAGGCTCGGCATGCCGCGCCCGGAGAGCGCGGCGAGGCGCGCCGACCAGTAGTCGTCGTCGATCCGGTCGTGGCTGATCTCCGGCCGCGCCTCGGCCCAGGCCCGGTAGAACAGGGTCAGCAGGCGGTGGTGGAAGACGTCCATGAAGCGCTTGAAGGTCGCGTCGTTGACGTTGCGCTGGCGTTCCCGGGCGTATTCGGTGAGGTGCAGCGGCAGCGGCCCGTTGGGGCCGGTGAGGCCGAAGAAGAACTGGTCCAGGCGCGGCACCGCAGCGGTGCCGGCCTGGCTCACCGAGGCCAGGGTCGAGGGCGCGAAGGTGCAGTCGGGCTTCTGCCCGAGACGCAGCGGGTCGTCCGCCAGCCGCACCGAATGACCGAGGCGCGGCAGTTGCGGCGACTCGCACTCGATGCGCCGCAGCGCCTGGAAGAAGTCATAGTCCCAGGGCGCCGCCGCCATCCCGGCGAGCAGGTTCAGAGGTTCGGACGGCTGCCCGGCTTCGCCTGCCATCTCATCACCTCGCCCCGTTCGCCGGTGCGCAGCACCGTCTCGGTAAAGCTGTTGATCGACACGTAGCGTGCCAGGAAGCGCTCGAACACAGCGCCGAGAAGGAACACCCCGGTGCCGCGGAACGCGTTCTCGTCGAAGTCCAGGGTGATCTCCAGGCCACGGCCGAAGACGATCGGCCCGGGCATCGGCAGGCGCCGCGTGCAAGGCTTGCTGCTGACCTCGCGCAGGCCCTCGATCTGCAATTGCAGCGCCGGATCGCCGCTGTCGCCGTAGAGCCGCAGCAGCTCGCGCAGGGCGGCGGCGCCCTGGCCGCGCTCGGCCAGCGACAGGTAGTTCAGCGACAGCTGGCTGATCAGCCGCCAGGCGCTGGCATCGTGGGCACGGCTGGCGCGCGGCCGGCTCGGTCCGGCGAGGCAGCGCACCTGCATGACCGGCGCGCTGTCCTCCAGGGTGAAGTCGCTCTTGTGCGCGCCGATCGGCATGAACAGCGGCAGGTCGCGGTTGGTGCACAGCGCGGCGATGCCGAGCTGGCGCAGGTCGTGGCGATAGGGCGCCTGGTTGGCGTCGACCAGGGCGACGAAGGTCTCGCTGCCGACGTAGGTCGAGCGCGGGCCCTTGCGCCGCTGCTTGCTGGACAGCACGCGCGGTTCGCGGCGCACGCTGAAGTAGGCCTGCTCGCGGCCGTAGCGCGCCGGGTCGCGCACCGCGTAGAACGGTTGGAAGGGTTGCTCCGGACCGCTGCCGTGGCCGCTCACCTGTTGCAGCGAATGCACCTCGAAATCCAGCGGACGGGTGCGGTCGACGATCACGTGATGCTCGTTGACCCGGTCGGACAGGTGGATGCGGTCGCAGCGGTGCGGGAACAGGTTGATCGCCGGGGTGCAGAACGGCACCAGTTGCTCCGCGTCCACCGTGCCCTCCAGGCGCTGGTCGTGCTTGCCGAACAGCACGACCAGTTCCAGCTCCTCGCCGTGGCATCGACGCAGGGCGCGGTTCAGGCCGGAGAACTCGACGAACAGGAAGCGCGCCGGCAGGGCGAAGTATTCCTGCAGCAGGCGGTAGCCCTGGAACGCCCGCGGCACCACCGGCAGCAGCGCGTCCTCGTCGTCGAAGCCGCGCGCACGCAGGCTGCTCGTCGGCAGGCGTTCGACCCAGGCATTGTCCGGGGCGCGGACGAACACCGCGCAGGCGTTGCCGAGCAATTGTTCGTAGAGGCGGTAGGGTTGTTCGTCGGCGCCGTGCAGGTAGAGCGGCAGGGCGTCCAGCGACAGGCTGTCGAACGGGATGCCGGCGCCGCTGCGCAGGCGGATGCGCAGGCCGGCCTTGGCCCGCGGCTCGCTGGCGGCGAGGCGGCCGAGCACCGCGGCGGGATTGCCGAAGTAGTCGGCCTGGGCCACTTCCAGCGGCCACAGGGTCACCGGGTGGGCGGTGCGGTATTCGCAGGCGGTCTGGTCATCGGGGCCGAGCTGGCCGCGCAGGGAGGCCCCGCGCTCGACGCTGAAGCCGCTGCTCAGGGCGCCTTCGTTGGGGTCCGGGCGCAACTGCACCACGGTCATCGACGGGGTCGGCGCCAGGTAGTGCGGGTAGGCGATTTCCAACAGGTTGTGGGTGAAGGTCGGGTACTCCGCGTCGAGCTTCAGCTGGACCCGCGCGGTGAGATAGGCGAAGCCTTCCAGCAGGCGCTCGACGTAGGGGTCGGCGCACTCGAAGCCGGACAGCGACAGGCGCCCGGCGATCTTCGGGAATTCCTCGGCGAACTCCGCGGCGCTTTCGCGGATGTGTTGCAACTCCTGGTTGTAGTACTCGAGCAGGCGCGGGTTCATGTACGCCTCCGCTCGCCCTGGGCGACGCGCACGTGGCCGGTCTCCAGGTCCAGGTTGGTGGTCAGCAGCAGGCGCAGCGGCGCCGGTTCGGCCCAGAGGTCGCCCTCGATCTCGAAGCTCAGGGCGTTGTGGTCCATCTCGCCGGGCAGCAGTTGCGCGCGCACCCGCAACGAAGAACGGATGATGCGCGGCTCGAAGGTGGCGATGGTCTCGGTGAGCAGCGCCTCGATGGCATGCACGTCGACGCTCGACGCGGTGTGCCCGGCCAGCGCCGGCAGCCCGTAGTTGAGCACCGAGTTGCCGGCCGGCATCCGTGCGGCGGGGCCGTGGTCGAACAGCGAAGTGGTGTTGAACAGCCACGCCAGGTCGCGCAGCACCGAGGCCTTCAGCTGGTTCAGGGTCAGCACCCGGCGCTCCGCGGCTTCCTTGAGGTTGCCCGGCTCGTCGTCGGTGAGGCGGTCGAGCAGCGACGGCTGCAGGCGCTCCTGAAGGGTCAGTTCGGCCATGTCAGGCGTCCGTCGGCTCGAAGTCCAGTTCACGCAGGTCGAACAGCGCGGTCTCGCCGGCATCGGTGACGAACAGCCGCTGGCCGACCGGCAGGCCGCTGTCCAGCCATTCGGTCTTGCGCCCCAGGCGCGCGGCGTCGTCGCCGTGCTCGACGGTTTCCGCGTAGCGCGCCGGCAGCAGCGCGACGGTGGCGCCACCGTTGGCCAGGGTCAGTTCGGCCGGCAGCCAGACCAGGTCGCGCAGGTCGCTCGGCGCCTCGACCTTGAGGCTGCGCAGGTTGCTCATCGGCAACCAGGCATAGCGACCGTTGACGATTACCTCGAGCACCGGGCCGAGGCGCGTGTCGGCATCCGCCAGCCAGGCGAACGGCGCTTCGCCGATCCGCCCGGGCACCGCCGGCGCGGCGTCGAAGGCCTGCTCGCGCAGGGCCTGGGCGGCCTCGCCATGGCCTTCGGCGTCCAGGCTCAGGGCCTGCAACAGCGGCGCGATCCATTCCGCCGGCTGGCCGAGGATCACCGGCGTCAGGCGCCCGGCGAACACCTCGCGGCGCAGCGCCTCGCAGTCGATGGCGGTGGAGTAGGTCTGTACCATCGGCAGCGCCGAGGCATCCAGTTCGCCGACCACCTTGAGCTGGTTCTGCGCCCGCGCCCACTGGCCCATCACGGCCAGCAGCTGGAACAGGAAGATCCGCAGGGTAGCGTTCGACGGCTGGCTGCGCACCTGTTCCTGCAAGGCTTTCAAGGCATCGTCCAGGCGCCCGGCGCGCAACAGTTCTTCGGCGATCATCGCGATACTTCCCTGTAGCCGGGAGCCCAGGCGCCCGGATGCGAATGAAGGGTCGGCCATGGCGCCCGGCGGACGCGACGGACGACCCGGTGGAATTCAGTACCTCCGGCAGGAGGTCGGGCGGACGAGGCCCGCGGCGCGCCGCGCGCGCCTTCGGCACCCGGCATGGCGGGCGCTCGCACCGGCCACGGCATGGCCTGGCCACGCCATGACCGGCAGCCGGCTCATCAGGCCTGCACGTTCTGGCGGATGTTCCAGCCGTACTTGACCGGACCGCCGTCCTTCGCGCCATCCGCCTTCTGCGGCTGGTAGTCGACCTGGACCTGGGCGAAGTTCAGGGTCACGTTCTCGGTCAGGCGATCCTCGCCACCGCTGCCGCCGGTGCTCACCGAGGACACCAGGACTTCCTTCAGGGTGATGATCAGGTACTCGACCTGGTTCTCGCCGCCGGCCTTGCGGATGGTCAGCTTCGCCTGCGGATAGTGCTTGCCGCTGGAGCAGGCCATCATCAGGTTGGGCGTGGACTTGTCGATGTACTTGGTGAACGACAGGTCCTGCACGTTGACCTTGCCGGCGCCGCCGCCACCGCCCATGTGCATCGACCCGGACTGGGACATGCCCCAGCTCCATGCCAGCACGTCGATTTCCTCGGCGTGAGTCTTGTCCTTGGACTCACCCTTGACGTCGCCGATCTTGATGAACATATCAACAGCCATCTTTCCTCCCGTGTGGCTCGCGCCACTACGCTATGCAAGCGCCCGCCACCATGGCAGGCGCTGTCGTTGAATGCCTCAGGCCTCTTTGGCCGAAGGCAGCTTGGATACCAGGCGTAGCGATACCGTCAGTCCCTCGAGCTGGTAGTGCGGGCGAAGGAAGAACTTCGAGTTGTAGTAACCCGGATTGCCTTCGACTTCCTCCACCACCACTTCGGCCGCCGCCAGCGGGTGCTGGGCCTTGGTGGTCTCGGTGGAGTGGGCCGGGTCGCCGTCGACGTAGTTGAGGATCCAGTCCTGCAGCCAGCGCTGCATCTCGTCCTTCTCCTTGAAGGAACCGATCTTGTCGCGAACGATGCACTTCAGGTAATGGGCGAAGCGGCAGGTGGCGAACAGGTAGGGCAGGCGCGCCGCCAGGTTGGCGTTGGCGGTGGCGTCCGGATCGTCGTACTCGGCGGGTTTCTGCAGCGACTGCGCGCCGATGAAGGCGGCGAAGTCGGTGTTCTTCTTGTGCAGCAGCGGCATGAAGCCGTTCTTCGCCAGCTCCGCCTCGCGGCGGTCGGAAATGGCGATCTCGGTCGGGCACTTCATGTCCACGCCGCCGTCGTCGGTGGGGAAGGTGTGCGCCGGCAGGCCCTGCACCTCGCCGCCGGACTCGACGCCGCGGATCCGCGAGCACCAGCCGTAGAGCTTGAAGGAGCGGTTGATGTTGACCGCCATCGCGTAGGCCGAGTTGGCCCAGGCGTACTTGCTGCTGTCGGCGCCGTCGGTTTCTTCCTCGAAGGCGAACTCTTCCACAGGATCGGTCTTCGCCCCGTAGGGCAGGCGCGCCAGGAAGCGCGGCATGGTCAGGCCGATGTAGCGGGAGTCCTCGGACTCGCGCAGCGAACGCCAGCCGGCGTATTCCGGGGTGGTGAAGATCTTGGTCAGGTCGCGCGGGTTGGACAGTTCCTGCCAGGAACCCATGCCCATCACCGTCGGCGAGGCGGCGGAAATGAACGGCGCGTGCATGGCGGCGGAGATCTTCGCCATCTCGCCGAGCAGCTCGACGTCCGGCGGCGACTGGTCGAAGTAGTAGTCGCCGACCAGGCAGCCATAGGGCTCGCCGCCGAACTGGCCGTATTCCTCTTCGTAGAGCTTCTTGAAGATCGGACTCTGGTCCCAGGTGGTGCCCTTGAATTTCTTCAGGGTCTTGTGCAGCTCCGGCTTGGAGATGTTCAGCACGCGGATCTTCAGTTGCTCGTCGGTCTCGGTGTTGTTGACCAGGTAGTGCAGGCCGCGCCAGGCGCTTTCCAGTTGCTGGAAGTCGGCGTGGTGCATGATCAGGTTGACCTGCGCGGTGAGCTTGGCGTCGATCGCCGCGATGATCGACTCGATCGACTTGATCGCGTCGTTGGAGATCAGGCTGGTCTGCTCCAGGGCATGCTCGGCGAGGGTCCGCACGGCGGTCTCCACCGCTTCGCGGGCGCGCTCGGTCTTGGGCTTGAACTCCTGCAGCAGCAGGCTGGCGAACTCACTGGTCTGCTCGGTGGTGGTCTGGCCCTGGGCCAGGTTCTCGGTGCTCAATTCGGCCATGCTGGAATCCTCTTACGCCTGCGGCTCGTCGTCTTTGGGCTTCGGCGCGCTGGCCAGGGCCTGAAGCAGGGCCGGGTCCTTGATCGCCTTCATGATCATTTCCTCGGCGCCGGTCTTGCCGTCCATGTAGGTCAGCAGGTTGGCCAGCTGGGTACGCGCCTCGAGCAGCTTGTTCAGCGAATCGACCTTGCGCGCCACCGCGGCGGGGCTGAAGTCGTCCATGCTCTCGAAGGTGATGTCCAGGCTCAGGTTGCCTTCGCCGGTCAGCACGTTCGGTACGTTGAAGGCCACCCGCGGCTTCATCGCCTTCAGCCGGGCATCGAAGTTGTCCACGTCGATCTCCAGGAACTTGCGGTCGGCGACCGCCGCCTGGGGTTCGGCGGGCTTGCCGGCGAGGTCGGCCATGACGCCCATGACGAAGGGCAGCTGGACCTTCTTCTCGGCACCGTACAACTCCACGTCGTACTCGATCTGCACGCGTGGCGCCCGGTTCCTGGCGATGAACTTCTGACTGCTGGTAGTGCTTCCCATCTTGTTTCTCCCTCGCGCGACGGCGGTTGTTAGCGCCGTCGGAATCGCCCCGGCGGCTTGCAGCGTTGGCCCGGACGGCCGCTAGGCGTTACTCGCTTTCCGGGCCTCGCAGGGTTTCGAACTGGGAAATCCCATCGGGGATGAGATTCCTCACGATTTCGGCGAAGTCGGCCGTCACCAGTGTCTTGGCGCGCTTGAGCAGCACCGGCACCGGGCTCGACGGCTCGTGGCGAACGTAATACTCGAGCAGGCGGTCGAGCTGGCGCAGGACGTCTTCGCGGTTGGCGATCTCGCCGCTGGCTCGCGGTGCCGGCGCGGCGACGGCTGCGACAGGCGCGGCGCCCCCCTGCTCGTCGGCGGCCGCTTCGGCACCCGGCGCCAAGGGCTCGCCGGCGCCCTGCGGGCCGTACAGGTCGAACACCTGGAGGGCCTGGCGCAGCAGTTGACGAAGGGGACCGAGGTCGAGTCCCTGGGCCGAGCCGACCCGTTCGGCGACGCCGCTCTCGATGGCCAGGGCATGTTCCTGGGCGCCTTCCAGGGCGCGCCGGGTGGCGGCCAGCGCATCGGCGCCGGCATCGGCGAAGGCGCCGGCGATCTGCTCGGGACTCAGGGTCTCGCTGGCGAAGCGTTGCAGCCCGGCGGCGTTCAGCGCGGCGCGCAGGTTGACCGGGCCGAACGCCCGCGAGCGCACCAGCGGGATCGCCCAGACCAGTTGCAGCAGCGGTTCGGCGACCAGGCCGGTGAGGGCGTTGATACGGAAGGTGGGGTCGTTGTCGTCATCGGCGTCGAGCAGCGGATAGACGCCGTCCCAGTACTGGCCGAGCAGCTCGCGGACCAGCAGCAGGCCGTCGGCGAGCCCGTCCAGGCCGTCGAGGGCGACGTTGCTCTGCAGCAGCAGGTTGGCTACCCGCAGGTCCTTGCTACGGCCGAACAGTTCGCTGGCCAGCGCGCGTACGCGCGGCCACTCCGGCGGTTCGGCGGGCAGCACGGCATCGCCCATCTGGCGCTCGGGTTGGCCCTGGGCGATGCGTTCGAGTTCGAGGAACGCGGCGTCGTACTCCAGATCGTCGCCACAGGGCGAGTCCGGGGATACGGCAGCCAGCAAAACGGGTACATCCAGCACGGTGACGATCTCCCTATCATCGAAGCCGCTGCGCGGCCCTCACCTTCGCTTGTAAGATCCACTCCGTCGGATCTTGTAGGAGCCATTGATGAATATCGGATGACTCGAAAGGTTGGCAAAATTCTTGTGGCATGCCGCAAGGCTTGTCAAGGAAGGCACAACGCCACTAGTTGCATGACACCGCAGATCGGACAAATCTTTAAAAGACGTAGGATTAGTCTTTTATAATCCGGTATCACCCGATGTGTCTTCCCGAGGCGACGAAACGCCGGAAAGCCGTCGGGCCAGCCTGGATGCGAACCGAAATCCCTCGGGCACGGGGGTGAGCGCCTGGAAGAGCCGGGCGCTGGCAATGCAAGGAGTAGCAATGCCGCTGCGATTGACCATCACCAGCTACCACAAGCTGACCCCCGGTCAGTGTTCGGAAAAGGTACTGGACCAGGGACAGCTGACCATCGGTCGGGGCCCGGACAACGACTGGGTCCTGCCGGACCCGGAGCGCCTGGTCTCCAGCCGCCACTGCACCATCCTCAACCGCGACGGGGTGTACTACCTCACCGACACCAGCACCAACGGCGTGCTGCTGGTCAATGCCGGGCACCGCCTGCGCCGCGGCAACAGCGAGCCGCTGCAGGACGGCGAGACCGTCCGCCTCGGCGAATACGACATCCTCGTCCAGCTCGGCCATGACATCGCCCTGCCCGGCAGCGGCAATCCGCAGACCGATCCGTTCACCAGCTTCGACGCCCTGATGAGCCGGCAGGCCGCCGGATCGGCGCCTGCCTTCGCCGAACCGGCGCCCACCCCGCACCCCGCGGTGACGGCGCATTTCCAGGGCGGCTCGCCGCTGGACACCAAGCCCGACCTGTTCGACTTCCTCACCCCGCCGCCGCCCGGCGCGGCGCCGCGTCCGGACCATGTACCGGCCGAACAGCACGACTTCCGCCCGCCGGAACCGGTGATCCCGCCGCCCCCCGCGACCCCCCCGGCGCCACCGCCCGCTGGCGGCGCACCGCTGATTCCGGCCGACTGGGACCCGTTCGCCGAACTGCTCGGCAACACGCCCGCGCCAAGCGCCACGCCCGTCGCCCAGCCGCTGCCGACGGCCGAACCGACGCCGCTGGCGATGCCCTTCGCCGACCCAGGGATCACCCAACAGCCACAGCCACAGCCACAGCCACAGCCACAGCCACAGCCACAGCCACAGCCACAGCCAGCGAGCGTGGCGGCGCCGACGCCGCCGGCAAGCGCCGCCGCGTCGGCCGGCGGCGACCTGCTGCAAGCGTTCCTGCGCGGCGCCGGCATGACCCAGTTGAAGGTCGACCCGGCCGGCGCCGAAGCGCAGATGGAAGCCATCGGCCGCAGCTATCGCGGCCTGGTGGAAGGACTGGTGGACGTGCTGCGCGCGCGGGCCAGCCTGAAGGGCGAGTTCCGCATGGCGCAGACCATGATCCAGCCGGTGCAGAACAACCCGCTGAAGTTCGCGCCGAACGTCGACGAGGCCATGCTGCTCCTGCTGCGCCGCGACAACCAGGCGTTCATGGCGCCGGATCGCGCGGTGGCCGACAGCTTCGAAGACCTCAAGGCGCACCAGCTGGCGGTGATGGCCGGCGTGCAGGCCGCCATCCGCCACCTGCTGGCGCGCTTCGAACCGGCCGCGCTGGAAGCCCGCTTCGGCAAGCCGGCCGGGCTTTCCGGCCTGCTGCCGGGGGCCCGCCAGGCACAGAACTGGGACAGTTTCACCGAGCTGTACGCGAAGATCCTGCGCGAGGCGGAGGACGACTTCCAGGAGCTTTTCGGCCGCGAATTCAGCCGCGCCTACGAGGAACACAGCGCTCGACTACGGCGTTCCTGACGCCAACGAACACCAGGAGAAACAACGTCAATGAGGACGACACCATGCAGAAACTGATCGTCGCGCTGTTCGGGCTGCTGCTCGCCGCCTGTTCGTCCAGCCCGCCGGAAACCCCGCCGACCCGGGTGGTGATCTGGCTCCACGCCGCACCGAACCTCAACCCGTCCGCCGCCGGCCAGGCGGCGCCGCTGCGCCTGCGGCTGTACGAGCTGAAGAAAGACACCGCGTTCGGCCGCGCCGACTACTTCGCCCTCACCGACAACGCCCAGTCGACCCTCGGTGGCGACCTGGTGGAGCAGGACGAGTTCCTCCTGCGTCCGGGCGAGGAACGGCGCATCGAACGCACGCTCGACGAGCAGACCCGCCAGCTCGGTTTCGTCGCCGCCTACCGCGACCTCGACCGCGCCACCTGGCGCCAGGTCCTCGCCGTGCCGGGGCAACGCACCAGCCATCTCGACATCACGCTCGGCGCGCAGGCCATCGGCATCGTCGCGCGTCCCGCGCCCTGAACCTTCGGAGTCCCTATGTCCTGGAATAACCGCGTGGTGTGGTCCGAAGGCATGTTCCTGCGGCCACAGCATTTCCAGCAGCACGACCGCTACCTGGAAACCCTGGTGGATGGCCGCTGCCGCTCGCTCCTGGCGGGCGGCTGGGGCTTTTCCGAGCTGAAGCTGGACGATGCCCTGCTGACCCAGGGCAAGCTGGCCATCGTCAGCGCCCGCGGCGTGCTGCCGGATGGTACGCCGTTCAACATCCCCGCCGACGATCCGGCGCCGGCGCCGCTGAATGTCGAGGAAAGCCTGCGCGATGGCATCGTCTACCTCGGCCTGCCGCTGAAGCGGGTCGGCACCCGCGACACGGTAGAGGAGGGCGAGGCCCTCGGCGGCGCCCGCTACGTCAGCCAGGTGCAGGAAGTGCGCGACGACAATGCTGCCTTCGAGAGCCGCGCCCCGGTGGCCCTGGGCAGCCAGGCGTTCCGCCTGCTGACCGAGCGCGACGGCCTCGGCGAATACGCCGCGGTGGGCGTCGCGCGGGTCCGCGAGAAGCGCGCGGACCAGGCCCTGAGCCTGGACGAGGACTACCTGCCGCCGGTGCTCGACATTGCCGCCGCGCCGCCCCTGGCGTCCTTCGCCAAGGAGCTGCTGGGCCTGCTCCACCAGCGCGGCGAAGCCCTCGCCGGGCGGGTGGTGGCATCCAGCGCCGGGGGCGCCTCGGAAATCGCCGACTTCCTGCTGCTGCAACTGGTCAACCGCGCCGAGGCCCTCACCGGTCACCTGTCCCGCGTGCGCCCGCTGCACCCGCAGGAGCTGTACCGCGAACTGGTGGCCCTGGCCGGCGAGTTCTGCACCTTCACCGCCAGCCAGCGGCGTCCCGAGGAGTACCCGGTGTACAACCACGACGACCTGGCCGCCAGCTTCGCCCCGGTGATGCTCGCCCTGCGCCAGGCGCTGGCGACGGTGATCGACGCCAAGGCGATCGCCATCCCGATCGTCGAGAAGGCCTACGGCGTGCACGTCGCGATGCTCAGCGACCGCAGCCTGATCGACAACGCCAGCTTCGTCCTGGTGGTGCGCGCCGACGTCCCCGGCGAGAGCCTGCGCGGGCACTTCCCGCAGCAGGCCAAGGTCGGCTCGGTGGAGCACATCCGCGACCTGGTCAACCTGCAACTGCCGGGTATCGGCCTGCTGCCGATGCCGGTGGCGCCGCGGCAGATCCCCTACCACGCCGGCTCCACCTATTTCGAACTGGACCGCGGCAGCGCGCATTGGAAGCAGCTGACGCACTCCGGCGGCTTCGCCTTCCACATCGCCGGCCAGTTCCCCGGGCTGAACCTGGCCTTCTGGGCCATTCGAGGATAAGCAACGATGCCTCCCATCGACGATCCCTTCGGCACCCCGGCCGGCGGCGGCAACGGAAGCCCGCCCGACGACCGCACCATGATCATGCCGCGTCCCGGCGGCCGCGCCCCGGAACCGGCCGGCGGCCCCCGCGGCGGCGATCCCTACACGCCGCCGCCGATGGCCAGCCTGGCGCCGCTGAGCGGCCGCGGCGACGGCCTCAACCCGCTGGAGCAGGCCGCCGGCCCACTGCTGGCGATGCTCACCCGCCTGCGCAACACCATCGCCCATCCGGCGCCGGCCAGCCTGCGCGCGCAACTGCTCGGCTACCTGCGCCAGTTCGAGGAGAAGGCACGCCAGGCCGGCGTGGCGCCGGACGAGGTGATGCTGGCGCGCTACGTGCTCTGCACCGCCCTCGACGAAGCGGTGCTCAGCACGCCGTGGGGCAGCACCAGCGACTGGGGCAAGCAGAGCCTGCTGATCACCCTGCACAACGAGGCCTGGGGTGGCGAGAAGGTCTTCCAGTTGCTCGAACACTGCCTGCAGAACCCGCACCAGCGCCTGCACCTGCTGGAGCTGCTGTACCTGTGCACCAGCCTCGGCTTCGAAGGCCGCTACCGGGTCATGCACGACGGCCGCAGCCAACTGGAGGCGCTGCGCGAGCGCACCGCGGCGGTGATCCGCAGCACCCGCGGCGAGTACGAGCACGAACTGTCGCCGCACTGGCGCGGCCTCAGCGTGATGCGCGACCGCCTTTCGCAATACCTGCCGCCGTGGGTCGGTATCGCCATCGGCCTGGCCTTGCTGCTGGCCTTGCTGTTCGGCCTGCGGATGAAGCTGGCCGCCGACGCCGAGCCGGTGTTCAAGCGCATCCACGCCATCGGCGAGATCCCGGTGCAGGCCATCGACCGCCCGGCGGTGCAGCCGCGGGTGATCGAACGGCCACGCCTGGCGCGCTTCCTCGCCGACGACATCAAGGCCCAGCGGGTGGCGGTGGAGGACGCCGTCGACCGCTCGGTGGTGACCATCCGCGGCGACGAGCTGTTCGCCAGCGCCAGCGCCAGCGTGCGCGACGAGTTCCAGCCGCTGCTGCTGCGCATCGCCGACGCCCTGCGCAAGGTCAAGGGCCAGGTGCTGGTCACCGGCCATAGCGACAACCGGCCGATCGCCACGCTGCGCTACCCGTCCAACTGGAAACTGTCCCAGGCCCGCGCCCAGGAGGTCGCCGACCTGCTCGGCGCGACCACCGGCGACGCCGGCCGCTTCACCGCCGAAGGGCGCAGCGACACCGAGCCGGTGGCGAGCAACGCCAGCGCCGAAGGCCGCGCACGCAACCGCCGGGTGGAAATCACCGTATTCGCGGAGGGCGCGCAATGAAAGGCTTCCTCAACTTCTTCGCGCGCTGGGTGGTGCCGGTGCTCGGCCTGCTCGCCCTGAGCCTGATCATCTGGTTCCTCGGCCCGCTGCTGCGCCTGGGCAACTACGAACCGTTGGCCTCGGCGACCAGCCGCTGGGTGCTGATCGTCCTGCTGTTCCTGGTCTGGATCGGCTTCCGCGTGCTGCGCATCGTGCAGGCCCGGCGCAACGCGGCGAAGGTCATGCAGAGTCTCGCCGAGGTCAGCGCGCCGGACGCCGCCAGCGTCGCCACCGCCGAAGAGCTGGCGACCCTCAAGCAACGCATGGACGAGGCCCTGGCCCTGCTCAAGCGGGCCAAGCTGGGCGGCAGCGAGCGGCGCAACCTGTACGAGTTGCCCTGGTACGTGATCATCGGCCCGCCCGGTTCGGGCAAGACCACCGCGCTGATGAATTCCGGCCTGGACTTCCCGCTCGCCGCACAGATGGGCGCCGGGGCGATCCGCGGGGTCGGCGGCACGCGCAACTGCGACTGGTGGTTCACCGACGAAGCGGTGCTGCTGGACACCGCCGGCCGCTATACCACCCAGGACAGCCACGCCCAGGTGGACAAGGCCGCCTGGCTGGGCTTCCTCGACCTGCTCAAGACCCAGCGCAAGCGCCGCCCCATCGATGGCGCGTTCATCGCCATCAGCCTTTCCGACCTGCTGCTGGGCAGCGACGCCGAGCGCGCCGCCCATGCCCAGGCGATCCGCGCACGCATCCAGGAGCTGTACCAGCAGCTCGGGGTGCGCTTCCCGATCTACGTGATGCTGACCAAGTTCGACCTGGTGCCGGGCTTTATGGAGTTCTTCGACAGCCTGAACCGCGAGGAACGCGCGCAGGTCTGGGGGATGACCTTCGCCCTCGACGACGGCAAGAGCGCGGAAGGCCCGCTGGCGGTGTTCGACAGCGAATTCGCCCTGCTCGAACAGCGTCTCACCGCGCGCCTGGTGGAACGCCTGCAGCAGGAGCGCGACCCGGCGCGGCGCGACCTGGTCTACGGCTTCCCGCAGCAATTCGCCGCCCTGCGCGAATGCCTCGGCGAGTTCCTCAACGGCGTGTTCAAGCCCAACCCCTACGAGGAACGCCCGCTGTTGCGCGGCCTGTACTTCACCAGCGGAACCCAGGAAGGCAGTCCGATCGACCGCCTGATCGGCAGCATGGCGCAGTCGATGAACCTCGACCGCCAGCACCTGGCGCGGCAGACCGGAACCGGGCGCAGCTACTTCATCGAGCGGCTGTTCCGCGAAGTGGCGTTCGGCGAACGCGGCCTGGTCGGCACCAACCCGAAGGTCGAGCGCCGCCGCAAGTGGCTGACCATCGGCGCGCTGAGCGCCACCGCGCTGGTGGTGCTGGCGGTGACGGCGGTATGGATCGCCAGCTACCGCGCCAACCAGAGCTACATCGCCGCGGTCGACCAGCGCGTCGACCCGCTGGCGCGCGGCATCGAGTCGCTGAGCCCGGCCCAGCGCGACGTCCTGGCCGTACTGCCACAGCTCAACGCGGTGCAGAATCTCGCCGGCGACGCGCCGAGCTGGGCCGAAGGCTACGGGCTGTACCAGGGCGACATGCTCGGCGAGGAGTCCGCCAGCGTCTACCGCAAGCTGCTGATCGCGGTGTTCGCCCCGCGCCTGGTGACCCGCATCGAGGAACAGTTGCGCTCCGGCGGCAGCAGCGATTTCCTCTACGAGGGCCTGAAGGCCTACCTGATGCTCGGCAGCCCGGACCATTACGACGCCGACTTCATCAAGGCCTGGATCAGCCTCGACTGGGAACGCAACCTGCCGCGCGACCTCTCGCCGGAACAGCGCCAGGCGCTGCACGCGCACCTCGACGCGTTGCTCGAACGACGGCCGCCGTCGGCGCGCCTGGACCAGGACCTGGTCGAGGACCTGCGCCGCCAGTTGCAGCAACTGCCGGTGGCGCAGCGGGTCTACGACCGGGTCAAGCGGCAGAGGCTGCCCAAGGACGTGCCCGACTTCCGCATCAGCGACGCCGCCGGCCGCGACGCGCCGCTGGTGTTCGCGCGCAAGAGCGGCAAGCCGCTCACCGACCCGCTCAGCGGCTTCTTCACCTACCGCGGCTATCGCGAGGTGTTCCTCACCGCCAGCCTCAGCCAGGCCGGCACCATCGCCGAGGAACAGTGGGTGCTCGGGCGCGACCTGAACGATGCCGGCGACGCCGCCAACCTGGCCCTCGACGTGCGTCGCCTGTATTTCCAGGACTACCTGCGGCAGTGGGACGACCTGCTCGCCGACCTCACCGTGGTGCCGATCACCAATGTCACCCAGGCCGCCGACGTGCTGCGCATTCTCTCCGGACCGACCTCGCCGTTCCGCAAGCTGCTCGAGGCAGTGGCCCGCGAGACCGACCTGCAGAAGGGCGACCGGCTGGTCGCCGCGCAAGTGAAGAAGGCCGCCGACGGCACCGTGGACAAGCTCAAGCAGCGCCTCGGCTCGCTGGTCGGCCAGGAGGAAGAGGGCGCCCGCGAACAGCCGCGGCAGGTCGACAGCGACCCGATCAGCGCCCACTTCGCCGAACTCAACAGCCTGGTCAGCAAGGGCGAGGGCGGCAACGAGCCGGCGCCGATCGACAGCCTGCTGGAAGACATGAACGCGCTCTACGTGCAGGTCAGCGCCATGGCCGGAGCCAGCGGCGACTCGCTGCTCGGCGACGCCAAGAACCAGGTGGCCGCCGCCGCCTCGCGCGTGGCCCTCAGCGCCGAGCGCCAGCCGCCGGTGGTCCAGGGCCTGGTGAAGAACGTGGTCAACTCCACCACCAGCAGCATGATGGGCAGCGTGCGCAACCAGCTCAACGCGGCCTGGATCAGCGACGTGGTCAGCGTCTACCGGCAATCCCTGGCCGGGCGCTACCCGATCGCCGCCGGCAGTTCGCGCGACGCCACCCTGGAAGACTTCGGCCACTTCTTCGGTGCCGGCGGGGTGATGGACAGCTACTTCCGCCAGTACCTGCAACCCTACGTCGACACCTCCGCCAGCACCTGGCGCTGGCAGCCCGGCGCGGCGCAGAAGCTCGGCATCAACCCCGGCGTGCTGCACACTTTCCAGCGCGCAGCGGCGATCCGCGACGCCTTCTTCCGCTCCGGCGGCATGCAACCGACGGTGCGCTTCGAGCTCAAGCCGGTGACCATGGACGCGGCGATCAGCCAGTTCATCCTCGACCTCGACGGCCAGCAGCTGACCTACGACCACGGCCCCAGCCGCCCGGTGGCGATGCAGTGGCCGAGCGCCAACGGCCTCGGCGTGGTCCGCCTGACGGTGACGCCGCCGCCCAGTAGCGGCCGTTCCGGCCTGACCCTGGAAGGCCCCTGGGCCTGGTTCCGCCTGCTCGACCAGTCGGACCTGGAACGCGGCAACTCGCCGGACCGCTTCACCCTGCGGCTGCGCATCGACGGCTCCAGCATCGCCTGCGAGCTGCGCGCCAGCAGCGCCTTCAACCCCTTCAAGAGCCGGGTCGTGTCCGGCTTCAGCCTCCCGGAGCGCCTTTGAACAGCGTCGGTTTCTACGGCAAGCTGGCCGGCCGCGGCGATTTCGTCAGCCGCGGCCTGCCGAACACCTTCGTCGAACCCTGGGACGCCTGGCTGGCCAGCGGCATGCGCGCCAGCCAGGACGAACTCGGCGCGGCCTGGCTCGACGCCTACCTGACCAGCCCGCTGTGGCGCTTCGCCATCGCCCCCGGCCTGCTCGGCGGCGAAGCGGTGACCGGAGTGGTGATGCCGAGCATCGACCGGGTCGGTCGCTATTTCCCGCTGACCGTCGCCTGCCTGCTACCGGCGAACGCCGACCTCGGCGGGCTGGTCGGCGGCGACGACGGCTGGTTCGAACAGGTCGAGAGCCTGCTGCTCTCCACCCTCGAACCGGAGGCCGAGGTCGAGGCCTTCGAGCAGGCGGTGGCGCAGCTCCCGGCACCGCCCTGCGGACCGCGCATCGAACAATCGCTGATCAGCGGCAACCTGCTGCGCAGCGAAGCGGTGACCCCGGCGCAGCGCCTCGCCGCGCTGGCCCAGCACGCCTGCGACGGCGCCAGCCACTGGTGGGGACGCGGCTCGGCACGGATCTCCGCCGGCCTGATGCGCTACCAGGGCCTGCCGCCGGCGCCGGCGTTCGGACGATTCCTCACCGGAGAGGGCGAGGTGATCCCGCTCTTTCCCGGCATACCCGGTTAAGGACAACTGATGGTGCCCAACTCAGTCAGCTACTACAGGTCGGCCAGCTACAGCCACGTCGGCATGGTCCGCAAGGTCAACGAAGACGCCAGTCTCGACGCCCCAGAGTCGGGACTCTGGGTGGTCGCCGACGGCATGGGCGGCCACGCCGCCGGCGACTTCGTCAGCAGCCTGATCGTCGATACCCTGCGGCGCATCCCGGCGGCCTCCTCGCTACCGGCCTACGTCGGCGCGTTGCGCACCGGCCTCGCCCAGGTCAACGAGCGGGTTCGCCAGGAGGCCGGCCTGCGTGGCGTCAGCGTGATGGGCAGCACCCTGGTACTGCTCGCCGCGCGCGGCAACCAGGCGAGCTGCCTGTGGGCCGGCGACAGCCGCCTGTACCGCCTGCGCGGCGGCGTGCTGGAAGCCATCTCGCGGGACCACAGCTACGTCCAGGAGCTGCTCGACAACGCATTGATCAGCGAGGAAGAGGCGCGCCACCATCCGCGCGCCAACGTGGTCACCCGCGCGGTCGGCGTGCACGAGCAACTGGAACTGTCGGAAGCCGCGCTGCACGTGCTGCCCGGCGACAGCTTCCTGCTCTGCAGCGACGGCCTCAACAAGACCGCCGACGACAGCGAACTGCGCGACGTGCTCAGCCACAGCGATCCCTATGCGGTGGTCCGCAGCCTGGTCCACCTGGGCCTGACCCGCGGCGCCCCGGACAACATCACGGCCCTGGTGGTCAGGGCCTTCTGAGACGGACATGGACATAGAACTTCCGGGATTCGACATCGAACGCGAGCTGGGCGAAGGCGCCATGGCCACGGTCTACCTGGCCACCCAGCGCTCGCTGCAGCGCAAGGTGGCGCTGAAGGTGATGGCCGCGGCGCTGGCCGCCGACCCGAGCTTCGCCGAACGCTTCCTGCGCGAAGGTCGGACCCTGGCGCGGCTGTCGCACCCGAACACGGTGACCATCCACGACATCGGCAACGTCGGCAGTTGCTACTACATGGCCATGGAATACCTGCCCAACGGCACGCTCAAGGAGCGCATCCAGCAGGGCCTCGATCCCGAGCAGGGCCTGGCCTACGTACGGCAGGTGGCCGCCGCGCTCGGCTACGCGCACTCCCAGGGCCTGGTGCATCGAGACGTGAAGCCGGCCAATATCCTGTTCCGCGCCGACGGCACCGCGGTGCTCTCGGACTTCGGCATCGCCAAGTCGATCGAGGACAATACCCAGTTCACCCAGGTCGGCTTCGCCGTCGGCACCCCCAGCTACATGAGCCCGGAGCAGGCCCGCGGGCAGGAGATCGACGGCCGCGCCGACCTCTACGCGCTGGGCGTGGTGCTCTACGAGATCCTCACCGGCAAGCTGCCCTACAACGGCAAGGATTCGCTCTCCACCGCCCTGGCCCACCTCACCGAGCCGCTGCCGGAACTGCCGATCGAGCAGGGCCGCTACCAGGACATCCTGCGCCAGTTGCTGGCCAAGGACCCGGCCGAGCGCTTCCCAACCGCCGGCGCGCTGATCGCCGCCCTCGACCGCCTGGCGCCGAGCGCCCTGGAAGCCACCCAGATCCGTCCGCTGGCGACGCCGCAGGGCTCGCCGCGAGCGAGCAACCCGCCGCCGGCCGAACCCGCGCCCCTGCCGCCCGCCGACCTCGGCGGCCTGCAACCGGTGTCGATCCAGTTGCCGCCGGTCACGCCCAGCGCCGGCGGCGCCACGCCGCCCCCGCCCCCGCCCCCGCCTCCGCCATCGCAAGCGGCGAAACCGCCATCGCCCCCGCCGCCTCCGCTGCCACCGGCGAAGCCGCGTGCCGGCGGCAGCCGCACGCCGCTGATCGCCGCCGCCGCGGCCGCCGTGCTCCTGGCGATCGGCGGCGGCGCCTGGTGGCTGCTGGGCTCGGGCGACGCGCCGAGCGCTGCCGATCCAGCGCCGCTGGGACAGACGCCGGCGGACAAGCCGCAGCAGCAGACCCCGGTGGCCGATGCCGAACAGGACGGCGGCGAGCGTCCGCTGCTGATGCCAGGCAAGAAGACCCTGTTCCAGCGCGTCCTGACCAAACCCGGCGCGGCCATCTCCGCCGAGGCTGGCGGCCCGCCCCGGGCCGGCGCGGTGCCGGCCTTCTCGGTGCTCTACGTGTACGCCCGCAAGCAGGTCGGCGGCAGCCCCTGGCTGCGCGTCGGCGCCTCCAGCAACGGCGAGGGCGACGGCTGGCTGCCGGCCAGCGCGGTGAGCGACTGGAAGCAGAGCCTGGTGCTGAAATTCACCGAACGCTCCGGCCGCGCGCCGGTGATGTTCCTCAACAGCGCCGAGCAGGTCGAGCGCCTGCTCGGCGATACCCGCGCAGCGCGCGACACCCTGACCCAGGCGGTGGACCACAAGGGCGATCCGCAGGTGGTCGCGGTCGAGCCCAACGACCGGGCGATCCCCCAGGACCAGTTCTACCTGCTGCCGATCTTCGACTCGAAGGAAAGCTTCGACGCCGACGGCCAGCCGGCGCAGTTGCTGGAGGTCGCCTCGATCGACCCCGGCGGCAGCGCCGCGGCACCCCAGGCGCCGGGCCAGGCCGGGCAGGGCGGCGCCAGCGGCGCGGCGAGCGACACCTTCCGCACCGGCATCGTCCTGGTGGTGGACACCTCGGTGTCGATGCAGCCCTACATCGACCGCGTGCGCGAGGTGATCGACGGCCTGCAGCGGCAGATCGGCGAGCGCGGCGACCTGGACAAGGTCAGCTTCGGCCTGGTCGGTTTCCGCAACAACACCGACAAGACCCCCGGCCTGGAATACGTCAGCAAGACCCTGGTGCCGCTGCAACCGGGCAACGACGCGCAGCGCTTCGCCGAGTTGAGCAGCCAGGTGCGCGCCACCGACGTCTCCAGCCACTCGTTCAACGAAGACGCCTTCGCCGGGATCATGCAGGCGGTCGACGAAATGGACTGGTCGCCCTACGCCGGGCGCGTGGTGCTGCTGGTCACCGACGCCGGCGCGCTGCGCAAGAACGACCCGCTCGGGCGCACCCAGATGAACGAGGCCGAGGTCCGCCAGGCGGCGCTGCGCAAGGGCGTGAAGATCTATGCCCTGCACCTGCGCACCCCGGCCGGGAAGAACAACCACGGCTACGCCGAGCAGCAGTACCGCAGCCTCACCGCCGACGCCAACCCGAAGATCGCCGACCTCTACATCCCGGTGGCCGGCGGCGAGGTGAACGCCTTCGGCAACACGGTGAAGGAGATCGGCACGGTGTTCGCCGACCTGGTCCACGACGCCGGCAACCGCAAGCCGCAGGCGCCGCGCTTCGACGCCGCGCCAAGCGTGGCGAGCAAGTCGGCGGCCATCGGCTACGCCATGCAGATGGAATTCCTCGGTCGCCGCGACCCGGTGCGCGCGCCGCAGGTCGTCACCGCCTGGACCGCCGACCGTGACCTGACCAACCCGGCGCTGCCGGCGTTCCAGGTCTGCGTGCTGCTGAGCAAGCTGCAACTCAACGAACTGCAACAGTCGCTGAAACTGATCGTCGACGCGGCCAAGCGCACCCAGACCTCGCCCAAGGACTTCTTCCAGGAAATCGCCAGCGCCAGCGCCTACATGAGCCGCGACCCGGCGCAACTGGTGAAGGGCAGCAACCTGGCGCAGAGCGGCGTGCTCGGCGAATACCTGGAAGGCCTGCCGTACCGCAGCAAGTCGCTGAACATGACCCAGGACCTCTGGCTGTCGCTGAGCGTCGCCGAACAGCAGGACTTCATCGACGAACTGGAGTCGAAGATCCACCTCTACGAAACCTTCCACAACGACGTCGCCAACTGGGTCCGGTTCGGCGACGCCGACGCCGGCGACGCGCTGTACCGCGTGCCGCTGTCGACGCTGCCATGATCCTGCGCCTGCACGAGGTCGCCCGCAGCCACGGCGCCGGTCGCCAGCGCTACCGCCTGCGGGTGCCGGCGCTGGAATTGCGCGCGGGTCGCCAACTGGCCATCGTCGGCCCCAGCGGCTGCGGCAAGAGCACCCTGCTCGACCTGCTGGCGCTGGCCCTGGCGCCGGACCCGGGCGGGCGCTTCGAATTCCTCGCCGGAGAACGCCCGCAGGACATCGCCGCGCTCTGGCGCGACGGCCGCCAGGACCGCTTGGCGGCGCTGCGCCGGCAGCACTGCGGCTACGTGCTGCAAAGCGGCGGGTTGCTCGAGTTCCTCGATGTGCGGCGCAACATCGGACTGCCCTGCGCGTTGCTCGGCGCCCCATCCGCCGAGCGCGTGCAGGCGCTGGCCGAGCGGCTGGAAATCGGCGACCAGCTGGACAAGAAACCGGCGGCGCTGTCGGTCGGCCAGCGCCAGCGGGTCGCCATCGCCCGCGCCCTGGCGCATGCGCCGCGCCTGTTGCTGGCCGACGAGCCGACCGCGGCGCTCGACCCGCTGAACGCCGAACGGGTGATGCGCCTGCTGGTGGAGCAGGCCCGCGAGCGCGGCGCCTGCACCGTGGTCGCCACCCACGACGAGCGCCTGGCTCGCGCCGCCGGCCTGGAAGTCCTGGCCATCCGCTGGCAACGCGAGGCCGACGACAGCGTCGGCGCCTGCCTCGAGGAAGTTGGCTGATGCGCGCCGGCCTGCTGCTCTCGCTGGCCTGGGCCGACTACCGCGGCGAGGCGCGCCTGTCGCTCTGCGCGATCTTCGCCCTGGCGGCGGTGATCACCCCGCTTCTGGTGCTGTTCGGCCTCAAGTACGGCCTGGTCAGCACCCTCACCGAGCGGCTGGAGCGCGCGCCTTCGGTGCGCGAGATCATTCCAGTCGGCGGCGCCCGCTACCGTGCCGAGGACATCGCCGCCCTGGCCGCACGCGCGGACGTCGCCTTCGCCGTGCCGCGCACCCGGCAGATCGCCGCCACCGCCGACCTCAGCGGCGGCGGCGAGACCGCCCTGAGCGTCGAGATGATTCCCAGCGCCGCCGGCGACCCGCTGCTGGCCGGCCTGCCGCAACCCGACCGGCCGACCCGCGTGGTGCTCAGCCACGGCGCCGCGGAAAAACTCGGCGCCCAGCCTGGCGAGCGCATCGTCGCGCGCATCGGCCGGCGCATGGATGGCCAGGCACAGAGCCAGCGCCTGGAGCTGGAAGTGCTCGCGGTGCTGCCGCAGGAGCGTTTCGCCCGCGACGCGCTGTTCGCCCCGCTGGCCCTGCTGGAAGCCGCCGAGGACTATCGCGACGGTCGCGCGGTGGCCGCCTACGGCTGGCCGGGGAAGGCCGGCGAGACCCCGCGCGCACGCATCTACCCGGGCTTCCGCCTGTACGCCCGAGACCTCGATGCGGTGGAAGGGCTGCGCCGGCACTTCGTCGCGAGTGGCGTGGAAGTCGCCACCCAGGCCGAGGCCATCGCCCAGGTGCGCAGCCTCAGCCGCAACCTCGGCCTGGTGTTCTGGATCGTCGCCGCGCTGGCCATCGGCGGTGCCTTCGCCGCCATCGCCGCCAGCAGCCTGGCCGCCGTCGAACGCAAGCGCCGCGCCCTGGCGGTGCTACGTCTGCTGGGCTTCCCGACCGCCGCGCTGGTCGGCTTCGTCATGCTCCTGGCGCTGTTCAGCGCCGTCTTCGGCCTGTTCCTCGCCGGGCTGCTGTACGCCGCCACGGCCGGCGCGCTGAACCACCTGTTCGACAACCAGAGCGGCGAGTTCGTCTGCCGCCTGCTGCCCAGCCACTACCTGACGGCGCTGCTCGCCACGCTGCTGTGCAGCGTCCTGGCCGCCGCCAGCGGCGGCTGGCGCGCGGCGCGGATCGAAGCCGCAGAGGGATTACGCGATGTTTGAGAAAGCCATTCTTCCGCTCGCCCTCGGCGCCTGCCTGGCATTTGCCGCGCCGGCCTGGGCCGAAGGCGACTCGCCGGACAATCCCAAGCCGCTGGCCGACGACGTCGCCCTGCCGCTGCCGTGTGGCGGCGAGATGGTCTTCCGGCATGTCTACGTACTCGCCGAAGGCGCCCTCGACGATCGCGAGGTCAACCTCGGCTACGCCTTCAACGAAGGCGAGGCGGGCTACCAGCAGTCGTTCATCTCCGGCTACCGGCGCGACTACGTGAACGGCCAGTTCAGCCTCGCCGACCTGGCACCGGCCTGGCAGCAGAAGCTCTCCGCCAGCCTGCCGAAGCCTGCCGCCGGCACCCCGCTGAAGCCGATGCTGTACTTCATCGGCAAGTACGAGGTGACCGCCCGCCAGTACGCCGCGGTGATGAGCCAGGCGGCCGCGCTCTCCGGCCAGGGCGAGGCGCCGGCCTGCGACGTGCCGGACGGGATGGCCGCGCGGCTGCCCAAGGTCAACCTCTCGCGCTTCGACGCCGAACGCTTCGGCGCGGTGTACAGCGCCTGGCTGCTGAAGAACCACCCGGAACTGCTGCCGGTCAGCGGCCGCGGCAAGAATCCCGAGGACGGCGGCATCGGCTTCGTCCGCCTGCCCACCGAGGTCGAGTGGGAGTTCGCCGCGCGCGGCGGCCAGGCGGTCAGCCGCCAGGAACTGGAAGGCCGGCTGTTCCCGCGCAAGGTCGAGGGCAGCGACCAGGAAGGCCCGCTGGGCGACTGGGCGGTGTACAACCAGGTCGCCGGCGGCACCGGGCAGGCCGCGCGACTGTTGCCGGTAGGGATGAAGCGGCCGAACCCGCTGGGCCTGTTCGACGTGATCGGCAATGCCGCGGAGATGGTCCAGGAGTCCTTCCAGCTGGTCCACGCCGGTCGCCGGCAGGGCACATATGGCGGTTTCGTGGTGAAGGGCGGGAACTATCTCGAAGGCGAGATGACTCTATTCACCGGGATGCGCCGCGAATACCCGCTGTTCGCCGCCGACGGCAGCGAACAGCGCAACGAGACCACCGGTTTCCGTGTCGCCATCGGCGCGCTGTCCGCGCCGCGCTCGCGCTATCCCGAGCTGTTCGCCCAATGGCAGAAGGAAGGCCGACTAGCGGCATTGACCGATGCCATCGATGACGCTCAAGATCCCACCAAGCAATTGGACGGAATCATTGCCGCCACCCGCGACCCGCAGATGCAGGCGCAGTTGGCCCAGATAAACGAGGAACTCAAGCGTAACGTTTCGTTGATCGCCCGGCAGCGCGAAGAGGCCGCCGGAAACCTGATACAGTCGGCGGCACTGGTCGCCGAGACGATCAACAACTACAACATACGCCTGACCAACCTCAAGAAGGACAGGGAGAAAGCCGTGGCAGCCAGGGATCAGGCGACCGCCCAGCTCTATGCCGGCGCCATCGCCAACGGGCGCAGCGCCCTCGATGGCGCATTGGCCATCTACATCGACAACCTCGCCACCGGCACCCGTTACACCGACGCGGTGATCCAGGCGCAGTTCCAGCGCATCCAGGAAGAACTCAATCGCAACCCGGTTCTGGGCAAGAGCCTGGTCAAGCGCGCGACCCTGTTCGTCAAACACGTCGGAGATTATCGCCAGCAGCACCGGGCCGAGCCGGAGGCGGTATTGAAGGAATTGCTCGCGTCCAGCGGGCGTTGAAGGAGTTCCGTCCGGCCCCTCTCGGCAGCCGGGCGGTTCATCAAACCAGGAGTGAGATGCAATGAGCCAACCCAGCGAAAACCGTTTGATCACCTCGGCGCGCTACGCGCTCTGCCTGTTGACCGCCAGCGGCGTGCTGCTCAGCGGCTGCGCCAGCAGCGGCGTCGGCTCGGTCGCCCAGACCACCCGCGCGGAATACTACCCGTCCTGCTACGAGCCGGTGTCGCACCTGCGCAGCACCGATAACGCAGTGCGCAATTCGGCCATCACCGGCGCCATTACCGGCGGCCTCCTGGGCGGCCTGGCCGGCGGCCTGGCCAGTGACGAGAACCGCGGCCGCAATGCCGCCCTCGCTGCCGCAGGCGGCGCCCTGGCCGGCGGCGCGGCGGGCTACTACATGGAGAAGCAGAAGCAGATCAGCGATGACCGCGCGCGCATCGGCTCCTACGGTACCGACGTCGACCGCAGCACCGTCGAGATCAACCGTAGCGTGGCCTACGCCAAGTCGGCGCAAAGCTGCTACCAGAGCCAGTTCAAGGCTCTGCTCGACGGTCGCAAGAACAAGTCGATCAACGAAGCCGAAGGGCGCAAGCGCCTGGCCGAGATCGTCAGCGGCCTGCAGGAGACCAACGCCTTGCTGGTCGCCGCCAACGGCCGTGCCGGCGAGAACATCAGCAACTACACCCAGGCCTACGAGAAAGACCTGCAGCAGGTCGGTGTACCGCGCGCCGAGGTGACCAAGGTCGCCGAGGCCGAGAACCGCGCCAGCACTACGAAAGGCGGCAGCAAGCCCAAGACCGGCAGCAATCCCAAGGTGCCGAAGGAAGCGGTCGCCACCGAGCAGACCATCCGCAAGGCCCAGGACGCGCAAAGCGAAGGCAACAAGGTGGCCTCCCAGGGCCAGGGCATGATCCGGGAGGTCTGCAACAGCCCGGACATGGGCGACTGGGCGCCGCCGAGCTGCGCCAAGGCCTGATCGGCCTCGTTACCGGCACGAACGCGACGGCGACCTTCGGGTCGCCGTTTCGTTGAGGGGGCTGGCGCGCTGACCCGACCGGCCTGAAGGTCGAGCGTTCGCCGGGACGGCTGCTTCCGACGTTTCCGGCTTCCCGGCGGCAGCGGTTCTTCCCGCAGGGCGGATATCGCCACCGGCACGCTCCGCCGCTACTCCGCCCTATACGAAATGCTGCACCGCGGGGAAAACGCTAGAACAACGCCATCTGCGCCCCCGGCACGGCGAACCGGCTGCAATCCAGCCCGAAGCCCTCGCGGCGGTCCAGCCCGAGGCGCTTCATCGCCACCGCGAAACGCTGCGCCAGCAGGTCGGCGAACGGTCCCTGGCCACGAAAGCGGTGGCCGAAGCGGCTGTCGTAGACCTCGCCGCCACGGCATTGGCGGACCAGGCTCATCACATGCTCGGCGCGTTGCGGGTAGTGCGCCGCCAGCCATTCCTCGAACAGCGGGCCGACTTCGCGCGGCAGGCGCAGGAGCATGTACGCGGCGCTGCGCGCGCCGGCGTCCCGCGCCGCCTGGAGCAGGCGCTCCAGCTCCATGTCGTTGACCATCGGGATCATCGGCGAGCAGAGCACGCCCACCGGGATGCCGTTGCCGCTGAGCGTGCGGATCGCCCGCAGTCGCGCCGAGGGCGCCGCCGCGCGCGGTTCGAGAATGCGCTTCAGCTCGTCGTCGAGGGTGGTCAGGCTGATCATCACCGCCACCAGGTTCTGCTCCGCCAGTTCGCGCAGCAGGTCGAGGTCGCGAAGGATCAGCGAGCCCTTGGTGACGATGGTCAGCGGGTGACGGAAGCGCAGCAGCACCTCCAGCACCTGGCGGGTCAGGCGGCGTTCGCGCTCCAGCGGCTGGTAGGGGTCGGTATTGGCGCCCAGGTTGATCGGCGCGCAGCGATAGCCGGGCTTGCTCAGTTCCTGCTCCAGCGCGCTGGCGACGTTGCTCTTGGCGATCAGCCGGGTCTCGAAATCGATCCCCGGCGAGAGGTCCCAATAGGCATGGCTGGGCCGCGCATAGCAGTAGATGCAGCCATGCTCGCAACCACGGTAGGGATTGATCGAACGATCGAAAGGGAGGTCCGGCGACTGGTTGCGGGAGATCACCGTGCGGGCGATCTCCTCGCGCACCTCGGTGAGCTGGATCGGCGGCACGTCCTGCTCCCAGCCATCGTCGAAGGCCTCGCTGTGGGTCGGGGCGAAGCGGTTGAGGGGGTTGCTGGCGGTACCGCGACCGCGCGGGGGCAGGGGAGCGCTCATGAGGGGAACCCGGCGAAATACTGTATATGGATACAGTATCGCACCGGGCCCCGGCCCACAGCCATCGCCGCCGGTCGGCGGCGAGCGGTCAGGCGTCGGGCTTCTTCTTCAGCTTGGGATTGGGGAAGAACTGCACCGACTGCACCTTCGGGTTGGCCGGCTTCGGCGCGTTCTGGTTGACCCGCGTACCCAGCTCCTTCGGGATCGACTGGCCCTGGGCGTTGAGCGTGTCGGCGTAGCCGCAGGCCACGCATTCGCGGTGCGGCACGCCGTCCTCTTCCCACATCTGGATCTTGTCCTGTTCGCTGCACGCCGGGCAGACCGCCCCGGCGATGAAGCGCTTCCTGGTGGTCGCCGGGCTCATGCAGCCTCCCCGACCAGCCCGGAGTGACGCAGCAGGGCGTCGATGGACGGCTCGCGACCGCGGAAATCGACGAACAACAGCATCGGCTCGCGGGAGCCGCCGCGGGCCAGGATCGCCTCGCGGAAGGCACGCCCGGTATCGGGGTTGAACACGCCTTCTTCCTCGAAACGCGAGAAGGCATCGGCGGACAGCACCTCGGCCCACTTGTAGCTGTAGTAACCGGCCGCGTAGCCGCCGGCGAAGATGTGCGCGAAGCTGTTGGCGAAGCGGTTGTACGCCGGCGGACGCATCACCGCCACTTCGTCGCGGATGCCCTCGAGCACCTGCAGCACGCTGCGGCCGTCGCCGTGGGTGGCGTGCAGCTCGAAGTCGAAGAGGGAGAACTCCAGCTGGCGGACCATCATCATCCCGGACTGGAAGTTCTTCGCCGCCAGCATCTTCTCCAGCAGGTCCTGCGGCAGCGCCTCGCCGGTCTCGTAGTGGGCGGAGATCAGCGCCAGGCCTTCCGGTTCCCAGCACCAGTTCTCCATGAACTGGCTGGGCAGCTCGACGGCGTCCCAGGCCACCCCGTTGATCCCGGAGGCGGCGGCATGCTCGACGCGGGTCAGCAGGTGGTGCAGGCCATGGCCGAACTCGTGGAACAGGGTAGTGACCTCGTCGTGGGTCAGCAGCGCCGGCTTGCCGTTCACCGCCGGGGTGAAGTTGCACACCAGGTAGGCCACCGGGTCGATCAGCCGGCCCTGGGCGTCGCGCCGGCGGTCGCGGGCGCCGTCCATCCAGGCACCGCCGCGCTTGTTGGCGCGGGCATAGAGGTCGAAGTAGAAGCGGCCGACGTGCTCGCCGTTCTCGAGGATCTCGAACAGGCGTACGTCGGCGTGCCAGCGTTCGAAATCGTGCAGTTCGCGGATCTGGATGCCGTAGAGGCGCTCGACGATGGCGAACAGGCCGGAAAGCACCTTGTCCACCGGGAAGTAGGCACGCAGCGCCTCCTGGGACACGCTGTAGCGCGCCTCGCGGAGTTTCTCGGCGTAGTAGCCGGCGTCCCAGCTCTGCAATTCGGTGCAGCCCTGCTCGGCGGCGTAGGCGCGCAGCTGCTCCAGGTCGCGGGCGGCGAACGGCTTGCTGCGCACCGCCAGGTCGCGGAGGAAGCTGAGCACCTGGTCGCTGGACTCGGCCATCTTGGTCGCCAGCGACAGCTCGGCGTAGTTGGCGAAGCCGAGCAGGCCGGCCAGCTCCTGGCGCAGGTCGAGGATCTCTTCCATCACCGGACCGTTGTCGTTCTGCCCGGCGTTCGGGCCCTGGTCGGAGGCGCGGGTGCAATAGGCGGCGTATACCTCTTCGCGCAGGGCGCGGTCATCGGCATAGGTCATCACCGCGTAGTAGCTGGGGAACTCCAGGCTGATCAGCCAGCCGTCCAGGCCCTTGGCCTCGGCGGCCTGCTTCATCTGGGCCTTGGCCGAATCGGTCAGGCCGGCCAGCGCGGCTTCGTCGGTGACATGCTTGGTCCAGGCCTGGGTGGCGTCGAGCAGCTGGTTGGAGAAACGGCTACCCAGCTCGGACAGGCGCGACTGCACCTCGGCATAGCGCTTCTGCTTGTCCGCCGGCAAGTCGATGCCGGACAGGCGGAAGTCGCGCAGGGCGTGTTCGAGGATGGTTTTCTGGGCCACGTCGAAGCCGGCCGCCTCGGGGCTCTTCGCCAGCGCCTCGTAGGCCTCGAACAGGGCGCGGTTCTGCCCCAGCTCGGTGGAGTAGGCCGACAGCTCCGGCAGACAGGCCTCGTAGGCCTCGCGCAGCTCGGCGCTGTTGCACACCGCGTTGAGGTGGCTGACCGGACTCCAGGCGGCGCCCAGACGGTCGTTGAGTTCGTCCATCGCCAGCACCAGGCCCTTCCAGGTCGGCTGCTCGCGCTGGGTTTCCAGCAGGCGGGCGATGGCGGCGCGGTTATCGGCGAGGATCCGCTCGATGGCCGGCTTCACGTGTTCCGGGCGAATGGAGGAGAAAGGCGGCAGGTCGTAGGCCTGCAGAAGGGGATTCGCGCTCACGTTGGCAACCTTGGCTAAGGAAATACCCGACCATCTTAAATACAATCGGCGGCATCCGCAGCCTGAGGAAAACTATCGTGACCATTCGTTCCTACCAGGGCAAAACGCCACTGCTCGGCGAGCGGGTCTTCGTCGATCCCTCGGCCGTGCTCGTCGGCGACATCGAGATCGGCGCCGACAGCTCGGTCTGGCCGCTGGTGGTGATCCGCGGCGACATGCACCGCATCCGCATCGGCCAGCGCAGCAGCATCCAGGACGGCAGCGTGCTGCACATCACCCACGCCGGCCCCTTCAACCCGGACGGTTTTCCGCTGAGCATCGGCGACGAAGTGACCGTCGGGCACAAGGTCCTGCTGCACGGTTGCAGCATCGGCAACCGGGTGCTGGTGGGGATGGGCTCGATCGTCATGGACGGCGCGGTGATCGAGGACCAAGTGATCCTCGGCGCCGGCAGCCTGGTGCCGCCGGGCAAGGTGCTGGAGAGCGGCTTCCTCTACGTCGGCAGCCCGGCGAAGAAGGCCCGTCCGCTGAGCGACAAGGAGCGCGGCTTCTTCGCCTACACCGCCGGCAACTACGTGAAGCTCAAGGACCTGCACATCGCCGAGGACTACCATGCGTGACGCCGCGCTGCGCTACCCGAACATCCTCTTCGATCTCGACGGCACCCTCACCGACCCACGCGAGGGCATCACCCGCTCGGTGCAGTTCGCCCTCGCCCGCCTGGGCATCGACGAGCCGGACCTGGCGCGCCTGGAACACTTCATCGGCCCCCCGCTGTTGCAGTGCTTCATGCAGACCTACGGCTTCGACGAAGCGCGCGCCTGGGAGGCGGTGAACCACTACCGCGAGCGCTTCAGGGTCACCGGTCTCTACGAGAACCGCGTGTTCGACGGCATTCCCGAGCTGCTCGAAGCCCTGGTCGGACGCGGCCACACGCTCTACGTCGCGACCAGCAAGCCCGGCGTGTTCGCCCGCGAGATCGCCCGCCACTTCGCCTTCGACCGTCACTTCAAGGCGATCTACGGCAGCGAGCTGGACGGCACGCGCACGCACAAGGACGAACTGATCCGCCATCTGCTCGACAGCGAAGGCCTGGCAGCGGAGCATTGCCTGATGATCGGCGACCGCATGCACGACCTGCTCGGCGCCAGCCGCAACGGTGTCGCCTGCATCGGCGTCGGCTACGGCTTCGGCAGCGAAGACGAACTGCGCGCGCACCAGCCGACCCATTACTGCGCCGACCTCGCCGCCCTGCGGCAGGTATTGGAATCCCACTGACCCATGCTCCGTTTCAGACAAGGACGCCTGACATGACCGACAATCCCTTCGCCACCCCCACCGCCCCGGTGCAGCCGCCGGCCAGAGAGGTGCCCGCCACCACCCAGCCCTATGCGTTCATCGCGGTGCTGGCGCTGGTCACCTGCCTGTCCTTCGCCGTAAGCCTGGGCATCCAGTGGTACAACGACATCGGCGAGATCCGCCAGCGTTTCTCCGAGCACCTGCAACTGATGGCGCCGCACTGGTTCACCGGCCTGGTGTTCTACGCGGCGGCCAACCTGCTGGTGCTGCATGCCTACCGCGAGAAGCGGCAGCTCGTCGAGTTCCGCCCGCTGGCGCTGCTGCTGATCGGCTACGGTCTGCTCAACCTGGTCTGCGGCATGCTCGCCGGGATCGGCCTGGCACCGCTGACGCTGCCGTTCTACCAGTGGGTGACGGCGCAATCCAGCTACGGCGTCTGGCTGATGGCGTTCAACGAAGCGATGAGCTGGGTCTACCTGCTCCTGGGCAGCCTGCTGCCGTTGGGGCTGGTGCTGCTCGGCAGCCGGGTGAACTCGCCGCGCCTGGCCGAAGGGGAAGAAGCCCGCGTCGCTGCCTGGCAGGTCGCCCTGGGCGCCGCGCTGTGTTTCGCCACGCTGTGTTTCAAGCTGATGCAGTTCCTTCCCTACGCCCTGCTGCGCTACGACGAGCCTTGGCTATACGGCCTGTACCTGAGCGGCGTGGCGTTGCCCGCGGCGCTGCTCTTCGGCGCCGTCTGCACGCGCCTGCCGGCGCGCCTGCAACGCTTCGCCGCCGGCCGCGCGCTGCTGCTCGCGGTGGTCGCGATGCTGCTCTGGAGCGTGGCGCTGCTGGCGGTCGGCGGGGGGCTGGCGCTGCTGATGATCCTCGGCCTGGCGCCCGCTGGCATCGGCTATACGCTGCTGGTGGCGCTGCTCGGCGTCGGCCTGTTGGCGCTGCTCTGGCCGATCGGCCGGCTGGCCACGCGCTGGTGCTACGCCGACCAGCTCGCCGCCTGAGCAGGCGTCAGGGCGCTGCGGCGGCCAGCCGCTGCAACGCCGCCTGGCGCTCCGCCAGGGGGAGCTGGCCAAGGGAACGGACCCGCGCATAGAACGCCGGCCAGTTGCCGCCGACCTGGCGGAACAGCACGGCGAACGCCGCCACCCATTGGTCGTAGAGGCCGAAGGGAAGCAGCTTGGCATTGTTGAACGGCGCGTCGATCCAGGCCTTGAACGGCGACTCGCCACCCCATTCGCGCTGGCTCAGCGCCGCGTACTCGCGGCGCAGGCGCTGGAATTCGGCAGCCTTGCCGGCACGCTTGGCGGCATCGTCCAACGGCCCGGCATAAAGTGCTTCGAGGCGCGCACGACTGGCCAGGACCAGCGCGGTGAACTGCTCGCGGCGCTTCTCCTCGCGGCCGTCCGCCGGCGGCAGTCCACGATACTCGCGCCACTGGCGGGTACCTTCCTGTTCGACGAAGGTGGCGAAGGATTCGTTGAAGGCGGTGTCGTCGCGCAGGTAGAACTTCTGGTGCGCCAGTTCGTGGAAGATCAAGGTCGCCAGCCGTTCGTCGTCCCAGCGCAGCATGCTGCTGAGGATCGGATCGTCGAACCAGCCGAGGGTCGAGTAGGCCTGCACCCCGCCGACGTAGACGTCGTCGCCGAGCGCCCGCTGGCGCGCCGCCTCGGCGCGCGCGGCGGCCTCGCTGTAGTAGCCGCGGTAGGCCACGCAGCCGGCGATGGGGAAGCAATGGGTGACCGGCTGCAGCGACAGCTCCGGGGTGGCGAACACGTTCCATACCACGTAGGGCCGGCCGATATCGGCGTACAGGCGATAGCTGCGGTTGTCCGGCAGGCCGAGGCGTTCGCTGGCGAATTGCCGGGCCTTTTCCGCCTTCGCCAGGCGTTCGCGCAAGCGCGCGTCGCGCTGCGGGTCGGCGATCACCGCGGCGGCCGGCTCGCGGGCGCGCAGCAGGGCGAACTGGCCGCTGGCCAGTTGCCCGTAGTAGGAGACGGTCGAGCAACCGCTCAGCGCCAACAGCGCCAGGCAGGGAACCCAACGGGGCAGTCGAAGGTCAGCAAGCGGATGGCGAAGGCGGCGTGGCATGGGCGGAACATAGCACAGCACGCGGACCGCCCGCCGCCCTACCAGCACCGGTCCGCGATCCGGCGAGGCGGAGGAACGCAAGGCGTTTTTCCAAGGCGCGACGGATGGCGGCCGGGTTAAAGGAGCTTCGGAGTCTTCTATGCGTACGCTGCTGCTTGCCGGTGGCCTGCTCGTCCTGAGCGGCTGCTCACTGCTGATGCCCACCCCCGACCCGAACCGCGCCTGGGTCGACCTCGATACCCAGCCCGACGCCGATCTCGCCGCCGTGGAAGTCGACGACAAGAGCTGGGACCGCACGCGCTACTTCGAGGTCGATCCCGGCACCCGCGAACTCACGGTGCGCTACCAGTTCACCGTCGACCCGACCAACATCGGCCCCGTGGACAGCCCGCTCTGGCGCGATTGCCAGCTCAACCTCAAGTTCAAGGACTTCAGCGCCGGCCAGCGCTACCGCCTGGAGGCCGGGCACATCGGCTTCCGTCCCTGGGCGAAGCTCTACGACCAGGACAACAGGGAACTGGCGCGCGGCCGCGAGGGACGCTGCGCGAAGGTCTGAACGGCGCAAGGCGAGGGCGCTATGCTAGGAGCTGAACGCCCTCCGGAGCCCGCCCCATGCGTCCACTCACCCGTCTCGTCCCGCTCGCGCTGCTGCTCCTCGCCGGCTGCGCCGGACCGCTGCCGCAGCCGGACCCGCAGATGGCCTGGGTCGAGCTGCGCAGCGCGCCGGCCAACACCCTGCTGGCCGAGCGCCTGGACGGCGAGCGGTTGAGCGACGGGCGCTACTTCCAGGTCACTCCGGGACGCCATGTGCTGGAGGTGCGCTTCCAGTACGAACTCTATGGCGGTTCCGGCGGCGGGGGCGGCGGCTTCGGCGAGCCGGTGCAGATCAACTGCTACCAGCAGGTGGTCTATGACGGCTTCGAGGCGGGCCGGCGCTATCGCCTGGAGGTGCGCCCGCAATTGCGCAGGGCGCTGGCGCTACTGAGCGACGAGCGTGGCGAGGTGGTCGCCCGTTCGAACTTCCAGACCAGCCGCTGCCCGCCGTACTGAAACGCAGCGGCTCAGTCGTCGTTCTTCTGGTAGATGATCTTCTTGGTGCCGTTCTCGCAACTGCCGACCACCATGTTCGGGTCGCTGACTTCGTCGTTGCGCACGATCTCCAGGGTGTAGGAGGTCACCCCGGCCGACTGGATCTTGGTCTCGATCTCCGCCTTGAGTTCCTCGCACGGCTTCGGCGCGGCCAGCGCCGTGGCGCTGAACAGCAAGGCGGCAATCCCCAGCCCGATGGTTTTCATGACCCGTCACTCCTCGTCGATGCCTGGCAGCCGAGTGCTGCGCAGCGCATCCTGCCGCATTCGACTGCGGCAGGCCAGGGCCAGTTCGCCGGGCTGGGGAAGCGTTCCGCTCAGCCGTCGAGGCTGGCGTCCAGGCTGATCTTCGCGTTGAGCACCTTGGATACCGGGCAACCGGCCTTGGCCTTGTTGGCGATCTGCTCGAAGGTCTGCGCGTCCGCCCCCGGCACGCGCGCCCTGAGCACCAGGTGCACGGCAGTGATGGCGAAACCGTCGGACTGCTTGTCGAGGGTGACCTCGGCGCGGGTCTCGATACGTTCGGCGGTCAGGCCGGCCTCGCCGAGCATCATCGACAGGGCCATGCTGAAGCAGCCGGCGTGGGCCGCGCCGATCAGCTCTTCCGGGTTGGTTCCCGGTGCGCCCTCGAAGCGGGTATTGAAGCCATAGGGGTTGTCCTTGAGCGCGCCGCTTTCAGTGGAAAGGGTGCCCTTGCCGTCTTTCAGGCCGCCTTGCCAGACCGCCGATGCCGTCTTCTTCATGTCGACTCCTCCGGAGCTGTGGATGGACATCCGCTCGCGTCGGCGAGCGGGCATGTCTACATGGGAGGACGACGCAGCCGGACAAGTTCAGTCCGCTTGCGCGGCGGCGGGATTCAGGCGCAACCGTCGATGCGGCAGAGCGGCGCCGCGGCCCCGCCCACGGCACCGCTGCCGCCGGCAAGGCGCAGCTGCGTTTCGAGGAAAGCCCGCCAGTCGTCCGGCTGGCCGAGGTAGCGCCCGGTGTCGAGCACCTGCAGGCGGCCGTCGCGCTCCAGGGCGAAGGTCGGGAAGCCAGCGGCGCCGAGACGGTTCATCAGCCGCCGACTGTCGGCGAAGTGCGCGCGCAGCGGCTCGCCGGAGCAGGCGTCGAACGCCTCGGCGAAGCCCTCGCCAAGCCCCAGTTCGGCACCCAGCTCGAGCAGCACCGGACGCTCGGCGATACGCCGGCCCTCGACGTAGTGGGCACGCTGGATCCGCGCCAGCATCGCCGCGCCGAGGCCGTCGAGCGCTTCGGCGGCAAGCACGGCGGCGGTCGGCGGGGCCGAGTCGAATACCGCGCTGGTGTCGCGCAGCAGGCCGTCGAAGTAGTCCTTGCCGAACGGCTGGCCGGTCAGTTGGGCGATCCGCAGGTCATGGGGCATCACGTAGTGGCGCAGACCGGCGCCGACCGGCTGGCGGTTGGCATCGGTCATCATGCCGCCGCCATGCAGGCGTACGTCCAGACCCGTCACCTCGCAGGCGGCGGCGAGCAGCGGCGAGGCGCCGTAGCACCAGCCGCAGAGCGGATCGTAGAGGTAATGCAGGGTGAGGTCGTTCATCTCGGTCTCCACGAGACGCCCCGCAGGGGACGCCTCGATCAGCGGCTATCGGCGGGCGCGGCTCAGGGCCACTGCATCTCGCCCTTGAGCACCTTGGCGCTCAGCTCCAGGCCTTCCTCGCCCGGCAGGTTCGGGTAGCGGCGCTTCATCGCCTCGACCAGCGCGGCGGAATCCCTGGCCTTGGGCAGTTCGGCTTCCAGGGCCTTCAGGTAGTCACGGGTGAAGCGCACGCCGTCCAGGCCCTTCGGCTCCTCGCCGGTGAAATGGCCGGGCACCACGCGCCGCGGTTGCAGCGCCTCGATCCGGTCGAGCATCGCCACCCAGGCCTGGCGCGAGGCCTGGGTCTGGGTATCGGCGGTCCAGACGTGCGAACCGGATTCCACCAGCACGCCACCAACCACCGTCTTCAGCGACGGAATCCACAGCACCGTGCGGTCCGGGCTCGGCCCCTTCAGGTCGACCACCTTCAGGGCATGGCCTTCCAGCTTCAACTGGTCGCCCTTCAGCGGCTCCGGCACCACCAGCGACGTCGGCGCGTTGTCCTTGAGGATCGGCCCCCAGTAGGCCAGCTTGGCGTCCTTGGTCGCCTGGATGTGTGCGACGGTCTGCGCCGTCGCGAGGATCTTCGCCTCGGGGAAGGCGGCCTTCAGCACGTCGAGGCCGAAGTAGAAGTCCGGGTCGCCGTGGCTGATGTAGATAGTGCTGAGGGTCTTGCCGCTGGCCTGGATACGCTTGACCAGTTGCTCGGCGTCGGCGCGGGAGAACTGCGCGTCGATCAGCATCGCCTCGCGCTGGCCCACCAGCAGTTCCGAGGACACGGCGAAGATCGCCTTCTCGCCGGGGTTGTAGACCTCCAGCCGCAGCGGTTCGGCGCTGGCGGCGAAGACGCCGGCGGCACCCAGCAGGGCGGCGGCGGCGAACAGGGAACGAAGCAATCCATGGCGCGACATGAGCGGTTCTCCAGGCAGTGGGATCAGAGGCTTGCCATGTTAGTTGCTTGAAAGCGCGCAAAAAGCCCCGCAATAATCACAGCTTTGTTGCATGGATCGAGCGAATCATGGACCGCCTGACCGCCACCCGCGTCTTCGTCGAGGTCATCGACAGCGGCAGCCAGACCGCCGCCGCCGAGCGTCTGGACATGTCCCGGGCGATGGTCTCGCGCTACCTCGCCGAGTTGGAGGAGTGGGTCGGCGCACGCCTGCTGCACCGCAGCACCCGCCGCCTGAGCCTGACCGACGCCGGCGCGGAGCTGTTGCCGCAGTGCCGCGAGATGCTCGCCGTGGCCGACGCCATGCAGGCCACCGGCCAGACCCGCCGCGACAGCCCGCGCGGCACCCTGCGCATCACCAGCAGCCTGTCCTTCGCCCAGGCCTGGCTGACCCGTGCCGCCGCCGCCTTCGTCGAGCGCTACCCGGGCACCGCCATCGACCTGCAGGTCAACAGCCAGGTGGTCAACCTGGTGGAGGAGCGCATCGACCTGGCCCTGCGCATCGCCAACCAGCTCGACCCCAACCTGATCGCCCGCCGCCTCGGCGAATGCCGCTCGGTGATCTGCGCCGCGCCGGACTACCTGCGCCGCCACGGCACCCCGCGGCGCCCGGAGGACCTGGCGCTGCACAACTGCCTGACCTACTCCTACTTCGGCCGCAGTCTCTGGCAGTTCGAGCGCGACGGCGAGCCGATCAGCGTGCCGGTGGGTGGCAGTCTCAGCGCCAACGAATCCACCGTGCTGCTGGAGGCCGCCGCCGCCGGTGCCGGGATCAGCCAGCAGCCGCTGTACTCGGCAGCCCCGCTGATCCGTAGCGGACGCCTGGTGGCGCTGCTGCCGGAGTGGTCGCCGCAGGTGCTCGGCATCCACGCGGTGTACGCCTCGCGCCGGCAGATGCCGCCGGCGCTGCGGGCGCTGCTGGACTTCCTGGTCGAACGGATGGCGGCCGATCCGCACTGGGACGAGGCGGGCCCCCTGGCGCTGGCGTGAAAGCCGGGTAGACTGCTGGACGCGCCGCCTTCGACGCACCTTTATCCCCTGTCTGGAGCACGTCCATGTCCCTGTCGATCTACCAGGCTTCGATCCCGACCTTCCTGCGCACCCTCGGCAACCTCTCGGCGATCCTGAAGAAAGCCGCCGCCCACGCCGAAGCGAAGAACATCGATCCGCGCATCTTCATCGACGCCCGGCTGGCGCCGGACATGTTCCCCCTGGCGCGCCAGGTGCAGATCGCCAGCGACGCCGCCAAGGGCGCCGGCGCGCGGCTGGCCGGGCTGGAAGTGCCGAGCTACGCGGATACGGAAACCACCTTCGACGAACTCCAGGCACGCATCGCTCGCACCGTCGAGTTCCTCGAGGGCATCCGCGAGGAACAACTGGACGGCGCCGAAGAGCGCAACGTGACCCTCAAGGTGCGCGGCCAGGAGATCAGCTTCAACGGCCGCGACTTCCTCTTCGGCTTCGCCCTGCCCAACTTCTTCTTCCACGTCACCACCGCCTACGCCATCCTCCGCCACAACGGCGTCGAACTGGGCAAGATGGACTTCCTCGGCGGCGCCTGAGGTTCCCGAGCCGGGATGGCACGCACAAGGACCATGGAATGGATCGGAAAACCCTCGACGACACCAGCAAGTTCCTCAGCTATGTCCTTCGCCACCAGCCCGAGGCCATCGGCCTGACGCTGGACGGCGAAGGCTGGGCCGACATCGACGCCCTGATCGCCGGCGCGGCGCGGGACGGCCGCGCCCTCGACCGCGTGCTGCTCGGCGCGGTGGTCGAGAACAACGACAAGAAGCGCTTCGCCCTCTCCGCCGATGGCCAGCGCATCCGCGCCGTGCAAGGCCACTCGCATGCCGCGGTGGCCATCGCCTACGCCCCCGCGGTCCCGCCCGCAGTGCTCTACCACGGCACCGCCAGCCGCTTCCTCGACTCCATCCGCGAGCGCGGCCTGGTTCCCGGCAGCCGCCACCACGTCCATCTCTCCGCCCGCCGCGCCACCGCCCTGGAAGTCGGCCGCCGCTACGGCAGCCCGGTTCTGCTGGAAATCGACGCGCGCGACATGCACCTGGCCGGGCACCTATTCCACCAGGCGGAGAACGGCGTCTGGCTGACCGAGCGGGTACCCGTGCGGTTCATCCGCGAGGCTTGAGAAGGCGTTCTACGGACTAACCAATGCCCAAGCGGGCGACCATTCGCTCGAAAGCGTCGCTGTCCGGCAGGTTGTAAGCGTCGAATGGTCTGTGCCAGTAGAACATCCAGTCTTCCAGGTCCTGAACGCTCGCTTCACGAGTCACGAGGGCGACCATGATGTCGACGAAGTCCTGAGCGGGCCCCGTCAGCTCTATGCCATTGAGCAGGAGGAAAACCGTAGCGGCCGCCGCCGCCGTGCGTTTGTTGCCATTGGCAAAGCAGTGGTTCATTGCCAAGCTTTCCGCAAAGACCGCAGCCAGCGTGATGATATCGTCGGTTCGAGCATAGTAACGATGGTTGGCTGGCCGTTGCTGTGCGGACTCCAACTCGTTCGGTTTGAGGACGCCTATCGGCTCGTCCGGAGTCTGGGCCAGGATGAGCAACTCATTGAGGCGAACGAGATCTGCAACGGAGAGATAGCGTATCCCTTGCTGGTCTTGCGACATGCTTAAACCTTGGCCAGCTCTTCGAAGGTTTTTTCGTAGCGTTCGAAGGCCAGGGCAAAGGCGTTCTCGACCTGCTTCTGATGTTCTCCCAAGGCCGGGCGCGCGCGCACGACCTCATCGCGAGGACGGGGAGGAATGACGAGTTTCTTCGATTTGCGCAGCGATCGCGACATATGTACCTCCAAGGATCCACTTCCCGGACCTGCCTGCCCCGGGCAGGGGACGAATATTCAGTGTTCAAGCATATACCAGTGCAGGCAGGGAACAGATGTCCTCTCGAAACCGGAAGCACTGGCAAGGCGCACCGCAACATGGCCTAGCAGCCTGCAGACGAGCCTCGAACGTTGATGGCCCGCTGCCGCCTAGCAGAAGCGGCAGTGGAGCAGGCGGTGAAAGCCGGCTTGACTGAGGAAAAATACCGACAAGCGCAGGACGCCCGATGGACCTTCGCCCCAGCCACGTGCATGTGTTCCCACCCAGCCGCGACCTCCCGGCCGCAACCAGTCCGCACCGCGAAACCCTGCTGCGCAGCGGCTGCGCCTGGAACGGCTCGCTCTACCTCGGCTATCCCCTCGGCCAGCCGCAGCTCACCGTGCAGCGCCTGAGCCTGGCCGCCCACGAACGCCTGGACTGGCAGGTCCATCCGATGCCCAGCGCGCTCTACGTGCTCAAGGGCGAACTGCGCCTGGAGACCCGCGACGGTGCCCAGAGCACCCGGGTGCTGGAAGGCGAGGCGGCGGGTTGCCTGATGAACATCATCCATCGCCTGATAGCCGGGGCCGAACCGGTGGAAGCCCTGCTGTTCCATGCCGGCGTGGAAGGCATGCCGGTGGGGCTCGGCGAACGCGGCGAAATGCCCGACGCCTGAAGACGCCGGCGGGCCGGACAGCAGCCCGAACCCGCCACGCCCCGCGTCACGCTCAGGCGGAGAGCCCGTACAACCTGAGCCAGCCTTCCAGCGCCAGCGCGGTCTCCAGGTTGTGGCGGCTCACCTGGGTGTTGAAGTACCCCTCCGGATGCTCCAGTTCGGCGGCCAGGAACTCTCGCGAAACGATGCCGAACACCGGGTTCGCCGCGTCCTCCAGCAGACGCCGCACGCTCCCGCGCAGGAAACGCTCGTAGCCGAGGTTGGCAGAAGTCGGATAAGGGCTCTTGCGGCGCTTGAGCACGGCTTCCGGGACATAGTCGGCGCAGGCCCGCTTGAGCAGCCACTTCTCCTCGCCGTCCCGGCTCTTGATCGACCAGGGCACGTTGTAGACGTACTCCACCAGCTCATGGTCGGTGTAGGGCACCCGCACCTCCAGGCCGTTGCACATGCTCAGGCGATCCTTGCGTTCGAGCAGCAGCACCATCCAGCGCTTCAGATGCAGGTGGCTGAACTCGCGCATCCGCCGCTCCTCCGGGCTGTCGCCGACCAGGTGTTCGACCTGGCGCAGCCCATCGTCGTAGCTGGCCTGCTGGTACTGGAGGAGATCGCAGCGGCGGTTGAAACCGGCGTCGATGAAGCCGGCTGGCAGGCGCACCCTGGAGGCCCAGGGGAAGCGCGCCGCAGCCACCGCCTGCGGATCGCGGAACCAGCCGTAGCCACCGAACAGCTCGTCGGCGCCTTCACCGGAGATGGCCACCGTGGAATGCCGGCGGATCTCGCCGAACATCAGGTGCAGCGAGGTATCCATGTCGCCGAAGGTGAAAGGTACGTCCTTGGCCCGGAATACCTCTTCGCGCGCTCGTTCGCAGACCAGTTCGGCATTGTCGATGAGCACGGTGCGATGACGGCTGCCGATGTACTGCGCGGCCAGCAGGGCGAACGGCTGGTCCTGGTCGGGACGCAGGTCGTCGCTGCGGAACTGCTCGGCCTGGCCGACGAAGTCCACCGAGAATGAATTGATGTCGCCGCCGTGCTCCGCCTTCGCGATGCGCTGGGCGATGCCGGTCAGGGCGGTCGAATCGAGCCCACCCGATAGCAGCGAACACACCGGAACGTCGGCGTGCAATTGCGCCCCCAGGGCGCGGGTGACCAGTTCGCGGGTGCGCTGCACGGTGCTCTGCAGGTCGTCGGCATGCTCCTGGCGGCGTACCTCCCAATAGCGGCGCAACTTCGCCTGGGAATTGGGACGCCAGGACAGCAGGTGGCCGGGCAGCAGTTCCTGGACCTCGCGGAACGGCGTCTGCGAAGTGCCCCGGGACAGCGTCAGGAGGTCGACCAGGCCGACCGCGTCGAGCCTGGCGGCGAATTCCGGATGCGCCAGGATGGACTTGATCTCCGAGCCGAACAGCAGTCCCTCGCGGTGCCGCGCGTAATACAGCGGCTTGATGCCCAGGCGGTCGCGCACCAGCAGCAGGTGGCCGTCGCGGCCATCGAAGACGGCGAAGGCGAACATCCCGGTCAGGTACTCGCAACAACGCTCGCCCCATTGCAGATAGGCGTGCAGGACCACCTCGGTATCGCTGCGGGTGCGGAACTCATGTCCGGCCCGGCGCAACCGCTCGCGCAGGGCATCGTGGTTGTACACCTCGCCGGTGTAGACGAGGGTGACCTCCTGGCCGGTGGGAAAGCGATAGGACATCGGCTGCACGCCGCCGCTGAGGTCGATGACCGCCAGCCGCCGGTGACCCAGCAGGGCGTTGCGGTGCTTCCAGATGCCCTCGGCATCCGGCCCGCGCAAGGCGAGCGTATCGGTCATGGCGAAGATCGCCGGAAATTCGTCGTCGAGCTTGCGCGTGTAATCCACCCAACCCGCGAGACCGCACATAGGGAAACTCCTCTAATTGATGTTTATCGGGAAACTCATCCAGAGAACATGCTGAAAACATCCGTGCGGCCGGACGATTTCCGGCGTACGAATGCTTCGCCCAAGGCGGTCGATGTATGAACTTTTCGAGGACCTGAAGATAAGCAGTTTCGGCAGGCCTGCGCCCAAGGAAGGCCAATGATAGAACAGGAAAAAACGTGGCCGAGTTAATTAATATCCATCTAAATCTGGTAGCTGTTTTTAAAAAAACAAAGGAAAAACAATAATCTACAAAATTAATGAAATATCCTGAAACATCATTACGCGGCTCTACAACCAGATATTACAGGGTCGTTCACGGCTCTTTCCAAAGACTTAGAAGGCTAATCCAATTAAACTTATAATTGCTTTACGGCAATCATATGAATAGCCAACTAAGCAAATGACTACAACAAACTCAGATCGTACAACTATTGAATATAAGAGTTGTCCATCGACGCTGATTTCGTGGCAACGTTCGAGGCGACGATGGACGAGCGGGAAAAGTAGGGCGGCGCGGGGAATGGAGAATTAAAGAAGGCAACTTCGAGCGAGCGATACATCCGGAAGCGGGCCCGCTGCACCGGGCCCGCCAGACGACCTACCTCAAGGGCATTCGCAGGTCGACGGACCGAACACCGGCCCGCTGCACGGGTCCTCGGACGGGCCGAAAACCGGGCACGCGGCCTGGGCGGTAAGAGAGAAGCCACAGAGCAGGAACACAGCCAACAGTACTTTCTTCATTTGCAACCTCCTGGTTGGTAATCGAACGCTCCCTGTCCCTGGTCGAGGGTACAGTCGGTCATCACGGGCACTCGCAGACGGTCGGTCCCAGCACCGGGCCCGCGCAGGGATCTTCCCCCGGCCCGAGCACCGCGCAGTCCGCCTGCGCCGTCAGCGAGAACATCCACAGCAGCAGCGAAGCCGCCAGCATCTTCCTTTTCATCTGACCTCCTTGGTCGAAACAGCGATCAACGATCCGTGTCCTTCTCCGAAAACAAGGGCATTTGCCTGCAGAAGGACCGAACGCCCGTCCGCTCGCGGCGCACCGCAAGACTCGCCGGCGAGCCGCCGGACCCCGGAGAGCAAAGACCAGCCCGAGCGAACGCGCCAGTGCGGTGGATTGCCGCAGCGCCAGCGAAAGTACCGGGGCAGGGGGCTTCGGCACCGGTTCGCCATCAACTTTTCCTATCCCCGGCGGCCACATAAATTCGTTGGACGCACCGCGCCGGCGCCTCCAAGAATGCCGCACGGGTGCGAAGTCCGGCCGTGCACCCACCGACGCCCCACAACAGCAAGAACAACGATCGGTGCATCCATGGCAAAGGACCTGACTTTCCCAGACGCCTCCGCGTCGTCCCGCAACCCTCCCTCCGCGCGCCTCCGTCTACCGGCGACACGCGCCCCCTAGCACCGCCCTCCCGTCCGCCACCGCAGCAACCCGCGACGCACCTTGCGTCGGTCCCGGCCCCCGCCGCCGGCGGGCGCCGCTCGCCCGCGCTCCGCCCGCCGCACCGATCGACCCATGAACCGAACAAGAACAGGAGTCCACCCGATGCGCTACGCCCCTCACGCAAGCCGATACTCCCTCTTCGCCCTGGCCGTCTCGGCAGCCCTGCTGCCCGGCGCCGGCTGGGCCGCCAACGGCGACCTCGCCGGCGCCCGCAAGCCGCCCAGCGTCGCCTGCTCCTGGAACCGCGAGGCAGCGTTGTCCTACGAGGAGCGCCGGCTCGACACGCCGCTGCCGTTCAGCGGCGCCAACGTCGTCACCCATGACCAGACGCCGCTGGCCGAGCGCATCGTCAAGGGCGCCGGCTTCGACGGCTTCGAACCGGCCTTCGCCAAGCGCCTGTGCGCCGCCGACGGCCGCACCCCGGTCACCAGCTACGCCAAGGCACTGAAGCTGGTCACCGAAGAGGGCCGCGCGCTGTGGCGCGCCGCCGTCGACCGGGCCCAGGGTCGCCGCGCCATTCCCGCCGGCGCGCTGCCGGCCAGCGATGACCGCATGCTCTACTGGACGCGCCTCTACATGACCCGCACCCTGCGCCGGTGGGCGCCATCCTTCCACCTCGGCAAGGCCCAGGCCCAGGCGCTGCAATGGCGCTTCGAACGCGCCTCGCGCGGACAGCTGGACATCGACCTGCCGCGCCGCTACGCCGCCGACGGCTCGCGCTACCGGCGGATGATCATCAGCGGCTTCGACGTCTTCACCCTGGGCACTCCCGGGACGGCGAACACCGGCCTGCGCAACGGCAACCCCTCGGGCGCCACCGCCCTTGCGCTGGACGGCCGCGAGTTCAGGCTGGCCGACGGCAGCCTGCTGCGTATCGAGGCCTACCTGTTGCCGGTCAGCTACGACCCGTTCAACCGCGGCATGCAGGAAGACACCCTGGGCCCCTGGTTCCGCCCAGGCCCGCGCCGGGTCGACGCCTCCATCACCATCAGCCAGGGCGGCGCCAACCAGTTCTGGCTGGAGGCCTGGAACGGCCGCTTCCACGGCTCCTCCGCCGGCAACGACGGCATCGTCTACTGCCCCGCCGACAGCGCTTTGCCCAACTACGTGCTTCCCCTGGGCAGCGTGACCAATCCCGGCACCGCACCGATTTCCCTGCGGGGCTCCGGCTGCAATATCAACCCGCCGCGCCGCTGGCTCGGCTACGACAGCGCCAGCCGCTGGCGGCAGAACCTGCCGGCGCAGTTCTCCAAGGCCTCGCTGCCGGTCCGCCAGTTGCTCGCCGCCGATACCTGGCGCGGCATCGAGCGGCCGCCGGGCGCTACCAGCCAGGCCGCGGAAGGCTTCGACGTCACCTGGCACACCAACTACGACTTCTTCCCCGATTGCGCCAACCCGCGCACCGAAAACGTGCCGACCAACGGGGTGATGAACGCCATGCCCGATCCCTCCCTGGTGCTCCCGCCGAACCGACGGATCTGCGCGCGCAACGGCGGTGGCGGCGACTACCTGTCCAACGAGAGCGCCTACCGCAACACGGTGCTGCGCGACGCGTTCCGCCTGGAGATTCCCGCCGGGCACATCCATGTCCCGGTGATGAACAACTACTACACCGGCGTACCGGCGAGCGGCGGCGGCGCGCGCAACGACAACGCCATCAGCGACGCCCGCTACGAGGCCTACCGCAGCGCCATCGTGGCGCAGACCCGGGCGCTGCTGGTGGGCGTCGGCAACGCCCTGGCGCAGGGGGCGCAAGCGGACTAGTCCTCGCCAGGCGCAAGGCCCTCGCGTCCTATCGCTTCGCCGCGGAGCCAAACTGCCGCCGACGCAGGCCAACGGGACGGTAGCCCGTCGCTTCAGCCTCTACTGAATCGAAAAAGGCGGCACGCGGGGAAACCTCGGACTCACGACCCGGAGCTTTCCCAGGCCCGCGCCGGAACGGTAGGGCAGAGTCGAAGAGTGCGAACGCCGATGATGGAGACAACCGCCATCGCCCGCATCACCGGGGCGGTGGCAAGGATTTCCCCTGACTTGGAGAGTTTTCCATGAGCTTCGCGCAGAATCTCCTACGCCTACGCCAGCAGAACGCCCTGACCCAACGGCAGATGGCCGAGCGATTGGGCGTCACCGTGAGCCAGTTGCGGCACTTCGAAACCAAGGGCGGGCACCCGTCGCTGGTGGTGCTGCAAACCATCGCCGGACGTTTCGCGGTGCCCCTCGACTGGCTGGTCTGCGAGCGCAGCGAGCGGCAGGCACTACCGGAAGACCTGCGCCTGCAGTTCGAGGCCATCGGCCGCCTGCGGCTGGACGAGCGGCGCGCCATCCGGGCGTTGCTCGACGACCTGATCCGCCAGTACATGGCCAAGCGCAACGCAGCGGCCAAGCCCCTCCCGGCGGCTTGCACCGAGGCCACGGAGACGTCCCCGTAGCCCCGGCGCACGGCTCAGTCGCTGCCGTACCTCGGCGAGCGCGGGCCGTACAACAGTCCGCCCGGCTGGCCGGCCGAGAGCAGGCGCGCACTGGTCATCCCGGCGATCGGATAACCGGCGTCCTCCACCGAACTGTTGATGATCTGCTTGACCGCCGCGGTGATCAGCATGCCCACCAGGCCGCCGTTGTTGCCGCCGTTGCCTTCCTCGCTGGAGGCGGTCGCCGAGCCGGTCCACAGGGTGGTGCCGGATCGCAGGTCGACCAGCTTGGCGCTGGCGGTGACGATGGTCGCGCTGCTGATCACCATGTAGCGCGTGCCGTAGTCGCTCACCGTGACGTACAGCGCCGCGTCGGCGCCATAGATCTCGCGCAGCTTGGCCGGGGACACCTGGTGCACGTCGCCGGCGCTGGTCAGGCCGTTCTGGCGGAAGGTCTCGTCGGCCAGCGCCACCGGCACTACGTAGTAGCCGGCCTCGGCCAGCGGGAAGGTGACCTGCGAGAGCATGCTGTAGGTCGCCTTCACGTCGGGCGACTCGTTCAGCGGCGGCAGGACCAGGATCGAGCGCGGCTTGGCCTGCTTGAACGCCGAGTAGTCGACGCTCTTGGTCGGCGCGCAGCCGCCGAGCAGGGCCAGCAGGGTGAAACCGGCCACCAGGCCGGACAGTCGGGCGAGTTTCAACGGGCACCTCCACGGGCGTTGTTCAGGAGGAAGTCCATGTAGGTCGCCGACTCGGGAAACAGCGCCTTCTCGGTCTCGAACTCGCGGACCATCTGGTCGTCCTTGCCGATGCTGGAATAGAGCAGCCCCAGCTGGGCGTGGTAGCCCGGCGGCACCGCGCCGTTCTTCGCCCGGATCTTCTCGAGGTCGGCTTCCAGCGCCTGCGCCTGGGCCTCCTTGGATTCACCCTTGAAGTATTCGTGGACCTGGGCCTGGTAGCCCTCCCACTGGTACAGCGTCTTCGGTCCGCTGCACCCGGCCAGCGCCATGCTCCCCAGCAGCGCCGCCGTCCATGTGATCGTCTTGCTCATGTGTGCCGTGATTCCCTGGTTTCTGGTGGATTATTGGTTCTGTGGCTTCCAGGCCCCGCTATCGACCGCGTTGACCAACTTGTTCACCGCCTCGCGCATGGCCAGGTCGAGAACCTTGCCGTTGAGGGTCGAGTCGTAGCTGGCGGTGCCGCCGAAGCCGATCACCTCGCGGTTGGACAGGGCGTACTCGCCAGCGCCCTGGGTCGAATAGACGACCTCCGAGGTAGAGATGTTGACGATGTTCAGCGCCACCTTGGCGTAGGCGATCTGCGACTTGCCGCGGCCAAGGATGCCGAACAGCTGGCGGTCGCCGACTTCCTTGCGGCCGAACTCGGTGACGTCGCCGGTCACCACGTAGTCGGCACCCTTCAGGCGCTGGGCCTTGCCCTTGATCGCCGCTTCCTGCTGGATCTCGCTCATGTTGTCGCGGTCCAGCACGTTGAAGCGATTGGTCTGCTGCAGGTGGGTGATGAGAATGGTCTTGGCCTGGCCGCCGAGGCGGTCGACGCCATCGGAAAAGATCCCGCGCATGTAGCTGGAGCGGTTGTCGAACTTGCCTACCGCAATCGGCGAACGCACGCCGCTGTAGGGTCGGTTGACGCTCTCGACCTGCTGTACCGGCAACGCGGTGGAGGTCTCGGTGGCGCAGCCCGCCAGGCCGGCCAGGGTGGCGACGGCGAGGAGCGGCAGTAGTGCTTTCTTGGCGCTGTGACTCATGGGGTTCTCCTGGAAAAAAACGCTATCGACGCGGAGCGGCTTCTAGCCGACCCGTGTGCGGAAAAGAGGGCGTAGTGAAAATCGAGGAAGGCCAGGCGGCACGGCGGCGCGCCAAGGCGAGGGGCGAAATGGGGTGGCCACGATTTCTTTCCTTGAAATACGAATGCGTCGATCAACCGGCGCTCCCGGCCGGCCTTGGAAATCCGAAACAATCGTGCGGGAAGCGATGCACGAACCGTATGAGCCATCAATAGGCCATCTCGGTGGGCGGCAAAGTTACCACAGTTATTCCGATCGTTTCGTTATGCAGGAAGCATACTCGGAGAATTCTGACTGCGTCTCGTTCGCAGGATCGAGGCGGGACGCCGGGCACCGGTGTCCGCCACCAACCGGTGGCAGCCAGGCAGGCCTCCTTGCCGCCCATTGCGCCCGACGCTGTACGGCGCAAATGAAAACGGACACCCCTTGGGAGTGTCCGTCTCTGCCGTCGACCGGTCAGGCCAGGTCGAGGCCGCGCATTCTCAGGCGCAGGTCCTGTTCCTGGGGCTTGCCTGAACGATCCGTCCCGGTTGCCAGGTCCAGGGCATCGAGCAGTCCCTCGCCGTGGCCGCTCCGTTCCCCCAGCGTGGCCTCTTCGAGCACCCGACGGGTCACACCCTGCCCATCCTTGGCGCTGAGAAGCACGCGCATGTCGGTCCCCTTGTCGTAGAGGATCTCCTGCTCATCGCCCTCGATCGATATCTCGCTGACATCGATCCCGGATCTGCCGAACAGGGTGGTTATCGTGCCCTGGCCCGCGAAGCTCCTGGCAACGCCGGGGTCCCGGGAGGTGGAGAGATAGCCGGCGTCGTGGCCGACCTGGCCCTCTTTCACCGCCTCGAAGGCATCCCTGCCCTGGGTGCCGCGGAAGGTCTTCACGACCTGTTCAGCCGGTCCGCTCTTTTCGAACGCGGCAGACATGCCCCGGTCGATCAACGCCTGGCCCGCATCCAGCTCTCGCCCCTGACGCAGGGAACGATTCAGGTGCTGGTACTCGCCGTTGGTATAAAGACCGAGCGCCATCACCTCGGCATCGCTGTACGGCCCGTCCGGGTGTTCGCCTAGGTACTGCTCCGCCTCCAGCCCGAAGTGCTCCACCAGGCCATCCGCCAGCGCCTTGTCGACAGGCTCGCCCTTTACCTCGCTCTCTACCGCGTGGCGCAACAGGGCGACCTTGTCCATTGCCGCATGCAGTTGGACGGCGATTTCGCGCAGCTGCTCCGGGCTTGCGCTGAGTACATGCTGGCTGGCGGCACCGCCCGCGGTCCCCCACTGTTGCAGCGCGATCCCCCCAACGCTCTGTTCGAGCAGGCGGGCAGCCTGGGTACGGGAAGCCTCGATCCGGCTGCCATCGCGAATCCCGACCAGGGCGGTGGCCAGCGAGCGCAGGGCGCCGTCGCCGCTGGCCAGGCGCGTGTGATCCTTCACCAGCCTCTCCGCTGTCAAAGTCGCCAGCTCGCTCGCCTTGCCAAGTCCGCCCAAGGTCAGGGGCAGTGCCTTTTGCAGCATAATCTGCTTGATCTCGGCGGCCGAGAGACTGGCGGCAGGCGGCGCGTCCTGACGGGAGAGCGGCGCCTGGGTGGAGGCGTGGGCACGGCTCCCCAGCAGTTTGCCCAGCCACTCGATGATCGCCACGAAGGGACGCGCGAGGGCGGCCCCCAGGCGGGAGAGCAGGCCCTCGCCCTTCGGTGCTTCCTGGCGCTGGGCCAGTTGTTGCGCCTCCCGGGGAGTGGCCACCTGGCGGGCCTCGACCTGTCCCAGGCGCCCGGCCACGGCCTGGCTCAACTCAGCCACGAAAGACGGGTTCTGCTGAGATGATTGAATATGCATGATGATTGACGTCTCCTGATGTTTCCCCGCCAGTCTAGGAACGAGGCGCCCCTCCGCCTATCAGGATTGGCCGTGGTTTTTTTACTGTTGGCGGCCGTCGGAGCACGCGGAAAGAGAACCGTCAGCGGCCGAAAAACAGCGGACTTTCCCTACGCCAGCTCCCGTGCGCCTACACCGGGGCGGAGAACCCGATGGATATCGGCGGCAGCGACGGGCTCTTGGTGGACGGCGCACCGCCGTGCGGGCGCCTCGGGGTCGTCTGCTGCTATGGTGCGCACAGGCACGTCGCCATCCTCTCTCCCGGCGAATGGAATCGAGCATGACGCTTTCCCTGGATCTGTTGTTGAGCCTGTGCACGGCCCTGGCCATCGGCCTCCTGATCGGCGCCGAGCGCGGCTGGCAGGAGCGCGACCACGAAGATGCGCGGCAGATCGCCGGAATCCGCACCTTCAGCCTGGCCGGCCTGCTCGGCGGCTTCGCCACCCTGCTCGCTGGCGAACTGGGCAGCGCAGTCTGGGTAGCCTTGCTGCTGGCCCTCGCGGCGCTGGCCGTGGCCGGCTACGTGAGCGATGTCAGGCGTGGCGGCGACCAGGGCATGACCACCGAGATCGCCCTGCTGATGACCTTCCTCCTCGGCAGCCTCGCCCTCACCGAACAGCGCCTGCTGGCTGCCGCCGGCGGCATCGTGCTGACCCTGCTGCTGAGCCTCAAGGACAAGCTCCACGCCCTGCTGAAGCGCCTGACCGCCGAGGAGCTATCGGGCACCCTCAAGCTGCTGTTCATTTCCGTGGTCCTGCTGCCGGTGCTGCCCAACCAGGGCTATGGTCCCTGGGCGTTCTTCAATCCCTACCTGACCTGGTGGATGGTGGTGCTGATCGCCGCCCTCGGTTTCTCCGCCTACCTGGCCATCCGCCTGATCGGCTCGCGCAAGGGCCTGTTGCTGACCGCGGTGCTCGGCGGCCTGGTGTCCTCCACGGTGATGACCCTGACCCTGGCGCGCCTGCGCGAGCGCATGCCCGACGCCCTGTTGGCGTGCGCCCTGCTGGCGACCTCGGCGCTGATGTTCCCGCGCATCCTCGTCGAGATCGGCGCGATCCACCCGGCCTTGCTGAAGGAACTGGCCCTGCCATTCGCCGCCACCACCCTCGTCTACCTTGGCGGCACGCTGTTCCACGCCCTGCGCGGCGGCCGCGCCAGCCAGGAGGCGCCCGACGAGCCAGGCCTGCGCAACCCCTTCGAACTGCTCCCGGCCATGCGTTTCGCCGCCCTGCTGAGCGCGATCCTGCTGTTGGTGGAGGTCGGCCGGCGGCTGTTCGGCGACGCCGGCATCTATGCGGTCGCGTTGCTCTCCGGCCTCGCCGACGTCGACGCGATCACCCTGTCCCTGGCCCGCGCGGCGCAGGGCGAACTCGATCCAGGCGTGGCCAGCCGCGGCATCGCCCTTGCCGCCCTGAGCAACAGCCTGGTCAAGGCCGGCCTGGTCGTGCTGGTGGGCGGCAAGCGGCTGGCCCTGCAAACGCTGCCCTTCAGCCTGGCGGGGCTGCTGGTAGGAGCGCTGCTGATCCTGTTGTGAGGCGCCGGGGAAACCCCGGAGCGCCGCTGGACGAACGCGACGGCAACCGCCTGGCGCCCCGCATCAACCTGCGCGGCTACTGGCTGCAACGGCCGGGTTTCGAGGACCGGACCAGGACCCGGGTGAGGCTGGGCGGCCTGGCGATCACGGCGGAGCGAGGGGAGGGGACGCCTCCGCGCTGGACTGAGGCGTCTCTGCGAGGTCGGAGACAAGGCGGTGGCTGGCTGAGCCAATCGCCCTTTGCGGCGTGAAGGGCACCTGGAACTAGCGGCACTCACCCCGCGCGGTCGCATCGACCACCCTGCCCGAGGCGTCGGCAAAGAACTCGTAGATGCAGGTGTAATAGCCGCTCTGGTTGGCCGTGCCGGTCTTCTGGTTCAGGACCGAGCTGTTGGGCGTATTGCCATGGCCCTGCTCGTAGTAGGTGTAGTCGTAGTCGTGGCTATAGTTCTCGTACTCCTTCCACACGTACTTCTGCCTGGCGGCATCCCCCGTCACGCGTTCCGGCTCGCCGAAGCGCTTGATCACGTCCTGGATCGGCAAGCCGATCCAGGATTGCGCATCGCTACGCGCGCGACTGCCATAGGCCTCCATGACGCACCCCGACACGCTGATCGCAAGGGCCGCCAGGGCGGTGAGTCTTAGAGCCAGTACCGGCATATTTGCTTCTCCTTCCATGGCGGCCTGCCTACGCGGCATCCCGCTCCCTTTGCGCGGGTCGGTGTGCTGCGAATGGTAGGGGGCCGGGGCCCGCCCGTTCAACGGGAGACGGCGGTTTCCGGTGTACTAGTACATTGGGGCGCTGTGGGACGGGGCAGTAGAAAGGAGGGCCGGCAAGCCGCCAGGAGCAGATGGATATGGGTGGCCATTCGGCAAAATGCATGGAGCTTGTTATCGAAGGCATCCTCGAGGTCTTGAGGATCGGAGAGGTAGCGTTGGTAGTCCTCGTCCTCGGCGAATACCACTTGCCGATTGTGTCCCCGCTGGACCATGTGAAGCGGATAATCGGTAAAACCACTTGCCCTTGCCTAGGCATCGGGGAGCCTCCTTACGGCGTCTGCGCTGGAGCCTCCCTGCTTAGAAAATTAGAGTAGGGAAAATAAATCAGTCCCCTTTATGCTGGTCCCCTTTATGCTCGAACGGGGAGAATCTACCTGCCTTTTAGTTTTAGAGTAGCAAAAATAAATCTTCCCCCTTTATGGTCTATTTGTGGTCATGGCCTGGGGTTCCAGGGCGAACGCATTTGAGCCAGACCTACATCCAGGCCACCTGTTTCATAAAGCTCTTTAAAGACCGCTTCAGCTATTGAAATATCTGCACACACAGTTCTAGAGTCGAATTCATCATCACCAAACCTTACAACTCCTCTGAAAGGAGAATCCCCAAACTCCCACCATTCAAGATACTCTTCTTTAGGGTTAGGTGAACTTGTTAGAACTGCCAATTTGAACCTTCCTGGCAAAGAGTCCATCGAGAGTTCTCTAACCAGGGAACTCTGGGGCTCATTTACCGAGAGCCTGACAAATCCGCCAAATTTGTATACTTTTCTAATACCTTCAGAAATACTCTCCCAAACAGGATTTTCGACAATTACCGCAGGGGGAGAATTTGACCTATCCAAATAGCAAAGCTCTAGACAGATAGGTTTCTCATCTTCAAGATCAAACATTATTTCCACCCTTCTATTCCGCGAGCCAAAGTAAAGAAAAAAAGGGGACAGATTTATTTTTACTACTCTAATTTCAGCGACGGCGCCCACTCTGAAACGCTCAAAGCAAATAATTCGCTAAACCATGCGCCC
>NZ_KI517354.1:3165436-3173149 GCF_000478485.2 Pseudomonas sp. P179
CTCTAATCTCGGCCGCCCTTGCCCACGCCGCTCTATTCTCACCCCGGCTACCCGCTCGATCTCGTCCACGAACCGTTGATTGCCCGTCAGTTGTCCACGCTGAACCGCCTCGCGAATCAGCCTCAATTCCTCGGCCGGTATCGCCTCTTTCATGAACGTTACGTATCGCCGATATCTCTCTTCGGCCGTCTGACCTAGCTCAATGAAGCAGGGATCCATATCCAACCAGTTTGGCTCCTTCAACCAATCCGCCCGCAGCCCATAACTTGACCAGGGATAGGCCGCCACATCGTCCACCATCCGCGCCCGAACAGGGTTAAGCTCGATGTACCGGCAACACGCCAGCAGGTAGGCATCGCTCTGTACGACACTCGATTTATAGCGACTTTCCCACAATGTTCCGGAACGGCCCTCCAAGCGATTCCGATATCGTGTCGTGCGCGCCGCCAGCGTTTTCATCAGTCGCGCCAAGCCAGACAGCGAATCACCAGGCGCCAAGAGCAGATGGACATGGTTGGTCATCAGGCAAAATGCGTAGACCTTGATACCAAAGGCATCCTTGAGGTCCCGTAGATCGGAGAGGTAACGCTGGTAGTCCTCGTCCTCGGCGAATACCACTTGCCGATTGTGTCCCCGCTGGACCACGTGAAGCGGATAATTCGGTAAAACCACTCGCCCTTGCCTAGGCATCGCGGAGCCTCCTTACGGCGTCTGCGCTGAAGCCTCCCTGCTTAGAAAATTAGAGTAGGTAAAATAAATCTACCCCTTTATTTATTCTTTATTTAATAAAGTATATTTATTTCTGAAAAAAAGTAATAGTAGGGCCATAATCTTGATCTGAGCAAGATAGCAAAACCGAAAAATCTCTATCTGGAAATTTCTCTTTTAAAATTAAGCGCCATGATAGAGAAAGCATATGAGCAAGCTGCTCAAAAATTTCATCTTCTACATCCTCATTGCACCCGGAAAAAATATCATAAATATGGGTATGATTAATGAATCTCTCTACAGACTGGATATCATTTTCTAATCTTTCCATCCAGTCATTAAATTTTTTTTCCTCATAATTCATCTCCAGTATTACCGCCCCCCTATCCAAGATAAAATCAGGAAAAACCAATTTCCCTAAGATCAATAAGTCTTCTGGCCTGATTTCATAGGAAATATATGAAAATACATCAATCTCATTCTTATTCTCCCAGCCGGACCTCCATAACTCATAATTACTCAAACACTTTAAATCTTTAAAAGACACTATTTTTTTCATGGTATCTCATCCGAATTAGCAGGGCGCGGAGCTAATTTAGTTGATGGAGATTGTACTCTAACACTTCCGTCTGGCAATATATTTCTACCATATTCTATTACATGAGGCGTGGGTATGTTTGCATGCGAAGCCCCGCTTACATCGACCCTTTTAATAATCATGCCAGTCGAGTCATATACAGCATAACTTGTAACATTCCCCTTATTATCAGATCTATATAGCACTCCATTGGCTGGCCCACCATCTAGCTTAAACCTACCGCTAGTCTTAATAGCATTTTCTAAGGGGCCACCAGTAAAGTTCCCTTCTGCACGAGGAGGATTTGGTATTTTTGTTTTAGTTGCTTCTTTCACCGGATGCGTATAAGGCATCCCCGCCTCAGCATCCGCCAACGCCCCAATGGTAGGCAGATTAGCCTTTCCTGGGGCCACCTCTCCTTTGGGCAACTCTCCCGCCTTCAGCGCATTCATGAGCGCCTTGGCCGATACCTTGCCAGCGGCACCGCCCATTGCCGGAACGCCGATTCCGAACGGATTGAACCCCGTCTGGTCCAGGTATGCACCGACTTCCTTCTGCCACTGTGGATTGCCGTTCCACCAGAGGTTGGCGGTCTGCTCCAGGTGCAACTGACCAGCCGTCGTCCAGTCGACGACGTTTCGGCCCATCAGGAAACCGTAGGCTATATCGCTGTCACTTCCTCCCGGATTAGCTGTTTCCTGCCGGGCCACCAGCTCGTTGAGAGCCGTAGACCCCGCATCGATCTCCGCACGAATCTCCGCGCAATTACCCACAGCCACGCAGCCATTCAACCTCCGCCGGTTCTCGTCGCTACGCGCCTTGAACTCTTCCTCTACCTGACGGCAATTTCCCTGGGACTTGCATTTCTGCAAGGCATTATCCAGATCGGCCACATCCTGATGGTTGAGGAAGTTGTATTGCGTCGAGTTCTTCGCTACCCAAGCAGCGCTTTCCAGAGCTTTGCCTGTCGCATCGGGATCGCGTACCGCCGCAGCCAGAACACCAACCAATTGCGACCCCATGGTGACCATGGCTTCACGGTTCTCAGGGCTCAAGCTCTTGAAGGCCTGGTCTAGCTTGGCCACCAGCGCTTCATTGGCGCCAGCCGCCGCGGCGCCCGTGGCGAAATCGCCACCGCTGACCTGCGCCGCCAGGCCACCCATCAGGGCGTGCATGGTCACCATCGAAGGATCGCCTGGCTTCAGGCTGTATTCCTGGCCGATATCGCCGACGAAGTTGAAACCTGCCGCCGCGAAACTGTTGTAGAGCGCGCTCTTCAGCGCCTCGTTCAGGCTCCCGCCCTGGCCCAAGGCCTGGCTCAGTACAGTGGATGTAGCGTTCTGCATCGCCTGATTGGCAGCGAAGCGACCAACACCAGATAGGCTGCTGAGGTCTACCGTGACCTTTCCAGTAAGCGGATCAGTCTTGGTCTGAAGAATCCCGTCGAAGTACTCAGCCGTCAGCCCCCCGGTCAGGCTCGCAATAGCAATCTGCTTCAGACTGTCGCTACTGAAGCTGTCTTTCAGCACCTTCCCGAGATCGCCCTTGTTGTTGATCAGGCTGACCGCTGCCGTGCCCGACAGGCTTCCTGCCGCACCAACTCCTGCGCCCATGGCGAAGCTACTGGCACCCACTCCTGCTCCACTGAGCGCTCCCGCTGCCGCCATGCCACCGATGGCTGCCGCCGCGATGGCGACAGCTATCTGCGTCGCCGGCCCCATGCCCGAGTTACTGTACTTCCAGCTATCGTGCACCTCCTGCACCATGCGCCAGTCCACATCCCCGCGCTGCTCGGCCTCTTTCAGCCACGCCAGTTGCGGATCCGCCTGCACCATCGCGTCGATGGTCTGGCTCACGGTCTTCTGGTCGATATGCTTGAGGTCGATCTTCAGCCCTTCCACGGCCTTGATCGCCAGATTCCCCTGGGCCACGATCTGGGTCTGGCGCACGGTTTCGTCAGTCTGGCCCTTGCCCTTCGACGACTGCCACGCCAGGTCGCCCTTGCTCTTCTCATGGCTCTCCTGGTGCAGGTCCTTCACCGCCTCGAAGGTCACCGCGCCGCCGCTGACGATGGCCAGGTCGTTACCCGATTCCAGCTTCGCGCCCTGGTAGGTCTGGTCGCCGCCGCTGAGCAGGGTGAGGTCGCCGCCGCTGCTGATCTGGCTGCCCACCGCCTTGACGTCGGTGACTTCGTCGCGCCGGGTTTCCTTGCGGCCGAAGTCGCCTTTCTTCTTCTTGTCGTACAGGTAGTAGTTGCTGTCGTTGGCGGCCAGCAGTTCCAGCTTGTCGCCGGCCACCAGGTAGGCCTCGTCGCCGGCGCTGGCCTGGCTCGCGATCAGGCGCAGGTCCTGTCCGGCATTGATCGCCAGGTCGCCGCCGGCGTCCACGCGGGTGCCTTGCTGGGCAACCTTGTCTTCCTGGTAGGTGACCTTCCTGGTCTTGCTGTAGGCATGCTCCTCGTTCGCCGCCGCCGCCAGGGTCACGTCGCGCCCGGCGGAGAGGGCGATGTCGCGGCGCGCTTCGAGGGCGCTGGCCACTGCGCTGAGGTCGCGCCCGGCGCTGACGTTCAGGTCCCGCCCGGCACTGACTTCGGCGCCGAGCTGGGTCACGCTCTGTAGCCGCGACGTGCTCCAGCGGGTCTGGCCCTGGCGGTCCTCGACGGCGGCGACGGTGACGTCGCGTCCGGCGTCGAGGCTGAGGTCGCCGCGGCTCTGCAGCACCCCGCCGAGGTTGGCGATGTCGCGTCCGGCCTGGACGTTCAGGCTGTTCGCCGCCTCCACCCGCGCGGCGCTGTCGGCGAAGCTGCGCTCCCAGGTGCGGCCGTCGAGCGCGCTGTCGTAGCGGGTCACGCTGCGTTCGTTGATCACGTCGCCGGTCAGCGCGGTGAGGCTCACGTCGCGCCCGGCGATGACCCCGCCCTGGCGGTTGCGGATCGAGTCGCCGGCGAGCAGGTCGAGGCGCTTGCCGGCCTCGATCAGGCCGCTGTTGTCGAGGTTGTCGGCCGTCGCCGAGAGGTCGTTCCGCGCGCGCAGGGTGCCGACGTTATGCAGGTCGCCGCCGCTCACCAGCTTCACGTCGCGGCCCTGGATCAGCGCACCGTTGGGTGCCAGCCGACCCTCCGCCTGGGCCAGGTAGACCACCGGCGCGAGGACCTTCTCGCCGTTCACCTCGACCTCTTCCAGCCAGACGATGTCGTGGGTCAGCGCCGCCATCTGCTCCGCGCTCAGACCCACGCCCAGTTGCAGCTGGAGCTTGTCCTTGTAAGCGATGGCGTTGTCCATCAGGTAGCGGAACAGTGCCTCGTCGCTGCTCAGCCCGTCGATGTAGCGCTGGCCGGTGCGCGCCACCACCGCGTCGCGGATCAGCCGCTGCTCGTAGAGACCGTCGCCGAGGCGCTTCTTGCTATCGTCCGGGTTCATGCCCAGGCCGCTGAGCAGGTAGTCCGAGTTGAGGAACTGCTTCAGCTCGGTGAGCGCCGGGTTGGTCTCGATCAGGTACTTGTGGCTGGCGCTCGGCGTGGCGTTGCCGGGCACGCCCTGGACCCGGGCGACGCCCGGCAGGCTACCGCCGAGCGCGCTGCCGCCCTGACCCTGGACGTTGGCCGCGCCAGCCAGGCCATCGACTCGCACGCCCTGGCCCTGCCAGGTACCGGCGACGTTGCCGGCGCCTTGCTGGCCGACCGAGACGCCGCTACCGCCCTGGGTGCGGTCGGCGCCAGCACCGAGCGCGGCGCTGCCATTGCCGTCCTCGGCGAAGCGCGAGCTGAGACGGAACAGGCCGTTGTCGCCCTGGGGCAGGCTGAAGCCGGGCAGGGTGACCGGGTTGACCTGGCGCCGCGCCAGGTCGGGCGGCAGTTGCGAGGTCAGCGGCACGACCACCGAAACCCCGCTGCCGCCCACCGCGCTGTCGCCCACCTGGCGGCCGCTGCCGACGAAGGTGTAGCCGGGGCGGGTGACGCCGTTGTCGATGCGCGTGCTGGCATTGACCGTGACGTCGCCGGCGGCCTGGATCACCGCTGCGTAGGACTGGTCGCCACTGCTGATCGGGGTCGGCCCCTTGCTCGGGAATTCGTACTCGAAGGACCAGTCGCTGAGGATCGCGTTGAGCGCGGCGGGGATCTCGCCCGCGCGCGCCGGGTCGAAGTTGGCGCTCTGGTACCAGTAGAGGTTGGTGAAGTTGCGCGACTTCTGGTCGATGCCGCCGATATCGCCGCCGCGAGCGGTACGCAGCACGCGGATGGTTTCCAGCTCGCCGGTTTCCAGGCCCTGGTTGTCGAGGACTTCGAGGTTGGCGGTGAGGTTGCCGCCGCTGCCGATCAGGCTGGAAAGGTTGTTCAGGGTGCCGCCGTCGATGGCGAAGTCGCCTCCGGCCAGCAGTTGCCCCATGGCGCTGCTGGCGGTGACCTCGGTCTTGTCGCGCTGGGTGATGGTCCAGATGGCGTTGCGCTTGCCGCTGCAGTCACCCGCGTTGACGCCTTCGATGCAGGCGGTCTGCTCCATCTTCGCGGTGTACAGGCCCGACTTGCTTTCCAGCACGGCGCGACGGTTCTCGATCAGGCTGGCACGCAGGCTGAAGTCCTTGCCGCTCTCGATCACCCCGGAAAGGTTGCGCAGGCTGGCGGCACGGTTGCCGGCATCGTCGCGGGCGATATCCAGCCTGCCGAGGCTGTACACATCCCCGTAGAGGTTGGTGATGTCGCCGGCGCGCAGGGTCATGTCGGCGCCACTGAACAGCAACCCGCGCTCGTTGAGCAGGGCGGGCGCGTTCAATCGCAGGTTGCCGCCGCCGCCCAGGGTGCCGTAGTTGTTCAGGCTCGCGGCGCTGGCCACGAGGTCGCCGGCGGCGGTGATCCGCCCACGGTTGACCAGCAGGTTGCCGGCGCCGAGCGTGACATTGGCGCCGCCGGCGAGGCTGGCGGCGTTGCCGAGGTCGAGGCTGGCGGCGTTCAGGGCGAAGTCGCCGAGGCTGGTGGCGCGGCCGTTGCCACGGTAGCCGCCGCTCAGGTCGAGTCGCAAGCTGCCGTCGCTGGCCAGCAGGCCGTCGTTGCTCCAGTCGCCGCCGCGGCCAGTGAAGGACTGCACCGCCAGCAGCTTGCCCTCGGCCGTCTGGCGGAAGGTGCCGATGTCCAGGTTCAGGCGTCCGGCTTGCAGCACGCTGCTGTTGGTCCATTCGCTGGCGCGGATGTCCAGCAGGCCATTGGTGGTCAGTTCGCCGCCGGCGCGGATCACCTGCCCGGAATCCAGGCCGAAGGTGCCGTTGCCGGTATGGAGGATGCGCCCGCCGGCGTTGGCCAGGCTGCCCAGTTGCAGGTCGAGGTCCTGGTTGGCGCTTTCCAGCACGCCGTAGGCGTTGTTCAGGCCGCCAGCGACCAACCGCGTGCTGCCGCTGCGGCCGAGGGCGCGCAGGCTGCCGCCGCTGTTGTCGATCGCGGCGGCACGCAGGTGCAGCTCGCTTTCGCTTTCCAACTGGCCGAAGCGGTTGGCCAGCGCACCGGCCAGGCTGAAGTCGATGCGCCCGGCGCCGACCTTGCCGCCCTGGCCCGCCGCCGCGCCCTGGTTGAGGAAGCGCTGGCCGTCGAGGCTGAGCAGGCCGCTGGCGTAGAGGCCGCCACCCTGGTTGTCGAAGTCGACGGTGACGATGCGGTTGTCGCCGCCCAGCGCCGAGACATGGCCCTGCTGGTTGCGCACGCCTTGCCCGGCGCGGATTTCCAGCGACTGCGCCTGGGTGACGCCGGCGCTGTTGTCGAACAGCCCGGTGACCAGCTTCAGCCAACCCTTGGCGCTGTTGAGCACGCCGCCGGCGCCGTTGTCGAGGCTGCCGCTCTGCAGGTCTAGGTTACCGGCCCGGCTGTCCAGGCGGCCGCCCTGGTTGTCCAGCGCGCCACCGATACGCAGCTGGTTGTCGCCCTGGGCCTGGAGCGTGCCCTGGCGGTTGTCCAGGCTGCCGGCCTGCACCTCGAGGGCGCCGGCCTGGCTGAAGATCAGGCCGTCCTGCTGGTTGCGCAGGGCGCCGCCGCCCAGGCGCAGGCTCATGCCGGCCTGGCTGGCGAGGGTGCCGGAGGCGCTGTTGTCGAGGCTGCCGGCGCTGATCTCCAGCAGCCCCTGGCTGACCAGCTTGCCGCCGCGGTTGTCGACGCTGGCGCTGCGCAGCAGCAGGTCGCCGCCGCTGGCCAGGCGCGCCGCGCCGGTGTTGACCAGGGCGCCGCCAAGGATGGCGTCGAGCCGGCCCTGGCTGATCAACTGGCCGTCGCTGTTATCCAGGCTGGCGCCCTTGAGCAGCAGGCTGCCGCCGTTGATCCGGCCGCCGGCGTTGTTCAGCAGCGTATCGTCGCGCTCGAAGCTCAGCGCGCGCTGCGCCGAGACCAGGCCGCCCTGGCCGTTGTCCAGCTTCCCGGCGATGCTCAGGGTCACGTCGCTTTCGCCGGAGAC
>NZ_KI517354.1:3179059-3179724 GCF_000478485.2 Pseudomonas sp. P179
ACCTAGGCATCGCGAAGTTCCTTTACGACATCTGCGCTGGAGCCTCCATGCTCAGAAAATTAGAGTAGAGAAAATAAATCTGTCCCTTTATGAAGGTTCTGAATAGCTTTCAGTCCTTCTTGCTCCGAAGCACTCAGGCTCTCGCAGCAAAGCTTATTCAACTATATAAGTGGTGAATCTATTTGGCTCTTCCTCCAAGTGCAACCTTCTACACTTCGGGCATCGGTACACCGTAATTGCCTTTTCATCAAGAGCTTCATATAACTGATCAGAAGACAGCTTATCCTCGCTATCTAGCCTATCCCCCAAGCTCTCTATTGCTGACTCAGGAATTAGAGTCAACTCATAGTCTGACCATCCTTGCGAAAGGTTCATAACGTAGCCACAGGTACACGTGTACTTCGGCATAATCAGCCTCCTCCAGTAGGTCGATCAAATCGGACCAACAAACAAAAAAAGGCAAAAAAAGGGAACTGGCAAAAAAAGGGGACAGATTTATTTTCCCTGCTCTAATCTCGGCCGCCCTTGCCCACGCCGCTCTATTCTCACCCCGGCTACCCGCTCTATCTCGTCCACAGCGAAAAAAGGGGACAGATTTATTTTCCCTACTCTAATCTCGGCCGCCCTTGCCCACGCCGCTCTATTCTCACCCCGGCTACCCGCTC
>NZ_KI517354.1:3181400-3301879 GCF_000478485.2 Pseudomonas sp. P179
AGTTCGCCCTCGGCGAGCAGCTTGCCGCCACGGTTGTCCAGGTGCCCGGCGTCGACCCGGACGGTCGCCCCCTTCAGGCTGCCGCCCTGGTTGTCCAGCGCCTGGCTCGCCTTCGCTTCCAGCGCGCGGCTGGCCACCAGGCTGCCGGCGTTGCGCAGGGTGCCGCTGCGCAGCTCGAGGTCGCCGCGCGCGTTGCGTCGCTCGTCTGGCTCGACGCCGGCTTCGATCACCCCGGCGTTGTCGATATGCGCCGCCTCCAGCGCGATGCGTTCGCGCGCCGCCAGGCTCTGCCGGTTGACCAGTTCCTCCACGCTGCGAATCTCGGCGCTGCCGCCGGCGTAGGTCTTGCCGTTCAGCTCCACGGCCTGGGCCGCGATCTTCAGGTCGCCCTGGCTGGAGGCCTGGGCCAGGCTCAGCTTGCCGCTGGCGTCGATGCGGATGTCGCCGCCGCTGGCGGCCATGTCGCCGGCCAGCTTCACCCCCACGCCCTGCTCGGTGCCGACCAGGCGGATCGCCCCGGCGTACATCCCGCCCAGCGCCGAGCTGTCGATCGCCAGCTGTGGCTTCTCGCTGCCATCGGCGGCGCGCGGCGTGGCCTGCAGGCTGTCGGCCTGGACGTCGTTGCGGCCGGTGACGATGTTGAGGTTCTTCGCGTAGAGCTTGGCGTTGAGCTTGGCGCTGCGGGTGATCAGGTCGAACTGTTCGAGGTTGCCGACGTTCAGTTCGGCGCCTTCGACGACGATGTCGCCGCCGTCCACCTGGAAGCGCTCCAGGCGCTGGCCGTCCATGATCGGCTTGCCGGTGGTGAGGGTCGCGCGCGGCGTGTTGATGAAGCCGCAGCCCTGGCAGGTGATGCCGTGCGGGTTGGCGACGATCACCCGCGCCGGCTGCCCGGCCACCTCGGTGTAGCCGGCCAGGGTGCTGCGGTTGCCGCCGGTGACCTGGTTGAGGATCACCTGCGCCGCCTGGCCCTTGAGGTTGGGGTTGCCGAGGATGATCCCGCCGAGCTGGGTACCCTGGGTCTTGCCGGTGGCGTTGTTGAGGATCAGCCCGTTGGCGCCGACGTTGTAGTCGCGGAAATGGTTGTTCGACAGCCCGGCGCCGTTGGGCGTGGCGATATTGACGACGGGCACGCCGTTGCCCGCCTGGCCCAGGCCGGTGTTGCCGCCGGCGGCCTTGTCCAGCGCCAGCCCCGCCGCCGCGGCGACGATCGGGTTGAGGAACAGGATGCCGGCCAGGGACAGGGCGATGCACTGGTTCAGCGGGCTGCGGATGTCCATATCGTTACTCCTTGGCGGGTAGGGGCCCGGCGAGGTTAAGCAAGGTTTTCCAAGGAAAGGGCCTCGATGCAGGTAGGCGCTTTCCTAAAGCGTTCAGGAGGTCGCCGCGTCTTCAGAAGAACGCGTCGACCCGGAAATAGATCGGGTGCTCGCGCCGCTCGATGGCGCTGGGCCGCTCCAGCGAGCGGGCGAAGCCGACGCTGGCGGCGAAATAGCGGCCGCGGGCATCCAGTTCGATGGCGTTGCCGCTCATGCGCCCGCTGGCGCCGTCGTTGTAGCGGTCGTGGCGGATCACGCCGACGTCGTAGGCGAAGGCCACGCCGTATTCCTGCAGCCAGGGCCGCAGCGGCGCCCACTCCACCGCGCGCCGCCAGCGCAACTGGTTGCGCCAGTAGCCGCCGCTGTCGCCGGTCAGGGTCTGGTCCTTGAAGCCGCGCACCGAGCTGTTGCCGCCGAGGCTGATGCGCTGCGGGCTGAACAGCACGTCCTCGCTCCTTTGCCCGGTGGCCAGGCTGTCGAAGCTGAAGCGCTCGCCCCATAGCTGGAACGGCTGCAGGTAGCTGAGGGTCAGGCTGTACTTGTCGTAGCGCGCATGCGGATCGCCCGCGTGCGGGTGGCCGCGACCCTGCGCGCCAAGGGCGCCGATGCCCTGCTGCCAGCCGAGGTCGAGGTTGACGAAGCCGCTGCCGATCCGCCGGCCATGGTTGAAGCCGAGCTGGGTCTCGGTGATCCGCGTGCTCTGGTCTTCCAGGCGGGTGTCTTCGACATAGTTGTTGGTGCGCTGGTGGCTGAGCCCCAGGCTCATGGCGGTCTTGCTCACGCCGTCGCGGTGCAGCACGCGTTCGGCGCGGAACTGGTGGCTGCGGCTGTCGCCATCGAGCTTGAAGGGGAAGCCGCTGGCCTCGTTGCGCGTGCGGTAGTCGCTCTGGCTGTAGCCGTAGGTGAAGGTCCACCAGCCCCAGGGCAGGCTGTAGAACAGGCTCTGGCTGTCGGAATGGCGCCAGCGGTCGGTCACCGCGTCGCGGTTGGCGCGCAGGTTGAGCTGGTCGGCCAGGCCCAGCGGGCTGTCCCAGTCCAGGCCCAGGCCCATCTGCTGCTCGCCGGTACTGACGTCGCCGTCGTTGTTGCGCGTGGCGGAGACCCGCCAGGGCTTGTCGCGCTCGCCCTTGAGACGCACTCGGCTGCCGCCGACCTCGCTGCCGGGCACCAGCTCCAGTTGCGCCTGGCGCGACGGCAGGCGACTCAACTGGTCGACCAGTTGCTCCAGTTCGCGCAGGTCGAGCAACTCGCCGGTCCTGCCCGGAAAGCTCATCGCCAGTTCGCGCGGGCTGGCCAGCGCGGAGCTGTCCAGGCCCTCCAGGCGGCCTTCGACGACGATGATGCGCAGGGTCCCGGAGGCCAGGTCCTGCTGTGGCAGGTAGGCACGGGTGGTGACGTAGCCGCGATCCAGGTAATGGTCGGTGACGGCCTTGAGCAGCGCATTGAGCTGGCCGACGCCCAGGCAGCGCCCCTGGTAGGGCGCCAGCAGTTGGCGACGCGCGCTTTCGTCGAGGTGCCCGGCGCCTTCCAGCTCGATGCGGCGGATCTCGAAGCAGCGCTCGTCGTCGCCGGAGGCATCCGCAGCGGCGGGCGCTCCCTTGCCGGGCAGTTGCTGGAGTTCCTCCAGGCGCTTGCGCTGTTCGTCCAGCAGGCGCTGCTGGCGGTCGCGGATCAGGTCGCGGTCGCCGGGGGAGGTGAAGGGGGCGGCGCTGGCCATGAGCGGCAGGCACAGGAAGATAAAGGCCAGGCGATGGAGAGCCACGATTTCATTCCTTGAAATACAGAAAGGCGCGATGTTGGCCCAGCGGCTACAGCGGGTAAGCAGGAATATTCCGAAATCCGTCTTCCATGAGTCGGACAATCCGGAAGTAAGGCACAAGGCCATCTGGGCGTGCCGAAAAACCTAACACAGACTTTGGGATTAATCCGTTAGATGGCACGCTTTCTCGACGAGCTGCAACAAGACCCATCGTTGGCAGGGTACTCATCGCGGCAAAAAGAAAGGGCCGGCTCCCATGGGAAAGCCGGCCCCGGATACTGCTCGTCGCAGGCGCTGCATCAGCCGCGCTGGTAGACGATTTCCTTGGTGCCGCCGTCGCAGGTGCCGACTACCTTCTTGTCGGTGACGCTGCCCTTGTCGACGATTTCCAGGGTGTAGGCAGGAACGCCGTTGGCCTTGATCTTCGCATCGATCTCGGCTTTCAGTTCCTCACAGGGCTTGGCGGCGAATGCGCTGCCCGCCACGGCAAACAGGCCGACTGCCAACATCAACTTCTTCATGAACACATTCCCTCGTTGCATGGATGAAGACCCGAACGGGTCAGGCTTGCCAAATGCGGCAAGGTTGAGACGAGCGCGCCGCCCATGGAGGCACGCCGCCCTCATAGCCTGTGCATGATCCGGCGAAGCGGAAAGACACGGCGGCCTTTCCAGGGCGCAGGCGATCGTGGACAGGTTTCCAGGGTGCCATCAGCTATTGGCGATACGGAACCCTACTTTCAGGGTCACCTGGTAATGGCCGACGGCGCCGTTCTCGATGTGCCCGCGGGTATCCACCACCTCGAACCATTCCAGATGCTGGATGCTCTTCGCCGCTTCGGCGAGGGCGTTGTTGATGGCGTCCTCGATGCTGGTCTTGGACGAGCCGACCAGTTCGATCTTCTTGTAGGTGTGGTGATTGGACATGAACTCTCTCCCCGGACGATGCCTGGTTCTTCGCGCCCGACGGGCGCCTCTGTTCAATGGACACTAGCCGAGCCGGAAAAGTGCAGCAAATCGCCAGCGCTCAGCCTGCCAACTGCTCCCGCAACCATTGCGCCAGGCGCCCGGCACGCGGATCGTGGAGGCGTGCCGGTACCCACAGGGCCAGGCGCGCATCGGTCTCGATGAAGCCCCAGGGCGCCGCCAGGCGGCCCGCGGCGAGATCGTCGCGGACCAGCGGCTCCGGGGCGATGGCCACGCCGAGGCCCGCCACCGCCGCTTCCAGCAGGTAGTAGAGATGCTCGAACCCCTGGCCATAGCGCAGCGCCTCCGCCGCCAGCCCCTGGCTCGCGGCCCAGGCCGGCCAGGCCTGGGGTCGCGAGGCGGTATGCAGCAGCGGCTCCTGCAACAGCCGCGCGGCGGGCGCCTGGGCCAGGCCGGTTTCCTGCGCCAGGCGCGGGCTGACCACCGGGCCCATGCGCTCGGGCGCCAGTTCGAAGACCTGCATGTCCGCCGGCCAGGGCGGCTCGGCGAACCAGAGCATGGCGTCCAGGCCGGGACGACGCGGATCGAACTCGCCCTCGCTGGTGGACAGTTGCAGGCGCAGGTCGGGGAGGGCACGGTTGAGCTGGTCCAGCCGCGGGATGAACCAGCGCGCCAGCAGGCTGCCGGGTACGCCGAGGACGAACGGGGCCTCGGCGGTCTGCCGGCGCAGCTCGGCACAGACGCCACGCAGTCGCTCGAACGCATCGCCGCAGGCGTCACGCAGGCGAACGCCGGAATCGGTGAGTTTTACGCCGCGTCCATCCTTGCCGAACAGGGCCACCCCGAGATCGTCCTCGAGCAACCGCACCTGCCGGCTCACGGCGCCATGGGTAACGTGCAGTTCCTCAGCCGCCAGGCTGATGCTGTGCAACCGGGCAGCGGCTTCGAAAGCGCGCAGGGCATTCAGGGAAGGGAGGTCGCGGCTCATGGCTATTCGTGAGTTTTCCTGACAGGTTTGAGCAATCTTATCGGTTTCTTTTACCCGGCGGGGGGATTAGATTCTGCCCATACGTCATTTCCTGGAGCCCTCCATGACTTCCTATCGCAACGGCCCCGACGCCAAGGGCCTGTTCGGTCGCTTCGGCGGCCAGTACGTCGCCGAGACCCTGATGCCGCTGATCCTCGACCTCGCCCGCGAGTACGAGAAGGCCAAGGACGACCCGGCGTTCCAGGAGGAACTGGCCTACTTCCAGCGCGACTACGTCGGTCGGCCGAGCCCGCTGTACTTCGCCGAGCGCCTGACCGAGCACTGCGGCGGGGCGAAGATCTACCTCAAGCGCGAGGAGCTGAACCATACCGGCGCGCACAAGATCAACAACTGCATCGGCCAGATCCTCCTGGCCCGGCGCATGGGCAAGAAACGCATCATCGCCGAGACCGGCGCCGGCATGCACGGCGTGGCCACCGCCACTGTCGCCGCGCGTTTCGGCCTGCAGTGCGTGATCTACATGGGCACCACCGACATCGACCGGCAGCAGGCCAACGTCTTCCGCATGAAGCTGCTGGGCGCCGAGGTGATCCCGGTGACCGCCGGCACCGGTACCCTGAAGGACGCCATGAACGAGGCGCTGCGCGACTGGGTGACCAACGTCGACAGCACCTTCTACCTGATCGGCACGGTCGCCGGCCCGCATCCGTACCCGGCGATGGTCCGCGACTTCCAGGCGGTGATCGGCAAGGAAACCCGCGAGCAACTGGCCGAGAAGGAAGGGCGCCTGCCCGATTCGCTGGTCGCCTGCATCGGCGGCGGCTCCAACGCCATGGGCCTGTTCCACCCGTTCCTCGACGACGCCGGGGTGCAGATCGTCGGCGTGGAAGCCGCCGGCCACGGCATCGACACCGGCAAGCACGCGGCCAGCCTGAACGGCGGGGTTCCCGGCGTGCTGCACGGCAACCGCACCTTCCTGCTGCAGGACGCGGATGGCCAGATCATCGACGCACACTCCATCTCCGCCGGCCTCGACTATCCCGGCATCGGCCCGGAACACGCCTGGCTGCACGACACCGGCCGCGTCGAGTACACCTCGATCACCGACGACGAAGCCCTGGAGGCCTTCCACACCTGCTGCCGCCTCGAAGGCATCATCCCGGCACTGGAAAGCTCCCATGCCCTGGCCGAGGTCTTCAAGCGTGCGCCCAGCCTGCCCAAGGAGCACATCATGGTGGTGAACCTGTCCGGTCGCGGCGACAAGGACATGCAGACCGTCATGCACCACATGCAACAGGAGTCGAAAGCATGAGCCGCCTGCAGACCCGCTTCGCCCAGCTCAAGCAGGAAAACCGCGCCGCCCTGGTGACCTTCGTCACCGCCGGCGACCCGGACTACGCGTCTTCCCTGGAAATCCTCAAAGGCCTGCCGGCGGCCGGAGCCGACGTGATCGAACTGGGCATGCCGTTCACCGATCCGATGGCGGACGGCCCGGCCATCCAGTTGGCCAACATCCGCGCCCTCGACGGCGGCCAGACCCTGGCCAGGACGTTGCAGATGGTCCGCGAATTCCGCAGCGGCGACAGCGAGACGCCCCTGGTGCTGATGGGCTACTTCAACCCGATCCACCACTACGGCGTCGAACGCTTCATCGCCGAGGCGAAGGAGGTGGGGGTGGACGGCCTGATCGTGGTCGACCTGCCGCCGGAGCACAACGAAGACCTCTGCCACCCGGCCCAGGCCGCCGGCATCGACTTCATCCGCCTGACCACCCCGACCACCGGCGACCAGCGCCTGCCGACGGTGCTAGAAGGCAGTTCCGGGTTCGTCTACTACGTGTCGGTGGCCGGCGTCACCGGCGCCAACGCGGCGACCCTGGAACACGTCGAGGAAGCGGTGGCGCGCCTGCGCCGGCATACCGACCTGCCGATCGGTATCGGCTTCGGCATCCGCAGCGCCGAACACGCCGCCGCGGTCGCGCGGTTGGCCGACGGCGTGGTGGTCGGCTCGGCGCTGATCGACCGGATCGCCAAGGCCCGCGACAATGCCCAGGCGGTCAAGGATGTCCTCGCCCTGTGCGGCGAGCTGGCCGAAGGCGTGCGCAACGCACGCTGACAGACCCTGACAGCGGCATTCGCCAGGCGCAGGCAACCCGCTGCGCCTGGCCTTGCGTTGCACGCTGCCAGAACCGTGAGGAAAAATTCACGGTCACTTTCAGAAACGTCTTATTGTCCGCCGACTCTGCCGAAGCCTTGAATAGCGCCTCACCCAAATAGCCAACGCATTCAAAGAAGGTTCGCATGAGTAAGGTGCTGATCGTCGATGATCATCCCGCTATCCGCCTGGCCGTGCGCTTGCTGTTCGAGCGCGACGGTTTCACCATCGTCGGCGAGGCCGACAACGGTGCCGAAGCCCTGCAGGTAGCCCGCAAGAAGTCTCCCGACCTGGCCATCCTGGACATCGGCATCCCCAAGATCGACGGTCTCGAAGTGATAGCCCGCCTGAAGTCCCTGAAGCTGGACACCAAGGTCCTGGTCCTGACCCGGCAGAATCCGGCGCAGTTCGCCCCGCGCTGCCTGCAGGCCGGCGCCATGGGCTTCGTCAGCAAAAGGGAAAACCTCTCCGAGCTGCTGCTCGCCGCCAAGGCCGTGCTGGCCGGCTACATCCACTTCCCCACCGGGGCGTTGCGCAGCATCAACCAGCAGAGCCGCGACAACGAGGCCCGCATGCTGGAAAGCCTTTCCGACCGCGAGATGACCGTGCTGCAGTACCTGGCCAACGGCAATACCAACAAGGCCATCGCCCAGCAGCTGTTCCTCAGCGAGAAAACCGTGAGCACCTACAAGTCACGCATCATGCTGAAACTCAACGCCCATTCCCTGGCCGGCCTGATCGATTTCGCCCGCCGCCACGAGCTGATCTGAGGATCCCATGCGAACGTTCGACCTGACCGCCGCCCTGGGCGACCGCGCCAACCAACCGGAGATCAGCCGCCTGCTCGTCGCGCAGCTGATGACCAGCAACAACGAAGACACCCGCAAGCTGCGGCGCGCCCAGGAGCGCGAGCAGACCCAGGAACTCAACGAGCTGGCGCACCGCCTGGCGGGCATGGCCTCGCTGATCCACGCCCACGCCGTGGAACGCGCCTGCCACCAACTGGAGATCGCCTGCGGCGAAAGCTCCGTGCGCAAGCTCGCCGATGCCGTCGACGACCTGGTGACGGCACTGGGCGAGCTGCAATGCGAACTGCACGACTGGATGACGATGACCGCGCCTCAAGGCACGGCGAAGTCATAGCGTTGCGGGCCTTCGTCCAGGATCGACAGGTCCAGCGGGCGAATGGCTCCCATCCAGATGGCTCGGTCGCGATGGTCGAGCAGATCGTTGCCGGTGACCGGGTGGATGAACACCACCAGGTCCTGCCGATGGATGGCCAGCCAGGGCACCAGCTCGCCGAACACCTCGGGAGCGAATGCCAGCTGGCAGCTCCAGTCCGGATGCGGCCCTACCGGCCGCTCATGGACCCGCCCCATCTTCAGCGGAAAGCGCCGCGCCGCCTCTTCGCAAAGGGCGCGGGCTCGCTCGATGCTCTGCGCATCGAAATAGACGTGAGCATGGAAGCCCTGGATGCGGGGGGTGGAATACTCGTTCATCGTCAACTCTTCAAGCGCCGCCGGCCTGCAACTCGGCCTGCAGCCAGTCGACGAAACCGTCGACCAGCCGCTGGCGCCGCTTGCGCTCCGGCAATACCGCATAGTACCCGTATCGCGACAGGCAGCTCTCGCCAATGGGCCGGCAAAGCAGCCCCTGTTCGAGCAGGCCGTCGACCAGGTGGCGCCAGCCGATGGCCACGCCCTGGCCGGCGATGGCCGCCTGGATCAGCAAGGTGTAGTTGTCGAAGCTGAGCACCGCCGGAATCGGCTGCCGATCGATGGCCAACGCTTCGAACAACGCCGGCCAGTCGAACCAGCGGGCGTGCTGCGCCGGCTTCAGATGCAGCATCGGCAGGCGCGCCAGGTGCACCTTGGCCAGCGGCAACTGCAATCCCTCGACCAGGCGCGGGCTACAGACCGGGAACACCTCCTCGCGAAACAGCCGGTGCGCTTCGCCGTGCTTGGAACGACCGTCGCCGAACAGGATCGCCACGTCGATATCGCCGCGCTGGCCGGCCAGGCCGCGCTCGCTGGTCACCAGGCTCACGTCCAGATGCGGATGGGCCTGGTGGAAGCGCGGAAGGCGCGGCATCAGCCAGTAGGCGGCGAAGGCGTAGTCGGTGGCCACCTGGAGCACCTCGTGGCGCTGGCGCGCGCCCAGCGCGGCGATGCCGGCATCGATCGTCTCGAGGCCGGCGGCCACGTGGCGGAGCAGGAGCTGGCCGGCGTCGGTGAGCACGATGCCTCGATGGACGCGCTGGAACAGAGGGGTCGCCAGCTCCTTCTCCAGGCGTTTGATCTGCTGGCTGACCGCAGGCTGAGTGGTCCCCAGCTCCTCGGCGGCAGCGGTGAAGCTGAGCTGGCGGGCGGCGGACTCGAATACCCGGAGCAGGTCGAGGGACAGCGGCATGAGGCGTTCTCCCATAAGCCAGGCTTATCCAACGCATCCAGCCCCATGCGGTTTACCAGGGATTTCGATGCACTGATGATCGACGCAGCACTATCGCATAACCCAATCGCATGGGATAAGCCGCCCGATGAAGACCTCGCCGAACATCCTGTTCATCATGGCCGACCAGATGGCCGCGCCGCTGCTGCCGCTTCACGATCCGCGCTCGGTGCTGCGCATGCCTCACCTCTCGCGCCTCGCCGAACGGGCCGTGGTGTTCGACTCGGCGTACTGCAACAGCCCGCTCTGCGCGCCGTCGCGCTTCACCCTGGTCAGCGGTCGCTTGCCTACCCGCATCGGCGCCTGGGACAACGCCGCCGACTTCGCCGCCGATACCCCCACCTACGCCCACTACCTGCGCAACCTCGGCTATCGCACGGCGTTGTCGGGCAAGATGCACTTCTGCGGTCCCGACCAGTTGCACGGCTACGAGGAACGCCTGACCAGCGACATCTATCCGGCGGACTATGGCTGGGCGGTGAACTGGGACGAGCCGGAGGTGCGCCCGAGCTGGTACCACAACATGTCCTCGGTTTTGCAGGCCGGTCCCTGCGTGCGCACCAACCAGCTGGACTTCGACGAGGAGGTGGTGTTCAAGGCCCGCCAGTACCTCTACGACCATGTTCGCCAGCACGCCGGCCAGCCATTCTGCCTGACCGTGTCGATGACCCATCCGCACGACCCCTACAGCATCCCGGCGAGCTACTGGAATCTCTACCGCGACGAGGACATCCCGCTGCCGCGCCAGCGCTTCGCCCAGGAGGAGCAGGACCCTCATTCGCAACGCCTGCTGAAGGTCATCGACCTGTGGGACAAGCCGTTGCCCGAGGAGCGCATCCGCGCCGCCCGGCGTGCCTACTTCGGCGCCTGCAGCTACGTCGACGCGCAGATCGGTGCGCTGCTGGCGACCCTGGAGGAATGCGGGCTGGCCGACGACACCATCGTGGTGTTCTCCGGCGACCATGGCGACATGCTCGGCGAGCGCGGCCTCTGGTACAAGATGCACTGGTTCGAGATGGCCGCGCGCGTGCCGCTGCTGGTCCATGCGCCGGCGCGCTTCGCGCCGCGCCGCATCGGCGCTTCGGTATCCACCGTGGACCTGCTGCCGACCCTGGTGGAGCTGGCCGGCGGCCAGGTCGATCCACGCCTGCCGCTGGAAGGCCGCTCGCTGCTGCCGCACCTGCGCGATGGCAGCGGGCATGACGAGGTGATCGGCGAATACACCGCCGAGGGCACCCTCAGCCCGCTGATGATGATCCGCCGCGGCGACTACAAGTTCATCTACTCCGAGCAGGACCCCTGCCTGCTCTACGACCTGCGCAACGACCCGCAGGAGCGCGAGAACCTCGCCGCCAGTCCGGCCCATCGCGGAACGTTCGAGGCGTTCCTCGACGAGGCCCGGCGACGCTGGGACATCCCCGCGATCACCCGCGCCGTACTCGACAGCCAGCGCCGCCGACGCCTGGTGGCCGCCGCGCTGGCGCGAGGACGGCTGGCCAGCTGGGACCACCAGCCGTGGGTCGATGCCAGCCAGCAGTACATGCGCAACCATATCGACCTGGACGATCTCGAGCGCCGCGCGCGCTTCCCGCAACCCTGAGCACGAGGGCACCTCCATGAACCGGCTTCCCACCTGCCTGCTGGCCGCAACCCTGTTCCTGGGCAGCGCCTCGCTATACGCCGAAGACCCCGCCTGTGCCCGCGTCAGGCTGGCCGATCCAGGCTGGAGCGATATCGCGGTGACCAACGCCACCGCCGCGTTTCTCCTGGAAAGCCTCGGCTACCAGGTGAAGATCGATACCCTGTCGGTGCCGATCATCTATGGCGGCCTGCGCGACGGCCAGGTGGACGCCTTCCTCGGCGGCTGGATGCCCGCGCACCAGGACTATCACGACAAGTTCGTCGCCAGCGGCCAGGTCGAACGCCTCGGTCGCAACCTCGACGGCACCCGCTTCACCCTGGCGGTGCCGCGCTACGTCTGGGACGCCGGCGTACACCGCTTCGAGGACCTCGCCGCGCAAGGGCAACGCTTCAACCGCAAGCTGTACGGGATCGGCTCCGGCGCGCCGGCCAATCAGTCGATCCAGAAGATGATCGACGCCAACCAGTTCGGCCTCGGCGACTGGAAGCTGGTGGAGTCCAGCGAGCAGGCGATGCTCGCCGAACTCGGCCGGGCCGAGAAGCGCCAGCGCTGGCTGGTGTTCCTCGGCTGGACGCCGCACCCGATGAACATCCGCCATGACCTGCGCTACCTGGAAGGCGGCGAGCAGTACTTCGGCGACCGCGGCCAGGTCTACACCCTGGCACGCAAGGGCTACGCCGCGCAGTGCCCGAACCCGGCGCGGCTGCTGGCCAACCTGCGCTTCGACCTGGACATGGAGAACCGCCTGATGAGCGACGCGCTGGAAGGCACGGCGACTCCGGCCTCGGCGACCCGCGCCTGGCTCAAGGCCAACCCGCGGGTGCTCGAGGCCTGGCTGCAAGGGGTGACCAGCCGCGACGGCGGCGACGCCCTGGCCGCGGTTCGCGGCCAGCCATAGCGCCATGTGGACGCGCTTGCTGCCGTTCCTCGCCTGGCTACCGGGGCTGCACCGGGGCATGCTCGGGCGCGAGGCCTGGGTCGGCCTGAATGGCGCAATCCTGGCACTGCCGCAATCGATGGCCTATGCGCTGATCGCCGGCCTGCCAGCGGAGTACGGCCTGTACGCGGCGATGCTGCCAGTGGCGATCGCCTGCCTGTGGGGCTCGTCGCGCCACCTGGTGAGCGGTCCCACCGCGGCGATCTCGGTGCTGCTGTTCAGTTCGGTGGCCCCGCTGGCGCCGCTGGGCAGCCCGCAATACGTCCAGGCCGTGCTGCTGCTGACCTTTCTCGCCGGCGCCTTCCAGTGGCTGCTCGGCGTCCTGCGCGTCGGGTCGCTGGTCAATTTCGTCTCGCATTCGGTGATGCTCGGCTTCACCCTTGGCGCGGCGCTGCTGATCGTCCTCGGCCAACTGCCCTATCTTCTCGGCCTGGCCGCGAGCGGGGAGGGCGCAGCGCCGGGAAACGGCTGGCGGCTGCTGGCGCGGTTCGCCGAGTTCGATGGCCCATCGCTGCTGGTGGGCGGCTTCAGCTTCGCGCTCAGCCTGCTGGTCAGGCGCCTGCGACCGCGCTGGCCGGCCCTGCTGCTTGGCTTGCTGGGCGGTGCCACGCTGGTCTGGGCGCTACCCGGGACCTTCGCCTCGGTAGCCCATGTGCAGGCCTTATCGAGCGCACTGCCGGGCTGGAATCCGCTGGTCTTCGATTCCCGATCGATCCTCGACCTGCTACCTGCGGCGGTGGCCTGCGGCATGCTCGGGCTGGTCACCAGCCTATCGATCGCCCGCGCCCTGGCCGCGCGCCAGGGAGACGCGTTCGATGCCAACCAGGAGGTCCGCGCCCAGGGCCTGTCGAACCTGCTCGGGCCTTGGCTGTCGGCGAGCCTGTCGGCGGGCTCCTTCACCCGCTCCGGGCTGAATCTGGAAGCCGGTGCGCGCTCCCCGCTGGCGGGTGCGTTTTCGGCGCTCTGGGTGGCACTGCTGGCCGTGCTCGGTGCGCGCCTGATCGAGCATGTGCCGTTGCCGGCGATGGCCGCAGGCATCCTGCTGATCGCCTGGGGCCTGATCGACCGCCCAGCGCTCCGCGCGCTCTACCGCAGCGGCCGCGCCGAATGCCTGGTGGCCGGCCTAACCGCCCTGGCCACGCTGCTGTTGCCGCTGCAGAACGCCATCTACGCGGGAGTGCTGGCGTCGCTGGTCTTCTACCTGCGGCGCACCTCGACACCACGCGTACTGCGCCAGCACAACGACGAGGAAGAAGTGCTGCGCATCGAAGGCTCGATCTTCTTCGGCGCCTGCGACTACCTGCAACGCCTCATGCGCCAATGCGACAGGCCACGGCTGGTGCTGGACGCCCGCCAGGTGAACTTCATCGACTTCGCCGGCGCAGTGCTGTTGCAGCAGGAAGCCCGCCGCCTGCACGCCGAGGGCCGCCGCCTGGTATTGCGCCACGCCCGCCCGCAGGTCCGCGAAGCGCTGGGCCGGCAGGCCGACGAAGGCTGCCGCCTGCACTACGAAGGCTGACGCTCAGGGCGCCGCCGGCGATGTCGGTGCGCTGTCGCCGGGCAGCAGTTGCGGCGATTCCCGCTGCAGCTTGTCGCGCATCATCTCCAACTGTCCAAGGGCGGCGCGAGCCTCGTCGATTTCCTCGGCGCTGCGCTCGCCACCCTGTTCGGCCGCCTCGATCCGCGCGCGGATTTCCGGTATCTGCTGTACGCCGCTGGTGTAGGCCTGTACCAGTTCGCGGGTCTGTCGTTCCTCGAAGGCCTGGTACTGCTTCGGATCGGCCAGCTCCTGCGCCGTCGCGCCCTGGCGTGGTTGCAGGCCGCCGAGCGGCGGGCTGCGCGGGTCGCCCTCGTCGCGCAGCATCTGCATGAACTGGATCGCCTGCTCGCGATCCAGTTCCGCCGCCGGAGGCTCCGCCTCGTACGCCGGTGCTGCCGCTTGCGATCGCACCGGCGCCGGCGGCGGCGGACGGTCGTCGACCGCGGGCAGTGCCGCAACCGTCCTGGCTGGCGACGGAGAAGACGAGGAAGCGGCCATATCGGCAGGCGCCAGCAACACGCCGGCGCAGGCCAGGGCGATCGCCAGCCCGCTGCAGCCGAGGGCAACGCCGAGCCAGCGCTTCACAGGCCTTCCACCCTGGCGCCGGCCAGCAGGTTGCGCAGGCGCGTCTCGAACTGCGCTGCCAGTTGCTCGCGCGCCACCGCCTGGTTCACCTCGAAGCGCACGCTGCGGTCGTCGAGGGGCAACTGGCGATCCTCGCGGCTACGCACCCGGACGATCTCGAACGCGCCGTCGATGCGCATCGGCTGGGAAACCGTATCGGCCTTCTGGATCAGCGCAGTCTTGCGCAGCAGGTCGAGCCGGCCGTCCTGGGGCCGTATCAGGCCTAGGTCGCCGGGCGGGTCGCGGTCCCTGTCGTCGGCCAGGGAATAGCGGCGTACCGCCTCGTCGAAGGCCAGGCCGCCGCGCAACTCGGCGTAGACCTTGTCCGCGCTCGCCTGGTCGGCCAGGCGGATATGCGCCGCCTGCACCTGCGCGACGTTGCGGTAACGCTCCAGGTTGCGCCGATAGTAGGCCTCGGCGTCCTTGTCGCTGACCTTGCCGGCGAGTTCCCGCAGCGCATCGGACTCATGGTGGAAATCACTGTAGAGGCCGATCTGGTGCAGATAGCGATGGCGCACCAGCTTGTCCCGCACCAGGGTCCTCACGCCCTGCCGCTCTGCCGGGCCGAAGCCGTCCCGGGCCAGGCGGTACCAGAGGTAGTCGCGGCGGATGCGGGTCTGGACCTGGCGCGCCAGGTAAGCGAGGTTGCCCTGTTGCAATTCCACCTGGCCCTGGACGTTGTCGCCTTCGTACAGCGATAGCAGGTCGAGGACCTGTGCCGGCTGGCCGGGAAACTGCCAGCCGATCAGCTCGACCCCGGCCGCCTCGCGGCGCTGCGTCTCGTCCAGCAGCAGGCTGTTTTCCACCAGGCCGCGGCTCCTCGGCGCCAGCACCTCGCGCAAACGCTCCGCGCTCAGGGCCCGGGGCTGGCGCAGGTATGGCCCGAGGTCCTCGCGGTAGCGCCTGCCGTATACCTGTTCGAGCAGGTTGCCGGCCTCGATCTCCACGCTGGCGTCGAGATCGGCGCGGCTCTGCGCGGTGAGCTGGTCTTCCACCGCGCGCGCCAGCAGGCGGTTTTCCACCAGGCCACGGCGCAACTGCTGCGGGTCGGTGTTGAACTTGACCCGCGACAGGGCCTGCTCGAGCAAGTCGATGCTTCTCCCCGGCAGCACCTCGCCGTCGATCCGCAGATCCTGCGGCGCCTTGGCGGGGACGCCATGGGCGCTCCACGCCAGCAGCCCGAGGACGATCCCGCACAGTGCGCGACGCCAGCCCCGGGCGCGATCAGAGAGCAGTCGGTGCATCGAAGCTGTTGGCGCCCTTGGTCAGTACGGTGACGGTCAGGGCGATGGACTCGGGAATCAGCTCCTTCGCCACCCGCAGGCGCGTCTCGTAGCTGGTGTCGTAGAGCGGCTCGGGGCGCGCGTAGGCGACCTGGCCGGTCTGGGTGAGCAGGTCGCGGATGCTCTTGCTCGGGTCGTAGCGCCCCACCAGGTTGGCCACCGCCGCCGGGTCGTTGAGCTTCTCGCTGGCGTAGTGGTCGTCGACCCAGCCTTCCCAGCTGGAATGGCCGTTGGCCGAGGTGATCCACACATGGTGCGGCTGGGCCACGTCGCCGGTGGCATGCAGGGCATAGCCGATGGTCTGCAGCGAAGGCGCGGCGCGGAACTGCTCGAACCAGTAGGTGGCGAGGTTATCGATCGGCTGGAAGGCGGCGGTCTGGAAGTCGCCGTAGTGCTCCTGCCAGTCCGAGCGGGTGCCCTGGCGGTAGTGCGCCTCGGTGGTGTCGAAGTCCTCGCGCTTCAGCTCGCGGTTGTAGAGGTAGACCATGGCGTACCAGTCGACGTCGGCGATGCCGCCGTCGACCTTGTGGTAGCGGTAGTCGTAGCCGCCGTGGGGGTTGCCATGGGAGTCGCCGTCCCGGGCCAGGTTGAGGAAGTGCCAGTACGAGGTGTAGTTGACGATGCCCGAAGCCGCGCCCCACAGCGGCGCGTGTTCGTAGCCGACCCACCAGCCACCGAGACGGGTGTCCTTGAAGTCGTCCACGTCGAAGGCCGCCTGGCCGAGGATCTCCCCGGCCTGCGCCTCGCTGCCGGCGGCGCTCACGTAGAACCGGTAGGCCTGGCGCATCTCCTCGGTGGCGTAGGAGGAGTTCATGAAGGCCAGGGCATCCTTGACGATGTTCTTGTGGGTCGGTTGCGACCAGGCGTTGGCCTGGCTGGCGATGGCGCAGATGCAGAGACCGGCGGCCAGGCGGGCGAAGGTTTTCATCGGCAGCGCTCGAGAGTGAGTGAAGCCTGAAGTCTTAACCCGGTTTTGTGATTCCTACATGTCAGATGGAAGCCAATTTGAGACGTACGTCTCAAATGCCGCCTGACAACTCAGACAGTTGCCAACTGTCGGCGCAGCGTCTCCAACACTGGCGCCGAGGCAGGACGCACGCCGCGCCAGAGGAAGAATGCCTCGGCGGCCTGCTCCACCAGCATGCCCAGGCCATCCAGGGTACGCGCCGCACCGCGTTCGGCGGCCCAGCGGTTGAAGGCAGTCGGTTCCTTGGCATACATCATGTCGTAGCAGACGGTACGGCCGGGCTCGATCACGCTCTGCGCCAGCGGCGGCACGTCGCCGGCAAGACTGGCCGAGGTGCCGTTGACGATCAGGTCGAAAGGCCCTTCGACCTCGGCGAAACCGCAGCCGTGCACCGCGCCGAGGTCGGCGAACCGCTCGGCCAGGTCCACGGCCTTCCGCGCCGTGCGGTTGGCGATCAGCAACTCCGCCGGGCACTCGCCGAGGAAGGGTTCGAGCACCCCACGCACCGCACCGCCGGCGCCGAGCAGGAGAACCCGCTTGCCGCGCAGCTCGACCCCGGCGTTCGCCGTCAGGTCCCGCAGCAGGCCGGCGCCGTCGGTGTTGTCGCCGCGCAGGCGACCGTCGGCGAGGCGGATCAGGGTGTTCACCGCCCCGGCCCGGGTGGCCCGCTCGCTCAACTCGTCCACCAGACGATAGGCCTCTTCCTTGAACGGCACGGTGACATTGGCGCCCTTGCCCTGCTCGAAGAAGCGCCGGGCGAACCCGGGGAAATCGTCCAGCGGCGCCAGTTGCGCGTCATAGACCAGCGCCTCGCCGGTCTGCTCGGCGAACAGGCGGTGGATCAGCGGCGACTTGCTGTGGCCGATGGGGTTGCCGAATACGCAATAGCGGTCCATGGGTCGTTCCTTTGCCGGAGTGGGACGGGACGAGCGGACTCGTCCCCTGCGGGCGGGTCAGGGCTGGCCGGCGAGCCAATCGCGGTCGGCGAGGAAATACTCGGTCAGGCGCGCTTCCTCGCTGCCCGGCTCGGGTTTCCAGTCATAGCCCCAGCGCACCTGCGGCGGCAACGACATCAGGATCGATTCGGTACGGCCGCCGGACTGCAGGCCGAACAGGGTGCCACGATCGAAGACCAGGTTGAACTCCACATAGCGACCGCGACGATAGGCCTGGAACTCTCGCTGCCGTTCATCGAACGGCGTGTGCTTGCGGCGCTGGACGATCGGCAGGTAGGCGTCGATATAGGCATCGCCGATGGCGCGGATGAAGGCGAAGCAGGTGTCGAAGTCCCACTGGTTGAGGTCGTCGAAGAACAGGCCGCCGATGCCGCGCGGCTCGTTGCGGTGCTTGAGGTGGAAGTAGCGGTCGCACCATTCCTTGTAGCGCGGGTAGACGTCCGCGCCGAACGGCGCGCAGGCGTCGCGAGCGACCCGGTGCCAATGCACGCAGTCTTCCTCGTGGGCGTAGTAGGGGGTCAGATCGAAGCCGCCGCCGAACCACCAGACCGGCTCCTCGCCTTCCTTCTCGGCGCAGAAGAAACGCACGTTGGCATGGGAAGTCGGCACGTGGGGGTTTTCCGGATGGATCACCAGCGACACGCCGAGCGCCTGGAAACCGCGCCCGGCCAGTTCCGGCCGATGGGCGCTGGCCGAGGGCGGCAGGCTATCGCCGAAGACGTGGGAAAAATTCACCCCGCCCTTCTCGATCAATGCGCCGTCGCCGATTACCCGCGTCCGTCCGCCGCCACCGGCCGGACGCTCCCAGGCGTCCTCGGCGAAGCGGGCCTTGCCGTCCTCCGCCTCGAGGGCGGCGCAGATGCGGTCTTGCAGGTCGAGCAGGTAGGTTTTGACAGCGGCGATACGGTCGGTCACGGAGTTCACCTTGGAGCGGGGAGGCCGCGCGGGGCGCGGGCTGGCGACGAAACGAGGGCGCAAGCATACCACCCTGGATGGGTAGCCGGCGCTTGACGGCCGTCAAGGGGAAGGCTTGGATGAAGGCCTTTACCCAGGGTCGCCCACCCGGCGCGACCGTCCGAAACCCTGACGAAGCAGGAGTTCCAGCATGGCCAAGCGCATCCAGTTCGCTGCCTACGGCGGCCCCGAAGTCCTCGAATACCGCGACTACCAACCCGCCGAGCCGGGCCCCCGGGAAGTCCGCGTGCGCAATCGCGCCATTGGCCTGAACTTCATCGACACCTACTACCGCAGCGGCCTCTATCCGGCCCCCGGCTTACCCTCGGGACTGGGTAGCGAAGGTGCCGGCGAGGTCGAGGCGGTGGGCAGCGAAGTGACCCGTTTCAAGGTCGGCGACCGCGTCGCCTACGCCACCGGCCCGCTGGGCGCCTACAGCGAACTGCATGTGCTGGCGGAGGAGAAGCTGGTCCACCTGCCCGACGGCATCGACTTCGAACAGGCCGCCGCGGTGATGCTCAAGGGGCTCACCACCCAATACCTGCTGCGCCAGACCTACGAACTGCGGGGCGGCGAAACCATTCTCTTCCATGCCGCCGCGGGCGGCGTGGGCCTGTTCGCCTGCCAATGGGCCAAGGCCCTTGGAGTGCAGCTGATCGGCACCGTCAGCTCGCCGGAAAAGGCGCGCCTGGCCAGGCAGCACGGTGCCTGGGAGACCATCGACTATAGCCATGAGAACGTGGCGCGGCGGGTGCTCGAACTGACCGACGGGAAGAAGTGCCCGGTGGTCTACGACTCGGTGGGCAAGGATACCTGGGAAACCTCGCTGGACTGCGTGGCGCCGCGCGGCTTGCTGGTCAGCTTCGGCAACGCCTCGGGGCCGGTGACCGGGGTCAACCTGGGCATCCTCTCGCAGAAGGGTTCGCTGTACGTGACCCGGCCGACCCTGGGCAGCTACGCCGATACCCCGGAAAAACTCCAGGCGATGGCCGACGAGCTGTTCGGCCTGATCGAGCGCGGCGACATCCGCATCGAGATCAACCAGCGCTTCGCCCTGGCCGAAGCAGCCAGGGCGCATACCGAACTGGCCGCACGGCGAACCACCGGCTCGACCGTACTGTTGCCCTGAAGCGCGTACTCAGGCCGGGCGGATGACCTGTCCGGTCACCAGGTCGCGGATCAGGCTGGGGTTGCGGCGCCCGCCAAGGGCGCCGCCGAGGATAGCGTCCAGCTCGTCGTGGAAGTATTGCTCCACCCGCAGCCGCGTGCGCGCCGCCGGGCGCCCGGCCGGATTGGCCGAGGTGGAGATCAGCGGACCGGTGAGATGGCACAGTTCCTGTACCAGGGGATGGTCGGTGACCCGCACGGCGACGCTGTCGTGGACGCCGGTGACCCACTCCGGCAGGCGCTCCTGGTGCGGCACCAGCCAGGTGTTCGGCCCCGGCCAGGTACCGGCCAGGCGGTCCAGCCAGACGTCCGGCAGGTCTTCGAGAAGGAAGTCGAGCTGGTGGATGTTCGCCGCCACCACGATCAGGCCCTTTTCCACCGGCCGCGCCTTCAGCGCCAGCAGGCGATACACCGCATCCTCGTTCCACGGGTCGCAGCCGAGCCCCCATACCGCCTCGGTGGGATAGGCGATCACGCCGCCCTCGCGGACGACCCGGGCGGCGCATTGCGCACGAAAGCTGCTGATCATCGACTCACTCCAGCGGACAGGGTGCGCGAAGTGTACGGTTTCAGCCGGAGCGATGCACCCAGGTGCCGGCCTCGCAGGCGACCCGGCCGTCGAGTTCCAGTTCGCTGAGCGTCGCCAGCACATCGGGCAGCGTCATGCCGCTGGCGGCGGCCAGGCCTTCGCTGGTGTAGGGCGCGGCGCGCAGCAGCGCCAGCAAAGGGTGGGGCAGGGGCTGCGCCGGCGCTTCCGCTGGCTCCGCCTGCGCCCAGCCGCGCAGTGCTTCGAGCACGTGCCCGACGCTTTCCACCAGCAGCGCGCCATCGCGAATCAGTTGGTGGCAGCCACGTGCGCCGGGATGGTGGATGGAACCCGGAATGGCGTACACCTCGCGCCCCTGTTCCGCCGCCAGCCGCGCGGTGATCAGCGAGCCGCTGGCGGGACTTGCCTCGACCACCAGCACACCCAGCGAGAGTCCGCTGATGATGCGGTTGCGCCGGGGAAAGTTTGCCGGCAGCGGCGGGCTGTCCAGCGGCAGCTCCGAAACCAGCGCGCCGCCACCCTCGACGATGCGCCGCGCCAGCGCTTCGTGGCGCCGCGGATAGAGCCTGCGCAGGCCGGTGCCGAGGACTGCCACGGTCGCGCCGCCAGCCTCCAGCGCGCCCTCGTGGGCGGCGCCATCGATGCCCAGGGCCAGCCCGCTGGTGATGGCGAAGCCGCCCTGCGCCAGGCTGCGCGCAAAGCTCCGGGCGGTGCCCAGCCCGGCGGGGCTGGCGCGGCGGCTGCCGACCATCGCCAGTTGCGGCCGTTCCAGAGTCTCCGGAGCGCCTTCGACGTACAGCAGCGGCGGGGCATCGGCGACTTCGGCGAGCAGTGCCGGGTATCCCGGGTCGTCCCACATCAGCAGGTGCCTGCGCGGACCTTCCAGCCAGCGCAGGGCTTCACCCGCCGCTTCCCGCACCGCCGGGCTGCGCCGCGCGGCGGCGGCCTCGGCAGGCACTCCCAGGGTGCGCCAGGCGCCGGCTGGCGCGGCAAGCGCGGAAGAGGCCGAACCGAAGGCCTCGATCAAGCGCAGGAAGCGCATGGGTCCCAGTTCGGGCAGGCCATGCAGGCGCAGCCGTGCTTCCAGTTCGGCTGGAGAATGGTTCTTCATCGCGACTCATCCATAGCAGGCAGGTCCATCGCTGACAGGAAGAGGGGAAGGGTCCGGCTTCCATCCTGGAAACCGTCGTATGAAATTTCCTTCCCCCAGAAACGCGAAACCCCCGCCGAGGCGGGGGTTTCGAGTCAGGGATTCTGCACCCTGTCGGTTACCGAGAGCGGCCTGCTGGCCATCAGAACCAGGGCGTAGCTCAGCTTCTTGTAGGTACGGAACACCATCAGCAGGCCGGCGCGTTCGTCGGGAATCTTCACCGACTCACCGGTAACGCGGTCGCGCACCGTCTCGCCGACCTTGTAGATCGCCAGCACGTTGCCCTCGGCCAGCCCGTCGCGCTGGCCACGGTTCAGGGTGACCACGTCGAACTGGCCGATCTGGGTCACGCCGCGCGGTACGTCGATGATTTCGCCCTTCACCTCGCGGCTCGGCTCGCCGGGCATGAAGGTGGAATTCACCGCACGCTCCTCGGTGGGGAACAGGCGGTCGCCCAGGCGCACTTCCTGGGTGGTGCGGGTCAGCGCCAGGGTCGCGACGTCGCCTTCGGTGGCCACCACCTCGCCGCCGCCGATGTCGTCGGCGTTGATGCCGAGGACTTCCTTGGTCTTCGGATCGATGTAGACCTTGCCCTGGCGGAAGATGCCATAGGCCGGCTGGCCGTCGGCGAACTTGCCGCGGGCATAGATGCGGTCGCCGGTGCCGCTGACGATCCGCTCGGCGTTGCCGGCGACGATGTACGGCGCACTGGTGAAGGTCTTCTCGTCATCGACGATGCGGTTGGCCAGCAGGAAGCTGTTGATCTTGTCCAGCGGGATGGTCGGGATGGCCTCGGCGATCGGCGTGCTGCGGATCTTCGGCGACAGCTTGATGGTCCCGCGCGATTCGCCACGGTTCAGCACCAGGCGCGGCTGGCCATCGACGTAGACCAGGCTGAGTGTGTCGCCGGGGTAGATCAGGTGGGGATTCTGGATCTGCGGGTTGGCGTGCCAGAGTTCCGGCCACTTCCATGGCTGGCGGAGGAATTTCCCCGAGATGTCCCACAGGGTATCGCCCCTGACCACCGTGTAGCGGTCCGGATGCCCTTCCCTGAGGTCGACCTGGGCCTGCGCCAGACCGCTCGCGGCAAGGAGCAGAAGGGCGACTAGTGATTTCCTCATGCAGTGAATCCCTTTATCATGTCGACATACGCGAAACGCCCGAAGCCCGCGAGAATCGCGGTCTGAAGCCGTTTTCAAGCTGCGCGCCATCTTAGCAGCGGATTTTCAATCGATTCCACAAGTGCATCACAAACGCATATGGCCATCCTGAACATTCTCGAATTCCCCGATCCGCGCCTGCGGACCATCGCCAAACCGGTGGAGGTGGTCGACGACGCGGTGCGCCAGCTGATCGACGACATGTTCGAAACCATGTACGAAGCCCCGGGCATCGGCCTCGCCGCGACCCAGGTGAACGTGCACAAGCGCATCGTGGTCATGGACCTCAGCGAAGACAAGTCCGAGCCGAGGGTATTCATCAACCCCGAGTTCGAACCGCTGACCGAGGATATGGACCAGTACCAGGAAGGCTGCCTGTCGGTACCCGGCTTCTACGAGAACGTGGACCGACCGCAGAAGGTCCGGATCAAGGCCCTCGACCGCGATGGCAACCCCTTCGAGGAAGTCGCCGAAGGCCTGCTGGCGGTATGCATCCAGCACGAATGCGACCACCTCAACGGCAAGCTGTTCGTCGACTACCTGTCCACCCTCAAGCGCGACCGCATCCGCAAGAAGCTGGAAAAGCAGCATCGACAGCAGGCGTGACCCCATCCCCCAAAGGCTTGCCCCGGCAAGCCTTTTTCTTTTAGCGAGCCCCGCATGAGCCAAGCATTGCGCATCGTCTTCGCCGGAACCCCGGAATTCGCCGCCGAGCATCTCAAGGCCCTGCTCGACACCCCACATCGGATCGTCGCCGTCTACACCCAGCCTGACCGGCCGGCCGGCCGCGGGCAGAAACTGATGCCCAGCGCGGTGAAGAGCCTGGCCCTGGAGCATGGCCTGCCGGTCATGCAGCCGCAGAGCCTGCGTAATGCCGAGGCCCAGGCGGAGCTGGCGGCCCTGCGCGCGGACCTGATGGTGGTGGTCGCCTATGGCCTGATCCTGCCCCAGGCGGTACTCGATATCCCGCGCCTGGGCTGCATCAACAGCCACGCCTCGCTGCTGCCGCGCTGGCGCGGCGCCGCGCCGATCCAGCGCGCGGTGGAAGCCGGCGACGCGGAGAGCGGCGTCACCGTGATGCAGATGGAAGCAGGGCTCGACACCGGCCCGATGCTGCTCAAGGTGAGCACGCCGATTTCCGCCGCGGACACCGGCGGCAGCCTGCACGACCGGCTCGCCGCGCTCGGCCCGAAAGCGGTGGTCGAAGCCATCGCCGGCCTGGCCGCCGGCACCCTGCATGGCGAGATCCAGGACGACGCCCTGGCCACCTACGCGCACAAGCTGAACAAGGACGAGGCACGCCTCGACTGGAGCCGTCCGGCCGTCGAACTGGAGCGCCAGGTCCGCGCCTTCACCCCCTGGCCGGTCTGCCACACCAGCCTCGCCGATGCTCCGCTGAAAGTCCTCGGCGCCAGCCTGGGGCAGGGCAGCGGGGCGCCCGGAACCATCCTCGAGGCCAGCCGCGACGGCCTGCTGGTCGCCTGCGGCGAAGGCGCCCTGCGCCTGACCCGCCTGCAAGTGCCGGGCGGCAAGCCACTGGCCTTCGCCGACCTCTACAACAGCCGCCGCGAGCAATTCGCCGCCGGCCAGGTGCTCGGCCAATGAACCCGCGTCTCGCCGCCTGCCAGGCGCTGGCCGCGGTGCTCGCCGGACGCGCCTCGCTGTCTGGCGCGTTGCCGCCGCAACTGGACAAGGTCGCCCCGCGCGATCGCGGCCTGACCCAGGAGCTGGCCTTCGGCGCGGCGCGCTGGCAACCGCGCCTGCAGGCTCTGGCCGCGCGCCTGTTGCAGAAGCCGTTCAAGGCCGCCGACACCGATATCCACGCCCTGCTGCTGATCGGCCTCTACCAGTTGCTCTACACGCGGATTCCGCCGCACGCCGCGATCGGCGAGACCGTCGGCTGCGCCGACAAGCTGAAGAAGGGCTGGGCCAAGGGCGTGCTCAACGCCGTGCTGCGCCGCGCGCAGCGCGAAGGCGAGACGCTGCTGGCCGAGGTCGACCGCGATCCCTCAGCGCGCCTGGGACATCCGCGCTGGCTGCTGAAAGCGCTCAAGCAGGCCTGGCCGGAGCAGCTCGACGCGCTCTGCGCAGCGAACAACGCACACCCGCCGATGACCTTGCGGGTCAATCGGCGCCGCGGCGAGCGCGATGCCTACCTGGCCGAACTCGCCGAAGCCGGAATCGAGGCCCGCGCCTGCGACTACAGCCGCGACGGCATCCAGCTCGCCGCGCCGCGCGACGTGCGCGAACTACCGGGCTTCGCGGAGGGCCGCGTCAGCGTCCAGGACGAAGCCGCGCAACTGGCCGCCGAGCTGCTCGAAAGCGCGCCCGGCCAGCGTGTCCTCGACGCCTGCTGTGCGCCTGGCGGCAAGACCTGCCACCTGCTGGAAACCCAGCCGGAACTGGCCGAAGTGGTCGCCGTCGACCTCGAGGAGAGCCGCCTGGTAAGGGTCCGGGAAAACCTCCAGCGGCTCGGCCTGCAAGCCAGCCTGGTCGCCGCCGACGCCAGGGCCACCGGGGAGTGGTGGGACGGCAAGCCGTTCCAGCGCATCCTCCTCGACGCGCCGTGCTCGGCCACCGGGGTGATCCGCCGCCACCCGGACATCAAGCTGGCGCGCAAGCCGGAAGACATCGCCGCCCTGGCGCACCTGCAGGGTGAATTGCTCGACGCGCTGTGGCCTACCCTGGAAGTCGGTGGCGTACTGCTCTACGCCACCTGTTCGGTGATGCCGGCGGAAAACAGCGACAGCATCGCCGCCTTCCTCGCCCGCACGCCCGGCGCCCGCGAACTGGACCTTCCCGGCCCCTGGGGCATGAAACAGCCCCACGGCCGCCAGTTGCTGCCGCAGGTGGAGGGCCACGATGGCTTCTACTATGCCAAGCTGATCAAGATATCCGCCCGTTGATCGAAACCTGACGAGCCGTTTCCTGCCATGAAAATCATCATCCTCGGTGCCGGCCAGGTCGGCGGCACACTGGCCGAGCACCTGGCCAGCGAAGCCAACGACATCACCGTGGTCGACACCGACGGCGACCGCCTGCGCGACCTCGGCGACCGCCTCGACATCCGCACCGTGCAAGGCAAGGCCTCGTTCCCCACGGTGCTGCGCCAGGCCGGCGCCGACGACGCCGACATGCTGGTGGCGGTGACCAATAGCGACGAGACCAACATGGTCGCCTGCCAGGTCGCCTACACCCTGTTCAACACCCCGACCAAGATCGCCCGCGTCCGCGAGCCGGCCTACCTGACCCGTACCGGGCTGTTCGACAACGAGGCGATCCCGGTGGACGTGCTGATCAGCCCGGAGCAGGTGGTCACCAACTACATCAAGCGCCTGATCGAACACCCCGGCGCGCTGCAAGTCATCGACTTCGCCGAGGGCAAGGCGCAACTGGTCGGGATCAAGGCCTACTACGGCGGCCCTCTGGTAGGGCAGGAGCTGCGCCAGCTGCGCGAGCACATGCCGAACGTAGATACCCGCGTCGCCGCGATCTACCGCCGCAACCGGCCGATCATTCCCCAGGGCGACACGGTGATCGAGGCCGACGACGAAGTCTTCTTCATCGCCGCCAAGGCCCATATCCGCGCGGTAATGGGCGAGATGCGCAGGCTCGACGACAGCTACAAGCGGATCATCATCGCCGGCGGCGGCAATGTCGGCGAGCGCCTGGCCGAGGCCATCGAGAGCCGCTACCAGGTAAAGATCATCGAGCGCAGCCCGCTGCGCTGCCGGCACCTCTCGGATACCCTGGACAGCACCATCGTGCTCAACGGCAGCGCTTCCGACCGCGACCTGCTGCTGGAGGAAAACATCGGCGAGACCGACGTGTTCCTCGCCCTGACCAACGACGACGAGGCCAACATCATGTCCTCGCTGCTGGCCAAGCGGCTCGGCGCGAGCAAAGTGATGACCCTGATCAACAACCCGGCCTATGTCGACCTGGTGCAAGGCGGCGAGATCGACATCGCCATCAGCCCGCAACTGGCGACCATCGGCACCCTGCTGGCCCACGTTCGCCGCGGCGACATCGAGAGCGTACACTCGCTGCGCCGCGGCGCAGCCGAAGCGATCGAAGTGGTAGCCCATGGCGACGCCAAGTCGAGCAAGGTGATCGGTCGCTCGATCAACGAGATCAAGCTGCCGCCGGGCACCACCATCGGCGCGCTGGTGCGCGACGAGGAAGTGCTGATCGCCCATGGCGACACCCGCATCGAGAGCGGCGACCACGTGCTGCTGTTCCTGGTCGACAAGAAATACATCCGAGACGTCGAGCGACTGTTCCAGGCCGGCCTGACGTTCTTCTGAGGCACGCCCTATCGCGAACGGCGATAGGGCTTCGGCCTACGAACACCAAGGGGCCGCGTGCCTCCTTCGCAACGGCCGAATCCCTCTGTTCCGTGCAAAGCCTGGCCGGAGCCGGGCACAATGGCCGACATCGTTGGAAGAGGGCAGGATGATGATCGAAGGTCTGGAAAAGATGCTGGCCAAAGGCGTGGACAATGCGCTGCTGCGCTTCGGCCTGGGCAAGGGCTACCTGGACGCGGGCGACGCCGAACGCGCGGCGGAACACCTCCAGCGCTGCGTAGAGCAGGACCCGAAGTATTCCGCCGGCTGGAAGCTGCTGGGCAAGGCGCGCCAGGCTGCCGGCGATCTCGCGGGCGCCCGGCAGGCCTGGGAGCAGGGCCTGGCAACTGCCGCGACGCATGGCGACAAGCAGGCCGAAAAGGAAATGACGGTGTTCCTGCGCAAGCTCGACAGGGCGAGAACCTGAGCGTCCGGCCAAGGCTTGCGCAGCGCGTTCTCGCCACCCGCCGGCCGGAGTTCCGGCAGACGGGTCGGGCGTGCTCATCGAGCGCTGGCAGAACGGTTCGAGCACGCCCCGACGACACTTTTACAAAGACCTGTTCCACACATTCGTAGGCAACTTCTGTCAACGATGTAGCCTGCATCCCGAACGCCCAACACCCCATTGAGCGACCACTGCCGGCCCTCTAGCTTCGACTCATCGCTTCGGTCAAAGCCCGAACGCGACACCTGACTTCAACTACTTTTCCGGAGCCAACATGTCGAAGCAAGAGCGTTCAGTCCCGTCCTATGTCGAATACCCATACGAGCAAGCGATTCTCTACGTTCACCGGAACGCCTCCGCCAATGAGATGCTCGAATCCGTACAGGAGCGCCTCAGGGCTCTCCTCGGCCTCCTCCATGCCTTGGAAAGGATCGAAGTGCGGACAGGGCTGGGCGTTCCCATTCAGCGCGTGGCGCACATCCTGGTCACGCTCGGCGGCGATGCCCTGACGCTGCTCACGGCCGCGCACCGGGCTACCACCTCCTGAATGAAGAAGGGCGCAACGGTCACGGCCGTTGCGCCCTTCCTCCAGATTGCCTCGATAAGCCTCAAGCGTTGCTCTGCGGCCGCCCCGGCAGCATCTTCAGGATGCCGTTGAGTAGCATGCCGTAGAGCGGCACGAACAGCAGAAGGCTGATACTCAGCTTCACTCCGTAGTCCACCGTGGCGATTTCCACCCAGTGCTGCGCCATGAACGGATTGTCGCTACGCCAGAACGCCACGAAGAAGAAGGTGAAGGTGTCCAGCAGGTTGCCGAGGATGGTCGAGGCGACTGGCGCGGTCCACCAGTGCCGGGAACGACGGAGGCGGTCGAATACCTGGATGTCGAGGATCTGCCCGAGCACATAGGCGAGGAAGCTTGCCAGGGATATCCGTGCGACGAAGGTGTTGAACTCCAGCAGCGCGGAGAAACCACGGAACGCCGCTTCCTGGAACAACACCGAGACCACGTAGGAGGCGATCAACGCCGGGATCATGACCCGGGCGATGACCAGCCGGGCAGGGCCCTTGCCCAGCAAGCGCACGGTGAGGTCGGTAGCCAGGAAGATGAACGGAAAGCTGAAGGCGCCCCAGGTGGTGTGCCAGCCAAACAGGGTGATCGGCAACTGCACCAGGTAGTTGCTGGCGATGATGATGAAGATGTGGAAGGCGATCAGGCCGGCCAGGGTGCCGCGCCAGGCCGCCGGAGAAGAGGCTGACATGTGCTGTCCTTTTTGCGCGATGGGGTGAGGGAACCCATGCCCGGCACCATGCCGAGCGGCGCGCATTCTAGCCGATAACCGGCAGCGGTTTCGCCCACTCTGTGATCAGTGGCTCATGCCTGGGGTTCCACGTGGAACATCACCGTTCAGGCTTCGCTGAGAAAGCGCAGGCCGACGCCTTCCGCATCGACTCGCACGACTTCCATCTGCAGGATCGGCGCGTCGATCGGCAGATCCTGTACCTGGCCAGTAACGACACTGCCTGTTGGGAGCTGGGTCAGATCCGGGTGTTTGACATAGACCCCGGTGTCGGAGAGGTCGCGTGTCTGCGCCATCAGCTCGCCAAATAACGGGTGACTGATACGGATTCGGCACTTGAGCGGGGTTCGTGGGTATTGTCGTTGATTATCCATCGAGTCCCTCGGGACCTGCGGAGGAGGCGGCAGAGCTGAGCATAGTACCCGGATATGAAAAAGGCGTCTTCCGACGCCCTTTCCTCAATACCATTTTTTCTCGCCATCCGGGCGGTTCTTGAAGCGCTTCATGCTCCACATGTACTGGCTGGGATAGGCTCGTACATACTTCGCCAACTCGCGGCTCATGGCTGCTACAGACACTTCCAGGTCCTTGTCGTACATGTCCGCCGGAGCCGCTTCGAGGATCACCTTGTAACCGCTACCATCGGGCAGGCGCACCGCATGGAAGAACACTCCACGCGCCTTGCCGCGTGAAAGCAACTGCGGGACGAACTTGCTGATCAATGCAGTGGTGCCCAGGTAGGGCACGAAGAGCCCAGCGGTACGCGCGGGCTCGGGGTCGGCGGGAATCCCTACGCAACCGCCTTTCTTCACTTCCTTGATGACACTGAGGATACCCTCCGGAGTGGAAGGTGCGACGCGATTGCCCAATTGCACGCGTTGCTTCTTCAGCAACTCGTCCACTGCCTTCAGCTTGGGCGGACGATAGAAGATGATCGGCTTGGCGTAGGAGCAATAGAAGTGGTTGAGTACTTCCCAGTTTCCCAGGTGACTGGTAATGCCGACCAGGCCATCGCCGGAAGCCAGCGCTTCCTCCAGCACCTCCATGCCTTCGACCTCGCGGATGTATCTCAGCGACTTTTCAGGCGGCCAGATCCAGGCGCAGGCACTTTCGGTGAGGGTCCGGCCAATATCCATCAGGCTTTGTCCGACCAGCTTTTCCAGTTCGGTTTCAGACAACTCGGGGAAGCACTTGGACAGGTTGATCCGCACTACCTCGCGGGATCGATTCGGCAATTTCCACATCAGCCAGCCTATGCCGGCCCCGACGCCTTGCACGGCACGCCAGGGCAATAACGCGAACAGGCGTAGGGCCCCCACCACCAGGGCACCTTTGAATTTCTCCACGAAACACTCCTCGCTCGACTCGAACGCGCATTGTACGCCAGGAAGAAGGCGAGGGCGGCAGCCAAGGAAGCGGGGCGACCAGCTATGCTGCGCGCCGATGTTCCACGTGGAACATCCGAACGCATCCGTCAGGAGCGCCCGGCTAGCCGACGAGTTGGGCGTAACGGTCGCAGTCCTGGGTATGGTCCATGACCATGCCGCTGGCCTGCATGAAGGCGTAGCAGATGGTCGGCCCGACGAAGTTGAAGCCGGCCTTGCGCAGCGCCTTGCTCATGGCCTCGGCTTCCGGGGTAATCGCCGGCACCTCGGCGCGACCGGCGAAATGGTTGATCTTCGGCTGGCCGCCGACGAAGGACCAGAGGAACCCAGCCGGGTCGTCCAGCTCCAGCCAGGCCTGGGCGTTCTGCCGCGCAGCGTTGAGCTTGGCCCGATTGCGAATGATGCCGGGGTCGAGCATCAGTTCGTCGATCTCCGCGTCGCTCATCTGTGCCACCCGCTGCACGTCGAAGCCGAACAGCACCTCGCGGTAGCGCTCGCGCTTCTTCAGCACGGTGATCCAGGACAATCCGGCCTGGAAGCCCTCCAGCAGCAGAAGTTCGAACAGCGCGTCGGGATCGCGCTGCGGCACACCCCACTCCTCATCGTGGTAGGCCATGTAGAGGGGATCGTCGTTGCACCAGAAGCAGCGTGGCATAAGGCTTTCCGTGGTTTTCCAGGGATCGGGGGGACGGGCGAGGCGGCGCGGGAATCGGGTATACTTCCGCGTTTTGTATCGAAGCCTCAGCACAGGTGAATTTCGTGAGCCAGACTACGCCCGCCGTGCGCACCTTCCAAGACCTGATTCTCGCCCTGCAGAACTACTGGGCAGAGCAGGGCTGCGTGGTGCTGCAGCCCTACGACATGGAAGTGGGCGCCGGCACCTTCCACACCGCCACCTTCCTCCGCGCCATCGGCCCGGAGACCTGGAACGCCGCCTACGTCCAGCCGAGCCGCCGCCCCACCGACGGTCGCTACGGCGAGAACCCCAACCGCCTGCAGCACTACTACCAGTTTCAGGTGGTCCTGAAGCCGAACCCGGAGAACTTCCAGGAGCTGTACCTCGGCTCGCTGAAAGCCATCGGCATCGACCCGCTGGTCCACGACATCCGCTTCGTCGAGGACAACTGGGAGTCGCCGACCCTCGGCGCCTGGGGCCTGGGTTGGGAAATCTGGCTGAACGGCATGGAAGTCACCCAGTTCACCTACTTCCAGCAGGTCGGCGGCATCGAGTGCTATCCGGTCACCGGCGAGATCACCTACGGCCTGGAGCGCCTGGCCATGTACCTGCAGGGCGTGGACTCGGTCTACGACCTGGTCTGGACCGACGGCCCGTTCGGCAAGGTCACCTATGGCGACGTGTTCCACCAGAACGAGGTGGAGCAATCCACTTTCAACTTCGAGCACGCCAACGTGCCGAAGCTGTTCGAACTGTTCGACTTCTACGAAAGCGAAGCCAACCGCCTGATCGCGCTGGAGCTGCCGTTGCCGACCTACGAGATGGTCCTCAAGGCTTCGCATACCTTCAACCTGCTGGATGCGCGGCGCGCCATCTCGGTCACCGAGCGCCAGCGCTACATCCTTCGCGTGCGTACCCTGGCCCGCGCCGTGGCGCAGAGCTACCTGCAGGCCCGCGCGCGCCTCGGCTTCCCCATGGCCACCCCCGAATTGCGTGACGAAGTACTGGCCAAGCTGAAGGAGGCCGAATGATGAGCGCCAAGGATTTCCTGGTCGAACTGGGCACCGAAGAGCTGCCGCCAAAAGCCCTCAACAGCCTCGGCGAAGCCTTCCTCAGCGGTATCGAGAAGGGCCTCAAGGCTGCCGGTCTGAGCTATGCCGCTGCGCGTTTCTATGCGGCGCCGCGCCGTCTCGCCGTGCTGGTCGAGCAACTCGCCGTGCAGCAGCCCGACCGTACCGTCAACCTAGACGGTCCGCCGCTACAGGCCGCCTTCGACGCCAGCGGTAACCCGACCCAGGCCGCCCTGGGCTTCGCCAAGAAGTGCGGCGTGGATCTGCAGCAGATCGACAAGAGCGGTCCGAAGCTGCGCTTCATCCAGACCATCGCCGGCCAACCGGCCGCCGGCCTGCTGCCGGGCATCGTCGAGGCCTCGTTGAACGAACTGCCGATTCCCAAGCGGATGCGCTGGGCAGCTCGCCGCGAGGAGTTCGTGCGTCCGACCCAATGGCTGGTGATGCTGTTCGGCGACGATGTGGTCGAGTGCGAGATCCTCGCCCAGAAAGCCGGGCGCGAATCCCGTGGCCACCGCTTCCACAATCCGGACAATGTGCGTATTTCCAGCCCGGCAGCGTATCTGGAAGACCTGCGCGGCGCTCATGTGCTGGCCGATTTCGCCGAGCGCCGCGAGCTGATCGCCAAGCGCGTGGCCGAACTGGCCGCCGAGCAACAGGGCAGCGCCATCGTGCCGCCGAGCCTGCTCGACGAAGTGACTGCACTGGTCGAGTGGCCGGTGCCGCTGGTCTGCTCCTTCGAGGAGCGCTTCCTCGAGGTCCCGCAGGAAGCCCTGATCACCACCATGCAGGACAACCAGAAATACTTCTGCCTGCTGGACGCCAACGGCAAGCTGCTGCCTCGCTTCATCACCGTCGCCAACGTCGAGAGCAAGGCGCCGGAGAACATCGTCAGCGGTAACGAGAAGGTGGTTCGCCCGCGCCTCACCGACGCCGAGTTCTTCTTCAAGCAGGACAAGAAGCAGCCGCTCGAAAGCTTCAATGAGCGCCTGCGCAACGTAGTGTTCCAGGCCCAGCTCGGCACCGTGTTCGAGAAGGCCCAGCGCGTCTCCGGCCTGGCCGCCTACATCGCCGAACGTATAGGCGGCAATGCGCAGAACGCCTCGCGCGCCGGCATCCTGTCCAAGTGTGACCTGGCGACCGAGATGGTCGGCGAGTTCCCCGAAATGCAGGGCATCGCCGGCTACTACTACGCCACCCACGGCGGCGAAGCGGAAGACGTCGCCCTGGCCCTCAACGAGCAGTACATGCCGCGCGGCGCCGGCGCCGAGCTACCCTCGACCCTGACCGGCGCCGCCGTGGCGGTGGCCGACAAGCTCGATACCCTGGTCGGTATCTTCGGCATCGGCATGCTTCCCACCGGCAGCAAGGACCCCTACGCGCTGCGCCGCGCTGCGCTGGGCGTGCTGCGCATCCTCATCGAGAAGCAGCTCGACCTGGACCTGGTAGCCGCGGTCAACGCCGCCGTCGAGCAATACGGCGACAAGGTCAAGGCCGCCGGCCTGGCCGAGCAGGTGCTGGACTTCGTGTTCGACCGCCTGCGCGCGCGCTACGAGGACGAAGGCGTGGACGTGGCCGTGTACCAGTCGGTGCGCGCGCTCAAGCCAAGCTCGCCGCTGGACTTCGACCAGCGCGTACAGGCCGTCCAGGCCTTCCGCCAGTTGCCTGAAGCCGAGGCCCTGGCCGCGGCGAACAAACGGGTGTCGAATATTCTCGCCAAGTCCGAGGACGAGGTTCCGCCGAACGTGGATGCCAGCCTGCTGGTGGAAGCCGCCGAGAAGGCCCTGGGCAGCGCCGTGGCGAACGCCGAAAGCGAAGTCGCGCCGCTGGCAGCGGCACGCGACTATCGCGCCGCGCTGGCCCGCCTGGCGGCCTTGCGCGAGCCGGTGGATACGTTCTTCGCCGATGTGATGGTCAATGTCGACGACGCGGCGGTGCGCGCCAACCGCTATGCGCTGCTGGCCAAGCTGCGCGGGTCGTTCCTCGGGGTGGCGGACATCTCGCTGCTCGGCTGAGCCAGTCCCGCCTCGAAGAAAAGGCCCGGCGTCCTCGCGACACCGGGCCTTTTTCACTACAGGACCTTCAGATACTCCAGCAGCGCACGCTTCTCCTCGGCCGACAGGCTGGTGCCGTACTCATGGCCGCAGCGGCTGTTGCCGGAATCACGCTGCTCGCAGCCGGTGGTCTTCAGCACATAGCTGCCGAATTGGGTCTGCTGGGCGGCGAGGCCGACCTTGTCCACGTCGTAGGCCGTGCCCACCGGGAAGGATTCCACCCGCTCCGCGGCCGGCTTCAGCAACTCTTCCAGGGTCGGCACCGAGCCGTTGTGCAGGTACGGCGCCGCTGCCCAGATCCCCTGCAGGACCCGCGACTCGTAGGGGTAGGGGTCGGCCTGGGTACGCACCGGCTTCTGGAAGGCGGTCAGCAGTTGCCGGGTTTCGTCGGTCATCACGCTTTCCGGCTTGACCGCCGCCGCCTTGGCATCGTGCTTCTCACCGAGGATCGGCACGAAGTGCTGCAGGATCGAACCGGCCACCGCTACGGCGAGTACATCGAAGGCTCCGTCGGTCGCCTTCAGCGGCTGGCCGAACGGCATCCGCGCGCCCTCCATCACGCCGGTCTGCACCTGGCCATCGAGGATGGCGTGCTGGCGGCTGTCGCTGCCGACGTCCCTCAGCGGAGTGTCCCAAAGCACTAGGTCCTTGATCCGGATGCCGTGGCACTCCACGCAGCCACCTTCGTCGGTCTTGCGGGCGAAGATCAGCGCGCCTTTCCTGGCCAGGTGCTTGTCCACCGCCCAGGGCCACTTCGGCGGGCCGATCTTCTTGATCAGGTCTTCCAGCTTGCCCAGCCCGTGGAAGTTGGCCGAGTTGATCTTCAGGTAGTCCATGCCCAGCAGGTGGAACTTGCTCTTCTGCGGGTGGAAGGTGGCGAACACCCCGTAGACCTCGCCGACATTGCGCGCCAGGCCGAGCAGGTCGTTGCCGTTGGCGGCGAAGCCGGGCCACTGGGTCTTGTTCTGCCGCGCCGCGTTCCACAGGAACGGATAGCGCACCGGCGCATCGGCCGCCTTGATGTTGTCGGGAATCAGGTAGGGCGGCGCGGTGCCGATATCCAGCCCGGTAAGGCGGTTGAAGATCATCGATACCGCGTCCAGCCGCGCCGGTCCCCAGGTGTCCTTGGGCAGCGCGCGCTCGATCAGCGTGTGATAGGGCTCGTACCATTCCTTCACCGCCGCGAGCAGAGCGTCGCGCGCACCGGGAGGCGGATTGGCCCCGAGGATCGGCTTGGCGAAGGCGTCGAAGGCGGCGTCATCGCTGGTCAGCGGTCCCACGGCCCGATCGAGGTCGGCGAGGAATGCCTGGAAGTCGACGATCGCCGGACCGCCGTCGATCCGATAGGCAGTGCCCTTCACCTCGATCTGCCGGGTATGGCAGGCCGAACAGGTCATGCCGACCATCTGCCGGGCGCCCGTGCCGGCTACGGTGAAGCCCACCGGCAGGCCTTCCGCGGGCGCCTTGGGGTTGGGCAAATAGCCGTAGCGGGCCAGGCTGTCGGCGAGGAAAGGCGTTCCATCCGGCTGTCGCAACGCCTTGAGCCAGGGCAGGGGCATCACCTGCGAGCCCTGGTCGCGGCTGTAGAAGTCCTGGCGGTGGCTTTCGGTCCATTCCTTGCCCTGGTCGAGCATGACCGGAGCGGCCGCCAGGGCGGCGGAAGAAAGAGCCAGGGAAGCGAGGGACAAGCTTGAAAGGTGCAGTGTCTTTTTCAGGCGTTTCACGGTTACCGTCCTTGGGAACGGGCAGACGCCCCGGAACTCCCCGTCGTCATGCCCGCTCCACCTGTGGTGGAAACACGGCCGGTCGGCCGTGCTGGCATGCGATAGGCGCTTACTGCGTTACTCCGGTGATCCACCCGCCAAGGGGTTCGCACGTACTCCGAGACACCCACTGCTGCGTGCCAAATGACTCCCTGGCCTGGGATTGCCATTCCATTGCCATTATTGAATCTAGTACAGATTGTCCAGCGTAGGGGGCTCGTCGATCCATCCGCGATGCTCCGGCTGGCTGAGGTAGAATCGATCCTTTCCGTTCATGGCCAACTGCGCATCGATGTCCCGTTCCCTGCTGATTCTCGACCGCGATGGAGTCATCAACCTCGACTCCGACGATTACATCAAGACCCTCGACGAGTGGATCCCCATCCCCAGCTCGATCGAGGCCATCGCCCGCCTGAGCCAGGCCGGCTGGACCGTCGCGGTGGCTACCAACCAGTCCGGCATCGCCCGTGGCTATTACGACCTGGCAGTGCTCGAGGCCATGCATGCGCGCTTGCGCGAACTGGTCGCGGAGCAGGGCGGCGAGGTCGGCCTCATCGTCTATTGTCCGCATGGACCGGACGACGGTTGCGACTGCCGCAAGCCGAAGCCGGGTATGCTGCGGCAGATCGGCGAGCACTACGGGGTCGATCTGTCGGGTATCTGGTTCGTCGGCGACAGCATCGGTGACCTGGAGGCGGCGCGGGCCGTCGATTGTCAGCCGGTATTGGTAAAGACCGGAAAAGGTGTACGTACGCTGGGCAAGCCCTTGCCAGAGGGCACCCTGATATTCGACGATCTGGCGGCAGTCGCCAGCGCATTACTTCAGTAAGGTCAGAATACATGTCGACAGTGCAGGCCATCAGAACCGTCCTCTTTTACCTGCTGCTGTCCGCCAGCGCGTTCGTCTGGGGCACCCTCAGCTTCTTCATCGCGCCGATCCTGCCGTTCCGCGCCCGCTACCGCTTCGTGGTACAGAACTGGTGCCGCTTCGCGATCTGGCTGACCCGCGTGGTCGCCGGCATCCGCTACGAGGTGCGCGGACTGGAGAACATCCCGGAAAAGCCCTGCGTGATCCTCTCCAAGCACCAGAGCACCTGGGAAACCTTCTTCCTCTCCGGCTTCTTCGAGCCACTCAGCCAGGTACTCAAGCGCGAGCTGCTCTACGTGCCGTTCTTCGGCTGGGCCCTGGCCCTGCTCAAGCCCATCGCCATCGACCGCAGCCAGCCCAAGCTGGCCCTCAAGCAACTGGCCAAGCAGGGCGACGAGTGCCTGAAGAAAGGCGCCTGGGTGCTGATCTTCCCGGAAGGCACGCGTATTCCGGTGGGGCAGATGGGCAAGTTCTCCCGCGGCGGCACCGCCCTGGCGGTCAACGCCGGGCTACCGGTACTGCCGATCGCCCACAACGCCGGGCAGTATTGGCCCAAGGCCGGCTGGGCCAAGTACCCGGGCACCATCCAGGTGGTGATCGGCCCGGCCATGCACGCCGAAGGCGAAGGCCCGCGCGCCATCGCCGAGCTAAACCAGCGCGCCGAAGCCTGGGTCAGCGAGACCATGGCCGAGATCAGCCCCATCCAGCAGCGGGTCAGCCATCCGGAGCCGTCGGTGGTCTCGTGAAGGGCCGCAAAGCCCCCTGCAAGGCGCACTGTGCGCCGATTCGATAAAAGAAGCCCCGCCATAGCGGGGCTTCTTGTTTTCACGCGAGGCGCAAAGCAAGGCCGGCTGGAAACGATCGACCGAACCGACCGGCGACCGCTGCCCACAGAAGCGGTGCCACGCCGCCAGGAGGCCTGGGTCCAGGGTGCCAATGCTGGCGAGCAACCGGGGCTCGGCCACACCTTGGCAAGGCACATATCCAGGCTACCTGGCGCAAAAAGAAAACCCCGGCGCCAGGCCGGGGTTTCCATGAGGGTCGGTCTGCCGCCCCGTCACACGTCCAGGTTCGACACCGCCAGCGCGTTGCTTTCGATGAAGTCGCGGCGCGGCTCCACGGCATCGCCCATCAGGGTGTTGAAGATCTGGTCGGCGGCGATGGCGTCCTCGATGGTCACCTTGAGCATGCGCCGGACGTTCGGATCCATGGTGGTTTCCCACAGCTGCTCAGGGTTCATCTCGCCCAGCCCCTTGTATCGCTGGATGCTGTGGCGCTTGGTACCTTCGGCCATCAGCCAGTCCAGGCCGTCCTTGAAGGCGCTGATCGGGCGCTTGCGCTCACCCTTCTGCACGTAGGCGCCGTCTTCCAGCAGGCTGTTCAGCTGGTCGCCGAGCAGCGACACCGAGCGGTAGTCATTGCTGGCGAAGAAGTCACGGTTGAAGGTGACGTAGCTGGACAGGCCGTGGGCCACCAGCTCCACCTCGGGCAGCCACAGGTGGCGCTCGCGGTCTTCGCGCAGGCTGGCCTTGTAGGTCAGGCCGGACTTCTCGGCGGCGGTCAGGCGCGCCTGGAACTTCTCCAACCAGCCCTGCATGGCCGACTCGTTAGCCAGGTCGTCCACCGACACGGTAGGCAGGTAGATGAAGTGCTCGGTCAGCTCCTGGGGGTACAGGCGCGACAGGCGCTTGAGGGTGGCGATCACCCCGCGATACTCGTTGACCAGTTTCTCCAGCGCCGCCCCGGACAGGCCCGGAGCGTGCTCGTTGACGTGCAGGCTGGCGTCTTCCAGGGCCGACTGGGTCATGTACTCTTCCATGGCCTGGTCGTCCTTGATGTACTGCTCCTGCTTGCCGCGCTTGACCTTGTACAACGGGGGCTGGGCGATGTAGATGTAGCCACGCTCGATCAGCTCGGGCATCTGGCGGAAGAAGAAGGTCAACAGCAGGGTGCGGATGTGCGAACCGTCGACGTCAGCATCGGTCATGATGATGATGTTGTGGTAGCGCAGCTTGTCGATGTTGTATTCCTCGCGGCCGATGCCACAGCCCAGGGCGGTGATCAGCGTACCGACCTCCTGGGAGGAGAGCATCTTGTCGAAGCGCGCCTTTTCGACGTTGAGGATCTTGCCCTTGAGCGGCAGGATCGCCTGGGTCCGGCGATTGCGGCCCTGCTTGGCGGAACCGCCCGCGGAGTCACCCTCCACGATGTACAGTTCGGAGAGCGCCGGGTCCTTTTCCTGGCAATCGGCCAGCTTGCCGGGCAGGCCGGCGATGTCCAGTGCGCCCTTGCGGCGGGTCATCTCGCGCGCCTTGCGCGCGGCCTCGCGGGCACGGGCGGCGTCGATCATCTTGCCGACCACGGCCTTGGCTTCGTTGGGATTCTCCAGCAGGAAGTCGGCGAAGTACTTGCCCATCTCCTGTTCCACCGCAGTCTTCACCTCGGAGGAGACCAGCTTGTCCTTGGTCTGCGAGCTGAACTTCGGGTCCGGTACCTTCACCGAGATGATCGCGGTGAGGCCTTCGCGGGCATCGTCGCCGGTGGTGGCGATCTTGAATTTCTTCGCCAGGCCTTCGGCCTCGATGTAGTTGTTCAGGTTACGCGTCAGCGCCGAACGGAAACCGGCCAGGTGGGTGCCGCCATCACGCTGCGGGATGTTGTTGGTGAAGCAGAGCAGGTTCTCGTTGAAGCTGTCGTTCCACTGCAAGGCGACTTCCACACCCACGCCGTCCTCTTCACGCTGGACGTTGAAGTGGAATACCTCGTTCACCGCGGTCTTGTTGGTGTTCAGGTACTCGACGAAGGCCTTCAGACCGCCTTCGTACTTGAACAGCTCCTCCTTGCCGGTACGCTCGTCGCGCAGCAGGATGCCGACGCCGGAGTTGAGGAAGGACAGCTCGCGGATGCGCTTGGCCAGGATGTCCCAACTGAAGTGGATGTTGCTGAAGGTCTCCGGGGACGGCTTGAAGTGAACTTCGGTGCCGGAGCCATCGGTCTCGCCCACTTCGCGCAGTGGGAACTGCGGAACGCCGTGGTGGTAGACCTGTTCCCAGACCTTGTTGTGGCGACGGATGGTCAGGCGCAGTTCATGGGACAGCGCGTTCACCACCGAGACGCCCACACCGTGCAAGCCGCCGGACACCTTGTAGGTGTTGTCGTCGAACTTGCCGCCGGCGTGGAGGACGGTCATGATCACTTCCGCCGCAGAAACCCCTTCTTCCTTGTGGATATCCACCGGAATACCGCGTCCATTGTCGCGGACAGTGATCGACTCATCCGTATGGATGGTGATGCTGATTTCGCTGCAGTAACCGGCCAGCGCTTCGTCGATGGAGTTATCCACCACCTCGAACACCATGTGGTGCAGACCGGTGCCATCGTCGGTGTCGCCGATGTACATGCCGGGGCGCTTGCGTACGGCATCCAGCCCCTTCAGCACCTTGATGCTGGAAGAGTCGTACGTGTTGTTCTCGCTCATGCTTCACTCCCGATGGTCGTGGTCTGAGAGACTTTTCCATGTTCCACGTGGAACATGGATACCGGCGTATCCGTGCGCCAGCCGTCTTTCAATAGTTGCGGGTCCACGCAGGTGATGAATACCTGGCAACCCAAATCTTCAAGCAAGCGGCAAAGAGCCATTCGATGCTGCTCATCCAATTCCGAGGGCAGGTCGTCCACCAGGTAGACGCACTGTCCGCGCTTGGCGCGATTGATCAGATGGCCTTGGGCGATGCGCAGGGCGCATACCACCAGCTTCTGCTGACCGCGCGAGAGAATCTCCGCGGCGTTATGACCTGCCAACCGTATGCGAAGATCCGCACGCTGCGGTCCCGCCTGGGTGTGGCCCATCTGCTGGTCGCGCAACAGGCTGGAAGCCAGAACCTCCAGGAGGTCCCGGTCCTTGTCCCAGCCTCGGTAGTAGCTAAGGGTCAGGTCATCCAGTGAAACCAATTCGGCGAGTGTTTCCTCGAATACCGGTTTCAACGCCTGGATATAGCTTCTGCGGTAGGCATCGATCTCATCGCTGGCCAGGCTCAATTCCCGGTCCCAGGCCGCTTGCGACGCGGGATCCAGTTTACCATGCCGGAGCCAGGAGTTCCGCTGGCGCAGCGCCTTCTGCAGGCGCTGCCAGACGGGCAGAAACCGAGGTTCCACGTGGAACACTCCCCAATCGAGGAACTGTCGGCGGATCTTCGGCGCTCCCTCGAGCAACCGAAAGCTGTCCGGGTTGATCAGTTGCAGTGGAAGTGTTTCCGCTAATTGAGCCGCACTTCGGGCGTTCTGCCCATCGATGCGAATGGTGAACTCGCCCTGGCGTTCACGGGAAATCCCCAGGTTGCTGGCGATGCCGTTGGCCAACATCACCTGGCCGAATACGGTGCAGGCCGCTTCCTCGTACTGGATCACCGGCTGCAAGCGCGCACTGCGGAATGAACGCGCCAGGCCCAGCAGGTGGATGGCTTCGAGCACGCTGGTCTTGCCGCTGCCGTTGTCGCCGTAGAGGATGTTGATGCGGGGGGAGGGGGAGAGGGTCACCGGGTGCAGGTTGCGCACCGCGGTGACCGAAACGCGGGTCAGGGACATTCAGTGTGATTAGAGGCGCATCGGCATGACGACATAGGCAGAATCGTCATTGTCGGCCTCGTGGACCAGGGCGCTGCTGTTGGAATCGGAAAGGATGAAGCGGACCTGCTCGGTACCGATCACACCCAGCACGTCGAGCAGGTAACTGACGTTGAAGCCGATCTCCAGGTTGCCGCCGTTGTACTCGACCTGCACTTCTTCCTCGGCCTCTTCCTGCTCCGGGTTGTTCGCCTGGATTTTCAGCAAACCGTTGGAAAGCTGCAGGCGAATGCCGCGGTACTTCTCGTTGGAGAGGATCGCGGTGCGGCTGAAGGCTTCGCGCAGTTGCTGGCGGTCACCGACCACCAGCTTGTCGCCACCGCGCGGCAGTACGCGTTCGTAGTCCGGGAACTTGCCGTCCACCAGCTTCGAAGTGAAGGTGAATTCGCCAGTGGTGGCACGGATATGGTGCTGGCCCAGGACGATACCGACTTCGCCGTCCTGCTCGGTGAGCAGACGAGCCAGTTCGAGGATGCCTTTGCGCGGCACGATCACCTGGTGGCGGTCCTGCGACGGGATCTGCGCATCCAGCGAGCACATGGCCAGTCGGTGGCCGTCGGTGGCGACGGAGCGCAGGGTGCCACCGTTCACTTCCAGCAGCATGCCGTTGAGGTAGTAACGCACGTCCTGCTGGGCCATGGCGAAGCTGGTGCGGTCGATCAGGCGACGCAGCTTGCTCTGGGCAATGCTGAAGTTCAGCGAGCCGGGACCTTCCTCTACGGTGGGGAAATCGTTGGCCGGCAGGGTGGACAGGGTGAAGCGGCTACGCCCGGCCTTCACCAGGAGTTTCTGCTCTTCGACACGGATGTCGATCAGCACGTCGTTCGGCAGGCTCTTGCAGATGTCCATCAGCTTGCGCGCCGGTACGGTGATCTCGCCGGGTTCGGCGGCATCTTCCAGTACCACGCGACCAACCAGTTCGACCTCGAGGTCGGTGCCGGTCAGCGACAGTTGCTGGCCTTCGACCACCAGCAGGACGTTGGAGAGAACCGGCAATGTCTGGCGGCGTTCCACGACGCCGGCGACCAGTTGCAGCGGTTTCAACAGGGCTTCGCGTTGAATGGTGAAATGCATGGTCTAGTCCCTTGCCTCGTGGGCTGCGTCAGGTTGTCAGGGTACGCAGCAGGTTCTTGTAGTCCTCGCGGATATCCGCGTCGGATTCCCTAAGTTGAGCGATCTTACGACAGGCGTGCAACACCGTGGTGTGATCCCGACCGCCGAAGGCCACGCCGATCTCCGGCAGGCTGTGGTTGGTCAGCTCCTTGGAGAGCGCCATGGCCACCTGGCGCGGGCGCGCCACCGAGCGCGAACGCCGCTTGGACAACAGATCGGATATCTTGATCTTGTAGTACTCGGCGACGGTGCGCTGGATGTTGTCGATGCTGACCAGCTTGTCCTGAAGGGCCAACAGGTCCTTCAGCGACTCGCGAATCAGCTCGATGGTGATCGGCCGGCCCATGAAGTGCGAGTGGGCGATCACCCGCTTCAGCGCACCTTCCAGTTCGCGCACGTTGGAACGGATGCGCTGGGCGATGAAGAAGGCCGCATCGTGCGGCAGCTCGATCTTCGCCTGCTCAGCCTTCTTCATCAGGATCGCCACCCGGGTTTCCAGTTCCGGCGGCTCGACGGCCACCGTCAGGCCCCAGCCGAAGCGGGACTTCAGCCGCTCTTCCAGGCCTTCGATTTCCTTCGGATAGCGGTCGCTGGTGAGGATCACCTGCTGGCCGCCTTCGAGAAGGGCGTTGAAGGTGTGGAAGAACTCCTCCTGGGAGCGCTCCTTACGGGCGAAGAACTGGATGTCGTCGATCAACAGTGCGTCCACCGAGCGGTAGAAGCGCTTGAATTCGTTGATGGCGTTGAGCTGCAAGGCCTTCACCATGTCCGCGACGAAACGTTCCGAATGCAGGTAAACCACCTTGGCGTTCGGGTTCTTCTTCAGCAGGTGGTTGCCCACCGCATGCATCAGGTGGGTCTTGCCCAGGCCGACGCCACCGTAGAGGAACAGCGGGTTGTAGCCGTGCTTGAGGTTGTCCGCCACCTGCCAGGCGGCGGCGCGGGCCAACTGGTTGGACTTGCCCTCGACGAAGTTCTCGAAGGTGAAGGTACGGTTGAGATAGCTGGTGTGCTTCAGCGCGCCTTCGACCTGGACGTTGCGCTCGGTGCGTACCGCAGGTGCGGCTCCGGCCGGCATAGCGGCGGCCAGCGGATCGATGCTGGGCTCTTCCGGCTCGTAGGGATCGCTCGACACGCTGGGAGCCGTCGTCACTGGCGGCAGCTCTTCACGTGGCACTACCACGGGCGCGGCCGATACCGGCTGCACTGGCGCCGGCGGCGGAGCAACCGGAGGCGGGGGAGCCACGTGGGTCTGCGATGGGACGATGGCGGCGCGCGGCGTACGGCTACGCTTGCTGCCTATTAATAAGGAAAGCGCGGGCAACTGACCCTCGCCGCGTTCACCGAGCAGTTCCAGAAGCCGACCGAGGTATTTCTCGTTCACCCAATCGAGGACGAAACGGTTGGGTGCATACACACGCAATTCGTCGCCTTCGGCTTCGACCTGCAAGGGACGGATCCAGGTGTTGAATTGTTGGGACGGCAGCTCATCGCGGAGAAGATCCACGCACTGCTGCCAAAGTTCCACGGACACGGATATCCCCCAAAGATTGGAAAGGCGGCACAACGAAATAAGCGCCTATTGTAGCCGGACGGGCCGGACTTATCCACATGCCGATGCGCTGAGGCCCCAAGCAAATCAAGACCTTAATAAAAGCAGGCAGGCCGACGGACGGTCGTCCTGGACTTTGTGGATAACCCTTGCTTTGAAGGGGGTACATCCCTGCGCACAGCCGTGTGGAAAAAACCGCTGTGGATAACCATCTCGTTCATCCCCAGGCTTCGCTCAGGAAGGAAACAGCCTCGACACCGGTTCTCGACAACCTTTTGCCTGCCGGAGAAACACGCAATTGCTGGGCTTCATCGAGTTATGCACAGAAAAGCGCCGTCCCAAGAGCATTAACCGTTTCTATCCTTTAAAAGAAAAATGACTTCCTTGTATCTATCTATTACGTCATCGCTGGTTGGAAATTGACCTGCCCGTTCGATTTCACTAGAATCGCCGGTCTCTTTAAACGGGGTCACTGCGACCTCAAGTCGTCAACCCAGGTACCGAATCATGAAACGTACTTTCCAACCCAGCACCCTCAAGCGCGCTCGCGTCCACGGTTTCCGCGCCCGTATGGCCACCAAGAACGGCCGTCAGGTTCTGTCGCGTCGTCGCGCCAAAGGCCGTAAGCGTCTGACCGTCTGATTTATCCGGTACGGGTGGTGAGTCGGGACTTCGACCGGGACAAGCGTCTACTGACAGCCCGGCAATTCAGCGCAGTCTTCGACTCTCCGACCGGCAAGGTCCCCGGCAAGCACGTCCTGCTGCTGGCGCGCGAGAACGGTCTCGATCACCCCCGCCTGGGCCTGGTGATCGGCAAGAAGAACGTCAAGCTCGCCGTCCAGCGCAATCGCCTCAAACGCCTGATCCGCGAATCGTTCCGCCATAACCAGGAAACCCTGGCTGGCTGGGATATCGTGGTGATCGCGCGCAAAGGCCTGGGCGAACTGGAAAATCCGGAGCTGCACCAGCAGTTCGGCAAGCTCTGGAAACGCCTGTTGCGCAATCGACCTCGCACGGAAAGCCCTGCTGACGCCCCTGGCGTGGCCGACGGTACTCATGCATAGGTCGATGCCCGCGCATCCCGATCCCTGTAGTGTCATCCCCCCTTCGATGACCCGGCACCGTCGTTCCCAGCCAAGTTGTACTTCCCTAGCGTACGAGGCTATCGCGCAGCATGGCCCGCGACGCAATGGTCGCCCGAGTGCGGTTTCCTCCACTCGGCTCCATCACTGGCAATCCCGTAGCCGCGATCTGCTACTGTCAGTTTCCTTCAAGCACCGCCCTTTCTCGATGGCCGAGTAACCATGGACATTCAACGCTCGATTCTCATCGTCGCCCTTGCAGTCGTGTCCTACCTGCTGGTTCTCCAGTGGAACAAGGATTACGGTCAGCCTGAGCTGCCCGCCGCCAGCGCTTCGATGAACACCACGCAAGGCCTGCCGGACACTCCGTCCGCCTCGGGCACCAGCAGTGACGTTCCCACTGCCCAGAGCAGCGCGGCCGGCAGCGAAGCCGCCGACAAGCCGGTTGCGGTCAGCGACAAGCTGATCCAGGTGAAGACCGACGTCCTCGACCTGGCCATCGATCCCCGTGGCGGCGATATCGTCCAGCTCGGCCTGTTGCAGTATCCGCGCCGCCTGGACCGTCCGGACGTGCCGTTCCCGCTGTTCGACAACGGTCGCGAACGTACCTACCTGGCGCAGAGCGGCCTCACCGGTGCCGACGGCCCGGACGCCAGCAGCGCCGGCCGCCCGCTGTTCCACAGTGCGCAGAGCAGCTACCAGTTGGCCGACGGCCAGAACGAACTGGTCGTGGACCTGAGCTTCAGCCACGACGGTGTCAACTACATCAAGCGCTTCACCTTCCACCGTGGCCTGAAAGCCGATTGCTCGGACAAGGAAAAGGCCCAGAAGAAGATCGAGTGCATCAATGAAAACGCCTATCAGGTCGGCGTCAGCTACCTGATCGACAACCAGAGCGGCAAAACCTGGAGCGGCAACCTGTTCGCCCAGCTCAAGCGCGACGGCAGCGCCGACCCGTCCTCGACCACCGCCACCGGGGTGTCCACCTACCTCGGCGCCGCGGTCTGGACCCCGGATTCGCCGTACAAGAAGATCTCCACCAAGGACATGGACAAGGAACAGTTCAAGGAGTCCGTGCAGGGTGGCTGGGTCGCCTGGCTGCAACACTACTTCGTGACCGCCTGGGTTCCGACCAAGGGCGAGCAGCACCAGGTCATGACCCGCAAGGACGGCCAGGGCAACTACATCGTCGGTTTCACCGGCCCGACCCTGAGCGTTCCGGCGGGTAGCAAGGTGGAAACCGACCTGACCCTGTATGCCGGCCCGAAACTCCAGAAGCACCTGAAGGAACTCTCCCCGGGCCTGGAACTGACCGTCGACTACGGTTTCCTTTGGTTCATCGCCCAGCCGATCTTCTGGCTGCTGCAACATATCCACAGCCTGATCGGCAACTGGGGCTGGTCGATCATCGCCCTGACCGTCCTGATCAAGCTGGCCTTCTTCCCGTTGTCCGCCGCCAGCTACCGTTCGATGGCGCGCATGCGCGCGGTGTCGCCGAAGATGCAGGCGATCAAGGAACAGCACGGCGACGATCGGCAGAAGATGTCCCAGGCGATGATGGAGCTGTACAAGAAGGAGAAGATCAATCCGCTGGGCGGCTGCCTGCCGATCCTGGTCCAGATGCCGGTCTTCCTCTCCCTCTACTGGGTACTCCTGGAAAGCGTGGAAATGCGCCAGGCGCCGTGGCTCGGCTGGATCACCGACCTGTCGGTGAAGGATCCGTTCTTCATCCTGCCGATCGTCATGGGCGGCACCATGCTGATCCAGCAGATGCTCAACCCGACCCCGCCGGACCCGATGCAGGCCAAGGTGATGAAACTGATGCCGATCATCTTCACCTTCTTCTTCCTCTGGTTCCCAGCCGGTCTGGTGCTGTACTGGGTAGTCAACAACTGCCTGTCGATCGCACAGCAGTGGTACATTACCCGCAAGATCGAGGCAGCCGCGAAGACCGCCTGACGTCTATCGCGAAAACTGTCCACAACAAGACGCCCCCCTCGAGGGGCGTCTTGCTATCCGGAGATATCCACATGCAAGCCGCCACCGAAACCATCGTCGCGATCGCTACCGCCCAGGGCCGCGGCGGCGTGGGAATCGTCCGCGTCTCCGGACCTCTCGCCGGACAGATGGCCGTGGCCGTGAGCGGACGCCAGCTGAAAGCCCGGCATGCGCATTACGGACCGTTCCTCGATGCCGGTGGGCAGGTGATCGACGAAGGCCTGTCACTGTATTTCCCCGGCCCGAACTCGTTCACCGGCGAAGACGTACTCGAACTGCAGGGGCACGGCGGCCCCGTGGTACTCGACCTGCTGGTGCAGCGTTGTCTGGAACTGGGCGCCCGCCAGGCGCGACCGGGCGAGTTCAGCGAGCGCGCGTTCCTCAACGACAAGCTCGACCTGGCCCAGGCCGAAGCCATCGCCGATCTGATCGAGGCCAGCTCGGAGCAGGCCGCGCGCAATGCATTACGTTCCCTGCAGGGCGAATTCTCACGCCGGGTACATGCATTGACCGAGCAACTGATTTCCCTGCGCATCTATGTCGAAGCCGCCATCGACTTCCCCGAGGAAGAAATCGACTTCCTCGCCGATGGCCATGTACTGGGGCTTCTGGAAAAAGTACGCACAGAATTATCCACAGTGCAGCGCGAAGCTTCCCAAGGCGCCCTGCTGCGCGACGGCATGACCGTGGTCATCGCCGGACGACCGAATGCCGGCAAGTCCAGCCTGCTGAATGCCCTGGCCGGTCGCGAGGCGGCCATCGTCACGGACATAGCCGGCACCACCCGCGATGTATTGCGCGAACATATTCACATCGATGGCATGCCCCTGCATGTGGTGGACACCGCAGGCCTGCGGGATACCGAGGACCATGTGGAAAAGATCGGCGTGGAACGTGCGCTGAAAGCCATCGGCGAAGCCGATCGCGTGCTGCTGGTGGTGGACGCCACCGCCCCGGAAGCAGCGGACCCGTTTTCCCTATGGCCGGAGTTTCTCGACCAGCGACCGGAACCGGGCAAGGTCACCCTGATCCGCAACAAGGCGGATTTGTCCACAGAGTCCATTGGCCTCGAGGAAAGCGCGGACGGCCACGTCACCATCACCCTCTCGGCGCGCACCGGCGCCGGCCTGGAGCTGCTGCGCGAACACCTGAAGGCCTGCATGGGCTTCGAACAGACCGCGGAAAGCGGTTTCAGCGCCCGCCGGCGCCACTTGGAAGCGCTACGCCTGGCAGGGCAGGCGCTGGAGCATGGCCACAGCCAACTTATCCACAATGGCGCCGGCGAACTGCTGGCCGAGGATCTGCGCCAGGCCCAGCAGCACCTGGGCGAAATCACCGGCGCATTCACCCCCGACGACCTGCTGGGTCGCATCTTCTCGAGTTTCTGCATCGGCAAGTAATGGGGCTCGGCCCACGCCGAGTTGTGGATAACCAGGGCAAGGTTCGCTGCGTACTTTCCTTTCACTGTGCCCCTTGCCGCCGGCACTCAACCACGCAGGCATGGATTGCCGGCGCGCCGCTTCGTCCCCGAGAAAACCATCTGCGCCGATGTCGGTCTGCATGGGATGGATATCCACCTGGGAGAGGTTTATGCACAGGCACCGCGCTCCGATCCGGCGTCCGCGAAGGCGCTGCGCTGTGGTCAATCTCTATCTGCTCGCCCCTCTCGAACGGCGTATCTATCCCGTTGTCTCGCCTGGCGCTATCGCCACGCGCCGGGACGTTCCGTGCACGCAAGTCAACCCGGTAAGCGGTTTATCCACAAGCCTGGAAGAGATTCTGCGAAAAGAGCTGTTGCAGACCCTGGACTCCGTCGATACCGGCCAGGCGGGGCCCTCGCCTTCGGCTCCCAAGGCGTCCCACGGCGAGCACTCGGACACTACAGCATGGAGATCGTAGCCAACCTGGCGGTGTGGCTCGGCGGCGAATGCCAGGTCGGACAGATGATCGACTGGTTCGGCAGTTACGACCGCACTAGCGGGCTCAGTGCTCGGCTACTGCTGCGCAAACCCGCTAACGAGGGCTCCGAGCGGGATTTCCAGGTCTCCGCCAAGCGCCGCTTCGAGCGCCTGTCGTCATCCATCGATACGCTGGAAAGCGGCAACGACTGAGCCTTTCCCACGCCTTTCCATCTCCTTCTTCCTACCTGGCTGCGGTCCTGCCGCGGCCCGGATACGCTCGCCTGAAACCTGTGGAAAACCCCAGGGACAGGAGGGTAGATAAACCCGCCGAAGCTCTGTGCATAACTCCACATGTTGATAACGAGCCATTCCATCCACAGCTAAAAAACGCTTATCAACAGGGCCCAGATAGGGTTTGGGACAGCCTTATCATTCGCTACAGGCTATGTCTTTACTGGGCTCGAGGTACTTATCAACAGAAAAGCCGCTGCTAAGTAATAAACACAAGTTCTAAAAAGATATAAACATTCCTTTCCTTTTATTTTTTGTAAGCCCGCCGAGCCGTTTTGCTCCCTCGATCTGGATTGGCTATTTTTTGTCCAGGAGTCTTCATTCAGGTTCGCTAAATCCTTATACTGTCCGGCTTTCCTGAATTCCTGCTTCTGAACAGGCCGAGGTGCGTGGTGGATTTCCCTACCCGTTTTGACGTAATCGTGATCGGCGGTGGCCATGCAGGCACCGAAGCCGCACTCGCGGCTGCGCGCATGGGTGTGAAAACCCTGCTGTTGACCCACAATGTGGAAACCCTGGGGCAGATGAGCTGCAACCCCGCCATCGGCGGCATCGGCAAGAGCCATCTGGTCAAGGAAATCGACGCCCTTGGCGGCGCCATGGCCGAAGCCACCGACAAGGGCGGTATCCAGTTCCGCATCCTTAACAGCCGCAAGGGGCCGGCAGTGCGCGCCACTCGTGCACAAGCCGATCGCGTGCTCTATAAGGCCGCTATCCGCCATACACTGGAAAACCAGCCGAACCTGTGGATATTCCAGCAGGCCTGCGACGACCTGATCGTCGAGCAGGATCAGGTCCGCGGCGTAGTGACCCAGATGGGACTGCGCTTCCATGCCGACAACGTGGTCCTGACTACCGGCACCTTCCTCGGCGGACTTATCCACATCGGCCTGGAGAACTACTCAGGCGGACGCGCCGGCGACCCGCCGTCCATCGCACTGGCGCGTCGTCTGCGTGAATTGCCGCTGCGGGTCGGCCGGCTGAAGACCGGTACGCCGCCGCGGATCGACGGGCGCAGCGTGGACTTCTCGGTGATGACCGAGCAGCCGGGCGACACGCCGATCCCGGTGATGTCCTTCCTCGGTTCGAAGGAACAGCATCCCGAGCAGGTCAGTTGCTGGATCACCCATACCAACGCCCGGACCCACGAGATCATCGCCGCCAATCTCGATCGTTCGCCGATGTATTCCGGTGTGATCGAAGGCATCGGCCCGCGCTACTGCCCTTCGATCGAAGACAAGATCCATCGCTTCGCCGATAAGGAAAGCCACCAGGTCTTCCTCGAGCCGGAAGGCCTGACGACCCACGAGCTGTATCCCAACGGCATTTCCACGTCCCTGCCGTTCGACGTGCAACTGCAGATCGTGCGTTCCATCCGTGGCATGGAAAACGCCCACATCGTGCGGCCGGGCTATGCGATCGAGTACGACTTCTTCGATCCCCGCGATCTCAGGTACAGCCTGGAGACCAAGGTCATCGGCGGCCTGTTCTTCGCCGGCCAGATCAACGGCACCACCGGCTACGAGGAAGCTGGCGCCCAGGGCCTGCTGGCCGGCGCCAATGCTGCGTTGCGTTCGCAAGGCAAGGACAGCTGGTGCCCGCGCCGCGACGAGGCCTACATCGGCGTGCTGGTGGACGACCTGATCACGCTCGGCACCCAGGAGCCGTACCGCATGTTCACCTCGCGGGCGGAATACCGCCTGATCCTCCGCGAGGACAACGCCGACCTGCGTCTCACCGAGAAGGGACGCGAGCTGGGCCTTGTCGACGATCGGCGCTGGGCTGCCTTCGAAGCCAAGCGCGAAGGTATCGAACGCGAGGAACAGCGGCTGAAGAGCACCTGGGTGCGGCCGAATACCCCGCAGGGCGACGCCATCGCCGAGCGCTTCGGTACGCCGCTGACCCATGAATACAATCTGCTCAACCTGCTGAGCCGCCCCGAGATCGATTACGCCGGCCTGGTGGAGATCACCGGCAACGCTGTGGATAACCCCCAGGTGGCCGAGCAGGTGGAGATTCGCACCAAGTACGCCGGCTACATCGACCGCCAGCAGGAGGAAATCTCCCGTCTGCGCGCCAGCGAAGATACCCGCCTGCCTGTGGATATCGATTACCTGGGGATTTCCGGCCTGTCGAAGGAAATCCAGAACAAGCTGAACCAGGCCCGTCCGGAAACCCTCGGACAGGCTTCGCGGATCCCCGGCGTCACGCCGGCTGCGATTTCGCTGTTGTTGATCCACCTGAAGAAGCGTGCCTCTGGCCGCCAACTGGAGCAGAGCGCTTGATGTCTGCGGTAACCCAACACCACGCCGACGAACTCGCGCGCGGTGCTGACGAGCTAGGCGTCGCCCTCGACGCCGACAAGCAACGCCAGCTGCTGGCCTACCTGGCCCTGCTGATCAAATGGAACAAGGCCTACAACCTGACCGCCGTACGCGACCCGGACGAGATGGTTTCGCGCCACCTGCTCGACAGCCTGAGCATCGTGCCTTATGCCGAGGCTGGGGATAACTGGCTGGATGTCGGCAGCGGCGGCGGCATGCCCGGCGTGCCGCTGGCCATTCTGTTCCCGGAAAAGCGCCTGACCCTGCTCGACAGCAACGGCAAGAAGACCCGCTTCCTGACCCAGGTGAAGCTCGAACTGAAGCTGGCCAACCTCGAAGTCGTGCACAGCCGGGTGGAAGCCTTCCGTCCCGAGAGCCCCTTCGATGGCATCGTTTCCCGCGCTTTCAGCAGCCTGGAGGACTTCGCCAACTGGACCCGCCACCTCGGTGGCCAGGAAACCCGCTGGCTGGCGATGAAGGGCGTGCATCCGAACGAAGAGCTGGCGGCACTCCCGGAGGATTTCCGGGTCGAAGCCGAGCACGCGCTGGCGGTACCCGGTTGCCAAGGTCAGCGGCATCTGCTGATACTGCGGCGCACAGCATGAGGGGGAACAGGGATAACCATGGCTAAGGTATTCGCGATCGCCAACCAGAAAGGCGGTGTCGGCAAGACCACGACCTGTATCAACCTCGCGGCCTCCCTCGTGGCGACCAAGCGCCGCGTCCTCCTGCTGGACCTGGATCCCCAGGGCAACGCCACCACCGGCAGCGGCATCGACAAGCACAACCTGGAGCACTCCATCTACGACGTGCTCACCGGCGAGTGCAACCTCGCCGAGGCCATGCAGTTCTCCGAACACGGCGGCTACCAGTTGCTGCCGGCCAACCGCGACCTGACCGCCGCGGAAGTGGTGCTGCTGGAAATGGACATGAAGGAAAATCGCCTGCGCAACGCGCTGGCGCCGATCCGCGAGAACTACGACTACATCCTCATCGACTGCCCGCCGTCGCTGTCGATGCTCACCGTCAACGCGCTGACCGCCGCCGACGGCGTGATCATCCCCATGCAGTGCGAGTACTACGCGCTGGAGGGGCTGACCGACCTGATGAACAGCATCCAGCGCATCGGCCAGTTGCTCAACCCGACGCTGAAGATCGAGGGTCTGTTGCGGACCATGTACGATCCGCGCATCAGCCTGACCAACGATGTCTCCGCGCAGTTGCAGGAGCATTTCGGCGACACCCTCTACAGCACCGTCATCCCGCGTAACGTGCGCCTCGCCGAAGCCCCCAGCTTCGGCATGCCGGCGCTGGTTTACGACAAGCAATCCCGCGGCGCCATCGCCTACCTGGCGCTGGCCGGCGAGCTGGTCCGCCGCCAGCGCGCCAAAGGCCGCGCCGCAACCGCATAAGGAACCCGCATGGCAGCCAAGAAACGTGGACTGGGACGCGGGCTCGATGCCCTGCTGGGCGGCTCGAGTCCCGCCAAACTGCAGGAGGAAGCCGTACAGGCCGACCGCCGCGAGTTGCAGCAGATCCCCCTCGACCTGATGCAGCGCGGCAAGTACCAGCCGCGTCGCGACATGGACCCTCAGGCGCTGGAGGAACTGGCGCAGTCGATCAAGGCCCAGGGCGTGATGCAGCCCATCGTGGTGCGGCCGATCGCCAATGGCCGCTACGAGATCATTGCCGGCGAGCGGCGCTGGCGGGCCAGCCAGCAGGCCGGACTGGAAAAGATCCCGGCGCTGGTGCGCGACGTGCCGGACGAAGCGGCCATCGCCATGGCGCTGATCGAGAACATCCAGCGCGAGGACCTCAACCCGATCGAGGAAGCCGCTGCCCTGCAGCGCTTGCAGCAGGAGTTCCAGCTGACCCAGCAGCAGGTCGCGGAAGCGGTCGGCAAGTCGCGCGCGACCATTACCAACCTGCTGCGCCTGATCGGCCTGCCGGAAGAGATCAAGACCCTGCTTTCCCATGGCGACCTGGAGATGGGCCATGCCCGTGCGCTCCTCGGTCTGCCGGCAGAACGGCAGGTGGAAGGGGCGCGACATGTTGTCGCACATGGGCTGACCGTACGTCAGACCGAAGCCCTGGTTCGGCAGTGGACGCATGCCCCTGGCAAGCCTGCGGGACCGGTCAAGAGCGACCCGGACATCGCCCGCCTGGAACAGCGCCTGGCCGAGCGCCTGGGCGCTTCGGTGCAGATCCGGCATGGTCAGAAGGGCAAGGGACAGTTGGTCATCCGCTACAGCTCCCTGGATGAACTGCAGGGCGTTCTCGCCCACATCCGTTGACACACTTTGGGTTGTAGCGGGTAGTCGGAAATCACTACCAGCCAGTTGAACAGGGGGGACTCCCCCCCTATACTCTGCGCGCTATTTTGTGGGCACTTTTTATGCCAAGTCGTTGATTTGGCAGTGCCGACACCAGAAGACTGAGAGCGCGATGGAGTCCCGCATGCCAAGTCGCCTGCCGGCATTCAGATTGCTGCTCGTCCAACTGGTAGTAGTGCTTGTTGCTGCGATCTCCCTGTGGATTTCTTGGGGACCGGTAGCCGGATATTCCGGACTGCTGGGAGGGATGATCGCCTGGTTGCCGAATTGTTATTTCGCCTACAAGGCGTTCCGTTTCAGCGGAGCGCGGGCTGCCCGGGAAATCGTTCGCTCTTTCTATGCGGGCGAAGCCGGGAAACTGATTCTGACGGCGGTGCTCTTCGCACTGGCGTTCGCAGGCGTGAAGCCACTGATGGCGCCGGCTCTGTTCGGTGTCTATCTGCTGACCCTGATGGTCAGCTGGTGCGCACCCCTGCTGATGGGAAAAACATTTACAAGACCTTAGAGCGATTGAGGCAAACATGGCAGCAGAAACCGCTTCGGGTTACATCCAGCACCACTTGCAGAACCTGACCTTCGGGCGTCTGCCTAATGGTGATTGGGGGTTCGCCCACACCGCCGAGCAAGCCAAGGAAATGGGCTTCTGGGCATTCCACGTAGACACCCTGGGCTGGTCGGTACTGCTCGGCGTGGTGTTCCTGTTCATCTTCCGCCTGGCAGCCAAGAAGGCCACCAGCGGCCAGCCGGGTGGACTGCAGAACTTCGTCGAGGTGATGGTCGAGTTCGTCGACACCAGCGTCAAGGACACCTTCCACGGGCGCAACCCGTTGATCGCGCCCCTAGCCCTGACCGTGTTCGTCTGGATCTTCCTGCTCAACCTGATCGACCTGGTACCGGTGGACTACCTGCCGATGCTGGCCGCGAAGATCACCGGCGACGAGCACCTGTTCTTCCGCGCGGTGGCCACCACCGACCCGAACGCCACCCTCGGCCTGTCGATCTCGGTGTTCGCGCTGATCGTCTTTTACAGCATCAAGGTCAAGGGCATCGGCGGCTTCCTCGGTGAACTGACCCTGCACCCCTTCAGCAGCAAGAACATCGTCGTTCAGATCCTGCTGATTCCGGTGAACTTCCTGCTCGAGTTCGTGACCCTGATCGCCAAGCCGGTTTCGCTGGCGCTGCGTCTGTTCGGCAACATGTATGCCGGCGAACTGATCTTCATTCTGATCGCCGTCATGTTCGGTAGCGGAATGTTCCTGCTGAGTGCCCTGGGCGTAGCCCTGAACTGGGCGTGGGCTGTGTTCCACATCCTGATCATCACCCTGCAGGCCTTCATCTTCATGATGCTGACCATCGTCTACCTGTCGATGGCGCACGAAGACAACCATTAATCGATTCGCTTCAACCTTTAACCAACACGACAAAAAGTCGGGAGGAAAAATGGAAACTGTAGTTGGACTGACTGCTATCGCCGTTGCTCTGCTGATTGGCCTGGGTGCCCTGGGTACCGCCATCGGTTTCGGTCTGCTGGGTGGCAAGTTCCTGGAAGGCGCAGCTCGTCAGCCTGAAATGGTTCCGATGCTGCAGGTGAAAATGTTCATCGTCGCCGGCCTGCTGGACGCCGTGACCATGATCGGTGTGGGTATCGCCCTGTTCTTCACCTTCGCGAATCCCTTCGTTGGTCAAATCGCCGGCTAATCACTCGAATCATTCGATTTGAGTGTTTGACGGACAACGAACGAGCGAGGTGTTGGCGTGAACATTAATGCAACCCTGATTGGCCAGTCCGTTGCGTTCTTCATCTTTGTGCTGTTCTGCATGAAGTTCGTGTGGCCTCCGGTCATCGCGGCTCTGCAAGAGCGTCAGAAGAAGATCGCTGACGGCCTGGACGCTGCCAACCGCGCGGCTCGTGATCTGGAGCTGGCTCATGAGAAAGCGGGCCAGCAACTGCGCGAAGCCAAGGCTCAGGCAGCCGAAATCGTCGAACAGGCGAAGAAACGCGCTAACCAGATCGTCGATGAAGCCCGCGACCAGGCCCGTACCGAAGGCGAACGCCTGAAGGCCCAGGCCCAAGCGGAAATCGAACAGGAACTGAACAGCGTCAAGGACGCCCTGCGTGCCCAAGTGGGTGCCCTGGCCGTCACCGGCGCAGAGAAGATCCTGGGTGCTTCGATCGACGCAAACGCGCACGAGCAGCTGGTTTCCAAACTGGCAGCCGAGATCTAAGCGAGGGCGCTATGGCAGAACTGACCACGTTGGCTCGTCCCTACGCAAAGGCGGCTTTCGAGTACGCCCAGGCTCATCAGCAACTGGCCGATTGGTCGGCTGCGCTGGGTGTGCTGGCCGCAGTGTCGCAGGACGACACCGTGCGCCAGCTGCTCAAAGAGCCTCAGCTGACCTCTTCGGCCAAGGCCCAGAGCCTGATCGATGTGTGCGGCGACAAGCTGAATGCACCAGCCCAGAACTTCGTCCGGACTGTGGCTGAGAACAAGCGGCTCGAACTGCTGCCGACCATCGCTGAGATGTACGAGCAGTTGAAGGCCGAGCAGGAAAAGTCGGTCGAGGTAGAAGTCACCAGTGCCTTCACCTTGAGCAAAGAACAGCAGGACAAACTCGCCAAGGCTCTCAGCGCCCGGCTCAGTCGCGAAGTGCGGCTACATGCGTCGGAAGACGCGAGCCTGATCGGCGGCGTGATCATTCGCGCCGGTGACTTGGTAATCGATGGCTCGGTGCGCGGCAAGCTCGCGAAACTGGCCGAAGCGTTGAAATCTTGAGTTTGAAGGGGCAGCGGCATGCAGCAACTCAATCCTTCCGAAATTAGTGAAATCATCAAGGGGCGCATCGAGAAACTCGACGTCGCCTCCCAAGCACGAAACGAAGGCACCATCGTCAGCGTGTCCGACGGTATCGTGCGCATCTACGGTCTGGCCGACGTCATGTACGGCGAGATGATCGAGTTCCCGGGCGGCGTCTACGGTATGGCGCTGAACCTGGAGCAGGATTCCGTGGGTGCCGTGGTCCTGGGTGAATACCAGGGCCTCGCCGAAGGCATGAACGCCAAGTGCACCGGGCGCATCCTGGAGGTTCCGGTCGGTCCGGAACTGCTGGGTCGCGTAGTCGACGCACTGGGCAATCCGATCGACGGCAAGGGTCCGATCGACGCCAAGGCCACCGACGCGGTCGAGAAGGTCGCTCCGGGCGTGATCTGGCGTAAGTCGGTAGACCAGCCGGTACAGACCGGCTACAAGTCGGTCGACGCCATGATCCCGGTAGGCCGTGGCCAGCGCGAGCTGATCATCGGCGACCGCCAGATCGGCAAGACCGCCCTCGCGGTCGACGCCATCATCAACCAGAAAGACAGCGGCATTAAGTGCGTCTACGTGGCCATCGGCCAGAAGCAGTCCACTATCGCCAACGTCGTACGCAAGCTGGAAGAGAACGGTGCCCTGGCCAACACCATCGTGGTCGCCGCCAGCGCTTCCGAGTCCGCCGCCCTGCAATACCTGGCGCCGTACTCCGGTTGCACCATGGGCGAATACTTCCGCGATCGCGGTGAAGACGCCCTGATCGTCTACGACGACCTGTCCAAGCAGGCCGTGGCTTATCGCCAGATCTCCCTGCTGCTGCGCCGTCCGCCGGGTCGCGAAGCCTACCCGGGCGACGTGTTCTATCTCCACAGCCGTCTGCTGGAGCGCGCTTCCCGCGTTTCCGAAGAGTATGTCGAGAAGTTCACCAACGGCGCCGTGACCGGCAAGACCGGCTCGCTGACCGCGCTGCCGATCATCGAGACCCAGGCCGGCGACGTTTCCGCGTTCGTTCCGACCAACGTGATCTCGATCACCGACGGCCAGATCTTCCTGGAATCCGCCATGTTCAACTCGGGTATCCGTCCGGCCGTCAACGCCGGTATCTCGGTATCCCGCGTAGGTGGCGCGGCCCAGACCAAGATCATCAAGAAGCTGTCCGGCGGCATCCGTACCGCTCTGGCCCAGTACCGTGAACTGGCGGCCTTCGCCCAGTTCGCCTCGGACCTGGACGAAGCGACCCGCAAGCAGCTGGAGCATGGTCAGCGCGTTACCGAGCTGATGAAGCAGAAGCAGTACGCGCCGATGTCGATCGCCGAGATGTCGCTGTCCCTGTATGCCGCCGAGCGTGGCTTCCTGCAGGACGTCGAAATCGCCAAGGTCGGTAGCTTCGAGCAGGCGTTGATCTCCTACTTCCAGCGCGAGCATGCCGCTCTGCTGGCGAAGATCAACGAGAAAGGTGACTTCAACGACGAAATCGACGCGGGCATCAAGGCCGGCATCGAGAAGTTCAAGGCCACCCAAACCTGGTAAGCCGCAGCGGGAGCCGCGAGGCTCCCGCCTGCTAACCCGATAGGTGTCAAATGGCAGGCGCAAAAGAGATTCGCAGCAAGATTGCGAGCATCAAAAGCACGCAAAAGATCACCAATGCCATGGAAAAAGTGGCGGTGAGCAAGATGCGCAAGGCACAAATGCGCATGGCGGCCGGCCGTCCCTACGCGGAGCGTATTCGCCAGGTGATCGGCCATCTGGCCAACGCCAACCCGGAATACCGTCACCCGTTCATGGTCGAGCGTGAAGTCAAGCGCGTCGGCTACATCGTGGTGAGCAGTGACCGTGGTCTGTGCGGCGGTCTGAACATCAACCTGTTCAAGTCCCTCGTCAAGGACATGAGCGGCTACCGCGAGCAAGGGGCGGAAATCGACCTTTGCGTGATCGGTAGCAAGGGCGCTTCGTTCTTCCGCAGTTTCGGCGGCAACGTCGTGGCAGCTATCAGCCACCTCGGCGAAGAGCCTTCGATCAACGACCTGATCGGCAGTGTCAAGGTGATGCTCGACGCATACCTCGAAGGCCGTATCGATCGCCTGTTCGTGGTCTCCAACAAGTTCGTCAACACCATGACCCAGAAGCCGACCGTGGAACAGCTGATTCCGCTGGTGGCCGATGACGATCAGGAGCTGAAGCACCACTGGGACTATCTCTACGAACCCGACGCCAAGTCGCTCCTCGACGGGCTGCTGGTGCGTTACGTGGAATCCCAGGTGTACCAGGCCGTGGTTGAGAACAACGCCTGTGAGCAGGCGGCCCGGATGATTGCAATGAAGAACGCTACCGACAACGCCGGCGAGCTGATCAGCGATTTGCAGCTGATCTACAACAAGGCGCGTCAGGCGGCGATCACCCAGGAAATCTCGGAAATCGTCGGCGGCGCTGCCGCGGTGTAAGAACAGGTTCAAAATTCAGAGGAACCAGACATGAGTAGCGGACGTATCGTTCAAATCATCGGCGCCGTGATCGACGTGGAATTCCCGCGCGATGCCGTGCCGAGCATCTATGAAGCCCTGAAGGTTCAGGGCGTTGAAACCACCCTGGAAGTCCAGCAGCAGCTGGGCGACGGCGTGGTTCGTTCCATTGCGATGGGTTCCACCGAAGGCCTCAAGCGTGGCCTGAACGTGGACAGCACTGGTGCTGCCATCTCCGTGCCGGTCGGTAAAGCGACCCTGGGCCGGATCATGGACGTACTGGGTAACCCGATCGACGAAGCCGGTCCCATCGGCGAAGAAGAGCGCTGGGGCATCCACCGCGAAGCTCCGTCCTATGCCGACCAGGCTGGCGGCAACGAGCTGCTGGAAACCGGCATCAAGGTGATCGACCTGGTCTGCCCGTTCGCCAAGGGCGGCAAGGTAGGCCTGTTCGGCGGCGCCGGCGTGGGCAAGACCGTCAACATGATGGAACTGATCCGTAACATCGCCATCGAGCACAGCGGTTATTCCGTGTTCGCGGGTGTGGGCGAGCGTACTCGTGAGGGTAACGACTTCTACCACGAGATGAAGGACTCCAACGTACTGGACAAGGTAGCCCTGGTATACGGCCAGATGAACGAGCCGCCGGGCAACCGTCTGCGCGTCGCACTGACCGGCCTGACCATGGCCGAGAAGTTCCGTGACGAAGGCCGTGACGTTCTGTTGTTCATCGACAACATCTACCGTTACACCCTCGCCGGTACCGAAGTATCCGCACTGCTGGGCCGTATGCCGTCCGCGGTGGGCTATCAGCCGACCCTGGCCGAAGAGATGGGCGTTCTGCAGGAGCGCATCACCTCCACCAAGAAAGGCTCGATCACCTCGATCCAGGCCGTATACGTTCCCGCGGACGACCTCACCGACCCGTCCCCGGCGACCACCTTCGCCCACCTGGACGCGACCGTCGTACTGTCCCGTGACATCGCCTCGCTGGGTATCTACCCCGCGGTCGACCCGCTGGACTCCACCTCTCGCCAGCTCGATCCGCTGGTGATCGGCCAGGATCACTACGACACCGCTCGCGGCGTCCAGTATGTTCTGCAGCGCTACAAGGAGCTGAAGGACATCATCGCGATCCTGGGCATGGACGAACTGTCCGAAGCCGACAAGCTGCTGGTGGCGCGCGCTCGTAAGATCCAGCGCTTCCTGTCCCAGCCGTTCTTCGTAGCGGAAGTCTTCACCGGCTCGCCGGGCAAGTACGTTTCCCTGAAGGACACCATCGCTGGCTTCAAGGGCATTCTCAACGGCGACTACGATCACCTGCCGGAGCAGGCGTTCTACATGGTCGGCGGTATCGAAGAAGCAGTCGAGAAAGCCAAAAAACTGTAATCCTGTGCGCCCGGCGACGGGCGCTCATGTGAGGCAAGCGTATGGCCATAACAGTCCATTGCGACATCGTCAGCGCCGAGGCGGAGATCTTCTCCGGCCTGGTCGAGATGGTTATCGCGCACGGCGCTCTGGGTGACCTGGGTATCGCCCCGGGCCACGCGCCGCTGATCACCGACCTGAAACCGGGCCCCATCCGCCTGGTCAAGCAGGGCGGCGAGCAGGAGGTGTACTACATCTCCGGCGGTTTCCTCGAAGTCCAGCCGAACATGGTCAAGGTCCTCGCCGACACCGTGGTTCGTGCCGGCGACCTCGACGAAGCGGCCGCCCAGGAAGCCCTGAAGGCTGCCGAAAAGGCGCTGCAGGGCAAGGGCGCCGAGTTCGACTACAGCGCCGCTGCCGCGCGTCTGGCCGAAGCCGCAGCCCAGCTGCGCACCGTCCAGCAACTGCGCAAGAAGTTCGGCGGCTGATTTCCAGCCGGTACTTCTAGCGGTGTCAGGGAAAAGGGTAGCCTGTGGGCTACCCTTTTTTCGTTTTGCATCTTCACTCACAGGTTTTGCCTGTGACCACCAGGAACGGTAGTCCAGTCCATGTCCCTTGAAATCGTGATTCTCGCCGCCGGCCAGGGCACCCGCATGCGTTCGGCCCTGCCCAAGGTCCTCCATCCCATTGCCGGCAAGCCGATGCTCGGCCACGTCATCGACTGCGCGCGCCAGTTGCAGCCGGAACGGATCCACGTGGTGATCGGCCACGGCGCGGATCTGGTGCGTGAGCGGATGGCCGCCGACGACCTGAATTTCGTGCTCCAGGCCGAACAGCTCGGTACGGGCCATGCGGTGGCCCAGGCCCTGCCGTTCCTCAGTGCAGACCAGGTGCTGATCCTCTACGGCGACGTGCCGCTGATCCAGCTGGACACCTTGCAGCGCCTGCTGGCGCAAGTCACCCCGGACCAGTTGTCGTTGCTCACCGTCGACATGCTCGACCCCACCGGCTACGGCCGCATCGTCCGTGACGACCAGGGCGCGGTGCAGGCCATCGTCGAGCACAAGGACGCGACCCCGGCGCAGCGCCAGATCGGCGAGATCAACACCGGCATCCTCGCGGTGCCGGGCAAGCGCCTTGCCGACTGGCTCGGCCGCCTGTCCAACGACAACGCCCAGGGCGAGTACTACCTGACCGACGTGATCGCCATGGCGGTCGGCGACGGCCTGGTGGTGGCCAGCGCCCAACCGCTGGACGCGATGGAAGTGCAGGGCGTCAATGACCGCATGCAACAGGCCCAGCTGGAGCGTCACTACCAGCGCCTGCGCGCAGAGGAGCTGATGCGCCAGGGCGTGACCCTGCTCGATCCGCAGCGCCTGGATGTCCGTGGCGAAATCTCGGTCGGCCGCGACGTGCTGATCGACGTCAATGTGGTGCTGGAAGGCCGCGTGGTGATCGAGGACGACGTGCGCATCGGACCGAACTGCGTGATTCGCGACAGCGTCCTGCGGCGTGGCGCGGTGATCAAGGCCAACAGCCACCTGGAAGGCGCGGAGCTGGGCGAGGGTAGCGATGCCGGTCCGTTCGCCCGCCTGCGTCCGGGCAGTGTGCTCGGCGCTCGGGCCCATGTCGGCAACTTCGTCGAACTGAAGAATGCCCGCCTGGGCGAGGGGAGCAAGGCCGGCCACCTGAGCTACCTGGGCGATGCCGAGCTGGGCGCCAACTGCAACATCGGCGCCGGCACCATCACCTGCAACTACGATGGCGCGAACAAGTTCCGCACCGAGCTGGGCGATGATGTGTTCATCGGCTCGAACAACTCGCTGGTGGCGCCGCTGAAGATCGGCGATGGCGCGACGACCGCGGCCGGCTCCACCATCACCCATGAGGTTCCGGCGAAGAACCTGGCCTTCGGCCGCGCCCGGCAGAAGAACCTGGAAAACTGGAAGCGCCCGGAAAAAATCAAGAAGTAACGGAGCGGCACGGATGCCGAAGCCTGCGAAACGGATCGTGCTGGGGCTGCTCATAGCCTGGGCGGTGCTGCCCGAATGGCCGCGGATACCCGTCGAAGGCGCCAGTGCCCGCGACTGGAATCCGCGAACCTTCTGGTTCGAGCCCTGGGGGCGCTCCGGAGTGCACAAGGGCATCGACATCTTCGCCCGCAGCGGCACCCCCGTACGCTCCGCCAGCTACGGCCTGGTGCTCTATCGCGGGGAGATCGCCCTCGGCGGCAAGGTCGTCCTGGTGCTGGCGCCCAAGTGGCGCCTGCATTACTACGCCCATCTCGATAGCCTCGACGCCTATCCGGGCCAGCCGGTCCTTGCCGGTTCCCGCCTGGGTACGGTCGGCACCACCGGCAACGCGCGCGGCAAGCCGGCCCACCTGCACTACGCGATCATCACCTTGCTGCCCTATCCCTGGCTGGCCGACGACAGCACCCAGGGTTGGAAGAAGATGTTCTACCTCGATCCCGATACGGTACTGCCGAGCCGATGAAAAGTCATTGACGGGAAGCGCCGGATAAGTTTTGATTCGCACACTTTTCTTTCGAAACGAAACTTAAGTGATCTCGAAACGTAATACGCCGCAACGTCGCCATGCCATCCTCGCGCTGCTTTCCGAGCAGGGCGAGGTCAGCGTGGACGCACTCGCCAAGCGCTTTTCCACCTCGGAAGTGACCATCCGCAAGGACCTCGCCGCCATGGAAAGCCACGGCCTGCTGTTGCGTCGCTACGGCGGTGCGGTGCCGATGCCGCAGGAACTGATCGGTGAAGCTGCGCAGCCCGTCTCGCCCTACAAGCAGGCTATCGGTCGCGCCGCCGCGGCGCGCATCCGCGAGCATGCGCGGATCATCATCGACAGTGGCAGCACCACCGCGGCGATGATCCCCGAACTCGGGCACAAGCCGGGCCTGGTGGTGATGACCAACTCGCTGAACGTGGTCAACGCCCTGCGCGAACTGGAGCACGAGCCGGTGCTGCTGATGACCGGGGGGACCTGGGATCCGCATTCCGAGTCGTTCCAGGGGCAGGTTGCCGAGCAGGTGCTGCGTTCCTATGACTTCGACCAACTATTCATCGGTGCCGACGGCATCGATCTCGAACGCGGGACGACCACGTTCAACGAATTGCTGGGCCTGAGCCGGGTGATGGCCGAGGTCGCCCGCGAGGTGATCGTCATGGCCGAGGCCGACAAGGTCGGTCGGCGCATTCCCAACCAGGAATTGCCCTGGAGCAGCATCCATACCCTGATTACCGACGAGCGCCTGGAATCTTCCGCGCGCGAACAGATAACCGCCCGGGGCGTCACGCTGATCTGCACCCCGGTCGAGGCCTGAAAGGAGAAAGACCCCATGTGTGGAATCGTAGGCGCGATCGCCGAGCGCAACATCACCCCCATCCTTATCGAAGGCCTCAAGCGCCTCGAGTATCGCGGCTACGACAGCGCCGGCGTGGCGGTCTTCGATAACGAAGGCAGGCTGCAGCGCTGCCGCCGGGTCGGCAAGGTCGCCAGCCTGGAGGAAGGCCTGGCCGGTACGCCGCTGCTCGGCCGCCTGGGCATCGCCCATACCCGCTGGGCGACCCACGGCGCGCCAACCGAAGGCAACGCCCACCCGCATTTCTCCAGCGACGAAGTGGCGGTGGTGCACAACGGCATCATCGAGAACCACGAACCTCTCCGTGAGCGGCTCAAGGGCCTGGGCTACGTGTTCACCTCGCAGACCGACACCGAGGTCATCGTCCACCTGCTGCACCACAAGCTGCAGTCCATCGGCGACCTGACCCTGGCGCTGAAGGACGCGGTCAAGGAATTGCACGGGGCCTATGGCCTGGCAGTGATCAGCGCGGCGCAGCCGGACCGCATCGTCGCCGCTCGCAGCGGCAGCCCGCTGGTGATCGGCCTCGGGCTTGGCGAGAACTTCCTCGCTTCCGACCAACTGGCGCTGCGCCAGGTGACCGACCGCTTCATCTACCTGGAAGAAGGCGATATCGCCGAGATCCGTCGCGACAGCGTGCGCCTGTGGGATGTCCAGGGCAACGACGTGCAGCGCGAGACCGTGCAGTACCACGAAGGCGCCGAAGCCGCCGACAAGGGCGAGTACCGGCACTTCATGCTCAAGGAAATCCACGAGCAGCCCAGCGTCGTGCAGCGCACCCTGGAAGGCCGCCTCGGGCAGAACCAGGTACTGGTGGAAAGCTTCGGTCCGCAGGCGGCGGAGCTGTTCGCCAAGGTCCGCAACGTGCAGATCGTCGCCTGCGGCACCAGTTACCACGCCGGCATGGTCGCCCGTTACTGGCTGGAAAGCCTGACCGGGATTCCCTGCCAGGTGGAGGTCGCCAGCGAGTTCCGCTACCGCAAGGTCGCGGTGCAGCCGGATTGCCTGTTCGTCACCATCTCCCAGTCCGGTGAGACCGCCGACACCCTGGCTGCCCTGCGCAACGCCAAGGAGCTGGGCTTCCTCTCCAGCGTGGCGATCTGCAACGTTGCCACCAGTTCGCTGGTGCGCGAATCCGACCTGACCCTGCTGACCCAGGCCGGCCCGGAAATCGGCGTGGCCTCGACCAAGGCCTTCACCACCCAGTTGGTCGCCCTGCTGCTGCTGACCCTGGGCATCGGCCAGGTGCAGAAGCGCCTGGCCGATGGCGTCGAAGCCGAGCTGGTGGACGAACTGCGTCGCCTGCCGACCCGGCTGGGCGAGGCGCTGGCGATGAACCGGACGGTGGAGAAGGTTTCCGAGCTGTTCGCCGAGAAGCACCACACCCTGTTCCTCGGCCGTGGCGCGCAGTTCCCGGTGGCCCTGGAAGGCGCGCTGAAGCTCAAGGAAATTTCCTATATCCATGCCGAAGCCTACCCGGCCGGCGAACTCAAGCATGGCCCGCTGGCGCTGGTGGACAGCGACATGCCGGTGGTTACCGTGGCGCCGAACAACGAGCTGGTGGAGAAGCTCAAGTCGAACCTGCAGGAAGTCCGCGCCCGCGGCGGCGAACTGGTGGTGTTCGCCGACGAAGGCGCGGGCATCGAGGCTGGCGAGGGCACCCATGTGGTGGGCATGCCGCACATCGGCGACGTGCTCTCGCCGATCCTCTACACCATCCCGTTGCAATTGCTCTCGTACCATGTCGCCGTGCTCAAGGGCACCGACGTCGACCAGCCGCGCAACCTGGCCAAGTCGGTCACCGTCGAGTAACGCCGGCCGCGTGCCCGAGAAGCCGGGGCAGGCATGCGGCCCCGGCGCTCGCCGTCAATCGCGCAACGGCAGCGCTTCGTTGCTCCTGCGGCTGGCGAACCAGTCCAGCACGGTGAACCAGGCGCCGATGCCCAGGCCGATGCCCAATACCCACAGGGTGGCGGGCGGCCCCTTCAGCTCCAGCAGTCGCACAGCCAGGGGCACGCTGGCGAGAATGGCGATGTTGTTGAACGTCTCGGCGAACGACAGCACCATGCCCTTGTCCGGCCCGGAGCGCGAGGCGAGTACCACCGTGCCCGCCGGCGCGCCCAGGCCCAGCGCGGCGCCCCAGGCGCCCAGGCAGCAGAGCGCCACGGGTAACGGTAGCGGCAGGAGCATGAAGGTCGACATCGATAACACCAGGAGCGCCAGCACCAGCAGGAGCATGTCTTCGTCGCGCTTCAGATAACGTCGCAGGTAACCCGCGGCGAGGTTGCCCACGGCCAGGCCCACGCCGAAGGCGGCGATGCTGACGCCTATCTGCGCGGTGCTGAAGCCGTAGCGCTGGCGCAGCACCTCTCCCGAGAGAAGCAGGCCGGCGACCCCGGTGCCGTTCCAGGCACCCTTGGCGATCAGTGGCCTGAGGATGCTCCATTGCCTGCACCAGCCCAGCGCATGGCCCTCGGCGCGCGGTGCCACGGCTTGCACGGGAAGGCGCTGGCGTGCCATCAGGAAGACCAGCACGCAACCGCACGAGACCAACAGGAAGGGCGCCGCCCAGCCGAAGAAGTCCGAGAGGAGGCCGGCCAGTGCCGGGCCGGCGGCAATGCCGAGGGTCATGCCGAGCATCACCTGGCCCATGGCACCGGCCTGTCTTTGCGGGGCGACCACCTCCGCGACCAGGGCGAAGGTGGTCGGGATGATGATTGCCGAGGCGATGCCCCCGATCACCCGCAGGACGACGGCAATTTCCAGGGTCGGGGCGATGACGATGGCCAGAGTATCGACCGCGAAGAGGACCAGGGCGAGCAGCAGCAGCTTCCTGCGTTGCATGCGGTCGGAGAAGTAGCCCAGCAACGGCGCGGCGATCGCATAGGAGAACGCGTAGCTGGAGATCAGCCAAGCGGCGCCGCTGGTAGTGGTGTGGAACGCCTGCGCCAGCGGCCCGAGCATGGAGGACAGCATGAACTCGGTCACGCCGACGAAGAATACGGCCATCGACAGGGCCAGCAGGAACAGGCCGTCGAGCTTCTGTGAAGGCGGGGAAATTTTCTGGTTCATGATGTTCTCTTTGGCTGAATGAGCGGACGAACGCCAAGGGGGCGCCGGCTCGTGGAGCCGGCGCCAGGGTCAGGGATGAACCGCTCGGGCTATGGAGGGCATGGCTGTTTGGTTGATGCAGGAACGGCGGGGAGAAAAGAAGAGAACGGAGGGAGATTCTGGGGGCCAGTGCACGATTTCGAAGAAGGCTTCGGCGTATCGCCTCAAGCGGCTCTCCCCGGAATCCGCTCGGGGCTCGGGAGTGCTGGAGAAACTATCCTACCGGAACGTTAGCCGAATTTTGCACTCCTGCCGGATATGGCGACGTTCGCTCCCACTTTGGATTGATACTCGGATCAGACCATGTCCGGCAACCGGTCAGCGGAACGGTTTCCAGAAGCGCTCCAGCGCCGCCGCCAGCAGTTCCGTATCGCCGCGCGAGTCGCCCCAGGCGCGCAGGGAGTATTGGGTCAGCGGACCGTAGTGCCGCTCCAGGCGGCAGACTTTCTCGTCGCGCCGGCAGTTGCGGCCGACGATCCTGCCGGTCAGTACGCCGTCTACCACTTCCAGCTCGGTGGCGATCAGGTGCACGCCGAGCTTCTCGGCGAACGGCCTGAGTAGCAGCGAAGGGGAGGCGGAACAGATGGTCACGGTGCTGCCGCTGCTGACCTGGTCGGCCACCGCGGTCAATGCGTGGGGACGCATCAGTGTTTCCCAGAAGCGGTTCTGGTAGGCCAGCGCCCGCTCTTCCAGCACATCTACGGGCACATCGGTGAGGAAGGTGGCGATCAGGCGCGCCTTCAGGTCGTCGCGGTCGATACGCCGGCAGAGATAGGCCAGGCTGGGTCCTGCCATGCGCAGCATGCGGCGGACGAACACCCGGTTGCCGAAGGCGAAACGCAGGAAGGGCACGAAGCTGTCTCGGTATGTCAGGGTACCGTCGAAGTCGAACACGGAGAGAAAGCGTACTTCGCGTGTTTCGAGGGATACGGTCTCGTTCATCGGCATTCCTTATGTCGCTTCCGCTTCCTTTGACAGGGTGTATGCGTCATTCCGTTATTGCAGCAAGGGAAAGTTTGTATATCAGAACTGTCAACTATCCATGGGCAGACTGGCTGCTAACCTGAATCGGAGTGCTCAGGGGTTTTGCATCGATAGATAGGAGGCTAAGTAGTCGATAGCAAAACTCTATCAGGTACTGGACTATAGTGTTCCCGTCTTGTGACCAGGAGGTTTGGCATGATTGCACAGCTCCCCTCTGAGTTGCTGTCCCTGCAACTGCCGTTGCGGATCCGCATCGGCGATGCTCAGGCGTTCGATCTGGGGCCGGATCCACAGGTAACCATGGTCATTCGCGACCCCTCGCTGCTAACCGAGATCACCCATCCCAGCCTCGATGCGCTGGGCAAGGCCTACGTCGAGAAGCGTCTCGACATCGAAGGACCGATCAGCCAGGTCATCGGTATCGGCGATGCCCTCAGCGAAGCGCTCGGCGGACCCGATGGCGCCGCGCCGCCGGTTCGCGAAAGCCACGACAAGGTCACCGACGCCGAAGCCATCCATTACCACTACGACCTGTCCAACGACTTCTACCAGCTCTGGCTGGATCCGGAAATGGTCTATTCCTGCGCCTATTTCGAGACCGGCAAGGAAGACCTCGCCACTGCGCAACTGGCCAAGCTCCGCCACCTGTGTCGCAAGCTGCGACTGCAGCCGGGCGAGAAGCTGCTCGATGTCGGTTGCGGCTGGGGGGGCCTGGCGCGCCTGGCCGCTCGCGAGTTCGGCGTCGAGGTCACTGGCATCACATTGAGCAAGGAGCAGCTGGCGCTCGGGCGGAAGCGGGTCAAGGCCGAAGGCCTGGAGGACCGGGTCACCCTCAAGCTGCTGGACTACCGCGACCTGCCGCGCGATGGTCGCTTCGACAAGGTGGTCAGCGTCGGCATGTTCGAGCACGTCGGGCACGCCAACCTGGGGCTGTACTTCCAGCAACTCTACGATGCGGTGCGTCCCGGCGGCCTGGTGATGAACCACGGCATCACCTCGCGCTACACCGACGGCCGCCCGGTGGGCAAGGGGGCCGGCGACTTCATCGATCGCTACGTGTTTCCCCACGGCGAGCTGCCGCACCTGTCGCTGGCGGTGGCGCGGATGAGCGAAGCCGGGCTGGAAGTAGTCGACGTGGAAAGCCTGCGTCTGCACTACGCCCGGACCCTGGACTTTTGGAGCGCCAACCTGGAAGCCAGGCTGAAGGAGGCGGCTCGCCTGGTGCCCGAGGAAACCCTGCGGATCTGGCGGCTGTACCTGGCCGGATGTGCCTACGGCTTCAAGCGCGGCTGGATCAACCTGCACCAGATCCTCGCCATTCGCCCCCACGAGGATGGCTCCCACGAGCTGCCCTGGTCGCGGCGCGACCTGTACGCCTGAACGCCGGCGACCGGCTCCCTTGCGGAGCCGGTCGCGCAATCGGTCCTTGCTGATTGTCCTGCGTGGCGGGGCGGTCTAGTCTGCACGAAGTCCTGCGCGGTCGAAGGAAGCCGGGACGCTTCCGCGACAGCGCGACAACAACGATAAGAACAGGAGACTTCCCATGTCGCTGAGCAGACGCTTCGGTCTTTTCACGCTTGCCGCAACGGTGACCTTCAGTACCGTGGTCTTTGCCGCGCCGACCTTCATCAATATCCTCACCGGCGGCACCAGCGGGGTCTATTACCCCATAGGGGTCGGCCTCTCGCAGATCTACGGGCACGATATCCAGGGCGCGAAAACCTCGGTGCAGGCCACCAAGGCTTCGGTCGAGAACCTCAACCTGTTGCAGGCCGGGCGTGGAGAACTGGCGCTGGCGCTGGGCGACTCGGTCGCCGACGCCTGGAACGGGGTCGCCGACGCCGGCTTCAAGGCGCCGTTGAAGAAGCTGCGGGCTATCGGCAATACCTATCCGAACTATATCCAGGTAGTGGCCAGCCAAGCCTCGGGCATCAAGACCCTGGCCGACCTGAAAGGCAAGCGCATTTCGGTGGGCGCGCCCAAGAGCGGTACCGAGCTGAACGCCCGGGCGATCTTCAAGGCCGCCGGCCTGAGCTACGAGGACATGGGCAAGGTGGAGTACCTGCCCTACGCCGAGTCGGTGGAGCTGATCAAGAACCGCCAGCTCGACGCTACGCTGCAATCCTCCGGCCTGGGCATGGCGGCCATCCGCGACCTGGCCTCGACCATGCCGATCACCTTCGTCGCGATCCCGGCGGACGTGGTGGCGAAGATCGACAGCCCGGCCTACCACGCCGCGAGCATTCCCGCCGGCACCTACGACGGCCAGGAGCAGGACGTGCCGACGGTGGCGATCGACAATATCCTGGTCAGCCACTCCGGGGTCAGCGACGAGCTGGCCTACCAGATGACCAAGCTGATGTTCGACAACCTGCCGCGCCTGGTCACCGCCCATGCTGCCGCCAAGGACATCGCCCTGGACAAGGCGGCGAAGAACCTGCCGATTCCGCTGCATCCCGGCGCCGAGCGCTTCTACAAGGAGAAGGGCGTACTGCCCGAGTGAGGCCCGTTTCTCCGTAGCCCCGGTCCGTGCGGCGGACCGGGTTCCCCGCGTTTCCGGCTGTAGGGAGTCGATGCATGAGCGATCATCAGAACGGGCTGCACCTCGAGGCGGAAAACTGGCCGCGCGCGTTGTTCGCCGTGGCCCTGGCCTTTTCCGTGTTCCAGGTCGTCACCGCGGCCTTTCCCCTGATTTCCACCCAGGTCCTGCGGGCAATGCACGTCGGACTGCTGTTGCTGGTGGTGTACATCAGCTATCCCGCCTTCGGCATAGGTCGCCCCTGGCAGCCGCTGGCCTGGTTGCTGGGCATGGCCGGCCTGGGCACGGCGGTCTACCAGTGGGTTTTCGAGGGCGACCTGATCCAGCGCTCCGGAGAGCTGACCCAGGCCGACATGGTCGTCGGCGTGGTGCTGATCGTCCTGGTCTTCGAGGCGGCGCGACGGGTGATGGGCATCGCCTTGCCGATCATCTGCGCGCTGTTTCTTGCCTATGGCCTGTTCGGCGAACACCTGCCGGGCGACCTGGCCCACCGCGGCTACGGCTTCGACCAGATCGTCAACCAGCTGTCGTTCGGTACCGAAGGTCTCTACGGCACGCCGACCTACGTATCGGCCACCTACATCTATCTGTTCATCCTGTTCGGCGCCTTCCTCGAGCAGGCCGGCATGATCCGCCTGTTCACCGATTTCGCCATGGGCCTGTTCGGTCACCGGGTCGGCGGGCCGGCCAAGGTCTCGGTATTCTCCTCGGCGCTGATGGGCACCATCACCGGCTCCGGCGTGGCCAACGTGGTCACTACCGGACAGTTCACCATCCCGCTGATGAAGCGTTTCGGCTACAAGCCGGCGTTCGCCGGCGGCGTCGAGGCGACCGCGAGCATGGGCAGCCAACTGATGCCGCCGGTGATGGGGGCGGTGGCGTTCATCATGGCCGAGACCATCAACGTCCCCTACGTGGAGATCGCCAAGGCGGCGCTGATCCCGGCCCTGCTGTATTTCGGCTCGGTGTACTGGATGGTCCACCTCGAGGCCCGCCGGGCCGATCTAAAGGGCCTGCCGCGCGATCAGTGTCCCAGCGCCTGGGGTGCCGTCCGCGAGCGCTGGTTCCTGCTGATTCCGTTGCTGGTGCTGATCGCGCTGCTGTTCTCCGGGCGCACGCCGCTGTTCTCCGGAACCATCGGCCTGGCGCTGACCGCCATCGTCATCCTCGGTTCGGCGATCATCCTGCGGGTGTCCTCGCTCGGCCTGCGCATCGCCTTCTGGGTGGCGCTGGGGCTGCTCTGCGCGGGGTTCTTCCGCCTCGGCATCGGGGTGATCTTCGTCGTGATCGCGGCCCTTGCCCTGGCCTGCTGGTTCGTCCGTGGCGGCCGGGAAACCCTGCGCATCTGCGTCCGCGCCCTCGCCGAAGGTGCGCGACATGCGATTCCGGTGGGCATCGCCTGCACCCTGGTGGGAGTCATCATCGGGGTGATTTCGCTGACCGGCATCGCCACCACCTTCGCCAGCTACGTGCTCGACCTGGGACGGGAGAACCTGCTGCTGTCGCTGGTCCTGACCATGGTCACCTGCCTGGTCCTGGGAATGGGCATCCCGACCATCCCCAACTACATCATCACCAGCTCCATCGCCGCGCCGGCGCTGCTGGAACTGGGGGTGCCGCTGATCGTCTCGCACATGTTCGTCTTCTACTTCGGCATCCTCGCCGACCTCACCCCTCCGGTGGCGCTGGCCTGTTTCGCGGCCGCGCCGATCGCCAAGGAAAGGGGATTGAAGATCAGCTTCTGGGCGGTGCGCATCGCCCTGGCGGGTTTCGTGGTGCCGTTCATGGCGGTGTATTCCCCGGCGCTGATGCTGCAGGAAGGCGGTTGGGGGGCGACGCTCTATGTCACCTGCAAGGCGGTGCTGGCCATCGGCCTGTGGGGCATGGCTTCCATCGGCTACCTGCAGGGGCCGCTGGCCTGGTGGGAGCGCCTGGTGGCGTTCGCCGCCGGGGCCAGCCTGGTCCTGGCCTTGCCGATCAGCGACGAGCTGGGCTTCGTCCTCGGCGCGCTGGTGATCGGCTGGCACCTCTGGCGCCAGCGTGCGCGCGAGGCGGTGGCGTGATCGCGCTGTGTCTGGGCATGGCCGGCAGCGTCTGGGCGACGCTGCCGCTGCAGTCGTTCACCCTGGCCTGGCAACACACGGTCGAGAAGGTGCTCTGGGAAGAAGACTATCGCCTGAGTGAGCGCGGCCTGCTGCTGGAAGAGGCCCGGGTGCGGGGCAGCGGGGCGGGGATGGAGATTCCCGAGGGCGCCGTGCTGCGTGACGGCGCCTGGCATTACCACCGTGGGGTGCCGCCGTTGCAACCGTTGCGGCTGGGGCGCACACCGGAGGCCGGCGACTACCGGATCTGCCGTCAGGGGCGCTGCGATGCGCTGGCGCGCTGGATCGGTCCGCCGGACCCTGAGCGCCCGGCGGTCGAACTCTGGGCGTGTCCGATACGGGACCCGAGCGACTGAACGTCCTGTGGATAACCGTGAGACGCCAGTCCACATCCATAAAAACGACGAAGCCGGAGCTGCTTCCGGTCATAAGGAAAACGTCCATGCGTAGCTGTATATCAGTCTTCCGGCCGGCCCTGCTGGCGCTGTTCGTCTCGGCAAGCGGCTCGGCCGGCGCCGACGCGGCTGTGGAAAACCCGCGGATCGGCCGTGCCGCCGATCTCTATGAACTGATCCCGGAATACCAGCCGGACACCTACCGGAACATGGACAAGGTCTATCCGACCCGGGTTATCCACAAGGGGACCAAGGTCCGTCCGCTGCCGGCGGGTGTGGCCATCGCGCCGCGCTACCGGATCGGCGGCGAGGAATACGGCGTCGACGATTTCATGCGGCGCAACCGCGTTGGCGGGGTGCTGGTCCTCAAGGATGGCAAGGTCGCCCTGGAGCGCTACGGCCTGGGCAACGACGAACGCACGCGCTGGACCTCGTTCTCGGTGGTCAAGTCGATCTCCTCGACCCTGGTGGGCGCCGCCGTGCAGCAGGGCCTGCTGGCTCTCGACCAGCCTGTGGACAAGTACCTGCCGAGCCTGGCCGGCTCCGCCTACCAGGGGGTGACGGTGGAGCAGGTCCTGCAGATGAGTTCCGGGGTCCGCTGGAACGAGACCTATCGCGATCCGAAGTCCGACCGCCGGCAGATGTTCGACGCCCAGCTCGCCGAACGTCCCGGTGGCATCCTGCGGCTGCTGGCGAGCCTGCCGCGGCAGTACCCGAGCGGTACCCACTTCACCTACAGCACCGGCGAGTCGCACCTGCAGAGCGAGCTGCTGCACGCGGCGACCCGCATTCCGGTGAGCGACTACCTGTCCGAGCGGATCTGGGCGCGAATGGGCATGGAGAGCGACGGCTTCTGGCAACTGGAATCGCCGGCCGGGCAAGAGATCGGCAGCAGCGGCTTGAGCGCGACCCTGCGCGACTATGGCCGCTTCGGCCAGTTCGTCCTCGAGGACGGGGTGATCGATGGCGAACGTATCCTCCCCGAAGGTTGGGTCGATCGTGCCAGTCGCGTCGAGGCTTCTTCCCACCTGGCCCCGGGCAAGCTCTACGATGGCGAATACGCGCTCGGCTACGGCTACCAGTGGTGGACCTTCCCGGTGGGCGCCAAGGCCCTGCCCGAGCATGACGGCGGGGCCTTCGAAGCCCAGGGCATCTTCGGCCAGTACCTCTACATCAACCGCAAGGAGAAGATCGTGGCGGTGGTCTGGAGCGCCTGGCCGAAGCCGGAGATGGACGATCGCGAGGAGGAGACCTATGCCTTCCTTGGCGCGGCGGTGAAAGCCCTGCGCTAGGGCCGTGGGCGAACGGATATCCACAGCAGGCTGTGGACAAGACTTCAGCGGGAAAACCGCAGGGGCAGTCCCTGGCAATCGTCGGACAGGCGTCCCGCGTGCCAGGCGAGTTGCCCGGAGACGATGGTGGTATCGATCCGATGGTGGAATGCCCGGTGGCGGAACGGCGTCCAGTTGCAGCGCGACAGCAGCGGCATGGCGCTGGCCAGCGCCGGGTGCTCCAGTTCGCTGACCAGCACCAGGTCGGCCCAGTAACCTTCGCGGAGGAAACCGCGATCGGCGATGGCGAACAGTTCGGCGACCCGGTGGCTGGTCTTCGCCACCAGGGTGGCCAGCGACAGCCAGCCTTCGCGGACCAGCTCCAGGAGTGCCGGCAACGCATGCTGGACCAGTGGCAGGCCGGCCGGCGCCTGTGGATAAGCCTGCTGCTTCTCGGCCCAGGCGTGCGGCGCGTGGTCGGTGCCGATCACGTCCAGGCGGTTGCCGGCCAGCGCCCTGCGCAGGGCGTCGCGGTCCTCGCGGCTCTTGATCGCCGGGTTGCACTTGAGCAGATGGCCGAGGCGGGCGTAGTCGCTGTCGTCGAACAGCAGATGGTGGACGCAGACTTCCGCGGTGATGCGTTTCTGGCACAGCGGCTTGTCCTCGAACAGGGCCAGTTCACGCGCTGTGGATAAGTGCAGGACATGCAGCAGCGTGCCATGTCGTTGCGCCAGTTCCACCGCCAGGGCGGTGGAACGGTAGCAAGCCTCGGCGTCGCGAATGCGCGGGTGGGCGGCTGCCGGAATACGTTCACCGAAGCGTTGTCGCCAGCGCGCGAGGTTGGCTTCGATCCGCGGTGTGTCTTCGCAATGGCTCAGCAGCAGGGTCGGAACGCTGGCGAACAGGCGCTCCAGGGTCGGCAGGTCGTCCACCAGCATGTCGCCGGTGGAGGCGCCCATGAACACCTTCACCGCGGCGACCTCGCGTGGATCGAGGGCGGCCACGGTGTCGAGGTTGTCGCGGCTGACGCCGAAGTGGAAACCGTAGTTGGCCACGCTATGGGCGGCGGCGAGGCGCTTCTTTTCCGCCAGCGCTTCGAGGCTCAGCGTCGCCGGGCGGGTATTGGGCATGTCCATGAAACTGGTGATGCCGCCCGCCACGGCGGCGCGGGATTCGCTGGCGATCGAGCCCTTCTGTGGATAACCCGGCTCGCGGAAGTGCACCTGGTCGTCGATCATTCCCGGCAGCAGGTAGCGTCCGGCGGCATCGATCTCCCGGCTGGCGCCGCAGTTTTCCAGGCAGCCGGCGATGCGTTCGATGCGACCGTGGCGGACCAGCAGATCGCCTTCGCGTACCTGCCCCTCGTTGACCATCCGGGCATTGCGGATCAGCAGGCTTCGCATGTTCAGAACTCGTTCTGCAGCGACTTGTAGCCGCGTACCAGGTCGACGTTGGTGCGCGCCACGTCTTCCGAGAACTCGCTGGCGGAAACGCTGACCCGCGGCATGCTCGCCAGGTCGGTGCGCGGACCGATGCGCTCGGTGGACGGTACGTAGAAACCCGCTGGCAGGTCGCAGCCGTCGACCACCGCGTTGTGGCGGACCACGCAGCCATCGCCGACCCGGCAGTTGAACAGCACGCTGTTGAAGCCGATGAAGACCCGGTCGCCGACTTCGCAAGGACCGTGGACGATGGAGCGGTGGGCGATGGAGCTGTGCTCGCCGATGGTCACCGCGGCACCCGACTTGGAATGGATCACCACGCCGTCCTGGATGTTCGAGTTGGCGCCGATCACGATCGGTTGCATGCCGCCGTCGGCGTCGACTTCGTCGGCACGGATCACTGCGTAGGGACCGACGAAGACGTTGGCCTGGATGATCACCTTGCCGCAGATGATCGCGGTCTTGTCCACATAGGCCGATTCGTCGATCACCGGCAGGTCGCCGGAGGGATTCTTGCGGATCATGCTGCACCTCGCTGCCAATGGCTTTCGGCGACGGCGTCATGGGCATGCAGGCTTTCCGCATGGACGACCCGTATGGAGAACCGGCTCGCCTGTGGATAACCCTGCAGGGCGCGGTGCAGCCGGCGCACCGCGTCCTCGCAGAACATCAGGTTCTGCCCGTTGGCGAGGGCGAAGGCCTGCTCGTCGGCGCGTTTCACCGCAGTCTGCACCGCGGTGCCGAGGGCGCTTTCGCCGAGATCCGCCAGCTCTTCCAGGGGCAGTCCGATGCAGTCTTCCGCCAGGCCGATGCGCAGGTGCGCGCTGCTGCGCTGGCTGTGCGGGGTGGCGACGATGCCGGCGCTGCTGCCGAGCCAGGCGAGCACGCTGGCATGATCGAGCGGCTGTCCGGCGAAGTCCTGGTCGAAGCGCTCCTGGATCAATTGCCGGGCCAGTGCCGCCGAACAGGGGCAGGTCGAGGAGTAGGTCAGCTCGAGATGGACTTCGGCCTGGAAGTCATCGCCTTCCAGGCGCGTGTCCAGCACCAGTGGATAACGTTTCCAGCCGCTCAGCGGGCTGACCAGCGCCGGACGCCGCAGCAGCGGCGCGAGGCGTAGGCGCAGGTAGGCGCGACGCGACAGGCCGGCGTGGCTGTCGAGGAAGCGTTGCAGGACGGCGCGCAGGCAGGAAAGGTCCAGCTCGCCCTGTTCCAGTTCGGCCAGCGCCAGGTAGAGGCGCGACATATGGATGCCGCGGGCCTGCGGGTCGTCCAGGCTGACACCGGCATCGGCTTCGGCGGCGACCCTCTGCCCGCCGATCTGCACGGGAAGGGCGATGCCCTGCATGCCGACCCAGTCCAGGGGAAGATCGGCGGTGGTGGTCTGGCGGGCGATATCGGGAAGCGTCAAGGCATTCATGGAGAACTCGAAGAAGGGTAGGCAAGGCCTGGAAATGGCTTGAATGTTATAATATAACGTATTAGCTAATGCCGACCCTTGCAATCGGGTATTTCGTCGATGAAGCGCCGTCGTCTCCTGCAAAGCCTGCTCGCCGGCCTGGCCCTCCAGCCGTTCCTGGCCGCCAGCGCCAATGTACGAATCCGCCAGGCCCGGGCCTGGAATTCCTCGGAAAGCTGGCGCCTGGTGCTGGAACTGGACGGCCCGCCGCGTTATCGAACCTTTTCCCTGCAGGCCCCCGAGCGGTTGATCCTCGACCTGCCCGACGCGCAATTGCTCGCAACGCTCTCCGAGCTACCGCTGGACGGCCCCGTGCGCGCCATACGCAGTGGCCAACTGGGTGGCGGCGGGACGCGCATCGTCCTCGATCTGCGCCAAGCGGTCAGGCCGCGCAGCTTCGCCCTGGAACCGCAGGCGGGAAAGGGCCATCGCCTGGTCCTGGACCTATATCCACAGGCGCTGGCGGCGCCCCCCGAGCCAATGCTGGCGCTGGCCCGCCCGCTACCCTCGACGGGCCGCGACATCCTCGTGGTGGTCGATGCCGGCCATGGCGGCAAGGACCCCGGCGCGGTCGGTAGCAAGGGCGAGCGCGAAAAGGACGTGGCGCTGGCCATCGCCCGCCTGCTGGCGCGGCGGATCGACCGTGAGAAAGGCTTCAAGGCGCGCCTGGTGCGCAACGGCGATGTGTTCGTCCCGCTGCGCAAGCGGCCGGAAGTGGCCCGGCGCTACAACGCCGACATGTTCGTTTCGGTGCACGCCGACGCGGCGCCGCGACTGACCGCCTCCGGCGCGTCGGTATATGCCCTCTCCGAGCATGGCGCCAGCTCGACCATGGCGCGCTGGATGGCCGAGCGCGAGAACGGCGCCGACCTGATCGGCAACAGCGGCAACCTGCCGCTACAGGGCCGCGACAAGGTACTCGCCGGGGTGATCCTCGACATGGCCCTGAGTTCGACCATCGCCAGCAGCCTGGACCTCGGCCACAGCGTTCTCGGCCAGTTGTCGGATGTTACCGCGCTGCACCAGAAGCGTGTCGAGCAGGCCGGCTTCGCCGTGCTCAAGTCGCCGGACATCCCTTCGATCCTGGTGGAGACCGGCTTCATCTCGAATCGCGGCGATTGTCGCCGGTTGATGGACGAACGCCATCGCCAGCGCCTGGCCGAGGCGATCTTCGCTGGCGTGCAGGGCTACTTCCGGCAACGCCCTCCCGCCGGCAGCTACCTGGCGGCGCTCAGCGCGCAGCCTCCCGGCTAGGGCCTTCGCTGCAGCCGCTGACCCGCCCGCAGGTCAGGCGTTGGCGCTGGCCCGATGAACTGCTCAGGCGGCTGACGCTGGTCCAGCCGATGTTGCGGCTGAGGCCGACCCAGATTTCCCCATCGCTGGCGATGCCGCTGAAGAAGGTCAGGCGCCCGTAGCGCGTATTGGTCTGGGCCCAGCGTCGTCCGCTCGCCGCGTCGTAGCCGCGCAGCCAGGTGTCGTTGCCGCCGGTGGCGACGCTGTAGTGGTTGCCCAGCCGATCCATGCAGGCCAGAACGGTACGCAGGTAGGCGCATTCCGCCGGGCGGGTGCCGGGAAGAAAGCCCTGCGCCTGTGCCGCCGGAGCGAGCAGCAGGAGGGCCAGGCAGTAAAGGCGGAGGACGCGGCGCATCGGTGGATCCCGGGATGACGTGGGCCCAGGGTAGCCGGAAGGCGATTGGCGGGCCATCGATTGTGGTGTTAATTGTTATAGTATAACGTTTTAAGTTTCCCAGGTTCAGCCCATGACCGAACAGGAACTGCTTGCCCAGCCCGACGCTGCCTACATGGACGAAGCCCAGCAGGACTTCTTCCGCGACCTGCTGCTGCGTCAGCGCCAGGAACTTCAGGCGCGCATCGAAGGCGAATTCGGCGAGCTGCGCGATCTCGAACGCCCCAGCGACGAGGCCGACCTGGCTTCCCGCGAGGAACAGCGGCAATGGCAACTTCGCCTGCTGGAGCGGGAGAAGAAGCTGCTCGACAAGATCGACGAAGCGCTGGAGCGCCTGGCCCGCGGCGACTACGGCTGGTGCCAGGAAACCGGCGAGCCGATCGGCCTGCGCCGCCTGCTGTTGCGTCCCACCGCCACCCTCTGCATCGAGGCGAAAGAGCGCCAGGAGAAGCGCGAACGCCACGTGCGGCACAACTGAAGAGGTTACCAACCGTGAACCAACGCCTACCTGTCACCGTGCTGTCCGGCTTTCTCGGCGCCGGCAAGAGCACGCTGCTCAACCATCTGCTGAAGAACCGCGAGAACCGCCGGGTTGCGGTGATCGTCAACGATATGAGCGAAATCAATATCGATGGCAGCGAGGTCCAGCGCGATGTCAGCCTGAACCGCGCTGAAGAACGCCTGGTGGAGATGAGCAACGGCTGTATCTGCTGCACCCTGCGCGAAGACCTGCTGGAAGAGGTCGGCCGTCTCGCCCGGGAAGGCCGCTTCGACTACCTGCTGATCGAGTCCACCGGGATTTCCGAACCGATGCCGGTGGCCGAGACCTTCACCTTCCGCGACGAGCTGGACCGCAGCCTGTCCGACGTGGCGCGACTGGATACCATGGTCACGGTGGTCGACGGGATGAATTTTCTCCGCGACTACCAGGAGGCCGCCAGCCTGGCCAGTCGTGGCGAAACCCTCGGTGAGGAGGATCAGCGCTCGATCACCGACCTGCTGATCGACCAGGTCGAATTCGCCGACGTGATCCTGGTCAGCAAGATCGACCTGATCTCCAGCGAGCAGCGCGAGGAACTGCTGGCGATCCTGCGCCAGCTCAATGCCGAGGCGGAGATCCTGCCGATGGTGATGGGTCAGGTGCCGCTGGCGAAGATCCTCGATACCGGTCGCTTCGATTTCGATCGCGCGGCGTCCGCGCCGGGCTGGCTGAAGGAACTGCGCGGCGAGCACCTGCCGGAAACCGAGGAATATGGCATCGCCTCCATGGCCTACCGGGCGCGCCGGCCGTTCCACCCCGCGCGCTTCCACGCCTTCCTGCACAATCCGCTGAAGCAGGGGCGGCTGCTGCGCTCCAAGGGCTTCTTCTGGCTCGCCAGCCGGCCCCGCGAGGCCGGCAGCTGGTCGCAGGCCGGCGGCCTGATGCGCTACGGCCTGGCGGGCCGCTGGTGGCGCTTCGTGCCGACCGGACAGTGGCCACAGGACGAAGAGGGCCTGCGGGCGATCATGCGGCACTGGGAGGAAGGCGTCGGCGACTGTCGCCAGGAGCTGGTTTTCATCGGTCAGAACCTGGACTTCGCGGCCCTGCGCGCAGCCCTGGACGCCTGCCTGCTGGATGACGCCGAGATGAACCTGGGCATCCCCGGCTGGCAGGGCCTGGACGACCCCTTCGAGGACTGGGGGCACGCCGCATGAGCGCACTGCCGCAGGAAAAACCGTTGCCGTGCCAGGCGTTCGATGACGACCCCCAGGTGCTGGCCGAGGTGCTTCGCGAGGGCGTCAACCTGGCGGTCTGGACACGCCGGTTGAGCCCGGCGCTGCGCGACTTCGCCGCCGCCCTGGTGCGCAACCGGCCGGGACTGGCGCTGAGCCAGACGCTGGAGATGGAAGAGGAACGGCTACCCGTCTTGGACGGCCTGCTCGACGCGCAGCAACTGCCGGGACAAACCGATTTCCTCGACGACCTGGGCTGGCTGGTCGAGGCCTTCTCCTGCCTGACCGGGGCGCGGCGTATCGGCCTGCGCCTGCGCGTTCTGGATAAACCGATGTGCCCGCGTTTCCACGTCGACCACGTGCCGCTGCGGCTGGTCACCACCTACCAGGGCGCCGCCAGCGAATGGCTGGACGAGTCCGGCCTGGACCGTCGGCTGCTTGGCGGAGCGCAGGCCGAAGTTGTCGACGAACAGCTTATCCACAGCTTGTCCACGGGCGACGTGGCGCTGCTCAAGGGCGAACGCTGGGAGGGTAACGAAGGTGCCGGGCTGGTGCATCGCTCGCCGCGAGCGGAGCCTGGGCTGGCGCGCCTGCTGTTGACCCTGGACTGGCTTGCCTGAGCCTGTGGACAAGTGTCTTTCGAGGAATAAAAAAAGGCCATCCGCAGATGGCCTATCACCAAAAAGTCGTCCTACCTTGGGGATGGGGACGAAGGGTGCTGAGGTACCCGACTCCCATTTAGCCCTGACGCTGTGACAGGCTGATGACGCGCTCAGGGCTTTTTCGCGGCGCTAGGCTCTTCCCAGCGACCTTGGCTCTGGCTGGCGCAGAACGGCTCCAGGTAGCGTGCGTCGGTCGCGATGCCGTAGTAGAAGATGTCCTGCCGATAGGGCGCGTTGGGTACCCTGGCGTCGCGGCAGACACCGAAGGCGCCCGTCGGACATTCCTCGGCGAACGTCACCTCGACCTTCTGGCCCTGCAGTTGTGGCTGGCAGAAGCCTTCGCGGAACAGCTTGGCCGGGATGCTGCGGTTCTGCTGGCAGACCTTCACGTCGAGATTCTTCGCCTGGCTATGGACGATGCAGGCTTCGGCCAGGGCCAGGCCCGGCAGGCAGGACAGGAAGAACAGGAACGGACGCATGCGAGGACTCCATTGCAGACGGGCGCGACTCTAGCACGGGGCCGGGCTCCCCGCAGGCAAGGACCGCATTGATCCACAGGCTTTCACATTCCGGTTGCGCAGATGCTTCGAGAGATACCCACACACCTGATCGGCGGCCCCCTGGGGGCCGGCAAGACCAGCCTGATCCGCTCGCTGCTGGCGCAGAAGCCGGCGGGCGAGCGCTGGGCGGTTCTGGTCAACGAGTTCGGCGAGATCGGCCTGGATGCCGCGCTGCTGGCCACGGACGTCGACGGCGTGGCCATCGGCGAGGTGGCGGGCGGGTGCCTCTGCTGCGTCAATGGCGTGCCGTTCCAGGTGGGGCTCGGTCGCTTGTTGCGTCGGGCACGGCCGGACCGGCTGTTCATCGAACCCTCCGGGTTGGGACATCCGCTGGCGCTGTGGAAACAGCTGCAGGCTCCTCCCTGGTCCGGCGTCCTGGCCCTGCAACCCCTGGTAGTGGTGCTGGATGCCGCCGCGCTGGCCTCCGGCCAACCGCTGCCGGAGGCACAGGAACAGGCGCTGGAAGCGGCCGGCATGTTGCTGCTGAACAAATCCGAAACGCTCGACGCGACGCAGCGCTGCGCCGTGCGTGCGCGCCTGCCGGTCCTGCCGTTGCGCTGGAGCGTGCGCGGTCACCTGGCATTGCGCGATCTGCCGACCAGCGTTGCCGGGGACGGTAGCGCGACGACCTGGGCGGCCCTGCCGGAGGCGCCTGCTCAGTTGGGAACGGTGCTGCCCGCCGAGCGACCGCTGCGCGCCGTGCGCGAGCAGGACGGCCAGTTCGCCATCGGCTGGCGGCTGGCGCCGTCGGTGCGTTTCGATCGGGTCGCAGTGGACGCCTGGCTGAACCGTTTGTCCGGACTGCGGCGGGCCAAGGCGGTGCTGCATTGCGCGGACGGTTGGTATGCAGCGAATGCCGCGCCGTTTGTGGATAACTGGGGCAAGTCCTCGTGGCGGCGGGATAATCGGCTGGAACTGATCCTCGCCGCAGGCGCGGATGAAGAGGCGCTCGAAGAGGCGTTCCTGGCGTGTCGGATGGTCGCGGAATGATCCGCCAAGGTTGCCCTGAGGACGCGACTGAATGATAATAATTATCAGAAGACTCTACTTCCTTACCTTTCACTTCTCCGCAGGTCGCCCTCATGTCGCCACAGCCTTCACGGTCGCCTGACCGTTTTTCGCTGGCCGCGCTCGCCGAAGACCACCCCACCGCTCCCGCCCAGGGAGACGAAAGCGAGTCCCTGCCATGCGTGAATGCCCAGCGCGGAGAACCCAACCTGCGCGTGGTGGACTGCTCCGGCGCGCGCCGCGACGAGGAAGTGGCGGTCGAGGAAGTGCTGATCCCCTACGCCCATGGCAGCGATCCCGAAGACGTCCCCGGCGAGCCGCCCAAGTCGCGCTGGTGGTTGTCCTCCGGCGCGGCGGTGGCGATGCATGTGGCGATCATCGGTGCGCTGGTGTGGGTGATGCCGACCCCGGCCGAACTCAACCTTGGCCACGGCGAACTGCCGAAGACCATGCAGGTGAATTTCGTCCAGCTCGAGAAGAAGGCCGAGCCGACCCCGCAGCCGCCGGCTGCCGCGCCGGAGCCGACGCCGCCGAAGATCGAGGAACCCAAGCCGGAGCCGCCGAAGCCGAAGCCGGTGGAAAAACCCAAGCCCAAGCCGAAACCCAAGCCCAAACCGGTGGAAAACGCCATTCCCAAGGCCAAGCCGAAGCCGGAACCCAAACCCAAGCCGGAACCCGAGCCGAGCACGGAGGCATCCAGCCAGCCCAGCCCGTCCAGCGCCGCCCCGCCGCCGCCCGCACCTACCGTCGGGCAGAGCACGCCCGGCGCGCAGACTGCGCCCAGCGGCTCGCAAGGCCCGGCCGGCCTGCCCAGCGGCAGCCTCAACGACAGCGACATCAAGCCGTTGGGCATGGCGCAACCGGTCTATCCGCGAATGGCCCAGGCACGGGGAATTCAGGGCCGGGTGAAGGTGCTGTTCACCATTACCACCGATGGCCGCATCGACGATATTCAGATACTCGAGTCGGTGCCGTCAGGCATGTTCGACCGTTCGGTGCGCCAGGCCATGGCTAAGTGGCGTTTCGAGCCGCGTGTCAGCGGTGGCAAGATCGTCGCCCGCCAGGCGACCAAGATGTTCTTCTTCAAGATCGAGAAGCGCCGCTGAGGCGGTTCTCTGACAACGAAAAGAGCCGCGCCTTCGAGCGCGGTTTTTTTATTCCCGGTAGGTCTCGCAGACGGGGCTTCGCTGCCTGGGGACGGCAGGCCCCTTGCGCTGTTCCACCGTGGGAACGCGAGGAGATCGGCGTTTGCGCGCCAAGGTTCCAGCCCCGCCGGAATGACGAGCCGCAGGGCGAATAACCGCTTGCGGTTATCCGCCGTGGAACGCAGGGACACCGGATGATTACGCCGCCGGCGTTGCGCGCCTTAGGGCTCCGGTCGGGATGCCGTGCCGTAGACCAACAGTCGGCGGGTGTGGGGGAATCGGTTGCCGCGCCAAAAAGCAGGACGGCGACCCGAAGGTCGCCGTCCTGTGGATAAAAAGGCCCGGAGTGTGTCGGGGCCATGAGCACGAGGCTCAATCAATCGGTCGTGATCTTCGAGTGCTTCTGGGTGTCCTTCATGAACACATAGACCAGCAGCGAGCAGGCGATACAGGCGGTGACGTACCAGTAGAAGCCGCTCTCCAGGCCGACGCTCTTGAACCACAAGGCAACGTATTCGGCGGTGCCGCCGAAGATCGACACGGTCAGGGCATACGGCAGGCCGACGCCCAGGGCGCGGATCTCGGTGGGGAACAGTTCGGCCTTCACCACCGCATTGATCGAGGTGTAGCCGCTGACGATCACCAGCGCCGCCATGATCAGGAAGAACGCTCCCCACCAGCTGTCGACGCTGTGCAGGGTGCTGAGGATCGGGTAGGTGAAGACGGTGCCGAGTACGCCGAAGGCGATCAGGATCGGCCGCCGGCCGATCTTGTCGGAGAGGGCGCCGACGATGGGCTGCAGCAGCATGAAAAGGAACAGGGTGGCAGCCGAGATCATGGTCGAATCGGTCTTGCTCATGCCTACCGTGTTCACCAGGTACTTCTGCATGTAGGTGGTGTAGGTGTAGAAGGCCAGGGTGCCGCCCATGGTCAGGCCGACCACGGTCAGCACTTCCTTCGGGTGGCGCAGCAGGGTGCGCAGCAGGCTTTCCTTCGGCTCTTCCTTCTTCTTCGAGAAGGACTCGGTCTCTTCCATGCCGCGACGCAGGAACATCGCCACCACTGCGCACAGCGCGCCGATGAAGAAGGGGACGCGCCAGCCCCAGCTTTCCAGTTGTTCTACGGTCAGGGTCTGTTGCAGGACGATCAGCACCGCCAGGGCGATGAGCTGGCCGGAAATCAGGGTCACGTACTGGAAGCTGGAGAAGAACCCGCGCTGTTCCTTGTTCGCCATCTCGCTCAGGTAGGTGGCGGAGGTGCCGTATTCGCCGCCGACCGACAGGCCCTGGAGCAGGCGCGCGACCACCAGCAGGATCGGCGCGGCGACGCCGATGGTTTCATAGCTGGGGGTCAGGGCGATGATCAGCGAGCCAAAGCACATCAGCAGCACCGAGGCCAGCAACGCCGCCTTGCGGCCCTTGCGGTCGGCATAGATACCCATCAGCCAGCCACCGATCGGGCGCATCAGGAAGCCCACGGCGAAGATAGCTGCGGTGTTCAGCAGTTGGGCGGTCATGTCGCCCTGGGGGAAGAATGCCTTTGCGAAGTACAGCGAGAAGGCGGCGTAGACGTACCAGTCGTACCACTCGACCAGGTTGCCGACGGAACCGCTGAAGATCGACTTGATGCGTTGCGAAGTGGTGCGGGGCTGGGCAGACGCGGAAATGGCGTTGGCGCTTTCCATCGTGTTTCCTCTTTTCGTTGTTGTCTTGGATGTGCTGATCAGGGCGCAGCACACCGGCACATCGCGAGGGCGACGTATTGGATGGCTCGATAGCAGGTGCCGTGCCAACGCGGGAAAGCCGCGTGGGGACTGGGTTGGAAGAGGAGCGGGGTGGTCTTGGCCGAGCGGGAGTCCGCCGACCGGGAGAGTGGATAAGCGGAAATCCGCCGATCCTTCAGGGCAAAGGGTCCGATAGCGACACCAGGTGCAGGCGAGGGCGAATAACCGCAGCGTGGTTATCCGCCGATTCGACGGCAGGCCGGGATCGCTTGGCTCTCAGTGGCTGCCCTTTTCCTGGTCGAGGGTTTCCATCAGCGCGATCTGCATCCGCGAATGCACGCGGATCAGCCAGCGCCAGAGCACTGCGATCACCAGGCCGGCGACCAGCACCACTACGACCAGCAACTCGCCCGGCGGCAGGATGCTCGAGCTGAGCGCCGCCAGCAGCACCATCATGCCGGCCAGCGACAGCAGCGGGATTATCTCGGAGATCACCCGACGTACCCGCGCCGTATGGCGTCCGGCTTTCTCCGGCTTGACCCCGAGTTCGGCCAGCAGCATCGACAGGGCCTTGAGCTTGCGGTACGCGGCGATCAGGAAGGCCAGCGAGACCAGCAGCGCGCCGCCCCAGATCAATGCCTTGTGTAGCCCGTCGTAGGCGACCCACTGGCTCATCCAGGCGGAAAGCGTATCGGCGAAATAACCGCCGGCGAGGAAGATCGCGATCACCAGCGCCAGGTTCACCCCGACCTGCAGCAAGATGCGCCGGATCATCGCCGCCAGCACCGCACGGTCGCCCTGCGGCTGGATGCTGCGCAGCCAGTCGCCGTAGTGGCCGAAGATCCTCGCCATGCGCTGCGGCATGGCGTTGGCCAGGTGCTGCGAGAGCGGGTCGGCGGCGCGGATCAGGTACGGGGTGAGCAGGGTGGTGATGGCCGAGACCGCTACCGCCACCGGGTAGAGGAAGTCGCTGGTGACTTTCAGAGTCATGCCCAGGGCGGCGATGATGAAGGAGAACTCGCCGATCTGCGACAGGCCCATGCCGACCCGCAGCGAAGTGCGTCCGTCGTTGCCGGCGATGAACGCACCCATGCCGCAGGAGAACATCTTGCCGAGCACCACCGCGACGGTGATCAGGGCGATCGGCCAGGCGTACTCGACGAGGATCTTCGGGTCGATCAGCAGGCCGATGGCGACGAAGAAGATCGCACTGAACATGTCACGGACCGGCTCGATCAATCGTTCGATCTGCACCAACTGGCGCGACTCGGCCATGATCGCGCCGATCAGGAAGGCGCCGAGCACCATGCTGTATTCCAGCTTCACCACCAGCAGGCAGAAGCCGAAGCACAGGCCGAGCACGGTGACCAGCAGCATCTCGTTGCTCTCGAACTTCGCCACGTAGGCCAGCAGGCGTGGCACCAGGAGGATGCCGACGACCAGCGCGACGATCATGAACAGGCTGAGCTTGCCGACCGTGGAGAACACCTCGCCGGTTTCCACCGAACCGCTCACGGCGATTCCCGACAGCAGGGCGATGATGCCGATGCCGAGGATGTCCTCGACGATCAGCACGCCGAAGATCAGTTGGGCGAAGCGCTCGTTCTTCATCTTCAGGTCGCCGAGCGCCTTGACGATGATGGTGGTGGAGGAGATCGCCAGGATCGCGCCGAGGAACAGCGAGTCCATGGTGCTCCACTCGAAGAAGCGACCGACCTCGAAGCCGATCCAGATCATCAGGACGATTTCCAGGAACGCCGCGATGAACGCCGTGGCGCCGACCTGGAAGAGCTTGCGCAGGCTGAACTCCAGGCCGAGGCAGAACATCAGGAAGATCACCCCGAGTTCGGCCAGGGTCTTGATCGTGTCTTCGTCGTGGATCAGTCCGAAGGGCGGGGTGTGCGGGCCGATGATGAAGCCGGCGACGATGTAGCCGAGGACCACCGGTTGGCGCAGGCGGTGGAAGAGGATAGTGACCACACCCGCCACCAGCATGATCACGGCGAGGTCCTGGATGAAATCGACGGCATGCATGGCGGCGGTCCTCGCTCGGGGAATGGGTCGGCAGACGCGGCGACCGGGCGGCCTCGCAGACCCGCAGACTAGCATCCGCAAGTGCTTGATCGGTGGGCTGAAAAAAACTGTAACAGACGTTTCGGCGAGGCTCTGCGTTGTGCTTCCCGGGTCGCCGGGCGGATCTTCGCGCGCCGATCCGCGTGCATGCCTGTCGTCCCCGGCAACGAAGGTGTACCCTGGCGCCGACCCGCGAGCCAGACGCGGCGGGCGAAAAAACGGCGGCCGGGGAGCAATAGCCCGAAACAAAATCCGGCTGGTCCTGTCGCCCGTACCGCCGCAACATGGCGCGCGTCGATTCCCCCAAGAGAGAAAGACTACAATGCAGCGTGTTCTCAGCATCGCCCTCGCCTTCTGCCTGGCGCTGACCGTCAGCCTGGATGCCAATGCCAAGCGCTTCGGCGGCGGCAAGAGCCTCGGCTCGGCACCCAGCCACCAGACCCGCCAGGCGCAGCCGGCCACTGCGCCGAACGCCACTGCTGCCGCCCCCAACGCCGCTCGTCCCGCCGCTGCCGCCAGCGGTGCTTCGCGCTGGCTCGGCCCGCTGGCCGGTATCGCCGCGGGCGGCCTGCTCGCTTCCATGTTCATGGGCGACGGCTTCGAGGGCATCCAGATGCTCGACATCCTGTTGATCGCCCTGGTGGCCTTCATCGCCTTCCGCTTCATCGCCGCTCGCCGGCGCCAGCAGAACCAGGGCCAGCCTGCGATGGCCGGGCACGCGCCGATGCAGCGCGAAATGCCGGCCCAGGCGCCGATCTTCGGTGGCGCCGCCGCTGCTGCCGCTGCGCCGAGCCCGGTGATCAACGCGCCGAGCTGGTTCAACGAGGAGCGCTTCGTCGGTGCCGCTCGCGAACACTTCATGTCCCTGCAGCAGCATTGGGATGCCAACGAGATGGACAAGATCGCCGAGTTCGTCACCCCGCAGATGTTGCAATGGCTGAAGCAGGAGCGCGCCGAGATCGGCGACGCCTACCAGTCCACCTACATCGACAACCTGGTCGTGCAACTGGACGGCGTCGACGACCAGGCCGACAAGACAATCGCCACCCTGACCTTCAGCGGTGTGTCGAAGACCTCGCGCTTCGACCAGGGCGAAGCCTTCAGCGAAAGCTGGCGGATGGAGCGCGCCCAGGGCGAGAACCAGCCATGGCTGGTGGCCGGTATCCGGCAGAACTGATCCCGAGTGGTTGCGGTCCCTTCGGGGGCCGCCGAAACCCCCGCTTCCGCCAGGGAACGGGGGTTTTTTCATCTCCGTTGGCGGGTTGACCGACCATTCGTCCGGCGCCATGGCCGAAGGCCAGCCGCGACACTTGTCTTGCGCTCGGTGCGGCTACTGTATAAAAAGCGCGCCACCCGTTGCGAGAGAGCCTGTCGTGGAAGACGTCATCGAAAAACTGCGTGAACTCAACGAACCGGTTCCGGTGCCCCTGGAACTGCCGGAAGAAGAACTGCTGGTGGAAATCGAGGAAGAGCTGCTGATCGGCATTCCCGCCGAGTTCCGCGAATTCCTCCTGCTGGTCAGCGATGTGGTCTACGGCCGCCTGGAGCCGGTGACCGTGACCGATCCGCACTCGCACACCTACCTGCCCGAAGTGGCGGCCACTGCCTGGGACCTGGGCGTTCCGCGCGAGCTGATCCCGCTTTGCGAGGACGACGGCAGCTACTACTGCGTGGCGGAGGACGGCGAGGTGGTGCTCTGGGCCGATGGCGACCTCACCGATGAAAGCTGGGATTCGGTGTGGGTCTGGGCTCGCGACGTCTGGCTGGAGAGCTGAGCCTGAACCGCCGCAAAGGCTCTGCAACGCGCCTTTGCCGCTGACTTCCCGACGTCGCGCGAGGCTGCCTGGAGGCCCTGCGCGTCGCCGTCGGCGCTTCGTCTCCGACAAAGCGCCGCTGCGCTAAGGAATTTCCCTCGATTGCGACGGTCACAAGGGCAATTCCGCACTTGTCGCTCCGGATGTAGGCAAGTGCGCTGCCCCGTGTGGAGATTCTATGAAGTTCAAAGCTCTGTTCGCTGCATTGCTGCTGACCAGCCTGGCGGGTTGCGCCAACCAGGCGGTGGTCACTTTGCAAGATGGCAGCGAGGTCCTGGTCAAGGATCAGTCGGATTACGACAAATACAATGACTACTACGAGTTCGAACAGCTGAATGGCGACACCATCCTGATCAAGAAGGACAATGTGCGCACCATTCGCCCGCAGTAGCGGCGCTTATCTCCCGTCAGGCGTGCTCGCCGGAACGGTGTCGCTTTCGTGGCCGGGCCTCCAGCTCCAGGAGGTTCAGCAGGTACTGGCCGAAGTAGGCCAGGTCCTGTTCGATCGCCGCGCGCGCGGCCGGGCCGTCGCCGCGGCGTAGCGCGTCCAGGGCGTCCTCGTGGAAATCGTTCAGACGTAGGGAGAGGTCGGCCTCGGTGAACAGCCGGTTGAAGAACGGCCCGACCTGTAGCCAGAGCGTCTCGATGAGACGCAGCAGCACCGGGTTGCCGCAGGCGCGGTAGAGCGTCAGGTGGAATTCGCTGTTGGCTTCCAGGTAGGCCTGTACCTCGCGTCGGCGCAAGGCGTCCTCCATTCGCCGCAGACAACCTTCGAGTCCTTCCAGTGCCTGCTCGTCCAGCCGGCCGCTGGCGCTTTCGGCCGCCAGCCCTTCGAGGGACAGGCGCACCTGGAGGATCTGCAGGAAACGCTCGCGGGTCATCAGCGGCACCCTGAGCGAGCGTTGTGCCTCGCCCTCCAGCGCCCCTTCCGCCACCAACCGTTGCAGGGCGGCGCGAACCGGCATCGGGCTGGTGCCCCATTGGTTCGCCAGGTCGCGGATCTTCAGTCGCTCGCCGGGCTGGAAACGTCCGGCCAGCAAGTCTTCCCGCAGTCGTTGGTAGAGTCGTTCCTGGAGATTCTCGGCCATGGTCAGCTCCGGGTCGCCGGTGGCGCCGGAAGCTGGGAAAGCGTCAGGTTGCAGTTGCGCATGTTCAGCTCCGTTTGTTTTCGATCAGGCAGTTGCCGCCGTCCACCACCAGCAGTTCGCCGTTGACGAAGCTGGCTTCGGGCGAGGCGAGGAAGGCCACCGCGGCGGCCACCTCTTCGGGCCGGCCGGCACGTCCGCTGGGGCTGGCCAGGGCGGCCTGGCGTTCTTCGGCGGTGCTCGAGGCGGTGGCGATCCAGCCCGGGGCGACGCTGTTCACCGTGATGCCGCTCTTCGCCACCTCCAGCGCCAGGCCCATGCTCCAGCCGACCAGACCGGCCTTGGCCGCGCTATACGCGGCTTCGCCCGGGTTGCTGCCGCGGGTTCCGGTGGTGGAGGCGACGTTGACGATCCGCCCGTAGCCGCGCTCGCGCATGCCCGGCAGCAGGCCGCGGGTGAGCAGGAAAGCGCTGGTCAGGTTGCGCGACAGGGACAGTTGCCAATCCCGCAGCGAGGTCGCTTCCACTGCGCTGAAGGGCTCCGCGCTGTCCAACTGGGCCATGCCGGCATTGTTCACCAGGATGTCGACCCGTCCCCACTGGGCTTCGGCCCAGTCCAGCAGGCCCTGCACCTGGGCTTCGTCGGTCAGGTCGGCGCTCGCGGCGCGCACGTCGTGACCACATGCGCTCAGTTCCTCCGCTCGTTGCCTAATCCGCTCGCTGCTGGCGGTGATCAGCAGACGCACGCCTTCGCGGGCCAGCCGCCGGGCAATGGCGAAACCGATGCCGAGTTCGCTGCCGGCGCCGCTGATGAGCGCGACCTGGCCTGTCCACTTCGAAAAGTCATTCATTTTTGTGATCACAAAATTGACATGGAAAACAGATTATCAGTGCTTTCAAATACTGTATTGACTTTTTTGTGATCACAAATGAAAGTTGTGCGAAATAAAAAACGAGGTGTTCGAAATGACCGCCAGTGGCATCGCCGAAGCCGCCGTGGAAACCTTCATGGCCCGCGAGCAGCAACGTTTCCTTGCGCAGAATCCACAGTCCGTCGCGCTCGCCGAGCGAGCCCGGCGCGCCTTGTTCGACGGCGTACCGATGCACTGGATGAGCGATTGGTCAACACCCTGTCCGCTGTTCGTGGCGCGTGCCCACGGCGCGCGTTTCCATGATGTGGACGGCCACGCCTACGTGGACTTCTGCCTGGGCGATACCGGCAGCATGTTCGGCCATTCTCCGGCGCCGATCGCCCGGGCGCTCGCCGAGCAGGGCGCGAACGGCCTGACCACCATGCTTCCGGGGGAGGATGCCATCGTCGCAGGCGAGCTGCTGGCGCAGCGCTTCGGCCTGCCGTTCTGGCAGGTAGCGACCACCGCCACCGACGCCAACCGCTTCGTCCTGCGCTGGGCGCGTGCGATCACCGGTCGCAAGGTGGTGCTGGTATTCGACGGTTGCTACCACGGCACGGTCGACGACACCCTGGTTCGCTGCCGCGACGGCCGCACCGTGCATCGCTCCGGCCTGCTCGGCCAGGCCCACGACCTCACCCAGTTCAGCCGCGCGGTGCCGTTCAACGACCTCCAGGCCCTGGAGCGGGCGCTGGCCAGCGAAGACGTGGCCGCCGTGCTCTGCGAGCCGGCGATGACCAACATCGGCATGGTCCTGCCGCAACCCGGCTTCCACCAGAAGCTGCGCGAGCTGACCCGTCGTCACGGCACGCTGCTGATCATCGACGAGACCCACACCATCTCCACAGGTCCTGGCGGCTGTACCCGCGCCTGGAAGCTCGAGCCGGACTTCATCACCCTCGGCAAGCCGATCGCCGGCGGCGTACCGTGCTCGGTGTATGGTTGCAGCGCGGCGATGGCCAGCGCCATGCAACTGGCCAGGGCACGTGCCAGCGAGCAGAGCGAAGGCCACGGCCACAGCGGCATGGGTACCACGCTGTCGGCCAACGCCCTGGCGATGCGCTGTATGCGCGCCAACCTGGAAGAGGTGATGACCGATACCGCCTACGCCCACATGCTGCCCCTGGCGGCGCGTCTGGCCGAGGGCTTCCGCAGGATTATCCACAAGCACGGCCTGGCCTGGTCGGTGACCGAGCTCGGCGCGCGCAGCGAGTTCCAGTTCTGCCCGCAACCCCCACGCGACGGCGCGGCCGCCGAGGCGGCGTTCCACGACAGCCTGCAGATGGCCTTGCACCTGTATCTGATCAACCGCGGCATCCTCATCACGCCGTTCCACAACATGACCCTGTGTTGCCCGGACACTCGCGAAGAAGATGTCGACCGCCTGCTCTTCAGCCTCGACGAGGCGCTCGGCGAGCTGCTCGCCATACCCGGCGCGCGGGAGGCCTGAGATGCATTTCGCCGATCCGCGGGAAGCCCGCGAGTTCCTCGCCGCACACCCCGAGGTGCGCAGCATCGAGCTGTTCCTGATCGACGCCAACGGCGTGCCGCGCGGCAAGCTGCTGCATCGCGACGAGCTGCTGGCGGTCTACGAAAGCGGGCGGCCGCTGCCGAGCACCATCCTCGGCCTGACCATCAATGGCGATGACGTCGAGGAGACCGGCCTGGTCTGGGACGTCGGCGATGCCGATTGCTGGACCTTCCCGCTGCCCGGCAGCCTGACCCTGCAACCCTGGCGGCAGTCACCGACCGGACAGGTGCAGGTCAGCATGCATCCCGAGCTCGGGCTACCGGCCGCGGCGGGCGATCCCCGGCATGTGCTGCAGCGGGTTATCCACAGCCTGCAGGCGGAGGGTTTCCACCCGGTGATGGCGGTGGAACTGGAGTTCTACCTGCTCGACCGCGAACGCGACAGCGACGGCCGGCCGTTGCCGGCGTTGCAGATGAATGGCCAGCGGCCGCGGGCGACCCAGGTCTATGGCGTCTACGAGCTGGAGCAGTTGCAGCCATTCCTCGATGACTTGTATGCCGCCTGCGAGGCCCAGGGCCTGCCGGCGCGCACGGCGATCTCGGAGTACGCGCCGGGGCAGGTGGAGATTACCCTGCAGCACCGCTTCGACGCGCTCCAGGCGATCGACGAAGGCGTGCGCTACAAGCGCCTGGTCAAGGGTGTGGCGAATCGCCATGGGTTGCAGGCCTGCTTTATGGCCAAGCCGTTCGCCGATCTATCCGGCAACGGCCTGCACCTGCACGTCAGCCTGGCCGACGCCGCTGGCAACAATCTGTTCGCCAGCGAGGACCCGGCCGGGACCCCGCTGCTGCGCCAGGCCATCGGTGGAATGAAGGCGTGCCTGCTGGAGTCTTTGGCGCTGTTCTGTCCGAACGCCAACTCGTTCCGCCGCTTCCAGGCGAACAGCTACGCGCCGCTGGCGCCGACCTGGGGAATCAACAACCGCACCGTGTCGCTGCGGGTTCCCGGCGGCCCGGCGTCCAGCCGGCACATCGAGCACCGCATCTGCGGCGCCGACGCCAATCCCTACCTGGCGGCGGCGGCGTTGCTCGCGGCGGTGCGCCTGGGGATTCGCGAGCGACTCGACCCCGGTGCGCCGATCACCGGCAACGGCTACGCTCAAGCCACCCAGGCGTTGCCGAGCGACTGGCTGACCGCGCTGCGCGCGCTGGAGGGCTCGGCCTGGGCGCGCGAGGCGCTCGGCGAGGATTTCCTGAAGATCTACCTGGCGATCAAGCAGGCCGAATACCGTGCCTTCATGGGCGAGGTCGGCGAGCAGGACTGGCGCTGGTATCTCAACCAGGCCTGAATGAACGGCTGCCGGCGTTGCCGGTCAGTCATTGAAGCGGGCGGCCGATTGGCCGTCGGTGTTTTCCACGCGGCACAGGAGTAAGGAAAAGCAGATGAGCACGCCCGTCGTTCTTATCACTGGTGCAGCCGGCGGCTTGGGCCGGGCAATCGCCAAGCGTTTCGCCCAGAGTCATTGGCGCATCGCCGCCACGGATGTGGATAAGGAGGGCCTGCACGCGCTGAACGCGCAGGTGCCGTTGGACGCCAGCGGGGTCGCCGACCTGCGCAGCGCGGATAACTGCCATACCCTGATGTCGAAGATTCTCGCCCGTACCGGACGTCTCGACGCCCTGGTGAATGCCGCGGGCGTCTGGCGCGAGGGGCCTGTGGAAAATTTCACCGAGGAGGATTTCGACCTGGTCCTGGGAGTCAACCTCAAGGCCTCCTTCTACATGTGCCAGGCCGCGATTCCCTACCTGAAGGAAAACCAGGGCAGCATCGTCAACATCTCCAGCGACTCCGGACGCCAGGCCTACCGGGGTTCGGCGGCGTATTGCGCGAGCAAGGCGGCGCTGACCATGCTGAGCAAGACCCTGGCGCTTGAACTGGCCGAGCAGGGCGTGCGGGTCAACGCCGTGTCGCCGGCGGATATCGCCACGCCGATGCTCGACTACCAGGCCGAACGCTATGGGATGGGCAATCCGGATGGCTACAAGCGCGCGCTGCTGAAGGACTATCCACAGGGCAAGGCGGCGCGCTTCATCCGCCCGGAAGAAGTCGCCGAGCTGGTCTGGTATCTCTGCGGCCCTCAGGCCGAAGCGATCACGGGCGCCGACCTGGCGGTGGACTTCGGCCTGTCCGCTGGCCGCTGAGTGGATTTTCCACGGGTCGCTCCGCTGGAGCGGCCTGTGGAAAAGTTTCAGTCGTCCCTGGCCTGACTGGATATCTTCACCCAGTTACCGGCGGCGGCGATGCCCATGCCGCCGTAACCCTGGCAGTCCCCGCCAAGGCTCTCCACCACTCGCAGGTCGATGCCTTCCTGCCATACCAGCAGGCTGCAGCCGGCGCCCAGTCCTTCGCTGCGCAGCCGGTAGAGGGCGCCTTGCCCCTCCAGCCGACCGGACAACTCGCCGACCGCCGCGGGCCCATATTCCATCAGTTTCTCCGGATTGCCGATGCGCATCAGGGCGAAGCTCGCCTGGTAGCCGCCCTTCACCGGTTCGATCTGCAGGCTTTCCCATTCGGCCTGCCCGGCGTAGCGCAGGTAGTGCCCGGCGAGGCCCTGGAGGGACGGATAGTCGACTTTCAGGGCAACCTGTTCCAGGTTGTAGCGCGTGGCCTTGCCGCTGTAGCCGCGATCCAGCGCCAGGTTCATCCAGGCGCGGGCGCGTCCCGGTTGCCCGGCCTTGAGGCTGGTCAGCGCGAGATTGTTCAGCGCCTGTTCCGAGTCGGCTCCGCCCTGCTCCTGGCGCTCGGCCAGGCGCAATTGCCAGGCGAAGGCGTCCAGCGCCTGTGGATAACTCCCCTGTCGATAAGCCTGGGTGCCGCGCGTGTTGCATTCCGCGGCGGTGGCGCAGGGCGTATCCTCGGCCTGGATGGCAGCGGCACCGATGCCGGCAAGCACGGCCAGGGCCAGGAGAAGGATGCGTATGGCGGCAGGCATTGGAGCGATTCCCGGTGGAAAAGGGCCAGTCTAGAAAAGCCCGCGGATGTCTGCACGACCCGGCGCGATTTCGATCATGACGATTGAAAATTTGTGGCCGCTGCCGTCTTCGTTTGCGTCTATGGTGTCCCCCGCCCGTCCTGATGAGAGAAAAAGCGCTATGCAACCCGGAAACAACCAACTGTCGATGACCGTGCTGATGACTCCGGACATGGCCAATTTCTCCGGCAATGTCCATGGCGGCACCCTCCTGAAGTATCTCGACGAAGTCGCCTATGCATGCGCCAGTCGCTATGCCGGTCGCTACGTGGTGACCCTGTCGGTGGATCAGGTGATCTTCCGCGAGCCGGTGCATGTCGGCGAACTGGTGACCTTCCTCGCTTCGGTCAACTACACCGGGCGGACTTCCATGGAAATCGGCGTCAAGGTCATCACCGAGAACATCCGCGAGCAGTCCGTGCGTCATACCAACAGCTGTTTCTTCACCATGGTCGCCCTGGATGACGAGCGCAAGCCGGTGGCCGTCCGCCCGCTGGAGCTGGAAACCGCCGAGCAGAAGTGCCGCTTCGCCCAGGCCCAACAACGCCGCCAGCTGCGCGCGGAGCTGGAGGCCCGCTACCAGGCGATTCGCGAAGACGGATGAGGAAGGCTGCCGGTGTCCGGTCGAGCCCGCTTCGGACCTGCTGCCGTTTCGCGAATTTTCGCAGCTTTTCATAAGAAAACGCAGAGGTTTGCCTCTGCTGGCGTCCATTCCTGACATTTCTTGATAAGAAACCGGCGTGCCTGTTAAAACTCCAGCAACGTCAACGGGTTAACCTGTCGGTATCGCGCCGGGTTTCGCCACGAACCATAGCCGCCGTCGGGTCGCTCGAATGCCATGGGCCGGTCGCTCTGCCCGGCTCCGTTGGCGGAAAGCCTTTCCGCCTTGCCGTCACGGGCGCGGGTCCGTGATCCATTTCGAACGTCGTCGTCCGCCGGCCAGGCCGCGGAGGACGCGTTCCCCGTGTTGCCGGGAGTCCTGATGCACCATACGCCGTTACTCACTACACTCGCCGCGGGGTTCGTCCTCGCCTTCCTCTTCGGGGCCCTGGCCAATCGCCTGCGCATTTCGCCGCTGGTCGGCTACTTGCTCGCGGGCGTCCTGGCCGGGCCGTTCACTCCCGGTTATGTCGCCGACCAGGCGCTGTCGCAGGAAATCGCCGAACTCGGCGTGATCCTGCTGATGTTCGGCGTCGGCCTGCACTTCTCGCTCAAGGACCTGCTCTCGGTGAAGGCCATTGCCATTCCCGGGGCGCTGGTGCAGATCGGCGTCGCCACGCTGCTTGGCATCGGCCTGGCCAAGCTGCTCGGCTGGAGCTTCGGCGGCGGCCTGGTATTCGGCCTGAGCCTGTCGGTGGCCAGTACCGTGGTGCTGTTGCGCGCCCTGGAGCAGCGCCAGTTGCTGGACACCAAGCGTGGCAGGATCGCCATTGGCTGGCTGATCGTCGAGGACCTGGCGATGGTCCTGACCCTGGTGCTCCTGCCGGCGCTCGCCGGCACCCTCGGCGGCAAGACCGACGGCGGCGACGCCGGTCTGCTCTGGCCGCTGCTGATTACCCTGGGCAAGGTCGCCGCCTTCGTCGCCCTGATGATCTTCGGCGGTCGCCGGGTGGTGCCCTGGGTGCTGGAGAGGATCGCCGCCAGCGGTTCGCGGGAGCTCTTCACCCTGGCCGTGCTGGCCATTGCCCTGGGCATCGCCTATGGCTCGGCGGTGCTGTTCGGGGTGTCCTTCGCGCTAGGTGCCTTCTTCGCCGGGATGATTCTCAACGAGTCCGAGCTCAGCCACGAGGCGGCGGAGAACTCGTTGCCGCTGCGCGACGCTTTCGCGGTGCTGTTCTTCGTCTCGGTGGGGATGCTGTTCAATCCGATGATCCTGTTGCAGGAGCCACTGACGGTCCTGGCCACTTTCCTGGTCATCGTCTTCGGCAAGTCGGTGGCCGCCTACCTGATCGTCCGCGCTTTCGGCCATCCGAACAGCACCGCACTGGTGATCGCCGCCAGCCTGGCGCAGATCGGCGAGTTTTCCTTCATTCTCATCGGCCTGGGCATTGGCCTCGAACTGGTGCCGGAGCAGAGCCGCGACCTGGTGCTGGCCGGGGCGATCCTGTCGATCCTGGTCAATCCGCTGCTGTTCATCGCCATCGATCGCCTGCAGCAACGCAAGGAGCAGCGCCTGGCGGAGGCCGCTGGCGGGGTCCGCGAGATGCCGGCGCAGGACCTGCCGCCGCCGATCCTGGAGCGCGAGCATGCGGTGCTGATCGGTCATGGCCGGGTTGGCGGGTTGGTCAGCGCTCGCCTGCGCGCCGCCGGGACGCCCTTCGTGGTAGTGGTGGACAAGCGCGACAAGGCCGACGAACTGCGCGAACAGGGCTACAGCGTGGTCCTCGGCAATGCCGCCAGTCCCGGCGTGCTGGAGCTGGCCAACATCGCCGAGGCGCGCTGGTTGCTGATCGCCATTCCCAACGGCTTCGAGGCCGGGCAGATCGCCAGCCACGCCCGCGCGGTGAACCCGCCGCTGGACATCGTCGCCCGGGCGCATTTCGACGCCGAGGTGGACTACCTGGAGCAGAACGGCGCCAACCTGGTGATCATGGGCGAGCGCGAGATCGCCTGCGGCATGGTCCATCGCCTGGGACTCGACCGTGACGAGCGCGGCGCCGACGCACCGCTGCCGCAGTCGGCCTGACATGTTGCGCCGTCTCTACGACTGGACCCTGCGCCTGGCCGGCCATCCCCGCGCGGAGCTGGCCCTGGGCGGGGTGACCTTCGCCGAAAGCTCGTTCTTCCCGATTCCGCCGGACGCCTTGCTGGTGCCGATGGTCCTGGCCAACCGGGCCAAGGCCTGGCGTTACGCGACGATCTGCGCGATCAGCTCGGTGCTGGGCGGCATCGCCGGCTATTTCATCGGCTTGCTGCTGTTCGAGAGCGTGGCCATGCCGATCCTGGCGTTCTATGGCTTGCTGGAGAACTTCGAACAGGTCGCCGAACGCTACAACGAACTGGGCTGGCTGATGGTGCTGCTGGGCGGCGGCTTCACGCCGCTGCCGTACAAGGTGATCACCATTACCAGCGGAGTGACCCAGCTCGACCTCTGGCTGTTCGTCGGCCTCAGCCTTGTCGCCCGCAGCCTGCGCTTCGCCGCTACCTGCGCTTTGCTGTTCTGGGCTGGCCCACGCCTGAAGACCCTGATCGAGCGGCGTCTGGGCATGGCTTTCGTGCTGATGGCGGTGATGGTGGTCGGTGGGTTGATGTTGGGGAAATACGTTCTTTGAGCCGCCTGTGGATGATTTTCACCCACAGGGGCGGAGACTAAAGGCGCACTGCGTCGAAACGAACCCTTGGGTGTGCGATCCGATCCTGCGCCCGCACCAGTTCCAGCTCGTAGCTGCCGCAGGCCTGGGTTTCCAGCAGCACTTCATGGACCGCGGCGCCGGTGAATTCGAAGGCGTTACGCAGGTCGTCGCCGAGCAGCAGGCGAGAGAGGAACAGCCCCGAGGCCAGGTCGCCGACTCCGACCGGTTGCCGCGGGAAGGCCAGCAGCGGGCGTTGCAGGTGCCAGGCCTGATCGGCGGCCACCAGCAGCATCTCGAAGGTGTCGCCGGACTTGCCCGGATAGTTCAGGTGCTTTACCAGGATTGCCCTGGGACCGCGTGCCAGCAGGCTCCGTGCCATTTCCACGCAGTCGGCGAGGGAGTTCGGCTGGCGGTCGCAGAAGCTGTCCAGCTCCAACTGGTTGGGGCACAGGTAGTCGGCGACCGCGGCGGCTTCTTCCAGCAGGAAGTCGCTGACTTCCGGGGCCACGATGCAGCCTTTTTCCGGGTGGCCCATGACCGGGTCGCAGAGGTACAACGCCCGAGGGTTGGCCTGTTTGATCCGTGCCACCACATCGAGAATGGCGCGGCCCTGGGCGGCGCTGCCGAGATAGCCGGACAGCACCGCGTCGCAGTTGCCCAGTTCGCCGATGCCGGCAATACCGTCCACCAGCGCCGGAATCTGCTCCGGCGGCAGCACCTGCCCGGTCCATTGACCGTACTGGGTGTGGTTGGAGAATTGCACCGTGTTCAACGGCCAGACGTTGATTCCGATGCGCTGCATCGGGAACACCGCCGCGGCATTGCCGGCGTGGCCGAAGACCACATGGGACTGGATGGCGAGCAGGTGGGGTGTACGTGGCATGAGACGACTTCCTACAGCTGAGTCGGCGCAGTATGGGGGCTAATTCACATGGCGAAAACACCCCCCACTCGCTGCCTGCCGGGAGAACGGGTAAGCTGGCCGTCCCCCTACACCGGATTCCGCTCGTGACCCTGGGTAACCTTTTCGTCATGCTCCTGTTGGGCGCCGCCGCAGCCTGGTGGTGGCGCGCCCATGGCGTACGCGAGCGGGCGTTGCTGCTGGCCAAGCAGCATTGCGCCAAGCAGGGCGTGGAACTGCTCGACGAGAATGTCGCGCGCCGGCGCCTGCGCCTGGCCCGTGACCACCGTGGTCAGTGGCGGCTGAGCCGCGAGTTCGGTTTCGAATTCACCGTCAGCGGCGAGGAACGCTACGCCGGGCGCATCGTCATGTATGGCTATCACCTCGGCGCCATCGAATTGGCCCCGCATCGCTTCGAGGCGGCCGCCGAGGTCGACAACCCGCCGGTGCATAGCGCCGAGGTGATTCGCCTCGACGAGTGGCGGCAGTCCCGGCAGAAAAAGGTCGGCGACTGAGGCGGCAGAGCGTCAGGGCAGTATCCCGAGAGCCTTGAGACTGGCCTTGCCCAGTTCGACGCGCTTGCCGATGTCGGCCTCGCCGCCGGGCATGTCGATGTTCAGGGCGAAGCCGTAGAGCCGCTCGTTGCGCTTCACCCAGCCCACCCACCAGCCGAGTTCCGGCGTGCAGTCGAAGCACCAGCCGGTCTTGCCGTGCAGCTCCCAGCCCGGGCCGCTTTCCAGCAGGGTCATGGCGCGCACGGTGGACTGCACCGGGGCGGGGAATGGCAATTCTCCCTGCGCCAGTCGGAGCAGAAAGTGGGTCTGTTCCATCGCGCTGATCTTCAGCGGTCCCACCAACCAGAAGTTATCCACAACCTGGCCGATTTCCGCGTTGCCGTAACCCAGGCGCGAGACATTGGCGCGCATCCGCTCCAGGCCGATGCGCCGCGCCAGTTCCTGGTAGACCGGTACGTTCGATGCCTTGATCGCCTCGCGCAGGCTCATGTCGTGCTCCCAGGCCTTGAAGCGCTGGGGCTTGCCGCCATAGGGAAGAACCTCGTCGGCGGATCTAACCGCCCCTGTGGATAAGCCGATCAGGCTGTTCGCCACCTTGTAGGTGGAAGCGGGAACGAAGCGGGTTTCCGCGCGCTCCCGGTCATGGCCGACATAGCACTGCCGCTGCACATCGTAGAGGACGAAGGTGCCTTTCACCCCGGCCGCGCCGAATAGCTTGTCCACGGCCTGGCTGTCGTTCCATTCGCTGGCCTGGGTATGCCCGGAAAGCAGGAGAAGGGCACTGAAGAGGAGGGGGCGCATGGCTCGGTCCTGTGGGGTCATCCTCCCTGGGACCGATGAATGAGCGCCGGATTCCCCACGGAAGGAGCGTTCATGGATTGGGCAGGAGAAAGTCGCGTACGCGTTCGGCGGCATCGGCCGGGTCTTCCTGCATGAAGCAGTGGCCGCCGACCACCACGTGGGCGCTGACCTGGGGGTTGAGCGAGCACCAGCGCGCCACCGACTTGGCGACGAAAGGGTAGGTGCGGTCACCGTAGAGCACGCGGGTCGGCGTGATGATCTTGCCCAGCGACGGCCACAGCCGCCTGGGGAAGGAGCTGAAGATCTCCGCTTCGCGGCTTGGCCGGCACTTCAGCTCGACTCCGCCGTCGCTCTCCTTCAGCGCATATTCCACGTAGGCCCACAGCGCCTCGTCGGTCCAGCCCTTGAAGATACCGCGGCCGCGCAAGCCGGCGTAGGCGGCTGCGCGATCCGGCCACTGGCTGCGGCGCAGGCGCGCCTTCTTCGCCAGGCTGCCGCGCAATTGCAGGCCGAGGGTCTCGGAAAGCGCCATCACGCCGATCATCGCCGGGGTGAACAGTACCGGGTCGAGCAGCACGGCGCGGGCGAACAGGGTGGGATGGCGGGCCAGGACGAGGCTGCTGAGGACGCCGCCGAAGCTGTGCCCGCAGGCCAGTCGCTGGACATCGCCATAGGGACCGCGCCCGGCCTCGAAGGCCTCCACCGCCATCTCGGCGTTGCGGTTCCAGCCGTGGAAGCGGCCGCCATGGTCGCTTTCGCCGTGGCCCTGGATGTCGCACAGCCAGAGGTCGAAATCCTCCGCCAACAGACGCAGCATCGGTTCGTAGGTGCGGCCGCAGAAGCCGTTGCCATGGAGGAAATGCAGCAACGGCTTGCCGCTCGGTTCGCTGCGCCAGCCGCGCAGGGTGAAACCGGCCGAGCAGGAATGGGACCAGGGGGATAGCGACATGGGCAGACTCCTCGTACGGCGCGCAGTGTAACCGGGCGCCGTGCTATCGTCGCCGCTTCCCGCCGCCGTTTCGATCCGCCGATGTCCTTGTCCCGTCCGCTGCGCCTGTTCCTGCTGTTGCTGCCGCTGCTCGGCGGCCTGCTGCTGTCCATGGACTGGGCGGGACGCCAGGCGCGGCAGCAGGCGCTACGCGCCGAGGGCGAACAGGTGCGCAAGCAGCTGGACCTCTACGCCGGCTCGCTGCAGACCCTGATCGAACGCTTCCGCAGCCTGCCGGCGGTGCTGGCGCTGGATCCGGACCTGCGCGCGGCGCTGGCCGGGCCGATCGACGGCGAGTTGCAGCAGCGCCTCAACCTCAAGCTGGAAAGCATCAACCTGGCCGCCCGCTCCTCCACCCTGGAGCTGCTCGACCGTACCGGGCTGGCCGTGGCGGCGAGCAACTGGAACCTGCCGACCAGCTACGTGGGCCACAACTACGGTTTCCGTCCCTATTTCCGCCAGACCATCGCCCAAGGCTCCGGACGTTTCTATGCGGTCGGGGTGATCAGCGGGATTCCCGGTTATTTCCTGTCCCACGCGGTGCGCGCCGAGGACGGCAGCTTCCTGGGCGCAATCGTGGTCAAGCTGGAGTTTCCCGATCTGGAACGGCAGTGGAACCAGACCCCCGACCTGGTCCTGGCCAGCGACGCCAAGGGCATCGTGTTCCTCGCCAACCACGCCGGTTGGCGCTACCGCGAACTGGAACCGCTGGATACCGTGGACCGCTTCGAACTGGCGGAGACCCGGCAATACGATCGCCAGCCCCTGACACCCCTGCGCCACCAGACCTTGCGCAGCTACGGCGAAGACAGCCGTCTGGCGCGGGTGGAAAGCGCCGACGGCGAGAAGGACTACCTCTGGCAATCGCTGGACCTGCCCAACGACGGCTGGACCCTCCACTTGCTGCGCGACACCGCGAGCATCCAGGACGACGTCGCCACCGCGCGCCTGGCCGCCGCCGGCACCTGGCTGGCGCTGGTCTTCCTCGGCTTGTTCCTGCACCAGCGCTGGCGTATCGCCCGCCTGCGGCAACGTAGCCGGGAGGAGCTGGAGCGCCTGGTCGAGCAGCGCACCGCCGACCTGCGTACCGCGCAGGACGGCCTGGTGCAGGCGGCCAAGCTGGCCGCCCTGGGGCAGATGTCGGCGGCCCTGGCCCATGAGATCAACCAGCCGCTCACCGCCCAGCGCATGCAACTGGCCAGCCTGCGCCTGCTGCTCGACGCCGGACGCCACGACGAGGCGCGCCAGGCGTTGCCGCGCATCGACCAGATGCTCGAACGCATGGCCGCGCTCACCGGCCACCTGAAGACCTTCGCGCGCAAGAGCGCCGGCGGCCTGCGCGAGCGTATCGAGTTGGGCCACGTGGTCGAACAGGCGCAGCAGTTGTTGCTACCGCGAATCCGCGCCGAACGGGTGGAGATCGAGCAGGCGCTGCTCTGGCCGGCCTGGGTGATGGGTGACGCGATCCGCCTGGAACAGGTGCTGGTCAACCTGCTGCGCAACGCCCTGGATGCCGTTGCCGGCCAGGAGCGGCCATGGATCCGCCTGGCCCTGCAACGGCTTGGCGGCGACTGGGTGCTGAGCGTCGCCGACAACGGCGGCGGGATTCCCGCCGAGCACCTGGGCAGCGTCTTCGATCCGTTCTTCACCACCAAGCCGGTGGGAGAGGGACTCGGCCTCGGCCTGGCGGTATCCTATGGGATCGTCCACGAACTCGGCGGCCGCCTGCAGGTCGCCAATGCCGAGGCGGGAGCGGTGTTCAGCCTGATCCTGCCGGCGGCCCCCGATGACACGAGCGTAACGACATGAGCGACCAGGTGATCTTCGTCGACGACGAAGCGACGATCCGCGAAGCGGTGCAGCAATGGCTGGAGCTGTCCGGCTTCGAGGTGCGCCTGTGCCTGCGCGCCGAGGAATGCCTGGGAGCATTGGACAAGTCCTTCGCCGGGGTGGTCATCAGCGATGTGCGCATGCCCGGCATGGACGGCCTGCAACTGCTCGCCAACCTGCAGGCGGTCGATCGCGACCTGCCGGTGATCATGGTCACCGGGCACGGCGACGTGCCGATGGCGGTGGAGGCCATGCGCCAGGGTGCCTACGACTTCATCGAGAAACCCTTCACGCCCGAGCGCCTGCTCGGCAGTTTGCGGCGCGCGCTGGAAAAGCGCCGCCTGGTGCTGGAGAACCGGCGCCTGAAGGAGCAGGCCAGTCTCAAGGACCAGGTCGATGCGCGTCTGCTCGGCGTGTCCAAGCCGATGGAAGCGTTGCGCCGGCAGGTTCTGGCCCTGGCGCCGACCCCGGTGAACGTCCTGATCCGTGGCGAGACCGGCAGCGGCAAGGAACTGGTTGCCCGCTGCCTGCACGACTTCGGGCCGCGCGCCGACAAGCCGTTCGTGGCGCTGAACTGCGCGGCGATTCCCGAGCAACTGTTCGAGAGCGAGCTGTTCGGTCATGAGAGCGGCGCCTTCACCGGCGCGCAGGGCAAGCGCATCGGCAAGCTCGAGCATGCCCATGGCGGCACCCTGTTCCTCGACGAGATCGAAAGCATGCCGTTGGCGCAGCAGGTCAAGCTGCTGCGCGTCCTGCAGGAGCAGCAACTGGAGCGGCTCGGCTCGAACCAGAGTATCCACGTCGACCTGCGGGTGATTGCCGCGACCAAGCCCGACCTGCTGGCCGAAGCACGTGCCGGACGCTTCCGCGAGGACCTGGTGTATCGCCTGAACGTCGCCGAGCTGCGCCTGCCGCCGATCCGCGAGCGTCGCGAGGACATCCCGCTGCTCTTCGAACATTTCGCCAGCGTTGCCAGCCAGCGCCTCGGCCGCGAGCCGCAGCCCGCCGCGCCGGCGGAACTGGCGCGGCTGATGGCCCACGACTGGCCGGGCAATGTACGCGAGCTGGCCAACGCCGCCGAGCGTCATGTCCTCGGCCTGGAGCGTGGGGACGCCGAGGAAGGCGGCGGCCTTACCTCGGGGCTGGCGGAACGCATGGAAGCCTTCGAGGCGGAGTGCCTGCGCCAGGCGCTCGGCCAGTGCCGCGGGGATATCAAGGCGGTGATGGAGTTGCTGCAACTGCCGCGCCGGACACTCAACGAAAAGATGCTGCGGCATGGCCTCAGCCGCAGCGATTTCGTCGGCGAAGAGCCGGCTTGAACCAGCCCTCGCGAGGCGTCAGAGATCCTTCGCCAACTCCGTTGGCGCCTGGCGCCCGCCGCGTTGCAGCAACGCCAGGTAGACCAGCCCCACCGCGATCCAGGCCAGTCCGAGCAACTGTGCGTCGAGGCTCATGCTGTACAGCACGTAGGCGATGATCGCCAGGCCCACCAGCGGGAACAGTAGATGCCGCAACCACTGGCCGGAGCGCTGGCGGCGGTAGTAGTGGTTGATCACGCTCAGGTGCAGCAGGCAGAAGCCGGTGAGGGCACCGAAGTTCACCAGTGAGGTGAGCACGTCCGGTGCGTCGAGGAAGGCCCAGCCGATTCCCAGCGACAGCACCGCCACCAGGTACAGGCTGACGTGCGGCGTCTGGTAGCGCGGATGGACCCTGGCCAGCGCGCGCGGCAGCCTGCCGTCGCGGGCCATCGAGTAGAGCAGGCGCGAGACCGCTGCCTGCGAGGTGATCGACACGGTGACACCCCAGGCCAGCGCGGTGGCTACCGCGGTCAGCATCGACAGCCACTGGCCACCGGCCGCTTCGGCGATCTCGTAGAAGGCGGTGTCCGCCGACTTGAAGTTCATCCCGGCGGCGAGGTCGGTGGCCAGCCAGGTCTGCGCGATGAAGATGCCGCCCATGATGAACAGCGCGATCAGCGCGGCGCGGCCGATCTGTCGCGCGGGATCGCCCTTGACCTCCTCGGCGAGGGTGGAGATGGCGTCGAAGCCGAGGAACGACAGTACGGCGATCGAGGCGGCCTTCATCACCAGGCCGAGATCGAAGGCCTCCGGGCGATACAGCGGCTCGAGGGTCAGCCGGCCGTTGCCCAGGCCGCCTTCCAGCGCCTGGTAGCCGACCACCAGGAAGATCGCCAGGACCACCAGCTCTCCGATCAGGAACAACAGGTTGGCGCGGGCGGCGAAGGTGATGCCGCGCAGGTTGACCAGGGTCGCCGAGACCAGGAACAGCAGCATCCAGGCCAGCTTGGGGATCGCCGGGAACAAGTGGTTCAGCGCCAGCGCGCTGAACACGTAGAGCAGCGGCGGGATCAGCAGGTAGTCGAGCAGCAGCACCCAGCCGGCGATGAAGCCGACATGGGGGTGGATGCCGCGCTGGGCGTAGGAATACACCGAGCCGGCAATCGGAAAGGCCTTGGCCATGGCTCCGTAGCTGAGGGCGGTGAAGAGCATCGCCAGCATGCCCACCAGGTAGGCCATCGGCACCATGCCGTGGGCATCGGCATGGACCCAGCCGTAGACCCCGAACGGGGCGATGGGGATCATGAAGATCATCCCGTAGATGATCAGGTCGCTCAGGGACAGGCTGCGGCGCAGCTGTTGCCGGTATCCGAACTGTTCGATGGCCATGACGGGCTCCTCGGGAAAAGGCAGCGTATTGTCGTTATCGGCGCCGCACGCGAAGCGGGCCTCTTTCTCGTTATTGGCGACCGGCGGTGCCGGTCATCGCATCAGAGCCAGGGATACAGACGCTCGGCCCAGGCGTACACCGCATCCGGCGTGCGCAATCCATCGTTGCGGATCTCCAGCAGCACCGCTTCCAGACCGCGTGCGTCGCCATGCACCGGAACGGTAGTGTCTTCCGCCGGGTCGATCGCATAGGGCTGGTTGCCGGCGACTTCCAGGCCGTGCCGGCGCAAACCGTCGAGGATGCGCCTGGCGTAGGCGCCGGCGTTGCGATAAAGCACCCCGGCAACCAGCGGGCGGGGTCTGCCGTGGTACACCGGGGTAAAACTGTGCACGCCGACCACGCGGGTCGGCACGCCGGCGGCCTGGCGCTCGTCGAGCAGTTGCGTCAGGCGCTGGTGGAACGGATGGAACAGGCAATCCTGGCGATAGCGGCGCACCGTCTCGGACAGCTCGCGGTTGCCGGGAACCGGGTAGATCTCGCTGTGCGGCGGAATGCTGTCGGGTGCCTCCAGCGGTCGGTTCAGGTCGATCAGCAGGCGCGAGTAGCCGGCCGCCAGCAATGGCGCGTCGAGCCGCCGGGAAAGCTCTTCGGCCAGCGCCAGGGCGCCGATATCCCAGGCGATGTGTTCTTCCGCCGCGGCCTGGTCCAGGCCGAGGCGCTGCAACTCCAGCGGGATGTGCCGGCTGGCGTGCTCGCAGACCAGGACCACCGGGCTGCGCCCTTCGGGGTTGAGCAGGCGGTAGGGAGGCAGCTGGTAGATGCCGAGTTCGGGGTTGTCAGTAAAGCTCGGCATAGTGGCGGCACAGGTCGTCGTCGGAAAGGCCCGCCGTCAGCGCCAGTTCGTGGCGCTTCATGGCGAGGTAGGTGTCCAGCAGCGGCTTTGGCAGCTCGGCGCAGAGCGTCTCGTCGCGCTGCAGGCAGTCGAGCGCATCGCCGAGGGTCGCCGGCAGGGCCTGGATGCCGCGGGCCTGGCGCTCTTCGTCGCTGAGGCCGTGCGGATCGACATCGGCCAGGGCGCGCAGCGGCAGGCGTCGTTCGATGCCCAGGCGGCCGGCGATCAGCACCGCGGCCATCGCCAGGTGCGGACAGGCGGTGGCGTCCATCGGCCGGAATTCCAGGTTGTACTGCTTGCCCAACGGCTTGCCGCCGACGCTCACCACCGGACAGATGCGCAGCGCCGCTTCGCGGTTGCGCAGTCCCAGGCAGGCGTAGGCGGCGCTCCAGTGGTGGGGTTTCAGGCGCAGGTAGGAGGCGGCGGTAGGCGCGGTCAGCGCGCACAGCGCCGGCAGGTGCGCGAGCACGCCGGCGGCCCAGTGCTCGCCGAGTTCGGAGAGATCGTTGGGTCGACCGGGCTCGTACAGCAGCGGGCTGCCGTCGGCATGTTGCAGGCTCAGGTGCAGGTGCACCCCGTTGGTCACCGCGCCGGGTGCCGGCAGCGGTGCGAAGCAGGTACGCAGGCCCATCTGCCGCGCCACTTCGCGAGTGACCTCGCGGACGTTCACCGCGCGGTCGGCGGCGGCCACGCCCTGCGCCGGGCGGCAGGTGACCTCGTACTGGCGCTGGCCGTATTCGGGGAGGAACATCTCCGGCTCGGTGCCGGCCTGGGCCAGGGCGCTGACCAGCCAGCCGGGGAACTGCCCGGCGGCACGCTGGGCCTGCAGCGAAAACGCCGCGGCCGGACGCTCGCCGGGCAGGCCGAGCAGGCTGAATTCGTGTTCGAACGCCGCGATGACCTGCAGGCCGCTGTCGCGATAGCGTTCCACCTCGGCCAGCAGCAGGCCGCGCGGGCAGGCCGGCCACGGCGTGCCGTCGGTTTCCACCAGGTTGCCGTGTAGGTAGTCGAGCGCCGGCGCAGCGGCGTCGGGACCCTGCTCGACGCGCACCCGGCTGTTCGGGTCGGGCAGCAGGCGCAGGTCGCCGTGGCTGCCCCAGGGGCTGCTCTCGTCGATCAGGTCCTGCGGGGTCAGCGAGCTGTTCGCCGGTACCCAGCCGCAACCGCTGGCCAGTTGCTCTTCCAGGGTCGCCAGGGGCAGCGAGCGCCCGCGGGTGATGCCGGCCAGGTCGGTGGTGACGAAGCTGACCAGGCGTACCGGCTGCAGGCGGTTCACAGGTTGCTCCGGCCGAGGGCGGCGATGCGTTGCAGGACGGTCTCGGTGTCGCTGATCCAGCAGTAGCCCTTGATCGCTTCCAGGCAGGCCTGGTGGCGTTCCGGGGTATGGGTGGCACAGGCATCCTCGACCAGGGTGACCAGGTAGCCGCGGTCGGCGGCATCGCGCACGGCCATGTCCACGCACTGGTCGGTGACCACCCCGCAGACGATCAGGTGGCGGGTGCCGAGGTTGCGCAGTACGTAGTCGATGGCGGTGGAGTTGAAAACGCCGGAAGAGGTCTTCGGCAGCACGATCTCGTTGGCGGTCGGCTCCAGGGCGTCGATCACCCTGGCGTCCGGGCTGCCCTTGGGCAGGTGCATCTCCGACAGCTTGTGATCCAGCGAGCGGTCGCGGCCATCGGCGGTGAGGCTCTCGATGATGGTGTGCAGGACGTTCTCGTCCACTGCGCGCATGGCCCCGAGCAGGCGCTGCTGGTTGGGGATCACCTGGTTCTGCACGCGCTCGTAGAAGTAGCCGGCCGCCTGCGGATCGACGTGCGGGTCGCGCCCCGGCTCGACCCAGGCGCGCTGCATGTCGACGAACAGGATGGCGGTCTGCCGGCGGCCGAACGGCAGGTCGCGCGGCGAGTGGTGGGGCAGGCTGAACATCGGGTCATTCCTCCAGAATATGACTGCTGAACGCGTTGCGGAGCTGGTCGATGCCCTCCAGGCGTTCGTCGAGCGGCGCGCCCATGCGCGCCACCAGGGTCGCTACCAGTGCCTCGACCTGGGCCATGGCCGGCACCAGCGAGTCGAAGGGCGAGGCGGATTCCACTGGCGAACTGACGATCAGGTCGGCGTGTTCGCGCAGCGGCGAGGCGTAGATGTCGGTGAACAGCACCAGCCGTGTGCCGCGTGCCTTGGCGGCCTGGGCCACGTGCTGGGCCTGGCTCTGGTAGCGGCGATAGTCGAACAGGACCAGCAGGTCCTGGCGGCCGAGGTCGTAGAGCTGGTCGGGGAGCAGGGCGCCGTCGTCGAGCAATCGGCACTGCGGGCGCAGCAGGCGCAGATGGGTGACCAGGTAGCCGGCGAGGAAACGGCTGAAGCGTCCGCCGTGGCAGTGCACGCGCAGGCGGCTGTCGAGCAGCCAGTCGGCGAGGCGCTGGATGTCATCGGGACGGGTCAGGCCGAGGGTCTGTTGCAGGCTCTGGCCAGCCTGGTCGAGGTAGCGCGCCCAGGTGTCGTCGCGGCCCATCCGCTCGCGGCGTTCGGCGAGCAGGGTGCGCGGCGAGCGCAGGCGGTCGTCGACGTCGGCCAGCAGCGCTTCCTGGAAGTCGCCGTAGCCGGCGAAGCCGAGCTTTTTCACCAGGCGCATGATCGTCGGGTCGCTGACTCCGGCGTGCCGGGCCAGGCGCGTCATCGGACCGAGGCCGAGGCGCGGGTAGTCATCGAGCAGGGCACGCACCACCTTGCGCTCCGCGGGCGTCAGTTCGGCGGGCGGGGAGGCCAGGCGTTGTTTTAGTTCTTGCATGGGGCATCCTCGAAGGTGGGTCGATTGTGTAGTGAATTTTTCAGATTGTTCAATATGTGACGGAATGTTTTTTTCACTACATTTCCCGCAAACGGCCGAATGACCTCTGTCGTGGCACGGCAGGCAGACGTACGGCCGGGACGGAAAAGAAAAAGCCCGGTCGAAGACCGGGCTTTTTCCAGGGGCGGTTACGCGGCTTGGCTCAGAACGCCGGTACCACCGCGCCTTTGTACTTCTCCTGGATGAACTGCTTGATCTCGGCGCTGTGCAGGGCCTTGGCCAGCTTCTGCATGGCGTCGCTGTCCTTGTTGTCCGGCCGCGCGACGAGGATGTTCACGTAGGGCGAGTCGCTGCCTTCGATGGCCAGCGCATCCTTGGTCGGGTTCAGCTTGGCTTCCAGGGCGTAGTTGGTATTGATCAGCGCCATGTCGACCTGGGTCAGCACGCGCGGCAGGGTCGCGGCTTCCAGTTCGCGGATCTTGATGTTCTTCGGATTGTCGACGATGTCCTTCGGCGTGGCGGTGATGCTCTTGTTGTCCTTGAGCTTGATCACCCCGGCCTTGTCCAGCAGGAGCAGGGCGCGGCCGCCGTTGGTGGCGTCGTTGGGGATCACCACGGTAGCGCCGGAAGGCAGTTCGTCGAGCTTCTTGTACTTGCTCGAGTAGGCGCCCAGCGGCTCGATGTGTACGCCGGTCACGGCGACCAGGTCGGTGCCCTTGGCCTTGTTGAACTCATCGAGGTACGGCTGGTGCTGGAAGAAGTTGGCGTCCAGGCGCTTTTCCGAGACCTGCACGTTCGGCTGCACGTAGTCGGTGAACTCCTTGATCTTCAGGTCCACGCCTTCCTTGGCCAGCAGCGGCTTGACCACGTTGAGGATCTCCGCGTGCGGCACCGGGGTGGCCGCGACGGTGAGGGACTCGGCGGCCTGGGCGGCGGTGAGGCCGAGCGCCGCGACAGCGGAGAAAGCAGCAAGCAGTTTTTTCATCTTCAACTCCTTTCGAGGTGTTCCTGGCGGCTGTGGATAACCGCGGCGCTCAGGGTTTTGGGCTTGGCCGGCAAGCTTACTTGCGCGAGAAGTGCACCACCAGCTTGTCGCCCACGGTTTGCAGAATCTGGACGAGGATCAGCAGCATCACCACGGTGACCACCATCACGTCGGTCTGGAAGCGCTGATAGCCGAAGCGGATCGCCAGGTCGCCCAGCCCGCCGGCGCCGACCACTCCGGCCATCGCGGTGTACGAGACCAGGGTGATGGCGGTGACGGTGATGGCGGCGATGATGCCCGGCCGGGCTTCCGGCAGCAGGGCGTTCCAGATGATCTGCCGGGTGCTGGCGCCCATCGCCTGGGTTGCCTCGATGATGCCCTTGTCGACCTCGCGCAGCGCGGTTTCCACCAGGCGCGCGAAGAACGGCGTGGCGCCCACCACCAGCGGCGGGATGGCCCCGGCGACGCCCAGCGAGGTACCGGTGATCAGTACGGTCAGCGGGATCATCACGATCAGCAGGATGATGAACGGCAACGAACGGAGGATGTTCACCACTAGCGAGAGCAGGGTGTAGACCGCCTTCTGCTCGAACATCTGCCGTGGCCCGGTAAGGAACAGCAGGACGCCGAGGGGCAGGCCGAGGACCACTGTGAACAGCAGCGAACCGCCGAGCATCCAGAAGGTGTCGACGCTGGCCAGCCAGATTTCGTACCAGTCGATGTTGGCGAAGCTCATGGTTTCGAAGAAGTCCATCAGCGCAGTACCTCCACATGTACGTCAGCGGCGTTCAACTGGCTCATGGCGGCTTCCAGGTCACCGCCGACCAGGGCCAGGGTCAACTGGCCGTAGGGCGTGTCCTTGATGCGGTCGATGCGTCCGGAAAGGATGCTGTAGTCGACCCCGGTCTGCCGCGCCACGGTGCCCAGCAGCGGCGCATAGGTGGCTTCGCCGCGGAAGGTCAGGCGCAGGATGAGACCCGGCACGTGGGCGAAATCGTCGTGGCGCTCGTCCTCGTCGACCCGTTCGGCCTCGAACACGAAGCGGCGGGTGGTCGGGTGCTGCGGATGGAGGAAGACATCGGCGACATCGCCCTGCTCGACGATGGCGCCGCCGTCCATGACCGCGACCTGGTCGCAGACACGGCGGATCACGTCCATCTCGTGGGTGATGAGGACGATGGTCAGCTTCAGCTCGCGATTGATTTCCGCCAGCAGTTGCAGGACCGAGGCGGTGGTCTGCGGATCGAGGGCGCTGGTGGCCTCGTCGCAGAGCAGGATGCTCGGCCGGCAGGCCAGGGCGCGAGCGATGCCGACGCGCTGTTTCTGTCCGCCGGAGAGCTGGGCCGGATACTTGCGCGCGTGGTCGGACAGGCCGACCCGCGCGAGCAGCTCGGAGACCCGCGCATCGACTTCGGCACGGCTGAAGCCGCCGGCCAGGCGCAGGGGCATGGCGATGTTGTCGGCGACGGTCTTCGAGGACAGCAGGTTGAAGTGCTGGAAGATCATCCCGACGCGCTGGCGGAAACGGCGCAGGCCTTCGGCGTCGAGGGCGGTGACGTCTTCGCCCTCGACCAGGATGCGGCCGCCGCTGGGCTCCTCGAGGCGGTTGATCAGGCGCAGCAGGGTGCTCTTGCCGGCACCGGAATGGCCGATCAGGCCGAAAATCTGCCCGGCCTGGATGTTCAGGCGGGTCGGTTGCAAGGCGGGGATTTCCCGACCGGCAACTCGATAGGTCTTGTGGACGTCGTGGAATTCGATCACTGGGCGAACCTTGTGGGTGCGGCGATGCTGTTACGGCTGGAGCACGGGCTTGGCGGGAAGCATGGGCGGTCAGCTAAACCGAGCATTTTACCTTGCTTTCTTATGCATTATTAATATTTATTGGTGATGAAAAATCATTGAAATGGAATAAGCGTCTGGTGCGCTCCCGACAAGCGCTTTCTGCTGCGGCCGGGGCAGGACCGGTCTCAATTCCGGGGGGTAAGTATCAATCGGGTTGGCTTGTCGGCCTGTACGACATGGCTGAGATGCAGGTCGAAATCGGGTGAGAGCTTCTTCACCCGCGCCAGGAGCTGGTCGGAAACCAGCGGATAGTCGCTGTCCCGGCGCACTTCGATATGCACCCTGCAACGGTAGGCGACGACATCCGCGGCCACCGCGTCGAGCACCGCACCGAGGCCGCCCTGGCCGGTGCCGTCGAGCATCGGCAGGGGCACGGCGCTGCTGGCCGCTTGCGGATCGATCAGGTGGGAAGCGCCGGGCAGCGGCTTCAGCTCGCCGCCGGGCGGCGTCTGGATGATCTGCTGCATCTGCTGCTGGGCCGCCTGCTGCATGCGTCGGGCCTGCTCGGCGCGGGCGGGATCGACCTTGGCGCGGTTGATCGCACCGTCCAGCCCGGCGGTCAGCGCCGGCGCCTTGGGCATCAGTCCGCGGGCATGGCCGAGGGCGCTGGTGGCGGTGTTGAGGTCTCCTTGACGCAGCGCGGTTTCCCCGCGCTGCATGTAGGCCTCGGCCAACTGGCGGCGGAATGCTTCGACGCGCTCGTCGCCGGCGGCGGCGCTGCGCAGGGCCAGCCATTGTTGCTCGGCCTGTTCGAGCTTGCCGGCGGCCAGGGTTTCCTGCAGTTCGGCATAGGGATCGGCGGGCTGCGCCTGGGGCGCGACCACCGGCGTCGGTTGCGACGACGCATTGCCCTGGCAGGCGCTGACCAGCAGCGCCGCCGCCAGGACGGACAGCAGGCGAAAGAAGGACGACATCATTCCTGCGGGTTCTCGTTTGGTCAAAAAATCGCCAGATTCTACACCGTGCGGCGGGGCAGGACAAAACTCAGCAGGAACAGGCCGGCGGCGCTGACCACGATCGAGGGGCCGGCGGGGGTATCCTTGAACCAGGACAGGGCCAGGCCGGCGCACACCGCGACCAGTCCCAGTAGGCTGGCGCCGACCGCCATCTGCTCGGGACTGCGGGCATGGCGCTGGGCGGCGGCGGCGGGAATAATCAGCAGCGAGGTGATCAGCAGTACGCCGACGATCTTCATCGCCACGGCGATGACGATGGCGATCAGCAACATCAGCGCCAGGCGGATCGCTCCGACCGGCAGGCCTTCCACCTTCGCCAGTTCCTCGTGCACGGTGATCGCCAGCAGCGGCCGCCAGAGGAAGCAGATCAGTGCCAGGACCAGCGCGCTGCCGGCGATTATCCACAGCAGGTCGCTGGCGCTCACCGCCAGCAGATCGCCGAACAGGTAAGCCATCAGGTCGACCCGCACTTCCTTCATGAAGCTCAGGGTGACCAGGCCCAGCGACAGGGTGCTGTGGGCGAGGATGCCCAGCAGGGTGTCGGCGGCCAGCGGCTGGCGCTGCTGCAGGGTCACCAGCAGCACTGCGAGCAGCACGCAGCCCACGGTCACAGCCAGGGTCGGGCTGACATCGAGGAGGAAACCCAGGGCTACCCCGAGCAGTGCGGCGTGGGACAGGGTATCGCCGAAATAGGCCATCCGCCGCCAGACCACGAAGGAGCCCAGGGGGCCAGCCACCAGGGCCAGGGCGAGGCCGGCGAGGAGGGCGTTGAGCAGGAAGTCAGCCATGGTTGCAGTCGGGGCCGTGCTTGTGGACAGGAGTGAAGCGGGTGCCTGGAGGCAAGGCGCCGGGACCGGCCTTGACCACCTCGCCGTGGAGGTCGTGGGCGTGGTCGTGATGGTGGTGGTAGATCGCCAGGCTGCGAGCGTCCTGGCCGAACAGCTCGACGAAGGCCGGGTCGCCGCTGACCTGCTCGGGGTGCCCTGAGCAGCAGACATGGCGGTTCAGGCAGACCACCTGGTCGGTGGCGCTCATCACCAGGTGCAGGTCGTGGGAGACCATCAGCACACCGCAGCCGTAGCGGTCGCGCAGTTTGCCGATGAGGCGGTAGAGTTCGGCCTGGCCGGCGACGTCGACGCCCTGCACCGGCTCGTCGAGCACCAGTAGCTCGGGCTTGCGCAGCAGAGCGCGGGCCAGCAGCACGCGTTGCAGTTCGCCACCGGAAATGCTTTGCAGCGGGCGCTCCAGCACGTGCGCCGCGCCGACCTCGCGCAACGCCGCCAGCGCCTGCTCGCGCCTGACCCCGGGTACCAGGCGGAGGAAGCGCAGTACGCTGAGCGGCAGGGTGGCGTCGACGTGGAGTTTCTGCGGCATGTAGCCGATGGTCAGCCGCGGCCGTCGCCAGACCTCGCCGACGTGCGGCTTGAGCAGGCCGAGCACGCTGCGTACCAGGGTGGTCTTGCCGGCGCCGTTGGGGCCGATCAGGGTGACGATCTGGCCGGGCTCGATGGCCAGGTCGACATCGCTCAGCACCGCCTGGCCGTTGAAGGACACGCCGACCTGGGTCAGCCGCACCAGCGCGTTGTCCATCAGGCGTCCTTCTGGTCCCGGCAGGTGCCGCAGAGGCCGACCACCTCGACGGTCTGGCTTTCCACGGCGAAGCCGACGCTGTTCGCTCCGGCGACGATGGCCCGGCTGATATCCGGCTGTTCCAGCTCGATCGCGGTGTGGCAGGTGCGGCAGATGAGGAACTGGCCCTGGTGGCTGTGCTCCGGGTTGTTGCAGCCGACGAATGCGTTGAGCGAGGCGATGCGGTGCACCAGGCCGTTCTCCTGGAGGAAGTCCAGCGCGCGGTAGACGGTCGGCGGCGCGGCGCGGCGGCCGTCGGTTTCGCTGAGCACCGCGAGGATATCGTAGGCCCCCAGCGGCTTGTGGCTCTGCCAGACCAGTTCCAGCACGCGCCGCCGCAGTTCGGTCAGGCGTACGCCCTGGCGCGCGCACAGCGCATCGGCCTCGGCCAGCGCGGTGCTGACGCACTGGCTGTGGTCATGGGGCTGGCAGGCCAGCGGGGTCTTGGGCGCAATCTTGTACATGGGCTGCGACGCTCGAGGGTAGAGACGTTATTATATTACCCGCTAACCACCTTTCATGTGAGTGCCGCCGTGACCCTGCGTCCCTTTGCCCTGCTGTCCGCCTGCTTCGCCCTGTTCCTGCTGGCTTCGCCGGCGCGCGCCGAGGTCAGCGTGCTGACCAGCATCAAACCGCTGCAACTGGTCGCCGCGGCCATCCAGGACGGCGTCGGCCAGCCGGACGTACTGCTGCCGCCGGGCGCCTCGCCGCACCAGTACGCCCTGCGTCCTTCCGACGTACGGCGGCTGCGCGAGGTGCAATTGTTCTACTGGATCGGCCCGGACCTGGAAAACTTCCTGCCCAAGGTGCTCGCCGGCCGCCAGGGCGCCAGCGTCGCGGTGCAGGACCTGCCGGGCATGCACCTGCGCAAGTTCGTCAATTTCGAGGAAGAGGAGCATGCCGGGCACGACGAGCACGACCATGACCATCGTCCCGGCATGCTCGACGCCCACCTCTGGCTGTTGCCGGCCAACGCCCGCACCATCGCCGCGCGGATGGCCGAGGACCTGGCCCAGGTCGACCCGGCCAACGCCGGGCGCTACCGGGCCAACCTGAAGGCCTTCGAGGAGCGCCTCGGCGGGCTCGACGGCAAACTCCGCGAACGCCTGGGCAAGCTTGCCGGCAAGCCTTTCTTCGTCTTCCATGAAGCCTTCGACTATTTCGAGGAAGCCTACGGATTGCGCCATACCGGCGTGTTCGCGGTATCCGCGGAGGTCCAGCCGGGAGCACGCCATGTCGCCGCCATGCGCGCCCAGCTGAAGGCCGCCGGTCCGGCCTGCATCTTCAGCGAGCCGCCGCTTCGACCGCGGCTGGCCGACACCCTCAGCGAAGGCCTGCCGGTGCGCCTGGCCGAACTGGACGACCTGGGCGTGAACGTGAGCGTGGACGCCAACGGCTATGAGAATCTTCTGAACAACCTGGCAGGCGAATTTGCCGGCTGTCTGGAAAAGCTCTGAAAACCCGTGACTGATGGCCGCGCCCTCTTGCGCGCGGCGTCCCGATGACTAAGGTTGTCTGTTGCTGCCTGACACAAGATATTGATTCCCGTCAGGTACGGATAACTAGATGTTGCGTACGGTGGCCGGCTTCGGACGCCCCAACAACCATCGGGAGGTTAATCAGCGGATGGCCAAGACAGACGCACGCAGTCCCCGCACCGAACGCGGGACCATCGCCCTGCAGGACGCGTCGCAGGATATCTGGGACAAGAAGTACCGGCTCAAGAGCAAGGACGGTACGCCGGTGGATGCCAGCGTCGACGGTACCTGGCAACGCGTCGCCCGCGCCCTTGCCGATGTCGAGGAAAAGGCCTCCCGCGAACACTGGTACGGGCGCTTCCTCTGGGCCCTGCGCAACGGTGCCATCCCGGCCGGCCGGATCATCTCCAACGCCGGCGCCCTGGGGCACAAGCCGGCCACCTCGACCATCAACTGCACGGTGTCCGGGACCATCCAGGACTCCATGGACAACATCCTCGAGAAAGTCCACGAGGCCGGGCTGACGCTCAAGGCCGGCTGCGGCATCGGCTATGAGTTCAGCACCCTGCGCCCGCGCGGCGCCTACGTTTCCGGTGCCGGTGCCTACACCAGCGGGCCGCTGTCGTTCATGGACATCTACGACAAGATGTGCTTCACCGTCAGCTCCGCCGGCGGCCGCCGCGGCGCGCAGATGGGCACCTTCGATGTCAGCCACCCGGACGTCCGCGAATTCATCCGCGCCAAGCGCGAGGACGGGCGCTTGCGCCAGTTCAACCTGAGCCTGCTGATCACCGACCAGTTCATGCAGGCGGTGGAACAGGACGCCGACTGGCCGCTGGTATTCCCGGTGCACGTGAAGGAGCGCGACGAGATCGACCTCGACGACCCCAACGCGGTGGTCTGGCGCGAATGGCCGATCCAGGACGACTACGTCCAGCGCGCCGACGGGCTGGTCGCCTGCAAGGTCTACGGCCAGGTCCGCGCCCGCCACCTGTGGGACATGATCATGGTCTCCACCTACGACTATGCGGAGCCGGGCTTCATCCTCATCGACCGGGTCAACGAACTGAACAACAACTGGTGGTGCGAGGCGATCCGCGCCACCAACCCCTGCGGCGAGCAGCCTCTGCCGCCGTACGGCTCGTGCCTGCTCGGCTCGGTCAACCTCACCTGCTTCGTCGAGCAGCCATTTGGCGACGAGGCGCGCTTCGACTGGGACCGTTTCCGCGAAGTGGTGCGGGTGTTTACCCGGATGCTCGACAACGTGGTGGAAATCAACGGCCTGCCGCTGGAACAGCAACGCCAGGAAATCCTTGGCAAGCGCCGGCATGGCATGGGCTTCCTCGGCCTGGGCTCGACCCTGACCCTGCTCAAGCTGCGCTACGGCAGTCCCGAGGCCTGCGTATTCACCGAGGAAGTGGCGCGGGAAATGGCCCTGGTGGGCTGGGAAGTGGCCCTGGAGCTGGCCAGGGAGAAGGGCCCGGCGCCGATCCTGGCGCAGGACTACGAAGTCACTGCGGAAATGCTTCGCAAGCGTCCGGAAATGGCCGCCGATGGCTATAAGGCCGGCGACCGCATCCGCGGCAGCGTGCTTCACGCCAAGTATTCCCGCTACATGCAGCGGGTCGCCGAACATGCTCCGGAACTGATCGAGGCGTTGGCTGAAACCGGCGCGCGCTTCACCCACCACAGCTCCATCGCGCCGACCGGGACCATCAGCCTGAGCCTGGCCAACAATGCCTCCAACGGCATCGAGCCGAGCTTCGCCCACCATTATTCGCGCAACCTTATCCGCGAAGGCCGCAAGACCAAGGAAAAGGTCGAGGTCTACAGCTACGAGCTGCTGGCCTACCGGACCCTGGTCAACGCCCAGGCCCTGCCGGACAGCGACGACCCGGCGCGACGCCTGCCGGACTACTTCATCACCGCCGACAGCGTCACCCCGGCGCAGCACGTGGACATCCAGGCGGCGGCGCAGAAGTGGGTCGATTCGTCGATCTCCAAGACCGCCAACGTGCCCACCGACTACCCGTTCGAGGACTTCAAGGACATCTACCGCTACGCCTGGCACCAGGGACTCAAGGGCTGCACCACCTTCCGCTTCAATCCCGAGGCGTTCCAGGGCGTGCTGGTCAAGGAGTCCGACCTGGAGAAGACCCGCTACCGCTTCGAACTGGAGGATGGCAGCGTGGTGGAGTTCAAGGGCAACGAGCAGGTCGAGTACGACGGTGAGATCCATACCGCCGCCAACCTCTTCGACGCCTTGAAAGAAGGCTATTACGGCAAGTACTGAGGCCGGGGGAATCGATATGTCAGCAGTCAAGATCACGCAGAAGATCAAGGGCTTCAAGGTCGTCAACGAAGCCGAGGAGCAGGCCCTTGCCGCCGCCGCGGAAGCCGCGTCGGTGGTGCAGATGGACGAGACCCTGGAGCGCCCGGATACCCTGATCGGCGCCACCTACAAGATCAAGTCGCCGCTGTTCGAGCACGCGCTCTACGTGACTATCAACGACATGGTCCTCAATGCGGGCACGGCGCACGAGCAGCGGCGTCCCTTCGAGATCTTCATCAACTCGAAGAACATGGATCATTTCCAGTGGATCGTCGCACTTACCCGCATCATGTCCGCGGTTTTCCGCAAGGGCGGCGACTGTACCTTCCTTGTCGAGGAACTCAAGGCGGTATTCGACCCGCGCGGGGGCTACCTGAAGAAAGGCGGCATCTACATGCCTTCCATCGTCGCCGAGATCGGCGGCGTGCTGGAGCGCCACCTGACGGCCATCGGCTTGTTGCGTGGCCCTGAACTGGACGAGGAACAGCGTCTTTTCCTCGCGGAAAAACGCGCCGCCTACGAGGCCGCCCAGGGCACCAGCAAGGTCGAGCCGGGTGAAGGCTTCCCCGCCGGCGCGCAACTGTGCGGCAAGTGCAACAGCATGGCGGTGGTACAGATGGACGGCTGCGCCACCTGCCTCAACTGCGGACACTCGAAATGTGGGTGAGCACTTGAAAAACGCATGCGTTTTTCAATGCGAACGACCGGCCAGGATGGCCGGGC
>NZ_KI517354.1:3302244-3445594 GCF_000478485.2 Pseudomonas sp. P179
GCTCGGCCTCACTCCAAGACGCCGAACCGCATGGTTTTTGAAGGGCGAACGGCCGCAGGACGGCCGTGCTCCTGTGGTTCCTGCCTACAACGCAAACGGCAAATGAATCTCCACGTTCTGCCGTTGCGCCAGGCGCATCTCGAACTCCGCCGGATCATGGATCAGCACGTCCTGTCCGGCGAACGCCTCGGCGGCGATCAGTCGCGACAGCCAGAAGCGCACGCAGGCGACCCGCAGCATGCTCGGCCAGTGCTCGGCTTCCAGCGCGGTGAACGGCCGGCGGTTGGCGTAGGCGGCGAGCAGGGCGCGGGCGCGGGCCGGGTCCAGGCTGCCGTCGGTATTGGAGCACCAGTCGTTCAGGGTGATCGCCAGGTCGTAGAGCATCCAGCCGGAGCAGGCGTTGTAGAAGTCGATCAGGCCGGCCAGGTGCGGGCCGTCGAACAGCACGTTGTCGCGGAACAGGTCGGCATGCAGGTTGGCGCGCGGCAGCGCTGGACGCTCGGCATCCAGCGCGGCGATCTCCGCCAGGGCCGGGGCGAGCAGGGCGCGGGCCTGTTCCGGTAGTCGCGGGGCGAGGTTGGCACCTTGTTCCAGCATCCAGGGCAGGCCACGGTCGCTCGGGCGTTCGAGGATGCGCCCGCGGGTGGCGGCGTGAAGGTGGCCGAGCAGATCGCCCACTTCCTGGCAGTGGTGGGCGTTCGGCTGCCGCTCGTGGCGGCCGGCCAGGCGCGGTTGCAGCAGCGCCGGCTTGCCTTCGAGACGGCGCAGGGCCTCGCCGTCGCGGGTGCGCAGGGCGTAGGGCACCGGCAGGCCGTCCTCGTGGAGCACGTCGAGCAGTTCGATGAAGAACGGCAGGTCCTGCACCGGGCCGCGCTCGACCAGGGTCAGGACGAACTCGCCGTGTTCCAGGCTGACGAAGAAGTTGCTGTTCTCGGAGCCTTCGGCGATGCCACGGAAATCCCGCAGGCGGCCCAGGTCGTAGGGGGCGAGGAAGGCTTCCAGGGTCGAGCGTTCGAGTGGGGTGAACACCGACATGTCAGCGCGGCCTCGCCAGGTTGGAAATGCACATCACCAGCTGAAGATCTCCCATTGTGGAATCAGCTTGTCCGGCTGGTCGGAGCGAATGAAGTTGCCATCGCTGCCGTCGGCGCGGACCAGGAAATAGGGTTTGCCATGCTTGGGAACCACCTTGATGGCGTAGAGGAAGCCATTCACGCGGTATTCCTGGATGGTCTTGTCGCCCTCCTGGCGGATGGTTACGTCGGGCTCGCCGGAGGGCGCGTCGTCGTCCGCCGCCATCGCGACGAGCGGGGCGAACGCCAGCAGTCCGGCGAGCATCAAGCGGTTCAGCGTACGCATGGTAACCTTGCTCCTTTATCGAATCGTCCAGGGTTCATTCTACACGCCCTGGTCTCCGGAAAAGGTTGATTCCCCTCATGAGCCAAGCGCCCCTCGTCCTGGTGGACGGTTCCTCGTACCTGTACCGCGCCTTCCATGCCCTGCCGCCGCTGACCACCTCGACCGGCAAGCCCACCGGTGCGGTGAAGGGCGTGCTGAACATGCTCCTGAGCCTGCGCAAGCAGTACCCGGACAGCCCGTTCGCGGTGGTCTTCGACGCCAAGGGCCCGACCTTCCGCGACGAGCTGTTCGCCGAGTACAAGGCCAACCGGCCGTCGATGCCCGACGACCTGCGGGTCCAGGTCGAGCCGCTGCATGCCAGCGTCCGCGCCCTCGGCCTGCCGCTGCTGTGCGTGGAGGGGGTCGAGGCCGACGACGTGATCGGCACCCTGGCGCGCAGCAGCGCCGCGGCTGACCGCCCGGTGGTGATTTCCACCGGCGACAAGGACATGGCGCAACTGGTCGACGGGCACATTACGCTGGTCAACACCATGACCGGTAGCCGCCTCGACGTGGATGGCGTGAAAGAGAAATTCGGCGTCGGTCCTGAGCTGATCATCGATTTCCTCGCCCTGATGGGCGACAAGGTCGACAACATCCCCGGCGTTCCGGGTGTCGGCGAGAAAACCGCGCTGGGCCTGCTGACCGGTGTCGGTGGCGGCCTGGAGGTGCTCTACGCCAGCCTGGACAAGGTGCCCGAGCTACCGATCCGCGGCGCCAAGGGCTTGCCGGCGAAGCTCGAGGAAAATCGCGAGCAGGCGTTCCTGTCCTATCAACTGGCGACCATCAAGACCGACGTCGAACTGGACGTGGAGATCGACAAGCTGTATCCCGGCGAGCCGCAGCGCGAAGCGCTGATCGCCCTGTACCGCGAGCTGGAGTTCAAGAACTGGCTGGACGACCTCCTGCGCGAGGCCAAGGAGGCCGGCGAGAACGGCGAGGCGGAAACGCCTATCCAGGCCGAGGTCGACTACGACGTGGTGCTCGACCAGGCCGGATTCGACGCCTGGCTGAAGAAGCTGGAGGAGGCCGAGCTGATCGCCTTCGATACCGAGACCACCAGCATCGACGCCCAGCAGGCGCAGGTGGTGGGGGTGTCCTTCGCCGTGAAGGAGGGCGAGGCCGCCTACGTGCCGCTGGCCCACAGCTACATGGGCGTTCCGGAGCAACTGGACCGTGACGCGGTGCTGCGTGCGTTGAAACCGCTGCTGGAGGATCCGAAGAAGCTCAAGGTCGGCCAGCATGCCAAGTACGACATCAATGTCCTGGCCAATGCCAGCACCCCCATCGCGCTGCGGGGCGTAGCCTACGACACCATGCTCGAGTCCTATGTGCTGGACTCCACCGCCACTCGCCACGACATGGACAGCCTGGCCCTGAAGTACCTCGGCCACAGCACCATCCGTTTCGAGGACATCGCCGGCAAGGGCGCCAAGCAACTGACCTTCGACCAGATCGCCATCGAACAGGCCGGGCCCTATGCGGCGGAGGACGCCGACGTGACCCTGCGCCTGCACCAGGCCCTGTGGCAGAAGCTGGAGGCGATCCCGTCCCTGGCCAGGGTCCTGACCGACATCGAGATGCCGTTGGTACCGGTGCTGGCGCGGATCGAGCGCAACGGCGCGCTGGTCGACGCCAACCTGCTGGGCATCCAGAGCCGCGAACTGGGCGAGAAGATGGTCGCCCTGGAGCGCCAGGCATACGACCTGGCAGGGCAGGAATTCAACCTCGGCTCGCCCAAGCAGCTCGGCGCGATCCTCTACGACAAGCTCGGCCTGCCGGTTCTGAGCAAGACCGCGACCGGCCAGCCGTCCACCGCCGAGGCAGTGCTCGCCGAACTGGCCGAGCAGGACTTCGAGCTGCCCAAGGTGATCATGCAGTACCGCTCCATGAGCAAGCTCAAGAGCACCTACACCGACCGCCTGCCCGAGCAGATCAACCCGCGTACCGGACGCATCCATACCTCATACCACCAGGCGGTGGCGGCTACCGGGCGGCTGTCGTCGAGCGACCCGAACCTGCAGAACATCCCGATCCGTACCGCGGAGGGCCGGCGCATCCGCCAGGCGTTCGTCGCGCCGCAGGGCTACAAGCTATTGGCCGCGGACTACTCGCAGATCGAGCTGCGGATCATGGCCCACCTGGCCAAGGACGATGGCCTGCTGGATGCCTTCCGCCACGACCTGGACGTACACCGCGCCACCGCGGCGGAAGTCTTCGGCGTGCCGCTGGAAGACGTCAGCGGCGACCAGCGACGCAGCGCCAAGGCGATCAACTTCGGATTGATCTACGGCATGAGCGCCTTCGGCCTGGCCAAGCAGATCGGCGTCGAGCGCAAGGAGGCCCAGGCCTACATCGACCGTTACTTCGCCCGCTACCCCGGCGTCCTGGCGTACATGGAACGGACCCGCGCCCAGGCCGCGGAGCAGGGCTTCGTCGAAACCCTGTTCGGCCGTCGCCTGTACCTGCCGGAGATCCATTCGAAGAACGGCGCCATGCGCAAGGCCGCCGAGCGCACCGCGATCAACGCGCCGATGCAGGGCACCGCGGCGGACATCATGAAGCGCGCCATGGTCGCTGTGGATAACTGGCTGCAGGAAAGCGGCCTCGATGCCCGGGTGATCCTCCAGGTGCACGACGAACTGGTGCTGGAAGTGCGCGAGGAGCTGGTCGAGCAGGTGTGCGAGGGAATCCGCCCGCTGATGAGCGGAGCGGCGACCCTGGACGTACCGCTGGTGGTCGAGGCGGGTGTCGGTTCGAACTGGGACGAAGCCCACTGATGAACGGTTGCGAGGCCCGTGTGGCGGGCCTTGCGAGCAGGTCCGGAGTGCCCGGTGAGGGTGCCGTGGAAAAGTTTTTCGCGGTGCGCTGAACTTTCCCGTTTTGCCGACAGTCAGAACACACGAATGGCTTCTTGAGCCCTTCGATGCTCCTTTGCAGTGTTTAGTGTTGGCAGATTCCTGGACCCCGCCCTAGCGGTCCGGACTTGAACCCCGAACTTCCCCCTCCCCATACGAAGCTCGGGGTTTTTTTTGCCTGGAATTCAGGCTTCCTCGAACGCCTCTTGTTCCTCGTCCAGCAGGCCCAGCCATTGCGCCAGGACCATTTGCGCCTCGTCGACGCCCTGGCGCTTGGGCGCGGAGAACAGTTGCAGGGTGGCGACGTCGCCCCAGCCTTGCTGGACTTCCCGGCGTACCTTGAGCAGGGCGTTCTTGGCCGCGCCGAAGGCCAGCTTGTCGGCCTTGGTCATCAGTACATGGATCGGTAGCTGGCTGGCCTGGGCCCAATCCAGCATCAGTCGGTCGAAGTCGGTGAGCGGGTGGCGGATGTCCATCATCAGGAACACCCCGGCCAGGCTTGCGCGGCTGCTCAGGTAGGCTTCCAGGTGGCGCTGCCAGTGCTGCTTCAGGGGGATCGGCACCTTCGCGTAGCCGTAGCCGGGCAGGTCCACCAGGCGCCGCGAGTCGTCCAGGGCGAAGAAATTGAGCAGTTGGGTACGTCCCGGGGTTTTCGAGGTGCGCGCCAGGTTGGCGTGAGTGAGGGTGTTCAGCGCGCTCGACTTGCCGGCATTGGAGCGCCCGGCGAAAGCGACTTCCAGGCCTTCGTCGGGGGGGCACTGGTCGACCTGGGCGGCACTGATGAGAAAGCTGGCCTTCTGGCACAGGCCGACGATGGGGTTCTTCTCTGACATGGGTTATCCACAGGGGTGCGACTCGGTGTCGCGGGGGGCTGTTTCGTTTCCGTTTCGGTATCGGAAGTATATAATGCCGCGGATTTTGTGTGCGCTTTATCCCCCAGGGTCGAGCGCGCGCGGGAACGGACAGAGCATTTTCCGCGCGGTAGAACGCGGGCGTTCCCCCTGATGAGGACGATCATGAAGAAACTGCTGCTCGCAGCGACAGTCGTTGCGGTGGCCGTTACGGCGCAGGCGGCGCAGGACCCGGAAGCAGTGTTCAACCGGACCTGTGGCGCGTGTCACGACGGCCAGCTGCCGATGGCGCCGAAAAAGGGCGACCATGCCGCCTGGGAGCTGCGGCTGGCCAAGGGCATGCCGACCCTGGTCCAGCATGTGACCAACGGATTCAACGCCATGCCGCCCCGCGGCCTGTGCACCGACTGCAGTGCCGAAGACTACCAGGCAACCATCCAGTGGATGGTGAAGAAGTAGCCGAAGCCCACTATCTTTCACCCTTAGCCGTAATTGGATTAGCTGATGAACAAACTTCTCGTGAGTCTGCTGTTGACCCTGGGTCTGACCGGCCTTGCCCATGCCGCTGGCGATGCCGCCGCGGGCCAGGCGAAAGCCGCGGTGTGCGGCGCCTGTCACGGTGCGGATGGCAACAGCCCGGCGCCGAACTTCCCGAAACTGGCCGGCCAGGGCGAGCGTTACCTGCTCAAGCAGATGCATGACATCAAGGACGGCAAGCGTACCGTGCTGGAAATGACCGGGCTGCTGACCAACCTCAGCGACCAGGACCTGGCCGACATCGCCGCCTACTTCGCCAGCCAGAAGATGAGCGTCGGCATGGCCGATCCGAACCTGGTGGCCCAGGGCGAAGCGCTGTTCCGCGGCGGCAAGATCGCCGAAGGCATGCCGGCCTGCACCGGTTGCCATTCCCCGAGCGGCGTCGGCATCGCAACCGCCGGTTTCCCGCACCTGGGCGGCCAGCACGCGACCTACGTGGCCAAGCAGCTGACCGACTTCCGCGAAGGCACCCGCACCAACGACGGCGACACCAAGATCATGCAGTCCATCGCCGCCAAGCTGTCGAACAAGGACATCGCCGCGATTTCCAGCTACATCCAGGGTCTGCACTGATCGCTGCGTAGCACGGCAAAAAAGATGTATGAAAAAGGGTGGCCTCGGCTGCCCTTTTTTGCGTCCGCCATCGCTACAATGCTGGAACCCGTGACCGCTCCCCCCGGTCGAACTGACCGGGCCGAACCCGGCCGGAGAGCGGCACTGACCTCGCCTAGGAGTGAACGATGCGTAACCTGATTCTCACCGCCATGCTGGCCATGGCCAGCCTGTTCGGCATGGCCGCCCAGGCCGACGACTATACCGCCGGCAAGGAATACGTCGAGCTGAGCAGCCCGGTGCCGGTGTCCCAGCCGGGCAAGATCGAAGTGGTGGAACTGTTCTGGTATGGCTGCCCGCATTGCTACGCGTTCGAGCCGACCATCGTGCCGTGGAGCGAGAAGCTGCCGGCAGATGTCCATTTCGTGCGCCTGCCTGCCCTGTTCGGCGGTATCTGGAACGTCCATGGGCAGATGTTCCTGACCCTGGAAAGCATGGGTGTCGAGCATGACGTACACAACGCCGTGTTCGAGGCGATCCACAAGGAGCACAAGAAGCTCGCCACTCCGGAAGAAATGGCCGATTTCCTCGCCGGCAAGGGCGTGGACAAGGAAAAATTCCTGAGCACCTATAATTCCTTTGCCATCAAGGGCCAGATGGAAAAGGCCAAGAAGCTGGCGATGGCCTACCAGGTCACCGGCGTACCGACCATGGTGGTCAATGGCAAATACCGCTTCGACATCGGCTCCGCCGGTGGTCCGGAGGAAACCCTCAAGCTGGCCGACTACCTGATCGAGAAAGAGCGCGCAGCGGCCAAGAAGTAGGCAAGGTGATTCGGCATGTTGCGCCGCTGGCAGCGTGAACCTCGGGTCGCAGGCAGCTGCGACCCGCGAGTGAACCCCTCCTGTGACGATTCGCGGGAGCTGCCCGACGACGGCCGCCTGCGCCTTCTCAGCTTCAACATCCAGGTCGGTATCAGCACCGAGCGCTACCGCCACTACCTGACCCGCGGTTGGCAGCACCTGCTGCCCCACGCGGGGCGGGCGACCAACCTGAAGCGGATCGGCGAACTGCTCGCCGACTACGACCTCGTCGCCCTCCAGGAAGCCGACGGCGGCAGCCTGCGTTCCGGCTACGTCAATCAGGTCGAGCACTTGGCCCAGTTGGGGGCGTTCCCCTACTGGTACCAGCAGCTCAACCGCAACCTCGGGCGTATCGCCCAGCACAGCAACGGCCTGCTCAGCCGCTGGCGGCCGACCCTGCTGGAAGATCATCCGTTGCCCGGTCCGCCGGGACGCGGCGCGATCTTCGTGCGCTTTGGCGAAGGCGCCGACGCGCTGGTGGTAGTGATGATGCATCTCGCTCTCGGCGCTCGCACCCGCACCCGCCAGCTCGCCTATATCCGCGAGCTGATCGGCGACTACCGCCACCAGGTGCTGATGGGCGACATGAACACCCACGCCGTCGATCTTCTGGAAAACTCGCCCCTGCGCGACCTCGGCCTGATGGCGCCGCAGGTCGAGGCGACGTTTCCCAGCTGGCGGCCGCAGCGCAATCTTGATCATATCCTGCTCAGTTCCGATCTCGCTCTCGAGCGGGTCGACGTGCTCGACCAGCCGATCTCCGACCATCTGCCGGTATCGGTGGAGATTCGCCTGCCGGACAACCTGCGCGACAAGGCCTTGGTCGTGCGCGGGGATGCCGGGAGTCCGCCATGAGTCGCGACGACGTCCAGCGCTGGAAAGACAAGTACCTGGAGAACATCGAGCAGCAGGAGCGCCTGCAACGGCGCTGGGATGCCCGGATCGACCTGCTGCGTCGCGGCCTGGTGCGTAGCAGTCTGGCGGCCGAAGGCAGCGACAAGGCGGTCGACCAGTGCATGAAGGAGCTGCGCGAGATCCTCCGTCGCGACGACATGGACGCCGGCCTGTCGGGCCTGATTCCGCGCCTGGAAAAGGCCGTGCTCGACTCCGAACAGCGCCGCCAGCAACGCACCCAGCAGAACATCGATGCTCTCGGCGAACTGGCCCAGCAGTTGCTGGCCCTGGACCTGCCGCGGGAACTGCGCAAGCCGCTGAAGCAGTTCGCCCGCGATATCGAGGAGCGCGCCCGGCAGTCGCGCGAGATTCCGATCCTGCTCAGCGAGCTGAGCAGGCTGCAACGCCAGGCGCTGGCCGAGCGCAAGGGCGGCGATGCCGAAGACGGTCGCCCGAGCCTGTTGCAACGCCTGTTCGGCGGCAAGGAGTCGGAAACCACCGCGGAGCCGAGCGCATCGGTGCCGTCCGTTGTGGCGGCAAGCAATACACCGATCCAACCGGCGGCGGCCGCGCCGTCCCTGCCGGTCGCCGAGCACGACGAGGCGCCAGGCGGTCCGCCGCAGCCGTTGCCCGCCCGCACGGTCGCCGCCATCGAAAGCGCGCCAGCGGGTTGGGTCGGGGTCGCCGAGCGTGGCGAGCCGAACCAGATCCTGCTGGATGAGCCCCGGGAAATCTGGCTCGACAGCCTGCCGCTACCGGCCGGCCTGAGCTTTAGCGAGACGCTGGAAGAAGCGGGTGCGGAGCCGTCGCCCGCAATGCCGGCGGACGTTGAAAGCGCGCCCGAAGCTCCGGCCACTCCTGTGGATAACCTCGACGGGCAGGCGGTAGACGAGGCCTACGAACTGCCGCCGCCGATACCGGAGCCCGGCTACAGCGCGGTGGCGCCGCACATCGAGGCCAGCCTGCTGCGGCTGCTCGACGGCCTGTCCCTGCCGAGCAGCCACCAGCCCCAGGCCGAGGCGCTGCGGGAGCGGATCGATGGCAGCCTGAACTGGTATGAGCTGGTGCCGGTACTCGACGACCTGGCGGTGCTGGTGCTGTCCCTGGCGGACAGTGGCCAGCGCGACTTCGAGGAATACCTGCGGCAACTCAACGAGCGCCTGGAAAGCTTCCTCGGCCACCTAGGCGACGCCCACGCCGGCTATACCGACGTGCTGGACAACGCGCGCGGCTTCGACCAATCGCTGCGTGAGCAGGTCAGTGGCCTGCAGGCCAGCGTGCAGCAGGCGACCGACCTGAACAGCCTCAAGCTGGCGGTGGACAGCCGGCTGAACGGCCTGCTTGCCTCCATGGACGAACACCAGCGCGAACAGGCCGAGCACGAACAGGAGGTGTCCGGCCGCCTGCAGGCGCTGATGGAGCGGGTCAACAGCATGGAGCAGGATGCCAAGGCGTTCCACAGCCACCTGGAGGACCAGCGACAGAAAGCCCTGACCGATCCGCTGACCGGCCTGCCCAACCGCGCGGCGCTCAGCGAGCGCCTGGAACAGGAAGTGGCGCGCCGGCACCGGGACGGCGGCGATCTGCTGCTGGCGGTGCTGGACATCGACCACTTCAAGCGGATCAACGACGACTTCGGCCACCTGGCCGGGGACAAGGTGCTGAAGATCATTGCCGGCGAATTGCGCAAACGGTTGCGGCAGGCCGATTTCATCGCCCGTTTCGGCGGCGAGGAGTTCGTCGTCCTGCTCCCGGCCACGTCCCTGGAAGCCGGCCGGCAACTGCTCGAACGGCTGCGCGCGGCGATCGCCGCCTGTCCGTTCCATTTCAAGGGCGAGCCCCTGAGCATCACCTGTTCCGCCGGCATCACCGCGTTCGAAGGCAACGAGGCCGGCGAAGCGGTTTTCGAGCGTGCCGACCAGGCGCTGTATCGAGCCAAGCGCGCCGGCCGGGACCGCCTGGAAGTGGCCTGAAGGGCGACCAGCGCACATTCCGACGACTCGGGACGGGCTCGCCTGCAGGTGTTGCCGCGGCTCGCTAGAATGGTCCCGCCCGGTAGAATGACCGGCTGTCCCGCTCTGGAAACTCCCATGGATATGTTCGGCGTCGCCGTCCTGATCTTTCTGGTCACCGACCCCTTCGGCAACATCGCCGTGTTCCTCGCCGCGCTGAAAGGCGTCGCACCTGGGCGCCGCCTGCGCGTGGCGTTTCGCGAGCTGGCTTTCGCCCTGGGCCTGCTGCTGCTCTTCCTCACCCTCGGCGAGCACATCCTCAGCGGCCTCGGCCTGTCCCGCGAGGCGACCGGGATCGCGGGTGGCATCATCCTGTTCGTGATCGCCATGCGCCTGATCTTCCCGTCGCCCCAAGGGCTGCTCGGCGAAGTGCCCGACGGCGAGCCGCTGCTGGTACCCCTGGCCACCCCGGCGGTGGCCGGGCCCTCGGCGCTGGCGATGCTGATCACCCTGCGCACCACCTTCGACGGTCCGCTGTGGGAGCTTTACCTGGCGGTGGTGCTGGCCTGGGCCGCTACTGCGCTGATCCTGCTGCAGGCGGCGTTCCTCCAGCGTTTCCTCGGCCCGCGCGGGCTGACCGCCATCGAGCGCCTGGCCGGCATGCTGCTGATCATGCTCAGCGTCGATATGCTGTTGGACAACCTGCGCAGCGTGTTGCACATCGCCGCCTGACCACGCTGCCTATCTTTCGGAGTCATCATGCGTTCGTTCGTTCTACTGGCTTTCACCCTGTCGCTGCTGGCCGGCTGCTCCAGCGGCCCGCGCCTGAACACCGACTACACCTCGGCGAACCAGGACAGCCGCGTCCAGTTCATCGTCCTCCACTACACCTCCACCGATCTGCCGCATTCGCTGGGCATCCTCACCCACGGCGGCGTCAGCGCGCACTACCTGATCGGCGACGACGAGCCGGCCACCGTCTACCGCCTGGTGGATGAGAACCGCCGCGCCTGGCACGCCGGGGTCAGTGAATGGCAGGGCCGGACCTGGCTGAACGCCACCTCGATCGGCATCGAGATCGTCAACCAGGGCTATCGCGATACACCCCAGGGGCGGGTCTGGTATCCGTTCAGCGAAGCGCAGATCCAGGCGCTGATCCCCCTGTTGAAGGACATCGCCAAGCGCCACGGCATCACCCCGGACCGGATCATCGGACACAGCGATATCGCGCCGGGCCGCAAGGTCGATCCGGGTCCGCTGTTCCCCTGGAAGCGCCTCGCCGACGCCGGCCTGGTGCCCTGGCCGAAGCCCGGCGAATTGGCGCGCCGGCTCGCCGAACTGAACGGCCAGCTGCCGGATGTGCGCTGGTTCCAGCAGCAGTTGGCGCGGCACGGTTACCTGGTGCCGCAGACCGGCGAGCTGGAGAAGGACACCCGCGACGTCATCGGCGCTTTCCAGATGAAATACCGTCCGGCCCGCTTCGATGGCGAGCCGGACCTGGAAACCGCCGCCCTGCTGCTGGCGGTGCCGACTTCCTGAGGCCTGTGGAAAAGCCTGCCGGGAGCGGCCCCGGTCACACCGGCAGCAGCATGTAGAAGCGCGCGCCCTGGCCCGGTTGCGAGCGCACCGCGATGCGCCCGCCATGCAGCTGGATGATTTCCTTGCACAGCGCCAGGCCGAGGCCGGCGCCGCCCTTCTTGCGTCCGACCTGGACGAAAGGCTCGAAGATCCGTCCTTGCTGGCTGAAGGGAATGCCTTCGCCATTGTCTTCCACCGCGATCAGCACCCGGTCGCCCTGGCGCCGGGCCTGCAGGTGGATCTGCCCGCCTTCGCTGCTATGGCGCAGGGCGTTTTCCAGCAGGTTGTCGATCACCCGCTCGATCTGCAGGCGATCGAGCTGCAGGCGCGGCAGCTCATCGCCCAGCTCCAGTTGCAGCGAGACCCGGCGGGCCTCGCCCTTGGGAATGAAACGCTGCTGCGCCTGGGTGAGCAGGTCGACGAGGTCGCAGGAAGCCAGTTCGAGCTTCTGCATGCCGGTCTGGTAGCGCGAGAAGTTCAACAGGTCGTTGATCAGCAGGACCAGCCGCGACATCTCTTCGTCCACCGTCTGGATCAGGTCCGCTTCCCGCGACTCAGCGGGGAAGTCCAGGCGTTCGCGGAGCAGGCTGAAGGCCATCTGCATGCCGGTCACCGGCGTGCGCAGTTCGTGGGAGGCGCGCAGGACGAATTCGCTGCGGACCCGTTCGAAGGCGCGCTGCTCGGTCACGTCGCGGACCACCAGCACCGCGCCGACGCTATGCCCGCCGGGATGGGTGACCGGATACAGCGACCAGGCCAGCAGGCGCGACTCGCCGGCGACGTCCACCACCAGGTCGGGCATCGCCTCGTCCTGGACTTCGCCGAGCAGGGCCTTTTCCACCGCCTCCTGGACATCGACATCGCTGAGTATTTCGTCGATCCGCTTGCCATGGGGGTCGTTGGAGACGAACAACTGGCGGATCGCGACCGGGTTGGCGTGTTCGATGCGTCCCTGGTTGTCGAAGATCACCAGGCCGTCGTCGATGCTGTCGAGTACCGCCTGCAGGCGCCGCTCGCCGGAAAGCACCTCTTCGACGCTGGTCTTGCGATACTGCCGCAGGGCCTCGGCCATCAGGCCGAAACGCCGGGTCAACTGGCCGACCTCGGCGACGTTGGTCATCGGCAGGGTCACGTCGAAATCGCCTTCGCCGATCCTGTCCGCCGCCCGCGCCAGGGTTTCGATCGGCGCGCCGAAGCGCCGGGCGATGCTGTGGGCGGTGACGAAACCGATCAGCAGGATGGCGACGCCCACCAGGCCAAGCAGGCCGGCGACCAGGTAGGCACGATGGCGGGCGCTGGTCTCGGCTTCGCTGATGCCGGCCAGCGCCAGTTGCTGCAGGTCCTGCAGGCGCAGGCGCAGGCCATTGAAGGCTTCGCTGAAGCCGTCGTTGTCGGCCATGGGCGCCTCGAGCAGGGCCGGGGTGTGCGCCTGCAGTTGCAGGTAGGCGTCGCGGACGCCATCCAGGGCGGCCTGCTCGGCGCTGTCGACGGTATTCGCCCGGCCCTGTTCCAGGACTCGTCGGAAGTCGTTTTGCGAGCGCTCCAGGGCCTGCCCGTCGGGGGTTTCGCGGAGCAGTATGACCAACTGGTCGCCGAGCAACTGGCGCAGTTGCTGGCTCACCTCGATGGTCGCGTAGTGGTGCGACATCCGTTGTTCCTGGGCGCGGCCGAGCTGCATCACGCTGAACAGCCCGAGCAGCAGGCCGAACAGCGAGACGGTGATCAGCGCGGAAATGCTGAGGAACAACCGGGTCCGGAGCTTCATCGGCAGCGGCATGCTCATAGGCCGTACTGCTTGCGCTTCCGGTACAGGGTCGAGGCATCGATACCGAGGGTCTTGGCGGCCTGGTCGAGGGTCGCGCTGGAGGCCATCACCGCCGTGATATGGGCTTTCTCCAGGTCTTCCAGGCTCAGCGATTCGCCGATCCGCGGCGCGCTGCTGGCAGATTGCGCAGCGCTGAAACCGAGGTGGTCGACATCCACCAGTTCCTGGTTGCAGATGATGCTGGCGCGTTCGATCACGTTGCGTAGCTCGCGTACGTTGCCCGGCCAGGGGTATTGCCGCATGGCCTCGCGGGCGGCTTCGCTGAAGCCGCGGGCGGGGCGGCCGTAGTCCTTGACGAAGCGGGCGAGGAAACGTTCGGCCAGGCCGAGGATATCCTCGGCGCGTTCGCGCAGGGGAGGCAGGTTGAGCACGATCACGTTGAGGCGGTAGAGCAGGTCCTCGCGGAACTGGCCCTGGGCGACCATCGCGCCCAGGTCGCGGTTGGTCGCGGCAAGGATGCGTACGTCGGCGCGGCGGGTCACCGGATCGCCGACGCGTTCGTATTCCTTGTCCTGGATGAAGCGCAGCAGCTTGGGTTGCAAGGTCAGCGGGAAGTCGCCGATCTCGTCGAGGAACAGGGTGCCGCCGTCAGCCTGGCTGACCCTGCCCAGGGTGCTTTCGGTGGCACCGGTGAAGGCGCCGCGACTGTGCCCGAACAGTTCGCTTTCCATCAGTTCGGCGGTCAGCGACGGGCAGTTGATGGTGACCTGGGGCTTCTTCGCGCGTTTGCTCCAGGTGTGGATGGCGCGTGCCAGTTCGCCCTTGCCGGAGCCGGATTCGCCGAGGATGAGGATGTTGGCGTCGGTCGCCGCTACCTGGCGCGCGGTCTCCAGTACCGCGGCCATGGCCGGGCTGTGCGATTCCAGGCCGTCGCCCTGGCGGCGCACTTCGTCCTCCAGGGCCTCCAGGCGCGCGGTCAGTTGGCGCACCTCCAGTTGCTTGGCGGCGGCCAGGCGCAGTTGGTCCGGGCTGCAGGGCTTGACCAGGTAATCCACCGCGCCGGCCTGCATGGCGTCGACCGCGGTATCCACCGCCGAATGCGCGGTGACGATCACCACGCGCATCCATGGCGCCTGGACGCGCATCTGGGCGAGAACGTCGAGCCCGTTGTCTTCGCCCAGGCGCAGGTCGAGGAAGCACAGGTCGAATACCTGGCGCTGCAACAGGGCCTCCGCCTGCGGCGCGCTGCTGGCGGTGGCCACGCTGTAGCCTTCGTCTTCGAGGCAATAACGGAAAGTGCGCAGGATCGCCGACTCGTCATCGACCAGCAGGATGCGCCCCTGTTTTTCGGAAGTGGTTTCCATCGTTGCTTTTTATCCTCTAGGGAATTCACTGCCATTCGGCTTCTGGGTTAGTCCCCGGAAAGCCCATGCAAGTTGCAGAGCGCCCCGCCGCCCATCCGGGCGGCCAGGGCGGCGTGCAACCCGCCGATGTCTGTTCTTGGGTTTTCGGGAAGCCGTGGCGGCTCCACGGATGGCTCCGGGTAGCAGGTGCCGGGTCGCTTCCCTGTTGCATGTGACAGCGTACCGCGCCGATCGTGCAAAACGCCCGGAATAATTTGTCGCGTCGTGCAGGATGAACTGCGCAGACTACCTGGGTTGTTTTATAACTTATTGAATTAAAAGTATTTTTATTTTTCAGAAAGGCTGGCATGGGGCGTGCAATGAGGTAGTCACGGTCTCCCTGAAGAAAAAATGGACACAGGCCGGTTCGCTACCCCGATGGGCCCGGCCCCGAGGCGGTACCGACAGTTCCGAAGGCACACAGGAGAAAACATCATGCTTAGTTGGGCTATCACCTTTCTGATCATCGCCATCATCGCTGCCGTCCTCGGGTTTGGTGGCATCGCAGGTGCCGCCACCGGAATCGCGAAGATCCTCTTCGTGCTGTTCCTGGTGCTCTTCGTGGTCTCGTTCTTCTTCGGACGCCGTCGCGGCTAGCCGGATGCCAAGGAGAAAGCGATGCGACTCATGCGTAACCTGATGAACGCACTGCTGCTCGGTGCCGCCGCCAGTTCGCTGGCGGTGGCGGCCGACAGGGACGGTGAATACCGCTTGAACGAATTGCAGAGCACCGATGCCGGATACCGCGAGGCCTGGCAGAACCTGGTGGAAGACGAGAGCCGCTTGCCCGACTGGGTGATGAATCTCTCGGGAACCGCTACGCCGATGCATGCCGTCGACGACCAGGGCGACAAGTATCTGGTTGGCGGTCTCTGCGAGAAGTCCGATTGCAAGGGCCAGCGCCTGCTGGTCGCCTTCGATTGGGACAAGAGTCATGCCTACGGGCTCTACGTGCAGGTGCCCGAAGGGCTGCCGCAGGACAAGTCGCCGAGCAAGCACGCCAGCTTCCGCTGGCTGGGCAAGCCGGAACCGGCGGTACAGAAGATCCTCGACGAACAACTCAAGGCCGATCCGAACTGGTACTGAGGCGGAACGGGCTTGCGTGACACCGCCCCGCCCGCAGCGGGGCATGGCCAGGGGACCGGGATGCGCTGGGTGAGGTCGATCCGGCGGGTTCCAGGGGTACAGGGAGTACCTCCTTCGGGGTCGGGCCAGGCGAAAACGCGCCGGAGGGGAGCCACCGATGTCTCGCTGCCTTCCGGCGCGCTTCTATATATAGAAGGGGTACGATGCTCCGCCGTCCGGCGGAGCGTCGGCTTCCGCAGCGATACTCCGCGAACTTCCCTGATATCGATCAATGTCTGTGGATGGCGGAGTCGTTTTACAATCGACCGCCCGCGCGTTCCGAGGCGCCCTCCCAGAAGGGCTTTACCGCGCGGTTATCCACAGAATGCCGCTTATCCACAGCCGGCGATGGCGTGCCGGACGGCCTTGCGTGTCCTGCGACCATGCATCGCAGCGATGATGAGCGACTTTCAACTTCCCAGGATGGGCACGAGGCTCCCGGGCCTTGCACGGAGTGCCTTCCGCTCCCTGTTCTTGTACGAAAATCAAGGGCAATCTCCTGTGGGACGGACGTTTCATTAGTGATTTCTCATGCCGATTCGGCATGGGGCAGTCACTTACGGCATTAGACGGGGTAGGGGAGCGCATGAATCATTGCGCCCTTTCGCCTGTCGGGAGCGACTCTCCCGTTGGAGCGACTCCCGACTTCCACAAGAATTAAGGGTGACGAAACATGGGTAAAGCCAAGCTAAGCCTCGCCTGGCAGATCGTGATCGGTCTGGCACTCGGTATCGCCGTCGGCGCAGTGCTCAACCATTTCAGCGCCGAAAAGGCCTGGTGGATCGCCAACGTGCTGCAACCGGCCGGCGACATCTTCATCCGTCTGATCAAGATGATCGTGGTGCCGATCGTGATTTCCTCGCTGGTGGTCGGCATCGCCGGCGTCGGCGACGCGAAGAAGCTTGGCCGCATCGGCCTGAAGACCATCATCTACTTCGAGATCGTCACCACCGTCGCCATCGTCGTCGGCCTGCTGCTGGCCAACCTGTTCCAGCCCGGCACCGGCATCGACATGAGCACCCTGGGTACCGTGGACATTTCCCAGTACCAGAAGACCACCCAGGAAGTGCAGCATGACCATGCGTTCATCGCGACCATCCTCAACCTGATTCCCTCCAACGTCTTCGCCGCCATCGCCCGTGGCGAGATGCTGCCGATCATCTTCTTCTCGGTGATGTTCGGCCTCGGCCTGTCGAGCCTGCCCAACGACCTGCGCGAGCCGCTGGTGAAGGTGTTCCAGGGCGTTTCCGAGACCATGTTCAAGGTCACCCACATGATCATGAAGTACGCCCCTATCGGTGTCTTCGCCCTGATCGCGGTGACCGTCGCCAACTTCGGCTTCGCCTCGCTGCTGCCGCTGGCCAAGCTGGTGATCCTGGTCTACGTGGCCATCGTCTTCTTCGCCCTGGTGGTGCTGGGCCTGATCGCGCGGATGTTCGGCTTCTCGATCATGCGCCTGATCCGCATCTTCAAGGACGACCTGGTCCTCGCCTATTCCACCGCCAGCTCGGAAACCGTGCTGCCGCGCATCATCGAGAAAATGGAAGCCTACGGCGCGCCGAAGGCGATCAGCAGCTTCGTGGTGCCCACCGGCTACTCCTTCAACCTCGATGGCTCGACCCTGTACCAGAGCATCGCGGCGATCTTCATCGCGCAGCTCTACGGCATCGACCTGTCCATCGGCCAGCAGATCATGCTGGTGCTGACCCTGATGGTGACCTCCAAGGGTATCGCCGGCGTGCCGGGCGTATCCTTCGTGGTGCTGCTCGCCACCCTGGGCAGCGTCGGCATCCCGCTCGAGGGCCTGGCCTTCATCGCCGGCGTGGACCGCATCATGGACATGGCGCGCACCGCCCTCAACGTGATCGGCAATGCCCTCGCGGTGCTGGTCATCTCCAAGTGGGAAGGCATGTACGACGCGGCCAAGGGCCAGCGCTACTGGGATTCGCTGCCGCACCTGCGGCAGGCGGTCGGCGAAGCCAAGGGCAAGCAGGCCACCCTCGAATAAGGCGGCTTCCCGCCCAGGAGGCCCCGGCATCGTCCGGGGCCTCGGCGTTTCTGGCGCCGGCACCGCCTGCGCCGCTATCATCCGCGCAACGCGGGGGATTCTGAATGCTGAACGGCTTGTGGTTGGGTTTTTTCCTGGTGGCGGCGGCGAGTGCGCTGGCGCGCTGGTTGATCGGCGGCGATGCGACGGTGTTCGCGGCGATGGTGGAGAGCCTGTTCGCCATGGCCAAGCTGGCGGTCGAGGTGATGGTCCTGCTGTTCGGCACCCTGACGCTCTGGCTCGGCTTCCTGCGCATCGCCGAGAAGGCCGGGCTGGTGGAGCGCCTGGCGGTGCTGCTCGGTCCGTTGTTCCGCCGGCTGATGCCGGAAGTGCCGCCGGGGCATCCGGCGATCGGCCTGATCACCCTGAACTTCGCCGCCAATGGCCTGGGTCTGGACAACGCCGCCACGCCGATCGGCCTGAAGGCGATGAAGGCGTTGCAGGAGCTCAATCCCAGCAGCACCACCGCGAGCAATGCGCAGATCCTCTTCCTGGTGCTCAACGCCTCGTCCCTGACCCTGCTGCCGGTGACTATCTTCATGTACCGCGCGCAGCAGGGCGCGGCCGATCCGACCCTGGTATTCCTGCCGATCCTCCTGGCCACCAGCGCCTCGACCCTGGCCGGCCTGTTGTCGGTGGCGCTGATGCAGCGCCTGCGCTTGTGGGACCCGGTGGTGCTGGCCTACCTGATCCCCGGCGCGTTGCTGCTGGCCGGCTTCATGGCGGTGCTCGGCACGCTCTCGGCCACCGCGCTGGCGCAGCTGTCCTCGCTGCTGGGCAACCTGACGCTGTTCAGCCTGATCGTGCTGTTCCTGATCGTCGGCGCGCTGAAGAAGGTGCCGGTCTACGAGAGCTTCGTGGAGGGGGCGAAGGAAGGTTTCGACGTCGCCAGGAACCTGTTGCCGTACCTGGTCGCAATGCTTTGCGCGGTTGGCGTGTTGCGCGCCTCCGGGGCGCTGGAAGTGGTACTCGGCGGGATACGCTGGGCGGTCGAGGGGCTGGGTTGGGACAGCCGCTTCGTCGAAGCGCTGCCCACCGCGCTGGTCAAGCCGTTCTCCGGCAGCGCGGCGCGGGCGATGCTGCTGGAGACCATGCAGACCCACGGCGTCGACAGTTTCCCGGCGCTGGTCGCCGCCACCGTGCAGGGCAGTACCGAGACCACCTTCTACGTGCTCGCCGTCTATTTCGGCTCGGTCGGCCTGCAGCGCGCGCGCCACGCGGTGGGCTGCGCGCTGACCGCGGACCTGGCCGGGGTCATCGCCTCCATCGCCGTGTGCTACTGGTTCTTCGCCTGAGGTCGCCAGGCTTCGACGTCACTGGGTGACGTCGAAGCGCAGGGTGCCGATCATCTGTCCGGCCTCGGTGAGTACCTTCACCTGCCAGTGGCCGACCGGGTCGCCGGGGAAGTTCTGCTTGTGGGTCCAGGCCCGGTAGCCCTCCTTGCGGCCGCCGTGGATATCCAGGGCGATGCGGTCGAACTCCTTCCCGTTGAACATCCACACGTGATAGATGCGCTCGTCGAGGCCGCGCGGCGCGTTGATCGCGGTATAGGCGAACAGGCCCTGGCTGCGCAACTGGGCGGCGCCGACCTGCTCCAGGCTGTCGCCGGGCGTGCGGCTCTGGTCGTCGAACTGGCTGCTCACCGCCACTTCGGTCAGCCACAGGGTGGCCGGCGGTACCCAGGTGCGGCCGAACCATCCGGCCAGGCCCACCGCCAGGGTCAGGCCGAGAAGCAGGAAGCCGCGCCACCAGTGCTGTAGCGGGAAGGTCACGAGCAGGCTGGGGAAGGACAGCACGACAGCGATGCCCAGCGACAACCGGTAGCTTTCCGGGGTGGTCAGGTGCAGCAGGATCGGCAGCGAGGTCAGCAACACCGCGAACAGGGTCAGGGTGTGGTAGGCGAGGAACACCCAACGACGCCTGGACAGCCAGCGATAGTAGAGCGGATCGGTGATGGAGATCAGCGCCGCGGCGGCCAGCGTCCCTGTGAACAGCGCCTGCCCGCTGTTCCAGGTGGTGGTGATGAGAAAGAACGGGAGGACGAAGAACAGGCTTTCCTGGTGGATCAGTTGGGTCGCGTAGCGCAGCAGCGGCGCCGGGATCTCCCAGCCGAAGCGGCGGGCGAAGGTCTCCCGCAGGAGGTTCTCGAGGATCAACCAGACCCAGCTGACCAGCATGATGATCGCCAGCACCTGGGCGAAGCCCTTCTGCCGGTCGACCATGATGAAACTGAACACGCCCGAACAGAAGCCGAACAGGGCGATGGTGCGCGGATAGCGGGCCATCAGGCCGCTGACCAGGGCGATCAGTTGCTCCAGGCGGGCCTTGAGGACGGGGCGTTGTTGGTTGGGCATGGGGACCAGCGGGTTCTCGATCGGAGCTGCTCGGCCAGCCGGCCGGGGCGCGCAGCATAACCCCGGCCGGGTTTCCTGGGTATGAACGAAGGACAGCTGCCGCGTGGCGAATGTTTCCTTCGCCCGACAGAGGCTCCGCTCTCCTTTCTGGAGGTCGACCAGGGAAAAAGGCGTCGCTTTCCCGACCGATGGTCGCGAAGCTTTCGACAGCCTTTCAAACCCCTTCAATTCGCACCTTTCGGGCAATTTTAGATTGTTCGACAGCAGTTTTTACACATATGGTTACAACTCGGTCGATGGATGACGTACCCGCCTGCGTGGCCATCGACGCCGCCATGGACCGCTTCCCCGTGTCTGCCTGAGTGTGTGTCCCATGGCCTCTAATAAATCCAAAGGTGTCGCCATTTTCCGTGTGGTCAGTGGCAACTTCCTCGAGATGTACGACTTCATGGTGTATGGCTTCTACGCCACCGCCATCGCCAAGACCTTCTTCCCCGGCGACAACCCGTTCGCCTCCCTGATGCTGTCCCTCGCCACCTTTGGCGCCGGCTTCCTGATGCGGCCGCTGGGTGCGGTGTTCCTGGGCGCCTACATCGATCGCCACGGCCGCCGCCAGGGCCTGATCATCACCCTCGGCCTGATGGCCATGGGCACCCTGCTGATCGCCTTCGTTCCCGGCTATGCCACGCTGGGCGTGGCGGCGCCGTTGCTGGTGCTGTTCGGCCGGCTCCTGCAGGGTTTTTCCGCCGGCGTCGAGCTGGGAGGGGTTTCGGTCTACCTGTCGGAGATCGCCACGCCAGGACGCAAAGGCTTCTTCGTCAGTTGGCAGTCGGCCAGCCAGCAGGTCGCGGTGGTCTTCGCCGGCCTGCTCGGCGTGCTCCTCAACCAGTGGCTGAGCCCGCAGGAGATGGGCGAATGGGGCTGGCGCGTGCCGTTCTTCATCGGCTGCCTGATCGTTCCGGCGCTGTTCGTCATCCGTCGCTCGCTGGAGGAAACGCCGGAGTTCGAGGCGCGCACCCACCGACCGTCGCTGTCGCAGGTGCTGCGCTCCATCGGGCAGAACTTCGGCGTAGTGCTGGCCGGTACCGCGATGGTGGTGATGACCACCGTATCGTTCTACCTGATCACCGCCTACACGCCGACCTTCGGCAAGAACGAACTGCAACTGTCGGACCTCGACAGCCTGCTGGTGACCATGTGCATCGGCCTGTCCAACTTCATCTGGCTGCCGGTAATGGGCGCGTTCTCCGACCGCATCGGGCGCAAGCCATTGTTGCTGGGTGCCTCCGCGCTGGCACTGCTGACCGCCTACCCGGCGCTGTCCTGGCTGGTCCGCGAGCCGAGTTTCGCCGGCCTGCTCGGCGTCGAGTTGTGGCTGTCGTTCCTCTACAGCAGCTACAACGGCGCGATGGTGGTGGCGTTGACCGAGGTGATGCCGGCGGACGTGCGCACTACCGGTTTCTCCCTCGCCTACAGCCTGGCTACGGCGACCTTCGGTGGTTTCACCCCGGCGGTCTGCACCTGGCTGATCCACACCCTGGACAACCGCGCGGCCCCGGGCATCTGGCTCAGTGGCGCGGCGCTGCTGGGGCTGCTCGCCACCCTGGTACTGTTCCGCCGGCGCGGCAAGGAGATCGCCGAGGCCGAGCTGGCCAACGCCTGAGGCGTTTCGCCGCATGCCGTGCGTCGGCTCCCGCCGGGGCTGCGGCGGCGGCGTTGATGTCGATCAACCGGAGCTGCGCCAAACCGCGTAGACAGGAAGGAAGTGGTTGTACCGACTTCCTTCCCTTCCTGGAGATCGCATCATGTCCAATGTACAAAATGCCAGCCGGTCTTCCGCGTTCGCGGCGGTAGAGGGCGACCATTGGGTCGAGTCCCTCGACGATGGCCGCCACGTGCTGATCCGTCCCCTGCGCGAGGAGGACCGGGAGCGCGAACGCCAGTTCATCAACCGGCTGTCCCCGGCGACCCGCCACTTCCGCTTCCTCGGCGAGATCAAGGAAGCCAGCCCGGCGCTGCTCGATCAACTGATGGACATCGACTACCAGCAGAGCATGGCCTTCGTTGCCCTGGTGCACGAGGACGGTGAGCTGCGCGAGGTCGGTATCAGCCGCTACGCCGCCTGCTGCGAGGAAGGGCAGTGCGAATGCGCGGTAACCATCGCCGACGACTACCAGGGTCTGGGCCTCGACGCCGTGCTGATGCGCCATCTGATCGACGTGGCGCGGCGCAACGGCTTCCGCCAGATGTATTCGGTGGACTCGGCGGCCAACCGGGCGATGCGCGACCTTTGTTGCGCACTGGGCTTCGTCGGCCAGCGCGACCCGGACGACTCGACCCAGGTCATCCACCGCCTGGCCCTGTAGCCCGGTCAGGCGCGCCGGCGGCGCAGGCCGAACCAGAGCAGGCCGCTGGCCAGGAGACCGGCGGCGAGCAGCAATGGGTAGAGCATGTCGTCGTCGAATAGCGGCTTTTCGATGCGCAGGTAGCCTTCGCCGTCGAACAGCCGCTTCGCCAGCGCGTTCGCCTGTTGCAGGCTGACCTTCGCCAGGCGGCGCTCCTCATTGGGGAAATGGCCGTCCTCGTAGTCGGCCAGCGAGCCCCAGTAATAGTCCGCCAGCGCCGCGTTGCCCTGGGTGCTCCAGGCCAGCCTGGCGCGCTCGGCGAATTGCACCCGCTTGAAACGCCCCGGGTCCAGGCCATGCTGGCGGATGCCGTCGAGCAACTCGCGCAGGGCGGCCTCGGTGGCGGGTAGGTCGCTGCGCTCGACATCCGCGTCGAGGCTGAAGAAGCCCTGGTTGGCGAACACCTGGCGATCGGTCGATGGCCCGTAGGTGAGTCCGCGACGCACACGCAGGTCGGCGTACAGCGCGTCGTTCATATAGGCCTGGAGCAGGACCATGGCGTCCGGGTCGGCGTCGTCCGGCTCCGGATAGATCCAGTGCAGCATCGCACCCTCGCCGAATGGCCGGGTGATCAGGGTGCGCCTGGCCTCGGCATGCCCGTTGGCCGCCGGCAGCTCGCGGCGCTCGGGGAGCTCGTGGTCTTCCAGGGTGCCGAAGGTCCGGGTCAGATAGGCCGGCAGGCGCGGATCGAGGTCACCGACCAGGATCAGGGTCATGTTGCCCGGTACGTACCAGTCGCTGCGCAGCCGCTCCAGCTGCTCCGCGCCAAGCGGCGCCAGCGGCGCGCGCTGGGAGCAGGCCAGGCCCAGTTCCACCGCCAGTTGGTCCATGGCGCCACGGCCCAGGTTCTCGCGGTCGAGCCAGCGCTGCAGGTGCGAGTAATGGCCGCCGCCTTCGCGCTCGATCACTCGCTTGGCGGCGGCGATGCGCGGCTCGTCCAGTTCGGTGCGGGTGATGGTGTCCAGCAGCAGGTCTAGGACCTGCCGCTGGGTGGCGGCAGGTGCCTCGATGACGAAGGTGGTGTCGCCTTCGCTGGTGTAGGCGTTCCATTGTCCGCCGAGGGCCTGCATGCGGGCTTCCAGGTCGGCCTCGTCGCCGCCGTCCAGGCCGCTGAAGAACAGGTGCTCGAGCAGGTGCGGCAGCTGCTTTTCACGGCACGAGAAGTCGGCGAAACCGACCCCCACCACCAGCCGGATCGAGACGTGCCGGTGCTGCTCGGTGGGCTTGAGCAGCACGCCCATGCCGTTTTCCAGCTGGAAGGCTTCGACCTCGCTGCGCTGGTCGGCGTACGACCAGGGGCAGAGCAGGCAGAACAGCAGCAGGGTGGACAACGAACGCATGGGCCGAGCCTGGAACTGAAAATACCGAGAATAGCGGATGCTTCATGACGAACCTACCCGCAGAACGGCTAATGTCGCGAACGGCGTGTTTCCGCACGCTCCTCGACGAGCGCTGGCTCGGCCAGCGGCGCCGAGGTCATGTCGTCGACCTCGTCGGCCCAGTCGTCCTCGTCCTGGCGAACGCCCTCGTCGGCCGCGCTGCTCGGCGCGTCTGGATTGTCCAGCACGGCGTAGGCGATGGCGCAGAACAGCGAGTTGAGACGCTTCATGTCGCTGATCAGGTCCAGGTGCAGCGAGCTGGTCTCGATGCTCTGTACCACCTGCTGGTGCAGGCGGTCGACATGGGCATGGGCGTAGCGCCGTTCCTGCAGACGGAAGCGCTGCTTGGCCCGGCGCAGGCGCTTGGCGCTGTCGAGGTCGCCGTTGAGGAACACCGAGAGACCCAGGCGCAGGTTGGAGACCAACTGCTGGTACAAGGTGCCGATCTCTTCCAGGCCGGTGTCGGAGAACGAGCGGCTGCGCGAGGTCTTCTTGTCCTGCACGGCGGCGAGCATGTGCTCGATGATGTCGCCGGCCTGCTCCAGGTTGATCGCCAGCTCGATGATCTCCGCCCAGCGCCGGCTGTCGCGTTCGGACAGGTCCTCGCGCGGCATCCTTGCCAGATACAGCTTGATCGCGGTGTAGAGGGCGTCGACGTCGTCGTCGAGCTTGCGGATGTCCTTGCCGAGCAGCGGATCGCCGCCGCGGATGATCTGCATCAGATTGTTCAGCATCTGCTCGACGGTGTCGCCCATGCGCAGGGTCTCGCGCACCGCGTTGGCCAGCGCCAGGCTCGGCGTGTCGAGGGCGGCGGGGTCGAGATGGCGCGGCCGGGCGACGTCGTCGGGAAGGGCACGGTCGGGCATCACACGGGTGCAGAAGCTGGCCATGGCGTTGGTCAGCGGCAGGCAGGCGAGGCAGCGCGCGGCGTTGTAGAGCACGTGGAAGGCGATCACCAGTTCGGCTGTGCTGAACTGCCAATGATCCATCCAGTCCGCCAGCGGCCCCACCAGGGGCAGCACCAGCAGGCAGCCGGCGACCTTGAACAACAGGCTGCCGAGGGCCACCCGGCGACCGGCGGCGTTTTGCGCGGTGGCGCTGAGCATGGCCAGGATGCCGCTGCCGAGGTTGGCGCCGACCACCAGGCACAGCGCGACTTTCAGCGAGATCACCTTGGACGCGGCGAGGGTCGCGGTAAGCAGCACGGCGGCCAGGCTGGAATAGGAAATCATGGCGAACAACGCGCCGGTCAGCGCGTCGAGCATGATGTCGCCGGTCAGGCTGGAAAACAGTACCTTGACGCCCTTGGCTTGGGTCATCGGCTCGGCGGCGGCGACGATCAGCTGGAGCGCCAGGATGATCAGGCCGAGGCCGATGAATACCCGGCCGAGCTGGCCGAGGCGGGTCTGTTTGCGGCTGAGGAAGAAAATCACGCCGAAGAAGATCAGCAATGGCGAAAGCCACGACAGGTCGAGGGTCAGCACCCGCGCCATCAGCGCGGTGCCGACATCGGCGCCGAGCATGATCGCCAGGGCCGGCGCCAGTGCCATCAGGCCCTGGGCGACGAAGGAGGTGGCCAGCAGGGCGGTGGCGTTGCTGCTTTGCACCAGGGCGGTGACGCCGATGCCGGCGGCGAACGCCAGCGGGCGTTTTTCCACGCTGCGACTGAGGATGCGCCGCAGGTCGGCGCCGTAGACCCGGAGGATTCCGGTGCGGACGATATGCGTGCCCCACACCAGCAGGGCGACGGCAGAGAGCAGGTCGAGCAGTTTCAGCATGGCGTGGCCCCCCTGGCACTACGACGAATGGCCAACCTCGCGCCAGGTTCCGCGTGCGTTGCGCCGCGGAGCCCGGACAACGGCGCCAACGGCCACGATGGAAAGGCAGCGTTCAGGCGAGTTGTAACACGAACGTCATATTTGGACAGGCGCCCCCCGCGGGAGTTCGTCTCGGCAGCCCGAGCGGCAGGGCGCCTACCCTTCATTCAAGCGTGCGCGCCGGGAAACGGCGAGGATTTTTTCGCCTTCCGTTCGATGCATGCGTTTGCGCCACAGGCCATGGAATTAGCCGACAGGAAGGGTATCCTTTGCACCTTTTAAAAAGCCCCGGTCTAGAGGGATACAGAGGAGTGGTGCGGATGCGATTTTCGGGGATCAGTGGCTGCCTCTCGGCAGCGGTGTTGGCGCTCGGGGTAGGGGGAGCGCCGGTGGTTCAGGCCGATGCGCTGGGCGATAGCCTGGAGCAGGCGCACATCCGCAAGGCGACCTTCGCCGCGCCGGCCTGGGAAGGCTATACCAACGCCGACGGCAGCGGTCTGTACTGGGACCTGCTGAAGCAGGTCTATGCGCCCTACGGGCTCGACGTGAAATTCATCAACATGCCCTGGAACCGCGCCAACAAGCTGATGACCGCGGGCTCCATGGTCGATGGCGTGCCGGGCGAGATCCCCGGCGTTGAGGGCAAGCTGTACGCCCAGTTGCCGATCGACATCGAGTACCACGGCGTGATGCATGCGGCGAAGACGCCCTTTTCCGGCCGCGCCAGCCTCACCGGCAAGCGCGTCGGCTGGCGCCACAGCTACAACCTGATCCCCGCGGAGCAGCGCGACTTCACCCTGGTCGAGTGCGTCCGCCCCGAGCGTTGCACCGAGCAGGTCCAGAACGGCGAGCTGGATTTCTTCCTCGACGAGCCGGACGAACTGGAAAAGCAGCGCAGCGAAGCGCATCTGCCGGCCGACGCCTACCCGATCGCGCAACTGCCGCCCGGCAAGGAGTCCTTCATGACCTTCGCCGACAGCGCCAGCGGCCGGCTCCTGCGCGAGGTCTACGACGCGCGGGTACGGCAGATGGCGGCGTCCGGCGAGCTGCGGGCGCTCTACCAGCGCTGGAACAGCGAGGTGCCCGGCGCCGTGCAGGCTCTTTCGGCGCAGTGATGCGCCGCTCATTTCCATCGCGAAGCCTTTCCGGGGCTTGCGCGGTGGGAATGAAACGCCTAGGATTCGCCCTTCATTTCCCCCACTTACGCACCGCAAAGGAGGTTACATCGATGATTCAGTTCTCTACCCTTTGCAGGCTGCGCCTGGCCTAACGGCCACCGAAACCTACCGCTCGCCCCCCTGCACCGCTGAACGATTCCCGCCCTTGCGTCCGCGCAAGCTTCCGGCGAGAGGTCATCGGCTGCCGCGGTCACCGCTCCCCAGGTTTTCACTTCTCCGTTAGACGCCCTTCGCCCTTCCGCGAGTGCCCGCTCGGCTTCGGTCTGCCCCCCGGATCTACCGTTTCAATCACATGGATTGGATTATGGGCAACTACATCAAGCCTTTGTCCGCGGGCGTCGCACTGATCGCCTCGGACAGCACCTGGATCGAAGGCAAGGCGATCCAGCAACTGCAAACCACCGCCGAGCTGGACGGCATGTGCCGCGTCGTCGGTCTCCCGGACCTGCATCCCGGCCGCGGCTATCCGGTCGGCGCGGCGTTCTTCTCCGTCGGTCGCTTCTATCCGGCGCTGGTCGGCAACGACATCGGCTGTGGCATGGCCCTGTGGGAAACCGGCCTGGCCCCCGGCAAGCTGTCGGCGGACAAACTGGAAAAGCGCCTGGGCAATCTCGACCTGCCGCTGGACGAGACCTGGAGCGACTGCATCGAAGCCCTGGATCTACCGGCCCGCGAGCACTGGCGCGCGCTCGGCACGATCGGTGGCGGCAACCACTTCGCCGAGCTACAGCAGGTCGAGACCGTGTTCGACCAGGCCGCCCTGCACGCCCTCGACCTCGATGCCGGCCGCCTGCAACTGCTGGTGCACAGTGGCTCGCGCGGTCTCGGCCAGGCGATCCTGCAAGAGCAGGTCAGCCTGCATGGCCACGCCGGCCTGCTCGACGGCAGCCTGGAAGCTTCCGCCTACCTGGCGCGCCACGCCGATGCGCTGCGCTTCGCCGAGGGTAACCGCCAGCTCATCGCCCGGCGCATTCTCGAACGCTTGCGCTGCGACGGCCTGGAACTGCTCGACATCAACCACAACCTGGTGGCGCCGGCACAGGTCGATGGCGTCGACGGCTGGCTGCACCGCAAGGGCGCCACCCCGGCCGACCAGGGCGTGCTGGTGATCCCCGGCTCGCGCGGCGACTACAGCTACCTGGTGGAGCCTGTGCCGAGCGCGCAGAGCCTGTTCTCCCTGGCCCACGGCGCCGGTCGCAAATGGCAGCGCGGCGAGTGTCGGGAGCGTCTGGCGGCGCGCTTCAGCGTCGACCAGTTGGGCCGTACGCGCCTTGGCAGCAGGGTGATCTGTGGCGACCGCCAACTGATCTACGAGGAAGCGCCGGAAGCCTACAAGGGTATCGACTCGGTGGTCGGCGCGCTGCTCGAAGCCGGCCTGCTGCGCCTGGTCGCCCGCCTGAAGCCGGTGCTGACCTACAAGACCCGTGGGGAGTGCTGCCGATGATCCTGCTGCAACTCTCCGCGGCCCAGGGGCCGGCGGAATGCTGCCTGGCGGTGGCGAAGGCGTTCGAGCGGCTGTGCCTCGAGGCGGCGCAAGCCGGCGTCGAGGTCGAGGTAATCGAGGAGGTGGCCGGCGAGCGTCCGCGCACCTGGCGTTCGCTGCTCCTGGGGCTGCGCGGCACTGCCGCCGAAGCGCTCGCCGAGCGCTGGTGCGGCGGTATCCAGTGGATCTGCCCCAGCCCCTACCGGGCAAGGCATGCGCGCAAGAACTGGTTCATCGGCGCGGAGCGCTTCGCCGCGCCGCCGGCCAGTCTGGAGGGCGAGATCCGTTTCGAGACCCTGCGCTCTTCCGGCCCCGGCGGCCAGCATGTCAACACCACCGACTCGGCGGTGCGCGCCACCCACCTGGCCAGCGGCATCAGCGTCAGGGTGCAGAGCCAGCGTAGCCAGCACGCCAACAAACGCCTGGCGATCCTGCTGATCGCCCGGCGCCTCGCGGACCAGGCGAGCAGCGCGGCCGACGCGCTGCGCGCGGAGCGCCGCCGGGCCCACGGTCGGATCAGTCGCGGCGCGGCTCGCCGGGTATTCCGCGGCGAGCGTTTCGAGCCGGCCTGAGCGGCTCAGTCGCCGAGCACTTCCTTGCGCAGCTTCACTGGCTCTTCGCCCCGCTTGCGCGCGGCAGCGCCGCGCATGCGGATGTTCAGCGCCTCCACGGCCAGGGAGAAGGCCATGGCGAAGTAGACGTAGCCCTTCGGCACATGGACTTCGAAGGCTTCGGCGATCAGCACCGTGCCGACCACGATGAGGAACGACAGGGCGAGCATCTTCAGCGACGGGTGCTTGTCGATGAAGTCGCTGATGGCGCCGGCGCAGAGCATCATCACCAGTACCGCGACGATGATCGCCGCGACCATCACCGGCACGTGGGAAACCATGCCGACGGCGGTGATCACCGAGTCCAGGGAAAAGACGATGTCGATGATCGCGATCTGGATGATGGTGCCGATGAAGCCGCCCGCCGACCCCTTCGGTTCATCGCCGCTTTCTTCCTCGCCTTCCAGGCCCTGGTAGATCTCCGAGCTGCTTTTCCAGAGCAGGAACAGGCCGCCGAAGAACAGGATCAGGTCGCGTCCGGAGATGCCCTGGCCGAACAGGTGGAAGAGGTCGGCGGTCAGGCGCATGACCCAGGTGATCGACAGCAACAGCAGGATCCGCGTCACCATCGCCAGGGCCAGGCCGAAGAAGCGGGTGCGTGGCTGCAGGTGCTTCGGCATGCGCCCGACCAGGATCGAGATCATGATGATGTTGTCGATGCCGAGGACGATCTCCAGGGCGGTCAGGGTGAAGAACGCAATCCAGATTTCCGGGCTGGTCAGCCATTCCATGAAGCGGTCACTCGTCTCGGTCAGTTACTGAACAGGGGGAACAGGCCCAGCAGCAGGGCCATGGCGAGGATTGCCAGGCACACCAGCACGGCCCATTTCAGGGTGAAGCGCTGGTGGTCGCCGAAGTCGATCTTGGCCAGCCCCACCAGCAGGTAGGTGGAGGGCACCAGCGGGCTGAGCAGGTGCACCGGCTGGCCGACGATCGAGGCGCGGGCCATTTCCACCGGGGTGATGCCGTATTCGGCGGCGGCCTGGGTGAGGATCGGCAGGACGCCGTAGTAGAAGGCGTCGTTGGACATGAAGAAGGTGAACGGCATGCTCACCAGCGCGGTGATGGTCGCCAGGTATGGGCCCAGCGCCGGCGGGATCACCGCCAGCAGGCTCTTGGACATGGCGTCGACCATCCCGGTGCCGGATAGGATGCCGGTGAACACCCCGGCGGCGAAGATCAGCGAGACCACTGCGAGAATGTTCTCGGCGTGTGCGCCGATGCGCTTCTTCTGCTCCTGGATGCACGGGTAGTTGACGATCATGGCGATGCCGAAGGCGATCATGAACAGCACCGGCATCGGCAGCAGGCCGGCGATCAGGGTCGCCATCAGGACCACGGTGAGAATAGCGTTGAACCACAGCAGCTTGGGCCGGCGCGCCTCCGGATACTGCGACACGCTGATCTCCGCCAGGTCCTCATGGTCGGTGGGCAGGTGCAGCTCGCCGAGGCGGGCGCGCTCGCGCTTGCCGTAGATCCAGGCGATGGCGAAGATCGCCAGCAGCCCGGCGATCATCGCCGGGATCATCGGCACGAAGATATCCGCCGGGTCGACGTGCAGGGCACTCGCCGCGCGGGCGGTGGGGCCACCCCAGGGGGTCATGTTGAGCACGCCGCTGGAGAGCATGATCAGGCAGGCCATCACCAGCGGGCTCATGCCCAGGCGGCTGTACAACGGCAGTACGGCGGCCACGCAGATCATGTAGGTGGTCGAGCCGTCGCCGTCGAGGGAGACGATCATCGCCAGCGCCGCGGTGCCCAGCGAGACCTTCAGCGGGTCGCCCTTGACCAGCCGGAGGATCTTGCGCACCGCCGGGTCGAACAGCCCGGAGTCGATCATGATGGCGAAGTAGAGGATCGCGAACATCAGCATCACGCCGGTCGGCGCCAGGGTGCGGATGCCGTCGAGCATCATCGGGCCGAGGCCGGCGGCGAAACCGCCGATCAGGGCGAAGGCGATCGGGACCAGGATCAGCGCGATCAGCGCGGACAGGCGCTTGGTCATGATCAGGAACATGAAGGTCGCCACCATGGCGAAGGCGAGCAGGGTCAGCATGGGTTCACTCCGGGGAAGACGGCGGACGGGCGTGCGGCGTGCGGTCAGCAGGCGGCGGGCGGGTGGCGTCGCGCGGACGGAGTGCGGCTGTAGGCGTGTGCGGAACGGGGCATGGCAATCACCATTGTTGTTTTTGTACGGGTAAGCGGGCGTCTCGTGGGCGCGCCGTCGTGTCCGGTCTTCTGCCGGTGGTGGGCGGATGCTACGGCGGGAAGCTTTCAGGCAGCTTTCGCTGGATAACGGCGGGAAACGTGCGGGTAATTTCGGATATATGGTCGATCAGGGCTGCCGCGCGAGGAGCGCCGCGGCCAGTTGCAGGTCGCTGTACCCGGCGTATTCCGGGGCCTGGCGCAGGACCTGCAAGGCTGCCTGGAGGTACGCGCCACGGATCGCACCGTCGCTGGCGACGAAGCTGGCGGCGTCGTCCCGCGCCTGGACGAGCTTGTCGCCCTCGTCAGCGCTGGACTCCTGTGCGCTGACGGTGCTGCCGATGAACGGGCCGACGGTGGTGACGGCCGCCCAGAAGAAGGTGGCGGCGCCGGGTTCGTCGTCGAATTCGGGAAACACCTTGATGAAACCGAAGGCCGGTTGGCAGAGCAGGCAGAGCGCCGTGAGGGCGGCGGCGACGCGTCCTGTCGTCATGGGCTTCCTTGCAGCACGAGGAGTACGCCGACCAGAGTGGCGCCGGAAAGCAGCGTTTGCAAGGTAATGATGCCCGCCATCAGGTGGCCGTCGCCGCCCAGTTGGCGGGTCAGCACATAGGCGGTGGGCGCCGTCGGCAGGGCGAAGAACAGTACCAGCACGGCGCTTTCCATGCTCGGCAGGCCCAGCCCGCGAGCGATGGCGAAGGCCAGCAGGGGCATCGCCAGCAGCCGCGCCGCGCAGTTCCAGCCAAGGGCCGCGACTTCGCCGCCGAGTTCCTGGGGTTTCAGCGCCGCGCCGACGCACAGCAGGCCCAGCGGCAGGCTGGCCACCGCCAGCAGGTTGAGCAGGCGATCGCTGCCGCCGGGCAGGCCGACGCCGGCCAGGTTGACCAGTGCGCCGGCGAGGCAGGCGAGGATCAGCGGGTTCTTCAGGATCGGCAGCAGCAGCGCGCGCAGGCTGATGCCGCGCTCGGCGGTCAGCGCCCAGACCGACATCACGTTCACCGTCGGCACCATCAGCGCCAGCATCAGCGCGGCCAGGGTCAGGCCCGGCTTGCCGTACAGGCTGCCGACCGCGGCCAGGCCGAGATAGGTGTTGAAGCGCAATACGCCCTGGGCGATGGCGCCGAAGCGCCCGGCGTCCCAGCCGCGCCAGCGCTTGCAGAGCAGCAGGGCGAGCCAGGCGACGCCGAGCCCGAGCAGTACGGCCAGGGCCTGGCGGGCCAGGCCGGGGTCGTCCAGCGGCGCGGTCGCCAGGTTGCTGAACAGCAGCGCGGGAAACAGGATGAAGTAGTTCAGGCGTTCTGCGGCAGGCCAGAAGGCTTCGCCGGGAAAGTCCCAGCGGCGCAGGGCGTAACCGCCGACGATGAGGGCGAACAGCGGCCAGAGGGAGTAGAGCAGAGCGGTCACGGGCACCCCCGGATAGTGGAATCCGCTCATCTTGCGAGGTGGCTGCGGCACAGGGCAAGTCCGGCTTATGCTGGCACTCCCGCGAGGAGGATTCGCCATGCCCGAGACCCATACCGGCGGTTGCCATTGCGGCTATCTGCGCTACGCCGTCGCCGCGCCGCTGGACGATGTCGCTCACTGCCACTGCTCGATCTGCCGGCGCACCACAGGCGGCATCGTCACCACCTGGGCCACGGTGCCGCGCGCGGCGTTCCGCTGGCTGGCGGGCGAACCGGCGGAATATGCCTCGTCGGCCAGCTGCACGCGCTACTTCTGCCCGCGTTGCGGGGCCAACCTGGCGTTGTTCACCCGGCTCAGCGCCGATACCCTGGACTTCACCGTGGCCAGCCTCGACCATCCCGAGCGCGCCCCCGCCAACCGGCACATCTGGGTCGGCAGCCGCCTGCCATGGCTACACCTCGACCCGCAGTTGCCCGAAGAGGACGAGGAGTTCATCGCCGGAGCGGACGACCCGTGAGCGAAGACCGGAGGTGGCACCTGTAGGGCGAATAACGCAGAGCGTTATCCGCCGTCTGCGAGGCGCTGAAAGAGCGCTCGGGACCATGCGTCCTGCAGGCGCCTCCCTCAGGGCAGCATCAGCCCGCCGGCCGCCTTGTGCAGCTCGCGCAGGTGCGCGCCGACCTCCTTGATGTTGGCCTCGTTGGCTTCCAGCTCGGCGCGGCGCTCGGGATCGAGCAGGGCGCGGACCTCGCGGTCGAGGTCGTCGCTGAGCCGGCGCAGGCGCGCCTGGCGTTCGCGGGTCTGCTCTTCCAGGTGCTTCCACTCGGCGGCCTGCGGCAGGCCGTAGCCGCCCTCCAGGAGTTCCGCCGGACGACTGAGGAAGCCGCTGTCGTCGAGGATCTGCTGGAAGGTCTTGCCGGCCACTTCCAGGCGCTGGTCGCCGGCCGGCTTGTCCAGGTGGCCGAGGTACAGGCGCTTCAACTCGTCCTGGGCGAGCAGCAGCTGGCGCCGCAGCGAGGCCTGCTCGAGCAGCAGCAGCGCCGCGCTGGCGCGCAGGTCGGCCTTGGCGAACCAGGGCTGGCGCTCCCTGGCCGGCAGCGCCAGCCAGTCCTCGACCTTGTCCTGGGGGATGTGCAGGCGCTGCTTGAGCACGTCGAACATCGCCTGGTAGCGGTCGCGGAAGGAGTCGAAGCGGTAGCCCAGGCGCAGGGCTTCCTTGGGGTCGTCGAGCACACTGGGATCGGCCAGCTTGCGGTTCTCCAGCATCTCGAGCACGCCGTAGGGGGTGATGCTGTCCAGGCTTTGCAGCGGTCGCCGGGGGATGCCGCTGCGCAGCAGCTTGAGGGTTTCCACCGCGCAATTGTTGGAGATGAAGTAGTACTGGCCGTCGTAGCTCCAGTGACTCTGCGCGGCGCGCTCGACCAGGCTGGCGACCTCCTCGCGGTCCAGCTTCAGCGGCACCGAGGCGAGGCTGCGCAGCTCGACCTTGGTGTATTCCTCGATCACCTGCGACAGCGGCAGGACGAACAGGCGCGACGGATAGGCGCCGGTCAGGCCGTCCCAGCTGGACAATTGCAGGTCGCCGACGAAGGCGCGGTAGGACAGCACCAGATGCTGGTCGAGGTCCAGCCGGCAGTCCGGACCACGCGGCCGGCCGGGGGCGCAGATCACCAGGCGGAGCATGGTGTGGCCCCAGCGGCTGACCAGGTTGTCGTTGGCCTCGGCCAGCAGGTAGTCGACCTCGTAGACCCGCTCGGGGTCGAGCTGGCCCAGCGGCTGCTGGCCGAAGTCGCGGCCGGCGTTGAGGTAGGCGAAGCTCTGCGCACAGGCACTGTGTTCCGGCGCCCAGCCGAAGCGTTGCTGGTAGTAGCGGTAGAGCGCCGGGCGGCGGCAGGCGTAGCTGGGATCGAGGAGGAAGTACTCCATGTTCACCGCGACGAACTCGCGCGGATTGCTCAGCTCGTAGACGTCCGGGCTGCGCAGTACGAAGCCATTGTGCGCCTCGCGCCGCCCGCGCTGGCCGGCGCGTTGCGGCCAGCCGGCGAGATCGAGCAGGCGCGGGTCGTCGGAGAGCGTGAAGCGGCGACCGCTCTGCCCGCGGCAATCGGTGGGCTGGGCGATCCGGCCGAGGGTTTCTTCCTGGCGCGTGCAGCGGCGGATCTCGCGTTTTTCCTCCGCCGACCACAGGCGCGCGCGATCGTAGACGTGGGTCAGCTCGTGCAGCAGGGTCGCCAGCAGCTCGCGCCGCTCGGTGCCGTGCACGCGCCCGGTCTGGCGGCTGGCGGCGCTGCCGTCGGTGAGATCGGCCAGGTACTTGCGGTTCAGCGCGATGCGCTGCGGGCCACGGGCCTGGCCCATGCCGTTGGCGGGCAGGTCGTCGCGCCACTCGACCTCGATCTCGCGGTCCAGGCGTTCGCGGAAGGCCGGCGGCAACTTGTCCGCGGCTTCGTCCAAGAGTTGCTGGCTGGCCTCGCGCTGCGCAGGGTCCAGCCCAGGCGCGTCGAGTTTCAGGCGCAGGGCCGCCGTCGCGTTGCCGGCTCCGCAGAGGGCCAGCGCCAGCAGCCAGGCGCAGGCCTTCCTCACAGGGCGAGAATGGCTTCGGCAAGTACCTGGTCGGAGGCTTCCCGGGCTTCCGGCAGACGGCTGCGCAGGGTCCGCATCGCGGCTTCCAGCTGGGCGCCGCGAATGGCGCCGTCGCTGGCGACGAAACTGGCGGCGTCGTCGCGCGCCTCGGTGACCACTTTCATGTCGCGCACGGAAGTGGTGGTGTCGGAAGTGAAGTCGATGCTGCGGTCGAGGGCGCGGACGATGATATTGCTGGTCGCGACCACCGAGCGTGCTTCCGCGGCCGTGGCGCAGAGCGCCAGCAGCAGGGCGGCGAACAGGGGGCTATGACGCATGGAGCTACGGCGCATGGAGGTTCTCCGGAACGGTGGTGATCGCCTATTGGGCAAGAATTGCTTCGGCCAGTTCCTGATCGCTGGCCGCCAGCTCGGGGTGCGCGACACGCAACCAGTGCAGCGCCGCTTCCAGGCGCGCACCACGGATGCTGCCATCGCTGGCGACGAAGCTGGCCGCATCGCCCCGGGCATCGTGTAACAATTTGTTCTCGAACGGCGTGCTGGTCAGCTTGCTGGTGACGTAAAGGGACTTCGCGGTAAACGCCGTCGTGGTATCGAAGGCGTGCGCAGCGGGCGCCAGCAGGCAACAGAAGAGCAACGAGAACCGGTAACGCATGGGGTTGGGCGGAATAGGACTGGAACAGCCGTCAAGGCTAACGGAATGTGCGGCGCGGAGCCAGTGTGGCCGGTCGGCCAGGTCATCGCCGCAGCCGGGCGGCTGCGGCGGCGGGGCGGGCGACTCAGATGGTCAGGATCGCCTGGGCCAGTTGCATGTCGTTGGCGGCCAGGCTCGGCAGCTTGCCACGGATGTGGCGCAGTGCGGCTTCCAGGTGCGAACCGCGGATGTCGCCCTGGCTGGCGACGAAGCTGGCGGCGTCGTCGCGCGCTTCGAGGACGATCTTGTCGTCGCGGAAGGAATTGGTGATGTCCGAAGTGGCATTGGAGGTCATGCCGGTGGCGCGGACCAGGGTATCCGTGGTGACCACGAAGCTGCTGGCGAACGCGCTGGAGGCGCAGGCGAGCAGGGCAGCGGCACCGATCAGGCGCAGACGTTTCATGTGAGTTGCTCCGAACGAAGTCAGCGTAGACGGCCGCATCCGCGCGGCCGTGTCAACGCTGAGACTAACCAACTGTGCGCCACGTCACCAGCGGCTCAGCGCCAGAAAGGTTTCGAAATCTCTACGTAGCGTTCGCTCGGGCTGATCGCCAGGTCGGCGAGGTCGTGTTCGGACATTTGCGCAAGATGCTTGCGCGATTGAGCGTTTTGTCGCCAGGAATTCAATTTTTCCAGCAGGGCGGCGAGATGTGGATGGGCAGCCGGGAGACCGCTGGAGCTCCCGGCGTGCGGGTGCGGGGATGTCCTCATCGTGCGTTCCTTCCCATCCCGGGGATGGGGGCGGGGTGTGGAACCTCATGATGCGCCGGGACCGCTGGCTTGCTCAGGGGCAACCACGCGGGAGTTGGACGGAACAGTTCGGTGGCCCCGGCAACTGTTCCGCCCGGCTGTAGCGGAACTGTTCCGGTGGCTCTACGCCTGGGCGGGCTTGCGCGCGATGATCACCTGGCTCTTGGCGACCACGGCGTCCAGGGCCTGCTTGATGGCCGGGCCGCGCGGCGAGTCGAGCAGCGCCTGCCAGGTCCTGGCCCAGTGTTCGAGGAGAGGATGGTCGGGATTGCCGAAATCGACCTTGGCCTCCCAGAACAGCAGCATCCACAGCGACCAGTAGAAGCCGTAGCGGCTGTGGCTGAGGATTTCCAGGCCGGCTTCGCGCACCAGTGCGGCGAACTGCTCCTCGCCGAGCACGCGGATGTGGTTGGGCTTGCGGAAGTATTCGTCGGCGGCGAAGTCCTTCTGCAGGTCTTCCGACGTGGGATGCGGCACGCTGAGCAGATAGAGTGCGCCGGGCTGGCCGACCCGTACCAGCTCGGCGAGGAACTGCCGCGGATCGTCGACGTGCTCGATGACCTCGGTGGAGACCACCCGGGTGGCCGTGGCGTCAGCCAGGGGCAGCGGGTCGCAGTCGCTGACCAGGCATTCCAGTTCGCGGGCCGGGGTATCGGCCAGGCGCTCGCGGGTCCTGGCGATCTTTTCCGCGTCGATGTCGGCGATGATGATGCGAGCGCCGCGCATGGCGCAGAAATGAACGTTGCCGCCGTCGCCGCACCCCACGTCGAGCACGGTGTCCTCGGCGGAAATCGGAAAGCCGCTGAACAGCTCGTCGGTCTCCTGGTTGAACCAGCCGCTGAGCACCGCGTCGCGCAACCCGAGCATGTACGGGTCGACCGGCGCAGGGGCGGGTGGCGCGGCGATGGGCTCGGCGACGGGGCTGGGCGGCGAGACGATCTTCTTGAGGAAGTTCAGCATGAGGTGGCTCCGGAAGTGGTGGCGACGCGGCGGGCGGCGCTCAGGCGCTTGACCAGGCGGGAGCCCAGGTCGCGGCAGGGGCTCTCGACGAAGCGGTAGTTGAGCTCGCTGAGTACGACGATCAGGACCAGGCTGATGGCGAGCAGCGACAGGGGCCGCTCGCCGGCGTCCCAGCCCAGGCGGAAGCAGAGTTCGCGACTGAGATAGAACGCCGGGATGTGGATCAGGTAGATCGCATAGGAGCGCGCGCCGACCCAGACCAGCAAGCGCTTCAGCGGCCCGTTGGAGAGCAGGTAGTCGCGGTCGTAGGAGGCTATCCACACCAGCAGTCCGCACAATAGCGCGATGGCGCCGATCCGCACGGTGACCAGGCTGTACGCTTCGCTGGCCAGCACGCCCAGGGCCGCGGCCACGGCGGCCAGCAGCAACGGCCCGCTCCAGGCGCGGCCCAGCAGGGTGGGGTTCCAGCGGGCATAGCCAGGCTGCAGGGAGGCGAGGGCGAGCAGTACGCCGATGGCCAGGGCGTCAGTGCGCAATACCATCAGCAGCGGCGTGCGCAGGCTGAAGAACTGGACCAGCACCAGCGCCAGCAGGGCCCAGCCCAGGTAGCGACGCAGGCAGAGGATCAGCAGCGGCAGCAGGAGGTAGAACTGTTCCTCCAGGGAAAGGCTCCAGTAGACGAAGCTGGCACCGTATTCGTAGCGGTAGAAACTGTCGGCGAAGCGGAAGTTGGCGACCTGGAGGAAACCGGCGAGGCTCGCCGCGAGGTTGGCCGACAGGCTGCCGAAGGCTCCGGAGCGGTTCAGCAGCAGGCAACAGGCCAGGATCAGCGCCAGCCACAGCCAGGCCGAGGGCAGCAGGCGGAAGGCGCGGCGGATCCAGAAGTACCGCGCCTGTTCCCAGAATGCCTGGCGTGTGGGCGCCTCGCGCAGTTGCGGGATGAGGGTGCGGGCGATGACGAAGCCGGAGATGGCGAAGAACAGGTCCACGCCCCACCAGAACTGGACGCGCTGGTTGATGCCGTCCAGCAGTGTCGGGGAGCCGCTGAACAGGTTGCCGTGCAGATGGTGGAATACCACGCCGAGCACGGCCAGCCCGCGCAACAGTTCGATGTCGAGGATGCGTTTGCCGCTCATGTCCGCGACGATCCGGGGTCGAGCGGCTTGCGCGCGATGATCACCTGGCTCTTGGGCATGAAATGGTCGAGCAGGTGCTTGATCTCCAGGCCGTCGGGACGGGCCAGGAGGTTTTCCCAGAGCCGTGCCCAGTCTTCCATCAGCGCCGGGTAGGGCGGCTGGATACGGTCGCGGACGGCGCCGCCGAGCTCACGGCCGGCGGCCCGTTCGCTGGCCCAGAAGAAGATCATGCCCATCACCCAGAAGAAGCCGCTGGCCTGGCGGTGCTCGATGACCAGCCCGGCGTCCTGCACCAGGCGCGCGAAGTCGTCGCGGGAAAAGATGTGGATGTGGTTGGGCGCCCGGAAGTAGTCGGCCGGGGCGATGCCCTGCTGCAGGTGTTCGCCGACCGGGTCCGGCACGCTCAGCAGGTACTGCGCGCCAGGGCGTCCGAGACGCACGAGTTCGTCCATCACCCGCGCTGGGTTGGCCACGTGTTCGAGCACTTCCATGCACACCAGCTTGTCGGCGCAGGCGTCGCGCAGCGGCAGCGGGTCGCTGTCGCTGACCAGGCCGGTGAAGGGCCGCCGGGCCACCGCCTCGACCTGCTGCGCCAGGCTTCGCACCTTGTCCTCCTCGCTGTCGGTGAAGATCACCGAAGCGCCCTGGCGGGCGGCGAAGAGGGTGGCGACGCCTTCGCCGCAGCCGAGATCGAGCAGGGTGTCCTGGGCGCCGATGGCGAAGCCGGCGAGCAGTTCGCCGGTTTCGCTGCGGAACCAGCCATCCAGCACCGCATCGCGCAGACCGCACATGCGTGGCGACACCGGTTCGCTCGCCGCAGCGGGACGGGAACGCCAGCGTTGGAGCAGGGCGCGGATCATGCCGGGATGCTTTGCAAGGCGGCGGGGTCGCCTTGTGCCGCTTCGTCGAGGAAGCGACGCAGGCGCTCCACGGCCAGCTTGCGGCTGCAGAAGCGTTCGAGGCTGGCGCTGGCATGCGCGGACATGCGTGCGTAGCGCTCCGGCTCCTGGCGAGCGACCTCGAAACTGGCCCGGTAGGCCCGGCACAGCGACTCCCAGTCGGTGATGTAGCGCAGCGTGCGGTAGGCCGCGCGCGGGTCGTGGGGCCAGGCGGTGGCTTCTTCCGAGGAGTCGACGATGAAGGCGTTGTCGGCGTCGATGTAGTCGATCATCGCGGTATTGCGCGGAGCCACGGCCGGCTTGCCGCTGGACATGAATTCCATCAGCGGCAGGCATTGGCCTTCGCCGTAGGAGGTGTTCACCACGTAGCTGGTGGCCTCGACCAGCCGCTCGTAGTCCGGGTCGGCGAGGTAGCCGTGGATCAGCACGATGCGGCAGCGGTAGGACTGGTTCTTGTACAGGTGGTGAAGCATGTCGGCCAGCGCTTCGCCGACGTTGTGGTGGGTCAGTTTCAGCACCAGGGTGGCGTCGGGCTCGTCGCGGAAGGTGGCGCAGAACGCGCTGATCATGTCCTGCCAGTTCTTGCGCCCGTCGTAGGGGTTGAACACCGAGGTGTAGATGACCCCGTCGAGGCTCAGCTCGACCTGTTTCGCCGCGCGGTCCGGCAGGGCCAGGACCTCCGCCGACGGCTCGGGGTCGGCATGGACGGCCAGGTCCAGCTGGCGGCTGTCCACCAGCAGGCCGTCCAGGCGCAGGCGCACATCCCGGGCTTCGGGACGGCCCGCCTGCTGCGAGGCGCGGTTGGCGAAGCGATCCCAGACCGGCGCCGGCACGCTCAGTACAGGGTAGTCGCGACCCATGGCGGCGCGCACCACGTCGACCGTGAAGCTGGAGTGGGTGATGGCCCGTCCGCTGTGGCGCAGCACATGTCGCCAGTCGTGGCGCGGTTCGCCGTGCCAGGTTTCGCTGGGGAGGGTGCTGAACTCCCAGGCGAACACCGGGATGGTCGGGCAGGCATGGTGGATCGGCGTGCGATGGGGCGGCGAGAAGGAGAGGAAGACGCAGGGTTCGCCGCGCTTGCGGCAGTCGTGGTAGAGGCGGTCCACCAGTTCGTCGGGATCGCTGACTTCGACCACCTGGCCGATCTCTTCCAGCAGCGGACGGAATTCCTTGAGGACGAAGTAATAGCTGTACTCCGGGCGCCCGAGGTTCTGCCGGATGGTGGTCTTGTTGGTCTCGGAGTGAATGATGATCAGCATGGAACGTTGCCTGTGGCGGTGGCCGCCAGTTCGACGCCGGGCGCAGGGGTTGCCTTGCGGGCGGAAAGGAAGGGTTCCAGGCGCTGGCGGACCACGTCGCCGGCGCAGTAGCCGCGCATGCGTTGGTTGGCCGCGGCGGACAGTTGCCGATAGCGCTCCGGCTGTTCCCGGGCTACCCGGTAGCTCTCCAGGTAGGCCTCCTTCAGGGACTCCCAGCTCGGCCGGTAGCGCCGGGTGCTGTACAACCGGCGCGAATCCTGCGGCCAGGCCGCGGGCTCCTGGCTGGAGCGGACCACGAAGCCCACCTGGGCGTCCATGTAGTCGGCCATCGCCGAATGGTCCGGAGCGATCGCCGGGGTGCCGCAGGACATGAATTCCATCAGCGGCAGGCACAGGCCCTCGCAGCGCGAGGCGTTCACGTAGTAGCTGGCGGCTCCGTACAGGCGGGCGTACTCCGCGGCATCGAGATAGCCGTGCAGGGCGATGACCCGGCAGGCGAATGGCGACAGTTGGGAAAGCAGGGTGAGCAGTTCGACGTGGTAGGTCGTCAGGTCGCTCTGGGTCATCTTCAGCACCAGCGTGGCATCGCTGGTGTCGCGGAATGCCCAGCAGAAGGCGGTGATCAGGTGATGCCAGTTCTTGCGCCCGTCCAGCGGATTGAACACCGAGACGTAGACCACCCCGTCCACGACGACCTGCTGGTGCTGGTCGACGTCCGGCAGCAGCGCCGGCGGATGCTCGGGCTCGGCGGGCGGTATCGGCTCGATGGCCTGGGGCAATGGCTCCGGCAGCGTTTCCAGCGCCGTTGGTGGGGGCGGCAGCGGCCGGCGCAGGTGACGGAACAGCCAGCGGCGTACCGGTATGGGTACCAGGTCGCTGACGGCTTCCCGGTACCACAGCAGCAGGTAGTGCTTGCTGATGACCAGTCGGCGCCTCCAGTCGAGAGGAACCGGCTCTGGCTCTGGTTCTGGCTCAGGGACCGGTTCGGGCTCGGGCTCGGCGGGCGTCTCGGGGAGGACCTCGAGGATCTCGTCCTCGGTCTCTTCCATGATCGGTGCGATGAGGCCGTCGGCGGAAAGGCCCAGCAGGCGGCTGTCGATGACGCAGCCCTTGAGTTGCAGGGTCTCGCCGGACTTGACCGGATTCCGTTCGCCTTGCTGGCGGATCGCGGCGAAGTCCTCCCAGATCGGCGTCGGCAGCGCCAGTACCGGAAAATCTTCGCCCAGCACCCGGCGAACCGCGCGGGCAGTCTGCTCGGAGAGGGTGATGGCTGCGCCATGGCCGGCCAGGACCTGGCTCCAGTCCTGCGCCGGATCGCCGTCCCACGCCACGTCGGGAATCGACTCGAACTCCCAGGCGACCACGCACAGCATCGGGCATTGCAGGCCCCGCGCCGCCTTGTGCGGCGGGGTGAAGGAGAGGAACAGGCAGTCTTCGCCCTGTTCATGCAGTTGCCGGTAGAGCGGGTCGACTTCGTCCGTGCTCTGTACCAGGTGGACCTGTCCCAGCGATTCGAGGATTGGCCGGTAGGCCTTGAGGACGAAGTAGTAGCTGTATTCGGGGCGACCGAGGTTGTGGCCGATCGAGCGCTCGTTGATATCCGAGTAAAGGATGAAATTCATGGCATCTCGTGATGAAACTGCCCGTTCGACAGCTTGGTGGTGATGAGCGAGGCCAGGCGCTGCTTCGTTGTCCGGAAGCCTTCCCGGCGGACTGGTCGACCCATCGTGTTCTTGTTCTGTTATCGCGACCGCGACCTGTTCGATCAACAGAACAGGAGGCAGTCAAGCACGAAATCGAGAGGCATTCTAAACATACCTTTCGCAAAAACGTGAAGGCTGACGGAGAAAACGTCATGCCGTTCGAATGAGAACCTACCGGTCACGAATAAGCGGTTGAAATCGGCGCATTCTTGGCACAGATTGGAGCGCGATAATCAGAACAACACGCTATCCGGCATGACCTCTGGAACGTCGTATTCCTAGGAAGAGCGTCGCCGAGCGTAGCATCAGATAAAAGGCCCGCTTCCTTGACTCAGCGTCTGTTCGTCACCGGGCTCTCCGGTTTCGTAGGCAAGCATCTTCAAGCTTATCTGGCAGCGGCCCACACGCCGTGGGCGCTCCTTCCCGTACCGCATCGTTACGACCTGCTGGAGCCGGATTCGCTGGGCGACCTCTGGCCGGAGCTGCCGGATGCGGTCATCCACCTGGCCGGGCAGACCTACGTGCCGGAGGCCTTCCGCGATCCTGCGCGGACCCTGCAGATCAACCTCCTTGGCACCCTGAACCTGCTCCAGGCGCTTAAGGCGCGGGGTTTCTCCGGTACCTTCCTGTACATCAGCTCCGGCGACGTCTACGGCCAGGTGGCCGAGGCGGCGTTGCCGATCCACGAGGAACTCATCCCCCACCCGCGCAATCCCTATGCGGTCAGCAAGCTGGCGGCCGAGTCGCTGTGCCTGCAGTGGGGTATCACCGAAGGCTGGCGGGTGCTGGTGGCGCGACCGTTCAACCATATCGGGCCGGGGCAGAAGGACAGCTTCGTGATCGCCAGCGCCGCGCGGCAGATCGCCCGGATGAAGCAAGGCTTGCAGGCCAATCGGCTGGAAGTGGGGGACATCGACGTCAGCCGTGATTTCCTCGATGTCCAGGACGTGCTGTCAGCCTATCTGCGCCTGCTCTCCCACGGCGAGGCGGGCGCCGTCTATAACGTCTGTTCCGGGCAGGAGCAGAAGATTCGCGAGCTGATCGAACTGCTGGCGGACATCGCCCAGGTCGAGCTGGAAATCGTTCAGGACCCTGCCAGGATGCGCCGCGCGGAACAGCGGCGGGTTCGCGGCAGCCATGCGCGACTGCACGACACCACGGGCTGGAAGCCTGAAATAACCATAAAACAGTCCCTGCGGGCGATCCTGTCCGACTGGGAGTCACGGGTACGAGAAGAATGACAAGAAGTGCACTGGTAACTGGGATCACCGGTCAGGACGGAGCGTACCTGGCCAAGCTGCTGCTGGAGAAGGGCTACCGGGTCCACGGCCTGGTGGCGCGGCGCAGCAGCGACACGCGCTGGCGCCTGCGCGAACTGGGGATCGAAGGCGATATCCAGTACGAGGACGGCGACATGGCCGATGCCTGTTCGGTGCAGCGCGCGGTGATCAAGGCGCAGCCGCAGGAGGTCTACAACCTGGCGGCACAGAGCTTCGTCGGGGCTTCCTGGAACCAGCCGGTGACCACCGGCGTCGTCGACGGCCTGGGCGTGACCCACCTGCTCGAGGCGATCCGCCAGTTCAGCCCGGAAACGCGCTTCTACCAGGCTTCCACCAGCGAGATGTTCGGCCTGATCCAGGCCGAGCGCCAGGACGAGAACACGCCGTTCTACCCGCGCAGCCCCTACGGCGTGGCCAAGCTCTATGGCCACTGGATCACCGTCAACTATCGCGAGAGCTTCGGCCTGCACGCCTCCAGCGGCATCCTGTTCAACCACGAATCGCCGCTGCGCGGCATCGAGTTCGTCACGCGCAAGGTTACCGACGCGGTGGCCCGCATCAAGCTCGGCAAGCAGCAGGAATTGCGCCTGGGCAACGTCGACGCCAAGCGCGACTGGGGCTTTGCCGGGGACTACGTCGAAGCCATGTGGCTGATGTTGCAGCAGGACAAGGCCGACGACTACGTGGTGGCCACCGGTGTCACTACCACCGTGCGCGACATGTGCCAGATCGCTTTCGAGCATGTGGGCCTGGACTACCGCGACTTCCTCAAGATCGACCCGGCGTTCTTCCGGCCCGCCGAGGTCGACGTGCTGCTGGGTAATCCGGCCAAGGCCCAGCGTGTGCTCGGCTGGAAGCCCAGGACCAGCCTGGACGAGCTGATCCGGATGATGGTCGAGGCGGACCTGCGACGCGTTTCCCGGGAGTAAGCCATGCTGATTCCCGTGGTGCTTTCCGGCGGCGCCGGTACCCGCCTTTGGCCGGTGTCGCGTGAAGGACAGCCGAAGCCGTTCATGCGCCTGCCCGATGGCCAGACCCTGCTGGGCAAGACCTACCGACGTGCCGCCGGGCTCCTGGCCGGGCATGGCGAAATCGTCACGGTGACCAACCGCGAGCATTACTTCCAGAGCAAGGACCAGTTCCAGGCGGCCCGCCTGGGGCGGCATCGGGGATATTTCATCCTCGAGCCGACCGGGCGCAACACCGCTCCGGCGATTGCCGTCGCCGCCCTGGCGCTGCAAGCCGAACATGGCGACGCGGCGGTACTGGTGGTGATGCCGGCGGATCACCTGATCCGCAACGAGGAGGCCTTCCGCGAGGCGGTAGGGCATGCCGCGCGTCTCGCCGTCGCCGGGCACCTGGTTACCTTCGGCGTGGTGCCGGACGCAGCGGAAACCGGTTTCGGCTATATCGAGCTGGGCGACCGGCTGGACGAGCAGGGGGCGGCCAAGGTGCGCCGCTTCGTCGAGAAACCCGATGAGGAAACCGCCCGTCGCTACGTGGAAAGTGGCGGTTTCCTGTGGAACTCCGGGATGTTCTGTTTCACGGCCTCGACCCTGGTCGACGAACTGGCGCAGCATGCCCCGGCCCTGCTGGAGCAGGCCAGGGCCTGCCTGGCCGCCAGTGCGGCGGTGAAGATGGCCGATGGCATCCAGCATGAGCTGGCGGGCGAAGCCTTCGCCGCGCTGCCGGACATTTCCATCGACTATGCGCTGATGGAGCGCTCCGCGCGGGTCGCCGTGGTGCCGGCGGCCTTCGACTGGAGCGATATCGGTTCCTGGGGCGCGATGAGCGCGCTGCTCGACGCGGACGCAGAGGGCAATCGCGGCAGCGGCGACACCCTGTTCGTCGACACCCGTAACACCTTCGTGCAGAGCGACGGGCGCCTGGTCGCCACGGTCGGGGTCGACGACCTGGTCGTGGTGGATACTTCCGATGCGCTGCTGATCGCCCGCGCCGACCGGGTCCAGGAGGTGCGCAGGGTGGTGCAGCGGCTGAAGGACGAGCGGCACGAGGCCTATCGGCTGCATCGGACCGTCAACCGTCCCTGGGGCAGCTATACCGTCCTCGAGGAGGGGCCGCGCTTCAAGATCAAGCGAATCGTGGTCAGGCCGGGAGAGCGCTTGTCGCTGCAGATGCACCATCACCGCAGCGAGCACTGGATCGTGGTGCAAGGCATGGCCAGGGTCACCAATGGCGATGGCGCGCGGCTGGTCAACAGCAACGAGTCGACCTACATTCCCGCGGGCCACCGGCATCGCCTGGAAAACCCGGGGGTCATCGACCTGGTGATGATCGAGGTGCAGAGCGGCGAATACCTGGGAGAGGACGACATCGTCCGCTTCGAGGACCAGTACGGCAGGGTGGTCTGATGCTTCTTGGCTTGTCTCGTTCCTTGTGGGGCTATCGTGGCTTCGTTCTCGGCAGCGTCAAGCGCGAGTTCCAGTCGCGCTACCGCGGGTCGCTGTTCGGCGCGTTGTGGACGGTGCTCAATCCGCTGTCGATGATCGTCGTCTACACGGTGATCTTCTCCCAGGTGATGCGCGCGCGCCTGCCGGGGGTCGACGACGGCCTGGCCTACAGCGTCTATCTCTGCGCCGGCCTGCTGACCTGGGGCCTGTTCGCGGAAATCACCTCGCGCAGCCAGAGCATGTTCATCGAGAACGCCAACCTGCTGAAGAAGATCAGCTTCCCGCGCATCTGCCTGCCGGTCATCGTACTGCTCAACGCCGGGGTCAATTTCGCCATCATCCTCGCCTTGTTCCTCGGCTTTCTCGCCCTCAGCGGGCGCCTGCCGGGCGCGGCATTGCTCGCGCTGGTGCCGCTGCTGGCGATCCAGGTGCTGTTCGCGGCGGGACTGGGGATGATCCTCGGGGTGCTCAACGTGTTCTTCCGCGACGTCGGCCAGTTGTTCGGCATCTGCCTGCAGTTCTGGTTCTGGCTGACGCCGATCGTCTATCCGATCGGCATCCTGCCCGAGGGTATCCGCTCGCTGATCGAACTCAACCCGATGACCGCGCTGATGCGCAGCTACCAGCAGCTGTTCCTCCACGGGCAATGGCCGGACTGGCCTTCATTGCTGCCGATCACCCTGCTGGCGCTGCTGCTGTGCGCGCTCGGCCTGCGTCTGTTCCGCCAGCGGGTCGGCGAAATGGTGGATGAACTCTGATGGGACAGATACGCGTATCCGGCCTCGGCAAGGCCTACAAGCAGTATCCCAATCGCTGGAGCCGGTTGTTCGAATGGCTGGTGCCTTTCAGCCCTCCGCGCCACCACCTGCACTGGATCCTGCGCGAGGTCGAGTTCACCATCGAGCCGGGCGAAGCGGTCGGCATCGTCGGGGTCAACGGCGCCGGCAAGAGCACCCTGCTGAAGATGATCGCCGGCACCACCCAGCCGACCTGCGGCGAGATCCGCGTGGCCGGCCGGGTCGCCGCGCTGCTCGAGCTGGGCATGGGCTTCCACCCGGACTTCACCGGCCGGCAGAACGTCTTCATGGCCGGGCAACTGCTGGGCATGCAGGTCGAGGAAATCCAGGCGCTGATGCCGGAGATCGAGGCCTTCGCCGAAATCGGCGAGGCCATCGAGCAACCGGTGCGCACCTACTCCAGCGGCATGCAGATGCGCCTGGCGTTCAGCGTGGCGACTGCCCGGCGGCCGGACATCCTGATCGTCGACGAGGCCCTGTCGGTTGGCGATGCCTATTTCCAGCACAAGAGCTTCGAGCGCATCCGCAGTTTCCGCAAGGCCGGCACCACCCTGCTGATCGTTTCCCACGACCGCTCGGCGATCCAGTCCATCTGCGACTCCGCGATCCTCCTGGAGCAGGGACGGATGGCCATGCGCGGGCGGCCGGAAGAAGTGATGGACTACTACAACGCCCTGCTCGCCGAGCGCGAGGGGCAGACCGTGCGCCAGGAAATGCTCGCCGACGGCCAGGTGCGGACGATTTCCGGCACCGGCGAGGCAGCGATCCTCGACGTACGGATGGTCGACCAGCGGCAGCGCGCGCTGGAGGTGGTCGAGGTAGGCCAGGCGGTGACGCTGGAAGTCGAGGTCGAGGTTCGCCAGGACATCGAGCGGCTGATCCTCGGCTTCATGATCAAGGACCGCCTCGGCCAGCCGATGTACGGGATCAATACCCACCGCCTGGACAAGGCCCTCACCGACCTGAAGGCCGGCGAGCGCATCACCTACCGCTTCGCCTTCGACATGCGCCTGGGCAAGGGGCACTACTCGGTGGCGCTGAGCCTGTCGCGGCTGGACTCGCACCTGGACCGCAACTTCGAATGGCGCGACTACGGCCTGGTCTTCCATGTCATCAACAACCGCCAGGAAGACTTCGTCGGTTGCTCCTGGCTGGGCGCCGAAACCCATATCAGCCGCTCCGGCGAGGCGGCTCTGGACCCCACTTCCGCGGAGAGCACTCCATGACGCGTCTGTTGGTCGAATGCACCTATGTGTTCGAGCATCCCAAGGTCAATTCTGGTATTCAGCGGGTGGTGCGCAACGTCATCCGCGAGTTGCCGGAAGCCGACGAGACGGTGGAGTGCATCCCGGTGGCAATGCTCGACGGCACCCTGTATCAGGTCCACAGCCTGGCGCCGCTGGACCCGCGGCCGCATTCGCCGCTGGTACGCCTGCGCATCCTGGTGGAGCGAGCCGCCAACTACTTCTGGCTGGGCCAGCGCACCCTGGAAAAGCGCCGCCCGTTCCGTTCCTCGCCGTGGGCCCGGCGCCTTCTCTATGTAGCCTGCCGCCTGTTCGCCTTCGCCTTCCTCAGCATTCCGCTGCGCCTGCTCGACCGCATCCTCGGCAAGCAGCAGCCTGCACCCGTGCGCGCGACCCCGCTCGAACATCGGGCCGGCGACCAACTGGTCTTGCTGGACTCCTCCTGGCACGCCGATTTCTTCCCGCTGGCGGAACGCCTCAAGAGCGAGGGCGTGGGCATCGTCTCGGTGATCTACGACCTGATTCCCCTGACCCATCCGCAATTCTGCGATGCCGGACTGGTCAAGGTGTTCAACCACTGGTTCGACTGGATCGCGGCCACCGCCGACGGCTACGTCGCGATTTCCGAGACCATCCGCGACGAAGTGCGCGCGGAGATGCTGCGGCGCATCGGCCCGGAGAAGGTCGCGCAACGCTGGTTCGATTATTTCCACCTGGGTTCGGAGCTGGACCTGGTGGAGGACGGCGCCTCCGTCGAGCCCGATCTGCTGCGCATGTTCAAGGCCAAGGCGCCGGTATTCCTGATGGTCAGCACCATCGAGCCGCGGAAGAACCACGGTTACCTGCTGGATGCCTTCGAGCGTGCCTGGGCCCAGGGTTCGCAGGCGCGGTTGTGCATCGCCGGACGCATCGGCTGGAAGTGCGAGGCGCTGGTGGAACGGGTGCGGCAGCATCCGGAGCTGAACAAGCGCCTGTTCATGTTCAACGACCTCTCCGACAAGAGCCTGGAGTACGCATACTCCCATGCCGCATCGCTGGTCTTCCCGTCCTATGTGGAAGGTTTCGGCCTGCCGCTGGTGGAGGCCATGCAGCGCGGCCTGCCGGCGATGGGCAGCGACATCCCGGTGTTCCGCGAGATCGGCGGCGAATTCATGGCCTACTTCGACCTCGCCGATCCGCAGACCCTGGCGAACCTGGTCACCCGCTTCGAAGCCACGGGCGAGTTCCCGGCCGAGCGACCGGTCGGCGAATGGCGCTGGATCGGCTGGCACGAGGCGAGTCGGCAACTGATCGCGCGGATCCTGCTCGCCCTCGGCAAGGCCCCGGCGCATGGCGAGGCAGTACATGCGGATTGCGGTTAACGCGCGGATTCTCCAGGCGCCGCGGACCGGCATCGGGCATTACCTGGTCGAGTTGCTGGGCGCGTTGCAGGCGCACGCGGACTTCGAGTTTTCCCTGTTCCATGGCTGGGGCTGGAGCGGCGACCTGCCGGCGGCGGCGCTGCCCGGCTATTCGCGTCTGTCGCCCTGGCTGCGCAACCTGCCCGGAGCCTACCGGGCACGACGCTGGCTGGAGCAGCGGCGTTTCGATAGCGGTCGGCCGCCGGTCGATCTCTACCATGAGCCCAGTCTCTGGCCGCTGGACTTCGACGGGCCGATGCTGATGACCCTGCACGACCTGACCCACCTGCATTATCCGGCGACGCAACCCGCCGCCCGCTTGCGCGAAATAGAACGCCGGCTGGCGCGCGGGATGGAAAAGGCGCGGTTGATCCTGACCGACTCGCAGGCGATCGCCGACGAGGCGCAGGCGTATTTCGGCCTGCCGCGCGAGCGCTTCGTGGTGGCGCCCCTCGGCCATGCCGCGCGGTTCCGTCCGCGGGACCGGGAGTCCCTGCGCGAGCCCTTGCGCGCGCATGGCCTGGTGCCGCGCGGGTATTTCCTCTGCGTAGGAACCCTCGAACCGCGCAAGAACCTGTCGCTGGCCCTGCGCGCCCATGGGCAACTGCCGGCGGCGGTCCGCCAGCGTTTTCCGCTGATGATCGTCGGCATGCCGGGATGGGAAAGTCGCTCGCTCGACGACGAACTGCGCCAGGCGCTGGCTTCGGGAACGGTGCGGCTGCTCGGCTACCTGCCGGACGAGCGGGTCGCCGAGTTGATGTCGGGCGCTCGGGCGCTGGTCTTCCCCTCGATCTACGAAGGCTTCGGCCTGCCTGTGCTGGAAGCCATGGCCAGCGGCACGCCGGTATTGCTCACGCGACTCTCCGCAATGCCGGAGGTGGCCGGCGAGGCGGGCAGCTATATTGACCCGGATGATGCCAATGGGCTATCTGACATGCTGGTCCGCATGACCGAGGATACCGTCTACTGGGAGTGCTGCCGGGAAGCCGGCCTGCGACGGGCGGAGCAGTTTTCCTGGAAGCGTTGCGCGAATCTCACCGCTGCAGCCTATCGTCGTGCCGTGGAGGGCTGAATGCGGGTACTGCACTTCTACAAGACCTACCTGAGCGAAACGGTAGGCGGGATCGAACAGGTGATCTTCCAGCTTTGCGAGAGCAGCGGGTCGTGGGGGATCGACAACCACGTCCTGACCCTGAGCAGCGACCCGCATCCGCCTGTCGTGCCCTTCGGCGGACATGTGGTGCATCGCGCCAGGCTCGACCTGCAGCTCGCTTCCACCGGGTTTTCCCTGAGCGTGTTCAAGCAGTTCCGCGAGCTGGCGGCGGAGGCGGACGTGGTCAACTACCACTTCCCCTGGCCGTTCATGGACCTGGTGCATTTCCTCACCGGTATGAACAAGCCGAGCGTGGTCACCTACCATTCGGACATCATCCGCCAGCGCGTCCTGTTGAAACTGTACCGGCCGCTGATGAGTCGTTTCCTCCACAGCGTGGATCGCATCGTCGCAGCCTCGCCCAACTACTTCAGTACCAGCGACGTGCTCCGCCAGTACCGAGAAAAGACCCGGGTGATCACCTACGGCCTGGACAAGGACGGCTACCCGAAGCCTGCGACACAGCGTCTGGAGCACTGGCGAGAGAAACTCGGGCCGCGGTTCTTCCTGTTCGTCGGGGTGATGCGCTACTACAAGGGCCTGCATATCCTGCTGGATGCGTTGCAGGGCACCGATTACCCGGTGGTGATCGTCGGTGCCGGGCCGTTGCAGGCCGAGCTGTATGCCCAGGCCGCGGCGCTGGGGTTGCGCAACGTGCACTTCCTCGGGCGGGTGGACGACGAGGACAAGGTCGCCCTGCTGCAACTCAGCTACGCCATGGTCTTTCCGTCGCACCTGCGTTCCGAGGCGTTCGGCATCTCCCTGCTGGAGGGCGCGATGTACGGCAAGCCGATGATCTCCAGCGAGATCGGCACCGGCACCAGCTACATCAATATCCATGGCGAGACCGGCCTGGTCGTGCCGCCCAGCCAGCCGGCCGCGTTTCGCCAAGCGATGCGCTGGCTCTGGGAGCATCCGCAGCAGGCGGAGGAAATGGGCAGGAACGCGGAGGCCCGCTATCGGCAACTGTTCACCGCCGAAGAGATGGGGCGTCGCTGGAGCGAGCTGTACCGTGAACTGCTGGAGGAAAAGGCTTCTTCCAGATACGTGAAGGCCGCTCGGTAAGGAGCGGCCTACGGTACAGTTCAGGCTGGGCCGAACCGGGGCGTTACAGTATCGCTTAGCGCCAGAACGGCTTGTTCAGCTCGGCGTAGCGCTGGGCTTCGCTGATGCCGGCGTCGGCGAGCAGGCGGGAGTCCAGGCGGGCCAGCTGGCGACGGCTCTGGATGCGGCGCTGCCACAGTTTCATGGTGCCCAGCAGGCTGCTGCTGCGGCGGTTGGAGCGAGCGATGTCGAAAGTGTTGGAACCGAGGGTACGTTCCATGATGTGTCGATCCTTCCCACTTGTGGTGGGTAGTCAGGTTGCTAGTGATTAACTGAGCAATATGATCTGACTAACAGGTCAACAAGAATAGGAACAGTTGCGGAGAATTGCGTTGGATCACCGGGGTGTGTTTCCGAACTGTATGGGTTGTTTCGGTGCGTAACTGTACCGCTCTGCACCGTCATGGTGCGTTACCGAAAGAAACAACGAAGTGTTACAGCAGGAAAAGCGGAAGGGCCGAGTCGGCGTGTTGCGATGGCGGCAAGAGAAAAGGCCGCCGAAATATGTTTTTACGTGGTTTTTTCTGCCCTGTCCAGACGCCCGGAAGAATTAATCGTCCGGGCGCTGGAAATAGTTGCGGATGAAACGGTTCAGCCTCAGCCGGCCAGCATGTGTCCGCGTTCTTCCAGGTTCAGGTGCCAGGCCAGCGCCTCGCGCAACAGATGCGGCGTGTGGCCGCCTTTCGCGCAAGCCGCCTCGAAGTAGTCCAGCAGCGGTGCCTGGTAGGACGGGTGGACACAGTTCTCGATGATCACCCGGGCCCGTTCGCGAGGCGCCAGGCCGCGCAGGTCGGCGAGGCCCTGCTCGGTGACGAGGATGTCGACGTCGTGCTCGGTGTGGTCGACGTGGCTGACCATCGGCACCACGCTGGAAATGTTGCCGCCCTTGGCGATCGACTTGGTGACGAAGATCGCCAGGTGCGCGTTGCGGGCGAAGTCGCCGGAGCCGCCGATGCCGTTCATCATCTTGGTGCCGCCGACGTGGGTCGAGTTGACGTTGCCGTAGATGTCGAACTCCAGCGCCGTATTGATGCCGATGATGCCCAGGCGACGGACCACCTCGGGGTGGTTGGAGATTTCCTGCGGGCGCAGCACCAGCTTGTCCTTGTAGCGCTCCAGGTTACCGAACACGTCGGCGTTGCGCCGCGGCGACAGGGTGATCGAGCTGCCCGAGGCGAAGCGCAGCTTGCCGGCGTCGATCAGGTCGAAGGTCGAGTCCTGCAGCACTTCGGAGTACATGGTCAGGTTCTCGAACGGCGACTCGATCAGGCCGCACATCACCGCGTTGGCGATGCTGCCGATACCGGCCTGCAGCGGGCCGAGGCTGTTGCTCATGCGCCCGGCGTCGACCTCGCGCTTGAAGAAATCGATCAGGTGGTTGGCGATGGCCTGGGTCTCGCCGTCCGGCGGCAGCACGGTGGATGGCGAGTCCGGCTGGTCGTTGATGACGATGGCGACGATCTTCTCCGGCGGGATCGGGATCGCCGTGCTGCCGATGCGGTCGTCGACGCGGGTCAGCGGGATCGGCGTGCGGGTCGGCCGGTAGGTCGGGATATAGATGTCGTGCAGGCCTTCCAGGTTGGTGCTGTGGGCCAGGTTGATCTCGACGATGACCTGCTTGGCGAAGATCGCGAAGCTCGCCGAGTTGCCCACCGAGGTGGTCGGCACGATGTGGCCCTGCTCGGTGATCGCGGCGGCTTCGATGACGGCGATGTCCGGCAGCTTCAGCTGGTGGTTGCGCAACTGCTCGACGGTTTCCGAGAGGTGCTGGTCGATGAACATCACTTCGCCGGCGTTGATCGCCTTGCGCAGGGTGCTGTCGACCTGGAACGGCATGCGCCGGGCGAGCACGCCGGCCTCGGTGAGCTGCTTGTCGAGGTCGTTGCCGAGGCTGGCGCCGGTCATCAGGCTGATACGCAGCGGACGTTCCTTGGCGCGCATGGCCAGCGCCTGGGGTACGGCCTTGGCCTCGCCGGCGCGGGTGAAACCGCTCATGCCGACGGTCATGCCGTCCTGGATCAGGTCGGCGGCTTCGGCCGCACTCATCACCTTGTCGAGCAGGGAGGGCAGGCGCACGCGATCACGGTACATGGAACGAACCTCAGACGACGAATTATTAGAGGCCGCCAGTCTAGGGTTTCCGCGATTTTTCGCCTTTATACCAAGGTCGAAGCGCCATTCAGCTGGCTTATGGGCGGATTGCCAGGACCACCACGCCCGCTGTCACCAGGGCTACGCCGAGCCATTGGCGCAGGTCCAGGCGTTCGCCGAGGAAGGCCACGCCGAGCAGTGCCACCAGCACCACGCTGAACTTGTCCAGCGGCGCCACCAGCGACGCCGGGCCGAGCTTGAGGGCGCGGAAATAGCAGATCCAGGAGGCACCGGTGGCCAGCCCGGAGAGCACCAGGAACAGCCAGCTGCGCGGCAGGATGCTGCCCGGGGCCTGGAACTTGCCCAGGACCGCGAGGATGCCGCCGAGGGTGACGAGGATCACCAGGGTGCGGATGAAGGTGGCGAAGTCCGAATCGACCCGGTCGAGGCCGATCTTGGCGAAGATCGCGGTCAGCGCGGCGAACAGCGCCGAAAGCAGTGCCCAGAAGGCCCAGGATGCCAGCATGTCGTCCTCCTCCGGGCCTTCTCCACGGGCTGCGCCGCTACAGGGCTTCCAGCTTGGCGTAGCCGAGCATCAGCCACTTGCTGCCTTCGCTCTCGAAATTCACCTGCACCCGGGCCTGGGCGCCGGCGCCTTCGAAGTTGAGGATAGTCCCTTCGCCGAACAGCGCGTGGCGCACCCGCTGGCCGAGGGAGAAGGGCGTCTCCGGCACCCCGGCGCCGCTGAAGAGGTTGCCGCCGGCACTGCGCGAGGTGCCGCCGTAGGGGCGGCTGACGGTATTGGACAGGCGCACTTCCTGGATCAGCGCCGGCGGGATCTCGCGGATGAAGCGCGAAACCTTGTTGTAGGTCTCGCTACCGTAGAGCCGGCGGGTCTCCGCGTAGGTCAGGACCAGTCGCTGCATGGCGCGGGTGACGCCGACGTAGGCCAGGCGGCGTTCCTCTTCCAGGCGGCCGGATTCCTCCAGGCTCATCTTGTGCGGGAACAGCCCTTCCTCCATGCCGACCAGGAACACCAGCGGGAACTCCAGGCCCTTGGCGCTGTGCAGGGTCATCAGCTGGACACTGTCCTCGTGGGCGTCGGCCTGGGTTTCCCCGGCCTCCAGGGAGGCGTGGCTGAGGAAGGCCTGCAGCGGGGTGAGGTCTTCCTCTTCCTCGCTGTTCTCGAAGGCGCGGGCGGCGCTGACCAGTTCCTCGAGGTTCTCCACCCGGGCCTGGCCTTTCTCGCCTTTTTCTTCCTTGTGGTAGCTGATCAGTCCGGACTGCTCGATCACCGTCTGGGTCATCAGGTGCAGCGGCATGTCCATGACCTTCGCCGAAAGATTCTCGATCAGCTCGACGAAGCCGGTCAGGGCGCTGGCGGCGCGGCCGGGCAGGACCTTGTTGGCGATCATCAGGCGGATCGCCTCCCACATCGACACATCGTTGCCGCGGGCGAATTCGCGGATGCTCTCCACGGTCTTCTCGCCGATGCCGCGTGCCGGCACGTTGACCACCCGTTCCAGCGCCGCGTCGTTGCCGCGGCCGTCGAGCAGGCGCAGGTAGGCCATGGCGTTCTTGATCTCGGCACGCTCGAAGAAGCGCTGGCCGCCGTAGATGCGGTAGGGAATCTTCTCCCGCAGCAGGGCTTCCTCCAGCACCCGCGACTGGGCGTTGGAGCGGTAGAGGATGGCGATCTCGCTGCGCGCCAGGCCGCCCTTGAGCGCGCTCTCGATCGACTCGACCACGTAGCGCGCCTCGTCGTGCTCGTTGAACGCGGCGTACAGGCTCAGCGACTCACCGTCCTCGCCGTCGGTCCACAACTCCTTGCCCAGGCGTCCCTGGTTGTTGGCGATCAGGGCGTTGGCGGCCTTGAGGATCGACGCGGTGGAACGGTAGTTCTGCTCCAGGCGGATCACCTCGGCGTCGGCGAAGTCGTCGCTGAACTGCTGGATGTTCTCGATCCGTGCGCCACGCCAGCCGTAGATCGACTGGTCGTCGTCGCCGACCACCATCAGGCTGTCGCCGCCCTTGGCGAGAATCCGCAGCCAGGCGTACTGCACGGCGTTGGTGTCCTGGAACTCGTCCACCAGGATATGGCGGAAGCGCCGCTGGTAGTGCTCGAGCACGCCGGGATGGTCGCGCCAGAGGTCCAGGGCGCGCAGCAGCAGCTCGGAGAAGTCGATCACCCCGGCGCGGGCGCAGGCCGCCTCGTAGGCTTCGTAGATCTTCAGCATGGTGGCGAGGAACAGGTCGCCGCCGGGCTGGATGTGTTGCGGCCGCAGGCCCTCGTCCTTCTGCCCGTTGATGAACCACTGGGCCTGGCGCGCCGGCCAGCGCTGCTCGTCGAGGCCGAGTTCGCGGATCACCCGCTTGACCAGGCGTTGCTGGTCGTCGCTGTCGAGGATCTGGAAGTTCTCGCTCAGCCCGGCCTCGCGCCAGTGCGCGCGCAGCAGGCGATGGGCGAGGCCGTGGAAGGTGCCGACCCACATGCCCGCCGGATTGATCCCGAGCAACTGCTCGATGCGGTGGCGCATCTCCGCCGCCGCCTTGTTGGTGAAGGTCACCGACAGGATGCTGTAGGGCGAGGCGTGCTCGACCTGGATCAGCCAGGCGATCCGGTGCACCAGCACGCGGGTCTTGCCCGAGCCGGCGCCGGCGAGGACCAGTTGGCGGCCCAGCGGCGCGGCCACGGCCTGGCGCTGCGGGTCGTTGAGGGAGTTCAGCAGGAGGGAGAGGTCGTCGTTCATCGCGGCATTCTACCGGGGCGGGGAAAAGCCGGGCAAACCGGGCCGCCATTCGGCGCAGGCCGGCGCAGCGTCGGGCCTGGCCGCGGAAAAATGCTCTATCCCGGCCTTGGGCAGCCTGCCCCTGCTCGGTTATGCTCCGGCCACTTCAAGGCAAACCACTACAAGAACAAGCGCCTATGACCGTCCATGTCGAGCCCTTGGCGCTGCCGGGCGGCAGCACCGATGTACTGCGGCTCTACGCCCGCGAAATCGCCATCGAGCGTACCCGGCTCCTTTATCTCGGCTCGCGCACGCCGACCCTGCTCATGCTGCTCGGCGGCGTGACCAGCGCCTGCCTGGTGTGGGGCAAGGTCAGCAGTTGGCTGCTCGGCGGCTGGCTGGTCTGGCTGGTGTTGCTCGCCGTCCTGCGCCTGCTGCAGGTCGCCGCCTTCCAGCAGGCCGACAGCCGTCGCCAGGCCAGCCGCCACTGGCGGCGGACCTTCCTGTGCGGCGCCGGCGCCTCGGGCCTGACCCTGGCGTTCGCGGTGATCATGCTGGTCCCGGCCGATGCCTTCCTCCAGCAGGTGCTGGTGTTCGGCCTGGTGGCGGCGGCGATCCTCTCCGCCAGCGTCGCCTATGCGGTGAGCCTGCCGGCCTTCCTCACCTTCGCCTTGCCGGGCCTGCTGCCATCCATCGTTTTCCTGCTGTTGCAGCCGCATAGCCTGTTGCAGGGCTGGGGCGTGCTCGGCCTGATCCTGCTGGTGGCGCTGCTGGTGGTCGCCGGGCAGATCCACCGGCTGGTGCAGGGCGCGCTGCTGCGACGCTTCCAGACCCAGGCGCTGAACCTGCACCTGGAACGCGTCAATGCGGAGGCCGAAGCGCTCAATCGCAAGCTCGCCCAGGAGGTCGGCCAGCGGCGCCTGGTCGAACGCGAGCTGCGCGCCGCCCGCGACGCCTTGCAGCGCCGGGTGGAGGCGCGCACCGAGGAGCTTGGCGCGACCAGCCAGGCGCTCAGCCAGAGCGAGGCGCGCCTGGCCATGGCCCTGGAGGCCAGCGAACTGGGGTTGTGGGACTGGGACCTGGAGAGCGGCCGGGTCCAGCATTCCTATCTCGAGGCGGTCTTCAGCGACGCCGGGGACGGTCCCGAGGACTATCGCAGGCTGATCGAAAGCATCCACCCCGGCGACCTGCCGCGCATCCGTCGCGCCCTCGCCGAACATCTCAAGGGGCGCAGCGAGCTGTACCGGGTGGAGTACCGCGTGCGCGACCGGGAGGGCGGCTGGCGCTGGCTGGAGGATCGTGGCCGGGCCATGGCTCGCGACCCGCGGGGACGGGTGACGCGGATGCTCGGCACGCGCAGCGACATCAGCGCGCGCAAGCGCCTGGAAGAGCAGCAGCAACTGGCCGCGACAGTGTTCGAGGCGGCCAGCGAGAGCATCGTGATCCTCGATCCGGCCTACAACCTGCTGGCGGTCAACCAGGCCTTCAGTCGCATCACCGGCTATCGCCGCGAGGACGTGGTCGGGCGCAACGCCAGCCTGCTGGTGAATACCCCCGAGGCCCAGCGCCACTACCGGCAGATCCGCGCCGAGCTGCGCCAGCACGGGCAGTGGCAGGGCGAACTGGTGGATACGCGGAAGAATGGCGATCCCTATCCCCAATGGCTGCAGCTCAACCTGCTGCGCGACGGCAATGGCGAGGCGACCCACATCGTCGGTTTCTTCACCGATCTCAGTGCCCGCCGCGACGTCGAGGAGCGCCTGCGTCACCTGCTGCACTACGACGAACTGACCGGCCTGGCCAACCGCCGGTTGTTCCGCGAGCGGCTGCACGAGGCGGCCCAGCGGGCGCGCCAGGAGGAGGGCGGGCTGGCCCTGCTGCTGATCGACCTGGACCGCTTCAAGCTGCTCAACGACAGCCTCGGCCACGAGGTCGCCGACCAGTTGCTCAGGGAGATGGCCCAGCGCCTGCGGCGCACCGCGCCGGAAGCCAACACCCTGGCGCGTCTGGCCGGCGACGAGTTCGCCATTCTCCTCGATGGCGGCACCGGCACCGCGGCCCTGTCGCGCCTGGCCGAACGCCTGCTGGTCCAGTTGCGCCAGCCGGTGAGCGTGCTCGGCCACGAGCTGATCCTCGGCGCCTCGCTGGGGATCAGCCTGTTTTCCGAGCAGGCACGGGAAATCTCCGTGCTGATGAGCCAGGCGAACCTGGCGATGCAACATGCCAAGCAACTCGGCGGCAATACCTTCCAGTTCTTCCGCGACAACCTGCAGGACAGCACCCTCGAACGCCTGCGCCTGGAAACCCGGTTGCGCAAGGCGGTCGAGGAGGGCCAGCTGGACGTGCATTACCAGCCCAAGCTGTGCCTGGCCAGCGCCCGCCCGGACTCGGTCGAGGCGCTGGTGCGCTGGCACCATCCGGAGGAGGGCATGATCCCGCCGTCGACCTTCATCGGCCTCGCCGAGGAGTGCGGGTTGATCGGCGAGATCGGTGAATTCGTCCTGCGCCGGGCCTGCCTGCAGGCCGCCGAGTGGAGCCAGCGGGGCCTGAACCTGCGGGTCTCGGTGAACCTCTCGGTCCACCAGTTGCGCCAGGGCGACCTGCTCGACGTAGTGCGCTCGGCGCTTGCCGACAGCGGCCTGCCGGCGGCGCAACTGGAGCTGGAGTTGACCGAAAGCCAGTGGCTGGACGCCCTCGATAGTGTCCTGGCGACCTTCCGCCAGTTGCGCGAGATGGGGGTGAAGCTATCGGTCGACGACTTCGGCACCGGCTATTCCTCGCTCAGCTACCTGAAGCGCCTGCCGCTGGACTACCTGAAGATCGACCAGTCGTTCGTCCGCGACCTGACCCAGAACAGCGAGGATGCGGCGATCATCCGGGCGATCATCGCCATGGCCCACAGCCTCGACCTGAAGGTGGTCGCCGAAGGCGTGGAAACCATCGAACAGCGGGACTTCCTGGTGGCCCAGCGTTGCGACGAGCTGCAGGGCTACCTGATCGGCCGGCCGTTGCCGGCCCATGCCCTGGAGGAAGGTTTGCGCCAGGCTCGTTGAACGCGATCCGGCGGAGTATGCTGTAGCACTTTCGACTCCCACGAATTAAGGACGATTCATGCGCTCGAAGCCGCTTCTTCCCGCCCTCCTGCTGGTGGGCGCCGGTCTCTCCCCGCTGGCCCAGGCCAGCAGCGACGACTCCTGCTATCCCGATTGGTCGCTGGTCGGCGGCGGTGTCTGCGATACCCTGCCGTTCCTCGCCCCGGGCAACGACACCCGCGCCAACCTGCGCCTGCTGCTGGCCGACGCCGGCCACTGGCGGCTGGTGGAGGCGCCGCCGTCGGAGGAAGAGAAGCTCGAAGGCTACGGCCTGGTACCGTTCGGCCTGTTCCGCCTGCTGCCCGGCGACGGCAGCCAGCCGCCCGCGCCGCCGGCGGCGAGCGAGGCCGAGACACCGCCGCCTGCGCCAGCGCCCTCGCCGCTCGCCGAACTGGCCCGGCAGATGGGCGCCGAAGCGCTACCGGAAAAGATCGCCGGCGCCGAATTCTTCGAGGGCGAGGGCAGCCGCTGCCGCAGCAACGACCAGGACAGCGCGCTGGCGTTTCTTCGCCAGGTGCGTGACGCCGGGCTGGGCGAGGCGGAGACCAAGGCCCTGGCCAACAGCCGCCTGGACCTGCTCGGTGCCTGCGGCTGGGAACAAGAGGAACTGGGCGGTGTGCTCGCGCAAGGCGTCGAGTCGGCCGCAGGCAAGGCCTTCGCCACGTACCTGGAGGCTGCGGCCAACTTCTACAGCGGTCGCTTCGACGAAGCCGAACAGGGCTTCAAGGCGTTGCAGGACGTGTCGCAGCCCTGGCTGAAGGAAACCGCCCTGTACCTGCAGGCGCGCACCCTGCTCAACGCCGCCCAGCAGAACGCCTTCGACGACATGGGCTTCCCCGAGCTGCAGAATGTCGACAAGGCTCGCCTGGAACAGACCCGCAGCGCCCTCGAGGCCTACCTGCAGGCGTATCCGAAGGGGCTCTACGCCGCCTCGGCCAAGGGCTTGCAACGGCGCGTGCACTGGCTGGCCGGCGACCAGAAGCTGCTGGCCCAGGACTATGCCGCGCAATTCGCCGAAGCCGAGCAAGGGCAGCGCAACATGGCCCTGGAAGACCTGGTCCAGGAGGTCGACAACAAGCTCCTGACCGGTATCCAGCTCGGCGACATCCAGACTCCGCTGCTGCTGGCGGTGGCCGACCTGGTGCAGATGCGCGCCCACGATCCGTCGACCCCGCGCAGCTTCACCTGGGAAACGCTGCAGGCCCAACAGGCCAGCTTCGCCGCGCATCCCGAACTGTTCGCCTACCTGCAGGCGGCCTATCGCTTCTATGTCGACCAGGATCCGGCGAAGACCCTCGAAGCGCTGCCGCAAAAGGTCGGCAGCCTCGACTACGTCGGCTTCAGCCAGCAGACCCTGCGCGGGCTGGCGCTGGAGCAGCAGAAGGACTGGAAAGCCGCCGAGGCGCTCTGGCTGGAACTGTTGCCGCAGGCCGCGCAGCCGTACCAGAAGGGCCAGTTGCAGCTGGCCCTGGCGCTCAACTACGAGCGCAGCGGCCAGTTGGAAAAGGTCTTCGCCGAAGGTTCGCCGGTCCAGGAGCCGCTGCTGCGCAGCATCCTCCTGCGCAACGTCGCCGACGCCGCGCTGTTGCGCCGCCAGGCCAAGCAGGGCGCGACGGCGGAAGAGCGCGATACCGCGCTGTTCACTCTCCTTTACAAGGACCTGCGCCGCAGCCGCTTCGCCGACTTCGGCAAGGACTTCGCGCTGCTCGGCGAAACCCCCTCGCAGACCAAGCTGGGCACCAGCCTCGGCTATGTCTACGGCGCCGGTAACAGCCTGGAGCTGTTCCGCTGGAAGGGCGACAAGGCCGAGTCCGGCTACGTTTGCCCGGCCATCGCCGAGTCGGCTGCGGCGCTGGCCGCCGATGACAAGGACCCGAAGGGCCTGAACTGCCTGGGCGAATTCATCCTGCGCAACGGTCTCGACGGCATGCCGCTGGACAGCCAGCCCGAGGCCAACGAGCTGGGCGGCACCCCGAGCGGCTTCAAGGGCGAGGTGTACTCCCGGCTGGATGGCTATCGCCTGGTCATGGACAACCCCAAGGCTCCGCGCGAAGACAAGGCCTACGCGCTGTTCCGCGCGATCAACTGCTTCGCCCCGGCCGGCTACAACACCTGCGGCCAGCAGGACATCCCGCAGGCCGAGCGCAAGCAATGGTTCCGTACGCTCAAGTCGACCTACGCCGACAGCTCCTGGGCCAAGGAACTGAAGTACTACTGGTGAGGCGCTGGCGAGCCTGGCTGGCGGGCCTGTTGCTGGGCCTGCCGCTGTTGCCGTCCGTCGAGGCCGCGGTGCGCGCCGAGGACTACGGCGCCTTCTGGCTGTGGAGCGGCGTCGCGCCGCAGCCGGTGCTGGCGCGGGCCGAGACGCTGTACATCCTGCAGGGACAGATCAGCCAGTCGCGCCGGCGCCCCGGCGAGGGCGTGCGGCTGATCGCCCAGGGCATCTCGGTGCCGCGCCTGGCGCGGGGTGAGGTCTGGGTGGTGTACCGCGCCCATACCCTGCGCTGGACGCCGCAGATCTACCAGGCCGTGCTGAACCAGGTGCAGCGCTGGAAGCGTGCCGGCAACCCGGTGGTCGGCATCCAGATCGACTTCGATGCGCGTACCCGCTACCTCGACGAGTACGTCGATTTCCTCCGCGACCTGCGCCGGCGCCTGCCCCGCGAATACCGCTTGAGCATCACCGGGTTGCTCGACTGGGGCAGCAACGCCGAGCCGGCGGCGATCAACCGGCTCAAGGGCGTGGTCGACGAAGTGGTGGTGCAGACCTACCAGGGGCGCCACAGCATTCCCAACCACGCCGCCTACCTCCCGCGGGTCAGCCGCCTGCAACTGCCGTACCGGATCGGCCTGGTCCAGGGCGGCGACTGGCAAGCCCCCGACTACCTGGAAAAGAGCCCCTGGTTCAGGGGCTACGTGGTGTTCCTGCTCAACCCTCAGTGAGCGCAGCCGCAAGCGCCCTTGCCGGCACACCCGCCGCTGCGTTCGGCCTGCGGCTGGCGGGTATCCTGGCCGGGCTGGAGATCGCGCATCAGTAGCGCGTAGCACAGGTCCAGGCCTTCCGGCAGCGCCAGGTAGACCACGTGGCCATTGCCCGGCGCCACCTCGATGGCCTCGCCGGCGGCGTTGCGCAGGTCCTCCACGCGCAGGCTCAGGTTGCCTCGCGGAGTCATCAGTTCGACGCTGTCGCCGCGCTGGAAGCGGTTCTTCACCTCCACCTCGGCCAGTCCGTCGCGGCGTTCGCCGGTGAGTTCGCCGACGAACTGCTGGCGCTCGGACAACGAATGGCCGTGCTGGTAGTTCTGGTACTCGTCGTGCACGTGGCGGCGCAGGAAGCCCTCGGTGTAGCCGCGGTGGGCGAGGGACTCCAGGGTGTCCATCAGGCCGCGGTCGAACGGCTTGCCGGCCGCCGCGTCGTCGATCGCCTGGCGGTAGACCTGGGCGGTGCGCGCCACGTAGTAGTGGGATTTGGTGCGGCCCTCGATCTTCAGCGAGTGCACGCCGATCCGCGCCAGCCGCTCGACGTGCTGCACGGCGCGGAGGTCCTTGGAATTCATGATGTAGGTGCCGTGTTCGTCCTCGAAGGCGGCCATCGGTTCGCCGGGACGGTTGCCTTCCTCGAGGAGGAACACCTGCTCGGTCGGCGCGCCGCGTCCCAGGGTCGGCTCCCGCGCCACCACGTTGCCCAGCTCGTCCTCGCGGCCCTCCACCGCCTTGTATTCCCAGCGGCAGGCATTGGTGCAGGTGCCCTGGTTGGGGTCGCGGCGGTTGATGTAGCCGGACAGCAGGCAGCGCCCGGAATAGGCCATGCACAAGGCGCCGTGGACGAACACTTCCAGCTCCATGTCCGGCACCTGCTGGCGGATTTCCTCGATCTCCTCCAGCGACAGCTCGCGGGAAAGGATCACCCGGGTCAGGCCCTGCTGCCGCCAGAATTGCACCGCGGCCCAGTTCACCGCGTTGGCCTGCACCGACAGGTGGATGGGCATCTGCGGGAAATGCTGGCGAACCAGCATGATCAGGCCGGGATCGGACATGATCAGCGCATCCGGACCCATGGCGACCACCGGCTCCAGGTCGCGCAGGAAGGTTTTCAGCTTGGCGTTGTGCGGGGCGATGTTGACCACCACGTAGAAGCGCTTGCCAAGTGCGTGGGCCTCGGCGATGCCTTCGGCCAGTTGGGCGTGGTCGAAATCGTTGTTGCGCACCCGCAGGCTGTAGCGCGGCTGCCCGGCGTAGACGGCATCGGCGCCGTAGGCGAAGGCATAGCGCATGCTTTTCAGGGTGCCGGCGGGGCACAGCAGTTCGGGGCGGAGGGTGGTGGCGGTCATGGTTCGGGCTCGCAACGACGTGGGCGCGCGACTCTAGCCGAGCGCGCGCCGGGCGATCCTGAGCCGGATCAATGTCCGCGTCATTCCAGCCAGCGTCGACCCTGCAGTTCCAGCAGCAGTTGCGCCTGTTCCGGGCCGTTGCTGCCGGCCGGGTAGGGCCGCGGGCTCTGGTAGTGCTCGCGCCAGCCGGCGAGGATCGGGTCGACCCAGCCCCAGGCGGCCTCTACCTCGTCGCGGCGCATGAACAGCGTCGAGTCGCCCTCGATCACGTCCAGCAGCAGGCGCTCGTAGGCGTCCCAGCGCCGCTTGTTGCGGCTGAGGGCCTCGGCCAGGTTGAGGTCCAGCTCCACCGGTTCCAGTTGCATGCCCTTGCCCGGGGTCTTGGCCATCAGTTGCACGCTGATCCGCTCCTCCGGCTGCAACCTTATCCACAGGCGGTTGGCCGGCCCGCCGCCGCCGTCGATCAGGCTGTGCGGCACCGGCTTGAACTGGATGACGATTTCCGAGCACTTGCGCGCCATGCGCTTGCCGGTGCGCAGGTAGAACGGCACCCCGGCCCAGCGCCAGTTCTCGACCTCGGCCTGGAGCGCGACGAAGGTCTCGGTATCGCTGTCGTTGTCGACGTTCTTCTCGAAGTAGTACGCCGGCACCTCCTGGCCGCCGATCCTGCCGGCGGCGTACTGGCCGCGTACCGTCTTGTCCTGCACGTCGAGCCCGGAGATCGGCTTCAGCGCCTGCAGCACCTTGAGCTTCTCGTTGCGCACAGCCTCGGCGTCGAAACGCACCGGCGCCTCCATCGCCACCAGGCAGAGCAACTGGAGCAGATGGTTCTGCACCATGTCGCGCATCGCCCCGGCGTGGTCGTAGTAGCCGCCACGGTTCTCCACGCCAAGGGTCTCGTTGACGCTGATCTGCACATGGTCGATGTGCGCCGCGCGCCAGACCGGCTCGAACAACGCATTGGCGAAGCGCAGGGCCATCAGGTTCTGCACGGTTTCCTTGCCCAGGTAGTGGTCGATGCGGAACACCCGCGACTCGTCGAACACCCGGCCGATGGACTGGTTGATCGCCCTCGCCGAGTCCAGCGAATGGCCCAGCGGTTTTTCCAGCACGATGCGCGCTTGCGGCCCGGCGAGGCCGGCGATGGAGAGGTTCTGCGCGATCGGCGCGAACAGGCTCGGCGAGGTCGCCAGGTAGTGCACCAGCACCCGGCCCTCGCTGCTCTTCAGGTGCCGCGCGAGACGGCCGAAGTCGGCGCTCTGCGAGGCGTCCATGGCCAGGTAGTCGAGGCGCGCGGCGAAGCCTTTCCATTGTTCGGCGGCGAACTCGCTGCGCGCCACCACCGCGCGGACGTTGCGCTCGGCGAGGGCGAGGAAGGCGGCGTTGTCCAGCGCGCTGCGGGCGAGGGCGAAGATCCGTGTATCGGCCGGCAGGCGGTCCTCCCGGTGCAGGCGATAGAGCGCCGGCAGCAGCTTGTGCAGGGCCAGGTCGCCGGTACCGCCGAAGACCAGGATGTCGCAGGACGTTGGAGTGGCTGGTGTACTCAAGGCAAGCTCCCGACGGCGTTGGCTGGGCGTGGCTGACTGTTTGTAGTATAACTACAAGGTTACTACAGAGAATCGAGCCCAGCCTGTGAACCTGCTGCAGCACATAGCCCAGTCCCGCCAACAGCTCCGCAAGTCGGAACTCAAGGTCGCCGATCACGTTCTCAACGATCCGGCGTCGGTCATGCACAGCTCCATGGCCGAACTGGCCCATGGGGTCGGGGTCAGCGAGCCGACCATCGTGCGCTTCTGCCGCGCCATCGGCTGCAGCGGCTTCCAGGACCTCAAGCTGAAGCTGGCGCAGAGCCTGGCGGCCGGCGCCAGCTTCGGCCAGTTCTCGATCCATGAGAGCGACTCGGTGGCCGACTTCAGCCTGAAGATCTTCGACACCACGCTGCACAGCCTGATGGAAGTCCGCGAGCACCTGGACACCCACGCCCTGGAGCGCGCCATCGCCGCCATCGCCCACGCCCAGCGCGTGGAGTTCTACGGCTTCGGCGCTTCCGGCGCGGTGGCCTCGGATGCCCAGCACAAGTTCTTCCGCCTGCTGCTGTCGGCGGCGGCCTACTCCGACCCGCACATGCAGGCGATGTCGGCGGTGACCCTCAAGCCCAGCGACGTGGCCATCTGCATTTCCCAGTCGGGTCGCTCGAAGGACCTGCTGATCACCGCCAACCTGGTGCGCGAGGCCGGCGCCACGCTGATCACCCTGTGCCCGAGCCAGACCCCGCTGGCCGACCTGGCCACGGTCAACCTGGCGATCGACGTGCACGAGGACACCGACATCTACACCCCGCTGACCTCGCGCATCGCCCACCTGGTGGTGATCGACGTGCTGGCGATGGGCGTGGCCATGGCCCGCGGCCCGGACCTGGTCAACCACCTCAAGAGCGTCAAGCGCAGCCTGCGCAGCCTGCGCCTGTCGCCGAAGGTGATGAAGAACCAGGAAGAGCGCGGCGAGCCGTCCTGAGGCGCCGCCGGGAAGGCATAACGCAGTCTTCACCGGCTTGCCGCCAAACCGTCACATTGCTGCGCGATGCTCGCGACTCCAGCCAGTCGGCCATGGGAGACGCGAGATGCCCCGTCATAGCGATGCCAATGCCCAGCACGTGGATTCGAAAACCCGCCGCAAGCTCGAAGACCAGCGGCGCATGCAATTCCGCCGGGCGATCGAGGACCACTGCGAAGAACTGCGCCTGCGCCAGGAACTGGCCGACTACCCCGATCTGGTAGCCGCCGCCTACCTCAGCTCGAACCGCCAGGGCCGGCGAAGCGCCCAGCGAGCTGGCTGATCAGCGCCCGCTCCTCGCGGACGAAGGCGACGAACGCCTGGGCCACCGGGCTCAGGCGCTTGCCCTTGGCGTGCACCAGGCACCAGCTGCGATAGAGCGGCAATTCCTCCACCGGTAGTTCGCGCAGCAGGCCGTTGGCCAGTTCCTGGTGCGCCGCATGGCGCGGCAGCAGGGCCAGGCCGAGGCCGGCGATCACCCCTTCGCGCAGGGACTCCAGCGAGGCGATCTCCTGGATCTGCGAGAAGTGCGCGCGGCGTTGCTGGAAGAACTCCTCGCAAGCCTTGCGGGTGCCGGAGCCCGGTTCGCGGACCAGTAGCGGGAAGGGCTCCAGGTCCTTCAGGGCCAGCTTCGCGGCGTTGCACAGCGGATGGTCCGGCGGCGCCACGGCGATGATCGGGTTGTTCAGGAAGGGCAGGAACTCCAGGGCCATGTCCTGCGGTACCAGGGACATGATCACCAGGTCGTCGCGGTTGTCGGCCAGGCGCTTGATCACCTGGGTGCGGTTGACCACCGTCAGGCTCAGGCTGACTTCCGGATGCAGGTTCTGGAACGCCTTGAACAGGTGCGGGGTGATGTACTTGGCGCTGGACTCCACCGCCAGGCGCAACTGGCCCTGCAGCGAGCCCTTCAGGTCCGAGAGCTGCATGTCCAGGCTTTCCAGGCGCTGGAACAGGTCGGTGCTGGTCTTCAGCAGGGCTTCGGCGGCATCGGTCAGGTAGAGCTTCTTGCCGACGTACTCGAACAGCGGCTGGCCGACCAGCTCTTCCAGTTGGCGGATCTGCAGGCTGACCGCCGGCTGGGTCAGGGCCATTTCCTCCGCCGCCCGGCTGTAGGAGCGGCTCTCGCATACGGCACGAAAAACCTGAAGCTGCCGTAATGTCATACGCATCAACGACTTACGCATTCCAGTCACACTCTGACCGAGATCGGTCGGGCGACTATAAAGCTTTTCTAATGGCTATCCCAATAATTATTGATTTTTGTTAATCACCCTCACGGGGGTAGGGTAAAAGCGCGACCGGGAGCTGCCTGCCGGTCATGCAGCGACCGGAATATCCGGATCGACCGTACCAGGTTCCCAACCCCGAAGAGGGAGACCTCCGTGATCAAGAAGATCCTGATCGCCAACCGCGGCGAGATTGCCGTCCGCATCGTGCGCGCCTGCGCCGAGATGGGCATCCGCTCGGTGGCCGTCTACTCCGAGGCCGATCGCCACGCGCTGCACGTCAAGCGCGCCGACGAAGCCCACAGCATCGGCGCGGACCCGCTGGCCGGCTACCTCAACCCGCGCGCCCTGGTGAACCTGGCGGTGGAAAGTGGCTGCGACGCCCTGCACCCCGGCTATGGCTTCCTCTCGGAAAATGCCGAGCTGGCGGAAATCTGCGCCGAGCGCGGTATCAAGTTCATCGGCCCGTCGGCGCAAGTGATCCGCCGCATGGGCGACAAGACCGAAGCCCGCCGCAGCATGATCGCCGCCGGCGTGCCCTGCACCCCCGGCACCGAAGGCAACGTCGCCGATCTCGCTGAGGCCCTGCGCGAAGCCGAGCGGATCGGCTACCCGGTGATGCTCAAGGCCACCTCCGGCGGCGGCGGTCGCGGCATCCGTCGCTGCAACAGCCGCGAGGAGCTGGAACAGGCGTTCCCGCGGGTGATCTCCGAGGCGACCAAGGCCTTCGGCAGCGCCGAAGTATTCCTCGAGAAGTGCATCGTCAATCCCAAGCACATCGAGGCGCAGATCCTCGCCGATTCCTTCGGCAACACCGTGCACCTGTTCGAGCGCGACTGCTCGATCCAGCGCCGCAACCAGAAGCTCATCGAGATCGCCCCGAGCCCGCAGCTCACCCCCGAGCAGCGCGCCTACATCGGCGATCTGGCGGTGCGCGCGGCCAAGGCGGTGGGCTACGAGAACGCCGGCACCGTGGAGTTCCTGCTCGCCGACGGCGAGGTGTACTTCATGGAGATGAACACCCGGGTCCAGGTGGAGCACACCATCACCGAGGAGATCACCGGCATCGACGTGGTCCGCGAGCAGATCCGCATCGCTTCCGGGCTGGAGCTGTCGGTCAAGCAGGACGACATCGTCCATCGCGGCTACGCCCTGCAGTTCCGCATCAACGCCGAGGACCCGAAGAACAACTTCCTGCCCTCGTTCGGCAAGATCACCCGCTACTACGCCCCCGGCGGCCCCGGCGTGCGTACCGACACGGCGATCTACACCGGCTACACCATCCCGCCGTACTACGACTCGATGTGCCTGAAGCTGATCGTCTGGGCGCTGACCTGGGAAGAGGCCCTCGATCGCGGCCTGCGCGCCCTCGACGACATGCGCGTGCAGGGGGTCAAGACCACCGCGCCGTACTACCAGGAAATCCTCCGCAACCCGGAATTCCGCAGCGGCCAGTTCAACACCAGCTTCGTCGAAAGCCACCCGGAACTGACCCAGTACTCGATCAAGCGCAACCCGTCGCACCTGGCCATCGCCATCGCCACCGCCATCGCGGCCCACGCCGGCCTGTAAGGGAAGGAGCAGAACATGAGCAACACCATCCAAGCGAAGAAGACCGGCGTCACCGATACCATCCTGCGCGATGCCCACCAGTCGCTGCTGGCGACCCGCATGCGCACCGAGGACATGCTGCCGATTTGCGACAAGCTCGACCGCGTCGGCTACTGGTCGCTGGAAGTCTGGGGCGGCGCCACCTTCGACGCCTGCGTGCGCTTCCTCAAGGAAGACCCGTGGGAACGCCTGCGCAAGCTCAAGGCGGCGCTGCCCAACACCCGCCTGCAGATGCTCCTGCGCGGGCAGAACCTGCTCGGCTACCGCCACTACAGCGACGATGTGGTGCGCGCCTTCGTGGCCAAGGCGGCGGTCAACGGCATCGACGTGTTCCGCATCTTCGACGCGATGAACGACGTGCGTAACCTGCGCGTCTCCATCGAGGCGGTGAAGGCCGCCGGCAAGCACGCCCAGGGCACCATCTGCTACACCACCAGCCCGGTGCACACCATCGAGGCCTTCGTCGCCCAGGGCAAGGCGATGGCCGACATGGGCGTCGACTCCATCGCCATCAAGGACATGGCCGGCCTGCTCACCCCCTATGCCACCGGCGACCTGGTCAAGGCCCTGAAGGACGCCCTGCCGCTGGACGTGGTGGTGCATTCCCATGACACCGCCGGTGTCGCCAGCATGTGCCAGCTCAAGGCCGTGGAAAACGGCGCCGACCGTATCGACACGGCGATCTCCAGCATGGCCTGGGGCACCAGCCACCCGGGCACCGAGTCGATGGTCGCGGCGCTGCGCGGTACCCCCTACGACACCGGCCTGGACCTGGAGCTGATCCAGGAGATCGGCATGTACTTCCACGCGGTGCGCAAGAAGTACCACCAGTTCGAGAGCGAATTCACCGGCGTGGATACCCGCGTGCAGGTCAACCAGGTGCCGGGCGGGATGATTTCCAACCTGGCCAACCAGCTCAAGGAGCAGGGCGCGCTGAACCGTATGGGCGAGGTGCTCGAGGAAATCCCGCGGGTCCGCGCCGACCTCGGTTTCCCGCCGCTGGTGACGCCGACTTCGCAGATCGTCGGCACCCAGGCGTTCTTCAACGTGCTCGCCGGCGAGCGCTACAAGACCATCACCAACGAAGTGAAGCTGTACCTGCAGGGCCGTTATGGCAAGGCCCCCGGCGAGGTCAACGAGCAACTGCGGCGCCAGGCCATCGGCAGCGAGGAAGTCATCGACGTGCGCCCGGCCGACCTGATCAAGCCGGAGCTGAACAAGCTGCGCAGCGAGATCGGCAACCTGGCCAGGTCCGAGGAAGACGTACTCACCTACGCGATGTTCCCGGACATCGGGCGCAAGTTCCTCGAAGAGCGTGAGGCCGGCACCCTGAAGCCCGAGGAACTGCTGCCGATTCCCACCGGCAAGGGCGTCGCCGCCGCTGGCGCGGAAGGCACCCCGACCGAGTTCGTCATCGACGTGCACGGCGAGACCTACCGCGTCGACATCACCGGGGTCGGCGTGAAGAGCGACAACAAGCGGCACTTCTACCTGTCCATCGACGGCATGCCGGAAGAAGTGGTGTTCGAGCCGCTCAACGAATATGTCGCCGGCTCCGCCAGCGGCCGCAAGCATGCCAGCGAGCCGGGCCACGTCAGCACCACCATGCCGGGCAACATCGTCGACGTGCTGGTGAAGGAAGGCGATAGCGTCAAGGCCGGCCAGGCGGTGTTGATCACCGAGGCGATGAAGATGGAAACCGAGGTCCAGGCCGGCATCGCCGGTACGGTCAAGGCGATCCACGTGGCCAAGGGCGACCGGGTCAACCCGGGCGAGATCCTGATCGAGATTGCGGGCTGACCGCGACAGACGGTTAAAGTCCCTGGGGGAGCATGATGCTCCCCTTTTTTTATCGGCATCGGTTGCCGCGTCGGCCGGCTGTTCGCCCTGCCAGGGTGCGCCCGGCGCGCGCGCCGCCTAGAATGCCGCCTCTGCCCAACGGCGCGTCGCGCCGCAGGCGCTGACTATCGGGAAGTCCAGGTGTCGTCCTCTCCAGCTCAAACGCCCAGCCGCCGGCCCTCGCTGCTCGGCGGTTCGATGATCATCGCCGGCACCGCCGTCGGCGCCGGAATGTTCTCCCTGCCTATCGCCATGTCCGGCATCTGGTTCGGCTGGTCGGTGGCGGTGTTCCTGCTCACCTGGTTCTGCATGCTGCTGTCGGGGATGATGATCCTCGAGGCCAACCTCAACTACCCGGTGGGCTCGAGCTTCTCGACCATCACCCGCGACCTGCTCGGCCAGGGCTGGAATGTGGTCAACGGGCTGAGCATCGCCTTCGTCCTCTATATCCTCACCTATGCCTATATCTCCGGCGGCGGCTCGATCATCGGCTACACCCTGTCCAGCGGCCTCGGCGTGACCCTGCCGGAAAAGCTCGCCGGGCTGCTGTTCGCCCTGGCGGTGGCGCTGGTGGTGTGGTGGAGTACCCGCGCGGTGGACCGCATCACCACGCTGATGCTCGGCGGCATGATCATTACCTTCGGCCTCTCCATCAGCGGCCTGCTCGGGCGCATCCAGCCGGCGATCCTGTTCAACAGCGGCGAGCCGGACGCGGTCTACTGGCCCTACCTGCTGGCGACCCTGCCGTTCTGCCTGACTTCCTTCGGTTACCACGGCAACGTGCCGAGCCTGATGAAGTACTACGGCAAGGACCCGCAGCGGATCAGCCGTTCGCTGTGGATCGGCACCCTGATCGCCCTGGCCATCTACCTGCTGTGGCAGGCCAGCACCCTGGGCACCATCCCGCGCGAGCAGTTCAAGGGCATCATCGCCGGCGGCAGCAACGTCGGCACCCTGGTGGAATACCTGCACCGGATCACCGCGTCGGATTCGCTGAACGCGTTGCTCACCACCTTCTCCAACCTGGCGGTGGCCAGCTCCTTCCTCGGCGTGACCCTCGGCCTGTTCGACTACCTGGCCGACCTGTGCAGGTTCGACGACAGCCACTTCGGGCGCTTCAAGACCGCGTTGCTGACCTTCGTCCCACCGACCATCGGCGGGCTGCTGTTCCCCAACGGCTTCATCTACGCCATCGGTTTCGCCGGGCTGGCCGCGGCGTTCTGGGCGGTGATCGTTCCGGCGCTGATGGCGCGGGCCTCGCGCAAGCGCTTCGGCAGCCCGCTGTTCCGCGCCTGGGGCGGCACGCCGGCGATCGTGCTGGTGCTGCTGTTCGGCGTGGCCAACGCGGTCGCGCACATCCTGGCCAGCCTGCATTGGCTGCCGGAGTACCGTTGAGCGACCGGCAGTCCCTGCCAGGGGCTAGTCGCGCAGCGCCTCCAGCGTCTGCCGCTGGCGGCCTTCGGCGTCGAAGTTGGAAGGATCGAGCCAGCGCTCGAACGCCGCCTGTCGCGCCGGCCATTCGCTGTCGAGCAGGGAGAACCAGGCGGTGTCGCGGTTGCGCTGCTTGACCACCATGTGCTGGCGGAAGGTGCCTTCGTAGGTGAAGCCCAGGCGCTCGGCGGCGCGCATCGAACGGGCGTTGCCGGCATTGCACTTCCACTCCAGGCGGCGGTAGCCGAGGCGGCCGAGGGCGAGTTCGGCGAGCAGGTAGACCGCCTCGGTAGACCCCGGTGTGCGCTGCATCGGCGCGCCGAAGGCGATATGGCCGATTTCGATGACGCCATCCTTCGGCGTGATCCGCAGGTAGCTGAGCAGGCCGACGGCGCGCTGCGTGCGCCGCTCGCGCACGGCGAAGAACAGCGGGTCGCGGCTGGCCGCCTGGCCGGCCAGCCAGGCGTCGAACGCCGGGCGCTCGGCGAACGGGCCGTAGGCCAGGTATTCCCACAGCAACGGGTCGGCGCCAGGCCCTTGCAGGGCGTCCCACAGGTCGTCGCCGTGGCGTTGCGGATCGAGCGGTTCGAGCTTGACGAAGCGGCCGTCGAGCGGGGCGTGGGGTGGAGTGGCGACGGGGCGCCAGTTCAAGGGTTCGCGCATGGTGGGCCTCAGAGAATCCTGCGGTACTGAAGGAAACCGGACTTGTCGGCGATGCGCTCGTACAGCTTCATCGCGTCGCTGTTGCTCTCGTGGGTCAGCCAGTGCACCCGCGAACAGCCAGCGGCGCCGGCCTCGGCGTAGACATGCTCGATCAGCCGGCGCCCTATGCCTTCGCCGCGCAGGCCCTCGGCGACGAACAGGTCCTGCAGGTAGCAGTAGTCGCCGACGGTCCAGCAGGAGCGGTGGTAGATCCAGTGCACCAGGCCTACGGCGCGCTCGTCGAGCCAGGCGAGGGCGGCGTTCATCGGTTCGTCGGCGTCGAGGAAGCGCTGCCAGGTGGCGTCGCTGGTAGCGGCGGCGATCTCGGTCTTGTAGAAGCGCTGGTAGCCCTCCCACAGCGGCAGCCAGGCGGCGTGGTCGCCGGCGCCGACGGGACGAATCTGCAGGGACGTGCTCATGGCTCGGTTCCATGTCCGGGTAAAGGTGCCTCCAGACTAGGCCGGGAAATGGTCCGCTAGAAGATCCATTGCTGGTCAATTCCACAGGTCCAATCCACACTGGCGCTTTCTTCCCTCCGAGACCGCCATGGCCACCGTACTGCCCTTCGACGCCGCCGGCATCCACCTCGACCCCGCCCAGGGCCTGGCCCGCCAGCTCTACGCCGCGCTGCGCGAACGGATCCTCGACGGCCGCCTCGGCAGCCGCACGCGGATGCCCGCCAGCCGCGAGCTGGCCCAGGCCCTGAAGGTCTCGCGCAACACCGTGGTGCGGGCCTATGAACAGTTGCACGCCGAGGGCTATATCGACGGGCGCACAGGCGACGGCACCTACGTTGCCGAGTTGCAGGAAATCCCAGGCAGGGCCCCCGCCGTCGCCCCGAGCGCTCCCGCGCCGCGCGGCCCGGCGGCCCTGGCGCCGCCACCGGAAGGCGCGCCGCGAGCGTTCCGCGTCGGCGTGCCGGCCTTCGACCTGTTCCCCTTCGACACCTGGGCGCGGCTACAGGCGCGCTTCTGGCGCAACCCACCGGCGGACTGCCTGGGCTACGGCGACCCGGCCGGCGAGGCGCGCCTGCGCGAGCTGATCGCCGCCTACCTGCGCAGCGCGCGCGGCCTGCGCTGCGAGGCGGAACAGGTGATCGTCACCCATGGCGCGCAGCAGGCCATCCGCCTGTGCGCCCAGGTGTTGCTCGAGAACGGCGATCCGGTGGCTGTGGAAAACCCTGGCTACCGCGCGGCGCGCCTGGCCTTCGCCGCGACCGGCGCGGTACCGCACGGGATCGACCTCGACGCCGAGGGGCTGCGCAGCGACCGGCTCGCGGGCATTGCCGGCTGCCGCCTGGCCTATGTCACGCCGTCACACCAGTACCCCACCGGCGTCACCCTGTCGCTGGCGCGGCGCCTGGAGCTGCTGGAGTGGGCCGAGCGCGCCGACGGTTGGATCGTCGAGGACGACTACGACGGCGAGTATCGCTACAGCGGTACGCCGCTGGCGCCGCTGGCCGCGCTGGACCGACAGGGCCGGGTGCTCTACGTCGGGACCTTCTGCAAGATCGCCTTCCCGGCGTTGCGCCTGGGCTACCTGGTGGTCCCGCCGGCGCTGGTCGAGCGCTTCCGCCAGCGGCGGGCCATCGAGGTACGCCATTCGGAGGTGGGCACCCAGCGGGTCATGGCCGACTTCATCGCCGAGGGGCATTTCCAGCGCCACGTCCGCCGCATGCGCCGCGCCGCCCGCGCCCGCCGCGACGCCTTGCTGCGGGGCTGGCCAGAGGCGCCGGGTTGCCAGCCGTTGCCGGCGGTGGAGGCGGGGCTGCACCTGTGCGTGCGGGTCGACAGCCTGGCGCGGGAGCGGGCCCTGATCGCCGCGGCGGCAGCCGCCGGGGTGGAAGTCAGCGCCTTGAGCGACTACTGGATGGACGACTCCAGCGTTGCGCCAGACGACCGCGCGGGCCTGGTGCTGGGCTTCGCGGCAGTACCCGAGGTGCGTATCGACGAGGCGCTGCGGGCGTTGCGCAAGGCCTGGCGGCGGGAGGCCCTGGTTGGACCCGTCGTCGCGACTGACTAGAATGCCCCCGGATCACCCTCGCGCCCAGGAGTAGCCATGAGTGTCGCCCTTTCCGCCGCGCCCGAGCGCAAGCTCGCCGCCCCCCTGATCGCCTTCGCCCTGCTGGTGCTCGGCGGGCTGTTCCTGTTCAACGCGGTCAGCGCGCGCCAGGCCATCCTCTTCATCGTCGGCGGCGCCCTGGGCCTGACCCTCTACCACGCCGCCTTCGGCTTCACCTCCGCCTGGCGGGTATTCATCCGCGAACGGCGCGGCGCCGGGCTGCGCGCGCAGATGGTGATGCTGGCGCTGGCGGTGCTGCTGTTCTTCCCGGCGCTGGCGGCGGGCAGCCTGTTCGGCCAGCCGGTGAGCGGTTTCGTCTCGCCGGTCGGTACTTCGGTGATCGTCGGCGCCTTCATTTTCGGCATCGGCATGCAACTGGGCGGCGGCTGCGCCTCCGGCACCCTGTTCACCGTCGGCGGCGGCAACGCGCGGATGCTGGTGACCCTGCTGTTCTTCATCCTCGGCTCGCTGATCGCCACCCAGCATGTCGGCTGGTGGTTCGCCCTGCCGTCGCTGCCGCCGATCTCGCTGGTCGCCGAACTGGGCCTGGCACCGGCGCTGGTGTTGAGCCTGGCGGTGTTCATCGGCATCGCCGGGGTCACGGTACGCATGGAGAAGGCCCGCCACGGCACCCTGGAAACCCCGCCGAGCGCCGAATGGCGGGGTTGGCGGCGCTTCCTCCGCGGCCCCTGGCCGCTGGTCTGGGGCGCGTTGGCGCTGGCGCTGCTCAACTTCCTCACCCTGTACCTCGTCGGACGCCCCTGGGGCATCACGTCGGCCTTCGCCCTGTGGGGCGCGAAGATCGCCCAGGGCGTGGGCCTGGACGTCGGCGCCTGGGCCTTCTGGCAGACGCCGGCGAACGCCAAGGCGCTGGCCGCGCCGCTGTGGGAAGACATCACCAGCGTGATGGACATCGGCATCGTCCTCGGCGCGCTGCTCGCCGCCGGCCTGGCCGGACGCTTCGCGCCGAACCTGGACATCCCGCGCCGTTCGCTGGCGGCGGCGGTGATCGGCGGGCTGCTGCTCGGCTACGGCGCGCGCCTGGCCTATGGCTGCAACATCGGCGCGTATTTCAGCGGGATCGCGTCCGGCAGCCTGCATGGCTGGTTGTGGTTGGTGGCGGCGTTTGCCGGCAACAGCGTCGGGGTACGGGTATTGAGGCCCTATTTCTTCCCGGAGGAGCGGCGGGAGCAAGGGTTGACGGGGTGTTGAGAGGGGATATGTCTTCGTAGGACGTATGACGCGGACGTTATCCACAGGTGAGCGCAGCCACACAACACCTCGGCAACGGGGAAGATCTGCGGGCCGTCTTGAGCGGTGAAAAAAAGAAGGGACACCGCAGGTCGCCGTGTCCCTCAGAGTGTAGAGAGGGAAAGTTGGTATCCCTCTCGACCGGTGAGCGTGGCGCCGCGGCTGGGCCGGGGCGCCGGGTATAAAAGAAGGGATGAAGGGTATCCATCCCTAAAGGTCGAGGGGGTAGTACTCCCCCTCTACCGGTGAGCCTTCTTCGATCGGCTGCGCTGCGGCCCGGCTGCGTCGATAGCCGGACCTGGGCGCGCTCGATCTCGTATCGGATCAGGCGCGCAGTGGAATCAGGCGCGGCGCGATCATGTTTTCCGGCAGCAGGATGTCGGCCAGGGTGGCTTCGTCCAGCAGCTTTTCCTCGCGTACCAGTTCCAGTACGCCGCGGCCGCTCTCCAGGGCGGTCTTGGCGATCCGCGTGGAGTTCTCGTAGCCGATGTACGGGTTCAGCGCGGTGACCAGGCCGATGCTGTGCTCGACCAGTTCGTGGCAGCGCTCGACGTTGGCGGTGATGCCGGTGATGCAGTGCTCGCGGAGCATGTCCATGGCGCGTTGCAGCAGGCGGATCGAGTCGAAGATCTTGTAGGCGATCAGCGGCTCCATCACGTTCAGTTGCAACTGGCCGCCTTCGGCCGCCAGGGTCAGGGCGAGGTCGTTGCCGATCACTTCGAAGGCGACCTGGTTGACCGCTTCCGGGATCACCGGGTTGACCTTGCCCGGCATGATCGAACTGCCCGGCTGGCGCGGCGGCAGGTTGATCTCGTTGATGCCGGTGCGCGGGCCGCTGGAGAGCAGGCGCAGGTCGTTGCAGATCTTCGACAGCTTGACCGCGGTGCGCTTGAGCATGCCCGAGAACAGCACGAAGGCGCCCATGTCGGAGGTGGCTTCGATCAGGTCGGCGGCCGGCTTCAGCGGCTGCCCGCTGATGGCGGCCAGGCGCTCGACGGCGAGCTTCTGGTAGCCGGGGTCGGCGTTGATGCCGGTGCCGATGGCGGTGCCACCGAGGTTCACTTCGGTGAGCAGCTCCGGCGCCAGGCGACGCAGGCGGTCGAGGTCTTCGCCGAGGGTGGTGGCGAAAGCGTGGAATTCCTGGCCGAGGGTCATCGGCACGGCGTCCTGCAACTGGGTGCGGCCCATCTTCAGTACGCCGGCGAATTCGACGCCCTTGGCGGCGAAGGCCTGGATCAGGCTGTCGAGGCTGGCCAGCAGGGTGTCGTGGCCGAGCAGCAGGCCCAGGCGGATGGCGGTCGGATAGGCGTCGTTGGTCGACTGCGCCATGTTCACATCGTTGTTCGGGTGCAGGTACTTGTACTCACCCTTGGTGTGGCCCATGGCTTCCAGCGCGATGTTCGCGATCACTTCGTTCGCGTTCATGTTGGTGGAGGTGCCGGCGCCGCCCTGGATCATGTCCACCACGAACTGCTCGTGGAAATCGCCGCGGATCAGGCGGGCGCAGGCCTCGCTGATGGCGGCGTGCTTGTCTTCCGGGAGATGGCCGAGCTGACGGTTGGCGTCGGCGGCGGCCTGCTTGACCATGGCCAGGGCAACGACCAGCTTCGGGTAGTGCGACAGCGGCACCCCGGAGAGGCGGAAGTTGTTCACGGCGCGCAGGGTCTGGATGCCGTAGTAGGCGTCAGCGGGCACTTCGAGGGTGCCGAGCAGGTCTTTCTCGATACGGGAAGATGCAACGGGGGACATGACGGGATTTGTCTCAGAGGGACACGGCCAGTGCCGCGATGCCCACTAGACTAAGGATGTGACGATTTCGTGGCCAATGCTGTTAAACGCTGCCTCATGCACAAACGGCATAATGTTGGATGTGACGCTGGTATGATGGCGGACGTGTCATCGCATTACCGGAGCCTTTCCCGTCGTGAACCTCGAACTGAAGTGGCTGGAGGATTTCATCGCCCTGGCCGGCACCCGCAGCTTTTCCCAGGCGGCGGAGAAACGCTTCGTCACCCAGCCGGCCTTCAGCCGGCGCATTCGCAGCCTGGAGGACGCCCTCGGCCTGACCCTGGTGAATCGCCAGCGCACGCCGGTGGAACTGACCGAGGCCGGGCAGCTGTTCCTGGTCACCGCGCGCAGCGTGGTCGAGCAGCTCGGCCAGGTGGTGCGCCACCTGCACCACCTGGAAGGCGGGCAGGGCGAGGTGCTGCAGTTCGCCGCCGCCCACTCGCTGGCGCTGGGCTTCTTCCCGCAGTGGATCGCGCGGCTGCGCAACGAGGGGCTGAACATCGCCAGCCGGCTGATCGCCACCAACGTCGGCGAGGCGGTGCATTCCCTGCGCGAGGGTAGCTGCGACCTGATGCTGGCGTTCTACGACCCTGACGCCGCGTTGCAGATGGACCCGGAGATCTTCCCCTCGCTGCACCTGGGGCGCACCGAGATGCTGCCGGTTTGCGCGGTGAACGCCGAGGGCCTGCCGCTGTTCGACCTGGAGAACGGCCAGAGCGTGCCGCTGCTCGCCTACAGCGCCAGCGCCTTCCTCGGCCGCGGGGTCAACCTGCTGCTGCGCCAGCGCAACCTGCGCTACACCACGGTCTACGAGACGGCGATGGCCGACAGCCTGAAGAGCATGGCGCTGCAAGGCATGGGCGTGGCCTGGGTGCCACGGCTGAGCGTGGTCAACGAACTGGAGCGCGGTGAGCTGGCGATCTGTGGCGGGCCGCAATGGTTCGTGCCGCAGGAAATCCGCCTGTACCGCTGCGCGCTGGTACGCAAGGCGGCGATCCGCCTGCTCTGGCGCAAGCTGGAAGGCGGGCTGGGCAGCGTCGAGTAGACAGGCAAGGGCGGCGCCGGGACGCCGCCCCGCAGGTCACATCTCGAGGACGATGCGCCCCTCGATCTGCCCGGCGCGCATCTGGTCGAGGATCTGGTTGATGTCGTCCAGCTTGCCCGGATGGATGGTCGCCTTGACCAGGCCTTCGCCGGCAAAGTCGAGGGCTTCCTGAAGGTCCGCGCGGGTGCCGACGATGGAGCCGGCGATGTGCAGGCCCTTGAGCACCACGTCGAAGATCGGCGTCGGGAAGTCACCCGGCGGCAGGCCGACCAGGGCGATGGTGCCGCCGCGGCGCGCCATGCCGATGGCCTGGCCGAAGGCGCTATTGGATACCGCGGTGACCAGCACCCCGTGGGCGCCGCCGATGTCGCGCTGGAGCACCTCCACCGGGTCTTCCTGCCGGGCGTTGACCGTCAGGCTGGCACCGAGCTTGCGCGCCAGTTCCAGCTTGGCGTCGTCGATGTCGATGGCGGCGACGTGCAGGCCCATGGCCCTGGCGTACTGCACGGCGACGTGGCCGAGGCCACCGATGCCGGAGATCGCCACCCACTGGCCGGGGCGCGCGTTGGTCTGCTTGAGCCCCTTGTAGACGGTGACGCCGGCGCAGAGGATCGGCGCGATTTCAGCGAATTCGACGTTTTTCGGCAGAATTCCGACGTAGTTCGGGTCGGCCAATACGTATTCGGCATAGCCGCCGTTCACCGAGTAGCCGGTGTTCTGCTGGCTCTCGCAGAGGGTCTCCCAGCCGGTCAGGCAGTGCTCGCAGCAGCCGCAGGCGGTGTACAGCCAGGGGATGCCGACCCGGTCGCCTTCCTTCACTCGGGTCACTCCGCTGCCCACCGCGGCGACGTAGCCGACGCCTTCGTGACCGGGAATGAACGGCAACGGCGGCTTCACCGGCCAGTCGCCCTCGGCGGCATGCAGGTCGGTGTGGCAGACGCCGGAGGCTTCGATCTTCACCAGTACCTGCCCGGGGCCGGGCAGCGGAACCTTGACTTCCTCGATCCGCAGCGGCGCGCCGTAGGCGTGCACGACCGCGGCTTTCATGGTCTGTGGCAGGGTCATGGTCATCTCCTTGGACGGGGCTGAGCGCCTGTCGCGGCGCCTTTGACGGGCACCGCGACAGGCTGCGGAACCGGCGCGGCCGCCGCTCCCTCGGAGCGCGCCGCGACAACCAGTCTGGCCGCTCGTGGCAGGCGCGCATTGAGTTGCGGCAAGTTTCCCGCCATGGCGCGAAAAAACGGGACGGACGGTAGCCCCCGGCGCGCGCCCGGCCTGCCTTTGCGGTATACTGCGCCGCCTTCGAACCGGCACTGCCCGCCGGCTCGGCCCAGTACAAGCCACGCCCCTCGACGAAGCGTGGCTTGTTGGTTTCTGACGCGCCGGACGGCGCATTTGAGAGAGGCACGACGATGAGCGCACTGGTTGGCGTGATCATGGGTTCCAAATCGGACTGGAGCACCCTCAGTCACACCGCGGACATGCTGGACAAGCTGGGCATCCCCTACGAAGTGAAGGTGGTTTCCGCCCACCGCACCCCGGACCTGCTCTTCCAGTACGCCGAGGAAGCCGAAGGCCGCGGCCTCGAAGTGATCATCGCCGGCGCTGGCGGCGCCGCCCACCTGCCGGGCATGTGCGCGGCCAAGACCCACCTGCCGGTACTCGGCGTGCCGGTACAGTCGTCGATGCTGTCGGGTGTCGACTCGCTGCTCTCCATCGTGCAGATGCCCGCCGGCGTACCGGTCGCCACCCTGGCCATCGGCAAGGCCGGCGCGGTCAACGCGGCGCTGCTCTCGGCGAGCATCCTCGGCGCCAAGCACCCGCAGTACCACGAGGCGCTGAAGCAGTTCCGCGCCAACCAGACCGAAACCGTGCTGGACAATCCCGACCCGCGCGATGCGTGAGACAGGCTCTGAGAAGGTAAGGCTCGAACCATGAAAATCGGTGTCATCGGTGGCGGCCAGCTGGGCCGCATGCTGGCCCTGGCGGGAACCCCGCTGGGCATGAACTTCGCTTTCCTCGACCCGGCGCCGGACGCCTGCGCGGCCTCCCTGGGCGAGCACATCCGCGCCGACTACGGCGACCAGGAGCACCTGCGGCAACTGGCCGACGAGGTCGACCTGGTGACCTTCGAGTTCGAGAGCGTGCCGGCGGAAACCGTGGCCTTCCTCTCCCAGTTCGTGCCGGTCTACCCGAACGCCGAGTCGCTGCGCATCGCCCGCGACCGCTGGTTCGAGAAGTCGATGTTCAAGGACCTCGGCATTCCCACTCCGGACTTCGCCGACGTCCAGTCCCAGGCCGACCTTGATGCCGCCGCAGCCGCCATCGGCCTGCCGGCGGTGCTCAAGACCCGCACCCTGGGCTACGACGGCAAGGGCCAGAAGGTCCTGCGCCAGCCGGCCGACGTGCAGGGCGCGTTCGCCGAACTGGGCAGCGTGCCGTGCATCCTCGAGGGCTTCGTGCCGTTCACCGGGGAAGTCTCGCTGGTGGCGGTGCGCGCTCGCGATGGCGAGACGCGTTTCTACCCGCTGGTGCACAACACCCACGACAGCGGCATCCTCAAGCTCTCCGTGGCCAGCAGCGGGCATCCGTTGCAGGCGCTGGCCGAGGACTACGTCGGCCGCGTGCTGGCCCGGCTCGACTACGTCGGCGTGCTGGCCTTCGAGTTCTTCGAGGTGGACGGCGGCCTGAAGGCCAACGAGATCGCCCCGCGCGTGCACAACTCCGGGCACTGGACCATCGAAGGCGCCGAGTGCAGCCAGTTCGAGAACCACTTGCGCGCCGTCGCCGGCCTGCCGCTGGGCTCGACCGCCAAGGTCGGCGAGAGCGCGATGCTCAATTTCATCGGCGCGGTCCCCCCGGTGGCTCAGGTGGTCGCCGTCGCCGACTGCCACCTGCATCACTACGGCAAGGCCTTCAAGAACGGCCGCAAGGTCGGCCACGCCACCCTGCGTTGTGTCGACCGGGCGACGCTGCAGGCGCGCATCGCCGAGGTCGAGGCGCTGATCGAGGCGTGAGCGATTGCCGCCCGCCCATCCTTGGGTTGGCGGGCGGCACTGAACCCAAGGCTTTTCTACACTGTCCCATGGCAGGCGCAATACATGCGCATACACCCGTAAGGAGGGACTGTCATGGGATTAATCGGAACCATCATCGTCGGACTGATCGTTGGTCTCGTTGCACGCTTTCTGAAGCCAGGTGACGACAGCATGGGCTGGATCATGACCATCCTGCTCGGCATCGGCGGTTCGCTGCTGGCCACCTACGGCGGCCAGGCGATCGGCTTCTACCAGGCTGGCCAGGCGGCCGGTTTCATCGGCGCGGTGGTCGGCGCCGTCGTACTGCTGGTCATTTACGGCCTGATCAAGAAGAATTGATGGCTCTGGCCGGCCCCCGCGGGGGCCGGCGTTTCCTCACTTCGCCGGTATTCCCGCCATCATGCGCCGCTTCCCGTTCGCCCGCCTGTTGCTGCTCGCCCTGTTGTCCTCACCCCTGGCCCACGCCGAACTGCCCGAGACCGACTGGCTGGAACTGATGCCGCCGGCCGACCGCAAGGCGCTGGAAGAAATGCCCGACATCATCCACGACACCCCGGAGGCCGCCGGCACCTTCACCAGCAAGGGGGGCCTGAAGCAGTCGGACCGAAAGATGCCGGCGGTGATGTATTCGGCCAAGACCGTCGCCAGCCTGGATGGCAAGGCGATCCGCCTCGGCGGCTACCCGGTGCCGCTGGAGAACGACGCCAAGGGCCGCGTCACCGAATTCTTCCTGGTGCCCTATCCGGGCGCCTGCATCCACGTGCCGCCGCCGCCGCCGAACCAGATCGTCCTGGTGCGTTATCCACAGGGGCTGGAGCTGACCGATATCTACACCCCGCTGTGGGTCAGCGGCACGCTGAAGATCGAGCAGGTGAGCAATGACCTGGCCGATGCCGCCTACGCCATCGACAAGGCGCGGGTGAAGGTGGTGGAGGAAGCGGACCTGTAGGGCCGGCACCTGCGCAACGGTCCATGGCGGACGATGCGAGCCGCGCCGTCCGCTCGCCGACCCGCTCAGGGTCGTTTCAGCGGCTCGCTCCAGATCTGCACGCCAAAGCTTTCGCTGCGCCCGGGGGCGACCACCATGAGGTCGTCCCAGACCCGCCCGGTCTCGATGCAGAGCATCTGCTGCCAGGCGTCGTCGGCGAACTGCGAGAGACGCCGGGACTTGTCCACCCAGGGGTTCCAGACCACCGCCGAGCGCGAGTCGAGGGCGTGCAGGTGGATGCTGCGTTCCCAGCGCGGGTCCTTGATCAGCAGGTCGCGTTCGAGACCGAGGTAGATGCGATCCAGTTCGCCCTTGACCCGTACCGCGCCGTGCTGAGTGCGTTCTTCCCAGTTCTCCAGGGTCTCGATGTAGCGCGCGCCTTCCAGGCCCTCGATGGCGATCTCGCGGCTGTCGCTGACCGCGAAGTAGGTGTGCAGTGCCTGGCTGAGCACCAGCGGCTTGCTGCCGAGGTTCTCGCTGGTGAGTCGCAGGGTCAGGCGCTCGCCGAAGCGGAACAGCATGCGCAGCGCCGCCGGGTGCGGCCAGCCGGGGAGGCCATCGGGGGCGTCGAGGCGGAAGCTGACGCAGAGGTCGCCGTCCTCCTCGGCGATGTCGTCGATTTCCCAGTCGACTGCCCGGACCAGCCCGTGGGCGGGCGCCTTCAGGCCATCTTCCACCTGGCCGCGGACTTCCTGCGGGTTGCGCTCCAGCGGACCGAACCACGGCCAGCACACCGGCACCCCGCCGCGTACCGACTGCCCGCGCCGGTAGCCGGCCTCGTCGCTGAGCCAGACCAGCGGCGGCTGTTCGTGGGGCTGGTAGCTGAGCAGTTGCGCGCCCTGCTGGGCGATCAGCGCCTCGCCATGGGCGGTGTGGATGCGCCAGCAGGCCAGGTCGTCGACCTGTACCTGTTCGACGCGGTTGATCGGGCTATCGGTGTTCATGGCGGTCTCCGGGAGGCGAATGGATGGCAGCAGTATCACCGATCCATTTTATCGCCGGCAGTTCCCCCGGATAGCGCCAACGACGACGCGGCCCGTGGGCCGCGTCGGTTGTTGCCGGAGGTTCAGGCCGCGCGGAACAGGTTGTGTGGGTCGATGACGAATTTCTTCGGCACCCCGGCGTCGAACTCGCCATAGCCTTTCGGCGCATCGTCGAGGGTGATGACTTCCACCCCGACGATGTCGGCGATCTTGATCCGGTCCCACATGATCGCCTGCATCAGCTGGCGGTTGTACTTCATCACCGGGGTCTGGCCGGTATGGAAGCTGTGCGACTTGGCCCAGCCCAGGCCGAAGCGGATGCTCAGGGCGCCGTGCTTGGCGGCCGCGTCCACCGCGCCCGGGTCTTCGGTGACGTACAGGCCGGGAATGCCGATCTTGCCGGCGACCCGGGTGATGCCCATCAGCGAGTTGAGCACGGTGGCCGGGGCTTCCTGCTGCGAGCCCGAATGGCCGTGGCCGCGCGCCTCGAAACCGACCGCATCGACCGCGCAGTCGACCTCCGGCTCGCCCAGCAGAGCGGCGATCTGTTCGTGCAGCGGGGTGTCCTTGGACAGGTCGGCGATCTCGAAGCCCTGTTTCTTGGCGTGGGCCAGGCGGGTCGGGTTGACGTCGCCGACGATCACCACCGCCGCGCCGAGCAGGCGTGCCGAGGCCGCCGCGGCCAGGCCGACCGGACCGGCGCCGGCGATGTAGACCGTGCTGCCCGGGCCGACGCCGGCGGTGACCGCGCCGTGGTAGCCGGTGGGGAGGATGTCCGAAAGGCAGGTCAGGTCGCGGATCTTCTCCATCGCCGCTTCGCGGTTGGGCAGTTTCAGCAGGTTGAAGTCGGCGTAGGGCACCAGCACGTATTCGGCCTGGCCGCCGACCCAGCCACCCATGTCGACGTAGCCGTAGGCGCCGCCGGCCCGCGCCGGATTGACCGTCAGGCAGACGCCGGTGTGCTGTTCCTTGCAGGTACGGCAATGGCCGCAGGCGACGTTGAACGGTACCGAGACCAGGTCGCCGATCTTCATGGTTTCCACGCCACGCCCGATCTCCACCACCTCGCCGGTGATCTCGTGGCCCAGCACCAGGCCTTCCGGCGCGGTGGTGCGGCCGCGCACCATGTGCTGGTCGGAGCCGCAGATGTTGGTGGAGACCACCCGCAGGATCACCCCGTGGTCGATCTGCCGGCCCTGCGGGTCCTGCATCTTCGGATAGGGAATGTTCTGCACCTCGACCTTGCCCGGGCCGAGATAGACCACACCACGATTGCCAGACATACGCGTTTCCTCTTTGTCGTTGTGGGTACAAATGCGCGGCGTCCACGGCCGCGCGGCTTTGCACTGGAAAGTCGTCTGTTGCGCGACAGGGCCGGAGAATGCTGGCAGCCGGCGGGCTGTCGGTGTTGCTCGGGTCGCGAGGCCGTGGGAAGCGCCCCTCTCCCTGGCCCTCTTCCTTCAGCGAGGGTTGGGAAGAGAGGGCGCGCTTACAGCACCACGGTCCGATTGGCGTTGAGGAATACCCTCCGCTCGATGTGGTAGCCCACCGCCCGCGCCAGGGTCAGGCACTCGATGTCGCGGCCCTTGGCGATCAGGTCCTCGGGGTAGTGGGCGTGGTCGACCGTCTCGACGCCCTGGGCGATGATCGGCCCTTCGTCGAGGTCGTTGTTGATGTAGTGGGCGGTGGCGCCGACCAGCTTCACGCCCTTCTGGTAGGCCTGGTGGTACGGCTTGGCGCCCTTGAAGCCGGGCAGCAGGGAGTGATGGATGTTGATCGCCCAGCCGTCCAGGCGCCGGCACAGTTCCGGCGACAGCACCTGCATGTAGCGAGCGAGGATCACCAGCTCGGCGCCACTCTCTTCGAGCACCTGCCAGACCCTGGCTTCCTGGGCCGGCTTGTCGTTCGGGTCGAGCGGGAAGTGGTGGTAGGGAATGCCGTGCCAGCGCGCCAGCGGCTCCAGGTCCGGGTGATTGGAAATCACCGCCACCACGTCCATCGGCAACTGGCCGATGCGCTGGCGGTAGAGCAGGTCGTTCAGGCAGTGGTCGGCCTTGGAAACCATGATCGCCACCTGGCTGCGGTAGCCCGGCGCGGTCAGCTCGGTACGCATGCCGAACGGTGCCACCCGTTCGGCCAGTCCGGCGCGGAAGGAGGCTTCGTCGAAGCCGTCGCCGGCGCGGAACTCCACGCGGATGAAGAAGCGTTGCGCCAGGCGGTCGTCGAACGAGTGGTGCTCGGTGACGTAGCAGCGCTGCTCGAAGAGGTAGCGCGTCACCACGTCGACGGTGCCCAGCAGGCTGGGACTGTCGGCGGTGAGGATCCAGGTGTCGGGGGTACGGCTCATCGCGAGGCTCCGGGTCCGGTATCCCCTCTCGGGGAGAGGGGAAGGCTGCTCATGCCGCTACCTGCAGGCCGTATTCGGCGCTGGCGTCCTGCAACCAGAGCCAGAAGTAGTCGGCGAAGCTGCGGCGCACGACCAGCTCCCAGGTGTCCTCGCCGGTATGGCGGATCACGCATTGCGACTTGGCGAAGATGCTGCCGACCGCCTTGCCCACCGGGAAGTTGCTCGGATGCACGTCGTAGCTGGTGGATTTCATCAGCAGTTCGCGGACGTTCGCTCCGCTCAGTTCGAGCAGCGTCTGCCCGCCGCTGACGTTGACCACCGCGTAGTGCAGCTCCTCGCCCAGGGCCTGGCGCAGGCGCTGTTCGACGGCGTATTCCTCGCCGCCGGGGACGATCAGCAACCATTCGTCCGGGGCCAGCCATTGCATCGAGGTCTCGCCGCTGGCGACCAGGGTCAGGGCCACCGGCAGTTCCAGGCCGAGGGCCTGGTGCACGGCGGCGGCGAAGGCCGGGTCGGCGGCATCGCCGCGCAGCACCAGGTGGCCTAGCAGCTTCTTCTCGCGCAGGACGATACCGGCCTTCGCGGCGGTCTTGCCGGCGAGCTTGTGCAGCTCGGCATGGTGCAGCGGCGATTCGGCGTGGACGCCGGGTTCGGGGCGTTGCTGGTAGACGTTTGCCTTGCTCATTCGTTTTCACCTTGGGGCGCCGCGCGCCCTGGTAGCCTGTCTGCCTTCTCCCTTCGGGAAGAGGGCCGGGGAGAGGAGCGCATCCCTCTCCGGTCAATCCACGTTCTGCCGCTCCCCTTTGGGGTCGTAGAACACCGAGGAGCAGATCTCCGCCTCGATGAAGCGGCCGTCCGCCAGCGGCGCGTAGACCTTCTGGCCCATGCGCTTGAGGCCGCCTTTCACCACCGCCAGGGCGAAGCCGTGGCCGAGGCTGGCGCTCATGTAGCTGGAGGTGACGTGGCCGACCATCTTCATCGGGATCGCCTGCTGGGTGTCGAACACCAGTTGCGCGCCTTCGGGCAGTACCTCCTGCGGGTTGCTCGGCCTGAGTCCGACCAGTTGCTTGCGATCCTCGCGCAGGCAGTCGGCGCGGTTCATGCCGCGCCAGCCGATCCAGGAGAACGGCTTGCTGCGGCCCACCGCCCAGCCCATGTTGAGATCGTCCGGGGTGACCGAGGCATCGGTGTCCTGGCCGACGATGATGAAGCCCTTCTCGGCGCGCAGGACGTGCATGGTCTCGGTGCCGTAGGGCGTCAGGCCGTACTTCGTGCCGTGCTCGGCGAGCGCTTCGAGCACGCCCATGGCGTAGTCGGCCTGGACGTTCACCTCGTAGCTCAGCTCGCCGGTGAAGGAGATGCGGAACACCCGCGCCGGCACCCCGGCGACCTTGCCTTCCTTCCAGGTCATGAAGGGGAAGGCATCCTTGTCCAGGTCGATGTCGGTGACTTCGGCGAGCAGCTTGCGGCTGTTCGGGCCGGACAGGGTGAGGGTCGCGTAGTGGTCGGTGACCGAGGTGAAGTACACCTTCAGCTCCGGCCATTCGGTCTGGTGGTACAGCTCCAGCCACTCCAGTACGCGGGCGGCGCCGCCGGTGGTGGTGGTCATGACGAAGTGGTTGTCGGCCAGGCAGGCGGTCACGCCGTCGTCGAAGACCATCCCGTCTTCCTTGCACATCAGGCCGTAGCGCGCCTTGCCGACGTCGAGCTTGGTCCAGGCGTTGGTGTAGACCCGGTTGAGGAACTCCCGCGCGTCCGGGCCCTGGATGTCGATCTTGCCCAGGGTCGAGGCGTCGAGCAGGCCGACCGCCTCGCGCACCGCGCGGCATTCGCGGGCCACGGCGGCGTGCATGTCCTCGCCGCGGCGCGGGAAGTACCACGGCCGCTTCCACTGGCCGACGTCTTCGAACTCGGCGCCGTTCTTCACGTGCCAGGCGTGCAGGGCGGTGAAGCGCACCGGTTCGAACAGGTGCCCGCAGTGGCGGCCGGCGACGGCGCCGAAGGTCACCGGGGTGTAGTTCGGACGGAACATGGTGGTGCCGGTGTCGGCGATGCTCTTGCCCTGGGCCCGCGCGGCGATCGCCAGGCCGTTGATGTTGCCCAGCTTGCCCTGGTCGGTGCCGAAGCCCAGCGCGGTGTAGCGCTTGACGTGCTCGATGGACTCGAAGCCCTCGCGGCAGGCCAGTTCGATGGCGGCGGCGGTGACGTCGTTCTGCGGATCGACGAACTGCTTCGGTGCGCGTGCCGTGGGCTTCTCGTGGGGCACCTGGAACAGCGCGACTGACGCTTCCTCGCGGCGCGGCTGGACCTTCGGCAGGCTGCCGGCGGCGGTCTTGTAGCCGGCGTCGAGGGCGGCGCGACTCCCGGCCTGGTAGCCGTCGGCGAGCACCTCGGCGAGCCCGAACACGCCGTTCACGGCGCCGGCGCAGATGCGCTTCTGCAGGCCTTCGCCGGGGACGAAGGCGAGGATTTCCTCGCGCCATTCCGGCTTGCCGCCCAGGTGCGAGGCCAGGTGCACGACCGGGCTGTAGCCGCCGGAGCTGGCGATCAGGTCGCAGTCCAGCCATTCGCCGCCGCTGGCGCGCATGGCCTGCAGGTCGATCCGGGCGACCTTGGCGCCGCTGACCCGCTTGCCGCCGCGAGCCTCGATCACCGAACTGCCAGTGATCACCCGCATACCGCGTTGGCGTGCTTCCTCGACCCACTCGCCGCGCGGATTGGCCCGGGCGTCGGCGATGGCCACCACTTGCAGGCCGGCTTCCTGCCAGTCGAGGGCGACGCGGTAGGCGTAGTCGTTGTTGGTGGCCAGCACCAGTTTCTTGCCCGGTGCCACGCCGTAGCGCCGTACATAGGTGGAAACCGCGCCGGCGAGCATGTTGCCGGGCAGGTCGTTGTTGCCGTAGACCAGCGGCCGCTCATGGGCGCCGGCGGCCAGTACCACGCGCTTGGCGCGTACGCGGTGCACGCGCTGGCGGACCTGGCCGAGCGGGGCGACCTCGCCGAGGTGGTCGGTGCGCCGCTCGTGGATGGTGAGGAAGTTGTGGTCGTGGTAGCCGTTGACCGTGGAGCGCGGTAGCAGGATGACTTCCGGCAGGCCTTGCAGCTCGGCCACGGCGTCCGCGACCCACTCGGCGGCGGGCTTGCCGTCGAGGGTCTCGCGGGTGTCCAGCAGGCTGCCGCCGAACTCTTCCTGCTCGTCGGCGAGAATCACCCGCGCGCCGCTGCGAGCGGCGGCGAGGGCGGCGGCCAGGCCGGCCGGGCCGCCGCCGACCACCAGCACGTCGCAGTGGTGGTTCATCCAGTCGTAGCTGTCCGGATCGACCTCGGTCGGCGCGCGGCCCAGGCCGGCGGCCTTGCGGATGTACTTCTCGTAGGTCATCCACATCGACTGCGGGTACATGAAGGTCTTGTAGTAGAAACCAGGCGGCATCAGCTTGCCGCCGACCTTGCCGAAGATTCCCATCAGGTCGTTCTGCACGTTCGGCCAGCCGTTGGTACTGGTGGCCACCAGGCCGCCGTAGAGGGCCTGCTGGGTGGCGCGTACGTTGGGGATCTGGGTGGCTTCGCGGGAGCCGATCTGCAGGATCGCGTTGGGCTCCTCGGCGCCGGCGGCGACGATGCCGCGCGCCCGCGAGTACTTGAAGCTGCGGCCGACGATGTCGACGCCGTTGGCCAGCAGCGCGGCGGCCAGGGTGTCGCCGGCATAGCCCTGGTAGTGCTGGCCGTTGAAGCTGAAGGTCAGCGGGCGGTTGCGGTCGATGCGGCCGCCGCTGGACAGGCGATTGATCTGGCTCATGCCGGTTCCCCTTGTACGGCGGGTTTCTTCTCACCGTCGGCGACGACGCTGGGCTGCTCGCCGATCAGGTAGGTCTCGAGGATCTCGTAGGTCACCGTATGGCGGGTGACGTTGAAGTACTTGCGGCAGCCGGCGGCGTGCACCCACAGCTCGTGATGGAGGCCGCGCGGGTTGTCGCGGAAGAACATGTAGTCGCCCCATTCCTCGTCGCTGCAGGCGTTCGGGTCGAGCGGGCGCGGGATGTGGGCCTGACCCTTGGCGTGGAATTCCTCTTCGGAACGCAGTTCGCCGCAGTGGGGGCAGAAGATATTCAGCATTTTGTAGCCTCCGGAAACTGTTCTTGCCGGTTGACCGGCACCCTCTCCCTGAAGGGCGAGGGGCAGCGGATTTCGCCCTTCGGGCGGCTTTTGTCAGTGCGCCACTGCCGCCGCGCCGTGCTCGTCGATCAGCGCACCGCTGTGGAAGCGTTCGATGGAGAAGGGCGCGGCCAGCGGATGCGGTTCGCCCTTGGCCAGGGTGGCGGCGAAGACGTTTCCGGAGCCGGGAGTGGCCTTGAAGCCGCCGGTGCCCCAGCCGCAGTTGAAGAACAGGTTCTGCACCGGAGTCTTGCCGATGATCGGGCAGGCGTCCGGGGTGGTGTCGACGATGCCGCCCCACTGGCGGTTCATGCGTACCCGCGAGAGCACCGGGAACATCTCGACGATGGCTTGCAGGGTGTGCTCGATCACCGGGTAAGAGCCGCGCTGGCCGTAGCCGTTGTAGCCGTCGATGCCGGCGCCGATGACCAGGTCGCCCTTGTCCGACTGGCTGATGTAGCCATGCACGGCGTTGGACATGATCACGCTGTCGATGATCGGCTTCAGCGGCTCGGAGACCAGCGCCTGCAACGGGTGCGACTCCAGCGGCAGGCGGAAGCCGGCGAGCCTGGCCATGTGCCCGGAGTTGCCGGCGGTGACCACTCCGACACGGCGCGCGCCGATGAAGCCGCGGTTGGTCTCGACGCCGATCACCGCGCCGTCCTGCTTGCGGAAGCCGGTGACTTCGGTCTGCTGGATCAGGTCCACGCCGAGGGCATCGGCGGCACGGGCGAAGCCCCAGGCCACCGCGTCATGGCGGGCGACGCCGCCGCGACGCTGGATGGTCGCGCCCATGATCGGGTAGCGGGTGTTCTTGCTGCAGTCCAGGTAGGGAATCTCCTCCGCCACCTGCTGCGCGTTCAACAATTCGCCGTCGACGCCGTTGAGGCGGTTGGCGCTGACCCGGCGCTCGCCGTCGCGCATGTCCTGGAGGGTGTGGCAGAGGTTGTAGACCCCGCGCTGGGAGAACATCACGTTGTAGTTGAGGTCCTGGGACAGGCCCTCCCACAGCTTCATCGCGTGTTCGTAGAGCAGCGCGGACTCGTCCCACAGGTAGTTGGAGCGCACGATGGTGGTGTTGCGCGCGGTGTTGCCGCCGCCCAGCCAACCTTTCTCGACTACCGCCACGTTGCTGATGCCGTGTTCCTTGGCCAGGTAGTAGGCGGTGGCCAGGCCGTGCCCGCCGCCGCCGACGATGACCACGTCGTAGACCGGCTTCGGCGTGGGCGTGCGCCACATGCGTTGCCAGTTCTCGTGATGGCTCAGTGAATGCTTTAACAGGCCGAAGCCGGAGTAGCGTTGCATGTGGATGCTCCTGAACTGTTGCTCCCTCTCCCGCGGAGAGGGTTGGGCCGGGGCGCGTCGGGCTCCCCGACCGTCTTCGGGGGGCTCAGCGATAGACCGGGAAGTCCGCGCAGAGACCGGCGACCTGGGTGGCGACCTTGGCTTCCACGTCGGCATCGCCGAGGTGGTCGAGGATGTCGCAGATCCAGCCGGCCAGTTCGCGGCTCTGCGCTTCCTGCAGCCCGCGGGTGGTGATGGCCGGGGTGCCGATGCGGATGCCGGAGGTGACGAACGGGCTCTGCGGATCGTTCGGCACGGCGTTCTTGTTCACCGTGATGCCGACCCGGCCGAGGGCGGCGTCGGCTTCCTTGCCGGTCAGGCCCTGGCGCACCAGGCTGATCAGCATCAGGTGGTTGTCGGTGCCACCGGAAACCACGTCGTAGCCGCGCCCGATGAACACCTCGGCCATCGCCTTGGCGTTGCGGATCACCTGCGCCTGGTAGTCCTTGAAGCCCGGCTCCAGCGCTTCCTTGAAGCACACCGCCTTGGCCGCGATCACGTGCATCAGCGGGCCGCCCTGGGCGCCGGGGAATACCGCGGAATTGAGCTTCTTCTCGATCTCCTCGTTGGCGCGCGCCAGGATCAGGCCGCCGCGCGGGCCGCGCAGGGTCTTGTGGGTGGTGGTGGTGACCACGTCGGCGAAGGGGATCGGGTTCGGGTAGAGGCCGGCGGCGACCAGCCCGGCGACGTGGGCCATGTCGACGAACAGCAGCGCGCCGACCTTGTCGGCGATGGCGCGGAAGCGCGGGAAGTCGAGGGTCTTGGAGTAGGCGGAGAAGCCGGCGACGATCATCTTCGGCTTATGCTCCACGGCCAGGCGCTCGACTTCGTCGTAGTCGATCAGCCCGGTAGCGGTGTCCAGGCCGTACTGCACGGCGTTGTACAGCTTGCCGGAGGAGGACACCTTGGCGCCGTGGGTGAGATGGCCGCCGTGGGCCAGGCTCATGCCGAGGATGGTGTCGCCGGCGTTGAGCAGCGCCAGGTACACCGCGGCGTTGGCCGAGGAACCGGAATGCGGCTGGACGTTGGCGTAGTCGGCGCCGAACAGCTGCCTGGCGCGGTCGATGGCCAACTGCTCGACCTTGTCGACGTGTTCGCAGCCGCCGTAGTAGCGCTTGCCCGGATAGCCCTCGGCATATTTGTTGGTCAGGCCGCTGCCCTGCGCCTGCATGACCCGCTTGCTGGTGTAGTTCTCCGAGGCGATCAGTTCGAGATGGTCTTCCTGGCGGGCCTCTTCGGCGTCCATCGCGGCGAGCAGTTCGTCGTCGTAGCCGCGGATCTGGTCATGCTTGCTGAACATCGCTGGGTCTCCCTGCGGCGCCGGAACCGCGCCGGAATGGCTGCAACGGGACACGCGGTCCCTTTGCCAGCGATGGTATGACCGGCCCTGCCGGCCCAGATGCCTATGCACGCCACGGGGAGGTGCGTTTGCGACATGGCGGTGGGATTCGGCAACCGATGCGGAACGCCCCGGGCTGGCGCTAAACTGCGTGCTCTTCGTCTTGCGAGAACACCATGAAACGCCCGCTGATCTTCCTTTCCGCCGTGCTGCTCGGCGCATCCCTGCAAGGGTGCGGGGGCGGCGATGAAAAGCAGGCCGCCGCGCCTGCGCTGCCGGCCGATTCCTGCACCGGCCATGAACTCGAAGTGGCCTTGCCGCCGGCCGGCAAGCCACTGTTCGGCTACGACTTCCTCTCCCGCCAGTGCGGCTACAACGATGCCACCGTGGTCTTCGGCGCCGCCGACGGCAGCAAGCGCCTGGAGATCGTCCTCACCGACACCGGCCTGCCGGCGCCGCCGACCGAGGGCGACGCGGTGTCCTATCGGGCGGCGCAGGACAAGCTGCGCGAGATGACCCAGACCAACCTGACCCTGCTCCACAAGACCCGCGAGACCGCCCTTAAGAACGGCACCGCCGAGCGCTTCGGCGGCGAGGACTACCTGCCGCTGATCGATACCACGCGGATGGGCGACCCGCTGGGAGTGATGGTCCCGGCCAAGGGCGAGGAGGGCGTCTCGACCCTCAGCGGAGTGATCAAGAACCGCTACGTACTGACCCTCAGCACCCGCGACACGCCCAATGGCGGCAGCGCCACGGCGATGCGCCAGGTGCTGGTGCCGTTCGTCGAGCAGATGAAGCTGACCAAGCTACCCTGACAGACTGTGCCGGCACGTACCCGTGCCGGCACGACCGCATGGAGCCCCACAAGGGCTCGGCAACCGTTCCAGAGGCCCACATGACCGATCACACCCAACAGTTCGCCAGCGACAACTATTCCGGCATCTGCCCCGAAGCCTGGGCGGCGATGGCCGAAGCCAACCGCGGCCACGAACGCGCCTATGGCGACGACCAGTGGACCGCGCGTGCTTCGGACTACTTCCGCCAGTTGTTCGAGACCGATTGCGAAGTGTTCTTCGCCTTCAACGGCACCGCCGCCAACTCCCTGGCCCTGGCTGCGCTGTGCCAGAGCTACCACAGCGTGATCTGCTCGGAGACCGCCCACGTCGAGACCGACGAGTGCGGCGCGCCGGAGTTCTTCTCCAATGGCTCCAAGCTGCTGCTGGCGCAGACCGAGGTCGGCAAGCTGACCCCGGCGTCGATCCGCGACATCGCTCTCAAGCGCCAGGATATCCACTATCCGAAGCCGCGCGTGGTGACTCTCACCCAGGCCACCGAGGTCGGCACGGTGTACCGCCCGGACGAGCTGAAGGCGATCAGCGCCACCTGCAAGGAGCTCGGCCTGCACCTGCACATGGACGGCGCGCGCTTCTCCAACGCCTGCGCCTTCCTCGGCTGCTCGCCGGCGGAGCTCAGCTGGAAGGCCGGGGTCGACGTGCTCTGCTTCGGCGGCACCAAGAACGGCATGGCGGTGGGCGAGGCGATCCTGTTCTTCAACCGCGACCTGGCCGAGGACTTCGACTACCGCTGCAAGCAGGCCGGCCAACTGGCCTCGAAGATGCGCTTCCTCGCCGCGCCCTGGGTCGGCGTACTGCAGGACGATGCCTGGCTGCGCTACGCCGATCACGCCAACCGCTGCGCGCGCCTGCTGGCCGAGCTGGTGGCCGACGTTCCCGGCGTCAGCCTGATGTTCCCGGTAGAAGCCAACGGCGTGTTCCTGCAGCTTTCCGAGCCGGCGATCGAAGCCTTGCGCGCGCGCGGCTGGCGCTTCTACACCTTCATCGGTGAAGGTGGCGCGCGTTTCATGTGTTCCTGGGATACCGATATCGAGCGGGTCCGCGAACTGGCGCGGGACATCCGCCTGGTGATGGGCGCCTGAGTCCGCTCTCGGTCGCCCCCATGGCGCGGGGCGGCCGCTCTTTCCCCAAATTCTGTGGATAACTCTGTGGGCTAACTGTTCGGGAGCTATGCAAAAGTGCTCCCTGGAACGTCCTTCCTGTCTCCGCCCGAGACGCCGAAAGCCTTTATCCACGCGGCTCCACTCCAGTGGCGGGATAACCTGTCCAATCCACAAACACTGTGGAACCGAATGTGAATAACGTGTTCGCAGTCGCTTCCGGGCAGCGCCCCGCCGGGCTCTCCGGAGGCTGGTCGGTTTTTGAGCGAAAACAGCCGTTTGTGAACAGAGGATGACGGTTCGGGTGAAACGCGCTGACGAAACGGTGACGGGTATTGTCCCCTCCGGGCCCATGCAAGCCTGTGGATAGAAAAGACGGGGAGCGAAGTGGGCGCAAAAGTCGAAAACACCCTGCGTGGACGTAACGGCTTGAGGAAAAAGACAAAATTCTTCCGTTCCGAAGTCGCTGGGACAATGGAAGCAATCGCCGAGGGGAATTTCCCCCAATTCCTGTTGAGGTCGATGTGAAGAGCCTGTTTATAGAGTGCGGAGAGCCCGGTGGGGCGAGCCTTTCAGGGAATTGATCAAGAATTGACCGGATGTTCTGTCAACAGGTGGCGGGCTTGCTTTAGGGAGCTTGTGTATAAATGCAGGGTTGCCCACAAAAGGCCTGGAAAGTCTTGTGGACAACCTGTATGGATAGCGCCAGAAGCCGCATAGGGCTAAGCCTGCGGTGGATTGATCAATAAACGATCGGTGCGCATGGGAAGAGCCGGACTGCCTGAGAAAGCAGAGATTTTTCTTCATGCTGTGAATATTTTTTTGTTTTTCCCCACGGGAAGTGTAAAGCCCTGTGGAAAAGTTGTTCGCTCACGCTTGGGGGGGCCGTACGGCGGGGTCTCTGGCGTATTGATCGTTAAATGAGCAGGAGAGTGCGGCCAGGCCGAGCGTGCGGCGAAGTGCGATTTACCCGGAAGGAAAGCCGGATGGGCTTGCGGAGCCCTCGCGCCACGGAGGAGGTATTGTCGGTATGTTGTTTCTGGACCCGCAGGACATAGAGGAGGCGATGGATTGCACAACTTGTGGATAAGTCTGTGATCAACCTAGCCTGGAAAGGGCTTCCCGGAGGCAGGGACGGGCTGAATAGCCGGCCCTGAAATGCACTTGAATTTGTAGAATTTATCTTTTATTTCAAATGCTTGAGTGAACACATGGCGGACATCCAGGCGGCGAAGAAACACCTGTATGGAATTCCAGTCCGAATGTGGACAACCTTGGCGCCCTGGTGTTTTCCAGTATGAGAAGGTCAGCTTCGCCGTGGCTCTGGTGGTTGGCCGGAGCCTTGATTACCCTTGGCTTTTGCCAGGAAAGTGGGATGGATCATGGATGATCGGATGTCAGACAAGCCGCTCGGCCGCTTGTTGCTCGAAGGCCTCGGCGAGATCGCCTGGATCGCCGTGCTGGTGGCCCTTGGCGTCCTCCTTCCGTTGCCGCTGGTAGCGCTGGGTTGGGTGCTGCTGCTGGGCGCCGAGTGGGCCACGGATCGTTGGCGCGGCAAGGTGCCGTATCGCCTGCAACAGGCGCTGTTCTTCTGGGTTCTGGGTGGCGGCATCGCCCTGGGCCAGGCACTGCCGGGCTTCTGGCTGGGACTGGGCGGTGGCTTGCTGGCGGTGATCGGCGGCGTGCTGTTGCAGATCCGCTTCGAGCGCGGCCTGCGCCTGGAGCGCCAGGCTCCGCAAGCGCTGGACGCACCCCTGCCGGCCGGAGGTAGCGCATGGGGCGGCGAAGCGCCCGAGCGGACCCCCGAGGGCGAGGCGATCCGCCTGTTCGACGGCGGCGAGATCGCCATGGGCGGCCCGCTGGTATGCCACTACCTGATGCCCGACGGCTGTTTCATCCCCGACTGCAATCCTTCGGCACGCTTTTCCAGCGATGGCCGCCACTTCGTTTCGCCGATACCGAGCCGAGGCGCGTGGGGCCTGGCGATCTTCGACCGGCAGGAGCGGTTGCTCTACCGCTGTGCCGTGGACAACTTCTGGGAGCTGGACAGCGTCACCGAGCGCGAGGTGATCGGGCGGCACAGTCCGCTGACGTCCAACGCACCGCAGCGCCTCGAGCTGCAGGCGCTCAAGGCCGGCAGCGAGGCCGAGGCCTTCGTTGCCATCGGCGACCTCTGGCTGCCCGAGAGCGAATGGCAGCGCTGGAGCAGGGATCTGCGCGCGCAACCGCTACCGTCCCCGCTTGGCGGGCCCGCGCTGGAAATCCGCCCCTGGCTGCCGGCCAGCCTGCTGGCCCTGGACGATCCTTTCGCGCCGCTGCGCGCCAACCGCGGCGAGCTGTGGATAAACGGCGAGGCCAGCGGCCTCTACCTGTCCCGTGAAGCGCCGCCATTGGCTTGGAGCGATGACGGCCGGGCGCTGGCGCTGCAGGCTGCAGGCGAGCCGCTGGGGCAGGATACCTACTGGCTTTGGCGAGAGGACGGCGGCCTGCGTGCGCTGGGCGCGCCGTGGTCGGCGTTGCCCGCCGAGCCCCATGCCGGCGGGCCCGAACTGCTCGGGCTGGAGGATGGCTGGCTGCGTTTCGGCCTGGACCTGGCGCAACCCTGCCTGACCTACGAACGCTACGGCACGCTGGGTTCGTACAGCCATTCCAGCCTCTACCTTCTGCACGCTCGCGATGCGGACGACCGGCCGCGCTGGCGTGAGGCCGACATGCCGCGCCTGGACCTGTTGCTGCCGCTGGATGGCGCGGCCGGCAGGCCGGGATGCCTGTTGCAGAGCGCACCGCTGGCCGATGGCAGCCGGGCCGTCTGGGAGTGGTTGCGCGACGATCAGGAGGCGGAGCGCGGCGCCTATGCCTTGCGCCTGGGCGACTGGCGCCTGGATGGCGAGTGGACGCTCGACCACCGCGTGTCCGATTGCGGTCGCTACCTGGCCGTGGTGGCCTTCGCCGAGGCGCCGACCCTGCCGCAGCGCCTGGCCATACTCGATAGCCGGGAGCGGCGCCTGGAGTGGCTCGCCGAGCCGCTGGCCGATCTACACCTGCAAGGTTTCATCGATGGCCAGGTGCATTTGCTCCACCTGCTCGGCCGCAACGCCTACCAGCCGCCGGGCGGGCCGGGCGAAGGCGACCCCGGCCTGTTGCGCCGCTTCGACGAAGGCTTGCCCGAGCCCGGCGCCTGGCACGCATTCGGCCGCTTCCACGACGACTGGCGGCATTACTACGAGCAGGCGCGGGTGGCGTTCGATGGCACGGCCTGGCGGCTGTGCCCCACGTCGCGCTGGCTGGACGCAGCGCCGCGGCCCTGGAGCGACGGCGACTTCGTCTTGCCGTCGGTGGGCGCGGAAGACGCCGCCTGGGGCTTCGGTTTCCACTACGAGGGCATGCACCGCGACGAGGACGTGCGCGCCGGGTTCAGCCGCGACGGCTACCTGCTGACCGCGTCGGGCATCGGCTTGGGCAACCTGGCGGCGCCAATGATCTGGTCGGCGGACGGTCGCTACCTGGCGCTGACCCGGCACGTCCAGCGCTACGAGGAAAGCGACCTGGAACGGGACCAGTGGCGCCTGCTGCTGCTCGACGTGCAAGAGCGGACGTTGCGTCGCTACCGCGACGACCTCGGCGAGTACCCGTGCTTCGACAGCTTCGACGACGACCTGTGCTTCCGCTGCGCGGGGACGGGGCGCTACGTGCTGGCCCTGGACTCGCTGCTGAAGGCTCCCGCCGAGCCGCTGCAGGCCTGCGCCGGACGCTGGCTGCCGGCCGAGGAACTGCCGCGGCGGCGCTACTGGGAGCGCCTGGCGTTTCCCTCGCGCCCTCAGTAGTCGATGACCACGTCGCCCTTGGGCACGCTGCAGCAGGAGAGGATGTAGCCTTCGGCGACATCCTCGTCGGTGATCCCGCCGTTGTGCTCCATCTCCACCTCGCCGGCGGTCTTCATTACCTTGCAGGTGCCGCATATGCCCATCCCGCAGGCCTTCGGAATGTGCAGGCCGAGCTTGGCGGCGGCGGCGTGCACGGTTTCCCCGGGGCTGACGCGGATGCTCTTGCCGGTGGCGGTGAATTCCACCTGGTGCTGGTCGGCGACCGGTACCTCCGGCGCCTCGGCGGCTTCCGCGGCCAGTTCCCTGACGTCGGCGCGGACCTCCGGCGGAGTCGGCCCGAAGGCTTCCTCGTGGTAGCGGCTCATGTCGTAGCCGTGGCCCTGCAGCAGGTGCTTCACCGCGCTCATATAGGGCGTCGGGCCGCAGCAGAAGATTTCCCGCTCGAGGAAGTCCGGGGCGATCAGTTCCAGCATGCGCAGGTTCAGGTAGCCACGGTAGCCGGCCCAGGCTTCGCCGAGGCCGTGGCGCTCGCAGATGATGTGCAGGCTGAAGTTGTCGATCCGCGAGGCCATGTGCTCCAGCTCGCGGTGGTAGATGATGTCCTTCGGCGAACGGGCGCTGTGGACGAAGACCATGTCGACGTTGGCGTTGGTGTCGAAGAACCAGCGCGCCATGGACATTACCGGAGTGATGCCGACCCCGCCGGAGAGGAACAGCACCTTGTCGGCCGGGAAGTCGATGGCGTTGAACAGGCCGACCGGACCGTGCACCGGTAGCTCCTGGCCTTCCTTGAGGTTGTCGTGCAGCCAGTTGGAAACCCGCCCGCCCGGCACCCGCTTGATGGTGATGGAGAAGCTGTAGGGCACCGAGGGCGAGCTGGAGATGGTGTAGGAGCGCATCACCGGCTCGCCGTCGATCTCCAGCTCCAGGGTGACGAACTGGCCCGGCTTGAAGAAGAACAGGATCGGCTGGTCGGCCATGAAGCAGAAGGTGCGCACGTCCCAGGTTTCCTGGATGACCTTGACGCAGCGCACGAGGTGCCGGCCGTTGGCCCAGGTCTGGGTGGTGACCGGATTGAGGAAGTTGCTCGACATGATGATCTCTCCGTGCGCACGGGGCCGAACGATGGCCTGATGGGGCGGATTGTGCGCATCGCCGTGGCCGCTCATTTACCTGCCAGCGACATTTACATGCTTATCGCGACCTGCCTGCTGGGACGCGGCCCGGAGCGTCGGAAACGGATGCGGTCATGTCGCCCATGGATAAGGTCGGCGGCGGGCGCGGGCCCACACTCCAGACCAGCCGAGACGAGGGTTTGCATGAACCCCGGGAGGGTAGAGCCCGGACGTGTAGAGCGACTGACCTTCATTCCCGCCACGGCGGGGCCCGTCCATCGGCAGGGCGGGATTCCGGACGCCGCGCCGGGATGAGGAAGGCTGTGAACGCCACCTTGCGTAGCAACCGTATCAGCCACTTTTTCCGCCGCCACCCGCGCGGGGGCGGCATGAGGAGTTACCGATGGACGTCACTTCCACCCTGAGTCTCGGCGATCCCCTGGAACCGGCCCGCAAGGCCACCGCCGACATGCTGCGCAGCCGCGACCACAGCTTCTCGCTGCCGCAGCCCTTCTACTGCGACCAGCGCCTGTTCGAGATCGACATGCAGGAGATCTTCCACAAGGAATGGCTGATCGCCGGCATGACCTGCGAGATTCCCGCCAAGGGCAATTTCCTCACCCTGCAGATCGGCAAGAACCCGGTCCTGGTGATCCGTGGCGCCGAAGGCCAGGTGCATGCCTTCCACAATGTCTGCCGGCACCGCGGCTCGCGCCTGTGCGTGAGCGAGAAAGGCAAGGTGGCCAAGCTGGTCTGCCCCTACCACCAGTGGACCTACGAGCTGGATGGCCGCCTGCTGTTCGCCGGCACCGAGATGGGCGCCGACTTCGACATGAAGGAGTACGGCCTGAAGCCGATCCAGGTGAAGACCGCCGGCGGCTACATCTTCATCAGCCTGGCGGAGAACCCGCCGGCCATCGACGACTTCCTGGCGACGCTCGAGCACTACATGGAGCCGTACGACATGGAGAACGCCAAGGTGGCGGTGCAGACCACCATCCGCGAAGCCGCCAACTGGAAGCTGGTGATCGAGAACAACCGCGAGTGCTACCACTGCAACGGCTCCCACCCGGAACTGCTGAAGACCCTGCTGGAGTGGGACGACGTCACCGACCCGCGCGCCAGCCAGGCGTTCAAGGACCAGGTGGCGGCCTGCACCAGCGCCTGGGACGCCGAGAAGATCCCGTACGCCCATGCCAGCTTCGGCCTGCGCAATCGCATCGTGCGCATGCCGCTGCTGGACGGCACGGTGTCGATGACCATGGACGGCAAGCAAGGCAGCAAGAAGCTCATGGGCCGGATCAAGAACCCCGACCTCGGCTCGATGCGCATCCTGCACCTGCCGCACTCCTGGAACCACTGCATGGGCGACCACCTGATCGTCTTCACCGTGTGGCCGATCAGCGCCCAGGAAACCCTGGTCACCACCAAATGGCTGGTGCACAAGGACGCGGTGGAAGGCGTCGACTACGACGTGGCGCGCCTGCGCGAGGTATGGGACGCGACCAACGACCAGGATCGTCGGCTGGCCGAGGAGAACCAGCGCGGGATCAACTCCGACGCCTACCAGCCTGGTCCATACTCGAAGACCTACGAGTTCGGTGTGATCAATTTCCTCGACTGGTACAGCGAGCGCATGCTGAACAACCTCGGCGAGGAGTCCGCCCACGTGCGCAAGGTGGCCGGCAGCTGAGCCGGACGAGGCGCCCCCTGGCGGGGCGCCGCTGCGGAGGAAAGGTCATGGACAACCTGCTGTTCTACGTCAGTTCCGCTTTCGTCAGCCTGCTGCTGGCCTGGAACCTGTTCGCCTGCTGGCGCCGCCAGCGGCCGCCGGAGAAGTCCCGGCCCTGAGCCCGCGCGCACGCCTTGCCTCCCGCCTCCGCCCCCTGACAGCCTCCCGGCAAAAGGACTAAGGTGGGAGGACTCAACCTGAACGGGCCGCTCAAGGGCGGCCTCTGGAGGCAAGCGTGGAAAACAATCCCCTGTGGGCCGAACTGGGCAAGCACTGGAAACTGGTGGCCCTGCGCGGCGTGGCGGCGCTGGTGTTCGGCGTCCTGACCCTGCTCTCGCCGGCCCTGGCGCTGACCGTGCTGGTGCTGTTCTGGGGTGCCTACGCGCTGGTGGACGGAGCGTTCGCCCTGATCGCCGCGTTCAACATGCGCAGCGATGGGCAGTTCAACTGGCCGCTGGCGCTGGTCGGGGTGATCGGCGTGGCGGCCGGCCTGGTTGCGTTCTTCTGGCCGCAACTGACCGCCATCGGCCTGCTCCTGATCATCGCCGGCTGGGCACTGGCGATGGGCATCTTCCAGATCGTCGCGGCGATCCGCCTGCGCAAGTCGATCCAGAACGAATGGTGGATGATCCTCTCTGGTGCCATCTCGGTGCTGTTCGGCGTGCTGATGATCGCCAACCCCGGCGCCGGGGCGCTGGCGGTGGTCTGGGTGATCGGCGCCTACGCGGTGTTCTTCGGCGTGTTGCTGGTCATGCTCGCGCTGCGCTTGCGCAAGACTTCGACCCTGAAGGCCTGACGCGGTGGCGGCGAAGCCGGCGGAGGAAACGCGCTGGTGCCTGTGGCGCCAGGACGACAACGGCAATGCCTTCGTCATGCGCCGCGACCTGACGCGCGACGAGGCCTGCGCGCTGGTCAAGGACTACCAGGCGCGCGGGCATCGGCAGCTGTATTGGGCGAGTCCGCAGGCGCGCGACTAGCCGGATGCCCCGGCGATCCGCTCGACCAGCGCTTCCAGGCGCTGCTCCACCGCCCGCAGGCGCGGCGACTCGCCGTCGTTCGCGCCGAGCTGGCGGGCGCAGAGATTGAGCGCGGAGAGCACCACCAGCTCGTTGCTGGTGACGTAGGGAAACTTGCGCTTGTTGGCGTCCACTTCCGCTTGCAGCAACGCGGCGGCGTCCGCGAGGGCCCTCTCCTCGCCGGCCGGCACGCGGATCGAATAGTCCCGGCCGAGGATCGACAGGACCTGGACGCCGTCGCGGCTCATGCGCTAACCGGTTGCTGCGCGCTGAGGCGCTCGACCAGGGCTTCCAGGCGGGCCTGGGTGCCGCTCTGCTTTTCTTCCTGCTCGAGCATGGAGAGTTGCAGGGTTTCGTTTTCCTCGGTGGCCTGGCGCAGCTGCTGCTGAAGCTGGTCGTGGCTGTCGCGCAGGGCCTGGTTCTGTTGCAGCAGCTCGGCTACCAGGGTTTCCAGGCGTTCCAGGGTGTTCTCCAGCATGATCTCGTCCCAGTCGTTCAAAGGGCGCGCAGGATAAAGAAAAGCGCCTGCCGAAGCCAGGTCCGTGGTCGGTTGCCAGGCTTCGGCACCCGGCTTCACCAGCGAAAGCTGCCGCCCAGCGAGTAGTGCCCGGGGTCGGCGACGAAGGGATCGCGATCGGTGGCCGGCGGGCAGTTGCGCCGTTTCAGGCAGTCTTCGGCGCGCTCGGCGTAGCTGCGTTCGTCGCCGCTGACGCGGACGTCCGGAAGGATGCCGGAGAAGGAGGGATAGCCCTGGGCGCAGCCGACCAGGAACAGGAACGGCAGGAGAGGGAAGAGGCGTCGGCTCATGGGGATACTCCGATCATTGAGGTTGCTCGACGATGCGGCGGATGGTGCCGCCGCAGATGTCGGTGAAGCAGCGGTCGTAGTCGGAACTGCAGTTGAAGTTGCCGGAGCCGCCGAAGCCGTTGTAGCCGAACGAGGAGGAATAGCCTGGCGCCAGGCATTCCTTGCGCGCCTGCTTCTTGCTCTTGCCCTGGCTGCAATAGTGGTAGCTGCGCCGTTCCGCTTCGCGCAGGCGGTTTTCGTTCTGCCATTCCAGGCGCGCGAGGCTTTCGCACTGGCTCTGTTGCGTGCGGCACTGGGCGACGCAGGTGCGTCCCGCTTCGCTCGGCGGCATCACGTACTGGTAGCGGACGGAGGGGCCGCAGCCCGAGATCAGGGCGAGCGCGAGCGCAACGCCCGAGAGGTTCAGGTGTCTGTTCATGGTTTCTGGTTGGGAAAGGGTGGAGCGGGGATCAGTCGTCCGCGACGTATTCCAGGATGTCGCCCGGCTGGCAGTCCAGGAAGGCGCAGATCTTCTCCAGGGTGTCGAGGCGGATGCCCTTGACCTTGCCGTTCTTCAGCAGGGACAGGTTCTGTTCGGTGATACCGATGGCTTCCGCCAGCTCCTTGGAGCGGACCTTGTTCTTCGCCAGGATGACGTCTAGTCGGATGATGATCATGAGGTCGTCATATGAAGGCTCTTACTTCTTCGTCCAGTTTCCTGGCTTCGCTCATCATCAGGCCGAACGAGCAGAGAAAGATCGCCTTGAGAAACTCGTAGGCCGCTTCGGAAGTGAGTCCTATCGAAACGCTCAGGACACGCTCGCCGTCGGGCAGGTCGAGAGATAGTACAAGACCTTGCAGCGTATTGATAAATGGCTGGAGCAAGAGTGCCAGGAAGGACAGCAGGCCGATGTGCACCAGGGTCCTGGCGTTGCGCTGCGACCAGCGTTCGCCCTTGGCCAGACGGCGGAAGAACAGGCCGGTGAGCGCCAGGCCGAACGCGGAAAGCAGGGTCGGCAGGTAGTCCAGCAGCATCAGCAGCGCCCGGCTGCTCCAGGACAGGACGAAGCCGTCGCTGGCCAGGCGTGGCATTTCATCGCTCCAGGCCTGCAGGTAGCCCTGCTCGCTGAGGCCGGAGAACCAGAGGTGGGTGTTCGCTCCGAGTTCGATGCAGGCCATGCCCCAGGCCAGGATGGCGCAGAGCATGCCGAGCAGATAGAGCTTGTGGTTGCTGAGATGCGTGGACAGCGCCATGCCGGGTTCCCCTGTGTGTTTCGCGTCTGGATGGCGAAACTAGGGAATAAATTATCGTAATACAATAATTTATCGTCACCACGTCATAACTTGTGATCTGGCGCACAGTGCGTTCTGACCCGCTTCAGCGGATCACGCCTTCCTCGCGCAGGAGCTTGAAGATGGCTTCGGCGCCGGCTTCCGCCGAAAGATCCTTGAGTACCTGCCCGGTACCGCCGGAGGCCTTGGCGGTGGCGGCTTTCATTCGCTCGGCGCCGGTCTTCGCCTTGATTACCTTGAGCCGCTTCGGTCGCGGCCGGGCCGGTTGCAGGCTGTCTTCGGCGAGCAGCGGGTCGTCGACCACCTCCACCTCATGGGCCTCGATCTCGCCACGCCTAGCCGGGCCGAAGGCGCTCTGCCGGGCCACCGGCGCGGCATTGTCGACGCTGGCGACGAACGGCAGGCGTACCCGCAGTCGGCGTCGCTGGCCGCGAGGCAGAGCCTGGAGGACCTGAGCGCTGCCGTCTTCGACCTTCTCGACCTCGGCCAGGCCGACCACCAGTGGCCAGCCCAGGCGCTCGGCGAGGAGGAAGGGCAGCATCCCGGAGCCTTCCCCGGTTTCCGCCTGGCTGCCGGTGAGCACCAGTTGCGCGCGGGAGTCGCGCAGGTGCTCGGCCAGTGCGGGCAGGGCGTCGGCGCCGGCCGGCTGTTCCAGCACGGACAAGCGTTCCAGGCCCATGCCGAGATAGCCGCGCAGCGCCTCGGCGTGCGGGTCGCCGGCGTGCAGCACCTGTAGGCGTGGGCCGCTCAGGCGCAGGCCGAGTTCCACCGCGCGGGCGTCCTGTTCGGCACGGCGCGGGCGTCCGGAGGCGGGATGGGCGCCGATGGAGACCAGCGCGACGATGTTCAGCTCAGTCATGGTTCGATACCGATGAAAGGTACGTGGAAGCGGGTTCAGGCCGCATCGCGGGCGGCGCCGTTGCGGTGTGCCTCGGCCAGGCGGATCAGCGCGCGGAGGATTTCCGTCGAGTCGCCGATCACCGAGAGATCGGCGCGCTTGATCATGTCGCAGCCGGCGTCGCGGTTCACCGCCACCACCTTGTCGCAGGCGCCTATGCCCTGCAGGTGCTGGATCGCCCCGGAGATGCCCACCGCCAGGTAGACCCGCGCGGTGACCCAGGTACCGGTGGCGCCGACCTGGCGGTTGCGCGGCATGTGCCCGTCGTCCACCGCCACCCGCGAGGCGCCCTCGGTGGCGCCGAGGACGGCGGCGGCCTGGTGGAACAGCGTCCAGTCCTGCACGCCGTTGCCGCCGGAGAGAATGAATTCGGCCTCGGCCATGGGAATCCGCGCCGGGTCCACGGCCACCGGGCCGAGGTCCTCGATGCGTGGCAGGTTGCGCGCCACCTGCTCGGCCATGTGCAGTTCGCGAACCTCATGGCGGGTCTCGCTGACCGGCTCGGCGCATTCCGCCGCGGCCAGCAGCAGGCGCGGCAGGGCGCGCTGGATGTCCTCGCGGCCGGCGCCGGCGCGGCCGATGCAGCGGCCGTCCTCGACCTGCCAGACGCGACCGGCCGGCCGCTCGCCGAGCGCGGCGGCCAGGCGCCGGCCCAGTTCGCCGCCGCCGTTGCGACTGTCCGGGAACAGCCAGTGGCGCGGGGCGAGCTGGTTCTCCAGGTTGCGCAGGGCGAGTATTCGCTGCTCGGGCGTGTAGCCGTCGTACTCGCCGCCGGAGAGGTGCAGCAGGCGGTCGACGCCGGCGCTGTCGAAGGCGCTTTCCTTGTGTTCGCCGAACACCACGGCGAGCACCGCGCCGTCGTTGCCGGCGAGCTTGCGGGCCAGTCCGAGGAGGTCCTTGTCGTGGCTGGAGAGACGGCCGCCGACCATGTCCGGGACCACCGCGACGAGGAATGCCGGTTGCTCGACCACATGCAGCGGCAACTGCGCTTCCTGCGCTACGCTGGCGCGGCGCACGCCGCTGCCCTGCTGGCCGCCGGAGCGATCGATGCGGCGGATGCCGTTGGGGCCGACGAAGCCGACGGCGTGCGGGTTCTTGCGGATCACGCCGTGGGGGCCCATCCAGCGCACCTCGCCGCCTTGGGCGGACTGCATGGCCGCATGCAGCGGATGCAGGCGGTTGCGGGCGATCCATTCGGCGCGTGGATCGCGACGGACGATATCGTTCATGCGGAATGCTTCCTGTGGCTGCGGCTACCCGATCCTGCGGCCCCCTCCCTGGAGGGAGAGGCCGCTATCCGTGCTGCCCCGGTCAGCAGCGGATTCGATGTGAAGCTCGACACTCTCATCAATGCACCTCCGCCACGGCTTCACGCCGCAACGGCTTTTTTGCCGGCGCTTCCGCCTGTTCTATCAGCGCTTCCGCTACCAGCTCGGCGATGTCCTTGATCTCCGGCCGCGGCGCCACTACGCCTTCGAGCATCGCGGTGCACTGCGGGCAGCCGACGGCCACCAGCTCGGCGCCGGTCTCGCGGATGTCGGCCATGCGCATGTCGGGAATCCGTTGCTTGCCGGGGATGTCGGTGATCGGCGCGCCGCCACCGCCGCCGCAACAGCGCGAGCGGAAGCCGGAGCGTTGCATTTCCTTGACCTCGATGCCGAGTGCGCGCAGCACGTTGCGCGGCGCCTCGTACTCGCCGTTGTAGCGGCCCAGGTAGCAGGGGTCGTGGTAGGTGACGCTGCCGGCCTTGCTGCGGCCCGGTTGCAGCGTGCCGGCGCGCAGCAGTTCGTCGATGAAGGTGCTGTGGTGCAGTACCTGGTAGTCGCCGCCGAGGGCGCCGTATTCGTTCTTCAGCACATGGAAGCTGTGCGGGTCGCAGCTGACGATGCGGGTGAAGCGGTATTTCGCCAGGGTCGCGATATTGCGCCTGGCCAGGTTCTGGAAGGTCGCCTCGTCGCCCAGCCGGCGCGCCACGTCGCCGCTGTCGCGCTCCTCCAGGCCGAGCACGGCGAAGTCCACCGCGGCCGCCTTGAGGATCTTCACGAAGGCGCGCAGGGTGCGCTGGTTGCGCATGTCGAAGGCGCCATCGCCGACCCAGAACAGCACGTCGGCGCTCTTCTTCTCGCTCATCAGCGGCAGGTTCAGGTCGGCCGCCCAGTTCAACCGGCCGCCGGGGGCGAAGCCGCCGGGGTTGTCGGTGGCGATCAGGTTGTCCAGCACCTCGGCGCCCTTGTTCGGTGTGGCGCCTTTCTCCAGGGTCAGGTGGCGGCGCATGTCGACGATGGCGTCGACGTGCTCGATCATCATCGGGCACTCCTCGACGCAGGCCCGGCAGGTGGTGCAGGACCACAGGGTGTCGGCGTCGACCAGGGCCTTGCCATCCAGCGCGACGATCGGCTGGTGCGGGCCGCCGCCGTGCTCGCCCAGCGGTTTGCCTGGATAGGGGCTGCCGGCGAACTTCGCGTCGTTGCCTCCGGCCAGGCCGATGACCATGTCCTGGATCAGCTTCTTCGGGTTCAGCGGCTGGCCGGCGGCGAACGCCGGGCACATCGCCTCGCACTTGCCGCACTGCACGCAGGCGTCGAACCCGAGCAACTGGTTCCAGGTGAAGTCGCTGGGCTTTTCCACGCCCAGCGGCGCCTGCGGATCGGCCAGGTCGAGCGCCTTGAGGCCGGTGGAGCGGCCGCCGCCGAAGCGTTCGGCGCGGCGGTGCCAGGCCAGGTGCAGGGCACCGGCGAAGGCGTGCTTCATCGGCCCGCCCCAGGTCATGCCGAGGAACAGCTCGGACACGCCCCAGGCCACGCCAATGGCGAGGAGGCCGGCGAGGAACCAGCCGCCGAAGCCTTCCGGCAGGATCCCGGCCACCGGCAGGGTGGCGAGGAAGAAGCTCGCGGCGAACGCCAGCAGGCTCTTCGGCAGGCGCATCCAGGGGCCCTTCGACAGCCGCGACGGTGGGTCGAGGCGGCGGCGGGCGACGAACAGCGCGCCGACGAACATCAGCGCCGTGGCCGCCAGCAGGGCGAAGCCGAGGATCCGGCCGTGCAGCCCGAAACCGTGTACCAGGATCGCCAGCAGCGCCGCCAGGACGAAGCCGCCGGCGGTGGCGACGTGGGTCCTGGACATGTACCTGTCGCGCTCTACCACATGGTGCAGGTCCACCAGGTAGCGACGCGGCATCTGCAAGAGGCCGCCGATCCAGTCGACTTTGGCGGGTCGGCCGCGGCGCCACATGAGGAAGCGCTTCGCGGCGCCGAGCACGGCAAGTGCCAGGGCGGCGAAGAGCAGGACGGGGAGGAGGGTGTCGAGCATTTCTGGTCTCCCTGCGGGACGTCAGGCGGCGCTGGATCGGCCTCCTCTCCCGCTTGCGGGAGAGGGGGGCCGGCCGTGCCGGTCGGATGCCACGAGGCGTGTCTTAGAAATCCTTGCACAAGCGCAGCGCGTCATAGATCGCCGCATGGGTGTTGCGCTGGGCCACGCAGTCGCCGATGCGGAACAGCAGGTAGCCTTCTCCGGACTGGCTGAGGCAGGGCTGCGGCTGGATCGCGAACAGCGCCTCGACGTCGATCTGGCCCTTGTTCCGCGAGCCCTGCTTGAGCGCGTAGTAGAGGCTCTCGTCGGGGCGCACGCCGTTTTCCACCACCACCTGGTCGACCACCCGCTCTTCCCGCGCGCCGGTGTATTCGTTCTCCAGCACCGCCACCAGCTTGTCGCCCTCGCGGTAGACCTTCTCCAGCATGAGGTCGCCGGTCATGATCACTTCCTTGGGATACATGCTGCGGTAGTAGGTGGGGAAGGTGGTGCCGCCGATGGCCACGCCCGGCTTGATGTCGTCGGTGACGATCTCCACCTGGGCGCCCTTGTCGGCGAGGAAGTCCGCCACCGACATGCCGCTGAACTCGCAGATGGTGTCGTAGACCAGCACGTTCTTGCCTGGCTCGACCGTGCCGTCGAGCACGTCCCAGCTGCTCACCACCAGGCCTTCGGCGGCGCCCCAGTGTTCGTTCTGCTCGAGGAACGGATGTCCGCCGTTGGCCAGCACCACCACGTCCGGGCGCAGGTCGAGGATGGTCTCGGGGTCGGCCGCGGTGCCCAGGCGCAGGTCGATGCCCAGGCGCGCCAGCTCCAGCTGGTACCAACGGGTGATGCCGGCGATCTGGTCGCGTTGCGGCGCCTTGGCGGCGGTGGTGATCTGGCCGCCGAGCTGCTCCTTCTTCTCGAACAGGGTCACGTCGTGGCCACGCTCGGCCGCCACGCGGGCCGCTTCCATCCCGGCCGGCCCGCCGCCGACCACCACCACCTTGCGCTTCGGTCCGGCGGACTTCTCGATGATGTGCGGCACGCCCATGTATTCGCGGGAGGTCGCGGCGTTCTGGATGCACAGCACGTCCAGGCCCTGGTACTGGCGGTCGATGCAGTAGTTGGCGCCGACGCACTGCTTGATCTGGTCGACCTGACCCATCTTGATCTTGGCGATCAGGTGCGGGTCGGCGATGTGCGCGCGAGTCATGCCGACCATGTCCACGTAGCCGCCTTCGAGGATGCGCGTGGCCTGGTTCGGGTCCTTGATGTTCTGCGCGTGTAGCACCGGCACGTCGACCACTTCCTTGATGCCGGCCGCCAGGTGCAGGAACGGCTCCGGCGGGAAGGTCATGTTGGGGATGACGTTGGCCAGGGTATTGTGGGTGTCGCAGCCGGAGCCGACCACGCCGATGAAGTCGAGCATGCCGGTATCGCTGTAGTACTTGGCGATCTGCTTCATGTCCTCGTGGGACAGGCCGTCCGGGTGGAACTCGTCGCCGCAGATGCGCATGCCGACGCAGAAGTCCTCGCCGACCTCGGCGCGCACCGCCTTGAGCACCTCGAGGCCGAACTTCATGCGCCCCTCGAAGCTACCGCCCCATTCGTCGGTGCGCTTGTTGACCCGTGGGCTCCAGAACTGGTCGATCATGTGCTGGTGCACGGCGGACAGCTCGACGCCGTCCAGGCCGCCTTCCTTGGCGCGGCGGGCGGCCTGCGCGTAGTTGCCGATGACCCGCCAGATCTCCTCCACCTCGATGGTCTTGCAGGTGGCGCGGTGCACCGGCTCGCGGATACCCGACGGCGACATCAGGGTCGGCCAGTGGTAGCCGTCCCAGCGCGAACGGCGCCCCATGTGGGTAATCTGGATCATGATCTTGGCGCCGTGCTTGTGCATGGCGTCCGCCAGGTTCTGGAAGTGCGGGATGATCCGGTCGGTGGACAGGTTCACCGAACTCCACCACTGCTGCGGGCTGTCGATGGCGACCACCGAGGAGCCGCCACAGATGGCCAGGCCGATGCCGCCCTTGGCCTTTTCCTCGTAGTACTTCACGTAGCGCTCGGTGGTCATCCCGCCGTCGGTGGCGTAGACCTCGGCGTGGGCGGTGGAGAGCACGCGGTTGCGGATGGTCAGCTTGCCGATCTGGATCGGCTGGAACATTGCTTCGAAGGCCATGACCCTTTCCTCGGCTTACAGGGGTTTGACGACGAACAGGCCGTCTTCGTGACCGTCCTCGGCGCCGCTGTAGACCTGTTCGGCCACGGTGCGCAGGCTGCTGCCACGGGCGGCGAGGATCTGGTCCATGGCGCCGGCGAACCAGCCGGTGAACATGTAATCGACCTTGCGATTGACCTTGCCGTAGACGTAGACGAAGGCGGAGTGCCGCAGGCGGACCTCGGCGGTGCCTTCCTCGAGGTTGATCCGCTCGATCTCGAACAGGCCCCAGCCGCGCTGGGACAGGCGCTTCATGTAGTGCTCGAACACCGCCACGCCCTCCAGGCCGTGACATTCGGCTTCCTTCTCGCACCAGTGCCAGGCGGACTTGTAGCCGGCCTTGTAGAGGATCTCGGCGTAGGCGTCGGCGCCCAGCACTTCCTCGATGCCCATGTGGTTGTTGACGAAGAAATGTCGCGGTACGTAGAGCATCGGCAGGGCGTCGGTGGTCCAGACGCCGGTCTCGCTGTCGACCTCGATGGGCAGTTGGGGGGCATGTTTGGCCATGGTGTAAGCTCCGATTCTTTTGACTCCCTCTCTCCCTTCAGGGAGAGAGGCGGGGAGAGGGAAGATGGGTGCGATGCAATGCCGCTCCCTTGAGGAAGAGGCGACGAGTCGGGAGTGGGCCGGGAGTTACTCGCCCCAGACGTCGCGCAGGACCCTTACCCAGTTCTCGCCCATCACCTTGCGCACCACGCGCTCGGGCATGCCGCGCTCGAGCAGGGTCTCGGTGAGGTTGGGGAATTCGCCGACGGTGCGGATGCCCAGCGGGTTGACGATCTTGCCGAAGTTGGTCAGGCGCCGGGCGTAGCCCTTGTCGTGGGTCAGCCACTCGAAGAAGTCGTGGCCGTGGCCCTGGGTGAAATCGGTGCCGATGCCGATGGCGTCCTCGCCGACGATGTTCATCACGTACTCGATGGCCTCGGCGTAGTCGTCGATGGTCGAGTCGATGCCTTTCTTGAGGAACGGCGCGAACATGGTCACACCGACGAAGCCGCCATGATCGGCGATGAACTTCAGCTCCTCGTCGGACTTGTTGCGCGGGTGTTCCTTGAGGCCGGACGGCAGGCAGTGGGAGTAGCAGACCGGCTTCTTCGATTCGAGGATGACCTCTTCGGAAGTCTTGCTGCCGACGTGGGAGAGGTCGCACATGATGCCGACCCGGTTCATCTCCGCGACGATCTCCCGACCGAAGCCGGAGAGCCCGCCGTCACGCTCGTAGCAGCCGGTGCCGACCAGGTTCTGGGTGTTGTAGCACATCTGCACGATGCCCACGCCGAGCTGCTTGAACACCTCGACGTAGCCGATCTGGTCCTCGAATGCGTGGGCATTCTGGAAACCGTAGAGGATGCCGGTCTTGCCCTGCTCCTTGGCCTTGCGGATGTCCGCGGTGCTGCGCACCGGGATCACCAGGTCGCTGTTGTCGCGGATCAGCTTGTTGCTGGCGACGATATTGTTCACCGTCGCCTGGAAGCCTTCCCATACCGATACGGTGCAATTGGCGGCGGTCAGGCCGCCCTTGCGCATGTCCTCGAACAGTTCGCGGTTCCACTTGGCGATGATCAGACCGTCGATGACGATGCTGTCGGCGTGCAATTCGGCTGGGCTCATCTGGCATACCCCTTTCAGGCTGGGCGCGCCGGGACTTGTGCCGACGCTTTGGGGGCAGCATATCGTCGGGGCCCGGCGCGACCCGGCCCGAAAACGACCAGGGTCGTGCCGAAAGCGTCAAGCGTGCGACCGCAACGACGGAGGGCAATGTCGCGGATGGAACAGGCGCTGGCCGCCCGGGGCCGGCAACGGGGAGTGCGCGCGCCCCTGCCGGCGCGGGTTCAGAGGCCGAGTTCGCCGAGCGACGGATGGTTGTCCGGCCGGCGCCCCAGCGGCCAGCGGAACAGCCGCTGGTCCTCGCGGATCGGCAGGTCGTTGATGCTGGCGTGACGTTCGTACATCAATCCCTGCTCGTCGAACGCCCAGTTCTCGTTGCCGTAGGAGCGGAACCAGTTGCCCGAGTCGTCGTGCCATTCATAGGCGAAGCGCACGGCGATGCGGTTGCCGGTAAACGCCCAGAGTTCCTTGATCAGCCGGTACTCCTGCTCGCGCTGCCACTTGCCGCTGAGGAATTCGACGATCCGCTCGCGGCCGCGGACGAAGGTCGAGCGATTGCGCCAGACGCTGTCGGGACTGTAGGCCAGCGAGACGCGCTGCGGGTCGCGGCTGTTCCAGCCGTCCTCGGCGGCGCGGACCTTCTGCGCGGCGGTTTCGGCGGTGAAGGGGGGAAGCGGGGGACGGACGTCGCTCATGGCGGGCTCCTCGGTCTGCGGTGGTTTTCGATGGGAACAGCGTAGGGCAGGGCGAGCGCGGCCGAATGACGTCGATCCCACGGATCCTGCCAATCCCGCCTCGCCCCCCTGGCTGTTTGCCAGGCTGGCCAGACCTACCCCGGAGAGGGCTATGATGGCCGCCACCGGAGTGGACAAGGATCGACCTCGCGCAATGACCTCCACCACCTACCTCGGCCTGCTGCTGGTCGGTATCCAGGTACTCGGCTTCGTCGCCGCCATCCATGCCGTGCTCACCGTGCGCACCGCCCAGGGCGCGATCGCCTGGGCCACCTCGTTGGTATTCATGCCGTACCTGACCCTGCTGCCGTACCTGGTGTTCGGTCGCAGCCGTTTCGACGCCTACATCGAGGCGCGGCGCCAGGCCAACCGCGAGATGCACCTGGCGGCCGCCGAGCTGGACTGGCGTCCCTGGGTCGAGGAGGCCCTGGCGGCCCGCCAGGTCAGCGGCTACAAGGGGCTCAAGGCGCTGGTGCGGATGACCCGCACGCCGACCCTGGCGAACAACCGGGTGCGCCTGCTGGTCAACGGCGAGGCCAGCTTCGAGGCGATGTTCAAGGCGATTTCCGCCGCCCGCCAGGTGATCCTGGTGCAGTTCTTCATCGTCCGCGACGACGCCCTCGGCCAGCGCCTCCAGCAACTGCTGCTGGAACGTGCGGCCAACGGCGTCGAGGTGTTCTTCCTCTATGACGCCATCGGCAGCCACGCGCTGCCGCACCGCTATGTCGAGCGGCTGCGCCAGGGCGGCGTGCAGATGCATGGCTTCAGCACCGGCAGCGGCATGCTCAACCGCTTCCAGGTGAATTTCCGCAACCACCGCAAGGTCGTGGTGGTGGATGGCGAGTGCGGTTTCGTCGGCGGGCACAACGTCGGCGTCGAGTACCTCGGCGAGAAGCCGCCGCTGGCGCCCTGGCGCGACACCCACATGGAACTGCGCGGGCCGGCGGTGGCGTGCCTGCAGGAAAGCTTCGCCGAGGACTGGTACTGGGCGACCCACAGCCTGCCGCCGCTGATCCTGCCGCCGCAGTACGACAGCGAGGGCGCGCTCTGCCAGGTAGTCGCCAGCGGTCCGGCGGATGCCCAGGAAACCTGCTCGCTGTTCTTCGTCGAGATGATCAACGCCGCCCACGAGCGGGTCTGGATCACCTCGCCGTATTTCGTTCCCGACGAAGCGGTGATGGCCGCCCTGCGCCTGGCGGTGCTGCGCGGCGTCGACGTGCGCCTGCTGATACCCTCGCGCCCGGACCACCGCACGGTGTATGCCGCGTCCAGCCTCTACGCGCTGGAGGCGATCCGTGCCGGGGTCAAGGTGTTCCGCTACCAGCCCGGCTTCCTCCACCAGAAGGTGGTGCTGGTGGACCGCGACACCGCCGCCGTCGGCAGCGCCAACCTGGACAACCGTTCGTTCCGGCTGAATTTCGAGGTGATGGTGGTGACCGTCGACGAGGGCTTCGCCGGCGAGGTGGAGGCGATGCTCGAGGCGGACTTCGCCGAGTCGCTCGAATTCACTCCGGAAGACCGCCGCAGCGTGCGCCGCCTGCAGCAACTGGGGATGCGCGTGGCGCGGCTGGTCTCGCCGATCCTCTGAAAACCTTCGCGAACTCTGTACGTCGGCAAAACCGCGTTGGAAACGGCTTCGGAAAGCTCGGTTGCCGTTCGGGGACTCCGCTTCCCCGTTCGTTTTCGCCCGGTTTCTCCAGCTCGCCAGTTCGTCGGCAGGTCCTGAGCGACGCCTCTGCCGCCCGCCGACCGCGCGGGCGTGCAGCTTTTCCCTAGCCAGCGACTACAAAAATCATAATTTCGCTATTCCCCGGCTCTGAACAGAATGCGGCCATCACGCAACCGCAGAACAAGAACGACCAGAGTCCGAGGAACCGAGCCATGACCGACCTGAATCGCACCGCCTTGCCCCCGCGCACGGACGGGACCGTGGAAAAGACCGACACCCTCGTCGTCGGCGCCGGCCAGGCCGGCGTGGCGATGAGCGAGCACCTGAGCCGGCTCGGCGTGCCGCACCTGGTCCTGGAGCGCAACCGCATCGCCGAGGCCTGGCGCAGCGGACGCTGGGATTCGCTGGTGGCCAACGGCCCGGCCTGGCACGACCGCTTCCCGGGAATGGAATTCGACATCGATCCCGACGGTTTCCCCGGCAAGGACCAGGTGGCGGCCTATTTCGAGGCCTACGCGAAGAAATTCGACGCGCCGATCCGTACCGGCGTCGAGGTGAGGAAGGTGGTGCGCAATGTCGGCCGCCCCGGCTTCACCGTGGACACCTCCGCAGGGACCATCGAGGCCAACCGCGTGGTCGCCGCCACTGGCCCGTTCCAGCGTCCGGTGATCCCGCCGATCGCGCCGCGCGACGAGCGTATCCGGCAGATCCACTCGGCCCACTACTACAACCCGCAGCAGCTGCCCGAAGGTGCGGTACTGGTGGTCGGCGCCGGTTCGTCGGGGGTACAGATCGCCGACGAGCTGCAACGTGCCGGGCGCCAGGTCTACCTCTCGGTGGGCGCTCATGACCGTCCGCCGCGTTCCTACCGCAACCGCGACTTCTGCTGGTGGCTGGGCGTGCTCGGCGAATGGGATGCGGAAGTCGCCAAGCCCGGGCGCGAGCATGTGACCATCGCCGTGAGCGGTGCCCGCGGCGGACATACCGTGGACTTCCGCGCCCTGGCGCATCAGGGCGTGACCCTGGTCGGACTGACTGAATCCTTCGTCGACGGCGTCGCGACCTTCCGGCCGGACCTGGCGGAGAACCTGGCGCGCGGCGACGAGAACTACCTGGCGTTGCTCGACGCCGCCGACGCCTATATCGCCCGCAACGGCCTTGACCTGCCGGAAGAGCCCGAGGCGCGCCGCCGGCTGCCGGACCCGCAGTGCGTGACCGATCCGATCCTCGAACTGGACCTGGCCGAGGCCGGGGTGGGCAGCATCATCTGGGCCACCGGCTATGCCGTCGACTTCGGCTGGCTGCAGGTCGATGCCTTCGACCGCGACGGCAAGCCGCGCCACCAGCGTGGCGTGTCCAGCGAACCCGGCGTGTATTTCATCGGCCTGCCCTGGCTGTCGCGGCGCGGCTCCTCGTTCATCTGGGGCGTCTGGCACGACGCGCGCCATGTCGCCGACCACATCGCCATCCAGCGCAAGTACCTCGCATACCGCGACGCCGCCCAGCGCCAGGAACAGGACCGCGCCTCGCAAGCTCCGCAAACCAGCCTCCAGGAAGTCAGCTGATGCCTACCCATACCCGCATTCGCATGTTCAACACCAAGGACACCTACCCCAACCAGTCCCTGGACAACGATCTCTGCCAGGCCGTGCGCGCCGGCAACACGGTGTACGTGCGCGGCCAGGTCGGCACCGACTTCGACGGCAACCTGGTCGGCCTCGGCGACCCGCGCGCCCAGGCCGAGCAGGCGATGAAGAACGTCAAGCAACTGCTTGAGGAAGCCGGCAGCGACCTCTCGCACATCGTCAAGACCACCACCTACCTGATCGATCCGCGCTACCGCGAGCCGGTCTATCGCGAAGTCGGCAAGTGGCTCAAAGGGGTGTTCCCGATCTCCACCGGACTGGTGGTCTCGGCCCTCGGCCAGCCGCAGTGGCTGATGGAGATCGACGTGATCGCGGTGATTCCCGACGACTGGCAGCAATGAGGAGGCGCGCGCCATGACCTTTTCCATCGTCGGCCGCTGCGCCGAAACCGGCCAGCTGGGCATCGCCATCAGCTCGTCGAGCATCGCCGTCGGCGCCCGTTGTCCCTGGCTGCGCGCCGGCACCGGCGCGGTGGCTACGCAGAACATCACCCTGCCGGCGCTCGGCCCGCAGATCCTCGACCGCCTCGACCAGGGCCTGGCCCCTGGCGAAGCGCTGGACCAGGCGCTGAGCAGCAACGGCTATGGCCAGTATCGCCAGGTCACGGTGATCGACCAGCACGGCCGCACCGCGTTGTTCACCGGCCGCGAGGCGCTCGGCGTCCACCATGCGCGGGCCGGCGAACAATGCGTGGCGGCCGGCAACCTGCTGGCCGCGCCGGAAGTGATCGAGGCGATGGTGGATGCCTTCGAGAACGCCGAAGGCCTGCTCGCCGAGCGCCTGCTGGCGGCGATGCGTGCCGCGCTGGCCGCTGGTGGCGAAGCCGGGCCGGTGCATTCGGCGGCGCTGTCGGTGGTCGGCGACCTGCTCTGGCCGGTGGTCGACCTGCGCGTCGACTGGGCCGAGCACGACCCCATCGGCCAGCTCGAGCGACTGTGGCTCGCCTACAAGCCGCAGATGCAGGACTATGTGACCCGCGCCCTCGACCCGACCCGTGCGCCGAGCTACGGCGTGCCCGGCGACGAGTGAGCGGGTCGTTCCCTTCCTCGACGGCGCAGCGCGAGACCTGCGCCCTGGAGCCCGACATGCCCGGCAGCCGCGACATCCTCGCCGACCTGGTGGCCTTCGACACCGTCAGCCGCGAGTCCAACCTGGCGCTGATCGACTACGTCCGCGACTACCTGGCGGGTTTCGGCGTCGACAGCGAACTGTTCTTCGACGCCGACGGCCGCAAGGCCAATCTCTATGCCACCATCGGCCCCAGCGACCGTGGCGGCGTCTGCCTTTCCGGGCATACCGACGTGGTGCCGGCGGACGGCCAGGCCTGGAGCGTGCCGCCGTTCCGGCTCAGCGAGCGCGATGGCCGCCTCTACGGGCGTGGCACGGCGGACATGAAGGGCTACCTGGCCTGCGTGCTGGCGGCCGTCCCGGCGTTCCTCGCCGCGCCGTTGCGCCTGCCGGTGCACCTGGCGTTCTCCTACGACGAGGAAGTCGGCTGCCTGGGCGTCCGTTCGCTGCTCGCGGCGCTGGAGCGGCGTCCGCACAAGCCGTTGCTGTGCATCATCGGCGAGCCCACCGAGCTGAAGCCGGTGCTCGGCCACAAGGGCAAGCTGGCCATGCGCTGCGAGGTGCACGGCGCGGCCTGCCATTCGGCCTACGCGCCGCAGGGGGTGAATGCCATCGAATACGCCGCGCGGCTGATCGGCCGCCTCGGCGAGATCGGCGCGCGCCTGGCGGTGCCGGAGCGCCACGACCGGCGTTTCGACCCGCCCTACTCGACGGTGCAGACCGGACTGATCCAGGGCGGCCGGGCGCTGAACATCGTGCCCGCCGAGTGCCGCTTCGACTTCGAGGTCCGCGCGCTGCCGGCGGACGACCCGCGGCAGGTCGCCGAGGAACTCCGCGACTATGCCGAAAGCGAACTGCTGCCGCGGATGCGCGCGGTGGAGCGAAGTACCGATATCCGCTTCACGCCGCTATCGGCCTATCCCGGCCTGCTCACCGCAGACGACAGCCAGGCGGCGGAGCTGATCGGCCTGCTCAGCGGTTCGACGGATTTCTCCACCGTGGCCTTCGGCACCGAGGGCGGGCTGTTCCAGCAGGCCGGTATCCCGGCGGTGATCTGCGGTCCCGGCAGCATGGACCAGGGCCACAAGCCGGACGAGTTCGTCAGCCTCGCTCAGCTCGAGGCGTGCGATGCCCTGCTGGCGCGCCTGGCGGCGTGGCTGCGGGAGCCTTGAGCGGCAGCACCGCGCGATCCTGGCTGGGACTGGCGGCGAAGCGCGCGCGGTAGCTGCGGGAGAAGTACGACGGCGACTCGAAGCCGCAGGCCAGGCTCACCTGTAGCACGCTGAGGTCGGTCTGGCGCAGCAACTGGCGGGCCTTGTCCAGGCGCAGGCCGAGGTAGAAGTTCGAGGGCGTGTCGTCCAGGTGCACGCGGAACAGCCGTTCCAGCTGGCGGCGGGTGACCTGGATGCGCTCGGCCAGCTCCAGGGTGGTCAGTGGCGGCTCGGTATGCCGCTCCATCTCGCCGATCACCTGCACCAGCTTGCGGTTGCTCACGCCATAGCGGGTCGCCACCTGCAGGCGCTGGTGGTCCTGGCGCGGGCGGATGCGGCCGAGCACGAACTGCTCGGAAACCTGCACCGCCAGTTGCGGACCGTGGGCCTGGGCGATCAGGTCGAGCATCAGGTCGATGGAGGCGGTGCCGCCGGCCGAGGTGATGCGCGGACCGTCGATCTCGAACAGCTCCTGGGTCACGCTCAGTTGCGGGTAGGACTCCTGGAAGGCGTCGATGGCTTCCCAGTGCAGGGTCGCGCGGCGCCCGTCGAGCAGACCGGCCTCGGCCAGCACCACGCTGCCGGTATCGATGCCACCGAGGGTCACGCCGTTGCGATCGAGCTTGCGCAGCCACTGCACCAGTGCCGGGGTGACCGCCCGCAGCGGCTCGAAACCGGCCACCACGAACAGCAGGTCGCCTTTCTTCAACGGCTCCAGCGCGCCGTCGCTGTTCACCGACATGCCATTGCTGGCCAGCACCGGACCGCCGTCGGCGCTGAGCACGTGCCAGCGGTAGAGGTCGGCGTGGAAGCGGTTGGCCACTCGCAGTGGCTCCACGGCGGAAACGAAGCCCATTACCGAGAAGCCGGGCAGCAGGAGAAACCAGAAGTCCTGGGACATGGGGCGCTCCGGGGTTGAGGTTGCGCAGCCTGTGTGTAGCGCAGGCCCGCCGCGCTTGGCAATGGCCAGGTCGCTGCAGTGCAAGAGCTGGTCGCCGCAGTGCGCTTCGCCGCCGTCCCGGCTGCGTACCTTGGTCGCCAGGGTCGGTCTCGCAAGGGGCCGGCGCCCACCTCGCAGAAAAACAATCAATAGCCGCACGAGGGGAGACCGATGAAGACGACGATTCGCCAGCTGGGCTGCGCCCTGCTGATCCTGGCCAGTGGCGCCGCCCTGGCCGCCGAACCCGAGCAGTGCCGCACGGTGCGCCTGGGCACGGTGAACTGGACCGACGTGGTCGCCAGCAGCGCCGTGGCCGAGGCCTTGCTCGACGGCCTGGGCTACCAGGTGAAGCAGACCAGCGCCTCGCAACAGATCGTCCTGGCCGGCCTGGCCGACAAGCAGCTGGACCTGTTCCTCGGCTACTGGCAACCGACCATGCAGCCGGTCGCCAGGCCTTACCTGGACAAAGGCCGGATCGAAGTGATCGAGCCGCCGACCCTGGCCGACGCGCAGTCCACCTATGCGGTGCCGAGCTACGTCGCCGAGGGCGGGCTGAAGACCTTCGCCGACATCGCCCGCTTCAAGGACAAGCTTGGCGGCCGCATCTACGCTATCGAGCCGGGCAGCGGCTCGAACCGCATCACCCGGAAGATGATCGACGACAACCGTTTCGGCCTGAAGGGCTTCCAGCTGGTGGAGTCCAGCGAGGCCGGGATGCTCACGGCGGTGAAGCGGGCGATCAAGCGCAAGCAGTGGGTGGTGTTCTTCGGCTGGAAGCCGCATCCGATGAACCTGCAGATCGACATGACCTACCTCACCGGCAGCGAGGATGTGTTCGGTCCCGACGAAGGCGCGGCCACCGTCTCCACCATGACCGCCGCCGGCTACCAGGCGCAGTGCGGCAATGTCGCCCGGCTGCTGCACAACCTGCGCTTCAGCAGCGCCCAGGTCAGCCAGGTGATGGCGCCGATCCTCGATCGCACCCAGCCCCTCGACGCCGCGCGGCAGTGGCTGAAGGCCAACCCCGAGCCGCTGAAGGCCTGGCTGGATGGCGTGAGCACCTTCGACGGCAAGGACGGCCTGGCCGCGCTCCAGGCCTCGCTGAAGTAACCCGCACCTATCCGTTCCGCCCGGCGCGGCCGGGCGGGGCTTCGTACACCCCGAATACAGGAAGCTACCACCGTGAACCATGAAGTCATCGTCACCTGCGCGGTGACCGGCGCCGGCGATACCGTCGGCCGGCATCCGGCGATCCCGGTCACTCCGAAACAGATTGCCGAGGCCGCCATCGAGGCGGCCAGGGCCGGCGCCACCGTCGCCCACTGCCATGTCCGCGACCCCGCCACCGGCAAGCCCAGCCGCGACGTGGCACTGTACCGTGAAGTGGTCGAGCGTATCCGCGAAAGCGACACCGACGTGATCATCAACCTCACCGCCGGCATGGGCGGCGACCTGGAGATCGGCAAGGGCGAGCAGCCCCTGGAGTTCGGTGCCGGCACCGACCTGGTCGGCCCGCTGGAGCGGCTCAGGCATGTCGAGGAGCTGCTGCCGGAAATCTGCACCCTGGACTGCGGCACCCTCAATTTCGGCGACGGCGACTACATCTACGTCTCCACCCCTGCGCAACTGCGCGCCGGCGCCCGGCGCATCACCGAGCTGGGGGTCAAGGCCGAGCTGGAAATCTTCGATACCGGCCACCTCTGGTTCGCCAAGCAGATGCTCAAGGAAGGGCTGCTGGAGGATCCGCTGTTCCAGATCTGCCTGGGCATTCCCTGGGGCGCGCCGGCCGATACCACGACCATGAAGGCGATGGCCGACAACCTGCCGCCGGGGGCGACCTGGGCCGGCTTCGGCATCGGCCGCACGCAGATGCCGATGGTCGCCCAGGCCATGTTGCTGGGCGGCAACGTGCGGGTCGGCCTGGAGGACAACATCTGGCTGGACAAGGGCGTGCCGGCGAGCAACGGCAGCCTGGTGGAGCGCGCCATCGAGATCATCGAGCGCCTCGGCGGGCGCGCCCTGAGCCCGGCGGAAGGGCGCCGCAGGATGAACCTGAAGCCGCGCTGATTTCTTCCTCCCCGCCCCGTCGGGGGCGGGAACAACTTCTGGAGATGTCCATGTCCTTCGTCACCGAGATCAAGACCTTCGCCGCCCTCGGTAGCGGCGTCATCGGCAGCGGCTGGATCGCCCGCGCCCTGGCCCACGGCCTCGACGTCGTCGCCTGGGATCCGGCGCCGGGCGCCGAAGCGGCGTTGCGCGCGCGCGTCGCCAATGCCTGGCCGGCCTTGCGGAAACAGGGCCTGGCGCCCGGCGCGGCGCAGGAGCGCCTGCGCTTCGTCGCGAGCATCGAGGAATGCGTGGGCGACGCCGATTTCATCCAGGAGAGCGCCCCCGAGCGGCTCGACCTGAAGCTCGACCTGCACGCCAGGATCAGCGCCGCGGCGCGGCCCGACGTGCTGATCGGTTCCTCCACCTCGGGCCTGCTGCCCAGCGAGTTCTACGCCGAGGCGAGCCACCCCGAGCGCTGCCTGGTCGGCCACCCGTTCAACCCGGTCTACCTGCTGCCGCTGGTGGAGGTGGTCGGCGGCGAACGCACCGCTGCCGAGGCCGTGCGGGCGGCGATGCGGGTCTACGAATCGCTGGGCATGCGTCCGCTGCACGTACGCAAGGAAGTGCCCGGCTTCATCGCCGACCGCTTGCTCGAGGCGCTCTGGCGCGAGGCGCTGCACCTGGTCAACGACGGCGTGGCCACGACCGGCGAGATCGACGATGCGATCCGCTTCGGCGCCGGCCTGCGCTGGTCGTTCATGGGCACCTTCCTGACCTACACCCTGGCCGGTGGCAACGCCGGCATGCGCCACTTCATGGCGCAGTTCGGCCCGGCGCTGCAATTGCCCTGGACCTACCTGCCGGCGCCGGAACTCACCGAGGCCCTGATCGACCGGGTGGTGGAGGGCACCGCCGAGCAGCAGGGCGCGCGCAGCATCGCCGAGCTCGAGCGCTACCGCGACGACTGCCTGCTGGCGGTGCTCGGGGCGATCAGGGAAACCAAGGCCCGGCACGGCTTCGCCTTCGCCGAGTGACATGACGCGCCTTCCGCCCCGCCGGGCGTAGCGCAACCACGGAGCCTGCCATGAGCCAAGTCCTGACGACCTACGAGACGCCGGTCCTGCCCGAGTGGGTGGACTACAACGGCCACTTGCGCGATGCGTTCTACCTGCTGGTGTTCAGCTACGCCACCGATGCGCTGATGGCGCATATCGGCCTGGACAGCCAGAACCGCGACGCCAGCGGACACTCGCTGTTCACCCTGGAATGCCACCTGAACTTCCTCCATGAGGTGAAGGAGGGCGCCAGGGTCGAGGTGCGTACGCAACTGCTCGGTCACGATCGCAAGCGCCTGCATATCCACCATGCCCTGTACCTGCCTGGCAGCGGGCAGGCGCTGGCGCTGAGCGAGCAGATGCTGCTCCACGTCAGCCTCGACGGCCCGCGCTCGGTACCGTTCGAAGGCGAGGTGCTGGCGCGGGTCGAGGCGCTCGCCGAGGCACATCGCGCGCTCCCCGTGCCGGAAGGTGTCGGTCGGGTGATCGGCCTGCCGCCGGTGCGCTGAGCGCGATGGCTGCGAAGTATCCGCTGTCTCCGGCGATGTGGCGCTTCGTCGAGCACAGCCGGGCGTTCGCCAGCGACAGTCCGCGCCTGGATGCGCAACGTGCGGCCTACGCGCGGATGTGCCAGGCGTTCGCGCCGCCGCGCCCGGCCGGTTTGCGGGTGCTCGACTCCTGCTTGCCGGCCGCGCCGCCGGTGCGCGTGCGCCGCTATCGCCCCGACCGCCCGGCACCGCCCGGTGGCTGGCCGGCGCTGCTCTACCTGCACGGTGGCGGCTGGATGCTCGGCGGCCTCGATTCACACGATTTCATCTGCGCCGACCTGGCGGCGCGCCTGGGCCTGCTGGTGCTGGCGGTGGATTACCGACTGGCGCCGGAGCATCCGTTCCCGGCGGCATTGCAGGATTGCCTGCGTGCCTGGCAGGCGCTGAGCCTGGGCGAGCTGGACGAAGCGCTGGATGGGCGACGCCTGCTGGTGGCCGGCGACAGCGCCGGCGGCAACCTGGCGGCGGCGCTGTGCCTGGCCCTGCGCGATGGCGGCGCGCCGTCGCCGGCCGCGCAGATATTGCTCTATCCCTTGCTGTCCGCTGCGCCATCGCCCTCGCGGATCGACTGCGCCGACGCGCCGTTGCTCGGCCTCGGCGATGTGCAGGCGTGCCTGGACGCCTACCTGCCGCTGGCGGCGCTGCACCGACAGCCGCTGGCGCTACCCCTGGAGGCCGCTGATTTCACTGGCCTGCCGCCGGCCTTCGTGGCGGTTGCCGAATTCGATCCGCTGCGCGACGACGGCGAGCGCTATGGCGCAGCGCTACGCGCGGCGGGTGGCGAGGCAGGGTTCTATCCGGGAAGCGGGCTGGTCCATGGCTGCCTGCGCGGCCACGGCATCGATGAGGTGGAAGCCCTGCACGAGGCCTTGCGGCGGGCCGTGCAGGGCTTCCTGGCGGAGGACTCAGGCGAGCGCCAGGCGGGTGAGTAATCCACCGCCGAGCACCAGCCAGGCGAATAGCAGGGCGGCCAGCAGCAGCGGCTTGAGGCCGGCGCGGCGGATCGCCGAGAGGTGCGTGCCGAGGCCGAGGCCGGCCATTGCCATGGCCAGGAGGAAGGTGTCGAGGTCGTTGACGTGGCTGACCAGCGCCGGCGGCAGGCTGACCAGCGAGTTGAGCCCGGCGACCAGTACGAAGCCGACGGCGAACCAGGGAATGGTGATCTTGGTCGCGCCGCTGTGCTGCCGGCGGTGCGCCTTGTCGCGTGCCAGCCAGGCCGAGAGCAGGATCAGGAAGGGCGCCAACATCATTACCCGGACCATCTTGGCGATCACTGCGGTATCCGCTGCCTCGATGCCGATCGAGCGACCCGCGGCGACCACCTGGGCCACCTCGTGCACCGTGGCACCGATGTACACGCCCCAGGTGCCAGGGTCGCGCGGCAGCAGCCCCCAGTCCTGGTCGAGCTGGAACAGCGCCGGATAGAGGAAGATGCCCAGGGTGCCGAACACCACCACGGTGGAGACCGCCACCGCGACCTGTTCGGCACGGCCGCGCACCACCGGCTCGGTGGCCATCACCGCGGCGGCGCCGCAGATCGAACTGCCGGCGCCGATCAGCAGGGTGGTGGTGCGGTCCAGGCCGAACAGCCGGGTGCCGAGCAGGCACGCCAGGCCGAAGGTGCTGGCGAGCATCAGGGCGTCCAGCAGCACGCCGTGCAATCCGACGCCGGCGATGTCCTGGAAGGTCAGGCGCAGGCCGTAGAGGATGATCCCGGCGCGCAGCAGGATCTGCTTGGAGAAGCCGACGCCGGCGGCGCTGCCGGCGGCGATCCGAGGGTACAGGGTGTTGCCGACGACGATGCCGAGCACGATGGCCAGGGTCAGCGCGCTGATGCCGTTGTGCTGCAACCATTGCGAACGACCCAGGAGGATCGCCGCGCCGGCCAGGGCGGCGCTGAGCAGCAGGCCGGGGATGAGTTTCTGGACCTGGGCCAGGGGTCTGGTACCGGTCTTGACGGGGAGGGTGTGCATCCTTCGCTCCTCAGGTGAGGTCACGGGACGCAGGTTAGGTAGCGGGCATGAATTTGTGAAACGAATAGTTTCTGTATTAAATACCTGAAAAACAGGTAGGTTAGTCCATGGCCCTCAGTTTCCGTCAGCTCCAGATCTTCTGTGCGGTGGCTCGCTGCGGCAGTACCACGGCGGCGGCGGAATCCATCTCGCTGTCGCAGTCGGCCACCAGCGCCGCGCTCAACGAGCTGGAGTCGCAGCTTTCCACGCGCCTGTTCGACCGGGTCGGCAAGCGCCTGCAACTGAACGAGGTCGGCCGCCGCTTCCTGCCCCAGGCATTGCGCCTGCTCGACGGGGTGGCGCAACTGGAGCAGCAGTTCGCGGTTTCCGCCGCGCCCCAGGCGAGCCTGACGGTGGCGGCCAGCAGCACCATCGGCAACTACGTGCTGCCACGCCTGCTGGCCTCCTTCGAGCGGGAGCAGCCGGGGGTGAGGGTCAACGCCAGCATCGGCAACACCGGTTCGGCGGTGCAGGACGTGGTGACCTTCGCGGCGGACATCGGCCTCATCGAAGGCCCCTGCCACGAGCCGGGCCTGCGGGTGGAGCCCTGGCTCGAGGACAGCCTGATCGTGGTGGCGGCGCCCGGCCACCCGCTGGCCTTGCGCACCCAGGTCTCCCGCGAGGCCCTGCGCCGGGCGCGCTGGCTGCTGCGCGAGCCCGGCTCGGGCACGCGCGAGGAGGTCAGCCACGCCCTGCTGGGCCACCTGCATTACCTGGAAGACAGCCTGGACCTGGGCAGCTCCGAGGCGATCAAGCACAGCGTCGCCGCCGGGCTGGGCATCAGTTGCCTGTCGCGCTGGGTGGTCGAGGAACAGTTGGCCTCCGGCGCGCTGGTCGAACTGCGCAGCAGCCTGCCGCCGTTGCGCCGGCGCTTCTACATGCTGCGCCAGCGCGACAAGTTCCTCTCGCCGGGCTTCGAGCGTTTCTGGGAACACTGTCGGGCGGGAGTCGGCGCCGGCTAGCCGGCTTCCGGCAAAAAAATCCCCCTGCCGCGCCCGACGCGCGGAGGGGGATGAAAAAGGAGCCAGGAACGGCCCTCAGTGTGAGTCTGGCGTTTTCCGGAAGCCGTCCGCTGCATTCCGCAAGCCGCTGGAGGCGATTGTGGCGGTGTCGCTGGCGGTCGAATTAGCCGAAAACGACCTGCCCATGTCCAGGCGGGACAGCCCCCTTGCCGGGAGCGACGTGGGCTTAGCAGAATCGATGGCAATCCCCATCGAAGGAGCTGCCGCGATGATGCACGCCGATCTGATCGACCAGGACGATTTCCGCGAACGCCTGCAGGCGCTGGGCTTCAGCGTGCCGCCGGACTCGACTCCGGAGCAGGCCTGCGAATACGCCGTGCGCGGCCTCAGTCCGGAGCGCGCCCAGGCGCTGCGGCGGCTGGTGGAGGACATGCTCGGCGGGCACGCCACGCTGCTCCCGGCGGTGCGCGAGGCGATTTCCCGGCAACTGCTGCCGGCGCTGGTGCCGCGGGGCTGACAAGGCCCTGCCCGCTCCCGTGGATGGGGCGGGCAGGGACGCGCCGTCAGATCCGCACGCTGGCGAAGGTCGACTCGCCCTGCGCCTGGCTCAGGGCCGACAGCGCCGAGGAGTTGGGCATCAACGCCAGGTCCTGCGGGATCGGCATCAGCACCACCGGCTGGCCCAGCGGCTGGCCCTGGCGCTCGTCGCGCGGCGGGATGCCGAAGTACTCGCGGTAGCATTTGGAGAAGTGCGGGGTGGAGACGAAGCCGCAGACCGAGGCCACCTCGATGATCGACATGGACGTCTGCTTGAGCAACTGGCGGGCGCGGATCAGGCGCAGCTTCAGGTAGTAGCGCGACGGCGAGCAGTGCAGGTACTTCTGGAACAGCCGCTCGAGCTGGCGACGCGAGACGTTGACGTAGACCGCCAGTTCGTCGAGGTCGATCGGTTCCTCCAGGTTGGCCTCCATCAGCGCGACGATCTCCTGCAACTTCGGCTGGTTGGTGCCGAGCATGTGCTTGAGCGGCACGCGCTGGTGGTCCTGCTCGTTGCGGATGCGCTCGTAGATGAACATCTCGGAGATCGCCGCCGACAGCTCGCGGCCATGCTCGCGGCCGATCAGGTGCAGCATCATGTCCATCGGCGCGGTGCCGCCGGAAGAGGTAAAGCGGTTGCGGTCGATGGAGAACAGGCGGGTGCTCATGGCCACCCGGGGGAAGGCTTCCTGCATCGCCGCCAGGCATTCCCAGTGCACGCTGCAATCGTAGCCGTCGAGCAGGCCGGCGCGGGCCAGCGCCCAACTGCCGGTGCACACCGCGCCGAGGCGCCGACCCTGGCGGGCCTGGGCCTGGAGGAAAGTGACGTGCTCGCGGGTGACGCTGCGCTGGATGCCGACGCCGCCGCAGACGATCACGCAATCCACCGCCGGGGCGTTGTCGGTACCGGCGTCGGGGGTGATCTGCAGGCCGTCGCTGGCCCAGACCTGGCGGCCGTCCAGGCTCAGCGTATGCCAGCGGTAGAGTTCGCGTCCCGAGAGCTGGTTGGCCATGCGCAACGGTTCCACCGCCGAGGCCAGGGAGATCAGGGTGAAGTTGTCCAGCAGCAGGAAGCCGATGGACTGCGGATTTCGGTTCTGTGGTGGGACTCCGGGCGCGTACGTGGTCATGGATGTATCTCCTCACGCTGAGCAAGCAGGCCTCTCACGAGGCTTTTTTTATGATTGTTGGAATTTCCGGGTGGCTGCTTGGGCCACGCCGTCGGCGTTGCTTGTAACCAGAGCAAGGCAAATGCCATGCCTATATTGATTGGGCGTTCAATCAAAAAAGCCGGAAGGCTTTAGCCCGGTATTTCCACTCGGACCTGGCACAACGACAGCATGGGCGACGGCTGGCGGCGCGCCGCGCGCCTGGGCATTTCGGTAGCACCAGGGCGGCCCCCGGCGAGAAGGCGGGGCAGCGGCCGTGGCGACAAAGGTAACGACGGGCGGCGAGCCGTTACTCCGCAGTGTGACGGATGACGACCGCCCGGTCACGCGTCATATGCGCCAAAAAGTGGCGTCTCGATCGTTTCGTGAGCAATTCCGGTTCAGCACTCGATGGCGTTCACCGCCAGGCCCCCGCGCGAGGTTTCCTTGTACTTGTCGTGCATGTCGGCACCGGTGTCGCGCATGGTGCGGATCACCTTGTCCAGCGAGATGAAATGCTGGCCGTCGCCGCGCAAGGCCATTTGCGCCGCGTTGATGGCCTTCACCGCGGCGATCGCGTTGCGCTCGATACAGGGCACCTGGACCAGCCCGCCGACCGGGTCGCAGGTCAGCCCGAGGTTGTGCTCCAGGCCGATCTCGGCGGCGTTCTCGACCTGCGCCGGGGTGGCGCCGAGGACTTCCGCCAGTCCGGCGGCGGCCATCGCGCAGGCCGAGCCGACCTCGCCCTGGCAGCCGACCTCGGCGCCGGAGATCGAGGCGTTCTTCTTGCACAGGATGCCCACCGCGGCGGCGGCCAGCAGGTAGTCGACGACGTCGCGGTCCTGGGCGTCGGGATTGAACTTCATATAGTAGTGCAGCACCGCCGGGATGATCCCCGCCGCGCCGTTGGTGGGCGCGGTGACCATGCGCCCGCCGGCGGCGTTCTCCTCGTTCACCGCCAGGGCGAACAGGTTGACCCATTCCATGGCGCTGAGGGTCGAGCCGATCACGTTGGGCTTGCCGATCTCCTGCAGGTTGCGGTGCAGGCGCGCGGCGCGGCGTTGCACGTTGAGCCCGCCGGGAAGGATGCCTTCGTTACGCAACCCGTTGTCGACGCAATCGCGCATCGCCTGCCAGATGCGCCGCAGGCCTTCGCGGATGTCGGTCTCGCTGCGCCAGATGCGTTCGTTGGCCAGCATCAGCTCGGATACCCGCAGGTTGTGGCGCTTGCACAGCAGCAACAGTTCCTCGGCGCTGGAGAAGTCGTAGGGCAGCACCGTGTGGTCCTGGTCGAGCTGTCCCGAGGCGGCCTGTGCCGCATCGACCACGAAGCCGCCACCCACCGAGTAGTAGGTCTCCTGGTGCAGTTCGCCTTGCTCGCCGTAGGCGACCAGGGTCATGGCGTTGGGGTGGTAGGGCAGGTTCTCGTCGAGCAGGCGCATGTCGCGCACCCAGTCGAACGGTACCGCCACGCGGCCGTCCAGTTGCAGCAGGCCGCTATCGAGCAGCGCGGCCATGCGTGGGGCGATCTGGGTCGGGTCGATACGATCCGGCCATTCGCCCATCAGGCCCATGATCACCGCGCGATCGGTGCCGTGGCCGACGCCGGTGGCGGACAGCGAGCCATACAGGCGCACTTCGAGACGCCGCACCGCCGACAGCGCCTGGCGCTGGCGCAGGGCAGCGGTGAACAGCGCGGCGGCGCGCATGGGGCCGACGGTATGCGAACTGGACGGGCCGATACCGATCTTGAAAAGGTCGAACACACTGATAGCCATGCCGGCCTCCGGGATTGCCGCGGCATCCGTGCCTGCGTAGTGGGGGTGGCGGCTCCTCCGCCCGCGATTCCTGCGCATCATCGGGCTTTCCCCGGGGCGGGCCGCATCCGCCACCGACCCGGCCATGTCCAAAAGCGCCGCGTCCGCGCCCGGATCGGGGAACCTCTGCGGCCGAGGGGCGTCTGCACCTGCACGGCGTCGGAATGAGAACGGGCTCGCGCCGCTCCGAAAACGGCATCCGCTGGTCGCCGGCAAAGACCACTATGATTGAATGCGACACAGCGGGTACTGAATGCGACCCCGCCTGCACTGGTTGCGACCCACCCTGTAGGCGACGGATGCGTCCTGTTTCATGATCGTTCACGAATTGCCCGCTGAGGGCCGCTACCGGTCGGCCCGATACAGACAGACCGCCGCGCCCTTCGGGGTAGCGCCGGCGCCTTACCCTGCAGAGGAGTTCGCTATGAAAGGTTGCAAGTCTTGGCTGCTGGCCGTGTCTCTGTGCGCACCGCTGGCAGCCCAGGCCGCGGAGCCCGAATCCTGTGCGTCGGTGCGTTTCGCCGACGTCGGCTGGACCGACATCACAGTGACCACTGCGGTCACCCGCCAGGTCCTCGAGTCCCTCGGCTACAAGACCAAGGTCAATCTGCTCTCGGTGCCGGTGACCTACCGCTCCCTGGCCAACAACGACCTCGACGTATTCCTGGGCAACTGGATGCCCACCATGACCAACGACATCAAGCAGTACGCCGAGAAAGGTACGGTCGAGACACTGCGCGCCAACCTGGAGGGCGCCAAGTACACCCTGGCGGTTCCCCAGTACGTCTACGACGGCGGCCTGCGCAGCTTCGCCGATATCGCGAAGTTCTCCGACAAGCTGGGCAACAAGATCTACGGCATCGAGCCGGGCAACGACGGCAACCGCGTCGCCCAGAGCATGATCGACAAGAACGCCTTCGAACTGGGCAAGTTCAAGTTGGTGGAATCCAGCGAGGCGGGCATGCTCTCGCAGGTGCAGCGGGCCATCCGGCGCAACCAGTGGGTGGTGTTCCTCGGCTGGGAGCCGCACCCCATGAATACCCGCTTCCAGATGAAGTACCTGGAAGGCGGCGACGACTTCTTCGGCCCCAACTATGGCGGCGCGACCATCTACACCAACGTGCGCAAGGGCTACGCCCAGGAGTGCGCCAACGTCGGCCAACTGCTGAAGAACCTCAGCTTCACCCTCGAGATGGAGAACAAGCTGATGGACGCGGTACTCAACGAAAACAAGAAACCCGAGGAAGCCGCTAAGGCCTGGTTGAAGGATCACCCGGAACAGCTGGATGCCTGGCTGGCCGGTGTCACCACCCGCGACGGGCAGCCTGCCGCAGCCGCGGCCAAGCTGGCGTTCGCCAAGTAGGCGACCGGTCGTTCATTTCCCGCTCTTGATGGACCCTGATTATGTTCCTGACTGATCACAAGCTCCCGCTGGGAGAGCAGATCGCCGGTTTCGTCGACTGGCTGACCCTGCATGGCGCATCGTTCTTCGACAAGATCTCCGACACCCTTGAGTTCCTCATCCATGGCGTCACCAACGGCTTGCTCTGGTTCAACCCGCTGGTGCTGATCGCCTTGCTGGTAGGGCTGGTGCATTTCATCCAGCGCAGCTGGGGGCTGACCGTGTTCGCCCTGGCCTCGTTGCTGCTGATCCTCAACCTGGGCTACTGGCAGGAGACCATGGAAACCCTCGCCCAGGTGATATTCGCCACCCTGGTGTGCATCGCCGTAGGCGTGCCGCTGGGCATCGTCGCCGCGCACAAGCCGTGGTTCTACACCGCGCTGCGGCCGCTGCTGGACCTGATGCAGACGGTGCCGACCTTCGTCTACCTGATCCCGACCCTGACCCTGTTCGGCCTCGGCGTGGTGCCGGGCCTGATCTCCACGGTGATCTTCGCCGTCGCCGCGCCAATCCGCCTGACCTGCCTGGGTATCCAGGACGTTCCGGCGGAGCTGCTCGACGCCGGCAAGGCCTTCGGCTGCTCGCGCTGGCAACTGCTGACGCGCATCGAGCTGCCGCACGCGATGCCGAGCATTGCCGCCGGCATCACCCAATGCATCATGCTCTCCCTGTCGATGGTGGTGATCGCCGCGCTGGTCGGCGCCGATGGCCTCGGCAAGCCGGTGGTGAACGCGCTGAACACCGCCGACATCTCCCTCGGCTTCGAAGCCGGCCTGGCCATCGTCCTGCTCGCCATCCTGCTCGACCGGGTGTGCAAGCAGCGCGCCGTGAAGGGGAAATAAGCCATGACCGCGATCCGATTCGACCATGTGGACGTCATCTTCGGCACCCACACCAAGGAAGCCCTGAAGCTCCTCGACCAGGGCCTCGGCCGCGCCGAGATCCTCAAGCGCACCGGCCAGGTGCTCGGCGTCGAGGACGCCTGCCTGGACGTCAACCGCGGCGAGATCTGCGTGCTGATGGGACTTTCCGGCTCCGGCAAGTCGAGCCTGCTGCGCTGCATCAACGGCCTGAACAAGGTCAGCCGCGGCAAGCTGCTGATCGAGCACGAAGGTTCGCAGGTGGACATCGCCAACTGCTCGCCGGCGACCCTCAAGGCCATGCGTACCAAGCGCATCGCCATGGTGTTCCAGAAGTTCGCCCTGATGCCCTGGCTGACGGTGGCCGAGAACGTCGGCTTCGGCCTGGAGATGCAGGGCCGCCCGGCCGCCGAGCGGAAGAAGCTGATCGACGAGAAGCTCGAGCTGGTCGGTCTCTCGCAGTGGCGCGACAAGCGTCCCGACTCGCTCTCCGGCGGCATGCAGCAGCGCGTCGGCCTGGCTCGCGCGCTGGCGATGGATGGCGACATCCTGCTGATGGACGAACCGTTCTCGGCCCTCGACCCGCTGATCCGCCAGCAATTGCAGGACGAACTGCTGGTGCTGCAACGGCAACTGCACAAGACCATCGTGTTCGTCAGCCACGACCTCGACGAGGCGCTGAAGATCGGCACCCGCATCGCGATCATGAAGGACGGCCGGATCATCCAGCACGGCAAGCCGGAAGAGATCGTGCTGAGCCCCGCGGACGACTACGTGCGTACCTTTGTCGCCCATACCAACCCGCTCAACGTGCTGTGCGGCCAGAGCCTGATGCGTGGCCTCGACCAGTGCATCCGGCAGAACGACGAGATCTGCTTCGACCAGGGCCGCGACTGCTGGATCGGTCTCAGCGAAGGCGACGTGCTCAAGGGCGCGCGCCAGGGCAGCAACGTCATCGACCTGCAACGCTGGCGCCAGGGCGACCCGGTGGAGAAGCTGCGCCGCGAACCGACCCTGGTGGATGTCAGCATCCGTATGCGCGATGCCCTGCAGATTCGCTACCAGACCGGCCACAAGCTGGTCCTGCAGGAGCAGGACAGGGTGGTCGGGGTGCTCGGCGACAGCGAGCTGTATCACGCGCTGCTGGGCAAGAACCTCGGCTGATCCCCCTCGGCCCGCTCGGGGCCGCTGCGAATGCCCGGCGCTGCCGGGCATTCGCGTTTACCCTCCGCGCTTTTTCCGCCTGCTCTTCCTGTCCCACACTCCCGCGCGCCGGTTCCTGCGGCATGCGCCGGGCGCCGGGTGGCAGAAAAGAAAGGCCCGGCGAAACGCCGGGCCAAGTACGCACCTGATTGGCGAGGGCGCCCTAGCGGCGCCGGGTTCAGGTCTGGGGCTGGGTTGGCGCCGGCACCGGCTGGTAGGTGCGGCGGTCGCCGACCTGGGCCTCGTAGTCGGCGCGCATGGCCTTGTGCAGGCCGAACATGAACAGGATCAGCACCGCCGAGAACGGCAGCCCGGCGAGCACCACGACGGTTTGCATCGCCGTGAAGTTGCCGGCGAACAGCAGGCCGATGGTGACTAGCGTGACGACGGCCGACCAGAGGATACGCAGCCAGTTCGGCGCGTCCTCGTCCAGCTCGCCGCCGCTGCGCGAGAGATTGGCCAGCATCACCGAGCCGGAATCCGCCGGGGTGAGGAACAGCACGAAGCCGACGAAGATCGACAGGCCGATGACGATCTTCGACAGCGGATAGTGTTCCAGCAGCAGGTAGATCGACATCGACGGCTGTTCCAGCGCGGCCTTGCCCAGGTCGGTCGCGCCGTGGTTCATCACCAGGTCCAGGGCGCTGTTGCCGAATACCGACAGCCAGGCCAGGGTGAAGCCCAGCGGGATCAGCAGCACCCCGCAGACCAGTTCGCGCACGCTGCGACCGCGGGAGATGCGGGCGATGAACATACCGACGAAGGGCGCCCAGGAAATCCACCAGGCCCAGTAGAACAGGGTCCACAGGCCCAGCCATTCCTCGCTCTTGCCGGCGCCGGCACCGGTGTAGACGTAGAGGTCGAAGGTCTTCAGCACCAGGCCGTCGAGATAGTCGCCGAGGTTCTGTACGAAGCCGTTGAGCAGTTCCAGGGTCGAACCGCAGACCAGCACGAACAGCAGCAGCGAGCTGAACAGCACGATATTCAGGTTGGACAGCCGGCGGATGCCTTTCTCGACACCGGAGACCGCCGCCAGGGTGGCGACCAGGCTCATCACCAGGATCACCGCCAGCAGGGTGCCTTTGCTGTGCGGCATGCCGGTCAGGTACTCGAGACCGGACGACACCTGCAAGGCGCCGATGCCCAGGTTGGTCACCAGCCCGAGAAGGGTGACGAAGATGCCGAAGCAATCCACCGCGTGGCCCGCGGCGCCTTTCACCCAGCGCTCGCCGAGGATCGGATAGAGCGCCGAACGCAACGCCAGCGGCTGGCGATGGCGGTAGGCGAAATAACCGACGGCGAGGCCGACCAGGGCATAGATCGCCCAGCCGTGCAGGCCCCAGTGGAGGAAGGTCAGTTGCAGCGCCTGGCGCGCCGCCTGAGGGCTGCCGGGAACGCCTTCGGGCGGGTGGTAGAGGTGGTCGATCGGCTCGGATGCGGCGAAGTAGAGCAGCGAGATGCCGATCCCGGAGGAGAACAGCATGCCGGCCCAGGCGCCGTAGCTGAAGTCCGGCTTTTCATGCTCCTCGCCGAGCTTGAGGGTGCCGAAGCGCGAGAAGGCCACCCAGGCGACGAAGAACAGGTAGGCGCCGATGGCCAGCATGTAGTACCAGCCGAAGCTGTGCGACAGCCACGCCTGGATGCGGCCGAGCAAGGCTCCGGCGCTGTCGGGATAGAGGATGAGGGCGGCGGTCAGAACCAGGATCAGTGCGGTCGAGCCGAAGAACACGATCGGATTCAGACGTACCTGCTCGTTTGTTTTTATTGGCGAAGCAGTACTCATTGGAGGATGACCCCATGGCAGTGAAAGCATGGCGGCTTATGGCCGCGGACTACAGACACAGCATTGCCACCCCACTTGAAGCCCGGATTCTGCGATCCTTGGCGGACTTCGGCGACGAGGTGATGAACGGCGCGGGCCAGGTTGCACGCAGGCTGGGAGCCGCTCATGGACGCCGAGCTTATTCTTAGTTGATTGAACGTTCAATAAAAACAAAATAGACTGGCCACCAATGACGTCGGTCGGTGCCCGCACGCACCTATCGACGAGAGGAGATAGCAATGCCCAAGGTCGGTATGCAGCCCATACGCCGCTCGCAACTGATTCACGCCACCCTGGAGGCGGTCGATCAGGTCGGCATGGGAGACGCCAGCATCGCCCTGATTGCCCGCCTGGCGGGTGTTTCCAACGGCATCATCAGCCACTACTTCCAGGACAAGAACGGCTTGCTGGAAGCGACCATGCGGCACCTGCTCAGCGCCTTGAGCAAGGCCGTACGCGAACGCCGCGCGGCGCTCTACGACGACAGTCCGAGGGCGCACCTGCGAGCGATCGTCGAAGGCAACTTCGACGACAGCCAGGTCAATGGTCCGGCGATGAAGACCTGGCTGGCGTTCTGGGCGACCAGCATGCACCAGCCGGCACTGCGTCGATTGCAGCGGGTCAACGACCATCGCCTGTATTCGAACCTGTGCTACCAGTTCCGCCGCCAGCTCTCGGCGGACGACGCCCGCGCCGCGGCACGCGGCCTGGCGGCCCTGATCGACGGCCTGTGGTTGCGTGGCGCGCTGACCGGCGACGCCTTCGATACCGACGAGGCCCTGAACATCGCTTACGACTACCTCGACCAGCAGTTGGCAAAACAGTCGGGGTAGGGACGAAAACCCCCGCGGCGCCGCCTTGCGCCTGCGATACCGATAAGAGAGGACTGCAACATGGCCCGATTCGAAGAACAGAAGCTCTACATTGGCGGTCGCTACGTGGAGGCCAGCAGTGGCGCCACCTTCGAGACCATCAACCCGGCCAACGGCGAAGTGCTCGCCAAGGTCCAGCGGGCTTCCAGGGAAGACGTCGAGCGGGCCGTGCAGAGCGCCGTCGAGGGGCAGAAGGTGTGGGCGGCGATGACCGCCATGCAGCGCTCGCGCATCCTCCGTCGCGCCGTCGACATCCTCCGCGAGCGCAACGACGAACTGGCCGCCCTGGAAACCCTGGATACCGGCAAGCCGCTGGCGGAAACCCGCTCGGTGGACATCGTCACCGGCGCCGACGTGCTCGAGTACTACGCCGGCCTGGTCCCGGCCATCGAAGGCGAGCAGATTCCCCTGCGCGAAACCAGTTTCGTCTACACCCGCCGCGAGCCGCTGGGCGTGGTCGCCGGCATTGGCGCCTGGAACTACCCGGTGCAGATCGCCCTGTGGAAATCCGCCCCGGCCCTCGCTGCCGGCAACGCGATGATCTTCAAGCCCAGCGAAGTCACCCCGCTGACTGCCCTCAAGCTGGCCGAGATCTACACCGAGGCCGGCGTGCCGGACGGCGTGTTCAACGTGCTCACCGGCAGCGGACGCGAAGTCGGCCAGTGGCTGACCGAGCACCCGCTGATCGAGAAGATCTCCTTCACCGGTGGCACCTCCACCGGCAAGAAAGTCATGGCCAGCGCTTCCAGCTCGTCGCTGAAGGAAGTGACCATGGAGCTGGGCGGCAAGTCCCCGCTGATCATCTTCCCCGACGCAGACCTCGACCGTGCCGCCGACATCGCCGTCATGGCCAACTTCTTCAGCTCCGGCCAGGTCTGCACCAACGGCACCCGGGTGTTCATCCACCGTTCCCAGCAGGCCCGCTTCGAAGCCAAGGTACTGGAGCGCGTGCAGCGCATCCGTCTCGGCGACCCGCAGGACGAGAACACCAACTTCGGCCCGCTGGTCAGCTTCCCGCACATGGAAAGCGTGCTCGGCTACATCGAGTCCGGCAAGGCGCAGAAGGCTCGCCTGCTGTGCGGCGGCGAGCGTGTGACCGATGGAGCGTTCGGCAAAGGCGCCTACGTCGCGCCGACCGTGTTCACCGATTGCCGCGACGACATGACCATCGTCCGCGAGGAAATCTTCGGCCCGGTGATGAGCATCCTGGTCTATGACGACGAAGACGAGGCGATCCGCCGCGCCAACGATACCGAGTACGGCCTCGCCGCCGGCGTCGTGACCCAGGACCTGGCCCGCGCCCACCGCGCCATCCATCGCCTGGAAGCCGGCATCTGCTGGATCAATACCTGGGGCGAGTCGCCGGCGGAAATGCCGGTCGGCGGTTACAAGCAATCCGGTGTCGGTCGCGAGAACGGTCTCACCACCCTGGCTCATTACACTCGCATCAAGTCCGTGCAAGTGGAGCTGGGCGACTACGCCTCGGTGTTCTGAGCCTCGACGCAGCGCTCGAACCCCTAACCAGGCCGGTCCCAGGCAACGCTCCCTGACACCGGCCATTCCGAACTTCCAGACACCGGCGCGCCAGCGTCGCGGCCGGTGTCATGCCGAGAAAAGAGGAAGGCCTGCATGTCCCAGGAATTCGACTACATCATCATCGGAGCCGGCTCTGCCGGTAACGTACTCGCTACCCGCCTCACCGAAGATGCCGACGTCAGCGTCCTGCTGCTCGAAGCCGGCGGTCCCGACTACCGCTTCGACTTCCGCACCCAGATGCCGGCGGCCCTTGCCTTCCCGCTGCAGGGGCGGCGCTACAACTGGGCCTACGAGACCGACCCCGAGCCCTACATGAACAACCGCCGCATGGAGTGCGGTCGCGGCAAGGGCCTGGGCGGCTCCTCGCTGATCAACGGCATGTGCTACATCCGCGGCAACGCCCTGGACTTCGACGGCTGGGCCAAGGAGCCGGGCCTCGAGGACTGGAGCTACCTCGACTGCCTGCCGTACTTCCGCAAGGCGGAAACCCGGGACATCGGCCCCAACGACTACCATGGCGGCGACGGCCCGGTCAGCGTGACCACGCCGAAGGCCGGCAACAACCCACTGTTCCATGCGATGGTCGAGGCCGGCGTGCAGGCCGGCTACCCGCGAACCGATGACCTCAACGGTTACCAGCAGGAAGGCTTCGGCCCCATGGACCGGACCGTCACCCCGGAGGGCCGTCGCGCCGCCACCGGGCGCGGCTACCTGGACCAGGCCCGCGGCCGGCCCAACCTGACCATCGTCACCCACGCCCTGAGCGACCGCATCCTGTTCAGCGGCAAGCGCGCCATCGGCGTCTCCTACCTGGTGGGCAACGGCGACAACCCGGTCACCGCCCACGCCCGCCGCGAAGTATTGGTGTGCAGCGGCGCGATCGCCTCGCCGCAATTGCTGCAACGCTCCGGCGTCGGCCCGGCGGCCCTGCTGCGCGACCTGGACATCCCGGTGGTGCATGACCTGCCGGGCGTCGGCGCCAACCTGCAGGATCACCTGGAACTCTACCTGCAGTACGCCTGCAAGCAGCCGGTGTCGATCTACCCGGCGACCAAATGGTGGAACCAGCCTGCCATCGGTGCCCAGTGGCTGTTCCTCGGCAAGGGCCTCGGCGCCAGCAACCAGTTCGAGGCTGGCGGCTTCATCCGAACCCGCGAAGCGTTCGAATGGCCGAACATCCAGTTCCATTTCCTCCCGGTGGCGATCAACTACAACGGCAGCAAGGGCGTGCAGGAGCACGGCTTCCAGGCGCACATGGGCTCGATGCGCTCGCCGAGCCGCGGGCGCATCCACCTGAAGTCCAGGGACCCGCGCCAGCATCCGAGCATCCTGTTCAACTACATGTCCCACGAGCAGGACTGGCAGGAGTTCCGCGACGGCATCCGGCTGACCCGCGAGATCATGAACCAGCCGGCGCTGGACCCCTATCGGGGCCGCGAGTTGAGCCCTGGGGTGAGCGTGCAGTCGGACGCCGAACTCGACGAGTTCATCCGCAACCATGCTGAGACCGCTTTCCACCCATCCTGCTCGTGCAAGATGGGCAGCGACGACATGGCGGTGGTCGATGGCCAGGGACGGGTCCATGGCATGGAAGGACTGCGAGTGGTGGATGCGTCGATCATGCCGCTGATCATCACCGGCAACCTCAATGCCACCACCATCATGATGGCCGAGAAGATCGCCGACAGGATCCGCGGTCGCCAGCCGCTGCCGCGCAGCACGGCGAAGTACTACGTGGCCGGGGATGCGCCGGTACGCGGCAACCCCGTGCGGGCCTGAGGAACGCGCAAACAAGAACGCCGGCGATAGCCGGCGTTCCTGCGTCTAGCCCCGGCGTGGCGGGACCGGGCGGGTGCGCCCGCTGCCATCGATGGCGACGAACACGAACACCGCCTCGGTGACTTTGCGCCATTCGCTGGACAGCGGGTCGTCGCTCCACACCTCGACCAGCATGCGGATCGAGCTGCGGCCGACTTCCAGGGTCTGGGTATAGAAGGAAAGCTGGGCACCTACCGCGACCGGCACCATGAAGGCCATGCGGTCGATGGCGACGGTGGCGATACGGCCGCCGGCGATCTTGCTGGCCATGGCGGTTCCCGCCAGGTCCATCTGGGATACCAGCCAACCGCCGTAGATATCGCCGAAACCGTTGGTTTCGCGCGGCAGCGCGGTAATCTGCAAGGCCAGGTCTCCCTGGGGAATGGGGTCTTCTTGTTCAAGCTCGATCATAGGTAAGGGCCTCGTGCCCCCCGGATTTCTTGTTCAAGCGCGGTTTAGGGGAAAACTCTCCCAAAACGCCTGCCGGTGCAAGGTCTTGGGACAGCTTTCAGAGGCGCCCGGGCATTATATAGAGGAGTAGGGCAGCCGACGACCGCCCGGTTCTCTCTTCGACCGACTGTGTGGACATTCGTCGATTTGCTATGGTTTCGCTCCTGCGTCCCCGGGTCGCAGGTCGACACGCCTGCCGGTCGAACCCCGCTCATGCTTGCTGAACGAATAAAGAGAACAATCCCGACATGCCATCCGCGAATGCTCCCGAGGCGCCGGCCCAGCGTCCATTGACCCGCAGCGACTACAAGACCCTGTCCCTCTCCGCCCTGGGTGGAGCGCTGGAGTTCTACGACTTCATCATCTTCGTGTTCTTCGCCACCGTGGTCGGCAAGCTGTTCTTCCCGGCGGACATGCCGGAATGGCTGCGTCAGCTGCAAACCTTCGGCCTGTTCGCCGCCGGCTACCTGGCGCGGCCGCTGGGCGGCGTGATCATGGCCCACTTCGGCGACCTGCTCGGGCGCAAGCGCATGTTCACCCTGAGCATCTTCATGATGGCGGTGCCGACCCTGATCATGGGCCTGCTTCCGACCTACGCGCAGATCGGCATCTGGGCGCCCCTGGCGCTGCTCCTGCTGAGGGTGATCCAGGGCGCCGCGATTGGCGGGGAGGTGCCGGGGGCTTGGGTCTTCGTCGCCGAGCATGTACCGGCACGGCATGTCGGTTATGCCTGCGGGACGCTGACTTCCGGCCTGACGGCGGGCATCCTGCTGGGCTCGCTGGTGGCTACTGCGATCAATAGCTTCTATAGCGCGACAGAGGTGCAGGACTACGCCTGGCGGATTCCCTTCCTGCTCGGCGGGGTGTTCGGCCTGTTCTCGGTCTACCTGCGCCGCTGGCTGCACGAGACGCCGGTATTCGCCGAGCTGCAGCAGCGCAAGGCGCTGGCAGAGGAAGTGCCGTTGAAAGCGGTGGTCCGCGATCATCGTGGCGCCGTCCTGGTGTCGATGCTGCTGACCTGGGTGCTGTCGGCCGCGATCGTGGTGGTCATCCTGATGACCCCTACCGTGCTGCAGAGCGTATACGGCTTCGATGCCGCCACGGCGCTCAAGGCCAACAGCCTGGCGATCGTCTGCCTGACCCTTGGCTGCATCGTCGCCGGGCGCATGGCGGATCGTTACGGCGCGGGACTGACTTTCGTTGCCGGTAGCGTGCTGCTGGCGCTGGTGTCCTGGAGCTTCTACGGCAACCTCAAGGCCCACCCGGACTGGCTCTTTCCTTTATATGCACTGACCGGCTTCTTCGTCGGCATCGTCGGCGCCGTTCCCTACGTGATGGTCAATGCGTTCCCACCGGTTGTGCGTTTCTCCGGCCTGTCCTTTTCCTACAACCTGGCCTACGCCATCTTCGGTGGGCTGACGCCGATGGCGGTGGCCCTGCTGCTCAAGCAGAGCCCGATGGGGCCGGCTTACTACGTGGTCACTCTGTGCCTGGTCGGCTTCCTCGTCGGGCTCTACCTGCTGGCGCAGAAAAAGCCGGCTGGCGAGGCGGTTTCGGTGGGCTGAAAGCGCTTCCGGCGGTTATTTGAATTATTTTTGAAATAATCGTTGACGCCAGTTTCTATCTCCCTATAATGCGCACCACTCCCGGCGACGACGAAGAGTAAATGCTTGAAAATCAAGGATTTACGGATTCTCTCCGAGGGGTGGTGAAGCGCTCCGGCAGGTTGTTCGCCGCAGCGGTTCGGTCCCGAAAGGGGTTCGAAACGAAGCTTCACCGAGGTGCTTGACAGCGAATTTGAACGCTGTAGAATGCGCCTCCCGCTGATCGGAAGATGGTTTGAAGGTCGGCGCAAGCGGTTGAGTAGAAAAGAAAATTTTCGAAAATAACGCTTGACGGAACGAGAGGTTGCTGTAGAATGCGCGGCCTCGGTTGAGACGAAAGCCTTGACCAACTGCTCTTTAACAAGTCGAATCAAGCAATTCGTGTGGGTGCTTGTGATGTAAGACTGGTGATCGCAAGATTATCAGCAGCGCAAGTAACACTCGTGAATTCGAGAGTTTTATCTCTTTTTAAGAGAATGCGATTGCTGAGCCAAGTTTAGGGTTTTCTCAAAACCCAAGCAGTATTGAACTGAAGAGTTTGATCATGGCTCAGATTGAACGCTGGCGGCAGGCCTAACACATGCAAGTCGAGCGGATGAAGGGAGCTTGCTCCTGGATTCAGCGGCGGACGGGTGAGTAATGCCTAGGAATCTGCCTGGTAGTGGGGGATA
>NZ_KI517354.1:3446869-4229804 GCF_000478485.2 Pseudomonas sp. P179
TTTGAACGCTGTAGAATGCGCCTCCCGCTGATCGGAAGATGGTTTGAAGGTCGGCGCAAGCGGTTGAGTAGAAAAGAAAATTTTCGAAAATAACGCTTGACGGAACGAGAGGTTGCTGTAGAATGCGCGGCCTCGGTTGAGACGAAAGCCTTGACCAACTGCTCTTTAACAAGTCGAATCAAGCAATTCGTGTGGGTGCTTGTGATGTAAGACTGGTGATCGCAAGATTATCAGCAACGCAAGTAACACTCGTGAATTCGAGAGTTTTATCTCTTTTTAAGAGAATGCGATTGCTGAGCCAAGTTTAGGGTTTTCTCAAAACCCAAGCAGTATTGAACTGAAGAGTTTGATCATGGCTCAGATTGAACGCTGGCGGCAGGCCTAACACATGCAAGTCGAGCGGATGAAGGGAGCTTGCTCCTGGATTCAGCGGCGGACGGGTGAGTAATGCCTAGGAATCTGCCTGGTAGTGGGGGATAACGTCCGGAAACGGGCGCTAATACCGCATACGTCCTGAGGGAGAAAGTGGGGGATCTTCGGACCTCACGCTATCAGATGAGCCTAGGTCGGATTAGCTAGTTGGTGGGGTAAAGGCCTACCAAGGCGACGATCCGTAACTGGTCTGAGAGGATGATCAGTCACACTGGAACTGAGACACGGTCCAGACTCCTACGGGAGGCAGCAGTGGGGAATATTGGACAATGGGCGAAAGCCTGATCCAGCCATGCCGCGTGTGTGAAGAAGGTCTTCGGATTGTAAAGCACTTTAAGTTGGGAGGAAGGGCAGTAAGTTAATACCTTGCTGTTTTGACGTTACCAACAGAATAAGCACCGGCTAACTTCGTGCCAGCAGCCGCGGTAATACGAAGGGTGCAAGCGTTAATCGGAATTACTGGGCGTAAAGCGCGCGTAGGTGGTTCAGCAAGTTGGATGTGAAATCCCCGGGCTCAACCTGGGAACTGCATCCAAAACTACTGAGCTAGAGTACGGTAGAGGGTGGTGGAATTTCCTGTGTAGCGGTGAAATGCGTAGATATAGGAAGGAACACCAGTGGCGAAGGCGACCACCTGGACTGATACTGACACTGAGGTGCGAAAGCGTGGGGAGCAAACAGGATTAGATACCCTGGTAGTCCACGCCGTAAACGATGTCGACTAGCCGTTGGGATCCTTGAGATCTTAGTGGCGCAGCTAACGCGATAAGTCGACCGCCTGGGGAGTACGGCCGCAAGGTTAAAACTCAAATGAATTGACGGGGGCCCGCACAAGCGGTGGAGCATGTGGTTTAATTCGAAGCAACGCGAAGAACCTTACCTGGCCTTGACATGCTGAGAACTTTCCAGAGATGGATTGGTGCCTTCGGGAACTCAGACACAGGTGCTGCATGGCTGTCGTCAGCTCGTGTCGTGAGATGTTGGGTTAAGTCCCGTAACGAGCGCAACCCTTGTCCTTAGTTACCAGCACCTCGGGTGGGCACTCTAAGGAGACTGCCGGTGACAAACCGGAGGAAGGTGGGGATGACGTCAAGTCATCATGGCCCTTACGGCCAGGGCTACACACGTGCTACAATGGTCGGTACAAAGGGTTGCCAAGCCGCGAGGTGGAGCTAATCCCATAAAACCGATCGTAGTCCGGATCGCAGTCTGCAACTCGACTGCGTGAAGTCGGAATCGCTAGTAATCGTGAATCAGAATGTCACGGTGAATACGTTCCCGGGCCTTGTACACACCGCCCGTCACACCATGGGAGTGGGTTGCTCCAGAAGTAGCTAGTCTAACCGCAAGGGGGACGGTTACCACGGAGTGATTCATGACTGGGGTGAAGTCGTAACAAGGTAGCCGTAGGGGAACCTGCGGCTGGATCACCTCCTTAATCGAAGATCTCAGCTTCTTCATAAGCTCCCACACGAATTGCTTGATTCACTGGTTAGACGATTGGGTCTGTAGCTCAGTTGGTTAGAGCGCACCCCTGATAAGGGTGAGGTCGGCAGTTCGAATCTGCCCAGACCCACCAATTGTTGGTGTGCTGCGTGATCCGATACGGGGCCATAGCTCAGCTGGGAGAGCGCCTGCTTTGCACGCAGGAGGTCAGGAGTTCGATCCTCCTTGGCTCCACCATCTAAAACAATCGTCGAAAGCTCAGAAATGAATGTTCGTAGATGAACATTGATTTCTGGTCTTTGCACCAGAACTGTTCTTTAAAAATTCGGGTATGTGATAGAAGTAAGACTGAATGATCTCTTTCACTGGTGATCATTCAAGTCAAGGTAAAATTTGCGAGTTCAAGCGCGAATTTTCGGCGAATGTCGTCTTCACAGTATAACCAGATTGCTTGGGGTTATATGGTCAAGTGAAGAAGCGCATACGGTGGATGCCTTGGCAGTCAGAGGCGATGAAAGACGTGGTAGCCTGCGAAAAGCTTCGGGGAGTCGGCAAACAGACTTTGATCCGGAGATCTCTGAATGGGGGAACCCACCTAGGATAACCTAGGTATCTTGTACTGAATCCATAGGTGCAAGAGGCGAACCAGGGGAACTGAAACATCTAAGTACCCTGAGGAAAAGAAATCAACCGAGATTCCCTTAGTAGTGGCGAGCGAACGGGGATTAGCCCTTAAGCTTCATTGATTTTAGCGGAACGCTCTGGAAAGTGCGGCCATAGTGGGTGATAGCCCCGTACGCGAAAGGATCTTTGAAGTGAAATCGAGTAGGACGGAGCACGAGAAACTTTGTCTGAACATGGGGGGACCATCCTCCAAGGCTAAATACTACTGACTGACCGATAGTGAACCAGTACCGTGAGGGAAAGGCGAAAAGAACCCCGGAGAGGGGAGTGAAATAGAACCTGAAACCGTATGCGTACAAGCAGTGGGAGCCTACTTGTTAGGTGACTGCGTACCTTTTGTATAATGGGTCAGCGACTTATATTCAGTGGCAAGCTTAACCGTATAGGGTAGGCGTAGCGAAAGCGAGTCTTAATAGGGCGTTTAGTCGCTGGGTATAGACCCGAAACCGGGCGATCTATCCATGAGCAGGTTGAAGGTTAGGTAACACTGACTGGAGGACCGAACCCACTCCCGTTGAAAAGGTAGGGGATGACTTGTGGATCGGAGTGAAAGGCTAATCAAGCTCGGAGATAGCTGGTTCTCCTCGAAAGCTATTTAGGTAGCGCCTCATGTATCACTCTGGGGGGTAGAGCACTGTTTCGGCTAGGGGGTCATCCCGACTTACCAAACCGATGCAAACTCCGAATACCCAGAAGTGCCGAGCATGGGAGACACACGGCGGGTGCTAACGTCCGTCGTGAAAAGGGAAACAACCCAGACCGCCAGCTAAGGTCCCAAAGTTGTGGTTAAGTGGTAAACGATGTGGGAAGGCTTAGACAGCTAGGAGGTTGGCTTAGAAGCAGCCATCCTTTAAAGAAAGCGTAATAGCTCACTAGTCGAGTCGGCCTGCGCGGAAGATGTAACGGGGCTCAAACCACACACCGAAGCTGCGGGTGTCACGTAAGTGACGCGGTAGAGGAGCGTTCTGTAAGCCTGTGAAGGTGAGTTGAGAAGCTTGCTGGAGGTATCAGAAGTGCGAATGCTGACATGAGTAACGACAATGGGTGTGAAAAACACCCACGCCGAAAGACCAAGGGTTCCTGCGCAACGTTAATCGACGCAGGGTTAGTCGGTTCCTAAGGCGAGGCTGAAAAGCGTAGTCGATGGGAAACAGGTTAATATTCCTGTACTTCTGGTTACTGCGATGGAGGGACGGAGAAGGCTAGGCCAGCTTGGCGTTGGTTGTCCAAGTTTAAGGTGGTAGGCTGAAATCTTAGGTAAATCCGGGGTTTCAAGGCCGAGAGCTGATGACGAGTCGTCTTTTAGATGACGAAGTGGTTGATGCCATGCTTCCAAGAAAAGCTTCTAAGCTTCAGGTAACCAGGAACCGTACCCCAAACCGACACAGGTGGTCGGGTAGAGAATACCAAGGCGCTTGAGAGAACTCGGGTGAAGGAACTAGGCAAAATGGCACCGTAACTTCGGGAGAAGGTGCGCCGGCTAGGGTGAAGGATTTACTCCGTAAGCTCTGGCTGGTCGAAGATACCAGGCCGCTGCGACTGTTTATTAAAAACACAGCACTCTGCAAACACGAAAGTGGACGTATAGGGTGTGACGCCTGCCCGGTGCCGGAAGGTTAATTGATGGGGTTAGCGCAAGCGAAGCTCTTGATCGAAGCCCCGGTAAACGGCGGCCGTAACTATAACGGTCCTAAGGTAGCGAAATTCCTTGTCGGGTAAGTTCCGACCTGCACGAATGGCGTAACGATGGCGGCGCTGTCTCCACCCGAGACTCAGTGAAATTGAAATCGCTGTGAAGATGCAGTGTATCCGCGGCTAGACGGAAAGACCCCGTGAACCTTTACTGTAGCTTTGCACTGGACTTTGAGCCTGCTTGTGTAGGATAGGTGGGAGGCTTTGAAGCGTGGACGCCAGTTCGCGTGGAGCCATCCTTGAAATACCACCCTGGCATGCTTGAGGTTCTAACTCTGGTCCGTAATCCGGATCGAGGACAGTGTATGGTGGGCAGTTTGACTGGGGCGGTCTCCTCCTAAAGAGTAACGGAGGAGTACGAAGGTGCGCTCAGACCGGTCGGAAATCGGTCGCAGAGTATAAAGGCAAAAGCGCGCTTGACTGCGAGACAGACACGTCGAGCAGGTACGAAAGTAGGTCTTAGTGATCCGGTGGTTCTGTATGGAAGGGCCATCGCTCAACGGATAAAAGGTACTCCGGGGATAACAGGCTGATACCGCCCAAGAGTTCATATCGACGGCGGTGTTTGGCACCTCGATGTCGGCTCATCACATCCTGGGGCTGAAGCCGGTCCCAAGGGTATGGCTGTTCGCCATTTAAAGTGGTACGCGAGCTGGGTTTAGAACGTCGTGAGACAGTTCGGTCCCTATCTGCCGTGGACGTTTGAGATTTGAGAGGGGCTGCTCCTAGTACGAGAGGACCGGAGTGGACGAACCTCTGGTGTTCCGGTTGTCACGCCAGTGGCATTGCCGGGTAGCTATGTTCGGAAAAGATAACCGCTGAAAGCATCTAAGCGGGAAACTTGCCTCAAGATGAGATCTCACTGGGAACTTGATTCCCCTGAAGGGCCGTCGAAGACTACGACGTTGATAGGCTGGGTGTGTAAGCGTTGTGAGGCGTTGAGCTAACCAGTACTAATTGCCCGTGAGGCTTGACCATATAACACCCAAACAATCTGACGATTGTGTGTTGTAAGGTGAAGTCGACGAACCGAAAGTTCGCATGAACCGCAAAACACCTTGAAATCACATACCTGAATCCGGATAGACGTAAGCCCAAGCGAACGGATATCCAACCGAATTGCTTGACGATCATAGAGCGTTGGAACCACCTGATCCCTTCCCGAACTCAGAAGTGAAACGACGCATCGCCGATGGTAGTGTGGGGTCTCCCCATGTGAGAGTAGGTCATCGTCAAGCTCCTATCCCAAAACCCCTGGTCAGCGATGACCAGGGGTTTTGCTTTTGCGCGCGGAAAAAGGCGTGCTTCCTCGCTTCTTTTCTCGACTGCGAATGCCGGCGGCGACTGTCACAATTGCCCTGGAAACTACCCATCCTGCATGAAACGGATGGACGGCTACCTCCCCCAGGCGGATCGAAAACGCGCTCCAGAGGGCCTCCCCGGCCCCTCCGTGAAAGGCTGGAGCCCTTGTGTTTCCAGGCTTTTAGGGGTGTGGCAGGGCTTCTCCCAAGGCTTGCGGAAAAATGTCGGAAGGCTGATGGCATTTCATCCAACTGTCACATTCCTTTCATAGAGTCTTCATGCGGCCTGACGATACTGGCCCCCGTTCCATCCAACCCCATCCTGTCCAAGGAGCAAGGCATGAAACTCAAGCGTTTGATGGCGGCCCTGACGTTCGTCGCCGCAGGCGTAGGCGCCGCTTCCGCGGTAGCCGCGATCGACCCGGCGCTGCCGGAATATCAGAAAGCCAGCGGTGTGTCGGGCAACCTGTCGAGCGTCGGCTCCGACACTCTGGCCAACCTGATGACCATGTGGGCCGAGGAGTACAAGCGCCTCTATCCGAACGTGAACATCCAGATCCAGGCTGCCGGTTCTTCCACCGCGCCGCCGGCCCTGACCGAAGGCACCGCCAACCTGGGCCCGATGAGCCGCAAGATGAAGGACGTCGAGCTGCAGGCTTTCGAGCAGAAGTACGGCTATAAGCCGACCGCCGTCCCGGTCGCTGTCGACGCCCTGGCGATCTTCGTGCACAAGGACAACCCGATCAAAGGCCTGACCATGCAGCAGGTCGATGCGATCTTCTCCGCTACCCGCCTGTGTGGCAGCAAGCAGGACGTGAAGACCTGGGGCGACCTGGGCCTGACCGGTGACTGGGCGAAGAAGCCGGTGCAACTGTTCGGCCGCAACTCGGTTTCCGGCACCTACGGCTACTTCAAGGAAGAAGCCCTGTGCAAAGGCGACTTCCGTCCGAACGTCAACGAGCAGCCGGGTTCGGCTTCCGTGGTGCAGTCGGTCAGCCAGTCGCTGAACGGCATCGGCTACTCCGGTATCGGCTACAAGACCGCCAGCGTGAAGACCGTGGCCCTGGCCAAGAAGGAAGGCGCTGCCTTCGTCGAGGACAACGAGCAGAACGCCCTGAACGGCACCTATCCGCTGTCGCGCTTCCTCTACGTCTACGTGAACAAGGCGCCGAACAAGCCGCTGGACCCGCTGGAGGCTCAGTTCCTCAAGCTGGTTCTGTCCAAGACCGGCCAGCAGGTCGTGGTCAAGGACGGCTACATCCCGCTGCCGGCCAAGGTGGCCGAGAAGGCGATCAAGGAACTGGGCCTGTAATCCAGTGACTTGAGCGGATGGCCCAGCGATGGGCCGTCCAGGCATGAAGGCTCTGCCGGCGGGCGCTAGGATCCGCCGGCCTTTCCCGCCAGCGAGGCTCTGCTGGCGGGCTTTGTTGCGTCATGTTGCTGTCATCTGTCTGTCATACAGAGCCTTTAGGGTGTCACCCCATGAACGACATGGCCAACTCCCCGATGAACTCCTCCCTTGCTCCCGAGCGGATTGACTTCAATACGCCAGCCCTGCAACGCAAGCGCCGCATCCGTGCCCTCAAGGACCGCCTGACCCGCTGGTACGTGCTGGTCGGCGGCCTGGCCGTGCTGGCGGCGATCACCCTGATCTTCTTCTACCTGGCCTACGTCGTGCTCCCCCTGTTCCGCGGCGCCGACCTGGAGACCCGCGAAGCGCTGACTCCGGCCTGGATGCAGCAGGCGCAGGTGCCCCTGCTGCTCAGCATCGAGGAGCAGAACCAGGTGGCCATGCGCGTCGGCGGCCAGGGCGAGATTCTCTTCTTCAACGCCAAGACCGGTGTCGAACTGAAGCGTGTCGCTCTGCCGCTTCCGGCGGGCAGCGAGATCCGCTCGATCGCCCAGGACCAGCCGGGCAGCCCGACGGTCGCCCTGGGCCTGTCCAACGGACAGGTGCTGGTGTTCCAGCACACCTACAAGGTCACCTACCCGGACAACAAGAAGACCATCACCCCGGAGATCGCCTTCCCCTACGGCGAGACCCCGATCGGTCTCGATCTGCAGGGCCGCCCGCTGGAGCATGTGAGCATCAATGCCGGCGACGACAGCCTGCTGCTGGCTGGCTCCGTCGACAAGCAACTGCTGCTGTTGAGCATGACTCGGGAAGAGAACATGCTGACCGGCGAAAGCACGCTGGACGAGGAGCGCATCGAACTCCCGCAGATCGCCGAACCGGTGAAAGCCATCTACCTCGACCCGCGCAAGCAGTGGCTGTACGTGATCAACGGACGTGCCACCGCCGATGTGTTCGACCTGCACAGCCGCCAGTTGAACGGTCGCTACAAGCTGCTGGAAGACCCCAACGCCGAGGTCACCGCGAGCACCCAGCTGCTGGGCGGCATCTCGCTGCTGGTGGGCGACTCCAAGGGTGGCATCGCCCAGTGGTTCATGGCTCGCGATACCGACGGCGAACCGCGCCTGTCGCACGTTCGCGACTTCAATCTGGATGGCGCGCCGATCAGCGCCATCGCTCCGGAACAACGGCGCAAGGGCTTCATCGCCCTGGACGAGAAGGGCAACCTCGGCGTCTTCCACAGCACCGCGCACCGTACCCTGCTGGTCCAGCCGGTCGCCGACTCTTCCGGGGTCATCACCCTGTCGCCGCGGGCCAACCGCCTGCTGCTGGAGCAGGGTGGCAAGATCCACCGCTTCGCCCTGAGCAACCCGCACCCGGAAATCTCCTGGAGCGCGCTCTGGGGCAAGGTCTGGTACGAGAGCTACGACAAGCCGGCCTACGTCTGGCAGTCCACCGCCGCGACCACCGACTTCGAACCGAAGCTGAGCCTCTCGCCGCTGACCTTCGGCACGCTCAAGGCCGCCTTCTACGCGATGATCCTGGCAGCTCCGCTGGCCATCGCGGCCGCCGTCTACACCGCCTATTTCATGGCTCCGGCGATGCGCCGCAAGGTCAAGCCGGTGATCGAGCTGATGGAAGCGCTGCCGACGGTGATCCTCGGCTTCTTCGCCGGCCTGTTCCTGGCGCCCTACGTCGAAGGCCACCTGCCGGGTGTGTTCAGCCTGCTGTTGCTGACGCCGCTGGGCATCCTTCTTGCCGGCCTGCTCTGGAGCTGCCTGCCCGAGCGTATCCGTCTGAGCCTGCCGGCCGGCTGGGAAGCCGCGCTGCTGATCCCGGTGGTGCTTGCCGTCGGCGCCTTCGCCCTGTGGCTGAGCCCGCACCTGGAGACCACCTTCTTCGGCGGCGACATGCGCCTCTGGCTGAGCCACGACCTGGGCATCACCTACGACCAGCGCAATGCCCTGATCGTCGGGCTGGCAATGGGCTTCGCGGTGATCCCGAATATCTTCTCGATCGCCGAGGACGCTATCTTCAGCGTGCCGCGCAGCCTCACCTACGGCTCCCTGGCCCTGGGCGCCACGCCCTGGCAGACGCTGACCCGCGTGGTGATCCTGACCGCCAGTCCAGGCATCTTCTCGGCGCTGATGATCGGCATGGGCCGCGCCGTCGGCGAGACCATGATCGTGCTGATGGCGACCGGCAATACCCCGGTGATGGAAGTGAATATCTTCGAGGGGATGCGCACCCTGGCGGCCAACGTCGCGGTGGAGATGCCCGAGTCGGAGGTCGGCGGCAGCCACTACCGCGTGCTGTTCCTCTCGGCGCTGGTACTGCTGACGTTCACCTTCGTGATGAACACCCTGGCAGAGCTGATCCGTCAGCGTCTGCGCAAGAAATACGCGTCGTTGTAAGCGGCGGAGGTATAGCTCTGTGAAACAGAAACAGGAAACCGTCAAAGCCTGGTTCGGCAGCGGCTCGCCCTGGGTGTGGATGAACGCCGGCGCGGTGTCGATCGCGGTGATCATGACCATCGGCCTGCTGGCGGTGATCGCGGTACGCGGCCTCGGCCACTTCTGGCCGGCGAACGTCATCGAGGCGACTTACCAGATCCCTGGCGAAGCCGCCAAGACCGTGATCGGCGAGGTGGTCCAGGCCGAGGAAGTGCCGCGCGCGCGCCTGCGCAGCGCCGGCATGCCGGTCCCGGAGGCCGGCCCCGAATTCATGACCCGCGAGCTGCTCAAGCTGGGCAACCGCGAGCTTTACGGCAGCGATTTCTCCTGGGTCGTCGGCGAGTGGCTGCAGGACATCAAGCGTCCCGAAGCGCTGATGGTTCTCGAACGCCGCGAGTGGGGCAACTTCTACGGCTACCTGCTGAGCGTCAAGGAGAACGGCCAGGTGGTCGCCGAAGGCGACGCCGCGGTAGGCGAACTGCAGAAGCGCATGCAGCGGGTGGATGACCTCTACGCCAAGCTCTACAAGCTGGAGAAGGGCGACATCGGCGGGATCAACCACGGTCTCGAGCGCCTGCGCCTGAAAGAGCGCAAGTTGCAGTTGGACGGCAAGCTGGACGCCGCCGCCCAGGCCGACCTGGCCGCCGAGCGCAGCGAGTTGCAGGCGCGCTACAAGGTCCTGGAAGAGCAGCTCAACGGCCTGCACCAGGAGTTCAACCGCGACAGCGTGGTAATGCGCGACGCCAGCGGCCGCGAGAGCGAAATCACCCTTGGCAAGCTGGTGCATGCCTACCAGCCCAACGCCATGGGCCTGGGCACCAAGATGACGGTGTACTTCAAGAAGCTCTGGGAGTTCCTCAGCGACGATCCGCGCGAGGCCAATACCGAGGGCGGTATCTTCCCGGCGATCTTCGGCACCGTGATGATGACCCTGGTGATGGCGCTGATCGTCACCCCGTTCGGCGTGATCGCTGCGGTCTACCTGCGCGAGTACGCCAAGCAGGGGCCGCTGACCCGGGTGATCCGCATCGCCGTGAACAACCTCGCCGGCGTACCGGCGATCGTCTACGGCGTGTTCGGCCTGGGTTTCTTCGTCTACGTGCTGGGCGGTTCCATCGACCGGCTGTTCTTCCCCGAGGCCCTGCCGGCGCCGACCTTCGGTACCCCCGGGCTGTTCTGGGCCTCGCTGACCCTGGCGATCCTCGCCGTGCCGGTGGTGATCGTCGCCACCGAGGAAGGCCTGGCGCGGATTCCGCGCGCGGTCCGCGAAGGCTCCCTGGCGCTCGGCGCGACCAAGGCGGAAACGCTGTGGAAGATCGTCCTGCCGATGGCCAGCCCGGCGATGATGACCGGCCTGATCCTCGCCGTGGCCCGTGCCGCCGGCGAAGTGGCGCCGCTGATGCTGGTCGGCGTGGTGAAACTGGCACCGTCGCTGCCGGTCGACGGTAACTATCCGTACGTGCATCTCGACCAGAAGATCATGCACCTCGGTTTCCATATCTACGACGTCGGTTTCCAGAGCCCCAACGTCGAGGCCGCACGGCCGCTGGTATACGCTACGGCGTTGCTGCTGGTCGTGGTGATCGCCCTGCTGAACTTCTCCGCCATCGCGATCCGCAATCGCCTGCGCGAGAAGTACAAGGCCCTGGAAAACTGATTGAGGGAGCTTCCCATGCAAAACGAGACCGCCAGCCACGGCATCAACTTCGATGCGCTCGGCCGCGACCGCCAGAGCCTCGACCTGGCTTCCGAAAGTGTCGAACTGGAAGTGCCCGGGCTGAACCTGTTCTACGGCGCCAAGCAGGCCCTTTTCGACGTCCGGATGAACATTCCGAAGCAGCGCGTGACCGCCTTCATCGGCCCGTCCGGCTGCGGCAAGTCGACCCTGCTGCGCTGCTTCAACCGGATGAACGACCTGGTGGATGGCTGCCGCGTCGAAGGCGAGATTCGCCTCGATGGCCACAACATCTTCGCCAAGGGCGTCGACGTCGCCGAGCTGCGCCGTCGCGTCGGCATGGTGTTCCAGAAGCCCAACCCGTTCCCCAAGAGCATCTACGAGAACGTGGTCTACGGCCTGCGTATCCAGGGCATCAACAAGAAGCGCGTACTTGACGAGGCCGTCGAGTGGGCGCTGAAGGGGGCTGCGCTGTGGGAGGAGGTGAAGGATCGCCTGCACGAGTCCGCCCTCGGCCTGTCCGGCGGCCAGCAGCAGCGCCTGGTGATCGCCCGGACCATCGCGGTGGAACCGGAAGTGCTGCTGCTCGACGAGCCGTGCTCGGCGCTGGACCCGATCTCCACGCTGAAGATCGAAGAGCTGATCTACGAGTTGAAGTCGAAGTTCACCATCGTCATCGTTACCCACAACATGCAGCAGGCCGCGCGGGTTTCCGACTATACGGCGTTCATGTACATGGGCAAGCTGATCGAGTTCGGCGACACCGATACGCTGTTCACCAACCCGGCGAAGAAGCAGACCGAAGACTACATCACCGGCCGCTACGGCTAGCGGCGCGTCCGGAGGCGCGGCGATACCGCTGCCTCCGGCGCTCTCCGTAGCTCGTTGATGTCACCGGTCGCAGCGGCTCCAGAAGGATTCCCCACATGATCAACAAAGACAGTCTCACCCATCACATCTCCCAGCAGTTCAACGCCGAGCTGGAGGATGTGCGCAGCCACCTCCTGGCCATGGGCGGGCTGGTGGAAAAGCAGGTCAACGACGCGGTCAACGCGCTGATCGACGCCGACTCCGGCCTCGCGCAGCAGGTCCGCGAGATCGACGACCAGATCAACCAGATGGAGCGCAACATCGACGAGGAGTGCGTGCGTATCCTCGCCCGGCGCCAGCCGGCGGCCTCCGACCTGCGCCTGATCATCAGCATCTCGAAGTCGGTGATCGACCTCGAGCGGATCGGCGACGAGGCCTCCAAGGTCGCCCGCCGCGCCATCCAGCTGTGCGAGGAAGGCGAGTCGCCGCGCGGCTACGTCGAGGTTCGGCACATCGGCAGCCAGGTACAGAAGATGGTGCAGGAGGCACTGGATGCCTTCGCCCGCTTCGATGCCGACCTGGCGCTGTCCGTGGCGCAGTACGACAAGACCGTCGATCGCGAGTACAAGACCGCCCTACGCGAACTGGTCACCTACATGATGGAAGACCCGCGGGCGATATCCCGCGTGCTCAACATCATCTGGGCCCTGCGCTCGCTGGAGCGCATCGGCGACCATGCGCGCAACATCGCCGAGCTGGTGATCTACCTGGTTCGCGGCACCGACGTTCGCCACATCGGCCTGACCCGCATGAAGGAAGAGGTCGAGAACAACCGCGGCGAGTGATCTTCCGCAGGCAAGGCTCCCTTGACCTGGAGCCTTGTTTCTTCGCGCGACTGCAGCAAGGCTTGGCATCCTGCCAGCAGGGGAGGCTATCCTAGGCGGACCTGTCCAGGAGAAGTCGATGAGCAAAGTCAGCGCGCTAGTGGTGGATGACGCCCCCTTCATCCGAGATCTGATGAAGAAAGGGTTGCGCGACAACTTCCCCGGCCTTCATATCGAGGAGGCCGTGAACGGCCGCAAGGCCCAGCAACTGCTCAGTCGGCAGAACGTCGACCTGATCCTCTGCGATTGGGAGATGCCGGAGATGTCCGGCCTCGAACTGCTGACCTGGTGCCGTGCCCAGGAAAACCTCAAGACTACCCCGTTCATCATGGTCACCAGTCGCGGCGACAAGGAGAACGTGGTCCAGGCGATCCAGGCCGGGGTGTCGGACTACATCGGCAAGCCATTCTCCAATGACCAACTGGTGGCCAAGATCAAGAAGGCCCTGAGCCGCAGCGGCAAGCTGGAAGCCCTGGCGGCCCACGCGCCGCGCCGGGAGATCGCCAGCGGCATGGCCAACGATTCGCTGGCCGCCCTGACCGGTGGTCGCGCCGAGGTGATCAAGCCCGCCGCCAGTCCGGCAAAACCGGCCCCCGCGCCGAAGCCGGCTTCGGCTCCCCAGGCCAGCGCGCGTCCCGCCGGCAGCGGCAACCCGCTGGGGCAGGCGCAATTGCGCCTGCCGCAGAGCAGCATGCCCTGCGTGATCAAGGCGGTCAGTCTGAAGGAAGCGCAACTGGTGGTGAAGCGCGCCGACCCGTTGCCGCAGGTGCTGGAAAGCGCGGTGCTGGACCTCGAGGAAAACAGCGACGTGGCGCGCCTGAACGGCTACCTGCACGCCATCGCCGCGCTGGAGCCGAAGCCGGATAGCGATTGGCTGCTGTTGACCCTGCGTTTCGTCGACCGCGACCCGCAGAAGCTCGACTACCTGTCGCGCCTGATCGCCCGCGGAAGTACCCAGAAGCACTACGTTCCCGGCGCCTGAGCGGTTTTTTCCCGACGATCCGTTCACAGCCCGCTCGCTGTCGTCTCGCCCTGGCAATAAAGCGCTGCTAGTCTTGCCGATTCGGGATAACCAGAACGACACGATCCGTGCAGTCATGCTAGGGCGCCTTCTCCTTCTCTGTGGCCTGTTCGCCGCGGCAGCTCCGGCTGCGGCCCTGACCATCTACAAGTACACCGACGCCAATGGCGTGGTGACCTACTCCGACCGCGCCGTGGCCGGGGCGCAGGTGTTCGTCTTCCGCGACCGGATGGTCGAGCACCTGGAACGGGAAGTGAAGCTGGAGACGAAGAAGCACGCGGGTGGCGAGACCCTGCAGGTGCGCAACGACCTCTACGCGCCGGTCGAGGTCGAGTTGCGGATCCGCAACCCGCGCAATGCCGTTGGGGTGCCCGACGGGCCGATTCGCTGGGTGGTCCCGGCGCGCAGCCAGGTGCGCCTGGCGACCCTGGCGCCGCGCAAGGCCGGCAAGCCGATGAGCTACACCCCGAAGCTGCGTTACGCGCTCGGCGACCCGCGCCAGCAGCCGCTGCTCTATCGCTATCCGCTGCCCTGGCGCGGCGGGCCGTTCCGCCTGTCCCAGGGCGCCAATGGCAAGTACAGCCACTTCACCCCCAAGGGCCGCTACGCGATGGACATCGCCATGCCCGAGGGCACGCCGATCATCGCTGCCCGCGGCGGCACCGTGGTGAAGATCGAGAACAACCAGAGCGGGCGCGGCAACAATCCCTCGGGCAACTTCGTCCGCATCCTGCACGACGACGGCACCATGGGCGTCTACCTGCACCTGATGCGCCATTCGGTACTGGTCGCCGAGGGCCAGCGGGTCCAGGTCGGCACGCCGCTGGCGCGCTCCGGCAACACCGGCAACAGCAGCGGGCCGCACCTGCACTTCGTGATCCAGCGCAACGTCGGCCTGGCGCTGGAGTCGATTCCCTACGACTTCGCCCAGCCGGTCGACAGCCTGCCGAACTTCGCTATCGTCCGCGAGCCTTGAAAAGTCACCGGCGCCGTGGCGGCGCCGGCTCGTCTCAGTCGAGCTTGACCACCTTGGCCAGGACGATCTTCGGACCGCGCATCTTCTTCACGATGATCCGCAGGCCCTCGGTGTCGAGGACTTCCTCTTCCTCCGGCACCCGCTTCAGGGTGTCGTAGACCAGCCCGGCGAGAGTGTCCGCCTCGACATGATCGAGGTCGATGCCGAGCAGGCGCTCGAGCTTGAACAGCGGTGTGTCGCCGCGCACCAGCAGCTTGCCCGGCTGGTAGGCGAGGATGCCGCGCTCGGTCTTGCGGTGCTCGTCCTGGATGTCGCCGACCAGCACTTCCAGCACGTCCTCCATGGTCAGGAAGCCGACCACCTTGTGATCGGCCTCTTCCACCACGGCGAAGTGCGCGCCGCCCTTGCGGAACTGCTCCAGCAGGCGCGACAGCGGGGTGTGCTTGGTGACGATCTCCAGCGGGCGCACCAGTTCGTCGAGGTCGAAGGTCTCCGGCAGGCTGTCCAGGGCGGACAGTGCCAGCAGCAGGTCCTTGATGTGCAGCAGGCCGATGAACTCGCCCTTGTGGCTGTCCCAGACCGGGTAGCGGCTGTACTTGTGGCGGCGGATCACCGCGAGGATGTCCGCCAGCGGCGCATCGTGCTCGAGGTAGACCAGGTCTTCGCGGGAGTTGGCCCAGTCGACCACCTCCAGCTCGCCCAGCTCCACCGCCGAGGCCAGCACGCGCATGCCCTGGTCGCTGGGGTCCTGGGCGCGGCTGGAGTGGAGGATCAGCTTCAGTTCGTCGCGGCTGTAGTGATGCTCGTGGTGCGGGCCGGGCTCGCCCTGGCCGGCGATCTTGAGGATGGCGTTGGCGCTGGCGTTGAGCAGCCAGATCGCCGGGTACATCAGCCAGTAGAAGAGGTACAGCGGCACCGCCGTCCACAGCGACAGCAGTTCCGGCTTGCGGATCGCCCAGGACTTGGGCGCCAGCTCGCCGACCACGATGTGCAGGTAGGAAATGATGAAGAACGCGGTGAAGAAGGAGATACCGCGGATCAGTTCGTCGGAGTGCACGCCGATCATCGCCAGCAGCGGTTCCAGGAGTTCGGCGAAGGCCGGCTCGCCGACCCAGCCCAGGCCCAGGGAGGCCAGGGTGATGCCCAGCTGGCAGGCGGACAGGTAGGCGTCCAGCTGGTTGTGAACCTTGCGCAGGATGGCGCCGCGCCAGCCGTGCTGCTTGGCGATGGTTTCCACGCGGGTGGCGCGGAGCTTGACCATGGCGAACTCGGCGGCGACGAAGAAGCCATTGAGCAGGACGAGGAAAAGCGCGAAGAGGATCAGGCCGGCATCGGCGAAATAGGTGGCGATGCTGGTACTAGGAGAAGGGTCCATGGGGGTGTGCGGTAGCCAAAAGGCCCTTAAGAATGAGGGGCTGTGTCGTCGCTTGCAAGCCTTGGCCGTGCCGACGCCGGCGGCGCGGCACTGCGACGAGGTTCACTTCGGCGCCTTGCGCTCGGCCTCGGCGACCTGCGCCGGGGCGAAATGGCAGGTGAAGGTGCTGCCCTTGCCGGGCACGCTGCTGATTTCCAGGCGCGCGCGGTGGCGGATCAGCACGTGCTTGACGATGGCCAGGCCGAGGCCGGTGCCGCCGGTGTTGGAGGCGCGGCTGGAGTCCACCCGGTAGAAGCGCTCGGTCAGGCGCGGCAGGTGCTTGGGATCGACGCCGATACCGGTGTCCTGCACCGACAGGTGCGCGCCCTGTTCGTCGGCCCACCAGCGGATGCGGATCTCGCCTTCGTCGGGGGTGTACTTCACCGCGTTGAATACCAGGTTGGAGAAGGCGCTGCGCAGTTCCGCCTCGCTGCCCTTGAGCTGCACAGCGGGTGCGGCGTCCAGGCTGATGCGGTGGTTGCGCCCGGCGGACAGGGCCTGGGCGTCGTTACGGATGCTGGCGAGGAGAGCGTCCACCGCCACCGGCTTGTTGTCGCCGGGGTAGTCGGTGGCCTCCAGCTTGGCCAGCAGGAGCAGGTCGTTGAGCAGGTTCTGCATGCGTCCGGCCTGCTGCTGCATCTGCTGCAGGGCGCGCAGCCAGCGCGGGTTCACATCCTCGACGTTGTCGAGGAGGGTCTCCAGGTAGCCGGCGATCACCGTCAGCGGCGTGCGCAGCTCGTGGGAGACGTTGGCCACGAAATCCTTGCGCATCTGCTCCAGCTGGTGGACGCGGGTGACGTCGCGGACCAGCATCAGGTGCTCGCGGTTGCCGTAGAGGGTGATGTGGAATTGCAGGCGCAGGCGCTCGTTGATCGGCGAGGGGATTTCCAGCGGCTCGCGGTAATCCTCCTGGTCGAAGTATTCCTTGAAGCGCGGATGGCGGATCAGGTTGCTCACCGGCTGGCCACCGTCCTGCGGGGTCTTCAGGCCGAGCAGGTTTTCCGCGGCGAGGTTCCACCATTCCAGGTTGCCGTCGCTGTCGAGCATGATCACCGCGTCACGCAGGGCCGCGGTGGACTCCTGGATCCGGTCGATCACCGCCTGCAGGCGGCCACGGGCGCGCTGGTTGCGGCGTTGCAGGTGGTAGATATTGTCGAAGACTTCGCCCCAGAGGCCGTAGCTGTCCGGCGGTGGCTCGTCTGGCTGGTGGTTGCGCAGCCACTGGTGCAGGCGCAGTAGCTGCCAGAGGGTCCAGCCGAGGTAGAGAGCCAGGCCGAGGGCCAGGGCCCAGCCGTAATGGCCGCTGACCACGCCGAGCACGAGGCTGGCGGCCAGCACGAGAAGCAGGTGGCGGATCAGCGCTCCACGCCAGTCTTGGTTCACGACGGATTGCATCCTGTCCAGTGGCGGTCCGTCACGGACCGTCCAGGGGAAACGACTCCGGCCGCCGGGCGGCCGGGAGCGGGGTCAGCTCTTGGTGGAGAAACGATAGCCGGTCCCGCGGACAGTCTGAACCAGATTTTCGTAGACCTCGCCGAGCGCCTTGCGCAGGCGGCGGATATGCACGTCGACGGTGCGCTCCTCGACATAGACGTTGCCGCCCCAGACCTGGTCCAGCAGTTGGCCGCGGGTATAGGCGCGTTCCTGGTGAGTCATGAAGAACTGCAGCAGGCGGTACTCGGTGGGGCCCATCTCGGCCGGCTTGCCGTCGATGGTCACGCGGTGGCTGATCGGGTCCAGCAGCAGGCCGCCGACCTCGATCGGCGCCTCGCTGTCGCCAGGCCCGGTGCGGCGCAGCACGGCCTTCAGGCGGGCGACCAGCTCGCGGGGCGAGAACGGCTTGGTGATGTAGTCGTCGGCACCGACCTCCAGGCCCTGGATCTTGTTGTCCTCCTCGCCCTTGGCGGTGAGCATGATGATCGGGATGTCGACGGTCAGTTCGTCACGCTTCAGGCGTCGCGCCAGTTCGATGCCGGAAGTGCCGGGGAGCATCCAGTCGAGCAGGATCAGGTCCGGCTTGCGGTCGACGATCACCGCGTGCGCCTGCTGGGTATTTTCCGCCTCCAGGCACTCGTAGCCGGCCATCTCCAGGGCCACGGCGATCATCTCGCGAATCGGTGCTTCGTCATCAACGATGAGGATTGTCTTGCCAACCATGGTCTTGCCTCGGGTCGATCTGTCTTGCGCCGCATTAGATAACGAAATTGTGTCAGGTATGTGACACAACGGCGTAGTTTCCGCCGACTGCCCGCGGCGGGGCTATGCTCAACAGGTTCCGGTGCCGTCCCTGCGGGCGGCGAACGCTCCACCTGAAGACACAGGAGAGAGACGCGATGAACAGAATCCACCTGGCGCTGGGTCTGGCGCTGGCCCTGCCGGCGTTCGCCGCGCTGGCCCAGGAAACGGTGGCGCCGGCCACCGAGAAGGACGGCGTGCTGGTCGATGGCAAGGGCATGACGCTCTATACCTACGACAAGGACAGCGAAGGGCAATCCGCCTGTTCCGGGCAGTGCGCGAAGAACTGGCCGCCGCTGGCAGCGGCCCAGGGAGCGCAGGCCAGCGGCGACTGGAGCCTGGTCGCTCGCGAGGACGGCACCCAGCAGTGGGCCTACTACGGCAAGCCCCTTTATACCTTCATCCAGGACAAGAAGCCTGGCGACAAGAACGGTGACGGCAAGATGGGCGCCTGGCACGTCGCCCAGCCGGACATGGACTAGATGGTCGCCGGCCTGCGCGCCGCTCAACGCAGCGCGTAGTCGGCGACCGTGCCGAGGAAGATCGCCAGGCCAGCCCAGTGGTTGTGCAGGAAGGCGCGGAAGCAGGCCTGCGGGTCGCGGTCGCGGGTCGACCAGGCTTCCCAGACGAAGCAGGCCGCCGCCACCGCCAGGCCGAGGTAGAAGCACAGGCCCAGTTCGAAGCGGTTGCCGGCCAGCACTAGCAGGAGCAGGGTCAGGCCCTGCAGGCTGCCGATGATCAGGCGGTCGGCATCGCCGAAGAGGATTGCGGTGGACTTGATGCCGATCTTCAGGTCGTCCTCGCGGTCGGTCATCGCGTAGTAGGAGTCATAGGCGACCGTCCACAGCACGTTGGCCAGGAACAGCAGCCAGGCGCTGGCCGGCAATTCGCCGCGCTCGGCGGTGAAGGCCATCAGGATGCCCCAGGAATAGGCGGCGCCCAGCACCACCTGCGGATAGTAGGTGTAGCGCTTCATGAAGGGGTAGAGCGAGGCCACGGCTACCGCGCCGAACGACAGCCAGACGGTCGTTGCATTGGTCAGCAGGACCAGGCCGAAGCTCAGCGCGACCAGGACGGCGAAGGTGATCCAGGCCTCGCGCACGCTGATCTTGCCGGTGGCCAGCGGGCGCGCCTTGGTGCGTGCGACATGGCCGTCGAAATTGCGGTCGGCGAAATCGTTGATCACGCAGCCGGCGGCGCGCATCAGGATGACGCCGAGGACGAAGATCAGCAGGTTCTTCAGTTCCGGCACGCCGTCCGCGGCGATCCACAGCGACCAGAGGGTCGGCCAGAGCAGCAGGTAGATGCCGATCGGCCGGTCCAGCCGCACCAGTTGGACGAAGTCCCAGGCGCGGGGGTGCAGGCGGGCCAGCGGCTTGATCAGGGTGACGAACATGGGGACCTCCGGAGTCGACCGGGGGATTATACGTCGGCGATTCCCGCCTGGTCCCACAGGCGCGGTAGGTACACCTCCGCCACCAGCACCCCGAGCGCGCCGCGGGAAAACCGTGAGCGACGGCCCCAGAGACCCTCGGCGCGGACCTCGGCGGGCAGACCGGCCGCCGGATAGCGGCAGACTTCGATGGGCCCGCGCTCGAAGGCGCTGTCGCTGAACAGCAACTCGCCCAGCGAGCGGGTGCCGAGCAGCGCCAGGTCGAAGCCCGAGCCTTCCAGGGCGCTGCGGGCGAACACCCAGGGACGGTCGTGGCCATGCAGGTAGACCTCGCGGACCCAGCCGCTACTGCCGGTAGGGACGTCGAGCCCCTGGCATTCGTCGTCGCGCAGGGTCTGCCAGCCTTCCAGCAGGGGTTCGACGCGGAACGCGCCGTCGGCCAGGGCGGTCAGGCGCCGGGTCAGCGACCCCTCGTCGAACAGCCAGTCGAGGACGGCGGGGGAGACGCTTGACAGTTGGTCGGCGCGAAGCCAGAGCGCATTGCTGGGCATGACGGGACTACGAGACGGCGGCAGAAGGCGGCGAGGGTAGCACGTTCGGCCGGCGGCCGGTCTGCGACGCGGTGGCGCGTCACCCCCAGCCGTTCAGGCGCAGGGTGGCGCGGACCAGGCGCTGTTCTTCCTGCTCGATCTCCCGCAGGTTGTCGCGGATGCTGTGGATATGTTCGCGCGCCGCCCGTTGCGCCTGGTCCGGCTGGCGCTCGCGGAGGGCCGCGTAGAGGCGCGCGTGCTGGCGGTCGATCTGGCGTTTCTGCGGCGGCCGGTGATAGAGGTTGTTCACTGAGGCGAACACCGTGCTCAGCAGCAGTTCGTTGAGCGATTGCAGGGTATGCACCAGCACCGGATTGTGCGATGCCTCGCTGATCGCCCGGTGGAACGCGTGGTCGCGGCGGGCGTGCTCGCGGGGATCGATCGGCTGGGTTTCCTCGTGGCTGGCGAGCATCTCTTCGTAGCGTCGGGCGAGCAGGACGAAGTCTGCCTCGGTGCCGCGTAGCGCTGCCAGGCGGGCCGCCTCGCCCTCCAGCAGGGCGCGGACTTCGAGCAGGTCGTAGAGGGTGCGCGGCTGGGAGCCGAACAGGTGCATCAGCGGGCTGGCGTCGGCGTTGCGGTCGAGGTCGGCGACGAACGACCCACGGCCATGCTCGGTGTCGATGATGCCGCGCCCGCGCAGCGCCCGCAGGCCCTCGCGCAGGGCCGAGCGCGAGCAGCCGAGCTTGGCCACCAGGCGCCGCTCGGACGGCAGAGCCTGGCCGACCTTGAGCACGCCGTCGACGATCAGCCGCTCGATACGCTCTGCGACCTGGTCGGCCACCCGCTGTTTCTGCATGGAAGCTCCCGTTGCACTGGTAGGACCAGTTGGCTGTCGTTACTCACTATAGAAGCTCAGGGACTTTCTAGCATGCGCCTCATGCCCATGGCTCCTGGTGATACTGGTAGGACCAGTTAGACGCCTGCTGGACCCCGGCGTCCGCGCGGTACAGGCTGGGGACGCTTGCTGATCCCGCCGACAACCACAACAAGGACAGCCGCCATGAACATCCTCTACGACGAGCGTCTGGACGGTCCGCTGCCGCAGGTGGACAAGGATGGCCTGCTGGCCGAGTTGCGCCTCCGCCTGCCCGACCTCGAACTGCTGCACGCCGCGGAAGACCTGCGTCCCTACGAGTGCGACGGACTCTCGGCGTATCGCTGCACGCCGTTGCTGGTGGCATTGCCGGAACGCATCGAACAGGTTCAGGGCCTGCTCGCCCTCTGCCATCGGCTGAAGGTGCCGGTCGTGGCGCGCGGTGCCGGCACCGGCCTGTCCGGCGGCGCGCTGCCGCTGGAGAACGGCGTGCTGCTGGTGATGGCGCGTTTCCGGCGGATCCTCGAGATCGATCCGCTGGGTCGTTTCGCCCGGGTCCAGCCTGGCGTGCGCAACCTGGCGATCTCCCAGGCCGCTGCCCCTCATGGTCTGTACTACGCACCGGACCCGTCCTCGCAGATCGCCTGCTCCATCGGCGGCAACGTCGCGGAGAACGCCGGCGGCGTGCATTGCCTGAAGTACGGCCTGACCGTGCACAACCTGTTGCAGGTGGACATCGTGACCCTGGAAGGCGAGCGCCTGAGCCTGGGGTCCAGCGCCCTGGACAGCGCCGGCTTCGACCTGCTGGCGCTGTTCACCGGCTCCGAAGGGCTGCTCGGCGTGGTGGTGGAGGTCACCGTCAGGCTGTTGCCGCGCCCGCCGGTGGCGAAGGTCCTGCTGGCCAGCTTCGACGATGTGGAAAGCGCCGGGCGGGCGGTGGCCGACCTGATCGGTGCCGGCATCGTCCCGGCCGGGCTGGAAATGATGGACAACCTGTCGATCCGCGCCGCCGAGGATTTCATCCACGCCGGTTACCCGGTCGACGCGGCGGCGATCCTGCTCTGCGAACTGGATGGCGTGGAAGCCGACGTGCACGAGGATTGCGAGCGGGTCCGCGAGCTGTTCGAGGCGGCTGGCTCCACCTCGGTGCGACAGGCCCAAGACGAGGCCGAGCGCCAGCGCTTCTGGGCCGGGCGCAAGAATGCGTTTCCGGCGGTCGGGCGGATTTCCCCCGATTACTACTGCATGGACGGCAGCATCCCGCGCCGCGAGCTGCCGCGGGTGCTGCATGGCATCGCCGAGCTTTCGCGCGAATACGGCCTGCGGGTGGCCAACGTATTCCACGCCGGCGACGGCAACATGCACCCGCTGATCCTCTTCGACGCCAACCTGGCGGGCGAGCTGGAGCGCGCCGAAGCGCTGGGCGGCAGGATCCTCGAGTTGTGCGTGGCGGTAGGCGGCAGCATCACCGGCGAACATGGCGTCGGCCGCGAGAAGATCAACCAGATGTGCGCTCAGTTCAATGCCGACGAGCTGACCCTGTTCCACGCCGTGAAGGCGGCGTTCGACCCGGCCGGGCTGCTCAATCCCGGCAAGAACGTGCCCACCCTGCATCGCTGCGCCGAGTTCGGCGCCATGCACGTCCGCCACGGTCGACTGCCGTTCCCCGAACTGGAGCGTTTCTGATGAGCCAGCCGTATTTCGATCCGGACGCTGGCGCCGACCATGCCGGCGCGCTGCTCGAGCGGGTCCGCGACGCCCTGGCGCGGCGCGCGCCGCTGCGCATCGTCGGTGGCGATAGCAAGGCGTTCCTCGGCAGGCCGGTTGCGGGCGAACCGCTGGCGCTCGCCGAACACCGTGGGATCGTCGCCTACGATCCCTGCGAACTGGTGATCACCGCCCGTGCCGGTACGCCGCTGGACGAGCTACAGGCCGTGCTGGCGCGCGGCGGGCAGATGCTTGCCTGCGAGGCGCCGGGTTTCGGCGGCCGGGCGACGGTCGGCGGGGTGCTCGCCAGCGGCCTGTCCGGACCGCGCCGGCCCTGGGCGGGAGCGGTACGCGATTGCGTCCTCGGGACGCGGCTGATCAGTGGCCTGGGCACCCACCTGCGCTTCGGCGGCGAGGTGATGAAGAACGTCGCCGGCTACGACCTGTCGCGGTTGCTGGCGGGCAGCTTCGGTTGCCTCGGGGTGGTCACCGAAGTGTCCTTCAAGGTGCTACCCATGCCGCGCTGCCAGGCCGGCCTGAGCCTGGACCTGCCGGTGGCGACGGCGTTGCGCAAGCTGGCCGAGTGGGGAGGCCAGCCATTGCCGATCAGTGCGGCCTGCCACGACGGCGAAGCCCTGCGCCTGCGCCTGGAGGGCGGCGAGGGCTCGGTACGCTCGGCGCGCGACCGCCTCGGTGGCGAAGCGCTCGAGGACGGCTTCTGGGCCGACCTGCGCGAGCAGCGCCTGCCGTTCTTCGACGACCCGCGACCGCTCTGGCGCCTGTCGCTGCCGGCGCTGGCGCCGGAGACGCCGTTGCCCGGTCGTCAGTTGCTGGACTGGGGCGGGGCGCTGCGCTGGCTGAAAAGCGACGCGCCGGCCGCGGACATCCGTGCGTGGGCCGCCGCCCATGGCGGTCACGCCACCTGCTACCGCGCCGGCCATCTCGATGCGCCGTTCCAGCCGCTACCGCCTGGACTGCTCGGCCTGCACCGGGCACTCAAACGCCAGCTCGACCCGCAGGGCATCTTCAATCCCGGGCGGATGTACGCCGAACTCTGAGGAGGCGCGATGCAAACCAACCTCTGCGATTCCGCCCGGCAACGCGCCGAGGCCGCCGAAGCCGAGCGCATCCTGCGCAGCTGCGTGCACTGCGGTTTCTGCAACGCCACCTGCCCGACCTACCAGGAGCTGGGCGACGAACTCGACGGCCCGCGCGGACGGATCTACCTGATCAAGCAGTTCCTCGAGCGCGACGAGGCCAGCGAGCGCACCCGCCTGCACCTCGATCGCTGCCTGAGCTGCCGCAACTGCGAAACCACCTGCCCGTCCGGAGTCGAGTACCACAAGCTGCTGGATATCGGCCGCGACCTACTCGCCGAACGCCTGCCGCGCGGCTTCCGGCAACGCCTGCTGCGCGACGGGCTGCGCCTGCTGGCCCCGCGCCCGGGGTTGTTCGGCGCGCTGGCCGGCGCTGCCGGGCGGCTGAGGCCTCTGCTGCCTGAGGCGATGCAGGGCAAGCTGCCACGTCGGGTCGCGGCGCCGGGCAGGCGGCCGCAGCCCCGGCATGCGCGGCGCGTGCTGCTGCTCGAGGGTTGCGTGCAGCCGGCGCTGTCGCCGAACACCAACGCCGCCGCCGCGCGGGTTCTGGACCGCCTGGGAATCAGCGTGACGCCGGCGGCCGCGGCCGGCTGCTGCGGCGCGCTGGATTTCCACCTGGATGCGCAGGAGCGCGGCCGCCAGCGCGCGCGGCGCAATATCGACGCCTGGTGGCCGTTGCTGCGCGAGGGTGCCGAGGCCATCGTGCAGACCGCCAGCGGCTGCGGCGCCTTCGTCAAGGACTACGCCTACCTGCTGCGCGACGACCCACGGTACGCGGACAAGGCGCGCGAGGTCGCCGCCGCTGCCCGCGACCTGGTGGAAGTGCTTCGCGACGAGCCGCTGGAGTCCCTCGGCCTGCGCTGCGACCAGCGCCTGGCGTTCCACTGCCCATGCACACTGCAGCACGCGCAACGACTGGGCGGGGCCGTGGAGGCGGTGCTGCGGCGACTGGGCTTCCATCTCACCGAGGTGGCCGACGGTCATCTCTGCTGCGGGTCCGCCGGCACCTACTCGCTGACCCAGCCGGCGCTGTCCTGGCGTCTGCGCGACAACCGCCTGGACGCCCTGGAAAGCGGCGCGCCGGATGTCATCGCCACGGCCAACGTCGGTTGCCAGGCCCATCTCGACGGGGCCGGACGGACCCCGGTACGCCACTGGATCGAGCTGCTCGACCAGGCCTTGCCCGGAGGAGAGTGAAACCATGCACAGCAAGCCGGTACTCGGCCGCGAGGAGGTCGCCCGCGTCCTTGGCGCGGCCCGCGAGGAGGCACAGCGCCAAGGCTGGGCGGTGAGCATCGCGGTGGTCGACGACGGCGGCCACCCGCTGGCGCTGGAGCGCCTCGACGGCTGCGCGCCGATCGGTGCCTACATCGCGACGGAAAAGGCCCGCAGCGCCGCCCTGGGACGCCGGGAAACGAAGCGCTACGAGGACATGATCAACGGCGGACGCAGCGCCTTCCTCTCGGTGCCGCTGCTGCAGGCCACCCTGGAGGGCGGTGTGCCGATCCTGGTGGACGGACAGGTGGTCGGCGCGGTCGGGGTTTCCGGCGTACGCGCCGAAGAGGACGCCCGGGTGGCGCGGATCGGAGCCGAGGGGTTGTGAGGCGACCGGTGGGCACCACCCATCTTTGGTTGGCCCGTTCGGCACCACCTTGCCTTTCGGGCAGGTTGGCGGACAGGGTGGATTTGTTATAGGTTGCCGGCGCTGAACCGTGGTAACCCGCCCGAGGTAAACAATGAAGAAGTGGCAATGCGTGGTGTGTGGACTGATCTATGACGAGGCCAAAGGCTGGCCGGAAGAAGGCATCGAGGCGGGAACGCGCTGGGAAGACGTGCCTGAAGACTGGCTGTGCCCCGACTGCGGCGTCGGCAAGCTGGACTTCGAGATGATCGAAATCGGCTGAGCCCCGCTCGCCGGCGAAGAAGGCGGCCCTGGCCGCCTTTTTTCATGCCTGGCCAGCGGCCGTCCAGGAGTTATCCTTGGGACTTGGGTCCGGTCATTGACTGTCCTGCCGGGAACGCCCGGCAGCCTTGCCGTTGGCCGGCCACCGACGCTGAGCTAGGTTCGACGAACGAGGAGGGTGGCTATGCGCAAGTGGCAATGCGTGGTCTGCGGCTTCATCTACGACGAAGCCCTGGGCCTGCCCGAAGAAGGCATTCCGGCGGGAACCCGTTGGGAAGACATCCCGGCGGACTGGGTCTGCCCGGATTGCGGTGTCGGCAAGATCGATTTCGAGATGATCGAGATCGCCTGAGCGAAATCCACAGAAGCGGCGCCCGGCGCCGGCAATCACAGAGGAACGGAAATGAGCGAGCGTGCGCCCCTGGTAATCATCGGAACCGGTCTGGCGGGCTACAACCTGGCCCGCGAGTGGCGCAAGCTGGACAGCGAGACGCCGCTGCTGATGATCACCGCCGACGACGGCCGTTCCTATTCCAAGCCGATGCTCTCCACCGGCTTCTCGAAGAACAAGGACGCCGACGGCCTGGCCATGGCCGAACCGGGCGCCATGGCCGAGCAACTGAACGCACGCATCCTGACCCATACCCGGGTCACCGGTATCGATCCCGGCCATCAGCGGATCTGGATCGGCGAGGAAGAGGTGCGTTATCGCGACCTGGTCCTGGCCTGGGGCGCGGAGCCGATCCGGGTGCCGGTCGAGGGCGATGCCCAGGAAGCGCTCTACCCGATCAACGACCTGGAAGACTACGCGCGCTTCCGCCAGGCGGCTGCCGGCAAGCACCGGGTACTGCTGCTCGGTGCGGGGCTGATCGGTTGCGAATTCGCCAACGACCTCTCCAGCGGCGGCTACCAGCTCGACGTGGTGGCGCCTTGCGAGCAGGTGATGCCGGGCCTGCTCCACCCGGCCGCGGCGAAGGCCGTGCAGGCAGGCCTGGAAGGCCTCGGCGTGCGCTTCCACCTGGGGCCGGTGCTGGCCAGCCTGAAGAAGGCCGGCGAGGGGCTGGAAGCGCATCTTTCGGATGGCGAGGTGATTCCCTGCGACCTGGTGGTCTCCGCCGTCGGCCTGCGTCCGCGCACCGAATTGGCCTTCGCCGCCGGGCTGGCGGTCAACCGCGGGATCGTCGTCGACCGCTCGCTGCGCACCTCCCACGCCAACATCTACGCGCTGGGCGACTGCGCCGAAGTGGACGGCCTCAACCTGCTCTATGTGATGCCGCTGATGGCCTGCGCACGCGCGCTGGCGCAGACCCTCGCCGGCAACCCCAGCCAGGTGGCCTACGGTCCCATGCCGGTGACGGTGAAGACCCCGGCCTGCCCGCTGGTGGTGTCGCCGCCGCCCCGCGGAATGGATGGCCAATGGCTAGTGGAAGGCTCTGGAACGGACCTCAAGGTCCTGTGCCGGGATACCGCTGGTCGAGTGATCGGTTATGCCCTGACCGGAGCGGCGGTGAACGAAAAATTGGCCCTGAACAAAGAGTTACCCGGCCTCATGGCTTGAATGCCATTGGTTCCGGCCGTTATGCCGTCGAGACTTGCGGCAAAATTGTCGGACGATACTGGCGCAGTCCTCGGGAGCATGCCATCCTCCATCGCGTCTACCGCAGTCTAGAGCCTATGGTTCCGGTGGACTGCGGTGCCTTTGAGCGCTGCTGGGAAGACAGCACGGACACAAAAACAACAAACCGTCAAAGAGGCAACTATGCGTAAACCAGAACTAGCCGCCGCTATCGCCGAAAAGGCCGATCTCACCAAGGAACAGGCCAATCGCGTTCTCAACGCCCTGTTGGATGAAATCACCGGCGCGCTGAACCGCAAGGACAGCGTGACCCTGGTCGGTTTCGGCACCTTCCTGCAACGCCATCGCGGAGCCCGCACGGGGAAGAACCCGCAGACCGGCCAGCCGGTGAAGATCAAGGCCAGCAACACCGTCGCCTTCAAGCCGGGCAAGGCCCTGCGCGACGCGGTCAACTGACCGCCGAGAGCCCGGAGTCAGAGCGGCTCCGGGCTTCGTCGAAGACGCTTCCGCGCTCATCGAAAGGACAGCTGTAGTCCTCCTCGCGAACAGCTACAATGCGCCGCTCATCTCCCCGGATATCGAGGCGCGTGCATGAAATTTCGTCTTCTCCTGTGGATGCTTGGTCGCCTGATGGCCAAGGCCAGCCGCGACAATCCCGCTTTCCAGAAGCAGCTCGAGGGCAAGGACCTGGTGTTCCAGTTGCATACCCTCGACGGCAAGGTGGCGCGCCACTACCTGGTCAGGGACCTGCGCGTCAGCAGCAAGCGCGGTACCCATCCGCAACCGGCTTTTTCCCTGGGGTTCAAGGACGGAGCCTACGGTTTCGCCGCGATGACTTCGAAGAACCCGCAGTTGGCCTTCATGCAGGGCATCCAGAACAAGGACATCCAGATACAGGGCAATCCGGCGCTGGTGATCTGGTTCCAGGGTCTGGTGAAGTACCTCAAGCCGAAGAAGAAGGCTCCGGAGAAGAAAGCCGCCTGAGGGCGGCTTTCGATCTCATCCGGGCTGCGGCCGCAGCCTTTCGGTAGTGCGTTTCGCAGCGGACTACCCGGTCACCCCGGCAAGCGATTGAACTGGGCCGCCAGTTCGCGCAGGGCCGCTTCCGCTTCCAGCACCTTTTTCACGGCGTCCCCGGCCTTCTCCGGGGTGATCCCCAGGCGCTCGTACAATGCCGCCGGAATCGCTTGCTGCGGGCCATCGCCGATGCCGCTGTTGCGCAGCAACCGGTTGGTCAGGCAGATCAGGTTGGCGTAGACCGCGTTCGGCCCGGTGTAGCTGGGGTCCTGCTGGAAGCGCAGGGCGCAATAGAGGTCGTCAGGCATGTCCCAGACGCGCATCAGCCAGGCGCCGATCTGCTCGCGGGTGATCCCCAGCAGGTGCTGTTCGATATAGGCATGGCCGAGGTGCGGGTTGACCTCCAGGTGCCGGCAGATCAGCGAGAAATGCGGCGGGAAGACATGCGCCAGGACCAGGTAGCCGAAATTGTGCAGCAGGCCGCCCAGGTAGCTCAGGCCGGACTCCGGGCGCAGCTCGCGCGGCATGGCGCGGGTCAGGCCCTCGATCACCGCTGCGGTGTAGATCGCTTGCTGCCAGTAGGGCGTGGCCTGCTGTGGCTGGTCCTTGGGCAGGCTCAGGCTCTTGCCCAGGGCGAGGCCGAGGGCCAGGTTGATCACCAGGTCGAAACCGAGGACGCGGACGATCGCGTCTTCCACCGAGCGGATCTTGCCCGGAGCGGCGTAGTAGGGCGAGGCCGCCCAACTGACCACCTGGGCGGCGAGCGCCGGATCGGTTTCCACCAGACCGGTGATGTCGTCGACGCTGGCGTTGGGGTCGACCCGCAGCTTGATGATCTTCTGCGCCGTCTGCGGCAGCGGTGGAATCTCGATGGTCTGCTCCAGGCGCTGCTGGATGCGCCGGGCGGTGAAGGCCTGCACGGCCTGGCTGATTTCCGCGCGGTCGTCGTCCGGGCGGTCAAGGTTCAGGTTGATGTTTTCCAGCGGTTCGCCGAAGCGCGCGGCGCTGGTCTTGCCCAGCAGGCCGCGGAAGTCGTTGCTGGCGATCTCCAGGAGGATGCCGGGCTGGCCGGACTCGATCAGCAGGCGCGGTTCCTGCAACAGGCGCTCGTCGTACAGGCAGGGCGAACTGGTCAGGGGCGGCAACGCCGGCAGGCGGTGCAACTCGTGCTTGCCGAGCATTCGTTCCAGGCGCTCGGGCTTGATCGCCAGCAGCTTGCGGCCGGTCAGTTCGGTGAGCCGGGCGAGGTCCAGCAACTGGCTCTGCGGGAACAGCACCAGCAGGGTGCCGACGGCGTCGTCCAGCAGCACCGCCTGGACTCGGCGGGCGGCAGGCAGCTCCGCGCTGTCGCTGACCTCGCGGCAGGCGATGCCTAGCTTGGCGAGCAGCTGGAGGATGACCTGGGGGGCGTGCGGAGCATCGGCGGAGGCCAGGGCGGCTTCTGTCATGACGAGACCATGCGAGCTGGATTTTCCCTCAGTATAACCAGAGCTGCTTCAAGACTGAGACCTACGCCGGTCAGCGAGAGCGAAATAGATCACACTTGACCGTATTGCTGGCCGTGGCGCAACCACCGTTCGAGCAGCGGGCTGACATGCTGCGGCCAGTGCGCCAGGAGGGATTGGGCGGCATCGCGGACCGCCGGCAGCAGGTCTGCGTCGCGCATCAGGTCGGCGACCTTGAATTGCAGCAGGCCGGTTTGGCGGGTGCCGAGCATTTCGCCGGGGCCGCGCAATTCCAGGTCCTTCTCGGCGATGACGAAGCCGTCGCTGGTTTCGCGCATGATGCCCAGCCGCTCGCGGCCGATCTGCGACAGCGGTGGGTGGTAGAGCAGCACGCAGTGGCTGGCGGCGCTGCCCCGGCCAACCCGGCCGCGCAACTGGTGCAGTTGGGCCAGGCCAAGGCGCTCGGGGTTCTCGATGATCATCAGGCTGGCGTTGGGCACGTCGACGCCGACCTCGATCACCGTGGTCGCCACCAGCAGTTGCAACATGCCTTCCTTGAAGGCTTCCATCACCACGGCCTTGTCCGCCGGCTTCATGCGCCCGTGGATCAGGCCGACGCGCAGTTCGCCCAGCGCCGAGGAAAGCTCTTCGTAGGTGGTCTCGGCGGCCTGGCAGGTAAGCTCCTCGGACTCTTCGATCAGGGTGCACACCCAGTAGGCCTGGCGCCCTTCGCGGCAAGCCGCGCGGACTCGCTCGATCACCTCGATACGGCGGCTGTCGGCCACCAGCACGGTATTCACCGGGGTACGCCCGGGCGGCAGCTCGTCTAGGATCGAGGTGTCGAGGTCGGCATAGGCGCTCATCGCCAGGGTCCGCGGGATCGGCGTGGCGGTCATGATCAACTGGTGTGGGCAGAGCCTGCCGTCCACGCCCTTCTGGCGCAGGGCCAGGCGCTGCTGCACGCCGAAGCGGTGCTGTTCGTCGATGATCGCCAGTGCAAGGCGCTTGAATTTCACTTCATCCTGGAACAGCGCGTGGGTGCCGACCACCATCGGCGCGCCGTCGCCGATGCGTTCCAGTGCCGCCGCGCGGGCCTTGCCCTTGAGCTTGCCGGCCAGCCAGGCGACTTCGATGTCCAGCGGCTGGAGCCACTTGCTGAAGTTGAGGAAATGCTGCTCGGCGAGGATCTCGGTCGGCGCCATCAGCGCCACCTGGTAACCGGCCTCTATGGCTTGCAGGGCGGCGAGGGCGGCGACCACGGTCTTGCCGGCGCCGACGTCGCCTTGCACCAGGCGCAGCATCGGTTCGTCCTGGGCCAGGTCGTAGGCGATCTCCGCGCCGACCCGACGTTGCGCGCCGGTCGGCTGGAAGCCGAGGTTGGCAAGGAAGCGTTTCGGCAAGCGGCTGGCCGCCGGCAAGCGCGGCGCTGCCTGCGAACGCACGGCTTCGCGCAGGCGCTGCAGGGATAACTGATGGGTCAGCAGTTCTTCGAAGGCCAGGCGCAACTGCGCCCAGTGCCGGCCTTCGGCCAGTTCCTCGATGTCGGCATCCGGCGGCGGCCGGTGCAGGTAGCGGATCGCCTGGTCGAGCGGGCCAAGTTGGTAATCGCGGGCCAGTTCCGCCGGCAGCCAGTCGGGCAGGCTGCTGGGGCCGAGCATGGCCAGGGCCTGTTGGCTCAACTGGCGCAGGCGCTGCTGGGTGAGGCCCTCGGTAGTCGGGTAGATCGGCGTCAGGGTCTGCTCCACCGGAATCGGCTCGTCGCCGTTCAGCGCGCGGTATTCCGGATGGTAGATCTCCAGGCCCGAGGCACCCGGCCGGACTTCGCCGTAGCAGCGCAGGTGGGTGCCGCGCTTGAGACCGTCCTTCTGCGCCTGGCTGAAATGGTAGAAGCGCAGGCTCAGGGTGCCGCTGCCGTCCTGCAGGCGCACCAGCAGGCTGCGGCGGCGCCCCATCACCACGTCGGCGCCGGCCACCACGCCCTCGACCACCGCGTCGGCCCCTGGCCGCAGGGCGCCGATGGCGGTGACGCGGGTACGGTCCTGGTAGCGCAGGGGCAGGTGGAACAGGATGTCCTGCAGGGTTTCCAGGCCTACCCGAGCGAGCTTCTCCGCCAGCGCGGCGCCTACGCCCTTTAGCGCGGTGACCGGGACCCTGGACAGCTCGGTCATGCTATTTGCGGTTGTTCCTGGGTTTGCGGACGGGCCACCGAGCACAGGCGGATCGAGTCGGCCAGCACTTCGATGGCGCGTGGACGCGGGAAGCTGGCGCGCCAGGCGATGGCAACGGTACGGAACGGCACCGGCGCGCTGAACGGGCGCACTTCGATGACGCCCGGCGCGTAGTGGTGGCTGTCCACCGCGGAGAACGGCAGCACCGAGACGCCCAGTCCGGAGGCGACCATGTGGCGGATGGTCTCCAGCGACGAGGACTCCACCGTGGTGTGCTTGTTCTCGTCGCCCTTGCGCACGGTCGGGCAGGCTTCCAGCACCTGGTCGCGGAAGCAGTGGCCTTCGCCGAGCAGGAGCAGGCTCTTGTCGTTGAGCAGCTCGGAATCGATGCTGGCCTTGGCGGTCCAGGGATGGTCGGCCGGCATCAGCACATAGAAGGGCTCGTCGAACAGCGGCTTGGTCAGGACGTCGGCTTCCTGGAACGGCAGGGCGATGATGATCGCGTCGAGTTCGCCGGTACGCAGCTTGTCGCGGAGGATATGGGTGAAGTTCTCCTCGATGTACAGCGGCATCTGCGGCGCGACCCGGTGCAGCTGGGGAATCAGGTGCGGGAACAGGTAGGGACCGATGGTGTAGATGGCGCCGACCTTCAGCGGCGCGGCCAACTGGTTCTTGCCGGCCTGGGCCAGCTCGCGGATGCCCTGGGCCTGTTCGAGGACCTTCTGCGCCTGGGCGACGATGCCTTCGCCCACTGGCGTCAGGCGCACGGCGCTCTTGCTGCGCTCGAAGATCAGCACCCCCAGCTCGTCCTCGAGCTTCTTCACGCCGACCGAGAGGGTCGGTTGGCTGACGTGGCAACGCTCGGCGGCGCGGCCGAAGTGTTGTTCCTGGGCGAGGGTGACGATGTAGCGCAGTTCGGTGAGGGTCATGGCTGCTCATCCGTTAAGATCGGCCAAGCATAGCGGCTGCACCGCCGCGAACCAACCTCCGGGGGCATGATCGGGCGTGCATTGCAGACGATTCGACGCCTACACTGCCCGCCTTGTTGTAGGAAGGAGACGGCTTCATGTCGCAAACAGTGATGATCGCCGGCTGCGGCGATGTCGGCGGGCGCCTCGGCGAGGCGCTGCTGGCCGATGGCTGGCGGGTCCATGGCCTGCGTCGCTCGGTGGACGCCTTGCCGCAGGGGATCCTGCCGGTGGCTGGCGATCTGCAGGCTCCGGAGTGTCCCGCGCAGTGGCCGAGCGAGCCGCTCGACTACCTGGTGTACAGCGCCGCCGCCAGTCAGCACGACGAGGCTGGCTACCGTGCCGCCTACGTCGACGGCCTGCGCCATGTGCTGGGCTGGTTGCAGGCCCACGGCCAGCGGCCCAGGCGCCTGCTGTTCGTCTCCAGCACCGGGGTCTACGCGCAGACCGATGGCGGCTGGATCGACGAGGAGTCGCCGGCGCTTTCCCAGGCCTATTCCGGACGGATCATGCTCGACGCCGAGCAGGTCGCGCTGGACAGCGGGATACCGGCTACCCGCGTGCGCCTGGCCGGCATCTACGGTCCGGGGCGGGAGTGGCTGCTCAACCAGGTGCGCCAGGGGTACCGGGTGGTCAGCGAGCCGCCCCTGTATGCCAACCGGATCCACGCCGACGATGCGGCCGGGCTGCTGGCCTTCCTGTTGCGCGCCGATGCCGGCGGCCAGGCGCTGGAGGACTGCTACATCGGTGTCGACGACGCGCCCGTGGCGATGCACGAGGTGGTCGACTACCTGCGCCAGCGCCTGGGCGTCAGCCAATGGGCCGACGAACATTCGGTACGCCGCGCCGGCAGCAAGCGTTGCAGCAATCGCCGCGCCCGGGCGCTCGGCTGGGTGCCGCGCTATCCCAGCTACCGCGAGGGCTACGCGGCGGTACTCGGGGACGCCTGATGGCTGCCAACCGGTTGTTGGCGCGTCCCTGGCTGCCTGGCGTGGAGCTGTTCCATGCGGACTTCTCCGGCCAGGCGTTCGGCCGCCACAGCCATTCGGCCTTCGCCATCGGCTCGATCCTCCACGGCGTCGGCGGCTACCAGTGCCGCGGGCGGCGCCATGCGCTGCCGGCCGGCACCCTGTCGCTGATGAACCCGGAAGAGCCACATACCGGGCACGCCGAATCCGAGCGGCTGGTCTACCGGATGCTCTATGTCGAGGAAACGCGCCTGCTCGGCCTGCTCGGCCGCAAACAGTTGCCGCGCGGCTTCGGCGAACTGAACCCGGCCGACGACGGCAGCGTGGCGGCTGGCCTGGAGTGGCTGGCCGAGGATTTCCAGCGCAGCGACGCATTGGGGTTGGAAAGCCGCCTGCTGGCCTTGCTCGAACAGGTCTTCGTGCGTCACGGCGGCTTGCGCCCGGCGGCCGCGGCGCCCCGCGACGGCGGAACCACCGCACGCCTGCGCGATTACCTGGAAGCGCATGCCACCGAGGCGCTCGGTCTGGACCAACTGGCGCAGTTGCTGCAGCGCCACCCGCGCCACCTGATCGAGGCTTTCCGGCGTGCCTACGGCGTACCGCCGCATACCTACCAACTGCAATGCCGGGTGCGCCAGGCCAAGCGCCTGTTGCTGGAAGAACGGCCGCTGGCGGAACTCGCCCAGCACCTCGGCTTCTACGACCAGGCGCACTTCTCCACGACCTTCCGGCGTTTCACCGGGGTCACTCCGGGGCAGTTCCGGCGCAGCGCCAAGACCTGAGTTTTTTCCAATACGGCGCCCGCCGCGCTGCACAGACTGGAGGCCTTCGCGTTTCGAGGGGCCTTCATGTTCGCCGCGTTCGTCCTTGTCGCCAGTACCCATTTCGCTGCCCTGCTGTCGCCGGGGCCGGACTTCTTCCTGTTGGTGCGCGCCGCCCTGCTGCGCGGCCGGCGCCAGGCCGACGGGGTGGCCGCCGGCATCGCCCTGGCCAACCTCCTGAGCATGCTGCTGGTGCTCGGCCTGCTGGCCAGCGTGCCGGACTCGGCGCACAGCGCCTTGCGCTGGCTGCAGGCGCTCGGCGGACTGTACTTCCTCTGGCTGGCGGGCCAGGCGCTGCTTGCGCAGAGGCGACTGGAAATGCCGGCGCAGCGCGACGTCCCGTCCCGCGGCGGCTATCTGCGCGGGCTGCGCGACGGCCTGCTGGCGAGCAGCCTGAATCCCAAGCTGCCGATCTTCTATGCGGGGCTGTTCGGCGTGCTGGCGCGCTTCAGCCTGCCGGGCTGGGCGCTGGCCCTGTGCCTGGCGTGGATGAGCCTGGCGGTGCTGTGCTGGGACATGGCGCTGGTGCGCCTGCTGGACAGGCCGCGCTGGCGCGGCTGGTTGCAACGGCGGGTAGGTGCGCTGGACCGGCTGTGCGGCGTCCTGCTGCTGGCGCTGGGCGGCTGGCTGGTGCTGGCCGCCCTCTGAGAGGCCTCAGCGCTCCAGCAGCCAGACGCGCTTGCCGGGCACGTAGCTGGGCATCTCGTTGGCGCCGGCGGTATTGACCGCTTCGAACAGTTGCAGCTCGTCGTCGTCGAGGCTGAACAGCAATTCGCGGCCGCGGTTGCCTTGTTGCAGCCAGATGCTGTCGTTGTCGCCGCTCATCGCTGCGCAATCGCCGGCCAGGCACAGCGCGTAGCGTTCGGCGCCGGGCAGACCGCTGACCAGGCCATTGGCCTGGAACTCGACCTTGCCGCCCTGGCCCTGGCCTTCGCGGATCTTCCAGCTGCCCTTCAGATAGCTGCCATACAAGGCCCGCTCGAAACCGCTGCCGGCAGGGCTGTTGGCCGCGGGTTGCGGGTCGAGACGGCGGAAACGCTGTTCCGGGCCGTTGGCGCTGGCCTGCTGGATCAGCTCCTTGCCGTCCAGTTCGAGACTCTCCTGGTTGTCGTCGCCATAGAAGGCAACCTTCCAGTGCTCGTCATCGCTCTTGCTCAGGGTCCCTTCGCCCAGTTCGAAGCCGTTGCTGAAGGTGGCTTCGCCTGCCTTGCTGTCGAGCTTCCATTCCAGGTTCGGGCCATAGGCGAGCAGGGCCTCGCGCAGCTTGCCGTCCTTGCTCGCGGCGTCGATCGCGGCCTGGTTGATCCAGGTGCCGGACGGATCGGCCGTGCCGGCGCAGCCGGCCAGCAGGGTGGCGGCTGCGGCGAGGAAAATCACGCGGCGCATCGTGCTACTCCATGCAGAGCGACGGGGCCTTGGGCCCCGTCGCGAACATCCGGCTTATTCGAGGACGACGATGGCGTCCATTTCCACCTGTGCGCCCTTCGGCAGGGCGGCTACGCCGATAGCGGCGCGCGCCGGGTAGGGCTGGGTGAAGTAGCGGCCCATGATCTCGTTGACCTTGGCGAAGTGCGACAGGTCGGTGAGGAAGATGTTCAGCTTGGCGACGTCGTGCAGGTAGCCGCCGGAAGCCTCGATCACCGCCTTGAGGTTCTCGAACACCTGGACGGTCTGCTCCTCGAAGCCTTCCACCAGTTCCATGGTCTTCGGGTCCAGCGGGATCTGCCCGGACACGTAGACGGTATTGCCGGCCTTGATGGCCTGGGAGTAGGTGCCGATGGCGGCCGGGGCGTTGTCGGTGTGGATAACGGTCTTGGTCATGGGAACTCCTTGCTGAAATCGAGTGGGCGCGGGGGCGCCGGATGACACAGGAAAAAGCGGGTCAGCTACGCAGGCGGGTGATCCGGATCACTCCCTTGAGGGCGCGCAGCTTCTTGATGACGCGGGCCAGGTGGACGCGATCGTGCACGCTGACGACCAGCTGGACCACGCTGATGCGGCCGTCGCGCTCGTCCATGCTGATCTTCTCGATGTTGCCGTCGGCCGCGTTGACGCTGGTGGCGAGCAGGGCGATCAGGCCACGCTGGTGCTCCAGCTCGACGCGCAGTTCGACATTGAATTCGCCGGTGACATCCTTGGCCCAGCTGAGCTGGATGCATTTTTCCGGGTTGTGGCGTACTTCGCTGATGTTCTTGCAGCTTTCCAGGTGCACCACCATGCCCTTGCCGGCGGACAGGTGGCCAACGATCGGGTCGCCGGGAATCGGCGTGCAGCACTTGGCGTAGCTCAGGACCAGGCCTTCGGTACCGCGGATCGCCAGCGGACCCTCGGCGCTTGGCGCTTCCTCGCCCTCGCTGGACAGCAGGCGGCGGGCGACCACGTAGGCCATGCGGTTGCCCAGGCCGATCTCTTCCAGCAGGTCCTCGAAGACTTCCATGCGGTACTCGGCGAGCACGGCCTGGATGCGTTCCTGGGGAATCTTCTCGAGGTGGCTGTCGAAGCCGGTAAGGGTCTTGTTCAGCAGGCGCTCGCCGAGGTTGATCGACTCGGAGCGGCGTTGCAGCTTGAGCGCATGGCGGATATGGGTGCGCGCCTTGCCGGTGACCACGAAGCTCAGCCAGGCCGGGTTCGGCCGGGCGCCCGGGGCGGTGACGATTTCCACCGTCTGGCCGCTCTGCAACGGCTCGGAGAGCGGCGCCAGGCGACGGTTGATGCGGCAGGCGATGCAACTGTTGCCGACGTCGGTGTGCACCGCGTAGGCGAAGTCGACCGCGGTGGAACCCTTGGGCAGTTCCATGATGCGGCCCTTGGGCGTGAACACGTAGACCTCGTCCGGGAACAGGTCGATCTTCACGTTCTCGATGAATTCCAGCGAGTTGCCGGCGCGCTGCTGCAGTTCCAGCACGCCCTTCACCCATTGCCGGGCGCGGGCATGGGTGCCCTTGGGCGTCTCGTCGTTGGACTTGTACAGCCAGTGCGCGGCGATCCCGTGGTTGGCCATCTCTTCCATCTCGCGGGTACGGATCTGGATCTCGATGGGCACCCCGTGCATGCCGAACAGGGTGGTATGCAGCGACTGGTAGCCGTTGGCCTTGGGAATCGCGATGTAGTCCTTGAAGCGTCCGGGGAACGGCTTGTACAGGCTGTGCACGGCGCCCAGCACGCGATAGCAGGTATCGACCTTGTCGACGATGATGCGGAAGGCGTAGACGTCCATGATCTCGTTGAACGCCTTACGCTTGCCGCGCATCTTCTGGTAGATGCTGTAGAGGTGCTTCTCGCGGCCGATCACCTGGCCTTCCATGCCTTCGCGGGCGAGGCAGTTGACCAGCGACTCCTGGATCTTGCCGACGATCTCGCGGCGGTTGCCGCGGGCCTTCTTCACCGCCTGGCGGATGCGCTCGGCGCGCATCGGGTGCATGGCCTTGAAACCTAGGTCCTCGAACTCCACGCGCATGGTGTGCATGCCCAGGCGGTTAGCGATGGGCGCGTAGATTTCCAGGGTTTCCTTGGCGATGCGCCGGCGCTTTTCGCCGGACAGCACCTCGAGGGTGCGCATGTTGTGCAGGCGGTCGGCCAGCTTGACCAGGATCACGCGGATGTCGCGGGCCATGGCCATGGCCATCTTCTGGAAGTTCTCGGCCTGGGCCTCGGCCTTGGTCTCGAAGTTCATCTGGGTCAGCTTGCTGACCCCGTCGACCAGTTCCGAAACCGTCTCGCCGAACTGCGCGGTGAGCGCTTCCTTGGCGATGCCGGTGTCCTCGATCACGTCGTGCAGCATCGCGGCCATCAGGCTCTGATGGTCCATGTGCATGTCGGCGAGGATGTTGGAGACCGCCAGCGGGTGGGTCACGTACGGTTCGCCGCTGCGGCGGCGTTGCCCGTCGTGGGCCTGCTCGGCGTAGTAGTAGGCGCGGCGGACCAGGTTGACCTGGTCCGGCCCGAGGTAGCTCGACAGTCTGTCGGCGAAGGCGTCTATGCCCGGCAAGGGTTCACCCCCTGCCCGTAGGCGGGTTGCGGCGCTCGCAGGCGACGTCGAGCCGAGGCCATGGCTTACAGGGCCTCGGTGTTGGCCTCGTCGTCGAACGCTGCGAACAGCGGTTCGTCCTCGACGATGTCTTCCTGCTGGACGACGTTCTCATCGACCAGGCCGGAAGCGATCTCGCGCAGGGCGACGACGGTCGGCTTGTCGTTTTCCCAGGCCACTTTCGGCTCCTTGCCGCCGGTAGCCAGCTGACGGGCGCGCTTGGTGGCGAGCATGACCAGCTCGAAACGGTTATCGACGTTGTCCAGGCAGTCTTCAACGGTGACGCGGGCCATGGTGTTCCTCGTAACGAAAAGTGAGCCCGACGTTTGCCGGGCGGACTGAATAGTCTAAAAAATCGCCAATCTTTATGGAAGAGCCGATTTAGGCGAGCAGACGACCGAGCAGTTCGGCGTGGCGTTGCTGCTGGGCGTCCTGGCGCAACTGGCGGGCGCGGAAGATCGCCTTGAGGTCGTCCAGGGCGTGGGCGAAATCGTCGTTGATCACCAGGTGATCGTACTCCACGTAGTGGCTCATTTCGCTGACGGCTTCGCGCATGCGCCGCTCGATCACCTCGTCGCTGTCCTGGCCGCGGTTGGTCAGGCGCTGGCGCAGGGCTTCCTGGCTCGGCGGGAGGATGAAGATCGATTGGGCCTCGGGCATCAGCCGGCGCACCTGCTGGGCGCCCTGCCAGTCGATCTCGAGGATCAGGTCGAGGCCTTCGGCGAGGGTTTTCTCGACCCAGCGCTGCGAGGTGCCGTAGAGGTTGCCGAAGACTTCGGCGTGCTCGAGGAACTCGTTGCGTTCGAGCATGGCGAGGAATTCCTCGCGGCTGGTGAAGTGGTAGTTGACCCCGTCCACCTCGCCCGGACGCATGCCGCGGGTGGTATGGGAGACGGACACGCGGACCTCGGGGGCGGCGTCGAGCAGGGCCTTCACCAGGCTGGTCTTGCCGGCGCCGGAGGGAGCGGAAACGATGTACAGGGTGCCGGACATGAGGTGTTCCTGGTGCTTCGTACGGGTTGGAAAGAGATCGGGCGGAGGCGCCCGCCGGTCATTCGATGTTCTGGACCTGCTCGCGCATCTGCTCGATCAGGACCTTGAGGTTGACCGCCGCCTGGGTCGAGCGCGGGTCGAACGCCTTGGAGCCTAGAGTGTTGGCTTCCCGGTTGAGTTCCTGCATCAGGAAGTCCAGGCGCCGACCGGCGGCGCCGCCGGCCTTGAGGACCCGGCGGACCTCGCCGACGTGGGTGGCGAGGCGGTCCAGTTCCTCGGCGACATCGCTCTTCTGCGCCAGCAGGACCAGTTCCTGCTCCAGGCGCTGCGGATCGAGTTCGGCCTTGAGTTCGGCGAAGCGGTCGAGGATCTTCTGCCGCTGGTTGGCCAGCATGGTTGGCACCAGTTCGCGCAGGTTGCCGACTTCCACCAGCATCGCGTCGAGCCGATCGTTGAGCAGCTTCGCCAGCTCCTGGCCTTCGCGCGAGCGGCCGGCCTTGAGTTGCTCCAGGGCCTGGCCGAAGGCTTCCAGGGCGGCGGCGTTGAGCGCCTGCGGATCGGCCGAGTCGGCCACCAGTACGCCGGGCCAGGCCAGCACGGCGAGCGGATCGAGAGGCGCCGGCTGGCGGATCAGGGCGGCTACGCCTTCGGCGGCGGCGACCAGTTGGCGGGCGCGCTCCTGGTCGACCTGCAGGCTCTTGCCGGCGGTTTCCTCGGCGAAGCGCAGGGTGCATTCCACCTTGCCACGCGACAGGCCCTGGCGCAGCGCCTCGCGCACCGCGCCTTCGAGGTCGCGGAAGGCGTCGGGCAGGCGCAGGTGGGGCTCCAGGTAACGGTGGTTGACCGAGCGCAGCTCCCAGCTCAGGGTGCCGTGGGTACCGGCCTGCTCGACGCGGGCGAAGGCGGTCATGCTGTGCACCATGGGTCTACCTCGATAGTCGTGTGGGGAGTGCGTTCGGCGCCGGACGCGCGCGGCTGCCGTGATTCGAGCCGGGCATTGTAACCCACGTCCGGCGGGGCCCGCACGCCGACGGTGGTTGAGAGCCCGGGCTGGCCTCTATAATGGCGGCCAATTCCGCTTTCTCAGTACAGGATATCCACGATGAATCGTCCCAGTGGCCGTGCCGCCGACCAGCTGCGCCCGATCCGCATCACCCGCCATTACACCAAGCACGCAGAAGGTTCGGTGCTGGTCGAGTTCGGCGATACCAAGGTGATCTGCACCGTCAGCGCCGAGTCCGGGGTGCCGCGCTTCCTCAAGGGCCAGGGCCAGGGTTGGTTGACCGCCGAGTACGGCATGCTGCCGCGCTCCACCGGCGAGCGTAACCAGCGCGAGGCCAGCCGCGGCAAGCAGGGCGGTCGTACCCTGGAGATCCAGCGCCTGATCGGCCGCTCCCTGCGAGCGGCGCTGGACCTCAGCAAGCTCGGCGAGAACACCCTGTACATCGACTGCGACGTGATCCAGGCCGACGGCGGCACCCGCACCGCCTCGATCACCGGCGCCACCGTGGCGCTGATCGACGCCCTGGCGGTGCTGAAGAAGCGTGGCGCGCTCAAGGGCAATCCGCTGAAGCAAATGGTCGCCGCCGTTTCCGTGGGCATCTACCAGGGCGTGCCGGTCCTCGACCTGGACTACCTGGAGGATTCCGCCGCGGAAACCGACCTGAACGTAGTGATGACCGATGCCGGCGGCTTCATCGAGGTGCAGGGAACCGCCGAAGGCGCGCCGTTCCGTCCCGACGAGCTGAACGCCATGCTCGAACTGGCCCAGCAGGGCATGCAGGAGCTGTTCGAACTTCAGCGCGCCGCGCTGGCCGAATGAGCAGACGCCCGGCACTGCCTGCCGGGCCCCGGAGAAGGAGCGCTACATGAACGATGTATCCGAAGAGGTCGCCGCGACCCCCGGCCAGGAAGCCCGGCAATGGGCGATGTTCTGCCATTTCGCGGCGTTCATCGGCCTGGTGTTTCCCTTCGGCAGCCTGCTCGGGCCGCTGATCGTCTGGCAACTCAAGCGCGAGAGCGATCCGTTCGTCGACGCCCAGGGCAAGGAAGCGCTGAACTTCCAGATCACCGTGGCGCTGGCGATGTTCGTCAGCTTCCTGCTGATGCTGGTGGTGATCGGCTTCTTCCTGCTCGGCCTGGTCTGCCTGGCGGCGCTGGTGTTGACCATCATCGCCGGCATCAAGGCCAACGAAGGCAAGGCCTATCGCTATCCGTTCTGCCTGCGGCTGATCAAGTAGGCCGCACGGGAAATAGAAAAGCCGGCGCATGCGCCGGCTTTTTCGTGTCTGACAGGGCTCAGATGCTCAACTGCCAGTCGTAGTCGACGATCAGCGGCGCATGCTGGGAGAAGCGCGGCTGGCGCGGCAGCTTGGCGTTGCGCACGAAGCGGCGCAGGCCGGGGGTCAGCACCTGGTAGTCGAAGCGCCAGCCGAGGTTGAGCATCTCGGCCTGTTCGCTGTCCGGCCACCAGCTGAACTGGTCGCCTTCGCGGCTGACTTCGCGCAGGGCGTCGGCATAGCCGAGGTTGCCGAACACTTCGTCCAGCCAGGCCCGTTCGGGCGCGAGGAAGCCCGGCATCTGCTGACATTCGCGCCAGTTCTTCACATCCATCTTCTGATGGGCGACGTACAGCGAGCCGCAGTAGATGTATTCGCGGCGCTTGCGACGCTGCTTGCTCAAGTAATGGGTGAAGTCGTCCATGAACTTGAATTTCTGGTTCAAGCTCTCGTCTCCGCTCTGCCCGGAAGGCAGCAGCAGGGTGGCGATACTCACCTTGTCGAAGTCGGCTTGCAGGTAGCGCCCGTAACGATCGGCCGTTTCGAAACCTAAGCCGCTGATCACAGCTTTGGGCTGCAAACGGCTGTAGAGTGCGACACCGCCCTGTTCGGGTAGCTCGGCATCGCAGGCATAAAGGAAGTAGCCGTCCAGTTGGAAGGACGGGTCATCCAGATCGAAGGCGGAGGCTCGGGTGTCCTGCAAGCAGATCACGTCGGCATTCTGTGCTTGCAGCCAACTGAGCAAACCGCGCTCGGCCGCAGCCTGAATACCATTCACGTTCACACTGATGATCCGCATAAATGGCCCCCAAAATCACGTGCGTGTATGATACCCGAGCTCAAACGGTTTAGCTAAATTCATGCGGCTTGGTGTCATTCATGCAGGCGTATCAGCGCGATTTCATTCGTTTCGCCATCGAGCGCGGGGTTCTGCGCTTCGGTGAGTTCACCCTCAAGTCCGGGCGCACCAGCCCCTATTTCTTCAATGCCGGCCTGTTCGACAGCGGCCTGGCGCTGGCACGCCTGGGACGCTTCTACGCCGAGGCGGTGATCGACAGCGGAATCGACTTCGACGTCCTGTTCGGCCCGGCCTACAAGGGCATTCCCCTGGCCGCCACCACCGCGGTGGCCCTCGCCGAGCAGCACCAGCGCGACCTGCCCTGGTGCTTCAACCGCAAGGAAGCCAAGGACCACGGCGAAGGCGGCACGCTGGTCGGCGCGCCGCTGAGCGGCCGGGTGCTGATCATCGACGACGTGATCACCGCCGGCACCGCGATCCGCGAAGTGATGCAGATCATCGACGCCCAGGGCGCCAGGGCCGCGGGCGTGCTGATCGCGCTGAACCGCCAGGAGCGCGGCAAGGGCGAGCTGTCGGCGATCCAGGAGGTCGAGCGCGACTTCGGCATGCCGGTGGTGAGCATCGTTTCCCTGGAGCAGGTGCTGGAATATCTTGCCGAAGATGCTGAACTGAAGAAGCATCTGCCGGCGGTAGAGGCCTATCGCGCCCAATACGGTATCTGAACCTTTCACAAGGGACTGGCATGGTCGGACAGGATGTAATGCGTTGCCTGATGGCCCTGGGGCTGGTGCTCCAGGGGCTTTCCTTCGGCGCCCAGGCGGCGCCGGGCGGAGCGGTGGAGCTGTACCGCTACGTCAACGACAAGGGCGTGGTGGTGCTCGACCGCCAGGGTGTGCCGCCGCAGTACATCGGCAAGGGCTACCAGGTCCTCAACGACCAGGGCCGGGTTATCCGCACCGTACCGCCGGCGCCGACCGCCGAGGAACTGCGGCAGCGCAAGGCGGCCCAAGCCCAGGCCAGCTCCGATGCGCAGCTGCTGCGCCTGTATTCCAGCCTCGAGGACGTCGACCGCGCTCGCGAACGGCGCCTGGCGGAACTGGACGGGCTGAGCAGCGTGGCGCGCGGCAACCTGCAGTCGCTCAAGCTGCAACAGGCCAACCTGCAAGGCCAGGCGGCCAACCAGGAGCGTGCCGGACGTCCGGTGGCGCAGGCGCTGGTGGACCAGTTGGACGATCTCAAGCAGGAGGAAAAGCGCCTGCAGGGCGAGATCGGGCGTTTCCAGAAGGCCCGCGAAGACGCGGAAAGAACCTATGCCGCCGACCGCGCGCGGCTCTCCCAGCTACTCGGCGTGAGTCCCTGATTCCACTGGCGACTGTCGCTCGAACGCCCTGATCTTCTCGCGCAGCCAGTCCGGCAGGGGCTGGCTCTGTCGCTCGTTCGCATCCGCATAGACGTAGACCAGCTCGCCGACGGTGAGCAACTGCTCGTCGCGCCAGATGCCCAGCTCGAAAACCAGGCTGCTGCGCCCCAGCCGCGCCACGCGGGTGCCGATGTCCAGCCAGTCGTCGAAATGCGCCGGGGCGCGGTATTCCAGGGTGCTCTTCACCGCGAACAGGTCGCCTCCGCCGCGCAGCAGGTCGGCCGGGTAGGACATGCCGAGCTGGCGGTAGTACTCGGTGGTGGCGACGTCGAGATAGGTCAGGTAGTTGCCGTTGAAGACGATGCCCTGCGGATCGACCTCCGCCCAGCGAACCCGCAGGGAATGGAAGAAGGTGTAGTTCTGGCGCTGTGCTGCGCTGCTCATGCCGGCTCCTCGACGCTGCTGCAGACATCGACTCTAGACCGCCATCGCGCGGTGCGAAAGGGCTGGCCGCAGAACCCCCCGTCGCTGGCCCGCATTGCCCTCATCCTCGGGGCGTCGCGGCCTTAGTGTTGTTCGACGAGAACGCACGCCGTGCGCAACGAGAGAGGAACACCATGTCGTCCACGCTCCGCCCCGGACCGGGCAACTCGCGCCTTTGCCGCCCGGGGTTGCTGCTTGCCCTGGGCCTGATGCTGGTGGCCTGCGGAGAATCCACGGAGCCGCCGGCGCGGGCCGCCGATTCCCAGCGTGTCCCTGCGGACCCTGCGTTGGCGCAGGTGTATTCCGCCAGTTGCAAGCTCTGTCACGCCAATCCCGCCTCCGGCGCGCCGCTGACCGGCGATGCCGCTGCCTGGGCGCCACGCCTGGCGCAGGGCATCGACACCCTGCTGGACCACAGCATCAACGGCTACAAGGGCATGCCACCCATGGGCATGTGCATGCAGTGCTCGGAAGAACAGTTCCGGGCTTTGATCGATTTCATGTCCGCAGCGCAGGACCGATAGGGGATACCGGCATGCCAAGTCATCTGTCGCGACGCCAGCTCCTGCAACGGGCGGGAGCGCTCGGTGCGTTCGCCGCCATGGTGGGAAACCCCGCGCTGGCGGAGTTGCTCCGCGCACCGCGCCTGATTCCCTGGCGCAACTGGTCCGGCGCGCAAAGCTGCCTGCCCCTGGCGCGGGAGGCACCGAAAGACCTCGACGAACTGGTCCGGATCATCCGCCAGGCGTCCGGCAGGATCCGCCCGGTGGGCTCCGGGCATTCGTTCAGCGCGTTGGTCCCGACCGACGGCACCCTGCTCTCACTCGCCTACTTCAGCGGCTTGCTCAGCCACGACAGCGCGACCCTCCAGGCCGAGTTCGGCGGCGGTACGCCGATGTCGCAGATGGGCGCTCCGCTCAAGGATATCGGCCAGGCGCTGGTGAACATGGCCGATATCGATTACCAGACCCTGGCCGGCGCCATCGCTACTTCCACCCATGGCACCGGGGTCGGCTTCGGTTCCTATTCCGCCCAGGTTCGCGGTCTGCAACTGATCACCGCGAGCGGCGAGGTGCTCGAGTGCGACGCCAAGCGCAACGTGGAGGTGTTCGATGCCGCGCGGGTCTCGCTGGGGGCGCTGGGCGTCGTGACCCGGGTGCGCCTGCAGAACCGCGCGGCCTACCGCCTGCGTGAACGGCAGTGGATCGCCCGGACCGAAGAATTGCTGGAAGACGTGGAGAAGAATACGCGCGAGAACCAGCACTGGGAGATGCTGGTGGTGACCCATTCCGACTACGCCCTGTCGATCGCCCTCAACGAGACCGACGAGCCGAAGACCCCGCCCCTGGACCCGGCGAAGGAAGGCGGCAACGAGTTCGTCGGCCTGATCGAAGGTCTCGACAAGTACCTCAGCGACTTCCCGGAGACCCGCCGCACCCTGCTCAACAGCCTGCGCCACTTCGCCCGCTTCGACGAGCGGGTCGACGATTCCTATGCGGTCTACGCCAACGTGCGCAACGTGCGCTTCAACGAGATGGAGTATTCGGTCCCCGCCGAGCATGGCCCCGCCTGCCTGCGGGAGATCCTCGCGCTGATCCGCGACAAGGACCTGCGCACCTGGTTTCCCATCGAGTACCGCTATGTGAAGGCCGACGACATTCCCCTGAGCATGTTCGAGGGCCGCGACAGTTGTTCCATTTCCGTGCATCAGCACTACAGCATGGACCACCACAACTTCTTCGCCGCGGTGGAACCGATCTTCTGGAAATACGCCGGGCGGCCGCACTGGGGCAAGCTGCATGGCCTCAACGCGCACCAGTTGCAGGGGCTCTATCCGCGCTGGAAGGCATTCGCCGAGGTGCGCCAGGCGCTGGATCCCCGCGGGCGGTTCCTCAATGCGCACCTCTCTTCCATCCTGGGCGTGACCTGAAAGGAGCGACGCCGTGAATCGACGCAAGTTCATGTTCGCCGGCCTCGGGGCCGGCGCGCTGCTGGCGGGAACTGCCGCCTGGATGCGTCCCGCCGACCGTGGCGGGCCGTACGACGACTATTTCCGCGCGCTGAACCGCGAACTCAAGGCCAATGGCCCGATGTGCCCGGTGCTGCTCATCGACCTCGATCGCCTGGACCACAACATCGATGTGGTGATGCGTTCGGTCCGCCGCGGCGGCAAGCATCTGCGGCTGGTGGAGAAATCGCTGCCTTCGCCCGGCCTGCTGGCGTACATCGCCAGGCGCGCCGGCACCCGGCGGCTGATGTCCTTCCACCAACCGTTCCTCAACCACGACGCGGTCGCTTTTGCGGATGCCGACATCCTCCTCGGCAAGCCGTTGCCGGTGCGTTCGGCGGAACTGTTCTACCGCGAGCACAAGGGTGCGTTCGACCCGGCGCGGCAACTGCAATGGCTGATCGATACGCCGCAGCGCTTGCGTCAGTACCTGGCGCTGGCCCAGGGGCTGGGTACCCGGATGCGCGTCAACATCGAACTGGACGTCGGCCTGCATCGCGGCGGGGTGGCCGACCAGGCCGCGCTGGGCGAATTGCTGGCGCTGATCGCGGCGCATCCGCAGTACCTGGAGTTCGCTGGCTTCATGGGCTACGACCCCTTCGTCGGAATGGGGGTGCCGGGCATCCTCGGTTCGCCCGAGGAGCTGTTCGCCAAGGTCATGGCGCTCTACCAGGGACATGTCGACTTCGCCCGCCAGCGCTTCGCCGCGCTGTGGACACCACAGCTGACCCTGAATACCGCCGGCAGCCCCAGCTATCGCATGCACGAGAAGGAAACGCTGAGCAGCGAGGTCTCGGTGGGCACCGCCATGCTCAAGCCGAGCCACTACGACCTGGCGTCCCTGGCCGAGCATGTGCCGGCCGTCTACATCGCCACGCCGGTACTCAAGAGCACCGGCGCGGTGCAGATCCCGGCGCTGGACGGCAAGTCCCGGCTGTTTTCCTGGTGGGACCCCAACCAGCGCGGCACCTTCTTCATCTACGGCGGCAACTGGATGGCCGACTTCGCCTCGCCCGAGGGACTGCGCAGCAACGGCATCTACGGGCGCAGCTCGAACCAGGAAATGGTCAACGGCTCGCCTTCGGTGGGCCTGGAGGTGGACGACCAGGTCTTCCTGCGGCCGACCCAGAGCGAGTCGGTGCTGCTGCAATTCGGCGACCTGCTGGCGCTGCGCGGCGGGCGGATCGTCGAGCGCTGGCCGGTTTACGCCTAGGACGCCTGGCGCTTTTCCTCGTCGATGGCGGCAGCCCGCGGATACCGGGCTGCCGCTTCGTTCCGATGCCTCAGAGTTCGAACGGAATGGTCAGCTTGGCCCAGAGCATGTCGCCCTCGGGGCGGTTCTCCACGTCGAATTCCTTGGCCCAGCGGATCTCCGCGCTGGCGTACTTAAGGAAGGTCAGGTGCACGGCGGGGCCGATGGCGAAGACCTGGCCGCGTACGCCGTCGTCGACTTCCTCGCCGAAACCGAACACCCGTACGGTCTCGCCGTTCTGTTTGTCGTCGGTGGTCTGCTTGAGGTAGTAGCCGTTCAGGCCGAGGCGCAGGTTGTCGGTCACCCGGTAGCTGGCGGAATAGTCGAAATGGAAGATCTGCCCCGAGCGATAGTCGGTGTCGTGGTTTTCCATGTTGAAGCTGTAGGTGGCCTTCAGCGACAGCTCGGTGCGTTCGGTGGGCAGCCAGGTGAAGGAGAACAGCGGCTTGTAGGTGTAGAAGTTGTTGCTGGTGTTGGCCAGCCGCTCGGCATCGTACTTGCCGGTGGGCACGGTGACCTCCACGGCGGCGGCCAGGGTCAGGTCCTTGCCCATGTCCCAGAGGATGATCGGCGCGAAGGTGGTGTCGCCCATGCTTTCCCGTTCGTCGCTCAGGCCGAACGCGGCCACGCGTTGGCGGAGATAGGGCTGGGCGATGTAGCCGCCCAGGCGCCCGCCGAAGATCCGCAGCGGGCTCAGGTAGTCCAGGCGAGGGATGATCGCATCCGAGCTGATCTTCACGTCGGACACCTTGCCGCCGAAGGAGCTGATGTTCAGCTTCCTGGCTTCGTAGTGGTTGTAGTAGACGTTGAAGGCGAACATGTGGTCGGGGAGGTTGTCGACGTCCAGTGGCAGGGTGAAGAAACCGTCGGTTCCTGGACCAATGTTGTCCACGCCGCCTTCGCTGGCGTGGGTGCAGCAGCTGACGGCGAGGGTGACGCAGGCGGCCAGGCGCAGGGGCCTGTGGGGGCGGATCGGGTTCATGGGCGGGCTCTTATTATTGTTGCCGTGGCTCGGGGCACGGCATAGGAATAAGCCCTAACGGCAGGCCGAGGCAGGGCATTGACGGTCAGCGAGGGGGGGATTTGCGGACACTGCGCAATGCTTTGTTACATCTGTGCGGAACGCTATATGATGGGACGCTCATCCCATGTCGCGATCCACCGCCAGAACAAGAACGAAGCCGAGACCGGCTCAGGATTTCGCTCATGCACAACAATGCCGCCGATGCGCGCTACGAACTCGCCCAGGTATCCACCTTCCTGCTGCAGACGCTGGCCGAGGTGGTCGAAGGCCATGGCGTCGATCCCGCGCGGCTGTGCCGGGGCCTGGGCTTCACCGTCGAAGACCTGCAGGACCCTACCCAGCGCATCTCCTACCGCCAGGCCGTGAGCATGATCCAGCGTGCCCTCCAGGCCCTGCCGGAGCGGGGACTGGGGCTGTGGGTCGGACACCAGAACGTGCTCGGCACCCTTGGCCTTCTGGGCCATGTGCTGTCGTTGTGCCGGACCCTGCGCGACGCGTTCGACATCGGCGTGCGCTACCAGCACAGCTCGGGCGGTATCGTCACCTCCAGCGTCTACCAGCAGGGCGACACCTTCTTCGTCGAGGTCGAATGCCACCTGCCCAGTAGCGAGGTGCAGGTGTTCGCCATCGAGGAGTTCTTCGCCAGCCTGCTGGTGTATGGGCGTGCCCTGGTCAGCCCGGCGTTCGAACCGCTGGGCATCGAACTCATCCATGCCGCTCCGCCCTACGCGGGCGAGTACCTGCGCCTGCTGGGCCCCCAGGTACGCTTCGGCTGCCTGCACAACCGCATGGCGATCGCCAGCCACTGGCTGGACATGCGCCTGCCCAACCACAACCTGCCGGCGTTGCGCCAGGCGCTGGCCCTGCTGGAGCAGGAAAGCACCCAGGTGCACCGGAAACTCGACCTGGTCCAGGCGGTGGAACGGGCCATCGCCCGCGACCTAAGCCTGGGCAGCCAGATCGAAAGGATTTCCGCCGAACTGAACATGAGCAGCCGCACCCTGCGGCGCCGGCTGGCCGAACACGGGCTGACCTTCGAGGCGTTGCTGGAGCAGGTGCGTCGAGGGCGGGCGATGAGCCTGCTGGGCAACCCCGGGATGTCCATCGAACGTATCACCGAGGAAGTGGGATACCGTGACATCCGCAGTTTCAGGCGCGCGTTCAAGCGCTGGACGGGAGTGAGCCCGGCGACCTTCCGTAGCGAGGGCACGAGCCCGTTGGACCAGGTCTTCACGCTGGCCGCGCGACGCTAATGGAGGAACCGCCATGGCGCGCCGGAGCGCGCCGTGGCGGGCGATCAGTGACGCTTGCGGTTGCTGATCAGGGTGCCGACGCCGCTGTCGGTGAAGATTTCCAGCAGCACGGCATTCGGCACCCGGCCATCGATGATGTGCGCGCTGGTCACGCCGCCCTGCACCGCTTCCAGGGCGCAGCGGATCTTCGGCAGCATGCCGCCGTAGATGGTGCCGTCGGCGATCAGCTCGTTGACCTGTTCGGTGGACAGCCCGGTCAGCACCTGGCCCTGCTTGTCCATCAGGCCGGCGATGTTGGTCAGCAGCATCAGTTTCTCGGCCTTCAGCGCTTCCGCCACCTTGCCGGCCACCAGGTCGGCGTTGATGTTGTAGGACTCGCCGTTGCTGCCCACGCCGATCGGCGCGATCACCGGAATGAAGTCGCCCTTGACCAGCATGTTCAGCAGCCCGACGTTGACCCCGGTGACTTCGCCCACGTGGCCGATGTCGATGATCTCCGGCTTGGTCATCTCCGGGGTCTGGCGGGTCACGGTGAGCTTCTTCGCGCGGATCAGCTCGGCGTCCTTGCCGGTCAGGCCGATGGCGCTGCCGCCGTGGCGGTTGATCAGGTTGACGATGTCCTTGTTCACCTGGCCGCCGAGGACCATCTCCACCACGTCCATGGTCGCCGCGTCGGTGACGCGCATGCCGTCGATGAAGTGGCTCTCGATCGACAGGCGCTTGAGCAGGTCGCCGATCTGCGGGCCGCCGCCATGCACCACCACCGGGTTGATGCCGACCGCTTTCATCAGCACCACGTCGCGGGCGAAGCCGGCCTTCAGCTCCTCGCTCTCCATGGCGTTGCCGCCGTACTTGATCACCAGCGTCTTGCCGACGAAGCGGCGGATGTAGGGCAGGGCCTCGGAAAGGACCTTGGCAACCTGGGCGGCGTCATCGCGACTCAGGGTCATGGGGAGCTCCGACATGTCAGAAGGGCACGGGCAGCGAGGAATCCACTGCCTTCAGTTGGTTACGGAAGACGGTCTTGATGCGCTCCAGCTCTTCCTCGGTGTCCGCTTCGAAGCGCAGGACCAGCACGGGAGTGGTGTTGGAGGCGCGTACCAGGCCCCAGCCTTTGGGGTAGTCGACCCGCACGCCGTCGAGGGTGGTGATGTTGCCTTCGCCCCATTGGGCGTCGCGTTGCAGCGCCTCGATGATGGCGAACTTGCTGTCCTCGGTGACGGTGATGTTGATTTCCGGGGTGGAAATGTCGCTCGGGAAGGCCGAGAACACGTGCTCGCTGTCACGCTGATCCTGGCTGAGGATTTCCAGCAGGCGGGCGGCGCTGTAGATGCCATCGTCGAAGCCGAACCAGCGCTCCTTGAAGAACACGTGGCCGCTCATCTCGCCAGCCAGCAGGGCGCCGGTTTCCTTCATCTTCTTCTTGATCAGCGAGTGGCCGGTCTTCCACATCACCGGACGGCCGCCGTAGCCGCTGATCAGGGCGATCAGACGGCGGGTGCACTTGACGTCGAAGATGATGTCGGCCCCCGGGTTGCGCGAGACCACGTCCTTGGCGAACAGCATCAGCAGACGGTCCGGATAGATGATGGTACCGGTATTGGTGACCACGCCGACGCGATCGCCGTCGCCGTCGAAGGCCAGGCCCAGGTCGGCGTTCTCGGCCTTGACCTTGGCGATCAGGTCCTTCAGGTTCTCCGGCTTGCCCGGGTCCGGATGGTGGTTCGGGAAGTTGCCGTCGACCTCGCAGTACAGCGGGATCACGCTGCAGCCCAGGGCCTCGATCAACTGCGGGGCGATCACCCCGGCCACGCCGTTGCCGCAGTCGACCACCACCTTCATCGGCTTGGCCATGGCGATGTCGTCGCGGATCTGCTTGAAGTAGCGCGGCAGGATGTCGACCTGCTCTACGCTGCCGACGCCGGATGCCAGGTCGTTTTTCTCGATGCGCTCGCGCAGGGCCTGGATCTGCTCGTTGGCCAGGGTCTCTCCGGCGACCACGATCTTGAAGCCGTTGTAGTCCGGCGGGTTGTGGCTGCCGGTCAGCATCACCCCGGACTTGCCCTCGAGCACGTTGGCCGCGTAGTACAGCACCGGGGTAGGCACCATGCCCACGTCGCTGACCTGGCAACCGCAGTCCACCAGGCCCTGGATCAGCTGCTTGACCAGCTCGGGACCGGACAGGCGGCCATCGCGGCCGACAGCGACGCACGGTTCGCCGCGGGCGAGGCTTTCCGAGCCGATGGCGCGACCGATCCAGTAGGCGGTCTCGGCGGTGAGGGTATCGCCTACCACGCCACGGATGTCGTAGGCGCGGAAGATGCTGGCGGGCAGCGTCGGTGCTTTTGCAGTGCTCATGATGGGGGTTTGCTCCAATCCCAGGAGGTCCTGGTCTTCATCGAGAATGTCGATATCCAGAATGTCGGTGTTCTGGAACAACGGATCTGCCAATGCCGGCTCCTCGCGAGGAGGCGCTTTCGCCACCGCCACCGGCGCCACCGGCGCTGCCTTGGCAGGGCTGGGCACGCTGGTCGGCTCCGGCTTGCGCCGCGGCTGGCGGGCCAATGCCTGGATCAGCGGGGCGAAGCCCGGCAGGCTAGGCACAGGGGGTTTGGCAGTGCGTTGCCCGCCGAGTTCCTGAAGATACTGACCGAGGGTCAGGACATCCTGATGCAGGCGGCGCAACAGCGACGAACGGGTGAGGTAGGTGCCGAGGATGCCGCCGAGCAGCGCCAGCAGCGCCGCGAGTGCCAGCAGCAGCGGCGAGGCCTGGGTCGAAGCGACGCTGCCGGGCGTGTAGTTCAGTTTCCAGTTCGGATTGCCGCTGTCCAGCGCTTGCGCACCCTTGCCCGGCGCCGGCGTACCGCGTTGCAGCAGCACCTGGGCCGGTGCGCCGGAGAACTGCTGGACCAGTTGTACCTGGCCGGCATCGCCCGGCAAGGGCGGCAGGGCGCGCAGCAGCCGTTGCAGGTCGACCGCCAGCAGCAGCGTGCCTTGCAGGCTCTGGTCGGCGCCGCGCACCGGCGCGGCGCTGTACAGCAGCCAGCGCTGGCCGACCTTGTAGGCTTCGGCGGCGACGTTCTGGCCACTTTCCACCCGGTGCAGGATATCCAGGGCGGCGAAGCTGACCGGGCCGGGGCTGTCGTTGTCCTGGGCGGCCTGGCCGGGCGCGTTCAGGTGGGCATCGACCACGCCGTCCCAGGCCAGCAGGCTGCGCTGGGCGGCCTCGATGCGGGTGGCGTCGCCGCTTTGCAGGGCTTCGAGGGCGAGGGGGCTGGCCGCGGCGGCGCGGGTGTCGGCGGCGAGTTGCTGCAAGGCCTGGCGCAAGGCGCCGGCCTGGCCTTCGGCCCAGGCCGCGTCCAACTGGCGCTGCTGCGCCTCACCGGCGCCGCCGAAGACGCCGAACCAGAGCAGGGCGCCGGCAGCCGCCACGCCCAGCAGGCTGGCGCCTATGCCGGGCAGCAGGTCCTTGCCGTCAGCGCCTTCGGACGCTGCCTTGCGCGGCTTCTTTTCCGGTTCGAGCAGGTCGCCCAACTCGTTCCCATCCTTGGCGGTGCGCTGGAAAAGCTTCATGCCGCGTCTCCTCGGCGTCTCGTCCTGTGTTCGGGGTCAGTGGCTGCCGGAATGGCCGAAGCCGCCGGCGCCGCGCTGGCTTTCGTCGAACGCCTCGACCAGCTCGAAATGCGCCTGCACCACCGGCACCAGTACCAACTGCGCGATGCGCTCGCCGACGGCGATGGTGAACGGCGACTCGCCGCGGTTCCAGCAGGACACCATCAGCTCGCCCTGGTAGTCCGAGTCGATCAGGCCGACCAGGTTGCCCAGCACGATGCCGTGCTTGTGGCCCAGGCCGGAGCGCGGCAGGACCAGGGCGGCGAGGCCGGGATCGGCGATGTAGATGGACAGGCCGGTGGGAATCAGCAGGGTCTGGCCCGGGCCGAGGACGCTGTCTTCCTTGAGCATGGCGCGCAGGTCCAGGCCGGCCGAGCCCGGCGTGGCGTACTGCGGGAGCGGGAAGTCGGAGCCCAGGCGGGGGTCGAGGATCTTGGCTTGGAGAGAGTGCATCAGTAACTCATTGCTGGTTGAGGCGGTCGGCGATGAAGGCGATCAGCTGGCGAGCGATCTTGCCCTTGCTGGTCTGGGCGAAGGTGCTCGGATGCAGGTCGCGGTCGATCACCGTGATCGCGTTCTCGTCGCTGTTGAAGCCGATCGAGGGGTTGGCCACGTCGTTGGCGACGATCAGGTCGAGGTTCTTGTCCTTCAGCTTGCGTGCAGCATAGTCCAGCAGGTTTTCGGTTTCTGCGGCGAAGCCCACGCTGAAGGGACGATCCTCGCGCTGTGCGAGGGTGGCGAGAATGTCGGGATTGCGCACCAGCTGCAAGAGCAAGCCCTCGCCGCTGGTAGGGTCTTTCTTCAGTTTGTGCGCGGCGACCACTTCCGGGCGGTAGTCGGCGACCGCCGCGGAGGCGATCAGCAGGTCGCAGGGCATCGCCGCCTCGCAGGCGGCCAGCATGTCGCGGGCGCTGACCACGTCGACGCGCTGCACCCGGTCGGGCGTGGGCAGGTGCACCGGGCCGGTGACCAGGGTCACCCGTGCGCCGGCTTCCACCGCCGCCTCGGCGAGGGCGAAGCCCATCTTTCCGGAACTGTGGTTGGTGATGTAGCGCACCGGGTCGATGTTTTCCTGGGTCGGGCCGGCGGTGATCAGCACATGCACGCCGGTCAGCGCCTGGCGCTGGAAGCAGTCGGCGGCGCGCTGCGCCAGTTCCTCGGCTTCGAGCATGCGTCCGAGGCCGACGTCGCCGCAGGCCTGGCTGCCCGCTGCCGGACCGAACAGGTGGAAGCCGCGCTGGCGCAGCAGCTCGGCGTTGGCCTGGGTCGCGGTGTCGCGCCACATGGCCTGGTTCATCGCCGGTGCCAGGGCGATTTGCGCGTCGGTGGCCAGCACCAGGGTGGTCAGCAGGTCGTTGGCCACGCCCTGGACCAGGCGCGCCATGAGGTCGGCGGTAGCCGGTGCGATCAGCACCAGATCGGCCCAGCGGGCCAGTTCGATGTGGCCCATCGCGGCTTCCGCCGCCGGGTCCAGCAGATCGGTATGCACCGGATGGCCGGACAACGCCTGGAGGGTCAGGGGCGTGATGAACTCGCGGCCGCCCTGGGTCATCACCACTCGGACTTCAGCGCCCTGGTCGCGCAGGCGGCGGACCAGTTCGGCGCTCTTGTAGGCGGCAATGCCGCCGCCCACGCCGAGGACGATGCGTTTCCGATAGAGCCGCTGCATAGGCTTGCCTTAATAAGGAAATGGATGACATGCGCTTCGGCAAACGCGCCTCCCCAGGTCGTCTGCCGCGCAAAAAGGATGGGCTAAGATAGCACAGCGTCCGCACGGGAACAGCGGGCGGGCTCGATGGGGAAAGCGAATGAGCATCCGCGATTGGCCCGAAGCCGAACGGCCTCGGGAGAAGCTTCTGGAGCAGGGCGCGGCGGCCCTTTCCGATGCCGAGCTGTTGGCGATCTTCCTGCGCACGGGAGTGACCGGTTGTAGTGCGGTCGAGCTGTCGCGGCGGCTGTTGAGCGAGTTCGGCGGGCTGCGTGCCCTGCTCGAGGCGGACCTCGCCTCGTTCTGCGGCCATCTCGGGCTCGGCGTGGCCAAGTATGCACAATTGCAGGCCGTGCTGGAGATGGGCCGGCGCCACCTGGCCGAGCGCCTGCGTCGCGATTCGATACTGGAGAGCCCGCAGGCGGTGCGCGACTATCTCAAGGCGCGCCTGCGCCACGAGCAGCACGAGGTGTTCGCCTGCCTGTTCCTCGACACGAGGCACCGGGTCCTGGCGTTCGAGGTGCTGTTCCAGGGCAGCATCGATGGCGCCAGCGTCTACCCGCGCCAGGTGGTCAAGCGCACCCTGGCGCACAACGCGGCGGCGCTGATCCTGACCCATAACCACCCCTCCGGCGACGCCCGTCCGAGTCTCGCCGACCGCCAGCTCACTGCGCGCCTCAAGGAAGCCTTGGCGCTCATCGACGTGCGGGTGCTCGACCACTTCATCATCGGCGACGGCGAGCCGCTGTCGCTGGCCGAATACGGTTGGCTGTGAGCGTTCGACGAAGGGCTCAGCCCAGGCGCCGCTCGATGCCCGCCAGCAGGCGCCGGCGGATCAGCCCGCTGACCGGGCGGATCGCCAACCAGTAGGGGGTGAAGCGCAGGCGGCTGGCGCGATCGGGGCAGAACACCCGGGTTTCCGTGTGCAGCAGGGTACCGCTGGCGCTGGGCGTGCAACGGAAACACAGCACGAGCTTGGCCACTCCGGGCTGGTCGTAGCAGCGGAAATGCTCGCCGTCCGCGATGCGTTCCAGGGCGAAGTCGGCGCGCCAGAAGCGGCCGACCAGGCCGTAGGCGATGGCCTGGTCGGCGCGGCGCTCCAGGCGGGTGAACTCATGCAGGCCGAAGCGTGGGCGGCCGGCCAGGTCGTTGCGCCGGCCCAGCAGGCCGGCCAGCCTTCCCGGCGCTTCGCGCAGGACGAGGAAGGCGCGCACCAGCGGGTCGTCGAAGCGCAGCAGGTCTTCCACCGCGTCGAGTACCGCTGCGGCCGGCGCGTCGATCAGCCGCTGGTGGTGTTCGCTGAACTGCCAATGCGGCAGGTAGAGACGGTCGAGATCCATCGCTGGGTTCTCCCGGGCGTGGCCTTCAGCGTTTCACGGCGACCCGAGAGAAATCCTGGCGACCGAACGGATTGACCTGGTAGCCCTGCACCTCCTGGCGGGTCAGGGCGAAGGCGGTCGGGTGGGCCAGGGGCAGCCAGAGCGCCTGTTCGTGGATCAGTTTCTGCGCCTGGTGGTACAGGCCGGTGCGTTGTTCCTGGCTGCTGGCGGCCTTGCCGTCGGCAATCAGCTTGTCCAGGCCGGGGTCGCAATAGCGCGCGAAGTTGAGCCCCGACTTGACGCTGGCGCAGCTGAATTGCGGAGTGAGGAAGTTGTCCGGATCGCCGTTGTCGCCTGCCCAACCCATGAACAGCAGGTCGTGTTCGCCGTTCTTGGCGCGACGGATCAACTCGCCCCATTCGATGACGCGGATGTTGGCCTTGATCCCGGCCTCCGCCAGGTCGGCCTGGAGCAGTTGGGCGCCGAGGCTCGGGTTGGGGTTGAGCAGGCTGCCGGACGGGCGGGTCCAGATGTTCAGCTCGGGAAGCTGCTTGCCGGCCAGCAGCTTGCGCGCCTGTTCGGGAGCGTGCGGGTAGGCGGGAATATCCCTGGCATAGCTCCAGGTGTTCGGCGGATAGATGCCGGTGGCGGCACTGGCGCTGCCTTCGAATACCGCCTGCAGGTAGCTGGTGCGGTCGAAGGCCAGGTTGATCGCCTGGCGCACCTTGGGATCGTCCAGCGGCGGATGCTGGGTATTGAGAGCGACGAAGGCGGTCATGAAGGCCGGCGTCTGCTCGACCTTCAGGCTGGCGTCCTTGCGCGCGCTCTCCACGTCCAGCGGCTTCGGCGACAGGGCGATCTGGCATTCGCCGCGGCGCAACTTCTGCAGGCGCACGTTGGCGTCCGGGGTGATGGCGAAGATCAGCGCGTCGACCGCCGGCTTGCCGGCGAAGTACTCGGGGTTGGCGGCGTAGCGCACCACCGCGTCCTTCTGGAAGCGCTTGAACACGAACGGGCCGCTGCCGATCGGCTCGGCGTTGAGCTTTTCCGGGGTTCCGGCCTTCATCAACTGGTCGGCGTATTCCGCCGAATAGATGGAGGCGAAGCCCATGCTCAGCATCGGCAGGAAGGTCGCGTCGGGGTGGTCGAGAACGAACAGCACCTGGTGGTCGCCGTTTTTCTCCACCCGCTTGATCAGCTCCGGCAGTTGCATCGACTGGGCGTGCGGGAAGCCGTTCTGCGCCACCTTGTGCCAGGGATTGGCCGGATCGAGCATGCGCTGGAAGCTGAACACCACGTCGTCGGCGTCGAGCGTACGGCTCGGCTTGAAGTAGGCGGTGCTGTGGAAGTGCACACCCTGGCGCAGGTCGAAGCGATAGCTCAGGCCGTCGTCGGACACCGACCAGCGCTCGGCCAGCGAGGGCACCACCGTCCCCTTGCCGGCGTCGAACTCGACCAGGCGATTCATCAGCACATCGGCCGAGGCGTTGGTGGTGGTCAGCGAGTTGTACTGGACCACGTCGAAGCCCTCGGGGCTGGCTTCGGTGCACACGCTCAAGGCGGCAGCGGCGGCGGGCTGGGCGAGCAGCAGGGGGGCGAGGAACAGGGAGAAAGCGGCGAGGCGCATGACGGGCTCCATTCGAACGGTTAACATGCCCATCCGCAGCGGTTGGGCGCAGTCATGCAAGGCCGTTGGCGACCTTGAATCGCTACCCTAGACCATGCGGCGGGCAGCGACAACGAGGCAAGGCGACGAACGGCCGCGGTGCGAAGCCCGCAGTGAGGCGGGCCGCGGCTGCGCCATGGTCTTCACCCTTGCGGCGCGGGGCGCCTTTCTGATATAAAGCTGCGCTCTTTTCTGGGGCCACGCTCTCCTTCGTCGGGATGCAGCGGGTAAGACCCCGGTGAAACTGAGTATCGAACTTGAGTTAAAGCAGCCAACCCATGCCGGGTTGGGCATGAGGTTATAGAGGGCTGAGGCATGTCTAGAGTCTGTCAAGTAACCGGTAAGGGTCCGGTTACCGGGAATAACATTTCCCACGCACACAACAAAACCCGCCGCCGTTTCCTGCCGAACCTGCAGCACCACCGTTTCTGGGTCGAGTCCGAGAAGCGCTTCGTACGTCTGCGCGTTTCCGCCAAGGGCATGCGTATCATCGACAAGCGTGGCATCGAGGCCGTCCTGGCTGACCTGCGTGCCCGCGGCGAAAAATTCTAAGGAGCTGAATCATGCGTGAATTGATTCGTCTGGTGTCCAGCGCCGGTACCGGCCACTTCTACACCACCGACAAGAACAAGCGTACCAAGCCTGAGAAGATCGAGATCAAGAAGTACGATCCGGTTGTTCGTCAGCACGTGATCTACAAGGAAGCCAAGATCAAGTAATTGATCCGGCACCTTGCGAAAAGCCCGCCCCTGGCGGGCTTTTTCATTTCCGGCGTACGAACCCCGGGCCGCGCACAAAAAAGCCCGCCAGGTGGCGGGCAAGGGTAACAAGCATTCTGGATGCAGCCGGGGCTCAGGCCTTGGCTTCGAAGATCACATACACCTTGCGACAGGCTTCGAGCACTTCCCAGGTGCCCTGGAAGCCGGCAGGGATCACGAAGCGGTCGCCGGCGCGCACGGTCTTGGCGTTGCCGTGCCGGTCGCGCAGCACCGAGACGCCCTGGATGATCTCGCAGTACTCGTGTTCGGTGTAGTTCACCGTCCACTGGCCCACGGCGCCTTCCCAGATACCGGCGTTGAACTGCCCGCAGGGGCTGCCATAGTGGTTGCGCACGCTCTGTTTCGGGTCGCCCTTGAGGATTTTCTCCGGCGCCGGGCTGTAGTGCTCCGGGGCGCTGTTGGCCTGGGCGAAGTCGACGATCTGTTCGATGTTCATGCTGACTCTCGGTTCTTGTGGTTCTGGCCAGTTGGGGGCAGGGCGGCGCCAGCCGCCCGCCTGGATCAGACGCTGGCGCGGATGGCCTGGGCCAAGCGCTCGACGATCTGGTCGATGTGGGGCTTGTCGATGATCAGCGGCGGCGACATGGCGATGATGTCGCCGGTCACCCGGACCATCAGGTCGTGCTCCCAGAAGCAGCGCTCGAAGACGTCGTAGCCGCGCTTGCCGGGGCCGTCCGCGTGCGGCGCCAGTTGCACGCCGCCAACCAGGCCGATGGCGCGGATGTCGACCACGTTGGGCAGGTCGCGCAGGCTGAACAGCGCGTCCTGCCAGTAGCCTTCCAGTTCGACGGCCCGCTGGAACAGGTCGTCGCGACGGTAGATGTCCAGGGTCGCCAGGGCGGCGGCGCAGGCTACCGGATGGCCGGAATAGGTATAGCCGTGGAAGAACTCGATGGCGCCCTGCGGGCCTTGCATGAAGGCAGCGTGGATCTTCTCGTCGACGAATACGGCGCCCATCGGGATGCTGCCGTTGGTCAGCCCCTTGGCGCAGGTCAGCAGGTCCGGGACGACGCCCCAGCGCTGCGCGGCGAAGGCTTCGCCGACGCGGCCGAAACCGGTGATCACTTCGTCGAAGATCAGCAGGATGCCATGCTTGCGGGTTATCTCGCGCAGCCGCTGAAGGTAGCCCTTGGGCGGCAGCACCACGCCGGCCGAGCCGGACATCGGCTCGACGATCACCGCGGCGATATTCTCGGCGCCGTGCAGGGTCACCAGGCGTTCCAGCTCCTCGGCCTTTTCCACGCCATGCTCGGGCAGGCCGACGGTGAAGGCGTTGCGGGCGACGTCCAGGGTGTGCGGCAGGTGGTCGATCCCCGGCAGCAGGTTGGCGGAGAAGGCCTTGCGGTTGTTGACCATACCGCCTACCGACAGGCCGCCGAAGCCGACCCCGTGGTAGCCCAGTTCGCGGCCGATCAGGCGGGTGCGGGTGCCCTGGCCGATGGCGCGCTGGTAGGCAAGGGCGATCTTCAGCGCGGTGTCCGCCGATTCCGAGCCGGAGTTGGTGAAGAATACTTTGTTCAGGCCCGGCGGGGCGATTTCCGCCAGCCGCGCGGCGAGTTCGAACGGCAGCGGGTGACCCATCTGGAACGGCGGGGCGTAGTCGAGGGTGGCGATCTGCCGGGCCACCGCTTCGCTGATCTCGCGCCGGCCGTGGCCGGCATTGCAGCACCAGAGGCCGGCGGTGCCGTCGAGGATGCGGCGCCCGCCCTGGGCGATATAGTGGATGCCTTCGGCGCTTTCCAGCAGGCGCGGCCGCGCCTTGAACTGGCGGTTGGCGGTGAAGGGCATCCAGAAGTTGTCGAGGCTGCTCGACTGCGGCTCGTTATTCATTGTCATAGGGCCACCCAGGTTGCACGCGAGGGATGAAGACGCTAGTCCGGGCGAGTCTATGTTTAAAATAATGAACGTGACAAGGGAGTTAGAGGGGTTCCTGTCAAATATATTGAAAACAGACGCTGCTCTGGTTTAGGGTGGCGGACACCACGGGCTGCGCGCCCGCCTTGCAGAATCTGACAGCGCGCCTGTCTCCCAGGCGCCCAGAACACCAATAAGAGGACACGTTGTCATGACCACCCTGACCCGCGCCGACTGGGAAGCCCGCGCCAAAGACCTGAAGATCGAAGGCCGTGCCTTCGTCAACGGCGAATACAGCAACGCCGCCTCCGGCGAGACCTTCGATTGCCTGAGCCCGGTGGATGGCCGCTTCCTGGCCAAGGTCGCCAGTTGCGACCTGGCCGATGCCGAGCAGGCGGTCAAGGTCGCCCGCAATGCCTTCGATTCCGGCGCCTGGTCGCGCCTGGCGCCGGCCAAGCGCAAGCAGACGATGATCCGCTTCGCCGATCTGCTGCTGGAGAACGCCGAGGAGCTGGCCCTGCTGGAAACCCTGGACATGGGCAAGCCGATCAGCGACTCGCTGCACATCGACGTCGCCAGCGCCGCCAACAGCCTGCGCTGGAGCGCCGAGGCGATCGACAAGATCTATGACGAAGTCGCCGCCACTCCCCATGCCGAGCTGGGCCTGGTGACCCGTGAGCCGGTCGGCGTGGTCGCCGCCATCGTGCCGTGGAACTTCCCGCTGCTGATGTCCTGCTGGAAACTCGGTCCGGCCCTGGCCACCGGCAACTCGGTGATCCTCAAGCCCTCCGAGAAGTCGCCGCTGACCGCCATCCGCATCGCCCAGCTGGCCGTCGAGGCCGGCATTCCGAAAGGCGTGTTCAACGTGCTGCCGGGCTATGGCCACACGGTAGGCAAGGCGCTGGCATTGCACATGGATGTCGACACCCTGGTGTTCACCGGTTCGACCAAGATCGCCAAGCAACTGATGGTCTATGCCGGCGAGTCGAACATGAAGCGCGTCTGGCTGGAGGCCGGCGGCAAGAGCCCGAACATCGTCTTCGCCGACGCCCCGGACCTGAAGGCCGCCGCCGAAGCCGCTGCCGGCGCCATCGCCTTCAACCAGGGCGAAGTCTGCACCGCCGGTTCGCGCCTGCTGGTGGAGCGCTCCATCAAGGACAAGTTCCTGCCCCTGGTGATCGAGGCCCTCAAGGGCTGGAAACCGGGCAACCCGCTGGATCCGGAAACCAACGTCGGCGCGCTGGTGGACACCCAGCAGATGAACACCGTGCTGTCCTACATCGAGGCCGGTCACAACGACGGCGCCAAGCTGGTCGCCGGCGGCAAGCGGACCCTGGAAGAAACCGGTGGCACCTACGTCGAGCCGACCATCTTCGACGGCGTGACCAATGCGATGAAGATCGCCCGCGAGGAAATCTTCGGCCCGGTGCTCTCGGTGATCGAGTTCGAGGATGCCGAGGAAGCCGTGCGCATCGCCAACGACACGCCCTATGGGCTGGCGGCGGCGGTCTGGACCAGCAACCTGTCCAAGGCGCACCTGACTGCCAAGGCCCTGCGCGCCGGCAGCGTCTGGGTCAACCAGTACGACGGCGGCGACATGACCGCTCCGTTCGGCGGCTTCAAGCAGTCGGGCAACGGTCGCGACAAGTCGCTGCACGCCTTCGACAAGTACACCGAGCTGAAGGCGACCTGGATCAAGCTCTGATCGCCTAGGTCGGCCCTTCCGGGCCGGCTCTCTCGAGCCACACCCGCGGCCGGGTTTCCTTCTGGAAGCCCGGCCGCTGTGCTTCGTGCGCCGGATATATCCGCTCGCCCCGGCAAGGCTTCCGGGGTGCCAACGGGAGAATCGCAATGCGTTGGGGAAGCTATTTCGCCGTCTGTTCCGCAGTCATCAGCATCGGCCTCGCCCTTGGCCTGACCATGCCGCTGGTCTCGTTGCGCCTGGAGAGCTGGGGCTACGGCAGTTTCGCCATCGGCGTGATGGCCAGCACGCCGGCAGTGGGCGTGCTGCTCGGCGCGATGATCGCCGGGCGCCTCGCCGCGCGCGTCGGCACGCCGCGGCTGATGCAGTTGTGCCTGCTCACCGGGGCAGCCTCCGTCGGCCTGCTGGCGCTGCTGCAGAGCTACCCGGTATGGCTGTTGCTGCGCCTGCTGATCGGCGTGCAGCTCACCGTGGTGTTCATCCTCGGGGAAAGCTGGATCAACCAGTTGGCGGTGGAGAAGTGGCGTGGCCGGCTGGTCGCGCTGTATGGCACCGGCTACGCCCTCAGCCAACTGTCCGGGCCGGTACTGCTGACCTTCATCGGTACCGCCGACGACCGTGGCTTCTGGTTCGGCGTCTGCCTGCTGATTGCTGGCTCGTTGCTGCTGCTGGGCCGCGGCGGTGCGCCCAGGGTCGATCCGCACAGTGCCTCCGGGCGCGGTTTGTGGGCCTTCTGCCGGGGCCTGCCGGCGATCGCCTGGGCGGTGGTGTTGTTCGCTGCCTTCGAGGCGATGATCCTCACCCTGCTGCCGGTATACGGGTTGCGCCAGGGCTTTCCGCAAGCGGTGGCGCTGGCCATGGTCAGTACCGTGGTGGTGGGCGATGCATTGTTGCAGCTGCCGATCGGCTGGCTCGCCGACCGGGTCTCGCGCAGCGGCCTGTTCGGCGGCTGCGGCCTGGTGCTGCTGCTGAGCAGCCTGGCGATTCCCCTGCTGCTGCAGACGTCGTTGATCTGGCCGCTGCTGGTGCTGTTCGGGGCCAGCGCCGGCGGGTTGTTCACCCTGGCGCTGATCCTGATCGGCGAGCGCTACCGAGACGATGCCCTGGTCCGGGCCAATGCCCATGTCGCGCAGCTATGGGGCATCGGCTGCCTGCTCGGCCCGCTGGCCACCGGCGCCGCCAGCCAGTGGATCAGCGGTCACGCCCTGCCGTTGATGATGGCGCTCGGCGCGGCGGGCTTCGTGGTGCTGGTGCGGCTGCGCGGGGCGATTCCGGCGGACGACGAGGCGACCGGCCTGGAAGCCTCCGAGTGACCCTCAGAGCATCTTTTCCAGTCCGATCATTCCCGCGACCCAGGCGTTCAGGCGTCGCCACAGGCTACCCGGCTCGTGGCGCAGGACCTGGGTCCGGCCGTCGCGTTCGTCGATCCAGACCAGCTTCGGCCGGCTACCGCTGCGGTCGATGCGCACCTGGTAGCTGACGCTCGGCGCCATGCCCTCCAGCGCCAGTTGGCGGACCTGCTCGGCCAGCAGCGGACTGTCGACGATGACCCCGACTTCGGTGTTCCACAGGATCGAGCGCGGATCGAAGTTGAACGAACCGATGAATACCTTGCGCCGGTCGAAGACCATCGCCTTGCTGTGCAGGCTGGCGCTGCTCGATCCGTGCAGGCGCCAGGGCGCGCCGCTCAGCGGCTGGTCGGGATTGGCGCGCAGCTCGTAGAGCTTAACGCCATGCTCAAGCAGCGCCATCCGATAGGGCGCGTAGCCGGCATGCACGGCGGGCACGTCGGTGGCTTCCAGGGAGTTGGTCAGCAGGCGCACGCGGACGCCGCTGTCGGCCTTGCCGGTGAGGTAGTTGAGACCGTCCTTGGCCGGAACGAAATACGCCGAGACCAGGATCAGTTCCTTCTGCACGCCCTTGAACAGGCCCGCCAGGTGCGGACTGAGCAATAGGTGCGGGTCGGGCTCGCCGCGGCTCAATACCTTCAGCGGCGCATCCCAGATCGCCTCGGCGCGGGCCCAGGTGAGATTCTCCAGCCAGTTGCCCAGGCGTGGCTGGTCGCCGCGGTCGAACAGGTGGCGGATGTAGCCGGACTCCTTCACCGACTCCTTGCGCAGGTAGCGCTGCAACTTGCGTCGGGCCGACTCCAGTTCGCCGGGATAGGGCGCGCGCCAGAGGAAATCCTCGATCGGCCGGCTGATGGCGCTGTTCCAGTACTGGTCGAAGCTGTGCGAGAGCTGGTTGGCGATGGGGCCGACGCCGAGCAGGTCGAGGTCGGTGAAGTTCATCTCCGGCTTGGCGTTGAAATACTCGTCGCCGAGGTTGCGTCCGCCGACGATGGCCGCCGTGCCGTCGGCCAGCCACAGCTTGTTGTGCATGCGCCGGTGCTGCTGGGACAGGTTGAACAGACGGCCGACGCCTCGCGTGATGCCGGTGGCGCGGCCCAGGTGCAACGGGTTGAACAGGCGCACCTGGATGTTCGGATGGGCGGAGAGCACACCGATCTCGTAGTCCCAGCCATCGCTGGTGGTGTCGTCGATGAGGATGCGTACCCGCACGCCACGGTCGGCTGCCTTGAGCAACTCGTAGGCGAGGGCGCGCGTGGTCAGTCCGTCGTGGACGATGTAGTACTGGATGTCGAGGCTGCGCTGGGCTGCGCGAATCAGCGCCGCGCGGGCGACGAAGGCATCCTCGCTGGCGCCCAGCAGGTGGAAGCCGGACTGGCCGGGGTGGTCGCGTCCCTGGATTTCGGCCTGCCTGGCCAGCCAGGTACCCTCGGCGGGCAGTGCCGACGACGGTTGCGGCGGAGGAGTGCTGGCGCAGCCGGAGAGGGCCAGGAGGGCCAGCAGGAGGAATCGGCGAAGCAAGGATATCTCCCGTGGAAACTCGAACGACCGGCTCATCCCGGTCGTGCGAATTCTAGGAGTTTTCCTCGGAAGAGCGATGCCCCGCCTGATTTTTTCAGAATCCACCGAGCCTCGGATGGGCTCAGCTACCGAGTTTTTCCTTCAGCCGGTACCAGGCCATGCCCAGCGCCAGCAGTGGCGAGCGCAGCAGCTTGCCGCCGGGGAAGGTGATGTGCGGCACCTTGGCGAACAGGTCGAAGCCGTCGCTCTGCTGGCCGCCGATGGCTTCGGCGAGCAACTGCCCGGCGAGGTGCGTGGCGTTCACCCCGTGTCCGGAATAGGCCTGGGCGAAGTACACGTTGGGCTGCCCCGGCAGGCGGCCGATCTGTGGCAGGCGATTGGCGCCGATGCCGATCATGCCGCCCCATTGGTAGTCGATGCGGACGTTCGCCAGTTGCGGGAATACCTCCAGCATCTTCGGCCGCATGTAGGCGGCGATGTCGCTGGGGTCGCGGCCGGAATAATGGCAGGCGCCACCGAACAGCAGGCGGTTGTCGGCGGAGAGCCGGTAGTAGTCGAGGGCCACGCGCTGGTCGCACACCGCCATGTTCTGCGGCAGCAGTTGGCGGGCCAGTTTCTCGTCCAGCGGTTCGGTGGCGATCACGTAGCTGCCGGCCGGCAGTACCTTGCCGCCGAGCAGCGGGTTGAGGTCGTTCATGTAGGCGTTGCAGCCCAGCACCAGGGTCTTCGCCCGCACTTTGCCGGTGGCGGTATGCACCTGGACTTCCGTGCCGTAGTCGATCCGCGTCACCGGCGAGCGCTCGAACAGGCGGACGCCCAGCGACTGGGCAGCGGCGGCTTCGCCGAGGACCAGGTTGAGCGGGTGCAGGTGGCCAGAGCCCATGTCCACCAGGCCGCCGACGTAGCGATCGGAGCCGACCACGCTGCGCATCTCCGCGGCCGGCACCAGGCGCATCTCGTGGCGATAGCCGAGGGCCTGGAGTTCCTCCATGTCCTCGCGGAAGCCCTGGTAGTCGCCGGGCTTGTTCGCCAGGTCGCAGTAGCCCCAGCGCAGATCGCAGTCGATGGCGTACTGCTCGACCCGGCGACGGACGATCTCCACCGCCTCCAGGCCCATCAGCTTGAGTGCCTTCACGCCGTCGGCGCCGATCACCGGGAGGAACTGCTCGACGTCATGGCCGACGCCGCGGATCAACTGGCCGCCATTGCGTCCACTGGCGCCCCAGCCGATCCGGTGCGCTTCCAGCAGGACCACGGAGAAGCCGCGCTGGGCCAGTTCCAACGCCGTGTTCACTCCCGAGAAGCCGCCGCCGACGACGCACACGTCGGCCTGTTCTTCGCCGGCCAGGGGAGGGCACTCGATGCGTCGGTTGAGCGTGGCGGCGTAGTAGGAGGGGGCGTGTTGGGCGGTATGCACCGGCTGGTGAACGCGGGCGTTCATGTGTGAAATCCTGATTATTATGTGTGGAAAATTTGACGGAGCATAAACGTCAGTCGAGGCGCTCGCCAAGGGCGAAAAAGGAAAAAACTGCGAGGTGTTGCGGGGATCGTGTACAGAAAAGACGGTGTTTCCCGTCTATGCCGGGAGTCCTGGCGGACTCCCGGAGCGCGTCATGGGTCAATCCGGAACCGGTAGGTCGAGCGACTCCTTGACCTCTTCCATGACGATATAGCTCTTCGACTCGCGTACGTGCGGCAGTTTCAGCAGGATGTCGCCGAGCAGCTTGCGGTAGGACGCCATTTCCGAGATGCGAGCCTTCACCAGGTAGTCGAAGTGGCCGGACACCAGGTGGCATTCCAGCACATGGGGCAGCTTGAGCACCGCCCGGCGAAACTCTTCGAAGGTATCGCCGGACTTGTAGTCCAGGCTGATCTCGACGAACACCAGCAGGCTGGCCTTCAGATGCTGCGGATTGAGCCGGGCGTGATAGCCCATGATCAGGCCTTCGCGCTCCAGGCGGCGCACGCGTTCGGTGCAGGGTGTGGTCGAGAGGCCGACGCGTTCGCCCAGCTCGGTGAAGGAAATGCGACCTTCCTCCTGCAGGATGCGGAGGATGTTGCGGTCGATCTTGTCCAGCTCGCGCTTGCTCTGATGCTGGGTACGCATGGATGGAGGCTCCCCGTCTGGCTCGGAAAATCCGGAAATTTTCCGCCAATATAACGTCGAAAGCAGGGAAAAACACTGGCCAGGGAAAACGCCTTGATCTTGCACGAGGGCCCCGCCACCCTTGGCCGGGTCGGCAACGGACAGAGGTAGGACATGCGTTTGCGCAGAAGGACGACGTTGCTGCTGGTATTTGCAGTGCTGTTGCTGCTGGCGTTCGGCTACGGCTGGCATGCCTGGCGCAGCCTGTTGCGCGAGCAGGGTGTCGAGCGCCTGGAGTGGCAAGGCCTGGGCCTGTCCGCCGAAGGCATCGGGCTGCGACGGCTGGCGCTGGAGCGGCGCGGCGCGGATGGCGCCAGCCTGCGACTGGACGTGGAACACGCGCTGCTGCGCTGGCCCGGGCTGTCGGGTTGGCGTCCGCGTCTACCCGGCCTGCGCGTGGAGCAAGTGGCGCTCGCCTGGCAACCGGCTGCCGCGAGTTCCGACGACGACTCCGCTGCGCTGGACTGGACGTCCCTGCGCGAGACCCTCGCCTGGCTGCCGGAACAGATCCACCTCGAACGCTTCCATCTCGACCTGCCTTGTCCCGCCGGCCGCTGCGAGCAGGACGGCGGACTGGACATCGGCCGCCCGTCGGGAGCGCTGTTTCCGCTGGCTGCGCAACTGCGCCTGCAACAGGAGGCGCAGCAGGCCCAGCTCGACGCCCAGCTCTTCGAGGAGCCTACCGGTTGGCGCCTGCGGACGCGCGCGCAACTCGACCGGCAGGCGCTACTGACGCTGGACAGCCAGCTCGCGCCGTCCGATGGCGACGGCCTCTGGCAGGGGCGCCTGGAGGCGCCCGGCCTGCCGGACACCCGTGGCCTGGTGGTCTGGCTCAATCGCTGGTTGCCGGAAGCCCAGCGCCTGCCCGACGCACCGCAAGCCCTGCGTCTGCAAGCGGACTGGACGATCCGCCTGGCGCCTGGCAGCGACTGGCTGGAGCCGCGCCGGGTGCTCGACGGCGGTGGCTCGGCGGCGCTGCTGGTGCAGGCTCCGCAAGCCTGGCCGCTGCCCGGTCTGGGTAATGTACAGGGCGAACTGCAAGTCCAACTGGATGGAGACGAGGGCGCCTGGTTGCCACGCCAGCTGCGCAGCGACTTGCGCCTGAGCCAGTTGCACGGCGAGTGGTTGCAGGCGCTGCCGGCCGAGTTGCGGCCGAGCGCGCTGGGCTTGCACAGCGAGCCGCTGGAGCGCGATGCCGATAGCGTCACCGCGTTGCGCCTGGCGTTCACCAGCGAGGGCGCGAGTACGCTGAAGCTGGAGACGCGGCTCGACCTGCTGGGCATCTCGCCGTGGGCCGCCAGGCTGGTGGAGGGTCGCTTGCAGGTGGACGCGCCGCGCCTGCAATACCTGGGCTGGAAAGCCGAGCGACTGGTCGCGGAGATTCCCCTGGAGGGCCGGCTGGACGGGCAGCGCGCCAACCTCTCCTTCGGCAGGGGCGCGCGGTTGCAGGCGGCGTCCCTGGCCGAGCCGTCGACGCTGCACCTTGGCCAGCCCCGCCTCGACCTCGCCGGGGCCGCTCTCGAACTGGCCTACCAGCCGCTGGCGCTGCATTTCGCCGGGCCGCTGCAGGCGCAGGTCGGACAACTCCGCCAGGCCAACCTCAAACCGTTGGCCTGGACCTTCGAGGGGCCGCTCGACACCACCCTCGAGCGCACCAGCCTGAAGGGACGGCTGAGCAACGGCGCGGGGTTGGCGGCGGACATCCAGCTGCAGCGCGACGCGAAGACGCCCCTGGCGCTCTCCGCCAGGCTGGCCGAGGTGTTCTTCCGTACCGGCAATCCGCTGGCCGCGACCCTCACCGACTGGCCGGGGCTGCTCGAACTGGGCAATGGGCGAGCGACCGCCGCGGCCGGCTGGAAGCTCGATGCGGCGGGCGCCTCGTCCCTCGACCTGGACCTGACCCTGAAAGGCCTCGACGGTATCTACGACCGCAGCGAGCTGAAGGGGCTGGGCGGCAGCCTGGCCTTGCGCCTGCGTGGCGGTCAGTTGAGCCTGGACAGCCCCGGCCTGAGCCTGGCCGAGGCCAATCCCGGCCTGCCGCTGGGGCCGGTGAGTTTCCGCGGGCGCTATGAGGCCCCGCTTTCCGCGCCGGGCAGCGGCCGTTTGAGCTGGCAGACGTTGCAGAGCGGCCTGTTCGGCGGGCAGGCCTCGGTCCCCGCGGGGAGCATCCGCCTGGGTCAGGCTGAGCAGAAGTTCGCCTTGCGTATCCAGGGCATACAACTCGGCGAGATTTTCCGGGTCTATCCGGCGGAGGGCCTGGCCGGCGAAGGCGCCCTGGACGGCGAGCTGCCGCTGATGCTGAACCGCTGGAAGCCCAGCGTCTCCGGCGGCCAGGTCAAGGCCCGCGAGCCCGGCTACCTGCGCTTCCGCTCGGCGAAGATCGAGGCGCTGGGGCGCAGCAACCCGGGGATGAAGCTGGTCGCCGATGCCCTCGACGATTTCCACTACGACGTCCTGCAAAGCAGCGTCGATTATCATGAGAACGGCAAGCTGTTGCTCGGCCTGCGCTTGCAGGGCAGCAACCCGGACCTGGAGAAGGGGCGCCCGGTCAACCTCAACGTCAATCTGGAGGAGGATATCCCGGCACTGCTGACCAGCCTGCAACTGAGCGACCGGGTCAGCGAAACCATTCGCCAACGTGTGCAGGAGCGCATGCAGAAACGCAAGGCTTCGGCGCCATGAGCCATACAGGAGAACCCCCGATGCGCCTCTGCGCTCTATTCGCTGTCCTGCTGCTGGGCAGCCTGACGATGGCCTGCACGCCCACCGTGCAGCTGGCGGCTCCCAGCGAGCCGATCAACATCAATCTCAACGTGAAAATCGAGCACGAGATCTACATCAAGGTCGACAAGGCTCTGGACGGCATCATCAACGAGAACAGCGGCCTGTTCTAAAGGAGCGGATCCATGACAACCCGTAGCAAACTCGGTATCGCCCTGCTGGCCCTCGGCATCAGCCTTTCCGCCATGGCGATGGACCTCGGCCAGGCCATGTCGGCCCTTGGCGGCGCCAAGGCCCAGGGCCTGGTCGGCGAGCAGGCGGACGGTTACCTTGGCGTGGTCAGCAACAGCGGCCAGGCGGCGGACATCGCCGCGCAGATCAATGCCGCGCGGCGCGCCGAATACCAGAAGGTGGCCAACAGCAGCGGCGCTTCGCTGGCCGACGTGGAGGCCATGGCCGGCAAGAAGGCGATGGAGAAAACCCCTGCCGGGCAGTACGTCCAGGTTGGCGGCAAGTGGGTGAAGAAATAGCGCGAAGGCTCTGCGAGCGCTCTGGGACGCTGCTCCGGTCGCAAGGGGCGGGCAGCGTCCGCGGGATTTTTCCTGTCGCGAGCGCTTCCCCCAGGGACTCCTGTCGTTTTCCATGGATTCTGCGACAGGCTTTCCCGAAAAAGCGGCTCCCGGCCTGAGTTCGATCATTTAAATATGCGGTATTTTTCCAGTTTTATGGTGGATGCGCCTCGGTAAAACCCCTCCTTGTCCGGTTTTTTACCTGAGTAGTTGCCTAAAATTGGTGATTATTTCTGCCTGCCTCTTCCTATACTGCGCGCATCTACACGCTCAAAATAACAAACGTCCGCGGTTCCTCCGCGACGTGGGAGGCGACAATGCGAGTTCTGGTCCTTGGCAGCGGTGTCATCGGTACCGCCAGTGCGTATTACCTGGCCCGAGCCGGGTTCGAGGTGGTGGTGGTCGACCGTCAGGACGGTCCCGCGCTGGAAACCAGCTTCGCCAACGCCGGCCAGGTGTCTCCCGGCTACGCTTCGCCCTGGGCAGCCCCGGGTATTCCTCTGAAGGCCATGAAGTGGCTGCTGGAAAAGCACGCGCCGCTGGCCATCAAGCTCACCTCCGATCCCAGCCAGTACGCCTGGATGCTGCAGATGCTGCGCAACTGCACCGCCGAGCGCTACGCGGTGAACAAGGAGCGCATGGTCCGCCTGTCCGAGTACAGCCGCGATTGCCTCGACGAACTGCGCGCCGAGACCGGCATCGCCTACGAGGGCCGCACCCTCGGCACCACCCAACTGTTCCGCACCCAGGCGCAGCTGGACGCCGCCGGCAAGGACATCGCCGTGCTCGAGCGCTCCGGCGTGCCCTACGAGGTTCTCGACCGCGACGGCATCGCCCGCGTCGAGCCGGCCCTGGCCAAGGTCGCCGACAAGCTGGTCGGCGCCCTGCGCCTGCCCAACGACCAGACTGGCGACTGCCAGCTGTTCACCACCCGCCTGGCGGAAATGGCCAAGGGCCTGGGCGTGGAGTTCCGCTTCGGCCAGAACATCGAACGCCTGGACTTCGCCGGCGACCGCATCAACGGCGTGCTGGTCAACGGCGAATTGCTCACCGCCGACCACTACGTGCTGGCCCTGGGCAGCTACTCGCCGCAACTGCTCAAGCCGCTGGGTATCAAGGCTCCGGTCTATCCGCTGAAGGGTTATTCGCTGACCGTGCCGATCACCAACCCGGAGATGGCGCCGACCTCGACCATCCTCGACGAGACCTACAAGGTGGCGATCACCCGCTTCGACCAGCGCATCCGCGTCGGCGGCATGGCGGAAATCGCCGGCTTCGACCTGTCGCTGAACCCGCGCCGCCGCGAGACCCTGGAAATGATCACCACCGACCTCTATCCCGAGGGCGGCGATATCAGCCAGGCGACCTTCTGGACCGGCCTGCGCCCGGCGACCCCGGATGGCACCCCGATCGTCGGCGCCACCCGCTACCGCAACCTGTTCCTCAATACCGGCCACGGCACCCTGGGTTGGACCATGGCCTGCGGGTCGGGTCGCTACCTGGCCGACCTGATGGCGAAGAAGCGCCCGCAGATCAGTACCGAAGGCCTGGATATTTCCCGCTACAGCAATTCCCCGGAGAACGCCAAGAATGCCCATCCAGCGCCAGCACACTAACGAGCGTATGAGCCAGATCGTCGTCCACAACGGCACCGTCTACCTGGCGGGCCAGGTGGGCGAGGACATGTCCGCGGGCGTCGAGCAGCAGACCCGCGAGACCCTGGCGGCCATCGAGCGTCTGCTGGAAGAGGCCGGCACCGACAAGACTCGGATCCTCTCGGTGACCATCTACCTGAAGGACATCGACGCCGACTTCGAAGGCATGAACCGCGTCTGGGACCAGTGGCTGCCGCGCGGCGTCGCGCCGGCGCGCGCCACCGTCGAAGCCAAGCTCTGCGAGCCGGAGATCCTGGTAGAGATGTCGGTGGTCGCTGCGCTGCCCTGAGTTTTGTCTGGCCCGGCCGGAGAGCCGGGCTTTTTTTCGCCTGATGAAAGGTGCGCGATGCCGCACCTCGCTGAAGAGAGACCCGTCGCCATGCGCCCCGCCCGTGCCCTGATCGACCTGCAAGCCCTTCGTCACAACTATCGGCTGGCCCGCGAGGCCACCGGCGCCCGTGCGCTCGCGGTGATCAAGGCGGACGCATACGGCCACGGCGCGGTGCGCTGTGCCGAAGCGCTGGCGGCCGAGGCCGATGGCTTCGCCGTGGCCTGCATCGAGGAGGGCCTGGAGCTGCGCGAGGCCGGTATCCGCCAGCCGATCCTGCTGCTGGAGGGCTTCTTCGAGGCGTCCGAGCTGGAGCTGATCGTCGCCCACGACTTCTGGTGCGTGGTGCATTGCGCCTGGCAATTGGAGGCGATCGAACGCGCCAGCCTGGCCCGCCCGCTGAACGTCTGGCTGAAGATGGATTCGGGCATGCACCGCGTCGGCTTCTTCCCCGAGGACTTCCGCGCCGCCCACGAGCGCCTGCGGGCCAGCGGCAAGGTGGCGAAGATCGTGATGATGAGTCACTTCTCCCGCGCCGACGAACTGGATTGCCCGCGCACCGAGGAACAGCTCGCCGCCTTCGCGGCCGCTAGCCAGGGCCTGGAAGGCGAGATCAGCCTGCGCAATTCGCCAGCCGTGCTCGGCTGGCCGAAGGTGCCCAGCGATTGGGTACGTCCGGGCATCCTGCTCTACGGAGCCACGCCGTTCGAGCGCGCACATCCGCTGGCCGACCGCTTGCGCCCGGTGATGACCCTGGAATCGAAGGTGATCAGCGTCCGCGACCTGCCGGCCGGCGAACCGGTCGGCTACGGCGCGCGCTACAGCACCGAGCGTAGCCAGCGCATCGGCGTGGTCGCCATGGGCTACGCCGATGGCTATCCGCGCCACGCCGCCGACGGCACCCTTGTGTTCATCGACGGCAAGCCGGGGCGCCTGGTTGGCCGGGTATCGATGGACATGCTCACCGTCGACCTTACCGACCATCCCCAGGCCGGGCTGGGCAGCCGGGTCGAACTATGGGGCCCGAACGTGCCGGTCGGCGCCCTGGCGGCGCAGTTCGGCAGCATTCCCTACCAGCTGCTGTGCAACCTGAAAAGGGTGCCGCGCGTCTATTCCGGGGCTTGAGAAAAACTTTCCGAATTCTTTGCGCAGGCATGTCGACCGATCTGTTGTAAATACTGAACAGTGTTGCCATGATACGGCCGACTTGGGGTCGCCAGCCGTGTGCGGCCTCGTTTTGCCTTGCCTGCCAGAAGAATAAGGAGGACTCCACCCTTGGACGTCGGTGCTCGTCTGCAAACCATCCGAAAGCTCAAAGGTCTTTCCCAGCGCGAACTCGCCAAACGGGCGGGTGTCACCAACAGCACTATCTCGATGATCGAGAAAAACAGCGTGAGCCCTTCCATCAGTTCGCTGAAGAAGGTGCTGGGCGGTATCCCCATGTCCCTGGTGGAGTTCTTCTCCCTGGACCTGGAGCAGGACAGCCATACCCAGGTTGTCTACAAGGCAGACGAACTGATCGACATTTCCAGCGGCGCGGTGTCCATGCGCCTGGTGGGCAAGGCGCACCCGAGCCGGGCGATCGCCTTCCTCGACGAAACCTACCCGCCGGGCTCCGACACCGGCGAGGAAATGCTCAACCACGAAGGCGAGGAGGCCGGCGTGCTGGTCGACGGGCGCCTGGAACTGACCGTCGGCAGCGAGACCTATGTGCTCGAGCGCGGCGACAGCTACTATTTCGAGAGCAACAAGCCGCACCGTTTTCGCAATCCCTACGATGTGCCGGCACGCTTGATCAGTGCCACCACGCCCGCAAATTTCTGACCTGAAGCACAAGACCCCGCCGGGCCCGAAGGGCGCCGGCCGACAAGGGGCATGCGGGGCTGCGACCTAATGCCGCAAGGCTTTGCGAGGGTGTGCAATTGTTTCTGCCGGGCTTTCTTTGCCGTTATACTTGCGCCCGCCCGCGCGGCCCGCAGTGATCGGTATCGTGCCCGGGTGTGATAAGCCACGATGAGGGTGTAAGGGTGAACCTGATTAAAAAAATGCTGGCGGCCCAAGCTGCCGTGTTGGCCCTGTGGGCTGTAAGCGCTCAGGCTACGACCACTGACGATGCGATCGCCAAGCGCCTCGAGCCGGTAGGCAAGGTCTGCGTACAAGGCAAGGAATGCGAAGGCGTCGGCGCCGTCGCGGCAGCCGCCGGTGGCGGCGGTGCGCGTTCCGGCGAAGACATCGTCGGCAAGACCTGCAACACCTGCCACGGCACCGGCCTGCTGGGCGCGCCGAAGGTTGGCGACAAGGCCGAGTGGGGCAAGCGCGCCAAGGAGCAGGGCGGCCTCGATGGCCTGCTGGCCAAGGCGATTTCCGGTATCAACGCCATGCCGCCGAAAGGCACCTGCGCCGATTGCTCGGACGACGAGCTGAAAGCCGCGATCAAGCATATGTCCGGTCTGTAACAACGCCGGAACCGTGTCGCGAAAAGCCGCCTCCTGGCGGCTTTTTCGTATCCGCGGTGCGGGTTTTTCCCGCTGGCGGATCGTCCCGCCGGCAAACAGGGTCCAAACTTCCGGCTACCCATTCGCCGGAGGGCATCGTCTTGAGCCGAATCTGTTCCATCGACGCCGCAGTCGATCACTTGCTGCAGACCATCGAGGGCCCGATTCGCATGGGCCTGCCCCTCGGGCTGGGCAAGCCCAACCGACTGGTCAATGCGTTGTACCAGCGCCTGCGGACCCTGCCGGAGCGCCAACTGACGCTGTATACCGCGCTTTCCCTGGGGCGTCCCGCCGCTGGCGGCGACCTGCAACGGCGTTTCCTCGAGCCTTTCGCCGAACGGGTCTTCGCTGACTACCCGGAGCTGGATTACCTGCACGCCCTGCGCCGCGACGAACTGCCGGCGAACATCCGCGTCGAGGAGTTCTACCTGCAGCCCGGCAGCCTGCTGGACAGCGCGCCGGCGCAGCAGCACTACATCAGTTGCAACTACAGCCACGTCGCCCGCGACATCAATGCCAAGGGCGTCAACGCGGTGGCCCAGCTGGTGGCGCGGCATCCCGAGCGGCCGGGCAAGCTGAGCCTGGCCTGCAACCCGGATATCACCCTGGACCTCCTGCCGATGCTGGAGAAGCGTCGCGCCGCTGGCGAGACCATCGTCGCCATCGGCGTGGTCCACGATGACCTGCCCTACCTGCCGGGCGACGCCGAGGTCGAGGAGTCGGTATTCGACCTGCTGATCGACGCGCCGGCGGAAAGCAGCCGGCTGTTCTCCACGCCGAACATGCCGGTCAACCTGCAGGACCACTGCATCGGCCTCCACGCCAGCGCGCTGGTGCGCGACGGCGGGACCCTGCAGATCGGCATCGGCTCGATGGGCGACGCGCTGACCGCCGCCTTGCTGCTGCGCCAGCGCGACAACGCCACCTACCGGGCGTTGATCGACGAGCTGGGGGTGCGTGCGCGCTGGGCCGAGACGGTCGAGCGCGACGGCGGTCTGGAGCCGTTCCGCCGGGGGCTCTACGGTTGCAGCGAGATGTTCGTGCCGGGTCTGCTGGCGCTGGCCGAGGCCGGCGTGCTGAGCCGCCGGGTCTACCCCGACGAAGCGCGGCAGCGTGCCGCCGAGCGCGGCGAGGCGCCGGAGGAGGGCGGGGTGTGGCTGCACGGCGGCTTTTTCCTCGGTCCGTTGGCGTTCTACCGGCGCCTGCGCGAGATGTCGCTGGAAGAGCGCGCCGGGATCGGCATGACCGGCATCGGCTTCGTCAACAACCTGTACCGCCAGGAAGAGCTGAAGCGTCTGCAGCGGCGCGACGCGCGCTTCATCAACAGCGCCTTCACCGTGACCCTGCTCGGCGCCGGGGTCGCCGACCAGCTGGAGGACGGCCGGGTGCTCAGTGGCGTCGGCGGGCAGTACAACTTCGTCGCCCAGGCTCACGAGCTGGAGGGCGCACGTTCGATCCTGATGCTGCGTAGCTGGCGCGAATCCGGCGGGGAAGTCAGTTCGAACATCGTCTGGCAGTACGCCCACACCACCATTCCCCGGCACTTGCGTGACATGGTGGTGACCGAGTACGGGATCGCCGACCTGCGCGGCAAGAATGACGCGGAAGTGATCGCCGCGCTGCTGGCCATCGCCGACTCGCGCTTCCAGCAGGCGCTGGCCGAGCAGGCCCAGTCGGCCGGCAAGCTGCCGAAGGATTTCGTCCTGCCCGAACGCTATCGCAACAATACCCCGGAGCGCCTGCAGGCCTTGCACCAGGCCCACGCAGCGGCGCTGCCGGAGTTTCCCCTGGGCAGCGATTTCGACGAGGTCGAGCAGGACCTGCTGCGGGCGCTGGGTTGGCTCAAGCGCAAGCTGAAGCTGAGCGAGATCCTCGAACTGGGCAAGGCGACCCTGGATGCGCCGGAGCCAGAAGCCTACCCGGCGCATCTGCGGCGCATGGACCTGGACGATCCGCAGGGGCTTCGCGAGGAACTCTACCAGCGCTTGCTGCTGGCCGGCCTGCGAGCCAGCCAGGAAGAGCGGGGCTGAGTGGCGCTCAGTCGAGGAACTCGACCTGACCGCCGGCCAGCGATTTCACCCGGGCCAGGGACTCGACCCGGTAGCCTTCGCTTTCCAGCAGGGCGCGGCCATCCTGGAAGGATTTCTCGATGACGATGCCGAGCCCGGCGATGCTCGCGCCGGCCTGGCCGATCAGGTCGATCAGCGCCTTGGCGGCATGGCCGTTGGCGAGGAAGTCGTCGATCACCAGCACGTGGTCGTGGGCGTTCAGGTGCTTGGCCGAGATGGCGATGGTGCTCTCGGTCTGCTTGGTGAAGGAGAACACCTTGGAGATGTACAGGTTGTCCTTCAGGGTCAGCGACTGGTACTTGCGGGCGAAGATCACCGGGACGCCCAGCTCCAGGCCGGCCATGACCGCCGGGGCGATGCCGGAAGCCTCGATGGTGACGATCTTGGTGATGCCCTGGTCGCGGAAGCGCGTGGCGAACGCGTGACCGACCTGCTGCATCAGCTGCGGGTCGATCTGGTGGTTGAGAAAGGCGTCGACCTTGAGTACGTGCTCGGAAAGGACGATGCCTTCCGAGCGGATTTTGTCTTTGAGAATGTCCACGGGTGGCTTCCTGCGAAGCGGCTGTCGCTGATGAAGCGCGGCATTGTACCGCCAGCCGGCGCCGCGCGCGACGTTCTCTCGGACGAGCGAACATGATCGAGCGGTCAGGAATCCGCGCCTGCCCGGCGCGACCCCGTGGCAGGCGGGCCGCGCCGCTGCCGGCTCATTTCAGCAGGTTGTTCACCAGTAGCGTCTCGACGTCCTTGAAGCGCCCGCTGAGCACGGCCTTGGCGGCGTAGAGCGCGGTGTCGGCGACCTGGCCGAACTCGATCTTCGGCGGCATCACCAGCTCCGCAGGGTTGGTATGCACGTCCAGCAGCGCCGGACCGGGCTGGGCGAGGAACTCCTGCACCGCCGCCTCGAGCTCCTCGGAGCGCGTCACCTTGCGTCCGTGGAAGCCGATCACTTCGGCGAGACGGGCGAAGTCCGGGTTGAGCAGGTCGGTGTAGTTGTCCAGCAGGCCCTCGACCTTCTGTTCCAGCTCGACGAAGTTCAGCGAGGCATTGTTCAGCACCACTACCTTGATCGGCAGTTTTTCCTGGATGGCCGTCAGCAGGTCGCCGAGCAGCATGGCCAGGCCGCCGTCGCCGGAGATCGAGATCACCTGGCGCTCGGGGTAGGCCTTCTTCAGTCCCAGCGCCTGGGGCATGGCGTTGGCCATGGTGCCGTGGACCAGGCTGGTGAGGGTGCGGCGCTTGCCGTTGCTGTGGATGTGACGCAACAGCCAGACCATCGCCGAGCCGCCGTCGGCGGTGAACAGGGCGTCCTCGCTGGCGTGCTGGTCGAGCAGGCTGACCAGGTGCTGCGGATGGATCAGCTCGCCCTTGCCGGCTTGCTCCTCTTTTTCCAGCGTCCGCAGCGAGCGCTCGCGGTGCTCCAGGCATTCGTCGAGGAAGCTGCGCTCCTCGCGGGCTTCGAGCAACGGCAAGAGCGCCTCGAGGGTGGGGATCACGTCGCCGACCACGCCGAGATCGATGGGGTGGCGGCGGCCCAGGTGGCTGCCATCGCGGTCGACCTGGATCAGGGTGGCCTTCTGCGGATAGAACTGCGCCCAGGCGAAGTCGGCGCCGAGCAGCAGGAGGGTGTCGCACTCGGTCATCATGTGGAAGCCGGACTCGATCCCGAGCATACCGGTCATGCCCATGTTGAAGGGGTTGTCGTACTCGACGAAGTCCTTGGCCCGCGACGTGTGCGCGATGGGCGCCTTGAGGCGGTCGGCGAGGGCCACCAGCAGGTCGTGGGCGCCCTGGCAGCCGGAGCCGGCGTAGATGCCGATCTTCTTGCCGTGGGCCAGCAGGCGGGCGACGTCCTGCAGTTCGGCGTCGCTGGGGCGCAGCACCGGTTGCGGGAAATGCACCGAGAACGGCAGGTCGTCCTTCACCGTGGCCTGGCTGATGTCGGCCGGCAGGATCACCACCGCCACGCCGCGCCGGTTGAGCGCCGCCTGGCAGGCCAGGGCCACCACCCGGCGCGCCTGTTCCGGGCTGTGCACCTGCTCGCAGAACACCGAGCAGCTGGCGTAGACCGCCTTGAAGTCGACCTCCTGGGGAAACTCCATGCCCAGTTGCGGGGTAACGATCTGGCTGGCGATCAGGACCATCGGCGCGCGGTTGCGCTGGGCCTCGTAGACGCCGTTGATGAAGTGCAGGCTGCCCGGTCCGCAGGAGCCGGCGCAGGCGGTCAGGCGTCCGCTGATGTAGGACTCGGCGCCCGCGGCGAAGGCCGCCGCTTCTTCGTGGCGCACGTGGACCCACTGGATCTGGCTGCGATGGATGGCGTCGGTGACATGGTTGAGGGTGTCGCCGACGATGCCATAGCAATGGCGGACGCCGGCGGCTTCCAGGGTTTCCACGACGATCTCGGCGACTTTCTTGCTCGACATGAAGCTGTCCTCGAATGGAATTCGTTAGCTAGCTAATTTTGGTCGCGCGTGGAGCGGCAAAAGTTCCTCGCCCGAGGCTAGGCATCGGGCAAGACACTTTTGTGAAAATCGAGACAGTCGAGGCGCGGCGGGCTCAGCGCTTGAGCATGGCGCGGATGTCGGCGAGGGCGGCGTTGCCCTTGGCCGCCTTGACCTCTTGCGGGGCGTCTTCCATGCCTTCCCATTCGAGGTCTTCGGGGGGCAGTTCGTCGAGGAAGCGGCTCGGCGAGCAGTCGATGATCTCGCCGTATTGCTTGCGCTTGGCGGCGAATGTCATCGCCAGGTTCTGCCGCGCGCGGGTGATGCCGACGTAGGCCAGGCGGCGCTCCTCTTCCACCGTGTCGGCCTCGATGCTGGAACGGTGGGGCAGGATCTCTTCCTCCATGCCCATGATGAACACGTAGGGGAACTCCAGCCCCTTCGACGCGTGCAGGGTCATCATCTGCACGCCTTCGGCGCCTTCCTCTTCTTCCTGCTGGCGCTCCAGCATGTCGCGCAGGACCAGCTTGGCGATGGCCTGCTCGATGGTCATGTCGCCTTCCTCGTCGCGCTCGAGGGTGTTCTTCAGTGCCTCGATGAGGAACCAGACGTTGCTCATGCGGAATTCGGCGACCTTGTCGCTGGAGGCGTTCTGCCGCAGCCAGTTCTCGTAGTCGATGTCCATCACCATGCTGCGCAGCACGGCGATCGGCTCGTTCTCCGCGCACTGTCGGCGGATACCGTCCATCCAGCGCTTGAAGCGTTGCAGGCGTTCGTGGAAACGGCTGTCGAGGTGCTCGGCCAGGCCCATCTCGTCGCAGGCGGCGTACATCGAGATCTTGCGCTGGGTGGCGTAGTTGCCGAGCTTCTCCAGGGTCGCCGAACCGATTTCCCGGCGCGGCACGTTGATCACCCTGAGGAAGGCGTTGTCGTCGTCGGGGTTCACCAGCAGGCGGAAGTAGGACATCAGGTCCTTCACTTCCTGGCGCCCGAAGAAGCTGGTGCCGCCAGAGAGCCGATAGGGAATCTGGTGGTGCTGGAGCTTCAGCTCCATCAGCTTGGCCTGGTGGTTGCCACGGTAGAGGATGGCGAACTCGCTGTACGGCCGCTCGGTGCGCAGGTGCAGGGTGAGGATCTCCATGGCGATGCGCTCGGCTTCGGCGTCCTCGTTGCGGCAGCGGATCACCCGGATCGGATCGCCGTGGCCCATCTCGCTCCACAACTGCTTCTCGAATACGTGCGGGTTGTTGGCGATGAGGACGTTCGCGCACTTGAGGATGCGGCTGGTGGAGCGGTAGTTCTGCTCCAGCATCACCACCTTCAGCGAAGGGAAGTCTTCCTTCAGCTGCATGAGGTTTTCCGGGCGCGCGCCGCGCCAGGCGTAGATCGACTGGTCGTCGTCGCCGACCACGGTGAACTGGGCGCGGTCCTTCACCAGCAGCTTGACCAGCAGGTACTGGCTGGCGTTGGTGTCCTGGTACTCGTCCACCAGCATGTAGCGCACCTTGTTCTGCCACTTCTGGAGGACGTCCGGATGTTCCTGGAACAGCTTCACCGGTTGCAGGATCAGGTCGTCGAAGTCCACCGCGTTGTAGGCGCGCAGGGTGCGCTGGTAATGCAGGTAGACGATCGCGGCGGTCTGCTCCTTGGGATTGCGGGCCTTTTCCAGCGCCTCCTCCGGAAGGATCAGGTCGTTCTTCCAGGCACCGATGTAGTTCTTGATCTCGTCGACGCCGTCGTCCCCGGAATACTCCTTCTGCATGATGTCGGTCAGCAGCGCCTTGATGTCCGACTCGTCGAAGATCGAGAAACCGGGCTTGTAGCCGAGCCGTTCGTGTTCCTTGCGGATGATGTTCAGGCCGAGGTTGTGGAAGGTCGAGACGGTCAGGCCCTTGCCCTCGCCGCCGCGCAGCAGGGTGCCGACGCGCTCCTTCATCTCCCGCGCGGCCTTGTTGGTGAAGGTCACGGCGACGATGTACTGGGCGCGGATACCGCACTGCTGGACGAGATAGGCGATCTTGCGGGTGATCACGCTGGTCTTGCCGGAGCCGGCGCCAGCCAGGACCAGCAGGGGACCGCCGACGTAGTTCACGGCTTCTTGCTGCCGGGGATTGAGTCGGGACATAGGAACAGGCCGGAAGAGAGGGTTGAAGCGGGGGCGTATTCTAACAGGCTGGCTGGCATCCGCGAGAATTAGCGTGCAAGCTGTGACCGATCCCGAGATCGTTCACGCCATTTTGCTGTAGATTCCCTACCGCATTAGGATGATGCCGTTCGTTCTTTACGAAGATTCTTAAAACTTTGGAGGTTGCTTGTCAGCGCCCGCAGAACCCTTGCGCCTGCTCCTTCTGGCGGATACGCCGGACTGGGCGCCACTGCTAGGTGAACGCCTGAGAGCGTTGGGGCCTGCCTTTTCGCTGAGCATCGTCACCACCTGGGAGGGCGCGGCCACCCTGTTCGCCGCCGAGCCCCGCGGGCTGCTCCTGGCCACGCCGGCCTGCCTGCCGCTGGGGACTCCCTGCCCCTGGCCGGTGATCCTGCTGTTGCAGCAGGAGCCGGCGCAGGCGCCGGTCGGGGTGGTCGACTGGCTGGCCGCCGAACAGCTTTCCGAGGACAGCCTGCGCCGCTGCCTGCGCTACGCGCGCGAGCGCCTGGGCTTGCAGGCGACCCTGCAACTGCTCGCCGAGCAGGATCCGCTGACCGGCATCGCCAACCGCCAGGGCTTCCAGACCCTGCTCGCGGCGCGCCTCAGCGAATTCGACGGGCGTGGCCTGGTGCTCGGCCACCTCGACCTGGACAACTTCCGTCACGTCAACGATTCCCTCGGCCACCAGGGCGGCGACCGCCTGATCCTGCAGGTGGTCAACCGCCTGCGCGGCTTCATGGAGAACGGTGACAGCCTGGCGCGCCTGGGCAGCGACGAGTTCGCCCTGCTGCTGGACACCCGTCGCGATCCGCAACGCGCCGAGCGGGTCGCCGAACGCATCGTCGAATGCCTCGGCGAGCCCTACTGGATCGATGGCGAGAGCCTGTTGCTGGGTTGCAGCCTGGGCCTCGCCCACGCCCGTGCCGACGAAGGCGCCGACCCGCTGATGTGGCATGCGCACATCGCCATGCAGCAGGCCAAGAGCCGCCAGGGTTGCACCTTCCATGTCTTCGACGAACGCATCAACCGTGGCGTGCGCAGCCTCGCCGACCTCGAAGCCGAACTGCGCCGGGCGCTGCGTCGCGACGAGCTGGAGCTGCACTACCAGCCGCGACTGTGCCTGGACAGCGGGCGCATCGTCGGCCTGGAGGCGCTGGTGCGCTGGCGCCACGGCGAGCGGGGCCTGCTCACGCCCAGCGAGTTCGTCCCGCTGGCCGAGGAAAGCGGGCTGATCGTGCCGCTCGGCTACTGGGTCATCGCCCGCGCCCTGCGCGACATGCAGTGGCTCAACGGGCGCGGCCTGGAGCCGTTGCACATGGCGGTGAACCTGTCGTTCCGCCAGTTCCAGGACAGCCAGTTGCTGCCGACCCTGCAACGGTTGATCGAAGAGCACGGCGTCGACGCGCGCTGGCTCGAGTTCGAACTGACCGAGACCGCCGTGATGCGGCGTAGCGACCAGGTGCTGCAGACCATGCAGGCGCTCGGCCAACTGGGCGTGCGCTTTTCGCTGGACGACTTCGGCACCGGTTTCTCGTCCTTCGTCCACCTCAATAGCCTGCCGATCACCCTGTTGAAGATCGACCGCAGCTTCGTCGGCGGCATGGACCAGCGGGCGGAAAACTTCCAACTGGTGCGGGCGATGATCAACCTGGCGCACAACCTCAACCTGGAAGTGGTTGCCGAAGGCGTGGAGACCCTGCGCCAGCAGGAGCAGTTGCGCGATTTCGGTTGCGACCAGGTGCAGGGCTACTGGATCAGTCCGCCGCTGCCGCTGGCGGAACTGGCGCGTTTCCTGGGCATCGGCGAGCGCTCGGCGCACCGCGGCCAGCCGCTCGGCAATTGAGCGCCGACGTCTCGCTGGCCGTGGCTTTCGGCAGCAACCGCGCGGTCTTCCACTCGAAGGCCAGGGTCAGGCCGATGGCTGCGCAGGCCAGGCCGCCGGCCAGCCCCCACCAGACGCCCGCGGCGCCCCAGCCGGCCGCGAACGCCAGCAGGCAGGCCAGCGGCACGCCGACCAGCCAGTAGCAGGCCAGGCCGACCAGGAAGGTGGTGCGGGCGTCCTTGAGACCGCGGATCGCGCCCATGGCGACGTTCTGGGTGCCGTCGAACAGCTCGAACCAGGCGGCGATCGCCAGCAGCGAGACGGCCATCGCGGCCACCTCCCGGTTGGCCGGGGCGTCGCGGTCGAGGAACAGGCCGATGATGGCCTCCGGCATCCACCAGAAGAGCCCGGCGAAGAGCAGCATGCACAGCGCGCCGAAGCCGATGCCGACACGCCCGGCGCGGCGTGCTTCGAGCAGGCGGCCGGCGCCGAAATGCTGGCCGATGCGGTAGGTGGTGGCGTACGACAACCCCACCGGCACCATGAACGCCACGTATACCGCCTGGATGGCGATCTGGTGCGCGGCCAGGGCGTGATCGCCGATGATGCCCATGCACAGGGTGGCGACCGTGAACATCCCCGACTCCACCGCGTAGGTGCCACCGATGGGCAGCCCCAGGCGCAGTATCTCCTCGACCATCGCCCGCTGCGGCCGTCCCAGTCCGCGCAGCAGCGAGTACTCGGCATAGGCCGGCTGCAGGCGGATATACAGGGCCAGCAGCAGCGGCATGCAGTTCATGACGAGGGCGGTGACCAGGCCGATACCGGCCAGGCCCAGGCGCGGCAGGCCGAACAGGCCTTCTATGAAGGAATAGTTGAGAGCCAGGTTGGCCAGCGCGCCGAGCACGCTGATCGCCATCACCGGGCCGGCGCGGTCGATGGCGCTGGTGAAGCCGCGCAGGACCATGAAGGCCATGTAGCCGGGCAGGGCGAATGTCAGGCTGTGGAGGAACTGCATGGCGCCGTCCACCGTCTGCGGCGCCTGGCCGAAGACCAGGAGCAGCGGCCGCAGGTTCCATAGCAGCAGGCCGGCGGCCAGGGCCAGCGCGGCGCCGACCCAGAGTCCGGAGCGAGCGGCCGCGGCGGCGCCAGCGGCGTCGTCGCAGCCGTGACGGATCGCCACCAGGTTGCCGACCGCTGCCACCACGCCGACACAGAACGTCGAGACGAAGGCGTAGCTGACCGCGCCCAGGCCGCCGGCGGCCAGCGCGTCGGGGCCGAGCTTGCCCATCATCACGGTGTCGGTGAAGACCATGGCGACATAGGCCAGCTGGGCGGCGATCAACGGGCCCGCCAGGCGCAGGATGGCTTTGAGTTCGACGAGGGATGGCGAGGACATGGATGAGTAAGGCTCAGGAGGAGATGGTTGCCGCGATGGCCTGTCGGCGTTGAGAATGCGGCTATTCTCGGTGCGACTGGCATGGCTCCACAAAAGGAAAAACAAGATGCCAGGCATGAGTAAAAGTCATGAAAGAGGTAATTCCCCAATGACCCGTCGCCTGCCCCCGCTGTATGCCCTGCGCGCCTTCGAGGCTGCCGCCCGGCACGCCTCTTTCACCCGCGCCGGCGAGGAACTGGCGATAACCCAGAGCGCGGTGAGCCGGCACATCCGTACCCTGGAAGAGCACTTCGGTTGTCGTCTGTTCGAGCGCCATGGCCGCCAGTTGCAGCTGACCGAGCCGGCACGCCTGCTGCTGCCCGGGCTGCGCGACGGCTTCGATGCGCTGGAACGGGCCTGCACCGCCCTGCGTGTGGACGACGCCACCCTGCGCCTGAAGGCGCCTTCCACCCTTACCCTGCGCTGGCTGCTACCGCGCCTGAGCCGCTTCCGCCACCTGAACCCGGATATCGAGGTGCAGCTCACCAGTGCCTGGATGGATGTGGACTCGGTGGACTTCCAGCGCGAGCCTTTCGACTGCGCGGTGTTGCTGGGCAGCGGCCAGTTCAGCCCGGAATGGGAAACGGCAGCGCTGTTCGCCGAATGGCTGGTGCCGGTCTGCGATCCCGACGAGGCCGTGGAGCCCTGGACCCTCCAACGCCTGCGTGACAGCGAGTTGCTGCACCCCACGCCGGATCGTCGCGACTGGCGACGCTGGCTGCAACGGACCGGGCTGGGGGAGGAGGTGTCGCTCAAGGGCGGCCAGGTGTTCGACACGCTGGAACTGGGCATCGTCGCCGCCGCGCGAGGCTATGGCGTGTCCATCGGCGACCTGGTGATGGTCGCCGAGGATGTCGCCCAGGGCCGCATCGGCCTGCCCTGGCCGGTGGCGGTGGCCAGCGGCGAAAGCTATCACCTGGTCTGGCCTCGCGCCCGCAGGGGACAGGAACGCTTCCAGCGATTGCGCGACTTCCTCCTCGCGGAGGTGGCGGCGATGCGTCTGCCCGTCGTCGAGCGGCTGGCGTGACGCCGCCGGACAACTCCTGGCGCTGACGCGACGTTACAGGTCGCTGCCGTCGCTGGGCCGGGCGCAGGGTTTGCGCTAGGGTCGTTGGTCGTTGCCTGTCGGGAGCGGCAGGGGACGGAGCTTCCTTCCAACCGCCCAAAGGAACCCGCCATGACCTTCGCCAAAGGAATACTCGCCGCGCTGGCGCTCGCCGCCGCAGTCGGCCAGGCCAGCGCCACCGAACTCGAGCACTGGCCGGCCCCCGCCGCCAGGCAACTGAATGCACTGATCGAGGCCAACGCGAACAAGGGCGCCTATGCCGTGTTCGACATGGACAACACCAGCTATCGCTACGACCTGGAAGAATCGCTGCTGCCCTATCTGGAAATGAAGGGCGTGCTGACCCGCGACAGGCTCGACCCTTCGCTGAAACTGATCCCGTTCAAGGACCAGGCCGGGCACAAGGAGAGCCTGTTCAGCTACTACTACCGGCTTTGCGAGATCGACGACATGGTCTGCTATCCCTGGGTCGCCCAGGTGTTCTCAGGCTTCACCCTCAGGGAACTGAAGGGCTATGTCGACGAACTGATGGCCTACGGCAAGCCGATCCCCGCCACCTATTACGACGGCGACAAGCTCGCCACGCTCGACGTCGAGCCGCCGCGCGTGTTCAGCGGCCAGCGCGAGCTTTACAACAAGCTGATGGAAAACGGCATCGAGGTCTACGTGATCAGCGCGGCCCATGAGGAACTGGTGCGGATGGTCGCGGCGGACCCCAGGTATGGCTACAACGCCAAGCCGGAGAACGTCATCGGCGTCACCACCCTGCTGAAGAACCGCAAGACCGGCGAGCTGACCACTGCGCGCAAGCAGATCGCCGAGGGCAAGTACGATCCCAAGGTCAACCTCGACCTGGAGGTGACCCCCTACCTGTGGACCCCGGCGACCTGGATGGCCGGCAAGCAGGCTGCGATCCTCACCTACATCGACCGCTGGAAGCGGCCGATCCTGGTCGCCGGCGATACCCCGGACAGCGACGGTTACATGCTGTTCAACGGCACCGCGGAAAACGGCGTGCACCTGTGGGTCAACCGCAAGGCCAAGTACATGGAGCAGATCAACGGCATGATCAAGCAGCATTCCGCCGCCCAGGCCAAGGCCGGCCTGCCGGTGACGGCGGACAGGAACTGGGTGATCGTCACTCCGGAGCAGATCCAGTAGGCGAAACGGCGAGGGGCCGGCATTGGCCGGCCCCCGCATCCCTCAGCGCACCACGTGCAGGAAGTGCATGTGCCGCTCGTACTGGTCGAGGATGTCGCCGATCACGCCGTCGCGGCTCCAGCCCATGATGTCGTAGTCCTGGCCGCCTTCCTGGAGATGGACCTCGGCGCGGAAATACTTGCGCGACTCGCTGCTGTCCTCGGTGTCGCGCATCACGAAGCTCGGCGTGGTGAAGGCGCGCGGACGCACCTCGTAGATGAAATCGACCTCGCCGCCGTGGCTGACTTCCAGCCGAACCCGGCCGTCCTCGCCGTCCTGCACCTGGACTTCGTAGCCCTGCTTGCGCAGTTCGGCGGCGACGTCCTCGCAGGCCGGTCGCGCCACATCGGTGATGAAGCGGTTGACGTGGCTGCGCCTTGGGAACATGGCGATGTTGCGCAGGCGGCGCTGCCAACCGTCGCCCTCGCTTGCGCCGCTGCGCGTGGTGGGGCGGGAGAAGGTCAGCGCCTGGTAGCGGATGCCGCGCTTGGTGGCATCCAGGTGCAGCGCCTTGAACAGGCCCCAGATCGACGCCAGGAGCACGATGGAGAATGGCAGCGCGCTGGCGATGGTCGCGGTTTGCAGCGCCTTGAGGCCATCGGCGAGGAGCAGGGCGATGGCCACCACGCCCATCAGCACCGACCAGAATATCCGCTGCCAGAGCGGCGAGTGGTCCTTGCCGCTGGAGGCCAGCATGTCCACCACCAGCGCGCCGGAGTCGGCCGAGGTGACGAAGAACACCACCACCATCAGCACCGCTACCAGCGAGATCACGCTGCCCAGCGGGAAGTGCTCGAGGAAGGCGAACAGCGCCACCGAACTGTCCTGGTTGACCACTTCGGCCAACTGGGTGAAGCCCTCCTGCAGGACCATGTGGATGGCGGTATCGCCGAACACCGTCATCCACAGCAGGGTGAAGCCGGCCGGGACGAACAGCACGCCGCAGACGAATTCGCGGATGGTGCGGCCGCGCGAGATACGGGCGATGAACAGGCCGACGAAGGGCGACCAGGACAGCCACCAGCCCCAGTACAGCAGGGTCCAGCCGCCGATCCAGTCGGTGGGCTCGTAGGCGTACAGGTTGAAGGTCTTGTTGACGATGTCGGACAGGTAGGCCCCGGTGTTCTGCACGTAGGTCTGCAGGAGAAACACGGTCGGCCCGAGGACCAGCACGAAGAGCAGCAGGATCACCGCCAGGCTCAGGTTCAGTTCGGACAGGATGCGGATGCCGCGGTCCAGTCCGCTGGCCACCGATAGCGTGGCGAGGCCGCAGGTGGCGGCGATCAGGGCGATCTGCACGGTCTGGTTCACCGGCCAGCCGAACAGGTGGTGCAGGCCGCTGTTGATCTGCAGCACGCCGTAGCCGAGCGAAGTCGCCACGCCGAACACGGTGCCGATGATCGCGAAGATATCCACCGCGTGGCCGATGGGGCCGTAGATACGTTCGCCGATCAGCGGATACAGCGCCGAGCGCAGGGTCAGCGGCAGGCCGTGGCGATAGCTGAAGAAGGCCAGGATCAGCGCGACGATGGCGTAGATCGCCCAGGCATGCAGGCCCCAGTGGAAGAAGGTCAGCTTCATCGCTTCCTTCGCCGCCTGCACGGTGTTCGGCTCGCCCACCGGCGGGGTGGTGAAGTGCATCACCGGTTCGGCAACGCCGAAGAACATCAGGCCGATGCCCATGCCGGCGGAGAACAGCATGGCGAACCAGGTGGTGTTGCGGTAGTCGGGACGACTGTGGTCGGGGCCGAGCTTGATGTCGCCGTAGCGGCTGACGGCGAGGAACACCACGCTGATCAGGATCAGCGCCACGGCCAGTACGTAGAACCAGCTGGCGTTGGTGATGATCCATTGCTGGACGTGGTTGAACAGCGATTGCGCTTCTTCCTGGAGGAGCACGGTGAACAGCACCAGGGCCAGGATCAGGGCGGCGGAGGTATAGAAGACCGGAGGATTCAGGGTGCTCCGGGGGGTAGTGGGTGTCTCCATGTAAGCTAGCTCTCCTTGTGATCGGATTGCCCGCCGAAGGCGGAAGACGAAACAGCCTAACACATCGTGATAGCTAATTTGATTCGGAAAGCCTTAATCGATAGCTTTGCTGAATTATTACGCTTCACGTGGAGGTCGTTGCCCGATACTGCAGGGCTTCCGCCAGGTGCCGGCGTTCGATGGCATCGATGCGCTCCAGGTCGGCCAGCGTCCGGGCCACCTTGAGTATGCGATGCAAGGCGCGCAAGGAAAGTTCCAGGCGCTCTCCGGCAGCCTCCAGCCAGCGGCGGTCCGCTTCGGCGAGTGCACAATTGCGGTGCATCGCCTGGAGGTCGAGATGGGCATTGGCGCAGCCCTGGCGGGCCAGTTGCCGTTGCCGTGCGGCGCCAACCCGTTCGCTGATCTCGGCGGTAGCGGTTTCGCCGTGTCCTGGCTGCAGGCTGGTGCTTTCGCGGAGCACGCTGACGTGCAGGTCGATGCGATCGAGCAGCGGTCCGGACAGCTTGCCCCGGTAGCGCTGGACCTGTTCCGGGGTGCAGCGGCAGCGGCCACTGGGATCGCCGAGGTAGCCACAGGGACAGGGATTCATCGCCGCCACCAGTTGGAAGCGCGCCGGGAAACGTACCCGGCCGTTGGCCCGGGCAATGACGATCTCGCCGCTTTCCAGCGGCTCGCGCAGGACCTCCAGGACCTTGCGCTCGAACTCCGGCAGTTCGTCGAGGAACAGCACGCCCTGGTGCGCCAGGGTGATCTCGCCCGGCTGCGGGCGGCTGCCGCCGCCGACCAGGGCCGGCGCGGAGGCGGAGTGGTGCGGCTGGCGGAACGGTCGCTGCGGCCAGTGCCTGAGGGGGACGTGGCTGGCCACCGAATGGATCGCCGCGACCTCCAGGGCTTCGTCCTCGTCGAGCGCCGGCAGCAGGCCGGGCAGGCGGCTGGCCAGGAGGGTCTTGCCGGTGCCCGGCGGGCCGCTGAGCAACAGGTTGTGCGCGCCGGCGGCGGCTACCAGCAGGGCGCGCTTGGCGGCGGCCTGGCCCTGGACCTCGGCCAGGTCTGGATAAGGGAAGGGCGCGCGGAGCAGGCCGCGGGCCTGGTAGGGCGGCAGCGGGGCCTGGCCGGAGAGGTGTCCGGCGATCTCCAGCAGGTGGTCCACGGCGAACACCGTCAGCCCGCTGGCCAGGCTGGCCTCTTCGGCATTTTCCTTCGGTACCACCAGAACGCGCCTTGCGTCGCGCGCCGCCAGCGCGGCCGGCAATACGCCTCGCACTGGCCGGATCGCCCCGGACAGGGCCAGTTCGCCGAGGCACTCCAGGCCGTCGAGGGCGGTGCCGGGCAACTGGCCGCTGGCGGCGAGGATGCCGAGTGCGATGGCCAGGTCGAAGCGACCGCCGTCCTTGGGTAGGTCGGCGGGGGCGAGGTTGAGGGTGATGCGCCGCGCGGGGAAGTCGAAACCGGCATTGAGCAGGGCGCTGCGCACGCGGTCCTTGCTCTCGCGCACCGCGGTTTCCGGCAGGCCGACCAGGGTCAGCGAAGGCAGGCCGTTGGCCAGGTGCGCCTCGACGCTGACGCAGGGGGCTTCGACGCCGACCTGGGCTCGGCTGTGGACAATCGCCAGGGACATGGATCGCTCCTTGATCTCACGCCGCTCGCAGGGGGGAGGATCAGTCGGCGGGCGGCGTCAGCTTGCTTTCGAGTTCCGCCACCTTGGCCTCCAGGGCTTCCAGCCGTGCGCGAGTGCGGGCGAGGACCAGCATCTGGCTGTCGAACTCCTCGCGGCTGACCAGGTCGAGCTTGCTGAAGGCGCTCTGCATCAGGGCGCGGAACTGCGACTCCAGCTCGGCCTTGGGCAACGGCGATTCGCCGGCGAACAGGCGGCTGGCTTGTTGGCTGAGGGCTTCGAAGACGGCTTTGGGCGGCAGCATGGCGAGGGTTCCGGTAACGAGTGGGCGGCAGTCTAGCACGATGTCGGCGGCGCTCGCGGGAGGGCCATTGCACACTTTTTGCGCAACTGTCGGAGCGCGTCTGCGCCTATTTGGTGCGCCGCCCGGAGCCCGGCGTTCCGCACTATCCCCGGGTTGGCGGCTAAGAGCTTGAAATCCGGCGGATTTGCCGGAGCTGGCAAGCTTTCTGCTTTGGCCGGGGTGAGGCGTGCACTGAAGCAGTACCGGTGCGGCAGATGAGGCGGTTGCGGGAGGCCGGCAGGTTGCGGCATCGAACGGCCGCAGCAGGGCCAGGTCGGGGCGGAGGGTCCCGATCATGCTTCCCAGAGGGACCGGCGCGTTACAAAGCCAGACACTGCGCTTAGACTGTCCTCGGGTTCGTTTTCCTGGGGCGAGTCCACCAAACACGGGAGAGAGTTTCATGAAGCTAGTCACTGCCATCATCAAGCCGTTCAAGTTGGACGACGTCCGCGAGTCGTTGTCCGAGATCGGTGTGCAGGGCATCACGGTGACCGAGGTCAAGGGTTTCGGCCGGCAAAAGGGCCACACCGAGCTGTATCGCGGCGCCGAGTACGTCGTCGACTTCCTGCCCAAGGTGAAGATCGACGTGGCGATCGCCGACGACCAGCTGGACCGCGTCATCGAGGCGATCACCAAGGCGGCCAATACCGGCAAGATCGGTGACGGCAAGATCTTCGTGGTGAACCTGGAACAGGCCATCCGCATCCGTACCGGCGAAACCGATACCGACGCGATCTAAGCCCAACCGAACCCCCAAAAGCCCCAGGAGAATACCAACATGACTCTGCGTAAGATCGCAGGGCTAGGAGCCCTATTGTCCCTCGCTTTGCCGGGCGTCGCCCTGGCCGCCGAGGAGCCCGTCCTGAACAGCGGCGACACCGCCTGGATGCTGATCTCCACTGCGCTCGTCCTGCTCATGACCATCCCCGGCCTGGCGCTGTTCTACGGCGGCATGGTGCGAGCGAAGAACGTGCTGTCGATCATGATGCAGTGCTTCGCCATCACCGGCCTGATCACCATTCTCTGGGTGGTCTATGGCTACAGCCTGGCGTTCGATACCACCGGGATGGAGAAGGGCGTCCTCAACTTCAATTCCTTCGTCGGCGGACTGGACAAGGCCTTCCTCAGCGGTCTCACCGCCGACGGGCTGACTTCCGCCACCGCGCTGTTCCCGGAAAGCGTGTTCATCACCTTCCAGATGACCTTCGCGATCATCACTCCGGCGCTGATCGTCGGCGCCTTCGCCGAGCGCATGAAGTTCTCGGCGATGCTGATCTTCATGGCGGTCTGGTTCACCGTGGTCTACGCGCCGATCGCGCACATGGTCTGGAGCGGTGACGGCGCCCTGATGTGGGACTGGGGCGTGCTGGACTTCGCCGGCGGCACCGTGGTGCACATCAACGCCGGTATCGCCGGCCTGGTCGCCTGCCTGGTGCTGGGCAAGCGCAAGGGCTACCCGACCACGCCGATGGCGCCGCACAACCTCGGCTACACCTTGGTCGGGGCGGCCATGCTGTGGATCGGCTGGTTCGGTTTCAACGCCGGTTCCGCCGCCGCCGCCAACGGCACCGCCGGGATGGCCATGCTGGTGACCCAGATCGCCACCGCCGCCGCGGCCCTGGCCTGGATGTTCGCCGAGTGGATCACCCACGGCAAGCCGAGCGCCCTGGGCATCGCGTCCGGCGTGGTCGCCGGTCTGGTGGCCATCACCCCGGCCGCCGGCACCGCCGGTCCGATGGGCGCGCTGGTGATCGGCCTGGCCTCCGGGGTGATCTGTTTCTTCGCCGCCACCAGTCTCAAGCGCGCGCTGAAATACGACGATTCCCTCGACGCCTTCGGCGTACATGCGGTCGGCGGTATCGTCGGCGCGCTGCTCACCGGGATCTTCGCGGCGCCGTCGCTGGGCGGCTTCGGCAGCGTGGAGGACATCGGCGCGCAGTTCTTCGTGCAGTTCAAGGGCGTGGCCTTCACCGTGGTCTACACCGCCGTGGTGACCTTCGTGATCCTCAAGGTGCTGGACCTGGTCATGGGCCTGCGGGTCACCGAGGAAGAGGAAGCGGTCGGCCTCGACCTGGCGCTGCACAACGAGCGCGGCTACAACCTGTAATACCTGCCGGCGCCCGGCTTTCCGCCGGGCGTCGGTTTGCCTCCCGCGCTCGCCTTCGCCGAACGCCATGCCCTTGTGCGTCGAAAGTCCTGGGCGCTCCCGCGACTGCCACCACCTTTCCGCAACCGGTCTTTCAGTGACTGCCAGCGGACTGCGCCACCATCAGCTTTCACAGGTCTGCCTCTTACGCTCTTTGCTTTTTCAAATGCCGCGCTAGAATGCGCGGCGCGACGGATCGGAGCCGATTTGGAACAGCAGCATGTGGCAGCAGACCCTGATCACCTTGCGCCCGCGTCCGCGGGGCTTTCACCTCGTCACCGAGGAGATACTCGACGCCTTGCCGGAGCTTCGGCGGTGCCGGGTCGGCCTGCTGCACCTGCTTTTGCAACATACGTCGGCTTCACTGACCCTGAATGAAAATGCCGATCCTGCCGTACGCCGGGATTTCGAGCGTTTTTTCGAGCGGCTGGCGCCACACGGCGAAGTCGGCTATGAACACAACGACGAAGGTCCGGACGACCTTCCGGCGCATTTCAAGGCCAGCCTGCTGGGCTGCCAACTGACCCTGCCGATACAGTCGGGAGGGTTGGCACTGGGCACCTGGCAGGGGATCTATCTCGGTGAACACCGGGACAGGGGCGGGGCACGGCGCGTGCTCGCCACCTGGCAGGGCGAGTCAGTATGAATTTTTTCCGGCGGCGCTCATCAAAACGCGCGGCTGGGCTATAACTAACCTGCTTTTGCAGCACCGAGAGGTTGACCATGAGCGAAGAAGAACTGGAACAGGACGAGCTGGACGGCGCTGACGAGGACGACGGCGAAGAGCTGGCCGCGGCCGACGACGGCGAAGCGGACAGCGGCGACGGCGACGAGGCCCCCGCCCCCGGGAAGAAGGCGAAAGCCGCCGTGGTGGAAGAGGAGCTGCCCTCGGTCGAAGCCAAGCAGAAAGAGCGTGACGCCCTCGCCAAGGCGATGGAGGAGTTCCTTTCCCGCGGTGGAAAGGTGCAGGAGATCGAACCCAACGTGGTGGCCGATCCGCCGAAGAAGCCGGACAGCAAGTACGGCAGCCGCCCCATCTGATTTCGCGCCATCCCAAGGCCCGCCTCCCGCAAGGGATGGCGGGCCTTGTGCTATGGCGCCGGTCACTTTGACAGGCCGCCGCATCCCGGTTGGCGAGCCGATCTTTCGCCTGTTCAGGCACGGCTGGCGACGGGCCAAGGCCTTTTCCTTTCCGGTGGCAGCGCTACCGTTCCACATCGTCAACCGAAGCTGCTTGCCATCCAGGCGCTCCAAGCGGCGTCCGGGGTTGCCGGAGAGCGAGCTGTAGAGCTTGCTTAAGAATTTTCCTAGCGATTCTTAGGCGGATTCGCGGAGCCGTGTAGGTCCTGTCTTATGGCTCCTTTCCAGGTGTTCTGAAAAGATTATCCACCCATCAAGTTCACTCCGGTTCCGGCGGATTTTCCCGGACATGCCGGACACATCGGTTGTCATCCCATGGAGTTCAAGACGTTCCGTCGAACCCTGCTGCTTGCGGCAGTCCTGTTCGTTCCCGCCGGCACCAGCATGGCTGCCAATCTGTACGCTTTCGGCGGCCGCGATATCGCCGTGCCCTCGATCCTTCCCGAGGGAAGTGTCATGTCGCGCTACACGTTCACTCCCATGCAACTGTGCGGCAAGCCCAGCTGCGATCTCATCGGCGTCTCTCTGTACAACAAGGGAAGTGTCTGGGACCCGATCGATGGTCCGGACCTGAATACCAACGTGCCGGGCCTCTCGGTGCGCCTGCTGCTGGATGGCATACCGGCGAGCAGCCGTTTCAAGGGCACTTTTTCGCAAATCGCGGAGATCCAGTTGTTCCGCAACTCGACGCCGCTCTCCGACGGCCAGTTCGCGAGCGGAGCCTTCAACTCGTACTTCCTCATTACCTACAAGGACGGGCTTATTGCGTCTGGCACCTCCTCCATCAGGTTGACCGGGAGCGTCACCACGATCAATGCGACCTGCCAGGTCGCCGACCAGACCGTGAAGCTGCAGTCGATCGCTGCCGCCCGGCTGAACGGCGTCGGCACCTACGCGGCCGTTACCCCGTTCAATCTCGTAGTGGCCGGCTGTCCTCGCGGGTACAACCGCGTCGGCTACAGCCTTCAAGCGGTGGGGGGCGCGGTGGCCGAAGGCTCGGGTGTGCTGCCGCGCCTGGCGGGCAGCACCGCGACCGGCGTATCGATCCGGGTCACCGACGAGGCCGGCGTGCCGCTACGGATGGGACTCTCGTTGCCGGTGACCGCGTATGACAAGAACACCGGCGGGGCGTACTGGATCCCGATGAAAGCGTCCTATGTGCAGACCGCCGAGAAAATCACGCCCGGCTCGGTCCTGGCCGCGATGGTGATCCTGCTCGACTACCAGTGAGGCAGGGGAGGGCAAGAGCGCGCCTCACCCGAACGCCTCGAAGAACGCCAGGGCCCGCGGGTCGCTGGCATAGGCGATGTTGATACGCAGCCAGTCGCTCTCCTCGCCTTCCGGGCTGAAGCCGCTGCCCGGCGACAGCAGCACGTCCAGGCGTGTCGCCACGGCCTGCAATTCGGCGAACGGGTAGTCGCCGATACGGGCCCAGACGAACATCCCGCCGACCGGTTCGGCGAACACCTCCCAGCCGTTGTCCCCAAGCACCCGCAGGGTCGCCGCCATCTGCCGGGTCAGGCGCTGGCGCAGGCGTTGCACCAGCTTGCGGTAACTGCCGTTGGCGAGCATGGTCGAGACCACGCATTCGGCGAAGCGCTGGCTGCCGATGCTGGTGTACATCTTCACATCCGCCAGGCGCCGGATCAGCTCGGGGCCGGCGATCAGGTAGCCGACCCGTAGCGAGCAACTGAGGGTCTTCGAAAAGCTCGCCAGGTAGATCACCCGGCGCAGCGAATCGAGGGTTGCCAGGCGGGTGCTGGGGCCGTTCTGGAAGTCGGCGTAGATGTCATCCTCGACGATGTGGAAATCATGCTGCTCGGCCAGTTGCAGCACGCGGTGGGCCACTGAGGGGCTGAGGCTGGTGCCGGTGGGGTTGTGGTACATGCTGTTGGTGAAAAGGAACTTCGGCTTGTGCGCGCGGAGGATCGTCTCCAGCGCGGCGGTGTCCGGGCCGTGGCGGGTGCGCGGCACGCCGAGCATCTTCACCCCGTGGAACTTCAGCAGGTTGAACAGGTTGTAGTAGCCGGGGTTCTCCACCACCACCACGTCGCCCGGCTTGAGCAGCGTGCGTACCAACAGGTCGAGGGCATGGCTGGCGCCGGTGGTGGTGAGGATCTGCTCCGGGTCGACATGGATATCGATCAGCCGCAGGCGTTTCTGGATGTGCTGGCGCAGCGCCGGCAGGCCCAGCGGAGTGCTGTAGTCGAACAGCCCGGCGAGTTCGCTGCGGGCGACCTGGCGGATCGCGTAGCTGAGTTCCTCGACTTCCCGCCAACTGTCCGGAATCCAGCCGCAGCCGAGCTTGAGTTTCGTCGAGCTGCCGCTGAACTGGCCCCATGCGTTTTCCGCGCCTTCGTGCCATTCGCTGTCGAGGTCGGTAGTGGCGGCGGGCGCCTCGGCGACGAAGAACCCCGAGCCGTGCCGCGATTCCAGCATCCCCAGGGCGACCAGGCGGTCGTAGGCCTCGATCACGCTGGACTGGCTGAGCTGGTTTTCCCTGGCCAACTGGCGTATCGACGGAATCCGCGTGCCGGCGCGGACGCGATTGCCGCGGATCCAGCCGCTGACCCCTGCGACGATCTGCTGCACCAGCGGCTCGCTGGCATTGCGGTCGATCCGGAGGTGCATGTCTGACTCACTGTTCGGTTTTTTCAGGCGAACAGTTAAGCACAAATCCGAACAGCTGTTACTTGTTCCGTAGCGCCGCCGCGCCGGATAGTCGACGCCTCTTCTCGCGGGCTAGCCAATGCCCACCGCTCTGCCGCGGCAGGCCCTTGAACGGAGAAACGCATGAGCAATACCCGTCGCCACGCCGCATGCCTGGCCTTCGGCCTGTGCCTGATCACCTTGGCGGTGAACCTCCAGGCGCCGCTGTACACCGCCTACGCGGAGCTTTCCGGCTACGGCGCGGCAGCTACCGCCAGCGCTTTCTCCGGCTATGTGCTCGGCGTACTGCCGGTGCTGCTGGTACTCGGCGGGTTGTCCGATCGGATCGGGCGCAAGCCGCCGATCGTCGTCGCGCTGCTGCTGTCGATGGTGGCCACCCTGGTGATGGCGCTCTGGCCGCGCCTGGAGGCGCTCGGCGTGGCGCGCCTGTTGCTCGGCGTCGGCACGGCCCTGGCATCGGCCACAGGGACGGCCTACATGAGCGAACTGATCGCGGGCGGGGATTCCCGCACCTCGGCCAACTGGGTGACCGCCAGCACCTCGCTCGGCTTCGGCCTCGGCGCGGCACTGACCAGTCTGTTCCTGCTGTTCCGGGAGAGCCTGGTGCCCGGCAGCTTCTGGGTCCAGTTGGGACTGGCCTGCGTGGCCCTGGCGGCGGTGGCGGGCCTGCCGGACGAGGCGCCGCGCGGGCGCGATACGCTGATGCTGCGGCTGCCGTTCTTTCCCGCCGGCAGCCTGCCGTACGGTCTCTCGATCCTGCTGGCATGGGCCACTGTGGGTCTGGTCATCGCGGTCCTGCCTTCGCTGCTGGCGGCCCACGGGCTGGCGCGCTGGTCGGGCTTCTCGACCTTCACCGTGATCAGCTGCGGCCTGCTGTTCCAGCCGCTGGCGCGGCGGATGGCGCCGGCCTCGGCGACCTGCCTGGGGCTGGTGATCCTGCCGCCGAGCTATGCCCTGCTGGCCTGGGGCGCGATCCACGGCTCATTGGCTGCGGTGCTGTTCGGTGCGCTGGGCGCGAGCAGTTCCTGCTACGGCTTCACCTACCTGGGCGGGCTGTCGGCGGTGAATGTCCTGGCCGGTGCGGAAAAGCCGCGGGCCAGCGCGGGCTACTTCCTGTTGGCCTACCTCGGCTTCAGCCTGCCGGTGATCTTCACCGGGTTGATCGCGGATCGCTTCGGTGCGTCGACGGCGTTGCTGCTTTTCGGCGTGTCGCTGACGTTGGCTGCCGTTGCGGTGGCGTTTTCCATCTTGCGCGGGGTCGGGCGCTTAAAGGCCAGCGCTTCGCGTGCCTAGGCGCTACCCGCGACCGGGGGCCCGGTCCGTCATTGCAGGCGGGCGAGCAGGGCCGGCAGCTCGGCGAGGCTGCGGATCTCCGCGCTCGGCTCTTCCTCCCCGGCCCAGGGCTTGCCGTTTGGGTTGAACCAGATGGCACGCATGCCGGCGCGGCGCGCTCCGGCGATGTCGTCGCTGGGGTGGTCGCCGATGTGTACCGCTGCCGAGGCCTCGACGCCGGCGCGCTTCAGGGCTTCGCGGAATGGCGTCGGGTCGGGCTTGCCGACGCCCAGTTCCTCGGCGCAGAGGGCGAACCGGAAGTAGTCGGCCAGGCCCAGGCGGCGCACGTCGGCGTTGCCGTTGGTGAGCACGCCGAGGGTGAAGCGGTCGGCGAGGATCTCCAGGGTCGGGTGGACCTCGGGAAACAGAGTGACCCGGTGGCGCGCTTCGAGGAATACCTGGAAACCGGCCTCAGCCAGGCTTTCCGCCTCCGCCTGTGGATAACCGGCGTCGAGCAGGGCATGGAACAGGATGCGCCGGCGCAGCTCGCTGAGACGGTGGCGCAGCATCGGCTCGCGATCCAGCAGGCGGGTGCGGATCGCCCACAGGTGCTCGATGGGTACCGGACCCAGGCGCGCCGCGTTGCTCGCCAGCCATTCGCGGAGCAGGGCCTCGGCGTTGTTCATCACCGGGGCGACGTCCCACAGGGTGTCGTCGAGGTCGAAGGTGATCAGTCGCAGGCTGCTCATGGGTCGTTGCCTCCATCGGCGTTGCCCTTGCGCTTGGCGCGGGGATGGGCGCGGTCGTAGACCGAGGCCAGGTGCTGGAAGTCCAGGTGGGTATAGATCTGGGTCGTGGCGATGTCGGCGTGGCCGAGCAGTTCCTGCACGGCGCGCAGGTCGCCGGACGACTCCAGCAGATGGCTGGCGAAGGAGTGCCGCAGCATGTGCGGGTGCAGGTGCTGGCCCAGCTCGCGGACGCCGGCCTGGCGCACCCGCAGCTGGATCGCCCGTGGCGTCAGGCGCTTGCCGCTGCGGCCGATGAACACCGCACCGTCTTCCGGAGCGGCCTGGGTGCGCAGCGGCAGCCAGGCTTCGAGCGCCTGGCGCGCGGCCTTGCCGACCGGCAGCTCGCGGACCTTGTTGCCCTTGCCGCGCACTCGCACCAGGCCTTCCTTGAGGTCCAGCCATTCGAGATCGAGGCCGACCAGTTCCGAGAGGCGCAGCCCGGAGGAATAGAACAGCTCCAGCAGGGCCTGGTCGCGGCGGGCGATGAAGTCATCCTCCACGGCACCGTCGAGCAATTGCAGGGCGCGGTCGGCGTCGAGGGTCCTGGGCAGCTTGCGCGGACTCTTCGGCGCGCTCAGGCCGTTGGCAGGGTCGTGCCGGCAGCGCCCTTCGCGTAGCAGGTACTGGTAGAGGCCGCGCGTCGCCGAGAGCAGCCGTGCCAGGCTGCGGCTGGACTGGCCCTGCTGGTGCAGGCGGGCGACGAAGGTGCGCAGGCTGCGGGTGTCGAGGGCGTTCCAGTCGGAGAGCCCGGCCTTTTCGGCGAGGGCGAGGATCTTCAGCAGGTCGCGGCGGTAGCCGTCGAGGGTGTGCGCGGAGACCTGGCGCTCGCTGCGCAGATGTTCGAGGAAGGCATCCAGGTCGGCGTGCATCTCGGACCGCCCGCCGCGCTCAGCGGACCGAGCGCAGCGGCGAGGAGAAACGCGGCAGCACGCGGGCCAGGACCTCGGCGACGTAGCCGAGGAACAGGGTGCCGAGGGAACTCTTGTAATGCTGCGGATCGGGACTGCCGATGGCGAGCACGCCGTGCAGGCCCTGGAAACTCAGGGAGACCACCGCTGCGGAGCCGATCTCGTCGCGGTCGCTCTCGCCGAAGAGAAACGCCAGTTCGTGCGGACGCAGCACGCCGCAGACGGTCTTGCCGCCGGAGAGCAGGCCGCCGATGGCCTGGTGCGCCTCCGCGCTGCTCACCGAGCGGCCCACCGAGACGCTACTGTCGCTGAACAGGATCAGGCTCACGTAGGGCACCTGGAACTCGTGGCGCAGGCTGTCCTCGACGGTACTGACCACGTCTTCCAGGCTGGTGGCGTCGAGCAGGTCGAGGACCAGGCGGCGGGTCTTGTCGAACAGGCGGTCGTTCTCGCGGGCCACGTCCATCAGTTGCGAGAGCCGGTGGCGCATCTCGATGTTGCGCTCGCGCAGCAGGCGTACCTGGCGCTCCACCAGCGACACTGCGTCGCCGGGCTGGTGTGGGATGCGCAACTCGGGGATCAGCTCGTCATGCTCGACGAAGAACTCCGGGTGCTGGCTCAGATAAGCGGCCACCTGCTCGGCGTCCAGCGCTGCTGTCGGTTCCTGGCTTTTCTCGGTCATAAGCGTCTCGGTTCTCGCGGGCGACGGCCCTTACAGGCGGACCTGGCCTTCATACACGCGGACGGCAGGCCCGGTCATCATAACGGGCTGGCCGGGACCTGCCCACTCGATGTGCAGGCGGCCGCCGGGGAGGTCGATCTGCACCGGCGATTGCAGCCAGCCCTGGCGAATCCCGGCAACCGCCGCGGCGCAGGCGCCGGTGCCGCAGGCTTGGGTCTCGCCGACGCCGCGCTCCCAGACGCGCAGGCGCGCATGGTGCGGATCGAGCACCTGGAGGAAGCCGATGTTGGCCTTCTTCGGGAAGCGCGGATGGACTTCCAGTTGCGGACCGAGGCTGTGTACCGGTGCGCTGTCGACGTTCTCGACGCGCAGCACGCCATGGGGATTGCCCATGGATACCGCGGCCAGTTCGACGCGCTGGCCATTCACCTCTATCTCATAGGACAAGGCTTCGCGCTCGGCCTGGAACGGTATCTCGGCCGGGGCCAGGCGCGGCGGACCCATGTCCACCGTGACCTGGCCGTCCGGGCGGATATTCAGCTCGATGATGCCGCCCTTGGTTTCTACGCGGATGCTCTTCTTCACCGTCAGGCGCTTGTCCTGAACGAAGCGGGCGAAGCAGCGAGCGCCGTTGCCGCACTGCTCGACCTCGGAGCCGTCGGCGTTGAAGATCCGGTAGCGGAAGTCGACGTCGGGGCTGCTCGGGGCTTCGACGATCAGCAACTGGTCGAAGCCGATTCCGGTGTTGCGGTCGCCCCAGAGCTTGACGTGCTTGGGCTGCACATGGGCGTGCTGGCTGACCAGGTCGAGGACCATGAAGTCGTTGCCCAGGCCATGCATCTTGGTGAAGCGCAAAAGCATGGTCTGGGCCTCACTGCGGCAGCAGGCTTTCGCCGGCGTAGAGCTCTTGGACGGTCTCGCGGCGACGGACCTCGTGGGTCTGCTCGCCATCCACCAGCACCTCGGCGGCGCGGCCGCGGGTGTTGTAGTTCGAGCTCATGACGAAGCCGTAGGCGCCGGCCGAGCGCACCGCCAGGAGGTCGCCTTCGGCGAGCGCCAGGTCGCGATCCTTGGCGAGGAAGTCACCGGTCTCGCAGATCGGCCCGACCAGGTCGTAGCGGCGCGGCGCGGCGTCGCGCGGGCGTACCGCCTGCACGTCCATCCAGGCCTGGTAGAGAGCCGGGCGGATCAGGTCGTTCATCGCCGCGTCGACGATGGCGAAATCCTTGTGCTCGGTGTGCTTGAGGTACTCGACACGGGTCAGCAGCACGCCGGCGTTGGCGACGATGGACCGGCCCGGCTCGAACACCAGGGTCAGGTCGCGGCCGTGCAGGCGCTCGCGGATGGCGCGGATGTAGTCGCCGGCCAGCGGCGGCTGTTCGTCGCGGTAGCGCACCCCGAGGCCACCACCGAGGTCCAGGTGGCGAATGCCGATGCCTTTGCCGGCCAGGCGGTCGACCAGCCCGAGCAGGCGCTCGAGGGCGTCGAGGAAGGGCTCCAGCTGGGTCAACTGCGAACCGATGTGGCAGTCGACGCCGATCACCTCCAGGTGATCAAGCTCGGCGGCGCGGGCGTAGACCGCCTCGGCCTCGTCGATGGCGATGCCGAACTTGTTCTCTTTCAGGCCGGTGGAGATATAGGGGTGGGTCTGGGCATCCACGTCCGGGTTGACCCGCAGCGACACCGGCGCTTTCACGCCGAGTTCCGCAGCTACCCGTTGCAGGCGCTCCAGCTCTTCGCCGGACTCGACGTTGAAGCAGTGCACACCGACTTCCAGGGCGCGGCGCATGTCGTCGCGGGTCTTGCCGACGCCGGAGAACACCACCTTGGCCGGATCGCCGCCGGCGGCCAGGACACGCTCCAGCTCACCGCGGGAAACGATGTCGAAACCGGCGCCGAGGCGCGCCAGCACATTCAGCACCCCGAGGTTGGAGTTGGCCTTGACCGCGAAGCAGACCAGATGCGGCATGCCGGCGAGGGCATCGGCATAGGCGCGGTACTGGGCCTCGATGTGTGCGCGGGAATAGACGTAGGTGGGCGTGCCGAAACGCTCGGCGATGCGGGAAAGCGCCACCCCTTCCGCGAACAGCTCACCGTCGCGGTAACTGAATGTGTCCATGGGCGCTCTCTCAGAAACCGTAGCGGTCTTTGCTGTGTTCTTTCTTGGCTTTTTCGTCGTCCGGCAGGTACAGCGGGCCTTTCTGGCCGCAGGCGGCGATGGAGCCGGCGAGGAGGGCGAGCGCGACGAAGGACAGGAACAGCCGCTTCATGACGGAATCCTTGTAGAAAACGTGAATTGTTCCGGAGTATACCGACCCCCCGGCGCCTTGCCTATGCGAGCCGGATCAGGTGTGCCGGGGCTTGCAGGGGAATGGCCTGAGGCAGAGGGGGCGCCGGCGTTTTCCGCGAGCGTCGCGGCAAAACAGCGCGGACTACGGCAATACCAGCGTAGAATTGTCGGAATAGGGCAAGACGAAGGTAGTCGCCCGCCTTTTTTCCCGTTAGCGAATGCCGAGGCAATGCATGAGTACGATGAATGAAGCGCGTTTCCACGACCTGGTCGATGCGCTCCAGCAGCAGGTGGAAGACGCCTTCGATGACAGCGACCTGGATCTCGACCTGGAGAACGCCGGCGGCGTGCTCACCGTACGCTTCGAGAACGGCTCGCAGCTGATCCTCAGCCGCCAGGCGCCGTTGCGCCAGCTGTGGGTGGCGGCGAAGTCGGGCGGCTTCCACTTCGATTACGACGAGGCCAGCGGTCTCTGGCGCCACGATGGCAGCCAGGAACCGCTGGGCGCGCTGCTCAACCGGGCGACCCTGGAGCAGGGGGGCGAGGATGTCGAGTTCCCCGGCCTCTGAGGCTTCGCCGCCGGCGGTGGCCTCGCCTTGCCGGCGCCTGTGCTGCCTCGACGATGCGGACGTTTGCGTCGGCTGCGGACGTTCCCTGGCGGAAATCCGCGAGTGGGGCAAGGCCGACGATTCCCGCCGCTTGCAGATCAGGTCACAGGCCGCTCGACGCCAGTCGCTGGCGGGCCGTCTCTCCTGATAGGGGGGGATGTTGCTAATTCCTGCGACTGTGTTAGTGTCCGGGAAAACCCCGCCTTCGGGCGGGGTTTTTGCTTTTTTGCGATTCCTGCTTTTCATCGATCAACCGAACCGGACCAAGGAGCACGCCTGCGATCATGAGCACGCCGCCGATCACCATCACTCGTCTGGACCTGCAGCGCCTGGAGCGCCTGCTGGATGGCCTGGACGAATTCGGACCCGCCGCCGAGGCGCTGGAGGCCGAACTGTCGCGCGCCCAGGTGGTGGGGCATGACGAGATTCCGCCGGGCGTCGTGACCATGAACTCCACCGTGCGCTGCCGCGAGGAAAGCAGCGGCAAGGAGTACACCCTGACCCTGGTCTATCCCGAAGACGTCGCCGGCGAAGGCAAGGTCTCGATCCTCGCGCCGGTGGGCACCGCGCTGCTGGGCCTGACCATCGGCCAGACCATCGACTGGCCGGCGCCGAGCGGCAAGACGCTGAAGCTGACCCTGCTGGAAATCGAATACCAGCCGGAAGCCGCCGGCGACTACGCGCGCTGATCGGTTTTCGCCCGTCGCCATTCGGCGACGGGCTTCGCGACCCTCAGTCGCCCCCACCGCCCCCGCATCCTCCACCCCCGCAACCGCTGCCGCCGTCTCCGCCGCTATCGCCGCCGCAGCCGTGGCGCGAATCCTGTCCGTCCGAACCGAAGGTACTGCCGCTATCGCTGGCGCAGCCGCTGCTGCAACCGATATGGCTGGCGCAATACACCGCTGCGCCGCCGTCTTGCCGCTGCGCGCAGTTCAGGGCGTAGCGGAAGCCGTCGGCGATCGCCAGTTCCGTGTCGAGGGCGAACAGCAGCGGTAGGCGCGTGGGATTCAGTGGGTCGATGCCCTCGCGGCGGCAGGCCAGCTTCCAGGCGCGCTGGATGCCCTCCTGGGCCTGTCGGGGGCTGCGCATCGCCTGGGCCGGCGTATGGTGGAGGAAGCGTCCGAGTCCCTTGCGGCAGACGTGCTGGTAGAGCCGGGTATGCAGGATCAGTTCGTGCCAGGCGACATCCACCACCTGGGACGGCATCGCGACCATCCGCTTGCCGGCTGCGCGGCATAGCAGCAGGTATTCGCGTAGGCCGCCGAGCACCCGTTGGACCTGTTCCTCGCTGAGCTGCGGATAGCGCTCGCGGACCGCCTGGGCGACCCGCGGCGGCAGGCGGAATTGCTGGATGAAGCGGTAGCGCCGGCGATCCAGGCCGCGGCGGTAGAGATAGCCGCCCACGAATGCGGCGCCAGCGAGCAGGGTAATACCGAGGAGTGCCATCCGTACGTCCTTGTCGAGCCCCGCGCGGTGCGGCGCTGGGTCATTGTTCCAGCAGCGCCTGGTTCAGCGCCGTTTCCAGGACGCTTTTATAACGCAGATAGTGCAGCGTTTGCGGCTGTTCGTCGGCGAACAGCCGCGACAGGTCGAGGTCGGTCAGGTAGCAGGGGTAGGGTTCGCTTTCCGCGCGATGCGCCAGGATATGCCGGGCGACCGCCTTGAACAGGCCGGCGCCGTACTCCAGTTCGGAAAACTCCTGGTGGTCGCAGTACAGGGTGACCTGCACGCGCTTGCGTTCGCCGCGCTCGAGTAGCGCCTGTAGCTCGTACAGCGCGGGCCCGGCCAGGGCCTCCGGCGCCTCGCGAGGCTCGACATGCACTCTGCCGTCGTTGGAGAGCAACTCGTAGTAGCGGATATCCAGCGCGGCCGGCACCTGTTCCGCCAGCGACAGGGCGTTGTGCCGGTACAGCAGCGATTGCAGGAAGCGCTGCAGCGGTGCGAGCAGGCTGCGTTCGTCACGCAATGCCTGGCGCTGGCGCCAGAGGGCGTTGCGTTCGTCGAGCAGGCTGATCTCGGCGCTGTCGAAGTCGCGCCGGTAGAACACCTGGATGCAGTCCGGCCGCCCCATGGACAGGATCGGCCCGAGGTCCTCGCCCTCCAGGGCGTGACGATCCAGCTTCAGGGCGCTGTAGCCATCTCGCTCGCGGCCCAGGTGCTGGAGCAGGCTCGGCAGGTCGGGCAGGCTCTCGTGGCTGACCGCTTCCGGCGACATTTCCAGCAGGTGGTACTGCTGGCGGATCTGCAGCAGGTAGCGGCTTGGCTGGCCGCCAAGCAGTTGCCCGTAGGTCTCGCGGAACAGCTCTTCGACCCGCACGGCGATGGCGGCGGCCCGGTTGCGACAGAAGCAGCGCACCATCAGTTCGGGCGGCTGCGGCGGGCTTCCGGGCTTTTCGCGGACGGCGTCGAGGAACTCGGCAAGGCACTCGGGCAGCGCCTGGGGGCCTGCGTAATGGCGCACCGTCAGTTCGTTCCAGCTGTTGAGGCTGAGCTGGTCGAGGGTCAGCACCAGGTTGTCGCGCACCCCGGCATAACCAAGCACGTCGGTACGCCCGGTAGCCATGTGCAGGTTCATCTGGCTGTGGTGGCGCAGTGGGTCGACACCGACGTTTACCAGCAGCAGGACGCTCTTGAGCCGACGCGGTTGCAGCAGGTCGGCGTCGTCCACGGTCGCCAGGGGGACAGGCAGAAACTGCCGCAGGCTGCCCAGGAGATTGTCCAGTTCGGCATCGCCGAGGTCGCTCTGGCCGGGATGCAGGGACAGCCGGGTGGCGCTGTCGATGACGCCGTTGCGATGGCACCAGGCGAGCAGCTCGACCAGCCTGAGGCTGCGTTTCAGAGGCGCGTAGTCAGGCCACTGGTGAGCGCCCAGGGCACCGGGGAAGATCGCCCACTGCGCCTGCTCGCGGTCGTCGTTGGCGGGCAGCTGGACCAGGGTCAGGACGTCTTCGCCGAGATCCGGGGCGATCCCCGGGTTGATGTTCTCCACCTTGCCTGCCTTGCGCTCGAAGGCGGCATACAGGCGGCGGCCGAGCAGGCCCAGGTCACGGCTGTCGATGCCGCTGTCAGCGCCTTGCTGGCGGGCGATCTGGAACAGCAGGCGGTAGCTGTAGGTCAGTTCGTTGACCACCGTGCGACGCTCTTCCATCACCTGGCGCATCTTCCACTGGCTGCGGCTGTCGAGCAGGGCCAAGCGGCGAGGCTCCCATTGCCATTCCGCGACGAGCCGCTCCATCGACAGGTGCTGCCAGCCCTTCTGCGCCTGGCGCTGGCGACCGCCGAGCTTGCGCCCGACCTTGAGGTACAGGCAGCGCCGCACGAGTTCCAGGCGTTCCGGCGCCTGCTGTTCCCGCAGGTAGCGTTCGAGATGGCGATAGACCAGGACGTAGGGGTCCAGTTCGTCGAGATCGAGCTGGCCGGCGAATACCTGCTCCTTGAAGCGCAGGGCGACGCAGCGGACCCGCGGGTGCTCGCTGGCGTAGGCTTCGGTGAGCAGCAGCTTGAGCAGCGACTTGTAGGGCGAATCGATGGCCTTGGACAACTGCCAGAGGCCGGCGCCGATGAACTCCCGGGCGGGGATGTGCGCCAGGTGGCCGAGGTCGAGCACCTCTTCGGCGCGGATGAAGCGTTTGCCGAGCAGGGTCCGGCAGTATTCGTCGTAGCGCCGTTCATGGGCCGGCGGCACCAGCCACCATAGAGGGGTGCGTCCGCCGAGCCAGATCGCGCTACGGTAGAACTCGTCGAGCAGCAGGAAGTGCTGGGTATTGCCGTCGCCGCCGGACTCTTTCCAGTCTTTGCGTTCGTCCTGGCCGAAACGGGCGACGTCGATCAGGAAACAGTGCACCTCGCTGCCCTGGCTGCGCGCCCAGTCCTCGATCAACGCGCACTTGCGGCGCAGCTCCTGGCGCGCGCCGGGCTCCAGTTCTGGGGCATGGCAGACCCAGAGGTCGAGATCGCTCTGTTCCTCCTGGGCCAGGCTCCCCAGGCTGCCCATCAGGAACAGGCCGTGGATCGGCTGCTGTGCGGGTTCTTGCCTGCGTGGCTTGTAGACAAACGAGCGGGCCAGGCGCTGGGCTTCGGCGAGTACTTCGTCGTCCGCCTCGAAACCGCTCAGGCCCGCTGGCGTGCTGGCCGACAGGTAGCCCGGCAGCAGCGGATGGTTGATGTGGAACAGCAGCGGTAGCAGGCGCAGGACCCGCTCCTGGCGGCTGGACAACGCCTGCCGGGCGCGTTGCAGGCGACCGGCATTGACCGCCAGGAAGCGTTGGCGCAACTGGCCGAGGACCTTGCGGTCGATGCCATCGTCGAGATCGAGGCTGAGTGCGGGGTGTCGGTTCATGGGCGTCCGGGCACAGGCAAGGCCAGGCGCCGTGCCTGGCTCCGGTCATGCCATTGTATCGCCCGGAAGCGCGGCGGCTTGAGCGCCGCACCGCGAACCGGGGCAACCGTCGCGGCCTGTCGGGAGCAGGTCGCGATGGCCGCTTCCGTCAACCCTTGAGGATGGTCAGCAGGCCCTGTGCCTGCTCCGCGGCGTCCAGCCCCAGACTGGTCAGGTAGCCGCCGTCGGGCTGGTCGATCAGCCCCTTGTCGTGCAGGCGTCGGGCGGCGGCGACGGCCTTGCCGTCGGCGGTGTGATGGACCTTGAGTCCTTCCTGGGTGTTGTTCAGGTTGAAGAGCGCCAGCAGTTCCAGTTCGTCGATCAGCTCGGGAGTGAAGGCCATGTCGGCTCCTTGCGGTGTTGAGCACCGGTGAGTGTAGTTGGACTAGGGCGTAGCGTCGGCGGCCTGGCTCCAGCCGTCGAGGATCTTCTGGTACTCGCCGCTGGCGAGGATGCGCTGCATGCCGAGGTCGAAGCGTTCGAGCAGATGCTCGGCCTGCGGGTGGCGGCGCGAGAACGACAGGTACAGCTCCGGGCGGTGGACCGTGGCCACCGGCTGGAACTGGCCTTCCAGTTCGGGATGTTCGCTGAACAACTGGCGAGCCGTATTGCGGTAGGCCAGGGCGTAGTCGACGCGGCCGCGCTGGAGCATGAGGAAACCGTAGTAGTCCTTGCGCACCGGGATGCGCACCAGGTCGTGGCGGCGATCGAAGCCGTCGCCGTATTCATAGCCGAGGGTCACCGCGACTTTCCGTCCGCTCAGCGCCTGCTCCGCATTCACCGGCCGCGCTTCGTCGCGTCGCGCCCAGAGCTGGATCTCCGCGCGGAACAACGGATGCCGGGGCAGACGGTAGTCGGCGAGGATGTGCGGGTTCGGCGAGGTATTGAAGCAGCCGGCGATCAAGCCTTTCAGGGCCAGCTTCATGCAGCGGGAGTAGGGGTAGGGATTGAGCTGGACCGGCGTGTCCGCAGCCCTGAAGGCGGCCCGCACGATGTCCGCGCTCATGCCCTGGATGCGGCCGTCCTTGTAGGCGGTATAGGGATACCAGTCGTCTTCGGCGCCGAGCACCAGGGGTTCTGTCGGGACGGCCGCTGCCGGGCCGGAAAGGGCCAGCAGCAGGCAGATGGGCAGGAAGTGGAACCAGGATCGCATCCGGTATCGCTCCGCGAAAGCAGGTGGCACGGAGAGTGGGCGCCACCTTTCTACCAGAGCGGCAGGCGTTTGGCGAAACAAAACCGCATGGATACGAGGGGCATTCGCCGGCACCAGTCGGCCCGGCTCCGCTCATTCGTCGTCCGGCAACGTCGGCAGGGCACGCAGCGCATGCTCGTAGCCGGCGCTGTCGAAAGCGCGGTCGGCGGCGAGCATGGCGTTGATCTCGTGGGCCAGCACGTAGGCCATCATGCCCAGCGCCTCGTCGCGCTCGTAGCCGACCAGGGTCAGCTTGTTGAACACGGCGCGCGCCGCCGGCGGATTCTCGCTTTCGATCTGGTTCTCGATGGCCTGGATCAGTTTTTCCTCGGCGAAGCCGTCTTCCTGGTTGTCGTCCTGTTCGCTCATCGGGCGTTCCTCGTTCTGGCGCAAAGTACCGCTTGTGCGGCGGCGGGAAGTTGTCCACCCTGCTTGGCCAACGGATGGCCGCGAAGGTAGCGATACCCGACATGATCACCTATTACATCCTTTCCGGCGACCGCCTGGAGCGACGCCAGCACGACGATGCCCAGCGGGGGTTGCCGCCGGGCACCCTGTGGATCGACCTGCATCACCCGACCCCCGAAGAGGAGCGCCTGCTCGAATCCCACCTGCAGGTGAACATCCCGACCCGCGAGGAGATGGCCGAGATCGAGGATTCGTCGCGCTTCTACGAGGACGGCAACGTCCTCTACATGACCACTTCGGTGGTCGGCGGGATCACCGAGCACCGGCCGAGCACAGAGGAAGTGACCTTCGTTCTCAGCGAGAAATGGCTGATTACCGTGCGCTACGCCGACCTGCGTTCGTTCCGCGAGTTCGAGAACCGTTGCATCCGCCAGCTCGACGCCAACCGCAGCAGCACCCAGTTGTTCGCCCTGATGATGGACAGCCTGGTGGACCGCATCGCCGACGTGTTGGAGGCCGTACAGGGGCAACTGAGCAGCATGTCGCGGGAGATCTTCGCCGAGTCCACCGCCCAGACCCGCAAGCCGAAGACCGACCTGCAGCAGATCATCAAGCACCTCGGGCGCAGCAGCTCGCTGCTGTCCAAGCTCAACGACAGCCTGCTCAGCATCAATCGGATGAACAGCTATTTCCGCCAGGGTTGCAACGGCTGGCTTTCCGAGCCGGCGAAGGTGCTGGCGAAGACCGTGGAGCGCGACGTGCGCTCGCTGGACGAGTACCTGGCGAAGATGTCCACCGAGATCAACTTCCTCCTCGACGCGACCCTTGGCCTGATCAACATCGAGCAGAACAGCATCATCAAGGTGTTCTCCATCGCCGCCGTACTGTTCCTGCCGCCGACCCTGGTGGGCACCGTCTACGGCATGAACTTCAAGGACATGCCCGAGCTGGACTGGTCCATCGGCTATCCGATGGCGCTGGGGATGATGGTGGTATCGGCGATCCTTCCGTACCTCTGGTTCAAGTTCAAGAACTGGCTCTGAGGCACTCGGCAGGTGTGCAACTTTTTGCTGGATAACTTCGGGAAAAGCTGTGGATACCACGCTGGGGCCAAGGCCTGACGGGGTCTTCGATGAAGTGAGCAAGTTCTTGCATAGCACTGTGCAACAACTTGCTCACTTTTTCGGGGTAAACCCAGGGGAAAGTGTTCGTGCGGGCCGGGAGATTCTTCAAGAATTTGATTTAAAAGGTAAATATTTTATTGGCACGAAGCTTGTTGGGTAGCTGCCGCACCAGGACATGTCGTCCCGGCTACCACTGACAAGGAATGCATCCATGGCAACCCCCGCCTATATGTCCATCACCGGCACCAAGCAGGGCCTGATCACCGCCGGCGCCTTCACCGAGGATTCGGTCGGCAACACCTACCAGGAAGGCCACGAGGACCAGGTGATGGTCCAGGGCTTCAACCACGAAGTGATCATCCCGCGCGACCCGCAGTCCGGCCAGCCGACCGGCCAGCGCGTGCACAAGCCGGTGGTCATCACCAAGGTCTTCGACAAGGCCTCGCCCCTGCTGCTGGCCGCCCTGACCTCCGGCGAGCGCCTGACCAAGGTGGAGATCCAGTGGTACCGCACCTCCGCCGCCGGCACCCAGGAGCACTACTACACCACCGTCCTGGAAGACGCGATCATCGTCGACATCAAGGACTACATGCACAACTGCCAGGACCCGGGCAACGCCCACTTCACCCACCTGGAAGACGTGCACTTCACCTACCGCAAGATCACCTGGACCCACGAAGTCTCCGGCACCTCCGGCTCCGACGACTGGCGCTCCCCGGTCGCCGGCTGAGCCGCGACCGCCGCACGCGGCCAGCCTCGCTGGCCGTCGTGCCCTCGATGACCCACAGCGCCGTGGCCAGGAAAGCCCGCGCCGGGTCGATGCCGCTTTGTTTGTTGTAGGCAGCTTCCGATCGAGCCTGCGCGCCCTTGTCTCGCCCGCGCCAGGCAGGACAATCGAATCGGTCGCCTGCGCCAGTGAGGGACAACGGATGTTCGCAGCAGCCAACCAGACCCATTTCAGCCTCGCCATCGACGGCCTCGCCCTCGACCTGCAGGTGCTCTCCTTCAGCGGCCGCGAAGCCATCAGCCAGCCGTTCGCCTTCGACCTGGAGCTGGTCGGCGAACGCCCCGTGCCGGACCTCGAAAGCCTGCTGCACAAACCCGCCTTCCTTACCCTCGGGCCCGCCGGCAACGGTATCCACGGCCTGGTGCGCAGCGCCGGACAGGGCGACTCGGGCAAGCGCCTGACCCGCTACCGCATCACCCTCGTCCCGCAACTGGCCTACCTCGCCCAATGCACCAACCAGCGCATCTTCCAGCACCTCACGGTGCCGCAGATCGTCGGCCGGGTGCTGGAGGAACACGGCATCCTCGCCGACGCCTACCGCTTCCAGCTCGGCACCCGCTACCCCGAGCGCGAATACTGCGTGCAGTACGACGAGAGCGACCTGCAGTTCGTCCAGCGCCTGTGCTGCGAGGAGGGCATCCACTTTCATTTCCAGCACAGCGCCACGGCGCACCTGCTGGTGTTCGGCGACGACCAGACGGTGTTCCCGCGGCTCGCGCCGGTGGCCTACCAGCAGGACTCCGGCCTGGTCGCCGACCGGCCGGCGGTCAAGCGCTTCGGCGTACGCCTGGAAACCCGCACCAGCCGCGTCACCCGCCGCGACTACGACTTCGAGAAACCGCGCCTGACGCTGGAAAGCGCCGCCCGCGGCGAAGCCCGGCCGGACCTCGAGGACTACGACTATCCCGGTCGCTTCGTCGACCGCGAGCGCGGAAAGCACCTGGCCAGGCGCGCCCTCGAACGGCAGCGCAGCGACTACCGCCTGGCCGAGGGCCGCAGCGACCAACCGTTGCTGCTCAGCGGCCACTTCCTGCCGCTGGCCGCCCATCCCCAGGCGGGCTGGAACGACCTCTGGCTGCTCACCGAGGTGATTCACGAGGGGCGGCAGCCTCAGGTGCTGGAGGAAAGCATCGTCTCCGATGCCTCGGCGAGCCCGGACGACTTCCGGCAGGGTTACCGCAACCGCTTCCAGGCCACGCCCTGGGAGGCGTTCTTCCGTCCCCCACCGACGCCGCCGAAGCCGCGCATCCTCGGCACGCAGAGCGCGGTGGTGACCGGTCCGAAGGGCGAGGAAATCCACTGCGACCGCTACGGTCGGGTGAAGGTGCAATTCCACTGGGATCGCGAGGGCCAGGCCGACGACAGCAGCAGTTGCTGGTTACGCGTTGCCTCCGGCTGGGCGGGAAGGAACTACGGCGCCATCGCCATCCCGCGGGTCGGCATGGAGGTGCTGGTGACCTTCCTCGAAGGCGACCCCGACCAGCCGCTGGTCACCGGCTGCCTGTTCCACAGGGAACATCCGGTGCCCTACGAACTGCCGGCGCACAAGACCCGCAGCGTCTTCAAGAGCCTCAGCAGCCCTGGCGGCGGTGGCTACAACGAGCTGCGCATCGAGGACCGCAAGGGCCAGGAGCAGATCTTCGTCCATGCCCAGCGCGACTGGGACGAAAACATCGAGCACGACCAGAAGATCCGCGTCGGTCACCAACGCCACGACACCGTGGAGGCGAACAGCTACAGCGAGTTCAAGGCCGAGGAACACCGCACCACCCACGCCGAGCGCAAGGTGGAGGTCCGCGCCAGCGACCACCTCACCGTAGCCAACGACCAGCACCTGAAGATCGCCAGCGGCCAGTTCGTCGAGGCCGGGCAGGAGATCCACCTGAGCAGCGGCCTGAAGGTGGTGCTGGAGGCCGGCGCCGAACTGACCCTCAAGGGCGGCGGCAGCTTCCTCAAGCTCGACGCCAGCGGCGTGACCCTCTCCGGGGCCAACGTCCGGGTCAACTCCGGCGGCAGCCCGGGCAGCGGCAGCGGCGCGGCGCCGCTGTTGCCGGGGCCGCCGCTCGACGCGGATGCGGCGACAGTGGGCCAGGTACTGGACAACCCGGCGCGTAGCCGTTCCGAGCGGAAGGGGCCGGAACAACTGGTCGTCGATGTCTGGGGAGACCCGGCGCAAGGAAGCCAGGTCGTACTGTTGCCACCGGAGAGCGAGGCATGAGCGGATTCCAGGACCAGAGTATCGACGAAGGCGTGCGCAAGCGCACCGCCTACCAGAACGATCGGCGTGCACGACTGGCATTGAACGTCGAGCGACAGGACGGCGGTATCCTGCAGATTCCGGTGGCCAGCGATATGCTCGGCCATGAGGAGCACGAGCGTATCCAGCAGAACACCTTCCTGGCCGTGATGCCGCTGGTCCGCCTGCCAACGCTGGGCAAGGCCGGTTATGGCGACCAGCTGCCCGCCGGCGCGCTACCGCGGGCGGGACGGATCTACCTGTTCCAGGACGGCAAGCTGTGGCGCGAACTGGAGTGTGATGGCAAGGGCAACCTGTTTGAAGTCGACCTCCTGCAGGGGCGCAGCCAGCGTGCGGACAAGCGTCCGGCCGTAGGCAAGACACAAGCGCTGATCCTGGTGCCGGTGCTGGTCAAGGGGCAGTTCGTGATCCCACGCTACACCATGGCCTATAGCGAAACTCCCTGGCCTTGGTCGTACATCGACTGGCTGGAGGAGGACCCGCAGCGGGTCAACCGGCGCTGCCAGCAGATGGCGTCCGCTTGGAACGCCTCGGTGGCCAACCAGCACTGGAAAGCCTCCATCCATCATCCCGCGCTGGTCATTGATCATCACGCCCAGGGTTTGCGACCTCGCGACTTCAATGTCGAGAGCGCGCTGGAAGACCCGGCGGAATTCACACCTGCGTTCGCCGCCTTTCGCGAAGAGTCGCTGGTGTGCCAGTTGCAGCGACGCCAGCAGGAATTGGCGCCCCTGCTGAAGCAGGCTCCGCCCTCTGCGCTACCTACTCTGGAGGCCGGAGAGGACGTACTGGAAACCCTCAAGCTGCGTGGCCATCCCAACCTCATCGGGCTGATGCTCGACGACTCGCTGTTCGCCTTGCGCCACGCTGCGGCGCAGGCGCGCCACTGCGCTGCCTACTTGCGCAGCCTCAATGCACTGCTGCCGCACCGTCCCAACGGACGCTATGCACAGGTGCTGAGCAACATGCTCGACGGCCCGCTCGCCAAGCTCAGGGGCGAGGTCGATCAGGCCGAACTGGACGAGGCGATCTTCGCCGAGGAGCGACAGTCTTGCCGAATCCACCTGACGCAGCAGGTCGAGCATCTGGTTGCCCTGCTGGAAGGCCCCTTGCACCCGGTGTTGCAGGACTGGACCCACCAGTGCGACGAAGCCCTGCTGGAGCCCTACAGCCTGATGAGCGAGGCACTGGCTGCGCTGAACCAGCTTCCCGACCGCTGCGACGCACTGTACAGCGGTACCGCCTACCGGGCGCTGGCGGCACATGTCGAGCGGGTGGTCAGCACGGTTCTGCAGGCAAGCCACCCGCTTGGCGCCATGCTCCTGGCCAAGGACGAAGGACAACTTCCCGAGCCGGTTCGGCGCCTGCAGGCGCTGCGCGATAGCCCGCGGACGCCGGACCCCGATGCAATGGGCCTCAGCACGCTGATGCTGGGAGCCAGTCTGCTGGGCGAGGTCGACCAGCCCAGCGCCGGCAAGAGCCTCGCCTACTTCCTCGGCGACCTGCTGGACGTGTTCGGCGCCAGCGTAGTCGAGCAACTCGGCCGGCTGTCCCAGGGCGCCACCCAGATCCAGCTCGACCGCTTGTTCGCACCGACCTTCAATACTCTGAGCGCCCTCTCGGTGAAGATGAAAGGTATCCGCCTGCTGCCCGACAGTCAGGTGCCGCTCGACATGGTTGTCGTCGGCGTGCGCGGAGCCGGCCTGCGCAACGGTCTGACCGAGGTCGAGCGCCAGGAGCTGAGGCGCAAGAGCTATCGGCGCGCCATCGTTCAGGACGGTGCCGGCAATCCCCTGGCCGGCACCAGTCCCCGCGACACCGGCATGAGTCGCGCCAACCTGCGCAACGTCATGGTGGTGGCGGTACCCAAGGATCACCCGGACCTGCTTGCCTACACGAAATTCCGTACGCAGTTAGGCACGTTGACCCAGGTGATGGAGAACACTCGCATCGTGCCGACGATGATGCTGGGGTTTGCGATTTATAACTTGAATGTGCAGGTGCAGGCATACAGTGGCTTTGTAGACAGTGGAGAAAAGCACAGAGGGACGATCGGGGCTGTCGGTGCAGTAATCGATTTAACAGCCGCTGGAGGAAGCCATGCAAAGCTGCTTTTCGGACCATCTACTGCAAAGTATCTAGAAACCCCACGTATATCGGTAGCCCAAATATCCCCTCGATGGGCCAGGAATCTAGAAGTTCAAACAGGCAGCCCTAAGTTAGGGTTGCTACGTGGGCTTGGTGGCGCAGCCACACTATTCGGTGCAGGCATCAGTGTATGGGATGGCTACCGAGCTTTGAGGCAGGGAGATAGCGATGCGGCTGCGGCCTACGGTGTGGCCGCAGTGGGTGGGGGCCTTTGGGGTGCCTACGTCCTAGGATGGATAGTAAACCCTTATGCTTTGCTGGCTGGTGCGGTTTTGGCGATCGGAGGCACTGTGGTCGCTAATCTACTGACTGACAGCGATGCGGAAACCATCGTCAAGAAAGGCCCCTTCGGCCGGCAATTCGCCGAGGCTGGCCTGCTCGATTCGCTGATGGGCCAGGACCAGCGCTTCGCCCATCTGAAAGACCCGCAAACGGCCTATCGCCAATTGCTGGGAGTCCTCGGCCATCCGCGGGTCTTTGTCCATCGCCTGGAAGACTGGCGCAAATTGGCGCCGGCGGCGCATCGATCTGTCTTGCAGGAAGCGGAACGGGGTCGCCAAGCGGTCAGCCGCACTGCGCTATCCTGCATCGACCCCAAGTTGCAGGCGCTGGAGGCAAACGATTGGGCCGTGGTGCTGAGTTCCCCGCTCCTGGCCATGTTCGAGAATGGCCAGAAGGCGTTCCGCCTGGTGGCCCAGGAGTTTCTCAGCAGCTTGCCGATCGATCCGGGCACCCTGTTCGGCGTCAAGCGCTACCATCGGGTCCCCGCGGGCCCCGCCAAGCTCGAAGCCTTGCCGTTGGATGCTGCCAGCGTGCTCTATGTGCTGCCGGCCAGCCTGCCGATTCCGCAGTTGTCTCCTCGGGCCCGCTATAGCATGCGCATGACCCAGGGTTTGAAGATCAGCGCACAGTTCGAACTCAATGCCGACCAGCCTGAGCAGCGGCTTGTCCTGCCTCAACCCAGCCCGAAGAGTTGGAGTGCATTCACATCCGCCAATCGGTACCTTCCCCCGGACGACTTGGGCCCCCATGCTGCGCCACCTTATTGGTTGATAGAGAACAGTGAGTTCAACGTATGACTGTACACATGGATGCCACGTACTCAGCCAGTGCTTATCGCAGTGAAGTCAACGACTCTTTACCGCCGCCAAGGTGGAAGGAGGAGTCTAACCGTAATGGTATTTTTGACACCCATCTTGCCTTTGGGAACTATGCCAATCTAGATCCGGAAATGGAGATTGTAGGGCAGCTTTCGATCGGGGCTGAGGATAAGTCAGAGGTTGGAGGTGCTGAGGCATATTGCAACTCTATGCGTTGGCAGTTCCAGAACTCTAGCAGAATTCCTTATATAATATTCACGCTTAGGATGCTGTGCTATTTTTTTGTATGGATTGCTTTGGGAATTGGCATAATGGGAGAAGCCACCGGAGAGTGGAGGAGGGACATACAGCAACTCTACACCTTGGTTTGCTCATTCTTTGTGGTGGCTGTTTCAGTAATATCCATGGTGGCCTTTCTTTCGAATAAAAAATATCTTCACGTTATTCAGATGTCGGGTTTTTTATTTTCAATCCCATTGGCTTTGTACCAGTATGGAACAATATTTGGAACCAATGGTTTGCAAATAGCAATTTGGATAGGCGTAGCTACTTATTTTATGGGTGCAGTCGGCTTCAGCGCCATCCTTTGGCTCTACAGCAAAGTCTTCAAGCAAGATGGCAGTGAATTCAATCGCCTGGACGGCATGCTCCGCTTCAAGCGTCGCTTCCGCCGCCTGTTCGTCGCTCCCTTCGACGAGTTCGATCCGGTGCTGCAATTGCTGCCCAGTGGCTACGGCAGCCACGACTATGCGCTCTGGTTGCATCACCGCTATACCGACAACAAGGTCTGTCTGGCCACCCGCGTCCACTCCCTCGGTCTCGACAAGGTCAATGCCCTGGCCTTCTGGGACTGCCTGCAACGCTACATGGACGTGACCCAGCCGTTGCCCGACCTGCCGGTCCTGGAGCCGAGCCGCCCCTTGGATCCGGTCACCGCCGAGCATGATCGGCATACCGGACGCGATCCCCATTACTGGCGCCAGCGCACCTACCAGGGCTGGCCAGCCAAGGAGCGCAAGGAGCTGGACCGACGCCTGCATGAGTATCCCTGGCAACAGCAGCCCTGCATCGTCAGGGCGCGCATCGATCCCGGGCTAAGCATCGAAGCCTATTACCGGCGCCAGGAAGCCAAGGGCATTTTTGCCACGCCGAGGGCCGATGATTTCAATGATGAGCACTGATGCTGAGTTATTCCGCCATTGCGACCGGTTAGCGAAGAAGGACTTTCACTAGAGTGGCTGTCGATCTACAAGGGCGTTCCTGTCCCGCCGTGTGATCAAGTCTCGGGTAGGACAGGGAGATCTGCCGGGCACTGGGCGCGACTTCAGCGCTGTGCCAGCAGTTTTCTGCCGCGGGCGACGGCGGCACGGACCTGGTTCGGCGCGGTGCCGCCGATATGGTCGCGGGCGTTGACCGAGCCTTCCAGGGTCAGCACGTCGAAGACGTCGGCGTCGATCTGCTCGCTGAAGCGGCGCAGTTCGTCGAGGCTCATCTCGGCGAGGTCCTTGCCGCTGTCTACGCCGTACTTCACTGCGTGGCCGACGATCTCGTGGCAGTCGCGGAACGGCAGGCCCTTGCGCACCAGGTAGTCCGCCAGGTCGGTGGCGGTGGAGAAACCGCGGCGTGCCGCCTCGCGCATGATCTCGCGCCGGGGCCGGATCGCCGGGACCATGTCGGCGAAGGCGCGCAGGCTGTCGTGCAGGGTGTCGGCGGCGTCGAACAGCGGTTCCTTGTCTTCCTGGTTGTCCTTGTTGTAGGCCAGCGGTTGGCCCTTCATCAGGGTCAGCAAGCCGGTGAGGGCGCCGAACACCCGGCCGGACTTGCCGCGTACCAGCTCCGGCACGTCGGGGTTCTTCTTCTGCGGCATGATCGAGGAGCCGGTGCAGAAGCGGTCGGGCAGGTCGATGAACTGGAACTGCGCGCTGGTCCACAGCACCAGCTCTTCCGAGAAGCGCGACAGGTGCATCATCGCCAGGCTGGCGGTGGCGCAGAATTCGATGGCGAAGTCGCGGTCGGAGACGCCGTCCAGGGAGTTACCGCCAACCGCGTCGAAGCCCAGCAACTGGCAGGTGATCTCGCGCTGGATCGGGTAGGTGGTGCCGGCCAGGGCCGCCGAGCCGAGCGGCATGCGGTTGACCCGCTTGCGGCAGTCGACCAGGCGCTCGTAGTCGCGGCTGAGCATCTCGAACCAGGCCAGCAGGTGGTGGCCGAAGGTCACCGGCTGGGCGGTCTGCAGGTGGGTGAAACCGGGCATGATGGTGTCGGCTTCCGCTTCGGCCAGGCCCAGCAGGCCCTCCTGCAGGCGGGTGATCTCGGCGAGGATGGTGTCGATCTCGTCGCGTAGCCAGAGGCGGATGTCGGTGGCCACCTGGTCGTTGCGCGAGCGGCCGGTGTGGAGCTTCTTGCCGGTGACGCCGATGCGGTCGGTCAGGCGCGCCTCGATGTTCATGTGCACGTCTTCCAGGTCGACGCGCCAGTCGAAGCTGCCGGCTTCGATTTCCGCCTGGATCTGTTGCAGGCCGTCGACGATCGCATCGCGCTCGGCGTCGCTCAGCACGCCGACCTTGGCCAGCATCGTGGCGTGGGCGATGGAACCCATGATGTCGTGGCGGTAGAGACGCTTGTCGAAGTCGACGGAGGCGGTGAAACGGGCGACGAAGGCGTCGACGGGCTCGCTGAAGCGGCCGCCCCAGGACTGGTTGGTCTTCTCTACGCTCATGGTATCTCTCGCTGCAACAAGAAACGGACAGGCCGCGCGGCCTGCGTGACGGGCAAAGTGCGACGATGATAGCAGGCCGGGAGGAAAAACCGGCGGCTCGTCGACGAAGCCGGAACGAGCGCTGTTTCGCGGTTTTTTGCGGCAGATGGCATTTCGGTGCTTTATTTCGCCCGTACGCCCGCGGCTGTCTTGCGGGCGCCCCGGGCCTTGCGGAAACTCTGTCGATGCCTATCCGATTCAAGCCCGGCCGCTCGACCCGGCCGGCCGTCCAAGACGACTTCTTCATTCCCGAGCTCTGCGAAGCCGAAGCCCTGTTCACCCTGGTGCTGCTGGCGGAGCTGCTGGTGCTGGTGCTGGTGCTGGCGGAACCGATGACGCCGAGCTTCAACTGGGTGCGCCTGGCCCTGGCGTCGCTGTTCGTGCAGTGGATCGTACTGCTCTCGGCGGCGCTGTTCTGCCGCCTGCGGCCATTGCTCGCGCGCCTGCCGGTGGCGCTGGCGGGGAGTGCCTGCTGCCTGTTGGTGGTGGCCCTCACCCTGGGCTGCACGGCGGTCGCCGAGCACTATCAGCTGGGCGGAGAACTGACGCGTGCCGGCGAGGTCAATCTGTATCTGCGGCACGCGCTGATCGCGCTGATCATGTCCGCCCTGGTGCTGCGCTACTTTTACCTGCAGAGCCAGTGGCGCCGGCAGCAGCAGGCCGAGTTGCAGGCGCGCCTGGAATCGCTGCAGGCGCGGATTCGCCCGCACTTCCTGTTCAACAGCCTGAACAGCATCGCCAGCCTGATCGAGCTGGACCCGCTGAAGGCCGAGCATGCGGTGCTGGACCTGTCCGACCTGTTCCGGGCCAGCCTGGCGAAGCCCGGCACTTTAGTTTCCTGGGAGGAGGAACTGGCGCTGGCAAGGCGCTATCTTTCCATTGAGCAGTATCGTCTTGGCGATCGCCTGCAACTGGACTGGCAGGTGCACGGGGTGCCGGCCAACCTGCCGATCCCCCAACTGACCTTGCAGCCGCTGCTGGAAAATGCGCTTATCTATGGCATCCAGCCGCGGGTCGAAGGTGGCCTGGTGCAGGTCGAGGCGGTTTATCGTGAAGGAGTGTTCCAGCTATGTGTGAGCAACCCCTACGACGAGGCGCTCGAGTCGCCCCCGTCGAAAGGCACGCGACAGGCGTTACACAATATCGATGCACGACTTGGGGCACTTTTCGGGCCTAAAGCGAGTCTCAGCGTCGAGCGCCGTGACGGACGGCACTACACCTGTCTACGCTATCCATGTGCGCGACTCATGCAGGAAGCCTGAGCTTATGAATGTCCTGATTGTCGATGACGAACCTCTGGCGCGAGAGCGCCTGGCCCGATTGGTAGGGCAACTGGACGGCTATCGCGTCCTCGAGCCCTCGGCCAGCAATGGCGAAGAAGCGCTGACGCTGATCGACAGCCTCAAGCCCGATATCGTCCTGCTGGATATCCGCATGCCCGGTCTGGACGGCCTCCAGGTCGCGGCCAGACTCTGCGAGCGGGAAGCGCCGCCGGCTGTGATCTTCTGCACGGCCCATGACGAATTCGCCCTGGAAGCCTTCCAGGTCAGCGCCGTGGGCTACCTGGTCAAGCCGGTGCGCAGCGAAGACCTGGCCGAGGCGTTGAAGAAAGCCTCGCGACCGAACCGCGTGCAACTGGCCGCGCTGACCAAGCCCCCGGCCTCCGGCGGCAGCGGTCCGCGCAGCCACATCAGTGCGCGGACCCGCAAGGGGATCGAGCTGATCCCGCTGGAAGAGGTGATCTTCTTCATTGCCGACCACAAGTACGTGACCTTGCGTCATGCGCAGGGCGAGGTGCTGCTGGACGAGCCGTTGAAGGCGCTGGAAGACGAGTTCGGCGAGCGCTTCGTGCGCATCCACCGCAACGCGCTGGTCGCCCGCGAACGGATCGAACGCCTGCAGCGTACGCCGCTGGGGCATTTCCAGCTCTACCTGAAAGGCCTCGACGGCGATGCGCTGACCGTCAGCCGGCGGCACGTGGCCGGGGTCAGGCGTCTGATGCATCAGCTCTGACGGCGGTCGGCGGTTCGCCAGCGACCCGGGTGCGGCTATCGGGCCCAGCGTCCGCGCACTCGGGTTCGAACTGTTATCATGGGCGCATCCCTGTGCACGGAATATCCCATGTCGTCCCGCGAAATCCGCATCGCCACTCGCCAGAGCGCCCTCGCCTTGTGGCAGGCCGAATACGTCAAGGCGCGCCTGGAACAGGCGCATCCCGGCTTGACCGTCACCCTGCTGCCGATGACCAGTCGCGGCGACAAGCTGCTCGACGCACCGCTGGCGAAGATCGGCGGCAAGGGCCTGTTCGTCAAGGAACTGGAAACCGCCCTGCTCGAAGGCGCCGCCGACATCGCGGTGCATTCGATGAAGGACGTGCCGATGGACTTTCCCGAGGGGCTCGGCCTCTACACCATCTGCGAGCGCGAAGACCCGCGTGACGCTTTCGTCTCGAACACCTACGCCAGCCTCGAGCAACTGCCAGCCGGGAGCGTGGTCGGCACCTCCAGCCTGCGCCGCCAGGCGCAGCTGCTGGCGCGCCGGCCGGACCTGCAGATCCGTTTCCTGCGGGGCAACGTCAATACCCGCCTGGCCAAGCTGGATGCCGGCGAATACGACGCGATCATCCTCGCCGCCGCCGGCCTGATCCGCCTCGGCTTCGAGTCGCGCATCCGCTCCTCGATCAGTGTCGACGACAGCCTGCCCGCCGGCGGACAAGGCGCCGTCGGCATCGAATGCCGTACGGCCGACAGCGACCTGCATGCCTTGCTGGAACCCTTGCACCATACCGACACGGCTCTGCGGGTCACTGCCGAGCGCGCGCTGAACAAGCGGCTCAACGGCGGTTGCCAGGTGCCGATCGCCTGCTACGCCATCCGCGAGGGCGACCAACTGTGGCTGCGCGGCCTGGTCGGCCAGCCTGATGGCACCCAGTTGCTGCGCGCCGAGGGGCGGGCGCCACTGGCGGAAGCCGAGGCGCTGGGCGTGCGGGTGGCCGAGGACCTGCTGGAGCAGGGCGCCGAAGCGATTCTCGAAGCCGTCTACGGCGAGGCCGGACATCCGTGAGCGGCTGGCGGCTCCTGCTGACGCGCCCCGACGAGGAGTGCGCGGCCCTGGCCGCCAGCCTCGGCGAGGCGGGCGTCCATAGCAGCAGCCTGCCGCTGTTGGCGATCGATCCGCTGGAAGAAACCCCGGAGCAGCGTACGCTGATGCTCGACCTGGACCGCTACTGCGCGGTGGTGGTGGTCAGCAAGCCGGCGGCGCGCCTGGGGCTGGAGCGGCTCGACCGCTACTGGCCGCAGCCGCCGCAGCAGACCTGGTGCAGCGTCGGCGCGGCGACCGCGGCGATCCTCGAGGCCTACGGCCTCGACGTAACCTACCCTGAACAGGGCGACGACAGCGAAGCGTTGCTGGCGCTGCCGGCGTTCCAGGATTCCCTGCGCGTGCACGATCCGAAAGTGCTGATCATGCGCGGCGAAGGTGGCCGAGAATTCCTCGCCGAGCGCCTGCGCGGCCAAGGCGTGCAGGTGGACTACCTGCCACTCTACCGGCGCCGGGCTCCGGACTATCCGGCCGGAGAGCTGCTGGCAAGGGTGCGGGCGGAACGCCTGAACGGCCTGGTGGTCAGCAGTGGACAGGGTTTGCAAAATCTGTATCAGTTGGCGGCAGCCGATTGGCCCGAGATAGGCCGGTTGCCGCTGTTCGTACCCAGCCCGCGGGTCGCCGAGATGGCGCGCGAACTGGGTGCGCAACGGGTGATTGATTGCCGGGGCGCGAGCGCGCCGGCCTTGCTGGCGGCCCTGACGAGCGCCGCCTAGAACTTTCTTGACCAAAGGATGGACCTGTGAGCGAAGCAGTCACTCCCCAAGACGACGCAAGAACTTCCACTTCCACCCCTTCTCCCGTTGCACCCGATGCATCCAGGCGTTCCGGTACCGCCACCGGCCTGGCGTTGCTCGCCCTGCTGGTTGGCGTGGCGGGACTCGGCGCGGGTGGCTGGAGCTTCTGGCAGGTCCAGCAGTTGCAGGGCACCGAGCGCGACCAACTGGCGCAGCTGGAAGATGCCCGTGGCAAGACCGAATCCCTGGCCCAGCGTAACCAGCAACTGGCTGCCCGCCTGGACGCTTTGCCTACCGCGGACGAACTGGAGGCCCGGCGACGCCTTGTGGTGGAGCTGCAGGGCGACCAGCAGCATCTCAGCGAGCAACTGAAGAAGGTCCTCGGCCAGAGCCGCCAGCAATGGCGACTGGCCGAGGCCGAACACCTGCTGCGCCTGGCCAGCCTGCGCCTGTCCGCCTTGCAGGACGTGGGCAGCGCCACCGAACTGGTGCAGGGCGCCGATGACATCCTGCGCGCGCAGAACGATCCCGGCGCCTATGCCGCCCGCGCCAAGCTGGCGGCCAGCCTCGAGGCCCTGCGTGCGTTGCCGGAGCCGGACCGTACCGGGCTGTTCGTGCAACTGGCGGCGTTGCGCGAGCAGGTCAACCAGTTGCAACCGCTCACGCCGACCTTCAAGGAAGGCGAAAGCGGTGCCAGCAATGTCGCCTGGGGCGACGGCAACAGCACCTGGGAGCTGTGGTGGGAGAAGATCTCGCGCTACATCCGCATCGACTTCAATGCCGGCCAGGACATTCGTCCGCTGCTGGCCGGCGAGCAATTGGCGCAGGTGCGTCTGACCATCGGCCTGGCCCTGGAGCAAGCCCAGTGGGCGGCGCTGAATGGCAAGCAGGAAGTCTACGAGCAGGCGCTGAAGCAGGCCCAGGACGTGCTGGACGGCTATTTCAACGTAGAGCTGGCCGACAGCCGCGCGTTGAAGTTGCGTATCGATGAGTTGGTGAAGCAGCCGGTCACCGTGCAGGTCCCTGACCTCGCACCGGCCCTGAGCGCCTTGCAGTCCTACGTGTCGCGCCGCGAGGCCGCCGGCAACCTGGTGCCCGAGGCGCAGGCGGCTCCGGCCACGGAGGGCCGTCCATGAGACGCATCTACCTCCTGGTCCTGGCGGTGGTGCTGGTCGCCACGCTGGTTGGGCTGGCGATCTCCGAGCAGGCCGGCTATGTGCTGATCGCCTACAAGAGCTTCCGTTACGAATCCAGCCTGTGGTCGTTCCTCGCCCTGCTGGCGGTGGTCTGGCTGCTGGTGGTGCTGGTGCGCCTGGTCCTGCGCCTGCTCGGCAGCTCGGGGCGGGTGGTCAACCCCTGGTCGCGCTACAACCGCCGGCGTCGCGTGCAGATGGCCGAGCACAGCGGCCTGCGCGATCTCGGCGAAGGCAACTGGCCGCAGGCGCTGCGTCATTTGCGGCGGGCTGCGGAGATGGGCGAGCGGCCGCTGATGCATTACCTCGGCGCGGCGCGGGCCGCCAACGAACTCGAGCGCTACGACGAGGCCGACGACCTGCTGAACCGGGCTCGCGAGCGCGAGCCGGATGCCCAATTGCTGGTCGGCCTGACCCGTGCGCAACTGCTGATCAATCGCGGCGACTACCCGCAGGCACGCAATACCCTCGAAGAGCTGCACGGGCTCCAGCCGCAGCACCGCACGGTATTGCGGCTGATGCAGCAGCTGTACGTCACCCAGCACGACTGGCAGGCCCTTTGCGTCCTGCTGCCGGAGCTGCGCAAGGAGCGTGTGCTGAAGGATTCCGAACTGCGCGACCTCGAACGCCGTGCCTGGGTGGCTTCCTTGCAGGAAGCCGGCGAGCGTGGACTGAACGAGGGCGAGACGGCGTTGCAGCCGCTGACCCAGCGCTGGCAGAACGTGCCTTCGGCGCTGCGTGCAGACCCGGCGATCGTCGCGGGCTATGCCGCCCAACTGCTTCGCCTGGGCGCCGAGGAAGAGGCCGAAGAAGTCCTCCGCCATGCGCTCAAGCAAGGCTTCGACGCGACCCTGGTGCAACTCTACGGGCAAGTGCGCGGGCGCGATCCGGGCAAGCAATTGCAGGCCGCGGAAGGTTGGCTCAAGGAACACCCGAACGATCCCGGCCTGCTGCTGACCCTGGGGCGCCTGTGCCTGATCAACAAGCTCTGGGGCAAGGCCCGGGAATACCTGGAGGCCAGCCTGAGCTTCCAGCGCAGTGCCGAGACCTGCGCCGAGCTGGGACGCCTGCTGGCGCAGCTCGGCGAGGTCGAGCGCAGCAACCAGTTGTTCCAGGAGGGCCTGGTCCTGCTCGATCGGCGTACTCCGGGGCTGCCCGTGGTGGTGGCGGGCATTTGAGCATGGGGAACGCCGGGTGGCGTTCCCCGTTCGGCTCCATCGGCAGGACTGTGGCGGCTTGTCGCGGGTGCCCGGCATGATTCGGGATGCCTTGCCGCAGAGCTGCCTTGCGGCTTGAAACTGCCGGAGGCTTTCCACTACCGTAGGCGGCCTTTCCCCTGTGTACCTGTGGATCCGCCATGCCCCTGGCCAGCCCCCGTCAGCTTTTCCTTCTCGCGTTCCTGGCCTGCGTCGCCATCATGGGCGGGGCGCTGTACCTGGAACATGTGGTTGGCCTGGAGGCCTGCCCGCTGTGCGTCGTGCAGCGGATCTTCTTCATCCTGATCGGCCTGACCTGCCTTGCTGGCGCGATCCAGGGGCCCGGCCTGCGTGGGCGGCGTATCTACTCCGTGCTGGTGTTCCTGCTCGCTCTCGGCGGCGGGGCCACGGCCGCCCGCCAGGTATGGTTGCAGACCGTTCCGCTGGACCAACTGCCGGCCTGCCTGCCCAGCCTCGACTACATGATGCAGGCGCTTCCCTTCCAGGAAGTGATCCGCCTGGTCCTGCATGGCACCGCGGATTGTGCCCAGGTGAGCTGGACGCTATTCACCCTGAGCATTCCGGAATGGAGCCTGCTGGCGTTCGTTGCCTATCTCGGCTTCTCCATCGTGCAGTTCCTCCGACGCGCCTGATGCGGGCTGTCTCGTGGTCTTTCGTCAGCTCTCGAGCGTCGGCCGTATCGATTTGGCGAAAACCAGAGCGGATGCGGGATACCGATCAAACATCCGTATGAATTTTTCTGTACGGGCGTCTTGATGGGGTCATCCGGGGGGCATAATCTGGCTTTCCGTAGCGCCGGAGTCCGCCCCTTGCACAGGCGTTCTCCCACAGAGCGCAGAGAGTGCGTCAGCAATGCGTCTCGGAGCGGACGATGATTCTCCGGGACGTCCGAAGAGGGAAGCGAGGACAACATGCTCGAAAGCTGCCGTAATGCCCAAGAGCGGTGGGGGGGCGTGCACCAACTGATCGATCGCTGGCTGCATGAGCGCCAGCAACTGGTGCAGGCCTTCGATGCCCTGAGCGGTATTCAGGCACCGGCGCCCAACGCCGAAGAACTCCAGCATTTCTGCCAATTGCTGCTGGACTACGTATCTGCCGGACACTTCGAGGTCTACGAGCAACTGACGGCGGAAGGCAAGGCCTTCGGCGATCAGCGCGGCCTGGAGCTGGCCAAGCAGATCTTCCCCCGGCTGGAAGCCATCACCGAATCCGCGCTGAACTTCAACGACCGCTGCGACAACGGCGATTGCCGTGAAGGAGCCTGCCTCATCGCGGAGCTGAAGGTCCTGCGGCAACAGTTGCACGAACGCTTCGAGCTGGAGGACTGCCTCATCGAAGTCCTGCACAACGCCCACAGCCAGAGCGGCGCAGAGGGTTCGGCAGTACCGGTCTGATTCACCGGCGAGTCGTTACGAAACGGCGCGTCTCCATGCGGGAGAGCGCCGTTTTTGCATTTCAGCGGAAGCCCAGCAGGTCGATCTCGAAGACCAGCGGAGCGTCGGGCGGGATCAGGTCGCCAGCGCCTTCGTGGCCATAGGCTTGCGCCGAAGGAATCACCACTCGCCAGCGCGCGCCGACAGGCATCGCTCGCAACGCTGTGCGCCATCCCTCTATCACACTGTCCAGGGCGAACCACTCGGCGCTTTCGCTCTGGTCGAACACTTGACCGTCGGCAAGCAGGCCGCGGTAACGGACGTGTACCTGGGTTGCCGCGCCGATGCCGTTACCTTGGCCACGACGTAATTCGCTGACGAGGACGCCGCCGGTCAATTCGCGGACGCCGAAGCGGGCTTTTTCGTTGGCCAGGAAGCGGGCCTCGGCGGGTGTGGTCCGCGGTGTTTCCGTCGTGGCGTTCTCGTGTTGCAGCAGAAGTTGTTCGATGCGTTCGGGGGGGATTTCAAGTGCCTCGCCGCGATAGGCCTGGCGCAGTCCGAGAAGTAGCTCGGATAGCTCTAGGCCGGGCATTTCCTGCTGTAGGCGCATACCCAGGCGGGCGCCTACGGCATAGGCCAGTTCGTCCTTGGGAGGCGCGGCGAAAAGCGGCAGCGGCAGTAGAAAAAGACCGATGAAAAGGCGGCGCGGCATGCGGTTTCTCCAAACGAATCGGCGGGCAATCCTGGCGCACGTCGCTTGTAGCACATCGAACCCGTTGGCGAGAGGGGGTGTGCGGGTCTAGTATGGGCGCAACCACGTCCGCCTGGAGGCACGTCATGTCGGCCAACAAGAAGCCCGTCACCACCCCCTTGCACCTGTTGCAGCAACTTTCCCACAGCCTTGTCGAGCACCTGGAAGGTGCGTGCAAACAAGCGCTGGTCGATTCGGAAAAGCTCCTGGCCAAACTTGAAAAGCAACGTGGCAAAGCCCAGGAAAAGCTGCACAAGGCTCGCACCAAGCTGCAGGATGCTGCCAAGGCCGGCAAGACCAAGGCACAGGCCAAGGCGCGCGAGACCATCAGCGACCTGGAAGAGGCGTTGGATACCCTGAAGGCCCGGCAGGCGGACACCCGTACCTACATCGTCGGCCTCAAGCGTGACGTACAGGAAAGCCTCAAGCTGGCGCAGGGTGTCGGCAAGGTGAAGGAAGCTGCTGGCAAGGCTCTGGAGAGCCGCAAGGCGAAACCCGCGACCAAACCTGCTGCGAAGGCGGCAGCCAAGCCTGCGGTGAAAACCGTAGCGGCGAAGCCTGCGGCCAAGCCGGCTGCGAAGCCTGCTGCGAAACCGGCGGCCAAGCCTGCGGCGAAAACCGCGGCAGCGAAGCCCGCAGCCAAGCCGACGGCGAAGCCTGCTGCGAAACCGGCGGCCAAGCCCGCGGCGAAAACCGCAGCCGCGAAGCCCGCAGCCAAGCCGGCGGCGAAGCCTGTGGCGAAACCGGCGGCCAAGCCTGCGGCGAAAACCGCAGCCGCGAAGCCCGCCGCCAAGCCGGCAGCGAAGCCTGTCGCGAAACCGACGGCCAAGCCCGCGGCGAAAACCGCAGCCGCGAAGCCCGCAGCCAAGCCAGCTGCGAAGCCTGCGGCGAAACCGGCGGCCAAGCCTGTGGCGAAATCCGCGGCCGCGAAGCCTGCAGCCAAGCCGGCTGCGAAGCCTGCGGCGAAACCGGCGGCCAAGCCTGCGGCGAAACCCGTAGCCGCGAAACCTGCCGCAACCAAGCCCGCCACCGCTCCTGCTGCGAAGCCTGCGGCGACTCCCAGCGCCCCGGCAGCCGCCTCCAGCGCTGCTTCGGCAACGCCTGCCGCGGGCAGCAACGGCGCCGCCCCGACCAGCGCCTCCTAAGGCGCTGTCTGCAAAGCCGCCGAGCCAAGCACCAGCAAAGCCCGGCGCTCTGCTTCCGTGCAGATGTCCCGGCTGCAGGCTTGCAGCCAGGCATCCGCACTGCGATTCGCTTCCTGGCCCTCCAGCCAGGCTGTGGCCAGGTCGGCCAGGCGTTGCAGGTGTTCCCGTTCCGCTCGTAGTTCCTGGGCCTTCATTTCCTCGCGGAGTTCGGCCAGGCAGGCGTCGTGGGTTGCCGCTTCGCGCCAGGCGCAACGCAATCTGCGCAGGGGTTCGATGACCGTTTCGCGCCAGGGACGCGCGGCGTTCTCCAGGATCTGGGCGCGTTCTTTCGAGCAGCTCACACCGCGCCTGCCAAGCCAGGCGGCGACCAGCAACAGGCAGACGTCCGCACCTTGCTCCTGAAGCGCGAGGCAAGCCGTTTCCACGCCCGGCCGGGCATAGACGTCCACCGCGAATTTCCAGACATTTCCAGTCATACAGCCTCACGCTCCGCAAGGGCGAAACTGATAAACTCCGCCGCCATGATCCGACTCCTCAATCTTACGCTACAGCGCGGGCCGCAGCGCCTCCTGGAAGCTGCTGAACTGACCCTGCACGCCGGCCAGAAAGCCGGTCTCATCGGGGCCAATGGCGCTGGCAAGTCCAGCTTGTTCGCGCTGTTGCGCGGCCAGCTCGGGCAGGATGCCGGCGACTGCCTGTTGCCCGCCGACTGGCGCATCGCGCACATGCGCCAGGAGGTCGATACCCTGGATCGCCTGGCGGTGGATTACGTGCTCGACGGCGACAGTCGCCTGCGCGAGATCCAGGCGGCGCTGGCCGTCGCCGAAGCGGCGCACGACGGTTCTGCCCTGGCGCGCCTGCATACCGAGCTGGACAACGCCGACGGTTATACCGCCGATGCACGGGCGCGCAAGCTGCTGGCCGGGCTCGGCTTCAGCAGCGAGCAGATGGAGCGCCGGGTCGGTGATTTCTCCGGTGGTTGGAGGATGCGCCTGAACCTGGCGCAGGCGCTGATGTGCCCGTCCGACCTGCTGTTGCTCGACGAACCGACCAACCACCTCGACCTGGACGCCATCCTCTGGCTGGAAGAGTGGCTCAAGGGTTATCCCGGCACTCTGGTGCTGATCTCCCACGACCGCGACTTCCTCGATGCGGTGGTGGACCACGTGGTGCATCTGGAAAACCGCAAGCTGACCCTCTACCGCGGCGGCTATTCCGCTTTCGAGCGGACCCGCGCCGAGCGGCTGGCTCAGCAACAGCAGGCCTACGAGAAACAGCAGGCGCAGCGTGCGCACATGGAAAGCTTCATCGCCCGCTTCAAGGCCAAGGCCACCAAGGCGCGCCAGGCGCAGAGCCGGATCAAGGCGCTGGAGCGTCTAGAGGAACTGGCGCCGGCACATGTCGATTCGCCGTTCAATTTCAGTTTCCGCGAGTCGGACAAGATCTCCCGGCCGTTGCTGGATCTCGGCGAAGGCCGTCTCGGCTATGGCGACAAGGCGGTGCTGGAGAAGGTCAAGCTGCAACTGGTGCCCGGTGCGCGGATCGGCCTGCTCGGTCCCAACGGCGCCGGCAAGTCGACGCTGATCAAGACCCTGGCCGGGGACCTGCCCGAGCTGGGCGGCCGCCTGCTGCGCGGCGAGAACCTGGCCATCGGGTACTTCGCCCAGCACCAGCTCGATTCGCTGGATCCACAGGCCAGCCCGTTGCTACATCTGCAGCGTATCGCCCCCGGCGAGCGCGAACAGACCCTCAAGGACTTCCTCGGCGGCTTCGACTTCCGCGGCGTTCGGGTGGACGAGCCGGTATTGAACTTCTCCGGTGGCGAGAAAGCGCGCCTGGCCCTGGCGCTGATCGCCTGGCAGAAGCCCAACCTGCTGCTGCTCGACGAGCCGACCAACCACCTCGACCTGGAAATGCGCCTGGCCTTGACCATGGCTCTACAGGAGTTTTCCGGGGCGGTCCTGGTGGTTTCCCACGACCGGCACCTGCTCAAAAGCACCACCGATGAATTCCTCCTGGTCGCCGATGGGCGCGTGGTGCCGTTCGATGGCGATCTCGACGATTACGCCCGTTGGCTGGTCGACTATCGCGCGCGCAAGGCGCCGCAGGCCGAGACCGCGCCGGGTGCGCCGACCGAACGCACCGACAAGCGCGCCCAGCGCCAGGCAGCGGCCGCGCTGCGCCAGCAGCTGGCGCCGCACAAGCGCGAGGCCGACAAGCTGGAGCGCGAACTCGGCGGCCTGCACGAAAAGCTAGCCGCTATCGAGGCGCGGCTGGGCGACAGCGCCCTGTACGACGTATCGCGAAAGGACGAATTGCGCGAGTTGCTGTCCGAACAATCGAGCCTGAAGGTTCGCGAAGGCGAGCTGGAGGAACGTTGGCTGGAGGCCCTGGAAACCCTCGAAGCCCTGCAGAAAGAACTAGAGGCCAGTGAGTGATGGAAGACTTGCAGGTGTTGACGCAGACCTGGAGCGGGCCGCTGGTGGTGGCGATGCAGATCCTGCTCATCCTGCTGGTCGCCTGGCTGCTACAGCGCCTGGTCCGACGCACGGTGACCCGTATCGGCGAGCGTTATCCGGTGCCGCCGGAGCTGCTCCTGCCGCTGCGTGGGGGCCTGCGCTGGCTGATCATGGTCAGCGCACTGATCATGGTGCTGGAGCGCCTGGGCGTGTCCGCCGAAGTGCTGTGGACCGCGCTGACCGGTTTCGCCGCGGTGGCGGCGGTAGCCTTCTTCGCCATCTGGAGCGTGCTCTCCAACCTGTTCTGTGCGTTGCTGATCTTCACCGTCGGGCCGTTCCGCATCGGCGACCGCGTGGAGCTGATCGATAGCGCCGACAAACCGGGCGTCACCGGACGCGTGGTTGCCATCAATCTCTTGTATACGACACTGGAAGAAACCCTCGAGGATGGCTCGCCGGGCCCGCTGCTGCAGATTCCCAACAGCCTGTTCTTCCAGAAAGCCGTGCGTCGCTGGCGTGGGCCAGGTTTTTCAACTCCAACAAAAAACGGGAAATAACCATCTATGGAATGGCTCGCCAGTCCTGAAATCTGGGTCGCGTTCCTGACCCTGACCGCCCTGGAAATCGTCCTCGGCATCGACAACATCATCTTCATCTCGATCCTGGTCGGGCGCCTGCCGCCGGCCCAGCAACCGAAGGCGCGCTTCTTCGGCCTGGCCCTGGCCATGGGCACGCGGATCCTGCTGTTGCTCTCGATCACCTGGGTCATGCGCCTGACCACCGACCTGTTCCACCTGTTCGGCCAGGGCATCTCCGGGCGTGACCTGATCCTCTTCTTCGGCGGCCTGTTCCTGCTGTTCAAGAGCACCATGGAGATCTACCACAGCCTGGAAGGCGCGGAAGAAGAGCAGAAGAGCGGCGGCAAGGTCCACGGCTTCATGGGCATCATCGTCCAGATCGCGATCATCGACATCATCTTCTCCCTGGACTCGGTGATCACCGCCGTCGGTCTGGTGCAGAACGTGCCGGTGATGGTCGCGGCGATCGTCATCTCGGTCGGCGTGATGATGCTGGCGGCAGGCACCATCAGCGACTTCATCGAGAAACACCCCTCGCTGAAGATGCTCGCCCTGTCGTTCCTCATCGTGGTCGGCACCGTGCTGGTGGCCGAGTCCTTCGAAGTGCACGTGCCGAAAGGCTACGTCTACTTCGCCATGGCCTTCTCCCTGGCGGTGGAGGCGCTGAACATCCGCTTGCGCGGAGCCCTGGCGCGCAAGCGCGGCGAAGAGCCGGTGAAGCTGCGCAAGGGTTCGCCGGACTGAGAGCGTTCGGGGCCAGGGCGAATAGCCGCATCGCGGTGGTCTGCCCAACATGGCTGAGCACGTATCCTCGGGAAAGCCCGGCATCTGCCGGGTTTTTTCTGTCCGCCAGGTTGCGCCCGCAAAGGTTGGGCGAGGCGCGTGGTCGGAAAACCTGTGCGGCTGCTCCGCCTTGGTGCACACTGGCTTTTTCGTTCCCGCCGCCAGCCGCGTTCGCTTTCCGAGGTGTGCAATGCTCGTCAGTACCTGGTTCGCCTTCTTCCTCGCCTGCTGGGCCATCAGCCTGTCGCCGGGCGCCGGAGCCATCGCCTCGATGTCCTGCGGGTTGCAGTACGGCTTTGCGCGAGGCTACTGGAACGCGCTGGGCCTGCAGATCGGCCTGGCCCTGCAGATCGCCATTGTCGCCGCCGGCGTCGGTGCGTTGCTGGCGACCTCGGCACTGGCTTTCAGCCTGATCAAGTGGTTCGGCGTGGCCTACCTGGTGTACCTGGCGGTGCGCCAGTGGCAGGCGCCGCCACAGGCCTTGAGCACCGATGGCGAACGGCCTCTGGGGCGACCGTTGACCCTGGTGCTGCGTGGTTTCCTGGTCAACGCCAGCAATCCCAAGGCGGTGATCTTCATGCTCGCGGTGCTGCCGCAGTTCATCGACCCGCACCAGCCGCTGCTGGCGCAATACCTGATCATGGGCGGCACCATGATCGTCGTCGACCTGATCGTCATGGCCGGCTACACCGGGCTGGCTGCGCGCGTGCTACGCGTACTGCGTTCGCCGCGCCAGCAGAAGCTGGTGAACCGTACCTTCGCCAGCCTGTTCGTCGGTGCCGCGGGGCTGCTGGCGACGGTACGCCGAGCGCCGCTCTGAGCCGCCCGACACGCTGATGGGCGTGATTGTTACAGAGTATTTCTTGCATGGGCGGGAAGGCGAAGGGACAATTTAATCTCTTCCATTCTCACTTCGTCTTCGCCATGCACCCTCCGAAAATCCTGCTGTGGCTGCTGCCGCTGGTCTGCGCGTTCAGCCTTGGAGCTCTTGCCGACACGGCCGTCGACCCCTCCCAAGCCTTGCATCTGTTGAGTTACCTGGCGGCCGACTATCCGCCGACCGTGGCTGACGGCAAGATCGTCGACCCCAGCGAATACCAGGAACAGGTGGAGTTCGTCGGCAACCTGCAGGCATTGGTCCTGACCCTGCCGATGCGCCCCGAGCGCGCCGAGCTGGAGAGGGGCGTCGCCAGCCTGCGCCAGGCCATCGAGCAGCGCTTGCCGGGAAGGGACGTGGCCCTCCAGGCGCGCAACCTCGAGGCACGGGTGGCGGATATCTACCAGGTGGTGCAGACCCCCGCGATCACCCCCGACCCGAGCCGCGCGGCGCCGATCTATGCCCAGCAGTGCGCGATCTGCCATGGCGATGCGGGCAAGGGCGACGGCCCCGCCGGCATCGGCCTGGAACCGCCGCCAGCGAACCTCACCGATCGCCAGCGCCTCGACCACCTGAGCCTCTACGACCTGCGTAACGTCATCGGCCTGGGCGTGGCCGGCACCGACATGCCGGCGTTCGCCGACCAGCTCGACGAACGCCAGCGCTGGGACCTGGCCAGCTATGTGGCCGGCCTGAGCGCCGGCAGTGCGCAGCCGGACAAGGCCCATGCCTACCCGCTGGCGACCCTGGCCACGCAGACTCCGGCCGAAGTCGCCGAGCACGACGGCGAGGCCGCTGCGGAGAGCTTCCGCGCCCTGCGTGCGCATCCGCCGCTGGAGCAGCGCGGTCCTGGGCAGTTGATCGACTATACCGCCGCCACCCTGGACAAGAGCTTCGCGGTCTATCGCGAAGGCGACCGCGACCAGGCCTACGACCTGTCGGTGGCGGCCTACCTGGAGGGCTTCGAGCTGGTGGAAAGCTCGCTGGACAACGTCGACGCCGATTTGCGCCGCTCCACCGAGAAGCAGCTGATGGCCTACCGCCAGGCGTTGCGCGATGGCCTCCCGGAAACCCAGGTGGCGCAACAGCTGGAGCTGGCCAAGGGCAAGCTGGCAGAGGCCGCCAAGCAGCTTGGCGGCGACTCGCTGAGTTTCTCCATCAGTTTCGTTTCCGCCTTGTTGATCCTGTTGCGCGAAGGGGTAGAGGCAATCCTGGTGCTTGCCGCCATCCTCGCCTTCCTGCGCAATACCGGGCAGGAAAGTGCCGTGCGTGGCGTGCACGTCGGCTGGGGGCTGGCCTTCGTCGCCGGTTTCGCCACCTGGGCGTTGGCCGCCTATGTGATCGATATCGGCGGTGCCCAGCGCGAGCTGATGGAGGGCTTCACCTCTCTGTTCGCCTGCGTGATGGTGCTCTGGCTCGGCGTCTGGATGCACGACCGCCGCCACGCGGCAGCCTGGCAGGACTACATCCGCAGCAGCCTGGTGGGCGGTGGCGGACGCTTCGGCTTCGCAGTGCTGGCGTTCTTCTCGGTCTACCGCGAGTTGTTCGAGGTCATCCTGTTCTACGAAACCCTCTGGTTGCAGGCCGGACCGGCCGGGCACAATGCCGTGATCGGCGGCGCGGCGACCGCCGTGGTCCTGCTGATCGGCCTGGCCTGGGTGATCCTGCGTGGTTCGGCGAAACTGCCGCTGGGGTTGTTCTTCAGCATCAACGCGGCGTTGCTCTGTGCGCTCTCGGTGGTGTTCGCCGGACATGGCGTCATCGCCTTGCAGGAAGCCGGGGTGATCGGCACCCGTCCGGTGCCGTTCTTCGACTTCGACTGGCTGGGGATCAAGGCCGACGCCTATTCGCTGTCGGCCCAGGCCATGGCGCTGGTGGCCATCGCGCTGCTCTACGGACGTAGCCGGATCGTCGAGCGCCGGCGTGCGGCGGCCAACGCGGCCGACTGAGCGGGTTCGCGCAACCACGACGGCCAGTGCGATACTGGCCGTCGTCATTTCTACGGAAGTCCGTTCATGCGTATCTGGATCGATGCCGACGCCTGCCCCAAGGCGGCCAAGGAACTGGTCTGCAAGTTCGCCCTCAAGCGCAAGCTGGAAGTCTGGATGGTCGCCGGCCAGCCGCAGGTCAAGCCGCCGTTCGCCTGCGTGCGTCTGGTGGTGGTGGAAAGCGGGATGGATGCGGCTGACGATTACCTGGTGGAGCAGGCCGAGCCGGGCGACCTGGCGATCTGCAGCGACGTACCGCTGGCCGATCGGCTGATCAAGAAACAGGTTGCCGCCCTCGATCCTCGCGGCCGCGAGTTCGACGCGCGGAACATGGGCGATAAGCTGGCCATGCGCAACCTGATGGCCGACCTGCGTGACCAGGGGCAGATGGGCGGCGGCCAGGCGCCCTACGGTGAGCGTGACCGCCAGGCGTTCGCCAACGCCCTGGACCGCCTGCTCACCCGCCTGCAGCGGGAAGCCGATCTACGCGCGAGTCAGCCGCACAGATAGGTACCGGTACCGACGGCGACCAGCGTGCCGTCGTCGCTATGCAGTTCCGAGCGCACCACTGCGACCTTGTTGCCCGAGCGAAGCGGCACCGCATGGGCGGTGAACGTCCGGCCGCGTCCCGGGCGCAGGTAGTCGACGCGCAAGTCGATGGTGCCGAGTTTCGACAGCCGCGCCATGCGCTCGTGGCCTGGCAGTTCGCGATGCCGTTCGAGGGCGCCGATCAGGGCCATCGCTCCGCCGGTGACGTCGAGCAGGCTGGAGATCACCCCGCCGTGGAGAATGCCCTGGACGAAGTTGCCGATCAGTTCGTCCTTCATCGGCAGGTCGAGGACTACCCGCTCGCGGCCGAGGCTCGCCACGCGGATCCCGAGCATGCGGTTGAAGGGGATGCGCTGGAAGAAATCCGCCACCAGTTGGTGGACGTCGTCAGGCAGGGCGGGGGAGGGCGTTTCGCTCATCGCGGCGTCTCGATTCGATGGTTTCGAGACGCACGCTGGCGTAGCGGCACGGATTTGAAAAGGGCGGCGGCGCGACCGCCCTCGTGCTTGGCCGATCAGGCCTTGTCCTGGTCCACCAGTTCGAGCACCCGGTCGACCAGCTTGTTGATCCCGGAAGCGGCTTCGGCGATCGACTGGGCGAGCATGTAGGCCGGGGTGGTCACCAGCTTGCGCGCGCTGTCTTCGACGATCTCGTCCACCGGCGCGTCGATGTGCTCGGCACCCATCTGCTTCAGCGCGTCGGCGGTGTCGGCGTCGTTGCCGATGGTGCATTGGACGCCGGCGCCGTAGATCTTCGCCGCCATCGCCGGAGCGATGCAGATCAGCCCGACTGGCTTGCCGGCTTCGGCGAAAGCCTTGGCCAGCGCCAGCACGTCCGGCTGCACCTGGCATTGCGCGCCGTTGATGGCAAAGTCGCTGAGGTTCTTCGCAGCGCCGAAGCCACCGGGCACGATCAGCGCGTCGTAGTCCTCGGCGCGGGCTTCGCGCAGGTCCTTGACTTCGCCGCGGGCGATACGCGCGGACTCGACCAGGACATTGCGGCTTTCCGGCATTTCCTCGCCGGTCAGGTGGTTGACCACATGGTGCTGGGCGATGTTCGGCGCGAAGCATTGTGCCTCGGCGCCACGCTGGCTGAGGCGGAGCAGGGTGATCACGCTTTCGTGGATTTCCGCGCCATCGTAGACGCCACAACCGGAGAGGATGACGGCAACTTTCTTGTGCATGAGGTTTACTCCTTGGGAACGCAGGATCCGGACCGGACGGGCCTGGCCGGGGTCGGTATCGCGCAAGCATAGCGAGCCGCCGCCCCCGGCGGCCAGCCGGAGCGGAGGGTACAAGGAGTTGGAGTGTACGAAGGGGCCGGCTGTTCAGTCGCGCCGGCGCGGGTTCACTCGGATTTGTCGGCGTTGCCGCCCGCGCCGTTGCCGCGCGGTGTCTTGAAACGCCGCCATAGCCAGAGCAGCAGGCCCAGCACGATCAGGCCGCCGAGGACCATGAGTTCGTATTTCTTGATGTTGCCGAGCATGCCTTCCAGTACGCTGCCGAAATAGTAGGCGGCGGAGCCCAGCGCGGCGGCCCAGACGATGGCGCCGATGCCGTTGAGAAGAAGATAGCGGGCCGGTGGATAGCCGGACAGGCCGATGGCCACCGGCATCACCGTACGCAGGCCATAGACGAAGCGGAAACTCAGCACCCACAGGTCGGGATGGCGGCGCACATGGTCCAGCGCCTTGTCGCCGAGCTTCTGCCAGCGCGGCTTGCGCGCCAGCAACCGGCGGCCGTGGCGGCGGCCGAGGAAGTACCAGAGTTGGTCACCGGCGTAGCTGCCGAGGAAGGCGGTGAGAATCACGGTATCCAGCTGCATGTAGCCGCGGAAGGCAAGGAACCCGGCCAGCACGAGAATGGTTTCGCCCTCGAAGAAAGTACCGAGAAAAAGGGCGAAATAGCCGAAGTCCTGCAGGAATTGTTGGAGCATCATCGGGGCAGCGAAGCGAAATGAACGCGCAGCCTAACTCGGTTGAGGGCGTGGGGAAAGCGCGATCGTCACGGCCCAGGTCATTGATTGTGCAATGAATGGCCTTTGCCGCTGGCTTTTTGCGATGATTGGCGGTGCGGCAGGATGCCGCGACCTTGAGTCACTGTCGTCGCTTGTTGCCAATCCGTCATAATCAGGGACTATAACTGTCACACTGTGCCCGTTATCTGGGCCCTGGAGTAAACCGTGAGCTTCACTCCCGCCAATCGCGCCTATCCCTACACCCGCCTGCGGCGCAATCGCCGCGATGACTTCTCCCGCCGCCTGGTCCGCGAGAATGTCCTCACCGTCGACGACCTGATCCTGCCGGTGTTCGTCCTCGATGGGGTCAACCAGCGTGAAAGCATTCCGTCGATGCCCGGCGTCGAGCGCCTGTCCATCGACCAGTTGCTGATCGAGGCGGAAGAGTGGGTGGCCCTGGGCATTCCGGCGCTGGCGCTGTTCCCTGTGACCCCGGTGGAGAAGAAGTCCCTGGACGCCGCCGAGGCATACAACCCGGAAGGCATCGCTCAGCGCGCCACCCGTGCCCTGCGCGAGCGCTTTCCGGAGCTGGGCATCATCACCGACGTGGCGCTCGACCCGTTCACCACCCATGGCCAGGACGGCATCCTGGATGACGATGGCTACGTCCTCAACGACGTCAGCATCGACGTGCTGGTACGGCAGGCGCTGTCCCACGCCGAGGCCGGCGCCCAGGTGGTAGCGCCCTCGGACATGATGGACGGTCGCATCGGTGCGATCCGCGAGGCCCTGGAGTCTGCCGGCCACACCAATGTGCGGATCATGGCCTACTCGGCCAAGTACGCCAGCGCCTACTACGGTCCGTTCCGCGATGCGGTCGGCTCGGCTTCGAACCTCGGCAAGGGCAACAAGGCCACCTACCAGATGGATCCGGCGAACAGCGACGAGGCACTTCACGAAGTGGCCGCCGACCTGGCCGAAGGCGCCGACATGGTGATGGTCAAGCCGGGCATGCCCTACCTCGACATCGTGCGTCGGGTGAAGGATGAATTCCGCGCCCCGACCTTTGTCTACCAGGTCAGCGGCGAGTATGCGATGCACATGGGCGCCATCCAGAACGGCTGGCTGGCCGAATCGGTGATCCTCGAATCCCTTACCGCCTTCAAACGTGCCGGCGCCGATGGCATTCTGACCTACTTCGCCAAGCAGGCCGCAGAACAATTAAGACGGGGGCGTTGACCCCCTCGGGAAGATGAATGAATACGCAGCAAGGACTTGATGAGATCGAACGTATCGCCGCCGACGAAACCGTAGTGGCGAACGTGGAAAGCGAAGCAGAAGTGAAGATGGCCGAAACGATCCCGGTGGAAACGCCACCTGCGGTGGTTCCCAGCGTGGATGACAGCAGCCTGTACATTCATCGCGAGCTCTCCCAGTTGCAGTTCAACATCCGCGTGCTCGAACAGGCGCTGGACGAGTCCTACCCGCTCCTGGAGCGGCTGAAGTTCCTCCTCATCTTCTCGAGCAACCTCGACGAATTCTTCGAGATCCGCATCGCCGGCCTGAAGAAGCAGATCACCTTCGCCCGCGAGCAGGCCGGCGCCGACGGCCTGCTGCCGCACCAGGCCCTGGCGCGGATCAGCGAGCTGGTCCACGAGCAGGTATCGCGGCAGTACCGGATCCTCAACGAGACCCTGTTGCCGGAGCTGGCCAAGCACCAGATCCGCTTCATCCGCCGGCGTCACTGGACGCTGAAGATCAAGACCTGGGTGCGGCGCTTCTTCCGCGACGAGATCGCGCCGATCATCACCCCGATCGGCCTCGACCCGACCCATCCGTTCCCGCTGCTGGTGAACAAGAGCCTCAACTTCATCGTCGAGCTGGAGGGGATGGATGCCTTCGGCCGCGACTCCGGCCTGGCGATCATCCCGGCGCCGCGCCTGCTGCCACGGATCATCAGGCTGCCGGAAGACGTTGGCGGCGAGGGTGACAACTACGTGTTCCTGTCGTCGATGATCCACGCCCACGCCGACGACCTGTTCCCCGGCATGAAGGTGAAGGGCTGCTACCAGTTCCGCCTGACCCGCAACGCCGACCTGTCGGTGGACACCGAGGATGTCGAGGACCTGGCCCGCGCGCTGCGCGGCGAGCTGTTCTCGCGTCGCTACGGGGATGCGGTACGCCTGGAGGTGGTGGATACCTGCCCGCAGAACCTGACCAACTACCTGCTCAAGCAGTTCGGCCTGTCCGAAAGCGAGTTGTACAAGGTCAGCGGCCCGGTCAACCTGACCCGCCTGTTCAGCGTCACCGGCCTGGAAAGCCATCCGGAGCTGCAGTACCCGCCCTTCACCCCGGCGATCCCGCGTCTTTTGCAGAAGAAGGAAAACCTCTTCAACGTCCTCAGCAAGCTCGACGTGTTGCTGATGCACCCGTTCGAATCCTTCACCCCGGTGATCGACCTGCTGCGCCAGGCCGCCAAGGATCCGAACGTGCTGGCGATCAAGCAGACCCTGTACCGCAGCGGCGCCAACTCTGAGATCGTCGACGCCCTGGTCGAGGCGGCACGCAACGGCAAGGAGGTCACCGCGGTGATCGAGCTGCGCGCCCGCTTCGACGAAGAGTCCAACCTGCAACTGGCCAGCCGCCTGCAACAGGCCGGCGCGGTGGTGATCTACGGCGTGGTCGGCTTCAAGACCCACGCCAAGATGATGCTGATCCTCCGTCGCGAGGACGGCGAACTGCGCCGCTACGCGCACCTGGGCACCGGCAACTACCATGCCGGCAACGCTCGCCTGTACACCGACTACAGCCTGCTGACCGCCGACGTGGCGCTCTGCGAGGACCTGCACAAGCTGTTCAACCAACTGATCGGGATGGGCAAGACGCTGCGCATGAAGAAGCTGTTGCATGCGCCGTTCACCCTGAAGAAGAACCTGCTGGAAATGATCAACCGCGAGGCGGCCCAGGCGGCGCTCGGCCAGCCTGCGCACATCATGGCCAAGGTCAACTCGCTGACCGATCCGAAGGTCATCCGCGCCCTGTACAAGGCCAGCCAGGCCGGGGTCAGGATCGACCTGGTGGTGCGTGGCATGTGCTGCCTGCGGCCGGGCATCCCGGGGGTCTCGCACAATATCCACGTGCGCTCGATCATCGGGCGCTTCCTCGAGCACAGCCGCATCTACTACTTCCTCAACGGCGGCGACGAGAAGCTCTATCTCTCCAGCGCCGACTGGATGGAGCGCAACCTCGACATGCGCGTCGAGACCTGCTTCCCGGTGGAAGGCAAGAAGCTGGTGCAGCGGGTCAAGAAGGAACTGGAAACGTACCTGACCGACAACACCCAGGCCTGGGTGTTGCAGGCCGACGGTAGCTACCAGCGGCTCAGTCCCACCGGTAACCAGAACCCCCGCAATACCCAGGCGACCCTGCTGGAGAAGCTGGCCGCGCCGGTGCTTACCGCACGTTGAGGCTGTAGCCGACCCGCTTGAGCCATTCGGCTTCCTGGGCGAAGTCGGCTTGGGTCAGCGGGTTGGCTTCCAGCCAGCCCTCGGGGAAGGTCACCGAAAGGCTCTTGGGCTCTGCCTTCAGACGCACCGAGGGCATTTCCTGGGTGCCGCGAATGTGGTGGAAGAGGATCGCGAAGCGCAGCACGATGCACAGGCGTACCAGCTTGTCGCCTTCCTCGGCGAACTCCGCCAGCTTGTCCGCCGGAATGTTGCGGCGGTGGCCGCGTACCAGTAGCGACAGCATCTGCTGGTCCTGGCGCGAGAAGCCAGCCAGGTCGGAGTGCTCGATCAGGTAGGCGCCGTGCTTGTGGTAGTGGTAATGAGCGATGTCCAGGCCGATCTCGTGGACCCGTGCGCCCCAGCTCAGCAGGTCGCGGTGCAGTTCGCCGTTCAGCTCCCAGGCGTCGCCGACTTCGGCAAGCACCTTGAGGGCCTTGGCCTCCACCCGCGAAGCCTGCTCCGGATCGACGTGGTAGCGCTGCATCAGCGAGCTGATGGTGCGTTCGCGCACGTCCTCGTGCTGGTGACGGCCGACCAGGTCGTAGAGAACGCCTTCGCGCAGGGCGCCCTCGGAGTGAACCATCTGTTCCAGTTCCAGCGCGTCGAAGATCGCTTCGAGAATGGCCAGTCCGGCCGGGAAGATGGTCCGGCGGTCCGGCTTGATCCCTTCCAGATCGAGCTTCTCCACGTCGCCGAGCTTGAGCACCTTGCGCTTCAGCCAGGCCAGTCCGTCCGGGCTGATCTCGCCGTTGCCGTGGCCGCCGGCCTTGATCGCCAGCGCCACTGCGCGGATGGTGCCGGAGGCGCCGACCGCCTGTTGCCAGCCGAGGCGCCGCAGGCTGTTCTCGATGCCCATCAGTTCCAGGCGTGCAGCAGTGTACGCCTGGGCGTAGCGGGCCGGGGTGATCTTGCCGTCGCGGAAGTAGCGTTGGGTGTAGCTGACGCAACCCATCTGCAGGCTTTCCCGCAGCTCGGACTCGAAACCCTGGCCGATGATGAACTCGGTGCTGCCGCCGCCGATGTCGCTGACCAGCCGGCGACCGCCGCTGTCGGGCATGCTGTTGGCGACGCCGAGGTAGATCAGGCGGGCTTCCTCGCGGCCGGAGATGACTTCCACGGGATGGCCGAGAACCTCTTCCGCACGACGGATGAAATCGCTGCGGTTGCGCGCCTCGCGCAAGGCGTTGGTCGCGACCACGCGTACGGAACCCTGGGGCATGCCGCTGATGAACTGGGCGAAGCGGCGCAGGCAGTCGAGGCCGCGCTGGGTGGCCTCTTCGCTGAGATTGCGCTCCTCGTCGAGGCCGGCGGCCAGTTGGACCTTCTCGCCCAGCCGTTCGAGGATGCGGACTTCGCCGTGGATATTGGCCTTGGCCAGACAGAGGTGGAAACTGTTGGAGCCTAGGTCCAGGGCGGCAATCAGCGGGAATGCCTCGGCAGGTTTTTGCGGCATGCTTTGCAAGTCCATTGGAAAACTGCGCCATCCTGCCACGATAGGGCGAGGGTCGCCAATGCGGCAGCCGATCAATCGGGAATCAGCCGACCAACGATAGAGACTCTCAATCGGCTGCGCCTTCCGGCGAGGGTCAAGGCGGGATATGATGGTCGGCACTTTCGCGTTTCAATTCGCGTCCGACTACGGAGAGATTTCATGAGCGAACATATCGTCAACGTTACTGATGCCAGCTTCGAGCAGGACGTGCTGAAGGCCGACGGCCCTGTGCTGGTGGACTACTGGGCCGAGTGGTGCGGTCCGTGCAAGATGATCGCGCCGGTGCTGGACGAAGTCGCCAGGGACTATCAGGGCAAGCTGAAGGTCTGCAAGCTGAACATCGACGAGAACCAGGATACCCCGCCGAAATACGGCGTGCGTGGCATCCCTACCCTGATGCTGTTCAAGGACGGCAATGTCGAGGCGACCAAGGTCGGCGCACTGTCCAAGTCGCAGCTGGCGGCCTTCCTCGACGCCAATATCTGAGCCGGGCCCAGGCCTCGCTGGAAAGCCCCGCGATTCGCGGGGCTTTTTTTGCGTTTCTATAGACGCCACGCGGCCACGGTGTTAAATTCGGGTTCGCGACGTTTTTTCCGTCGCCTTCTGCATGCCGTCCCGGACGCACTTCCTACTCGAACTTTCTAGCGCTCCTGTCGCCCCCTTGCGACACGGCTTTCCCAAGCTCGACGCTTTCTCCAATTCCTCTTTCTGCGTACCTATCTCTTTCCTATGAATCTGACCGAACTCAAGCAAAAGCCGATTGCCGAACTGCTGGAAATGTCCGATGCCATGGGCCTGGAAAACATGGCCCGTTCGCGCAAGCAGGACATCATCTTCGCCCTGCTGAAGAAGCACGCGAAAAGTGGTGAAGAGATCTCCGGCGATGGCGTGCTGGAGATTCTTCAGGACGGCTTCGGCTTCCTGCGCTCCGCCGACTCTTCCTACCTGGCCGGCCCCGACGACATCTATGTCTCGCCGAGCCAGATCCGGCGCTTCAACCTGCGCACGGGCGACACCATCATCGGCAAGATCCGGCCGCCGAAAGAGGGCGAGCGTTACTTCGCCCTGCTCAAGGTCGACTCGATCAACTTCGATCGTCCGGAGAATGCGAAGAACAAGATTCTCTTCGAGAACCTGACGCCGCTGTTCCCCAACGAGCGGATGAAGATGGAAGCCGGCAACGGCTCCACCGAAGACCTGACCGGCCGCGTCATCGATCTCTGCGCGCCGATCGGCAAGGGCCAGCGCGGCCTGATCGTGGCGCCGCCGAAGGCGGGCAAGACCATCATGCTGCAGAACATCGCCAGCAACATCACCCGCAACAACCCCGAATGCCACCTGATCGTCCTGCTGATCGACGAGCGCCCTGAGGAAGTGACCGAAATGCAGCGCACCGTGCGCGGCGAAGTGGTCGCCTCGACCTTTGACGAACCGCCGACCCGTCACGTACAGGTCGCCGAGATGGTGATCGAGAAGGCCAAGCGCCTGGTCGAGCACAAGAAGGACGTGGTCATCCTGCTCGACTCCATCACCCGTCTGGCGCGGGCCTACAACACCGTGATCCCCAGCTCCGGCAAGGTGCTCACCGGCGGTGTCGACGCCCATGCCCTGGAGAAGCCGAAGCGCTTCTTCGGCGCCGCGCGGAACATCGAAGAGGGCGGTTCTCTTACGATTCTCGCCACGGCGTTGGTGGAAACCGGCTCGAAGATGGACGAGGTGATCTACGAGGAATTCAAGGGTACCGGCAACATGGAACTCCCATTGGATCGCAAGATCGCCGAGAAGCGCGTGTTCCCGGCCATCAACATCAACCGTTCGGGTACCCGCCGCGAAGAGCTGCTGACCAGCGAGGACGAGCTCCAGCGCATGTGGATCCTGCGCAAGATCCTGCACCCGATGGACGAGATCTCCGCGATCGAATTCCTCATCGACAAGCTCAAGCAGACCAAGACCAACGATGAGTTCTTCGATTCGATGAAACGGAAGTAGTCTTCCAGGGAATTGAAGAAGGCGCTCCGGTTTGACCGGAGCGCCTTTTTTCATGCCTGGAGAAAAATAGATGTCGAGCCTGCCTTATCGAAGAGATATCGATGGATTGCGCGCACTGGCCATCTTGCCGGTGGTGTTCTATCACTTGGGCTTGGGCGGTTTCACCGGCGGGTATGTCGGCGTCGATGTCTTTCTGGTGATTTCCGGCTACCTGATCACTTCGATCATCCGGCGCGATCGGCAGGCCGGGCGTTTCAGCTTCGTCGATTTCTGGGCTCGCCGGGCGCGACGCATCCTCCCCGCTTTGTTCGTTATGATGGCCGTCAGCCTGGCGGCCGGCTGGTTCCTGATGGAGCCGCGGGACTACGAGCAACTGGGTCGTGCGGTGCGTTACCAGACGATGTTCGCCTCGAACATCCTGTTCTGGAAGCAGGATGGCTATTTCGACGCCGCGTCCGAATTCAAGCCGCTATTGCATACCTGGTCGTTGTCGGTGGAAGAGCAGTTCTATATTCTCTTCCCGCTACTGCTGGCCGCGATCTCCGGGCGCCTGCTGCGCTGGCGGCTCGCCATCCTCCTCGCGGTCCTGGCGCTATCGCTGGCGGCCAGCGTCTGGGCGGTGAGCCAGCGACCTGGCAGTGCATTCTTCCTCCTGCCGATGCGCGCCTGGGAACTCCTGGCGGGTGCCGCGCTGGCGTTGCTGCCGGGCGCTAGCCGCGGTCATTCGCAATGGTCCCTGCAACTGGCGGCCACCCTCGGCATAGCGGCGATTCTCCTGCCGGTGTTCTTCTACGACAGCGACACTCCTTTCCCCGGCCTCGCGGCGCTGCCGGCGGTGCTTGGCACCGCCCTGCTGATCTGGGCCAACGGCGCCGGCGACACCTGGGCTCGCCGCCTGCTGGGCTGGCAACCGCTGGTCTGGTTCGGTCTGATCTCCTATTCGCTGTACCTCTGGCACTGGCCGCTGTACGTCTTCGTCCAGTACCACGCACTGGAAACCCTGGGCCTGCCGGCACGCCTGGGGTTGCTGGCGGCGAGCATCGGCCTGGCGGCACTGTCGCTGTACTGCGTCGAGGCACCGTTCCGCGAGCGCAAGCTGTTCGCCGGGCGCCGGCAGATGCTTGGCGCGGCGCTGTGCAGCTTGCTGCTGCTGGGAGTCATCGGCCAGTTGGTGCGGCATTACGACGGCGTGCCGTCGCGTCTTTCCGAGGAAGCCTTGCGTTATGCCAAGGCGTCCAAATGGCGCGATGGGCAGACCGACTGCATGTTCGACAAGAAGGCGCTCAGTCAGGAAAGCATCTGCCGCTTCCCGGCGGAACTGGCTGCCGAACGACCGCTGCTGGTCAGTTGGGGCGACAGCCATTCCGCGGCGTTGAGCCCGCTGCTGCGCGAACTGGCTACCAGTCGCCGACTGCCGATCTGGCAGGCTTCGCTGGCGGGCTGTCCGCCGTTGCTGGGGATGCTGGAAAAGGACACTTGCCTGCGTTTCAACCAGCAGATGCTCGAGTTCGTCGAACAGCAGCGGCCGGGCGGGGTGATCCTCGCCGGGCGCTGGGACATGTATATATACGGCGACTCGCAGGACGGTACCCGCAACATTCTCCGCGAGCCGGACGACACGCCGGACAGCTCGATCGCCGAGGCGCTGCTGCGGCAACGCCTGAGCGGGATGATCGAAAGGCTGAACGCGGCCGACGTACATGTCTGGCTGGTCAAGGACGTACCGCTGCTGCCATTCAAGGCACCGGCGCGGCTGGTGCGGCTGAGTCTGAGCGGGGAGGATGTCGGGCGCGCACGTTTTCCCTTCGCTGAGCACGCTGCGCGCGTCGCCTACGTGAATGCGCTGTTCGATGCGTTGGCCGAAGGCAACCCGCGGGTGAGCGTGCTCGACCCCTCCAGCGTGCTCTGCGATGGCCTGGATTGTTTCGCCGAACGTGATGGCTGGTCACTGTACATGGATAACAACCACCTTTCGACCCAGGGGGCCCATGAACTCGGGCCTTTGTTCGAGCCGATGCTACAGAGCCTCGACGACTCGAGGATCGCCAGCCAGCAGTGACCGAATGCCGCGTTTGCCTGCTGCCGGATGGGCCGGGAGCAGGTAGGATGTGGGGTCTTGCAGTGAATGGTTAGGCCAATGACGTTCAAGGATCTCCGCGATTTCATCGCCCAGCTGGAGCAGCGCGGTGCGTTGAAGCGCATCCAGGTGCCGATTTCCCCCGTGCTCGAGATGACCGAGGTGTGCGACCGCACGTTGCGCGCCAAGGGCCCGGCATTGCTGTTCGAAAAGCCGACCGGCTTCGACATGCCGGTGCTCGGCAACCTGTTCGGTACGCCGGAGCGCGTGGCGCTGGGCATGGGCGCCGAGGACGTCGGCGCACTGCGCGAGATCGGCAAGCTGCTGGCGCAACTCAAGGAGCCCGAGCCGCCGAAGGGCCTCAAGGACGCCTGGGCCAAGCTGCCGATGTACAGGAAGGTCCTGTCCATGGCGCCGAAGGTGCTCAAGGACGCCCCCTGCCAGGAAGTGGTCGAGGAGGGCGAGGACGTCGACCTCGGCCGGCTGCCGGTCCAGACCTGCTGGCCGGGCGATGTCGGGCCGCTGATCACCTGGGGCCTGACCGTTACCCGCGGGCCGAACAAGGAACGGCAGAACCTGGGCATCTACCGCCAGCAGGTGATCGGCCGCAACAAGGTGATCATGCGCTGGCTCAGCCATCGCGGCGGCGCACTGGACTACCGCGAGTGGTGCCAGAAGCATCCGGGCCAGCCCTATCCGGTAGCCGTGGCGCTGGGCGCCGATCCGGCGACCATCCTCGGTGCGGTGACGCCGGTGCCGGACACCCTTTCCGAATACGCTTTCGCCGGCCTGTTGCGCGGGCATCGTACCGAGCTGGTCAAGTGTCGCGGGAGCGACTTGCAGGTGCCGGCCAGCGCCGAGATCGTCCTCGAAGGGGTGATCCACCCCGGCGAGATGGCCGACGAAGGCCCCTATGGCGATCACACCGGCTACTACAACGAGGTCGATCGCTTCCCGGTGTTCACCGTCGAGCGCGTCACCCGCCGGCAGAAACCGATCTACCACAGCACCTACACCGGGCGTCCGCCGGACGAGCCGGCGATCCTCGGGGTGGCGCTGAACGAAGTGTTCGTGCCGATCCTGCAGAAGCAGTTCCCGGAAATCGTCGATTTCTACCTGCCGCCGGAAGGTTGTTCCTACCGGATGGCGGTGGTGACCATGAAGAAGCAGTACCCAGGGCACGCCAAGCGCGTGATGCTCGGGGTCTGGTCGTTCCTGCGGCAGTTCATGTACACCAAGTTCGTCATCGTCACCGACGATGACATCAATGCGCGCGACTGGAACGATGTGATCTGGGCCATCACCACGCGGATGGACCCCAAGCGCGACACGGTGATGATCGACAACACGCCCATCGACTACCTCGACTTCGCCTCGCCGGTTTCCGGCCTCGGCTCGAAGATGGGGCTTGATGCCACCCACAAGTGGCCGGGCGAGACCAGCCGCGAATGGGGGCGCGCCATCGTCAAGGACGAAGCGGTGACACGGCGCATCGACGCGCTCTGGTCGAGCCTCGGGATCGACTGATGCGTATCGTCCTGCAACCGTCCGGCGCCTGCCTCGAGCTGCTGCCGGGGGAACGCATCCTCGATGGCGCCCGGCGGCTTGGCTACGACTGTCCGCAGAGCTGCCGCAACGGCAACTGCCATATCTGCGCGGCGCTGCTGGTGGAGGGGCGGGTACGCCAGAACGGCGAGGTACGCGATCATGGCGAACTCTTCACCTGCCTCGCTGAGCCGCTGGAAGACTGCGTGCTGCATTGGGACGGGGTGCTGGCGCCGGGTGAACTGCCTCTGCGCAAGCTGACCTGCCAGTTGAGCTTCTGCGAAGAGGTCGGCGGCGACGTCTACCGGGTCGGCCTGCGCGCGCCGGCCGGCAAGCCGCCACGCTATCACGCCGGGCAGTACCTGTTGCTGGAGCGTGACGGCGGCGACAGCGCGGCGTTTTCCCTGGCCTCCGCGCCGCATGCGGGACGCGACCTTGAGTTGCACATCCTGGCCAAGGAAGACAGTGCCGTCGCGCTGATCGCGCAATTGCAGCGCGAGCGCCTGGCACGGATCCAGCTGCCGTTCGGCGACGCGCATCTGGCGGAACTGCCCGACGGTCCGCTGGTGCTGATCGCTGCGGGAACCGGCATGTCGCAGATGCACAGCCTGATCGAGCACTGCCGCGCCGCCGGCTTCGCCCATCCTGTACATCTCTACTGGGGCGTTCGGCGTCCGGAGGATTTCTACCGACTGCCGCACTGGACGGAGTGGGAAGGCCTGCCGAACCTGTTCCTGCACCGGGTGGTCAGCGACCTCTGTGGCTGGGAGGGGCGCTGCGGCTTGCTGCACGAGGCGGTGCGCGAGGATTTCGCCGACCTGTCGAGCCTGCATGTGTATGCCAGCGGCTCGCCGGCGATGGTCTACGCGACCCTGGATGCCCTGGTCGAAGCAGGGATGGACGCGCACCAGATGCGCGCCGACGTGTTCGCCTACGCGCCGCGGGACTGAACGCGGCTCCGGCCTGGCGCCGGAGCCGCCGCGTCATCAGCCGGCTTGCTGCGGCGCGGCCTGGACCGCGGGTTTGCGCAGGGTCAGGCAGAGGAACAGGATGGCCAGCAGGCAGGCGCCGATCAGCAGCTTGAAGCCACCGTCCCAGCCGAAGTGATCCACCGTGTAGCCGACCAGGGCGTTGGCCGCCACCGAGCCGCCGAGGTAGCCGAACAGACCGGTGAAGCCGGCGGCGGTGCCGGCCGCTTTCTTCGGCGCCAGCTCCAGGGCCTGCAAGCCGATCAGCATCACCGGGCCGTAGATCAGGAAGCCGATCATGATCAGCGCGGCCATGTCGATCGCCGGGTTGCCGGCCGGGTTCAGCCAGTAGATCAGGGTGCCGACGGTCACCAGGATCATGAACACCACGCCGGTGGCGCCGCGATTGCCCTTGAACAGCTTGTCCGACAGCCAGCCGCAGAGCAGGGTGCCGGGAATCCCCGCCCATTCGTAGAAGAAGTACGCCCAGGACGACTTGTCGACGTTGAAGTGCTTGGCCTCCTTGAGGTAGGTCGGCGCCCAGTCGAGCACACCGTAGCGCAGCAGGTAGACGAACACGTTGGCCAGGGCGATGTACCAGAGCAGCTTGTTGCGCAGCACGTAGGTGACGAAGATCTCCTTGGTCGACAGCTCGCGCTCGTGGTGTTCGTCGTAGCCTTCGGGGTAGTCGTCCTTATGCTTCTCGATCGGCGGCAGGCCGCAGGATTGCGGGGTGTCGCGCATGGCGAAATAGGCGAACACGGCTACGCCCACGGCGACGATGGCCGGCACGTAGAAGGCCGAGCGCCAGTCGCCGAACAGCGCCAGGCCGAGCAGGAACAGCGGGCCGATCAGGCCGCCGCCGACATTGTGGGCGACGTTCCACACTGAGACCACGCTGCCGCGCTCCTTCTGCGACCACCAGTGGACCATGGTCCGTCCGCTCGGCGGCCAGCCCATGCCCTGGGCCCAGCCGTTGATGAAGAGCAGGACGAACATGATGGTGACGCTGGAGGTAGCCCAGTGCGCGAATCCGAAAATGAACATCACCGCCGCCGACACCAACAGGCCGAACGGCAGGAAGACCCGTGGGTTGGAACGGTCCGAGACCAGGCCCATGATGAATTTCGACAGGCCGTAGGCGATGGCGATGGCCGACATCGCGACGCCCAGTTGACCGCGGCTGTAGCCGTCCTCGATGAGGTAGGGCATGGCCAGGGAGAAGTTCTTGCGCAGCAGGTAGTAACCCGCGTAGCCGATGAAGATACCGGCGAAGATCTGCCAGCGCAGGCGCCGGTAGGTGCTGTCCACCTCGGCATCGGGCAGTGGCGCCTGGTGTGGCGCGGGACGAAAGATTCCGAACATCGCGAGCTCCGCTTGTTGTTGTGTCGCGCCTTTTTACGCGGTTGCGAACACTACATTTTTCGTAAATGAAAAAATAGCGGAAATGTTACAGGTTGAGTGCATTGGTCGGAAATAAGAAAGCCCCGGTCGGAAACCGGGGCCTTCATAGGGGAAAAACATCTGACAGCGTGGGCCTCGGCCGGTGTATCGCTCCGGCCCGCCATGCCTTTCTCCGCACGGGCGGGAGGCAATACTCGCCGCCTTCGTGGCTCAGCGAACCTCCACCACCACCTTGCCGACCGCCCTGCGCTGGCCGAGGGCGTCGATAGCGTCGCCGGCCCGTTCCAGCGGGAAGCGCTGCGACACCAGCGGCTTCAGTTTGCCTTCGGCGTGCCAGGCGAACAGCTGGCGGAAGTTGTCAGCGTTGTCCTGCGGCTGGCGTTGGGCGAACGATCCCCAGAACACGCCGACCAGCGAGGCGCCCTTGAGCAGGGTCAGGTTGGCCGGCAGCGAAGGGATGCTGCCGCTGGCGAAGCCGACCACCAGCATCCGTCCGTTCCAGGCGATGCTGCGGAAGGCCTCCTCGAACAGTTCGCCGCCCACCGGATCGTAGATCACATCGACGCCCTGGCCGCCGGTCAAGGCCTTGAGCTGCTCGCGCAGGCTACCTTCGCTGTAGTTGATCAGTTCGTCGGCGCCGGCGGCCTTGGCCACGGCGAGCTTGTCGGGGGTACTGGCGGCAGCGATCACCCGGGCGCCCATGGCCTTGCCGATCTCCACGGCAGCCAGCCCGACCCCGCCGGAAGCGCCGAGCACCAGCAGGGTCTCGCCGGGTTGCAGGTTGGCGCGCTGTTTCAGGGCGTGCATCGAGGTGCCGTAGGTCATGCCGAAGGCGGCGGCGCTGGCGAAGTCCATGCCTTCGGGAATCGGCATCACGTTATAGCCGGGCACCTTGACCTGCTCGGCGAAGCTGCCCCAGCCGGTCAGGGCCATGACCCGGTCGCCGGGCCTGACGTGGGCGACCTTTTCACCGACCGCGGCGACCACCCCGGCCGCCTCGCCGCCCGGGGAGAAGGGGAAGGGTGGCTTGAACTGGTACTTGCCCTCGATGATCAGGGTGTCTGGGAAGTTGACCCCGGCGGCGTGCACATCGAGGAGGATTTCGTTCTTCGCCGGGCTCGGGCTGGCGATTTCTTCCAGGACCAGGCTGCTGGCCGGGCCGAAGGCTTTGCAGAGGACGGCTTTCATCGGGGACGCTCCAGTTTGCGGTCCGGCCAGTGTAGGAGGGAGACGCCGGGGGTCAATCAGCATCGCCGCAACTGATGGTTGTCCATAAACCCCGGGCTTGGGCCCGGCCGAGAGTCTGGCTATGCTTGCCGGCATTCGTCGAGGAGATGCGCCCGTGAGAACCCCCATTGCCCTGTCGCTGGCCCTGTGCCTGAGTCTGTTCCCGTCGTTCGCCTCGGCCGAGGAGGCCGCGCCGGAAGGCGAGGGCGCGAACAAGCCGGTCTACGTCGACCTGACCCCGGCGCTGGTCGGCAACTACGGCAGCGGGCCGCGCCTGCAGTACTACAAGGCCGACATCGCCCTGCAGGTGGCCGACAAGGACGCGGCGACCAAGGTCGAGCATCACGAGCCCTTGATCCGCAACCAGTTGATCATGCTGTTCGCCCAGCAGACCGACCAGAGCCTGGGTACGGTCGAGGCCAAGGAAAGCCTGCGCCAGGAGGCGCTGAAGCAGGTCCAGCAGACCCTCGAGCAGGAAGAGGGCAAGCCGCTGGTGACCGACCTGCTGTTCAACAACCTCATCGTCCAGCCCTGAGGTCAACTATCCGTTCTGTCCCGCGCTCCCGGATGCGAGGCACCGGCGATTCTGCTTTCCTGTGAGATTCGGTCGGGCGCGTCTGACGTGCATCAACACCCGCGCGCCGCCCTGGAGGGACAATCGAGCCAGTGAAGTCCGCGGCGGCCGCGCTTTCCAGCGTGAGCGCCATCGCCGCGGCCTGGCCGGACGTGCGAGGAGAAGGGATGAAACAGGAAAGCAAACGGTGGCTGAGCCGTGCCTTGATCGTGGCGGCGCTGCTCGGCGTAGGCGTGCTGGTCTGGCAGGTATCGCGACCGACCGGCCTGGGCGAGGGATTCGCCAGCGGCAACGGACGCATCGAGGCCACCGAGGTGGACGTGGCGGCCAAGCTTCCCGGGCGGGTCGCCGAGATCAAGGTCGACGAGGGCGACTTCGTCAAGGCCGGCGAAATCGTCGCGCGGATGGATACCCAGGTGCTCGAGGCGCAGTTGGCCCAGGCCCAGGCCCAGGTGCGCCAGGCGGAGAACGCCAAGCTCACCGCGACCTCGCTGGTGGCCCAGCGCGAGAGCGAGAAGAGCACCGCCCAGGCCGTGGTGGCGCAGCGCCAGGCAGAGCTGACAGCGGCGCAGAAGCGCTTCACCCGTACCGAGGCGCTGGTCAAGCGCAATGCCCTGCCGCAACAGCAACTCGACGACGATCGGGCGACCCTGCAGAGCGCCCAGGCGGCGTTGTCCGCGGCACGCTCGCAAGTGATTTCGGCGCAGGCGGCGATCGAGGCCGGGCGTTCCCAGGTAATCGAGGCGCAGTCGGCCATCGAGGCGGCCAAGGCCAGCGTCGCCCGGCTCCAGGCGGATATCGACGACAGCCTGCTCAAGGCGCCGCGCAACGGCCGCGTGCAGTACCGCGTGGCACAGCCGGGGGAAGTGCTGCCGGCCGGTGGCAAGCTCCTCAACATGGTCGACCTGGCCGACGTCTACATGACTTTCTTCCTGCCATCCATGCAGGCCGGCAGGGTCGGACTGGGCCAGGAAGTGCGCTTGGTGATCGACGCGGTGCCGGACTACGTGATCCCGGCCAAGGTTTCCTATGTCGCCAGTGTCGCCCAGTTCACCCCGAAAACGGTGGAAACCGCCAACGAGCGGGAGAAGCTGATGTTCCGGGTCAAGGCGCGGCTCGATCCGGCGCTGCTGGAAAAATACATCACCTACGTCAAGACCGGCGTGCCCGGAATGGCCTACCTGCGACTGGACCCTGAGGTCGAGTGGCCGGCCAACCTGCAGATCAAGGTTCCGCAATGACCGCTGGCGGGAGCGGCGTGGCGAGCCTCCGGGGCGTTTCGCTGCGCTACGGCGAGACGCGTGCGGTTGACGACGTCAGCCTGGAGATCCCGGCCAACCGCATGGTCGGCCTGATCGGTCCGGACGGGGTCGGCAAGTCCAGCCTGCTGGCGCTGCTGGCCGGCGCACGGAAGATGCAGGATGGCGAGATCCGCGTACTCGATGGCGACATGCGCGACCGCCGCCACCGCCGGGCGGTCTGCCCGCGCATCGCCTACATGCCCCAGGGGCTGGGCAAGAACCTCTACCCGACGCTCTCGGTGTTCGAGAACGTCGACTTCTTCGGTCGGCTGTTCGGCCACGACAAGGCCGAGCGCGAGCGGCGCATCGCCGATCTGCTGCAAAGTACCGGATTGGCGCCGTTCGCCGAGCGTCCTGCGGGCAAGCTGTCCGGCGGCATGAAGCAGAAGCTCGGGCTGTGCTGCGCGCTGATCCACGATCCCGACCTGCTGATCCTCGACGAGCCGACCACCGGCGTCGACCCGCTGTCGCGCAACCAGTTCTGGGAGCTGATCGGCCGTATCCGCGCGGGCCGCGAAGGCATGAGCGTGCTGGTCGCCACCGCCTACATGGAGGAAGCCGAGCGCTTCGACTGGCTGGTGGCGATGGACGACGGAAAGGTCCTGGCCACCGGTACGCCGCAGGAGTTGCGCGAGCGTACCGGGACGCAGAGCCTCGAGTCGGCGTTCATCGCCCTGCTGCCGGAAAGCAAGCGCGCCGGCCACCATCGATTGGTGATCCCGCCGCGACCGCAGAGCGAAGGCGCGCCGCGGATCGCCATCGAGGCCGAGGGCCTGACCTGTCGTTTCGGCGACTTCGTCGCGGTCGATCACGTCAGCTTCCGTATCGAGCGTGGGGAAATCTTCGGCTTCCTCGGCTCCAACGGCTGCGGCAAGTCCACCACCATGAAGATGCTCACCGGCCTGCTGCCGGCCAGCGAAGGCACGTGCGCGCTGTTCGGCCAGGCGGTGGACGCCAGCGACATGGCGACCCGTCGCCGGGTCGGCTACATGTCCCAGGCCTTTTCCCTGTATGCCGAGCTGAGCGTGCGGCAGAACCTGGTGTTGCACGCCCGGCTGTTCCACCTGCCGGCGGATGGCATCCCGGCACGGGTCGGCGAAATGCTCCGGCGCTTCGACCTGGAGAAGGTGGCCGACGAGCTGCCCAACGACCTGCCGCTGGGCATTCGCCAGCGTCTGTCGTTGGCGGTGGCGGTGATCCACAAGCCGGAAATCCTGATCCTCGACGAGCCCACTTCGGGGGTCGACCCGGTGGCTCGCGACGGCTTCTGGGAGCTAATGGTCGAGCTGTCGCGCCGCGACGGGGTGACCATCTTCATTTCCACCCACTTCATGAACGAGGCCCAGCGCTGCGATCGCATCTCGCTGATGCATGCCGGCAAGGTACTGGCCAGCGATACTCCCGATGAGCTGGTGCGCCAGCGCGGCCTGCCGACCCTGGAGGCGACCTTCATCGCGTACCTGGAAGAAGCCGCCGGCGCCGCCGCGCCAGCGCAACCGGCCGAGGCGCCGGCCGTCGCGGAGCAGCCCGGCGATGGCCAGGAGCGCCAGGCGCAACGCGAACGCTTCAGCCCCCTGCGGCTGTTCAGCTATGCGCGCCGCGAAGCCATGGAGCTGCGCCGCGACCCGATCCGCCTGACCCTGGCCCTGCTCGGCACCGCGCTGCTGATGTTCATCATCGGCTATGGCATCAACATGGACGTCGAGGACCTCTCCTGGGCGGTCCTCGACCGTGACCAGACCACCACCAGCCAGGCCTACGCGCTGAACATCGCCGGCTCGCGCTATTTCGTCGAACATGCGCCGATCACCGACCCGGACGACCTCGACCGGCGCCTGCGCAGCGGCGAGCTGAGCCTGGCGGTGGAGATTCCGCCGAACTTCGGGCGCGATCTCAAGCGTGGCTCCGATCCGGCCATCGGCGTGTGGATCGACGGAGCGATGCCGACCCGTGCCAACACCGTGCTCGGCTACGTGCAGGGTCTGCACACCAGCTACCTGGCGGACCTCTCGCGGCAGGCGGGTGGGGCCGAGGCCAGCGCGGCGGCCAGCACCGAGGTGCGCTATCGCTACAACCCCGACGTGGAAAGCCTGAAGGCGATGGTGCCGGCGGTGATCCCGCTGCTGCTGATCATGATCCCGGCCATGCTCACCGCCCTCGGCGTGGTGCGCGAAAAGGAACTGGGTTCGATCACCAACCTCTATGTCACCCCGGTGACGCGCCTGGAGTTCCTGGTCGGCAAGCAGCTGCCCTACGTCGCCATGGGCATGATCAACTTCCTGCTGATGCTGGTCCTGGCCATCGTGGTATTTCGCGTGCCGCTCAAGGGCAGCTTCCTGGCGTTGACCATCGGCGCTTTCCTCTATGTGGTCACCAGCACTGGCCTCGGGCTGTTCCTCTCGACGTTCATGCGCAGCCAGATCGCCGCTGTATTCGGCGTGGCGATCGCCACCATGATCCCGGCGATCCAGTTCTCCGGGCTGATCCACCCGGTGTCCTCGCTGGAGGGTGCGGCGGCCTGGATCGGCAAGCTCTATCCGACCTCGCATTTCCTGGTGGTCAGCCGCGGCGCCTTTTCCAAATCGCTGGGCCTGTCCGATCTCTGGGCCTACTACCTGCCGCTTGCCGCTTCCATCGTGGTGCTGACCCTGCTCAGCGTGGCCTGCCTGAAGAAGCAGGAGGACTGAGCGATGCGCAGCCTGGCCAACATCTTCAACCTGGGCATCAAGGAGTTCCGCAGTCTCGGCCGCGACTACGCGATGCTGGCACTGATCGTCTGGGCCTTCACCCTGGGCGTCTACAGTTCCGCCACCGGTATTCCGGAAACCTTGCATCACGCGCCGATCGCGGTGGTCGACGAGGACCGCTCGCAGCTCTCGTCGCGTATCGTCAATGCCTTCCAGCCCCCATACTTCCGGCCGCCGGAAATGATCGGACATGCCGAGATGGATCGCGGCATGGACGTCGGCCTGTATACCTTCACCCTCGATATCCCGCCGGACTTCCAGCGCGACGTGCTCGCCGGGCGCAAGCCCTCGATCCAGGTCAACGTCGACGCGACCCAGACCGGGCAGGCCTTCTCTGGCGCGGGCTACATCCAGAACATCGTCGCCACCGAGGTGCGCGAATTCGTCAGCCGCTACCGCGCGGAGCCGAGCATGCCGGCGCAGATCGAGGTGCGCATGGAATTCAACCCGAACCTGACCCAGGCCTGGTTCGGTGGGGTGATGGAAGTGATCAACCAGATCACCATGCTGTCGATCATCCTCACCGGCGCCGCGCTGATCCGCGAGCGCGAGCACGGCACCGTCGAGCACCTGCTGGTGATGCCGCTGTCGGCCTTCGAGATCATGATGGCCAAGGTCTGGTCGATGGGGCTGGTGGTGCTGGTGGCGGCGGGGCTCTCGTTGCAGTGGGTGGTGCGTGGCTGGCTGGACGTGCCGATCAGCGGCTCGGTGGGACTGTTCCTGCTCGGCGCCGGATTGCATCTGTTCGCCACCACCTCCATGGGCATATTCCTCGGCACGGTGGCGCGTTCGATGCCGCAGCTCGGACTGTTGACCATCCTCGTGCTGCTGCCGCTGAACATCCTTTCGGGCGGCACCACGCCACGGGAAAGCATGCCGGAACTGGTGCAGAACATCATGCTGGCGGCGCCGACCACGCATTTCGTCAGCCTGGCCCAGGCGATCCTGTTCCGCGGCGCCGGTTTCGACATCGTCTGGCCGCAGTTCGCCGGTATCGTGGTGATCGGTTCGGCGTTCTTCTTCGGCGCGCTCTGGCGTTTCCGCCGGACCATCTCGCAGATGGCCTGAGCGATGGCTTCAGCGTTTCGCCAGCGGCAGGATCGCCTGCCATTCCTCGGCGCTGACCGGCATTACCGAGAGGCGGCTGCCCTTCTGCACCAGGGCGAGGTTGGCCAGGGCGTCCTGGGCCTTCAGCCGGGCCAGTGGAACGACCTCGGCGAAGGCTTCGACGAAGCTGACGTCGCGGGCGCTCCAGGGGTTCTTCCCGGCGCTGGCCTTGGGGTCGTGGTAGGGGCTGGCGGGATCCAGGGCCGTGGGATCGGGGTAGGCTTCGCCTTCGATGCGGGCGATGCCGGCGATGCCGGGCTGCGGGCAACTGGAGTGGTAGAAGAAGAACAGGTCGCCGGAGTTCATGCTGCGGATGAAGTTGCGCGCCTGATAGTTGCGCACGCCATCCCAGCGGGCGGTTCCGAGGCGTTGCAGGTCGCGGATCGAGAGTTCGTCCGGCTCGGATTTCATCAGCCAGTAGGCAGGCATGAACTTTGCTCCTCTTTCGTAGATATACGTAGGAAACGTCTGCGCGTGACCACCGGTCGCCGGTGTAATTGCGTATGACTTCAGCTTATCGGAAAATGCCGTTTTTCAGCGGGGCAGGGTGCTCAGGCGATAAGATAATCGCAAGGACCGGCCTCGAAAATTGCCTGGAAGGGGGAGGCAATCGATGAAGCGCAAGCCAGACTTGCTGTGGGTTTTGGTCATCATCTTCGGACTTGGGGTCGTCACCACCGGTTATACCCAGAGCCTCTGGGAACGACAGGCCAGCACGCCCGCCCAGGTGACGCAACAGCCGTAAGACTCGCCGGGTATCGCATGGAACGCGGTACCCAGGGTTCTCCCTCCTTCCTAGCGTTTCCCTGCCACGTACCAGCCCGCATCGGTCACCGTTCCCGCCAGGGGAATGTCCCAGCTGGCCAGCGCCAGTCGATCCACCTTCTGACATTCATGGGCCAGGCCGATCAGCGTCGGTTTGTGACCATTTTTGCGCCTCGCCAGGTAGGCCAGGCTGCGGTCGTAGAAGCCGCCGCCCATGCCCAGGCGCCCGCCCTGTTCGTCGAACCCCACCAGCGGCAGCAGTACCAGGTCCAGCGCCCAGGCCTTGCGCTGGCGGCCGGCGTCGGCCAGCGGTTCGCTGATGCGGAAGCGGTTGCGGGTCCAGCGTTCGCCGCTGCCGACCCGCTGGAATACCATGCGCGTCCGCGGCCAGGGCGCCAGCACCGGCAGGTAGGTGGCCTTGCCGCGCTTCTGCGCCGCACGCAGCAGCGGACGCGGGTCGATCTCACCGTCGTTGGGCAGGTACAGGGCGATATGGCGGGCACGGCGGAAAAGGGGATGCTGCGCCAGTTGTCGATAGAGGGCGCGGGCGGCGAGGCGTTGCTGCAGGGGGGAGAGCGCGCGGCGCGCCTGGCGGAGCTTGCGGCGCAGGGCCGGGCGGCTGAGGTCTTGCGATTCGATCATGTGGAAAGGTAGCTCCCCGGTCGTGCCGCTGTCGGGTTAGCCCTTGAACCCGAAAGTTCAAGGTGGCGGTTGCAGTAGACCTTAAGGCTTTCCGTCGTGCGGACATGCACACCGGTCCAACTGGCAACCTCCGTTGTTGCAGTTATCGGCTCAGGGACATCACCGACTGGCCAACACACCAGGGAGCGGAGGCCAGTATACCCGAATTGGCCGCGCCCGGGTCAGGCTTCGCCGGCATCGGCCGGATTCGCCAGGGCGCGGTCGACGCGATCGAGCAGTTCGCGCACGCGCTCGCGGGTCGAGCTGCTTTCCTGGTCCAGGCGCTCCTTGCGGTGCAGCAGGTCGTGGGTGATGTTGAGGGCGGCCATCACGGCAACCCGGTCGGCACCGATGACTTTGCCGCTGGAGCGGATCTCGCGCATCTTGCCGTCCAGGTAACGGGCGGCGCTTTCCAGGTTGGCGCGCTCGTCGTCCGGGCAATTGATGCAGTATTCCTTGTCGAGAATCTGCACGGTGAGGGTATTCGACTGGCTCATGTGTCCTGCTCCAAGGCTTTCAGACGCAAAATCATCGCTTCGACCTTGTGTCTCGCCATTTCGTTCTTTTCGATCAGATGAGCGCGCTCTTCGCGCCAGGACTTTTCGTTCGCCCGCAGCAGCCGGTTCTCCGCCTTGAGCTGTTCCAGCTTCTGGAGCAGCTGGTCGAACTTGGCCGTCAACAATTGCAGATCGGCGTCTTCCATGGGCTCTCGCTTGGGAATTGGGGTGATTGGACAACTATATAGGATCGTCCCCGGTCGGGGCCAATGCCCCGGCCGGGCCGGCGCGCCGGCAACCGGTCGCATGGTCTTGCCGGGGCGGGCGGTGCTAGGATAACCACCTTCATTTCACGTGTAGCGCCCCAATGGCGCCCAGCCGTCAGGGTCCCGAGATGTCCACTCAGAATTCCGCCTACAGCGCCTTTTCCTCCCTTCTCGCCGAGGCGGCCATGCCGGTCTCGCCGGCCGAACTGCACGGCCATCTGCTGGGTCGGGTCTGCGCCGGCGCCGGCTTCGACGAGGCCGCCTGGCAACACGCTGCCGCCGAACTGCTCGGCGGCGCGCCGGGCGAACGACTCAAGGCCGCGTTGTCCGGCCTGCTCGGCATGGTCCGGCAGGACTTTTCCGCCGGCGAGGTCGCCGTCGTCATGCTCCTGCCCGACGACGAAACCCCGCTCGCCCAGCGCACCGAGGCGCTCGGCCAATGGTGCCAGGGTTTCCTCGCCGGTTTCGGCCTCACCGCCCGCGAAGGCAGCCTGACCGGCGAAGCCGAGGAAGTGCTGCAGGACATGGCCGCCATCGCCCAGGTCCAGGGCCAGCTGGAAGACAGCGAGGACGGCGAGACGGACTATATGGAAGTCATGGAATACCTGCGGGTCGCTCCGCTGCTGCTGTTCGCCGAGTGCGGCAAGCCGCTGGAGCCCGCTCCCAAGCCTTCACTGCACTGAGGTTTCTGCATGATCCGTATCCCCAAGTCGGAGTACGCCCGTCGGCGCAAGGCGCTGATGGCGCAGATGGAACCCAACAGCATCGCCATCCTGCCGGCGGCGCCGATGTACATCCGCAATCGCGACGTCGAGCATGTCTACCGCCAGGACAGCGACTTCCAGTACCTCACCGGCTTCCCCGAGCCGGAGGCGGTGATGGCGCTGATTCCCGGCCGTGCCCACGGCGAATACGTGCTGTTCTGCCGCGAGCGGGATCCGGAGCGTGAACTGTGGGACGGCCTGCGCGCCGGCCAGGACGGTGCGATCGGCCAGTACGGCGCCGACGACGCCTTTCCCATCGGCGATATCGACGACATCCTGCCCGGCCTGATCGAAGGCCGCGACCGGGTCTACTACGCCCTTGGCGCCAATCCCGACTTCGACCGCCGGCTGATGGACTGGATCAACGTGATCCGCTCCAAGGCCCGCCAGGGCGCGCAGCCGCCGAACGAGTTCGTTGCCCTCGACCACCTGCTGCACGACCAGCGGCTGTACAAGAGCGCCAACGAAGTGAAGGTCATGCGCTACGCCGCCGAGGTCTCCGCCCGGGCGCACATCCGGGCGATGGAGGTGTGCCGGCCGGGGCTGTTCGAGTACCACCTGGAAGCCGAACTGGAATACGAGTTCCGCAAGGGCGGGGCGAAGATGCCGGCCTACGGCTCGATCGTCGCCGCCGGACGCAACGCCTGCATCCTGCACTACCGCGAGAACGATGCGGCGATCAAGGACGGCGACCTGATCCTGATCGATGCCGGCTGCGAGATCGACTGCTACGCCAGCGACATCACCCGTACCTTCCCCGCCAATGGCCGCTTCAGTCCCGAGCAGAAGGCGATCTACGAACTGGTGCTGGAAGCCAACATGGCGGCGTTCGACTACATCGCCCCCGGTCGCCACTGGAACGAGGCCCATGAGGCCACCGTACGGGTCATCACCGCCGGGCTGGTGCGCCTGGGCCTGCTGGAGGGCGACGTCGACGAGCTGATCGCCCACGAGGCCTACAAGGCTTTCTACATGCACCGCGCCGGCCACTGGCTGGGGATGGACGTGCACGACGTCGGCGAGTACCGCGTCGGCGGCGAATGGCGGGTGCTCGAACCGGGCATGGCGATGACCGTCGAGCCGGGCATCTACATCGCCCCGGACAATACCACGGTGGCGAAGAAGTGGCGCGGTATCGGCGTACGCATCGAGGACGACGTGGTGGTCACCCGCAATGGCTGCGAAGTGCTGACCAACGGCGTGCCGAAGACCGTCGCCGAGATCGAGGCGCTGATGGCCGCGGCCAAGAGCGAGGCAGCCTGAGGTGACGATGAGCAAGGTCAACCTGGCGATCATCGGCGGGGGCCTGGTCGGCGCCTCGCTGGCGCTGGCCCTGCAGGCCGGCGCTCGGGAGCGCGGCTGGTCGATCGTGCTGATCGAACCCTTCGCCCCCGGCAACGCCTACCAGCCCAGCTACGACGCCCGCTCTTCGGCGCTGTCCTACGGCAGCCGGCAGATCTACGAGCGACTCGGCCTGTGGCCGGCGATCGCCGAGCGCGCCGAGCCGATCCTGCATATCCATGTTTCCGACCGCGGCCGCTTCGGCGCCACCCGCCTGACCGCCATCGAGGAAGGCGTGCCGGCGCTGGGCTACGTGGTGGAGAACGCCTGGCTCGGCCAGTGCCTGTGGAAGGCGCTCGACCCCGAGGTGGTGCGCTGGCACTGCCCGGCCGAAGTGAAGACCCTGGAAGCCCGGGAGGGCGGTTACCGGCTTACCCTCGACGACGAGACGCAACTCGATTGCGAGCTGGCGATCCTCGCCGATGGCGGTCGTTCCGGGCTGCGCGAACAACTTGGCATCGCCGTGGAGCAGACGCCGTACCGGCAGACTGCGCTGATCGCCAACGTATCGCCCTCCGAGGCGCACCTCGGGCAGGCCTTCGAGCGCTTCACCCCCAGCGGTCCGATGGCCCTCCTGCCGTTGCCGGATAACCGTTGCGCGCTGATCTGGACCCGCCCAGGCAAGGACGCCGAACGCCTGCGTGGCCTCGATGACGCGGCCTTCCTCGGCGAGCTGCAGGCTGCCTTCGGCTACCGCCTCGGCGCCTTCCGCCAGGTCGGCGCACGGCACTGCTACCCCTTGCACCTGGTCGAGGCCCGCGAGCAGGTGCGTCCGCACCTGGTGGTGCTGGGCAACGCTGCGCACAGTCTGCACCCCATCGCCGGCCAGGGCTTCAACCTGTCGTTGCGCGACACCCTGGCGCTGGTCGACGCCCTGCTCCACGACGACGCGCCGCTGGGCGAGTTCGCCGTGCTGCAGCGCTACCTCGATGGGCAGCGCCTGGACCAGCAGATGACCGTCGGCTTCTCCGACCGGGTGACCCGGCTGTTCTCCAACGACCGCGCGCTGCTCGGCGCCGGGCGCAACCTCGGCCTGCTCGGGCTCGACCTGCTGCCGCCGGCCAAGCGCTGGTTCGCCCGCCAGGCCATGGGCCTCGGCGCGCGGCCGCTGTAGCGCCATGCCGGTCTGGTCGAGGGCGTGCAAGGCCCGCCTGCTGCGCTTCGCCATGAATCTCTACCCGCCCTTCCTGGGGGCGGGCATCCGTGTGCGGCACATCGCTGGCGATTTCCGCGAGGTTCGGGTGCGCATGGGCCTGAACCGGCTCAATCGCAACTATGTAGGCACCCAGTTCGGCGGCAGCCTCTACGCGATGACCGACCCGTTCTTCATGCTGATGCTGATGGAGAACCTGGGCCGCGACTACGTGGTCTGGGACAAGGCGGCCAACATCGAGTTCGTCAGCCCGGGCAAGGGCCCGGTGCATGCGCATTTCAGCATCGACCAGAAGCTGCTCGACGAGGTCCGCGAGCGGACCGCCGGCGGCGAGAAGTACCTGCCCCGGCTGCACGCCGAAGTGCGCGACGACGCCGGCACCCTGGTGGCGCGGGTTCAGAAAACCCTGTACGTGCGGCTCAAGCCGCGCCTGCGGAACGCGGCCTGAAGAGGGCCCACGAGTGGAGAACGAGGATATGCACGCGGATCTGGTCATCGTCGGCGCCGGCATGGTCGGTAGCGCCCTGGCCCTGGCCCTGGAGGGCAGCGGCCTGGAGGTGCTGCTGGTGGACGGCGGCTCGCTCGACGTGGCGCCGTTCAAGCCGGAGGCGCCCTACGAGCCGCGGGTCAGCGCGCTGTCCGAAGCCAGCCGGCGGATTCTCCAGCGCCTGCATGCCTGGGACGACATCGTCGCGCGCCGCGCCGAGCCCTATCGCGAGATGCAGGTGTGGGATGGCTCCGGCACCGGGCGGATCGGCTTCAGCGCCGCCAGCGTGCACGCCGAGGTACTCGGCCATATCGTCGAGAACCGGGTGGTGCAGGACGCCCTGCTGGAACGCCTGCACGATTCCACCACCGGCCTGCTGGCCAATGCGCGCCTGGAACAGATGCGCCACTCCGGCGACGACTGGCTGCTGACCCTGGCCGACGGTCGCCAGCTGCGTGCGCCGCTGGTGGTCGCCGCCGACGGCGCCAACTCGGCGGTACGCCGCCTGGCCGGCTGCGCCACCCGCGAATGGGATTACCTGCACCACGCCATCGTCACCAGCGTGCGCTGCGAGAACGCGCACCGCGCAACCGCCTGGCAGCGCTTCACCGACGACGGTCCGCTGGCCTTCCTGCCCCTGCCGGACCGCGGCGACGAGCACTGGTGCTCGATCGTCTGGTCGACCACCCCGGAACAGGCAGAACGCCTGATGGCGTTGGACGAGGATGGCTTCCGCGCCGCCCTCGGCGAAGCCTTCGAACAGCGCCTGGGCGCCATCCTGCATGCCGACCGGCGCCTGTGCATCCCGCTGCGCCAGCGGCACGCCAAGCGTTACGTCGAGCCGGGCCTGGCGCTGGTCGGCGACGCTGCGCACACCATCCACCCGCTGGCCGGACAGGGCGTGAACCTGGGCTTCCTCGATGCGGCGGTGCTGTCCGAGGTCCTGTTGCACGCCCTGGAGCGCGGCGAACGGCTTGCCGACGAACGCGTGCTGAGTCGCTTCGAGCGGCGGCGGATGCCGCACAACCTGGGCATGATGACGGCGATGGAAGGCTTCGAGCGCCTGTTCCAGGCCGACCGGTTGCCGCTGCGCTGGCTGCGCAACGCCGGCCTGCGCCTGGTCGACGGCCATCACGAGGCGAAGGCGCTGTTCGTCCGCCAGGCGCTTGGCCTCAGCGGCGACCTGCCGTCGCTGGCACGAGTCTGAGCGGGGCGGCCCCCCTGACGGGAGGGCCGCCAGTCCTCAGAACAGCGCCGCGCAGTCACGCATGACCTGCGCCTTGTTGCGCAGGTAGAGCCCGAACAGGTTGCGCGCGGCTTCTTCGTTCACCTCGATTTCCATCGCCTCGACGAAGGCGTTCACCGCCGCCGTGGCGTGGGCGAAGTGATTGCTCTCGGTGCCGCCGGTGTGCACCGTTACCCAGGCCACGGTGGCGCGGGCGCGTTCGGCGGGTACGCCCATGTCGCGGCTGAACCATTCCTTGTACAGCGGGTGGATGTACTCCACCTCGCCGTGGGTATAGACCTCGTGTACCAGCGTGGTCAGCAGTCCCTGCATCAGGTCGCGCTCACGCAGGCGCTGGCGGTCGGTCCAGTCCTTGAACGCCTGCGCCGAAGGCAGGCAGTTCTCGCGCAGCAGCCAGCGGTCGTCGCCGCAAAGGGTGGTGGCCATGGTGTAGAAAAGATCGGCATGCACGGTGTTGCCGAGGGCGCCGAGGTCTTCGTCGGTGATCCGTTGCAGGCTGCCGCAGGCTCGATAGAGCTGGTCTGCCGCTGCCGAACCCTGTTCCGAACGGGCCAGCAGGGTCAGGCGATTGGCCAGTCCGGAAACGCTGGCCGCCGAGTTGTTGGTCTTCGACCAGCTGGCGAAGAACTTGCGCAGCGGCTCGACCGCCTGGCGCCGGGCGGTGACCCGGGCGAAGGCGTCCTCGATGTCCAGCAACGACGCCGTCTCGTCCCAGAAGGCCCGGAACAGTGCGTGGCGCAGGGTTCCGGCGGGCATGTCGTTGAGGACCGGCTCGATGACGCCGAGCAGCTTGCTGTGGGGGGTGATGACATGGTTCATGGCTAACCTCCTGTCGGTTCTTGTTGTTCTTGCGATGGTTACGGTCTTCCTTGCGACGCGCGCAGGGCCGCGCGTTCGGCCTGTGGTGCGGACCAGCCGTAGCGGGTCAGAAGCAACGGCAGCAACTGGGCCAGGAGGATCAGGCCCAGGCAGCCCGGCCAGCCCCAGCGCTCCCAGAATGGCGCCGGCAGTACCGCGCCGAGGCTGCCGCCGGCGTAGTAGCAGGTCAGGTAGAGGCCGACGGCACCGGCCTTGTCGGTCCCGGCATTGCTGGCGGTGAAGGCGTTGACCGTGGACTGTGCGAGGAACACGCCGGTGGCGCTGAGGGCCAGGCCGACGAGAATCGTCGGCAGGCCCGGCGCCAGGGTCAGCAGCGAGCCGCACACGCCCAGCAGCGATGCGCCCAGCAGCAACTGGCGGTGCGGGCGGGTGCGGGCCAGGCGGCCGCTGGCGGGAATCACCAGCAGGGCGAGGAGGAACACCGCGTAGATCGAGCCGAGCTGAGCGGTGTCCAGGCTGTACGGCGGACGGCTGAGATGGATGCCGATATAGGTGAACATGGCGACCTGGGAAAAGAGGACACAGAACCCCACCGAGTAGGACGACAGCAGCGGAGCCCGGAACAGTTCACGGGATACTAAGGGGCGTTTCCCCGGTGCGGGCGCGTGCCTGCCAGAATTGGCAGGGAGCAGCGCACGGATGGCGACAGCGATGAGCAGGGTCAGTCCGGCGAGGATCCGGAAGGCGACGCGCCAATCCCACTCCTCGGTCAGCAGGCCGGTGAGGAAGCGTCCGGCGAAGCCGCCGAGGATGGTCCCGGCGACATAGAGGCTGGTCAGCTCGATGACCGCGCCGCCGCTCCAGCGCTCGCCGATGTAGGCCACGCTGCTGGCGAACAGCAGGGGAATCAGCATCCCTTCGGCGAAGCGCCAGAGCAGGAAGGCGGCGAAGCTGCCGGCATGGGCGGCCAGCAGCATGGGCACGCAGAGCAGGCTGGCGGCGAAGGCGATCACCCGGCTGCGCTCGCGGCCGCCGCTGAGTCGGCCGACGAAGGGCGCGGCGAGAGCCACCGCCAGGGTGGTGGCGGTGATGCTCCAGTTCGATTGATGGGCGCTGATGTGGAAGCTCGCCGCCAGTTCGTCGAAGATGCCCTGGGTGGTATAGAGATTGAGGAACGCAGCGCAACCGCAGAGAAACAGCGCGAGGCGGGGGAAACCCTGGGAAGAATTCATGGAACGCTCTGCCTGGACGAGAAACCCCCTGTTATAGGGGCGCTCCCGACGGGCTGGCCAATACCGATTCAGGACCGATCGATACCGAGGAACCGCATGCTCGACCTACGCCGCCTGCGCTGCTTCGCAGCCGTTGCCGAAACCCTGCATTTCGGCCGCGCCGCCCAGCGCCTGCACATGGCGCAGCCGCCCTTGACCCGGCAGATATCCGCGCTGGAGGAAGAGCTGGGCTTTCGCCTGTTCGACCGCTCCAGCCGGGCGGTGACCCTCACCGCCGAGGGCAGCCTGTTCCTGCCTTACGCACGCGCCCTGCTGGACCAACTGGAGCGCACCGCCGGCTTCGCCCGCAAGCTGGCGCAGGGGCTGGCCGGCCACCTGACCCTCGGCTACGCCAGCTCCATCGCCCTGTCGGACCTGTTCACCGAGGCGATCCGACTGTTCCGCGAGCGCCATCCGGAGGTGCAACTGGAGCTGCTCGAAGGCGCTTCGGCGGCGCAATGGGCGCAGATCGCCGAAGGCGGCATCGATGTGGGGCTGGGGCGCCTGCCGCCGCCGGAAGGCCAGGTCGGCATCGAGGTGCTGGCCCTGGGCGGCGAGCCGCTGGTGGTGGCCGTGCCCAACGGCGATCCGCTGGCGCGGCAAGAGCGGATCGACCTGTACGATCTGCGTGATCGGCCGCTGATCCTGTTTCCACTGGACTACGGCTCCGGCCTCAACGAACTGATCGAGCGCCTCTACCGGAAGGCCGGGCTGGCGCTGACGAGGGGACCGGCCGGACGCCAGATCACCTCGATCATCGCCCTGGTCGCGGCCGGCCAGGGCGTTGCCCTGGTGCCGCGTTGCAGCACCGCGCTGGCCCGGGCCGGAGTCGTCTATCGCCCGCTGGCCGAGCCCGAGGCGCTGGCCGATTTCCTCGTCTTCACCCGCCGCCATGGCCGCAGCGCCGCGGTGGAGGCGTTCCTCGCCATCCTCGGTGGCTTGGACGCAGGCGAAACACCCCGACACATTTAGTCGCGCGGGTTCGCAAGCGAGATTTCTTATCATTCGTGCCTACGTTCCGCTGACGAGGCTGTTCTTCATGCAGGCAAGCAAAGCTCTACTCGCCGCCCTGGCCCTGGGCATCACCGGCCTGGCCCAGGCCGCCGACGAAGTGGTGGTGTATTCCTCGCGCATCGACGAGCTGATCAAGCCGGTGTTCGATGCCTACACCAGCAAGACCGGCGTGAAGGTCAAGTTCATCACCGACAAGGAAGCGCCGCTGATGGCGCGGATCAAGGCCGAAGGCGCTAACACCCCGGCCGACCTGCTGCTCACCGTGGACGCCGGCAACCTCTGGCAGGCCGAGCAGATGGGCCTGCTGCAACCGTTCAAGTCGGCCACCATCGAACGGAACATTCCCTCGCAGTATCGTTCCAGCACCGATAGCTGGACCGGACTGTCGCTGCGCGCGCGGACCATCGTCTACTCCACCGAGCGGGTCAAGCCGGAAGAGCTGAGCACCTACGAAGCCCTGGCCGACAAGCAATGGGAAGGCCGCCTGTGCCTGCGCACGGCGAAGAAGGTCTACAACCAGTCGCTGACCGGGACCCTGATCGAGACCCACGGGGCGCAGAAGACCGAGGAAATCCTCCAGGGCTGGGTGAACAACCTGGCCACCGACGTATTCGCCGACGACAACGCGGTGATCCAGGCGGTGGACGCCGGCCAGTGCGACGTCGGCATCGTCAATACCTACTACTACGGGCGCCTGCACAAGCAGAACCCGAACCTGCGGGTCAAGCTGTTCTGGCCGAACCAGGCCGACCGCGGCGTCCACGTCAACCTGTCGGGCATCGGCCTGACTCGCCACGCGCCGCATCCCGAGGCAGCCAAGGCGCTGGTGGAATGGATGACCGGGCCCGACGCCCAGGCGCTGTTCGCCGGGATCAACCAGGAATTCCCGGCCAACCCGCAGGTCGCGCCGTCAGCCGAAGTCGCCAGCTGGGGCAGCTTCAAGGCCGACAGCATCCCGGTGGAAGTTGCCGGCAAGCGCCAGGCCGAGGCGATTCGCCTGATGGACCGCGCCGGCTGGAACTGACCGCCGGTTATACTCGACGCCCCGGCTCGTCCGAGCGGGGCGTCGTTCGTTCCGCACCGAGGATTTCGTGGCCCATCCCGCTCCCCGCCGCTGGTACCCCATCACCTTCACCGTTGCCGCGCTGGTGCTGCTGCCGCTCAGCGTGCTGCTGCTGAGCTGGCTGGAGATCGACCGGGAAATCTGGAGCCACCTGTGGGATACCCAGTTGCCGCGCCTGCTCGGCAACACCCTGACCCTGGTGCTCGGCGTCGGCATCGGCGTGACTCTGCTCGGGGTCAGCCTGGCCTGGCTCACCAGCCTCTGCGAATTCCCCGGGCGGCGCTGGCTGGACTGGGCGCTGATGTTGCCGTTCGCGATCCCGGCCTACGTCCTGGCGTTCGTCTTCGTCGGCCTGCTGGATTTCGCCGGACCGGTGCAGAGCCTGCTGCGCGAGTGGTTCGGCAGCGGCCTGCGGTTGCCGCGCGTACGCTCCACCGGCGGGGTGATCCTGGTCCTGGTGCTGGTGTTCTATCCCTATGTCTACCTGCTCGCGCGCAGCGCCTTCATCGCCCAGGGCAAGGGCCTGATGGAAGCCGCGCGGGTTCTCGGCCTGTCGCCCTGGCAGGCGTTCCTGCGGGTCGCCCTGCCGATGGCGCGGCCGGCGATCGGCGCCGGCCTGGCGCTGGCGGTGATGGAAACTCTGGCCGACTTCGGCGCGGTATCGGTGTTCAACTTCGACACCTTCACCACCGCCATCTACAAGACCTGGTACGGCTTCTACAGCCTCTCCAGCGCCGCCCAGCTGGCCAGCCTATTGTTGCTCGGGGTATGCCTGGTGCTGCTCGGCGAGCGCCACACGCGAGGCCGAGCCAAGGCCGCCAGCGAGCGTCCGCGCGGCGCGCCGCTGTACCGCCTGCGCGGCGCCAGGGCGCTGGCGGCGAGCGCCTGGTGCGGGCTGGTGTTCCTCTGCGCCTTCGTGATTCCCGTGGCGCAACTGGTTGTCTGGTTCTGGCGCCAGGGCCGTTTCGACCTCGACGAGCGCTACTGGGACCTGATCGGCCATACCCTGACGCTGGGCGGCATCGCCGCGCTGGCGACGGTCGCCGTGGCCCTGCTGCTGGCCTTCGCCGTGCGCCTGGCGCCGACCCGCGCTATCCGCGGCGCGGTGGGCCTGGGCAACCTCGGTTATGCGCTGCCGGGCTCGGTCCTGGCGGTTTCGATCATGCTGGCCTTCAGCTGGCTGGACAATCACTGGGTGATCCCGCTTTCCAGCGCCCTCGGCGGCGCCGGCAAGCCGCTGCTGCTGGGCAGTCTGTTCGCCCTGCTGCTGGCCTACCTGATCCGTTTCATGGCGGTGGCCTACGGGCCGCTGGAAAGCGGGCTGGCGCGGATCCGCCCGTCGCTGCCGGAAGCTTCGCGCAGCCTCGGCGTGGGCGGCCCGCTGCTGTTCCTGCGGGTCTACCTGCCGCTGTTGCTGCCGGCCTCGCTGAGCGCCGCGCTGCTGGTCTTCGTCGACGTGCTCAAGGAGATGCCGGCGACCCTGCTGATGCGTCCCTTCGGTTGGGACACCCTGGCCGTACGGATCTTCGAGATGACCAGCGAGGGCGAATGGGCGCGCGCCTCGCTGCCGGCCCTGACCCTGGTGCTGGTCGGCCTGCTACCGGTGGTCGGGTTGATTCGTCGTTCTGCCCATCATTCAGATCGCTGAGCCCAGTATCCATGCAGGTCGTAGGGTCTATGCACGGATCGCGGCACGCTTCCATGGTGTCCTGCTCCGGGGCTTGCGGCTACAATGCGCGCGATTTCGTGCCGGCGGTCCCTGCCGACGGCACCCGCTACGCCCGGAAGGAGAATACCCATGGGATTGCGCACCCCGCTTTACGAGCTGCACGTCGCGCTCGGCGCCAAGATGGTCGATTTCGGCGGTTGGGACATGCCGCTGCACTACGGTTCGCAGGTCGAGGAGCACCATCAGGTCCGGCGTGACTGCGGCGTCTTCGACGTGTCCCACATGACCGTGGTCGACGTCGCCGGCGAGCAGGCCACGGCCTATCTGCAGCATCTCCTGGCGAACGACGTGGCGCGTCTCGGCGAAACCGGCAAGGCGCTCTACAGCGCGATGCTCAACGAAGAGGGCGGGGTGGTCGACGACCTGATCGTCTACCTGACCGAGCACGGCTACCGGGTGGTGGTCAATGCTTCCACCCGCGACAAGGACATCGCCTGGATGCAGGCGCAGGCCGCCGGCTTCAAGGTCGACCTGCAGGAACGCGGCGACCTGGCGATGCTCGCCATCCAGGGCCCCAACGCCCGCGTGCACAGCTCCGAACTGGTATCCCCGGCACGCGCCGCGCTGATACGCGAACTCAAGCCGTTCCAGGGCCGTGCCGAGGGCGATTGGTTCATCGCTCGCACTGGCTACACCGGCGAGGACGGCCTGGAAATCATGCTGCCGGCCGCCGAGGCGCCGGGTTTCCTCAACGAGCTGGTTGGCGCCGGGATCTCCCCGGCGGGCCTGGGTGCGCGCGATACGCTGCGCCTGGAGGCCGGGCTCAATCTCTACGGGCAGGACATGGACGAAAGCGTTTCCCCGCTTGCCGCCAACATGGGCTGGACCGTAGCCTGGGAGCCGGTTGCGCGGGACTTCGTCGGCCGCCGCGCGCTGGAAGCGCAGAAGGCCGCCGGCGACCAGCCGAAGCTGGTCGGCCTGGTACTGGAGGAGCGCGGCGTGCTGCGCGCCCACCAGGTGGTGCGGGTAGCTGGCATTGGTGAGGGGGAGATCACCAGCGGCAGCTTTTCGCCTACCCTGAACAAGTCCATCGCGCTGGCCCGCGTGCCGGCCGCCACCGGCGACCGCGCCGAGGTGGAAATCCGCGGCAAGTGGTACCCGGTACGGGTGGTCCAGCCCAGTTTCGTGCGTCACGGCAAGCCCCTGATCTAACCTGGCAATGGCGACCGCCGTCGCCCCCGACTTCGAGGAAAACAAGATGAGCAATATTCCCGCCGAACTGCGTTACGCCCAGAGCCACGAATGGGCTCGCCTGGAAGCCGACGGCAGCGTTACCGTGGGCATTTCCGACCATGCCCAGGAAGCCCTTGGCGATGTGGTCTTCATCGAGCTGCCGGAGCTGGGCAAGACCCTCGCCGCCGGGCAGGAAGCGGGCGTGGTCGAGTCGGTGAAGGCCGCCTCCGACATCTATTCGCCGATCGGCGGCGAAGTCATCGCCATCAACGAAGCCCTGGCCGACACCCCGGAAGACGTCAACAACGACCCGTACGCGTCCTGGTTCTTCAAGCTCAAGCCGAGCAATCCGGCCGAGCTGGACAAGCTGCTCGATGCCGCTGGCTACCAGGCCGCCGTCGACGCGGAAGGCTGAGCCGCCGCGTAGTCGCGACAAAACCCGCTATCCTTGGACAAGGCCTCGATCATTCGAGGCTTTGTTCTTTTTGCAGCGGCGAAATGCGTTTTCGCCGTCGTTGCTTTCTCATTCGATATCCGTTCGGCGACGATCGCTGGCAGGGCGATGCCGCCCCCAACGAGACCGAAGCCATGTCGCAGACGCCGTCCCTCGCCCAGCTCCAGCCCGCCGATGCCTTCCTGCGCCGCCACCTCGGCCCCGATCCTGCGGAACAGCAGGCCATGCTGGACTTCCTCGGAGTTTCCACTCGCGCCGAACTGATCGTGCAGACGGTGCCGCCGGCGATCCGCCTCAACCGGCCGCTGGAACTGCCCGCCGCGCTCGACGAACAGGCCGCCCTGGCGCGCCTGCGCGGCTACGCCGGGCTCAACCAGCGCTGGACCAGCCTGATCGGCATGGGCTACTACGGCACCGTGACGCCGTCGGTGATCCTCCGCAACGTGCTGGAGAATCCCGGCTGGTACACCGCCTATACGCCCTACCAGCCGGAAATCGCCCAGGGCCGCCTGGAAGCGCTGCTGAATTTCCAGCAACTGACCATCGACCTCACCGGACTCGACCTGGCCAGCGCCTCGCTGCTCGACGAAGCCACCGCCGCCGCCGAGGCCATGGCCCTGGCCAGGCGGGTGGCAAAGGCCAGGAGCAACCGGTTCTTCGTCGATGCGCATTGCCATCCGCAGACCGTTTCGGTGTTGCGTACCCGCGCCGAGGCGTTCGGTTTCGAGCTGGTCGTCGACGAGCCGGACAATCTTGCCGCCCACGCGGTGTTCGGCGCCTTGCTGCAATACCCGGACAGTCGCGGCGAGATCCGCGACCTGCGCCCGCTTATCGAGGCGTTGCACGGCCAACAGGCGCTGGCTTGCGTCGCCAGCGACCTGCTCGCCCTGTTGTTGCTGACCCCGCCGGGGGAACTCGGTGCCGACGTGGTGCTCGGCAGCGCCCAGCGCTTTGGCGTACCGATGGGCTACGGCGGGCCGCACGCGGCGTTCTTCGCCACCCGCGAAGGGTACAAGCGGGCAATGCCGGGGCGGATCATCGGCGTTTCCCGCGACGCCCGCGGCAACCCGGCGTTGCGCATGGCCCTGCAAACCCGCGAGCAGCACATCCGTCGGGAAAAGGCCAACTCGAACATCTGCACCGCCCAGGTGCTGCTGGCCAACATTGCTTCGCTGTATGCCGTCTACCATGGGCCACAGGAGCTGAAACGCATCGCCCAACGCGTCCAGCGCCTGACCGCGCTGCTGGCGGCGGGCCTGAAAAGCAAGGGACTGCGGCGGCTCAACCGGCACTTCTTCGACACCCTGACCTACGAGGTCGGCGAGCGTCAGGCGGCGATCCTCGAACGGGCGCGGGCGGCACGGGTCAACCTGCGCGTGGTCGACGACCGGCGGCTGGCCCTGAGCCTCGACGAAACCTGTGACGCGGCGACCCTGGCGACCCTGTTCGAGATCTTCCTCGGCGCCGGCCACGGGCTGGATGTCGCGCACCTGGATGGCGGGGCGGTGGCCGACGGCATCCCGGCGGTCCTGCAACGCACTTCGGCCTACCTGCAGCATCCGGTGTTCAACGCCCACCACAGCGAGACCGAGATGCTTCGCTACCTGCGCCAGCTGGAAGGCAAGGACCTGGCGCTGAACCAGGCGATGATCCCGCTCGGCTCCTGCACCATGAAGCTCAACGCCAGCAGCGAAATGATCCCCATCACCTGGCCGGAATTCGCCGAACTGCATCCGTTCGTGCCGCGCGAGCAGGCCGAGGGCTATCGCCGGATGATCGACGAACTGGAAGCCTGGCTGCGGGCGATCACCGGCTTCGACGCCATCTGCATGCAGCCGAACTCGGGAGCACAGGGCGAATATGCCGGGTTGCTGGCGATCCGCCGCTACCACCAGAGCCGCGGCGATAGCCAGCGCGACATCTGCCTGATCCCCGCATCGGCGCATGGCACCAACCCGGCCTCGGCGATCATGGCCAGCATGCGGGTGGTGATCGTCGAGTGCGATCCCCGCGGCAACGTCGACCTCGACGACCTGCGCCTCAAGGCGGCCGAGGCGGGCGACCGGCTGTCCTGCCTGATGATCACCTATCCCTCGACCCACGGCGTCTACGAAGAGGGGATAGGCGAGATCTGCGAAGTGGTCCACCGCCACGGCGGCCAGGTCTACATGGACGGCGCCAACCTCAACGCCCAGGTCGGCCTGGCGCGACCGGCGGATATCGGCGCGGACGTCTCGCACATGAACCTGCACAAGACCTTCTGCATCCCCCATGGTGGTGGCGGGCCGGGCATGGGGCCGATCGGGGTCAAGCGGCACCTGGCGCCGTTCGTCGCCAACCATCCGGTGATCCGCGTCGAAGGGCCGAACCCGCTGAACGACGCGGTCAGCGCGGCGCCCTGGGGCAGCGCCAGCATCCTGCCGATCAGTTGGATGTACATCGCCATGATGGGCCCGCAGCTGGCCGACGCCAGCGAGGTGGCGATCCTCTCCGCCAACTACCTGGCGAACCGCCTGGACGGGGCGTTCCCGGTGCTCTACCGCGGGCGCAACGAGCGCGTCGCCCACGAATGCATCCTCGACCTGCGACCGCTCAAGGCGCAGACCGGGATAACCGAGGAAGACGTGGCCAAGCGCCTGATGGACTACGGCTTCCACGCCCCGACCATGTCCTTCCCGGTGCCGGGCACGCTGATGGTGGAGCCGACCGAGAGCGAGTCGAAGGCGGAGCTGGATCGCTTCGTCGAGGCGATGCTGAGCATCAGGGCCGAGATCGGCAAGGTGGAGAGCGGCGCCTGGCCGGCGGAGGACAACCCGCTGAAACGGGCGCCGCATACCCTGGCCGACGTCACCGGGATCTGGCAGAGACCCTACGAGATCGCCGAGGCAGTGACCCCGAGCGAACATGCGCGGGCGTTCAAGTACTGGCCGGCGGTTAACCGGGTGGACAACGTCTACGGCGACCGCAACCTGTTCTGCGCCTGCGTGCCGCTGGACGACTACCGCGAGTGACCTCGCCTCCGGGCGGAGGCGAGGTCGCCGGGGCCTACTGCTGGACGGCGGACTGCTCGCCGCCGGCGAGGATCGCGCTGGCCAGTTCCATGTCGCTGGCCTGCAGGTCCGGGTTGTCGTTGCGCAGCTTCTGCAGGGCGGCTTCCAGGTACGGCCCGCGGATCGCGCCGTCGCTGGCGATGTAGCTGCCGGCGTCGTCCTGCGCGGCGACGATCAGCTTGTGGTCGTGGCGGAAGGTCAGGTAGGTGGAGGCCGTGGTGGCACCCGAGGAAATGATGTTGCGCCAGAAGGTATCGGCCATGGCCGAGCCCAGCGGCAGGGCGGCGATGACCAGGGTGGCGGCGGCGAGTTTGACGGAACGCATGGGGGAACTCCTGATAGGGGGCTGCGTGTTACATCAGATCGCGTTTGCCGTCCCGGAGTTCCAGCGGGGATGACCGTCCGGTCGCTTTTTCCGCTGCCGTACAGCCCCCGCCGGCCGGGAGCTACAGCGATTCAGGGCGTGGCAGGCTCGACGTGCAGCAGGGCGCCGTCCTGGCCGGTGACCCGGACCAGGGCGCCGCGCGGCAGGTCGGGACCGCTGACCAGCCACGACGCGTCCTCGACGCGCAGCTCGCCGAGCCCGCCGACGATCGCCCGGTGCAAGGGAAAGGTGCGGCCGAACAGGTCGTCGCCGCGTCGCTGCAACCCTGGCGTTTCCTCGACGCTACCGGCCTTGCGGCGACGGCGTCGATGCAAGGCGGCGACCAGCCCGGAGAGCAGGACGAACAGCCCTACCTGCCAAGGCCAGGCCAGTCCCGGCAGGAGCGCGCCGAGCGCACCGACACAAGCGGCGGTGAGGCCGACCCGCAGCAGATAGCCGCCGGCACCGAAGATTTCCAGGAGCAGGAGGGCGGTACCGAAGGCCAGCCAGTCCCAGAAGTCCAGGCGTAGCAGCAGGATTTCCATCGGCCGGCCCTCAGCGCCGGCTCGGCGGCCGGCCGAGCCATATCGGGCCAGGGACGCCGCTCGCGGCTCGCCGCAGGTGCGGTGCGCCACGGCTGGGGAGCGTCGGCGCGGGGACGGCGGGGGGAACGCTCGTCATCGTCTACATCCTTGTCTGTGGGCCTGGCAGGCCCGTCCGGCGTTGTGCCGTGCAACCGTCGGAACTCCGCCGACGGGATGTGCCGCTACTTCTGTTCGCTCTGCGGGGTCACCCGCAGTACTTCCTCCAGCGTACTGATACCTGCGGCGACCTTCTGCGCGCCGGACAGGCGCAGGCTGCGGGTGCCTTCCTTGTACGCCTGGCGGCGCAAGGCGACCAGGTCGGTGTCGGCGGTGATCAGTTCTTTCAGGCTATCGCTGAGCAGCATGATTTCATAGACGCCGGCGCGCCCGCGATAGCCGGTGTCGCGGCACTCCAGGCAACCCACGGCCTGGTGCGCGCCGCTGGGCGGCGGGGCGCTCCAGGGGCGGGTCAGTTCGTGCCAGTCGCTGTCCGCCAGTTGCATCGGCGCCTTGCAGTGCGGGCAGAGCGTGCGCACCAGGCGCTGGGCCATGACCCCTAGCACCGTGGCGCGGATCAGGTAGTAGGGCACGCCCAGTTCGAGCAGGCGGGTGATCGCCGTGGGGGAGTCGTTGGTGTGCAGGGTGGAGAGCACCAGGTGCCCGGTGAGCGCCGCCTGGATCGCCATCTCGGCGGTCTCCAGGTCGCGGATCTCGCCGACCATGATGATGTCCGGGTCCTGCCGCAGCAGGGCGCGTACGCCGCTGGCGAAGGTCAGGTCGATGTTGTGCTGGACCTGCATCTGGTTGAACGAGGGCTCGATCATCTCGATCGGGTCCTCGATGGTGCAGACGTTCACCTCATCGGTGGCCAGTTGCTTGAGCGTGGTGTAGAGCGTGGTGGTCTTGCCCGAGCCGGTGGGGCCGGTGACCAGGATGATGCCGTTGGGCTGGCTGGTCATGCTCTGCCAGCGGCGCAGGTCGTCGGCGGAGAAGCCGAGCTGGTCGAAGCTCTTGAGCAGCACCTCGGGGTCGAAGATGCGCATCACCATCTTCTCGCCGAAGGCGGTGGGCAGGGTCGACAGGCGCAGCTCCACCTCGGCGCCGTCCGGGGTCTTGGTCTTGACCCGGCCGTCCTGCGGCTTGCGTTTCTCCGCCACGTTCATCCGTCCCAGCGACTTCAGGCGGCTGACCACCGCCATGGTCACCTGCGGCGGGAACTGGTAGACGTTGTGCAGCACGCCGTCGATACGGAAGCGCACGGTGCCCTGCTCGCGGCGCGGCTCGATGTGGATGTCGCTGGCGCGCTGCTGGAAGGCGTACTGGAACAGCCAGTCGACGATGGTGACGATGTGCGCGTCGTTGGCGTCCGGCTCCTGGTCGGCGGCGCCGAGGTTGAGCAACTGCTCGAAGTTGCCGACGCCGCTGATCTTCTGGTCCGGCGAGGTGGCGCCGCTGACCGAGCGGGCCAGGCGGAAGAACTCGACGGTGTAGCGCTGGATGTCCGCCGGGTTCGCCACCACCCGCTTGATCGGTCGCTTGAGCACATGCACCAGGTTGCTTTCCCAGCCCTGTACGAAGGGCTGGGCGCTGGCGATGGTGACTTCCTCCGGACTCAGCGCGACGGCGAGGATGCCATGGCGCTGGGCGAAGGCGTAGGACATCAGCGGAGTCACCGCGGCGACGTCGATCTTCAGCGGGTCGATGCGCAGGTAGGGCTGGCCGGCGTACTCGGCCAGCCACTGGGTGAGGGTCTCCAGGTCGAGCTTGCGTCCGGGGCGCTTGAGATCCTCGACCTGCTGCGCGGCGAGGAACTCCAGCGGATGCTGCTGGTTGCGCACTGCGCTGCGGCGGATCGCCAGGCACTGTTCGGCCTGCTCCTGCCCGACCCGGCCCTGGGCGACCAGCTCGCGGAGCAGGTCGCCGAGGTCCAGCAGGCGGTCCTGGGCGGCGGTGGCGAACACGGACATGCAGACTCCCTTCGGATGATGGCGGTAGCGGCGAAGCTTATTTCATCAGCGCCTTCCAGGGTTTGAGCGTCAGCACAGTATGGGCCTGCGTGGCGCGGGCAGCCAGGCGCTCGGCATCGACAGGTTGCCGCAGCAGCTCCAGCAACTTGGCCAGTTCGCCGTAGAGGCGGTCGGCTTCCGGCAGGTCGAGCACGCCGCGCGCCAGGCGCAACCAGGTAAGCATGCGCTGCAGGCGCGGCGCTTGGTCGGGGAGCAGCTCGGGATGCTGGTGGGCGCGCGCCAGCGGCGTGGCCTGGGCTTCTTCGGCAAGGCTGCGCAGCAGCCACTTGCCCAGCGCGGCAGAGCCCTGGCGGTTGCCGCGCTCGTTGCGCGACTCGGTCCAGGCCTTGGCCAGCAGCCAGCGCGAGGCATTCAGGGAGAACAGGCCCCAGCGGGTCTCGTCGAGTTCGCCGCGGAACAGTTGCGGCGCCTGCTGGCGTAGCGTCTCGTCGTCACGGCCGCGCTCGATGCGCGGCGCCCAGTCGGCGAGGAGAGCGTCCAGCGCTTCGCGCAGCTCGCGACTGCTGGCGCGTGGCACCGCCTGGCCGAGGCTGCCGAGCAGGGTACGCAGGTCCTGCAGGTGTTGCAGCCAGTCCTCCAGCAGGCGCCAGTGGCCGTTGAAGCGATACTGTTCGGCCAGTCGCTGGCTGCTGCCGAGCAGGTACCAGGCGATGGCGGCGAAGGCACCGTCCAGCGGGGTTTCCGCCAGCAGTTTCTGGGCCGGGGGATCGACCTCGTAGCTGTTCGGGTCGAACAGGCGGTAGCCGCGCTCGGCCTTGCTGATGTCGCAGGGCATCAGCGGCAGGTCGGCGGCCAGTTCCGCGGCCAGCTCGAGCAGCGCGGCGGCATCGCCCTGGCGCAGTTCCAGCTCCAGTTCGCAGATTTCCTCCTGGTTGTCGCCGGCGACCACCTTGCCCAGGTCGAGCGCCGCCTCCACGACTACCCTGGCCTTGCCGCGGCCCCAGGCGATCTCGGCGCGCTGGCGGACGAAGTCGGTGCTGAAGATCGGCTTGAGCTGCTTCTTGTCGAGATCCTTGAGGGCCGCCGGCCAGCACTTGTCGTCGAGTTTCTTCAGGTCGAGCTTGTTCTTTTCCAGGTACCAGTCCCACTCGTTGCGTTCGGACAACCCGGCCACGCTCTGCCCGCGGCTTTTCAGCGTCTGGATGTACTGCTCGCCGTCGCGGCGCATGCGCAGCGCGACCTTGGCCCGGGCCAGCTCGCGGCCGGGGGTGTCGTAGTACTGGTTGTACAGTTCGCGGCGCTCCCAGCCCGATTTGTTGCGCTTCTTCAGCAACGGGTGCTCCTGCAAGGCTTCCAGGGTGGCGCGGCTGACGCGGAGTTTGATTTCGGTTTCTTTCTGCATGGGGCGATGTCCGGCTCGGGACGCCAGGCGTCCGCGGGTGAAGGTGTTCCAGATCAAAGGCGCGCGGGGTGGGTGGCCTATACTTTTCGGCATTTCCACCAGGGAGGCGTTCCATGCCGACCAATCCGTTCATCAGCCTGTTCGGCCGTTCGCCGATCGGGCCGATGCAGCAGCACATCGCCAAGGCCCACGAATGCGCGGCCGGCCTGTTGCCGTTCTTCCGCGCGGTGATCGCCGAGGACTGGGCGCAGGTCGAACAGGTTCAGCAGGACATGGTGCGACTGGAGCAGGAAGCCGATCGGCTGAAGAAGAACGTCCGGATGCACCTGCCCAAGAGCCTGTTCCTTCCGGTGCCGCGCTCCGATCTGTTGGAGCTGCTCAGTGTACAGGACAAAGTCGCCAATCGCGCCAAGGACATCGTCGGGCTGATGCTGGGCCGGCGCATGCGCATCCCGTTGCCGCTACAGGGCCAGATGCTCGCCTATGTGCAGCGCTCGGTGGACGCCAGCGCCCAGGCGTTGCGGGTGGTCAACGAACTCAACGAACTGCTCGAGACCGGCTTCGGCGGGCGCGAGACCAGTCTGGTGGAGAGCATGGTGGAGGAACTCGAGGCGATCGAGAACGATACCGACCGCATCCAGGTCGAGGTACGCCGCGAGCTGTTCCGTCTGGAAAGCGAGCTGCCGCCGGTGGACGTGATGTTCCTCTACCAGATCATCGAATGGATCGGCGATGTCGCCGACCGCGCCCAGCGGGTCGGCAACCGCCTGGAGCAATTGCTGGCGCGGTGAGCGCCAGTCTTCTTTCCGACCCTGCCTGCACACGGATACCGCCCATGTCCCTGATCGCCGACCACGGCTTCGCCTTCCTCGTACTCGCCTGCCTGTTCGGTTTCTTCATGGCCTGGGGCGTCGGCGCCAACGACGTCGCCAACGCCATGGGCACTTCGGTGGGGTCGCGCGCTCTGACCATCCGCCAGGCGATCCTGGTGGCGATGGTCTTCGAGTTCTGCGGTGCCTACTTCGCCGGCGGCGAGGTCACCGAAACGATCAGGAGCGGCATCGTCGACCCGCAGTACATGACCCCCGACCTGCTGGTCTTCGGCATGCTCTCGGCCTTGCTGGCCGCCGGGGTCTGGCTGTTGCTGGCGACGATCAAGGGCTGGCCGGTGTCGACCACCCACTCCATCGTCGGCGCGATCATCGGCTTCGCCTCGGTCGGTGTCTCGGTGCACGCGGTGCACTGGGGCGCGATCGGCCCGATCGTCGCCAGTTGGGTGGTGACGCCGGTGCTGTCCGGGCTGCTCGCCTTCGCCCTGTTCAGGAGCGTGCAGTGGCTGGTACTGCATGCCGAGGACCCGTTCCGCAGCGCGCGCCGCTACGTGCCGCTGTACATGTTCCTGGCGGGCTTCATGGTCGCGCTGATGACCGTCGGCAAGGGCCTGAAGCATGTCGGCCTGGAGCTTTCCGGCATCCAGACGCTGGGCCTGGCGTTGCTCGCCGGTGGCCTGGTGATGGGCCTGGGCATCGTCCTGCTGTTGCGCATCCGACCCACTGGCGGAGCCGATCCGCGTGGCGGCTTCGCCAGCGTCGAGCGGGTCTTCGCGGTGCTGATGATCTTCACCGCCTGCTCCATGGCTTTCGCCCATGGTGCCAACGACGTGGCCAACGCCATCGGCCCGGTGGCGGCGGTCGTCGCGGTGGTCCAGGCCGGCGGCGACCTGGATCTGGTGAGCCGTTCGCCGGTGCCGTCCTGGGTACTGCTGCTGGGCGCGGTGGGCATCGTCATCGGCCTGGCTACCTATGGCTACCGGGTGATCGCCACCATCGGCCGGGAGATCACCGAGCTGACCCCCAGCCGCGGCTTCGCCGCCGAGCTGGCGACCGCCTCCACGGTGGTTGGCGCCTCGGCCATCGGCCTGCCGGTATCCACCACCCATACCCTGGTCGGCGCGGTGCTCGGCATCGGCATGGCGCGCGGCATCGGCGCGCTCAACCTGCGGGTGATCGGCTCGATCTTCCTGTCCTGGGTAGTGACCCTGCCGGCCGGCGCGGTGCTGGCGATCCTGTTCTTCCTGGTCCTGCGCGCGCTGTTCGGCGCCTGAGCGCGATCTTCGTCGGCTGGCGCAGGCGGAACCGGAACGGACGGTTTTATCCACTGCCGCGATAGGCCATGATGGGGCTCGATCCGTGTGGAGAGTCCCATGCCGTTGCCGTCTCTGAAAGACCAGTTCGGCGCGCTGATCGCCGCGTCTTCCGTCAGTTGCACCCAGCCCGAGCTGGACCAGACCAACCGCCCGGTGGTCGACCTGCTGGCCTCCTGGCTGGGCGATCTAGGCTTCCGCTGCGAGATCCGGGAAGTCTCGCCGGGCAAGTTCAACCTGCTGGCCAGCTACGGCAGCGGTCCCGGCGGGCTGGTGCTGGCCGGCCACACCGATACCGTGCCCTACGACGAAGCGCTGTGGAGCAGCGATCCGCTGCGCCTGGACGAGCGCGACGGCCGCTGGTACGGCCTCGGCAGTTGCGACATGAAGGGCTTCTTCCCGCTGGCCATCGAGGCCTTGCTGCCGCTGCTCGACCAGCCGTTCCGCCAGCCGCTGATGATCCTCGCCACCTGCGACGAGGAAAGCTCGATGGCCGGCGCCCGTGCCCTCGCCGAAAGCGGGCGACCGCTGGGTCGCGCCACGGTGATCGGCGAGCCGACCAACCTGCGGCCGATCCGCCTGCACAAGGGGGTGATGATGGAGCGCATCGAGATTCTCGGGCAGAGCGGCCATTCGTCCGATCCGAACCTCGGCCGTAGCGCCCTGGAGGCCATGCACGCGACCATCGGCGAGCTGATGGCGCTGCGCGGGGAATGGCAGCGGGCCTGGAACAACCCGCAGTTCAGCGTGCCCCAGCCGACCCTGAACTTCGGTTGCATCCACGGTGGCGACAATCCCAACCGCATCTGCGGCCAGTGTTCGCTGGAATTCGACCTGCGCCCGCTACCCGGCATGCAGCCTGAGCAGTTGCGCGAGGCGATCCGCCAGCGCCTGCGGCCGCTGGCCGAACGGCACCAGGTGAGCATCGACTACCAGCCGCTGTTCCCTGCCGTGCCGCCGTTCGAACAGGCGCAGGACAGCGAACTGGTACGCGTCGCCGAACGCCTGACCGGGCATCGCGCCGAGGCCGTGGCGTTCGGTACCGAGGCGCCGTACTTCCAGCGCCTGGGCAGCGAGACCCTGGTCCTCGGTGCCGGCGACATCGCCTGTGCCCACCAGCCCGACGAGCACCTCGAACTGGCGCGTATCGAACCGATGGTCGGCGTGCTGCGCCGGCTGATCCAGCATTACTGCCTGACGCCCGCCGCCGACTGAAGCGCGGCGTGGCCGGCGACCAGCTCGAAGCCGCCGTTGATGACGAACTGCACGCCCATCGCCACCAGCAGGAAGCCGACCACTCGCGAGATGGCGTCGATCCCGGATTCGCCGAGGAACTTCATGATGCGCCCGGAGCTTTGCAGGGCGATCCAGAAGATCAGCGCGGTGAGCAGGGTGACGGTGATCGCCGCGAGGTGGATGAACAGCGGAATGCTTCCGTAGGTGGATTGCAGCGTCGACGCCGAGCTGACCACCAGGGCGATGGTCCCCGGCCCCGCGGTACCCGGCAGGGCCAGCGGAACGAAGGACAGGTCGCGGAAGTGCGGGGTGATCTTTTCCTCGTCCGACAGCAGGTCGTGCTGGACTTCGGTCTCGTCCGGCGTGGTGGCGGGGAACAGCATGGTGAAGCCGATATAGGCGACGATCAGCCCGCCGGCGATGCGCAGGCCCGGAATGGAGATGCCGAACACCTGCATCACCAGGCTGCCGCCGTAGAAGCTGACCAGCATGATCAGCGCCACGTAGAGGCTGGCCTTGAATATCTGCCGGTTGCGCTCCGCCGGCGGCAGGCTGCCGCCGAGGCCGAGCAGTAGCGAGACGCTGGTCAGCGGGTTGGCCACCGGAAGCACGGCGAGCAGTCCGATCAGGACGTGATGGAAGTATTCGCTCATGGATTTTCCTCGTTCGCGTGGTTGCGCGCCGGACGGCACGGCGAACGAGGCAGCCTAGCGAAAAAGCGCTGTGCGAGTTAACCGGGGTTTTCGGATAGTTTTTTTCAAAAATAGTGGTAAAACGGTTCGTTCCGGCCCCAGGCCCCGTACCATGGTCGAATCCCGCGGCCGGGGGGCCGCCGAGGGTTTAAACTCGCGCGTGATCCATCCGTCTCGTTAACCAGAAAGTGAGGAGAAGCCTGTCGATGTTGCTGCGACGACGATAACGGCGCCCTTCGGGCCGTCCCGGCCGCTCACGCTTTGCTCTCGCTCACGAAACGACAGGCTTTCCCCACCATGCCCGACTACGTCAACTGGTTACGTCACGCTTCGCCCTATATCAACTCGCACCGGGACCGCACCTTCGTGGTCATGCTCCCCGGCGAAGGGGTGGAGCATCCCAATTTCGGCAATATCGTCCACGACCTGGTCCTTCTCCACAGCCTCGGCGCGCGCCTGGTGCTGGTGCACGGTTCGCGTCCGCAGATCGAGGCGCGCCTGGCCGCGCGCGGCCTGGCTCCGCGCTATCACCGCGACCTGCGAGTGACCGATGCACCGACCCTGGAGTGCGTCATCGACGCCGTGGGTAGCCTGCGCATCGCCATCGAGGCGCGGCTGTCGATGGACATGGCCGCCTCGCCGATGCAGGGCGCGCGCCTGCGGGTCGCTGGCGGCAACCTGGTCACCGCGCGGCCGATCGGCGTGGTCGAGGGTGTCGACTATCACCATACCGGCGAGGTCCGTCGCATCGACCGCAAGGGTATTGGCCGCCTTCTCGACGAGCGCAGCATCGTCCTGCTCTCGCCGCTGGGCTACTCGCCGACCGGGGAAATCTTCAACCTGGCCTGTGAAGACGTGGCCATGCGCGCCGCCATCGACCTGGAAGCGGAAAAGCTGATTCTCTACGGCGCCGAACAGGGCTTGCTGGACGCATCCGGCAAACTGGTCCGCGAACTGCGCCCGCAGCAGGTGCCCGCGCACCTGCAACGGCTGGGCAACAGCTACCAGGCCGAGCTGCTGGACGCCGCGGCGCAGGCCTGCCGGGCCGGGGTCAAGCGCAGCCATATCGTCAGCTACACCGAGGACGGCGCGCTGCTCAGCGAGCTATTCACCCGCACCGGCAACGGCACCCTGGTCGCCCAGGAGCAGTTCGAGCAGTTGCGCGAGGCGGGCATCGAGGACGTTGGCGGGCTGATCGAGCTGATCCGCCCGCTGGAAGAGCAGGGCATCCTGGTACGCCGTTCCCGCGAGGTGCTGGAACGCGAGATCGAACAGTTCAGCATCGTCGAGCGCGAAGGGCTGATCATCGCCTGCGCCGCGCTCTACCCGATCGCCGATTCCGAGGCGGGCGAGCTGGCCTGTCTGGCGGTCAACCCGGAGTACCGCCACGGCGGGCGTGGCGACGAACTGCTGGAGCGGATCGAGGAGCGCGCGCGCGGACTCGGCCTGAAGACCCTGTTCGTGCTCACCACGCGGACCGCGCACTGGTTCCGCGAGCGCGGCTTCCAGCCCAGCAGCGTCGAACGGCTACCGGCGGCGCGGGCCTCGCTGTACAACTTCCAGCGCAATTCGCAGGTATTCGAGAAGAGCCTGTGATCCGCCGGCGCGTCCCTGGGCGCAGGGGCGCGCCGGCTTGGCTCAGTTGCTGATCAGGCCGAGGATGCTCGCCTGGTAGGCGGCGACGAAGGTATCGAAGTCGCCATCCTGGTCGCGTTCCAGCTCCGTCTGTTCGGCCAGGGAGTCGCTGGCCATCTTCTCGAAGCGCGCCTGCTCTTCGGCGGCCAGCGGATGCTGGCGGAAATACTCCGCGTGTTCGCGGCTCTGGCGCAGGGAGAACGCTTCGAAGCTCTCGCCGCGCTCGCGCATGACCTTCAGCACCTGCGCCGAAGGCGTCAGTTCCGCATCGGCCACCTTCGCCCGCTGCGCTGCCAGCGCCGCCGCGTGGGCTTCGCCGCCGCGCGCGCGGTCGAGCAGCGCCGCGGTGTCGGCGATTCGTTCGAGCAGCTCGTTCGCCCAGACCTGCAATTCCACCGGCTGGCCGCGACGTTGCAATTGCAGGCCCGGCCGCCTGCCTTCCTTGACCACGGCGAGGAAGTTGTCGGTGGCGTCGCTGCACTCGCCGTTCAGCAGCGGGCTGTCGCTGAACGCGCAGAACAGCAGGAAGGCGTCGAGGAAGCGCGCCTCGTCCAGGTCGATGCCCAGCGGCAGGAACGGGTTGATGTCCAGGCAGCGCACTTCCACGTACTGCACGCCGCGAGCGGCCAGGGCCTGCACCGGACGCTCGCCGGTGTAGGTGACGCGCTTTGGCCGGATGCTCGAGTAGTACTCGTTCTCGATCTGCAGGATGTTGGTGTTCAGCTGCACCCATTCGCCATCCTGCTTGGTGCCGACCTTCTCGTAGGGCGGGTAGGGCGTGCTGACCGCCTGGCGCAGGCTGTCGATGTAGCTCTGCAGGTCGTTGTAGCAGGGCGTCAGGCCGGCCTGGGCGTTGTTCTGGTAGCCCAGGTCGCTCATCCGCAGGCTGGTGGCGTAGGGCAGGTAAAGCGTGTGTTCGTCGAGGCGCTCCAACTGGCTCGGGCGGCCACGCAGGAAGCCGGCGTCGAGGGCCGGCGAGGCGCCGAACAGGTACATCAGCAGCCAGCTGTAGCGGCGGAAATTGCGAATCAGGGCGATGTAGGCGGCGGACTGGTAGTCGCGTTCCGACAGCTCGCTGCCTTCGGCCTGGCGCAGCAGCGGCCAGAGCCTCTCCGGCAGGGAGAAGTTGTAGTGGATGCCGGCGATGCACTGCATGGTCTTGCCGTAGCGCAGCGCCAGGCCCTTGCGGTAGACGTACTTCAGGCGGCCGATCATCGAGCTGCCGTAGCGGGCGATCGGGATGCTCTCCTCGTCCGGCAGCTCGCAGGGCATCGATGGGCTCCACAGGTATTCGCCGTCCAGTTTCGAACTGGCGAAGCGGTGGATGCGCTCGAGATCGCCCAGAGTGTCGGCGACGTCGGTTTCCGTGGGCGTGATGAACTCCAGCAAGGCCTCGGAGTAGTCGGTAGTGATCTGCGGATGGGTCAGGGTCGAACCCAGGGCCCGGGGGTGGGGGGTGAGCGCCAGCTTGCCGTCGCTATCGACTCGCAGGCATTCGCGCTCGATGCCATGCAGGCACTCGGTCAGCAGGGGCAGGTTGGCTGCGGCGCCGAGCAGAGCCAGGCGGCGGGAGAGAAGATCGCTCAAGTCGGGATTCCTTGTGATCGCGTCCCAGATCGGTCGCCCCAATATGAGGGTGGACCGAGCGGTCTACAAGAGGGAGGACGTAAATGCGTTTTCGCTTCGTCCTGGGGCCGGTCGCCGCGACTTCGGCGGGAGCCGTCGAGGCGGGCGCCCGGCACGGATCGGGATCGCCGTTGCGCGCCATTCTGCCGCATGGCGGCCGCGCCGGTTTACAACTGGGCGAAGGTACCTTGTCCTTTCGCGACCAGTTTGTCGCCTTGCCGCACCTCGGCTTCCACCACCAGGCTGCGGCGCCCGGCATGGAGGACGCGGGCGACGCAGCGCACCTCGCCGTCGGCGACGGCGCGGATGTAGTTGATCTTGCATTCCAGGGTGACGCTCTGGCGGTCGAAACCATGGGAACTGGAGCAGGCCAGCCCCATGGTCACGTCCATCAGCGAGAACAGCGCGCCGCCGTGCATGACCCCGCCGCGGTTGCGCAGGTGCGCGGCCATCGGCAGGCGTACCTCGGCGACGCCGTCGCCGAGGCTGACCGGGTCCAGGCCGACCAGTTCGCTGTAGGCGCTGATCATCTGCTCGCGGGCGGGCATCTCGCTCATGGACGGCTCCGTCACTTCTTCTTCAGTTGCTTGGCGTTGGCGAACAGCGCGGCCATGGCGTTGTTCGCCGGCGGCGCGCTCTGTCCGCGCGGGGCGCCACGCTCCTGGCGCGGCTGGCCGCTGCCGGTGGGACGCCCGCCGCGCTGGCCTTCGACCTTCTCGCCGGGGGTGTCGCTCATGCGCATGGACAGGCCGACACGGTTGCGCGGGATGTCCACTTCCATGACCTTGACCTTGACGATGTCGCCGGCCTTGACCACTTCGTACGGATCCTTGACGAACTTCTCGGACAGCGCCGAGATGTGCACCAGGCCGTCCTGGTGGACGCCGATGTCGACGAACGCGCCGAAGTTGGTGACGTTGGTCACCACGCCCTCCAGGACCATGCCCGGCTTGAGGTCCTTGAGGCTCTCGACGCCTTCCTGGAATTCTGCGGTCTTGAACTCCGGACGCGGGTCGCGGCCGGGCTTGTCGAGTTCCTTGAGGATGTCGGTGACGGTCGGCAGGCCGAAGGTCTCGTCGGTGAACTTCTTCGGGTCGAGGCGCTTGAGGAACGCCGAGTCGCCGATCAGCGAGCGGATGTCGCGCTCGGTGTCGGCGGCGATGCGCTGCACCAGCGGATAGGTCTCCGGGTGCACCGCCGAGGCGTCCAGCGGGTTGTCGCCGTTCATCACGCGGAGGAAGCCGGCGGCTTGCTCGAAGGTCTTTTCGCCCAGGCGGCTGACTTTCTTCAGCTCGTCGCGGGTGCGGAACGCTCCGTTGGCGTCGCGGTGCGCGACGATGTTCTGCGCCAGCGTCGAGTTGAGGCCGGAGATGCGTGCCAGCAGGGCGGCGGAGGCGGTGTTGACGTCGACGCCGACGGCGTTCACGCAATCCTCGACCACCGCGTCCAGGCTACGCGCCAGCTTCAGCTGGGACACGTCGTGCTGGTACTGGCCGACGCCGATCGACTTGGGCTCGATCTTCACCAGCTCCGCCAGCGGGTCCTGCAGGCGACGGGCGATGGATACGGCGCCGCGCAGGGACACGTCCAGCTCGGGGAACTCCTTCGCCGCCAGTTCGGAGGCGGAATACACCGATGCGCCGGCTTCGCTGACCATGATCTTGGTCAGCTTCATGCCCGGATACTTCTTGATCAGTTCGCCGGCCAGCTTGTCGGTCTCGCGGCTGGCGGTGCCGTTGCCGATGGCGATCAGCTCGACCTGGTGCTTGGCGCACAGCGCGGCGAGCACGGCGAGGGTCTGGTCCCACTGGTTCTTCGGCGCATGTGGGTAGACGGTGGCGGTGTCCAGCAGCTTGCCGGTGGCGTCGACCACCGCGACCTTGACCCCGGTGCGCAGGCCCGGGTCGAGGCCGAGGGTGGCGCGCGGGCCGGCCGGGGCGGCCAGCAGCAGGTCGTGCAGGTTGCGCGCGAACACGCTGATCGCCTCGTCCTCGGCGCCGTCGCGGAGCTCGCCGAACAGGTCGGTTTCCAGGTGGGTATAGAGCTTGACCTTCCAGGTCCAGCGCACCACCTCGGCCAGCCACTTGTCGGCGGCGCGGCCCTGGTTGGACAGGCCGAAGCGCTCGGAGATCATGACCTCGCATGGGTGCAGGGTGCCCGGCGCTTCCTCGCCGACCTTCAGCGAGGCGCTGAGGACGCCTTCGTTGCGTCCGCGGAAGATCGCCAGGGCGCGGTGCGACGGAGCGCTTTTCAGCGGCTCATCGTGTTCGAAGTAGTCGCTGAACTTGGCGCCTTCCTGTTCCTTGCCGGGGACCACGCGGGCGGTCAGGGTCGCTTCGTTCTTCATGAACACGCGCAGCTTGTCGAGCAGCGTGGCGTCTTCGGCGAAGCGCTCCATGAGGATGTACTTGGCGCCTTCCAGCACCGCCTTGACGTCGGCGAAGCCTTTCTCGGCGTCGACGAAACGCGCGGCCTCGCTTTCCGGGACCAGGGTCGGGTCGTCGAACAGTGCGTCGGCCAGCGCGCCGAGGCCGGCTTCCAGGGCGATCTGGCCCTTGGTGCGGCGCTTCTGCTTATAAGGCAGGTAGAGGTCTTCGAGACGGGTCTTGGTGTCGGCGAGCTTGATGTCGCGGGCCAGTTCGGGGGTCAGCTTGCCCTGTTCCTCGATGCTGGCGAGGATCGCGCCGCGGCGTTCTTCCAGTTCGCGCAGGTAGCGCAGGCGCTCTTCCAGCATGCGCAACTGGGTATCGTCGAGGCTGCCGGTGACCTCTTTGCGGTAACGGGCGATGAAGGGAACGGTGGAGCCTTCGTCGAGCAGGGCGACGGCAGCGGCGACTTGCTGCGGTTGAACGCGGCCGGAGGGCAGTGCGGAGAGCTCTTCGGCGATACGGGTGTTGATGCTGTCCATTGATCCACCTGGTAAAACGAACGAAAACGGGCCGTGTAGACAACGCCCCGCCGCAAAAGCGCCGCATTATACCTGCCAAGTTTCGCCTTGGAGGGCGGCTGGTCGGGGAAAAATCTGCTAACAATGGACAGTCCGGCCCAGCCGCTACCTGGGCGATAATGCCCGCCTGACTCATTCTGGGAGTTTCTATGTCGAACCCTGCCGCCCTGGCCGAAGGTGAAAAGATCCTCGTCGTCGACGACGACGCCCGCCTGCGCCGCCTGCTCGAACGTTTCCTCGACGAGCAGGGCTACCGCGTCCGCGCGGTGGAGAACACCGAGCAGATGGATCGCCTTCTATCCCGCGAACTGTTCCAGCTGGTTGTGCTCGACCTGATGCTTCCCGGCGAGGACGGCCTCACTGCCTGCCGCCGCCTGCGCGAACAGAACAACCAGGTGCCGATCATCATGCTCACCGCCAAGGGCGACGAGGGCAGCCGCATCCAGGGCCTGGAACTGGGCGCCGACGACTACCTGGCCAAGCCGTTCAACCCGCGCGAACTGCTGGCGCGGATCAAGGCCGTGCTGCGCCGCCAGGCGCCGCTGGTGCCCGGCGCGCCTGCCGGTGCCGACGAGGTGGTGACCTTCGGCGACTACCAGCTGTTCCTCGCCACCCGCGAACTGAAGAAGGGCGACGAGGTACACATGCTGACCACCGGCGAGTTCGCCGTGCTCAAGGCCCTGGTGCAGCACGCCCGCGAACCGCTGACCCGGGACAAGCTGATGAACCTCGCCCGTGGCCGCGAGTGGGATGCCCTGGAGCGTTCCATCGACGTGCAGATCTCGCGCCTGCGCCGGCTGATCGAGCCGGATCCGTCCAAGCCGCGCTATATCCAGACGGTCTGGGGCGTCGGCTACGTGTTCGTGCCGGACGGCAACGCGCGCAAGGCCTGAGTCTCCGCGCGGCCGGTGCAGCGATGCACCGGCCGCGTCGTCTTACCCGCAACAGGCGTCGGCCCCGTCCGCCGGCGCGCAACCGGTCCGATCGATGAAAACGCCGCTCTGGTTCCCGCAAAGCTTCTTCGCCCGCACCCTCTGGCTGGTGCTGATCGTCGTGCTGTTCTCCAAGGCGCTGACCCTGGTCTACCTGCTGATGAACGAGGACGTGATCGTCGACCGCCAGTACAGCCACGGCGCGGCGCTGACCATCCGCGCGTTCTGGGCTGCCGACGAGGAGTCGCGCGCGGCCATCGCCAAGGCTTCCGGCCTGCGCTGGGTGCCGAGCAGCGCCGACCAGCCCGGCGAGCAGCACTGGCCGTACACGGAAATCTTCCAGCGGCAGATGCAGATGGAGCTGGGGCCGGACACCGAGACCCGCCTGCGTATCCACCAGCCGTCGCAGCTCTGGGTGCGCGCACCGAGCCTCGGCGAAGGCTGGCTGGCGGTGCCGCTGTATCCGCATCCCTTGCGTGGCCAACGGATCTGGAGCGTGCTCGGCTGGTTCCTCGGCATCGGCCTGCTCTCCACCGCCGCCGCCTGGATCTTCGTCCGCCAGCTCAGCCAGCCGCTCAAGCGCCTGGTGGTCGCCGCCCGCCAGTTCGGCCAGGGGCGCAGCGTGCGCCTGCCGCTGGGACCGGAGACGCCGAGTGAAATGGCCGAGGTGTATCGCGCCTTCAACCAGATGGCCGAGGACATCGAGCAGGGCGGGCGCGAACGCGAATTGATGTTGGCCGGTGTCTCCCACGACCTGCGCACCCCGCTGACGCGCCTGCGCCTGTCGCTGGAGTTGCTGCCGGAGAGCGAACGGGAGATGGTCGAGGACATGATCCGCGACATCGAGGACATGGACGCGATCCTCGACCAGTTCCTCGCCTTCATCCGCGACGGCCGCGACGAGCCGGTGGAGGAGGGCGACCTGACCGACCTGGTGCGCGAGGTCGTGGCGCCGTTCAACCAGACTCGCGAGCAGGTGCGCATGGCCTTGCAACCGGTACCGGCGATGCCGTTGCGGCGTGTGTCGATGAAGCGTCTGCTGGGCAACCTGATCGACAATGCCCTGAACCACGGCGGCGGTTCGGTGGAGGTGGCCAGCTACGTGGCCGGCGAAAGCGCGGCGCCCTACGTGGTGCTGAGCGTGCTCGATCGCGGCCAGGGCATCGATCCCGCGGAAGTGGACAGCATCTTCAATCCCTTCATCCGTGGCGACAAGGCGCGTGGCGGCAAGGGCACCGGCCTCGGCCTGGCGATCGTCAAGCGCATCGCCGCCCAGCACGGCGGCAGCGTCGAACTGCGCAACCGCGATGGCGGCGGCCTGGAAGCGCGGGTCTGCCTGCCGCTGGGGTTGCTGCTGCCGCGCGGCGCGGCCTGATACCCGACGGGTTTGTGCCGTTCCAGCGGCACTTCCCGCCCCCTCTCGCGCTTACGGAGAAGGGCGCGCCCCGTCCCTACCAGCGCAACCGGTTTCCCTCGAGCACCGCGGTCTTCCCGTAAGGCCAGGCTCGGTTCTGCGCACCATGCCCGCTGGGCAGGTGGTGGTAGAGCGGCACCTCGATGGCGGCGGCGTATTCGCCGAAGATCCGCTCCAGGCTGTGGGCGACTTCCTTGCGCGGGCAATCGGTGAACGAGCCCAGGCAGATCGCGCCGAGCTGGCGCGCGTCGATGCTTTCGAGCAATTGCCAGAGGCTGCGCTCCAGGCGGTAGTAGGGTTCGCCGACGTCCTCCAGGACCAGGATCGACCCCGCCGGGGCGTGCAGGCCGCCGAGTGTGCCGGCCATGCAGGCCAGGGCGGTGAGGTTGCCGCCGATCAGCGCGCCTTCGACGCGTTGCTTGTGTCCGCCGAGGTGCTGCACCGGGAGTTCATGGTCGATTCCGGCCAGCAAGCGGCTGACCGAGGCCAGAGAGGCTAGCCGCTCCTGCTGCTCGCGGGGGGCGCTCAGCGGCGACAGACCGAGTCCGGTGGCCACCGGGCCGTGGATCGCAGGCAGGCCGTGGCGGTGGAAAGCGCTGAGCAACACCGAGATGTCGGAGAAACCGATCAGTGGCCGCGGAGAGGCCGCCTGCAGGCGCCCCCAGTCCAGGCCCGGCAGCAACTGGCCGCAGCCGTAGCCGCCGCGCAGGCACCAGACCGCGGTGATGTCCGGCATGTCGAAGGCGTTGTGCAGGTCTTCCAGGCGCTGCTCGACCGTCCCGGCGAGGTAGCGGTAGCGGGCTTCGACGTGGCGGCCGAGATGGTAGTCCACGCCGTGCACTTCCAGTTGCCGCAGGGTCGCCTCCAGCACGTCGGTGGCGATGGCCGAGGCTGGCGCGATCAGCGCCACCCGGCCGTCGATGGGCTGCCAAGTCTGGTCGGAGGAGGGACGAGAGGTCATGCGGCGATTCCGTGAAGCGTCAGGAAAGGATTCGAGTGCCGGAATAGCCCAGGGTTCGGCGGGGTTTCCGGCATCGGTTGCGGCGATGCTTCATTCAAGCGTGGCATGGACCTTCTGTCGAGGCCGGGATCGCCAGCGTAATGCGGTGCGTCCGATGGGCCGGGACAACGCATGCGTTGTCTGGTCCGGCTCACCCCTTTCCCTTCGTCCTGGCCAGGTGGGGGCCGCCGTTCTTTTCCAGGTACTGGATGATGATCCCGGCGATGTCCTTGCCGGTGGTGGATTCGATACCTTCCAGGCCCGGCGAGGAGTTCACCTCCATTACCAGCGGACCATGGTTGGAGCGCAGGATGTCCACCCCGGCGACGTTCAGGCCCATCACGCGGGCGGCGCGGATGGCGGTCATGCGTTCTTCCGGGGTGATCTTGATCAGGCTGGCGCTGCCGCCTCGGTGCAGGTTGGAGCGGAACTCGCCGGGCGCTGCCTGGCGCTTCATCGAGGCGATCACCTTGTCGCCGACCACGAAGCAGCGGATGTCGGCGCCGCCGGCTTCCTTTATGTACTCCTGGACCATGATGTTGTGCTTGAGCCCCATGAAAGCCTCGAGCACCGATTCGGCGGCCTTCTCGGTTTCGCAGAGGACCACGCCGATGCCCTGGGTGCCCTCCAGCAGCTTGATCACCAGCGGTGCGCCTCCGACCATCTCGATCAGGTCCGGGACATCATCCGGGGAATGAGCGAAGCCGGTCACCGGCAGGCCGATGCCCTTGCGCGAGAGCAGTTGCAGCGAGCGCAGCTTGTCCCGCGAGCGAGCGATGGCGACCGACTCGTTGAGCGGGAACACGCCCATCATCTCGAACTGGCGCAATACCGCGCAGCCGTAGAAGGTCACCGAGGCGCCGATGCGCGGGATCACCGCGTCGAAGCCCTCCAGCGGTTGTCCCCGGTAGTGGATCTGCGGCTTGTGGCTGGCGATGTTCATGTAGGCGCGCAGCGTATCGATGACCACCATTTCATGGCCGCGCTCCCGCCCGGCCTCCACCAGGCGACGGGTCGAGTAGAGCCGGGGATTGCGCGACAGCACGGCGATTTTCATTCAGCACCTGTGGATGGGTTGGACCGGCTGGCGGGCAGCGGCGGCGAAGCTGTGGGTTGTCGTCGCGGCAGGCATCGGACCGGCCGTTTCGGGAATGGATGGAGGTTGGACAGGTGCTGCCGGCGAATGGCTCAAACCGGGCTCCCGTCGAGCAGGTCGATGCTCGTCGCCGCGGGCAGGGCGGCCGGCGACTCGGGACGATCCTGGACGTAGGCCAGGGCCGGGTTGACCACCAGTTGCCCGGCGATCAGCGCCTTGGAGCCGAGCAGCACGCGATAGCGCATGGACTTGCGGCAGGCCAGGGTGAACTCTACCGGCCACATGCGATCGCCCAGCGCCAGGGTGGTGCGGATCACGTAGCGGGTCTGGGCCTGGCCGTTGGAGCTGCGAATGCTCTTGCGCGCGACCATCGGCGCTTCGCAACGGTGCCGGCGCTGCACCAGCGTGCCGAGGTGGGCGGTGAAGCGCACCCACTTCTCGCCGTCGCGCTCGAAGGGAACGATGTCCGAGGCATGCAGGCTGGAGGTGCTGGCGCCGGTGTCGATCTTCGCGCGCAGCCCGACCATGCCCAGTTCGGGAAAGGCGATCCACTCGCGCAGACCGATGACGGAAAGCTGGTCGAATGTCTTCACGGGTAGGCATTCCAGGCGTTTTGCCGGCATTCTAGCAGGGCTATGGGCGGCCGCCAGGCGGCTGCCCGAGGATGCCGAAGACGAACCTAGCGGCTGTCGATGACAGTCGCGAGACAGCGGCGGAACGAATACGGGAAATGCCAGTGAGCGAGAAAGACGACGACAAGGTGCGCCTGGACAAGTGGCTCTGGGCGGCGCGCTTCTTCAAGACCCGGGCGCTGGCCAAGGCCGCGATAGAGGGCGGCAAGGTGCATTGCCGGGGCGAGCGGTGCAAGCCGAGCAAGGAACCCAGGGTAGGGGAGGAGTTGACCATTCGTACGGGCTTCGACGAGCGAACCGTGACCATTCGCGCGCTTTCCGTAGTCCGGCGTGGCGCGCCGGAGGCCCAGGCTCTCTACGAGGAAACCGCGGACAGCGTGGCAAGCCGCGAGCGCGCGGCGGCCATGCGCAAGGCCGGGGCGCTGGGCGTACAGACAGAGGGGCGGCCGAGCAAGAAGCAGCGGCGGCAGATCCACCAGTTGCGCGGCGGCCAGGACTGAGAAGCGCCGGTCTCCCGCAGGGGAGACCGGGATGGCCTCAGGCCGAGTCGCGGACCACGCCGAGGCGGCCGATCAGCGGCAATTTCGCCAGCAGGCGGAACAGCGGTTCGGTCACCTGCACCAGCCAGCCGCTGGCCTTCGCCGCCAGCGGTGTGTAGCAGCCCCAGGCGAGGGCCAGCAGGGCCATCTGCAGGCCGCCGATGTAGTCGTCCTGGCCCCAGTGCGCGCCGGCTACCAGGCGCGGCATCATGAACAGCACGGCCAGGGTCCAGATCAGCAGGAACTGCCCGGCGCGGCGAGCGAACAGCGACATGAACAGCGCCCAGACCAGCAGCACCGAGGCGTGGTCGCCGGGGAAGCTGCGCTTGGAGCGGTCCTTGATTTCCCACACGCGTTCCCAGTCCGGGAAGTGGTCGCTGAGGTGGATGGCCTTGTCCATCAGCATCGACAGGCTGGCGTGCTGCCAGTGCAGATGGTGGGCGATCTTCGCGTAGAGCACGCGGATCACCACCAGGATCAGCAGGGTCACGATGAAGCCGAAGGTCAGCCGCCGTACCTGGTTCGCCGGCAGCAGCCAGTCGCCGCGAATCAGCAGGCAGAGCAGGATCACCCCGACCACCGCGTCGAACGGTCGGGTACTGAGCAGGCCCCAGAGTTTCAGCCAGGTTTCGTTGAGGGCGAGGGAGCCGTTGAGCTTGTCGAAGAGCCAGAAGTCGAAGCCGTTCATCAGCTCGCGGGTGGGGCCCCAGAGCCACAGGATCAGCAGCAGGAGCGCCAGAAGATGACAGGTGGCGAACTTGCGCCATTGCCAGGCCGCTTGGAACGGAGAGGCATTATCCATAAAATCGTTTCCCCCTATCGGCGCCGGGTCGGCGTACGACTGTCACGAAGCGCGCTTTTATAGGCCTTTGTCACTCACTTGTCATTCCCTCATTCGTAGCGTTGTGTCCCGCATGTCCCATTCAGATCAGAGCCAGCGTTTCCTTTTCGACGATACCGACGTGCGCGGCGAGATGGTCGATCTCGAGCGCAGCTACAGCGAAGTGCTGGCCAAACATCCCTATCCGGAACCGGTCGCGCAGTTGCTCGGGGAGATGCTCGCGGCGGCCTCGCTGCTCTGCGGCACGCTCAAGTTCGACGGCCTGCTGGTATTGCAGGCGCGCTCCAGCGGCGCGGTTCCGCTGTTGATGGTGGAGTGTTCCAGCGACCGCCAGGTGCGTGGCCTGGCCCGCTATTCGGCGGAGTCCATCGGCGCCGACGCCGGCATGCAGGAACTGATGCCCGAAGGCGTGCTGACCCTCACCGTGGACCCGGTCAAGGGCCAGCGCTACCAGGGGATCGTCGCCCTGGAGGGGGTGAACCTGGCGGAATGCCTGTCCAACTACTTCGCCAGCTCGGAACAGCTGCCGACCCGTTTCTGGCTCAACGCCAACGGCCGCCGCGCCCGCGGCCTGCTGCTGCAGCAGCTTCCCGCCGACCGCCTGAAGGACCCCGAGGCCCGCGAGGCCAGTTGGCAGCACCTGGCCACCCTGGCCGACACGCTGACCGCCGAAGAGCTGCTGGCGCTGGACAACGAGACCGTCCTGCACCGCCTCTACCACGAGGAAACCGTGCGCCTGTTCGAGCCGCAACCGCTGGTCTTCCATTGCAGTTGCTCGCGGGAACGTTCGGCCAACGCCCTGGTCAGTCTCGGGCAGGCCGACTGCGAGCGGCTGCTCGAGGAGGAAGAAGGCTCGATCAGCATCGACTGCCAGTTCTGCAACCAGCGCTACCTGTTCGACGCCTCCGACGTCGCCCAGTTGTTCGCTGGCGCTGGCAGCCAGGGGCCTTCCGAGACCCGCCACTGACGATTTTTCATCCAGCGGGCTTTTCTGGCATAATCCCGCCACTTTTTTCCTGTAGTGAGTTTTTTGAAGCGCTACGAAGTTTGGAGGACTCGGCCTCTGGCCGACGGGGAACCACATGACGCAAGCCAACAACGCCGTGTACACCGATATCAGCGCCGCCCAACTGGTAGAAGAAGCCATTCGCCGCGGTGAGGGCGAACTGGCCGCCAACGGCTCGCTGGTCGTACGTACCGGCCATCGCACCGGCCGTTCGCCGGTCGACCGTTTCATCGTCGAAGAGCCGAGCACCAAGGACGCGATCGCCTGGGGCAACATCAACCGTCCGTTCCCGGCCGACAAGTTCGATGCGCTGTGGGCCCGCGTGGAAGCGTTCAACAACGCCCAGGACCATTTCGTTTCCCATGTTCATGTAGGTTCCGCCGAGGCTTACTACCTGCCGGTGAAGATGACCACCGCTACCGCCTGGCAGAATCTGTTCGGCCGTTGCCTGTTCATCGAGCCGGAGCAGTACAACCCGGCCGGCAAGGACGAGTGGCAGGTCCTCAATGTCGCCAACTTCGAATGCGTGCCCGAGCGCGACGGCACCAACTCCGACGGTTGCGTGATCCTCAATTTCGCCCAGAAGAAAGTGCTGATCGCAGGCATGCGCTATGCCGGCGAGATGAAGAAAGCCATGTTCTCCGTGCAGAACTTCCTGCTGCCCGAGCGCGACGTGCTGCCGATGCACTGCGCTGCCAACATCGGCGAAGCGGGCGATGTGACCCTGTTCTTCGGCCTGTCCGGCACCGGCAAGACCACCCTGTCCGCCGATGAAAGCCGTTACCTGATCGGTGACGACGAGCACGGCTGGGGCGAGGGCGTGGTGTTCAACGTCGAAGGCGGTTGCTATGCCAAGTGCATCGACCTGTCCGAGAAGAACGAGCCGGTCATCTGGAAAGCCATCAAGTTCGGCGCCGTGCTGGAGAACGTGGTTCTCGACGAAGAGCGCGTGCCCAACTACGCCGATGACAGCCTGACCCAGAACAGCCGCGCCGCCTACCCGCTGGAGCACGTCGAGAAGCGTTCGGAGAAGAACCTCGGCGGCGAGCCCAACGCGGTGATCTTCCTGACCTGCGACCTGACCGGCGTACTGCCGCCGGTATCGATCCTGAACAATGAGCAGGCGGCCTACCACTTCCTGTCCGGCTACACCGCGCTGGTCGGCTCCACCGAGATGGGTTCCGGCGGCGGTATCAAGTCGACCTTCTCCACCTGCTTCGGTGCTCCTTTCTTCCCGCGTCCGGCCGGCGTCTATGCCGAGCTGCTGATCAAGCGCATCAAGGCCTTCGGCTCCAAGGTCTACCTGGTCAACACTGGCTGGACCGGCGGTGGCTACGGCGTGGGCAAGCGCTTCAACATCCCGACCACCCGTGGCGTGATCGCGGCGATCCAGAGCGGCGCGCTGATCGGCGCGGAAACCGAGCACCTGGACATCATCAACCTGGACGTGCCGAAGGCCGTTCCGGGCGTCGAGACCAATCTGCTCAACCCGCGCAACACCTGGGCTGACAAGGCTGCCTACGACGAGGCGGCGAAGGGCCTGGCCAAGCAGTTCATCGAAAACTTCAAGAAATTCGAGGTTTCCGATGCGATCAAGGCCGCCGGCCCGCAGCTGTAAGCCACGTTTCGGCACCATGAAAAAACCGCCTTCGGGCGGTTTTTTCATGGGCGAACGTCAGGGGTAGGTGACGGTGATCAGGTAGTTGCCGGAGCGGCGATCGCTTCCGGCCAGCTCATAGCGCGCCGAGAAATCCCGTTCACCGATGACCGTATCGCTGGGTTGCAAGTGGCGCACCTCGCCGGTCTTCATCGAACGGATGCTGACATCCGCGGTGCGCGCCTGCATGGGACAGCCACTGAGGTGGAAACTGCCCTTGCTTTCGTCTTGGCGGGGAGCGCTCATCGAGCATGGTGGCTCGACAATGGCGCCGGTGAAGCGGATGACGCCGCTGATGCTGCCGGGGGCGGCGAACAGGTTGCTGGAAGTTCCTACAAGAAGACCGAACAAAGCCAGTTGGCCCATCCTGTTCATGAGCTTACTCCTACGTGAGTTCATCCTTATTTTTCTGCGTTCGTGCGTCCCGGGAGGGGCCCTCTCCCAGGCGCTGGCATTGGAGTGGAATATAGGACAATTCCTTAGGAAAATTCCTTCCTAGGAATAGTCCTAGTCCTAATTCTGTAAGTAGCTGCTGTGGGGCTGCGTCGGATTTATTGAAGTCTGGTTTATCTTCTCGCCAATGCCCTAGAGTGGGCGCCCCTTTGTTCCCTCGCAGTGGATTTCCCCCATGCATATCGAAGACGCCGTTCGTAGTCGCCGTGCCATCAAGGGCTACGACTCATCCTTCAGCCTGACTCGCGAAGAGAAGGACCATCTCCTGGACCTGGCGCTGCATGCGCCTTCCGCCTTCAACCTGCAACACGTGCGGCTGGTCGAGGTCAGCGATCCGCAATTGCGCGTGCAGTTGCGTGAAGTGGCCTGGGACCAGGCGCAGGTCACCGACGCGGCGATGCTGGTGGTGGTGTGCGCCCAGCTCGACAGTTGGGAGCGCAACGCGCAGCGGGTCTGGGACGGTGCTCCCGAGGCGGTACAGGCGTTCATGGCAGGCGCCATCGACACCTACTACCGCGGCAAGCCCCAGGTACAGCGCGACGAAGCCATGCGCAGCTGCGGCCTGCTGGCGCAGACCCTGATGCTGGTCGCCCGCGGCCAGGGCCTGGATTCGTGTCCGATGGATGGTTTCGACTTCGATGCCGTGGCCCGGCTGATCAACCTGCCGGACAACCATGTGATCGGCCTGATGGTCGCGGTCGGGAAAAAGGCCGTTGAACCCTGGCCGCGCAGCGGCAAGCTGCCGCGGGAAGAACTGGTCATTCGCGACCGCTTCTGACTGCCCGGATTCCCCTAGTCCGGTCCGGCGGCCCCGACCTGGCGGATCTGTTCGACCAGCCATTGCAGGGCGATGTCGCGTTCGCGCTGGGCCAGAAACACCAGTTCCAGGTGGAACGGGCCGAGGTCGAACGGCAGGTCGAACGATTGCAGGGGCAGCAATCGTTCGAAGTAGTGCGCCAGTTGTCGCGGCAGGACGCCGACCAGGTCGCTGTACGCGGCGATGTGCGCTGCCTGCAGGTAGTTCGGCGTGGTGTAGGCCACTTGCCGCTTGAGCCCCTGGCTGCCCAGCCACTGGTCGACCATCCCCTTGGTCTGCCCGCCGTGCACCCACAGGTGCTGCAGCTCCAGGAAGGTGGCCAGGTCGGGAGCCTGCGCCAGCAGCGGGTGCTGACGCCGGGCGACCAGTTGCAGGGTCTCGCTGGCCCAATGGCGGCGCTGGAAGCGCGCCGGGACGTTTTCGAAGCGGCCTAGCACCAGGTCCAGTTCGCCTTTGTCCAGCGCCTCGGCCGGCAAGGTCGGGGTCAGGTGCTGGATGGCGATGGAGATTCCCGGCGCCCGCTCACTCAGGCGGCGCATCAGGGCGGGCATGCAGATCAGTTCGACGTAGTCGGTCACCGCTACGGTGAAGCGCTGCCGGCTGCGCCCCGGATCGAAGCCCTCGCCGTCGCCCAGGCTCTGTTCGATCTGCCGCAGCGCCGCGCGGATCGGCGCTTCCAGCGCCAGCGCCCGGGGCGTCGGCTGCATCGCACGACCGGCGCGGACCAGCAGCGGGTCGTCGAGCAGCTCGCGCAGGCGGTTCAGCGCATTGCTCACTGCCGGCTGGCTCAGCGCCAGGCGCTCCGCCGCGCGCGAGACGTTGCGTTCGCGCAGCAGCGCGTCAAGGACGCGTAGCAGGTTGAGGTCGAAGGTTTGGATATTCACTGCCTGAATTCCAGCTATCACAAGACTAAATTTCAAAAATAGTACGACCTTCCCCTAAGGTAGTGGTCGCTTTTTGTGCGGTCGGACTGCCCCAGGTTTCGTCCACCGTTCCTCCTGCGCTCGCTACAACGAGGACAAGACCATGAGCCAGAACTTTTCCTTCCGCCAGGCCGCGGTGATCGGCGCCGGCACCATGGGTCGCGGTATCGTCATGTGCCTGGCCAACGCCGGTCTCGACGTGCAGTGGCTGGACAGCAACCCGCAGATGCTCAACCAGGCGCTCGGCGCCGTGGCCGACACCTACGCGCACAACGTGCGCCAGGGGCGCATCGGCGAAGAGGAAGCGGCCGCGCGCCGCGCCCGCATCACGCCGGTCCAGCACCTCGCCGCGATGCGCGAGGCGGACCTGGTGATCGAGGCGGTCTACGAGAACCTGGAACTCAAGCAATCGATCTTCCGCGAGCTGGACGCGGCGCTGAAGCCCTCCGCGGTGCTGGCCAGCAATACCTCCTACCTGGACATCGACGCCATCGCCGCGGTCACCGCGCGTCCGGGTCAGGTGCTCGGCCTGCACTTCTTCAGCCCGGCGCACATCATGCGGCTGCTGGAGATCGTGCGCGGCGCGCAGACCGCGCCGGCGGTGCTGGAGGCGGCCCTGGCGCTGGGCGAGCGGATGGGCAAGGTCAGCGTGGTGGCCGGCAACTGCCACGGCTTCATCGGCAACCGCATGCTCGAACCCTACGCCACCGAGGCCCGCCTGATGCTGCTGGAAGGCGCCCTGCCGTACCAGGTGGACCGGGCTCTCCAGGCGTTCGGTTTCGCCATGGGGCCGTTCCGCATGTACGACGTGGTCGGTATCGACCTTGAGTGGCGCGCCCGCGAGTTGGCCGGGGTCGGCCAGGACCAGCCGGCCGTGCAGGTGGACAACCGCCTTTGCGAGATGGGCCGCTTCGGCCAGAAGAGCGGTGCCGGCTACTACCGCTACGCGCCGGGCAGCCGCCAGGCGGAGCACGATACCGAGGTGGATGCCCTGGTGCTCCGGGTTGCCGAGACGCTGGGCTACCCGCGGCGCGATTTCGCCGACGAGGAAATCCTCGAGCGTTGCCTGCTGGCGCTGGTCAACGAGGGCGCGAAGATCCTCGACGAGGGTATCGCCGCCCGTAGCGCCGACATCGACACTGTCTACCTGAACGGCTACGGCTTCCCCGCCGCGGAGGGCGGTCCCATGGCCTGGGCCGATCGTCTCGGCGCGGCCGAGCTGCTGCAACGCCTGCGTTTCCTCGAACAGCGCCACGGCGCGCGCTGGAAGCCGGCGTCCCTGGTCGAGCGCCTGGCCGCCGAGGGCGGAGCCTTCGCCGACCTGCAGGAGGCGCGCTGAGATGGATTACCAGGCCCCCTTGCGCGACATGCGCTTCGTTCTCCATGAACTGTTCGATGTCGGCGCGCATTGCGAACTGCTGGGCAACGGCATCGATCGCGAACTGATCGACGGCGTGCTCGAGGAAGGCGCGCGCTACACCGGCCAGGTGGTGGCGCCGCTCAATCGCAACAGCGACGAGGAAGGCGCGAAGCTGAAGGATGGCGTGGTGACCACCCCCACCGGCTTTCGCGAAGCCTACCGGCAGTACAGCGAGAACGGCTGGGCGAGCATGACCGGACCCACCGAGTACGGCGGCCAGGGCTTCCCGCAGATGGTCTCCGCGTGCTTCCACGAGATGCTGATGGCCGCCAGCCTGTCCTTCCGCGTCTATTCGGGGCTGACCGAGGGCGCCGTGCTGGCCCTGTACAAGCATGGCGACGAGGCGTTGCGGCGCGACTACCTGGCCAAGCTGGTGAGCGGCGAATGGGCCGGCACCATGTGCCTGACCGAACCCCAGGCCGGCACCGACCTCGCCCTCCTGCGCACCCGCGCCGAGGCGCAGGCCGACGGCAGCTACGCGATCAGCGGCAGCAAGATCTTCATCAGCGGTGGCGAGCAGGACCTCACCGAGAACATCGTCCACCTGGTGCTGGCGCGCCTGGCGGACGCGCCGGCCGGGGTGAAGGGCATCAGTCTGTTCCTGGTGCCGAAGTTCGTCGCCAATCCCGATGGCTCCCTGGGCGAGCGCAACAGCCTGGGGTGCGGCGCCATCGAGCACAAGATGGGGATCAAGGGCGCTTCCACCTGCGTGATGAACTTCGACGGCGCCAGGGGCTGGCTGCTGGGCCAGGCGAACCAGGGCCTGGCCTGCATGTTCACGATGATGAACGACGCGCGCTTCCAGGTCGGCCTGCAGGGCCTGGGTATCGCCGAACGGGCCTTCCAGGGCGCCCTCGGCTACGCCCGCGAACGCCTGCAGTCGCGCGCCCTGGTCGGCCCGCAGGCACCGGACAAGGTCGCCGACCCGATCATCGTGCACCCCGACGTGCGGCGCATGCTGCTGACCCAGAAGACCCTGGTCGAAGGCTGCCGCATGCTGGCGTCCTGCTGCGCACGCCAGCTCGACCTGGAACACGGCCATCCGGATGCTGACGGCCGGCGCGCGGCGACGCGCCGTGCAGCGCTGCTGATCCCCATCGTCAAGGCCTTCCTTACCGATGTCGGCCAGGAAGTCGCCAGCCTCGGCGTACAGGTCTATGGCGGTCACGGTTTCATCCGCGAATGGGGCATGGAGCAATTGATGCGCGACAGTCGCATCACCCAGATATACGAAGGCACCAATGGCATCCAGGCGCTCGATCTGGTCCGCCGCAAGCTGCTCGGCGACCAGGGCGGCGAACTGCTGGCGCTGCAAGGCGAACTGGCGGTGGCCAGCGAGGCGCTGCAAGGGCGTGCTGCGCTGGCGCCACTGGCTGAGCCGGTGCTGCAACGCCTGGAGGAGTGGCGGCAGCTCACCGGCCAGGTACTCGAGGCCTGCGCCCGCGATCCCCAGGAGATCGGCGCCACTTCGGTGGACTTCCTCCAGTACAGCGCCTACGTATTGCTCGCGGCCCTCTGGTTGCAAGCCGCGGCGCGAGCCCAGGAAGCGCTGGACGGCGGCTCCGGCGAGGGCGATTTCTATCGGGCCAAGCTGCGCAGCGCCGATTTCTACCTGCGGCGCATCCTGCCGCGGGCGAGCATGCACCGCGAAGCCTTGCTCGGTGGCGCCGACTGCCTGATGGCCCTGCCCGAGGAGCATTTCTCGTTCTGACGGGCGTCTCGCCCAAGGAGACCGATATGCAAGCTTTCAGTTTCGCCACTACCGCGCAGATCCTCTGCGAGGCCGGCTCCGCCATCCGCCTGGCGGAACTCTGCCGCGAGCGAAGGGCGCGCCGCGTGTTGATCGTGACCGACCCGGGGATCACCCGGCTCGGCTTGCTGGATGCGATCCTGCCCGGCTTCCCGCGCCTGGGCCTGGCCGTCGAGGTGTACGACCAGGTGCTCGCCGATCCGCCCGAGGCGGTGGTCGAGGCCGCGCTCGGGCGGGCGCGGGGCATGGCTGCCGAGCTGGTGGTCGGTTTCGGCGGTGGCAGTTCCATGGACGTGGCCAAGCTGGTCGCGCTGCTCGCCCATCCAGAGGCAGGGCAGGGGCTCGGCGAGGTCTTCGGGGTCGGCAACGCACGCGGGCCGCGCCTGCCGCTGATCCAGGTGCCGACCACCGCCGGGACCGGCTCCGAGGTGACGCCGATCGCCATCGTCACCACCGGCGAGACCACCAAGATGGGCGTGGTCTCGCCCCACTTGCTGCCCGACCTGGCGCTGCTCGACGCCGACCTGACCCTCGGCTTGCCGCCGGCGGTCACCGCGGCGACCGGTATCGACGCGATGGTGCATGCGATCGAGAGCTATACCAGCAAACTGAAGAAGAACCCGCTGTCCGACCTGCTGGCGCGGGAGGCGTTGCGCCTGCTGGCGGCCAACCTGGAACGCGCGGTAGGCGACGGCGGCGACCGCGAGGCGCGCCAGGCCATGCTGCTGGGCGCCTGCCTGGCCGGGCAGGCCTTCGCCAATGCGCCGGTGGCGGCGGTGCATGCCCTGGCCTATCCGCTGGGAGGGCATTTCCACATTCCCCACGGCCTGAGCAATGCGCTGGTGCTACCGGAGGTGATCCGTTTCAACGCTCCCGCTGCCGCTGGACTCTATGCCGAGCTGGCGCCGCTGCTGCTGGGCGACCGCTTGCGTCCGGGCGATCGCGACGCGCTTACCGTGCAGCTGATCGACGAACTGGCCCAGCTCAGTCCGCGCAACGGCCTGCCGAGCCGCTTGCGCGACGCCGGGGTGGACGAGGCGATGCTGCCGCGCCTGGCCGCCGACGCGATGCTCCAGCAGCGTCTGCTGGTCAACAACCCGCGCGAGGTCGGCGAGGCGGATGCCCTGGCGATCTATCGCGCGGCATACTGAATCCCTTCTACGAGGACCGGGCATGGCGACCGCCCTGCGACCGCTGCGCGAGCAGTACCTTCATTTCCAGCCGATCACCACGCGCTGGCACGACAACGACATCTACGGACACGTGAACAACGTGACCTACTATGCGTTCTTCGACACGGCGGTGAATACCTACCTGATCGAGCGCGGCGGCCTGGATATCCAGGGCGGCGAAGTGATCGGCCTGGTGGTCAGTTCCAGCTGCGACTATTTCGCGCCGGTGGCCTTCCCCCAGCGGATCGAGATGGGCCTGCGGGTGGCGCGCCTGGGCAGCAGCTCGGTGCAGTACGAACTGGCCTTGTTCCTCGAAGGGCAGCGGGAGGCCTGCGCGGCCGGGCGTTTCGTGCATGTCTTCGTGGAGCGCCGAAGCAGCCGCCCGGTGGCCATTCCGCAGGAACTACGCGATGCGCTGGCCGCGCTTCAGAGCGCGGCCCAGTGACAGAGATCGCCCGCCGCCCGTGACAGGGCGATGGCGTGCAGCTCGTCCAGGCGATCGTCGCGTACCTGCCGTTGCAGCGCCTGGTTGAGCCTCGGCCGGCAGTCGTCGAGGCGCAGTTCGGCGAGCGCCGGGGCGTAGCCGCGCAGCAGCTCCAGGTTGAGCTGATTGAGGCGGCTGCGGATGCGCTCCAGGTCGACCGCCTGGCCAGCGTCCGGTAGCGGCCGGCTGAGCAGGCGGTACTGGACCAGCTTGTTCGCCTCGATCTGCGCGGCGAACAGCAGGCGCACCTGCTCGGCGCCGACCCCGTGGCTCCCGGCTTGTCCGGCGAGCATCTGCAACTGTTGTTCTTCCCGCGGGCTGTCCTGTACCGCCTTGCCCGACTGGGCCTTGCTCTGGGCTACCTGATCGGCTAGTTGCAAACGCTGGCTGCTCAGGCTCAACAGTTGCTGGAGAGCCGGTGACAGCGGCTGGGCCTGGAGCAACGGGCCTTGCAGGAGCAGGAGGGCAAGCAGGCCCCAACTGGCGAACGACGGGCGCATCTGGAAATCTCGGATGGAATTGATGTCCGGCACGCTAGCAAAGCGAGCCCGGTGCGACAATCCATGACATGGCGTGAGGCGAACAGGAAGCGCTGGATGGGACATTTCTGATTGAACGTTTGCAGTCTCGACGCTGGAGCAATGTTCTGTGACCATCCCTCCACACCATTTCATTCACCAAAGGGGCCGGTTTGCCCCTGCTATGACTGGCAAGGACGCGGAACATGGGTTTCCTGATACTCTCCCGCCGAGAAGGCGAAGGCATCACCCTGTCCCTCAAGGCCGACTACCCGGCGGAGGAACTGATTCGGCAATTGCGCGAAGGCGGCATCCGGATCCTGGTCACCGATATCATCGGCAACCAGGCCCGGGTCGGGATCGAGGCGCCGCGTGGCGTCCTGATCGTTCGCGACGAGTTGAAAACGGCACCGAAAGGCTGACGAACGGTAGAAAGTAAAAGCCCCGCGTTCGCGGGGCTTTTACACATCAGCTTCGGCAAGCATGCCGATCAACGATGCTTGTGCTTGCGGTGTTTCTTGCCGCGGTGACCGCTGTCGTTGTCCTTGCCCAGGTTGTTACCGACCGCGCCACCCGCTGCGCCGCCGAGGCCTGCACCTATGGTCGCGCCGGTGCTGCCGCCCAGCTTGTTGCCGATCACCGAACCGCCGGCCGCGCCTAGCCCGCCACCCAGGGCGGCTTCGGTCTTGCGCCCGTCCTTGGCGGTCATCGCGCCGCCGGCCGCGCCACCCAGGCCGGCGCCTATGGCGGCACCGGTGCTACCGCCGATGGCGCCGCCCACGACGTTGCCCAGGGCACCGCCTACGCCGCCGCCCACCGCGGTCTTGGTGGAGTCGCCGGCGAGCGCGGCTTGTGCGCTCAGCAGGCCGAACGCGATTACCAGGAGAGATTTACGCATCGTGCGTGCCTCATCGTTTCAATCGGGAGGGAAATACGGTCGTTCGCACAAAGGCCGGACCATCCGGCCCGGCCTTTGCGTCGTAGGGAGCGGCGGGTTCAGTCGTCGTAGTAGCGACGATGATGCTTGTGGCGCTTCCACTTCTTGTACTGGCCATAGTGATGGCCGTTGTCATGCCGGTAATAGCCATCGCGATAGCCGGCGCGGCGGTAGTAGCGACGGTCGCGGTAGTCGTCATCGTCGTCGTAGCGGCGGTTGCCGTCGCCATAATGGTTGCCCAGCGCGCCGCCGCCGGCGCCGCCGAGGGCCGCGCCGATCAGGCCACCGGTGCTGCCACCGATCTGCCGGCCGATGACGTTGCCGCCTGCGGCACCGAGGCCGCCGCCGATCGCCGCTTCGGTCTTGTTGCCGCGTCCGGCGCCGACTGCACCGCCCGCAGCGCCACCGATGCCACTACCGATCGCGGCGCCAGTGCTGCCGCCGACCGCATCGCCGACGACCGAACCCAACACCCCGCCCAAGGCGCCGCCGATGGCCGCGCGGGTGTCGTCGCCTGCGAAAGCGGTACTACCGACCAGACTCAGGGACAACAGGAGTATCGAGGAATACTTCATAGAGAGTTTCTCTCTGTGGGGATGACGGCTGCGATGCTGGGGTTGGCCCAAACCGCTGACAAGCGCCAGCCGACGATTGGTAGAGCAAATTCGAAATATTCCAAGTACTTGTTTTGTATGGGGAACTTTCTTAAGTAGAGGCGGTCGTAGACCGAATGTGAAGCGCGATTTCAGGGTCGAAATCGGTATTTTTGCTGGCGGGATGCTGGCCATTCTAACGCCGACGAGCGGCCTGCCTTCAAGGCCTTTCATCGACTTTTTCCTTAAGACGCCGCCTCCTGTTGCAGGAGGCGGCGTTTTTCATGGGCTTCAGATAATGCGCCCGTCGCCCGTGGCCTTTTCCAGGCGTACCGCGATGAACTTCGAAGTCGGCGTATGGCTGCCGACGCCGACGCTCTCCAGCGGCACCAGGGGATTGGTTTCCGGGTAGTAGGCGGCTGCCTGGCCGGCCGGGATGTCGAAGGCGAGCAGGGTGAAGCGGCGTACCCGGCGTTCGATGCCATCGCTCCACAGCGAGACCAGGTCGACCTTGTCGCCCGGCTGGTAGCCCAGGCGGCGGATATCCGCCTCGTTGGCGAATACCACTTCGCGCTGGCCCTTCACTCCGCGATAGCGATCGTCCAGGCCGTAGATGGTGGTGTTGTACTGGTCATGGGAGCGCAGGGTCTGCAGGATCAGGTCGGGTTCGAGGCCGCTGTCGCGCACCTGTGCCGGCAACAGGTCGCGGGGCAGCGGGTTGGCGACGAAGTTGGCCTTGCCGCTGGCGGTGTTCCAGCGTCGTTCGCCGGCGGAGTTGCCGAGGTAGAAGCCACCGGGATGGCGGACGCGGCGGTTGAAGTCGGCGAAACCGGGGATGGTGTCGGCGATCAGCTCGCGGATGCGCTCGTAGTTGGCGATCAGCGCGTCCCAGTCCACCGGATGGTTGCCCAGGGTTGCCTTGGCGATGCCGGCGATGATCGCCGGCTCCGAACGCATCTGCTGCGAGAGCGGCTCCAGTTGCCCGTAGGATGCGTGGATCATGCTGAACGAGTCTTCCACCGTGACCGCCTGCGGGCCTTCGGCCTGGCGGTCGATGTCGGTGCGCCCCAGGCAGGGCAGGATCAGTGCGTCGCGGCCGGTGGTCAGGTGGCTGCGGTTGAGCTTGGTGCTGATGTGCACGGTCAGGTCGCATGACGCCAGGGCGGCGTGGGTGCGCGGACTGTCCGGGGTGGCCTGGGCGAAATTGCCGCCCAGGCCGATGAAGACCTTCGACTTGCCGGCGAGCATCGCGGCGATCGCCTCGACGGCGTTGTGCCCGTTGTGGCGTGGCACTTCGAAGCCGAAGCGCCGTTCCAGTGCGTCGAGCAGCGCCGCCGGCGGCCGCTCGTTGATGCCCATGGTGCGGTCACCCTGAACGTTGCTGTGGCCGCGGACCGGGCAGAGACCGGCGCCCGGGCGGCCCAGGTTGCCGCGCAGGAGTTGCAGGTTGACGATTTCCTGGATGATCGCCACCGAATGGTGGTGCTGGGTGATGCCCATCGCCCAGCAGACGATGACCCTGTTCGCCCGCCGGTACATCCGCGCAGCCTGCTCGATTTCCGCCAGGCCCAGCCCGGACTGGCGCTCCAGGTGTTCCCAGGGGGTGGCATCCAGTTCGGCCAGGTAGGCCTCGAGGCCGTCGGTGTGCTCGGCGATGAAGGCGTGGTCGAATACCGGCTCGCTACCCTCGGCCTGGGCTTCGCGCTCCCAGGCGAGGAGGAACTTGGCGATCCCGCGGATCGCCGCCATGTCGCCGCCCAGTGCCGGACGGAAGAACGCGGTGTTCAGCGGCGAGGACCCGTTGGTCAGCATTTCCAGCGCGTTCTGCGGATGCTGGAAGCGCTCCAGGCCGCGCTCCTTGAGAGGGTTGAAGCAGACCACCTGGGCACCGCGCTTCACTGCCTCGCGCAGCGGCTCGAGCATGCGCGGGTGGTTGGTGCCGGGGTTCTGCCCAAGGATGAAGATCGCGTCGGCGTGTTCGAAGTCGTCGAAGGTCACGCTGCCCTTGCCGACCCCGACGCTGCGACCCAGTGCCACGCCGCTGGCTTCGTGGCACATGTTCGAGCAGTCGGGGAAGTTGTTTGTGCCGAACGCGCGGACGAACAACTGGTAGAGGTAGGCCGCCTCGTTGCTGGCCCGCCCGGAGGTATAGAACTCCGCCTGGTCGGGGCTATCCAGGCGTCGCAGGTGCTCGGCGACCAGGGCGAAGGCGGCGTCCCAGGTGATCGGCTGGTAGTGGTCGCTGAGCGGGTCGTAGCGCATCGGTCCGGTGAGGCGGCCCTGGTATTCCAGCCAGTAGTCGCTCTGTTCGCGCAGGGCGCTGACGCTGTAGCGGGCGAAGAACGCCGCGTCGACGCGGCGCTTGGTGGCTTCCCAGTTGACTGCCTTGGCACCGTTCTCGCAGAACTTCACCCGGCCGTCTTCCGGCGAGTCGCCCCAGGCGCAGCCGGGGCAGTCGAAACCGCCGTTCTGGTTGGTCTTGAGCAGGGCGCGGAGGTTCTTGAACGGCTGTTTGCTGTCCAGCCAGAAGTGCGCCACGCTGCGCAGCGCGCCCCAGCCGGCGGCGGCGCCGGCATAGGGCTTGTAGCGGGGTTGGAGAGGTTGCAGGCTCATGGCGGACTCACTCGGTTGCGGCCGGCGCCGGGCTGTAGACCCGCGGGGCGTTGTGATGGGGCTGGTGGATCAGGTTCAGTTGGTGGCGGCGCGCCCATTGCACGGTCAGGGCGGTGGGGGCGGAGAGGCTGACCAGGGTGCCGATCCCGGCACGTACGGCCTTGTGGATAAGCTCCAGGCTGCAGCGGCTGGTGACCACGGCGAAACCGCGCGCGGCGTCGAGGCCTTGGCGGTGCAGGGCGCCGATCAGCTTGTCGAGGGCGTTGTGGCGGCCGATGTCCTCGCGACACAGGCGCAGCTCGCCATGCCCGTCGAAATACAGCGCGGCATGCAGGGCGCCGCTATGGCGCGCCAGTCGCTGGGCCTGCTCGATACGCTGGCGCAGGGCGCCGAGATGGGCGGCGGGAGGCAGCGCCTGCGGCGACCGTTCCGGCAGTTGCGGCAGGGCCTGCTCCAGGGCTTCGACGCCGCACAGGCCGCAGCCGGAAGTGCCGGCCAGTTGCCGGCGTTGGCGCTTGAGGTTCCAGAACGCGCGGCTGCTGATTTCGACCTCGGCGTGGAGGGATTCGCCCTGGCCGCTGACGCGGATTTCATAGATGTCGTCGATGGACTCCACGAAGCCGCTGCTGAGGCTGAAACCGCGGACGAAATCCTCGATGTCCTCGGGCGAGGCCATCATCACCGCCTGGTTCAGTCCGTTGTAGCTGATCGCCACGGCACACTCGGCGGCAAGGGAGGCCTGGCCGACCTGCTGCGGCAGGTGCAGGTCGGCGTAGCGGTAATCGTCGGGAACGGCGGAAGGCGCCCAGGTATCCGCGGATACCGGGCATGCAGGCTGGCAAGGCATGGGCTGGGCCCTATCGTTCTAGGTGTGGCACCAGCCTAGGCCTGACGCGGGGCAGCGTCTAATCGGTTGTGCCGATGCGCTGATCGACATGATCTATCAAGACTGCGGCGCCAACCAGTTCCGGGCTTCCTCGAAACAGGCTTCGGCCAGCGCCGAGCGCGGCTGTCCGCTGCGGATGATCAGACCGAGCGCTGCCAGGGTATGGGCGTCCTCGATGGGGATCAGGCGCAACTCGCCGTCGACTTCGCTGCCCAGCGGCATGATCGCGCAGCACAAGCCGCGCTGCACCGCCTGCAGCAGTTGCTGTACCGAGTCGGTTTCCAGGCGCGCGATGGGGCTCAACCCGCGGCTGCGGAAGTTGTGGTCGATGGATTGGCGGAAGTGCATGCCCGCCGAGAGCAGGCCTAGCGGCAGGCCAGCCAGCGCTTCCCAGTTCAGCAGCGCGGCGTCGAGCGGGAAATGGCTGGGGTGATGGAGCAGGCCCATGCGGGTCTCCGCCAGTTCGATGCCCTCGAAATGGCTGCGGTCCAGACGGTCCAGATAAGAGACGCCGAGATCGAACTGGTTGCGCGCCAGGCCTTCGAGTACCTGTTCCGAACTCAGGGAATAGAGCTGGAAACGCAACTCCGGGTGGCGCCCGGCCATGTGCTGGACCAGGCGCATCGGGTCGAAGCTGGCCAGCGGCACCACGCCCAGGCGCAGGGTCCCGACCAGTTGCCCGCGGCAGGCGGCGGCTTCCGCGTACAGCCCTTCCTGGGCCGCCAGCAGGCTGCGTGCCCAGGCCAGTACGCGCTCGCCGGCCTCGGTGAAGCCTTCGAAGCGCTGGCTGCGTCGCACCAGTTCCAGGCCGAGTTCTTCCTCCAGGCTGCGCAGGCGCATGGACAGGGTCGGCTGGGTGACGTGGCAGCGCGCGGCGGCCTGGCCGAAGTGGCGGGTTTCGTCGAGGGCGCAGAGGAATTTCAGTTGCTTGATGTCCATCGGCGCTTCCGTGGCGGGGGTGTCGCCGAATCTTAACGCGAATGGGCGCAGTGTTATGGGGTGACGAAGGAGCCTGGGGATATTTCGCCGGTTTTTGCAGTCTAGACTTGGCTAGTCGCGGATCGGGATTGCGCCGGCCGCTTGCAACCGTAACCGTAAAGGGAGAACCAAAGATGGGTATTTTCGCGTTCGTGAAGGAAGCCGGTGAAAAGCTGTGGGATACGCTGACGGGGCATGAGGCACAGGCGGCCGAGTCGCTGAAGGAGCACGTCGCCAAGGTCGGCCTGGGCAACCCGAACATCCAGGTTTCGGTGGAAGGCGACAAGGTCATCGCCTCGGGCGAGGTGGCCAGCCAGGAGGAGAAAGAGAAGATCCTGCTGGCGCTGGGCAACGTCGCCGGCGTCTCCTCGGTGGAAGACAAGATCACCGTGGCCCAGGCCGCTCCGGAGGCGCGCTTCGTCACCGTGAAGAAAGGCGACACCCTGAGCGCCATCGCCAAGGCCGAATACGGCAATGCCAACGCCTACATGAAGATCTTCGAGGCCAACAAGCCGATGCTCAGCCATCCGGACAAGATCTACCCCGGCCAGGTCCTGCGCATTCCCGAGTGATCCCGGCGTTTCGCCAACCCCGCCCGCGTGGCGGGGTTTTCGTTTCCGCGGCTACGGCAGTCCTTCGAGCAGCCGCCGGTAGTCCTCCTGGGCGGCGAACTCCTCGGTGTCCCGGACCTGGCCACGGCTGTCTGGGTGGCGTACCGCCAACAGGTGGGCGACACCATAGGCGCGGGCGCTGCGCAGGATCGGCAGGCTGTCGTCGATGAACAGGCTGCGCTGCGGGTCGAAGCCGAAATCGGCTTGCAGGGCGCTCCAGAAGCGCGCGTCCTCCTTCGGGTAGCCGTAGTCGTGGGAGCTGATCAGTCGGTCGAAATAGGGCGCCAGTTCGATCCGTTCCAGCTTCAGCGACAGCGAGTCGCGGTGCGCGTTGGTGATCAGCGCCACGCGCTTGCCGGCCCGGCGCAGAGCGGCGAGGAAGGTATCGGCGTGCGGACGCAGCGAGATCAGGTGCGCCACCTCGTGCTTGAGTTCGCGGATCGACAGGTCCAGTTCCCGGCTCCAGAAATCCAGGCAGTACCAGTTGAGCTGGCCGGCGTGTTCGCGGAACAGCGGCTCGAGCACGGCGTCGGCTTCGGTGCGACTCAGGCCGTTGCGTTCGGCATAGCGCTGGGGCAGGTGTTCCAGCCAGAAGTGGTTGTCGAAGTGCAGGTCGAGCAGGGTGCCGTCCATGTCGAGCAGCACGGTGTCGATGGCGGACCAGGGCAGGGTGGGCATGGCGGCTCTTGTCGCGGTTCGTCGCGATCGATGCGGAAATCTGTCGCTTCCCATCAATCTCCGACAGGGATAATCGGAAAAGCCGGGGTATGATAACCCGCCGGCTTCGCCAAGGAGTTATCCACATGCGTCAGAAACCCACCGTACTCGCCAGCGAGATCGTCGCGAAGAGCCGACTGTTCGCTGTCGAGGAGTTGCAACTGCGCTTCAGCAATGGCGTCGAGCGCACCTACGAGCGTCTGGTCGGCAAGGGCCAGGGCTACGGTGCGGTGATGGTGGTGGCCATGCTCGATGCCGAGCACGCGGTGCTGGTGGAGGAATATTGCGCCGGGGTCGACGAATACCAGTTGTCGTTGCCCAAGGGCCTGGTCGAGCCGGGCGAGGACATCCTCGCGGCGGCCAACCGCGAACTCAAGGAGGAAGCGGGCTACGGTGCCCGGCAACTGGAGCACATCACCGAACTGTCGCTGTCGCCGGGCTACATGAGCCAGCGCATCCAGGTGGTGCTGGCGCGCGACCTCTACGAGGAGCGCCTGCCGGGCGACGAGCCGGAGCCGATGGGCGTCGATCGCATCAGCCTGCGCGAACTGTCGAGCCTGGCCCAGCACGCCCAGTTCAGCGAGGGCCGCGCCCTGGCCGCGCTGTACCTGGTGCGCGACCTGCTCACCCAGCGCGGCGAGTACCAGGCATGAGGCCGGTGCCCTGGGGCGAATTGGTGGCGCTGGTGGGGCGCGCCGGCGAGGCGATCCTGCCGCACTGGCGCGCCGACGTGGCGGTGCGCTCGAAGGCCGACGAATCGCCGGTTACCGCCGCCGACCTTGCCGCGCACCATATATTGGAGGCGGGGTTGCGGGCGCTGGCGCCAGACATTCCGGTGCTTTCCGAAGAGGATTGCGAGATACCGCTGAGCGAGCGCGGCCACTGGCGGCGCTGGTGGCTGGTGGACCCGCTGGACGGCACCAAGGAGTTCATCTCCGGTAGCGAGGAGTTCACCGTCAACGTGGCCCTGGTCGAGGATGGCCGGGTGCTGTTCGGCCTAGTCGGCGTGCCGGTGAGCGGCCGCTGCTACTACGGTGGCGCCGGTCTCGGTGCCTGGCGCGAGGAGGCCGATGGCCGCGCGCAACCGATCAGTGTGCGCCTGGAGCCCGAGGAGGCCTTCACCGTGGTGGCCAGCAAGCGCCACGGCAGCCCGGCCCAGGAGCGCCTGCTGGATGGCTTGAGCGAGCGCTTCGGCGACCTGCGGCGAGCCAGCATCGGCAGTTCGCTGAAGTTCTGCCTGCTGGCCGAGGGCGCTGCCGACTGCTATCCGCGCCTGACGCCAACCTCGCAATGGGACACGGCCGCCGCCCAGGGTGTGCTGGAAGGCGCCGGCGGCGAGGTGCTCGACCTGCATGGCGCGCCATTCACCTACGAGCCGCGCGAGGACTACCTCAACGGCTCCTTCCTGGCCCTGCCGCGCGCCGCCGAGTGGCGCAGCGAGCTGATCCAACTGGCGCGCGCGCTGCACTGAAACGAAAGAGCTGGTCGAACCCTAATGCTGTTTACTTAAGAAAAACGCCGCGCCCCAATTGGGGCGCGGCGTTTTTCTGATCTGTTTTCTGGTCTCTATGGGAGATTACGATGTTTTGCCCGCTCGGGCTGACAGAAAACATGCAAATAGCCCGCAGCAGATGACTGACAGCGGGATTCGGTAGTGGCTCATCAAATATTCACTTTGGTGAACGGCATGACCGTATGAGCGGGGCTTTTCGTTGAGCTGTCGGCCGGTGCCGATAGGGGTGGCGCCTGAGTAAGTTCATGTGTGATTTTTTCCGAAGCCTGGGGAGGATCATGGGCTCCATGAAAACTCCATCGTAATCGCACACGGGGAGAGCATATAGAGCGTAGAGTTCTCGCGTTTGCGGGAGGGCACTATGCCAACATATCCATCGATCTATCGTTTTCGTGTTTTAGCTGCGGCTGTGATGGCGAGCGTATCGATTTATCTATTCTCAGCTTCGCTGGGTATGGATGTTTTGAAAAGCTCTGAGGTGTTGGCAGATATCTATCCTGAGAATATGAATGACTATGCTTCAAGACTGACCGCTGAAGAGAAATTTCAAGACGAGTTGTTCCGGCAGCTTACCGATAAGATCTATCTGGAGCGGTATTCGATTTGTGCGCTTATTTTGGCGCTCGCTATATTCTTTCTGCCATCTCCGGTAGTCGTGAGGAGAAGTCGTGTGCTTTTGGTTTTTCTCTATTTGGCGACTCCAGTTTCCATTGTGCTTTCAGAAGTTTTAGCAACCTCTTTAAGTCTGGATAGAATGCTGTATCCAACGTGGAGGGACAATATAGTAGTTGCCTGGTTTGTCTCTTGCGCGGTCGCTTTTGCCGTCTGTTTTATGCTCCTGCCGTTGCTGATTATAGGTTGGCGTAGTACCTCTGGAGGACTGATATTTCGCAGTAAGACCACACAGGTGTTGAGTGGAATTCTTCTTGCGGTTTGGCTGGTAGGGTTTGCCTGCTCTTTTTTCAGTGGGGATTATGAGGCAATGCTTCCCCTATGGCTGGGGTTCGTATTTTTTTACTATGTGCTTTCCTCCAGCGATGAGAAAACACCTGTCAATAAATAGGTGTTTCGAGGGGCTATCAGAACGGATATCCAGTGCCTGATAACTCAATGGGAGCTTCACCGTGGAGCTTGATGTCAAAATTGGCCGATCGGTGCTTTTTCAGTTCCGCCAGGAACCTCGTCGCTGTTTGTTCATCCATGAGACGCTGGAAGTCCAGATCGGCATCGTACCCGTGAACTTCCAGCGGCTGTCGGTGAAACGCTGGAACTGGCCATCACCTGATCCAGCGCATCCAGATAGGCTCGCCGAGTGGCGCAGCGAGCTGATCCAACTGGCGCGCGCGCTGCACTGAAACGAAAAGGCCCGGTCTAGCCGGGCCTTTTCCGTTGTGGCGGCGCTCAGTCGAGCATGTCGCTGAAACGCGCGTCCTTCTTGTATACCAGCGGCTGGCTGAAGCCGGGCACCGTCACCTGTTCGGCGCTGACCTCGATGGCGTGTTCGTCGATCAGGTCCTGGCCGAAGTTGTAGATGATCTCCAGGTCGCCCTGCAGCGCGCGCTGGTCGTAGGCGCGGGCGGCGGCGCGGGTCTGCTCGCGCTTCTCGACGTAGGCGGCGAAGGCCGCTTGGCCATGGCGCTTGCGCAGCATCTTCTCGGCGATTCGCGGCGACAGCACCACGCCGCTGGCGTTGTTGCCGCCGAAGCCCTTGGAGTTGATGAAGCACACCTCCAGCGGCTTGTCCTGGCGCATGTCGCGATTGGAGATGCTCAGGCGCTGCTGGCGGACGTCGTCGGCGACCTTGTCGATGGTCTTGATCCCAGGGAGGATGCCGTACTTGAAGGTGCCCAGGGCGGAAATCAGTTGATCGGCGCTGGCGGTGGCCAGGGAGTGGCCGACGTAGGCCTTCACCGCGGTGACCGGCCAGCCGTCGATGCCGAAGGCGCTGGCCACGCGGTCGAGGATTTCCGATTCGGTGACCCGGTTGGCCGGCGTGCTGGAGCCGTGGGCGTGGACGAAGCTGGCGTGGCGCACGGTGTCCAGGCCGACGATCTGCACCGCGCTGGCCACCGCCTTGGCTACCGTCAGGTAGTTGCCCGGGCCGGGGGCGGAGATGGACTTCTTGAAACCGTCGGCGTTGATGAACACGTCGGTTACCGCGCCGTGGATATCCGCGCCCAGGCGCAGGGCCAGTTCGTCGTCCATCAGCACTACGTATTGGCTGGACTCGGCCAGGGTGAAGCCGCAGTTCTCGCCGAAAGGCCGGCTGGCGCGGCGGAAGTCCACGTCGTCGCGGCCTTCGATCAGGCGCAGGCCTTCTTCGGTGGCCAGTGCGCCCATGGCACTGTAGCCCTCGATGCACTCCGTCAGGATCGGCGCCTCGCTGTTGCCGACGATGACCACCCGGGCCTGGCCGCTGGTGATGACGTCGATACCCTTCTGCAGGTTGTAGAGGAAGGTGGCGCAGGCGCCTGTGATGCTGCCGGTCATGCCGACGCTGCCGAGCACGTAGGCATTGATGAAATCGGTGGGCATGCTGTTGAAGCCCAGCGGCAGTTGCTTGGCCGAGACCCGGTGGCCCTTCAGGCGGGATTGCATCAGGCCGCCGAAACCGTTGTCGTCGAGCTGGCTCATGATGCTGCCGGAGAATACCGCGATCTCGTCGGGCTGGACGTTGTCGACGATGGTCTTCCAGTCGATGCCGGTGGAGCGGATCGCGTCGGTCGCGGCGACCACCGACATCTGCAGGCCGCGCGGGTGGAAGCGCGAGTTGTACAGCTCGCCCGGTTCGAAACCGGTGGGCAACTGGCCGGCGGACTTCACCGTCAGCGCACGGTAGCTGTCCACCTTGAACTCGCAGCGCTCGTGGATGCTCACCAGCACCTCGCCGTCCTCCGCGGGAGCGATCGACCAGTTGGCCGGCAGCGGCTCGGGCAGTTGCTTGGGCGAGGCCTTGAAGGTCAGCGCCTGGCCTTCGGCAGGGGACAGCTCGAGGACCTTGTGCCAGTGGACTGCATCCGGGTCGAGGTACTGCGGTTCGATGCGTCGCACCAGGGTAGAGGCGAAGATGCGTTCGGCGTAGCGCCGCTCGATGTCCTCCGGGGACAGCGGCGTGCCGTCTTCGGCCAGGTAGCGGCCGCCTTCGGCCTTGACCAGTTTCATCATGACCGCCAGGCCGGCTAGGGTTTCCTGGCGCGCCTGCGGGTCCATCGATTCGATGACCATGCGGCGGAAGCCGTGGTGGAAGGAACTACGGCCTGCTGCGTTGTAGCCACCGAAACCAACAATGACCGGTAGTCGAGACATCACTCAGAAACTCCTTCGAATAGTCGTTCGCGTGCCGGGCTGCTGCCTGGTCCGGAGCGGGAAGCGCGTGGCGGCGATGGCGGCCTTTCCCGTCGGCGAGGCGAGCTTCACGGACCCGGGCACGAGCCAGTGGCCGTTGAAATGATCAGGGTGACTATGCTGACGTGAATCATGACTATCGAGTCACGTATTTTCCTACTGAATACCGCGTTGCGTGGGCTTTCCACAAGTGCTGGCGGTCTGCCGTGGGGGGATTGACGCCCATGGCCGGGCTGTTGGCAGAGGTGGGGCGTGGGCGAGTGTTGCGGGACTTGCTTGAAAGTCCGCGCGCAGAGGCGTGGCGCTATCCACCTTTCGCCCGATGCCGGCAGAGGAGAATGAAGAAGGGCCGCGAAGCGGCCCTGGGGGTGGTGTATCAGCGGTACTCGATGCCCGCCTTGCGCGTGCTGACCCGTGTTCCCGCCTTGCCCTCGGTGATTGCGACGATGTCCGCGAGCGAACCGATCACCGCGTCCTTGCCGGTGGCGCGGGCGAACTCGATGGCGGCCTGGACCTTCGGACCCATGGAGCCGGCGGCGAAGCCGAGGCGCTCCAGTTCGTCCGGGTGGGCCTGGGCGATGGCCTTCTGGGTCGGCTTGCCCCAGTCGACGTAGGCCGCGTCGACGTCGGTGGCGATGATCAGGATGTCGGCCACCAGCTCCTGGGCCAGCAGCGAGGAGCAGAGGTCCTTGTCGATCACCGCCTCGACGCCGCTGAGCTTCTTCCCGGCCTCGTCGTACATGGTCGGGATACCGCCGCCGCCAGCGCAGATGACGATGGTGCCTTTCTCCAGCAGCCACTTCACCGGGCGGATCTCGAAGATCCGCTTCGGCCGCGGGCTGGGCACCACGCGGCGGAACTTGTCGCCGTCCGGGGCGATGCTCCAGCCCTTCTCGGCGGCCAGGCGCTCGGCTTCTTCCCTGGAGTAGACCGGGCCGATCGGCTTGGTCGGGTTCTGGAACGCCGGATCCTTACCGTCCACCTCGACCTGGGTGAGGATGGTGGCGAACGGCACTTCGAACGGCAGCAGGTTGCCCATTTCCTGTTCGATCATGTAGCCGATCATGCCCTCGGTTTCCGCGCCGAGGACGTCCAGCGGGTAGGGCGAGACCTTGTCGTAGGCGGCACCCTGGAGGGCCAGCAGGCCGACCTGGGGGCCGTTGCCGTGGGCGATCACCAGCTCGTTGCCGGGCGCCACCTTGGCGATCTGTTCGGCGGCGATCCGCACGTTTTCCCGCTGGTTGTCCGCGGTCATGGGTTCGCCACGGCGTAGCAGGGCATTACCGCCCAATGCGACGACGATACGCATATCGGTTACCTCCGGAAGGCGGCTGCGCCCGGCCGCGTGGGCCGGGGCGCAGGAGCGCGGTCAGATGTCGGCGAGGGTCGAGACGAGGATCGCCTTGATGGTATGCATGCGGTTCTCGGCCTGCTCGAAGGCGATGTTGTAGGGCGACTCGAAGACGTCCTCGGTCACCTCGATGCCGTTGGCCAGGTTCGGATACTGCTCGGCGATCTGCTTGCCGACCTTGGTCTCGCTGTTGTGGAACGCCGGCAGGCAGTGCATGAACTTGGCCCGCGGGTTGCCGGTGGCCTTCATGATCTCCATGTTGACCTGGTAGGGCAGCAGTTCCTTGATCCGCTCGCCCCAGGCTTCCACCGGCTCGCCCATCGACACCCAGACGTCGGTGTGGACGAAGTCCACGCCCTTCACGGCTTCCTTCGGATCCTCGGTGAGGGTCAGCTTGGCGCCGCTTTCCTCGGCGAACTTCTTGCACTGGGCGACGAACTCGTCGTGCGGCCAGAGCGCCTTCGGTGCGGCGATGCGTACGTCCATGCCGAGCTTGGCGCCGATCAGCAGCAGGGAGTTGCCCATGTTGTTGCGCGCGTCGCCCAGGTAGGCGTAGCTGATGTCGTGCAGCGGCTTGTCGCTGTGCTCGCGCATGGTCAGCACGTCGGCGAGCATCTGGGTCGGGTGGTATTCGTCGGTCAGGCCGTTGAACACCGGAACGCCGGCGAACTTCGCGAGTTCCTCGACGATTTCCTGCTTGAAGCCGCGGTACTCGATGGCGTCGTACATCCGGCCGAGAACCCGCGCGGTGTCCTTCATGCTCTCCTTGTGGCCGATCTGCGAGGAGTTCGGGTCGATGTAGGTGACGTTGGCGCCCTGGTCGTAGGCGGCCACCTCGAAGGCGCAGCGGGTGCGAGTGGAGGTTTTCTCGAAGATCAGGGCAATGTTCTTGCGCTTCAGGTGCTGCTGCTCGGTGCCGGTGTACTTGGCGCGCTTGAGGTCGCGGGACAGGTCGAGCAGGTAACGCAGCTCGCGGGTGCTGTGGTGCATCAGGCTGAGCAGGTTACGGTTGTGCATGTTGAAAGCCATGATTGATCTCCTTGTGGGAAGTCGGTGGGCGGCGCCCCTCCTGGGGACGCCGCCGTTCAGCTCGAGAGCGGGTTGTCTGTCAGTAGTCGATCGGGTCGCGGACGATCGGGCAGGTCATGCAGTGGCCGCCGCCGCGACCGCGACCCAGTTCGCTGGCGCTGATGGTGATGACCTCGACGCCGGCCTTGCGCAGCAGGGTGTTGGTGTAGGTGTTGCGGTCGTAGCCGACCACCACGCCCGGCTCCAGGCAGACCACGTTGTTACCGTCGTCCCATTGCTCGCGCTCGGCGGCGAAGCTGTTGCCGCCGGTCTCGACCACGCGCAGTTTCTTCAGGCCGAGGGATTCGGCGACCACTTCGAGGAAGGTTTTCTCCTCGCGGCGGATGTTCATGCCGTAGGGGCTGCTCGGATCGGGGCGCAGGCTGAAGGGCACGATTTCCTTGACCACTTCCGGGAAGACCGTGACCAGGTCGCGGTCGCAGAAGCTGAACACGGTGTCCAGGTGCATCGCGGCGCGGGACTTCGGCAGGCCGGCGACGATCACCCGCTCGGCGGCGCCCTTGGCGAACAGCGACTGGGCGACCTGACCGATGGCCTGGCGCGAGGAGCGCTCGCCCATGCCGATCAGGACCACGCCGTTGCCGATCGGCATCACGTCGCCGCCTTCCAGGGTCGAGGAGCCGTGGTCCTTGTCCGGGTCGCCGTACCAGATCTCGAACTCGGCGTTGGCGAACTCGGGGTGGAACTTGTAGATGGCGGTGGTCAGCAGGGTTTCCTGTCGTCGCGCCGGCCAGTACATCGGGTTCAGGGTCACGCCGCCGTAGATCCAGCAAGTGGTGTCGCGGGTGAACTGGGTGTTCGGCAACGGCGGCAGCAGGAAGCTGGAATGGCCCAGGTACTCGCGGTACATCTTGAGGATGTTGGCGCCTTCGCTGGCGGGCAGGTCGTCAGCGGCGACGCCGCCGATCAGGTACTCGGCCAGCTTGCGCGGCTCCAGGCTCTCCAGCCAGGAGCGCAGCTCGCTGGTCAGGCCCAGGCCGACGCTGTCGGCGGTGATCTTGCGATCGAGGATCCACTTCAGCGCTTCCGGGTTCTGGATGGTCTCGGTCAGCAGATTGTGCATCTCGAGGACGTCGATGCCGCGCTCGCGCATCTTGGTGACGAAGTCGAAGTGGTCGCGCTTGGCCTGGTTCACCCAGATCACGTCGTCGAACAGCAACTCGTCGCAGTTGCTCGGGGTCAGGCGCTGGTGGGCGAGTCCGGGCGAGCAGACCATCACTTTGCGCAGTTTGCCGGCTTCGGAGTGGACGCCAAGTTTGGTTTTTTCCGTGCTCATTTCACGTCTCCAGTGGAGTAATCAGAGGGTGAGGAAACCGTCGTAGAGGCCGTAGGCAGCCACCAGGGCGCCAATGACGACTGCGGCGAAGATCAGTTTTTCGATTCCGGTGAAGATCGGCTGGCCGACCTCGTGCTTGGCCTTGGCGAAAAGGATCGCGCCGGGCGCATACAGCAGGGCGGACAGCAGCAGGTACTTCAGGCCCCCCGCGTAGAGCAGCCAGACCGCGTAGGCCACGGCGATGCCGGCGATGACCAGGTCCTTGCTGCGTTCGCGGGCATCGTTCTCGTAGGTCTCGCCCTTCAGGGTCAGCAGCAGGCCATAGGCGGCGGACCAGAAGTACGGGATCAGGATCATCGAGGTGGCCAGGAGCAGCATCTTGGTGTACGGGTCCATGCCGTCCGGGTCGCCCGAGGTGAAGAACACCACCACCAGGAACACCTGTACGCAGATGTTGGTCAGCCACAGGGCGTTGGCCGGCACCTGGTTGGCGTTCTCGCGGCGCAGGAACTCCGGCATGGTGTGGTCCTTGGCGGCGGCGAACATGATCTCGGCGCACAGCAGCACCCAGGAGAGCAGCGCGCCCAGCAGCGAGATCAGCAGGCCGACGCTGATCAGCACGGCGCCCCAGTGGCCGACCACATGCTCGAGTACCAGCGCCATCGACGGGTTCTGCAGCTTGGCCAGTTCCGGCTGGGTCATCACGCCCATGGACAGCACGTTGACCAGCACCAGCAGGAGCAGGACGGTGATGAAGCCGATCACGGTGGCCTTGCCGACGTCGGAACGTTTTTCCGCGCGGGAGGAGAAGATGCTCGCGCCCTCGATGCCGATGAACACCCAGACGGTGACCAGCATCATGTTGCGCACCTGGTTCATCACGCTGCCCAGGTCCGGGTTGCTCTTGCCCCAGATGTCGGCGGTGAAGATGTCCAGCTTGAAGGCGAACAGGCAGATCAGGATGAACAGGAACAGCGGCACGACCTTGGCCACGGTGGTGACGGTGTTGATGAACGCCGCCTCCTTGATCCCGCGCAGCACCAGGAAGTGCAGGGCCCAGAGCAGGACCGAGGCGCAGACGATCGCCGCGACGGTGTCGCCCTTGCCGAAGATCGGGAAGAAGTAGCCGAGGGTGCTGAACAACAGGACGAAGTAGCCGACGTTGCCCAGCCAGGCGCTGATCCAGTAGCCCCAGGCCGAGGAGAAACCCATGTAGTCGCCGAAGCCGGCCTTGGCGTAGGCGTACACGCCGCCGTCGAGTTCGGGCTTGCGGTTGGCGAGGGTCTGGAAGACGAAAGCGAGGGTGAGCATGCCGACGGCGGTGATCGCCCATCCGATCAGGACGGCGCCGACATCGGCGCTGGCTGCCATGTTTTGCGGGAGGGAGAAGATGCCCCCTCCGATCATCGAGCCGACAACCAGAGCCGTTAGCGCTCCTAGTCGGAGTTTTTGGCTGGATTCTTGGGACATTTTCGGAATCTCCCTATAGGAATTGAGAGTGAAGACATTAGGCGGCAGCGGCTATTGTTGAATGCTGATCCACGTCAATAGCTTCCTACTCAAAGTAATTAGATGACGCATTCCTGTAAGTCGCGAGTGCCAAAGATAGAAGAGGAATCTAAGACCTGCCCGGAATAGGGCGGTTTTTTCATGTGTTAGGGGAAGACTTGCCATCCGCTACGGGGAAAGCTTGAAATTGCTCGAGATCGGGCTATAAGCCGCGGATCAGGCCGGATCGTTGATGCCGATCAATGAATTTCGCGAGACGGTATTCTGACTTTCAGGTGGGTGGTCGCCGGCTTGTTGACGGTCCGTCGAAAAACCGCCGCGACTTTCCAGGGAAGTGTTGCAGTATTTCGAGAGGAGTATTTTTTATTTATAAGTAAAAATAATTTTCCGCTCTTATCAAAGAACGAAAAAGCACAAGGAAAGAAATGAAGAAGCCCGGCGTTCGCCGGGCTCTTCATTTGGGCTTCAGGGTGTGAAGACCGCTGGGGGGACGGGATCGCCGCCCACCCGCCGCGCGTGCTGGCGCACGTCGGCACAGGGGAAGGGGCCGCCATCCGGTTCGTGGCCGAAGGGCGCGGTTCGCTGGGCGAACCGAAAGCCGGTGCCAGGGGCACTGCGAGCGATTGAGCAAGCGGCGTGCCAGCCATCGACAGGTGGCCCGGCCCGTCAACTGCGGGGCACGGGCCTGCGGCATGAGCGGATTTTTGCCGAAGGCCCGAGCGCAGGGCGGGGTTTTCCGCCGTCGTTACCGTTCCGTCAGCTCATCCCCAGCCAGTTCGGCAATGCCAGGGATACCGCCGGGATGTAGGTCACGATGATCAGGAACACCAGCAGGATCATGAGCCACGGCAGCGCTGCGCGGATGGTCGCGCCCAGCGGCATGCCGGTGACCGCCGAGGTGACGAACAGGTTGAGCCCGACCGGCGGCGTGATCAGGCCGATCTCCATGTTCACCACCATGATGATGCCGAGGTGGATCGGATCGATGCCCAGCTCCATGGCGATGGGGAAGAAGATCGGCGCCAGGATCAGGATGATCGCCGAAGGCTCCATGAAGTTGCCGGCGATCAGCAGCACGATGTTCACCACCAGCAGGAACATCCATGGCGAAAGTCCCAGTTCCGTGACCCAACTGGCGATGCTCTGCGGTATCTGCTCGGTGGTCAGCACGTGGGCGAAGAGCATGGCGTTGGCGATGATGAACATCAGCATGATGGTCAGCTTGCCGGACTCCAGCAGCACCTTCGGGCATTCGCTCAGGCGCATGTCGCGGTAGACGAACAGTGCGACGAAGGCCGAGTACACCGCGGCGACGGCGGCGGCCTCGGTGGGGGTGAAGGCGCCGGAATAGATGCCGCCGAGGATGATCACCATCAGCAGCAGCCCCCACAGCGCCTTGCGCGCGCTGGCCAGCCATTCGCGCAGACTGACCCTTGGCATGGCGGGCAGCTTCTTGACCCGGGCGACGATGTAGATCACCACCATCAGGATCAGTCCCAGCAGCAGCCCCGGAACCACGCCGGCGATGAACAGCTTGCCCACCGAGGTCTCGGTGGCGGCGGCGTAGACCACCATCACGATCGATGGCGGGATGAGGATGCCGAGGGTGCCGGCGTTGCAGACGATCCCGGCGCCGAACGCCTGTGGATAACCCGAGCGGACCATGCCGGCGATGGCGATCGAACCCACTGCCGCCACCGTTGCCGGAGACGAGCCGGATAGCGCGGCGAAGAGCATGCAGGCGAGCACCGCGGCGATCGCCAGGCCGCCACGGATGTGTCCGACGCAGGCGTTGGCGAAGTCGATCAGGCGCCGCGCCACGCCACCGGTGGTCATGAACGCGCCGGAGAGCAGGAAGAACGGGATCGCCAGCAGGGTGTAGTGCTCGGAGGTCTCGAACAGCTTGATCGCCAGCGAGCGTACCGAGTCCGGGCTGAACAGGAGGATCGTCAGTGCGCCGGAGAGACCCAGGGAGACGGCGATCGGCACGCCGATGAACATCAGCAGGAAGAGCAGCAGGAAGAGGAACAGAATGGTCATGCCTTGGGCTCCTCGTGCTCGGTCAGCTTCAGCGCGTCGGCAGCCTCGTCGGCCAGTCCCAGTCCGGTCTGGCGGTTGCGCAGGATGCGCACGAGGATCTCGGCGAAACGGATGAACACCAGGGCGAAGCCGACCGGCACGATCAGGCCGATGTGCCATTGGCGGATGCCGAAGTGGTCGAGGTCCTCGGCGCCGATGCCGGCGATGAACAGGGTCTTCACCCAGTCATAGCTGGCCACGCAGAGCAGGCCGGCGTAGCCGAGGCAGGCCAGGCAGGCGATCACGCCGAGCACGCGCTGTACCGGTCGCGAGGCCAGCTTCACCAGCACGTCCACGCCGAGGTGCCCGGCGGTGCGTACGCCGTAGGCGATGCCGAGGAAGATCAGCCAGGCGAACAGGGCCTTGGTCAGGGCGTTGCTCCAGGTCATCTCCTGGGCCAGGGTGAGGACCCCATCGCCGATGGCGAGCAGCGTCTCGTTGCCGCCCTCCCAGAGATCGGCGAGATCGTAGAGCAGCGTATAGAGGTTATTGAGGACTACATAAACGAAGGTAACCAGCGTCATGGCGGCGAGGAGGAAGGCGATCAGGCCTTCCTCCAGGCGCGCCCAGACGCGCGCGAGCGCGTGCATGGGCTTTCCCTCTTCTTATTGGGCCTGGTTGGCGGCTTCGGCGGCCTTGATCAGGTCGGCGCCGATCTCGCCTTCGAACTTCTTCCACACCGGCTGCATGGCCTTGCGCCATTCGGCCCGCTGTTCGGGAGTGAGTTCGATGATCTCGCTGGTCTTGGCCTCGACGATGCGCTGCTTGTCGCCCTGGTTGAGCGCCTCGGCCTGCTTGTTCACCTCCACGGTGACCTCGTCCATGGTCTTGGCCAGCACGCCGCGCACGTCTTCCGGCAGGCCGTTCCAGAACTTGGTGTTGGTGATCACCATGTAGTCCAGCACGCCGTGGTCGGACTCGGTGATGTACTTCTGCACTTCGTGCATCTTCTGCGAGTAGATGTTCGACCAGGGGTTCTCGGTACCGTTGACCACGCCGGTCTGCAGGCCCTGATAGACCTCGGCGAAGCTCATCTTGCGCGGGTTGGCGCGCACCGCCTTGAACTGTTCCTCGAGCACCTTGGAGGCCTGCACGCGGAACTTCAGGCCGCGGGCGTCCTTCGGCTCGCGCAGGGGCTTGTTGGCGGACAACTGCTTCATCCCGTTGTGCCAGTAGCCGAGGCCAGTGATGCCCTTGTCCTGCATCGAGGTCAGCAGCTCCTTGCCCTGCGGGCTCTGCTGGAAGCGGTCGACCGCCTGGATGTTGTCGAACAGGAACGGCAGGTCGAAGATCTGCAATTTCTTGGTGTACTGCTCGAACTTGGCCAGCGACGGCGCGATGATCTGCACGTCGCCCAGCAGCAGGGCTTCCATCTCCTTGCCGTCGCCGAACAGCGACGAGTTCGGGTAGACCTCCACCTTGACCTTGCCCGGCAGGCGTTCCTCCACCAGTTTCTTGAACAGCAGCGCGCCCTGGCCCTTGGGCGTGTGCTCGGCGACGACGTGGGAGAACTTGATGACGATCGGGTCGGCTGCCTGGACGATTCCGGCGACGGTCAGGGAAAGTGCGCAGACGAGCGCCTTCGCGGTGTGCTTGAGCATGAGACTTCCTCTTTGTTCTTGTCTGTCTTTTATGAAGAGGACGGGTGTCCTCTCGGCGTGGCCGAACAAGGGAAGTCTAGGCAGCGCAGCGGCAGATGCTGCGTGAATCGGAAAAGCGCCTGGTCTTCTGCTTGTTGGAACGCTCGGGAAGCCGTGAGCAAGCCCTGTGCCAGTCGGGCAAGGGTACGCAGGGGAGATGCTGCGGGCGCGGATGGCGAACGGTTGGCGGTAATCCGCCATTCATTCGCCATCATCTGGCGGATTTTCGCCAGGTGTGTTGAACGGCAGGCCGTGCTTGCGCAGCTTGTCGTGCAGGGTCTTGCGCGGGATACCGAGGGCCTCGGCGACGCTGCGCAGCGAATTGTGCGGGCGTTCCAGTTCGGCAGCGATCAGCGAGCGCTCGAAGGCCTCGACCTTGGCGCTGAGGTTGTGCGGCTCGTCGGCGGCGTCGGGCAGGACTCCGTCGTCCAGGCTCAGGCCGAGACCCAGGGCGAAGCGCTCGGCGGCGTTCTGCAATTCGCGCACGTTGCCCGGCCAGTCGTAGGCCAGCAGCCGCGCCGACTGGCCGGCGTCCAGTTCGCGTGGCGTCAGGCCATGACGCATGGCGCCGGCTTCGGCGAAATGGCGGAACAGCAGCGGGATGTCTTCGCCGCGCTCGCGCAGCGGTGGAATGCGCAGGCTGGCGACGTTGAGGCGGTAATAGAGGTCGGCGCGGAAGCGGCCCTGGTCGGCGGCCTGGCGCAGGTCTTCCTTGGTTGCCGCGATGATGCGGATATCCAGCGGGATCAACTGGTTGGAGCCGAGCCGCTCGACTACCCGTTCCTGCAGCAGGCGCAACAGCTTGACCTGCACGTCCAGGCTCATGCTCTCGATCTCGTCGAGGAACAGGGTGCCGCCATTGGCGTACTCGAACTTGCCGATGCGGCGCTTCTGCGCGCCGGTGAAGGCGCCGGCCTCGTGACCGAACAGTTCGCTTTCCACCACCGATTCGGCGAGGGCGCCGGCGTTGATCGCGACGAACGGTCCGTCGCGTCTGCTCGACAGGTCATGCAGGGCCCGCGCGACCACCTCCTTGCCGGCGCCGGTTTCGCCAAGGACCAGCACGTCGGCCTGGATCGCCGCCAGCGAGCCGACCTGCTCGCGCAGGCGCTGCATGCCGGCCGAGCGTCCGATCAGGCGCCCATGCAGCTCGTGGCGTTCGGCCAGGGCCAGGCGCAGGGTGCGGTTCTCCAGGACCAGCCGGCGCACCTCCAGGGCGCGGCGCACGCTGTCGAGCAGGGCGTCGCTGGGGAAGGGCTTTTCCAGGAAGTCATAGGCGCCGCCGCGCATGGCCTGGACCGCCAGCGGCACGTCGCCGTGGCCGGTGATCAGGATCACCGGCAGGTCGGCGTCCTGTTCGTGCAATTGGCGGAGCAGTTCCATGCCATCGATGCCGGGCATGCGGATGTCGCTGACCACCACCCCGGGCCAGTCCTTGCACTGCGCGGTATCCAACTGGCGCGCGTCGTCCAGGGTCGCGACCTTGAGCCCGGCGAGGTCGAGCGTCTGGCGCAGGGCCTGGCGCAGGTGCGGATCGTCGTCGATCAGCAGGACCTGGGTCTGGGCATCGAATGGCGCGAAGGGACTCATGCGCGGGTTTCCTCCTGGGGCATGGCGGCGACGCCGGGAACTCCCGGCAGCAAGTGCAGGCGCACCACGGCGCCGCCTTCGAGATGGTTGCCCATTTCCAGGCGGCCGCCGAGGGCGCGCAATAGGTTATCGCAGATGGCCAGGCCGAGGCCGAGCCCTTTGGCGGTGGTCTTGGTGGTGAAGAAGGGTTCGTGGGCGTGGGCCAGGGCGTCCTCGGAAAACCCCGGGCCGTTGTCGCGCAGAGTCAGGGTCACGCCGTGCTGGTCCTGGCTGGCGATTACCCACAGGCGCCGCGGCGGAGCTTTCTCGGCGAGCGCGTCGAGGGCATTGGTGAGCAGGTTGCCGAGGATCTGCCGCAAGCGGGTCTCGCCGGCCTGGACCCACAGCGGGGCGTCCGGCACGTCGCGCAGCAGTTCGACGTTCATCGCCCGCCGCCGGCTGGCCACCATCGACAGGGCGTCCTCGATCGCCGGCTGCAACTGCACGTTCTCCGGCGCCCGGCGCGCACCGCGGGCATAGGCCTTGAGGTGGGCGATGATCGAGGCCATGCGGGTGGTGAGGTCGCTGATCTGCTCGAGATTGCCGCGGGCGTCCTCGGTGCGCTGGTGGTCGAGCAGCACCCGGGCGTTGTCGGCGTAGCTGCGGATCGCCGCCAGCGGCTGGTTGAGTTCGTGGCTGATGCTCGCCGACATGGTGCCGAGGGCCGTGAGCTTGCCGGCCTGGACCACTTCGTCCTGGGCGCGCATCAGCTCGCGCTGGGCCTGCTCGCGTTCGTGGACTTCCTGCTGCAACTGCGCGTTGGCGTTCTCCAGCTCGCGGGTGCGTTCCAGTACGCGCTCTTCCAACTGGCGCTTGGCCTCGGCCTCGAGAGCGATGCGGTCCAGGTAGTGACGGCGGCTGAGGGTCAGCAGGGTAAGCAGCAGGAGCAGGGCGAGCAGGGTCGCGCCGCCGATCAGCAGGACGCTGCGCACCGGCCGTTCGATGAGGGTGCGGGGGGCGTAGATGCTCACCGTCCAGCCGGTTTCCGGTAGCGTCCGGCTCTGGCTGAGCCAGGCGCTCTGCTGCAGGCGCAGGGGCTTCGGGTCCTGCACCGGGTAGGGGATGTTGGCGTGGATCTCGTCGCGCTCCGCCGCGCTCAGCGGCCGACTGGCATGGAAGCGCCAATCCTCGCGGGAGGAGAGGATCACCACGCCGTAGTTGTCTATCACCAGCAGTTGCTCCGGGGAATTGCCCCAGAGCCGTTCGATGTGTTCGAGATCGACCTTCACCACCAGCACGCCGATGATCCGCGAGCCTTCCTTCACCGCGCTGGCGAAGTAGTAGCCGCGCTTGATCGAGGTGGTGCCCAGGCCGAAGAAGCGCGCCAGGCGGCCCTGCATGGCCTCGCGATAATAGGGGCGGAAGGCGAAGTTGCGGTGGACGAAACTGTCCGCCTGGGCCCAGTTGGAGGCGACCTGGGTGGTGCCGTCCGGTTGCAGCAGGTAGATCACGTCGGCGCCGGTGCGTCGGCGGATGTCGGCCAGCGCCTCGTTGGCGATCTTCTGCAGCAGCGGGTCGCCAGGTTGTTGCAGGGCCTGGCGCAGCACCGGCAGGCCGCCGAGGATCTGCGGCAGTTCTTCGTAGCGGCGCAGCGTGCCGAGCAGGTTGGCGACGTAGAGGTCGAGCGTCTGGCGGTTCTGCTCGGCCAACTGCTCGCTGTAGTAGCGCTCGGCGAAATATTGCAGGGGCCAGAGCAGCGGCGCGAGAAGCAGGGCGAGGATGACCAGCGAGCGCCAGCGATGGAAATAGGCTTTCAAGACGAACGAACCTGCCGTGGCTGCGAGTATCCGGGGCATCCCGGACGGGATGCCCTAAATTATCACGCCTTGCGCCGAGTCCGGTCGCTCCCTGCCGTTCAGGGGAAGCAGTCGGCGTCGGCGAATGCCTTGCCCTGGCGGTCCTTCTCCGAAAGCAGGGGGGCATCCTGCAGCGGCCAGTCGATCTTCAGCTCGGGATCGTTCCAGACGATGCAGCGTTCGTGTTCCGGCGCCCAGAAGTCGGTGGTCTTGTAGAGGAACTCGGCGTATTCGCTGAGCACCACGAAGCCGTGCGCGAAGCCGGCCGGAATCCACATCTGGCGCTTGTTCTCCGCGCTCAGGCGTTCGCCTACCCACTGGCCGAAGGTCGGCGAGCCGCGACGCAGGTCGACGGCCACGTCGAATACCTCGCCGAGAGTGGCGCGCACCAGTTTTCCCTGGGCTTGCCGGATCTGGTAGTGCAGGCCGCGGAGGACGCCACGGGCGGAACGCGAATGGTTGTCCTGGACGAAGCTGACCGGATGACCGCAGGCTTCCTCGAAGGCGCGCTGGTTGTAGCTTTCGAAGAAGAATCCGCGATCGTCGCCGAACACCCGGGGTTCGAAGAGGATGACGTCGGGAATTGCCAGGCGGGTCGCTTTCATCAGTACACGGTTCCAGTCAGCAGGCGCTTGAGGTATTGGCCGTAGCCGTTCTTGGCCAGCGGCGCGGCGAGTTTTTCCAGTTGCGCGGCGTCGATCCACTTCTGCCGGTAGGCGATCTCTTCCGGGCAGGCCACCTTGAGACCCTGGCGGTTCTCCAGGGTGGCGATGAACTGGCCGGCCTCGAGCAGCGAATCGTGGGTGCCGGTATCCAGCCAGGCGTAGCCGCGGCCCATGATCTCCACGCTGAGCTGGCCGTGCTCCAGATAGGCGCGGTTGACGTCGGTGATCTCCAGCTCGCCGCGCGGCGAAGGCTTCAGGTCCCTGGCGATGTCCACCACCTGCTGGTCGTAGAAATACAGGCCGGTGACCGCGTAGTTCGACTTCGGCTCCAGTGGCTTCTCTTCCAGGCTGATGGCCTTGCCGCCCTGGTCGAACTCGACCACGCCGTAGCGCTCCGGGTCCAGCACGTGGTAGGCGAAGACGCTGGCGCCGGTCTGGCGCTGCGAAGCGCTGCCGAGCAACTCGTGGAAGTCGTGGCCGTAATAGAGGTTGTCGCCCAGGACCAGCGCGCTGAGGTCGTTGCCGATGAACGACTCGCCGATCAGGAAGGCCTGGGCCAGGCCGTCCGGCGACGGTTGCACGGCATATTGCAGGTCCAGGCCCCAGTTCGAACCGTCGCCCAGCAACTGCTGGAAGCGTGGGGTGTCCTGTGGGGTCGAGATGATCAGTATCTCGCGGATGCCCGCCAGCATCAGGGTACTGAGCGGGTAGTAGATCATCGGCTTGTCGTACACCGGCAGCAACTGCTTGGAGATGGCCAGCGTTGCCGGGTGCAGGCGGGTGCCCGAGCCTCCGGCGAGGATGATGCCCTTGCGTTTCATAGTGGTCCCTGCTCGCTCAGTTCCTGGATCATGCGTCCGGCATGGTAGCGCCAGTCGGGCAGTACCAGGCCGAAGACCTGTTGCAGCTTGTGGTTGTCGAGGCGCGAATTGGCCGGACGCTTCGCCGGCACCGGGTAGTCCTCGGTGGCGATCGGCAGGACCCGCTGCGGCGTCGCCTGCAACTCCCAGCCCCGCTCCAGCGCCTGTTCGATGACGAAGCGCGCATAGAGGTGCCAGGACGTCTCGCCGCTGGCGACCAGGTGGTAGGTGCCGCTGGCCCGTGCTGCCAGCTCGACATCCCAGCGCAGGCGCTGCAGGACCTGGGCGGTGACGTCGGCGATCAGCTCGGCGCTGGTGGGCGCGCCGAACTGGTCGGCCACGACCTTGAGTTCGTCGCGTTGCCCGGCCAGGCGCAGCATGGTCTTGGCGAAGTTTCCGCCGCGCGCGGCGTAGACCCAGCTGGTGCGGAAGATCAGGTGGCGGCAGCCGCTGGCGCGGATGGCCTGCTCGCCTTCCAGCTTGGTCTGCCCGTAGACGCTCAGCGGGCCGGTCGGCGCGTCCTCGGCGAAAGGCACGCTGCCCGCGCCGTCGAACACGTAGTCGGTGGAGTAATGCACCAGCCAGGCGCCGCAGGCCGCGGCCTCCTCGGCCAGTACCGCGACGGCGCGGGCATTGATCAGGCGGGCGTTGTCGGCATCGCTCTCGGCCTTGTCCACCGCGGTGTAGGCACCGGCGTTGACGATGAACTGCGGCCGCTCGGCGCGAACCAGTCGCGCCAGGCCTTCGGGGTCGGCGAGATCGGCGCGCCGGCGGTCACAGACCAGCAGTTCGCCCAGCGGCGCCAGGGCGCGCTGCAGCTCCCAGCCGACCTGGCCGTTGGCGCCGAGGAGAAGGATCCGGTTCATGCGTACTGCTTACCCACCCACTCGCGGTAGGCACCGCTGGTTACGTTGGCCACCCAGTCCTGGTTGTCCAGGTACCAGCGCACGGTCTTGCGGATGCCGGTCTCGAAGGTTTCCGCCGGCTTCCAGCCCAGCTCGCGCTCCAGGCGCGTGGCATCGATGGCGTAGCGGCGATCATGGCCCGGACGATCCTTGACGAAGGTGATCTGCTCGCGATAGCTGCGGCCGTCGGCGCGCGGCTGCTCCTGGTCGAGGATGGCGCAGAGGGTCTCGACCACGTCGAGGTTGGCCTTTTCGTTCCAGCCGCCGACATTGTAGGTCTCGCCCAGTTGCCCGGCTTCGAGGACCCGGCGGATGGCGCTGCAATGGTCCTTGACGTAGAGCCAGTCGCGGATCTGCTGGCCGTCGCCGTAGATCGGCAGCGGCTTGCCGGCCAGGGCGTTGTGGATCACCAGTGGGATGAGCTTTTCCGGGAAGTGGTAGGGGCCGTAGTTGTTCGAGCAGTTGGTGGTCAGCACCGGCAGCCCGTAGGTGTGGTGATAGGCCCGCACCAGGTGGTCGGAGGCCGCCTTGGACGCCGAGTAGGGACTGTTCGGCTCGTAGCGGTTGTTCTCGGTGAAGGCCGGATCGCTCGGTGCCAGCGAGCCATAGACTTCGTCGGTGGAGACGTGGAGGAAGCGGAATGCCGCCTTCGCTTCCGGCTCCAGCGCGCCCCAGTAGGCGCGCACTTCTTCCAGCAGGCGGAAGGTGCCGACGATGTTGGTCTGGATGAAGTCCTCGGGGCCGTGGATCGAGCGGTCCACATGGGATTCCGCGGCGAAGTTGAGGATCGCCCGCGGCTGGTGCTCGGCGAGCAGGCGGGCTACCAGTTGGCTATCGCCGATATCGCCGGCAACGAAGGTGTGCCGGGCGTCGCCGTCGAGGCTGGCGAGGTTCTGCCGGTTGCCGGCGTAGGTGAGCTTGTCGAGGCTGACCACCGGCTCGTCATGCAGGGCCAGCCAGTCGAGCACGAAATTGGCGCCGATGAAGCCGGCGCTGCCGGTCACGAGAATCGTCATGAGTCATACCTTGTTCAAGCAGTGGTTGTCCGTAGGGCTGCTTCGACACGTCCCGCCAAGGTGTACCAATCGATCGTGAAGACGACGATTAGTACGGGAAAAATGGCGATCCTGCCAACCCCAGATCTGGTAGGTGCATCTGACCCGGCATTCTATGCGAAGTGCCATCATCGGGCGGCAGGTAGGAGGATAAAACAAAAAAGCCCCGCGCGAGGCGGGGCTTTTCGGGGATTCGTGGTGCCGGCACCAGGAGTCGAACCCGGGACCTACTGATTACAAGTCAGTTGCTCTACCAGCTGAGCTATACCGGCGAAGAGGGCGACATTATAGCCAGCCGCCGCCAGGAGTAAACCACTGATTTTCCTGCCCGAATGCCGTTCGTCCTCAGTGCCCGGAGGCGGCCGCGCCGGGCTTGGCGCCGAACGGCGGGCGGGCCAGCCAGATGATCACCAGCAGGGCGAGGAACAGCCAGCCGAGCATGGTGAAGTAGTCGATGGTGGACATCATGTAGGCCTGGCTCTGCACCATCCGGTCGAGCAGCGCCGCGTTCGCCTGGGTGTTGCCGCCGAGCTGGGCGAGGGTTTCGTGGGTGGCCGGGTCGTAGAGGCTGATGTTTTCGCTGAGGTAGGCGTGGTGTTGGGTGGCGCGGCGGTTCCAGATCCAGGTGGTCAGCGAGGCGGCGAAGCTGCCGCCGAGGGTGCGCAGGAAGGTGGCCAGGCCGGAGCCGTCGGCGATCTGGTCGGGGGGCAGGTCGGAGAGCAGGATGCTCAGGATCGGCATGAAGAAGAACGCCACGCCGAGCCCCATGATCAACTGCACGATGGCGATGTGCTGGTAGTCGACCTCGGTGGTGAAGTTGGCGCGCATGAAGCAGGTGATGGCCATCGCCAGGAACGACAGGCCGGCGAGCATGCGCAGGTCGAAATGGTTGGCGTAGCGGCCGACCAGCGGCGAGAGGAACACCGGGAGGATGCCGATTGGCGCGGCGGCCAGCCCGGCCCAGGTGGCGGTGTAGCCCATCTGGGTCTGTAGCCATTGCGGGAGCAGCAGGTTGATGCCGAAGAACGCGGCATAGCCCAGCACCAGCGCCAGGGTGCCGGCGGCGAAGTTGCGGTGGGCGAACAGGCGCAGGTTGACGATCGGATGGCGGTCGGTGAATTCCCAGATGATGAAGAAGGCCAGGGCGATCGCCGCGATCAGCGCGCCGCCGACGATGAAGTTCGACTCGAACCAGTCCAGGTCGTTGCCCTTGTCGAGGACGATCTGCAGGGCCCCGACGCCGATCACCAGGGCGATCAGGCCGACGTAGTCCATCGGCGCCTTCTTGATCACCACCGGGCGTGCCTTCAGTTGCTGGTAGACGACGAAAGCGGCGAACAGGCCGACCGGCACGTTGATGAAGAAAATCCACGGCCAGCTGTAGTCGTCGGTGATCCAGCCGCCGAGGATCGGCCCGGCGATCGGCGCCACCACCGTGACCATCGCCAGCAGGGCCAGGGCCATGCCGCGCTTCGCCGGTGGGTAGATGGAGATCAGCAGGGTCTGGGTGATCGGATACAGCGGCCCGGCGACGAAGCCCTGCAAGGCGCGGAAGCCGACCAGAGAAGGCATCGACTGGGCGATGCCGCAGAGGAACGAGGCGAGTACGAACAGCAGCGCGGCGGCGATGAACAGGCGCACCTCGCCGACCCGCCGGGCCAGCCAGCCGGTCAGCGGCAGGGCGATGGCGTTGCTCACGGCGAACGAGGTGATCACCCAGGTGCCCTGTTCCGAACTCACCCCGAGGTTACCGGAGATGGTCGGCAGGGCGACGTTGGCGATGGTGGTGTCGAGCACCTGCATGAAAGTCGCCAGGGACAGGCCGATGGTCGCCATCACCAGGCTGGGCGGGGAGAAGCTGCTGCTTTCGCTCATGCTGGCGGGCTCAACGCTGGGCGGTCTTGCCGTGGTCTTCGGCGAGGTTGGCTTCGATCAGGCGTTCGATCAGCTTGTCGGCCGAGGCCAGTTGCTGCTGGTAGACATCGGTGGAGAACAGCGCTTCGCGCGGTGGCTGCTGGGCCAGGGCCGGGCCGCTCTGGTCGTGCAGGTCGACCTTGACGTCCATCGACAGGCCGATGCGCAGCGGATGCTTCTGCAATTCTTGCGGATCGATATGGATGCGCACCGGCACCCGCTGGACGATCTTGATCCAGTTGCCGGTGGCGTTCTGCGCCGGCAGCAGGGAGAACGCGCTGCCCGTGCCCACGCCGAGGCTGTCGACGGTGCCGCTGTAGCGCACGTCGCTGCCGTAGAGGTCGGAGCGGATCTCCACCGGCTGGCCGATACGCATGTGCTTGAGCTGGGTTTCCTTGAAGTTGGCGTCGATCCAGATCTGGTCCAGCGGGACCACGGCCATCAGCGCATTGCCCGGTTGCACGCGCTGGCCGACCTGTACGCTGCGCTTGGCGACGTAGCCGGTGACCGGCGCGACGATGGTCGAGCGGGCGTCGTCCAGGTAGGCCTGGCGCAGTTGCGCGGCGGCGGCCTTGACGTCCGGATGGGAGGTGATCTGGGTGTCGTCGACCAGCGCGCGATTGGTGTTCAACTGCTGTTCCGAGCTGGTCAGCGAGGCTTTCGCGCTGTCCAGGGCGTCGCGGGCGTGGGCCAGTTCCTCCTGGGAAATGGCGCCGTCGTCGGCGAGGTTCTTGCGCCGCTTGTAGTCGGCCTCGGCCTTGGCCAGCGCGACCTTGCGGGTGGCGACCTCGGCGCGATAGCCGTCGACGTTGCTGAACAGCCCGCGCACCTGGCGCACGGTGTGGGCCAGGTTGGCCTCGGCGCGCTGGAGGGCGATGTCGGCGTCGCTGGGATCGAACCTGACCAGTTCCTGGCCCTTGCGCACCAGGTCGCCGTCGTCGGCGCCGATGCTGACCACGGTGCCGACGATCTGCGGGGTGATCTGTACCACGTTGCCGTTGATGTAGGCGTCGTCGGTGTCCTCGTGCCAGCGGCCGTAGAAGAACTCCCAGGCCACGCTGGCCAGGGTGGCGAGAACGATCACGGCGAGCAGGATCAGCAACCAGCGCTTGCGCTTCGGGTTGCCGGCGGGGGTTTCGCTGTTGGCGGTAGTCATGGTGGGTGCCTCGTTCATTCTGCCGGCGCTTTCGCGGTAGCGAGCGCAGCGGAGCGGGAATCGGGTTGGAAACCGCCGCCCAGGGCCTGGACCAGCTGGACGGAAAGATCGATCTGCTGGCTCTCCAGGCTGGCCAGCTGGCGTTCGGCGACCAGCAGTTGCTGTTGCACGCTGAGGGCGTCGAGGTAGCTGCCGACGCCTTCGCCGTAGCGACGCATGGCCAGGTCGAAGTTGGACCTGGCGATATCGCGGGCCTGGCGCTGGTCGATCACCTGCTGCTCCAGGGAGCGCAACTTGCCGAGGTCGTCGCTGACCTCGCCGAGGGCCTGGACCAGCGTCTTGTTGTACTGGCCGACGGCCAGGTCGTAGTCGGCGTCGCGTTCGGCCAGGTTGGCGCGGCGGCGGCCACCGTCGAAGATCGGCAGGGAGATCGCCGGCGCCACCTGGAAGAAGCGGCTCGGCGCCTGCAACACGTCGCTGGTGTGCAGGGCGGCGAGGCCGGCCATCGCGCCGAGATTGAGGTTGGGATAGAACTCGGTCTTCGCCGAGTCGATGTTGCGGCGCGCCGCCTCGACCCGCCAGCGCGCGGCAACGATGTCGGCGCGGCGGCCGAGCAGTTCCGCCGGGAGCACCGAGGGCAGGCTCAGGCTGGCCGGGTTCAGCGGTTGCGGGCGCTGCAGTTCGAGACCGCGATCGGGCCCCTTGCCCAGCAGCACGGCGAGGGCGATGCGGGCGCTGGCGATGTCCTGCTCGGCGGCGCTGAGCTGCTGGCGGGCGGTGGCCAGCTGGGTCTGCGTCTGTTGCAGCTGGACCTTGCTGTCGAGCCCGGCGCTCATGCGCTTCTGGCTCAGCTCGGTCATGCGCTGCGAGCGCTTCAGTTCTTCCTCGGCGAGATCGCGCACGGTAAAGGCGTGGGCGAGGTCGCTGTAGGCGCGGGCGATGCTCGCCGAGAGGCCGATGCGCGCGGCCTGGCTGTCGATCCGGGCGGCATTGGCCTGGCCGAGGGCGGCTTCCCAGGCGGCGCGCTCGCCGCCCCAGAGGTCGAAGTCGTAGTTGAAGCCGAGCGACAGGTACTTGATCGCCGAATAGCGGCCGCCGAGCGGTGCCGGGGCCACGCTGGTCGGCGCGCGGATGCCGGAGTAGCTGGCCTTGGCGTCCAGCGTCGGCTGGCGCGCGGCATCTTGCGCCTGGGCCGTTGCCGCCGCCTGGCGCGCACGCGCCTCGGCGATCTGCAGGTCGGGGGTGCCTTGCAGGGCTTCGCCGATCAGTTGGTCGAGCTGCCGGTCGCCGAGCCCGGTCCACCAGTCCTGGCGCGGCCAGGCCGCTGGCGAAAGGGCTACGCCGTCCAGGCTCCTGCCCGCCTGGAGGGCGCCTGCCGGTTGCAGTTGGGCGTTCGGTTCCAGGCCTTCGGAAGTGACGCAGCCGGCGGCCAGCAGTATCGCCGAGGCCAGCGCCAATCGCTGCGGCCAGGGATGGAGAAGAGGGAACGGCATGGATCAGGACTCCTGCAGGCTGGCCCTAGGGCAGCCGGCGTGTAGCAGAACCTTGGTCAGCAGATGGGTCAGCGTCTGCAATTCTTCCGTGCTCAGGCAGGCGACCAGCTCGTTCATCGCCGCCGAGGCGATCAGCGGAAGCTGCTCCTGGACCTTCCGTCCCGCTTCGCTGAGATCCAGGCGCAGGCAACGGCGGTCTTCGGGACAGCGGCCGCGCAGCAGCAGCCCTTTTTTCTCCAGGCGCGCCAGCATGCGCGTCATCGAGCCGCTGTCCACCGACAGCTCGCGACACAGTTCGACCGGACTGTTGGCGCGGTTGAGACCGACGAAGATCAGCACCTTGAACTGGGCGGCGGTTATGTCCAGCGCGGCGAGGTGCTTCTCGAGGATGCGGTCCTTGGTCGCGGCACTGACGCCGATGAGCTGGCCAATGGAGCCCTTGAAGGGAAAGTCGGAAGCGCTGTAGTGACCCATGGGGGATCGCTGTCTAGGCAGGGAAAGTGTTTCAAAATAATACTGCCTAGGCAGCGATTAACAAGAGGTCAACCGTTGCAATAGAAGAACAATCCGTTCCTTCGAACGTCATACGATGCCGTTTTGCAACTATTGTCGGTGCTGAAGTCCACTTTCGGATTAACCGGAAAGCCAGGCTTATGCACAAGTGGGCAAGGGATAGGAAGGAAACGCTCTAAGAGTCGCTGTGGTTATTTCGGTTGTTATCAAGATATTGTTTTATATGGATTTTATTTTTTCTGTTCATTTTTTGAACAGCATTGGCTGCCCCTGGATACGGGCCCCTCGGCAGATGTTTCCCAGAACTTGTCACCAGACTTATCCACAGGTTGTGTGGGCAACCATCCGGAACACCCGTATCAGCTGCGCTCCGCAAGGATCAGCAGGTTTCGCGGAGACAGGGAGGTCGGACAGAACTCGCCCAGGCGGACGCTATAGCCCTGTTCGACCAGATACAGGCAGCGGTCCAGCAGCAGCCAGAGTTCCAGCGGGCGGCGGAACAGGGCGCGCACCAGTTCCAGGTTGCGAACCATCGCCAGGCGCTTCCAGCCGGCCGCTTCCAGCGCCTGCCAGTCGCGCGCGGCCGGTTCGGGAAGTCCCTTGAGGGCGGCGAGTTCGCGACAGTAGTCGGCGTATGGACGTTCCAGCCAGGCCACCGGAAGGGAAGGCACGCTGAGGTACTGGTCGATTCCGCGTAGCTCGCGCTGCAGCAGGTCGAAACCCAGGCGCCGGGCCATCGACTGGTCGCGCTGGCGACGGACCCGTTGGCTGGCGGTGACTGTCTCGCTCAGGGGCAGGCGCAGGTCGTCAAGCGATAGCGCGAGCAGCGATCGGCCTGCTGCTTGCGAGAGTGGCTGGTAGAAAGGCCCCGGAATGCGGTTGTAGCAGCATGGCGCCACCGCCAGTTGGCGACAGCCGGCCTGGCTGGCCAGGCGCAGCAGGCGCAGGTGTAGTTCGCCGCAAGCGTGCAGGGCCACTGGCGTATGCCCGGGAAGCAGGCGCTCGGCGCAGTCCGCGGCCAGCACATCCTGGCGGAGGTGGTGGGCGGAGAGCCCCAGGCGGTCGCTCAGGCGCTGTCCGTCGGCGACCAGCGCGGGATCGTGTTCGAGGCAGGTCAGCGGTTGCCCCGCATGGGCCAGCAGGCGGCCCAGATGGCCCTTGCCGGAGCACCAGTCGAGCCAGTGGACGACCGGCCGGGCGAACTGCAGGCGCCCGGCGAACAGGCCGATCTGCTGCCACTTGCGTCCCGGTACGTCGACGTTGAAGCGGTTCGGTGCCTGCGGGCGTTCCGCCAATGGCAGTTCGCCGACCGCGCCCAGCGCCGCGGCTTGGGCGGCGAGCTGCGGATAAGGCGCGGGCGCGGCCAGGCGGGTGGGCTGGTTGTGCTCCGCGTCGGCCTGTTCGAGGCTGCGCCCGCGCAGCCAGGACGCCAGCTCGGCGTGTTCGGCTTCCCACGCCATGGTCGGTTCGCTGAACGGGCGGGGTCGCCAGAGCCGCTGGTGTTCGAGGAGGAACGCGTCCAGCGCGAGGAAGCGCTGCGACAGGGCGTCGCCAGTGAGGAGCGGGAAGGTTTCGGACACGATGCGAGCGGCAGCGGGAAAACGGGGCGGCGATTATAGCCGCCCCGCAGGCATCGGAAAGCGCCCGCTCAGCGGCCCTGGGTGGCGTCGACCCGCAACCAGCGTTCGATCAGGCGGAAGATCCGCGTCAGCACGATGGTGATCACCAGGTACAGCGCGCCGGCCAGGCAGAAGAACAGCATCGATTCGTAGGTGCGGGCGATGATGGTCCGGGCCATGCCCATGATGTCGAACAGGGTCACGGTGTAGACCACCGCGCTGGCCTTGAGCATCAGGATCACTTCGTTGCTGTAGGCCGGCAGGCCGATGCGCACCGCGCGCGGCAGGATGATGTGCCAGAGCGCCTGGCGCCGCGACATGCCGAGGGCGCGGGCGGCCTCCACCTCGCCGACCGGCACCGAGTGGATCGCGCCGCGGAGGATCTCGGCGATATAGGCGGCGGTGTGCAGGGTCATGGTCAGCAGCGCGCACCAGTACGGATCGCGCAGGTAGGGCCAGAAGGCGCTCTTGCGCACTTCCTCGAACTGCGCCAGGCCGTAGTAGACGATGAACAGTTGCAGCAGCAGCGGCGTGCCGCGGAAGAAGAAGATGTAGGCGTACGGCACCGCGCGCACGTACCAGTGCCGCGAGGCGCGGGCGATGCCCAGCGGCAGGGCCAGGGCGAGCCCGGCGACCACCGCGATCGCCAGCAGCTCCAGGGTCAGCGCCGCGCCCTGGAGCATCTTCGGCATCCACTTGAGGATCAGCTCCCACTCGCTCATAGCTCGTTCCTCACGAAACCACGGCCGGCGCGACGTTCGAGGAAGTGCAGGGCGACCATGATGACGACCGTGAGGCTCAGGTAGATGGCGGCCGCGGTCATGTAGAAGGTGAAGGGTTCCTTGGTCGCGTTGGAGGCGACCTGCGCCTTGCGCATGATCTCGTCGAGGGTGATCAGCGACACCAGCGCGGTGTCCTTCAGCAGGATCAGGTACAAGTTGCCGAGGCCGGGCAGGGCGACCCGCCAGATCTGCGGCAGGACGATGCGCCAGAATATCCGACCGGGCGACAGGCCGAGCGCCTGGCCGGCCTCGCGATGGCCGCGCGGAATGGACAACAGCGCGCCGCGGAACACCTCGGTGGCGTAGGCGCCGAAGCACAGGCCGAGGGCCAGGGTGCCGGCGGCGAACGGCGAGAGCGCCAGGTCCGGCTTGCCGAAAAGGTCGCCGAGGGCGTTCAGGCCGCTCACCGTGCCGAAATAGATCATCAGTACCCAGAGCGTTTCCGGCACGCCACGGACGATGGTGGTGTAGGTGCCGCCGAGGAAACGCAGGGCCGCGTACTTCGAAGTCTTCGCGATGGCGCCGAGGAGGCCGAGCAACAGCCCCACGCAGACCGCCGCCAGCGACAGCTTGAGGGTCATCCAGGTACCGGCGAGCAGTTGCTCGCCGAACCCATGCAGGTCGAGAATCATGAGAAGTCAGGCCTGAAGGCGGCCACCGCCGGGACGCACCCGGTGGTGGCCTGGCTTGGCATCAATAGATGCTGAAGGGGAAGTACTTGTCGTTGATCTTCTTGTAGGTACCGTCGGCGACGATTTCCTTCAGCGCGGCGTTGAGCTTCTCGCGCAGCGGGTCGCCCTTGCGCACGGCGATACCGATCTTGTCGTTGTCGAACACCGGTTCGCCCTTGAACTCGAACTCCTTGCCGGCGTCGCTCTTCAGCCAGTCGTACTGCACGAACTTGTCGGCCAGCACGCCGTCCAGGCGCCCCGAGGAGAGGTCGAGGTAGGCGTTCTCCTGGGTGTCGTAGAGCTTGATGGTGACCACGTCGGCCATGTTGTCTTCCAGCCAGGTGCCGGCGATGGTGGCGCGCTGGGCGCCGATCACCTTGCCCTTCAGGGAGTCCTTGTCGGTCTTGAAGTCGACGCTCTTCGGCGCGACGAACTGCAGCTTGTTGGTGTAGTAGGGATCGGTGAAGTCGACTGCCTGCTTGCGCTCGTCGGTGATCGACATGGACGCGACGATGAAGTCGAACTTCTTGGCGTTCAACGCCGGGATGATGCCGTCCCAGTCGGAGGTCACCACCTCGCACTCGGTCTTCATCTTGGCGCACAGCGCCTTGCCGATGTCGAGGTCGAAGCCGACCGCCTGGCCGCTGGCATCGATGCCGTTGAAGGGCGGGTAGGCGCCTTCGGTGCCGATGCGCAGCTTGTCGGCGGCGCTGGCGTCGAGGGCGAAGGCCAGGGTTGCAGCGGCGGCCAGCAGGATCTTCTTATAGTTCTTCATGCGGTGTTGCTCCGTTAGCGGTGGCTGGACATGAACTGTTTGCAGCGCGCCGACTGGGGGTTTTCGAAAACCTGTTGCGGCGTTCCCTGCTCTTCTACCAGGCCCTGGTGGAGGAATACCACCTCGCTGGAAACCTGGCGGGCGAAGCTCATTTCGTGGGTGACCAGCAGCATGGTCCGGCCCTCTTCGGCGAGCGCACGGATCACGTTAAGCACTTCCTGTACCATTTCCGGGTCGAGCGCCGAGGTGGGCTCGTCGAACAGGATCACCTTGGGTTGCATGGCCAGGGTCCGGGCGATGGCCGCGCGTTGCTGCTGGCCGCCGGAAAGTTGCGCGGGATAGCTGTGGCGCTTGTCGGCGATGCCGACCTTGGCCAGTAGGCCCTCGGCGATCTCGATCGCTTCGGCCTTGCTTTTGCCCAGTACGCGACGTGGCGCCTCGATCACGTTGTCGAGGATGCTCATGTGCGGCCACAGGTTGAAATTCTGGAAGACGAAACCGAGTTCGCTGCGCAGCCGGTTGATCTGCTGGCTGTCGGCGGCGACCAGGTCGCCGTTCTTGCTCTTCTTCAGGCGCAGCTCTTCGCCGGAGACCAGGATCTGGCCCTGGTGCGGGTTCTCCAGCAGGTTGATGCAGCGCAGGAAGGTGGATTTGCCCGAGCCGGACGATCCGAGGATGGAGATCACGTCGCCGTCGCGGGCGGTGAGGGAGATGCCCTTGAGCACTTCGAGGTCGCCGTAGCGCTTGTGCAGGTTACGGATTTCCAGTGCGGGGGTGGCCTCGGCCATGGATTTTCCTCTTGTTATTCGGATTGGAAGGGCCTTCCTGGCGAAGGCAAGCTAGCACAGCGCTTCAACCGGAGCCAAGCAGGCGGCGTGCCTCTGGAGCGGGGTTGGCGGCATCTTGTCGCATCGCTGCAGTGCGCTGTCGCGTAGGAACAAAACTGTCGGCTTTCGAAGAAAACTCCTGGCGAACCCTGACCTGAAGCAGAGCCTGGAGGTCGGCGCGCGCCCCGTTCCCGAGCATGCGGGACCGCCTATGGAGCCGCCGGCGGCTGCTCCGCGCGCGGCTCCGCCAGCACCTTGGCGGCGGCCAGCGGCGGCGGTGGGGTGATGCCCATCGACACATAGATGCTGGTGAAGGTGTCCATGCCGATCTGTGCCGGTTTCACCCATTCCACCGGAACGTAGAGCAGGCCGCCGCCCACCGGGATCGGCGCGGTCGGCACCAGGATCGCGTAGTGCGCGCGGCCGTCCAGTTCCACCGCTTCGGGGTTGGGCATCAGCGCCAGCACGGCGGCGCCGTCGCCGCCGAAGAAACACCACACCGGACTCATCGCGGCGATGTCGGCGTCCTGCTTCTTGTCCAGCAGGCCGACGAAACGGTCGGCCAGGTTGTACAGGTTGCCGATCAGCGGGGTGCGCCGCAGGGTCAGGTCGAACAGGTTGGCCAGCGGCCGCTTCAGGCCTAGCTGTACGCCGAGGCCAAGCAGGTAGATGGCTACCAGCAGTAGCGCGGTACCGAGCAGGTAGGCCAGTGGCGAATCGCCGGCGAGCGGCTGGCCGATGGCGGCGAAGCCGCGACCGATCAGGCTGGATGGCCCGACGAAGCGGTTCAGCAAGCTGACCACCCAGGCCAGCAAGGCTAGGGTGAGTACCAGCGGCAGCATCACCAGCAGGCCGGCGAGCCAGGTGGTGAGCAGGGAGTTGAAGCTTTTCTTCAGCATCGATCGGGGGTCCGGACAAGGTCCGCCTAGTCTATCGGCACTGCCTGGCTCACGCTCGGCCGTTCGCCGGGATGGGCGAAAGATCCGCCGCGGCGATTCGTCATTCCTTGTAGGCTGTGCGAGTCGCGTTCATTCCAGCAGGCCTTCACGGAGGGCGTATGGCGGAGAGAAAGACCCTGTTGCTGACCGGGGCGAGCCGCGGTATCGGGCATGCCACGGTGAAGTACTTCAATGCCGCGGGTTGGCGGGTGTTCACCGCGTCGCGGCAGAGCTGGGCCAGCGAATGTCCCTGGGCGGACGGCGAGGAAAACCACATCCATCTGGACCTGGAGGACATTCCCGGCGTCGAGGCCAGCCTGGAACTGATCCGCGAGAAGCTCGGCGACGGTCGGCTCCACGCACTGGTGGACAATGCCGGCATCTCGCCCAAGGGCGAAGACGGCGCGCGCCTCGGTGTGCTGGAAACCGACTACGCCACCTGGCTGCGGGTGTTCAACGTCAACCTGTTCTCCACCGCGCTGCTGGCGCGCGGCCTGTTCGCCGAGCTGAAGGCGGCGCAGGGAACGGTGATAAACGTGACCTCCATCGCCGGCTCGAAGGTGCATCCGTTCGCCGGGGTGGCCTACGCCACTTCCAAGGCGGCGTTGTCCGCGCTGACCCGCGAGATGGCCCACGACTTCGGCCCGCATGGGGTGCGGGTGAACGCCATCGCGCCGGGGGAGATCGACACCTCGATCCTGTCGCCGGGCACCGAGGAGATCGTCGAGCGCAGCATCCCGCTGCACCGCCTCGGCCGGCCGGAGGAGATCGCTTCGCTGATCTACTTCCTCTGCACCAGCGGCGCATCCTACGTGAATGGCGCGGAAATCCACGTCAACGGCGGGCAGCACGTCTAGGCGAACGGCGGAAAGCAAAAAGGCCCACCCGGAGGTGAGCCTTTTCGTCGTATTCATGGTGCCCAGGGACGGAATCGAACCGCCGACACGGGGATTTTCAATCCCCTGCTCTACCAACTGAGCTACCTGGGCAACGGGGCGCAATTAAACGGGTTTAGCGCGGCAGTGTCAACACCGGCGAAGAAATTTTTTTTGTTTTTTAACGCCTTACGATCCCCTCGCGGTTTCCGCCGGACTGCCGGGCCTCAGTTCCAGGCCTGGCGTTCCTCGTCGCGCAGCTCCACCGGCAGGCTCCGGCCTTCCTCGGCGGAGCGTCGTGCCAACTCCAGCAGGGCCATCAGCGCGCAGGCCTGTTGCGCCGACACCGGGTTGCGCGACTGGCCGCGGATGGCGGCGGCCAGCGCCTGGTAGTAGCGGCTCTGGTCGCCCGCCGGGGTGACCAGCGACTGGCGCAGGCCCTGGCCATCGATGTGCTGCAGCAGGTCGGGATCGCGGCCCCAGCCGGCGGAACCGGGGTGCAGTCCCTGGAGCAGTTGCGCTTCCTGGATGTCGGCGCCGGCCTTTAGCAGGCTGCCGTGGTCGCCGTGCACATTGAAGCGTGGCGCCGGATTGGCGGCGAGCATGCTGGCGCGCAGCGCTACCTGGCAGTGCGGATAATCGAGCAGGACCTCGAACCAGTCGTCGGTCTGCGCACCCTCGCGCAGCCGGCGCAGGTGTCCGTGCACACGCTGCGGTACGCCGAACAGGCACAGTGCCTGGTCGAGCAGGTGCGGGCCGAGGTCGAACCACAGCCCGGAGCCGGGCAGGTCGTGTTCGCGCCAGCGGTCGCGGACCTGCGGACGGAAGCGCTCGATGGCCGACTCGAAGTAGCGCACCGGGCCGATGCTGCCGGCCTGCAGGGCGGCCTCCACGGCGAGGAAGTCGCTGTCGAAGCGCCGGTTCTGGAACACCGAGAGGACCTGCCCAGGCCGTTCACGGGCGAGGTCGGCGAGGCGCCGGGCTTCGGCCAGGGTGACGGTGAACGGCTTGTCCACCACCACGTGCTTGCCGGCGCGCAAGGCCCGTTCGGCGAGGCTGGCGTGGGTGGCATTGGGCGAGGCGATGACCACCAGGTCGATGTCGGCGGCCTCGATGGCCTCATCCGGATCGGCGCTGACCCGGGCTTCGGGCAGGTCGGCGTGCACCCGCCCAGGGTCGCGGGAGACCACGTGCTCCAGGCACAACGCCGGTACCGCGCGGATCAGCGGGGCGTGGAAGGTCTTGCCGGCGAAGCCGTAGCCGATCAGCGCGGTGCGGATCGGAGGCAGGCCAGAGAGGGATGGGGTCATGGCGGCCTCCGTCGGGCGGGGTGGGGGTCAGGCGGATGGCGGCACGTAGCCGTCGGCCTTGGCGTAGTCCTCGCCGGAGAGGAACTTGTCCATCTCCTGCTGGAGGAACTTGCGGTCCTCGGCGTTCATCATGTTCAGGCGACGCTCGTTGATCAGCATGGTCTGGTGCTTCTGCCACTCGTCCCAGGCCTTGCGCGACACGTTGTTGTAGATGTCCTCGCCCTTCGCGCCAGGATACGGCGGGCGGTCGAGGCCGGGCAGCTCTTCGTGGTACTTGCGGCACATCACGGTGCGGCTCATGGTCGTTCTCCTGCAGTTGCCGCCGGGCCCGCGGGCCCGGCATTCACGCGGTCGTGCCGCGTCCGAGTTCCTGTTCTGCGCGCTTGAGCAGCTTCTTCACCGGAGCGGCGAGGCCCAGGCGCGGCGGGGTGGCGAGGTTATACCAGAGCCAGTCGCCCTCGGCCACGGCGCGCGGAGCGCCTTCCACCGCCACCAGCCAGGGCTCGATGGCGAGCTGGAAATGACTGAAGGTATGGGTCAGGCCGCTCAGTTCGCGGCGCTCGCCGAGGGCCAGGGAATGGCGCGCGGCGAGCGGTTCGAGGCCGTCGAGGTCGTCCAGTTCGGGGAGGCTCCAGAGCCCGCCCCAGAGTCCGCTGGAAGGCCGCCGGTAGAGCAGTATGGCGCCGTCGCGGTTGGCCAGGATCGGCATCAGCGTGCGCTTCTGCGGCAACGCCTTGCGCGGCTTGGGCTGCGGATAATCGGCTTCGCGGCCGAGCAGGTGCGCGCGGCAGCCCGAGACCAGCGGGCAAAGCAGGCAACTGGGCTTGCTGCGCGTGCAGAGGGTGGCGCCGAGGTCCATCATCGCCTGGGTGTAGTGGTTGACCCGTGCGTGCGGGGTGAAGCGTTCGGCGGCTTCCCACAGCGCCCTGGCCACCTTCGGTTCGCCGGGATAGCCGTCCTGCGCCAGGTAGCGCGCCAGTACGCGCTTGACGTTGCCGTCGAGGATCGGTGCGCGCAGGCCCATCGACAGGCTGGCGATGGCTCCAGCGGTGGAGCGGCCGATGCCGGGCAGTTCGGCGAGTTGCTCGACGTCGCGGGGGAACTCCCCCGCATGCCGCTCGACCACGATCTGCGCGGTCTTGTGCAGGTTGCGCGCACGGCTGTAGTAGCCGAGCCCGGTCCACAGGTGCAGGACTTCGTCCTCGGCCGCCGCGGCCAGTGCCTCGACGTCGGGCAACGCTGCCATGAAACGGTCGAAGTAACCGAGCACGGTGCTGACCTGGGTCTGCTGCAGCATGATTTCCGAGACCCACACCCGGTAGGGGGTGATGCCCTGCTGCCAGGGCAGATCCTTGCGACCGTGACGGTCGTACCAGTCGAGGACCGCGCCGTTGAAGCCTTCAGGTGTCATTTGCGGTTGAACAGCCCTTTGAGTGCGTCTTTCAGCTCCGGACTGACCTTGTCGCCGAGCTTCTCTTCGAGTTTTTCGTTGAGGCGATTGCCGGCCAGTTTCGCGGCGACCTTGCCCAGGCCTTCCTTGTCCAGGCGGCAGGCCTTGGCGCCGAGTTCCAGCGGGCCGCGGCAGAGCAGCGGCCATTCGATGCCGGCGTAGCGCTGGTTGACCTGGCAGGCCGGGTCCGGCATGTCGCTCTTGTCGCCCTGGATCTCCACGCCGATGCGATAGTCCATGCCCAGCACGCGCAGGTCGATATCGCCGTGGCCGCTGACCGCCAGGCCGGGAATGGCCACTTTCAGGTCAGGGTTGCTGGCCACGCCGTTGGTGAAGTTCAGGCTGCCCTTGAGCTCGCGGAAAGGCGTGTCCTTGCCGCCGTGAGTACCGGCAAGGGCCTTGCGGTTGAGGGTAGCGATGCCCTGGCAGAGCTGTTGCTCCAGGTTGGCGTCGGGCAGCACGCCGTTGATCAGGCTGAAGCGTGCGTTGCCGTTGAGATGGTCGATCCAGGATTTCTCGCTGTTGCCGCTGGTGCGGATGTCGGCGTCGAGGTCGAGCAACCCCTTCACCGGCGGTTTCTTGCCCTGGGCTTCGAGCAGGCGCTCCACCGGCACGTTGGCGATGTGCTTGGTGGCGGTCAGCACGGCGCTGTCCTGGCGTACATCGAGGTTGGCCTTGGCGTTGAAGCGGCCGTTGTACAGCCCGCCGCGCATGTCGTCGAGGCTGATCACGCCGCCCTGGCCGCGCAGCTTCAGGCTGGCGTCGTCGATCGGCAGCTTCTCGACGGTCAGCCGGCCGAAGTTCAGCGCCACGTCCAGGTCGAGCTTGCGCAGGGTCGCGATGGGCAGCAGCGGCGCGTCGCTCCAGGCCTGCCTGGTCGGTTTTTCCGGTAGCGGCGTGTTGCCCTGGGCGGCACTGGCCACGGTGGCGTCGACTTCCGCCTTGCGCGTGGCGCTGGCGGCATCCTGGGCTTGCTTGGCCTTGGCCGGCAGGTAGCGGTCGAGGTCGAGCTTGTCGCCCTTGAGCTGGGCGCGCAGCGATTGCCTGGCGAAATCGGCGATGCCGAAGCGGCCGCTGAAGGCGGTGTCGTCCAGACCCAGCTTGAGGTCTTCGAGATTCAGGCTGTTGCGGCTGCCGGCCAGGCGGGTGTTCAGCTCGAACTTGCCGAGGGTGTTGGCATCGGCCATGGCCGGCAGGGTCACACCGATGCCGGCGAGGAACTCGCGCAGGTTCATCGGCGCGATCGACAGGCCGCCGCTGAACTTGGTGTCCTTGTCCAGCTCGCGGGCCTTCAGTTCGCCGAGGGCGCGCAACTGGTTGACGCTCAGCTTCAGGCCGTTCCACTCGGCGATCTGCGCCGACTGGTCGAGCAGCAACTGGCCCTGGGCGGAGAAGGTGGCGGTCTTGCCTTGCAGCGGCTCGCCCGAGGCTTCGCCGGAGAGCCTGGCGTCTTCCAGTTGGTAGCGCCTGAGCGCGGTGTCGAAGCGCAGGTTGCCGGTCAGCTCGGTCTTGACCCGTACCACCGGCTGGTTGGTGCCGAGGTAGGCGTTGAGCTTCAGCGGAATGCTGCTGCCTTCGCGAATGGCGCCGGTGCTCAGCTCGATGCCCTCGACGTTGTACTGCTTGCCGCTGGCTTCGTCGGTGTAGGTGACGCGGGCGTTGTTGACATTGAGGCTGTCGATGTCGAGCTTGATCGGGGTGCGCGGGCTGTCGTTCTGCGGCGCCTGCTCCGGTGCCTGCGCCTGGGCGCCCTTGCCGTCCGCTGCCGGCGGGGTCTCGGAAGGAGCGGCCGGGGCCTGGGGCTGGGCCGGCTTGCCGATGTTTTCCCAGTTGCCCTTGCCCTGCTTGTCGCGGACCAGGTCCAGGCTCAGGCCTTCGACGCGGATCGCGCTCATCTGCACGTCCTTGCGCAGCAGCGGCAGGACCCGCACCGACAGGCCGAGCATCTGCAAGTCGGCGAACGGCTTGGTCGGCGTGGCGGCGCTGGCGATGCTGGTGTCGTGCAGCTCCAGGCCCAGCCAGGGGAACAGGCTCCAGCCGATGTCGCCCTTCAGGTCCAGCTCCAGGTTGGCCTTGTCGCGGGCGATCTGGCGGATTTCGTCCTTGTAGTCATTGGGATCGAACAGGTGGGTCAGGGCGAAGCCCAGGGCCACGACGAGCAGTAAGAGTCCCAGGAAGAACAGCCCCAGGACCTTGCCGAATGCTTTCATGGACGAATCCTTTGTACTGGCAGCGGTGAATGTGCGGGCGAGTATAACAACGCCGTTTTGCCAGGCCGACCCTGCGCGCGGCGAAACCTCGTCTCAGAGTGCGCGAGCGACCCGTTCGGCGAGCGCCAGGCTGGCGGTGAGGCCGGGCGACTCGATGCCGAACAGGTTGACCAGGCCGGGCAGGCCGTGTTCGGCAGGGGTTTGGATGATGAAGTCGGCGGCGGGTTCCCCCGGCCCGCCGAGCTTGGGCCGGATGCCGGCGTAGCCGGCGGCCAGGCGCCGAGGATCGATGCCGGGGAAGTAGCGCGAGATGACCTGGGCGAAGGCGGGGCGGAGGGATTCGTCGACGCGGTAGTCGAGGTTGTCCACGTAATTCACGTCGGGACCGAAGCGCAACTGGCCGCCGAGGTCGAGGGTGGCGTGGATGCCGAGCCCGGCGGTGCGCGCCTCGGGCATCGGGTAGACCAGGTGGCGGAACGGCGAGCGGCCGCTGTAGGAGAAATAGCGCCCCTGGCACAGGTGCAGCGCCGGCACCAGGCGCGGATCGAGGCCTTCGGTGCGTTGCGCCAGCGCCTGGGCGAACAGGCCGCCGGCATTGACCACCCAGCCCGCGCGCAACCGGAACGCTTCGCCGACGCTCTGTCCTTCGGCGCGCCAGCCGCCGGCGTGGCGCTCCAGGCGGTCGACCCGGGTGTCCAGCGCCAGTTGTGCGCCGTGGCGTTCGGCGACGGCCTGCAGCGATTGCAGGTAGGCGTGGCTGTCGATGATTCCCGTGCTCGGCGAGAGCAGGGCGGCGACCCCGCGGACCTGGGGCTCCAGCGCGCGCAGCGTGGTGCCGTCCAGCGGCATCAGGTCGTCGACCCCGCAGGCGCGTGCGTTGGCCGCCAGGGCCTGGAGCCTCTCGCGCTCGTTTTCCTCCACCGCCACCAGCAGCTTGCCGATGCGCCGGTGGCCGACGCCGTGGCGGGCGCACCAGGCGTACAGGCGTTCGCGGCCTTCCAGGCAGAGATCGGCCTTGAGCGAGCCGGGCGGGTAGTAGAGGCCGGCGTGGATCACTTCGGAATTGCGACTGGAGGTGTGGCTACCGACCAGCCGTTCGCGCTCCGCCACCAGTACGCCGTGGCCGGCTTCGGCCAGGCGCGCGGCGCAGGCCAGGCCGAGGGCGCCGGCGCCGACTACCAGTACGTCGACGTCGTTCATGCGTCGCTGGCTGCGCGCTGCAGCACGGCGACGATCGCTGCCCGCGCCTGCGGGCTGTTCTTCCAGCAACTGGAGCCGGTCAGGGCCGCGCCCTGGGCGAGGATACTCGCGGCGTCGCAGTCGCGCAGCCGGACGAAGCTGTCCAGGCCCATCTGCTCCAGGCGTTGCAGCACGGTCGGGCCGACCCCCTTGAGGGCAAGCAGGGCGGCGCGTTCGGCGGAGGAAAAGGACATGGCGAAGCTCCGTGGCGGGGACCGCCACCGAGCATATCAGAGGCTGTCCAGCGGCAGCCCGTGGCGTGCCGCGAGGGCACGGGCCTCCAGGTGCCCGTCCGGGGCGACCAGGCGCAGCGGCTTGCCGGCTTCGGCAGCCAGGCGCCGGGCCTCGTCGAGGAGGCGTCGGCCGACCCCGCGGCCGCGGGTGATGCCGCGCACGCAAAGGTGCGACAGCTGCCAGGCGTCGTCGCCGCGCCGCAGCAGGGCGGCACCCAGCAGGCGGTCGTTGAAGCGCCCGGCGATCAGCTCGCCGGCGGCCAGCCCGGCCGCGACCAGCGCCGCGCCGTCGGCATGCGGGGCGAACAGCCAGTCCGGCGCGTCGGCGTAGATCTTCGCCAGGTCCAGGCGATCCTGGGCGCTGGGTTGGGCGAGGGTTTCGACGATCACGGGCATGCGGCTCTCCGCGGCGGGAAGAAAGGAGCGCAGTGTAAGGCCTGGCCCGCCGCCCGTGGGGCGATTCGCGCCGACGGTCGCGGCTGGCAGCGCCAGCCCGGGCCTGCCTATAATGCTGGCCCTCTTATAATTACGTGCAGTGTTAGCTGTGGAGCTGGTGATGGCCGAACGCAAGGCATCCGTCGCGCGCGACACCCTGGAGACCCAGATCAAGGTCTCCATCGACCTGGATGGGACCGGCAAGGCCCGGTTCGATACCGGGGTTCCCTTCCTTGACCACATGATGGACCAGATCGCCCGCCACGGCCTGATCGACCTGGACATCGAGTGCAAGGGCGACCTGCATATCGACGATCACCACACCGTCGAGGACATCGGCATCACCCTCGGCCAGGCCTTCGCCAAGGCCATCGGCGACAAGAAGGGCATCCGCCGCTACGGCCACGCCTACGTGCCCCTCGACGAGGCGCTGTCGCGGGTGGTCATCGACTTCTCCGGGCGGCCCGGCCTGCAGATGCACGTTCCCTTTACCCGTGCCAGCGTCGGCGGCTTCGACGTCGACCTGTTCATGGAATTCTTCCAGGGCTTCGTCAACCACGCCCAGGTGACCCTGCACATCGACAACCTGCGCGGGCACAACACCCACCACCAGATCGAGACCGTGTTCAAGGCCTTCGGCCGCGCGCTGCGCATGGCCATCGAGCTGGACGAGCGGATGGCCGGGCAGATGCCGTCGACCAAAGGGTGCCTGTGATGCAGACGGTAGCCGTGATCGACTACGGCATGGGCAACCTGCACTCGGTGGCCAAGGCCCTTGAGCACGTCGGTGCCGGCCGGGTGCTGGTTAGCAGCGACGCGGCGGTGATCCGCGAGGCCGACCGGGTGGTGTTCCCCGGGGTTGGCGCGATCCGCGACTGCATGGCCGAGATCCGCCGCCTGGGCTTCGACGCCCTGGTCCGCGAGGTCAGCCAGGACCGCCCGTTCCTCGGCATCTGCGTCGGCATGCAGGCATTGCTGGAGCGCAGCGAGGAGAACGACGGGGTCGACTGCATCGGTCTGTTCCCCGGCCAGGTGCGCTTCTTCGGCAAGGACCTGCACGAAGCCGGCGAGCACCTGAAGGTGCCGCACATGGGCTGGAACCAGGTGAGCCAGGCGGTGGAGCACCCGTTGTGGCACGAGATTCCCGACCAGGCGCGCTTCTACTTCGTGCACAGCTATTACATCGAGGCCGGTAACCCGCGCCAGGTGGTGGGGCACGGGCACTACGGCGTCGATTTCGCCGCCGCGCTGGCCGAAGGCTCGCGTTTCGCCGTGCAGTTCCACCCGGAAAAGAGCCATACCCACGGCCTGCAACTGCTGCAGAACTTCGTGGCCTGGGACGGGCGCTGGTAGGTCATGGCCAGGGCGAAGAGCAATACGCCGATCCTCCAGCTGGACGCCGCGCAGACTCAGGACGCGGTACTGGCGATCAAGCGCTTCATGGAGGACCGCTTCGAACTGGAGCTGGGTTCCTTCGAAGCCGAGGAACTGCTCGATTTCTTCGCCCGCGAGTTCGCCCCGTACTTCTACAACAAGGCCATCCTCGACGTGCAGTCGTACCTGAAGGAACGGTTCGAAAGCATCGAGAGCGATGTCTGGGCGCTGGAAAAGAGTTGAGTTTCCGCGCGCCTGTCCACCGAATACAGACTTGAACAGGGTTCACCGATGCTGATCATTCCCGCGATCGACTTGAAAGACGGCGCCTGCGTGCGTCTGCGCCAGGGCCTGATGGAAGACGCCACGGTCTTCTCCGACGATCCGGTGGCGATGGCCGCCAAATGGGTCGATGGCGGTTGCCGCCGCCTGCACCTGGTGGACCTGAACGGCGCTTTCGAAGGCAAGCCGGTCAACGGCGAGGTGGTCACCGCCATCGCCCGTCGCTACCCGGACCTGCCGATCCAGATCGGCGGCGGCATCCGCTCGCTGGAAACCATCGAGCATTACGTTCGCGCCGGCGTCAGCTACGTCATCATCGGCACCAAGGCGGTCAAGCAGCCTGAGTTCGTCGGCGAGGCCTGCCGCGCCTTCCCGGGCAAGGTCATCGTCGGCCTGGATGCCAAGGACGGTTTCGTCGCCACCGACGGCTGGGCCGAGGTCAGCGAAGTCCAGGTGATCGACCTGGCTCGTCGCTTCGAGGCCGACGGGGTGTCCGCCATCGTCTACACGGATATTTCCAAGGACGGCATGATGCAGGGCTGCAACGTCGAGGCTACCGCCGCGCTGGCCAATGCCACGCGGATCCCGGTGATCGCCTCCGGCGGCATCCACAATCTCGGCGACATCCAGAAGCTGCTGGACGCCCGCACCCCGGGGATCATCGGCGCCATCACCGGCCGGGCGATCTACGAAGGCACCCTGGACGTGGCCGAAGCCCAGGCGCTGTGCGACAACTTCAAGGCCTGAGGCGAACCGCATGGCACTGGCAAAACGCATCATCCCCTGCCTCGACGTGGACAACGGCCGAGTGGTCAAGGGCGTCAAGTTCGAGAACATCCGCGACGCCGGCGACCCGGTCGAGATCGCTCGCCGCTACGACGAGCAGGGTGCCGACGAGATCACCTTCCTCGATATCACCGCCAGCGTCGACGGGCGCGACACCACCCTGCATACCGTCGAGCGCATGGCTAGCCAGGTGTTCATTCCGCTGACCGTGGGCGGCGGCGTACGCAGCGTGCAGGACATCCGCAACCTGTTGAATGCCGGCGCGGACAAGGTCTCGATCAACACCGCCGCGGTGTTCAACCCCGAGTTCGTCGGTGAGGCCGCCGACCGCTTCGGCTCGCAGTGCATCGTGGTCGCCATCGACGCGAAGAAGGTTTCCGCCCCGGGCGAGGCGCCGCGCTGGGAAATCTTCACCCATGGCGGGCGCAAGCCCACCGGGCTGGATGCCGTGCTCTGGGCGAAGAAGATGGAAGACCTGGGCGCTGGCGAGATTCTCCTGACCAGCATGGACCAGGACGGCGTGAAGAGCGGTTACGACCTGGGCGTGACCCGCGCCATCAGCGAGGCGGTGAACGTGCCGGTGATCGCTTCCGGCGGCGTCGGCAACCTGGAGCACCTGGCCGCCGGCATCCTCGAGGGCAAGGCCGACGCGGTGCTCGCGGCGAGCATCTTCCACTTCGGCGAGTACACCGTGCCGGAAGCCAAGGCCTACCTGGCCAGCCGCGGTATCGTGGTGCGCTGAGGCGCGTTGCGCCGCAGCGCACAGGGCCGGTGATCGGCTAGCCATTCCTGAGCGCGAGTCGACACTCGCGCGGCTTTCTTTCAGGTACAGTCACGCCCCCCGCATCAGGTGCCGCTAGAGCGCCGATGCCCTGCCATAACGACAAACATTGCGACCGACAGGGAGTCCTCCATGTCCATCTTCCGTCTGGCTCTCGGCTGCGTCGGCAGCCTGGCCCTGCTATGCGCTAGCGCCCTGGCGCGCGCCGAAACCCTGGTCCTGCTGACCGAGAACCTGGTGCCGTTCAACATGGCGGTGAACGGCGGCAACTACGCCAAGGACGATGGCATCAGCGGCATCAGCACCGATACCGTGCGCGCCGCCTGCGAGCGCGCGCAGATCGAGTGCCAGCTGATCCTGCGCTTCCCCTGGGACCGGGTCTACCAGCAGGCGCTGAGCGAGCCCGGCTATGGCGTGTTTTCCACCGCCCGTACGCCGGAGCGCGAGGACAAGTTCAAGTGGGTCGGCCCGCTGGCGGTCAACGACTGGGTACTGATGGCCCGCGGCGACAGCAGCATCCACCTGAACAGCCTGGAAGACGCCGCGCGCTACCGGATCGGCGGCTACAAGAACGACGCCATCAGTCAGCACCTGGTCGACCGCGGCCTGCAGGTGCAACTGGCGCTGCGCGACAACGAGAACGTCGACAAGCTGGCCAGTGGGCAGATCGATCTCTGGGTCACCGCCGATCCGAGCGGGCGCTACGTCGCCCAGCGCGAGGGCCTCAAGGAGGTGAAGGTGGTCCAGCGTTTCCATACCGCCGAGCTGTTCCTGGCGCTGAACAAGGACACCCCGGACGAGCTGGTGCAGAAGTTGCAAGCGGCGGTCGACGCGCTGCGCAGCGAAGGCTTGTTGAAGCAGATCCGCGAGCGCTACTGACGCCTCGCCGGCGATGCTGGCAAAAGGCTGGCCTGGCGGCGCGGCGCTGGTTATTCTGCCTCGCTCCAGGCCCCTGACAGGATGACAACAATGCAAAGAAGCCTGCTCTTCGCGCTGCTCGCAACCCTGCTGCTGGTCGGCGGCGCGCGCGCCGAAACCGATCCCGACTACAGCATGGTCCTGCTCACGGAGAACTTCCCGCCGTACAACATGGCGATCAACGGCAAGAACTTCGCCCAGGAAGACAACATCGACGGCATCGCCGTGGATATCGTCCGCGAGATGTTCAAGCGCGCCGGCATCAAGTACAGCCTGACCCTGCGTTTCCCCTGGGACCGCATCTACAAGCTGGCGCTGGAGAAGCCCGGCTACGGGGTGTTCGTCACCGCCCGCCTGGCCGAGCGCGAGGACAAGTTCAAGTGGGTCGGTCCGATCGGCCCGGACGACTGGGTGCTGCTGGCCAAGGGCGACAGCCCGATCACCCTGGGCAGCCTGGACGAGGCGAAGAAATACCGGATCGGCGCCTACAAGGGCGATGCCATCGCCGAGTTCCTCGGCAAGAACGGTTTCGAGGCCGACCTGGCGCTACGCGACCAGGAAAACGCGCAGAAGCTGGTCAAGGGCCAGATCGACCTCTGGGCCAGCGGCGATCCCGCCGGGCGCTACCTGGCCAAGCAGGAAGGCGTGACCGGCCTGAAGACGGTGCTGCGCTTCAACAGCGACCAGCTGTACCTGGCGCTCAACCGCGAGACTCCCGACGAAGTGGTGCAGAAGCTCCAGGCAGCCCTGGACGGCATGCGCAAGGAAGGCTTCGTCGAGGACATCCTCAACAGCTATCTCTGATTCGCTCCGTCCGGCCAACAGGGGGCCGGGCGGGGAAACGCCTTTGCCGGCCCCGCCGGCAATGCCATGGAAGGCCGACGAGCCAGGTATTTCGTCCTGACGCAGGGATGCCGCTAGCCAATAACGATAACCAAGCGAGCGGTGTGACCATGCTGAAAGTCCTGATCCAGACCCTGATCCTGGGGGTGTTGCTGGGGGCCTCCGCGGCCCGTGCCGAATTGCCCGCCGACTACAAGGTGGTGCTGCTGACCGAGAACTTCCCGCCCTTCAACATGGCGGTGGACGACAAGAACTTCGCCCGCGACGATGGCATCGACGGCATCAGTGCCGACATCGTCCGGGAGATGTTCAGGCGCGCCGGCATCGGCTATTCCCTGAGCCTGCGCTTCCCCTGGGACCGCCTGTACCGGTTGACCCTGGACAAGCCCGGCTACGGGCTGTTCTCCATGACCTACACCCCCGAGCGGGTGCCGCAGTTCAAATGGGTCGGCCCGCTGGCCGACACCAGTTGGGTGTTGCTGGCGCCGGCCGGCAGCAAGATCGCCGTGAAGAATCTCAAGGACGCCGCCCGCTACAAGCTCGGCGCCTACAAGAACGACGCGGTCAGCCAGCACCTGGAGGCCCAGGGCATCCCGGTGATCAACGCCCTGCGCGACCAGGAAAACGTGAAGAAGCTTACCGGCGGGCAGATCGACCTGTGGGCCACCACCGATCCGGTCGGCCGCTACCTGGCCAAGCAGGAAGGCGTGTCCGGCCTGCAGACGGTGCTGCGTTTCAACGAGGCCAAGCTCTACCTGGCGTTGAACAAGGACACTCCGGACGAGGTGGTGGAGCGCCTGCAAAAGGCCCTGGAGCAGATGCGCCAGGAAGGCTTCGTCGACGAAGCCGTCGCCAACTACCTCTGACTGGCGGGCGCCCCTCCGCCGGCGCGGCGAGGGGGCTCAGTTCAGGTCGTAGGCCTGGACGCCGAGGTCGCGGCTGTCGTACCAGTTGCCGCGGGCCCAGAACACCCGGTCGTGCGCCTCGTCGAAGCCGAGCACGCCGAGGTAGCCGGCGATGTCCAGGCGGCGCCAGGATGAACCCCAGTCGTCCGAGTAGTACACCGCGTTGGCAGAGACGCTCGCCGGCTCCTCGTCGGGATACAGCCACAGCGGCACTTCGTAGTGGCTCATGGTGTTGGCCAGCAGCACATTCCTGCCCATGTAGAACTCGCGCAGCCCGGAACTGGACGGCAGGGGCCAGAACGGGCTGGGCAGCTTGCCGGTGATCTTCCATTCGAGCGCGTCGCGATCGAGCTCGGCGATCAGCGAGCGCGATTCGTCCGGGTGGTCGAGCACTGCGATCACCCGACCGTCCATGTTCTGTTCCAGGCGCTCGACGGCCACGCCGTCGGTGCGCCGGATCGCGCCCATCTGCCAGCGTCCGCCCTCGCGGCGCAGTTCGGCCTGGGTGGTGACCAATATCGAGCTGGTCAGGTAGCGCCCCTCGGGTGGGCCATAGCGGAAGGTCTGGCTTACCCAGATCGCGGCGCGCTCCGCGTCCAGTTGGGCGACGTGTGCCTTGATCTGCCCGTGCTTGCCGTTGTAGTCGCCCCAGTTGACGCCGTTCGGCGCCAACTCGCGGGCGTAGGCGAGGTCGACCAGCAGCGGCGCGGAGGTGGCGATCGACTCGACACTGGCGCCGCGGTCGGGCGAATAGAACAGCCCGCTCGGCTGGCCGGGTTCCCGGCCGCCATCGGCACCGCCGTATTCGAAATCACCCCAGACCCAGACTTCATCCTTGCCGTGGAAGCGCGGTGCGAGAGCCCAGCCCAGTCGATTCGCCTCGGCCATGAAGCCTTCCTCGAGCCGCCGCCAGCTCTTGCCCTGGTCGTCGCTGCGCAGCACCACTGTCTGCTCGCGCTGACCGTTGTCCTTGCCCGGGCGCCGCAGGCCGGTGAGCAGGAAGACGCTGGAACCGTCCGGCGTGACTTCCAGGCAGGCGGTCTCGCCGAGCCGCGCCACTTCGTGGAACACGCCGTCCGCGCCCAGGCGCGAGACATAGGTGGTTTCCGGATCGCCGCCGGATAGCAGCATGCCGTTGAGGAAGTTGAAGAGGTGGGGTTCGGACTCTTCTTCCCTGGGCTGGGCGGCCGCCACCAGGTCCAGGTCGATGACGCCCTCGGGCAGAGCCTGCTCGTCGCGGCCGACCTCGCGCCGGCCTACCAGCCAGGTGCCGGCGGGCGTCGCCCGCACGCCGGTGCAGAATTGCTCCATGGCGCGCTGGTCGATGTTCTCGACCTTGCCGACGGTGCTCTCGCCGGGGCTGGCGCCGCCTATCTCGAACTTGGCGCTGGTGAGGATCCAGATGAAACCGAGGGGAATCGCGCCTGCGACCAGCAGGGCGGCGGCGAGCAGGGGCATGGGAGGGGAAGGGCGGGCCATCGGTGCGTCCGTGCAGGAATGACGAGGACGTCACCTTAACCGCTGCCGCGACGCCGGTAAACCCGGCTTCAGTGCGGCGCCTGGCGTGGGTTGACGTTGCGGTTGCCGCGCTCGCCGATGAGCATCTGCGGCGGTACCAGCTCGATGCCCTGGGCGCGCAGCTTCGGCAGCTCCCGCGCCAGCACGTCGAGGGTGGCCTTGTGCGGGTGGCCGATGAGCAACGCCGAACCCTGCTTGCGGGCCAGGGCGACGCCGGCCTGCAGTTGTGCGGAGACCGCTTCCGGTGTGGCTTCGTTGTCGAGGAACACATCGCGCGAGACGCTCGCCAGGCCGATCCGCTGCGCCTCGCTGGCGGCCACGGTGGCGGCGCTGGTGCGGCTGTCGACCAGGTACAGGCCGCGACGCTGGAGTTCCTCGGCGAGCCAGGCCATCGCCGGGCGCACCGCGGTCATGCGGCTGCCCTCGTGGTTGTTCAGGCCTTGCACGAACGGCACCTTGGCCAGCGCCGCGTCCAGCCGCCGCGCACGCTCTTCCTGGGTCAGCTCCGGCCGCCAGGCGTAGGGACCGCCGGCCGGGTCCATCGGCATGTGCAGGATCACCGTGCGCCCGCGCTGGTGCGCCTCGCGGGCCAGTTCGGCGGCATGCGGGGTTTCCGGGATGATCGCCAGGGTTACGCCGGGGGGCAGGTCGAGGACCCGGCGGTCGCGCGCCAGGTTCTGCCCGAGGTCATCGATGACCACGGTCAGCAGCGGCGGGCGCTGGTAGGGGGCGGGGTCCTGGCGGGCCTGGGCCTGGTTGAACAGCAGGCACAGGCCCAGCAGGGCAACGCGAAACGCCGACATCAGTTGCCGCGGGTGACGCTCAGGCCTTTCAGCAGGCTAAGGGCCTGGCTGAGCTGGTAGTCGGAATCCTGCGGGCGCTCGCTCGGCGCGGCACGCTTGCCGGTGGGGCGGTCGGCACCGCCGTTGCCGTTGGCCAGGTGGCCCTGCAGGTCGGCTTCCTTGAAGCCCTCGAAGCTGCTCCGCTCCTGGGTCACCTTGGCGCGTCCGACTTCGATGTCCGGAACGATCCCCTGGGCCTGGATGGAGCGCCCGTTGGGGGTGTAGTAGAGCGCGGTGGTGAGCTTCAGGGCGCGGTCGTTGTTCAGCGGCAGCACGGTCTGCACCGAGCCCTTGCCGAAGCTGTCGGTGCCCATCAGGATCGCGCGCTTCTGGTCCTGCAGGGCACCGGCGACGATTTCCGCCGCCGAGGCGCTGCCACCGTTGATCAGCACCACCAGCGGAACCTTGTCGCTGGGATCGGCCGGGTCGGCGCTGAAGCGCAGCTCGGAGTTGGCGATGCGGCCCTTGGTGTAGACGATCAGGCCCTTGGTGAGGAAGGCGTCGGCTACCTCGACGGCGGACTGCAGCACGCCGCCGGGGTTGTTGCGCAGGTCCAGGACCAGGCCCTTGAGACGGCCCTTGTTGTCCTTGCGCAGCTGGTTCAGCGCCTTGACCACTTCCTCGCCGGTGTTGACCTGGAACTGGGTGATGCGCAGGTAGGCGTAGCCGGGTTCGAGGACCTGGCTCTTGACACTCTTGACCTTGATGATGGCGCGCTTGAGTTCGACGTCGAACGGTCTGCCGCCATCGCGGACGATGGTCAGGGTGATCGGGGAGCCGGCCTTGCCGCGCATGCTGTCGACCGCTTCGGTCATCGACTGGCCCTTGGTCGGCTTGCCGTCGATCTGCACGATCAGGTCGCCGGGCTGGATGCCGGCGCGGGCCGCGGGGGTGTCGTCGATCGGCGAGACCACCTTGATGAAGCCGTCTTCGCTGCCGACCTCGATGCCCAGGCCGCCGAACTCGCCGCTGGTGCTTTCCTGCAGCTCGGCGAAGTCCTCCGGGCCGAGGTAGGCGGAGTGCGGGTCGAGGTTGCTGAGCATGCCCTTGATGGCGTTCTCCAGCAGGGTCTTGTCGTCCACTGGCTCGACATAGGCGGCCTTCACCCGGTCGAGAACCTCGGCGAAGGTACGCAGCTCGTCGAGGGGCAGCGGGGCACTGCTACCGTTGGCCAGTGGCGCGGCGTCGGCCGGGGCGTCGGCAGCCTGGGCCGCGCCCGCGCCGAGCAGCAGGGCCAGCGCCAGGGTGGTGGGACGGAAGCAATGCAGCATGTTCAGCTCCTAATCACGAGTTCGGCGCCTATCCCTGTGCGCGGCACCAGGTAGTAGGGTCCGCCGGGCGGCCCTGATGGCGAATGGCGAAGTACACGGCCGGGCTACTCTGGCCGCCGCTGGTTCCAACGGTGGCGATCGGGTCTCCGGCCTTCACGGTGTCGCCGGCGTCTTTCAGCAGGCTTTGATTATGGCCATAAAGGCTGAGGTAGCCGCCACCGTGGTCGAGGATGACCAACAGGCCGGCTCCGCGCAACCAGTCGGCGAATACCACGCGTCCGCCGTGCACCGCGCGGACGGTGCTGCCGGCGCTCGCCGAAATCAGTACGCCGTCCCATTTCGCCCGCGGATCGTCGCCGCGCTGGCTGCCGAAGCGCGCCACGACGCGGCCATTCACCGGCCACGGCAGCTTGCCGCGGGCCGAGCCGAACGCGCCGCCGTAGACCGCGCCAGTGCTTGAGACCAGCGGGCCCGGCGCAGGTTCGCGCGGCGGGCTGGTGACTCGTCCGGGGGCGGCCTGCTGCTGGCGCGCACGCTCGCGTTCGGCGGCCAGCGCGCGCTGGCGCTCGCGCTCCGCCGCGGCGGCGGCTTCGCGGGCCTGGCGGGCCAGGGTTTCCTCGATGGTCCGCAGTACCTTGGCCAGCTCGGCCTGGTCCTGTTGGCGGGACTTGAGCTTCTGGTCGCGTTCGCGGTAGTCGCTGTTCAGCTTGGCCAGGGCTTGCTGGCGCTCCTTGCGGGTCGCTGCCAGCGCCTCGCGGCGGCTGTCCAGCTCGCCTTGCTTGCTCAGTTGTTCGGCTTTCTGCGCAGAGATGTCCTGCTCGACGTTGGCCAGCTGGCGGAGGGTTTCGTTGAAGCTGGCGAGCTGTTCGAGACGGGCTTTGTTGATGTAGTCGTAGTAGGTGAGGGTGCGGCTGAATTTTTCCGGGTGTTCCTGGTTCAGCAGCAGCTTCAGGTATTCCTCGCGTCCACTCTGGTAGGCCGCGCGGGCCTGGATGGCGAGGAGGCGCTGCTGCTCAATGCGCGCGTCCTGGAGTTTTTTTTTCTCCCCATCCAGCCGTTTCAGCTCGGCTTCGCTCTTGTCCAGCTCGTCCTGCAGGGCCTTGATCTGTTTTTCCAGGTCGCCCATCTCGGTCTCGGTGGACTTCAGCTGCTTCTGCACGCCGCTCTTTTCCTGCTGGATGCCGTCCAGCAGCTTCTTCAGCTCGCCGATGTCCTTCTGCGTCTGTTCCAGCTGGCGTTGGGTGTCGGCGCGCTCGTCGGCGAAGGCCGGAGCGAGACAGGCGAGGGATAGCAGGAGAGGAAGGAGGCGGAGCATGGGGTGGCGGGCACCTGGGAATTGGACCGGCCTAGTATGCCCGTGGCCGCCGTTAAAAAAAACGCCCCGCACCGCGCGCTGTGGGGCGCTTCCACGTATTTCAGCCGGATGGCAGCGGCGGATGTCGTCGACGACGAAGGCCACGGGCATCAGGCGGGTCTGTAGAGCGGGTAGGTGAACAGCAGCAGATGCGTCAGGTTCAGCCCGAAGTGGAACAGCGTCGCCACCCACAGGCGGCCGCTCCACAGCCAGGCCAACCCGTAGATCAGCCCGGCGAGGCCGGCGAACAGCATCAGCAGCGGGCCGCCGGCGAAGTGCGCCAGGCCGAACAGCGCCGAGGCCAGTGCCAGGGCGGGCCAGGGGCCCAGCCATTGGCCCAGGCGTTGCTGCAGGTAGCCGCGGAACAGCGCTTCCTCGGCAAGGGAAACGAAGAACAGGTTGGCCAGGACGAACTGCCAGAGCCAGGCCGGCGCGTGGAGTTCCGGCCGCAGCAGGCCGACGCCGACAGCCAGCAGAAGCAGCGCCGGCACCGCCGCCGCGAGCAGCAGCCAGTACCAGGGGCGGCCGGGAGCGCGGGCTTCGTCGCGGAACAGGCTCGGCAGGCAGGCCAGTAGCAGGAACGGCACCAGTGCCTTGTCGAAGTTGAAGTACATGGTGAACGGCAGGCTCTGCGGGCCGACCACCGCCTTGTCCAGGACCCTGGGGTTGGCGAAGCCGGGTAGCAGGTGCAGGAACAGGCCCACCGCGCCGGCGACCAGCAGCAGCTCCAGGCCCAGGGCCCAGGCGCGGCGTGCCGCCAGGCGCCGGCGCAACAGGGCGAGGACGCCCAGTGCAGCCAGGGCGGCGACCGCAGGCGGAGCGAGAACCCCGTCGTAGAAGGCGAGGCAGCAGGTCGCGAGCAGCAAGACGAGGGCCAGCAGGCGCTGGAAGGACAGGGCGAGGAGCGAGGTGGCGAGGAGGAACCACATCGGCGGAAATCCTTGTAGGGCAGATGGAAAAGACAGCGCGGGCAAGGCTAGCACGGGCCTCGGCGACGTAGCGGGAGGCAGGGGGGGAGACGCGGAAAATGAAAACCGCGGCACACGTCTCGACGCCGCGTGGCCAGGCCTGTCGGCCGATCGGCAGCGTTAAAGCGGGGAAGGTGGCGTCGTGGAAACAGGGCGCGGCGCCCGGCCCGCTACGGCGGATAACGTCGCAGGCGTTATCCGTCGATGGCCTGCAGAAGCGGCGGATAACCGCGACGCGGTTATCCGCCCTGCGCGGGAGTTCGTCGTTCGCGGATCAGCCGAGGGTGACGATGCTGCGACCGGTCATTTCCGCCGGCTGCTCCAGCCCCATGAGGGTCAGCATGGTCGGCGCCACGTCGGCCAGCACGCCGCCTTCGCGGATGCTCAGCTTGCGCTTGCCGACGTAGACGAAGGGCACCGGTTCGCAGGTGTGCGCGGTGTGCGCCTGGCCGGTGGACTCGTCTTCCATCTGCTCGACATTGCCGTGGTCGGCGGTGATCAGGGCTTCGCCGCCGACCTTGTCCAGCGCCTCGACGATACGGCCCATGCAGGTGTCCAGGCACTCCACCGCCTTGACCGCGGCCTCGAACACGCCGGTGTGGCCGACCATGTCGCCGTTGGCGTAGTTGACCACGATCACGTCGTAGCGCTGTTGCTCGATGGCCTCGACGATACGGTCGGTGACTTCCGGCGCGCTCATCTCGGGTTGCAGGTCGTAGGTGGCGACCTTCGGCGAGGGGATCAGGATGCGCTCCTCGCCCTCGTAGGGTTCCTCGCGGCCGCCGGAGAAGAAGAAGGTCACATGGGCGTACTTCTCGGTCTCGGCGATGCGCAGCTGGGTCTTGCCATGCTTGGCCAGGTATTCGCCGAGGACGTTGGTCAGCGGCTCCGGCGGGAAGGCGCAGGGCGCCGGGATGCTCGCCGCGTACTGGGTCAGCATGACGAAACCTGCCAGCTGCGGGGCTCGTTCGCGGGGGAACTCATTGAATGCCGGCTCGACGAAGGCGCGGCTCAGCTCGCGGGCGCGGTCGGCGCGGAAGTTCATGAAGATCACCGCGTCGCCATCCTCGACCCGCACCGCTTCGGCGCCGGCCGGGACCACCGCGGTGGCCTTGACGAATTCGTCGCTCTCGCCGCGGGCGTAGGCGGCCTCGAGGGCTGCCACCGAGGAGTCGGCGGTGAACTCGGCCTTGCCGTCGACAATCAGTTCATAGGCGGCCTGGACGCGGTCCCAGCGGTTGTCGCGGTCCATCGCGAAATAGCGGCCGATGATCGAGGCGATGCGGCCCTTGCCGAGCCCGGCGAAGGTGGCGTCGAGACGCTCCAGCGACGGCTGCGCGCTTTTCGGCGGGGTATCGCGGCCATCCAGGAAGGCATGCAGGTAGATCTTGCCGGCGCCGCGCCTGGCGGCCATCTGCGCCATTGCCACCAGGTGGTCTTCATGGCTGTGTACGCCGCCCGGGGAGAGCAGGCCGAGGATGTGCACCGCCTTGTCGGCGGCGACGGCCTTGTCGACCGCCGCGGCGATCACCGGGTTTTCGAAGAATTCGCCGTCGCGGATGGCCTTGGTGACGCGGGTGAAGTCCTGGTACACCACGCGGCCTGCGCCGAGGTTCATGTGGCCGACCTCGGAATTGCCCATCTGGCCGTCGGGCAGGCCGACGTCCATGCCGGAGCCGGAGATCAGGCCGTGCGGCTGGGTTGCCAGGAGGCGATCCCAGACCGGCTTCTTCGCGGCGTAGATGGCGTTGTAGTCAGGGCTTTCGCTGTGGCCGAAGCCGTCCAGGATGATCAGGACCAGGGGTTTGGGCGTGGCAGTCATATGTCCGGCTCTATTTCCGCGGGGTTCAGAAACTGACCAAATTTAGTGGGAACATTGTCGTTCAAGACGTAGGAAGAGGCTGATTGATTAAACCGATGACGCCGATCCGCAACCGAATGCCGCTATCCTCGCTCCCTCTGTCCCGCCCGAACCGTGCCCGGGCCGGAACTGGCCAGCTTCACAGAAAAGGACCGGCATTCTAACCGTGAAGTTTCCCGCGACGCCATTTCCTGGAGCCGAGCGGGGCGCCGCCCGGCGGGTTCCCCCCTGGCCGGCGCGGTCTGTATACTGGCCGGCATTTTTACGCCCTGGATATCCGTCACCATGCAATTCGTTTCCCGTCTGATCGAGTTCGCCACCAACCACTACCTGCTGGTCGCGGCGCTGCTGGTCCTGCTGGTCCTGCTGTTGCTGCACGAGCTGCGCAAGGGCGGCAAGAGCCTGTCGACCCGCGAGCTGACCGCGCTGGTCAATGCCGACCAGGCGGTGGTCCTGGATATCCGTCCGGCCAAGGAGTTCGCCAGCGGGCACATCGTCGACGCGCTGAACATCCCGGCCGACAAGCTGAACAGCCGCATGACCGAACTGGAAAAGTACAAGGGCAAGACCATCATCCTGGTCGACGCCATGGGCCAGCACTCCGGTACCTGGGGCGGCGTCCTGAAGAAGGCCGGCTTCAACGCCGCCAAGCTGTCCGGCGGGATCGGCAGCTGGCGCGGCGACAACCTGCCGCTGGTGAAGTGACATGCCGCCCGTCGTGATCTACACCACCGCCTGGTGTCCGTACTGCATCCGCGCCAAGCAGTTGCTGCAACGCAAGGGCGTGGACTTCCAGGAGATCGCCTGCGACGGCAAGCCCGAACTGCGCGCCGAGCTGGCACGCAAGGCGGGATCGACCACCGTGCCGCAGATCTGGATCGGCGAGACCCATGTCGGCGGCTGCGACGACCTTCATGCACTGGAGCGCGCCGGCAAGCTGGACGCGCTGCTGTCTGCCTGAAACCATTCATGAATTGACCCAAGGGAAGGCCCGAAAATGACCGAGCAAGCTACCAACGGCGCTGCCGACGAGCAGCAACCCCAGTTCTCCCTGCAGCGCATCTACCTGCGCGACCTGTCGTTCGAGTCGCCGAAGTCACCGGAAATCTTCCGCCAGGAATGGAACCCGTCCATCAGCCTGGACCTGAACACTCGCCAGAAGCAGCTGGACGGCGACTTCTACGAAGTGGTCCTGACCGTATCGGTGACCGTGAAGAACGGCGAGGACACCACTGCCTTCATCGCCGAAGTGCAGCAGGCCGGCATCTTCCTGATCAAGAACCTCGATCCGTCGAGCATGAGCCATACCCTTGGCGCGTTCTGCCCGAACATCCTCTTCCCGTACGCTCGCGAAGCCCTGGACAACCTGGTGGTACGCGGTTCGTTCCCGGCGCTGATGCTGTCGCCGGTGAACTTCGACGCCCTCTACGCCCAGGAAATCGCCCGCATGCAGGCCTCCGGCGAGATCCCGACGCCGTCGGTCCAGTAAGCCCAGCGCTTGCGAAGAAGCCCGCCTTGCGCGGGCTTTTTCATGCCTGTCAGCCGGCTCAGTCCATGGCGAAGCCGAGCTGGCGCCAGGCTTCGTAGACGGTCACCGCCACCGTGTTGGACAGGTTCAGACTACGGCAGCCTTCGCGCATCGGCAGGCGCAGGCGCCGATCGGTTGGCAGGGCGTTGCGCACGTTCTCCGGCAGTCCGCGGCTTTCCGGGCCGAAGAGGAAGGCATCGTCGCGCTGGTAGGCCACTTCGTGGAAGGCCCGCGACCCCTTGGTGGTGAAGGCGAACAGGCGTGGCTGGCCGAGGGCCTCGAGGCAGCTCTGCAGATCCGGGTAGCGGCGTACGCTGGCGTATTCGTGGTAGTCGAGGCCGGCACGGCGCAAGCGCTTGTCGTCCAGTTCGAAACCGAGCGGCTCGATCAGGTGCAGACTGCATCCGGCGTTGGCGCAGAGCCTGATAATGTTGCCGGTATTCGGAGGTATCTCCGGTTGAAACAGGATGACGTGGAACATGCAGGGCTCCGGAGCAGATAACGGGCGGCATTCTACCTCCGCCATCGACGATCTGCGGCGCCAGCGCTGGAAAGTCTGGGGTGCGCTGGTGCTTGCCGGGTTGTTGTTCGGGCTGATGCTCGGCAGGTTGTTCGGTCCCGCTTCGCTGCCGACGTCTGCGCCGCAACTGCTGGCGGTCGGGGAGAGCGAGCAGGGCCTGGTCCTGCGCTTCGATCGCCAGGCTGCGGTTACGGCGGCACGGGTGGAGGGTGCCCTGACGTTGCGCATCGTCGCCCGGGGCGCGGCGCAGCAGGGAGACGGGCGATGGCTGGGCCAGCCGTTGCGCTGGCGCCTCCGCGAGGAGGGAAAGGCGCTGCTGTTGAGCCTGGTCTCGACCCGCCCCTTGCAGGGGCGCTGGCAGTGGTCGGAGGATGGCGAGGGCTGGCGCCTCGTCGTCGAACTGCAGGAGCGCGACGGCCGGGAATAAAAGGGGGAATTCTCAGCCTGCCTGTACCGAGGTCCCCAAACGGGAGGGCGGAGGCGCGGATCGCTGCGCTACCGCCGGGCATAAAAGAGGGGAGTTCTCAGCCTGCCTGTACCGAGGTCCCCGAAACGGGTGTGGCGGTTGCGCGCGGATGCTGCGTCTGCCGCCGGGTGTAAAAGAGGGGATTCCCCAGCCTGCCTGTACCGAGGCCCCCGAAATCTTCGTTATCTGCTCCTATGCAGGGGCTGTGCCAATTCTCATGAGCGCGCTGGCGGCGCGCTCGCTTTCCTGAAGGATTGTGGATAAGTCTGTGGGCGAGCTGGTGATGAATGCCTCTGGAAGCCCGTGGATCAAGGGCTTGGCGGCATCCCAGGGGTTTGTGGGAAGTCGATTGCGGAAAAATGACGGAGCGGGCTTTTCCGCCAGCGATTGATGCCGATTTGTCGCCTGCTGGTGCACGCTGCCCAAAATCCGGGCAAGGGCCGCTGCCCTGCACAGCCGGCGGATAACCGCGATGCGGTTATTCGCCCTACGCCATGGTTTGACCGGTGGTGCCGGGCGGGCGCCCTGCCGAGGCTGGGGCTGTGCTGCGGACGGTAGGGCGAATAACGCCATAGGCGTTATCCGCCGCGGCCCTGCACAATCGGCGGATAACCGCGATGCGGTTATTCGCCCTACGCTACGATTTGACCGGTGGTTCCGGGCGGGCGCCCTGCCGAGGCTGGGGCGGCGTCTCGCTTGGTACGGGCGCGCGACGGACCATGAAAAACGGGGCCCGAAGGCCCCGTTGGGTCGCTCATGGGAGCAGTGGCGCTTCAGTCGTCGCCTTCGTCGTCGGCTCCATCGACGTTCATCCCCAGCTCCTTGATCTTGCGGGTCAGGGTATTGCGGCCCCAGCCGAGCAGCACGGCGGCATCGCGGCGGCGGCCGGCGGTGTGCTTGAGGGCGGTTTCTATCATGATCCGTTCGAAGGCCGGCACGGCGCTGTCCAGCAGGTTCGACTGGCCGCGGCCCAGCGCCTGGTCGGCCCACTGGCGAAGGGCCTGTTCCCAGTTCGCCGCCGGCGCGCTGTCCTGCGGCTGGGTCAGCAGCTCCGGCGGCAGGTCGTCGATGTGCACCTCGCGGCCGGAGGCCATCACGGTGATCCAGCGACAGGTGTTCTCCAGTTGGCGGACGTTGCCCGGCCAGCCGAGGTTCTTCAGGTACTCCTCGGTTTCCGCCTTCAGCAGCTTGGGTTCCACCGCCAGCTCCTGGGCGGCGCGGCTGAGGAAGTGCCGGGCCAGCGCCGGGATGTCCTCGCGGCGGTCGGCCAGCCGCGGGATGTGGATGCGGATCACGTTCAGGCGATGGAACAGGTCCTCGCGGAACTTGCCGTCGCGCACCAGGCTTTCCAGGTTCTGGTGGGTGGCGGCGATGATCCGCACGTCGACCTTCACCGGCGTGTGCCCGCCGACCCGGTAGAACTCGCCGTCGGCCAGGACGCGCAGCAGGCGGGTCTGGGTGTCGGCCGGCATGTCGCCGATCTCGTCGAGGAACAGGGTGCCGCCATCGGCCTGCTCGAAGCGTCCGCGGCGCTGGGCGGCGGCCCCGGTGAAGGCGCCCTTCTCATGGCCGAACAGCTCGGATTCCATCAGGTCCTTGGGGATCGCCGCCATGTTCAGCGCGATGAATGGCGAGGCTGCGCGCGGGCTGTGGCGATGCAGGGCATGGGCGACCAGCTCCTTGCCGGTACCCGATTCGCCGTTGATCAGCACGGTGATGTTGGAATGGCTGAGGCGGCCGATGGCGCGGAATACCTCCTGCATCGCCGGCGCCTCGCCGATGATCTCCGGCGTGCGCGCCTGGTTCGCCGGCAGCTCCAGGCCCTGCTGCTCCTGGGCGTGCTGGTTGGCGCGCTTGACCAGGGAGACCGCCTCGTCGACGTCGAACGGCTTGGGCAGGTATTCGAAGGCGCCGCCCTGGTAGGAGGCCACCGCGCTGTCGAGGTCGGAATGCGCGGTCATGATGATCACCGGCAGGCGCGGATGCAGTTCGCGGATCTGCGCCAGCAGGTCGAGGCCGCTGGCGCCGGGCATGCGGATATCGGAGATGATCACGTCCGGCTGCTGCCGGCCGAGGCGGCCGATCACGCTGTCGGCGCTGTCGAAGCTCACCGTGGTCATGCCTTCCTGTTGCAGGGCCTTTTCCAGTACCCAGCGGATGGAGCGGTCGTCGTCGACGATCCAGACGGTCTCTGATCGGCTCATGGTCAATGCACTCCTTGTTCCAGGGGCAGGAACAGACTGAACACGGTATGGCCGGGGTGGCTCTCGCATTCAATCAGCCCCTGGTGCTGGCTGATGATGTTCTGGGCGATGGCCAGGCCGAGTCCGGTACCGTCCGGACGGCCGCTGACCATGGGGTAGAAGATGGTTTCCTGGAGCTCGGCCGGAATGCCCGGGCCGTTGTCGATGATCTCCACCTTGCACACCAGGCGGTGACGCGTGTGGCCGATGGTGAACTGGCGCAGGGTACGGCTGCGCAGGGTGATGCGACCGAGGCGCAGGTCGTTCTGCCCGGCGATCGCCTGCATGGCGTTGCGTACCATGTTGAGCACGGCCTGGATCATTTGCTCGCGGTCGAGCAGCAGGTCGGGGATGCTCGGGTCGTAGTCGCGGACCAGGGTGATGCTGCCCTGGCTCTCCGCTTCCACCAGGCTGCTGACCCGCTCCAGCACTTCATGGATGTTGGTCGGCGCCAGGTTCGGCAGTTTGTTCGAGCCGAGCATGCGGTCCACCAGGTTCCGCAACCGGTCGGCTTCTTCGATGATGACGTTGGTGTAGTCCTTCAGCGACTCTTCCGGCAGCTCGCGGGATAGCAGTTGCGCCGCTCCGCGGATGCCGCCGAGCGGGTTCTTGATCTCGTGGGCGAGCCCGCGCACCAGCAGCTTGGTGGTCTCCTGCTTGGACAACTGCGCTTCTTCGCGGGTGATCCGCATCAGCCGGTCGCGCGGATGGACCTCGAGCAGCAGCAGCGTCTCGTTGCGGTTGAGGATGGGCGTCACCGCATAGTCGACCGTGATGCTGACGCCGGTGATCGAGGTCAGGGTCGCTTCGCGCTTGGTGAACGGATGTGCCTGTTCCACCGCCTGGCGCAGCGAGTTCAAGGCTTCCGGCGATTCGGTGAACAGCTCGCTGATGAATTGCCCGTGGCTGCGCTGGCCGCTCACGGCCAGGAGCATCTCCGCCGCCGGGTTCATGTACTCCAGGCGCAGTTCGCCGTTGAGCAGGATCACCGCGGTGGTCAGGTTGTCGAGCAACAGTCGGTGCAGGGTATCGGTCGGCATGGCGGGCAGCTGTTCCAAGGTTGGGCAGGAAAATGCAAAAAGCAAACCAGGCGCCGAAAAGGCGCGTTTTTTCTGCCGAGGCGCTGGCTAGAGGTGCGCCGGGAAGGTTTTCGGCGACGAGCGGTGACCCGAAATGGGGACAGTATAGAAAGTGGTGCGGGTAATCGCACCAATCTGGTGCGTTGGCGTGGCCGGCGGCGTTTTCGCCAGGAGAGTCGGGAAAAAAACCGGAAAATCCCGCCCACCGTGGAGTGGGCAGGGAAAGTTCGGCTAGCGCTCGCTTGGCTCTATCGCGCTGACCAGCGGCGTATCGACCTCCGGCAGGGGTTGCCCGGCGATGCTCACTCGATGCAGGTGGAAGGGCTGGCTCGGGGTGCTTTCGACGGTCATGCCGTCGCCATCGATGATTTCCACTGCGACCTGGTGGGTGCCGCGATCGAGGTTCTTCAACGGGAACACCGGGCTGCGTCCCGGCACTCCGGCAGGCTTGCCGTCGAGCAGCAGGCGATAGCGATGGCCGGGCAGCAGCGCCGGCTCGCTGGTGACGGTGACGATGACGTCGCCGCTGTTGGCGCGCAGGGTTGCGTCCGGTTCGGGGAAGAGGATGCGCAGTAGCTGGTAGGCCGGCGGCTTCACCTCCAGCGGCGCGGCGGGCGGACGATAGCGTATGCCCGGCGGCGCCACGCTGTTGCCCGGCGCCAGTTCGACGCGTTGGGCCTTGCGCCCGCTGGGCGGCTGGTCGGTGTAGACGCGGTTGCCCTCGGCGTCGATGTAGGTGTAGACCCCCGCTTGCGCGGCGCAGGCCAGGCACAGCAGGAGGGCGCCGAGAATGCGCGGGATCATCGCTTCTTCCCGAGGTGCACGCGCTGCACGGTGAAGGTCACCGGCGGGCTGGATTGCAGCACCCGTTCGCCGTTGAGTACCTGTACCGCGAGGCTGTGGTCGCCGCGGTCGATCTCGTGCAGGGTGAAGCGGGTGCCGCTGCTGGGCGTGCCGTAGGGTTTGCCGTCCAGCACCAGTTGCAACTGGTGGCCGCTGTGCAGGGCCGGGCGGATGCTGACGCTGACGTTGAAGGTGCCGTTGTTGGCGCGCAGCGCCTCTTCCGTGGGGAGGTCGCTGAGGGCAAGGATCTCGTAGGCGGCGGCCTCGCTATCGGCGGCCGGGGCATTGCCCGCGGAGGACTTTTCCGGCGTGTCGATTCCTACGGTATTGGTCGGCTGCAGTTCGACGGTCTGCGCCTGCACCCCGTCTGGCGGCTGGTTGGTGAATACCTTGTTGCCGTTGGCGTCGGTGTATTGGTAGATCTGCGCCATGGCCGGCAGGGCGGCGGCCAGGAGCAGGCAGCTGGTGATCAGGCGCATGGACGGTCTCCGGGTGAACCTGCCAAGCGTTGCACCGCATCGGCGCGCTGGCAAGCCGTGCATTGTGCGGCATGCGGGTATTCGAAGGTGTGCGCTGGGGCACGTTGGCGGTCGCTGTGCCCCGCCGCGCGGCTGCGTTCGTCTCAGCCGGCACTGGCGGGGCGAACCCTCGTTGCGCCAGAGTGTCTGTGCTTGCGCCGCCGGCCGGCGGCCCCGTTCGAAACGGCGGGTGTCCGGCTTGTATGATGCGGCTGTTTCGGTTTCTCACCTTGGGGACTGCCTTTCTCGTGCCGATCATCGCCCGCTTCACCCTTCGCTCCCGCGTCCTGGCGGCCCTGCTGCTGTGCCTCTGCGCCGCCCTGTTCTACTCGCCGCCGGGCGCCGCGGCGCTGCCGAACCCGTTGGCGGGGAGTTCCTCCGGTGGCGAGAAGGTCAGCGATGCGCAGTTGGAACAATCGCTGAACCAGGTCATCCAGACCCTGGAGAACGACAGGCAGCGCGCCGACCTGCTGAAAAAGCTGAAACAGCTGCGCGACGTGACCAAGAAAGGCAAGGAAAGCGAGGGTGGGGTGCTGGGGCTGATCGGCGATACCCTGACCAGCCTGGAAAAGCAGTTCCAGGGCGCGAACAGCCCGGTCGCGTTATGGGGCAACCAGTTCCAGCTGGCGCGTGCCGAACTCGAGGAGCGCTTTCCCAGCTGGCGCGACCTGCCGGCGATGGTCTTCGATTTTTCGGTGGTGATCCTCCTCTGGGCCTGCCTGGCTAGCGCGCTGCTCTGGCTCAGCCGGCGCATGCGCGAGCGCTTCGGCCTGTCGGCGGAGTTGCCGCAGCATCCGAAGACCCGCGACCTGCTGCTGTTTTCCCTGCGCAAGCTGGGCCCCTGGCTGGTGGCCTTCCTCATCACCCTGTACCTGTCGGTGGTGCTGCCGGACTCCCTGAGCAAGACCCTGGCGATGGTCATGGCCTATGTGCTGGTCTGCGGCACGCTGTTCTCCGCGCTGTGCGTGATTTCCCTCTCGCTGCTCAGCGGCCCGCACCGCCAGCGCGCCCTGGATATCCTGCGGCGCCAGGCGTTCCGCCCGTTGTGGCTGATCGGCAGCCTCGCCGCGCTGGGCGAGGTCGCCCACGATCCGCGGCTGATCGCCGGCCTCGGCGAGCACACCTCGATCTGCCTGAGTACCCTGGCCAACGCCAGCGCCGCGCTGTTCACCGCGCTGTTCGTGATGCGTTTCCGCCGGCCGATCGCCCACCTGATCCGCAACCAGCCGCTGGAGCGCCGCCTCAAGCGCCGTAGCCTGCACGACCTGGTGCAACTGGTCGGCTCGCTGTGGTTCGTGCCGGTGCTGGTGCTGGTGGGGATTTCCCTATTCGCCACCTTCGTTTCCGCCGGCGACAGCAGTTCGGCGTTGCGCCGGGCGCTGGTCTGCGCGGTGCTGGCGGTGGTGGCGATGACCGTGATCGGGCTGATCCGCCGCCGTTCCAGTCGGGTCGGCGCCGGCCCGCGCCGCAGCGCGCCGTACATCGAGCAGTTGCAAAGCTTCGGCTACACCCTGCTGCACATCTTCGTGGTGCTGTTCTTCATCGAGGTCGCCTTGCGCGTCTGGGGCATGTCGCTGATTCGCTATGCGGAAGGCGAGGGCGAGCAGATCAGCATGAAGGTAGTCAGCTTCGGCACCACCCTGCTGGTCGCCTGGCTGATCTGGATCCTCACCGATACCGCGATCCAGCACAGCCTCGGCCTGGGCGGCAAGAGCCGGCCGAACACCCGCGCGCTGACCATGCTGCCGCTGATCCGCAACGTACTGTTCGCCACCATCGCGGTGATCGCCCTGATCGTCGCCCTGGCCAACATGGGCATGAACGTCACCCCGCTGCTGGCCGGTGCCGGCGTGATCGGCCTGGCCATCGGCTTCGGCGCGCAGTCGCTGGTGGCGGACCTGATCACCGGCCTGTTCATCATCATCGAGGACTCGCTGTCGATCGACGACTACGTCGACGTCGGCGGCCACCTTGGCACGGTCGAGGGCCTGACCATCCGTACCGTGCGCCTGCGCGACCTGGACGGCGTGGTGCATACCATCCCGTTCAGCGAGATCAAGAGCATCAAGAACTACTCGCGCCAGTTCGGCTACGCGATGTTCCGCTGGCCGGTGCCGGCGAGCATGCCGATCGACGACGCGGTGGCGCTGGTGCGCGAGGTCGCGATGGAGCTGCGCAGCGACCCGGCGGTCTACCGCAACCTGTGGTCGCCGATGGAATTGCAGGGCGTGGAGAGTTTCGACAACGGCCAGGCGATCCTGCGCTTCCGCTTCAAGACCGCGCCGATCAAGCAGTGGGAGGTCCAGCGGGCGTTCAACCTGCGCCTGCGTCGGCGCCTCGACCAGGCCGGCCTCGAACTGTCCATGCCGCGTCTCAACGTACAGTTGAGCCGGGCGCCCAAGGCGAAATCCGCGGAACCGGACGAGCAGGGCACGCCGGCGGACGGCGGCATCTAGCGCGACAGGATGACCCGGCAGATGCGGCGCATGTCGCGGTCGTCGATGCCGTCGCACTGCCACGGCGCACGCGATACCACGGCCCGGCACTGGCGGCGCATGTCGCGGCTGTCGATGTCGTCGCAGCGCTTGCGGTCGCCGCGGACGATGGCGCGGCACTGGCGGCGCGTGTCGCCGTCGCGGATGTCGTCGCAGTCGTAGCGCTGTCCCGGCGCCAGCAGCGCGCCGCAGTAACGCCGCAGGTCGCGGCTGTCGATGTCGCCGCAATCCCCGCTGTCGCCGCGTTCCAGTGCGTTGCACATGCGCCGCAGGTCGCGGTCGTGGATATCGCGGCATTCGGTGCCGGCCTGGGCGGGCAGGCTGAGGATGGCGGCAAGCAGGAGCCAGAGAGAGTGACGCATGGACGGTCCTTATCCTTGGGGCGGGGAGCGCGGCAAGTCTAACCGAACGGCGCGGCGAACTTTGCGTTTCTCCATGGGCTGGCCCATAAAAAAGGCCTCCCGAAGGAGGCCTCAAGAGGGTGACTCGTTGTTATAGGAAAGGGTGGATCAGACGCTGTAGTACAGGTCGTATTCCAGCGGGTGCACGAAGGTGCGCACCTTGATCTCTTCTTCGCTCTTCAGCTCGATGTAGGCATCGATGAACTCGTCGGTGAACACGCCGCCCTTGGTCAGGAACGCGCGGCCCTTGTCGAGTTCTTCCAGCGCCTCTTTCAGGCTGCCGCAAACCTGCGGGATTTCCTTCGCCTCTTCCGGCGGCAGGTCGTACAGGTTCTTGTCGGCGGCATCGCCGGGGTGGATCTTGTTCTGGATGCCGTCCAGGCCGGCCATCAGCAGCGCGGCGAAGGCCAGGTAGGGGTTGGCTGCCGGGTCCGGGAAGCGCGCTTCGATACGGCGGGCCTTCGGGCTGGATACGTAGGGGATACGGATCGAGGCGGAACGGTTGCGCGCCGAGTAGGCCAGCATCACCGGAGCTTCGAAGCCCGGGACCAGGCGCTTGTAGGAGTTGGTCGAGGGGTTGGTGAAGCCGTTCAGGGCTTTGCCGTGCTTGATGATGCCGCCGATGAAGTACAGGGCGGTCTCGGACAGGCCGGCATAGCCTTCGCCGGCGAAGGTGTTCTTGCCGTCCTTGGAGATCGACATGTGCACGTGCATGCCCGAACCGTTGTCGCCGTACAGCGGCTTCGGCATGAAGGTCACGGTCTTGCCGTAGGCGTCGGCGACGTTGTGCACGCAGTACTTCAGGGTCTGCACTTCGTCGGCCTTGGCGACCAGGGTGTTGAACTTCACGCCGATCTCGTTCTGGCCGGCGGTTGCCACTTCGTGGTGGTGGACTTCGACCACCAGGCCCATTTCTTCCAGGGCGTTGCACATGGCGGTGCGGATTTCATGGTCGTGGTCGACCGGCGGTACCGGGAAGTAGCCGCCCTTCACGCCCGGGCGATGGCCCTTGTTGCCGGACTCGATGTCGGCGTCGGTGTTCCAGGAAGCCTGCTCGGAGAAGATCTTGAACATCGAGCCGGAGATGTCGGACTTGAACTTCACTTCGTCGAAGATGAAGAACTCCGGCTCCGGGCCGACGAACACGGTGTCGCCGATGCCGGTGGACTTCAGGTACTCCTCGGCGCGCTTGGCGATGTTGCGCGGGTCGCGCTCGTAGCCTTGCATGGTGCTCGGCTCGATGATGTCGCAGACCAGGATCAGGGTCGGCTCTTCGGTGAACGGATCGAGGACGGCGGTGCTGTCGTCCGGCATCAGGATCATGTCGGAGGCTTCGATGCCTTTCCAGCCGGCGATGGAGGAGCCGTCGAACATCTTGCCGGCTTCGAAGAACTCATCGTCCAGCGCGTCGCGAGCCGGCATGGTGACGTGTTGCTGCTTGCCCTTGGTATCGGTGAAGCGCAGGTCTACCCACTTCACGTCATGGTCTTTGATCAGTTGGTGCGACTTGTACGACATGCTGTCCTCCAGGAGGGATTAGAGCTGGGAGCTTTTTCTGTGCCCCAGTATCGGGTGATGCCGGCCGGAATACTCCGCCAGGGCAACCTGCCTCACAAGTGAGCAAGTTGCGTGCCAGTGCCCGGAATCGGGCAGGGCCCCATGTTTGGCGGGGCCAGGTCTTCTTCAGGGTAGCTGGGCGGCCTTCGGGTGCACCGTTATGGTGCTCCATGTTGGTGCATCATTCCATTTTGGTGCAGCAAAAATAACTGTGCATATTTCTGCTCAATACGTGAGCAATTTCAGATATAATTCCGCCCCTTTTTTTCCGTCGCCCCGCGCGTTCGCGTCCCTCGCATGAAACTCATCGTCAAGACCTTCCAGGAAATCACCATCAAGAGCCGGCCGGTGCGCAAGCGCTTCATCCGGCAGTTGGCGAAGAACATCCGCGCGGTGCTGCGCGACCTGGACCCGGAGCTGAAGGTCGAGGGCGAGTGGGACAACCTGGAGGTGGAGACCGCCGTGGTCGACGCCAAGGCCAGGCGCGAGATGATCGAGCGCCTGACCTGCACCCCGGGCATCGGTCATTTCCTCGAGGTCCACGAGTATCCGCTGGGCGATTTCGACGACATCCTCGCCAAGTGCAAGGCGCATTTCGGCGACCAGTTGGCCGGCAAGACCTTCGCCGTGCGCTGCAAGCGCGCCGGCAAGCACGCGTTCACCTCGATGGAGGTGGAGCGTTACGTCGGCAGCGGCCTGCGCCGCGAATGCGGGGCTGCCGGGATCGACCTGAAGCAGCCGGAAGTCGAGGTGCGGATGGAAATCCGCCTCGACCGCCTGTTCGTCATCCATCGCCAGCATCCGGGCCTGGGCGGCTATCCGCTGGGCGCGCTGGAACAGGTGCTGGTGCTGATGTCCGGCGGCTTCGACTCGACCGTGGCGGCCTACCAGATGATGCGCCGCGGGATGATCAGCCACTTCGTGTTCTTCAACCTCGGCGGGCGCGCCCACGAACTGGGGGTGATGGAAGTCGCCCACTACCTGTGGGAGAAGTACGGCCGCTCGCAGCGCGTGCTGTTCGTCAGCGTGCCGTTCGAGGAAGTGGTCGGCGAGATCCTCACCAAGGTCGACGACAGCTATATGGGCGTGACCCTCAAGCGCATGATGCTGCGCGCCGCCAGCCGCGTGGCCGAGCGCCTGGAGCTGGACGCGCTGGTGACCGGCGAGGCGATCTCCCAGGTGTCCAGCCAGACCCTGCCGAACCTCTCGGTGATCGACCGGGTTACCGACACCCTGGTGCTGCGCCCGCTGATCGTCAGCCACAAGCAGGACATCATCGACACCGCCCGGCAGATCGGCACCGCCGAGTTCGCCCGGCACATGCCGGAATACTGCGGGGTGATCTCGGTGAACCCGACCACCCAGGCCAAGCCCTACCGCGTCGAGCACGAAGAGTCGAAATTCGACATGGCGGTGCTCGAGCGCGCCCTGGAGCGAGCCACCCAGCGCACCGTCGACCGGGTGATCGACGAACTCGGCCAGGACCTGCAGGTGGAAGAGGTCGGCGAGGTGCTGCCCGGTCAGATTGTCATCGATATCCGCCATCCTGATGCCCAGGAAGACGAACCCCTGGCCCTGGAAGGCGTCGAAGTCCAGGCGCTGCCGTTCTACGCGATCAACAGCCGCTTCAAGGAACTGGACGCCAACCGCCAGTACCTCCTGTATTGCGACAAAGGGGTGATGAGCCGCCTGCATGCCCATCACCTGCTCAACGAGGGGCACACCAATGTGCGTGTTTATCGTCCGGCTTAAGCAGCCGGGCTTGTTCGGCGGCAGCATCCGCCACCGTCCTCCCGACACGTCCGCCGCCTAGGCCGATGCCCGCCCTTCGGCGTGCCGGCCGGACCGGGGCAGCGTCCGCCTGCTGCCCGCCCCTTAATTGAAGAAGCCTGTCGTGTCGGGCGCCGCCCTGTCCGACCCCACCACCGCCGCGAAGCCGCGCTTCGGGCGTTAAACGAGACAAGACTTGTGATCGAAAATCTGCGCAACATCGCCATCATCGCCCACGTCGACCATGGCAAGACCACCCTGGTGGACAAGCTGCTGAAGCTGTCCGGCACCCTCGACCGCAAAGAAGCGGAAAGCGAGCGGGTGATGGACTCCAACGACCAGGAAAAAGAGCGTGGCATCACCATCCTGGCGAAGAACACCGCGATCAAGTGGAACGGCTACAACATCAACATCGTCGACACCCCCGGTCACGCCGACTTCGGCGGCGAGGTGGAGCGCGTGATGTCGATGGTCGACTCCGTGCTGCTGGTGGTCGACGCCCAGGACGGCCCCATGCCGCAGACCCGCTTCGTGACCCAGAAGGCCTTCAAGGCCGGCCTGCGTCCGATCGTGGTGGTGAACAAGATCGACCGCCCGGGCGCGCGTCCGGACTGGGTCATCGACCAGATCTTCGACCTGTTCGACAACCTCGGCGCCACCGACGAGCAACTCGACTTCCCGATCGTCTACGCCAGCGCCCTGAACGGCATCGCCGGCCTCGACCACGAGAAGATGGACGACAACATGGACGCGCTGTTCCAGGCGATCATCGACCACGTCCCGGCCCCGGTGGTGGACACCGAGGGTCCGTTCCAGATGCAGATCTCGCAGCTGGACTACAACAGCTTCCTCGGCGTGATCGGTATCGGCCGCATCACCCGCGGCAAGGTCAAGTCCAACACCCCGGTGGTGGCCATCAGCGACGACGGCAGCAAGCGCAACGGCCGCATCCTGAAGATCATGGGCCACCACGGCCTGCAGCGCGTCGAGGTGGCCGAGGCGGAAGCCGGCGACATCGTCTGCGTCAGCGGCATGGAGGAGCTGTTCATCTCCGATACCCTGTGCGACCCGCAGAACGTCGAGGCGCTGCCGCCGCTGACCGTCGACCAGCCGACCGTGAGCATGACCTTCCAGGTCAACGATTCGCCGTTCGCCGGCCGCGAAGGCAAGTTCGTCACCAGCCGCAACATCAAGGAGCGCCTGGAGAAGGAACTGCTGCATAACGTGGCGCTGCGCGTCGAGCCGGGCGACAGCCCGGAGAAGTTCAAGGTTTCCGGCCGTGGCGAACTGCACCTGTCGGTACTGATCGAGACCATGCGCCGCGAAGGCTTCGAGCTGGCCGTGGGCCGCCCGGAAGTGGTGATCATCGAGAAGGACGGCGAGAAGCAGGAGCCCTACGAGAACGTCACCATCGACATCGAGGAGCAGCACCAGGGCTCGGTGATGGAGCAGATGGGCCTGCGCAAGGGCGACCTGAGCAACATGATTCCCGACGGCAAGGGCCGCGTGCGCCTGGAGTACACCATTCCGGCGCGCGGCCTGATCGGCTTCCGCAACAACTTCCTGACCCTGACCTCGGGCACCGGCATCCTGACCTCGACCTTCAGCCACTACGGTCCGATCAAGGCCGGCGAAGTCAGCAACCGCCAGAACGGCGTACTGGTCTCCATGGCCACCGGCACCGCGCTGACCTACTCGCTGGAGACCCTGCAGAGCCGCGGCAAGCTGTTCCTCGGCCCGGGCGACGAAATCTACGAAGGCCAGTTGGCCGGCATCAACAGCCGTGACAACGATCTGGTGATCAACCCGACCAAGGGCAAGAAGCTCGACAACATGCGCGCTTCCGGCAAGGACGAAGTCATCGCCCTGGTTCCGCCGATCCGCTTCACCCTCGAGCAGGCGCTGGAGTTCATCGCCGACGACGAGCTGGTGGAAGTGACGCCGAAGTCGATCCGCCTGCGCAAGAAGATGCTCAACGAGAACGACCGCAAGCGCTACGAGCGCAGCAAGGTCTAAACCGTTGCCGTACCGGCGCGCCGCAACGGCGTGCCTCGCGGCCGGCAGGCAGGGCAGGGGTGCCCGGCCTGCCGGCCGTTTTGCTATGCGCCGGGCGCTTTCCGGCGTGGCTTGATGGCCCCCGCGGCAGCGGCCCGCAGCAAGCGGCGGAACGTCGGGCAGTCCATGTGCTCGCGCGCCGGACAGGCCGCGGCATGCCGCAGGCCGTCGCGCATGGCGGCGAGGCGGCGGATCGTCCGGTCCAGTTCGTCGGCCTTGGCCGCCAGCGCCGCGCGGTCGATCCGCAGCGCGCCGTCGGCTGCGCCCATGCCGGCAATCTCGTCCAGCGACAACCCGGCGGCGCGGCCCAGCCCGATCAGCGCCAGCCGCTCCAGCACGCCTGCATCGAACAGCCGGCGCAGGCCGTGCCGGCCGCTGGAGGCGATCAGTCCCTTTTCCTCGTAGTAGCGCAGGGTCGAGGCCGGTACCCCGGATCGTCGCGCGACCTCGCCTATGTCCAGTTGCCGCATGCCCTTGACCTCAAGTCGACTTGAAGTGGAAGACTAGCGTTTCGGCACCTGGGCCGTGACGAAATACAGACGAGGTGAACCTCATGTGGGACGAACGCTATGCCGCCGAAGAGTATGTCTACGGAACCGAACCCAACGCTTTCCTGAAGGAGCATGCGCAGCGGCTGGCCGGGCCGGTGCTGAGCGTCGCCGAGGGCGAGGGGCGCAACGCGGTGTTCCTCGCTTCGCTGGGGCTGGAGGTGCTTGGCGTGGACGGCTCCACCGTCGGCCTGGCCAAGGCGCGCCGGCTGGCCGAGGCGAAAGGCGTGTCGATCGACACCCTGGTGGTCGACCTGGCGGACTACGAACCGCCGGCAGCGGCGTTCGGCGCGGTGGTGTCGATCTTCGCGCACCTGCCCAGTCGCGTGCGCGGCAGACTCAACCGCCTGCTGGAGCGTTCGCTGCGACCGGGCGGTCTCTTCCTGCTGGAGGCCTATCGGCCGGAACAGCTCGGCCGCGGCACCGGCGGCCCGGCGGACGTCGACATGCTGGTGAGCCGCGCGGCGCTGGAGGCTGAGCTGCCGGAGTGCGAAGTGCTGCTGGCGCGGGAAATCGAGCGCGAGGTGGTCGAGGGCCGTTTCCACACCGGCGCGGCCTGCGTGGTCCAGTTCATCGCCAGGAAGAGGTAGCTCGCCACGGGGCGGGCGTCGGAATGCGTCGAATCTCTGGAATGCGGGCTGTATACTCCCGGCGCGGGTTCCGCTCTGGCAGGATGGCCAGGGCAGGTATCAGTGGATCGTGGTACCTCTTGATCAAGGATTCGACGCATGCAATGGATTTTCATGCTGGTGGGCCTGATCCTCGGCGGCTTCGCCGGGGAATCGCTGGTCGGCGCCCTCCTCGGCGGCCTTTCCGGCCTGGCCCTGGGACAGGCCGTCTCGCTGCAGAACCTGGCGCAACAGAACGAGCGCCTGCGCAAGCAGATGAGCGAATTCGCCGAACGCTTCGAGCGCGGCACCGAGGTCATCCACCAGCGCTTGCTGCGCGTGGAGCGCCAGGCGCAGGACCTTCCCGAAAGCGTTCCCGAGCCGGCCGCCGGCATCGACCAGCCGCTCGCAGACACGCCTCCCGCTCCTCCCGCCGAGGTTGCCCCGCCGCTGGACTGGGACATCGAGCTACCGGCCGTCGAGGCTGCGCCGCCTCCGCCTCGTCCCCCCGAACCCGTCCAGCCCATCGAGCGTCAGCCGGCGTTCCAGCCTGACGCCCAGCCAGCGCCGCGCCGTGCCGCCCCTCCAGCGCCTCCACGCGAACCCTCGCTGGTCGAGCGTGGCTTCGCCGCGGCCAAGGGCTGGCTGTTCGGCGGCAACACGGTATTGCGCATCGGCGTGGTGCTGCTGTTCATCGGCCTGGCCTTCCTCCTGCGCTATGCCTCGGAACGGGTGGCGGTGCCGGTGGAGTACCGCTACGCCGGGGTGGCGCTGGCAGCGATGGCGCTGCTCGGCGTCGGCTGGTGGCTGCGCGAGCGGCGCGCCGCCTACGGCCTGATCCTGCAAGGCACCGGTATCGCGGTGCTGTACCTGACCATCTTCGCCGCCATGCGCCTGCATCCGCTGATCTCTCCCGGCGCGGCGCTGGCCCTGCTGGTGGTGGTGACGATCTGCTCGGCGATCCTCGCCGTGCTGCAGAACGCCATGGGCCTGGCGGTGGTGGCGGCGCTCGGCGGCTTCGCCGCGCCGATCCTGACCTCCACCGGCAGCGGCAACCATGTAGCGCTGTTCAGCTACTTCGCCCTGCTCAACGCCGGCATCTTCGCCATCGCCTGGTTCCGCGCCTGGCGGCCGCTCAACCTGGTCGGCTTCGTCGGCACCTTCGGCATCGGCTTCGCCTGGGGACTGCGCTCCTATACACCGGAGCTGTTCGCCAGCACCGAGCCGTTCCTGGCCCTGTTCTTCCTGATGTACGTCGGGATCGGCCTGCTCTTCGCCCGCCGCAAGCTGCTGGAGGCCGCGCAGGCGCCTGCCGAGCGCGGCGAACTGCTGCGCTGGTCGGCGCGACAGGCCGACTACATCGACGCCACCGTGCTGTTCGGCCCGCCACTGGTGGGGTTCGGCCTGCAATGCGCGGTGATCGGCCACATCGACTTCGGCATGGCCTTCAGCGCCCTGGCCCTGGGCCTCTTCTACATGGTCCTGGCGCGGGTGCTGCGCGGCCATGCTTCGGCCGGACGCACCAGCCTGCTGGTGGAAATCTGCCTGGCGCTGGGGGTGGTCTTCGGCACCCTGGCCATTCCGCTCGGCCTGGACGCGCGCTGGACCTCGGCCGCCTGGGCCGTCGAGGGCGCCGGCATCTACTGGCTCGGCCTGCACCAGCAACGCCGCCTGGCGCGGCTCTTCGCCCTGCTGTTGCAGGGCGGTGCGGCGTTGGCCTACCTGAATGGCGTGCGCCCGGGTGAGACGACGTTGCTGGAGGGTTCGCCACTGGGCGCGCTGATGCTCGGTGCAGCGGCGCTGTTCAGCTTCTGGCAGCTGCGTCGCGCGCCGGCGAAAGCGCTGGCCGACTGGGAGCCGGCCTGCCGGCCGTTGCTGGCGGCCGCCGGCCTGGCCTTCCTCTACCTGGTCGCACCGCTCTGCCTGGCCGTCGACGGCACCGCCATCGCCTGGGCCGTGGCCGGCCTGGCGAGCTTGTTCGCCGGCTTGCGCCTGGGCTCGCGTACCTTCCTGTTCTGCGCCTTCGCCGTGCAACTGCTGGGCGGTGCGCTGTTCCTCCTGCATTTGCAGGGCGGCGATGGCCAGGGTGGGGTATTCGACTCGGGCTGGCGTGGCTTGATGACCGCCTCGCTGATTGGCCTGGCGCTGATCGGCGGCATGCTGCTGGCGGCGCGCGACCCGCTGGTGAAGGACGACAGTCGGCTGCTCATGGGCTTGAGCCTGGTGCTGCTGGCCGGTCTGGCGTTCGTCAACCTGGCAGTGCTGTTCGTCCTGCCTTGGCGCAGCGCCAGCGCGGTATGGGCCGGTAGCGGGCTGCTGATCATCTGGCTGAGCCTGGTGCTGCGCCAGCGCCTGAGCTTCTACTTCGGCCTCGCCTTGCAGGTAGTGGGCGGCCTGGCGTTCCTCCTCGCCGGGCCGTCGCTGTTCGGCTCGCTGAGCGGCGAAGGCCTGCGGCCCCTGGCCCATTCCGGGTTCTGGACGCCGGCAGTGCTGGCCCTGGCGGCGCTGGTCGGCGCCTGGCGGCTGCGCCGCGCCGGCGAGCGCGAGCGGGCGCTGGGTATCGGTACCCTCGGCCTGGCCGAGCTGTCGCACCTGCTGCTGCTCTGGGGAGCCGGCTGGTGGGCGCTGACCGCGCTGTGCGAAACCGTCCGCTTCGTGCCTTATGGCCTGCGCGAGCATGCGTTGCTGCTGGTGGCCGCGGCGACAGTGGCGTCGTGGATGCTGCTGGCGCTGCGCGAGCGCTGGCGCGAACTGGCCCTGCTGTGCCTGGCGCTGGTCCCGGTGGCGCTGTTGGCCCTGGCCAGTGCCTGGCGTTTCGATTACCAGCCGTTCGGCGAATTCGGCTGGCTGGCCTGGCCGCTGCTGTTCGCCACGCACCTGCTGTCGCTGCGACGCCTTGCCCCGTTGCTGCCGGCGAAGGCCCTGAGCGTTGCCCATGTGCTCGGTTGCTGGCTGTTGCTAGGGGTGCTGGCGCTGGAGCTGCGCTACCTGTTCGCCCTGCTCGCCGAACAGTACAACGCCTGGCGTTGGCTGGGCTGGGCGTTGGTCCCGAGCGCCTACCTGCTGCTGGTGGCTGGCGGGCGGAGCCTGCCCTGGCCGCTGCGCGACTTCCCGCGGGAGTATCGGCTGCTCGCCGCTGCGCCGGTGGCGCTGTTGCTGCTCGGCTGGTTCTGGAGCGCCAACCTGCTCAGCGACGGCGCTGCCGAGCCGCTGCCTTACCTGCCGCTGGCCAACCCGCTGGAACTGGGGCTGCTGATCGTGCTGTTCGCCCTCTACCGCTGGAGCGACGCCAGCCTGGCCTCGCTCGTCGATGGCAATGCCAGCGCGCGCCTGGGGCGCCAGGCGTTGGCCGGCGCCTCGCTGTTCGCCCTGCTGACCCTGGCGGTGTGCCGCGCCGCGCACCACCTGGCCGGCGTACCGTTCCAGGCCGAGGCGCTGACCGCGTCGATGCTGGTGCAGGCGGGGCTGTCGCTGGTCTGGACGCTCTGTGCGCTGGGCCTGACCATCGCCGGTACCCGTCTCGGCCGGCGCGACCTGTGGATGGTCGGCGCGGCGCTGGTCGGCGTCGTGGTGGTCAAGCTGTTCTTCGTCGAGCTGGGCAACAGTGGCAGCCTGGAGCGAATCATCTCCTTCATCGGGGTCGGCGTCCTGTTGCTGGTCGTCGGCTACTTCTCACCCTTGCCTCCGCGTCGCGCCGAGGTCGCATCGGAGGCCGAGCAGCCATGACGCGCTCCTTTTCGTTCAGAACCGCCGGCCTGCTCCTGCTGGGCGCCTGCCTGTCCCTGCCGCTGTCGGCGAAGGAGTCTGCCGAAGGTTTCAGCCGCCAGGTGGCGCTGTCGCTGCAGGGCGAAGGTCCCTGGTATCGCCTGAGCATCCCGATGAGCGTGCAGTTGTCGGCTGCCCATGCCGACCTGCGCGACCTGCGGGTCTTCGATGCCGAAGGCGAGGCCTTGCCCTACGCCCTGGTGGCCGGCAGCGAGCGCCAGGCCAGCACGCCGCATGAGGCCGAGGTGCGGCTGTTCCCGTTGCGAGGCACGTCCGCCGCCGACGCGACGCAACCGAACCTGCGGGTGCAGCGCAACACCAGCGGCACCATAGTCGAGGTGCTGCCGGAAAACGCCGGGCCGGCTGCCGAGACTTTGCGCGGCTGGCTGATCGACGCGAGCGCGGTGACGTTTCCCCTGGAGCGCCTGCGGCTGGACTGGAGCAGCCCGGAGGAGGGCTTCCAGCGCTTCTCCGTGGAAGCCAGCGACGACCTCGAGCATTGGCAGGCCTGGGGGGACGGACAGATCGCCCGCTTGACCTTCAACGGCGAACGCATCGACGTCAGCGAGGTCAAGCTTCCCGGCCGCCAGGCCCGCTACCTGCGTCTGGCCTGGCCGGCCGGGGCAACCGCGGCAGACCTCCATGGCGCCCGCCTGCAAGGCAGCACGCGGAGCACCGAGCCGGCGCCGATGATCTGGTCCGAGCCGCTGGCCGGGCGCCAGGCGGGGGACGGCGAGTACCGCTGGCAGTTGCCGCTGGCGTTGCCGTTGCAGCGGGTGCGGGTGTCCCTGGAGCAGGCGCTGACCCACACCATCGTCCCGGTGGAACTGTCCGGCCGTGATCGTACGGAGAACGCTTCGCCGCGCCGGGAGGCCGCCTGGAGCAGCCTGGCACGCGGGGTCCTCTACCGGCTGCCGATCGACGGCCGCAACGTACAGCAGAACGAGCTGGAACTGCCGGGCTGGGCGGTGCGCGAGCTGCGTCTGCAGGTGGACCAACGAGGTACCGGCCTGGGCCCGGAGGTCCCGTCCCTGAGTGTCGGCCTGCCGGCCAGCGAACTGGTGTTCCTGGTGCGCGGCAGCCCGCCGTACCGGCTGGCGTTCGGCAAGCCCGGCGCGCAGTCGGCGGCGCTGCCGCTCGGCGTACTGATTCCCGGCTATACCGAGAGCAAGCGCGCCACCCTGGGTAGCGCCAGCCTGGGCGAACCGCTGGAGGTGGCCATGGCGGTCGCGGCGCCGGCACCGGGTAGCGACTGGAAGAAGATCGGCCTGTGGGCGGTACTTCTGCTGGGGGTCGCTCTGCTGGTAATAATGGCAATGAGCCTGCTGCGTTCCTCGCCGAACAAGCCATGAGCCGGTTCCGCGCTATGCTGTTCGGCTGAGGAGGCTTTACGACGGGCCCCGGGGCGCATGCCGACGACGCGGCGGCCCGACAATAAAAACAAATCATGGAGTAAGAGAATGATCAGAATGGCGCTCAAGCCACTGGTAGCGGCCTGCCTGCTGGCTTCGCTGTCCACCGCCCCGCAGGCTGCTCCTTCGCCCTATTCGACGCTGGTGGTGTTCGGCGACAGCCTCAGCGATGCCGGGCAGTTCCCCGATCCTGCCGGCCCCGCCGGAAGCACCTCGCGTTTCACCAACCGGGTCGGCCCGACCTACCAGAACGGCAGCGGCGAGATCTTCGGACCGACCGCGCCCATGCTGCTCGGCAATCAGCTCGGCATCGCCCCGGGTGACCTGGCTGCCTCGACCTCGCCGGTCAACGCCCAGCAGGGCATCGCCGACGGCAACAACTGGGCGGTGGGCGGCTACCGGACCGATCAGATCTACGACTCGATCACCGCGGCCAACGGCTCGCTGATCGAGCGCGACAATACCCTCCTGCGCAGCCGCGATGGCTACCTGGTGGACCGTGCCCGCCAGGGCCTGGGTGCCGACCCGAACGCGTTGTACTACATCACCGGCGGCGGCAACGACTTTCTCCAGGGGCGCATCCTCAACGACGTCCAGGCCCAACAGGCCGCCGGTCGCCTGGTGGATAGCGTGCAGGCCCTGCAGCAGGCCGGCGCGCGCTACATCGTGGTCTGGCTGTTGCCCGACCTGGGCCTGACCCCGGCTACCTTCGGTGGTCCCTTGCAGCCTTTCGCCAGCCAACTCAGCGGCACGTTCAACGCCGAGCTGACCGCCCAGTTGAGCCAGGCCGGCGCCAACGTCATTCCGTTGAACATCCCGCTGCTGCTCAAGGAAGGCATGGCCAACCCGGCTTCCTTCGGCCTGGCCGCCGACCAGAACCTGATCGGCACCTGTTTCAGCGGCAACGGCTGCACCATGAACCCGACCTACGGGATCAACGGCAGCACGCCCGACCCGAGCAAATTGCTGTTCAACGACAGCGTGCACCCGACCATCACCGGCCAGCGCCTGATCGCCGACTACACCTATTCGCTGCTGTCGGCGCCCTGGGAGCTGACCCTGCTGCCGGAAATGGCCCACGGCACCCTGCGTGCCTACCAGGACGAACTGCGCAGCCAGTGGCAGGCGGACTGGGAGAACTGGCAGAACGTCGGCCAGTGGCGCGGCTTCGTCGGCGGCGGTGGCCAGCGCCTGGACTTCGACTCCCAGGACAGCGCCGCCAGCGGCGACGGCAACGGCTACAACCTGACCCTTGGTGGCAGCTACCGCATCGACGAGGCCTGGCGCGCCGGGGTCGCCGCCGGTTTCTACCGGCAGAAGCTGGAAGCCGGCGCCAAGGATTCCGACTACCGGATGAACAGCTACATGGCCAGCGCCTTCGTGCAGTACCAGGAAAACCGCTGGTGGGCCGACGCGGCGTTGACCGGCGGCTACCTCGACTACGACGACCTGAAGCGCAAGTTCGCCCTGGGCGGCGGCGAGCGCAGCGAGAAAGGCGACACCAACGGCCACCTGTGGGCGTTCAGCGCGCGCCTGGGCTACGACATCGCCCAGCAGGCCGACAGTCCCTGGCACCTGTCGCCGTTCGTCAGCGCCGACTATGCACGGGTCGAGGTCGACGGCTATTCCGAGAAGGGCGCCAGCGCCACCGCGCTCGACTACGACGACCAGAAGCGCAGCTCGAAGCGCCTGGGCGCCGGCCTGCAAGGCAAGTACGCGTTCGGCAGCGATACCCAGCTGTTCGCCGAGTACGCCCACGAACGTGAGTACGAGGACGACACCCAGGACCTGACCATGTCCCTCAACAGCCTGCCGGGCAATCGCTTCACCCTCGAAGGCTACACCCCGCAGGACCATCTCAACCGCGTCTCACTCGGCTTCAGCCAGAAGCTGGCGCCGGAGCTGTCGCTGCGCGGCGGCTACAACTGGCGCAAGGGCGAGGACGATACCCAGCAGAGCGTCAGCCTGGCGCTGAGCCTGGACTTCTGAAACGGCGGCCGGCGCCCGGTCGGCGCCGGTCGCGTTTCCCGTCGACGGAACGATCGGCGCGCGCCGGCATCAAGAGAGTAGTACCCCGCTGTTACTCGCCGCCCGGTCGACCGCCATACACTGCCGATCCGTTTCGTTCGAGGGAATCGCCCGATGAGTTTCAACACCGAAGTACAGCCCGGCATCTGCATGGAGCCGGACGCCATCACCCAGGAATACGTGTTCAACCACACCATGTTGCGGGTCAAGGATCCGAAGCGCTCGCTCGACTTCTACTCGCGGGTGCTCGGCATGCGCCTGCTGCGTCGCCTGGATTTCGAGGAAGGCCGCTTCTCCCTGTATTTCCTCGCCATGACCCGTGGCGAAGAAGTGCCTGATGCGGTTGACGAGCGCCAGCGATATACCTTCGGACGCCAGTCGGTCCTCGAGCTGACCCACAACTGGGGCAGCGAGAGCGACGACAGCCAGTACCACAACGGCAACCAGGACCCGCGCGGGTTCGGCCACATCTGCTTCTCGGTGCCCGACCTGGTGGCGGCCTGCGAGCGTTTCGAGACGCTCGGGGTGAACTTCGTCAAGCCGCTGGACCGAGGCATGAAGAACGTGGCCTTCATCAGCGATCCCGACGGCTACTGGGTGGAAATCGTCCAGGCCAGCCTGAACGGCGAGATGGGACGCGGCTGACGACCGTCGATCGGCTGCGCGCCGCGGAAATGAACCGCGCCACCGCCGCCGATCTCCAACCGGCGGTTGCGCGGAGTCAAGCGTGACCGCCAATTCCGCGTTAAACTGCGCGGGTTTTTTCCTCTCTCCGGAGCCATCCATGTCCCGCGTTACCCTGAGCCGCTATCTGATCGAGCAGACCCGCAGCCACAACACCCCGGCCGACCTGCGCTTCCTCATCGAGGTCGTGGCGCGTGCCTGCAAGGAAATCAGCCATGCGGTGTCCAAGGGCGCGCTGGGCGGCGTGCTCGGCAGCATGGGCACCGAGAACGTGCAGGGCGAGGTGCAGAAGAAGCTGGACGTGATGTCCAACGAGATCCTGCTGGAAGCCAACGAATGGGCCGGCAACCTGGCCGGCATGGCCTCCGAGGAGATGGACCACCCCTACCAGATTCCGGGGCGCTATCCGAAAGGCGCCTACCTGTTGGTCTTCGACCCGCTGGACGGCTCCAGCAACATCGACGTCAACGTCTCGGTCGGCACCATCTTCTCGGTGCTGCGCTGCCCCAACGAGTACCTGAACCAGAACGATACCCTGCGCGAGGAAGCCTTCCTCCAGCCGGGCACCACCCAGGTCGCCGCCGGCTACGCCATCTACGGCCCGCAGACCATGCTGATGCTGACCCTCGGCAATGGCGTCAAGGGCTTCACCCTGGATCGCGAGCTGGGCAGCTTCGTCCTCACCCACGACAACATCAGCGTGCCGGAAAGCACCGCCGAGTTCGCCATCAACATGTCCAACCAGCGCCACTGGGAAGCGCCGGTGAAACGCTACGTGGAAGAACTGCTGGCCGGCAAGGAAGGCCCGCTGGGCAAGAACTACAACATGCGCTGGATCGCCTCGATGGTCGCCGACGTCCACCGCATCCTGACCCGTGGCGGCGTCTTCATGTACCCGCGCGACGCCCGCGAGCCGGAGAAGCCCGGCAAGCTGCGCCTGATGTACGAAGCCAACCCGATGTCGTTCATCATCGAGCAGGCCGGCGGCGCCGCCACCAACGGCACCCAGCGCATCCTCGACATCAAGCCGGAGAACCTGCACCAGCGTGTCGCGGTGTTCCTCGGCTCGAAGCAGGAAGTCGAGCGCATCACCGGCTACCACGCGGAGTAGGCCGATGAGCGCGCCCTGGGAGACCTTGCTCGACTGGTGGTTCGGCACCTCCAGCGATGCCGCCGAGGTGGTTGCCCAGCGCAACGGCCTGTGGTTCGGCAAGAACGTCTGCCAGGACGCCGATGCCGGCGGCCGTTTCGGCGACCTGGTGAACCAGGCGCTGGACGGCGGCTTGCAGGAGTGGACGGCCGAGGCCGATGGCTGGCTGGCGCTGATCCTGTTGCTCGACCAGTTGCCGCGGATGATCTACCGCGACACGCCGCGCGCCTACGCCGGCGACGCCCGGGCGCAACGGGTGGTGCGCGAGGGCCTGGAAAAAGGCTTCGACCGCCAGTTGCCGCCGGTGCGCCGGGTGTTCGCCTACCTGGTCCTGGAGCACGCCGAGGACCTGCCCAGCCAGGAGCGGGCGGTAGCCTGCTTCCGCGACCTGCGCGATCAGGTCGGTGGCAGCGTGCGCAAGCCCTTCGACGATTTCTACGACTATGCCGAGCGGCATCATGCGGTAGTCGCCCGCTTCGGTCGCTTTCCCCATCGCAACGCCATTCTCGGCCGCCCCTCCAGCGAGGAGGAGACGGCGTTCCTCAGGGAACCCGGTTCGCGTTTCTGACTCCAAGGCTCCGGATTTCCCCCGCGTGTGCCAAGCTGTAGGGCAGCGCTTCCCCCGAACAAGGAGTTCCTCATGGCGTCGTTCCGTACCCTGGCCGTGGTCGCTTTCTGCGTCGTCCTGGCCGCCTGCAGCAAGATCAACCAGGAAAACTATTCCAAGCTCAAGGCCGGCATGAGCAAGGCCGAGGTCGAGGCGATCCTCGGCAAGCCCACCGAGTGCTCCGGCGCGCTGGGCATGTCCAGTTGCACCTGGGGCGACGAGAAGGCTTTCATCAGCGTGCAGTACGCGGCCGACAAGGCGCTGCTCTTCTCCGGCCAGGGGCTCAAGTGATCGGTCTGCCGATCCGGGTGCTCTGCACCCTGTGGCTGGGCTTGCTGCTGGTCGGTTGCGCGGGCTCGCCGAAGAATCCGCCGGCCACCGAGCAGGTCGACCTCCAGCGCTACCAGGGCACCTGGTACGAACTGGCGCGCTTGCCGATGTTCTTCCAGCGCAACTGCGCGCAATCGGAGGCGCATTACCGCTTGCAGGAAGACCAGAGCATCCAGGTGATCAATCGCTGCCTGACCCTGGATGGCGACTGGGAGCAGGTGGCGGGGCGGGCGGTCGCCCAGCAGCCGGGTCGCACCGACAAGTTGTGGGTGCGCTTCGACAACTGGTTCGCCAATCTCTTCCCCAACGTGGCGCGCGGCGACTATTGGGTGCTGGCGGTGGACGACGACTACCGTACCGCGCTGGTGGGCAATCCGAACCGTGAATACCTGTGGCTGCTGTCGCGTACCCCGCAGGTTTCGCAGCAGACCCGCGAACGTCTGCTGGAAGAAGCGCGCAGCCGCGGTTACGCGGTGGACGAGCTGATCTGGCGGGTACCCGACGGCCAGTTGAAGCGGAGCCAGTGAAGGAACGCCCCGCCGGGGCGTTTTTTCTTTCCAGCGCCGTTCACGCCTGGCGGCTGGCGTGGGAAGTATCGGCGTTTAGCGCCCGACGGCTCGAACGAGTGGGGCGGATAAGCAAGCGCAACGCGGTTATCCGCCGCTGTGCAGGGTCAGTCGAGCAGTTCCCCCAGCACCTGGACGAATGCCCGTGCGCTGCGTTCTTCCCCTGCATGCCGGCCGTCGCGCACCACCCATCTGCCGGCCACCATCACGTCGCGCACCTGGCGGTCGCCGCCGGCGAACAGCCAGCGGTTGAGCAGGGCGTCGCCCTCGGCGCTGGCCAGGTAGGGGTCGTTGCCGTCGAGCACCAGCAGGTCGGCGCGACGGCCCACGGCGAGACTACCGATCGGCTGCCCAAGGGCCTGGGCGCCGCCAGCCAGAGCAGCGTCGTAGAGCGTGCGGCCGATCATCGGCTGGTCGTCGCGGTACAGCCGGTTGCGTTTCCGGTCACGCAGGCGCTGGCCGTATTCCAGCCAGCGGAGTTCCTCGACCACGCTGAGCGAGACGTGGCTGTCCGAGCCGATGCCCAGGCGCCCGCCCTGGGCGAGGAAGTCCGTCGCCGGGAAGATGCCGTCGCCGAGGTTGGCCTCGGTGCTCAGGCACAGGCCGGCCACCGCGCCGCTACGCGCCATCGCCGCCACCTCGGCGGGGTCGGCGTGGGTCGCATGGACCAGGCACCAGCGCTGGTCGACCGCGACGTTCTCGTACAGCCATTGCAACGGCCGGCGTCCGCTCCAGGCCTGGCAGTCGTCGACTTCCTTCTGCTGTTCGGCGATATGGATGTGGACCGGCAGGTCGTCGTGGCCGGCGGCGAGGACCGTGGCGATCTGCTGCGGAGTCACCGCGCGCAGGGAGTGGAAGCACAGGCCCAGGGAGTGGCCTGCCGCCTCCAGCGGCGCGCGCAGGCGCTGGAGCAGTTCCAGGTAGGCCTCGCTGCCATTGATGAAGCGCCGCTGGCCCTCGCTGGCCGGCTGGCCGCCGAAGCCTGCGTGACTGTAAAGCACGGGCAGCAGGGTCAGGCCGATACCTGCGGCGCTGGCGGCGCGGGAGATGCGCAGGGAAAGTTCGGCGGGGTCGGCGTAGGAGCGGCCGTCGAGGTCGTGATGGACGTAGTGGAATTCCGCCACCGCGGTGTAGCCGGCCTTGAGCATCTCGATGTAGAGCTGGCAGGCGATGACCTCGATCTGTTCCGGCGACAGTCGAGCGACCATCCGGTACATCAGCTCGCGCCAGGTCCAGAAACTGTCGTTGGGATTGCCGGCGACTTCGGCGAGCCCGGCCATGGCGCGCTGGAACGCGTGCGAATGGAGGTTGGGCATCCCCGGCAGCACGGCGCCGCCGAGGCGTTCGGCGCCGTCGGCGTTGGCGTCGGGACGAATCTCGGCGAGGACTCCGTCCGCGGAAATCTCGAAACGGACATTTCGCGCCCAGCCTTCCGGCAGCAACGCACGTTCAGCGAAAATTGCGGACATAATCAGCTCACACGCAGTCTGTTTTATTTGTATATACATATACAGACGATTAAGCGGTGCGTAAACTCACTTCATCGACGCCTCGACAAGGAGTCTCTCCGTGACGTCCTCTTCCTCCGATCGTTCCCCGCTGGCCTCGCAACTCGGCGAGGTACCGGCGCCGCTCTACGCGCGGGTCAAGCAGATGATCGTCAGCCAGATCCAGTCGGGCGCCTGGCCGCCGCACCACCGGGTGCCGTCCGAGAGCGAACTGGTCAGCCAGCTCGGCTTCAGTCGCATGACCATCAATCGCGCCCTGCGCGAACTGACCAGCGACGGCCTGCTGGTGCGCATGCAGGGGGTAGGAACCTTCGTCGCCGAGCCCAAGGGCCAGTCGGCGCTGTTCGAGGTGCACAACATCGCCGACGAGATCGCGGCCCGCGGGCATCGCCATCGTTGCCAGGTGATCACCCTCGGCGAGGAGGTCGCCGGCCCCGAGCGCGCCCTGGCACTGGATGTGCGCGAAGGCCAGCGGGTGTTCCACTCGCTGATCGTGCACTACGAGAACGATATCCCGGTGCAGATCGAGGACCGCTACGTGAACGCCGCGGTGGCGCCGGACTACCTCAAGCAGGATTTCACCCGGCAAACGCCCTATGCCTACCTGACCCAGGTGGCGCCGCTCACCGAGGGCGAGCATGTGGTCGAGGCGATCCTCGCCGAGCCGGCCGAGTGCAAGCTGTTGCAGATCGAACGCGGCGAGCCGTGCCTGCTGATCCGCCGCCGCACCTGGTCCGGGCGTGTCGCGGTGACCGCCGCGCGGCTGCTGCACCCGGGTTCCCGCCACCGTCTGGAAGGACGTTTCAGCTCATGAGCGAACTCCGCATCCTGCGCGCCGTCGACTACCCGAGAATGCCGTGGAAGAACGGCGCCGGCTCCACCGAGGAGATCGCCCGCGACGGCGGCGACGGCCTGGACGGCTTCGGCTGGCGCCTGTCGATCGCCGATGTCGGCGAGTCCGGCGGCTTCTCCCGCTTCGCCGGTTACCAGCGGATCATCAGCGTGCTGGAGGGCGGCGGCATGCGCCTGCGGGTGGATGGCGCGGAATCCGCGCCGCTACGCGCCCGGCAGGCCTTCGCCTTTTCCGGCGACAGCGAGGTGCACTGCACCCTGCTCGATGGAGCTATCCGCGACTTCAACCTGATCTATGCGCCCCGGCGCCATCGCGCGCGCCTGCAATGGCTGCGGGTCGAGGGCGAGCTGGACTGGCACGGCACGGCGAGCACGCTGCTGCTGTTCGCCCAGCAGGACGGGGTAGCGATTTCCTTGCAAGGGCAACCTCGCGGGCAACTGGCTGCCCACGACTGCCTGTGCGCCGAGGGGCTGCAGGGCTTGCAGCATTGGCGCCTGACGGCCCACGAGCCGGCGTGGGTCTGTGCGGTGGAACTCGATTCGCTGTGATTCGCCGGCGCCGCCAGGAAAAAGCGTCTACACCGAAAGGGTAGGCGCTTTTGTCTATCCAAAGAATCAAACGTTATTAATCCAATATTTTTAATGCCTATATAGTTCCGCATGCCGTCCGACTCCAACCGGGAGACCCGCATGCCCCCGCTTCGCCAGATCCTCGCCGTCCTCGCCCTGGGCGCCAGCCTCGCCAGCCAGACCGCCGTCGCGGCGGAATGCCCGTACCCGGGCAAAGTGGTGTTCGCCGGGCTGAACTGGGAAAGCGGCATGTTCACCACCGACCTGTTGCGCTACGTACTGGAAAAAGGCTACGGCTGCGAGACCGACGCGCTGCCGGGCAATACCGTGACCATGGAAAACGCCCTGCGCCAGAACGATATCCAGGTCACCGGGGAGCAATGGGCCGGGCGTAGCCCGGTGTGGCGCGCGGCGGAGGAGGCGGGCGAGGTGTTCTCCGTCGGCGAGACGGTGAAGGGCGCCACCGAGGGCTGGTGGGTGCCGGAGTACCTGGTCAAGGGCGACCCGCAACGAGGCATCGAGGCGAAGGCGCCGGAGTTGAGGTCGGTCGCCGACCTGCCGCGCTACAAGGCGCTGTTCCGCGATCCCGAGGAGCCCGCCAAGGGGCGTTTCTACAACTGCCCGACCGGCTGGACCTGCGAGATCGTCAACAGCCAGAAGCTCAAGGCCTACAGGTTGCAGGACAGCTACACGAACTTCCGCACCGGCACCGGCCCGGCGCTGGATGCGGCGATCAGTGCGGCCTTCCGGCGCGGTGAGCCGGTGCTTTTCTACTATTGGTCGCCGACTCCGTTGATGGGCCGTTTCAAGCTGGTGCAACTGGAAGAGCCGCCGTTCAGCGAGAAGGCCTGGGCCACCCTGTCCGATCCGAAGAACCCCGACCCCATCGGTTCCCGCTCGTTGCCGGCGAAGATCACCATTGGCGTTTCCCGCGATTTCCATGACAAGGCGCCGGCGTTGGTCGAGCTGTTCCGCAAGGTCGAGATCCCCTTGCCGCTATTCAACGAGCTGCTCGCCGACATGGCGCAGAATCATCGCGAGGTCGGCGAGGTGCGTGCGCAGTTTCTTCGCCAGCATCGCGAAATCTGGAGCCACTGGGTGCCGGCCGAAGTCGCCGCGCGCCTCGATACCTCCCTGAAGTAAGCCTCGCCAGCCTTCATGGCGCACTACCTGAGCGGGCGTCAGCGCACCCTGGTGCGGCGGCTCCAGGATACCTTCCAGGCGCGCAGCGAATGGCCGACCTGGCTGCTGATCGCCTGCCTGTACGGCGGTTGGGCACTGCTCGCCAGCCAGTATGAGCGCTGGGGTTGGCCGGTGCTGGCGGGACTGGTGCCGTTCGCCTCCCTCTACATGTCGTTGCAGCATGAGCTGATCCATGGCCACCCGACCCGCTGGCCGAGGTTCAACGCCATGCTCGGCTACCTGCCACTGGCCGTCTGGTATCCCTATCCGCTGTACCGTGACAGCCACTTGCGGCACCACCTCGACGAGCAACTGACCTACCCGGGGCTGGACCCCGAGAGTCGCTACGTCAGTCTGTCCGAATGGCCGCGCCTGGGCTCCTGGCGGCGGCGCTGGCTCTGCCTGGACAAGACCCTGCTCGGTCGCGCCACCCTCGGCCCGCTGCTGGCCCTGGCGGCGATGGCGCGCCTGGAGGGTTCGCGGTTGCGCCGGGGAGAGGGCGCCGCCTGGCGCCTGTGGGGCCTGCATGCCGTGCTGCTGGGCGGGTTGCTGGCCGGGCTTTGGCGCTGGGCGGGCATCCCGCCCTGGCTGTATGTGCCGGCGGTGGCCTATCCGGCCCTCGGCCTGAGCATGCTGCGCTCTTTCTACGAGCACCGTCCGGCCCGCGAGCCGGCGCAGCGCAGCGTGCTGGTCGAGGCGGGGTGGCCGTGGCGGCTGCTGTTCCTCAACAACAACTTGCATCTGGTCCACCACGATCTGCCGGGCCTGCCCTGGTACCTGCTGCCGCGCGTGTATAGCGCAAGCCGCCGTGCCTACCGGCGACGCAGTGGCGATTTCCACCTGCCCGGCTATGGTCGTCTATGGCGGCGCCACGGTTGGCGGCCAGTGGATGCGCCGGTGCATCCCGAGCATTGAAGGCAGGCGGACGAGAGCATGATCGATACCCCGGTGGTGGCGGCGCTGGACATGTATGTCGAGCCGGACTGCGTCAGGCAGGCCGGCGCAACCTTCATCGGCGAGGTCTGCCGGCGCCTGGGCGTGCGCCGTTATGCGTCGGCCGCCACCGATCTGGCGGTGCAGTGGCGACAGCCTAACCTGTTGTTCGCGCAGACCTGCGGCTATCCGCTGATGACCCAGTTGCGCGGCCAGGTGGCGGTGCTCGCGGTGCCCAGCTACGACTTGCCCGATTGTGCTCCCGGCGAGCATTGCAGCCTGTTCGTCGCCGCCGAAGGACAGGCGCGCCAGCGCCTCGGCGACTTCCGCAATACCCGCCTGGCGCTCAACGACCACGACTCCAACAGCGGCATGAACCTGCTGCGCCATGCGCTGGCACCGCTGGGGCGAGACTCGGCGTTCTTCGCCGAGGTGCACATCAGCGGCGGCCACCTGCGCAGCCTGGCGATGGTGGCCGCGGGTGAGGTCGAGCTGACCTCGGTGGATGCAGTGACCTTCGGCTACCTGCAACGCCACGCACCGGAGCGCCTGGACGGCCTGCGCGTGCTCGGGCGCAGCGCGCCGAGCCCGGCCTTGCCGCTGATCACCTCGCTGCACTGGAGTGCGGCGCAACGCCGCGAGCTGTTCGAAGCGCTGAACCTGACGCTGATCGAGTGCCCGCACCTGGCCGCGACACTGGCGCTGAAAAGCTTCCTCCCGGCCGGCGAGGAGCATTACCGGATTCTCCTCGACTACGAGCGTCAGGCGCAGGGCTGGGGTTACCCGCAATTGCGCTGAACGGTGTTACCGAAGGCCCCAAACCGGTGCGCGCACGCTTCGATCACGTGCACCCAGGGCCGTTCCGGCAGGCTCCTTCTCCCGGGGGAGAGGCTACCTTCGCTAATTCTTAACTACAGAAAAATCAACGGGTTGAATGAAATTCACGGGAATGTGGAGATATCGCCGGAGGGCGTGGCGGCAGAATTGGCCCTTCCTTTGCTTATACTTGTATGTACAAGCATAGATGTGTTCGGTAGACCCAGCCCGACCTCTGCTTCGTCCCCGAATTCAGGCGCACCCTCGCCGGTCGCCGCCCGTTGAACGCCACGCCCAGGAGCCTGCCGTGACCACCCCGAGCAAATTCCGCGATATTGAAATCCGCGCCCCGCGCGGCACTACGCTGACCGCCAAGAGCTGGCTGACCGAAGCGCCGCTGCGCATGCTGATGAACAACCTCGACCCGGAGGTCGCGGAGAACCCCAGGGAACTGGTGGTTTACGGCGGCATCGGCCGTGCCGCGCGCAACTGGGAGTGCTACGACAGGATCGTCGAGACCCTCAAGCAACTGAACGACGACGAGACCCTGCTGGTACAGTCCGGCAAGCCGGTCGGCGTGTTCAAGACCCACGCCAACGCGCCGCGGGTGCTGATCGCCAACTCCAACCTGGTGCCGCACTGGGCGACCTGGGAACACTTCAACGAACTGGACGCCAAGGGCCTGGCGATGTACGGCCAGATGACCGCCGGTTCGTGGATCTACATCGGCAGCCAGGGCATCGTCCAGGGCACCTACGAAACCTTCGTCGAGGCTGGCCGCCAGCATTACGACGGCAATCTCAAGGGCCGCTGGGTGCTTACCGCCGGCCTTGGCGGCATGGGCGGCGCCCAGCCGCTGGCGGCGACCCTGGCCGGCGCCTGTTCGCTGAACATCGAGTGCCAGCAGAGCCGCATCGACTTCCGCCTGCGCAGTCGCTACGTCGACGAGCAGGCCAAGGACCTGGACGACGCCCTGGCGCGGATCCAGCGCTACACCGCCGAAGGCAAGGCCATCTCCATCGCCCTGCTGGGCAATGCCGCCGAGATCCTTCCGGAACTGGTTCGCCGCGGCGTACGCCCGGACATGGTCACCGACCAGACCAGCGCCCACGATCCACTCAACGGCTACCTGCCGGCCGGCTGGAGCTGGGAAGAGTATCGCGACCGCGCGCAGACCGACCCGGCCGTCGTGGTCAAGGCCGCCAAGCAGTCCATGGCGGTACACGTGCGGGCCATGCTGGCGTTCCAGCAGCAGGGCGTGCCGACCTTCGACTATGGCAACAACATCCGCCAGATGGCCAAGGAAGAGGGGGTGGCCAATGCCTTCGATTTCCCCGGCTTCGTCCCGGCCTACATCCGCCCGCTGTTCTGTCGCGGCATCGGTCCGTTCCGCTGGGCCGCGCTGTCGGGCGACCCGCAGGACATCTACAAGACCGACGCCAAGGTCAAGCAACTGATCCCCGACGATGCCCACCTGCACCGTTGGCTGGACATGGCCCGCGAGCGCATCAGCTTCCAGGGCCTGCCGGCGCGCATCTGCTGGGTTGGCCTGGGGCTGCGCGCCAAGCTCGGCCTGGCCTTCAACGAGATGGTGCGCAGCGGCGAGCTGTCCGCGCCGATCGTCATCGGCCGCGACCACCTCGACTCCGGCTCGGTGGCCAGCCCCAACCGCGAGACCGAGGCCATGCAGGACGGCTCCGACGCGGTGTCCGACTGGCCGCTGCTGAATGCCCTGCTGAATACCGCCAGCGGCGCCACCTGGGTCTCGCTGCACCACGGCGGCGGCGTAGGCATGGGCTTCTCCCAGCACTCCGGGATGGTGATCGTCTGCGACGGTAGCGACGAGGCCGCCGAACGCATCGCCCGCGTGCTGACCAACGACCCGGGTACCGGGGTGATGCGGCACGCCGACGCCGGCTACCAGGTCGCCATCGATTGCGCGAAGGAGCAGGGCCTGAACCTGCCGATGATCACCGCCCAGCGCTGACCTCGAAAACCGCCTCCACGCCGGCGGGGCGTGGGGGCGGCCGCCCACTGTCCCGACCAGGCCACAACAAGAATGGCGGCGCGCGAGCCGCAGCGGAGTACAGCAGCATGACCCAGGGCAGCGACAGCAAGCCACTGATCGAACGGCGCTCTATCGACTACATCCCGGCGAACGAGCGCCACGGCCGCCTCTACAGCCAGTTCACCCTCTGGCTGGGGGCCAACCTGCAGATCACCGCCATCGTCACCGGCGCCCTCGCCGTGGTCCTCGGCGGCGACGTGTTCTGGTCGCTGGTCGGCCTGCTCATCGGCCAGCTCCTCGGCGGCGCGGTGATGGCCCTGCACGCCGCGCAGGGGCCGCGCCTGGGGCTGCCGCAGATGATTTCCAGCCGGGTGCAGTTCGGCGTCTACGGCGCCTGCATCCCGATCGCCCTGGTGTGCCTGATGTACCTGGGCTTCACCGCCACCGGCACGGTGCTTTCCGGCCAGGCCATCGGCCAGCTCACCGGGCTCAGCGACAGCGCCGGGATCTTCATCTTCGCCGCCTTCATCGTCCTGGTGACGGTGCTCGGCTATCGCGTCATCCACATCATCGGGCGGATCGCCAGCGTCCTCGGCATCATCGCCTTCGTCTACCTGTTCAGCCGCCTGATGCTGCTCAGCGACATCGGCGATCTGCTCGCCATCCGCCACTTCAGCTGGGCCTCGTTCCTCCTCGCGGTGTCCCTGGCGGCGTCCTGGCAGATCGCCTTCGGCCCCTACGTGGCCGACTATTCACGCTACCTGCCGGCGTCCACCTCGTCGTGGAAGACCTTCCTCGCCGTCGGCCTCGGCTCGGTGCTCGGCGCCCAGGCCTCGATGGTCCTCGGGGTGTTCTCCGCAGCCCTGGCCAACGGTCAGTTCGCCGGCCGCGAGGTGGCCTACATCGTCGGCCTGGGCAGCAGCGGGACCGTCGCCGCGCTGCTCTACTTCAGCATCGCCTTCGGCAAGGTGACCATTTCCACGCTGAACTCCTACGGCAGCTTCATGTGCATCGCGACCATCATCAGCAGCGTACGCGGTCAACTGGAGATCACCCGCGTGCAACGCCTGTTCTTCGTCCTCGCGATCGTCGGCGCCTCGACGCTCATCGCGCTGCTCGGCCAGCACTCGTTCCTCGCTGCGTTCAAGTCCTTCATCCTGTTCCTGCTGACCTTCTTCACCCCGTGGAGCGCGGTGAACCTGGTCGACTACTACTTCATCACCCGCGAGCGCTATGACGTGCCCGCGCTGGCCGACCCCGACGGCCGCTACGGTCGCTGGAACCTGCCGGGAATCGCCGTCTATACCCTCGGCGTGCTGGTGCAGATGCCGTTCCTGGCGACCACGCTGTACACCGGACCGATGGTCGAGCACCTCGGCGGCGTGGATATCTCCTGGATCATCGGCTTGCTGGTGCCGGCGGTCCTCTACTACCTGGTGGCGCGGCGCAAGGCCACGCGCCAGGCCCCGGCGCGAATGATCCTGCCGGCCGATCCCGGCGCCTTCGAACGTCCCGCGCACGGGGCCTGAGACGAATTTCCAGGGCGGCGCGGCCGCCTTCAATCCCATGAAACGCCGCCGGCGGACGGCGCTGCCGAGCCCGCCGAACCGAACAAGGAGCCTTCGATGAGCCTGCATCTGAAACCCGGCCAGCTGACCCTGGCCGACCTGCGCCAAGCCTACCTGGCCCCCGTGCGCCTGAGCCTGGATCCCAGCGCCGACGCGCCGATCGCCGCCAGCGTCGCCTGTGTCGAGAACATCATCGCCGAGGGTCGCACCGCCTACGGCATCAACACCGGCTTCGGCCTGCTGGCCTCGACGCGGATCTCCCCGGCCGACCTGGAGAAGCTCCAGCGCTCCATCGTCCTGTCCCATGCCGCCGGCGTCGGCGAGGCGCTGGACGACGCCATGGTGCGGCTGGTCATGCTGCTCAAGGTGAACAGCCTGGCGCGCGGGTTCTCCGGCATCCGCCGCAAGGTGATCGACGCGCTGATCGCGCTGATCAACGCCGAGGTCTATCCGCACATCCCGCTGAAAGGCTCGGTGGGTGCGTCCGGCGACCTGGCGCCGCTGGCGCACATGTCGCTGGTGCTGATCGGCGAAAGCCGGGCGCGCCATCGCGGTGAGTGGCTGCCGGCCGCCGAAGCGCTGGCGGTGGCCGGGCTGGAGCCGCTGACCCTGGCGGCGAAGGAAGGCCTGGCCCTGCTCAATGGCACCCAGGTGTCCACCGCCTACGCGCTGCGCGGGTTGTTCGAGGCCGAGGACCTGTTCGCCGCCGCCACCGTCTGCGGCGGGCTCAGCGTCGAGGCCATGCTCGGTTCGCGGGCGCCGTTCGATGCGCGCATCCATGCCGCGCGCGGCCAGCGTGGGCAGATCGACGTGGCCGCGGCCTATCGCGACCTGCTCACCGCCAGCAGCGAGGTGGCGCGCTCCCATGAGAAGTGCGACAAGGTCCAGGACCCCTATTCGCTGCGTTGCCAGCCGCAGGTGATGGGCGCCTGCCTGACCCAGATGCGCCAGGCCGCCGAGGTGCTGGAGATCGAAGCCAACGCGGTGTCCGACAACCCGCTGGTATTCGCCGCCGAGGGCGACGTGATCTCCGGCGGCAACTTCCACGCCGAACCGGTGGCGATGGCCGCCGACAACCTGGCCCTGGCGTTGGCCGAGATCGGTTCGCTGTCGGAACGGCGCATCTCGCTGATGATGGACATGCACATGTCGCAGTTGCCGCCGTTCCTGGTGGCCAACGGCGGGGTCAACTCCGGCTTCATGATCGCCCAGGTCACCGCCGCCGCGCTGGCCAGCGACAACAAGGCCCTGGCCCACCCGGCCAGCGTCGACAGCCTGCCGACCTCGGCCAACCAGGAAGACCATGTGTCGATGGCGCCGAACGCCGGCAAACGGCTCTGGGCGATGGCCGAGAACGTCCGCGGGATTCTCGCCGTGGAGTGGCTGGGCGCCTGCCAGGGCCTGGACTTCCGCGAGGGCCTGAAGAGTTCGCCGAAGCTGGAGCAGGCTCGCCGCCTGCTGCGCGACAAGGTGCCGTACTACCAGGAGGATCGCTTCTTCGCCCCTGATATCGAGGCCGCCAGCCAGTTGCTCGCCAGCGGTTGCCTGAACGCGCTGCTGCCGGCCCGGCTGTTGCCGAGTCTTTGATACCCGCCCCCGGCCGCTCGGCCGGGGCGCTCCAGCAAGAACAACAACAGGAGAGCCGAGGGATGACGCACGACACGGGGCTTCGGCGCGGACTGAACGCCCGTCATATTCGTTTCATGGCACTGGGGTCGGCGATCGGCACCGGCCTGTTCTACGGTTCCGCATCGGCCATCCAGATGGCCGGGCCGGCGGTGCTGCTGGCCTACCTGGTCGCCGGCGCGGCGGTGTACATGGTGATGCGCGCGCTCGGCGAGATGGCGGTGCACGAGCCGGTGTCCGGCTCGTTCGGCCATTACGCCAGCAGCTATCTCGGCCCCCTGGCCGGGTTCGTCACCGGCTGGACCTACGCTTTCGAGATGATCATCGTCTGCCTCGCCGATGTCACCGCGTTCGGTATCTACATGGGGTTCTGGTTTCCCGACGTGCCGCGCTGGATCTGGGTACTGTCCATCGTGCTGTTCATCGGCGGGCTGAACCTCTGTCATGTCAAGGTCTTCGGCGAGCTGGAGTTCTGGCTGTCGCTGGTCAAGGTCGGCGCCATCGTCGCGATGATTCTCGCCGGGCTCGGCATCATGTTCTTCGGCTTCAGCCTGGGCGGCGCGGCGACGTCCGCCACCGGCGTGCACAACCTGTGGCAGCACGGCGGCTTCCTGCCCAACGGCTGGGCCGGGCTGGTCGCCTCGCTGTCGGTGGTGGTATTCGCCTTCGGCGGCATCGAGATCATCGGCATCACCGCCGGCGAGGCGCAGGACCCGCAGCGGGTGATCCCGCGGGCGATCAATGCGGTGCCGCTGCGCATCCTGCTGTTCTACGTGCTGACCCTGTTCGTGCTGATGGCGATCTTCCCCTGGCAGCAGATCGGCAGCAACGGCAGTCCCTTCGTGCAGATCTTCGACGGCCTGGGGATCGAGTCGGCCGCGGCGATCCTCAATGTCGTGGTGATCACCGCGGCGATTTCGGCGATCAACAGCGACATCTTCGGCGCCGGTCGCATGCTCTACGGCATGGCCCGCCAGGGCCAGGCGCCGGTCGGCTTCTCGCGGGTGTCGCGGCACGGCGTGCCGTGGATGACCGTGCTGCTGATGGCGGTGGCCCTGCTGCTCGGCGTGGCGCTGAACTACCTGATCCCGCAGAGCGTATTCCTGTTGATCGCTTCCATCGCCACCTTCGCCACCGTGTGGGTCTGGCTGATGATCCTCCTGGCCCAGGTCGGCATGCGCCGGCGCATGGGGCCGCGCCAGGTCGCCGCGCTGAAGTTCCCGGTGCCGCTGTGGCCATTCGCGCCGGCGGCGGCGATCGTCTTCATGCTGTTCATCTTCGTGGTGCTCGGCTATTTCCCGGACACCCGCCCGGCCCTGTGGGTCGGGGCTATCTGGATCGCCTTGCTGGTGATCGCCTACCGGCGCTGGGTCAGGCCGAAGGGCGATGCCGCGCATGGCGTGCTTCAGGCCCAGGGAGGGCTGTGACGGAACCGACGGCGGCCTGAGCCGCCGGCCAATAACAATGATCGAGGCCGTTCCCCCGGGCGCGGCCCGCAGGTTTTCCAACTGCCTTTCCCAATCGTGCATCTGGAGCGTCGAACCATGCGATACAAGAAGTCGATGTTGAGTGTTCTCTGTGCCCTCGGCCTGCTCGCCGCCGCGGCGGGCGCCCAGGCGGAAGGCTGGTGCGAGTCCGGCAAGGCGGTGAAGTTCGCCGGGCTGAACTGGGAGAGCGGGACCCTGCTCACCGAGCTGATGCAGTTCGTCCTGGCCAAGGGCTACGGCTGTACCACCGACAGCCTGCCGGGCAACTCGATCACCATGGAGCAGGCGCTGAGCACCAATGACATCCAGGTCTTCGCCGAGGAGTGGATCGGCCGCAGCGACGCCTGGAACAAGGCTGCCGCGGCCGGCAAGGTGGTCGGCGTCGGCGAACCCATCGTCGGCGCGGTGGAGGGCTGGTACGTGCCGCGCTACGTGATCGAGGGCGACCCGCAGCGCAAGCTCGAGGCGAAGGCGCCGAAGCTGCGCTCTATCGCCGACCTGGCGCAGTACGCCGAGGTCTTCCGCGACCCGGAAGAGCCGGGCAAGGGGCGCTTCTACAATTGCCCGGCCGGCTGGACCTGCGAGCTGGAGAACAGCGAGATGCTGAAAAGCTACGGCCTGGAAGAGACGTTCACCAATTTCCGTCCGGGCACCGGCCCGGCACTGGACGCGGCGGTGCTGTCGAGCTATCGGCGCGGCGAGCCTATCCTGTTCTACTACTGGTCGCCGACGCCGCTGATGGGCCGCGCCGACCTGGTGCGCCTGGAGGAAAGGCCCGGCGTCGCCAAGCGCATCAGGATCCAGGTCGGCCTGTCGCGGACCTTCCACGACCAGGCGCCGGAGCTGGTGGCGGTGCTGGAGAAGGTCAACCTGCCGGCGGAGCTGCTGAACAGCGACCTGGCGCGGATGGCCAAGGACCGGATCGATGCGGCGCGCCTGGCGCGCGAGTTCCTCAAGGAGCACCCCGAGGTCTGGCACGCCTGGGTCGACGAGGACGCGGCGAAGAAGATCGAAGCGGCACTCTGAACCCACGACCGACGAGAGCAGACCATGTTTCCCGAACGCCTGACATTTTCCATCGCCGACTGGGTCAACGCTTGGGTCGACGCCCTGGTGACCAACTACGGCGACCTGTTCCGCAAGATCTCCGACACCCTGCTGTGGGCCATCGTCAACCTCGAAGGGCTGCTCCGCGCCACGCCCTGGTGGCTGTTGCTGGCGATCGTCGCGGCGATCGCCTGGCACGCTACCCGGCGCCTGCTGCCGACCCTGGTGATTACCGGCCTGCTGTTCCTGGTCGGCGCCGTCGGCCTCTGGGACAAGCTGATGCAGACCCTCGCGCTGATGCTGGTGGCGACCTTCATCTCGGTGCTGATCGGCATCCCCCTGGGCATCCTCGCCGCGCGCAGCAACCGCCTGCGCGCGGTGCTGATGCCGCTGCTGGACATCATGCAGACCATGCCCAGCTTCGTGTACCTGATCCCGGTGCTGATGTTGTTCGGCCTGGGCAAGGTGCCGGCGATCTTCGCCACCGTGATCTATGCCGCGCCGCCGCTGATCCGCCTCACCGACCTGGGCATCCGCCAGGTCGACAGCGAGGTGATGGAGGCGGTCAACGCCTTCGGCGCCAACCGCTGGCAGCAGCTGTTCGGCGTGCAGTTGCCGCTGGCCCTGCCGAGCATCATGGCGGGGATCAACCAGACCACCATGATGGCCCTGTCGATGGTGGTGATCGCTTCGATGATCGGCGCCCGCGGCCTCGGCGAAGACGTACTGGTGGGCATCCAGACGCTGAACGTGGGCAAGGGCCTGGAAGCCGGCCTGGCGATCGTCATCCTCGCGGTGGTGATCGACCGCATCACCCAGGCCTATGGCCGTTCCCGGCACGAGACGAGCAAATGAGCGGTGCGCAGATGAACAAGATCGAAGTGAAGAACGTGTTCAAGATCTTCGGCCCGCGCGCCGATGCCGCGCTGGCCCTTATCCGCCAGGGACGCAGCAAGGGCGAAGTGCTGGCGCAGACCGGCTGCGTGGTCGGCGTCAACGACCTGTCGCTGACCATCGGTGCTGGCGAGATCTTCGTGATCATGGGCCTGTCGGGTTCCGGCAAGTCGACCCTGGTGCGCCATTTCAACCGCCTGATCGACCCCACCAGCGGCGAGATCCTGGTGGATGGCGAGGACATCCTGCGCTACGACATGGAAGCCCTCCGGCAATTCCGCCGGCGCAAGATCAGCATGGTGTTCCAGAGTTTCGGCCTGCTGCCGCACAAGAGCGTGCTCGACAATGTCGCCTACGGCCTGAAGGTTCGCGGCGAAAGCCGGGCGCAGTGCCACGAGCGGGCCCTGCACTGGATCGCCACGGTGGGCCTGAAGGGCTACGAGAAGTCCTATCCGCACCAGCTTTCCGGCGGCATGCGCCAGCGTGTCGGCCTGGCCCGCGCGCTGGCCGCCGACACCGAGATCATTCTCATGGACGAGGCCTTCAGCGCCCTCGACCCGTTGATCCGCGCGGACATGCAGGACCAGTTGCTGGAACTGCAGAAAACCCTGCACAAGACCATCGTCTTCATCACCCACGACCTCGACGAGGCGGTACGCATCGGCAACCGCATCGCGATCCTCAAGGACGGCCAACTGATCCAGGTCGGCACGCCACGGGAAATCCTCCACCAGCCGGCCGACGACTACGTCGACCGCTTCGTCCAGCGGCGGGTGGCGAACCTATGAGCGACCTACCGAGCGTCGTGTTCGGCGACGGCCCGCTGCGTTGGCAGGAACTGGTCGCGGTGGCCCGGCACGGTGCGCGCCTGGAACTGTCGGCGGCGGCCTGGGCACGGATCGACAACGCCCGCGCCATCGTCTGCCGTATCGTCGCCAACGGCGAGCGTGCCTACGGCATCAGTACCGGCCTCGGCGCGCTGTGCGACGTCCTGCTGGAAGGCGAGCAGCTCGCCGAGCTGTCGCGCAACACCTTGCTCAGCCATGCCTGCGGGGTCGGCGAGCCGCTGCGCGACGAACAGACCCGGGCGATCATCTGTGCCGCCGTCGCCAACTACAGCCAGGGCAAGTCCGGGCTCGACCGTTCGCTGGTGGAAGGGCTGCTGGCGCTGCTCAACCACGGGATTACCCCGCAGGTGCCGGCCCAGGGCTCGGTGGGCTACCTGACCCACATGGCGCACGTCGGCATCGCCCTGCTCGGCATCGGCGAGGTCAGCTACCGCGGCAGCGTCGTGCCGGCCGCCGCCGCGTTGGCGGCGGAAGGCCTGGCGACGGTGCGCCTGGGAGCCAAGGACGGGCTCTGCCTGGTCAACGGCACGCCGTGCATGACCGGCCTCGCCTGCCTGGCCCTGGACGACGCGCAGCGCCTGGCGCAGTGGGCCGACGTGATCGGGGCGATGAGCTTCGAGGCCCTGCGCGGCCAACTGGCGGCGTTCGACGCCGAGATCGTTGCGCTCAAGCCGCATCCCGGGATGCAGCGGGTCGCCGCCAATCTGCGGGCCTTGCTGGCTGGCAGCCAGGTGCTGGAGAACGCCCGCGGCATCCGCACCCAGGATGCCCTGAGCATCCGCTCGATACCGCAGATCCATGGCGCCTGCCGTGACCAGTTGGCCCACGCGGCGCGGCAGATAGAGACCGAACTCAACTCGGCCACCGACAACCCGCTGCTGCTGGGTACGCCGGAGGCCTACCGGGTGGTATCCCAGGCCAATCCCCACGGCGAATCGGTGGCGATGGCCGCCGACCTGCTGGCGATCGCCGTGGCCGAGCTGGGCGGGGTCGCCGAGCGGCGCCTGGATCGCCTGGTCAACCCGCTGGTCAGCGGCCTGCCGGCGTTCCTGGTGGGCAAGCCGGGAGTCAACTCGGGGATGATGATCACCCAGTACGTCGCCGCCTCCCTGGCCGGCGAGAACCGCCAGCTGGCGCAGCCGGCGGTGGTCGACAACTTCGTCACCTCGGCGCTCCAGGAGGACCACCTGAGCCTCGGCACCAGTGCCGCGCTCAAGCTTGGCAGGGCCCTGGAGAACCTCCGGCGGATCCTCGCCATCGAGTACCTGCTGGCCGCCCAGGCCTTCGAATTCCTCGCCCCGCAACGCTTCGGCCAGGGCACCGCGGCGGCCTGGGGCATCCTGCGCGAGCGCGTGCCCGCGTACGACACCGACCGCTGGCTGGCTCCCGACATCGCCAGCGCGGCGGCCATCCTCGGCGAGCGGAAGAGTCTCGCCCGGCTGGCCGCGAGCATAGGAGACCTGCAATGAAACGACTCTGGCAGCATTGCCATGCCGCCACCCTCAAGGGCGGCAAGTACTCGATCGTCGAGGACGCCGCCCTGGTCACCGACGGTCCGCTGATCCACTGGATCGGCCCGCGCGCCGAACTGCCGCCCGGCGACTACGCCGAACGCATCGACCTCGGTGGCGCCTGGCTGACCCCGGGGTTGATCGACTGCCACACCCACGCGGTGTTCGGCGGCAACCGCAGCGGCGAATTCGAGCAGCGCCTGGAGGGCGTCAGCTACGCCGAGATCGCCGCCGCCGGCGGCGGCATCGCCAGCACCGTACGCGCCACCCGCGAGGCCAGCGAGGAAGAATTGCTGGCCAGCGCGCGCAAGCGCCTGGAGCCCTTGCTGCGCGACGGCGTGACGGCGCTGGAGATCAAGTCCGGCTACGGCCTCGACCTGGCCAGCGAGCGCAAGATGCTACGAGTCATCCGCCGCCTCGGCGAACGCCTGCCGGCGACCGTGCGCAGCACCTGCCTGGCCGCCCATGCGCTACCGCCGGAATACGCCGGGCGCGCCGACGACTACATCGAGCATATCTGCTCGACGATGCTCCCCGCGCTGGCCGGGGAGGGACTGGTGGACGCGGTGGACGCCTTCTGCGAGCACCTGGCGTTTTCCCCGGCGCAGGTCGAGCGGGTATTCATCGCCGCCCGCGAGCTGGGCCTGCCGGTGAAGCTGCACGCCGAGCAGCTATCCTCGCTGCACGGTTCCAGCCTGGCGGCGCGCTACCGGGCTTTGTCGGCCGACCACCTGGAGTACATGACCGAGGACGACGCCCGCGCCATGGGCGAGGCGGGCACCGTCGCGGTGCTGCTGCCGGGCGCCTTCTACCTGCTGCGCGAGACCCAGCTGCCGCCGATCGATGCCCTGCGCCGGCACGGCGTGGCCATGGCCATTGCCAGCGATCTCAATCCCGGCACCTCGCCGGCGCTGTCGTTGCGCCTGATGCTGAACATGGCCTGTACCCTGTTCCGCCTGACCCCGGAGGAGACGCTGGCCGGTGTCACCCTGCACGCCGCCCGGGCGCTGGGGCTGGAAGCCAGCCACGGCAGCCTGGAGGTCGGCAAGCTGGCCGACTTCGTCGCCTGGGACATCGAGCGTCCGGCGGAGCTGGCCTACTGGCTGGGCGGCGATCTGCCGAAACGCGTCATTCGCCACGCCGAGGAGGTATACCGTGGATGAAGTCCTGAGTTTCAAGCGCGGCCGTGTGCCGCTACTGATCAGCATGCCGCACCCCGGCACGCGCCTGACCCCGGCGGTGGACGCCGGCCTGGTGGAGGAGGCGCGGGCGCTGACCGATACCGACTGGCACATTCCCCGGCTCTACGATTTCGCCGAGGAACTGGGCGCCAGCACCCTGGCTGCCCACTATTCGCGCTATGTGGTCGATCTCAACCGCCCTTCCGACGACAAGCCGCTGTACAGCACCGCCACTACCGGCCTGTATCCGGACACCCTGTTCGACGGCCGGCCGCTCTACCGCGAAGGCATGGCGCCGTCCGCCGAGGAACGCATGCGCTACCTGGCCGAAGTGTGGACGCCCTACCACCGGACCATCGCCGAGGAACTGGCGCGGCTGAAGGCCGAGTTCGGCTACGCGCTGCTCTGGGACGCCCACTCGATCCGTTCCCACGTGCCGCACCTGTTCGACGGCCGACTGCCCGACTTCAATCTCGGCACCAACGCCGGCGCCAGTTGCGATCCAGCGCTGGCGGCCCGCCTGGAGGCGGTCTGCGCTGCCGCCGAAGGCTACAGCCATGTGCTCAACGGGCGCTTCAAGGGCGGCCACATCACCCGCCACTACGGCCAGCCGGAGCAGCACGTCCATGCCGTCCAGCTGGAGCTGGCGCAGTGCACCTACATGGACGAGCAGGCCCCGTTCGCTTACCGCGCGGACCTCGCCGAAGCGACCCGCGCAGTCATCCGCGAACTGCTGGAAAGCCTCCTCGCCTGGGGTCGCGAGCGCTACGCCTGAGGTGCTCGGAGGCGGCGGACGCCTGGCCCGTCCTGGCGGACGTGAAGGCCGCGGATGGGGTGGGGCGTCCGCGTCGGCATTCTGGAAATTTTCTGTTACAAATTTATTGAGGTCAGCGTTGATGCGGCCGGGAGGCCGAGTGCGCAAAGAGTTGCACAACTGTTCTCCTCTATCCTCTCGGCCAGCATTTCCATCGCGCGGGCGCACGCGCGTCGCGCCCGGAACCGAATACGCCAGGAACGCACGGCTGCGTTTCCAAGAGGACAGTGAATGTTCGCCCCCGCCAACCAGACGCACTTCAGCCTTCGCATCGAAAACCTCCGGCACGACTTCCAGGTACTCGCCTTCCGCGGTCGCGAAGCCATCAGCCAGCCCTTTCGCTTCGACCTGGAACTGGTCAGCGAGCGATCCGACCTGGACCTCGACGCGCTGCTGCACCAGCCGGCCTTCCTGATCCTCTCGCCGAGCGGGCAAGGGGTCCACGGACAGCTCACCAGCATCGCCCAGGGGGACTCCGGCAAGCGCCTGACCGGCTATCGCGCGACCCTGGAGCCGCGCCTGGCCTACCTGGGGCTGTGCAGCGACCAACGCATCTTCCAGCGCCTCAGCGTGCCGGAAATCATCGGTCGGGTGCTGGAGGGCCACGGCATTCTCGCCGACGCCTACCGCTTCCAGCTGGGTCCGACGCCGTACCCGGCCCGCGAATACTGCACGCAGTACGACGAAACCGACCTGGCGTTCCTCAGCAGGCTCTGCGAGGAGGAGGGCATCCATTACCACCATGAGTTTTCTGCCCAGGGCCATGTGCTGGTCTTCGGCGACGACCAGACCTCCTTTCCGCGGCTGCAACGCCCCGTCGCCTACGTGCAGGACGCCGGGCTGGTCGCCGACCAGCCGGTGGTCAAGCGCTTCGGCGTGCGCTTCGACACCCGTGCCAGCCGGGTTACCCGGCGCGACTACGACTTCGAGCAACCCGCGTTGCAGATGCAGGCCGCCCATGGCCCGCAGCCCGGGGCGCAGCAACCGGACCTGGAGGACTACGACTATCCCGGCCGCTTCACCCACCGCGAGCGCGGCAAGCACCTGAGCCATCGCGCGCTGGAACGGCATCGCGCCGACTACCTACAGGCCAGGGGCGAAAGCGACGAACCGGCGCTGCTCAGCGGACACTTCCTGACGCTGTCCGCGCATCCCCGCGGCGAATGGAACGATCTCTGGCTGCTTACCGAGGTTCTCCACGAAGGGCGGCAGCCGCAGGTACTGGAAGAGTCGATCGACAGCGACGTCGCGCAGGGCCAGGGCGATTTCCGCCAGGGCTATCGCAACCATTTCGTCGCCACTCCCTGGAGCGCGCATTTCCGCCCCCCGCTGGAGCATCCCAGGCCACGCGTGCTGGGCTGCCAGACAGCGGTCGTGACCGGCCCCGCCGGCGAGACCATCCACTGCGACCAATACGGCCGGGTCAAGGTGCAGTTCTTCTGGGATCGCCTCGGCCAGGCCGACGACAACACCAGTTGCTGGTTGCGCGTCGCCTCCAACTGGGGGGGCAAGCGCTATGGCGGCGTCGCCATCCCGCGGGTGGGCATGGAAGTCCTGGTGGGTTTCCTGGAGGGCGATCCGGATCAGCCGCTGGTCACCGGCTGCCTCTACCACAGCGAAAACCGGGTGCCCTACGAGCTGCCGCAGAACAAGACCCGCAGCGTTTTCAAGACCGACAGCTACCCCGGCGGCGGCGGTTTCAACGAACTGCGCATCGAGGACCGCAAGGGCCAGGAACAGATCTTCGTCCACGCCCAGCGCGACTGGGACGAGAACATCGAGCACGACCAGAAGATCCGCGTCGGCCACGAGCGCCACGACACGGTCGAGGGCGATAGCTACAGCGAGTTCAGGGCCGAGGAACAGCGCACGGTCCATGCCGACCGCAAGGTCGAACTGAAGGCGGCCGACCACCTCAGCGTCGCCGACGCGTTGCACCTGAGGATCGGCACCGGCCAGTTCGTCGAGGCGGGCGACGAGATCCATTTCAAGGCCGGCGACAAGGTAGTGATCGAGGCAGGCATGGAGCTGACCCTAAAGGGCGGTGGCAGCTTCGCCAGGCTCGACCCGGGCGGTGTCACCCTCGACGGCGCCCAGGTGATGATCAACAGCGGCGGCAGCCCCGGCATCGGTAGCGGCGTTCGCGCGCTGTCGCCGCTGCAACCGCTCGCGGCCGACGCCGCGGCGGCGGGAGGCGCCTTGTTGGGAGCCATCGCCCAGAAGATCGGCGAAGCGCCGCAGAAACTCCTACGTTTCGAACTCAGTCCGTTGCCCGGCGTGGCATCGGCGGCCAGGCAACCGTATCGGCTCTACGCCAACGGTGCCTTCAAGGAGGAGGGCATCGCCGACGAAGGCGGCGCAATCAGCTTCGAACCGCTTCCGGGCGAACGCACCTATCGCATCGAGACCGCCAATGGCCACGCCTACGAGGTGGAGATGGTCGACCAGCCGGACGCACTGCAGGCCGACGATCGGCTCGCCCAGCAGGGGTTCCGTGACTACCGGGCGGAAATGCCCCAGCACAAGCCGCGTTCCGCCCCGGACGCCTACCGGCGCGACGCCTCGCGGCCCGGCGCCGCCGACAAGGATGAGCCCACGCCATGAGCGACCTGTACAAACCGCAAACCCTCAAGCTGTACGCGCAACAGGCCGGCAGCGTCCGGCTGACCCTCGACTGGTTCGCCAACAAGGCCTTCTACCCACCGCGCGCGGGTGTGCACATCAAGCCGCTGATCAATGGCCAGGCGGCCTTCGACGCGGTGCATGCGGCGATGGAAGCGGCCCGGCACAGCATCGACATCATCACCTGGGGCTTCGACCCGGCCATGCGCTTCAAGCGCCCCGACGGACCGCGAATCGGCGAATTGCTGCAGACGAAGGGCCGCGAAGGAGTGCAGGCGCGGGTGCTGGTCTGGAGCAACCAGCTCGCCAGGCTCAAGGAAAACACCATCCCCGGGGCCGGCGTCGGCGGTTCCGGCGGCACCTGGGTGGGCTCGGGCGTCGCCAGCGGCAGTGCGGTGGACAACGAGGTGCTGCGGCTGGAGCAGCGGCGCCAGCATAACCTCAACCTCATCGCGCGGCAGCAGGAAGCCCTGGAGCGCTCGGAACGGCTGCACCGCGAAGGCAGGCTGCCGAGCTTCGACCCGCGGGGCGCCGCCCACGCGCGGACGCGCATCGCCGAGCTGGAGGCGGAGAACGCCGAGATCCAGCGCACTCTCGACAGCAGCGGGGCCCAGGGCTACGGCGGCAAGCGCGGTTCCGGCGGCACCCGCCAGGATCCCTGGGGGCAGATATTCACCCGCGACTGGTTCAAGGCGGTACGCGGCGGTGGGTTGCAGAACGTCGAGTTCCGTACCCGCGACTTCGAGCAGACGGCCAGGCCGGTGATGAACGGCGAGCAGGTGCGCCTCGTCAACGGGCGGCTGCAAAGCCTGATCCACCTGCTGCGCGCCGATGGCATCGACGACCTGGGCATCGGCCAGTTGCTGGTACTCACCCAGTTCGCCAGCCATCACCAGAAGATGGTCCTGGTCGACTATGGCAGCCCGCAGGCCATCGGCTTCGTCATGGGTCACAACATGCACCGCAACTACTGGGACACCAGCGCCCACCTGTTCGACGACCGCGCCGCCGGTCGCGATCCCGGGTTCGGGCCCTGGCAGGATATCTCCATGCAGGTCCAGGGCCCGGTGCTGGCCGACCTCAGCCGCAACTTCAGCGAGGCCTGGGATCTCGAGACGCCGTGGTACAAGCGCTGGTTCTCGACGCCATCGCTGACCGCCGAGCGCGACGCCTTGCCGCTGCCGAAGATCGCCACGCCCGCCAGCAACAGCGTCGCGCAGATTTGCCGAACCCAGCCGCAGGACGACGAGCGCTCGATCCTGGAGCACTATCTCAAGGCCCTGGGCAATGCCACCGACTACGTCTACATGGAAAACCAGTACTTCCGTTATGCCGGCTTCGCCGAGCGCCTGCGGAAGACTGCGCAGGTGCGCAAGGCCCGGGGCGTGCCCGGCGACCTGTACCTGTTCGTCGTGACCAACACCCCCGACTCCAGCGACGCCTCGAAGACCACCTACGACATGATGAAAGGCCTGGGCCAGGAGCAACTGATGCCGCAGGTACAGCGCGACCTGGCGCATGACTTGCGGGAAAAGCGGGAGCAGTTGAAGCAGGTCAGGGAAAACCTACATCCCGATCCCTATGTCCGGCGCGGCCAGGAAAACAACATCGAACGGCTGGAGCGCAAGATCGAGGCGCTCGAAGAGAAAGGCGTGACGCCGGAAGTCGAGCAACGCCTCGGCGATCTCGGCGCGCAGGAGATTCCCGGACTGGCGAAGAACACCGGCGAGGACGACAAGCCCTATCAACTCGTCGAAGTACCCGGCCTCAAGGTGGTCGTCGCCACCCTGGCCACCAGCGACCCTGCCCCCGGCAGCCCGCCGCCAGCGCGCCTGTCCGCCGAAGCCGAGGCCGCCCTCGGGGCGCCGCCGCTGAAGGCGCGCTACAAGCACATCTACGTGCACTCCAAGCTGCTGCTGGTGGATGACCTCTATACCCTGCTCAGCTCGGCCAATATCAATGTCCGCAGCATGCATGGCGACAGCGAGTTGGGGGTTGCCCAGCCCAATCCGGATTTGGCGAGGGCGATGCGGGAGGAGTTGTGGGAGCTACATGCCCAGAAAGTGGCTACGACAACCGAAAAAAACTTCAAACTCTGGAATCAGAAAATGGATGCGAATTGGAGACAGCAACGTAAAGACGAGCCTTTGGTAGCTAACTTGCTTCGCTTCTGGGATGTCGTGACACCTTATAGCCCCGGTCTCACGGTGGACTGAATGATGCGTCCATTATGTTTTTTTCTCTTGATTTTTTTGTTGTCGGGAAATCCTGTCATGGCGGCTGAACTACGACCTTTTATATGCGTTAACGAAAAAGACCACTTGCCATCTCTAGATCCTCAGGCTGATGCATGGTATCGGGAGGCAGTAGCTCTCGCCAAGCCCGATACCCTGCGTCCCTGGGATCGTATCGTCGATCTATACAGTAAGGCAGTTGAGCGTGGTCACTGGAAGGCTATGCATAACTTGGCGAGCCTCTATCGTACCGGTTGGCCAGGCGGTGTGGAGAAGGATACTCAGAAAGCTCTAGATCTCTACCAGAAGATGATCGATTTGAAGGTTCCTCAAGGTTTCTACGATATGGCGGCAATGATCGGAAATCGTGCTGGCGTCAAGAATCCTGCGACTGATGGACTTACCTTTCTCGATAAGGCTGCAAGCTTGGGTAATCCACCAGCATTAACTGAGTTAGGAAGGCTATATATATATGTTGCTGGTCAGGATGAGTTGGGGCTGAAATATACGAACTGTGCTGCAGGCCAGGGCTATGCTCCTGCCAATTACGAGTTGGCGATGTACTATCGTTTGGTGGCACATAACTACCCAAAGGCGGCAGGCTATTACCTTCTTGCTGCAAGCCAAGGAAATGATGATGCTGCCTTCTTCATGTCCGGAGTTTTTGATAAGACTAGTCCCGATGTTGACAGAATGTGGTACGCCCCCGATGAGAAGCTGCACAAACTATATGATGGTATTTACGATCAACTTGCCGCTGATCCTGATTTGCGTTTTCCCAACTTGATAAAGGACCATCCTCTGCCTCCTCACCCGACCCAGGGCTACGACGCAGATCGGCCCGACTGGAAACCGGGGCAGTGATGCGGCTGATGGCTATTGGACTTTGGGCCGTGCTCTGTCTTGCAGGCGTCCCCGTGATGGCCAACAGCAAACCATTTGTCTGCGCTAATGAAAAAGACCATCTGCCGCCGTTGGATCCGCAAGCCGATGCTTGGTACCGCGAAGCAGCAGCCTTGGCCAAGCCCGATACTCTGCGGCCCTGGGGCCGTATCGTCGAGATTTACAGCAAGGCAGTGGAGCGCGGTCATTGGAAGGCCATGCATAATTTGGCGAATCTTTATCGTACAGGGTGGCCCGGAGGAGTAGAAAAAGATCCGCAGAAGGCATTGGATCTCTATCAAAAGATGATAGATCTGGATGTGCCTCAGGGGTTCTATGATATGGGGGCAATGATTGGTAATCGTGCCGGTGTTAAGAACCCTGCTACCGATGGTCTGACCTTCTTGGATAAAGCCGCTAGTTTGGGGAACCCGCCAGCACTGACCGAGTTGGGTAAACTCTATATTTATGTGGCCAAGGAAAAGGAATTGGGGCTGGCGTATGCCAGTTGTGCTTCCAGTCAAGGTTATGCTCCGGCGAGCTATGAGCTTGGAAGCTACTATGAGTTGGTTGAAAATAATTATCCAAAGGCACTTAGCTACTATCAAGTCTCCGTCTCTCAAGGCGGCAGGAGTGCAGCCTTTTTTCTCTCGCGCGTCTTCGGAAAGAGGACGCCTCCTTCAAGTGCAATGTGGTATACGCCGGATGAAAAGCTTGAGAAATTCTACTACTCCCTCTATCTGCAAATTGATGCCGACCCCGATCTTCGTTTTCCCAATTTGGTAAAATATAACCCCTTGCCACCCCACCCCGTCCAGGGCTACGACGCAGCTCGACCCGACTGGAAGCCGGGTCAGTGATTCGGCTAATGGCTATTGGAATATGGGCTGTACTTTGTCTCGCAGCAGTTCCCGCTATGGCTGACAGCAAGCCTTTTGTCTGCGTTAACGAAAAGGACCATCTACCCCCTCTGGACCCGCAGGCCGATGCTTGGTATCGCGAAGCGGCGACCCTGGCCAAGCCCGATACCTTGCGTCCGTGGCCTCGTATCGTCGGGTTGTACAGCAAGGCGGCCGAGCGCGGCCACTGGAAGGCCATGCACAACTTGGCGAATCTTTATCGTACAGGGTGGCCCGGAGGAGTAGAAAAAGATACGCAGAAGGCATTGGATCTCTATCAAAAGATGATAGATCTGGATGTGCCTCAGGGGTTCTATGATATGGGAGCAATGATTGGAAATCGCGCCGGGGTTAAAAACCCTGCAACTGACGGACTTACTTTCCTTGATAAGGCTGCTAGCCTAGGAAATCCGCCGGCACTAACTGAGCTAGGTAAGTTTTATATATATGTGGCCAAAAAAAAGGATTTGGGGTTGGCGTATACTCACTGTGCTGCTAGTCAGGGTTATGCGCCGGCTAGTTATGAGCTGGGGGCGTATTACAAGATAGTAGAGCACAATTTCCCAAAGGCACTGGTTTATTATCAGGTGTCAGTCTCTCAGGGGGGCAAGAGTGCGGCTTTTTTCCTATCACGAGTCTTCGGAAGTGAGACTCCCCCTGCAAGTGCAATGTGGTACGCCCCCGACGAAAAGTTGCGAGAAGCGTATTATTCAATCTACAAAAAGCTTGAAGCTGACCCCGACTTACGTTTCCCCAATCTGATAGAGGACTATCCTCTGCCTCCTCATCCCACCCAGGGCTACGACGCGGACCGCCCAGACTGGAAGCCGGAGCGGTAAGTACGCGAGGCGTGGGCCAGAACGACGTCCAAGGTTTCCAGCGGCAGGCCAGGCGGCAAATGCTACATCTGCACGGCCCGCAAACGCTCCTCGGCCTGGCGGGCGAGCATCCGCAGCAGCGGAGCGAGGGTGTGCGGCGGGGTTTCGTCGGCGCGGGTGATGGCGTAGAGGGTGACCGGGAAGGCCGGGCTCAATGGGCGGATTGCGGTGCTGTGCGGGTCGGCGCCGAGGGCGGTGAAGGGATCGACCAGCGCCAGGCCGGCCCCAGCCTCCACCAGGGCGCGGGCGAGGGCGTAGGTCTGCACGGCGATCTTCACCTGCGGCGGTGGCTCCACGGCGCTGAGGTAATCCTCCAGGCGGGCGAACAGCGGGTCGGCGGTGGACAGCCCGATCAGCGCTTCGCCGGCCAGCCCGGCCAGGCTCAGCGGCTGCCGGCGTTCCGCTTCGGGCCAGTGTTCGCGCGGCGCCAGGGCCACCAATACGCCGCTGGCGATGGCTTCGCCGCGCAGGCCGGGGTGTTCCGGCTGCTTCAGGCTCAGGGCCAGGTCCAGTTCGCGCATCAGCAGGCCCTGCACCAGCTCGCGCGAATGCAAGGTGGCCAGTTCGCAGCCGCTCTGCGGATAGCGCGCGCTCCATTCGCCGATCGCCCGCGGCAGCAGCGACAGCGCCAGGGCCGGGGTGGCGCCGATGCGCAGGCTGTGGCCCGGCTGGCGCCGCAGGTTCTGCGCCAGGCGCCGCACGGCCTGCAGGCTATCGCTGAGCTTGGCCACTTCGCGCTCCAGTTCCAGCGCTTCCGGAGTCGCCAGCAGCTTGCCGCGCACTCGCAAGAACAGCGGGAAGCCCAGTTGCTGCTCGGCGTGCTGCAGGACCTTGCTCACCGCCGGTTGGGACACGTGCAGCAACTGTGCGGCGCCGCTGACCGAGCCAGCCTGGCGGATCGCCTGGAACACTTCGATATGGCGGAGCTTCATCGGCGCGAGCCCATAACCTGGATTTATACCCTGGCCATCTTTATTCATTGTCCTACCGCTGTCATCCGCGCCTATCGTCGAAGCCCTGGAAAACACCTGGATAACGATTGTCATGGCTCAGCGGGTTTGCATCATCGGCGCCGGCGTGGTCGGCCTGGCCACGGCCTACGCCCTGGTTCGCGAAGGATTCGACGTGACCCTGGTGGAAGCGCGCGAGCGGGGCGGGCTGGAAACCAGCTACGCCAATGGCGGGCAGTTGTCCTATCGCTACGTGGCGCCATTGGCAGACAGCGGCGTGCCGGCCCAGGCGCTCGGCTGGCTGCTGCGCAACGATGCGCCGTTGCGCCTGCGGCCGCGTCTTGATCCGGCGCAGTGGCGCTGGCTGCTGGGCTTCCTCGCGGCCTGCCGCGGCTCGCTGAACCGCCGCAATGCCGCGCACCTGCTGCGCCTGGCATTGCTCAGCCAGCGCACCCTGCAGGACTGGCGCGAGGAGGATGGCCTCGATGGCTTCGACTGGCGGCGCAACGGCAAGCTGGTGGCGTTTCGCCAACCGGCCAGCTTTGCGCGGGCCCGCCAGGGCCTGGCCGATCCTTCGGCGCAATTCGTCCTGACCGCCGCCGAGTGCCTCGCGCTGGAGCCGGCCCTGTCCGCCGCGCCCTTTGTCGGCGGCATCCACACGCCGGACGAGGAGGTCGCCGACTGCCATGCCTTCTGCGTGCAACTTGCCGAGCGCCTGCAGGCTTCCGGACATTGCCGGCAACTGCATGGCCGCAGGGTGACGAAGATCGTCGAGGGCGGTGCGGCGGTGCGTGGCGTCGAGGTCGGCGGCGATCTCATCGAGGCCGATCATGTGGTGCTGGCCGCCGGCTACCGCAGCGCCGAATTGATGCTGCCGGGCCTGCGCCTGCCGCTATACCCGCTCAAGGGCTATAGCCTGACCCTGCCGGTCGGCGCGCAGCACCGCGCGCCGGATACCAGCATCACCGATTACGACCGCAAGATCGTCTACGCGCGGATCGGCGAGCGGCTGCGGATCGCCGCGATGGTCGACATCGTCGGCTTCGACCCCGGCCTCGAGCCCGCGCGCCTGGCACTGCTGCGCCAGCAGGCGCGGGACACGTTCCCGCAGGGCGGCGATTTCGACGCTGCCGTCGAATGGGCCGGCATGCGCCCGGCCACGCCCACCGGGGTACCGCTGGTGGGCAACGGCGGCTACCGCAACCTCTGGCTCAACCTCGGCCACGGCGCGCTCGGCTTCACCCTGGCCTGCGGCAGCGGGCGCCTGCTGGCCGAGCAGATCGGCCGCCGCCCGCCGAGCATCGATACCACTGGCCTGCTGCCGCGCGGCGCGCTGGCTGGCTGATCCCCCCTCGACTGGAGCACTCCCATGGAACCGACCCGTATCGCCACCAACGACCGCCTGTCCGCCGCGGTCTGCTTCGACGCCCTGGTATTTCTTTCCGGCCAGGTGCCGGGCCAGGCCGAGGATATCCATGGCCAGACCCGCGAGGTGCTGGCGAAGATCGACGCGCTGCTGGCCGAGGCCGGGTCGCGCAAGGAGCGTATCCTCAGCGCGACCATCTACCTGAAGGACATCGCCCGCGATTTCGCCGCCCTGAACGAGGTCTGGACCCAGTGGTTGCCGACCGGCCAGGCACCCAGCCGGACCACCGTCCAGGCGGAGCTGGCGCGTCCGTCGGTGCTGGTGGAGATCACCGTGGTGGCGGCCAGGGGCTGACTTACTTTCCATAGCCATAAGAAAAAAGAGGCAGAACCTCCGATGAAAACCCTTGTATCCAGCACTTTCGCACTCTCCCTGTCGCTCGCCATCGGCGCCGCGCAGGCCGAGGAACTCAGCGGCACCCTGAAGAAGGTTGCCGACAACGGCACGATAACCCTGGGTTATCGCGATGCCTCGGTGCCTTTCTCCTACCTTGGCGATAACAGCGGCCAGCCCATGGGCTATTCGGTGGAACTGGCCGGCAAGGTGGTGGAGCGGCTCAAAAGCACCCTCGGCAAGCCGGAACTCAAGGTGAAGTACAACCTGGTCACTTCGCAGACTCGCATCCCGCTGGTGCAGAACGGCACCGTCGACCTGGAGTGCGGCTCCACCGGGGTCACCGCCGAGCGGCAGAAACAGGTGGCGTTCTCCTACGGCTTCATCTACGTCAAGGGCCAGTTGCTGACCCGCAAGGACAGCGGCATCGCCCACTTCGACGACCTCAAGGGCAAGAACGTGGTGACCACCGCCGGCACCACCAACGAGCGCTACCTGAAGAACTACAACGCCGAACACAAGCTGGGGATGAACGTGGTCAGCGCCAAGGACCACGGCGAAGCCTTCCAGATGCTGCAATCGGGTCGCGCGGTGGCTTTCTACATGGACGATGCGCTGCTCTACGGCGAACGCGCCAAGGCGCGCCAGCCGCACGACTGGGTGGTGGTCGGCGAGCCGCAATCGCGGGAGATCTACAGCTGCATGGTGCGCAAGGACGACCCGCAGTTCCTTGCCCTGGTCAACGAGACCCTGGCCGGGCTGTATCGCTCGGGCGAGATACAGGGCATCTACCAGCGCTGGTTCCAGCAGCCGATCCCGCCCAAGGGGCTGAACCTGGAGTTCCCCATGACCGCGGAGCTGAAGGCGATCCTCGAGAACCCCACCAGCGATCCGGTGCAGTGAGCGTCTAGCGCTGCAGGCCAAGGTGGCGGATCGACGGCGTCGGCGCGTCCAGGCGCGACCAGACGTCGTCGGCCAGTTCGGCCGGATAGAAAGACGGCAGGCCAGGCAGTTCGTCGCGGGCGATCCAGCCGACCTCGCGGATATCGAACTCGTCGCCGCCCAGGCCCTTCAGGTTGGCCAGGGTCGGCTCGCCACGCCAGGCGTCGATGCGGTAGAACAGCTCCATGTGGAAGCGCCCGGCGGCGGGTTCGGCGAATTCGCGCACGTAGACCAGCGGGCCGACGTCCACCCGCAGGCCGGTCTCCTCGAAAAACTCGCGCCGGACGGTATCCTTCGTCGATTCGTCGCATTCCGACTCGAAGCCGCCGCCGGGCGGAATCCAGTAGATGTCGCCGCCGACCTCGTGGCGGACCAGCAGAATGCGTTGCTCCACCACCAGCAGGCCGGCGGCGCGGATACGGTGTCGCAAGGCCTCGGCCATGCTCGTTCTCCCGGCGCCAGGCGCCGTTGCTTGGATTGATGGTTTTCCGTCTACCGGGGCGGACATGAAAGCCGCTCGGTTTTTTTCCCGGCGCCGAAGTATCATGCGCGGCAGAGCAAAGGACGGGCCCCGCTGTCGACGTTTGCGCCGGGGGCCGAACACATCGCCTCGGGAGCGCATCATGCTAGTTCTGTATCCGGAAATTAAACCCTACGCTCGCCACGAGCTGGCCGTCGACGAACCGCATGTGCTGTATGCCGACGAAAGCGGTTCGCCGGACGGACTGCCGGTCGTCTTCGTCCACGGCGGCCCCGGCTCCGGTTGCGATGCCCTGTCGCGTCGCTTCTTCGATCCCAACCTCTACCGTATCGTCACCTTCGACCAGCGCGGTTGCGGCCGTTCCACGCCCCACGCCAGCCTGGAGAAGAACAGCACCTGGGAGCTGGTGGCGGACATGGAGCGCCTGCGCGAGCACCTGGGTATCGAGAAGTGGGTGCTGTTCGGCGGTTCCTGGGGCTCGACCCTGTCGCTGGCCTACGCGCAGACCCATCCCGAGCGGGTCCATGCGCTGATCCTGCGCGGCATCTTCCTCTGCCGTCCGCAGGACATCCACTGGTTCTACCAGGAAGGCGCCAGCCGCCTGTTCCCCGACTATTGGGAAGACTATGTCGCGCCGATCCCGCCGGAAGAGCGCGGCGACCTGCTGGCGGCCTTCCACAAGCGCCTGACCGGTAGCGACCAGATCGCCCAGATGCACGCCGCCAAGGCCTGGTCGACCTGGGAGGGCCGCACCGCCACGCTGCGCCCCAACCCCATGGTGGTGGACCGCTTCACCGAGCCGGGCAGGGCGCTGTCGATCTCGCGCATCGAGAACCACTTCTTCGTCAACCAGGGCTTCCTCAGGCCCAACCAGTTGCTCGAGGACATGCACCGCATCGCCCATCTGCCTGGCGTGATCGTGCATGGCCGCTACGACGCCATCTGTCCGCTGGACAATGCCTGGGCCCTGCACCAGGCCTGGCCGAACAGCGAACTGCAGATCATCCGCGACGCCGGGCATACCGCCAGCGAGCCGGGGATAGTCGATGCGCTGGTGCGCGCCACCAACGAGATCGGCCGGCGACTGCTCGACCTGCCGCCGGAGGCCGAATGAAGGCATTGCTGCAGCGCGTCGGCGCGGCGCGGGTGGAGGTTGGCGGCGAAATCGTCGGCTCCATCGATCGCGGCCTGCTGGTGCTGGTCGGGGTCGAGCCCGAGGATGGCGAGCGTTGCGCGGCGAAGATGCTGCACAAGCTGCTCAACTACAGGGTGTTCGGCGACGACGAGGGCAAGATGAACCGGTCCTTGCTGGACGTGCAGGGCGGCTTGCTGCTGGTCTCGCAATTCACCCTGGCGGCGAACACCCGCAGCGGACTGCGTCCGAGCTTCTCCAGCGCGGCGCCGCCGGCGCAAGGAGAGGCGGTGTTCGAGCACCTGGTGAAACTGGCGCGGGAGGCCTATCCGCAGGTGGCGACCGGGCGTTTCGGCGCCGACATGCAGGTGCACCTGGTCAACGACGGGCCGGTGACCTTCCTGCTGGAGAGTTGATCGGCGTCGAGGGGATTTTCCCCAAGGTGCTTCAGGGAGGGATGGCGGGGCCGGAACGGTGAATTTTTGTGACAGATACATGGCCTTTTGTCACAACCTCGGTGCATCATCCGCACGCCGATTTCATGCTGTACAGGACAGGCCGGCCGGCATCCCGATGCCGGGCGGGGCGTCCTGCAACCCAATGGACGGGAATCATTCCGCCCGGGCAGGGTCGGAACCTCTGGGGTCGCTAGCCGACGAGCGGCATGCCCCCTGGTCTTCCAGGCCCGGTGCACGTAACGCGAATGACTGGAAACAGGCATTCTTTTTGTCAGATCGCGCCAAATCTGGCTATCTATCGGGTTTGGCAGCGAATGTGGCGAAACCATGTTCGACCGGCACTCCGGTGCCGTCGGAGACCCCTGAACGGTCAGGGCGTCTTCAGTAATTCATGTTCACGGACGAGGGGGCCTCGTGATTTTCCGTTCCGTTTCAAACACCGATTTCCGCGCCCGCGTGCGCACCCTGCTGCTTGCCGGCTCGACCGCGCTGGCATTCGTCGCCGCCCCGGTATGGGCGTTCAGCATCGACGACGTGGCGAGCAAGGCCAAGGACCTGGCCGGCGACAAGTATTCCGCGCCGACCAGCAACCTGCCATCGGAATTCAGCGAAATGAAATTCGCCGATTACCAGCAGATCCGTTTCATCAACGAGCGCGCCTACTGGGGCAAGCTGAAGACGCCGTTCAAGCTGAGCTTCTATCACCAGGGCATGCACTTCGACACGCCGGTGAAGATCAACGAGGTGACCGCTACCACGGTCAAGCCGATCAAGTACGATCGCACCAAGTTCGATTTCGGATCCCTGAAGTTCGACGAGAATGCCACCAAGGATCTCGGCTATGCCGGTTTCCGCGTGCTCTATCCGATCAACAAGGCCGACAAGCAGGACGAGATCGCCACCTTCCTTGGCGCGAGCTACTTCCGCGTGGTCGGCAAGGGCCAGGTCTACGGTCTGTCGGCGCGCGGCCTGGCGATCGATACCGCGCTGCCTTCGGGCGAAGAGTTCCCGCGCTTCCGCGAATTCTGGATCGAGCGGCCGAAGGCGCAGGACAAGCAACTGGTGATCTACGCCCTGCTCGACTCGCCGCGGGCCACCGGCGCCTACCGCTTCGTGCTGCGTCCGGGCAAGGATGCGGTGATGGATGTCCAGGCCCGCGTGTTCCTCCGCGACAAGGTCAGCAAGCTGGGCCTGGCGCCGCTGACCAGCATGTACCTGTTCGGCTCCAACCAGCCGTCCGAGCAGCACAACTTCCGGCCCGAGCTGCATGACTCCAGCGGCCTGCAGATCCATGCCGGCAACGGCGAGTGGCTGTGGCGTCCGCTGAACAATCCGAAGCACCTGTCGGTGAGCACCTTCAGCGTGGAGAACCCGAAAGGCTTCGGCCTGCTCCAGCGCGGCCGCGAGTTCTCCCGCTACGAAGACCTGGATGACCGCTACGACCTGCGTCCGAGTGCCTGGATCGAGCCGAAGGGCGACTGGGGCAAGGGCACCGTGGAACTGGTGGAAATCCCGACCCCGGACGAAACCAACGACAATATCGTCGCGTTCTGGAACCCCGAGACCCAGCCTGAGGTCGGAAAGCCGCTGGACTTCGCCTACCGCCTGCACTGGACCATGGATGAAGACGAGCTGCACGACCCGAAATCCTCCTGGGTCAAGCAGACCATGCGCTCGGTCGGCGACGTGAAGCAGAAGAACCTGATCCGCCAGCAGGACGGCAGCACCGCCCTGGTCGTCGACTTCGAAGGGCCGGCCCTGAAGGACCTGGCGCCGGACGCGCCGGTGACCACCCAGGTCAGCACCGACAGCAACGCCGAGGTGGTGGAGAACAGCCTGCGTTACAACCCGGTCCTGAAAGGCTGGCGCCTGACGCTGCGGATCAAGGTCAAGGATCCGAAGAAGCCGGTGGAAATGCGCGCGGCGCTGGTCGACGAGGCGCAGAAGCCACTGAGCGAAACCTGGAGCTATCAGCTGCCTGCCGATGAATAACCCATCCACTACGAAAGCACCGCTGGCCGACTACCTCGCTCATCTTCCCCTGGCGGAAGAGGAGCGGGAGCGGCTTGGCGAGTCCGCTTCCTTCTCCGAGCTGCACGCTCGCCTGGCGGGAGCGGAAGGCGCCGCTGCCGATGCCGGGGGCGATCCCGCCCTGGCCTCGGTACGCGCCCGCCTGCAGCTGGGCACCCCTGAGCTGGACGACGCCGAGATGTTCGGCGTCGACGCCCAGGGTCGCACCTTCCTCAAGATTTCCCCGCCGATCCGCCGTACCAAGGTGATTCCCGAGCCCTGGCGCACCAACATCCTGGTGCGCGGCTGGCGTCGGCTGACCGGACGCAGCAACCCGCCCAAGCCCAAGCGTGCCCTGCCGCGGGCCCGCTGGCAGCGGGTCGGCTCGCTGCGCCGGTTCATCCTGCTGTTGTTGATGCTGGCGCAGACCTCGGTCGCCACCTACTACATGAAAGGCATCCTGCCCTACCAGGGCTGGGCCTTCGTCGACCTGGAGGAGCTGGCCCAGCAGAGCCTGCTGGATACCGTCCAGCAGGTGCTGCCCTATGTCATCCAGTTCGGCATCCTGGCGCTCTTCGCGATCCTCTTCTGCTGGGTCTCGGCCGGCTTCTGGACCGCGCTGATGGGCTTCTGGGAGCTGCTCACCGGGCGTGACCGCTACCGGATCTCCGGCAGCAGCGCCGGCAGCGAGCCGATCGCCGCCGACGCCCGCACGGCGATCGTCATGCCGATCTGCAACGAAGACGTGCCGCGGGTATTCGCCGGCCTGCGGGCGACCGTCGAGTCGATGGCCGCCACCGGCGAGATGGAGCGCTTCGACTTCTTCGTCCTCAGCGACACCAACGACCCGGATATCGCCGTCGCCGAGCAGCAGGCCTGGCTCGAGCTGTGCCGCGAGACCAAGGGCTTCGGCAAGATCTTCTACCGTCGCCGCCGGCGCCGGGTGAAGCGCAAGAGCGGCAACATCGACGACTTCTGCCGGCGCTGGGGCGGCGACTACCGCTACATGGTGGTGATGGACGCCGACAGCGTGATGAGCGGCGACTGCCTGGCCAAGCTGGTACGCCTGATGGAGGCCAATCCTGAGGCGGGGATCATCCAGACCGCGCCGAAGGCGTCCGGCATGGACACCCTGTATGCGCGCATGCAGCAGTTCGCCACCCGCGTCTACGGCCCGCTGTTCACCGCCGGCCTGCACTTCTGGCAACTCGGCGAGTCGCACTACTGGGGCCACAACGCGATCATCCGCATGCAGCCCTTCATCGACCACTGCGCCCTGGCGCCGTTGCCGGGCAAGGGCTCGTTCGCCGGCGCGATCCTGTCCCACGACTTCGTCGAGGCTGCGTTGATGCGCCGTGCCGGCTGGGGCGTGTGGATCGCCTACGACCTCGACGGCAGCTACGAAGAACTGCCGCCGAACCTGCTCGACGAACTCAAGCGCGACCGCCGCTGGTGCCACGGCAACCTGATGAACTTCCGCCTGTTCCTGGTCAAGGGCATGCACCCGGTGCACCGCGCGGTGTTCCTCACCGGGGTCATGTCCTACCTGTCGGCGCCGTTGTGGTTCTTCTTCCTGGTGCTTTCCACCGCGCTGCTGGCGGTGCACCAACTGATGGAGCCGCAGTACTTCCTGGAACCGCGGCAGCTGTTCCCGATCTGGCCGCAGTGGCATCCGGAGAAGGCCATCGCGTTGTTCTCCACCACCCTGACCCTGTTGTTCCTGCCCAAGCTGCTCAGCGTAATGCTGATCTGGGCCAAGGGCGCCAAGGGTTTCGGCGGGGTGATCCGGGTGACCCTGAGCATGCTCCTGGAGATGTTCTTCTCGGTGCTGCTGGCGCCGGTGCGCATGCTCTTCCACACCCGCTTCGTGCTGGCCGCCTTCCTCGGCTGGTCGGTGCAGTGGAACTCGCCGCAGCGCGACGACGACGCCACGCCCTGGAGCGAGGCGATCCGCCGGCACGGCATGCAGACCCTGCTGGGTATCGCCTGGACCCTGCTGGTGGCCTGGCTCAACCCGCGCTTCCTGTGGTGGCTGTCGCCGATCGTCGGTTCGCTGATCCTGTCGATCCCGGTATCGGTGATCTCCAGCCGGGTGAAGCTGGGCCTGCGCGCCCGCGACGAAAAGCTGTTCCTGATCCCGGAGGAGTACGACACGCCGCGCGAGCTGCGCGCCACCGACGAGTACACCTACGAGAACCGCTGGCATGCGCTCAAGGATGGCTTCCTCAAGGCCGCCGTCGATCCGTTGCTCAACGCCCTGGCCTGCGCCATGGGCACGGCTCGCCACAACCGTGCGCAGGCCATCGAGACGGTGCGTGGCGAGCGTATCGGCAAGGCCATCGATAAGGGCCCGGAACAGCTCGACGGCGCCACGCGCCTGGCTCTGTTGAGTGACCCGGTAGCACTTTCGCGCCTGCATACGCGGGTCTGGGAAGAGGACCGCGACGACTGGCTCGGCCGCTGGCGCAAGGCCGAGGCGGACGACCCCCACGCCGCCAGCGTACCGCTGGCCCAGGTAGTGCCCGGCGACGCCGGCCTGCTGCCCGCCGCCCAGTCCTGATCCCATGCCCCCGGCGGAACGCCGCCGGGGGCATGGTCTGTTTCTTGCCTGTTTTCCCCGTGCGGCGCTGCTGTTACCCTGCGCCGGCAATCCAGAAAGTCTCGTATCGTTCGCCAGCTGAGGTACTATCGGCCGCCTTTTGCGCAGCCGGTCATGGCCTGCTGCCCGCCCGGGACGGCGACACGACGAGAGCATCCGTTCGACGACTGTGTTTCTAAGACTGCTGGGGATTGGGGAATGAAAAAGTATCTTGCTTCATTGGTTCTGGGCGTCTGCGCCCTGGTGGGCGTGGCTTCGGTCCAGGCGGCCGGCGCGGTGGAGGACGCGGTCAAGCGCGGCACCCTGCGGGTCGGCATGGACCCGACCTACATGCCGTTCGAGATGACCAACAAGCGTGGCCAGATCATCGGCTTCGAAGTCGACCTGCTCAAGGCCATGGCCAAGTCCATGGGCGTCAAGCTGGAGCTGGTCTCCACCAGCTACGACGGCATCATCCCGGCGCTGCTGACCGACAAGTTCGACATGATCGGCTCGGGCATGACCCTGACCCAGGAGCGCAACCTGCGCCTGAACTTCTCCGAGCCCTTCATCGTGGTCGGCCAGACCCTGCTGGTGCGCAAGGAACTGGAAGGCAAGATCAAGTCCTACAAGGACCTGAACGATCCGCAGTACAGCATCACCTCGAAGATCGGCACCACCGGTGAGATCGTTGCCCGCAAGCTGATCAGCAAGGCCAAGTACCACGGCTTCGACAACGAGCCGGAAGCGGTGATGGACGTGGTCAACGGCAAGGCCGACGCCTTCATCTACGACTCGCCCTACAACGTGGTGGCGGTGAGCAAGTTCGGCGCCGGCAAGCTGGTCTACCTCGACCAGCCGTTCACCTACGAGCCGCTGGCGTTCGGCCTGAAGAAAGGCGACTACGACAGCATCAATTTCATCAACAACTTCCTCCATCAGATCCGCGAAGACGGCACCTATCAGCGCATCCACGACAAGTGGTTCAAGAACACCGAGTGGCTGAAGGAAATGGAATGAACCGCTGACGGCCCCCGCGAAGGGGGCCGTCGTACCTGCGCATTCCATCGTTCGAGAGAGTTTCCGTGACCAAGAAGAAACGTTCCGTCTGGCCCTGGCACCTGCTGACCGGGCTGATCCTGCTGGTCCTGGCCTGGGCGCTGTGGTTCTCCACCTCGCTGATTTCCTATGAATGGCGCTGGAACCGCGTTCCGCAGTACTTCGCCTACCAGGCCGAGGAGCCGTTACGGGCCAACGAGATCGGCCGGGTCGAGGCTATCGAGGAACAGGGCAGGGACGCGCGCGTCACGCTGCTTGGCGAGAGCGGCGAGAAGCAGGTCGTGACCGTTGCCCAGGACAGCCTGCAATTCTCCGAAGGCGACGACGTGGCCGAGGGCGACGCGGTCGGGGTGACCCGCCACTGGGCCGCCGGCCCACTGCTCTGGGGCCTGTGGACCACCCTCTGGCTATCGCTGGTGTCCGGTGCCATCGGTCTGGCTATCGGCCTGGTCGCCGGCCTCTGCCGGCTGTCGAAGAACCCGACCCTGCACGACCTGTCGACGATCTACGTCGAGCTGGTGCGCGGCACGCCGTTGCTGGTGCAGATCTTCATCTTCTACTTCTTCATCGGCACCGTGCTCAACCTGTCCCGCGAGTTCGCCGGGGTTGCGGCGCTGGCGCTGTTCACCGGCGCCTACGTGGCCGAGATCATCCGGGCCGGCGTGCAGTCCATCGCCCGCGGACAGAACGAGGCCGCCCGCTCCCTGGGCCTGAACGCCGGCCAGTCGATGCGCTACGTGATCCTGCCGCAGGCCTTCAAGCGCGTGCTGCCGCCGCTGGCCGGGCAGTTCATCAGCCTGGTCAAGGACACCTCGCTGGTCTCGGTGATCGCCATCACCGAACTGACCAAGAGCGGCCGCGAGGCGATCACCACCTCGTTCTCCACCTTCGAGATCTGGTTCTGCGTCGCCGCGTTGTACCTGCTGTTGAACCTGCCCCTTTCGCACATGGCATCCCGACTGGAGCGGAGGCTCGGACAAAGTGATTGAAGTACGCAACCTGCTGAAGGTCTTCGATACCCGCGGCCAGGTAGTGCGCGCGGTGGACGACGTGAGTACCCGCGTGGCCAGAGGCGAGGTACTGGTGGTGATCGGTCCGTCCGGTTCCGGCAAGTCGACCTTCCTGCGCTGCCTGAACGGCCTGGAGGAGTTCGACGAAGGCTCGGTGAGCATCGACGGCGTCGACCTGGCCGACCCGAGGACCGACATCAATGCCTACCGCCGCGAAGTCGGCATGGTGTTCCAGCATTTCAACCTGTTCCCGCACATGACCGTGCTCGAGAACCTCTGCCTGGCCCAGCGCGTGGTGCGCAAGCGCGGCAAGGCCGAGCGCGAGGCCAAGGCGCGGGCGCTGCTGGCCAAGGTCGGTATCGGGCAGAAGGCCGACGAATATCCCTCGCGCCTGTCCGGCGGCCAGCAGCAGCGCGTGGCGATCGCTCGGGCGTTGTGCATGGACCCCAAGGTGATGCTGTTCGACGAACCGACCTCGGCGCTCGATCCGGAGATGGTCGGCGAAGTCCTCGACGTCATGAAGACCCTGGCCGTGGAAGGCATGACCATGGTCTGCGTGACCCACGAGATGGGCTTTGCCCGCGAAGTGGCCGACCGCGTGCTGTTCTTCGACCACGGCAAGCTGCTGGAGGACGCGCCGCCGGCGCAGTTCTTCGACAATCCGCAGGACCCGCGGGCCCAGGCCTTCCTCCGCCAGGTCCTCTAGTACCGCGCTAGGCGAACGGCTTGCCCGGCGGCGGCAGGAGCGACGTCGGACTCTGCCGCGCGGCCGGCTGGATATCGTTGTCCTCCAGCCAGTCCAGCGCCCATTCGCGCAGGCGCTCGTTCTGGTAGCGGTACCAGTCCTGCAACAGTTCCGGGTACTCCATCAGAGAGTGCTTGAAGGCCTTGAACGGCTTGCGGCTCTGCAGCGCGTTGGCGAGCGTCGCATAGGCGTGCGGCTCTTCCACCTCGCGGAGGAAATCCTGCATCAGTCCCAGCGACTGGGTGGTGCTCAGCGGGTCGATCAGCAGCAGGCGTTCCGGCTCGTTTTCCAGCAATGCGTCCAGTTCGGGATCGGGCGCCTCGGCGGAGATCAGCAGCACCTTGCCGCTGTACAGGTCGAGGTAGTGGTCGATTCCCGGGGTATCCAGGGCGAAGGCCAGTTCGTCGATATCGATGGTCATCGGGCGCATGGCGTCATCTCCCAAAAGGCGAAAGCCTGATCCTACGCAAAGGTGCCCCTCCTGTCCGCTTTCGATGGACGGGAGGGGCTGCCGATGCAAGGAGGATCCTCTCGGGATGTTACAGGCGGAAGCGTCCCACCTGTGCCTGCAACTGCGTGCCCAGGCGCGCCAGCTCGCCGCTGGAGGCGGCGGTCTGCTCGCTGGCGGCGGCCGACTGCTCGGCGACGTCGCGTACGCTGAGGACGCTGCGGTTGATCTCCTCGGCCACCGTGCTCTGTTGCTCCGCGGCAGTGGCGATCTGCAGGTTCATGTTCTGGATGTCGGAGACGGTGCGGGTGATGCTGTCCAGCGCGGCGCCGGCGCGGCGCGCCAGTTCCACCGTGCTGGCGGTCAGCGAGCGGCTGTTCTCCAGGCGTTCGGCGGCTTCGCCGGCGCCCTGCTGGAGACGCTGGATCAGGCCCTCGATCTCGGCGGTGGACTGCTGGGTGCGCTGGGCCAGGCCGCGGACCTCGTCGGCGACCACCGCGAAGCCGCGTCCGGCGTCGCCGGCGCGTGCCGCTTCGATGGCTGCGTTGAGCGCCAGCAGGTTGGTTTGCTCGGCCACCGACTTGATCACGTCGAGGACGCTGCCGATCTGCTCGCTCTCGTTCTTCAGGCGCGCCATGGCTTCGCTGGAAACGTCCATTTCGCTAGCCAGGCGCTCGATGCGGGTCACCGCCTGGTCGACCACCGCGTCGCCCTGGCGCGCCTCTTCGTCGGCCTGGCGAGCGGCCTGGGAAGCCAGTTCGGCGTTGCGCGCGACGTCCTGCACGGTGGCGGCCATCTCGTGCATGGCGGTGGCGACCTGGTCGGTCTCCACTTTCTGGCTGTTGACCCCGGCGCGGGTCTGCTCGGTGACCGCCGAGAGTTCCTCGGCGGAGCTGGCCAACTGGCTGACGCCGTCGCCGATCCGCCCGACCAGCTCGCGCAGGCTGTCGCCCATGCGCTGCATGACTCGCTGCAACTGGCCCAGTTCGTCGCGGCGCTGGAGGGTCAGGGGATTCTGCGGACGCTTGCCGAGGTCGCCGGCGGCGATGGCCTCGGCCTGCGCGAGGGCTTCGTCCAGCGGCCGGACGATCTGCCGGTTGATCGCCCAGCCGGCGACGCAGCCGAAGGCCAGGGCCAGCGCGGCGATCAGCCAGAGGCTGGCGCGGTCGCGGCTGGCGGTGCTCTCGCGCAATTGGCGACCGGCTTCGGTGAGGGTCCGGCCGGCCCGGGCCATATCCTGGGTGCTGCTTTGCATCGCTTGCTGCGCCTGGCGCGTGCGGATGACGCCGGCACGGAACTGCTCGATCCCGCCACGATAGCCCTGGAGGCTGCCCATGGCCTGTTCCAGCGCCGCATCGGCCTCGCCGGGCAACTGGCCACGCAGCGTCGTGGCGGCCTGGAGGAGGGCGTCGAACGCGGCGAACGCGGCCTGCTCGGCCTTGTCGCTGCGTTCGAAGACGTAGCCGCGCACCTGGTAACGCACCATGAGCAACTGTTGGTGCAGGTCGGCCACCGCACGGCTACGTTGCAGCGCCTGCGGGTCGCCGGCCTGCTGCGCGAGGCTGGCGTCCATCAGTTCCTCGAGGCGGGCGAAGCTGTCCAGCGCCTGCTGTGCAGTGCCCACCAGCACACCACGGGCGGCGCTGCGTTGCTGATCGGCTGCGGCGAGGTCGTCGAAAGCCTTGCGGTAGGCTTCGATGGCTTCGGTCTGGTGGGCCAGGGCGGCCGGGTCGAGCTCGCTGTCGCGCAGCGCCTGTAGGCGCTGGAGCATCCCGGCCAGGGTCTGGCGGACCTGCTCGGCCTGGCGCGGGTCGCTGCCGGCTTCGAATGCCAGGCGGCCTTGTTCGGCTTGCTGGGTCTGTTCCATCAGGCTGGCGACTTCGGCGAGCTGCTCGCTGAGGGCGGTCTGGTGCGTGAGGGTGCGGTTGCTGCTGATCACCACCAGCAGAAGCAGCGCGAGGAGGACACCGAAACCGACCATCAGCTTGCGGCTGACGCTCAGCTTGGCCAGTTGGAGAACCCACCAATCGTACATCGTCATTACTCCAGGCAGTGCGACACCCTGGGTTGGCAGCCCCATGGCGTGGCGGAACAGGTAATGGCTCAGCGTCGTCGCGTCCGGCGTGCGGGCGCGGAGGGCCGGTACGTGGCCGGCGGGCGAGGTCTTATGGTTGTCGTGCGGAGCCCTGCGCGACAGAGGATGTCGGCCGGGCGGGGAAAACCTTCAGTCTTTTACCGGAGTTTTTTCAGAACAACCGCGCAAGCAGGGCGCTGACCGCGGTTTCCACGCGCAGGATGCGTTCGCCGAGCTGCACCGGATGCAGTCCGGCTTCGCGCAGCTTGTCGACCTCGTAGGGAATCCAGCCGCCTTCCGGGCCGATCGCCAGGGTCACCGGCTTCTCCACCGCGCGCGGACAGGCCGGCCAGGGACCGGGATGGCCGACCAGGCCGAGGCTGCCGGCGGCCAGGGCCGGCAGGCGGTCTTCGACGAAGGGTTTGAAGCGCTTCTCGACGATGATTTCCGGCAGCACCGTATCGCGGGCCTGCTCCAGGCCGAGGACCAGGTTCTCGCGGATCGCCGCCGGGTCGAGGAACGGGGTCTGCCAGAAGCTCTTTTCCACGCGGTAGCTGTTCAGCAGCACCAGCTTCGGTACGCCCATCGCGGCGATGGTCTGCAACACCCGGCGGAGCATCTTCGGTCGCGGCAAGGCCAGCAGCAGGGTGATCGGCAGCTTGGCCGGCGGCGGCTGGTCGAAGCGTACTTCCAGGGTCGCCTCGCTGGCGTCGAGCTTCAGCAGGCGACCTTCGCCCATCCAGCCGCCGAGGCGGCCGACCCGCAGGGTGTCGCCGTTCTCGGCGCGGTGCACTTCGTGCAGGTGCTTGAGGCGGCGATCGTGCAGGACCGCACGATCCGCCGACACGAAGTCGGCGTCGTCGAGGAGCAGCAGGTTCACTGGCGGGTGGCCGGAGGCTGGTCGCCGTCGCTGGCCGGTTGGTCGTCCGGATGCTCGCCGCGCTTGCGTACCAGGCGGCCGAACAGCAGGCCGATCTCGAACAGCAGCCACATCGGCACCGCGAGCATGGTCTGGGAGAAGATGTCCGGCGGGGTCAGGACCATGCCGACCACGAAACAGCCGATGATCACGTACGGGCGGATCTTCTTCAGGTACTCGACGTCGACCACTCCGATCCAGATCAGCAGCACCGTGGCCACCGGGATCTCGAAGGCGACGCCGAAGGCGAAGAACAGAGTCAGGACGAAGTCCAGGTAGCTGTTGATGTCCGTCATCATCGCCACGCCCTCGGGCGTCACGCTGGCGAAGAAGTGGAAGATCATCGGGAACACCAGGAAGTAGGCGAAGGCCATCCCGGCGTAGAACAGGATGATGCTGGACACCAGCAGCGGCAGCGCCACGCGCTTCTCGTGCTTGTACAGGCCGGGCGCGATGAAGCCCCAGACCTGCGCGAGGATCACCGGCATGGCGAGGAACAGCGCCACCACCATGGTCAGCTTGAACGGCGCGAGGAACGGCGAGGCGACGTCGGTGGCGATCATGCTGGTGCCTTCCGGAAGGAAGCGGCGCAACGGCTCGGAGACCAGGGTGTAGATCTTCTGCGAGAAGTAGAACAGGCCGGCGAAGATCAGGAAGATCGCCGCCACGCTGCGCAGCAGGCGCGTACGCAGTTCGGTCAGGTGCGAGACCAGGGGCATTTCCTGGTCGTGCTCAGGCTGCTCGGGTTTATCGGCGCTCATGGATTACGCGGCGTCTCGGACGGTGGCGAAGGGGGAGTGGAGGCAGCGACTGCCGGCGGTGCCGCGGCGTCCGCGGGCGGAACCGCAGGCGTGCTGGTCGGCGGCGGCGTGGGTACGCTCGGCGCCGGGCTCTCGGCCGCCGGCGGCGGGGTTTCCTGCGGGGGATTCTGGCCGGTCAGCGGGGCCAGCAGCTTCTGCGCTTCGCGCTCCATCGAGAGGATGTGCTCGTTGTGCAGTTGCCGGCGAATCTCGTCCGCGCCGATTTCCCGTTCCACTTCCTGCTTGATGGTATTGAAACTGCGCTTCAGGCGGCCGATCCACAGGCCGGCGGTACGTGCGGCGCCCGGCAGGCGCTCGGGGCCGAGCACCAGCAGGGCGACCAGCCCGACCAGCAATAGTTCGCTGAAGCTGATTCCGAACATCGATGGCTACCCGTCAGTCCTTGCGCGCCGGCTCTTCGACCTTCTGCGCCTGGGCGTCGATGGTGTGCGGCTGGTTCAGCGGTTGGGCCGGCTGGGCGGCGGGCTGGTCCTTCTTGTCGTCTTCCTCGGTGTTCACCGCCTTGCGGAAGCCCTTGATCGCTTCGCCGACGTCGGAACCGAGGTTCTTCAGGCGCTTGGTGCCGAACACCAGTACCACGACGATCAGGATGACGATCCAGTGTTTCCAGTCAAAAATGCCCATGTCGTATTCCTCGCAATGTGTAGGTTCAGGCCGATGGTTGGCGGGCGGCTTTCTCGGCGTGGCCGGAAAGGCCGAAGCGGCGCTCCAGTTCGTCCAGCACGGCTTGCGGATGCTGGCCGAGGGCCGAGAGCATCACCAGCGAGTGGAACCAGAGGTCGGCGGTTTCGTAGATCAGGTCCTGGCAGTCGCCGCTGGCCGCGGCATCCTTGGCGGCGATGATGGTTTCCACCGACTCCTCGCCGACCTTCTCCAGGATCTTGTTCAGGCCCTTGTGGTACAGACTGGCCACGTAGGAGCTGTCGGGCGCGGCGTTCTTGCGCTCCTCGAGCACCGCCGCCAGGCGGGTCAGGGTGTCACTCATGGTGGTGTCCTGCGTGTTCGTAGATAGCGTCCGGGTCCTTCAGCACCGGATCGACGGTCTTCCAGGCGCCATTCTCGAAGACACGGTAGAAACAGCTTTCCCGGCCGGTATGGCAGGCGATCCCGCCGACCTGCTCGACCATCAGGATGACCACGTCGGCGTCGCAGTCCAGACGCAGTTCGTGCAGCTTCTGCACGTGCCCGGACTCCTCGCCCTTGCGCCACAGCTTGCCACGCGAACGCGACCAATAGATTGCACGGTTCTCGCTGGCGGTCAGGGCCAGCGCCTCGCGGTTCATCCAGGCCATCATCAGCACGCGCCCGGTCTCGTGATCCTGGGCGATCGCCGGGACCAGGCCGTCGGCGTTCCAGTGAATCTCATCCAGCCAGTCTTTCATGGTCTTTCCACGTTCGTTGCCGGTACGTTGCGCGCGTTTCCGGCGGAAATGGGAGTAGTGTGCCAGCCGGGAGCGCGACTGGCTATCGGCGCGGGCCTAGTGGCCGTGCGCGGCGCTAGCGGCGCAGGATCAGGAACACCCCGCCGGCCAGCATCACCCACGCCGGCCAGGCTTCCAGCTGCTGGCCCAGGCCGACCTCGGCGGCGCCGACCAGCAGCACCGCGCCCACCAGGCGCCCGAGCCAGTCGTGGCGGGAACCTTTCCACTCCGGCGGCGGCGCATTGTGGGCGTGCGGTTGTGACAGGCGTTCGAGGGTGTCGCGGGCCATTTGCGACAGGTGCGGCACCTGCTCGACCTGTTGCTGGAAATTGCGCAGCAACTGCTTCGGGCTGACCCGTTCGCGCATCCAGCGCTCCAGGAACGGCTGGGCGGTGGCCCACAGGTCGAGTTCCGGGTAGAGCTGGCGGCCGAGGCCTTCGATGTTCAGCAGGGTCTTCTGCAGCAGCACCAGTTGCGGCTGGATCTCCATGTTGAAACGACGCGCGGTCTGGAACAGGCGCAGCAGGACCTGGCCGAAGGAGATGTCCTTCAGCGGCTTCTCGAAGATCGGTTCGCAGACGGTGCGGATCGCCGCCTCGAAGTCGTTGACCTTGGTTTCCGCCGGTACCCAGCCGGAGTCGATATGCAGTTGGGCGACCTTGCGGTAGTCGCGCTTGAAGAAGGCGATCAGGTTGCGCGCCAGGTAGTCCTGGTCCTCGTCGGTCAGGCTGCCGACGATGCCGCAGTCCACCGCGATGTATTGCGGGCTCCAGGGCGCGCGGGTGCTGACGAAGATGTTGCCGGGGTGCATGTCGGCATGGAAAAAGCTGTCGCGGAACACCTGGGTGAAGAAGATCTCCACGCCGCGCTCGGCCAGTGCCTTGAAGTCGGTGCGCTGGTCGCGCAGGGTTTCCAGGTCGGTCACCGGGATGCCGTAGATGCGCTCCATCACCAGCACCTTGGGCCGGCACCAGTCCCAGTAGACCTGTGGCACGTAGAGCAGTGGCGAGCCTTCGAAGTTGCGTCGCAGCTGCGAGGCGTTGGCCGCCTCGCGGAGCAGGTCGAGTTCGTCGACGATGGTCTTCTCGTAGTCGCTGACCACTTCCACCGGGTGCAGGCGCCGCGCCTCGCTGGAGACCCGCTCGGCGAGGCGGGCGAGGATGAACAGCCAGGCGATGTCGGAGCGGATCACCGGTTCCAGGTTCGGCCGGATCACCTTCACCACCACTTCCTCGCCGCTCTTCAGGCGCGCGGCGTGGACCTGGGCCACCGAGGCGGAGGCCAGCGGTTCGCGTTCGAAGCGGGCGAAGACCTGTTCGATCTTCGCGCCCAGCTGTTCCTCGATGCGCTTGACCGCCAGCTCCGGCGGGAAGGGCGGCACCTTGTCCTGCAGCCAGGCCAGTTCGTTGGCGATGTCGTCGGGCAGCAGGTCGCGGCGGGTGGAGAGAATCTGGCCGAACTTGATGAAGATCGGTCCGAGGTCCTGCAGTGCCAGGCGCAGGCGCGCGCCGCGGGTCAGTTCCAGCTTGCGCCGCGGCAGCCAGCGCCAGGGCAGGGTGGCACCGAGCAGGCGCAGCCACCAGGGCAGCATCGGCAGTTCGAGGATCAGGTCGTCCAGGCGGTAGCGGATGACGACGCGCTGGATGCGCAGGAGGCGGCGGACAGCGAGGAGCTTCATGCGTCGGGCTTGGTCTTTTGGCTGAGGCGTCCGACGCGCGCGTCGAGACGATCGAGGGCCAGCTTCAGCTGGTCCAGTTCGGCGAAGCGGGCTTCGGCTTCGTGCTGGCCGACCAGCGTACGGCTTTCCTCGGCAAGGTAGTCGGCCAGGTTCAGGCGCAGGCTGTGCAGGCTCTGCGCGCTCCAGCGCGAAGCGTCGCGCAGGCTGCTGCCGAGCACCTGGGTGGCGAGCGGGCCGAGCCAGCGCGACAGTTCGTACTCCCAGTCCAGCTCCAGGCTCTGCAGGATGCCGGCCAGTTCCAGCAGGGCCGCGCTGTCGCCGTCCATGCTGACTTCCGGGCTGTGCAGGATGCGGGTCTTGTCGCGCGCCAGGGCCAGGTGCAGGAGGTTGCCGGCCGGCGCACGCAGGGTGCAGTCGACCTCCGCCTCATGCTGCGCGGCGAAGTGCAGGCCGTCGCCGGCGGGCAGGATGAAGACCCGCAGCGGCGGGCTCAGGCAGTCGACCTCGATGACCTTGGCGGAAAGCCTGCGCAGGCGCGGCAGCGCTGTCCCGTCGAGGCGCAGGACGCGATTGATGCCGGTTTCGGCGGCGGCCAGCACGGCCTGGATCAGCAGCGAGCTCATCGGCGCGCCCTCGGTTAAGGCTTGATACCGCGGTGCAGGGCGACGATGCCGCCGGTCATGTTGTGGTAGGTCACGCGGTCGAAGCCGGCTTCCACCATCATCGCCTTCAGGGTTTCCTGGTCGGGGTGCATGCGGATCGACTCGGCCAGGTAGCGATAGCTCTCGGAGTCGTTGGTGACCAGCTTGCCCATCAGCGGCAGCAGGCTGAACGAATAGGCGTCGTAGGCCTTGGACAGCAGGTTGCTGCTCGGCTTGGAGAACTCCAGCACCAGCAGGCGGCCACCGGGCTTGAGCACGCGCAGCATGGAGCGGATCGCTTCGTCCTTGTGGGTGACGTTGCGCAGGCCGAAGGCGATGGTCACGCAGTCGAAGTGGTTGTCCGGGAAGGGCAGCTTCTCGGCGTCCGCCTGGACGAAGCTGACGTTGCCGGAGACGCCCTTGTCGAGCAGCTTGTCGCGGCCGACCTTGAGCATCGAGGCGTTGATGTCGGCCAGCACCACCTCGCCGGTCGGGCCGACCAGGCGCGAGAACTGCCGGGTCAGGTCGCCGGTGCCGCCGGCGATGTCGAGCACGCGGTTCCCGCTGCGCACGCCGGACAGCTCGATGGTGAAGCGCTTCCACAGGCGATGGATGCCACCGGACATCAGGTCGTTCATCAGGTCGTACTTGGCTGCCACCGAGTGAAATACCTCGGCGACCTTCTTCGCCTTCTGGCTTTCCGGAACGTTCTGGTAGCCGAAGTGGGTGGTGGGTTCGGCGTCGGCGCCTTTGCGGGGATCGTTCATGACGTTCTCACCTGGAAAGAATGCCGGGCATTCTAACAGGATGTGGGGAAAGTGCTGTGCCGCCGTCCGACGGCGCGGGTGCGGTGTTTTGTCTGGCCGCGTATAGTTTTCCGATCTGCAATCAGGAGTCGATCCATGTCGCGTATCCACATCGAACGTCCGCACAGCCTGGGGCTGGACGCCGCACGGGCCAAGGCGGAGAAACTGGCCGAACGTCTGGCGAAGGAGCACGGCGTGCAGTGCGAATGGCAGGGCGACGAGCTGACCTTCAAACGCAGTGGCGTCGACGGCAGGATCGCGGTGGGGGCGGACAAGGTCGCGGTGGACGTCAAGCTCGGCCTGATGCTGTCGGCCATGAGCGGCCTGCTCAAGGGCGAGATCGAGAAGGCGCTGGACAAGGCGCTGGCCTGATCCCGCCGGGCGTTCGCCGTCCTGGCGGCGCCCATCTTCCGCTTAGTATGCGGTTTCTAATTTTCCCCGATACCTTGCTCTCACGCTGCCAGCGTTCCGGCGGCGCCTGCGGTTTCTTCAACCCAACGAGCGTGAGGTGCCCCATGGCCAAGATTGCCCTGAAGAAAAAGACCGTTTCCGAATCCACTTCCCTGGTCTCCGAGATCCGCCACTATGCCCGCCAGATCTGGCTTGCCGGCCTGGGTGCGTATTCCCGCCTGGGCACCGAAGGCAGCGACTACTTCAAGGAATTGGTGAAAGCTGGCGAAGCCCTGGAGAAAAAAGGCAAATCGCTGGTCACAAGTCAGGTCGATTCGGCCAATGACAGTGTCAAGACCGGCCTCTCTTCGGTGAAGGGAAAAGTCGAAGACCAGCTCGACAGGATCGAGCAGGCATTCGACAGCCGTGTCGCTAGCACGTTGAACCGGATAGGCATACCTTCCCGGAACGATGTCGAAGCACTCTCTGCTAAGCTGGATGAGCTGAGCGCAGTGCTCGAGCGTGTCGCGAGAACCCAATAAGGAGAGCAGGATGGCTGGCAAGAAGAAGAGCGAAAAAGAGTCCAGTTGGATCGGCGAGATCGAGAAATACTCGCGGCAGATCTGGCTGGCTGGTCTGGGGGCCTACTCGAAGGTCAGCAAGGACGGCAGCAAGCTGTTCGAGACCTTGGTGAAAGACGGCGAGAAGGCTGAAAAAGAAGCGAAGTCCGATGTGGACGCGCAGGTCGGTGCGGCGAAGGCTTCCGCCCGCTCTGCGAAGAGCAAGGTCGACGAGGTTCGGGACCGTGCGCTCGGCAAGTGGAGCGAGCTCGAGGAAGCTTTCGACAAGCGCCTGAACAGCGCCATCTCGCGTCTCGGCGTGCCGAGCCGCAACGAGGTGAAGGAGCTGCACAGCAAGGTCGATACGCTGACCAAGCAGATCGAGAAACTCACCGGCGTCAGCGTCAAGCCGGCGGCGAAGGCAGCGGCCAAGCCTGCGGCGAAACCGGCTGCCAAGCCCGCGGCGAAAACCGCAGCGGCCAAGCCGGCAGCTAAACCGGCAGCCAAGGCCGCCGCCAAGCCTGCGGCGAAACCCGCGGCGAAAAAAACCGCGGCGAAAACCGCGGCCGCCAAGCCGGCAGCCAAGCCCGCCGCCAAACCGACTGCGAAGGCCGCAGCGAAACCGGCGACCAAGCCGGCAGCCAAGGCCGCGGCGAAGCCTGCTGCGAAACCTGCCGCAGCCAAGCCTGCCGCGAAGCCGGCAGCCAAGCCGGCCGCTGCGACCGCCGCCAAGCCCGCGGCGAAACCTGCCGCCAAGCCGGCTGCGAAAAAGCCTGCGGCGAAGAAGCCGGCAGCCAAGCCCGCCGCGGCGAAACCGGCCGCTCCCGCCGCGTCTTCGAGCGCGCCCGCTGCCCCCGCCGCCACACCGGCTGCCAGCGCTCCGGCAGCGAACGCTCCGGCGACGCCGAGCAGCCAGGGCTGAGTCCTGGCGGCAAGGCACACGCCCGGCACTCGCCGGGCGTTTTTCATTCCGGTCCCAGGTAGCGCTGCGCCAGGCTTTCCGCCGAGCGTTGGGCCTCGCTGCGCAGATGCGGGGCGACCAGCATCATGATCTGGTAGACCACCGTGCGCACCTCGCCCTTGCTGCCCAGTACCCGCTGGTAATCCAGGGAGAACAGCAGGGTCAGGGTGATCTGTTCGACCAGTTGCCCGAGTGCCGGCGCGTCGCTGCGCAACTGCCGGTCGGCCTTGAGGCGGGCCAGCAGGGTGGCCAGGGTCCGCTTCAGCGCGCCGAGCCAGGTACGGATGCCGCGAGCCAGCCGTGGCAGGCGCCCGGTCAGGTTGGACAGGTCCTGGAACAGGAAGCGGTAGTGGGCGAGGCGCTCGACGATCAGGTGCAGGAACAGCCAGTAGTCCTCCGCGCCCAGGCGCACCTCCTCGGGCGGATCGAGCAGCGGCGCCAACTCGGCCTGGAACCGCTCGAACAGCGCCATCACCAGCGGTTCCTTGCCATGGAAGTGGTAGTAGAGATTGCCCGGGCTGATGCCCAGTTCGTTGGCGATCTCCAGTGTCGAGACGTTGGGCTCGCCCTGTTCGTTGAACAGCAACAGCGAGCATTCGAGGATTCGGTCGCGTGTCTTCATCCGGACTTCTTCTGGGGATGGAGGTGCCCGGCTCCAGGCGCCCGGGCCGGATCTTTCAGCGTATATGCACGTAGGTGCCCGGGGCCGCTTCGAGGGGCGGATGCGCGGCGCTGCCAAGGTTGAAGTCAGGGTTGCCCAGCTCGCCCGAGCGCTCCTGCAGCCAGCCCAGCCAGACCGGCCACCAGCTGCCCTCTTCGCGCTTGGCGTCGTAGTACCAGGCGCGTGGATCGCTGCTCAGCTTGTCGTTCTCGAAGTAGCAGGCCTTGGGGTTTCCGGGAGGGTTGAGGATGCTCTGGATGTGCCCGCTGTTGGACAGGATGAAGCGGCGCTGGCCGCCCAGCAGGAGGGCCGAGCGATACACCGCGTCCCAGGGCGTGATGTGGTCGGTGATGCCGGCGACGTGGAAGCTGTCGATCGCCACCTTGCCCAGGTCCACCGCGGTCCCGCTGACCTCCAGCGCGCCCGGGCGGGTCAGCGGGTTGTGCTTGAACAGGTCGAGCAGTTCGCCGTGGAACGCCGCGGGCAGCCGCGTGTTGTCGTTGTTCCAGTAGAGGATGTCGAACGCCGGCGGCTGCCTGCCGAGCAGGTAGTTGTTGACCCAGTAGTTCCAGATCAGGTCGTTGGGGCGCATCCAGGCGAACACCTTGGCCATGTCGCGCCCGTCCAGCACGCCATGCTGGTAGGAGCGGCGCTTGCTGCTCTCCAGGGTCTGCTCGTCGGCGAAGAGCATCGCCGGGCTTTCCATCTGGCTGTCGAGCAGGCTGACCAGGTAGGTGACGCTACTGACCTTGCGCAGTTGCCGGCGCACCTGCAGGTGGCCGAGCAAGGCGGCTACGGTGAGCCCGCCGGCGCAGGCGCCGGCCAGGTTCACGCTGCGGCTGCCGGTGATCTCGCGGCTGACCTCGATGGCCTGGTCGAGGGCCTCGACATAGGTGCTCAGGCCCCATTCGCGGTGCTGGGCGTCGGGGTTGCGCCAACTGATGACGAAGACCTGCAGGTTGTTCTTCAGGGCGTACTGGACGAAGCTCTTTTCCGGCGACAGGTCGAAGATGTAGTACTTGTTGATCTGCGGCGGCACGATCAGCAGGGGCTTGGCGTACTGGCGCTCGCCCAGCGGCTTGTACTGGATCAGCTCCAGCACCTCGTTGCGGAACACCACCGCGCCTTGCGTGGTGGCGAGGTTGCGACCGATCTCGAAGGCGGTCTTGTTCACCTGGCTGGGCATGCCGCCGTTGTGCACCAGGTCTTCGAGCAGGTGGCGGACGCCATTGAGCAGGCTGATCCCGCCGGTATTGAACAGTTCCTTTAACGCCAGTGGATTGATCAGGCTGTTGCTGGGTGCCACGGCGTCGGAGAGCAAGGCGACGAGGAAGCGGGCGCGGGCGCGATCGTCGCAGTCCAGGTTGCTTTCGTCGATCCAGGCGAGCAGTTGTTTCTGCCACGCCAGGTAGGCCTGCAGGGTGCGCCGGTAGAAGGGATTGAGGCGCCAGGATGGATCCTGGAAGCGGGCGTCCTGTGGGTTCGGCTGGTGCAGGGTGTCGCCCAGCAGCACCTTGCCCAACTGGCCTCCGAAGGCGACCAGGTGCCGCGCACTGTGCAGCGGCTGGCGCAGGCCGTGGACAGCCAGGCTGCGGACCGTCGTCAGCAGGTCCTTGCCGCGCAGGCCGACGATGGCGCTCTGTGCACTCATGAACTCGGCGGGCACCGGCACGCTACCCGATTCCTGCTTTTCTCGCATGGACCACACTCCGTCGTAGGACCACAGTCTGGATGCCACGGGCGATCGTCCCCTGGCTCGGAATACTCAGTTATAGCCTGTGAATTCCGTTTCACCCGGGGCAGAACCGCACACCTGCCTGAACAGGGAGGTTGCCGCCCGACAGTGGGGCAGCAAGCGCTGTACCACAACGCCGGGAGGGGCGTCGCAGAGCTTGCGCTGTCGCGGCGAAGCCAGGCGCCATGCGCCGTTGCGGAACATTGACTATGCACCTGCACCATGACGAAGCAGTGTCTGCTGCCCTGGTGTTGCCCGTGCAGCAGTTCAGCCGGTCTTGGGCAGGAACGGACGAGGGTGCATGACGGCGCGACGGCGCTCCTCGGCGAGGAACTTCATGATGATCGGCGCCACCGATTCGGCGCGGGTCACCAGGAACAGGTGGCCGTCGTCGATCACGTGCAGTTCGGCGTTGGGAATGCGCCAGGCCAGCACACGCATGTTGATCAGCGGGATGATCGGGTCGTCGTCGCCGGCCAGCACCAGGGTCGGCTGGCGGATCCTATGCAGCCAGTGGATGCTGGTCCAGCCGAGCCCGGCGAACAGTTGCCAGTAGTAGCCCAGCTTGCCCGACGAACGCACCTTGCTGGCATGCGCCATGGCCAGCTTGGGGTCGCGGCGGAAGGCCCCGCCGTAGATGTCCGGGGCGATGTGTACGCCATAGGAGGGCTGGATGTAGCGCCGCGGGCTGGCCATGCGCATCAGTACCTTCGGCTTGCCTGGCACCATCACCGCGCCAGCCGAAGTGGCGGCGAGGATCAGCTTCTTGCAGCGTTCCGGATAGTCGTGGGCGAACTGCTGGGCCAGCGCGCCGCCCCAGGACACGCCGATCGCGTTGACCTGGCCGTAGTCCAGGTAGTCGAGCATCCGCGCCGCCAGCTTGGCCAGGCCGGGAAAGCGGTAGGGCACGCTGGGCGTCGAGGAACCGCCGACGCCGGGAACGTCGAAGGCGATCACCTCCAGTTCCGGGTCGAGCGCCTGGACGAAGGGGAACACCAGTTCCAGGTTGGCGCCTATGCCGTTGAAGATCAGCAGCGGAGTGCTTCCTTCCTTGCCCGGCCGCACTGCGGTGCGGATGGTCTGGCCGTCGAGGTCGATGGTCCGGAAGACGAAGGGCTGGGGCATGCTCGGGGTCCTCGGCGGCGCAGCCGCGGGCTCGGCGATACGGGGCCTGGCCGGCTTCCGCGCGGCACGGGGCCGCGCCGGAGGCGCTGGCGGGGTTTCGTCGGCGGAGGCCGCGGATCGCTCCTGCGGCTGTTCTTCAGGCTGGTCGCTTTTCATCGTTCATGCACGTAGGTTCCGGGCGCGGCTTCGCCGGCCGGATAGGTCTTGTTGCCCAGGTTGGCGGGCGCCTTGCGGGTCTTGCCGGAGCGTTCGGCCAACCATTGCTGCCAGTGCAACCACCACGAGTCGGCGTGCTTGCCGGCCTGTTCCAGCCAGGCCTTGGGCTCGGCGGGCAGTTCCGGATTGGTCATGAAGCGTGCCTTGGGGTTGCCCGGTGGGTTGAGGATGCTCTGGATGTGACCGCTGTTGGAGAGGATGAACTCGCACTTGCCACCCAGCAGCCTGGCCGACTTGTAGCACGACTCCCAGGGGGTGATGTGGTCGTTCAGACCGGCGACACAGTAGAAGTCGCAAGTCACCTGCTTCAGGTCGATGGGCGTGCCGGAGACCTCCAGGGCGCCGGGGCGGTTCAGCGGGTTGCTCTTGAACAGTTCGACGAACTCGCCGTGCAGCGCGGCGGGCAGGCGCGTGGTGTCGTTGTTCCAGTAGAGGATGTCGAACGCCGGCGGCTGGTTGCCGAGCAGGTAGTTGTTGACCCAGTAGTTCCAGATCAGGTCGTTGGGGCGCATCCAGGCGAACACCTTGGCCATGTCCTTGCCCTCCAGCACGCCGGACTGGTAGGAGCGACGCTTGGCGGCCTCCAGGGTCTTCTCGTCGGCGAACAGCGCGACCTGGGTATTCAGTTCGAAGTCGAGCACGCTGACCAGTTGGGTGAAGGCGTTGACCTTCTTCTCGCCGCTGGCCACGTAGTGGCCGACCAGGGTCGCGGTGGTGATCCCGCCGGAGCAGGCGCCGAGGAGGTTGAGGTCCTTGCTGCCGGTGATCGACAGGACTACCTCGATGGCCTCCTTGAGCGCCTCGATATAGGTGGTCAGGCCCCATTCGCGCTGCGACTTGGTCGGGTTGCGCCAGCTGACGATGAAGGTCTGCACGCCGTTGCGCAGGCAGAAGCGCGCCAGGCTCTTGTCCGGCGACAGGTCGAAGACGTAAAACTTGTTGATCTGCGGCGGCACCACCAGCAGCGGGCGTTCGTGCACCGACTCGGTGATCGGCCGGTACTGGATCAGTTCCAGCACGTCGTTGCGGAACACCACGGCGCCCTCGGTGGTGGCCAGGTTCTTGCCCACCTCGAAGGCGTCCATGTCCACCTGGCTCGGCATCCCGCCGTTGTTCACCAGGTCCTTGGCCAGGTGGCCGAGGCCGTCCAGCAGGCTCTTGCCGCCGGTCTCGAAGAAGCGCTTGACCGCCGCCGGGTTGCTCAGGCTGTTGGTCGGCGACATCGCCTCGGTCAGCAGGTTGATGACGAACTGGCCACGACTGATGTCCTGCGGCGACAGGTCGCTGTGGCTGATCCAGCTGTGCAGCTCCTTGCGCCAGGCCAGGTAGGTCTGCATGTAGCGCTTGTACAGCGGATTCTGGCTCCAGGCCGGATCGGAAAAGCGTCGGTCGTCATCGCCTGGGCGTAGCTCCGACTGGCCGAGCAGGACGTTCTTCAGCTCCAGGCTGAAATGCGCCACGTGCCTGGTGCTGTGCAGCGGCTGGCGCACCGCCTGGAGCAGGACCATGCGCGCGGAGGTGAGCAGGTCCTTGCCCCGGATGCCGATCACCGGATTCAGGTTCAGCGTGTTTTCCGCGGCTTGCTTGGGAAGCTCGTTATTGTTCTTCTGACTCATCGGCAACGCTCCATTGTTCGAGGCGAAACAGGGGACCGCAACGAAACCGGGGACCAGGTGTCCGGCCGGCTACTGCTCGACTACCAGCCCACCCGCACGTTTCAGGGCGGGGCGGACGCACGTCAGGGAAGGGAACCCGGACAAGGGGCTGCACCGTCTTGGTTACGCGAGTTTCCGCTGGCGTGCAAGCTGGCAGAAGCATCGGTGGCCGGCGTGGCTGGCCCGGCGAGCGGCCGACCTGCGGACTAGAGCGTTGCTGCCGTGCAGGGTAGGACATTCGCCGTGGCGACCGCGCCGACCGGATGTCTGGTCTGGCAGTCTGCGGGGCGAATGTTGCAAATGACGTGCCCTCGTTCGGGGCAGCGGAGAAAAATCGCCTGGATGCCGTGTGCCGCGAAGGGGCACTCGGCCCGGCGCTTCAGAGCATCAGCTTGACGACCGACTCGTCGGGGTCGCGCGACTTGCCGGCGCTGGCCAGCTCCGCCAGGTAGTCGGCCCATAGCTGGTCCTTGCGGGTCGCCAGCTCGTACAGGTAGTCCCAGGTGAACAGGCCGCTGTCGTGGCCGTCGTCGAAGCTCAGCTTCAGTGCGTACTGGCCGGCGGGTTCGACGCCGACCAGGCCGACGTTCAGCTTGCCGTACTGCAATACCGGGTTGCCGTGGCCCTGGACCTCGGCCGAGGGCGAATGCACGCGGAGGAACTCGGCAGGCAGGTCGTAGCTATCCTCGCCGTAGCGCAGGGTCAGGGTCTTCGAGGCTTTGTGCAGCTGGATGGCGGAAGGGATACGCATCGCATCGGACTCGCGGAAGGGCGGAGTACAAGGATACCCCGGTTCGGGACCGCGCGGCCCGCCGCCACGGTGTTGGCCGTGGCGGCGGCGGTGGTCAAAGGATGTAGCGGGACAGGTCCTCGTCCTCGGCCAGCTCGCCGAGGTGGCTGTTGACGTAGCCGGCATCGATCAGGATCGGCTTGTCGCTATGCTCGCTGGCCAGGTCGGCGGCGCTGAACGAGACCTCTTCCAGCAGCCGCTCGAGCAGCGTATGCAGGCGGCGGGCACCGATGTTCTCGGTCTTCTCGTTGACCTGCCAGGCGATCTCGGCAAGGCGCTTGATGCCGTCCTCGGCGAACTCGATGGCCAGCCCCTCGGTCTTCAGCAGCTCGCGGTACTGCTCGGTGAGCGAGGCATGCGGCTCGGTGAGGATGCGCTCGAAATCGTTCGGACTGAGGGCCTTGAGCTCCACGCGGATCGGCAGGCGGCCCTGCAGCTCGGGAACCAGGTCGCTCGGCTTGCTCAGGTGGAAGGCGCCGGAGGCGATGAACAGGATGTGGTCGGTCTTGACCATGCCCAGCTTGGTGTTCACCGTGCAGCCCTCGATCAGCGGCAGCAGGTCGCGCTGTACGCCCTCGCGGGAGACGTCGGCGCCGCCGGCGTTGGCGCGCTTGGCGATCTTGTCGATCTCGTCGATGAAGACGATGCCGTGCTGCTCGACCGCCTCCAGGGCGCGTGCCTTGAGCTCTTCCTCGTTGACCAGGCGCACCGCCTCTTCGTCGCGGATCAGCTTCAGGGCCTCGGCGACCTTCAGCTTGCGGGTCTTCTTCTTGCCCTTGCTCATGCCGGAGAACAGGTTCTGCAACTGGTTGGTCATCTCCTCCATGCCGGGCGGGGCCATGATCTCCACGCCGGCCGGGTTGTCGGCCACCTCGATGTCGATTTCCTTGTCGTCCAGCTGGCCTTCGCGCAGGCGCTTGCGGAACAGCTGGCGGGTGTTGCTGTCCTCGCGTGCCGGCTCGTCGCCGAAGCCCATGGCGGGACGCGCGGCCGGCAGCAGGGCATCGAGGATGCGCTCTTCGGCGGCGTCCTCGGCGCGATACTTGACCTTCTGGATCTCCTGTTCGCGGAGCATCTTCACCGCGGCGTCGGCGAGATCGCGGATGATCGATTCGACGTCGCGTCCGACATAGCCGACCTCGGTGAACTTGGTCGCCTCGACCTTGATGAACGGCGCGTTCGCCAGGCGCGCCAGGCGGCGGGCGATCTCGGTCTTGCCGACGCCGGTGGGGCCGATCATGAGGATGTTCTTCGGTGTTACCTCGGCGCGCAGCTCGGCCGGCAGTTGCATGCGTCGCCAGCGGTTGCGCAGGGCGATGGCGACGGCGCGCTTGGCGTCGTCCTGGCCGATGATGTGGCGGTTGAGTTCGTGGACGATCTCGCGGGGCGTCATGGACATTCGTTTACTCCAGCGGGGGACGAGCGCTTCAGACGGCGCTGTCCAGCTCCTCGATGGTCAGGTTCTGGTTGGTGAAGACGCAGATCGAGCCGGCGATGTTCAGCGCGGTCTCGGCGACTTCCCGAGCGCTCAGCTCGGCGTTGTGCTGCAGCAGGGCCAGGGCCGCGGCCTGGGCGAAGCCGCCGCCGGAGCCCATGGCGATCAGGCCGTGTTCGGGTTCGACCACGTCGCCGTTGCCGGTGATGATCAGCGAGGCATCCTTGTTGGCGACCGCGAGCATGGCTTCGAGGCGGCTCAGGGAGCGGTCGGTGCGCCAGTCCTTGGCCAGTTCGACGGCGGCGCGGACCAGGTGCCCCTGGTGTTTCTCCAGTTGCTGCTCGAAGCGCTCGAACAGGGTGAAGGCATCGGCGGTGGCGCCGGCGAAACCGGCCAGTACCTGACCGTGATACAGGCGCCGGACCTTCTTGGCGTTGCCTTTCATCACGGTGTTGCCCAGGGAAACCTGGCCGTCGCCGCCCATGACGACTTTGCCGTTGCGGCGGACAGATACGATGGTGGTCAAGGGGGAAATCTCCACACTGCGGGGCCGAATGCCCGGAATGCTGGGAGATATAGGGGCGATCCGCGGCTTTTCAACCGCACGCACCGCCGTGCGTCGGAACGCACGGCGTGGCCCGCGTTCAGCGGGCCTTGCGTTGCTGTAACAGCAGGTTGCTGAAGCCGTTGGAGGACAGTGTCTTCTGCGCCTGGGACAACTGGTCGCGGCTGTTGAACGGGCCGACCATCACCCGGTACCAGGTCTCGTCGCGGACGTTGCCGGCCTCGACGTTCACCGACTGCCCGAGCAGGATGATCTGCGCGCGCACGCGGTCGGCGTCGGACTGCTTGCGGAACGAGCCGGCCTGCAGGAAGAACTGCGTGCTGGCGGCGACCACCGCTTTCGGCAGCGGCGGTGGCACCTGCCCGGCGAGTGCGGCCTTGGCCCGCGCTTCGTCGGCCTTGGCCAGCTCGGCGGGGGTGGGCGGCGGCGGGGCCTTCTCCGGTACCGCTTCCGGCGGCACCACGACCTCGGACTCCGGCAGCAGGGTGTAGAACTCGTACTTCGGCTTGGCCTGGGCCGGCGTCTGCGTTTGCGCGGGCTGCTGGGCCTGGCCGTTCTGCTGCGGCTGCTTGCCCTGCACGGCGGCCGGGCGCTGGGCGTCCGGGCGTTCGCGCTGGACGTCCTTGCGCCCGGGTTCGAGCTTCATCAGGAACATGATGAAGCCGCCGATGGCCAGGCCGGCGACCAGCCAGACCCAGCCGGGAACGCCGTTCTTCGCGGCGGGCGCCTGGTAGCGGCTGGCGCCGCGCTTGGGGGCGGGTTTCTTCTTTGCCATGGGGGTTCCCGGACTCCTGTTCGGGCGGGTTCGATTACATGCGTTCCAGAGTCTTCAGACCGAGCAGCTCCAGGCCCTGTTCCAGGGTACGGCCGGTCAGCGCGGCGAGACGCAGGCGGCTGTCCTTCTGCGCCGGGTCCTCGGCGGTGAGGATCGGGCAATGCTCGTAGAAGCTGGAGAACAGCCCGGCCAACTCGTACAGGTAGGCGCAGAGCAGGTGCGGCACGCCCTTGAGCGCGACGTTGTTGATCAGGTCGCCGAACTGCGCCAGCTGTGCGGCCAGGGCCAGCTCCTGGGGCTGCTCGAGGACGATCTTCCCGCCCAGTTGCTCGCGGCCCTGGCCGAGCTTGCGGAAGACGCTGGCCACGCGGGTGCAGGCGTAGAGCAGGTAGGGTGCGGTGTTGCCTTCGAAGCTCAGCATCAGTTCGAAGTTGAAGCTGTAGTCGCTGGTGCGGTGCTTGGACAGGTCGGCGTACTTCACCGAGTCGATCCCCACCACCCGGCCGATCTCGCGCAGCTGGACCTCGTCGAACGGCTCCTCGCCACGCTCGGCGCGCTGCTCGTTGCGTTCCTTGACCAGCGCATAGGCGCGGCTCTCGGCCTCTTCCAGCAGGTCGATCAGCTTCACCGTACCGCCGTCGCGGGTCTTGAACGGACGGCCGTCGGCGCCGTTCATGGTGCCGAAGCCCATGTGCTCCAGCTCCATGCCGGCCGGAACGAAACCGGCGCGCCGCGCCACTTCGAAGACCTGCTGGAAGTGCAGGGCCTGGCGCTGGTCGACGAAGTACAGCACGCGGTCGGCGTGCAGCACGTTGTGCCGATAACGCATGGCGGCGAGGTCGGTGGTGGCGTAGAGGTAGCCGCCGCCGGCCTTCTGCACGATCACCGGGAGCGGATTGCCCTCGGCGTTCTTGAACTCTTCGAGGAAGACGCACAACGCGCCGTTGTCTTCGGTGAGCAGGCCCTTGGCGGTCAGGTCGGCGACCACCTGGGCGAGGTCGTCGTTGTAGGCGCTCTCGCCCATGACGTCGGCCATGCTCAGCTTCACGCCGAGACGGTCGTAGACCTTCTGGCAGTGCGACAGGGAAATCTCGTTGAAGCGGGTCCACAGGCGCAGGCAGTCGGGGTCGCCGGCCTGCAGCTTGACTACCAGTTCGCGGGCGCGGTCGGCGAATTCGGGAGACTCGTCGAAGCGTTTCTTCGCCGCGCGGTAGAAGACCTCCAGGTCGTGCAGCTCGGCCTCGGCGTCGACCGGTTGCTCTTCCAGGTAGGCGAGCAGCATGCCGAACTGGGTGCCCCAGTCGCCGACATGGTTCTGCCGGATCACCGTGTCGCCGAGGAACTCGAGGACGCGCGCGACGGCGTCGCCGATGATGGTCGAGCGCAGGTGGCCGACGTGCATTTCCTTGGCCAGGTTCGGCGAGGACAGGTCGATCACCACGCGCTGCGCCGGGCCTGCCTTGCGCACGCCGAGACGTTCGTCGGCGAGGGCGCGGTCGAGGCTGGCGGCGAGCCAGACGTGATCCTGGAAGAAGTTGAGGAAGCCGGGGCCGGCGATCTCCACCTTGGCCAGTTGCTCGTGAGCGGGGATTGCCTCGACCAGCCTGGCGGCCAGGTCGCGCGGCTTCATCCCGGCCGGCTTGGCCAGCATCATGGCGATGTTGCTGGCGAAATCGCCGTGGCTACGGTCCTTGGTGTTCTCCACCTGGATGTCTGGGGTCAGGCCGGCGGGCAGGGTGCCGTCCGCGGTCAGTTGGTCGAGGGCTTGCTGGATCAGCTGGCGAATCGTGTCTTTCATCGTTTTTCTCCGTGCTCGCGGGCAGAGGGGCGGCGCGCGACGGTCGGGCAGGGGAAGGGCCGGCGGATGCGGCGCTCCGAAGTTCACTCCCCGCGATGTGCGCGGGGTGGCCGGTCGAGGCTCAGAACCGCGCATTATCCGTGGGCGGACAGGCGTTGCCAACCGTTGCGGCGATTAGCCGACAGTTTGCGCCGGACATCGCGGATTCCGGCTGACCCCAGTCAAGCGGGGCGTCTTCCTGGAAGGCGCTCAGAACAGGTCGATCGGATCGATATCGAGCGACCAGCGCACCTGGCGCCCGCCGGGCAACTGTTCGAGGCTCTGCAGCCAGGGCGTCAGCAGGCGATGCAGCGGCGCCCGGCTCATGCACTGCAGCAGCAGTTGCGCGCGGTGCTTGCCGGCACGCCGCTCCATGGGCGCGGGCACCGGCCCGAGCAGTTCCACCTCCGGTCCGCCCATCTGCTCGAGCAATTGCTCGGCGGCACTGCAGGCGCTGTCGAGGAAGGCTTCCGCCTGGCCCGGCTTGTGCGCTTCGGCGCGCAGCAGGGCGAGGTGGGCGAAGGGCGGCAGGCCGGCGGCGCGGCGTTCGCTGAGGGCCTGTTCGGCAAAGGCGAAGTAGCCGTCCTCGGTGAGCTGGACCAGCAGCGGGTGATCGGCCAGGTGGGTCTGGATCAGTACCCGCCCGGGCTCCTCGGCGCGTCCTGCGCGGCCGGCGACCTGGACGATCTGCTGGGCCATGCGTTCGCTGGCGCGGAAGTCGGCGGAAAACAGGCCGCCATCGGCATCGAGGATCGCCACCAGGGTGACCCGTGGGAAGTGGTGCCCCTTGGCGAGCATCTGGGTGCCGACCAGGATGCATGGCTCACCGCTGTTGATGGTGGCGAAGAGGTCGCGCATGGCGTGCTTGCGCGAGGTGCTGTCGCGGTCGATGCGCAGCACCGGATGGTTCGGGAAGAGAATCCGCAGGCGTTCCTCGGCGCGCTCGGTGCCGGCGCCTACCGGGCGCAGGTCGAGCTTGCCGCATTGCGGGCAGTTCATCGGCGGTCGCTGGCGGTGGTCGCAGTGGTGGCAGCGCAACTCGCCGCTGCCCTGGTGCACGGTCATCCGCGCGTCGCAGCGCGGGCATTGGCTGATCCAGCCGCAGTCGTGGCAAAGCAGGGTCGGAGCGAAGCCGCGGCGGTTGAGGAACACCAGTACCTGCTGGCCGGCCGCCAGGGTATCGCCGATGGCCTGTTGCAGCGGACGGGAAAGGCCGGCGTCGAGCGGCATGCTCTTCACGTCGAGGCGGATGAACTTCGGCGGGTGCGCGCCACCGGCGCGCTGGGTCAGGCGCAGCAGGCCGTAGCGGCCGGCCTGGGCGTTGTGCAGGCTTTCCAGGGCGGGCGTGGCCGAACCGAGCAGGATCGGCACGTTCTCCAGGCGTGCGCGTACCAGTGCCAGGTCGCGGGCGTGGTAGCGCAGGCCGTCCTGCTGTTTATAGGAGGCGTCGTGTTCCTCGTCGACGATGATCAGTCCCGGCCGCTTCAATGGAGTGAACAGTGCCGAACGGGTGCCGATGACGATGTCGGCCTCGCCATCCCGGGCGGCGAGCCAGGCGTCGAGGCGCTCGCGGTCGGTCAGGGCCGAATGCAGCAGGGCGATGCGCGCGTTGAAGCGGCGTTCGAAACGCGCCAGGGTCTGCGGCCCCAGGTTGATCTCGGGAATCAGCACCAGGGCCTGGCGGCCTGCGGCCAGGGTTTCGCGGATCAGTTGCAGGTAGACCTCGGTCTTGCCGCTGCCGGTGACCCCGGCCAGCAGGAAGCAATGGAAACCGCCGTGGCTGGCGCGAACCGCCTCGAAGGCGGCGCGCTGCTCGGGGTTCAGCGGCAACTCCGCCTGGGCCAGCCAGCCGCCTTCGCGCGGCGGGGTGCTGTGGCGCCGCACCTCCAGTTCGACCAAGCCTTTTTCCTTGAGCAGGTCGAGGCTGTCCTTGTTTATCTGCAACTGGTTCAGCAACTCATGGGACACCCCGTGCGGATGCTGCTTGAGAATCGCCAGGGCCTGGCGCTGGCGCGGCGCCCGGGCCAGGCGCGGATCGTCGAGGCTGGATTGCGCGGTGGCATGCCAGAAGCGCTGCTGGCGCGCCTCGGCCGGCTCGCCCTGGCGCAACAGGTTGGGCAGCGCCCAGGACAGGGTGTCGCCGAGGCTGTGCTGGTAGTACTGGGCGGTCCAGCGACAGAGTTCGAGCAGGTGCGCCGGCATCGGCGGCTTGGCGTCGAGTACCCTGAGGGCAGGCTTGAGCTTGTCTTCGGGTACTTCGGAACGGTCCGTCACCTCTATCAGAACGCCAACCAGCTCCCGGCGCCCGAACGGCAGCAGCAGGCGAATCCCCGGCTGTAGGGCGCTGCGCGGAATGCCGCGGGGCGCGCGGTAGTCGAACAGGCGGCGGAGTGGCGAAGGCAGGGCTAGGCGTAGGATCAGGTCTGACACTCAGCGGCTTCCGGGGATGAAGGAAACGAGGACTGGGCCGGCGATGTTAGCAGACGACCGGCGGGCGGGGTCGCTTGCATAGATGAATCGGTCTGGTATGATCCACGCCCTTAATTACGTGCGGTGCCTGGTAAACGCGCTGGGTGGCGGCACACAACGCCTCGAGGATTGAATCATGAAAGCGGACATCCATCCGACTTACGAAGCTATCGAAGCTACCTGCAGCTGCGGTAACGTCATCAAGACCCGTTCCACCCTGTGCAAGCCGATCCACCTGGACGTGTGCTCCGAATGCCACCCGTTCTACACCGGCAAGCAGAAGGTGCTGGACACCGGCGGCCGTATCGACCGCTTCAAGCAGCGTTTCGGCGTATTCGGCGCCACCAAGTAAGCCGCTTGCCGCGAACGCGCGCAATGCTACTTGTCGCTGTACCGAGAAAGGCGTCCCTGGTGGGCGCCTTTTTCATGTCCGTGGTTTCCGCCTTCGCCGGTGCGGCGGAGGCCTGCCGGCCTACCGGCGCCTTGCAGAACGTCGAGGTGGCGCGGGTGGTGGACGGCGATACCGTGCGCCTGCGCGATGGCCGCAGCGTGCGGCTGATCGGTATCAACGCGCCTGAGCTGGCGCACAACGGTCGCACCACCGAGCCCTTCGCCGAAGCCGCGAAGCAGCGACTGCAGGCGCTGGTATCGGCCAGCGACGGGCGTCTCGCCCTGCAGCCGGGCCGCCAGGCCCGCGATCACTACGGGCGGACCCTGGCGCACCTGTTCGATGCCAGCGGCGCCAACCTCGAGGCGCGCCTGCTCGGCGAGGGCCTGGGCTACCTGGTGGCGGTCGCGCCGAACACCGAGCTGACGGCCTGTCAGCAAGCGGCGGAACGTGCAGCGCGTTCGGCTAATCTGGGTGTATGGAAGCGTTCGCCGGTGCTTTCGCTCGATCGACTGGCGCAGAGCGGCTTCGCCGTGGTCCGCGGGCGGGTGCTCGAGGTCGAACGCAACCGGGGCGGTATCTGGCTGGAGATGGACGGTCCGCTGGTCCTGCGGATCGAGCCGAAGGTGCTCAAGGCATTCGATGCGAAACGGGTGATGCAGATGGCGGGACGTTCGCTGGAAGTGCGTGGCTGGGTGGTCGATCGTTCCCGCCGTGGCGCTGTGCCGGCCGGCAAGGCGCGCTGGCAGATGTCGGTGACCGATCCGGCGATGCTGGAATGGTTGCCATGAAGACCGCCTGGCTCCTGCTGCTGTTGCTGGGAGTCGGCGCGCTGGGCGGCTGCGCGGTGAACCCGGCCACCGGCAAGAGCGATTTCGTGATGATGAGCGAGCAGCAGGAACTCGGCATGGGCGCTCGCTACAACCAGGAAATCCTCAAGCAGTTCCCCCGCTACAACGATGAAAAGCTCCAGGCCTACGTGCAACGGGTAGGCGAGCGGGTCGCCCGCAGCAGCCACCGCAGCAATCTGCAATATCATTTCACCGTCATCGATTCGCCGGACATCAACGCCTTCGCCCTGCCGGGCGGCTACATCTATATCCATCGCGGACTGATCGCCTACCTTGGCTCCGAGGCCGAACTGGCCGCGGTGCTCGGTCATGAGGTCGGCCACGTCACGGCGCGCCACAGCGTGCGCCAGCAGAGCCAGGCCAGCGCCTGGAACATCCTTGGCCAGGCGGTGGCGATCGGCACCGGGGTCGGTGCCGCCGGCGACCTGGCCAACGTGCTCGGCACGGCCTTCGTCCGCGGCTACGGGCGTGACATGGAACTGGAAGCCGATGGTCTCGGCGCTCAGTACCTGGCCCGCGCCGGCTACGATCCGACGGCGATGATCCAGGTGGTGCGGGTGCTGAAGAACCAGGAGGACTTCGCTCGCGAAGAGGCTGCGCGCAATGGCCAGGCGGTACAGGCCGGCGGCTACCACGGGTTGTTCGATACCCATCCGGACAACGACCGGCGTCTGCAGGAAGTGGTCGGCCCGGCCCGGCAACTGGCCAACGGACAGCAGGAAGTGGGGCGCGAGGTCTTTCTTCGCCATCTGGAAGGCATGCCGTTCGGCGACTCGGCATCGGCCGGGGTGCGTCGCGGGCAGAACTTCTACCATGCCGAGCTGGACTTCACCCTGAGCTATCCGGCGGGCTGGAAGATCCTCAACCAGCCCAGTGCCCTGCTTGGCTATCCGGCGGACGAGCAGTCGTTCATCGGCATGAAGCTGGTGCCCCATGATTCCCGCCTGACGCCCGCGGAGTTCCTGCGCAAGAACGCCGGGCAACGGCTGGCCCAGGAAGAGTCGCTGAAGCAGGCAGGACTGAACGGCTACACGGCGGTGGTGCCAGGCAACCCGGCGCGACGGGTTGCTGTGATCTACCAGGGCGACCGCGCCTACCTGTTCGTCGGCGTGGTCAAGGTCGGTTCCCTGGAGACCCAGGACGACCGCTTCCTCAGCGTGATCCGCAGCTTCCGTCCGCTGCGCGACAAGGAGCGGGCCCTGGCGCAGCCGCGACGCCTGCACCTGGTGCAGGTCAAGGCGGGGCAGACGCTGGAGCAATTGGAGGCTGGCGGCGAGGGGTCATTGAGTGACTCCGTGGCTCGTCTGCGTCTGCTGAATGACCTTTATCCGAGCGGTGAACCCCGTCCGGGCGATTGGCTTAAAGTCGTACGCTAGAGGTCTTGACAGCCGGGTCCTGACGATCTTGTGGGGCGTCGTCTTCTTGCGTATGCTCGGTCGCCCCGTCTGTCCAACAAGCAATAAAGCGGAAGTGCCCAAATGTCCGATCTTAAAACCGCTGCCCTCGAATATCACGCACAACCCCGTCCGGGAAAACTGAGTGTCGAGCTGACCAAACCCACCGCTACCGCCCGGGACCTGTCCCTGGCCTACAGCCCGGGTGTCGCCGAGCCGGTGCGTGAAATCGCCCGCGATGCCGAGCTGGCCTACCAGTACACCGGCAAGGGCAACCTGGTGGCAGTGATTTCCGACGGCACCGCGATTCTCGGCCTGGGTAACCTCGGCCCGCTGGCCTCCAAGCCGGTGATGGAAGGCAAGGGTGTGCTGTTCAAGCGCTTCGCCGGCATCGACGTGTTCGACATCGAGGTCGACGCCGAGAGCCCGCAGGCTTTCATCGATACCGTCAAGCGTATTTCCATCACCTTCGGCGGTATCAACCTCGAGGACATCAAGGCTCCCGAGTGTTTCGAGATCGAGCGCGCGCTGATCGAACAGTGCGACATCCCGGTGTTCCACGATGACCAGCACGGCACCGCCATCGTGACCGCGGCGGGCATGCTCAACGCGCTGGAACTGGCCGGCAAGAAGCTGGAAGAAGCGAAGATCGTCTGCCTCGGCGCCGGCGCTGCCGCCATCTCCTGCATGAAGCTGCTGGTGAGCATGGGCGCCAAGGTCGAGAACATCTACATGATCGACCGCAAGGGCGTGATCCACGCCGGTCGCGACGACCTGAACCAGTACAAGTCGGTGTTCGCCACCGAGACCGACAAGCGCACCCTGGCCGACGCCCTGGAGGGCGCCGACGTGTTCGTCGGCCTGTCCGGCGCCAACCTGCTGGAGCCGGAAGACCTCAAGCGCATGGCGCCGAACCCGATCGTGTTCGCCTGCTCGAACCCGGACCCGGAGATCAAGCCGGAACTGGCCCATGCCACCCGTAACGACGTGATCATGGCTACCGGTCGTTCCGACTATCCGAACCAGGTCAACAACGTGCTCGGTTTCCCCTTCATCTTCCGTGGTGCCCTGGACGTACGTGCCACGCGCATCAACGAAGAGATGAAGATCGCCGCCGCCCTGGCCCTGCGCGACCTGGCCAAGCAGCCGGTCCCGGAAGACGTCTGCGCCGCCTATGGCGTGGACAAGCTGGAATTCGGCCGCGAGTACATCATTCCGAAGCCGATGGACAAGCGCCTGATCACCGTGGTCTCCGATGCCGTGGCCAAGGCTGCCATCGAGACCGGCGTGGCTACCCTGCCGTATCCGAAGAACTATCCGCTGAAATCGGTGGACGACGTCTTCAACGGCTGATCGATCGATCCGCCGGATAAAAAGAAACCCCGCCTTGGCGGGGTTTCTTTTTGCCTGCGCCTCGCGCTCCCGTCGTCGCCAACGAAGCGCAGGCGCCGGCCGGTTCAGAACAGGTCGATCGGCGCGCCTTCGTCATCCGGCAGCGGGCTGCCAGGGAAGCTGCCTGGCGGCAGTTCATTGACCGAGGGCGGGGTATCCTCGTTCTTGAACATCTCGAAATAGGCGCCGGGAGTGCCCGGCGCGGCCGAACGGCCGGTCACCGGGTCGATGCGCAGGCTGACGATGCCTGGCGGCTCGGCCATGGTGTGCATCGGCTTGTCCTTGAGGGCGAAGCCCATGTACCTGATCCAGATCGGCAGCGCGACGGTACCGCCGTACTCGCGGCGACCCAGGGTCTCCGGCTGGTCGAAGCCGACCCAGACGCTGGTCACGTAGTCGGAGTTGTAGCCGGAGAACCAGCCATCCTTGGAATCGTTGGTGGTGCCGGTCTTGCCGGCCAGGTCGGTGCGCTTCAGCGCCAGGGCGCGACGCCCGGTACCGCGCTTGATCACGTCCTGCAGCATGCTGGTCATGATATAGGCGGTACGGGCATCGATGATCCGCTCGGCCGGGGTCGGCTCGAAGGTGGTCTGGGCCTTGGCGGCGACTTGCTGGGCTTCGATCGAACCTTCGCCTTCGGCGCTCTCCGGATGCTCGGGGTCACCAGGATTCCCGGCGTCTTCCGCATCCGGCGCAGCGACCTGTTCTTCCACCGGCACGCGGGGCGGATTGGCCTGGTACAGCACCTGTCCGTCGCGGCTCTCGATGCGTTCGATGACGTACGGATTGACCTTGTAGCCGCCGTTGGCGAATACGCTCCAGGCGCCGGCGATTTCCATCGGTGTGACTGTCGCGGTACCCAGGGCCAGGGAGAAGTTGCGCGGCAGTTCGTCGCGCTGGAAGCCGAACTTGGTGATGTAGCTGATCGCCCGCTCGATGCCCAGGCCCTGCAGGACGCGGATCGAGACCATGTTGCGGGACTTGTACAGGGCTTCGCGCAGCGGGATCGGGCCGAGGAAGGTATTGGTGTCGTTCTTCGGTCGCCAGACCTTGTCCAGGTACTCGTCGACGAACACGATCGGCGCATCGTTGACCAGGCTGGCGGCGGTGAAGCCGTTGTCCAGGGCCGCGCTGTAGATGAACGGCTTGAAACTGGAGCCCGGCTGGCGCTTGGCCTGGATCGCGCGGTTGTAGTTGCTCTGCTCGAAGGAGAAGCCGCCGACCAGCGAGCGGATCGCCCCGTCCTTCGGGTCGAGGGAGATCAGCGCGCTCTGTGCGGCGGGAATCTGTACGAAGCGCAGGGTGCCGTCTTCCTGGCGCTGCACGCGGATCTGGTCGCCGGCCTGGGCCACGTCGGCGGGCTGGCGCGGCATCGGGCCCATGCTGTTGTTGCTGAGGAAGGGGCGTGCCCATTTCATGCTGTCCCAGGTCACGGCTTCTTCCTTGCCGTCGCGGGTCATCACCATGATCCCGCTCTTTTCCACCTGGGTGACGATCGCCGGCTCCAGGCCGCCGATGCTGCGCTGCTGGCCCAGGTGCTTGAGCCAGGCGTCGCGGGTCTGGCCCGGCAGGCGGGTCTCCGGGCCGCGGTAGCCGTGGCGCTGGTCATAGTCGATGAGGCCGTCGCGGACCGATTGGCTGGCGGCGTTCTGCAGGTCGCTGCGGACCGTGGTGATGACCTTGTAGCCCTCGGTATAGGCCTCGCTGCCGTAGCGGCCGACCATCTCGGCACGGGCCATCTCGGCGATGTAGGGCGCATTCAGTTCGGGGGTCTGCACGTGGTAGGAGGCGTTGATCGGCTCCTCGACGGCGGCCTGGTAGCGTTGCTGGTCGATGAAGCCGAGCTTGAGCATGCGCTCGAGGATCCAGTTGCGCCGCTCCGTACTGCGGGTCGGGTTGACCAGCGGGTTGTAGCGCGAGGGCGCTTTCGGCAGGCCGGCGATCATCGCCATCTCGGCCAGGCTCAAGTCTTTGATCGGCTTGCCGTAATAGACCTGTGCGGCAGCCTCGATGCCATAGGCACGGTTGCCCAGGTAGATCTTGTTGACGTAGAGCTCGAGGATCTCGTCCTTGGTCAGCTGTCGCTCGATCTGCAGGGCCAGGAGGATTTCATTGATCTTTCGCGAGAAGCTTCTTTCATTGGTAAGGAAGTAGTTCTTCGCTACCTGCATGGTGATGGTGCTGCCGCCAGTCTGGATGTGACCGCTTTTCAATAATTGCGCGGCGGCGCGCATTAGGCTTTTCACATCGACGCCATAATGGTTGGCGAAATTGTCGTCCTCGGCGGACAGCAGGGCATGGATGAAGTCCTGCGGGATGTCGGCGAAGCGGATCGGCGTCCGGCGCATCTCGCCGAACTCGGAGATCAGCTTGCCGTCCTCGCTGTAGACCTTGAGGGGGATCTGCAGCTGGACGTTACGCAGAGCTTCCACCGAGGGCAGGCTGGGACTCAGATAGAGATAGGCGCCGCTGAAACTGAGCAGCACTCCACAAATCAGGGTGACGCAAGTCCACCACAGGAACTTCAGCAGGCGCATGGGTAGATTCGGATTTCCAGGAAAAAGAAAGAGTTAAGCGAATAGGACAGGAAAAAGGCAAAAGCTGTTCACATTATAAGCAATTTTTCTGTGACCTAGCCATTTGCCTGGCCTTCGGCTCTGGTATCTAATGTGAAAAAAGAAGAATCGTTCGTAAGTATTGAACGCTAATAGGGAATTGGTCGTGCTAGGGCTCATAAAGAAGAAAGCGAACACCTTGCTGGGGATCGACATCAGCTCGACCTCGGTAAAGCTCCTTGAGTTGAGCCGCTCCGGAGGCCGCTACAAAGTGGAGGCCTATGCCGTCGAGCCGCTTCCGCCGAATGCAGTCGTGGAAAAGAACATCGTCGAGCTGGAAGGGGTCGGCCAGGCGTTGTCACGGGTGCTGGTCAAGGCGAAAACCAACCTGAAGTCGGCCGTGGTCGCCGTCGCCGGTTCGGCGGTGATCACCAAGACCATCGAGATGGAGGCCGGGCTTTCCGAGGATGAACTGGAAAACCAGCTGAAGATCGAGGCCGACCAGTACATCCCCTATCCGCTGGAGGAAGTCGCCATCGACTTCGAGGTCCAGGGGCTCTCCGCGCGCAATCCCGAGCGCGTGGACGTACTCCTGGCCGCCTGTCGGAAAGAAAACGTCGAGGTTCGCGAAGCGGCCCTGGCGCTGGCCGGCCTGACCGCCAAGGTGGTCGACGTCGAGGCCTACGCGCTGGAGCGCTCCTATGCGCTGCTGAGCAGCCAGCTGGGTGCCGACACCGACCAGTTGACCGTGGCGGTAGTGGACATCGGCGCGACCATGACCACCCTGAGCGTCCTGCACAACGGACGCACCATCTATACCCGCGAACAGCTGTTCGGCGGTCGCCAGCTCACCGAGGAGATCCAGCGGCGTTACGGACTCTCGGTGGAGGAAGCCGGTCTCGCCAAGAAGCAGGGCGGTCTTCCGGATGACTACGACAGCGAAGTTCTGCGTCCGTTCAAGGACGCCGTGGTGCAGCAGGTTTCCCGCTCGCTGCAGTTCTTCTTCGCCGCCGGACAGTTCAACGACGTCGACTACATCGTCCTGGCGGGCGGTACGGCGTCTATCCAGGATCTCGATCGGTTGATCCAGCAGAAGATCGGCACCCCGACCCTGGTCGCCAACCCGTTCGCCGACATGGCGCTGAACGGCAAGGTGAATGCCGGCGCCCTGGCCAGCGACGCTCCGGCGTTGATGATCGCCTGTGGCCTGGCGTTGAGGAGTTTCGACTGATGGCACGGATCAACCTTCTACCCTGGCGCGAAGAGCTGCGCGAGCAGCGCAAGCAGCAGTTCCTGGTGATTCTTGGCGGCGTCCTGGTGGCATCGGCTGCGCTGGTATTCCTTGGCGACCAGTACTTCACCGCGGCCATCGAGAACCAGAACGCCCGCAACGACTTCCTGCGCAAGGAAATCGTCGTACTCGACGCCCGGATCAAGGAAATCAGCGAACTGAAGTCGCGGCGCCAGCAATTGCTCGAGCGGATGAAGATCATCCAGGACCTGCAGGGCAACCGTCCCATCATCGGACGGGTGTTCGACCAGCTCGTGCGGACCTTGCCCGACGGCGTGTATTTCACCGACCTGAAGATGACCGGCAAGAACATCGCCATCGCCGGCGCGGCCGAGTCCAACAACCGCGTTTCCAATCTCATGCGCAACATGGACGCGTCCGAGTGGCTGACCGCCCCGACCCTGAACGAGGTCAAGGCGGTGACCCAGGGCGCGGTGGACCAGGCCAACGTGTTCCAACTGACCGTGCAGCAGACGCAGCCCGGCGAGGAAGACGCCAAGGCGAAGCATGGGGTTGCGCAAGGAGCCAAGAAATGAGTCTGGCCAGTTCCCTGGAAAGTCTGCGCAAGATCGATATCAACGATCTCGACCTGAACAACATCGGTTCCTGGCCGGCGGCGGTCAAGGTCATCGTCTGCGTGCTGCTGACCGCGGCGGTCCTGGCGCTGGGCTACAACTTCCATCTGAGCGACATGCAGGCTCAGCTCGAACAGCAGGCCGCGGAAGAGGAGACGCTCAAGCAGCAGTTCTCCACCAAGGCCTTCCAGGCCGCGAACCTGGAAGCCTACAAGGCACAGATGAAGGAGATGGAAGAGTCCTTTGGCGCCTTGCTGCGGCAGTTGCCCAGCGACACCGAGGTACCCGGGCTGCTCGAGGACATCACTCGTACCGGCCTGGGCAGCGGCCTGGAGTTCGAGGAAATCAAGCTGCTTCCCGAGGTTGCCTACCAGTTCTACATCGAGCTGCCGATCCAGATCAGCGTGGTCGGCGGCTACCACGACCTGGCGACCTTCGTCAGCGGCGTGTCCAGCCTGCCGCGGATCGTCACCCTGCATGACTTCGAGATCAAGCCGGTCGCGCCCGGCAGCACGTCCAAGCTGCGCATGAGCATCCTGGCCAAGACCTATCGCTACAACGACAAGGGGCTGAAGAAATGAGAGCCCGCCTGATTCTGAGCAGCCTGCTGCTCGCCAGCCTGGCCGGATGCGGCGGCGGTTCCGATTTCGCCGATCTGCAGTCCTACATGGACGAGGTTCGCGCCCGGCCCAAGGGCACCATCGAGCCGTTGCCGAAGTTCCAGCCGTACGAGGCCTTCACCTATAGCGCCGCGTCGCTACGCAGCCCGTTCCAGCCGCCGGTGAAGATCGACCTGACCGTGCGGCAGAAGGGCAACAAGGTGATCAAGCCCGACGAGACGCGGGTCAAGCAGTTCCTGGAAGGCTTCAACATCGAGACCTTCGAGATGGTCGGCACCCTGTCCAACGCCCAGGGCACCTTCGCCCTGGTGAAGGGCGCGGGTGGCGTGCACCGGGTGAGGGTCGGGGACTACCTGGGGCGCAACGACGGCAAGGTCGTCGGCATCAGCGAAGGAAAAATAGACGTGATCGAAATCGTTCCTGACGGAGAGGGGAACTGGCTGGAGCGTCCGCGCAGCCTGACTCTCAAGGAACGCTCCTGAGGGCGGGGAAAAACATGCATAACCAACAGCAGTCTGTACAACGGAGTCGGACGATGAACAGTGGCCTCTCGCGCCTCGGGATCGCTTTGCTGGCCGCCATGTTCGCGCCGGCATTGCTCGCCGCGGACCTGGAGAAACTCGACGTGGCGGCACTGCCTGGCGACCGGGTCGAGCTAAAGCTGCAGTTCGACGAGCCCGTCGCCGCACCGCGTGGCTATACCATCGAGCAGCCGGCGCGAATCGCCCTCGATCTGCCGGGGGTGCAGAACAAGCTCGGCACCAAGAATCGCGAGCTGAGCGTGGGCAATACGCGCAGCGTCACGGTGGTCGAGGCGAAGGATCGCACACGGTTGATCATCAACCTGACCGCGCTGTCGTCCTACACCACCCGGGTGGAAGGCAACAACCTCTTCGTGGTGGTCGGCAATTCGCCGGCCGGCGCCAGCGTCGCTTCCGCCGCTCCGGTCAAGGCAAGCCCGGCTCCGGCCAGCTATGCCCAGCCGATCAAGCCCAAGCCGTACGTGCCGGCGGGTCGTGCCATCCGCAACATCGATTTCCAGCGTGGCGAAAAGGGCGAGGGCAACGTGGTCATCGACCTGTCCGACCCGACCTTGAGCCCGGATATCCAGGAGCAGGGCGGCAAGATCCGCCTGGACTTCGCCAAGACCCAGCTGCCGGATGCGCTGCGGGTTCGCCTGGACGTCAAGGACTTCGCCACGCCGGTGCAGTTCGTCAACGCCAGCGCGCAATCCGACCGTACCAGCATCACCATCGAGCCGAGCGGGCTCTACGACTACCTGGTCTACCAGACCGACAATCGCCTGACCGTCAGCATCAAGCCGATGACCACGGAAGATGCCGAGCGGCGCAAGAAGGACAATTTCGCCTATACCGGCGAGAAACTGTCGCTGAACTTCCAGGACATCGACGTGCGTTCGGTACTGCAACTGATCGCCGACTTCACCGACCTGAATCTGGTGGCCTCGGATACCGTGCAGGGCAATATCACCCTGCGCCTGCAGAACGTGCCGTGGGACCAGGCGCTGGACCTGGTACTGAAGACCAAGGGCCTGGACAAGCGCAAGCTCGGCAACGTACTGCTGGTGGCCCCGGCCGACGAGATCGCCGCCCGTGAGCGCCAGGAGCTGGAAGCGCAGAAGCAGATCGCCGAGTTGGCGCCACTGCGCCGGGAACTGATCCAGGTGAACTACGCCAAGGCCGCGGACATCGCCAAGCTGTTCCAGTCGGTGACCAGCGATGGTGGCCAGGAAGGCAAGGAAGGCGGGCGCGGCTCGATCACCGTCGACGACCGCACCAACAGCATCATCGCCTATCAGCCCCAGGAGCGACTGGACGAACTGCGGCGGATCGTTTCGCAGCTGGATATTCCGGTGCGCCAGGTGATGATCGAGGCACGCATCGTCGAGGCCAACGTCGGTTACGACAAGAGTCTCGGTGTGCGCTGGGGCGGCGCTTATCACAAGGGCAACTGGAGCGGCTACGGCAAGGACGGCAATATCGGGATCAAGGACGAGGACGGCATGAACTGCGGCCCGATCGCCGGTAGCTGTACCTTCCCGACCACGGGTACCAGCAAGTCGCCGTCGCCGTTCGTCGACCTCGGTGCCAAGGATGCTACCTCCGGGATCGGCATCGGCTTCATCACCGACAACATCATCCTCGACCTGCAACTGTCGGCGATGGAAAAGACCGGCAACGGCGAGATCGTCTCCCAACCCAAGGTCGTGACCTCGGACAAGGAAACCGCGAAGATCCTCAAGGGCTCGGAAGTCCCCTACCAGGAGGCCAGTTCCAGCGGCGCTACCAGCACCTCGTTCAAGGAAGCCGCGCTGTCCCTCGAGGTGACCCCGCAGATCACCCCGGACAACCGGATCATCGTCGAAGTCAAGGTGACCAAGGACGCGCCGGATTACCAGAATATGTTGAACGGCGTACCTCCTATCAACAAGAACGAGGTCAACGCCAAGATCCTGGTCAACGACGGCGAGACCATCGTCATCGGCGGCGTGTTCAGTAACGAGCAGAGCAAGTCGGTGGAGAAGGTGCCGTTCCTCGGCGAACTGCCTTACCTGGGGCGGCTGTTCCGGCGTGATACCGTCACCGACCGGAAAAACGAACTTCTGGTTTTCCTGACACCGCGGATCATGAATAATCAGGCCATCGCAATCGGTCGCTGATATCGAACAACGTGGTCAACCTGATCCTCGTCGGCCCGATGGGTGCTGGAAAGAGCACCATCGGGCGCCTGCTCGCCAAGGAGCTGCATCTCGCGTTCAAGGACTCCGACAAGGAGATCGAACAGCGGTGCGGCGCGAATATCCCATGGATCTTCGATGTCGAGGGCGAGGTCGGTTTCCGCGAGCGTGAGCAGGCCATGCTCACCGAACTCTGCGCCGCCGACGGCATGGTGATCGCCACCGGCGGCGGGGCGGTGATGCGCGACGGTAACCGCCAGGTGCTGCGCGCCGGTGGCCGGGTTGTGTACCTGCATGCCTCGGTCGAGCACCAGATCGCGCGCACGGCGCGGGACCGCAACCGCCCCTTGTTGCAGAAGCCCAACCCAGGACAGATCCTCCGCGACCTGATGGCGCTGCGCGACCCGCTCTACCGCGAAATCGCCGATGTGGTGGTGGAGACCGACGAAAGGCCGCCGCGCCTGGTCGTCCAGGAAATTCTCGAACGCCTGCGCAAGTTGCCGCCCCGCTGAGGCGCGGCGAATTGCGTTATCCTATTGCCCTTTCCTGTCTGGGGGCCTCATGCGCACACTTCACGTCGATCTAGGCGAGCGTAGCTATCCCATTTACATCGGTGAAAACCTGCTGGGCGACGCCCGCTGGTTCGCGCCGCATATCGTCGGTCGCCGGGTCGCGGTGATCAGCAACGAAACGGTCGCTCCTCTCTATCTGGAAACCCTGCTCAAGGCACTGCAAGGCCACGAGGTCACCCCTGTGGTGCTGCCCGACGGCGAGGCCTACAAGCAGTGGGAAACCCTGCAACTGATCTTCGATGTCCTGCTGAAGGAGCGGCATGACCGCAAGACTACCCTGATCGCCCTGGGCGGCGGCGTCATCGGTGACATGGCCGGTTTCGCCGCGGCCTGCTACCAGCGTGGGGTCAACTTCATCCAGGTGCCGACCACCCTGTTGTCCCAGGTCGACTCCTCGGTGGGCGGCAAGACCGGGATCAACCATCCGTTGGGCAAGAACATGATCGGTGCGTTCTACCAGCCCCAGGCGGTGGTCATCGACACCGCGTCGCTGAAGACGCTGCCGTCCCGCGAGCTGTCCGCCGGGCTGGCGGAGGTGATCAAGTACGGTTTCATTTGCGACGAACCGTTCATCACCTGGCTGGAAGCGCACATGGATGCCTTGCTGGCACTGGAGCCGACCGTTGTCACCGAGGCCATCGAGCGCTCTTGCGCGGCGAAGGCCCGCGTGGTGGGCGCCGACGAGCGCGAGTCGGGCGTGCGTGCCACGCTGAACCTCGGCCATACCTTCGGTCACGCGATCGAGACCCAGCAAGGTTACGGCGTCTGGTTGCACGGCGAAGCGGTAGGGGCGGGAACCGTGATGGCACTCGAGATGTCGCATCGGTTGGGTTGGCTGAGCGCCGCCGAGCGCGATCGCGGTATCCGTCTGCTGCGCCGGGCTGGCCTGCCCGTGGTACCGCCGGCCGAGATGACGGCGGAAGATTTTATGGAACACATGGCCGTCGACAAGAAAGTGCTCGATGGCCGCCTGCGTCTGGTTTTGCTGCAAGGACTGGGGAATGCCGTGGTCACCGGCGATTTTCCCCGTGAGATCTTGGACGCGACCCTGCGCACCGACTATCGGGCCTTGGCCGACCAGCTTGGAGATGAATGAGGTCCCATGACCAGCTTGCATGCCGATGAGGCCTTCCTGGGCCACTACCAATTCAGTCACGACCCGTTCGCGCCGCGCGTTCCGGGTTTCAAGTTCTTCCCGGCGCAGCGCAAGCCGGTGCTCGGCCAGTTGCACCATCTGGCCCGCTACAGCCAGCTCCTGCTGCTGGTCACCGGGCCCCTGGGCAGCGGCAAGACCCTGTTGCGCCAGGCGCTGGTGGCCAGCACCAACAAGGATGCGGTCCTCAGCGTGGTGATCTCGGCGCGCACCGCCGCCGACGAGACTTCGTTGCTGCGCCAGGTGGCGCAGGGCCTGAGCATCAACCAGGCGAGCCTGGAGGCGATCCTGACCAAGGTGGCGCAGCTGGCGATCACCGGGCAGGACGTCTACCTGATGGTGGACGATGCCGAGCAGCTCCAGGACAGCGCGCTGGAAGTGCTGTTGCTGCTGGCTTCCGGCACCAACGAGGGACGCCTGCATGTATTCCTGTTCGGTGAGCCGTCGTTGCTGCCGCGCCTGGAGGTGTTTTCCGAGGGTGAGGAGCGCTTCCATGCCATCGAGTTGCAGCCATACAGCGAAGAGGAAACCCGCGACTACCTGGCCCAGCGTCTCGAGGGCGCCGGGCAGGGCATCGAGCTGATTTCCAACGACCTGCTGGTGGACATCCACGAGCAGTCGGAAGGCTGGCCGGGAGCGATCAACCAGGTCGCCCGCGATGCCCTGATCGAAGCGATGCTGGCCAATCGTGGCGCAGCGCGCAAGGCAACCGGAGGGTCTTTCAACTTGCCCAAGAAGCATCTGGTGATTCTTGCGGTCGTGGCCATCGGCGTGATCGCCGCCTGGTTCATGCAAGGCAAGAGCAAGCCGGAGGCGCCGCAGACCGCCTCTACCGAATTGTCCATGAATGGCGCTACGCCGGCCCAGGCCCAGCAGCCGGGCAGCGGCCCGGCCGTGGAGTTCAACGGCTCCAGCCAGCCGTTGCCGCTACCGTTGGTCGGCGAGTCGCAGCCGGTCATTCGCGAGCCGCTGGCCCAGGCCGCCGGGCAAGGTGGCGACGACGAAGGCGGCCTGCCGTCCGCCGCGGTGCCGCCTACCGTTTCCAGCTCGGCTCCTCCGGTGACGCCGCTGGCCAACAACGGCGTCACGCCGATGCATCCGGTGCCGCCGGCGCCGACCGAACCGACCGCGCCTGCGGCGACCCCGACTCCGACGCAGACCCCGGCACCGGCCGCGCCGGTCGCCAGCGCCCCGGCCAGCAAGCCGGCCCCGGCCCCCGCTCCGGCCAAGCCTGCGGCGAGCAAGCCGGCCACCACCGCCGCGGCGAAGCCGGCCCCGGCTCCGGCCGCCAAGCCGGCCAGCGGTGGCGGTGCGGGAAGCCAGTGGTATCGCAACCAGTCTGGTGGTAACTTCGCCCTGCAGATCCTCGGTACCGGCTCCGAAGCCAATGCCCAGGCGTTCATTCGCCAGCAGGGCGGCGGCGATTTCCGCTACTTCAAGAAAACCCTGCAAGGCAAGCCGTTCTACGTCGTCACCTATGGCAGCTTCCCGAACCGTGCCGCCGCCCTGGCCGCAGTGAAAAAACTGCCGTCCAAGGTGCAGGCCGGCAAGCCGTGGCCGCGTACCTTCGCCAGCATCCAGCAGGAGATCGGCCAGGCGCATTGATCCGACCTGCCGTCGCCTCTTGACGAAACTCGCTAGTCGTTAGCATGACCGGCGGGTTTCGTCTTTCATTTTGGCGACATTGAATTTCATTTTCTCGCCGCAAAATTTGTGAGGCCTTGTGCACCTATGTACAATGGCCTCCCTTTGCCTGTCGAAAACTCGCCGCATGAGCGGGTGACAGGCGAAGTAGATGACTAAAAAAGTTTTGCCGGTGAGAGTTCCTTATGAAAGCAGGTCTGTACCATCCTGAAACGTTCAAGGATAACTGCGGATTTGGCCTGATCGCCCATATGCAGGGCGAGCCGAGCCATCAACTTCTGCAAACCGCAATCGAAGCACTGACCTGCATGACCCACCGCGGTGGGATCAATGCCGATGGCAAGACCGGGGACGGCTGCGGGCTGCTGATCCAGAAGCCCGACCTGTTCCTGCGTGCCGTCGCCAGGGAAGCCTTTTCTGTCGACCTGCCCGAGCAATACGCGGTGGGCATGGTGTTCTTCAACCAGGACCCGGTGAAAGCCGAGGCGGCACGCGAGAACATGAATCGCGAGATCGTCGCCGCCGGACTGGAGCTGGTCGGCTGGCGCAAGGTGCCGATCGATACCAGCGTTCTCGGCCGCCTGGCGCTGGAGCGCCTGCCGCAGATCGAACAGGTGTTCATCGGCGGCGCCGGCCTGAGCGACCAGGACTTCGCCATCAAGCTGTTCAGCGCACGGCGCCGCTCGTCGGTGGCCAACGCCGCCGACAGCGACCACTACATCTGCAGCTTTTCGCACAAGACCATCATCTACAAGGGCCTGATGATGCCGGCCGACCTGGCCGCCTTCTATCCGGACCTTGGCGACGAGCGCCTGCAGACCGCGATCTGCGTATTCCACCAGCGCTTCTCCACCAACACCCTGCCGAAATGGCCGCTGGCGCAGCCGTTCCGCTTCCTCGCCCACAACGGCGAGATCAACACCATCACCGGCAACCGCAACTGGGCCCAGGCGCGGCGGACCAAGTTCACCAACGAACTGATCCCCGACCTGGAAGAGCTCGGCCCGCTGGTGAACCGCGTCGGCTCCGACTCGTCGAGCATGGACAACATGCTCGAACTGATGGTCACCGGCGGCATGGACCTGTTCCGCGGCCTGCGCATGATCATCCCGCCGGCCTGGCAGAACGTCGAAACCATGGACGCCGACCTGCGCGCGTTCTACGAGTACAACTCGCTGCACATGGAGCCCTGGGATGGCCCCGCCGGCGTCGTGCTGACCGACGGTCGCTATGCCGTCTGCCTGCTCGACCGCAATGGCCTGCGCCCGTCGCGCTGGGTCACCACGAAGAACGGCTACATCACCCTGGCTTCGGAAATCGGCGTCTGGGACTACAAGCCCGAGGACGTCATCGCCAAGGGTCGCGTCGGCCCGGGGCAGATCCTCGCGGTGGACACCGAGACCGGCCAGGTCCTGCACAGCGACGACATCGACAACCGCCTGAAGTCGCGCCATCCCTACAAGCAGTGGCTGCGGCAGAATGCCCTGCGCATCCAGGCGACCCTGGACGACGACCATGGCGTGGCCAGCTACGACGCCGACCAGCTCAAGCAATTCATGAAGATGTTCCAGGTCACCTTCGAGGAGCGTGACCAGGTGCTGCGTCCGCTCGGCGAGCAGGGCCAGGAAGCGGTGGGCTCCATGGGCGACGATACGCCGATGGCGATCCTCTCCCGGCGCATCCGCTCTCCGTACGATTACTTCCGCCAGCAATTCGCCCAGGTCACCAACCCGCCGATCGACCCGCTGCGCGAAGCCATCGTGATGTCCCTGGAAACCTGCCTGGGCGTCGAGCAGAACATCTTCGAGGAAGCCCCGCACCATGCCAACCAGGCGATCCTCACCACTCCGGTGATCTCGCCGGCGAAGTGGCGGACCATCATGACCCTGGACCGCCCGGGCTTCGACCGCCACTTCATCGACCTCAACTACGACGAGTCGGTGGGCCTGGAGGCCGCGGTGCGCAACATCGCCGACCAGGCCGAGGAAGCCGTGCGCGGCGGCAAGGTGCTGCTGATCCTCAGCGACCGCCATATCGCTCCCGGCAAACTGCCGGTGCATGCTGCCCTGGCCGTCGGTGCGGTGCATCACCGCCTGGTGCAGACCGGGCTGCGCTGCGACTCCAACATCCTGGTGGAGACCGCCACCGCCCGCGATCCGCACCATTTCGCGGTGCTGATCGGCTTCGGCGCCTCGGCGGTCTATCCGTTCCTCGCCTACGAGGTGCTGGCCGACCTGATCCGCACCGGTGAAGTGCTGGGCGACCTCTACGAGGTGTTCAAGTACTACCGCAAGGGGATCTCCAAGGGCCTGATGAAGATTCTCTCGAAGATGGGCATCTCCACCGTCGCGTCCTACCGTGGCGCGCAGCTGTTCGAGGCGGTGGGCCTGTCCGACGAGGTCACCGACCTGTGCTTCACCGGAGTCGCCAGCCGCATCCAGGGCGCGCGCTTCGTCGATATCGAGAACGAGCAGAAGCTCCTGGCCGCCGAGGCCTGGAGCAACCGCAAGCCGATCCAGCAGGGCGGCTTGCTGAAGTTCGTCTATGGCGGCGAATACCACGCCTACAACCCGGATGTGGTGAATACCCTGCAGGCTGCCGTGCAGCAGGGCGACTACGAGAAGTTCAAGGAATACACCGCGCTGGTGGACCAGCGCCCAGTGTCGATGATCCGCGACCTGTTGCAGGTGAAGACCGCCGCGCAGCCGCTGGCGCTCGACGAGGTGGAGCCGCTGGAAGCCATCTTCAAGCGCTTCGATGCCGCCGGGATTTCCCTCGGCGCGCTGTCGCCGGAGGCCCACGAGGCGCTGGCCGAGGCGATGAACACCCTGGGCGGTCGCTCCAACTCCGGCGAGGGCGGCGAGGACCCGGCGCGCTACGGCACGCTGAAGAGTTCGAAGATCAAGCAGGTGGCTACCGGCCGCTTCGGCGTGACCCCGGAATACCTGGTCAACGCCGAGGTCCTGCAGATCAAGGTGGCCCAGGGCGCCAAGCCCGGCGAGGGCGGCCAGTTGCCGGGCGGCAAGGTCAACGGCCTGATCGCCCGCCTGCGCTATGCGGTGCCCGGCGTGACCCTGATCTCGCCGCCGCCGCACCACGACATCTACTCCATCGAAGACCTGGCACAGCTGATCTTCGACCTCAAGCAGGTCAACCCGCAGGCGCTGGTATCGGTGAAGCTGGTATCCGAGCCGGGCGTCGGCACCATCGCCGCCGGCGTGGCCAAGGCCTATGCGGACCTGATCACCATCTCCGGCTACGACGGCGGTACCGGTGCCTCGCCGATCACCTCGATCAAGTACGCCGGCTCGCCCTGGGAACTGGGCCTGGCGGAAACCCACCAGACCCTGCGCGGCAACGACCTGCGCGGCAAGGTCCGGGTGCAGACCGATGGCGGCCTGAAGACCGGCCTGGACGTGATCAAGGCGGCCATTCTCGGCGCCGAGAGCTTCGGCTTCGGCACCGCGCCGATGATCGCCCTGGGCTGCAAGTACCTGCGCATCTGCCACCTGAACAACTGCGCCACCGGCGTGGCGACGCAGAACGACAAGTTGCGCAAGGACCACTTCATCGGCACCACCGCGATGGTGATCAACTTCTTCACCTTCATCGCCACGGAAACCCGCGAGTGGCTGGCGCGCCTCGGCGTGCGCAGCCTGGGCGAGCTGATCGGCCGCACCGACCTGCTGGAGATCCTCCCCGGCGAGACCGCCAAGCAGCAGAATCTGGATCTCGCTCCGTTGCTGGGCAGTGAGCTGATCCCGGCCGACAAGCCGCAGTTCTGCGAGGTGGAGAAAAACCCGCCGTTCGACCAGGGCCTGCTGGCCGAGAAGATGGTCGAGCTGTCGAAGGCCGCCATCGAAGGCCTGAGCGGCGGCGAGTACGAGCTGGACATCTGCAACTGCGACCGATCCATCGGCGCGCGGGTATCCGGCGAGATCGCCCGCCTGCACGGCAACCAGGGCATGGCCAAGGCACCGCTGGTGTTCCGTTTCAAGGGCACCGCGGGACAGAGCTTCGGCGTGTGGAACGCCGGTGGCCTGCACCTGTACCTGGAAGGCGACGCCAACGACTACGTAGGCAAGGGCATGACCGGCGGCAAGCTGGTGATCACCCCGCCCAAGGGCAGTCCGTTCAAGACCCAGGAATCGGCCATCGTCGGCAACACCTGCCTGTACGGCGCCACCGGCGGCAAGCTGTTCGCCGCCGGAACCGCCGGCGAGCGCTTCGCCGTGCGCAACTCCGGTTCCCATGCGGTGGTGGAAGGTACCGGCGACCACTGCTGCGAATACATGACCGGCGGTTTCGTCTGCGTGCTGGGCAAGACCGGCTACAACTTCGGCTCCGGCATGACCGGGGGCTTCGCCTACGTCCTCGACATGGACAACACTTTCGTCGACCGCGTGAACCACGAGCTGGTGGAAATCCAGCGGATCAGCGGCGAGGCGATGGAGGCCTATCGCAGCCACCTGCGCAAGGTCCTGGTCGAGTACGTGAACGAAACGGCAAGCGAGTGGGGCGCGAACATCCTGGAAAACCTGGATGACTACCTGCGTCGGTTCTGGCTGGTGAAACCGAAGGCGGCCAGCCTCGGTTCGCTGCTGACCAGCACCCGTGCCAACCCGCAATAAGCGCCCGAAGTTGTGATGAGGTTTCGATATGTCTGAACGTCTGAATTCCGACCGCCTGAACAACGACTTCCAGTTCATCGAAGTCGGGCGCAAGGACCCGAAGAAGAAGCTGCTGCGCCAGCGCAAGCGCGAGTTCGTGGAGATCCACGACCTGTTCAAGCCGCAGCAGGCCGCCGACCAGGCCCACCGCTGCCTGGGCTGCGGCAACCCGTACTGCGAGTGGAAATGCCCGGTGCACAACTTCATCCCTAACTGGCTGAAGCTGGTTTCCGAAGGCAACATCCTGGCCGCCGCTGAACTGTCGCACCAGACCAACACCCTGCCGGAAGTCTGCGGCCGGGTCTGCCCGCAGGATCGCCTCTGCGAGGGCGCCTGCACCCTCAACGACGGTTTTGGCGCGGTGACCATCGGCTCGGTGGAGAAGTACATCACCGATACGGCCTTCGCCATGGGCTGGCGTCCGGACCTGTCCAAGGTCAAGCCGACCGGCAGGCGCGTCGCGGTGATCGGCGCCGGCCCGGCCGGCCTCGGCTGCGCCGACGTGCTGGTGCGCAACGGCGTGACCCCGGTGGTGTTCGACCGCAACCCGGAGATCGGCGGCCTGCTGACCTTCGGCATTCCCGAGTTCAAGCTGGAGAAGCACGTCCTCAGCCGTCGCCGCGAGGTGTTCACCGGCATGGGCATCGAGTTTCGCCTGAACACCGAGATCGGCAAGGACGTGACCATGGAGCAGTTGCTCGATGAGTACGATGCCGTGTTCATGGGGATGGGCACCTACACCTACATGAAGGGCGGTTTCCCCGGCGAGGACCTGCCGGGCGTACACGACGCCCTGGACTTCCTGATCGCCAACGTGAACCGCAACCTCGGCTTCGAGAAGTCGGCCGAGGACTTCGTCGACATGAAGGGCAAGCGCGTGGTGGTCCTGGGCGGCGGCGACACCGCGATGGACTGCAACCGCACTTCGATCCGCCAGGGCGCCAAGTCGGTGACCTGTGCCTATCGCCGTGACGAAGAAAACATGCCGGGCTCGCGCAAGGAAGTGAAGAACGCCAAGGAAGAGGGCGTGAAGTTCCTCTTCAACCGCCAGCCCATCGCCATCGTCGGCGAGGACCGGGTGGAAGGCGTGAAGGTGGTCGAGACCCGTCTCGGCGAGCCGGACGCCCGCGGCCGCCGCAGCCCCGAACCGATCCCCGGTTCCGAGGAGATCATCCCGGCGGAAGCCGTGCTGATCGCCTTCGGCTTCCGGCCGAGTCCGGCGCCGTGGTTCGAGCGCTTCGAGATCGCCACCGACAGCCAGGGCCGCGTGGTGGCTCCGGCGCAGGCGCAGTTCAAGCACCAGACCAGCAACCCGAAGATCTTCGCCGGTGGCGACATGGTCCGTGGTTCCGACCTGGTGGTGACGGCGATCTTCGAAGGACGTACCGCGGCCGAAGGCATCCTCGACTACCTTGGCGTCTGATCCGCGGCGCCACCGGCGCTGCGACAAATCACCGCGATAGACAAAAGGCACGGCCCCCGCCGTGCCTTTTGTTTTGTGCTTTGCGACAATAGCGGCCCTTTTCGCCCGCCGGCCTGTGGATAACCCCCTTCCGCACGCGCCCGCGTGAAGCCAGCAGCCTTTGATCGGATGCCGTTATGACTGCCCTGAAGAACGACCGCTTCCTCCGCGCCCTGCTCAAGCAGCCCGTCGATGTCACCCCCGTCTGGATGATGCGCCAGGCCGGTCGTTACCTGCCGGAATACCGTGCCACCCGTGCCAAGGCCGGCGATTTCATGAGCCTGTGCATGAACCCGGAGCTGGCCTGCGAAGTGACCCTGCAGCCGCTGGACCGTTACCCGCAGCTGGACGCCGCGATCCTCTTCTCCGATATCCTGACCATTCCCGATGCCATGGGCCAGGGCCTGTACTTCGAGACCGGCGAAGGCCCGCGCTTCCGCAAGGTGGTCTCGTCGCTGGCCGACATCGAGGCGCTGCCGGTTCCCGATCCGGAACAGGACCTGGGCTATGTGATGGACGCCGTGCGCACCATCCGCCGCGAGCTGAACGGCCGCGTACCGCTGATCGGCTTCTCCGGCAGCCCCTGGACCCTCGCCACCTACATGGTCGAGGGCGGCTCGAGCAAGGACTTCCGCAAGTCCAAGGCGATGCTCTACGACAACCCCAAGGCCATGCACGCTCTGCTGGACAAGCTGGCGCAATCGGTGACCAGCTACCTCAACGGGCAGATCCGCGCCGGCGCCCAGGCGGTGCAGATCTTCGACTCATGGGGCGGCAGCCTGTCGGCGGCGGCCTACCAGGAGTTCTCCCTGACCTACATGCGCAAGATCGTCGATGGATTGATCCGCGAGCACGACGGACGCCGGGTGCCGGTGATCCTCTTCACCAAGGGAGGCGGCCTGTGGCTGGAGTCGATGGCCGAGGTCGGCGCCGAGGCGCTGGGCCTGGACTGGACCTGCGACATCGGCAGCGCCCGGGCCCGTGTCGGTGAGCGCGTAGCCCTGCAAGGCAACATGGATCCCTCGGTGCTCTACGCCAATCCGGCGGCGATCCGCGCCGAAGTCGCGCGGATCCTGGCGGCCTACGGCAAGGGTACGGGGCATGTGTTCAATCTTGGCCACGGCATCACCCCGGAAGTCGACCCGGCCCATGCCGGCGCCTTCTTCGAGGCGGTGCACGAGCTGTCGGCGCAGTACCACGGCTGAGCCGGAACGAAAGAAGGGGAGCCGAGGCTCCCCTTTTTTCATGCGCGGGCCGACGGCCCTCCGGCGCGTTGGCTGGCGGGGTCGCGCCGGTGGTGTACCCGCCCTACGCAACCCGCCCGGCTCAACTGCTTACCTTGCCGGTGCGGTCGTTGATCACGAACAGCTTGCCGTTGGCGTCGCGCACGAGGATTTCCGCGCCCGGCTGGCCATCCATGTCGGCCACCGAATCGATGCTGTAGTTGACGTCGCCGATGCGGTAGTCGCTGCTGGCGCCGCTGGCGTGGTGGATGACCCGCACCTTGCCCTGCATCACCACGATCAGCTCGTTGCCCGGCTTGCCGTCGGTGTCCGCGGTGCCGCCATAGAGTGCCCAGGCGCTGGCGCCGATGTTGTATTCCTTGCGGGAACTGGCGTTGCTGATCACGTAGATGCCGGTGCTGGTGCGGCCGATGATCTCCGCGCCGGGCTGGCCGTCGAGGTCGGCGATCTGTGCGAGCGCGTGGTAGCCGCTGAAGGTGAAGTCCTTGGCGTCACTGGTGCGCGGGTCGATGACCTTGACGCCGTTGCCCATGTTCAGCACCAGTTCCTTGCCCGGCGCGCCGTCCACGTCGGCGACGTCGAACAGGCCCCAGGTGCCGTTGTAGCTGAAGGTGGCGTCGCGTTGCGTACGGGTGCGATCGAATACGGTGCGCACGCCGTTGCCGATGCTGAGGATGACTTCGTCGCCGGCGACGTTGTCGACGTCGGTGGCGCGCATGATCGCCCAGGAGACGTTGCCTACCGGGTACTTGCGCTGGGTGGTGCTGGCGTGGGAAACGATCACCAGGTCGGGACCGGCCTTGACCAGGATTTCCGCGCCGGGCTGGCCGTCGGTATCGGTGGCGCCGAAGACCGACCAGACCACGTTGCCGAAGCTGTAGTTGCGGGTGCTGCCGCCTTCCACCACCTGCAGGTTGGCGCCGTCGCGGTAGACCGCGGCGAGCTGGCCGTTGCCCCGCAGGTCCCAGGTTCCTACCAGAACGCCGGCCGCCTGGGCTGCGCTGGCGCAGAGGGAGAACAGTGCCGTGCCGAGCAGGCAGGCGCGCTTGATCGCTGGTTTCATAAAGTCCCTTTCATATCGCTGTCGAGGCCGGCCGGATGCCGGCCGCAGCAGCATAGAACAGCGCTTGCTGCGCTCAAGGGAAACGCGAGGGATTTGTCGAGCGCTTGGCATTTGTTCGTGAAACTGGTTGCCCGCCCAGCAGGCGGGCGCGGGTGTCGCTCGGCGGCTCGCCGGTCCAGCGCTTGAAGGCGCGGGTGAAGTTGGTTGGATCGCTGTAACCCAGGTACAGGGCGATACGCTGCAACGACACCTCGGGACGCCGCAGCAATCGCAAGGCCTGGCGCTGGCGAGCCTGACCGAGCAACTGGCGAAAGCTGGTGCCGGCGTCATGCAGATGCCGCTTGAGGCTGCGGCTGGACAGGTGCAGGCGCGCGGCTACTTCCTCCAGGTTGGGGAAGCGCTGTTCCTGGCGTTCCAGCTCCAGCCGCACGCGGGCGCAGATGTCCCGGCGGCCGGCATCGAGCAGCGCCAGTTCGCGCTCGCAGTGTTCGCGGGCGCGGCGCAACGCAGCCGGATCGGCCATCGGTAGCGAGCGGGCGAGCAGGATGGCGGGGAACACCAACTGGACGTGGGCCTGGTCGTAGCGGCACTGCGGCAGCGGCACAGGCACGGCAGGTTCGGGGTAGTCGAAGTCGAGCCTGCCGACCAGGGCCGGTTCGCCGAGCAGCCAGGCGCCGGAGCGATACAGGCCGATCAGCAGGGCTTCGCTGAAGTACCGGTGCAGCGCCGGCGGGAGCGCAGGGCCTGGCAGCAGGCGCAGGATCACCTGCTCGTCCTCGCGCAGCAGGCTGATTTCGACGTTGCCCTGCAGCAGCGGCATGTAGCGCAGCGCCAGGCACAAGGCATCGCCGAGCGTCGCCGAGGCCATCATCGCGTAGCCCAGGCTGCCATGGGCGGTGGGAGGCGTGCGCAAGGCGAGCTGTGCGCCGAGGCCGGGGTCGCCGCTCAGCGCGAGCGCCGTGGCGGCGATCGCCTGGTACTGCTGCGATGTGACGCGTGCTTCCGGCTCTTCCAGTCGCAGCGTCGACAGACCGATTTCCCGCAGCAGCGCACGTCCGTCCAGGCCGCGTTCCTCCAGCAGGCCGAGCAGCAGGCGCGGATAGGCAGCGGTGATGGTCGGTGCGTCGGAGTCCGTGCGGCGGCTCATGCTGGCGTGTCCTGGCCCGAAATGATCGGCAGTCTGGCGCGAGCGCGTCTGCCGCTGCATTGGCTGGTGCCGCAATACTGCCCGGCAACGCAGTCAAGCGGAGAACGAGCGATGCATCCCTGGACACGACGCAACATTCCACAACTGGCCGGGCGCCTGGCGCTGGTCACCGGCGCCAACAGCGGCCTGGGTTGGCAGGCGGCGCGCACGCTGGCCGGCAAAGGGGCGACCGTGGTGATGGCCTGCCGCAATCGCGAACAGGCGGAGCGGGCGCGGCGGGCGATCCTCGACGAGTATCCCCAGGCACGCCTGGAGCTGGCCGATCTCGACCTGGCCGACCTCGCCTCGATCCGCGCCTGCGCCGCCGGTTTCCGTCAGCGCCACGCACGCCTCGATCTCTTGTTCAACAACGCCGGAGTGATGTTCCTGCCCCTGCGGCGTACCCGCGACGGTTTCGAGATGCAGATGGGCACCAATCACCTTGGCCACTTCGCGCTTACGGGACTGCTGCTGGACTCGTTGCTGGCCGCTCCACGGCCCAGGGTGGTGGGTATGACCAGCGGTTTCAACCAGTTCGGCCGGCTGCCGCTCGACGACCTCAACGCCGAGCGCGGCTACAACCGCTATCTCGCCTATTGCCACAGCAAGCAGGCCAATCTGCTGTTCAGCCTGGAGTTGCAGCGCCGCGCCGGCCAGCGGGGCGTGCTTCTGCAGAGCCTGGCGGCGCATCCGGGCTACGCGGCGACCAACCTGCAGTACGCGGCACCGGCGATGTCCGGTTCGCGCCTGGGACGCTGGGCGATGAAGGTGGCCAACGGAGCGTTCGCGCAATCGGCGGAGATGGGGGCGTTGCCGGCACTTTCCGCGCTGACCGAACAGCGCTGGTATGGCGGCGCCTATGTCGGCCCGGATCGCTGGCTGGAAACCCGCGGTTATCCGGCAGCGGCGCGGATTCCGCGGAATGCGCGCGACCTGGGGCTGGCCGCGCGGCTGTGGGCGCTATCGGAAGAACTGACCGGAGTACGCTTCTGGTCGGAGTGAAGGCGCCGGGAGACCGGCGCCTCGAACTCAGTGGGCGGGCTGCGCCAGGGTGTTGCCAGGCAGGGCCGGCAGGCGCGCCAGGTGCAGCGAGACCAATACCGCGACCACCAGCAGCGAGCCGATGAACAGCCCGATGCCGTTCCAGCCGTAGTAATGCCAGAACACCCCGCCGAGGGTGCCGGCCAGGCTCGAGCCGACGTAGTAGCTGAACAGATAGAGCGACGAGGCCTGGCCCTTGGCGCGCAGGGCGCGGCGCCCGATCCAGCTGCTCGCCACCGAGTGCGCGCCGAAGAAGCCGAAGGTGAACAGCAGCAGGCCGGCGAGCATCAGCGGGATCGGCTCGAACAGGGTCAGCAGCAGGCCGCCGAGCATCAGCAGGATGACCGCCCAGAGCACCTTGCGTCGCCCCAGCTTGTCGGCCAGCGAACCGACCCAGGCCGAGCTGTAGATGCCCGAGAGGTAAACCACCGAGAGCACGCCGACCACCGCCTGGCTCATGTGGTAGGGCTCGGCCAGCAGGCGGTAGCCGATGTAGTTGAACAGGGTGACGAAGCTGCCCATCAGCAGGAAGCCGATCAGGAACAGCCAGGGCAGTCCGGCGTCGCGGAAGTGCAAGCGGTAGCCGTTGAGCAGGGTCGCCGGCTTCAGCGGTGCCGGCCGGAAGTGTTTCGACTCGGGCAGCACGCGCCAGAACACCAGCGCGGCGACCAGGGCCAGGCCGCCGAGGACCGCCAGTGCGGCATGCCAGGAGATGAAATCGACCAGGACGCCGCTGATCAGGCGTCCGCTCATCCCGCCGATGGCGTTGCCGCCGATGTACAGGCCCATCGACAAGCCGATGTGCTGCGGATGGATCTCTTCGCTGAGATAGGTCATCGCCACCGCGGCCAGGCCGCTCAAGGACAGCCCGACCAGCGCGCGCATCAGCAGCACGCCATGCCAGGTGGGCATCACCGCGCTGCCGAGGGTGAACAGCGCGGCGGCCAGCAGCGAGACGACCATCACCGGCTTGCGGCCGATCGCGTCGGAGATCGGGCCGGTGACCAGCAGGCCAAGGGCGAGCATGGCGGTGGCGACGGACAATGCCAGGCTGCTTTCCGCGGCGCTGATGGAAAACGCCTTGGACAGCACCGGCATCATCGGCTGGATGCAGTAGAGCAGGGCAAAGGTGGCGAAACCGCCGGAGAACAGCGCCAGGGAGGTGCGCATGAACTGCGGGGTGCCTTTTTCGATATAGCGTTCGACTTCGGTGGCGGCTTCCAGCACCTCGTTGGCTGCTTCGCGGGCCGCCTCGATTAACGCGGGTTCTTCTTCGGCCTGTGGCCGGACTTGCGGATTGCTCACGGGGCACCTCTGGGGACGGTGGCGAGCAGGCACAACGAGGCCGCGCCACCTGGATTTCAGGGACAAGGGGTCGTTGTTGGAGGTTATGTGGCAAAGGATATAGATAGGTTTATATGATTTCCAATATATTGATCGACACGATTGATATGTAAAAAGACCTAATTGGAGGGGCCGTGTGGAACTCAGGCACCTGCGCTATTTCATCGCCGTCGCCGAGGAGCTGCACTTCGGCCGCGCCGCCGAGCGCCTGGGGATCTCCCAGCCGCCGTTGAGCCAGCAGATCCAGGCGCTGGAGGAGGAAATCGGTGCGCGCCTGTTCGAGCGCACCAACCGCCGCGTCGAACTCACCGACGCCGGCCGGCTGTTCCTCGACGAGTCCCGCCAGGTGCTGGCCCAGGTAGACAAGGCGGTGCTGCTGGCGCGTCGCGCCCACCTGGGGGAACTGGGCGAGCTGAAGATCGGTTTCACTTCCTCGGCACCCTTCACCTCGACCATACCCAGCAGCATCCATGCCTTCCGCAAGGCCTATCCGGACGTACACCTCGACCTGCAGGAAATGAGCAGCCGCCAGGTACTCAAGGCGCTGCTCGAGGAAAGCCTGCAGGTGGGCGTGATCCGCCCGCTGGCGCTGCCGGATGCGGTGCATTGGGTGGAGTTGTTCCGCGAACCGCTGGTGGCGGTGCTGCGGGCCGACCATCCGCTGGCGGCCGGCAGCGAGGATGGCCTGGCCATCGCCGCCCTGGCCGAGGAGCCCTTCGTGTTCTTCCCGCGCAGCTACGGCACCGGGCTCTACGACCAGGTCATCGCCCTGACCCGACAGGCCGGCTTCAGCCCGCGCATCGCCCAGGAGGCCAGCGAGGCGATGACCATCATCGGCCTGGTCTCGGCCGGACTGGGGGTGTCGATCCTGCCGGCGTCGTTCCGCCGCACCCGGGTCGACGGCGTGGTCTACCGCACCCTGAGCGATCCCGAGGCGACGACTGCGGTATGGCTGGTCCGCCGGCAGAACGAGGGCTCGCCGCTGGCGCTGTCCTTCATCGACCTGGTGACCCGCGAGGCGGCCAGCCTGCGCCGGCGCTGAACCGCTCTATGTCAGGACCGAGACGGCGCTCGCGCTTGCCCGCGGCTTTGCCTATCATCCGGGATCAGGCTCGGCTCACGGAGATTTCCCATGCGGCGCGTGGTGTTCAATCAGAAAGGCGGGGTAGGCAAGTCCAGCATCGCCTGCAACCTGGCGGCGGTCAGCGCGGCGGAGGGCTATCGCACCCTGCTGGTGGACCTGGACGCCCAGGCCAACTCCACGCACTACCTGACCGGACTGACCGGCGAGGACCTGCCGGTGGGGATCGCCGACTTCTTCAAGCAGACCTTGTCTTCCGGGCCCTTCAGCAAGAAGGGCAGGGTCGAGATCTACGAGACGCCGTTCGACAACCTGCACATCGTCACCTCCAGCCCCGAACTGGCCGACCTGCAGCCGAAGCTGGAGTCGAAGCACAAGATCAACAAGCTGCGCAAATTGCTGGACGAACTGGACGAAGACTACGACCGGATCTACCTGGATACCCCGCCGGCACTGAATTTCTACACGGTATCTGCGCTGATCGCTGCCGATCGCTGCCTGATTCCCTTCGATTGCGACAGCTTCTCCCGCCAGGCGCTGTATGGCCTTCTCCAGGAGATCGAGGAACTGCGTGACGACCACAACGAAGACCTGCAGGTCGAGGGCATCGTGGTCAACCAGTTCCAGCCGCGCGCCAGCCTGCCGCAGCAACTGCTCGACGAGCTGGTGGCGGAGGAACTGCCGGTGCTGCCGGTGTACCTGATGAGTTCGGTGAAGATGCGCGAGTCGCACCAGGCTTGTACCCCGCTGATCTTCCTCGAACCGCGGCACAAGTTGACCCAGCAGTTCGTCGAGTTGCACGGGCTGCTCGAAAGCTGAGCAGCCTCTGCGGCAGCGCTTCTACGAGGTAACCAGGACGTCGCAGCTCGGCTGGCGCAGGTAACGTTGCGCCAGGTTGCCGAGCAGCGCCTGCATCAGCGCGTTGCGGCTGTGCCGGCCGAGGGCGAGCAGCTCCGGCTGGCGCTGCTTCAACGCGGCGTCCAGGCTGTACGGCAGCACGCCGGGAACCACTTCGTGGCTCAGCTGCGGCCCGACGCCCGGCAGGCGCTCCTGCTCGTCGCTCAGCAATTGTTCGATCAGCCCGGCCTGGGTGGCCAGCTGCGCGGCATTCTGCCTGGGCAGGCCGAGCACGCCGTCGTCGGGGGACTCGAACACGTGCAGGGCGTGCAGGTCGGCTTCCACCGGCAGCAGGCGGTAGGCCTGGCGCAGCGCGGTACAGGCGCACTGGGAAAAGTCCAGGGCGCTGAGCGCCTGGCGGTAGGGTTCGTCCGCCTCGCGCACGGCGAGCAGCACCGGCACCCGGCTGCGCCGCACCACCTGGTCGAGGGTGGTGTTGCCGAAGCGTTCGAAGGTCTTCTGGTGGTGCGCGCCCATCAGCAGCAGGTCCGGTTCGAGCGCCCGGGTCTGCTGCAGGATGCCGTCGACCGGCTGGCCCCTGAACAGGTGGATGGCGCTGTCCTCGTCGAGGCCGGCCTCCTTGCGCTTGAGCTGCAGCATGGCGCTGACGGTCTTCACCGCCGACGCCGATAGCCCCGGGTCGTACACGTGCAGCAGGCTGACCCGCGCATCGTGCTGGCGGGCCAACTGGGCGGCGCGGGCGAGGGCGACGTCGGCTTCCGGGGTGAGGTCGTGGGCGACCAGGAGGTGGCGGATCATGGCGGACTCCGTGGGATGGCTACGCTGGCTTCCCCACTGTCGCGCCGCAGCTCGCTACGGACCTTGATCCATGGCAGAAAAAACCTTCGCCGGGCCCTGCGAAATCTGCCAGTCAGGGCCGCGCGTGGCTGCGTAGCTGGTACAGCGCGGTGCTTTCCGCCACCACCTCCCCCTGCTCGTCGGTGAGTTGCAGTTCGAGGCTGTATTCGGCCTTGCCGCGCTCTCCAGCCTCGGTTTCCAGTTGGCGGATGCGCTCGGCATCCAGGCGTGCCTCGACGCGTATGTCGCCCTTGGCCGGGCGGCGGAAGCGCAAGGTCATCTCCTTGACGATGGGATAGAAGCGGGCGCTGTCGAAGCTGGTCAGGAACAGCGCGCCACCGGGAATTTCGGCGAGGGTGAAGAGCGCCCCGGCGTACATGCTGCCGATGTGGTTCTCGTTGCCGGCGCCCGGCATGCGCAGGCGCACGTAGCCGGGTTCGAGGACTTCCGCCCTGAGTCCGCTGCGCTGGACGAAGGCGATCTTTTCTTCGGTCAGGTGCCTGGCGAGTTCGGTGGGCAGTGGCATGGCGCTCTCCATGTCGGGGATCCCAGCCAGACTAGCCGGCCGGCCAGGCCGGGCAAGGACCGAAACGCTCGCCCGGACTGACCGATCCGCTCAGCGTGCGGCGGCGGCCAGGGCCTGGTCGAGGTCGGCGAGGATGTCGTCGATGTGCTCGATGCCGATCGACAGCCGCACCATGTCGTCGGAGACTCCGGCGCGGGCCAGTTCCTCCGCGTTCAACTGGCGGTGGGTGGTGCTCGCCGGGTGGCAGGCCAGGGACTTGGCGTCGCCGATGTTGACCAGCCGCACCACCAGCTTCAAGGCGTCGATGAAGCGCGCGCCGGCGGCGCTGCCGCCCTGGATGCCGAAGGACAGGATCGCCGCCGGGCGGCCCCCCAGGTAGCGCCGGGCCAGGGCGTGCTCGGGGTTGTCGGCGAGGCCGGCGTATTTCACCCAGGCCACCTGCGGATGTTGTTGCAGGTAGCGGGCTACGGCGAGGGCGTTGTCGCAGTGGCGCTCCATGCGCAGCGCCAGGGTCTCCAGGCCTTGGAGGATGAGGAAGGCGTTGAACGGCGAGAGCGCCGCGCCCATGTTGCGCAGCGGTACCACCCGGCAGCGGCCGATGAAGGCGGCGGGTCCGAAGGCCTCGGTGTAGGTGACGCCGTGGTAGGACGGATCGGGCGTGTTCAGCAACGGGAAGCGCGACTTGTTCGCCGCCCAGTCGAATTTGCCGGAGTCGACCACGATCCCGCCGATGCTGGTGCCGTGGCCGCCCATGTACTTGGTCAGCGAGTGCACGATGATGTCGGCACCGTGCTCGAACGGCCGGCAGAGCACCGGGGTGGCTACCGTGTTGTCGACGATCAGCGGTACGCCGTGGCGGTGAGCGGCGTCGGCCAGTGCCTGCAGGTCGATGATGTTGCCCGCCGGGTTGCCGATGGTTTCGCAGAACACGGCCTTGGTCCGCTCGTCGATCAGCGCTTCCAGGGCGGCGATGTCGTCGTGGGCGGCGAAGCGCGCCTGGATGCCGATGCGTGGCAGGGTGTGGGCCAGCAGGTTGTAGGTGCCGCCGTAGAGCTTGGCCACCGAGACGATGTTGTCGCCGGCTTCGGCGACGGTCTGGATCGCGTAGGTGATGGCCGCCATCCCCGAGGCCACCGCCAGCGCCCCGACCCCGCCTTCCAGCGCCGCGACGCGCTGTTCCAGTACATCGTTGGTGGGGTTCATGATCCGTGTGTAGATGTTGCCCGGTACCTTCAGGTCGAACAGGTCGGCGCCATGCTGGGTGTCGTCGAAAGCGTAGGAGGTGGTCTGGTAGATCGGCACCGCCACCGCGCGGGTGGTCGGGTCAGGGCTGTAGCCGGCGTGGACGGCCAGGGTTTCCAGTTTCATGCAGCGTTCCTTCGGGCAGATTGGAAGGACGCAGCATGGGAAAGCGCGCCGGGCGGGTCAATGCGCCCGGGCAAGGAAAAGCGTGCCTGGTTAGATCGTTGTGTTCGCCGCTTATGCCTGTCAGCGCAGGCCGATGTAGATGTTGTAGGCGCTGATCAGGGTGATCAGGGTGCCGACGATGACCAGCAGGGTGCGCGGCGAAAGCTTCTTGCACAGCAGGGCGGCGAACGGCGCGGCGAACAGGCCGCCGAAGACCAGTCCGGCGACCATCTTCCAGGTGTCCGGCTGGCCGGCGAGGAGGATGAAGGAGGTGGCGCTGGCGATGGTCAGGAAGAACTCGGCGAAGTTCACCGAGCCGATGGTGGTGCGCGGGTCGCTACCCGAGCCGATCAGGCTGCTGGTGACCACCGGGCCCCAGCCGCCGCCGCCGGCGGCATCGACGAAGCCGCCGAAGAGTGCCAGCTTGGCCACGTGGCGCGGTGCCCGGCGCTTGATCACGTGGCGGTAGGCCTTGCTCAGGATGTACAGGCCCATCAGCAGCAGGTAGGCGGAGATGAAGGGCTTGAGCTGGTGGCCGTCGAAGCGGGTGATCAGCACGGCGCCGAGCACCGCGCCGATCATTCCCGGCAGCAGCAGGCGGAGGAAGAGTGACTTGTTGACGTTGCCGAGCTTGACGTGGGAAATCCCGGAAAAGCCGGTGGTGAACACTTCGGCGATGTGCACGCTGGCGCTGGCGGCGGCCGGCGTGGCGCCAGCGCTGAGCAGGAAGGTGGTGGCAGTAATGCCGTAGGCCATGCCCAGCGCACCGTCGATCACCTGGGCGAAGAAGCCCACCGCCACCGCGCTCCAGAAACCTCGGCTGGTCAGGGCCTGCTCGATGATCTCGAAGCCGCTGCTGCCGCCGTTGTCGAAGAACAGGCGCCAGGCCAGGAAGGCGAGCAGGCCGACCAGGATCAGCACCGCCGCCCACATGGCGGCGCGCAGTACCGGGTGGTCGTCCGGATGGGTGACGAAATCTTCGACAGGAGGCAGACCTAGCGCCTGGTGTTCGGTGTTGATCGAACTCTGGCTGAGATCGAGGTCGCGTATCTTCATGCGGCAAGGCGCCTGACAGGAGGTGGTAGAACAGGCTGGAATAAGTGTGGCGGCGAAGATAATCGGCTTTTCTTAGTGCGTCTAAGAAGTTTTCCGAAGGTATTTATTCCACTGCGGCATTAACGGCCGCCGTTCTGTCAGGGTATCCCGTCAGGAGGAGCAACTGATTTCCAGGTGCCGCCCCCAGTCCGGAGGGCGCCGGGTGAAGCGCTCCATGCCCGGCTGTTCCTCGAACGGGCGACTCAGCACCTGGTGCAGCAAGCGGACTTCCGTGTAGTCGCCCTGCTCGGCCGCTTCGATGGCCTGCTGTGCCAGGTAGTTGCGCAGCACATAGAGCGGATTGACCGCGTGCATGCGCCGGCGCCGCGACTCCTGGTCTCCGCCTTCTTCCTCGACGCGCCGGCGGTAGGCCTCGGCCCAGCGGTCGAAGGCCTCGCGGTCGACGAAGTCGTCGCGCAGGCTGGCCAGCGCCCGCTCCGGAGTTTCTTCGCCGAGTCGGCGGAAGAACAGCGAGTAATCCACCGCGCTGCCCTGCATGCGCTGCAACAGTTCCTGGACCAGGGCATGGTCGTTCTCCGCGGCGACGCCCAGGCCCAGGCGCCGGCGCATCAGGTCGAGGTAGTGGGCCTGGTAGAGGGGCAGGAACAGGTCGAGGCTGGCGCGCAGTTCGTCCACTTCCACCAGTGGCGTCAGCGCCTGGGCCAGGGCGGCCAGGTTCCAATGGGCGATCGGTACCTGGTTGCTGAAGGAGTAGCGGCCGGCGTCGTCGGAGTGATTGCAGATGTGATTGGCGTCGAAATCGTCGAGGAAGGCGTAGGGCCCGTAGTCGAAGGTAATGCCGAGGATCGACATGTTGTCGGTGTTCATCACCCCGTGGCAGAAGCCATAGGCCTGCCAGCGGGCGATGAGTTCGGCGTTGCGCTCGACGACCTGGCGGAACATCGCCGCGTATGGCCGCTCGGCTGCGTTGCAGTCGGCGAAGTGGTGTTCCAGAACGAACGCCGCCAACTGTTTCAACTGGTCGTGCTGGCGGGTGTAGTAGAAGTATTCGAAGTGACCGAAGCGCACGTGGCTGGGCGCCAGGCGCAGCAGCGTCGCCGCGCTTTCCTTCTTCTCGCGCCAGACCGGCGTGCTCGAACCGATCACGCAGAGCGCCCGGCTGCTGGGAATGCCCAGTGCCGGAAGGGCTTCGGAGGCGAGGAACTCGCGGATCGACGAGCGCAGCACGGCGCGCCCGTCGCCCATCCGCGAGTAGGGGGTCTGGCCGGCGCCCTTGAGGTGCAGGTCCCAGTGCTCGCCGGCCTGGTTGATCACCTCGCCGAGCAGCAGGCCGCGGCCGTCGCCCAGGCGCGGGTTATAGGAGCCGAACTGGTGGCCGGAATACACCATCGCCCGCGGCTCGGCCTCCGACCACAGCTTGTGCCCGCCGAACAGTTCGGCGAACAGCGCTTCGTCGCTGGTTTCCGCTGGCAGGTCGAGCAGCGCCAGGGCGGCGGGGCTGGCTACCACCAGGCGCGGCTCGGCGATGGGGTCGGGCAGGACTTCGGTGGAGAAGGCGTCGCCCAGGCGGGCGAAGCGGTTGTCGAAGTCGAGGTCGTCGAGTGATTTCAAGAGAGGCCTCCGGCAATTCCCGAGCATTGTGCTGGGAATTGCCGGAGGGCGTCCAGGCCCGGAGGTTCAGCGGGTCGGTTCGGCGGGACCGTCCTGGCCCTTGAGCGCGGGCGGATTGCCGACGCCGCTGTGCTGCGGCTCGCCGACGAACAGCTGGACCTGCTGGCCCTGGAGGTTCTTGACGAACACATCGACCTGGTTGAAAGCCATGTCGATCTTGTGTTCGCGGAAGCTGGTGGCGATCTTCGTCAGGATCTCGTCGGTAGAGGGGTTGCGGTCGCCCAGTTCGCGGACGTGGAAGCGCAGCTCGTAGTCGAAGGTACTGGCGCTGATGGTCAGGAAGTACAGCAGCGGCTCCGGGTCGCGCAGTACCCGCGGGTTTTCCTTGACCGCCTGCATCATCAGCTTGCGCGCCAGCGGCAGGTCGGTCTCGTAGGCCAGGCCGATCTTGATGGTGACCCGGGTCACGGTATCGCTCAGCGACCAGTTCACCAGTTGCCCGGTGATGAAGGTCTGGTTCGGGACGATGATCTCCTTGCGGTCGAAATCGGTGATGGTGGTGGCGCGGATGCGGATCCGGCTGACCGTGCCGGACAGGTTGCCGATGGTCACCACGTCGCCGATTCGTACCGGACGCTCGAAGAGGATGATCAGGCCGGAGACGAAGTTGGAGAAGATCGCCTGCAGGCCGAAACCGAGGCCTACCGAGAGCGCCGCCACCAGCCATTGCAGCTTGTCCCAGCTGACCCCGAGGGTGGACAGGGCGCTGACGATGCCGATGCCGCTGATGGCGTAGGAAAGCAGGGTGGTGGTGGCGTAGGCGCTGCCCTGGGCCAGGGTCAGGCGCTGCAGTACCAGGACTTCCAGCAGGCCGGGCAGGTTGCGCGCCAGGGCCACGGTGACCACCGCGATGGCCAGCGCCGCGAGGAAGTCGCGCAGGCTGATCGGCACGCTGGTGGCCGCTTCGCCGGTGCCGGCGGTGTACTGGTACAGGGTGACGTTGTCGAGGTAGGAGATCACGCTGATCAGGTCGGCCCAGACCCAGTACAGGCAGACGATGAAGCCGATCAGCAGAGCCAGGCGGATCAGCCGCAGCGATTGCTGGTTGATCTGCTCGATGCCGAGGGTCGGCTCCTCGACGTTGGTCTCGCCGTCGACGCCTTCCTTCGCCGCGTTCTGCCGTTTCGCCAGGGCCCGGGCGTAGGCCAGGCGCCGGGCCGCCACGCCCAGGCCGCGGACGAAGGCGGCTTCGATGACGAACCAGAGCAGCAGCAGGTAAAGGGTATCGATGAGACGGTCGGTGAGCTTCAGCGAGGTGTAGTAGTAGCCGAAGCAGACCGCGACGAAGAGCACCAGCGGCAGCGCGGTGAAGAGGATGCCGACGATCATCTTGATCAGCGACGGACGTTCGTCGCCGGGGCTGCTGAACAGCAGGCGGCTGAGCAGCCAGGCCATGGCCGCGTAGCCGAGCAGGACCACGGCGATGCCGATCACGTCGTCGGCCAGACTCGCCGGCTGGTGCTCGGCCACCGTCACCACGCCGACCAGCGCCAGGACCACAACGCCGAGGCGGACCAGGTGCCGGTCGAGGAAGCCGACCTGTTCGCGGCTCCAGTGGAAATGCCGCTCGGCGATGCCGCCCGGGGTGAGGATGCGATGGGCGGTGTAGAACAGCAGCCAGACCTGGGCCATTTCCAGCAGGGCGCTGCCGAGGGTGGCGTTCTGGCCGCGGGCGTCCAGCAGCAGGGCCAGCCCGGCGACGGCGAAGGTCAGGGTGCCGGGCAGGGCGAGGAGGATGGTGATCAGGATCGCCAGCGGGGTATGCAACTGGCTGTCGCGCTTGAAGTGGCCGATGTCGTCGTTCAGCTCCGCCAGCTTGTCGTACAGGTAGCGGCGTTTCCACAGCAGCGCGGCGATCAGCAGGAACAGCGGCAGGAACAGCAGCGGCCGATCGACCAGGCCTTCGCCCAGTTCACGCACCCCGGAGCCCCAGGGGATCTCGGTGAGCTGGTTCTTCAGCAGGGTCGGGGTCATCTTGAACCAGGACAGGTCGAGCGGCTGGTTGCTGGGAATCCAGAACATCTGCTCGTCGAGGGTGGTGCGCAGGCTCTCGCTGGTGGAAAGCAACTGTTTCTGGTTCAACTGCAAGGTGATCGCTTCGTTGAGCAGCGCGTTGAGTTCGTGGTTGAGCCGTTCGAGCAACTCGGAACGGGTTGCCAACAGGGTGTCGAGATCCTTGCGCAGTTCCGGCGTGACCTGCTCGCTGGGCTGCTGGGCGAGCAGGTCGTCCAGGTATTGCTGCGGGGTCGCCAGCTTGTCGCGTTCCTGGTTCAGTTCGAACTGACCGAGGCGCAGGTCGGCGATCTCGTCGGCCAGGCTCTGGTCGGCCTTGATCTTGGGCAGCGCCTGTTTCTGCTTGTAGAGGATGCGCGACAGCAGCAGGCTGCCGCGCAGGACGTTGATCTGTTCCTCGAGGGCCTGGTTGGACTGGGTCAGGTTGTCCAGTTGCTGCTTGGTCTCGAGGTTGCGCCGGGTGAGCACGTTGAGGCGGTCGGTGGCACGCAGGAGGTAGTCGGAGAGACGCAGGTTCTTGGCGTTCTCCTGGCTCAGCAGGCTGTCGGTGCCGGCCCCCTGGGCGCCTTCCTTGGACAGCTCGGCGACGGTCTTTTCCGACTGCTCGCGGCGCTTCTCGCTGATCAGCGCCTGCAGGTCGAGGGTTTCCTTTTCCAGGCGCGAGATCTTCTCGGTGAGCAGATCGTGCTGGCTCTTGCCGAGGTCCTGCAGCAGGTTGTTGCCGGCCAGCTCCTGGCGCAACAGCTGGCTCTGCACGGTCAATGCGGCCTGCTCGGCGAGCAGCTCGCCGCGACGGTCGGCGTTGATCGTCTTGCCGCTTTCCTTGCCGGCCTTGAGCAGCGAGCCGATTTCCAGGATCCGTGCCTGCATGCTGCTGATGCCGGCCTGGGCTCGTTCCGGACGGGTCTCGGCGGTGATCGACAGGCTGTTGGCCTCGCCCAGGGCTTTCTGCCACTCGGCCTGCTGGGTGGTGCGATCGTTGAGCAGCATCTCCAGGCGGGCCGCGCTCTCGCCGCTGTAGCGTTCGCTGACCGGACGTTCTTTGGTCTTCTTCAGGCGCTCCAGTTCGCGCTGGTTTTCCTCGATCTGCCGGGGCGCGTCGCTCAGGCGCTTTTTCAGGTCCTCCAGGCTCTGCAGCGCTTCGTCGCGCGCGGCGAGGAACTTGAGGGTCTGTTCGAGGCTGGCCTTGGCGACCTTCTGGTCGGCTTCGGCGAGCTTGCGCTCGGCCAGCTTGTCGAGGCTTTGCTGGACGGTCTCGGCCGAGGGCGGCTCGGACTGGGCGAGGAGCGGCGGACTGGCAAGGCAGAGGCCGAGGAAAAGAATAGCGATCAGGGAGCGAAGGGCAGGCATGGTCGAGAAGAGACTCGAAGAAGGGTGAATGCAGGTTAGTGGTGGCTCCGAGGCGCCGCAAGGCGCCTCGGAACGGGAATTCGACAGGAAATCAGAGGAAAAGTCCGGGCCCTGGGCGGCCTTCCGGAAACTTCACGCCGACCTTGCGGATACGGTTGCCTTCCAGGGCGGCCACGGTCCAGGTCAGGCCGTTCCACTCCACCTGGTCGCCGATCACCGCTTCGCCGCCGATCTCGTGGGCGATGAAGCGGCCCAGCGCTTGCTCGCCGTCGATGCCGTCGAGCTTCAGGCCGTAGAGCGAGGCCACCGCCGACAGCTGGGCATCGCCTTCCAGCACGAAGTCGCCGAAGAAGCGCGCGCCGAGGCCCCGGTCGGGCGCCTGGCTGAACAGCTTGCCGAGGGCCGGCAGGTCGTGTTCGTGGCCGATCACGCAGAGAATGTCGTCGGCCTCGAGGATGGTGCTGCCCGACGGGTGGAGCAGTTCGGTGCCGCGGAACAGCGCGGCGATCCGGGTCCCACCGGGCATCTTCAGCTCGCGCAGGGCGGCGCCGATGCACCACTTTTCCTTGTTCAGGTGGTAGACGAACAGCTCCCACTCGCTGGTCGGGTGGATCTCCAGGCCGGCGCGGGATATCGGTGCCGGATCCGGCGGCACCACCACCCGCAGCAGCCTGGCCGCCCAGGGCAGGCTGGTGCCCTGCACCAGCAGCGAGACCAGGACGATGAAGAAGGCCACGTTGAAGAACAGCTGGGCGTTCTGCAGGCCGGCCATCAGCGGGAACACCGCGAGGATGATCGGCACCGCGCCGCGCAGGCCGACCCAGGCGATGAAGGCTTTCTCGCGGTCGTGGAAGGCGCGGAACGGGATCAGTCCGATCAGTACCGACAGCGGTCGTGCCACCAGGATCATCCACAGCGCCAGGGCCAGTGCCGGCAGGGCGATCGGCCACAGGTCGTGGGGGGTGACCAGCAGGCCGAGGACCAGGAACATGCCGATCTGCGCCAGCCAGGCCATGCCGTCGAGCATGTGCAGGATGCCGTGGCGGCTGCGGATCGGGCGGTTGCCGAGGAGCAGGCCGCACAGGTAGATGGCGAGGATGCCGCTGCCGCCGACGGCGTTGGCCAGGGCGAACACCAGCAGGCCGCCGCTGATCACCAGCAACGGGTAGAGGCCGCCGGCCAGGTGCATGCGGTTGATCAGTTGCAGCAGCAACCAGCCGCCGCCAAGACCGAGCAGGGCGCCGAGACCGAACTGCTGCACCAGGTGCAGGGCGAAGCCCCAGCTGAGGCCGGTCTGGCCGCTGGCGAGCATCTCGATCAGGGTCACGGTGAGGAACACCGCCATTGGGTCGTTGCTGCCCGATTCGATTTCCAGGGTCGCGGTGACCCGCTCGTTGAGACCTTTGCCGCCGAGCAGGGAGAACACCGCGGCGGCGTCGGTGGAGCCGACGATGGCGCCGATCAGCAGGCCTTCCATCCAGTGCAGGTCGAACAGCCAGGCTGCCGCGATGCCGGTCAGGCCGGTGGTCACCAGCACGCCCAGGGTGGCCAGCGACAATGCCGGCCAGAGCGCCACGCGGAAGCTGGAGACGCGGGTGCGCAGGCCGCCGTCGAGGAGGATCACGGCGAGCGCCAGGTTGCCCACCAGGTAGGCCATCGGATAGTTGTCGAAGACGATGCCGCCGACCCCGTCGTTGCCGGCGATCATGCCGACGGCGAGGAAGATCACCAGGATCGGGATGCCCAGGCGGGAGGACAGCGAGCTGACGAGGATGCTCATGCCGACCAGCACCGCCCCGATCAGGAAGAAATTATTGACGGTGACGGCGTCCAAGGTCGGCCTCCTCGCGGCGGGACAGGGGGAAGGCGACGCTACGGGTCGGTTTTACGTAGGGGAATTACGTAGACAGGATGCAGGCCGCATGCCAAGTGATTCTAACCTGCGGATTTGGCGGACTGTAAAGGGGCGGCTGCGGTTTTTTTCGAAGGAATTCCAAGGCTTTCGCGTTGTCCGGGCGAGTGCGCGCGGACTCGCCGGCGTGGCCGCCAGGCAACGGCAACCCGGCGTCCATGCCCGGACATAAAAAAGCCCCGGACGTGACCGGGGCGGGAAAGGGCAGGCAGGATCAGAACCATTCTTCCTGCATGCTCGAACACACGTCGTCGCGGGCCTCCAGCAGCGCCAGTTCGTGGTGGCAGCCAGGCACTTCCCAGGTCAGGAAGTAGCGTGCGGCCTGCAACTTGCCGCGATAGAAGTCGGCGTCGGCGCAGTCGCCGCGAGCCAGCCCTTCCTCGGCGCGGATCGCCTGCTCCAGCCAGCGCCAGCCGATCACCGCATGGCCGAACACTTTCAGGTACAGCGCCGAGTTGGCCAGGCCCTGGTTGACCTGGCCCTGCATCAGGTCGCCGAGCAGTGCCAGGGTCACCTCGGACAGCCGCGCCACCAGCCGTTCCAGCGGCTGGCGCAGGGCGACCAGGGATGGGTGGGCTTCGGCGCGCCGGCAGGCGTCCTGGATCAGGCGGGTCAGCTGGCGCAGGCCGGCGCCATTGTTCTGCCCGACCTTGCGTCCCAGCAGGTCGAGGGACTGAATGCCGTGGGTGCCTTCGTGGATCGGGTTCAGGCGATTGTCGCGGTAGTACTGTTCCACCGGGTATTCGCGGGTGTAGCCGTGGCCGCCGAGGATCTGGATCGCCAGCTCGTTGGCCTTCAGGCAGAACTCCGAGGGCCAGGACTTGACGATCGGGGTCAGCAGGTCGAGCAGTTCGTGGGCCTGGCGCCGTTGTTCCTCGTCCTCCAGGGTCTGGCTGTCGTCGAACAGGCGCGCGGCGTACAGGCCCAGGTCGAAGGCGCCTTCGACATAGGCCTTCTGGGTCAGCAGCATGCGCCGCACGTCGGCGTGGCGGATGATCGCCACCTGTGGCGCGCTCGGGTCCTTGCCGTCCGGCAGGCGGCCCTGCGGGCGTTCGCGGGCGTATTCCAGCGAATAGAGGTAACCGGCATAGCCAAGCATCACCGCGCCCATGCCGACGCCGATGCGCGCCTCGTTCATCATCTGGAACATGTAGGCCAGGCCGTGGTGCGGCTTGCCCACCAGGTAGCCGACGCAGGCGCCGTTTTCGCCGAAGTTCAGCGCGGTGGAGGTGGTGCCGCGATAACCCATCTTGTGGAACAGGCCGGCGAGGATCACGTCGTTGCGCGGCCCTAGGCTGCCGTCGGCGTTGACCAGGAACTTCGGCACGATGAACAGCGAGATGCCTTTCACCCCCGGCGGTGCATCCGGCAGCTTGGCCAGGACCATATGCACGATGTTCTCGGAGAGCGGGTGGTCGCCGCCGGAGATGAAGATCTTGTTGCCCTTGATCCGATAGCTGCCGTCGGCAGCCGGTTCGGCGCGGGTGCGGATGTCGGAGAGGGAGGAGCCGGCGTGCGGTTCGGTGAGGGCCATGGTGCCGAAGAAGCGGCCCTCGATCATCGGTTGCAGGAAGCGCTGCTTCTGCTCCTCGCTGCCGAAGCTCTCGATCAGGTTGGCGGCACCCATGGTCAGGAACGGATAGGCCGAGCTACCGACGTTGGCCGCCTGGAAGTGGGCGAAGCAGGCCTGCGACAGCAGGGTCGGCAACTGCATGCCGCCTTGCTCGAAGCTGCGGGTGGCGTTGAGGAAGCCGGCGTCGAGGAAGGCATCCACTGCCGGCTTCACTTCCGGAATCAGCGTGGCTGAGCCATTCTCATAGAGCGGCTCGTGTTCGTCGCCCTTGCGGTTGTGCGGGGCGAACAGCTTTTCCGCCAGGCTCCGCGCGGTGCCGAGGGCGGCATCGAAGGTTTCGCGGCTATGTTCGGCGAAGCGTGGGCGCTGGGTCAGGGCTTCGGCATCGAGGACTTCGTACAGCTCGAACGCCAGGTTGCGGGAACTGAGCAGGGTTTCGGACATGACGACCTCGGCGAAAGGGGATCGTGGGGCGGCGCGGCGAAGGCATCGACCGTCGCAGGCGGTGCCAGGGTGCCAGCGAGTCTAGGCTGGTGAATGAAGGTCGCCAACCAACATCGATATGCGTGATACAAGGGCCAAACCTGCGACGGCGAGACCGCTGCCGAAGCCTCGGGAGGCTGGTAGAATCCGCGCCCCTCGCCCATGGGCGAGGGCCTGTGCCGACGCGGGGTCGGCGCGAATCCGCCGGGGCCGGGCGGTCCGGCTAGCAGCGCTGCCTGGCGCTGTCCAAGGAGCAGTCATCATGAACTATCGTCACGCTTACCACGCCGGCAACCATGCCGATGTCTTCAAGCATCTGGTGCTGGCGCGGATCTTCGCCCTGCTGGGGCGCAAGGACACGCCGTACGCCTACCTGGACAGCCATTCCGGGGTCGGCCTCTACGACCTGCAGGGTGACGAGGCCAGCCGCACCGGCGAGTGGGAGCAGGGCATCGCCCGCCTGTGGGAGCGCGAAGGCCTGCCCGAGCAACTGGACGATTACCTGGACGTGATCCGTCACCTGAATCCGGACGGCTCCCTGCGCTACTACCCGGGCTCGCCGGAACTGGCGCGGCGCCTGACCCGCGCCCAGGACCGCGTGCTGCTCAACGAATTGCATCCCGAGGACGGCCGCCTGCTCAAGGCCAACATGGCTGGCGAACGGCGGGTCGCCGTGCACCAGGGCGACGGTTGGCTGCTGCCGCGGGCGTTCCTGCCGGCGCCGGAAAAGCGCGCGGTGCTGCTGATCGATCCGCCGTTCGAGCAGGCCGACGAATTGCAGCGTTGTGTCGCTGCGCTCGACGAGGCGATCGGGCGGATGCGCCAGACGGTGGTGGTGATCTGGTATCCGATCAAGGACGAGCGCCAGCTCAAGCGTTTCTACCAGGCCCTGGAACGTAGCGTCGCGCCGAAGCTGCTGCGTGCCGAGCTGCACGTGCATCCGATCGACGACGCCGAGCGTTTCAACGGCTCCGGGCTGGCCATCGTCAATCCGCCGTGGCCGCTGGAGGACGAACTGCGCGACCTGCTGCCCTGGCTGGCCGAGGTCATGGCCCAGAGCCAGGGCGGCTGGCGTCTCGACTGGCTGGTGGCGGAATAGTCGTCAGGCCGGCAGGCACACCCCGGTGCCGCCCAGGCCGCAGTAGCCGTTGGGGTTCTTCGCCAGGTACTGCTGGTGGTAGGCCTCGGCGTAGTAGAAGGGCGGGACGTCGGCGATCTCGGTGGTGATGCGGTCGTAGCCGGCTTTCGCCAGTTCGGCTTGGAAGCTCTCCCGGCTGGCCAAGGCCGCGGCCTTCTGGGCCGCGTCGAAGGTGTAGATCACCGAGCGGTACTGGGTGCCGATGTCGCCGCCCTGGCGCATGCCCTGGGTCGGGTCGTGGGCTTCCCAGAATACCTTGAGCAGCTGTTCGAAGCTGGTCTCCTGCGGGTTGTAGACCACCAGCACGACCTCGCTGTGGCCGGTCAGGCCGGAGCAGACTTCGTCGTAGGTCGGGTTCGGCGTGTAGCCGCCGGCATAACCCACCGCGGTCACCCAGACACCCGGTTGCTGCCAGAGGCGACGCTCGGCGCCCCAGAAGCAGCCCATGCCGAACAGCACCTGTTGCAGGCCGGCGGGGAACGGCGCGGTCAGCGGGCGGCCGTTGACGAAGTGCGCTTCGGGCACCGGCATGGCGCTTTCGCGACCTGGCAGGGCCTGGTCCGGCGTGGGCAGCTCGCTTTTCTTGGTGAGGATTTCAGAACGCAGAACCATGGCTCTCGTCTCCTGCTCAGGGGGTAGGCGAATGACTCGCGGATGAGCACAGAGAGTACAGCCTTTCCGCGCCGGCGGGGGAGGCCTGGGCGATCAGTGCAGGGTGCGGCAGGGATAGCGCAGCAGACTGGTATTGAGCAGGTCGCTGGGGATCGGCCGGTCGAACAGGTAGCCCTGGCCGATGTCGCAGCGGTTGCGCCGGAGGAAGGCCAGTTGCTCGGCGCTCTCCACGCCTTCGGCGACTACCTTGAGCTTGAGGTTGTGGGCCATGGCGATCACCGCCGAGGTGATTTCCATGTCGTCCTGGCTGTCCGGGATGTCCTTGATGAAGCTGCGGTCGATCTTGATCACGTCGATGGGGAATTTCTTCAGGTAGCTCAGTGACGAGTAGCCGGTGCCGAAGTCGTCCATCGCCAGGGTCAGGCCGAGGCTCTTCAGGCGTTCGAGTTGCTGGCGGGTATCGTCGGTGGCGTCCAGCAGCAGGCTTTCGGTGAGCTCCAGTTCCAGCTGGCTGGCCGGGATGTTCTCTTCGTGGAGGATCGCCGCGATCGAGCCGACCAGGTCCGGGTCGGTGAACTGCTTGGGCGACAGGTTGATGGCGATCTGCAGCTCGCCCAGCCCGGCCTCGGCCAGCTCGCGGGCCTGGCGACAGGCTTCGCGGATCACCCACTTGCCGATCGGCACGATCAGCCCGGTTTCCTCGGCCACGCTGATGAAGCGGTCCGGGCGGATCATGCCTTTTTCCGGATGCTGCCAGCGCAGCAGGGCTTCCAGGCCGAGCAACTGGCCGCTGCGCAGGCACAGCTTGGGCTGGTAGTGCACCGCCAGTTCGTTCTGCGCCAGGGCGCGGCGCAGGTTGCTCTCGACGAACAGCTTGTAGCTGGCCTCGGCGGTCAGCGCCTCGGTGAACACCTGGACCTGGTGCTTGCCGTTGGCCTTGGCCTTGTGCAGCGCCAGGCCGGCGTACTTCATCAGGGTCTGCGGGTCGCAGCCGTGCTGCGGGGCGCTGGCCAGGCCGATGGAGCCGGTGATGTTGATCAACTGGTTGTCGACGAACAGCGGCTTGTCGAGCATGTGCAGGACCTGCGCGGCAATGCTTTCGCCCTTTTCCACCGCGGTGTCGTCGAGCAGCACGGCGAACTCGTTGCTGGCGAAGCGCGCCAGGGTGGCGCCGTCGCCGAGGCAACTGCGCAAGCGCCGGGCCAGGCTGACCAGCAGCTTGTCGCCGGTCTGGTGGCCGAGGCTGTCATTGATCCGCTTGAAGTTGTCGATGTCCACCAGCAGCAGGCTGAGCGGGCGGTCGCCGCTGCTTTCCAGGCGTTCCTCGAGGGCGCCGATGAAATAGTGCCGGTTGGCCAGGCCGGTGAGGTTGTCGCGGTAGGCGAGTTTCTCGATGTGCTGCTGGGCCAGCTTGTTCTGCGTGATGTCTTCGTAGATGCCGATGTAGTGGGTCAGCTCGCCGAGATCGTCGTAGACCTTCGACAGCGACAACTGGCCCCAGTAAGGCTCGTGGTTCTTGCGGCGGCTGCGGAACTCGCCCTGCCAGCTGTTCTGCTGAGTCAGCGCGGAACGCGCGTCGAACAGCAGCTCGCTGAGGTTCTCCAGCGCCGGTAGCTCGGACAGGCGTCGGTTACGCACTTCGTCGGCGCTGTACTGGGTGATCGAGGTGAAGCTCGGATTGACGTATTCCACCACGCCGTCGCGGTCGATCAGCAGGAAGGCGCTGGCGCTCTGTTCCACCGCGCGCTGGAACAGGTGCAGGGCGCTGGAGACATTGCGTCGCTCGTGGTTCATCAGGACCTGCGCGTACTGGTCGGCGAGTTCCCCGGCGAAGGCGATCTCGTCGCTCTGCCACATGCGGTTCTCGCCGGCGTGTTCCAGGCACAGCACGCCGACCACCTCGCCGCCGATGCGGATGGTGGCGTCGAGCAGGGCGTTGACGCCCAGCGGCTTCAGGTAGTCCTTGTAGAGTTCCTGGGTGCGTGGGTCGCGCTGGGCGTTGTGGGCGTCGATGGCGCGCCCGCTGTGTACCGCCTCGAGGTAGGCGGGGTAGCGGCTGGCGTCGATGCTCTGGGGCTTCTCGTACTGGTCGAGGTCGCGGCGGTAGACGGTCACCGCTTCCAGGCGCTGGTCGTCGAGCAGCCGCCAGATGCCGGCTCGCGCGGTGCCGTAGGCTTCGCAGGCGGCCTGGGTGATCAGTTGCGCAGCCTCCAGCAGCGGGTCGCTGGACAGGTAGCGATGGCGGGCCAGGCGGACGATCAGGTTCTGCTGGGTGCGCGAGCGCAGCAGGTGTTGCAGGTGGTCGTCCTGGGAGCGCTGGTAGAGGTCCAGGGACGCCTTCAGGCGCAGGTTCTGCGATTCCAGGTCGAGCAACTGTTCGCTGCGCTCGGCGCTCTCCGCTCGCTCCTCGACCATCAGGTAGCCGTGCAGCAACTGGCGGCCATGCTGCTGGAAGGCTTCGCCGAACTCCAGCATGGTCAGCACGCCGTTGGGTGTGTGCAGCTTGTAGCTCACCTGGTAGTGCGGGCGCTTCACCAGTTGCTGCTGGATCTGCTCGTGCAGGCGGTGGCGGGCCTCGGGTTCCATCAGGCTGGCGTAAGGCGCATCGAGCAGTGCGCAGAGGGTAGTCGCCGGCAGCCCGAGCTGGCGCTCGCAGGCAGGATCGAGGAACAGCAGTGCCCAGCTCGGCTCGTTCAGCCGCTCGAAACGCAGCAGCCCGAGCCGCGACGGCACGGGTAGCTGCGTGACAACCTCGGCCGCCGAACGGCTGGCGGCATCGGGATGACTTTTCATGCGAGGCTGATTCCAGGTACTGAGCGAGGGGGAGGCCTCGACCCGTTTCGATGGGGTGCAGGCAAAGGGTGCATTATGCCGATTGGTCTGACAAGTAACTCTGTATCGGCCCGGCAGGGCCCAAGTTAAGCGTATCCGGGAAAAAACCGCTGGACGGTCGGAGGTCTGCGGTGCCGCTGGAAAAGCCCTGTTTTTCGTAGGGTTGGCTTCGCCGGGAGGGTTGGCGTCGAGCGCCTGTCATCGTGCGCGCCGAACTCGCGCCTGCGGGTCCTGTGGCATTCGCTGGCGGTACGACGGGACGCAGTTTCGCCGAGCCGTCAGGCGGGCAAAAAAAGCCCCACCATCCGGTGGGGCCGAGAGACGAGCGTGGCATGCTCGCGAGAGGGGCTGGCCGCTCCGTGGGGAGCGGCGCAGGTATTACAGGAGCAGGGTGCGGATGTCCGCCAGCAGCTCGCCCAGGCGCTTGGTGAAGCGCGCCGCGGCGGCACCGTTGATCACGCGATGGTCGTAGGACAGCGACAGCGGCAGCATCAGGCGCGGCTGGAAGGCCTTGCCGTCCCATACCGGCTGCATGGTCGCCTTGGACACACCGAGGATCGCCACTTCCGGCGCGTTGACGATCGGCGTGAAGCCGGTGCCGCCGATGTGGCCGAGACTGGAGATGGTGAAGCAGGCGCCCTGCATGGCATCGGCCGAGAGCTTCTTGTTGCGGGCCTTGTCGGCCAGCTCGGCGGCCTCGGCGGCCAGTTGCAGGAGGCTCTTCCGGTCGACATCGCGGATCACCGGGACCAGCAGGCCGTCCGGAGTGTCCACGGCGAAGCCGATGTGTACGTACTTCTTGCGGATCAGCGCCTTGCCGCTGGGGGCCAGCGAACTGTTGAAGTCCGGCAGTTCCTTGAGCAGGTGGGCGCAGGCCTTGAGCAGGATCGGCAGTACGGTCAGCTTGACCCCGGCCTTCTCCGCCGCGGCCTTCTGGGCAACGCGGAAGGCTTCCATGTCGGTGATGTCCGACTGGTCGAACTGGGTCACGTGCGGCACGTTCAGCCAGCTGCGATGCAGGTTGGCGGCGCCGACCTGCATCAGGCGGGTCATCGCCACTTCTTCCACTTCGCCGAACTTGCTGAAGTCGACTTCCGGGATCGGCGGGATGCCGGCTCCGCCGGTGGCGCCGGCACCGCCGGACTTGGCGCGCTGCAGTTGCTCCTTGACGAAGACCTGGACGTCTTCCTTGAGGATGCGACCCTTGGGACCGCTGGCTTTCACTTCGCTCAGCTCGACGCCGAACTCGCGCGCCAGCATGCGCACCGCCGGGCCGGCATGGACCTTGGCGCCGTCGCGGCTGGGTGCGCCGACCGGAGCCGGGGTATCGGCCTTGGCTGGCGCAGGGGCCGCCGCGGCGGGCTTCTGCTCGGCGGCGGGCGCCGCGGCCTGGGCCGGAGCGGCTGCCGGTTGCTCTTCGGCTGCCGGAGCGGCGCCTTCCACCTTCAGCTTGAGGATCAGGTCGCCGGTGCCGACTTCGTCACCGACCTTGATCGAGACGCTTTCCACCACCCCGGAGGCCGGCGAGGGAATCTCCATGCTGGCCTTGTCGGATTCCAGGGTGATCAGCGACTGGTCGGCCTCGACCGTGTCGCCGGCCTTGACCATCACTTCGATGACGTTGGCCTTGCCGGCCGAGCCGATGTCCGGGACCTTGATGTCCTGGACGCTGGCCGCGGCGGGGGCGGCCGGCTTGCTCTCGCTCGGGGCGGGAGCAGGCGCTTCGGCTTTCGGCGCTTCCGGTTGGGCGGGCGCTGCCTCGGCCTTGGCTTCGGCAGGCTGTTCGCCGCCTTCCACTTCCAGCTCGAGGATTTCGTCACCTTCTTTCAAGGTGTCGCCGACCTTCGCCTTGATGCTTTTCACTACCCCGGCCTTGGGACTGGGGATTTCCATGCTGGCCTTGTCGGATTCCAGGGTCAGCAGGCTCTGATCGGCCTCGACCTTGTCGCCGGGCTTGACCAGCAGCTCGATGACTTCACCCTCACCGTTGCCGATGTCGGGTACGCGAATGAGTTCGCTCACATTCCTCTCCTTTTACGTGCCACCACCGCTGTGCGGCGCGCAAAACAAAGACTTTTGGTCCTTGGTTCGTTGTGAGCCGGCGCCGCCCGTTGGCGGCGCCGGCGTGCTCGAAACCCCTCGCTGCCGAGGGGAGTATGGAGCGAATTAGCAATCCAGCGGGTTGCGCTTCTCCGGATCGATACCGTACTTGGCGATGGCCTCGGCCACCACTTTCGGCTCGATATCGCCGCGATCGGCCAGCGCTTCGAGCGCGGCCAGCACCACCCAGTGACGATCCACTTCGAAGAAGTTGCGCAGCTTCTTGCGGCTGTCGCTGCGGCCGAAGCCGTCGGTGCCGAGCACCTTGTACTCCTTGGAGGGAACCCACTGGCGGATCTGCTCGGCGTAGAGCTTCATGTAGTCGGTGGAGGCGATCACCGGGCCGCGACGGCCGCCCAGGCACTCCTCGACGTAGCTCTGCTTCGGCTTCTGGCCCGGATGCAGGCGGTTCCAGCGCTCGACGGCAAGGCCGTCGCGACGCAGCTCGTTGAAGCTCGGCACGCTCCAGACGTCGGCGCCGATGCCGAAGTCGTTGCGCAGCAGCTTGGCCGCTTCCTCGACTTCGCGCAGGATGGTGCCGGAGCCCAGCAGTTGCACGTGGTGAGCGGCTTCCTTCTTGTCCTCCTCGAGGAGGTACATGCCCTTGATGATGCCTTCCTCTGCGCCCTTCGGCATGGCCGGCTGGACGTAGTTCTCGTTCATCACGGTGATGTAGTAGAAGATGTCCTGCTGCTCTTCGATCATCTGCCGCGAGCCTTCGCGGATGATCACCGCCAGTTCGTAGGCGTAGGTCGGATCGTAGGTGCGGCAGTTCGGGATGGTCGAGGCCAGCAGGTGGCTGTGGCCGTCCTCGTGCTGCAGGCCTTCGCCGTTCAGCGTGGTGCGACCGGCGGTGCCGCCGATCAGGAAGCCGTGCGCGCGGCTGTCGCCGGCGGCCCAGGCCAGGTCGCCGATGCGCTGGAAGCCGAACATCGAATAGAAGATGTAGAACGGCAGCATCGGCTGGTTGTGGGTGCTGTAGGAGGTACCGGCGGCAATCCAGCTGGACATGGCGCCGGCCTCGTTGATGCCTTCCTCGAGGATCTGGCCCTTCTTGTCCTCGCGGTAGAACATCACCTGGTCCTTGTCCACCGGCTCGTAGAGCTGGCCGACCGAGGAGTAGATGCCGAGCTGGCGGAACATGCCTTCCATGCCGAAGGTACGGGCCTCGTCCGGGACGATCGGGACGATGCGCGGGCCGAGTTCCTTGTCCTTGACCAGCTGCGAGATGATCCGCACGAAGGCCATGGTGGTGGAGATCTCGCGATCGCCGGAGCCGTCGAGCATGGCCTTCAGGGTTTCCAGCGGCGGAACCGGCACGCTCATGCTCTTCTGCCGGCGCACCGGCATGAAGCCGCCCAGCGCGGCGCGGCGCTCGGCCAGGTACTTGGCCTCGGCGCTGCCTTCTTCAGGCTTGTAGAACGGCAGCTTCTCCAGGTCGGCGTCCTTGACCGGGATGTCGAACTTGTCGCGGAACGCGCGCAGGCTGTCGACGTCGACCTTCTTCACGTTGTGCGCGATGTTCTTCGCTTCGCCGCTGCCGGTGCCGTAGCCCTTGATGGTCTTGGCCAGGATGACGGTCGGCTGGCCCTTGTGGTTGACCGCCTGGTGGTAGGCCGCATAGACCTTGTAGGGGTCGTGGCCGCCGCGGTTGAGCTTCCAGATTTCCTCGTCGGAAAGGTCCTTGACCATTTCCAGCAGTTCCGGACGCGCGCCGAAGAAGTGCTCGCGCACGTAGGCGCCGTCTTTCGCCTTGTAGTTCTGGTATTCGCCGTCGATGACCTCGTCCATGCGCTGCTGCAGCAGGCCGGCGGTGTCCTTGGCGAACAGCGGGTCCCAGAAGCGACCCCAGATGACCTTGTTGACGTTCCACTCGGCGCCGCGGAACACGCCTTCCAGTTCCTGGATGATCTTGGCGTTGCCGCGGACCGGGCCGTCGAGGCGCTGCAGGTTGCAGTTGATGACGAAGATCAGGTTGTCGAGTTTCTCGCGGCCGGCCAGGGAGATCGCGCCGAGGGATTCCGGCTCGTCGCACTCGCCGTCGCCCATGAAGCACCAGACCTTCTGCTTGCCGGCGGGGATGAAGCCGCGGCTTTCCAGGTACTTCATGAAGCGTGCCTGGTAGATCGCCTGGATCGGGCCAAGGCCCATGGATACGGTGGGGAACTGCCAGAAGTCTGGCATCAGCCAGGGGTGCGGATAGGAGGACAGGCCGTTGCCGTCCACTTCCTGGCGGAAGTTCTCCAGTTGTTCCTCGCTGATGCGGCCTTCGAGGAAGGCCCGGGCGTAGACGCCGGGGGACGCGTGGCCCTGGAAGAACACCAGGTCGCCGCCGTGTTCGTCGGTGGGAGCCTGGAAGAAATAGTTGAAGCCGATGTCGTAGAGGGTCGCCGAGGAGGCGAAGGTGGAGATGTGGCCGCCCAGGTCCGGGTCGTGCTTGTTCGCCCGCATCACCATCGCCAGGGCGTTCCAGCGCACCAGGGAGCGGATCCGGCGTTCCATGAACAGGTCGCCGGGCATGCGTGCTTCGTGGGTTACCGGAATGGTGTTGCGATAGGGCGTGGTGATCGCGTAGGGCAGTTGGGTGCCGCTACGGCTGGCCAGCTCGCCCATGCGGGTCATCAGGTAATGAGCGCGGTCTTCACCTTCGCGGTCGAGTACGGACTCCAGGGCGTCCAGCCATTCCTGGGTTTCGACGGGATCGAGGTCTTGCATGGCTTGCTCCAGGGCGGAAAGGCTTCCAGAATCGGATGCCATAGGTGAGCGGCCGGCCTCGTGGGCGACCGCAGCTAATTCTTGGATGTTCTCCGGGGGTGTACCCGGCGACTTGTAGTTTTACTACAGATCAGTCTGAGAAACAGCCCTCTGGATACAATTTTTAGTAGTAAAACTACATTTCGATTGTCGCTGTCAGGCTATAAGGCCCGATGTAGAGCCTTTTCGACGTTGTGCGTCGAGCCTGTGGTCTTCGGTCGGAAGCCCAAACAGGATAGACCATGAGCCTGCCTTCGCTGGCGAATCTGCCGGCCACCCTGCTGCCCGCCGCCGAACGCGCCGGGACTGCCCTCCGCTCCGCTGTCGCCGCCCTCGATGCCGCCGCCCTGGCCCGCCTGGAGGCCTGGCCCGAGGAGCGCCTGGAGGATTTCCGACGGGTCGCCGCGGCCAGCGATTTCGTCGCCGAGCAGGCAGTGCGCGACTCGGCGATGCTGCTGGAACTGGCCGAACGCGGCGAGCTGGAGAACCCCCACGCGCCCGGCGAACTGCGCAGTCAGTTGCAGGCGCGGCTGGAGGATTGCGCCGACGAGGACGAACTCGGTCGGCGCCTGCGACGTTTCCGCACACGCCAGCAACTGCGCATCATCTGGCGCGACCTGACCCGCCGCGCCGCGCTGGCGGAAACCTGTCGCGACCTGTCGGCCCTGGCCGACGCCTGCATCGACCTGGCTTGCGAGTGGCTCCATCGGCGCCAGTGCGAGCAGTTCGGCACGCCGATCGGCCGGCGCTCCGGCGAACCGCAGCGGATGGTGGTCCTCGGCATGGGCAAGCTGGGCGCGGTGGAACTCAACCTGTCGTCGGACATCGACCTGATCTTCGGTTACCCGGAGGGCGGCGAGACCGAGGGGGCGAAGCGTTCGCTGGACAACCAGGAGTTCTTCACCCGCTTGGGGCAGAAGCTGATCAAGGCGCTGGATGCGATCACCGTCGACGGCTTCGTCTTCCGCGTCGACATGCGCCTGCGTCCCTACGGCTCCAGCGGACCGCTGGTCTACAGCTTCGCCGCGCTGGAGCAGTACTACCAGGACCAGGGGCGCGACTGGGAGCGCTACGCGATGATCAAGGCGCGGGTGGTCGGCGGCGACCAGCAGGCAGGCGAGCAACTGCTCGGCATGCTGCGGCCGTTCGTCTATCGGCGCTACCTGGACTTTTCCGCCATCGAGGCGCTGCGCACCATGAAGCAGCTGATCCAGCAGGAGGTCCGGCGCAAGGGGATGTCGGAAAACATCAAGCTGGGCGAAGGCGGTATCCGCGAGGTGGAGTTCATCGCCCAGGCCTTCCAGTTGATCCATGGCGGGCGCGACCTGAGCTTGCAGCAACGGCCGCTGCTGAAGGTGCTGGCGACCCTGGAGGGGCAGGGCTACCTGCCGCCGGCGGTGGTCGAGGAGCTGCGCGGCGGCTACGAGTTCCTGCGCTACGCCGAGCATGCCATCCAGGCGCTGGCCGACCGGCAGACGCAAATGCTGCCCAGCGACGAATACGACCGCATCCGCGTGGCCTTCATCATGGGCTTCGCCAGTTGGGCCGCATTCCACGAGCGCCTGAGCCACTGGCGGGCGCGCATCGACTGGCACTTCCGCCAGGTGATCGCCGACCCGGACGAGGACGAAAGCGGCGAGGCGGCCTGCGGCAGCGTCGGCGCCGAGTGGATCCCGCTGTGGGAGGAGGCGCTGGACGAGGAGTCGGCCAGCCGGCAACTGGCCGACGCCGGCTTCGTCGATGCCGAGGCGGCCTGGAAGCGTCTCAGCGATCTGCGCCACGGCCCCCAGGTACGAGCGATGCAGCGTCTCGGCCGGGAGCGCCTGGATGCCTTCGTTCCGCGCCTGCTGGCGATGACCGTGGAAAACCCCCAGCCGGACCTGGTGCTGGAGCGGGTCCTGCCGCTGGTGGAAGCGGTGGCGCGGCGTTCCGCCTACCTGGTGTTGCTGACCGAGAACCCCGGCGCGCTGGAGCGCCTGCTGACCCTCTGCGCGGCCAGCCCGATGGTTGCCGAGCAGATCGCGCGGTTCCCGATTCTGCTCGACGAGCTGCTCAACGAGGGGCGCCTGTTCCGTCCTCCACAGGCCGCCGAGCTGGCCGCCGAGCTGCGCGAACGGCTGATGCGGATTCCCGAGGACGACCTCGAGCAGCAGATGGAGACCCTTCGTCACTTCAAGCTGGCCCACGGGCTGCGGGTGGCGGCCTCGGAGATCGCCGGCACGCTGCCGTTGATGAAGGTCAGCGACTACCTGACCTGGCTGGCCGAGGCGATCCTCGTCGAGGTCCTCGAACTGGCCTGGCGGCAGTTGGTGCAGCGTCACGGCCGGCCGTTGCGCGCCGACGGCACGCCGTGCGATCCGGACTTCGTCATCGTCGGCTACGGCAAGGTCGGCGGGCTGGAGTTCGGCCATGGCTCGGACCTCGACCTGGTGTTCATCCATGACGGCGACCCCCAGTGCGAGACCGATGGCGGCAAATCCATCGATGGCGCGCAGTTCTTTACCCGCCTGGGGCAGAAGATCATCCATTTCCTCACCGCGCAGACGCCATCCGGCACCCTCTACGAGGTCGACATGCGCCTGCGTCCGAGCGGCGCGGCCGGCCTGCTGGTGAGTTCGCTGGGCGCCTTCCAGCGCTACCAGGAGCAGGAGGCCTGGACCTGGGAGCACCAGGCGTTGGTCCGCGCCCGGGTGCTGGCCGGTTGCCGGCGGGTGCAGGCGAGCTTCGAGGCGGTACGTGCCGAGGTGCTGGCGAGGCCGCGCGATCTCGACGCGTTGCGCACCGAAGTCAGCGAAATGCGCGCCAAGATGCGCGACAACCTGGGAACCCGCGCGACCGCCGCCGGTACCGCCTCGAATGCCTTCGAGGCCACGGCAGCCTTCGATCTCAAGCACGATGCCGGTGGTATCGTCGATATCGAATTTATGGTGCAATATGCGGTTCTAGCTTGGTCCGGAGAACACCCGGCGCTGCTCGAATTCACCGATAACATCCGCATTCTGGAAGGACTGGAACGGGCTGGCCTGATCGCCAGCGAGGACGTCCGTCTCCTGCAGGAGGCCTACAAGGCCTATCGCGCAGCCGCACACCGCCTGGCACTACAGAAGGAGGCCGGGGTCGTGAGCGGCGAGCACTTCCAGACGGAGCGGCGAGAAGTGATCAGGATCTGGCGCGAGCTGCGGCTCGGCTGATCCACTCAGGCACGTAACGCAAGTACGTAACGAATATCTGAAGGAGCTGGCAACTATGTCGATGGCCGATCGTGATGGCGTGATCTGGTATGACGGTGAACTGGTGCAGTGGCGCGACGCGACCACGCACGTGCTGACCCATACCCTGCACTATGGAATGGGCGTGTTCGAGGGCGTGCGCGCCTACGACACCCCGCAGGGCACGGCGATCTTCCGCCTGCAGGCGCATACCGACCGGCTGTTCGACTCCGCGCACATCATGAACATGCAGATCCCGTACAGCCGCGACGAGATCAACGAGGCGACCCGCGCCGCCGTGCGCGAGAACAACCTGGAAAGCGCCTATATCCGCCCGATGGTGTTCTACGGAAGCGAAGGCATGGGCCTGCGCGCCAGCGGCCTGAAGGTCCATGTGATCATCGCCGCCTGGAGCTGGGGCGCCTACATGGGCGAGGAAGCCCTGCAGCAAGGCATCAAGGTGCGCACCAGTTCCTTCACCCGCCACCACGTCAACATCTCGATGACCCGCGCCAAGTCCAACGGCGCCTACATCAACTCGATGCTGGCCCTCCAGGAAGCGATCTCCGGCGGCGCCGACGAGGCCATGATGCTCGATCCGGAAGGCTACGTGGCCGAAGGCTCCGGCGAGAACATCTTCATCATCAAGGATGGCGTGATCTACACCCCGGAAGTCACCGCCTGCCTGAACGGCATCACTCGTAACACTATCCTGACCCTGGCCGCCGAACACGGTTTTAAACTGGTCGAGAAGCGCATCACCCGCGACGAGGTGTACATCGCCGACGAGGCCTTCTTCACTGGCACTGCCGCGGAAGTCACGCCGATCCGCGAAGTGGACGGTCGCAAGATCGGCGCCGGCCGCCGTGGCCCGGTCACCGAAAAGCTGCAGAAAGCCTATTTCGACCTGGTCAGCGGCAAGACCGAGGCCCACGCCGAGTGGCGTACCCTGGTCAAGTAAGCACCGAAGAAGGGTGTGACAGGGAGGCGAAAGCCTCCCTGATCATTTCCGGAGCCTGAATGAGAATTCTGATCGTAGGTCCCTCCTGGGTGGGGGACATGGTGATGGCGCAGACCCTGTTCCAGTGTCTGCGCCAGCGGCATCCCGAGTGCGTGATCGACGTGCTGGCGCCCGAGTGGAGCCGACCGATCCTCGAGCGCATGCCCGAGGTGCGCCAGGCCCTGAGCTTCCCGCTCGGCCACGGGGTGATGGACGTCGCCACACGGCGCCGGATCGGACGCGGCCTGCGCGGTCAGTACGAGCAGGCGATCCTGCTGCCCAACTCGCTGAAGTCGGCGCTGGTGCCCTGGTTCGCCGGAATACCGAAGCGTACCGGCTGGCGCGGCGAGATGCGCTACGGGCTGCTCAATGACATCCGCAAGCTCGACAAGCAGCGCTATCCGCTGATGATCGAACGCTTCATGGCCCTGGCCTTCGAGCCGGGCGTGGAGTTGCCGAAGCCCTATCCGCAGCCGCGCCTGCGGATCGACGACGGCAGCCGCCAGGCGGCGCTCGACAAGTTCGCCCTGAGCCTGGACCGCCCGGTGCTGGCGCTCTGTCCCGGCGCCGAGTTCGGCGAGGCCAAGCGCTGGCCGGCGGAACACTACGCCGCGGTCGCCGAGGCGAAGATCCGTGCCGGCTGGCAGGTCTGGCTGTTCGGCTCGAAGAACGACCATCCCGGTGGAGAGGAGATTCGCCAGCGCCTGATTCCGGGGTTGCGCGAGGAGTCCTTCAATCTTGCCGGGGAGACTTCGCTGGCCGAGGCCATCGACCTGATGTCCTGCGCTGGCGCGGTGGTGTCCAACGATTCCGGCCTGATGCACGTGGCGGCCGCGCTGGATCGCCCGCTGGTGGGCGTCTATGGCTCCACCTCGCCGCAGTTCACCCCGCCGCTGGCGGACCGGGTGGAGATCGTCCGCCTCGGTCTCGAGTGCAGCCCGTGCTTCGAGCGCACCTGTCGCTTCGGCCACTACAATTGCCTCCGCGAGCTGCCGCCTGGCCTGGTATTGCAAGCCCTGGAGCGGCTGGTCGGCGACCCTGCCGAGGTCGCCGGATGAGGGTGCTGCTGGTCAAGACCTCGTCCCTCGGCGACGTGATCCACACCCTGCCGGCGCTTACCGACGCCGCCCGGGCGATTCCCGGCATCCAGTTCGACTGGGTGGTGGAGGAAGGTTTCGCCGAGATTCCCGCCTGGCATCCGGCGGTGGCGCGGGTGATCCCGGTGGCGATCCGGCGCTGGCGCAAGAACCTCTGGCAGACCCTGCGCAACGGCGAATGGCGGCGCTTCAAGCAGCGCCTGAAGGAAGTCGACTATGACCTGGTGATCGACGCCCAGGGGCTGCTGAAGAGTGCCTGGCTGACCCGCTACGTGGGCAAGACGCCGGTCGCCGGTCTCGATCGCGACTCGGCGCGCGAGCCGCTCGCCAGCCGCTTCTATCGCCGTGCCTATCCGGTCGCCTGGGGACAGCATGCGGTGGAGCGCACGCGCCAGTTGTTCGCCCAGGCGCTGGACTACCCGTTGCCCGAGTCGGTCGGTGACTATGGCCTGGACCGCGAGCAGTTGGCCGACGCCGACCCTGGCGCGCCGTACCTGGTGTTCCTGCACGGTACTACCTGGGTCACCAAGCATTGGCCGGAAGCCTACTGGCGCGAACTGGCCGAGCGCATGTGCGAGCGCGGCTGGTCGGTGCGCCTGCCCTGGGGCAGCGCCGCCGAGCGGGAGCGGGCCGGGCGCCTGGCGGCGGGGTTGGAAAATGCCGCGGTACTCCCCAGATTATCCCTGGCCGGCATGGCCAAGGTGCTTGCCGGCGCGCGCGCCTGCGTGGCGGTGGATACCGGCCTCGGTCACCTGGCGGCGGCGCTGGACGTGCCGACGCTGTCGCTGTTCGGCCCGACCAATCCTGGCTTCACCGGCGCCTACGGGCGTTCCCAGGTCCACCTGGGCAGCGACTTCCCCTGTGCGCCGTGCCTGAAGAAGACTTGTACCTACCAGCCGACCGAAGAGGATCGCAAACTGTTCGATCTCAAGCGTGAGCAGCCGCTGTGCTTCACCCGGCTGAATCCCCAGCGCGTGGCCACCCAGCTGGAGGCCATGCTGCTGGCCCCGGAGACCCTCCGATGACCCTGGCGTTCATCCTCTACAAATACTTCCCCTTCGGCGGCCTGCAGCGTGACTTCATGCGCATCGCCCTGGAATGCCAGCGGCGCGGGCACGACATCCGCGTCTATACCCTGATCTGGGAGGGCGACGTGCCGGACGGCTTCGAAGTGCTGGTGGCCCCGGTGCGCTCGATCTTCAACCACCGGCGCAACGAGAAGTTCACCGCGTGGGTCCGCGCCGACCTGGACAGGCGCCCGGTGCAGCGGGTGATCGGCTTCAACAAGATGCCCGGACTGGATGTCTACTACGCCGCCGACGCCTGTTTCGAGGAAAAGGCCCAGACCTTGCGCAACCCGCTGTACCGCCAGTGGGGCCGCTACCGCCACTTCGCCGGCTACGAACGGGCAGTGTTCGACCCGGCCTCGAAGACCGAGATCCTGATGATCTCCGAGGTGCAGCAGCCGCTCTTCGTCAAGCACTACGGCACCCAGGCCGAGCGTTTCCATCTGCTGCCGCCGGGGATCAGCCAGGATCGCCGGGCGCCGGCCAACGCCGCGGACGTGCGTGCGGAATTCCGCCGCGAGTTCGGCCTGGAGGAGGACGACCTGCTGCTGGTGCAGATCGGTTCCGGCTTCAAGACCAAGGGCCTGGATCGCAGCCTGAAGGCGCTGTCCGCGCTGCCCAAGGCGTTGCGCAGGCGTACCCGGCTGATCGCCATCGGCCAGGACGATCCCAAGCCGTTCCTGCTACAGATCGCCGCCCTCGGTCTCAACGACCAGGTACAGATCCTCAAGGGGCGCAGCGATATCCCGCGCTTCCTGCTCGGCGCCGACCTGCTGATCCACCCGGCCTACAACGAGAACACCGGTACGGTGCTGCTGGAGGCGCTGGTCTCCGGCCTGCCGGTGTTGGTGACCGATGTCTGCGGCTATGCCCACTACATCGCCGAGGCCGACGCCGGGCGGGTGCTGCCGAGTCCCTTCGAGCAGGACAGTCTCAACCGCCTGCTCGCGGAAATGCTGGAGGACGCTCCGGCGCGCGCCGCCTGGTCGCGCAATGGCCTGGCCTACGCCGATCACGCCGACCTCTACAGCATGCCGCAGCGCGCCGCCGACCTGATCCTCGGGGAGGCCTCATGAGGCTGGTGCTGGAAGAGCCGTTCAAGCGCCTGTGGAACGGGCGCGACCCGTTCGAGGCGGTGGAGGCGCTGCAAGGCAAGGTCTACCGCGAACTGGAAGGGCGCCGCACCCTGCGCACCGAGGTCGACGGGCGTGGCTACTTCGTCAAGATCCACCGTGGCATCGGCTGGGGCGAGATCGCCAAGAACCTGCTCACCGCCAAGCTCCCGGTGCTCGGCGCGCGCCAGGAGTGGCAGGCCATCCGGCGCCTGCACGAGGCCGGCGTAGCGACCATGACCGCGGTCGCCTACGGCGAGCGCGGCAGCGATCCGGCGCGGCAGCATTCCTTCATCGTCACCGAGGAACTGGCGCCGACCGTGGACCTCGAGGTGTTCTCCCAGGACTGGCGCGAACGTCCTCCACCGCCGCGGCTCAAGCGCGCGCTGGTCGAGGCGGTGGCGCGGATGGTCGGCGACATGCACCGTGCCGGAGTCAACCATCGCGACTGCTACATCTGTCATTTCCTGTTGCACACCGACAAGCCGGTGAGCGCGGACGATTTCCGCCTCTCGGTGATCGATCTGCACCGTGCCCAGACCCGCGACGCCACGCCGAAACGCTGGCGTAACAAGGATCTGGCGGCATTGTATTTCTCTGCGCTGGACATCGGACTGACGCGTCGCGACAAGCTACGCTTCCTGCGCACCTATTTCCGCCGGCCGTTGCGCGAGATACTGCGCGACGAGGCCGGCCTGCTGGCCTGGATGGAACGCAAGGCGGAAAAACTCTACGAACGCAAGCAGCGTTACGGAGACCTGCTCTGATGGCGGGGTGGACCCTCGAACCCGATTACCGTCACCTGGCCGCCGACTTCGGTAGCCTCGATAGCGTGTTCGCCCTGGAGGGCGAGCGCCTGACCCGCGACCCGTTGTCCGAAGTCATCCGCATCGAGCGCGACGGCGTGCGTTACTACGTCAAGCGCTACCGCAGCGCCGGCAAGGGCCTGCGCCGCTACCTGGCGCGACCGCGGATCAAGGCCGAGTGGCAGAACCTCAAGCGCTTCGAGAAGTGGGGCATTCCCACCGCCGAAGTGGTCGCCTGGGGGCTGGAGCGCAAGGCCGGCGCCTTCCAGCGCGGCGCCATGATCACCCGCGAGCTGCCGGGCACCGAGGACTTGTCGGTGCTCGCCTGCAACCGGGATCCGCGCCTGAAGGACCCGCGCTGGGTGGACGGCGTCAGCCGGCAGATCGCCAAGGCTACGCGCCTGATGCACGACCAGCATTTCACCCATAACGACCTGAAGTGGCGCAACCTGCTGGTGGACGACCAGCCGCTGGTGTATTTCATCGACTGCCCGAACGGCGCGTTCTGGTGGAGCTTCATGCTGCGCTATCGGATCACCAAGGACCTGGCCTGCCTGGACAAGGTGGCCAAGTACCACCTGTCGCGCACCCAGCGCCTGCGCTTCTACCTGCAATATCGCCGTCGCCGGCACCTGAACGAATCCGACAAGAAGCGTATTCGCCAGGTGGTGGCTTTCTTCGAGGGGCGCGAATGAGCGTTTTCATCGCCGCGCAGGACCACGACCTGCTCCAGCGCAACCGTCTGGACAGCTTCGACGCCCTGTGGGCCTTGCAGCTGGACGCCGTGGACGAACCGAATACCGAGCGGGGTGGCTGGAGCAGCGTCTACCGCCTCGACCTGGGCGACTCCGCCTACTACCTGAAGCGCCAGAGCAACCACCTGACCCGCAGCCTGCGCCATCCGCTGGGCGAGCCGACCTTCGCCCGCGAGTTCCGCAACATCGAGCGCTACCGGGCGCTGGGCATTCCCGCCCTGCAGGCGGCGTTCTTCGCCCAGCAGGCGGTCGGCGGAGAGCGCCAGGCGATCCTCCTGACCCGCGCCCTGGACGATTGGCAGGACCTGGACACCTGGCTGGCGTCCTGGCACGACCTGGCCGAAGAGCGGCGCCGGGCGATTCTCCGGGCGGTTGGCAGGCTGGCGCGCCAGCTGCACGCGGCCGGACAGATGCATGGTTGCTTCTATCCCAAGCATGTATTCCTCCGCGAGGGGGCCGATGGTGTCTTCGAGGCCTGCCTGATCGACCTGGAGAAGACCCGCCCGATCTGGTTCGGCCGCCGCGACCAGGTCAAGGACCTGGAGCCGATGCTGCGCCGTGCCCCGGACTGGAGCGAAGCGGATGTGCACGAATTCATCTCCGCCTATGTCGACGAACCCCTCGACTCGGCCGAGGTCGAGCAGTGGTATCGCCTTCTCGACCAGCGCCGTCGGCGCAAGGAGTCGCGCCGATGAGACTGGCCGAACTGCAAGCCGCCGGGCGCCAGCCGCAACTGCCATTGCGGGTGACCCTGGCGGATGGCGCCGGCGCTGCCGAACTGCGCCTGGACAGTCTGCTGCGGGTGCTGCCCGGGCAGCGCTACGTCGGTGCCGGCGAATGGCGTGGGCGCAAGGTGCTGGCCAAGCTGCTGGTGGGCGGCAAGGCCGCACGGCATTTCCAGCGCGAACTGGAAGGGGCGCGTCTGCTCGCGGCCCAGGGGCTGACCACCCCGGCGCTGCTGGCCGACGGGCTGCAGCAGGGCGAGGGCGGCTGGTTGCTGTTCGACTACCTCGACGCGGCGCAGAGCCTCGGTGACGCCTGGCGTGCGGTGGAGGCCCAGGCGCCGCTGGGCGATGCCCAGCAAGCGGTGCTCGGCGAAGCCCTGGCAGCCATTGGCGAGCTGCATGCAAAGGGCCTCTGGCAGGACGACCTGCACCTGGACAACCTGTTGCGCCACGCCGGCCGCCTGTATCTCATCGACGGTGGCGGCGTGCGTGCGGAAACTCCCGGCCAGCCGCTGTCGCGACAGAAAGTGCTGGAAAACCTCGGGGTGTTCTTCGCCCAGTTGCCGGCGCTCCTCGATCCTTTCCTGGAGGAGTTGCTGGTGCATTACCTGCTGGCCAACGGCGAGCATGCGCTGCCGCTGGAAGCCTTGCAGAAGGAAATCGCCAAGGTTCGCCGCTGGCGGGTGCGCGACCTGCTGAGAAAGGTCGGTCGCGACTGTAGCCTGTTCAGCGTCGTGCGCGGTCCGTTCCGCCTGTTCGCCGCCCGCCGCAGCGAGGCCGAGACGATGGCGCCCCTGCTGGCGGACGCGGACCGCCTGATCGCCGCCGGCCACGTCTACAAGGACGGCGGCGCGGCCACCGTCGCCCGGGTCGAAGCGAACGGCCGCACGCTGATCATCAAGCGCTACAACATCAAGGGCTGGGTCCATTGGCTGAAGCGCTTCTGGCGGCCGAGCCGGGCCTGGGCCTCCTGGCGCGAAGGCAACCGCCTGGAATTCCTCGGCATCGCCACCGCCCGTCCGCTGGCGATGCTGGAGCGGCGCTGGTGCTGGCTGCGCGGGCGCGCCTACCTGATTACCGATTATCTCGGCGGTCAGGATATAATCGCTCGTTTTAAGCCTTGCCTGGTCATGCCCGATGGCGCCGTTTCGCCACCGGAAGCCGAGTTGGCGGCACTGGATCGGCTGTTTTCGACGTTGATCCGCGAACGCATCAGCCACGGCGACCTGAAGGGACACAACCTGTTCTGGCAGGCCCATGAACAAGGCGGCGAATGGGCGCTGATCGACCTGGACGCGATGCGCAAGCATCACAGCCAGGCGTCCTTTGCCCGCGCCTACGCCCGCGACCGCGCGCGCTTCCTGCGCAACTGGCCGCAGGACAGCGGCCTCTACCGGCTGCTGGAGCAACGGATTCCCCGCCTCGGCGACGCCGCCGGGGCTTGAACGACAAGCGACGACCACCGCCTGCGGCGGTCGACGAGTTAAACGAAAGCCGCGGTTGTCGGTCCCACTCCGCAACCGCGAGCTGCTTTGAAGAGGTTCTACCGTGGCATTGACCGTCCTAGGCCTGTCTGGCGCCGTAAGCCATGACCCGTCCGCCGCCCTGTACATCGACGGCAAGCTGGTCGCGGCCGTCGAGGAAGAGCGCTTCGTGCGCGACAAGCACGCGAAGAACCGCATGCCCTACGAATCGGCGAAGTTCTGCCTGGAGCAGGCAGGGATCGAGCCGGCCGATGTCGACGTGGTGGCGATTCCCTTCGCTCCCATCAGCATCATGGAAAAGGCCCGCTGGCACTACGCCAAGCGCTACGCCTACGCGCCGGATCGCGCGCTGGATGCGATCCTGCTCGGCAACCGCCGCTACAAGCGTTACTACAAGCGCATCGAGTGGTGCCTGCAGCAACTCGGCTTCGACCTGAAGAAAATCAAGATCCAGCCGGTCGAGCACCACCTTGCCCACGCCTCCAGTGCCTACCATTGCTCGGGGTTCAAGGAAAAGACCGCGATCCTCGGCATCGACGGCAAGGGCGAGTACGCCACCACTTTCTTCGGCTGGGGCGAGAACGGTCGGATCCACAAGATCAAGGAGTTCTACGATCCGGATTCGCTGGGCGGCCTGTACGGCGCGATCACCGAGTACCTCGGCTTCGACATGCTCGACGGCGAGTTCAAGGTCATGGGCATGGCGCCCTACGGTGACGCCAGCAAGTACGATTTCTCCCGTCTCGCCAAGTTCGAGAACGGCGAACTGGTGATCAACACCGATTATGCCAACGTCATCGGCTTCCGCCGCTACAAGGAGAAAGGCAAGGGCTACTACTTCTCGCCCAAGCTGATCGAGTGGCTGGGGCCCAAGCGCGAAGGCGACATCGCCGACGATCCCTACATCCATTACGCCGCGAGCATCCAGGCGCTGTTCGAGAAGCTCGCGCTGGAGATGATGGACTACTACCTCGGCGATATCATCCGCGAGACCGGCAAGGTCGCTTTCGCCGGCGGCTGCGCGCTGAACGTCAAGCTCAACCAGAAGATCATCTCGCGCCCCGAAGTGAAGGAGCTGTTCGTCCAGCCGGCGGCCAGCGACGCCGGCACCGCGGTCGGCGCGGCGGCCTACGTGTCGCACCAGCGCGGCGTGCCGGTGGAGAAGATGGAGCACGTCTACCTCGGCCCGGAGTATTCCAACGAGGACGTCATCGCCGCCTGCGCCCGTCACGAGGCCAGGCCGCAGTGGCAGAAGATCGACAACCGCAGCCGGCGTATCGGCAGGATCCTTGCCGACGGCAACCCGGTGGCCTGGTTCCAGGGACGCATGGAGTTCGGTCCGCGTGCCCTCGGTGGCCGCTCCATTCTCGGCTGCCCGAGCGTGCCGGGCGTGGCCGACCGGATCAATGCGCAGATCAAGTTCCGCGAGCGTTGGCGGCCCTTCTGCCCGTCGATGCTGGATACCGTCGGCCCGCAGATGTTCAAGATCGACCACCCGGCCCCGTTCATGACCTTCACCTTCGAAGTCAACGAAGAGTGGAAGGAGCGAGTGCCGGAAGTGGTGCACGAAGACGGCACCTCCCGCGCCCAGGTGCTGAAGCGCGAGTACAACCCGCGCTACTACGACCTGATGAAGGAACTGGAGAACCTCACCGGCAACGGCGTGGCCCTGAACACTTCGCTCAATCGCCGTGGCGAACCGATGATCTGCTCGCCGACCGACGCCCTGAACATGTTCTTCGGCTCCGATCTGCAGTACCTGATCATGGAGGACATCCTGGTCGTGAAGGAGGGCGTGGACTGGTATGACTCGGTCGGCTGAACCTCGCGTCCTGCAGTTCTGTCACGGCTACGACGGGCCTTTCCTCGACTGTGCCCGTCAGTACGCCAGCCTGTTCGCCGGAACCCCGTACAAGGTCACTACGGTGTTCCTCACCGGGCGTTCCGATCCTGAGGTGGCGGCGCGTTGCGCCTCCGACGAGGTACTGTTCCTCGAGTACGGCTCCAGGGACATCCGTGGCCTCAAGCTGAAGGCGATCCGCGACTTGCGCGAGATCGCCCGTTCGCGCGACTTCCGCTTCTGCATCGCGCACCGCTTCAAGCCGATCTGGATCGCCAGCCTGGCCACTCGTCTGCCGATCGTTGGCGTGCACCACGCCTTCGGCGATTACCAGCGGTTGTCGCGCAAGGTCTTCGCCGGCCTGATGAGCAAGCGCCTGAGCCTGCTGGCGGTGTCCGACGCGGTGCGCGACGATATCCGCCGTTGCCTGCCGAAGTGGCCGGCGGAGCGGATCGAGACGCTCTACAACCGCATCGACGTCGCTGCGCTGCAGGCCGAGCAGGTCGAGCGCCTGAGTGCGCGCCGGCAACTGCGCCTGCCCGACGAGACCTGGGTGGTCGGCAACGTCGGCCGCCTGCATCCGGACAAGGACCAGGCTACCCTGCTGCGCGGCTTTGCCGCCGCGCTGCCGCGCCTGCCGCAGAACAGCCTGCTGGCGATCCTCGGCAGCGGCCGCCTGGAAGAGCAGCTCAAGGACCTGGCCTGCGAACTGGGTATCGGCGAGCGCGTGCTGTTCCTCGGCCAGGTCGAAGAGGCACGGCGCTACTTCAAGGCGTTCGACGCCTTCGCCCTGAGTTCCGACCACGAGCCGTTCGGCATGGTCCTGCTGGAGGCCATGGTCGCCGGTGTACCGCTGATCGCCACCGCCTGTGGCGGCGCCCGCGAAGTGGTGGAAGGGGTCGGCATCCTCTTCCCGCTGGGCGACGAGACGGCCCTGGCCGAGGGCCTGACCCACCTGGCGGCGCTTGACCGCCGCCAGCGCGAGGCCTGTGCGCGGCTCATGCTCGAGCGCCTGGAGACACGCTTCTCCGACGCTGCGGTGCGCCGCGAATTCTGGCGCCTGCCGACGATTGCCGGCTTCGCTTCGGAGTCTGCATGCTGAACAGGTTGCGCGCCTTCCGCGAACGCGGTTGGCGCGAAGTGGACGCGCCGACCTACGCCCAGGCCTGGCAGCGTTTCGGCGGCAGCGTCGCGACCCACCCGCTGGTGGTCGAGCAGCTCGCCGAAATGGCTGGAATCCCGGTGCGTTACCTGGGTTGGGAGAGCGCTGGCGAACTGGTTGCGGCGATCCCGACCTGGGGCCGCCACCTGGCGTTGTCCAAGGACGTGCTCAAGCGGCGCGGCAAGAAGGGCCTGTACGACCTGGGCAACGCCGAACTGATCCTGCCGGTGGCCGACGATGCCCGCATCGCCCTCCGCCATGCGGGACGCTACCTGTCGGCGCTGCATGAGCGGAACATCGTCACGCTGCGCCCTCAGACCGAGCAACTGGCTTTCGCTCGCGCCCCCGAGGATTTCTCCAAGAAGTTCCGCTATAACCAGCGGCGCGAAGTGCGCCTGGTGGAGGAGGCTGGTGGCCAGGTGCGCCAGGCAGACAGCTTCGCCCCGGCCGAGTTCGCCGCCATCTATCTTGAACTGTTCCAGCGTCGCTGGGGTTTCCCGGCCACCGGCGCGGAGCGCATGGCCGAGGTCTTCGAGCGGCTGCGCGAATTGCTGCGCGGCTCGGTCCTGCTGCTCAACGACCAGCCCATCGCGGTCCAGGTACTGTATCGCGCCGAAGCGCCGGGCTGGCTCAGCGTCGAGTACATCAACGGCGGCGTCGATCCGCAGACCCGCGAGTTCAGCCCTGGCAGCGTGCTCAGTTACCTGAACACCCAGGCCGCCTGGGAGGATGCGCGAGCGCTGGGCAAACCCCTGCGCTATTCGTTCGGTCGCGCCGACCGCGAATACAAGGATCGCTGGTGCCATCCTTCTCCGGTCTTCCAGGTCTGAAGCATGAGCGCACGCAAGCAGCAGTTGCTCAAGCGTCATCGACGCAACAAGCGGATCGGCCTACTGGTTGCGCTGCTGGCATTGCTGGCCGTCGGTCTGCTGGTCAGCCCCTGGTTGTTGCCGATCCTCCTCGTGGCCCTGTGGGTCGCCCACGAAGCCTGGTTCGCCGATCACCTGTTCTATTCGTCGGGCGAGGACTACCGCTACCGTTTCGCGGAAGGGGTCGAGTCGCTGCCGGTACGCCTGGCGGATGGCCGTCTGCGAGTCGACGGCGAGTTGCGCGAAGGCGATACGCTGGTGCTTGGCATCGGCGTGCGCGCTGGCTGGCTGGGGCGCTTCCTCGAACCCTCGGTGCTGCTGGAAGGTGGCGCGGAGGCCGATGCCCAGGCTTTCGAACGTGGGGTGAACGGCTTGCGCTACCTGAACCTGACGGGACTGGCCGGGCCGCTGGGCGAGGGCCGGATTCGCCTGCGCGGCCGGCATTGCCGGCTGGTCGGCGAACCGACCCTGTGGCGTGCGCGCCATCCCGACTACCGTGATCGGCGGGTGATGGTCATCGCTCCGCATGCCGACGACGCCGAGCTGGCCGCCTTCGGCCTCTACAGCCAGGCTCGCGAGGCCTGGATCGTGACCCTGACCGCCGGCGAGATCGAAACCGAGCATTACCGCCGCATGGGCCTCGACGGAATAGCTGCGGCGCGCCTGAAGGGCCGCCTGCGCGCCTGGGATAGCCAGGCCGTGCCGACGTGGGGTGGGGTGCCGGCCGAGCGCTGCGTGCAACTGGGTTATTTCTGCCTGCAATTGCCTGCCATGCAGGCGAACCCGGGCGAGGTGGTGCCGTCCCGTGAGGCCGATCTCGCCGATATCCGTCCGTTCCGCCAGTTCAACCGCCTGCGCCTGGCCAGCGATGCCGACGGCCTGTCGACCTGGAACAATCTGCTGGCCGATCTCCGCGAGCTGATCCTGCTGGCACGTCCCGAGGTCATCGTCCTGCCTCATCCGCATTTCGATCCGCACCCGGACCATGTCCGCGCCCAGGAGGCTGTGCGCGAGGCGCTCCAGGGCCTGGACTGGCAGCCGCAGGCATTGTTGCACTATGCCAATCACCTGCACGACAACGATCGCTGGCCGATGGGCGATGCGCACATGGGGGTCAGCCTGCCACCGCTGACCGAAGAATGCTCGCCGGTGCTGCCATGGACGCTGGCGCTGGAGCGCACGCGCCAGGTGGACAAGGCCATGGCCTTGGGCATGATGCACGACCTGCAACCCAGGCCGCCGTTCAAGCGCCGTCTGCGCCGCCGTCTGCAGGGCTGGCTCGCCGGGCGTCGCTGGCCGGCTTACGGCGAGGACGAGTTCATGCGCAAGGCGGTGCGTCGGCACGAGTTGTTCTGGGTGGAGTCGCTGGATGGGGAGGCGTGATGCTTGGGTCGAGCGTTCGGCAAGGTTCGAGCCGCCATGCTGCTTCGGAGCAGCCGCGAGGATGAAGGTCTGATGAAAGTTCTGTTTCTGGTCCAGAAAGAGCAGCGCGCGATCCTGGATCGCCTGTACGACGGCATCGCCGCCCATTGCGAGTGCGATACCCGCTGGCTGAGCAGCGAGGAGCAGGCCGACCTGCGCGGCTACTTCCGCAAGCACGTGGATGTCTCGCGCTACGACCGCATCCTGTTCTTCCTCCGTTTCAAGAAGGAAATGCGCCAGGTCCGCTTCATCCGCAGCGTGCCCAACCTGGTGATCCTCGAGCACGATGCCTACCAGAACTACATTCCCTGCAAGTACACCGGCAAGTTCAGCGCCCATTACCGGCGCCTGCCCTGGGCACGGGTGATCAGTTCGGGCCATACGGTCAGCGAACGCCTGCGCCAGGAGGGATTCGACGCGGTATTCGTGCCCAAGGGCTACGACCAGACCCTGTTGCATGACCTGGGCCTGGCGCGCGATATCGAGCTGGGCTTCGTCGACAGTACCGGCAGCGTGGCCTACAGTGGACGCAAGGCGCTGCTCGACGAGTTGGGCGGAGTGGAGAACCTGCTGGTGACCAAGACCAAGTCCGGCGAGGAGTACCTGCGCACGCTCAACCGCATCCGTTTCTTCGTCAGCGCGGATGTCGGCATGGGCGAATACATGATCAAGAATTTCGAGGCGATGGCCTGCGGTTGCGTACTGCTGGCCTACGACCAGGGCGAGCGGGAAAACGAGGCCTTGGGTTTCCGGGACATGGAGAATATCGTGCTGTATCGCTCGGTGGCGGACATCCAGGAAAAGCTCGCGATCCTGCGCCTCGATACGGCCCTCGCCGAGCGGATCGCGCGAAGCGGCCAGGCGCTGGCCATCGAACGATTCAGCTTCGCCGCTGTCGGTCAGAGTATCGTCGAGGCCATGCGGCCCGCGTTGCGCGAGCCGGAGCGTCCCGGATGGCTGGAGAAGACCTGGCGACGTATTTTTACCTGAGAGTAGCAGCCGAAAAGAGCTGGGGCTTCAGGCGTGTTTGCTATTGTTCAGCTTGTTTTTCCGGGCTGGGGGGAGGTGTAGGACCGATGAAGATCGCAGGATCGCTCATGCATGTCTGGCGCTTTGAATGGGGACGTGAAGGACAGGTAAGGTTGTAGTTATGGCGCTCGTCGATGATGGTTCGCAGCCATTGGTTTCCGTGATCATCGCTTCCTATAACCACGAAAAGTACATAGAAGCGAGCATTGCCAGCGTGGCTGCGCAGACATACCGCAACGTGGAACTGCTGGTGGTGGACGATGGTTCCAGCGATGGCAGCGTCGAGCTTTTGCGCGGGCTCCAGGCGAAGTACGGCTTCGACCTCAGGGTCCAGCAGAACCAGGGACTGTCGAGAACGCTCAACGAGGCGATCGCCAGGGCCCGGGGAAATCTCATCGTGCCTTTCGGTTCGGACGACATCATGTTGCCGCAACGCCTGGAGAAACAGGTGGCACACATGTGGGACAAGCCCGAGGTAGGTATCTGCGCGGGCAATATCGAGATCATCGACTCCAATGGCCGGGTCATGCCGGGAAAGGAGCAGCGCAAACGCGACCTGCCTTTCCGCCGTCTCGACTTCGATGACCTGTTCCTGGACCGCAAGCCGGGCCCGATGGCGCCCACCTTGATGTTCCGGCGGGAAGCCCTGGAGAAGGTCGGCGGTTTCGATCCGGACATACGCCTGGAAGATGTCTATATCGAACTGGCGGTGACCAAGGCTGGCTACGTCATCGACATTCTTGGCGAGGTCCTCGCCCAGTACCGCAAGCATCCCACCAATACGTACAAGAACGCCCGTTTCATGGTGGACAACGTATTCAAGACGTACAGCCAGTTCAGCGATCACCCCGATTACGAGCAGGTGATCATGCGCTTCCGCAATTCGATGTTCCTCAAGTGCTCGAACCGGGACAAGGTACTGGCCCGGGAGCTGCTCTCCGGCTTGCCGCTGAAGTACTGGAACGAGAAGACCTTCCGCGGCATTGCGCGGCTGTTTTTCTCCTGATCGCTGATATCGCCGCACTCAAGGCGCGGCGATATCCTCACCGCGCCTGCTGGCGGCGAACCTTTGCTGGATCCACAGCGCATACAGCAGCGCCATGGGAATCCAGATCAGGAACCAGTGTTCCTTGGGACGGGGCAGGAAGGCGTTGCCCTCCGTGAGTCCGGCTGCCAGGCCGAACACCAGCCAGGTCGAGGCTAGCAGAACCGCTGGAGACTTCCGGTTTTTCCAGGAGAAGCCGAAGGCCAGTGCGTAGATCGCCACCCACAGCAGGAGCCCGATGATCCCTCCAGCGAAAAGCACACCCAGTTCGATGTTGTGCGGGTCGGCGAGCAGCATGCCGTTGCTCAGGACGATTCGCATCGGATGATCGTAGCCGTGTCCGAGCCATGGATGCTCGCTGATCTGGCGTAGGGCGTCGGCCCAGATTTCCGGGCGGAACGATGCCCCTCTCTGGGTGATCACTTCCGGGTACAGGATGTAGCCCAGTAGCGCTCCAGCCAGGGCGAGTGCCAGGGCGATGAGGGCTTTTTTCCTGTCTCCGGCCAGGACCAGCCACATAAGGGCCGCTGTGAGCCCTACCAGGGGAGTACGTGAACCGGTCGCGATAAGAAGGCCACCGAGCAGCGCCAGAGATATCAGTGGCAAGGGGGCCAGGATGGGGCGGGATTGCATCCAATAGGCCAGCCAGAGTGCCGTGAAGGCGCCATAGACATGGGCGCTCAGTAATGGGTTATAGAGAGCGCCATAACCGGTAAGGCGCAGCGGGTTGGCGTCCCAGTAGTATTGCAGCAAGGTGGCTGCCGCGGAGATCACCGCGCCAAGGGCTGCCAGCCAGGTCGCGGTCTTGAGGCGGAGGGGAGCTTCGAGCGCCAGGATGGCGGCGCAGAAGAACAGGAGGGCGATGTACAGGGGGCGCTTGAGCAGCGAGCCGGTGGAGTTCTCGGGGGCCGACCAGGACAGGCTCAGCATCATGTAGCTGCTGAAGGCGAGGAAGGCGATGAACAGCGGCGAGCCCGTTAGCGGGCGAAGCAGACGCGGTTGCAGTATCACGTACAGCAGCGTCGGGGCTGCAAGCAGGATGTAGAAGAGGCGATGGTAGTCGGAGCGGTCGCCGACCCAGAACATTCCGGTGAGCAGGGCCAGCCAGCCCAGCGGCAGGATCCAGTGGCTGAGGATGCGGCTGGTATCGTGGCGAAGACGGGTCAGTCGGGTAGCTGCGAACATTCCTTGCTCAATCCAGTTGCAGTTGCTTGAGGAGCTGCTCGAGTGTCCAGTGGACCTGGCTGCTGCGGAGATAGGCCTTGAGCACCAGGTGCTCGCTGTCGTCGAGGAACCAGGTTCGATCCTGTTCGTAGCGCAGCAGGTGCTTGAAATTGCGAATGCGTTGGGCGGCGCTGAGCGCCGAGCGCTGGACCCGCAGGTCGGCGATGTCGATCAGGCCCATCCGGCCTTCCGGCGTGCGCACCACGTTGCCCAGGTGCAGCGAGCGGAAGTACACCCCCTTGGCGTGCAGCGCGGCGATCAGCTCGCCCAGTTGCGTCCGGACTGTATCGCCGCACTCCGGGTCGTTGCGGTCGAGTTGGCGGAGGGTCTGCCCCGGTAGCGGCTCGTAGTGCACCGCGTCGCGCTGGATATGTGGGATCCGCAGTACGTCCAGCACCTTCGGGCAGACGATGCCGCGCCGCGCCAGTTCGCTGGCATTGCGGGCGAAGCGCTCCGCATAGGGGAACAGGGCTGCGGAGGAAATCAGGCGCTTGCGGCGAAACAGCTTGAGGAAGGACCCGTCGCGCAGACGCAGTACCTTGTCCCCATGACCATCGGCTTCCAGCACTTCTGCGTTGTCACGCAACTGCAAGTAGGAGGGGTAGTCTATGACTCGCATGCGAGCTCCTGAACGAACGGCCCGCCATCTTACCCCAACACGCCTTCCAGGCAGAGTGATGGAGGTCCTGTGCTACACTCCGGGACCTTTTCAGCATGTAAGAAACCATGAGCGATAGTCCTCAGAATCCCGGACCTTCCAGTCTCAAGATCTATTTCCGCCTGTTGGGCTACGTGAAGCCCTACATCGGAATGTTCCTACTCAGCATCGTCGGTTTCCTGATCTTCGCCTCGACCCAGCCGATGCTGGCGGGCATCCTCAAGTATTTCGTCGACGGCCTCTCCAATCCTGACGCGGCATTGTTTCCGAATGTGCAGTGGCCCTGGTTGCGCGACTTGCACCTGGTCTACGCGGTGCCGTTGCTGATCATCCTGATCGCTGCCTGGCAGGGGCTGGGCTCGTTCCTCGGCAACTTCTTCCTCGCCAAGGTTTCCCTGGGGCTGGTGCATGACCTGCGGGTCGCCCTGTTCAACAAGCTGCTGGTGCTGCCGAACCGCTATTTCGACACGCACAGCTCCGGCCACCTGATCTCGCGCATCACCTTCAACGTGACCATGGTCACCGGAGCGGCCACGGATGCCATCAAGGTGGTGATCCGTGAGGGCCTGACCGTGGTCTTCCTGTTCCTCTACCTGCTGTGGATGAACTGGAAGCTGACCCTGGTGATGCTGGCGATCCTGCCGGTCATCGCGGTGATGGTGACTACCGCCAGCCGCAAGTTCCGCAAGCAGAGCAAGAAGATCCAGGTGGCCATGGGCGACGTCACCCACGTCGCCTCGGAAACCATCCAGGGCTACCGGGTAGTGCGCAGCTTCGGCGGCGAAGCCTATGAAGAGAAGCGCTTCCTCGACGCCAGCCAGAGCAATACCGACAAGCAGTTGCGGATGACCAAGACCGGCGCGGTCTACACGCCGATGCTGCAATTGGTGATCTACGTCGCCATGGCGATACTGATGTTCCTCGTGCTGTGGCTGCGCGGGGACGCCTCGGCCGGCGACCTGGTGGCCTATATCACCGCGGCGGGCCTGTTGCCCAAGCCGATCCGCCAGCTTTCCGAGGTCAGTTCCACGGTCCAGCGCGGCGTCGCCGGCGCCGAGAGCATCTTCGAGCAGCTCGACGAAGCGGCGGAGGAAGACCAGGGTACCGTCGAGAAGGAGCGGGTCAGCGGGCGCCTGGAAGTGCGCAACCTGAGCTTCCGTTATCCCGGAACCGACAAGCAGGTGCTGGATGACATCAGTTTCATCGCCGAGCCCGGGCAGATGATCGCCCTGGTCGGCCGTTCCGGTAGCGGCAAATCGACCCTGGTCAACCTAGTTCCGCGCTTTTACCAGCACAATGACGGCAAGATCCTCCTTGATGGCGTTGAAGTCGAGGATTATCGCCTGCGCGACCTGCGCCGCCACATCGCCCTGGTGACCCAGCAGGTCACGCTGTTCAACGACAGCGTGGCCAACAACATCGCCTACGGCGACCTGGCTGGCGCGCCGCGCGAGGAAATCGAGCGGGCGGCGAAGGCTGCCAACGCCAAGGAGTTCATCGACAACCTGCCGCAAGGCTTCGACACCGAGGTCGGCGAGAATGGCGTGCTGCTTTCCGGCGGCCAGCGCCAGCGTCTGGCGATCGCCCGGGCGCTGCTCAAGGACGCGCCCCTGCTGATCCTCGACGAGGCGACCTCGGCGCTGGACACCGAGTCGGAGCGGCATATCCAGGCGGCGCTGGACGAAGTGATGAAGGGGCGCACCACCCTGGTGATCGCCCACCGCCTGTCGACCATCGAGAAGGCCGACCTGATCCTGGTGATGGACCAGGGGCAGATCGTCGAGCGCGGCAGCCACGCCGAGCTGCTGGCGCAGAACGGCCATTATGCGCGGCTGCACGCGATGGGACTGGATGAGCAGGCGCCGGCGCCTGTCGGCTGATAAACTGGGCGTCTGCCCCGAGAGGTTGTTTGGAGTTCCCATGAAGTTGTCCATGCCCCGTTTCGACCAGGCCCCGGTGTTGGTGGTCGGTGATGTGATGCTCGACCGCTACTGGCATGGCGCGACTTCGCGCATTTCGCCGGAGGCCCCGGTGCCGGTGGTCCGCGTCGAACAGCACGAGGACCGCCCCGGCGGCGCCGCCAACGTCGCGCTGAACATCGCCGCGCTGGGCGCGCAGGCCTTGCTGGTCGGCGTCACCGGCCGCGACGAGGCCGCCGACAGCCTGGCCAACAGCCTCAAGGCCGCTGGAGTGGACGCGCGCTTCCAGCGCATCGATAGCCAGCCGACCATCGTCAAGCTGCGGGTCATGAGTCGCCACCAGCAACTGCTGCGGGTCGACTTCGAGGAACCGTTCCGCACCGACGCGGCGGCCCTGGCCGTGGACGTCGAGTCGCTGCTGGCCAAGGTCAAGGTGCTGGTGCTGTCCGACTACGGCAAGGGCGCGCTACAGAACCACCAGGTGCTGATCCAGGCGGCGCGGGCGCGCAACATTCCGGTACTGGCCGATCCCAAGGGCAAGGACTTCGCCATCTATCGCGGCGCCAGCCTGATCACCCCGAACCTGTCCGAATTCGAGACCATCGTCGGCCGTTGCGCCGACGAAGCCGAACTGGTCGCCAAGGGCCAGGCGCTGATGAGCGAACTCGACCTCGGTGCCTTGCTGGTGACCCGCGGCGAGCATGGCATGACCCTGCTCCGCCATGGCCAGCCGGCCCTGCACCTGCCGGCGCGGGCGCGGGAAGTGTTCGACGTCACCGGTGCCGGCGATACGGTCATCTCCACCCTGGCCGCGGCGCTTGCCGCCGGCGAGGAGCTGCCGTCCGCGGTGGGCCTGGCCAACCTGGCCGCCGGCATCGTGGTCGGCAAGCTGGGTACCGCGGCGATCAGCGCGCCCGAACTGCGTCGCGCGGTGCAGCGCGAGCAGGGTTCCGAGCGTGGCGTGCTGGGCCTGGAGCAATTGCTGCTGGCAATCGAAGACGCCCGCGCCCACGGCGAGAAGATCGTCTTCACCAATGGCTGCTTCGACATCCTTCACGCCGGCCACGTGACCTACCTCGAACAGGCGCGCGCCCAGGGCGACCGCCTGATCGTCGGGGTCAACGACGACGCCTCGGTCACTCGCCTGAAGGGCGTTGGCCGGCCGATCAACTCGGTGGACCGGCGCATGGCGGTACTCGCCGGGCTCGGCGCGGTGGACTGGGTGGTGAGCTTCGCCGAAGACACTCCCGAGCGCCTGCTCGAGCAGGTGCGTCCGGACGTGCTGGTCAAGGGCGGCGATTACGGCGTCGAGCAGGTGGTCGGCGCGCAGATCGTCAAGGCCTACGGCGGCGAGGTACGGGTGCTCGGCCTGGTGGAGAACAGCTCCACCACCGCCATCGTCGAGAAGATCCGCCAGAAAGGCTGAGCCTTTCCCCGGTCGGTCGCCCCTGGCGGATGACTGGCTGGCCTGACAACTCCCTTCGGCGAGACGGTCATAGGCGCTGCCCATGCGGCGGCGCATGATCCGGGCATCCCATCCTGCGTGGAGCAAGATGCCCATGAGCACCGATGTACAGGGCCGTGCCCTGGCTGTACTGAACCGTGTCGCCCAGGCCGACTGGCCGGATCGCTTCAATCTTCGCAAACCCTTCGAAAAACTGCTCTACAGCGGCAGCCGTACCGGCTTCCGCCTGGCCAGCGAGCGTTCGGCGAAGCAGGCGAAGGGACCGCGCAAGGCCGATCCGGACGGGTTGTTCGACCTGTCGTTCTCCGACGACCAGCAGATGCTGGTGGACATGCTCGAAGGCTTCGCCCTGGAGGTGTTGCGTCCGCTGGCTCATGACGCGGATGCCGAGGCCAGCCTGCCGGCGGAACTGCTCAACCAGGCGCTGGAGCTGGGCCTGACCCACTATGGGGTCGGCGAGGTGCACGGCGGCATGGCCGGTGAGCGCACCACGGTGACCACTGCCCTTATCGCCGAGGCCCTGGCCAAGGGCGACCTGACGCTGGCGGCGGCCCTGCTGGTGCCGTTGTCGGCGGCCAACTGCATCCGCCGCTGGGGCAGCCCCTCGCAGCAGGCGCAGTGGCTGCCGGCGTTCGTCAGCGAAGAGGGGGCGCCGCTCACCGCCATCGCGGTCAACGAGCCGAGTCTGCTGTTCGACCCGCAGAAACTGGCGACCCGCGCCCGGCGCAAGGGCAGTCACTACCTGCTTTCCGGAGAGAAATGCCTGGTCCTGCGCGGCCTGGAGGCCAGCCGCCTGATCGTCGCGGCGAAGACCGACGAGGGGCCTGCGCTGTTCCTGGTGGAAGCCTCCGCCAAGGGCGTCGAGCGACGTGCCGAGCCGGCGATGGGACTGAAGGCCGGCGGCACCGCCCGGTTGCGCCTGAAGAGCGTCAAGGTGCCGGCGGACAACCGCCTGGCCGCCGAGCATTTCGACTACCGGGCCTTCCTCGATCACGCGTCCCTGGCCTGGTGTGCCCTGGCGCTGGGCACCGGACAGGCGGCGCTGGACTACGTGATCGCCTACTGCAACGAGCGTGAGGCCTTCGGCGAGCCGATCAGCCATCGCCAGGGGGTCGCCTTCATGGTCGCCGACATCGCCATCGAACTGGACGCCATGCGCCTGATGGTCTGGCGCGCCTGCGCCCTGGCCGAGCGCGGCCAGCCGTTCCAGCGCGAGGCTTACCTGGCGCGGCTGCTGTGCGCCGAGAAGGCGATGAAGATCGGCACCGACGCGGTGCAGCTGCTCGGTGGCCACGGCTTCACCAAGGAGCATCCAGCCGAGCGCTGGTACCGCGACCTGCGCGCGGTAGCGCTGATGGCCGGCGGCCTGCACCTGTGAACCCGAGCGAGTGCGCGGTCCGCCGCGACGAGTGAACGAGGAATCGACATGTACCTGGAAACCCCGAAGAAATTCCGCAGCCTGGCCAACCAGGCGCATCAGGTCGCGGAAAACTATTTCCGGCCGATCTCGCGCAAGTACGACAAGGCCGAACACGCCTATCCGAAGGAGCTGGACCTGCTCGCGGCCTTGCTGGACGGCATGAACAGCGGCTCGCCCGAGGCTGTCGGTGCGACCTCGGCGAGCAAACGCGCCGGCAAGCAGGTAGAGGAGGGTATCAAGAACGGCGGCAACCTGTCGGCGTTGCTCGGCGTGATGGAACTGTGCTGGGGCGACGTCGGCCTGCTCCTGGCCATGCCGCGCCAGGGGCTGGGCAATGCGGCGATCGCCGCGGTGGCCAACGAGGAGCAGTTGCAGCGCTTCGGCGGCACCTGGGCGGCAATGGCGATCACCGAGCCGGGCTGCGGCTCGGACTCGGCGGCGATCCGCACCACCGCGACCCAGGATGGCGACCACTATGTACTGAACGGCGAGAAGATTTTCGTCACTTCCGGCGAGCGGGCCGATGCCGTGGTGGTCTGGGCCACCCTGAACCGCAACCTGGGGCGGGCGGCGATCAAGTCCTTCGTGGTCGAGAAGGGCACGCCGGGGATGACCGTGACGCGCCTGGAGAAGAAGCTCGGGATCAAGGCTTCGGATACCGCTTCGATCAGTTTCAATGATTGCCGGGTGCCGGCCGCGAACCTGCTGGGCAACGCCGAGGTCGACGTGCAGAAGGGTTTCGCCGGGGTCATGGAGACCTTCGACAATACCCGCCCGCTGGTGGCCGGCATGGCTGTCGGGGTGGCCAAGGCGGCGCTGGACCGGACCCGCGAATTGCTGAAGAAGGCTGGCTGCAAGTTCGACTACAGGAAGCCGCTGCTGACCGTCAGCCACGCCGAGGCCACTCTCTATCGCCTGGAGGCGGAGTGGGAGGCAGCGCGCCTGTTGACCCTGAAGGCGGCATGGATGGCCGACAACAAGCTGCCCAACTCGAAGGAAGCGTCCATCGCCAAGGCCAAGGCTGGACGGGTGGCCAACGAGATCACCCTGAAGTGCGTGGAGCTGGCCGGCGCCCTCGGCTACGCCGAGGATGAGCTGTTGGAGAAGTGGGCGCGGGACTCGAAGATCCTCGACATCTTCGAGGGCACCCAGCAGATCCAGCTGCTCATCGTCGCTCGCCGCCTGCTCGGCAAGTCTTCCAGCCAGTTGAAGTAGAAAGGGCGGCAAAGCCCGCCCGGTTCAGGCGCTGGCGCGGTCGCGCCCACCGCCGGCCTGGTCGCCGTTGCTGGATGGCCACAGTGCCAGCCAGTCGCGGAAACGGATGCGTTCCTCATGCACCAGCCAGCCGTCCTGTACGGCAAAGCTCTCGGCCAACCACAGGCCGCGGGTGGCCGCAGGGCGCAACTGGCCCTTGCGCAGGGTGAACAGGTCGCCGGTGGGGCGCCCCTGGTCCAGCGGCAGCAGGTAGAGATCGGGGCGCCGACGGTCCAGACGCGCCACCAGCGGACCGCTCTCGAGCCGCTCGTCGACATGGTAGAGGCTCGGCTCGCGCGCATCGCGCGGCAGCTCCAGGCGCATGTCGTAGACCAGTTGCAGCGAGGCCGTGGGCAGGTGTACGTAGGCGCGTGGGCGCTCCAGCAAGCGCAGGCTGCCGGCTTGCACCGGACGGGCGGCGCCGGACAGCGGGGTGAGGACGAAGTGGCTGTTCTCCCGGTAGCGCAGCGAACCCTGGTAGGGCGTCGGCAGCCAGGTGTCGCCGAAGCGCCCGCCGAGCCAGCCGCCGGCGGTCTCCACCAGGCATTCCTCGGCGACTTCCTGGATCGCCGTGAGCAGCGGCAGGTTCAGTTCGTGGGCCGGTACGTAGCCGGAGATCAGCTTGAGCACGGTATCGCCGCGGTCCAGCCGGCGCTGACGGACCAGCACCCAGTAGTCGCGGCCCTGCCAGTTCAGGGTCAAGCGCACCGAGACCCCCAGGTTGGCCAGCTCGGCGACGAAGCGCTGCGGGTCGGCTACCTCCATGCGGCGGCGGCGTACGAGCATCTGCTGGAAGTTCAGCGGCAGGCCGAGGGCCTGGTAGACCAGCCCGTCCGGGGAGGCCTCCACCAGCAGCGGCAGGGTCTTGAAGGCGGACGGATCCTTGCGGGCGAGCATACGGGGCATACGGGGCTCCTTGTCGGGTCATCGCGCCGGGGCGGGACGGAGGCTCACGTTCGATGCACCGGCCACCGGAGGCGAGGGCGGCAGGCAGGATACGGCTCGTTCGGGAGGAACATGGCAGCGGAATGCACCGCGGGTGTCAACCCGCGGATGTTGCAGCCGATGTATGGTTCAGGCCTTTTTCAGGGCTTGCGCGGCCATCGCGACATTATGGGCCAGGTGCAGCGGATTGATGGTGCCGACGATGGCGGCGGCGACGCCCGGCTGGTCGAAGACCAGTTCGAAGCTGGCGCGCACCGGGTCCTGTCCGGCGCCCAGGCAGGCATGCCCGCTGGCCAGCGCCTTCTTCACCAGGATGCCCTTGGCATGGGCCGCGGCGTACTCGATGACCGGGCGTTCGGCGCGCTCGTTCAGGTTGTAGGTGACCATCGCGCAATCGCCCTCGCGCAGGGCGCGCAGGCCACCTTCGACGGTCTTGCCGGAGAGTCCGTAGGCGCCGATCAGGCCCTCGCGCTTGAGCGCGGCGAGAGTCGGGTAGACCTCGCTGTTCTCGAGGATATCCAGGTCGTTGCCATCGGAATGCACCAGCACCAGCTCGATCCGGTCGGTCTCCAGGCGCTTCAGGCTGCGCTCGACGGAGCGCCGGGTATGCGCGGCGGAGAAGTCGAAGACTGACTGGCCGTCGACGAACTCTTCGCCGACCTTGCTGACGATCACCCAATGTTCGCGCTGGCCGCGCAGCAGCGGGCCGAGGCGTTCCTCGCTGCGGCCGTAGGCCGGGGCGGTGTCGATCAGGTTGATGCCGAGGTCGCGGGCCAGGGCCAGCAGGTCGGCGGCTTCGCGGTCGTCGGGGATGGTGAAGCCGGAAGGGTACTTCACTCCCTGGTCGCGGCCGAACTTGACGGTGCCCAGGCCCAGCGGCGAAACGGCCAGGCCGGTGTCGCCCAGCGGGCGGTGCAGGTCGTGGAGGGTATCCCTGATCATGCGAAGGCTACCTCCCAGGCCGGTTCGGCGAGCGGCGGACGCGGCAGTTGCGGCAGCGCGGCATGTTCGCTGGGGCGGATGCCGTCTTCTTCCAGGCGGGCGCAGACCCGGTCGGCGAAGTCAGGGGCCAGCGCCAGCTTGGTCGGCCAGCCGACCAGCAGGCGTCCCTGTTCGGCGAGGAAGGCGTTGTCCGGGCGCAACAGGTTGGACTGTGCCGGCTCGGCGCGATCCACCCGCAAGGTGGCCCACTGCGCCTGGCCGAGGTCGATCCAGGGCAGCAGCTTTGCCAGTTCGCGGCGTGCTTCGGCGATCTGCGCGGCTTCGTCGCGGGCCACGCCATCGGCTTCGGCGATGTCGCCGCCGAGGTACCAGACCGACTGGCCGTCGCGGGTCGGATGGGTGGTCACGGTGATCCGTGGCTTCGGCCCGGCCCCCAGGCAGTGGGCGTACAGCGGTTTCAGGGTCGCCGCCTTGACCATCACCATGTGCAGCGGCCGCCGCTGCATGGCCGGTTGTTCCAGGCCCAGTTCGCGGAGCAGCGCCTCGTTGCCGGCACCGGCGCTGAGCACCACGCGCTGGGCACGGATCTCCCGGCCGTCGACGCACAGGCCGGCCAGTTCCCGGCCTTCGCGCAGCGGTTCGATGCGTTCGCCGGCGAGCAGGCTGTCGCCGGCCAGTTCCGCCAGGCGGCGAATCAGGTCGGGGACGTCGAAGACGATTTCCGTGAGGCGGTAGGCCTTGCCCTTGAACCCCTTGTCGCGCAGCGCCGGAGGCAAATCCTCGCCCTTGGCCTGCTCGACCCGGCTGCGCACAGCCTTGCTGGCGAAGAAGCTGGTAAGGCTGCCGGCCAGGCCGCCCGGCGACCACAGGTAGTGCGCCTCGGAAAGCAGGCGCACGCCCCGCAGGTCGAGTTCGCCGTCGCTGCCGAGACAGGCGCGCCAGCGCCGCGGCATGTCGGCGATGGCTTCGGAGGCGCCGGTCAGGGCACCATGCAGGGCGTACTTGGCGCCGCCGTGGATGATCCCCTGCGACTTCACGCTCTGTCCGCCGCCGAGGCTGGCGCTTTCCACCAGCACGGTGGCGTAGCCGGCCCGGCGCAAGCGGGCGTTCAGCCAGAGGCCGGCGATACCGCCGCCAACGATGAGGATGTCGGTGGAAAGGGCTTGGGGCATGGGGCTGCCTTATCGGGAACGGAAAGGGCGCAGTATACAACCTGCGCCCGCGACGGTCGTTCAGTGCCCCGAAGCGCGGGAGAACAACTGGATCACCAGCACGCCGGCGATGATCAGGCCGATGCCGAGGAGGGCGGCGGGGTCCAGGCGCTGGCCGTAGACGAACATCGCCACCAGGCTGACCAGGACGATGCCGAGCCCGGACCAGATGGCGTAGACCACGCCGACCGGCAGGGTGCGCATGACCAGCACGAGCATGCTGAAGGCGAGCACGTAGCCGCCCACCACCAGCAGCAGCGGCAGTGGCTTGCTGAATCCGGCGACGGCTTTCAGCGAGGTGGTGGCGACCACTTCGGCGGCGATGGCGATGGCGAGGTAGAGATAGTTGGTCATGGCGGGGTCCTCCGGAAACTGCGGCCATTCTAGGGAGCCGGCGGATGGGATAAAGTCGTTACCTATCTTTATTGGAGATAGGTTATGCAGTGGAACCTGGAGCAGATCCGCCTGTTCGTCAGCGTCGCCGAGCGCCAGTCGTTCTCTGCCGCCGCCCGCGAACTGAAGCGGGTGCAATCGGCGGTGAGCAACGGCATCGCGCTGCTGGAGGCGGACCTCGGCGTCACCCTGTTCGAACGCAGCAGCGGACGCCAGCCGCGCCTGACCGACGAGGGCCGGGTGCTGCTGGCGGAGGCGCGCGAGGTGCTGCGCCAGTGCGAGCGCCTGCAGGGGCGCGCGCTGGGGCTGGCGCGCGGCGAGGAGCCGCGGCTGCGCCTGGCCCAGGACGAGGCGATGCCCTACCAGCCGGTGCTGGACAGCCTGGAAGCGCTGGCGCAGCGCTTTCCCAGTCTGGAGGTGCAGGTGTCCAGCGGCGGCCAGGGTGACGTCACCCGTCGTTTGCTCGAGGAGCAGGCTGACCTCGGCCTGCTGTTCCACCATGAGCGCATGCCTGAGTCGCTGGAGCGGCGGCGCCTCGGCAGCGTCGAGATGGTCACGGTGTGCGGTGCCGGCCACCCGCTGGCCGGGCTGCAACGGGTCAGTCGCCGCGAGCTGGCACAGCACCGGCAACTTTTGATCGTGCCCCAGCAGAGCGGCTATCCGGGCGGCGAGCAGATCAGCCCGCAGGTCTGGCGGCTGGACAGCTTCTATTCCATGGCCGAGCTGCTGATGCGCAACCTCGGCTGGGCCTGGCTACCGCGGCACGTGGTGCAGTACCCCACCTACGACCGGCTGATGGTGGAGCTGACCAGCGACTGGACGCCGCCGGCGCTGGTGGTCGAACTGGTCTGGCGGCGCAACGAGGTGCTCGGCCCGGCGGCGGCCTGGCTCGGCGAAACCTTCACCCGCCACCTGCGCGCCATCGGCTGAGCCGGTCGGCGGGAGTTTTGCTAAGCTGCGCGCCCATGAACCGTACCCTCTATACCCTGCTGTTCCACCTCGGCTTGCCGCTGGTGGCGTTGCGCCTGTGGTGGCGCGCGCGCCAGGCGCCGGCCTATGCCAAGCGCATCGGCGAGCGTTTTTCCCTGTCCTTGCCCGAGGTGCCGCCCGGCGGCATCTGGGTGCACGCTGTCTCGGTGGGCGAGAGCATCGCCGCCGCGCCGATGGTGCGGGCGCTGCTGGAGCGCCATCCGCAGTTGCCGGTCACCGTCACCTGCATGACCCCGACCGGCTCGGAGCGCATCCGCGCATTGTTCGGCGAGCAGGTCCGGCACTGCTACCTGCCCTACGACCTGCCCTGGGCGGCGGCGCGCTTCCTCGACCGGGTGCGGCCGCGCCTGGCGGTGATCATGGAAACCGAGCTGTGGCCCAACCATATCCATGCCTGCGCCGTGCGCGGGATCCCGGTGGCGCTGGCCAATGCGCGCCTGTCCGAGCGCTCGGCGCGTGGCTACGCGCGCTTCGCCGGGCTGACCCGGCCGATGCTCGCCGAGCTGTCCTGGGTCGCCGTGCAGACCGAGGCCGAGGCCGAGCGCTTCCGTCGTCTCGGCGCGCGTCCTGAGTGCGTCAGCGTGACCGGCTCGATCAAGTTCGACCTGCGCATCGACCCGCAGCTGCCGCTGGCCGCTGCTGCCCTGCGCGAGGAATGGGACGCGACGGCGCGACCGCTGTGGATCGCCGCCAGCACCCATGCCGGCGAGGACGAGATCGTCCTGGCAGCCCACCGGCGCCTGCTGGAAACGCGTCCCGACGCGTTGCTGATCCTGGTGCCGCGCCATCCGGAACGCTTCGCCGGCGTCCACGAGCTATGCCGCCGCGAAGGCTTCGCCACGGTCCGGCGCTCCGGCGGCGAGCCGGTGGCACGCGCGACCCAGGTGCTGCTCGGCGATACCATGGGCGAGCTGCTGTTCCTCTATGCCCTGGCCGACATCGCTTTCGTCGGCGGCAGCCTGGTGCCCAACGGCGGGCACAACCTGCTGGAGCCGGCGGCCCTGGGCAAGCCGGTGTTCGCCGGTCCGCACCTGTTCAACTTCCTCGACATCGCCGCGCAATTGCGCGACGCCGGGGCGCTGCTCGAGGTGACGGATGCCGGCGAGCTGTGCGACGGCCTCGCGCGCCTGTGGGCGCAGCCGGAGGTCGCGACGGCCATGGCCACTGCCGGAGAGAAGGTGCTGCGCAACAACCAGGGCGCCCTGGAGCGGCTGCTGGCGGGGTTGGCGCGGTTGCTCGGGCGCGGCGGGTAGCGCTCGCCCCGTCGGCCCTCCCCTGGCCCTGCATCGCGACAGGCCGTTTCAGAACGTCGGCGGGGTGATCACCCAGAGCACCAGGGTATCGCTGTCGCCCGGGTTGCCGTAGCGATGCGGTTCCTGGCTGGAGTAGCTGAAGCTGTCGCCCTCGCGGAGCTGGAAATGGCGGTCGCCGACCCAGAGTTCGAAGATTCCGCTGAGGATGTAGCCGGCTTCCTCGCCCTCATGGCTGTAGCTCTGCTGGCTGTAGGTGCCCGGCGGGAAACGCGAGTGGAGGATCTCCAACTGGCGGCTGGGCTGCGGGGTGAGCAGTTCGTCGATGATGCCGTCTTCGTAATGCACGCTCATGCGCGTGTTGCGCCGCACCACGTAGCCGGCGTCCGCCGGGTCCACCGCGGCCTCGCTGGCGAAGAACCACTGGATGGTCACGCCGAGGCTGCGGGCGATGTTGAACAGCGCCGGAATCGACGGATACGCCAGGTTGCGTTCCAACTGGCTGATGTAGCCGGCGGTGAGTTCGCTCTGTGCGGCCAGCTCGGCCAGGGTCAGGCCGCGGCGCTTGCGCAGGCCGCGGATGCGGGTGCCGAGGAAGTGCGTTTCGCTGCGCGGCGTGTCGGTGGCGTCCGGCGGTGACGGGCGGGGCATGCGGCGGGGTCCTGGCTGCGTTTGCGGCATTCTAGGGGCTGGGCCGGGACCCGTCGAGGGAGCCGCGGCCGCGCCGCTCAGATGCTCCAGGCGGCCTTGAGCCCTTCGTAGATCGCCTCCTCGGCGGTGCGGGGGGCCAGGCAGTCGCCGATCCGCAACACCTCCGCCAGGCCGTGCAGGCTGTCGGCCAGGCGGTCCACCGGCTGGTGGCCCTGGCATAGCACCAGGGTATCGACCTCCTCGAACAGCATCGCTTCGCCGCTGGCGCTGTGCTGCATGTACACCGTGGTATCGTCGCAGCCGTACAGGCGGGCGTAGGGCGTGACCGGGATACCCAGGCGGTGCAGCTCGCCGGCCAACTGGTCGCGCACATACAGCGGCAGGCTCTCGCCGCAGTGGGTGCCGTTCACCGCCAGGCGCACCTGGTGGCCCTCGCGTACAAGCTTTTCCGCGATACCGGGGCCGATCCAGTCGCCCCGCCAGTCGGTGACCAGCACCGAACGACCGACCCGCACCTCGCCGCGCAGCACCTGCCAGGCATCCACCACCTGCAGCTCGCCGCCGCGCTCGAAAGGCGGCCAATAGGGTTCGGCGCCGGTAGCGACGATCACCAGGTCCGGCCGTTCGCGCTCCACCAGCGCGCGGTCGACCGGCGTGTTGCGGCATACCTCGACGCCGGCCAGTTGCATCTCCCGTTGCAGGTTGGTGGAGGCGCCGCCGAATTCCGCGCGGCGCGGCAGCAGTTGCGCCAGGTTGACCTGGCCGCCGAGCTGGGCGCCGGCCTCGCAGAGCACTACCTCGTGGCCGCGCTGTGCCGCCACCGCCGCCGCCTTCATCCCCGCCGGGCCGCCGCCGGCGACCAGCACGCGCTTGCGCCGCGAGGCCGGATTGGGCGTTGCGTAGGTCAGCTCGCGGCCGGTTTCCGGGTGCTGGATGCAGGAGATCGGATAGCCTCGGTGGAAATGTCCGATGCAGGCCTGGTTGCAGGCGATGCAGGCGCGCACGTCGTCGCTGCGCCCGGCCTCGGCCTTGTTCGGCATCTGCGGGTCGCAGATCAGCGCGCGGGTCATGCCGCAGACGTCGGCCTGGCCTCGGGCGAGGATGGCCTCGGCCTCCTGGGGCTGGTTGATGCGCCCGGTGACGAACAGCGGGATCGCCAGGCGCGCCTTGAAGGTACCGGCTTCGCGGGCCAGGTAGGCCGGCTCGATGGCCATCGGCGGGACGATATGGATGGCGCCGCCGAGGGAGGCCGAAGTGCCGGCGACGATGTGCAGGTAGTCCAGCTCGCCCTGGACCGCCTCGGCCGCCTGCAGCGACTCGCTTTCGCTGAGACCCTCGGGGTCGCGCTCGTCGGCGGACAGGCGCAGGCCGACGATGAAGTCCTCGGAGGTGGCCGCGCGCACCGCCGCCAGCACTTCGCGGAGGAAACGCAGGCGGGCATCGAGGTCGCCGTTGTAGCCATCCTTGCGGCGGTTCACCCGCGGGTTGAGGAATTGCGCCGGCAGGTAGCCGTGGCTGGCGACCACCTCCACCCCGTCCAGTCCTGCCTCGTGCAGGCGGCGCGCGGCGGCGGCGTAGCCGGCGACGATCTCGTCGATCAGCGGCTGGTCGAGTTCGCGCGGCATCACCCGGAACCGTTCGTTGGGCGAGGCCGAGGCGGAATAGGCCACCGCCAGCAGGCCGTCGGCGGACTCCATGATCTCGCGCCCGGGATGGAAGATCTGCGACAGCACCACACAGCCTTCGGCGTGGCAGGCCTCGGCGACCCGCCGGTAGCCGGGGATGCAGGCATCGTCGGTGGCCATCAGCACGTGCGAGGTGTAGCGCGCGCTGTCGTGGACCCCCGCCACCTGCATGACGATCAGTCCGGCGCCGCCGCGGGCCCGGGCGCGGTGATAGGCGACGAGTGGCTCGTTGACCAGGTTGTCGGTAGGCATCGACGTGTCGTGGCCGCTCGACATGATGCGGTTTTTCAGGCGTTTGCCCCGGATTTCCAGGGGGCTGAACAGGTGCGGGAAATTCACGGTTGGCGTCCTTCTTGTTGTTCTCGCGGCGCGCTTCAGAAACAGGATATGAATTTACCATCAGTAAAAAATCAACTTGTTTTTTTAAAATCGACTGGATAGTTTCTGTCCCGTGGCCGCTTCCCGGCGGCTCGCTGCGATCCACTCCACAACAAGAACAAGAGGAGACGCACATGAACCGTTCCTTTCCGTTGCGCCGCGCGGCCAGCGCCCGTCCGCACCCGGTTTTTCCTTGCCGCGTCCTGCTCGGCGCCGTCCTGCTGGCGTTCGGCGGCCTCGCGCCGGTCCAGGCCGATGATGGCCTGGTGGTGGTCGGCTACGGCGGCGCCGGACAGAAGGCCCAGGAGGTGGCGTTCTTCCAGCCCTTCACGCAGCAGACCGGGATTCCCGTGGTGCAGAGCGAGTACAACGGCGAGATGGCCCGGATCAAGGTGATGGCCGACACCGGTCACGCCGACTGGGACCTGGTCCAGGTCGAGGGGCCGGACCTGGCGCGCGGTTGCGACGACGGCCTGTTCGAGCGTCTGGACTGGCAGGCCATCGGCGGCAAGCAGCAGTTGATCGCCAATGCCGCCCAGGAATGCGGTTCCGCCGCGCTGGTCTGGGGCGTGGCGATCGGCTACGACGCCGACCGGCTGCAACAGCCGCCGGCGTCCTGGGCCGACTTCTGGGACGTCCAGCGCTTCCCCGGCAAGCGCGGCCTGCGCAAGCGGGCGATCTACAACCTGGAGTTCGCCCTGCTCGCCGACGGCGTGCCACGCGAGCAGGTCTATCCGCTGCTGGCGACCCGCGCCGGTGCCGACCGTGCCTTCGCCAAGCTGGGCCAGCTCAAGCCCTACATCCAGTGGTGGGAGGCGGGAGCGCAGCCGGCGCAGTGGCTGGCCGCCGGCGACGTGGTGATGACGTCCACCTACACCGGGCGCATCGCCGACGCCCACCGCGCGGGGCGCAACCTGGCCCTGGTATGGCAGGGCAGCCTGTACGGCATGGACTACTGGGCGGTGGTCAAGGGTTCGAAGCGCGGCGCCGAGGCGCGTCGCTTCATCGCCTTCGCCAATGCCCCGGATGCCCAGGTGCGCTACGTCGAGAACATTCCCTACGGGCCGACCAACCGCCAGGCCGCCCAGCGCCTGCCCGCGCAACTGGCGAGCTGGGTGCCGACCGCGCCGGCGAACCTGGAGCAGGGCCTGGCGATGGACGACGAATTCTGGGTCGAGCACGGCGAGGAGCTGGAGGAGCGCTTCAACGCCTGGGCCAGCCAGTGAGACGGGCGCCACGTAACCTGCGATCATCGGGGCTGCCCGCCGGTGGTCGCGGGCGACGAGCAGGAGCCGCGAAAGGATGAACCAGGAAGTGCGCTTTTCCCGTCTGGAGCCAGAGCAGCGCAAGGCGCTGCTGATCGAGGCGACCCTGGCCTGCCTGAAGCGGCATGGCTTCCAGGGCGCCTCGGTGCGCAAGATCTGCGCCGAGGCCGGGGTATCGGTGGGCCTGATCAATCACCACTACGATGGCAAGGACGCGCTGGTGGCCGAGGCCTACCTGGCGGTCACCGGACGCGTCATGCGCCTGCTCCGCGGTGCCATCGACACCGCGCCGGGCGGCGCCCGCCCGCGGCTCTCGGCGTTCTTCGAGGCATCCTTCTCCGCCGAGCTGCTCGATCCGCAATTGCTCGACGCCTGGCTGGCGTTCTGGGGTGCGGTGGGCAGCATCGAAGCGATCGGGCGGGTCCACGACCATTCCTATGGCGAGTACCGGGCGCTGCTGGTCGGCGTGCTGCGGCAACTGGCGGAGGAGGGCGGCTGGGCGGACTTCGATGCGGAACTGGCGGCCATCAGCCTCAGCGCCCTGCTCGACGGGCTGTGGCTGGAGTCTGGGCTGAATCCCGCGACCTTCACGCCGCGGCAGGGCGTGCAGATTTGCGAGGCCTGGGTGGATGGCCTGGAGGCGGGCGCCCATCGCCGCTTCCGGCGTGCGATGGAAGCTTGTTGATCGTCCGTTCAGTAGTGGATAGGCTGCTGCTGGCAGCGGAAGGCGCCCCGGCCCCTTCCGCCCACCGTCCGACAACCCAGAACAAGAAACGCCCCGGCCCGCCGGAGGCGCAAGGTGATGGCGATGGTTCCGCGCGTATTGGTGGTCGACGACGACCCGGTGATTCGTGAGCTTCTCCAGGCCTATCTCGGCGAGGAGGGCTATGACGTCCTCTGCGCCGGCAACGCCGAGCAGGCGGAAGCCTGCCTTGCCGAGTGCGCCCATCTCGGCCAGCCGGTCGAGCTGGTGCTGCTGGACATCCGCCTGCCCGGCAAGGACGGCCTGACCCTGACCCGCGAGCTGCGGGTGCGCTCCGAGGTGGGGATCATCCTGATCACCGGGCGCAACGACGAGATCGATCGCATCGTCGGCCTGGAGTGCGGCGCCGACGATTACGTGATCAAGCCGCTGAACCCGCGCGAACTGGTGTCGCGGGCGAAGAACCTGATCCGCCGGGTGCGCCATGCCCAGGCCAGCGCCGGCCCCGCCCGGCAGGCCCTCAGGCAGTTCGGCGACTGGCTGCTGGACGCCGACCGGCGCCGCCTGATCGACCACGCGGGCAACGAAACCCTGCTCACCCATGGCGAATTCCAATTGCTCGGCGCTTTCCTGCGCAACAGCGGGCATACCCTGAGCCGCGACCAGTTGATGGACCAGATCCGCAACCGCGAGTGGCTGCCCAGCGATCGCTCCATCGACGTGCTGGTCGGCCGCCTGCGTCGCAAGCTGCGCGACGACCCGGCCGAACCGCAACTGATCATCACCATCCACGGCGCCGGCTACCTGTTCACCGCCGCGGCCAGCGACGCCTGAGCCATGCAGGCCTGCTGGCTGGCGCTCTGCGGATGGCTGCTGGGCGGCCTGGCACAGGCTGCGGAGACCATCCGCTATTGCGACTATCCGGTATACCCGCCGATCTCCTGGAGCGACGGCCAGCAGGTCCGGGGGCTGGCGCCGGAGCTGGTGAAGCGGCTGTTCGGCGCGCTGGGCTACCGGGTCGAGGTGGTGGTGCTGGGCAACTGGCGGCGCTGCCTGCTCGACGCCGCCGCCGGACGGGTCGACCTGATACTGGCCTACCGCACGCCCGCGCGCGATCGCGACCTGGCGTTTTCCGCCGAGCCGGTGCTGCGCGAGGACGTGGCGATCTTCTACAACCGCCAGCGGCCGGTGCGCATCCAATCCCTCGGCGACCTCGCCGGCTATCGCGGCGGGCTGTTGTTCGGCGAAAGCTACGGGGCGGACTTCGACCGCTTCGTCGGCCGCCACGGCAACGTCGAATGGGTTTCCGACAGCCGACAGAACTTCGGCAAGCTGGTGCGCCAGCGCATCGACTACATCGCCCACGAACGCCGCACCGGCACGCTGTTCGCCGAGCGCCTGGCCGGCGGCGAGAACATCCGTGCGCTGCCCGAACCGCTGACGGTGGACTACCTGCGGGTGGCGGTCTCGCGGCACTCGCCGCTGGCGGCGAAGATGGACGAGATCGACCGGGCCCTGCGTGGCTATCGCGACGACGGCAGCATCCAGCGTTGGCTGGACGACAGCGTGCGCGACTATCGGCGCCTCGCCGGCAACCGCGCGGACGCCTGGTGAGCGGCCACGGCGGAGTGTTGGCGCGGCGCCTGCTGTGGCGGGTGCTGCTGTTCAGCCTGTGTTTCACCGTCCTCGCCGGCGCCGTGCAGCTGTTCTTCGAATACCGCCGCGAAATGCGCGAGATCGAGGCGCGCCTGGAACTGATCCGCAGCGGCTACCTGGCCAGCTTCGAGCGCAGCCTTTGGGATCTCAACCAGGAGCAGTTGAACGTGCAGTTGCGCGGCCTCGGGGATTTCCCCGACATCGCCCGTGTCAGCCTGCAAAGCGCCGACTTCAACCTGTTGCAGGGCGACCAGCGTCCACGCGGCATGCTGCGGGTCGAGCGCTTTCCCTTGAGCTACCAGCCGCCGGGGGGCGAGCGTCGGCAACTGGGCGAGCTGGAGATCGCCATCGACCTGGCGGCGGTCTATCGCCGGCTGGTTTCCGGCGGCCTGGCCAGCCTCTTGTGGATGGGCAGTTTCCTTTGCGGCCTGGCGGTGGCCCTCAGTTGGCTGTTCCACAGCCTGGTCACTCGCCATCTGTGGCGCATGTCCGAGTTCGCCGGGCATATCGCCGAAGGCGACCTGCAACAGCCGCTGCGACTGGACAAGGTGGACCGCGAGCGCGATGAGATCGACGCCGTCGCCGCCGCCCTGGAAGACATGCGCCAGGCCCTGCGCACCGACCGCCGCCGGCGCGATGCCGATCGCGACGAGTTGCGCCGACAGGTCGAGCGACGCACCGCCAGCCTGCGTCGGGCGAAGGACCAGGCGGAAGCCGCCGACCGGGCGAAGAGCCGTTTCCTCGCGACCATGAGCCATGAGATCCGTACCCCGCTGAACGGCATCCTGGGCATGGCCGAGCTGCTGCGCGAGGCATCGCTCGGCGAGCGTGACCGCCAGCGCCTGCGGGCACTGGCGACAGCGGGGGAGGGACTGCTGGCGATCCTCAACGAGGTCCTCCACTTCGCCCGGCTGGAGGAAGCGGCGGATGTGCCGGAAGCGGTGGACTTTTCCTTGCGGAGCCTGCTCGAGGACGTCCTCACCCTGCTCGAACCGCGGGCGCGGGAGAACGCCACGCGGCTGGACCTGTGGCTGGACCCGCAGGTTCATGACGGCCATCGCGGCGCCGAGCAGTTCCTGCGCCAGGTGTTGACCAACCTGCTGGGCAACGCGGTGAAGTTCACCGAGGCCGGCGAGGTGCGCGTTCGCGTCGAGCGGCTGGTGCGCAGCGCAGGAAGCGAGCGACTGCGGCTGAGCGTCGCGGACGATGGAATCGGCATTCCCGAGGAAATGCGCGAACGCATCTTCGAACGCTTCACCCAGGGCGGCGACGCCGTGACCCGCCGTTACGGCGGAACCGGCCTGGGCCTGGCGATCAGCAAGCGGCTGGTGGAAGCGCTGGGCGGGCGGATCGGCGTGGAAAGCCGGGTCGGCCAGGGCAGCACGTTCTGGTTCGAGATCGAGCTGGCGCTGGCGAGCTTGTCCGGCGCGACGCCGCCGGCGGCATCGGTGTCTGCGCTGGAGGTGCTGCTGGTGGAGGACGTGGCGCTCAACCGCGAGGTGGCCCAGGGCCTGCTCGAGCGGGACGGCCACCGGGTGATGCTGGCCGAGGACGCGGGGCCGGCCCTGGCGTTGTGCCGGCAGCGGCGCTTCGACCTGATCCTGCTGGACATGCACCTGCCGGGGATGGCTGGCCTCGAGCTTTGCGCCGGGATTCGCCGGCAGCTCGACGGCCTGAACCGCGCCACGCCGATCTTCGCCTTCACCGCCAGCATCCAGCCGGACATGGTGCGTCGGTACTTCGCCGCGGGCATGCAGGGCGTGCTCGGCAAGCCCCTGCGGATGGACGAGCTGCGCCGCGCGCTGGGCGAGGTCGGCACCAGCGTGCCTGCGCTTGCGGTGGACGCCGCGCTGGACCGGCAAATGCTCGAGACCCACCGCCGCCTGCTGGGGCGGCACAAGCTCGCCGGACTGCTGGGCAACCTGCTGGGAAGCCTGGACGAGCAGTTGCCGCTGCTGGCCGAAGCCCTGGACCAGGCGGACCTGGCCGAGGCGGCGAACATCGCCCATCGCCTGTCCGGAAGCTGCCACTCCATGGGCCTGGTGGCGCTCGGCGCCGGCCTGGGCGAGCTGGAGCGCGAGGCCCTGGGCGCGGCCGGGGTCGACCCGCGAGCCTGGGGCGCACGCCTGGGTAGCCTGCGCCGCGACGGCGCCGAAGCCCTGCGCCGCGCCGGCTTCCTCGGCGAAGCCGACTCAGCGGCCGGTTGAGCGGCGCGGCGAACAACTTCCTTACAGCTTTTTACATCTTCGATCCGCGCGTTCAACGGCGTCTTACATCCGCCGCCAATAATCCGCTCATCCGTGCGCAAGACACGGCCTCTGACAGAGTGGAGACAAGAATAATGAGCCATCTCGAAGACCCCTGTGCGTACCCTCATCCGGAGGTGCGCCATGGCTGACGGCAAGGAAAGGCTGCAACTCACCCGGGCCCTGGCGAGCCGCCACATCTTCATGCTGTCCCTCGGCGGGGTGATCGGCACCGGGCTGTTCATGGGCTCCGGCGTGACCATCAACCAGGGCGGCCCGGCCGGCGCGGTGCTGGCCTACCTGGTGGCCGGGGTGCTGATGTACCTGGTGATGGTCTGCCTCGGCGAGCTGTCGGTGCAGATGCCGGTCTCCGGTTCGTTCCAGGCCCACGCGACGCGTTTCATCGGCCCGGCGACTGGCTTCATGATCGGCTGGGTCTACTGGATGAGCTGGGCCTCCACGGTAGGCCTGGAATTCACCGCGGCCGGGATGCTCATGACCCGCTGGTTCCCGGAGGTGCCCGTGTGGCTATGGTCGGGTTTCTTCGTGGTCGTGCTGTTCTCCCTCAATGCCCTGGCGACCCGCGCCTTCGGCGAGGCCGAGTACTGGTTCGCCGGGATCAAGGTGGCGGCGATCCTGGTGTTCATCGTGGTCGGGGGGCTGGTGATCTTCGGCGGTATCGAACTGAAGAGCGGTGCGCCGGCGCCGATGTTCTCCAACCTGGTCGGCGAGCGGCTGTTCCCCAACGGCCTGTCGGCGGTGTTCGCGGTGATGATGACGGTGGTCTATGCCTTCCAGGGTTGCGAGATCATGGGCGTCGCCGCCGGCGAGACCGAGCGACCGGAGAAGAGCATCCCGCGGGCGGTGCGCAACGTGGTGTTCCGCGTACTGATCTTCTACGTGCTGGCCATCGTCGTGCTTTCCGCCATCATTCCCTGGCAACAGGCCGGGCTGATGGAAAGCCCGTTCGTGCAGGTGTTCGACATGGTCGGGATTCCCTACGCGGCGGACCTGATGAACTTCGTCATCCTCACCGCCATCCTCTCGGTAGGCAACTCGGGCCTGTACGCCTCGACGCGGATCCTCTGGGCGATGTCCAGGACCGGCATGGCCCCGCGCGGCCTGTCGAAGCTCAGCGCGCGCGGCGTGCCGCTCTACGCGTTGCTGATCACCCTGTGCTTCGCCCTGCTCTCGTTGCTGACCAGCGTGGTCGCCGCCGACACCCTGTTCATGGTGCTGATGGCGGTGAGCGGGATGTCCGGCACCGTCACCTGGATCGTCATCGCCTACGCCCAATACCGCTTCCGCCGCGAGCACATGGCCAGCGGCGGCACGGTCGCCGAACTGAAATATGCCGCGCCGCTGTTCCCGCTGGTGCCGCTGGCCTGCATCGCCGTGTGCTGCTCGCTGTTCGTCTTCCTCGCCCTCGATCCCACCCAGCGGCCGTCCTTGTACTGGGGCTTCGGCTTCATCGCCGCCTGCTACCTGGCCTATTACGTGGTTCGTCGCCGGCAGCCGCAGGGACTGGGCGACCCCGCCCTGGGACGGGCCGGCTGAACGGCCATTCGCAGGACCCGACGCCCGCCGCATCCGGCGGGCGTTTTCGTTATCGCCTGGTTGGTTTGTTCGAAGTTGTAACAGCCGGCTCGCGCGGGCCTTCGCCGCTTTTCGGCGGATCGCATGGCGTGTGGCTTTGCGCCTGCCGCAGGGCCGTTACATACACCCGAATGGGTGGATTGTGGTCTTGTTGAACGAATGTTTAGTATTGCCTGAAAGCCGCGATCGCCATCAACCAACAATAAGAACGAGGGCCGCATGACTGACCTTTCCCCATTGCAGACGCGGGTCGAAGCCGGGATCGCCTGGCTCGTCCTGAATCGTCCGCAACAGCGCAATGCACTGGATATCCCCACCCTGGAGGCCCTGCACGTCCGACTCGATGCCTGCGAGCGCGACCCGGCAGTGCGCGCCGTGGTCCTCGGCGGCAGCGGACGCAGCTTCTGCGCCGGGGCCGATCTCGCCGAATGGGCGGCGGCTGAAGCCCGTGGCGAGCTGGAAAGCTATGGCTGGACCGAGGCCGCCCACGCCCTGATGGGGCGCCTGCACGCCCTCGACAAACCCACAGTCGCCGCCGTCAACGGCAGCGCCGTGGGCGCTGGCATGGACCTGGCGCTGTGCTGCGATTTCCGCATCGCCGCCGCCTCGGCGCGCTTCAAGGCCGGCTACACCGGCATGGCCTACTGCCCGGACGCCGGCGCCAGTTGGCATCTGCCACGGCTGCTTGGCAGCGAGGCGGCCAAGCGCCTGCTGTTCCTCGACGAAGCCTGGAGCGCGGAGCGCGCTCTGGGCGCCGGACTGGTCGGCGAGGTGGTCGCCGACGAGCGCCTGGTTGAGACGGTCGGCGCCTTCGCTGCGCGTCTCGCCAGCGGCCCGACCTTCGCCTTCGCCCAGACCAAGCGCCTGCTGCGCGACGGCGCCGGGCGCTCGCTGGCCGAGCAGTTGCGTGCCGAGCAGGCCGCCGGGCTGCTCTGCGGGCGCAGCGAGGATGCCGCCGAGGCGCTGCGCGCCGTGGCCGAGAAACGTTCCCCTCAATTCAGCGGGCGCTAGGCGCCGAGCAGGTGATTCCCATGGATTTCAGGCTGACCCAGGAACAGGACATGCTGGTCGAGGCGGTGCGCAGCTTCGTCGAGAAGGAACTGCTGCCCCACGAGGACGATGTCGACCGCGCCGACGCGGTGTCGCCGGAGCTGGCCGCACAGATTCGCGGCAAGGCCCTCGCCGCCGGTTTCTATGCCTTCAACATGCCCGAGGAAGTGGGTGGCGGCGGCCTCGACTACCTGTCCCAGGCGCTGGTCGAACGCGAGCTGTCGAAGGTCTCCTGGGCCCTCCACGTATTCGTCGCGCGGCCCTCGAAGATCCTCATGGCCTGCACCGGAGAACAGCTCGGCGACTACCTGTTGCCCTGCGTGCAGGGCGAAAAGACCGATTGCTTCGCCCTCACCGAGCCGGGCGCCGGCTCCGACGCCAATTCGATCAAGACCCGCGCGGTGCGCGACGGCGACGCCTTCGTGATCAACGGTAGCAAGCACTTCATCAGCCACGCCGGGCACGCCGACTTCGCCATCGTCTTCGCCGTCACCGACAGCTACGAGCACAACGGCCGCAAGCGCAACGCGGTGACCGCCTTCCTGGTGGACAAGGGCACGCCCGGGATGACCGTGCGCCGCGGGCCGAAATGCGTGAGCAACCGTGGCTACCACACCTACGAGATCTTCTTCGACGATTGCCGGGTGCCGGCCTCCAAGGTGCTCGGCGAGGTCGGCAAGGGCTGGGAAGTGGCCAACGCCTGGCTCACCGCCGGACGGGTGATGGTCGCCGCCAACTGCGTCGGCCAGGCCCAGCGCGCCCTCGACCTGTCGCTGCGCTGGGCGGCCGATCGCAAGCAGTTCGGCCAGCCGATCGGCAGCTACCAGGGCGTTTCCTTCAAGCTCGCCGACATGGCCACGCAGATCCGTGCCGCCGAGCTGATGACCCTGCACACCGCCTGGAAGATGGACCAGGGCACCATGACCGACGGCGAGGCCGGCATGGCCAAGCTGTTCGCCAGCGAGACCCTCGGCAAGGTCGCCGACGAAGCGGTGCAGATCTTCGGCGGCATGGGCCTGATGGATGAAGGACCGGTCGAGCGCATCTGGCGCAACGCGCGGATCGAACGGATCTGGGAGGGCACTTCGGAAATCCAGCGGCACATCGTTTCCCGCGAACTGCTGCGGCCGTTGCTGCGTTGAAGTCCTGGCTCCCCTCTTCCTCCAGGGGAGAGGGGAAGGCTGCCATGTTCCGAATCGAGAACCGACATGAATCGTGAAAACCTCAAGCGCCTGCTGGCACCCAGGCATCTCGCCTTCATTGGCGGCCGTGGCATGGCGCGTGCCCTGAAACGCTGTGCCGAAGGCGGTTTCGCCGGCCAGTTGTGGCTGGTCAATCCGCAGCACGCCGAACTCGAAGGCGTACCCTGCGTGGCCAGCGTCGCCGACCTGCCGTGCGGCCCGGACGCGGCGTTCGTCGCCACCAACCGCGAACTGACCCTCGACGCGGTCGCCGCGCTCGCCGCCAAAGGCGCCGGCGGGGCGATCTGCTATGCCTCCGGCTTCGCCGAAACCGGCGAACAGGGCCTGGCCGTGCAACGCCGGCTGCTGGCCGCCGCCGGCGAAATGGCGCTGCTCGGCCCGAACTGCTACGGCTTGCTCGACTACCTGCACGGCGCCGCGCTATGGCCGGTGGCACATGGCGGTCGGCAGGTGGAGCGGGGCGTCGCGGTGCTGACGCAGAGCGGCAACTTCGCCTACAACCTGTCGATGAGCGACCGTTCTCTGCCGGTGGCCTATATGGCATCGGTGGGCAACCAGGCGCAGCTGGGCATCGCCGAGCTGATGGACGTGCTGCTCGACGAGCCGCGGGTGACTGCCATCGGCCTGCATCTGGAAGGGCTGAAGAACGTCCCGGGGTTCGCCCGTGCGGCCTACAAGGCGTTGCAGAAAGGCGTGCCGGTGATCGCCCTGAAGACCGGGGTGTCGAAGATCGGCGCGGCCCTCGCGCTCAGCCACACCAGTTCCCTGGCCGGTTCCGACGCGCTCTACGACAGCCTGTTCGAGCGCCTCGGGGTGATCCGCGTGAGCGGCCCGGTGAGCTTCGTCGAAACCCTCAAGGCCGCCGCCTGCGGCCACCTGCCTGGCGGGCCGAGCCTGGTCGCGCTGGCCTGTTCCGGCGGCGACGCCGGGTTGATCGCCGATTACGCCGAGCGCAACGGCCTGGGGTTGCCGTCTTTCGACGCCGGACAGCGCGACGAACTGGCCGGGGTGCTGCCCGACTACGCCAACATCGCCAACCCGCTGGACTTCACCACCGCCATCTGGGGCGATGCCGCGGCCCTGGAGGAAATGCTCGACAGCGCTTTGCGCAGCCCTGCCGACGCCGCCCTGCTGGTGCTCGACTATCCGGGCGAGGAAACCGGCGAGCGGCCGCAGTGCGACCTGCTTCTGCAACGCTACTGCGCCGCGCTGAAGCGCCACGGCAAAGTCGGCTTCATCGCCTCGGCGTTCCCGGAACTGCTGCCGGCCCGGGCCCGCGAGCTGTTGCACGGCGAGGGCGTCGCCGCGCTGCAAGGCGTCGAGGATGGTCTCGCCGCCTGGGGACGGATCGCCCGCTACCGCCAGCGCCGCGCGGCGCTGCTGGAGCGCGGTGAGGCGGCGTTGGTGCCGATCTGCCCAGGGCCGCTGGTGGGCGACGGCTACCTGCTCGACGAGTGGCAATCCAAGCAGGCGCTGAAACCCTTCGGCCTGCCACTGCCCCAGGGGGTGCTGAGCACCCCCGGCCAGGCCCGCGAAGCGGCCCTCGACCTCGGCTTCCCGCTGGTGCTCAAGGCGGTCAGCGCCGCGCTGCCGCACAAGACCGAGGCCGGCGGCGTGGCGCTCGGCCTGCGCAACGAGGCGGCGCTGGAGGCGGCATTGTTCGACATGCGCGAAAGCCTGGCCCGGCACGCGCCGCAACTGGTCTTCGAGCGTGTGTTGCTGGAGCGCATGGCAGGCGCGCCGCTGGCCGAGCTGATCGTCGGGGTCAAGCGCGAGGAGGGCTTCGGCCTGGCATTGGTGATCGGTGCCGGCGGGATACTCGTGGAGCTGCTGCGCGACAGTCGCAGCCTGCTCCTGCCGACCACCGACGCGGCGATCCGCGATGCCCTGCTGAGCCTGCGCAGCGCGCCGTTGCTCAGCGGCTTCCGCGGTCGCCCGGCGGTATCCATGGAGGCCCTGGTGGCGGCGATCCGCGCGGTCGCCGAATTCGCCTGCGAACATGCCGAGCGCTTGCTGGAGCTGGACGTCAACCCATTGCTGGCGGATGCCGAGGGAGCGCTGGCGGTGGATGCGTTGATCCGGCTGGCCAATGGCTGAAGGCCCGGGCGGACACGACGGCTCCCCCTCCCGCTTGTGGGAATGGGAGCAAGAGCGCTGCGGCGCGAGCGGCGACTCCGATGGTCGCCGAACTGGACGAGGATATTGCCCATGCAACCACAGAAGACCCTCACCGCCGGCCAGGCCCTGGTCCGCTTGCTGGCCAACTACGGCGTGGATACCGTTTTCGGTATCCCCGGCGTGCACACCCTCGAGCTGTACCGCGGACTTCCGGGCAGCGGCATCCGCCACGTGCTGACCCGCCACGAGCAGGGCGCCGGCTTCATGGCCGACGGTTATGCGCGGGTCAGCGGCAAGCCGGGAGTGTGCTTCGTCATCACTGGGCCGGGTGTGACCAACGTCGCCACCGCCATCGGCCAGGCCTACGCCGACTCGGTGCCGCTGCTGGTGATCTCCAGCGTCAACCACAGCGCCAGCCTGGGCAAGGGCTGGGGCTGCCTGCACGAGACCCAGGACCAGCGTGCCATGACCGCGCCGATCACTGCCTTCTCCGCCTTGGCCTTGAGCCCGGAACAGCTGCCCGAACTGATCGCCCGGGCCTACGCGGTGTTCGACAGCGAGCGTCCGCGCCCGGTGCATATCTCGATCCCGCTCGACGTGCTCGCCGCGCCGGTGGCCCATGACTGGAGCGCTGCCGTGGCGCGCCGCCCTGGTCGTGGTGTGCCGTGCACCGAGGCATTGCGGGCGGCGGCGGAGCGCCTGGCTGCGGCCCGGCGACCAATGCTCATCGCCGGCGGCGGCGCGCTGGCGGCCGGCGATGCGCTTGCCGCGCTGAGCGAGCGCCTGGCCGCGCCGCTGTTCACCAGCGTCGCCGGCAAGGGCCTGCTGCCGCCGGACGCGCCGCTCAACGCCGGGGCCAGCCTGTGCGTAGCGCCGGGCTGGGAGATGATCGCCGAGGCCGATCTGGTGCTGGCGGTGGGCACCGAGATGGCCGACACCGACTTCTGGCGCGAACGCCTGCCGCTGTCCGGCGAACTGATCCGCGTCGATATCGACCCGCGCAAGTTCAACGACTTCTATCCCTCTGCCGTAGCGCTCAGGGGCGATGCCCGGCAGACCCTTGAGGCGCTGCTGGCGCGCCTGCCGCAGGAGGCCCGCGACGCCGCGCCGGCCGCCGCGAGGGTGGCGCGCCTGCGCGCGGAGATCCGCGCGGCACACGCGCCGCTGCAGGCGCTGCACCAGGCGATCCTCGACCGGATCGCCGCCGCGCTGCCGGCCGATGCTTTCGTCAGCACCGACATGACCCAACTGGCCTATACCGGCAACTACGCGTTCGCCAGCCGAGCGCCGCGCAGCTGGCTGCATCCCACCGGCTACGGCACCCTCGGCTACGGCCTGCCGGCCGGCATCGGCGCCAAGCTCGGCGCCCCGCAGCGCCCGGGCCTGGTGCTGGTCGGCGATGGCGGCTTCCTCTACACCGCGCAGGAACTGGCCACCGCCAGCGAGGAACTGGACAGTCCGCTGGTGGTGCTACTGTGGAACAACGACGCGCTCGGCCAGATCCGCGACGACATGCTCGGCCTGGACATCGAGCCGGTCGGCGTGCTGCCGCGCAACCCCGACTTCGCCCTGCTGGGCCGCGCCTACGGTTGCGCGGTGCGCCAGCCGCAGGACCTGGACGAACTGGAGCGCGACCTGCGCGCCGGCTTCGGGCAGCCCGGCGTGACCCTGATCGAACTGCGGCACGCCTGCGCGCGCTGACCGCCGGACAAGGAGAGCATCCATGCGCTATTCCGACTTCACCCAACGTATCGCCGGCGACGGCGCCGCTGCCTGGGACATCCACTATCGCGCGCTGGCACGGGTCGAGCAGGGCGAGGAAATCCTCCTGCTGTCGGTCGGCGACCCCGACTTCGATACCCCGGCGCCCATCGTCCAGTCGGCCATCGACAGCCTGCTGGCCGGCAACACCCACTACGCCGACGTGCGCGGCAAGCGCGCCCTGCGCCAGCGCATCGCCGAACGCCACCGGCAGCGCAGCGGCCAGGCGGTGGACGCGGAGCAGGTGGTGGTGCTGGCCGGCGCCCAGTGCGCGCTGTACGCGGTGGTGCAGTGCCTGCTGAATCCGGGCGACGAGGTGATAGTCGCCGAGCCGATGTACGTCACCTACGAAGCGGTGTTCGGCGCCTGTGGCGCGCGGGTGGTGCCGGTGCCGGTGCGCTCCGAGAATGGCTTCCGCGTGCAGGCCGAGGAGGTCGCCGCACTGATCACCCCGCGCACGCGCGCGATGGCGCTGAACAGCCCGCACAACCCGTCCGGCGCCAGCCTGCCGCGGGCCACCTGGGAAGCCCTGGCCGAGCTGTGCATGGCCCATGACCTGTGGATGATCTCCGACGAGGTCTACAGCGAACTGCTGTTCGACGGCGAGCATGTCAGCCCGGCCAGCCTGCCGGGGATGGCCGACCGTACCGCGACCCTCAACAGCCTGTCGAAATCCCACGCCATGACCGGCTGGCGGGTCGGCTGGGTGGTCGGTCCCGCAGCACTCTGCGCGCACCTGGAGAACCTCGCCCTGTGCATGCTCTATGGCTCGCCGGAATTCATCCAGGATGCCGCCTGTACCGCGCTGGAAGCGCCGCTGCCGGAGTTGGAGGCGATGCGCGAGGCCTACCGCCGCCGCCGCGACCTGGTAATCGAGTGCCTGGCCGACAGCCCCGGCCTGCGTCCACTGCGCCCGGACGGCGGCATGTTCGTGATGGTCGACATCCGTCCCACCGGACTTTCCGCCCAGGCCTTCGCCGACCGCCTGCTGGACCGCCATGGCGTATCGGTGCTCGCCGGCGAAGCCTTCGGCCCGAGCGCCGCCGGTCACATCCGCCTCGGCCTGGTGTTGGGCGCCGAACCGCTGCGCGAAGCCTGTCGGCGCATTGCGCTGTGCGCCGCCGAGTTGCTCGGCCAGGCCTGAACCCCTCGGCCGCGAGCGATGCGGCCGGTCACCACGATTCGGAAACCACGATGAACGTACTGATCGTCCACGCCCACAACGAACCGCAATCCTTCACCCGCGCGCTCTGTGACCAGGCATGCGAGACCCTGGCAGGCCAGGGCCACGCGGTGCAGGTCTCGGATCTCTACGCGATGAACTGGAATCCGGTGGCCAGTGCCGCCGACTTCGCCGAGCGCGCCGATCCCGACTACCTGGTGTACGCCCTGGAGCAGCGCGAGAGCGTCAAGCGCCAGAGCCTGGCCGCCGACATCCAGGCCGAGCTGGACAAGCTGCTGTGGGCCGACCTGCTGATCCTCAACTTTCCGATCTACTGGTTCTCGGTGCCGGCGATCCTCAAGGGGTGGTTCGACCGGGTACTGGTGTCCGGGGTCTGCTATGGCGGCAAGCGCTTCTACGACCAGGGTGGCCTGGCCGGCAAGAAGGCGCTGGTCAGCCTGACCCTGGGCGGGCGCCAGCACATGTTCGGCGAGGGTGCCATCCACGGACCGCTGGAGGACATGCTGCGGCCGATCCTGCGGGGCACCCTGGCCTATGTCGGCATGCAGGTGCTGGAGCCCTTCGTCGCCTGGCACGTGCCATACATCAGCGAGGAAGCGCGCGGCAACTTCCTGCGCGCCTACCGGGCGCGGCTGGAAAATCTCGAGCAGGATGTACCCCTGCGGTTCCCGCGGCTGGAGCAGTTCGACGCGCTGCTCCAGCCGCTGGCGCGCTGACCCGGGCGACGCGCGCCAGGCCAGTCAAGCGAAGACGCCCCCGACCGGGGGCGTCTTGGCTCGTGCTAGTACTGCTGGCGCGGCTTGCTCTGTAACTGCTCGGCGGCGGCCTTGGCCAGGTCCGGCGGGAGGAAGTCCTTGTCCGGATCGTAGTCCTGCTTCAGGTAGGCGCTGAGCGCCTCCAGGTCGGCCGGGCTGAGGGTGCCGGCCGCCTGCTTCAGGCGCAGGGTATCGAGGATGTAGTCGTAGCGGCTGTTGTTGTAGTCGCGCACGGCGGCGTACAGCTGGCGCTGGGCGTTGAGCACGTCGACGATGTTGCGGGTGCCGACCTGGTAGCCGATCTCGGTGGCTTCCAGCGAACTCTGGTTGGAGATGATCGCCTGGCGCCGCGCCTGGACCTGCTCGACGTCGGTATTCACCGCGCGGTGCAGGTTGCGGGTGTCCTGCACCACCTGGCGGCGCTGGCCTTCGCGGGATTGCTCGCTCTGGTTGAGGCGCTGGTAGGACTCGCGGACCTGGGAGGAGGTCAGGCCGCCGCTGTAGATCGGGATGTTCAGTTCCAGGCCAATCGTGCGTTCCTCGACATCCTTGCCGTAGTGCACCAGCGGATTGGCGGCGCTGTTGGCGAAGCCGAGGGCGTCGTTGTCGCCCTTCTGGTACTGGGCCACGGCATCGAGGGTCGGCAGGTGCCCGGCCTTGCGCTGGCGGAGGGTTTCCTCGGCGGCGTTGACCGCGTAGTTGCTGGCCAGCAGGCGCAGGTTCTGCTGCACCGCGGTGTCGACCCAGGCCTTGGCGTCGTTCGGCGCCGGCGGCACCACCGGCAGGGTATGGCGCATGCCCTCGATGGCGCTGTAGTCGCGGTTGGTCAGGGTCACCAGGGCCTGGAAGGCATCGTCCACGCGCTGTTCGGCGATCAACCGGTTGGCGCGGGCGGTGTCGTAGCTGGCCTGGGCCTCGAGCACGTCGGTCTTGTCGGAAAGGCCCACGTCGAAGCGCTCGTTGGCCTGGTCCAATTGACGCTTGAAGGCGGCTTCCTCGGCCTTGCTGGTGGCCAGGTTGTCCTGGGCGCGGAGCACCGTGAAGTAGGTCTCGGCGCTGCGCAGGATCAGGTCCTGCTGGGTCGCGGAGAATTCCAGCTTGGCCTGGTCGCTGGTTTCCTTGGCGGCCTGCCACTGGAACCAGCGGTCGGCGCGGAACAGCGGCTGGCTGAGGCTGGCCTGGACCACATGACTGCTGCGTTTGACCGTGGCGGCCGGTTCGTCGAGAGCGATCCGTGAGTCGCCGATACGGCCGCCGGCGCCGAGTTGCGGCAGCAGGCCGGCGCGGGCCTGGGGCACCACTTCCTTGCGCGCCAGGTAGTCGGCCTGGGCGGCGGCGAGGTCGGCGTTGTTGTCGACGGCTTCCTTGTAGACGCTGATCAGGTCGGTCTTGGTCGGCAGCGGGGTCGGCTGGGCGGCCCAGGCGACACCGGTAGCAGCGGCCACGGCGGCCGCCAGGGAGAGTCTGCGCAGCATTCGTTCGTCCTGGAAAAGATGCGAGGTGGGGCAAGGCTAAGGTCGCTACCGGTGGCGGTCAAGGCACCTGCGCGGCAACTGATCGAAGAGCCAGTCCGGATCGATGTGCCGGCGAACGTGCGGGGATCTGCGTCTTCCCTGGCGAGAGGGCGCCGGACTGGACCATGACTGCCGGTCGGGCGGGGCGTTTTCCCGTTGGCGTATCCCGCCGGTGTTGATTAGACTGCCGGGGTTCTTGTCGGGGTGCCCTATACGAGGGGCTGAGATCGGATAGTTCCGGATCCCGTTGAACCTGATCGGGCTAGCGTCCGGTTCCGCCTCGCGCGGACCGCAGCAACCCGCGTAGGGAACAAGATGTCCGCGCCATGCCTGCCTTGCCGGCGCGTCCTTCTCGCCACCAGTCCCGGTGGCCCCGCGTGCCAGGTTCTCCCGACAATCACCCAGGAGAGCCATCGATGAGCGCAACGCAGAAGAACAACATCACCCGCCTTGAGCAGCTCGACCGCCAGTCGACGCAGCCTTTCCCGAACTCGCGCAAGGTCTACCTGACCGGCTCGCGCCCGGACATCCGCGTCCCGGTGCGGGAAATCTCCCTCGCCGACACCCCCACCGCCTTCGGCGGCGAAAAAAACCCGCCGGTGTTCGTCTACGACACCTCCGGCCCGTATACCGACCCTGAGGTCCGCATCGACCTGCGCAAGGGCCTGCCTGACGTGCGTTCGCGCTGGATCGACGAGCGCGGCGACACCGAGATCCTCCCCGGCCTGACCTCCGAGTTCGGCCAGGCCCGCCTGGCCGACGCCAGCCTCGACGCCCTGCGCTTCGCCCACGTGCGCACGCCGCGCCGGGCCAAGGCGGGCGCCAACGTCTCGCAGATGCACTACGCGAAGAAAGGCATCATCACCCCGGAGATGGAATACATCGCCATCCGCGAGAACATGAAGCTGCAGGAAGCCCGGGCCGCCGGCCTGCTCGACCAGCAGCACCCGGGGCACAGCTTCGGCGCCAACATCCCGAAGGAAATCACCCCCGAGTTCGTCCGCGAGGAAGTCGCCCGCGGCCGCGCGATCATTCCGGCGAACATCAACCACACCGAGCTTGAGCCGATGATCATCGGCCGCAACTTCCTGGTGAAGATCAACGGCAACATCGGCAACAGCGCGCTGGGCTCGTCGATCGAGGAAGAGGTGGAGAAGCTCACCTGGGGCATCCGCTGGGGCGCCGACACGGTGATGGACCTGTCCACCGGCAAGCACATCCATGAAACCCGCGAGTGGATCCTGCGCAACAGCCCGGTACCGATCGGCACCGTACCGATCTACCAGGCGCTGGAGAAGGTCAACGGCGTCGCCGAGGACCTGACCTGGGAAATCTTCCGCGACACCCTGATCGAACAGGCCGAGCAGGGCGTCGACTACTTCACCATCCACGCCGGCGTGCTGCTGCGCTATGTGCCGCTGACCGCCAAGCGGGTCACCGGCATCGTTTCCCGCGGCGGCTCGATCATGGCCAAGTGGTGCCTGGCGCACCACCAGGAGAACTTCCTCTACACGCATTTCGAAGAGATCTGCGAAATCATGAAGGCCTACGACGTCAGCTTCTCGCTGGGCGATGGCCTGCGTCCGGGCTCGGTGGCCGACGCCAACGACGCCGCCCAGTTCGGCGAGCTGGAAACCCTCGGCGAGCTGACCAAGATCGCCTGGAAGCACGACGTGCAGGTGATGATCGAAGGTCCCGGCCACGTGCCGATGCAATTGATCAAGGAAAACATGGACAAGCAGCTGGAGTGCTGTGACGAGGCGCCGTTCTACACCCTCGGCCCGCTGACCACCGACATCGCCCCCGGCTACGACCACATCACCTCCGGCATCGGCGCGGCGATGATCGGCTGGTTCGGCTGCGCCATGCTCTGCTACGTCACGCCCAAGGAGCACCTGGGTCTGCCGAACAAGGATGATGTGAAGACCGGGATCATCACCTACAAGATCGCCGCCCATGCCGCCGACCTCGCCAAGGGCCACCCGGGCGCGCAGATCCGCGACAACGCGCTGTCCAAGGCGCGCTTCGAGTTCCGTTGGGAGGACCAGTTCAACCTTGGCCTGGACCCGGACACCGCGCGGGCGTTCCATGACGAGACCCTGCCGAAGGACTCGGCCAAGGTCGCGCACTTCTGCTCCATGTGCGGACCGAAGTTCTGCTCGATGAAGATCACCCAGGAAGTCCGCGACTACGCCAAGGAGAACGGCCTGTCCGACGAGAGCAAAGCCATCGAGGCTGGCTTCCAGGAGCAGGCGGCGCGCTTCAAGGACGAAGGATCGGTGATCTACAGGCAGGTGTAGGCCGCGCCACGGGGCCCCTCGCCGTGACGAGGGGCTGCGGAGCGTCGGAAGCGTCAGCCGCGGCCGGGGAACAGGTTCGGCTTGACGATGCCGTTCAGGCGCGGATACGGGATCTTCAGTTCGGGGTGGGCATAGGAATACGGCGCGATGGAGTAGGCGTCGTACTTCAGCGTCACCGCGCCGAAGGTCAATGCCACGTGCGGGGTGCGCTGGAACGGCCAGGTCTTCTGGAAATCGGCGTCCTGGTCGAGCTTGTTGGCCAGCAGCCAGGCCTTGTGCGCCAGCTCGGCCTGTTTCCAGAAGGCTTCTTCCTGGCCGGGAACCAGCATGTCCTGCAGGCTCAGCACCTTGTGCTGCCTGCGGTCGTAGTTGATGAAGCCGCGACCGGGCATGCCGTGGGCGCCGCCGGTGAACAGGTAGCTGGAAAGCTCGATGATCACCAGACCGTCATGTTGTTCGCGCACCTTGGCTTGCAGGTAGCTGCTCCAGCCCGGCTCGGCGCTGTCCAGGAACTGCCGCTCGTAGGCCGCCAGCGATGCCGGCAGGGGCGTTTCGTTGTTTTCCCGGGTCATTTCCAGCAGGGCGCGCTCGACGATCGGGTCCAACTGCGGTTCGTCGGGGAACTTCAAGGTGTCGATGTTTACCAAGGGACACTGTTCGCCCTGACAGCCGGGCTTCAGGTGCTCGCTGGCGAGGCGCTCGGTGGGCAGCGGGTCGTCGAGGCCGGGCTTGAAGAGGCTCTGGCAGGCGCTCAGCAGAACGACCAGGCTGCCGAGGGCGGCGAATTTCAGAAGGCGCATGGGATTCCTTTTGCGACGGTGGATGGGCGGGCTCGAAGCGTCGACCAGTCCGTTTCGACCCTGGCGTCGCGCTTGAGTTCGGCCCGCGCAAACCCCAAGTATGGCCTAGCCGTGGCCGGGAAACACGCCCGTGCGGCGAGCGCCACGAAGTTTTCCCGAGCTGTCCTGAAAGTGGCTGCGCCCTGCGCCGGGCCGCGATAGGATGGCGCGAAACCCACATACCCGAGTGAAGTGAGTCGAGGATGTCCGAAACCTTCAAACCCGCCCCCGGTGACGTCGAGCTCGTGCAGCGCGAGGAATGCTTCCGCGGCTTCTATCGTCTCGATCGCCTGCGCCTGCGGCATCGCCAGTTCGACGGCAGCATGGGCCGGGAAATCAGTCGGGAACTGTTCGTCCGCCATGACGCGGTCTGCGTGCTGCCCTACGACCCGCAGCGCGATTGCGTGGTGCTCATCGAGCAATTCCGCGTCGGGGCGATGCAGAAGCTCGCCAACCCCTGGTTGCTGGAGCTGGTCGCCGGCCTGATCGACAAGGACGAGCAACCGGAGGAAGTGGCCCATCGCGAGGCGATGGAGGAGGCCGGGCTTACTCTCGGTGCGCTCTGGCCGATAACCCAGTACCTGCCGTCGCCGGGCGGCACCGACGAAGTGGTGCACCTGTTCGTCGGCCGTTGCGACAGCGAAGGCGTCGGCGGCGTGCATGGCTTGCCGGAGGAGGGCGAGGACATCCGCGTCCACGTCTGGCCGTTGGAAGATGCGCTGCAGGCCGTGCGCGACGGGCGGATCAACAACGCGGCGAGCATCATCGCCCTGCAGTGGCTGGCCCTGAACCGGGCCGAGGTGCGTGGGCTATGGGCCTGAACCTGCTGCGCGAGCGCTACCGGGTCGACCTGGCCAGCCTGCAGGCGACCTGCGAAGCGAACTACGCGCGGCTCATGCGCCTGCTCCCGGACATGCGCGAGGCGCAGGCCTCGCGCCGGGTCGCGCTGAGCGAAGGGGAGCGGCTGCTCGGCGTACTTGCGCTGGAAGTGACCGAGGCCTGCCCCTACACCACCACCCTTCAGGTGCGCCAGGAACTGGGCCTGCCCTGGTTGCCGGCGCCGCGGCTGGAAGTGCGGGTCTACCACGATGCGCGGATGGCCGAGGTGATCGGCGCCGAACAGGCGCGGCGGCTGATGGCGATCTATCCCTACCCGAACCAGGCGATGCACCAGCCCGACGAGAAGAACCAGCTCAACCTGTTCCTCGGCGAGTGGCTCGCCCATTGCCTGGCCTGCGGCCACGAAATGGAGCCGGTGGCCCAGCGCTGAGCGGTTGCAGGCAAAAGGCCAGTTGAATGACATCAAGCCAAAAGTAGTCCTCGCAACTGTGATCTGTTCCGCTTTCCGGGTTTGCCGCCACTTTCGTCGGTCACCATAATCATCCCTTTCACCGCGGACGCCTCGCCTTCAGGAGACGGCCCCTTGTCACGCCATTCGAACACTCCCGCCACCGACGCCTCCGTACTGCTGGTGCAGCTTTCGGACAGCCACCTGTTCGCCGAGGATGGCGCGCGCCTGCTTGGCATGGATACCGCCCATAGCCTGGAGAAGGTGGTCGAGCGGGTCGCCCGGGAGCAGCCGCGGATCGACCTGATTCTCGCCACCGGCGACGTCTCCCAGGACGGCAGCCTCGATTCCTACACACGCTTCCGCAGGTTGAGCGCCCCCCTGGACGCGCCGTTGCGCTGGTTCGCCGGTAACCACGACGAACGCGAGCCGATGCAAAGGGCGACCGAGGGCAGCGACCTGCTGGAGCAGGTCGTCGACGTCGGCAACTGGCGCGTGGTGTTGCTCGACTCGAGCATTCCCGGCGCGGTGCCGGGCTATCTCGAGGAGGATCAGCTGGAGCTGCTGCGGCGCGCCATCGACAGCGCCGGCGAACGCTTCCTGCTGGTTTCCTTCCATCACCACCCGGTGCCGATCGGCAGCGACTGGATGGATCCCATCGGCCTGCGCAACCCGCAGGCGCTGTTCGACCTGCTGGCGCCCTATCCGCAGGTACGCTGCCTGCTGTGGGGGCACATTCACCAGGAGTTCGACCGCCAGCGCGGCCCGCTGCGCCTGCTGGCTTCGCCGTCCACCTGCGTACAGTTCGCCCCCGGCAGCAGCGACTTCACCCTCGACCGCCTGGCGCCGGGCTACCGCTGGTTGCGCCTGCACGACGACGGGCGCCTGGAAACGGGGATCTCGCGGGTCGACGACGTCGTCTTCGAAGTGGACTACGACACCGCCGGATACTGACATGCCCCCGGTCGCGGGATACCGCGGCCACGTGCGTCGTTGCCGATCGGCGCGCAGGCTGGAAGATGAAGCCTGGAAGCTGTTACCGTTCGGCTTTCCCTACCGAGTTGAAGCCCATTAGCCCGTTCCCGATGACCGCGACCAGCCCATCCCTGCTGTATATCCACGGCTTCAACAGTTCGCCCGAATCGCACAAGGCGCGTCAGCTGCAGGCGGCCTTCGGCCACTTGGGCCTGGCCGAAGGCCTGCGCGTCCCGGCCCTGCACCATCACCCACGGCAGGCTATCGCCCAGTTGGAGCGGGCCATTGCCGAGCTCGGGCGACCGGTGCTGGTCGGCAGCTCCCTGGGTGGCTACTATGCGACCCATTTGGCGGAGCGCCATGGCCTGGCGGCGATCCTGGTCAATCCGGCGGTCGCCCCGCATCGCTCCTTCGACGGCTACCTGGGCGCGCAGACCAACCACTACAGCGGCGAGACCTGGGAACTCACCGAGGACCACGTGGCGGCGTTGGCCGAACTGGAAGTCACGCACCTGCAACGTCCCGAACGCTACCAGGTATGGCTGCAGACCGCCGACGAAACCCTCGATTATCGCGTCGCGCAGGCCTTCTACCGAGCCTGCGTGCTACGTATCCAGGCCGGCGGCGACCACGGTTTCCAGGGCTTCGCCCGGCACCTGCCGGCGCTGCTGGCGTTCGCCGGCTACCCGTCGGCGCTGTGGCGCGACACCGACTTTTCGACTTTTGACTGAATAGAGACCCCATGGCTACTTACAACGCAGACGCCATCGAAGTCCTTTCCGGCCTCGACCCGGTGCGCAAGCGCCCGGGGATGTACACCGACACCACCCGCCCCAACCACCTGGCCCAGGAAGTCATCGACAACAGCGTCGACGAAGCCCTGGCCGGCCACGCGAAGAGCGTGCAGGTGATCCTGCACCAGGACAACTCGCTGGAAGTCATCGACGATGGCCGCGGCATGCCGGTGGACATCCACCCGGAAGAGGGCGTGCCGGGCGTCGAGCTGATCCTTACCAAGCTGCATGCCGGCGGCAAGTTCTCGAACAAGAACTACCAGTTCTCCGGCGGCTTGCACGGGGTCGGCATCTCGGTGGTGAACGCGCTCTCGACCCGGGTCGAGGTACGCGTCAAGCGCGACGCCAACGAGTACCGGATGACCTTCGCCGACGGCTTCAAGGACAGCGATCTGGAAGTCATCGGCACGGTCGGCAAGCGCAATACCGGTACCAGCGTGCATTTCTGGCCGGATCCGAAGTATTTCGATTCGGCGAAGTTCTCGGTCAGCCGCCTCAAGCATGTGCTCAAGGCCAAGGCGGTGCTGTGCCCGGGCCTGAGCGTGGTGTTCGAGGACAAGAACACCGGCGAGCGCGTCGAGTGGCACTTCGAGGACGGCCTGCGCTCCTACCTGACCGACGCGGTCGCCGAGCTGCCTCGCCTGCCGGACGAACCCTTCTGCGGCAACCTCGAAGGTTCCAAGGAAGCGGTGAGCTGGGCCCTGCTGTGGCTGCCCGAGGGCGGTGAGTCGGTGCAGGAAAGCTACGTCAACCTGATTCCCACGGCCCAGGGCGGCACCCATGTGAACGGCCTGCGCCAGGGCCTGCTCGACGCCATGCGCGAATTCTGCGAGTTCCGCAACCTGTTGCCGCGCGGCGTCAAGCTGGCGCCCGAGGACGTCTGGGAACGGATCGCCTTCGTCCTCTCGATGAAGATGCAGGAACCGCAGTTCTCCGGGCAGACCAAGGAGCGCCTGTCGTCCCGCGAGGCGGCGGCGTTCGTCTCGGGCGTGGTGAAGGACGCCTTCAGCCTGTGGCTCAACGAGCACGCCGAAATCGGCCTGCAACTGGCGGAACTGGCGATCAGCAACGCCGGGCGTCGCCTCAAGGCGGGCAAGAAGGTCGAGCGCAAGAAGATCACCCAGGGGCCGGCGCTGCCCGGCAAACTGGCCGACTGCGCCGGACAGGAACCGATGCGCGCGGAACTGTTCCTGGTCGAGGGCGACTCCGCCGGCGGCTCGGCGAAGCAGGCGCGGGACAAGGAATTCCAGGCGATCATGCCGCTGCGCGGAAAGATCCTGAACACCTGGGAAGTGGACGGCGGCGAGGTGCTCGCCAGCCAGGAGGTCCACGACATCGCGGTGGCCATCGGCGTCGATCCGGGTGCCAGTGACCTGGCCCAGCTGCGCTACGGCAAGATCTGTATCCTCGCGGATGCCGACTCCGACGGGCTGCACATCGCCACGCTGCTCTGCGCGCTGTTCGTCCGCCATTTCCGCCCGCTGGTGGAAGCCGGCCACGTCTACGTGGCGATGCCGCCGCTGTACCGCATCGACCTCGGCAAGGACATCTACTACGCCCTCGACGAAGCCGAGCGCGACGGCATCCTCGAGCGCCTGGCCGCTGAGAAGAAGCGCGGCAAGCCGCAGGTCACCCGCTTCAAGGGCCTTGGCGAAATGAATCCGTTGCAACTGCGCGAGACCACCATGGATCCGAATACCCGGCGGCTGGTCCAGCTCACCCTGGAGGACGCCACCGGAACCCTGGAGATCATGGACATGCTGCTGGCCAAGAAGCGCGCCGGTGACCGCAAGTCCTGGCTGGAAAGCAAGGGCAACCTGGCCGAGGTGCTGGTCTGATGCGCCGCCTGCTGGCCATCCTCGGCCTGTTCGGGGGCCTGGTCCAGGCGGCCGAGGCGCCGCCAGAGCCACCGGTTCCGGCAGCCTTGAGCTTCATCTCGGAACATGCGGTGGAGGGCATGCGCGGCGGCAACCTCTCCGGGCTGGCCTGGTGTGGCGGCGCGCTGTGGACGGTTTCCGACCGCGACGACGACCGCCTGTATCGCCTGCAACCCTCGGCCGAAGGCTCCGACCAGCCCTGGCAGGCCGAGGCCGAGAGTTTCATCGCTCCGACCCCGCCGGACAGCGGGTTGCCCTGGGGCATGAGCACGCGGGTCTGGCTCAGTGGCCTGGTGCGCGGCGGCAACCTCGACTTCGAAGGCATCGCCTGCGATGCCGCCGGCAATCGCTACCTGGTCAGCGAGGCGCACGCGGCGGTCCTGCAACTGCCGGTGAGCGGCGCGCCGAACTGGCTGCGCCTGCCGCCCGGGCTGCTGCCGCAAGCGCGGGCCAGCGGCATGCTGATGAATTTCAACGCGCTGTTCGAAGGGATCGCCGTCGACCCCGAGGGCAAGCGCCTCTGGCTGGCTGCCGAGCGCGAGCGCCGCGGCCTGCTGGTGGCCCACCGCGACAACAGTGCCTGGCGCTGCGAGGGCAGCTGCGTACTGCTCGCCGAGGGCGGCAAGATCGAGCCGCCGCCGGAACTGGGCAGCGCGCGCAAGCTGCCGAAGGATTTCTCCGACCTCGCCTTCTACCGCGGCAAGCTGTTCACCCTGGAGCGCCTGGCGCATCAGATCTGTCGCCGCGACCTGGCCCAGGCCAAGGTCGAGCGCTGCTGGTCGTTCGCCTCGGCGGTCCTGGCGCCGGAGCGTCGCTACGAGCTGCCTTATGGCGTCGCGGAAGCCCTGTCGCTGGACGACAAGGGCGCCTGGCTGGGCATCGACAATGGCGACCATGCGCGCGCCGATGGCGATGTGCGGCCCTTCGTCCTGCGCTTCGCCGCGCCCGCCGGCGGCTGGTTGGGGGACAAGTGACGCAACAGGCGCCCGGTCAGCGGCTGGGACGGATCATGCTGGTGCTGGCCTGGGTCGCCGGGCTGGCGCTGGCGACGCGCTATTTCGGCGTCTGGGAAGATCGACAGCGCAACCCGAACCAGGCGCCGCAATCGATCCATGGCGACGGCTACGTCGAGTTGCGCCTGGCCAGCAGCCGCCAGGGCCATTACCTGCTGAACGGGCAGATCAACGGCCAGGGCGTGACCTTCCTGCTCGATACCGGGGCGACCCAGGTGGCGGTGCCGGAGGCCCTGGCGGCAAGACTCGCGCTGGAGCGCGGCGCGCCGATCACCCTGAGCACGGCCAACGGCCGCGCCACGGGCTGGCGCACGCGGCTGGACCAGCTGCAACTCGGCGATATCCGCCTGTCCGGGGTCGCGGCGCTGATTGCGCCGGGCATGGACGGCGATGAGGTGCTACTCGGCATGAGCGCCCTGAAACAACTCGAATTCACCCAGCGCGACGGCACCCTGGTGCTGCGCCAAAACACTTCTCCGTGAGGTACGCATGAGCGAATCCCTCGATCTGAGCCTGGAAGGGGTCGAACGCCGGTCGTTGGCCGAGTTCACCGAGCAGGCCTATCTGAACTATTCCATGTACGTGATCATGGACCGCGCCCTGCCGCATATCGGCGACGGCCTGAAACCGGTGCAGCGACGCATCGTCTACGCCATGAGCGAACTGGGGCTGGATGCCGATTCCAAGCACAAGAAGTCGGCGCGCACCGTCGGCGACGTGCTCGGCAAGTTCCACCCGCACGGCGACTCGGCCTGCTACGAGGCCATGGTGCTGATGGCGCAGCCGTTCTCCTATCGCTATCCGCTGGTGGACGGCCAGGGCAACTGGGGGGCGCCGGACGATCCCAAGTCCTTCGCCGCCATGCGTTATACCGAGGCGCGCCTGTCGCGCTATTCCGAGGTGCTGCTCAGCGAACTGGGCCAGGGTACCGTGGACTGGGTACCGAACTTCGACGGCACCCTCGACGAGCCGGCCGTGCTGCCGGCCCGCCTGCCCAACCTGCTGCTCAACGGCACCACCGGCATTGCGGTGGGCATGGCCACCGACGTGCCGCCGCACAACCTGCGGGAAGTCGCGTCGGCCTGCGTGCGCCTGCTCGACCAGCCGGGCGCGACGGTCGCCGAATTGTGCGAACACGTGCCGGGCCCGGACTTCCCCACCGAAGCCGAGATCATCACCCCGCGCGCCGACCTGCAGAAGGTCTACGAGACTGGCCGCGGTTCGGTGCGCATGCGCGCGGTGTACCGCGTCGAGGACGGCGACATCGTCATCCACGCCCTGCCGCACCAGGTGTCCGGTTCCAAGGTGCTGGAACAGATCGCCGGGCAGATGCAGGCCAAGAAGCTGCCGATGGTGGCCGACCTGCGCGACGAGTCGGACCACGAGAACCCGACCCGCATCGTCATCATCCCGCGTTCGAACCGGGTCGATGTCGAAGAGCTGATGACCCATCTGTTCGCCACCACCGACCTGGAAACCAGCTACCGGGTCAACCTGAACATCATCGGCCTCGACGGCAAGCCGCAGGTCAAGGACCTGCGCCAGTTGCTCTCGGAGTGGCTGCAGTTCCGCATCGGCACCGTGCGTCGACGCCTGCAGTTCCGCCTGGACAAGGTCGAGCGCCGCCTGCATCTGCTGGATGGCTTGCTGATCGCCTTCCTCAACCTCGACGAGGTGATCCACATCATCCGCACCGAGGATCAGCCCAAAGCGGTGCTGATGGAGCGCTTCGAACTCAGCGAGGTGCAGGCCGACTACATCCTCGACACCCGCCTGCGCCAGTTGGCACGCCTGGAAGAGATGAAGATCCGCGGCGAGCAGGAAGAGTTGCTGAAGGAGCAGAAGCGCCTGCAGACCCTGCTCGGCAGCGAGGCCAAGCTGAAGAAGCTGGTGCGCGAGGAGCTGATCAAGGACGCCGAGACCTACGGCGACGACCGCCGTTCGCCGATCGTCGCCCGCGCCGAGGCCCGTGCGCTGTCGGAAACCGAGCTGATGCCCACCGAACCGGTGACCGTGGTGCTCTCGGAAAAAGGCTGGGTGCGTTGCGCCAAGGGCCACGACATCGACGCCGCCGGCCTCTCCTACAAGGCCGGCGACGGCTTCAAGGCCGCCGCGCCGGGACGCTCGAACCAGTATGCGGTGTTCATCGACTCCACCGGGCGCAGCTACTCGCTGCCGGCCCACAGCCTGCCGTCCGCGCGAGGCCAGGGCGAGCCACTCAGCGGCCGGCTGACGCCTCCGCCGGGGGCCAGCTTCGAATGCGTGCTGCTGCCGGACGACGATGCGCTGTTCGTGATCGCTTCCGACGCCGGCTATGGTTTCGTGGTCAAGGGCGAGGACCTGCAAGCCAAGAACAAGGCCGGCAAGGCCCTGCTCAGCCTGCCCAACGGCTCCGCCGTGGTGGCGCCGCGCCCGGTGCGCGATGTGGAGCAGGATTGGCTGGCGGCCGTGACGACCGAGGGCCGTCTGCTATTGTTCAAGGTCTCCGACCTGCCGCAGCTCGGCAAGGGCAAGGGCAACAAGATCATCGGCATCCCCGGCGAACGCGTGGCCAGCCGCGAGGAGTACCTCACCGACCTGGCTGTTCTGCCAGCCGGGGCGACGTTGGTCCTGCAGGCTGGAAAGCGTACCCTGTCGCTCAAGGGCGACGACCTGGAACACTACAAGGGGGAGCGGGGCCGGCGAGGCAACAAGCTGCCGCGCGGTTTCCAGCGCGTCGACAGCCTGCTGGTGGATATTCCGCCACAGGATTGAAATGAGCCGTTACCGGTCTCCGATCTCTCGCATATCCGCAAGAGAATGGCGAAAGCGGCCTCTTCCGAGGCCGGCTTTCCGGGGGAATGTCGTCTCCCTGGCGGGTTCCGCCGGGTTTTCCCCTGACGCAGGTGGTCCGAAACCGGTTTCGGAATACGCTCTGCCTCTGGAGCTATGGCGCTGGTTAGGGGATGATACGCCCCTTCGGCCGCCGTTTCCGATGGCGGGTGGCCAGTAGAATTCAAGTCTTGCATCAGTAGTGCCGATCTTCGGCGAAATACGGTGGTTCTCGATGAGCGCGTGGCGCGTCTTCGCATGTCTTTCCCTCGTCAGCCTGCTCGGGCTGACGGGTTGTGCGGTCCATCCGCCGGCCCAGCTCTACCAGTTGGACGTCGGTGCTGCCGCAGTACCGAAAAAGGATGGCGGTGCGGCCGTCCTGCTCGGCCCGGTACAACTGGCCGACTATCTCAAGCGCGATGTGATGGTGCAGCGGCAGGCCGACGGTATTCTCAGCCTGTCCACCGACGCACGCTGGGCCGGCAACCTGGAGACCAATGTCAGCCAGCAACTGCTGCGGCAGATGTCCAGCGAGCTGGGCAGCAGCCGCCTGGCGCTGTTCCCGGAAAAACCTGGTTTCACCCCCCAGGTCCAGGTGATGCTGACCATCAGTCGCCTCGACTCCGGCCCCAAGCAGCCGGCGGTGATCGAGGCGCGCTGGCGCCTGCTGGACCAGAAGGGCGACCTGAAGGATAGCCGGGTGTTCCACGAGGAAGAACGGCACCAGGGCAGCATCGGCGACCAGATCCGTGCCCAGAGCGACCTGCTCAAGCGCCTGGCGGCGCAGTTGGCCAAGGACGTCAAGCCGATCGCCGTGGCGGCCGAGGCGCCGCCGCCGGCGACCGCGCGCAAGCCGGTGGCCAAGCCGAAGGCCAAGGAAGAGGAAGGTCCGAAAATGCCGCTGGTGGTGCCGATTCGCACCGATGCCGAGGTCTATCGGTTCTGATTGTCGAGAGCCGACCAGGAACAAGCCCCGCCGAAGCGGGGCTTTTTCGTTTCGGCGTCAGCGTGAGCGGCGCAACAGGAAGCGCAGGGCCATGCCGGCGAGCGCCAGCAGCAGGCAGGGCAGCCAGACCCAGCGCGCCTCCGATTGCAGCACCAGCAATCCGCGTTCGCTGAGGAAGCGCGACAGACCGATCGGCGACACGGCGATCGGATGGAAGGGCATGAAGTAGCGGGCGTCGCTCCAGGGCCAGAACCAGGCGACGCCCAGCCCGCCATTGGTCATCGCGTCCAGCAGGCTGTGCGAGGCGGTGGCCAGCGCCACCCACAGCCCGGCTTTCAGCGGTCCGCTATGCAGCGGCCGGCAGGCGAGGGCGGCGAGCGCGCCGAGGATCGCGGCGAACAATAGCGAATGGCTGAAGCCGCGATGGCCGAAGGCATCGTGATAGGCGATGCCGAGCTTGAAGGCGACTACGTCGAAGTCCGGCAGGCAGGCGGCGAGCATGCCTGCCAGCAGCAGGCGTGGCGGGATCACCCGGCTGCCAAGGACCAGTCCCACCGCCAGGACCGGCAGCGGGTGGGTGATCAGGGTGGTCACGGGCGGGCGCGGTCGTGCATGCGCGCCAGTTGGCGCTCGAGCATCGACGGATACGGCTCCAGCAGACGCTCGACGCAGCAGGCTCCTTCCGGACTGGCGATGGCGCGGATACGGGCGCGCTCGCGGACCACCGCGTCGTCGGCGATGCTGCGTTCGACCAGCAGCAGGTTGCGGCTGTGCTGGTTGAGGGCGAGGGCGTTCTGCACGGTTTCGTTGAGCAGCAGGTCGGCCTGGGTCTGTTCGCTGAGGTCTTCGCCGAGGCTCAGGCCCAGTTGCAACTGCAAGGTGATGCCGCTGTCGGCGACCTCGATCTGCAGGGCATGGCCGAGCGCGCGCATCAGTTCACCGCAGCAGAGCGCGTTGGTCAGGTAGTCGGCGCGGTTGTCGCGGCTGTGGAAGAGAATCAGGCTGCCGCCGTCGCTGAGCGTGTGCAGGCTGCCCTTGTACTGGCGGGCGGCCTGTTCCAGGCAGTCGCGATAGCGTTGCAGGAGGTCCACCAGGCGGCTGCGCGGCAACCGGCGCAACTGTTCCTGGGCGCCGAGCTGGATCGCCAGCACCGCACTGTGTTGCGGTTCGCGCGCAGCGGCGGGCGCCGCGGGCTGGTCCCCGGCTTCGGCTCCGTTCTCGTCGAAGGCGTCCTGGTCCAGCGGGTCTTCGTCGATGGAGGTGAATTCCACCGGCTTGGTCTCGTCCAGCAGGGCGTCGCCCAGCGGAATGTCGTCTTCCTCGAAGGCCGAGGCCTCGACCTTGCGGCTGCGCAGGTCGGCTTCGTCGTCTTCCAGCAGGATGTCGTCGAAGTTCTGCGGCAGCGGTGCTTCTTCCGGCTCCGGCGCCGGCGGCTTCTCCGGCACCAGGCGCTCTTCCAGGTCGCGCGCCAGGTCGCCCAGCTCGTTCTGCAGTTCGGCGCCGGGGGCCGGATTGTCCGGATCGCGCAACCAGACACGCAATTGCAACAAGGGTGTGGAAATCTGCCGCCCCAGGCGCAGGCTGAAATACAGGGCGAGGATCAGCAGGATCAGGCTGATCAGGCCCATGCTCTGCAGGCTGATCATCATCGGCTGCTGGAACTGCTGCATGTCCAGGCTGATGCGCAGGTGCCCGGCGATCACTTCCTGGAAGGTGATCGGCGTCGAGTACAGGCCTTCGGTGGCGCCGAGCAGGCTCTGCTTCGGACGGCTGCCGGCCTCGGCGAGGATGCGCTGGTCGACGCTGTAGATCGCCGCATGGGCCACCAGCGGGTTCTTCACCAGGTTGTTCAGCAGCACGTTGAGGCTAAGGATGTCGTTGGACACCAGCAACTCGGTGGCGGACGCGGCGGTCTGGGTGATCAGGCTCTGGCCCAGGGCATCGGCCTGCTGCTGCATGGCCTGGCGAAACTGCATGCCCATGACCCAGGCGTAGATCAGCAGGGCCAGGGCCACCAGGATCAGGCTATGGCTGGCGAGCCGCAGGGCGATCGGGACGCGGCGCTGGCGCAAGGCACGAAACAGCAGGAGGAAGAAATTGTCGGGCTTGACGGACGTGGGCCGGGTCACAGGGGGCTCGGTCTTCTGAAATAGAGGTATCGCGCAGTATAACCAGCGCCCCCCGAGGGGCAAAGGGCCGTTGACGCGCTTTCCAGGCCGCCGCGCGGCGGTTTCGCGGGTTTTCCCGGTCGGTTCCGACCGGTGGTGATGGCAAATGCCCGGCTCTGCGTCTCTCGGGTGTGCGGGAAAGCGGGTAGAATGGCGTCTTTTACCTGGCGGAGCTTACGCCTTGCGCGAAATTGTCCTGATCAACATCACCGGGGAAGACCGCCCCGGTCTCACCGCTGCCATCACCGGCGTACTGGCCCAGGGCGGGGTGAACATCCTCGACATCGGCCAGGCGGTGATCCACGACACCCTGTCGTTCGGCATCCTGGTGGAAATCCCGGATACCGAGGCCGGTTCCTCGGTCCTCAAGGACGTGCTGTTCACCGCCTACAAGCTGGACCAGCAGGTGCGCTTCACCCCGGTCTCGGAAGAGGACTACCGGCAATGGGTCGACGGCCAGGGCAAGGCGCGGCACATCGTGACCCTGCTCACCCGCCGGGTGACTGCCGAGCAACTGCAGAGGGTCAGCTCGATCACCGCCAAGTACGCGCTGAACATCGACCACATCGACCGTCTCTCCGGGCGTATGCCGCTGGACATGCCCGCCGACCAGGGCAAGGGCTGCATCGAGTTCTCGGTACGCGGCGAACCGGCCGATCCGGCGGCGTTGCGTGCGGAATTCCTCAGCGTCGCCCAGGAATTGAACGTCGACATCGCTTTCCAGCAGGACAGCGTGTTCCGCCGCAACCGCCGGCTGGCGGTGTTCGACATGGATTCGACGCTGATCGAGGCGGAAGTCATCGACGAACTGGCCAAGGCCGCCGGCGTCGGCGAGAAGGTCGCCGCGATCACCGAACGGGCGATGCGCGGTGAACTGGACTTCCGCGCCAGCTTCAAGGAGCGCCTGGCGCTGCTGCAGGGACTGTCGGAAGACGTACTGGAGGAGATCGGCGCCTCGCTGCGTCTGACCGAGGGTGCGGAAACCCTGTTCGCCGAACTCAAGCGCCTGGGTTACAAGACCGCCATCCTGTCCGGCGGCTTCACCTATTTCGCCCGTCAATTGCAGGCGAAGCTGGGGATCGACTACGTGTTCGCCAACGAGTTGCAGATCGTCGACGGCAAGGTCACCGGGGTGGCGGTCGAGCCGATCGTCGATGCCCAGCGCAAGGCCGACCTGCTGCGCGAACTGGCGGCGAAGGAAGGCCTGAGCCTGGAGCAGACCATCGCCGTCGGCGACGGCGCCAACGACCTGCCGATGCTCGGCCTGGCCGGCCTGGGCGTGGCGTTCCGCGCCAAGCCGCTGGTCAAGCAGTCGGCCAAGCAGGCGATCTCGACCCTGGGCCTGGACGGCATCCTCTACCTGCTCGGCTACCGCGACCGCGAAGGACGAGCCTGAGGCCGGCGGGCGTCTCTTGCCGGTCCGGCAGCCACGAACCAGGTCGGTAGAGCGGAAAAGCAACGGGCGCCCAGGGCGCCCGTTCTTCATTCGTCTCCCGAGGAGAAGTCGTAGTCCATCGCCTGGCTCGGCCCCTGCAGGTAGTAGCCCTGGATGTAGGTGGCGCCGGCTTGCCACAGGGTGGCGAGGACGCTGGCGCTCTCGACGAAGGGGACGATGCTGAGCTTCTGCTGTTCGTGCAGTTCGGCGATCAGGCCCTTGAGGATCTCCTGGTTTTCCACCTGGTTGAGGTCCTGGACGAAGGAACCATCGATCTTGATGAATTGCACGGTCAGGTGCTTCAGCGCGTTGAACGGGTTCAGCGAGCAGCCGAACTGGCTGATCGCCGCCTGGCAATGCAGGGTGGCCAGGCCCTGGGTCAGTTGCTTGGCCTGCTTCAGATAGCTGGTGGCGTCGGCTTCGCTGATCTGGAACACCAGCGACTCCGGCGGCAGGCGCGCGGCCTTCAGCGCCACCCCGAGCCAGGGCAGCAGGCCGGGGTCTTGCAGGCTCGCGCTGGACAGGTGGACGAACAGCTTGGTCTGGTGCCCCTTGGCGCGATGCTCGGCGAGCAGCTTGATCGAATTGAGGATCACCCAGCGGTCGATCTTCTCCGCCAGCCCGGCTTCCTTGGCGGCATGCAGGAACTCCGCCGGCGGCACTTCCTGGCCCTGCGGATTGAGCAGGCGCAGGAGCACCTCGTAGTTCTCGTGGCTGTCGCCGCGCAGGCTGATGACTGGCTGGAACAGCAGGCGGAAGCTGTTGGTCTCCAGCGCCTGCTGGAGGATCGCGATGACGTCGCCGCGCTGGGCGGCGGCGGCAAGCTCTTCCGCCGGGTTGTACTGCTTGATCTGCGACCCGCCCTTGCGTGCCGCGTCATCGGCGCAGCGATGCGCACGGTTCATCACGTCCTGGGCCTTGGCGGTCTTCTCGTCGAGACCGGCGACGCCGATGCTGAGGGTGGCCTGGGCGCTGCGGCCGTTCAGCTCGAAAAGGTGGTTCTCGACTTTCTTCAGCAGTCGTTGCAGCGCCGCTTGCGCCTGCTCGGGAGTCTTGCCCTTGAACAGGGCGGCGAAGATCGAATCGCCGAAACGCGCCAGGTCGGCTTCCTCGCCGAACTGTTCACGCATCAGTCCGGCCAACTGGCCGAGCAGCAGGTCGATCCCGGAAAGCCCGTGGTCGGCCTGGAGCGAGGGGTAGCCGTTGAGATGGATATAGGCCAGGGTCGACGGCTTGCGGGCGGTCACCGCCTGCTGCACGGCGGCATCCATCAGGTCGAGGAAGTGGCTGCGGTTGTAGAGACCGGTGACCGGGTCCTGGCTGCTGACTTCGCGGAGCTTTTCTTCCAGCTCGGCGTTGTCGACCTCGCCGCGGATCACCACCTGGATGCAGGGTTCGCCGTCGTACGTGGCGGCGGAGAGGCTGATGCGCGCCTTGAATTCCTGGCCGTCGAGCTTGACCCCGGTGCAAACCAGTTCGGTCTGGCGCTGGTCGTTCTGGTAGCCCTTGAGGAAATCCTTGAAGGCGCCCTGGTCGCAGGAGGCGATCAGGTCGATGACCGGCAGGCCTTCCAGTTCCTCGGCGTCCTCGTAGCCGAACAGCGCCATGTAGGAGCGGTTGGCGTAGATGTGCATGCCGTCGTGGACGTAGGTGATGGCGTCGACCGAGCTGTCGAGCAGCAACTGGCAGCGTTTTTCCGCCTCGCGCAGGGCGAGTTCGGCGGCGCGGCGCGCGCGGCGTTCGGCGAGGCCGGCCAGCTCGCGGTTGGCGACCAGCACCAGGCGCTCGTCCTCGCCTTGCGGCAGGGCGTCCTGGGCGCCGAGCATCAAGGCGTCGGTGATGGCGTCGGAGCTGTTGTCGGCCACCAGCTGGATGAACGGGATGTCGCGCGACTGGCGGCGCAAGGTGGCGAGCGCCTCGCCGGGCTCGAGACACTCGCTGGTCGGCGCGGCGATCAGCAGGTCCCAGCTTTGCTGGAGGGTTTCGGCGAGGTCCTCGGGAGAGGTCAGTCGATGTACGCGGGTCGCGTGGCCGGCATTGCGGAACAGACTGACCAGGCGTTCGGCTTCGTTCTGCGAGTCTTCCAGAATCAGCAGGCGGATGGTTTTCTTTTCGATGGCCATGGAAAGGGCTCAGTCCGCGTCCGGGCGGGCGCGAAAAGACGGCGAATGGAGGTGTCGGGGCAATCTACAGAGACTTCCAGAGCGAGTCAAAATCTTCCTCCCCCGCAGGCGGCCGGGCCACTGGCGCTGTGACCGGCTTATCGCTCGGGGTGTTCACCGGTTCCGCCGAGCGGTATTCGAACTGGCTGAAGCTGCCGGTCGAGGCCTGCCGGCGATTCAGCACCGCGCGCCGCTCCTCGCCGTGCAGGTTGATCTGCACCCGGCTGCCCTCCTGGAACGGCAGGCGCGGGGTGATCACCGTCGCCGGCCGCGAGATCGCGGCGATCGCCGGCAGCAGCAGGGCGCGCAGGTAGTGGCTGCTCTGCTCGGTCTTGCGCAGCAGTTGCAGGCCGCAGGGCTGTGCCGCCGGGGCGATCATCTCGATGCCCATCTGCGTGCCGCCATTGCGTACCTGGCGGATCCAGCGCACCACCGCGATGCTCCACGCCTGGCCTGGAAGGTCCTGCAGGCCGACCAGTTCGCCCGCCTGCAGTTGGGCGGGCACCTCCTTCGGCCAGCTCAGGCAATAGCCGCCGGGGCTGTGGTTGACGATGGGCAGGGCGTAGGTCGGGTAGTCCTCGGTGGCGTCAGCCTGTGCGTGGGCCTGCGGGTGCCCGGGTTGCACACTGCGGGGCGACTGGTGCGGGCGGTACTCGATTTCCTCCAGCGGCATGCCGGGCTGCCAGTCGGTGACCTTCTGTGCATCGAAGGCGCCGGCCCAGGCGTCCTGGACGTCGGCCTTGAAGCGAGGCGCCTCGGGCGCTTCCTGGATCTGCAGGACCTCGTTGAACGGGCGGCGCCCGGCGAGGAAGTAGTGCAGGGCGCTCATGCCGATGCACAGGGTCAACTGGCCCTGGCCCTGGGTGCGCTGGAAGGTACGTTCGGCGATGTCACCCCAGGCCGAGGAGAGATGTTGCAGCAGGTCCAGGGTCACCCCTTCGATCAGCGGCAGGCGTGCTTTCGCGCGTTCGGCCTCGGGCTGCAGCAGGTATTCGCGGATCAGCTCGACCAGCGGCTGGGTGTCGATGCCCAGGGCACTGGCCAGTTGGGTCTCCGGGTACAGCGAACGGTAGCGCGGCGGGCCGTCGATCTGCGGCACGGCGATGAACAGCGAGCCGGGCAGCGTCGCGCTCTGTATCGACAGCAGCTGGCTCCAGGGTTCGAGCACCTCGGCGAGCCGTGCAATGTTGTTCTGGCGCATCTGGTTGCAGCGCGCGCAGCCGAGCAGCAGCGGAATCAGGTAGGCCTGCTCGACGCTCAGGCCGGGGGTGTGCTTGGCCAGTTCGTCGCGCACCGCGAGACGATGCACGCCGCGCTGGCTGGCCAACTGGTAGAGCTGGTGGAGTTCCAGCCAAAGCCCCTCGGGGACCGGGCAGTACAACTGGCTGGCGCGGATCAGCGGCCCGCACAGGCTGCGGATCGCCCGCTGGATGCCGACCGCGAGCAGCTGCGCGCGGTCGCGGCTGTTGCGCGGCGCTTCCTGGACCACGATCAGCTTGTAGCCGATGGCCAGGTGGTTCTGCAGGGCCTGGCAGAGGTTGGCGATCTTGCGCGGCCGTTCGTCGAGGACGATGGCCTGGTTGAGGAAGTGCCGTTCCAGGTGGGCGCAGACGAAATGCACCTCTGGACGGAACAGTTCGAGCAGTTGCAGGCGGGCCTCGACGGGCAGCACCAACTGGTTGAGTTCGATCAGGCCCTGGTAGAGCTGGCGCGCGGTTTCCCCGAGGTTGGCCTTGGGCAGGTGCGCCAGCCAGTACTTGATGTCCTTCGGGGTGGCGTCGCAGAAGCTCAGGTTCTGCTGCGTCGGAGTGGGGACGCGCAACGAGAGGTGGGGGCTCTGGTATTCCATGGGGGGTTAGACGGCTCCGCTACTGAAAAGGCTCTACGGGGGGATGAAGCCCCGGAGAGGTGCCGGACTTCCGATCGCCGCGGCTGCGCCTCCTCTTTCTTAACACGGGAGGCGGGTTCATCGTCGTGGCCAGGTCAGGAACTGTGCGGCAGTCCGCTTTCCTGACCGAGGGGTCGGCACAGGCTCGATAGGACCTTTCCGAACTCTAGCAGCATCGAAATGGACCCGCAGCCTTCGGACGCCACGATCCCGCCGGGAGGTCCCGGCGGCGGGGAGAGACGGGACGGAGGCGCTCGGGGCGCTCCGTCCCGGCGAGGTCAGGACTGTTTCGGCAGTGCCAGGCATTCGCCCATGCGCACCGGGCTCGCTGCCCCGAGGCCGTCGTTGAACGCGACCTGCTGCGGGCCGAACAGGACGATGGCGGTGGAGCCCAGCTTGAAGCGACCGAGCTCGGCGCCTTTTTCCAGGCGGATCGGCGCACGGGCGGCTTCGTCGTAGCGGAAGGTCTTCAGTTCGCGCTTCGGCGGCGTAACCAGGCCGGCCCAGACGGTTTCGATGGAGGCTACGATCATCGCGCCTACCAGCACCACGGCCATCGGACCGCGCTCGGTGTCGAACAGGCAGACCACCCGCTCGTTGCGGGCGAACAGCTCGGGAACGTTTTCCGCGGTGGTCTGGTTCACCGAGAACAGCCGGCCGGGAACGTAGACCATCTCGCGCAGGGTGCCGGCCAGCGGCATGTGCACGCGGTGGTAGTCCCGGGGGGACAGGTAGACGGTGGCGAAGTCGCCGCCCATGAAGGGCGCGGCCAGTTCGGCGTCGCCGCCGAGCAGTTCGGCCAGGCTGTAGCTGTGGCCTTTGGCCTGGAATATCCGTCCGTGCTCGATCGGGCCGAGCTGGCTGATCGCGCCATCGGCCGGGCAGAGCACCGCGCCGGGCTCCTGGGCCAGCGGGCGGGCGCCATCCTTCAGGGCGCGGGTGAAGAAGGCATTGAAATGTTCATAGGCCTGCAGGTCCTCGACCTGCGCTTCGCGCATGTCGACCTGGTAGCGCCGGGCGAACCAGGCGATCAGGCGGTCCTTGAACCAGGTCGCCCGGCAGTCGGCGGCGAAGCCGATCAGCCGGGACAGCAGGTGGTGCGGCAGCAGGTACTGGCTGCAGATGAACAGACGATCTTTGAACGACATTCCTCAAACCTCTACAGGGGTATCGGGGTGGTTGCCCCATTCCGACCAGGAGCCGGCGTAGCCTTTGACCCGCGGGTAGCCCAGCGCCTTGGCCACCAGGTAGGTGAAGCCGGAGCGATGGTGGGTCTGGCAGTGGGTGATCACTTCCTTGTCCGGCGTGATGCCGAGGTCCTCCAGGACTTCGGCGATATCCGCGCGGATGCGCAGGGCGCGAGCCGGGTCCATGCCGGCGGTCCATTCGAAATTGATTGCGCCGGGCACATGCCCGGCCTTCGCGGCGAGCACCTTGGTACCGGCGTATTCGCTGGGGTTGCGCGCATCCCATACCGCCAGGTCGGCGGCGCCGAGGCGGCTTTGCAGGTATTCGCGGGTCGCGCTGGGCTCGTCGTGCAACGTCAGCGGCAGCGGGCCGCCGACAGGCGCCGGGACCTCGCGGTCGAGCGCCTGGGCGTCGGCGATCCAGGCCGGCAGGCCGCCGTTGAGATAGTGGTAGCGGTGGTGGCCGATCACGTCCAGCAGCCAGATGAAGCGGCCCGCCCAGCCGCCGCCTTCGTCGTCGTAGACCACGTAGGTCGCCTCCGGGCGGTGGCCCAGCTCGCCGAACAGGGCTTCCAGGTCGGCCTTCGCCGGTAGCAGGCCGGGTGCCGGGGGTTGTCCCCACTGGGTGCGTTTGGGGTCGACGAAACGCGCGCCGGGGATATGCCCTTCGGCGTAGCGGGCGGCACTGGTCAGGTCGACCAGGATCAGCTCGGGCGCGCCCAGGCGCGGCGCGAGGTCGCTGGGCTCGATCACCAATGGCAGGTCGGAGAAAACGGACATGCGAGTACCCCCGGGTTGAAGAAGGGCAGCAGTTTAACGGAAAGCGCGCCCGACCAGTGTGCCGGGCATGTCCCTCATTCCGTGCGGCGCTGGCGGCCGAACTGCTGGATCGCGCGCTCGGTGCACTGGGCGGTCTTGGCGAAGGCCTGGGCATGCAGGTCGCTGAACGGCTGGCCGCCGAGGTCGGCCAGGACCAGCATCACCACCCGCGAGCCGTTGCCCAGCGAGCGCAGCAGCAGGTGAGGCCCGGGGAACAGTTGGCGCAAGGGTTCGCCGAGGGCCGGCAGCAACTGGTCCTGGTTGTTCGGGCCGATGCGCAGCAGGGCGGGTTGCTGGAACAGTTTCTTCAGCAGCGGGCTGCTGGCAATCTCCAGTTGCAATTTCTCCTGGCCCGGTTCGAGTCCGGCGCTCTGCTGCGCCAGTACGTGTACCTGGGTGCGATCGGCCACCAGCAGCAGCATCCTTTGCAGGCCGCAGGCGCGCAGCGCATCGCGGGCACAGGCGGTGAGCTGCACCACGTTGCTGAACGGGCTGGGCTCCCGGAGCAACTCGGCGCAATGCTGCCGCCACTCGGCCAGGGCTTCCGCCGAGGGCGGCGGCGGGGGTGCCGCTTCGGCACGCCAGCGGCTGGCCTGCCAGGGCCAGATCAAGGCCACCGCTGGATGCCACAGCGGCGGCCGGGCGTGCAGGCGCGCGCTTTGCGCGGCGAGCATGTGCACCTGCTGCTGGACTTCGGTCAGCGGCTGGCCCAGGTACAGGCCGGTCAGGCGCTGCCAGCGCAGCATGTGCGGCCCGTCCCAGCTCTGGTGCGCGGCGATGGCCAGGCCATTGGCGAGGAGAGTGCAGTTGGCCGGCTGGGTCAGCCAGCGGGCGAGATCGGGCTGGGCATCGAGTTGCTGTTGCTGGAGCAGGGGCGACTGATGGTCGCGGGCGATACGCAGGGCTCGAACCAGCAAGCGACGGTCGCAGGCGAGCAGGCGATAGCCCTGGATGACCCACTGCGGTAGCCGCCAGCGTTCGGCCAGCGCCAGGCAGATCGGCAGCAGGCGCATGCCCAGCAGTTCGCGCTCCACTCGCAGGGTCGGTTCGCCCTGTACCAGCACGCGTTGCTGCCATTGCTCCAGTAGCTGCGGGCGGGCGTTGGCCAGCGCCCAGACCGGAGCCATGGTCAGCAGGCTGCCCCAGTGGATTTCCTGCCAGAGCCTGGCCAGGCGCGCGCCGAACAGGCCGCTGGCCTGCTGCATGGCGTGCTGGCTGATCAGCAACATCTGCCCGAGGACCCTGGGCATCTCCGCATCCTGGATGCTCGGCAGGGTCTTCAGAAGTTGGCTCGCGCGCGCCAGGCCGAGGCGGCTGAGGGCCACCTCCAGGCTTTCCGCGGGGTTGTCGCGGGCGCTCTCGGCGCGATTGGCCTCGCGCAGGATGGACAACGCCAGCGTCGGGCTGCCCTGCAACTGGTCGGCGATCTCGCGCAGCGAGCGGCGGCTGTCGCTCAGCGCGGCGTGCAGGCCGGCATAGTGGCTGGCGGGGATCGGCAGGGGTTGCCGGTCGAGCTCTTCGAGCCAGGCGGCGAGGCGGTCTGTCATGGGTGTCGGGCTCGGTGTCGGCGAGGCGGCGAACTGGCTTTTCGAGTATTCGGACTATAGTCTTGCGGCTAGCAACCGATAACAAGAGGGAGCCTAGCAGTCCCCCTCCTTATCCTGTTCATTTCGCACGTCCGGTCCTCATGTCAAAAATCATCGGCATCATCGTCGTTTTCGCCAGTGTCCTCGGGGGCTTCCTGCTCTCCGGCGGCAAGATCGGCGCCATCATCCAGCCCTTCGAGGTCCTGATCATCGGTGGCGCGGCACTGGGGGCGTTCCTCCAGTCCAACCCGGGCAGCACGTTCATGGTGGTGCTGAAGAAAGCGCCGAAGATGTTCAGCAACCGCTTTACCCAGACCTACTACCTCGAGGTGCTGGGCATGCTCTACGAGATCCTCAACAAGAGCCGGCGCGAAGGGATGATGGCGATCGAGGCGGACATCGAGGACCCCGCGGCCAGTCCCATCTTCAGCAAGTACCCCGGCGTGCTGAAGGACGAGCGGATGACCGCCTATGTCTGTGACTACCTGCGCATCATGTCCTCCGGCAACATGGCGCCGCACGAGCTGGAAGGCCTGTTCGACATGGAGCTGTCCAGTCTCAAGGAGGACCTGGAGCATCCGTCCCACGCGGTGACCAAGGTCGCCGACGCCCTGCCGGGCTTCGGTATCGTCGCCGCGGTACTCGGCATCGTCATCACCATGGCGTTGCTTGGCGAAGGCAGCCAGGCGGAGATCGGCCACCACGTCGCCGCCGCCCTGGTGGGTACCTTCCTCGGGATTCTCGCCGCCTACGGCTTCGTCGGCCCGCTGGCGGGCGCCCTGGAGCACGATGCCAAGGAAGAGTTGAACATGTTCGAGGCGATCAAGGCCTGCCTGGTCGCTTCCGCTTCCGGCATGCCGCCTTCGCTGGCCGTCGAGTTCGGCCGCAAGGTGCTGCTGCCCGCCCATCGGCCGACCTTCGCCGAGCTCGAGCAGGCCGTGCGTGGCCGCTGAGTGGAGGCACTGTCGATAGATGGACAATAACCAGCCGATCATCGTCAAGCGCGTCAAGCGCTATGCCGCCGGCCACCACGGCGGCTCGTGGAAGATCGCCTTCGCCGACTTCGCCACGGCGATGATGGCGTTCTTCCTGGTGCTCTGGCTGCTGTCTTCGGCCACCCCGGAGCAGAAGAAGGCGATTTCCGGATACTTCCAGGACCCCATCGGTTTCAGCGAAAGCGCCAGCCCCTACGTCATCGACCTCGGCGGCACGCCGACGCCGGCGCCGGACAAGACCCTCAATCCGCAGGTCCAGGCCCAGCCGGACTCCAACGAAAGCCGGATCAGCCCCGAGCAGGACCACCAGGTCAACGCCGACCAGGCCGAGAACCTCGCCGAGCAGGTTGAGCGAGAGCGCCTGGCGCTGCTGCTGCAGGAGTTGCAGAACAAGGTCGACGAAAATCCGATGCTCAAGGACTTCAAGGACCAGATCCACTTCGAGATCACCCGCGACGGCCTGCGCATCCAGATCGTCGACGCCGCCAACCGGCCGATGTTCGACCTCGGCAGCGCGCGCCTGCAGCCGTATTTCGAGGACATCCTGCTGGCCATGGCCGAGACCATCCGCCAGGTGCCGAACAAGATCAGCATCAGCGGCCACACCGACGCCAAGCCCTATGCCGGCAACGGCGACTTCGGCAACTGGGAGCTATCGGCCAATCGCGCCAACGCCGCGCGCCGTGCGCTGGTCGCCGGCGGCTATCCGGAAGGGCAGATCGCCCAGGTTGTCGGCTATGCCTCGGCACGCCTGTTCGACGACAAGGACCCGCTGAACCCGGTGAACCGGCGGATCGACATCGTGGTCCTGACCCGCAAGGCGCAGAAGGCCATCGAAGGCGAGACCGGCGCTCCCGAAGCCAGCGCCCCTGCGGCTGCCCCGGGCGAGCAGCCGAAGCCGGCTGCCGAGGCACCGGCGGCGGGCGCGCAACCTTCGCTACCGGCGGACGAGGTGCAGAAGAAGCTCAACCTGTTCGACGACGGCGGCAGCCTGAAGCTGGAGCAGATCAAGGGCGACTGAGGTTCAGTAGTCCGTTTCCGGCATGCTTGCCAGAATGTGCCGGTAGCTGGCCATGCGTTGCGGCATGATGCGCCCGTCCTCCAGGGCCTGGAGCAGGGCGCAACCTGGTTCACGGTCGTGCTTGCAGTCGCGGAAGCGGCAATGCCCGAGCAGGTCGCGGAACTCGATGAAACCGGCCTCGACATCGTCTCGCGACACGTGCCCCAGGCCGAACTCACGGATGCCGGGCGAGTCGATCAGGTCGCCGCCGCCGGGAAAATGGAACAGTCGCGCGGTGGTGGTGGTATGGGTGCCCTTGCCGGTCACCGTGGAGAGGTCGCCGACACGTGTGTCGACACCTGGCAACAAGGCATTCACCAGCGACGACTTGCCCACCCCGGACTGCCCGACGAAGACGCTCACGTGACCGTCCAGCGCGCCGCGCAGTTCGTCCATCGCCAGGCCATTGAAGGCCGACACCTCGATCAGCGGGTAACCCAGGGTGCGGTAGACATTCAGCAGCGCATCGATGCCTTCGGCATTGCTCTCGTCGACCAGATCGGCCTTGTTCAGCAGCAGCAGCGGCTGGATGCCGGCATGTTCGGCGGCGATCAGGTAGCGGTCGATCAGGTTGGCGTGCGGTTCGGGACGCGGGGCGAAGACGATGACGATGCGGTCGACGTTGGCCGCCACCGGCTTGAGCAGCCCGCGCATGTCCGGGCGGCACAGCTCGGAGCGGCGCGGCAATTGCGCGACGATCACGCCGATGCCCTGGTTGCCGGCGCGCCAGACCACCTGGTCGCCAGTCACCAGTGCCGGCAGGTTGGCGCGCAGGTGACAGCGGGAAACCTGGCCGTCGGCGGACTCGACCTCTACCTGAACCCCGAAATGAGCGATCACCTGGCCGGTCTGCTCCGGTCCCAGGTCGCCGCCCTCCAGCTCTTCCACGGCACGCGACTCGCGACGGGCCGCCCGGGCCGCGCGTTCTTCCTGGATCTTTTCGATACGCCAGCTCTGCCGGCGGGTCAAGTGGCGTTTGGCCATGATGCGTCCGCATGAAAAATCGGCGGCGAGTTTAACATGGGCGCGCCGCCATCATTCGCGCGGCGGCGTTCCACGCTAGAATGCACGGCATAGCGACTGGAGCGACTCCCCATGCAGAACCCGCAGAACCTTATCTGGATCGACCTGGAGATGACCGGCCTCGATCCGGACCGGGACGTCATCATCGAGATGGCCACCATCGTCACCGACAGTGACCTCAACACCCTGGCCGAAGGACCGGTGATCGCCATCCACCAGCCAGAGGAAATCCTCGCCGGCATGGACGAGTGGAATACCCGCCAGCACGGCCAGTCCGGCCTGACCCAAAGGGTTCGGGAAAGTACCGTGAGCATGGCCGAGGCCGAGGCGCAGACCCTGGCCTTCCTCGAGCAGTGGGTGCCCAAGCGCAGCTCGCCGATCTGCGGCAACAGCATCTGCCAGGACCGCCGCTTCCTCTATAGGCACATGCCCAGGCTGGAAGGCTACTTCCACTACCGCAACCTCGACGTCTCCACCCTCAAGGAGCTGGCCGCGCGCTGGGCGCCGCAGGTCCGCGAGAGCTTCAAGAAGGGCAACACCCACCTGGCGCTGGACGATATCCGCGAGTCGATCGCCGAGCTGCGCCACTACCGCGACCACTTCATCAAGCTCTGATCCGTCCGGACCGGACGGCAGGCGCCGGCCGGGCTAGGTTTCCCCGTGGCGCCGCAGGGCCCATTCCACGTGCTCGCGGACCAGCTCCGAAGGGAACCCGCGGCGCGCCTTCAGCGCCTCCAGCACCGGGATGGTCGAGGGCGCGTTGCCCAGCCCCACCGCCAGGTTGCGCAACCAGCGCTCGTAGCCGGCGCGGCGCAGCGGCGAACCCTCGGTGCGGCCGAGGAACTCCTCCTCGCTCCAGAGGAACAGTTCGGCGAGTTCGGCGTTGTCCAGGCTGTGGCGCGGCTGGAAGTCGCCCTGCCCGGTGGGGCGGGCGAAGCGATTCCATGGGCAGACGATCTGGCAGTCGTCGCAGCCGAATACCCGGTTGCCGATCAGTGGTCGCAGCTCCAGCGGAATCGCGCCCTTGTACTCGATGGTCAGGTAGGAGATGCAGCGTCGCGCGTCCAGCCGGTAGGGGCCGACGAAGGCCGCGGTCGGGCAGATGTCCAGGCAGGCCGAGCAGCGTCCGCAATGCTCGCTGTCCATCGCCGGGTCGACGGGTAGCGGCATGTCGACGAACAGCTCGCCGAGGAAGAAGTAGCTGCCGGCCTTGCGGTTGAGCACCAGCGTGTTCTTGCCGATCCAGCCGAGGCCGGCCTGTTCGGCGATGGCCTTTTCCAGCACCGGCGCGCTGTCAACGAAGGCGCGGAAACCGAACGGGCCGACTTCGGCCTGGATGCGCTCGGCCAGTTGTTGCAGACGCTTGCGGATCAGCTTGTGGTAGTCGCGGCCGAGGGCGTAGCGCGAGACGTAGGCTTTTTCCGGCGTCGCGAGGACCTGCGCCATGCGCGTGTCGCCGGGCAGGTAATCCATGCGCAGGGAGATCACCCGCAGCGTGCCGGGAACCAGCTCGGCAGGTCGCGAGCGCTTGCTGCCGTGCGCCGCCATGTAGTCCATCTCGCCGTGGTAGCCGGCCTCCAGCCAGCGCTGCAGGTGCGCTTCGTGCTCGCCCAGCTCGACGTCGCTGATACCGACCTGCTGGAACCCCAGCTCGCGGCCCCAGTCCTTGATGGACTGGGCGAGGCGGGCGGGGTCCGGCGGGGAAAGGTTGTCGGCCAGAGGTTGGGGAGTCATGGGAGGCAACGAAGACGAGGGAAAGCGAAATGGGATAGGTATAATTCTGCCAGACTGCGCGCCTCACGCCGAATCGATCCGATGACCATGACCTTCCAGCACGACGACCTGCCACTCGCCCTCTATTCCGCCGCCCAGGTGCGCGACCTGGATGCGCGCCTGATCGCCGCCGGCACGCCGGGCTTCGAACTCATGCAGCGCGCCGCCCACGCCGCCTGGCGTGCCTTGCGCCGCCGTTGGCCGGAGGCCGCGGCGCTGACGGTGCTCGCCGGGCACGGCAACAATGCCGGCGACGGCTACCTGATCGCGGCGCTGGCGCAACGTGCGGGTTGGCGAGTGCGGGTGCTGGCGGTCGCGGCGCCGCAGCGGCTTGCCGGCGACGCGGCGCAGGCGCATGCCGCCGCGCTGGCGACCGGGGTCGTGGTGGAGCCCTGGAGCGAGTGCGCCGTGCTCGAGGGCGTAGTAGTGGATGCATTGCTCGGCACCGGCCTGGCAGGTGCCGTGCGCGAGCCCTTTGCGCAGGCCATCCGCCTGGCCAACGCCGCCGACCTGCCGGTGCTGGCGGTGGATATTCCTTCCGGCTTGAGCGCCGACACCGGTGCGGTATTGGGGGAAGCGATCAGGGCGGATCTGACAGTGACTTTCATCGGCCTGAAGATCGGGCTGTTCACTGGCGAGGCGCCGGCACGGGTCGGCGAGCTGGTGTTCGACGAACTCGGCAGCGACGCCGTCGTGTTGCAAGGGCTCCAGCCCCGGGCCCACCGTTTGGCACGAAATGCCCTGCCGAGTCTGGCAGCGCGGCCGCGGACCGCGCACAAGGGGCTGTTCGGCCACCTGCTGGTGGTCGGCGGCGACACCGGCATGGGCGGGGCCGTGCTACTGGCCGCGGAAAGCGCCCTGCGCTGCGGCGCCGGGCTGGTCTCGGCGGCGACCCGCGTCGAACATGTGCCGGCGTTGCTGAACCGTTGTCCCGAGGTCATGGCCCATGGCGTGGCGTCGGCGAACCAACTGCTGGCCCTTGCCGAACGCGCCAGCGTGCTGATGCTCGGTCCCGGTCTTGGCCAGCGCGCCTGGGGGCGTAGCCTGCTGAGCGCTGTCCGGTCGCGACCGTTGCCGCAGGTCTGGGATGCCGACGCGTTGAACCTGCTGGCCCTGGAACCGGTCGGAGCAGGGCCGCGGACATGGATTCTGACGCCGCATCCCGGCGAGGCCGCGCGCCTGTTGGGTCGCTCGACCGCCGAGGTGCAGGCGGACCGCCCGGCGGCGGCGCTGGAACTGGCGCGTCGCTACCAGGCGGTGGTGGTGCTGAAGGGCGCCGGCAGCCTGGTCGCCGCGCCCGACGGACGACTTGCCGTCTGTTCCCAGGGGCATCCGGCGATGGCTGGTGCCGGCCTGGGTGACGTGCTGTCGGGCATCACCGGTGCCTTGCTGGCCCAGCGCGTGGAGGCGTTCGAGGCGGCCTGCCTGGCGGTCTGGCTGCATGCCGCCGCCGGTGAGCGGCTCGGCGCCCAGGGTCGTGGGCTGGCGGCGACCGATCTCATACCTACCGTTCGTCAGTTGCTCGAGGAGTGCAGTCCGTGTCTGAAGTGATCCTGTCCGCCGAAGGGGAAGACGCGATGCTCGAACTGGGCGGGCGCATCGCCCGGGCCAGCGGGGGGCAGGGGGTGATCTACCTGCATGGCGACCTCGGCGCCGGCAAGACCACCCTCTCGCGCGGCATCCTGCGCGGCCTCGGCCATGCCGGCTCGGTGAAAAGCCCGACCTTTACCCTGGTCGAGCCTTACGAAATCGGCGAGCTGCGCGCCTACCATTTCGACCTGTACCGGCTCGCCGATGCGGAGGAATTGGAGTTCTTCGGCATCCGCGACTATTTCGACGGCAGCGCACTCTGTCTGATCGAGTGGCCCGAGCGCGGTGCGGGCGTTTTGCCAACCGCCGATCTGGACATTACCATTACTGCCCAAGCGGGTGGACGGACACTGCGCCTGGTACCGCACGGTGCGCGGGGCGAAGCCTGGTGTGCCACCCTGACCATGGGAGCATGAGAAAAACGATGGGTTGGGGCTTGCGTCTGCGGACGTTGTTGACTGGGGTGATGATTCTGCTGGCCTGCCAGGTCGGCGAGGTTCTGGCCGCCGCGCAAATCAAGAGCGTGCGGATCTGGCGCGCTCCGGACAACACCCGTCTGGTCTTCGATCTCTCCGGTCCGGTGCAGCACAGCCTGTTCACCCTGGCCGCTCCCAACCGTATCGTCATCGACGTCAGCGGCGCCCAACTGGCGACCCAGCTCAACGGTCTCAAGCTCGGCAACACCCCGATCACCGCGGTGCGCTCCGCCCAGCGCACGCCCAACGACCTGCGCATGGTCCTCGACCTGTCGGCGCAGGTCACCCCGAAAAGCTTCGTCCTGCCGCCCAACCAGCAATACGGCAACCGCCTGGTGGTCGATCTCTACGACCAGGGCGCCGACCTGACCCCGGACGTGCCCGCGACGCCGACCCCGAGCGTGCCGGTCACCCCGGTGACGCCGACCCAGCCGGTGGCCAAGCTGCCGCTGCCAACCAAGGGCGGCACCCGCGATATCGTCATCGCCATCGACGCCGGCCACGGCGGTGAAGACCCTGGCGCCCTTGGCCCGGGCGGGTTGCACGAGAAGAACATCACCCTGTCGATCGCTCGCGAGCTGCAACGCCAGATCAACCAGGTGCGCGGTTACCGGGCCGAGCTGACCCGTACCGGCGACTATTTCATCCCGCTGCGCAAGCGCACCGAGATCGCCCGCAAGAAGGGCGCCGACCTGTTCGTCTCGATCCATGCCGACGCCGCGCCGAGCCGCAGTGCCTTCGGTGCCTCGGTGTTCGCCCTGTCCGACCGCGGCGCCACTTCGGAAACCGCGCGCTGGCTGGCCGACAGCGAGAACCGTTCCGACCTGATCGGCGGCGATGGCAGCGTCAGCCTCGGCGACAAGGACCAGATGCTCGCCGGCGTGCTGCTCGACCTGTCGATGACCGCCACCCTCTCGTCGAGCCTGGATGTCGGCCACAAGGTACTGACCAATGTCGGCCGCATCACTTCGCTGCACAAGCGTCGTGTCGAGCAGGCCGGGTTCATGGTGCTGAAGTCGCCGGACATCCCATCGATCCTGGTGGAAACCGGCTTCATCTCGAACGTCAACGAGTCGCGCAAGCTGGCTAGCGCCAGCCATCAGCAGGCTTTGGCGCGTTCGATCACCAGCGGCATCCGCCAGTATTTCCAGCAGAGCCCGCCGCCCGGCACCTACATCGCCTCTTTGCGCGCCCAGGGCAAGCTCTCCATGGGGCCGCGCGAGCACGTGGTGCGGCCCGGAGAGACCCTGGCGATGATCGCCCAGCGCTATGAAGTGAGCATGGCCGCGCTGCGTAGCAGCAACAGCCTGTCCAGCGACAACCTGAAAGTCGGCCAGGCCCTGTCCATCCCGAGCACCGCCCTGGCGGCCCAGTGATGAGTGAAGCACCGCGTATCCAGCTGCTGAGTCCGCGGCTGGCGAACCAGATCGCCGCCGGTGAGGTGGTCGAGCGTCCCGCCTCGGTGGCCAAGGAACTCCTGGAAAACAGCCTTGACGCCGGTTCCCGGCGCATTGATGTGGAGGTCGAGCAGGGCGGCATCAAGTTGCTGCGAGTGCGCGACGACGGTCGCGGCATCCCCGCCGACGACCTGCCGCTGGCCCTGGCTCGCCACGCCACCAGCAAGATCCGCGAGCTGGAAGACCTGGAGCGGGTGATGAGCCTCGGCTTCCGTGGCGAGGCGCTGGCCTCGATCAGCTCGGTAGCGCGCCTGACCATGACCTCGCGTACCGCCGACGCCGGCGAAGCCTGGCAGGTGGAAACCGAGGGCCGCGACATGCAGCCGCGGGTACAGCCGGCGGCGCACCCGGTGGGGACCAGCGTCGAGGTTCGCGACCTGTTCTTCAACACCCCGGCGCGGCGCAAGTTCCTGCGTGCCGAGAAGACCGAGTTCGACCATCTGCAGGAGGTCATCAAGCGCCTGGCGCTGGCCCGCTTCGACGTGGCTTTCCACCTGCGCCACAACGGCAAGACCATCTTCGCCCTGCACGAGGCGCGAGACGAGCTGGCCCGCGCGCGCCGGGTCGGCGCGGTGTGCGGCCAGGCATTCCTCGAGCAGGCGCTGCCGATCGAGGTCGAGCGCAACGGCCTGCACCTGTGGGGCTGGGTCGGCTTGCCGACCTTCTCCCGCAGCCAGCCGGACCTGCAGTACTTCTATGTGAACGGGCGCATGGTGCGCGACAAGCTGGTCGCCCACGCGGTGCGCCAGGCTTATCGCGACGTGCTGTACAACGGCCGGCATCCGACCTTCGTGCTGTTCTTCGAAGTCGATCCGGCGGTGGTGGACGTCAACGTGCACCCGACCAAGCACGAAGTTCGCTTCCGTGACAGCCGGATGGTCCATGACTTCCTCTATGGCACCCTGCATCGTGCGCTGGGCGAGGTCCGTCCCGACGACCAGCTCGCGCCGCCCGGGGCGACCAGCCTGACCGAGCCGCGTCCGACCGGCGCTGCCGCCGGCGAGTTCGGCCCGCAGGGCGAGATGCGCCTGGCCGAGAGCGTGCTGGAGAGTCCGGCGGCACGGGTGGGCTGGAGTGGCGGCTCATCGGCCTCCGGCGGCTCCTCCGGCTATTCCGCCTATACCCGGCCGGAGGCACCGCCCTCTCTGGCCGAGGCCGGTGGCGCCTACAAGGCCTACTTCGCGCCGTTACCCGCGGGCGAGGCGCCAGCCGCGTTGCCCGAGAGTGCCCAGGACATCCCGCCGCTGGGTTACGCCCTGGCGCAGCTCAAGGGCATCTACATTCTCGCCGAGAACGCCCACGGCCTGGTGCTGGTGGACATGCACGCGGCCCACGAGCGGATCACCTACGAGCGCCTCAAGGTGGCGATGGCCAGCGAAGGCTTGCGGGGGCAGCCGTTGCTGGTGCCGGAGTCGATCGCGGTCAGCGAGCGCGAGGCGGATTGCGCGGAAGAGCATTCCAGCTGGTTCCAGCGCCTGGGCTTCGAGCTGCAGCGCCTGGGGCCGGAAAGCCTGGCGATCCGGCAGATCCCTGCGCTGCTCAAGCAGGCGGAGGCGACCCAGTTGGTGCGCGATGTCATCGCCGACCTGCTGGAATACGGCACCAGTGACCGTATCCAGGCGCACCTGAACGAGCTGCTCGGCACCATGGCCTGCCATGGCGCGGTGCGCGCCAACCGGCGCCTGACCCTGCCGGAAATGAACGCCCTGTTGCGCGACATGGAAATCACCGAACGCAGCGGCCAGTGCAACCATGGGCGTCCGACCTGGACCCAGTTGGGCCTGGACGAGCTGGACAAGCTCTTCCTGCGCGGACGCTGAGCCTTGCAGCTTCGGGCGCAAAGCCCGAAGCTATGCGCTTTGTCCAAGAGCGTTCCGATGTCTTCCCTGCCTCCCGCCATCTTTCTCATGGGGCCGACCGCCGCCGGCAAGACCGACCTGGCGATGGCGCTGGCCGATGCGCTGCCCTGCGAGCTGATCAGCGTCGACTCGGCGCTGATCTACCGCGGTATGGATATCGGTACGGCCAAGCCTTCCCGGGAGCTGCTGGCGCGCTATCCGCACCGCCTGATCGATATCCGCGACCCGGCGGAGAGCTATTCGGCCGCGGAATTTCGCGCCGACGCCCTGGCGGCGATGGCCGAGGCCACCGCGCGCGGCAGGATTCCCCTGCTGGTGGGGGGCACCATGCTCTATTACAAGGCGTTGCTCGAGGGCCTGGCCGACATGCCCGGCGCCGATCCCGAGGTGCGCGCGGCGATCGAGGCCGAGGCCCAGGCCGAAGGTTGGGAGGCGCTGCACCGGCAACTCGCCGAGGTCGACCCGGAATCGGCTGCGCGTATCCACCCCAACGACCCGCAGCGACTGATGCGGGCGCTCGAGGTGTATCGCCTCGGCGGGGTGTCGATGAGCGACCTGCGTCGCCGGCAAAGCGCTGAAAAGGCGGATTTTGACGCGTCAGGCAGGAATCAATTGCCGTATACTGTCGCTCAGCTGGCGATTGCTCCCGAGCAGCGCCAGGTGTTGCACGCGCGGATTGCGCAGCGTTTTCGCCAGATGCTGGAACAGGGTTTCATCGCCGAGGTCGAAGCACTGCATGCCAGAAGTGACTTGCATGCAGGATTACCGTCTATTAGAGCCGTGGGTTACCGTCAGGTGTGGGATTACCTGGATGGCAAGCTGTCCTACGCTGAAATGACCGAGCGCGGCATCATCGCTACCCGCCAGTTGGCCAAGCGCCAGTTCACCTGGCTGCGAAGCTGGAGCCATCTACACTGGATGGACAGCCTAGCAGGTGACAATCTGCCGCGTGCCTTGAAATACCTGAAAACGGTCTCCATATTGGCCTGAGACCTTAATTTGTCCGTCTGTTTCCGGAACGACTCCGGAGTTTGGACGGCGCCAAGTCACCCTATTCGACTACTTCAAACTACGATCCTTAAAGGAGTGCGGCACATGTCAAAAGGGCATTCGCTACAAGACCCTTACCTCAATACCCTGCGGAAAGAACGCGTCCCGGTTTCCATCTATCTGGTCAACGGCATCAAGCTGCAAGGCCAGATCGAGTCTTTCGACCAGTTTGTCATCCTGCTGAAGAACACCGTCAGCCAGATGGTTTACAAGCACGCGATCTCCACCGTGGTACCGAGCCGTCCGGTGCGTCTGCCGAGCGGTGACCAGCCGGCCGAGCCGGGCAACGCTTGACGGGAGTCCGCTTTGTTCTTTGAGCGCCCAGGTGGTGGGGAACAGGCTGTTCTGGTGCATCTGGAAGGGCAGAACCCCGAGGCGCGTGAAGACCCGCAGGAGTTCCAGGAGCTGGTGCGTTCGGCCGGCGCGGAAACGGTGGCATTCGTCAGCGTCTCCCGCCACCAGCCGAGCGCCAAATATCTTATCGGCAGTGGCAAGGTCGAGGAGTTGCACGACCTGGTCAAGGCCGAAAACGTCGAGCTGGTGATTTTCAACCACACCTTGACGCCCAGCCAGGAGCGCAACCTCGAGCGTGCGTTCGAGTGCCGCGTACTCGACCGGACCGGGCTGATCCTCGACATCTTCGCCCAGCGCGCACGTACCCACGAAGGCAAGTTGCAGGTGGAACTGGCGCAACTGGAGCACATGAGCACGCGGCTGGTACGCGGCTGGACCCACCTCGAACGGCAGAAAGGCGGTATCGGTCTGCGCGGTCCGGGCGAGACCCAGCTGGAAACCGACCGACGCCTGCTGCGCGTGCGCATCCGCCAGATCAAGCAGCGCCTGGAGAAGGTCCGCAGCCAGCGCGAGCAGGCTCGACGCGGGCGCAAGCGCGCGGATATCCCGGCGGTCTCCCTGGTCGGCTATACCAACGCCGGCAAATCGACCCTGTTCAATTCGCTCACCGCCTCCGAGGTGTATGCCGCCAACCAGTTGTTCGCCACCCTCGACCCCACCCTGCGTCGCCTGCAACTGGACGATCTCGGGCCGGTGGTGCTGGCCGACACGGTGGGCTTCATCCGCCACCTGCCGCACAAGCTGGTGGAGGCCTTCCGCGCTACGCTGGAAGAGTCGAGCAACGCCGACCTCCTGCTGCACGTGATCGACGCCTACGAGCCCGAACGGGATGCGCAGGTCGAGCAGGTGCTGGCGGTGCTCGGCGAGATCGGCGCCAACGAATTGCCGATGCTCGAGGTCTATAACAAGGTTGACCTGCTACCCTCGGTCGAGCCGCATATCCAGCGCGACGACTCCGGCAAGCCGGTGCGCGTCTGGCTGTCGGCGCAGACCGGCGAAGGCCTCGACCTGTTGCGCCAGGCCATCGCCGAGCTGCTTGGCGAGGACCTGTTCGTCGGAACCTTGCGCCTGCCCCAGCGGCTCGGGCGCCTGCGCGCCCAGTTGTTCGAACTGGGCGCGGTGCAGTCCGAGGCGCACGATGAGGAGGGTTGTACCCTGCTGCAGGTGCGCCTGCCGCGGGCCGAGTTGAACCGCCTGGCGAGCCGCGCTGGCTGGCAGCCGGCGGAGTTCGTTGCGCAACACACTTTGCAATAAAGCCCGTATCGCTGCTTTTGGCAGCGGGCAGGGCATTCGGTAGCATGGGTGGCCGCGCCGCAGGCGCGTTTCGCGTTACTAGATGGAGAGCGCTATGGCTTGGAACGAGCCGGGTGACAACTCGAACAACAACGATCGAGACCCGTGGGGAGGCCGCCGCGGTGGTGGTGGCGGCGGTGGTGACCGCAAGGGGCCGCCCGACCTGGATGAGGCTTTCCGCAAGCTTCAGGACAGCCTGAACGGGCTGTTCGGTGGAAAAAAACGCAGTGGCAACGGTTCCGGCTCCGGTTCCGGCGGCAAGGGCGGTGGCCTGGGCCTGTTCGGCATCGGCCTGGCGATCCTCGCCGTGCTCTGGCTGTACAACGCCATCTATGTGGTGGACGAGCAGGAGCAGGCGGTCATCCTGCGCTTCGGCAAGTATTACGAGACGGTCGGTCCCGGCCTGAACTTCTACTTCCCGCCGATCGACAAGCGCTTCCAGGAGAACGTCACCCGCGAGCGTGCGTACAGCAAGCAGGGGCAGATGCTCACCGAGGACGAGAACATCGTCGAAGTGCCGCTGACCGTGCAGTACAAGATCAGCAACCTGCAGGACTTCGTGCTCAACGTCGACCAGCCCGAGGTCAGCCTGCAGCAGGCGACCGAGAGCGCGCTGCGGCATGTCGCCGGCTCCACCACCATGGACCGGATCCTCACCGAAGGCCGCGAGCAGATGGCGACCGAGGTGCGCGAGCGCCTGCAACGCTTCCTGGATACCTACAGGACCGGTATCACCGTGACCCAGGTGAACATCCAGAGCGCCCAGGCACCGCGTGAGGTGCAGGAAGCGTTCGACGATGTGATCCGGGCCCGCGAGGACGAGCAGCGCGAGAAGAACCAGGCCGAAGCCTATGCCAACGGCGTGGTGCCGGAGGCACGTGGCCAGGCCCAGCGCATCATCGAAGAAGCCAACGGTTACCGCGACGAGGTGATTTCGCGCGCCCAGGGCGAGGCGGATCGCTTCTCCAAGCTGCTGGTGGAATATCGCAAGGCTCCGGAAGTGACGCGCGAGCGTCTGTACCTGGACACCATGCAGGAAGTCTTCAGCCAGACCAGCAAGGTGCTGGTGACCGGTCAGCAGGGGCAGAACAACCTGCTCTACCTGCCGCTGGACAAGATGATCGATGGTCGTAACGCCGCGCCCGCTACGGGGGCCGGTGCTTCCGCCGGTGGTGGCAGCGCCAGCGCTTCCGACCTGGGGTCGCGGATCGTCAACGATCTGCGCCAGCAAGACGCGCGTACGAGGGAGAGCCGCTGATGGGCAACAAGTCTTTGATCGCTCTGATCGTCGGTGTCGTCGCCGCCATCGTCCTGTGGAACAGCGTCTACGTAGTCCAGCAGACCGAGCGCGCGGTCATGTTGCGCTTCGGCCGGGTGGTCGAGTCCGACGTCAAGCCGGGCCTGCACTTCAAGATCCCGTACGTCAACCAGGTGCGCAAGTTCGACGCTCGCCTGCTGACCCTGGATGCCCCGACCCAGCGCTTCCTGACCCTGGAAAAGAAAGCGGTGATGGTGGATGCCTATGCCAAGTGGCGGGTGGCGGATGCCGAGCGCTTCTACACCGCTACCTCGGGCCTCAAGCAGATCGCCGACGAACGCCTGTCGCGGCGTCTCGAAGCGGGTCTGCGCGACCAGTTCGGCAAGCGTACCCTGCATGAAGTGGTATCGGGCGAGCGCGACGCGCTGATGGGCGACATCACCGCTTCGCTGAACCGCATGGCGCAGAAGGAACTGGGTATCGAGGTGATCGACGTGCGGGTCAAGGCCATCGACCTGCCGAAGGAAGTCAACCGCAGCGTCTTCGAGCGGATGAGCACCGAGCGTGAGCGCGAGGCCCGCGAGCACCGCGCCAAGGGTCGCGAACTGGCCGAAGGCATTCGTGCCGACGCCGATCGCCAGCGCCGGGTAATCGTTGCCGAAGCCTACCGCGAGTCGGAAGAGACCCGCGGTGACGGCGACTCCAAGGCTGCCGCGATCTATGCCAAGGCCTACAACCAGGATCCGGAGTTCTATTCCTTCTACCGTAGCCTGAAGGCGTATCGCGAAAGCTTCGCCGAGAAGCGCGACGTACTGGTGCTCGATCCGAGCAGCGAGTTCTTCCGCTATCTGAACAAGGCCAACAAGTAATACTCGGTTCTCCGGCGGGCGGCAGCGCCCGCCGGAGAAATCGTGTTATGATGAGCCAGCCGGGAAATCCCGGCTTTTTTGCGTCCGCGAGAATCATGTGGCAGGAATTCGGCATCGCTTTTTGTCTCGTGCTGGTGCTGGAAGGCATCCTGCCGTTCCTGTGTCCGCGACAATGGCGCGAGGCGGTCACCGGCATCGGCCGGCTGAGCGACCGTCACCTGCGTCTCGTGGGGCTGGGTAGCATGCTGCTCGGCACCCTGCTTCTTTACTGGATTCACTGATGATGTGCCGCCCGGCTGAAAGGGGAGAGGCGAAATGGCAACGGTAGACCGCTGGCTGCTGCCAGATGGGATCGAAGAGGTGCTGCCCCCGGAGGCGGCGCGCATCGAAGCAGCCCGCCGTCAGGTGCTGGATCTGTTCCACCGCTGGGGTTACGAGTTCGTCGTGACCCCGCATATCGAATACCTGGAGTCGCTGCTCACCGGCGCGGGACAGGATCTTGACCTGCGCACCTTCAAGGTGACCGACCCGGCGTCCGGCCGGCTCATGGGTTTCCGTGCCGACATTACGCCGCAAGTGGCGCGGATGGATGCGCACAGCCTGCGCCGCGAGGGACCGAGCCGCCTGTGCTATGCCGGCAGTGTGCTGCATGCGCAGCCGCGCGCGCTGTCCACTTCGCGTAGTCCGATCCAGCTGGGCGCCGAGCTGTACGGCGATCCGAGCCCTGCCAGCGATGTCGAGGTGATCAGCCTGATGCTGGAAATGCTCGAGATGGCGGAAGTGCCGGACGTGCACATGGACCTCGGCCATGTCGGTATCTACCGCGGCCTAGCGCGCGCGGCAGGGCTGTCCGGCGAAGTCGAGCAGCAGTTGTTCGATGCCTTGCAGCGCAAGGCGGTGGACGAGGTCGAGGCGCTGACTGCAGACCTGCCTGCCGAGCTGCGCGGCATGTTGCGTGCGCTGGCCGAGCTATGCGGCGGCCGCGATGCGCTGGAGCAGGGCCGTGCCCGTCTGGCGGCGGCGCCGGCCGATGTCCAGGTGGCGCTGAACGAGCTGATCGAGATCGCCGATTCGCTGGCCGGGCGCTTCCCCGGCTTGCCGCTGTATTTCGACCTCGGCGAGCTGCGTGGCTATCACTATCACACCGGCGTGGTGTTTGCGGCCTTCGTGCCCGGCGTTGGCCAGTCCATCGCCCAGGGCGGTCGCTATGATGATATCGGTGCCGATTTCGGGCGCGCCCGCCCGGCCACCGGTTTCTCCACCGATCTGAAAAGCCTGGTCACTCTCGGCCAGGCCCGGTTGGACCAGGCTGTATCGGGTATCTGGGCGCCGGCCGAAGGGGCCGGGCTCTGGCAGGCGGTGCAACGACTGCGCCGCGACGGGCAGCGTGTCGTCCAGGCTCTGCCCGGGCAGGATGCGGCTTCTGCGCGCGAGGCGGGCTGCGACCGGCAGCTGGCGCTGCGCGATGGCAATTGGCAGGTGGCGCCGCTGGCGTCCTGAGATTCCGCCGGCCGCGGCCGGCATCGAACTTCCACGATGGGGACAAGTGTTATGGGTAAGAATGTCGTAGTCCTGGGCACCCAATGGGGTGATGAGGGCAAGGGCAAGATCGTCGACCTGCTCACCGAGCAGGCGGCTGCCGTAGTTCGCTACCAGGGTGGTCACAACGCTGGCCACACCCTGGTGATCGATGGCGAGAAAACCGTCCTGCACCTGATTCCATCGGGCATCCTGCGCGAAGGCGTGCAGTGCCTGATCGGCAATGGCGTGGTGCTGGCGCCGGATGCGCTGCTGCGCGAAATCACCAAGCTGGAAGAGAAGGGCGTGCCGGTGCGCGAGCGCCTGCGCATCAGTCCTTCCTGTCCGCTGATCCTGTCCTATCACGTCGCCCTCGACCAGGCGCGCGAGAAGGCCCGCGGCGAAGCCAAGATCGGCACCACCGGTCGCGGTATCGGCCCGGCATACGAGGACAAGGTGGCACGTCGCGGCCTGCGCGTCGGCGACCTGTTCCACCGCGAGCGCTTCGCCGCCAAGCTGGGCGAGCTGCTGGACTACCATAACTTCGTCCTGCAGCACTACTACAAGGAGCCGGCCATCGACTTCCAGAAGACCCTGGACGAGGCGATGGAGTATGCCGAGCTGCTCAAGCCGATGATGGCCGATGTCGCTGCGACCCTGCACGACCTGCGCAAGCACGGCAAGGACATCATGTTCGAAGGCGCCCAGGGATCGCTGCTGGACATCGACCATGGCACCTATCCCTACGTGACCAGTTCCAACACCACCGCTGGCGGTACCGCCACCGGTTCCGGCTTCGGCCCGCTGTACCTGGACTACGTACTGGGTATCACCAAGGCCTATACCACTCGCGTCGGCTCCGGTCCGTTCCCGACCGAGCTGTTCGACGACGTCGGCGCCTACCTGGCCAAGCGCGGCCACGAGTTCGGCGCCACCACCGGTCGCGCTCGTCGCTGCGGCTGGTTCGATGCCGTGATCCTGCGCCGCGCTATCGAGATCAACAGCATCTCCGGCCTGTGCCTGACCAAGCTCGACGTGCTCGATGGCCTGGATGTGGTGCGCCTGTGCGTCGGCTACAAGAATGCCGATGGCGATGTGCTGGAAGCGCCGACCGATGCCGACAGCTACATCGGCCTGCAGCCGGTCTACGAGGAAATGCCCGGCTGGAGCGAGTCGACCGTGGGTGCGAAGACCCTGGAAGAGTTGCCGGCCAACGCCCGCGCCTACATCAAGCGCGTGGAAGAGCTGGTGGGTGCGCCGATCGATATCATCTCCACCGGTCCGGACCGCAACGAGACCATCATCCTGCGCCATCCATTCGCCTGAGGCGGATAGCGGGGCGATGACGGAACGGGCTGCGCATGCGGCCCGTTTTCATTTCCGGGGTCGGCGCCGCGGTGAGCGGGGGAGGGTGGCGTGGCTCGAAGGGAAAATCGCGGACAACAAAAAGCCGAGCGATGCTCGGCTGTTTGTCTTGAAGATGGTGCCCAGGAGAAGACTCGAACTTCCACGGTGTTGCCACCGCTAGGACCTGAACCTAGTGCGTCTACCAATTCCGCCACCTGGGCATGCTTTTCAGCATTGTGCGATGATCGCTCATCGACTTGGGTGTTGCAAACCTTGTCGCAGTTTCAATGCCTGGTAGTGGCTGAACTGCTGAAACAAAAACGGTCTAATGACCGGCTTTGTCTGAAATATGGTGCCCAGGAGAAGACTCGAACTTCCACGGTGTTGCCACCGCTAGGACCTGAACCTAGTGCGTCTACCAATTCCGCCACCTGGGCACTGGAGTCGATGATCGCTCATCGTTTCCGTGTTACAACGTCTCAGCAACGTTGTGGGCGCGAACTATACGAGTACGTATTCTGCTTGTAAACCCCTGATGCGATAAAAATTATTCTGTTGCCGAAGCTGACCGACGAAGCGTTTTCGCGCTTCAATAGAGCAATGGCAGCAAACGCTAAAGAAGAAAAGGTGACCTACCTCTAATGGCCGATTGGCAAAACCTCGATCCCGAGGCCGCTCGCGAAGCGGAAAAGTACGAAAACCCCATCCCCAGCCGGGAACTGATCCTGGCTCACCTATCCGAGCGGGGCGCTCCGGCGACTCGCTCCCAGTTGCTCGACGAGTTCGGGCTCGCCGGCGAGGAGCCGGAAGAGGCCTTGCGTCGTCGCCTGCGCGCCATGGAGCGCGACGGGCAGCTTATCTATACGCGTCGTGGCGCCTATGCGCCGGTGGACAAGCTGGACCTGATCCGCGGCCGCATCAGCGGGCACCGCGACGGCTTCGGCTTCCTGATCCCCGACGATGGCAGCGACGACCTGTTCCTCAGTCCCACCCAGATGCGGCTGGTGTTCGACGGCGACCGCGCCCTGGCCCGGGTGTCCGGCCATGACCGGCGCGGACGCCGCGAAGGCCAGCTGGTCGAGGTGATTGAGCGGGCCCACGAGATCGTGGTCGGCCGCTACTTCGAGGAAAGCGGCATCGGCGTGGTGGTCGCGGACAACCCGAAGATCCAGCAGGAAGTCCTGATCCCGCCGGGCAAGGCCGGCAAGGCCAGGCACAACCAGTTCGTCCAGGTGCGCATCGAGCAATGGCCGAGCATCCACCGCCAGGCCCAGGGCGAGATCGTCGAGGTGCTCGGTGACTACATGGCGCCGGGGATGGAGATCGAAGTCGCCCTGCGCAGCTACGATATCCCCCACGTCTGGCCGGCCGCGGTGGAGAAGGAAGCGGCCAAGCTCAAGCCGGAAGTGGCGGAGAAGGACAAGGAAAAGCGTATCGACCTGCGCCAGGTGCCCTTCGTCACCATCGACGGCGAGGATGCCCGCGACTTCGACGACGCGGTGTACGCCGAGGCCAAGCGCGGCGGCGGCTGGCGCCTGTTCGTGGCGATCGCCGATGTCTCGCACTACGTGAAGGTCGGTTCGGCGCTGGACGAAGAGGCGGCCAGGCGCGGCAACTCGGTGTATTTCCCCGAGCGGGTGATCCCGATGCTGCCGGAGGTGCTGTCCAATGGTCTCTGCTCGCTGAATCCGCTGGTCGACCGGCTGGCCATGGTCTGCGAGATGACCCTGTCCAAGGCTGGCAAGCTGACCGGCTACCAGTTCTACGAAGCGGTGATCCACTCCCATGCCCGCCTGACCTACACCAAGGTCAGCCAGTTGCTCGAGCACCCCGACAGCGTCGAGGCCGAGAACCTGCGCCAGCAGTTGCCCGGCGTGGTGCCGCACCTGCAGCAGCTGTATGCGTTGTATAAAGCGCTGCTGGCCGGCCGCCATGTCCGCGGCGCGATCGATTTCGAGACCCAGGAAACCCGCATCGTCTTCGGCGCCGACCGGAAGATCTCGGAAATCCGCCCGACCCAGCGCAACGATGCGCACCGCCTGATCGAAGAGTGCATGCTCTGCGCCAACGTGGCGACCGCACGCTTCCTGCAGAAGCACGCCATCCCGGCGTTGTACCGGGTGCATGACGGCCCGCCGCAGGAGAAACTCAACAACCTGCGCCAGTTCCTCGGCGAGCTGGGGTTGAGCCTCGGCCGCGGCAAGGCCGCGCCGACCCCGGGCGACTACCAGGAGTTGCTGGAGAAGATCCACGACCGCGCCGACTTCCGCCTGATCCAGACGGTCATGCTGCGTTCGCTCAGCCAGGCGGTGTACAGCCCGGACAACAATGGCCACTTCGGCCTCAACTACGACGCCTACACCCACTTCACCTCGCCGATCCGGCGCTACCCGGACCTGCTGGTGCATCGTGCGATCCGCAGTGTGATCCGCTCCAAGGCGGAGACTCCGCACGTGCAGCGGGCCGGCGCGGCGAGCATGCCCAAGGCGCGTATCTATCCGTACGACGAATTGCGCCTGGACCAGTTGGGCGAGCAGTGCTCGATGACCGAGCGGCGTGCCGACGAGGCCACCCGCGACGTGACCAACTGGCTGAAGTGCGAATACATGCGCGAGCGGGTCGGCGAGACCTTCCCTGGCGTAATCACTGCGGTCACCGGTTTCGGTCTGTTCGTCGAGCTGACCGACATCTTCGTCGAAGGCCTGGTCCATGTGACCGCGCTGCCCGGCGACTACTATCATTTCGACGCCGTGCACCATCGCCTCAGCGGCGAACGCACCGGGCGCAGCTTCCGTCTCGGCGACACCACGGAAGTGGTAGTGGCGCGGGTCGACCTGGACGAGCGGAAGATCGATTTCGAGCTGGCCGGAAACGTGCTGAGCGCGCCGATCGGACGCAAGAAGCGCAACGGCGACAAGTCGACGAACGCCGGCAAGGCGCCGAAGGGGCGCAAGGGCGCATCCGTGCCCGAGGTCGACCTGGAGCCGGCGCTGGCCAGTCCCGACGCCGCGGTGGTGCCGCGGCGCAAGGCCGGCAAGGTGCAGGCGCTGCTGCCGGTCGCGCCGGAGCTGCTGGCGCAGGCCGCGGAGATGCTCGGCAACACCGACGTGCGCAAGAGTCGCGAGGTGAAGCAGGCGCTGCTCGCCGAGGCGCGTGTCGGCGGCAAGGACAAGGGCGGGAAGAAGGGCAAGGTCGTTCCTGCGGGCAAGAGCGCGAAGGGCAAGGCCAAGGACGGCAAGCCCGCCGCTGCCGCCAAGCCGGGCAAGCCGACCAAGCATCGCAAGGGGCCTTCCAAGCCGAAGGCCGACAACGCTCCGGCCGCCACCGGGGCGCGCAAACGTAAGGCCAAGTCATGAGTCAGTGGGAAAAGGTCTACGGCGTGCATGCCGTGGAAGCGTTGTTGCGTCATCACCCGAAGCGGGTCAAGCAGTTGTGGCTGGCCGAGGGGCGGCATGATCCGCGGGTCCAGGTGCTCACCGAGCTGGCCGCCGGGTTCCGTATTCCGGTAGGGCAGCGCGATCGGCGCGAACTCGACGAGTGGGCGGAAGGCGTCCACCAGGGCGTGGTCGCGGAAGTCAGCCCCAGCCAGGTCTGGGGCGAAAACATGCTCGAGGAACTGCTCGAGCGGAGCGAGGGCGTGCCGCTGCTGCTGGCCCTGGATGGCGTCACCGATCCGCACAACCTCGGCGCCTGCCTGCGTACCGCCGATGCGGCGGGGGTGCAGGCGGTGATCGTGCCCAAGGACAAGTCCGCGACCCTCAACGCCACCGTGCGCAAGGTCGCTTGCGGCGCCGCCGAGGTGATCCCGCTGGTGGCGGTGACCAACCTCGCGCGCACCCTGGAAAAGCTCCAGCAGCGCGGCCTGTGGGTGGTCGGCACCGCTGGCGAGGCGGACAAGACCCTCTACCAGCTCGACCTCAAGGGGCCGACCGTGCTGGTGATGGGCGCGGAAGGCAAGGGCATGCGCCGGCTGACCCGCGAGCACTGCGACTTCCTCGCCAGGTTGCCGATGGCCGGCAGCGTCAGCAGCCTGAACGTCTCGGTCGCCACCGGCGTCTGCCTGTTCGAGATCCTCCGCCAGCGCACCCCGCTGGAGTGAGCGCGTGCGGGGCCGCCGCGGCGCGGCCCCGCGCCATTCCATCCGCTGTACAAATATTCGCCAATCTTCCTTGCTTCGCCGGTTGCCCTTCTCTAGAATGTCGCCCCTTGCCGCGCGGGCAGGCGTTCGTTCGCCTCTCCACCAGGCAAGCCAAGAAAACATTCACTCCTTGCCTGACCGTTCTGCGGCAGGCTGCAACCCGTAAGGAGCATTTATGCGTCATTACGAAATCGTGTTCCTGGTTCACCCGGACCAGAGCGAACAAGTCGGTGGCATGGTCGAGCGTTACACCAAGGCCATCGAAGAAGACGGCGGCAAGATCCACCGTCTGGAAGACTGGGGCCGTCGTCAGCTGGCCTACGCCATCAACAACGTGCACAAGGCCCACTACGTTCTGATGAACGTCGAGTGCAGCGCCAAGGCCCTGGCTGAGCTGGAAGACAACTTCCGTTACAACGATGCCGTGATCCGTAACCTGGTCATGCGTCGCGACGAAGCTGTCACCGAGCAGTCCGAGATGCTCAAGGCTGAAGAAAGCCGCAACGAGCGTCGCGAGCGTCGTGAGCGTCCGAACGATAACGCTGAAGGCGCCGATGGCGACGACAACAGCGATAGCGATAACGCTGACGAGTAATTCCGGACCAGTATTGAGGAGCCAATCACATGGCACGTTTCTTCCGTCGTCGTAAGTTCTGCCGCTTCACCGCCGAAGGCGTGAAAGAGATCGATTACAAGGATCTCAACACCCTGAAGGCCTACGTTTCCGAAACCGGCAAGATCGTTCCGAGCCGTATCACCGGCACCAAGGCCAAGTACCAGCGTCAGCTGGCGACCGCTATCAAGCGCGCCCGCTACCTGGCCCTGCTTCCTTACACCGACAGCCACGGCCGTTGAGATCGGGCAGTCGAACGCTGGTAAGGGATAGATCGCATGCGCGCACTGGCTGAGTTCACCATGCGCGGCCGCATGCAGGCCACGCTCGCCGTGGCAGGCTCCGCGGTTGTTCCACTGTTGTTCTGGCTGAGTGCCGCCGCCGGTAGCCTGGTGCTGCTGCGGCGCGGATTCGGCGACGCCTTCGGCGTCCTGGCCTGGGCGGTGCTACCGGCGATGTTCTGGTGGTACCTGGGCGATCCGAGCATCCTTCTGGTCCTGCTCGGTACCCTGACGCTGGCGCAGATCCTGCGCGCCAGCACGTCCTGGAGCCATGTGCTGCTGGGCAGTGTTGCAGTTGGCGTGGTATTCGCGCTGGTGCTGGGGCATACCTCCAGCGAGCTGATCGGCGCCCTGGCGACGGAAGTCACCAAGGTCCTGACCCAGCTTCGCGGGGAGTCCCAGCTGTCGGGCGAAGAGCTGGACAAGTTGCAGGTGGCGCTGGTGCCGACCCTGACCGGGGTCATGGCTTCCTCGCTGCAGGTGACCTGCCTGCTCTGCCTGATGCTCGCGCGGTACTGGCAGGCTTCGCTGTACAACCCGGGCGGCTTCGGCCGCGAATTCCGGAGTTTGCGGCTGGCGCCGGCGGTTGCCGTGATCCTGCTGCTGGGGGCCGTCGTGGTCCCGGCGCTGGAAGTGCAGGCCGCGGTGCTCGGTCCGTTGTGCAGCGTGCCGCTGATCATCGCCGGCGTGGCGCTCGGGCATGGCCTGATCGCCCTGAAGCGCCTCGCGGGTGGTTGGCTGGTGGGCCTGTACCTGGCTGTATTGCTGCTGGGGAACCTGATCTGTCTTTTGGCGGTTGTCGACAGTCTGTTTGATTTTCGTGGACGCCTGGCCCGGCGCCAGGGTTCCACGAACGGTGAAGGTTAAAAGTTAAGAGGTAAGACTCAAATGGAAGTCATCCTGCTGGAAAAAGTCGCCAACCTGGGCAACCTGGGCGACAAGGTGAACATCAAGGGCGGTTACGCCCGTAACTTCCTGCTGCCGCAGGGCAAGGCCACCGTCGCCACCGCCGAGAACGTCGCTGCGTTCGAAGCACGCCGCGCCGAGCTGGAAAAGGCTGCCGCCGAGAAGAAGGCCGCTGCCGAAGCCCGTGCTGCCCAGCTCTCCGAGCTGGTGGTAACCCTCGGCGCCCACGCTGGCGACGAAGGCAAGCTGTTCGGTTCGATCGGCACCCGCGACATCGCCGAAGCCGTTTCCGCTGCCGGTTACCCGCTGGAAAAAGCCGAAGTTCGCCTGCCCAACGGCGCGCTGCGCAACACCGGTGAGTTCGACGTCGCCGTGCACCTGCACACCGACGTGGAAACCACTCTGAAGCTGATCATCGTCGCTGAGTAAGCGATCCGATCGGTAGGGCTGGGCGGGCATATGCGTGTCCGCGGCAGTCCGCTAACATCGGGCACGGTACCGGCAACGGCACCGTGCCCGTTGTTTTTTCCGCTGTTCCTTTTTCTTGCGTCGAGTCTATGAACGAGATCACCAGCCCCGAGCAATACGACCTGGAAACCACAGCCCTGAAGGTGCCGCCGCACTCGATCGAGGCCGAGCAGGCCGTGCTGGGTGGCCTGATGCTGGACAACAACGCCTGGGAGCGTGTGTCGGATTCGGTGTCCGACGGCGATTTCTACCGCCATGACCATCGCCTGATCTTCCGCGCCATCTACAAGCTGGCCGAGGCCAACCAGCCGATCGACGTGGTGACCCTCTCCGAGCAGTTGGAGAAGGAAGGACAACTGGCCCAGGTCGGCGGCCTGGCCTATCTCGGCGAACTGGCGAAGAACATTCCCTCGGTCGCCAACATCAAGGCCTACGCGCAGATCATCCGCGAGCGCGCCACCCTGCGCCAACTGATCGGCATCAGCAACGAGATCGCCGACAGCGCCTTCCACCCGGAAGGGCGCGGCGCCAACGAGATCCTCGACGAGGCCGAGCGGAAGATCTTCGAGATCGCCGAAGCGCGACCGAAGACCGGCGGGCCGGTAGGGATCAGCGATATCCTGGTCAAGACCATCGACCGCATCGACTACCTGTTCAACACCACCGAGGCGCTGACCGGGGTGTCCACCGGTTTCACCGACCTCGACGAGAAGACCAGCGGCCTGCAGCCGGCCGACCTGATCATCGTCGCCGGGCGTCCGTCGATGGGTAAGACCACCTTCGCCATGAACCTGGTCGAGAACGCGGTGATGCGCACCGACAAGGCCGTGTTGGTGTACTCCCTGGAGATGCCCTCCGACTCGATCGTGATGCGTATGCTCTCGTCGCTCGGGCGTATCGACCAGACCAAGGTGCGTTCCGGCAAGCTCGACGACGAGGACTGGCCGCGCCTGACTTCGGCGATCAACCTGCTCAACGACAAGAAGCTGTTCATCGACGATACCGCTGGCATCAGTCCCTCGGAAATGCGCGCGCGGACCCGTCGCCTGGTGCGCGAGCACGGCGACCTGGCGCTGATCATGATCGACTACCTGCAACTGATGCAGATACCCGGCTCCAGCGGCGACAACCGGACCAACGAGATTTCCGAGATTTCCCGCTCGCTGAAGGCCCTGGCGAAGGAATTCAACTGCCCGGTGATTGCCCTGTCGCAGCTCAACCGCTCCCTGGAGCAGCGACCCAACAAGCGCCCGGTGAACTCCGACTTGCGCGAATCCGGGGCGATCGAGCAGGACGCCGACGTGATCATGTTCGTCTACCGCGACGAGGTGTACCACCCGGAGACCGAGTTCAAGGGCGTCGCCGAAATCATCATCGGCAAGCAGCGTAACGGTCCGATCGGTACGGTGCGCCTGGCCTTCATCGGCAAATACACGCGCTTCGAGAACCTTGCCGCCGGCATGTACAACTTCGAGGACGAATGACCCGGCTTGGGTCTTGCCCGGCGGGCGCCTTACCATAGGCACCCGTTTCAGTTGCAGGACCCGATGCCATGCGTCCCCTCGTTGCCACCGTCGACCTTTCCGCCATTCGCCACAACTATGCCCTGGCCAAGCGCTGCGCGCCGCAGCGCCAGGCGTTCGCGGTGGTCAAGGCGAACGCCTATGGCCACGGTGCGCGCGAAGTGGTTACCGCGTTGCACGACGATGCCGATGGCTTCGCCGTGGCCTGCCTGGAGGAGGCCGCGGAAGTCCGCGCCTTGCACGCCAGCGCGCGCATCCTGTTGCTGGAAGGCTGCTTCGAGGCGAGCGAATACGCCCTCGCCGGGCAATTGCGCCTGGACCTGGTGATCCAGGGCGCGGAACAGGGCGAGGCGTTCCTCGCCGCCGGCCTGGATATTCCACTCAACGTCTGGCTCAAGCTCGACTCCGGCATGCACCGCCTGGGCTTCGATCCTGCCGCGCTGCGCGCCTGGCATGCGCGCCTGCGCAACCATCCTGGTGTGCGCGAGCTGAACCTGATCAGCCATTTCGCCTGCGCCGACGAACGCAACCATCCGCTCACCGAGCAGCAGCTGGAGAGTTTCCTCGGCCTGCTCGACCTGGATTTCGACCAGCGCAGCCTGGCCAATTCGGCGGCGGTGCTGACTATCCCGGCCGCCCACATGGACTGGCTGCGGCCGGGAATCATGCTCTACGGGTCGACCCCGCTGGCCGACCTGAGCGCCGCCGAACTGGGCCTGAGGCCGGCCATGAGCCTGGGCGCGCAGTTGATTTCACTGCGCGAGGTGGCCGTGGGCGAGAGCGTCGGCTACGGCGCCACCTGGATCGTCGAGCGGCCGGCGCGGATCGGCACGGTCAGTTGCGGCTACGCCGACGGCTATCCGCGTACCGCGCCAGCCGGGACTCCGGTACTGGTCGGGGGACGCCGCGCGACCCTGGCCGGGCGGGTCTCGATGGACATGCTGGCGGTCGACCTCTCCGACCTGCCGGAGGCTCGCGTTGGCGACCCGGTGGAGTTGTGGGGCGCCGGGTTGTCGGTGGACGAGGTCGCCCGTGCCTGCGGCACCCTTGGCTACGAGCTTCTGAGCAAGGTCACGGCTCGGGTTCCGCGACGCTACAGCCACTGATTCAGGAGATACGCTCCGGTGCCAGGGCGGTCGGCCAGGGGAGCGCCGGCGCGGTCTCGCGTTCATCGTCGGCAGCCATCGCATAGCCGGCGCGCCCGGCGCCCTTGACCCGGTACAGCGCCTGGTCGGCGGCCTTGTAGAGTTTGCCGAACTGCAGGGCGTCGCCGGGAAACAGGGCGACGCCGATGCTCGGTGTGATCACCAGCCACTGCTTGGCGAACTCCACCGGTTTCGCCAGTTCTCGCAGCAGGCGTTCGGCGATGTCGCGGGCATGCTGCTCGGCATTCGACCCGCCGACCAGCACGGCGAATTCGTCGCCGCCGAGGCGCGCCACGCAATCCTCGGTGCGCACGCAATGGCGCAGCCGCTGGGCCACGTTCTGCAGGACGAAGTCGCCGGCATCGTGGCCATGGGTATCGTTGATCGGCTTGAAGTGATCCAGGTCGATCAGCAGCAGCGCCATGCTGTTGCCGTGGCGGCGCGCGTCGTCCAGGGCGCTTTCGGCGAACTCCATCAGGTGCCTGCGGTTGCCAAGCCCGGTCAGCGGGTCGTGATGGGCGGCGTACTGCAGTTGCGCTTCGCGCATCTGCAACTGGCGATTGGCCTCGCTCAACTCGTTGGTACGGACTTCCACGGCGCGTGCCAGGTCGCGCTGGGCGCTGTGCAGCAGGGCCAGGCGCGCGTTCTTTTCCTGGTCGGCCTGGTCCAGGGCCAGGGCCCTTTCCTGCTTCAGATCCTGGATGCGCGAGGCGAGCGCCAGGGAGAACAGCAGGGCCTCCAGGGTCAGCGCCAGCGGGAAGACCATGGCGTTGGCCGAGGTCGGCTGGACCAGCGCGGTGGCGCGCATCACGCCAAGGCTGACGCTGCCGAGCACCAGGCCGAAGCCGACCAGGTACAGGCGCGCCGTGGCCGAACCCTGGCGCCAGCGCTGCACTGCCAGGCCGATGGCGATCGGCAGGTTGGCCAGCAGGGTCAGCGCCAGCACGCCGGCCGCCTGCCAGCGCCAGCCGGCGGCGTTGAACGCCAGGCAGGCAAGGAACAGCAGGCAACAGGCGTTCAGCAGGTGATGGGCCCAGCGTGCGTGCTGCCGGCTTTGCAGCAGGTTCTGGCTGAAGCGGATCACGCAGATGCCCCAGATCGCCAGCAGCGCCAGGCGGTCAAGCCACCAGGGCACCGCCCGCTCGGGCCAGAAATACTCGAAACCATGGCCGCTGATGTTCAGGGTCAGCACCAGCGCGCTGGCAGCGGTCAGCACGTACCAGAAATAGGCGCGATCGCGCAGGCTGGTGAAGAGGAACAGGTTGTACAGCAGCAGGGCGAGGATCAGCCCGTAGGCCATGCCGAACAGCAGGTTGCCCTGGCTGCGGTATTCCAGCAGTTCGTCGTGGCTCCAGAGCCTCAGCGGAAAGGCGTTGCCGCCGGGATCGTAGCTGCGCAGGTAGACGCGCAACGGCCCATCGCCGGGAGGGATCCGGAACAGCGGATGACGGTAGGCGTGGTCGCGGCCCTCGGCGAAGGGCACCGCTTCGCCGCTGCGATGTTCACGGAACCCGCCGCGCTCGTCGGGGAGATACAGGCGCAGGTCGTGCAGGCTGGCGCTGGCGACTTCCAGCCACCAGCCGCCGGATACCGCCTCGCGTCTCGGCAGGTCGAGGCGCAGCCACCAGGCGCTGCGGCTGAGGCCGACGCTGGTGCGGCCGGCGGCGGCGACGAAGCGGCCGGCCTGCTCCGCTTGTTCGAGGTCCTCCACCGCCAGGTTGCCATCGGGGTCTTCGAGCAGGTCCAGCGAGCCGTTCAACCAGGCGCCGCTGGCCGGGCCCGTAGGAAGCCCCGGCGCTGCGTTCGACGCGGCGCTGGCCAATAGCAGGAAGACGACCGCGAACTGGGCAAGAGGATGGCGCACGATGAATCTCCCGGGGGCCTCTGGTGGAGGCCGGGTGAGATGACGATGGATGGAGTATAGAAAGAAGGTGGCGAAATGATGGCAGTTTGCGAGGCCAGCCGACGATAGGCAATACCCAGTGAAAACGTCGGAATTGCTCATTTTTTGTGCTATATTCCGCGCCCGCGTTTACGCGACCCCCCATTCCTAGAGATACCCCCTGGTGCCCGTGATGCAAGCCGCCAAGCCGCTGTTCGACTATCCCAAGTACTGGGCCGAGTGTTTCGGTCCGGCGCCCTTCCTGCCTATGAGTAGGGAAGAGATGGATCAGCTCGGCTGGGACTCCTGCGACATCATCATCGTCACCGGCGATGCCTACGTCGACCACCCGTCCTTCGGCATGGCCATCATCGGCCGCCTGCTGGAGGCCCAGGGGTTCCGCGTCGGCATCATCGCCCAGCCGGACTGGCAGTCGAAGGACGACTTCATGAAGCTCGGCGAGCCGAACCTGTTCTTCGGCGTGGCGGCCGGCAACATGGACTCGATGATCAACCGCTATACCGCGGACAAGAAGGTCCGTTCCGACGACGCCTACACCCCCGGCGGCCTGGCCGGCAAGCGCCCGGACCGCGCCAGCCTGGTCTACAGCCAGCGCTGCAAGGAGGCCTACAGCCATGTGCCGGTGATCCTCGGCGGGATCGAGGCCTCGTTGCGGCGCATCGCCCATTACGACTACTGGCAGGACAAGGTCCGCCGCTCGATCCTGATGGACGCCACGGCCGACATCCTGCTCTACGGCAACGCCGAGCGTGCGGTGGTGGAAATCGCCCAGCGCCTGGCCCAGGGCGAACTGGTGAGCGCGATCACCGACGTGCGCGGCACCGCCTTCGTCCGTCGCGACACCCCGGAGGGCTGGTTCGAGATCGATTCCACGCGGATCGACCGGCCGGGCAAGATCGACAAGATCATCAATCCCTACGTGAACACCCAGGACACCGCCGCCTGCGCCATCGAGCAGGAAAAGGGCGCGCAGGAGGACCCGCAGGAAGCCAAGGTCGTGCAGTTGCTGGCGAACCCCAGGCTGACCCGGGAGAAGACCGTGATCCGCCTGCCGTCTTTCGAGAAGGTGCGCAACGACCCGGTGCTCTATGCCCACGCCAACCGCGTGCTGCACCTGGAGACCAACCCGGGCAACGCCCGTGCCCTGGTGCAGAAGCACGGCGAAGTGGATGTCTGGTTCAACCCGCCGCCCATTCCGATGAGCACCGAGGAAATGGACTACGTGTTCGGCATGCCCTATGCCCGCGTGCCGCACCCGGCCTACGGCAAGGCGAAGATTCCCGCCTACGAGATGATCCGCTTCTCGGTGAACATCATGCGTGGCTGCTTCGGCGGCTGCACCTTCTGCTCGATCACCGAGCATGAGGGACGGATCATCCAGAACCGCTCGCACGACTCGATCATCCGCGAGATCGAGGAGATGCGCGACAAGGTGCCCGGCTTCACCGGCGTGGTCTCCGACCTTGGCGGACCGACGGCGAACATGTACCGCATCGCCTGCAAGAGCCCGGACATCGAGCGGCACTGCCGCAAGCCATCCTGCGTGTTCCCCGGCATCTGCGAGAACCTCGATACCGACCACAGCTCGCTGATCGAGCTGTACCGCAAGGCCCGGGCGCTGCCGGGGGTGAAGAAGATCCTGATCGCCTCCGGCCTGCGCTACGACCTCGCCGTCGAGTCGCCCGAGTACGTCAAGGAACTGGTGACCCACCACGTCGGCGGCTACCTGAAGATCGCCCCGGAGCACACCGAGCGCGGTCCGCTGGACAAAATGATGAAGCCGGGGATCGGCACCTACGACCGCTTCAAGCAGATGTTCGAGAAGTTCTCGAAGGAAGCCGGCAAGGAGCAGTACCTGATCCCGTACTTCATCGCCGCCCATCCCGGGACCACCGACGAAGACATGATGAACCTGGCCCTGTGGCTCAAGCGCAACGGCTTCCGCGCCGACCAGGTCCAGGCGTTCTATCCTTCGCCGATGGCCACTGCCACCGCTATGTATCACTCGGGCAAGAACCCGCTGCGCAAGGTCACCTACAAGAGCGATGGCGTGACCATCGTCAAGAGCGACCAGCAGCGGCGCCTGCACAAGGCCTTCCTGCGCTACCACGACCCGAAAGGCTGGCCGCTGCTGCGCGAGGCGCTGGAGCGGATGGGGCGCGCCGACCTGATCGGCAATGGCAAGCACCACCTGGTCCCGACCTACCAGCCGGATACCGGCGAATACCAGAGCGCCCGGCGGAAGAACTCGACGCCGGCCGGCAGCAAGAAGGCCGGCAAGCTGCTGACCCAGCATACCGGCCTGCCGCCACGCGCCAGCGACGGCGGCAAGCCGTGGAGCAAGGGCCAGCAGAACAAGGCGACGGCCTTCGCCAAGGGTAAGAAGAAGTCGCGCCAGCCGAACATCCCGCGCTGATCGCCGGGGCGGCCCTGCCGCCCGCAAAGCGTGCGCGGCTGCAACCTTGCCTGCGGTCGCGCACCGTCGCAGTGCATTGCCGCGGCACGACCTCCTGGCCGCCCGGGCCTGACGGCGCTGGCACAAGTCTTGCGCTTCCGGGGCATCCCGGTCTTCACGAAGAACCGTCGTGGCGGACCCGGCAACGCCTCGTCGCTTCGCTCCGGCGTCGCGCCGCCGACTCCGCTACAGTGACCGCAACCCCAGCCCCGCGAGCCTTCGATGCCCGAGCTGCTTGCCCACTATCCGTTCACCGATACGGCCTACCACGAGTTGCTCGATCGCCAGGGCGGCGTGCGTCCCCATTGGCAGCGGCTGTTCCGCCAACTGGAGCGCAGCAGCCCTGAGCAATTGCGCCAGCGCCAGGCCCTGGTGGAACGGCAGATCCAGGAGAACGGCGTCACCTACAACGTTTACGCCGATCCCAAGGGCACCGACCGCCCCTGGGCGCTGGACCTTCTGCCGAACCTGCTGTCCGCCGCCGAGTGGCAGCCGATCGCCGCTGGTGTGGCGCAGCGTGCTCGGCTGCTCAATGCGCTGCTGGCCGACCTGTACGGCGACCAGCGTCTGCTCGCCGAAGGGCTGCTGCCCAGCGAACTGGTCTTCGGCCATCCGAACTTCCTCTGGCCGGCGCTCGGCATCCGGCCGCCCGGCGGGATTTTCCTGCACAGCTATGCCGTGGACCTGGCGCGCGATGCCGACGGACGCTGGCAGGTCCTTGCCGACCGCACCCAGGCGCCGTCCGGCGCGGGCTATGCGCTGGAGAACCGGCAGATCGTCTCGCGGGCCTTGCCGGAACTCTATCGCGACCTGCGCGTGCAGCATCTCGCCGGGTATTTCCGCACCCTGCAGGAGACCCTCGCCAGCCAGGCCGCCGGCGACGGCGAGACGCCGCTGGTGGTGCTGCTGACTCCCGGACGTTTCAACGAAACCTACTTCGAGCATCTCTACCTGGCGCGCCAGCTCGGTTTTCCGCTGGTCGAGGGGCACGACCTGACGGTGCGCGACGCCACCCTCTATCTCAAGACCCTCGGCGGCCTGAAACGGGTGCACGCGGTATTGCGGCGCCTCGATGACGATTTCTGCGACCCACTGGAATTACGTACCGACTCGGCGCTGGGCATTCCCGGCCTGCTCGAGGCGGTACGCCAGGGACGCGTGCTGGTGGCCAACGCACTGGGCAGCGGAGTGCTGGAGTCGCCCGGCCTGCTCGGCTTCCTGCCGCAGGCTTGTCGCCGCCTGCTTGGCGAGGAACTGGCGCTGCCCTCGCTCGACACCCGCTGGTGCGGCGAGCCGCAAGCCCTCGAGGCGATACTCGCGGCACTGCCCGACCTGGTGATCAAGCCGGCCTTTCCCGGCCAGCGCTGCGAACCTCTGTTCGGCCACGCCCTCGACAGTGCCGGCCTGGCATCCCTCGGCGAGCGCTTGCGCGAGCGCCCGCAGGCCTACGTGGCGCAACGCCTGGCGCAGTTGTCCCAGGCACCGGTCTGGCGCGACGGCAAGGCCGGCGTCGGCCTGCAGTCGCGGGCCATCGGCATGCGCGTATTCGCCGTCGCCGCCAGCGACGGCCGCTACTGGGTGATGCCCGGCGGCCTGACCCGCGTAGCCTCGGCGGCGGACGCCGAAGTGGTGTCGATGCAGCGCGGCGGGGCGAGCAAGGACACCTGGGTGCTGGCCGAGCGAGCAGTCGGCGGCGAGCCGTTGCGACCGCGCCGGCTCGGCGTGCGCGACCTGGTCCGCGAAGACCCCTACCTGCCGTCGCGGGTGGTGGAGAACCTGTTCTGGTACGGCCGCTATGCCGAGCGTTGCGACGACCATGCGCGCCTGTTGCGGGTGGTGCTGTCGCGCTACGTGGATGCCGATGGCGACGAAGAGGCGTTGCGCAGCGCCCTGGCCCTGGCCGGCGGCATCGGCCTGCTGCCCGGGGATGGCGAGCCGTTGGAAAGGTGCCTGTTGCGGGCGTTGCTCGACGAGCACTGGCCGGCGAGCCTGTGCGCCAACCTGCGGCGCCTGCACTGGGCGGCGGCGCAGGTGCGCGGGCGCTTGTCCGGGGAGAACTGGCTGGCCTTGCTGGAGCTGCAACGCGACATGCAGGCGCTCGATCCGGCACGCACCGACCTCGGCGAAGCGCTGGACTTCCTCAACCGGCTAGTGATGTCCCTGGCCGCGTTGTCCGGTTTCGCCCTCGACGACATGACCCGCGACGACGGCTGGCGTTTCCTGATGATCGGCCGGCGCATCGAGCGCGTGCGCTTCTTCGCCGAGAGCATCGCCGCCTTCCTCGACGGTGGTAGCGCCTGGGACGCCGGCGCGCTGGAGTGGCTGCTGGAGCTGGGTAACAGCGGCATCACCTACCGCTCGCGCTACCTGGCGTCGCCGCAGCTGGTCCCGGTGCTCGACCTGCTCCTGTTGCACGAGCAGAACCCGCACTCGCTGCGCTTCCAGTTGCAGGCCCTGGAGCGTTCGCTGGAGCGCCTGCACGAGGAGTTCGGCGCGCCACGCGAGCGGGAACTCAGGACCCTGGGCGAACGCCTGCGCAGCTTCGATCTGGCGGCCCTGGAAAGCCCGCTGTTCGGCGCGGCAGGACTCGACGAGGTGCTCGTCGGGCTGGCGCGACTGCTGCGCGACATCGCCGCCTGCGCCGGACAGGTCTCCGATCGGCTAGGCTTGCGCTATTTCGCCCATGTCGACGATGTCAGCCAGAGAACGGTATCCACCTGATGTCCGCACCCGCGCTTCGCTCCGTTCCGCTCCAGGGCGCCCGCTACCAGGTGCTGCACGACACCCATTACCGCTATGCGACGCCGGTCTCGCTGTCGCGGCAACTGGCGCATCTCTGGCCACGCGAATGCGCCTGGCAGGCCTGTCATGAGCGGGCACTGCTGATCGAGCCGGGGCCGAGCCGGCGCGAGGATGGCCACGACGCATTCGGCAATCCGCTGAGCCGGCTGGCCTTCGAGCGTCCCCACGAGGCGCTGCGGGTCAGCGCGCGACTGCAGGTCGAAGTGTTCGCCCATGCGCCGGCGCAACTGACCGCGTCGCCGGCATGGGAAACCGTCGCCGCCGGGCTGGCATTTTCCGGGCGGGCGCTGTCCGCCGCCGAGCTGGAAGCCTGCCGCTATCGCGTCGAGTCGCCCTATGTGCGCATCCAGCGGCGATTCGCCGAGTTCGCCGCCGACTGCTTCCCGCCCGGACGGCCGTTGCTGGTGGCGGCGGCGGCACTGATGGAGAAGATCTTCCGCGAGTTCGCCTTCGATGCGCAGGCCACCCAGGTGGCGACGCCGCTGGACGAAGTGCTGGAGCGCCGTCGCGGGGTCTGCCAGGACTTCGCCCACCTGATGCTCGCCTGCCTGCGCGCGCGCGGACTGGCGGCGCGCTACGTCAGCGGCTACCTGCTGACCCGCCCGCCGCCCGGACAGGCGCGACTGATCGGTGCCGACGCCTCGCATGCCTGGGTCTCGCTGTATTGCCCGGAGAACGGCTGGGTGGATTTCGACCCGACCAACGACCTGTTGCCCGACCTGGAGCACATCACCCTGGCCTGGGGGCGGGATTTTTCCGATGTGTCGCCGTTGCGCGGGGTGATCCTCGGTGGCGGTAGCCATGACCCGGAGGTGCGGGTGACGGTGCTGCCGCTACAGGAAACAGCCGGCTGATCAAAAAGTGATCGGTCTCGCGGAGGCCCTGCCGCCCGGGACTCCCGGACCTTTTCACCCAGGTTGTCCACAGCCTCGCCCACGCCGTTTGGGGACAACGAAGCGGTGCTCCGGCAAATTCGCGGCGCCGTGCTAGCTTTTCCAGAATCCGCTACGGACGTTGTCGGGCCAAGGGCCGGAGCCTGCCTTTCCGGTGCCAGGGGCGGTTCTCGTACGGAGCCAGACTCCTTCCTTGCGCACGGTGAGCGATATGGATGACACGACGATCGTCAACGTAGGTACCGAGAAGATCAACGCGCTCTGGGCGACGGTGTCCCAGTACGCCTTCGCCTTCGGCATCAAGATTCTCGCGGCCATCGCCTTCTGGGTGATCGGCCGCTGGCTGATCGGCTTCGCCGTCGGCATGGTGCAGAAATCCCTCGAGCGGCAAAAGGTCGATCCCACCGTGCTGCGCTACGTGGGTTCGTTCATCACGGTGACCCTGAACGTGCTGCTGGTGGTGGGCATCCTCGGTTTCTTCGGCATCCAGACCACCAGCCTGGCGGCGCTGATCGCGGCGGTCGGCCTGGCCATTGGCATGGCCTGGTCGGGATTGCTGGCGAACCTGGCGGCCGGCGGCTTCATCATCGTCCTGCGGCCGTTCAAGGTCGGCGACTTCATCTGCGCCGGCGGAGTGACCGGCACGGTCAAGGAGATCGGCCTGTTCACCACGGCGATCAACACTCCGGACAACGTGCTGACCATGGTCGGCAACAACAAGATATTCGGCGACAACATCCAGAACTTCACCCACAACCCGTTCCGCCGGGTCGAGTTGAAGGCGCAGCTTTCCGGTGCCGCCGACTACCAGGCGGCCATCGCCCTGCTCAAGCAGCGCGTCGCGGCGATTCCCAACGTGCTCGGCGAGCCGCCGGTGGACGTGGAGATCCTCGAGTTCAACCTGGTCGGGCCGGTGCTGGCGGTGCGCCCGTATTGCCACAACGACCATTACTGGCAGGTCTATTTCGATACCAACAAGGTGATCAAGGACGCCCTCGGCGCCGACTTCCCGGCACCGATGCCGGCGCAGACGGTGATCGTGCAGCAGTCCGCCGGCGCCTGACGTTTCCCGCTCGGCACCGACGCCCCGTCCTGCGGGGCGTTGGCGTTTGTGCGCGGACCGGGTGGCGGGCCGCGCGGAGAAAACGGGCCATCGGCGAGTCCAACGGGCACCCCGGCGAACAAGGTATAGTGCGGGCCTGCAACCGTCGCCGCAGCCGGCCGGGTTTCATCGGGAAAAGGATTCCGTGTGTTCTTCAGATTGCTCTTGATCGCCGTCCTGCTGGCGGTATCCGCGTGCAGCTCCAAGGCTCCCGGCCCGGGGGCGTCGGTGCCGAAGGTCATGCGCGGCGAGTATCGCGTCAAGCGCGGCGACACCCTCTATTCGATCGCCACCCGGCACGGCTGGAACTACAAGGACCTGGCGCGCGCCAACGGCATCCGCCCGCCCTACGCGGTCAAGGTCGGCCAGGTGGTGCGCTTCGACGGGCGCAAGTCGACCTACGTCGCCAGCAGCCGCTCCTCGTCTAACACCCGTGCGCGCAAGCCGCCGCCTCCGCCTCCGCCGCCGTCGGTGACCCTGCGCGGCTGGCAGTGGCCGATGAAGGGGCCGGTGATCCGCCGCTTCTCCAGTTCCGACAAGCTCAACAAGGGCATCCGCATCGCCGGCACCCTGGGCCAGCCGGTGCAGGCCTCGCTGGCCGGCAAGGTGGTGTTCGCGGTGAACAACATGCGTGGCTACGGCAACCTGGTGATCATCCAGCACGGTACCTCGTACACCAGCACCTACGCGCACAACAGCCGCTTGCTGGTGAAGGAGGGGCAGATGGTCGGCAAGGGCCAGAAGATCGCCGAGGCCGGTTCCTCGGATGCCGACCGGGTGCAGCTGTACTTCGAGATCCGCCAGAACGGCCGGCCGCTCGACCCGCTGAGCCTGCTGCCGCCGTCCTGAGAGAGGAGCGGATCACTGCGGGGTGCGGTCGACCCACTTCGGCGCCACGCTCGGCGTCCAGGCGGCGAGGGCATCGAGCAGCGCCTCCGGGCTGGCGCCGCGCTGCAGCATGCCGCGGTGTTCGGCGCGGACGAAACGTTCGTCGACCAGGTGGTCGAGGAAAGTCAGCAGCGGGTCGTAGAAACCGTTCACTTCGAGCAGGCCCAGCGGCTTGGCGTGGTAGCCCAGTTGGCCCCAGGTCCAGACCTCGAACAGCTCTTCCAGGGTGCCGAGCCCGCCAGGCAGGGCGATGAAGGCGTCGGCCAGTTCGGCCATGCGTGCCTTGCGCGCGTGCATGCCGTCTACCACTTCCAGGCGGGTCAGGCCCTTGTGGCCGATCTCGGCCTCCTGCAGGCTCTGCGGGATGATCCCGATCACTTCGCCGCCGGCGGCCAATGCGGCGTCCGCCACGGTGCCCATCAGACCGACCGCGCCGCCACCGTAGACCAGGGTCAGGCCGCGCTCGGCCAGGTGCCGGCCGAGGGCCACGGCGGCTTCCTGGTAGACCGGGGAAGCGCCGGGGCTGGCGCCACAGAATACGCAGACGGAACGCAAGGTCATGATCGACTCCTGTCGGGGGTGGAAAAAGGCGCACAGGGTAGCGGCTGGGAGCGCTTCGACCAAGCCGTGCGAAGCGTTGCCGGACGTTGCGTCGCAGGCGCGAAGCGGCACATCTGTGCTAAAACAGGAGTTCCCCGTAGTAAACGCCGGGCAGATCCCGCTCGATGCCCCGCCACGTCCGGTTCGGGTTTGACCTGAATCAGTGGAACTCGGTGCCCGATCGGGCAGTCTGCTCTTTCAGGATTCATCGCCCAACCTGCCTAGGAGGCTGCTCCATGCTACGTAAACTCGCTGCGGTATCCCTGCTGTCCCTGCTCAGTGCGCCACTGCTGGCTGCCGAGTGCTCGGTGGACATCCAGGGTAACGACCAGATGCAGTTCAACACCAATGCCATCACCGTCGACAAGAGCTGCAAGCAGTTCACCGTCAACCTGTCCCACCCCGGCAACCTGCCGAAGAACGTCATGGGCCACAACTGGGTACTGAGCACCGCCGCCGACATGCAGGGCGTGGTCACCGACGGCATGGCTTCCGGCCTGGACAAGGATTACCTGAAGCCCGACGACAGCCGTGTCATCGCCCACACCAAGCTGATCGGCTCGGGCGAGAAGGACTCGGTGACCTTCGACGTCTCCAAGCTGAAGGAAGGCGAGCAGTACATGTTCTTCTGCACCTTCCCGGGCCACTCCGCGCTGATGAAGGGCACCCTGACCCTGAAGTGATGCGCGAGCGATCCGCTGCATGAAAAAGCCCGGCCGCTGCCGGGCTTTTTCATGGGCGCGCGCCGGGCTCAGCGCGCGTAGCGTGCCGCCATCGCCTCGCCGGCCAGTTGGTGCACGCGCCGGGTCGGATGCCACTCGTCCCAGAAGTAGTACTGGTCCGGGTTGGCGCAGGCCGGGCGGACGCTGGGCTGGGTCGGCTGGCAGGGCGCGTCCAGCTCCACCAGGCCATAGCGCGCCGGGTTGCGCCGCAAGTGGCGGCTGAAGGTGAGATGGTCGAACCAGCTCAGCTCCAGGCCGCGGGTCTTGCGCAGGGCGGCGAGCTGGATCGGCAGGCTGGCGTTGACTGCCTGCAGGTAGCGCTGCGCCCGCTCGACCCGGTTACCGGCGACCACCGCCGGGACCACGCTCAGGTCGGTCGAACTGACCACCAGGAAGCGTCGTGCGCCGGCCTCTCCGAGACGCTGCACCGCGGCGCGGATGTTCGCCACGCTGCTGCCGGCCAGTTGTTCCAGGGGCTGCTCGCCGGCGAAATCCTCGTGCTCGAAGAAATCGTTGGCGGAGACGAAGATGAAGTGCAGCGCCTGGCCATCGACCGGCTTGCCGTCCAGCGTGGCGAGGTAGGCGTCGACCTGGCCGGCGAGGCCGGTATGGCGGTAGGCGCTCATCCAGCCGTAGTAGTTGTCCGCTCCGCTCTTGGCGCCGCCCACCGCATGGTCGGCCAGTTGCGCACCAAGCTGGCGGGCGAGCACCTCGACGGCGGTCGGGCCGTTGCTCCAGCGGCCCTGCCAGTAGACTTCGCCGGGCAATGCCTGGGCGCCGGCGATGCCCTTGGCGAGCATCTCGCGGGTCAGTCGCTGGCTTTCGCCGTTGTCCGAATAGCTGTCGCCGAAGGCGTGGATCTGCCGTACCGGCGCGAGCAGCGGGGATGTGTGTCCGCAGGCCTGGCCGGCCAGCAGGACACCGAGGAGCAGGGCGGGGAGACGGGTGCGCATGGCTGGCCTTCGCAGGGATACAGCTTCCTTCTAGCGCGCCGCCGCGCGGACTTGAAGACCTGGTTGCGACAGGCACATTCCCGCCCGCGACAAAGGCCCGTCGACGACGGGCCTGCCGCACGGACCGGGAGGCTCAGGGCGCCTTCGGCAGTTCGCGCTTGTGCTGGGTCTTGTGGTAGGTGTCGACGATCACCCGCGCAGCTTCCTCGCGCAGCGGCTGGCCGTGCAGGAAGGCGTCGATCTCGGCATAGGTGACGCCGTGGGAAGCCTCGTCCGGATGGCCGGGGCGCAGGTCCTCGAGGTCGGCGGTGGGGATCTTCTCCACCAGGTTCTCCGGAGCGCCGAGGGCGCGGGCGAGGGCGCGCACCTGATGCTTGGCCAGGCCGCTGAGCGGAGCCAGGTCGCAGGCGCCGTCGCCGAACTTGGTGAAGAACCCCATGACCGCCTCGGCGGCATGGTCGGTGCCGATCACCAGGCCGCCGCGGGCGCCGGCGATGGCGTACTGGGCGACCATGCGGATGCGCGCCTTGATATTGCCGATGACGAAGTCGCTCTTCGCCGGCTCGAGTCCTTCCAGGGCTTCCAGCTGTTCCGCCAGGGCTTTCACCGACGGACCGATGTTGACGGTCTGCTCTTCGTCGGCGCGGATGGTCGCCAGCGAGGCCTGGGCATCGGCCTCGTCCTGCTGCACCTGGTAGGGCAGGCGCACGGCGATGAAGCGGTAGGCCTGGTCGCCGGTCTGCTCGCGCAGTTGCTCGACGGCGCGCTGGGCCAGCAGGCCGGCGGTGAGCGAGTCGACGCCGCCGCTGATCCCCAGCACCAGGGTCTTCAGCCCGGAATCCTTCAGGCACTGCTGGATGAAGGCGATGCGCCGGGCGATCTGCGCCTGCACGTCGGCCTCCGACTGGAACGGCGGCTGGACCTGCAGGGCTTGGGCGATGTCGCGTTGGATCTGTTGCATGTTCGGGCTCCCGTTAGGTGCGAAAGGATTAGGCCGGCACGTTGAAGACGTGGCGGAGGTAGGCGACGAAGTTCTCGTCGCGGCATTGGGTCTTGCCCGGGGCGTCGGATATCTTCGCCACCGGATGGCCGTTGCAGGCCGTCATCTTCAGGACGATGTTCATCGGCTCGACCCCCGGGATGTCGCAGGTCAGGTTGGTGCCGATGCCGAAGCTGACGTTGATCTTGCCACGTAGCGCGCGGAACAGCTGCAACGCCTTGGGCATGTCCAGCCCGTCGGAGAACACCAGGGTCTTGCTCAGCGGGTCGATACCCAGGCGGCGGTAGTGGGCGATGGCTTTCTCCGCCCAGGCCAGCGGGTCGCCCGAATCGTGGCGCAGGCCGTCGAAGAGCTTGGCGAAGTACAGGTCGAAGTCGTCGAGGAAGGCATCCATGGTAATGCAGTCGGTCAGGGCTATGCCGAGCTGTCCGCGGTACTCGCGGACCCAGCAGTCCAGCGCCGCTTGCTGGCTGTCGACCAGCCGCGGGCCGAGTTGCTGGTGGGCCATCAGCCATTCGTGGGCCATGGTGCCGATCGGCTTGAGGTCGTACTCGCGGGCCAGGTGCACGTTGCTGGTGCCGACGAAGCGCCCGGGGAAGTCGCGCTTGAGGATATGCACCACTTCCTCCTGGGTGCGGTAGGAGAAGCGCCGGCGGGTGCCGAAGTCGGCGACCTGGAATTCCGCGAGTTCCTCGCTGCTGGCCTGGGCGGAGAGCCAGTCGAGCTTGCGATAGAGCTGCTCGCCGACCTGTTCCAGGACCACCTCGCGGTAGCGATAACGGTTGCGCACCTCGCTGACGATGGCCAGCAGCGGCACCTCGAAGAGGATCACGTGCAGCCATGGGCCGCGCAGGCGGATTGCCAGTTGGCCATCCTCGATGCCGGTGTGCACGTAGCGCAGGTTGAAGCGGAACAGGCTGAGGAAGCGGATGAAGTCCGGCTTCATGAACGGGATGCGTTCGAGGAAGGCGAGCTGGTCGGCGGTTACCTCGACTTCGGCGAGGCGCTCGATCTGGTAGCGGATCTCCGCCAGGTACGGACGCAGGTCCTCGGCGTTGCGGCAGCGGAATTCCCACTCCACTTCGGCGTTGGGGTAGTTGTGCAGCACCGCCTGCATCATGGTCAGCTTGTAGAAATCGGTATCGAGCAGGTTCTGCACGATGCGCTCGGCAAAGACGCTTTCGGCCATGTTCACTTCTCCTTGTCGGCGCCGGCGAGGGCGCTATCCAGTCGTTCCAGGTCGGCGCAGAGGATCACCCCGGCGTCGCGCATCTCGTCGCAGGCCCGCTGCGCGGTGTCCTCGGCGATGGCCCGGCAGGCGGGCAGGTAGAGCAGCACCTCGAAACCGGCGCGGCGCAGTTGCAGGGCGGTGTTCTTCACGCAGTAGTCCAGCGCCAGGCCACCCACCAGCACATGGCTCACGCCATTCTGCCTCAGGTATTCGATGACCCCGGTGCTGCGGCGTTCCGCCAGATCGTGGTAGCAGGCGCCGTAGGGATGCAGGTCCGGCTCCACGCCCTTCCAGACGAAGAAGTCGTAGTCGATCGGCCGCGGCAGTTCGTCGAGCAGCTCGAAACCCGGCGTACCCGGTACGCAGTGGCTCACCCAGGTCAGGTCGGCATCCGGATAGGCCAGCGGCCGCAGCATCTGCTCGGCGCGTTCCACTACCCAGGCAGCCTTCGGGCTGTGCGCGTCCTTGCTGCCCAGGCGCAGCGCGGCGCGGCTGGCCAGTTGGTTGAGGGCGGCGCCGATGGCGTCGCCGCCGGGCACCGGCAGTTCGTCCGGGCACAGCGGGGTGAAGCCTTTCTGGGCGTCGACATCGAAGCTGGCGATCTTGCTGGGACGATTCATGGAAGCCTCCGCTTGACGGGTTGGGGCTGAATGTGGGTACATAATTCATCACGTGAAATAAGTCGTCAAGCACTTGTACTACAAAATTTCGCAGTGGAAGGTATTTTCTATGCGTGATGAAATAAGTTCCCGGATTCGCCGACTGCCTGCCGGGATGAGCGGCGGACGCGCCCCCGACTTCGCCCTCGCGGTCTACGGTGGGGCGTTCGACCCGCCGCACCCCGGCCATGAGTCGGTGATCCGCCGGGCGCTGCTTTGCGCCGAACGGGTCGCCCTGGTGCCGAGCCACCGCCACGCCTTCGGCAAGCGCATGGGCGATTTCGAGCTGCGCTGCCGCTGGCTGGCGCGGCTGGCCCGGCGGATCGATCCGCGGCGGGTGTATTGCGAACCGATCGAAGCAGGATTGATGCCTGATCGTCCGGCGGTCTACAGCATCGACCTGCTGGAAGCGCTGGCCGCGCGTAGCGGCCTGGCGTCACCGCGGATCGCCCTGCTGATCGGCGCCGACAACGAGGCGGAGCTGCCGCGCTTCGAACGCGCCGCCGAATTGTGCTGGCGCTTCGGCCGGCTGGTGGCGGAGGAGCGGCTGCCGCTGCACAGCTCGATGATCCGCCAGCGCCTGCGTGAAGGGCTGGCGGTACCGGAGGCCTGGTGCCTGCCGGAAGTGAAGGACGAACTGCACTGCTATGGCGGCGAACGCCAGGCGGGCTGAAGAGAGGAGTGACGATGAGTTCAGCGGAAGTATTGGCCAGCGTGGATATCGTGGCGTTGCGCCTGAACCCCGGGCACGGACTGGAGCTGTTGCTGATCCGCCGCGCCCAGGCGCCTTTCGCCGGCCAGTGGGCCTTGCCCGGCGTGCTGGTCAACGGCCGCAGCGCCGACCACAGCCTCGACGACGCGGCGGTGCGCGCCCTGCGCGACAAGGCGCGGCTGGAGCCGGCCTACATCGAGCAGGTGGCCACGGTCGGCAACGCGGTACGCGACCCGCGCGGCTGGTCGCTGAGCGTGTTCTACCTGGTGCTGGTCGGTCCGGACACCCGGGTGGAGGACGACGACCTCGACTTCGTGCCGCTGCGCGACGTTCGCAGCGAGCGCTTCGCCCTGCCGTTCGACCACGCCCAACTGGTACAGCAGGCCTGCGAGCGCCTGGCGAGCAAGTCGGTGTACAGCGCCCTGCCGCTGTTCCTGCTGGCGCCGCGCTTCACCGTGGCCGAGGCGCTGAAGGCCTTCGAGTGCGCCATCGGCCAGGAAGTCCAGCATTCCAGCCTGCGCGGGCGCCTGGAGCGGATGAAGGAGGCTGGCTGGGTCGAGGACACCGGCGAACGCCAGCGTCCGCCCATGGGGCGCCCGCAACACGTCCTGCATTTCACCCCGAAGCCGGGCGGCGCCTTCGTTTTCGACCGCAGCCTGCTGGCGTCCTGACAAACGGGTGCGGCAGGGCCGGTGAGGCCGCTCCCTGCCGCGCTTGCTAGACGGTGAAGCGCTGGATCTGCTGCTCCAGTCCGTTTGCCAGCTTCGCCAGCTCGACACTGGAGGTGGAGGTCTTCACCGCGCCCTCGGCGACTTCGCCGATGCTGGCATTGAGCGAGTCGATGTTCTGGCTGACCTCGCTCGCGGTGGCGGTCTGTTCTTCCGTCGCCGTGGATATCTGCGCGTTGCTCTGGGCGATACCTTCGACCGCCTGGGCGATGAGACCGAGCGCCTTTCCCGCCTCGTGGGCGCGCTGGACGCTGACCTGGGCCTGCTCGCGTGACTGCTGCATCACGCTGACCGCGCTGCTGGCGCCTGCCTGCAGGGCTTCGATCATCTCGCGGATGGTTTCGGTGGCCTTGTGCGTATTGGTGGCCAGGCTGCGCACTTCATCGGCGACCACCGCGAACCCGCGTCCGGCCTCGCCCGCCCGTGCGGCTTCTATCGCGGCATTGAGGGCGAGCAGGTTGGTTTGCTGGGCGATGTTCTGGATGACTTCCAGAACGGTGCTGATTTCCTCGGTCTTGTTGCGTAGCGTGTCGATGACGGCTCCCGCCTCTCCGACCATGACCGACAGGCCCTGGATGGCGTCGAGGTTCGCATGCACGAGTCCGGTTCCGGTGTGCGCCTCGCTGTTCGCCGATTCCGCGCTGGCTGCGGCGGCCTGGGCGTTCCGCGCCACGTCCTGGACCGCCATGCTCATCTGGTGTACCGCCGTGGCGACCATGTCGGTCTGGTCGCCCTGGGACGTGGCGACATGGCTGACCTGGTTGCTGATGGCACTCATCTCGTCCGAGGTGATGGTGAGCTTCCTGGCTGTCTCGGCGAGATGCCGAAGCAGCGCCTGCTGGCTTTCCAGCATCATATTGAAGGCGCGCGCCGTATCGGACACTTCGTCGCGCCCGCGCGCATCGGCGCGGAGCGTGAGATTCGAGGAGTCCTGCACGCGGCGGATCACCCCGCGCAGATCGGAAAGCGGGCGCATGATCGACAGGCTGATGAACCAGGCCGCGGCGACGATGAGGACCAGGGCTGCGGCGCCGATGAGCAGGAAGGTGGTGCGCATGGAGTCGTAGCGTTTCTCCATCTGCTCGTTGAGCTTGGCGCCTTCACTGAGCTGCAGGTCGATCAGCGTCGACAGCGCGGTTCCCAGCGGATCGAACGCACCATACATCTCGCGATTGAACGTGCCGGCCTCGACGTTTCGCAGGCTTCCGGCCCTGGCCTGCTCGCCGTATGCCAGGGTCATCCGCTTGACCCGTTCCAGGGTGGGGACCAGCGACTCGATGATTTCCTTCTCGGCGGCAGTCCGGTGGTCTGCGGAATAGTCGGCCCACGACTTCTCGATGCGCGACAGCGCCCCACTCAACTCCTGCTGCAGGCGCTCTTCATCGAAGACCCCCGCACGGTACTTGTGCAGGGCGTCGACCACGCTGACCGCAACGGCGTCGGCGACGATCTTGAGCTGGCTGATGGGCTTCATCCGGTTGTTGAAAAGGTCCTGGAAGCTGGCATCGAGTCGACTGGCGTTGGCCAGCGCCATCGCGATGACCGTGACGAGCATCGTCAGCGGTAGCAGCGCCAGGACCAGCAGGCGGATTCGAACCGTGACGCCAGTGAGCATGGGACGTTCCGAGGTGAACCGAGTGAGAGTAAAGATGGTTCCACGCAGCGAAAACGTCAAACCGGGCCGTGGCGCGTCTGGCCGGGAGCCGCTGAGGGTTGCTCCTGCTCCAGGCGCTCTACCATCCACTCGATGAAATGGCGCACCTTGGGGACTTCCGCGGCATGCTCGGGATAGGCCAGGTAGTAGGCCTCCTGGCTGGGCAGGGCGTGCGGCCAGGCGATCGCCAGCTTGCCTTCGGCGAGTTCCTCCTCGACCAGGAAGCGCGGTAGCAGGGCTACCCCGCAACCGGCCTGGGCGGCGCGGATGCACATGTAGAAGGTGTCGAAGCGTGGACCGTGGTAGCAACCCTGGCAATTTCGCTCCAGGCTGGCGAACCAGTCGTGCCAGGCCTCCGCGCGGCTGGCGTTCTGCAGCAGCACCAGCCCCGCCAGTTGGGTCGGTTCGTCCAGTCCGCCGGCCGGCAGCAGGGATGGCGCGCAGACCGCCACCAGTTGTTCGCCGAACAGGCGGATGCACTCGGCGCCCGGCAGGGTGCCGGGGCCGAAGAAGAACGCCAGGTCGCAATGGCCCTGGCGCAGGTCGTCCGGTTCCAGTTCCTGGCGCAGGTCGAGGTGGATGTTCGGGTGGCGGTGGCGCCAGCCGTTCAGTTGCGGGATCAGCCAGCGCGCGCCGAAGGTCGGCGGGGTCGCCACTCGCAGCACTTCGGTCTCGCCGCCGTAGGAAAGCAGGAAGCGGGTGGACAGCTCTACCTGTTGCAGGATGCGTCGTACCTCGGCCAGGTACAGCTCGCCGGCCGGGGTCAGTTGCAAGCGCTTGCGCACCCGGCGGAACAGGGCGTGCTGCAGTTGCTCCTCGAGTTGCGCGACCTGCTTGCTCATGGCGCTCTGGGTCAGGCTCAACTCTTCGGCGGCGCGGGTGAAGCTCAGGTGCCGGGCTACCGCTTCGAAGCATTGCAGGGCGGTCATCGACGGCAGGCGGCGTTTGTTCAGCATGGCGGGTTTCCTGGCGCGGGTGGAGCGGGCGGAACGCGTTATATGAATAAACGGAATGACGTAGGGAGGAAAGCTCGCTTGCCGGAGTGCCGGGCGACGCTTATTACTGCCGGCAAGTCTCGCGATAGAGCATTCGCTGGCTTATGACGAATCCGTCACAGGGTTTTGCGCCGAACGTGGCGTCGCTAACGGATATGTTCATGTCGTATTCGAATCGACTTTTTCCGCCAAGTACCGAATTCCGGGAAGTTCATGTTCATATTAATTTTAAAAACCGCTCTGTCCTGCACTTTCATTGAAAAAGAGGACCTCAATTAGTGCGTGGAACGCACCAGTGACGTGCAGTTTCTAACCGCTTCAATATCGTTGTAGAGTTATTCCTAGGAACGGTTCAGGCCTTGTGAAGCCTGGGCTGTAGCTCTCCGAAGGGGATTCGGAGAAATGCCTAAATGACTGATTTCCAATAACAAAGATAAAAACGGAAAGGAGGGCTAAAGTTCTTGTGGCCGGCCACTCAGGAAAAAAACGAATGGCACGCCGCTTGCTCTGCCTGTTGAGCGAAACACAACAACAACATCGTAGTTACGAGCGCCAACATCATCCTCAGGAGCAACACCCCATGTCCAAGAAGCTGTTCAGAAAAGGCATCCTGGCTCTCGCGGTTTCATCCGTGATGGGTCTTTCCACGCATGCGCTGGCCGACGTCGTGATCGGCGTGGCCGGACCGCATACCGGCGCCAACGCCTCCTTCGGCGAGCAATACTGGCGCGGCGCGTCCCAGGCGGCGGAAGACATCAACGCGGCGGGTGGGATCAACGGCGAGAAGATCAAGCTGGTCAAGGCCGACGACGCCTGCGAACCGAAGCAGGCCGTGGCCGTGGCCAACCGCCTGGTGGACCAGGACAAGGCCATCGCCGTGGTCGGCCATTTCTGCTCTTCTTCGACCATCCCCGCATCCGAGGTCTACGACGAGGCCGGGATCATCGCCATCACCCCCGGTTCCACCAACCCGCAGGTCACCGAGCGCGGACTCTCCGGGATGTTCCGCATGTGCGGCCGCGACGACCAGCAGGGCGTGGTCGCCGGCGACTATATCGTCAACGTGCTCAAGGCCAAGAAGGTCGCGGTGATCCATGACAAGGACACCTACGGCCAGGGCCTGGCGGACGCCACCAGGGCGCAACTGAACAAGCTCGGCGTGAAAGAGGTTCTCTACGAGGGCCTGACCCGCGGCGAGAAGGACTTCAACGCGCTGGTCACCAAGATCCGCGCCTCCGGTGCCGAGGTCGTCTACTTCGGCGGCCTGCATCCGGAAGCCGGTCCGCTGGTACGGCAGATGCGCGAACAGGGACTGACCGCCAGGTTCATGTCCGACGACGGCGTGGTCACCGACGAACTGGCGACCACCGCCGGCGGTCCGCAGTACGTCAAGGGCGTGCTGATGACCTTCGGCGCCGACCCGCGGCTGATCCCCGACGGCAAGGCGGTGGTGGAGAAGTTCCGTGCCGGCGGTTTCGAGCCGGAAGGCTACACCCTCTACTCCTACGCCTCGATCCAGTCCCTGGCGGCGGCCTTCAACGGCGCCGGCGCCAACGATCCGGCCAAGGCCGCCGAGTGGCTGAAGTCGCATCCGGTGCAGACCGTGATGGGCAAGAAGGAATGGGACAAGAAGGGCGACCTGAAAGTCTCCGACTACGTGGTCTACGAGTGGGACGACAAGGGCAAGTACCACCAGTTGCCCTGATCGCGCTCGACCGCCATGCGCCGGGCACAGGCCCGGCGCATGGGTAAGTCCGGGAGCTGCTGAAGTGCTCGCCCGTGCTTGCCGCCGTAGTGCGGATTCACCGAAGACGTCTGCGTGTGGTCGGTCTGGAGTCCCGCGATCCGGGGCCGTTTCAGTAGCACCCGTCCGCTTTCACCGGCGAGCGCCGGCGCGCCTTACAAAGGCCGTCGCGATTCGCCCTGAAGAGACTGAAAAATGGACGGCATCTTCCTCCAGCAAATGATCAACGGGCTGACCCTCGGCTCGGTCTACGGCCTCATCGCCATCGGCTACACCATGGTCTACGGCATCATCGGCATGATCAACTTCGCCCACGGCGAGGTGTACATGATCTCCGCCTACCTGTCGGCCATCGCCCTTGCCCTGCTGGCCTTCTTCGGCCTGCAGAACTTCCCGCTGCTGATCCTCGGCACCTTGCTGTTCACCGTGCTGGTGACCTGCACCTACGGCTGGGTGATCGAGCGCATCGCCTACAAGCCGCTGCGCAACTCCACGCGCCTGGCGCCGCTGATCTCGGCGATCGGCATGTCGCTGATCCTGCAGAACTACGTGCAGGTGGCGCAGGGACCGCGCCAGCAGGGGATCCCGACCCTGCTCGACGGCGCCCTGAAATTCCACGTCGGCGACGGTTTCGTCCAGCTCACCTACACCAAGCTGTTCATCCTGATCGCTTCGCTGATCGGCATGGCGGTGCTGACCTACGTGATCCGCTACACCAAGCTCGGGCGCATGTGCCGGGCGACCCAGCAGGACCGCAAGATGGCTTCGATCCTGGGGATCAACACCGACCGGGTGATCTCCTACGTGTTCGTCATCGGCGCGGCGATGGCCGCCCTGGCCGGGGTGCTGATCACCATGAACTACGGCACCTTCGACTTCTACGCCGGCTTCATCATCGGCATCAAGGCGTTCACCGCGGCGGTGCTCGGCGGCATCGGCTCGCTGCCCGGGGCGATGCTCGGCGGCCTGGTGCTGGGAGTGGCCGAGGCGCAGTTCTCGGGGATGGTCAACACCGACTACAAGGACGTGTTCGCCTTCTCGTTGCTGGTACTGATCCTGATCTTCCGTCCCCAGGGCCTGCTCGGCCGCCCGCAGATCGCCAAGGTGTAAGGGGACGACGATGAGCAACGAGACTTCCATCGATCTCAAGCAGTGCGTCGTCGATGCCGTGCTCTCCGGGTTGATCGCCCTGGTGGTGTTCGGCCCCATCGTCGGCGTGGTCCTCGACGGCTACGGCTTCAACCTGCATTACGAGCGGGTCGGCTGGATCATCGCGATCGTGATGGCCGGGCGCTTCCTGCTCAGCCTCTACCTGCAGACCCGCGGCGGGCGCGCCGTGCTGGAGCGCTTCGAGGGGGCTGGCAGCGGCGTCCACGTCCTGCCGCCGGGCTACAAGACCCGCTTGCGCTGGATCGTGCCGCTGATCCTGGTGGCCGCGGTGATCTTCCCGTTCTTCGCCAGCAAGTACCTGCTGGCGGTGGTCATCCTCGGCCTGATCTACGTGCTGCTGGGCCTGGGCCTGAACATCGTGGTCGGCCTCGCCGGGCTGCTCGACCTCGGCTACGTGGCCTTCTACGCCATTGGCGCCTATGGCCTGGCGCTGGGCTACCAGTACCTCGGCCTGGGCTTCTGGACCGTCCTGCCGCTGGCCGCGCTGACCGCCGCGGTGGCCGGGGCGATCCTCGGCTTCCCGGTGTTGCGCATGCATGGCGACTACCTGGCGATCGTCACCCTGGGCTTCGGCGAGATCATCCGCCTGGTACTGAACAACTGGCTGTCCTTCACCGGCGGGCCGAACGGCATGCCGGCGCCGGCGCCGACCTTCCTCGGCCTGGAGTTCGGCCGCCGGGCCAAGGATGGCGGGGTGCCGATCCACGAGTTCCTCGGCATCGCCTACAACCCCAACATGAAGTTCCTGTTCATCTACGTGGTGCTGTTCCTGGTCGTGCTGCTGGTGCTCTACATCAAGCACCGGCTGACCCGGATGCCGGTCGGGCGCGCCTGGGAGGCGCTGCGCGAGGACGAGATCGCCTGTCGCGCGATGGGCCTCAACCATGTGCTGGTGAAACTCTCGGCGTTCATGCTCGGCGCCTCCACCGCGGGACTGGCCGGGGTGTTCTTCGCCAGCTACCAGGGCTTCGTCAACCCGTCCTCGTTCAACTTCTTCGAGTCGGCGCTGATCCTCGCCATCGTCGTGCTCGGCGGCATGGGCTCGACGGTCGGGGTGGTGATCGCCGCCTTCGTCCTCACCGTGGCGCCGGAGCTGCTGCGCAGCTTCGCCGACATCCGCGTGCTGCTGCTCGGGATACTCATGGTGGTGATGATGATCTGGCGGCCGCGCGGGCTGATCCGCATCAGCCGGGTGGGCTTCGCCCCGCGCAAGGGGGTGGCGCCATGAGCGACAAGATCCTCAGCGTCGAGCACCTGATGATGCACTTCGGCGGCATCAAGGCGCTCAACGACGTCAACCTCGACGTCGAGCGCGGTTCGATCACCGCGCTGATCGGCCCCAACGGCGCCGGCAAGACCACCGTGTTCAACTGTCTCACCGGCTTCTACAAGGCCACCGGCGGCAACATCCTGCTCAACACCCAGGGGCGCACCACGGACGTCATCCAGGTGCTCGGCGAGCCGTTCCAGCTGGACGACTTCGTCAAGCCGCCGCAACTGGGCAGTCGCCTCTACTACAAGATGTTCGGCGGCACCCACCTGGTGAACCGCGCCGGGCTGGCGCGGACCTTCCAGAACATCCGCCTGTTCAAGGACATGTCGGTGGTGGAGAACCTGCTGGTGGCGCAGCACATGTTCGTCAACCGCAACCTGCTCGCCGGCATCCTCAACACTCCCGGCTATCGCCGCGCCGAGAGCGAGGCGCTGGACCACGCGTTCTACTGGCTGGAGGTGGTCGACCTGGTGGACTGCGCCAACCGCCTGGCCGGCGAGATGTCCTACGGCCAGCAGCGGCGCCTGGAGATCGCCCGGGCCATGTGCACGCGGCCGGAACTCATCTGCCTGGACGAACCGGCCGCCGGCCTCAACCCGGCCGAGACCCACGCCCTGAGCAACATCGTCCGCTACCTGCGCGACCACCACGGGATCACCGTACTGCTGATCGAGCATGACATGGGCATGGTGATGAACATCTCCGACCACATCATCGTGCTCGACCACGGCGACGTGATCGCCCGTGGCAACCCCGAACAGATCCGCCATGACGAGAAGGTGATCGCCGCCTATCTCGGTGCCGACGAAGAGGAGCTGTCATGAGCGCGGCGTTGCTGGAATTCCGTGAGGTGGACGTGTTCTACGGGCCGATCCAGGCGCTGAAGAAGGTCTCGCTGCAGGTCAACGAGGGCGAGACGGTGAGCCTGATCGGCGCCAACGGCGCGGGCAAGTCGACGCTGTTGATGTCGATCTTCGGCCAGCCGCGTGCGGCGGCCGGGCAGATCCTCTATCGCGGCCAGGACATCCGCCAGAAGTCGGCGCACTACGTGGCGTCCAACGGCATCGCGCAGTCGCCGGAAGGACGCCGGGTGTTCCCCGACATGAGCGTCGAGGAAAACCTGCTGATGGGTACCATTCCCATCGGCATGGACCACGCCGAGGAGGACATGCAGCGCATGTTCGAGCTGTTCCCGCGCCTGAAGGAGCGGCGCAACCAGCGCGCCATGACCATGTCCGGCGGCGAGCAGCAGATGCTCGCCATCGCCCGCGCGCTGATGAGCCGGCCGAAGTTGCTGTTGCTCGACGAGCCCTCCCTGGGCCTGGCGCCGATCGTGGTCAAGCAGATCTTCCAGACCCTGCGCGAGCTGGCCAGGAGCGGCATGACCATCTTCCTCGTCGAGCAGAACGCCAACCATGCGCTGAAGCTCTCCGACCGCGCCTACGTGATGGTCACCGGGGAAATCCGCATGAGCGGCAGCGGCGAAGAACTGCTCGGCAACCAGGAGGTGCGCAACGCCTATCTCGGCGGACATTGAGCACGCCCCGCCCCGGCTGCCTGGCCGCCGGGGCGGGCGCTGCCCTGGAGCCACGGAGGAAACTCGACTTATGCACAGCCTGCGCTTTTTCAGCAACGCCGAGGTCGCCGAGCGCCTGGCTTATCCACAACTGATCGAGGCGTTGCGCATCGGCCTGGCCAAGCCTTGCAGCGCGCCGCTGCGCAACTGCCATGCCTTGCCGGCGCAGGCCTCGCTGCTACAGATGCCGGTGTGGCAAGCCGGCGCGGGGATCGGCGTGAAACTGGTGACGGTGTTCCCTGGCAATGGGGCGCGTGGCCTGCCGGCGGTGGCCGCGGTGTTCGCTCTGTTCGACGGCGAAGACGGTCGCCCACTGGCGTTGCTGGAGGCTTCGGAGCTGACCGCCCGGCGTACCGCCTGCAGCTCGGCGCTGGCCGCCGACTACCTGGCGCGGGACGATGCGCGGCGCCTGCTGGTGGTCGGCTGCGGAACCCTGGCTGCGCACATGGTGCGGGCCCACGCCTGCGTGCGCGACTATCGCCACATCGACATCTGGGGCCGCGATCCGGCCAAGGCCGCCGCGCTGGCCGCCCGGCTGCGCGAGGAGGGCTACCCGGCGCGAGCGGCCGACGGGTTGCGCGCGGCGGTGGAGGCGGCCGACTGCGTCAGTTGCGTTACCACCTCCCGCGAAGCGCTGGTGCGCGGCGCATGGCTGAAGCCGGGCGTCCATCTCGACCTGGTCGGCGCCTTCCTGCCGTCCATGCGCGAGACCGACGCCCTGGCGGTGGCGCGCGCGCGGGTCGTGGTGGATACCCGCGCAGGCGCGCTGGAAGAGGCCGGCGACCTGTTGCAGGCGATCGCCGAAGGCGCCATCGGGCGCGAGGCGATATCCACCGAACTGCGCGACTTGCTGAGCGGGGCAGGGCGGCGCGGCGATCCCGGGGAAATCACCCTGTTCAAGTCGGTGGGTTATGCGCTGGAGGACCTGGTCGCCGCGCGCCGGGTTGTGGATAACGCCGCCTGAGGTTGTTCAGGATTTCTGTGCGGGGGCTTGTGGATAAGGTGGGTAAGAACCGCCATACCCCTGAATCGGCGAGGGTTATGCGTGGCTGGTCAGAAAATGAACAGCGCTCGCGCCAGGTACTTATCCCCAACGCGTGGTCATCCCGCTGCCACAGTTGTTCAGGAAAACTGTGCGACGCCCTGTGGACAAGTTGGTGGCTGTTCGCTGCGGCCCAGGCACGGTGCGGGTTCCGCGAGGTTGGTCGTTTTTTGAGCAGACGCCTCGGCAAACTCGTGCGCAACTGTATGGCCAACCGGGCACGGCGAGGCTCTAGAATCCCCGGACATCGTTTTTCCGCCCCGTACGAGGAGATGCCCATGTCGTCCACCCTGTTCATCACCGGCGCCACCTCAGGCTTCGGCGAAGCCTGCGCCCGTCGTTTCGCCGAGGCCGGCTGGTCGCTGGTGCTCACCGGCCGTCGCGAGGAGCGTCTGCAAGCCCTGGCCGGTGAGCTTTCGGCGAAGACCCGGGTGTTGCCGCTGACCCTGGACGTGCGCGACCGCGCGGCGATGAGCGCGGCCGTGGACAACCTGCCGGAAGAGTTCGCCACCCTGCGCGGCCTGATCAACAACGCCGGCCTGGCGCTGGGCACCGACCCGGCGCAGTCCTGCGACCTGGACGACTGGGACACCATGGTCGACACCAACATCAAGGGCCTGCTCTACAGCACGCGCCTGCTGCTGCCGCGGCTGATCGCCCACGGCGCCGGGGCGAGCATCGTCAACCTGGGTTCGGTGGCCGGCAAGTGGCCCTATCCGGGTAGCCATGTCTACGGCGGCACCAAGGCTTTCGTCGAGCAATTCTCCCTGAACCTGCGTTGCGACCTGCAGGGCACCGGGGTGCGCGTGACCAACCTCGAGCCGGGGTTGTGCGAGAGCGAGTTCTCCCTGGTCCGCTTCGGCGGCGACCAGGCGCGCTACGACAAGACCTACGCCGGAGCCCATCCGATCCAGCCGGAAGACATCGCCGAGACCATCTTCTGGATCATGAACCAGCCCGCCCACCTGAACATCAACAGCCTCGAGATCATGCCGGTGAGCCAGTCCTGGGCCGGCTTCGCCATCCACCGCGAAAGCTGACCGGCGGAGGCGGCCGGGGCACGCTATGATGCCCCGGTCGTCCCGATCGAATAAGCGAATTCCATGAGCAAACCGGGCCAACGCGTGCTGGCCGAGCTACGCAAGCTGATCGCTTCCGGCGAACTCGCCGCCGGCGAGCGCATCGTCGAGATTCCCACCGCCGAACGCCTGCAGGTCTCGCGCATGCCGGTGCGCATCGCCCTGCGTACCCTCGAGCAGGAAGGCCTGCTGTGCAAGACCGGGCGCGGCTACAGGGTGCGCGCGGTGACCCGCGAGGATATCGCCGGCGCGGTCGAGGTGCGCGGCGTTCTGGAAGGCCTGGCGGCACGCCAGGCGGCCGAGCGCGGGCTGTCCGCCGAGGCACGGGCGACCCTGGAGGAATGCCTGGCCGAGGGCGACCGATTGTTCGCCAACGGCCAGGTCCTGCTGGAGGAGCTGGAGCGCTACCAGCGCATGAACATGCGTTTCCACCGCACCATCATCGAGGCCAGCGGCAACCCGGCGATCGCCGTGGCGCTGGCGCGCAACGACCACCTGCCGTTCGCCTCGGTGAGCGCCCTGGCGGTGGATCGCGACAATCTCGAGCAGGAATTCCGCCGTTTCAACTTCGCCCACATGCAGCACCACGCGGTGGTCGACGCGCTGGTCAACGGCCAGGGGGCGCGCGCCGAGGCGATCATGCGCGAGCACGCCAACGCGACCCTGCGCTACGCCGACTACTTCGATCCGGCGCGGCAGGGTGTCACCGTGCTTCACGGCGACGTCGCCGCCGACTAGAGATCCAGCACCAGCCGTGGGCTGCGCGAACGCGAACAGCAGGGCGTGAAGCAATCGTTGGCGGCCTGCTCCTCTTCGCTGAGGTAGAGGTCGCGATGCTCCGGCTCGCCGTCCAGCACGCGGGTCAGGCAGGTGCCGCAGATGCCCTGCTCGCAGGAGGCCGGCAGGTCCACCCCGGCTTCGCGCAGGGCCGCCAGCACGGTCTGCCCGGCGGCGACCCGGATCAGCGCCCCGTTGCTCGCCAACTGCACTTCGAAGGTGCCGTCCGCACTGGCGTCTCGTGGCGCGGCGGCGAAGTGCTCGCGATGCAAGCGGCTTGCTTCCCAGCCCAGTTCGCGGGCGCTTTCTTCGATCCACTGCATGAAGCCCGCCGGCCCGCAAAGGTATAGCTGGGCGTCGCGCGGACTGGTCGCCAGCAGGGCGCGAAGGTCCGCGCGCCGGCTGCTTTCGCCGTGGTCGAAGTGGCAGTGCACGCGGTCGGCGAAGGCGCACCGGCCAAGGTAGTCGACGAAGGCCGCGCGCTCGGCGGAATGCGCGCAGTAGTGCAACTGGAAGTCGGCGCCATCGCGGGCCAGGCGTTCGGCCATCGCCAGCAGCGGCGTGATGCCGATGCCGCCGGCGAACAGCAGGTGCGGACCGGGCTCCGGCGACAGCGGGAAGAGATTGCGCGGCTCGCCGATGTGCAGCCGCTGGCCGACCCGCAGTTCGGCGTGCAGCGTGGCCGAGCCGCCGCGCGAATCGCGGCAGCGGAGTACGGCGATACGGTAGTGGCGCGGCCGTTCGGCGGGGCCGCAGAGGGAGTACTGGCGGACCAGGCCGTTGGGCAGGTGCAGGTCGATGTGTGCGCCCGGCTCGAAGGACGGCAGGGCCGCCCCGTCGGCCCGGAACAGTTCGAAGCTGTGGATATCCTGCGCCTCCAGGCGGATGGCGCCGACGATGACCTCGATCATGGCGAAGGCTCCCGTCAGGCCTGGGCGCGGTTGGGGGCGGCGGCCTGGCGCTCGTCCGCCAGCAGGCGCTCGATGATGCGCCGGGCCTGCACGCCGCCGGCGTCGATGTTCAGTTTCAGCAGGTCGCGCCGTGGATGGCGCAGCAGGTTGCGCTGCTGGCTTTCGAGCATTTCCAGGTCTTCGCCGAAGATCTTTCCCTGGCCTTCGCGAATGCTCTCGGTGAGCGCCTGGTCGTGGGCCTGGAAGTTGCGCGCCATGCCCCAGAAGTACCAGATGGAAGTGGCGCTCTCCGGGGTGATGAAGTCGACCACGATGCTCGCCGCCTTGCGCTCCGCCGGCGCCTGGTAGCCGCCGTGGCCGGCGTGGGCCACGCCGACCTCGATCAGCACGTGGCTGGGCGGCGTGAAGCGGCAGATCTGCCAGCGGTCCACCGCCACGTCGTCGGCCAGGCCGTTGCCGCGCAGAGCCATGCGCCAGAACGGCGGGGCCATGACATTCTGCATGTGGCGGCTGGTGATCACCTCGTCGCCTTCCACCCGCGTGGTCGGCGCGGCCTCGTCGATTTCCTTCTGGCCGATGCTGGACGCATGGACATAGGTCTCGTGGGTCAGGTCCATCAGGTTATCGATCATCAGGCGATAGTCGCAGTGGATGTGGTACAGCCCGCCGCCATAGGCCCAATCGGGGCTTTCCGCCCATTCCAGGCGGGGTATCAGCGCGGCGTCGGCCTGTTCTTCCGCGCCCGGCCAGACCCAGACGAAGCCGTGCCGTTCTTGCACCGGGAAGCGACGGATGCAGGGGAAGCCGCGGACCCGCTGGCCGGGCATCGCGCGGGTGCGACCGTCCTCGCCCATTGCCAGGCCGTGGTAGCCGCAGACCAGCACGCCGTCCTCGACGAAGCCCAGCGACAGCGGCGCGCCACGGTGCGGGCAGAAATCCTCGAGGGCCGCCACGCGGCCGTCCTCGCCTCGGTAGAAAACCATCGGCTCGTCGCAGATGCGTCGGCCGAGCGGCTTGCCGGCCAGTTCGTCGGGGGTGCAGGCCACGTACCAGGCGTTCTTCGGAAACATCGTCGGATCCTCTCGTTGTTTTTGTAATTGGATCCAATGATTCGCGAGGCAACTTTTCCAAGTCAACCGCTTCTGTACAAAAAATAATCTGTTCGATAGTCGCACATAAAAAACTTCAGGAATAAATTGCCAAATTATCTCGTTCCAGAGCCTTTCTCGGATTTCGCTGACAGTGGGATATCCGCTGGCCATCCGTTTTCTTGTCGCCAAAATGGATCCAATAGGATTGCGGCATCGACGCAACGGTGCCAGGGTGCCTGCGCTTGCCGTGCCTACAACAACAAGAAAAAGGGTCTTCCCGATGATGGATTCCTGCATTCCCGCGCCTCGCTCCCGCCTGCCGTCGCTTCTTTCCTGTCCGCTCGGGGAGGGCCGCCCATGAACCGGGACTTGCGCCGCGCTCTCGACGACGAACCGATGCGTCCGTTCCAGTGGCTGGCGGTGGCTGTGTGCATCGTGCTCAACCTGATCGATGGCTTCGACGTGCTGGTGATGGCCTTCACCGCATCCTCGGTGGCCGCCGAATGGAACCTTGGCGGCGCCGAGATCGGCCTGCTGCTCAGCGCCGGCCTCTTTGGCATGGCCGCCGGCTCGCTGTTCATCGCGCCCTGGGCCGACCGCTGGGGGCGCCGCCCGCTGATCCTCGCCTGCCTGGCGCTGTCGGGCCTGGGCATGCTCGCCTCGGCGCTGAGCCAGGCGGCCTGGCAACTGGCGTTGCTGCGCGGGCTGACCGGACTGGGTATCGGCGGCATCCTCGCCAGCAGCAACGTGATCGCCAGCGAGTACGCCTCGCGCCGCTGGCGCGGCCTGGCGGTAAGCCTGCAGTCCACCGGCTACGCGCTCGGCGCGACCCTTGGCGGACTGCTCGCGGTATGGCTGATCGGCGCCTGGGGCTGGCGCTCGGTGTTCGTCTTCGGCGCTGGCCTGACCCTGGCGGTGATCCCGCTGGTCTGCCTGTGCCTGCCGGAGTCGCTGGACTTCCTCCTGGCGCGCCGGCCGCCGCGGGCGTTGCAACGGGTCAACGCGCTGGCCCGGCGCCTGGGCCGCGCGGCGCTCGCGGAACTGCCGAGCCCGCCCGGTGGCGGAGCGGAGCACGGTAGCCGCCTCGCCCGGTTGCTTTGCGTTGCCCAGCGACGTACCACGCTGCTGCTCTGGGCGCTGTTTTTCCTGGTGATGTTCGGCTTCTACTTCATCATGAGCTGGACGCCGAAGCTGCTGGTCGCCGCCGGCCTGTCCACCGCCCAGGGCATCACCGGCGGCACCCTGCTGAGCATCGGCGGGATCTTCGGTGCCGCCTTGCTCGGCGGGCTTGCCGCGCGCTTTCGCCTGGAACGGGTGCTGGCGCTGTTCATGCTGCTTACCGCCGCTCTGCTCGCGCTGTTCTCGCTGAGCGCCGGGCTGCCCGGCGCGGCCTTGCCGCTGGGACTGCTGATCGGGCTTTGCGCCAACGCCTGCGTGGCCGGCCTGTATGCCCTGGCGCCGAGCCTCTACGACGCTTCGGTGCGCGCCACCGGGGTCGGCTGGGGGATCGGCGTCGGTCGCGGCGGGGCGATCCTCTCGCCGCTGGTGGCCGGGCTCCTGCTCGACGACGGCTGGCAGCCGCTGTCCCTCTATGGGGCGTTCGCGGCGGTGTTCGTCGTCGCGGCCGCCGTGTTGCCGCTGCTCGGTGCGCGGCGTCGCGAGCGCTCGCCGACGCTGGGAGACGCTGCGTGAGGGCCGCCGGCGTTTCAGCGTTGGGCGGCGATGATCGCCTCGGCGATGGTGGTGCGGAACCAGTTCAGCGCCGCCGAGCGTTCGCTGCTCTCGTGCCAGTGCAGGGAGACGTCGAACGGCGGCAGGGTGAAGGGCAGTTCGAGCATGCGCATGCCGCCTTCGGCGACGAAGCGATAGGCGATCTGCGCCGGCAGGATGGTCAGCAGCTCGGTACCGGGAATGATCTTCGGCAGCACCGAGAAGTGCGGCACCCGCAGGCTGATGCGGCGCTGCACCTGCATGGCCTCGAGCACGTCCTCGGCGATGCCGTGGCCGGAGGTACGGGTCACCACGATGTGCCGCTCGGCCAGGTACTGCTCCAGGCTCAGGCTGTCGCCGATCCGCGGGTGGCGGTCGCTGAGCAGGCACACGTAGCGCTCGTGCAGGACCCGCTGGCTGCGCGCGCCGGGCACCGGCTGGCGGCAAATCGCCGCGTCGACCTTGGCGCTGCTCAGCCAGGCGCCGACCTCGTCCACCTGCAGCGGCAGCACTTCCACTTCGGCGAACGGCGCGTCGCGGGTCAGGCGTTCGAGGATCAGCGAGAGGAAACCCACTTCGCCGAGATCGGTGAGGGCGATGCGGAAACGTCGCTCGGTGGTCGCCGGATCGAAGTGGCGAACGCTCTGTACCGCGCCCTCGATGCGCGTCAGCGACTCGCGGAAGGTGCCGTAGAGCTGCTCGGCGACGAAGGTCGGCTGGATGCCGTCGCGGGTGCGGGTGAACAACGCGTCGTCGAACAGTTCGCGCAGGCGCGCCAGGGCGTAGCTCACCGATGGCTGGGTGACGAACAGGCGCTCCGCGGCGAGGGTCACGCTGCCGGCTTCGTAGAGGGTGACGAAGGTGCGGATCAGGTTGAGATCGATCGGACTCATATAGACCAGTTCTATTTTTTATAGAAAGAGTATCGATTTGATTGATTATCGAGCGGCTGCAACAGTAGCGCAAATCCAGGAAACGAGCTTGAAGGCCTGCATGAAAACCGTCCATTCCGCGTCTTACGAGATCCTCCGTCGCCACGGCCTGACCACCGTCTTCGGCAACCCCGGCTCCAACGAGCTGCCGTTCCTCAAGGACTTCCCCGAGGATTTCCGCTACATCCTCGGCCTGCACGAGGGCGCGGTGGTCGGCATGGCCGATGGCTTCGCCCTGGCCAGCGGCCGCCCGGCCTTCGTCAACCTGCATGCGGCGGCTGGCACCGGCAACGGTATGGGTGCCCTGACCAACGCCTGGTACTCCCATAGCCCCCTGGTCATCACCGCCGGGCAGCAGGTGCGCTCGATGATCGGGGTCGAGGCGATGCTCGCCAACGTCGATGCCGGACAACTGCCCAAGCCGCTGGTGAAATGGAGCCACGAGCCGGCCTGCGCCCAGGATGTACCGCGCGCGCTGAGCCAGGCGATCCAGACCGCCAGCCTGCCGCCGCGGGCGCCGGTGTACCTGTCGATTCCCTACGACGACTGGGCGCAACCGGCGCCGGCCGGCGTCGAACACCTGGCTGTGCGCCAGGTCAGCGGCGCCGCGCTGCCCGCGCCGGCATTGCTGGCCGAACTCGGCGAGCGCCTGTCGCGCTCGCGCAACCCGGTGCTGGTGCTCGGTCCGGACGTCGACGGGGCGAATGCCAACGGCCTGGCCGTGGAACTGGCGGAGAAGCTGCGGATGCCGGCCTGGGTCGCGCCGTCGGCCTCGCGTTGTCCGTTCCCCACCCGCCATGCCTGCTTCCGCGGCGTGCTGCCGGCGGCCATCGCCGGGATCAGCCGGCTGCTGGACGGCCACGACCTGATCCTGGTGGTCGGCGCGCCGGTGTTCCGCTATCACCAGTTCGCCCCCGGCGATTACCTGCCGGCCGGCGCCGAGCTGGTGCAGGTCACCTGCGATCCCGGCGAAGCGGCACGGGCGCCGATGGGCGACGCGTTGGTCGGCGACATCGCGCTGACCCTCGAGGCACTGCTCGAACAGGTCCGCCCCAGTGCGCGGCCGTTGCCCGAGGCGCTGCCGCGACCGCCGGCGCTGGCCGAGGAGGGCGGACCGCTGCGTCCGGAAACCGTGTTCGACGTGATCGATGCGCTGGCGCCGCGCGACGCCATCTTCGTCAAGGAGTCGACTTCCACCGTGACCGCCTTCTGGCAGCGCGTGGAGATGCGCGAGCCGGGCAGCTACTTCTTCCCGGCCGCCGGCGGCCTCGGCTTCGGCCTGCCGGCGGCGGTCGGCGCGCAACTGGCGCAGCCGCGGCGGCAGGTGATCGGGATCATCGGCGACGGCTCGGCCAACTACGGCATCACCGCGCTCTGGAGCGCCGCGCAATACCGCGTGCCGGCGGTGTTCATCATCCTCAAGAACGGTACCTACGGCGCCCTGCGCTGGTTCGCCGGGGTGCTCGAGGTGCCCGATGCGCCGGGGCTCGACGTGCCCGGCCTGGACTTCTGCGCGATCGCCCGCGGCTATGGCGTCGAGGCGCTCCACGCAGCCACCCGCGAAGAGCTGGAAAGCGCCTTGAAGCATGCCCTGGCCGCTGATCGCCCGGTTTTGATCGAGGTGCCGACGCAAACCATCGAACCCTGATGTTCCACGGCGCCGCCCCATGCCAGAGTGGGCGGTGCCGACCGACGCCCGCGTGCGCCCATAACAAGAACAAGAGAGAGGTTGGTATGAACAGGCAATCCGCTGCGGCGGTGATCGACGCTGCCCGCTTTAACCGTACTCACTGGCTGATCCTTGGCTGGGGGTGTTTCATCATGCTGTTCGACGGCTACGACATGGTCATCTACGGCTCGGTGGTGCCACGCCTGATGCAGGAGTGGCAGCTGAGCCCGGTGCAGGCCGGCACCCTCGGCAGTTGCGCGCTGTTCGGCATGCTCTTCGGCGGCACCCTGCTGGCGCCGCTGGCGGACCGTTTCGGCCGGCGCCGCCTGGTGATCGCCACCACCCTGCTGGCGAGCCTCGCCGCCTTCCTCACCGGGCACGCCCGCGACCCGCTGGAACTGGGCGCCGGACGCTTCTTCACCGGCCTGGCACTGGGCGCGCTGGTGCCCAGCGCGATCAACCTGATCAGCGAATTCGCCCCGGCCGGGCGGCGCAGCACCCTGGTCACGGTGATGTCGGCCTTCTACTCGGTGGGCGCGGTGCTCTCGGCGCTACTGGCGATCGCCATGATCCCCGCCTGGGGCTGGCAATCGGTGTTCTACGTGGCGGTGCTGCCGGTGCTGGCGGTGCCGCTGATGTTGCGCTGGTTGCCGGAGTCGGCGGCGTTCCTCGAACTCAAGGGCCGCCGCGCCGAACTGGACGCGCTGCTGCGCAAGGTCGATCCCGACTACCGGCCCGGCGCCGAGCGGGCGAACGCTGTCGCGGCCGAAGCGCCGAGCGGACGGGTCGCCCAGTTGTTCGAGGGGCGCCAGGCAGTGGGCACCCTGCTGCTGTGGGTGGCCTTCGCCATGTGCATGCTGATGAGCTATGGGCTCAACACCTGGTTGCCGAAACTGATGGCCGGCGGCGGCTACGCCCTCGGTTCGAGCCTGGCGTTCCTCGTCACCCTGAATGTCGGGGCGACCCTCGGTGCGTTGTTCGGCGGCTGGCTGGCCGACCGCCTCGGCGCCGGCCGCACCCTGGTGCTGTTCTTCGCCCTGGCCGCGGCCTCCCTGGCGGCCCTCGGCCTGGGGCCAGGCCCCTGGCTGCTCAACGGCCTGCTGGTGGTGGCCGGCGCCACCACCATCGGCACCCTGGCGGTGATCCATGCCTACGCCGCGCAGTTCTATCCGGCCTGGGTGCGCTCCACCGGGGTCGGCTGGGCCGCCGGCGTCGGCCGCCTCGGCGCCATCGCCGGGCCGATGCTCGGCGGCAGCCTGCTGGCCCTGGAGCTGCCGTTCCAGCAGAACTTCCTGGCCTTCGCCGCGCCCGGCGTGATCGGCGCGCTGGCGATCGCCTGCATCCACCTGCGGCCGCGCGTGCCGGCGGAAGCGTCCGTCGACGCGACGGCGAAGAAACCCCTGTGATTTTCGAAAGAGGAGAAGAGCGATGAGCGATTCCCGTTATACCGACCTCGGTCTCCAGCCCCTGGCCGGCGAGTGGCGCCACGGCCGGGCCGGCCGCCGGCTGAAGGTGAGCAACCCGTTCGACGGCAGCCTGCTGCTGGAGATCGAGCAGGCCGACCGCGACGACCTCGATGCCGCCTACGCCAAGGCCGCCGAGGTCCAGCCGGCATGGGCCGCGCTCGGGCCCTCGGCACGCGCGGCGGTACTGTACAAGGCGGTGGAGGTGTTCGACCGCCGCCACGAGGAGATCGTCGACTGGATCATCCGCGAGTCCGGCAGCACCCGCCTGAAGGCCGAGATCGAATGGGGCGCGGCGCGCGCGATCACCCTGGAGTCGGCGTCGTTCCCGGCACGGGTGCACGGGCGCATCGTCGAGTCCGACGTGCCGGGCAAGGAAAGCCGGGTCTACCGCAGCGCCATCGGCGTGGTCGGGGTGATCAGCCCGTGGAACTTCCCGCTGCACCTGACCCAGCGTTCCATCGCCCCGGCCCTGGCGCTGGGCAACGCGGTGGTGGTCAAGCCGGCCAGCGACACGCCGGTCTGCGGCGGACTGCTGCTGGCGCGGATCTTCGAAGAGGCCGGGCTGCCGGCCGGGCTGTTCAGCGTGGTGGTCGGCCCCGGCAGCGAGATCGGCGACGCCTTCGTCGAGCACCCGGTGCCGGGCCTGGTGACCTTCACCGGATCGACCCCGGTGGGCCGCAACATCGGCCGCATCGCCAGCGGCGGCGCGCACCTCAAGCACGTGGCGCTGGAGCTGGGCGGCAACAGTCCGTTCGTGGTGCTCGGCGACGCCGATCTGGAGCAGGCGGTGAATGCCGCGGTGTTCGGCAAGTTCCTCCACCAGGGGCAGATCTGCATGGCGATCAACCGCATCATCGTCGAGGACAGCCTCTACGACGCTTTCGCCGCGCGCTTCGTCGAGCGGGTCAAGGGTCTCCGGGTCGGCGATCCGCAGCGCGCCGATACCGCGGTCGGGCCGATCGTCAACGCGCGCCAGCTCGAAGGCCTGCTGGAAAAGATCCGCCTGGCCCGCCAGGAAGGCGCCAAGCCGCTGTACGAGGGCGGCGTCGATGGGCAGTTGCTGGCTCCGCACGTATTCGGCGAGGTCACCGCGACGATGGAGATCGCCCGCGATGAAATCTTCGGCCCGCTGGTCGGCCTGCTCCGCGCGCGCGACGAGGCGCATGCGCTGGAGTTGGCCAACGCCAGCGAATACGGGCTGTCCAGCGCGGTGTTCAGCCGCGACCTGGAACGCGCGGTGCGCTTTGCCCGCCAGCTTCGCGCGGGGATGACCCACGTCAACGACATTCCGGTGAACGACGAGGCCAACGCGCCCTTCGGCGGCGAGAAGAACTCCGGACTTGGCCGCTTCAACGGCGACTGGGCCATCGAGGAATTCACCACGGACCACTGGATCAGCGTGCAGCACGCGCCGCGCCAGTACCCGTTCTGACCCTGGCGGCGGGGCCCGCGCCCCGCTGCTGACCCGACCGTCGTCGCCAGGTGGCCCGCAGAGGCTGCCGGGGCTCGGTCGTCCCTGAAAAACGGAGCACAATAACAATGAAAATCCGTCGTAAAACCGCAGTCCCGCGCAATGCAGGGGCGGTCCTGCCGATGCTCGCCTGTCTTGCCGCGCAAGCTGCCGAGGGCGGCTTCCTGGAGGATGCGAAGACCGACCTGGTCCTGCGCAACTATTACTTCAACCGCGATTTCCGCGACCACGATGCCGGCAAGAGCCTGGTGGACGAGTGGGCGCAGGGCTTCATCCTCAAGTTCAGTTCCGGCTATACCCCGGGCACGGTCGGCGTCGGCCTCGACGCCATCGGCCTGTTCGGCGTGAAGCTGAACAGCGGACGTGGCACCAGCAATTCCGAGCTTCTTCCGTTGCACGATGACGGTCGCGCGGCGGACAACTATGGGCGTGTCGGCGTGGCCGCCAAGCTGCGCGTTTCGGCCAGCGAACTGAAGATCGGCGAGATGCTCCCGGACATTCCGCTGTTGCGCTACGACGACGGACGCCTGCTGCCGCAGACGTTCCGCGGCTTCGCCGTGGTTTCCCGCGAGCTGCCGGGCCTGGCTCTGCAGGCCGGACGCTTCGACGCGGTGAGCCTGCGCAATTCGGCGGACATGCAGGACCTGTCGGCCTGGAGCGCGCCGACGCAGAAATCGGACGGTTTCAACTACGCCGGCGCCGAGTACCGCTTCAACCGCGAGCGCACCCAACTGGGCCTGTGGCACGGGCAACTGGAGGACGTCTACCGGCAGAGCTACGCCAACCTGCTGCACAAGCAGCGTGTCGGCGACTGGACCCTGGGCGCCAACCTCGGCCTGTTCGTCGACCGCGACGACGGCGCCGCGCGCGCCGGAGAGATCGACAGCCATACCGTCTACGGCCTGTTTTCCGCCGGCATCGGCCTGCACACCTTCTACCTTGGCCTGCAGAAGGTCGGCGGCGACAGCGGCTGGCAATCGGTCTACGGCAGCAGTGGGCGGAGCATGGGCAACGACATGTTCAACGGCAACTTCACCAACGCCGACGAACGCTCCTGGCAGGTGCGCTACGACTACGATTTCGTCGGCCTCGGCTGGCCCGGCCTGATCGGCATGGTCCGCTACGGCCATGGCTCGAACGCCACCACCAAGGCCGGTAGCGGCGGCAAGGAATGGGAGCGCGATGTCGAGCTCGGCTACACCGTGCAGAGCGGTCCGCTGGCGCGGCTCAACGTGCGCCTCAACCACGCCAGCAACCGACGCAGCTTCAACAGCGACTTCGACCAGACGCGGCTGGTGGTGAGTTATCCGTTGTCGTGGTGACGGACGCTGTCTCGCCGCTCCTCCGGACAGTTCCGGAGGGACGGGGAGCGGGAGGCCCGGTGCTTCGGCGGATAACCGCTGGGCGGTTATCCGCCCTACCGGAGCGGCGCTCCGCCGACAACGCCTGGAGGGGGAGAGGGCGGCTCAGAACTTCGCCTGCATCCCCACCCGCAGGGTACGCCCGGGCGCGGGCATGAAACTCTGTGCCAGCGGGTCAAGGTAATAGCGGTCGGTGAGGTTCTGCAGCGAGGCATTCAGTTCGGTGTGCTCGAACAGCTTGTACTTGAGGAACAGGTCGAACAGCTGCACCGAGCGGTACTCGATCTGCGGTGTGGTGGCGCCGACCTGCCAGGGCTTGTCCGCCGTGGCGGTGGGGCCGGAGGTATAGGTCATGCGTCCGCCCAGGGTCAGGGCCTGGTCGAAGAAGCGCAGGCCGGCGGTCAGGTTGGTCGCCAGCCGCGGCGGGTTCTGCGTGTTGGTATAGGAGCCCATGAAGCTGCCCGGCGTGCAGTTCGGCGTGTTCTCGGTGCGCTGGTAGCGGTTGGCGCCGGCGCGCAGCCTGGCGGCGAAGGCGGCGTCGCAGGTCTCGGTCTTCAGGTAGTAGGTCGCCGACAGGTCGGCGAACACCCGCCCTGCGTCGTAGTGCGATTGCAGTTCGAGACCGCTGGTGCGGTAGCTGTCGGTGTTGCTGAAGGTCATCAGGCCCATCTGGCCCGGATCGTAATAGCGGGTGATGTAGTTCTTGATGGTGTTGTTGAAGTAGGCCAGCTTGATCGCCGCCGAGTCGCCGTCGGCCAACAGGCTGTCGCGCAGCGCGCTGGCACCGATCTCCCAGCTGCGCGAACGCTCGGGCTTGAGGTCCTTGCCCGGCTCGACCTGGAGGGTACCCTGGCTGGTCTCGAACAGCGACGGCAGACGCAGGCCTTCGGTATAGGAGGCGTAGACGAAGGTATCCGGGGCCAGCTCGAAATTGATCCCGAATGCCGGCGAGAAACCGCCGCCGCGGCTGCTGCCCTTCTTGCTGTAGTTGTAGCCGGTGACCACGTTGGTGACCCGCGAGGGATGGACCGTCACGTTGGCCGGGCCGAACTCGTCGAAGGGAATGCCTTCGAACGGATTGTTGGTGTTGTTGGTGACGATGCCGTTGTTGAGGCGGGGATCGGTGGCGTCGGTGTACTGGCCGTTCTGGTCGGGGAACCACATCATCGAGCCGTAGTAGCCGGGCCTGCTCACCGTGATGAAGCGCATGTCGCGATCCTCGCGCCGCGGCGAGGCGGAGATGCCGTTGTCCTTGCTGTTGAAGTGGCTGTAGCGGCCGCCGCCCCATAGCGTCAGGCGCTCGACCGGCTTGAACTCGAGCTTGCCGTTGAGGCCGTATTCCTGGCGGGTGGCGTCCCTCAGGGTGCGGTTGGCGTTGATGTCGTGGAGGGTGGTGACCACGCTTTTCTGCGGCTGGATGTCTTCGACCTGGAACGAGCCGCCGAGGTCGAGCTTGAAATCGCCGAAGTCGGTTTCGAAGCGCGCCACGTTGTTCAGGTCGCCGCCGATGCGCCGGTTGTCCTGGCGCGTCCAGTTGCGGTCGGAGCGATAGGCCTGGGAGCGCGGCGCCAGCACCGAGGTCAGCATGTCGCTCTTCGCCTCGGTCATCCACAGTCCGGTGCTGAGGTCCACCAGCGGATTGTTCTCGGGCAGGTAACGGTAGCGTGCGGTGTAGGTGTCGATCTTCACTTCGCTCAATGGGTACTGGTAGATGCCGGCGGTGCCGAAACGGAAGATGTCCGACGGCATGATCTCCCCGGTGCGCCCGTCGTAGCGACGATAGCCGAGGTCCAGGGTGTGCTCGTCGGCGATGCGCCAGGTCGCCTTGAGCAGGTAGGACTCGGTCTCCGACGACGAGTTGAGCACTTCCTCTCCCGCGTTGTAGACCTTGGCTACGCTGCTTTCCTCGCGACCGTAGCGGTTGTAGACGCGATAGCGGTCCTGGCCTTTCTTGCCGGAAAAGTAGTTGCCCTGGTTGCGCTGCGCATAGGCGGCGACCAGGTCCAGATGCTCGTTGCGGTAGGCGAAGGCGGCGCTGCCGGACTTGGCCTGGGAGCCGAACAGGCTGCCGCGGTCATCGTGCGGCACGCTGCTGAGATTCTCGGTCTTCGAACTGGCGCTGCGGTGCTGCGGGGCGACGCCGTTGTTCCAGACGTCGCCGGTGAAGCGCACGCCGAGGTCCTTGCCGGCGACCAGGATGTCCTTGACGCCGATGGTGCGCATTTCCACGCTGCCGCCGATCGCGCCCGAGCGGGTCGAGGGACCCTTGTCGACGGTCACGCTGCTGACCAGGTCGGGATCGATGTAGCTGCGCTGCTGGGTGCCGGCGTAGCCGCGGTAGACGTCCAGCGCCTGCTCCGCGCCGTCGACCCGCACCGCCACCCGGCTCTGCCCCTGGATGCCGCGGATGTTGACGTCCAGCGCGCCACCGTTGCGGCTGTCGCCGACCTGTACGCCCGGGATGCCCTGGAGCAGGTCACCCACGGAAACCCGGCCGAAGCGGTCGATGTCTTCGCTGGAGAGGTACACCGACGAGCGTGGCGCGGTATAGGTTTCCTTCTGCGGATCGGCCAGCTCGGCGGCCGAGACCACCACCGGCGACAGGTCGGCCGGGGTTTCTCCGGACATGCGCGGCTCGACCAGCAGGTAGGCGCCGGAGGTTCCCGCCGCGACCTGCAGGCCGGTGTTCGACAGGACTCGCTGCAAGCCTTCCAGTACGCTGTAGCGACCCTTGAGCGCCGGCGCCGTGCGGCCGCGGGTCAGCTCGGGGTCGAAGGACAGCAGCAGGCCCGACTGGCTGGCGAAGGCGCCCAGGGAGGCGCCCAGCGAACCCGCCGGGATGTCGTAGCTGCGCGGCGTGGCGTCGTCCAGGCGGGTAGCCGCGCTGTGCTGGCCGACGCTCTGCGCGTGGGCCAGGCCGCCGCCGAGCAGGCCGGCGCCGACCGCCGACAGGCCGAGCAGGGCCCAGCGCAGGGCAAGGGTGAGCGGGGAGACGCGCGACAAGGGACGCGCCAGGCTGGGGATAGGGCGTTGTAGGGACATGACTTCTTCGCTCGCAGGGGTGGCGCCCGTCATTGCGGGCTCTCATTCCCTCTGTCGCACGAGATCGGAAAAGGGATATTTCGGGTTCGGCGGGGCCGGTCGAGGAAGGGCGTCGGCATTGTGGTCAGCGGAAAATTAGTGATAATAGTTTTCATTTGCGATTGAAGCCAGCTGACTATTCCGATGAATGCGCCTCCGATGAATGCGCCGAGTTCCTGCCTGTCCGCGGACCGCGACGGCGTCGCCACGCTCTACCGTGAAAACCATGCCTGGCTGCGCAACTGGCTGGCCTACCGACTCCGCTCCTGGGGACGCGGCGTGGCCGACGACCTGGCCCATGACACCTTCCTGCGCATTCTCGCCAGCCGCGACGGCGGCCAGCGTGAAGCGATCCGTCAGCCGCGCGCCTATCTCACCCGTATCGCCAACTGCGTGCTGGTCAGTTGGCGCCGTCGCCAATCGCTGGAACTTGCCTGGCTGGAGGCCCTGGCCACGCTGCCCGAGCCGTTGCAGCCGTCGCCGGAACAACAGAGTGTGATCGTCGAGACCCTGCACGAGATCGACGCGCTGCTCGACACCCTGCGCCCGCGGGTGAAACAGGCATTCCTGATGGCGACGCTGGACGGCATGAAGCAGAAGGACATCGCCCAGGCGCTGGGCGTTGCGCTGCCGACGGTGAAGAAGTTCATCCACCAGGCCTACGTGACCTGCCTGAGCCTGATGCCCGATGAATGACCGCGCTTCCCGCCGGGCGCCGCAGGCGGGCGATACGGAGCTTTCCGGGCCGCCGGCCGCCGAGGCGATCGCCCCGCAGGTGCTCAGGGAGACCGCCTCCTGGCTGCTGCTGATGCAGGAGGGGCCGCTGGCTCCGGCGCAACAGGCCGAGCTGGAGTCCTGGCGCTCGCGCAGCCCCGAGCACCAGCGCGCCTGGCGGCGCGCCGAGCGTCTGCTGGCGAATATCGGTTCGCTGCCGCCGGCGCTGGCCCGGCGTGCGCTCGAGCGTCCGTCCGGCAGCGGCCGGCGCGCGGTCCTGCGCGGCCTCGCCCTGCTGCTCGGCGGCGCACCGCTGGTCTGGTGGGGATGGCGCGCCCAGGTCTGGCGCGACGGCTTCGGCGCCGACTACCTCACTGCCGTCGGCGAGCGGCGCGACCTGGTGCTGGAGGACGGCAGCCAGGTCGAGATGAACACCGACAGCGCGCTGGACGTGCGCTACGACGCCGGCCAGCGCCTGCTGCGCCTGTATCGCGGAGAGATCTACCTCCGCACCGCGGCGGATCGGCGCGAGCCGCCGCGGCCGTTCCTGGTGCGCACCGAACAGGGCCTGATGCGCGCGCTGGGTACCGCCTTCAGCGTCCGACGCGAGGGCGCAGAGACAGTGCTGGCGGTGTACGAAGGCGCGGTCCAGGTGCGTCCGGAGGGCGCCGCGAGCGCGGCGGATGGCCGGGTGATCGAGGCTGGCCAGCGGGTGCGCTTCGATCGCCAGCGGATCGGCCCCGTCGAGTCCGCCAGCGAGGCCGCGCTGGCCTGGCGCCAGGGCCTGCTGGTGGCCGACGACATGCCGCTGCGGCAGTGGGCGGGAGAACTGATGCGCTACGGCGGCGAGAGCATCGAGTGCGAGCCGTCGCTGGACCCGCTTCGTGTCTCCGGCACCTTTCCCGTCGACGACCTGCCGCTGGCCCTGGCGATGCTGGCACAGACCCATGGCCTGCGCCTCGTGCACCAAGGCCGACGGGTGCTGATCAGGCGCTGAGGGGAGGCGCGGCGGCTCAGCCGGCCAGCAACCAGACCCCGGCGCCCGCCGAGGCCAGCCCGGCGAGACGTACCAGGGGCGCGGCCGCCTGCGGCAGGAAGCGCACCAGCGCGTAGCCGGCGGCGTGCAGCGCGGCGGTGGCGGCGACGAAACCGAGCGCGTACAGCCAGGGGCTGGAGAGGGCCGGCAGCTCCAGGCCGTGGGCGACCCCGTGGGCCAGGGCGAACAGCGCGGTGGCGGCCATCGCCAGCGGCAGCGGCGGGCGCACGGCGAGGGCCACGCAGAGGCCGAGGGCGAGCACCGAGGCGGCGATGCCGGTCTCCATGAACGGCAGTTGCAGGCCCTCGAAGCCGAGCAGCCCGCCGACCAGCATGGTGCCGACGAAGGTGCAGGGCAGGGCGAGACGCGCGGCTCCCTGTTGCTGGGCGGCCCAGAGGCCGACGGCGAACATCGCCAGCAGGTGGTCGAGGCCGGTGAGCGGATGGGCGAGGCCGGCGACCAGGCCGTGTTCGCCGTGGCCGGGGTGGGCGAAGGCCAGCGCCGGAGCGGCGAGCAGGGCGAGGGCGGCGAGCAGCTTGGGCAGTTTCATTGGTGGTTCCTTGTCGTTGCGAAGTGGCGTCAGGCGGCGGTCAGCAGGCCCTGGCGCTCGATGAAGGCGATGATTTCGTCCAGCCCCTGGCCGGTCTTCTGGTTGCTGAACACGAACGGCTTGTCGCCGCGCATGCGCCGGGCGTCCCGGTCCATCACATCGAGGGAGGCGCCGACCAGCGGCGCCAGGTCGATCTTGTTGATCACCAGCAGGTCCGACTTGCAGATGCCGGGGCCGCCCTTGCGCGGGATCTTGTCGCCGGCGGAAACGTCGATCACGTAGAGGGTCAGGTCGGACAGCTCGGGGCTGAAGGTGGCCGACAGGTTGTCGCCGCCGGATTCCACCAGGATCAGTTCGAGGCCGGGGAAGCGCCGGTTGAGCTGGTCCACCGCCTCCAGGTTGATCGAGGCGTCCTCGCGGATCGCCGTGTGCGGGCAGCCGCCGGTTTCCACGCCGATGATCCGCTCGGGGGCGAGGGCCTCGTTGCGCACCAGGAACTCCGCGTCTTCCTGGGTATAGATGTCGTTGGTGACCACCGCGAGGTTGTAGCGCTCGCGCAGTTCGCGACACAGGGCCAGGGTCAGGGCGGTCTTGCCGGAGCCCACCGGACCGCCGATGCCGACACGCAGGGGTTGGGATGTCATGGGGTTTCTCCTAGGAACGGAACAGACGGCTGTACTGGGTTTCGTGGGTCATGCTGGCCAGCGCCAGACCGAACGCGGCGCTGCCCTCGACGGCGGGCCGCCGCAGCGCCTCGGCGCAGGCGCGGTCGAGTTCCGGCAGTAGGCTGGAAGCAAGTTTCTGCGCGGCCAGTTGGCCGAGCGGCAGGGTTTTCATCAGCACCGCCAACTGGTTTTCCAGCCAGCTCCAGAACCAGGCACTCAGCGCCTCCTCGGCGTCCAGGCGCCAGGCGCGCGCGGCCATCGCCCAGGCGGCGGCGAGATTGGGCGGGTCCTGGCGCGCCAGCCAGGCGCGGCCGGGAGCGTCGAGCTCGGGCAGGGCTTCCAGCAATTGGTGCAGGGAAAAGCCCATCTGCCGGCTCTCCTGGGCCAGCTCGCGGGTCTCGCGGCTGGCCCTATGGCGTTCGCTGGCCGCATCGCAGGCGGCCCAGTCGCCGATCAGCGCGGCGCGCAGCAGGCCGGCCAGCAGCGGCGCCTCGAAGCGCGCCAGGTTCAGTTGCAGCTGGTCGACCAGCCAGGTCCGCGCGCTCTCGGCGTCGCGCACCCAGCCATTGTCGAGGGCCGCCTCCAGGCCCTGGGAATAGCTGTATCCGCCGATCGGCAACTGCGAGCTGGCCAGGCGCAGGCGCGCCCAGATGCTGTTCACCGGCGCACGCCGAACTGGTGCAGGCGCGGCGCGTAGTTGAACTCCGCCTCGCCATGGTGCGAGTGGTGGTGGCCTCCGCCGTAGGCACCGTGCTCCGGCTGGAACGGCGCCTCGATGGCCTCCACCGTGGCGCCGAGCTGTTCGAGCATGGCTTTCAGCACGTAGTCGTCGAGCAGGCGCAGCCAGCCGTCGCCGACCTGCAGGGCGACGTGACGGTTGCCCAGGTGGTAGGCGGCTCGGGTCAGTTCCAGCGGGCTGGCGCAGGTGACGTGGAGCAGACGTTCGGAGCGGGCGACGACCCGCACCAGGCGACCGTCGCGGGCCTCCAGGCAGTCGCCGTCGGCCAGCGGAGGCTGGCCGCGCTCGAGGAACAGGCCGACCTCCTCGCCGCTCGCCGCGAAGCAGCGCAGGCGGCTCTTGCTGCGCGCCTCGTAGGTCAGGTGGAGTTCTTCGTCCCAGCGGGGCGAGCGGGCGGGCAGGCGTTGGTGGATGACCAGCATGGGCAGTTTCCGCAATGCGACAGGAAAGGGATCACAACAAGCACCAGCAAGGGCCTTGCCAGGTCGATGCGGGACGCCTGTACCGGGAAAACGGGGCCATAGGGGTGTAACAAAATATTGCAGCGCGCCAGGTTGGTGCGCAACGACTTTTTTGCCGCACCGGAAAGGTGCGCGCGCGTCTAGTCCGCGGACGAACGCCGAGCCGGAGGTCCGCAGGGGAGGTGCGGGGTCAGCCGGGCAGGCCGTGCCAGTGCTTGCCGCCGATCATGATGAAACGCAGCTGGTGGGTGATCTTCGCGGCCGGCATCAGGTGCGGCGGCAGATCGGCGGCGGGTGGGTCGATCAGCTCCGGAAGGGTGGCGAAGACGGTCTTCACCACCAGGTCGGCGAACACGTCGAGGGCCGCGCCGTCGAGGTGCGGCATCTTGTTCAGCAGCGCCAGGTCGGCGGCCAGATCGTCGGTGATGCGCTGGCGCAGGCTGGCGATGGCCTGGCGGATCGGCAACGAGCCGCCGTATTGCTCGCGGGCGAGGAAGAGGAACTGCGAGCGGTTGGCGCCGACCGCGTCGAGGAAGATGCGCACCGAGGCGTCGATCAGCCCGCCCAGTTCGAACTCGTTGCGGCGCACCGCGCGCAGGGTGGCGCGGAAGGTCTCGTCGACTTCGGCGACCAGCGCCAGGCCGAGCTGGTCCATGTCGCTGAAGTGCCGGTAGAAGCCGGCCGGGACGATGCCGGCGGCGCGCGTCACTTCGCGCAGGCTGAGGCTGCCGAAGCCGCGCCCGCTTTCCATCAGGTGGCGCGCGGCGCTCATCAGCGCGTGGCGGGTCTGCTGTTTCTGTTCGGCGCGGGGTGAGGACATACGGCTTCCTTTGGCGGACCGGCGACTGTAGCAAAAGCCCTGCGACCCGGTCGAACCGGGGACGGCAGCGGTCGAAGGATACATCAGTGAACGCTTGTTGACTCGATTGCGCGGAACGGGCAAAGTTTTGTGAACGATCGTTCACTGAAATATTTTCCATGGCCTTGCTTCCCCTCGCGCTCCTGACCCCTTTGCTCGCACCCCTGCGCCGTCTCGCCGCCCGTGGCTGGCTGCGTGAGGCCGATGTCGACGGCCTGCTGCGCCACGCCCATCCGCTGGCGTCGTTGAACCGCCACTATGCGCGGGTCGAGGCACGCTACTGGGTGGCCGACGATATGCTCGCCCTGGCCCTGCGTACCGCCCCCGGCTGGCCGCCGGCGCGGCCGGGCCAGCACATCCAGCTGCTGGCGGAGCGCGACGGGGTGCGGGTCGGGCGCAGCTACAGCCTGACCCGGGTGGTCGGCGAGCGCCTGGAAATCGCCGTCAAGCGTCACCCGGACGGGCTGCTCTCGCCCTGGTTGTGCGAACACCTGGCGGTCGGCCAGCGTGTCGAGTTGCAACCCGCGCAAGGCGATCTGCGCTGGCCGATGCAGGCCGAGGCGGTCTGCCTGCTGGCCGCCGGCAGCGGCCTGACGCCCTTGCTCGGCCTGCTCCGCGAGGCGCTGGAGAACGGCTATCGCGGTCCCGTGCTGTGGCTGCACTACGTCCGTCATCCCGGCCAGCGCGCCTGGCTCGGCGAGCTGGAGGCGCTGGCGGCGCGCCACCCGAACCTGGAGTTGCGCTGGAGCCTGACCCGCGGGGCGCGGGCCGATGGCTGCCTGGAGGGGCATTTCCAGCCGCGCCACCTGGACGGCTGGGCAACCGACCTGGCGCGCAGCCAGGCCCTGGCCTGCGGGCCGGCGGCTTTCGTCGAGGCGGTGGGCGAGCAACTGGGGGCGCGCTTCGCCGGCTTGCAGACGGAATCCTTCAGCGTCCCGCGCTGGCGCAGCGGGGAGGCGCCGCGCGAAGTGCGCCTGCGCTTCGCCCGGTCGCAGCGGGAAGTCTCCGGCGACAGCGCCGCCAGCCTGCTGGAACAGGCCGAGGCCCACGGCCTGCGCCCGGCCCACGGTTGCCGCCAGGGCATCTGCGCCAGTTGCACCTGCGTCCTGCTCAGCGGCTGCGTGCGCGACCTGCGCAGCGGCGCGCTGTGCAGCGAGCCCGGCCAGCCTATCCGCCTCTGCGTCAGCGCCGCCCACGGCGACCTGGCGCTGGACCTGTGAACCGACCTGCGAGCCCTGCGATGCGCGACGACCGCGAACTGACCCCGGAACAACTGGCGGCCTTCGGCGCCGAACTCGATGCCCTGCGCCTGCGTACCCTGGCCGATCTCGGCGCGGACGACGCGCGCTACATCCGCCGGGTCCGCGCGGCGGTGCGCGTCTGCTGCTGGAGCGGCAGGGCGCTGCTGATGTTCGGCTGGCTGCCGCCGACCTGGCTGCTCGGCAGCCTGCTTCTCGGCCTGGGCAAGATCCTCGAGAACATGGAGCTGGGCCACAACGTCATGCACGGCCAGTACGACTGGATGAACGATCCGGAATTCGCCGGCCGCGCCTACGAGTGGGACATCGCCGGGCCGTCCGACTTCTGGCGGCACACCCACAACCATATCCACCATGCCTACACCAACGTGCTGGGCAAGGACGACGACGTCGGCTACGGGGTCGTGCGCCTGTTCCCGGAGCAGCGCTGGAAGCCGTTCTACCGCTGGCAACCGCTGTGGGTGACGCTGCAGGCGCTGCTGTTCCAGTACGCGGTGGCGATCCAGCATCTGCGCCTGGACAAGTACGCCAAGGGGCGCCTGGACAAGGCCGAACTCATGCCGCTGCTACGCCGCCTGCGTGCCAAGCTGGGTCGCCAGTGGACCAAGGACTACCTGCTGTTCCCGCTTCTCGGCCTGTTCGCCGGCGGCTTCGGCGCGGTGTTCGTCGGTAACCTGCTGGCCAACGTGCTGCGCAACCTGTGGACCTTCACGGTGATCTTCTGCGGCCACTTCACCGAGAAGGCGGTGGTCTTCCCGCCCTCGGTGCTGGAGGGAGAGACCCGTGGCCACTGGTACCTGCGCCAGTTGCGCGGTTCCAGCAACCTGGAGGGCGGGCCGCTGTTCCACATCCTGACCGGCAACCTCAGCCACCAGATCGAGCACCACCTCTACCCGGACCTGCCGGCGCGTCGCTACGCCGCGTTGTCCCGCGAGGTCCGCGAAATCGCCCGGCGCTACGGGCAGACCTACAACAGCGGACGCCTGGGACGGCAATTCCTCACTGTCTTGCGGCGCATCTGGGTATATCGGCTGCCGCCGCGCGAGCCGCTCCCGGCGCGGCGCGGCTGAGCCGACGGAACGCTCGCGGCGCCCGTGGCGGGGCCGCTCCGGAGCGGGGATAATGCCGCCCTGTGCACCGCGACGTGGCTTCCGGCCGCCGCGCGGCGTCGGAGTCTCGCCGAACGCAGGACGGCCTGCGCCCGCGATCGGCCAGCAGCGTCGATCCTTCCCGAATCTAACAATGCTCGGCGGATGCCGGCCGTGGGGCCCGTCCGTCCAGGAACCGTCATGTTCAGCCCGCTCGTCACCTTTCCCGCGCTCTACACCGCCACCCTGCTCATGCTGGCCGGCTCCGGCCTGTTCACCACCTACATCGGCCTGCGCCTGACCCAGGAAGGCGCAGGCGACCTGTGGGTCGGCGGGCTGATGGCGTCCTACTATTTCGGCCTGGTCTGCGGTGGAAAATTCGGACACAAGCTGATCGCCAGCTTCGGCCATATCCGTTCCTACGTGGCTTGCGCCGGGATTGCCACCGTGACCGTGCTGCTGCATGCCCTGGTCGATCAGCTGGAAGTCTGGCTGCTGCTGCGCTTCATCACCGGCGCGGTGATGATGAACCAGTACATGGTGATCGAGAGCTGGCTCAACGAGCAGGCCGAGAGCCACCAGCGCGGCAAGGTGTTCGCCGGCTACATGGTCGCCGTCGACCTTGGCCTGGTGCTCGGCCAGGGCCTGCTGGCGCTGAGCCCGACCCTCGACTACAAGCCGCTGCTGCTGGTCGCCATCTGCTTCGCCTCGTGCCTGATCCCGCTGGCCATGACCCGGCGCGTGCACCCGGCCAAGCTGGTCGCCGCGCCGCTGGAAGTGCGTTTCTTCTGGCAGCGCGTGCCGCAGGCGCTGGGCACCATCTTCATCGCCGGCCTGATGGTCGGCGCCTTCTACGGCCTGGCGCCGGTCTACGCCAACCGCAACGGCCTGGATGCCTCGCAATCGAGTTTCTTCGTCGGCATGTGCATCGTCGCCGGCTTCTGTGCGCAGTGGCCGCTGGGTTGGCTGTCCGACCGCCTCGACCGCAGTTGGCTGATCCGCGGCAATGCGGTGCTGCTGTGCCTGGCCTCGATCCCGATGTGGGGGCTGGTGACGCTGCCGTACTGGTTGCTGCTGGCCAACGGGTTCGTTACCGGCATGCTGCTGTTCACCCTCTATCCGCTGGCGGTGGCGCTGGCCAACGACCACGTCGAGCAGCCGCGCCGGGTCGCGTTGTCGGCGATGCTCCTGACCACCTACGGGGTCGGCGCCTGTATCGGTCCGCTGGTGGCCGGCGCGCTGATGCGCCACTTCGGTCCGGGACTGTTCTACATGCTGGTGTCCGGCTACGCGGTGCTGCTGGTGTTCTGGGTGCAGCCCAAGCGCGTCACCGGCGAACACCGGGTCGACGAGGCGCCGCTGCAACACGTGGCGATGCCGGACACGGTCAGCCCGATGGCCGCCACCCTCGACCCGCGCGTCGAGGAAGTGCCGGAGGAGCTGGTGGTGGAGGCGCCGGCGAATATCGGCCGCTCCGACGGCGAGCCGGACGCCGGCGAGAAACCCGCTCAGTCCTGAGCCGGGAACGCCAGGTCGAAGCGGATGCGTCCCGGAGCCGGTGCACTCGCTTCGGCGCGGCCGCCGTGCAGGCGCATGATCGCCTGGACGATGGCCAGGCCGAGACCGCTGGACTGGGCGTCGCTGCGCGCGGCGTCGCCACGGTAGAAACGGTCGAACAGGCGCGACAGCGGTTCGGCCGGCAGCCTGTCGCAGGCGTTCTCCACGCTCAGCAGGAATTCCCCCGATCGGCGCAGGCCGCGCACTTCGATCAGGCTGTCGGCGCTGGCGTAGCGGATGGCGTTGGCCAGCAGGTTGCTCAGCGCCCGGCGGAACAGTTGCGGATCGGCGCGTAGCTGGCCGCTGACCTGCACGTCGAGGCTCAGCCCACGTTCCTCGGCCAGCCCTTCGAAATACTCCGCCTGGCGCCGCAGTTCTTCGCCCAGGTCCAGGCGGCTGCGCTCCACCGCTGCCCGTACGTCGTCGGCGCGAGCGAGGAACAGGATGCTCTCGACCATCCGCGCGATGCGCTCCAGCTCTTCCTGGTTGGAGGCGATCAGCGCCTGGTACTCCTCGTTGCTGCGCGGCTGGCGCAGGGCCACCTGGCCGTGGCCCATCAGCGAACCGATGGGCGTGCGGATCTCATGGGCGAGGTCGGCGGAGAACTGCTGCAGACGCTGGTAGCCGTCGTCTAGGCGTTCGAGCATGGCGTTGAACGACTGTGCCACCTGCTGCAACTCGGCAGGCGCGGCGGCGACGTCGAGGCGGGTATCCAGGCTGGTCGGATGGATCTCCGCCGCCTTCGCCGCCAGCGTGCGCAGCGGGCGCAGGCCGTGGCGCAGGACCAGCCAGCCGAGCAGGGCGGTGCCAAGGAACGCCAGCAGCACGGCGGCGATGACCCGGTCGCGGTACTGGGCGAGCATCCGCGTCTCGCCCAGCAGCAGGTGTGCGGCGGTGATCTGCAACGGCTCGCGGCCGCCGACCAGGACCTCGGCGGCGAGCACGCGCATCGGGATGCCGTCGTGGGTCAGCGCGGCGTGCACGACGGACGGATTCAACGCCTGGCCGGCGGCGACCACCCGTAGCGACGGCAGGCGTTCGTGGCGCGGGTTGACCGCGACGATCGGCGCCTCGCCGGGCTGACCGAGGAGCAGGATGTCCTGCTCGTTGCCGAGCATGTTCTCGAACAGACGCGGGCGCGCCTTCAGCTCGGCCAGGGTGAGGTTGTCGCGCAGCAGGTTGCGGAAGTGCTCGACCCGGCCGGCGACCATCACGTCGCTGCGCCGCAGCATCGCCTCTTCCACCGAGCGGTACAGGTAGAAGCCGACCGCGCTGACCACCAGCGCCGCCACCGCGGCGAACAGCAGCGCCGCGTAGAGGGTCAGGGAGCGGCGGGCGGGCACGGGCGCTCCTCGCAGACGTAACCGATGCCGCGCACGGTATGGATCAGCTTGTTCGGGAAGGGATTGTCGACCTTGGCGCGCAGGCGCTTGATCGCCACGTCGACGACGTTGGTGTCGCTGTCGAAGTTCATGTCCCAGACCTCCGAGGCGATCAGGGTGCGCGACAGCACCTCGCCCTCGCGGCGCATCAGCAGGTGCAGGAGGGCGAACTCCTTGTTGGTCAGGGCGATCACCTGCCCCTGGCGGCTGACCTTGCGCCGCAGCACGTCCAGATGCAGATCGGCCAGTTGCACCTGCTCTGCCTCGCGGACCACGCCGCGGCGCAGCAGGGTACGGATACGCAGCAGCAACTCGGTGAAGGAGAAGGGTTTCACCAGGTAGTCGTCAGCACCCAGTTCGAGGCCGCGGATACGGTCTTGCAGCTGGTCGCGGGCGGTGAGGAAGAGCACCGGCACATCGTGCTTCTTGCGCAGCACTTCCATGATCTGCCAACCGTCCAGGCCGGGCAGCATCACGTCGAGGACCACCAGGTCGTAGCGGTTCTCCAGCGCCAGGTAGAGACCGTCGGCGCCGTGCTGCGACCAGTCGACCGCATAGCCCGACTCGCCGAGGCCCTTCTTCAGGTACTCGCCGGTCTTCGTATCGTCTTCGATCACCAGGATGCGCATGTCTCGTTCCCCCTCGTTCGCCGCCATTCTAGCCAGCGCGCGGCGCGGATTCGGTGACATTTTTGTCATGCGAAAGTCATCTCCGGGTACCGCCGGCGGGGCGACCATCGAGGCTCAACCCCACCGAGGATCGACCGATGCTTCGACTCAAGGCTTCCCCCGCGCTGTTCTTCGGCCTGCTCCTGGCCAGTGCCGCCAGCTTCGCCGCGCAACCGCCTGCGGGCATGCTGCAGCCGCTGCGCGGCACCATCCAGCAGGCCGCCGACGACCACCTGCAACTGAAGGCCCGCAACGGCCAGCAACTGACGGTCAGACTCACCGACAAGACCGCGATCCGCGCCGTGTCGCTGGCGAAGCCGGAGGACATCCAGCCCGACAGCTTCATCGGCACCGCCGCCGTGCCGCAGCCCGACGGCACCCTGAAGGCCCTCGAGGTGCATGTCTTCGCCCCCAGCCTGCGCGGCAGCGGCGAAGGCCACCGGCCCTGGGAGAACGCCGATGGCAGCGCCTCGACCATGACCAACGGTACGGTCGGCAACCTGGTGGTCAGCCAGGGCCGGCGCATGACCGTGAAATACGGCGATGGCGAGAAGACCGTGGTGGTGCCGGACGACGTGCCCATCGTCAGCCTGGAGCCGGGCGAGCGCAGCCTGCTCAAGCCTGGCGCCAAGGTCGTGCTGTTCCCGCAGAAGGGCGCCGACGGCAGCCTCACCGCCCTGGCCATCTCGGTCGGCAAGGACGGCGTGACCCCGCCGATGTGAGGTTTCGCCGGGACGGCGCGTCCGTCCCGGCCGGGTTTCCTGGGAGAAAAGCCATGAACCGTGCGTTGCACGCCTGGCCGGTGAGACTCTGCCACTGGCTCAATGCCTATGCCATGGCCTGCCTGATCGGCAGCGGCTGGGGCATCTACAACGCTTCGCCGCTGCTGGATTTCCGTTTTCCCGCCTGGGCGACCCTCGGCGGCTGGCTCGGCGGTTCCATCGCCTGGCATCTCGCCGCCATGTGGCTGCTGCTCGGCAACGGCCTGTGCTACCTCGCCCACGGACTGTCCAGCGGGCATTTTCGTCGCGACTTCCTGCCTTTGAGCGCGGCCGGCGTCTGGCGCGACCTGCGCCTCGCCCTCGGCCTGCGCCTGGTCCATGAGCCGGGCCGCTACAACGCGGTGCAGCGCCTGCTGTACTGGCTGGTCCTGGCGCTCGGTGCGCTGCTGGTGCTGTCCGGGCTGGCGATCTGGAAACCGGTGCAACTGCACGGGCTGACCGCGCTGTTCGGTGGCTTCCAGGGTGCGCGCTGGGTGCATTTCCTGGCCATGGCCGGGGTCGTCGGGTTCGTCGTCGTGCACCTGCTGCTGGTGCTGTTGGTGCCGCGCACCCTGCTGCCGATGATCATCGGACGCGAGTGGCGGCGCGGACGGAGGAGCGAAGGATGAAGGGGCCGGAGAAGAAGCGCGCGAAGATCGCGGTCGACCCGTCCAGCGAGCGGCAGATGGTCGATTTGCAACGCCGCCTGCTGTTGCGCGGCGGCCTGTCCCTGGGCGCCCTGGCGATGCTCTCGGGGTGCCGGCTACAGGATGGCGATTCGGTCGACAAGGTACTCTGGGCCATGTCGCGCTGGAACGACCGGGTCCAGGCCTGGCTGTTCAGCCGTATGCGGCTGGCGCCGACCTTCGATCCGTCGCAGGTGGCCTCGCCGTTCCCCTTCAACGCGTTCTACCCGGCCTACAACGTGCCGGAGATCGACCTGCCGGAATACCGCCTGCAGGTTTCCGGGCGGGTCCGCGACAAGCGCCCCTGGAGCCTGGAGCAACTGCGCCGGCTGCCGCAGGCCAGCCAGGTCACGCAACTGATCTGCATCGAGGGCTGGAGCGCGATCGGCCAGTGGAGCGGAGTGCCGCTGCGCACCTTCCTGGAGCTGGTCGGCGCCGACACCTCGGCGAAGTACGTTGGCTTCAAGTGCGCCGACCGCTACTACTCCAGCCTCGACATGCCCAGCGCGCTGCATCCGCAGACCCTGCTGGCGCTGGAGATGTCCGGGCAGGCGCTGCCGGAGGAGAACGGCTATCCGCTGCGCCTGCGGATTCCCACCAAGCTCGGCTTCAAGAACGCCAAGCACGTGGTGGAGATCTTCGTCAGCAACAGCAATCCCGGAGGTTACTGGGAGGACCAGGGCTACAACTGGTTCAGCGGAGTCTGAGGCGGGAGAGTGCGGCTTGCCTCGGGCCATGCGCCCAGCGCGACAGGGATGGGAAAATAGGAAAGCCCGGCATCGAGCCGGGCTTTTCTCGCGCCTTGCGGCGTAACGAGCGGTCAGGCGGTGCGCAGGTCGAAACGGCTCATGCTGCGATGCAGGCGGTCCACGGTCTGTTCGCTGCCGTTGTCGGCCAGGCGGGCTTCGGCCTTGGTCATGTCCTTGTGCAGGCGGTCGATGGTCTGCTCGCTGCCGTTGTCGGCGATGCGCAGTTCGACGCTGGACATGTCCTGGTGCAGCCGGTCGATGGTGCGGCTGGAGCCATCGGCGGCGAAGGCGGCGTTGGCGGTCAGGGTGGCGAGGGCGAGGCCGAGGATCAGGGAAGCTTTCATGACGGTGACTCCGAGTGGGTTGTCGATTGCGTTGGAGTCATTTTCAGTTCGGATAAGTCGATTTAAAAACGAAGTGCGATGATAGTGTCTATCGACATGGGTGATTATGTGTTTTCTTATTACTTATCAGTAAGTTAGTTGATTATTTTTGTGATGTCGAAGATTTCGTAAAGGATAGTTAGCTTTTCTCTATTTAATCGATAAATTGGATAAATAAGGCGAAAAGAAAAGCCGGCGCTGCGGGCGCCGGCTCTCGGACGGGTCTTGCTCTGGAGTCAGGCGAGGTCGTCGAGGATGTCGGCCATGTCGTCCGCGTGTTCTTCTTCCTGGGCCAGGATCTCCTCGAAAATGCGTCGGGTGGTGGGGTCGTCGTTACCGAGGTAGGTGATGATCTCGCGATAGCTGTCGATGGCGATGCGCTCGGCGATCAGGTTCTCGGTGACCATGTCCTTCAGGGTCTTGCCTTCGACGTATTCGGCATGGGAGCGCTCCTCCAGGCCGCGCGGATTGAAGTCCGGCTCGCCGCCCAGTTGCATGATGCGCTCGGCCAACTGGTCGGCATGCTGCATTTCCTGGTTGGCGTGCTCGAGGAACTCGGCGGCGGCGATGCTCGCCTTAAGGCCGGTGGCCATGAAGTAGTGGCGCTTGTAGCGCAGGAAGCAGACCAGCTCGGTGGCGAGCGCTTCGTTGAGCAGGCGCAGGACGGTCTGGCGATCGGCCGAATAGCCTTCGGTGACCGCGCCTTCCTGGATGTTCTTGCGGGCACGGTCGCGAAGGGTCTGGACGTCCGTCAGTTGAACGGTGGTCATCGGTTTTCTCCTTGAGGCTGATCCGGTGAAAAGGGCCGGCTCTGCGGCCGGCTTTTTCTGCTTACCTAAGGTGTGAGTCCCGCGCGGTCGAAAAAGTTTTATCGACCCGCCGCCGAACTGGCCTTTTGCCTGAAATGCGTGGGACGGGGAGCAATGCCGGCATTTCGCCGGTCCTAACGGAACGGGCCGGCGTATTCGCGCTGGCGAGTCCATGGGCCAGCCTGCACACTGACGGGCTGAGCGAGGCGCGCTGCCGCGCCTGCCCGACAACCGACGCGGCGAAAAGGAGTTGTGCATGACGCGCGGCCGAAAGATCCTGACCTGGAGCCTCGCCAGCCTGGTCCTGCTGCTGGCGGCGTTGGTGGTGTTCATCGCCACCTTCGACTGGAACCTGATCAAGCCCACCCTCAACGAAAAGGTCTCGGCGGCGCTGAACCGCCCGTTCGCCATCAACGGCAACCTCGCCGTGGCCTGGCGCCGCGAGGAGGGCGAGGAAGGCTGGCGCGCCTGGATCCCCTGGCCGCGCTTCAGCGCCGAGGACATCACCCTCGGCAACCCGGAGTGGACGGCGGGCAAGACCAAGGCGAGCGAGTTCGCCAGCCTGGAACGCATCGAATTCCGCCTCGCGCCGTTGCCGTTGCTCTGGCAGACCATCCGCATTCCACAGATCAAGCTGACCCAGCCGCGCGCCGACCTCCTGCGCCTGGCCGACGGCCGCGCCAACTGGGATTTCGACCTGCCTGCCAGCGACAGCGACGAGCCGTCCGCCTGGCAACTGGACATCCGCGAGATCGGTTTCGACAAGGGTAGCGTCAGCCTCGACGACCAGCGTTTGAAGACCCGCCTGGAAGTGCTGGTCGACCCGCTCGGCAAGCCGGTGCCGTTCGGCCAGTTGGCCGGCAAGGCGCTGGCCACGGGCGATGCGGCGAACGCCCAGGACTATGTGTTCGGCTGGAAGGTCAAGGGCACCTACAAGGGCCAGGCTCTGGCCGGCTCGGGCAAGGTCGGCGGGATGCTGGCGTTGCAGGATGGGAGCAAGCCCTTCCCGCTACAGGCCGAGGTCAGTGCCGGCAGCACCCGTGCCGCGGTGGTCGGCACCCTGACCGACCCGCTCAACCTCGGCGCCCTCGACCTGCGCCTGAAGCTGTCCGGGACCAGCATGGCCAATCTCTATCCGCTGACCGGCATCACCCTGCCGGACACTCCGGCCTACTCCACCGACGGACACCTGCTGGCGCGGCTCAAGGAGGAGGGCGGCGCACTGTTCCGCTACGAGAACTTCAACGGCAAGGTCGGCGCCAGCGACCTGCACGGCAGCCTGACCTTCGTCGCTCGCCAGCCTAGGCCGAAGCTGTCCGGCAAGCTGACCTCCGAGCAACTGCGCTTCGCCGACCTCGGCCCGCTGATCGGCGCCGACAGCAATGCCGAAAAACAGAAGCGCGGGCAGACCAGCCGCCAGCCGGGCGACAAGGTGCTGCCGGTGGAGGAATTCCGCACCGAGCGCTGGCGCGACATGGACGCCGACGTGGAATTCACCGGCAAGCGTATCGTCCACAGCGACCAGTTGCCGATCAGCGACCTCTATACCCATCTGGTGCTCAACGATGGCCTGCTGCGCCTGGAGCCCCTGCGCTTCGGCGTGGCCGGCGGCAAGCTGGAGTCGGACATTCGCCTCGACGGCGGCAAGCAGCCGATGCAGAGCCGAGTGAAGATGAGCGCGCGGGGCTTCAAGCTGAAGCAGTTGTTCCCCGGCTTCGCGCCGATGCAGACCAGCTTCGGCGAGCTGAACGGCGACGCCAGTCTCAGCGGCAGCGGCAATTCGGTGGCGAAGATCCTCGGTGGCGCCGATGGCGAACTGAAGATGCTGATCAACGACGGTGCGATCAGCAAAGGCCTGACCGAAATCGCCGGCCTCAATGTCGGAAACTACCTGGTGACCAAGCTGTTCGGCGACGACGAGGTGAAGATCAACTGCGCGGCCGCCGACTTCGGCCTGCAGAAGGGCCTGATGACCAGCCGGCTGTTCGTCTTCGACACCGAGAACGCGCTGGTCAACGTCGACGGCACGGTGAACTTCGCCAACGAGAAGCTCGACCTCGATGTCACCCCGCACAGCAAGGGCCTGCGGATCTTCTCGCTGCGCTCGCCGCTGTACGTGCGCGGCACCTTCGCCAAGCCCGACGCCGGGGTCCACGCCGGGCCGCTGGTGGCGCGCGGCGCGGGAATGATAGCCCTCGGCGTGACGGTGGGCCCGGCGGCCAGCCTGCTGGCGCTGGTGGCGCCGAGCAAAAGCGACGACAACCAGTGCACCGCGCTGCTGCAGCGCATGCGCTTGCCAGCCAAGGTGCCGGCCGGCAAGCGCTGATTCAGTAGATGGGGATATACAGGTCGACTTGCGAGTTCGGATCCAGCGGTCCGCGGAAACGCTGGTCGTAGTATTCGAAGTCGACCCCCGCCTTGGGCTCCAGGCCGCGTTCGGCGAGCAGGTGGCTGTAGATCGCCTGGAAGCTCTCGGCGATCTGCGGCGCCGTGCCCTTGTGGGTGAACACCGCGTACTTCTGCGCTGGCACCTGGAAGCGCACCATGCCCTCCGGCACCGGCCAGCCCTCCTGCACCTCGAAGCCGGCGACGTAGTGGAATTCGCCGTTGGGCTGCTGCGCGCAGATGCCATAGGAGACCTCGGGATCGTGCTTGCCGGCGATCTCGTGCTCGCGCGGGATGAAGCGTTCCCAGAGCTGGCCGATGGTGTCGCCGGGGGCGCTGCCGAAGTATTCCATGCCCACCACGCTGAAGGCGGGACGTTCGACGATTCGTGCATGCATGTTGCGGATCCTCCAGTGGGCGAGCTTCGCCAGGGTTCGGTCGAGTTCCGCCAGCAGGCGCTGGCGGGCGCTGATCTCTTCGCGCAGGGTGTGCTGGTGTCGTTGCAGGAAATGCCGCAGGCGTTGCGGGTCGTCCAGCGCGCCATCGCGTTTCAGGCGGTCGATGGCTTCCAGCGGAACGTCCAGCCGGCGCAGCGCGAGTATGCGCGAGAGCTGCTCGATCTGTTCCGGCTGGTAGTAGCGGTAGCCGTTGTCGCTACCGGTGCGCGCGGGGACGAACAGGCCGATGGCATCGTAGTGGCGAAGCGTCTTGGTGGAGATCTCGAAGATTCGCGCCAGTTGGCCGATGGTGAGCATTTCCGGTTCCTGCTGCGGGATACCGGCAGACTACGGATTGCCCCTGGGGCAAGGTCAAGGGGTTTGTGCCGGTGCGCACTTTCTCTGAACGTCCGCCGTCGCCTCCCGGTCCCAACAGTGAACCCATCGCAAAGGGAGATATCCCCATGCCCCGTGGCGACAAGAGCAAGTACAGCGACAAGCAGCAGCGCAAGGCCGAGCACATCGAGGAGAGCTACAAGGCCAAGGGTGTGAGCGAATCGGAAGCCGAGGCGCGCGCCTGGGCGACGGTGAACAAGCAGTCCGGCGGCGGCGAGCGCAAGGGCGGTTCCGGCCGCGCCAAGAGCGAGACGGCCAAGCGCGCCGACCGCAAGGACTCGGCCCATCGCGCCGCCCAGGCCCGCTCAGGGAGACCGGCCAACCGCGGCTCGGCGAGCCGTGGCAAACGTCAAGGCAGCACCTCGGTGAGCGAGATGACCCGCGAGGAATTGATGCAGCTGGCGCGCAAGCGCGACATCCGCGGTCGTTCGACGATGCGCAAGGCCGAACTGATCGAGGCCCTGTCCCGGGCCTGAACGCAGACGCCCCGCCTCCGTAAGGAAGCGGGGCGTCGAGCCGTCAGGGGCGGGCGTCGCGCTCGTGGCGGTCCAGCTCGGAGCAGCTCAGGAAGCCCGAGCCGTCGACCTTGCCGCTGCCGTCGAAACTGACGTAGAACGGCTGCTGCTGGCCGTCCTTGTTGAGGATGTAGCTGTTGCAGCTCCCCGGTTTCATCAGGCGCTTCTGGGTGTCGGAAGGCGTGCCGCCGATGCGCAGGACTTCCTGCTGGCTCATGCCTTTCTCGACATCCTTGACCAGCGGTTCGTTGCGGAAGGTGATGTAGTTGACCGGGTTCTGCACCTTGGTCGACGCGCAGCCGGCCAGGGTTGCCATCACGAACAGTGCCGCCAGTGACTGCTTGTACATGCTGTGACTCCTTGTGGTTGAGCGGTGCTTGCCAACATTGGAACGCAGGCCCTCGCGCAGAGTTCGCCCGGAATCGCGGCGGATTGCCTCAGACCTTCTCCAGGGCCCGGTGCGGCAAGGGGGGCAACTGGATATCGATGGCGTCGCCGGGGCGAACCTCGCCGTCTTCCAGGACGATCGCCATCACCCCGGCCTTGCGAATCAGGTTGCCCTGTTCGTCGCGGCCGAGCACGGCGGCGGTCAGTCCGGGCTGGTAGTTGTCCAGCTGCGAGCAGGGATTGCGCAGGCCGGTCAGCTCGACCAGGGCGCTTTCCCCCAGGCGCAGGCGGGTGCCGGTGGGCAGGCCGAGCAGGTCGACGCCACGGGTGGTGATGTTCTCGCCCATGGTCCCCGGGCCGATGGCGAAGCCGCTGGCGCGTAGCTCGTCGTGCAGTTCCTCGTGGATCAGGTGGACCTGGCGCAGGTTCGGCTGGGTCGGGTCCTGCCGCACCCGCGAGCGGTGCTTCACGGTGACGCCGTGGTGGGCGTCGCCCTCGACGCCGAGGCCTTTCAGGAGGCGGATGGCGGGACGCACCTGCTTGCTGAACGCGTGGGTGGCGCAGAGGCTCACCGCGATGACCTGTTGCATGGAACTCCTCCTCGTGCGAAGCGTCAGTCTAGCCGCGAAACATGACGCTTGTCGCAAGCGCACAGGACGCGTTCCCAGCCCCTGCAAAGCCCGCCGCAGTCGCTAGACTTCAGCGCACCTGCATGCGAACGTGCAGCCCTTCAAGGAGAGTTCGATGAATATCCTGCGTATCCCGATGTTCGTATTGGCCATGGCCGTCTCGGCCCATGGTTTCGCTGCCACCGCGCAGCAGGAGAAGATGACCGCCTGCAACGCCGAGGCCACCACCAAGGCGCTCAAGGGCGACGAACGCAAGGCGTTCATGAGCGGCTGCCTGAAGGCCGGCGCGCCTGCCGGCGGCAAGGCCACCGCCCAGCAGGAGAAGATGAAGAGCTGCAACGCCGACGCCAGTGCCAAGTCGCTCAAGGGCGACGAACGCAAGGCGTTCATGAGCAGTTGCCTGAAGGCCGGCGGCAGCGCCAAGGCGGCGACCCAGCAGGAGAAGATGAAGACCTGCAACGCCGACGCCACCGCCAAGGCGCTCAAGGGCGACGAACGCAAGGCGTTCATGAGCACCTGCCTGAAGAAGTGAGTCCCGCCCTAGTCGGGCTCGGTGGGGCGGCGGATAGCGCCTGTGGCGTTATCCGCCCTGCGGACGGGTGTGGCGTGGTCTTGGCGTAGGGCGAATAACCGCTCGCGGTTATCCGCCATGGCGGGCCCGGTGTGACCTTATCCCCCTATAGGGCAGGGGCGCGGCCAGGGCGGCTCAGCCGTAGCGCTTCTTCGCCTCGATGGCCAGGCCGCTGCCGATGCTGCCGAACAGGTTGCCCTCGACATGACGGGCGTTGGGCAGCATCGCCGAGACGCTCCGGCGCAGCGCCGGAATGCCGCTCGAACCGCCGGTGAAGAACACCGTGTCGACCCGGTCCGGGTCGACCCCGGCCGAGGCCAGCAGTTGCGCGACGCTGTTGCGCACGCGCTCCAGCAGTCCGTCGACGGCGTTCTCGAACAGCCCACGGGTCAGCTCCACGCCGAGCCCGGCCTCGATGCGCTCCAGCGAGAGGTGCAGGCGCTCGGTTTCGGTCAGGCGGATCTTGCTGTCTTCCACCTGCATCGCCAGCCAGTGCCCGGCGCGTTCCTCGATGAGCCTGAAGAGGCGGTCGATGCCGGTGCTGTCGACGATGTCGTAGCGCATGTTCTTCAGCGCCAATTGCGACTTCTGCGCGTACACCGCGTTGATGGTGTGCCAGGTGGCCAGGTTCAGGTGGTAGCTGGTGGGCATGAAGGCATCGCTCTTCATCCGGCTGCCGTAGCCGAACAGTGGCATCACGCCTTCCAGGCTGAGCTGCTTGTCGAAGTCGGTACCGCCGATGTGCACGCCGCCGGTGGCCAGGATGTCGTCCTGGCGCTCGGCCAGGTTGCGCCGCTCCGGCGCCAGGCGCACCAGGGAGAAGTCCGAGGTGCCGCCGCCGATGTCGACGATCAGGACCAGTTCCTCGCGCTGGATGCAGCGCTCGTAGTCGAAGGCCGCGGCGATCGGTTCGTACTGGAAGGAAACCTCCTTGAAGCCGAGCTTGTTGGCCACCTGCACCAGGGTGTCCTGGGCCTCGCGGTCGGCCTCCGGGTCGTCGTCGACGAAGAACACCGGGCGACCCAGCACCACCGCGTCGAAGGCTTGCCCGGCGGCGGCCTCGCCGCGCGCCTTGAGCTGGCCGATGAACAGGCCGAGCAGGTCCTTGAACGGCAGGGCGCTGCCGAGCACGGTGGTCTCGCTCTTCAGCAGCTTGGAGCCCAGCAGGCTCTTCAGCGAGCGCATCAGCCGGCCCTCGTAGCCCTCCAGGTACTCGCCGAGCGCCTGGCGGCCGTAGACCGGGCGGCGCTCCTCGACGTTGAAGAACACCACCGAGGGCAGGGTGATCTTGCCGTCCTCCAGCTCGATCAGCGGTTCGACCTCCGGCCGCCACCAGCCGACGGTGGAGTTGGAGGTGCCAAAATCGATGCCCAGGGCGCGGGCGGCGGTGCTCGGGTTCATGGCGCGAAACGGTCCGGGAAAAAAACGGCCGCGCAGTGTATGCGAGAGCGTCGTAGATTTCACCGCCGGCGATCGGCAGGAAGCGTCCTGGGACGTCCGTGCGGGCCGCCCCGACCTTTGTATACGGATTTGCCAAGGGGCCTGCGCATGGTGCTATGTTGGCGCTGCTTTCCCACTCCGTCTTGCCGTGTTGTCCTGGATTTCGCCATGCATAGAGCCTCACACCATGAGTTGCGTGCGATGTTTCGCGCGCTGTTGGACTCCTCCCGTTGCTACCACACCGCTTCCGTGTTCGATCCCATGTCGGCGCGTATCGCCGCCGACCTCGGCTTCGAGTGCGGCATCCTCGGCGGTTCGGTGGCTTCCCTGCAGGTCCTGGCGGCGCCGGACTTCGCCCTGATCACCCTCAGCGAATTCGTCGAGCAGGCCACCCGCATCGGCCGGGTGGCGCGCCTGCCGGTGATCGCCGACGCCGACCACGGCTACGGCAACGCGCTGAACGTGATGCGTACGGTGGTCGAACTGGAGCGCGCCGGAATCGCCGCGCTGACCATCGAGGACACCCTGCTGCCGGCGCAGTTCGGGCGCAAGTCCACCGACCTGATCTGCGTCGAGGAAGGCGTCGGCAAGATCCGCGCGGCCCTGGAGGCGAGGGTCGACCCGGCGTTGACCATCATTGCCCGGACCAACGCCGAACTGATCGACGTCGATGCGGTGATCCAGCGCACCCTGGCCTACCAGGAAGCCGGCGCCGATGGTATCTGCCTGGTCGGCGTGCGCGACTTCGCCCACCTCGAGGCGATCGCCGAGCACCTGCACATCCCGCTGATGCTGGTCACCTACGGTAATCCGCAACTGCGCGACGACGCCCGCCTGGCGCGGCTCGGCGTGCGTGTCGTGGTCAACGGCCACGCCGCCTATTTCGCCGCGATCAAGGCGACCTACGACTGCCTGCGCGAGGAGCGCGGTGCGGTGGCCTCGGACCTGACCGCCTCGGAGCTGTCGAAGAAGTACACCTTCCCCGAGGAATACCAGGCCTGGGCCCGCGACTACATGGAAGTCAAAGAGTAGGCGATTTCAGGCCAGGCCCATGTTGCGCTGCCGCGCCTGCAGGTCGGCGACGCCCGCCAATGCGCAGAAGGTCGCAGGGCGACAGTCTGGCTCAGGATCGCCCGGAGCGCTCGCGTCGCTTGCGTTCGCGGTAGGCGGCCTGGTTGGCCAGGCGCCGCTGCGCCGAACCGGGGCGGTTGGCCGACTGGGCGCGGTACAGGCGCTGGGCGTAGACCAGTTCCATGTAGCGTTGCATCGCCCGGCTGTTGAACAGCAGCCAGGCACAGGCGCCGCCGCCGAGCGCCACCAGGCCCGACGTCTCGCCGCTGGCCAGGCGCAGCAGGAGCCCGGTGGCGACCAGCAGCAGGCTGGCGTCGCGGGCCAGGCGCGGGCCGAGGCTGGCGCCACGGGAGAGCAGGGCGATCAGCCACAGCCAGGCCGCCAGCAGCGGCAGGGCGGAGAGCCAGCCCAGCGGCCGCAAAGGAGCCTCCGGCAATGCCAGGCGCAGCGCGGCAAGACCCAGCGGCGCGGCACCGAGCAGCAGCGCCAGGCTGCCGAGCAGCGGTGCGTAGAGACCGGGATGACGGCGCGGATACAGGCCGTGCAGTTGCCGGACGCTATAGCGGTCCTCCGGCGCCGGCAGGGCGAACGGATCGCCGGCGAGCGCGGCGTCGAGCTGGCGGCCCTGGTCGATCAGGTGGGCGAGGCGGCGGAACGGTCCCATCATGCGGTGTACCTCCAGGCTTGGCTGGCGATTGTGCCACGCCAGGCCGATGGTCGCGCCGCCCTTGCAAAGCCGCGGGCGAACGCCCATATCTGGAGGTTCCAGGGTTTCAGCCAGAGGAGTCAGTCATGGCCAGCGGGTGGGCGAACGACGGTGCGGTGCAGGAACAGATCGACAGCACGATCGAGGATGCCATCGCTCGTGCGCGCAGCCAGTTGCCTCGTGGCGAGAGCCTGACCCATTGCGAAGAGTGCGACGCGACTATCCCCGAGGCGCGGCGCCGGGCGATTCCCGGCGTGCGCCTGTGCGTCAACTGCCAGGCCGAGCACGACAGGGAACAGGCGAAGTTCAGCGGCTACAACCGCCGCGGCAGCAAGGACAGCCAGTTGCGCTGAAGGCCTGCCTCAGTTTTCCCGATAGCGTTCCTTCACCCATTGCTCCACCGGCGACAGGGTGCGCATTCCCACGCCCAGCGGATCGTCCATGTCATGCTGGCTGGAGGCGGTCCAGCGCGGGTCGATGAAGGACCAGGCCAGGCCCGCCGGGCCCTGGTCGCGGTAGGTGCCGAAAACGTCGTTGAGGCCCAGCGGCTCCGCGTTGCGCAGCCATTGCCCGTTGAAGCTGTCGCCGTTGATGGTGCGGTCCGAGATCCAGCGACCGTCGTCGTAATGGAAAGCCATCACTCGCCAGCGATGCTCGCACCAGTGGCAGGCGTCGTCGTCGACGTAGAAGGCTTCGACGAAGATTTTCTTCCCGCCGATGTCGAGGAAGGTCGAGTAATCGTCGGTATGGCGCGGGGCCAGGGTCAGTCGGCTGCCGTCGCCGAGGTCGATGAAGCGATCGGGGGCGTAGGGCGAGCGCGGCGAAAGGCTCATCAGGACCCTGGCGTAGTCGTCCCGCTGCGGCGGGTCGGCGACCAGTGCCTGGCGCTCCGCGGCGGTCAGGGCGAAGCGCTCGCTGCCTCGGCCGACCACGTCTTCCAGCTGACGCTGGTCGCGTGGCAGGGTGCCGTCGAGGCCGGCGTACAGGTTGACCGCCTGGATGAACCGGGCGACGTCGATGTCGAGCATTTCCGGATAGCCGGAATGGGCGGTCAGCGCGCCGTCCTTCAGGTCGTAGATCACCGACCAGCGCGTCCCTCCCGAACCGCCGGCGTAGGACAGGTAGCCCAGGCGCAGTTCGTCGCGGCCGTCGCCGTCGTAGTCGGCGACTTCCATTTGGCTGAGGCTGAACAGCTGGGGGAAGGCATAATCGGTTTCGAACTGCTCGCGCGGTTTCCGCTTCGCGTCCGGATCGAAGGGGACCAACTGGATCTTCCGGTATTCCCGGAGGCTCAGCTCGACCATGTTCTTCTGGATATCCAGGAACGGGGAGAGGTTGAGCAGCGAGGAGAGGAGGCCGGGTTCGGCGATGTAGAACACCTTCACCAGCGGCAGGTTGGTCCGTCCCTGGTTCCGCTCCAGGCGCTCGATGACCTGGTCGTCCATGGCGAAGGCCTTGCCGACGAAGCGCCGATTGCCGTAGGCGACCAGGAATTTCTCGCCGAAGCCGAGCAGGTCGGCGCCCTTGATCTCCACCTCGTAGTCCGCCGGAAAGCGCGCGAGGATGGCTTGGCGCAGCATCACGTCCTTCTTGCTGATGGGAATCTCGCCGTACTGGTAGAGCTGGTAGGTCCAGTAGAGGAAGTAGCTCACCACGACGATGGCCGTTGCCTGGAAGGCCTTGGCCAGATACGGGGTGGAAGCGTTGCGGGACGATTGGCGGGAGGACATGGACGGACTGCCGGCGGCTACGGGTAGGCGCCATTGTCGCCGCTAGCGCCGACAAGCCAAGCTGTCCGAACGGAGCGGTCGACGTCCCGGCGTGGCGCCGGGACCCGTCGCGTGGGAATCAGAACAGGAAATAGCGCTGCGCCATCGGCAGCACGTCCGCCGGTTCGCACCAGAGCAACTGGCCGTCGGCGCGTACCTGGTAGTTCTGTGCGTCGACCTCGATGGTCGGCAGGTAGCCGTTGTGGATCAGGTCGGTCTTCTGCACACCGCGACAGCCGCTGACCACGCCGATGGCCTTGCGCAGGCCGAGCTGCTGCGGTACGCCGGCGGCGAAGGCGGCCTGGCTGACGAAGGTCAGGCTGGTCGCGTGACGGCTGCCGGCGTAGCTGGCGAACATCGGTCGGTAGTGCACCGGCTGCGGCGTGGGGATCGAGCCGTTGATGTCGCCCATCAGGCTGGCGGCGATGGCCCCGCCCTTGAGGATCAGGCTCGGCTTGACGCCGAAGAAGGCCGGGCGCCAGAGCACCAGGTCGGCCCACTTGCCGGCTTCGACGGAGCCCACTTCATGGCTGATGCCGTGGGTGATCGCCGGGTTGATGGTGTACTTGGCGATGTAGCGCCTGGCGCGGAAGTTGTCGTTGCGCGCACCGTCGCCGTCGAGGCGGCCGCGCTGGCGCTTCATCTTGTCGGCGGTCTGCCAGGTGCGCGTGATCACTTCGCCGACCCGGCCCATGGCCTGGCTGTCGGAGCTGATCATGCTGAACGCGCCGAGGTCGTGGAGGATGTCCTCGGCGGCGATGGTCTCGCGGCGGATGCGCGACTCGGCGAAGGCCACGTCCTCGGCGATGGCCGGGTCGAGGTGGTGGCAGACCATCAGCATGTCCAGGTGCTCGTCGATGGTATTGCGGGTGAACGGCCGTGTCGGGTTGGTCGAGCTGGGCAGCACGTTGGCGAAGCCGCAGGCCTTGATGATGTCCGGTGCGTGGCCGCCACCGGCGCCCTCGGTGTGGTAGGTGTGGATGGTGCGGCCCTTGAAGGCGCCGAGGGTGGTCTCGACGAAGCCGGATTCGTTGAGGGTGTCGGTGTGGATCGCCACCTGGATGTCGTGGCGCTCGGCGACCTCCAGGCAGTTGTCGATCGCCGCCGGGGTGCTGCCCCAGTCCTCGTGCAGCTTCAGGCCGATGGCGCCGGCGAGCACCTGCTCCTCCAGCGGCAGCGGCAGGCTGGCGTTGCCCTTGCCGGTGAAGCCGATGTTCATCGGGAAGGCGTCGGCGGCCTGGAGCATCCGCGCCATGTGCCAGGGACCGGAGGTGCAGGTGGTGGCGTTGGTCCCGGCGGCGGGGCCGGTGCCGCCGCCGATCATGGTGGTGACCCCGCTCATCAGCGCCTCTTCGATCTGCTGCGGGCAGATGAAGTGGATGTGCGTGTCGATGCCGCCGGCGGTGAGGATCATGCCCTCGCCGGCGATCACCTCGGTGCCGGCGCCGATGGCGATGTTCACCCCGGGCTGGATGTCCGGGTTGCCGGCCTTGCCGATGGCCTGGATGCGCCCGTCCTTGAGACCGACGTCGGCCTTGACCACGCCCCAGTGGTCGAGGATCAGCGCATTGGTGATCACCGTGTCGACCACCTGCGCCGCGCCCAGCTGGCTCTGGCCCATGCCGTCGCGGATGACCTTGCCGCCGCCGAACTTCACTTCCTCGCCATAGACGGTGAAGTCCCGTTCCACCTCGAGCCACAGGTCGGTGTCGGCCAGGCGCACGCGGTCGCCGACGGTGGGGCCGAACATGTCGGCGTAGGCTTGTCTGCTGATTTTCATCGAACGCTCCTTTGGCGATCGTCGGTGTTCGCTGTCTTTCCTCGGACCTGGCCAGTTGGGAATGGGCCCTAGAGGTCCCCCATCACCCGCCCGGCGAAGCCGTATACCCGCCGTCCGCCGCCGATTTCCACCAGCTCCACCTCGCGGCTCTGCCCCGGTTCGAAGCGCACCGCGGTGCCGGCGGCGATGTTCAGGCGCATGCCACGGGTGGCCGGACGGTCGAAGGCGAGGGCGTCGTTGACCTCGAAGAAGTGGTAGTGCGAGCCGACCTGGATCGGCCGGTCGCCGGTGTTCGCCACGCTCAGGGCGAGGGTGCGGCGGCCGGCGTTGAGTTCGATATCGCCGGGCTGGATGTCGTATTCACCGGGGATCATGGGGGCTCCTTGGGGCTCAGGGCGCGCTGCGCGTCGGGTCGAGGTTCAGTTGCATGAAGGTCAGGTCGAGCCAGCGGCCGAACTTCTGGCCCACCTGCGGCATCTGCCCGCTGATCTCGAAGCCGAGGCGCCGGTGCAGGCCGATCGAGGCGGCATTGCCGCTTTCGATGGCGGCCACCATGACGTGCAGGCCCTGGGCCCGCGCACGTTCGATCAGCGCCAGCAGCAGTTGCACGCCGAGGCCTTTGCCGCGCTGGTCGTCGCGCACGTAGACGGAGTGCTCGACGGTGCCGCGGAAGCCCTCGAAGGGTCGCCAGTCGCCGTAGGAGGCGTAGCCGAGCACTTCGCCGGCGGCGTCGCTTGCCACCAGGATCGGGTAGCCCTGGCGGGCGCGGGTGTCGAACCAGGCCTGGCGGTTGGCCAGGTCCACCGGGGTTTCGTTCCAGATCGCCGTGGTATTGCCCACGGCGTCGTTGTAGATGGCGAGGATGCCGGGCAGGTCGGCGACGCCGGCGTCGCGGATCGAAGCGCTCATGGCCGGCCTCAGGCGATGGGCTGGTGGACGGTCACCAGCTTGGTGCCGTCGGGGAAGGTGGCCTCCACCTGGATGTCCGGGATCATCTCCGGCACGCCCTCCATCACCTGCTCGCGGTTCAGCAGGGTGGTGCCGTAGTGCATCAGCTCGGCGACGCTGCGGCCGTCGCGCGCGCCCTCCAGCAGGGCGGCGGAGATCAGCGCCACCGCCTCCGGGTAGTTCAGCTTGAGACCGCGTGCCAGCCGGCGCTCGGCGAGCAGGCCGGCGGTGAAGATCAGCAGCTTGTCTTTCTCGCGGGGGGACAAGTCCATCTCAGGTACTCCAGATGCGTGGGGGAACGGCCTCGCGGCCGAGCAGCGCCGGCCGCAGCAGGCGCCAGAGTTCGATCAGCCAGGCTCGCGCGTGCAGCGCCTCGTCGGCCAGGCAGCGCGCCACCAGCAGGCCGCCGGGCAACTGGCTGAGGTTGCCGCGGCCGGCGCAGGGGAGCGCGCGGCAGCGTTGCAGCAGGTCGGTGTCGATCTCGCCGCTGGCGACCAGGGTCGCCAGCACCGGATGCCCGGCGAGGCCGATCGGCGAGTCGAGCAGGCGGTCGCCGCCGTCGATGCGCTGGCGCTCGTGCCAGAGCAGGCGGTCGTCGCGACGGATGTCCAGGGCCGCGACGAAGTGGCCGCTGGCGAAGCGCTCGCCGCTGGCCGGGCGGCCGAGCGCGACCATGTCCCAGTAGAACAGGCGGGCGTCGCCGCGCAGCTGGATACGGGTTTCCAGTTCGGCCTGGGCGCCGGCGAAGACGATGCTTTCCTGCGGCAGCCATTCCAGGGTGGCGCCGGGCTCCAGGTGGATCTCCAGGGTCTGCCGCGACGGGCAGGCGGCGCGGTACCACTTGGCCGCGCCGGGGCTGGTGAGCTGGGCCCAGGCGCGTTCGCCGAGGCGCACGTCGAAGGCCAGGCTGTCGCCGCCGGCGATGCCGCCGGGCGGATGCACGAGGATGTGCTGGCAGACTTCCGGGCCTTCGGCGTAGAGGTGCTTCTGCACCCGCAGCGGTCCGGAGTGGCGCCGCGTCACCGGGCGGGTGGCGTCGCCGGCGCGGGCGTAGGCCAGCTCCAGTTGGGCGTGCCAGGCGGGGTGGAAGCTCAGGTCGGGGAGGGCGGCGGTCATCGGTCGGGTCAGGCCAGGGCCTTGCGCATGAACACGCGGCGGAATCCCTCTTCCTGGCGGCGTTCGTATTCGAGGTAGCCGACCCTGGCGTAGAGCTCGATGTTTTCCGTCATCCGCTCATTGGTGTAGAGGTACAGCGAGCGGTAGCCGAGGCTCGTTGCGTCGCGCTCGGCACGCTCCAGCAGTTGTCGGCCGATGCCCTGGCCCTTGCATTCGGGAAGCACGGCGAGGTTGTCGACGAGGAAGCCGTCGGCGGTTTCCCGCGTCACCAGCAGGCCGACCGGCTGGCCGTCGTGCTCGGCGATGAGGACCCGGTCGCTGGCGATCACCTCGTGGTAGTCCTGGGTCATCGGCCAGGGCTTGCGGCCGATCACCGCGATCCACGGGGCATAGGCGGCGGCGACGCAGAGCGCGGCGAAGCCCGCGTCGGCCTGGACGGCCGGGCGCAGAGTGACGGTCATTTCGACCTCCTGCGGAAAGACGAGGGCATAGAGATTGCCAGCGCAGGCCCCGGTTGCGCCAGCGGCAGTGTGTCCCAGTCCGTTCAAATCGCCACCAGCCCGCGCACGCCCTCGCTCTCCATGTCGCGGCCGCGGCCCTGCTGGACGATCTCGCCGCGCGCCATCACCAGGTATTGGTCGGCCAGTTCGGCGGCGAAGTCGTAGAACTGCTCGACCAGCAGGATCGCCATGTCGCCGCGCGCCGCCAGGCTGCGGACGACCGTGCCGATCTCCTTGATCACCGAAGGCTGGATGCCTTCCGTGGGTTCGTCGAGGATCAGCAGTCGCGGCTGGCTGGCCAGGGCGCGGCCGATCGCCAGTTGCTGCTGCTGGCCGCCGGAGAGGTCGCCGCCGCGGCGCTGTTTCATTTCGCGCAGGACCGGGAACAGCTCGTAGATGAAGTCCGGCACCGCCCGGGCGTCCCTGGCGCTGAAACGGGACAGTCCCATCAGCAGGTTCTCTTCCACCGTCAGCCGGGGGAAGATTTCCCGTCCCTGCGGCACGTAGGCGATCCCGGCGCGGACCCGCTGGTGCGGCCTGAGTCCGGTGAGCGAACGGCCTTCCCAGGCGACCTGGCCCTCGCGGGCCGGGACCAGGCCCATCAGGCAGCGCAGCAGGGTGGTCTTGCCCACCCCGTTGCGACCGAGCAGGCAGGTCACCTCGCCCACCTTCGCCTCGAAGCTCAGGCCACGGAGGATATGGCTACCGCCGTAGTACTGGTGGAGCTTGTCGACTTGCAGCATGGTTCTCTTCCATTTGTCCCGTGATGGTTCTTCACTGCGATTCCCAACCTGGCTCGGCGGATAACCGCGAGCGGTCATTCGCCCTACGCGACGGGCGCCACTTGGCAGGCGCTACCCGCCGAGCGGATGGCTGGCGTCAGCGACCGAGGTAGACCTCGATCACCTGTTCGTCGGCCTGTACCTCCGCCAGCGAGCCTTCGGCCAGCACGTGGCCCTGGTGCAGCACGGTGACATGGTCGGCGATGCTGCCGACGAAACCCATGTCGTGCTCCACCACCATCAGCGAGTGCTTGCGCGCCAGGGACTTGAACAGCTCGGCGGTGAATTCGGTCTCGGCATCGGTCATGCCCGCCACCGGCTCGTCGAGCAGCAGCAACTGCGGTTCCTGCACCAGCAGCATGCCGATCTCGAGGAACTGCTTCTGGCCGTGGGACAGCAAACCCGCCGGACGCTGCCGCGACTCCAGCAGGCGGATGGTGGCGAGCACCTCCTCGATGCGTTCCCTCTGCGTGCCGTCGAGCCGCGCGCGCAGGCTGGCCCACACCGACTTGTCGGCCCTCTGCGCCAGTTCGAGGTTCTCGAACACGCTCAGGGCCTCGAACACCGTGGGCTTCTGGAACTTGCGGCCGATCCCGGCCTGGGCGATCTGCACCTCGCTCATGCGGGTCAGGTCGAGGGTGTCGCCGAAATACGCGGTACCGCTCTGCGGGCGGGTCTTGCCGGTGATCACGTCCATCAGGGTGGTCTTGCCGGCGCCGTTGGGGCCGATGATGCAGCGCAATTCGCCGACGCCGATGTACAGGGTCAGGTCGCGCAGGGCCTTGAAGCCGTCGAAGCTGACGTTGATGTCTTCCAGGCTGAGGATGGTGCCGTGGCGCGCGTCCAGCCGGCCGCTGGTGGCGGCGCCCAGGCCGATGGCGTCGCGGCCGCTGCCGGCGGTATCGAGGCCGGGGTGGAAGGCCGGTTCGAGCATCAGGTGCGGGGTGGTCCTCATTGCTCCTTCTCCTTGCGCAGCAGGCCGAGCAGGCCGCGCGGCAGGTACAGGGTGACGACGATGAACAGCGCGCCGAGGAAGAACAGCCAGTATTCCGGGAAGGCCACGGTGAACCAGCTCTTCGCGCCGTTCACCACGCCGGCGCCGAGCAGCGGGCCGAGCAGGGTGCCGCGTCCGCCGAGGGCGACCCAGACGGCGGCCTCGATGGAGTTGGTCGGCGACATCTCGCTGGGGTTGATGATCCCCACCTGCGGCACGAACAGCGCGCCGGCGAGGCCGCAGAGCACCGCGCTCAGGGTCCAGACGAAGAGCTTGTAGCCGCGCGGGTCGTAGCCGCAGAACATCAGGCGGTTCTCGGCGTCGCGCAGCGCGGTGAGGACCCGGCCGAACTTGCTTCGCGCCAGGCGCCAGCCGAGCAGCAGGCTGGCCGCGAGCAGCGCGACGGTGGCGAGGAACAGGGCGGCGCGGGTGCCCGGCGCGGTGATCGGGAAGCCGAGGATGCTGCGGAAGTCGGTGAAGCCGTTGTTGCCGCCGAAACCGGTCTCGTTGCGGAAGAACAGCAGCATGCCGGCGAAGGTCAGGGCCTGGGTCATGATCGAGAAGTACACGCCGCGGATCCGCGAGCGGAAGGCGAAGTAGCCGAAGGCGAAGGCCAGCGCGCCGGGCACCAGCACCACCAGGCACAGCGCCCAGAGGAAGTGCTGGGTGCCGGCCCAGTACCAGGGCAGTTCGTTCCAGGAAAGGAAGGTCATGAACGCCGGCAGGCTGTCGCCGGAGGCCTGGCGCATCAGGTACATGCCCATGGCGTAGCCGCCGAGGGCGAAGAACAGCCCGTGGCCGAGGGACAGCAGGCCGGCGTAGCCCCAGACCAGGTCGAGGGCGAGGGCGACGATGGCGTAGCAGAGGATCTTGCCGGTCAGGGTCAGGCTGTAGGCCGAGAGGTGCAGCGCGCTGTCCGCCGGCAGCAGGTGCAGCAGCGGCATGGCCAGCAGCGTGGCGAAGGCTGCGCCGAGCGCGATAGCGGTGACGCGGCCGCCGGCCCGGCGGGCGAGGGTGACGGTGAGTGGCTGGTTCAATCGATGACCCTCCCTTTCAGGGCGAACAGTCCCTGCGGGCGTTTCTGGATGAACAGGACGATCAGCGCGAGGATCAGGATCTTGCCCAGCACCGCGCCGATCTGCGGTTCGAGGATCTTGTTCGCCACGCCGAGGCCGAAGGCGGCGAGGACGCTGCCGGCGAGCTGGCCGACGCCGCCGAGCACCACCACCAGGAAGGAGTCGATGATGTAGCCCTGGCCGAGGTCCGGGCCGACGTTGCCGACCTGCGACAGGGCTACCCCGCCGAGCCCGGCGATGCCCGAGCCGAGACCGAAGGCGAGCATGTCCACGCGCCCTGTGGGCACCCCGCAGCAGGCCGCCATGTTGCGGTTCTGGGTCACCGCGCGGACGTTCAGGCCGAGCCGCGTACGGTTCAGCAGCAGCCAGGTGAGGAGCAGCACGAACAGGGCGAAGCCGATGATGACGATGCGGTTCCACGGCAGCACCAGGTTCGGCAGCACCTGGATGCCGCCGGACAGCCAGGCCGGGTTGGCTACCTCGACGTTCTGCGCGCCGAACAGCATCCGCACCAGTTGGATCAGCACCAGGCTGATGCCCCAGGTGGCGAGCAGGGTTTCCAGCGGCCGGCCGTAGAGATGGCGGATCACCGTGCGCTCCAGGGCCATGCCGATGGCGGCGCTGACGCAGAACGCCACCGGTAGCGCCAGCAACGGGTAGAGCGCCAGCCATTCCGGCGCCAGGCGCTGGAACAGCAGTTGCACCACGTAGGTGGAGTAGGCGCCGAGCATGAGCATTTCGCCGTGGGCCATGTTGATCACCCCGAGCAGACCGTAGGTGATCGCCAGGCCGAGCGCCGCGAGCAGCAGGATCGAGCCCAGCGACAGGCCACTGAAGGCCTGGCCGAGCAGGTCGCCGACCAGCAGCCGGCGCTTGACCTGGGCCAGGCTGGTGGCGGCGGCGATGCGCACGCCTTCCTCCGGTTCCACCGCCGGGTCGAGCAGGTTCTCCAGGCGGGTTCGCGCCAGCGGATCGCCGGACTCGCCGAGCAGGCGCACGGCGGAAAGGCGTAGCGCCGGGTCGGGATCGCCGAGTTGCAGGTTGGCCAGGGCCAGGCCGAGGGCTTCCTTCACGCCAGCGTCGCTCTCGATCCGCAGGCGCGCTTCGAGCAGCGGCCGTTGCGCGGCCTTGGCGGTTTTCTGCAACTGCTGCGCGGCGGCCTGCCGCAGCGGCACTTCGTTGGCCACCAACTGGTGGCTGGCCAGGGCGGTGTTGAGCAGGCCGCGCAGGCGATTGTTCAGGCGCAGCGGCTTCGGCTCGCCGTCCGGCAGGGCGTCGCCTTCGGCGGCCTGGAAACGCTGGTCGGCGCCGAGGATGAATGGCTGCTGGCGGCTGTCCAGCGCAATGCGGTTGTGGCGCAGCGCTTCGAGAAAGGCCAGGCGATCGGCGTCGGGCGTCGCCGCCCAGTGTTCGAGCAGGTGGGCGCGACCGCCGTTGTCGGCAGCGGCGAAGTCCTGCGCCGGTCCGGCGTAGGCCGTCACCGCGAGAAGGGCGGCCAGGACCAGGACACAGGCCTGGAGCGGGCGGGTGAGGAGGGCAAGGGGCATGCTGGGGTTCCTGGGCGACGTGCGGTATGGCCGGTCCCCGCCCTCTCCCTGAAGGACGAGGGGGCCGTTAGGCGCGCGACCGGGGCGTTCCCGTTCCGTTCAGGGGAACGCCTGGTCAGGGGGGCAGGGTTCTTCACGGCAGAACTCAGTTGCTCTTCAGCGCATGCTCCGGCTTCTTCTCGTTGCCCGGGATGAACGGGCTCCAGGGTTGCGCGCGAAGCGGCTCGGGGGTCTTCCAGACCACTTCGAACTGGCCGTCGTCCTGGATCTCGCCGATCATCACCGGCTTGTGCAGGTGGTGGTTGCTCTTGTCCATGACCAGCGTGTAGCCGGATGGCGCCTTGAAGCTTTGCCCGGCCATCGCCTCGCGAACCTTGTCGACCTCGGTGCTGCCGGCCTTTTCCACGGCCTGCGCCCACATGTGGATGCCGACGTAGGTGGCTTCCATGGGGTCGTTGGTCACCGCGGTGCCGTAGTTCGGCAGGTTCTTTGCCTTGGCGTAGGCTTTCCAGTCGGCGACGAACTTCTCGTTGACCGGATTGCTCACCGACTCGAAGTAGTTCCATGCCGCGAGGTTGCCGACCAGCGGCTTGGTGTCGATGCCGCGCAGTTCTTCCTCGCCTACGGAGAAGGCCACCACCGGCACCTCGGTGGCTTCCAGGCCCTGGTTGGCCAGTTCCTTGTAGAAGGGCACGTTGGAGTCGCCATTGACGGTGGAGACCACCGCGGTCTTGCCGCCTGCGGCGAACTTCTTGATGTCGGCGACGATGGTCTGGTAGTCGCTGTGGCCGAACGGCGTGTAGACCTCCTGGATGTCCTTGTCGTCCACGCCCTTGCTGTGCAGGAAGGCGCGCAGGATCTTGTTGGTGGTGCGCGGGTAGACATAGTCGGTGCCGAGCAGGAAGAAGCGCCTGGCGCCGCCGCCGTCCTCGCTCATCAGGTACTCCACCGCCGGGATCGCCTGCTGGTTCGGCGCCGCGCCGGTATAGAAGACGTTCGGCGAGAGTTCCTCGCCCTCGTACTGGACCGGGTAGAACAGCAATCCGTTGAGTTCCTCGAACACCGGCAACACCGATTTGCGCGACACCGAGGTCCAGCAACCGAAGACCACCGCGACCTTGTCCTGGGTCAGCAACTGGCGGGCCTTTTCCGCGAACAGCGGCCAGTTCGACGCGGGATCGACCACCACCGCCTCCAGCTTCCTGCCGTTGACCCCGCCCTTGGCGTTAATCTCGTCGATGGTCATCAGGGCCATGTCCTTCAGCGAGGTCTCGGAGATCGCCATGGTCCCGGACAGCGAGTGGAGGATGCCGACCTTGATGGTTTCGGCGGCCTGGATGGACCAGGACAGGCCCATGGAAGCGATGGACGCGGACAGCGTGAAGGCCTTGAGCAGACTGCGACGTTTCATTGGTGTTGTTCTCCATTCACCAGCGGTCGGGGCGGCAGTTTTCAGGAGGCGTCGTGCTTGTCGTCGGGCATCCGTCCGGTGGACGGCGGGGTGCGCACTGCGGCCTGGATCTCTTCGTCGAGGCTCCAGAGCAAAGGCTGTGCCTCTTCTTGGCGCTGGCCGGTATCGGTCGGCGAAAAGGCGCCGCGAGTCGCCGGGGAAGCATGCCGAGCAGGCCTGGTTGTGCCGGGGAAGGCGGCGTTTTCAACGGGTTTTCGCCGGATATCGAGGGAGAAGGCGCCGTGGGCACCGGAAGGGGATGCGTCGCGCTGACCTCTCTCCTTGCCGCCGGCGGCGCGTCCATGGGAACGCCGTCGCTCCGTCCTGGCACCACCGCGGTGCGTCAGGGCGCGGCATCCAGGGCGTCCGCCTCAGGCTGGTGCGCTCAGCCTGGGAACAGCGAACCCTTCAGGCCGGTGACGATGATCTGCGCCGCCAGTGCGCAGACGAACAGGCCCATCAGGCGACTGACGATCTGTAGCCCCTGGTCGCCAAGCAGGCGTTCGATGCGGTCGGAAAGATAGAGCGTGGTGCCGAGGGTCAGGCAGGCGAGGAAGATCGCCACCAGGGAGATCAGCTTGGCCTCCCAGCCCTGGCCGACGCCCATCACCAGCAGCGCGCCGATGGTGCCGGGGCCGACGGTGAGAGGAATGGTCAGCGGGACGATGGTCACGTCCTGCTGCACGTTGTCGCTCTGCACCGCCGCGCGCCCCTGGGCCATGCCCAGCGCGGAGATGAACAGCACGCTGCCGGCGCCGATGCGGAAGGCGTCGGCGGTGATACCGAAGAGGATGAAGATGTAGCGGCCGAACAGGTACAGCGCGACGCTGGCGATCAGCGCCGCCAGGGCCACCCGCCAGGCCATGCGCTTGCGGTCGCGCGGGCCGAAGCCGCGGCTGAGGCTGATGAAGCAGGACAGCACGAAGAAGGGGCTATAGAGCACCAGCATCTTCAGGTAGACGCTGAACAGCAAATGCATGGAGGCGCTTCCGGTCCGGGTGTGGGCATGAGCATAGCGTGCGACGGGCCGGTGCGATGTCCGGCGGGTTGGCAATATGCCGGTTCGCGTGGCATGTGACAACGAGGCCGGATGTCGGCGGATAACGCCGTTGGCGTCATGCGCCCTACGGGAGCCGGGACCACCGGGGCGTAGGGCGAATAGCCGCTTGCGGTTATCCGCCGTGGCGGAAATGGCGGTATCGGTGGCGTCATGCGCCCTACGGGAGTCGGGACCACCGGGGCGTAGGGCGAATAACCGCGTGCGGTTATCCGCCGTGGCGGAAGTGGCGGTATCGGCGGATAACGCCGTTGGCGTTATGCGCCCTACGGGAGCCGGGACCACCGGGGCGTAGGGCGAATAGCCGCTTGCGGTTATCCGCCGTGGCGGAAATGGCGGTATCGGTGGATAACGCCGTTGGCGTCATGCGCCCTACGGGAGCCGGGACCACCGGGGCGTAGGGCGAATAACCGCGTGCGGTTATCCGCCGTGGCGGAGGCCGGGTGCAGCGCCGGAGCACGTCGCTGCCCTCAGGAGGGCAGGGCGTCGCCCTGGCGGCGGCGATCGCGTTCGCCGACCCAGTAGGCGATCAGCTCACGCAATTGCGACAGCTCCACCGGCTTGGCCATGTGCCCGTCCATGCCGACCAGCCGCGCGCGTTCCTTGTGTTCGCTGAGGATGTGCGCGGTGAGCGCCACCACCGGGGTATGCGGGCGCTGTTCGTGGGCTTCCCAGGCGCGGAGCTGCTCGGTGGCGGAGAAGCCGTCCAGAACCGGCATCTCGCAGTCCATCAGCACCAGGTCGTACTGGGTCGCCTTCATCGCGCTGAGCGCCTCCTGGCCGTTGCTGGCGGTGTCCGGCTGGAGGTTGAGCTTGTTCAACATGCCGCGGATGACCTTGGTGGAGATGCTGTTGTCCTCGGCGACGAGGATCCGGAAGTCGCTCGGCAGGCTCGGCGCCTGCGCTTCCTTGGCCGGTTGCAGGTAGTTGGTGACGCCGCTGACGCCGCGCTGGGCGAGTTCGTCGGCGAGGGTCGCCTTCAGCGTGTAGCCGGCCACCGGCTTGGCCAGGATGCGCTTGATCCCGGCGTTGCGGGCGATGATCTTGCTCGGCGCGTTGCTGATCCCGGTGAGCATGATCAGCAGGATGTCGTGGTTGAGGTTGGGGTCTTCCTTGATCTTCGCCGCCAGTTGCATGCCGGTCATGCCGGGCATGTCCTGGTCGAGCAGGACCACGTCGAAGTACTCGCGCAGGTGCGCCTTGGTGCGCAACTGGGCCAGCGCCTCCTTGCCGGACGACACCGCGCTGACGTTCAGGCCCCAGCCGCTGCACTGCTGCACCAGCACCTTGCGGCAGGTTTCGTTGTCGTCCACCACCAGCAGCCGGGCGCCCTGCAGCGGGCCGTCGAGGTCGGCGGTGGGGTTCTCCAGCTGCTGCGGGTCGAGCGGCAGGGTCAGCGACAGGGTGGTGCCCTGGCTGCTGCCGGACTGGATGCCGAACTCCCCGCCCATCAGCCGCACCAGTTGGCGGGCGATGATCAGGCCGAGGTGGCTGCCGAGCTTGCTGGCGGAAAGGAAGTCGCCGCTGTGCAGCTCGGCGGTGAGCAGCGCCTCGCGCTCCTTGGCGTCGAACGGGTGGCCGCTGTCCTGCACGGCGATGCGCAGGCGTGGCGTCTCGCCCTGGTCGGCGAGGGCCACCACCAGCAGGATCTCGCCTTCCTCGGTCTGCTTGAACGCGTTGTCCAGCAGGCTCAGGACCACCTGGCGCAGGCGCGTCGGATCGCCGCCGATGACCCGCGGCACCTGCGGCTGGGTGAAGCTGATCAGCTCGATGCGCTGCTGCTCGGCCTTGACCCGGAAGATATCCAGGCAGTCCTCGATCAACGCGTTGAGGTCGAACTGCACTTCGTCCAGCTCGATCTGCCCGGACTCCAGCTTGGAGATGTCGAGTATCTCGTTGATCAGCGTGAGCAGCTCGTTGCCGGCGCTGTGGATGGTCTGCACGTAGTCGCGCTGCTTCGCCGACAACGGGGTGCCGAGGAGCAGTTCGGTCATGCCCAGCACGCCGTTCATGGGCGTGCGGATCTCGTGGCTGATCTTGGCCAGGAACTCGGCCTTGGTCTGCAATTCCGCGGTGTGCGCCGCCTCGCTGGTGCGCTGTTGCAGGTTGAGCTGCTGGATCAGCCGCTGGCGTTCGGTGAGCGAGACGCTCAGGACCAGCCCGGCGAGGGTGGCGAAGCTGAACACCCCGAGCACCAGCCAGCCCGGATCGAGTTGCTTGGTGCCGAACAGTACCGGCAGGAACACCATGAAGCCGGCGTTGAACACGATCATCCCGGCAACGATCAGGCGCGCCGGCTGGTAGCCGCGATACCAGTGCCAGGCCGCGATCAGCGGGACGCTGAGCGAACTGAGGATCACCAGCAGGTAGATCAGCCAGCTGAACCAGAGTTGCTGGGTGAAGGCGATGATCGCGCCGACCGCCAGGATCAACAGCGCCTCGCCTTGCAGGAGGCGGTTCAGGCGGCTTTCCGCAGTGCCGCGGAAGAAGCTGCAGGCGAACCACAGCAGGCTCACCGCAGCGCCGAGGGCGCCGAGGTCGGCGGTCAGCGACTGGTTGAACTTGAGTCCCGGCAGCCAGAACGCCACCAGCCCCAGGTTCGCCGCGGCGCAGACCGCCAGCGCCGCGTGCACCGCCGCCAGCCACAGGCTGCTGGCGCTGCGCGAGTAGGCGAAGCGGATCAGGTTGTACATCAGCAGCAGGAGCATGCCGCCGAGCAGCATGCCGAAGGCGTAGGCGGGCTTCTCCAGGCCGACCAGGCCGGCTTCGTCGATCTGGTCGAACCAGGCCATCAGCGGATGGTTGGAGGTCATCCGCACGTACAGGGTCATCGGCTTGCCGTCGACCGGCAGCGAGAACAGGTAGGAGCGCGAGGGCAGCGGGCGCTCCTGGAACGGTCGCGACTCGCCGGTGTGTTGATCCCGCACCAGTTGGCCGTCCTGCACCAGGTAATAGTCCAGGTACTGCACCCGCGGGGCGAAGATCCACAGCCAGCTCGGCACCTTCTGCGCGGGAAGCTGGACCTGCAGCCAGACCGCCTGGGGGCTGGCGGGGAAGATGAAGGAGCGCTTGGCCAGCGGGCGGAACTGCTCCTTGCGCTGGAGGACGTCGGCGATCCGCAGTTGCGCGCTCTCGTCGCGCAGCAGGCGCCAGTTCTGGTTGACGCTGGGGGTGGTGGCGGTGGTTTGCAGGGGAACGCTGGAAACGCCGGCGTCGTCCGCGACCGCCGGCGACATCGGACCGAGCAGAAGCAGCAGGAAGCTGACGAGTAGTCCTATGGCGATCCGAAGCCGTACCACGGCGAAGTCCCTTCGAAGGTGAATGGCCGGATTATAGCCAAGTGGCCGTGGCAACGGCATAGGCCGCGGAAGCGCCGTGCGGCGCCCGCGGCTTTGGGCCCGGTCAGGACTCGCCGCGCTCGCGGGCGATGGCACGGTAGCCGATGTCCTTGCGGTAGAAGCAGCCGTTCCAGCGGATCTTCTCGGCCAGGCGATAGGCCTGTTGCTGGGCGGCGGACACGCTCTCGCCGATGGCGGTGGCACAGAGCACGCGGCCGCCGGAGGTGACCACCTGGCCATCCTTCAGCGCGGTGCCGGCGTGGAACACCTTGCCGTCCAGCGCGGCGGCCTCGGCCAGGCCTTCGATGACCTCGCTCTTGGCGTAGTCGCCCGGATAGCCGCCGGCGGCCAGTACCACGCCCACGGTCGGACGCGGGTCCCAGGTCGCCTCGACCTTGTCCAGCGCCTTGGCCAGGGCGGCCTCGACCAGCAGGACCAGGGAGGACTCCAGGCGGACCATGATCGGCTGGGTTTCCGGATCGCCGAAGCGGCAGTTGAATTCGATGACCTTGGGCGCGCCGCTCTTGTCGATCATCAGGCCGGCATAGAGGAAGCCGGTATAGACGTTGCCTTCCTCGGCCATGCCGCGCACGGTCGGGTAGATCACTTCGTCCAGCACCCGCTGGTGGACCTCGGCGGTGACCACCGGGGCCGGCGAGTAGGCGCCCATGCCGCCGGTGTTCGGCCCGCTGTCGCCATCGCCGACGCGCTTGTGGTCCTGGCTGGTGGCCATCGGCAGCACGTTCTGGCCGTCGACCATGACGATGAAGCTGGCCTCCTCGCCATCGAGGAACTCCTCGATCACCACGCGCGAGCCGGCGTCGCCGAAGGCATTGCCGGCGAGCATGTCGCGCACGGCGGCTTCGGCTTCGTCCAGGTTCATGGCGACGATCACGCCCTTGCCCGCGGCCAGGCCATCGGCCTTGATGACGATGGGCGCGCCCTGCTCGTGCAGGTAGGCCAGGGCCGGCTCGACCTCGGTGAAGTTGCGATAGGCGGCGGTGGGGATCCGGTGGCGGGCGAGGAAGTCCTTGGTGAAGGCCTTCGAGCCTTCCAGCTGGGCGGCGCCGGCGGTCGGGCCGAAGATATCCAGGCCGCGCTCGCGGAACAGGTCGACCACGCCTGCCACCAGCGGCGCCTCGGGACCGACGATGGTCAACTGGACGTTCTTCGCGGCGAAGTCGGCCAGTTGCTCCAGGGCCAGCACGTCGATGGCGACGTTCTCGCACTTGGCTTCGGTGGCGGTGCCGGCGTTGCCCGGGGCGACGAAGACCTTCGCCACGCGCGGGTCCTGGGCGACTTTCCAGGCCAGGGCATGTTCACGACCGCCGCTGCCGATGATGAGTACGTTCATGGGGTTCTCCTGGCGCAACGGCGGGTAACGCGCCGCGTTATCCGCCCTGCGTGAAATTCGTGGGTAGGGCGGCTGACCGCATCGCGCTCAGCCGCCGTGATACTCAATGGCGGAAATGGCGCATGCCAGTGAACACCATCGCGATATCCGCCTCGTCGGCCGCCGCGATCACTTCGTTGTCGCGCATCGAGCCGCCCGGCTGGATCACCGCGGTGATGCCGGCCTTGGCCGCGTTGTCGATGCCGTCGCGGAACGGGAAGAAGGCGTCGGAAGCCATCACCGCGCCTTTCACTTCCAGGCCGGCGTGCTCGGCCTTGATCGCGGCGATCCGTGCGGAGTTGACCCGGCTCATCTGGCCGGCGCCGACGCCGACGGTCTGGCGGTTCCTGGCGTAGACGATGGCGTTGGACTTGACGAACTTGGCCACCTTCCAGGCGAAGATCAGGTCGTGGATCTCCTGCTCGGTGGGCGCGCGGCGAGTGACGATCTTCAGGTCCTCGGCCTTGATCATGCCGATGTCGCGGCTCTGTACCAGCAGGCCGCCGTTGACCCGCTTGAAGTCCCAGCCCGGGGCGCGCTCGGCTGGCCATTCGCCGCATTCGAGCAGGCGTACGTTGGCCTTGGCGGCGACCACCTCGCGGGCGGCGGCGGAAATCTTCGGCGCGATGATCACCTCGACGAACTGGCGCTCGACGATGGCCTTGGCGGTTTCGCCGTCCAGCTCGCGGTTGAAGGCGATGATGCCGCCGAACGCCGATTCGCTATCGGTGGCGTAGGCCAGGTCGTAGGCCTTGCGGATGCCGCCTTCGTCTTCCGGCACCACGGCGACGCCGCAGGGGTTGGCATGCTTGACGATCACGCAGGCCGGCTTGAGGAAGCTCTTCACGCATTCCAGGGCGGCGTCGGTGTCGGCGACGTTGTTGAACGACAGTTCCTTGCCCTGCAACTGGATGGCGGTGGAGACGCTGGCCTCGCCCTTCTTCGCCTCGACGTAGAACGCCGCGCTCTGGTGCGGGTTCTCGCCGTAGCGCATTTCCTGGGCCTTGACGAACTGACTGTTGAAGGTGCGCGGGAAGGCGCCGCGGTCGGCGGTGCCTAGGGTATCGCGGGTCTGGTCGATGGTACCCAGGTAGTTGGCGATCATGCCGTCGTAGGCGGAGGTGTGCTCGAACGCCTTGAGGGCCAGGTCGAAACGCTGGGCGTAGGTCAGGCCGCCGGCCTTGAGGGATTCGATCACGGTGGCGTAGTCGCCGGCATTGACCACGATGGCGACATCCTTGTGGTTCTTCGCCGCCGAACGGACCATGGTCGGCCCGCCGATATCGATGTTCTCGATGGCGGTAGGCAGGTCGCAGTCGGGCCTGGCCACCGTGGCCTCGAAGGGATACAGGTTGACCGCCACCAGGTCGATCGGCTTGATGCCGTGCTGCTCCATGACCGCGCCGTCCAGGTCGCGGCGACCGAGGATACCGCCATGCACCTTCGGGTGCAGGGTCTTCACCCGACCGTCCATCATTTCCGGGAAGCCGGTGTAGTCGGCCACTTCCACGGCAGAGATGCCGTTGTCCCGGAGCAGCTTGTAGGTGCCGCCGGTGGAAAGGATTTCCACGCCGAGGGCGACCAGCTCACGGGCGAAGTCGACGACGCCGGTCTTGTCGGAAACGCTGATCAGCGCGCGGCGGATGGGCAGGCGGGTGGTTTGGTCGGTCATTGCAAGGGTCCTGAGGGCTGGCTTCCGGCCGCGGGTGCCGGCCGGGACGCGCGCCCTTGGCCGGAGCCCGCCGCCGCTCTTAAAGAAGATCGTATTGCTTGAGTTTCTTGCGCAGGGTCCCGCGGTTCAGGCCGAGTAGCTCGGAGGCCTTGGTCTGGTTCCCCTTGACGTGGTTCATGACGGTTTCCAGCAGCGGCGCTTCGACTTCGCAGAGCACCATGTTGTAAACGTCCGTGACCGGCTGCCCTTCGAGGTGGGCGAAGTAGTTGTGCAATGCCTTCTCCACGCTGTCGCGCAGGGTCTGCCCTTCTTGCGTCGGCGTGGTGAGGTGCTGTTTCAGGTTGGCGTTGTCGCTCACGGGCGTTGTTCCACTCACTAAAGTCTCGGTCGTCATCGTTGTCATGCGGCCACCCCTGTTCCGTTGTTCTGGCGCTCGGCGAAGAACTGCCTGACGCTGGCGCACTGCGCATCCGTGTCCTGCAAACGATTGAACTGGGCGCGGAATTCCCTTGCGCCCGGCAGAGTCGCGAGATACCACCCCACATGCTTGCGGGCGATCCGCACACCCATTTCTTCCCCATAAAAAAGGTGCAGCTCCGCGAGGTGTTCGAGCAGGATGCTCTGCACTTCGGGAAGCGGCGCCGCCGGCAGGTGCTCGCCGGTCCGCAGGTAATGGTCGATCTCGCGGAAAATCCACGGTCTTCCCTGGGCGGCCCGACCGATCAGCAGGGCATCCACCCCGGTCTGCTCGATGACTTTCCTGGCCTTTTCCGGCGAATCGATGTCGCCATTGGCGAACACCGGTATCGACACGGCCTGCTTGATCGCCGCGATGGTCTCGTACTCCGCCTCCCCGGTGTACAGGTCGGCGCGGGTCCGGCCATGCACCGCAAGAGCCTGGATCCCCGCCTGTTCGGCGAGCTTCGCGACGGTGACGCCGTTACGGTTGTCCCGGTCCCAGCCGGTCCGGATCTTCAGGGTGACCGGTACGTCGACCGCCCTGACCACGGCATCGAGGATCTCGGCGACCAGCGCCTCGTCCCGCAGCAGGGCGGACCCCGCTGCCTTGTTGCATACCTTCTTCGCCGGGCAGCCCATGTTGATGTCGATGATCTGCGCACCGAGTTCCACATTGCGCTGCGCGGCCTCGGCCAGCATGGCCGGATCGCCACCGGCGATCTGCACCGAGCGCGGCTCGTCCTCGCCATCGTGGATCAGGCGCAGGCGCGACTTGCGGCTGTTCCACAGGCGGACGTCGCTGGTCACCATCTCCGATACCACCATCCCGGCGCCAAGGCGACGGCAAAGCTGACGGAACGGACGATCGGTCACCCCGGCCATCGGCGCGAGGATCAGTCTGTTGGGCAGTGTATATGGGCCGATGCGTACCACCGACATGGGGCTTCCCTGTCTTGCGGTGCTGCGAAAAAAGGGAGGGCATGATACCCGCTCTGGATGACCGGATAAAGGCTGTTTTGGATAAATTCTGAACAGCCGATTCCTTAGTTCTTACAGTTGGAAGACGAGCGGCACTTGCGCCTGGCGCTCCGCGCGAGCGGGTGGGCGTAGCGGCCCGGCGGCGACCGGGGAGGTCTTTCCGGTCACTCCGGGGAATGGAAGCTCAGGCTGTAGTTCACCGCCTTCGGACCCGGGTCGAGGATGTCCAGCGACACGTGGATCGGTACCTGCGGTGGCATTTCCGTTCGTCCGGCCAGCTCGCCGCCGAGGTACTCGCCGGGCTTGAAGCGGCGATTGGCGATGAGGTGGCCGTTGAGGTCGGCGAAGCGCAGTTCCAGCAGCGGGAACGGCTGCGAGAAGCTGGCGCGATTGTAGATGATCGCGTCGACCACCAGCGCGCCGCTGAATTCGGGATGGCTGCGGACCACCAGGTTGCTGCTCCTGATCTGCTCCACGTCGACCTTGGAGGGAAGGGTGCAGCCGATTTCCGGGCAGAGCTGGGCGAACCAGGGGCGATAGGCGTCCTGGCGCGCCAGTTCGTCGAAATGGTAGGCGATGTACTGAGCGGCGAGACCGCCCAGCGCCAGCAGGATCAGCAGCAGCCAGCCGAGACGCCGCGGCCATTGGCGCCGGGGCTTCTCCCAGGCCAGTTGCAGCGGCTCGTCGCGCAACTGGTCGAGACTCTCGACCGGCGCCTCGTCCGGTTTGCGGGCGCTGCCCAGGGGCGCGACGGACTGTTCCTCGGCGCTTTCCTCGTCGTCTTCATCCAGGGCGCTCAGGCCGTGGCGGCGCTTGCCGAGGCTGGGCTCGTCGTCATCGTCGTCATCGAGGCTGAGGCGAAGTTCCGGCGGATCCTCGGCGCGGCGCAGCGGCACGAAGGATACCCGCTCTTCCGCCAGCGGTTCGCCGAGGCTCGGTTCCTGGCGCGGGTTGCCGCGCGCCGGCTGGGCCGGTTCGGCATCGGCGATCAGCGCCTCGGCCCAGCGTTCGTCATGTGGATCGCGTTCGTCGTCGCGGCGCGCCAGCAGGCTTTCCGCCGGTCGCGGGGCCTTCTCGATGCTGGAGAATTCCTGGTTCAGCTCGAATTCGTCGAGCTTGGCCAGTTCCTCGTCGAGGTTGAGGCTGTCCAGGTCGAGGTCGTCATGGATCCACAGGGTTTCGTCGCGCGGGCGCGCTGCCGGGGGCGCGGCCGAGGTGGCGGCCGCGACGCTTGGCGCGGGTGGCGGAGCGGCGACCGGCTTCGCTTCGGCTGCCGAAGGAGCGTTCGCGCGCGGCGCGCCACCGACCTGGTGTTGCAGGGCGTTGAAGACTTTCAGGCAGGTGCCGCAGCGGACCGCGCCATTGGCGGCGCCCAGTTGCGCGTCGTTGACGCGGAAACTGGTGCTGCAATGGGGACATTGGGTGATGACGCTTTCGCTCATGCGGCGATCCGTAGGGAAAATCCGGCGGCTAGTCTACCCCAAGCTTCTTGCACGAAGGCAGTGGGGCGGGATCAGTGGTGGCTGGCGGCGCGCCATCAATCGGCGCGGCGGCGGCCGCTGATGCGGATCCAGCCTTCGCGCTCGGCGGTCGGGTCGAGATCGAAGTGTGCGGAGTAGGCCGCGCGGACCTCCGCGGCCTGCTCGGCGAGGATGCCGGACAACGCCAGCAGGCCGCCGGGACGTACCAGGCCGGTCAGTTGCGGGGCGAGGGAAACCAGCGGGCCGGCGAGGATATTGGCGACCAGCACGTCGGCCTGTCGCTGCGGCAGGTCCGCCGGCAGGTAGACAGGGAACCGCGCGGGCTCGATACCGTTGCGCGAGGCATTGTCGCGCGAGGCTTCCAGGGCCTGTGGATCGATGTCGGTGCCGACCGCCCGTTCGGCGCCGAGCAGCAGCGCGGCGATGGCGAGGATTCCCGAGCCGCAGCCGAAGTCGAGCACCTGCCGGCCGGCCAGTTCCTGGCCGTCGAGCCATTCCAGGCACAGCGCGGTGGTCGGGTGGGTGCCGGTGCCGAAGGCCAGGCCCGGATCGAGCAGCAGGTTGACCGCGTCCGGCTCGGGGGCGGCGTGCCAGCTCGGCACGATCCACAGGCGGCGGCCGAAACGCATCGGCTGGAAGTTGTCCATCCAGCTGCGTTCCCAATCCTGGTCGGCGATTTCCTCGACATGGTGCTCGGGCAGGTCGCCGCCGGTAAGCAAGGCGAGGTGGGCGAGCAGGGCGGTCTCGTCGGTGTCCGCTTCGAACAGCGCCAGCAGGTGGGTGCGCGACCACAGCGGGGTGGTGCCGAGGTCCGGCTCGAAGATCGGCTGGTCTTCGGCGTCCATGAAGGTCACGGAGACGGCGCCGACTTCGAGCAGGGCGTCTTCGTAGGTTTCGGCCTGTTCCGGGGTGATGGCCAGGCGAACTTGTAACCAGGGCATGGGGCGACCTCTGTTGCGGCTGTAAACGAAACGGGCCGCCCAGGGGCGACCCGTTTTCCACCGCGCAAGCTTACTTGAGGCTAGCCGGCGCTGCCACTCTCTGCCGTGGCCTCGCCGCGCAGTTGCGCCAGGCCGCGATTGGCCAGGTGGCAGGTACCGCCGCCGAGCACCGCCGGCAGCAGCAGGTTGAGCAGCGGCACCAGCGCCAGGAGCAGTATCAGCAGGCCGAACAGCAACAGGCTGCCGCGGCGAGCACGAAGCACGGCGAGCTGCTCGCCGGCATCGGCCAGCCCGGCCAGCGTGGCGGGCAGCAGGAAGCGGATGTTCAGGTAGGCCAGCGCCAGCAGCAGGAGTACACCGTTGTAGAGCGGAACCAGCAGGCCGACCAGGATCGATCCGGAAACGCCCAGCCAGGGTGCCAGGCGAAAGCCGGCGGCACGCCACAGCGAGATCCTTTCGCCGGAGGCAGGTGCCAGTCGCGGGTAGCGTTGGCGGACCTGTTCCTTCAGTTGTCCGAGCAGGCCGATGCGCAGGCCCAGGCGGATGCCGAAGACGATGCTGGCGGCGTACAGGGCGACGAAGAACAGCGCGGCATAGCCGACGAAATAGAACGCCAGTTGCGCCAGTCCCGCCAGGCCGTTGAAGGCCGCCAGCGGATCGAAGTACGGGCCACCGCTGCCGGCCTCGATCAGCGAGCCGCTGGGGATCAGGGCGAAGTTGGCCACGCTGAATGCCGTGTACAGCGCGGCCCAGCCGCAGAGGCGGATGATCGGTTCGAAGAAATGCACGAACAGCCAGGTGCACAGCACGCTGACGAGAATGCACAGGCTCGCGGAGCGGAAGAGTGCGGCGGGTTGCAGGCTTTCCCTGAAACCCAGGGCGAAGCAGGTCGCGGCCTCGGTCGCGGCGGCCAGCGATTGGCGGTACCAGCGGCGGATGCGTTCCATGCAGGAGTCCGGTGGTGGAGGGGCGACGAGGATAGCACCGTTGGGGCGGCCGGCAGGCGGAAACGACAAGGGCCGCCCGGAGGCAGCCCTTGTGCGCAGCGACTGACGGATCAGTGCTTGTCCATACCCAGTTTCTTCTCCAGGTAATGGATGTTCACCCCGCCCTTGCAGAAGGCGGCGTCGCGCACCAGGTCCTTGTGCAGTTCGGTATTGGTCTTGATACCGTCGACGATCAACTCGTCCAGGGCATTGCGCATCCGCGCCAGCGCCTCGTCGCGGTCGGCACCGTAGGTGATGACCTTGCCGACCAGCGAGTCGTAGTTCGGCGGCACGCTGTAGCCGCTGTAGAGGTGCGAGTCGACGCGCACGCCGTTGCCGCCGGGGGCGTGGAAGTGCTTGACCTTGCCCGGGCTGGGCATGAAGGTCTTCGGGTCTTCGGCGTTGATCCGGCATTCCAGCGCATGGCCGCGGATGACCACGTCCTCCTGGCGGATCGAGAGCTTCTCGCCGGAGGCGATGCGCAGCATCTCCTTGACGATGTCGACACCGGTGACCATCTCAGATACCGGGTGCTCCACCTGCACGCGAGTGTTCATCTCGATGAAGTAGAAGCGGCCGTTCTCGTAGAGGAACTCGAAGGTGCCGGCGCCGCGGTAGCCAATCTCGATGCAGGCCTGGACGCAGCGGGCGAAGACTTCCTGACGGGCCTTCTCGTCGATGCCGGGGGCCGGCGCCTCTTCGATCACCTTCTGGTGGCGGCGCTGCAGGGAGCAGTCGCGGTCGCCGAGGTGGATGGCGTTGCCCTGGCCGTCGGAAAGCACCTGGACTTCCACGTGGCGCGGGTTGGTCAGGAACTTCTCCAGGTAGACCATCGGGTTGCCGAACGCCGCGCCGGCCTCGGTGCGGGTCAGCTTGGCCGACTTGATCAGCTCGGATTCGTCGTAGACCACGCGCATGCCGCGCCCGCCGCCGCCGCCGGCGGCCTTGATGATCACCGGGTAGCCGACCTCGCGGGCGATCGCCAGGGCGGTTTCTTCATCTTCCGGCAGCGGGCCGTCGGAGCCCGGCACGGTGGGGACGCCGGCGCGCTTCATGGCGTCCTTGGCCGAGACCTTGTCGCCCATCAGGCGGATCACCTCGGCGGTCGGGCCGACGAAGGTGAAGCCGGAGCGTTCGATCTGCTCGGCGAAGTCGGCGTTCTCGGCGAGGAAGCCGTAGCCGGGGTGGATCGCGGTGGCGCCGGTGACCTCGGCCGCGGCGATGATCGCCGGGATCTGCAGGTACGACTGGGTGGCCGGGGCCGGACCGATGCACACCGATTCGTCGGCGAGCGACAGGTGCATCAACTCGCGGTCGGCGGTGGAGTGTACCGCCACCGTCTTGATCCCCAGCTCCTTGCATGCGCGAAGGATGCGCAAGGCGATTTCGCCGCGGTTGGCGATCAGCACTTTTTCCAACATCGCAGGTTCCCCGCGGCTTAGACGATGGTGAACAGCGGCTGGTCGAACTCAACCGGCTGGCCGTTCTCCACCAGGATCGACTCGATGGTGCCGCTAACTTCGGCTTCGATGTGGTTCATCATCTTCATGGCTTCGACGATGCACAGGATGTCGCCTTTCTTCACGCTCTGGCCGACTTCGACGAAGTTGGCCGAGGTCGGCGAGGCGGCGCGGTAGAAGGTGCCGACCATCGGCGAGCGAACCACGTTGCCGTTCAGCTTCGGCGCGGCCGGGGCGCTTTCCGCGGCAGCGGCGGCCGGAGCGGCGGCTGCCGGCGCCGGAGCGGCGACCGGAGCGGCGAAGGCCGGAGCCTGTGCGTACACCGGCTGGGCGGCGGTCTTGCTGTGGCGGCTGATGCGTACCGACTCTTCGCCTTCGCGGATTTCCAGCTCGTCGATACCGGACTCTTCCAGCAGCTCGATCAGTTTCTTGACTTTACGAATGTCCATTAGCGCTAGCACTCCCAGTGAGGTCAGGGGCGTTGAAGTTGTTCAAGGGCGGATTCCAGGGCCAGGCGGTAGCCTGTGGCGCCGAGACCGCAGATCACCCCTACCGCCACGTCGGAGAAGTAGGAGTGATGCCGGAAAGGTTCACGTTTGTGCACGTTCGACAGGTGCACTTCGATGAATGGGATGCTCACCGCAAGCAGCGCGTCACGTAACGCGACGCTGGTATGGGTGAATGCCGCCGGATTGATGATGATGAAGTCCACGCCTTCGTCGCGCGCGGCATGGATCCGGTCGATCAGTTCGTATTCGGCGTTGCTTTGCAGATGCAGCAGGTGGTGGCCGGCTTCGCGGGCGCGGCGCTCGAGGTCCTGGTTGATCTGCCCGAGGGTGGTCGAACCGTAGGTGCCGGGCTCGCGGGTGCCCAGCAGGTTCAGATTCGGCCCGTGCAATACGAGGAGGGTCGCCATTGTCTTGTTGATTGTCCTGTACAGGCTGCAAACGGCAAGCGGGCACTATGCCGGAATTTCCGTATGACTGTCCAGTCACTGTTAGATTGCAGTAGATCGCCGCATGTTGACCGGCAATTGCGGCAGAAGTATGTCAGCGCATGTCACTGCCGGGTAGCGGCCCGGCGCAGTCGTTCGGCGAGCCCGGCGGCGTCGATCTCTCCGATGACGCGCAAGTCGCTCCATTCGTCACCGCCCGGGGCGAAGAACAGGATCGCCGGCGGACCGAACAGGTTGTAGCGGTCCAGCAGGCCGCGCTGGGCCGGGTTGCTTTCGGTGATGTCGAAGCGCAGCAGGCGGTAGGCCGGCAGTCGTGCCTGCACCGTGGGATCGGTGAGAACCTGGCGCTCGATGACCTTGCAACTGATGCACCAGTCCGCATACCAGTCCAGCAGCACCGGCTTGCCGGCCTGACGTGCCTCGGCCAGGGCGGCGTCCAACTGCGCCGGGGTGGTCAGGTTCTGCCATTCGCCGGGCGTGCTCGGCGGCCCGGCATGGATCGACGGCACCGAGCGGCCCAGCGGATGGATCGGGTCCGACTCGCCCTGCAGGGCGCCGATCCAGGCGGCCACCGCGTAGGTCAGGAACATCAGGCCAAGCAGTTGCAGCAGGCGGCGTGCGGCGCTCTTCGGGGTGAATTCGAGGGCGCCCAGGGCCAGGCCGGCGCCGCCGGCGAGCATGCCCCAGAGCATCAGCGCCACCGGGCCGGACACCACCCGCTCCAGCAGCCACACGGCGACCGCCAGCAACAGCACGCCGAAGGCGTTGCGCACGCCGTTCATCCAGGCTCCGCTCTTGGGCAGCAGGGCGCCGCCGCCGGCGCCGAACACCACCAGCGGCGTACCCATGCCCAGGCCGAGGGCGAACAGTTGCAGGCCGCCCCCCCAGGCATCGCCGCTGGCGCTGATATAGAGCAGCGAGGCGGCCAGCGGGGCGGAGACGCAGGGCGAGACCAGCAGGCTGGAAAGCACGCCGAGGGTGGCCGCGCCGAGGATCGAGCCGCCGCGCGCATCGCCGGCCAGGCGGTCGAGCGGTTCGCGGATGAAGCCGGGCAGGCGCAGCTCGAAGAAGCCGAACATGGCCACGGCGAACAGCGCGAAGAACGCCGCGAATGGCACCAGTACCCAGGGCGACTGCAATTGCGCCTGGAGATTGAGGCTGGCGCCGAACATGCCCATCAGCGCGCCGAGCAGGGCGAAGCAGAGCGCCATCGGCAGCACGTAGGCGAGCGACAGGACGAAGCCGCGACCACCGCCCGGCCGGCCGCGCAGGACCACTCCGGAGAGGATCGGCAGCATCGGCAGCACGCAGGGGGTGAAGGTCAGGGTCAGGCCGGCGAGGAAGAAGAACAGCAGGCTGCGCTTGCCCTTGTGCTCGAGCGGGCCCTTGCCGGCCGCGTCGCTCGCGGCTGGCGGCGCGGCACCGCCGTCGATGTCGAAGCGCCTGGTTTCCGGGGGGTAGCAGAGGCCCTTGTCGGCGCAGCCCTGGTACGTCACCACGAGGGTATAGGGCTGCCGGGCCGGGTTGTTCAGGGGAATCTCCAGGTCGACGATGTTGTAGTAGACCTCGGTATCGCCGAAGTACTCGTCGTGGTGCTGCTTGCCCGCCGGCAGCTGCACCTGGCCGAGGCTGACCTGGGCTGGCTCGACCTTGAACTGGAAGCGGTGGCGGTAGAGGTAGTAGCCCTCGGCGTTGACGAAGCGCAGCAGCACGTGCTGCGCGTCGCTGCGCTCGACGCTGGGCTTGAACGCCTGGTCGACCTTGAGGAAGCCGCCGCCATCGAGGCCGCCGCCGAGGGAGGCGCCGGGACGGCTGTCGAACAGGCCCGCGCCGGCGGGCAGGGCGACCAGCAGGAGGATCAGGGTCAGCAGGCGGCGCATGGATATCTCGTCGGATCAAAAGCCGGAATGATAGCGGAAAGCCGGGCCCGATCGAGCCCCGTGCGGCTGATCAGGTCCTGCCCCGGTTCCGCTGAGCGGTATCCGACCGGTCCGAAGCCAGACGGTTCCCCTGGCGCCTTGCGGCACGTCGCCGCAGGGTCACAGGCGGAAGGCCTGCACCGTGGTGCGCAGGTCGCCGCCCAGTTGCCGCAGTTGCTCGCCCTGTTCGCGGCTATGGCCGATCAGCCGCAGGTTTTCCCCGCCCAGGGCGTGGATGCGTTCGCTGTGCGAGCGAATCTCGCCGACCGCCTGGCTCTGCTGGGTCGAGCCTTCGGCGATGCGTTCGGCCATCACGCCGATGGTATGGATCGCGGCGACCACTTCGTCCAGCGCGCCCTCCGCCGCGCCGGCCTGTTCGGCGGTGCGTTCGGCATGCTCGACCTGGCTGCGCATGGCCTCCACCGATTGCCGCGCGGCCTGTTGCAGGCGGCCGATGAGCTGCTGGATCTCCTCGGTGGCCCCGGCGGTGCGCTGGGCCAGCGAGCGGACTTCCTCGGCGACCACGGCGAAGCCGCGGCCCTGGTCGCCGGCGCGGGCGGCCTCGATGGCGGCATTGAGGGCGAGCAGGTTGGTCTGTTCGGCGATCGAGCGGATCACCGTCAGCACGCTGCCGATGGTCGCCGACTCCTCGGCCAGGCGCTCGATCGACTGGGCGTTGCCTTGCACCTCGTCGACCAGCTCGCGCAGGCCGCCCAGGCTCTCGCCGATCACCCGCTGGCCATGCTCCACTGCCTGGCCTGCGCTGCGACTGGCGTCGGCGGTCTGGCTGGCGTCTCCGGCGACCTGCTGGATCGCCGCTTCCATGTCGCCGAGGGCGTCGCGGATCTGCCCGGTATCGCCGGCCTGGCGCTCGACCCCGGCGTGCAGGCCGCTGCTGACCTCGGCCAGGGTCTGGCTGCTGCCGGCGACCTGTTCGGCGCGGCGGTGGATCGCGCCGACCAGCTCGGCGAGGAAGCTGCGCAGGCGGTTCAGCGAATCTTCCAGGTTGCGCAGGTCCTCGGTGCGGGTACGCAGGGATATGGGGTGCGAGAAGTCGCCGTCGGCCCAGGCCGAGAGCGCCGGCACCAGTTGCCCGAGGACCCGCGCCAGGCGTCTTTGCAGGCTGTCGATGGCGAGGGCGATGAGCAGGATCAGGGCGATCATCCCACCCTGGATCAGGCGTACCTGGCCTTGCAGGCGCTGGCGTTCGCCGCGCACCTGCGGTTCCAGGGTGGCCAGGGCCTGGCGCACCGCGTCCAGTCTGGCGCCGGTGTCGGCGGACAGTTGCTGGCGACGCTCGATCAGGTCGCGGGTGCGGCGCAACTCGTCCGGATAGCGTTGCAGCAGGCTGGCGAGTTCGCGCCGCAGCGCCACGCCGCGGTCTTCGGCATTGCCGGCGCCAGCCTCGGCGTCGCCGGCCAGCCCCATCATGGCGGCGAAGTCGTCGCTGGCCGAGCGTTGCTCGTCGAGCACGCCGAGCAGCGGCAAGGCCTCGATCCGCCCGGCCTGCTCGCGCAGGTTGGCCAATTCGCGCTCGACGTCGCCGGCCAGGGCCGGGTTGGCGCTTTCCACCAGCTTGGCGCGGGCCAGGCTGAGGCGGGTCAGGTGCAGGCTGGCGAGCAGCAGCGGGGTGCGGTAGGCGCCGGCCTGGGGCTGCCCCGCCGCGGCGTCCAGGTAGGCGGACCATTGTTCCAGGTTGCCGGTGAGGTCGCGCTCGGCCTGTAGCAGCAGGCCCTGCGGGTCGCCGGCGAGCTTGCCGGCGGCGAGCAGGTCGCCGGCGCTGAATTCGCGCAACTCCGCGAGGCTTGGCGCGAGGGTCCGGGCGAGGTCCGGCGGTAGCTCCGGCAAGGCCTCGGCGAGGCTTTCCAGGGCTTGCAGCGCGGCCTGCTGGCGCACGGCGTCGCCGCTGCCGAGGTACTGGCGGATGTTGCGCGCGACCTGTTCGTCGAAGCGCTGCGACAGCTCCAGGTACTGGTCGAGCAACTGGAAGGGCCGCTCCATGGCGCGTTGCGACCACCACAGGGTGATTCCCAGGGCGAGGCAGACGGTGAGCAGGAGCAGGGTGTTGAGGTTGGTGAGTTGCTTGAGGCGCATGGCGAGTCTCGTCCGACTACGGAACGGCGAGACCGCAGGTTATTTCCGTTCGGTTACCGACTGATGACAAAAGGCCATTATCGAGCGTCGGGACGATATACCTCGATCCGGTTGCGCCCGCCGTGCTTGGCCCGGTACAGCGCTTCGTCGGCCTGCTTGGCCATGCTCTTGATATCGAGGTCCGGGGTCAGCTCGGCGATGCCGCAACTGAAGGTGCAGCGCAGGTCGGTCGGTTGCGCCGGGTAGTGGATCTCGGCGAAGCGCTGGCGAATCTCGTCGAGCACCAGGCGCGCGGCGTCCAGGTCGGTGTCCGGAAGGACCACGGCGAACTCTTCGCCGCCATAGCGGCCGATGTGGTCGGTCTTGCGCAGGCGTTGCTTGAGGAACAGCGCCAGGCCCTTGATCACCCGGTCGCCCATGGGGTGGCCGAAACGGTCGTTGACCTGCTTGAAGTGGTCGATGTCGAGCATCGCGAAGCTCAGCGGACGGCCATCGCGACGTGCGCGCAGACGGGCGTCCTCGAGCAGTTGCAGGGTATGGGTGTGGTTGTACAGGCCGGTCAGGCTGTCGCGCACCATCCGCGCCTTCAGGCTGCGCGCGCGGCTGGCGCGGGTGCGCACGGTGGCGATCAGGTGGCGCGGGCGGATCGGCTTGGTGAGGAAGTCGTCGCCGCCTTCGCTCATGGCGTCCAGCTGCTTGTCCAGGTCGTCCTCGGCGGACAGGTAGATGATCGGCACGCTGACGTGGCGCTCGTGCTGGCGGATCACCTTGGCCAATTCGGTGCCCAGGCACTCGGGCATGTACATGTCGAGGATGATCAGGTCGGGCTGGAAGTCGCTCAGCTCGGCCATCACCGACAGTGGCTCGGTGAGTGCGCGGGTGATGATCCCGGCGCTGTTGAGGACCATCTCGGTGTGCAGCGCCTGGGCCCGGGAGTCGTCGACGATCAGTACCCGGTAGGGCTCGTAGAAGCTCAGGCGGCTGAGGGTCTCGATCTTTTCCAGCACGCTGGAGGCGTCCAGGGTGCCGGTGAAGAATTCCTGGCCGCCGGCACGGGCCGCGGCCAGGCGGGTCGGTGTGTCGGTCTCGCTGTCGCTGAAGAACAGCACCGGCAGCTTGTGTTCGAGGCCGGCCTGGGCCTCGCTGGCCAGTCGCAGGCCCATGTCGGGGCCGGCGAAGTCGACTTCCATGACGATCGCCGCCGGGTAGCGTTCGCGCATGCTGGCGCGGAAGGCGTCGGCGGTCTCGCAGCTCAGCGCCTGCAGACCGAAGAACTCCAGTTGCTGGGCCAGGCGCTCGGCGCGTTCGCGGTCCTTCAGTGCCAGGTAGACCGGTTTGCGCAACGGCGGCAGGACGGTGTGCTCGAGCTGGTCGCCATGCCGCAGGCCGGTGCGCGACAGGCGCTGCATCAACTGGTTGAGTTCGCTGATCGACTCGCTGGAAAGCCGGCCGCGGTTGGCCTCGACGACGTCCAGGGTACGGTCGATGGCACCGGCCAGCTGGGCATGCTCGGCTTGCTCGAAGCGTTCGGCGTAGCGCTGCAGGCGCAGGGTGGCGTCGGCCAGTTCTTCCATGCCGTCGCTGTTCCACTCCGCGCGGGTCAGGCGTTGCCAGACCTCCAGAACCTGGCGCGCCTGGTTGATCACTCGCTGGGCGAAGTGGTGCTTCAGGCGGTCCAGGGTCGGGTCATCGTGCTCGGTCATCATGACGCGCTTCTTTCGTGGTCTTCGCGGCAGAGCGTCGCCGCGAATGATGGCTCTATGCTATCACCTATCGCCATGAAAGCCAGCGGCCGTTGGGCGGCTGACGAGAGGAGCCTTTTCTTTTCCAAATGTCATCCCCACCTGTTGGTGGGTGCCTTTGTGCGACGGACTACGGCATGCTTATGCCTGTTTCGGAAAATTCTCACTGAGCATTCCGGCACAAAACCGGCTTCCACTACGCTGAAAGCCGACGATGCCGAGGTTTTCGGCGTCCTGGAAGGGTTGGCGCTTGGCACGGAACGCGTTCGCCATGGTCCAATCCCCCATCTATCGAGCTGTTTTAAGGACCCTTGCCATGCTGGACTGGAAGAAGCGTCGTGGGACCATGCGCGATCGCGTGGACAATTCCGTGGATGATGTGCGTACCTACTTCGGCGGCCCCTGGCTGGTGCGCGTGGTGGGAGGCCTGCTGGGCATCTACCTGCTGGTGGCGATGCTGGTTGGCTGGTACTGGAGCCAGGAACCCGACCTGTTCCCCGTGCAGCAGGACGCCCAGGCCGCCGCCGAGCGCGCCGGGCGGCAGATGGTCACCGGCTACACCACGGTGGAGACCCTCAAGGAAGTAGTCGACACCCTGCTGACCAAGCCGGGCGGCTACATCTCCAACGACATCTTCCCGCCGGGCATCTGGATGGACAACATGCCCAGCTGGGAGTATGGCGTGCTGGTCCAGGTGCGCGACATCAGCCGGGCGCTGCGCAAGGATTTCGCCCGTTCGCAGTCGCAGTCCACCGAGGACGCCGACCTGGCTCGCGCCGAGCCGCGTTTCAACTTCGACAACAAGAGCTGGGCGCTGCCGGCGTCCGAGTCGGAGTACCAGGAAGGCATCAAGTCGCTGGACCGCTACCTGGCTCGCCTGTCCGACCCGAACCAGCCCAACGCGCAGTTCTATGCCCGTGCCGACAACCTGAACAACTGGCTGGGCGACGTCGCCACCCGCCTGGGCTCGCTATCCCAGCGCCTGTCGGCGAGCGTCGGCCGGGTCAAGCTGAACACCAACATCAAGAACCCCGAAGAGGTACAGCCGGGCGAGGCGCCCAAGGTCGAGGAAGTGGTCCAGGAAACCCCCTGGCTGCAGATCGACAACGTCTTCTACGAGGCCCGGGGCCAGGCCTGGGCGCTGTCGCACCTGCTGCGCGCCATCGAGGTCGACTTCGCCGACGTGCTGGCGAAGAAGAACGCCACGGTCAGCGTGCGGCAGATCATCCGCGAACTGGAGGCCGCGCAGGAGCCGTTGTGGAGCCCGATGGTGCTGAACGGCAGCGGCTACGGCATCCTGGCCAACCACTCGCTGGTGATGGCCAACTACATTTCCCGCGCCAACGCCGCGGTGATCGACCTGCGCCAGCTGCTTTCCCAGGGCTGACCCATGGCCGCGCCGATCAGCGCCGAAGAGGTGGCCCACCGGGCCGCCTCCGACGCCGAACTCATCGCCTGGGTCGACGAGCAGGACCGCCCGCTCGGTAGCCTGCCGCGCGCGGAGCTGCGCGAGCGCGGGCTGATCGGTCGCGGCACCTTCATCCTGCTGTTCAACTCCGCCGGCGAGCTGTGCGTGCAGCGCCGGACCCTGAGCAAGGCGGTCTATCCCGGGTACTGGGACCTCGCCGCCGGCGGCATGGTCCAGGCCGGCGAGCCCTACGCCGACTCCGCCGCCCGCGAACTGGAGGAAGAGCTGGGAATCCGCGACGCGGTCCTGCGCGAACATGGTCGCTTCTTCTTCGACGAACCGGGCAACCGGCTCTGGTGCGCGGTGTTTTCCGCCGTCTCCGATGCGCCCTTGCGCCTGCAGGCGGAGGAAATCTCCGAGGCCCGCTTCATCCGTCCCGAACTGGCGCTGGAGGAGGCTCGCAGCTTGCCGTACTGCCCCGATTCCCTGCAGGCGTTGCGCCTGTACCTGGACGCCTGAGCCGCGGATGTCGCCATTTCACCGATCAATGGCGCATTTTCGCTCTTAGCATTTGCTCGCAATGCTGCTAAATTGCGCGACCTTTTCGGGCGGTCCCCATGCCGCCCCTGCGCAGCCCCTGCCTGAGTGGGGCGTCGCGGTCGGCTCCCGCCGGCCATCGTTGTTGACCTGGCCCGTCGAGGCCATTCTGGGGGAAACGCCCGGTGGTCAAAAAAGCTTCGTCCCTGTCCGCCCTCGGCGGGCTGGTGTATTCCACGGATGGCGGCCGGCATTGCCCGGACTGCCAGCAACCCAAAGACGCCTGCATCTGCGGGCAGGCCGTAGCGCCTGTCGGCGACGGGATCGCGCGCGTGCGCCGCGAGACCAAGGGCCGCGGCGGCAAGACGGTGACCACCATCAGTGGCCTGCCGCTCGCCGGCGATGCGCTCAAGGAGCTGGCCAGCGCGCTGAAGCGGCGCTGCGGCACCGGCGGCAGTCTCAAGGACGGCGTGGTGGAGATCCAGGGCGAGCATGTCGAACTGCTGATCGACGAACTCCTCAAGCGCGGTTTCAAGGCGAAGAAGTCCGGCGGCTGACCGCGTTCTCCCCTGCAGAGAGCGGGCAGGTCCGGCACCGCGAAGGCCGCACCAGCCCTTTCCCTAGATGGGAGACTGCGGATACCCGCATGAGCGGATTTCCTCGGCTTTCCTAAACTACCGCCCAGTGTGGCGGTCAACACGGCAACGTCACATCCTCCGGCTAGCCTCCACCACAGGCGTGCCGGCCCAGGGCCATCCGGAGATCCCGGCGCCCGCCCGACCCCGAACATTGAGGAGATCACCGCGCATGGCCGCTCGACGGACTCGCAAAGACGATGGCAGCAACTGGACCGTGGCCGACAGCCGCGGCGTATACGGCATCCGCCACTGGGGTGCGGGTTATTTCGCCATCAACGATGGCGGCAATGTCGAAGTGCGTCCGCAGGGTGCCGACTCGACGCCCATCGATCTCTACGAGCTGGTCGGCCAACTGCGCGAGGCGGGCCTGAGCCTGCCGCTGCTGGTGCGCTTCCCGGATATCCTGCAGGACCGCGTGCGCAAGCTCACCGGCGCCTTCGACGCGAACATCGAGCGCCTCGAATACCAGAACCGCTACACCGCGCTGTATCCGATCAAGGTCAACCAGCAGGAAGCGGTGGTGGAGAACATCATCGCCACCGAGAACGTCTCCATCGGCCTGGAGGCAGGCTCCAAGCCGGAACTCATGGCGGTGCTGGCGCTGGCCCCGAAGGGCGGCACCATCGTCTGCAACGGCTACAAGGACCGCGAGTTCATCAAGCTGGCGCTGATGGGGCAGAAGCTCGGGCACAACGTGTTCATCGTGATCGAGAAGGAATCCGAGGTGCAGCTGGTGATCGAGGAGGCCGCCAACGTCGGCGTGCAGCCCCAGGTCGGCCTGCGCGTGCGGCTGTCCTCGCTGGCTTCGTCGAAGTGGGCAGACACCGGTGGCGAGAAGGCCAAGTTCGGCCTTTCCGCCGCCCAGCTGCTGTCGGTGGTCGAGCGCTTCCGCCAGGCCGGTCTCGACCAGGGCGTGCGCCTGCTGCATTTCCACATGGGCTCGCAGATCGCCAACCTGGCCGACTACCAGCACGGCTTCAAGGAAGCCATCCGCTACTACGGCGAGCTGCGCGCGCTCGGCCTGCCGGTGGATCACATCGACGTTGGCGGCGGCCTCGGCGTCGACTACGACGGCACCCATTCGCGCAACGCCAGCTCGATCAACTACGACATCGATGACTATGCCGGCGTGGTGGTCGGCATGCTCAAGGAGTTCTGCGACGCCCAGGGCCTGCCGCATCCGCACATCTTCTCGGAGAGCGGCCGGGCGCTGACCGCGCACCATGCGGTGCTGATCACCCAGGTCACCGACGTCGAGCGGCACAACGACGACGTGCCGAAGATCGTCGATCTCGACGAGCAGCCGGAGATCGTCCGCTGGCTGGCCGAACTGCTCGGCCCGACCGATGCCGAGATGGTCACCGAGACCTACTGGCGCGCCACCCACTACATCGGCGACGCCGCCGCGCAGTATGCCGACGGCAAGATCAGCCTGGCGCAGAAAGCCCTCGCCGAGCAGTGCTACTTCGCTATCTGCCGGCGCCTGCACAACCAGCTCAAGGCCCGCCAGCGCTCCCACCGGCAGGTCCTCGACGAACTCAACGACAAGCTCGCCGACAAGTACATCTGCAACTTCTCGGTGTTCCAGAGCCTGCCGGATACCTGGGCCATCGGCCAGGTGCTGCCGATCCTGCCGCTGCACCGCCTGGGCGAGGAGCCGGATCGGCGCGCGGTACTGCAGGACCTGACCTGCGACTCCGACGGCAAGATCACCCAGTACGTCGACGAGCAGAGCATCGAGACCAGCCTGCCGGTGCACGAGGTGAAGGAGGGCGAGGACTACCTGATCGGGGTATTCCTGGTCGGCGCCTACCAGGAGATCCTCGGCGACATGCACAACCTGTTCGGCGACACCGACTCGGTGAACGTCTACCAGCGCGCAGACGGCGGCATCTATCACGCCGGCATCGAGACCCACGACACCATCGAGGACATGCTGCGCTACGTGCACCTGTCGCCGGAGGAACTGATGACCCTCTACCGCGACAAGGTCGCCGGGGCCAAGCTCACCGCCCGCGAGCGCAACCAGTACCTGGATGCGCTGCGCCTGGGGCTGACCCGCTCGGCGTACCTGTCCTGACTGGCTAGCCCGTCGGCGACGGGAAGCGAACCAGGCAATGGCCGGCGGGCGCGAGGCGCCCGCCGGCCGTTTCGTTTCCGTTGTCTGGGAGTTCCGCGCAACCCTTCATTTCTACTTCCCTGCCGGCGGTGGACGTCGGCGTGGTTGCCTGCTGTGTCCGGCGGATAACGCTTCGCGTCATTCGTCCTACCCGTGGGGGGAAGGGCCGGACGTTTCCAGCGGCTCCTGGATGCTCCGCGCCTCAGAAGTACTTCAACCAGGCGATATCCCGCCGCCGCGCCTTGAAACCGGCGAACCAGTGCACCGCCGGGTACAGCGCCACGGCCAGCAGGATGCTGCATAGCCATAGCGCCGGCACCGAGGAGAAACCGAAGTAGTCGCCCCGGTTGGCGCCCCAGATCGCCAGCGCCAGCAGGTACAGCAGCTTCAGTAGGTAGAGATGCAGCAGGTAGAAGAACATCGGCGCTCCGCCGAACGCCACCAGGGCCTTGCCGCGACCGTTCCAGTCCAGGCGTTCGAACCAGGCCAGGAGCAGCAGGCCGATTCCCAGGGTGAGGGCGAGGAACAGCAGCGACGGCGGATACTTGGTGACGTTGAAGAAGCCCATCAGGGTGATCGCCGGCGTCTCGCCGAAGGCCCAGGGTTTCTCGCCATAGCCGTTGAGCAGGCGCAGCAGGATGAAGCCGAGCAGCAGCCCGCCACCGCCCGCCAGGAGGTAGCGTCGGCGCGTGGTCGCCGGCGTGGCGCCGCTGAACCAGTTGCCTGCGGCATAGCCCAGGGCGATCACACCGATCCACGGCAGCAGGGGGTAGGAGGTGCGCAGGCGCAGGGCGTCGCCCGCTTCGATCCAGCCGCGATCGTGGAGCACCGCCCACGGCAGGTGCCAGGCCGAGCCGGGAGCGAAATGCAGCGGATCGAGCAGGTTGTGGCCGGCCACCAGCAGCACGCCGAGCGCCGCGAGCAGAGGGCGCGGCAACCAGAGCAGGGCGGCCAGGGCGAGCATGCTCAGGCCGATCGCCCAGATCACCTGGAGATAGATCACCGTCGGCGGCAACTGGAAGGTCCAGGCGAAGTTCACCAGGGTCAGTTCCAGCGCCACCAGGAACAACCCGCGCTTGAACAGGAACGCCGAGACCGCCCGGCGTCCCTGGCGCTTCTCGCCGTAGAGGAATGCCGACAGGCCGGTGAGGAAGACGAACACCGGCGCGCACAGGTGCGCCAGGGTGCGGCTGAGGAACAGCGCTGGCTCGGTGCTGGCGACGTCCATCGGGTCGCCGACCTGGCGGTGCAGGAAAAAGGTCTCGCGGACATGGTCGAGCAGCATGAACAGCATCACCAGGCCGCGCAGGGCGTCGATGCTGTGCAGGCGGGAGGAATTGGAGATGGAGTTGGGCATGGCTGGGCTGGTCGTCGGAAAAGAGGGATGAGTATCACAGCCTGGCGGCGAGACGCGAGATAGAGCCGGGCATTGTATTGCGAGGCCGGAATCGAACTGGTAGCGTTATAGTATATCATTTCTTTTCTGGTGCGATTTCCCATGAGAGTCAGTGTGTCGCTTGTCCTCGGTGTCGGCCTCGGTTGCAGCAGTCCGGCGCTCTGGGCGGAAACGGAAAGGCCCGCAGAGCTTGAGGTCCTCACTGTCACCGCCGAAGCGGAGCGCGCGGAGGGCCCGGTGCAGGGCTACCGGGCCAATCGGACGGCCAGCGCGACGCGCACCGACACCCGTATCGAGGACATCCCGCAAGCCATCAGCGTGGTGCCGCGCCAGGTGCTCGACGACCTTGACAGCGCTCGTATCGAACGGGCGCTGGACTTCGCCGGCGGGGTCTCGCGGCAGAACAACTTCGGCGGCCTGACGATGTTCGAGTACAACGTCCGTGGCTTCACCACTTCGGAGTTCTACCGCGACGGCTTCAGCGCCAACCGCGGCTATATGAACGCCCCGGACAGCGCCACCATCGAGCGCGTGGAAATCCTCAAGGGACCGGCCTCCAGCCTTTACGGGCGCGGCGATCCCGGCGGCACGGTGAACCTGGTGACCAAGAAGCCCCAGGCCGAGCGCTTCGCCCGCCTGCATGCCAGCGCCGGCAGTTGGGACCGCTACCGCTCGACCCTGGACCTGAACACGCCGCTGGACGAAGAGGGCGACCTGCTCTACCGGATGAACCTGGCGGTGGAGGACAGCAAGGGCTTCCGCGACTACGCCGACGGCCAGCGCCTGCTGGTGGCGCCATCGTTCAGCTGGCAACTGGACCCGGACACCTCGTTGCTGGTGGAAGCCGAGGTGGTGCGCAACCGCCAGGTCTTCGACCGCGGCACCGTGGCGCCGCACAACCACCTGGGCAGCCTGCCGCGCTCGCGGTTCTTCGGCGAACCGGACGACGGCAAGATCGACAACAACAACGAAACCCTCCAGGCCACCCTGCGCCATCACTTCAACGAGCAGTGGAGCCTGCGCCTGGCCAGCCACTACAAGCATGGCCACCTGGACGGCTACGCCTCGGAGAACTCCAGCCTCGCCGCCGACGGCTACAGCCTGCGCCGGGAGTACCGCTACCGCGACTTCGAGTGGCACGACAGCATCACCCAGCTCGACCTGCTCGGCGATCTCCATACCGGCTCGATCCGCCACCAGTTGCTGATGGGCCTGGAGTACGAGCGCTACCACAACGACGAACTGATCCTGCGTAGCATCCCGTCGCGCAACCCCTATGCCATCGACATCCGCCGGCCGGTCTACGGCCAGCCGAAACCACCCTTCGGACGCGACGACCGCAACCACGAGGAAGTCGACGCGATGGCCCTCAACCTGCAGGACCAGATCGAGTTCAACGAGAAATGGCGCGGCCTGCTCGGCGTGCGCTTCGACCGCTACCGCCAGGACATGAACGCCACGCGCCTGAACAATGGCCGCTTCCGCGACACCAGCTCGCAGCAGACCCAGCGTGCCGCCACCCCGCGCATCGGCGTGCTGTACCAGGCGACCCCGGAGGTCGGCCTGTTCGCCAACGCCTCGAAATCCTTCAAGCCCAATGGCGGTACCGACATGGCCGGCAAGGCCTTCGACCCGGAGGAGGGGCGCGGCTACGAGGCGGGGGTGAAGCTCGACCTGCTCGATGGCCGGCTGGGCTTGACCCTCGCCGCGTTCCACCTGAAAAAGAAGAACGTGCTCACCGCCGACCCGAGCAATCCCGGTTACCAGCAGACCGCCGGCGAGGCGCGCAGCCAGGGCTTCGACCTGCAGTTCAGCGGCCAGCTCACCGAGCAGTTGCGGCTGATCGGCGCCTACGCCTATATCGACGCCGAAGTGACCAAGGATGAGAACATCGCTCGCGGCAGCCGCCTGCTCAACGTGCCGAAGCACAGCGGCAGCCTGATGGGCGTCTACGAGTTCCGCGAAGGCTGGCTGCACGGCGCCGATGCCGGCGCGGCGGTCAACTATGTCGGCGAGCGCGCCGGCGACAGCAGCGACAGCGGCTTCGAACTGCCGACCTACACCACCGTCGACCTGCTCGCGCGCTATCCGCTGGCGAGCAATGCCACCCTCGGGGTGAACGTCAACAACCTCTTCGATCGTCGCTACTACGAGCGTTCCTATAACAACGTCTGGGTCGCCCCCGGCGAGCCGCGCAACCTGACCATGAGCCTGACCCTGAACTACTGAGCCCTCTACCGCCGCCAGGAAGCCATGCCATGCAAGGACGCACACCGCTGCTGGAAACCCTCCGCGAACTGGAATGCGAGATTCGCCTGCTCACCGTCTATGCCCGCGAGTGTTGCGGCTGCTACGAGATCCTCAGGCGCAAGCTCGACCGTCTGAGCGGACTGATCGGGGAGGATTGCAGCCGGGCGCAGTGGCAGGCCGATTCGGACGATCCTGCGTTGCAGGCGCTCGGCCTGCGCCTGCGCGACGCGGCGGTGCAGGCCCTCTGCGAACTGGAGAAGCACCTTTGCCAGGGCGTGCTGCATGAACCCGGCGAGATGGGCCGCTACCTGGGTAGCCTGCTGGAATCCATCCGCGGCGAACTCGACAGCGCCGGGATAGATGCCGATGCACGGGTCCTGTTCGTCGGCTCCGGTGCCCTGCCGACCTCGGCCCTGGTGCTGGCGCGGGAGGTCGGCGCACATTTGTGCTGCCTGGACATCGACGAGGAGGCCCTGGGCTGTGCCCGCGAGATCGCCCGCTGCCAGGGGCTGGAGGCGCGCATGCAGTTTTCCTCGCTGCCGCCGGCGGAACTGGCGTTTTCCCGCGATGCCACGCATTTCCTGATCGCTTCGCTGGTGCAGCAGAAAAGCGCGGTGCTGGCGCAGATCCGCCAGGTCATGCGCGCCGACGCCAAGGTCCTGCTGCGTCACGGCAGCGGCATCAAGGGACTGTTCAACTACCCGGTGGAACCGGCCGAACTGGAGGGCTGGCGGGTTTGCGCGGAGCGGGTCAGCCAGCCGCTGTACGACACCCTGATCCTGGAGAAGGCCGGTCGATGAATGCCGCTGATGAGAGCCTGGGCAACGTCCTGCTGGTCGGTCTGGGCGCGGTGGCGATCCAGGTCGCGCTGGACCTGCGCCGCCACGGTGCCGGTCGCCTCGGCGCGCTGAACCATCCCGGCCGGCGCAGCCAGCGGATCGCCGAGGCCCTGGCGCGCGGCGCCTGCCTGCAGCTGGAAGGGCAGGGGCAGCATCGCTGGCTGTCCGGCAACGCCGCGCTGGACGTCTTCCACCAGGACCCCGCTGAGCTTCGCGACGATTGGCAGACCCTGGTGCTCTGCGTGCCGGCCGACAGTTACCTGGACGTGGTCCGCGGGTTGCCCTGGGAGCGACTCGGCGGGGTGCGCACGCTGCTGCTGGTGTCCGCCTTCATCGGCGCCAACCTGCTGGTGCGCAGCGCCCTGCCGGCGGGGTGCCAGGCGACCGTGCTGAGCCTGTCCAGCTACTACGCGGCGACCAAGGTGATCGACGAGACACAACCGCTGCGGGCCCTGACCAAGGCGGTCAAGCGCAGGGTCTACCTGGGTTCCAGCCGGCCGGACTGCCCGGCGCGGGAGACCTGGCGGCGAGTCCTGGCCGGCAGCGGGGTGGAGGTGGTACCCCTGGCGACGCCGGAAGCGGCGGAGGGCCGCAACGTCACCACCTACGTGCACAGTCCGTTCTTTCTCGGCGAGTTCGCCCTCGCCCGGATACTTTCCGAGCAGGGGCCGCCCGGTTTCATGTACAAGCTCTACCCGGAGGGACCTATCACCCCCGGGGCCATTGGCGCCATGCGGCGGCTGTGGTGCGAGCTGAGCGAACTGTTGCGGCGGATGGGCGCCGAGCCGTTGAACCTGCTGCGGTTCCTCAACGACGACAACTACCCGGTGCACGAGACGATGCTGCCGCGCGCGGCCATCGACGGCTTCGCCGAGGCCGGCGCCGAGCGCCAGGAATACCTGCTGTTCGTGCGCTACGCGGCGTTGCTGGTCGATCCGTTCTCTCCGGCCGACGAGCAGGGTCGCCACTTCGACTTTTCCGCCGTGCCGTTCCGCCGCGTCAGTCGCGACGAAGACGGACTCTGGCGGCTCCCGCGGGTGCCGCTGGAGGACTATCGCAAGCTGGCGCTGATCGTCGCGCTGGCCGCCCACTTCGACCTGGCCATGCCGCAGGCGCGCAGCCTGTTGGCGAGCTACGAGAACGCCGTGTCCCGATTCATCGATTGCCAAGGAGCGAGCCAGTGCCATCCAAGCCTGTATCCGATCGACAGCCGTCCGGAGGCGGACGCCATCTATCGCCAATGGTGCTCGACCTGCTGAAGAGCGGGGTGCTGCTGGCGGTGCTGGCGTCCTTCACCTTCAGCGTGATGAACGCCCTGGTCAAGGAAGCCAGCGCCACCCTGCCGGCTGCCGAGATCGTGTTCTTCCGCAGCGCCATCGGTACCCTGCTGATCTATCTGCTGATGCGCCAGGCCGGTGTCGCCCTGTCGCGCCAGGGCGTGCCGATGCTGCTGGTGCGCGGGGTGATGGGGGCGCTGTACCTGGTCTGCTATTTCTACGCCATCGCCCATATCCCGCTGGCGGACGCGAGCATCCTGGCGCACATGTCGCCGTTCTTCGTCATCCTCTTCTCCGCGCTGTTCCTCGGCGAGCGGATTCCCCGGGCGGTCTATTGGCTGTTGCTGGTGGTGGTGCTCGGCGCGCTGATGATCGTCAAGCCGTTCAGCTATTCCAGCTACTCGGTATACGCCGTGGTCGGCCTGCTCAGTGCGGTGTTCGCCGCCGGTGCCTCGGTGGCGATCCGCCAACTGAGCGCGCGGCACCATACCTACGAGATCGTCTTCTACTTCCTGGCGGTGGCCACCCTGGTGGCCATCCCGCTGATGTGGAACGACTTCGTGGTGCCGGCGACGCTGCGCGAGTGGGGGCTGCTGCTGGCCATCGGGGTGGTATCGCTACTCGGCCAGGTGTTCCTAACCCGCGCCTTCAGTCACGAGAGCGCGACCATCGTTGCGGTGACCCGCTATATCGGCATCGTCTTCAACGCCGGCTGGGGCTGGCTGTTCTGGAGCGAGGTGCCGGACGCGCTGACCATCGCCGGCGGCGTGCTGATCGTGGTGGCGTGCATCGCGCTGTCGCGGACGAAGAAGGGCTGAGCCTCCGGCGCGACCAGCTCCCGCTGCTTCGCGCCGGACCGCGCCTAGAGTACGTAGCGCCAGATCGCCACGAAGTGGAGGAGGCTGCCGGCGATCACGAACAGGTGCCAGATGCCATGCCAGTGGCGGAAGCGGTGGTCATAGGCATAGAAGACGATCCCTACGGTATAGAGCACGCCGCCGGCCGCCAGCCAGGTGAAGCCGGCGCTGCCGAGGGCGGCGAGCAGCGGTTTCACCGCGATCAGCACGATCCAGCCCATCACCGCGTAGATCACCACCGACAGCACTCGCGCCTCGGAGCGTGGCTTGATCTCCTGGAGCATGCCGAGTACCGCCAGGCCCCAGACGATGCCGAACAGCGTCCAGCCCCAGGGACCGCGCAGCGTGACCAGGCAGAAAGGCGTGTAGCTGCCGGCGATCAGCAGGTAGATGGACAGGTGGTCGAGCTTGCGCATCACCACCTTCGCTCGCCCGCGCACGCTGTGGTAGGCGGTCGAGATGCTGTAGAGCAGCGTCAGGGTGACGCCGTAGACGCCGACCCCGACGATCTTCCACGGACTGCCGTTGAGGCTCGCCTGGACCGTCAGCCATACGGCGCCGGTACAGGCGGCGACCGCACCGATCAGGTGGGTCCAGGCATTGAGTCTTTCACCGTGATACATGACGCATGATCCTCCCGCGATGGACAACGCCATGGTAGGGCATGTCGGGGTGGTGTGGGTCCTGACCTTTTATTGGCGTTTTCCGTGACGGTTGCATGAAGGTTTTCCTCATCCCTCCCTGCTCGTTGGAACGGATAAAGGCTTGACGGTTTTAATTATGGTCATAATATTAAGTGTGTAATATAAACAGCCGCTGTCAGCGGTCAGGCTTTTTTCCAGCGAGAACCCACATGAACGAACAGATTGGCAATGGCGTCGCCCTGGTCACCGGCGCCTCTTCCGGAATCGGCGCGACCTACGCCGAGCACTTGGCCCGCCGTGGCCACGACCTGTTGCTGGTGGCGCGCGACCGGCAACGCCTGGAAGCCCTGGCGGATCGACTTCGCCAAGCCCACGGGGTCAGGGTGGAGATCCTGCGCGCCGACCTGTCCGAGCGCGACGATAGGTTGCGGGTCGAGCGACGGTTGCGCGACGACGCCTCGATCGCGTTGCTGGTGAACAACGCCGGCGTGGCGATGAACGGTCCGCTGGCCGATGCCGACATGGACCGGGCGGAGCGGATGATCGCCCTCAACGTGGTGGCCCTGACCCGCCTGGCTGCCGGCGCGGCGGAGGGGTTCCGCCGGCGTGGCGGCGGCGCCATCGTCAACCTTGGTTCGGTGGTGGCGCTGGCGCCGGAGTTGTTCAATGCCGTCTATAGCGCGACCAAGGCCTACGTGCTGAGCCTGAGCCAGTCGCTGCAGCACGAGCTGGCCGGCAGCGGCGTTTACGTCCAGGCGGTGCTGCCCGGCGTCACCCGTACCGAGATCTGGGAGCGCAGCGGCACCGGAATCGCCGGGATTCCCGCGGAGATGGTGATGGAGGTCGAGGACCTGGTGGAGGCGGCGCTGGTCGGTTTCGATCGGCGTGAAGCGGTGACCATCCCGTCGTTGCCGGATGCGGCCGATTGGCAGGCGCTGATGACGGCGCGGGCCAGGCTCGCGCCCAATCTGTCGCGGCAGCGGCCGGCCGAGCGCTACCTCGGCTGAGGCCCTAGCGCTCCATCTGCTCCAGCAGCTTCTTGCGCGTCGCTTCCAGTATCCGTTGCGACAGCGCCTCATCCTGCACGCTGCGCGACAGTTGCAGCGCGCCGACCAGCGAAGCGAGCAGCAGCACGGCGCGCTCGCCTGCGTCCTCGCCCTCCAGGGACGCTTCGATCATCGCCAGGCGCTTGCGCACGATGCTGTCGGTGGTCGGGCTCGGCGTGCCGCGCTGGCCGAGTTCCGCCGACAGGGTCGGCAACGGGCAGCCGGCGCCGGGGTTATCGCGGTGACGCGGCGACAGGTACTGCTCTATCAGCAGCGCCAGCGGTCGTTCCGCCTCCGCCAGGGGCGCGGTGATTTCGTCGAGTTGCGCCGCGGCATGCCGCAACGCGGTTTCCACCAGGTCGTCCTTGGACTTGAAGTGCGCGTAGAAGCCGCCATGGGTCAGGCCCAGGGCCTTCATCAGCGGTTGCAGCCCGGTGGCGCCGACGCCGTCCTGGCGGAACAGCCGGGCAGCCTCCTCGACGATACGCCGGCGGGTCTTCTGCTTGTGGTCTTCGGGATAACGCATGGCTTCGATACCTTGGAATGCAGGTCGTCATCTTAACGCCTGGCGGCCTTCCCTGGCGAAGCCGCGTTCATCCGGCCATGTGCAGGACCAGGCAGGTGGTCGAGCCGACGGCGTAGAGACGGTCGTCGACATCGTACAACCGGCCCTCGGCGACCGCCGTCGAGCGGCCGAGGTGCACCACCCGGCCTTCGGCGCGCACCGGGCCGACCTTGTCGGTCAGCGCGCGCAGGTAGCTGATCCGCAGGTCGGTGGTGGTATAGCCCTGGCCGGCCTGGAGCCGGGTATGGATCGCGCAGCCCATGCAGGAGTCCAGCAGCGACGCGGCGTAGCCGCCGTGCACGCTACCCAGCGGATTGTAGTGGCGGCGGTCCGGGGTGCCCTGGAACAGGAAGCGCCCTTCGGACCACTCGATGGGAACGAAGTCGACCAGTTCGCCGTAGGGCGGACAGGGCAGTTGGCCGCTGCCGATGCGGTCGAAGAACTCCTGCGGGGAGAGCGCGGCGACTTGCGCCAGCTCCAGGGTTCCGCTGGCGCCGAGGCGGGCGCGGGCGGCCCGCTCGGTGGCGATCCAGGCGTTCAGGCGATCTTCGCGGCCGGGCTGTTCCATGGTAGTGCTCCTGTCGTGGTGGGAAAGGGTTGCAGGAAAATTACGGTCATCATATAAGCTTTGCATGACGAGCGAAATACAATCGCTTTCGGTCCCTCTACGCGGCGTTTCCTCTATTTGCGCCGGCGTCGCCTACGCTGAGGGGGCCGTGGCGGGACAACCGAGGAGCAGGATGATGGAAAGCTATGACGTGATCGTGATCGGCGCCGGTCCGGGGGGCTACAACGCTGCCATTCGCGCCGGCCAGCTGGGCCTGAAGGTGGCCTGCGTGGAGGGTCGCGAAACCCTCGGCGGGACTTGCCTGAACGTCGGCTGCATGCCGTCCAAGGCCCTGTTGCACGCCTCGGAGCTATACGCCGCGGCGAGCGGCGGCGAGTTCGCCCGGCTCGGCATCCGGGTCAGCCCGGAACTGGACCTGGCGCAGATGATGAAGCAGAAGGACGAGAGCGTCGCCGCCCTGACCCGTGGCGTCGAATTCCTCTTCCGCAAGCACAAGGTGCAGTGGATCAAGGGCTGGGCGCGCTTGCAAGGCGAGGGCCGGGTCGGCGTGGCCCTTGCCGACGGCGGCCACGCGCAACTGGAGGCGCGCGACATCGTTATCGCCACCGGTTCGGAACCGGCGCCGCTGCCCGGCGTGCCTGTGGACAACCAGCGCATCCTCGACTCCACCGGCGCCCTGGAGTTGGTCGAAGTGCCTCGCCACCTGGTGGTGATCGGCGCCGGCGTGATCGGCCTGGAGCTTGGTTCGGTCTGGCGCCGGCTGGGCGCACAGGTCACGGTGCTGGAGTACCTCGAGCGGATCTGCCCGGGGCTGGATGGGGAAACCGCAAGGACCCTGCAGCGCGCCCTGACCCGCCAGGGCATGCGGTTTCGCCTCGGCACCCGCGTGGTCGCCGCGCGCAGTGGCGAGCAGGGCGTCGAACTCGACCTGCAACCGGCCGCCGGCGGCGCTACGGAATCGCTGCAGGCGGACTACGTGCTGGTGGCCATCGGCCGGCGCCCCTATACCGAAGGACTGGGGCTGGAGACGGTCGGCCTGGCCAGCGATCGTCGCGGCATGCTGGAGAACCAGGGACAGCGCAGCGCGGCGCCGGGCGTCTGGGTGATCGGCGACGTGACCTCGGGACCGATGCTGGCGCACAAGGCCGAGGAAGAGGCGATCGTCTGCATCGAGCGGATCGCCGGGCATGCGGCGGAGATGAACGCCGAGGTGATTCCGTCGGTCATCTACACCCAGCCGGAAGTGGCCAGCGTCGGCCTCGGCGAGGAGCAGCTGCAGGCGGCGAGGCGCGAGTACAAGGTCGGACGCTTCCCGTTCAGCGCCAACAGCCGGGCGAAGATCAACCACGAGAGCGAAGGCTTCATCAAGATCCTCTCCGATGCCCGCAGCGACCAGGTGCTCGGCGTGCACATGATCGGGCCGGGCGTCAGCGAGATGATCGGCGAAGCCTGCGTGGCCATGGAGTTCAGCGCTTCGGCGGAGGACCTCGCGCTGACCTGCCATCCGCATCCGACCCGCTCCGAGGCGCTGCGCCAGGCGGCGATGGACGTGCATGGCCGGGCCATGCAGAACTGAGGGCTCAGCCGCGCATGCCGAAGCCGCGCGCCATCAGCGTAGCCAGCAACGGAATGACCAGCAGCAGGAGCAGTTGCAGGCGCACCGCCAGGACCACCCGCCGGCCCCGGGCCGGCGTCACCGCCGGCACTTCGCCGGCCTTGAGGGCGCCGCGCCAGCCAAGGAAGGTAACGGTCGGCAACAGCGAGACCAGGGCAGCGAGGACGAATAGCCCGACCTTGGCGTGGAACAGGCCATTGTGCAGGTAATAGTCGAGGCCCTTGCCGTACCACAGCACCCGCGCCAGCCCGCTGGCCAGTACCGCCAGGGCGCAGAGGCCGTAGCCGCGGTCGATCGCCGCCAGGCTGCGGGCGCGCTCCAGGTCCAGCGGCAGGCGCAGCAGGCGGTGCTGCAACACCAGCAGGGCGAACAGCAGGAAGATCGACAGGTAGTGCAGGTAGGCGACGATTGCCTGGGCCATGGCGGCGCTCCTCGGGGTGGGATGGGCACAGTCAAGCAGACCCCGGGCCAATGTGCCTGACGGCGCTTCCGGTATTCCCCGAGAATGCGTCTAGAATCGAGCTGGCCATTTTCCGGAGCCCGCCATGACCCCGCTGACGCCCGAGCAGACCCATGCCTACCTGCACCATATCGGCATCGACGATCCCGGTCCGCCGAGTCTGGCGAATCTCGACCGACTGATCGACGCGCATCTGCGCCGGGTCGCCTTCGAGAACCTCGACGTGCTGCTCGACCGTCCCATCGAGATCGACGCCGACAAGGTTTTCGCCAAGGTCGTCGAGGGCAGCCGCGGCGGTTATTGCTTCGAACTCAACTCGCTGTTCGCCCGCCTGCTGCTGGCCCTCGGCTACGAGCTGGAACTGCTGGTGGCACGGGTACGCTGGGGACTCCCGGAGGACGCGCCGCTGACCCAGCAATCGCATCTGATGCTGCGTCTGTACCTGGCGGAGGGCGAGTTCCTGGTGGATGTCGGCTTCGGCTCGGCCAATCCGCCGCGAGCACTGCCTTTGCCGGGCGACGAGGCGGACGCCGGACAGGTGCATTGCGTGCGCCTGGTCGACCCGCACGCCGGTCTCTACGAAAGCGCCGTGCGCGGTCGCAGCGGCTGGCTGCCGCTGTACCGCTTCGACCTGCGCCCGCAGTTGTGGATCGATTACATCCCGCGCAACTGGTACACCTCGACCCACCCGCACAGCGTATTCCGCCAGGGCCTGAAGGCCGCCATAACCGAGGGCGACCTGCGCCTGACCCTGGCCGACGGGCTGTTCGGCCAGCGCGCCGGCAACGGCGAGACGCTGCAGCGCCAACTGCGCGACGTCGAGGAACTGCTGGACATCCTGCAGACCCGTTTTCGCCTGCGCCTCGACCCGGCCTCCGAAGTGCCGGCGCTGGCGCGACGGCTGGCGGGACTGATCTCCGCCTGAGCGCTTTTGGCCAGTGTCTTTTCGCCGGACTCCTGCGGGAATTTTCCGATGTTCCATAGAAGCCTGAACGAAACGGCTTTTTCGGTTGACCTCGTCTGGCAAGAGGTCTATAAAACCCCCGCCCGCAGAGCCGGGCACTTTCTTTCCCCCTACGAAGAGAGCCATGGACAGTATTCCCAGTAGTCGTCGCCCGGCCCAGCAGATGCCGGCTGGTGCGATGACCCAAACCAACGCACGACGGAACCCGCAACGGGTCGGTCGGTTGAGCGGCATCCTGGGCTGACCCACTGCTTCTCACCCGTGTCCGGCACGCCGGGTACAGGTGAGTCATGAACTTCGAGAATTCGGTATCCCCCGGCGTATCCGCCTTCGTGGCGAAGATGCGCGTGCGCGCCGCGCAGTCCCCCGGCGCGATCCTTCCCGGCCACGGCCATCCTGCGAGCCTCGCCTGGCGTGTCGACCCGGCCGGCGGTCGCCTGGAGTATCGCCGCCTGGAGACGCAGGTCGAAGAGAACCCTGAGAGCGGTCGCCGCCCGATGCGCGGCTGACGCTTTCTCCTGCCTAACCCTTCGCACAAGGAGCCTGCCATGGACGAACCACCAAGTCGGCCTGCTGCGTGCCGCCTGAGCGGCCGCGCGCAGTGGGCCTCACCCGGACAAGCCGAACATTCTTCCCACCGATCGCGAACATCGCGACCCGGCACGCCTTTGCCTGTCACCTGACCGGCAACCGACTCGTGTCGCCGTCGCGCAGCTCGCGACAGGAGACCGAGTCATGAGCGTAGCGACCCAACGCAATACCCAGCTCGACACCGAGCGCCGCAACGACCGACTGTCCATGCGCGCCGCCCGCGAAGCGCAGAACAGCCTGGAAACCACCCTCACCAACGTCCGCGGTCGCCAGGACGGCCTCGACCAGGCCGAGGCCGCCGCCCGGCTGCACGCCGACGGCCCCAACGAAGTGGCCCACGACCGTCCGCCACACGTCCTGGTGCAATTGCTGCAGGCGTTCAACAACCCCTTCATCTACGTGCTGATGACGCTCTCTGCGATCAGCTTCTTCACCGACTTCTGGCTGCCCCTGCAGGACGGTGAGGAAACCGATCTCACCGGCGTCATCATCGTCCTCTGCATGGTCCTGGTCAGCGGCCTGATGCGCTTCTGGCAGGAATACCGTTCGGGCAAGGCCGCCGAGGCGCTTAAGGCCATGGTGCGGAACACCGCCACCGTGCTGCGCCGCGACGAGCGCGGGATGCGCGGCGAGCTGCGGGAAATCCCCATGGGCGAACTGGTGGTCGGCGACATCGTGCGCCTGTCCGCCGGCGACATGATCCCCGCCGACATCCGCCTGATCGAATCGCGCGACCTGTTCATCAGCCAGGCCGTACTCACCGGCGAGGCGCTGCCGGTGGAGAAATACGACACCCTCGGCGCGGTCCGCGAGAAGTCCGCCAAGCGGATCGCCGCCGACCAGCAGGACCTGCTCGAACTGCCGAACATCTGCTTCATGGGCACCAACGTGGTCAGCGGCACGGCCACCGCGGTGGTGGTCGCCACCGGTGCGCGCACCTATTTCGGTTCGCTGGCCCGTTCCATCGTCGGTTCGCGGGCGCAGACCGCCTTCGACCGTGGGGTGAACAGCGTCAGTTGGCTGCTGATCCGCTTCATGCTGGTGATGGTGCCGATCGTGCTGCTGATCAACGGTTTCACCAAGGGCGACTGGACCGAGGCGTTCATGTTCGCTCTCGCCGTGGCGGTCGGCCTGACCCCGGAAATGCTGCCGATGATCGTCAGCGCCAACCTGGCCAAGGGCGCGGTGGCGATGTCGCGGCGCAAGGTGGTGGTCAAGCGCCTCAACGCGATCCAGAACTTCGGCGCCATGGACGTGCTCTGCACCGACAAGACCGGTACCCTGACCCAGGACCGGATCATCCTCGAGCATCACGTCGACGTTGCCGGCCGGCGCTGCGACCGGGTCCTGCAAATGGCCTGGCTGAACAGCTTCCACCAGTCCGGGATGAAGAACCTGATGGACCGCGCGGTGGTCGCCTTCGTCGAACAGAACCCGCGCATCACGCCGTCGGATGCCTGGCGCAAGGTCGACGAACTGCCCTTCGATTTCGTCCGTCGGCGTCTCTCGGTGATCCTCGAGGGCAAGGACGGCGAACACCTGCTGGTGTGCAAGGGCGCGGTCGAGGAAATGCTCGAGATCGCCACCCGCGTGCACCAGGACGGTGTCGACCTGCCGCTCGACGAGGAACGCCGCCGGGCCCTGCTGGCGCTGGCCGAGCAATACAACCGCGACGGCTTCCGCGTGCTCCTGCTCGGCACCCGCAGCCTCTCGCGCACGGAGTCCCAGGCCCAGTACGGCGCCAGCGACGAGCGCGACCTGGTGATCGCCGGCCTGCTGACCTTCCTCGATCCACCGAAGGAAACCGCCGGCCCGGCCATCGCCGCGTTGCGCGAGAACGGCGTGGCGGTGAAGGTGCTCACCGGCGACAACCCGGTGGTCAGCGCGAAGATCTGCCGCGAGGTCGGCCTGGACGTCGGCGAGCCGCTGCTCGGTCGCGACATCGACCTGATGGACGATGCCACCCTGCAACGCCTGGCCGAGGAGCGCACGGTGTTCGCCAAGCTGACGCCGCTGCAGAAGTCGCGGGTGCTCAAGGCCCTGCAGGGCAACGGACACACCGTTGGCTTCCTCGGCGACGGCATCAACGACGCCCCCGCGCTGCGAGATGCCGATGTCGGCATCTCGGTGGACAGCGGCACCGACATCGCCAAGGAATCGGCCGACATCATCCTCCTGGAAAAAAGCCTGATGGTCCTGGAGGAGGGCGTTATCAAGGGCCGCGAGACCTTCGGCAACATCATGAAGTACCTGAACATGACTGCCAGCTCCAACTTCGGCAACGTGTTCTCGGTACTGGTGGCCAGCGCCTTCATCCCCTTCCTGCCGATGCTGGCGATCCACCTGCTGCTGCAGAACCTGATGTACGACATCTCCCAGCTGTCGCTGCCGTGGGACAAGATGGACAAGGAGTTCCTCGCCAAGCCGCGCAAGTGGGACTCGAAGAACATCGGCCGCTTCATGGTCTGGATCGGCCCGACCTCGTCGATCTTCGACATCACCACCTACGCGCTGATGTGGTTCGTGTTCGCCGCCAACAGCCCGGAAATGCAGTCGCTGTTCCAGTCCGGCTGGTTCATCGAGGGCCTGCTCTCGCAGACCCTGGTGGTGCACATGCTGCGTACCCAGAAGATTCCCTTCATCCAGAGCACCGCGGCGCTGCCGGTGATGCTGATGACCGGGCTGGTGATGGCGCTGGGCATCTACGTGCCGTTCTCGCCGCTGGGGGCGATGGTCGGCCTGCAGCCGCTGCCGTGGGAGTACTTCCCCTGGCTGGTGGGCACGCTGCTCTGCTACTGCGTCACCGCGCAGACCATGAAGACCCTCTACATCCGCCGCTTCGGCCAGTGGTTCTGAGCGATCGGCCGGGCTTCGTCCCGGCCTTTCCCGGCGCGTCGGCAAGCCTCGCCGCGCCGCGCAACGCACACCGGACCCACGCATGGAGAGACGCATCATGACCCTGCACGACCGGCGCCCGCGGGCGCCCCTTTTCCAACCGCTGCCGGCCGCGCTGCGACGCGCCCTGTCCTGGCGCCTGGGCTTCGTCGCCGCCGCGCTAGCCTGCGTCCTGCTGCTGGCGCTGCTGTCCGAGGCTCGCGCCGCGGGCGGCGCCTACCGGGTCGACGACGGCGAGATCGACCCCGTCGGCGAATGCAACCTGGACGCCTGGCACCAGCGCGAACGCCACCACGGCAACCGCTACCAGTCGGTGCTGTCGCCAGCCTGCACCTTCTCCGCCCTACCATCGGTGCAGCTCGGCGCGGCGCTGGTGCGCGAGGGCGACGCAGGCGATCGGCACAGCCGCCTCAGCCCCGAGCTGAAGACACCGCTGCTGGCCCGCGACGACCTCGGCCTGGCGTTGGCCTTCGCGCTCTCGGCGGATCTCTACCTGGACCGCCGGCACGCCTTCGAAGGCGCCGGCTTCAACCTGCCGCTGAGCTACCAGCCGTTCGAGGCCCTGCGCCTGAACGCCGGGGTCGGCCTGGGGCATGCCTACGCCGAGGGCGAGCGCCGGCATCGCTGGAACTGGGGCGTGGGCATGGAATACCGGGTCGGCCAGCCGTTGACCCTGATCGCCGAACGCTTCGGCGAGTCGGCCGGCGACAGCGGCTGGCAGGCCGGACCGCGGCTGCACCTGGGCGAACGGCTGGACCTCGATCTGCTGGTCGGCGGCCACCTGCGCGGCGAGCGCGAGCGATGGCTGGTCTCGGGAGCGACCTTGCGTTTCTGAGCCCAAGGGCGTGCCGCGCTGCGGCGCGCTCCTCCACCGAGGAAGCAGCCATGAACGTCGTACGCAAATGCCTGGGCGCGTCTCGCCGCGCGCTCTGTGGCCTGGCAGCACGGCTGCTGGCGAAGGCCGCGCACCTGCTGATGGTGGTCAGCGTGCGCGCATATGCCAGCGGCCGCCTGAGCCAGGTCGAAGTGAAATACCTGCTGGACTGCTCGAGCGCGCTCAACCGTGCCTCGCTCAGGCTGGCCATGGGTCAATGAGCCCGTTCCCTTCACGATCCATTCCGAACCGGGAGTTCCGCCATGCTGGGAACCATCCTCCTGATCAACCTGGCCGGTGCCGTGGCCCTCCTGTTGTGGGGCACGCACATGGTCTCCAGCGGCGTGCTGCGCGGTTTCGGCACTGTGCTGCGCAACTGGCTCGGCCGCCACCTGGGCAACCGCTGGCTGGCCCTGCTCGCCGGGCTCGGCATCACCGGCCTGCTGCAGAGCAGCACCGCCACCAGCCTGATGGCAGCGTCCTTCACTGCCAGTGGCACCCTGGGCCTGGCGCCGGCGCTGGCAGTGATGCTCGGCGCCAACGTCGGCACCACCCTGGTGGTGCAACTGCTCAGCTTCGACACCTCGTTGCTGGCGCCGCTGGCCCTGCTGTCCGGCCTGCTGCTGTTCCGCCTGGGCGACGGTCCACGCCTGGAGAGCCTTGGCCAGTGCCTGATCGGACTCGGCCTGATGCTCCTGGCGCTGGCGTTGCTCGGCCATTCCCTGCAGCAGATCGAGGCCTCGCCAGCCTTTGTCGCGGTGATCCACTGCCTCGAAGGCGATCCGCTGATCGCCCTGCTGCTCGCCGCGCTGCTGACCTGGGCCTGCCATTCCAGTGTCGCGGTGGTACTGCTGGTGGCGTCCCTGGCCCAGGCCGGACTGGTCTCGCTGCCCATCGCCCTGGCCCTGGTGCTCGGTGCCAACCTCGGCGGCGCCTTGCCGGCGCTAGGGGTGGCCGGTAGCCGGGTGGCGCGGCGCCTGCCGTTGGGCAACCTGCTGGTGCGCCTGCTCGGTTGCCTGCTGGTGCTGCCCTGGCTGACGGCGCTGGCGCAACCGGCCAACGCACTCGGCGGTGCGGCGGCGGTCTGGTTCCACAGTGCTTTCAACCTGGCTCTGGCACTGCTGGCGATCGGCTTCACCGGACCCCTTGCGGCGCTGCTCGCGCGCCTGTTGCCGGAAGAGGCACAGTCCGACGAGCCGGGCATGCCGCGCTACCTCGACGAAGCCGGGCTGGAGGTGGCCAACATCGGCCTGGCCAACGCTACTCGCGAAGTCCTGCGGCTGGCCGACATGGCCAGTCTGATGCTGCGCGCCACCAGCGGCCTGTTGCAGCGACCGGAGGCGAAGGTGGCGGCGGAAATCCGTCGCCAGGACCAGGCCCTCGACCAGTTGAGTGCGGCGATCCGCGCCTACCTGGCAGACCTCGGCCAGGACGGCCTCGGCGACAGCGACGCCGATCGTGCCCAGGAAATCCTTCTGTTCGCCATCAACATCGAGCACATCGGCGATCTCGTCGCCAACAGCCTGCTGCCCCTGGCGATGCGCTGGGCCGGGCGCAGTCGCGCCGGCAGCGAGTTCGAGCTGGGCCGCATGCTGCCGTTGCAGGCGGCGATCGAGGAGAGCCTGCACCTGGCGATCAGCGCGTTCCTTCGCGAAGACCTGGACGCCGCGCTGCGCCTGGTGGCGCGCAAGAAGTTGCTGCAGCGACTGGAGGCCGATGCCAGTCGCGAGCGCTTCCGTCGCCTGCGCGACGATCGCGGTGCCTGGGTGGAGTCCGGTGACGTGTTCCAGCGCATTCTCCGCGACTACCGACGCATCCACCATCATGTCACCGCCCTGGCCTATCCGCTGCTCGAACGCAGCGGCATCGATCCGATGGCGAAGCGGCCGGACGAGCCAGGGCAAGGGGAGGGATCGGCATGCGCCTCCTGATCTGCGCCGGACGCCATTTCAAGGACGCCGAACGCCTGCGCCTGGCGCTCGACCAGTGCCACGGCCTGCAACCGGTGGCGCTGCTCGGCCACCTGCTGCATGCCGGCAGCGGCCGGCCGGACGAGGCCGAGCGCTGGTGCCGCGAGCGTGGCGCGGATTCGCGCGCCTACGATTATCCGGAGCGCAGTGGCAGCGACAACGCCCTGCGCGAGTATGGCGAGGCCGTCCTCGGCGATGCCGCGCCGGACCTGGTGCTGGTGTTTCCCGGCGGGCGCCTGGCCAGCGAACTGATACAGGTCGCGCACGCTGCCGACGTCCCGCTGATGCTCGCCTATCGCCCGCTGTCGGCGCCCTGAGCGGCGAACCAGCCATCGCGGCGGGTCAGGCGCCAGCCGTAGGCGGCCAGGACCAGCCCGCGCAGCAGCATGAAGGCGAGGAACGCCAGCCATAGCCCGTGGTTGCCCAGCCCCTGCAACAGCCAGCCGAGGGGCAGGCTGGCGGCCACCGCGACGAGCATCGCGTTACGCATCTCGCGGGCGCGGGTGGCGCCGATGAACAGGCCGTCGAGCAGATAGCTCCACATCCCCAGCAGCGGCAGGCAGGCCAGGTACGGCAGATAGGCGTAGGCGACTTCGCGGACGCCGGCGATGTCGCTCTGCAGGTCGATGAACAGGTGGCCGAACAAGGCGAACAGCGCGGCGAACGCCAGGCTTGCCAGCAGCGACCAACCACCGGCTACCACCAGCGCGCGGCGCAGGGCGGCTCGGTCGCGGGCGCCGATGGCGTGGCCGCAGAGCGCCTCCACCGCGTGGGCGAGACCGTCGAGGGCGTAGGACGTCAGGAGCAGGCCGTTGAGCAGCAGGGCGTTGGCGGCTACCGTGGCGTCGCCGAGGCGGGTGCCCTGTACGGTGAGCAGGAAAAACACCAGTTGCAGGGCCAGGCTGCGGATGAAGATATCCCGGTTGACCATCAGCAGCGGCAGCCAGGACAGCCAGTGGCGCAGGCGTTGCCACTGCGCCCGCCCGGGGCGCCGGGCCAGGTCGCGGCGGGTCAGGGCCAGGCCGAGCAGGGCGCCGCTCCATTCCGCCAGCACCGAGGCGCGGGCCGCGCCTTGCACGCCCCAGTCGAGGCCGTGGACGAACCAGAGCACCAGGGCGATGTTGCTCAGGTTGGTGGTCAACAGGATCGCCAATGGCGCCCGTGCGTTCTGCGTGCCGAGGAACCAGCCGACCAGTGCGTAGCTGGCCAGGGCCGCCGGCAGGCCGAGCAGGCGGGTATGGAAGAAGGCGCGGGCCTCGCCGGTCAGTTCCGCCGAAGGTTGCATCAGTTGCAGGGCCCAGCCGCTCAGGGGCAGGGCCAGCGCGCCGAGCAGCAGGGCCAGGAGCAGCGCCATGCCCAGGCCCTGGGCGAGGATCAGGCGCAGCGCGCCGCCATCGTCGCGGCCGGCGGCCTGGGCGGCGAAGCCGGTGGTGCCCATGCGCAGGAAGCCGAGCACGCCGACCATCAGGGTGTACAGGCTGCCGCCCACGGCTACCGCGCCGAGCTGGTAGGCGTGCGGCAGGTGGCCGACCACCGTGCTGTCCACCAGGTGCACCAGGGGAACGGAAACGTTCGACAGAATCATCGGCCCGGCCAGCGCCCAGACCCTGTGGTGGGTCGGGGCGTGGCGCCAGGCATCGCGCAACAGGCTCATGGGGTCCTCCGGATCGGCCGGGCAGTATAGCGACGGCGGCGAGGCCTGCGGAAAACCCGTTTTTCATATCCGGTAACAGACCTCTGCCTGCCGTGTATTCCTTGTCCGACGCGGCTTCCAGGCCTGCCGCGGGGAACCCTGCGAAAACCTGTCAGGAAGCTTGCGCAGCGCTAACCGCGGGGCTTTGCGCACCTTCCTAGAATGCCGGCGTCGGTTGTTTCCAGAGGAAGCCATGCATGCTCCTGGGGCGTTTCGTCTCGGTCGGCGCCGGTGCCACCGCCGTTCATTACCTGGTGCTGACCCTCCTGGTCGAGGGCTTCGCCGTCGGCGCCGCCGTGGCCGCCGCGACGGGAGCAGGCTGCGGGGCTCTGGCTGCCTACCTGGGGCATCGCTGGAAGACTTTCCGCCACCGTGGCCCGGTGTTCCGTTCGCTGCCGCGCTTCTTCGCCGTCAGCCTGCTTTGCGTACTCGGCAACGCCGTCCTGGTGTTGCTGCTCGGCGACCTCGCCGGACTCGACTACCGCCTGGCCCAGCTCGCCGCGACCGGCGCACTGCTGTTGGCGACCTATCACCTTCATCGACTCTGGACCTTCTCATGATGATCGAACCTTCCCTGGCGTCGAAGCTCGAGGCCCCCTGCCTGCTCAGCGTGGTAGTGCCGGTGTTCAACGAGGAGGCGGTGCTGCCGGCCTTCCACCAGCGCCTGGGCGCCGTGCTCGGCGACCTTGGCGACGATTGCGAGGTGCTCTATGTCGACGACGGCAGCACCGACCGCAGCGCGGTGATCCTCGCCCAGCTACAGGCCGCCGACCGCCGGGTGGGCGTGGCCCGCTTCACCCGCAACTTCGGCAAGGAACAGGCGATGAGCGCCGGGCTCAAGCTGTCGCGCGGCGCCGCGGTGATCGTCATCGATGCCGACCTGCAGGATCCCCCGGAACTGATCCCGCAGATGCTCGACGCCTGGATCGGCGGCGCCGAAATGGTCAACATGCGCCGCCGCAGCCGGGCCGGCGAAAGCTGGCTGAAGCGCGCCTCGGCGAGCGCCTTCTACCGGCTGATCAACCGCCTCAGCGAGGTGCCGATCCCGCGCGACGTCGGCGACTTCCGCCTGCTCGACCGGCGGGTGGTCGATGCCCTTTGCGAGCTGCCGGAAGGCAATCGCTTCATGAAGGGACTGTTCGCCTGGGTCGGTTTCCGCCAGGTCGATATCGCCTATAGCCGCGCCGCCCGCGTCGCCGGCCACAGCAAGTGGCGCTACTGGCGGCTGTGGAACTTCGCCCTGGAAGGCATCACCGGGTTTTCCACCGCGCCGCTGAAGGTCGCCGGCTACCTCGGCCTGCTCAGCCTGTTGGCGGCCCTGGCGACCCTGCTCGCCGGGATCTTCGGCCAGCAGGAGATCCACGAACACTGGCCGGTGATCGCCGCGCTGTTCCTGATCGGCGGCCTGCAACTGCTGGCCATCGGCGTGTGCAGCGAATACCTCGGGCGGATGACCATGGAAGCGCGGCGCCGCCCGCTCTACCTGATCGACCGCTACCTGCCGGCTCAGGTCGGCGGGGCCAATCCGTGAGGGCGCTGCGCGGCTGGCCGCTGGCCTGGTTCCTGCTCGCCCTGGCCTTCGCCATCCGCCTGCTGAGCCTGGGCAGCTATCCGCTGATGGACACCACCGAGGCCCGCTATGGCGAGGTGGCGCGGAAGATGGCCGAACTGGGCGACTGGATCACGCCCTGGTACGACGTCGGCGTGCCGTTCTGGGGCAAGCCGCCGCTGGCCTTCTGGCTCAGCGCCGGCGGCCAGCTTCTGCTCGGCGCCAACGAGTTCGCCAGCCGCCTGCCGCACTGGTTGCTGGGCGTGCTGGTGCTGTGGCTGGTATGGGACTGGCAGGCTCGCGAAGATCGTCGGCAGGCGCGGATCGCCTGCGTCCTGCTGGGCAGTTCGGCGCTGTTCTTCGTCGCCTCCGGGGCGGTAATGACCGACATGGCCCTGGCCCTGGCGCTGGTCCTGGCCATGCGCGGCTTCTGGCTGGGCCTGCATGGCGCGGAGGGAATCCGGCGCCGCGAGGGCTGGCTGATGTTCCTCGGCCTCGGCCTCGGGCTGCTGGCGAAGGGGCCGCTGACGCTGATCCTCGCCGGACTGCCGATCGGCCTGTGGACCTTGCTGGAGTGGCGCTGGCGCGCGCTCTGGCGGGGCCTGCCATGGATCCGCGGAAGCCTGCTGATGCTCCTGGTGGCCGCGCCCTGGTACCTGCTGGCGGAGTTGAAGACGCCGGGCTTCCTCGAGTACTTCCTGCTCGGCGAGCATTGGCAGCGCTTCGTCACCGCCGGCTGGGACGGCGACCGTTACGGCAATGCCCACGCCTATCCCTACGGCAGCGTCTGGCTGTTCCTGCTGGCCGCCGCGTTTCCCTGGAGCCTCTGGCTGCCGCTGCTGCTCTGGCTGGGCTGGCGCCAGCGCGGGGAGGTGGTCGATGGCGTCGCCTCGCGCAGGCGCTACTGGCTGTTCTGGGGACTGGCGCCGTGCCTGTTCTTCACCTTCGCCGGCAACGTCCTCTGGACCTACGTGCTGCCCGGCCTGCCGGCTCTGGCGTTGCTCGCCGCCGACCTGCTGCGCGCGCCGCTGGCGCGCAGCGCCTGGCTGCGGCGTGGTGGGTTGGCTTGCCTGGCACTGACCCCATTGCTGTTCGCGCTGTTCCTCGGCTCCCTGCTGCTGGGCTCGCGCGCCGAGCAGAAGTCCACCGCCGCGCTGCTGGCCAGCGACGCCGGCTGGCGCGAGCGGCCGCTGGTGTTCTGGCCGAAGCGGCCGTACTCGGCAGTGTTCTACAGCGGCGGGCGGGCGCAACGGGCGGAGGACAGCGAGCTGGCCGGCTGGTTGCGTCGCGACGCCCTGCTGGCGATCCGCTCGCGTTCGTTCGGCGCCTTGCCCGACGAGGTGCGCCAGCGCTTGCGCTGCCGGCCGCCGGTGGGACAATACCAGCTATGCCAGGGCGTGGCGCCGCCTGGCTGAGACTACCTCGGCCGGTAGGCGCAGTAGCCGGGACGCGGGCCGATGCGCGGGTGGTTGCGGCAGGTGTCCGGGCGGCGGGCATAGATGGTGCACAGGCGGGTCTTGCGGTCGAGGTACAGGCAGTCGCCGTTGGCCATGCGGGTGAGGGTGAAGATCTCGCGCTTGTGGTTGAAGTGCTCGATCACGCCATCCTTTTCCAGTCGCTTGGCGATTCGCTTGGCCGGCTCCTCGCGCTCGAACTCGTCGACCAGTCCCATGCGGATCAGGTCGTCGATGCGCACTTCCACCGGCAGCGTGCAGCAGGTCGCGTTGCACTCGCCGCACAGGCCTTCGCGGTATTTCACCCAGGTATCCAGGCGGTCGGGGTCGGCGGCGGCGAGCGGGATTTTCTTCATCGGCGGGCGGGTGCGGGGAAAACGGGCGCGCATGATAGTGGCTGCGCGCCCGTTGCGCTCGTCCGGGCGATGAGCGTCAGTGCCGTGGGTCCTCCCGCCATACCGGCCGGTCCTGCTCGTCCAGCGCCCAGTGCGCGGTGCCGGCGCGCAGGCATACGCCGCCGACCCAGCGTTCGGGGGCGCCGAGGTCGAGGCGGTAGCGCCGCCCGGCCAGGACCTCGCGGCCCGCAGCGGTCAGGGCCAGCGGCTGGCGTTCCCAGGGCAGTTCCGGTGCCGGCGTGCGCAGCAGCGCGCCGGGCTCTTCCAGCAGCGCGCGGAGCAGGACGCGGAACATCAGGTCGCCGAGATAGGGCAGCGGCTCGCGCCGTGCGGTCAGCTCGGCGAAGACCTGGCCGGCGCTCGGCCGCTCGCTGTCGCGGACGATCTCCAGGGTCAGCCGTTCGCTCAGCGACAGGCCGTCGCGCAGGGCCGGCAGTTCATGCAGTTGCCGACGCAGCGCCGGCCCCAGCAACGGTAGCGCCGGGGTCGGCGCGGCGGCCAGTTGCGCCCAGCGCAGTGGCGCCGGATCGCGGTAGGCGTCCCAGGCCGCGCGGGCCAGCGCCAGGGCTTCGGCGTCCAGCGGGCGACGCCGGGTCCATAGCCAGGCGAGCAGCTCAGGCGCCAGTTGGCCGATGCCGACGAAGCGCTCGACGCCTGGCACGCGGTCGATCTCGATCAGTTCCAGGTGCTCCGGCGGCGTCTGCATTCCTGCCAGCACCCGGACCAGGAACAACTGGTCGTAGGCATCCGCCTCGCACCAGAGCGCCACCCGCGAGTATTCGCCGAGCCGCTCGAGCCCGGCGTATTCCTGGCGCTGGCGGGCCTGGGCGTCGGCCGGGTCGAGGTCGAAGGCGCGGCTCAGGTAGTCGCTGCGCAGGGCGAGGAACTCGGGCAACGGCAGGTTCGGCACCGGTCCCATGGTCAGCGGGTCGGCGAACATCCGGAAGCCGCCGCGAAAGCCGGCGAGCTTCAGGCCGTGGGCGATGTCGTTGCCGCAGCGCAGGTGCAGGGTCGCGGCCTCATCGCCGCCGACCAGATCGGGATGGCGGCTGGCGAAGGCGATGGCGTCGACATGCGCCTTGAGTCGCGGCCAACTGGCGAAGCCCAGTTCGCGCGCCACCTGCCACTGGGCGTCGGCCAGGCGCGGCTCCTGCCCCGGAAGCCCTGTACGGCTGGCCGGGTCGCGGCGCCACTGGCGCAACAGCTCCTTGGCGCGCTTGCGTTGCTGTTCGAGATTGATCCGGCCGTCGCCGAGAGTGCGGGAAAAGGACATACGATCTCCTCTGCAGCCTTGTCCGCCATCAGGCCTGGAGTCGCATGCGCGATGCGTGGGGTGGATCGCCTGGGCGCTGCCCTTTCCGCGGACGGGAGGCGTGGAGAACGCCGAGGCCGACTATAGGCCGGCCGACGCGTCCGCGGCAAGACGCACTCAGCCCTTGCGGATCATCCAGATGCCGGCGCCGATCAGTGCCAACCCGCCCAGCTTCAGCGCGCTGATCGGTGCCTCGCGGAAGCCGGCCCAACCGAAGTGGTCGAGGCTCATGGCCATGCCCAGCTGGCCGGCAAGCACCAGCACCATGAACATCAGCGCGCCGATGCGCGGTGCGGCGAAGGCGGCGATGAAGATGAAGAACATGCCGAGGAAACCGCCGCACCAGTGCCACCAGCTCAGCCCGCGCAATGCCGCCAGGCCGGGAAACTCGCGCTGCGAGAGGGTCAGGGCGAGCAACCCGAGGGTGCCGACGAAGAACGAGATCAGTGCCGCGGCGAGGACGCTGGACACCTGCTTGGCCAACTGGCCGTTGATCCCTGCCTGCAGCGGCAGGCAGGCGCCGGCGAGCAGGGGCAGGACGAACAGCCACCAGGGTGGAGTGGGCATGCAAGACTCCTGGAACGATGACGGCGAGCGCGCCCCGCGCATGGCGAGGGACGGGCCGGAGTGGTACGGGGAGTCGCACAGTATGCACCAGGCGGGGGCGGAGGAGGAAAACGCGAGACCCCATCGCACGCCCTCGGATTCCGCCCGGCGGGTAACCGCGAGCGGTTGTTCGCTCTACGGCAGCCATACCGCCAGCGGCGTTATCCCCCTACAAGCGCGCCGCCAGCATGGCCCCCTCGCGAATCGCCCGCTTGGCATCCAGTTCCCCTGCCACCCGCGCCCCACCGATCAGGTGGAAGCGCAGGCTTTCCGCCGCCTGGCTGATCTGCAACTCGCGCAGCGGCTCCTGGCCGGCGCAGATCACCACGTTGTCCACCTCCAGCCAGCGTTCCTCGCCGTCGACGCGGATCAACAGGCCGCGTTCGTCGATCTTCAGGTACTCCACCCCGCCGAGCATCCGTACGGCGTTGTGCCTGAGGTGCGCGCGGTGTACCCAGCCGCTGGTCTTGCCGAGCTGCGCGCCGGGAGCGCCGGGCTTGCGCTGGAGCAGCCAGACCTGGCGCGCCGGCCGCGTCGGAGCGGGTTCGCGGAGGCCGCCGGGCTGGCTGTTGTCGAGGTCCACGCCCCATTCCGCGAGCCATTCGCCGAGCGCCCGCGGCTGGCCGTCGCTGGGCGCGGCGACGAGGAAGGCGGCGACGTCGAAGCCGATGCCGCCGGCGCCGACGATGGCGACCCGCGCGCCCACCGGCGCGCCGCGCAGCACGTCCACGTAGCTGAGTACGGTCGGTCCGCCGATGCCGTCGATCCTTGGCCGGCGTGGCTGGATGCCGGTGGCCACCACCACGTCGTCGAACTGACCGTCCAGCTCGCCCTGGCGCACCCGGTGGCCGAGGCGCAGGTCGACGCCGAGGCGTTCCAGACGCACGCGGAAGTAGCGCAGGGTTTCGCGGAACTCCTCCTTGCCGGGAATCCGCTTGGCCAGGTTGAACTGCCCGCCGATTTCCCCGCTCGCCTCGAACAGGCTGACCCGATGCCCGCGCTCGGCGGCCACGCAGGCGGCGGAGAGCCCGGCGGGGCCGGCGCCGATCACCGCGATGCGCTTCTGCGTGCGCGCCTTGCGGTAGCGCAATTCGGTCTCGAAGGCCGCCCGCGGGTTGACCAGGCAGGTGGCGCGGCGGTTGGCGAAGGCATGATCGAGGCAGGCCTGGTTGCAGGCGATGCAGGTGTTGATCTCCTCGGCCCGGCCGGCGCCGGCCTTGGCCACGAACTGCGGGTCGGCCAGCAGCGGCCGGGCCATCGACACCAGGTCGGCCTTGTCGGTGGCGAGCAGGGATTCGGCGACCTCGGGGGTGTTGATCCGGTTACTGGCGATCACCGGCACCTTCAGCTCGTGGCGCAGCCGTGCGCTGACCTCGGCGAAGGCCGCGCGCGGCACCGAGGTGACGATGGTCGGCACGCGCGACTCGTGCCAGCCGATGCCGGTGTTGAGCAGGGTGATTCCGGCTTCCTCCAGGGCCAGGGCGATGCGCCGCACCTCGTCCCAGGTATTGCCGCCCTCGACCAGGTCGAGCAGCGACAGGCGATAGCAGAGGATGAAGCGTTGGCCGACGATCCGCCGGATGCCGCGGACGATCTCCAGCGCCAGGCGCATGCGGTTTTCCAGCGGGCCGCCCCACTGGTCGTCGCGGCGATTGGTGCGCGGGCAGAGGAACTGGTTGAGCAGGTAGCCTTCGCTGCCCATCACCTCCACGCCGTCGTAGGCGGCGGCCTTGGCCAGCCGCGCGCAACGGACGAAGGCGCGGATGGTCTTGCGGATGCCGCGCTCGGAGAGCTCGCGCGGGGTGAACCAACTGATCGGCGACTTCAACGGCGAGGCGGACACCGCCATCGGGTGGTAGCCATAGCGCCCGGCGTGGAGGATCTGCAGCAGGATCTTGCCGCCCTCGGCATGCACCGCCTGGGTCAGGCGACGATGGGCGGGCACCTCCAGGGCGCTGGTGAGGCTGCTGCCGAAGGGCAGCAGCCAACCTTCGCGGCAGGGCGCGAAGCCGCCGGTGACGATCAGCCCGACGCCGCCCCGGGCACGCTCGCGGTAGTAGGCAGCGAGCTTGCCGAAGTCCCACAGACGATCCTCCAGCCCGGTGTGCATCGAACCCATCACCACGCGGTTGCGCAGACGGGTGAAGCCCAGGTCCAGCGGGGCCAGCAGGTGCGGATAGGGAGCGGCGGCGAGCGGCGGGTAGGGGTTGCGCATGGCGCGGTTCCGGTAGCCAGGGACGCTTCACCATAGGAAGTTGCGCCGCCGCCGAATGCGGCCCGCTTGCCGGAACCGCCAGGCATTTCGGTCAAGCCGGCGGACTGGCTGATCGGATAGGTGCTCGCTGCGCTGCACCGCTGTGGCCCCGGGTGACAGGCATCGAAAGCTCTCCGACAGCACTTGCGGCGCGGCGGGCGGAATGGGAACGGCGGCGCTGTTACCCGGGGTAATGGCGTGCGCCGGAAGCCCAACTTAAGCACGGCTCGACGCCTTTGGCGGCGCTGTCAGGCTGGGGTTCCGGCCCGCTCAGCACGTGCCTTGCCAACTGCCTGTCCAATCCGAACGGAGTCTCGACGATGAACAAGAACAAGACGTTCCTCGCGGCGGCGCTGGTAGCGCTGGCCGCCAGCCTTCCCGTGCACGCTGCGACCGACTACACCCGCACGCGCTATCCCATCGTGCTGTCCCACGGTCTGTTCGGCTTCAAGAGCGTCGGCCCGGTGGACTACTGGCACGCTATCGTGCCGGCCCTGGAGAAGGACGGCGCGAAGGTCTTCGCCACCTCGCAGTCGCCGGTGAACAGCAACGAGGTGCGCGGCGAACAGCTACTGGCGCAGGTGGAGGAAGTCCTGGCCCTGACCGGCGCGGAGAAAGTCAACCTGATCGGCCACAGCCAGGGCGGCATGACCGTGCGCTACGTCGCCGGGGTGGCGCCGCAACTGGTGGCCTCGGTCACCACCATGGGCACGCCGCACAAGGGCACGCCGGTAGCCGACGCGGTGACCGGCTTCAGCGAGTTCCTCGGGCCGATCGGCACCGAGGTGATCGCCTCGGCGGTGGAGGCGCTGTTCTCGGTGGTCGACATCGTCGACGGCGGCGAGTGGGTCAAGGGCGACGCGCTGGCTGCCCTGAACAGTCTCAACACTCCCGGCACCGCGCGGTTCAACCAGCGCTTCCCGCAGGCGATCCCGGCCAGCGCCTGTGGCCAGGGCGCGGAGACGGTAGCCGGGGTGCGCTACTACTCGATGAGCGGCACCGGCTCCCTGACCAATGCGCTCGACCCGAGCTCCGCCGGCCTGGCGGTGACCGGGCTGCTGTTCGGCGAGGCCAACGACGGTCTGGTCGGCCAATGCTCCAGCCACCTGGGCAGCGTGGTGAAGGACAACTACCGGATGGACCATCTGGACGAAGTCAACCAGTTGCTCGGCCTGGTCAGCCTGTTCGAGAGCGACCCGACCCAGGTCTATCGGCAGCATGCCAATCGCCTCAGGAACGTCGGACTCTGATCCGCTCGCCGGGTCGCCGCAGCCCTAGGCGACCCGGCATTAGTCTTTGGTCTAATGGCACCTGGATATCACCTCCTGTTCGCGCGCCTCGCGGCGTTCGGACCTGTCCCGATTCCGCGCACCTTGCTGGACAAGGTTTGCGCCGCCGTGTAATGACTCCGGTCAAGGCAGAAAAACCCAGCGTTCGTGTAGGGTTCGCTGCCCCGTAGCCATGCCCGGCTGGCGTACCTCGCCAGGCTGGCTATCTTTTAACCAGAGACATCCGGCCATGTCCCGGGTGTCCTTTGCCTGATGCAGGAGATGCACGATGGATATGAACCGTCGGCAATTCTTCAAGGTCTGCGGTATAGGCCTTGGAGGATCGAGCCTTGCGGCGCTCGGGATGGCCCCCACGGAGGCCTTCGCCGACCAGGTCCGCCACTTCAAGCTGGCGCACACGGTCGAGACCCGCAACACCTGTACCTACTGTTCGGTCGGTTGCGGCCTGATCATGTACAGCCAGGGCGACGGCGCCAAGAACGTCGCGCAGAACATCATCCATATCGAGGGCGACGCCGACCATCCGGTCAACCGCGGCACCCTCTGCCCGAAAGGCGCCGGCCTGCTGGACTACATCCACAGCCCGAACCGCCTGAAGTATCCGGAAGTGCGCGAGGCCGGCTCCAGCGAGTGGAAGCGCATCGAGTGGGACGAAGCCCTCGAGCGCATCGCCAAGCTGATGAAGGAAGACCGCGACGCCAACTTCGTCGAGAAGAACGAGCAGGGCCAGACCGTCAACCGCTGGTTGACCACCGGCTTCCTCGCCGCGTCCGCCTCGTCCAACGAGGCCGGCTACATCACCCACAAGGTGATGCGCTCCCTCGGCATCCTGGGATTCGACAACCAGGCGCGTGTCTGACACGGCCCGACGGTGGCAAGTCTTGCCCCGACGTTTGGCCGTGGAGCCATGACCAACCACTGGACCGACATCAAGAATGCCGATCTGGTGCTGATCATGGGCGGCAACGCCGCCGAAGCCCACCCGTGCGGATTCAAATGGGTCACCGAAGCCAAGGCGCACAACAAGGCGCGGCTGCTGGTGGTCGATCCGCGTTTCACCCGTTCCGCCTCGGTCGCCGACTACTACGCGCCGATCCGGACCGGCACCGACATCGCCTTCCTCGGCGGCCTGATCAACTACCTGCTGGAAAACGACAAGATCCAGCACGAATACGTGCGCAACTACACCGATGTCTCGTTCATCGTGAAGGAAGGCTTCAGCTTCGAGGACGGCCTGTTCAACGGCTACGACGCCGAGAAGCGGACCTACCCGGACAAGTCCTCCTGGGGCTACGAGATCGGTGAGGACGGCTATGCCAAGGTCGACCCGACCCTGACCCACCCGCGCTGCGTGTTCAACCTGCTCAAGCAGCACTACAGCCGCTACACCCCGGACGTGGTGAGCAACATCTGCGGTACGCCGAAGGACATGATGCTCAAGGTCTGGGCGGAAATCGCCGAGACCTCCAAGCCGGGCAAGGTCATGACCATCATGTACGCCCTGGGCTGGACCCAGCACTCGGTAGGCGCGCAGATGATCCGCACCGGCGCGATGGTCCAGCTGCTGCTGGGCAACATCGGCATGCCCGGCGGCGGCATGAACGCCCTGCGCGGCCACTCCAACATCCAGGGCCTGACCGACCTCGGCCTGCTGTCCAACTCGCTGCCGGGCTATCTGACCCTGGCGATGGACGCCGAGCAGGACTACGACACCTACATCGCCAAGCGCACGGCCAAGCCGCTGCGCCCGGGACAGCTGTCCTACTGGCAGAACTACGGCAAGTTCCACGTCAGCCTGATGAAGGCCTGGTTCGGCAAGTCGGCGACCAAGGAAAACAACTGGTGCTACGACTGGCTGCCCAAGCTCGACATGCCGGGCGCCGGCTACGACGTGCTGCGCTACTTCGACATGATGTACCAGGGCAAGGTCAACGGTTACTTCTGCCAGGGCTTCAACCCCATCGCCTCGTTCCCCAACAAGGCCAAGGTCGGCGCCGCGCTGGCGCGCCTGAAGTGGATGGTGGTGATGGACCCGCTGGTGACCGAGACCTCGGAGTTCTGGCGCAACGTCGGCGAGTACAACGACGTCGACACCGCCAGCATCAAGACCACGGTGTTCCGCCTGCCCACCTCCTGCTTCGCCGAGGAAGACGGCTCGATCGTCAACAGCGGCCGCTGGTTGCAGTGGCACTGGAAGGGCGCCGAGCCGCCGGGCCAGGCGCGTCCGGACATCGCCATCATGGCCGGGCTGTTCCACCGCCTGCGCGAGATGTACCGCAAGGACGGCGGGGCCTTCCCCGACCCGATCCTCGGCCTCGACTGGTCCTACCTCAAGCCCGACGAACCGGGCCCGGACGAACTGGCCCGGGAGTTCAACGGCAAGGCCCTGAGCGACCTGGTCGACCCGGCCAACGGCATGATCCTGGCCAAGGCCGGCGAGCAGTTGCCGGGCTTTGCCCTGCTGCGCGACGACGGCAGCACGGCGAGCGGCTGCTGGATCTTCGCCGGCTCCTGGACCCAGCAGGGCAACCAGATGGGCCGCCGCGACAACAGCGACCCCTACGGCATGGGCCAGACCCTCGGCTGGGCCTGGGCCTGGCCGGCGAACCGGCGGATTCTCTACAACCGCGCCTCGGCCGACGTCAGCGGCAAGCCGTGGGACCCGGAGAAGAAGCGCCTGGTGTGGTGGAACGGCAAGTCCTGGGGCGGCACCGACGTGCCCGACTACAAGGCCGACGTACCGCCGGAAGCCGGGATGAACCCGTTCATCATGAACCCCGAAGGGGTGGCCCGCCTGTTCGCCGTCGACAAGATGGCCGAAGGCCCGTTCCCCGAGCACTACGAGCCGTTCGAGACGCCGATCGGGGTGAACCCCTTGCACCGCGACAACCGCAAGGCGATCAGCAACCCGGCGGCACGGGTGTTCAAGAACGACATGGAACTGTTCGGCACGGCCGACGAGTTCCCCTACGCGGCGACCACCTACCGGCTCACCGAGCACTTCCACTACTGGACCAAGCACTGCCGGCTGAATGCGATCACCCAGCCCGAGCAGTTCGTCGAGATCGGCGAGGCGCTGGCCAAGGAGCTGGGCATCAATGCCGGCGACAAGGTCAGGGTCTCCTCCAACCGCGGCTACATCAAGGCGGTGGCGGTGGTGACCAAGCGCATCCGCCCGCTGCAGGTGGACGGCAAGACCGTGCACCACGTCGGCATCCCGATCCACTGGGGCTTCGCCGGCATGGCGCGCAACGGCTTCCTGGCCAACACCCTGACCCCCTTCGTGGGCGACGGGAATACCCAGACGCCGGAGTTCAAGTCGTTCCTGGTCAACGTGGAAAAGGCGTGAGGTGAAACATGAGTAGTCAGGACATCCACGCCCGCTCCGCGACCACCACGCCGATGCCCTCGGTGCGGAACCAGGAGGAAGTGGCGAAACTGATCGACGTGTCCAAGTGCATCGGTTGCAAGGCCTGCCAGGTCGCCTGCTCGGAATGGAACGAGCTGCGCGACGAGGTCGGCCACAACCACGGCACCTACGACAACCCCATGGACCTGACGGCCGACTCGTGGACGGTGATGCGTTTCACCGAGCACGAGAACGAGGCCGGCAACCTCGAGTGGCTGATCCGCAAGGATGGCTGCATGCACTGCGCCGAGCCGGGCTGCCTGAAGGCCTGCCCGAGCCCGGGGGCGATCGTGAAGTACGCCAACGGCATCGTCGACTTCAACCAGGACAAGTGCATCGGTTGCGGCTACTGCATCACCGGTTGCCCGTTCGACATCCCACGGATCTCGCAGAAGGACCACAAGGCCTACAAGTGCAGCCTGTGTTCCGACCGCGTCTCGGTGGGCATGGAGCCGGCCTGCGTGAAGACCTGCCCGACCGGCGCCATCGTCTTCGGCAGCAAGGAGGACATGAAGGAACACGCCGCCGAACGCATCGTCGACCTGAAGAGCCGCGGTTACGAGAACGCCGGCCTGTACGACCCCGAAGGGGTGGGCGGCACCCACGTGATGTACGTGCTGCACCACGCCGACAAGCCGTCGCTCTATGCCGGCCTGGCCGACCAGCCGAGCGTCAGCCCGCTGGTCAGCCTGTGGAAGGGCGTGACCAAGCCGCTGGCGCTGCTGGCCATGGGCGCCACGGTGCTCGCCGGGTTCTTCCACTATGTGCGCGTCGGTCCCAACCGCGCGGACGACGAGGAAGACCACGGGCAAGCCGAGGCACCGGTGCACCAGGTCGATCCGTCGGTACACACCTTTGACCCGCACGAGCGTCGTTGAGCCTGCGCGCGGGCGTTGCCGCCGGTCCTCCGCGACCCGGCGGCAGCGGCGGCGCTCTCGAGGAGTCGGAAATGAAAAATGAAATCCAGCGCTACAACGCCAACGAGCGCAGCAACCACTGGGCCGTGGCGATCCTGTTCTTCATGGCCGGGTTGTCCGGGCTGGCGCTGTTCCACCCGGCGCTGTTCTGGCTGACCAACCTGTTCGGCGGCGGTCCCTGGACGCGTATCCTGCACCCCTTCCTGGGGCTGGCGATGTTCGTCTTCTTCCTCGGCCTGGTGGTGCGCTTCGCCCACCACAACCGGGTGCAGAAGAGCGATATCCAGTGGCTCAAGCAGTGGCGCGACGTGGTCAGCAACCGCGAGGAGAACCTCCCGGAAGTCGGCCGCTACAACGCCGGGCAGAAGCTGTTGTTCTGGGTGCTGCTGCTGAGCATGCTGACCCTGCTGGTCACCGGCATCGTGATCTGGCGCCAGTACTTCAGCGCCTGGTTCGGCATCGAGGCGATCCGCCTGTCGGCGCTCCTGCACGCCTTCGCCGCCTTCGTCCTGATCGCCAGCATCATCGTGCACATCTACGCCGGCATCTGGGTCAAGGGCTCGATGGGCGCGATGCTCTACGGCAAGGTCAGCCGCGCCTGGGCGCGCAAGCACCATAACGGCTGGCTGAAGGAAGTCGGCAAGGGCGAGGAGCACTGACGCGTATAGTGTCGCCATCGCCCGACCGGAGGCCCCAGCGATGGGGCCTTTGCATTCATTCCGCGCCCCTCCGGGCGCCCGATCGTTGCGGCGCGGCCCACCGGCCCGCCGGCGCAGACCCGAGGAGTTCCCGTGTCACGCACCATTCTTCAGCCGGGGCAGATCGAAGCCGCCGCCAACATTCCCCCGCACCTGCACCAGCTGTCGCGCGACCTGTTCGCCCGCCGCGGCGAGCGTCTGCTGCAACTGGCCGAGGGGCACCCGATGGGCGACTACCTGCGGCTGGTCGCCGGTCTCTGCCGGCTCCAGCAGGCGCTGCTGGACAACCCGCCGGCCCTGGCCCCGCTCGACCCCGAGCGCCTGCGCAAGAGCCGCGAGCACGGCATGCCGCCGCTGGCCTACGACCTGCTGGTGCGCGAAGGCGCCTGGCTGCCCTGGCTGGATGCACTGCTCGCGGGCTACCCGGCACCGGCCAACGCCGCCGTCGGCGCGGCACTCGAACAATTGCGCGAAGCCGATGAAGGCCAGCGCAAGGCCTGGGCCATCGCCTTGCTCAGCGGTCAGTTCGACCTCCTGCCGGCGGCCCTGGTGCCGTTCCTCGGCGCCGCCCTGCAGGTAGCCTGGAGCCATTGGCTGCTGGGACTGGAGGAGGGCGCGGTGGTCGAGACCGAGAGCCGGACCCTGTGCCCCGCCTGCGGCTCGCCGCCGATGGCCGGGATGATCCGCCAGGGCGGCAAGGAAACCGGTCTGCGCTACCTGAGCTGCTCGCTGTGCGCCTGCGAATGGCACTACGTGCGGATCAAGTGCAGCCACTGCGAGGAAAGCAAGCACCTGGCCTACCTGTCCCTGGAGCATGACGGGCAGCCGGCGGAAAAAGCCGTGCTGCGCGCCGAGACCTGCCCCAGTTGCCAGGGCTACCTGAAGCAGTTCTACCTGGAGTTCGACCGCCACGCCGATGCCCTTGCCGACGACCTGGCCAGCCTGGCGCTGGACATGCGCCTGGCCGAGGACGGCTACCTGCGGCGTTCGCCGAACCTGTTGCTGGCCCCCGGCGGCGAATAGCCGAAGACGCTGCGGGCATGCGCCGACGCGTCTATGATGGGCGTGTCGGTGACCCTACCCTGTGGATAAGGTTTCTCCATGAGTTCCGTTCGCTTGCCTTCGGTCGACCGCCTGCTGCGCAGCGCGGCGGCCGCTCCCCTGCACCAGCGCTACGGCCGCGAGGCGTTGCTGGCGACCCTCCGCGACCTGCTCGACGAACTGCGCGAGCCGGCCCGACGCGGTGCCCTCGCCGAGATCGAACTGAGCGAGGCGGTGCTCGCCGGGCGCGCCGGCGAACGCCTCGCCGCGCAGCATGCCAGCCGCGTGCGGCGGGTGTTCAACCTGACCGGCACGGTGTTGCATACCAACCTCGGCCGCGCCCTGCTGCCGGACGAGGCCGTCGAGGCGATCACCCTGGCCGCGCGCTACCCGCTGAACCTGGAGTTCGACCTGGCCAGCGGCAAGCGCGGCGACCGCGACGACCTGATCGCCGGGCTGATCCGCGAACTCACCGGCGCCGAGGCAGTCACCGTGGTCAACAACAACGCGGCGGCGGTGCTGCTGGCGCTGAACAGCCTGGGGGCGCGCAAGGAAGGGATCATCTCGCGCGGCGAGCTGATCGAGATCGGCGGTGCCTTCCGCATTCCCGACATCATGGCCCGCGCCGGCGTGCGCTTGCACGAGGTGGGCACCACCAACCGCACCCACGCCAGGGACTACGAAGCCGCCATCGGCCCGCGCAGCGGCCTGCTGATGCGCGTGCATACCAGCAACTACAGCGTCCAGGGCTTCACCGCCAGCGTGCCCACCGCGCAACTGGCGGCCATCGCCCATGGCCATGGCCTGCCGCTGCTGGAAGACCTCGGCAGCGGCACCCTGGTGGACCTGACCCGCTGGGGCTTGCCCAAGGAACCGACGGTGCAGGAAGCCCTGGCCGACGGCGCCGACATCGTTACCTTCAGCGGCGACAAATTGCTCGGCGGGCCCCAGGCCGGGCTGATCCTCGGCAACCGAGAACTGATCGGGCGGATCAAGAAGAACCCGCTCAAGCGCGCCCTGCGCGTCGACAAGCTGACCCTCGCCGCCCTCGAGGCGGTGCTCGGCCTGTACCGCGATCCGGACCGCCTCGCCGAACGCCTGACCACCCTGCGCCTGCTCAGCCGCCCGGCGGCGGAGATCCGCGCCCAGGCCGAGCGTCTGGCGCCGGCGCTGGGCGAGGCGCTCGGCGAGGGCTGGGAGGTCGCTGTGGTCGACGCCCTGGGCATGATCGGCAGCGGCGCGCAGCCGGTGGCGCGGCTGGCCAGCGCCGCGCTGTGCCTGCGTCCGCGGCAGCCCAGGCGCCTGCGCGGACGCGCCCTGCGCAACCTCGAGGAAGCCCTGCGCGGGCTGCCGCTGCCGGTGATCGGTCGGCTCGACGACGACGCCCTCTGGCTCGATCTGCGCCAGCTCGACGACGAGCCGGCGTTCCTCGCCCAGTTGCCGCGACTGCGGAGCGAGCTGTCGTGATCGTCGGCACCGCCGGGCACATCGACCACGGCAAGACCTCGCTGCTGCGCGCCCTCACCGGCATCGAGGGCGACCGCCGCCCGGCCGAGCGCCAACGCGGGATCACCATCGACCTGGGCTATCTCTACGCCGACCTTGGCGACGGCAGCCCCACCGGCTTCATCGACGTGCCCGGCCACGAGCGCTTCGTCCACAACATGCTGGCCGGCGCCAGCGGCATCGATTGCGTGCTGCTGGTGGTGGCCGCCGACGACGGCCTGATGCCGCAGACCCGCGAGCACCTGGCGATCGTCGAACTGCTCGGTATCCGCCGGGCGCTGGTGGCGCTGACCAAGATCGACCGGGTCGAGCCGCAGCGGGTGCAGCAGGTGCGGACCCAGGTCGAACACCTGCTGGCCTCCGGCCCGCTGGCGCGCTCGCCGATCTTCCCGCTCTCCAGCAGCACCGGGGAGGGCGTCGAGGCGTTGCGCGAAGCACTCGGCGGGCTCGCCGGCGAAGTCCGCGAGCGTAGCCGCGAGGGATACTTCCGCCTGGCGGTGGACCGGGCCTTCAGCGTCGCCGGCAGCGGCATCGTGGTCACCGGTACGGCCTTCTCCGGACAGGTCGCGGTGGGCGACGAACTGCTCCTCGGCAACGCCGGACGGCCGGTGCGGGTGCGCGGCCTGCACGCGCAGAACCGGCCCGCGCAACAGGCCTGGGCCGGCCAGCGCGTGGCCTTGAACATCGCCGGCGAGCGCCTCGCGCTGGAACAGATCCAGCGCGGCGACTGGCTGCTGCAGGCCGCGCTGCACGCGCCGACCACGCGGGTCGACATCGACTTCCGCCTGTTGCCCGACGAACTCCGCGACTTCACCCACTGGACCCCGGTGCACCTGCACCTGGGCACCCAGGACGTCACCGGGCGCCTGGCCCTGCTCGAAGGCGAACAACTGGAGCCTGGCCACCGCGCCTTCGCCCAACTGGTGCTGAACGCGCCGATCCAGGCCCTGCATGGCGACCGCCTGGTGCTGCGCGACCAGTCGGCGCAGCGCACCCTTGGCGGCGGGCGGGTGCTCGACGGCGCCGCGCCGGCGCGCAACCGACGAACGCCGGCACGTCTGGCACAGCTTCAGGCGCTGCGCCAGGAAAGCCTGGAGGAGGCGCTGCCGACCTTGCTCGGCGCGGCCGAGAACGGCCTCGACCCGCAACGCCTGGTGCAATCCTTCAACCGCCCGCGCGAGCACTGGCGGCTGCCGGAAGAGGTGGTCGAGGTGCAGACCCGCCTCGGCCCCCGGTTGTTCGCCGGGGAGCGCTGGTTCGCCCTGGTCGAGCAACTGCTCGCCGGCCTGCGGCGCTTCCACGAAGAGCTACCGGACGAACTCGGTCCCGACCGCGACCGCCTGCGTCGCTACGCCTTGCCGCAGCTGGAGCGGCCGGTGTTCATCGCCCTGCTCGACGCCGCCCTGGCCGGCGGCGATGTGCACAGCAGCGGGCCCTGGCTGCACCTGCCCGGCCACGAAGTGCGCCTGAGCGATAGCGAGGAGCAACTGCGCGCGCGCCTCTGGCCGCTGCTCGAAGCCGGCCGCTACGACCCGCCCTGGGTCCGCGACCTGGCCCGCGAGCTGCGCCAGGATGAAGCCGTCATGCGCAACCTGCTGCGCAAGCTGGCACGCCTGGGCCAGTTGCAGCAGGTGGTGCGCGACCTGTTCTACCCGGAAGCCACCCTGCGTCAATTGGCCGAGATCGCCGTGCAGGTGCGCGACCCCGCCGGGCTGATCCGCCCGGCGGAATTCCGCGACCGCCTGGGCATCGGCCGCAAGCGCAGCATCCAGATCCTCGAGCACTTCGACCGCATCGGCCTGACCCGCCGCATCGGCAACGACCGTCGCCTGCGCGAGGGCTCGGCGCTGGCCGAACAGTTGCTCGGCGGCGTCTCGCCCTGAGTCTCAGGGGCCGACGCGCTGCCCCTGGCTCAGGCACTCGATGAACAGCGCGAACAGTTCCGACTGCGAGCCGACTTCCAGCTTGGTGTAGAGATTCTTCCGGTGCATGCGCACGGTCTCCGGGGAGATGTCCATCAGCCGCGCGCTGGATTTCGCCGAGTGGCCGCTGAGCAGCAGGTGGCAGGCCTCGCGTTCGCGGTCGGTGAGCACGTCGCGACCGAAGCCGCGCAGCACTTCCTGAAGGCGCGGGGCGAGGTCGGCCTGCGGGTTCGGCGAGAGGTCGGCGCGCCCGGCGCAGAACTGCCGGGCCAGCTCCAGCACCGGCGGCGCCAGGCCGGCGAGGGCGGCGACCTGGGCGTCGCTGTAGCGGCTCGCCGAAAGGCCGTTGTAGAGACAGATCGAGAGCTTCTCGGTAGGGCCGAGGTCGAGGATGTAGTAGACGTCCTCCACCGCTCCGGCGCCGAGGTAGTAGGTCTGGTAGTAGGCGCTCTGGAAGAAGTCGTCGGGGGCGATCTCGCCGAGGGTGTAGAAGCCTTCCGGAAGGCCTTCCTCCACCGCCAGGCAGAAAGGGTCGAGCAGGTAGCCGCGGGAGAAGTAGCGGCGGATGATCGCCTCGCGGAAGCGCTCGGCGATGCCGCGCTCGTAGAGCAGGGTGGGCGCGTGGCCCTTGCGTTCCAGGCTGATCATGCTCGACTCGATCGGCACCAGTTGGTGGATGGCGTCGACCAGCGCGGCGAGGAAGTCGGGTTGGCGCAGGCGCCGGATCGCCAGCGCCAGGTGTTCGTGCCAGCGGTCGAGCGCGTTCGGGGCGATGGCCTGCATGGACGGTACGGCTCGTTCTTGTCGTTGTCGCCGCAGGATAGCAAGCCGCGTCGGCCGCACCCAGCGCTTACCCCAAAATGGGGTATGGCCCGCCGCGCGGTGCTCTTGCACCCTCGGAGCATCCATCCGAGAAGAGCGACAGCCCGATGAACGCAAGACTGCACGCCACGTCCCCCCTCGGCGACGCCGACCTGGTCCGTGCCGACCAGGCCCACTACATGCACGGCTACCACGTGTTCGACGACCACCGCGTCAACGGCTCGCTGAACATCGCCGCCGGCGACGGCGCCTATATCTACGACACCGCCGGCAACCGCTACCTCGACGCGGTGGGCGGCATGTGGTGCACCAACATCGGCCTGGGGCGCGAGGAAATGGCTCGCACCGTGGCCGAGCAGACCCGCCTGCTGGCCTATTCCAATCCCTTTTGCGACATGGCCAACCCGCGTGCCATCGAACTCTGCCGCAAGCTCGCCGAGCTGGCCCCCGGCGACCTCGACCACGTGTTCCTCACCACCGGCGGTTCCACCGCCGTGGACACCGCGATCCGCCTCATGCACTACTACCAGAACTGCCGCGGCAAGCGCGCCAAGAAGCACGTCATCACGCGGATCAACGCCTACCACGGCTCGACCTTCCTCGGCATGTCGCTGGGCGGCAAGAGCGCCGACCGGCCGGCCGAGTTCGACTTCCTCGACGAGCGCATCCACCACCTTGCCTGTCCCTACTACTACCGCGCTCCGGAAGGAGTGGGCGAGGCCGAGTTCCTCGATGGCCTGGTGGAGGAGTTCGAACGCAAGATCCTCGAACTCGGTGCCGACCGGGTGGGGGCGTTCATCTCCGAGCCGGTGTTCGGCTCCGGCGGCGTGATCGTCCCGCCCGCGGGCTACCACCGGCGGATGTGGGAGCTGTGCCAGCGCTACGACGTGCTGTACATCTCCGACGAAGTGGTGACCTCCTTCGGCCGCCTCGGCCACTTCTTCGCCAGCCAGGCGGTGTTCGGCGTACAGCCGGACATCATCCTCACCGCCAAGGGCCTCACCTCCGGCTACCAGCCGCTGGGCGCGTGCATCTTCTCCCGGCGCATCTGGGAGGTGATCGCCGAGCCGGACAAGGGCCGCTGCTTCAGCCATGGTTTCACCTACTCCGGCCACCCGGTGGCCTGCGCGGCGGCGCTGAAGAACATCGAGATCATCGAGCGCGAGGGCTTGCTCGCCCACGCCGACGAGGTCGGCCGCTACTTCGAGGAGCGCCTGCAAAGCCTCCGCGACCTGCCCATCGTCGGCGACGTGCGCGGGATGCGCTTCATGGCCTGTGTCGAGTTCGTCGCCGACAAGGCGAGCAAGGCGCTGTTTCCGGAAAGCCTGAACATCGGCGAGTGGGTCCACCTGCGGGCGCAGAAGCGCGGCCTGCTGGTTCGTCCGATCGTCCACCTGAACGTGATGTCGCCGCCGCTGATCCTCACCCGCGAACAGGTCGATACCGTGGTCCGGGTGCTGCGCGAGAGCATCGAGGAAACCGTGGAGGATCTTGTCCGCGCCGGTCACCGGTAAGCGCCGGGGCGCCGCCGGCGCCCCACCCGAACATTCAGGAGAACCCCAATGGACGACAACAAGAACAAGGTCCTGCGGTTGCGCGATGTGGTGCTCTACACGGTCTCGGCGATGCTCTTCATGGACCAGATCGCCCTGGCTTCCTCCCTCGGTCCGTCGAGCCTGTTCTGGTGGCTCTACGTGCTGGTCCTGCTGTTCCTGCCGATGGCCATGATGACCTCCGAGCTGGGCACCGCCTTCCCCGCCAACGGCGGCGTCTACCACTGGGTGCGCAGCGCCTTCGGCTTCCGCTGGGGGGCCCGGGTGTCATGGATGTACTGGGTCAACAACGCACTGTGGATGCCTTCGGTCTACACCCTGTTCGGCAGCATGCTCGGCGCCTTCTATTTCCCCGAGCTGAGCCTCTGGGGCAAGATCGCCATCGGCATAGCCCTGGCGCTGCTCACCGCGGCGTTCAACGTGGTCGCGCTGCGCCTGGGCAAGTGGCTGCCGAACCTCGGCGCGCTGCTCAAGCTGATCGCGGTGCTCGCCCTGGGCGTCGGCGGCCTGCACTTCGGCTGGAACCATGGCTTCGCCAACGACTTCAGCCTGGACTCCATCGTCCCGTCCTCGCCGGGCCAGATGGCCGCGCTGGGAGTGATGGTCTATGGCATCATGGGGACCGAGCTGGCCTGTTGCAGCGCCGCGGAGATGCGCAACGCGCGCCGCGACATCCCGCGCGCGGTGCTGATCTCCGGGCTGATCGTCGGCGCCTTCAACATCTTCGGCACCCTCGGCGTGCTGGCCGCGGTACCGGCCGAGGAAACCGACGTCACCCGGATCTTCGCCCATACCCTCTACAACATCTACGGCCACGACGGCGCCGGCGGGATGCTCGCCGACCTGGTCGGCGCCTTCGTCCTGTTCACCCTCTTCACCAACATGGTCACCTGGAGCATGGGCACCAACCGTGCCGCGGTGGAAGCGGCCAAGGCCGGCGAGCTGCCGGCGCTGTTCGGCGTGGTCCATTCGCGCCACGGCACGCCGATCGGCTCGGCGGTGCTGGCCTCGGCGGTGAGCATCGTCCTGCTGCTGCTCTACGGCCTGGTGGCGCACACTGCCGAGGAACTGTTCTGGACCCTGCTGTCGATCTTCGCCATGGTTTTCATGATGCCCTATGTGCTGATGTGCCTGGCCTTCGTCCGCCTGCGCCGCGCCGACCCGCGTCCACGGCCCTACCGGATGCCGCTGGGCGACCGCCTGGCCAGTCTCTGGGCGCTGTTCGTCGCGCTGCATGTGCTGGCCGGCATCTGCCTGTTCGTCGTCACCCCCGGCGCGCCGATGGACTGGGCCTACGCCGGCAAGATCGTCGGCGGCGTGGCGCTGGCCCTGGCAGTGGGCGAACTGCTGATCCGCCAGGCGGCGCGAAGGCGCGGCGTGATGTCACTGCGCGGTGCCTACGGTTGAGGAGCGGCCCTGTCGCAACAGCGCCTATGGCGTTAATGTGCCGTTAACGCCCTTGGTGGGTAATGGGTCGCAGCGCAACACGGAGAAGGTCGTCATGTCCGAACGAGAGCACTGGCAACGGGTATACGAGAGCAAGCCGTCCGACGCGGTGAGCTGGTTCCAGGCCGAGGCCACGCTGTCTCTCGACCTGATCCGACGCATCGGCGCGCCCCGCGAGGCGGCGATCATCGATGTCGGCGGCGGCGCCTCGACCCTGGTCGACGGCCTGCTCGCCGAAGGCTTCGGCGACCTGACGGTGCTCGACCTTTCCGACGCCGCCCTGCGTGTCGCCCGCAACCGCCTCGGCGCGCGCGGCGAAGAGGTGCGCTGGATCGCCGGCGACATTACCGGCGTCGACCTGCCGGAAGCCACCTACGATGTCTGGCACGACCGCGCCGTGTTCCACTTCCTTACCACTGCCGAAGCCCGCCGCGCCTACGTGCGCCAGGTGATGAAGGCGGTCCGCCACGGCGGCCACGTGATCGTCGCCACCTTCGCCGCCGACGGCCCGACCGAATGCAGCGGCCTGCCAGTCATGCGCTACGACGCCGACGAACTGCACGCCGAGTTCGGCTCCGCCTTCCAGCTCACCGAGCACCGCGACGAACACCACGTCACTCCCGCCGGCCGGGTCCAGCACTTCGTCTACTGCCATTGCCTGAAACGCCTGTGAAGTGCTCCGAGGCTGGGCTACGCTCTGCTCGCCCGGCCATGCGAACGACTTTCCATGACATCCGGCATTTCTTCTTCGGACCCCGGCCTGATAAGCTCCCGTCTCGAGGAAAACCTCTTGCAAATCAAAGAGGAAGGCAATCACGCCCGGTGGCGTGGCCGGACTTCAAATCCGGTGGGGGACGGCAGCCGTTCCTGGGTGGGTTCGACTCCCACTGCCTTCCGCCAATTCTCCGCTCGCTTTCGGCGGCCATCGTGTCTCACAGGATCAAGCGTCTATCTCGGTCCGTTCCAGCAGAAGCAGCGTCTCACCCGTCCCCGTCGTCTCCCTGACCAGCGCTCCCCGCTCATTCCAAAACGCACTCCTGCCCGCCGCCTTCCAGCCACCCGTCGGCCCGCCATGGTTGGCCAGCAGCACGCCCATTCCGTGCTCGCGGGCATAACCGGCCAGTAGGGCCGAGTCGGCCGGGTAGCCGTTTTCTCCGATCAGCGCGCTGGCGATGTAGAGGCGAGCGCCGGCACGGGCGGCGTGGGCCGGGTGGCTGGGTTGGCTGAAGTCGGCGCAGACCGCCAACGCCATCGGCAGGCCGTCGATCTCCAGCAGGGGGCCGCCGTCGCCGGCTGAGAAGTGGCGTTCCTCGCCCGCGTGCAGGTGCTGCTTGGCATAGACGCCGAGGCTGCCGTCGGCTCCGAGGATCAGGGCGGCGATCAGCGGCTTGGCATGCTTCGGCGAGCGCAGCGGCAGGCCGACCACCGTGGTCATCCGTGCCTGCTCGGCGAGCTGGCGCAGCGGTTGCAGCAGGGGCGTGTCCGCCGGCTGGGCGAGGGCGGCGGCAGCGCTGGGTTCGTAGCCGGTGAGCGACAGTTCGGGAAACACCAGCAGGCGCACGCCCCGTGCCTGGGCGATACGCATCAGGCGCAGGTGGTCGTCGAGGTTGCGTGGCAGGTCGGCGGGGTGGGCGCAGCTCTGGGCGGCGGCGATCAGCGTCATGGGGCTGTCTCGGGTATGGATGGCACAAATTCGCCAGTAGAGCCGAAGGCAGCATTTCCGGGAAGAGGCGATTAGCGGCTGCGCTACGTTTGGCTGGGGAGGGCGCTTTCGTCGCCGCGAAGCCGTAAGATAACGCGCTTCATGGCGCGCCCGACGGACGGGTGCGCACGCTTGCCTCGGGAGAACAGGGATGGCCGAGATCAATCCGCTTTCAACGGACCTGCAACAGCAACTGGCGGAGCTGCAGGCACAGGGGCTCGCCTTGCTTGGCGTCGCCGCGGACGAGACGCCGGCGCAGATCGTCGCCGCCGTCACCGACTACGTGCGCGATGCGAGGGAGCAGGGGCGCAGCCTCGACGACGAGGCGGTCTTCGCCCTCGGCGCGCTGATCGGCGCGCAGTACGTGCGTGGCCTCGGCTGGCACTGGGGCGACGTGACCTGGGACGGCGACCCGGACAGCGCCGCCGTCGGCGTGCTCAGCCCCGACGAATCGCTGTTCAACAACCCCATCGGCTGGGTAGGCCAGATCGCAGAAAGCGGCGGCGGGGTGCCGTTCATGCTCAGCTACAACATGATCCTGGCCAACCAAGTGCCGCTGTTCGAGCGGGGCAGCGCCACCGGTCTCTATTGAGCATGCAGGCGGATCGCCGCGACGCGCCGGCGCATCCCGCCAGGCGGGGCCGACAACCTGAACGGCCGGCGTCAGGCGCCGCGACCCGCCGAGCAGCGCCAACCGGCGAACGAGGTGCGGGTGACCGTGGTGGAACAGACGCTGCCTCTGAGAAACCGCGCCTGCGGCGCTTTCCAGGAAGGCAGCCTGGAACGACGCGACTGCCGAGCCCATATCGGGCTGCAATTCCGCGATTGAGTGGGCTGCGGGTTCGCGACTCGGCTGGCCTTCCTGGGAACACTTCTGAGGTTTTCGCATGACGGATCTTGAACACGCGGTGGAAAGCAACCGACGCGCCTGGGACGCGTCCGCCGACAGTCACCTGCGTGGCAGCGGCTGGCAGGAATTGTCGCTGGCGGTACAGGAAACCGGCTTCAGTTGCCTGGACAAGACCCTGGCTGGCGTGCTGCGCAATCTGGACCTGGCCGGCAAGGCGGCGGTCCAGGTCGGCTGCAACAACGGCCGGGAAGTGCTTTCGCTGTACGCCTTCGGCGTCGCGCGGGCGGTGGGGATCGACCAGTCCGCCGCCTTCCTCGCCCAGGCGCGGCAACTGGCCGAGCGCTCGCCGCATCAGCCGCGTTTCGTCGAAGCCAATGCCTACGAGCTGCCGGCCGAGCTGAACGGTCAGTTCGACCTGCTGCTGATCACCATCGGTGTGCTCAACTGGATGCCCGACATCGCGCGCTTCTTCGCCTCGGTGAGCGGCCTGCTGAAGCCGGGCGGGCAATTGGCGATCTATGAGACCCACCCGTTCCTGGAGATGCTCGAACCCGAGTCGGAGCGACCGTTCGAACTGCGCAACGACTACTTCACCGACACGCCCCACGTATCCCGGGAGGCCATCGTCTACGAAGGCAGCGGCAGCGATACCGGCATCGCCAGCTACTGGTACGTCCACCCGCTCGGCGACATCCTCGGCGGGTTGCTCGGCGCCGGCCTGCGCCTGAGTCACTTCAAGGAGTACCCGCACTCGAACCGCGAGGAACTCTACGACCTCTACGAGGACGGACCGCTGGCGATCCCGATGTGCTACACGCTGGTCGCGGTCAAGGCATGACCTGCGTCGAGGCCGGGCGAGGCGCGCCGCTGCGTGTGGTGGTGGTCGGCACCAGCGGGGCCGGGAAGTCGACCTTCTCCGCCGCGCTGGCCGCCAGGCTGGGTTGTACGCATGTCGAACTCGACCGACTCTACTGGGGCCCCGGCTGGCAAGCCGTGCCCCACGAACGCTTCGAGCACGCCGTGGAGCGGGCGACGACGGCGCCGCGCTGGGTCGCCGACGGCAACTACAGCGCCGTCCGCGAGTTGCTCTGGGGCCGCGCCACCCACGTGGTATGGCTGAATTTCGGGCGCTGGACGGTGTTCTCCCGGGTCCTTCGCCGCACCCTGGCCCGGGGCCTGCTGCGCACCCGCCTGTCCCACGGCAACCGTGAATCGCTGCGGATGGCGTTCTGCTCCAGGGATTCGATCCTGCTCTGGTCATGGACCACCTTCGCAGGCAACCGCCGCAAATACACCGGCCTGCGCGAGGATCCGCGGTTCGCGCATTTGCGCTGGGTGGAGGTTGGCGAGCCGGGGAGGGTGGGGGAGGTGATCGAGAGGTTGGTGGAAGCCGCGCTCGCACAGTCGCAGTAGTGAGCGAAGCACGCTATCCGCCTCAGTCCTGGGGCTTGCTTACCCGGCTGCGCAGCGACTCGAAATAGGCTGTATCGGCGGGGCCGCCTGGCGTCGATTCCGCGCCGGCGACCAGCGTTTCACGCAGTTCCCTGGCGTGCATTTCGCGTTCTCCCCTTACCAGGCCACTCTGTATCATTGGGTGCGCGTCGCCGCCAGCGCCCGGCCGAGAATCCTTGCGACGACTTCGTCCTTGCCACGGGTATAGGCCTCGCGGTCGGTGGGGTAGCGGCGGGCCAGGGCGTGCTTGGTTTCGGCGTAGAGGCGGGCGTCGTCGGGGTGGTTGCGCAGCCAGTCGCGGAACAGCAGGTAGCGGTCGGCCTGGGCCAGGGGCATGACATGGACATGGTGGGTGCGGCCATGGCCGAAGGGCGGCATGCCTTTGACGAAGAACATCCGCTGGGTGTTCGGGTTCTCGCGCCAGAACTGGTAGCCGAGGCCCTCCAGCGGGGCTACCAGCCGCTGCGGATCGTGGCCGGGCGGCGGCAGCAGGAGGATGTCGATGATCGGCTTGGCGTCGAGCCCGGGCACCGCGGTGCTGCCGACATGCTCGATGCCCAGCCCGGGCAGCGCCAGCGCCGTGCGGATGGCCTCGGCTTCGGCGGCGAAGTGTTGTGGCCAGGCGGGGTCGGCAGGCAGCACCTCGATGCGGTCGTCGTCGGCGTTGCTCCAGCGTTGGCCGTCGAAGCGGGGCGGTTGGGGTGAGGACATGGCGGACTCCGGGGATATGCGGGAGATTGGCGGCGATGGAGAGCTGGGGTAGGGCGAATAACGCCAGCGGCGTTATCCGCCTTCCGCGAGCGGGGTGCGGGTAAAACCCGGGAGTCTCAGAAGTCCAGTGCCTGCACCCCTGGATGCTGCGGATCGAACCCATCCAGGCGCATGCGCTCGGCGAATGCCTCCCGAGCCGCGTCTCCCTGGAGAAACGCGCTCCGCGCCGAGGCCCAGTCGTCCGGTTGCAGCCGTACCATCCAGCCCTCGCCGTAGCAATCCCGGTTGATCAGCGCCGGGCGCTTGACCACCGCCGGGTTGCTCGCCAGCAGGGTCCCGGCCAACGGGCTGCGGGCCGAGGAGGCAGCCTTGGCGAACTCGACCACGCCGAAGCTGCGGTCGCGTTCGATGTGCCAGCCGTCGCGCTTGGGGGTGAAGGCGAAGATTTCGCCATACAGCGCGCAGCCGTAGGCGCTCAGGCCCAGGGTCAGGCTGCCGTCGACTTCCTCGCGCAACCACAGGTTGTAGTCCGGGGCGTAGAACAGCCCGTCGGGGAACTCCAGGCCGTGCAGGTTCGCGCTCATAGGGTCAGCACCCGCTCGGATTCGAGGATCAGCCGTGCCAGTTCGCCGCCGCTGGAGATTTCGTCGAGTTCCTCGATCAGTTCGCTTTCGTCGATGTTCACCCCGGGTTGGCGGCACATCAGCAGGCGCGCGCCGGCCTCGCGGGCCTGGCGGATGAAGTGGCGCAGCGGCTCGCCGCCGTCCAGCGCGCGCAACTGGTCGGCGACGGCGCGGCGGGCCAACTGCACGCCTTCGCCGCTGAGGAACAGGGTCACCTCGGCGTCCATGCAGGCCAGCAGGGTGGCGGTGTGGAAGGGCGCGGCGCAGCGGGCCGGGGTGCTCGGGCCGCTGGAGACGATGATGAGGACGCGCTGGGCGTGGGTGTCAGGGTTCAAGGGGCTTGTCCATCTGGATCAGCGCCACGCGCCGGCCGTCCGGATCGTGGCGTTCGGCGATGGCGCGCGGCTGGTAGCCGAGCTGGGTATAGAGCAGCAGCCCGGCGGCGTTGGCGTTGAAGCAGGAAATCTTCATCAGGCGCGCTTTGTACTGTTCGCGGGCGAGGTTTTCCATGACCCCGATCAGGTAGCGGGCCACGCCCAGACCGCGCGCGGCGGGCGCCACCATCATGTTGCCGAGGGCGCAGAAGTCGCCGTGCTGCCACTGGTAGAAGTTGGCGAAGCCGAGCACCTGTCCGTCGTGCACGGCCACGGTGCTGCCGCGGCGTTCGGCGATGGCGGCGGCCAGCTGGGCGACGCTGAACGGCCAGATCGCCTTGGGGTAGCAATAGAAGAGTTCGTCGCGGTCCTGGGGGAAGCCGGCGACCGTCTCCAGGTCACCGGTCTCCGCCGGGCGGTGGCTGAGCTGCATGTCAGCGCGGCGGGTATTGCGACATGACTTTCTGCACCGTCTCGCGGATCGCCTGCTCGCGCTCGGCCGGGCTCGGCGGGCTGGTGCGCATGATCTGCTCGCCGCTGCCGCGCCAGACCAGCTTGCCGTCCTTGCCGTCGAACAGGTCGACCTGGAGGGTGGCAACCTTGTAATTCACGGTGCGCGTCTCGGCCATCGCCGGGCCGCCCCAGTATCCTCCCCAGTAGCCGCCCCAGTAACCGCCGCCGTAGTTGGTGGTGATCTGGTCCTGGCGATCGTCGACGATCAGGTAGGCGCGCACCGTGACGTCGCCCCTGGCGTTGCCCTGGGCCGGACGCAGGCCGCGCTGGTCGAGCTGCTGGGCGACGGCTTCGCGGATGCGTTGCTCGGTGAGGTCGCTCTTGATGCGTGGGTCGTCGGGGCGGTATTCGAAGGCGGGTTGCGACCAGCTCCAGCTACGGTAGGCGGCGAAGTCGCGGGAGCTGTCGAAGTCGCGGTCGAGCTGGGTGGTTTCGCAGGCTGCGAGGCTGAGGAGCAGGCCGAGCAGCAGGATTCGGCGGATCATGGTTTTTCTCCAGTCAGAGTTCACATCCAAGCTCAGCGCCGGATGAAAGGCAAGAGGAAACGCGGGTTTGAAGCGTCTCCACAAGTAACGTTGGCGAGCACCCGCCCTATAGGGCGCGACGGGAGAATGAAATGAATCGAAGTATTGCGATCCTGCTGCTGGGCCTGTCGCTGACCGGCTGCGTCGAGGCACGCTCGGTGGTACCGGCGGATGGCCCGGGCCCGCTGCTGGTGGCCCATCGCGCCGGCACCGCGGACTACCCGGAGAACACCCTGCTGGCGATCCGCAAGGCGCTGGACAACGGCGCCGACGCGCTATGGTTGTCGGTGCAGTTGAGCGCCGATGGCCATCCGGTGCTCTATCGCCCCGCTGACCTGGCGGTCCTGACCCAGGGCGCCGGCGCGGTCGGCCAGTCGAGCCTGGCCGAGCTGGCGCGCTTGAACGCCGGCTATATGTTCAAGGCCGAGGACGGCAGCTATCCCTACCGCCAGAAGCCGCTGCGGATTCCTACGCTGCGCCAGGCGCTGCGGGCGATCCCGCCGCAGGTGCCGGTGTTCCTCGACATGAAGTCGCTGCCGGTGGAGCCGCTGGTCGATGCCGTGGCCGGCGAGCTGGAGCGGCAGAAGGCCTGGTCACGGGTGCGTTTCTATTCCACCGAGAAGGCCGCCAACGACTACCTGACGCAGCGCTACGCGGACCGCGCGCGACAGTTCGAAAGCCGCGATGCGACGCGCAACCGCCTGGTCGGCCTGGCCTTCGGCGAGCGCTGCGAGGCACCGCCGGCCGGCGGCACCTGGATGGGCATCGAGCTGCGCCGCGAACTGACGGTGACCGAGCGCTTTACCCTTGGCGAGTCTTCCTACAAGGTGCCGGCGGCGCAGTTGTGGACGCGCAAAGCGATGGACTGCGTGCGCCGCGAGCCGGTGAAGGTGGTGATGTTCGGCATCGAGACCGCCGAGGACTACCGCACCGCGCGCGCCCTGGGCGCCGATGCGGTGATGAGCAACTCGCCCAGGAAGATGGAGGCGATCCGCCGCCGGGTGCTCGCCGATCAGCCCGGCGGGTAGCTCGACAGCGCCCGTTTCACCGCTTCGCGCAGGGCCTTGGCCTGTTCGCTGGCGGAGTCGCCGGAGTCGAACTCGGCGCTGTTGCCCCACACCGGCTGGCCGCTGCGGGCGTCGTTCAGCTCGACGCGGACCACGGTGACCTGCACGGTGTAGCTGCGGGTCACCGGGTAGCTGGCGCCATAGCCGTACCAGGGATCGCGCCAGCCGCCGTAGTTGCCGTAGTAGCCGCCGTAGTAGTCGGTGACCTGGCGGGTGCGCAGTTCGTTGCGCAGGAACGCGCTGACCTGCAGGTCGGCCGCGCTGCCCGGCCGCGCCGGGCGCAGGCCGCGCTGGTCGAGCTGCTGGCTGACGGCGTCGCGCAACTGGTTGTCGTCCAGGCCCTGGGGAAAGCCGCTGACCCCGGCGGCGGCCCAGCTCCAGCTACGGTAGCGGGCGTAGTCGCGCGGCGCCGCCGGATAGGCGCCGGGATCGAGGCCGGGATTGGCCGCGGTGGCCGGCTGCGGCGGGTAGGGCAGGGAGCTGGCACGGTAGGGATTGTCGCCCTGGCAGGCACCGAGGGCGGCCAGGCTGGCGAGTAACGGCAGGATCAACAGTCGCGATTGCATGCTCGACGCTCCGTGGCCGCGCTACGTCGGCGGCCCTTGCAGGCTCAGACTGCATTCTGCGCCTTTCATTGCGGGCGGCACAGCCAGTGCAGGTAGCGGCCAAGCCCGGCAAAGGCCGGGTGGCGGCGGTAGGCCAGTTCCATTTCCACCAGGTCGAGCCGTTCGGCCTTGGCCTGGAACTCGCTCGGCATGTAGTCGTGGAACACCCGCACGCCGCTGCGCGCCTCGATGCGCCAACGCGCTGCCAGCGCCTGTTCCAGCTCGCGCGGGTCGAGCGGGCGCTGCGGGGTCAGGCTCTGCCCCTCGCCAGCGAAGCGTTCCTTGCGCAGCTTGCGGAAGTGGCCCTTGAGCAGGTTGCGGTAGATCAGCGCGTCGCGATTGTAGAAGGCCAGCGACAGCCAGCCGCCGGGTGCGCAGAGTTGGTGCAGCACCGGCAGGATCGCATGGGGTTCGGCCAGCCACTCGAGCACGGCGTGGCAGAGCACCAGGTCGTAGGGCTCGGTGAGCTGGCCGAGCAGTTCCTGCCAGGGCGCCTGGATGAATTCGGCGGCCTGCCCGGCTTCGGCGAAGCGCTGGCGGGCGCCGTCGAGCATGGGTTGCGCTGGCTCGGCGAGGGTTACGCGGTGGCCGCGAGCGGCCAGCCAGAGCGACATGTGGCCGAGCCCGGCGCCGATGTCGAGGACCCGCAGAGGTCGCTCCGGGAGGGCCTCGGCGAGGTCGGCCTGGAGTACCGCGAGGCGGATCGCACCCTTGGCGCCGCCATAGATCTTTTCGGCGAAGCGCGTCGCCAGTTCGTCGAAATGGCGGTCGCTCATGGCAGGAAGCGCCGTTCGCAGTCGGCCAGCTTGGCGCGCACCACCTGTTCCAGGTCGAGGCCGGTTTCCCCGCAGAACAGCAGCAGATAAAGGACGATGTCGCCAACTTCCTGGCCAGCGTGTTCGAGCTGCTCGGCCGACAGCGTGCGCGACTGGTCTTCCGTCAGCCACTGGAAGATCTCCACCAGTTCGGCCATCTCGACGCTGGCGGCCATGGCCAGGTTCTTCGGGCTGTGGAATTGGCGCCAGTCGTTGCGGTCGCGGATGGCGTGCAGGCGCGCGGTGAGTTCGTGCAGGTCCATGGGGGATTCTTCGCGGTGGCGGTAAGCAGCCGCATAGCTTCGGGCTTTGCGCCCGAAGCTTCAAGGCATGGCGGACCGGCGTCAGCCCTGTAGCCGGCTCCAATGCCCGGCCATGTGCGGCAGGTCGTCCTTGCCGCGCAGGCTGAACTGGCCGTCCGCCGCCGCCGCGCTGGCCAGCAGGGTGAGGCTGGCCGGCAGCAGCACCGGCTTCTGGAAGCGCACCTCGACCCGATAGCCCGAGGCCGGCAGCCGCTCGCCGAGGGCGGCCAGGCTGCGAGCCTTGTTCCACAGGCCGTGGGCGATGGCGCGGGGAAAGCCGAACAGCTTGGCGCTGGGCGCCGACAGGTGGATCGGGTTGTAGTCGCCGGCGGCACGGGCATAGCGCCGGCCGATGTCGGCGGGCGCCTTCCAGTTGTCGATCGGCTCCAGCGGCAGCGGCTCCTGCTCGGCTTTCGGCGGAATTTCGCCGGGCACCTTGACGCCGCGGCAGAGCACCTTGCTGTCGCCGACCCAGAGCAGGCCAAGCTGGTCTTCCAGGCGGGTGACGATGCTGAAGGTGGCGCCCTTGTCGTGCGGTTGCAGGTTTTCCACCGCGACGCTCACGGTGAACGGGCCGAGGCCGCCGAGCGCGCGCAGCACGTCGATGCGGTTCTCCAGGTGGACCAGGCCGAGCAGCGGGAAGGGGAAGCGCTTGTCGGTGAGCAGCGCCATCTGCAGCGGGAAGGCGAGGATGTGCGGGTAGGTCGGCGGCAGCAGGCCGTCGTCGCGGAAGCCGCAGACCTGGCGGTAGCGCTCGAGGTGCTTCGGGTCCACCGTGACCTCGCTGCGCAGGCCGCGCTCGGGCAGGGCCTTGCCGCGGATGCCGCGGCGCAGTGCGGCGCGCAGGAACAGGCCGGGCAGGGCGGGTGGGGCGGGCAGGTCGAGCCAGGCGGTGGGCATTGGACATCTCCTCGAAATAGGTGGCTGTCAGCTTAGTCGAGCACCCGCAGCAGGCATTGGCCGCCTGGCCGACGCCGCTGGCAGGGCGGTCAATCGGCTCCGGGATGCGTCTGCATCGAGATTTTCGACCACGCCGGCGGCTAGTCGATCTGAGGGTTTTTCCGTCATGCGGGATGGGTTATTTCTATGGCCTCTCCTTGAGAGGGGATGGCAAAGCTGCCTAAGATGGGCCCGCCCCATGGATAACTAGAAAAAACACCATGCGTGATCTGACCGACGATGTAGCGCTGATGCGCCCGGTGATCGACGCCCTGCGCGCCAGCGGCTGCGATCCGGACCGGGTCCTGGTCCGTGTCGGGCTGCCGCCGGGTGGCCTGCCGGCCGGCCGTTTCCCCCATTCCGCACAGAACCTGTTCTGGAAGGCCGCCGCCGACGAGTGCGGCGAAGAGCATGTCGGCCTGCACCTGGCCGAGCACCTGCCGGCGTTCCACGGCCTGCTCCTGGAATACCTGTTCCTCTCCAGCGATACCTTCGGCGCCGGCCTGCGCCATTCCCTGCGCTACGTACGCCTGCTGTCCGACACCCTGCAGGCGCAACTGGAGGTGGAGGGCGAGCGCGCGGTGCTGTCGCTGGGCGAATCGCCGGCGATCAACCGCCACTTCCCGGAAATGCTCGCCGGCGCGGTGATCCGCCTGTTCGGCGCGCTCACCGAGGGCGAGTTCAAGCCGCTGGAAGTGCAACTGATGAACGAAACCGGCGCGCCGATGGAGCGCTACCGTGCGGTCTACGGCTGCCCGACGATCCTCGGCATGCCGCGCTACGCGCTGGTATTCGATGCCGCGGTGCTGGACAAACCCTCGCGCCACGCCGCCCCGGAACTGCTGCGCATGCACGAGTCGCTGGCGCGCCGGCAACTGGCCGAAGTGGAGCGCCTGGACCTGGTGCGCCAGGTCCGCGAACTGATCGGCGAGTTGCTGGTGGACGGAGGCGCCACCCTGGAGCAGGTCGCCGCGCGCCTCGGCATGCCGGCCCGACGTCTGCGCGAACGCCTGGCGATGGCCGGGGTGCGCTTCAACGACCTGGTCACCGACTACCGCTGCCGACTGGCCAAGGAACTGCTGCTGAAGACCGACGAGCGCATCGAAGTGATCGTCGAACGCACCGGGTTTTCCGAGCCGAGCACCTTCTATCGCGCCTTCAAGCGCTGGGTCGGCGAGACGCCGGTGGAGTTCCGCCGGCGCGGGCAGCAGGGGCGCGGGTAGGGCCTGTCCGAAGGGGCTACCGGTGTTTTCCTGGTGCAGGGCGCCTGCCCGTCGCCGGGGAGTCAGGGGCCGCCTCAGGCCCCCAGCAGGCTCTGCCCGCACACCCTCAGCACCTGGCCGCTGACCGCGCCGGACGACGGCTGGGCGAACCAGGCCACCGTTTCGGCGACGTCCTGCGGCAGGCCGCCCTGGCTCATGGAGTTCATCCGCCGGCCGGCCTCGCGGATGGTCAGCGGAATGGCGGCGGTCATCTGCGTCTCGATGAAGCCCGGCGCCACCGCGTTGATGGTGATGCCGCGCTTGCCCAGCGCCGGCGCCCAGGCCTGGGCCAGGCCGATCAGGCCGGCCTTGCTCACCGCGTAGTTGCTCTGCCCGAGGTTGCCGGCGATGCCGCTGATCGACGCCAGCAACACCACCCGGCCGTTGTCATGCAGCTTGCCGCCGTCGAGCAGGGCCTGGGTCAGCACCTGCGGGGCATTGAGGTTGACGTTGATCACCGAGTTCCAGAAGTCGCTGCTCATCTTCGCCAGGGTCTTGTCGCGAGTGATCCCGGCGTTGTGCACGACGATATCGACGCCCTCAGGCAGCACGTCCACCAGTTGCTGCCCGGCGTCCGCGGCGCAGATGTCGAGGGCCACGGCACGACCGCCGAGGCGCGCGGCGAGGCCTTCGAGGGCCTCCCTGGCCGGCGGAACGTCGAGCAGCACCACTTCCGCGCCGTCGCGCGCCAGGGTTTCCGCGATGGCCGCGCCAATGCCGCGGGCGGCGCCGGTGACCAGTGCGCGCTGGCCGGCCAGCGGCTTGCTCCAGTCGTGGACCTGGGCGCTGTTGGCGGCAAGACGGATCACCTGGCCGGAGACGTAGGCGCTCTTCGGCGAGAGGAAGAAGCGCAGTGCGCCTTCCAGTTGGTCCTCGGCGCCCTTGCCGACGTACAGCAACTGCACGTTGCCGCCGCGACGGATTTCCTTGCCCAGGGAGCGGGTGAAACCTTCCAGGCTGCGTTGCACGCTGGCGGCGACCGGGTCCTTGAGAGACTCGGGGGGGCGTCCGAGGACCACCACCTTCGGGCATGTGTCGAGGCCCTTGAGCACCGGCTGGAAGAAGTCGCGCAGCGCCACCAACTGCTCGAAGCGGGTCAGGCCGCTGGCGTCGAACAGCACCGCCTTGGCCCGCGGGCTGTGCTCGGCGGTCCAGCGCGGCAGCTCGAACTGTCCCTCGACGGCGGCGAACACCGCGTCGGTCAGCTTGCCGGCGAAGGGCAGCACGGCCTCGGCCAGCGCGCCGCTCCCGCCGATCACCAGCGGGCCGTCCACCGGGCGCACCCGGCCGGCCTGCCAGCGCTCCAGGCGCAGCGGGGAGGGAAGGCCGACGGCGCCAACCAGGCGGCGGCCGACGGGGGAGTTGGCGAAGGCGATGTAACGATCGGTCATGGAACGGGCTCCCGGTGGAAAGGCTCCAAGGCTGAAGGTGGATTCCGCCGGCCAACGATGCCGAGGGAACGCGGGTAACAGTGTGGACAACTCTACGCAGCCACCTGTTCGCCGCAATTGACCGCGCTGACCGGGATAACGGCAGGGCGGCCAATGCGACGCGACCGGCTAAGGTTAGCCTGTGCGCCACTGACCGCTCAGTTAACGGGTCGAGCCTCGGCTCGGCGTAAACGATTCCAGCAAGGAGTTCTTCCATGACCCAGCTGCGCCGGGTCGCCATTGTCGGCGGCAACCGTATTCCCTTCGCCCGCTCGAACACCGTGTACGCCACGGCGAGCAACCAGGAGATGCTCACTTCCGCCCTGGAAGGCCTGGTGGAGCGCTACAACCTGCACGGAGAGCGCCTTGGCGAGGTGGTGGCCGGCGCCGTGCTGAAGCATTCGCGCGACTTCAACCTGACCCGCGAATGCGTGCTCGGTTCGCGCCTGGCCCCGGAAACCCCGGCCTACGATATCCAGCAGGCCTGCGGTACCGGCCTGGAGGCGGCGATCCTGGTGGCCAACAAGATCGCCCTCGGGCAGATCGACAGCGGCATCGCCGGCGGCGTCGATACCACTTCCGACGCGCCGATCGGGGTCAACGAGGGCCTGCGCAAGATTCTCCTCGAGGCCAACCGCGGCAAGAGCAACCTGGACAAGCTCAAGAGCCTGCTGAAGATCCGCCCGCGCCACGTGGTCCCGGCCATCCCGCGCAACGGCGAGCCGCGCACCGGGCTGTCGATGGGGGAGTCCTGCGAACTGATGGCGCAGACCTGGCAGATTCCCCGCGACGAGCAGGACAGGCTGGCCTTCGAGAGCCACCACAAGCTGGCCGCGGCCTATGAGGAGGGCTGGCAGAACGACCTGATGACGCCGTTCCGCGGCCTGACCCGCGACCAGAACCTGCGCCCGGATATCGACCTGGAGAAGATCGGCACCCTCAAGCCGGTGTTCGAGCGCGGTTCGCGCGGCACCCTCACGGCGGCCAACTCGACGCCGCTGACCGACGGCGCCTCGGTGGTACTGCTGGCCAGCGAGGAGTGGGCGAAGGCGCGCGGCCTGCCGATCCTGGCCTATTTCAAGGACGGCGAGGCGGCGGCGGTGAACTTCGTCGATCGCCAGGAGGGCCTGCTGATGGCGCCGGTCTACGCGGTGCCGCGGCTGCTGGCACGCAACGGCCTGAGCCTGCAGGACTTCGACTACTACGAGATCCACGAGGCCTTCGCCGCCCAGGTGCTCTGCACCCTGAAGGCCTGGGAAGACCCCGAGTACTGCAAGACCCGCCTCGGCCTCGACCAGCCGCTGGGCTCCATCGACCGCAGCAAGCTCAACGTCAAGGGCAGCTCACTGGCCGCCGGCCACCCGTTCGCCGCCACGGGAGGACGGATCGTCGCCAACCTGGCCAAGCTGCTCTCGCTGGCGGAGCAGGGACGCGGGCTGATTTCCATCTGCGCCGCCGGTGGGCAGGGTGTGACCGCGATCATCGAGCGGTAATCCAATAGGGCGAGCGGCCTTGTCGCTCGACGATGTAAGCAACTCCGTGACTTGGGCGGTGCCGTGCGAACGGGACCGCCTTTTTTTTGCTGGCGCCCTACGGTTCGGGTTCGTGGCGGCGATGAAGGTACGGATCCCGACGCCTGCCGGATAACCCCGGCGAAGGGCTCACGCCGCACATCCGCCATTGCCGTCCTGCCCCCGCAGGCTTGCCGGCTGGCGGTCGGCGAAGGGGGTGGAGAGGATCATCGAGGTCTTGCTGATGCCGAACTTCATCAGCCGGTCGATCAGGTCCTGCAACTCCGGCATCGAAGCCACAGCGGCCTTCATCAGCACGCAGGCGTCGCCGGTGATCCGGTGGCAGAGGGTCAGTTGGGGGATCCGGGCCAGTTCGTCGAGCACCGACTGGCAATCCTTCTCGGTGATCCGCAGTTCGATCACGCACTCGATGGGCAGGCCGAGCTTGGCCAGGTTCACCGAGGCGTGGTAGCCGGTAATCACCCCTTCGGCCTCCAGCTTGGCCACCCGGTCGGCCACCGCCGGGGGCGACAGGTTGATGCGCCGGGCCAGTTCGGCGAAGGTCAGGCGGCCGTTGTCGATCAGGGCGGCGAGGAGCGCACGGTCGTATTTGTCCATCATGGGTCCCGGTTGTCGAATCGACGGAAAGCATGGCCGATTTCCATGGAAAGAAAAGTGTTACGTCCCGATAACCAGCGGCTGTGCCTTAACCGGCGGGTGGCGACCTCATAAAATGAAGTCTTTCTCCCGCCTGCCCTGTCGAGTGCTTTCCATGCCTGCCCGTCGCATTCCGCTGTTGCTTTTCGGTGCGTTCTTCGCCCTGTACTTCATCTGGGGCTCCACTTACCTGGCGATCCGCTTCGGCGTCGAGTCCTGGCCTCCGATGCTGATGGCCGGGGTGCGCTTCGTCATCGCCGGCGGCCTGATGTTCGCCTGGTTGCGCTGGCGCGGCGCGCCGTTGCCGACCTGGCGCGAGTGGCGCGGCGCGGGGATCGTCGGAATCCTCCTGCTCAGTTGCGGCAACGGCGGGGTGACGGTGGCCGAGCACTGGGGCGTGTCTTCCGGGGTGGCGGCCCTCGCGGTGGCTACGGTGCCGCTGTTCACCCTGCTGTTCAGCCAGTTGTTCGGCCAGCGCAACACCACCCTGGAATGGGGCGGCATCGTGCTCGGGCTGTTCGGCATCGTCCTGCTCAACCTCGGTTCGAACCTCCAGGCCAGCCCTGCCGGCGCCGGCTTGATCCTGTTCGCCGCCGCGTCCTGGGCCTTCGGCTCGGTGTGGAGCCGGCGCCTGTCGCTGCCGGCCGGACCGATGGCCAGCGCCGCGGAAATGCTGGTCGGCGGCGCGGTGCTGCTGGTCGGCAGTCTGGCCAGCGGCGAGCGCCTGGAGCATTGGCCGAGCACCAGCGGCTGGCTGGCGCTGGTGTACCTGATCCTGTTCGGCTCGATCATCGCCTTCAGCGCCTACCAGTACCTGCTGCGCAACGTGCGGCCGGCGGCAGCCACCAGCTATGCCTACGTCAATCCGGCGGTGGCGGTGTTGCTCGGCACCCTGTTCGCCGGCGAGCGGATCGGCGGTATCGAGGGGCTGGCGATGCTGGTGATCATTAGCGCCGTGGTGCTCATCGGCCTGCCCCAGTGGCGCGCCAGCCGCGCCGCCGCCTGAATGCCTTAAGCGATCCCTAAGGCGGGCTGCGCCATGCTGCGGCGCAGCGCCCGGATGGGCCGGGCTGACGGGGGTACGAAGATGAAAGCGCTGGTCATCGGTGTGGTCCTGGTGTTCCTTGGCGGTTGCGCCAGTCACGTGAGCCCCGGCGGCAAGGCCATCGAGTCGCCGATCAAGGAGTATTTCGGCCAGGACCCCATCGAGCGCCGGGCCTTCGGCGAGAGCGAGAACGGCGCCGAGGCCGAGGATTCGCCACTGCGTTTCCGCCTGACGCCCTGAACGGTCGCCCCGGGCGCCTGACCGGACGTGCAGAAGTCGTCTCCAGCGTCTTCAATACGGAATGACGGTCGCCGCCAGGCGGCCCCGTAGCGAAGGCCGGAGGGGCGATGGAGAGCATGCTGGACAGGCCCGAGCAGGAACTCGTGCTGGTGGTGGACGACACCCCGGACAACCTGCTGCTGATGCGCGAGCTGCTCGAGGAGCAGTACCGCGTGCGCACCGCCGGCAGCGGCCCGGCCGGGCTGCGGGCGGCCGTCGAAGAGCCGCGCCCGGACCTGATCCTGCTCGATGTGAACATGCCGGGCATGGACGGCTACGAGGTCTGCCGACGGCTCAAGGCCGATCCGCTGACCCGCGACATCCCGTTGATGTTCCTCACTGCCCGCGCTGATCGCGACGACGAGCAACAGGGCCTGGCCCTGGGCGCGGTGGATTACCTGGGCAAGCCGGTGAGCCCGCCGATCGTCCTGGCGCGGGTGCGCACCCACCTGCAATTGAAGGCCAATGCCGATTTCCTGCGCGACAAGAGCGAATACCTGGAACTCGAAGTGCGCCGTCGCACGCGCCAGCTGCAACAGTTGCAGGACGCCGTCATCGAAGCCCTGGCGACCCTTGGCGATCTTCGCGACAACCCGCGCAGCCGCCATCTTCCGCGTATCGAGCGCTATGTCAGGCTGCTCGCCGAGCACCTGGCGGCGCAGCGGGCGTTCGCCGACGAGCTGACTCCGGAGGCTGTCGACCTGCTGAGCAAGTCGGCGCTGTTGCATGACATCGGCAAGGTCGCGGTGCCCGACCGGGTCCTGCTCAACCCCGGGCAACTGGACGCCGCCGACACCGCCCTGCTACAGGGCCATACCCGCGCCGGGCGCGACGCCCTGGCCAGCGCCGAGCGGCGGCTCGGCCAGCCTTCCGGATTCCTCCGCTTCGCCCGGCAGATCGCCTACAGTCATCACGAACGCTGGGATGGCCGGGGCTTTCCGGAAGGCCTTGCGGGCGAGCGGATTCCCCTGGCGGCGCGGATCGTCGCCCTGGCCGACCGCTACGATGAACTGACCAGCCGGCACGCCTACCGGCCGCCGCTGGCGCATGCCGAGGCGGTGCTGCTGATCCAGGCCGGCGCCGGCAGTGAATTCGACCCACGGCTGGTGGAGGCCTTCGTCGCCGTGGCCGACGCTTTCGCCGAGGTTGCCCGGCGCTACGCCGACAGCGCCGAGGCGCTGGACGTGGAGATGCAGCGGCTGGAACAGGCGGTGGCGGAAAGCATCGAACTCACCGCGCCACCGGCCTAGTACGCCGATCGGTGCGCAGTCCGGCGGAAAGCCGGCGCGTCCGGCTGTGCTCGGCACGGCGTTTGCCGTATAACGTCAGACCCTTTGCCTTACACATTGGCCCCGAGGAACCGCGTAGCACCGATGAAGACACCCAGACGCCTGGAACCGTTGATCGAAGACGGTCTGATCGACGAGGTCGTGCGCCCGCTGATGAGCGGCAAGGAAGCCTCGGTCTATGTGGTGCGTTGCGGCGACAGCCTGCGTTGCGCCAAGGTCTACAAGGAAGCCAACAAGCGCAGCTTCCGCCAGGCCGCCGAGTACCAGGAGGGCCGCAAGGTCCGCAACAGCCGCCAGGCGCGGGCCATGGCCAAGGGCTCGAAGTATGGCCGCCGCGAACAGGAGGAAGCCTGGCAGAATGCCGAAGTGGCGGCCCTGTTCCGTCTCGCCGGGGCCGGTGTGCGGGTGCCGAAGCCCTATGATTTCCTCGATGGCGTGTTGCTGATGGAACTGGTGGCGGACGCCGACGGCGATGCTGCGCCGCGTCTCAACGACGTGACGCTGGAGCCCGACGAGGCACGGCGCCATCACGCTTTCCTGATCCGCCAGATCGTCGCCATGCTCTGCGCCGGCCTGGTGCACGGCGACCTCTCCGAGTTCAACGTCCTGCTCGGTCCGGACGGCCCGGTGATCATCGACTTGCCGCAGGCGGTCGACGCGGCCGGCAACAACCATGCGTTCAGCATGCTCGAACGCGACGTCGGCAACATGGCCGCCTACTTCGGCCGCTTCGCCCCGGAACTCAGGCAGACCCGCTATGCCAAGGAAATGTGGGCGCTCTACGAAGCCGGCGAGCTGACAGCGGAAACCCCGCTCAGCGGCACCTTCGTCGAAGCCGAAGAGGCCGCCGACGTGCGCGCGGTGCTCCGCGAGATCGAGGCCGCGCAGCGCGAGGAGGCGCGTCGCCAGGCGCTGCGCCAGGCCGACGACGCGCCGCGTGGCGAGCGCGAGGAACCGCCGCCGCCCTGGTTGCAGTGAGCGGCTGGCGGATGTTTTTTCCCGCCAACTGTATCGCGACCCTTGCGCACGCAACTGCTAGCGTGGCCTGAAGTTTTCCGGAGGCCGCCATGCCTGTTGCACATATCCTGCTCGCCCTGCTGGTGACCCTGATCTGGGGTCTGAACTTCGTCGTGATCAAGGTCGGCCTCGGCGACTTCCCGCCGCTGCTGTTCTGCGCCCTGCGCTTCGCCCTGGCGGCGCTGCCGCTGCTGGTCCTGCGCGGGCCGATGCCGGCGCCGTTCGGACGCATCCTGCTGATCGGCGTGCTCCTCGGGGTGGTCAAGTTCGGCCTGCTGTTCGTCGGCATGGCCCAGGGCATGCCGGCCGGGCTGTCGTCGCTGGTGCTGCAGAGCCAGGTATTCTTCACCATCCTCATCGCCGCCCTATGGCTGGGCGAGCGGCCGTCGCCGCGCGGGTTGTTCGGCCTCCTGCTGGCGGCGGCGGGGCTGGTCCTGATCGGCCTGGAACGGCCGCTGGGAGACAGCCTGCTGGCATTCCTGCTGGTGGTCGCCGCAGCGCTGGCCTGGTCCTTCGCCAATATCGCCACCAAGCGTTCCGGGGCCACCGACATGCTGCGCCTGATCTGCTGGGTCAGCCTGGTCCCGCCTTTGCCGCTGCTGGCGCTTTCCTATCTATTCGAAGGTCCGCAAGCCATCGAGCGCGCAGTGCTGAACATGAGCTGGGGCGGCTTCGGCGCGCTGCTCTACATCGCCTTCGGCGCGACCACGGTGGGCTTCGCCATCTGGAGTTTCCTCCTGCGCCACTACCCGGCCAGCCTGGTGACCCCGTTCGCCCTGGCGGTGCCTGTGTCGGGCATGCTCGCCGGCTGGCTGCTGCTCGGCGAACGCCTCGACCTGGACAGCCTGCTGGCCTGCGCGCTGGTGTTCGTCGGGCTGGCCATCACCCTGTTGCCGGCCAGCCTGCTGCGACGCTTCGCCTGGCCGGTGCGGCGGTTGGGATGAAAACGGCGGAAGACATCCTCGCGCTGTTCGCCGCCGATTCCTCGCGCCTGCATCTGCTCCGCGTGCTGCGCGAGGTCGGCCCGGAGGGCGCCTGGATCGGCGCCGGCTTCGTGCGCAACGCGGTATGGGACCATCTGCATGGCTACGGCGAAGCCACGCCGCTGGCGGACATCGACGTACTTCATTTCGCCCCGCGGGCCCTCGACCCGCAGGCCGACGCCGACTTCGAGGCCGCGTTGCGCCGTCGCTGCGAGGTACCCTGGTCGGTGAAGAACCAGGCGCGCATGCACCTGCGCAACGGCGACCGGCCCTACCGGGATTGCGCCGATGCGCTGTGCCACTGGGCGGAAACATGCACGGCGGTGGCGCTGCGGCTCGTCGGCGAACGCCTGGAGCTACTGGCACCGCTGGGCGTCGACGACCTGCTGGCGCTGAAGGTGCGGCCCACCGCGCATTTCGCCGGCAAGCCGGAGGTCTACCGGCGGCGCCTGCGGGAGAAGAACTGGACGGCGCGCTGGCCGCTGCTGGATATCAGTGGCAGCAGCCAGACGCCAGGTCCTTGAGGATCGGGCAGTCGGGGCGGTGGTCGCCCTGGCAGTGCTCGACCAGGTCCTGCAGGGTGTCGCGCAGGGTGCTGAGCTCCTCGATCTTGCGATTCAGCTCGCGCACGTGCTGCGCCGCCAGGGCCTTGACGTCGGCACTGGCACGCTGGCGATCCTGCCAGAGGGTGAGCAGCTTGCCGACTTCGTCGAGGGAGAAACCGAGGTCCCGCGAACGGCGGATGAACGCCAGGGTATGCAGGTCGTTCTCGTTGTAGTGGCGGTAGCCGCTGGCGCTGCGTCCGGCTGGGCGGAGCAACTCGATGGACTCGTAGTAACGGATCATCTTCGGCGTCAGTCCGCTTTTCTTCGCCGCTTCACCGATGTTCATCCGGGTCTCCTGGGAGGTTGCGAAGCCGCTAGCCTATCCCTTTCCCGGCCAATGCGCAGGCTATCAGATATGTGACCGCCCGCTGTCCGGACCTCTGGCCGGCGGCCGCGTCGCGTCCGGCTGGGTCTTCGGCAGGAACACCTGCACTTCCAGCCCTTTGCCCTCCAGTCCCTTGCCCAGGCCGATACTGCCGAAGTGCAGTTCGACGATGCGCTTGACGATCGGCAGGCCCAGTCCGCTGCCCTCGCCGCTGCTGGTGGCGGGGCTGCGGTAGAAGCGGGTGAAGATCGCCTGCTGCTCTTCCAGGGCGACCCCGGGGCCGTTGTCGCGCACCCGCAGCACGGCGTGCTGGGCGCGATTCTCGACGCGGATCTCGACCTGGCCCCCGGCCGGTGTGTAGCGCAGGGCGTTGCCCACCAGGTTGCCGACCATCGCCTTCAGCCACAGGTCGATGCCCATCACGTACACGGTCTCCTGGTGCAACGACAGCTCGATGTCCTTGTCGATGGCCTGGCGCGCCAGTTCGGAGAGTACGTCTTCGGCCAGGGTGGCGAGGTTGACCGGGTGGAATTGCTCCAGCAGGGCGTCGCCGTCGAGGCGGGCGAGGAGCAGGATCTGCTCCATCAAGGTGCTGATCCGCTCGACGCTGCGACTGACTTGCAGCAGGCCGCGGGCGTGGGCCTTGGGGTCTTCCGAACGCAGCGCGACCTGGGCATGGGTGCGCAGGCTGGCCAGTGGCGTGCGGATTTCATGGGCGGCGTCGCTGGTCAGTCGGCGTTCGGCCTCGAGGGCGGTGCGCAGACGCTCCAGCAGGAGGTTGAGTTCGTCGATGAGGCCGCGGATCTCCAGCGGCACCGCTTCCACGGCGATCGGCTGCAGGTGTCGCGCGGAGCGCTGCTGGACCTCGGCCTGCACTTCGCGTAGCGGCGCCAGGCCGCGGGCAACGCCGAACCAGACCAGGCCGCCGAGCAACGGCAGCGCCAGCAGCAGTGGGAACAGCGAGTAGAACAGCAGCAGGTTCATGGTGTGCTGGCGGTAGATCAGGTTTTCGCTGATCCAGATCTGGAAGCCGTCGATGTTCAGCTGGAGCACCCGCCAGTGGGTGCCCTGGGCTTCCACGGTGCTGAAGCCGGGGCCCTGGGCCGTGATCTCCGGCGGCAGGTTGAGGCTCGACAGCAGCGGCTGGCCGTCGCGCCACAGGGCGTAGCCGAGGGCGCTTTCGCGGCGCAGCAGGGGCAGACCCTGGATCGCTTCGCGGCTGCGTTCGATGATCTCGGTGATGGAGCCGTCCTCGCCGGCCTGGTCTTCGGTGGCAAGGTCGAGCAGGCGCAGGGCGGCTTCGCCGAAGTCCACCATGTCGTCGTCGAACAGGCGGTTCACTTGCTTCAGCGAGAGGTGGTAGGTCAGCGCCGCCACGCTCAGCCAGCACAGCACGAAGCCGACCAGCAGGTTGACCAGCAGGCGCCGGCGGACGGAGGGGACGGCGGCACGGGACATCGGGGGACTCCGGTAGGCGGTTTTCAGGGCGCCGGCTGGTCGATGCCGTAGCCGATGCCGCGGACGGTGCGGATCAACTGGTTGCCGAGCTTGCGCCGCAGGTGGTGGACGTGGACTTCGATGGCGTTGCTCTCGACGTCGCCGCTCCAGCCGTAGAGGCTCTGCTCCAGTTGGTTGCGCGAGAGCACCTTGCCGCTGTTCTCCAGCAGCAGGCGCAGCAGTGCGTATTCGCGCGGCGCCAGTTCCACCGCCTGCCCGGACAGGGTCACCTGGTGGGTCGCCGGGTCCAGGCGCAGCTCGCCGTGCACCAGTTGCGGCAGGGCGCGACCGGTGGTGCGGCGGGTCAGGGCGCGCACCCGTGCCTGCAGTTCGTCGAGATCGAAGGGCTTGGTCAGGTAGTCGTCGGCACCGCTGTCGAGCCCGGCGACCCGGTCGGCCACCTTGTCCCGCGCGGTGAGCAGCAGCACCGGGGTGAGCCGGCCCTGGTGGCGCAGGTTACGCAGGATGTCCAGGCCGCTGCGGCGCGGCAGTCCGATGTCGAGCACCAGCAGGTCGAACTCGTCGGTGACCAGCGCGTTCTCCGCGGCCACGCCGTCGGTCACCCATTCCACGGTATCGCCTTCCAGGCGCAGCCCGGCGCGGATGCCGTCGCCGAGCAGCAGGTCGTCCTCGGCCAGCAGTATTCTCATGGCAGCCTCGTTTCAGTGATTCCACAATTCCCACAGGCTCAGGCCGGCCTCCAGCAGGAGGATGGCGACGATCAGCCATTCGACCCGCAGTTCGCCCCGGAAGTAGCGGTATTCGCCGAGGCGGTCGGCGGCCAGTTCGTAGAGGTCCTGCAGCACTTCGATGCGGTCGTCCAGGGTCGCCAGGCGATCGTGCACTTCGGCCTGCATGGCCAGTTCGTTGTAGAGCCGGCGCACAGCGCCGTTCAGTTGCAGCGGCGGCTTCTCCAGGTGCGACTCCAGGCGGGCATAGGCCATGCGCCAGAGTGTAGTGCGTCGCACCTGCCGGTTCACATGTTCCTGGCGCCGCAGGGCGGCACGGCGCGGTAGCTGGGTCAGTTCGACATCGGCCTGGGCCGGTTCCCAGGCCGCCGCGGTCTCGCCTTCCAGGCGGCGCAGGTGACCTTCGTGCCAGGCGAACACGGCCAGGCCTTCGAGCAGCTCCCGGCAGCGCTCGGGGTTGCCGATGACCAGCGCGCGGCCGGGGCGCCACAGCACCCGCTCGCCGAACGAGGGCGCTTCCAGGGTCGGCTGGCGCTCGTCCTCGCCGGCGGCCATCCAGGCTTCCAGGCGCTGGCGCCAGGCGTGCCCGGTCTGTAGCCCGGCGTTGGCGAAGATCACCAGCAGCTCGTCGTCGACGGCGGTCTCCGGCAGTTCCGCGTCTTCGCTCAGCTCGATGCGTTGCGCCAGGACGGCCAGCGCCGGCTGCGGATCGCGCAGGGTGGCCAGTAGCGGCAGGCCGCCGCCGTCCGCGGCGGAGCGGAAGCGTACCCGGTGCAGCAGGCAGGGCGCGCCGTTGACGGCCAGCGGTACGCTGGCCAGGGGAGCGGCGGACATCTTCAGGTCCTCGCCAGGGCCGGCAATTGTGCCGGGCCGAACTCGATCTCCTCGATATCCGGCGGTGCGACGAAGGGTACGCCGTCTTCCAGTACCGGTCCCGGTTGGGCGAGCAGGAAGCGGGTTTCCCGGTCCATCACGAAGCAGGCCTTGAGGTAGTCGCCGTCGAGGTGGTCGAGCCACAGCGGGCCGAGCTTGCGTTCGATGCGTCGGTCGATGTCCTCGGCCTGCCAGTGGTTCGTGTCGAGCCAGTCGGAAGCCAGCAGGAAGCCCCAGGAGGAGAGGAACGAGGGTACCGTGGCGCGGTAGCTGTGGACCTGGGAGAAGACACTGCGCAGGGTGCGGGCGAGGGCCGCGTGGGGCTTGTCGTCGCTGTGGGAGAACTCCAGCCCCTGCACCGCGACCACCCCGCCCGGTCGCAGGCGCGAATGCAGCAGCTCGTAGAACTGGCGGGTATAGAGAGCCTGGGCCGGGCCGTTGTCGAGCATGTCGACGACGTCGATGATGACCACGTCATAGAGCGACGGGTCGCGCTCGAGATAGGCCCGGCCGTCCTCGGCGAGCAGTTCGCAGCGTGGGTCGTCGAAGGCGCCCTGGTGCCACTGGAACAGGTGTTCGCGACACAGTTCCACCAGCTCCCGGTCGAGATCGACCATCACCGCCCGCCGCACGCTGGCATGGGACAGCACCTCGCGCAGGGTGGCGCCTTCGCCGCCGCCGATGATCAGTACGTCGCGCGGCTCGTCGTGGGCGAGCATGGCCGGCTGCACCAGCAGCTCGTGGTACAGCGACTCATCGCTCTCGGCGCTCTGGATCGCGCCGTCGAGCATCAGCACGCGGTCGTAGTTGTAGGTGTCGGCGATCAGCACGTTCTGCCAGCGCGTGCGGCCCTGGTAGAGCACCCGGCGCAGGCGGTAGACGTACTGGTCGAAGGGGTCGCTGTCCTCGATCGCGGTGATCGCGCCGTCGCCTTCCAGCAGCGGGTCCGGCGGATAGAAATAGAAGTGGTTCGGCGGCAGCGGCGGCAGCCCGGCGGCGACCTCCGCCGGCACCAGGCCGGTGAGGTCGACGGCGTAACGGGCCTGGCTCAGGTCGGGAGCCAGCGGGGCGCGTTCGATCGGCGTATCCATCAGGCCACCCCCGTGCCCTGGCCCAGCGCCCAGCGCAGGGTCGGGCTGTCTTCGTCGACCGGGCCATTGCCGGCCAGGCTGCGGCTGAGCAGCCCCAGGCGATGGCCGCCGAGGCCGCGGTCCATGCTCGAGATCAGGTGCCGACGGCTGCCCAGGCGTTCGCTGAGCACGCGCACGGCCTGGGCGCCATCGAGCACGTCGCCGCAGGTGAACACGTCGACCGCGGCATAGCCGTACTCCGGCCAGGTATGGATCGCCAGGTGCGATTCGGCGATCACCACCACGCCGGAGATGCCGATCGGGCTGAACTTGTGGAACGCCGAGGTGATGATGGTGGCGTTGGCCTGGCGGGCGGCCTCGAGCATGCTTTCCTCGATCCACTGGATATCGTCGAAGCGCTGGTCGACGCAGTCGAACAGCTCGATGACCAGTTGCTTGCCGAGCACGGTGATCGGATCGAGTCGCAACGGTTGAATTGCCATGAAGGCCTCCTGCTTCCGTTTCGGCGAGGGATGTCCTCGCGGTGGAAGGCACGATAGGCGCGGCTGACTTAAGAGGTGCTTAACGACGGATTTTTTGCCCGACCCGGCGCGGGCCGACGACGCCGGAGCAGCCATTTCGCCTGACGTAGGGCGAATAGCGCCAGCGGCGCTATCCGCCGCTTCTGCGGAGCATGGCCCGGCGGATAACCGCGAGCGGTTATTCGCCCTACCGGTGGGAGTCGTGAGGTAGGGCGAATAGCGCCAGCGGCGCTATCCGCTGCTTCTGCGGAGCATGGCCCGGCGGATAACCGCGAGTGGTTATTCGCCCTACCGAGGCGCGCCCTTCGCCTGCGTCACCCGGTCCACCAGGTAGACCACCCCGCGGTAGTCGATCCCGCCGTGCTCGCTGAGGCCGATCTCGCAGGTACGGCTGGTGGATACGCCTTCCTCGCAGAACTGCACGGCATCCTTCAGGCTGCGCAGGGAGTGAGCGTTCAGTTCCGGCGTGGTGAAGCCCTTGTCGCCGGCGAAGCCGCAGCAGTGGATGCCTTCCGGGATCACCACCTTGCGGGTGCAGCGGCCGACCAGGTCGATCAGCGCCTGGCTCTCGCCGAGGTGCTGGGTGCTGCAGGTGACGTGCACCGCTACCGGTTTGTCCTGCGGGATGAACTCCAGGCGATCGAGCAGGTGACTGCGGATGAATTTCACCGGGTCGTGGATCTGCAGCCGCGGATCGTCCAGACCCTGGACCAGGCGCAGGGTGCAGGGACTGGTGTCGCAGTAGATCGGGTCGAGGCCGCCGCGGCTGGCCTGGAGCAGGGCGGCGAGCAGCTCGTCGCGCTTGTCGTCGGCCTGCTTCGCATACCCCTTGGACGCGAACGGCTGGCCGCAGCAGAGGTTGTCCAGGTTATCCGGGAACACCACCTGGTAGCCGGCCTTTTCCAGTAGACGGCGGGTCTTGTCCAGCAGCGGCTCGCGCTCTTCGTCGCCGAAGGCCGGGCCCATGGCACGCGAGACGCAGGCGGCGAGATAGACCACCCTCGGCCGCTCGTCGTCGAGCGGGGCGGTCGGCGGCGCCAGGCGTACCGGCTGCGGCAGCGCCGGCGTCCATTGCGGCACGCGGCCGCCGCTGGCCTGGCTGAGGCCGCGGCTGGCCCTGGCCAGCAGGGGCGCGCCAAGCAGGCGCCGGGCGCCGTCGGCAGCGAGCAGGGCGAAGCGCGCAGCACGCATGGCTCCGGCAAAGTTGCGCGCCAGCCAGGTGGCGCCTTCGGCGTGGCGGGCGTCGGCGCCGCGCAGCTTGCGGATCAGCTCGCCGGTGTTGATGTTCACAGGACAGCGCTGGGCGCATAGGCCGGTGGCGGCGCAGGTGTCGATGCCCTGGTAGCGGTAGTCGCGCTCCAGCGCCGTGGTGTCGACGCCGGCGCGCTTCTTCGCCTGGATGTCGCGCCACAGGACGATGCGCTGGCGTGGCGTTAGGGTCAGTCCGCGCGACGGGCAGACCGGTTCGCAGAAACCGCACTCGATGCACTTGTCGACGATCTCGTCGGCAGCCGGCAGCGGCTTGAGGTTCTTCAGGTGGCTCTGCGGGTCGTCGCTGAGGACCACACCCGGGTTGAGGATGCCGCGCGGGTCGAGCAGGCGCTTGAGCTGCCACATCAAGCGATAGGCGTCCTCGCCCCACTCCAGTTCGACGAACGGCGCCATGTTGCGTCCGGTGCCATGCTCGGCCTTCAGTGAGCCGCCGTACTCCACCGCCACCAGGTGCGCCACGTCGTCCATGAACGCCGAGTAGCGGGCGATCTGCTCGGGCGAGTCGAAGCCCTGGGTGAAGACGAAGTGCAGGTTGCCCTCCAGCGCGTGGCCGAAGAGGATCGCCTCATCGTAGCGGTGCTTGTCGAACAGCTCGATCAGGCGGTTGACTCCCTCGGCCAGTCGTTCGACGGGGAAGGTGACGTCCTCGATGATCACCGTGGTGCCGGTCTCGCGCACCGCGCCGACAGCCGGGAAGGTGTCCTTGCGGATGCGCCAGAGCTGGTTGTAGACCGCCGGGTCTTCGCTGAAGTCGACCTGCTTCTCCAGCGGATATTCGGCGATGGAGGCCATGATCCGCCCGAGCTGTTCGTGCAGCAGCGTGCGGCTCGCCGCGCGGGACTCGATGAGCAGGGCGCAGGCACCGGCGGAAAGACTCTTCACCCATTCCGGCATGCCCTGCATGTTCTCAACCGAGCGCAGGCTGCGCCGATCGAGCAGTTCCACCGCCGAGACCGGCTGGCGCTTGAGCACCGCGACCGCCGTGCAGCAGGTTTCCACCGTGGGGAAAACCAGCAGCGCCGAGGCCTTGTGCGGGTGTTCCGGGACGGTGTCGTAGGTCACCGCGCTGATGAAGCCGAGGGTGCCCTCGGAGCCGACCATCAGGTGGGTGAGGATGTCCAGCGGCTCGTCGTAGTCGACCAGCGCGTTCAGCGACAGGCCGGTGGTGTTCTTCAGCCGGTACTTGTGGCGGATCTTCGCGGCCAGTTCGGCATTGGCGCGGGTCTCGCGGCCGAGTTCGGCAAGCCGTTCAAGCAGCTCGCCGTGGCTGGCGCGGAAGGCCGCGACGCTGGCCGGGTCCTCGCTGTCCAGGCGGGTGCCGTCGGCCAGCAGCAGGCGCAGGCCGGCGAGGGTGTGGTAGCTGTTCTGCGCGGTGCCGCAGCACATGCCGCTGGCGTTGTTGGCGACGATGCCGCCGATCTTGCAGGCGTTGATCGAGGCCGGGTCGGGACCGATCTTGCGGCCGAACGGCGCCAGCCAGGCGTTCGCCTGGGCGCCGATGACACCCGGCTGCAGGCGGATCTGCGCGCCGTCGGCGCGGATTTCCCGGCCGTTCCAGTTGTCGCCGAGGACGAGCAGCACCGAGTCGCTGATGGCCTGGCCGGAGAGGCTGGTGCCGGCGGCGCGGAAGGTCACCGGGACCTGCTCGCGGTAGGCGGCGGATAGGATCGCGGCGACCTCGTCCTCGCTTTCGACGCGCAGCACCAGCTTGGGAATCAACCGGTAGAAACTGGCGTCGGTGCCGAAGGCCAGGGTCGACAGCGGGTCGTCGAAGCGGCGTTCGCGCGGTATCAGCCGCTCGACGGTCTCGAGAAAGGGAATCGGCAGGCTCATCGGCTTTCCTCGGCCCTGGGACGACGGTCACGCCCCGGGCGTTTTCAGGCTTTTCTGGTGGGCGTCTCAGGCGCCCAGTTCGCGGACCAGCGAGTCGGCGCTGATCTCGCCGATCGACTTGGCCCCGGTGAGGACCATGGCCACGCGCATTTCCTTTTCGATCAGTTCGAGCAGGTTGCGCACCCCGGCCTCGCCGGCGGCGGCCAGGGCGTAGACGAAGGCGCGGCCGAGCAGCACGCTGTCGGCGCCGAGGGCGATCATCCGCACCACGTCGAGACCGGTGCGGATGCCGGAGTCGGCAAGGATCGCCAGTTCGCCCTTCACCGCATCGGCGATCGCCGGCAGCGCGCGGGCGCTGGACAGCACGCCGTCGAGCTGGCGCCCGCCGTGGTTGGAGACGACGATGCCGTCGGCGCCGAACTTCACCGCATCCCTGGCATCCTCCGGGTCGAGGATGCCCTTGATCACCATCGGGCCGTCCCAGAACTCGCGGATCCACTCCAGGTCCTTCCAGGAAATCGACGGGTCGAAGTTGGCGCCCAGCCAGCCGATGTAGTCCTCCAGTCCGGTCGGGTTGCCGCGGTAGGCGGAAATGTTGCCGAGGTCGTGGGGCTTGCCCAGCAGGCCGACGTCCCAGGCCCAGGCCGGGTGGGTCATGGCTTGCAGGATGCGGCGCGGCGCGGCGTAGGGGCCGCTCATGCCGGAATGGGCGTCGCGGTAGCGGGCGCCGGGGACCGGCATGTCGACGGTGAACACCAGGGTGGTGACGCCGGCGGCCTTGGCCCGCTCCAGGGCGTTGCGCATGAAGCCGCGGTCCTTCAGCACGTAGAGCTGGAACCACATCGGCCGGTCGATGGCCGGGGCGACCTCCTCGATCGGGCACACCGATACCGTCGACAGGGTGAAGGGCACGCCCTTCGCCGCCGCCGCGCGCGCCGCCTGGACCTCGCCGCGGCGGGCGTACATGCCGGTGAGACCGACCGGGGCGAGCGCCACCGGCATCGCCAGGGTCTCGTCGAACAGGCGGGTTTCCAGGCTCAGCTCGGACATGTTCTTCAGCACCCGCTGACGCAGGGCGATGGCCGACAGGTCCTCGACGTTGCGGCGCAGGGTGTACTCGGCGTAGGCGCCGCCGTCGATGTAGTGGAAGAGGAACGGCGGCAGCTTGCGTTGGGCGGCGGCGCGGTAGTCGGTGGAAGCGGAAATGATCATTGGGCTCTTCCGTTGTGTCGAAAGGTTTTGCATCGAGCGCAGTGGAGCGGGATACGGCGGAAATGGCCAAGGGAGCCGGGCCTACGATCGTAGGCGAGCCTCCCCGGGCCATTTCCTGCGCAGTATCGCCGACGCGCGGCCGATCAGGGCGCGGTCAGTGCACCAGCATGCCGGTGAATAGGTATGCCTGGGCCAGGGTGATCAGTCCGACCAGCGCGGCGAAGATCAGGCTGTGCTTCAGGGTGAAGCGGAACAGGTCGGATTCCTTGCCGACCATCCCGGTCGCGGCGCAGGCCACGGCGATGGATTGCGGGGAGATCATCTTGCCGGTCACGCCGCCGCTGGTATTGGCGGCCACCAGCAGGGTGTCGCTGACCCCGATCTGGTGCGCGGTGGTCGACTGCAGGGAACTGAACAGGGCGTTGGAGGACGTATCCGAACCGGTCAGGAATACCCCCAGCCAGCCGAGGAACGGCGAGAAGAACGGGAACGCCGCGCCGGTACCGGCCAGGACCAGGGCCAGGGTGGTGGACATGCCCGAGTAGTTGGTGACGAAGGCGAAGGCCAGGACCATGCCGATGGACAGGATCGGCCACTTCAGCTCCACCAGGACTTCCTTGAAAGTGGTAATACCAATTTTCGTTCCAATGCGCAGGATGAGCATCGATACCAACGCCGAGAGGAAGATCGCCGTGCCGGTGGCGGAGATCGGGTCGAACTTGAATACCGCGGCGATCGGCGTGGCGCTGGTGGCGATCGGTGCGCCCTTGACCACCAGTTGGTCGAGGTGCGGGATGGCGAAGTTGAACACCAGCCAGTAGAGCTCGCCGCCCGGGGCGAACAGGGCCTTGAAAGGTTTCAGGGTCCAGATGGTCACCAGTACGGTGAGCACCAGGAACGGCGACCAGGCCTTGAGGATCTCGCCGAAGCTGTAGGCGGACGGTTCGACGCTGCGTTGCCCGCCGAAGCCGCCACCGGCCACGGCCGCGCCGCCGCCTGCGGCGAGCGCTTCGCTGGCGCCCTGCGGCTGCCAGACCTTGAGGAACAGGGTCAGGGAGACCAGGCTGACCAGTGCCGAGGTGATGTCCGGCAACTCCGGGCCGATGAAGTTGGACGTCAGGTACTGAGTGATGGCGAAGCTGCCGCCGGCGACGATGGCGGCCGGCCAGGTTTCGCGGATGCCGCGCCAGCCGTCCATCATGAACACCAGCCAGAACGGTACCAGGATCGACAGGAACGGCAGTTGGCGGCCGGTCATGGCGCCGATCTTGAAGGCGTCGATACCGGTCACCTGGCCGGCGACGATGATCGGGATGCCCAGTGCGCCGAAGGCCACCGGCGCAGTGTTGGCGATCAGGCACAGGCCGGCGGCGTAGAGCGGATTGAAGCCGAGGCCGACGAGCAGGGCGGCGGTGATCGCCACCGGCGCGCCGAAACCGGCGGCGCCTTCGAGGAAGGCGCCGAAGGAGAAGCCGATCAGCAGTACCTGCAGGCGCTGGTCGCCGGTAATCGACAGCACCGAGCTGCGGATCACCTCGAACTGGCCGCTCTTCACCGTCAGTTTGTAGAGGAAGACCGCGGCGACGATGATCCAGGCGATCGGCCAGAGACCGTAGAGGAAGCCGTAGCCGGCGGCGGCGAAGGCCATGTCGGCGGGCATGTGGAAGGCGAAGATGGCCACCGCGATGGCCAGCGCCAGGGTGATGCTGCCGGCGATGTGGCCCTTGAGGCGGAATACCGCCAGGGCGAGGAAGAAGAACACGATCGGGATGACGGCCGCGGCGGCCGACAGGCCGAGACTGCCCAGGGGGGTATAGAGTTGTTGCCAGGCTTGCATGGGGGTTGGCTCCCTAATTGTTGTTGGGTTTGCCTGTGACCAGATCGGATACGCGCCAAGACCTGTGTGTGCAAGGGCGCTGGGCAGCCGAACCTGGCAAAGTTCGCATAATTGGTAAGACCAATTTACAAAAGCGAGCGCTCAGGTTAAGAGTCGAGCGTTCGGCGTGTCAATTTGCCCGTCTACGACTTTTGTCTAAGGATGCTCGTGCGGGGCTCGTGGCGCCTCGCTTGTGGTGCGGGGAGCGGCTCGGTACGCTTCCTCTCTTTTTCGCGCTGGGCGCATGGCAGAGGCTTTGCGACGAAACTTCGGGTAAGGGTGTCGGGATATGGAATTTGGTCAGGTCAGGCAGCGCCGTCTGTCGGATGACATCGTTGCGCAACTGGAGGCGATGATCCTGGAGGGCACGCTGAAGTCCGGCGAGCGGCTGCCCGCCGAGCGCGTGCTTGCCGAGCAGTTCGGGGTTTCCCGGCCGTCGCTGCGCGAGGCGATCCAGAAACTGGTGGCGAAGGGGCTGCTGGTCAGCCGCCAGGGTGGCGGCAACTATGTGACCGAATCGCTGGGTGCGACTTTCAGCGATCCGCTGCTGCACCTGCTGGAAGGTAACCCGGAGGCCCAGCGCGACCTGCTGGAGTTTCGCCACACGCTGGAAGGGTCCTGTGCCTACTACGCGGCGCTGCGTGCGACCTCCCTCGATCACCAGCGCCTGACCGAGGCCTTCGAGGCGCTCCAGGCCTGCTATGCGCGCAACGACCAGGTCAGCGCGGAAGAGGGCGCCGCCGACGCGCGCTTCCACCTGGCGATCGCCGAGGCCAGCCACAACACCGTGCTGCTGCACACCATCAAGGGCCTGTTCGACTTGTTGCGGCGCAACGTGGTGACCAATATCGGCGGGATGTACGCGCAGCGCACGGAAACCCGCGCGCAACTGATGGAGCAGCACCAGCGCCTATACGACGCGATCATCAGCGGTCAGGCGGAGCTGGCCCGGGAGGTGTCCAACCAGCACATCCACTATGTGCAGGAGGTCCTGGCGGAGGTCCAGGAAGAGGCGCGCAGGATGAAGCGCTCGCAGCGCCGGCGCAGCGTGCAGGAAGACTAGCGAGGCGCGTGCAGGGACGCGCTCAGTCGTCCTTGCCGTGGCGCATGGCGCGCTGGATCTCCCGATCGGAGTCGCGCTCCTTCTCGGTGTGGCGCTTGTCGAAGTCCTTCTTGCCCTTGGCCAGGGCGATCTCGCACTTGACCAGGTGCTTCTTCCAGTACATCGACAGGGCGACGCAGGCGTAGCCCTTCTGTTGCACGGCGCCGAACAGCTTGCCCAGTTCGCGCTTGTGCAGCAGCAGTTTGCGCGTGCGCACCGGGTCGGCGATCACGTGCGTGCTGGCGGTGGTCAGGGGCGTGATGTGGCTGCCGAGCAGCCAGGCCTCGCCATCCTTGAGCAGCACGTAGCTGTCGACCAGCTGGGCCTTGCCGGCGCGCAGGCTTTTCACTTCCCAGCCCGCCAGGGCGACGCCCGCCTCGAAGCGTTGTTCGATGAAATAGTCGTGCAGAGCCTTCTTGTTCTGCGCGATGGTCCCCGAAGGGTGTTTCTTCTGCTTAGCCATAGGCGGCGCATTATAGGGAGTCGCCGGCTTCACCGCTATGGGGCGGCGTCGCGCTTGAGGGATAGAGGTGAATTTCGGACAATGCCCACTCTTTTCCTGGCCGCTGGCCAAGGTTTTGTAAGAAAAGTCTTCAAGTGGCGTCAGGCTGCGCTGAGCGTTTTTTCTGCCGAACCCTGGCCCCGGTCGACGGGCGCAGCGCGCCGCCGTGGCGGATGCCGCCGTCCCGCCGGCTATGCTTGGGGAGTCGCCCGCTCGACAGCAGAAGTGAGAGTTCTATGAGCACCCATATCCAGCGTTCGGCGCTGTTGCCTTATCCCGCCCGCGCGCTGTTCGATCTGGTGAACGACGTGAAGCGCTATCCGGAGTTCCTGCCCTGGTGTTCGGCCAGCCAGGTCCTGGAGGAGAGCGAAAGCCTGATGCGCGCCGAGCTGACCGTGGCCAAGGGTAGCCTCAGCCAGCGCTTCACCACCCGCAACGTGTTGGTGCCGGGAGCTTCCATCGAGATGAACCTGGAAAACGGACCGTTCACCGAACTGCATGGCGTCTGGCAGTTCAAGGCGCTTGGCGAGAAGGCCTGCAAGATCACCCTCGACCTGACCTTCGATTACGCCGGGCCGCTGGTCAAGGCGACCCTCGGGCCGCTGTTCACCCAGGCCGCCAACACCATGGTCGACGCGTTCTGCCAGCGCGCCAAGCAACTCTATGGCTGAGATCGCCGTCGAGGTGGTCTACGCGTTGCCGGAGCGACAGGCGTTACTGCGCCTGAGCGTGCCGGCAGGTACCAGCGCACGCGAGGCCGTGCTGCTCTCCGGCATCGCCGAGGCCTTTCCAGGGCTGGATGTGCAAGGTTGCCCGCTGGGTATCTTCGGCAAGCTCCTGGCACGCCCGGAGGAGCGAGTGCTGGAGGCCGGCGAACGGGTGGAGATCTACCGCCCGCTGATCGCCGATCCCAAGGAGGTGCGCAAGCAGCGTGCCGCACGGGCCCGGAGCGAACGCGAAGGCGGTTAGCCGAGGGGTTTCCTGCGGAAATGAAAAAGCCCGGCGAATGCCGGGCTTTTTCGTGGAACGCCAGCCGTCATTGCGGGCTGGGGTCCAGAGGTTCGGGAGTCGGAACCGGTACCGGCTGGGCTTCGTCCACTTCGCGCTGGAGCTGTTCCAGGGTGGAGCCCGGTTTCGGCGGCTCTTCCTTCTGCTCTTCCGGTTTCTGCTGGTCGGCCGGCTGGGTGACGGTGGTGCTGCCTTCCTTGCCGAGGATCGCTTCGTCGCGGCTGACGCCGGGCATGAAGTCGCCGTTCAGGCCGGCCAGTTGGTCGCTGTCGTTGAAGAACAGGCTGACGCGTTCCTGTTGGCGACGACCGCCGCCCGGCTGGATGCTGTAGAGGTAGTCCCAACGATTGGCGTGGAAGGTATCGACGATGAGCGGGTTGCCCATGATAAACCGCACTTGGCGTCGGGTCATTCCGGGACGCAACTGGTCTATCATGTCCTGCGTTACGACGTTGCCTTGCTGGATGTCGATTTTATAGACGCCAGGAAACGAGCAACCGGCGAGTGCGGCAAGCCCCGCGAAAGCGAGACAGGTCAGCATGAGCTTGGCGTTTTGCATCGGTGAGCGACTTCCACTATCTTGGCTGGGCAAATAAAAGCCCGATCATACCCGTATTCCGGGATACTGCGAAACATCCCGCGCTGAGAAAGCAGACATGGTTGAAAATAGCGAACTTCGAAAAGCCGGCCTTAAAGTGACCCTGCCGCGGGTCAAGATCCTGCAGATGCTCGACTCGGCCGAGCAACGCCACATGAGCGCCGAAGACGTGTACAAGGCGCTGATGGAAGCAGGCGAGGACGTGGGCCTGGCAACCGTCTATCGGGTGCTGACCCAGTTCGAGGCCGCCGGCCTGGTGGTGCGTCACAACTTCGATGGCGGCCATGCCGTGTTCGAGCTCGCCGATAGCGGCCACCACGACCACATGGTCTGCGTCGATACCGGCGAGGTGATCGAGTTCATGGATGCGGAAATCGAGAAGCGCCAGAAGGAAATCGTCCGCGAGCGCGGCTTCGAGCTGGTCGATCACAATCTGGTGCTCTACGTGCGCAAGAAGAAGTAGTCGCGCAACGGTTCCATGCGAAAACGGCGACCCTGGGGTCGCCGTTTTCATTTTCCATTGAAGGAACGTTCAGTTCTGGGCGGCCAGGTTGACCAGTTTCTTCGCGTGGGCCAGGGATTCCTTGGTCAGGTCGACGCCGCCGAGCATGCGGGCGATCTCCTCGATCCGCTGGGCCTTGTTCAGGGTGGCGACCGCCGTACGGGTTTCGCTGCTGCCGCGTTCCTTGTGCACGAACAGGTGCTGGTGGCCCTGGGCGGCGACCTGCGGCAAGTGGGTCACGGTGAGGACCTGGCCGCGTTCGCCGAGGCGGCGCAGCAACTGTCCGACCACTTCGGCGGTGGGGCCGCCGATGCCGACGTCGACTTCGTCGAAGACCAGGGTGGGGATGCGCGAGGTCTGTGCCGTGATCACCTGGATCGCCAGGCTGATCCGCGACAGTTCGCCGCCCGAGGCGACCTTGGCCAGCCCTTTCAGCGGCTGCCCGGGGTTGGCGCTGACCAGGAACTCCACGCTTTCCAGTCCGTTGGCCTGCGGCTCGGCGCTGTCGCCGGGATGCAGGACGATGGCGAAGCGCCCCCCGGGCATGCCCAGGCGCTGCATTTCCTGCTCCACGCTGGCGGCAAGAGGTGCGGCCGCGGCCTGGCGCAGGCGGCTCAGTTCTTCGGCTTTTTCCTGGTAATGCCGGGCGTAGGCGGCCAGCTCGTCGCCCAGGCGTCCGACTGCTTCGTCGTCGGCGTTCAGCGCCTCCAGTTCGTCGAACAGGCGCTGCTGCAGGTCGGCCAGTTCGGCGGGCTGGACCCGGTGCTTGCGCGCCAGGGAGTAAATGACGTCCAGGCGCTCCTCGACCTGCTGCTGGCGATTGGGATCGGCATCGAAGTGGTCGACGAAGCGGTTCAGTTCGCCGATCGCCTCCTCGACCTGGATCTGCGCGCTGGACAACAGGTTGACCGCTTCGCCGAGAGCGGCGGGCTGGCCGCTGAACGAGGTCAGGCGGTTGAGGCTGGCATTGAGCGCGGAAAGGACGTTGCCGGCATCGCTCTCGCTGCACATTTCCACGACTTGGCGGCAGGCGGCGAGCAGGCTTTCGGCGTTGCTCAGGGTCTTCTGCTCCTGCTCCAGGCTTTCCAGTTCGTTTTCGCCGAGGGACAGGTTTTCCAGTTCTTCCAGCTGGTAGCTGAGCAACTGGTGGCGGGCGCGTTGTTCGTCGCCGCTACGCGACAGGCGTTCGAGTTCCTGGCTGGTCTGCTTCCAGCGTTGCGCGGCGAGCTGCACCTGGCGCGCCAGCTCCTGGCAGCCGGCGTACTCGTCGAGCAGGCGCCGGTGGGTCTCGCTCTTCAGCAGCGACTGGTGCTCGTGCTGGCTATGGATGTCGATCAGCAGTTCGCCCAGGCTCTTCAGGTCGCCCAGCGGGCAGGGCGTGCCGTTGATGTAGGCACGCGAGCGACCTTCGGCAGTGATCACCCGGCGCAGGATGCACGGACCGTCCTGTTCCAGGTCGCGCTCGGCGAGCCAGTCGCGGGCCTCGGCGATGGCACTGACGTCGAAGCTGGCGAGAATGTCGGCCTTGTCCGCTCCGGGACGTACCGCGCCGCTGTCGGCGCGGTCGCCGAGGGTAAGGCCGAGGGCGTCGAGCATGATCGACTTGCCCGCACCGGTTTCGCCGGTGATCACGCTCATGCCGGTAGCGAGTTCGAGATCCAGGTGCTCGACGATGGCGTAGTTGTGAACGGACAGGTGAACCAGCATGGCGGGCGGCTCCGTGGGTTTTGTCTGGTTATTTATACAGTATTTTTTCCGGCTGGCAATTGCCGCTCGCCCCTTGAACCGTGGAAAGCCGTCCCCATATAGCCGGCAACGTTGCGAACTTATGCGTTCGCCTTGTATTTGCCAGCTTATTTTTGAAGGAGAGTGGCATGGCTGACGAACAGCAGACCCTGGATCAACAGACCCCCGAGCAGCCCACCGGCGCCGCCGAGGACCTGACCGCCCGCGTGCAGGAACTGGAAGAGCAGCTGGCTGCCGCCCAGGACCAGGCGCTGCGCATGGTCGCGGATCTGCAGAACGTACGCCGGCGTGCGGAGCAGGATGTCGAGAAGGCGCACAAGTTCGCGCTGGAGAAATTCGCCGGCGACCTGCTGGCGGTGGTCGACACCCTCGAGCGCGGCCTGGAGATGTCCGATCCCAACGACGAGGCGATCAAGCCGATGCGCGAAGGGATGGAACTGACCCTGAAGATGTTCGACGACACCCTGCGCCGCTACCAGGTGGAGGCGCTGAACCCGGAAGGCGAGCCTTTCAACCCCGAGCAGCACCAGGCGATGGCCATGCAGGAAAGCGCTTCGGCCGAGCCGGGCAGTGTCCTCAAGGTGTTCCAGAAAGGCTACCTGCTCAACGGCCGCCTGCTGCGTCCGGCGATGGTGGTAGTCAGCAAGGCGCCGGCGGAAACCCCGCCGTCCATCGACGAGCAGGCTTGAAATTCGACGCGACGACCCCATCTGGGTAGTCAACCGAGCACGAGACCCACGGGCGGGTCGCACGGAATCAAAGTTTCTGGAGAGTGAATATGGGCAAAATCATTGGCATCGACCTGGGTACCACCAACTCCTGCGTGGCTATCCTGGAGAACGGTAACGTCAAGGTCATCGAGAACGCCGAGGGCGCGCGTACCACCCCCTCGATCATCGCCTACACCAACGATGGCGAAACCCTGGTGGGCCAGCCGGCCAAGCGCCAGGCGGTCACCAACCCGCAGAACACCCTGTATGCGGTGAAGCGCCTGATCGGCCGTCGCTTCGAAGAGAACGTGGTTCAGAAAGACATCCAGATGGTGCCGTACAGCATCGTCAAGGCCGACAACGGCGACGCCTGGGTGGAAGTGAAGGGCCAGAAGATGGCGCCTCCGCAGATTTCCGCCGAAGTGCTGAAGAAAATGAAGAAGACCGCCGAAGACTACCTCGGCGAGCCGGTCACCGAAGCGGTGATCACCGTTCCGGCCTACTTCAACGACAGCCAGCGCCAGGCCACCAAGGACGCCGGCCGCATCGCCGGCCTCGACGTCAAGCGGATCATCAACGAGCCGACCGCGGCGGCGCTGGCCTATGGCCTGGACAAGGCCAAGGGCGACCACACCGTGATCGTCTATGACCTGGGCGGCGGTACCTTCGACGTGTCGGTGATCGAGATCGCCGAAGTCGACGGCGAGCACCAGTTCGAAGTGCTGGCCACCAACGGCGACACCTTCCTCGGCGGCGAAGACTTCGACATCCGCCTGATCGACTACCTCGTCGACGAGTTCAAGAAGGAAAGCGGCATCAACCTGAAGGGCGACCCGCTGGCCATGCAGCGTCTGAAGGAAGCGGCCGAGAAAGCCAAGATCGAGCTGTCCTCGACCCAGCAGACCGACGTCAACCTGCCGTATGTGACTGCCGACGCGAGCGGTCCGAAGCACCTGAACGTCAAGGTTTCCCGCGCCAAGCTGGAGTCCCTGGTCGAAGACCTGGTGCAGCGCACCATCGAGCCGTGCCGCACCGCGCTGAAGGATGCCGGCCTGGATGTTTCCGATATCCATGAAGTGATCCTGGTCGGCGGCCAGACCCGCATGCCGCTGGTACAGAAGACCGTTGCCGAGTTCTTCGGCAAGGAAGCGCGCAAGGACGTCAACCCGGACGAAGCCGTGGCTGTCGGTGCCGCCATCCAGGGCGCGGTCCTGGCCGGCGACGTGAAGGACGTGCTGCTGCTCGACGTGACCCCGCTGACCCTCGGCATCGAGACCCTGGGCGGCGTGATGACCGGTCTGATCGAGAAGAACACCACCATCCCGACCAAGAAGTCGCAGGTGTTCTCCACCGCCGACGACAACCAGGGCGCGGTGACCATCCACGTGCTGCAGGGCGAGCGCAAGCAGGCCGCGCAGAACAAGTCGCTGGGCAAGTTCGACCTGGCCGACATTCCGCCGGCTCCGCGCGGCGTGCCGCAGATCGAGGTGACCTTCGATATCGATGCCAACGGCATCCTGCACGTCTCGGCGAAGGACAAGGCCACCGGCAAGCAGCAGTCCATCGTGATCAAGGCATCCTCCGGCCTGTCCGAGGATGAGATCCAGCAGATGGTCCGCGATGCCGAGGCGAACGCCGAGGAGGACCGCAAGTTCGAGGAACTGGCTGCCGCTCGCAACCAGGGCGACGCGCTGGTCCACGCGACCCGCAAGATGATCACCGAGGCGGGCGACAAGGCCACCGCCGAGGACAAGGCGACCATCGAGAAGGCGCTGGGCGAGCTGGAAGCGGCGGTGAAGGGCGACGACAAGGCCGAGATCGAGGCCAAGATGAACGCTCTGTCCCAGGCTTCCACCCCGCTGGCGCAGAAGATGTACGCCGAACAGGCCCAGCAGGGCGAAGACGCTCCCCAGGGCGAGCAGGCGAAAGCCGCTGACGACGTGGTGGACGCCGAGTTCGAAGAGGTCAAGGACAACAAGTAAGCCCCGGCTTGCTTCTGCCCCGCGTGCCGGCCAGGCCGGTACGCATGATCCGCCACGCGGGAGCCTGCTCCCGCGTTGGCGTGTCTGGAGGGTCCTTAATTGAGACGGAAAGGTTATGGCGAAACGAGACTTTTACGAGGTTCTGGGGGTTGAGCGTGGCGCCAGCGAGGCGGACCTGAAGAAGGCCTACCGCCGCCTGGCGATGAAATATCACCCGGACCGCAATCCTGGCGACAAGGAAGCCGAGGACAAGTTCAAGGAGGCCAACGAGGCCTACGAGGTCCTCTCCGATGCCAGCAAGCGGGCGGCCTACGACCAGTACGGCCATGCCGGCGTCGATCCGAATATGGGTGGGGGCGCTGGCGCCGGTTTCGGCGGGGCGAGCTTCTCCGACATCTTCGGCGATGTGTTCAGCGATTTCTTCGGTGGCGGCGGTGCCCGCGGTGGCTCGCGCGGCGGCGCGCAGCGCGGCGCGGACCTGCGCTACACCCTGGACCTCGACCTGGAGGAGGCGGTACGTGGCACCACCGTCACCATCCGCGTGCCGACCCTGGTCGGTTGCAAGACCTGCAACGGCAGCGGCGCCAAGCCCGGTACCACACCGGTCACCTGCACCACTTGCGGCGGTATCGGCCAGGTGCGCATGCAGCAGGGCTTCTTCTCGGTCCAGCAGACCTGCCCGCGCTGCCACGGCACCGGCAAGATGATTTCCGATCCCTGTGGCTCCTGCCATGGCCAGGGGCGCGTGGAAGAGCAGAAGACCCTGTCGGTGAAGGTGCCGGCCGGCGTCGACACCGGCGACCGCATCCGCCTCACCGGCGAAGGCGAGGCCGGCAGCATGGGTGGTCCGGCGGGCGACCTGTACGTGGTGGTCAATGTGCGCGAGCACCCGATCTTCCAGCGCGACGGCAAGCATCTGTACTGCGAAGTGCCGATCAGTTTCGCCGACGCTGCGCTGGGCGGCGAGCTGGAAGTGCCGACCCTGGATGGCCGGGTCAAGCTGAAGATTCCGGAAAGCACCCAGACCGGCAAGCTGTTCCGCCTGCGCGGCAAGGGCGTGGCCCCGGTGCGCGGCGGCGGCGCCGGCGACCTGATGTGCAAGGTGGTGGTGGAAACCCCGGTGAACCTGGACAAGCGCCAGCGCGAGCTGCTCGAGGAGTTCCGCAAGTCGTTGCAGAGCGACACCTCGCATTCGCCCAAGGCCAGTGGCTGGTTCGAAGGCATGAAGCGTTTCTTCGACGACCTATAAACAAAGCCATGGGCGCGGCCTGACAGCCGCGTCCGGGTTCCGCGTGGAGTGGTTTTATGCGACGTATAGCCGTAGTGGGCGCCGCCGGGCGCATGGGCAAGAACCTGATCGAGGCCGTTCAGCAGACCGGCGGTGCCGCCGGGCTGACGGCGGCGGTGGATCGTCCGGATAGCACCCTGGTGGGGGCGGACGCCGGCGAGCTGGCCGGTCTCGGCCGGATCGGCGTGCCGTTGTCCGGGGACCTGGGCAAGGTCTGCGAGGAGTTCGACGTCCTGATCGACTTCACCCATCCCTCCGTAACCCTGAAGAACATCGAGCAGTGCCGCAAGGCGCGCCGGGCGATGGTCATCGGCACCACCGGCTTCAGCGCCGACGAGAAGCTGCTGCTGGCCGAGGCGGCGAAGGATATCCCGATCGTCTTCGCTGCCAACTTCAGCGTCGGTGTGAACCTTTGCCTGAAGCTTCTGGATACCGCGGCACGGGTGCTGGGCGACGAAGTGGATATCGAGATCATCGAGGCCCATCACCGGCACAAGGTCGATGCGCCGTCCGGCACCGCCTTGCGCATGGGCGAGGTGGTAGCCCAGGCGCTCGGCCGGGACCTTCAGGAAGTGGCGGTCTACGGACGCGAGGGGCAGACCGGCGCGCGGGCGCGGGAAACCATCGGCTTCGCCACCGTGCGCGCCGGCGACGTGGTGGGCGACCACACCGTGCTGTTCGCCGCCGAGGGCGAGCGCGTGGAGATCACCCACAAGGCTTCCAGCCGCATGACCTTTGCCCGTGGCGCGGTGCGTGCGGCGCTGTGGCTGGAGGGCAAAGAGAATGGCCTGTACGACATGCAGGATGTGCTCGGTCTACGCTGAGACGCTGCCGCACGTCGTCTTATTGGTGGACCGGAATGTCGCGATTCTGTAAACTACAGCTTTAGTGTGTCCACTAAAAGCAGCGCAGCATGAATCGAAAAAAAGCGGGATGACTCTTCACGGTGTCATCCCGCTTTTTTACACCTGCGCGACCAGTCAGGCTTGATTTACGGGAGGTCTTCTTGACTAAGCCAGCCATACTTGCACTTGCCGACGGCAGCATTTTTCGCGGTGAAGCCATCGGTGCCGACGGTCAGACCGTTGGCGAGGTGGTGTTCAACACCGCCATGACCGGCTACCAGGAAATCCTCACCGATCCTTCCTACGCCCAGCAGATCGTCACCCTGACCTACCCGCACATCGGCAATACCGGTACCACCCCGGAAGACGCCGAGGCCAACCGTGTCTGGGCCGCCGGCCTGATCATTCGCGACCTGCCGCTGATCGCCAGCAACTGGCGCAGCAAGCAGTCGCTGCCTGACTACCTGAAAGCCAACGGCACCGTCGCCATCGCCGGCATCGATACCCGTCGCCTGACCCGCATCCTCCGCGAGAAGGGTTCGCAGAACGGCTGCATCCTGGCTGGTGCCGACGCTACCGAGGAACGCGCGCTGGAGCTGGCTCGCGCCTTCCCCGGCCTGAAGGGCATGGACCTGGCCAAGGAGGTCACCACCGCCGAGCGCTACGAGTGGCGCTCCAGCGTCTGGAACCTGGAAAGCGACAGTCACCCGGAGATCCCGGCCGGTGAACTGCCGTATCACGTGGTGGCCTACGACTACGGCGTCAAGCTGAACATCCTGCGCATGCTGGTGGCGCGCGGCTGCCGCCTGACCGTGGTGCCGGCGCAGACACCGGCCAGCGAAGTGCTGGCGCTGAACCCTGACGGCATCTTCCTTTCCAACGGCCCCGGCGACCCCGAACCGTGCGACTACGCGATCCAGGCGATCCGCGAATTCCTCGATACCGAGATCCCGGTGTTCGGCATCTGCCTCGGCCATCAGTTGCTGGCCCTGGCCTCTGGCGCCAAGACCCTGAAGATGGGCCACGGCCACCACGGCGCCAACCACCCGGTGCAGGACCTGGACAGCGGCGTGGTGATGATCACCAGCCAGAACCACGGTTTCGCGGTCGACGAGAGCACCTTGCCGGACAACCTGCGAGCCACTCACAAGTCGCTGTTCGACGGTACCCTGCAGGGTATCGAGCGCACCGACAAGGTCGCTTTCAGCTTCCAGGGCCACCCCGAGGCGAGCCCCGGTCCGCATGACGTCGCCCCGCTGTTCGACCGCTTCATCTCGGCGATGGCCGAGCGTCGCTGAGGAGCAGAGCCATGCCGACCCTGGGGATAACCGATTTCTGGACCTACGTGCTGGGTGTGGTTTTCGTGATCCTGTTGCCCGGGCCGAACTCGTTGTTCGTCCTCGCGACTTCGGCCCAGCGTGGCGTGGCGACCGGCTACCGGGCCGCCTGCGGCGTGTTCCTCGGCGACGCGGTGCTGATGCTGCTGTCGGCCCTTGGCGTGGCGTCCCTGCTGAAGGCCGAGCCGATGCTGTTCATCGGCCTGAAGTACCTCGGTGCGGCCTACCTGTTCTATCTCGGCGTCGGCATGCTGCGGGGCGCCTGGCGCAAGCTGCGCAATCCCGAAGCGACGGCGGCGCAGGCCGAACAGGTGGATGTCCACCAGCCGTTCCGCAAGGCGCTGCTGCTCAGCCTGTCGAATCCCAAGGCGATCCTGTTCTTCATCTCCTTCTTCATCCAGTTCGTCGATCCCGGCTATGCCTATCCGGGCCTGTCGTTCCTGGTGCTGGCGGTGATCCTGGAACTGGTCAGCGCCCTTTACCTGAGCTTCCTGATTTTCACCGGTGTGCGGCTGGCGGCCTGGTTCCGCCGGCGGCAACGGTTGGCTGCCGGCGCCACTTCGGGCGTCGGCGCCCTGTTCGTCGGCTTTGGTGTGAAGCTGGCCACCGCAACCCTGTCCTGATTATTGCAACGAGAGTCCCATGCCAAAACGTACAGACATAAAGAGCATCCTGATCCTCGGTGCCGGCCCCATCGTGATTGGCCAGGCCTGCGAATTCGACTACTCCGGCGCCCAGGCCTGCAAGGCCCTGCGCGAGGAGGGCTACCGCGTCATCCTGGTGAACTCCAACCCCGCGACCATCATGACCGATCCGGCGATGGCCGACGCGACCTACATCGAGCCGATCAAGTGGGCCACCGTGGCCAAGATCATCGAGAAGGAACGCCCCGACGCGCTGCTGCCGACCATGGGCGGCCAGACTGCGCTGAACTGCGCCCTGGACCTGGAGCGCCACGGCGTGCTGGAGAAGTTCGGCGTGGAGATGATCGGCGCCAATGCCGATACCATCGACAAGGCCGAGGACCGCTCGCGCTTCGACAAGGCGATGAAGGATATCGGCCTGGCCTGTCCGCGCTCGGGCATCGCCCACAGCATGGAGGAGGCCTACGGCGTGCTCGAGCAGGTCGGCTTCCCCTGCATCATCCGTCCGTCCTTCACCATGGGCGGCACCGGCGGCGGTATCGCCTACAACCGTGAAGAGTTCGAAGAGATCTGCGCCCGTGGCCTCGACCTGTCGCCGACCAACGAGCTGCTGATCGACGAGTCGCTGATCGGCTGGAAGGAATACGAGATGGAGGTGGTCCGCGACAAGAAGGACAACTGCATCATCGTCTGCTCCATCGAGAACTTCGACCCGATGGGCGTGCACACCGGTGACTCGATCACCGTGGCACCGGCGCAGACCCTGACCGACAAGGAATACCAGATCATGCGCAACGCCTCGCTGGCGGTATTGCGCGAGATCGGCGTGGAAACCGGCGGTTCCAACGTGCAGTTCGGCATCTGCCCGAACACCGGGCGCATGGTGGTGATCGAGATGAACCCGCGGGTTTCCCGCTCCTCGGCCCTGGCCTCCAAGGCCACCGGTTTCCCGATCGCCAAGATCGCCGCCAAGCTGGCGGTCGGCTACACCCTCGACGAACTGCAGAACGACATCACCGGCGGTCGCACCCCGGCGTCGTTCGAGCCGGCCATCGACTACGTGGTGACCAAGATCCCGCGCTTCGCCTTCGAGAAATTCCCGAAAGCCGATGCCCGCCTGACCACCCAGATGAAGTCGGTCGGCGAAGTCATGGCCATCGGCCGGACCTTCCAGGAGTCGGTGCAGAAAGCCTTGCGCGGCCTGGAAGTCGGCGCCACCGGCTTCGATCCGAAGCTCGACCTGAACGACCCGGAGGCCGACAGCATCCTCAAGCGCGAGCTGACCGTGCCCAGCGCCGAGCGTGTCTGGTACGTCGCCGACGCCTTCCGCGCCGGCAAGAGCGTCGAGGAAGTGTTCGAGCTGACCCGCATCGACGAATGGTTCCTGGTGCAGATCGAGGACCTGGTCAAGGACGAGGAGAAGGTCAAGACCCTCGGCCTGTCCTCCATCGATCGCGAGCTGATGTACAAGCTCAAGCGCAAGGGCTTCTCCGACGCGCGCCTGGCCAAGCTGCTCGGCGTCACCGAGAAGAACCTGCGCAGCCATCGCCACAAGCTGAAGGTGCTGCCGGTCTACAAGCGTGTCGATACCTGCGCCGCCGAGTTCGCCACCGACACCGCCTACATGTATTCGACCTACGAGGAAGAGTGCGAGGCCAACCCGTCGAGCCGCGAGAAGATCATGATCCTCGGCGGCGGTCCGAACCGCATCGGCCAGGGCATCGAGTTCGACTACTGCTGCGTGCACGCGGCGCTGGCGATGCGCGAAGACGGCTACGAGACCATCATGGTCAACTGCAACCCGGAAACCGTCTCCACCGACTATGACACCTCCGACCGCCTGTACTTCGAGCCGGTGACCCTCGAGGACGTCCTTGAGATCGTCCGCGTCGAGCAGCCCAAGGGCGTGATCGTCCAGTACGGCGGCCAGACCCCGCTGAAGCTCTGCCGCGCCCTCGAAGAGGCCGGCGTGCCGATCATCGGCACCAGTCCGGACGCCATCGACCGTGCCGAAGACCGCGAGCGCTTCCAGCAGATGGTCCAGCGCCTGAACCTGCGCCAGCCGGCCAACGCCACCGCGCGCAGCGAAGACGAGGCCCTGGCCGCGTCCAAGGCCATCGGTTATCCGCTGGTGGTACGCCCGTCCTACGTGCTGGGCGGGCGGGCGATGGAAATCGTCTACCAGGAAGAAGAGCTCAAGCGCTACATGCGTGAGGCGGTTCAGGTTTCCAACGACAGCCCGGTGCTGCTCGACCACTTCCTCAACTGCGCCATCGAAGTCGACATCGACGCGGTATGCGACGGCGAGATCGTGGTGATCGGCGCGATCATGCAGCATATCGAGCAGGCTGGCGTTCACTCCGGCGACTCCGCCTGTTCGCTGCCGCCGTACTCGCTGCCGCAGCACATCCAGGACGAGATCCGCGAGCAGGTCAAGAAAATGGCCCTGGAGCTTGGCGTGGTCGGCCTGATGAACGTGCAGATGGCGGTGCAGGGCGAGGATATCTTCGTCATCGAGGTCAATCCGCGCGCCTCGCGTACCGTGCCGTTCGTCTCCAAGTGCGTCGGCGAGTCGCTGGCCAAGGTCGCCGCCCGCGTCATGGCCGGCAAGACCCTGGCCGAGGTCGGCTTCACCCAGGAAATCATCCCGCCGTTCTTTAGCGTCAAGGAAGCGGTGTTCCCGTTCGCCAAGTTCCCCGGCGTCGATCCGATCCTCGGCCCGGAAATGAAGTCCACTGGTGAAGTGATGGGCGTCGGTGATAGCTTTGCCGAAGCCTTTGCCAAGGCTCAGTTGGGGGCCAGCGAGATCCTCCCGACCGCCGGTTGCGCCTTCATCAGCGTCCGCGAAGACGACAAGCCGTTCGCCGCCCAGGTGGCTGGCGACCTGGTCGCGCTGGGCTTCGAAGTGGTAGCCACCGCCGGTACCGCGCGTGTCATCGAGGCCGCGGGCCTGCCGGTGCGTCGCGTGAACAAGGTGACCGAAGGTCGCCCGCACGTGGTGGACATGATCAAGAACGACGAGGTCACCCTGATCATCAACACCACCGAGGGCCGGCAGTCCATCGCTGACTCCTACTCCATTCGTCGAAACGCCCTGCAGCACAAGATCTGCTGCACCACCACCATTGCGGGTGGGCAGGCGATCTGTGAGGCGCTCAAGTTCGGTCCCGAGAAGACCGTTCGGCGTCTGCAGGATCTCCACGCAGGAATCAAGGCATGAGCAAGTTCCCCATGACCGTCCAGGGCGCCCGCGCCCTGGAAGAAGAAGTGAAACACCTGAAGGGCGTGCTGCGCCCGCAGATCAGCCAGGCCATAGCCGAAGCGCGTGAACTGGGCGACCTCAAGGAAAACGCCGAGTACCATGCGGCGCGCGAACAGCAGGGCATGGTCGAGGCGCGTATCCGCGACATCGAGGCCAAGCTGTCCAACGCTCAGGTCATCGATGTCACCGCCATCCCGCACAGCGGCAAGGTGATCTTCGGCACCACCGTCGACATCGCCAACGTCGAGACCGACGAGACCGTGACCTACCAGATCGTCGGCGACGACGAGGCGGATATCAAGGGTGGCAAGATCTCGGTGAATTCGCCGATCGCCCGTGCGCTGATTGGCAAGACCGAAGGCGATGCCGTGCTGGTGAGAACCCCGGGCGGCGACGTCGAGTACGAGATCGTCGAGGTTCGCCATATCTAAGCGCGCTCCGTTGCGCGCAGGCGCGATCAGTTGGCTGCTGGCCCAGACGTTCTGGGTCGGCGGCCTCTGGTTGCTGCAGTTCGTGGTCCTGCCTGCGTTGGCCAAGACCGGACTGGCGCCGTTACTGGTGGAAACCGTAGCCGCGGCGTTGACGCCGCTGCTGATCGGCTTCGCCGGATTCTGTGCGGTGCTGCAGGCGCTGGTGTTGGTGTCGAGCCACGGGCCGAGGAGCCTCTGGCGAGACCTTCGCGGTCAGTTGTTGCTCGCCGTCGCGCTGCTCTGCCTGGTGTATTTCCTGGTGCGTGGGCTGGCGCCCGAGGCGGTGCGCTGGCTGCTGTTCAACTACCTGGCGGTGGCGATGTGTGGCCTGCTGCTGGTGTTGCAGCCGGTACCGGGGCGGGACGAGGAAGGCGTCTGAACCAGGTCGGGAAGTTTCCCGACCTTGGTTGGATGGGGCATCAGATGCCGGCGAAACGGCTGATGTTCGAGAGATTCTTGTTCGGCTTCGGGTTCTTCCGATAGACCAGCGCCATCTTGCCGATGCTTTGCACCAGGTCGCTGCGCGACTGCGCGCAGAGTTCGTCGAGCAGGGCGCGGCGATCGTCGCGCTCGGCCAGCGCCAGTTTCACCTTGATCAGTTCGTGATCGTTGAGTGCGCGCTCGAGTTCGGCGAGAACGCCTTCGGTCAAGCCGTTCTCGGCTACGATCAATACCGGTTTCAGGTGGTGACCGATAGATTTGAACTGTTTCTTCTGCTCTTGAGTGAGCGCCATAATCAGACCCCTGGGAAAAAGTCGTCTATTTTACCCCAGTTTTAGTCCAAGTGATGCTGCCCCCGCCGACCGGGGGTGCCCGAAGAGGTATTCCGTGGCCCGCTCCAAAACCAGCCAGCGTTGGCTGAAAGAACATTTCGACGATCCCTACGTGAAGATGGCCCAGCGCGATGGCTATCGCTCGCGCGCCAGCTACAAGCTGCTGGAGATCCAGGAGAAGGACCGCATCCTGCGTCCGGGCATGACCGTGGTCGACCTGGGCGCCGCGCCGGGCGGGTGGTCGCAGGTCACCAGCCGGGTGATCGGCGACCGCGGCCGGCTGATCGCTTCGGACATCCTCGAGATGGACAGCATCCCCGACGTCACCTTCATCCAGGGCGACTTCACCGAGGACGCGGTGTTCGCGCGGATCCTCGAGGCGATCGGCGACCATCCGGTAGACCTTGTGATTTCCGATATGGCCCCCAATATGAGTGGAGTGCGGGCCGCCGACCAGCCGCGCGCCATGTATCTCTGCGAACTGGCGCTGGACCTGGCCGGCCGTGTGCTGCGGCCGGGCGGCGATTTCCTGATCAAGATCTTCCAGGGCGAAGGTTTCGACCAGTACCACAAGCAGGCCCGGGAAATGTTCGACAAGGTACAGATGCGCAAGCCCCTGTCGTCGCGTGATCGTTCGCGGGAACAGTATCTGCTCGCACGCGGCTTTCGCGGGGAATAGACTGGAATGATTGACCCTATAGCCTGTCTATTGGTCGATGACCTGTTGTGCCGGGACGGGCGAGGGTTCATAAAGGGTTACAGACAACGCCTGCGTGCGCGGGCGCTTGTGTAGTACTTTTGGCCGGAAGGAGTCTGGCCGTCGTGTGAAGCGGTTTCCAGGACGGAGCCGGCTTCAGAGGGTAGTCAATTGAACGACATGGCAAAGAATCTGATTCTGTGGCTGATCATCGCGGCGGTACTGGTGACCGTGATGAACAATTTCTCGAGCCCGAGCGAGCCACAGACGCTGAACTACTCGGACTTCATCCAGCAGGTCAAGGATGGCAAGGTCGAGCGAGTGACCGTGGATGGCTATGTCATCACCGGCAAGCGTAGCGACGGCGATACCTTCAAGACCATCCGCCCGGCGATCCAGGACAACGGCCTGATCGGCGACCTGGTCAACAACAACGTCGTGGTCGAGGGCAAGCAGCCCGAACAGCAGAGCATCTGGACCCAGTTGCTGGTCGCCAGCTTCCCGATCCTGGTGATCATCGCCGTCTTCATGTTCTTCATGCGCCAGATGCAGGGCGGCGGCGGCGGTCGCGGCGGCCCGATGAGCTTCGGCAAGAGCAAGGCGCGCCTGCTGTCCGAGGACCAGGTCAAGACCACCTTCGCTGACGTCGCCGGCTGCGACGAGGCCAAGGAGGAGGTCAGCGAACTGGTCGAGTTCCTTCGCGATCCGGGCAAGTTCCAGCGCCTGGGCGGCCGTATCCCGCGCGGCGTGCTGATGGTCGGCCCGCCCGGCACCGGCAAGACCCTGCTGGCCAAGGCCATCGCCGGCGAAGCCAAGGTGCCGTTCTTCACCATTTCCGGTTCCGACTTCGTCGAGATGTTCGTCGGCGTGGGCGCCTCCCGTGTCCGCGACATGTTCGACCAGGCCAAGAAGCACGCGCCGTGCATCATCTTCATCGACGAGATCGACGCCGTCGGCCGCCATCGCGGCGCCGGCTTGGGCGGCGGTCACGACGAGCGCGAGCAGACCCTCAACCAGTTGCTGGTGGAGATGGATGGCTTCGAGATGAACGATGGCATCATCGTCATCGCTGCCACCAACCGTCCGGACGTTCTGGACCCGGCGCTGCTGCGTCCGGGCCGCTTCGACCGCCAGGTGGTGGTCGGCTTGCCGGATATCCGCGGGCGCGAACAGATCCTCAAGGTGCACATGCGCAAGGTGCCGCTGGGCGACCATGTCGATCCTGCCGTCATCGCCCGCGGTACGCCCGGTTTCTCCGGCGCCGACCTGGCCAACCTGGTCAACGAGGCCTCGCTGTTCGCCGCGCGCTCCAACAAGCGCATCGTCGACATGCGCGAGTTCGAGCTGGCCAAGGACAAGATCATGATGGGCGCCGAGCGCAAGACTATGGTCATGTCCGAGAAGGAGAAGCGCAACACCGCCTACCACGAGGCCGGCCACGCCATCGTCGGTCGCCTGGTGCCGGAGCATGACCCGGTCTACAAGGTGTCCATCATTCCGCGCGGACGCGCCCTGGGCGTGACCATGTTCCTCCCCGAGGAAGATCGCTACAGCCTGTCCAAGCGCGCGCTGGAAAGCCAGATTTGCTCGCTGTTCGGCGGCCGTATCGCGGAAGAGATGACCCTCGGCTTCGAAGGCGTCACCACTGGCGCTTCCAACGACATCATGCGTGCTACCCAGTTGGCGCGGAACATGGTGACCAAGTGGGGTCTGTCCGAGAAGCTCGGCCCGCTGATGTACGCGGAGGAGGAGGGCGAGGTGTTCCTCGGCCGTAGCGCCGGCAGCCAGCACGCCAATGTGTCGGGCGAGACCGCCAAGATGATCGACCAGGAAGTCCGGCGCATCATCGACGACTGCTACGGTACCGCCAAGCGACTGCTCGACGAGAACCGCGACAAGCTGGAGATGATGGCCGACGCACTGATGAAGTACGAAACCATCGACTCCGACCAGATCGACGACATCATGGCCGGTCGCGTGCCGCGCGAGCCGCGTGACTGGCAGGGTGGTTCGGGTACCGGCACCCCGCCGGCCAACCTGGAAGAGTCGGGCCGCCGCGAGAACACCCCTCCCATCGGTGGGCCGGCCGGCGAGCACTGAGAGCCCTGAATGAGCAATCCGCAATACCCGACCCGACTGCCTTGCGGCAGTCGGGTTCTTGATTTGGCCCGCCCACATGTCATGGGCATCCTCAATGTCACCCCCGATTCCTTTTCCGATGGCGGCCGTTACGACCGGCTGGACGATGCCCTGCGGCATGCCGAGCGCATGGTGCGGGAAGGCGCAACGCTCATCGACGTCGGCGGCGAGTCGACCCGTCCCGGTGCGCGCAGCGTTTCTCCGACGGAGGAGCTGGAGCGGGTCGCTCCGGTAGTCGAACGCATCGCTCGCGAGCTGGACGTCGTGATTTCGGTGGATACCTCCACGCCCGCGGTCATGCGCGAAACTGCGCGTCTCGGAGCGGGTCTGATCAACGACGTCCGTTCGCTGCAGCGCGACGGTGCGCTGGATGCTGCGGTGGATAGCGGCCTGGCGGTCTGCCTCATGCACATGCGTGGAGAACCGCAGACCATGCAGGATGCGCCTGCCTACCAGGATGTGGTGGCGGAAGTCGGCGCGTTCCTGCAGGAGCGTGTGAATGCCTGCGTGGCGGCCGGAATCGACCGCGAGCGGCTGTTACTGGATCCGGGTTTCGGTTTTGCCAAGACACTGGAGCACAACCTGGTGCTGTTCAGGCATCTGCAGGCGCTCCATGGCCTGGGCCTGCCGTTGTTGGTCGGCGTTTCGCGCAAGAGCATGATCGGCAAGGTACTGGGGCGGGAGGTGGACGAACGCCTCTACGGCAGTCTCGCGCTGGCGGCCCTGGCGCTGGCCAAGGGCGCACGGATAATTCGAGTGCATGACGTGGCGGCGACCGTCGACGTGATGCGAATGATCTCCGCCGTTGAAATGGCGGATTGAGCACGGAAGACAAAAGATGAGCAGAAAATACTTCGGGACTGACGGTATCCGTGGTCGTGTTGGCGAGTTTCCGATTACTCCGGACTTCGTTCTCAAGCTGGGCTGGGCGGTGGGCATGGCCTTCCGCCGGCAGGGCAACTGCCGGGTCCTGATCGGCAAGGACACGCGCAGCTCGGGTTACATGTTCGAGTCGGCCTTCGAGGCCGGGCTCTCCGCTTCCGGCGCCGATACCCTGTTGCTGGGACCGATGCCTACCCCCGGCATCGCCTACCTGACGCGGACTTTCCACGCCGAGGCCGGGGTGGTGATCAGCGCTTCGCACAATCCCCACGACGACAACGGCATCAAGTTCTTCTCCGGGCAGGGGACCAAGCTGCCGGACGACGTCGAGCTGATGATCGAGGAACTGCTCGATGCGCCGATGACCGTGGTGGAGTCCGCCCGTCTCGGCAAGGTTTCGCGGATCAATGACGCGGCGGGGCGCTACATCGAATTCTGCAAGAGCAGCGTGCCGACCAGCACCGACTTCAACGGTCTCAAGGTCGTGCTCGACTGCGCCAACGGCGCTACCTACAAGATCGCTCCCAGCGTCTTCCGGGAACTGGGCGCGGAAGTGACGGTGCTGGCGGCCAGCCCGAATGGCCTGAACATCAACGACAAGTGCGGCTCCACTCACCTGGATGGCCTGCAGGCTGCGGTGGTCGAGCACCATGCCGACCTCGGCATCGCCTTCGACGGCGACGGCGACCGGGTGATGATGGTCGACCATACCGGTGCGGTCGTGGATGGCGACGAACTGCTGTTCCTCATCGCGCGTGACCTGCAGGAAAGCGGGCGGCTGCAAGGTGGTGTGGTCGGCACCCTGATGAGCAACCTCGGCCTGGAGCTGGCTTTGCAGGAACTGCATATCCCGTTCGTGCGGGCGAAGGTCGGCGATCGCTATGTGATGGCCGAACTGCTGGCTCGGAACTGGATGCTGGGAGGGGAGAATTCGGGACATATCGTCTGCTGCCAGAACACCACGACGGGCGATGCCATCATCGCTGCGCTACAGGTGCTGATGGCGCTCAAGCATCGCGGCCAGACCCTGGCCGAGGCGCGCCAGGGGATTCGCAAGTGCCCCCAGGTGCTGATCAATGTGCGCTTCAAGGGCGAAAGCGATCCGCTCGAGCACCCCTCGGTGAAGGAGGCCAGCGTCCGCGTCACCGAGCAAATGGGCGGGCGCGGTCGTGTCCTGCTGCGCAAATCCGGCACAGAGCCGTTGGTCCGGGTGATGGTCGAGGGCGACGAGGAAGCTAGCGTTCGTGCCCACGCCGAACAGCTGGCAAAAATTGTTTCTGAGGTATGTGCTTGATTTTGCTTGCCAGTCTGGAAACTGTTGAGTAACATCTGCGCCCACTTTGCCCCGCGAGGTACAGCATGCGTCGACCCTTGGTGGCCGGTAACTGGAAAATGCACGGTACGCATTCCAGTGTGGCCGAGTTGATCAAAGGCCTGCGTCAGCTGGCGTTGCCGAGCGGAGTCGATGTAGCTGTGATGCCGCCTTGCTTGTTCATCAGCCAGGTCATCCAGGGCCTGGCCGGCAAGGCGATTGATGTAGGTGCGCAGAACAGCGCCGTCGAGCCGATGCAAGGCGCGCTGACCGGTGAGACTGCTCCCAGTCAGTTGGCGGATGTCGGTTGTAGCATGGTCCTTGTGGGCCACTCGGAGCGTCGCCTGATTCTCGGCGAGAGTGACGAGGTTGTGAGTCGCAAGTTTGCCGCGGCTCAGTCGTGCGGCCTGGTGCCGGTGCTGTGTGTCGGGGAAACCCGGGCGGAGCGCGAGGCGGGCAAGACGCTGGAGGTTGTCGCAAGGCAGCTGGGAAGCGTGATCGACGAGTTGGGTGTTGGAGCTTTTGCTCGCGCAGTCGTGGCTTACGAGCCGGTCTGGGCGATCGGGACCGGGTTGACCGCGTCCCCCGCGCAAGCCCAGGAAGTGCACGCGGCGATCCGCGCGCAACTGGCAGCGGAAAATGCCGAGGTCGCAAAAGGTGTGCGACTCCTTTACGGCGGCAGTGTAAAGGCGGCAAGTGCAGCCGAGTTGTTCGGCATGCCGGATATCGATGGGGGGCTGGTAGGTGGAGCCTCCCTCAATGCGGATGAGTTCGGCGCGATCTGTCGTGCCGCGGGAAGCTGAAGATGCTGGAAAAGGTCGTAATTGTCGTGCATCTGCTGATGGCATTGGGTCTTGTTGGCCTGATCCTCGTTCAGCATGGCAAGGGTGCGGATGCAGGGGCTTCTTTCGGTGCAGGTGCTTCGGCAACTGTTTTCGGAAGCCAAGGTTCCGCTACCTTTTTGAGTCGGATTACTGGTATACTGGCAGCGGTTTTTTTCTTGACCAGCCTTGGCTTAGCGTACTTCGCTAAAGAAAAGTCTGATGCTCTGCAACACATCGGACTGCCGGATCCGGCAGTTCTGGAGCAGAAGCAAGAGAAAGCACCGGCCGCTGACGATGTGCCGGTTCTTCAGGAGCAGTCCAAGCCTGCGGAAAGTGCAGGCGATGTACCGGCGGCTCCTGAACAGAAGTAAGAGAAAGGTTTCTGCCGAGGTGGTGGAATTGGTAGACACGCTACCTTGAGGTGGTAGTGGCCATAGGCTGTAGGGGTTCGAGTCCCCTCCTCGGTACCATATAAGCAAGCCCCGTCCTGCGGGGTTTGTCTCCGCAAGGTTCGGTTGACCCATCAGGGTGTCGGTCGTATAATCTTGCACCAGCTTTGACGCGGGGTGGAGCAGTCTGGTAGCTCGTCGGGCTCATAACCCGAAGGTCGTTGGTTCAAATCCAGCCCCCGCAACCAGTTTTTCAGGGCCCCTTTTTAGGGGCTTTTTGTTAGCTGGACAGTCCATGCCACGGTTCCGAGTGGCAATTTAGGGATGGGCGTTTCGCCCATTTTTTGTTTCTACGACATACGCGAGGCGATCAGGTGTCGAGCAAGCTAGAACAGTTGCAGGCCTTGCTGGCCCCTGTGGTCGAGGCGCTCGGCTATGAGTGCTGGGGCGTCGAGTTCATTTCCCAGGGTCGTCATTCGGTGTTGCGCGTCTATATCGACCGCCCCGAAGGCATCCTCATCGATGACTGTGAAGCCGTCAGTCGGCAGGTCAGCGGTATTCTCGACGTCGAAGACCCGATCAGCGGCGAGTACACCCTGGAGGTGTCCTCTCCGGGCATGGATCGGCCGCTGTTCACCCTCGAACAGTTCGCCAAGCATGCCGGCGAGCAAGTGAAGATCAGGCTGCGTTCGCCCTATGAGGGGCGGCGTAACTACCAAGGCATTCTCCGTGGTGTGGAGGAGCAGGATGTGGTGGTCCTGGTGGACGATCACGAGTACCTGCTGCCGATCGATTCGATCGACAAGGCCAACATCATTCCCCGTTTTGATTGAGACGCGAATCCGCGGATCCAATGGATTGAAAGGCGAGGCGTACAATGAGCAAAGAAGTACTGCTGGTTGTTGAGTCGGTATCCAACGAAAAGGGCGTACCGGCCGGCGTGATTTTCGAGGCGCTGGAGCTGGCTCTGGCGACCGCCACCAAGAAACGTTTCGAGGACGAGGTCGACCTGCGCGTCGAGATCAATCGTCATAACGGCAGCTACGAGACTTTCCGTCGTTGGCACGTCGTCGCCGACGAGGACTACCAGGACCCCGCCACCGAGATCACCGTCGAGGACGTCCAGGAGCAGAAGCCGGGCGCGAAGGTCGGCGAGGTCATCGAAGAAAAGATCGAATCCATCGAGTTCGGCCGCATCGCTGCGCAGACTGCCAAGCAGGTCATCGTGCAGAAGGTCCGCGAGGCCGAGCGCGCCCAGGTGGTCGATGCCTACCGCGAGAAGGTCGGCGAGATCATTTCCGGTACCGTGAAGAAGGTCACCCGCGACAACGTCATCGTCGATCTCGGCAACAACGCCGAGGCGCTGCTGGCCCGCGACCAGATCATTCCACGCGAGACCTTCCGCGTTGGCACCCGCGTGCGTGCCCTGCTGAAGGAGATCCGTACCGAGAACCGCGGTCCTCAGCTGGTCCTGTCGCGTACCGCGCCGGAAATGCTGATCGAGCTGTTCCGCATCGAAGTACCGGAAATCGCCGAGCAGTTGATCGACGTGATGGCCGCCGCCCGTGACCCGGGCTCGCGCGCCAAGATCGCCGTTCGTTCCAAGGACAAGCGCATCGACCCGCAGGGCGCCTGCATCGGCATGCGCGGTTCGCGCGTCCAGGCGGTATCCGGCGAGATCGGTGGAGAGCGGGTGGACATCGTCCTGTGGGACGACAACCCGGCGCAATTCGTGATCAACGCCATGGCTCCGGCCGAGGTGGCGGCGATCATCGTCGACGAGGATACCCATACCATGGATATCGCCGTCGCCGAGGACAATCTGGCGCAGGCTATCGGCCGCAGTGGCCAGAACGTCCGTCTGGCCAGCCAGTTGACCGGCTGGACCCTGAATGTGATGACCGAGGCGGATATCCAGGCCAAGCAACAGGCCGAGACCGGGGATATCCTGCAGCGCTTCGTCGACGAGCTGGATGTCGACGAGGAACTGGCCCAGGTACTGGTGGAAGAGGGCTTCACGACTCTTGAGGAAATCGCCTACGTACCGATGGAAGAGATGCTCAGCATCGATGGCTTCGACGAAGACATCGTCAACGAGCTGCGCTCCCGTGCCAAGGATCGCCTGCTGACCAAGGCCATTGCGACCGAAGAGAAGCTCGCCGACGCACAACCGGCAGAAGACCTGCTCAGCCTCGATGGCATGAGCAAGGAGCTGGCCCTGGACCTGGCGCTGCGTGGCGTAACCACCCGTGAAGATCTGGCCGAGCAATCGATCGACGATCTGCTCGACATCGACGGCATGGACGAAGAGCGTGCCGGCAAGTTGATCATGGCCGCCCGGGCCCATTGGTTCGAGTAAGCAGTCGCGGCCTGAGGAGAGAAGTGCATGACGCAAGTCACGGTGAAAGAACTGGCCCAGGTGGTCGACACACCGGTGGAGCGCCTGCTGCTGCAGATGCGTGACGCAGGTCTGCCGCACACCAGTGCCGAACAAGTTGTAACGGATAGCGAGAAGCAAGCCCTGCTGACCCACCTGAAAGGCAGCCATGGTGATCGCGCCAGCGAGCCGCGCAAGATCACCCTGCAACGCAAGACCACTACCACGCTGAAAGTGGGTGGCAGCAAGACGGTGAGCGTCGAAGTTCGCAAGAAGAAAACCTATGTCAAGCGCAGCCCCGACGAGATCGAGGCCGAGCGCCAGCGCGAACTCGAGGAGCAGCGCGCGGCGGAAGAGGCGGAGCGTCTGAAGGCCGAAGAGGCCGCTGCCCGCCAGCGTGCCGAAGAGGAAGCGCGCAAGGCCGAGGAAGCTGCGCGTGCCAAGGCTGCCCAGGAAGCAGCGGCTACTGCCGGTGCCGAGCCTGCCGTGGTGGCGGATGTCGCGGTTGCCGAACCGGTGGCCAAGCCTGCCGCCGTGGAAGAGCGCAAGAAGGAAGAGCCGCGCCGCGTGCCCAAGCGTGACGAGGACGATGACCGCCGCGACCGCAAGCACACCCAGCACCGTCCCTCGGTCAAGGAGAAGGAAAAGGTTCCTGCTCCGCGCGTGGCTCCACGCAGCACCGACGAGGAAAGCGATGGTTACCGTCGCGGCGGTCGTGGTGGCAAGTCGAAGCTGAAGAAGCGCAACCAGCACGGGTTCCAGAACCCGACAGGACCGATCGTGCGTGAAGTGAACATCGGTGAGACCATCACCGTAGCCGAGTTGGCCGCCCAGATGTCGGTCAAGGGTGCCGAAGTCGTCAAGTTCATGTTCAAGATGGGCTCCCCGGTGACCATCAACCAGGTCCTGGACCAGGAGACCGCCCAACTGGTCGCCGAAGAGCTGGGCCACAAGGTCAAGCTGGTCAGCGAGAACGCGCTGGAAGAACAACTGGCCGAGTCCCTGAAGTTCGAAGGCGAGGCGGTCACCCGCGCCCCGGTCGTCACCGTCATGGGCCACGTCGACCACGGCAAGACCTCGCTGCTCGACTACATCCGTCGCGCCAAGGTCGCCGCGGGCGAGGCCGGTGGCATCACCCAGCATATCGGTGCCTACCACGTCGAAACCGAGCGTGGCATGGTGACCTTCCTGGATACCCCCGGCCACGCCGCGTTCACCGCGATGCGTGCCCGTGGCGCCCAGGCGACCGACATCGTGATCCTGGTGGTCGCGGCCGACGACGGCGTCATGCCGCAGACCCAGGAAGCCGTGCAGCACGCGAAAGCGGCGGGCGTGCCGATCGTGGTCGCGGTGAACAAGATCGACAAGCCCGAGGCCAACCCGGACAACATCAAGAACGGCCTGGCCGCTCTCGACGTGATCCCGGAAGAGTGGGGCGGCGACGCTCCCTTCGTCCCGGTTTCGGCGAAGCTCGGTACTGGCGTCGATGAACTGCTCGAAGCGGTCCTGCTGCAGGCAGAAGTGCTCGAACTGAAAGCCACTCCGTCGGCCCCGGGCCGTGGCGTGGTGGTCGAGTCGCGCCTGGACAAGGGACGCGGCCCGGTGGCCACCGTGCTGGTCCAGGACGGTACCCTGCGCCAGGGCGACATGGTGCTGGTCGGCATCAACTACGGTCGTGTCCGCGCCATGCTCGACGAGAACGGCAAGCCGATCAAGGAAGCCGGCCCGTCGATCCCGGTCGAGATCCTCGGCCTGGACGGTACGCCGGATGCCGGTGACGAGATGACCGTGGTCGCCGACGAGAAGAAGGCCCGCGAAGTCGCCCTGTTCCGTCAAGGCAAGTTCCGTGAGGTGAAACTGGCGCGAGCCCATGCCGGCAAGCTGGAAAACATCTTCGAGAACATGGGCCAGGAAGAGAAGAAGACCCTGAACATCGTCCTCAAGGCCGATGTGCGCGGTTCGCTCGAGGCTCTGCAAGGCTCGCTCAGCGGCCTGGGCAACGACGAAGTGCAGGTCCGCGTGGTCGGTGGCGGCGTCGGTGGCATCACCGAGTCCGACGCCAACCTGGCGCTGGCTTCCAACGCGGTGCTGTTCGGCTTCAACGTGCGCGCCGACGCCGGCGCGCGCAAGATCGTCGAAGCCGAAGGTCTGGATATGCGTTACTACAACGTGATCTACGACATCATCGAGGACGTCAAGAAGGCCCTGACCGGCATGCTCGGCAGCGACCTGCGGGAGAACATCCTGGGCATCGCCGAGGTGCGCGACGTGTTCCGCTCGCCGAAGTTCGGCGCGATCGCCGGCTGCATGGTCACCGAGGGCATGGTGCACCGCAACCGTCCGATCCGCGTGCTGCGCGACGACGTGGTCATCTTCGAAGGCGAGCTGGAGTCTCTCCGTCGCTTCAAGGACGACGTCGCCGAAGTGCGTGCCGGCATGGAGTGCGGCATCGGCGTGAAGAGCTACAACGACGTCAAGGTCGGCGACAAGATCGAAGTGTTCGAGAAGGTCGAAGTCGCACGCAGCCTTTGATGGCGAGTGCGTAACCACAGCGCCCGGGCCGGCTTCCAGCTGTCCCGGGCGTTTGTCGCTTTTTTTTCCAGTGACCGGGTGTCGCTGGAGGCAGGTTGAAAAATGGCAAAAGACTACAGCCGTACCCAGCGTATCGGCGATCAGATGCAACGCGAACTGGCTCAACTGATCCAGCGCGAGATCAAGGACCCGCGCCTGGGCCTGGTCACCATCACCGGTGTCGAGGTCAGCCGCGACGTGGCGCACGCCAAGGTGTTCATCACCGTCATGGGCCAGGACGATGCCGGCAAGATCGCCCTGAACATGGAAATCCTCAACGACGCCGCCGGCTACCTGCGCATGCTGCTGGGCAAGTCGATGAAGCTGCGCAGCGTGCCGCAACTGCATTTCCACTACGACGAAAGCATCCGCCGCGGCGCCGAGCTGTCGGCGCTGATCGAGCGTGCGGTGGCCGAAGACGGCCGCCGCCACGGCGACGAGACCGAGGACTGAGCGTGGCCCAGGTGAAGCGTATCCGCCGCTCCATCAGCGGCATCCTGGTGCTCGACAAGCCGCGCGGCATGAGTTCCAACCAGGCACTGCAGAAAGTCCGCTGGCTGCTCAATGCCGAGAAGGCCGGCCACACCGGCAGCCTCGACCCGCTGGCCACCGGGGTGCTGCCGCTGTGCTTCGGCGAGGCGACCAAGTTCTCCCAGTATCTTCTCGATGCCGACAAGGGTTACGAGACGGTGATGCGCATGGGCATCACCACCACCACCGGCGACGCCGAGGGCGAACTGCTCGCCGAGCGGGACGTGACCGTCGGTCGGGACGATCTCGAACAGGCCCTGCCGCGCTTCCGTGGCGACATAGAGCAGGTGCCGCCGATGTACTCGGCGCTGAAGAAAGACGGACAGCCGCTGTACAAGCTCGCCCGTGCAGGAGAGGTAGTGGAGCGCGAGGCGCGTTCTGTTACTATTACGCGCCTGGATTTGCTCTCCTTCGAGCCGCCCTGTGCGACCCTGGCCGTTTCCTGCAGCAAAGGCACCTACGTGCGTACGCTGGTGGAAGATCTCGGCCAGGTCCTGGGCTGCGGCGCGCACGTCGCGGCACTGCGGCGGACCCAGGCCGGGCCGTTCGCCCTGGCCCAGGCGATCACCCTCGAGACGCTCGAACGCGTGCATGCCGAAGGTGGTCCGGAAGCGCTGGACCAATTCCTGATGCCGGAAGACAGCGGCCTGTTGCATTGGCCGGTGTTGCAGTTGTCCGAGCACAGTGCGTACTACTGGCTGCACGGGCAGCCGGTGCGGGCCCCGGAAGCGCCGAAGTTCGGCTGGCTGCGGGTGCAGGATCACACAGGTCGTTTCATCGGTATCGGTGAAGTGACCGACGACGGGCGTATCGCCCCGCGTCGACTGATTCGGTCATAAGACCGATACGAGGGTGGCTGTCAGCAGGCACGGTCATTCCTCCTTTTAAAACACGGGAAGCGATTCCCGGCCTGTTCACTCAGAGGAAGCCCATCATGGCACTGAGCGTTGAAGAAAAAGCGCAGATCGTTAACGAATACAAGCAAGCTGAAGGCGACACCGGTTCCCCGGAAGTGCAGGTAGCCCTGCTGTCCGCCAACATCAACAAGCTGCAGGATCACTTCAAGGCCAACGGCAAGGATCACCATTCCCGCCGTGGTCTGATCCGTATGGTTAACCAGCGCCGTAAGCTGCTGGACTACCTGAAGGGCAAAGACGTGTCTCGCTACACTGCCCTGATCGGCCGTCTGGGTCTGCGTCGCTAAGCGACGCCGGTCGGCAGCTTGAAGCAAGGAGCTGGAAGTCTGGCGTCGATACCCGCACACGAGGCGGGTATCGGCGTCGGGCTTCCAGCTTCGCGCTTTCTAGGAATCGATTCGGGTCCGACTCCCGGCATTCCACCGATTTCCCCCAAGGCAACATAGAAGGTAAAGACACCGTGAACCCGGTAACCAAGCAATTCCAGTTCGGTCAGTCGACCGTCACTCTCGAGACCGGCCGTATCGCTCGCCAGGCCACCGGCGCCGTACTGGTCACCATGGACGACGTCAGCGTGCTGGTCACCGTGGTCGGCGCCAAGTCGCCGGCCGAAGGCCGCGACTTCTTCCCGCTGTCCGTGCACTACCAGGAAAAGACCTACGCCGCAGGCCGTATCCCCGGTGGTTTCTTCAAGCGTGAAGGACGTCCTTCCGAGAAGGAAACCCTGACCTCGCGCCTGATCGACCGTCCGATCCGTCCGCTGTTCCCCGAAGGTTTCATGAATGAAGTGCAGGTCGTCTGCACCGTCGTTTCCACCAACAAGAAGTCCGATCCGGACATCGCCGCGATGATCGGCACCTCCGCCGCCCTGGCGATCTCCGGCATTCCGTTCGCCGGCCCGATCGGCGCCGCCCGCGTCGGTTTCCACCCGGAAATCGGCTACATCCTCAACCCCACCTACGAGCAACTGCAGAGTTCCAGCCTCGACATGGTCGTGGCCGGTACCGAAGACGCCGTGCTGATGGTGGAGTCCGAGGCCGACGAACTGACCGAAGACCAGATGCTCGGTGCCGTGCTGTTCGCCCACGACGAGTTCCAGGCGGTGATCCGTGCCGTCAAGGAGCTGGCCGCCGAAGCTGGCAAGCCGGCCTGGGACTGGAAAGCCCCGGCGGAAAACACCGTGCTGGTCAACGCCATCAAGGCAGAGCTGGGCGAAGCGATCTCCCAGGCCTATACCATCACCATCAAGCAGGACCGCTACAACCGTCTGGGCGAGCTGCGCGACCAGGCCGTGGCCCTGTTCGCCGGCGAGGAAGAGGGCAAGTTCCCGGCTTCCGAGGTCAAGGACGTATTCGGCCTGCTGGAATACCGCACCGTTCGCGAGAACATCGTCAACGGCAAGCCGCGTATCGACGGTCGTGACACCCGTACCGTGCGTCCGCTGCGCATCGAAGTCGGCGTGCTCGGCAAGACCCACGGTTCCGCGCTGTTCACCCGTGGCGAAACCCAGGCCCTGGTCGTCGCGACCCTCGGCACCGCGCGTGATGCCCAGCTGCTGGATACCCTGGAAGGCGAGCGCAAGGACGCCTTCATGCTGCACTACAACTTCCCGCCGTTCTCGGTAGGCGAGTGCGGCCGCATGGGCAGCCCGGGTCGTCGTGAAATCGGCCATGGCCGTCTGGCCCGTCGTGGCGTCGCCGCCATGCTGCCGACCCAGGACGAGTTCCCCTACACCATTCGCGTGGTTTCCGAGATCACCGAGTCCAACGGTTCCAGCTCGATGGCCTCCGTGTGCGGCGCCTCCCTGGCGCTGATGGATGCCGGTGTGCCGGTCAAGGCGCCGGTCGCCGGTATCGCCATGGGCCTGGTCAAGGAAGGCGAGAAGTTCGCCGTCCTGACCGACATCCTCGGTGACGAAGACCACCTGGGCGACATGGACTTCAAGGTTGCCGGTACCGACAAGGGCGTCACCGCCCTGCAGATGGACATCAAGATCAACGGTATCACCGAAGAGATCATGGAGATCGCCCTGGGCCAGGCCCTGGAAGCTCGCCTGAACATCCTCGGCCAGATGAACCAGGTCATCGCCAAGCCTCGCGCCGAGCTGTCTGAGAACGCCCCGACCATGCTGCAGATGAAGATCGACTCGGACAAGATCCGCGACGTCATCGGCAAGGGCGGCGCGACCATCCGTGGTATCTGCGAAGAGACCAAGGCCTCGATCGACATCGAGGACGATGGCAGCGTGAAGATCTACGGCGAAACCAAGGAAGCCGCCGAGGCCGCCAAGCTGCGCGTCCTGGCGATCACCGCGGAAGCCGAGATCGGCAAGATCTACGTCGGCAAGGTGGAGCGCATCGTCGACTTCGGTGCCTTCGTCAACATCCTGCCGGGCAAGGACGGCCTGGTGCACATCTCGCAGATCAGCGACAAGCGCATCGACAAGGTCACCGACGTGCTGCAGGAAGGCCAGGAAGTGAAGGTCCTGGTGCTCGACGTGGACAACCGTGGCCGCATCAAGCTGTCGATCAAGGACGTGGCTGCCGCCGAAGCTTCCGGCGTGTAAGTCGAGTCGTGATCGATGAAAACAGGGCCCTCGGGCCCTGTTTTCGTTTCCGCGACACGCTTCTCGGCGAAGGGGGCGAATCCTTGCATTTTGCAAGCCCTGTCATCGCCAATTCGGCATTCTGCAACCGTCTCGCTTCCGACCTGTTTTTTAACCTATTGTTTTTAAAGGATTTTATTTTAGAGGAAAACTGGCACAGCGCTTGCGATATCTACTATGCAACTGACGCCAGGAATGGCTGCAGTTTTTCGAAATCCATAGGAGAAACCGCAATGAAATTCAGCAAACTCGCTATTGCCGCTGCTACTGCCACTGCTCTGAGCTTCTCGATGGCCAATGCGTTCGCTGCCCAACCCATCAGCCTGGCGGCCAACGACACTATGCAGAAAACCGAAGAAGCGGTTTCCGATACCTGGATCACCAGCAAGGTGAAATCCAGCCTGATCGCCAACAAGAATGTCAGTGGCGTCGATATCAAGGTCGAGACCAACAAAGGTGTGGTTTCCCTTTCCGGCAACGTGAAGAGCGATGCCGAGCGTGACCTGGCGATCGAGACCGCCAAGGGCATCAAGGGCGTGAAAGCCGTTTCCGCCGATGGCCTGAAATCGGTCGAGTAAGCGCCCGGGCCGAACGATCCCTTTTCCCTCGTCACCAGGAGGAAGACCGATGAATTCCGATGTGATCAAAGGTAAGTGGAAGCAACTCACCGGCAAGATCAAGGAGCGTTGGGGCGATCTGACCGACGACGATCTCCAGGCTGCCGACGGACATGCCGAATACCTGGTCGGCAAGCTGCAGGAACGCTATGGCTGGTCCAAGGAAAGGGCCGAACAGGAAGTTCGCGACTTCAGCGACCGCCTGTGAACAGGTAGAAAGAAGCCCCGCCGGGATTGCCCGGCGGGGCTTTTTCATGGGCGCTGGATTCAGTCGCCGCGCCGGCTCTGGATGGCGCTGAGGCGGTTGCCCTCGAAACGGACGAAATACAGCATGCCGTTCCATGGGCCATAGACCCATTCCTGGACCTCGACCTCGTAGCGCTTGCCCCATTCCCCGACGACCTCGCGATAACCCAGGCTGTCGCGGCTGCGTGGCTCGCCGCAGCGCGCAAGGACGTCGGCGCTGCTGTCGCCGGTACTCACCAGGCGGCTGCCGCAACGCAGCGAATCGGCCTGAGCATGTGCCAACGGCAGCAGGGACAGCAACGCCACCAGCCCGGTGCGCGGAAGCGAGCGATTCAACGCTTGAACTCGATGCGTTTCAGCTTGTTGGCTTCGAAGGTCAGGATGTAGGTCACTCCGTTGCGCGGGCCGTACACCCACTCCTCGACCTTGAATTCCCGCCGATCGTAGCTGCCCAGGGTATAGCCGACGTCGTCGCGGTGATCCGGATCGCCGCACTTTTGCTGTACTTCGAAGGCCCGGTCGCCGACGCTGACCAGCGCACTGCCGCAACGCATGGTGTCGGCCTGCGCGCTCGCGCAGGCAAGGTAGAGCAGGGGGGCCGCGAGGGCGGCGAATCGCTTGTGCAAGGTATCACTCGCTATCCAGGTGCAGTTGGGTGTCGACATTACCCTTGTCTTCGCCTTCGGCGAAACTGACGTCGATCAAGTAGATGCGATCGTCCGGCAACTGGCCTTTCTCCACCAGGTAATCCTTGATCCGGGTGGCCCGGGCCTGGCCGATCTGGCGCAGCAGCACCTGGCTCTTGGCCCAGGAAGCGATCACCGCTTCGCGCATCTTCGCGGTGCGTTCGTCGCTGTCCAGTTCCTTCCACTCGGCCGGTGGCTGCTGCTTCAGGCGGGTCCGGTAGATGCCTTCGAGCAGCGGTGCCTGCATGTTCTCCGGCACCTCAAGCTGCTTGGCGTCGCTCGGTACCTTGTCGCCGCGACGCTGGAGCATGCGGTAGTAGGTGTTCTGGTATTCCAGTTCGAGACGCTTGGCGCCGATCGAGGGACCGTCAGCCGCGGCGGAGGCCACGCCTTCCACTTCCAGGCGCAGCGCCGGCCGCTCCTTGAGCGCATCGGCGAGCTTGTCGAGGTTGGCCTGGGCTTCTGGCGTCAGCTCGTCGCTGCCCGCGGCGAAGGGTACCGTGCCGAGATCCTCGTTACCGCCGGCGGCGAGGCCGGCGATGAACTTGAACGGCGCCTGCACGGCGCGCAGGACCAGGTTGCGCAGGGTCTGCCAGACGATCGGCATGACGCTGAACTCCGGGTTGTTCAGATCACCGGCCACCGGCAACTGGATATCGATGTTGCCCTTGGTGTCCTTGAGCAGGGCTACCGCCAGCTTCACCGGCAGGTCCACAGCATCCGGGCTGTCGACCTTCTCGCCGAGTTGCAGGCCTTCCAGCAGGACCTTGTTTTCCGCCTTCAGTTGGCTACGTTCGATCTGGTAGTGCAGGTCCAGGTTGAGTCGCCCCTTACGGATGCGGTAGCCGGCGAACTTGCCGGAATAGGGCGTCAGGGTGGTCAGCTCGACGCGCTTGAAGCTGGTGGTGATGTCGAGCTTCTTCAGCGGGTCGAATGGGTCCAGTTCGCCGGCGATGGTCACCGGTGCGTACTTGTCGACCTTGCCCTTGATGTCCACCTTGGCCGGCTGCGAGTTGCGCGTGTCGAGGGTGCCGACTTCGCCGCTGAGCTGCTGGATGGCGGTACCGAACGGCGGCATCAGGGTCAGGTCGGCGAAGTTCGCCGAGCCGTTGTTGATCCGTACGCCGCCGATGTGGATGCCCAGCGGCTTGCTCGCCGGCGCATTCTTGCTTTCGGCGGCGGTCTTGCCGGACGAACTAGCCGGTTGCGGGATGATCAGCTCGCTGACGTTGGTGCTGCGATCTTCGTTGATGATGAAGCGGGCGTAGGGCTCCTCGAAGGACACGCTCTGGATCGACAGGCTGTCCTCGTGCCGGTAGGCGAGGCCGTTGAGGGTCAGTTTGGTCCATTTGACGAAGTCGCGGTCCTTGATGGTATCCAGGGTATGCAACTGGCTGACTTCGGCGCTGCCGTCGACGCTGAAGGCCAGCGGCTCGACGCTCTTCAGGTCGACCGCCAGCTCGCTGCCAAGGAAGCCGCTGCGCAGTTCCAGGCGGATGAACGGCGAGATGTAGGCCTGGGCCACGCGCAGGTCGATGTCGCGGGTACTGACCTTGAGCCTGGCGCTGACCGGGTCGAGCACCACCTGGCCGCTGGCCTGGACCTGGCCGCGGTTGCCGAGGCCGGTCTTGAGCTTGAGGTCGAAGGGGGTCTTGCCGAGGCTGTCGACGTTCTGCAGGTCGAGGTCCAGCGGGCCGACTTCCAGCGGGACCTCGGTGGCCGGCTGGCGATCCACCAGGTGCGCCTTGTAGCCGCGCAACTGGGCGTCGCGCAGGACGATGTGCCAGGGCTTGGCAGGCGTCTCCGCGGCGGCTTTCGTACTTTCCGGCGGAGGCGTCTTTGCAGTGTCGGCGAGCTGTTGCGGAGAGTCGCTGGCCGCCTTGTCGATTTCCGCAGTCTTGGTCGTTTCCTGCCCGGTTGCCTTGCCGGTCTTCGGAGCCTTGCTCGTCTCTTGCTTGGCTACCTTGTCGGCAGCACCTTCCGCGGCCTTGGCGGACTCTTTGTCGTCCGTTGCCCTTTCCGTCTCGGCGACGCTGGCGTCCTTCTCCGCCGGCCTGTCCTTGCTCGCTTCGCCCGAGGCTATCGCGGCTGCCTTGGCGGCACCGTTGGTTGCCGGTTCGCTGGTGGTCTTCGCCGCGTCGGTCGGGGCAGCGGCGGGATCGGTGTTTTCCGCCGGCTTGGGTGCAGGCGCCTTGCGTGGCGGCGGAGTGAAGTCGGCGAACAGTTTCTGCCAGTCGAGCTGGCCGTCCTTCTCGCGCGCGGCCCAGGCCTCCAGGCCCTGGCTACGGACTTCGCCGAGCACCACTTCCTGCTTGGCCAGGTCCAGGGTGGTAGCGGCCACGTCGAGGCTGGCGAGCTTGGCCAGCGGCTTGCCCTGGGGCGAATTGATGCTGAAGTCGGCGAGTTTCAGCGCGGCTTTGTCGAGCAGCAGTTGGGTGTCCTTGGACAGGTCCAGGCGATAGTCGCTGGAGAGGCTGACCACGCCGTTCTCCAGCACCAGCGGGGCATTGTCGCGGACATAGGGCCACCAGGCCTTGAGCTGGATATCCTTGACGCTCAGGTGGCCCCTGGACGTGATCGGCACCAGGGTCAGGTCGCCTTCCCAGTCGAGGCGGCCGCCGTTCGGGCCGGTGGCGACCAGGGTCATCTTCGCGCCGTCGTCGGGCAGGGTGCTGAGGTTGTGCAGCTCGAAGCCCAGCGGATCGAAGCTGAAGTCCACCGGCTCGCTCGGTCGCAGGTCCTGGAAGTGCAGGCTGCCCTCGGCCAGTTGGATGCGGTCGATGCGCAGCGGGAACGGGTCGCTCGGCTGTTCAGGCTCGGGCGATTCGCTCGGCGGGATCCTGAACAGGCTGGCCAGGTTGAGCTGGCCCTTCTCGTCGAACAGCAGTTCGGTATGCGGACCTTCCAGCTCGACGTCGGCCAGGTGCAGCTGGCGTTTCCACAGGCTGTCCAGCTGCAGGTTGGCGTACAGCCGGCGGAAGGCGAGCTGGGGGTTCTTCTCCTCGCCCAGGCGCAGACCCCAGAGGGTCAATTCCAGGCTGAAGGGGTTGAATTCGATACGTTCGAGACGTGCGGGGACGGTGGCGTATTGCGCCAGTTGCTGGTTGGCGACGCGCAGCCCGATGCCGGGTATGAGCAGAAAGCCCAGCAGGCAATAGACGAGGAAGGTGATCAGCAGGGCGCTGACAGCGCGTTTCAGTCCTTTGGGCATGGCTCTCTTTCGTTTTCCGTTCTAAGCGGTGCGTTGGAGTATGGCACGGCCTCAAGGTTCCGACCGTGATTCGCGCCGTTTCAGAGCCTTTGGACGGGTATTCTTGCTGTCACGGCACGAAAGTTCAGTGGCTCACCGGCGGCAGACCCATGCGCCGGCAGGCTCGATGCATCGAAGCGTTGCGCACCGCCCAGCGCAGCAAGGGTACGCTGCGCCTGACGCTGCCGCGGATCAGGCGGCGTTGCAGCGGACTGAACGGGAGGTCGAGCATCGATCCGGCCCATTCCGGCAACAGCTCGGCGCCTGCGCGCAGCATCAGCGCGCCGAACGGCCTGGCCAGGGTGCTGGGCGCTGGTGCGTTGAAGAGAATCCGCACCACTTCGCGGGTGCGTTCGTCGCAACGCAGGCGTGGACGCATCGCCTCCAGGTAGGCGGCGATCTGCTGGCGGTCGCGCGGTACCGCGCGGGCGCCGAGGCGTTCGGCGACCAGGGCGATTTCCGAGTAGTAACGGTCCTGCTCGCTGCCCGGCAGGTCGGGATTGAGATAGCGCAGGTAGGACTTGAGAAAGCTGCTGACCTCGGCGACATGCACCCAGGTCAGCAGGTCCGGGTCGCTGGCGGAGTAGGGCGTGCCGTCGGGCAACTGGCCGATGACGCTTTCGTGGATGCGCCGGACCCGCTCGATCAGTCGCTCGGCATCGGCCAGCGGGCCGTAGGTGGTGGCCGAGATGAACTGACCGGTGCGACGCAGGCGCCCGAGCAGGTCGTCGCGGAAATTGGAGTGGTCCCACACCCCCGCCAGGGCCAGCGGATGGAGCATCTGCAGGAGCAGCGCGCCGATGCCGCCGATCATCATGCTGCTGAAGTCGCCGTGGACCTTCCAGCAGGCGGCATCGGGGCCGAACAGGCCCGGATCGCCTTTCGGCGACTCGAAGTCGACACCGCCGACGGCGAGCCCGGTAAGGCTCAGCACCTGGCTTTCGATATGGCGACGGACGCTTTCCATGGGGGGCTCGCTACGACAGGGCAGGCACGAGCTTAACCCAGGTGCCGGAGAGACTGGAACCGTCCCGCGCCGCAGGGCGGCGGGACGGTTGCGCGGGTCAGCGGTTGAGGCGGTTGTCGATCAACCCCTGCACCACTCCCGGATCGGCCAGGGTCGAGGTATCGCCGAGACTGTCCAGCTCGTTGCAGGCGATCTTGCGCAGGATACGCCGCATGATCTTGCCGGAGCGGGTCTTCGGCAGGCTGGGCGCCCATTGCAGGTGATCCGGCTTGGCGAAGCTGCCGATCTCCTTGCCGACCAGGGCCAGCAATTCCTGTTGTAGCGCCTCGCTGGGCTGACTGCCGGCCATCAGGGTGACGAATGCGTAGATGGCCTGGCCCTTCACATCATGCGGGCAGCCGACCACTGCCGCCTCGGCCACCGCATCGTGCAGGACCAGCGCGCTCTCGACCTCGGCGGTGCCGATCCGGTGTCCGGAGACATTGATCACGTCGTCGACCCGGCCGGTGATCCAGTAGTAGCCGTCCTCGTCGCGGCGCGCGCCGTCGCCGCTGAAGTAATACCCGGGGTAGGGCTTGAAGTAGGTGTCGATCATCCGCTGGTGGTCGCCGTAGACGCTGCGGATCTGACTCGGCCAACTGGCCTTGATCGCCAGTACGCCGCTGCCCGCGCCGTCGATTTCCTTGCCTTTCTCGTCGAGCAGCACGGGTTGCACGCCGAAGAACGGGCGGGTAGCCGAGCCTGGCTTTAGCGCAGTGGCGCCGGGCAACGGGGTGATCAGGATGCTGCCGGTCTCGGTCTGCCACCAGGTATCGACGATGGGGCAGCGCTTCTCGCCGACCACCTGGTAGTACCATTCCCAGGCCTCCGGGTTGATCGGCTCGCCCACCGAGCCGAGCAGGCGCAGGCTGCTGCGCGAGGTCTGGCGGACCGGGGCGTCGCCTTCGCGCATCAGCGCGCGGATCGCGGTCGGCGCGGTGTAGAAGATATTCACCTGGTGCTTGTCGATCACCTGCCAGAAGCGCGAGGCGTCCGGGTAGTTGGGCACGCCCTCGAACATCAGGGTGGTGGCACCGTTGGCCAGCGGGCCGTAGACGATATAGCTGTGTCCGGTGACCCAGCCGACGTCGGCGGTGCACCAGTAGACGTCGCCATCGTGGTAGTCGAACACGTACTTGTGGGTCATCGCCGCGCCGAGCAGGTAGCCCCCGGTGGTGTGCAACACGCCCTTCGGCTTGCCGGTGCTGCCGGAGGTATAGAGGATGAACAGCGGGTCCTCGGCGTCCATCGCTTCCGCCGGGCAGTCGGCTGAGGCCGCGTGGAGCGCCTCGTGGTACCAGATGTCGCGGCCTTCGACCCAGGGTATGTCGCCCTGGGTGCGCTCGACCACCACCACGGTAGAGACGTCCGGGCAGTCCTTCAGTGCCTTTTCCACATTCTGCTTCAGCGGGATGTACTTGCCGCCGCGCACGCCCTCGTCGGCGGTGATCACGGTGCGGCAGTCGGCATCGAGGATGCGGTCGCGCAGCGAGTCCGGCGAGAAGCCGCCGAACACCACCGAGTGCACCGCCCCGATACGGGCGCAGGCGAGCATGGCGTAGGCGGCCTCGGGAATCATCGGCATGTAGATGCAGACCCGGTCGCCCTTTTCCACGCCGCGGCTCTTCAGCACGTTAGCCAGGCGGCAGACGTTGTGGTGCAGCTTGCGGTAGGTGATGTGCGCGGATTCGCTGGGGTTGTCGCCTTCCCAGACGATCGCGATCTGTTCGCCGCGGCGTTCCAGGTGGCGATCGATGCAGTTGTAGGCGACGTTCAACTGGCCGCCCTTGAACCAGGTGGCCTGGCCTTTCCTCAGGTCGCCGTGGTGGACGCTGTGCCAGGGCTTGAACCAATCGAGGAAGGCCTTGGCCTGCTCGCCCCAGAACTCGTCGGGGTTCTCGACGGATTGGCGGTACAGGCGCTGGTAGTCGTCGTCGTTCAGGTAGGCACGCTGGCGGACGGCGTCCGGCACCGGGTGGACGCTGATCTCGAACATGGCGGTTTCCTTTGTTTTTCTGCTCCGCAAGGTGTCGAGAGACCGCACGCGGCCCCTCTCCAGGTTCGACCAAGGGTGGGCCAGGCGAGAGCCATGTTCAAGTGCCAAAGGCGCGAGCGGGGAAGGCGCCGGGGTCAATCGCCGGACGGAATGAAAAAGCCCGGCCTAGGGCCGGGCTTTGGGGAGAGGCGGATCAGCCGCGATGGCGGCCGCGGAAGAAGTCGATCAGGCCTTGGGTCGAGGCGTCCTCGGCCGGGGTTTCCTCGCTGCCGACCAGGCGCGAATAGACACCCTTGCCGAGTTCCTTGCCAAGCTCCACGCCCCATTGGTCGAAGGCGTTGATGCCCCAGAGGATGCTCTGTACGTAGACCTTGTGCTCGTACATGGCGATCAGCGCGCCGAGGCGGCGGGCGCTGATGCGCTCGACCACCAGGGTGTTGCTCGGTCGGTTGCCCGGAATCACCTTGTGCGGCGCCAGGCGCTGCACTTCGGCTTCCGGCAGGCCCTTGGCGCGCAGTTCGGCCTCGGCCTCCTCGCGGCTCTTGCCGAGCATCAGCGCCTGGCTCTGCGACAGGCAGTTGGCGTACAGCCACTGGTGATGGTCGGCCACCGGGTTGTAGCTGCTCACCGGGACGATGAAGTCCGCCGGGATCAACTGGGTGCCTTGGTGCAGCAACTGATGGTAGGCGTGCTGGCCGTTGCAGCCGACACCACCCCAGATCACCGGCCCGGTGCCGCTGGTGACCGGCGTGCCGTCCTGGCGCACGCTCTTGCCGTTGGATTCCATGTCCAGTTGTTGCAGGTGGTCGGTGATATTCCGCAGATAGTAGTCGTAGGGCAGGATCGCGTGGCTGTTCGCGCCCCAGAAGTCGCCGTACCAGACGCCGAGCAGGCCGAGCAGCACCGGGATGTTGCGTTCGAACGGCGCGGTCTGGAAGTGCTGGTCCATGTTGTAGGCACCGGACAGCAACTCCTTGAAGTTGGAGATGCCGATGGACATGGCGATCGGCAGGCCGATGGCCGACCACAGCGAGTAGCGGCCGCCGACCCAGTCCCACATGGGGAAGATGTTTTCCTCGCGGATGCCAAAGGCGATCGCGGCCTCCTTGTTGCTGGAGACGGCGATGAAATGGCGGTAAAGCTCTTCCTCGGTGCCGCCCTGGGCCAGGTACCAGGCGCGTGCGGCCTGGGCGTTCTTCAGGGTTTCCAGGGTCCCGAAGGACTTGGAGGAAACGATGAACAGGGTGGTCTCGGCGTTCAGGCGGCTGGCCAGTTCATGGAACTCGCTACCGTCGATGTTCGCCAGGTAGTGGCAGCGCACGCCTTTCTGGGCGAATGGCAGCAAGGCTTCGGATACCAGTTGCGGGCCGAGGAAGGAGCCGCCGATGCCGATGTTCACCACGTCGGTGATCGGCTTTTCGGTATAGCCGCGCCACAGGCCGTTGTGCACGTAGCCCACCAGCTCGGTCATCTGGTGCAGGACGCGGTGGACTTCCGGCATCACGTCGACGCCATCGACCAGCACCTTGTCGCCGATCGGTCGACGCAGCGCGGTATGCAGTACCGGCCGGCGCTCGGAGGCATTGATCGCCTCGCCGTCGAACATCGCCCGGATCGCGTCGCTCAGCCGTGCTTCCTCGGCCAGCTTCACCAGCAGGTCGATGGTGTCCTGGCGAATCAGGTTCTTCGAGAAGTCGAGGAACAGCCCACAGGCGCTGAAGGAAAACCGCTTGAAGCGCTCCGGATCGTCGATGAACGCCTGGCGCATCCTGAAGTCCTGCAGTTCCTGGCGATGGGCGGCCAGGGCGCGCCAACTGTCGAGTTGCGTGGCATCCAGCGGAGTGAGGTGGTGCTTCATGGCTGACCTTCTGGTTGGAATTCGATGGCGCACTTATTTGAACATGAAAAAGCCCGGATGAAACCGGGCTTTATCCAGAGGAGGCGAGGTCAGGCGACCTGTATCGGAATCGCCTCGCTGGTATGGCTGAGCTGGTTGCCCGGCGCCATGTACAGCATGCGCGGCTTGTGGCTGGCCAGTTTGGCTTCGCTGTAGTGTGCGTAGGCGCAGATGATCACGCGGTCGCCGACCTTGGCCTTGTGTGCCGCGGCGCCATTCACCGAGATCATCTTCGAGCCGTTCTCGGCGCGGATCGCATAGGTGGTGAAGCGCTCGCCGTTGTCGACGTTGTAGATCTGGATCTGTTCGTACTCGCGGATTCCGGAGAGGTCCAGCCAATCGCCGTCGATGGCGCAGGAGCCTTCGTAGTCGAGGACGGCATGGGTGACTTCGGCGCGATGCAACTTGGCTTTGAGCATGATGGCGTGCATGGGGCGACTCCTATCGGGTCCGCGGGGGGCGGCAGAGTATGGCGAGTCCGTGGTGAGCGCTCAAGCCCCCGGGAACCGGGGGCTCGGCATGCGTCAATCGAGGTGGACTGAGAGGTTGTCGATCAGCCGCGTACTGCCCAGGTAGGCGGCGGCCAGGATCACCAGTTGGCGGTCGCCGGGTACCCCGGGGCGCAGGCTGATCGGCTCGCGGATTTCCAGGTAGTCGGGGCGCAGCCCGGCCTGTTCCAGGGCCTGGCGGGCGTCGGCGAGCAATGCCGGGAAGTCCTCGGCGCCGGCGCGGATGCGTTCGCCGAGCTGCCGCAGGGTGCGGTAGATCGCCGGGGCGGCGGCGCGCTGCTGCTCGTCGAGGTAACCGTTGCGCGAGGACAACGCCAGGCCATCGGCGGCACGCACCGTCGGCTCGCCGAAGATCTGCACCGGCAGGTTGAGGTCGCGGACCAGCTTGCGGATCACCGCCAACTGCTGGAAATCCTTTTCGCCGAACAGCGCGAGGTCCGGCTGGACCATGTTCAGCAGCTTGCTGACCACGGTCGCCACGCCTTCGAAATGGCCGGGACGACTGGCGCCGCAAAGGCCTTCGGAGACGCCGGGAACATGGATGCGGGTCTGCCCGTCCATGCCGTCGGGGTACATTTCCTCGACGGTCGGGGTGAACAGCAGGTGGCAGCCGGCTTCGAGCAGGCGTTCCTGGTCGGCTGCGAGGGTCCGCGGGTATGTGTCGAGGTCTTCGCTGGGGCCGAATTGCAGCGGGTTGACGAAGATGCTGACGACCACGAAGTCGGCGCGCTCGCCGGCTTTCTTTACCAGCGCGGCATGGCCGGCGTGGAGGTTGCCCATGGTCGGCACGAAGCCGATGCGCTTGCCTTCGCTGCGGGCGCGCGCCACCGCGGCGCGCAGTTCACGGACGGTCTTGACGGTGTTCATGCGTTGAATCCGTGTTCGGCGGCGGGGAAGGACACGTCCTTGACGGCGCGGACATAGGCCGCGATGGCGGCCGGGATGCTCTCCTGGCCTTGCATGAAATCCTTGACGAACTTGGGCGAGCGGCCGGTCAGCGAGAGACCGAGCATGTCGTGCATGACCAGCACCTGGCCATCGGTCGCCGCACCGGCGCCAATCCCGATCACCGGGATCTTCACCGCCTGGGTGATCTCTTCGGCCAGCACGCTGGGCACGCACTCCAGCAGCAGCATGGCGGCGCCGGCCTGCTCCAGGGCGATGGCATCGGCGCGCAACTGGCGCGCCTGGGTTTCCTGGCGGCCCTGGACCTTGAAGCCGCCGAACAGGTTGACCGCCTGCGGGGTCAGGCCGAGATGCGCGCAGACCGGCACGCCCATCTGTGCCAGGCGGGCGATCGGCTCCGCCAGCCAGGCCCCACCCTCCAGCTTGACCATGTGTGCGCCGGCCTGCATCAGGCGGACCGCGTCGGCAAGGGTCTGGGCCACGGAATGGCTGGATTCGAAGGCCAGGTCGGTGACGATCAGGGAACCTTTGTTACCGCGTTTCACGCAGGCCGTGTGATAGGCCATTTCCTCGTTGCTGACCGGCAGGGTGCTGTCGTGACCCTGCAATACCATTCCGAGCGAATCTCCGACCAGAAGCACGTCCACGCCGGCCTGGCTGGCGGTGTGGGCGAAGGTGGCGTCGTAGCAGGTCAGCATGGCGATCTTCTCGCCGCTCTGCTTCAACCCTTGCAGGGTGGTCAGGGTTACATCAGGCATGGAAAGGCTCCTCGTTGGGCCGGTGATGAGCCGGCGCGGGGCAAACGGCCACTTATAGTCCGGATGGGGTGGCTCGAAGTCAATTGCAGGTGTTACCGCATTGTTACGGCGTTACTGCCACTGCCGAACGCCGCGCCGCCTGCGGTTGCGCGCGCAGTGTACGCCCATCCGCGGCGTCCTTCGTCAGCTTTTCGGTAACAGTGTGAAGAGCCCGCCGCGAGGTATCCGCGCAGCGGCGGGCAGGCAGGGTCAGGCGCCCGGAAGGCGTTCGATGCCCTCGAACGGACAGGCCGCGAGCAGCTCCGGCAGGTGGCGGCCATCGGGCAGGCGCAGGTCGGGGGCGAGATCTGCGAGGGGATAGAGCACGAAAGCGCGCGCCTGCATGTGGTAGTGCGGCACCTTCAGGCGCGGCAGGTCGAGCAATTGTTCGCCGAACAGCAGGATGTCCAGGTCGAGCGTGCGCGGACCCCAGCGCAGGTCGCGGACGCGCCCCTGTTCCAGTTCGATGGCCTGCAGGGCGTCGAGCAGGTCGAGCGGCGCCAGGTTGGTGTCGAGGGCCGCCACGCCGTTGACGAAGCGCGGCTGGTCGGCGGGGCCGAGCGGGTCGCTGATATAGAGCGGCGAGACGGCGACCAGGCGGGTCTCGGGAAGCCGCTCGAAGGCGTCGAGGGCAGCCTGGATCTGCTCGCGCGGTTCGGCCAGGTTGCTGCCCAGCGCCACGTAGACGCGCTGGATCATTCGCCGCTTCCGCCGCTGCCTTCCTTGCGCGGCCCGCGGCGCCGACGGCCGCTGTTGCCGCCGCGGCGACGCTTGCGCGGGGCGCTGCCGTCTTCCTGGCTGACCAGGTCGCGGATCATGTTGCGCCGCTCGCTGTCGCTGACTTCCTGGTAATCGGTCCACCATTGGCCAAGCCCTTCGGTTTCCTCGCCGGCGCTTTCGCGCAGCAGGAGGAAGTCGTAGCCGGCGCGGAAGCGCGGGTTTTCCAGGAGCAGGTCGGCGCGCTTGCCCTGGCGTCGCGGCAGACGTTCCTGCATATCCCAGATCTCGCGGATCGGCAGGGTGAAACGCTTGGGAATGGCAATCCGCTGGCACTGTTCGCTGATCAGTTCGTGGGCGGCTTCCTGCATCGCCGGGATAGCCGGCATGCCTTTCTCCTGCAACTGCGCGACGCGCGCCGGCAGGGCCGGCCAGAGCAGCGCGGCGAAGAGGAAGGCCGGGGTTACCGGCTTGCCCTGGTGAATGCGCGCATCGGTATTGGCCAGGGCCTGGCGGATCAGCTTGCCGGTGTAGTCGGGGTTGGCCTGCAGTGCCTTGGCGCTGGCCGGGAACAGCGGCGCGAACAGTTCGTACTCGACCAGCAGTTCGAAAGTGCGCTCGGCCCGGCCGGCGAGGAACAGCTTGAGCACCTCGTCGAACAGGCGCGCCGAAGGGATTTCCCGCAGCAGCGGGGCCAGCCGGCGAATCGGCGCGGCGCTGTGCTTCTCGATCTCGAAGTCGAGCTTGGCGGCGAAACGTACCGCCCGCAGCATCCGCACCGGGTCTTCCAGATAACGCTGCTCCGGATCGCCGATCAGGCGGATCAGGCGATTGCGGATGTCGTGAACGCCATTGGCGTAGTCCAGCAGCCGCTCGCTGGTGACGTCGAAGTACAGGGCATTGATGGTGAAGTCACGGCGCTGGGCGTCGTCTTCCAGGCTGCCATAGACGTTGTCGCGCAGGATGCGGCCGCTTTCGTTGCTGGACGCGCGGCTATCGCCATCGTCCTGGCCTTCCGGATGATGGGCGCGGAAGGTGGCGACCTCGATGATCTCGCGGCCGAAGTGCACGTGTACCAGTTTGAAGCGGCGGCCGATGATCCGCGCGTTGCGGAATTCGGCGCGGACCTGCTCCGGCGTGGCGCTGGTGGCGACATCGAAGTCCTTGGGAGCGATGCCGAGCATCTGGTCGCGTACGCAGCCCCCGACCACGTAGGCCTGGTAGCCGGCCCGCTGGAGGATCTCGACGACCTTGACGGCGTTCCGGCTGAACTGGTCCCGGCGCAGGGAGTGCTGGTTGTTACCGATGACTTCCGGGGTTGTACGGACGGCGCGCGGACGGCGCAGGGGGGAACGAATGGTCTGGATCAGCTTTTTCAGCATGGATGTGTTATCGGGAGCACGATGTGGGTGATTGCACGCCTGCGTTGCTCAAACAGGACGGACGTCGGGTAATGCTGCGGCATTATCAGGACCTCTCGGGCGAGGCGTGTTCTGTACCCGTTGAATGTTTGGCCCCGCGACGCACAGGGCGTCCCGGGCGCCGGAACCGACTGCGCCATGCATCCTGACAGAAACGAACAGGGGCCGTACATCCTGTTCCCGCGAAGCGGGAGAGGGCCGGGAAGGCTGCGGTGAATCTGGCAAGGCATGCGGATGGCCGCATAGTCTGCGCGGATTCTAGCATTGGATGGGGAAATGGTGTAAGGCGAAGGAAAAACGGGGAAAACGGAGGGAGGGGGTGAAGCTACTGGGGGAGCCGAAGCTCCCCCCCAAGTAGGTGCGTGCTTTGTTTTTATTATGATTTCGGGCTTGTTGTTTTTGTTTGTCGACCCGTCCCTTGAGCCAGTCGCTTCAGGGATATCTCCCAGGCTGGGAGTTCAATAGCAAACGGATTGCTTTGGTCGCTGATGCTGCCATGATCGTCGAGCGATCCAACCAGTCTGTGCGCTGCCTCGAGGCAGTTTTATTCTTCTTCCGACTGGCTGCGGGACGGGTCCCGACAGCAACTCCTCTCCAAAAGAATCAGTTAGCTGCGCCTCCGCGATTTTGTTTTTGTTGTGCTGGAGTCGTTACGTGTTGTTTTTATTGTCTTCGTCGTTGCTTGTTATTGTTGTTGTGCCAATACATAAGCAGATGCCGTGCCAGTTTTTCGAAACCCAGTAAAATCAAGGGGTTGAGGTTTTCGGTGGGTCGGCGGAGGGCACAAAAAAACCGGGTTCCCGTTACCGATGAACCCGGTTTCTGTTACGCGGTACGTCCGCGGTAACAGGTTGCAGGGTGTTACGAGTCGGCCGAGGCCCCTGATTTACGCCGCGGAATGCCCAGGCGCTGGCGGCGTTCCCACAGGCATTTGCGGCTGATGCCCAGCTTGCGGGCCAGCTCGGTCTCGGTCATGTGGTCCTGGTGCTCGAGGACGAAGTGCTGGAAGTAGTCTTCCAGCGAAAGGTCCTCGGTGGGCTCGTGGTTGCTGGCCGCGGCGCCCGCCGGGCCGAGGCCGAGGTCGGCGGCGAAGTCGTCCTCGAGGTCGTCCAGCTCGATGTCGATACCCAGCAGGTCGGCGTGGATTTCCTGGCTCTCGCTGAGGATCACCGCCCGCTCGATGGCGTTTTCCAGTTCGCGCACGTTGCCCGGCCATGGGTAATGGCGGATCGCCTGTTCGGCGTCGTGGGCGAAGCTGAGCGGCGCGCGCCCCATCCGGGTGCACTGGCGAGCCAGAAAGGCGCGGGCGATCTCCATCACGTCGTTGCCACGCTCGCGCAGGGCGGGCAGCTTCAGCGAGATCACATGCAGGCGGTAATAGAGGTCTTCGCGGAATTGCCCGGTCTTGGCCAGGGTTTTCAGGTCGCGGTGGGTGGCGGCGATCAGGCGCACGTCGACCTTCTGCGATTGCACCGAGCCGACCCGGCGGATCTCGCCTTCCTGCAATACGCGCAGCAGGCGGGCCTGGGCCTCCAGCGGCAGTTCGCCGATCTCGTCGAGGAACAGGGTGCCGCCGTCGGCCGCTTCGACCAGCCCGGCGCGCCCGGCGCTGGCACCGGTGAAGGCGCCTTTTTCATGGCCGAACAGCTCGGATTCGATCAGGGTTTCCGGAATCGCCGCACAGTTCACCGAGATCAGCGGCGCCTTGGCGCGCTTCGACAGGTTGTGCAGGGCGCGGGCGACCAGTTCCTTGCCGGTGCCGGACTCGCCCTGGATCAGTACCGTGGAGTCGGTCGGCGCGACCTTGCGAATCTTGCTGTACAGCTCTTGCATCGGCGCACAGGAGCCGATGATGCCTATCTCGCCGTCGGCTGCCGCCGGGCTGGCGCCGCGCTCGCCGCCGGCCTTGCCGCCGTTGGCGGAGACCGGGGCCGCGCTGCGGTTCTCCTGGCGGTCCTTGAGGATGCGCGCCACGGCCTGGAGCATTTCGTCGTGGTCGAAAGGCTTGGCGATGTAGTCCACCGCGCCCATCTTCATCGAATCCACCGCCGAACGCAGGCTGGCGTAGCTGGTCATGATCAGCACCGGAATGCCTTCGGCGAGCTTGATCAGTTCGGTGCCGGGGGCGCCCGGCAGGCGCAGGTCGCTGACCACCATGTCGAAGGAGGGGATGGTGTAGCGCTCCTGGGCTTCCTGCACCGAGCCGGCTTCGCTGACCTGGTACTGGTTGCGCTCCAGCAGGCGTCGCAATGCAGATCGGATAATGGTTTCGTCTTCGACGATCAGAATATGTGCCATGTATTCAGCTCTCTCGACGTGCTCGTCTACAGCTCGGCCGTCGGGCCAGGGTGCCGCGGCAGGGTCACGCGGAAGCGGGTGCCGCCTTCTCGCTGGTGATCCGTCGGGCTCTCGATGGTTATCTGTCCATAATGCTCTTCCACGATCGAATAGACCAGTGCGAGGCCGAGCCCGGTCCCCTTGCCGGGGTCCTTGGTGGTGAAGAACGGTTCGAACAACTGGTCCATGATCGCCTTCGGGATGCCGCTGCCCTCGTCCTCGACGACCAGGTCCACGGTATGTTCCGAGGCTTCGCTGCGGACCCGGATCGCGCCGCCCGGCGGGCTGGCGTCGCGAGCATTGGAGAGCAGGTTGATCAGCACCTGGGCCAGGCGCTGCGAGTCGCCCTCGACCCAGTGCGCCGGATCGCAGAGGTTGAAGAACTCTACTTCGACGCTACGCCGGTTCAGCGACAGCAGTCCGATGGCCTCCTGGGCGACTTCGCTCAGGCACACCGGTTCCAGGGCCTGCAGGTGGCTGCCGGAGTGGGCGAAGCTCATCAACGACTGGACGATGCGCGATACGCGCTTGGTCTGGTCGAGGATCTGCTCGCTGATCTCGGTCAGCTCGCCGTCGCCTTCGCGTTCCTCGCGCAGGTTCTGCGCCAGGCAGGCGATGCCGGTGATCGGATTGCCGATCTCGTGGGCCACCCCGGCGGCAAGGCGGCCGATGGAAGCCAGGCGCTCGGAGTGGACCAGCTTGTCTTCCAACAGTTGGGTTTCGGTGAGGTCTTCCACCAGTAGCACCAGGCCGCTGTTGCCCGGCGCCAGGGGTTCCTCGATGGCCGCCTTGTGCAGGTTCAGCCAGCGGGTGTGGCCGTCGTAGACTAGGCGCTGCTTGTGCAGGTGCTCGTCGGGGGCGTCGATGAAACGTTCCAGCAGGCCCTTCCAGGGTTCGGGCAAGGCCGACAGGCGCGAACCGACGACCTTCTGCGCGCCGACCCCGGTGAGTTCCTCGATGGCGCGGTTCCACATCAGCACTTCCTGGTCCTTGGCCAGGGAGCAGACGCCCATCGGCAGGTCTTGCAGGGTCTGCCGGTGGTAGCGGCGCAGGGTGTCGAGTTCGGCAGCCAGGCCGGTCAGCCGGGAGTGATAGTCCTCCAGGCGGCTCTCGATGAAGTGGATGTCCTCGGTGACATAGCTTTCTTCGCTGGTCTTGTAGGGAAGGAAGGTCTCCACGATGTCCTGGGCGACACTGGGTCCCATCAGCCCGGAAAGGTTCGCCTCGATGCGGTCGCGCAAGCGACGCAGGGCATAGGGGCGACGTTCGTCGAAGGGCAGGTGGAGATCGCGCAGGGCCTGCTCGACCTCCTTCTGCGCGGTCTTGGCGCCCAGCGGCTTGGCCAACTGGCTGGCGAACTCCTGCGGCGAGCCGGCGAACAGTTCGCGGCGTTGCGGACGGCGTACGTTGTCCACCGCGCAGGCCTCGGCGGCGCCTTTTTCCTCGTCGCTGGCCTCGGTGAACAGCGAGACCAGGGTGAATACCAGCACGTTGGCCGCCAGCGAGGACAGCGCCGCCAGGTGCCAGTTGGAGTCGTCCAGCACGTAGATCACGTCGAACAGCGGCAGGTACAGGCCCTGTACGTTCCCCATCAGGGGCAGCAGCATGGTGATCGCCCAGACCAGCATGCCGGCGATCAGCCCGGAGATGAAGCCGCGGCGGTTGGCGGTCGGCCAGTACAGCACCGAGAGGGCGCCGGGAAGGAATTGCAGGGTGGCGACGAAGGACACTATGCCCAGGTTGGAGAGGTCCTGTTCGGCGCCCAGCAGCAGGTAGAAGGCGTAGCTGGCCATTATGATGGCGACGATCAGCAGGCGCCGGGTCCATTTCAGCCAGCGGTAGATATTGCCCTGCGCCGGCGGCTGGTAGAGCGGCAGCACCAGGTGGTTGAGGACCATTCCCGAGAGCGCCAGGGTCATCACGATGGTCAGCCCGCTGGCGGCGGAGATGCCGCCGATGAAGGCGGCCAGGGCCAGGGCCGGGCTGTCCACCGCCAGGCCGAGGCCGATGGTGTAGTACTCCGGTGTGGTCGAGGCGCCGAGGCGCAGCCCGGCCCAGAGGATCGGCGGTACCGCAAGGCTCATCAGCAGCAGGAACAGCGGCAGGCCCCAGCTGGCGGAAATCAGCGCCCGCGGGTTGAGGTTCTCGGTGAAGATCATGTGGAACATGTGCGGCATCACGATGGCCGCGGCGAAGAACACCAGCAGCAGCGTTCGCCATGGACCCTCGGCCAGCGGCGTGTGCAGGGTGGTCAGCGCGGTCTGGTTCTGCAGCAGCCAGACTTCCAGGCCTTCCGGCCCGCCGAAGACGCCGTACAGGGCGTAGAGGCCGATACTGCCGAGCATCACCAGCTTGACCAGCGACTCGAAGGCGATGGCGAACACCAGTCCCTCGTGGCGTTCGCGGGTGGCGATGTGGCGAGCGCCGAAGAGGATCGCGAAAAGGGTGATCAGGGTGCAGAAGACGAATGCGACCCTCTCCTGGGCCGGGTCGCGGGTGAGAATGCTGATCGAGTCGGTGACCGCCTGGATCTGCAGGGCCAGCATCGGCAGCACGCCGATCAGCATGAACAGCGTGGTCAGGGCGCCGGCCCAGGTACTGCGGAAACGGAAGGCGAAGAGGTCGGCCAGCGAGGACAGCTGGTAGGCGCGTGTCACCCGGAGGATCGGATAGAGCAGCACCGGGGCGAGCAGGAAGGCCCCGGAAATCCCCAGGTAGATGGCGAGGAACCCGTAGCCGTACTGGTAGGCCAGGCCTACCGTGCCGTAGAACGCCCAGGCACTGGCGTAGACGCCCAGCGACAGGGTGTAGACCAGCGGGTGGCGTACCAGCCGGCGCGGCACGTAGCCGCGCTCGGTGATCCAGGCGATGCCGAAGAGGGTGGAGAGGTAGGCGACGCTGATCAGGATCAGCTGGGTCAGGCTAAAGCTCGTCAGCATCGCGCTGGCTCTGCAGGATGAAAGTGACCACGATGAGGATCAGCCACAGCAGGTACGGGCGGTACCAGGCGCCGTTGGGGTCGATCCACCAGTCCATGATGGCGGGGGAAAAGAGATAGATGCCCACGACCAGGAGCAGGACCAGTCGGTAGATGTACATGCCGCTTCCCTCATGCTTGGGCCGGCAGGCTACAGGCTGCGGGTGGGTGCCGGCAAGCCGCCGGGCGGGCTACAGGCGTTCCTCGGGAAGGGTAGCGCAGCGCGGGATGCGCGTGGCGTCCCAGTGCGCGACGCCCCAGGCCAGCGCCTCGCTGGCGCTGGCCTGGGCCAGTTCGGCCGGCGGCCGCTGGCCGAGCGCGCGCAGGGCGCGGGTCAGCGGCGCGGCGGCCTGCTCGGCGGGCAGTGGCGGGGAGCGGTAGGACTTGCCGAGCTTGTGCCCGTCCGGCTGGACGATCAGCGGCACGTGCAGGTAGCGCGGCTGGCTCAACCCCAGCAATTCCTGGAGGTAAAGCTGGCGCGGGGTCGAGTCGAGCAGGTCGGCGCCGCGGACGATGTCGGTGATGCCCTGCCAGGCGTCGTCCAGCACCACCGCCAGTTGGTAGGCGTAGAAGCCATCGCGGCGCTGGATGACGAAATCGCCGACCTCGCGGCCGAGATGCTGGTGGACTTCGCCCTGCACGCGGTCGACGAAGCGATATTCCAGCTCCGGCACGCGCAGGCGGATCGCCGCATCCTCGCGGGCGTGCCCGGCGTCGCGGCAGAAGCCCGGGTAGATCCCGGCGAATCCCTCAAGCTGCTTGCGCGAGCAAGTGCAGGCGTAGGCCAGGCCGCTGCGCAGCAGTTGCTCGACCACTGCGGCGTAGTCCGGGAAGCGTTCGCTCTGCCGCTCCACCGCGCCGTCCCATTCGAAGCCGTAGCGCTCCAGGGTTTCCAGGATCGCCTGCTGGGCGCCCGGGACTTCGCGGGGCGGGTCGAGGTCCTCCATGCGCACCAGCCAGCGGCCGCCGACGGCACGTGCGTCCAGGTAGGAGGCGACGGCCGCCACCAGGGAACCGAAGTGCAGGTAGCCGCTGGGCGTCGGGGCGAAGCGGCCTACATAGGAAGAGGTCATGGCGCGAGCGGTGCGGCGGGGAACGGCGGAAACGAAACGGGGCGCCTTGGCGCCCCGTCGGTCCGGCTCAGGAGCCGAGTTGCTTCTCGCGGATTTCCGCGAGGGTCTTGCAGTCGATGCAGAGGGTCGCGGTGGGGCGCGCCTCCAGGCGACGGATGCCGATCTCGACGCCGCAGGAGTCGCACCAGCCGTACTCTTCGTCTTCGATCAGTTGCAGGGTCTCGTCGATCTTCTTGATCAGCTTGCGCTCGCGGTCGCGGGCGCGCAGTTCCAGGCTGAATTCTTCTTCCTGGCTGGCGCGGTCGGCCGGATCGGGGAAGTTGGCCGCTTCGTCCTGCATGTGATGCACGGTACGGTCGACTTCTTCCATCAGCTCCTGTTTCCATTTGTTCAGGATCGCGGTGAAGTGCGCGCGCATGCGCTCGCTCATGTACTCCTCGCCCTTGGTTTCCTGATAGGGTTCGAAGCCGCGGGTCATCTGCTGGCTGCTCTGTTGTTTTGCTTTGGTGGACATGAATGGCCGCCTCTCACTTTCGCTAATCCTGTCCGCGGCAGGGTTCCCTCGCCGGCTCTCCGGCCCCGCGGTCGCAAGCGGGCGAACTTACCAGAACGATAACCTTGGCGCTACTCCCGGTTGTCGAGGCTGGTGTCGCCCGCGTAATGGCTTGGTTAGAATCGGTTTTTCCTCGCAAAGTTCGGAATATCCATGGCTACCTCCTATAGCGCGCGCAGTCGGGCCATCGAGCCTTTCCATGTCATGGCCCTGCTGGCGCGGGCCAACGAGTTGCAGGCCGCCGGCCACGATGTGATCCACCTGGAGATCGGCGAGCCGGACTTCACCACGGCCGAGCCGATCGTCGAGGCCGGGCGCGCCGCCCTGGCCGCCGGGCATACCCGCTACACCGCCGCCCGCGGCCTGCCGGCGCTGCGCGAGGCGATCGCGAAATTCTACGGCGAACGCTACGGGGTCGACCTCGACCCACAGCGCGTGCTGGTCACTCCGGGCGGTTCCGGAGCCCTGCTGCTGGCCAGCAGCTTGCTGGTCGACCCCGGCCGCCACTGGTTGCTCGCCGACCCGGGCTACCCGTGCAACAGGCATTTCCTGCGCCTGGTGGAAGGCGCCGCGCAACTGGTGCCGGTGGGGCCGGACAGCCGTTACCAACTGACACCGGATCTCATCGAGCGGCACTGGGATTCAGACAGTGTAGGCGCTCTGGTGGCGACGCCGGCGAATCCGACCGGGACCCTGCTCGATCGCGACGAACTGGCCGGCCTGTCGGGCGCCTTGAAGGCCCGCGGCGGGCACCTGGTGGTGGACGAGATCTATCACGGGCTGACCTATGGAGTGGACGCCGCGTCGGTGCTGGAAGTCGACGACGACGCTTTCGTCCTGAATAGTTTTTCCAAGTATTTCGGCATGACCGGCTGGCGCCTGGGCTGGCTGGTGGCGCCGACAGCGGCGGTGCCTGAACTGGAGAAGCTGGCGCAGAACCTCTACATCAGCGCGCCGAGCATGGCCCAGCAGGCCGCGCTGGCCTGTTTCGAGCCGACCACCATCGCCATTCTCGAAGAGCGTCGCGAAGAGTTCGCCCGCCGTCGCGACTTCCTCCTGCCGGCCCTGCGCGAGCTGGGTTTCGGAATCGCCGTGGAGCCGGAAGGCGCCTTCTATCTCTACGCCGATATCAGCGCGTTCGGCGGCGATGCCTACGCCTTCTGCAAGCACTTCATCGAGACCGAGCACGTGGCCTTCACTCCGGGGCTGGATTTCGGCCGCCACCAGGCCGGCCACCACGTGCGTTTCGCCTATACCCAGAACCTGCCGCGCCTGCAGGAAGCGGTGGAGCGGATCGCCCGCGGCCTGAAGAACTGGCGGCCCTGATGCGTTTCGAGCAGCCACTGGAAGAAGGCCGCCTGCTGCGTCGCTACAAGCGTTTCCTCGCCGATATCGAGAGCGCCGGCGGCGAGCGCCTGACCATCCACTGTCCGAATACCGGTTCGATGCTCAATTGCATGAGCGAAGGTTGCCGGGTCTGGTTCAGCCGCTCCAACGACCCCAAGCGCAAGCTGCCGGGGACCTGGGAGCTGAGCGAGACCCCGCAGGGCCGCCTGGCCTGCGTCAACACGGCGCGGGCCAACCGCCTGGTAGAGGAGGCGCTGCTGGCCGGGGACATCGCGGAGCTTGCCGGTTTCACCGCTCTGCGCCGGGAAGTGGCCTACGGCGTGGAGAACAGTCGCGCCGACTTTCGCCTGGAATACCCCACGGGCGCACTGTTCATCGAGGTGAAGAGCGTCACCCTGGGCTTCGACGAAACCGCCGTGGCGGCCTTTCCCGACGCGGTGACGCTGCGCGGCGCCAAGCACCTGCGCGAACTGGCGGCGCTGGCGCGGGAGGGGATCCGCGCGGTGCAGCTGTACTGCGTGAACCTTTCCGGGGTCGAGGCGGTGCGCCCCGCCGACGAGATCGATCCAGCCTATGGCAAGGCGTTGCGCGAGGCGGCGCAAGCGGGCGTCGAGGTGCTGGCCTATGGCGCCGAGGTGACGACGGAAGGATTGCACCTGGCGCGGCGCCTCCCGGTGCGACTCTGAGGCACGGCCGCGCCGTGGGGCGCGGCCACTCTCAGCGGCGTTCGAGCAGGACGCCGCTTTCCATGTGGTGGGTGTAGGGGAACTGGTCGAACAGCGCGCAGCGGCTGATCCGGTGCGTGTCGTGCAGTTGGGCGATGTTCTGCGCCAGGGTTTCCGGGTTGCACGAAATGTACAGGATGCGCTCGAAGCGTCGGGCCAGCTCGCAGGTGTCCGGATCCATGCCGGCTCGTGGCGGATCGACGAAGACACTGCCGAAGGCGTAGCTCTTCAGGTCGATGTCGGCCAGGCGGCGGAACGGGCGAACCTCGTTCAGCGCCTGGGTCAGCTCTTCGGCCGACAGGCGCACCAGGTTGACGTTGTCCACCGCGTTGTCGGCCAGGTTGGCCAGCGCCGCATTGACCGAGGACTTGCTGATCTCGGTGGCCAGCACCTTGCGTACCCGGGTGGCCAGGGGCAGGGTGAAGTTGCCGTTGCCGCAGTACAGTTCGAGCAGGTCGTCGTCGCGCTGGCCGAGCGCCTCGTAGGCCCAGCCGAGCATCTTCTGGTTGACCTCGCCGTTGGGCTGGGTGAAAGCCCCCTCGGGCTGGCGGTAGCGGAAGCGCCGGCCGGCGACCGACAGTTCCTCCTCCACATAGTCGCGTCCGACGACGATGCGCTTGCCGCGCGAACGCCCCACCAGGTTCACGCCCAGTTCCGCCGCGAGCTTTTCCGCTGCCTGTCGCCAGGCGTCGTCGATCGGCCGGTGGTAGCAGAGGGTGATCAGCGCGTCGCCGGCCAGGGTGGTGAGAAACTCCACCTGGAACAGCTTGAAGCCCAGCGCCGGGTCGGCCCAGGCCGCCTTCAGGCGCGGCATCAGTTCGTTGATGCGGCGGCTGGCGATGGGGAAATCCTCGATCAGGATCGGCGTGTGCTTGTCGCCCTGCTCGAACATCGCGTAGTGACGCTTCTCGTTGCCGGTTTCCCGCCACAGGCGGAATTCGGCGCGCAGCCGGTAATGCTCGCGCGGCGACTCGAAGACCTCCGGCGCGGGTGCCGCGAACGGGGCCAGCAATCCGGCGAGGCGGGACTTCTTGTCTTCCAGTTGCGCGGCGTAGGCGCTGGGGTCGAACTGTGGACGGCTCATGCGTTGAAGAAGCCCAGCTTGATCACGAACAGCACGGAGAGGATCACCAGCGCCGGGTTCAGTTCGCGCCAGCGCCCGGACAGCACCTTGATCGCGGTCCAGGAAATGAAGCCGAAGGCGATGCCGGTAGCGATCGAATAGGTGAACGGCATGGCCAGCGCGGTGACGACCACCGGCGCGGCGACGGTGATGTCTTCCCAGTCGATCTCTGCCAGGCCCGAGGCCATCAGTACGGCGACGAAGAGCAGCGCCGGGGCGGTGGCGAAGGCCGGTACGCTGCCGGCCAGCGGGGCGAAGAACAGCGCGAGGAGGAACAGGATTGCGACGACGATGGCGGTCAGGCCGGTGCGGCCGCCGGCGCTGACGCCCGCGGCGGACTCGATGTAGCTGGTGGTGGTCGAGGTGCCCAGCAGCGAGCCGCCCATGGCGGCGGTACTGTCGGCGATCAGCGCGCGGCCCATCTTCGGCATGTGGCCGTCCTTGCCCATCAGTCCGGCGCGCTTGGCGACGCCGATCAGGGTGCCGGAGTTGTCGAACAGGTCGACGAAGAGGAAGGCGAAGATCACGCTGACCAGGCCGATGTCCAGCGCGCCCTTGATGTCCAGTTGGAGGAAGGTCGGCGCCAGCGACGGCGGCATCGAGACCACGCCGCCGAACTGGGTCACGCCGAGCAGGATGGCGATGGCGGTGACCACCAGGATACCGATCAGCACCGCGCCGGTGACGCTACGCGCCTCCAGGGCGACGATCAGGATGAAGCCGAGGGTGGCGAGGATCGGTGCCGGCTTGGTCAGGTCGCCCATGCCGATCAGGGTTGCCGGGTTGTCCACCACGATGCCCGCGTTCTGCAGGGCAATCAGTGCGAGGAACAGGCCGATGCCGGCGGCGATCGCCGAGCGCAGCGGCAGGGGGATGCTGTTGATGATCCATTCGCGGATGCGAAAGATCGACAGCAGGAAGAACATGGTGGCGGAAATGAACACTGCGCCCAGCGCGACCTGCCAGCTGTGGCCCATGTGCAGCACCACGGTGTAGGTGAAGAAGGCGTTGAGGCCCATGCCGGGGGCCAGGGCGATCGGGTAGTTGGCGATCAGGCCCATGATGGTCGAGCCGATGGCCGCTGCCAGGCAGGTGGCGACGAACACCGCGCCCTTGTCCATGCCGGTCTCGCCGAGGATGCTCGGGTTGACGAAGAGGATGTAGGCCATGGTCAGGAAGGTGGTGATCCCCGCCAGGATCTCGGTGCGCACCGTGGTGTTGTGCGCCTTTAGTTGAAACAGCTTTTCCAGCATGTTGGATTCCCCTGAATGTGCTCTGCAACGATCCCCATGGCGCCAGCAGAAGTGGCCGGCCGTGGAGCCGGCCGCCGACCAGGGAAAACCGAATTTCCGCGTGGCGGGCGTTGCATCGCTGTCTCGTCGGCGCGGTATCGCGAACGATCCCGGCAGACGGCTGAGTCCCGAAAATGCGCGAGCCGCATGAAACGACCCACGCACGCCAGGGGCCTCGCGGCGGCCTGCGTGGGGTTCATACGGCTCGAAAAGGCGCGCATCATACCAGTTCGCGGGAGAGGGGTGAATTTCCGCCAGTCTAGTCGATCGTCGCCTCGCGGAAGGGCCTGCTCGCCCGCCCGGCGCGGGCGGCGTTAACATAGGCGTTGGCGTCCGGACGGACGCTCCGCCCAGGTTTTCTGCAGTACCTCATCATGAAACGCTCGAAACTCGCACTCCTTCCGCTGGGCCTGACGCTGCTGCTGGCCGCCTGCGCCAGCGATCCGCTGCCGATCCCGCAGCACAGCTTCGGGGTCTATGCCACCGCCAGCACGCCTTCCGCGGCGTTCCGCACCCTGGCCGACCCGCAGGGCAAGGCCATGCTGGTGGCGCTGAAGCCCAGCCTGACCCAGGCTGACGTACTCCGCGCCGAGGTCCTGTACGACCAGAACGGTCGACCCGGCGTCGAAGTCACCTTCACCGAACCGGCCGCCCGCCGCCTGGCCGCGCTGACCGGCGAGGCCCGGGGGCGCACTCTCGCGGTACTGGTGGACGGGCGCCTGCGCCTGGCGCCGCGGGTGCGCGAGCCGATCCGCAACGGCAAGGTCTATCTCGACGGGTTGGCTTCGGTCTACGAGGCCAGGGAACTGGCCGATCAGTTGAATGCGCTGGGAAGCCAGCCGGGGCGCTAAGCGCCCGGCTGGCGGCGAGGCTCAGAGCGTCTGGGCCTTGAAGGTATCGCAACTGGCCGGCGAGCCGCTCTCGAAGCCGGTCTTGAACCAGCGCATGCGTTGCGCCGAGGAGCCATGGGTGAAGGAATCCGGCACCACCATGCCGCGGCCCTGGCGTTGCAGGCGATCGTCGCCGATGGCGTTGGCGGCGTTCAGGGCTTCTTCGATGTCGCCCGGCTCCAGCCAGTTCAGCCGCTGCTGTGCACGGTTGGCCCAGACCCCGGCGAAGCAGTCCGCCTGCAGTTCCTGGCGTACCGACAGGCCGTTGGCGCCCTCCATGCGCGCGCCGCGCTGGCGGGCTGCGTTGATCTTGGCCGAGATGCCCATCAGGTTCTGCACGTGGTGGCCGACCTCGTGGGCGATCACATAGGCCTGGGCGAAGTCGCCGGCGGCGGAGAAGCGCTGTTCCATCTCGCGGAAGAACTCCAGGTCGAGGTAGACCCGGCGGTCGGCCGGACAGTAGAACGGCCCGGTGGCCGACGAGGCGAAGCCGCAGGCGGAATTCACCCCATTGCTGAACAGTACCAGCTTGGGCTGTTGGTATTGTGCCTGGCCGCTGGCGAAGATCTGTTCCCAGGTGTCCTCGGTGTCGCCGAGGATCGAGCGGACGAACTCGCTCTGCTCGTCATTGGCCGCCGGGGCCCGACCGCCGGCCTGCTGCTGGGTGGCCGGCGCCGGGCTGTCCATCTGGCCGAGCAGCGACCCGAGGATCTGCATCGGGTCCTGGCCCATCAGCAGGCCGACCACCACCACGATGGCCACCCCACCCAGGCTGAGGCCCTTGCCGCCGATGCGCATGCCGCCACCGCCGCCTGCGCCTCCTTCGCCCCGGGCATCAATCACGTTGTCACTGCGTCGTCCTTTGCGCCAGAGCATGGCGGTTCTCCTGTACGTTTCGCTTCTTCAGTGTTGTCGTCGTCCGCCGCCAGCGCCACCCCGACCGTCAGGCCGAGGTCAGCAGCTCGGCGCGGGCGAGCAGTTGGACGTGGCCGCCGACCCTTACGCTACCGTCTGTCGCGACCTGGACGTCGAGTCGGCTCGGCCGGTCGAGGAAGCGTCCCTGGTGCAGGACGAAGGGTTCGCCGCGCGCGGCAAGCCCGTATTCCACCAGGTAGGCGGCGACCGGACCGGCAGCGCTGCCGGTAGCCACGTCTTCCACCAGCCCCAGGTTGTCCCAGGTGCGGCCCTCGCGCCCGTCGACGTCGAGCAGATAGACAAACGCCGCGCCGAGTTTATCCAGGGCTTCTTGCAAATCGTTGACCTGACGGGCTCGACCCAGTGCCTCGGCGGTCACCGGCAGGAGCAGGTAGGGCAGGCCGGTGCTCACCACCCGCGGCGGATGCCCGGACAGGTCGTTGGCCGATAGCGAGAAGGCTTCGGCGAACCAGCGGCAGGTCCCGGCGTCCGGGGTGGCGCCGAATTCGGCGCGGCCCTGGTCCATCTCGGCGTAGAAACCGCTGCCCGCCCGCACGCTGCGCAGGGCCACCGACTTGCTGGCCAGGTGCAGCGTCCAGTGCTGTTCGTTGTCGCCGCCGCGCAGGTGATGGAGCAGGGCGGCGGCGCCGAGCAGCGGGTGGCCGGCGAACGGCAGTTCTTCCTCCAGGGTGAAGATCCGTGCGCGGAAGGCCCGTGGGTCGTCGCCCGGCAGCAGGAAGATCGACTCGAACTGGCGCAGTTCGCGGGTCCAGGCCTGCATGGCGGCGTCATCGAGGGCGCTGGCGTCGTCGAATACGGCCAGGCCGTTGCCGGTGAGCGGACGCTCGGCGAACACATCGAGTTGCCAGTAGCGTCGGGACATGGGCCTTTTCCTGTGAAATGGAATGAAAAACGCGAGGGGGGACTCGACAAGCAGCCTATCGGCCTTTATGTTCGCCGACAAGAAAGCGCCTGGCTGGCGCTTTCCAGGCCGCCGCAGCGGTCGGCGTCGCTCGGACGGTTCCGGGCGCTTACGTTACTCCGAGGACAGCATGGCTGAATCACGCCCTGCGCGCCGTTTCGCGCGCATCGACCGCCTTCCCCCCTACGTTTTCAATATCACCGCCGAACTGAAGATGGCCGCTCGTCGCCGTGGCGAGGACATCATCGACCTGAGCATGGGCAATCCCGACGGGCCGACCCCGCCGCATATCGTCGAGAAGCTCTGCACCGTCGCCCAGCGCGAAGACACCCATGGCTACTCCACCTCGCGTGGCATCCCGCGCCTGCGCCGGGCCATCTCGCACTGGTACCGTGACCGCTACGACGTGCAGATCGACCCGGAAAGCGAAGCCATCGTCACCATCGGCTCCAAGGAAGGCCTGGCGCACCTGATGCTGGCGACCCTCGACCATGGCGACACCATCCTCGTGCCCAACCCGAGCTATCCGATCCACATCTACGGTGCGGTGATCGCCGGCGCCCAGGTGCGCTCGGTGCCGCTGGTGCCGGGCATCGATTTCTTCAACGAGCTGGAACGGGCGATCCGCGAATCGATTCCCAAGCCGCGCATGATGATTCTCGGTTTCCCCTCCAACCCTACCGCGCAGTGCGTCGAGCTGGACTTCTTCGAGCGCGTGGTGGCGCTGGCCAAGCAGTACGACGTGATGGTCGTGCACGACCTGGCCTATGCAGACATCGTCTACGACGGCTGGAAAGCGCCGTCGATCATGCAGGTACCGGGTGCCAAGGATATCGCCGTGGAGTTCTTCACCCTGTCGAAGAGCTACAACATGGCCGGCTGGCGGATCGGCTTCATGGTCGGCAATCCCGAGCTGGTCTCGGCCCTGGCGCGGATCAAGAGCTACCACGACTACGGCACCTTCACGCCCCTGCAGGTGGCGGCCATTGCCGCTCTGGAAGGCGACCAGCAGTGCGTCCGCGATATCGCCCGGCAGTACCAGCAGCGCCGCGACGTCCTGGTGAAGGGGCTGCGCGAGGCCGGCTGGATGGTGGAGAACCCGAAGGCCTCGATGTACGTCTGGGCGAAGATCCCCGAGCCCTACGCGCATCTGGGCTCGCTGGAGTTCGCCAAGAAGCTGTTGCAGGACGCCAAGGTCTCGGTGTCGCCGGGGATCGGCTTCGGCGACTACGGCGACGATCATGTGCGTTTCGCCCTGATCGAGAACCGCGACCGCCTGCGCCAGGCGGTGCGCGGGATCAAGGCGATGTTCCGCGCCGACGGGCTGCTGTCGCCGCAGAGGAAGGTCGATAGCCTGGCGGAGTGATCCTCACGTCCTGCTACAAGGAAAAACGCCGTTTTCCCTGGGGAAAACGGCGTTTTCGTTAGCGTCCCGGGTACTCCGCCAGTACCGAGGCCTGGCCGCTCCTGGTCAGGCCGACGACCTGGTAGGCGTCCTGGCGGTCGCCCATTTCCATGCCCGGCGAGCCGACCGGCATGCCCGGTACGGCGGCGCCGACCAGGTCGGCGCGTTCGCGCAGCTTGAGGATGTCGGCTGCCGGCACGTGGCCTTCGACGAACTTGCCGTCGATCACTCCGGTATGACAGGAGCCCATGCTGTAGGGCACGCCGAGACGGCTCTTGACTGCGCTCATGTCTGCTTCCACATGGTCGGTGACCTTGAAACCGTTGGCTTCGAGGTGCTTGATCCAGTCCTTGCAGCAGCCGCAGTTGGCGTCGCGGTGGACGTCGATGGCCAGCGGTTCGGCGGCCTGGACCAGGGAACCGTGGAGCAGGGTGGCGGCCAGGACGGCCAGGGGTGCGAAGCGGCGCATGGGATTCTCCTTGCTGCGAGCGAATGCCGGGAGCATACCGCTGGCACCCGCCGCCACCCAGCCGGTGAGCTGTATCCACTTGTGACGAAGCGATGCGCTGCCCGCCGCGCCGGGTTGCCGTTGGGCAGGGACGGATTGTCGCAGCGAACTCGTCGGCGCGGTTTGGGTCTGCTGTCCTTAGGGTTGCCGGGGCGTTCGCCGCCGGTGTCGAACTGACCGCTGGGGCAACAGGCCCGAGGAGAAAGGGGATGCTCTTCGCCCGTTTGGTTTTGCTGGTTCAGGCGCTGGTATGGGGCGCGCTGGGAGTGCTGTACTGGGTGCGTCCCTACGAGATGGCCAATCTCAGTGGCATGCTGCTGATGGAGCCTTCGGCGGTCAGCGATGCGCGGGTGTTCTATGGCGGCCATCAGTTCGCCCTGGCGTTGTTCCTGCTGTTCGCCCTGCGCCGGGCTTCGCTGGTGCAGCCGGCGTTGATCCTGGTAGTGCTGCTGCAATCGATCCTGACCCTGTCGCGGCTATTGATTGCCTGGATCGAGGGCGGGATGGAGGCCGACGGCAACCTGTTCGGCCTGCTGTTCCGCGGCGCAATGGCTGCCCTGGGGATCGCCGCCCTGTGGTGGCTGCAACGGCGGCCGCCCCGGCTGTCGGCACCCGGCGAGAGCGCCGAGCGTCGCGAGGACGACTTCGACGGCCTGTGACATTCAAGGTTGACTGCGACTCGGGAAGTCCTTCAGCAACTGCGCGACGCCGCGGTCGAACGCTTCCTGGGTCAGCGCCGGATCGTGCAGTTGGCGGCTCAGCACGCTTTCCAGAAGGACCCTGCCGTTGCTTTCATCAAGGATGCGCAGCGCCAGCCTGGCCTCGGTGTCTTCGGTCAGTTGGGTCTGGGTGAAGACGCCATCCTGGGTGATCACCGGGCGCATTTCCAGGCCCGGCTGGCGTTGCAGGCCGAGGGCGTAGATCACCCGCAGGTCGCCGTGTTCCGCGTGGTAGCGATAGCCCTTGGCCTCCAGGGCGCGGCGCACGGCCGTATCGAAACGCTCCTCGAAGTCGATGCGGTGCCCCTCGGCGCGTACCGCCTGGATGAAGAAAGTCCGGTAATCCGCCGCTGTTACGCCAGGGGCGAGCCGTACGGGGCCCGGTTCATTGCGGCAGGCATAGAGCAGCAGGCCGAACAGGAGCAGCAGGACGAAGCGCAGGCTGAATCGGCGCATGGCGCGTTCCTTCCTCTTTTTTATCTTTGTGCCGCAAGCCTAGCCGTTGCCTCGCGGCTTGCCGCCCATCCCCCGTTGGGTCAGTCGTCCAGCTCCACCCAGAGGCCTTCGGCGTCTTCCCGGCAGGGCAGGGCGCGCAAGCGCTCGCCAGCGCAGGGGCCGGCGACGCACTCGCCGGACTCGATGAGGAACAGCGCGCCGTGGCTGGCGCAACGGATCAGGCTGGCGCTGTCGTCGAGGAAGGCATCGGGCTGCCACTCCAACGGGATGCCGCGATGCGGGCAGCGGTTCAGGTAGATGTAGGCGCGGCCGTCGCGACGCACCGCGAACAGCCGCCGCTCATCGACGAGGAAGCCGCGGCTGTTGCCTTCGGCGAGATGGGAAGAGGGACACAGGTGGATCATGGGCGCTCCGTTTGCCGGGATCATTATCCCTGATCCGGAGGACGGCTTTCACCTGTGGCATGGAAAGCGCCCGGCATGGCCAGGCGCTGGGTATGGGGGCACTTCCGTGTGCGAAGGGGTAACGGGTCAGATGTCCCAGACCAGGTTGACCGCGAAATTGCGGCCTGGCTGGGACAGTCGGTCGATGTTGGCCGGGGCCAGCGCCGAAGCCTCGCCGACGCTGTCGTAGCCGCGCACGTCATCCCACAGCCAGTATTTCTTGTCGGTCAGGTTGTAGAGACCGGCGTTGAGGGTCAGGTCCTTGCTCAGCCTGTAGTAGGCGCTGAGGTCGAGGACGCCGAAGCCCGGGGTCTTGAACTGGCTGGCGGTGCCATCCGGGGTGTGGAAGGTGCTGTCGTCGACGCGATCCTTGCGTTTGACCAGGGTCCAGCTGAGCAGCCCGCCGTAGTTGCCGTCTGCTTCGTCGTAGCCCAGGCCGAACACTCCGGTGAGTGGGTTGACGCTGTTGATCGGCTCGCCGTTGTCCTTGTTGCGACCGTAGGCGTAGGCCACGCTGCCCTGGGTGTAGAGTCCCTGCGGCGCGCCGAAGGCGCCCAGCTCCAGGCGGCCCTTGAGCTCGACGCCCTTGATCACCGCCCGCTCGATGTTGTTGGACTGGAAGGTCTGGCCGTTGCCGCCGGTGCTATCGGTATTCAGGGCGTCTTCGTCGATGAAGTCGCGATATTTGTTGTAGAACACCGCTACGCCGAAGCTGCCTTCGTCGAACTTGCCGCGCAACCCGGTCTCGAAGCTCTGGCTCTTTTCCGGCTTGAGGTTGGGGTTAGGCTCGATGTGGTAGCCCGCCTGCAGGTTCTCGAATCGACCGTACAGCGCCTTGGCGGTGGGCGTGCGGAAGCCCTGGGCGTATTGGCCGTACCAGGTGTAGTGCTGGGCGAAGTCGTAGGTCACGCCGAACTTGGGCGAAACCCGGTGCCATTTCTTGTCCGACTCGTCGACCGCGGTGTTCTGGCTCTGCTTCATGGTGCGCAGGAACTCGTCGGTGATGTGCGGCTCCATGCGCGTGTAGTCGTAACGCAGGCCGGGAGTGAAGGTCCAGTCGTTCCAGCTGATGCTGTCCTGGGCGAACAGGGCGTAGGTCTTCACCGTCGGATCGGGAAAGTCGCTGCTGCGTTCCAGGGCATCGCGCGGGCTGTCCGCGCCGGTGTCCAGGTTGGTGCCGGTGCCGCTGCGCATGCCGGTGACCTTCTGGTGCTTGAGATTGATCCCGTAGCTCAGCAGGTGCTCGGTCTCGCCGATGGCGAAGCTCTTGTCCAACTGGCTGTCGAAGACCCACAGGCGTTCCTTGTAGGTAGTGTCGCGGGTGCGCAGGACCTTGCGGGTGATCGGGTAGTAGAACTCGCGGGTCGCCTGGTCGGTCTTCGCCAACTGGTAGTTCAGGCTCCACTGGATGCGATCGGCGACCGGGCTGTCGAGCAGGAAATGGTGCTCCAGGCCGTAGCGCTCGCGAGTCAGGGTGTCGTTGCCCTTGCGCCACTGGTACATGCCGCCCGGCAGCATGCTCGGCGGGATGGCCGGCTTGCCCTTGTCGTACGGGCCGCCATAGGCGCTCTTCTGGTCGGTATCGACGTCGCTCTTGTACTTCTCGAAGACCAGCCCGAAGCGGCTGCCCTCGGCGTAGTTCCAGCCCAGCTTGCCGAGCAGGCTGTAGCTGTCGGCGTCTTCCGGGTTGGCTTCGCTGCGCGAGAGCCCGGTGCCGCCGTGGCCGCCGTTGGATTCGGTCTCGTGGCCCTGGCGGTAGCCATAATGCAGCAGACCGTCGAAGTCGTCGGCGCGGCCGGCGACGGTGGCCGAGGTCAACCAGGAGTGGCTGGCCGACTCGTAGCCGGCCTTCAGCCGGGCGCCGACGTCCTTGCCGTCCTTGAGGATGTCCGACGGGTCGAGGGTGAAGTAGCTCACCGCGCCGCCGATGGCGTTGCTGCCGTAAAGCGCCGAGGCCGGGCCGCGAAGGATCTCCACGCGCTTTACGATGTCCGGATCGACGTAGTTGCGGTGGGTCTGCGCGTAGGGGCCGCTGAAGAAGTCGTTGGGCAGTTCGACCCCGTCGATCTGCGTAAGGATGCGGTTCCCGTCGATGCCGCGGATGTTGTAGCCGGTGATCCCGGCACGCTGGCCGGCGCCGCCGACCGAGACTCCCGGTTCGTAGCGCACCAGTTCCTTGATGTTGTTGACGTTCTGCCGGTCCAGTTGTTCGCGGGTCTGCACGCTGACGGTGCTTGGCACCGAATCCACTGCCTGCTCGGTACGGGTGGCGGTGATGGTGGTCGGGGTCAGCGGGACGGCGTTCCCCGCCAGGGCCAGGGAAGGGCTGAGCAACAGCAGGGCCAGGCAGGGGCGCAGGGCGAAGGGCGGGGAGAGCGGCATGTGGGACTCCTTGGGTCGGGCCGGTGGCGAATAGCCAGGGGGACGTCGGGCGCACAAGGTACTGCCAGAAAAACGCTAATGCAAATAATTATCAAATGGATTCAGATATGCGTTTTGTGGCAAAGTTCACCTGTTTTTGCGCGTAGCGCGACCGAACCGGATATGCCCGAGGAACCGTCGATGAGCAGCACTCCCAGCCTTTCCCATTCCCCTGCCGAGCTTTACCGCGCCTGGCAGGACCTGCGCGCCGAGCGACCGCAGCTACGCGCGCGCGACGCCGCCGCGCTGTTGCAGGTCAGCGAAGGCGAGCTGGTCGCCAGCCGGGTCGGCATCGATGCCGTGCGCCTGCGGCCGGACTGGGCCGCCTTGCTGCCGGCGCTCGGCGAACTGGGGCCGATCATGGCGCTGACCCGCAACGAGCATTGCGTCCACGAACGCAAGGGGCCGTATCGCGAAGTGACGGTCTCTGCCAATGGGCAGATGGGCCTGGTGGTCTCGCCGGATATCGACCTGCGCCTGTTCCTGGGGGGGTGGAACGCCGTCTTCGCCATTGCCGAGGAGACAGCGCGGGGTACCCAGCGCAGCATCCAGGTGTTCGACCAGCAGGGCGTGGCGGTGCACAAGGTGTTCCTTGCCGAGGCCAGCGACGTCCGCGCCTGGGAACCGCTGGTCGAGCGCCTGCGGGCTGCCGAGCAGGATGCCGTGCTGGCGCTGCACGAACCCCGCGCACCGGCTGCGGCGCTCGTCGATGCGCAGATCGATGCCGCCGCCTTGCGCGAAGGCTGGGCCGCGTTGAAGGACACCCATCATTTCCACGCCCTGCTGAAGAAGCATGGCGCGCAGCGCACCCAGGCGCTGCGCCTGGCTGGCGGCGAATGGGCCGAGCGCCTGGATAATGGCGACCTGGCGAAACTCTTCGAAGCGGCGGCCGAAAGCGGATTGCCGATCATGGTGTTCGTCGGCAACGCCCACTGCATCCAGATCCATACCGGGCCTGTGTGCAACCTGAAGTGGCTGGACGACTGGTTCAACGTGCTTGATCCGGAATTCAACCTGCACCTGAAGACCACCGGCATCGCCGAGCTTTGGCGGGTGCGCAAGCCGAGCACCGATGGCATCGTAACCAGCTGGGAGGCCTTCGACGCCGACGGCGAACTGATCGTGCAACTGTTCGGCGCGCGCAAGCCCGGCGAGCCCGAGCGCGACGACTGGCGCGAACTGGCCGAATCCTTCAAGGCGCTCTGAGGAGAGATCATGCGTATCGATCGACTATTCAACGGGTTGGCGCTGGGCATCCTGCTCGGCACCGGCATGGCCCAGGCCGCCGAGCTGCCGCAACGCTGGGTGAGCGCGGGCGGCTCGCTGAGCGAATGGGTGGTGGCGCTGGGCGGCGAGAGCAAGCTGGTCGGGGTGGACACCACCAGCCAGCATCCGCAGGCGCTGAAACAGTTGCCGAGCGTCGGCTACCAGCGCCAACTGGCTGCCGAGGGCGTGCTGGCGTTACGTCCGGATATCCTCATCGGCACCGAGGAAATGGGGCCTCCGCCGGTACTCAAGCAGCTCGAAGGCGCCGGCGTGCGGGTCGAGACCCTCTCCGCCAGGCCGGATCTGGAGGCACTGGAAAGCAACCTGAAGAAGCTCGGCGACTGGCTCGGCGTGCCCCAGCGCGCCGAGGCCGCCGAACTTGACTATCGTCAGCGGCTGCGGCGCCAGGCGGACTGGATCGCGGCCGCGCAGAAGAGTCAGCCGGCCCCGGGCGTCCTGCTGGTGATCGGCAACGCCGGCGGTCAGTTGCTGGTAGCCGGGCGCAATACCGGCGGCGATTGGGTCCTGAACCGAGCCGGAGCACGCAACCTGGCTACCCATGAGGGTTACAAGCCGATCTCGGTGGAAGCCCTGGCAGCGCTCGATCCGGTCGCGGTGGTGATCGCCGACCGCAGCCTCGAAGGTGATGCGGCGCGTGCCGCGCTGCTCAAGCAGAACCCCGGGCTCGCCGCGACCCGCGCGGCGCGTGACGGACGTCTGCTGGTGCTTGACCCGACGCTCCTGGTGGGCGGCCTCGGTCCGCGCCTGCCGGATGGCCTGGCGGCTCTCTCCGCAGCCTTTTATCCTTCCGCGAAACCGCTGAGTATGGAAGCCGCCCATTGAAATCGGTTGTTCGCCCCCGCGCACTGTTCGGTGCGCTGGGGATTTCGCTCGTGTTGGTCCTCTGGTTGTCCCTCGCCCTCGGTCCCGTCAGCCTGCCGCTGGGCGATACCCTGCGCGCCGCGCTGCGCCTGGCCGGGCTGCCGCTCGATGGAGCGGGCCTGGCCCAGGCGGAAATGATCCTCGGCCAGATCCGCCTGCCGCGGACCCTGCTCGGCCTGGCCGTGGGCGCGGTGCTGGCGCTGTCCGGGGTGGCGATGCAGGGCCTGTTCCGCAACCCGCTGGCCGATCCAGGGCTGGTCGGGGTGTCCAGCGGCGCGGCCCTTGGCGCGGCGCTGGCCATCGTGTTCGGCGCCTCGCTGGGTGGCTTGCCGGCGTTCCTCGCGCCTTACCTGCTGTCACTGTGCGCCTTCGGCGGCGGCCTGGGGGTGACCTGGCTGGTCTATCGACTTGGCCGCCGCGATGGCCAGACCAGCGTGGCCACCATGTTGCTGGCAGGGATCGCCCTGACCGCGCTGTCCGGCGCGGTGATCGGACTGTTTACCTATCTCGCCGATGACGCCACCTTGCGTACCCTGACCTTCTGGAACCTGGGCAGCCTGAACGGCGCCAGCTACCCACGACTCTGGCCGCTGCTGCTGGTGGCGCTGCTGGTGGCCTGCTGGCTACCGCGCCGGGCAGATGCGCTGAACGCACTGCTGCTCGGCGAGTCCGAGGCCCGTCACCTGGGCTTCGACGTCGAGCGATTGAAGGCCGAACTGGTGCTTTGCACTGCCCTTGGCGTCGGCGCCGCAGTGGCGGCGGCGGGGATGATCGGCTTCATCGGCCTGGTGGTACCGCACCTGATCCGTCTGGTTGCCGGTCCGGATCATCGGACGTTGCTGCCGGCCTCGATGATGGCCGGCGCCATTCTCCTGCTGCTTGCCGACCTGCTGGCGCGCCTGGCGCTGGCTCCGGCGGAGTTGCCGATCGGCATCGTCACGGCACTGATCGGCGCGCCGTTCTTCCTTTATCTGCTATTGCGGGGGCGGGCCTGATGCTGCGCGTGGAGAACCTGTCCATCCGCCGTGGCGGAAAGACTGTACTGGAAGGCCTCGAACTGGAGCTGCGGCCTGGCGAGATGCTCGGCGTACTCGGCCCCAACGGCGCTGGCAAGAGCACCTTGCTTGGCGCTCTCTGTGGCGAACTGGAGCCGGCCGAAGGGCTGGTGCTGCTCGACGAGCGCGGCCTCGACGACTGGCCGGGCGTCGCTCGCGCGCAGCGCCTGGCGGTGCTGCCGCAGAGTTCGTCGCTGGGCTTCGCCTTTCCGGTGGAGGCGGTGGTCGGCTTCGGTCGGCTGCCCCATTCCAGCGGCCGCGAGCGCGATGTGCAGATCGTCGCCGAGGCCTTGGCGGCGGCCGACGCCAGCCATCTGGCCGGGCGCAGCTACCTGGCGCTGTCCGGCGGCGAACGCCAGCGCGTGCACCTGGCGCGGGTGCTGGCGCAGCTGTGGCCGGGCGAGCCGGGGCAGGTGCTGCTGCTCGACGAACCGACCTCGGCGCTCGACCCGCTGCACCAGCACACCACCCTGCAGGCGGTGCATGATTTCGCCCGCCGCGGTGCCTCGGTGCTGGTGATCCTCCACGATCTCAACCTGGCCGCGCGCTATTGCGACCGCCTGCTGCTGTTGCAGAATGGTCGCCCGCACCTGCTCGGTACGCCCGAGGAAGTCCTGCGCCCCGAGCCGTTGCGCGCGGTGTTCGGCCTCGAGGTCCTGGTCCAGCGTCATCCCGAGCGAGGTCATCCGCTGATCGTCGCCCGTTGAAGGAGTCGCCATGCGCATTCGCCTGTTCGCTTTCTGTCTGCTGCTGGGCGGCTGCCAGTCCCAACTGCCGCCGCTGCCTGATTGGCAGAGCGCGGAAGGGCGCGACGATCCGCAGACGGGACGAATAGTCGAATTGCGCAGCGGCGTGACGCTGAGCCCGCAGCAACTGGTCGCACGCCTGGCGGCCGCGCCGCGAGTGATCGTCGGCGAGAAGCACGACAATCCCGATCATCATGCCGTGGAACTGTGGCTGGCGCAGGCCCTGGGCGAATATCGGGCGCAGGGCAGCCTGCTGCTGGAAATGCTCGATCCCGGCCAGCAACCACGGGTGGATGCGGTCCGCGCACAACTCGGGACCGGCAAGCCGGTGGCGAACCTGGAGCAGGCCCTGGACTGGCAGAAAGGTTGGGACTGGACGCAGTACGGACCCCTGGTGTCCTGGGCGGTTGCGCAACCCGCGCCGTTGCTGGCGGCGAACCTCCAGCGGAGCGAGATCATGCGCATCTACAGGGAGCGTCCGCCGCTTCCCGGAACGGCCTCCAGGCGTGACAGCGTGCGCCTGCCGCTGCTTGCGCAGATTCGCGAATCCCACTGCGGCATGCTTCCCGACGATCAATTGCCGGCGATGCTCGCCGTCCAGCAGCAACGTGACCGCCGTATGGCCGAGCGTTTTCGCGATGCGCCACTGCCGGCGATGCTCGTCGCCGGCAGCTTCCACGCCCGGCGCGACCTCGGCGTACCGGTCCACCTGCGCGACCTTGGTGCGGAGAAGGGTGCGCAGGTACTGATGCTGGTCGAGGCCGGGCAGGCGGTAACGACGCGTGAGGCCGACTACGCCTGGTACACGCCGGCACAGCCGGACAAGGACTATTGCGCGGAGATGAAGAAGGCACGTTGAAGGAAGGGCGCGAGGCCTGGAGCCGTGTATCGCGCTACGTTTTCGCGGGCAAAAAAAGACCCGGCAAAGTGCCGGGTCGAAACCGTGATTAGCCTGATGAGGAGATAATCTGAAGAGTCCGACTGCTTGGTCTCTCAGCTTACCTGCTGGCCTCGCGACCAGTTGTTGTAATAATAACTATTCTCATTATCAGGTCAAGCCGGTTCTCATTCATTCCATCGCCAGCCGATGAACGGTCGTCTCCGGCCGAATCGCAGGCAAAAAAAGACCCGGCAAAGTGCCGGGTCAAAAACCGTGATTAGCCTGATGAGGAGATAATCTGAAGAGTCCGACTGCGTGGGTCTCTCAGCTTACCGGCTGATCTCGCGACCAGTTGAGTGACATAATAATGATTCTCATTTCCATGTCAAACGCTTTCGCCAAACTTTTCTGCTAGCTAGTCGCGAGCCCTCTGGAATGGGCCTCAGGCGCTGCGGCGAAGGCGCAGCTGGGTCACTTCCCGGTTAAGCAGGTCTATCCGCCGGGCCATGCCTTCGATCAGGCTATGGGCGATTCGCGGGTTGTTCTGCATAAGGCCGAGGAACTGCTCCTTGGGAATCACCATCACCGTGCAGGGTTCGCTGGCGACCACCGTGGCGCTGCGTTTCTCGCGAGTGAACACGGCCATGGCGCCGAAGATCTCGTCCTTCTGCACATCGCCGACTTTCTGGCCGTCCACCAGCGCTTCGGCATGCCCCTCGATGATGATGAACACATGATCCGCATCGTCGCCCTGGCGGATCAGCGCCTCGCCCGCGGCGAAGTGGCGGAAGCCGGTGGCCGGGCGGACTTCCGGCTGCTTCAGGTGCGCCAGCGCATCGCCGAGCAGGGCAGTCTGTCCGATCAGGTACTGCAATAGCAGTTCCTGACGTTCCTGGTCAGCATGGATGTGCTGGAGCAGCGCATCGCGCGAATAGGGCAGCAGGCGGATCGGTTCTTCGTTGGCATGCCGGCAGGCGGGGAGCTCGAGTCCGCGTCGAAGTCCGAGGAGGTCGCCTTCCTGGAGGTAGAACAGTGGGCGTTCGTCGACCAGCGCATGCAGCAGGCCGCTTTCCACCAGGAATACCTGGTCGGCGGGCAGCTCGCGTTCCAGGTCGTCGCTACGTTCCAGTTCCAGGGCGGGGCCGCTGGGTGCCAGGCCTTCGAGCAAGCGGTGAGGGATTCCCTGCAGGCGATTGATCAATTGGTCGGCATACGCCGGTTGCTCGCCGAGTAGATACATGGCCATTTCCTTGAGCTGCCTGGTCGGGAGAGGAGGTACGAACGTCCACGAGACGATAGGTGGGCGCCCGGGGGGGAGTAAATATCTTCCCGTGGCAGGTGTGAGCTAGCTCTTGTTTCGCACGGGGAAAGTCTCCAGCTCGCCGAGCAGTGCGGCCTTGTGGTCTGGGGACAGCTCGTTCCAGTGAACGTCGAGGAGTGCGCCTTCGATGGCATAGAGCAAGACTTTCGAGGCTCGGAAGCCGCGCGCGCGGACCGCGCGATAGGCTCCCACCGAGCCGAGCCGACGCAGATCGGTGGCGCTGTGGATACCCACGGCATGCAACCATTGGGTCGAGGTTTTCCCGAGGTTTTTCAGGTTCAGCAGTTCGTCGTTCATCGTCGGTCCTTGCGATGCCGCTCAGAAGCGTGATGGCGCGGAACTGCCTGGAACCGGTCCGGAGCCGACAGGGCCGGCGCGATGGAGCGAGATGGCCGACGCGAGCGGCCTTCGCCCTTACGATCCGGCGTAGGCGGTCCGGGACCGATCCTCAGCCGGCCGGGTACCTGCCAGAAGTGTAGCGGCCTCCCGGCAAAACGTGGCCTGGCGTGGTCCTTCCGCTTCTCAGGGCTCCGGCAGGTAGCGCAGGCGGGTGCCGAAGTTCACCGACATGCGGATCTCGTCCGGCGCCAGGCGCAACGGGAAATACGTACCGGATATCTGCGCATGGGCCAGGCTGGCGCCCTCCAGGCGCGCCTCGCGCAGATCCACGCCGCGCAGGTCGGCGCCGCGGAAATAGGCATCGCTGAAGTCGACGCGGGCGGCATCCAGCAGACGCAGGTCGAGGCCGCGGAAGTCGCCGCCGGCCAGGTCGATCCAGCCGTCGGCCGGCTTCTGTCGGTTGAAGCCTTCGATGTCTTCGGCGTGGAGCAGTTGGTAGAGCGGCGAGTCGAGCTGACGGGGCGAGTTCATGGGCGGCGTCCTGTGCAGAAGGCTCGCCGTGAGTATAGAAGAGCAGCGGCATGGCGCCCGCCCTGGAGGGGCGGGCGCCATGGCAGTTCGTTCAGAGACCGGGCAGGCGCTGGCGAATGCCGTCGACCAGCCCGTCGAGGCTGGCCGCGTCGTGGGTGTCTACGCGCTTGCTCTGGACCGTCTCCGCCGCTGTCAGCGGCTCGCGGGTAGCCTGCTGGGTGCGGATCACGTCGAGAGTCGCGTCGGACGGATCCTTGCCTTCCGCCTGGCGTTGCGCAAGCCAGCCGGCGATCACCGCTTCGGGCGCCTGGCAGTCGAGGATCAGGAACGGCACGCCGGTTTCTTCCGCGATGTGGCAAGCGGCCTGGCGCTGATTCTGCTTCAGGTAGGCGGCATCGATCACCACCGGATAGCCGGCCTGGAGGATCTTCGCGGCCAACTGGTGAAGGTGCGCATAGGTCGCTTCGCTGGCCTGGCTGCTATAGATGCCGGCGGCGAACTGGCCCCTGTCGTGTTCCGGCTGCTCGCCGAACAGACGCTTGCGTTCGATATCCGAGCGCAGGCGCACGGCGCCCAGAGCCTCCACCAGACGCATGGCCACCTGGCTCTTGCCGACCGCGGAGACACCATGGGTGACCGCCAGGAAGCGCGAGGGAATGGCGCTGTAGCTTTCCGCCAGGTTGGCGTAGTTGCGGTACTGGCGCAGGGTCGCGGCGCGCTGCACGGCATCGGTCTGGTAGCCGAGGCTGAACAGCGCGACCTTGGCGCGGACCATGGCGCGGTAGGCCTTGTAGAAGTTCAGCAGTTCCAGGGCCTGGTAGTCGCCGGTGTGTTCCAGATAGAGGCTGACGAAGCGTCGAGCGTGGCACTTCAGGCCGCGATCTTCCAGGTCCATCGCGAGGAAGGCGAAGTCGGCGCAGACATCGGTGAAGCGGAACGGTTCGTTGAATTCGATGCAGTCGAACAGCACTACCTTGCCGTCGATCAGCGCGGCGTTGCCCAGGTGGATGTCGCCGTGGCATTCGCGGATGAAGCCCTTCGCCTTGCGCTCCTGGAGCACCGGCAGCAGGCGTTCGAAGCTGCTTTCCGCCCAGGCTTCGAGGGCATCCAGCTGTTGCAGGTCGGCCTTGTCCTTGAGCAGCGGGCGAACCTGCTCGAAATTCTGCCGCACCGGCGCCATGCAGGACTCGGCGGTGCCCAGCGGGTGCTCCAGCGGCACCTTCGGAGTGTTCTGGTGGAAGTGCGCGATCTGCTCGGCCAGTTCGTCAATATGCTGGTTGGACAGTTCGCCGCGGCCCTGGATTGCCGCCAGCAGGTTGTCCTGCGGGAACTGGCGCATCTTCAGCAGGTATTCGATTGCCTCGCCGTCGCCGCCGATCCGCGGCGCCTCTTCGCTGCCGGTGATCGGCAGGACCTCCAGGTAGAGATCGTCGGTGAGGCGCTGGTTCAGGCGCAGCTCTTCGTTGCAATAGAAGCGGCGCTTGTCCAGGCTGGTGAAATCGAGAAAGCCGAAATCCATCGGCTTCTTGATCTTGTAGGCGTAGGGACCGGTCAACAGGACCCAGGAGATGTGCGTCTCGATGACCTCGAAGCGCTCCACCGGGTGGGGGTAGAGGGCCGGGTTCTGCAGGGCGGCGATCAGGGTCTGGCTCACGGGATATCCTTGCCTCTGAAATATGCGAAAACCCGCATTATGGCGGGAAGGGGTGACAGTGCAAACCTCGCTGGCGGATAGCAACCATTTGCCGGATCGCCGGTCGAATGCGCCGCGCTGCCGCCGCGTCTATCCACCGGGGCCGCGCAGACCGTGGATGCCGCCGATGCGGTGTCTGTCCGCTGTGGATAAAGTACGTATAATGCGCCGCCATGACGCGTCCCCGATCCCCCCGTTCCCGTAACAGCAAAGCACGCCCGGCACCCGGCCTGAACAAATGGCTCAGCTGGGCTCTCAAGCTCGGCCTCGTCGGCCTGGTGCTCCTCGCCGGCTTCGCCATCTATCTCGATGCCGTGGTGCAGGAGAAATTCTCCGGCCGGCGCTGGACCATCCCGGCGAAGGTCTATGCCCGCCCGCTGGAGCTGTTCAACGGCCTGAAGCTGAGCAGGGAAGACTTCCTGCGCGAACTCGACGCCCTCGGCTACCGTCGCGAGCCCAACGTGAGCGGCCCTGGAACCGTATCGGTGGCGGCCAGCGCGGTCGAACTCAATACCCGTGGCTTCCAGTTCTACGAAGGCGCGGAACCGGCCCAGCGCGTGCGCGTGCGCTTCAACGGCAACTACGTCAGCGGGCTGAGCCAGGCCAACGGCAAGGAACTGGCGGTGGCGCGCCTTGAGCCGCTGCTGATCGGCGGCTTGTATCCGGCGCACCATGAGGATCGCATCCTGGTCAAGCTCGACCAGGTGCCGACCTACCTGATCGACACCCTGGTCGCGGTCGAGGATCGCGACTTCTGGAACCACCATGGTGTGTCGCTGAAATCCGTGGCGCGGGCGGTGTGGGTCAACACCACGGCCGGCCAGTTGCGCCAGGGCGGCAGCACCCTGACCCAGCAGTTGGTGAAGAACTTCTTCCTGAGCAATGAGCGCAGCCTGAGCCGCAAGATCAACGAAGCGATGATGGCGGTGCTGCTGGAACTGCACTACGACAAGCGCGACATCCTCGAGTCCTATCTCAACGAGGTGTTCCTCGGCCAGGATGGGCAACGAGCGATCCATGGCTTCGGCCTGGCCAGCCAGTATTTCTTCAGTCAGCCGTTGGCCGAGCTCAAGCTCGACCAGGTGGCGCTGCTGGTCGGCATGGTCAAGGGGCCGTCCTACTTCAACCCGCGGCGTTACCCGGATCGTGCGCTGGCGCGGCGCAACCTGGTGCTCGACGTGCTCGCCGAGCAGGGCGTGGCGACCCAGCAGGAAGTCGACGCCGCCAAGCTGCGCCCGCTCGGCGTGACCCGGCAGGGCAGCATGGCCGACAGCTCCTATCCGGCCTTCCTCGACCTGGTCAAGCGCCAGTTGCGCCAGGACTACCGCGACGAGGACCTGACCGAGGAAGGGCTGCGCATCTTCACCAGCTTCGATCCGATCCTGCAGGAGAAGGCCGAGACCTCCGTCAACGAAACGCTCAAGCGTCTCAGTGGGCGCAAGGGGGTCGACCAGGTCGAGGCGGCGATGGTCGTGACCAATCCGGAAACCGGTGAGATCCAGGCCCTGATCGGCAGTCGCGACCCGCGCTTCGCCGGCTTCAACCGGGCCCTGGACGCGGTGCGGCCGATCGGTTCGCTGATCAAGCCGGCGGTCTACCTGACCGCTCTCGAGCGGCCGAGCAAGTACACCCTGACCACCTGGGTACAGGACGAGCCCTTCGCGGTGAAAGGCCAGGACGGCCAGGTCTGGCGACCGCAGAACTACGACCGGCGCTCGCATGGCACGATCTTCCTGTACCAGGGCCTGGCAAACTCCTACAACCTGTCCACCGCCAAGCTCGGCCTCGACGTCGGTGTGCCCAACGTGCTGCAGACCGTCGCCCGGCTGGGTATCAACCGTGACTGGCCGGCCTATCCTTCGATGCTGCTGGGCGCCGGTTCGCTCAGTCCGATGGAGGTCGCCACCATGTACCAGACCATCGCCAGCGGCGGCTTCAACACGCCGTTGCGGGGGATCCGCAGCGTCCTCACTGCCGACGGCCAGCCGCTCAAGCGCTATCCGTTCCAGGTCGAACAGCGCTTCGACTCGGGCGCCGTCTACCTGGTGCAGAACGCCATGCAGCGGGTCATGCGCGAAGGCACCGGGCGTTCGGTGTACAGTCAATTGCCGTCGTCGCTGACCCTCGCCGGCAAGACCGGCACCAGCAACGACTCGCGCGATAGCTGGTTCTCCGGTTTCGGCGGCGACCTCCAGGCTGTGGTCTGGCTCGGTCGCGACGACAACGGCAAGACGCCGCTTACCGGCGCCACCGGTGCCTTGCAGGTGTGGGCCAGCTTCATGCGCAAGGCGCATCCGCAATCGCTGGAAATGCCGATGCCGGAGAACGTGGTGATGGCCTGGGTCGACGCGCAGACCGGGCAGGGCTCGGCGGCGGATTGCCCGAATGCCGTACAGATGCCCTATATTCGTGGCAGCGAGCCCGCCCAGGGCCCAGGCTGCGGGAGCCAGAACCCCGCCGGCGAGGTGATGGACTGGGTACGTGGCTGGCTGAATTGATCCGAGAGGACCTGACGTGAAGAAGATTTTCGTATTCGCCGCGCTTGCCGGCAGTGCCCTGCTCGCGGGCTGTGCCAGCCCGCAGCATGGGGCGATCCCGGTGGTGGATTCCGGCACTCCGGTTTCCAACCAGGAAAGCGGCGGTTTCCGCATCACCCGTACCCAGGTACCGCGTACCCAGCAAGGCGCCGCCACCCAGGGCATTCCCCAGGGCGGCGACTCCGGCGTGGTGGTGATGGTGCCGCAGGGCGCCAATTCCGCACCGATCCAGACTTTCCCGGCGCAGTCCGGCGCCGCGCCGATCAGCAGCGCTCCGCTCGGCACCGGCACCCAGTACCAGGCTCCGCCCAGCAGCGCCTCCACGCCACCGCTGGGCGACAGCTACAACATGCCGCCCAGCGGCGCCAGTCGTTCCGCGCCCACCGGCATTCCGGCCTCCGGCTCGGCCGGCAGCCTGGCAGCCGACGAACAGTTGGACGGGCCGGTCCTGGCGATGCTCACAACCGCCCAGCAACAGCAGGGCAGCGGCGACCTGAACAGTGCCGCCGCCAGCCTCGAGCGAGCCCAGCGCATCGCTCCGCGCGAGCCTCAGGTGCTCTATCGCCTGGCCCAGGTGCGCCTGGCCCAGGGCGATGCGGCTCAGGCCGAGCAGGTCGCGCGCCGTGGCTTGAGCTACGCCAATGGCCGGCCGACCTTGCAGGCCGGGCTCTGGGAACTGATCGCCCAGGCGCGGGAGAAGCAGGGAGACTCCGCCGGCGCTGCGCTGGCCCGGCAGAAGGCAAAGGTCAGCTCCTGATGGATCGACGGGTCTATGCGCTGGCCGACCAGTTGTTGCTGATCGAGCGTGAGTTGCGTGCCCTCGGCTGGTGGAGCGAAAGCCGCCCCGCCCCGGAAGCGCTGGCCAGCCCCGAGCCGTTCTGCGTGGATACGCTGGCGCTCGAGCAATGGCTGCAATGGATCTTCCTGCCGCGGATGAAGCTGATTCTCGAAAGCGACAGCGCCTTGCCGCAGGCCTCGGGTATCCTGGCCATGGCCGAGGTGGCCTATGCGCAGCGTGGCGAGGAAGTCGCCGGTCTGTTGGCGGCGCTTGGCGAGTTCGACCGGCTGATCGGCGGGCCGTCATGAAGCTTCGGCAGTAAAGAAAAACCCGGCTACAGGCCGGGTTTTTCTTTGCTTCAAGCAAGGCGGAGAGCCGGGTCAGCCCCCAGCTGCGGGACGGGGCTGTGTTCGCCTCAGCGGCAATTCTCCTGGATCGCCTTTTCGGCCTTGGCGATTCGCTCTTGGCGTTCTTCCTCGCCGAGGCGACGGAGTTCGCCCTTGCCTTCGTCGACCCTTACGCGCGGGTTGTTCTTCAGTTGCGCGAGGTTGTTGCGGGTCTCTTCGCAGAACTGCTTGCGCTCGGCCTCTTCCTTCGCCACTTGCTGCTTCACCTTGTCGTCGATCGCCTTCTGCTCGGGATCGGCCGGTTTCTGCTGGATGGTCGGTGCCGGGGTCGAGGGGGGCAGGGGGAAGTTGTCCGGCGGCGGGGCGGTCTGGGTATTCACCGTGGTCGCTTGCGCACCTTGCGGCGGTTGTGCGCCGAAGTGGGTGACGCCCTCGGCGTCGACCCATTTGTAGATCGGGGCGGCCATGGCGAAAGAGGAAAGGGCGAGCAACAAGCTGGCCGGGAGGATCATGCGTCGCATGCGGAGTCCTTGGAATGCGCTAACTGCGGCTAACTATAACCAAATCCGCCAGCGCGGCATGCTGCACGGCATCACAACCGCCGCCGGAGACGGCCTCGCCGTGGCAAGTCCTCGCGGGAATCATGGGCATTTTGGAAAAGTTTGCTCTAAATCGGAATTTTCTAGCCATAAAATCTGTTTTTGGTCATTGATCAGCTTTTTTATGGAAGGGTATGGCAGCTTCCTTGGAATTTTTTTTGATAATTTTCAGAATAAAGCTTGACTTGCGTTCGACGAATGCGAAGAATCCAAGCTCGCTGTAGCGGGCCGTCTGCAACCCAGTCCCCTCTCCGGCAGACCATGAGGTGCCTACCCGCGCCGAAAGTTACACCCTGCTTCGCGTTACCTCGCGCTGGGTGGAAGAGCTCCGTAACACCAGGCGCCCTTCCAAGTTTGCTCAATCGGCAGTTGACGTAGCCGGTGACTACCGTCACCCATGCTCTGCCGGGCAGCCAACCGAATTTCGGTCGCCCGCCCCTGGGTGGCCGTATAGCGTTCTAGAGGTGAAAACGTGGAGCTTTTATCTGGCGCTGAAATGGTCGTCCGCTCGTTGCGCGACGAAGGCGTTAAGTACATCTACGGGTACCCGGGTGGTGCCCTCCTGCATATCTACGACGCGCTCTTCAAGGAGCACGACGTGACCCACATCCTGGTGCGCCACGAACAGGCGGCTACCCATATGGCCGACGGCTACGCCCGCGCCACCGGCAAGCCCGGTGTCGTGCTGGTGACTTCCGGCCCGGGCGCGACCAACGCCATCACCGGTATCGCCACCGCATACATGGACTCCATCCCGATGGTGATCCTGTCGGGCCAGGTGCCGAGCAACATGGTCGGTACCGATGCGTTCCAGGAAACCGACATGGTCGGGATCTCCCGGCCGATCGTGAAGCACAGCTTCATCATCAAGCATCCCTCGGAAATTCCCGAGGTGATCAAGAAGGCCTTCTACCTGGCGCAGTCCGGTCGTCCGGGGCCGGTGGTCGTGGATATTCCGAAGGACATGGGCGACCCGACGCAGAAATTCGAATATTCCTATCCGAAGAAGGTCAAGTTGCGTTCGTACAGCCCGGCCGTTCGCGGTCACTCGGGACAGATCCGCAAGGCCGCCGAGATGCTCCTGGCCGCCAAGCGCCCGGTGGTCTATTCCGGCGGCGGCGTGATCATGGGCAATGCCGCGGCGCCGCTGACCGAGCTGGCGCAGATGCTCAACCTGCCGGTGACCAACACCCTGATGGGCCTCGGCGGGTATCCCGGCGCAGACCGCCAGTTCCTCGGCATGCTCGGGATGCATGGCAGCTTCACCGCCAACCTGGCGATGCATCACAGCGACGTGATCCTCGCGGTCGGCGCGCGTTTCGACGACCGGGTCATCAACGGTGCGGCGAAGTTCTGCCCGAACGCCAAGATCATCCACATCGACATCGATCCGGCGTCGATTTCCAAGACCATCAAGGCCGACATCCCGATCGTCGGCCCGGTGGACAGCGTTCTCACCGAAATGGTCGCGATCGTCAGGGAAATCGGCGAGACCCCGAACCAGGATGCCCAGGCTGCCTGGTGGAAGCAGATCGACGAGTGGCGTGGTAACCGTGGGTTGTTCCCGTACGACAAGGGCGACGGCAGCATCATCAAGCCGCAGACCGTCATCGAGACGCTCTACGAGGTTACCCATGGCGATGCCTTCATCACCTCCGATGTCGGCCAGCACCAGATGTTCGCCTCGCAGTACTACAAGTTCAACAAGCCCAATCGCTGGATCAACTCCGGCGGTCTCGGCACCATGGGCTTCGGCTTCCCGGCGGCGATGGGCATCAAGCTCAACTTCCCGGACGACGATGTCGCCTGCGTGACCGGCGAGGGCAGTATCCAGATGAATATCCAGGAACTGTCTACCTGCCTGCAGTACGACCTGCCGGTGAAGATCGTCAACCTGAACAATGGTGCCCTGGGCATGGTCCGCCAGTGGCAGGACATGCAGTACAACAGCCGTTATTCGCATTCCTACATGGAATCCCTGCCGGACTTCGTCAAGCTTGCCGAAGCCTACGGGCATGTCGGCATGCGCATCACCGACCTGAAGGATCTGAAGCCGAAGATGGAGGAGGCGTTCGCCATGAAGAATCGCCTGGTCTTCCTCGACATCCAGGTGGACGCCAGCGAACACGTCTATCCGATGCAGATCCGTGACGGCGCGATGCGCGACATGTGGCTGAGCAAGACGGAGCGTACCTGATCATGCGACACATCATTTCCCTGCTGCTGGAAAACGAGCCAGGCGCATTGTCCCGCGTGGTCGGCCTGTTCTCCCAACGCAACTACAACATCGAAAGCCTGACCGTGGCGCCGACCGAGGACCCGACCCTGTCGCGTCTGACGCTGACCACCGTGGGGCACGATGAGGTGATCGAGCAGATCACCAAGAACCTCAACAAGCTGATCGAAGTGGTCAAGCTGGTGGATCTGTCGGAAAGCGCCCATATCGAGCGCGAGCTGATGCTGGTGAAGGTCAAGGCCACGGGCGCCCAGCGCGCCGAGGTCAAGCGCACCACCGATATCTTCCGTGGGCAGATCGTCGACGTCACCAGTAGCGTCTATACCGTGCAACTGGCGGGTACCAGCGACAAACTGGACAGCTTCATCCAGGCCATCGGCACTGCGTCGATCCTGGAAGTGGTCCGCAGTGGCGTCACTGGCATCGCCCGTGGCGACAAGACTCTGAGCATCTGAACTGAAAGCAGGCCCGCGAGGCCTTACTGAAGGGGAATTCCCATGCGCGTTTTCTACGATAAAGACTGTGACCTCTCGATCATCCAGGGCAAGAAAGTTGCCATCATCGGCTACGGCTCCCAGGGCCACGCCCATGCCTGCAACCTGAAGGACTCCGGCGTCGACGTCACCGTGGGCCTGCGTAGCGGCTCCGCCACCGTGGCCAAGGCCGAAGCGCACGGTCTGAAGGTTGCCGACGTGAAGACCGCCGTCGCCGCAGCCGACGTGGTCATGATCCTCACCCCGGACGAGTTCCAGGGCCGCCTGTACAAGGAAGAGATCGAGCCGAACCTGAAGAAGGGCGCCACCCTGGCCTTCGCTCACGGCTTCTCCATCCACTACAACCAGGTCGTCCCGCGCGCCGACCTCGACGTGATCATGATCGCGCCGAAGGCACCGGGTCACACCGTGCGTTCCGAGTTCGTCAAGGGCGGTGGCATCCCTGACCTGATCGCCATCTACCAGGACGCTTCCGGCAACGCCAAGAACGTCGCCCTGTCCTACGCCTGCGGCGTCGGCGGCGGTCGTACCGGTATCATCGAAACCACCTTCAAGGACGAGACCGAAACCGACCTGTTCGGTGAGCAGGCCGTTCTCTGCGGTGGTTGCGTCGAGCTGGTCAAGGCCGGTTTCGAAACCCTGGTCGAAGCCGGTTACGCGCCGGAAATGGCCTACTTCGAGTGCCTGCACGAGCTGAAGCTGATCGTCGACCTGATGTACGAAGGCGGCATCGCCAACATGAACTACTCCATCTCCAACAATGCCGAATACGGTGAGTACGTAACCGGTCCGGAGGTGATCAACGCCGAGTCCCGTGCTGCCATGCGCAACGCCCTGAAGCGCATCCAGGACGGCGAGTACGCGAAAATGTTCATTACCGAAGGTGCGGCCAACTACCCGTCGATGACTGCCTACCGCCGCAACAACGCCGCTCACCCGATCGAGCAGATCGGCGAGAAGCTGCGCGCGATGATGCCGTGGATCGCAGCCAACAAGATCGTCGACAAGAGCAAGAACTAAGCGGCTCCGGCGACAGACGAAGAAACGCGGCCCCGGCCGCGTTTTTTCGTTCTTGCCTGGCGATCTGGTATAAAGCCTGGGCCGGCGGAGTTGTCTTCCTAGTCAGAAGTGCTGTCGGCATATTCGTACCCCATCAGTTCCCAAGGAATTGTCCATGAGTGAACGTCCCGAGGAGCCGAACAAGGCCTCCGACGAAGAAAGCCTGCTGCCCATCGACGAACATATAGAAGAAGGGCACGACGCCGAAGGGCGGAAGGTTCGTCACCGCGGTATCTACCTGCTGCCCAACCTGTTCACCACGGCGGCCCTGTTTTCCGGCTTCTACGCCATCATCAATGGCATGAGCGGCCAGTTCGCCAACGCCGCCATCGCTATCTTCGTGGCCATGGTCCTTGATGGACTGGACGGCCGCGTGGCTCGCCTGACCAACACCCAGAGCGCCTTCGGCGCCGAGTATGACTCGCTGTCCGACATGGTCGCCTTCGGTGTGGCGCCGGCGCTGGTCGCCTTCGAATGGGCGCTTGGCAGCCTCGGCAAGGTCGGCTGGATGGTCGCCTTCATCTACGTTGCGGGCGCAGCCCTGCGTCTGGCTCGTTTCAACACCCAGGTCGGCAAGGCCGACAAGCGCTATTTCATCGGCCTGGCCAGTCCGGCCGCCGCGGCTCTGGTGGCGGGCACGGTATGGGCGTTCAGCGATTTCGAGATCCAGGGCGCCAAGGTTGCCTTCCTCGTCGCCCTGCTGGTCGCCGCCGCCGGTGTGCTGATGGTCAGCAACATCAAGTACCACAGCTTCAAGGATCTCGACCTGCGCGGCCGGGTGCCGTTCGTGGCGATCCTTATCGTGGTGCTGGCCTTCGCCGTGGTCTTTACCGACCCGCCGCGCATCCTCCTGTTGCTGTTCCTTGCCTACGCGGCCTCCGGTCCTGTGCAATACCTGCTGCAACTGCGTCGCCGGAAGCAGCCGAGCTGATGTAATTTCCAACGGGCTCCGTAGTCTACTGGCACAAAGCTGGTCATTGCGGAGCCCGTCATGCTGATCAAGATTCCCTCCCGTTCCGACTGTTCCGAGTCGGAAGTCACGTCCGAAACCCTCTACCTGTCCCGTCGGCGTCTGCTCGGTGCTTCCTTCGCCGGATTGGCGCTGGCCAGCGGCCTGCCGCGCCTGGGCTTTGCCGACGAACAGCGCTATGCCGGCGTCGAGTCGGTACCGGCGCCGGGCTGGTTCGCCGAAAAGCTACCGCAGACCCGCTGGCAGGCGGTGAATGTCCAGGGGGAGGCGATCACGCCATTCAAGGACGCCACCCACTACAACAATTTCTACGAGTTCGGGCCGAACAAGGGCGACCCGGCGGAAAACGCCTCGGCCCTGAAGACCGAGCCCTGGTCGGTGGTGATCGACGGCGAGGTCGGCAAGCCGGGTACCTATGCCCTCGAGGATTTCGTCAAACCCTACCAACTGGAAGAGCGCATCTATCGGCTGCGCTGCGTGGAAGCCTGGTCGATGGTGATCCCTTGGCTGGGCTTTCCCCTGGCGGACCTGCTCAAGCGGGTCGAACCCAATGGGCAGGCGAAGTTCGTCCGTTTCGAAACCCTGCAGCGTCCGGAACAGATGGTCGGCCAACGCTCCGGTTTCTCGGTGATCGACTGGCCTTATATGGAAGGCTTGCGCATGGACGAGGCGATGCATCCCCTGGCAATTCTGGCGGTGGGCATGTACGGGCGGCTGTTGCCCAACCAGAATGGCGCGCCGTTGCGCCTGGTGGTGCCGTGGAAGTATGGCTTCAAGAGCATCAAGTCTATCGTGCGTATCAGTCTGGTCCGCGAGCAGCCGAAGACCACCTGGGAAAGCATTGCCGCCAACGAGTACGGGTTCTATGCCAACGTCAATCCGCAGGTCGACCACCCGCGGTGGTCCCAGGCCCGCGAGCGGCGCCTGCCCAGTGGGTTGTTCAGTCCCAATGTGCGGGATACGCAGATGTTCAATGGCTACGGGAGTGAGGTCGCTTCCCTTTATAGCGGCATGGATCTGAGGAAGTACTACTGATGCGCTACTGGTATCTGCGCCTTGCGGTATTCCTGGGGGCGTTGGCGGTGCCGGCCTGGTGGTTGTACCAAGCCTGGATCTTTGCCCTCGGACCTGACCCGGGCAAGACCCTGGTCGATCGACTGGGGCTGGGCGCCTTGGTATTGCTGCTACTCACCCTGGCGATGACGCCACTGCAGAAGCTGAGCGGCTGGCCGGGCTGGATCGCCGTGCGCCGCCAGTTGGGGTTGTGGTGCTTCACCTATGTGCTGCTGCACCTGAGCGCTTACTACGTGTTCATCCTGGGGTTGGACTGGGGGCAGTTGGGCATCGAGTTGAGCAAGCGTCCCTACATCATCGTGGGAATGCTTGGATTCGTCTGCCTGTTCCTGTTGGCGATCACTTCCAACCGCTTCGCCATGCGCAAGCTCGGTAGCCGCTGGAAGAAGCTGCATCGCCTGGTCTACCTGATCCTTGGGCTCGGCTTGTTGCACATGCTCTGGGTGGTGCGGGCAGACCTGGAGGAGTGGACCCTGTACGCTGTGGTTGGTGCGTCGCTCATGCTGCTGCGGCTACCCTCGATCGCTCGCCGCCTGCCCAGGCTTCGAACTCGTCACGGTGTTTCGTAATAAAAGTTTCAAATAAGTGTTGACGCCAGTTTCTATCTCCCTATAATGCGCACCACTCCCGGCGACGACGAAGAGTAAATGCTTGAAAATCAAGTATTTACGGATTCTCTCCCAGGGGTGGTGAAGCGCTCCGGCAGGTTGTTCGCCGCAGCGGTTCGGTCCCGAAAGGGGTTCGAAACGAAGCTTCATCGAGGTGCTTGACAGCGAGTTTGAACGCTGTAGAATGCGCCTCCCGCTGATCGGAAGATGGTTTGAAGGTCGGCGCAAGCGGTTGAGTAGAAAAGAAAATTTTCGAAAATAACGCTTGACGGAACGAGAGGTTGCTGTAGAATGCGCGGCCTCGGTTGAGACGAAAGCCTTGACCAACTGCTCTTTAACAAGTCGAATCAAGCAATTCGTGTGGGTGCTTGTGATGTAAGACTGGTGATCGCAAGATTATCAGCAACGCAAGTAACACTCGTGAATTCGAGAGTTTTATCTCTTTTTAAGAGAATGCGATTGCTGAGCCAAGTTTAGGGTTTTCTCAAAACCCAAGCAGTATTGAACTGAAGAGTTTGATCATGGCTCAGATTGAACGCTGGCGGCAGGCCTAACACATGCAAGTCGAGCGGATGAAGGGAGCTTGCTCCTGGATTCAGCGGCGGACGGGTGAGTAATGCCTAGGAATCTGCCTGGTAGTGGGGGATAACGTCCGGAAACGGGCGCTAATACCGCATACGTCCTGAGGGAGAAAGTGGGGGATCTTCGGACCTCACGCTATCAGATGAGCCTAGGTCGGATTAGCTAGTTGGTGGGGTAAAGGCCTACCAAGGCGACGATCCGTAACTGGTCTGAGAGGATGATCAGTCACACTGGAACTGAGACACGGTCCAGACTCCTACGGGAGGCAGCAGTGGGGAATATTGGACAATGGGCGAAAGCCTGATCCAGCCATGCCGCGTGTGTGAAGAAGGTCTTCGGATTGTAAAGCACTTTAAGTTGGGAGGAAGGGCAGTAAGTTAATACCTTGCTGTTTTGACGTTACCAACAGAATAAGCACCGGCTAACTTCGTGCCAGCAGCCGCGGTAATACGAAGGGTGCAAGCGTTAATCGGAATTACTGGGCGTAAAGCGCGCGTAGGTGGTTCAGCAAGTTGGATGTGAAATCCCCGGGCTCAACCTGGGAACTGCATCCAAAACTACTGAGCTAGAGTACGGTAGAGGGTGGTGGAATTTCCTGTGTAGCGGTGAAATGCGTAGATATAGGAAGGAACACCAGTGGCGAAGGCGACCACCTGGACTGATACTGACACTGAGGTGCGAAAGCGTGGGGAGCAAACAGGATTAGATACCCTGGTAGTCCACGCCGTAAACGATGTCGACTAGCCGTTGGGATCCTTGAGATCTTAGTGGCGCAGCTAACGCGATAAGTCGACCGCCTGGGGAGTACGGCCGCAAGGTTAAAACTCAAATGAATTGACGGGGGCCCGCACAAGCGGTGGAGCATGTGGTTTAATTCGAAGCAACGCGAAGAACCTTACCTGGCCTTGACATGCTGAGAACTTTCCAGAGATGGATTGGTGCCTTCGGGAACTCAGACACAGGTGCTGCATGGCTGTCGTCAGCTCGTGTCGTGAGATGTTGGGTTAAGTCCCGTAACGAGCGCAACCCTTGTCCTTAGTTACCAGCACCTCGGGTGGGCACTCTAAGGAGACTGCCGGTGACAAACCGGAGGAAGGTGGGGATGACGTCAAGTCATCATGGCCCTTACGGCCAGGGCTACACACGTGCTACAATGGTCGGTACAAAGGGTTGCCAAGCCGCGAGGTGGAGCTAATCCCATAAAACCGATCGTAGTCCGGATCGCAGTCTGCAACTCGACTGCGTGAAGTCGGAATCGCTAGTAATCGTGAATCAGAATGTCACGGTGAATACGTTCCCGGGCCTTGTACACACCGCCCGTCACACCATGGGAGTGGGTTGCTCCAGAAGTAGCTAGTCTAACCGCAAGGGGGACGGTTACCACGGAGTGATTCATGACTGGGGTGAAGTCGTAACAAGGTAGCCGTAGGGGAACCTGCGGCTGGATCACCTCCTTAATCGAAGATCTCAGCTTCTTCATAAGCTCCCACACGAATTGCTTGATTCACTGGTTAGACGATTGGGTCTGTAGCTCAGTTGGTTAGAGCGCACCCCTGATAAGGGTGAGGTCGGCAGTTCGAATCTGCCCAGACCCACCAATTGTTGGTGTGCTGCGTGATCCGATACGGGGCCATAGCTCAGCTGGGAGAGCGCCTGCTTTGCACGCAGGAGGTCAGGAGTTCGATCCTCCTTGGCTCCACCATCTAAAACAATCGTCGAAAGCTCAGAAATGAATGTTCGTGAATGAACATTGATTTCTGGTCTTTGCACCAGAACTGTTCTTTAAAAATTCGGGTATGTGATAGAAGTAAGACTGAATGATCTCTTTCACTGGTGATCATTCAAGTCAAGGTAAAATTTGCGAGTTCAAGCGCGAATTTTCGGCGAATGTCGTCTTCACAGTATAACCAGATTGCTTGGGGTTATATGGTCAAGTGAAGAAGCGCATACGGTGGATGCCTTGGCAGTCAGAGGCGATGAAAGACGTGGTAGCCTGCGAAAAGCTTCGGGGAGTCGGCAAACAGACTTTGATCCGGAGATCTCTGAATGGGGGAACCCACCTAGGATAACCTAGGTATCTTGTACTGAATCCATAGGTGCAAGAGGCGAACCAGGGGAACTGAAACATCTAAGTACCCTGAGGAAAAGAAATCAACCGAGATTCCCTTAGTAGTGGCGAGCGAACGGGGATTAGCCCTTAAGCTTCATTGATTTTAGCGGAACGCTCTGGAAAGTGCGGCCATAGTGGGTGATAGCCCCGTACGCGAAAGGATCTTTGAAGTGAAATCGAGTAGGACGGAGCACGAGAAACTTTGTCTGAACATGGGGGGACCATCCTCCAAGGCTAAATACTACTGACTGACCGATAGTGAACCAGTACCGTGAGGGAAAGGCGAAAAGAACCCCGGAGAGGGGAGTGAAATAGAACCTGAAACCGTATGCGTACAAGCAGTGGGAGCCTACTTGTTAGGTGACTGCGTACCTTTTGTATAATGGGTCAGCGACTTATATTCAGTGGCAAGCTTAACCGTATAGGGTAGGCGTAGCGAAAGCGAGTCTTAATAGGGCGTTTAGTCGCTGGGTATAGACCCGAAACCGGGCGATCTATCCATGAGCAGGTTGAAGGTTAGGTAACACTGACTGGAGGACCGAACCCACTCCCGTTGAAAAGGTAGGGGATGACTTGTGGATCGGAGTGAAAGGCTAATCAAGCTCGGAGATAGCTGGTTCTCCTCGAAAGCTATTTAGGTAGCGCCTCATGTATCACTCTGGGGGGTAGAGCACTGTTTCGGCTAGGGGGTCATCCCGACTTACCAAACCGATGCAAACTCCGAATACCCAGAAGTGCCGAGCATGGGAGACACACGGCGGGTGCTAACGTCCGTCGTGAAAAGGGAAACAACCCAGACCGCCAGCTAAGGTCCCAAAGTTGTGGTTAAGTGGTAAACGATGTGGGAAGGCTTAGACAGCTAGGAGGTTGGCTTAGAAGCAGCCACCCTTTAAAGAAAGCGTAATAGCTCACTAGTCGAGTCGGCCTGCGCGGAAGATGTAACGGGGCTCAAACCACACACCGAAGCTGCGGGTGTCACGTAAGTGACGCGGTAGAGGAGCGTTCTGTAAGCCTGTGAAGGTGAGTTGAGAAGCTTGCTGGAGGTATCAGAAGTGCGAATGCTGACATGAGTAACGACAATGGGTGTGAAAAACACCCACGCCGAAAGACCAAGGGTTCCTGCGCAACGTTAATCGACGCAGGGTTAGTCGGTTCCTAAGGCGAGGCTGAAAAGCGTAGTCGATGGGAAACAGGTTAATATTCCTGTACTTCTGGTTACTGCGATGGAGGGACGGAGAAGGCTAGGCCAGCTTGGCGTTGGTTGTCCAAGTTTAAGGTGGTAGGCTGAAATCTTAGGTAAATCCGGGGTTTCAAGGCCGAGAGCTGATGACGAGTCGTCTTTTAGATGACGAAGTGGTTGATGCCATGCTTCCAAGAAAAGCTTCTAAGCTTCAGGTAACTAGGAACCGTACCCCAAACCGACACAGGTGGTCGGGTAGAGAATACCAAGGCGCTTGAGAGAACTCGGGTGAAGGAACTAGGCAAAATGGCACCGTAACTTCGGGAGAAGGTGCGCCGGCTAGGGTGAAGGATTTACTCCGTAAGCTCTGGCTGGTCGAAGATACCAGGCCGCTGCGACTGTTTATTAAAAACACAGCACTCTGCAAACACGAAAGTGGACGTATAGGGTGTGACGCCTGCCCGGTGCCGGAAGGTTAATTGATGGGGTTAGCGCAAGCGAAGCTCTTGATCGAAGCCCCGGTAAACGGCGGCCGTAACTATAACGGTCCTAAGGTAGCGAAATTCCTTGTCGGGTAAGTTCCGACCTGCACGAATGGCGTAACGATGGCGGCGCTGTCTCCACCCGAGACTCAGTGAAATTGAAATCGCTGTGAAGATGCAGTGTATCCGCGGCTAGACGGAAAGACCCCGTGAACCTTTACTGTAGCTTTGCACTGGACTTTGAGCCTGCTTGTGTAGGATAGGTGGGAGGCTTTGAAGCGTGGACGCCAGTTCGCGTGGAGCCATCCTTGAAATACCACCCTGGCATGCTTGAGGTTCTAACTCTGGTCCGTAATCCGGATCGAGGACAGTGTATGGTGGGCAGTTTGACTGGGGCGGTCTCCTCCTAAAGAGTAACGGAGGAGTACGAAGGTGCGCTCAGACCGGTCGGAAATCGGTCGCAGAGTATAAAGGCAAAAGCGCGCTTGACTGCGAGACAGACACGTCGAGCAGGTACGAAAGTAGGTCTTAGTGATCCGGTGGTTCTGTATGGAAGGGCCATCGCTCAACGGATAAAAGGTACTCCGGGGATAACAGGCTGATACCGCCCAAGAGTTCATATCGACGGCGGTGTTTGGCACCTCGATGTCGGCTCATCACATCCTGGGGCTGAAGCCGGTCCCAAGGGTATGGCTGTTCGCCATTTAAAGTGGTACGCGAGCTGGGTTTAGAACGTCGTGAGACAGTTCGGTCCCTATCTGCCGTGGACGTTTGAGATTTGAGAGGGGCTGCTCCTAGTACGAGAGGACCGGAGTGGACGAACCTCTGGTGTTCCGGTTGTCACGCCAGTGGCATTGCCGGGTAGCTATGTTCGGAAAAGATAACCGCTGAAAGCATCTAAGCGGGAAACTTGCCTCAAGATGAGATCTCACTGGGAACTTGATTCCCCTGAAGGGCCGTCGAAGACTACGACGTTGATAGGCTGGGTGTGTAAGCGTTGTGAGGCGTTGAGCTAACCAGTACTAATTGCCCGTGAGGCTTGACCATATAACACCCAAACAATCTGATGATTGTGTGTTGTAAGGTGAAGTCGACGAACCGAAAGTTCGCATGAACCGCAAACACCTTGAAATCACATACCTGAATCCGGATAGACGTAAGCCCAAGCGAACGGATATCCAACCGAATTGCTTGACGATCATAGAGCGTTGGAACCACCTGATCCCTTCCCGAACTCAGAAGTGAAACGACGCATCGCCGATGGTAGTGTGGGGTCTCCCCATGTGAGAGTAGGTCATCGTCAAGCTCCTATCCCAAAACCCCTGGTCAGCGATGACCGGGGGTTTTGCTTTTGCGCGCGGAAAAGTGGCAAGCCAGCAGCGCTGCGGACGGTAATCGAAAAACTTCGAGAGCTGCCGGGCGGCGTACTTCCGAGGGCATGGGAGACGCGATTTGCACTGTGCGCTCGTCTACAATAGCCGACAAATCCAGCCGAGCTCATTCATGTCCGATACCGATGTCCGTGGCCTGCAGGATCTTCCCCTGGAAGAACTGGTTGCTTGCCATGAGTGTGATCTGTTGATGCGCCGGGAACCCCTGGGACCGGGCGAGAAAGCCAATTGTCCGCGCTGCGGTTTCGAGTTGGCCGCGCATCGCCATCAATGGAAACGCCGTTGCTTCGCGCTGGTTCTGACGGCGCTATTTCTCTATATCCCAGCCAATTTCCTGCCGATCATGAATCTCAGCCTGCTCGGCCAGACCCGCAGCGATACGGTCTGGACGGGAGTGCTCGGTCTTTACGACAGTGGCATGCAGGGCGTCGCCATCCTGGTATTCCTGTGCAGCATGGTGATCCCGTTGGTCAAGTTGCTCTGCCAGTTGCTGGTGATGATCAGCGTGCGTTTCGGCATCGCCCGCCACATCGGCATGCTGCTCTACCGCGGCTATCACCATCTGCGCGAGTGGGGGATGCTCGAGGTCTACCTCATGGGTATCCTGGTTTCCATCGTCAAGCTGATCGACATGGCCGACCTCAGCCTGGGCATCGGCCTGGCCTGTTTCGTGGCGCTGCTGTTCACCCAGGTCTGGCTGGAGGTCACCATGTCGCCGCACCAGGTATGGGAAGCGCTGGGCGGCGAGGACGACGATGCGCGCGCTTGATGCCGGAATCCTGGTGTGCGGCGAGTGCCACCAGTTGAATCGCGCCGACGGGGACGAGCATCCGCGTTGCAGCCGCTGCGGTGCGGTGCTGCACGCCCGGCGCCCAAACAGCCTCACGCGCACCTGGGCGTTGCTGATCACCGCGGCGATTCTCTACATACCCGCCAACCTGTTGCCGATCATGACGGTCAACCTCTTCGGCAGCGGAATGCCCGCCACCATCATGGAGGGCGTGGTCGAACTGGTGCATGCCGACATGTTCCCCATCGCCATGGTGGTGTTCGTCGCCAGTATCCTGGTTCCTACTTTCAAGCTGGTGGGCATCGCCCTGCTGCTCTATTCGGTACAGCGGCACCAGCCGATGTCGGCCCGCCAGCGTATCCTGATGTATCGCTTCATCGAATGGATCGGGCGCTGGTCGATGCTCGATATCTTCGTCATCGCCATCCTCGTGGCGCTGGTGAATTTCGGCAACCTGGCGAGCATCGAGGCCAACCTCGGCGCCGCCGCCTTCGCCAGCGTGGTGGTGCTCACCATGCTCGCCGCCGTGACGTTCGACCCCCGGCTGATCTGGGACAACACCAATCTGGATGACGAGAATGAGTGATCTGCCAAGTCCGAAGAAACACAAGACCTCGAACTGGTCGGCGATCTGGGTGCTGCCGCTGGTGGCCCTGGCCATCGGTGCCTGGCTGGCGTGGCGTGCCTTCGACCAGGCTGGCGTGGACATCCAGGTTCGCTTCGAGAGCGGCGACGGGATCCAGGCCAACAAGACCGAGGTGCTGTACAAGGGCATCTCGGTGGGCAAGGTGACCGACCTGCATGTCAGCAAGGACATCAAGGGCGTGGTCGCGACCATCGAGATCAAGAAGGAAGCCCAGGAGTACCTGAGCAAGGACACCCGCTTCTGGCTGGTCAAGCCGCGGGTTTCCCTGGCTGGCGTCACCGGCCTGGAGACCCTGGTCTCCGGCGTCTACATCGCGGTCGATCCGGTGAAGGGCGAGAAGGAAGAACGCTACTTCACCGCGTTGAAGGAGCCGCCACCCCTTTCCGACAAGCTGCCCGGCCTGCACCTGACCCTCAAGGCCGATCGCCTGGGCTCCCTGGAGCAGGGCAGCCCGGTGTTCTACCGGCAGATCCAGGTCGGCCAGGTGAAGAGCTTCCAGTTAGGCGATGACCAGAGGACCATCGAGATCAAGGTGCACATCGAGCCGG
>NZ_KI517354.1:4230604-4234368 GCF_000478485.2 Pseudomonas sp. P179
TCCTTCGACACCCTCGATCCGAAGGCGCCGACCGTGACCAAGGTGCGTCGCTTCACCCTCTTCGACAGCGAGGAGGCGGCGATGGCCCGTGGCGTGGAAATCCAGCTGAGCATCGACAATGCCGACGGCCTGCGCGAAGGCACGCCGATCCGCTTCAAGGGCCTGGACATCGGCAAGATCGAAAGCGTCGAGCTGAACCCGGACCTCTCCGGGGTACTGATGAAGGCCCGCCTGACTTCCGCCGGCGAGCGCGTCGCCCGCAGCGGAACCCGCTTCTGGGTGGTGCGTCCGGCGCTCGGCCTGCTGCGTACCGAGAACCTCGGAACCCTGGTCAGCGGCCCCTATATCGAGGCGCTGCCGTCGAGCACGCCGGGCGAGCGCCAGGCACGCTTCCAGACTCTCGCCGAAGCACCCAACCTGCTGGGTCGGGAAAACGGCCTGCGGCTGACCCTCAGTGCGCCGCGCAAGGGCTCGATCAAGCCGGGCAACCTGGTGACCTACCGGCAGATCCCGGTGGGCAAGGTCGTCGACCTGGCCTTGGGCGAACAGGCCGACCGGGTGCTGATCAGCATCCTCATCGAACCGCGCTACGTACCGCTGGTGCGTACCGGCAGCCGTTTCTGGAATGCCAGCGGCTTCGGCGTCGACGCCAGCCTGTTCAAGGGTCTGTCGCTACGCACCGAGTCGATGGAGGCGCTGATGGAGGGCGGCATTGCCTTCGCCACCCCGAACAATGCGCAGATGGGCGAGCCCGCCAAGCCGGGGCAGACCTTCGCCCTGTTCGATTCGGCCAATGACGAATGGTTGGAGTGGGCGCCGAAGATTCCTCTGAAGGAAACCGCCCGCCGCTGATTGTCGGACCGGCAAAAAGAAACGCCGCTTACCTGGGTAAGCGGCGTTTTCGTTCATGCCTGCCTGCTGGGAAGTGGGTGTCAGTGAGTGCTGAGATGCGCCCGGGTGGTCAGCAGGTACACCGGCAAGCCGGAGATCAGGATCAGCAGCGCGGCGTAGGGTGCGGCGGCAGCGTACTCCAGGTTGGCGGTGTGCACCCAGACCGAGGTGGCCAGGGTCGACAGCCCGGTGGGACCTAGCACCAGGGTGGCGGTCAGTTCCTTCATGGTGTCGAGGAACACCAGCACGAAGCCGGCGCCGATGGCCGGCGAGATGATCGGCAGGGTGATCCGCAGGAAGGCCATCAAGGGCGTCTGGCCGAGAGTGCGGGCGGCTTCCTCCAACTGCGGCGAGGCCTTTTCCAGGGCCACGCGGATCGGTGCCTGGGTCAGCGGCATGAACAGCAGGGCATAGGCGACCAGCAGCAAGCCGGTGGTCTGGTAGGTGGCTGGCAGGTAGTGCAGCGAGAAGTACACCAGCGAGAGTGCGATCACCAGTCCCGGCAACGCTTGCAGCAGGTACGGCAGGCGCTGGGTCCAGCGCGCCAGGGCGCCGGGGTAGCGCACCACCAGGATGCTTACCGGCAGCGCCAGCAGGCAACTGAGCAGGGCCCCGCCGAAGGCCAGCGACAGGGAGGAAAGCAGGGTCGAGGCGATTTCCATCAGCGGGAAGCTGGCCGAGGAGCCTTCGTACAGCCAATAACCGAGCATCACCAGGGGGATACCGGTACCGACCAGCACCAGCGTCGCCAGCAGCGCCTGGATCGGCCACTTGCCAAGCCCCAGGCGGACCCGTTCGGCCCGCCGCGCGCTGCCCTGGCCGGTGCGTACCAGGCGGCCGCGGCCGCGCATGCGCAACTCCAGCCAGAGCAGCAGGAAGCACAGTGCCAGGAGTACCGAGGAGAGCATCGCCGCGGTGGCGTTGCTGAACTCCAGTTCGAACTCCTGGTAGATGGCTGTGGTGAAGGTCTGGTAGCGCAGGATCGACAGCGCGCCGAACTCCACCAGCATGTGCAGCGCCACCAGTAGTCCGGTGGCGGCCAGGGTCGGGCGCAGCAGCGGCAGGGTGACCCGCAGGAACACCTGGCGCCGCGACAGACCGAGCATCCGCGCCGACTCCTCCAGGGAAGGATCGATGCCGCGCAGGGTCGCTGCTACCGGCAGGTAGACCAGCGGATACTTGGACATGGTCATGACCAGGATGGCGCCGCCGAGGCCTTCGTACATCGGGCTCAGCGAAACCCAGGTGAAACTGCTGACGAAGGCGGGGATGGCGAACGGCAGGCACAGCACCACGTTCCAGAAGCGCCGCGCCGGCAGGTCGCTGCGCTCCACGCACCAGGCCAGGGCCAGGCCGAGCAGGGCGCTGAGCAGGGTCACGCCGAACATCAGCCACAGGGTGTTGCCCAGCAAGCGGAATACGTAGGGGCGCCAGAGCAGTTGCCAGGCGCTGTGCCAGCCGGCGTCCCAGGCCTTGGCCGCGACGTAGAGCAGCGGCAGGCTGGCCAGCAGGGCGAGGAGCAGGACCGGCAGGAGCAGCCAGAATGGCGTTCGCCGGCGCGAGCCCGTGCGCAGGCGCACGGGCGTGGAGGCGGCGCCGATCAATTCAGGCCAACGTCGCGTTCGAGGCTGAGGGCCTCGCTGGCCTCACCCAGATCGGCCGGGGTCAGTTTCGGTGGGTCCAGTTCGGCGAACGGCTTCAGCGCCGGATCGGCCTGCATCCCCTTGCGCATCGGGTACTCGGCGGACTGGCTGAGGATCGCCTTCTGGCCTTCCTCGCTGAGCATGAAGGCGACGAACTGCTGGGCTTCCCTGGGGTGCTTGCTGGACTTGAGCACCGCGGCGCCGGAGACGGTGACCAGCGCGCCCGGGTCCTGGTTGCCGAAGTAGTGCAGGCGCGAGTTCAACTCGCCCTTTTCCTTCTTCAGGGTGTACCAGTAGTAGTTGTTGATCAGCGCCATGTCGACCTCGCCGTTCTCCACGGCTTTCATGGCGGTGACGTTGTTGGTGTAGATCGAGCCGAAGGCCTTCAGGCCGGTCAGCCAATCCTCGGCTTCCTCCTGGCCCTTGAGCTTGATCACTGCGGCGACCTGTTCGAGGAAGGCGCCACTGGTGGGCACGAAGCCGAAACGGCCGGACCAGGACGGATCGGAAAGATCCATCAGGCTCTTCGGCAGATCCTTCTCGTCGATCTTCTTCGGGTTGTAGGCCAGTACCCGGGTGCGGGCGGTGATGCCGATCCAGTCACCGTTGCCGCCGGCGTGCTCCGGCTCGACCAGGGCCAGGGTCTCTGGCTCCAGCTTGGCCAGCAGGCCGGCGCTGGCCAGGCGGATCAACGGTGGCGATTCCTCGGTGTAGAGCACGTCGGCCGGCGAGCGTGCGCCTTCCTCGGTGATCTGGCTGGCGAGTTGGCCATCGCCGCCCTTGCGGATCTTCACCTGGATGCCGGTCTTGTCCTGGAAGGCCTTGGCGATGGCGATACCGGTGGCGGCGTGCTGGCCATTGTAGAGGGTAAGGGTGACGGGATCGGCCGCCGCATTGAGGGAAAGCGAACCGAGCAGGCACGCCAGGGCGGCGTGGCGGAAACGGTTGAGAAGTCGAACAGGCATGGATTCTCCCCGTGGGTTACAAATGCGAATGTAACCAATTATATCTTCGCGGGAGCCTCGGGCCTATCGGAAAAGTCCACGGCCCTGTCAGGCAGGGCCGTGGCAGACGCTTCACGCCGGTTCGCCGGCTTCCTCCGGCTCGCTGGCTGCGCGGGTTTCGCCGCTGGCGGCGGCATCCCGGCGACGGATGTATTTCCAGTCCGCTTCGTCGATATAGATGCCGTTCGGGCCGCTACCGCCTTCCAGGTCGATCGCCACGTGTGCG
>NZ_KI517354.1:4234378-4235243 GCF_000478485.2 Pseudomonas sp. P179
GGTGTTCTACCGGCAGATCCAGGTCGGCCAGGTGAAGAGCTTCCAGTTAGGCGATGACCAGAGGACCATCGAGATCAAGGTGCACATCGAGCCGGCCTACGCCGACCTGGTGCGCAAGCACACGCGATTCTGGAACGCCAGCGGCATCTCCATTTCCGGCGGCCTGTCCGGCTTCAAGGTGCACAGCGAGTCGCTGCTGACCCTGGTCGCCGGCGGTATCGCCTTCTCCACCCCGGAGAACCGCACCGACAGCCCGCCGACCGATCCGAGCAAGCCGTTCCGCCTGTACGACGACTACGACGCGGCCCAGGCCGGTCTGCGCGTGAAGCTGAAGATGAACGACGTCAGCGGCATCGATCCGGGCCGCACCCCGGTGATGTTCAACGGCGTGCAGGTCGGCCTGGTCAAGTCGATCGACATGGGCAAGGACTACAGCAGCGCCACTGCCGACCTGGCGATGGATCCGCGGGTCGAGGACATGCTGCTGGAAGGCACCGAGTTCTGGACCGTCAAGCCAAGCATCTCCCTGGCCGGCATCACCGGCCTCGAGGCTCTGGTGAAAGGTAACTATATCGACGTGCGCTTCGCCAAGAGCGGCGCGCCGAGTCGCGAGTTCACCATCCGCCCGAAAGCGCCGCCGCTGAACACCGACGCGCCCGGCCTGCACCTGGTGCTGACCAGCGACAAGCTCGGCTCGATCGATATCGGCGCGCCGATCCTCTACCGCCAGGTCCGCGTCGGCAGCGTGCAGAGCTACCAGCTGTCGCGCGACCGCCAGCGAGTGGTGGTGGGTGTGCACATCGAGCCGGAGTACGCGCACCTGGTGAATACCTCGACGCGCTTCTGGAACTCCAGCGGGATCACC
>NZ_KI517354.1:4244528-4327414 GCF_000478485.2 Pseudomonas sp. P179
GGCATCCCGGCGACGGATGTATTTCCAGTCCGCTTCGTCGATATAGATGCCGTTCGGGCCGCTACCGCCTTCCAGGTCGATCGCCACGTGTGCGGAAACCTGCGGCTTCACGCTCGCCAGGATCGGCACGAAGCCCAGTTGCAGGCTGGTCTCCAGCAGCGCGGCCTGGTTGCGCTCGTCGATGTCCGCCGCCTCGTCCAGGTAGTAGGGCAGGCGCACGCGCCCGGCCTGCTCGCGGTCCATCAGGTGCAGCAACAGGTACATGTTGGTCAGCGCCTTGATGGTCATGGTGGTGCCGTTGGAGGCGGCGCCGTCGATGTCGGTGTGCATGATCGGCTGGCCGTTGACCTTGGTGATCTCGAAGGCCAGTTCGAACAGGTCCTTCAGGCCCAACTGGTTGTGGTTGGCGGCGACCAGGCGGGCCAGGTATTCCTTGGCCTCCTCGTTCTTCGCGTCCTGCTCGGCGCTCTGGGTCAGGTCGAACACCGAGAGGTTCTCGCCTTCCTCGTACTGGCCGGCGCTGTGGATGATCTGGTCGATGTGCTTGAGCGCATCCTTGTTCGGCGCGAGGACGATGCGGAAGCTCTGCAGGTTGGAAACCTGGCGCTTGTTGATCTCGCGGTTGAACAGGGCCAACTGGTGTTCCAGGTTGTCGTAGTCGCTGCGGATGTTGCGCAGGGTCCGGGCGATGTCGGTGACCGCCGCGCGGCGCGCCTTGGCCAGCGTCAGGGCCTCGTCCTGGCGATGCGCGTAGGCGTTGATCAACAGCTTCAGGCGGCGCTCGGTGTCGTCTTCGCTATCGAACTTGGCGACGCCCTTCAGGCGCACCTGGGCGTACAGCGCCTCGATCTGCCCGTCGATGCGCTGCAGCGCCTGCCAGGTGTCTTGGTAGTCGTTGAGCAGCGGCAGCAGGTTGTCCAGCGAGTCGTCCACCGGCTCCATGAACGGCGTGCCGAAGGGCAGGTCGGCCGGCAGTAGCTGGCGGCGGCGCAGGGCATCTTCCAGGGTGCGCTCCTTGGCCTCCAGGTCGCCCAGTTGCCGGGCCACCAGTTGCAGGCGCGCGGAGAGTTGCTGGACGCGCTCGGCGAAGGCGTCGCTGGAGCGCTTGAGTTCGTCCTGGGACGCCTCCAGCTGGGCCAGTTCGGCGAGCTTCTCGGGCTCCTCGGCGGTCAGCGTCTGGGTGCGGCGGAAGTCTTCCAGGGCCTTCTGCGCATCCAGCACGTCCTGGTACAGCTTCTCTGCCTGGGCCTTGCTCGCGGCGCGGTCGGCGGCGACGCTCTGCTGGGTCTTGAGCTGCTTCAGCTCCTTCTCCAGGCGCTCCTTCTGGTCGCGCAGGGCGGCGCGGTCGGCCAGGGCCTGCAACGCCGGCGGTTCGATGTGCGACAGGTCGATGCTCAGTCCGGGAGCCTCGAAATGCTCGCCCTTGAAGTGGTCGAGGATGGCTTCGACGCTCTTCACCCAGACGTCGCCGTCATCCAGGTTCACCCCGTTCTCGCCGAGCGGCAGGCTGAACAGCGCGCCGTTGAACAGACGCATCAGGCGTTCCACGTCCTGCTGGCTGAACTCCTCGCGCAGGCGTGCGTAGCTGTTGTTGTCGGCGTGTTCGAGCTGCTGGCGGACGTTCTTCAGGCGTTTTTCCAGGTCGCGCAGGCGCTCTTCCAGGTCTTCGCTGGAGAACTGCCGCGAATGGGCCAGGGCGCCGGCCAGTTCGTCGTGGGCATCCTTGGCGGCGAGCAGCTGTTGTTCGAGGACCTTGGCGTCGTCGACCAGGGCGAAGCGGGTCTTGAGCACCGACAGCTCGCCGAGCCAGCGCTGGATGCCGGCGATCTCGCGCTCCAGGCGCATCAGCTCCTGGGTGCCGCCACGCTGTTCGTTCTGCAGGCCGTCCTGCTCGGCGCGGTATTGCTCGTGCTGGATCAGCAGTTCCTCGCGGCGCGCCCCGGCGTAGTCGTGCCAGGTGCCGAGCAGGCTGTCGAGCAGCGGTGAAAGGCGGTGCATCTTGCCGCGCAGTACGTCGCGCTGGGTCACGCCGTTGGCCAGGGCTTCCACCAGCGGGCCGGCGGCGACCAGCGCCTGGTAGTCCTGCTCCATCCGCCGCACGTCGCGGAAGGCCTCCTCGCAGGCGGCGATGTAGTCGACGTTACCCGAGCGCAGGCTGTGCTCGAAGGCGTCGAGGAACAGCTGCTTGAGCTTGGCCGCGGTGATCTCGCGCATGTGCAGCAGGTTGATGAACAGCGAGCGGAAGGTCTTCAGGCTCTGCTCGCTGGTGGAGCGCAGCGGGATCATGGTCAGGTCGAGCGGGATCGACGTGTGCCCGCCGACCAGCAGGCGGCGCAGCTCTTCCGGCTTCACCTCGTAGGCCTTGATGCCTTCGCGCTCGAGGTTGGCGAACAGCTCGCGCTGGCGCAGGCAGGTACCGTTCTTCTGGTAGTGGTCCAGGCTCAGCTCGCCGGCGTAGGCGAAGAACTGGTGGCTGAAGCCGCCGCCCGGGCCGCGCCCGGCCACGCCGATCACGTGCGGACCGTGGGGCAGCATCAGTTCGAGGAGGATGTAGCTGGTGTCCGAGGCGAAGTAGAAGCGCCGCGACTGCTCCATGCTGTACTTGCCGAAGCTCATGTCCGACAGGCGGGCAAGGATCGGGAACTGCAGGGCGTTGATCGAGGCGCTCTTGCCCAGGTTGTTGGCGCCGTAGATCGACAGCGGGTTTTCCAGCGGGAAGATACCCAGGCTGTAGCCGGCGGTATTGAGCAGGGCGAAGCGGCGGATGCCGTAGCGGGTCTGGCTCATGCGTCAGCCTCCTGTTGCGCGTGTTCTTCGGCGATGGCGCGGGCGAGGGCGTCTTCCTCGCTCTCTTCGGACAATTCTTCGTCGCTGGCCATCAGCGGTTCGATCTCGCCGTCATCGACCAGCACCGGCGTCTGCAACGGCAGGTCGGCGTGCAGGCTGGCGGACAGGTTGCGGTCCTGCTGCACCGACAGGCAGACGTCTAGGAAACGGTGCATCGGCGGCATGAAGCGGTACACGCCGCTGTCCTCGGAGGCGAAGCCGAGCTGGGTCAGGCGGCGCATGACCTTCTCTTCCAGTTCTTCCTGGGTCTGCACCTCGGCCTGGAGGAACAGGTCGCGGTATTTCTCCAGCAGCGGCGGCAGCTCTTCGCGGCCGATGCTGCCGCCGTCCAGCACGGACAGCGGGTCGCGGCCCTGGTCGGCGAGGTGTTCGACGAGGATGAAGGTGAACAGCGCCAGGCGTTGGGCGGTCTTGTTCACCTGGGCGCCGACCTGCTCCGGGACGAAGTAGTAGAAGCCGCGGGTGTCGCAGACCAGCTCGAAGCCCATGGCGCGGAACAGGCCGCGGTACTGGTCCTGGTGCGAGGACAGCTGGGTGTACAGCTCGGGGTCGCGGTGGCTGATGTGGTAGCCCTTGAACAGCTCGCGGAAGATCGGCGCGAGCTGGGTCAGTTCGGAGAGATCAAGATGCATGGGTTTCGCTCGCGGAAAGGGTGTCTGCGTCCCTGGCCTGGCCCTTGTCCTTGGCGGCGGGGTTCAGGGCGAAGGAGCAGAGGCTGACGCAATGTTCGGTGGTTTCGTACTCGCGGCGTTGCAGGCGTTCGCGCTGGAAGCGCGCGTCGCGCGACAGCCGGGAGAACCAGTAGAGCAACTCGTCGGTGGCGCCGTCCGGTTCCTGGGCCAGCAGCCATTGCATGAGGTCCGGCAGCGGCAGCGCCGCCTGGCAGCGCTCGATCATTTCCCGCGCGGTCCGCGGTGGTCGCGTCGGCCCGTTGCTCTTGCGCGTGCCGCTGGACTTGGGGAACTGCGCCGGCTTCGGCTCGAAGCGGGCGAGGGCGAAGACGTAGCTCTCGACCTGCGAGGCGGTGCCGAGGAAGGTGCTCTGCGGCCGGGTGAATAGCGGCATCGCCGCCTGCGGCACGGCATCCAGGCCCTTGCGCCGGATCGCCGCCAGCGCCAGGGCGGCGCCACGGGTCACCGCGTTGTGCCGGCGCGCTTCCTCGCGCAGCGGCAGCAATAATTCGCGGGCGCGGCGCAAGGTCAGCTGGGCGTTGGTCTGCATCTCGAGGATGCGCGCGTGGGTGCGCAGCACCAGGTCGTCGTCGACCAGGTGGCCGAGGCGCTGCTGTTCGCCGAGCAGGCGCAGCAGGACCTGTTCGACCCGCCGCACGCCCTGCTCGAAGGCGCCGTCGGCGCTGACCAGTTGGATCATCGGCTCGACGTACTCGTCCCAGGTCGCCAGGACCTCCGCGTAGCGCTGCGCCAGGGGAATCTGCCGGTCGCTGGTCTTGGCCCGCTCGGCCACGCCGATCAGTGCCTGCTCGTCATTGCCGAGCTTCTTCAGTACATCGCGCACGCGCATGTCGAGCAGTCGCAGCTGGCGCGCCAGGTCCTGGCTGTCGCGGGTCTCGAAGGCGTCCTGGATGTACCCGGCGAGGCGCTCCAGATGGCGCAGGTAGGCCTCGATCTCCAGGCACAGACCAAGGCGATGCTCGTGGCGCAGGTAGGCGAGGAAGTCGTGGATCTGCGCGTTCAGCTCGAAACGGTTGGGGCTCTTGGCCACCGGGACCAGGATATCCAGGCGGATCCACTGGTCGAGCAGGGCGGTGATTTCCGCCGGGTTGCTTTCCGGTAACTGGGTGTTCAACTGGCTGCGCAGTTCCGCCAGGCTCAGGGTGCCGGCATCGAAGCGCTCGCAGAGAGGCTCGAGCAGGGCCCAGTGTTCGGCAAGCGCACGCAGTACGCGTCGGGGGTCGATCATCGGGAGGGCCGGTCCGTGGAAAAAGCGCCGATTGTACTGCAAAGGCACGGGCGACGCAGACGCCGCCGATGAGTGCGATGCAGGCCGTCGACACGTCTGCGGCGCAGGTACGGGCCCGGTATCGGTGGGTGGCATCTGGCTATCACCGAAGTGTCGAAAAGCGGCAGTTTATGACTGCGTAAGGACTTTCCTGCCCCGCCTGGTCCGGGGAATGGGGCTTCCAGGGGCTGGCACGCTTTCTGCTGAAGTCCCCTGGCCTGTCTATTCCAAATGAATGCCGACTCTTGAACGACGCCGCCTACGCCGAGGCCCGCTGGGCCGAACTGCAGAACCAGGGTGACCTTGCCTGGGACCTGGATGCCATCACCAACCGCAGCGAGGCGATCGCCTTCCTCAAACGTTTCGAGAACCGCCTGTGCATCTACTCGGCCTATGTCGAGAAGCTCTACAGCAACTACAGCTTCGTGATTCCCGAGAGCGACCATGGCGGCATCACCATCCTGCCCAGCGAGCAGGCCTGGCACGACACCTTCCACGATATCCCGCTGGCCGCGGTGGAGCCCACCGGGATCCATATCCTGCCGGGCGAGACCATGGGCTATCGCGGGCTCTACCTGAAGATTCCCGGCGAGCACCGCCTGGTGGCGTCGAAGGAATTGCCGTTCCAGGAAGGGTTGAAACTGCTGATCCAGCGTTACCAGGCTCACGACGACGTGTTCCTGCCGATCCTGGTCAAGGGCGACCTGCGCGAGTACGAAGCGCGCATGCCCTCGCTACACCTGCACCGGATCAACCCCGCCCGCCTCAGCGCACACTCCCTGCTCAGCCTCAACGCCATCAAGGGCGCCATCGCCGACCATCTGATCGGCCTGTTCCGCCAGCAGTGAAAGGCTGACGTTACCCCCGTGTGACGATGGGTAACATCCATCCTGGCCGAGCGACCGCTCATCCGCTGCAGCGAGCGCGGCGACCGCGTCGTTCGCCGGTTTTTCTCGACTATGGGTCGGCCCCGATTCGCCCGGGGCTTTCTATAGTGACTACAGGTCGCAGTGTCTCTGCCGTCGGCCACGAGAAGAACAAGAGGTGAGCCCATGTCCCGTCGTCTGCCCTTCCTGCTGCGTTGCGCGCTGTTCTGCGGCGCCGGTCTGCTGGCTGCCACCGCCCAGGCGAGGATGGAGTCGCTGGACGACGACCAGCTTTCCGACGTGGTCGGCCAGGCCTTCATCAACCTCACCACCGACGCCGCCAACGGACTGAACTTCACCCGCATCAACTTCGGCGCCGACATCGAGACCCAACTGAACATGAAGAAGCTGCAGTTGGGCCAGTACAACCGCAGCGGCGAGCTTGCCGGCAGTGCCGACATCGCCATCGACAACTTCGCCCTGGGCACGGTCAACGACACCACCGGCGCGATCAACCCGTTCCTCATCAGCAATCCCTACATCGAGTTCGCCTACGACGGCAGCAAGATGGTCGGGATCCGTATCGGTTTCGGCGAAGCCAAGGGCTACCTCTCGGGCGATATCAAGACCCTCACCGGCAACGTGCCGGTGGACCTGTACGGCACCGGCAGCCAACTGGGAGGCAGCATTTCCTGCGGCCTGCTGGCCCTCGACTGCCTGGCGGCGAAGACCGCCATCACTCTCACCGGCAGCTCTCAGTACACCGCCCAGGCAGAGCTGGTGAACAGCTCCGGCAACCCCGACCCGATCCGCGCTGCCATGATCGGCCTGAAGAACGGCACGGCCCTGGACATGCACGACAGCACCATCATCGGCAGCCTGGTGAACGTCCTGCTGCCCTTCCTGACCTCCAACGACTGCAAGCTGATGGGCGCCCAGACATGCTTCAACCTGGCCCAGTACCAGTCGTTCCCGATCGGCACCGTGGATCCGAACAACGCGCAGAACTTCATCGACTCGTCGAAAGGCTTCTTCATCTCGATGCAGAGCCAGAACGTCCAGTGGCGCGACCAGCAGGATCCCTCCAAGCTGGTCGCCGCGCTGGCCGGTGCCTTCCTCAACATGTCGCGCAACGCCGATGGAACGGCGCCGATCAAGGTCGACTTCGGTCAGGCCTTCAATGGCATTCCACGGCAGGACACCTGCCTGGGCGGCCTGAACAAGGGCTGCTGAGATGAGTCGCGCCTGCCTGCTCGCGGCCCTGCTGGCCGCCCCCTTCGCCCATGCCGAGATGACAGCGCTCGACGACGAGCAACTGTCGGACGTGCAGGGTGCCGGCATCGGCTTCGTCCTCGACAGCGCCATGGTCGACGGCAACAAGGCCACCATCGCGATCAATGGCGTGACCAACACCGCCACCGGGCAGAACGTGCCGATCACGGTAAAGGAGCTGTACGTCGCCGCCACTGGCAGCAACAAGGGCAGCACCCTGGCGCCGGTGACTCTCGGCCGTCTGAATTTCCCGTTCAAGCTGAATCTGGCCAAGGGTTCGGTGCTGACCACCCAGCTCGACGACGGGCGGGTGGTCAGCACCTTGCCGGACACCGCGGACGTGATCGAGCTGGCTTTCCCCAGCCTGGTGAGCGGCGCCGGCGGCCAGCCGTGCATCGCTGGTTACGCCGGTGCCGGTAGCAACTGCTCGAGCCGGGCCAGCGAAAAGGTCGACGCCGGCATCCGCTTCGACTTCGGCGTCACTTCCACGCGCACCGATGTGCTCAACCTGGACTTCTCCGAACTGGCGATGGACGGTTCCTACCTGCGCTTCTGGGGCGCCAACGCGCGCAGCCAACTGGTTGGCGAGATGCGCCTGAACCTCTACGCCAAGACTTTCGAGATCATGTCCTGCGGTGCTGGCTCGCCCAGTTGCGTCAGCGCCGCCGAGCAGGCCGCGCGCACCGTCTACCTGACCAACGCCTATGCCAGCGTCGCGCTTGGCTACGGGAAGTCGCAGCCGTTGCTGTTCTCGGTCACCGCCGACGGCAACTTCACTTTCGAACTGCCCAAGCTGACCCTGGCCAACGCCGCTGACTTCTACGCCAATGCGCCGCGCACCAGCCTGGTGATCGAGAACCTCAACATCGGCGGTACCCGGCCAGGCTACGGGCAGGTACCGACCGGCGGCTACAACATGGGCCGCAACGAGATATCCGGGCTCAGCTTCAACTACCTGAAGGTGACGTCGCACAACCTCTGAGGTGGCGGCGGGAAACGAGGTACGCAGCACATGGCCAAGCAGACTCATCCACTGGCAGGCGGCATCGGCATCCTCGCGGCGCTGGCGCTGCTGTTCAGCGCTTCGGCCGGGGCCGAGTTGCGCTCGCTGGGCGATAGCGATCTGGACGACGTGGTCGGCCAGGCCGGGATCAGCATCAGCGCCTCGCTCAATCTCCAGGAAAATCCTTCGCAGACGCGCTGCGCCGGCGGTTGCGGCGCGCGCCTGGCGATCCAGCCGGCCGGCAGCGGCAACAACTACCTGGTGATCGACGATATCAGCGGCAAGTTCAGCTTCGACGAAGTCACCCTGGACGTGGTGACCATCAAGGACGGCTTCGGCGGCGACGGCGCCGCCTTCAACCGCCCGGTGCTGCGCGTCGGCCTGAAGGACACCAGCTTCCAGGACCTGCGCTTCACCATCGCTGGCGCCAACAAGGCGCGCGGTACCGATCCCGGCCTGGTGCAGACCAACCTGGTCAGCGCACGCATCGACGGCACCCTCAAGCTGCAGGGCAACGTCAATATCTTCACCGTCGCCCCGCGTTGAGGGCGAACCGTCGCATGGCGGGACAAAGCCGCTCCGCCGAGGTCGAAGAACCGCTATCATTGCCTGCCTGAACGCCGGGGGCGAAACCGTCCCCGCGCATCGCCTAATTGCCGGTGCCCGAGATTTGATCGAAGAACAGCGTCGCCGCGCCTTCCTGGGCGCGATGCAGATAACCAGTTGGCTGCCCCGCCAGCCGTTGCCGTTCGCCGCACCCTCGCGGCCGGAGTTGCTGGAGACCCCGCCCCGGGAAGAGCCGGCGGTGCCTGTGCGTGCGCGCGCCGCGATCGATGCGCCGCAGGCCCGCGTCCCGCAAGCCGAGGCGCCGGCCAGCGCGCCGAGCGTGGCTCCCGCCGCGCCCGTGGAAGGCCGCGGGATCCCGATCAGCCTGCCGAAGCCGGGCGCCCCGGCGGCGAAGAAAGCCGAGCCGGTCGCGCCGGTCGAAGAGGCCCCGGCCGAGCCGCCGGCGGTCCAGGCCCCGCCGCCGCGCTTCGCCTTGCAACTGCTGCAGGCGGGCTCCTGCACCCTGCTGGTCGAACTGCCCACCGGCGAACCCTTCGCCAGCCGCGATCCGGGTTACCTGCTGCTGCGCGACCTGCTGCGCGCCGCCGGCCTGCCGGACAGCCCGCGGCTGATCGGCGAACCGGTACGCTGGCCGCTGCTGGCGCGCGGCAACCTCGACCAGGGGCCGCAGGCGGCCCTGGAGTTCGTCCAGAGCTTCGTCGCCGCGCGCATGGAGGAGAGCGAGCGTAGCCGCTGCCTGTGGTTGGTCGGCCTGCCGGCGATCCGCTTCGCCGGCGAGGGCGACGAGGGCAGCCTGTTCCGCGAGCTGCAGGTGGACGGTCTGGGCGCAACCTGGGCAGTGCCGGGCCTGGAAGCCCTCATGGAAGAACCCGCCCTCAAGGGCGAGCTGTGGCGCGCCATGCGCCGTGTCCGTCAGCGCTGGTCGAGCGAGATTCAATGAGCGATGCGATTTCCTTCCGCCCGATGACCGAGGCGGACCTCGATGCCGTGCTGAAAATCGAATATGCCGCCTTCAGCCACCCCTGGACCCGTGGCATCTTCAGCGAAGGCCTGAAGAACTACCATTGCTGGCTGATGTTCGAGGGTAGCCAGCAGGTCGGCCATGGCGTCATCCAGATCATCCTCGACGAGGCGCATCTGCTGAATATCACGGTGAAGCCCGAAAGCCAGGGGCGTGGCCTCGGTCTGCGCCTGCTCGAACACCTGATGCGCGAGGCGGCCGGCCACCAGGCTCGCGAATGCTTCCTCGAAGTGCGCGCTTCCAACCAGGCCGCCTACCGCCTCTACGAACGCTACGGTTTCAACGAGATCGGCCGCCGTCGCGACTACTACCCCGCCGTCGGCGGGCGCGAAGACGCCCTGGTCATGGCCTGTACCCTGTTCGACTGAGGCTTGCTCCGCTTCCCTGCCGGCAACTAGCTATCACTTGGAGTAGCTGGCTGGCCTTCTGGCACCGCCGTACCCTTACCAGCATTCCGATTCTCGCCTGCATACCGCAGGCAGGTCCCTTCATGCGGTAACCCTTCGCGGGAGTGCGAAGTCAGGTCGACAGCGGCCGGTGGCAGGATGCGCAGACTGGAGCCCCCCATGTGCGACACCCTGATCCTTCGCCACCAGGGCCAGACCTGGTTCGCCAAGAACAGCGACCGCGAGCCCGCCGAACCGCAGCGTCTGCTGCGCCTGCCGGCGGTGCGCAACGATCCGGAAGCGCGCTTGCGCACCACCTACCTCGACATTCCCCAGGCCGCCCAGCGACATGCGCTGGTGATCAGCCAGCCGAGCTGGATCTGGGGCGCGGAAATGGGCGTCAATGAGCACGGCGTGGCCATCGGCAACGAAGCGGTGTTCACCAAGCTGACCCGTCAGCGCGGCACCGCGCTGCTCGGCATGGACCTGCTGCGCCTGGGACTGGAGCGCGGCGCCAGCGCCCGCGAGGCGCTAGAGGTGATCACCGGGTTGTTGCAGCGTTACGGCCAGGGCGGCCCGGCCGGCTACCGCGACAAGCGCATCCGCTACGACAACAGCTTCCTCATCGCCGACCCCGGCGAAGCCTGGGTGCTGGAAACCGCCGGCAACCTGTGGGCGGCGAAGAAGGTCGAGCGCTGGGCCATCTCCAACGCCCTGACCCTTGGCCACGAATTCGACCTGTGCAGCCGCGACCTCGAGGACCAGGCTCGCCGCCAGGGCTGCTGGGATGGTCGCGGCGACTTCCACTTCGCGCGGGTCTTCGACACCCGCCTGCTACCCTGGGTCGGCGGCGCGCACCGGCGCTGTCGGATCAACCAGCGCTTCCTCGACAGCCTGCCTGGCGAGCCGGACTGGCACGCGCTGTTCGCCGCGCTGCGCCACCATGGCCCGCGCGGGGACCACTTCCGCCGCCACAACAACCGCCAGGTATGCATGCACGCCGGCAGCTTCTGGCGGCCTTCGCAGACCACCGCCAGTCTGGTCGCCCGCTTGCGCGACGACGGCCCGCTGCTGGCCGCCACCGGTACTTCGGCGCCGTGCCTGGGACTGTTCCAGCCGCTGTCCTTCGATCCGGCCTCCGGCACCGCCGTGCTCAGCCAGCCGCGCGAGGCGGTACAGGAGTCCCGCTGGTGGCGCTTCGAGGCGGTGCACCGCCGCGCGCTCACCGACCGCGCCTTCCGCCGGCTCCTGCGCAGCGGCCGCGATTGGCTGGAACGGGAACTCTTCGCCGACCTCGAACAGCCCGACTGGCCGCGCCTGGCAGAGGATGCCGCCGCCTGGCACGCCTGTTGGCATGATCAGGCCGCCATGCAGCCGCTGGCGCAGCAGCGCTGGTGGCGTAGCCACGCCGCGCTGTGACGCTTGTCAAACGGGCATCGCCTTCCGTAAGGTGCTGCACCGGTCAAACGAGGGGCATGCCATGAGCGACTTGCAGCAACTGTTCGAGAACAACGTCCGCTGGGCCGAAGCGATCAAGCAGGAAGACCCGGACTTCTTCGCCAAGCTGGCCCGCCAGCAGACCCCCGAGTACCTCTGGATCGGCTGCTCCGACGCGCGGGTGCCGGCCAACGAAATCGTCGGCATGCTGCCCGGCGACCTGTTCGTCCATCGCAACGTCGCCAACGTCGTGCTGCACACCGACCTCAACTGCCTGTCGGTGATCCAGTTCGCCGTCGACGTGCTCAAGGTCAAGCACATCCTGGTCACCGGCCACTACGGCTGCGGCGGCGTGCGCGCCTCCCTGCACAACGACCAGCTCGGCCTGATCGACGGCTGGCTGCGCAGCATTCGCGACCTCGCCTACGAATACCGCGAGCACCTGGAGCAGTTGCCGACCGAGGAAGAGCGCGTCGACCGCCTCTGCGAGCTCAACGTGATCCAGCAGGTGGCCAACGTCAGCCACACCAGCATCGTCCAGAACGCCTGGCACCGCGGCCAGTCGCTGTCCGTGCATGGCTGCATCTACGGGATCAAGGATGGCCTGTGGAAGAACCTCAACGTCACCGTCAGCGGCCTCGACCAGTTGCCGCCGCAGTATCGCTTGAGTCCGCTGGGCGGTTGCTGCTGAGAGAGGCGGAAGCTCTTTCCCACGAGTTCCCCTCTCCCTGGAGGGACAGGGGAACTGTCGAGGACGGCTTCAGAACTCCACGCTATACGTCAGGCTGTAGGTCCGCCCCCGTCCCTTGTAGTCGAACAGTCCCGCTGGTGCGAGCCCGCCGTAGTAGACCTGCGCGCGTTGTCCCCAGACCGTGGTGTAGTCCTTGTCCAGCAGGTTCTGGATGCCCGCGGTGAGGGTGCCCACCGGCAGCGCCTGGGTGCCGAGCAGGTCGAACAGCGCGTAGCCGTCGATCTTGTTGCCCGGCTCGTCGTTCAGGTTGAAGGTGCGCACGCCCTGCAGGCGCAGGCTGCGCTGGTCGTCCTTCCAGCCGACGAAGGCGCCGGCCTTGGACGGGCTGGCCGAGGTCACGTCCTGCTTCAGCCAGCGGCCGTCGACCTTCTCCTGGGAGCGGATGGCCAGGCCGTTGACGCCGACCTGCCAGTGATCGTCCAGCCAGTAGGTAGCCTGGCCCTCCAGGCCGTAGTTGCGCTTCTTGGTGTCCTGCTGCAGCACCGCCAGGGTCTTCGAGTCGTACTTGATGCTCTTGTCCGACCAGGAATAGAACGCCGCCACCTGGGTATCCAGGGCACCGTCGGTGTGCCGCCAGCCCAGCTCGACCTGCTTGGTCTTGATCCCGTCCAGCGGCGAGTCGTTCACGCTGACCCCCTGCAACAGCGGGTAGTGGCCATTGCCGTCGGCTGCGCCGTAGCGTCCGAAACCGTAGTACTTGGCCGGATCCGGCAGCTCGAAGCCTTCGCTGTAGTTGGCCCAGACCTGTTGTTGCAGGTTCAGCTTGTAGATGGCGCCGACGTTGACCAGGTTGACGTCGTAGTCCTTGCTCCCGCCCGGAACCGCGTCGGCGGTCTTGCCGAGGCCGTTGGCGATGAGGATCTGCTGGTTCGCCGCAACGAAGTCGCTGACGTCGGTGCTCATCGACTGGCGCCGCACGCCGGCACTCAGGGTCAGGTCGTCGGTGGCCTTCCAACTGCCCTGGAGGAAGAAGGCGCGGCTGTCGGTATCGATGTCCGGGTAGCGGCCCAGCTTGGCCTGTTCACTGGCTACCAGCCCGCCGCTGGCGGCGGCGAGCGGCAGGTTGAAGAGCATCTGGTCGGACGTGAATTTTTCCCGGTCCAGGTCCACCCCGTAGGTCAGGCTGGCGCGCTCCCAGGTCTTCACCAGGGCCAGTTTCATCCCGTAGTAGTCGGTGTCCTGCTGCGAGGCCGAGTAGTAGGAGGTGCCGTAGTTGATCGCGCCGCTATTGCTGTAGCGGATGGTAGGGAAGGGATTGAAGGCCATCTTCTCGTTGCGGTAGTAGGCCTGCAGGTAGAGGTCGTGACCCAGCACTTCCGGCGCGTGGTAGGTGGCGTTGAACTGATGGCGCTTGCTCTCCGGCTCGCGGTCGAGGTCGACGCCGCCCTTGATCGAATAGGGTGCCCGTCCGCGCAGGGCGTCGAAGTTGCGCCCAAGATCGAGGCCGCGGTCGCCGTCGTAGCCGGAGTCGTAGTACTGCAGGCCGAGATCGAGGCTGTGGCCATTGGCGAAAGTGAAGCCAAGGCTGCCCATCAGGTCCACCGACCTGTTGTACTGCAGGTCGGTCTGGGTGATGTCCGTCAGTACCTGGTCGCCACTGCCGTCGTAGGCCGCGCCGTTCTTCTGGTAGGCGATGGCCAGGCGGCCGTTGAACAGGTCGTTGCCGCCGCTGATCGACTGCGCCGCGCGCAGGTCGTGGTCCTCATGGCTCTGGAAGCCGCTGCGGGCGCCCAGCTCGGTGTTGAAGCGAGTGTCGCCGCCGACGCCCTTCTTGGTCACGATGTTGATGATCCCGCCGGTGGCGCCGCCGCCGTACACCGCGCTGGCGCCGGACATCACCTCGATGCGCTCGATGTTGAATGGGTCGATGGAGTCGAACTGCCGGCTGATGCCCCGTGAACTGTTCAGCGACACCCCGTCGATCATCACCAGTACGCTGCGTCCGCGCAGGTTCTGGCCGTTGTTGGTACGACCCTGGGAGCCGATATCCAGGCCCGGGATCAATTGTCCCAACGCCTCCTTCAGCGGCACGCCGGCCTGGGTCTGCTGGTCCAGTTGCTCGCGCTCGATCACCCAGACCGTGCCGGGCAACTCGCTGATGCTGGTCGGCGCGCGCGAGCCGATCACCACCATCTGCTGCTCCACCGGATCGGCAGCCAGCGCAGGAGCGGAAAACGAAGCGAAGAGGGACAGGGAAAGCGCCAGGGGAGCCGGGCGCAAAGGGATGGAGCGGGGCATGAGGAGATTTCCGAGTTGCTGTTGTTTTGATGGGCGGCAAAGCTAAACAAATCGATAATGATTATCAAATGATTCGAACTGTTTCAATGAGGCATGCCTGGCATCCAAAGCAAGATGAAATGCCTGACACGGGGCGCTGCGCATGGCGTGGCCCTACAGCGGATCCTCGGGCATTCCTCGATGATGATGCGGTATGCACATCTGTCGCCGGAGCACTTGGAATCGGCGATGCGCTTTTCTCCGATTACTCAGTCTGGCTACAAATTGACCACATGAGGATCTGTGGTAATCTGTAGTGAAGTTAACGCTTAACGTTAAGGGTTAATGAATGATTCTGACCTTTCGCTGCGACGAGACTCGTCAGCTTTTTGAGACGGGTCTTTCGAGGCGGTGGGGAGCGATCCTCACAGTCGCTACGCGTAAGCTCGCAATGCTTCATGCGGCTACGGAGCTTCGAGACCTGCGCTCTCCACCTGGAAACCGGTTGGAGCCGTTGCAGGGAAAGCGGGCGGGCCAACATAGCATCAGGATCAATGACCAGTGGCGTGTCTGTTTCGTCTGGACGGATGCGGGTCCCGAAGAAGTCGAAATAGTTGATTACCACTGAGGAGGTGGACCATGGCTACCAATGGTATGCGCCCCATCCATCCTGGGGAAATATTGCGCGATGAGTTTCTGATGGAGTTTGATATCTCTCCAGCTGCTCTAGCACGCGCTTTGAAAGTCTCCGCTCCGACAGTGAACGATATCGTTCGTGAGCAGCGTGGTATCTCCGCAGATATGGCGATTCGTCTGGGGCGTTACTTTGATACGTCCGCTCAGTTCTGGATGAATCTCCAGAGTGAGTATTCGTTAGCAACTGCTTATGCGGCGAATGGCAAGCAGATCGAACATGAGATTGAGCCGCTGCTTGCTCACGGATAGCAGTGACGTTGATCGTAGAGCCCCGCAGATGCGGGGCTTTTTTATGCGAACCGTAAATCGGTAAAGGGGGGCGTAGACGGTTTGTAGTCGGTTTGTAGTCTGCCGACCAAAACAAAAAGGGGTTAGCTTGCGCTAACCCCTTGAAAAATATGGTGGCTACACCGGGACTTGAACCTGGGACATCAGCATTATGAATGCTGCGCTCTAACCGACTGAGCTATGTAGCCGAGTGGCGCGCATTTTCCGTATCTCGGGCGGGGCTGTCAACCCCTGGGGCTAGATAATTTTCTGATCTTTCAATCGTTTAGACGGAAGGGGTCGGATCGCCGGAGAGAGGGCGATGGGGAGGGGCAGGAACGAAAAGCCCCGGCGCTTGGCCGGGGCTTTCCTGGGACGGGAAGGGGATTACACGTTTAAACGTTGATCGGTCGGCAAAGGGCCGTGAATGCTAGGTTTCACGGGGAAACCGGGCCACGGCCTTTGCGGGAATTGCTGGAAGTACCCCCAGCTGTACCCCCCATGGGGGTATCGGGATGATAGATCAGTCTGGAATCCGGTGCCAGAGCTACGCCTGCCGGATAAAACGGGTATGGCGCAAACCGCATTGTTGGCTGACGCATGGAACGGTACGCGATGAGATGCAGGGGAACGGGCCGCTGTGGCCCAGACCTCGGAGAACGCTCATGGCAGACCATCACACCCGCCACAACCCGCTGGGACAAGATGCCCTGTTCACCACGCCGGCCTCGCTCATGCTCGATGCCCGCCTCACGCCATTGGAGCGCAATGGCTGGCAGGTTCTGCGCATGCTGCGCTCTGCCGACGGCATCAGCCCGCTGGCGAATCTGGGGCAGTTGCGTCGCTATCTCACCTCTACCCCGCTGGGGCAGCGGGCCGGGTACGAGACGGCCCGGCGCGTTCTCGTCGTGCTTCGGCTGACGGGGTGGATCAGTCTGGTGGGCCAGCAGCGCGATCCTCTGACCGGCCATGTGCTCAGCGAGCTGTATCAGGTTCACGAAAGCGCCCTCGACTTCCAACAGGCTTGCACGCTCGATGCCAGCCTGCCCGCGCTTCTGCAATCTTCCGTCGGCCACGAAAACAACCAGGTGGATCGGGTGGCCATTCACATTCAGGCAACGCTGGCGCAGGCACCTGAAGCCACTTCCATTGCGCCCCACGATCAGCACCACAGTGACGATGATTTACCCCCTACGCCGCCGCCACAAGTGCACCAGGCGGCAGGCCAACTGTCATCGTCCCGTGATTCCGCTGGCAGCACGCTTGTTCCGCAACAGACCGGACTCGCTCGCCACATGACGGCTGAGCAGGGCAGTACGTATAAGACGTATATGTATAAAAAAGAACGTACGTACCGCGCGCGCGAAGGCGACGGCGATTCGGCATCGCAGTCGGTGAGCTTACCGCCTTGCCTGAGCAATGCCCAGGCAGATCAGCAAAAAGACGTCCAGGCCGCCTTGCGGCGGCTGCCGCCGCAGCAGCGCCAGGAAGTACTCGACGAGCTGCAGGCACGCAGCCAGAGCGGCACCGTGCGCAATGTCGTGGCCTACTTCTTCGCCTTGGTGAAGCGCGTTTTTGCGGGCGAGTTCCGCTTGTGGGCAGGACGCAAGGAGGCGTCTGCCGCGGACCGGCCTACAAGTCCGCCGCGCACCGAAGACCGCCCAGAACCGACTGCGCCACCGGCATCGCGTGAAACAGTCCTGGCGCACATCGCCAACATCCGCAAGATGCTGAACGTCCCGACGAACGCTGGGGACATCGCAGCACAGGTAATGCAGGTCAGGGGATGGCAGCCCCATCCTGCGTAGCAAATGCTGCCGCTAAACGGAGCGTCACTGCACGCCGCAGTGACGCTCCGCGCCATACCACCAACAATGCGGGCAAAAGCCAGTTCCTATAGCTTGCGGCCTACATGATGATGTCAGTATTACATTGACCGGGCAGTTGCCAAGACCGATGGGCTTCTTACATCGGCACCCCCAACAGCGCAAGTTCCTGCAAGCGCTGGCCCGACAGGGTGGAGCCACCCCAGGTATGCCCAGGCTCCGACGGCATACCGGCCCTACCCAGGGTGGAGCCTTCTTCGTCTGATTGAACTCATCCCTACCGCGCCGCCTGGCGCACTGTCCTTTGCGGCAATTATCTCTGTGAAACGCACAGGGCTCCCGCTGCATTTCTCATCCCACTCACTTCATAGGAGGACTCTCCCACATTCGCATCACTTTCGTCTTGTAGTACCTCCGTCCGGGCTTCCAGCAGGGAGCAAGACGGGCGCCTCATTCGAGGCTCTGGTGTCTCCTGAACACCATGCCCTTGCCATCACGGGATCTCGCCTTGGCGAGCTGGCACCAACACTAACCACTGAATTTCAGGACAACGCAGTACGGCGCCTTGCTTGGAGGCCGGAAGATGGACGACTTGACCTACACCCTGCGGCAGCTTTGCCAGCGCAACCGTGACGGCAGCTACAACACACAGGCCGACCGGATGCGTTCGCTGTTGCTGGTCGCGCGGCAACTAAGGGAGGCCGGTTTCCGGCAGATGAAGGCTTCGTCGCTCAAGGGCAAGCACGTCCATACGTTGCTGGATCGCTGGCGGGGAGAAGGCTTGTCGTCCGGCACTATCAAGAATCGGCTTTCTCACCTGCGCTGGTGGGCAGAGAAGATCGGCAAGGCCGGCATTCTGCCCTCGGACAACACACAGCTTGGCGTGCCCGAGCGTCGCTACGTGACCAATATCAGCAAGGCTCGCGAACCGGATGACAGGCTGGCCAAGATCACTGATCCCCACGTCCGTGTAAGTCTACGCTTGCAGGCCGCCTTCGGTCTGCGGCGGGAAGAATCCATCAAGTTCCAGCCTCGTCACGCTGACGGTGGCGACCACATCGCTATCAAGGGTTCATGGGCCAAGGGCGGACGCGACCGCACAGTGCCGATCACGACGCCGGAGCAGCGTGCGGTGCTGGACGAAGCACATCGGCTGGCCGGGTCGGGCTCGCTGATCCCAGCGCACAAGACCTACATCCAGCAGCGGCATGTTTACGACGGCCACTGCAAGGCGGCGGGTTTGAGCAACATGCACGGACTGCGGCATCGGTACGCGCAGATGCGGTATGAGGCACTCACAGGCTGGAAAGCTCCGGCGGCGGGTGGGCCAGCTCAAGCCCTGTTCAGCGCAAGCCAACGAACAATTGACCAGCACGCCCGACAGCAGATCAGCCGCGAACTCGGGCATGAAAGACTGAAAGTAACGTCGATCTATCTGGGTACCTGAGATTGGGTACCAACATCCCCAGGCCTCTCATGCCTCTCTGCAAAGATTCGGCTCCCAGACTTTTAAATAGAGATAACCAATTGATTTATATGATATTAAATAAAATCTCTCTGCAGCCCTCTCTCTGCAATTTTCTCTGTCAGCCGCCAGCAAGGAGCAGTATCGGAACCGGTGTTCACGATCACCTCATGGCGGCGCAGCCTGATCAGCAAGCGAAATCAGGCTTTCGCCCGCGCGGGCATAGTAGTGTCCCTTCCAGGCAATCGGGATACCCTGCAGCGCAGCAGGGATCTCAAACATCAACACGCGGCCATCGGCGTGTTCCAGCTCATGGATTTCACGGAAGGTGATGCGAGGTTCCGCATTTTCCGCAACCTACATCTTCAGCGAATGCAAGCGTTCGGATTGCAGACGGTAGTCCGTGCCGACCACGCGACGGGTTTTGTTGTTCACGCCGAACACCAGCCAGTCGCCATCGCTTCCGCGCAGGTTGGCTTCGTTTGCTAGCGCAGAGAAGTACTTGCCGATATCGTCGGTGCTGTAGTTATCGCCAGCCTGCTTGAATTCCACCACCTCGTTTTCCCAAGTAGCGACCAGGCTGTCCAGCCGTTGGCTCAAGTCTGGTTGGGTCATCGTTTCTCCTCTGTCCGCCTTATCACTTCGACCAAGCGTTCGACAGTGATTCCGCCTGCTTCAGCACCAGTTCGATGGCGGCATCCTCACCCACCGGCGGGTACTTCCACTTCTTCAGCGTGCGTCGCACCAGAATCCGCAGTTTCGCGCGTACGCTCTCGCGTACCTGCCAATCCACCGTGGTGCTGTTGCGCAGTTTCTCGGTGATCTCGACGGCGATCTTCTTCAAGGTATCGTCGCCCAACTCCCGCACGGCGCTTTCGTTGTTGGCCAGCGCATCGTAGAAGGCGATTTCGTCCGGATTCAGCCCCAGCGCTGCTTCACGCTCCAGCGCTGCCTGGAAGTCCTTGGCCATCTGGATCAACTCCTCGATGACCTGTGCCGTCTCCACCGCTCGGTTGTGGTACTTGCGCAAGGTTTCCAGCAGGCGGTCGCCGTACTTCTTCTCCTGCACTACGTTGTTACGCGCCCGCGCCTTGATCTCGTCACGCAACAGCTTTTCGAGCAGTTCCACCGCCAGGTTGCGGCTCTTCATCTGTCGCACGTCTTCCAGGAATTCTTCCGACAACAGGCCGATGTTGGGCTTGTCCAGGCCCGCCAGGGCGAAGATGTCCGCCACCCCGTCCGCCACGATAGCGTTGTCCAGGATCTGCTTGAGCGCACTGTTCTTGTCCGCGTCGGAACGCTTGCGATCCACCGTGGTGAACTTGACGATGGCAGCCTTGACAGCGGCGAAGAAGGCAATCTCCGTGCGCAGGGCGGCAGCTTCGTCCAGCGTGCTGCACAGGGAAAACGCCTTGCTCACGGCCAGCATGGCATCGAGGAAACGCTGTTTACCGTCCTTCAGCCCCAGGATATGGTTGGCCACTGGCACCAGCAGCTTCATCGCATCGGTTTCAAACCCACTGTAGTCGAAGCCGTGCATTAGCCCACGCACGATGTCCAACTTCTCCAGCAGCACGGCCAGGGCCTCGGCCGCGTTGTGCGCCGGGTCGCCCTTGCCCTTGGATTCGGTGTAGGTCTTGAGCGCCGCTTTCAGTTCGTTGGCAATGCCGATGTAATCCACCACCAATCCACCGGGCTTGTTGCGGAACACCCGGTTGACGCGGGCAATGGCCTGCATCAGGTTGTGGCCCTTCATGGGCTTGTCCACATACATGGTGTGGCAGCAGGGCGCGTCGAAGCCAGTGAGCCACATATCGCGCACGATCACCAGTTTCAACGGGTCTGCCGGGTCCTTGAAGCGCTTTTCAAGACGTTTCTTCACCTGCTGGCTGTACAGGTGCGGTTGCAGCAAGGGCTTGTCCGCTGCCGAGCCGGTCATCACCACCTTGATAGCACCCTTTTCGGGGTCGGCGTCGTGCCAGTCCGGGCGCAGGGCGACGATGGCGTTGTATAGCTCCGCGCAGATGTCGCGGCTCATGCACACGATCATCGCCTTGCCTTCCAGCGTGGCCGTGCGCGTCTCGAAATGCTGCACCAGGTCGGCCGCCACCTGTTCCAGACGTGGCCTGGCGCCCACCAGCTTGGTCAGTGCGGCCCAATCGCTCTTGGTCTTCTCGCGGGCGGTGATGTCTTCCTCGTCCTCGATGACCTCGTCCACCTGGGCATTCAGCGCGTCGATCTCGGCCTGGTTCACGTCCAGCTTGGCCAGGCGGCTTTCATAGTAGATCGGCACCGTGGCGCCATCGTCCACCGCATCCTGGATGTCGTAGATGCTGACGTAGTCGCCGAACACCGCCCGTGTGTCCTTGTCTTCCAGCGCGATGGGCGTTCCGGTGAAGCCGATGAAGGTAGCGTTGGCCAGTGCATCACGCATGTGCTTGGCATAGCCGAACACGTACTTGCCGGTCTTGGTATCCAGCCGTCCCTTCATGCCGTACTGGCTGCGGTGCGCCTCGTCGGAAATCACCACGATATTGCTGCGACCCGACAGCAGGGGATGCTGTTCTTCATCTTCCAGCAGGGCGAACTTTTGCACCGTGGTGAAGATGATGCCGCCCGCCTCGCGCGAGGCCAGCATCTCGCGCAGTTCCTCGCGGCTGCCCGCCTGCACCGGCGTCTGCCGGAGCAGGTCTTCGGCCGCGCAGAAGGTGCCGTACAACTGCCCGTCCAGATCGTTGCGATCGGTCACCACCACCAGCGTGGGGTTCTTCATCTCCGGCTGCTGCAACAGCTTGCCCGCGTAGCAGGCCATGGTGATGCTCTTGCCCGAGCCTTGCGTATGCCACACCACGCCGGCCTTGCGGCTGCCGGGCTGCACTTCCTTACCATAGGTGGCGCGCGGCTCCTGCACTTCCAGACGACCCTTGTTCGGGTTGCTGGCGGCGATCACCGTGGCTTTCACCGCCTCGCGCACGGCATGGAACTGGTGGTAGCCCGCAATCTTCTTGATGATCTCATCGGCATCCTGCTCGAACAGCACGAAGTGGCGGACATAGTCCAGAAACAGCGCAGGCTCAAAGAAGCCACGCACCAGGGTTTCCAGTTCGAACTCCAGCAGCGGCCGGTCGTCCTCATTGGCAATCGCCCGCCAGGGCTGCATGCGCTCCTGGTTGGCCGTCAGCGAACCCAGGCGCGCCGTGAAGCCGTCGCTGACCACCACCGCCACGTTGGTGTTAAAGAGGTCTCCGATCTCTTCCTTGTAGGTCTGGATCTGGTTGAAGGCATCCCAGATGTCGGTCTGCTCGTTGGCCGGGTTCTTCAGCTCGATCACCGCCAGCGGCAGGCCGTTGACGAAGGCCACCAGATCGGGACGGCGCGGCTGCTTGGTGCCGGCCACGGTGAATTGGCTAACCAGCAGGAAGTCATTGTTGCGTGGGTTGGCGAAGTGGATCAGGTTAACCAGGTCGGTGCGCTTTTCCTCGCCTTCGGAGAACTCGACGGGGATGCCGGACAGCAGCAGCCGATGCACGCGGCGGTTGCGGGCGATCAGCAGCGGCTCGCTGACCGTCAGAAGCTCGTGTGCCGCCTGCTCCAGCGCCGCGGCGGGAACATGGGGGTTGATGCGGGATAGCGCCGCCAGGAGGCGTTCTCGCAGTACGGTCTGGCGATAGTCAGTACGGGCAGGGCTGTCGCCATCTGGCGCAATGTCCGGACCATTGACGTATTGCCAGCCCAGTTCGCCAAACCAGCCGATGGCGGCGTCTTCGAGTTGTTGTTCATTTACGCTCACAGCGCATCACCCTTCATATACTTATGCAGCAATAAGTAAATTGTTTACTTCCTCTTAAGCTCTCTTGGAAGAAAGGCATCTATTTCCTCATCAGAGAAAGTCATATCCTCAAGCTCTTTTAGGGCCTTTTGAGCTTCGATGTAAGCTTTATAATTTGTACTGGGCGCACCGGTATAAACAGCATGCAAATCTTCGGCAAGCTGGTCTCTTTGCGAGCGAATTTCATCAAGCGATGCCACTGCTAAGCGGAGATCCGTCAAAAGGGAAAGATACTTCTCACGGATAATCCATAGATCAGCCCCTGCTTGTCTATGTTTTTGGGCAATTTCACCAAGATCATAGTCCTTGGTATAGGAATTAAGGACGAGCAATACCGTGGAAAGTACAACGGCAACAAATGTTCCACACTTCTTGTACTCAGCTAGCGCACTGAAATCAAAAAGAGCAGCTATCAAACCGCCCGTAACTAGAGCCGAAAGAATAATTTGGCAGAGCTTTATTTGCTTGTGTCGCTCAAATAATATGTCCGCACATTTCTCATGTGTTTTATGGGAGTAAACCACGCGTCCGTAGCACTCACGCAATTGCCCTTCTAGAATTTTTTCATTGTCAGTCATAGTCGCTTCCATCTGCTACGATTGGAACATGAATTCTATCCTTGGCAACCACAGTCTCATTTTCGACGAGATAGCACTCAACGATATGATCTCCTCGAAAGTTACTGCTTTCCTCTTTTGTTCGCCACCCGCCATCGAGCGTAATTTGCCCACGAACGCAGTCACGCCGGCGTGCCTCGTCGCCCCTATTTAGGACTTTCCAGTAGATTAGAAATGGGCCGTTAATCTGCGGCAGTTCAGATACCCAGAACTTCAGCTTCTTGTCTGATCTTAGCGGGATTTTTAGCCCCAACATATTGCGGAGAAGGAATTTTCGAAATCCGCGCTGCATCACTTCGCAATCAATTTTTAGTTGATAGCGTATATCAACCTGAAATTTATCTTCAATAAATTCCTCGGTATCTTTCCAAGTTTGTGCAGCGCTGGCTTCAGCCGATTTTTTTTGTGCAGCAGGAAATGGGCGACCATAAACCGCCTTCCATTTCTCGTTGGCGCTTTCTTTTCCTTCAGCCTCTATGGCTTTCAGGCAAAGTTCGTAGGCCTTCTTGGCCCGCCGTTGGAACTTCTTTTTGACTTTTACCCGCTGCCGACTGCCCGGCGCGGCATATTCGCTTTGGTCTGGAAGTTCAGAGATATACTTGAAAAAATCTCGACTTAGCCAGTCGTAGTAAAGGTAGCTTTTTTCGTCATAGTCCGAGGTGGAATTCAGAAAGTTATAAGCTAACGTATCGATCAACAATCCACCGATACCAATACCGTGTTTGTTTTTCCAGGCACGCACCATCTTGCACAAACGACGCAGATTTGAGTTCTTGACTGCATCCAGGTTGGCAACCGCATCCATTTCCTCTCTTGGCTTGGTGACCTTCCAGCTCCCGCCATTTTTGGTATCAGGATACTTGTAGCTCTTGTCATCCTGCTCAAAAACAGGCTGCACTTCGACATGAAAGTTCGTGTAGGTCACTGTTACCACTAGGCGATCAACTCGAACTTTCGTTGATGGATAGCGTTTGAGAATCGCATCTTTTGTGTCTTGCAAAAGTTTTAACTGCCCACCAATCTTGTCATAATCATCCCATTTGGTCTGAGGCATGATATAGAGCATGTCCAAGTCGGAGATTCCGTTAATACCGGTTCTTCTACCAAATGAGCCAACCTGAAGCGTATTGGCCGTCTTTGATTCTGTATCCCGGAATTGTTTGTTGAGTGCAGCAGTTAATTCACCGTAGCGCATGCTTATGGTTTCAGCATTGCTTATCGCCAAATTACCAATGAACTCCGAGAACATTTCTGCAACACTCATTTCCCTACCCTCTTCATTTCAGATCCGCAACAGACAAATCACCAGAGAGAAGCTTGGGAAGAAGGGTGTCGCGAAGTTCAGATAGCTGTTTCGATTCTAGATTGATACTTTCAATGTACGAGTAGAATGTGCGCACCTTTTTTGAGAAGGCTTTCCTCAGCTCCAAGGGCGCGCAAGGAAATTTCCAGCCAGCAATTGCTTCCTTGTCCCCTCTTGGCATTTTTGCCCCTTTTGACGTGCGCATCATGAACTCGAAAAAAATATCCTGATAGAGCAAGTTGTACAGAAACTCTTGGCAGCCGTCTTCCTTCGCCTCGAAACAGAGCACATCATTTGATCGCCCTCCGTCAAAACGGGCTAACCATATTTTCTTAAAATATGGCCTGATGTTGGAAACTAGAACATTTCCACTCTCGAAAGTCGGCACGGTAGCGACTGCTGGGAGGGACGACGCATGGCTTATGCCGCCCCGGTTTTCCAGCATATTTTCTGTGGAAATATAGTTCTCAACAGTCAGAGAAGACACTTCAATCTTACCCGTTGCAAAGCGCGCTATATTAGAGACGGATTTAATTCCCCACCCCTTCGGAATCTCCCACAATTCCGACTCTTCCATTGCATCGGAAAATAGCGCGGCGGTGGCGGCGAGTTGGTCGTGGTGCTCGCGGGGCATCTGGTCGAGTTCGGCGTCGGTCTTGCCGCTGATGGCGCGCATGGCGGCGCGCAGCGGGTCTTGACCTTGTTCGATGGCTGCGATCCTGGCCTTGACTGGGTCGAAATCGATAAACCAGGATTTGAAGATGGCTTGCGCCATGGCTTCGAGGGTTTGGTTGATGCGGTGGTTAAGGTCTATCTTCGAATCAAGCGCGTCCAAAATCCTAGCAATTGCTTTTTGTACAGGCAGCGCAGGAATTCTGACCTTTGCTGTATGAAGGTGATTTCTGTTAACGCCCGGAACGGCCCCCTTATCTGAGTAAGCCTGAAAATCCAGCGTTCTTAGAAAATAACTAATGAAGCGAGGATCGCTTCCTTTAAAGTCGCAAACATAAAGCGTCGTGTTTAAAGGCCAAAAATCGCCATCTATATAGAACACTTCACCTATGGTTCCATATCGCCCCGTCACAACTCCAGGACCCTTGACCATGGCTTCTGAATGGAAATCTGATATGCCAGATGATGAAACTATAGGAATCACTCCTACCGATCGCTTTCCTTTTGGAAGGTCATAACCACGCTTCAACTCAATCACATCACCCAGATTGAGCTCTTTCCAACTAGCATCAGATTGCATAACCCAATCCCGCCAGGTTCTGTCGGATTTCTTCCTCCAGCTTCGCACTTTCCACGAACTGCTCCGCCAGTTGTGTCGTTAGCCGCTGCATCTTCTTGGCAAAGGGCTCGCCGTCATCTTCCTGCTCCATCGCGCCCACATAGCGCCCCGGCGTCAGCACATGCTCATGCTTGCGGATTTCGTCCAACTTGGCGGAATAGCAGAAGCCAGCCACATCCTCGTACCCCTCGCCCTGCTGCCAGGCATGGAAGGTATCAGCGATTTTCTGGATGTCCTCCCCAGTGAAGTCGCGCAGCACACGGTCTTTCATGTAGCCCATCTGGCGGGCGTCGATGAACAGGAATTCGCCGCGCCGGTCGCGCTTTTTCTTGTCCAGAGCAAAGCCGTTCTGCTTGTCGCGGGTCAGGAACCAGATGCAGGCCGGGATCTGGGTGTTGGTGAACAACTGACCGGGCAGCGCGACCATGCATTCCACGTAGTCGTCCTCGACCAGCCGCTTGCGGATTTCGCCCTCGTTGTTGGTGTTGGAACTCATGGAGCCGTTGGCCAGCAGCAGCGCCATGCTGCCGGTGGGCGCCAGGTGCCAGAGCATGTGCTGCAACCAGGCGAAGTTGGCGTTGCCCTGCGGCGGCGTGCCGGCGATCCAGCGGGGGTCGGCGGCCAGCTTTTCGTTCCACCATTCCTTCATGTTGAAGGGCGGATTAGCCATGACGAAATCGGCGCGCAGGTCCGGGTGCAGGTCGTTGAGCAGGGTGTCGGCCGGGCCGCTGCCGAAGTTGAAGTCGATGCCGCGAATGGCCATGTTCATCGCGGCCAGCCGCCAGGTGGTGGGGTTGCTCTCCTGTCCGTAGACGCTGATTTGTCCGCTCTTGCCATTGGCTGCTTTGCCGCCGTGCTGTTCGATGAACTCCTCGCTTTGCACGAAGAAGCCGCCGGAGCCCATGGCCGGGTCGTAAACACGGCCTTTAAATGGCTGGAGCATTTCCACGATCAGGGTGACGATGCTCTTTGGAGTGTAGTACTGGCCGCCCTTCTTGCCTTCGGCCAGGGCGAACTGGCCGAGGAAGTATTCGTAGACGTGGCCGAGGATGTCCTTGGATTTCAGGTCCAGCGGCTGGCCCTTGTACTCCTTGGCGCTGAAGTCGGTATCCGAGAAGTGGCTGATCAGCCCGGCCAGCTTGCTGGAATCGAGCTGCACGCGGGCGAAGTCTTTGTTGAGCACGTTCTTCAGGCGGGCGTTCTCGCGCTCGACAGCCTCCATGGCGTTGTCGATCAGCCAGCCGACCGAGCGCATTTCCTCCGGCTCGTCCTTGCCCGGCTTGTTCCACGGCAGCGCCGCCTTGGGCGGCAGTTGCGCGCAATCGCGTAGGGTTTGCCAACGCGCTTCCACCGGGACCCAGAACACGTTCTTCTCGGTGTAGTAGTCGCGCACTTCCAACTCGACGGCGATGTTGTCTTCGTACTCCTGGGTGCCTGCGCCGCCGTATTCGGCCGGATCCATGTAGTAGTCATGATCCGGGTTGGTGAACTGCTCGCGCAGTTCGCGCTGCCGTTCTTCGAAGGCATCGGAGACGTACTTGAGGAAGATCAGCCCGAGCACGACGTGCTTGTACACCGCAGCATCGAGGTTTGAACGTAGCTTGTCGGCAGCGGTCCAGAGCTTTTTTTCCAGGTCGTTGAAGAATTGTTGTTCGATCGGTCTCATGTCTTTGTCCCGTGTTGCATTCTGTTGACCTTCCTTACGAGCCTCGTTGGCTTGCCGCTTAATAGCTCCTGCTGGTGCGGTGCCGGGTTTGGGCAAAGACGAAGCACCCTCGGTCAAGGCAACTGAGCCGCCGCGCCCTCGTCCAGGACGGATGCGACCGTCGTCGATCAGTTGCTGCTTGACGCGTTGGTAGATACTGTCCTGCCAGCCCAACGCTTCAAGCAGGCGTTGATTGCCCGCGCTGCCGCCAAGGGAACCCAATGTTGCGATGAATTGCTCGATCTGTTGTTCTACGGGAGTCACTTGCTGATCCTATGGCATCAGGCAGGCCAGTACAGCCGCTTCAGCGGCACAATTCGTTTGGTTTCGGCGTCGGTAGCGTCGTAGTGCTCGATCAACGCGCGCACCACGTGATCCAGCGTCCACATCGCCAGCGGGATGGAGGCGCGGTCTGCTTCGTACAGGGCGTCCTTACTGAAACCACCCGTGCTGACATACAGCCCTCGATCATCCTTGTGGCGGCCGCCGAGGAAGCTGCGGATTTCCTGACTGCCCATCTGCCCCTTGCGATGCTTGACCTCCACGACGATGCGCGGGTGTTCAAAGCCAAAGCCATCCGGCGAGGCAACGATGTCCTTACCCCGATCCGAGCCAGGTGCCGAAACTTGGGTTTTGTAGCCCATGGCGCGTAGGATGCCGGCGACCAGTTGCTGCATGTCGTCCCAGTCGAGTTCGTTGACGCGGTCCTTGATGCGTTCCAGCGCCTGGGACTCGATGTCGGCCAATGGATCGGCGACGACTTCTTCGGTTTCATCTTCTACTGCCGGAGCCGGCTTGCCCTTCAGCGCCGCCAGCACTTCGCTTGCCGCGCTGGACGGAACCTCGAAGAGGGTGAGGGTCGAGCCCAGGCTGTTCTTTGTGCTGGTGCCCAAGCTGTCGCGTAGCAATTCCTGCGTTTGCCACTGCACCTTGCGTGCTAGTGGCATGCCTTGTTCGGCCCACTCAGGATGGTGTTCGGCTGCCCCCATGACCTTGCCGATTGAGTACAGGCGATTGGCTGGTGAATAAGTGATGACCCAGTCTCCGTTCTGAATGTCATTGACGAAGCGCCAGACCTGGGATGCGCCCGATACCACCGTGCCTTGTTTTGCCTGTGGCTCGGCAGACTGGTACAAGGCGATTAGCTGCTTACGCCCGACACCGGGTTTGGCGTGGGCAGCCAATTGATTCCAACCCACGGCAGCCACGCCGCGCTCTCGAAAAGCGTCATACAAGCTGCCACCTTCGCCGCGCACCATCCACATCCGCGCCATCGCATTCCCTCCCGTATTCATAGCCATCAATCCAACACAACTAGAAATTCAGTTGCCAGTGCGGTCGGCTGAACATCTCGAACATTGCGCTGTAGCGAAACCAGTCCATAGTCAGCCATCAACCGTAGAGTGCGCGACAAGTTCGGCACTTTGCGGCCACTGAGTTTGGCCAGTGCGGTCAAAGACTTGGGTTGTTTGTCATGGATCAGGCGCAGCAGGTGGCGGTTGTCGTCCGACAGCACCGCTGCCAGTGACGCCAAGGATGGAAACCAGATGCTGGGAACCTCACATCCTTGCGGAGGAGGCGAACTATTCGGCTGTCGAACACCGACAATGCAGCGTTTCATGTTCACAAGCCCAAAGACACGTTAACTTACAATAATATCAGTCCCTGATAAGCACTGTTTGGCGAACCAGGAAAACTTGCCGCGCCCCACGAGGAAATGGGGTAATTCAACAAAAATTACCCCAATACTCTCAAGCGATTACCCCATTTCCAACGCTCCGCACGCAGCAAGGGCAAATGGCAAGGGAACGGCACTCAAGGGACAACGGCTCTACCCAGAAAAGGAAAAGGCCACCCCTTGTTCACTCGCTCTGCAGCACCTGGCCAAATCGTCCCTATGCCGTGCCGCTGCCCTCCGCCGCACCCAGATAGTCCGCCCAGTCCTGCAACAGCGTCCTTCTCTGATCCAGCAGGAGCGCCTTGTTGTACGTCGCCCGCACCTTGTTGCTTTCCACGTGGGCAAGCTGCCGTTCAATTGCATCAGGCCGGTATCCATTCTCATTGGCCCAGGTAGAAAATGTCGTCCGCCAGCAATGCGGCGTCGTGCCTCGACCCAGATTCATGTCGCGCATCGCGTAGGTGAGCCGATTGGGCGTAGTGAAGCCCTTTCCGCTTCGGTGCGGAAACAGATAACGCCCGCCACCCGTGATGTGCTGCAAGTCTTTCAGCACCGCTACGGCCTGCGTGGACAACGGGCTGACATGGTCACGCCGCGCTTTCATCTTCGCCGCAGGCCGACGCCACAGTGCATCCTCAAAGTCCAACTCGTCCCACTCGGCATCCGCCGCTTCTCCTGGCCGGCATGCGGTCAGCGCAATCAGCCGCAGGCACAACGAGGTTTCCGGATAGCCCCGGTAGCCGCGCAACTCCTGATAGAACCTCTGGATTTGCTCTCGCGTCATCGCCGCCTTGCTCTCGCTGAACGGCACGCGTAGCAGCCCGCGCAGGCTGGGAATTGGATTTGCCTCGACCAGCCCCCTCACCACCGCAAACTCAAAGATCGCTGAAAGATCACCTTTGACGTGAATCGCCGCCCACGCACCGTGAGACTTACACTCCTCCAGCAGCGGGCGAATCTGCTTCACGCCAATGGCGCTCATCGGCATCCCATCGAACTTGGGTGACAGGTACTTCCTGATGCGGGACTCTTTCGTACGGTAGGAACTGAGCGCAAAGACTGGCTTGATCTCGGCCAGGTAAGCCTGCGCCACCTTGGCGAACGAGCTTTCCTTTGCGCGCTTGCGTTCCTCCAGCGCCTCCAGGTTGCGCTCTTTGACCTGCCGCCGCTCATGGGCAGGATGGATGCCTTGCTTGACCAAGGCACGCGCCTTCTCGCGGGCCGCACGCGCCTCTGCGAGGCTTACGTGAGGAAAACCGCCAATGGCAAAGAGATTCTCCTTGCCTTGCAGGCGGTACTTCCACCGCCAGAGCTTGCCGCCGGCGGGCTTGACCAGCAGGAACAAGCCCCCGCCGTCTGATAGTTTCCAATCTCGATCAGTTGATTTGGCCGACCTGATCTTGGCGTCGGTGAGTAGATTCTCGGGCATCGTTGGACTCCACTGCGGGGAAAAGTACCCCCACGGTTGAACACGAGTACCCCCAACGCTACCCCCGAATTTTCCAGACATCGATGAACAATAGGAACGCTCAGTAGACCGTATTGTTTGGCAAGCCCTTGATTTAAAAAGGTCTGCTCCATCCACCAAGCGCCACTGAACGCTCCTGAGTTCCGAAAAAATCGTCAGACGTTGATCACACGTTGAAGCGGAAATGCATCACGTCGCCGTCCTTGACGATGTAGTCCTTGCCTTCCAGGCGCCACTTGCCGGCTTCCTTGGCGCCCTGTTCACCCTTGAACTGGATGAAGTCGTCGTAGGCGACCACTTCGGCGCGGATGAAGCCTTTCTCGAAGTCGGTGTGGATCACGCCGGCGGCCTGCGGGGCGGTGGCGCCGACGCGGACGGTCCAGGCGCGGACTTCCTTCACCCCGGCGGTGAAGTAGGTCTGCAGGTTGAGCAGGCCGTAGCCGGCACGGATCACACGGTTCAGGCCGGGTTCCTCGAGACCGAGGGACTCGAGGAACATGTCCTTCTCTTCGCCGTCTTCCAGCTCGGCGATCTCGGCTTCGATCTTGTTGCACACCGGCACCACCACCGCGCCTTCTTCCTCGGCGATGGCCTTCACCACATCCAGGTGCGGGTTGTTCTCGAAGCCGTCCTCGGCGACGTTGGCGATGTACATCACCGGCTTGCTGGTCAGCAGGTGGAAGCTGCGCACCAGGCGCTTCTCCTCGTCACCGAGGTTCTTCAGCAGCGAACGCGCCGGCTTGCCCTCGGTGAAGTGGGGGATGAGCTTTTCCAGCAGGGCCTTCTGGGCCAGGGCTTCCTTGTCGCCGCCCTTGGCGTTGCGGGCGACTTTCTGCAGTTGCTTCTCGCAGCTGTCGAGGTCGGCGAAGATCAGTTCGAGGTCGATGATCTCGATGTCGCGCTTGGGGTCGACGCTGTTGGACACGTGGATCACGTTGTCGTCTTCGAAGCAGCGCACCACGTGGGCGATGGCGTCGGTCTCGCGGATGTTGGCGAGGAACTTGTTGCCCAGGCCCTCACCCTTGGAGGCGCCCGCCACCAGGCCGGCGATGTCGACGAATTCCATGGTGGTCGGCAGTACGCGCTCGGGCTTGACGATCTCGGCCAGGGCGTTCAGGCGCGCGTCGGGCATCGGCACGATGCCGCTGTTCGGCTCGATGGTGCAGAACGGGAAGTTTTCCGCCGCGATACCGGATTTGGTCAGGGCGTTGAACAGGGTGGACTTGCCGACGTTGGGCAGGCCGACGATGCCGCAGTTGAATCCCATGCTATGTCCCTCGCGCTCAGACAGGCGCTAGAAAAGTGGTTCAGGCCTTCTGGCTGTGCAGCTTCTGCATCGCCCGGGTCCAGTCCCCGGCGAGCATTTCCGGCAGCACGCCGAGGGCGAAGTCGATGCTGGTGTCGAGCAGTTCCTGCTCGCTGCGCGGTGCGCGGCCGAGCACGTAACCGGAAACCAGGCTGCTGTGCCCCGGATGGCCGATGCCAAGCCGCAGGCGATGGAAAGAATTCTGATTGCCGAGCTGGGCGATGATGTCGCGCAACCCGTTGTGCCCGCCGTGTCCGCCGCCGGTCTTGAGCTTGGCGACGCCAGGGGGCATGTCGAGTTCGTCGTGGGCCACCAGGATGGCGTCCGGGGCGATCCGGAAGAATCCCGCCAGCGCCGCTACGGACTGGCCGCTGCGGTTCATGTAGGTGGTCGGGATCAACAGACGAACGTCCTTGCCCTGGTGGCTGAACTTGCCGACCAGGCCGAAATACTTGCGGTCAGCCACGAGGCTGACGCCCTGGGCATGCGCCAGGCGCTCAACGAAAAGGGCCCCCGCGTTATGCCGGGTCTGGTCGTATTCAGGACCCGGGTTTCCCAGGCCAACGATCAGTTGTACGGCAGTCACGACGGGAGCCCCTCTCTATAAAAAGGCGATCGAGTAATGAATTACTCGGCGGCGCCTTCTTCGCTACCTTCTTCCTTCACCACGCGGGAAGCGTGGATGTTGGCAACGGCCAGGTCGTTGCCGTGGGCCAGTTGTACCAGCTCGACGCCTTTCGGAGCCTTGAGGTCCGACAGGTGAACGATCTGGCCCAGCTCGACCTTGGCCATGTCGACTTCGATGAATTCCGGCAGGTCTTTCGGCAGGCAGGAAACTTCGACTTCGGAGATGGTGTGGGAGATCTCGCCACCGGCTTGCTTGACGCCAACGGCTACTTCTTCGTTGATGAAGTGCAGCGGTACGTGGGCGGTCAGCTTGTGGTCGGCGACCACGCGCAGGAAGTCGGCGTGCATCACGAAGCCTTTCGCCGGATGGCGCTGCAGGGCCTTGATCAGTACGGTTTCCTTGGCGCCGCCAACGTTCAGGGCGATCACGTGGCTGAAGGCAGCCTCGTTTTCCAGGAGCTTGGCGATTTCGCGCAGTTCCAGGGTTACGGACTGGGGCTCTTTGTCGCCGCCGTAAACGACAGCAGGAACCAGACCGGCGTTACGACGCAGGCGGCGGCTCGCACCTTTCCCCAGATCGGAACGCACTTGGGCATTCAGAATAAAGTCGACCATTGTGTATCTCCAAAAATAACAATGCGCCCGAACGCTTGCGACCAGCGTTCGGGCGATTTCAAAGGCCCCGCCGGAGCGGGGCGTTTTCGTTCAGGCGCGTTCGTCGAGGCTAGGCCTCAGCGGAACATCGCGCTGATCGATTCTTCGTTGCTGATCCGGCGCATGGCTTCCGCAACGACCGGAGCGATGTCCAGCTGGCGGATGCGGCCACAGGCCTGGGCAGCGGCGGACAGCGGGATGGTGTTGGTCACCACCAGCTCGTCCAGTACGGATTTCTCGATGTTCTCGATGGCACGGCCGGACAGCACCGGGTGGGTGCAGTAGGCGATGACCTTGGCGGCGCCGTGCTCTTTCAGGGCCTTGGCGGCGTGACCGAGGGTGCCGGCGGTATCGACCATGTCGTCTACCAGTACGCAGGTACGGCCTTCGACGTCACCGATGATGTGCATCACTTCGGACTGGTTGGCCTTGGGACGACGCTTGTCGATGATCGCAAGGTCAACGCCCAGGGACTTGGCCACGGCGCGCGCGCGCACCACGCCGCCGATGTCCGGGGAGACGATCATCAGGTTCTCGAAGCGCTGGTCTTCGATATCGTCCACCAGCACGGGGGAACCGTAGATGTTGTCTACCGGGATATCGAAGAAGCCCTGGATCTGATCCGCGTGCAGGTCGACCGTGAGGACACGGTTGACCCCGACGACGGTCAGCATGTCGGCCACTACCTTGGCGCTGATGGCCACGCGGGCGGAACGCGGACGGCGATCCTGGCGGGCATAGCCGAAGTAGGGGATGACAGCGGTGATACGAGTGGCCGAGGAGCGGCGGAAGGCATCGGCCATCACCACCAGTTCCATCAGGTTGTCGTTGGTCGGCGCGCAGGTCGGCTGAATCAGGAATACGTCCTTGCCGCGGACGTTTTCGTTGATTTCGACGCTGATTTCGCCATCGGAGAATTTGCCAACTGAAACATCGCCAAGAGGAATGTGCAGCTGACGCACGACGCGTCGTGCAAGATCGGGGTTAGCGTTCCCCGTGAAGACCATCATCTTGGACACGCTACAGGTACCTGTGTCGACCGAAGGGATCCGGATGAAATACAGAAGAGGAAAATGGCAGGGGCGGCTGGATTCGAACCAACGCATGGCAGGATCAAAACCTGCTGCCTTACCGCTTGGCGACGCCCCTGTGGTATTGCTCGAATGCCGTTTCGGCATTCCTTTCTCAGACCAGAGTTTCCAGCTTCCGGTGCAACATCGAGATGTTGCTTCCTTTGGCGACGAACCTCTGAAGGTGGTCTGGAAGAAGGGCCGAGACTTTATCAGCTTCAGCTTTGTTTGGGAAGCTCCCAAACACACAACCTCCAGTGCCGGTTAATCTAGCTGAAACAAATTTGTTTAGCAAGATCAAAGCGTTACGAACTTCTGGGTAACGCCTCTCGACTACCGGCTGACAGTCGTTTCGGCTGTCCCCCTCGAGAACGGTGCGCACTTTAATGGCGGGAGAATCGCGTGTCAACAGTGGATCTGAAAAAATTTCTGCTGTGCTGACAAGTACTTGCGGAACCACGACGAGATACCAGGGCTCCGGGATGTCCACCGGGGTGAGCTTTTCGCCCACGCCCTCGGCGAAAGCCGCGCGTCCGCGGGTGAAGACCGGCACGTCGGCGCCCAGGCGCAGGCCCAGGGCGGCGATGCGGTCCTCGTCCCAGCCGAGTTGCCAGAGATGGTTCAAGGCCAGGAGCGTCGTGGCGGCGTCGGAGCTGCCGCCGCCGATGCCGCCCCCCATGGGCAAGCGCTTGTCCAGCCAGATGTCGACGCCTTGCGGGCTGCCGGAGGCTTCCTGCAGCCCGCGCGCGGCGCGCACGATCAGGTTGCTGTCGTGCGGCACCCCGGCGATTTCCGTGTGCAGGCGTACCTGGCCGTCCTGGCGGGCTTCGAAATGCAGCTCGTCGCCGTGGTCGAGGAATTGGAAGAGGGTCTGCAACTCGTGATAGCCATCGTCGCGGCGGCCGAGGATATGCAGGAACAGATTGAGCTTGGCCGGGGCTGGCAGGCTGAGGCGCACGCTCATGTCAGCGGCCGAGCTGGCGCGGCTGCCAGTCCTTGATCACCAGGGTGACGTCGAGGTCCTGGCCGTGCAGTTTCAGGCGCTCGGGTAGCCAGTAGCCGTTCTGTTCGGCGTAGCGGGTGTATTCGATCTGCCAGCCGTCCTGTTCCAGGCGCGCCAGGCGACTGTCGGCGTCGAGGGTCAGGCGGCTCTTGCTGTCCGGCGCCGGGAGGCCGCGTACCCACCAGAGCAGGTGCGAGACCGGCAGGCGCCAGCCTAGTTGTTCTTCCAGCAGTGCTTCCGGGGACTCCGCCTGGTAGCGGCCCTGACCGGCGACTTCCAGGCTCACCGCGCCTTCACGCCCGGTCAGGCGTGCTGCGCCGCGGCCGAGCGGGCCGGACAGGCGGATGTCGTAGTAGCCCTGGCGCTGCAGCCAGAACAGGGTGCCGCTGCCGGAGTCGCGCGGGGCGCGGATGCCGACCTTGCCGTCGATCTGCCAGGCATCCAGCTCGCTGAGCTGCTGCTTGTGGGTTTTCCAGGTCTGCGCATCGCCCTGGCCTTCCAGGGCTTCGTGGGAGGTCAGGCCGGCGCAGCCGCTGAGCAGGGCCAGCGCGGAGGCGGCGAGGAAAAGACGTAGACGCATGGTTTCAAGGAGTCTCGGCGCCGGTCAGGCGCTTGATGGTGCGGCGCAGCACGTCGCTGTCGGGCTGCTTGTCGAGGTATTCGCGCCAGATGGCCCGGGCGTCGCCCTGGCGCCCCTGGGCCCAGAGGACTTCGCCCAGGTGCGCGGCGACCTCGTGGTCGGGGTAGCGCTGCAGCGCCTGGCGCAGGTAGCGCTCGGCGTCGGCCAGCTTGCCCTGGCGATAGTTGATCCAGCCCATGCTGTCGAGGATCGCCGGGTCGTCCGGGTTCAGCTTGTGCGCCTTGAGGATCAGCTCGCGGGCCTCGCCGTAGCGGGTGGTGCGGTCGGCCAGGGTGTAGCCGAGGGCGTTGAGGGCCATGGCGTTGTCCGGCTCGCGGGCGATGACGAAGCGCAGGTCCTTTTCCATCTGCGCCAGGTCGTTGCGCTTCTCCGCCAGCATCGAGCGGGTGTAGAGCAGGTTGAGGTCCTCCGGGTACTGCTTCAGACCCTCCTGGATGGCCTGCCAGGCCTTTTCCTGCTGGTCATTGTTGGACAGCGCCTCGGCTTCGATCAGGTACAGCTGGATGCCGTAGTCGGGTTGCTCGCTGCGCGCCTTGTCCAGGCGCTGGGCGGCTTCGTCGACGCGACCGGCCTTGAGCAGGACGTCGGTCTGGCGCAGTTGCGCCGGGAGGAAGTCATTGCCCGGGCCGACCTGGGCGTACTCGTCGAGGGCACGCGCGGTGTCCTTCTGTTCCTCGGCGAGGCGGCCGAGGTTGAAGTGGGCGGCGTCGACGTGGCTGTCGCGCTCGACCAGTTCTTCCAGGTAGATCCTGGCTTCGTCCCAGGCCTGGGCTTCCAGGCAGACCAGCGCCAGGGAGAAACGCAGGTCGTCGTCGTCGGGGAATTGCTGGACCAGTCCGGCGAACTCGGCCTTGGCGTCGTCCAGGCGGTTCTGCTCCACCAGCAGGCGCGCGTAGGCGAGGCGCACGCGCTTGTCGTCCGGGTGTTCCTTGATCCCGGCCTTGAGCAGCGGCAGGGCCTCGTCGCTGCGCTTCATGCTCTGCAACAGGCGCGAGCGGAGCAGCAGGGGGGCCACTTCGTGGCGGCTTGCGGAGTTGTCCTCGAGCAGGGTCAGGGCTTCGTCCGGGCGGCCGTCCTGTTGCAGCAGCAGGGCCTTGCCGAACAGCAACTGGCCGTTGTTCGGGTATTTCTTCAACAGGTGGTCGAAGCTCTGCAGCAGGCCGGCGCGGGTATCCGGGTCGGTCTCCGCGGCAGACAGGGCGAGGAAGTCGAAGTGCGTGTCGCCCTGGCCGTTGAGGACCTTCTCCATGTACACCATGGACTCCTCGTAGCGCCCGGCGCGGGCCAACTGGATCGCGGCGGCGCGTTGGGCATCGAGGTTGTCCGGCGCGCTGCGCGCCCAGAGCAGGGAGGTGTCGAGGGCTTCCTGGTCGGCGCCGAGGTATTCGGCGATGCGGAAGGCACGCTCGGAAACCCCGGGGTCGCGGGTTTTCTGCGCCTGCACCACATAGTTGCTCAGGGCGATGTCGAAGCGGTTGCGCTGCCCGGCCAGTTCGGCCACCAGCAGCGAATACAGGCTGTCCTCGCTGAAGGAGCCGTACTTTTCAGGCTTGGCCTTGGTCTCGACCGCGGTGTCTTCCACCGGCGGGGTGCCATCGGGAGTCTTGTGGATAAGTGACTGGCAGCCGCCGAGCAGCAGCGTGACGGTCAGCAGCGCAAGGGATTTGTTCATAGAGGAAGAAAGCCGGCCTTGAACCTGCGAGGGTGGCGCCATCATGACATAAGCCGTCCGGCAAGCCCAAGGGGGCCGGGACGGGCGTCGACGAAGCTGTCTATGGGGTCAATACATCGGCAATGGTTGTCCTGCCCTTGGCGAAGTAGGAGAATTGCGCGTTTCCCCGATTAGCTCAGCGATCCTGCATGGCCTTCATTGCCCTCGGCATCAATCACAAGACCGCCTCGGTGGCTGTCCGCGAGCGCGTGGCTTTCACTCCGGAACAGATGGTCGAGGCGCTGCAGCAGCTCTGCCGCCTGACCACCAGCCGCGAGGCGGCCATCCTGTCGACCTGCAACCGGAGCGAACTCTACCTGGAGATCGACCATCCGACCGCGGACGACGTGCTCGCCTGGCTGGCGGACTACCATCGCCTGACCCTCGACGAGTTGCGCGCCTGCGCCTATGTGCACCAGGACGAAGACGCGGTGCGCCACATGATGCGCGTGGCCTCCGGCCTCGACTCGATGGTCCTCGGCGAGCCGCAGATCCTCGGCCAGATGAAGTCGGCCTACGCCGTCGCGCGCGAGGCCGGCACCGTCGGTCCGCTGCTCGGCCGCCTGTTCCAGGCCACCTTCAGTACGGCGAAGACCGTCCGCACCGATACCGCCATCGGCGAGAACCCGGTGTCCGTGGCGTTCGCCGCGGTGAGCCTGGCCAAGCAGATCTTCAGCGACCTGCACCGCAGCCAGGCGCTGCTGATCGGCGCCGGCGAGACCATCACCCTGGTCGCGCGCCACCTGTTCGAGCAAGGCGTGAAGCGCATCGTGGTGGCCAACCGCACCCTGGAGCGCGCCAGCCTGCTCGCCGAGCAGTTCGGCGCCCATGCGGTGCTGCTTTCGGAGATCCCCGAGGAGTTGGCCAACAGCGATATCGTCATCAGCTCCACTGCCAGCCAGTTGCCGATCCTCGGCAAGGGCGCCGTGGAGCGCGCGCTGAAGCAGCGCAAGCACAAGCCGATGTTCATGGTCGACATCGCCGTGCCGCGCGACATCGAGCCGGAAGTCGGCGAACTGGACGACGTCTACCTCTATAGCGTCGACGACCTCCACGAAGTAGTGGCGGAGAATCTCAAGAGCCGCCAGGGCGCTGCCCAGGCCGCCGAGGAACTGGTCGGCAGCGGCGTCGCCGAGTTCATGCAGCGCCTGCGCGAACTGGCCGCGGTGGACGTGCTGCGCGCCTATCGGCAGCAGGCCGAGCGCCTGCGCGATGAGGAGCTGGGCAAGGCCCAGCGGCAACTGGCCAACGGTGCCGACCCCGCCGAGGTGATGGCCCAGCTGGCCCGCGGCCTGACCAACAAACTGCTGCACGCGCCCAGCGTGCAGATGAAGAAAATGTCCGCCGAGGGCCGCATCGACGCGCTGGCCCTGGCCCAGGAGCTGTTCGCCCTCGACGAGGGCGCGCCGCGCCACTGACCGGTACCTATGCCTGCATGAAAGCTTCTCTGCTGAAAAAGCTGGATGTCCTCAGCGATCGCTACGAAGAACTGACGGCGCTGCTCGGCGACGCCGAGGTGATCAGTGACCAGACCCGCTTCCGCGCCTATTCCCGCGAGTACGCCGAGGTCGAACCGGTGATCCTGGCGTTCCGCGACTACCGCAAGGTGCAGGCCGACCTCGAGGGTGCCCAGGCGTTGCTCAAGGACAGCGACCCGGAGTTGCGCGACCTCGCCGAGGAGGAGGTCGCCGAAGCGCGCGGCCGCCTCGCCGCCCTCGGCGACAGCCTGCAGCGCATGCTGCTGCCGAAGGATCCCAACGACAGCCGCAACGTGTTCCTGGAGATCCGTGCCGGCACCGGTGGCGACGAGGCGGCGATCTTCTCCGGCGACCTGTTCCGCATGTATTCGCGCTACGCCGAGCGCCAGGGCTGGCGGGTCGAGACGCTGTCGGAGAACGAGGGCGAGCACGGTGGCTACAAGGAAGTGATTGCCCGGGTCGAGGGCGACAACGTCTACGCCAAGCTCAAGTTCGAGTCCGGCGCGCACCGCGTGCAGCGGGTGCCGGAAACCGAATCCCAGGGCCGGATCCACACTTCCGCCTGCACCGTCGCGGTGCTGCCGGAGCCGGACGAGCAGGCAGCGATCGAGATCAACCCGGCCGACCTGCGGGTGGACACCTACCGTTCCTCCGGTGCCGGCGGCCAGCACGTCAACAAGACCGACTCGGCGGTGCGCATCACCCACATTCCCAGCGGCATCGTGGTCGAGTGCCAGGAAGAGCGCTCGCAGCACAAGAACCGCGCCAAGGCCATGGCCTGGCTGGCGGCCAAGCTCAACGACCAGCAGCAGGCCGCGGCGCAGCAGGCGATCGCCAGCACGCGCAAGCTGCTGGTGGGCTCGGGCGACCGCTCGGAGCGCATCCGTACCTACAACTTCCCGCAAGGGCGGGTCACCGACCATCGCATCAACCTCACCCTGTACTCCCTGGGCGAGGTGATGGAGGGCGCGGTGGAACAGGTGATCGAGCCGCTGCTGCAGGAATACCAGGCCGATCAACTGGCGGCCCTGGGCGACTGACATGACCACTATCTGTACCCTTCTCAAGGATTCCCAACTGCCCGATTCGCCCAGCGCCCGGCTCGACACCGAGTTGCTGCTGGCGGCGGCGATGGGCAAGCCGCGCAGCTTCCTGCGTACCTGGCCGGAGCGCATCGTGCCGCGCGAGGCCAACGAGCGGTTCGACGACTGGATCGCCCGTCGGCGCAACGGCGAGCCGGTGGCCTACATACTTGGCCACCAGGGCTTCTGGAGCCTGGACCTGGAGGTCGCGCCACACACCCTGATCCCGCGCCCGGACACCGAACTGCTGGTGGAAACCGCGCTGGCGACCCTCGCGGCGGACACCGCTACCGTGCTCGACCTGGGCACCGGCACCGGCGCCATCGCCCTGGCCCTGGCCAGCGAACGGCCGCTGTGGACGGTGACTGCGGTGGACCGCGTGGAAGAGGCCGTGGCGCTGGCCGAGCGCAATCGCCAGCGGCTGCTCCTGGAGAACGTCGAGGTGCGCCGCAGCCACTGGTTCTCCGCTCTCGATGGCCGACGCTTCCGGATGATCGTCGGCAATCCGCCGTATATCCCTGCCAGCGATCCGCACCTGAGCGAGGGCGACGTGCGTTTCGAGCCGAAGAGCGCGCTGGTCGCGGGTAGCGATGGCCTCGACGATATCCGCCAGATCGTCGCCCAGGCGCCGCAGCATTTGCTGGACGAAGGCTGGTTGCTGCTCGAGCACGGCTATGATCAAGGGGCGGCGGTGCGCGAACTGCTCGGCGCCCGCGGCTTCGCCGGGGTACATACGTTGCGCGACCTCGGCGGCAACGAGCGGATCACTCTCGGACAATGGGCATGCTGAGCGACGAGGAACTGCTGCGCTACAGTCGCCAGATCCTGCTGGCGCAGGTCGACGTCGAGGGCCAGCTGCGCCTGAAGCGCAGCCGCGCACTGATCGTCGGTCTTGGCGGCCTGGGTTCGCCGGTGGCGCTGTACCTGGCCGCGGCCGGGGTCGGCGAGCTGCACCTGGCGGATTTCGATACGGTCGACCTGACCAACCTGCAACGGCAGGTCATCCACGATGGCACCAGCGTCGGTGTCGGCAAGGTGGAGTCGGCGATGCGCCGGCTGGGCGCGCTGAATCCGCAGATCCGCCTGGTCAGCCATAGCGCCGCGCTGGACAAGGACTCCCTCGATGCCGCCGTGGCGGCGGTCGACCTGGTGCTCGACTGCACCGACAACTTCGCCACCCGCGAGGCGGTCAACGTCGCCTGCGTGCGCGCCGGCAAGCCCCTGGTCAGCGGCGCGGCGATCCGTCTCGAGGGCCAGCTTTCGGTATTCGATACCCGCCGCGACGAAAGCCCCTGCTACCACTGCCTCTACGGGCACGGCAGCGAGGCCGAGCTGACCTGCAGCGAGGCCGGCGTGATCGGTCCGCTGGTGGGGCTGGTCGGTAGCCTGCAGGCGCTGGAGGCGCTCAAGCTGCTGGCCGGTTTCGGCGAACCGCTGGTGGGCCGCCTGCTGCTGGTGGACGCCCTCGGCACGCGCTTCCGCGAATTGCGGGTGCGTCGCGATCCTTCCTGTGCCGTCTGTGGGCAACGCCATGGCGGTTGAGTCGGCCGCGGTCGGCGTTTTCGATTCCGGGGTCGGCGGGCTCAGCGTATTGCGTGAGATTCGCGCGCGCCTGCCATCCGAATCGTTGCTCTACGTCGCCGACAACGCCCATGTGCCCTACGGCGAGAAGAGCGCGGAGTACATCCGCGAACGCTGCGAGCGGATCGGTGATTTCCTTCTGGAGCAGGGCGCCAAGGCTCTGGTACTGGCCTGCAATACCGCGACGGCTGCGGCTGCGGCGGAATTGCGCGAACGTTATCCGCAGGTGCCGCTGGTGGCCATGGAGCCTGCGGTGAAGCCGGCCGCGGCGGCCACCCGCAACGGTCGGGTCGGCGTCCTGGCCACCACCGGAACTCTGAAGAGCGCGCGTTTCGCCGCCTTGCTCGACCGCTTCGCCAGCGACGTACAGGTCTTCACCCAGCCCTGCCCGGGGCTGGTCGAGCGCATCGAAGCCGGCGATCTCTATGGGCCGCAAACCCGGGCACTGCTGGAACGCCTGCTGGCGCCCATCCTCGAACAGGGCTGCGATACGCTGATCCTCGGCTGTACTCATTATCCCTTCGTCAAACCCCTGCTGGCCGAGCTGATCCCGGCGGAGATGGCGGTGATCGATACGGGAGCGGCTGTCGCCCGGCAGCTGGAGCGCGTATTGTCGGCGCGGGCGCTACTGGCCTCTGGCCAGGCCGCGACGCCGCGTTTCTGGACCAGCGCGCTGCCGGAGGAGATGGAAAGGATCCTGCCGATCCTCTGGGGAAGCCCGGAAAGCGTAGGAAAATTAGTCGTTTAGTCGTTCCTGGCAGACGTGCCAGCGATTTTTTGAACTAAAGCGTTTGGTCTAGTATCTGCTTTAGTAAGTGCGCTCTTATAATGCGCAGCTTGAATGCGGGGGCTTTCATGCAACTTTCGAAAAGGACGTTTCAATGAAGAAACTACTTCCGCTGGCCGTTCTGGCCGCACTTTCCTCCGTCCACGTGGCGTCCGCCCAGGCGGCAGACGTCTCGGCCGCCGTCGGTGCGACCGGCCAGTCGGGCATGACCTATCGCCTGGGCCTGAGCTGGGATTGGGACAAGAGCTGGTGGCAGACCTCCACCGGGCGCCTGACCGGCTACTGGGATGCGGGCTACACCTATTGGGAAGGTGGCGATGAAGGCGCCGGCAAGCATTCGCTGTCGTTCGCTCCGGTATTCGTCTACGAGTTCGCCGGCGACTCGATCAAGCCATTCATCGAGGCCGGTATCGGCGTGGCGGCGTTCTCCGGCACCCGTGTCGGCGACCAGAACCTGGGTTCCTCCCTGAACTTCGAAGACCGCATCGGCGCCGGCCTGAAGTTCGCCAACGGCCAGTCGGTCGGCGTTCGGGCGATCCACTATTCCAACGCCGGCCTGAAACAGCCGAACGACGGTATCGAGTCCTACAGCCTGTTCTACAAGATCCCGATCTAGTCGGCACGGGCGAAAAAAGCCGGGTTCATCCCGGCTTTTTCATGCCTGCGATTCTTCCGCCCCGCCGCACCGCCCTATGGAAAGAGCGAGCCATTTGGCGGGAGGCGATAGCTCGCTGACGCGCCCTACGCGCGACCATCGCGCGGCGGCAGGTTGCGGAAAGCCGCCAGCGCCCGTTCGCGGCTGGCCTTCAGGTCGACCATCGGCCGTGGATAGTCGACCCCGGCGAACAGCCCCAGGCTGGACGGATCGTGGATCGCCTTGCGCTCCAGGCCGGCCAGTTCCGGCAGCCAGTGGCGGATGAACTCGCCGCGTGGATCGAAGCGTTCGGACTGCGAGAGCGGATTGAACAGGCGGAAGTAGGGGACGGCGTCGGTGCCGGTGGATGCGCTCCACTGCCAGCCACCGTTGTTCGCCGCCAGGTCACCGTCGATGAGGTGGCGCATGAACCAGCGTTCGCCTTCGCGCCAGTCGATCAGCAGGTTCTTGCTGAGGAACATCGCTACCACCATCCGCAGGCGATTGTGCATCCAGCCGGTGGCGAGCAACTGGCGCATTGCCGCGTCGATGATCGGTATGCCGGTGCGCCCCTGTTGCCAGGCTTCGAGTTCCGCCGGGGCCTGGCGCCAGCGTAGGGCTTCGGTCTCCTCGCGGAAGGGGCGGTGCCGGGAGACCCGGGGGTAGCCGACCAGGATGTGCTTGTAGAACTCGCGCCAGAGCAGCTCGTTGATCCAGGTCGCGGCGCCTTGCTGGCCGCCGCTGAACTCGCCGCGGTTGGCAACCAGCGCGGCGTCCAGGCATTGTCTGGGCGAGAGTACGCCGGCGGCCAGGTAGGGCGACAGTTGGCTGGTGCCGGGAAGCGCCGGGAAGTCGCGCCGTTCATGGTAGTCGGCCAGGTGCTGGTCGGCGAAGTCGCGCAGGCGTTCCTGCGCTACCTCTTCGCCTGCCGGCCAGAGGCGGCGCAAGCTATCGGCCGGCCGCGGGAAGGCGGGCACGGCATCCGGCAGCGGGTCGCTGGCCAGCGCGTGCGGTGGCTGGGGCTGCGGACGCGGGCGGACACCCGGCAGGGCCTGGTACAGCCGTTCGTGGCAGACCTTGCGGAACTGGCTGAACACCTGGAAATAGCCGCCAGTTCGGGTCAGCACCGAGCCGGGGGCGAAGAACAGCTGGTCGAGGTGGCTGTGGAAGGCCACGCCCTGTTCACGCAGGCGTTGGCCGACGGCCTGGTCGCGGCGTTCCTCGTTCACCCCGTATTCCTGGTTGACGTGTACCGCGCCGACTCCCAGCTCCCGACAGAGCCGGCCGATGACTTCCGGGGCTTGCCGCCAGTGGCCGCAGTCGCGCACCAGCAGCGGGATGTTCAGCGCGGCGAGCTGGCGGTGCAGCTCGCCCAGGTTGCGCAGCCAGAAGTCGACCTTGCAGGGCGCATCGTCGTGTTCCCGCCACTGCGCCGGGCTGAGCAGGTAGAGAGCCACGCAAGGGCGCCCATCGGCGGCGGCGAGGAGCGCGCTGTTATCGGTGGTTCGCAGGTCGCAGCGAAACCAGATCAGGTTCATCGGAAGTCCGTTCATGGGTTCAACAGACCTCGTTCGCCGAGCAGGCGGCGGGCTTCCAGGGGCGTGCTCGCCAGCAGCAGGCCAGTTAGCGCCAAGGTTTCGAAGGCTTCGCGCTGGATCTCCACGGCCGGTCCGACCAGCACCACCGGGCAGCTCACCCCTGCCAGCAGGCGCGGCAGGTGCTCCGGATTGAGGCGATGACTGGCGTACAGCAACAGGCCGCGAGCTTCCAGGCGTTCGCAGGCCAGGGCCAGTTCGGCCGGTGGCAGCGGCCAGTCGAAGACCTGCAGCGGCACCTCGCCGCTGCCGAGCAACCAGCTGCACAGCCAGAGGTTCGGTTCCAGCGACAGCTCGGACTGGTTGACCAGCAGCAGCGGCGCGCCCTGTTGCAGCCGTTGCTGGTGATAAAGGCGGGCGCCCAGCTTGCTGCGCAACCAGGAGAAGAAGAAGGCCCGCTCCATGCGCGCGCCGAACTGTCCCTGCCAGCGTCGTTCGAGGTGCTGCAGCAAGGGTTGCAGAAGCTTTTCGCAGAGGGTCGCTACCGGATAGAGCGACGCGGCCTGGTTGAACAGATCGTCGAGGCGTCGCTCGGCCAGCGCGGCGATGGCGTCCAGCAGCTGTTCGTGCAGGCGTTCCCAGGGGGATTCGACATCCGCCGCCGGGGTTTCCTCCGGACGCTCCAGCAGCGCGCGCACCTGGCTGATGGCGACGCCACGCTCGAGCCAGACGAGTATCCGGCGGATGCGCTCGACCTGCTCTTCGCTGTAGAGCCGGTGCCCCTTGCCGGTGCGTTGCGGCACCACCAGGCCATAGCGGCGCTCCCAGGCGCGCAGGGTGACCGGATGGACGCCGGTCAGACGAGTGACTTCGCGGATCGGCAGGCCGCCGCGTTCGAGGTGGGGCGAGTTCATCGGGAAATCCTAGAGCGCGTTGCGCAGGCCGAGTTCGGTCGGGTGCGGTTGCAGGTAGGCCTGCTGGGCGATGTATGCATGCGGGTGGCGACGGAAGTGGTGCTTTAGCAGGGTCAGCGGTACCACCAGCGGCACGCTGCCATGCCGGTATTGCTCGATCAGCTCGCGCAATTCACGCCTGTCTTCGGTTGCGAGGTCGCGTTTCAGGTAGCCGCTCAGGTGCAGCAACACGTTGCCATGGCTGCCGCGGGTCGCGCAGCGGCGCAAGCCCTGCATCAGCTCGCCGAAGTAGCGAGTGCCGAGGGCTTCCGGCTGGTAGTGGCCGGCTTCGCCGAGCAGGCGGCCGAGGCTGCGGTAGTGCTCCGGCGAATGGGCCAGCAACTGGTACTTGTAGCGGCTATGGAAGGCGACGATGGCCGAATGGCTGAGGCCGCGCTGGCGCAGGGCCTGCCAGTGGGCATGGGCATACACGCGGGTGAGGAAGTTCTCCCGCAGGACCGGATCGTGCAGCCGGCCTTCTTCTTCCACCGGTAGCTCCGGCAAGGCTTCGCAAAGGGCTGCGGCGAAGCGTCCACGGCCTTCGGCGCGCGGCGCGCCGCCGCCTTCTGGATAGACCTTGACCCGTTGCAGCCCGCAGGACGGCGAGCGTTGCATGAAGATGAAACCGTCCAGCGTATCCGCCCGTTGCGCCACCCGCCGCGCATATTCGGCGAGCGCTCCGCCGACCGCCAGGCCGTCGCGGCTCCGCGCCTCGGCGGCTTCCGGAGTGCCTTCCAGGCGAATCGCCGGGCGCGGCGTGCCCAGGCCGATGGCCTGTTCCGGGCAGAAGGAGACGAACTCGACGTGCCGCGCCAGTTCCTCGCAAAGCGCGGATCGCTTGTGGCCGCCGTTGAAGCGCACCGGTTCGCCGAGCAGGCAGGCGCTGATGCCGAGTCGGGGCGTCAGGGAAGGGTGAGATTCGTGCATCGGTGTCGTCTCCCAAGGGGAAAGGAGGTTCGCGCGCAGCTCGACAGCCAGGCGGTCATACGACACATCCTAGAACTTATCTTGTACAGGTCAATGTATTTGTATAGGTATTTTCTTGTCACATCGGGCCGCCAGGCGACGGCCCGATCCCCTCAGAGATGTTCCAGCAGGCGCCGCGCGGCTTCCTGGCCGCTGAGCCAGGCGCCTTCGACGCGGCCGCTGGAGCACCAGTCGCCGCAGGCGTAGATGCCCAGGTCGGGATCGCCGAGGGCGCCCCACTGGTGGGCCTCCGCCGGGCGTGCATAGAGCCAGCGGTGGGCGATGCTGAAGGCGGCTTCCGGTACGGCGCAGCCGATCACTTCGGCGAAGGCGCAGCGAAGGTGCTCGACCACGTCCTCCTTGGCCATGTCGATGTGCTGCCGGCTCCACTGGCTGGTGGCGTGCAGCACCCAGGTGTCGAGGGTGGTGTCGCGCCCCGGCTTGCTGCGATTGCAGGCCAGCCAGGCGATCGGACTGTCGTGCACGAAGCAGCCCTGCACCGGGGTGTCGAGTACCTCGCGGAAGCCCAGCGCCACCGCCCAGGTCGGCTCCATGACCACGCTCGCGGCGGTGGCCGCCAGTTTCGGCACGCTGGCCAGCAGCGGCGTGGCCTGGGGAGCGGGGATGGCGATCAGGACCTGGTTGAACGGACCGTGGTTCTGTCCCTCGGCGTCCTGCAGGTGCCAGTGCTGCTTGCCGCGGAAGACCTCGGTGATGCGGCAGGAGAAGACCACTTGCAGATCGGTGAGCAGGGCGCGGGTGATCGCACTCATCCGTGGGATGCCGACCCAGCGTGGCTGCTCGTCCGGGGAGGGGCTCAGCTGGCCGTCGCGGTATTGGTAGAGAGCGGGTTTCCACTCGTCCACCCAGCCTTCCTCGCGCCAGTGTTGCAAGGCGTCGAGGAAGCGCCGGTCGCGGGCGGTGAAGTATTGCGCGCCGAGGTCCAGCGTGCCGGCCTCGCTGCGCTTGCTGGCCATGCGGCCGCCGCTGCCGTGGCCCTTGTCGAACAGTTGTACGGTCTGGCCGGCGGATCTCAATGCGTGGGCGGCGGAAAGCCCGGCGATGCCAGTACCGATGATGGCGATGGGGACGCTCATGACATGCCTCTCTGGTTGTGTAGCGTCTGGACAGGCGAATCAGGTTTCTTGTACAAGCTTGATTTAATGTACAGTATTGCGCGTGCTTCGAGGCGCACCTTGCATCGCGCCGATGGCGCGCCTGCGGCGCACGGCTCGCTTCCTGGCCTGTCGAACCTTCAGACGTTCCGTTCGGAAGTATCAACCGAGTTATCTGAAGAATAGACGGCTGGCGCCGTTCACTAAGGCACCAGTGCGATGCAAGCCCTGTTCCTTGGCTGAGTCGAAAACGACGCCAGGGTTCCCCGGCCGGAGCCGACGGATCTTCCATCCACAGGATAACGCTGGAATGGGGGGAGGATGCACGGTCATCGGGCAGATCGATGTCCAGGGTCCAGACTGAAAGGGCACGCAGGCAAAACGAGGAGACAGCCATGCACATTCTCTTGACCGGCGGTACCGGCCTGATGGGGCGCCGCCTGTGCGCCCGCTGGCGACAGGCCGGGCACCGGCTGACCGTGTTCAGCCGGCGGCCGCAGCAGGTGGAATCGCTGTGCGGCGTCGGCGTGCGCGGCATCGATCGTTTCGACGAGTACGGCGACCAGCCGCTCGACGCGGTGGTCAACCTGGCCGGCGAGCCGATCGCGGACAAACCCTGGAGTCACAAGCGCAAGGCGCTGCTGTGGGAAAGCCGGGTACGCCTTACCGAGCGCCTGGTGGAATGGCTGGACGCTCGCGAGCAGCGCCCGGACCTTCTGTTATCGGGTTCTGCGGTGGGTTGGTATGGCGACAGCGGCGAGCGCCCGGTGACCGAGGAGGGGGCGGCGGCCGGCGAGGATTTCGCCAGCGAGCTATGCCTCGCCTGGGAGCAGATCGCCCGCGAGGCGGAGAAGCTCGGCACCCGTGTCGTGCTGTTGCGCACCGGCCTGGTGCTGGCCCCCGAGGGCGGCTTCCTCGGGCGCCTGTTGCCGCTCTACCGGCTCGGCCTGGGCGGACCGCTGGGTGACGGCCGGCAATGGATGCCGTGGATTCATATCGAGGATCAAATCGAGCTGATCGATTTTCTTTTGCGGCGGCCCGATGCCAGCGGTCCCTATAATGCGTGCGCTCCCAACCCGGTGCGCAACCGCGATTTCGCCAAGGCCCTGGGCCGGGCGCTGCACAAGCCGGCGCGGATACCGACCCCCGGGTTCGTCCTGCGCCTCGGGCTGGGAGAAATGTCCGGATTGCTGCTCGGCGGCCAGCGAGCCTTGCCGCAACGCTTGCAGGACGCCGGCTACCGTTTTCAATTCACCGACCTGGACGTGGCGCTGGCCGATGTCCTGGCCGCCCGACGAAAGGATCAGGCATGACCGAGAATGCCCTGCTGTTGCTCAACCTGGGCTCCCCGGATTCGACCCGGGTGGAGGATGTCCGCCGCTATCTCGACCAGTTCCTCATGGATCCCTACGTGGTCGACCTGCCCTGGCCGCTGCGGCGCCTGCTGGTGTCGCTGATCCTGATCAAGCGTCCGGCCGAATCGGCGCACGCCTACAGCTCGATCTGGTGGGACGAAGGGTCGCCACTGATCGTCCTCAGTCGTCGCCTGCAGGAGGCGATGAAGCCGCACTGGCCGCATGGGCCGGTGGAACTGGCGATGCGCTACGGCCAGCCGGCCATCGAGAAGGTCCTGCTCGACCTGGCGCGCCGTGGTATCCGGCGGGTGACCCTGGCGCCGCTGTATCCGCAGTTCGCCGACAGCACCACGACCACCGCCGAACAGGAGGTGCGCCGGGTGATCGCCGCCCATCGCCTGGGCCTGGAGGTCAGCACGCTGCCGCCGTTCTACGACCAGCCGGTCTACCTCGATGCCCTGGTGGAAAGCGTGCGTCCGTACCTGCAGCAGCCCCACGACCATCTGTTGCTGAGCTTCCATGGCTTGCCCGAGCGGCACATCCGCAAGCTGGTGAAGGATCCTGCCCACGACCTGCTGGCCGAGAACAGCCGCAACGTCAGCCCCGAAGCCCTCGCCCTCTGCTACCGCAGCCAGTGCCTGCGCACCGCCGAGGCCTTCGCCGAGCGCGCCGGCCTGGAGCAGGGGCGCTGGTCGGTGTCGTTCCAGTCGCGCCTGGGGCGCGCCAAGTGGATCGAGCCCTATACCGACGCCAAGCTCGACGAACTGGTGCAGCGCGGGGTGAAGCGCCTGCTGGTGATGTGTCCGGCGTTCGTTGCCGACTGCATCGAGACCCTGGAGGAAATCGGCATGCGCGGCCGCGAGCAGTTCATCAGTGCCGGCGGCGAGGACCTGGTGCTGATTCCCTGCCTCAACGACCACCCCGCCTGGGTCGGCGCCCTGGCCGAGATGAGCGGGCGCTTGGCCAGGCCGCTCTGAGAGCCTGTTCATGATCCGCTGCGCGGCGCGGTATGACGGCTTTGAAGTGCTCATTTGCCGCTCGTCAGCTCCGCTTCCCCGCCCAGCTCGCGAGATGCTGGACAGGCTCTGAGCGCATGCGGCGGCGAATGACCTGGCGGTCATTCGCCGGAACCCGCTTCCCGCATTCAGCAGTTCTATAGTCCCTTGCCCTGGGTATAAGCCCGGATGTTGCCGGCTTATCCTGCCTGTCGACCCTCCCTTCGCATCCGCCGCTTCGGCGGCGTCCAGGAGTTCGGCATGCATAACAACAATAACGGCTATCCCTCCAACCTTGCGGCCTGGACCACGGTGGCGATCCTCATGGTCGCCTATGTGCTGTCCTTCATCGACCGGCAGATCCTCAACCTGCTGGTCGGCCCGATCCGCCGCGACCTGGCCATCAGCGATACGGAAATGAGCCTGCTGATGGGCTTGTCCTTCGCCCTGTTCTACACCCTTTGCGGTATCCCGCTCGGACGCATGGCCGACAACCGCAGCCGGTGCGGCCTGATCCTGTTCGGCGTGCTGGTGTGGAGCGCGATGACCGCGGCCTGCGGTCTGGCGCGCAGCTATTGGCAATTCCTCACCTTCCGGGTCGGCGTCGGGGTCGGCGAGGCGGCGCTGTCGCCAGCGGCCTATTCGCTGATCGCCGACAGCTTCCCGCGCGAGCGTCGGGCGACGGCGATCAGCGTCTACTCGATGGGCATCTACCTGGGCTCGGGGCTGGCCTTCCTGCTCGGCGGGCTGGTGATCAAGTTTGCCTCGGCCCAGGGTGACGTGCATCTGCCGCTGTTCGGCGAGGTGCGCCCGTGGCAACTGATCTTCCTCATCCTCGGCGCCGCCGGCGTGCTCTTCTGCCTGTTGCTGCTGGCGATCCGCGAGCCGGCCCGGCGCGGAGTCGGCGCAGGCGTGGCGGTGCCGCTGGGCGAGGTCGGCGCCTACCTGCGGGCCAACCGCAAGACCGTGCTCTGCCACAACTTCGGTTTCGCCTGCCTGTCCTTCGCCGGCTACGGCAGCGGCGCCTGGGTGCCGACCTTCTTCGTCCGCACCCACGGCTGGGACGCCGGTCATGTCGGGGTGGTCTACGGCAGCATCGTCGCGGTGTTCGGCTGTCTCGGCATCGTCTTCGGCGGGCGCCTGGCCGACTACTGGGCGAAGCGCGGGCGTAGCGACGCGAACATGCGCGTCGGGCTGCTCGCCGCCTGGGCGGTGATTCCCTTCACCCTGGTCTATCCGCTGCTGGACAACGCCAATTGGGCGGCGGCGCTGATGGCGCCGACGGTGTTCTTCCTGAGCATGCCGTTCGGCGTGGCCCCGGCGGCGATCCAGGAGATCATGCCCAACTCGATGCGCGGCCAGGCCTCGGCGATCTACCTGTTCGTGGTCACCCTGTTCGGTCTCGGCGTGGGCCCGACGGCGGTGGCGCTGGTCACCGATTTCGTCTTCGCCGACGACATGGCGCTGCGCTACTCGCTGCTGCTGGTGACCCTGGCCGCGGTGCTCGGTGCGGTAGTCCTGCTGGGGATCGGCCTCAAGCCCTATCGCGCCAGCCTGGAGCACCTGAAGGACTGGAGCCTGCGACGGGAAGGCGAGGGCGGCGAGGATTGGAAGGCGTCCCGGCAGCCGGCCTGACTCAGTAGGTGAGGATCACCCGCACGGTATCGCTGTAGGTACCGGCGGGGACGTTGCCCTGGGCCGGGTTGACGATGGCCCGGTACGGCACGTTCTGCGCGGCGCCGCTACCGGTGCCTGCCTGGGTGTTGCTGGTGGTCCAGACCGTCGAGTCTCCCGGTTTGTAGAGGTTGTACTGGATCGCGTTGGCGCCGCTGAGCATTCGCCGCCAGCCGCCGCTGAAGTTGTTGCCGTTGTCGAAGCCGATGGTATAGGTGGCGTTCAGGGTGCAGCGCACGCCAATGTTCTGGTTCACCGCGGTGAAGGCCGAGACCAGCGCGGCGCTGCCGAAGCTGAGGTCCGGAGCGCTGTCGATGAAGCAGTCCTTGAGCACCGTCAGGGTAACGTTGACGCTGCTGCTGGCGGTGCCGTCGTCGTACACGCAGAGTCCCAGGGCACCGGCGGCGCAGAGGTGCCAGGCCCAGTTCAGGCCGATGGTATCGGTATAGGTGCCGGCCGGCAGGGTCACCCCGGTGGCGGTGCGCAGGTACAGCGGCAGGCTGCCGTCGGTGGCGTTGAACAGGCCGAGGATGCCGAGGAAGGTGGTGCTGCTCCAGCGTACCGTCGAGCCGACGTTGTAGACGGTGCCGCAGCCGTTGTCCTTGCAGATGCTGTAGGGCAGGTAGGTGCCGCTGGCGGCGTTGTACAGCCGCGGCGTGGTGCCCAGCGGATTGGCGGTGCTGGCGATGGTCGCGTCGATGGTGTTGGTGCTGAGGATCGACAACAGGCTGCCGGTGCACTTGAAGCCGGTGGTGCCGGTGATGGTCTGGGCGGTGCTGGCCACGGTGAACGAGCTCAGGCTGCCGAAATTGCCGGTGCCGGAGCTGGTGGTGCAGGCGGCGAGCAGCAACGGGCTGGCGCAGAGCGTAGCGAAGCCGAGCAGGCAGGCGGACGTGGAGTGGCGGCTCATGGCGTATCTCCGATCGGGGCCGAGCAGGTCAGCGGGCCGACCTGGCTGACGGTGGGTTTGCGCGTGTCCAGGCGGAAGCGTGCCTGGCAGGCCCGGCCGTCGGGGCGGACCACGCGTAGCTGGTTGTCGCTTTGCAATCCTTCGAAATAGACCTGGCCGTCCCAGCCGACGCTGGCGCGCTGGCCGCTGCCGGTTTCTTCGGCCTGGCTGCCCAGCGGCAGCGGTTCGCCGCGCTCGTCCACCAGGTTGATGCTGGCGGCGACTACGGCACGGATCGGGAAGTCCAGCAGCAGGCCGCTGCCCTGGCGTACCGCCACGCGCTGCTCGACTTCGGGCGCGCTGACGTTGGCCGGAAGGTCCAGCGGCTCGATCTGGAACTTCGCCGGGTAGTAGGCCGCGACCCAGGGCACCAGCAGGTGGCCGTTGTCGTCGGTGCTGCCCATCAGTTGGTTCTCGTAGCGGATCGGCACCTGTGGATAACCCTTGGTGCTGACCAGGACGAAGGCGTCGTTGATCCGGTTGCTGGCGAACACGGCGTTGTCCATCCATACCAGCGAGCCGCTGAGATCGGCCCAGCGCGTGTAGTTGCCGGTCTCGCCATAGAGGCCGCCCTGCAGTTGCACGTTCTGCATGCGCCAGGTCAGGTCGGCCTGCTGGTAGCGGCTGGCGCCGCCGCCATAGCCGAGGTTCCAGCCGAGGCCGCCCTGGCTCGGCGTGGAGCGGCTCCAGATCACCCGCTCGCTGTAGCGCCGGTCGCTGTCGCGGGTGACGCCGATGTTCAGCAGGCCGTTGATGTCGAAGGGAATCACCAGTTGCATCAGCGCGCTGTAGCCGTCGCCGTCGAGATCCTTGTTCAGCGCCAGGTAGAAGCTGCTGCGGCTGCCGATCGGGCGGCTGTAGGAGAGGTTGGCCAGGCGCGTGCGGCTGCCGTCGCGGGCGCGGATGTCGAAGTAGCCGGTACCGATGGTGCCCTGCTCGTCGAAGGTCAGGCTGGCGGTAGCCTGGTCGGTGCGCCGGCTCAACTGGTACTCGCCGTCCAGGGTGCCGAGGTCGCCATAGCCGGCGCTGCGCTCGATGTGTTGCAGGCTGAGGCCGAGCCGTCGCGAATAGTAGGAGTAGCCGAGCAGGTATTGCTGGCCGCTGTCGCCCTGGCCGTCGCTGCCGCTGGCCGCCAGGCTGAGGGTGCCGAAGGTGGCCACGGCGATGTCGCCGCCGATGCCGAGCAGGCGCAGGTCGCTGGCGGCCTCGGCGTGGGTGGAGAGGGTCAGGCGGTCGCTGACGCCGTAGCGATAGATGCCGCTGGCGGCATTGTCGGCATAGGAGAAGTTGCGCAGGCCGTAGTCGTCGCGCAGACGCCCGACGGACAGGTCGAAATCGCTCAGGCCGCGCGCCAGCAGGGTGTTGGATACGTAGAACGGCAGGCTGGTCACCACTTGTCGGCCCTGGGCGTCGGTGGTCACCACCGTGGCTTCGCCGGCTCCGTTGATATACGGCACGTTGCTGATGGCGAAGGGACCGGGTTGCAGGTCGGCGCTGCTGGCCTTGTAGCCGTTGATGAACAGGTCGACGGTGCTGGGCACTGCGGCCTGGCCGTCGAAGCGCAGCAGCGGATAGGTGACCAGGTCCGGACGTACGCCGAAGTTGCGGGCGAAGCGAAAGCCGCCCATGCGTACCGGGGTGGTCCAGTTCAGCGCGCCGTTGACGTAGTCGCCCAGTTGGTAGCTGTGCATGTTGCGTTCGTCGTTGTACAGCCAGTAGGTGTCGTAGCGCAGGTAGCGGCTGTCGAGGTTGTCGGCGTCGCCGAAATAGCGGGTGTAGACGCCGGTGTTGGAGATCACCCCGAAGCCGTCGAACAGGCGTTGCTCGAGCAGCGCGGAAAGCCAGGGCGTGGCACCGTCGGCGGGGTCCGAGTAGTACAGGTCGTAGTTGAACAGCGCGCCGAGGCTGCTGCGCGCCGGGGCACGGGCGACCAGTCCGGGATCGTCGAAGCGCTGCTCCGGCAGCCAGTCCGGCGGCACTTGCAGGTGCAGTTGCTGGCTGGCGCTGTCATAGTCCGCCCGGACCTCGGGCAGGGCGTCCACCGCGACCTGTCCGGCGGGGTTGCCAGGCAGGCGCACGCCGGCTTCGCGCAGGGCCGCGGCGTCGAGCAGGTAATGGCCATCGGCGGCGTTGACCGGCACCACCTGGCCGCTGTCGCGGCCGTTGATCACCAGTTCTAGGTAGTAGAGGGCGTTGCCGCCGCCGGACGGAGCGGGTTGCGGCGGCGGCAGTCCGGCCAGGTAGTCCGCCGCATGGACAGGGGAGAGCAGCGCCAGGCCGATCAGTAGCGAGCGGTGGCGGCGAGAGCGCCGCTGACACGGGCGAGGCACGGGACCGACGTCCGCCTCAGTACCCGGGAACGCTGATCGGCGCGTCGTTGTCCGCCAGTTGCAGTTTCAGGGTCATGCCGGCGTCCGGCAGCAGCCCCGGCGGCAGCGGCCAGCGCATCTGCCGGCCGGGCAGCACGTAGCCGAGCAGGCCGTCCAGCAGCGCCAGGCTGCGGCCGTTGCCCTCCCAGCGGACATGGCTGAGGCGGGCGTGCACGCTACCCTCGTTGCGCACCTGCAGGTAACGCTTGCCCTGTTCCTCGACCAGCCGCCAGGCCAGTTTCGGCCGGGTCGCGTCGGCCGGGTCGCGCTCGACATCGCTGCGCGGCTGGGTCCAGACGCCGTCGGCGCTGACGAACAGCGGTACCGAATAGCGCATCTGGAACTGCAGGGCGAGACCGGGGCTTCGTTGCGTCTGCCCCGCGCCGCCGTCGGGCACTTCGTCGATCAGCACCCGGTAGGCGTCCTCCGGCGTGCTGGGCTGGCCGCCCTGGCGGATCAGCCGGACCAGTTGCCGGCGGCCCGGCTCGACCTTGACGAAGGGCGGGCTGGGAATCACTGCCTGCTGGTTGCGATAGACGTCCTGGAAATCCGCCTGGGACCAGCCGAGCACGCGCACCTGCAGGGTCACCGGTTGCTTGCCGCGATTCTCCAGCCACAGCGCCGTGGCCGGCTGGTCGGCTTCGATGGCCGGGTTGATCGGCCAGATCAGCACCGCACTGGCGGCCTGTGCCGGGCCGCCCAGGAGCAGCGCCAGCAGCGCCGCAAGCCAGCGGCTGGGGCGGAGAGGTAGGTGTGGACTGGGCATGTGATCCTCCATGACGGCTCAGAACGAAAGGGTGACGGTGACGGTATCGCGGTAGTTGCCGGCGGACGGCAGGCTGCCGACCGCGAACAGGCGCGCGTATACCGTGTAGGTCTGGGTGCTGGCGGGAAAGTTGGCGATGGTCCGCGCGAGTGCCCCGTTGCCCCAGACCTGGGAGTAGGCGGCATCCTGGTAGAGCTGGTAGGCGAGGGTCTCGTTGCCGCTCACCCGCTTCAGGTAGCGCTGGCTGCTGCTGCCGCCATTGACCCCGTAGTCGAGGGCGACGGAGACGGTCATTCCCGGAGTGCAGGTCAGGACGATGGAGCCGGCCCCGGAGCTGCTGGCGACGTTAACCGGACTGGCCAGGTTGCCGAGGGTGCCGAAGCTCAGGGTGCCGAGGTCATAGGCGTTGTTGCTGATGGCGGTGCCGAAGGCGCAGCCGTTGGCGACCACCGCCTGGACCTGGAAGGCGCGGCTGATCGGCGATGGATCGGCATGCGCGACCAGGTTCGGCAGCGGGAGCAGGAGAAGCGACAGGAATAGACGCCGGCTGGACATCGGCATCACCAGCTGATGGTCACGTTGACGGTGTCGCGGTAGGTCCCGGCGACCGGCGTGGTCTGTGCCGGCACCAGGCCGTAGATGGGGTACCACTGGTCGTTGCCGTTGCCGGTGGCGGCAACGCCGGTGGTGTTGTCCCAGACGATGCCGCCGGGGCGGTCGCTGTACAGGTTGTAGGTCAGGGTGAGGGCGGTGTTGGCGATGTTCGCCATGCGCCGCGTGGCGACGCTGCCGTAGAGCCCGCCGTCGAGCGTGATCGCATAGGTCTGGCCGCTGACGCACCTGACCCGGATGGAGCCTGCGCCTTGCTGGCTGGTGGCGCTGATGGCGTTGTTCAGGGAGGCGTACTGGCCGAAGTCGAGGGTGCCGAAGGTGATCGCGCCGCCGCTGCCGACGCTACCCGCTTCGCAGGCCGGGAGCAGCGTGGCGCTCAGGACGATGGTGGCGGTCTGCGCGTTTGCCGGGTTGCAGCCGAGCAGGCAGAGCAGTCCTCCGGTGAAGTAGCGGTTCAGGCTCATCGGTCCCCCCAGGACCATGCTGCCTGGCGCCGCGCCTGGCGGCGCGTCTTACCAGGCGATGGTGACCAGCAGGGTGTCGGTGTAGGTCCCCGCCGTCGGCGTGGGTGTGCTTTGTCCGGTGGGCACCACGCGGCCATAGAGGGGGATGTTGACCGCGGTGCCGGTGGAGACCGAGGAGATGTCCACCGGTGTGTTGGCCTGGATCAGCGCGCTGCGCGCGGCGTCCGAATAGATGTTGTAGGCGATGGTGCTGCTGGTGGTGGTGGTGTTCTGCATGTAGCGCTGGCCGCCGCTGGCGTGCAGGCCTGCGTTCACCGTCAGGCTCGGGGTCAGGCCGGTGCTGCACTGGATCTGGATATTGCCGCTGGTGCCGACGGTCTGCGCGTCGACCACGTTGGTGAGGTCGGAATGGCTGCCGAAGTCCAGGGTTCCCCACTGGTTGATACCGCCGCTGACGCTGCCGTTGATGATGGTGCAGCCGGCACCGATGACCATCTGCACGCCGACCTGGCCGATCAGCGTACCGGCGGCCTGGGCGGTGCCCAGCAGGCTGGCGCAGGCACAGAACAACAAGACTGCCGGAGTGCGTTTATTCATCTCTAACTTCCTGTCGATAACGAATGTCGGTGGCGCAGGACGATGTTGGCGGATAAATAAAGTTCCCACGACTTTAAATGATCGGCCTTATATATCCGCCAAATTCGAAGTTCATGGCTGGCGACGCGCCGGGTGCGGCGCAGAGCGGCTCGCCAGTCATGCTTGACTGGCTATATAGCAGCGCGAATAAGCCTCTGCCAGTTAGATGACGTGATTATTTGGAAAATACAGGGAAGTTTAATTACAAAGTAGTAAGCGATTGGCTACATGCTTTTGAAAATAACGTGGCGGGTGGAAAATGGACGGAACAGCGAAGTGTTCCGTCCGTTGTTTTCAGTGTGAGTCCTTGTGTTGTTCGTCGAGCGCCTTGTTCTGCCAGCCGTCGTTGCCCGGCAGCAACAGGTTGAGGACGATGGCGACGATGGCGCACAGGGCGATGCCCTTCAGGCCGATGTCGTCGGGGCCGGTACCGCTGCCGATCAGCACGCCGCCGATGCCGAACACCAGGGTCACCGAGACGATCACCAGGTTGCGTGCTTCCGAGAGATCGACCTTGTGCCGGATCAGGGTGTTCATGCCGACCGAGGCGATGGTGCCGAACAGCAGGCAGAGGATGCCGCCCATCACCGGTACCGGGATGCTTTGCAGGATCGCGCCGAACTTGCCGACGAAGGCCAGGGTGATGGCGATCACCGCCGCCCAGGTCATGATCTTCGGGTTGTAGTTCTTGGTCAGCATCACTGCGCCGGTGACTTCCGCGTAGGTGGTGTTGGGCGGTCCGCCGAACAGGCCGGCAGCCGAGGTGGCCAGGCCGTCGCCGAGGAGAGTGCGGTGCAGGCCGGGCTTCTTCAGGTAGTCCTGGCCGGTGACGCCGCCCACCGCGATGACCCCGCCGATATGCTCGATGGCCGGGGCCAGGGCCACCGGGACGATGAACAGGATCGCCTGCCAGTTGAATTCCGGCGCGGTGAATTTCGGTAGCTCCAGCCAGGGTGCGGCGACGATCGCGGCGGTGTCGACCACGCCGAAGACGAACGACAGGGCGAAGCCGACCAGCACGCCGGCGATGATCGGCACCAGGCGGAATATACCCTTGCCGAATACCGCCACCACCAGGGTGGTGAGCAGCGCCGGCATCGAGATCATCATCGCGGTGCGGTACGGCAGCAACTCGCTGCCGTCGCCGGCCTTGCCCATCGCCATGTTCGCCGCAATCGGCGCCATCGCCAGGCCGATCGAGATGATCACCGGGCCGATCACCACCGGCGGCAGCAGTTTATCGATGAAGCCGGTGCCCTTGATCTTCACCGCCAGGCCCATGAAGGTGTAGACGAAGCCGGCGGCGACCACCCCGCCCATGGTCGCGGCCAGGCCGAACTGGCCCTTGGCGAGGATGATCGGGGTGATGAAGGCGAAGCTGGAGGCGAGGAACACCGGTACCTGGCGCCCGGTCACCAATTGGAACAGCAGGGTCCCGAGGCCGGCGGTGAACAGCGCGACGTTGGGATCCAGACCGGTGATCAGCGGCATCAGCACCAGCGCGCCGAAGGCGACGAACAGCATCTGCGCGCCTGACAGCACCTGGCGCCAGAGCGGCTCCTGGAAGGCATCGCCCATGTTCAGGCTTCCTTCTGCTTGGTACCGAAGATCTTGTCGCCGGCGTCGCCCAGGCCCGGAATGATGTAGCCGTTCTCGTCGAGCTTCTCGTCGATCGAGGCGGTATAGATGATCACGTCCGGGTGGGCCTTGCGTACCGCCTCGATGCCCTCGGGGGCGGCGACCAGCACCATGGCGCGGATTTCCTTGCTGCCGGCCTTCTTCAGCAGGTCGATGGTGGCGACCATCGAGCCACCGGTGGCGAGCATCGGGTCGATGATCAGCGAGCGGCGCTCGGCGATGTCCGGCGCCAGTTTTTCCAGGTAGGTGCGTGCTTCCAGGGTCTCTTCGTTGCGGGCGACGCCGACCGCGCTGACCTTGGCGCCGGGAATCAGGCTGAGCACGCCGTCGAGCATGCCGATGCCGGCGCGCAGGATCGGCACCACGGTGATCTTCTTCCCGGAGATCTTCTCCACCGTCACCGGGCCGGCCCATCCGGGGATTTCGTACTGTTCCAGGGGCAGGTCCTTGGTCGCCTCGTAGGTCAGCAGGGCGCCGACTTCCTGGGCCAGTTCGCGGAAGTTCTTGGTGCTGATATCGGCACGGCGCATCAGGCCCAGTTTGTGGCGGATGAGGGGGTGGCGGATCTCATGTACGGGCATGGGCGACTGTCTCCAACGGGGGCGGGCAAAAAAATTGCGCTAGCGTAATGCATTCCGCACAGTCTGGACCATTATTCTGATTCGCACTCGACCGCCGGGGGTTGCCCGATGGCGACCGGATGAGTACCTTTGCCGACTTTTTCTCAGCCCAGCCAGGGAGAAGCACCATGTCCGTCGATCTCGCGCACATCCGCCAAGTCATGGCGGAAGCCGACTGCCTGTTCAACAACGACGAGGTCGAGGCAGCCATCGGTCGCGTCGCCGAGGCGATCAACCGCGATCTCGGCGAGACCAACCCGGTGGTCTTCTGCGTGATGAACGGCGGCCTGATCTTCTCCGGCAAGCTGCTCCCGCTGCTCGACTTCCCCCTCGAACTGTCCTACCTGCATGCGACCCGTTACCGCAACGAGACCTCCGGCGGCGAACTGTTCTGGAAGGCCAAGCCGGAAATCTCCTTCATCGACCGTGACGTGCTGATCATCGACGACATCCTCGACGAAGGGCACACCCTCTCGGCGATCATCGACTTCTGCAAGCATGCCGGCGCACGCGCGGTGCACACCGCCGTACTGGTGGACAAGGAACACGAGCGCAAGGCCCGGCCCGACCTCAAGGCCAGCTTCACCGGCCTCTACTGTGCCGACCGCTACGTGTTCGGCTACGGCATGGACTACAAGGGCTACTGGCGCAACGCCGCGGGCATCTTCGCGGTCAAGGGGCTCTGAGATGGCCGGACCGCGCTACCTCGACCAGCAATTGTTCGCCGAACTGGCGAGCGGGGCGGGTAACGCGCCGCGTGGTCGCCAGCATCACAACTTCCACCGCATGGAGGAGCCCTGCCATCGCATGGCGGTGGGCCTCCAGCCGAATACCTACATCCCGCCGCACCGGCACCTGGATGCGGGCAAGGCCGAGGCGCTGATCGTGCTCAAGGGCCGTCTCGGCCTGCTGGTCTTCGCCGAGGACGGGGAACTCCTCGACAAGCGCGAGTTGAGCGCCGCTGGGGACTGCCCCGGTGTCGACCTGCCGCCCGGGGTGTTCCATGCCCTGGTGGTGCTGGAGCCGGACAGCATCCTGTTCGAATGCAAGGCCGGGCCTTACCGCCCGCTCGGCGAAGGCGAGTTCGCCAGTTGGGCGCCTGCCGAAGGCAGCGCCGATGCGCCGGCCTACCGGGACTGGATGCGCGCCCAGTTCGCCTGAGCGCTTCGCTTCGGCGGCGGGTCGGCAGCCATGCTAGAGTGCCGGCTCGCCCTGTCCGGAGGTCCCGATGTTCGCCCGTAGCCTGTGCGGCTCCCTGCTCCTGTTTGTCAGTCTGGCCGGCCTGGCCGCCGAGAATCCCCCGATGCACGCGCGCTTCCTGCCGCCCGACGACGGCCAGTTGCGCCAGGAGGCGCCGGAGCAGCAGCAACTGATCCAGATCACCGAGTACAGCGTGGTGCTGGGCAACCAGCGGCAGTCCAACCAGCAGCCGATCCCGATCACCACGCCGACCCTGCTGCGCCTGAAGGGCAAACCGCTGAGCAAGGGCGCGACCCTGGCCCAGGTGCTGATCCAGTTCGACAGCGAAGGCAAGAGCCTGAAGAAGCCGGTCTACGATGCCGGGACCCGCACCCTCACGCTCAACTACCCGTTGGCGCAGTACCCGGCGTTGCTCGACCTGCTGCGCAACCAGACGGTCTATTGCCAGTTCCTCGCCTATCCCAACGGCCATGTCTGGGCCGACCTGCACACCGGCGCGGTACGCGCGCGTTGAGCCTCGCCGCGCGCCGGGAGTAAACTGCCTGGCCTTATCCCGCGCCGGGCGAGCCCGGCCCCAGAGCCGTTGAGAGAAAGCGATGCGCAAAGACAAGAAACAGATCATTGGCGAAGAGATCAGTGACGAGTCGATCAAGCTGTTCCTCGGCGTCGAGCCGGCCGACGACACCCCCCCCTCGCTGCACAAGCTGATCAAGGCCTATCGCGGTCTGCGCATCGACGACTTCGAGCGCTTCCTCACCTTCTTCCGCGAGGCCGGCTACGATCTCGACGCGCGCGACGCCAAGGGCAACGACTTCGTCGCCCTGGTCGCCGACCAGCGCCAGGCCGTGCCCTACATCGAAGCGCTGCAGGCGGCCAAGGGCGCCTGAGCCGGCCATGCAGCGAAAAGCCCGCCCTTCGGCGGGTTTTTTCGTTGCGCGGTCCGCTGAGTCACGCCCGTCGGAGAACGCCAGCATCCGAATGGCGGCTGGTGGTGGCAAGGGTCGATAGACGCCGCGCGGGCCCCGCCGCGGTCGCGGATCGCCAGGGCGGCGGGGAAGGGCGAATGGCCAGGACTGCGTTATTCGCTCTGCGAGAGGCTGCCTGTCGGCTGCTGCTTTTCTACACTCACAGGAAAAACAGCCTGCCGAGGTTCCCATGTACGTCCAGCCCTACGTCTGCTTCAACGGCCGTTGCGAAGAGGCCCTGCGTTTCTATGAACACGCCATCGGTGCCAGGGTGAGTTTCCTGTTCCGTTTCGACGAGGCGCCCGGTCCGGTGGTGGTGCCCGAAGGCTGGTGCGACAAGGTGATGCACGCCAACCTGCAGATCGGCGACAGCCAGATCATGGCCTCGGACGGGCACGGGCCGGCGTTGCAGCCGATCTCCGGGATTTCCCTTTCACTGAATACCCGCGACCCGCAGCAGGCGCGGCGCTGCTATGACGCCTTGCTGGAGGACGGCGGGCGGGTCGAGCTGGAGTTGGGCAAGACCTTCTGGTCGCCCTGTTTCGGTACCCTGGTGGACCGTTTCGGGGTGTCCTGGATGATCAATTGCGAGGCCGGCGCCTGACTCCACAAATGAAAAAGCCGCCCGAAGGCGGCTTGTTCCGTAGCGCGGCTCACTCGGCGTTGACCGGGGCCTGCACGTCGTTCTTCGCGGTCAGTTCCAGCACCTCGCTGCAACGGCTGCTGACGCTGCGGTACAGCTCGGCGTCGCTTTCCAGCTCTTTCTCGCGAGCCGGGAAGATTTCCTTCAGCTTGGCGCTCCACTCCGGCGAGCGGGCCTGCTCCGGGAAGCAGCGCTCGATCAGGCCGAGCATGATCGAGACGGTCACCGAGGCGCCCGGCGAGGCGCCCAGCAGGGCGGCGATGGAGCCGTCGTGGGCGGCCACCAGCTCGGTGCCGAACTGCAGGATGCCGCCTTTCTTCGGATCCTTCTTGATGATCTGCACGCGCTGGCCGGCGACTTCCAGGCGCCAGTCCTCGGCCCTGGCTTCGGGGTAGAACTTGCGCAGGGCTTCCAGGCGCTGTTCCGGCGACTGCATGACCTGGCCGATCAGGTAGCGGGTCAGGTCCATGTTGTCGCGGGCCACCGAGAGCATCGGCAGGATGTTGCCCGGGCGTACCGACAGCGGCAGGTCGAGGAACGAGCCATGGCGCAGGAACTTGGTGGAGAAACCGGCATAGGGGCCGAACAGCAGGGATTTCTTGCCGTCCACCACGCGGGTGTCCAGGTGCGGCACGGACATCGGCGGCGAGCCGACCTCGGCCTGGCTGTAGACCTTGGCCTGGTGCTGCTTGACGATTTCCGGGTTGTCGCAGCGCAGCCACTGGCCGCTCACCGGGAAACCACCGAAGCCCTTGCCTTCCGGGATGCCGGAAAGTTGCAGGAGCGGCAGGGCGCCGCCGCCGGCGCCGAGGAAGACGAAGCGTGCCTGGATCTCGCGGTCGCCGCCATTGCGGGTGTCCTTGACGGTGACCCGCCAGCCGTTATCGGCGCGGCGCAGGTGGGTGACCTTCTGGTTGTAGCGGATCTGCGCGCCCGGCTGTTGCGCCAGGTGTTGCAGGAGCTGGTTGGTCAGGGCGCCGAAGTTGACGTCGGTACCGCCCTCGACGCGGGTCGCGGCGATCGCTTCGTCGGCCGGACGACCCGGCATCATCAGCGGCATCCACTCGGCGAGGGTGGTCTTGTCCTCGGAGTAGACCATGGTCTCGAAAGCGTGGTGCTTCGTCAGCGATTCGAAGCGCTTCTTCAGGTAGGCGATGCCTTCACTGCCGCGCACGAAGCTCAGGTGCGGTACCGGGTTGATGAAGGTCTTCGGCGAGCCGAAGGTGCCCTTGGCGACCAGGTGCGACCAGAACTGCTTCGACACCTCGAACATGGTGTTGATGCCCACGGCTTTCTTGATGTCGATGCTGCCGTCGGCCGACTGCGGGGTGTAGTTCAGCTCGCACAGGCCGGCGTGGCCGGTGCCCGCGTTGTTCCACGGGTTGGAGCTTTCGATCGCGCCGGACTCCTGGAGTTCGACGACTTCCATCTTCAGGTTGGGGTCGAGTTCCTTGAGCAGGACCGCCAGGGTCGCGCTCATGATGCCGGCGCCTACCAGCAGCATGTCGACTGTTTCGTGATCGTTTTGCGCCATTAACGCTTCTCCAAAATCTTCAGCACCAAATTGACGACAGACGGGGCGGGGCCGAGGCCGGTACGGGCCGGCAGGCAGCGGCGGAGGGAGCCGTCATGTCCGATTCTTCGCAACAACGGCGGGACGCCGGGCGTCATCGCCTATGGATGCCGGGCGCGGGGCTGGCGATCTGGCAGCCTGGCTGGCCCATGCGGGCATCCGGTCGTGCAAGCACATTCGCGACGGAACGGGCCGTCAGGCTCTGGTCATGAGGTATCCGCTGCGGTCGCGTCTGCGGGGGGCTGTTTCAAGCGCTAATGGCGCACTTACCGACGCAAAACTCTTCATTGCTCGCCACACTCTCGTGAAGTAGTGAAATACCTTCGATCCACGCTCTTTTGGAGACATGGCCGGAAGGGCTCGTCTGTCGCGGGCATGCCTTCGCAGAATCGTGCGGGGTCATGCGGCATTCCTTGCCGAAAAACTCGCTACAGGCGTTTCAGGGCGTCTGCCTCATGGGGCAGCGCTCTACTGGCGGCTCTCTGTGGGGGGATGGCGCGGGGGCCGGAACCCGATCAGGAGGCGTCCTTATAATCGGGGGGCGATTATAACGGTGAAAATCAAAAAATACCCCGCTCCTTAGACTTTTTTCCCATTCCCGGTCACGAAGTGCCCGCCGGCGAAAGCCCCCTGGGACAATCCGCCGCGCCGTATCTGCCAAACGCCGGGCATGCGTGCCCTGCGCCACCTGCCACAGGCGAGGAACCGCGCCCCGTGGCGAACGTCCAAGGCAATGCTGCGGTGCCTTCGCGGCGCCGTTATACTGCCGGCCATTCGTGCCCAACCCATGGAGAGATGAGCATGCTGCATCGCCTGTTGCTCAGCCTGATGACCGCAAGCGCCCTGGTTCTCGGCGGCTGCGCCCTGAGCCCGCAACAACTGGACCCGCAACCGGTCCTTAAAGGACCGTTGACCGCAGTCGGCCATGGCCAGCCGGTGGTGGTCAAGGTGGTCGATGGCCGTCCCGGCCCGTCCCTGGGCACTCGCGGCGGCCTCTACGCCGATACCAGCACCCTGACCGTCCGTAGCGAGGACGTGGTGCCCAAGCTCCAGGCCCAGGCCGAGACGGCCGTGCGCCTGCTCGGCTACACGCCTTCGGCCAACGCCTACAACGCGCCGCAACTGACCCTGACCCTGGCCGAGCTGAAGTACCAGTCGCCGAAGGACGGCGTCTACGTCACCCAGGCCGACATCACCGCGACCTTCCGCGCCGACGTGCAGAACAGCAGCCGGCGCTACACCGGTCGCTACGGCGCCTCGCTGAACCAGCGCTTCGGCATGGCGCCGAACCAGGCGACCAACAGCAAGCTGGTCAGCGAGGTGCTCAGCGACGCCCTGACCCGCGTATTCAAGGACCCGACCATCGCTCAGACCCTCGGCCAGCAATGAGCCGGCGGTAACGAGAAAGCCCGGCGGATGCCGGGCTTTTTCATGCGCTCGGGAAACTCAGGCGGCCTGGTGGAACGGGTCCGGCTCGCCGATGCTGATGCGTTCGTCGGTCTCAGGCAGGTCGAGGTGTTCATGGCCGCAGGCGGTGCAGTACACCAGCCAGCGGTCGTCCTGGACATTGAAGGAAAGATCGACGATCACGGCCTCGATCTCGTCCAGGTGGTCGATCAGATAGTTATGTTCGTGGGGTGCGGTTTCCAGCATGACGACTCTCCTGTGTTGTCGTTTGCCTGGGTGGGGTTCTGTGACCGGCAAAGCACTTTCAGACTAGTCGGTCACTCTGGCGAGGCCGCGCCTTTTTTAGACGGATTGCTGCTAACCGCTGCGCTTCGTCGCGACAACCCGGGTGCCGCTGGCCGTCGCTCATGCATTCTGGATAGAATTCGACCAGTCCTTCCCCGCCGTCCCCGACGGTCCGTCCTGTCATCAGCTCACCCAAGGCGTTATTCGGTAGCCCCGGCGTGTGGTCCTGTTGCGGAGGTTATCGATGTCCTTGCAAGCCTTGTGGGCGCTGTTCCTCGCCCATCCCGCGCAGGCCGTGAACGGCCTTGCGCTGTTCTTCGGTGTCGCCGGCGCCTGGCTGCTGCTGGCCACCCGCGCACGCGAGCGTCGCGCCCTGGCGCGCTGGGCCGCGGAGGGCGAGGCGGGGGAGGCGGCATTGCCGATGGACGAGGCGACCCTGCGGATCAACCTGTTCTTCTACCGATTCGGCACCGCCTGCCTGGGCCTGGCGCTGCTGGTCAGCTGGGCCAGCACGCGGCTCTGAGAGCCCTGCCTCGGCGAGCCGAACCGCACGCGGATAAGCGTATCGCGGTTATCCGTCCATCGCCTGCGGGTTCGAAGCCGTTGCCCGATGGAGAAGCCCGGCGGCGCCGGGCTTTCGTCTTCAGGATTGCTGCTTGATCCGGTATTGGTTGAGCACCGGGTTGGCGTATTGCAGCACCAGCCAGGGGCGCTGCTCGGCCGGGCATTGCTCCAGGCGGCGGTTCCATTCCTTGCGCGCCTTCTCCAGCTCCTCGCTGCCGAACAGGCTCTCGGCCGTGGGGACGGCGAGGCCCGGGTCGCGGTTCTCGCTCATCTCGTAGGCCAGGTAGTGCACCGGGAACAGACGGTAGTTGCCGAGGATCTGCCGGTCCAGTTCGGCGGCCAGCTGCTTGGCGTCGCTGAACTCGCCCTCCAGCTCGGCGCCGAAGTTGATGTGCACGCGGCCCTTGTAGCCGGTGATGCCCAGGGCGATGCTGGCATCGTCCTCGCCCGGTGCCTTGCGGTACTCGCCGGTGCTGGCGCGGGTGTGCAACTCGCGGGCCTTGGCCAGGTCGCAGGGGTCGTATTCGTAGCTGATCGACACCGGGATGAAATGCAGGGCGCGCACCATTTCGGCGAAGGGTTCGTCCTTACGGCTCATGTGGAACATCTTGAGGATCGCCGAGTCGGTACGGTCGTCGCCGTCCTTGGCCCGCCCTTCGGCCTGGGCGATCCACACCGACTGGCGGTCCTCGCGGATCGAGTGGTTGATGTAGGCGGAGAGCGTCTGGTAGGCGGCGAGCTTCTCGCGCCGGCCGCTCAGCGAACGGTGCACGATGAAGCTCTTGTTCAGGCGCATCAGGTCGCTGACGAAGGATTTCTGCAGCAGGTTGTCGCCGATGGCGATGCGCGGGGTCGGCAGGCCGGCGTGGTACACGGCGTAGTTGACGAAGGCCGGGTCCATCACGATATCGCGGTGGTTGGCGATGAACAGGTAGGCGCAGCCTGGCTTGAGGCGATTGACCCCGGAGTAGGTGACGCCATCGGTGGCCTTCTCGATGGTGTGGTCGACGTAGGGCTCGAACTTGTCCTGCAGCGTGGCGACGCTGCGGATGCCGGTGACCTCGCGGGCCAGGCGATGGGCTATAAGAGGTTTGAGCAGCCAACCGAGGGGACCGGCCAGGCGCGGGAAGCGGTAGCGGACCAGGGCGCCGAGGAAGGCGTCGTCGCTCAGGAGGCGTTGCAATACCGCGGGGACTTCGGCGTCACTGTAGGGTCGGATGGCTTCGAACTCGCCCATCATGCTTTCTGGTTCCATATGGATGCTGCGAAGGCCGCCCAAGGGGGTGGCCGAAAATTGAACCGCGCGATTATAAACGGAACTCATAGGGGGTGCAGCGATGCTCGAAAGCCAGGCCTATAGCTGCCCTTACTGCGGGGAACCGGCCGAGGCGCTGCTCGACCTGAGCGCCGGCGACCAGCAGTACTACGAGGACTGCCCGGTGTGCTGCCGGCCGATCCTGTTCGACCTGCGCACCGATGGGCAGGACTGGTCACTGAACGTCCGCCGGGAGGATGACTGATGCAGCGCGTATATGAGCCGGCCGACCTGCTGGAGGCCGAGATGCTGGTGGGAATGCTCGCCAGCGAAGGGATCGCCGCCCATGTCAGCGGCCGCCACCTGGTCGGCGCCATCGGCGAACTGCCGCCTGGCGGACTGCTGGCGTTGTTGGTGGCGGACGAGCAGACGGAGCGGGCGCGAGAACTGATCGTCGCCTACAACGCCGCCGCCCCGTTGGCCGAGGAGCCGCCGGAGCCCTGCGGCCCCGGCAGCCTGTTGTGTTGAGGCGGCCGCCGCTCAGTCGGCCGCCAGTTCGAAGACCTGCCAGCGCACCGAGCTGACGCCCTTCTCCAGGCTGACCCGGCTGACCAGGCGTTCCAGCTGCGCCGGAGCTTCGGGGGTGCCGAGCAGTTCGGCGCGGACTTCCAGCTTGGCCGGGTTGTCCAGATCCTCGCTGTGCAGCGATTGCAGGCGCAGGTCGCTGCTGCCGAGGCTGTGCAGCATCAGGCTGCGAACCTGGATCTCGTCCTCGGCGCGGCAGACGATCTGCACTTCGTAGCGTTGCTCGGCCTCGCTGGCCGGCAACACGTCCTGGCGGTTCAGGCGTTGGGCGATGTCGCGCAACAGGATGTTGGCGCAGAGCACCACCAGGCTGCCGAGCGTGGCCTCCAGCAGCAGGCCCATGCTGCACAGGACGCCGATGGCGGCGGTGCACCAGAGGGTGGCTGCGGTGTTCAGGCCGCGCACGTTGAGGCCGTCGCGCATGATCACGCCGCCGCCGAGGAAGCCGATCCCGGAGACTACATAGGCGGCGATCCGCGAAGCGTCGCCGGCCAGGCCGGGCACGCCCTGGGTCATCAGCACGAACAGGCAGGCGCCAGTGCTGACCAGCGCGTTGGTGCGCAGGCCGGTGAGGCGTTGGCGCAGCTGGCGTTCGGCGCCGATCAGGGCGCCCAGGACCAGCGCGACCGCGACGCGCAGGAGAAATACTTTCCAATCCATGTTTCACCTCGTTGCCGGCCGACGGCCGGAGCTGGCGCGGGCCGACGGTCCGCGCGGATAAGGGACGATGGATTGCGCAGGACCGCGGCTTCCCGCTGCGCGTTGGCGCGAGGGAAGGGACACGAAGGGAAAATGGGGATGCGTCATCCCGGACGGGATGCGGATCGCCACTGTCCGCCATGTTCGGCGAGGCAGTGGCAGAGGGTTCTGCTGGACTAGCTCGCCGGATGGACCTGTCGCAATCGACTAGGGCTGTTGTCCAATGCAGGACTCCTGTGTGGGTTACAGAATGCGGGCGGCACCTTAAGCCTGGAGGATAGGCGCGTCAAGTTAAGATTGGGTTTCATTCAGCTTGCGTTCGGCAAGGCCAGTGTGGCGCTTCGGGTTACACTGTGCGGCTTTCCCTCACCAGGCAGTGCCAAGCATGAGTGGTCGTTACGCCCTGTTCCGCTGGAATCCGTCGCTGGCGGCCCTGCCGGGCTTTCCGGCGGATTGGCGGGCGCACTGGAACATTTCTCCGGCGAACCAGGTGCTGATGGTTCGCGAGGACGCCGGTGCGCGCCGCGCCGACCTGGCGCGCTGGGGGCTGACCCCGGCCTGGCTCACCGACCTGTCGCGTACGCCCAGCCACGCGCGGGCGGAAACCCTCGCCGAGCAACCGATGTTCCGCGAGGCGTTCCAGCAGCGCCGCTGCCTGCTGCCGGCCAACGGCTTCTATGAATGGCGCGGTGTGCGTAAGCGTCCGTACTGGGTCTCCACCGGCGAGCGCCTGTTGTTCTTCGCCGGCATCTGGGAGGCCTATCCGGTGCATGGACAAACCTGGCTCAGCGTGGCCCTGGTATCCCAGGCGGCCGCCGAGTTCCGCCGGCCGCTGCTGCTCGACGAGGCCGAGCAGGATACCTGGCTGGCTCCGCACACGCCGCTGCCGGCGCTGATAAGCCTGCTCGCCAAGCCCCAGCCGAACCTGCGCAGCGTGGCCCTGGCCGGCTTCGTCAACAAGCCTGAAACCGACGGGCCGGAGTGCCTGACCCCGGCCTGACGCTAGACCCTGAACTGATTCACCAGGCGCCGCTGCTGCTCGGCCAGGCGGGTCAGCTCGGCGCTGGCCTGCGAGGCCTCGTCGGCGCCGCCGGCCACCTGGTTGGCGACCTGGCCGATGTTGGCGACGTTGCGGTTGATGTCCTCGGCCACCGCGCTCTGCTCCTCGGCGGCGCTGGCGATCTGGGTGTTCATGTCGTTGATCACCGATACCGCCTGGGTGATCGACTCCAGCGCCTCGGCCGCCTGGCGCGCATGGCGCACGCTGTCGTCGGTGCGCTCCTGGCTGTCCTGCATGACCTTCACCACGTCGCGGGTGCCCTGCTGCAACTGCTGGATCATGCTCTGGATTTCTTCGGTGGCCTGCTGGGTCTTCTGCGCCAGGTTGCGTACCTCGTCGGCCACCACCGCGAAACCGCGACCCTGCTCGCCGGCGCGGGCGGCCTCGATGGCGGCGTTGAGGGCGAGCAGGTTGGTCTGCTCGGCGATACCGCGGATCGCCACCAGGATCGCGTTGATGTTTTCGCTGTCCTTGGCCAGGTTCTGCACCACTCCGACCGCGCGGCCAATCTCGCTGGCCAGGGCCTGGATCGCCGCCGAGCTGCTTTCGACGATCTGCTTGCCCTGGTGCGCGGCCTGGTCCGCGTGGTTGGCTGCCTCGGCGGCGTGGGTGGCGTTGCGCGCCACGTCCTGGGCGGTGGCGGTCATCTCGTGGACCGCGGTGGCCACCAGTTCGATCTCCGCCAGTTGCTGCTGCACGCCCTGGTTGGTGCGGATGGCGATGTCGGCGGTGTGCTCCGAGGAGTCGCTGACCTTCTGCACCGATTGCACCACCTGGCCGATCATGTTCTGCAGTTTGCCAAGGAAGGTATTGAAGCCCTTGGCGATGGAGCCCAGCTCGTCGGCGCGCTCGCTGCTCAGGCGGCGGGTGAGGTCGCCTTCGCCCTGGGCGATGTCGTCGAGCATGCCGACCAATTGGCGCAGCGGCCGGGCGATGCCGTAGCCGACCAGCCAGACCACCAGCAGGCCGAGGGCCGCTACCACCAGGCCGGCCAGGCTCATGCCGAGGATATCCTGCTGGCGCTGGTCGCTCAGCTCGCCCTGGAGTTGCTGCAGTTCGCCGAATACCGCCGCCTGGGGAATCTGCAGCATGAGGGTCCAGCGCACGCCGCTGTCGGCGATGGTGAAAGGCAGGAACAGCTCGATGTGGCCGTGCTCGGCGTCGATGTCGTAGAGCGGCTGGTCGACCGTGAGGTTTTTCAGGTTGTCCACTTCGTTGCCGTCGAGGACGCTGCCGGCGGGCTCGCCGAGCTTGCTGTCGTCGCGGGTGTAGGCCACCAGGCGGCCGTTGCTGGCGATCAGCGCCATTTCCCCGGCGCCATCGTAGAGCTGCTGGTCGGCGCGCTTGAGCAGGTCCTGGATGAAGGCCAGCGAGAGGTCGGCACCGACTGCGCCGCGGAACTGGTCACCGACCATGATCGGCACGTTGAAGGACGACATCATCACGGTCTTGCCGCCCATTTCGTAAGGGGCCGGGTCGATGATGCAGGGACGCTTGTTCTCTTTCGGACAGGCATAGAACTCGTTCTCGCGCACCCCGGTGGGCAGCAGCTTTTCGCTATCGATGCTGTCGGCCATGGCCTCCACGATCGGCTTGCCGTCGGCGCCGCGATACCACCAGGGCAGGTAGCGGCCGTCCGGGCCGTAGCCCTTGCCGGGTTGCCCGGCGAAGGCGGCATCGGTATCGAAGGCATTGGGTTCCCAGGCCATGAAGGTGTCGAGCAGCTTGGGGTTGTTCTGCACGGTGCTGCGCAGCAGCGCGGAGATTTCGTCGCGGCTGGCGTTCAGCTGCGGCATGCCGTCGGCGCCCGGCTCGCCGAGCAGGCGGGTGCTGTTGGCCAGGCCGTGGACCACCGTCAGCGGATACTCCAGCTCGCGCTGGATCTGGCTGACCTGGGCGCGGGCCAGGGCCACCAGGCGCTCGTTGATGACCTTCTCCAACAGGCCCTGGGTGCGTTGCTGCACCAGCTCCTGCGTTCGCGCGCCGGCGAACAGGGCGTACAGCACCAGCACCACGACGACGCTTAGAACGCTGGCGCCGGCGAGGGCGGCGACAGAAAACTGGATCGACTTGAGCTTCATGATGGGACTTCTGACCCTTGTTGGAATTGTCTCTGAGGAGCTTATCGGCAGGAGGACGGCAAATCCTTAATCGGCCGTCGGAGATTTCCTCGCCAACGGCTGTTGCCGGCGTTCGAGGCGCGGCCTACCATGCGCTCGGCCTTCAGAGGAGAACAAAGGACCATGGCTCATCCCTTCCGATTCGCCACCCTCGCCGGCGCGCTGCTGCTCGCCGGTTGCCAGGCAGTGAACACCACCAGTGGCGGCGCCGTCGGCGTCGACCGCAAGCAATACATGTTCAGCATGTTGTCCAGCCAGGAAGTCGACCAGATGTACGCCCAGTCGTACCAGAAGACTCTCGGCGAGGCGAAAAGCGCCGGCGTGCTCGATACCAGCAGCGCCGACGCGCGGCGAGTCAAGGCGATCGCCCAGCGGCTGATCCCGCAGACCGCCGCCTTCCGCCCGGACGCCACCGGCTGGAACTGGGAAGTCAATGTGGTGAAGAGCGACGAGCTCAACGCCAACTGCGGTCCCGGCGGCAAGATCATTTTCTACACCGGGCTGATCGACAAGCTGAAGCTCACCGACGACGAGATAGCCGCGGTGATGGGCCACGAGATCGCCCACGCCCTGCGCGAGCATGGGCGCGAGGCCATGTCCAAGGCCTACGGCGTGCAGGTGGCCAGCCAGATCGGCGCCCTGGCCGGCCTCGGCCAGGAAAGCCTGCAGCTGGCCAATACCGGCGTCGACTACCTGATGACCCTGCCCAACAGTCGTGCCAACGAGAACGAAGCCGACCTGATCGGTCTCGAGCTGGCCGCCCGCGCCGGCTACAACCCGGAAGCGGCGATCACCCTCTGGCAGAAGATGGGCAGGGCCAGCGGCGGCGCCAGCCAGCCCGAGTTCACCAGCACCCACCCCTCCGACAGTTCGCGGATGGCCAATCTCCAGGCCGCGATTCCCAAGGTGATGCCGCTGTACCAGCAGGCCAGGCGCGGCAAGTGAGGCCAGGGCGCGCGGTCGCGGGGGGCGGCCGGCGCGCCGACAGGCTTACCATCGGAAACGCCTGTTGTGTATTTCCGTAACCTGCTGTTTGGTATCTCGCCGGTGTTCGGCCTAGACTGCTGGCCGACCCGCTTGCGGGACCCGTGGACGAACAGCCACTCTCACGCCCTGGAGCTCATGTGAAATACGCCGTACTCGGAGCCACCGGCCTGCTGGGACATCACGCCGCGCGCGCCATCAGGGCCGCCGGTCACGATCTGGTGCTGATCCACCGTCCTTCTTCGCAGATCCAGCGTCTCGCCTATCTGGAGCCCGAGTGCCGGGTCGCCGAGATGCTCGACCACGCCGGCCTGGAACGCGCCCTGCGCGGCCTCGACGGGGTGATCTTCAGCGCCGGCTACTATCCTTCGCGGCCGCGCCGCTGGCAGGAGGAAGTGGCCAGCGCGCTGGGCCAGACCAACCCGTTCTATGCCGCCTGCCTGCAGGCCAGGGTGCCGCGCATCCTCTATGTCGGTTCGGCATATGCCATGCCCCGCCATCCCCAGGGACTACCGGGCCACGAGGGGTTGTTCTACGACAGCCTGCCGAGCGGCAAGAGTTCCTACGTGCTGTGCAAATGGGCGCTCGACGAGCAGGCCCGGGAGCAGGCGCGCAACGGCCTGCCGGTGGTGATCGGGATTCCCGGCATGGTACTCGGCGAACTGGACATCGGCCCGACTACCGGGCGCGTGATCACCGCCATCGGCAATGGCGAGATGACCCACTACGTCGCCGGCCAGCGTAACGTCATCGATGCCGCCGAAGCCGGGCGCGGACTGCTGATGGCCCTTGAGCGCGGGCGTATCGGCGAGCGCTACCTGCTGACCGGGCACAACCTGGAAATGGCCGACCTGACCCGGCGCATCGCCGAGCTGCTCGGCCAGCCTGCGCCGCAGCCGATGTCGATGGCCATGGCTCGCGCGCTGGCCACCCTGGGCCGCTTGCGCTACCGGGTCAGCGGCCAGTTGCCGCTGCTCGACGAAACCGCCATCGAGGTGATGGCTGGCGGGCAGTTCCTCGATGGACGCAAGGCCCGCGAGGAACTCGGCTTCTTCTCCACCACCGCCCTCGACGACACCCTGCTGCGCGCCATCGACTGGTTCCGCGACAACGGCTATTTCAATGCCTAGGACGGTTGGCTAGGGCAGCGCTTTTTCCGCGAAGGGTCGGGTCTGCAGTCCCAGCTGGGCGCGAAAGCTCTCCATGTCGAACATGGTGCACAGCTCCTGCAACTGGCCCTGCGGGTTGAACACCCAGAAGCCCATCGCGGAAATGCTCAGCACCTTGTCGCTGGCCGGATAGCCCAGGGTCGGCCGGACGATGGTGCCGATCAGCGTGCTCCAGGTGAACACCTTGCGTTCCTCGCCGATGCAGTCTTCGACCACGACCTCCAGGTCCGGCATCGCCGTGCGGATGTCCTGCAGCAGGCGGATATAGCCGGCGGTATCCAGGGGACGGCCGATGAACGAGCTTTTGTAGAGGAAATCCTTGCTGTGCAACTGCTCCACCAACGCCATGCGGCCCTTGTTCCAGGACAGCTCGATGTGATGGCGGGCGAGTCGTTTCAGGTCGTGTGAGGGCATCTCCGGCTCTCGAGGGCGAGTGGTGGGGCAGGCATCCGGTGCCTGCCTGAACTGTAGCCGTTCCTATGCATTTTGCATTGGCCGCCCAGCCATCCCGGGCCCGGCGGCGCAGTCCTTCAGAGCCAGCCGGTCAATTGCGCGGCGTGCCAGGCGGCGTACAGGCCAAGTGCGGCGAAGGCGGCCGCGGCCAGGCGGCGGATCAGGGTCAGCGGCAGCTTGTCGGCGGCCAGGTTGCCGATCAGTACCACCGGTACGTTGGCGATCAGCATGCCCAGGGTGGTGCCGATCACCACCAGCCAGAAATGCGGATACTGGGCGGCCAGCATGACCGTGGCGACCTGGGTCTTGTCGCCCATCTCGGCGAGGAAGAACGCGATCAGGGTGGTGAGGAAGGGGCCGTATTTCTTCAGTCCGGACTCTTCGTCGTCGAGCTTGTCCGGTACCAGCGTCCACAGGGCGACGGCGATGAAGGAGGCGGCGAGGATCCAACTGAGGGTGGCTTCCGAGAAGAAGCTGGCGACCCAGGCGCCCACCGCGCCGGCAGCGAAATGGTTGGCCAGGGTGGCGGCGACGATGCCGGCGATGATCGGCCACGGCTTGCGGAAACGCGCCGCGAGCAGGAGTGCCAGCAACTGGGTCTTGTCGCCGATTTCCGCGAGGGCAACGATGAGGGTAGGGACGAACAGCGATTCCATCAGGCTTCCTAAGGGGCGGGTCGACCAATCACCATGACACGCGCCATCTGCCCGCCCCGGGTCAGATCGTGCGTGTCATAGGTCTTGTCAAACCCTTGGCCTGTCTGGGCAGGCTTGGGTCGCGCGCGCCATGGTCTGCGGACCAAGTGTGTTGACGCGTGCCGGGCGAGGCCGGTGCGGCGCTCGCGGGAGACTACTCCCCTAGGACGGGGCGCATTCTGCCCAAGCCGGGCGGCTTGGGCAAGCCCGGGACGGAAACTTTCGTCCGGGAGGGCGGCGAGGGAGCCTGATCGCAAGGAAACGTGCCGGCATCCGCAGCGATCCGCGAGGAATCGCTGGGCGGCAGGGTGAGTCAGGTATTGGTCGGGCTGACGTCCATTTCGTGGTAGCGAACGAAGCGTGCGCGCTTCTTCCAGCGGTATCCCAGCCAGATCGCCAGGAACAGCGGCAGGCTGATATAGGTGGCGAGGAGGCCGATCCAGTCGATGCGTTCGCCCACCAGCGCCTGGTAGTTCTGCCCGAGGGTGATGACCATGCACAGGGCGAAGGCGAACAGCGGCCCGAAGGGGAACAGCTTGGCCCGGTAGGGCAGGTCTTCCAGGCGGCCGCCCTGGGCCAGGTAACCCTTGCGGAAGCGATAGTGGGAGATGGCGATGCCCAGCCAGGCGATGAAGCCGCACATGCCCGAGGTGTTCAGCAGCCATGTGTAGACGGTGCTGTCGCCGAAGGCCGAAGTGAGGAAGCACAGGGCGCCGACCAGGGTAGTGGCGTACAGCGCGTTGCGTGGCACGCCGCTGCGCGAGACGCGGGAGAACAGGCGCGGTGCCTTGCCCTCGAGGGCGAGGTTGTAGAGCATCCGGGTCGAGGCGTACATGCCGGAGTTGCCGGCGGAGAGGATCGCCGAGAGGATCACTGCGTTCATCACCCCGGCCGCCGCGGCGAAGCCGGCGCGCTCGAAGAGCAGGGTGAAGGGCGACACGCTGATGTCGCTGGCATCGTTCTTCAGCAGGTTCGGGTCGGTGTAGGGAATCAGCATGCCGATCACGAAGATCGCCAGGATGTAGAACATCAGGATGCGCCAGAACACCTGGCGAATGGCGATCGGGATGTTCTTCCGCGGATTTTCCGATTCACCGGCGGCGATGCCGATCAGTTCGGTGCCCTGGAACGAGAAGCCGGCGATCATCGCCACCCCGACCATCGCCTGGAAGCCGCCGACGAAGGGCGCGTCGCCCATGGTGAAGTTGCTGAAGCCGGGCGACTCCACGCCATGCATGATGCCGAAGATGGTCGCCAGGCCGACGCCGATGAAGATCACCACCGTGACTACCTTGATCAGGGCGAACCAGAATTCGCTCTCGCCGAAGCCGCGCGCGGAAATCACGTTGAGGCCGAACATGATGCCCAGGAAGATCGCGCTCCAGTAGATGCCCGGCACCTCGGGGAACCAGAAACTCATCACCAGTTGCGCCGCCACCAGTTCCGCGGCGATGGTCACCGCCCAGTTGTACCAGTAGTTCCAGCCGAGGGCGAAACCGAAGCCATCTTCGACGAACCGGCTGCCATAGGTGCAGAACGAGCCGGAAACGGGCATGTAGGCCGCCATCTCGCCGAGACTGGTCATGAGGAAGTACACCATCAGCCCGATCAGTGCGTAGGAAAGCAGCGCACCGCCGGGCCCGGCGGTGGCCACGGTGGCCCCGGAGGCGACGAACAGCCCGGTGCCGATGGAGCCGCCGATGGCGATCATGTTCAGGTGGCGCGGCTTGAGCACCCGCCGCAATTGCTGGCCCTGGCTGGCGTTCAGGTCAGTCATCGGCGGCCTCCCGGCGGGTGGCCACGGAAGGGTCTGGCTGCGGGCGTGCGGGCAGGGAGAGGAAAAGCTTCATTCACAGGGTTCCAGGCAGAAATCAGGAGCGACGGGCGGAGTAGATGCGGAAACCGTCGCCTTCGGCGAGTGTCCGGCAGGGGCCGAGGTGGCGTTCGATCAACGGCGGGTACTTCAGGAAGCTGTTGGCGACCAGGCGCAGTTCGCCGCCCGGCGCCAGGTGCTCGGCGGCGCGTTGCAGCAGGCGCTCGGAGGCCTGGTAGTCGGTGTGCACGCCCTGGTGGAAGGGCGGGTTGCTGACGATCGCGGCGAGTTCGCGCGGCGCGCCGTCGATGCCGTCGGCGGCGATCACTTCGCCGTCCAGGCCGTTGGCGGCGAGGGTCAGTCGGCTGCTCTCGACAGCGAAGGCGTCGACGTCGAGCAGGCTCAGGCGACTGGCGGGGTAGCGACGCTTGAGGACCGCCCCGAGTACCCCGGCACCGCAGCCGAAGTCCAGCAGATGGCCGCCGGGCAGGGCTTGCAGTTGCCCCAGCAGCAGCGCGCTGCCGCGATCCAGGCGGCCATGGCTGAACACCCCCGGCAGGCTCACCACCTGCAGCTCGCCATCGGCCAGCGGCAGGCTGTAGCGCTGGGCCAGGGCGTGCAGGTCGGGCTCGGCCGGCGCCTGTTCGATACGCACCTGCCAGAGCTGGCAATGCCGCGCGCTATCCAGTTTGCGGGGCTTGCCGTAGGCGGCCAACTGCTTGCTCGCGCGCTCGATCCCGCCGCGCTTTTCGCCGACCAGGAAGAGTTCGCCGCCGGGCAGGCGGGCGGCCAGGCTGGCCAGCAGGTAGTCGGTCAGTTCGCGGGACTTGGGCAGGAACAGAACGGCCGAAGTCCAGGCGCCAGTCGGCGCGCGCGTGTCGAAACGGCTACGGCCGGGGAAGCGGGCGTCCAACTGCGCCTGCTCGCCGGCGTGCCAGCTCCAGCCCTGGGCCTGCGGTAGCTCGGCGAGCAGGTCGTCGGCGGGCAGGCCGGCCAGCAGCAGCGGGGTCGCGAAGAGGTGGCGCTGGCGCAGCAGCACTTCACTGCGAGGGTCCATGCGGGCTCCGGAAAAAATGGGAAATCTTAACAGGCTTGGGCCTGGCATACCCGCATGGATTGTCGGCGAGGATCGCCGTTCATCCGTGCGCGGTGCCCGCAGCGCCGTATCAGCCGGCGTTGACTACCCGCAGGGCGCGCCCGGCCTTCCATGCCTCTGCGGTTTCCGCCAGTTGGCCGACGATGCGCTGCCGCGCCTCGCGACTGCCCCAGGCGTTATGGGGGGTGACGATCAGGCGCGGGATGTCGGGGGCCAGCAGCGGATTGCCGTTTCTCGGCGGCTCGACGCTGAGCACGTCGGTGGCGGCGCCGCCCAGGTGGCCGCCGCGCAGGGCGTCGGCCAGCGCCTGTTCGTCGACCAGGCCGCCACGGGCGGTATTGACCAGGAAGGCGCCAGGCTTCATCAGCGCCAGTTCGGCGGCGCCGAGCATCCCGCGGGTGTCCTCGGTCAGCGGGCAGTGCAGGGTCAGGGCGTCGACCCGTGGCAGGAGTTCGCCAAGCGGCAGGCGGTCCGCCCGGGCGGGCCGTCCTGGCAACTGACCGAGCAGCACGCGCATGCCGAACGCCTCCGCCAGCCGCGCCACCGCCCCGCCCAGTTCGCCATGGCCGAGCAGGCCGAGGGTCTTGCCTTCCAGTTCGACGATGGGGAAGTCCAGCAGGCAGAACTGGCTGGATTGCTGCCAGCGGCCGCTGCGTACCGCCTGCTGGTAGTCCGGCAGGCGCGTAGCCAGGGCCAGTAGCAGCGCGAGGGTGTGCTGGGCTACCGAGGGCGTGCCGTAGCCATGGCAGTTGGCGACGACGATACCGCGCTCGCGAGCGGCAGCGAGATCGATGTTGTTGGTGCCGGTAGCGCTGACCAGGATCAGTTCCAGCTCTGGGCAGGCGGCGATGCATTGCGCGTCGATCGGCGCCTTGTTGCTGATCGCGACCCGCGCACCGTGCAGCCGCGCGGCGACTTCCTGCGGTTGGCTGGCGGCATGCAGTTGCAGCTCGTCGAAGGCGGCGCGCAGGGGGCGCATGTCCAGGTCGCCGAGGTCGAGGGAGGCATGGTCGAGGAAAACGGCGCGCAGGGCATGGCTCATGGAAGGTTCCTTGGCGGCAGCGGACGGGGGCTGCCTAGCCTAGCAAACCCGCGTGCCAGGGAGGTCTTCCGGTTTTCTTGACAGTGATTATCCCGAAAGTATTGTCGGTTTTTTGACGGTATTACATATTTAACCTCGGTAGTGTCATTTTTGAGTCACTCCGACGAACGGTCGCCCTTTCAAGTGGACAATTTTTGATCTGAAAGGCATTTTTTTGGCACACAAGGCGCAATGTGAATTGCTTCTCAGATTTTCGTCATTTAACTGACGAAATGCAGTGCTGGAAAACTGACGTGCGCCACGCAGATAGGGAGATTTTCATGGTCCGTCCGGATAGCCAGCGCGGCAAGCGCACCTCTTCGAAAGCTGGTAGGGAAGGGCGTTTCGTCCTTGCCGCCAGCAGCACCCTCATGTTCGCCATCGCCAGCATCAACGCGGCCATGGCGGCACCTACCGGTGCCCAGTTCAACCCCAGCGAGATCAAGATCAGCCAGCAGGGCAAGACCACGCTGATCGACCAGAGCACCCAGCGCGCGATCATCAACTGGAAGGGCTTCGACGTCTCCGCCGACGAGGCGGTGCGCTTCAACCAGCCCGGTGTGACCTCGTCGACCCTGAACCGGGTCACCGCAGGCCAGGAAAGCGTGATCGCCGGGCGCATCTCCGCGCCCGGCCAGGTGATCATCTACAACTCCAACGGCGTGGTCTTCAGCGGCTCGGCCAAGGTAGACGTGGGCTCCCTGATCACCACCACGGCGAACATCAGCGACGAACACTTCCGCCAGGGCAAGCTGATCTTCGACCAGCCCGGAAACCCCGACGCGCGGATCGTCAACGACGGCAGCATCAGCGTCGCGGAGAAAGGCCTGGCGGCCTTCGTCGCGCCGTCCGTGGCCAACAACGGCGTGATCAACGCCCGCCTCGGCACCGTGGCGATGGCCGCCGGCAATGCCGCGACCATCGACCTCTACGGCGATGGCCTGGTGTCGATCGCCGTGACCGACCCGGTTACCCGCAAGCCGCAGGATGCCCAGGCGCTGGTCAGCAACGGCGGCGCGATCCAGGCCGACGGCGGTAGCGTGCTGATCACCGCCGAGCAGGCTTCCCGGGTGGTCGACAACGCGGTCAACCTGTCCGGCGTGATCCTTGCCCGCGGCACCGAGGTGCGCGAGGGCAGCGTGGCGCTGGTAAGCAAGTCCGGGGACATCCAGGTCGCCGGCAAGATCGACGTCAGCGGTCCGAAGAGCGGCGGCGACGTGCTGGTCAGCGGGCAGCAGGTGGCCCTGGCGAGCACCGCCAGCATCGACGCCCGCGGCGCCGCACAGGGCGGCAGCGTGCGCATCGGCGGCGACTTCCAGGGCCGCGGCGAGTTGCCACGAGCGAAGAACGCTACGCTGGCCAAGGGCGCCAGCATCGACGTCTCGGCTACCGGCAAGGGCAATGGCGGCCTGGCGGTGGTCTGGTCCGACGGCAATACCCGCATGGACGGGCGGATCCTCGCGCGCGGCGGCGCCCAGGGCGGCAACGGCGGCCTGGTGGAGACCTCCGGCAAGGTCAACCTGAGCATCGCCGACAGCGCCTACGTCAGCGTCGCCGCACCCTACGGCAACGGTGGCACCTGGCTGCTCGACCCGACCACCCTGCGCATCGTCGCATCCGGCGGCACCTCCGGCTCGGTGGGGGGCGCCAACGGCGCCAGCGGCGACGCGACGGTGAATGCCTCGGTGGTTACCGGTGCGTTGGCAGGCGGCAAGGTGACCCTCAGCGCCAGCGACCGGCTGTCGGTGGAAGCGCCGCTGATCACCAGCAACCTGGGCGGCGCCAGTCGCGGCCTGGAGCTGATCGCCACCGGACCTGCCGGTGCGGTGGATATCTCTGCGCCGATCCTGTTCCGCAACGGCAGCCTGGCAATCCGCGCCGGCGGCAACATCAGCTTCCTCAGCGGCGGCACGCCGCAGACCAGCGGCATCGTCGACCTGGGCAGCGGCACCCTGTGGATGCAGACCAGCACCGCCGGCAAGATCAGCCAGCAGGCCGGTACCGCATTGATCGCCGCCAACCTCGCCGGCCGCGCCGGTAGCATCGACCTGGCTTCCTGGGACAACTACGCCGGCAACCTGGCGCTGCAGACCTTCAACGGTACGCTCAAGTACCGGCAGAGCAACGCCACCGGCGTGACCACGAGCGGCACGGTGTTCGATCCGTTCATCAACCAGAGCATGACCGGCACCGCGCAGAACATCGTCTCCAGCGTCGGCACGCGGATTCTCGAGGCCAACAGCGTCGGCACCACCGGCAACTACACGCTGACCGCCGACGGCAACAGCGAGTTCGACCGCCTGGTGTTCACCGCGCTGCCCTATAGGCGGGTCAGCGGTTCCGCCAGTTTCCCGACCAACGACTCGTCGGACTACCTGGTGACCAACCTGCGCTACCAGGTCAACGGCAGCAACGTCACCGCCACCCCGAACGGCGGTGCGCCCAGCGGGTTCACCGTCGCCGCCGGCAACGGCAGCGTCACCACCTGGACCGGAAACTGGGGCACCAGTTGGGGCGTCAAGGGCTTCGGCGGCGTGATCGGCGTGACCGACGAACTGCAGTACGACGTCGGCACCGGCCTGACCGAGGAACTGATCTTCGGCCTCGGCGGCAAGACCAGCCGCGTCGATACCCGCCTGGACCTGTTCATGCGCGAGGGAGCGTTCAACAGCTTCGCCGAGCGCGCCCAGGTGGAGATGTTCAAGACCACCACCACTGCCGGCGACATCCTTTCCCGCCAGCAGACCGCCACCCTGACCGCCAATGACGCTACCCGCGTCTACGGTGATGTGAATCCGACTCTGACGGCCACGATGTCCGGCATCAACGCCATCGACGCCTACGTCAACAGTCAGTTCAACGACCTCTACCAGGCGACCGCCAGCACCACGGCGACCCAGGCGTCGAATGTCGGGCAGTACGCGATCACCGGTAACGCCAATGGCAGCGAGTATTTCAGCCAGCGTTACCAACTGGTGCGCCAGGACGGCAGGCTGACCGTCACGCCGGCGCAATTGATCGTCAGCGCCGACGCCAAGACCAAGGTCTATGGCGACGCCGATCCGACCCTCACCTACCAGGTCAGTGGCCTGAAGAACAGCGATACCGCCGCTGGCGTGCTGAGCGGCAACCTCGGCCGGGTGGCCGGGGAGAACGTCGGCAACTACGGGATACTCCAGGGCGGGCTGGGCCTCAACACGGCCAATTACACCCTCAGCTACGTCGGCAACGACCTGCGCATCACCCCGGCACAACTGAACGTGATCGCCGATGCCAAGACCAAGGTCTACGGCGACCTGGATCCGGCGCTGACCTACCAGGTCTCCGGTCTCAAGCGCGGCGATACCGCCGGTGCCGTGCTCAACGGCGGCAGCCTGAGCCGCGTGGCTGGCGAGAACGTCGGCGTGTACGGCATCAACCAGGGTGGACTGGGCCTGGTCAGCAGCAATTACACCCTGAACTACCAGGGCAATAACCTGACCATCACCAAGGCACTGCTCAATGTGATCGCCGATGCCAAGACCAAGGTCTATGGCGATGCCGATCCG
>NZ_KI517354.1:4332656-4436189 GCF_000478485.2 Pseudomonas sp. P179
CGCAGGCGAGAACGTGGGTGTGTATGGCATCAACCAGGGCGGCCTGGTGCTGACCAGTGGCAACTATGACCTGGCCTACCAGGGTAATGACCTGACCATCACCAAGGCGCTGCTCAACGTATTCGCCGATGCCAAGAGCAAGCAGGTCGGCACCGCCGACCCGGCGCTGACCTATCAGGTTTCCGGCCTGAAGAATGGCGATAGCGCCGGTCAGGTGCTCGCCGGCGGGCTCGGTCGGGTGGGCGGCGAAGCCGTAGGCCAGTACGACATCCTCCAGGGCAACTACGATCTGAGCTACCAGGGCAACAACCTGGGCGATGCCGACCCGAGCCTGACCTACCAGGTCAGCGGCCTGAAGAATGGCGATAGCGCCGGTCAGGTGCTCGCCGGCGGGCTCGGTCGGGTGGGCGGCGAAGCCGTAGGCCAGTACGACATCCTCCAGGGCAACTACGATCTGAGCTACCAGGGCAACAACCTGGGCGATGCCGACCCGAGCCTGACCTACCAGGTCAGCGGCCTGAAGAATGGCGATAGCGCCGGTCAGGTGCTCGCCGGCGGGCTCGGTCGGGTGGGCGGCGAAGCCGTAGGCCAGTACGACATCCTCCAGGGTGGGCTTGCCCTCACCAGCGGCAACTACCAGCTCAACTACCAGGGCAACCTGCTGAGCATCCTGCCGCTGCCGGTCACGCCGGGCGACCTGGGGCAACTGGCAGCGCTCTCCGACTTGCGCGAACTGCAGAAGGGGCGCGATCCGGATACCCCCGGGGATGCGGTCTACCGCACCACCACGCTGGAAAACCCGTTCCTCGAAAACCCGTTCCTGCGCGCCTACGCTCTGGGCATGGACGTCAGCGATCCTAACCTGCTGCCGGCTACCGCCGCGGGTCCGGCGGAGGACGCCAGCGCCAAGCGGGTGGGGCAGTTCACCGATCGTCCGCTCAGAGCAGAGGCCGAGAGTGGGGCGGGTTGCTCGAACCAGAGCTACCTGGCCGACTACTGGAGCTGCTTCAACAAGCCTCTGAATTTCTAACCCTTTTCGCAATGCGCACTATCGTCTCCGGGCGGTAGTGCGTCATCTGCCCGAGGTGAATGATGAAACCTTCGCAATGGACGCTTCGCTGGGTGACGCTCTGTGGCTGCGGGATGCTGGCTGCTTCCGCCGCCGCCGTGGAGTTGCCAGGGACTGTACAGCCATCCCAGCTTGATGAACGCTTCAAGCCCCGCAGCGAGCCGCAAGCCAAGCCCGAGGCGCCGCTGGTGGTGCCCAAGCAGGTCGCGCCGCAAGGCAGCGAACAGATCCGCTTCGAACTGCGCGAGATACGCATCGAAGGCAACACCCGCTATGACAAGGCGGTGCTCGAGTCCTATTACCAGCATATGCTCGGCAAGCAGGTGTCCCTGGCCGAACTGGTCGACCTGGCCAACCGCCTCACCGCCAAGTACCGCCAGGACGGCTACCTGTTGACCCAGGTAGTGGTGCCGGAGCAGAGCATCGAGGGCGGCAAGGTACGCCTGCAGGTGATCGAGGGTTACCTCGAACACGTGCAGATCAAGGGAACCGTCGATGGGCCGCGGGTGCGAGTGGAGGAACTGCTCGCGCCGCTGACCGAAAAACGTCCGCTGGATGCCGATACCCTGGAGCGCGGCCTGCTGCTGGTCGGCGACCTGCCGGGGGTCAACGTGCAGAGCGTGCTCAGCCCGGGTCAGGCGCTGGGCTCGTCGAACCTCGACGTGGCCTTGCAACAGCAGCGATACGAAGGCTTCGTCAGCCTTGACAACCGCGGCTCGCACTACACCGACCCGACCACCCTGGCCTTCGGCGCCACCGAGTTCTCCCGCCTGGGCTTCTACGAGCAGATCGACGTGCTCGGCGCGATCTCGCCGTTCAGCGATGCCACCCGCTACATCCAGTTGCGCGGTACGTTGCCGCTGGGTGGCATGTTCGCCGGCGATACCCTGCAGATCATGGGTTCCTATTCGAAGGTCAACCCGGACATCCCGGACTCGGTATTCCCCTTCGACAGCGTCAGCAAGAGCACCGAAGGCAGCATTTCCTACAACCATCCCTTCATCCGCTCGCGCTCGCAGAACCTGAGCGGCGGCCTGGCGTTGCAGTGGAAGGATACCGAGACCCGCCTGCGCGACTTCGCCAGCGACGCCTCGAACCCCGGTCGTGACCATGTGCGGGTGTTCCAGCAACGCCTGACCTATGACTGGGTCGACCGCTGGATGGGCATCAACCTGGCGGAGGTGCGCAACAACATCGGCCTGGACATGTGGGGCGCGACCAAGAAGGACGATGAACGTCGTTCCCGCGAAGTGGCCGACGGACGTTTCGTCTATCTCAACGGCAACATCGGGCGTCTGCAAGGGCTCGGTGGACCCTGGTCGGTGTATGGCGAATTGCAATGGCAGTACAGCTTCGACCCGTTGCTGCCGAGCGAGCGCTTCGGCGTCGGCGGCAGCGGGATCGGTCGCGGCTTCGCCCCGGGCAACATCACCGGTGACCGTGGCTTCGCCCTGAAGCTCGAACCGCGCTATGGCCAGGCGGTGGGCTATAGCTGGCTGCGCAGCTACCAGGCCTACGCTTTCTACGACTGGGGCAAGACCTACAACCTCGACGTGGACGATGACGAGCAGCAGAAGCTCGGCTCGATCGGTGCCGGGGTGCGCTTCAACCTCACCGACCAGTTGTCGTTCAACCCGGAGATTGCCCGCCAGGTCATCGGCGAGCCAGCCGACCAGCGCGATGGGAAGCGCGAGACGCGGGTCCTGTTCAACGTGGTGGCGCGCTTCTGAACCCTGCCGGCCTCCGTTCCGGAGGCTGCTGACGGAGCCCCTCTCCGGTTCTGCGGAGAGGGAGGTCCGTGCTCAATTCCGAGTGTTTTTCTCAAACTTTCGATTTCTTCGATTTTTCATATCGATGCCGTCAATCCGTGCCAAGGCCGGTCGGAGAGGCGTATTCTTGCTGTAACTACTGTACTAGAGCGGTTCTTCGCACTATTTCAAACGTCGATGAATACTATTGGCGCGCTTCGTTTTCCAATCGAGTTTCCCGAACAGAGAATGGCCCCACGTAACGAATACCTGGAGCCACTGCCATGAAACGCCCGCTGATCCTCGCCATCGCCCTTGCTACCCTGACCGCCAATGCCGCCTTCGCTGCACCGCGGGTCGAATCCATCGCCCTGCGCGGTGCCCAACAACTGATCGCCTCCGACGGTTCCGACCGTACCCTCGAACGCCTGCGCAAGACCCAGGCGCCGCGCGTCCAGGAAGAACGCCGGGTCGCCGAAAGCGGCAGCGAGCAGACCATCGATCGCTTGCACCGCGACATGACCAGCCGCGAGGCGCGCCTGGCCGAGAACGGCAGCGAACAGACCGTCGACCGTCTGCACAAGGACATGGGGCGCGTCGATCTGCGCCTGGCCGACAACGGTAGCGAGCGCACCGTCGACCGCCTGCATCGGGAGATGCGGCGCCCCGCCTGACACCGGGGATAACGCCGCAAGGTGCGAGAAAAGCCCGGCTCGATGCCGGGCTTTCTTATTGCCGAGAAGGTGCGGTGTTCCATGGGGAGGACGGATAACGCCCCAGGCGTTATCGCCGATACGCCGCTGTCGGGGCAGCGGCGCGCGACGGCATTGGCCTCAGTGCAGGCGGTCGCGTTGCGCCAGGCTAGGGAACAGCTTCATCCATGCTCCGGTGACCACCAGGGTGCCGATCCCGCCGAGGACCACTGCCGGTACCGTGCCGAACCAGTGTGCGGTGAGCCCGGACTCGAACTCGCCGAGCTGGTTCGAGGCGCCGATGAACAGGCCGTTCACCGCGCTGACCCGGCCGCGCATCTCGTCGGGGGTCTCGAGCTGCACGAAGGCGCCGCGGATGACCATGCTGACCATGTCCGCGGCGCCGAGTACCACCAGCACGCCGAGGGACAGCCAGAACGATTTCGACAGGCCGAAGGCGATGGTTGCCAGGCCGAAGATGCCCACGGAGAGGAACATGATCCGCCCGACGTTGCGTTCGATGCTGAAGTGCGCCAGCCAGAACGACATTGCCAGGGCGCCCACCGCTGGAGCCGAGCGCAGCAGGCCGAGGCCCCAGGGCCCGGTGAGCAGGATGTCCTTGGCGAACACCGGGAGCAGGGCGGTGGCGCCGCCGAGGAGCACGGCGAACAGATCGAGGGAGATCGCCCCGAAGATGTCCGGTCGGCTGCGGATGAAACGGATGCCGGCGAGCAGCGAGTCGAGGGTGGCCTTGCCCTGGGTGAGCGGCTGGTTGCGTACCGGCAGGCTGAGCGTCAGGACGCACGCGAGGACGTAGAGAGTCGCGGTCGGCACGTAGACCCAGGAGGCACCGAACGCATAGAGCAGGCCGCCGAGGGCCGGGGCGGCAATGGTCGCCGCCTGCATCGCCGAAGCCGAAGCGGCCACCGCGCGCGGGAACAGCCCGGCCGGTACCAGGTTCGGTAGCAGCGCCTGGGTGGTCGGCATTTCGAAGGCGCGGGCGGTACCGAGGGCGAAGGCGAGGACGAAGATCATGTTGCGGGTGATCTCTCCCGAAGCCGCGCCGAGCACCAGTGCCACCGCCACCAGGGCCTGGCCGGCCTGGCAGAGGGCGGCGATCCTGCGTCGGTCGTAGCGGTCGGCAACATGCCCGGTGTGGAGCATGAACAGTACCCGCGGGAGGAATTCGACCAGGCCTACCAGGCCCAGGTCGAGGACATTGCCGGTCAGTTCGTAGATGTGCCAGCCGATGGCCACGGTGAGCATCTGGAAGCCGCTGGCGGTGCAGACGCGGGCCAGCCAGAAGGCGAGGAAGGGACGATGGCGGAGCAGGGAGCTGGGTTGGCTGGACATGCGGGGGTCGGGCGTTTCGAGAGGAGGGCGGAGAGTAACATGTGGTTACCTCTTGGCTGTTGCCATTGCCGAAATCGAAGATTCAGAGAAACGCACGAAAAGGTTGGAGCCGGCCTGGCAGGCGACCAAAGTCGAGTGTCCATGGGGCCTTCCAGCGGTAGACGGGACTTTTCCTCGGGTGCGACTTGTCGCTAAAATTAACTCCTGAGTCAGGTTTTTCCGCCTGCGTGCTCCACCTCGTCCGTCCGGACGAGCTGTTCAAGCCTGAATAACGACATGGGTGGGAACCGTACCACCCAGAGGAACTTGCATGTCCAACCGTGATATATCCCGGCGCGCCTTTCTCCAGGGCGGGTTGATCGCCGGCGTGGGTGTCACCCTGGCGCCGCTCGGCAGCCAGGCGTTCGCTGCCTTGTTCGAGAACCAGGTGACCGTTTCCGCCCAGCGCTGGATGGCGGGCAACGGTCAGGTCCGTTTCCGTAACGACGCCTTGTCCAAGGTCTGCGGCAACAAGGTGTTCGCCCGCGATATCCGCGCCAGGGACATGCCCGGCTGGCCGCAGCAGCAAGGCCACGCCATGTTGCTGAAGACCGTTCGCGCCGACCGCATCTACGAAGGCCACGACCTTTCCTGGCTGGGCGCCGAGTTGCAGCCGGACCGTATCGTCACCGCCGCCGACCTGGAGAAGGACGGTATCGTCTTCCCCGAGGCGCATTCGCCCGATCCGCTCCTGCCGCCGGGCAAGGTGCCGATGTTCATCGGCCATCCGGTGGCGATCCTGATCTGGAACGACTTCGAGCGCTTCCGCCGGGCCAAGCTCAAGCTCAAGTTCAACGACAAGGCGATCCGCTATGGCGCCCAGGCCCCGCTGTACCAGGGCGATCCCTACGGCAGCTATCGCTTCGTCCGGGTCGGCGGCAAGACGCCCTACGAGGACGACGAGTTCTCCAGCCTGAAGGACTCGATGCTGTTCCCCACCATCCTCAACCGCAAACCGGTATGGACCAGCGAGCCGAAGCTGCACGGCGACCTCACCGAGCAGGGGCTGTTCCATGCCAAGCGCATGGCCGAGCAACTGGAAAACCCGCCGCAGGACTGGCTGGTCTTCGACGAGCGCTACAAGACCCCATCGATCGAGCCGGCGGCACTGGAGCCGGACAACGGCAACGGCTGGTACGACGCGGCGAGCAAGACCTTGCACTTCGTGGTCGCCACCCAGTGCCCGTTCGAAGTCGCCTACGAAAGCGTGCACATGATCAAGCCGTCGCGCTTCGCCCTGGAGAAGTTCAACATCCATCCGGGCTATACCGTCGGCTACGGCTCCAAGGACAACAACATCTTCGTCTTCTATGCCGCGCTCGCCGCGCTGTATGGCGAGGGTGTGCCGGTGCGCCTGGCCAACGACCGCTACGAGCAGTTCCAGAGCGGCATCAAGCGCCACCCGTTCGACATCCGCTACCAACTGGCGGTAGACAGGAACGACCTCGGCTTCCGCATCTTCCGCGCCGACATGAGCGCCGACGGCGGCGGGCGCGCCAACTACAGCGCCTCGGTGGCGGCGGTGGGCGCCACCGCCGCGCAGTCGATCTACTACATGCCGCAGAACGACCTGGCGGTCACCGCCTATCATTCGCGCGGCGTGGAGGCCGGCTCGATGCGCGGCTACGGTACCCTGCAGACCATGGCCGCGACCGAGATGATGGTCGACGAGATCGCTGGCCGGCTGGGCGTCGACGCCATCGACCTGCGTCGTCGCAACGCCCTGCGCTCGGGCATGAAGAACACCCAGGGCGCGGTCCCGGCCGGTGCCCTGCGCCTGCACGAGATCCTCGACAAGGCCGCTGCCCACGAGGTCTGGAAGGACCGCGACGCACGCAAGAAGCGCTTCGACGCGGAAGACCCGGACAACTGGTATGGGGTCGGCTTCGCCATTTGCCAGAAGGACTTCGGCACCGGCGCCGAGGCGCCGATGGCGAGCATCGAGTTCAGCGCCGACGGGCGCATCAGCCTGCGCCACATCGGCACCGAGATCGGTACCGGGATGTCCACCTCGCAGGCCTTCGTGGTCGGCGACTTCCTCGGCCGTCCGGCGGACGAGGTGAAGACCGCCGAGACCGAATGGCCCGAGCTGCGGCTCACCACCAAGGGCAATCCCTACCTGATGAGCCAGGCCGAGCAGGACGCCGCGCTACGCGATCCGCGCTGGGTCGGCAAGCTGGCCTCGCCGTCGTCGGCGACCAACTCGGCGTTCTATTTCAGCCACGCCACCCGCGAAGCCGCGCGCGTGCTGTTCAACCACGGCCTGTGGCCGGCGGCCCTGGAGCTGTGGCGCAGCGGTCCGTTCGGCGGCCAGGCCAATCCCTATGTGGTGCGCCGCGAAAACGCGGTATGGGTCGACGGCCAGTTGACCGGCAACGGCCTGGCGCCGATTCCCTTCGCCGAGCTGGCGAAGAAGGCCCACGAGATGGGCCTGGTCACCGGCGTCAGCGTCCACGGCTTCAACCGCTGGAGCTGGGCCGAGGCGGACTTCGTCATCGATGGCGTGCGCGAGCGCCTGCCGCTCGACGCCATGGCGGTGAAGTACGGCGACGGCGCGCCGGGAGTGAAGAAGGCGATGATGAACAGCGCCGGCTTCCACCTGCTCGACCGGCAGAATCCGGCTTATCCGGCGACCCAGCTGAACAACGCGATGGTCACCTACTACAGTCCGGTGGCGACCCTGGTCGAGCTGAAGGTGAACAAGGGCAGCGGCGAGGTGCAGGTGCTCGACCACCATTCCTGGATCGAGTGCGGCCGGGTGCTGGTGCCGGAGCTGGTCAAGGGCCAGCTGGAGGGCGGCATCGCCATGGGTATCGGCCATGCGCTGCTGGAGGAAATGCCGCTCTACGAGGGCGGCCCTGCGGAAGGGGACTGGAACTTCAACCGCTACCGGTTGCCGCGGGCGAAGGACGTGGCGGTTTGGAACCAGACGGCGGAGATCCTCCCGCCGCTGTCGCCGACCGATCCGGCCAAAGGCATCGCCGAGGTGGTGATGATCCCGGTGGTCGGCGCCATCGCCAACGCCGTGGCGCACGCCACCGGCAAGCGCGTCCGCGACCTGCCCATCACTCCCGCCCGCATCAAGGAGGCCCTCCATGGCTAACCGCAAGCTCCAGATGACCCTCAACGGTCAAACCGTCGGTCCGGTGGAGGTCGCCGAAGACCTGCCGATGATCGACTACCTGCACGAATACCAGAACCTCACCGGCTCGCGCCTGGGCTGTGGCCAGGGCATCTGCCATGCCTGCGTGGTGATCGTCGACAATCCGGACGGCACCAGCGAGGAAGTGCGCACCTGCATCACCGGCGCGCACTACTTCGACGGCAAGAAGGTTCGCACCATCGAGGGCCATGCCCAGCGCGACGAGAATGGCGACATCCGCGAGCTGAACCCGATCCAGCAGAAGTTCGTCGACCAGTTCGCCTTCCAGTGCAGCTATTGCGCGCCGGGCTTCGTCAACGCCGCCACCGTGCTGGTGGAAAAAGCCCAGCGCCAGCCGATCAAGCGCAGCGAGCTGGAGCAGGCGATCGAGGACAGCCTCGGCCATCACATCTGCCGTTGCACCGGCTACGTGCGCTACTACAGCGCCACCCGCGACGTGCTCGACGAACTCGGCCTGGTCAAGGAGGCTTGAGGATGAAGCGCACCCTTTCCGGCCTCGCCCTGGCGCTGGCCGCGCTGTCGCCGTTCCTGGCCTCCGCCGCCGGCGCCGACGCGGCGCTGGTCAAGCGCGGCGAATACCTCGCCCGCGCCGCCGACTGCATGGCCTGCCATACCGCCGAGGGCGGCGCGCCGTTCGCCGGCGGGCTGCCGATCCAGTCGCCGTTCGGCACCATCTACGGCACCAACATCACCCCGGACAAGGAACACGGCATCGGCGCCTACAGCGCCGACGAGTTCTTCGCCGCTCTTACCGAGGGCAAGCGCAAGGACGGCGCCTACCTCTATCCGGCGATGCCCTACACCTCCTATCACCTGATCGAGCGCGAGGATGCCGACGCCATCTACGCCTACCTGATGGCCCAGGAGCCGATCGCCCGGCCGGCGCCGCAGACCAGCCTGAGCTTCCCGTTCAACGTGCGCATGGGCCTGGCCGGCTGGAACCTGCTCTACGGCAAGAGCGTGCGCTTGCAGCCGGAGGAAGGGCGCAGCGAGGCCTGGAAGCGCGGGCAGTACATGGTCGAGGTGCTCGGCCACTGCGGCGAGTGCCATACCCCGCGCAACCTGGCCGGCGCCCTGGCGCAGGACAAGCGCCTGAGCGGCGGCCTGCTCAACGGCTACCTGGCGCCCAGCCTGCTGCCCGGCGACCTTGCCGCGCGCGGTTGGACCCAGCCGGACCTGGCGAGCTTCCTCAAGCACGGCATGAGCGCCCAGGGCAGCATGTTCAACGAGATGTTCCCGGTGGTGCACCACAGCACCCAGCACCTCGACGACAGCGACCTGGCAGCCATGGCCACCTACCTGCTCGGCGACCAGCCGCCGCCGGCCAAGGTGGTCCAGGCGCTGCCCGAGGCGCAGCTGAACGACAGCGGCAAGCGCGGTCGCCAGCAGTACCTCAACGTCTGCGCCGGCTGCCACGGCGGCGAAGGCGAGGGCAAGCCGCATATCGCGGTGGCGATGAACGGCAACACTACCCTGCGCCTGCAAGACCCGCGTAATCTGTTGCGAGTGATCGAAGACGGCATCGTCGAACAGCAGTTCACCGGCTTCGAACGCATGCAACCGATGCCCGGTTTCGCCGGGAAACTCGACGACGAGCAACTCACGGACCTGCTCAACTACCTGCGTCAGACCTGGGGCGGATTGCCCGGTGACCTCGGTCCCCAACAGGTCGCGCAATTGAAGATGGAGAGCGCTTCGGCGCATACCGTCAAGGTGAAGTGAATCGTGCAACACCTCGATCTACAGGTGGTCCGCAAGGCGCTGAAGTGGTCCGTGGGCGGCGAACGGGTGTGGTTCTGTACCGTGCTCACGACCTACGGCTCGGCGCCCCGCGCGCCGGGATCGCTGCTGGCGGTGAACGCCAGCGGTGAATGGATCGGCTCGCTGTCCGGCGGCTGCGTCGAGGATGATTTCCTCGAGCGGGTCGCCGCCGGCGGTTTCCCCGATCCCGCGGTGATCGTGCGCTACGGCGAGGGCGACGACCCGAACTCGAACATCCGCCTGCCCTGCGGCGGCATCCTCGACGTACTGGTGGAAAACCTGGCGCCGGACTGCGATGTCCAGGCCCATCTGCGCGAGCTGGAGTCGGCGTTGCTTGGTCAGCGCCGCCTGCTCCGCGAGGTCGAGCTGGGCAGCGGCGCGCGCAGCCTGCGCGACGATTCCAGCCACGGCCCTCGGGCTGAACGCGACGGCGAGTGCGTGCGCTTGCGCGTCGGCGCTGCCCAGCGCCTGCTGCTGGCCGGCTATTCCAGCGTCGCCCATGCCTGCGCCGAGTTCGGCAAGGGCCTGGGCTTCGAGGTGATCCTCTGCGACCCGCGCGAAGAAGCCTTGCGCGGCGTGGTGCTGGAGGGCATCGAGATCCGTCGCGAGCTGCCCTCGCTGTTCATCGCCGACGGCGGTTGCCACGCCGATACGGCGGTGGTGGCGTTGACCCACGATCCGAAGATCGACGACCTGGCGATGCTCGAGGCGGTGCGTACCGAAGCCTTCTATATCGGCGTGATGGGATCGCGGGCGACCTCGGAGAAACGCTTCGAGCGCCTGCGGCGCATCGGCGGCCTGGGCGATGCCGAACTGGCGCGGATCCACGCGCCGATCGGCCTCAACCTCGGCAGCAAGACGCCGGCGGAAATCGCCCTGGCGGTGCTGGCGGACATTCTTCGCATCCGCAACGGCATTCCCCGCGAGCGGCTCTGATGGTCGCCGCCGACGAGGTGCTGTGCCTGGTCCTGGCGGCCGGGCAGGGGCGCCGCTTCGGCAGCGACAAGCGCCTGGCGCGCCTGGCTGATGGCACGACCCTGCTGGCGGCCAGCGTGGCGCGGGCGCGCGAGGCGTTCGCCGAGGTGCGGGTGGTGGTGCGTGCCGGAGACACCCCGGCGAGCCTGGGCCTGCCGGCGCAGCAGCGGCTTGTCCACAGCCTCGATGCATCGTTGGGCATGGGCCACAGCCTGGCCGCCGGCGTCGCGGCGGCGAGGAACAGCACGGCCCGGGCCATCGCCGTCCTGCTCGGCGACATGCCCTGGATCGCCGCCGATACCCTCGAGCGTCTGGCCGCGATGGCCACTCCCGAAGCCATCGTGTTTCCCCTGTACGACGGTCAGCGCGGCCATCCGGTGCTGTTCGGCCGCGCTTTCTGGGACGCGCTTGCGCAACTGGACGGCGACCAGGGCGCGCGCCGTGTGCTGCAGGCCCATCGTCCGGCCTGGTGCGAGGTGCCGTGCGACGATCCGGGCGTACTCCGCGACGTGGACACCCCGGCGGCGCTCGGCTGACTATTTTCCCGCTTTCAGGATCACGAACTTCGGATTCGCCGCGACCTGCTCGACCCCGCGGAACAGCCGCTTGAGCTTGGCGTGGTAGCCCAGGTGGCGGTTGCCGACGATCCACAGTTCGCCGCCCGCCGCCAGGGCATCGCGAGCCTGGAGAAACATGCGCCAGGCGAGGAAGTCGCCGACCACCTGCTGCTGGTGGAACGGCGGGTTGCACAGGACCAGGTCCAGCGAGCCCGCCGCCTGGCCGGCCAGGCCATCGTCGGCGCGGAACGTCGCCGGCCGCTCGCCCAGCGCCGCTCGCCAGTTTTCCCGCGCCGACTGCACGGCCATGTACGACTCATCCACCAGGGCCAGCTCGGCCTGCGGGTTGAGCAGCGCGTAGGCGATGCCGAGCACCCCGTTGCCGCAGCCCAGGTCGGCGGCGCGTAGCGCGCCGAGGCTGCGTGGCAGGTGCGGGAGGAAGGCGCGGGTGCCGATGTCGAGACCCTCCCGGCAGAATACGTTGGCGTGGTTGAGCAGCGTCAGCGGCGGCTGCTCCAGGCGATAGCGGGTCGGATAGGGCGAGCGCGGTTGCGGGCGCTCCGCTGCCTCGGCGATCAGCAGGCGGGCCTTCTTCACCGCCAGCGAAGCGTGCATCGGGCCGATGTAGCGTTCCAGCAGGTCGCCGGCGGCGCGCGGCAAGTGCTTGACCATCCCCGCGGCGACGACCTGCGCGCCCGGTGCCAGTTGGCCGTGCAGGCGGATCAGTTGCTCCTCCAGCAACGCGAGGGTCTTCGGCACCTTGACCAGCACGTGATCGAAGGGCCCCACGGCGGTTTCGCTGGCCGGGACGAAGCGCACCGAACCCAGGTCGAGGCCGTTGCGCGCGAGGTTCTTGCGCAGGGCGAGGAAGCCCAGGTGCGAATCGCCGCTGCTGGTGACCTGGACGTGCGGCGCCAGGCTCGCGGCGAGGGCGCCGAAGGCGTCGTTGAGGACCAGCACCCGGCATTGCGCCGTCACGCCCCGTTCGTGCAACTGGTTGAGCAGGTATTCGTCGGCGGCGTCGAACGCCTGGAGGGGCTCGCCGTCCTGCTCGGGCTGGCGGACCAGGTCGAGCTGGGCGAAGGGGGTGGCGAATAGAGGCATCGGGTTCCCGGCGGGGCGAATCCCGCTCGTCAATTAACAATCTGTCGAAACTGAGAGCTGGTTGGAGTTCTCCAGCTTGTGCGGCACACGGATATGCCGAAAAATTCTTTACCCGGCTCTGGTTAGTCGTTTCCTTACCGACGAGTCATCCAGCCGGGCACGCCAATAATAACCGGGCTAGGGCTTCGATAGCGCCTGTCATGACCCGGTAGCGCTTGGACGGGCGCCTTCGCCACTTCGAGCGGTGACCGTCACCCAACCCGTTTCCCGAACGAGACCCGTGCGAGCCGTCGCGGGGCTCGTCGTTGCCATCGCACAGGTACATCGATGTTCAAGCCGTTTGTCGGTGTGGCGCTCGCCGCACTGTTCGCCGTTTCCGCCGTCGCCCATGCCGAGGACGCCGGCCCGATCGTGATCAAGTTCTCCCATGTGGTCTCCGACGACACGCCCAAGGGCAAGGGGGCGCTGTTGTTCAAGAAGCTTGCCGAGGAGCGTCTGCCGGGCAAGGTCAAGGTCGAGGTCTACCCCAACTCGACGCTGTTCGGCGACGCCGACGAGATCGAGGCCCTGCGCGCCAACAAGGTGCAGATGCTGGCCACCTCGCTGTCCAAGTTCGAGCCCTATACCAAGCAACTCCAGGTGTTCGACCTGCCGTTCCTGTTCGATGACCTGGAGGCCCTGAAGCGTTTCCAGAAGCGCGACAAGAGCCGCGAACTGCTGCGCTCCATGGCCAAGCACGGTATCTATGGCCTGGCCTACTGGAACAACGGCATGAAGCAGCTTTCCGCCACTCGCGAGCTGCACCGGCCGGACGATGCCAAGGGCCTGGTCTTCCGTATCCAGCCGTCGTCGGTGCTGGAAGCGCAGTTCGCCATGCTCGGCGCCACCGCCAAGCAGTTGTCCTACGCCGAGACCCTCAAGGCCATGCAGGCCGGCAGCGTGCAGGGCACCGAGAACACCTGGTCGAACCTCGCCGGACAGAAGATCGACAGCGTGCAGCCGTACATCACCGAGACCAATCACGGCGCGCTCAGCTACATGCTGATCACCAGTTCGGCGTTCTGGACCGGCATTCCCTACCAGACCCGCACCGAACTGGAGAGCATCGTCGACGAGGTCACCCTGGTGGTGAACAAGGAAGCCGAAGCGCTCAACCAGAAGGAGCGCGAGCACCTGCTGGCAGCCGGCAAGAGCCGCCTGGTCAGCCTCAGCGCGGAAGAGCACGAGGCCTGGCGCAACGCCATGAAGCCGCTGTGGAAGAACTACGAGGCGCAGATCGGTAGTGACGTGTTGCGCGCGGCCCAGGTGGTCAACCGCAAGCGCTGATCGGCCGCTGGCTATTCCCGTCAGCGGGGATAGCCACAAGCCTTGCGGGTGTTTCTGCCGGGTGCTTTGCGGGACACTAGGGGAGTATCGGTATCCGGAGCGGACCATGACCGCCAGCGAAGAGAAATTCACCCGCCAGACGCTGCTCGACGTGCAGCCTCTGACTCCCAACCTGTTCACCCTGCGTACCAGCCGCGACGCGGGATTCCGGTTCCGCGCCGGGCAATTCGCCCGGCTCGGCGTGTACAAGCCCAGCGGCAGTATCGTCTGGCGCGCCTACTCGATGGTTTCGGCGCCTCATGACGAATTCCTCGACTTCTTTTCCATCGTCGTCCCGGACGGCGAGTTCACCAGCGAACTCAGCCGCCTGCGCGAGGGCGACCAGTTGCTGGTCGATCGCCAGGCCTTCGGCTTCCTCACCCTCGACCGCTTCGTGGATGGTCGTGACCTTTGGCTGCTGGCCACCGGTACCGGTGTGGCGCCGTTCGTCTCGATCCTGCAGGACTTCGAAGTCTGGGAGCGCTTCGAAAGCATCAAGCTGGTCTACAGCGTGCGTGAGAGCAAGGAGCTGGCCTACCGCGAGCTGATCGCCGGCCTCGCCGAGCGCGAATACCTGGCCGAGCATGCCCACAAGCTGCAGTTCATTCCGGTGGTGACCCGCGAGCAGGTACCCGGTTGCCTGAACGGACGTATCACCACGCTGATCGAGAACGGCGATCTGGAGCGTGCCGCCGACTTGGAACTGACCCCGGAGCATTCGCGGGTGATGCTCTGCGGCAACCCGCAGATGATCGAGGACACCCGCGCCGTGCTGAAGGCTCGCGGCATGAACCTCAGTCTGACGCGGCGCCCGGGGCAGGTGGCGGTGGAGAACTACTGGTAGGTGCGTGCCCGCGCAGTAGCGGCGGATAACGCTGCCGCCCGGCGTGTTGTCCGGCAATGAAAAAGGGCCCGTTCGGGCCCTTTTTCATTGTTCCGCCGACGCGATCACGACTTGTTCTGCTGGGCTTTCAGCAGATCGCGGATCTCGGTCAGCAGGGTTTCCTCGGCACTCGGCACTGGCGGTTCGGACGGCGCGACGGCTTCTTCGCGCTTGAGGCGGTTGATCGCCTTGACCCCCATGAAGATGGCGAAGGCCACGATGACGAAGTCGAGTACGGTCTGAATGAACTTGCCATAGGCCAGCACCACCGCCGGCACGTCGCCTTCGGCGGCCTTCAACGTTATCGCCAGGTCGGAGAAGTCGACTCCGCCGATCAGCAGTCCGATCGGCGGCATGATCACATCGCCCACGAAGGACGAGACGATCTTGCCGAAGGCCGCGCCGATGATGATACCGACAGCCATATCCACGACATTGCCCTTGACGGCAAAGGCTTTGAATTCACTCAGAAGACCCATGGGTTCACTCCCTGTATTTCGCTAATAGGTAAAGGCAGTCTAATGCAGCCTTCGGCAAGTTGCTCAGGCTGGAAGATTGGTGTTTTGGTTCCCCCCGGCAACGCGAAAATTCGCAAGGCATACGTTTGCGTCGGGTCTTGTGGGGAGAAACGAAGTTTAGAGGAAAAACATTACACTCATGTCGATTTTCAGGAATTCGCCAAGAAAGAAGACAAAGCAACTTCGGCAACTTGGAACTGCGCCATGCAGATGCCGGAAGTTGAAGTTGGAGTGGCGAGGTTCTCCGACCTAACTTCGCAGGCAAATAACGAAGGTGAACTCGTTTACCGGCGAGCGGACTGGGAGTGTCTGGTGCACCAGCGCGGGCTTTCTTCGGCTGGCGGTCTTTTTTATTTCTTTTTGCGATTCATGGGCGCATTGATATTCCTAATCGGCGCGGTGAGGTTTTTCAATTTAGCGTCGCCGGCGGCGCTCCTTACCTTGGTCGGGCGCAACAAGACGCCTGACAAGCCATTAGGAGCTCTTCCATGAACCCTTCCCTGAACGCCTTCCGTCCCGGCCGCCTGCTGGTGGCGGCAAGCCTGACCGCCAGCCTCCTGTCGCTGTCCGTGCAGGCCGCGACCCTGACCCGTGACAACGGTGCGCCAGTGGGCGACAACCAGAACTCGCAGACCGCCGGGCCCAACGGTTCGGTGCTGCTGCAGGACGTGCAACTGCTGCAGAAGCTGCAACGTTTCGACCGCGAGCGTATTCCCGAACGCGTGGTGCATGCCCGCGGCACCGGCGCCCATGGCGAGTTCGTCGCCAGTGCCGATATCAGCGACCTGAGCATGGCCAAGGTCTTCCGCAAGGGCGAGAAGACCCCGGTATTCGTGCGCTTCTCCGCGGTGGTGCACGGCAACCACTCCCCGGAAACCCTGCGCGATCCGCGCGGTTTCGCCACCAAGTTCTATACCGCAGACGGCAATTGGGACCTGGTGGGCAACAACTTCCCGACCTTCTTCATCCGCGATGCGATCAAGTTCCCGGACATGGTCCATGCCTTCAAGCCGGACCCGCGCAGCAACCTCGACGACGACTCGCGACGCTTCGATTTCTTCTCCCACGTGCCGGAGGCGACCCGCACCCTGACCCTGCTGTATTCCAACGAGGGCACCCCGGCCAGCTACCGGGAAATGGACGGCAACAGCGTGCATGCCTACAAGCTGGTCAACGCCAGGGGCGAAGTGCACTACGTGAAGTTCCACTGGAAGAGCCTGCAGGGCCAGAAGAACCTCGATCCGAAACAGGTGGCGGAAGTCCAGGGGCGCGACTACAGCCACATGACCAATGACCTGGTGAGCGCGATCCGGAAGGGCGACTTCCCGAAATGGGACCTGTACATCCAGGTGCTCAAGCCCGAGGACCTGGCGAAATTCGACTTCGACCCGCTGGACGCGACCAAGATCTGGCCGGGCATTCCCGAGCGCAAGATCGGCCAGATGGTGTTGAACCGCAACGTCGACAACTTCTTCCAGGAAACCGAACAGGTCGCCATGGCGCCGTCGAACCTGGTGCCGGGCATCGAGCCCTCCGAGGATCGCCTGCTCCAGGGACGGCTGTTCGCCTACGCCGATACCCAGATGTACCGGGTCGGCGCCAACGGCCTGGGCCTGCCGGTCAACCGCCCGCGCAGCGAGGTCAATACCGTCAACCAGGACGGCGCGCTGAACGCCGGACACAGTACCAGCGGGGTGAACTACCAGCCGAGCCGGCTCGATCCGCGCGAGGAGCAGGCCAGCGCCCGCTACGTGCGGACCCCGCTGAGCGGCACCACCCAGCAGGCGAAGATCCAGCGCGAGCAGAACTTCAAGCAGACCGGCGAGCTGTTCCGCTCCTACGGCAAGAAGGACCAGGCCGACCTGATCGCCAGTCTCGGCGGGGCGTTGGCGATCACCGACGACGAGAGCAAGTACATCATGCTTTCCTACTTCTACAAGGCTGACAGCGACTACGGCACGGGCCTGGCCAAGGTGGCCGGGGCCGATCTGCAGCGCGTCCGGCAACTGGCGGCGAAGCTCCAGGATTGATCGCAACCGGGGCGGCCATCCAGGCCGCCCTTCCTCTATCGGTTTGGTGGGAGATGACGACGATGCGAGGTTGGATTCTGGCAGGCTTGCTGCTCGCGGCGCTGGCCGCGCAAGCTGGCGAGGTGCATGGGGTCGAGGTCGAAGCGCGGTTGCGCGACTACTTCTTCGATGCCGCCCGACGCGGTGACCAGGCCATGCTGAAGGAGTTCGTCGAGGCCGGCTTCGACCTCGATGTGCAGGATGCCAAGGGCTATACCGGGCTGATCCTGGCCGCCTACCACGGCCATGGCGGAGCGGTGGAACAATTGCTGGAGGCCGGTGCCGACCCCTGCGTCCAGGATGCGCGCGGCAACACCGCCCTGATGGGCGCCATCTTCAAGGGCGAGGTCCGCATCGCCCGGCGCCTGATCGGCGCGCAATGCAGCCCCGACCAGCGCAACGGCGCAGGGCAGACCGCGGCCATGTACGCGGCGCTGTTCGAGCGCGAGGAGCTGCTCCAGGCGCTGTCGGCGCGCGGTGCCGACCTTGGCGCCCGCGATGCGCTGGGCAACAGCGTGGAAAGCCTGCGACGCGGCGAACTGAACGGCACTGCGGCGGCGAGGTGATCGGGGGCAATGTTCGGAGGAGGCCTGCTGGGCTAGTCTGGAGGTGTCGTATACAACGTCAGAGGAGGTCCGTCATGCCGCTCGAGCAACATCCGCTTTCCCGGGAGTTTCCGGATTTTCATGCCGAACTGAAGCAACTTCATGGCAACGACGCCCACTTCACTCGCCTGGCGGCGGACTATGAGAGCCTCGACAAGCGCATCTATGAGGTCGAGGGCGGTCGCGAACCCCTCGACGACCTGGCGCTGCAGGGGTTGAAGCAGCAACGGGTGCAACTCAAGGACGAAATCGCCGAGAGGCTGAGGAAGGCCAACGGAAAAGGCCATTGATTCATTCACGACAACGGCATGAAAAAGGGCGCCTCCGGCGCCCTTTTTCATGTGGGCATGCTCAGAAGGCGCCGCCGAAACGGAAACTCTGTCCGACCGCGACGAAACCCAGGCCCACCAGGGTGATCGCGGCGATGTGCCAGCCCAGCTTCGGCAGGCTCTCGGCGTCCAGGTTCGGGATCAGGCGCAGGCGCGCATGCACGCCCAGGGCGGCGGTCGCCGCCAGGAGCAGCAGCTTGAGCTGCAGGGCACGGGCCACCGGCGTGGCGCCGAACCAGTGGTCGAACGGCAGCCACAGGCTGGCCAGCCACAGGCCGCTGACCACCTGCAGCAGCAGGGCGGGGATGCCGATCCGCTCGTAGACCTGCTCGAAGGCGCGGATCGCCTGGGGATCGCGGCGGCGCAGGGCGCCGGGGAGGATGCCGAGGGCCAGGACCAGGTGCCCGCCGACCCAGATCGCGGCACCCAGCAGGTGCAGGAACAGCAGTGTGCGCATGGAAGTCTCCTTGTCCGGCCATCAGTGTCGCGCGAAGCGCGGTCGATCGAGGCTGATCGGAATCAAGCCAGCGGCTATCATCTGCGCTTTGCCCGCGAGAGGAGTTCCCATGGCCAAGGCCAAGCGCATGTACGGCTGCACCGAGTGTGGCGCGACCTTCCCGAAATGGGCCGGCCAGTGCGCGGACTGCGGGGCCTGGAACACCCTGGTGGAGACCGTCGTCGAGGCCGCGCCGAGCGGCTCCGGCCGCGGCGGCTGGGCCGGCCAGCCGGCCAACCTGAAGACCCTGGCGGAGGTCAGCGTCGAGGAAATGCCGCGCTTCACGACCGGCTCCACCGAACTGGACCGGGTTCTCGGCGGCGGCCTGGTGGACGGTTCGGTGGTGCTGATCGGCGGCGATCCCGGCATCGGCAAGTCGACCATTCTCCTGCAGACCCTTTGCAACCTGGCCAGCCGCGTCCCGGCGCTGTACGTCACCGGCGAGGAATCCCAGCAGCAGGTGGCGATGCGCGCGCGGCGCCTGTCGTTGCCGGAAGACAAGCTCAAGGTGATGACCGAGACCAGCATCGAAACCATCATCGCCACCGCGCGCCAGGAGCAGCCGCGGGTGATGGTGATCGACTCGATCCAGACCATCTTCACCGAGCAGTTGCAATCGGCGCCGGGCGGCGTCGCCCAGGTCCGCGAGAGCGCCGCGATGCTGGTGCGCTATGCCAAGCAGAGCGGCACGGCGATCTTTCTGGTCGGCCACGTGACCAAGGAAGGCGCCCTGGCCGGCCCGCGGGTGCTCGAACACATGGTCGACACCGTACTGTATTTCGAGGGCGAATCAGACGGCCGCCTGCGCCTGCTGCGGGCGGTGAAGAACCGCTTCGGCGCGGTCAACGAACTGGGAGTGTTCGGCATGACCGACAAAGGCCTGAAGGAAGTGAGCAACCCTTCGGCGATCTTCCTCACGCGGGCCCAGGAAGCGGTGCCCGGCAGCGTGGTGATGGCCACCTGGGAAGGCTCGCGGCCGATGCTGGTGGAGGTCCAGGCGCTGGTCGACACCAGTCACCTGGCGAATCCGCGGCGGGTGACCCTGGGCCTCGACCAGAACCGCCTGGCGATGCTGCTGGCGGTGCTGCACCGGCACGGCGGTATCCCGACCTACGACCAGGACGTGTTCCTCAACGTGGTGGGTGGGGTCAAGGTGCTGGAAACCGCCTCCGACCTGGCGTTGATGGCGGCGGTGATGTCCAGCCTGCGCAACCGCCCGCTGCCGCACGACCTGCTGGTGTTCGGCGAGGTCGGGCTGTCCGGCGAGGTGCGTCCGGTGCCGAGCGGCCAGGAGCGCCTGAAGGAAGCCGGCAAGCATGGTTTCAAGCGTGCCATCGTACCCCTCGGCAACGCGCCGAAGGAGGCGCCGGCGGGATTGCAGGTGATCGCCGTGACGCGCCTCGAGCAGGCCCTGGACGCCCTCTTCGAGTGACCCGCCTCAGTCGTCGTGGGCGCTGACCAGCAGGGCCAGCTCGCGCTCGAGGAGTTCCTCGTCGCCCAGGTTCAGTTCCACCAGGCGGCGCAGGTGGCTGATGGAGTCGAGGTCGATGTGCTGGCATTCGAAGCCGAGCAGGCCGTCGCGAGCCCAGGCCAGGCTGATCTCCATGCGGATCAGTACATCCAGGCCCAGGTACAGGCGGGCCTCGAAGGGCCGTTGCGGGTCGCCGTTCCAGTCCTGCGGCTGGCCGACCAGGATGCCGTGCAGGGAGACGTCGTGGAGCAAGACCTCCCAGCGCCGTTCGCCCTGGAGGATCTCGCTGTCGGCGTCGAAGGCGATCCGGTGGAAACGTCGACGTTCGTCGTGCTGGTCACTCATGTCGCGATCCCTCGGTGCGCGCTGCTGGATACCACTATAGCCAAGCCATGCCGGCGGGGAAGTGGCGGAATTCGATCGGCGGTGCCGTCCGTCCCCGCCTGTGCGGCTGGATCGGCGGCATGTGTCCGAGTTTGACAGTTCGTCAAGTCTCGCCAAAGCTGCTAAAGCGTTTTTCTCCAAAATACAACTGCGGAGCGCAGACATGGACAAGCGACTTTTGAGCAAGGGGTTGGTTCTGGGGCTGCTGAGCCTGGGCAGCATGACGGCACACGCCGACGCGGCAGGCGGTAATGGCTGTGGTTGGGGCAACATGGTGTTCGAGGGCCAGCGCGGCCTGTTCCCGCACCTGCTGGCCACCACCACCAACGGTACCTCGGGCAACGCCACCTTCGGCATGACCTCCGGGACCAACGGTTGCAACACCAATGCACGCCTGGGCTATGGCGGCCGCTCGATCTTCGCCATGAACGGGATGCTCGACAACATCGCCGAGGACATGGCCAAGGGCCAGGGCGAAGCGCTCGACGCCTATGCCGTGCTGCTCGGCGTGGAAGCCAAGGACCGGGCGCACTTCGCCCAGGTCACCCAGCAGCATTTCGGCGAGATCTTCGCGAGCAAGGATGCGACGGGCGAACAGGTCCTGAGCAACACCCTGGCGGTGATGAGTCGCGACGGCACCCTGGCGCGCTACGCCAAGCAACCGGCCTGAGACCTCAGGCCCAGGAAAGAGCCCGCTACGGCGGGCTTTTTCGTGTGCGCGGCCTGCCCGCCGGAGGTTGCCGCCTTCGTTGCCACGGCAGACGAACGGCTTGGGCATGCGGCGTTTTCCCAGGGCGCTTCCTACGGAGAGGGCAAGGTCGCGCCGAAGCGTTTTCGCCTGGCCGGCCCTTGTCGGCCATGGACTTTTCCGGCGGATTCCTGCGACATTGCGCCTACCGCCATCGCGCGGTAACCGCTCTAGACTAAGGTCGTATGACCCCTGGTCGGTTCGCGGCTAGAATTTTCGCTGCAGAACTGCGCCCTCCATCTGTCGGAAGCCAAACACTATGAACAATAACAATAGCCTGCTACGTCACCTCGCCTGGCTGGTGGTGGCGATCGTGGGCGCCGCGGCCCTGGGCGTCGTCGCCCTGCGTCGTGGCGAAGCGATCAACGCCTTGTGGATCGTGGTGGCGGCGGTGGCCATCTACCTGGTCGCCTACCGTTACTACAGCCTGTTCATCGCCAGCAAGGTGATGCAACTGGACCCCAACCGCGCCACTCCCGCGGTACTCAACAACGATGGCCTGGACTACGTCCCGACCAACAAGCACATCCTCTTCGGCCACCACTTCGCCGCCATCGCCGGCGCCGGTCCGCTGGTCGGTCCGGTCCTTGCCGCGCAGATGGGCTACCTGCCCGGCACCCTCTGGCTGATCGCCGGCGTAGTCCTCGCCGGCGCGGTGCAGGACTTCATGGTCCTGTTCATCTCCAGCCGTCGCAACGGCCGCTCGCTGGGCGAGCTGGTGCGCGAGGAAATGGGCCAGGTGGCCGGGACCATCGCGCTGTTCGGCGCCTTCCTGATCATGATCATCATCCTCGCGGTGCTCGCGCTGATCGTGGTGAAGGCTCTGGCCGACAGCCCCTGGGGCATGTTCACCGTCCTCGCGACCATTCCCATCGCGCTGTTCATGGGCGTCTACATGCGCTTCATCCGCCCCGGCCGGATCGGCGAGATCTCGATCATCGGGGTGTTCCTCCTGCTCGGTTCGATCTGGCTCGGCGGGCAGGTCGCGGCCAGTCCGGAATGGGCGCCGCATTTCACCTTCAGTGGAATCCAGATCACCTGGATGCTGATCGGCTACGGCGCCGTCGCCTCGGTACTGCCGGTGTGGCTGCTGCTGGCGCCGCGCGACTACCTGTCGACCTTCCTCAAGATCGGCACCATCATCGGCCTGGCGATCGGCATCCTGATCGTCATGCCGGAACTGAAGATGCCGGCCCTGACCCAGTTCACCGACGGCACCGGCCCGGTCTGGAAAGGCAGCCTATTCCCGTTCCTGTTCATCACCATCGCCTGCGGCGCGGTGTCCGGCTTCCACGCGCTGATCTCCTCGGGGACCACGCCGAAGCTGCTCAACCGCGAGCCCGACGCCCGCTACATCGGCTACGGCGGCATGCTGATGGAGTCCTTCGTGGCGATCATGGCGATGGTCGCCGCCTCGGTGATCGAGCCGGGCATCTACTTCGCCATGAACAGCCCGCCGGCGGTGGTCGGCGCCGACGTCAACGCGGTGGCCGCGACCGTCAGCAGCTGGGGCTTCGCCATCACGCCGGAGCAACTCACCCAGACCGCCCAGGACATCGGCGAGACCACCATCCTGGCCCGTGCCGGCGGCGCGCCGACCCTGGCGGTGGGGATCGCGCACATCCTCCACCAGGTGCTGCCGGGCGAGAACACCATGGCCTTCTGGTACCACTTCGCGATCCTCTTCGAGGCCTTGTTCATCCTCACCGCGGTGGACGCCGGCACCCGTGCCGGGCGCTTCATGCTGCAGGACCTGCTGGGCAACTTCGTGCCGGCGCTGAAGAAGACCGAGTCGTGGACCGCCAACATCATCGGCACCGGCGGCTGCGTGGCGCTGTGGGGCTGGTTGCTGTACCAGGGCGTGGTCGACCCGCTCGGCGGGATCAATACCCTGTGGCCGCTGTTCGGCATTTCCAACCAGATGCTCGCCGGCATCGCGCTGATGCTCGCCACCGTGGTCCTGATCAAGATGAAGCGCCAGCAGTATGTCTGGGTCACCATCCTGCCGGCAGCCTGGCTGCTGATCTGCACCACCACCGCGGGCCTGATCAAGATCTTCGACAGCAACCCGGCGGTCGGCTTCGTCGCCCTTGGCGAGAAGTACGCCACCGCGCTGGATGCCGGCCAGGTGCTGGCGCCGGCCAAGGATATCGGCCAGATGCGGCACGTGGTGCTGAACGCCTACATCAACGCCGGTCTGACCGTGCTGTTCCTGCTGGTGGTGTTCAGCGTACTGTTCTACGCCATCAAGGTCGGCATCGCGGCCTGGGGCAAGAGCGAGCGGACCGACAAGGAAACCCCGTTCGAGCCCATCCCCGACGCCTGACCGGCCGCGCTCCCCGGTTCGCCGGGGAGCCTTAACGAGGAACTCGCCATGTTCAACGACCTCAGCCGCATGGGCAAATACCTGGGCCAGGCCGCCCGGATGCTGGTCGGCATGCCCGACTACGACACCTATGTCGAACACATGCGCAACAAGCACCCGGACAAGCCGGTGATGACCTACGAGGAGTTCTTCCGCGAGCGCCAGGAGGCGCGCTACGGTGGCGGCAAGGGTCGGCCGATCCGCTGCTGCTGAATCCCCATCCTTCCGCGGGCCACGTCTGACGTGGCCCGCGTCTTTTCTGGAAGTTGCGCATGTCCGAAGTAGCCAACGACAACCACGCCCCGATCCCCGTCACCGTGCTCACCGGCTTCCTCGGCGCCGGCAAGACCACCCTGCTCAAGTACCTGCTGCAGGCCGAGCACGGCATGAAGATCGCGGTGATCGAGAACGAGTACAGTGAGACGCCGATCGACGGCCAGTTGCTCGGCGTCGAGCCGGTGCAGGTGATGACGCTGTCCAACGGCTGCGTCTGCTGCTCGATCAACACCGACCTGGAAAAGGCCCTGTTCCTCCTGCTGGAGCGCCGCGACAACGGCGAGATCGACTTCGACCGCCTGGTGATCGAGTGCACCGGCCTGGCCGATCCGGCGCCGGTGGCGCAGACCTTCTTCGCCGACGAGGAACTCTGCCAGCGCTACGTGCTGGACGGCATCATCACCCTGGTGGACGCTGCCAACGCCGAGCGTCACCTGCAGGAAACCATCGCCCAGGCCCAGGTCGGCTTCGCCGACCGCATCCTGGTGAGCAAGACCGACCTGGTCGACGCCGCCACCTTCGAGGCCCTGGGCCAGCGCCTGCAACGGATCAACCGGAGGGCGCTGGTGCATGTGGTCGAGCACGGCCGCATCGACCTGGCGCACCTGCTCGACGTACGTGGCTTCAACCTCAACGCCGACCTCGGTCCTGGCATCGGCCTGCGCCCGCTGCGAGCGGTGGCAGCCAAGGACAGCCGCGATCGCATCGGCACCCTGGTACTGCGCAGCGACACGCCGCTCGATCTCGAAAGGCTGAGCGAGTTCATGGACGACCTGTTGCAGTGGCATGGCAATTCCCTGCTGCGCTACAAGGGCGTGCTGAACATCGCCGACGAGCCGCGTCGCCTGGTGTTCCAGGGCGTGCTGCGACTCTACGGCTTCGACTGGGATAGCGAGTGGCGGGACGACGAGGCGCGCGAGAGCGTGATCGTGTTCATCGGCGACAACCTGCCGGAGGACAGTATCCGCGAGGGCTTCGAACGCATCGTCGAAGGCCGCTGAGGCGCATCGACGCCAAAGGAGCGTGGAAATGGACAGGAACGCATTGATCGGCGCCTGGCGGGACTGCATCCGTGGCGCGGACAAATCCTGGGTGCTGTTCGCCCAGGGCACTTGCGTGATCCTCACGCAGCCGGAGCCGGACCTCGCGGCCCAGGCGCGGGCATTGCTGGCCGAGTGGGGAGCGGTACAGGTCGGCACGCCGGCGGGCGACTTCGGTGTGATCACCCTGGACAACGGCCGCGGCTGGGTGGTGACCGGGCATCACCCGGACATCCTTACCTTCGTCCCTCGCGAGGAACTGGAGGAGGACGCCGGCGAGCTGCTCGTCGGCATGCACGGCCGCTCCCGGCGGGGCGAGGATGCCGAGGCCTTGGCGGTGATCCATGTCGAGGACCGGCGATAACGCTACCCGGCGCCTCCTCCCTCGGAGGAAATGAAAAAGCCCGGCATTTGCCGGGCTCTTTCGTCTTGCCTTGTCGCCTAGTTGCCGTAGACCGGGAACTTGGCGCAGATCGCCTTGACCTTCTCGCGTACGCCGTCGACCACGGACTCGTCGCCCATGTTCTCGAGGATGTCGCAGATCCAGCCGGCCAGCTCGCGGCACTCGGCTTCCTTGAAGCCGCGGGTGGTCACGGCCGGGGTACCGATGCGCAGGCCGGAGGTGACGAACGGCGAGCGCGGGTCGTTCGGGACCGAGTTCTTGTTCACGGTGATGAACGCGCGGCCGAGGGCGGCGTCGGCGTCTTTGCCGGTGATGTCCTGCTTGATCAGGGAGAGCAGGAACAGGTGGTTCTGGGTGCCGCCGGAAACCACGTCGAAACCGCGGTCGAGGAAGACCTGGGCCATGCTCTGGGCGTTCTTCAGGACCTGCTGCTGGTAGGTCTTGAACTCCGGCTGCAGGGCTTCCTTGAAGCACACCGCCTTGGCCGCGATCACGTGCTCCAGCGGACCGCCCTGGGCGCCGGGGAATACCGCGGAGTTGAGCTTCTTCTCGATCTCCTCGTTGGCGCGCGCCAGGATCAGGCCACCGCGCGGACCGCGCAGGGTCTTGTGGGTGGTGGTGGTGACCACGTCGGCGAACGGCACCGGGTTCGGGTAGACGCCAGCGGCGACCAGGCCGGCGACGTGGGCCATGTCGACGAACAGGTAGGCGCCGACCTTGTCGGCGATGGCGCGGAAGCGGGCGAAATCGAGGACCTGGGAATAGGCGGAGAAGCCGGCGACGATCATCTTCGGCTTGTGCTCCACGGCCAGGCGCTCGACTTCGTCGTAGTCGATCAGGCCATTGGCGTCGATGCCGTACTGCACGGCGTTGTACAGCTTGCCGGAGGAGGAGACGCTGGCGCCGTGGGTCAGGTGGCCGCCATGGGCCAGGCTCATGCCGAGGATGGTGTCGCCGGCCGACAGCAGGGCCAGGTAGACCGCGGCGTTGGCCTGGGAGCCGGCGTGCGGCTGGACGTTGGCGTAATCGGCGCCGAACAGTTGCTTGGCGCGGTCGATGGCCAGTTGCTCGACGATATCGACGTACTCGCAGCCGCCGTAGTAGCGCTTGTGCGGATAACCTTCGGCGTACTTGTTGGTCAGCACCGAACCCTGGGCTTCCATCACCGCCGGGCTGGTGTAGTTCTCGGAGGCGATCAGCTCGATGTGCTCTTCCTGGCGCTGGGCTTCCTGCTCCATCGCGGCAAAGAGTTCGGCATCGTAGCGGGCGAGGGTCAAATCACGGCTGAACATGGCGGTCCTCATAAGGATCGGTGCTGGGAAAAGGCGCGCATTCTAACCCATGCGGCGGGTGCTGGCACATGAAAGGCCATCATGTCGCGGATAAGCGGCGCTCAAGCGCGCCGCACGGCGGCTCAGCCCTCGTTGAACATGAACAGCACGTCGCTGGCGTAGAGCATGCCGAACTGCTCGGCGGGCATCGGCCGGCCGAACAGGTAGCCTTGCACCTCGTCGCAGCCGTGCTCGCGAAGGAAGTCCAGCTGGGCCTGGCTCTCCACGCCCTCGGCGATCACCATCAGGTTCAGGCTGTGGGCCATGGCAATGATCGCCCGGGCGATCTGTGCGTCCTGTTCGCCGTGGGGCAGGCCGTCGACGAAGCTGCGGTCGATCTTCAACACGTCGATGGGGAACTGCTTGAGGTAGTTCAGCGAGGAGTAGCCGGTGCCGAAGTCGTCCACCGCGATGGCCAGGCCGAGGCGCTTGAGCCCGGAGAGGATCTGCATGGCCTCGGCGACGTCACTCATCAGGATGCTTTCGGTCAGCTCCAGCTCCAGGCAGGCCGGCGGGATGCCTGTCTCGTAGAGGATCGCGGCGATCCGCTCGCCCAACTGGCCATCGGCGAACTGCCGTGCCGAGAGGTTCACCGAGACCTTCGGCACCCGCACCTTGGCCTTGTGCCAGCTGCGCAACTGCTTGCAGGCTTCCGCCAGCAGCCAGTCGCCGACCTGGGCCACCAGGCCGATCTCCTCCAGCACCGGAATGAACTCGCTCGGCGGAACCAGTCCGCGGCGCGGATGCTGCCAGCGCAGCAGGGCCTCGGCGCCAGTCAGGCGGCGGCCGTCGCCGGTGAACTGCGGCTGGTAGTGGAGGACGAACTCGCCCAGTTCCAGGGCGCGGCGCAGGTCGCTTTCCAGTTCCAGGCGCTCCAGGGCGCGAGCGTTCATCTCGGCCTGGTAGAACTGGAAGTTGTTCTTGCCCATCTCCTTGGCGTGGTACATCGCCGTGTCGGCGTTCTTCATCAGCAGGCTCAGTTCGGCGCCGTCCTGGGGCGACAAGGCCACGCCGATGCTGGCGGTGACGAAGAATTCACGGCCTTCCAGGGTGAACGGCCGGGCCAGACGGCCGAGGATCAGCTCGGCGACCTGGATCGCCCGTTTCAGGGCGATCTCGCGGTCGCCCTGGGAAGGCAGCAGCAGGGTGAATTCGTCGCCGCCCATGCGCGCCACGGTATCGTCCTGGCTGACGCAGGCGCTCAGGCGGGTCGCCACTTCCTGCAGCATGCGGTCGCCGGCGGCGTGGCCGAGGGAGTCGTTGATCGGCTTGAAGCGGTCGAGGTCGAGGAACATCAGCACCACCCACTGGCCGTTGCGCTCGGCCTGCTGCAGGGCGGTATGCAGACGGTCCTGGAACAGCGTGCGGTTGGGCAGGTGGGTGAGGGCGTCGTAGTAGGCCAGGCGGTGGATGCGCCGCTCGCTGGCCTTGCGCTCGCTGATGTCGCTGAAGAAGCAGACGAAGCTGACCAGGTCGCCTTCCTCGTCACGCACCGCGGTGATGCCGACCCAGGACGGATAGAGTTCGCCGGTCTTGCGCTTCTGCAGGATCTCGCCTTCCCAGCTGCCGCTGTGCTGCAGGCTGGCGAGCACGTGCTTGAGCTGGTTGGCTTCCTGGCGGTCGGCGGTGAGCAGGCGCGGCTGCTGGTCGAGCACGTCGGCCGGGCTGTAGCCGGTCAGGCGCGAGAAGGAATCGTTGACCTGGACGATGTAGCCGGCCGGGTCGGTGACCATGATCGCCGCCGTGGAGTGTTCGAATACCGTCGCCGCCATCCGCAGCTCGCGTTCGGCGCGGCGCTGCTGGCTGATGTCGCGGGCGATGCCGAGCAGGCCTTCGAAGCGGTCGTGCTCGTCCCACATCAGGACGATCCGCAGTTCGATGGGAATCTTGCGTCCGTCGGCGCGCAGGCAGTCGAGGGCGAACAGATGCTGGCCAGGGTTTTCCCGCAGCTCGGCGAGCTTCTGGCGGTCGCCGATGGCGTGCCGCACGCGGCGCAGCAGGCCGTTCAGGCGGCCGAGCTGGCGCGGGTTGGTGGCGGTCTGGTGGAGGCCGTTGAGCAGCGCCCATTCCGGGCTGTAGCCGAACACGTGCTGTACCGAGGGGCTGACGTAGCTGGCGTTGAGCTCGGCGTCGGTGGAGAAGATCACGTCGCTGATGTTTTCCGCCAGCATGCGGTAGCGTCGGCCGTTCTCGCGCAGCGCGTTGTTCGCCTCGACGGTGAAGGTGATGTCCTTGGCCACGCCGATCAGGCGCGCCACGCGACCGCTGCGGTCGCGGCTGAAGGCCTGCTCGCGGATGTCGAACCAGTGCCAGCGGCCGTCGCGGTGGCGCCAGCGCAACTGGCTGTCGAGCAGCAGGCCGTCGCCGACCACGTGCTGCAGGTTGCGGATGCGCCAGTAGTATTCCTGGTCGTCGGGGTGCAGCAGGGTTTCCCAGAAGTTCTCGCCCATCCGCGCCAGTTCTTCCTGGTTGTAGCCCAGTTGCTGGCCCAGGTGATGGTTGCTGAAGATCACCCGGCGCGCGTGCAGGTCGTGGATGTAGAGGGTATCGGGCACCGCCTGGACCGCGTCCGACCAGAACTTCTCGCGCTCGATCAGCGACAGTTCGACTTCCTTGCGACTGGTGACGTCGGACAGGCTGAGGGTCACCGCATGCCATTCGCCGGGGTTTTCCGGCAGGCGCAGTTGCAACCACAGGTGCCGCGGCGTGCTCTTGCCGCAGCGCAGCGTGGCTTCAAGTTCGAGTACCGGCCGGCGCTCGATGAGCGCCTCGATCACCTGCAGGCGCAGGCTGTCCGGTTGTAGCGGGCCGTGGTCGAGCAAGCGCTGCCAGGCCTGTTCGGTGGAATCGATCTGTAGCAGGCGGCGACTGACATCGTTGATCTCGGTGATGCGGATCCGCTCCAGCAGCGCCTGCTGCCGCCCGGGTTCGCCGGCGAGCCAGGCGCGCAGTGCGGCGCAGCTGTCCAAGCCTTGCTCCACCAGAGCCTGGCGCAGGGCGGAGAGGTCGAGCACGCAGAGGGCCACGCCGACCCCTTCGAAGATGTCCTGGTAGCGCCGCCGGGTTTCCTCCAGGACGCCGAGGGCGTGCTGTTCCTCGGTGACGTCGCGCAACACCCAGACCTGCCCGCCCTGGAGGATCTGCTCGCGGAGGGTCCAGGCCTGGTCGGCGAGCGCCGGATAGCTGGCCAGCGGATGGCGGCTGAGGGTGAACGTCCGCGGCTCGCCGCGCACCCGCAGCGGCAGCAGCTCGCTACGGGTCTCGCCGTCGCCACCGGCGTCCGTCAGCCAGCCTGGCTCGAGGTCTGGCAGCAGGCCCAGCAGGTGATGCTGGCGGGCCTGGGCCGAACTGATGCCGAAGAGGCGTTCGGCCTGGGGATTGAGGTAGCTGAGGCGGCCGTCGGCGCGGGTCACCAGCACCCGCTCGTCGATCGCCGCCAGTGCCGTGGCCGCCTGGCGCAGGCTGCGCTGCGAGGCCAGGGTCATGGCGCGCAGGCCTTGCTGCTCGCGGTGCAGGCGCAGCAGCATGTACACGGTGACGCCGACCAGCAGGAGGAAGATCGCCAGCTCGCCGCCGATTCCCGGCAGCAGGCCGAGCCGCACTCGCGTGCTGTCGTAGAGCCCGCGAAGCTGCCAGTCGCTGTTGCGCAGCGGTTCCACGCCGAGGGTCTGCATGTCGTCGAGCAGCGCCGTGCTCCCTGGGGTATGCCAGAGCACCCGCCCGGCGTATTGGTCTTCCAGGCGCCAGAGCAGGTTGCCGGTGGGCAGGTCGGGACTCCACTGGGCGAGGCTGTCGCTGGCCAGGTGCAACAGCCAGAAGCCACTGTCGCGGCGGCTGCCGGGTTCGCGCAGGGTCAGGTAGAGGGATTCGCCGTCGCGCGGGTCGAGGCAATAGTGGTAGAGGCCGGAGCCGGCGTGCTGGCGCAACTGCTCGGGCAGCGTCGTTTCCGGCGACGGGCTGCCTGTCTGCGGGGCGCTGTCCACCCATTGCAACTGGCGGACCTGTGGCAGCGCATCGCTGATGCGTGGCAACAGCCTGTTCTGGATCTCGCCACGCTCGCTGGGGGGCACGCCCGGGAGCAGGGCGAGGGCGGTGCGCGCCTTGAGTTCGAGGGTCAGGGACAGGCGGTCGTTGAGACGATCGAGCTGGGCCGCGGCTCGCTCGTGTTCGAAGCGTTCCTGCTGGCGCAGCTCCTGGCTCATCTGCCAGAGCAGCAGGCCGAGCATCAACAGGACCAGCAACAGCAGGCCAGCCTTGGCTGCCGGTCGGTCGGGTACGGTCAGTGGGTCGCCGGCGGGAGGCGGCGACGGGGTTAGCGAGGGGGTCGACACTGACCGGAATTCCTGGGGGAGGTGTGATTCGGTAGACAGTTAGGATGCCCGGAAGCAAGGCCAAGTGCCAGTATCGCCGACGAGCGTCACGGTCCTTTCCGGCTGTCGAGGCACTTTGTCGCAGGGCCCGTGACGACTGATCTTCCCGAGTGTCGAGCAGGCCTCCGGGCGGCCGAAGTCGACGGCACGCGGATCGGTCCGTGCCATGCGGCGACGAGAGGGGCGCCGCCGCGGGCGCAAGGGTCAGGAGCGCGCCGGATTGGAAGCGCCGTGGAGGAACATCTGCTCCAGGGTATGCGCGGAATTGGAGCTGGCCGCCCGTCCGCGGCGTTCCGCATCGACCATGCCGTAGACCAGGGTGATGAACAGTTCGGTGAACACGGCCGCCGTGATGTCGATGCGAAACACGCCTTTCTGCTGTCCGCGCAGGAAGAAGGCGTCCAGCGCTTCCAGGTAGGACTGCCAGCGTGCGCCTTCGCCGTGCGGGTCGAGGAAGTCCGGGCGGTACTGGAATACCAGGAATACCAGCAGCTCGCGGTGGGTGAGGTGTTCCTTGATCAGGCGCTGCAACGCCTCCAGAGGCTCGGCATGCTCCAGGTCGCAGGCCTGGATGATCTGGTTCAGTACGGTCTCTCCGTGGTCCTCGAGCATCTGCACCAGGTTGTCCCGCGTGCCGCAGAAGCGGTGCAGGGTGGCCTTGCTTACGCCGGCCGCCTCGGCCAGTTCCTTCAGCGTCGCTCGCGGGCGGTCGACGATAGCGACTGCCAGCGCCTTGATGAGTCGCTCGTCATGGGAAATCAGGGTCATCGATGGGTCCCGGTTGTTTTTTCTGATTGTGCGCATTGTGCAGAAAACTGGCCTCGCGTCCAAAGGAATTAGCTGCCAAAAGATCATTTGAGACAATATTGACTCAATTAGCTCGAAAAAGTACCATTCGATCCGTTTTCAATCAACGGTCGGGTGTGTCATGGCTGATTTGCGTGCAATAGGAAGGATCGGGGCGTTGGCTATGGCCATCGCGTTGGCGGGTTGTGGGCCGGCGGAAGAGCGACAGGAGGCCGCCGAAATGGTGTTGCCGGTGGAGGTCCTGACGGTGCAGGCCGAGCCCCTGGCGCTGAGTTCGGAACTGCCTGGGCGGATCGAACCGGTGCGTGTCGCCGAGGTGCGCGCGCGGGTGGCCGGCATCGTCGTGCAGAAGCGCTTCGAGGAGGGCGCCGACGTCAAGGCTGGCGACCTGCTGTTCCAGATCGATCCGGCACCGCTGAAGGCTGCGGTGTCGCGCGCCGAGGGTGAGCTGGCGCGGAACCGCGCGGTGCTGTTCGAGGCGCAGGCGCGGGTGCGTCGCTACGAGCCGCTGGTGAAGATCCAGGCGGTCAGCCAGCAGGACTTCGATACCGCCACCGCCGACCTGCGCAGCGCCGAGGCGGCGACCCGCTCGGCCCAGGCCGACCTGGAGACCGCGCGCCTGAACCTCGGCTACGCCTCGGTCACTGCGCCGATCTCCGGGCGCATCGGCCGCGCGCTGGTGACCGAGGGCGCGCTGGTCGGGCAGGGCGAGGCGACGCTGATGGCGCGCATCCAGCAGCTCGATCCGATCTATGCGGATTTCACCCAGACCGCAGCCGAGGCCCTGCGCCTGCGCGACGCCCTGAAGAAAGGCACCTTGGCCGCCGGCGACAGCCAGGCGCTGACCCTGCGCGTCGAAGGGACGCCCTACGAGCGCCAGGGCGCGTTGCAGTTCGCCGACGTGGCGGTGGATCGCGGCACCGGCCAGATCGCCCTGCGCGGCAAGTTCGCCAACCCCGACGGGGTCCTGCTGCCGGGCATGTACGTGCGCGTACGTACGCCCCAGGGCATCGACAACCAGGCGATCCTGGTGCCGCAACGGGCCGTGCGCCGCTCCAGCGACGGCAGCGCCCAGGTGATGGTGGTGGGCGCCGACGAGCGCGCCGAGGCGCGCAGCGTCGGTACCGGCGTCATGCAGGGTTCGCGCTGGCAGATCACCGAGGGCCTGGAGCCGGGTGACCGGGTCATAGTCGGCGGCCTGGCTGCGGTGCAGCCGGGGGTGAAGATCGTGCCGAAGCCGGATGGTGCCCAGGCGCAAGCCCAGTCATCTGCGCCGCAACAGTAAGGGCGGGTTCGCCCCGAGGATTTTCCGATGTCCGAATTCTTCATCAAGCGGCCGAACTTCGCCTGGGTGGTGGCCCTGTTCATCTCCCTGGCCGGCCTGCTGGTCATTTCCAAATTGCCGGTAGCGCAGTACCCCAATGTCGCGCCGCCACAGATCACCATCACCGCCACCTATCCCGGCGCCTCGGCGAAGGTGCTGGTGGACTCCGTCACCAGTGTGCTTGAGGAGTCGCTGAACGGCGCCAAGGGCCTGCTCTACTTCGAGTCGACCAACAACTCCAACGGCACCGCCGAGATCGTCGTCACCTTCGAGCCGGGCACCGATCCGGACCTGGCCCAGGTGGACGTGCAGAACCGCCTGAAGAAAGCCGAGGCGCGCATGCCGCAGGCGGTGCTGACCCAGGGCCTGCAGGTCGAGCAGACCAGCGCCGGTTTCCTGCTGATCTATGCGCTCAGCTACAAGGAAGGCGCTCAGCGCAGCGACACCACCGCCCTCGGCGACTACGCCGCGCGCAATATCAACAACGAGCTGCGGCGCCTGCCGGGCGTCGGCAAGCTGCAATTCTTCTCTTCCGAGGCGGCCATGCGGGTCTGGATCGATCCGCAGAAGCTGGTGGGCTTCGGCCTCTCCATCGACGACGTGAGCAATGCCATCCGCGGGCAGAACGTGCAGGTGCCGGCCGGCGCCTTCGGCAGCGCACCGGGCAGTTCCGCGCAGGAGCTGACGGCGACCCTGGCGGTGAAGGGCACCCTGGACGATCCGCAGGAGTTCGGCCAGGTAGTGCTGCGCGCCAACGAGGACGGCTCGCTGGTCCGGCTCGCCGATGTCGCGCGCCTGGAACTCGGCAAGGAGAGCTACAACATTTCCTCGCGACTGAACGGCACGCCCACCGTGGGCGGGGCGATCCAGCTGTCGCCCGGGGCCAACGCGATCCAGACCGCTACCCTGGTGAAACAGCGTCTCGCCGAACTGTCGGCGTTCTTCCCCGAGGACATGCAGTACAGCGTGCCCTACGACACCTCGCGCTTCGTCGACGTGGCCATCGAGAAGGTGATCCACACCCTGATCGAAGCGATGGTCCTGGTGTTCCTGGTGATGTTCCTGTTCCTGCAGAACGTCCGCTACACCCTGATCCCGTCCATCGTGGTGCCGGTGTGCCTGCTGGGTACGCTGATGGTGATGTACCTGCTGGGGTTCTCGGTGAACATGATGACCATGTTCGGCATGGTCCTGGCGATCGGCATCCTGGTGGACGACGCCATCGTGGTGGTGGAGAACGTCGAGCGGATCATGGCGGAGGAGGGGATTTCCCCGGCCGAGGCCACGGTCAAGGCGATGAAGCAGGTATCCGGCGCCATCGTCGGCATCACCCTGGTGCTCTCGGCGGTGTTCCTGCCGCTGGCTTTCATGGCCGGTTCGGTGGGGGTGATCTACCAGCAGTTCTCGGTGTCGCTGGCGGTCTCGATCCTGTTCTCCGGCTTCCTCGCCCTGACCTTCACCCCGGCGCTGTGCGCCACGCTGCTCAAGCCCATTCCCGAAGGGCACCACGAGAAGCGCGGCTTCTTCGGCGCCTTCAACCGTGGCTTCGCCCGCGTCACCGAGCGCTATTCGCTGCTCAACTCGAAGCTGGTGGCGCGCGCCGGACGCTTCATGCTGGTGTACGCCGGCCTGGTGGCCATGCTCGGCTACTTCTACCTGCGCCTGCCGGAAGCCTTCGTGCCGGCGGAAGACCTCGGCTACATGGTGGTCGACGTGCAACTGCCGCCTGGTGCTTCGCGCGTGCGCACCGATGCCACCGGCGAGGAGCTCGAGCGCTTCCTCAAGTCCCGCGAGGCGGTGGCTTCGGTGTTCCTGATCTCGGGCTTCAGCTTCTCCGGCCAGGGCGACAATGCCGCGCTGGCCTTCCCGACCTTCAAGGACTGGTCCGAGCGAGGCGCCGAGCAGTCGGCCGCCGCCGAGATCGCCGCGCTGAACGAGCATTTCGCGCTGCCCGACGATGGCACGGTCATGGCCGTGTCGCCGCCACCGATCAACGGTCTGGGTAACTCCGGCGGCTTCGCATTGCGCCTGATGGACCGTAGCGGGGTCGGCCGCGAAGCGCTGCTGCAGGCTCGCGATACTCTTCTTGGCGAGATCCAGACCAACCCGAAATTCCTTTACGCGATGATGGAAGGACTGGCCGAAGCGCCGCAACTGCGCCTGTTGATCGACCGGGAGAAGGCCCGTGCCCTGGGGGTGAGCTTCGAGACCATCAGCGGCACGCTGTCCGCTGCCTTCGGCTCGGAGGTGATCAACGACTTCACCAATGCGGGGCGCCAACAGCGGGTGGTGATCCAGGCCGAACAGGGCAACCGGATGACCCCGGAAAGCGTGCTCGAGCTATACGTGCCTAACGCTGCTGGCAACCTGGTACCGCTCAGCGCCTTCGTCAGCGTGAAATGGGAAGAGGGACCGGTGCAATTGGTGCGCTATAACGGCTACCCGTCGATCCGCATCGTCGGTGACGCCGCGCCCGGCTTCAGTACCGGCGAAGCCATGGCGGAAATGGAGCGCCTGGCCGCGCAGCTGCCGGCCGGCATCGGCTACGAGTGGACCGGCCTGTCCTATCAGGAGAAGGTCTCCGCCGGGCAGGCCACCAGCCTGTTCGCCCTCGCCATCCTGGTGGTGTTCCTGTTGCTGGTGGCGCTCTACGAGAGCTGGTCGATCCCGCTGTCGGTGATGCTGATCGTGCCGATCGGCGCCATCGGCGCGGTGCTCGCGGTGATGGTCAGCGGTATGTCCAACGACGTGTATTTCAAGGTCGGCCTGATCACCATCATCGGTCTTTCGGCGAAGAACGCGATTCTCATCGTCGAGTTCGCCAAGGAACTCTGGGAGCAGGGGCATAGCCTGCGCGACGCCGCCATCGAGGCCGCGCGCCTGCGCTTCCGGCCGATCATCATGACTTCCATGGCGTTCATCCTCGGCGTGATACCCCTGGCCCTGGCCAGCGGTGCCGGCGCGGCGAGCCAGCGTGCCATCGGCACCGGAGTGATCGGCGGGATGCTCAGCGCCACCTTCCTCGGCGTGCTGTTCGTACCTATCTGTTTCGTCTGGCTGCTGTCGCTGCTGCGCAGCAAGCCGGCACCCATCGAACAGGCCGCTTCGGCCGGGGAGTGAACGAGATGCGCAAACCTGCTTTCGGCGTATCGGCGCTGCTGATCGCCCTGACCCTCGGTGCCTGCTCCATGGCGCCGACCTACGAACGTCCCGCCGCGCCGGTGGCCGACAGCTGGAGCGGCGCCGCCGCCCAGCGCCAGGGCGCGGCGATCGACACGCTGGATTGGAAGAGTTTCATCGTCGATGCCGAACTACGCCGCCTGGTGGGCGTGGCCCTGGATAACAACCGCTCGCTGCGTCAGACCCTCCTGGATATCGAGGCGGCCCGCGCGCAGTACCGAATCCAGCGCGCCGACCGGGTTCCGGGCCTGAATGCCGCTGCCACCGGCAACCGCCAGCGGCAGCCGGCCGACCTGTCCGCCGGCAATCGCTCGGAAGTGGCCAGCAGCTACCAGGTCGGGCTGGCCCTGCCGGAGTACGAACTGGACCTCTTCGGTCGGGTCAAGAGCCTGACCGACGCAGCCCTGCAACAGTACCTGGCCAGCGAGGAGGCAGCGCGCGCGGCACGGATCGCCCTGGTCGCCGAGGTCAGCCAGGCCTACCTGAGCTACGACGGCGCCCTGCGGCGCCTGGCGCTGACCCGTCAGACCCTGGTCAGCCGCGAGTATTCCTTCGCCCTGATCGACCAGCGCCGCGCGGCCGGCGCCGCCACCGCGCTGGACTACCAGGAAGCCCTTGGCCTGGTGGAGCAGGCGCGCGCCGAGCAGGAGCGCAACCTGCGGCAGAAACAGCAGGCATTCAACGCGCTGGTGTTGCTGCTGGGTAGCGACGATGCCGCGCAGGCGATTCCGCGGAGTCCGGGGCAGCGGCCGAAGCTGCTGCAGGACATCGCTCCCGGCACGCCGTCCGAGCTGATCGAGCGACGCCCGGACATCCTTGCCGCCGAACATCGTTTGCGGGCGCGCAACGCGGATATCGGCGCGGCGCGCGCGGCGTTCTTCCCGCGCATCAGCCTGACCGGCAGCTTCGGCACCTCCAGCGCGGAAATGTCCGGCCTGTTCGATGGCGGCTCGCGCTCCTGGAGCTTCCTGCCGACGCTGACGCTGCCGATCTTCGATGGCGGGCGCAACCGTGCCAACCTGAGCCTGGCCGAGGCGCGCAAGGATTCGGCGGTGGCCGCCTACGAGGGGACCATCCAGACCGCTTTCCGCGAGGTCGCCGACGCCCTGGCGGCCAGCGATACCCTGCGTCGCGAAGAGAAGGCCCTGCGCGCCCTGGCGAACAGCAGCAACGAAGCCCTGAAGCTGGCCAAGGCACGCTACGAGAGTGGCGTCGACAACCACCTGCGCTACCTCGATGCGCAGCGCAGCAGCTTCCTCAACGAGATCGCCTTCATCGACGGCAGCACCCAGCGGCAGATCGCCCTGGTCGACCTGTTCCGCGCGCTCGGCGGAGGCTGGGACGAGGGACGGAGCCTGGTGGTACATCGAGGCGGCAGGAGTTGAGCGGGTAAACGTGTGGGAAACGGTGCTAGCGGGTGGCAACTGCCGCCCGCTCAAGGGCTGGCAGGTTGTGCGGGGTTCGACGCGCCACGCAGGAACAGCTCCTCCAGCGTGGCGGACAACCCGGCGCTGGCCGCGCGACCGCGGCGCTCGGCATCGACCATGCCGTAGATCAGGACGATGAAGAGTTCGCTGAAGGTCGCCGCGCTGATATCGATACGGAACACACGCTTCTGCTGGCCGCGCAGGAAGAAGGCGTCCAGGGCTTCGACATAGGACTGCCAACTGGCGTCCCCATGCCCGGCCTGGCGTCCCGGGTTCTGCTCGAACATCAGCAGCGCCAGCAGGTCGCGCTGGGCGAGGTGTTCCCGGATCAGCTCGCGTAGCGCTTCCCGCGGCTCCAGCCGCTGCAGGGCGGCGCTGTGGGTGAGGCGTTCGAGGGTACTCCTGGCATGGCTTTCCAGGCGCCGCTTGAGACCTTCGCGGGTACCGCAATGACGGTTCAGGGTTGCCCTGCTCACTCCTGCCAGTTCCGCCAGTTCTCCCATGGTGGCGCGCGGATGATTGACCATCGCGGTGGCCAGGGCCTTGAGCAGGCGCTGGTCCTGAGACGACGGGGTTGGCGCTGGGTCGAGACTGTCCCTGTGCGGGGAGTCGGGTAGCTGGGCGGATCTGGGAGCGAGTGTCATTTTTGAGGTTTTTTTTGTTCTTTTGAGACTGATTTGGATCAATTGTAGCAGGCTGGATCTCCCCACGCCTTGCTTCGCGTCAGGTCTTGAGCGGCAGCACCATGGCCGCGAGCAGTGCCAGGCCCACCCAGACCTCGCACGGGGCGATGGTCGCCGCCTCGCTCAGGCAGAACGCCTTTGACAGGACGAGGGTAGCGGAGACGGTAAGGGCGGCCAGTACGCTGCTCAGCGTCACCGTAGCGGCCTGGAATCGGACGGCGAACATCCGCCGGCGAAGCGCCCCGCCCCACGAAAACCGGGGTGGCTGGCCAGCTTTCTCTCGGTCTGTCATATACTTGGCCGAGTTTTTTTCCTTTTCTTCATGAGGTGCTCGTTTTGGCTCAGTACGTCTACACCATGCATCGGGTCGGCAAGATCGTTCCGCCCAAGCGTGAAATCCTCAAGGACATCTCCCTGTCGTTCTTCCCCGGCGCCAAGATCGGCGTGCTCGGCCTGAACGGCGCGGGCAAGTCCACCCTGCTGCGGATCATGGCCGGCGTCGACACCGAGATCGAAGGCGAGGCCCGGCCGATGCCGGGGATCAACGTCGGCTACCTGCCGCAGGAGCCCAAACTGGACCCGCAGGCCACCGTGCGCGACATCGTCGAAGAGGCCGTCGGCCAGATCAAGCAGGCCCAGGCGCGGCTGGACGAGGTCTATGCCGCCTATGCCGAGCCGGATGCCGACTTCGACGCCCTGGCCGCCGAGCAGGCCAAGCTGGAGGCGATCCTGCAGGCATCCGACGGACACAACCTGGAACGCCAGCTGGAAGTCGCCGCCGACGCCCTGCGCCTGCCGCCGTGGGATGCCAAGGTCGAGCACCTGTCCGGCGGCGAAAAGCGCCGCGTAGCGCTGTGCCGTCTGCTGCTGTCGGCTCCCGACATGCTGCTGCTGGACGAACCGACCAACCACCTGGACGCCGACTCGGTGGCCTGGCTGGAGCATTTCCTGCACGACTTCCCCGGCACCGTGGTGGCGATCACCCACGACCGCTACTTCCTCGACAACGTCGCCGGCTGGATCCTCGAACTCGACCGTGGCCATGGCATCCCGTTCGAAGGCAACTACTCCGGCTGGCTGGAATCCAAGGCCGCCCGCCTGGCCCAGGAAGCCAAGCAGGAAGCCTCCCACGCCAAGGCCATGAAGGCCGAGCTGGAGTGGGTACGCCAGGGCGCCAAGGGCCGCCAGGCCAAGTCCAAGGCGCGCCTGCAGCGCTTCGAGGAACTGCAGTCGCAGGAATTCCAGAAGCGCAGCGAGACCAACGAGATCTACATCCCGGCCGGTCCGCGCCTGGGCGACAAGGTCATCGAATTGCACAATGTGACCAAGGGCTACGGCGACCGCGTGCTGATCGACAACCTGTCCCTGAGCATTCCCAAGGGCGCCATCGTCGGTGTGATCGGCGGCAACGGCGCGGGCAAGTCGACCCTGTTCCGCATGCTTACCGGCAAGGAGCAGCCGGACTCCGGCACCATCGAGATCGGCGAGACCGTGCAGATCGCCAGCGTCGACCAGAGCCGTGACAGCCTGGAAGGCAACAAGACCGTGTGGGAGCAGGTTTCCGACGGTTTCGAGCAGATCAAGATCGGCAACTACGAAGTCCCGTCGCGCAGCTATGTCGGTCGCTTCAACTTCAAGGGCGCCGACCAGCAGAAGTTCGTCAAGGACCTCTCCGGCGGTGAGCGTGGCCGTCTGCACCTGGCCCTGACCCTGAAGCAGGGCGGCAACGTGCTGCTGCTCGACGAACCGTCCAACGACCTCGACGTGGAAACCCTGCGTGCGCTGGAAGAGGCGCTGCTGGACTTCCCCGGCTCCGCCATCGTGATCTCCCACGACCGCTGGTTCCTCGACCGGATCGCCACCCACATCCTCTCCTACGAGGACGATGGCAAGGTGACCTTCTTCGAAGGCAACTACACCGAGTTCGAGGCGGACCGCAAGAAGCGCCTGGGCGACGCCGCGGCCCAGCCGCACCGCGTGCGCTACAAGAAACTGGCGTAAGCGCACCCTCGAGAAACCGCCCGCCGGCGTTGCCGGCCGGCGGTTTTTTCATGCCTGGAATTCAACGAGCCATGCGCTGGGGAACATGGGAACTGCGCAGGGACACCTCCATCGGCGGTACCCGGGGGAGGCTCCCACGCAGCATGCCTGAGCCTTCACCTAACTAAAGATGGGGGTGCATCGACGGCTGCGATGGTGTCAGCTCTGCTAGTGGTCTGCGCAGCCGATCCGTGCGCTCAATACCGCCTGCCCGGAGAGGCCGCGCCATATGGCGAAGCCCGGCGGAATCGAGTACCGGCATTGGCCGGGCGGACCAGCCGCTACCTTCGCTCGGCGCTGGCGCCTCGGGGTAGCGTTGCCGGTGGTGGCGGCTTGTGCGCTGTCTCCATCATCAGCAGTATGGCCGTTCGGCCTGTATCGCCGGCCTTGCGGCGGTACGACCGGGCGGGCCTTGAAGGGATGCGAGCGGTCGGGTGCGAATGCCAACAACAAACAAGCACGAATCATTGATCTCCCTGCGGGGGATCGGCAAGGGCTACCTCCTGGGGGGGCAGCCGCTGCAGATACTGAAAGACGTCTGCCTGGACATCTTTCCCGGAGAAAGCTGCGCGATCGTCGGCGCGTCGGGCTCGGGCAAGAGCACCCTGCTGAATATCCTCGGCCTGCTCGACCGCCCGGACAGCGGTGCCTACCGCTTCGCCGAGCACGACATCTTCAGCGTCGACGGGGACCGACTGGCGGCGATCCGCAACCGCCTGATCGGCTTCGTCTTCCAGAGCTTCAACCTGTTGCCGCGGCTGAACGCGCTGGACAACGTCGCGCTGCCCCTGAGCTATCGAGGGATGCCGCGCCGCGAGGCACTGGAGCGGGCCGAGGCGATGCTCGCCCGGGTCGGCCTGGCCGAGCGCGCCGGCCATCGTCCGGCGGACCTCTCCGGCGGCCAGCGGCAGCGCGTCGCCATCGCTCGCGCGCTGGTCGGTGAGCCGGCGCTGATCCTCGCCGACGAACCAACCGGCAACCTCGACGCGAGCACCGCGAAAGAAGTGCTGGAGCTGCTCCTCACCCTCAACCGCGAGCGCCAGGTGACCCTGGTGGTGGTCACCCATGATCCCGGCCTGGCGGCCCGTCTCGGGCGCCAACTGACAGTGCGGCATGGCGAGGTGCACGAGGACCTGGCGGAGGCCTGCCGGTGAGCGCCAGCCCGTCGCCCCGGCAATTGCTTCACGAGGCCCTCGCCAGTCTTCGCGGGCTGGGGCGCCGCTCGCTGCTGGCGTTGCTGGGTATCGTCATGGGCTGTTCATCGGTGATCGCGATGCTGAACATCGGCAGCAACGCGACCGACGAAGCGATGAGCATCTTCAAGGACATGGGCACCGACACCCTGGTGGTGCAGTTCCCGTTCGCCCCGCAGGCGCCGATGCCGATGCCGGCGTCGCTCGACACCGAACCGCTGCTCCGCGACGTGGCCGGTCTGGAGCACCTGGCGGCGCTGGGCCTGTACTCGGCGCCGGTGACCTTTCACGGACGCACCAGCAACGCCAGTATCGTCGGCGCCAGCGCCGGGCTCGCGGCTGCCGCCAGGCTGCGGCTGCGCGAAGGACGTTTCCTCTCGCGCTTCGACGATCACGACACCTACGTGGTGGTGGGCGCGACAATCGCCGAGGCCCTGGGGGCGCCCGGCGATCCGCTGCGCCTCGGCGAGCAACTGACGGTCAACGACTATCTGTTTCGCGTGGTCGGCATTCTCCAGCCGCAGGCCAGCGCCGCTCTCTTGCCGTTCGCCGCCAACGACTCGCTGTTCGTGCCGGCGCCGGGCATGCCGCGCCTGCAGCCGGCCGCCGAGGTCAGCCATGTGGTGGCGCGGGTCTCGCCGGGAGCGGACGTCTATAGCGTCGGCGCGGCCCTGGGCGCGGCCCTGACGGCGCGGTTGCCCGGCCACGAGGCGCAGGTCCAGGTCTCGCAGCAGGTGCTCGATGGACTCAAGCGGCAGACCCGGACCTTCACCTACCTGCTGGCCGGACTGGGGATCATCTCCCTGCTCGGCGGCGGCGTCGGAGTGATGAACGTGATGCTGATGAGTGTCGCCGAACGCCGCCGGGAAATCGGCGTGCGCATGGCGCTGGGCGCGCGCCAGCGGGATATCCGCAACCTGTTCCTGATCGAGGCGGTGACCCTGACCGCCGCGGGCGCGCTGTCGGGCGCGGTGCTCGGCGTGGCGGCTGCGTATCTCTACGCCAGGTTCTCCGGCTGGACCTTCTCCCTGGCCTACGCGGCCCTGCCGCTGGGGATGGGCAGTACCCTGCTGGTGGGGCTGTTCTTCGGGCTCTATCCGGCGGTCTCGGCGGCTCGCCTGCAACCGGTCGAGGCGCTGCGCGATGAATAGGTGGGGCCTGGGCGTGCTGTGGCTGGTCGCCGCTCTTCCGGTGGCGGCCAGCTTCAACCCGGCGCTGAGTCCGGACGTACCGAGCATGGCCCGCGAGCAGGGCAGGTCGGTGCTGCTCAGCGAGCAGGTGATCGACCTCAGCCTGAGCGACGCGGTCTATCTTGGCCTGCGCAACAACCGTGGAATCCGTAGCGCCTACCTGCAACGGATCGCGCAGAAGTTCGACCTGCGCGTCGCCGCCGACGCCTTCAACCCGAAGCTGGTGGTGCGCGGCGACTATCGCGCCAACCGCGCCACCGAAGACCGCACGAGGACCAGCAATGTCTCGCCCACCGCGACCCTGCTTGGCGAATATGGCACTCGCTTCAGCCTGGCCTGGGTCAAGCAGTTCCGCACCGCCGACGAGGCCGGGCGCTACCGCAGCGATGGCCTCGACCTGACCGTCGTCCAGCCGTTGCTGCGCGATGCGGGCTGGGACGTCACCACCGCGCCGCTGCGCCTGGCACGTCTCTCCGAAGACGCCAATCGCCTGCAACTCAAGGCCAGCGTGTCGCAGACCATCAGCCAGGTCATCGGCGCCTACCGGGAGCTGCTGCGCGCCCAGGAGCAGGCGCGCATCGCTCGCGAAGCCCTGGCGCGGACCCAGGAGCTGCTCGAGGTCAACCGGGCGATGATCCGCGCCGGGCGAATGGCCGAATTCGAGATCGTGCAGACCGAGGCCGACGTCGCCAGCCAGGAGCTCAATGTCGAGGAGTCCACCAACCAGGTCGACAGCGCACGCCTGGCCCTGCTGCAACTGCTGGCGCTGGACCTGTCGACGCAAATCCGCGCCAGCGATGCGCTGGCCGCCACGCCGATCGAGGTCGACCGCCAGCAGGCGATCAGGACCGCCCTGCAGCAGCAACCGGAATACCTGCAACGCCTGATCGGCAGTCGCCAGGCCGACCTCAACCTGGTGCTGGCGAAGAACCAGCGCCTGTGGGATGTCTCGCTGGTGGGCGGCGCCAGCCAGATCCGCGACCGCTACAGCGAGGGCGGTGGCGACAATTCACGCAGTTGGGACAGCTACGCCGGGGTACAGGTGGAAATTCCCATCGGCGACCTCAGCCGCCGGCAGGCCGAGGTGCGCGCCCAGGTCGACGTGGAGAACCAGAAGATCCTGATCGAGGATGCCCGGCAGACCCTGGAGCAGAACGTCATCGATGCGGTGCGCGACCTCGGCACGCGCTGGCGCCAGTACCAGATCGCCCAGCGCGCCACCGCGTTGTCGCGGCGCAAGCTGGAGATCGAACGGGAAAAGCTGCGCGTCGGGCGTTCGAGCAACTTCCAGGTGCTGAGCTTCGAGACCGACCTGCGCAACGTCGAGAACACCCAATTGAATGCTCTGATCTCGTTTCTCAATGCGCAGACGCAGCTCGACCTGATCGTCGGCATGACCCTGGATAGCTGGGAGATTTCGCTCAATGACCACTGACCGGTTTTCCTTCCTGCGCCGGCCGGCATTGTCGCTCGCCGCCGGCCTGGCGGTTGTCGCGGCGCTGGCCTGGCTGGTCCTCGCCGGCGGCACCGCGAAACGCACGGAAGGGGAGCGCTGGGTCGCCGTACGGGCGGCCCCGCTGGTGCATCAGATCGGCCTGGTCGGACGCCTGGAACCGGGGCGCGTGGTGACCCTGGCGGCGCCCTTCGCCGGCAATGTCGAGGCGCTGCTGGTGGAGCCGGGACAGCGGGTCGCGGAAGGACAGGAGCTGCTGCGCATGGACACCCGCGAGATCGCCGTGCAGGTGCGCGAGGCACAGTCGGCGTTGCTCAAGGCCCGTCGCACCCTGCAGGACCTGCGCGACTGGGAGCGTGGCGAGGACATGGCGCGGGTCCGCCGTGCCCTGCGCAGCGCGCAACTGGCGCAGAGCAGCACCGAGCGCAAGTTGCGCGAGACCCGCGAGCTGTTCCAGCGCGGGATCGTCCCGCGCAACGAACTCGACGATCTCGAACAACAGGCCAGCCAGCAGCGCATGGACCTGGAGGCGGCCCGGCGGGAAGTGGAGTCGACCCGCGCCAAGGGGCAGGGCGAGAATCGCCAGATCGCCGAAATGGACCTGGCCAACGCCAGCGTGAAATACGAGACGCTGCAGGCCCAGCTGGATGGCCGTACGGTGCGCGCGCCCTTTGCCGGTATCGTCGTCGCGGCGCCCGGCCTGGCTGGCGAGCAGGGCAGCCGCGAACCGGTGCAGGCCGGTAGCAAGCTGGGGCAGGGCCAGGCGTTGTTCGGCCTGGCCAGCGTCGAGCGGCTGAAGGTATCTGCGAAGGTTTCCGAACTGGATATCAACCAGTTGCGCGAAGGGCAGGCGGTGGAAATCAGTGGCGACGGCTTCGAGGGCACCACGCTGGCGGGCGTCATCGCCGCCCTCGGTGGTCAGGCTCTGCCCGGCATGGCCCAGGGAGGCAGCCCGCAGTTCGAGGTGACGGTGTCGGTAGCGCCGCTTGATCCCCGCCAGTTGCAGAAGATTCGTCTGGGAATGAGCGCCAAGCTGACGGTCACCACCTATCGCAACGAACAGGCCATCGTCGTGCCGCCGGAGGCGATACGCCACGAGGGTGACCGGCTGTTCGTGGACTTTCGCCAGGCTCCCGGCGCCAGCGTGATGGCGCAACAGGTCAAGATCGGACGCTCCACGCCGGAGGGCGTGGAGGTGTTCGAGTTGCAGCCGGGTCTCGTTCGCGTGCCGTCCTCGTCCGACCGATAGTTGGCAACCTAACTTTGGGTTGGCTGGGTGGCTTCGCGAGCTGCCAATTCTGGTAGGTACGCCCCGTCATGGTGCGTTTCTTCCCGACGCGGATGTTGACAGAGGTATCAGGATTCCTTCGCGACGACGCTTCGTCCGCCCTCCACGGCATTCACCGACCTTCCTTCGGAGGGGCAACCCCCTTCTTTCGCTAGGCTTTTCCAGAGCCGCGCTGACCGTACTCTGGCTCCCGTCGTTGACTGGTCCACTGCCCCTTCGCGGTGATTGCCAGCCCTGTCAGGCCTGCGTTCGCGGAGGTCGGCCAGGTGGGCATCTCGAGGCGCGGCGGGTTGGCAAACCCTATCGGATCTTTCCGATATCCGGTCTGTCCCGGCTCGTCGTGGGGACCGTCAGCGTCGGCACCGGATAGGACTCATGAGGTAAAGCCTCTCCCGATCCCGGTACGCACGGCCAAGGCGGGTGGTGTGGTTCGCCTGGCAGGTGGATCGGACGGGAAGGCACAAGGTGGTCGTGGGGGCGGGTCGGCGACGATCCTGCCGCATGATCAAGGCTCGGCAACCGCGAGCGTTGCCAACTCACTGGAAGGATACAAAACAATGAAATCCATCAAGTCCCTGCCGTCCTTTGCTGCTCTTGCTCTCTGCCTGAGCGTTTCGTCCATGGCCAGCGCGGCCACCATCACCCCGGTCAACTCGGCCTTCACCGCACCTGGCACCATCAGCGTGAGCTCGCCGGCGTCGCTCAATCTGCCAGTGACCTGCAACATCACCTTCAAGGGCAAGACCGCCGCCGATGGTTCCTATGCCTCGATCGACAGCGTCACCGTCAGCGGCAGCAACACCCTGTGCAGCGTGCCGCAGATGACCGGCCTGCCGTGGAAGCTGACCGTTTCCAGCACCACCGCCGGCAAGGTCGATGGCGTCGGCTTCAAGATTCTCTCCTCTACCTGTGGCCCGAGCACCGTCAACGGTTCCTGGAGCAACGCCACCAATACCCTCAGCGCCAGCAATCAGTCGCTGGCAGGCAACTGCAAGATCAACAGCCTGAGCGTGAAGCCGACCCCGGCCTTCGTAGTCAACCCGTAATCCGGGCTGCCGCTGGCGCCCTCGGCGCCAGCGGTTTCGCGCTCCCGCTGCCAGGCGTCCTTCGCGGGCCGGCAGGTCCGAGGGAGTTTCCGCCGGAAGCGGCGCAGAATCTCGTTCGCACATGGAAAACGGTCTGGGGGAGGGTGTCCGCCAGGACGCTCAAGCAGGCCGACCATCGTGCCCCGTGCACTAGCAGTCCACCAGGGGTGAAACCTTGAACAACAAAAACGATATTTCCTGCCTGTTTGCCAGAAAACCATTGCCATTGCTCTGCGCCCTGATCGTCGGCGGACTGTTCGGCACGTCCCAGGCGCAAGCCGGCGGCTTCATGGTGCCGACCACCAACACGGCGGGCTGGGGCCGTGCGATGGCAGGCGGCTCGCTGTTTCCCAACGATCCGAGCGCCGCGTTCAACAACCCGGCGGCCATGGCGTTCATCGACAAGCGGATCGCCCAGTTGACGGTCAACTACGCCGATATCGACATCAAGTACAACGGCGATGCCTACGACTACCAGGGTAATCCCATGACCGGCGGCTACCAGGACGGGCCGGGCACCCCCGAGCTGGGTACCAACGATGGCGGCCAGGCCGGATTCGGCGCGTGGCTGCCGACCGGCTTCCTGGTCGTACCGATCAACGACCGCTTCGCCTTCGGTCTGAGCCAGGTCGTTCCGATGGGAATGCGCAGCACCTGGGACCCGAACTGGAAAGGCCGCGATTTCGCGGTGGACACCAAGATCGAGACGATCGGCCTGACCGGCTCCCTGTCGTTCAAGGTCAACGACAACTTCTCCCTGGGCGCCGGGGTGATCATCCAGCGCACCTCCGGCTTCGTCAGCCAGAACCTCGATCTCTATGCCTCGGCCGCCAACTCCCCGGGCATGGGCGGGATTCCGTTCCCGGCCTCGAACTCGTCCGCGCTGATGCGGGTCAAGGTGGACAACACCTCGCCCGGCTTCTTCGCCGGCGCGGTGTGGAAGCCGACCGACCGCGACACCCTGGGCTTCGCCTACCACGCGAAGATCCGCAACAAGCTGAAGGGGCACTACAACCTCTACGACCACGACGGTGGACTGACCGAGGGCGCCATCGAGGGCGGCACCCCGGGCCTAGCCTATCCGGGCCTGGACCTGCGCATGGGCGCTTCCGCCTCGGCGCGCCTGGATATCCCCGCCTACGCCTCGCTGGATTGGGTACACCAGTTCAACGACCGTCTGAGCCTGGGCGCCAGCGCCACCTGGACCGAGTGGTCGTCGTTCCAGGACCTGACCCTCAAGTCCCACGGCAACACGATCGTCTCCATCCCCTACACCTACCGGAACACCTGGACCCTGGCGGTGGGCGGCGACTACAAGGTGACCGACCAGTGGACCATGCGCGCCGGGGTCGCCTACGACCAGACGCCGACCCACAATGCCACCCGCGATCCGCGGATTCCCGACGGCGATCGCTACTTCGCCTCCCTGGGCGCCGGCTATCGCTTCCAGTCGATGCCGGAGTTGTCGATCGACGCGGCCTACTCGCGGCAATTCGTCAAGGAGGTGCCGTTGAAGACGGTCAACCAGGATCGCCTGGGCGGCGGGCGGCTGGATGGCAGGGCAACCAGCAAGGGACAGGTGTTCAGCCTGTCCGCGACCTACGACTTCTAGACCCGGCCGTAGGTAGAGGAAGGGCCTCCCCCTGGCGGGGGAGGCCCTTTCGCATCTGGCGCCGGGATGCACGCGAACGGTGCTTTCGTCGCCCTTCAACAGTGCGTGGCCAGCCCGGGAGGCAGCCTGGTTCCGGGCGCGTGCTCTGGCCCGAGCCGTTCTGGCGGACCCGGAAAGTTTCAGTTTTGCACCATAAAGATTCATCAATGCGTCATTTCGCACTTTCTAGGTGCCGCCTGGCTTGTTAGAGTCACGCGCAAAAAATTGTTCACAAAACTAGAAACCGGTGAGAAAAATGACGCAATCCGTCGACGCTTTCCTCGAGCGCCTGAAGCGGCGCGATCCCGATCAGCCCGAATTCCACCAGGCGGTGGAAGAGGTGCTGCGTTCCCTCTGGCCGTTCCTCGAGGCCAACCCGCACTACCTGGAAGCCGGCATCATCGAACGCATCGTCGAACCCGAGCGGGCGATCCTGTTCCGCGTACCCTGGGTCGACGACCAGGGCCGGGTACGGGTCAACCGTGGCTACCGGGTGCAGATGAGCAGCGCCATCGGCCCCTACAAGGGCGGCCTGCGCTTCCATCCCTCGGTCAACCTCGGGGTGCTGAAGTTCCTCGCCTTCGAGCAGGTCTTCAAGAACTCCCTGACCACTCTGCCCATGGGCGGCGGCAAGGGCGGCTCCGACTTCGATCCGAAGGGCAAGAGCGACGCCGAGGTGATGCGTTTCTGCCAGTCGTTCATGAGCGAGCTGTACCGCCACGTCGGCGCCGACCTGGACGTGCCGGCCGGCGACATCGGCGTCGGCGCGCGTGAGATCGGCTACCTGTTCGGCCAGTACAAGCGCCTGTCCAACCAGTTCACCTCGGTGCTGACCGGCAAGGGCCTGAGCTATGGCGGCAGCCTGATCCGCCCGGAGGCGACCGGCTTCGGCTGCGTCTACTTCGCCCAGGAAATGCTCAAGGATCGTGGCCGCGGCTTCGACGGCCAGCGGGTGGCGATCTCCGGCTCGGGCAACGTCGCCCAGTACGCGGCGCGCAAGGTCATGGAAATGGGCGGCAAGGTGATCTCGCTGTCCGATTCCGAAGGCACCCTGTATGCCGAGGCGGGGCTCTCCGACGAGCAGTGGGAATACCTGATGGAGCTGAAGAACGTGCGCCGCGGGCGCATCCGCGAGATGGCGGAGCAGTTTTCCCTGCAGTTTCTCGAAGGGCGCCGGCCCTGGGGCCTGGCCTGCGATATCGCGCTGCCCTGCGCGACCCAGAACGAACTGGATGCCGAGGATGCGCGGCGCCTGCTGGCCAACGGCTGCGTCTGTGTCGCCGAAGGCGCCAACATGCCCTCGACCCTGGAAGCCGTCGACCTGTTCCTCGAGGCCGGCATCCTCTACGCGCCGGGCAAGGCGTCGAACGCCGGCGGGGTGGCGGTGAGCGGCCTGGAGATGTCGCAGAACGCCATGCGCCTGCGTTGGAGCGAGGGCGAGGTGGATACCAAGCTGCACGGCATCATGCAGTCGATCCACCATGCCTGCCTGCTGTACGGCGAGGAGCAGGGGCGGGTCAACTACGTGAAGGGGGCGAACATCGCCGGCTTCGTCAAGGTCGCCGATGCGATGCTGGCGCAGGGCGTGGTCTGAGGTCGTCCCATAGAGGAAAAACGGGGCTCCAGGGGAGCCCCGTTTTTCCTTGTGGCGGTTATTCCGCGGGACGCGGCGTGGTCTCCGTGCTGGCCGGCAGCAGCGGATATTCGACGCGCGGCTGCTTGCCGCTCAGGCTGTGCAGGAAGGCGACGATGTTCTCCACGTCGTCCGGCGCCAACTGCTTGCCGAGCTGGGCGTTGCCCATGATCGCCACCGCGTCCTTGAGTTCCCAGACCTGGCCGCTGTGGAAGTACGGCGCGGTGAGGGCGACGTTGCGCAGGGGCGCGGCGCGGAATACGTACTCGTCGCTCTGGGTCTTGGTCACGGCGAAGCGGCCCTTGTCGCCGCTGGGCAGCACGCTGGCGTCGGGCTTCTTCACCAGGCCGAACGGGAAGTAGGCCTGGCCGCCCAGGTTGATGCCGTTGTGGCAGGCGCTGCAGCCACTGTCCATGAATGCCTTGAGGCCTTTCTTCTGCTGTGCGTCGAGGGCCTTGTCGTCGCCCTTGAGATACAGGTCGAAGGGCGAGTCCGGAGTCACCAGGGTCGCCTCGTAGGCCTCGATGGCCAGCGCCATGTTGTCGAAGCTGACCGGCTTGCCGGCCTTGGGGAAGGCCTTGCGGAAGGCGTCCACGTATTCCGGGATGCTGCCCAGGGTCTGTTCGACCAACTGCGGGGTACTGTGCATCTCGACGCTGTTCTGGATCGGACCCTTGGCCTGCTCCCCCAGGTCCTTGGCGCGGCCATCCCAGAACTGCGCGGCATTGAATACCGCGTTGAAGACCGTCGGCGAATTGCGTGGCCCCTTCTGCCAGCCGTGACCGACCGACGTCGGTACGTTGTCGGCGCCGCCGGTGCCGACGTTGTGGCAGGTGTTGCAGCTGAGCACATGGCTGCGCGACAGGCGCGGGTCGAAGAACAGTTTCTTGCCGAGTTCGCGCTGTTGCTCGCTGATGGGCTGGCCGCGCAGCTCGGTGACCTGCTCGGGGATGGGTTTGAACAGCGCGCTGGCCTGGTCGTGCAGGGCATCGGCCTGGGCGAGGGGCGTGGCGAAGGACAGCAACAGGCTGCCAAGCGGGAGCAGTTGCGAGGACTGCATCTTTTTTTCTCCTTATCAGGCGTTACAACCGGTCCTGTGAGGAGAGGCCAGCGGCGCGCTGCCCGGCTTGACGTGGATCAAGCGCACCGGGATCGGTGCTGCGGATGGTTGTCGCAGCGTGCTTCAGCGCTCGCGCAAGGCCCGGGCCAGCGCGCGGTCGCGGTCGCGCTGCCAATCGTCGTCGCGGTCGTCCCACTGGCGTTCCTCGAAACGCCGCCGCTCCTCGCTCCGCGCCATCGACCGGCATTGCTCGAAGCCGTCGCCCCAGCCGCTGGCGTAGATCGCCTCGCGCAGGTAGCGGGGGACGTCCTTGCGGAATTCGCCGCTGATCGAGCCGGCCGCCTGGCGGCCGCTGCCGCAGCCGTCGTCGAAACCGTCGGCATAGGCGGGTGGGTAGCCCTGGGCGAGCAGGTGCTGGTGGGTGTTTTCGCAGCCGCCGAGCAGGGTGGCGGTGAGCAGGAGCAGGGCGAGGACAAGCACGCCGAGACGCGAAGAAGACATGGCTGGGACTCCTCGACCGCCGGGACGGGCTCCCGGAGGTTCGCGCCGGGCCCGCTGGCAGGTCCGGCGCGAGTCTAGGTCGGCATTGGTGAGGAATTCGTCAAGCCGATGTGATGACGATGCGATGACCGCCGCCGTCCAGCGCCTGGTCGCCGATCCTCACCGGCAGGAAGCGTTCGATAACCCGGCGGTTGCTTTGCAGATGGGCGCTCAGCCGCGGCGTGGTGAAGCTGCCGGCGCCGGCCAGGGCCATGGGCAGCAGCAATTGGTCGGCGAGGTACTCGTCCGCCGCGCAGCCGCTTTCCATCCAGCCGATGGCTTGCGTCGCGACCTGTTCCGCCACCCGTTCGGCGCTGACGCCGGCCTGGCCGAAGGCGCAGAAGGTCGCGCAGATGTGCTCGCAGTCGATCCGCAGCAGCAGGGCGTTGCCCGGCCCCTGGTCCTCCGCGAGGAACTCCAGCTGGCGTTCTTCGTCGCTCCAACCGAGGCGCTGGCGGACCCTCTCCAGCTCGCGCTCGCCGACGTGCCCGGGAATCCCTGCGAGCAGCGCCCGCGCCTGGCGCCGCAGCGCCGCGCCGGGATGCTCCAGTTGCAGCGGCCGCCAGCGCGCCGGGCGTACCCGCGCCAGCAGCTCGCCACCGCCGGCGGGTACGAAGCCGTGGCGCAGCAGTTCCAGGTCGACTTCCGCGCCCATCCGCTGCAACAGCGGCAGCCAGCTGTCGCGGAGAAAGTCCGCCGGCGGCGCCAGTGGATTGTGGGTGCCGCCGCTGATCCTCACCCGGCTTTCGCCGTTGGCCGCGAGCAGCGCCGGCAGCAAGGTTTGCAGTACCAGCGAGCAACTGCCGGCGGAGCCGATGGCGAAGGCGTAGTCGCCGGCGCGGATCGCACCGGGCCGGAACGCCAGCTCGCGTGAGCCGAGCTCGGCACCCTCGACCTCGGCCGCGCAGATTTCCGCCGCCGCGCGCACCGCGGTGAGGTGCTGCCGCAGTAGCCCCGGACGGCTGCGCCGGCCACGGATGTTGCGGATGCGCAGCGGCTGGCCGCTGGTCATCGACAGGCTCAGGGCGCTACGCAGGATCTGCCCGCCACCTTCGCTGCCGTCGAGTTCGATGAGGTCCTTTCTCATGAGGTTTCCCTTGTGTATTGCCATATCTTGTCGTGGAGGTAGCGATCCAGCAGTCGGCTGTCCTGGCGCGCGCCGGTTGGTTGGGCGGCCCCTCGTTCGGCCTGGAGCAACTCCGCTTCGATGAAGCGTTGCAGCGCCAGGCGCGGAGGGCCGTAGGCCGATTCGTCGCGCTGACGCTTGAGGCTCAGCAGGGCATCCAGTTCTTCGCGCAGCGACGGATCGTCCAGCGTGGCTTCCATTAGCCTCTCGAACGCCACCGGCGGCAAGCCCAGGCCTGCATCCAGCCAACGCACCGCGAACAACGGGCGCAGGACGTAGAGGTATTTCTTCAGCCGGACGCTGTCGCCCTTCAGGTAGCCGCGGTAGTTCTTGCGTGCCATCGACAGGTAGTGATGGCGACTGCCTGGTACGGAGTGAAAGGCGCTGCCCAGCCAAAGCAGTTCCTCGCGCACGCCAGGCTCTTCCCGATACACCAGCGGCGAGCCGAGCCACTCCAGCAGGGCCGGGTTGGATTTGCGCATCAGGCGCAACGCCTTGCGCAGTTCCCAGCCGCTGATGTCCAGCTCGTCGCTCAGCGGGCGTTCTATCACGTCGCGAGGTTCCTCGACGCGCTGATACCACTCGGGCTGATGCACATAGACGAAGCGTACGTCGTAGTCGCTGTCCGGCGAAGCGAAGCCCCAGGCCCGGCTACCCGACTCGCAGGCGTAGAGCACGACTACGTCGTGCTCGCGTTCGATCCGTTCCAGCTCATCCAGTACCCGCTCGCGCATGGCGGCGGGGAGCGGATGGCGTTCTTCCCTGTTCATTTCGATTCTTCCCCAGCGGGCGCCACAGGGCGCCCGTCATCCTTTCACGCACACCACCTGACGCAGGGTGTGCAGCACTTCCACCAGCTCGCGCTGGGCTTCCATGACCCGGTCGATGTCCTTGTAGGCCATCGGGATCTCGTCGATCACGTCGGCGTCCTTGCGGCATTCGACGTGGGCGGTGGCGCGGGCCTGGTCGGCGACGCTGAAGACCTTCTTCGCCTTGGTCCGGCTCATGGTCCGCCCGGCGCCGTGGCTGCACGAGCAGAACGCTTCCTGGTTGCCGAGGCCGCGGACAATGAAGCTCTTCGCCCCCATCGAGCCGGGAATGATGCCGAGCTGGCCCTTCTGCGCGGACACCGCGCCTTTGCGGGTGACCAGTACCTCCTGGCCGAAGTGGCGCTCCTTCTGCACGTAGTTATGGTGGCAATCGACCGCCTCCAGGTTGGCTTCGAACGGCTTGCGGATCACCTGGCGCGCCGCCTCGATCACCGCGTGCATCATCAGCGCGCGGTTCTGCCGGGCGAAATCCTGGGCCCAGCCGACCGCTTCCACGTAGTCGTCGAAGTGCCGGCTGCCTTCCTCGAAGTAGGCCAGGTCCTTGTCCGGCAGGTTGGCGATGTGCTGGCGCATGTCCGCCTTGGCCAGTTCGATGAACAGGTTGCCGATGGCGTTGCCGACCCCGCGCGAACCGCTGTGCAGCATGAACCAGACGCGGTCGGCCTCGTCCAGGCAGACCTCGATGAAGTGGTTGCCGGTGCCGAGGGTTCCCAGGTGCTGGCGGTTGTTGGTCTTCTCCAGCCTCGGGTGCTTGTCGGTGATCGCCTTGAAGCGACCGGCGAGCGCCTTCCAGGCCTGGTCGGCGGCCTCCGGTACCTCGTGCCAGGCGCCGCGGTCGCGGCGGCCGAAGGTCTTGCCGTGGGGTACCGCCTGCTCGATGGCGCTGCGCAGGGCGTGCAGGTTGTCCGGCAGGTCGGCGGCGACCAGCGAGGTGCGCGCGGCGATCATTCCGCAGCCGATATCCACGCCCACCGCGGCCGGGATGATCGCGCCGAGGGTAGGGATCACGCTACCGATGGTCGAGCCCTTGCCCAGGTGCACGTCAGGCATCACCGCCAGGTGCTTGAAGATGAAGGGCATCTTCGCCGTGTTCAGCAACTGCTGGCGCGCTTCCTCCTCCACCGGTACGCCCTGGGTCCAGAGCTTGATCGGCTTGCCGCCGGCCACTTCGAGGATATTCATGTCTTTCATCGTGCTTTCCTTGTGCTCCGCGTCGTCCCGTCGACGGCGCGGCTATCGTTCGTGATCAGGCCTGCTTCAGCGTGACCAGTCCGTTCAATACCTGGTCCAGGCCACCGAATACCGAAATCCGGTCGATGCGCTCGGCCACCCGCTCCAGGGTTTCCAGTTCTTTCAGACGCAGCGCGGTCGGGTTTTCCTCCATGACCTTCGCGGTATTCAGCAGCGAGCGGGTCGCCGAGGTTTCCTCGCGGCGGCGGATCACATTGGCCTGGGCCGCCTTCTCCGCCTCCACCACCTGCGCCAGCAGGGTCTTCATTTCGCCCGGGAGGATGATGTCGCGCACGCCCAGGCCGCTCACTTCCAGGCCGCTGTCTTCCAGCTTGGCGGCCAGGTGGGCGCTGACCGCTTCGTCGATCGACTGCTTGTTCTCCAGCAGTTCGTCGAGGGTACGGGTGCCCACTGCCGCCCGCAGGCCGAACTGCAGCTCGCGGTACAGGTACTCCAGCGGCTTGCTCAGCCGCGAGAAGGCGGTGAGTACGTCGTTGTAGCGCCAGTTGGCGGCGAGGTTCAGGCGCAGGCTGACCTTGTCGCGGGTAAGGATCTCCTGGCCGCTGACCTCCAGCGCCTGGATACGGGTGTCGACCAGTTCCACGCTGACTTGCCGGTTGTAGCGCCAGAAACCGTATTGTCCGGCTTGCAGCAGGCCGGCAAGGGCGCCGTCGACCTTGAGCACGCCGACCTGGAACGCCGGCACCTGGACCAGCAACACTGCGTCCAGGCCCGCCAGGGCCCGGCCGCGCAGGTTCGGCTGGTGCAACTGGGCGACCAGCGCGGCAGACAATCGATAGTCCTGGGTCAGGTCGATGCGCTCCAGGCGCTGCTCGGTCTGGCCTTTCCAGTACAGTCGGCGGCTGCCCGGTGCGAGCAGCTCCACCAGCACGCCGTCCTCGTAGCGCAGGCCGGCCTCGTTGTCGCCCAGGTCCATCCGGGTGAAATAGCGCTCCACCAGTTGCGGTTCGCTCTGCCGCAGGTAGCCGGCCAGGCGGTGTTCGAACTGCGGGGTGTTCAGGCTGAAGCTTTCCAGGCTCAGGCGGTCGTACGGATCGAAGCGGCGGTAGGTGCCCGGTTCGAGCACGGCGAGGAAGTCGCCTTCGGAGTACAGCAGGCCGCGTTCGTTCTTCTTCACGATAAAGCGCTTCAGCATTTTCATCTCTTCATTCCTTTCATTCTTCCGTGGTGCCGGTGTTGCCGGCCCGTCGAGCGTCGCGGGTGGAGCGCGGAGGAGGTTGGCCTGGCGGACGTCCTGTCCATGCGATCGATTCCCTCGATCCCCGGCCTGCCTTGCCCCGTGCCCGAACCGCGGGCCGGACGGGCCGGCGGCGGCTTCGGCTCCCTTGCGTTGTCCGGCCTTCCTGGCCGCTTGCGCAGTTCGCCTCGGCCACACCGGCGGGTGTTGCCATTGAGTGATTGCCGTTAAGGCAACGTTCGAGCGGGAGTCGAACCCGCGACAGACCATTTCGTGGATGGTTGCTCTACCAGGCTGAGCTATCGAACCGCGAAGCGGCATTGCCGTCATTCGCGAATGACCGTCGTTGTTGCGGGCGGCATGCACGACGCCGACACCAGGGGTGGGCTCGGGCACCGGCGGGACTGGAGTCCCGACCCGTCGGCCTGCATGGGCGATGCGGTCGAAATGGATATAGCGAGCGGCGTGCCAGGTTTTTATCGATGAGACTGTTTCTTGCTTAACTGTTTGATTTTAAAGGTGAATAAATTTTTTATTGCGCTTCGTCGGCGAATTCGATGGAGAGATGCCTGGCTATTTCTATATATTTTCATATCGATCTTTATCTTGAAGGATAAGCAGTGATGAAACGCACGGTCGCCATCGGCTTCATCGGCGCCACCCTCGACCGTCTCGGCAAGGGCGCGGCGCGCTGGCAAAAGTGGCGGCCGAGCATCGGCCTGTGCCAGCAGCCGGACCTGCTGATCGACCGCCTCGAACTGATCCACGGCAACGACGCCCGCGACCTCGGCCTGGCCGAGCGGATTCGCGCCGACATCGCCGCGGTGTCGCCGCATACCGAGGTCCGCCTGCAGCAGATGGAACTGCGCAACCCCTGGGACTTCGAGGAGGTCTATGGCGCCCTGCACGATTTCGTCAGCGCCTACCCCTTCGACACCGAGCGCGAGGACTACCTGGTGCATATCACCACCGGGACCCATGTCGCGCAGATCTGCTGGTTCCTCCTTACCGAGGCGCGCTACCTGCCGGCCCGGCTGGTGCAGACCTCGCCGTCGCGGCGCAAGGACGAGGCGCGCCATCCCGAGGGCTCGGCGACGCTGATCGACCTCGACCTGTCCCGCTACGACCGCATCGCCTCGCGGTTCCGCCGCGAACAGGAGGAAAGCCTGGCTTTGCTCAAGTCGGGAATCGCCACGCGCAATGCCGCTTTCAACCGCTCCATCGAGCAGATCGAGCGGGTCGCCGTGCGTTCGCGGGCACCCATGCTGCTGGTGGGGCCGACCGGTGCCGGCAAATCGTTCCTCGCCCGGCGCATCTATGAACTCAAGCGCAGCCGGCACCAGCTCGACGGGCGTTTCGTCGAGGTCAACTGCGCCACCTTGCGCGGCGACGGCGCGATGTCGGCACTGTTCGGTCACGTCAAGGGCGCCTTCACCGGCGCGCAGAATGCGCGCGAAGGCCTGCTGCGCGCAGCCGACGGTGGCATGCTGTTCCTCGACGAGATCGGCGAGCTGGGCGCCGACGAACAGGCGATGCTGCTCAAGGCTATCGAAGAGAAGCGCTTCTTCCCGCTGGGTTCGGACCGTGAGGTGGAGAGCGACTTCCAGCTTATCGCCGGGACCCACCGCGACTTGCGCGGACGAGTGGCCGAAGGCCTGTTCCGCGAGGACCTGTTCGCCCGCATCAACCTGTGGACCTTCGAGCTGCCGGGCCTGGCTGGACGCCGCGAGGACATCGAGCCGAACATCGACTTCGAACTGGAGCGGCACGCCCGCGAGCAAGGGCGGCAGGTGCGTTTCAACCTGGAGGCCAAGCGTCGCTACCTGGCCTTCGCCGGTTCCAGCGAAGCGCGCTGGGCCGGCAACTTCCGCGAGCTGTCGGCTTCCATCACACGCATGGCGACCCTGGCCGACAGCGGGCGGATCGACGAGGCGCTGGTCGAGGAGGAGATCCTCCGCCTGCGCCAGGCCTGGGGGCTCGATGCGGGCCGGGAGCCACTGGCCGATCTGCTGGGGCAGCGGGTGGAGGCCCTGGATCTGTTCGACCGCCTGCAACTGCAGGCGGTGCTGGAGGTGTGCCGCGGGGCTAAGACCCTTTCCGAGGCGGGACGCCGGCTGTTCGCCGTTTCGCGCCAGGACAAGCGCAACCCCAACGACGCCGACCGGCTGCGCAAGTACCTGGCGCGTTTCGGCCTGGACTGGGCGCAGATACGCGCCTGAACACCACTTCGGGATATCCTTGGCGTCTTTTCACGGGCTCCAGGGACGAATGCCGATGAGCGAGATAATGGACGTCGAGCGGCTGCGCCAGCGCTGCGCGGCCGGCGAAAGCTTCAAATACCTGTATTTCTGGGGACATCGCCCGGCGACGGATGACAAGGTCGGCAAGAGCTGTTTCAGCCAGTGGTACGAGGCTTCGTTCAAGCTCGACGGGGTGCGCTACGCCAGCGCCGAGCATTACATGATGGCGGCCAAGGCACGCTTGTTCGACGACCCTAGGTTGCTCGAGCGCATCCTGGCGGCGCGCAGCCCAGGCGAGGCGAAGGCCCTCGGCCGCGAAGTCGCCGGCTTCGACGAGGCACGCTGGAACGCCGAGCGGGTGGGAATCGTGATCGAAGGCAACCTCGGCAAGTTCGGCCAGAACGCTTCGCTGAAGAAATACCTTCTGGGCACCGCCGACCGGGTGCTGGTCGAGGCCAGCCCGGTGGACGCGATCTGGGGCATCGGCCTGGCCGCGAGCGATCCCCTGGCAGCCGAGCCGGCGACCTGGCAAGGCCTCAACCTGCTCGGCTTCGCCCTGATGGAGGTGCGCCGGAGGCTGGCTCAGTAGTAGTACCAGCGCAGCTCCAGCTTCACCTCGTTGATCGGCTTGCCGACATGGCTGAACTCGCGTTCGGCGCTCAGGCGCAGGCCGAGGTCGCGGCCCAGCTCCACCTGCTGGACGAAGCCCAAACTGCGGCGCACTTCACCGTTGTGGAAGTAGTCGCCCTTGGCCTCCAGGGTCAGGTTGCCCAGCGGGTTGCGCCACAGCAAGCCGCTGTCGAAGCCCACCGCCGGGGCGATGGCGGCGGCGAAGTCCCTGTTGTTCTCGATCCGCGCGGTGCCCATGGCGTAGAGCAGCAAGTCGTCGCCGAACATCCAGCTGCCGCCGGCGCCGCCGTTGAGGTGGCTGACCAGGTTTTCGTCGCCGTCCTCGCCCGGCACCCGCTCCAGGCCGCCGGCGACCTGCCAGGACAGCGGCTTGAGCAACTGGTTGCGCGGGGTCAGCGAGCGGATGGTGACCAGGTCGAGATTCTGCAACTGCCAGCGGTTGCCTTCGTACTGGCGCAGCTTGAGCTGGCCGATCTCGATCTGCGCGCCGAGGGGGAAGCCATAGGCGTTATCGGCGAGGTCATGGTAGGCCATGCGCAGGCCGTACTCGGCGAAGGCGCGGTCATCGCGGCTGCCGACGCCGAACTGCCAGGTCCGTGACTCGTGGCCGTCTTCCGGCTGGCCGGGGCGCTCGACCTGGAGGTCCGGCGGCGGGTTGCGGTTGATCGCTCGCAACAGGTTGTAGCTGCGCGAGGCGATGCCGCTGTCACGCGCCTGGCCGGTGGCGCGGTAGCGCACCAGGCGGAAGGCGGCGTCCTGGATCAGCGCCTGGCGCGGCATCGGCAGGGCCTTGAAGTCGGGAGCGTCGAGCAGGCTGTCGTCGTCCGCCAGGCGCTTGGCCCAGTCGCGCTCGGCATGGTCGAGCGGTTCGGCGCGGGCGAGCAGTTCCTTCTCGCGCGACGGCCGGTAGTCGATGCGCTCGATCAGCCCGGCGTTCTTCACCGCGCGGACGGTGTCGGTGGGGATCGCGGTAAGCGGGAACTGCTCGGTCAGCTCGATGCCCGGGCGGGCGATCTCCATCAGTTCGAGCAGGCGGAACGAACAGTTCTCGTCGAAGAAGTAGTAGTCGAAGCGGACCTGCTTGAGTTCCCAGACGTGTTCGACCATGCGCCCGGTCTCCTCGGGCGTGAGGTTCAGCTTGTATTCCCAGAGGTCGCGGTTCTCCAGGCGGCTGTATTCGGCCAGCTTCTCCCGGTACGGGACCAGCGCGAACAGGCCGGGATAGCCGCCCATTAGGCCTTTCCAGGCATAGAGGATGCTGTTGTCCATGCCTTCGATGTAGGCGCCGAAGTTCAGCGCGTAGCTGAGCAGGGCAGTGTTGTTGCTGGTGACGTCGGCCTGGTCGATGCGCAGCAGGGTGTGGCCGAACATCGACGACGGGCTGTTCAGGTAGGCCGCGGGGAACACCAGCACCGCACTGTGCGGGTTGATGTCGCGGTACCAGTTGTCGTATTCGCCGCACTGCGGCTGCGGCAGGTCGTCGAGTTGCAGTTGCTGGCGCAGCCAGCGGGTGCGCGCCGGGTAGACGCACTGAGCGTGCTTGTCGCCAAGGCTGGGCGAGGCATAGAGCGCCTTTAGCGTGGCCGCCAGTTCGGCGTCCGGGTGGCTCTCGCCGTTGTCGGCGAGGAAGAACCGCTCGTCGTCGACGTAGCTGCGCCAACCGCCGAGCTTGCCGCGTTCGTAGTGGCCGAGGGCGATCCAGTAGGGATCGGCGGCCAGTTGCTGGAGGCGGGCCTCGGGAACCGTGGGCGCAGCCAGAAGGGGGGAGCAGGCGCACAGCGCCATCCAGGGCAACAGGCGTTTCGGCATCGGCAAGGCTTAATGCTTGGGGAAAGGGGCCTGCCCGCGAACGGGCAGGCGGCGAGGCTCAGGCCTGCTCGGCGTACTTGGCCAGGCGGGCGTCCTGTTTCAGGATCGCCTGGGTGTTGGCATAGACGTCGGCGGCGGTGGCGTCGGACTTGTTGAAGATCTCGGAGAAATGCTCATGGGTGACGGCGGCGAAGTGCTCGCGGTCCTGCGGTTGCACGCCCAGCACCACGGCATAGGTGGTCAGCGCTTCGCCATTGCCCTTGGCCATGTCTTCGGACAGCTCGTCCATCATGCTGCCGAGCACCAGCAGGGGCTTGCCGCCATAGGACAGCGCGCCGTTGGTATGGCAGCCGTTGGTGCCGGTGGTCATGCCGAAGGTGTTGTTGCCGGAAGTGCCGTTGGTGGTCGCCGCGACCACGTGGGTGGCCACGCCGCGCTGGCCTTTGAAGAGCATGTTGCCCCAGCCGCAGCCGGCGCCGCCGGGAGCGTCGGCGAAAGCGTTGAAGGAGGCGGCGGCGAACAGGGTACCGAGCAGAATCCGTTTCATCGTTTGTTCTCTCTTGAGGTGGATCGGAGCCATCTGGAGCGGGCCAGCGACGCCGTGAGCTTTTCGGAATGCCACCGGGGTGTCAAGGCACCGAATGGGTGGCAGCGCGCAATGCCGGGCGAAAATTGACCGGCGTCAGCGGCAATCCGCTTGGAACCGTCCAGACTTGGGAAAGTTCTGGTCGGTCTGAGCGAAACCGGCCTTGGTCAGCCGTTCCTCATGCAGGAGGTGGATATGAGCGCTTTCGACCCCGCTACCGCCCTGGAAACCCTGGCGACCGAGTACGCGGCACGCGCCGCGGCGATCCGCCGGGACCTGGCGCGCAGCCATTCGCCGGACTTTGCCGAGCAGGCGGTGCAGCGCCAGAACGACGAAGTGCTCGAAGGCCTGCTCGCCGAGGCGGAGGCGGGGATGCGCCAGGTCGGCCTGGCCCGCCTGCGCCTGGCGGAAGGTCGCTACGGCCAGTGCGAGCGCTGTGGCGAGGCTATCGAACCGGCGCGCCTGGCCGCCCTGCCTGCGGCGGAATACTGCCTGCGCTGCGCCGACCTGGTACATCGGTGAGATAGCGCCATCCGCGCCTTGTCAGTGGCGCGAGGCTGGGGGGAGAATGCGGGCGACGACACCCCGCGGCGATCTGCCGCCCGATGCAAGGATTCCCGATGCCCGATTCCGTCGCTGCCGGCCTGCGCCTGGCGCCAGAAGAACTGACCCGCCCGTTCGCTCCCGAGCAATTCGCCTTCGACACCACCGATGACCTGGAGCCCTTCCGCGGCGTGCTGGGCCAGGAGCGTGCGGTCGAGGCGCTGCAGTTCGGTGTGGCGATGCCGCGTCCGGGTTACAACGTATTCGTCATGGGCGAGCCGGGGACCGGACGCTTCTCCTTCGTCAAACGCTATCTGCAAGCCGAGGGCAAGCGCGTCGCCACGCCCTCCGACTGGGTCTACCTGAACAATTTCGACGAGCCGCGCGAACCTCGGGTGATCGAGCTGCCGCCGGGCAGCGCGACCGAATTCAGCGCCGACATCGACCGTCTGATCGACAACCTGATGTCGACCTTCCCGGCGGTCTTCGAGCATCCGGCCTACCAGCAGAAGAAGAACGCCGTCGACCGCGCTTTCAACCAGCGCTACGACCGCGCCCTGGACTCGGTGGAGCGGCGCGCCCTGGAGAAGGACGTGGCGCTGTACCGCGACAGCGCCAACGTCGCCTTCACCCCGATGAAGGACGGCAAGGCCCTCGATGAGGCCGAATTCGCCCAGTTGCCCGAAGCCGAGCGCGAGCGTTTCCACAAGGATATCGCCGCCCTCGAGGAGTACCTCAACGAGGAACTGGCGAGCCTGCCGCAGTGGAAGCGCGAGTCGAGCAACCAGTTGCGCGAGCTCAACGAGGAAACCATCACCCTGGCCCTGCAGCCCCTGCTGGCGCCTCTGGTGGAGAAGTACAACAACAACCCGGGCGTCTGCGCCTACCTGCAGGCGATGCAACTGAACCTGCTGAAGACCGTGGTCGACCAACTGGTCGACGACAGCCGCACCGACGCCCAGCGCAAGCAAGGGCTGATCGAGCAGTACGCGCCGAACCAGGCCATCGTCCACCACGCGACCAGCGGCGCGCCGGTGGTGTTCGAGTCGCACCCGACCTACGACAACCTGTTCGGCCGCATCGAGTACAGCTCGGACCAGGGGGCGCTCTACACCAGCTACCGGCAGTTGCGTCCGGGGGCGCTGCACCGGGCCAACGGCGGCTTCCTGATCCTGGAAGCGGAAAAGATGCTTGGCGAGCCGTTCGTCTGGGACGCGCTCAAGCGTGCCCTGCAGTCGCGCCAGTTGAAGATGGAGTCGCCGCTGGCCGAACTCGGCCGCCTGGCTGCGGTCTCCCTGACCCCCCAGGTGATCCCGCTGCAACTGAAGGTGATCATCATCGGCTCGCGGCAGATCTACTACACCCTGCAGGACCTCGACCCGGACTTCCAGGAGATGTTCCGGGTGCTGGTGGACTTCGACGAGGACATCCCGCTGGGCGAGGACAGCCTCGAACAGTTCGCCCAGTTGCTCAAGACGCGCACCTCGGAAGAGGGCATGGCGCCCCTCAGCGGCGCGGCGGTGGCGCGACTGGCGACCTACAGCGCGCGCCTGGCCGAGCACCAGGGGCGGCTTTCGGCACGGATCGGCGACCTGTTCCAGTTGGTCAGCGAAGCCGATTTCATCCGTCAGCTGGCGAACGAGGAGGTGATCCAGCTCGGCCACATCGAGCGTGCCCTCAAGGCCAAGCAGACCCGCACCGGACGAGTGTCGGCGCGGATCCTCGACGACATGCTGGCGGGGATCATCCTGATCGACACCGCTGGCGCCGCGGTCGGCAAGTGCAACGGACTGACCGTGCTGGAGGTGGGCGACTCGGTGTTCGGCGTGCCGGCGCGGATTTCCGCGACCGTCTATCCGGGCAGCAGCGGCATCGTCGATATCGAGCGCGAAGTCAACCTCGGCCAGCCGATCCACTCCAAGGGCGTGATGATCCTTACCGGCTACCTGGGTAGCCGCTACGCCCAGGAGTTCCCCCTGGAAATCTCCGCCAGCATCGCCCTGGAACAATCCTACGGCTACGTGGACGGCGACAGCGCCTCGCTGGGCGAGGTCTGCACGCTGATCTCGGCGCTGTCGCGGACGCCCTTGAAGCAGTGCTTCGCCATTACCGGCTCGATCAACCAGTTCGGCGAGGTGCAGGCGGTCGGCGGCGTCAACGAGAAGATCGAGGGCTTCTTCCGCCTCTGCGAAGCGCGCGGCCTGACCGGCGAACAGGGTGTGATCATCCCGCGCGCCAACGTCACTACCCTGATGCTCGACGAGCGCGTGTTGCAGGCGGTGCGCGCCGGGCAGTTCCACGTCTACGCGGTGCGCGAGGTGGACGAGGCGCTGGCGCTGCTGGTGGGCAAGCCGTTCGGTGCCCAGGACGAGAAGGGACGCTTCCCGAAAGGCAGCGTGAACGATCTGGTCGTGGCGCGCTTGCAGGAGATATCCGAACTCGGCATGGAAGAGGACGACAAGGAAAAGGACAAGCCGGCGGAGAAAGAGACCGTCGTGGCGAAGGACAAGGCCGCGGCGAAGAAGGACTGAGCCTGGCGCGCTGTCGGAACCTGTCGAGGGCGGGGCTGGAAAGCCCCGCCCTCGTGCGTTTCAGCCCTGTGGACAAGTTCCCGCCGGCGCTATGCGGAACCTGGCGGCAGGTGTAGGCTCAAAACTGGGAACCCCCGTGAGGATGCCGCCATGCCGCGTAACCTCTGCCTCATCCGCCCTTGTCTGGGGCTGACCACGCGAATCGAATGCGTGGTCAGGCCGCTGGCCGGAGAGAACGGACTCTGGACCCTGCTTTGCGCCGCCGGCATGTCCGGCTCCCAGCCTTCGGCGATCAAGGCCCAGGGCCCCTTCCACGGACCGCTGGTGGCCGAAGGGGTGTTGCAGGCGATTGCCGACTGCCTGGCCCAGCAAGGCTATATCGAAGCCGTCGACCCGCCGATCTGGCGCCTGCACCTGCAGGGCGAACTGCGCCGACTCAATGGCGAACGACGGCCGCATGTCGGCGACTACCTGTTTCGCCCGGAATCCTGAGCGGCGCCTGGGCAAAGCCTGAGCAATCCGGCCGAGGCCCCGTGCCATCATCGCTGGCGGGATCCATCCCGGCTCGGTGCACATATTTATCCACAGATTTTCTGGATAAAAACCGCCGGCCGCTGCGTTATACTCGCCGCCCCATTTTCCCCTGCACATACACACAAGAGACCATGGAACGCTTTTTCGAAAACGCCATGTACGCCTCGCGCTGGCTGCTGGCTCCCATCTACATGGGCCTGTCGCTGGCGCTGCTGGCGTTGACCATCAAGTTCTTCCAAGAAATATTCCACGTCATCCCGAACATCTTCGCGATGGCCGAGGCCGACCTGATCCTGGTCCTGCTCTCACTGATCGACATGGCTCTGGTTGGCGGCCTGTTGGTCATGGTGATGATCTCCGGCTACGAGAACTTCGTTTCGCAACTGGACATCGACGAAGGCAAGGAAAAGCTCAGCTGGCTGGGCAAGATGGATTCCGGCTCGCTGAAGAACAAGGTGGCCGCCTCCATCGTGGCGATCTCTTCGATCCACCTGTTGCGCATCTTCATGGACGCGAAGAATGTGCCGGACAACAAGCTGATGTGGTATGTGATCATCCACATGACCTTCGTGCTCTCGGCGTTCGCCATGGGCTACCTGGATAAGCAGACCCGTCACTGACGACCCTCTCCAGTGTTTCGCTCGCGCCGCCCGGCCGTTGTAAAACGGACGGGCGGCGGCGTTTCCGGCTTGCGTTGCCTGCCGCCTGGGCAAGACTTTCCTGTGATATCGGGCGGACGCCGGGAGCGGGCGTCCTTCGCATCGTCGGGGCCTGCCGGCCGGACGATGCCGGGAATCGGGCCGGCGCTGTCGGGACCGAGGCGGTTGGCGGAAACCTGGAGGCTTCCGCTGCCTGCGCAACCTCGAGAGGTTCGCGATGAACATGCAGGATCTCGCCGGCCGGGTCCAGGCCGGACATATCGACGCCTTGCACCTGGTGTCGCTGGAGGGCGGCATCTATGTCCTGGAGGCGCAGATGGGCGACCGCGCCTATCCGGTGGAGGACGATCTCGGCCAGCCGGTCAGCCTGCGCTCCGTGGAGCATGCGCGCCAGGTACTGCGCGGGCTGAACAGGGTTCCGGTGGAGTTGGTGTGCGCCGATGTCGATGACGAGATGTGTGGACTCCTGGCCGAGTCGGGTTCGTTTATCGGCGGGCTGCCGCTGTCGATCCGCCAGGGTTGAGCACAAGCGGCTGCGCCGGTAGGGGGGAAGGGCCTTCTGTGCTAGGCTGGCCGCCCTTTTTCGACCCCACAGCGGAGCAGCGCCATGAGCGAACTCAACCTGACCACTGACGAAGCCCGTGTCAGCTACGGCATCGGCCGTCAACTGGGCGACCAACTGCGCGAGAATCCGGTTCCGGGCATGACCCTGGACGCAGTCCTGGCCGGCCTGTCCGATGCGTTCGCAGGTATCGACAGCCGGGTTTCCGGCGAGGCGCTGTCGGCCAGCTTCCAGGTGATCCGCGAGCGCATGCAGGCCGAAGCCCAGGCCAAGGCCGAAGCCGCCGCTGGCGAAGGCCGCGCCTACCTGGCCGAGAACGCCAAGCGCGAAGGCGTGACCGTGCTGCCCTCGGGCCTGCAGTTCGAAGTGCTGAGCACTGGCGAGGGCGCCAAGCCTTCCCGCGAGGATACCGTGCGCACCCACTACCACGGCACCCTGATCGACGGCACCGTATTCGACAGCTCCTACCAGCGTGGCCAGCCGGCCGAGTTCCCGGTGGGCGGCGTGATCGCCGGCTGGGTCGAAGCGCTGCAACTGATGAACGCCGGCTCCAAGTGGCGCCTGCACGTACCGAGCGAACTGGCCTATGGCGGCCAGGCCGTCGGCAGCATTCCCCCGCACAGCGTGCTGGTGTTCGACGTCGAACTGCTGGAAATCCTCTGAGGCGCATCGGCCCCAGGAAGGAGCGAAACGCCCCGTCGACGCATCGACGGGGCGTTTTTCATGGCGGCATCAGTAGCGGGCATCCAGCGGACGCTTGTCCTTCGGCCAGTCCTTGATCTTGTCCGGGAAGTCCGGGCGCGGCTGGTGCGAAAAGTACTCCGCGACGTCCACTGCGTCCTGGTCGCTGAGGCCGCCCTGGCCGAGCGGGAAGCGTTCCTGGAAGCCGATCGGCATGTTGTGCTTGACGAAGGCGGCAGCGGTGAAGGTCCGCGCCATGCCGGCGCCGATATTGAACGACTCGTCGCCCCACAGCGGTGGGAAGAGCATCTCGCCGGCACTGTTCCTCAGCCCCTCGCCATTCTCGCCATGACACACCGCGCATTGTCGGGCGTAGACCTTGCGGCCGTTCTCCGGGTCGGGCTTCAGCGCCGGGTCGACCTTGCCGACGCCGCGGCCGGCGACCTTGTCCTGCGGCCGGGTGTTGTTCTTCATCCAGTCGAAGTAGGCCACCATCGCCTGCATGTCGGCAGAGTCCGGCGGCAGAGGCTTACCGTTCATCGAGCGCCGGAAGCAGCCGTTGATGCGTTCCTCCAGGCCGATGACCTTGCCCGCCCGGGGCGCGTAGCTGGGGAAGAACGCCGAGACGCCGACGAAGGGCGAGCCGTCGGCTACGGTTCCGGCGTTCAGGTGGCAACTGGTGCAGTTCAACTGGTTGCCGACGTTCGCCGGCAGCAGCTTGCGGGTCTCCAGGTGCAGGCGCATGCCGCGTACCACCTGTTCGGCGTTCGGCGCCGCGAGCATGTCCGCCAGGCGTGGAGAGACGAAGGTCGTGGCCGGGCCGTTGCCGGCCTCGATCCGCTGGCGCAGTTTCTTCACCTGGCCGGCATCGATCGACGAACCCTGGTTGCCCCAACTGCTGCGGACGAAGCTGAGGATCTCGGCGATTTCGCGGTCTTCCAGCTGGGCGAAGCCGGGCATGGTGTAGACCCGCGAGTGGGTTGCGGTCTGCGCGGTTTTCCAACCGGTAAGGGTGATATGCAGTAGCGTGCTCGGGTTGGCCGAAGCGACCGTGGGGTTGCCGGCCAGCGGCGGGAACATGCCCGGGACGCCGCTGCCGTCCTTGCGGTGGCAGTCGGAGCAGAACTGCGCGTAGCCGAGACCGCCCCGCGAGCTGTACAGGTCGACCGGTGCTGCCAGTGGGCGTTCGCTGTCGGGCATGGGCAGGTCGTCCTTGCCGGCCGGCAGGGACTTCAGGTAGCTGGCGATGGCCAGCAGATCGTCGTCGCTGAAGTGCTGGGTGCTGTGGTGGATGACATCGGTCATGCTGCCGGACACCGTGGCGAAGCGGTTCTGCCCGGTCTTCAGCAACTGCACGGTGTCCTCCACCGTCCACAGGTTGCGCAGGCTCAGGGCTTGCCATTGTTCGACGGTTTCTCCGGCGAGGTAGAACTGCCCGGAACGACCGGCTTCGCTCATGGCTTTTTCCTGGAAGGCGATGCCGCGCGGAGTATGGCAGGCGCCGCAGTGGCCGAGCCCCTGTACCAGGTAGGCGCCGCGGTTGATCACCGGGTCCGCGTCGCTGGAGGGGGTGAACGGCGCGTCGTCGAGGAACGCCCAGTTCCACAGCGACAGGCCCCAGCGCTGGTTGAACGGCCAGCTCATCGCGCTCGGCGTATTCGCCTGGGTGACGGGTTGCACGCCGTGCATCAGGTAGGCGTACAGCGCACGCATGTCTTCTTCGCTGATCTTGGCGTAGGACGGGTAGGGCATCGCCGGATAGAGATTCACTCCCTCGGCGGTCACCCCCTTGCGCATGGCGCGGTCGAACTCTTCGAAGCTGTAGCGGCCGATGCCGGTCTCCCGGTCGGGAGTGATGTTGGTCGAGTAGATGGTACCCATTGGCGTCTTCAGCTCCAGGCCGCCGGCCATCGGCGCGCCCTGCGGGCCGGTATGGCAGGCGATGCAGTCGCCGAGCTGGGCCACGTAGCGGCCTTTTTCGATGAGCGCAGCGTCCGTGGTCGGTTCGCTGGCATGGAGCAGGGGAACGATGGAGCACAGTGCGCCGAGCAAGCCGAGGCGCGGGAAAGAAGCAGGCATTTCCTCATCCTTAGGCGTAGGCCTGGGGCGGTCCCCTCGGCCACGGTCCATTCTTTTTTTCGTTATGCGGCCGTCGGCAGGACGACGGTCACGCCGCTGTTGTAACGGCTTTCAGGCGAGGTCGGCTTGATGTGGATCAGGCAGGAATCCCTATCGCGGCGAGGGGCTGCCGGCGTGCTCGGGCGAGGCGTTGCGGAAAGACCGGGACATGAGGAAAGTGACTCCGGGAAGGTCGTCCGTGACCTTCCCGGAACCGGCCGGAGGCGCCTTTGCCTCCGTTCGTGCGATCCGCCTCCCGGGCAGCGGCGCACGGATGACGCGTCCTGGCGTCATCGCAAAGGCTCAGCGCAGGGCGCGGGCGTAGCAGAAGAGGAACAGGTTGCGTACCAGCTCCTTGAGGATCAGCGGTTCGCTCGAGTTCAACTCGTGCAGGTCAAGGCCGCCCTGGTCACGCAGTTCGTCCAGCGCGTCTTCTTCCAGGACTGCGCAGATTTCCCCGGTTTCCCGGTGCAGGATCCGCAGGTAGGGGTGTGGCCGATCAAGCCAGGCATCGATCAAATAAGTCATGGCGCTCATCTCCGTGACAAGACTGTGAGATGAGAATAATTCTTATTATCGTAATAGCAAGTCTTGATCGTGCCTTTCGTCGCAAAACGAAAACGCCGCCGTGAAAACGGCGGCGTTCGTCACAAGTCGAGCCCGGTTCAGTGGGTTCGGGCGACAGCGAATTCGCTGAGTTCGACCAGGGCGGAGCGGTATTCGTTGTCCGGCAGCGTATCCAGGCAGGCGATGGCGCGGGCGGCGTAGTCGCGGGCGAGGTTGGCGGTATAGTCCAGGGCGCCGGCTGCCTCGACGGCGGCACAGACGCTCTCCAGGTCCTGGCTGCCACCTTGCTGGATGGCTTTGCGTACCAGCGCGGCCTGTTCCTCGGTGCCGTCGCGCATGGTGACGATCAGCGGCAGGGTGGGCTTGCCTTCGGCGAGGTCGTCGCCGACGTTCTTGCCGAGGGTCGCGGCGTCGCCGCGGTAGTCGAGCAGGTCGTCCACCAACTGGAAGGCGATTCCCAGGTAGTCGCCGAAGCGGCGCAGTGCCTCGGACTGTTCCTCGCCGGCCTGGCACAGCGCGGCGGCGCTGTGGGTCGAGGCCTCGAAAAGCATCGCGGTCTTGCCGCGGATCACTTCCATGTAGGTCTCTTCGGTAGTGCTGGCGTCGCGTACCTTGGACAATTGCAGCACTTCGCCCTCGGCGATCACCCGGGTGGCCTGGGATATGATGCGCATGACCGGCATGGAACCCAGCTCGACCATCATTTCGAAGGAGCGGGCATAAAGGAAGTCGCCTACCAGCACGCTCGGCGCGTTGCCCCACAGGGCATTGGCGGTGGAGCGGCCGCGGCGCAGGCCGGAGGCGTCGACCACGTCGTCGTGCAGCAGAGTGGAGGTGTGCAGGAATTCGATGGTGGCGGCCAGCAGGCAGAGGTCGTCGCCCTTGTAGCCCAGGGTCTTGCCGGCGAGCAGGACCAGCAGCGGGCGCAGGCGCTTGCCGCCGGCGGAGATGATGTAGTCGCCGATCTTTTCCACCAGGGGAACGCGGGAGGTGAGTTGGCGACGGATGATCCCGTCGACGGCGGTGAAATCTTCCGCCACCACGCGGTAGAAGGCCTGGGGTTGCATCAGTGACAATAGCTCCACAAAGATTGCGCGGCATGCTAGGTGGCAGGGGGGGGACTGTCAAGGAAAGGCCCGTGGCACTTGCCTCGGCCTGGACCTTTCCGTACAATCGCGGGCCCTGAACTTCCTTGGCATACCCTGCCTTACGCAATTGCACGGGCGTCCGATCCGACCCCATGCAGCCATGCCGGCCGATTCCTACTTCTATAAAGCGTCGGGTGAGCAGGTTTAACGGAGATACACATGTACGCAGTGATTGTTACCGGTGGCAAGCAGCACAAAGTCACCGAAGGCGAATTCCTCAAGGTCGAGAAACTCGACGTCGCTACCGGCGAAGCGATCGATTTCGACCGCGTCCTGCTGGTTGCCAATGGCGAAGACGTGAAAATCGGCCTGCCGGTCGTCGAAGGTGCGAAGGTTACCGCTGAAGTGGTTTCCCACGGCCGTCACGACAAGGTCCGCATCATCAAGTTCCGCCGTCGTAAGCACCACATGAAGCGTCAGGGCCACCGCCAGTGGTTCACTGAAATCAAGATCACCGGCATTCAGGCCTAATTCCTTTCTGGAGGATATGACTCATGGCACACAAAAAAGCTGGCGGTTCTACCCGCAACGGCCGCGACTCAGAAAGTAAACGCCTTGGCGTGAAACTGTTCGGCGGCCAGGCTGTAAAGGCTGGCAACATCCTGGTTCGTCAGCGCGGCACCAAATTCCACGCCGGTTACGGCGTTGGCCTGGGCAAGGACCACACCCTGTTCGCGAAAGTGGACGGCGTGGTCAAGTTTGAGACCAAAGGCGCCTTTGGTCGCAAATACGTGAGCATCGTTGCTGCCTAAGCAATAGCTCGCTGAAAAAGCCCTGTCTAGCGACGGGGCTTTTTTGTTTCTGCGCCGGCTTCCGGCCATGCCCTGCTTTCGGGGCATCCTGTATCCTATGTTTTTTTCTGTTAACCCGCCCTCGTGGTGGGAGGCATATCCATGAAATTCGTCGATGAAGTATCAATCCACGTGAAAGCCGGTGACGGCGGCAATGGCCTCATGAGCTTTCGTCGCGAGAAGTTCATCGAAAAGGGCGGTCCCAACGGCGGCGACGGTGGCGACGGCGGTTCCATCTACCTGGAAGCCGACGTCAACCTGAACACCCTGGTCGACTATCGCTACACCCGCCGTTTCGATGCCCAGCGCGGCGAGAACGGCGGCAGCAAGGACTGCACCGGGGCCAAGGGCGACGACCTGATCCTGCCGGTGCCGGTCGGTACCACCGTGATCGACGCCAATACCCAGGAAATCATCGGCGACCTGACCGAGCCCGGTCAGCGGCTGATGGTCGCTCAGGGCGGCTGGCACGGCCTCGGTAACACTCGTTTCAAATCCAGTACCAATCGGGCGCCGCGCCAGACCACCCCGGGCAAGCCGGGTGAGGCGCGCGACCTCAAGCTGGAGCTGAAGGTGCTGGCCGACGTCGGCCTGCTGGGACTGCCGAATGCCGGCAAGAGCACTTTCATCCGCGCAGTGTCCGCGGCCAAGCCGAAGGTGGCCGACTATCCGTTCACCACCCTGGTGCCGAACCTCGGCGTGGTCAGTGTCGGTCGCTACAAGAGCTTCGTGGTCGCCGACATTCCCGGCCTGATCGAAGGTGCCGCCGAAGGCGCCGGGCTGGGCATTCGCTTCCTCAAGCATCTGGCGCGGACCCGCATCCTTCTGCATCTGGTGGACATGGCGCCGCTGGACGAAAGCGATCCGGCCGATGCCGCCGAGGTCATCGTTCGCGAGCTGGGTCGCTTCAGTCCGGCGCTGACCGAGCGCGAGCGCTGGCTGGTGCTGAACAAGATGGACCAGATCCTCGATCCGGCCGAGCGCGAGGCGCGCAAGCAGGCGGTGATCGAGCGGTTGGGCTGGGAAGGCCCGGTCTATGTGATCTCCGCCCTGGAGCGCGATGGCACCGAGGCGCTCAGCCAGGACATCATGCGCTATCTCGACGAGCGTACCCTGCGCCTGGAAGAAGATCCGCAGTATGCCGAGGAACTGGCCGAACTCGACCGACGTATCGAGGACGAGGCGCGGGCCCGTCTGCAGGCCCTGGACGATGCGCGCGCGCTGCGGCGTTCGGGTCTGAAGAACGCCGGTGCGGTGGATGACGATGATTTCGATGATGAGGAAGACGACGGCGACGGTCCGGAGATCTTCTACGTTCCCTGATGGCGTGATACCCCGCCGGGCGGGCCGGCGGGGCTGAAGAGTCGAAGCCTGGGCTTCTAAGGTTGAGGGTATGCGGGACAAGGTGACTGGCGCGCGGCGCTGGGTGGTGAAGATCGGTAGCGCCCTGCTGACGGCCGATGGCCGTGGGCTGGATCGCAATGCCATGGCCGTTTGGGTCGAGCAGATGGTGGCGCTGCATTGCGCCGGCATCGAGCTGGTGCTGGTGTCGTCCGGCGCCGTCGCCGCCGGTATGAGCCGCCTGGGCTGGGTGTCCCGACCTAGCGCGATGCACGAACTCCAGGCCGCCGCCTCGGTGGGGCAAATGGGGTTGGTGCAGGCCTGGGAGTCCAGCTTCGCCCTGCATGGCCTGCAGACCGCCCAGGTGTTGCTGACCCATGACGACCTCTCCGACCGCAAGCGCTACCTGAACGCCCGCAGCACCCTGCGGACCCTGGTCGAGCTGGGCGTGGTCCCGGTGATCAACGAGAACGACACGGTGGTCACCGACGAGATCCGCTTCGGCGACAACGACACCCTGGCGGCACTGGTGGCCAACCTGGTCGAGGCCGACCTGCTGGTGATCCTTACCGATCGCGACGGGATGTTCGACGCCGATCCGCGCAACAATCCCGATGCCCAACTGATCTACGAGGCGCGTGCCGATGATCCGCAGCTCGATGCGGTGGCCGGCGGCAGTGCCGGCGCCCTGGGGCGCGGCGGAATGCAGACCAAGCTGCGGGCGGCGCGCCTGGCGGCGCGTTCCGGCGGGCATACGGTGATCGTCGGCGGGCGTATCGAGCGTGTCCTCGACCGCCTGCGCGCCGGCGAACGCCTCGGCACCCTGTTGACCCCTGATCGCAGTCGCAAGGCGGCGCGCAAGCAATGGCTGGCCGGCCACTTGCAGATGCGCGGCACCCTGGTGCTGGACGATGGGGCGGTGAAGGCGGTGAGCCAGGATCACAAGAGCCTGTTGCCGGTTGGGGTCAAGGCGGTCCAGGGCAGCTTCCGTCGCGGCGAGATGGTGGTCTGTGTGGACCAGGGCGGGCGCGAAGTGGCGCGCGGCCTGGTCAACTACAGTGCGCTGGAGGCGCAGAAGATCCTCGGTCAGCCGACGGATGCCATCGAGGCCTTGCTCGGCTACGTGGATGGGCCGGAGCTGGTGCATCGCGACAATCTGGTTCTGGTCTGAGGAGAGGGCGAATGCGCAAGCTCGCGGGGTTGCTGGGTGGTCTGCTGCTGTTGCCGGCGCTTGCCGGGGCGGAGGAGATCGGCGAGGTTTCCACGGTGTTCAAGTGGGTCGGGCCGAACGACAAGATTGTCGTCGAGGCTTTCGACGATCCCAAGGTGCAGGGCGTGACCTGCTATCTGTCGCGCGCCAAGACCGGTGGGGTCAAGGGCGGCCTGGGGCTGGCGGAGGATCGCGCCGAGGCGTCGATCGCCTGTCGCCAGGTGGGGCCGATCCAGTTCAGTGGCGAACTCAAGGATGGCGAAGAGGTGTTCAAGCAGCGCACTTCGCTGGTGTTCAAAAGCATGCAGGTGGTGCGCTTCTTCGATCGCAAGCGCAATGCCTTGGTCTATCTGGTCTACAGCGACCGGGTGATCGAAGGTAGTCCGCAGAACGCGGTGACGGCGATTCCTCTCATGCCATGGCCGACCGCTCGCTGAAGCGAGCGAGTCGCTGGCAATAAAAAACCGGCCATTGGCCGGTTTTTTATTCGAGCAAGGCGTGCCTTAGGCGGCAGCGGTGCTGAGGGCCTTGATGTGGCCGCTCAGACGGCTCTTATGACGAGCAGCCTTGTTCTTGTGGATGATGCCTTTGTCAGCCATGCGGTCGATCACCGGTACAGCGGCGGTGAAGGCGGCCTGGGCTTTTTCCAGGTCCTTGGCGTCGATGGCTTTCACGACGTTCTTGATGTAGGTGCGCACCATGGAGCGCAGGCTGGCGTTGTGGCTGCGACGCTTCTCAGCCTGTTTGGCGCGTTTTTTGGCGGAAGGTGTGTTGGCCACCGTCGAGCTCCTCGAAAAAACTGGGTAAATAGCGAACAAATTAAGGCCGCGAATAATGCCGTCGCCTCCAGGGGTTGTCAAGGGGCTGCGCATGCGGCCGGAAAGATCGGCGACGGATGTCGCCTGCTTTCTTGCGGGTGATTTATTCCGGCGCGCATTCTACACTCGGCGCGCCCTCGCGGACCGCCGTTCGGCGGCGAGGGCGCACTCGCGCGATGAACCGGCCCGGCCGGTCGCGGTCTTGGACAGGATCAATTTCGACATGCCGGCAGCCCGACATCCATGAATCTTCTCAAATCATTGGCGGCGGTGAGTTCCATCACCATGCTGTCGCGGGTCCTCGGCTTCGTCCGCGATACCATCCTGGCGCGGATCTTCGGTGCCGGCCTCGCCACCGACGCCTTTTTCGTCGCCTTCAAGCTGCCCAACCTGTTGCGGCGGATCTTCGCCGAGGGGGCGTTTTCCCAGGCTTTCGTGCCGATCCTGGCAGAGTACAAGAACCAGCAGGGCGAGGAGGCGACGCGGACCTTCATCGCCTACGTTTCCGGCTTGCTCACGCTGGTGCTGGCGCTGGTCACGGCGCTCGGCATCCTCGCCGCGCCCTGGGTTATCTGGGTCACCGCGCCGGGCTTCGCCGATACCCCGGAAAAGTTCGCCCTGACCACCGACCTGCTGCGGGTGACCTTTCCTTATATATTGCTGATCTCGCTGTCGTCCCTGGCCGGCGCGATCCTCAACACCTGGAACCGCTTCTCGGTGCCGGCCTTCGTGCCGACCCTGCTGAACGTCGCAATGATCGGCTTCGCGCTGTTCCTCACGCCTTATTTCGATCCGCCGGTCATGGTGCTGGGCTGGGCGGTGCTGGCCGGCGGCCTGTTGCAGCTCCTCTATCAACTGCCGCACCTGAGGAAGATCGGCATGCTCGTGCTGCCGCGCCTGAACCTCAGGGACAGCGGCGTCTGGCGGGTGATGAAGCTGATGCTGCCGGCGATCCTGGGGGTCTCGGTGAGCCAGATCTCGCTGATCATCAACACCATCTTCGCCTCGTTCCTGGCAGCCGGTTCGGTGTCCTGGATGTACTACGCCGACCGCCTCATGGAGCTGCCTTCCGGCGTATTGGGCGTGGCGCTGGGGACGATCCTCCTGCCGATGCTGGCGAAGACCTATTCGAACAAGGATCGCCATGAGTACTCGCGCCTGCTCGACTGGGGCCTGCGCCTGTGCTTCCTGCTGGTGCTGCCGTGTTCGCTGGCCCTGGCGATCCTCGCCGAACCTCTGACCGTCTCGCTGTTCCAGTACGGCAAGTTCACCACGGTGGACGCGGCGATGACCCAGCGCGCGCTGGTCGCCTACTCCGTCGGCCTGCTCGGCATCATCCTGGTCAAGGTTCTGGCGCCGGGCTTCTATGCCCAGCAGAACATCCGTACGCCAGTGAAGATCGCGCTCTTCACCCTGGTTTCCACCCAACTGATGAACCTGGCCTTCATCGGCCCGCTTCAGCATGCCGGCCTGGCCCTGTCCATCGGCCTGGCCGCCTGCCTGAATGCCGGCCTGCTCTACTGGCAACTGCGCAAGCAGCGTCTGTACCTGCCGCAACCGGGCTGGGCGAAGTTCCTGGTCAAGCTGGTGGTCGCGGTGCTGGCGATGTCGGCGGTGCTGCTGGCCACGATGCACTGGCTGCCGGCCTGGGAGCAGGGCGCCATGCTGGAGCGATTCCTGCGCCTCGGCCTGCTGGTGGTTGCCGGTCTCCTGGCCTATTTCGGTATGCTCGCGCTGCTGGGTTTCCGCCTGCGCGACTTTTCCCGCCGGGCGGTGCTGTGAAGCGCGTCCGGGCTGGCGGCGGGATCATGCCGTTTTGCCTGTTGTCCGGCGCCCGGTACGCGTATAATCGACCACTTTCTGAGCAATAAGCGTGCTATGCAGCTGCTTCGCGGACTACACAACCTGCAGCCCCTGGCCGGGGGCTGCGTCGCCACCATCGGTAACTTCGACGGCGTCCACCTCGGGCACCAGGCTATCCTGGCGCGTCTGCGCGAGCGCTCGCTGGAGCTGGGCGTACCCAGCTGCGTGGTGATTTTCGAGCCGCAGCCGCGCGAGTTCTTCTCCCCCGATTCGGCGCCGGTGCGCCTGACCCGCCTGCGCGAGAAACTCGAGTTGCTGCGTGGGCAGGGCGTCGACGTGGTGCTCTGCCTGGCCTTCAACCGCCGCTTGCGCGAGCTGTCGGCAGCCGAGTTCGTCCGCCAGGTCCTGGTCGATGGACTGGCGGTGCGGCATCTTGAAGTGGGCGACGATTTCCGTTTCGGCTGCGACCGCTCCGGTGACTTCGCCTTCCTGGTGAACGCCAGTCGCGAGCAGGGGTTCACCGTCGAGGCGGCCACCACCGTCGAACTGGACGGTGTGCGGGTGAGCAGCACGCGGGTCCGCCAGGCCCTGGCCGAGGGCGACCTGCATCTCGCCGAGCGCCTTCTGGGGCGTCCCTTCAGCCTGAGCGGACGGGTCCTGCATGGACAGAAACTCGGCCGGCAACTGGGCTCGCCCACGGCCAACATTCAACTGAAACGGCGCAAGGCGCCGTTGAACGGGGTCTACCTGGTCAGTACGCTGGTCGATGGCCAGCGTTGCCAGGGGGTGGCGAACATCGGCACCCGCCCTTCGGTGAACGGCGACGGCCGTCCCCATCTGGAAGTGCACCTGCTCGATTTCGCCGGCGATCTATACGGCCGGCATCTGCAGGTGACCTTCCACCAGAAGCTGCGCGACGAGCAGCGTTTTGCCTCCCTGGAGGCACTCAAGGCGGCGATTCTCGCGGATATCGCCGCCGCCCGGGCCTACTGGCTGGGCCAACCGCTTGATTGAAGAGATCCTGAACAGGCCCTGAGATGACCGACTACAAAGCGACGCTAAACCTTCCGGAAACCGCCTTCCCAATGAAAGCCGGCCTGCCCCAGCGCGAGCCGGAAACCCTGAAGTTCTGGAACGACATCGGTCTGTACCAGAAGCTGCGGGCCATTGGCGGCGACCGTCCGAAGTTCGTCCTGCACGATGGCCCTCCGTACGCCAACGGCAGCATTCACATCGGTCACGCGGTCAACAAGATTCTCAAGGACATCATTGTCCGCTCCAAGACCCTGGCGGGCTACGACGCGCCCTATGTGCCGGGCTGGGATTGCCACGGCCTGCCCATCGAGCACAAGGTCGAGACCACCCACGGCAAGAATCTTCCGGCGGACAAGACCCGCGAACTGTGCCGCGAATACGCGGCCGAGCAGATCGAAGGGCAGAAGGCCGACTTCATCCGCCTGGGCGTGCTCGGCGAGTGGGACAACCCCTACAAGACCATGAATTTCGCCAACGAGGCGAACGAAATCCGCGCCCTCGCGGAAATGGTCAAGCAGGACTTCGTGTTCAAGGGCCTGAAGCCGGTCAACTGGTGCTTCGACTGTGGTTCGGCGCTGGCCGAGGCCGAGGTCGAGTACGCCGACAAGAAGTCGCCGACCATCGACGTCGGCTTCCCGGTGGCGGATGCCGACAAGCTGGCCGCGGCCTTCGGCCTGGCGGCCCTGGACAAGCCGGCGCAGATCGTCATCTGGACCACCACGCCCTGGACCATCCCCGCCAACCAGGCGCTGAACGTGCATCCGGAGATCGACTACGCGCTGGTCGATGCCGGCGATCGCTACCTGGTGCTGGCCGAGGCCCTGGTCGAGTCCTGCCTGGCGCGCTACCAGCGCGAGGGCAAGGTGGTCGCCACCGCCAAGGGCGAGGCGCTGGAACTGATCAACTTCCGCCATCCGTTCTACGAGCGCCTGTCGCCGGTCTACCTGGCCGACTACGTGGCCCTCGATGCCGGCACCGGTATCGTCCACTCGTCGCCGGCCTACGGCGAAGACGACTTCTATACCTGCAAGCGCTACGGGATGAGCAACGACGACATCCTCAGCCCGGTGCAGAGCAACGGCGTCTACGTCGACTCGTTGCCGTTCTTCGGCGGCCAGTTCATCTGGAAGGCCAACCCCAACGTGGTGGCCAAGCTGGAAGAGGTCGGCAGCCTGCTGGCCCACGAAACCATCAATCACAGCTACATGCACTGCTGGCGGCACAAGACGCCGCTGATCTATCGCGCCACCGCGCAGTGGTTCGTCGGCATGGACAAGCAGCCCAGGCAGGGTGCTTCCCTGCGCGAGCGAGCGCTGGAAGCCATCACCCAGACCGAATTCGTCCCGGGCTGGGGCCAGGCGCGCCTGCACGGAATGATCGCCGGGCGTCCCGACTGGTGCATCTCGCGCCAGCGCAACTGGGGCGTACCGATCCCGTTCTTCCTGCACAAGGCCAGTGGCGAACTGCATCCACGCACCGTGGAGCTGATGGAAGAGGTCGCGCAGCGAGTCGAGAAGGAAGGCATCGAAGCCTGGTTCAAGCTCGACGCCGCCGAGCTGCTCGGCGAGGAGGCCGCGCAGTACGAGAAGATCAACGACACCCTGGACGTCTGGTTCGACTCCGGCACCACCCATTGGCACGTGCTGCGTGGTTCCCACCGGATCGGCCATGCCAGCGGCCCGGTCGCCGATCTCTACCTGGAAGGTTCCGACCAGCACCGCGGCTGGTTCCACTCCTCGCTGCTGACCGGCTGCGCGATCGACAACCATGCGCCGTACCGCCAGTTGCTGACCCACGGTTTCACCGTCGACGAGTCCGGCCGCAAGATGTCCAAGTCGCTGGGCAACACCGTGGTGCCGCAGACCGTCATCGATACCCTGGGCGCCGACATCCTGCGCCTGTGGGTGGCTTCGACCGATTACTCGGGCGAGATCGCGGTATCCCAGCAGATTCTCCAGCGTAGCGCCGATGCCTACCGGCGGATCCGCAATACCACGCGCTTCCTGCTGTCCAACCTGAACGGTTTCGATCCGGCCACGGATCTGCTGCCGCCCCAGGAAATGCTGGCCCTGGATCGCTGGGCGGTCGATCGCGCCCTGCTCTTGCAGCGCGAGATCGAAGAGGCGTACCGCGAGTACCGCTTCTGGAACGTCTATTCCAAGGTGCACAACTTCTGCGTACAGGAGCTGGGCGGGTTCTACCTGGACATCATCAAGGACCGCCAGTACACCACCGGCGCCAACAGCGTCGCCCGGCGCTCCTGCCAGACCGCACTGTTCCACATCGCCGAGGCCCTCGTGCGCTGGATCGCCCCGATCCTGGCGTTCACCGCCGAGGAAGTCTGGAAATTCCTGCCCGGCGAGCGTGCCGAGTCGGTAATGCTCGCCACCTGGTACGACGGCCTCAGCGAACTGCCGGCCGACGTGACGCTGAATCGCCAGTACTGGGAGCAGGTCATGGCGGTGAAGGCCGCGGTCAACAAGGAGCTGGAGAACCAGCGCGCGGCCAAGGCCGTGGGCGGCAACCTGCAGGCCGAGGTCACCCTGTATGCGGAAGACGCGCTGCAGGCCCAATTGGCCAAGCTGGGCAACGAGCTACGCTTCGTCCTGATCACCTCGACCGCGACCCTGGCGCCGCTGTCGGCGGCTCCGGCCGACGCGGTGGACAGCGAAGTCGCCGGCCTCAAGCTGAAAGTGGTCAAGTCGACCCACGCCAAGTGCGGTCGTTGCTGGCACCATCGCGAGGACGTCGGTCAGCACGCTGCGCATCCTGACCTGTGCGGTCGCTGCATCGAGAACATCGAAGGCAGCGGCGAGGTTCGCCACTATGCCTGACGTCGATCGTTTCGGGCGCTTGCCCTGGTTGTGGATCACCGTGCTGGTGTTCGTCCTCGACCAGGTCAGCAAGGCGTTCTTCCAGGCCGAACTGAGCATGTACCAGCAGATCGTGGTGATCCCCGATCTGTTCAGCTGGACCCTGGCCTACAACACCGGAGCCGCCTTCAGCTTCCTGGCCGACAGCTCGGGCTGGCAGCGCTGGCTATTCGCCCTGATCGCCATCGTCGTCAGCGCGATCCTGGTGGTCTGGCTGAAACGCCTGAAGAAAGGCGAGACCTGGTTGGCCATCGCCCTGGCGCTGGTGCTCGGCGGCGCCCTGGGCAACCTCTACGACCGCATGGTCCTTGGCCACGTGGTGGACTTCATCCTGGTGCACTGGCAGAACCGCTGGTACTTCCCGGCGTTCAACCTGGCCGATAGCGCCATCACCGTCGGCGCCGTCATGCTGGCGCTCGACATGTTCAGATCGAAGAAATCCGGAGAAGCCGCCCATGGCTGAGTCGACCCGCATTGGCGAGGAGAGCCGCGTCACCCTGCATTTCGCCCTCAAGCTGGAGGACGGCAACGTCGTCGACAGCACCTTCGACAAGCAGCCGGCCTCGTTCAAGGTCGGCGACGGCAACCTGCTGCCGGGCTTCGAACAGGCGCTGTTCGGCTTGAAGGCTGGCGACAAGCGCACCCTGAGCATTCTTCCCGAACAGGGCTTCGGCCAGCCGAATCCGCAGAACGTGCAGATCATGCCGCGCGACCAGTTCCAGGACATGGAGCTGGCCGAGGGCCTGCTGGTGATCTTCAACGACGCGGCCAAGACCGAACTGCCGGGCGTGGTCAAGGCGTTCGATGAGCAGCAGGTGACCGTCGACTTCAATCATCCGCTGGCCGGCAAGACCCTGGCCTTCGAAGTCGAGATCATCGACGTCCAGCCGGCCTGAACCGTCGGTCGCTGCGCCCTTCCCAAGCGGGGAGGGCGGTAGCAAGGTTCATTCGTCCAATCACCGCGTCGCCCACGAGACCGCCATGCAAATCAAACTCGCCAATCCCCGCGGCTTCTGCGCCGGCGTGGATCGCGCCATCGAGATCGTCAACCGTGCCCTCGATGTCTTCGGCCCGCCGATCTACGTGCGTCACGAGGTGGTGCACAACAAGTTCGTCGTGGACAACCTGCGCCAGCGCGGCGCCATCTTCGTCGAGGAACTCGATCAGGTGCCGGACAACGTCATCGTCATCTTCAGCGCCCACGGCGTTTCCCAGGCGGTCCGCAAGGAAGCCGAGGGGCGCGGCCTGAAGGTTTTCGACGCGACCTGCCCGCTGGTGACCAAGGTGCACATGGAAGTGGTGCGCTACAGCCGCGACGGCCACGAATGCGTGCTGATCGGGCATGAAGGGCACCCCGAGGTGGAAGGCACCATGGGCCAGTACGATGCCAGCAACGGCGGTGCCATCTACCTGGTGGAGGACGAGGCCGACGTCGCCGCGCTGGAGGTGCGCAAGCCCGAAGCCCTGCACTACGTGACCCAGACCACCCTGTCGATGGACGACACCTCGAAGGTCATCGATGCCCTGCGCGCCAAGTTCCCGCAGATCCAGGGACCGCGCAAGAACGACATCTGCTATGCCACCCAGAACCGCCAGGATGCCGTGAAGGAACTGGCCGACCAGTGCGACATGGTCCTGGTGGTGGGCAGCCCCAACAGTTCCAACTCCAACCGCCTGCGCGAACTCGCCGAGCGGATGGGCACGCCGGCCTACCTGATCGACGGCGCTGAGGACATGCAACGCGGCTGGTTCGACGGTGTGCGTCGCATCGGAATCACCGCAGGCGCTTCCGCGCCGGAAGTGCTGGTGCGCGGCGTGATCGCCCAGCTACGCGAGTGGGGGGCGTCGGAGGAGCAGGAACTGGAGGGGCGGGAGGAGAACATTACCTTCTCGATGCCCAAGGAACTGCGGGTCAAGGCTTTGTGAACCGTGCGCAATGAAAGAGCCCCTCTCGTAGAGGGGCTCTTTCGTTTCAGCGCCAGCAGTCGTTGACGGTGCTGTTGTTGCCGGTCTTGCCGGCTGCGCCGCGTTCGCCGAGCTGATTGAGGGTCAGCTTGCCGCAGGTCTTGTCGCGGGTCTGCGAGTTGATCGGCGTGGCGGTCAGGGTATAGGTGGTGCTGGTGGGCGTCGCTATGGTGAGGTTGTACAGGTTGTTCGGCGAGTTGGCCGAACTCATGCCCAGCTTGGCCACGTCCTTGGTGTAGCCGACCCCGGGGTTCTGCGAGTAGTAGCGTTCCTGGCGCGCGGCCGCGTCCGAGAGCAGCGCCTGCCCCTCGGTGCGGTTGGAGCGGATCACGTAGTTCTGGTAACTGGGAATGGCGATGCCGAGGAGGATGCCGATCACCGCCACTACCACCACCATTTCCAGCAACGTGAAGCCCTTCTGTCTTGTCCTCATCGGGGCTGCTCCTCCCCGTCCTGGCGGGGCTGTTCTTTCTCGATCATCTCGGCCAGCTCCTGTTCGCTCATCTGTTTGTGAATGTAGATATCGGTGATGGTGGACCACGGCTGGCTGACGGTGCCAGAGTAGGACACCACGGAGCCCGGCTTGACCTGGAACAGGCTGGGCATGCCGTTCCTGACGGTGCTGTTGGGCAGGCGGTAGAGCCGGTGGTCGATGTCCACCAGGTTCTTCTCGACCTGGACTTCGAAGACCACGCCAGCGCCTTCGAAGGTCTGGGGATCTTCGGCCCAGCAGAGGCCGGGAACGGCCAGGGCCAGCAGCATAGGCAGCACTTTCATATCAGTTCTTTCCTTCGATGGGGCGCCAGTTCTGGCGGCCACGGGTGTTCGGACCGGGGTTCACGGTCAGGCATTCGCCCGAGGAGCAGACTTCCGGATTGCCCTGTTCGTTGGTGCTCAGCGTCAAGCCTCCCAGGCCTTTCTGCTCGGTACCGGATACCGCGACGTTCTGCTTGTTGTAGCTGTAGTCGGATTTCGAGTCCACGACGCCCTGGCGTGCCAGGTCGAACACGGTGAAGCTGGTGCGACCGCCGGTATAGGGATCGAGGCCATAGGTCCAGTTGCTGGCGCCGTCGGCACAGGGGTCATCGTTCGGGGTGATGGTTTGCAGCAGCACCACCTGGCCGATGGCGATCATGTCCTCGATCAGCATCTCGCCCTTCAGGGTGCCGTTGACCATGAAGTCCAGATACCAGCCGGACTGCTTGGTGCTGCCGTCATTGTTCAGCCAGTTGACCGGGTTCTGACTGGCGATGCGAATGGTGCGAGCGGTCGAGGCGAAGGTCGAGTCGGCCTGGAGGTCCAGTGTCTGCTGCTGCAGGTTGCCGCGCGTCAGTCGGGGTGTGCTGCCCGCGGCTTCGCCCTTGGTTTGCTGGTCCCAGATGCCGTAGAGCGTCTGGGCGCGGCTGGTATCGGCCCGGGCGTCGGCGTTCTCGAAATACTTGCCGGTACCGAAGATCACGATGTAGCCCTTGCGTGTCGGATGGCGAACCAGCGAGGGCGCGGCGGTGATCGCTTGCGCCGCGCCGGCGGAGTCGACTGCCGAATAGAGCGGCTGGCCACCGAAAGACACCCTGAAGCTCGAGGCCACCGCCGGGCCGTCGTTGGCTCGGCTGAACGGATCGTCCTGGTTGACCTTGCCGGCGATCAGGTCGAAGCGCCAGAGGTTGCCTTGCAGGTCGCCGGCGTAGGCGTAGTCGGCTACGCCGTCGCTGTTGTTGTCTGCCAGGCGAGGGCTGGATAGGCCGTTGGGTACGCCGGTCCTGCCGGTGACTTCCAGTTTGCGGGTGATGGCCCCGGTCTCCAGGTCGATGATCAGCAGCGCGGCCTTGTCGTTCAGGCTGGAATAACCGTTTCCGGTGACCACGGCCCACTTGCCGTTGTGCAGCCGGGCGACCGTGGGTTTGGGGAAGCTGTAGCCAAGGTCGGGCTCCTGGTCCACGCCGATTTCCCAGAGCAGCTTGATGTTGGCGGGATCGGTCACGTCGAGGGCGAACAGGCCCTTGCCGCCGGCGCGCAGGCTGCCGATCAGCACGGTATGCCAGGCGCCGCCGAAGAAGGCGTCGGCGACCACCGGCGAGCCGTCGACGTAGAACTGGTGGGCGCCGCCCTGGTAGCCGCGGGCGGTCAACTTGTGGAGCTTCTCGAAGACCGCGCTTGGGATGAAGGCGAAGGTCTCGTTACCGTCGGTATCGAAACCGTGCAGCATGCCGTCGTTGGCGCCGACGTATACCCGCGGGGCACGGGTTTTCTGTGCTTCTGCGAACGTGGAGTAGTTGCCGCTGGGCTCGATCGGCTGGGCCAGGTAGGTCAGGTACTGGGCCTTGCCGACCGTCGCCGGCGAGGAGTTGATGATATCGCCGAGGATCGAGTTGCGGGTGCGGAAGTTGTCGCTGTTCTCCTTGCTGCGATCGCCGCGCAGGAAGGCCACGCGGTCCTGGCCCTTGGTGTCGGCGACATCGTTGCGGTCCGGATCGCGGTTCAACTGCCGCTGCTGGTCGGCGCTGAGGCTGCCCCAGGTGAACTCCTTGAGGCCCGAGGTACCGGATCCGGCCATCATGATCTTGCGGCCAGCTCCACCGTTGGGCATCGCGTCGAGGATGCTCTGCGCGCTCCACAGCTTGGTCTGCACGGTGGCCTTGTCCTGGGTGGTCAGGCTGTAGCGGGTCAGGTCGCCAGCCCAGTTCTTGTCGCTGGCGAAGCTGGTCTGGTAGGCGAAGCGGGTCAGCTTGTCGCCAGTGTCGTCTTCCTGCAGGGACGAGCTGATGGCGGGGCGGGATGCCGGCAGGTCCTTGCCCGAAATTCGGTTGAGGATGTCCTGGAAGGCCGCGACCAGTTGGTCCGGCGAGTCGGCGCTGAAGAACTCGCCCCGGGAGTTCACTGCGGCGTGCCACAGGTCATAGACGTTGTTGCTATGGTTATTCGAAGCGTTCGGCCAGCTGAGGCGCCCGGCGGCGATTTCGTCATAGCCGCCGGAGTAGGTGGAACCCTCCCACTTCGGGCTGGTGAGGCTGGTGGTCAGGCCCAGGCCCAGGGTATAGGTCACCATGTGCTGCCAGGTCGCCGGATCGTTGCGCGGATTCCAGTACTCCGCCGAGGGATTGGCCTGGTCCGGGTAGGGAATGTACGGCTTGATATTGTCGTCGATATCCGGCCGGGCATCGGTGGCCCAGTAATGGAAGGCCTGGTCGGCCAGGGTATTGGACGCAGCATCCCTGTAAGGCGTCTGGCTGCTGTAGCTCTTGCCATCGGGGAGGCTACGACTCGTGCTGTCGGCATTGCCTACGCTGGCCGAGTCGTTGTTCCAAAGACCATCGGTCATCAGAATGTGATAGCTGCCACGGCAGCTGTATTCCGGCGAGGTCTGGGTACCAGGTCGATAGGCATAGGGGCCGTTGACGCCGGTCTTCTTGAGAAACTCCCCTGCTCGAGTCATGGCCTGACGCAGCGGAGTACCACCTCCGACCGACAGGTTCTCCAGCCAGTTGAAGAAGTTCACCCGATGTTGCCCGGTGAAGTCTCTCAGGTAGTTGTTGTAACAGTTACTGGAGCCACTGCCGATCAGGCACGAGGAACTGTTCAGTAGTTGCCAACTGATCCGGGCGTTTTCAGGCAGGCTGTAGAACGCCAGGTTAGCGGCGGTCTGGGTGGCCAGGGCGCGGGTACGATAGAAGGAGTACCAGTTGGCGAAGTTCTGCTGCTGGGCCGCGCCGCTGATTTCCACACGGGTGTAGCAACTCGAAGTGGTGAGGCTGCAACCGCGGCCCCCGCTGTATTGGTAGTAGAAGGCAGGAGCCCCGTACCAGTCGATGCTGGACTCGGTGCCTGCTCCCGATCCGCCCTGGTACTGCACCGTTGGCCTGTAGTCACGGGAAAGGTTTACCCGGCCTTCCTGAGTGAAACCGTTGCGCCATGCCGCGGTGAAGCTGGGCTTGGAATAGTCCTGCACCTGGATCTGGCCATTGGAAAGGGTCACCTTTTTCGGCAGCTTGTACTGGGTATTCGGGTCGAAGTACATCGGGTTGTAGCTGTTCGACGCGAAATAGACGTTGTTGCGGCTGTTGACCAGGCTATCCGGTGCATAGGCATAAGCCATACTGCCCGAGTCGTCGAGAGTCACCAGCATGTTCGGGGCGACGCCCTGGATCAGCATCAGCGGCTGCTGGCTGACCGACAGGGCGGCGGCGTGGGTGGTCTGGGCGGAGAGCAGGACGGCGCCGCTGAGCGCGGCTGCCAGCGAGGTCTTGCCGATCTGGTGGAGTGCCGATTTCATGCGAGGCTCGATCAGTTGGTATAGAGACGGGCGAGAACGGTCTGCAGGACGGTTTCGCTGTTGGTCTGGTTGCGCGCGACGCTATTGGTCTCGTAGTAGAAGGTGCCGATGCCGCGCATCAGGTTGCCGTATTCGGGGCTTTCCGCTTCGTTGACCTGGCCGCCCGAGGGAATGGGCAGGTTGTTCCACTGCACGCTGTAGAGCGTGCCCGCGGTGGTCGCGCTGCTGATGTCGCTGCCGCGGTAACTCATCCAGGTATTGGCGATGCCCTTCAGCACGCCGACCGGATTCTGGTGGGTGTCCGCCAGCTTCAGGTTCAGCGCGGCGAGGTCCAGTAGGCAGGGGCGGGCCACGTTGTCGGCCGTACAACCGGTGCCGGGCTCCGGCGGACGCAGGGTGTTGACGAAGCGCCGCTCGCCTTCGCGGAGTCCGGACTCGGCGGCGTTCTGCAAGCGAGTCTGTTCGATGACGTTGCCGGTGATGCGGCTTTCCAGTACCACTTCGCGCATGCTCGAGACCGCCAGCAGGGTGACGATCACCAGGATCGCCAGGGCGATGACCAGCGTGGCGCCGCGCTGTTGTGCAGGGAAGTTGTTCATGGCACGAGATTCCTGAGTGTCTGGCTGCCCTTGGCGATCTGGTAGAGGCGGTCCTTGTCGTTGCCTTGCAGGCTGGTCTTGGACGAGGGGTAGAGCGTGATCCAATCGTCCAGGGTCTTGCTGTCGCCCTGGCGCAGGTTCTTGTCGCTGGCCATCAGCGCGGAGTAGCGCAGGGCACGCACCGGACGGTCGGCGATGTTGGCCTGTTCGACGAAGCTTTCCACCTCGCGTTTGCCGGCCATGGTCGGGCCGACGCCGTACTCGAGCTTGAAGTCGACCAGGCCGCTTACGATCTCCTGGCCTTTTTCCTTGATTGTCTGCGCGGAGCAGGCGAGGCTGCCGGGGACATCGGCGGTCGCGGGAACGAACAGAACGCGTGCGGTGATGGCCTGGGCGGTAGCGAAGGGATCGCTAGGGGTGGTGATCGAGTTGCCTTCGCAGTCGTAGGCTTCGCCTGGCGCCGGTTGATAGCGGTAGCAGAATCCGCTCTGGCCGGCCTTGACCACGGCGGGCACCAGGGTCGAGCCGGCTTTGAATGCCTCGCAATAGGCGGTTTTCTGCTGCGCCGGGAAGGCAAACTCGTTGGGGTCGTCCGCACGCCTACGGAAACCCACCTTGGCCAGTTGCTGGTCCAGGAACATCATGGCGAAGCGTCCGTTTTCCTGGTTGCCTGCCTGGCCTTGCTGGAACAGGTAGTTGCGCTTGTTGTCCAGGTAGATCTGGGTAATCCCGAGAATCAGGAAGCTGCTGATGGCGAGGGCCACCAGTAGTTCGATCATGGACAGGCCCGATTGCCGTCGGGAGCGGTTGTTCATGCTCATGGCTCGACCCTGAGGGTGTAGTAGCAGAGGGAGGTGTCGGCGCTGCTGTCGGCGGCGTTGACGCAGGCGCCTTGCTTGCCGCGCCAGGCAAGGCGGATTTCCAGCATGGAGCCCTTGCCGTCGCAGTCGCCCGGCTTCGAGCTGCGGCAGATGTAGTAGTCGCTCTTCAGCAGGTCGCCAGCGCCTGGCAGTTCGTTCTTCACCTGTTCCGCCCAGCATCCCAGGCGGTCCTTGATCGCGTCGGGCAATGGCGTGCAGGAGGACGGCGCGGTGGGGAACGCCGACCCCTTGGCCTTGAAGAAGTCGGATTGCGTGGCCATCTGGTCCTTGACGTCGTACAGCGCCTTCGGGCTCGCCCGCATGCTTTCCAGCAGGTTGCTGCCGAGCATGGCTGCCTTGTTGCGCTCGACCGAGTCGGCGGTGTACTGGATGGTCTTGCCCTGCATGGCGATCATGCCCAGCACGCCGATGCTGATCAGCAGCAGGGCGACCAGCACTTCGATCATGCTGAAGCCGGATTGGTGCAGCGACCTGTGTCGCGATTTCAATAGCATGACTGGGGCGCCTTGGAGGAAGGTTCGAGTTGGATCCGGCCGGCCTGGCTGATGCTCAGCACGCGGCCCCCGTCGGTCTTGCCGTTCTGGCAGATTGCGAAGGTTCGTTCCGTTGGCGGTACGAGGGTACCGTTGGCCGTGAAGGTCAGATGTTCCACGGCGCTCTTTTCCTTCGCTGTCAGCGTGGCGGCACGGAAGCCGTCGTGTTTGCGCAGGGGCGCGGCGATCGAGCCGGAGGCCAGGACACCTATGCTCAGGCCCTTGCCCCAGTCCTTGTCCTTCAGCGCCTGGATGCTGATCGCGCGCCTCTGGGACACGGCTTCGCTGCGAGCGTACTGCAGCATCGCATTGAGTTCCTCGGCGGCGCTCTGCAGTTCGTTGCGTTCTGTCAGCTGCTTGAAGTTCGGAATGGCGAAGCTCGCCATGATGGCCAGCAGGACGACGATGATCAGCAACTCGATCAGGGTGAAGCCGGTCGAGTTGGAACGATATGACATGCGGTTGCTCCAGGGGGTCTACGCCTGGAAAGCATGCCAAACGGGCCTGGGAGCGTCTTGCGGTCGTTGACGGTCGGCCCGTGGGGCAGGACAACTGGTCCATGATCATCCGGAAGTGCTGCATAGCTCACGTTTCTCCCGGTTCTCCCTGGCGCTCGCGGTACGGAGCCGGCCCTGCCGGTTGAGGATCAGTTGCCAGGCAACGGTATGCCTTCCGCAGAGCAGAAACCGCCCGTTGTGAATGTTGAGCTGGCCGCTGGGGAGGAACCTGAGGCGGTTCGAACGGTTCCAGCGGAGCCTTTCCTTCTTTGCAAGCGCGCGTCCCACGAGAAGCCGTTCCCCACCGTCTTCCGCAAGCAGCCAGCCCTCTCCCCAGTCGCTGCCGCAGTGACGGCCATCGGTCGACGGACAGAGCGTCACCGGGCGCTGGTAGGCGACGGCATGGGTTCTGCCCAGCTGGATGCTCGCGCTCAGCTCGTGCAACACACTTCGCTCGCGATTGCCGTCCAGCCAGGCTGCCATCCCGGGCAGCGCCAGGCTTCCCAGTATTCCCAGCAGAACCAGCGCAAACAGCAGCTCGGTGAGCGTCAACGCTCTCTGCGACCTTTCGACCATGGCAGGCGGTCCTTTTGCTCGTATCATTCCGCGACGGTCGTATCTCGCCGGATTTTCCCCGTTGCCTCAATCAGCTGCGGGATGAGGCGTATGACCGACTTTTCTGCAACCCCTGTGTGATCGTGGAGGCCCTGGTGTCGGAAAGAGTTGTGGTAGTGGGCGCTGGCGTCATCGGCCTGTTGACCGCCCGGGAGCTGGCGCTCGCCGGACTGCGGGTGACCCTGGTGGAGCGGGGCGAGAGTGGGCGTGAGGCATCCTGGGCGGGAGGCGGGATCGTCTCGCCGCTCTATCCGTGGCGCTACAGCCCGGCGGTGACCGCCCTGGCGCACTGGTCGCAGGACTTCTACCCGGCCCTGGGGCAGCGTTTGCTCGACGAGACCGGGCTCGATCCCGAGGTCCATACCGTTGGCCTGTACTGGCTGGACCTGGACGACCAGACCGAGGCACTGCAGTGGGCACGCAAGCACACCCGGCCGTTGAAGGAAGTGCCGATCGAGGAGGCCTACGCGGCGGTGCCCGGGCTGGGCGCCGGCTTCCAGCGGGCGGTCTACATGTCGGGCGTGGCCAATGTGCGCAATCCTCGCCTGGCGCGCTCATTGCGGGCATCCCTGCAACAATTCGCCAATCTCGAACTGCATGAGCAGACGGAGGTGCGCGGCTGGTTGCGCGACGGCGATCGAGTGCTCGGCGTGGCGACCTCGCGTGGCGAGATCCGTGGCGACAAGGTGCTGCTGGCGGCGGGCGCCTGGAGCGGCGAGTTGTTGAAGCCGCTTGGCCTGGAACTGCCCGTGGTACCGGTGAAAGGGCAGATGATCCTCTACAAGTGCGCGGCGGATTTCCTGCCGCGCATGGTGCTGGCCAAGGGGCGCTACGCGATTCCGCGGCGCGACGGCCACATCCTGATCGGCAGCACCTTGGAACATTCGGGCTTCGACAAGACGCCGACCGACGAGGCGCTGGAAAGCCTCAGGGCGTCTGCGGCAGAACTGTTGCCGGAACTGGCGGACATGCAGCCGGTGGCCCACTGGGCAGGGTTGCGCCCGGGCTCTCCCGAAGGCATCCCCTATATCGGTCCGGTGCCTGGCTTCGACGGGCTCTGGCTGAATACCGGGCACTACCGCAACGGGCTGGTCCTGGCACCGGCGTCGTGCCGTCTGCTGGCGGATCTCATGAGCGGGCGGGAACCGATCATCGACCCGGTCCCCTACGCCCCGGCTGGTCGCCTCTGAGGAGCGAAAACCAAAAGGCCTGTCTTCGGACAGGCCTTTTCACTTTCAGTCGATGCCCAGCTTTTTCAGGCGGTAGCGCATCGAGCGGAACGTCAGGCCCAGGCGCTGGGCCGCGGCGGTGCGGTTCCAGCGGGTCTCCTCGAGCGCCTGCATGATCAGCTTGCGCTCGATGTCTTCCAGGTAGTCCTCGAGGTTGTCTATTTCGCTCAGGCTCGCGGCGCCTTCCTGGCTGGCACCCGGCGCATCGGCCAGGCGCAGGTCGTGAGGCTGGATCTGGTCGTCTTCGCACAGGGTGTAGGCGCGCTCCAGCATGTTTTCCAGCTCGCGGACGTTGCCCGGGAAGCGGTAGTTCTTCAGCTTCTCCTGTGCGTCGCCGGTCAGCCTGGCGGCCGGCAGGCCGGTGTCGCCGGCCAGGCGCTTGAGGATGCGTTCGGCGAGCAGCGGGATGTCCTCGCGGCGTTCGCGCAGCGGCGGTACGCGCAGCTCGATGACGTTGAGGCGGTAGTAGAGGTCCTGGCGGAAGCGCCCGGCGCCGACTTCGGCGGCGAGGTCCTTGTGGGTGGCGCAGAGGATGCGCACGTCGACGGCGACCTCCTGCTGGCCGCCGACCGCGCGCACGGCCTTTTCCTGGATCGCCCGGAGCAGTTTGACCTGCATGGCCATCGGCAGGTCGGCGACTTCGTCGAGGAACAGGGTGCCGCCGCTGGCGGCCTGGAACAGGCCCTGCTTGTCTTCGATAGCGCCAGTGAAGCTGCCTTTCTTGTGGCCGAAGAACTCGCTTTCCATCAGTTCGGAGGGAATCGCGCCGCAGTTCACCGGCACGAACGGCCGCTCGATACGTGGCCCCTGCTCGTGGATCAGGCGCGCCACCAGCTCCTTGCCGCTACCGGACTCGCCACTGATGTAGACCGGCGCCTGGCTGCGCGCCAGCTTGCCGATCTGGTTGCGCAGGGCGCGCATCGGCGGCGACTCGCCGAGCAGGCGGTTGTCCACCGGCGCTTCCTCGGCTTCCGGGTTGCGCAAGCGCAGGGCGGTTGCCACCAGCTCCCGCAAGCGACCGAGGTCGACCGGTTTGGTGAGGAAGTCGAAGGCACCGGCCTTGAGCGCCTGGATCGCGGTGTCCAGGCTGCCGTACGCGGTGATCATGGCCACCGGGGTCTGTGGATGGCGCTGCTGGATGTACTGGACCAGATCGAGGCCGCTGCCGTCCGGCAGGCGCATGTCGGTGAGGCACAGGTCGAACGGCTCGCGGGCCAGCAACTCGCGGGCTTCCTTGACGTTGCGGGCGCTGCGGGTGTCCAGCTTCATGCGGCCGAGAGTGATTTCCAGCAGTTCGCGGATATCCGGTTCATCGTCGACGATCAGGGCTTTTTGTCGGCTCATGCGTGCGGCTTCCGTCAGCTGAGTTTGCGCGGGTGGGCGAAGGTGATGCGGAAGCAGCCGCCGCCTTCCTCGCGATTGCGGTAGTCGATCCGTGCCTGGTTGCTCTCGCAGAGCTCGCGGGAGAGATAGAGGCCCAGGCCGGTGCCTTTGCTTTCTGTAGTAAAGAAGGGTTCGAACAGGTTGTTCAGTTTGTCCGCCGGTACGCCGGGACCGTCGTCGATGATTTCCAGCACCGGCAGGTCGCTCTCCGGGTCGCGCGCGAGGCTCAGCCAGACCTGGCCGCGCCCGTGCGCCTGGGCGCTGTAGCGAAGACCGTTCTGCACCAGGTTGCTCAGCACCTGGTTCAACTGATGTGGGTCCATGCGGGTCTGGATGTCGCCGGCACCGAGCTGCAGGTGCAGTTGGCTGTCGTTGCGCAGCCTGCCGGGGTATTCGTCGACGAACCGCTGAAGCCACTCCTTCAGGTCGAGCTGCTGCGGTTCGGCCTGGCGGCGACGGGAGAGCTGCAGGACGTTCTCGATGACCAGGTTCATCCGCTTCGACTGGTCCTGGATGATCTGCGTCAGGCGTCGGTCCGGGGCATCCAGTTCCTCTGACTCCTGCAGCAGTTGGGCGGCGTGGCTGATCGCGCCCAGCGGGTTGCGGATCTCATGGGCGATGCCGGCGGTCAGGCGGCCGAGACCGGCCAGCTTCATCTGCTGCGCCTGCTGGGCGATCTGCGAAATGTCTTCGAGGAAGATCAGCACGTGCTGGTCGTCTTCGCGGTTGAGGCTGATAAAGCTGGGTTGCACCGTCGGGCCATCCGGCACCACCTTGAGCGTCGGCGGACGGAGGCTGGGATTCAGGCGCCATTGCTTCATGCAGTGCATCAGCATCGGGCTGTGGCGGCCCAGGCTGGCGCCCTGCACGTCGTCCTGCCTGAGCAGGCCGAGGGCGGCCTGGTTGGCGAGGAGGATGGCCTGACGGCTATCGACCACGAGGATGCCGGTGCGCATGCGCTGCAGGATCAATGCGTTGAGTTCCTCCAGGTTGGCGACCGTCTCGGCGCGTTCTTCGGCCAGCGTTTCGGTCTGCTCCTGGCGCCGCACCAGAGCCTGGATCACCAGCGCGGCGGCGAAGCACAGGGTGCCGAGGCCGCCGGCCTGGACGTAGTGGTTGGTGGCGTCCGGACTGCTCAGGCTGAGGAAGAAGGTCAGGTAGAGCAGGCCGAGGCTGGCCGCCGCCGCGATGACCAGGCCGATGCGCCCGCGCAGCAGGATGTTGGCAATGGCCACCGCCACCACCAGCAGGCTGCCGATGCCGCTGGGCACGCCGCCACCTGCGTAGAACAGGCCGCAAAGCATCAGCACGTCGGTGAGCGCGAGGATGAAGATCGGCAGCAATTGCCGCGACGGTGGCAGGAACAGCGCGACCAGGATGTTGAAGACCAGGTAGCACCAACTGCCGACATGGAACAGTTCAGGGTGGACGAGCTTGAGGACCTGATCTTCCAGTTCGCTGGAGATCAGCAGGACCAGTACCAGGCCGATGGTCAGGCGGTACAGGTGGTACAGACGGAGGATGCGTTGCCCCTGCTCCTCGCTCAGCCGTAGCCGTTCAGCGCGCACGGTCGCCCTGGTCCTGGCGCAGGTGCGCCTGGCTGCAATACCAGCGTTGTTCGTGGGCGAGGGCGTTGGCCTGCGGCACGTGGACGCCGCAATGGGCGCAGCGGACCATCGGCGATGCGCTCGGCTCGTCCTGCGGACGTTGCTGCTGGCGCGGAGTGGGACGGGTAAAGCGACGCCAGAGCCAGAACGCGATGGCGATCAGGGCGATCCAGAACAGGAGGCGGAAAAGGCCCATGGTGATCTCGGAGGCTGGAGAAAGCTGCAGTTTAGCCAAGCCGCCGGCTCGATCCCAGCCGGGAAGGTCCAGGCTGTGCGGCGTTTGGCGCTGGGAGAGGCATGGCGGCGGGCAAAAAGAAGGGAGGCCTGAGCCTCCCTTCGGTGTTTCGTGCGATCAGTCGAAGAGACCGAAGGTCATGTAGCTCCACCAGGAGCGGCCGGAGTCTTCGTCGTCATCGCTCTCCGGCTTCTCGTCGTCGGCGCTGTGATCCTGGTTTTCCGGCTTCAGTTCGGCGGGGATCTCCCGCTCGGCATCCTCGTACTGCTTGATCACGTCCTTGGCGGCCTGGGTTTCCATGTGCGGCGGCGGCTCGCCGCCTTCGATCAGGCCCAGGGTGGCCTTGGCCAGCCAGGAGCGGGTGTCGGCCTCGCTTTCGCGGGCGACGAACTCGCCATCCTTGAGGCTGGCGTTATCCGGATAGTTGAGCTTGAGGGTTTCCAGGCTGGTGCTGGCCAGGTCGTCGAGACCCAGGCGACGGTAGGCTTCGACCATGATCGCCAGGCCATCGCCGACGGCCGGGGTTTCCTGGAAGTTCTCCACCACGTAGCGACCGCGGTTGGCGGCGGCGACATAGGCCTGGCGCTTCAGGTAGTAGTGGCCGACGTGCACTTCGTAGGCCGCCAGCAGGTTGCGCAGGTACACCATGCGCGCCTTGGCGTCCGGGGCGTAGCGGCTGTTGGGGAAGCGGCTGGTGAGCTGGGCGAACTCGTTGAAGGAGTCGCGGGCGGCGCCCGGGTCGCGCTTGGTCATGTCCAGCGGCAGGAAGCGCGCCAGCAGGCCGCGGTCCTGGTCGAAGGAGGACAGGCCCTTGAGGTAGTAGGCGTAGTCGACGTTGGGGTGCTGCGGATGCAGGCGGATGAAGCGTTCGGCGGCGGCGCGGGCGGCTTCGGGCTCCATGTTCTTGTAGTTGGCGTAGATCAGCTCGAGCTGGGCCTGCTCGGCGTAGCGGCCGAAGGGATAGCGCGACTCGAGGGCTTTCAGCTTGGTGACGGCGCTGTTGTAGCTCTTGTTGTTGAGGTCGTCCTGCGCCTGCTGGTACAGCTGGCTCTCGCTCAGGTTCTCGTCGACAGTCTCCTTGTTCGAGGAGCAGGCTGCGGTGAGGGCGAGGATGGCGATCAGCAGCAGGTGTTTCACTTGCATGGCGGCTTGCGTCCCTGGGACGGTCGGCTTGGCCTCAACCGTCTGTTATGATTGGCGCCCCAGGCACCCCCTGGGACAAAGACCCCGTATTTAACCACAGCGCGTAGCCGATTCCAAAAGCCGCGCTGAGCATCGTCTCCTACTCATGTCCGATATGATTCAACGCGCGGCCGAGGTGCCGTTCGAGCTGGGTGGCCAGCGTCTCGACCAGATCGCCGCCCAGCTTTTTCCCGAACACTCCCGCTCCCGTCTGGCCGGCTGGATCAAGGACGGTCGCCTGACCGTCGACGGCGCCGTGCTGCGCCCGCGCGACATCGTCCACAGCGGCGCGCAACTGGTCCTGGAGGCCGAGCAGGAAGCCCAGGGCGAGTGGCTCGCACAGGACATCGAGCTGGAAATCGTCTACGAGGACGAGCACATCCTGGTGATCGACAAGCCCGCCGGCCTGGTGGTCCATCCGGCTGCCGGCCATCAGGACGGCACCCTGCTGAATGCCTTGCTCTACCATGTCCCGGACATCGCCAATGTGCCGCGCGCCGGGATCGTCCACCGCCTGGACAAGGACACGACCGGCCTGATGGTAGTGGCCAAGACGCTGGAGGCCCACACCAAGCTGGTGGCGCAACTGCAGGCACGGTCGGTCAGCCGCATCTACGAGGCGATCGTGATCGGCGTGATCACCTCCGGCGGCACCATCGATGCGCCGATCGGACGGCATGGCGTGCAGCGGCAGAAGATGGCGGTGGTCGACGCCGGCAAGGTGGCGGTCAGCCATTACCGCGTGCTGGAACGCTTCCGTGCGCACACCCATACCCGGGTCAAGCTGGAGACCGGGCGTACCCACCAGATCCGCGTGCACATGAGCCATATCGGCTATCCCCTGGTCGGCGATCCGGTCTACGGTGGGCGCTTCAGGATTCCCCCGGTGGCCAGCCAGACCCTGGTCCAGACTCTTCGCGAGTTCCCCCGGCAGGCGCTGCACGCGCGCTTCCTCGAACTGGATCACCCGGCCACCGGCGTGCGCATGAAGTGGGAGTCGCCGCTGCCGGAAGACTTCCTCTGGCTGCTCAGCCTGTTGCGCCAGGATCGCGAGGCGTTCGTCGGATGAACGCCTGGCTGACCCCCGACTGGCCGGCGCCGGCCCGTGTGCGGGCCTGCGTGACCACGCGCAGTGGCGGGGTCAGCCAGGCACCCTTCGACAGTCTGAACCTTGGCGCCCACGTCGACGACGATCCGCGCGCCGTGGAAGAAAACCGCCGACGCCTGACCGAGCGTCTGGAATGCCGGCCGAGCTGGTTGGACCAGGTGCACGGAGTGACGGTGGTGGAGGCCGACCCGAGCCGGGTGCTCAGGGCCGACGCCAGCTGGAGCGCGATGCCGGGCGTCGCCTGTACGATCATGACCGCCGACTGCCTGCCGGCGTTGTTCTGCGACCGCTCGGGCACCCGCGTGGCCGCGGCCCATGCCGGCTGGCGCGGGCTGGCGGCGGGCGTGCTGGAGGCGACGGTGGACAGCCTGGGCGTGCCCGGCGACGAACTGCTGGTCTGGCTGGGGCCGGCGATCGGCCCGCAGGCCTTCGAGGTCGGCGGCGAGGTCCGCGATGCATTCGTCGCTGCGCACGCCGAGGCGCGCTCGGCTTTCGTACCTAGCGCCAATCCGGGCCGCTTCATGGCCGACATCTACCGACTCGCGCGGATCCGCCTGGGCGCCCATGGCGTCACCGCCGTGCATGGCGGCGGCTTCTGCACCTTCAGCGATACCGCGCGCTTCTATTCCTACCGCCGCTCGTCGCGTACCGGCCGTTTTGCCAGCCTGGTCTGGCTCCAGGACTAGGCCCGCGCAGGTTATCCGGCGGCAACTGACCGATGTCACGGTCTGGTCGCTTGAACCGCGGAAAATCGCCCTTATCTACTGAGTCATCTCGGCGGGCTTTTCTTCATCAGGGACACCCATCGTTCCGGCCCGCTCTATAGAAGGAAGGACGACCCATGCGAATAGACCGTTTGACCAGCAAGCTGCAACTGGCGCTCTCCGACGCCCAGTCCCTGGCCGTTGGCCATGACCATCCGGCCATCGAGCCGGTGCACCTGCTTTCCGCCCTGCTCGAGCAGCAAGGCGGTTCGATCAAGCCCCTGCTGATGCAGGTCGGCTTCGATATCGCCGCCCTGCGCAGCGGCCTCAACAAAGAACTCGACGCGCTGCCGAAGATCCAGAGCCCGACCGGCGACGTGAACCTGTCCCAGGATCTCGCACGCCTGCTCAACCAGGCTGACCGCCTGGCCCAGCAGAAGGGCGACCAGTTCATCTCCAGCGAGCTGGTATTGCTGGCCGCGATGGACGAGAACACCAGGCTCGGCAAGCTGCTGCTCGGCCAGGGCGTGTCGCGCAAGGCGCTGGAGAATGCCGTGGCCAACCTGCGTGGCGGCGAAGCGGTGAACGACCCGAACGTCGAGGAGTCGCGCCAGGCGCTGGACAAGTACACCGTCGACATGACCAAGCGCGCCGAGGAAGGCAAGCTCGACCCGGTGATCGGTCGCGACGACGAGATCCGCCGGACCATCCAGGTCCTGCAGCGGCGGACCAAGAACAACCCGGTGCTGATCGGCGAACCCGGCGTCGGCAAGACCGCCATCGTCGAGGGCCTGGCCCAGCGCATCATCAACGGCGAAGTGCCGGACGGCCTCAAGGACAAGCGCCTGCTGGCCCTGGACATGGGGGCGCTGATCGCCGGCGCCAAGTTCCGCGGCGAGTTCGAGGAACGCCTGAAGGCAGTCCTCAACGAACTGGGCAAGCAGGAAGGTCGGGTCATCCTGTTCATCGACGAACTGCACACCATGGTCGGCGCCGGCAAGGCGGAAGGTGCCATGGACGCCGGCAACATGCTCAAGCCGGCTCTGGCGCGCGGCGAGCTGCACTGCGTCGGTGCTACTACCCTCGACGAGTATCGCCAGTACATCGAGAAGGATGCCGCGCTGGAGCGCCGCTTCCAGAAGGTGCTGGTGGACGAACCGAGCGAGGAAGACACCATCGCCATCCTCCGTGGTCTCAAGGAACGCTATGAAGTGCACCACGGGGTGAGCATCACCGACGGCGCGATCATCGCCGCGGCCAAGCTGTCGCACCGCTACATCACCGATCGGCAACTGCCGGACAAGGCCATCGACCTGATCGACGAGGCCGCCAGCCGCATCCGCATGGAGATCGACTCCAAGCCGGAGGAACTGGATCGTCTCGACCGTCGCCTGATCCAGCTGAAGATCGAGCGCGAGGCGCTGAAGAAGGAAGACGACGAAGCCACCAGGAAGCGCCTGGCCAAGCTGGAGGAGGATATCGTCAAGCTCGAGCGCGAATACGCCGACCTCGAGGAGATCTGGAAGTCCGAGAAGGCCGAGGTGCAGGGCTCGGCGCAGATCCAGCAGAAGATCGAGCAGGCCAAGCAGGAGATGGAGGCGGCGCGGCGCAAGGGCGACCTCGAGAGCATGGCGCGCATCCAGTACCAGACCATCCCGGACCTGGAACGCAGCCTGCAGATGGTCGACCAGCACGGCAAGACCGAGAACCAGTTGCTGCGCAACAAGGTGACCGACGAGGAAATCGCCGAAGTGGTTTCCAAGTGGACCGGTATCCCGGTGTCGAAGATGCTCGAGGGCGAGCGCGAGAAGCTGCTGCGCATGGAGCAGGAGCTGCATCGGCGAGTGATCGGCCAGGACGAGGCGGTAGTCGCCGTGTCCAACGCCGTGCGCCGTTCGCGCGCCGGCCTCGCCGATCCGAACCGGCCGAGCGGCTCGTTCCTCTTCCTCGGCCCGACCGGGGTGGGCAAGACCGAGTTGTGCAAGGCGCTGGCCGAGTTCCTCTTCGATACCGAGGAGGCGCTGGTGCGGATCGATATGTCCGAGTTCATGGAGAAACACTCGGTGGCCCGCCTGATCGGCGCGCCTCCGGGCTACGTCGGCTTTGAGGAAGGCGGCTACCTGACCGAGGCGATCCGCCGCAAGCCCTACTCGGTGGTGCTGCTGGACGAGGTGGAGAAGGCCCATCCGGATGTATTCAACATTCTCCTCCAGGTGCTCGAGGACGGACGCCTGACCGACAGTCACGGGCGTACGGTGGACTTCCGCAACACCGTGGTGGTGATGACCTCCAACCTCGGTTCGGCACAGATCCAGGAGCTGGCCGGCGACCGCGAGGCGCAACGTGCCGCAGTGATGGACGCGGTCAATGCACACTTCCGTCCGGAATTCATCAACCGGATCGACGAAGTGGTGGTATTCGAGCCGCTGGCTCGCGAGCAGATCGCCGGCATCGCCGAGATCCAGCTCGGTCGCCTGCGCAAGCGCCTGGCCGAGCGCGAGCTGAGCCTGGAACTGAGCCAGGAGGCGCTGGACAAGCTGATCGCCGTCGGCTTCGACCCGGTCTATGGCGCACGCCCGCTGAAGCGGGCCATCCAGCGCTGGATCGAGAACCCGCTGGCGCAACTGATCCTGGCCGGCAAATTCGCGCCGGGTGCCAGTATCTCGGCGAAGTTGGAAGGAGACGAGATCGTCTTCGCCTGACCTCTTCGTGGACGGACAGGGAAAGCCCCGCTTCGGCGGGGCTTTTTCATGGGCGTCCGGTGGGAGTGAGAGCGCTGCCGCATGCAGTGGAAGGGCCGTTTTGCCGCTCGTGGAAAAAGAAGAAAAACTTTTTGGATCAGAGGGTTGACATGCCCGCGTGCATCCGTAAAATGGCGCGCCTCTGAGACGCGAATCCAGCAACACCGGAAGCGTCCAGGGTTGGAAGAAAGACGTTCCGCGATAGCTCAGTCGGTAGAGCAAATGACTGTTAATCATTGGGTCCCTGGTTCGAGTCCAGGTCGCGGAGCCAACTTCCAATCGGGGTATAGCGCAGTCCGGTAGCGCGCCTGCTTTGGGAGCAGGATGTCGGGAGTTCGAATCTCTCTACCCCGACCACCTCATACTTGGGTCGTTAGCTCAGTCGGTAGAGCAGTTGGCTTTTAACCAATTGGTCGTAGGTTCGAATCCTACACGACCCACCATATTCAAGACGAAAAAGCCCACCTGCGAAGGTGGGCTTTTTCGTTTCTGTACCCTTATTTTTCCGAATGCTGGCCTGTGGGAAGGAGGAGGGGCCGCTCTTCCAGCCCTGTTTCTCCGACGCCTGGCCTTCCCGCATGGCATTCATCGAGCGTCTGGAGGCGGCGGGCCCTGAGGCCCGGCCGCTCCATCGAACAGGAAGCCTCCCGGTACGGGTACCGGGAGAATCGATTCACAGGTTGTAGTGGCGACCTATCATTGGAACGGTCGCCGCAGCCCCGTATACCGAGTTCCAGGACTGCCAGCCAAAATTGATGCCGATCAGTCCGCCATGGATCTGGTTGGGGATTTGTGGCTCCAGCCTGCCGCTGGCCGAAGAACCCATGACATTCCCCTGGTTCCAGGCGACCAGGCCGCCCAGCAGACCCGAGCCTCCGACCTTGCCGGAAGCGGAAGCGCCGCTGATGGTGGCGGTGCTGAAGCCCACCAGCCCGCCAATATAGCTGTCGTAGCCCGCCGTCACATCGCCGCCGGCCGAGGCCCCCAGGATGAGAGCCTGCCAGCCCTCCAGGGAGCCGACCAGTCCGCCGGCCCTGATCCCGGCGCCTCCGCTCACCGCACCGCTGGCCTTGGCGGAGCGGATCGAGGTGTTTTCACCGCGGCCGACCAACCCTCCCAGGTTGTGGCCGGTCTTGTCGTTCACGATTCCATGACTGCTGGCGAGCATCAGCGAACCTCGCAGGTCACTGCCGATCAACCCGCCGATGGCCCTGGAACCACTGGCGCTGACGTTGCCCGAAGCCGAGACGTTCGTCAGCGAGGCGGCATCGTTATAGCCGACGAGTCCGCCGACGCGACTGCCCTTGCCCCCGGTGACATTGCCGGATGCCGCCAGGGTGCTGTGGTTGCCGCCCCGGTTGTGGCCGATCAGCCCTCCCACGTCACTGTTCGCCCCTGCGTTTACCCACCCGGAGGCCTTCAGGTTGGAATGATTGCCGCCGAGGTTGGACCCTATCAGGCCACCCAGGGTTTTGCCGCTGCCGTCGGTGACTTCGCCACTGGCGGAACCGTTGATGACGGAGCCGTACAGGTTTTCTCCGAGCAGACCGCCAACCGCTTCTGCTCCGCGGGTAGCGACATTGCCCTTGGCGGAGGCATTGACCAGCGAGGCATTGGCGTTGAGACCGATCAGGCCGCCGGCCTGGAGCAGCGACCCACCACTCAGGTTGCCGCTGGCACTGACGTTGGCCAGGTTGCCTGCCTGGTTGTGGCCGATCAGGCCTCCCAGGTAGCGACCGGCTTGCAGGCTGACATCGCCATGGGCGCTGGCGTTGTTGATGGCCGCGTTCAGGTTCCGGCCGATCAGCCCGCCCAGTGCTTCCGCGTCTGTGCCCCGGACCTTGCCGCTGGCCGTGGCGTGGGCGATACCACTGTTTACGTTGAGGCCGATGAGCCCACCGTACAGGCCGCGCTGTCCGTTGCCTGAGACGTCGACGGAGGCGGAAACGTCCGCCAGTCCGCCGGCGGAGCTGTATCCGACCAGTCCTCCCAGGTTCATCCCGTGACCGCTCAGCGACAGCGTTCCCTGACTGCCGCTGCTGCGGATGAGGCCGCCGCGGTTCCTGCCTACCAGGCCCCCCGCGCCGTAGTGGCTGGCATGGTCCTTCAACTGGCCGGAGATGGCAAAATCGGCCCGGCTGTTGGAGATGCTGGCCACGCCCCTGGCTGTGCTGATGTTTTCGGCTGCGAGTCCGCCCAGAGCATAGGTTTGGCGGTTGCCGACCAGCGTGCCGCTGGCGCTGGCGTTGTCGATGCTGCCCAGGTTCAGCGCGACCAGCCCGCCGAGGCTGTTCAGCTGCGAGGCCGCGGCGATACGGATGTCGCTGGCGTTCACATTGTCGATGCGACCGAGGTTGACGGCGGCCAGGCTACCGACCTGGACGTTGTAGTGGGTGGCCTGTGCTCCATCGGCGGAAATGCGTTCCAGGTTCAGGTTGCGGAGGGTGCCCCGGTTGACGCTGAACAGGCCGGAGTAGGCGCCGGTGCCGTAGACGGCGAGATTATCGATGGTGTTGCCCAGGCCGTCGAAGGTACCGCCGAAGGCGCTGGCGTTGCCTATCGACAGGAAGCTGGAATGGCCGCCTGCGATTCGATTGCCGAGGACATAGCTGCCGCCCAGGTCCCTATCGATGCCGCGCAACTGCTGCAGGTCCTGGATCACGCTGTAGTCCCGCCCATTGGCGCGGAATCCTGCGTTCTTTCCGGACAGGGTGATCCGGGCGCCTTCGGCCAGGGCATAACCCTTGTCCGAATTGAATTCGACCCGGGCTCCCTGGCCGGTGAGAGAGAGGCTGTCGTCGATACGGAGAGGGCGCTGCCCGGCATTGAGAGTAAGGCTGGCGTTTTCCCCCTGGGCCGTCAGCGCGCCATTGATCCTGAGGTCCCCGCGCTCGGCGGTTAGCGTCAGGCCGTTGCCGCTGTCCCAGGACAGCGGCGCGCCGACATGCGCGTTGCCCCGGGTGGCGACCACTTCGACGTTGCTTGTGGAAAGGTTGCGGGCCAGGGTATCGGCATGCAACGTCGGGCCTTTTCCCGCGCTGCTTGGATTCGCCAGGCCGGAACCGACATTCTCGCTACTCCGGGCCTGAACGGTACGTGACCTGACGTTGGTGGCGGAGTTGCCGAAGACCTTGTTACCGCCGGTCTGGACCTGCACGACATGCACATTGCCGGCGTCGGCGGCGATATCGGGTAGCGTCTGGACCTGGACGATGCTGGAGCCATTGGCGCCTGGGCTCAGGTTGGTGAGAGTCTGGGTCTGGACGACATCGATTCCGCTGACGTCGGGGCCGATGTTGGCACCGCTCTGGCTCTGCACGATTGTGACGCCATTGACGCCCGAGCCGATGCTGGGGCCGCTCTGGCTCTGCACGACGCTGATGCCACTCGCGCCTGAACCGATATTTGCGCCATTCTGGCTTTGCACAACGGTGATGCCACTTGCGCCAGAAC
>NZ_KI517354.1:4436486-4642044 GCF_000478485.2 Pseudomonas sp. P179
TCTGGCTCTGCACGACGCTGATGCCACTCGCGCCTGAACCGATATTTGCGCCATTCTGGCTTTGCACAACGGTGATGCCACTTGCGCCAGAACCGATATTGGCACCGTTCTGGCTCTGCACGACAGTCACGCCATTGACGCCCGAGCCGATATTGGGGCTGTTCTGGCTCTGCACGACGCTGATGCCACTCGCGCCGGCGCCGATATTGGCGCCATTCTGGCTTTGCACGACGCTGATGCCATTGGCGCCCGAGCCGATATTGGGGCTGTTCTGGCTTTGCACGACGCTGATGCCACTGGCGCCCGAGCCGATGTTGGCGCCGCTCTGGCTCTGCACTGCGGAGGTACCGTTGGCGCCGGCGGCGAGGTCGACGGCCGGCTGCTGCTGAACGATGGTCACGCCGTTGCTATCGGACGCATTGGCCCCGGCTGGGCCCTGCGCTACATGGACCTGGCCGGAACCATCACCGGCAGCGTTTGCCTGGCCGACAGCGGCTACGCTGACCTCGTGCGAGAGAATCCTCCAGGTGCCGGTTGCGCCCTGGTCGGCATGGGTGTCCACCTGCGCGGTTCGCTGTATCTCGACGTTCGCGCCCTGGTTCAGCACCAGGCCGCCATTGCCTCCGCCGATGGCGCTGGCGTCCTGCTTGCCGGCCACCCGCACGGTACCCTGTTCGCCGCCGTCGAGGACGATGCGTCCTTCCGCGCTGCGTAGCGTCCTGGCCTCGAGAGTGCCCTGGTTGTTGACGACGGTCTTGAGCAGGCTGTCGGCGCTGCGGGCGCTCATCAGCACCTGGCCGCCATCGGCGCGGATGAGGCCGCCGTTGTGTGCGAGAGCGTCGACCGAGCCCTTGTCCACCTGCAGGTTGAGCAGGCCGTCGCCGTCGAAATTGAGGTTGATGCCCTGGCCTGCGCCCAGGGCCACGTCGCCGAGTTGCGCCTGGATCACGCCGTCGTTGCTGACCCGGGCGCCCAGCAGGGCGATGCTGCCGCCTTCGCTGGCTTGCAGGCTGCCGGCATTGCTTACGGTTGCGCCGGAGTCGCCGGAGAACTGGTAGTTGCCGGCGAGGAAGTCCCTGTCGGCCAGGTCCAGGGTGGAAGCCACCAGGCCGCCTACGTTGACCTGGGCGGACTTGCCGAAGACCACGCCGTTGGGATTGACCAGGAAGACCTTGCCGTTGGCATCTATCCGCCCCTGGATATCGCTGCCGTTGCGGCCGATCACCCGGTTCAGGGCGACGGCGTCCTGGCCCGGCTGGTGGAAGCTGACCCGCTCATCGGCACGGACGCTGAACTCGTTCCAATTGGTGATCAGCTTGTGGCTCTGCTGGTCGATGACCATATGCCGGCCATCGGTGGATGTCTGGAATCCGGCATCGCCTGAAACGACCGTGGCGCCGCTGGGCAGGGCGAAGGCGGGGGCCTGGCAGAACAGGCCGAGCAGTGACGCTCCGGCGACTACGAGCGCCTTGCCGCGTCCGCTCTTGCTGCGCCGACGGGCACCTTCGCTTGCGACGTTCCAACAGCCTGTGGCCTGGTTCCAGACCAGCGTATAGCTCTTGTTCATGGCTTTTCCTTTCAGTGGGGCCCGCCGGCATGGCGGGCGGGAGCTTGCTCAGAAGTAGCGGGTCGCTTGCAACCACAGCCGGGGAGTGCGCTCGGGCTCGATGTTGTTTTCCTGGCTCAGGGGCCAGGCGGCGGTCAGGCTGACCTGGTGATCCGTTCCGTACCAGGTTGCGCCGCTGCCGACGGCGGCCATGCGGTTGCGATTGCCTTCCGTGGTGTTGGGGTGCTTGAGGAATTTCACCGCGCCCTGGTCGACGAACGAACTCAGCTGCCAGCCCGGAGCCAGGCTGTAGCGCAGCTCCGCACTGGCTTGCCAGCCTTCGTCGCCGTAGCCCTTGTAGCTGCCCAGGGGGAACGCCCGAACGCCGTAGGGGCCGCCCATGTCGAACTGTTCCGCGCTGTCGAGGTTGCCGCCGCTCCACTGGGCGTTGAGTTGGGCGAACAACTGCAGGCGGTCGCCCAGGTGCTGCAGGCGTACGGCGTTGAGCATGATCTTGTCGAAGCTGCCGGCGGTACCGATGGTGTAGCGGTCCAGCAGCCGCTCTTCGCCGGAGTCGATGGCGAGCTGGCCGTGGGCATAGGCCAGCGAGAAGCCGCTCTGTCCACCGCCGAACAAGCGGTCCTGGGCGTTTCCGCTGATGCTGGCGGTCCACAGGCGGATCTCCTTGCGGCTATGCCTCCCGGTACGCTCCTGGTCATCGCGAAGTCGCTTGTTTTCATATTGCAACTGGGTGGACAGGCTTAAGCTGCGGCTACGCAGCAGGGGCTGGCTGACGAACAGACTGTCGGTAATGGCCCGGCCATGGGCGTCCAGGCGCGAGAAATCGCGTACCAGTCGATAGGTCGTCTCGGCGTGGGCCAGTCCGATGCGCGTGCCTCGGGAACCAAGGGGCAGTTGATAGGCTGCACGGTAGTAGCGTTGGTGCCGGTCGCTGCCCAGCAGGCTCAGTCTCGCCTGGTCGCCCAGTCGCAGCGGGCTGTTGAAGTCGAGGGTGGTTCCCAGGCGATATTCCCCCATGTAGCGGCCGCCATAGTTGTCTGCCTCCAGCCTGCCGCCGACCAGCGGGCCGGGGCGGGCCTCGACGCGCAAGTCCGTGGTTCCCTGCGCCTGGCCCGGCAGCAGGGTGCCTTTGGCCTGGAGGCCGGGAATGTCGCTCAGGAGCAGAAGCGCACGCTCCAGCTCCGAGCCCTGGACCGCGGTATCTCGTTCGAGTGCGCTCAAGGGGCGGAGTAGAACGCGGTCCAGCGTTCGGGACGTGTTGTGCAGTTCGATCCTGCCGTAGCGTCCCTCGAGCACTTCGATGCGTACCGTTCCATCCTGGATTTCCTGTGCCGGGAGGAAGGCGCGCGCCAGCACATATCCCTTTTCCTGATAGAAATCGCCGATGCGGGCGGCGGCGGCGTGCAATTGGCTCAGATTGAGTTCCTGGCCCGGCAGGTCGTGCAGGAGCGCCAGCAGGCGTCGATCGTCGAACTGCCTGTTGCCGCTGAGTTGGAAGCGCTTGATCAGCACCGTCGGGCCGCCCTCTTCGGCAGCCCGTGATACGCCGTCCTCGGGGCTGGGGCGCTCGGCGTCCAGTTCCACCGGCGCGGGCAGGTTCAGGCGTCGGCTTTCCACGTCACGCAGCGCCTGCCCCGCATCCGGGGCGGCATTGGCAAGGCAGGACGACAACATGGCCATTCCCATGAGGCCCGTACGGAGCAGCGGTCCGGCCCTGAGGGATGGAACGATCGAAGTGGAACTGCCGGAAGGTTTTGGAGAGGGAGGTGGGAAAGAAAGGCTAGCCTGGTTACGCGGAAAAGCTGGATGCATGGTCAATCGGCCCGGAGCGCGGTTCTTGCAGGGAAAAGAAGCCGATATCCGCAGGCATGTGCAGAACGATCGGTTTCAAGGCGGAGAATCGAGTGGGCGATAGCCTGGGGCGAGGCTGAAACGGCGACAATCGTAGTTTTCTGGCGTTGGCCGGTAGAACTTCTTGGTTTTCGTAGGGGACTGGGAGGACTGCTGTAGGAAAAAACTCCGGTGATAATGGGCTCGGCAGCGGAAGCGGCGGAAACAGTGGGGCGGAAGTAGCGGCTGAGCGCGATTCCGTATCGCGACCGTGGCGGTCATGATCAAAGGGCCTGTCCGACTATCGCCCGCCGTTCGGTCTGGCGGCTGGAGCATGGGCAGGACGCAGCGCTAGAATGCCGTTCTCGGTTTAAGGGCCCTCTCAGGCTGAGCATCAACGGAGTGTGTCTTTCGGTTCTTTTTCGTGGCGTTCACCCATGACCGGCACCAAGCCCACAACGCCCGTAGCCCGCTATTTCCACCAAGAGGCGCAACGGCGCGGCTATGTGCTGGACGCAGCCCAGGGCAATGCCATTCTTCATCTCGATCGATTGGCGGAGCGCTTGCGTCGAGGTCCGTCGCTATTCCGGCAAGCGCCGCGCAGCCTCTACCTGTGGGGGCCGGTCGGGCGCGGCAAGAGCTGGCTGATGGATGGCTTCTTTCGCAGCGCCGATTTGCAGGGCCTGCGCCGGACGCATTTCCATGCGTTCTTTCGCCAGCTTCATGACGGCATGTTCCGCCGCCAGGGGCGGCCCGATGCCCTGGGCGGTGCGCTCGACGAACTGCTAGGAGATTGCCGGCTGCTTTGCTTCGACGAATTCCATGTCCACGACATCGGCGACGCGATGCTGATAACACGCCTGTTCAGGGAGCTGTTCCGCAGGAAGATCACCCTGGTCTGCACCTCCAACTACGCGCCGCGGCAACTGCTGCCCAATCCGCTCTACCACGAACGCTTCCTGCCGGCGATCCGGTTGATCGAGACGCGCATGGAAGTGCTGGAAGTAGCCGGCGCCCGGGACTACCGGACGATTTCGCCGCGGCAGGAGATCGCTTCCGGTTATGCCAGCGGCGGGTATTGCTGGCCAGCCTCATGCGCTTGCCTGGACGAGCTGGGCTTGTCCGCGCCCGAGCCCTCGCAACGCGTGACCCTGCAAAGCGGCGCGAGGACGTTGCAGGCGCGCGCGGTGTGCGGCGACCTGGTGTGGTTCGCCTTCGCCGACCTTTGCGAGGCGCCAACCGCGGTGATGGACTACCTTGCCCTCGGCGAACGCTTCTCTACCTGGGTGCTGGAGGGCGTACCGCCGATGGCGCGCTGTTCGGTCGCCGCCCAGCAGCGCTTCATCAATCTCGTCGACGTCCTTTACGACAATGACCGGCGTTTTTTCCTGAGTGCCGAAAAGGCGCTGCCGGACCTGGTCGAGGGCAGCGACCTGCCTGCGGACATGCAGCGTACCGCCAGTCGGCTGGCGCAGTTGCGCCAGCTTCGCTGTTGAAGGAACGCCCCGCGCCGACGGCAAACGGGGCGTAATGGCTCAGTGCAGCTTGAGGCGTGGCTCGGTGCTGCGCAGGCGGCCGCTAAGCATCAGCATCGCGGTGCGCAGCGGACCGTACAACGCCATCTGGTGCATGCGGTATAGCGATACGTAGAACATCCGCGCCAGCCAGCCTTCGAGCATGACGCTACCCATCAGATTGCCCATCAGGTTGCCGACCGCGCTGAAGCGCGACAGCGAGATCAGCGAACCGTAGTCGCGGTAGTGATATTCGCCCAGCGGCTTGCCTTCGAGACGGGCACGCAGCGATTTCACCAGCAGCGAGGCCTGCTGGTGCGCGGCCTGGGCGCGTGGCGGCACGTTGCGCGGTTGCTCTCCCGGTTGCGCCGGCTGGGGACAGGCGGCGCAGTCGCCGAAGGCGAAGATGTCGTCGTCGCGGGTGGTCTGCAGGGTCGGGCGGACCACCAGTTGGTTGATACGGTTGCTTTCCAGGCCGTCGAGTTCCTTGAGGAAGGCCGGAGCCCGGATGCCCGCCGCCCACACCTTGAGCGTCGCCGGGACGAATTCGCCGTCGCCGGTCCAGAGGCCGTCCGCATCTACCTTGCTCACCGCGGAGCCGGTCATCACCCGTACGCCGAGCTTGCTCAGGGTCTGGTGTACCGGCTGGCTGATACGCTCGGGCAGCGCCGGCAGCACCCGCGGGCCGGCTTCGACCAGGCTGATGTGCAGGTCTTCCGGGCGGATCCGGTCGAGCCCGTAGGCGGCCAGCATCTGCGCGGCGTGGTGCAGTTCCGCAGCCAATTCGACGCCGGTGGCGCCGGCGCCGATGATGGCGATACTCACTGCGTTGTTGTTCGCGTCGTGCCCGGTATGCGCACGCAGGTACTGGCCGAGCAGCTGGCGGTGGAAGCGCTCGGCCTGGGCGCGGGTATCGAGGAAAATGCAGTGTTCCGCAGCGCCCTCGGTGCCGAAGTCGTTGGTGGTGCTGCCGACGGCGATCACCAGGGTGTCGTAGGCGATGTCGCGCTCGGGAACCAGTTCAACGCCATTCTCGTCCACCAGTGCGGCCAGGCGGACCCGCTTGCAGGCGCGATCCAGGCCCTGCATGCGGCCGAGCTGGAATTCGAAGTGGTTCCACTTCGCCTGGGCGACGTAGTTCAGCTCGTCCTCGGAGGAGTTGAGCGAGCCGGCAGCGACTTCGTGCAGCAGGGGTTTCCAGATGTGGGTGAGGTTGGCGTCGACCAGGGTGACCTGGGCCTTGCCGCGTTTACCCAGGGTGCGGCCGAGACGGGTGGCGAGCTCCAGCCCGCCGGCGCCGCCGCCGACGATCACGATGCGATGGGACATGTGGATATCTCATAGTGGGAATTCCGTGAGGCGGTCGTCGGGAGCGTGGCTCGACCGGACGACTCAGGCCAGGTAGCTGAGGAGGCGGCTGAGCAGGCCCAGGCCGATGACCACGGCGAGCAGGACGAACATCAGGAACCACGGGCGGAACGGCGCACGCTCGACCTGGTGCAGCGGCGAGGCGAGGTACTGCTCGACCTTCTGCTGGTCTTCGGGGCTCAGTCGGCTGGACATGGCAGGCCTCCGTTTTCGATGTCGGTCATTCTAGACAGACAGGGGGCTCGATCACCAGCGGATCGTCGAGGCGGATCACTCCGCTGCCGATCACCCGCGCGGTGATGCCGCCCTGTTCGCGCACGCTTTTCAGCGTGCGGTGGTCGATGTGCTTTTCCAGGCGTCCGCAGGGTTGGTACCAGCCAGTGGTTTCCAGCAGCGCGCCGCCGAGGCGGAAGCGACGGTCCTTCAGGCTGAGCAGGTTGATGCCGGCGACGGCGATGTTGCGGCGCATCTCGTTGGGCAACAGCGGCCTGCCCAGCAGGGTACCGAGGGCCTCGATGTGTTCCCACTGCACTAGGGTGACCTGGCGCGGCGGGTGCGGGTGATCGCCCGTCAGTCCCAGGCCGCGCCGTGCCTCCACCGCCTCCAGTTCCTGGATCGGCGCGCGGCTGCCGGAGCGCACGCCGATCCACTTCACCCGCCCTTCGCTCACAGGCCTACCCCGGCGTCGAACAGGATGCTGCGGCCGAGGTTGGCGCGCAGGAATTCGGGGGCGCCGGAGTGAGCGAAGAGCACCCGGGCAAAGGTCGGACCGACCATCGACAGCGAGCGCCAGCCTTGGCGCAGGTATTCGGTGGGCGGCGGGAAGGGCGTATTGAAATCGGGCACCGCGCGCTTCAGGTTGACGAAGGCCAGCAGGTCCAGTTCGCCGTGGTCGATGCCGCGCTCGCTATAGTTGTGCGCCTTCTTGCGCAGGGTTGGCGCCAGCCGTGCCTGCAGCTCGGCGGCGGCGATCCGTTGTGGCCGCTCTTCGCGGCGGATCAGTTGGCGCAGGCTGACGGCCTGGCGGCGACGGGTCAGTTCCTCGCGCCACTCCTCGTTCAGCCGGCGACCTTCATCGAGGACGAAGAACACCTCGAAGCCGGCACCCTTGAACAGGACGTCCGGCGGCTGCTCCCCGGGGGCGGCGAAATCCTCCTGGCGATAGGGCACGTTGAGGGCTTCGAGGAAGCGCTGGCAGACCCAGCGCTCGCGGTCCCATTTACGTGCGTTGGAGAGGAAGTCGTTGGCTTGTTCGGCCTGACGGGTGAGCAGGCGCAGATAATCCGCTTCGTTCATGGGCTCAGCTTAGTCTGCCGGCGGGCCCGCTTTCCAGCCCGCAGGCAGCTCCGGCTGCGACAATCCGTCCCGGAGCGCGCCAGCGGCGAGGCTCGGTGTACACTGCCGTTCCCCTTGGGCCGGAGCCGTTCCGATGCAACTTCGCAGCGTCATCGCCGCCGATCACCCGGCACTCTTCGCGCTGTGGTCGCGAACGCCAGGTATCCGCCTCCGTGCGGAGGACGCCTATCCCTTCTTCCTCGCCTACCTTCAACGCAACCCCGGGCTGAGCCTGCTGGTCGAAACCGAAGGGGAGGTGATCGCCTGCCTGATGGCCGGGCATGACGGTCGCCGTGGTTACCTCCAGCACCTGGTGGTCGATCCCGGTTATCGAGGGCTGGGGCTGGCGCGGCGGATGCTCGACGAAGTGCTGGCGCGTCTGGCGAGGGAGGGGATCGGCAAATCCCATGTCTTCGTCCTGGATGCCGCCGAGGAGGCACAGGCATTCTGGCGAGCCCAGTCGGACTGGGAGCGGCGCAAGGACATCCAGGTATTTTCCACTCGGGAGGGACACGCGTGAAACGATTGCATTGGGTTCTGCTGGGCATGCTGCTGCCCGGCCTGGCGCTGGCCGTGGAGAAGGGCTCCACCCTGGAGCCCTGGACGTTGCAGGACCAGTTCGAAAAGGCGCACTCGCTGGACTACTCCACCCGGGTCCTGCTGGTGGCGCGGGACATGGACGGCTCGAAGCTGGTCAAGGCGGCGCTGGCGGAGCGCCCAAAGGGCTACCTGGAGGCGCGCCACGCGCTGTTCCTGGCGGACATCAGCCGCATGCCGGCGCTGATTTCCCGGCTTTTCGCGGTGCCGGCCATGCGTGACTACAGTTATCCGGTGCTGCTCGATCGCGACGCGGCCATCGCTTCTCGCTATGCCTCGGACGAGGGCAAGGTGCTCTGGGTCAGGCTGGAGCAGCGCCGCGTGTTGGAAATCCGCCAGTTGGATTCGCCGGTGGCCCTGCGCATCGCCCTGGAACAACTGCAGCCGTGATCGCGGCCGAGTTGCTGTCGGCGGAAAGCCTGGAACTGGGCTGGGCCATCTATGCGCCGCTGCTGCTGCTCGCCGCCTGGCGCGCGCCCTGGGTCGAGCTGGTCAGCGATACCCGCCGCCAGCACCTGGTGTTCGGCACCATGCTCGGGCTGTTCCTGCTCTGGCTGGTGCGCCGGGACTTCGAGTCGGGACTGTCCTTCCATTTCATCGGCATGACCGCCGTCACCTTGCTGCTCGACTGGCCGCTGGCGATCGTGGTGGGGCTGGTGGCGCAACTGGGCTTGTGCCTGCTCGGCCGCCAGGATTGGCTGGCGATCGGCGTCAACGGCGTGCTGCTGGTGGCGATCCCCGCGCTGATCGCGGAGCTGGCGGCGTTGTTCGTGGAAAAGCGCCAGCCGCGCAACCTGTTCGTCTACATCTTCTGCTGCGGTTTCTTCCCGGCGGCCCTCACCGCGGTGGTGGTCCTGCTGCTCGGCCTTGGCGTGGTCTGGATCGACGGCCTTTTCCCGATGCCGCCCTGGCTGGAGGACTTCGCTGGTTACCTGTGGCTGATTATGTTCCCCGAGGCCTTCATCAACGGCACGGTGATCACCGGCCTGGTGGTCTACTACCCGGAGTGGCTGGAAACCTTCAATCGCACGCGCTACCTGCAGGCGCCCTGGAAGGACGAAGAGCGCAAGCCCTGATGACCAGTCATTCGCCGGGTCCATGGCGGGCGGCGGCTGACTTGCGTCAGTGTTTCGGACGAAGCTGGCCGCGATCCTGCCGTTTTCCCAGGTGAGGAGCGGAACATGGGTGTCCATGAATGGGCCCGAGAGGGCCTGCGAGAGTTGCTGTCGAAGAGCGACGAGGCGGACCGGGCAATGCGCCTGCGCGCGTTGCTCAGCGCAATCGTCGAACTGAACCGGGCGGAGCGCGATGCTGGCGACCTGGCCAGCGAACTGCAATTTCTTGCGGAGAATCTCGACGACCAGCGCGACTACGCTTTCATGCGTCCCTGAAGGAACGGGCCAGCCGGATTGGCTGGCCCGTTGCGTTCAATGCTCGCGAGGCGGCAGGTCGGCGGAGAAGATGTCGTCTTCCAGGGTGTCGCCGGGGATCGCATGTTCCTCGGCGGCCCAGGCGCCGAGATCGATCAGCTTGCAGCGGTCGGAGCAGAAGGGGCGGTACTTGTTGTCGCTTTTCCATTCGACGGGCGCGCCGCAGGTCGGGCACTCCACGGTCAGGGGCTGGCTCATGCTCGGCCTCCTCGCAAGGTCAGGTAGAAGGCGTGCAGTCGTTCGACTTCACGCTGCAGGTGGGACAGGTCGCCGTCGTTGACCAGCACGTCGTCGGCGTGCTTCAAGCGCTCGTCGCGCCGGGCCTGGGCCTGGAGGATCGAGCGCACCTGCTCCTCGGAGACCTTGTCGCGAAGCATGGTGCGCTGTAGTTGCAGATGTTCCGGGGTATCCACCACCAGCACGCGGTGGGCCATCTGGCGCTGGCCGGACTCCACCAGCAGCGGCGAGACCAGGATGGCATAGGGCGATTCGGCCCTGGCCAGGTACTGGACGATCTCCGCGCCGATCAGCGGGTGCAGCAATTGCTCCAGCCAGCGCCGTTCCTCCGGCGCCTGGAAGATCCGCTCGCGCAAGGCGGCGCGGTCGAGCTGGCCATCGGGCAGGAGGATGCCGTCGCCGAAGCGTTCGACGATCTTCGCCAGGGCCGGACGCCCCGGCTCCACCACCCAGCGGGCGGCATGGTCGGCGTCCACCAGGTGGACGCCGAGGGAAATGAAATGCTCGGCGGCTGCGCTCTTGCCGCTGCCGATACCGCCCGTGAGGCCTAGTATCCAGGGTTGGGTCATTTGAATCCGGCGAATTGCAGATAGGTCCGGGTTATTTGATCACCCCAGAGCAAAGCAATCCACCCGGCAATCGCCAGATAGGGACCGAAAGGGATCGGCGTGCCGCTTTCGGCGTTGCGCAGGCGCAGCATGATCACCCCGAGGATCGCCCCGACCAGCGACGACAGCAGGATGGTCAGCGGCAGGATCTGCCAGCCGCCCCAGGCACCGAGCATGGCCAGCAGCTTGAAGTCGCCGTAGCCCATGCCCTCCTTGCCGGTCACCAGCTTGAACAGCCAGAACACCGACCACAGGCTCAGGTAGCCGAACACCGCGCCGAACAGCGCATCGTCGAGGCTGGCGAAGAGGCCGAAATGGTTGGCGATCAGGCCCAGCCAGAGCAGCGGTAGCACCAGCACGTCCGGCAGCAGTTGGTGATCGGCATCGATCAGGCTCATCGCCAGCAGACCCCAGGTCAGCAGGAGCATCGCGCCCGCCTGCCAGGTGAAGCCGAAATGCCAGGCGACGTAGCCGGAAAGCAGCGCGGTGGCCAGTTCCACCAGGGGGTAGCGTTTGCCGATGGCGGCCTTGCAGGACGAGCACTTGCCGCCCAGCGCCAGGTAGCTGACCAGCGGGATGTTTTCCCAGGGGCGGATCTCGTGGCCGCAGCGCGGGCACGCCGAATTCGGCAGCACCAGGTTGTAGGTCGCCTGCTTGGGTTCCGGCTCCAGCCCGAGCGCTTCGCGGGCCTCGGCCTTCCAGTTGCGCTCCATCATCTTCGGCAGGCGATGCACGACGACGTTGAGGAAGCTGCCGACCAGCAGGCCGAGGAGTATGGCGCACAAGACAAAGGCCAGCGGATGGCTGGCCAGGTAGTCGAGGAGGGGCATCAGTTATCCGACGACGTTGCCGAGTTGGAAGATCGGAAGGTACATGGCCACGATCAGACCGCCAACCAGTACGCCGAGAACGGCCATGATCATCGGTTCCATGAGCGTGGTGAGGTTGTCCACGGCGTTGTCGACTTCCTCTTCGTAGTAGCTGGCGACTTTGCTCAGCATCTCATCGAGCGAACCGGACTCCTCGCCGATGGCGGTCATCTGGATCGCCATGTTGGGAAAGACGCTGGTGGTGCGCATGGAGAAGTTGAGCTGCATGCCGGTGGAAACGTCTTGCTTGATCTTGCTGACCGCGTTCTTGAACACGATATTGCCGGTCGCTCCGGAGACGGAGTCGAGCGCATCGACCAGGGGAACACCTGCGGCGAAGGTCGTGGACAAGGTCCGTGCATAACGGGCGACCGCGGATTTGTAGACGATGCCTCCGAAAATGGGAAGTTTGAGGATCGTTCTGTCGAGTGCGTCGCGGAATTTTTTCGAACGTTTATGCAGTTCCTTGAAGGTAAAGCCAATCGCCCCCACACCAACGATGACGGCAAGCCACCACTCCTGTAGGAACTCGGATAAATTTACGACCATTTGAGTGAATGCAGGCAGCTCTGCGCCAAAACCTTGGAATACGGATTGGAACTGCGGAACGACCTTGATCAGAAGAATGGCGGAGACGATCAAGGCAACGATGATGACGGCGATAGGATAAGTCATCGCCTTCCTGATCTTTGCTTTTAACGATTCCGTTTTTTCCTTGTAGGTCGCGACTCTATCCAGCAAGTTTTCCAAGGCGCCCGATTGCTCGCCGGCATCGACCAGGTTGCAATAGAGTTCGTCGAAGTACTGTGGTTTCTTTCTCAGTGAGTTGGCCAGGCTGTTGCCCGAGGACACTTCCTGCTTGATCTCATCCACCAACTTGCGCATGTTGGGATTGTCGAAGCCTTCGCCGATGATGTCGAACGATTGCAGGAGGGGAACGCCAGCGCCCATCATGGTCGCCATCTGCCGGGTGAACAGGGCGATGTCCATGGGTTTGACTTTCTTGCCTGCGCCCAGCAGGGAGATACCTTTCTTGCGTACCTTGAGCGGATTGATGCCTTGCTTGCGCAGATGGGCCTTCACCAGCATGGGATTCTGCCCGGTCAGTTCGCCCTTGACCTTGGCGCCTTTCTTGTCGGTGCCCTCCCAGATGAAAACGCTGGTTTTTAACGCTTTGTCCGCCATGGATTAATCCTTGGTCACGCGGTTGACTTCCTCCAGGCTGGTGATCCCCTGCATGGCTTTCAGCAGGCCTGAGGTGCGCAGATCGTTGAAGCCTTCTTTGCGGGCTTGCTCGGCGATCTCGATGGAGTTGCCTTCCTCCATGATAATCCGCTGCAGGGCCGGGGTGTTTTTAACTACTTCATAAATACCGACACGGCCCTTGTAACCGTTCTTGCAATGGTCGCAGCCCACCGGCGAATAAAGCTTGAAGGTGCCGATCTTGTCTTCCGGGAAGCCCTCGTGAAGCAGGGTTTCCCTCGGCACCTCGTGTTCTTTCTTGCAGTGCGAACAGAGTTTTCGCGCAAGGCGCTGGGCGATGATCAGGTTCACCGAGGTCGCCAGGTTGAACGCCGGCACGCCCATGTTCAGCAACCGGGTCAGGGTCTCGGCGGCGCTGTTGGTGTGCAGGGTGGACATCACCATATGCCCGGTCTGCGCCGCCTTGATGGCGATCTCGGCGGTCTCCAGGTCGCGGATCTCGCCGACCATGATCACATCCGGGTCCTGGCGCAGGAAGGCGCGCAGCGCCTGGGAGAAGTCCATGCCCTGGCGCGGATTGACGTTGACCTGGTTGATGCCTTCCAGGTTGATCTCCACCGGGTCTTCGGCGGTGGAAATGTTGATGTCGGTGGTATTCAGGATGTTCAGGCCGGTGTATAGCGATACCGTCTTGCCCGAGCCGGTGGGGCCGGTGACCAGGATCATGCCCTGCGGCTGCTTGAGTGCGGCCAGGTAGAGTTCCTTCTGGTCCTCCTCGTAGCCGAGGGCGTCGATGCCCATCTGTGCGCTGGAGGAGTCGAGGATCCGCATCACGATCTTCTCGCCCCACAGGGTCGGCAGGGTGTTGACGCGAAAGTCGATGGACTTGGTCTTCGACACGCGCATCTTGATCCGTCCGTCCTGCGGTTTGCGTCGTTCGGAGATATCCAGGCCGGCCATTACCTTGAGACGAGCAGAGATACGACTGGCCAACTGGATCGGCGGCTTGGCCACTTCGTGGAGCATGCCGTCGGTACGGAAGCGCACCCGGTAGATCTTCTCGTAGGGCTCGAAGTGCAGGTCGGAAGAGCCGCCCTTGATGGCATCCAGCAGCATCTTGTTGACGAAACGTACTACAGGTGCGTCGTCCGCTTCTGCGCTGGCATCCTCTTGGGTGGACTTGTCCGCGCTACCGATATCCAGTCCCTCGAGGTCGACATCGTCGAGGCCTGCGAGACCGTCGGTAGCGCTTTCGAACAGCTTGTCGATGGCCAGGCCAAGCTTGTCGTCTTCGACCAGAATCGCTTCGGTCGTCAGGCCGGTGCTGAACTGGACATCATTGATGGCCTGGTGGTTGGCGGGGTCGGAGATGCCTACGAAGAGCTTGTTGCCGCGCCGCCACAGAGGGATGACCCGGTGTTGGCGGACCAGCTTCTCGCTGATAGCGTCCCGCGGAAAGCTTTCCTTGTCCAGGCTGTTCAGGTCGCAATAAGCGATGCCGAACTGCTCGGCGGACAATTCGGCCAGGGCCAGGCCGCTTACCAGCTTGTTCTGCACCAGGTGTGTCACCAGCGACAGCTTGTTGCGCTGCGCCTGCGCCTGGGCCTGCACGGCGGTCTTTTCGTCGAGTAGATTGGCTTGGACGAGCTGTCGGGACAGGCCGCTCAGTTGGATGCTGTTGTTCATGGGGAAGGAATCGCAGAAGGGCTATTGAGGTGCCTTATAACGCAGATAATAGGCGCTGCCAAATCGAGGAAATCCAGCTGTCAAAAAATGTCACATCCTGTCCGTTTTAAGTTTGACTCTCATCGAGAAAGGAGCCCAGTTTCCTTGATCGTGGCGCGGTTTGATATTTGGCATGGTAAGTGCTTGTTGAGGTTCAGGCGTTAGCCCGGATTTCTCATGAGGCCGGCAGGCGTGGCCGGTGAAGCCTCGGTGTATCAACAACCTGCCTTCCACCGCTAAAAATTGATCGTTTTTTATTCAATTCCCGCGTATGGGGCGCACTGCCCCCTTTCCCCCATTGAGCCGGGCCGGGGGCGCCCGCCTGTTCAGGTCGGCTTGAGGCGGGCAACCAGCCCCGCAAAGAGTTCCTGATGCGGATAGGCCTCGCTGATCAGCACGCGGATGCGCCGGCTGTTGCGAATGATCACCGCACCGATCTTGAGCAGTTTCAAGCGCAGGTTATGGATGCTCATGCGCGCCAATGCGGTGCCCTGGAGATGATCGCGTAGCCGTTCGAACAGCACATAGGCAAAGGCCGACAGCATCAGCCGCCACTGGTTGGTCCACCAGCGTGGGCTGGAGGTGCGGTCGGCGAACAGATCCAACTGTTGGTCCTTGATCCGATTCTCCATGTCGCCACGGCCGCAGTAGTCTTCGTAGTACTGCTGGGCAGCATCCTCGGCAAAGCGGGACACGACGATGAAGCGTGGATTGGCACCCTGCTCGCCATGTTCCAGGCGCGACACGACCAGGCGGCGCCTACGCCAACTACCGGCCTGATAGAGGAAGCGATACACGCCGGACATCTTCTGCCCGGTTTCTTGGTAGGCCTCGGCGACAGCTTGCATGGCCGGCGCCGCCATCCGCTGCAGGCGGGTGTTGCGGGCCAGACCCACCACATAATCCACCTGCTTGCGGTCACACCAGTCGAGCATGCGATGTCGGCAAAAACCGCCGTCACCGCGGAACACGATGCGGGTCTCTGGCCAGAAGCGGCGAATGAACTTGACCAGCAGTGCCAGGATGGCCCAACTGTGTCGGGCGCCATCGATGTTGCTCGGGCGCAAATAGCTCACCAGCAGATGGCGACCACAGAACACATAGAGCGGCAGGAAGCAGTAATGGTCGTAATAGCCATGGAAGAAGCGCCCTTCCTGATCACCATGCACCGGCACATCGGTCGCATCGAAGTCGAGCACGATCTCAGCCGGCGCCTGGTCATGCTGGGCGATGAAGTGCTCCCACAGCAGGCGATGGGCTTGCACCACCGTTTCGCGATCGGCTTGCTGTTCCAGGCGCCCCAGAGTGGATTTGCCGGCCAGCGGTTGCAGGCGGTTGACCGCAGTCTGCAGCGCGTAGTCATGGCGCAGGCCGTCATGATCGTTGAGATCCTCGTAGCCGGCGGCCAGTGCATAGATACGCTGGGCGAGCAGTGTCTGCAGTCCATGCTGGACACGCCCAGGATCACGCCGATCGGGAACGATTTTGGCCAGGCGGCGGGTCAAGCCATGTTGCCGGTCGACCTCGCGCAGCAGCAACAAGCCCGCATCCGAGGTGATGTGACCACCGGTGAAAGAGGCCTCGACGAGGCGGCGAGAGAGGGGTGAAAAGTGGAGTTTTTCTGGTAGCATTTTGTGCGCGGCTGAAGACTTATGGGGCTTTGTTTGGCGACAAGAATCATAAGGCTTTCAGCCGTTTTTGTTTATGCGGTCATGAGAAATCCGGGTTAGGCCTATACATAATCAACGGAGAGATTCATGAAAGCTCAAAAAGGCTTTACCTTGATCGAACTGATGATCGTGGTTGCGATCATCGGTATCCTGGCGGCGATTGCCATTCCCCAGTACCAGAACTATGTGGCGCGTTCGGAAGGTGCTTCGGCGCTGGCGACGATCAACCCACTGAAGACCACTGTTGAAGAGTCGCTGTCGCGTGGAATCGCTGGGGAAAATATTAAAATTGGTTCCCAAGCATCTACTGCAGATACTACCTATGTAGGTGTTGATGCTACCGCAAATAAGCTTGGCACTATTGCTGTGACAATTGGGAACAATGGCGCAGGTACCGTGACTTTCACTTTTGCAGCCGGCAATTCCAGTCCGAAAAACTCCGGTAAAATTATCACCCTGACCCGGACTGATGCAGGGTCGTGGGCTTGTACTTCTACCCAGGACGAAATGTTCATCCCTAAAGGTTGCAAAGCGCCTTAATAATAGGGTGTTGATATCTGCTGGGTTGAGTGATACCTTGCCGCCGCCGCCGGATTAGCTCAGTCGGTAGAGCAGCTCATTCGTAATGAGAAGGTCGGGGGTTCGATTCCTCTATCCGGCACCAGTCGCAATAAAAAGCCCCGCTTCGGCGGGGCTTTTTATTGCCTGCGATTCGTTCAGAGGGTGAGGCGCATGGACAGGTCGACGGCCCTGACGTCCTTGGTCAGGGTGCCGATGGAGATGTAGTCGACGCCGGTCTCGGCGATGTTGCGCAGGGTGCTTTCGTTGATCCCGCCGGAAGCTTCCAGCTTGGCGCGGCCGGCGGTGAGGGCGACGGCGGTGCGCATGTCGTCCAGGCTGAGTTCGTCGAGCATGACGATATCGGCGCCGGCCTCCAGCGCCTGGCGCAGTTCATCGAGGTTCTCCACTTCCACTTCCACCGGCTTGCCGGGTGCTATGCGCCGGGCCTGGGCGATTGCCCGATCGATACCGCCGCAGGCGGCGATGTGGTTTTCCTTGATCAGGAAGGCATCGTAGAGGCCGATGCGATGGTTGTGGCAACCGCCGCAGGTGACCGCGTACTTCTGCGCCAGGCGCAGGCCGGGCAGGGTCTTGCGCGTGTCGAGGAGCTTCACCGCGGTGCCGGCGACCAGGTCGGCGTAGTGCTGGCTGCGGGTGGCGGTACCGGAAAGCAGCTGGAGGAAGTTCAGCGCGCTGCGCTCGCCGGTGAGCAGGGCGCGGGCCGGACCTTTTAGCTGGAACAGCATCTGGTTCGGCTCGACTCGCTGGCCGTCCTCCACCTGCCAGGTCACCAGCACTCGGGGATCGACCTGGCGGAAGACCTCGTCGACCCAGGCGCGGCCCGCGATCGTCGCGTGCTCGCGGGTAATCACCCGGGCCTCGGCCTCGCGCTGTGGATCGATCAACTGAGCGGTAAGGTCGCCGCCGCCGACGTCTTCCGCCAGGGCGGTGCGGACGTTGGCCTGGATTTCGCCTTGGAGGTCGGCAAGGGTGAGGTTAGGCATGGCGGGCTCCTGTACGAGATCGGGCGATTATACGGAGCGCAGCGGACGGCGTCTGTGCCTGCCTGGGCGCCGGTCGGGACGGCCGCCATTCATCGGCCTTCGCTTGTGTGAAGAGAGTCATGTCTATAGGAAAACCCTCTATCTAGATTTGAAAGTATCTCTATAATGAATGTAGATACTTGTTTTTGACGCCTGGAAATTGACGTTACGGACGACGCCAATCGATCCTCTGTGCCCGATTTTTGCCATTCCATGCGCGGCCGCGAGGGTGGCAGGAGAGTCCCGATGCAGAACGATGCCAATGTGGTGCACCTGACCAGGGTCGCTTCCGAGCCGTCGCCGAACGCCGGAGCGGGGCGCCTGCCGGTCATCCTCGTGCAGGTGCGCGACAAGGCGGCGTTGCAGCTGAAACAGGCGTTGCAGGCGTTGTTCGACAACGCCGACGACACCCTCTTCGAAATGGCCGACCGAGCCACCAGCAACCTCGAACAGAACGCTTTCTTCGAAGCCATGCGCGACCTGCGCCTCAAGCGCAAGAGTATCGAGCGGGTCTACCTGCAGAAGGTCTTCGAGGAGTTCTCGGCGCTCAACCAGGTACAGTCCGGCAAATCCGTGCCGACCCTGGATACCGTGTCCTTCGACAGCCTCAGCCTGGTACAGAACGAGGAACTGGAGGAGTCCGTCGCGGTGGACGCGATGGTGGCGCGGGTGATGAGCCGCGATGCCACCGCGCTGGCCCACCTGAGCACCCGCCTGAACACCCTGGTCGGCCGGAAGGTCGACGAGAAGAGCAATCCCCTCGCTCCGCGTCCGCTGACCGCGGCTTTCCTCGATGCCTGCCAGGGGCTCGGCGTCGAGATCAAGGTCAAGCTGATCATTCTCAAGCTGTTCGAGAAGTACGTCCTGGCCCATTGCGACCAGTTGTACGCCGAGGCCAACCAGATCCTGGTCGCTGCGGGCGTGCTGCCGGAACTCAAATCCGCGCTGCCGCGGCGTCAGCCCGCTGTCCGTCCCGAAGCGGTACGCGATGCCGGGACCCTGCAGGCACAGGCTGCGCTGCTCGACGGCGGTCAGCAGGAAGTCTTCGGCGCGCTGCAGGAACTGCTGGCGCAGGTCCGCGACAATCCTTCCTTCTACCGTCGCGAAACGCCTGAGAATGCCGCGCCGATTTCCAGCAACGACCTGATGCGCCTGCTTTCCCACCTGCAACAGCACTTGCCGGGCCCTGGCGCCGCGGAGTTCGACGTCCGCGACGGGGTCGACCAACTGCTCCAGCGGGTCAGCCACAAGAGCGGCCGTTCTCGGGTGGTCGGCCAGGTGGACGATGACGTCATCAACCTGGTGTCGATGCTGTTCGAATTCATTCTCGATGACCGCACCCTGCCTGATTCGCTGAAGGCCCTGATCGGTCGGATGCAGATCCCGATGCTCAAGGTGGCCCTGCTCGACAAGACCTTCTTCAGCCGCGGTAGCCATCCGGCGCGTCGCCTGCTCAACGAGATCGCATCCGCGTCGCTGGGCTGGGCCGAACACAATGATGCCCGGCGCGACAGCCTGTACCAGAAGATCGAACAGGTCGTGATGCGGCTGTTGAACGACTTCGTCGACGACCCGGCGATCTTCGCCGAGTTGCTGGAGGACTTCATTGCCTTCACCGGCGACGAGCGCCGCCGCAGCGAGCTCCTCGAGCAGCGCACCCGCGACGCCGAGGAAGGCCGCGCCAAGGCCGAACTGGCTCGGCAGGACGTGGAGCAGGTGCTGAACCAGCGACTGCTCGGCAAGGTCCTGCCGGAGGTGGTGGTGCGCCTGCTGCGGGATGCCTGGAGCAAGGTGATGCTGCTGATCTGCCTCAAGCATGGCAAGGCTTCGGCCGAGTGGCGGGAGGCCCTGGATACCATGGACGAGTTGATCTGGAGCGTCGGCCCGCATGACGATCCGCTGTCCCGCCAACAGTTGCTGGAGCGTGTGCCTGGCCTGCTCAAGGCGCTGCGTGAGGGATTGGCCAGCGCAGCCTTCGATCCGTTTTCCACCGGAGAATTCTTCAGCCAGCTGGAAACCCTGCATGTCCAGGGTCTGCAGCGCGACAAGCGCGGCGAGGCGGCTGTCGCGGACAGCCCCCTGCTCGACGAAGCGAGCCCGGGCACGGCCGCGGAAAAGCCCCGGGCGCCGGTCATGCTGCGGGTGGTCGAGGAAATCGTCCTGACCTCGCCGGACGCCGCCCCGGCGCCTGTCGAGAGCGAAGTGCGCCTGCCGGACAACGACGAGGCACTGCTGCGGGTCGATGCGCTGCGTGTCGGCAGTTGGGTGGAGATCCAGGAGGACGCCGAGCACAAGCTGCGCTGCAAGCTGGCGGCAGTGATCCGGCCCACCGGTCGCTACATCTTCGTCAATCGCACCGGGATGAAGGTCCTGGAAAAGACCCGCATGGGCCTGGCGGTGGAGTTTCGCCGGCAGGCGGTACGCCTGCTGGACGATGCCTTGCTGTTCGACCGGGCCCTGGAGTCGGTGATCGGCAACCTGCGGCGCCTCAAGGGCGCCTAGCCGCTTCTCGAGGACCCGGCGGATGCCGGACCTTTTCTTTCTTGCGGGTAATACCTTTCCTCGACGCATGTCGAAGCGGCCGATCCAGAGCCCGCCTGATCGTCATTCCGGCGCCGCTGGATTAGAGTGGGGGCTCGTTCAGGAGCCCGTATGCATTTCGATTCCGTTACCGGCTGGGTCCTTGGCGTCCGCCACTGCCCTTCACCGAATTTCAACCTGCGTCCGCAAGGGGACGCGGTGTCGCTGCTGGTCATCCACAATATCAGCCTGCCGCCGGGACAGTTCGGCACCGGCAAGGTCCAGGCGTTCTTCCAGAATCGCCTGGACCCGAACGAACATCCCTATTTCGAGGAGATCCGCCACCTGACGGTTTCCGCGCATTTCCTCATCGAACGCGACGGCGCCATCACCCAGTTCGTCTCCTGTCACGACCGCGCCTGGCATGCCGGGGTTTCCTGCTTCGACGGTCGCGAGGCGTGCAACGACTTCTCCCTTGGCATCGAACTGGAGGGGACCGACACGGAACCGTACACGGACGCGCAGTACACTGCCCTGGCCGGGCTGACGCGGCTGTTGCGCGCGGCCTTCCCGGCGATCACCCCGGAACGCATCCAGGGCCACTGCGATATCGCCCCGGAGCGCAAGACCGATCCCGGCGAGGCTTTCGACTGGTCGCGCTACCGCGCCGGATTGACCTATTCCAAGGAGGAAACATGACGTTCCTGGTGTTGCTGCTGGCCCTTGCGCTGGAGAAGTTCTCCGGCTGGCGCCGGCGTATCCAGCGCGATGGCGCCTGGCTCGCCTGGCTGGGCCTGGTCGAGGACCTGCCCTCGGTGTCCCGCCGCTCCTGGCTGGGGCTGCTGCTCGCGGTAGTCCTGCCGTTGCTGCCGCTGGCCCTGTTGCTGACATTGCTGCAGCCGTTGGCCTATGGCTGGCTGAGCCTTCCGCTGCATCTTCTGGTGGTGGTCTACAGTCTCGGCCGCGGCGACGTCATGGCCGACCTCGGGCCGTTCCGCGACGCCTGGCGGCGCGAGGAGGCCCAGGCTGCCTTCCATGTCGCCGAACGCGATCTGGGGATCCTGGGCGGCAGCGAGAGCGAACTGATCGGCCGGGTGCACGGCCATCTGCTCTGGCAGGGCTACCAGAGCTTCTTCGCGGTGATCTTCTGGTATGCCTTGCTCGGCCCGGTGGCGGCCCTGGCCTATCGCCTGCTGGCACTGGCGCTGGAGCACGCCCGCCAGCCGGCGTTGCGCGAACAGGCGGCGCGCGTCCGGCATATCCTCGACTGGTTGCCGGTGCGTGCGCTGGTGCTGAGCTTCGCCCTGGTCGGCAACTTCCTCGCGGTTATCCGCGTGTTGCTGCACTGGCTGCTGGCCTGGGACATCTCGGCGGCCGCGCTGCTGGGCAAGGCCGGACGGGTCGCCAGCGATGTCGAAGCGGTCGAACTGGGTGCCGCCGGCGTCGCCAGCCTGGATGCGCTCTGGCAATTGCTGGTGCGCGCGGCCGTGCTCTGGTATGCCGTGTTCGCCTTCTGCGCGCTGTTCCTCTGAGCGTAGCGACGGGGAATCCGCCTGCGATTCCCCGTTAACCTTAAGTTACAGAACACCAGGCCGATATCGGGTACACAGGTGAACGTGTCCGCATGATTTCGAAAGGCCATTACCGAGCGGACTCCGTGCGTCAATGTCGTCACGCGGCGGCATCTCTCAGAACGATAAGAACAATCAGGAGACGTCTGGGTGAAGACCGTACTCTATCCCGCCATCGCGCTGATGAACCGGCTCAGCTTCGGCATGAAGTTCGGCCTGATCAGCGTGCTGTTCTTCCTGCCGCTGCTGATCACCAGCTTCTATCTGGTGCGCGATGCCTATCGCCAGTTCAGTGACACCCGGATCGAACTGCAGAGCTTGACGCTGCTGGGTAGCGGACTTCAGATCCGGCGTGGCCTGGAGTCCCTCAACGATCTGTTGCAGATCAATGCGGTCATCGGCCAGTCCGGCAAGGCCGGCGATCTGGAAGCGCGCATCGCGGACGTCCAGAAGGGGCTGCGCGGGCGGCTCGAGGCGCTGGCGCCGCTCAGCGAGGATGGTGCGGCGGTAGCCGAATTCGAGGCCCAGCGCGACCGGTTGCTCAACGGCTTGCAGGCCGTGGAGGCCGAAGGGTCCCTGCAGGGCAAGGGCGCACGGGCGGAGAAGCTGCTCGGTAGCGCACAGGTATTCATCAAGTTGCTCATCGCCCAGGCCGGGCTCAGCCAGGACAGCCAGCGCCAGGTGCGCCAGCTCAGCGAGCTGGTCGGCTCGATAACGCCGGAGGTGACGGCGGCCATCAGCAAGGGGCGCGCCATCGGCGCCTACTCCCTGGGCCAGGGTTTCCTCAATTCGTCCTCCAGCGCGCGGCTCGACGAACTGCTGCTGGAGTTCGAGAAACTGCATGGCGAGTATGGCCTGAAGCTGCAGGAGTCCCTGGCCGGCAGCCCACAGCTGCTCGAGGAGGCCGCCCAGGCCAGTCGCGAGACCCTGAAGAGCCTGGGGCAGTTGTTCGAGGACCGGGTGATCGTGGCCGAGACGCTGGATACCCCGTGGACGCAGTTCTACGATCAGGTCAGCGCGGCGATGGACAAGACCTACCAGCTCGACGACGCCGTTCTCGGCTATCTCGATACCCAGTTGCAAAAGCGCCTGCAACAGGTGCGCACGCAGATGCTGTTGCTAGTCGCCGCGCTGGCCGTGGTTTTCGCCGCGATCCTATACCTCTACGGCGGTTTCTACGTTTCCACCCGCGCCACCCTGAAGGATCTCGGGCGAATGATGGAGCGCGTCGCCGGCGGCGACATGACGGTCAGCTTCCAGGCCCGCAGCCGTGACGAGCTGGGCGAGCTGGGACAATCGTTCAACGAATCGGTGGCGAAGATCCACGACCTGATCGAGCGGGTCAGCCAGACCGTCGGCGAGGTCGAGCGGCAGACCCTGCGCGTCGAGTCGGTGTCGGCCGAAAGCAACCAGGCGGTAGCCGGGCAACGCAGCCAGATCGAGCAGGTGGCCACGGCGATGAACCAGATGGCCGCTACCGCCCAGGAAGTGGCGCGCAGCGCGGCGATGGCGGTGAGCAGCGCGAACAGCGTGAACCAGGAAACCCTCAGCGGGCGCAGCCTGGTCGAGTCGCAGGTGGGTAGCATCCAGCGCCTGGCCGGCGAGATCGACCAGTCGGTGGCGGCGATCAATCGCCTGGCCAGTGACAGCGCCTCGATCAGCCAGGTGCTGGATGTGATCAAGGGCATCGCCGAACAGACCAACCTGCTGGCGCTCAATGCGGCGATCGAGGCCGCTCGTGCCGGGGAGCAGGGGCGCGGTTTCGCGGTGGTGGCCGACGAGGTGCGCACGCTGGCCAAGCGCACCCAGCAGTCCACCGCCGAGATCGAACAGATGATCCTGCGCCTGCAGGGCGGCGTCGATGCGGCGGTGAAGGCGATGGCCAGCAGCCACCATACCGCCGATGGCACGGTCAACGAGTCGGCGCAGGTGCAGCAGGCACTGGAGAATATCCTCGGCGCGGTGGGCATGATCGTCGACCAGAACCAGCAGATCGCCGCCGCCGCCGAGCAACAGACCGCCGTGGCCCACGATATCGACCAGAACATCGTCGAGATCAACCAGGCCGGCGAGCGCACCGCGGAAGGCGCCAGCCAGACCGAACGGGCCAGCCGCGAACTGGGCGCCCAGGTGACCCAGCTGAAACGCCTGATCGGCGCGTTCCGGGTGTAGGCGCAAGGCCTGCGCGGGACGTTTTTCATCCATCCGATTGAACGCTGGGCGGACGGGGACATTCCACTGTCATGCACATGGGGTAAAGGCTGAGCAGGTCAATCCGGCGGTGCGACAGGCGGAGGCGAAATCGCGGCATTTTTTTATTGATCTCGCGTCCCCTTGGTCCTAAAGTTCGCGCCCGAACGTCCATGCTGGAAACGATCCATCCGGCTCAAGTACTGACGACGAGAGATCGCCTTGTGGCAAGGCGACGTCCGCTGCTCAAGCGGCCAGGTCGTCGCGCGGGACACGCGCGCGACCTACCAGGATGAACAGGCGGTGGCTGCCGGCAGGCAGGTGATACTCGGCGACATGCCTTGGGAAGTAGGCGAACCAAAGTGGGGAAACGGATTAGACGTTCAGCTTCACCCCTACGAATCCATGTGTTTTGCCATTGGGAGTCCCAACCATGTCCATCAAGGTCGAGGATTATTTCGCCCCTGAAACCTTCCAGCGCATGAAGGCCTTCGCCGACAAGCAGGAAACCCCCTTTGTAGTCATCGACAAGCAGACCATCGCCGATGCCTACGACCAACTGACCGACTGCTTCCCCTTCGCCAGGATCTACTACGCGGTGAAGGCCAATCCCGCTACCGAAATCACCGAGCTGCTGCGCGACAAGGGTTCGAACTTCGATATCGCCTCGATCTACGAACTGGACAAGGTGATGAAGACCGGCGTCGGTCCGGAGCGCATCAGCTACGGCAACACCATCAAGAAATCCAAGGACATCCGCTACTTCTACGAGAAGGGCGTGCGCCTGTTCGCCACCGACTCCGAAGCCGACCTGCGCAACATCGCCAAGGCCGCTCCCGGCGCCAAGGTCTACGTGCGTATCCTCACCGAGGGCTCGACTACCGCAGACTGGCCGTTGTCGCGCAAGTTCGGCTGCCAGACCGACATGGCCATGGACCTGCTGATCCTGGCCCGCCAGCTGGGCCTGGAGCCCTACGGCATTTCCTTCCACGTCGGTTCGCAGCAGCGCGACATCTCGGTGTGGGACGCGGCGATCGCCAAGGTCAAGGTGATCTTCGAGCGCCTGAAGGAAGAAGACGGCATCGTCCTGAAGATGATCAACATGGGCGGCGGCTTCCCGGCCAACTACATCACCAAGACCAACGACCTGGAAACCTATGCGGAGGAGATCATCCGCTTCCTCAAGGAGGACTTCGGCGACGACCTGCCGGAAATCATCCTCGAGCCGGGCCGTTCGCTGATCGCCAATGCCGGCATCCTGGTCAGCGAAGTGGTGCTGGTCGCCCGCAAGTCGCGGACCGCCGTGGAGCGCTGGGTCTATGCCGACGTCGGCAAGTTCTCCGGACTGATCGAAACCATGGACGAGTCGATCAAGTTCCCGATCTGGACCGAGAAGCAGGGCGAGATGGAAGAGGTGGTGATCGCCGGCCCGACCTGCGACAGCGCCGACATCATGTACGAGCACTACAAGTATGGCCTGCCGCTGAACCTGGCGAGCGGCGACCGCCTTTACTGGCTGTCTACCGGCGCCTACACCACCAGCTACAGTGCGGTGGAGTTCAACGGCTTCCCGCCGCTGAAGGCGTTCTACCTCTAGCGCAGTCGCCTCTGCTACGAAGAGCCCCGCCTCGGCGGGGCCTTTTCATGTCGCTCTGGAAGCCTCGCGGCGCTCGTGTCAGCCTTGTTCGACAACCCATGACAAGGACGCCGACATGACAGGCAATGGTGTTTCCCTGGTGACCCTCGGGGTCGCCGATCTGGCCCGCTCCTCTCTCTACTACCAGGCGCTGGGCTGGCAGCCCTCTTCGGACGGCAACGAGCAGGTGGTATTTCTCAAGGGCCGCAACCTGGTCCTCGGCCTCTACGGACGCAGCGCCCTCGCCGAGGATGCGCAGGTGGAAGATCGTCCGACCGGCTTCGCGGCTATCACCCTGGCCTGCAACTGCGCCTCGCGGGATGAGGTGGACCGTCTGTTCTCCGCAGCTACGGCGGCCGGCGGGCAGGCGACCAAGATGCCGCAGGAAGTGTTCTGGGGTGGCTACTCCGGATATGTCGCCGACCCGGATGGACACCTTTGGGAAATTGCCTACAACCCGTTCTGGCCGTTCGACGAGCAGGGCAACCTGGTCTTGCCCTGAGGGCGCTACGGATGGAAAAACGCCCCGTTCGGCGGGGCGCATTCCTTGGTGGCGGTCAGCCTTCGTCCGGCTGACGGGACGGTGCGCGCGGCGTCGTTGGCGCGGGTCGTCCGGCCTGGGCTACCTGCTGCCCGGCGTCGGCCTTGTCCAGCGGCAGCTTGTCGAAGTCGCGCAAGCCATTGTGGGCATAGGGGTTGCCGATCCAGCGGACTTCATGCTGGAAGTCGTTGCTCACCAGGCTCTTGGTCGGATCGAAGAGGTCATAGTTGAGGCCGGCGAGGTCGGACCAGGTATGGATCAGGTCTTCGCTGCTGTAGCGTCGGTCGACCAGGGCCTGCAGGTCGCGCGGATGGGTCTGCTGCCAGCTGGGCGAAGTCCAGACCAGGAAGGGCACGGTGTACATGCCGCGGGTCGGGTCGCCTTCGTTGCGGCCGAGACGGTCGTGCGGGGCTTCGTCGAAGACTTCCTCGCCATGGTCCGAGAGGTAGACCAGGAAACCGTTCGGATCGCTGTTGGCGAAGCCCTTGATCAGGCTGGAGACCACGTAGTCGTTGTACAGCACGGCGTTGTCGTAGCTGTTGTAGACCTCCACCTGGTCATCGCTGAGGGCCGCCGGGGCGCCCTGGCGGTCGACGAAGCGAGCGTAGTCGGCGGGATAGCGGTACTTGTAGTTCATGTGGGTGCCGAGCAGATGGACCACGATGAATTTCTTCGGCGCCGGGTCGTCCAGCACCTTGGCGAAGGGCGCCAGCACCGCGCCGTCCAGCTGGCTGGCGTTCTGGCTGCGCTGGTTGTTCAGGTAGAACTGCGCATCGGTCTGCTGGGCGAAGGTCGTCAGCATGGTGTTGCGCTTGGTCATGGTCTGCTGGTTGGTGATCCAGAAGGTTTTGTAGCCGGCCTGCTTCATCAGGTTCATCAGCGACGGATCGGTGAGGAAGCGGTCGGGATGCTCCTGGTCAGCGAACGTCAGCACCTGCTGCAGCACCTCGATGGTGTATGGCCGCGACGCCACCACGTTGTTGAATACCGTGAGGTTCCGGTTCGCGGCCTTCAGTGCGTCCAACTGCGGGGTCGTTTCGCGTGGATAGCCGTAGAGGCTCATGTGCTTGCGCGACGTGGATTCGCCGATCACCAGGACCAGCGTGCGCGGCGTATCGCCATTGGCATCGACGAGGTTCTTCAGCGGCGGTAGGGCCGCGTTCTTTTGCAAGAGCGCCTGCATGCTGCCCAGTTGCTGGCGGTATTGCTGGTAGCCGATCAGCAATTGCCAGGGCACCGCCGGTTCCATGCGCGCCTGGACCTTGTCCAGGGCTTCGTCGAAGGGCCGGCCCTGGCTGACCAGTTGCTTGTAGAACGGATAACCGATGGTCGCGACGATCAGCAGCACCGCCACCGGCAGGGCGCTGAAGCGCGGCAGGTAGACCGGGCGCAGGCGGCGCCAGAGGAGGATGGCGACCAGGCTGTAGAGCACCAGGCCGAGGGTCATCCAGGGGTTGAAGTACTGGCTGAAATATTCGCTGGCCTCGGCGGTGTTCGACTCGAACATCACGAAGATCACGCTTTGCGAGAATTCCTGGTGATAGATGCCGAAATAGCTCAGGCCGACCAGCGAGGCGGCCCACAGCACCAGCCCGATGACGGCGGCCAGCGGCTTGGTCCAGCGCGGGAACAGCAACACCGGCGCAAGCCAGATGGTGCTCAGCACCATGGCGTTGCGGAAACCGGAGAAACCGCTGTTGCCGGAGGTCAGCAGGAGCAGTTGGGTGATGCCGGAGAAGAACCAGAAGAACAGGAACAGCCAGCCCAGGCCGGCCCAGTCGATGCGATTGCGCGTAACGCTTGGTGGAGTGGGGGACACGATAGCCTCGTACGATGGACCGGAGGCGCGATCGTCGCTCGCCTCGATGAAGCGGCGAGGGTAGGGAAAGGCTTGTCAAAAAAGTGTTATGTGGGTGTGAACAAAGGGTTGGGCGTTGTTCGTCAGACGGGCAGTCGTGCGTACCCGTGACGTTCGAGCGCCTGTTCCAGAGCCTCTCGATCGGTGTCGTCGCCCAACTGCGCCGCGCGTCGGTAGTAGGCCAGCGCCAGGCTGCGGAACGGCGGGTGGGCCGACTGCTCCAGGCCATGGCGGGCACTGCGCAGGAAGTTCAGGTTGCCGCCTTCGAGGGCACGCCGGAGCCAGGTTTCGGCTTCGGCATGGCGGCCCGAGGCGCTGAGCATCGCGGCGTGGCTGAACTGGCCGCGAAAATCGCCGCCCTCGGCGGAACGTCGATACCAGTGCGCAGCTTGCGCCAGGTCGCGAGCGACCACCAGGCCTTCTTCGTGGTAGCGCCCCACCAGGTTCATCGATTTCGCGTGGCCCTGCTCGGCCGCTTGCCGATACAGCGCATAGGCGCGCGGCTGGTCCTGGGACACGCCGCGGCCGGTGGCGTGGAGATTGGCCAGGTTGTAGCGGGCCCAGTCAAGGCCGGCCTGGGCGGCGATCCGATAGTGGACGGCTGCCGCGGCTGGATCCGCCGGGCCGCCCCAGCCATGTTCAAGACAGCGAGCGAGCATATTGCGCGCCATTGCGTGGCCGCGTTCGGCGGCGATCGTGAACCAGGTCCGCGCCAGGGTCGGGTCGCGCTGGATGCCTTGGCCGTCCAGAAGGATCTGTCCGAGGAGGGCCTGGGCTTCCGTCAGGCCCTCGCGCGCAGCGCCAAGGATGGCCTGGGCAACCTCGCCCGGGGTACCGGCCAGTTGTGCGGCGAAACCTTCGGCGTCCAGCGCGTCGTGACGAAGCAGCAGGTGGCGCATGTTCAGAGTTCCGACCAGCGCCGCAGGAGATTGTGGTAGGTACCGGTGAGGCGGATCAGCGAGGGATGGTCGGGGACGTCGCGGGTGAGTCGCTGGATCGACTGGTCCATTTCGAATAGCAGGGTGCGCTGGCTGTCTTCGCGGACCAGGCTCTGGGTCCAGAAGAACGAGGCGTAGCGCGCGCCGCGGGTGACCGGATTGACCTTGTGCAGGCTGGTGCCGGGGTAGAGCACCAGATCGCCGGCGGGCAGCTTCACCTGTTGCAGGCCGTAGGTGTCCTGGATCACCAGTTCGCCGCCGTCATAGTCCTCCGGGTCGCTGAAGAAGAGGGTCGAGGACAGGTCGGTACGGACCCGCTCGCGGCCGCCATGGACGTCGCGCACGGCGTTGTCGATGTGGAAGTCGAACGAGCCCCCGCCGGTATAGCAGTTGAATAGCGGCGGGAAGACCTTGAGCGGCAGGGCGGCGGACATGAACAGGGGATGGTTCCACAGGCGCTGCAGCATGGCTTCGCCGATCTCCCGGGCCAGCGGGTGGTCCTGCGGCAGTTGCAGGTTGTGCTTGGCCTTGGCCGATTGGTAGCCGGCGGTCGCCTTGCCGTCGGCCCATTCCGCCTGCTCCAGGGCTGCGCGGATCCGGGAGACTTCCTCGGCGGTGAAGATGGCGGGAATATGCAGCAACATGGCGCTGTCCATGAAGGCGAAATGATTGCCAATGATATTGATTTGCATTGGCCATGTAAAACCGCCAAATGTTCCAGACGAGCGAGATGGGAAAAAATGTAATGAGAAAATTGTAAAGAATGTAAATTCCTGTCGAATGCGAATCCGTAATAATTGATAACAATTCTGATCTGCAATAAATTCCGCGACCTTCACAGCTCCCGGGGAGGGGTTTCGAATGTCGCGTCAGTCCACGGATACCGCCGTTTCTTCGCAACGTCTGCTGGCTTCGGCCATCGGTGTGGCCATCACCGCCATCGCCGCACCGCAGGCAGCCCACGCCGACGAGGCCGGGCAGAAAAAGACCGACAAGGACCGCGTACTGTCGCTGGATGCGGCCACCATCGTCGGCGAGCAGCAGGACGAAACCACCTACAACGTCGACCGCTCGGCGTCGAAGAAGTACACCGCGCCGCTCTTGGATACGCCGAAGACCGTCACCGTGATCCCGCAGCAGGTGATCAAGGACACTGGCGCCCTGACCCTGGCCGACGCACTGCGCACCACCCCGGGTATCACCTTCGGCGCGGGCGAGGGCGGCAACCCCGCAGGCGACCGGCCATTCATCCGTGGCTTCAACGCCGAGAGCGATACGTTCCTCGACGGTATGCGCGACGTCGCCTCGCAAACCCGCGAGGTGTTCAACGTCGAGCAGATCGAGGTCAGCAAGGGCCCGGGCTCGGCCTACACCGGCGCCGGCTCCACCGGTGGCAGCCTGAACCTGATCAGCAAGACCGCCAAGCAGGACAACTTCACCGACGCCGGCTTCACCTGGGGCTCAGACCAGACTCGCCGCACTACTCTCGACGTGAACCGGATGATTGGCGACAACGCCGCCTTCCGCCTCAACCTGATGAAGCACGATGCCCACGTCGCAGGGCGCGACGAAGTCAGCGTCAGCCGCTGGGGCGTGGCTCCGACCGTTACCTTCGGCTTCGACACGCCGACCCGCGCCACCCTGTCCTATTACCATCTCAGCACCGATGACATGCCGGACTACGGCCTGCCGCTGACCAACGTCAACCGCAGCAAAGCCAATCCGAGCAAGCCGGCCTCGGTGGATCGCGATAACTTCTATGGCCTGAAGGACCGCGACTACCGCAAGAGCACCACCGACAGCGGCACCTTCCGCATCGAGCATGACCTGAACGACAACCTGACCCTGTCGAATAGCACCCGCCTGGTGCGCACGACGCTCGACTACATCGTCAGCAACCCCGACGACAGCCGTGGCAACGTTGCCAACGGCTACGTCTACCGTTCGGCGAAAAGCCGCAATTCGACCTCGAAGGGCTGGGTCAACCAGACCGACCTGAAGGCCAACTTCGAAACCGGCTTCATCAAGCACACCCTGGTGACCGGCCTGGAGTTCAGCTACGAGGACGTGCACAACCGTCCGTACGCCATTACTTCCGGTGGCGGCGCCGGCAACACCTGCAATGCACGATTGCTCGCCAGTGGCGACTGCACCAGCCTGAATCGCCCGACTCCGGGCGACAACTGGACCGGCAGCATCACCGACGGCCTGGCCTATACCGATACCGACACCAAGACCAGCGCGGCTTATGTGTTCGATACCCTGAAGCTAAGCGAACAATGGGAGCTGAATCTCGGCCTGCGCTACGACGACTTCGATACCAAGTCCAGCGGCTACCAGACGGCTGGCCGCAACGGTCCCGCCGGCTACTTCAAGCGCGAGAACAACAGCCACTTCTGGAACTACCAGACCGGTCTGGTCTACAAACCGGCGCCCAACGGCAGCATCTACCTGGCCTGGTCGACCTCGAGCAACCCCACCGGCGAGACCGGCGGCGAGGGCCAGGCGGACATCAGCGTAGGCAACAACGGGTTGGATCCGGAGCGTAACCGCAACCTCGAACTGGGTACCAAGTGGGCCTTCTTCGACGATGCTCTGTCGCTGAACGCCGCGCTTTTCCGCACCGACAAGACCAATGCCCGGGTCGCTTCGCCGGATGTTTCCACTCTTCAGGTACTGGACGGCGAGCAGCGGGTGCAGGGCGTCGAGCTGGGCTTCAATGGCAAGCTGACCGAGAAGTGGAAGGTCTTCGGCGGCTACACCTACCTCGACAGCGAAATCCGCAAGTCGACGGTGAAGAGCGACGAAGGCAATAAGATGCCGCAGACCGCGCAGAACAACTTCACTCTGTGGACCACCTACGATCTGTTGCAGAACTTCACTATCGGCGGTGGTACCACCTATGTGGACAAGCAGTACGGCAACACTGCGAACTCTACCTATATCCCGTCCTACTGGCGCTATGACGCCATGGCCAGCTACAAGGTGAGCAAGAACGTCGACCTGCAACTGAACGTGCAGAACCTGACCGACAAGCGCTACTTCGACCAGGTCTACAGCACGCACATGGCCCACGTCGCTCCGGGCCGCACGGCATTGCTCGGGGTGAACTTCCACTTCTGACTGCCGCTCTCGCTCCCCACGAAAGCCCCATTCCCCCTGCGGGATGGGGCTTTCCCGCATCCAGGTGGGTAAATAGAGCGTAAAGAACGTTAATTCGGCTTTATCGCAACTGATTATCAAATAGAATTGCCCGCCGACGTCCTCGTGTCGTCTGGCCGGCGCTTGGCGTCGGCGTAGTCCCGTTGTTGCCGCGCGGCGGCCGTGAAGGTGATCCTGTGAAGAAAGTCTGGTTCCAGTTGCATTGGTTCTTCGGTATCAGCGCCGGCCTGGTGCTGGCGCTGATGGGCGTCACCGGAGCGACCCTGTCGTTCCAGGACGAGCTGATGCGCGCGCTCAACCCTGACGTGCTGGTGGTGCAGAAGCGCCCCGAGGGTGTGCTGCCGCTGGACGAACTGGTGCGCCGTATCGAAGGCGCCGAGCCGGGGCGGAAAGTGGCCTTCGTCTGGGTCGAGATGGACAGCGACAAGGCCGGGCGGATCTTCTATACCCCGCCGCCGGGGCAGCGCCGCGGCGAGTCGCGCTGGATCGATCCCTACACCGGGGCTTTCGTCGGCGAGCCACGCGGCGAGGGTTTCTTCAACCTGATGATGCAACTGCACCGGTTCCTCGCCATGGGCGAGTACGGCAAGCAGGTCACCGCCGCCTGCACCCTGATCCTGATCTTCTTCTGCCTGTCCGGTCTCTACCTGCGCTGGCCGCGCAAGGTTTTCGACTGGCGCGCCTGGCTGACCCTCGACTGGTCGCGCAAGGGGCGCAGTTTCAACTGGGACCTGCATGCCGTGGCCGGCACCTGGTGCCTGGCGCTCTACCTGCTGGCTGCGCTGACCGGCCTGTACTGGTCCTACGAGTGGTACCGCAACGGCCTGTTCAAACTGCTCGACGACGCGCCCGCCGGCCAGCAGGCGCAGCGCGGCAAGCCGGGCGGACGTGGCGAGCGCCCGGCCGATGCGGCTCCGCTGGTGGTCGACTACGCGGCGGTATGGAACAGCATCCGCCAGGCCGGCGGCGACCGCTTGCAGGCCTACAACCTGCGCCTGCCGCCGGCGGGCGGCCAGCCGGCGACAGTGTTCTATCGCCTGACCGACGCGCCGCACGAGCGTGCCTTCAACACCCTGACCCTGGACCCGGCCAACGGCCAGGTGAAAAGCGACCAGCGCTATAGCGACCGTTCTTTCGGCAGCCAGTTGCTGGCCAGCGTCTATGCATTGCACGTAGGCAGCTATTTCGGCATGGCCGGACGCCTCCTGATGATGCTCGCCAGCCTGGCGATGCCGCTGTTCTTCATCACCGGCTGGCTGCTCTACCTCGACCGCCGGCGCAAGAAACGCGCGGTACGGGCGAGCCGCGCCGACCTGGGCGGCAGCGCCGGCGCCAGCGGCGAGCCCTGGTTGATCGGCTACGCCAGCCAGAGCGGTTTTGCCGAGCAACTGGCCTGGCAGAGCGCCGGCCAGTTGCAGGCGGCCGGGTTGCCGGTGCGGGTCGAATCGCTGGCGCGCCTGGATGCCGGGCAACTCGCCGAGGCGCGCAAGGCGCTGTTCGTGGTCAGCACCTTCGGCGACGGTGAGGCGCCGGACAGCGCCCGCGGCTTCGAACGCAAGGTGCTTGGCCAGGCCGCCAGCCTCGATGGCCTGAGCTACGCCCTGCTGGCCTTGGGAGATCGCCAGTACGAGCAGTTCTGCGGCTTCGCCCGGCGCATGCAGGGCTGGTTGCAGGGGCAGGGCGCGCGGAGCCTGTTCGCCCCGGTGGAGGTCGATGATGGCGACGCCGCGGCCCTGCGCCAATGGCAGGAAAGCCTGGCCGAGGTGACCGGCGGTGCCGCCCCGGCGGCCTGGGAAGCGCCGGCCTTCGAGGTCTGGTCGCTGGCGCGGCGGGAGTGCCTGAATCCTGGCAGCCAGGGCGAGTCGACCTGGCTGCTGGACCTGCGTGCGCCGACCGACAGCGCCATCCAATGGCGCGCCGGCGATCTGCTGGAGATCGTCCCGCACCAGGCGCCCGTGCGTATCCGCGAATGGCTGCAGCGGCATAACCTGGACGGCCAGGCGCGGGTGGCGGTCGAGGGCGTCGAGCAGAGCCTGGAGCAGGCCCTGGCTGGGCGCCTGCTGCCGGACTCTTTCGAACACCTGGTCGGCTTGCACCCGCAGGCGCTGCTGGATGCGCTGATTCCGCTTTCCGTGCGCCAGTACTCCATCGCGTCGCTGCAGAGCGATGGCGATCTGCAACTGATCGTCCGCCAGGAGCAGCATGCCGACGGCAGCCTGGGCATCTGCTCCGGCTGGCTCACCGAGTACCTGCCGCTCGGCGCCGCGCTGACCCTGCGCCTGCGCCGCAACGCGGGCTTCCACCTGCCGGAGGATGACGTGCCGCTGATTCTCATCGGCAACGGCACCGGGCTCGCCGGCCTGCGCAGCCTGTTGCGCGCCAGCATTGCCGCCGGGCGCAAGCGCAACTGGCTGCTGTTCGGCGAACGCAATTTCGCCCACGACTACTACTGTCGTGCGGAGCTGGAGCAAGCCCTGGCCAGGGGCGAGCTGCAACGCCTGGACCTGGCCTTCTCCCGCGACCAGGCGGAGAAGATCTATGTCCAGGACCGCCTGCATGAAGCGGCGGATGAACTGCGGCGCTGGATCGACGAGGGCGCGGCCTTGTACGTCTGCGGCAGCCTGCAGGGCATGGCCGGCGGTGTCGACCGGGTGCTGCGCGAAGTGCTCGGTGAGGAGGCCTTGCAACGCCTGGCCGACGAAGGACGTTACCGACGCGACGTGTACTGAACGGATGAATGAAAAAGGCTCCCAAGGGAGCCTTTTCGTTGCCAACTGCTGGGACTGCCGGGCTTTGCGGGGTGTAGGGCGAATAACCGCAGAGCGGTTATCCGCCATTTCGGCTGGGTGTCGGCGGATGACGCCGTTGGCGTCATGCGCCCTACGGAGCTATCGGGACTTCGCGTTGTCCGTGGCGTAGGGCGAATAACCGCAGAGCGGTTATCCGCCATTTCGGCGAGGTATCGGCGGATGACGCCGTTGGTGTCATGTACCCCACGGAGCTATCGGGGCCTTGCGTCGCCGGGCCTCAGATCCACAGGATGAAAGCCAGTACCAGGGCGAAGAAGCCCCATTTCTGTAGGTAGTAGAGCTTGCGGTTGCGCTTCTTCAAACGTTTGCCCTGCAGGCGGATCTTGTAGAGGCTGTCGAAGATCCGATTGAGTCCGCCGGTCCGGTCGCCTGCGTTGTTCGGGGCGGCCGCGGCAGCCATCACGTTGCGGCTGAACCAGCGGTTGAAGGCGGTGGCCCAGCCCTGGGTCAGCGGCCGCTCGATGTCGCAGAAGAGAATGATGCGGTTGTGTTCGGTGGCGTTTTCCGCGTAGTGGATGAAGGTTTCATCGAACACCACCGCCTCGCCGTCGCGCCAGTGGTAGCGCTCGCCGTCCACCTCGATGAAGCAGGCCGGGTCGTTGGGGGTGAACAGTCCCAGGTGGAAGCGCAGCGAGCCTGCGTAGGGATCGCGGTGTCGCACCAGCTTCGAGCCCGGCGGCAGTTCGGCGAACATCGCCGCCTTGACCGAGGGAATCTGCCGCAACAGGGCGGTGGTCTGCGGGCAGAGTTGTCCGGCGGAGGGATGGGCCTCGTCGTACCATTTCAGGTAGAAGCGCTTCCAGCCGCTCTTGAAGAACGAGTTGAAACCGATATCGTCGTACTGTTCGGAACGCTTGATGTTGCCGGCGTCGTGCAGGTGCAGCGCCTCGCTGCGGATGGCTTGCCAGTTGTCGACCAGAACCTGCAGTTCGGGGAAGGTCTGCGGTGCCAGGTAAGGGCGGTTCGGTACCTTCGAGAACAGGTACATCAGGCAGTTGATCGGAGCGAGGAAGCTGGAGTGGTCGCTCAATTGGCGCGACAGCTTGTGGCGTACCCGGCCGCGAAAATGGACATAGAGGATGCTCAGCGCATAGGCCGCCAGGATGAGAACTTTCATGAATGCAAGGTCGTCGGTGCAAAAGAGGAGAATTTACTCCTGTTCTCAGTGCCTGAGTATGCTACCTGACGCTAATTCGCCAGCACTGCGCTCATTTTTCCGTAATCCTGGCCTCGAAAGGAACGCACAATGAACGACACCGGCCGGCGTATCCTGCTCAACTGCGACATGGGCGAAAGCTTTGGCGCCTGGCGCATGGGCGACGATGTCCACAGCATGCCGCTGGTTGACCAGGCCAACCTGGCTTGCGGCTTCCACGCTGGCGATCCGCTCACCATGCGGCGCGCGGTGGAGCTGGCGGTACGCCATGGCGTGAGCATCGGCGCGCACCCTGCCTATCCCGACCTGAGCGGCTTCGGCCGGCGCTCGCTGGCCTGCTCTGCCGAAGAGGTGCATGCCATGGTGCTGTACCAGATCGGCGCGCTGGACGCTTTCTGCCGTTCCCTCGGTACCCAGGTGGCCTACGTCAAGCCGCATGGCGCGCTGTACAACGACCTGGTCGGCGACGATGAGCTGCTGCGCGCCGTGCTCGACGCCTGCGCCGCCTATCGCAAGGGCCTGCCGCTGATGGTGCTGGCCCTGGCCGACAACGGCCGCGAGCTGGAACTGGCCGACGAGGCCGACGTGTCGCTGCTGTTCGAGGCCTTCGCCGATCGCGCCTACCTGCCGGACGGTCGGCTGGCGCCGCGGCGGCTTGGCGGCGCGGTGCATCACGATCCGCAGCGGATCATCGAACAGGCCCTGGCCATCGCCCGCGGCGAAGCCTTCCCCGACTACGACGGCAACCCGCTGCGCCTGACCGCCGACAGTCTTTGCGTGCATGGCGACAACCCGCAGTCGCTGGCGGTCCTCCGGCGCCTGCGCGCGGCCCTGGACAGCCTGTGATCCGCATCGAACCCGCTGGTGCCGAAGCCCTGCTGCTGACGCTCGCCGAAGAGCCCGAAGTGGACCTGTCTGTGCGCCTGGCCAAGCTGGCCAGACGTCTGCGCGAGGGGCTCGGCGAAGGCGTCAGGGATCTGGTGCCGGGCTGGACCACCCTGATGCTGCATTACGACCCCTACCGCATCGCTCCGCAGGTACTGGAAGAACGCCTGGGTCCGCTGCTGGCGGAGTGGCATGCCTGGCGCCCCGCCGAGGATGCCGGGCGCCTGCACGAGATTCCCGTCTGGTACGCCGGCGAGGACCTCGCGACGGTAGCGGTTGCCTGCGGATTGACTGGCGAAGGGGTGATCGAACTGCACAGCGCGGCCGAATACCGGGTCGGCGCGATCGGTTTCGCTCCGGGATTCGCCTACCTCGGCGGCCTCGATCCGCGCCTGGTCCTGCCGCGGCGGGCCACCCCGCGGGCGCGCGTACCGGCCGGCAGCCTGGCCATTGCCGAGGCGCAGACGGCGATCTATCCGCAGGCCTCGCCCGGCGGCTGGCACCTGCTGGGACGCAGTCCGTGGCGTCCCTTCGATCCGGCCGCCACTCCTCCGTGCCCACTGGCGCTGGGCGACCGGGTGCGCTTCGTCGCCATCGGGCGCGAGGCTTTCCTCGACCTGGGCGGGCGCGAATGAATGGTTTGCGGGTCGTCAAGGCGGGTCCGCAGAGCCTGCTGCAGGACGACGGCCGGCGCGGCTGGCAGCACCTCGGCGTATCCCCGGGCGGCCCTCTGGACCGCCAGGCGGCAGCCTGGGCCAATCGTCTGCTCGGTAATCCCTGGGGGACGCCATTGCTGGAAATCGCTTTCGGCGGCTTGGTGCTGGAGTGCAGGGTGGAGGCGACCTGGCTGGCGTTGACCGGAGCGCGCCTGGCGCTGACGGTGGACGGTCGCGAATGCCTGCCCTGGAGTCGCTTCCGGGTCCGCCGCGGGCAACGCATCGAACTGGGCTTCGCCGAGGCCGGGCAGCGTGCCTACCTGGCCTGCGCCGGCGGTTTCCGGGCGAGGCCGGTACTGGGCAGCGTCGCCTGCCAGGTTCGCGACGGGCTCGGCGGTTTACAGGGCGATGGCCGGATCCTGGCGGAGGGCGATTGCCTGCCGTGTGCCGAAGCGGGAGCGGCGTGTCCGTGGGATGCCAGCGTGCCCTGGCGTTTCCAGCCGGACTACCGGCAGCAGCGGCCCTTGCGCGTGCTGCTCGGCGGCGATGCGGCGGCCTTCGACGCAGCCAGCCGGCAAGCCTTCTTCGCCAGCGCCTGGCGAATCAGCCCGCGGTCCGATCGCATGGGTGTCCGCCTGGCCGGCGAGCCACTGCGCGGGGCGCCGCGCGCCTGGTCGCAGGGCGTGGTGGAGGGCGCTATCCAGGTTCCGCCCGATGGCCAACCCATCGTGCTGATGGCCGACCGCCAGAGCATGGGCGGCTATCCGCTGCTGGGCTTCGTCCATCCACTGGACCTCTCGCGCCTGGCGCAAAGCCCCGCGCATAGCGAGGTAACCTTCGTCGAGAGCGACCTGGCGACGCAGCAGGCCGATCTGCTGCGCTTCTACCGCTTCTTCCGCGGCTGAGCGCTCAGCCGGCCAGGTGGCCGAGCGGCAGCGGCGAGGGCGCCTTGACCGTCTTGATCGCGAAGTTGCTGCGAATGTCGCTGACCCCGGGCAGGCGCAGCAGGGTCTCGCTGAGCAGGCGTTCGTAGGCGCGCAGGTCGGGGACCACCACTTGCAGGAGGAAGTCCGACTCGCCGGAGACGAGGTGCACCGAGATCACCTCCGGGAGATCGACCACCGCACGGTGGAAGGCCTCGGCCTGCTCCTGGCGGTGGCGCTCCACCTTGATCCCGACGAACACCGTGAGGCCGAGGCCGACCTCGTCGCGGTCGATGCTGGCCTGGTAGCCGCGAATCACCCCGGCCTCTTCCAGCAGGCGCACGCGGCGCAGGCATGGGGACGGGGAGAGGCCGATCTCCTCGGCCAGTTGGACGTTGCTCAGGCGGCCGTCGCGCTGGAGGGCGGCGAGTATGCGGTGGTCATAGGCGTCGAGTTTCATCTTGGCATATTCGGATGGATAGTCTTCGGAGAGTGGAATTTACTGCCAAATAGAATGGGTTGGCTGGTGGAAAACGCAAGCACCTGCCCTGCCTTGCGGGCATAGAATCGTTATCCGGGTCACCTTCCTGGAGCCGATACGATGGACACGAGCGCTTTCCTGATTGCCCTGGCGGTGGTTTACCTGGTCCCCGGACCGGACATGCTCCTGCTGTTCCAGACCGGCGCCCGGCAGGGCCGTCGCGCGGCGCTGGTCACCGCCCTCGGCCTGGCCCTGGCTCGGGCCTGCCATGTGCTGATGGCCGCGACCGGGCTGGCGCTGCTGTTCCGTACCGCTCCCTGGACCTTCGACCTGGTGCGTCTGCTCGGCGCCGTCTACCTCGCCTGGCTTGGCCTGCAGATGCTGCGCGGTGGCGGACTGGCCTTGCCGACCAGCGACGCGGGCTCCGCGCCGGTGGTCCCTCACGCCGACCGCCGGGCCTTGCTGCGCGGACTCCTGACCAACCTGCTGAACCCCAAGGCCCTGCTGTTCTGTTCGGTGCTGCTGCCGCAGTTCGTCAGTCCCGAGGCCGGTTCGCTGGCCGTCCAGTTCGCCGCGCTCGGTACGGTCCTGGTTCTGGTTGGCCTGGCCTTCGACTGCGCCTATGCGCTGGCCGGTGGCCGCCTGGGCCGCTGGCTGGCGTCCCGGCCGCGGGCACAGCGCCTGCAGCAGTGGGGCTTCGGTGGGTTGTTGATAGGGTTCGGGGTAAGGCTGGCGCTGCTGCGCCAGCTCTGAAGGGCTGCGGGGCGGCGAGCGCCCCGTGGCGCTCAGCCGAGGAATTGCTCGGCGTGGTGGCAGGCCACCTGGCGCTGGTCGAGCAGGCGCAGCTCGGGCACCTCGCTGCGGCAGCGCTCGGTGGCGTAGGGGCAGCGCTTGTGGAAGGCGCAACCCTCCGGCGGGTTCAGCGGGTTCGGCAGTTCGCCCTGGATGCGGATCTTCGGCTTCGTCGGGTCCGGGTGGATCGCCGGGGTCGCCGAGAGCAGCGCACGGGTATAGGGATGCAGCGGGTTCTCGTAGAGCTTGTCCGCTGGCCCCATCTCCGCCGGTCGGCCGAGGTACATCACCAGGACGTCGTCGGCGACGTGGCGGACCACCGCCAGGTTGTGCGAGATGAACACGTAGGCGGTGCGGAACTGCTGCTGCAGGTCCATGAACAGGTTCAGTACCTGGGCCTGGATCGACACGTCGAGGGCCGAGGTCGGCTCGTCCGCCACCAGCACCTTGGGTTGCAGCATCATCGCCCGGGCCAGGGCGATGCGCTGGCGCTGGCCGCCGGAGAACATGTGCGGGTAGCGCTGGTAATGCTCCGGCCGCAGGCCGACCTGGCGCATCATCTGCTGGACCTTTTCGCGGCGTTCCTCGCGCGACAGCGCGGTGTTGATCAGCAGCGGCTCGGCCAACTGGTCGCCGATCTTCTGTCGCGGATTGAGCGAGGCGTAGGGGTTCTGGAAGACCATCTGCACGTCGCGGCGCAACTGCCGGCGCTGGTCCTTGCTGGCGCCCTTGACCTCCTGCCCGGCGATTTTCAGCGAGCCGGAGGTGGGTTCCTCGATCAGGGTCAGGGCGCGCGCCAGGGTCGACTTGCCGCAGCCGGACTCGCCGACCACGGCGAGGGTCTTGCCGGCTTCCAGTTCGAACGATACGCCGTTCAGCGCGCGCACCTGGGCGTGGCCCTTGAACAGGCCGCGGGAGACTTCGTAGTGACGGGTCAGATCACGGGCGGTCAGAACGGTTTCCATCAGGCCACCTCGTTCAGCAGGTTCAACGGATAGAAGCAGCGCACCGCGCCGCGCTCGTGCGTCTCCAAGGCCGGCCGCTCCTGGCGGCAATGCTCCTGAGCATAGGGACAGCGTGGCGACAGCAGGCAACCGCGCGGGCGGTCGTAGCGCCCCGGAACGATGCCGGGCAGGGTGGCCAGACGGGCTTCGCCGGCACAGTGCTCGGGGATCGCCTTGATCAGCGCCTCGGTGTAGGGATGGGTCGGGCGGTCGAACAGCGCCGGCACGCCGCCGATCTCCACCGCTTCGCCGGCGTACATCACGCAGACGCGCTGGGCGGTCTCGGCGACCACGGCGAGATCGTGGGTGATCAGGATCAGCGCCATGTCCTGGTCGCGCTGCAGGTTCAGCAGCAGCTCCATGATCTGCGCCTGGATGGTCACGTCGAGGGCGGTGGTCGGCTCGTCGGCGATCAGCAGCTTGGGCTCGGCGGCGATGGCCATGGCGATCGCCACGCGCTGGCTCATGCCGCCGGAGAGTTGGTGCGGGTAGGCGTCGAGGCGGCTGGCGGCGGCCGGGATCTCGACCCGTTCGAGCAGTTCCAGGGCGCGCTGGCGCAGGGCCTTGCCGCGCAGGCCGAGATGCAGGCGAAGAACCTCCTCGATCTGGTAGCCGACGGTGTAGCTGGGGTTGAGCGCGGTCATCGGGTCCTGGAAGACCATCGCCATGTCCTTGCCGACGATACGCCGGCGCTGGCGGCCCTTGAGGGTGAGCATGTCGTGGCCGTCGAAGCGCAGGTGATCGGCGGACACCCAGCCGGGCGCGTCGATCAGGCCCATCAGGGCCATCATGGTCACCGACTTGCCGGAGCCGGACTCGCCGACGATGGCCAGCACCTCGCCCTTGTCGACGCTCAGGTCGAGGCCGTCGACCACGGGCACGGCGGTGGTGTCGCCGAAGCGTACGCTGAGGTTCTTGATATCGAGGAGGCTCATGCGGCGGTCTCCTGTGGCGCGGATACGGATGCGCTGTTCATGGTTGTGCTCCTCATGCCGCGTTCTTCAGTTTCGGATCGAGGGCGTCGCGCAGGCCGTCGCCCATCAGGTTGATCGCCAGTACGCTGAGCAGGATGGTCAGGCCGGGCAGGCTGACCACCCACCAGGCGCGCTCGATGTAGTCGCGGGCGGAGGCGAGCATGGTGCCCCACTCGGGGGTCGGCGGTTGCACGCCGAGGCCGAGGAAGCCGAGGGCGGCGGCGTCGAGGATCGCCGAAGAGAAGCTCAGGGTGGCCTGGACGATCAGCGGCGCCATGCAGTTCGGCAGTACGCAGACGAACATCAGGCGCAGGGTGCCGGCGCCGGCCAGGCGCGAGGCGGTGACGTAGTCGCGGTTTAGCTCGGTCATCACCGCGGCGCGGGTCAGGCGCACGTAGGCCGGCAGCGAGACGATGGCGATGGCGATCACGGTGTTGATCAGGCCTGGGCCGAGGATCGCCACGATGGCCACCGCCAGCAGCAGCGACGGCAGCGCCAGCATGATGTCCATCAGGCGCATGATCAGCGGCCCGGCACGGTTCGGCGAGAAGCCGGCGAGCAGGCCGAGGAGGATGCCGGGGACCAGCGAGATCACCACCGAGGACAGGCCGATCAGCAGCGACAGGCGGGCGCCGTGGATCAGCCGCGAGAGCAGGTCGCGGCCCAGTTCGTCGGTGCCGAGCAGGAAACGCGCCTGGCCGCCCTCCAGCCAGGACGGCGGGGTCAGCAGGAAGTCGCGGAATTGTTCGCTCGGATCGTAGGGCGCGACCCAGGGGGCGAACAGCGCGCAGAACACGATCAGCAGCATGAACAGCAGGCCGCCGACGGCACCTTTGTTCCGGGTAAAGGCTTGCCAGAATTCCTTCAGCGGGGACGGGTAGACCAGGCTCGGGTCGCTGGCGGGAGCGTTGTGCATGGCGTTCATCGGCTCGCTCCTCAGCGTTGGTGGCGAATGCGTGGGTTGGCCAGGCCGTAGAGGATGTCCACGACGAAATTGACCAGGATGACCAGGGTGGCGACCAGCAGGATGCCGTTCTGCACCACCGGGTAGTCGCGAGCGCTGATGGCGTCGATCAGCCACTTGCCGATGCCCGGCCAGGAGAAGATGGTCTCGGTCAGCACCGCGCCGGCGAGCAGGGTGCCGACCTGCAGGCCTAACACCGTCAGCACCGGGATCAGCGCGTTGCGCAGGGCGTGCACGAAGACCACCCGGGCCGGCGACAAGCCCTTGGCGCGGGCGGTGCGCACGTAGTCCTCGCGCAGGACCTCGAGCATCGCCGAGCGGGTCATGCGGGCGATCACCGCCAGCGGGATGGTGCCCAGCACGATGGCCGGCAGGATCAGGTGGCGCACGGCGTCGAGGAACGCGCCTTCCTCGTCGGAGAGCAGGGTGTCGATGAGCATGAAGCCGGTCTTCGGCTCCACCTCATACAGCACGCCGATACGGTCAGAAACAGGAGTCCAGCCTAATGAAACGGAAAAGAGCATGATCAAGAGCAGGCCCCACCAAAAAATCGGCATTGAGTAGCCCGCTAGAGATATTGTCATTACTCCGTGGTCAAAAATCGAACCTCGCTTGAGTGCGGCTACCACTCCTGCTAGGAGGCCGAGTGTGCCGGCAAAAAGCATTGCTGCGAATGAAAGTTCCAGGGTGGCTGAAAATAGCGTGAGAAACTCATTCCAGACAGGCTCATGTGTGCGTATGGATTTTCCAAGGTTGCCCTGGGCGAGGTTGCCGACATAGTCCAGGTACTGCTGGTACAGCGGCTTGTCCAGGCCCAGGCGGTGCAGGGCCTCGGCGTGCATCTGCGGGTCGACGCGGCGCTCGCCCATCATCACTTCCACCGGGTCGCCGGGAATCAGGCGGATCAGCGCGAAGGTGAGCAGGGTCACGCCGAAGAAGGTGGGGATCAGCAGCCCCAGTCGTCGAGCAATGAAACTAAGCATGGTGGCGGGTAACTCCTCATCGCGGACCGTGCGCCCCGCTGGCGGCGGGGCTGTGGTCCTTGTTCTTCTACGGCTTCACCGAGGTGGTGGCGAAGTTGTTGTTGCTCAACGGATTGATCACGTAGCCCTGCACCGTGTTCCGCCGGACGTTGAACAGCTTCGGGTAGGCCAGCGGTATCCATGGGGCCTGTTCGTGGAATACCACCTGGGCCTGCTCGTACAGTTTCGCCCGCTCGGCCGGATCGCTCACCTCGCGGGCCTTGCGCATCAGCGCCTCGAAGTCCTTGTCGCACCAGCGCGCCTGGTTTTCACCCGACTCGGCGGCGGCGCAGCTCAGGTTCGGGCTGAGGAAGTTGTCCGGGTCGCCGTTGTCGCCGGCCCAGCCAAGCAGCGACAGGTCGTGCTCGCCGGCCTTCGAACGCTTGAGCAGCTCGCCCCATTCCAGGGAACGGATGGTCAGCTGGATGCCGGCCTTGGCCAGGTCTGCTTGCAGCATCTGTGCCGCCAGGGCGGGGTTGGGGATGGTAGGCGAGGTGCCGTTGCGAATGAACAGGGTGATCCTGAGATTTTCCGCACCGGCTTCCTTGAGCAGCGCCCTGGCGCGTTCGGGATCGTGCGGCCAGTCCTGGATCGAATGGTTGTAGCCGAGCAGGGTCGGGGGATAGGGACCGACCGCCGGACTGGCCGCGCCGGGGCCGAACACCGCGTCGAGCATGGCCTTCTTGTCCAGCGCGAGGTTGATCGCCTGGCGCACGCGCGGGTCGTCGAGCGGCTTGTGTTGGGTGTTGATGGCAATGTAGGTGGTCAGCAGGGCATCGATCTCGTCCACCGCCAGGTTCGGGTCCTGCTTCAGGCGCGGCACGTCCTCCGGTTTCGGGTACAGCGAGACCTGGCACTCGCCGGCACGGACCTTCTGCATGCGCACGTTGGGATCGAGGGTAATGGCGAACACCAGGTTGTCGATCGGCGGCTTGCCGGCGTAGTAGTCCGGGTTCGCCGTGTAGCGGACCTGGGCGTCCTTGGCGTAGCGCTTGAAGACGAACGGCCCGGTGCCGATCGGCTGGTTGTTCAGCTGGCCCAGCTTGCCGGCGGCGAGCAACTGGTCGCCGTACTCGGCGGAATAGATGGACGCGAAGGGCATCGCCATATCGCGCAGGAACGGCGCTTCGGGACGGTTGAGGACGAAGCGCACGGTGAGCTCGTCGACCTTTTCCACCGACTTGATCAGCTCGCCCATGCCCATCGCGTCGAAGTAGGCGTAGCCGCGCAGCGCCGAGGCATGCCAGGGATGCTTCGGATCGAGGGCGCGCTGGAAGGTCCACAGCACATCATCGGCATTCAGGCTCCGGGTCGGCTTGAAGTAGTCGGTGGTATGGAATTTCACGCCGGGGCGCAGGTGGAAGGTATAGCTCAGTCCGTCGGCGCTGACGTCCCAGCGCTCGGCCAGCCCCGGGATCACCTCGGTGGTGCCGGGGCGGAAGGCGAGCAGGCGGTTGAACACGGTTTCCGCGGAGGCGTCGGCGGTCACCGCGCCGGTGTACTGGACGATATCGAAGCCTTCCGGGCTGGCCTCGGTGCAGACCACCAGGTTCTTCGCCTGGGCCGCGCCGGCGGCGCATAGCGCCAGGGCCAGGGGCAGGTGTCGGAGCAACGGATGGAGCATGGGGTCCTCCTCGTGGGCCCCGTCGCCGGGGCCGCCGGTTGTCGCAGGTTTACAGCAGGTTGAAGGGGAAGGTGCTGACCAGGCGCAGTTCGTTGACGCTGCCGTCGATCTGGTTCTGGCTGGCCTTGTGCATCATGTAGGTGAGCTTGAAGGTGCTGTCCTTGATCGGGCCGTTCTGCACCTTGTAGGCCGCCATCAGGCCCAGTTCGTGGTGTTTCTCGCCGTCCTGGGCGCGCACCTCGGCATAGTTGCCGTAGGCGCCGTTGCGGTCGCCGTCGTAGTGGGTGCCGTCGATGTCCCAGCCCTTCACGTACCACACCCCGGTGCTCAGGCCGGGGACCCCGTAGTAGCTCCAGTCGGTCTCGTAGCGGATCTGCGCGGATTTCTCGTTGGGGCTGTTGTAGTCGGCGAGCATCGAGTTGGCGAGGAAGATCGCCGAGGTCTCGTGCACGTAGTCGAAGTATTCGTTGCCGTCGACCTGCTGGTAGGCCAGGGTCAGGGCGTGGGCGCGATGGCCGAGGGTGAAGGCCAGGCTCCAGGTGTCGTTGTCGATGTAGCCGGCTTCGCGCGCGCCGGTGTCGCCGGTGTGGTAGCCGTTGAAGGCGGTGCGCAGGGCGATGCCGTTCTCGAGGTCGCCGATGTCGTGGGTGACCCCGAGGTAGTACTGGTTCCAGACGTCCTGGAAGTGCGAGCCGTAGAGCGATATCTCCAGTCCGTCGAGCGGCTTGTAGTTGCCGCCGAGGTAGTTCAGGCGGTCGCCCTTGACCTGGCGGGTGCCGTACTCGGTGGTCATGTCCTCGTCGCCGGAGCCGGTCCGCGGGCTGACCTTGCGGAAGCTGCCGGCCTGCAGGCTGAGGTTGTCCAGCTCCTCGCTGGTCACGGCGAAGCCGGTGAAGCTGGAGGGCAGGGCGCGGTTGTCGATGTAGCTGAACACCGGAGTGTTGACCAGGAAGCGACCGGCCTTGAATTCGGTGTTGGAGGCGCGCAGGCGGATGTTGGCGACGCCCAGCTTGGACCACTCGCCGAGCGCCTCTCCGTCGCTGTTCGCCAGGGTCCGGTTGCCGCCGCCGCCGATGCGGCCCTTGCCGCGCTCCAGGGCGATCTCGTTGAATGCCGCGACGTCGAAACCGAAGCCGACGGTGCCCTGGGTGTAGCCCGAGCTGTACTTGAGAACGGTGCCCTGGACCCAGGCGTTGCGCTGGTGGATGCGCTGGGAGCCGCCGCCGGCCTTGGGAATGCGGAAGGTGAAGCTGTCCTTCATGTTTTCCCGCGAGTAGAAGTTGCGGGTGGTCAGGGTCAGGCTCTGGCCTTCGACCAGCCCGGTGGCGCCGGCCTGGCCCTTGATCGGCTTCGCCACGCTGGGAATGCTCTGCACTTCGGCGGCGTAGCTCGGGTTGTCCGGGGCCGGCGGGTTTTCCTGCTCGTCGGCCGCCCAGCCCGGCGCGCTCGCAGCCAGCAAGGCCAGTCCCAGCGTAGCGCTGGTCACACGTTGGTTTCTCATCACCTGATTGCTCCCTTTATTGTTGTCGTTGGCACCTGTTTCACCACCAGGTTTGCGCCGGTTTCGCCTGCGCCGGGGCGCGGCGGTCGAAGACGGCGCGGCGAGCGTTCCTGGCGGAACGCGCGTAGCGCCGTTCTGGAACACGGGCAGGAAAAGCAAAAAAATGAAGTACGAAGTCGTGCCGTTCTTCTGCGCCCCGGTCGTTTCACGACCGGGGCGGCGTCGGCATCAGGGCTGGTTGGCTACGCCATAGAAGGCGTTCCGCGAGAAGGGACTGATCTTGAAGCCGTGGACCGACTTGCTCATCGGCTGGTAGACGGTGGAGTGGGCGATCGGGGTGATCGGCACCTGCTCCTTGAGGATGTGCTGGGCCTGCTTGTACAGCTCGCTGCGCTTGTCCTGGTCGGAGACCCGCTTGGCAGCCTTGACCAGCTTGTCGTAGGCCGCGTCGCACCATTTCGATACGTTGTTGCCGTTGATCGAGTCGCAGCCGTAGAGGGTCGCCAGCCAGTTGTCCGGATCGCCGTTGTCGCCGGTCCAGCCGAACAGCATGGCGTCGTGCTCGCCGGCGTGGGCGCGCTTGATGTACTCGCCCCATTCGTAGCTGACGATCCTGGCCTTGATGCCGATCTTCGCCCAGTCGGCCTGGATCATCTCGGCCATCAGCTTGGCGTTGGGGTTGTAGGGACGCTGCACCGGCATCGCCCACAGGGTGATCTCGGTGCCCTCGGCGACGCCGGCCTTCTTCAGCAGTTCCCGGGCCTTGGCCGGATCGAACGGGGCGTCCTTGATGGTTTCATCATAGGACCACTGGGTCGGCGGCATGCCGTTCACCGCCAGTTGCCCGGCACCCTGGTAGACGGCGTCGATGATGGCCTGCTTGTTCACCGCCATGTCTAGCGCCTGGCGTACTTCGAGCTGGTCGAACGGCTTGTGGGTGACGTTGTAGGCGATGTAGCCGAGGTTGAAGCCTGGCTGCGAGGGCACCTTCAGGTTCGCCGCTTCCTGCAGGGCCTTGAGATCGGCGGGGCGTGGGTTGAGGGTGATCTGGCACTCGCCGGCCTTGAGCTTCTGCGCGCGCACCGCGGCGTCGGTGTTGATCGAGAAGATCAGGTTGTCGATCTTCACGTCTTCGGGTTTCCAGTAGTCCTTGTTGCCCTTGAAGCGGATCTGCGCATCCTTCTGGTAGCGGCTCAGGATGAAAGGCCCGGTGCCGATCGGCTTCTGGTTGATCTGCTGTGGCTTGCCGGCCTCGAGCAACTGCCCGGCGTACTCGGCGGACTGGATCGAGGCGACGTCCATCGCCAGGTTCTGGATGAAGGCGGCGTCGACCTCGTTGAGGGTGAACTTCACCCTGTGCTCGTCGAGCTTCTCGACCCTGGCGATGTTCTTGTCCAGGCCCATGTCGGTGAAGTAGGGAAACTCGGTGGGGTAGGCCTTGCGGAACGGATGATTCTTGTCGAGCATGCGCTGGAAGGTGAACAGCACATCGTCGGCGTTGAATTCGCGGGTCGGCTTGAAGTAGTCGGTGCTGTGGAACTTCACACCCTTGCGCAGGTGGAAGGTGTAGGTCTTGCCGTCGTCGCCGATGTCCCAGCTTTCCGCCAGGGCCGGGATCGCCCGGGTGCCGCCGCGCTCGAACTGGACGAGGCGGTTGAACAGGGTGACCGAGGTCGCGTCGTAGTCGGTGCCGGTGGTGTACTGGGCGGGATCGAAGCCGGCCGGGCTGCCCTCCGAGCAGAACACCAGGTTGCTGGCGGCGTGGGAGAACGGGGAGCCGAGGATCAGACCGGCTGCCAGCCAGGCCCGAAGGGGAAGGATCTTACGCATGCAAACCTCATTTTTTCTTTTTCTAAGGGCATCGTCTGAGGATCGGCCTTATGGGCCATGGCAACTCTCGCCTTTCCATGGATGGCGGGTGACAGCCATGGACCCTGTGCGGCGACAGCGATCGTCCGTTTGTTGTTGGTCGACGATTCGCTGATGCCGAAATTAAGTCATGCTGAAATTGTGGTCAACGAAAATTAAGCACGACTAACATTTCTCTTGCGAAAACGTTTGCCTGACAGGATGGGAAGGTGCGCTACGGACTGGCTCAGGGCGTCGGATGGTCGTCGAACAGGCCCATGGTGGTGATGGTCAGGACTTCCGCCACATCGCTGCCGACGTTGGCCAGGCAATGGGTCTTGGTCGCGTCGAAGTGCACCGAGTCGCCGGCGCCGAGGGGGTACTGGCGCCCCTCGATGGTGTAGACGATCTGCCCGGACAGGACGTAGGAGAACTCGGCGCCCTCATGGGAGATCAGCTCCGACTGGTAGCCCACCGGCATGTTCATCTTGACCGCATTGATCAGGTTGCCGGGGAAGGAGCTGGACAGGCGTTCGTAGGCCAGCGGCTGGCCCTCGATGGTGTAGCGTACCCGCTCGCCTTCGTGGGAGTCGGGCTGGGGTTGTGCCGGTTGGTCGAACAGGGCATTGAGCGGGATATTCAGCGACTTGGCGATGTTGGCCAGGGAAGAGATCGATACACCGGTGAGGTTGCGCTCCGCCTGGGAGAGGAAGCTCGCGGTGAGACCGGATTCGCTGGCGACTTGGTGCAGGGTCTTCTTGGCGGCGCGGCGATAGCGACGCAGGCGTTCGCCGATGCGGTCTACGGTCATTGGGGAGACTCTTGTTGAAAGGCGCAGTATACCCAGCGCGGGGCGTCAATAAAGTCTGACAGATGAACTACCCGAACCCCTATTTTTAAGTGTGACTGAAAATTTGTTTTGACCTGAATTTAAGCTCGACTTAAATTTCAGCCCGGTCCAGACGAGGAGAACAACAAATGACCGTGGGTGTTGGCGGGAGTACCCCTGCGCAGGCGCTGGAGCGTCTGCGGAACATGATGGACGGCGCGCAGCCGATCGGCCTGGCGTCTTACCGTGCGCGAATCGCCGCGGCCCAGGCGTGGATGGGCGAGCATGGCATCGCCGCGGCGTACCTGCATGCAGGCAGCAACCTGCGTTACTTCAGCGGCGTGCAATGGCACCCCAGTGAACGCCTGGTGGGTGCTCTACTGCCCGCCGAGGGCGCCCTCGAATACCTTGCGCCGGCCTTCGAGGAAGGTACGGTGCGCGACTTCCAGGTGGTCGATGGCGCCATCCACACCTGGGAGGAACACCAGGATCCCTATCGCCTGCTGCTCGATCGCCTGGAGGCGCTCGGCGTGGGCGAGCGCAGCACGGTCGCACTGTGTCCGAGCCTGCCGTTCGGCATGTTCGAGCGCTTGCGCCAACAGGCGCCGGGCAGGAACTTCGTCAGCGCCGCGCCGCTGATCGACCAGGGACGGATGCGCAAGTCGGCCGAGGAGCTGGCGCTGATGCAGCGGGCCAAGGACATGACCCTGGAAGTGCAGAAGGCCGCGGCGAGCATTCTCCGCGAAGGCATCAGCACCACCGAAGTCGCCGAGTTCATCCACCAGGCGCACCGCAAGGTGGGCGCGCCCGGTTCGACCTTCTGCATCGTCCTGTTCGGTGCCGCCAGTGCCTTCCCGCATGGGGTGAAGCATGCGCAGGTGCTGAAGGATGGCGACATGGTGCTGATCGATACCGGCTGCCAGGTCCACGGCTACCAGTCGGATATCACCCGCAGCTATGTGTTCGGCACGCCTAGCGCACGCCAGCGCGAATTCTGGGGGATGGAGCGCGACGCCCAACTGGCGGCCTTCGAGGCCGCGCGTCTGGGCCAGCCCTGCGAGGCGGTGGACGCCGCCGCGCGGCGTTCGCTGGAGGCCAACGGCCTGGGGCCGGACTACCGCCTGCCTGGCCTGCCGCACCGCACCGGGCATGGCATCGGCATGGACGTCCACGAAGGCCCGTACCTGGTGCGTGGCGATCGCACGCCGCTGGATGTCGGCATGTGCTTCAGCAACGAACCGATGATCTGCGTGCCCGGCGAGTTCGGCATTCGCCTGGAGGATCACTTCTACATGACGAAGGAAGGACCGCGCTGGTTCACCCAACCGAGCCCGTCCATCGACGATCCCTTCGGCCTCGGCGGCTGATCCGGCCGAACGATAACGCCGCACGCGGGAAGGCAAGGACCAGGGCTTCCCGCGTGCGGCGCAGCGATCAGTCCAGCTTCACCCGCGAAAAGTCCCGCGCCGACATCGGGCTCATGCGGTAGCCGCTGACGTTCTTGCGTTGCGCGTCGAACATCAAAGGATGCGCCAGCGGCAACCAGGGCATCTGCTCGTGGAAGATCCGCTGCGCTTCCTTGTACAGCGCTACCCGTTGGCTCTCGTCGTTGCTCATGCGCGCCTTGCGGATGGCTTCGTCGAAGCCCTTGTCGCACCAGCGCGCGCGATTTTCCCCGGACTCCACCGAGGCGCAGCCGAGGTTGTGGGTGAGGAAGTTGTCCGGGTCGCCGTTATCGCCGATCCAGCTGTAGAGCATCATGTCGTGTTCGCCGGCCTTGGTGCGCTTGACCATCTCGCCCCACTCGAACTGGCGGATGTTCACCCGGATGCCGATGGCGGCCAGGTCGGACTGGATCAGTTGCGCCACTCGCGCCGGGTTGCCGCCGGGGCCGCTGCCGGTGCTGATGTAGAGGTTCAGGGGTGTGTCCGGGGTGACGCCGGCTTCCTTCAACAGGGCCTTGGCCCGTTCGGGGTCGTAGGGCCAGTCGCGGATGCTGTCGTCGTAGCCGAGCAGCATCGGCGGGTAGGGGCCGATGGCCGGACGGGCCTGATCGCCGAAGACGATCTTCAGGTAGGACGGCTTATTGAAGCCCATGGCGATCGCCCGGCGCACGCGCGGGTCGTCGAACGGTTCGTGCCGGGTGTTGATCGCGGCGTGTGAGGTGATCATCGCCGCTTCTTCCAGCACCGTCAGTTGCGGGTCCTGGCGTAACGCGGCGACGTCTTCGGGCTTGGGCGTCAGGGCGATCTGGCATTCGTTGCGGCGCAGGCGCTGCACGCGCACGTTGGGGTCGAGGGTGATCGCCAGCACCAGGTGGTCGATGGCCGGCTTGCCCTTCCAGTAGTCGGGGTTGGCTGCGTAGCGCACCTGGGCATCCTTGCGGTAGCGGGTGAAGACGAACGGGCCGGTGCCGATCGGCTTGCTGTTGAGTTCGTCGCCCTTGCCCCTGGCGATCAACTGGCCGGCATATTCGGCGGAGAGGATCGAGCCGAACGGCATGGCCAGGTCGGCGAGGAACGGCGCCTCCGGGTGCTTGAGGACGAAGCGCACCTGATGTTCGTCGATCTTCTCGATGCGCTCGATGATGTCGCGCAGTTGCATGGCGTCGGCGTAGGGGTAGCCGCTGGGCGAAAGGTCGTGGGCGGGGTGCTGCGGATCGAGCATGCGCTGGAAGCTGAACAGCACGTCGTCGGCGTCGAATTCGCGGGTTGGCTTGAAGTAGTCGGTGCTGTGGAATTTCACGCCCTGGCGCAGGCGGAAGGTGTAGACGAGGCCGTCAGCGGAGACGTCCCAGCTTTCCGCCAGGGCCGGGATCACCGTGGCGCTGCCCGGAGCGAACGCGGCCAGCGCGTTGTACAGCGGATGGGCTGAGGCGTCGAAGGTGTAGCCGGAGGTATAGCGGGCCGGATCGAACCCTTCCGGCGCCGCTTCGGTGCACACCGCCAGGGTCTTCGGCTGGGCCTGGATGGCGGCGCTGGCGGCGAAGGCGAGCAGCAGCAGGCTGTAGCGCAGGGCAGAGCGTGGTCGCATGGATGACTCCTCTGGAGCGGGACGGCCGGGTCGGCCGCCCCGGGGAGAGGCGCCGCCTCGCTCGTGGCGGGGCGGCGCGGCTGGCAGGCGAAGCTACTTGCCGACGCTGACCTCGTAGAACGAGTTCAGGCCGAAGGGGCTGATCCTGAAGTCGTGTACCGTCTTGCGCATCGGCTGGTACACGGTGGAGTGGGCGATCGGGGTGATCGGCACCTGTTCCTTGAGGATGTGCTGGGCCTGCTTGTACAGCTCGGTGCGCTTGCCCTGGTCGGTGGTGCGCTTGGCATCCTTGACCAGCTTGTCGTAGCCGGCGTCGCACCATTTGGAGAAGTTGTTGCCGTCCACCGCGTCGCAGCCGTAGAGGGTGCCGAGCCAGTTGTCCGGGTCGCCGTTGTCGCCGCTCCAGCCGATCAGCATGGCGTCATGCTCGCCGCCCTTGGCGCGCTTGATGTATTCGCCCCATTCGTAGGTGACGATCTTCGCCTTGATACCGATCTTCGCCCAATCGTTCTGCAGCATTTCCGCCATCAGCTTGGCGTTGGGGTTGTAGGGGCGTTGTACCGGCATGGCCCACAGGGTGATCTCGGTGCCTTCGGCGACGCCGGCCTTCTTCAGCAGCTCCCTGGCCTTGGCCGGATCGTAGGGCGCGTCCTTGATGGTCTCGTCGTAGGACCACTGGGTCGGTGGCATGCCGTTGCTCGCCAACTGGCCGGCGCCCTGGTAGACGGCGTCGATGATGGCCTTCTTGTTCACCGCCATGTCCAGCGCCTGGCGTACTTCCAGCTTGTCGAACGGCTTGTGGGTGACGTTGTAGGCGATGTAGCCGAGGTTGAAGCCGGCCTGCGACGGCAGGTTCAGGTTCGGGTCCTTCTTCAGCGCGTCGAGGTCGGCGGGGCGCGGGTTGAGGGTGATCTGGCACTCGCCGGCCTTGAGCTTCTGCGCGCGCACCGAGGCGTCGGTGTTGATGGCGAAGATCAGGTTGTCGACCTTCACCTCGTCCGGCTTCCAGTAGTCCTTGTTGCCCTTGAAGCGGATCTGCGCATCCTTCTGGTAGCGGCTGAACACGAACGGGCCGGTGCCGATCGGCTTCTGGTTGATGTCGCTGGCCTTGCCCTGCTTGAGCAGTTGCGCGGCGTATTCGGCGGACTGGATCGATGGGAAGGGCATCGCCAGGTTCTGGATGAAGGCCGCGTCGACCTCGTTGAGGGTGAACTTCACCGTATGCTCGTCGAGCTTCTCGACCCTGGCGATGTTCTTGTCCAGGCCCATGTCGGTGAAGTAGGGAAACTCGGTGGGGTAGGCCTTGCGGAACGGATGATCCTTGTCGAGCATGCGTTCGAAGGTGAACAGCACGTCGTCGGCATTGAATTCGCGGGTCGGCTTGAAGTAGTCGGTACTGTGGAACTTCACGCCCTTGCGCAGGTGGAAGGTATAGGTCTTGCCGTCGTCGCTGACGTCCCAGCTTTCCGCGAGGCCGGGAAGGACCTTGGTGCCGCCGCGCTCGAACTGGGTCAGGCGGTTGAAGACGGTTTCCGCCGCGGCGTCGAAATCGGTACCGGTGGTGTACTGGGCGGGATCGAAGCCGGCCGGGCTGCCTTCCGAGCAGAAGATCAGGTTGCTGGCGAAGGCCTGGGGAACGGCGGCGACCAGCGCTGCGCCGAGCAGCGAGGGAATGATCGCGGAGCGGATGACGGCGTTTCTACGCATGGAGTGACCTCTGGTTATTTTGATTGTCTGCGAGGGACAGCCTCGTGAGCTGTCTTGCGCGAAGCTATGCAGGGCATGTGCCGGCCGCAAGCGTCGAGGTCGGTTCAGTGTAGATGTTGTTATCCGTTTGAAAGGGAATGTCGCATTTTCGAATTTGCGCAAACGCGACGCAGGCCGCGTTTGCTGCGCGAGAGACAGTGGAAACGCAAGAGGCAGCCCGGAGGCTGCCTCTTGTGGTGCGCGCCGACCGGATCAGGGCATCTGCACCTCGATCACACCGTCGGCGTTGACCGTGACCTGGCTGGTCCCGGCCTCGATCTCCGGTGCCTGGGCGCCACCGAAGCTGGCGTCGGCCTTCATCGCCGCCATCCGCATCACCGGGTACGGGCGCGGTGCGCCGGCGCTGTTCACGCTCAGGCTGACCAGCTTGTAGCCCTTGCCGCCGAGCGCCTCGGTGAGCAACTGGGCGCGCTCCTTGAACGCGTCCACGGCGCCTTTCATCAATTGGTCCTCGTTCTTCTTGCGGGTCGCATCGGCGATGCTGAAGTCCATGCCGCCCATCTTCAGCTTGCCCAGCAGGTCGGCGGAAAGCTGGCCGAGGGCGGCGAAGTCGGAGCTTTCCAGGCGCAGCTCGGCGCGCTCGCGCCAGCCGGTGATCTTCTGGCCCTTGTCGTCGTAGACCGGATAGCTGTTGCGACTGCCCAGGCTGATGGTCACGCCCTTGACCTTGCGCGCGTCGGCGACGGCGGCGTTGAGGACGCTGGTGGTCTCGGCGGCGAGCTTGGCCGGATCGCTGCCCTGGTTTTCGCTGTAGAGGGTGACCTGCATCAGGTCGTGGGCCACCTGCTGGCTGACTTCGGCGTGCAGCGAGACCTGGTTGTAGCGCGGCGCTTCCTCGGCGACGGCCGAGAGGCTGGCGGCGCAGAGGGTGACGGCGGCGGCCAGGCGGGAAATCGCAGACATTGGGCAACTCCTTGTACTAAGGCTGAATTCACACTGTAGAGCATCGTTCCGGCAGGCGTGGCAAACACGCCTATACGCCAGTCTTGGACCATGAGACGAAGGCTTTTCCCGGAACGGGTTAGGCGATTTCGGAAAAAACGTGAAATTTACTGATCTGAGCCCTGACAGCGCTCGGCGAAACAGGGCAGGATGGCGACCTGCGAGGTTTCTGAGTCACTTTGCCGCAGAGTTGCCGACAGCGTCTTGGCTATACTCGCGCTTATTCCGGAAGAAAACATGCGCGCACCGGTTTTCCTGCTCTCCGCCAGTCGCCAGAACCTTGGCCGTCTGCTCCTCATCCGTATTCTCGTGCTGGCCGCGCAGGCCGGCTCGGTGGGTTTCGCCTGGCTCTCCGACCTGTTGCCGCTGCCGTGGCTGGCGCTCGGCCTGACCCTTGGCCTGTCCGCCTGCCTGATTCTGTTCACCGCGCTGCGCCTGCGCGCGCCGTGGCCGGTGACCGACCAGGAGTACGCGGTACAACTGGCCTGCGACCTGATCATCCACAGCACCTTGCTGTATTACTCGGGCGGCTCGACCAACCCCTTCGTCTCCTATTACCTGGTACCGCTGACCATCGCCGCTGCGACCCTGCCCTGGATCTACTCCATGGTGCTCTCCGGCCTGGCCCTGACCGGCTACACCCTGCTGCTGATCTGGTACCACCCGCTGCACCTGCAGGCGGTTCAGCACGAGGCGATGCTGATCAACCTGCACCTGTTCGGCATGTGGCTGAACTTCGCCCTGTCGGCGGCCTTCATCACCTTCTTCGTGGTGAAGATGTCCGAGGCGCTGCGCTGGCAGGCGCACATGCAGGCCGAGCGGCGCGAGGAAAGCATGCGCGACCAGCAGTTGCTCGCGGTGGCCACCCAGGCGGCCGGTGCCGCGCACGAACTGGGTACGCCGCTGGCGACCATGAGCGTGCTGCTCAACGAGCTGCGCCAGGAGCGCCCGCAGGACCCGACCCTGCAGGAAGACCTGGCATTGCTCCAGGAACAGGTCAAGCAGTGCAAGCACACCCTCCAGCAACTGGTACGGGCGGCCGAGGCCGACCGTCGTCAGGCGATCGAGGAGCAAAGCGCCGCGGAATGGCTGGAATCGGTGCTGCGCCGCTGGCACCTGATGCGTCCGGAGGCTTCCTACCGCTACCAGTGCCTGGGCCTCGGCTCCGCGCCGCGCCTGACCCCGCCGACCGACCTCAGCCAGGCTCTGCTGAACCTGCTGAACAATGCGGCGGACGCCTGTCCCGACGACCTTGACATCCGCCTGGACTGGGACAGCAGCAGTATCTGCCTGAGTATCCGCGACCACGGCGTCGGGGTGCCCCTGGCGATCGCCGAACAGATCGGCAAACCGTTCTTCACCACCAAGGGCAAGGGCTTCGGCCTCGGCCTGTTTCTCAGTCAGGCCAGCGTGACCCGCGCTGGTGGAACGGTGAAGTTGTATAACCACGAAGATGGCGGCACTCTGACCGAACTGCGCTTGCCGCGCAGCTACGGAATGGCTTGAGTGATCCGTCTGAGAGGCCCTGCCTATGTCTGAAGAGCTGCTCTTCGAAGGGGAAGAACAACCCCATCTCCTGCTGGTGGACGACGATCCCACCTTTACCCGGGTCCTGGCGCGGGCCATGAGCCGTCGCGGCCTGCGGGTCAGCACCGCCGGCTCCGCCGAGGAAGGCCTGGCGCTGGCCCAGCAGGACACGCCGGACTATGCCGTGCTCGACCTGAAGATGGAAGGCGACTCCGGCCTGGTGCTGCTGCCGAAGCTGCTGGAGCTGCACGCGGACATGCGGGTGGTGATCCTCACCGGCTATTCCAGCATCGCCACCGCGGTGGAGGCGATCAAGCGCGGCGCCTGCAACTACCTGTGCAAGCCGGCGGATGCCGATGACGTGTTGGCCGCGCTGCTCTCCGAGCACGCCGACCTGGACACCCTGGTGCCGGAAAACCCGATGTCGGTGGATCGCCTGCAATGGGAGCACATCCAGCGCGTGCTCGCCGAGCACGAGGGCAACATCTCCGCCACCGCCCGCGCCCTGGGCATGCATCGACGGACCTTGCAGCGCAAGCTGCAGAAGCGGCCGGTACGGCGCTGAAGCGTAAATGACAACGGGGGCGCCGCATGGCGCCCCCTATACTTTCCGCTTTCCGTCGAATCGCGGTGGATTTCGCACATTCCGCCGGTCGCCGGGGATATCCAGCGGACAGCGCAATCGTTAAGATGCAACTTTCATGAATCGCACGACCAGGGATTGATCATGCGTATCTTCGGTTCGAGTGCCGGCTGCCTGTCGGTGCTGTTCGGACTGGCCTTCGGGCTGCCTGCACTAGCCGAGCCTTCGGTGGACCTGGATGGTCCGACGGCAGGCTGGCGCTATTCCGGCCTGCTCGAGCAGCCCGATGCCCCGCGTGTCGCCTATCCGACTCCGCCCATCGATCGCGGCGGCCAGCGCGGCCGCAGCCTGATCGAAGGACACCTGCGCGAACTGGTCGGCACCGAGCGCGCCCAGCGCCTGGTGGTCAACGGCAATCCTCTCCCTCTCTATACCGACGGCGCCGGGCGCTTCGTCCGCCCCTATGCGTTCGGCCACGGCTCCAACGGCGTCCAGGTCGGCAGCGCCGACGGCAAGATCCTCAAGCGCGTACAGTTCTACGAGGCCAATCGCTCCCAACTGCCGCCGCGCGTGCGCGTGGTGCTGGGTTGGGACGATCCGAAGGCCGAGCTTGACCTGCATATCGTCACCCCCGATGGCCAGCACGCCTACTGGGCGCATCCGCGCCTGAGCAACAGCGGCGGCCTCGATCCGGACGGCGTCGACGGGCCCGGCCCGGAGATGTTCACCATGGGCGCGCCGCTGCACGGCACCTACCTGATCTACGTGAACTACTGGGGCAACCTCAACAACCAGGGCTACAACTTCCAGGCCGGCAGCAACGTACAGGACGTGATCACCGCGCAGGTCAACCTGGTGTTCAATGAAAACAGCGTCGACGAGAAGCACGAGACCTTCGTCGTGCCCCTGCGCACCATCGGCGACCTGGTGCTGGTCAAGACCTTTACCTACTGAAGCATCCCCTCGTACGGATGACACGGGATTAGCGAACCATGAGCGAGAACAACACCCCCAGCCCTGCCAACGGAACCCCTGCGCCCGCCGCTGCGCGCACCCGAAGCGCCCTGTGGCCGGTGCTGGGGATCGTCGCCGCGCTGGCCGCCGGCGGTGTGCTGGCCTGGCAGATGGGCTGGCTGGAGCGGCTCGGCGGAGGGCGCCCGGCCGAAGAGGACCTCGGCCAGCCGATCGGCGCCCAGGCACCCGCGGCCGCCGACGCGCCACGTGCCTACCGTGACCTGCGCAAGCCCGACGCGCTGATCGAGAGCGTGTCGCTGAGCCGCCTGCCGAAGGAAATCCTCGAGGTGCCGTTGCTGCGCGATACCCTGACCGAGGACTTCGTCTTCTATTACGAGAACAATGGCGACCGCCTCGGCCTGACCGGTACGTTGCGGCGGATCATCTACGAGCACGACCTGACCCTGAAGGACAGCCTGGTCGAGGAACTGCTCGACCAACCGGCCCAGGTCGCCCTCTGGCGCGGCGCCGACGGCCGCCTGCGCGACTTCGTGGTGGTGCTCAAGCGCGGCGGCCTGGCGCGGGTGCTCGAGCCGCTGGCCCATATCGCCGCCGACGACCAGCAGTTGCGCAAGGTCGGCGAGTTGGCGGGAACCTCGGTCTATCGCCTGCGCTACGGCAACGACAAGGCGATGCTGTTCCTGTCCAAGGGCGACCGGCTGTTGTTGCTGTCGAACCCACGGATGCTCTTCGACGATGGTGGCGAAAGCGACGACAGCCCGCTGAACGCTCCGGCCAGCGAAGACCTGGAGGCACTGCTCGACGGCGACGAACTGTTCCCCGAGCGCTTCGGCCTGCCGGGCCGCGGCGAGCTGCGCCAGCGCATCACCCTCAATGCCAGCGTCCTGGCCATGGGTTACCAGCGCTTCATCCCGAGCTTCGCCGGGGTGCGCTTCGAGAAGGGCGAGCAGGGCTGGAGCAGCTACCTGGCGCTGAACGAGGTGGAACGCCAGCCGCCGCTGGACTTCGCCCCGGTCTGGCAGGCCATGCCGATGGGCGCCAGCGCCTGCGTGGCGCTGCCGGTCACCCCTGGCCTGTACGGGGTGATGCTGGAGCGTCTGGGGGCCGAGCAGAAGATGGCCCAGGCCTTCTCCGAGCATCTCAGCGGCGCTGCCGGTCTCTGCTGGTACGCCAGTTCGCGGCTGCATTCGCCGCTGCTGGTGGGCCAGTTGAGCGCGCCGGCCAGTGCCGAACTCGACGACGAGCTGGGCAAGCTGTTCGGTCGCGTGATCGGCGCGAAGGAAGCCAAGGTCGAGGGTGGCAGCTTCCCGGTGGAAGACCGGGTGGATGGCCAGACCCGCCGCTGGACCCGCCAGGTCAGCTCGAACTTCGGCGCCTATCCGGCCAGCCAGGCGGACAACCCGGACAGCATCAGCGGCCGCGCGTTCTTCCGCATCGGCATGGCGCGCCATGGCCAGACCCTGCTGTTCTCCCTCGACGACCAGTTGCTCGGCAAGGCCCTGGACACCCTCGACAAACGCTATCCGCCGCTCGCCGAGGTGTTGCCGAAGGATGCGCTGGTACCGGCCTACCTGGCGCCGCAGCCGCTCTCCGAACTGCTGCAACGGGAAACCCTCGACAGCCTGCCGCAGGACATGGAGCCGGTATTCCGCAATGCCGCCGACACCTACCTGATGCCGCGCCTGAAAACCCTCGCCGGCAAGGGCAGCTACGCCCTCGGGCTGCCTGCCGGAAGCCAGGCCAACGCACCGTGGCAATGGCTGCCGCTGGAATGGCGGTCGCTGTGAGACGCCTGACTGCCTTCGGCCTGGCGCTGCTCCTGCTGGCCAGCGGCGTTGCCCGCGGCGAGCCCGCGGTAACGCTCGACCCGCAGCAATCGCAGGTATTCCGCGCCTGGTTCGTGCGCATCGCCCAGGAACAGTTGCGCCAAGGGCCGAGTCCGCGCTGGCACCAGCAGGACTGCGCCGGCCTGGTGCGCTTCGCCGCCAACGAGGCGCTGAAAGTCCACGATGGCAAGTGGCTGCGCGCCAACGGCCTGTCCAACCGCTACCTGCCCCCGGAGCTGGCGCTCAGTCCCGAGCAACGGCGCCTGGCGCAGAACTGGCAGCAGGGTGGCGGCCAGGTCGGGCCCTACGTGAATGCGATCAAGCTGGTGCAGTTCAACAGCCGGCTGGTCGGTCGCGACCTCAACCAGGCGCGCCCCGGCGACCTGATGTTCTACGACCAGGGCGACGACCAGCACCTGATGATCTGGATGGGCCGCTCCATCGCCTATCACACCGGCAGCAGCACCCCGACCGATAACGGCATGCGCTCGGTCAGCCTGCAACAACTCATGACATGGAAGGACACCCGATGGATCCCCGACGAATCCAATCCCAACTTTATCGGCATCTATCGGCTGGCTTTCCTCTCTCAATGAATCGCGTCCCAGTGAAGACCACAGCAATGAGCAACCTGCGCCGTTTCAGCCGTAGCCTGGCGGTCGCCGCCCTGGTCCTGCTGCCGTTCGCCGCCGTCCAGGCGGAAGACACGGTGGAACCGAGCGGCTACACGCCGATGGCCGGCGAATCTTTCTTCCTGCTCGCCGACAGCAGCTTCGCCACCGACGAGGAAGCGCGGGTCCGTCTCGAAGCGCCCGGCCGCGACTACCGGCGCTACCGCATGGAGCCCTATGGCGGGGTCGACGTGCGCCTGTACCGGATCGAACAGCCGCTGGAGTTCCTCAAGCGGCAGAAGAACCTGCACCGGGTCCTGGCCGAGGGACAGTTCAAGGGCGAAGGCCTGTCGAACACCCTGGCCTATCTCTGGGACAACTGGTATCGCAAGTCGCGCCGGGTGATGCAGCGCGCCTTCTCCTACGAGTCGCGGCAACAGGTCACCGAGGCGGTGCCCGAGCTGAAGATGGGCAACGCCATGACCGCGCCGACGCCCTACGACGCGCAGCCGCAATACGCGCCGATTCCCGGCCTGCCGCTGGTCAGCCAGTTCCGCTATCCGCTGTGGGACGCCAAGCCCATCGAGCCGCCGCAGGACGTCAAGCTGGCCGGTTCCTCCAGCGAGTTCATCAACGTCGTGCCGGGCAATGTCTACATCCCGCTGGGCAAGCTGAAGCCGGGCCTGTACCTGGTCGAGGCGCTTGTCGGCAAGTACCGCGCCACCACCGTGGTGTTCGTCTCCAACAGCGTGGCGGTGAGCAAGGTCGCCGGCGACGAGCTGCTGGTCTGGACCGCACGCAAGCACGAAGGCACCCCGGTGCCCGACACCAAGGTGCTGTGGACCGACGGCCTGGGCGTGATGAGCAGCGGCAATACCGACGCCGACGGCCTGCTGCGGCTCAAGCACGCCAGTCCGGAGCGCTCCTACGTGATCGGCGAGGACCGCGAGGGCGGGGTCTTCGTCTCCGAGAACTTCTATTACGACAGCGAGATCTACGACACCAAGATCTACGCCTTCACCGACCGCCCGCTGTACCGGCCGGGCGACTGGGTCTCGTTGAAGATGGTCGGCCGCGAGTTCAAGGACGCCCGGCAATCCCAGGCCGCCGCCAGCGCGCCGGTGCGCCTGAGCGTGATCGACGCCAGCGGCACGGTATTGCAAAGCCTGGACCTCCGCTTCGACGCGAAGAGCGGCGCCAATGGCCGCTTCCAACTGCCGGAGAACGCCGTCGCCGGCGGCTACGAGTTGCGCTTCGACTACCGCGGGCAGACCTACAGCAGCGCCTTCCGCGTCGCCGAATACATCAAGCCGCACTTCGAAGTCGCCCTCGACCTGGCCAAGCCGGACTTCAAGACCGCCGAGCCGGTGAAGGGCGAGATCGTCCTGCTCTATCCGGACGGCAAGCCGGTGGCCAACGCGCGCCTGCAACTGAGCCTGCGCGCCCAGCAGTTGTCGATGGTGGACAACGAACTGCAGTATCTCGGCCAGTTCCCGGTGGAACTGAGCAGCACCGAACTGACCACCGACGGCAAGGGTCGCGCCGCCATCGAATTGCCGCCGGCCGAGAAACCCAGTCGCTACATGCTGACCATCTTCGCCAGCGACGGCGCCGCCTACCGGGTCAAGACCAGCAAGGAGATCCTCATCGAGCGCGGCGCCGCGCGCTACCGCCTGAGCGCGCCGCAGCGCTTCAGCGCCGCCGGCGAGAAGGTCGAGTTCAGCTATGCCAGCGAACAGCCGACCCCGCTCAAGCCGAGCAGCTACCAGTGGATCCGCCTGGAGGACCGCGCCACCGACAGCGGTCCGGTCGCCGACGGCCGCTTCGCGCTGACCTTCGAGCGCCCCGGTACCTATTCCGTGGAGCTGCGCGACGACAAGGGCCAGCTCCTTGGCGCCACCGGCCACTCGGTGAGCGGCGAGGGCGTGAAGTCGGTGCCGGGCACCGTCGAGGTGGTGTTCGACAAGCCCGAGTACCGCACCGGCGAGGAAGCCTCCGCACTGATCACCTTCCCCGAGCCGGTGGAGGATGCGCTGTTGTCCCTGGAGCGCGACAAGGTCGAGGCCACCGCCCTGCTGTCCAAGGGCGCCGACTGGCTGCGCCTGGAAAAGCTCAATCCGACCCAGTACCGCGTGTGGATCCCGGTGCGCGAGGAGTTCTCGCCGAACCTGACCTTCTCGGTGCTCTACACCAAGGGCGGCGACTACAGCTTCCAGAACGCCGGGATCAAGGTCGGCATGCCCCAGGTAGAGATCGACATCGCCACCGACAAGGAGCGCTACGAACCGGGCGAGACGGTGACCGTGACCCTGGCCACGCGCTTCGCCGGCAAACCGGTTTCCAGCCACCTGACCGTCAGCGTGGTGGATGAGATGGTCTATGCCCTGCAGGCGGAGATCGCCCCCGGCATCGACCAGTTCTTCTACCATCCGCGGCGCAACAACGTGCGCACCAGCGCCAGCCTGGCCTTCATCAGCTACGACGTGGCGTTGCCCGGCAGCACCAGCGCACCCGGACGGGCGAACCGCAGCGAGCGCGGCGTCAAGGTACTGGAGCGGCCGCGCCGCGAGGACGTCGACACCGCCGCCTGGCAGCCGGAGCTGGTCACCGACGCCCAGGGCAAGGCCAGCTTCAGCTTCCGCATGCCCGACTCGCTGACCCGCTGGCGGATCACCGCGCGGGCCATCGACGACAACGGCCAGGTCGGCCAGAAGAAGCAGTTCCTTCGCTCGGAGAAGCCGCTGTACCTGAAGTGGAGCGGGCCGACTCGCTTCCGCCAGGGTGACCAGCCCGACCTCGGCCTGTTCGTCTTCAACCAGGGCGAACAGCCGGTCAAGGCCGAGCTGCTCAGCGGGCCGCCTGGCAGCCAGCGCAGCCAGACCCTGGAGCTGGCCAAGGGAGTCAACTACATTCCGCTGGCGCAACAGCCGCTCAGCGATGGCGACTGGAGCGCCGAGTTGCGCCAGGACGGGCAGGTCCGCGACCGCCTGGCGGTGCGCTTCAACCTGCTGGCCGACGGCTGGCAGGTGGAGCAGATGCAGAACCTCAGCCTGGCGGCGGCGAGCAACCCGCTGCAACTGCCGGCGGACGCGCGCGACGTACGCCTGCGCCTGGCCGATGGCCCGGCCGCTGCCTACCTGGGCAATCTCGATGATCTGCTGGAGTATCCCTACGGCGGCGTCGAGCAGACCGCCAGCCAACTGCTGCCGCTGAGCATCGCCTATCCGGCGCTGGCCGGCGGCGAGCCGCGGATTCGCGACCGCCTGCGCCTGATCATGCAGAACAGTCGCCTGCGCCTGGTGCAGATGGCCGGCCCGGACGCCTGGTTCGCCTGGTGGGGTGGCGACGTCGATGGCGACGCTTTCCTCACCGCCTACGCCTACTACGCCGACTGGTACGCCAGCCGCGCACTGGAGATCCAACTGCCGGCCGAACACTGGCAGCGCATCCTCGAGCCCTACGCCAAGCAGGCGACGCAGACCCCGCTGCTGCAGCGTGCGCTGATCCTGGCTTTCGCCCGCGACATGCAGTTGCCGGTGAACACCCTGCTCGGCGGCCTGCTCAACGATCTGGCCAACGCCGGCGAAGGGCAGGCGCGCGCGGAGCCGCTGGAGGCCGACGACGGCCTGGTGCTGGGCGACCCGGACTCGGCCGTCGGCCTGGCCGCGGCGCGAGTGCTGGCGGTGGACCTTGCACGGCAACTGCGGGTCGCGGTGCCCGCGCCGCTGGCCGCCCAGGCCGAGACGGCGACGCAGCGCCTGCGTGAGGCCGGCTTGCCGTTCACCGATGCCTTGCTGGCCTCTCGCTCGGCCGTGGATGGCCAGCAGGCCAGCGCTCTGCTGCAACGCCTGGCGCCGGCGCAATCGACCCTGGAACGCGCCCTGGCCCTGACCTGGCTGCAGGGCGCCCTGGCCCAGGCGCCGCAGGGCAAGCTGCCGCAGCCGCCGAAGGACTGGCAGGCGCAGCGCGGCGCCAGCGGCGAAACCTACTGGCAATGGCGCGGCCGCGGCATTCCGAGCTGGGTCGACCTGGACGAGGCGCCGGCCCGGCCGTTGCCGGTTGCGCTCAGCTACCGCAGCGCCCAGGCGCCGAGCGGGCAACTGCCGGTGCAGATCAGCCGTCGTCTGCTGCGCCTGGTGCCCGGTGAGGGGGCGTTCGAGTTCAAGGTCGAGGAGGTTGGCGACAAGCCGCTTTCCAGCGACGAACTGTATCTCGACGAAGTGACCCTGAACGTTCCGGAAGACACCGCTCTACGCTACGGCATGCTGGAATTGCCGCTGCCGCCCGGCGCGGATGTCGAGCGCACCACCTGGGGCATCAAGATCAGCGGCCTGGCCGGCGACGAAGCGACCACCCTGGAGCGCGCGCGCAACGAACCGGGCGAGTTGTTCTACGGGGTGCCGGTGGACAGCCTGAGTGGCGAGCAGCGTTTCCGTCACCTGGTGCGTTTCTCCCAGAAAGGCAGCTTCAACCTGCCACCGGCCCGCTACCTGCGTCTCTACGCGCCGGAACAGCAGGCCCTGGAAGCCAAGCCGGCGCTGGCCAAGGTCAAGGTCGAGTGATTGCGTTGCGCGCCTGGCTGGTCCTGCTGTGCGCCGTGCCGTTGCTGCTTCGCGCAGCGGAGGCGCCGGTCCAGCTGGCCTGGCGCACGACCCAGGGCTACGAACTGGTGAGCCTGGATCGCCAGCGGGTACTCGAGCGCCGGCCGTTGCCGGCCGATTTGCAGGCTCCGCTGGGCAGCCTGTGGAAACTGTTCGTCTTCGCCTGGCTGAGCGACACCGGCCAGGCCGAGCCGCCCTATACCTGCCAGGGGCGCAGCCGCGAGGAGGTCTACTGCTGCGAGAATGGCCAGACGATCGGTCGTGACCGCGCCCTGGTGCGCTCCTGCGGGCTGTATTTCGAGCCGCAGCGCCTCGCCTTGCGGCCGGAGGCCTGGCGCGGCTACTGGCAGGCGCGCCAGGCACCGGCCTGGTTGCTCGATCTGGAACGGCTGCAACCGCAGACGCGGGTGCCGGTTAAGGAGCTTCTGGAGCAGTTGCAGCAACTGCCGGCCCAGGGCGAGGCGCGGCGGGTACTGCTCGATGTGGCGTTGCAGGCCGGCGACGGCCATGCCGTGGCCAGCCTTGGCGGCCGCCTGCGGGTGAAGACCTGGAGCTGGCTCGACGACCATGACCCGCAGGCGCGCCAGGGCGGTTTCGCTGGCTGGCTGGTCGATGGAACGCCGCTCTGGCTCGGCGGCCCGGGAACCAGCAAGATGATCCTGGACCGCTACGCCGAGGTGCTCGGGCGCTTCCTGCCGAGTCCGTGGCCGGCCGATCCGGGCCGTTGCGTGGAAGTGAACCTGTTCAGCCGCTATCCGCTGCGCTCGGTCAGCGATCCCTCCGGCCACCCGGCCGCCGAAGGCCTGCTGCATGGTCCGCAGCAAGTGCTCTTCGCCAACGGCAATCGACTGGACATCGCCAGCGCCGGCGACCTCTTCCTGCAACGGGTGGATGGCGTGCCGCGCCTGGTCGCGCGGGTTTCGCGCGAAGAGTACGTGGCGCGGGTGCTGGAGCGCGAAGCCTCGGCGCAGCCGAAGGAAGCCGCTCGCGCGCTGGCGGTGACCATTCGCACCTATCTATTGCAAAACGCCGCGCCGCGCGGCGAATGCCTGGCCATCGATGACAGCAGCCAGCGCCAGCGCGTAGCGCCGCGCCCGGCCAGCGCGCCGACGCGGCGGATCGCTGCCTGGAGCGCCGACCTGGTGCTGGCCGGGGCGACCGTCAACTATCACTCCGACCAGCCTGGTCCGGCGCGCCTGTCCTGGAAGCACGCGGTGGAGCAAGCCGGGCAGGGACTGGGCTACGACAGCATCCTCGCCCAGGCTTTCCCGCGCAGCAGCCTGAGCCGCTGGGACAACCCGGTGGCCGCCTGCCAGCCGTTGCCGGCTGCCGAAGACTGGCTGCGCAAGCAGCGCCGGCAGTGGCGCGAGCGCCTCGACCGAGAGCCCGGCTACGAGGAGATTCCGAGTTTTTCCGTGTGCCGCCTGGCTTCCGGGCGGCCCTATGTCGATCGCGAGCGCGAACGCATCTTCGTCCGCGGCCTGTATTCCCTACAGGAACGCCTGGACCTCACCCACGAATACCTGCACCTGGCCTTCCGCGCCCATCCCAGCGGCCAGGACGAAAACTATATCGAAAGCCTGGCCCGGCGCCTGCTACTGGAATGACTCCATGAACCGAATGTCCCTTGCCGCCCTGCTCAGTTGCCTTCCCCTCGTCGCCTGGGCGGACAACCCCGTGAAACTGGATACGCCGGTCTCCGGCTGGCGTGCCGGCGACGGTTCCGCCGCCAATTACCGGCAGGTGGTGAACTACCCGGCGTCCTCGGTCAACGTCGCCGCCGACCAGGCGACCACCGCGCGCATTCGCGGCGCGATCGAGAGCCAACCCAAGGACCGCCCGGCGACGCTGGTGGTGAACGGTGTGAGCATGCCACTGAAGGTGGACGCCGATGGCAGCTTCGACCGCCCGTTCGCCTTCCCGTCCGGCAGCAACAGCGTCGAGGTGCGCAACGCCGCCGGGCAGTCGCGACGGGTCCAGTTCTATCACGGTGGCGGCGGCGGGGAAGTGCCGGCCAAGCTGCGCGTGCTGCTGTCCTGGGACAGCGACAACACCGACCTCGACCTGCACCTGGTGACCCCGGACGGCGACCATGTCTGGTATGGCAATCGTTCGCTGGCCAACGGCGCGACCCTGGATGTCGACGTCACCACCGGCTACGGCCCGGAAATCATCGCCACGCCGACGCCGCAGAAGGGGCCCTACCTGGTCTACGTCAACTACTTCGGCGGCGGCTACGGCAGCAGCGAGGATGGCGCCGAACAGGCCGCCCAGGACCTGACCACGGCGCGCATCACCCTGGTCACCGAAGAGGGCACGCCGAACGAGAAACAGGAAACCTTCCTGGTGCCGATGCGCAAGCCTGGCGAGCTGACGCTGGTGAAGCGCTTCAGTTATCCGTAGGCGCCTGCGCTCGGTCCCGTAGGGCGGATAACGCCCCTGGCGTTATTCGCCGTCGCTCAGGCATCGGTGTTATCAACCCGTGGCCTGACGGCGGCGCTCATGCCGCTGCGGATGGCTCCTGGGCTCAGGCGGGCTGTTCGCCCTGCCAGGTATCGATCGCTTCCTGCGCCGCACGGAACGCATCGATCGCCGCCGGCACCCCGGCATAGACCGCGCAGTGCAGCAGTGCCTCGCGGATTTCCTCCACCGTGCAGCCGTTGTTCAGCGCACCGCGCACGTGCCCCTTGAGTTCCTGCGGGCATTTCAGGGCGGTCAGGGCGGCCAGGGTAATCAGGCTGCGGGTCTTGCGCGGCAGCGCCTCGCGGGCCCAGACCGAGCCCCAGGCATGCTCGTTGACGAAGTCCTGCAATGGCTGGGTGAAGGCGGTGGCGTTGCCCATGGCGCGCTCGACGAAGGCGTCGCCCATGACTTCACGTCGGATCTCCAGGCCGGTCTTGCCTTGTTCGCTCATCGGAAGGTTCCTGTCGTGGGTAGAAGGTGGCTCAATCCAGCGACTCTATCCGAACCGGCGCCACGCCGCTGCGGATCATACCCAGGCCTTCGGCGGCCTTGCGCGATACATCGATGATCCGTCCGCGGCGGAACGGCCCGCGATCGTTGATCCGCACCACCACGCTGCGGCGGTTGTCGAGGTTGGTTACCCGCACGCGGGCACCGAACGGCAACGTGCGGTGGGCAGCGGTCATTGCGTTGGGGTTGTAGCGCTCGCCGCTGGCGGTACGCAGGCCTGCGTGGCGGCTGCCATAGTAGGAGGCTTCGCCGGTATCCGCGGAACCGCTGCCGGCGAGGCTGGAGCAGCCGGCGAGGAACAGGGGCAGGACGGCGAGGGCGAGGCGCGCGGCGGCGGATGGGGTGGGCATGGACAACAGGCTCCTGGCGGACAAGAAGACGCCGGGCGAACCCGGCGTCTGGCTTTGACTCACGCTTCGAGCTTTTTCTTCAGCAACTCGTTCACCTGCTGCGGGTTGGCCTTGCCTTTCGAGGCCTTCATCGCCTGGCCGACGAAGAAGCCGAACATCTTGCCGCGCTTGGCCTCGTCGGCAGCGCGGTACTGCTCGACCTGCTCGGCGTTGGCCGCCAGCACCTCGTCGAGCATCTTCTCGATGGCGCCACTGTCGGTGACCTGCTTCAGGCCCTTGGCCTCGATGATCTGGTCGGCGGAACCCTCGCCGTTGGCCATGGCTTCGAAGACCATCTTGGCGAGCTTGCCGGAGATGGTGTTGTCCTTGATGCGCAGGATCATGCCGCCCAGTTGCTCGGCGGACACCGGGGACTGCTCGATCTCCAGGCCGTCCTTGTTGAGCAGGCTGCCCAGCTCGACCATCACCCAGTTGGCCGCCAGCTTGGCGTCGCCGCAGATGCCCTGGACCTTCTCGAAGTAGTCGGCCATCTCGCGGCTGGCGGACAGCACGCTGGCATCGTAGGCGGACAGGCCGTACTGGCTCTCGAAGCGTTCGCGCTTCTGCACCGGCAGTTCCGGCAGTTGCTCGCGCAGCTTCGCCAGGTACTCGGGCTCGATGACCACCGGCAGCAGGTCGGGACAGGGGAAGTAACGGTAGTCGTTGGCTTCTTCCTTGCCGCGCATGGAGCGGGTCTCGTCCTTGTTCGGGTCGTACAGGCGGGTTTCCTGGACTACCTTGCCGCCGTCCTCGATCAGCTCGATCTGGCGCTGGATCTCGTGGTTGATCGCCTTCTCGATGAAGCGGAAGGAGTTGACGTTCTTGATCTCGGCGCGGGTGCCGAATTCGGCCTGGCCCTTCGGTCGTACCGAGACGTTGCAGTCGCAGCGCAGCGAGCCCTCGGCCATGTTGCCGTCGCAGATGCCCAGGTAGCGCACCAGGGCGTGGATCGCCTTGACGTAGGCCACGGCTTCCTTGGCGCTGCGGATGTCCGGCTCGGAAACGATCTCCAGCAACGGCGTGCCGGCGCGGTTCAGGTCGATGCCGCTCATGCCCTGGAAGTCTTCGTGCAGGCTCTTGCCGGCGTCCTCCTCCAGGTGCGCGCGGGTGATGCCGATGCGCTTGGTGGTGCCGTCTTCCAGGGTGATGTCGAGATGGCCCTTGCCGACGATAGGATGGTCCATCTGGCTGGTCTGGTAGCCCTTCGGCAGGTCGGGGTAGAAGTAGTTCTTGCGGGCGAACACGTTCTGCCGGTCGATCCGTGCGTCGATCGCCAGGCCGAACAGGCAGGCCATGCGTACGGCCTCCTCGTTGAGCACCGGCAGGGTGCCCGGCATGGCCAGGTCGACCAGGCTGGCTTGGGTATTCGGCGCGGCGCCGAAGGCGGTCGAGCTGCCGGAGAAGATCTTCGATTGGGTGGCGAGCTGTGCGTGGATTTCCAGCCCGATCACGGTTTCCCATTGCATGTGGTGTTCCTCAATCCTTCTGTGCCTGCGCAGTCCCGCTGCCGACCCTGCGGGTCGCCCTCTCCGCGCCGGGAGAGGGGAGGGGACTGCGTGGCGTTGCCATGGCTTAGAAGCCGGCCGGGGTGCGGGTGTGCCAGTCGCTGACCTGCTGGTACTGGTGCGCGACGTTGAGCAGGCGGCCTTCCTGGAAGTAGGGCGCGAGCAACTGGACACCCACCGGCAGGCCGTCGACGAAGCCGGCGGGCATGGACAGCCCCGGCAGGCCGGCGAGGTTGGCGGTGATGGTGTAGATGTCTTCCAGGTACTGGGAAACCGGGTCGTCGTTCTTCTCGCCGATCTTCCAGGCCGGGTTCGGCGTGGTCGGGCCGAGGATCACGTCCACTTCGGCAAAGGCGCTGACGAAGTCGTTCTTGATCAGCCGGCGAATCTTCTGAGCCTGCAGGTAATAGGCATCGTAGTAGCCGGCCGAGAGTGCGTAGGTGCCGACCATGATGCGGTTCTTCACTTCGCTGCCGAAGCCTTCCGCGCGCGAGCGCTTGTACAGGTCTTCCAGGTTCTGCGGGGCGTCGCAACGATAGCCATAGCGCACGCCGTCGAAGCGCGACAGGTTGGAGGACGCCTCGGCCGGCGCGATTACGTAGTAGGCCGGGATGGCGTGCTGCATGTTCGGCAGGGAAATGTCCTTCACCGTGGCGCCGAGCGTCTTCAGCTCCTCGACCACGGCCAGCACCGCGTCGGCGATGCGGCTGTCGAGGCCGGCGCCGAAGTATTCCCGCGGCAGGCCGATGCGCAGGCCGCTCAGCGGCTTCTGCAGGGCGGCCAGGTAGTCGTCCACCGGCTGTTCGACGCTGGTCGAGTCCTTCGGATCGAATCCGGCCATCACCCCCAGCATCAGCGCGCAGTCCTCGGCGGTGCGCGCCAGCGGGCCGCCCTGGTCGAGGCTGGAAGCGTAGGCGATCATGCCCCAGCGGGAAACCCGGCCGTAGGTTGGCTTGATCCCGGTGAGGTTGGTCAGCGCCGCCGGTTGGCGGATCGAGCCGCCGGTATCGGTGCCGGTGGCGGCCGGCAGCAGGCGCGCGGCGACTGCCGCGGCGGAACCGCCGGAGGAGCCGCCCGGCACGCGGTCGAGGCTCCAGGGGTTCTTCACCGCGCCGTAGTGGCTGGACTGGTTCGACGAGCCCATGGCGAATTCATCCATGTTCAGCTTGCCGAGGGTAACGGCGCCGGCGGCGGTGAGCTTCTCGACCACGGTGGCGTCGTAGGGCGAGACGAAGTTGTCGAGCATCTTCGAACCGCAGCTGGTGCGTACGCCCTGGGTGCAGAACAGGTCCTTGTGGGCGATCGGCGCGCCGAGCAGGGCGCCGTTCTCGCCGTTGGCGCGCCGTTCGTCGGCTGCCTTGGCCTGGGCGATGGCCAGGTCGTCGGTGATGCTGATGAAACTGTTGAGCTGGGGATCCAGCTGCCGGATGCGACCGAGCAGGGTGCGGGTCAGCTCTTCGGCGGAAAATTGCTTGTCGGCGAGGGCGCGGGCGATCTCGGCGAGGGTCAATTGATGCAGCATGTGTCCGCGTCCTTATGACTCGATGACTTTCGGAACCAGGTACAGACCTTCTTCCACGGCGGGGGCGATGGTCTGGTAGGCGTCGCGGTGATCGGTCTCGGTGACCGCGTCCGGGCGCAGGCGCTGGGTGGCTTCCAGCGGATGGGCGAGCGGTTCGACGCCGCTGGTGTCGACCGCCTGCATCTGGTCGATCAGGCCGAGGATGTTGTTCAGGGTCTCGGTGGTGCGCGGAAGATCGGCCTCGCTCAGGCCCAGGCGGGCGAGATGGGCGATTTTTTCCACGTCGGAGCGTTCAAGCGCCATCGGGAGTCTCCAGCAAAAGCGGCCTTGGAAGGGCGGCGGGGCGCCATGCGTTATATAAGGCAGGGAACGGATGCCGCGGTCGGCGGTCTAATTCCGCCTGGACGGGCCTTGTGGGGCCGGGAAAAGCCTGCAATTTAGCATATTGCCCGCCTTGCCCAAAATCCCCGTCGTTGTTAGAGTTTGCCGCACTTTTTTACCCGCGTATTTTTCACCCACGCTTCGCCTAGGGTTTCTTTCCCATGTTCAAAAAATTGCGTGGCATGTTTTCCAGCGATCTGTCGATCGACCTGGGTACTGCCAATACCCTTATTTATGTGCGCGAGCGCGGCATCGTCCTGAACGAACCGTCCGTGGTCGCCATTCGCAGCCATGGCAGCCAGAAGAGCGTCGTCGCCGTGGGCACCGAGGCCAAGCGCATGCTCGGCCGTACCCCGGGCAACATCGCCGCCATCCGTCCGATGAAAGACGGCGTGATCGCGGATTTCAGCGTCTGCGAGAAGATGCTGCAGTACTTCATCAACAAGGTCCACGAGAACAGCTTCCTGCAGCCCAGCCCACGCGTGCTGATCTGCGTGCCGTGCAAGTCCACCCAGGTTGAGCGCCGGGCCATCCGCGAATCCGCCCTGGGCGCCGGCGCCCGCGAGGTGTTCCTGATCGAAGAGCCGATGGCTGCCGCCATCGGCGCCGGCCTGCCGGTCGAGGAGGCCCGCGGCTCGATGGTCGTAGACATCGGCGGCGGCACTACCGAGATCGCCCTGATTTCCCTCAACGGTGTTGTCTACGCCGAATCCGTCCGCGTCGGCGGCGACCGCTTCGACGAAGCCATCGTCACCTACGTGCGCCGCAACTACGGCAGCCTGATCGGCGAATCCACCGCCGAGCGCATCAAGCAGGAGATCGGCACCGCCTTCCCGGGCGGCGACGTTCGCGAAGTCGACGTCCGCGGCCGTAACCTGGCCGAAGGCGTACCGCGCAGCTTCACCCTGAACTCCAACGAGGTCCTCGAGGCCCTGCAGGAGTCCCTGGCGACCATCGTCCAGGCGGTCAAGAGCGCCCTCGAGCAATCGCCGCCGGAGCTGGCCTCGGATATCGCCGAGCGCGGCCTGGTGTTGACCGGCGGTGGCGCGCTGCTGCGCGACCTGGACAAGCTGCTGGCACAGGAAACCGGCCTGCCGGTGATCGTCGCCGAGGAGCCGCTGACCTGCGTGGCTCGCGGCGGTGGCCGTGCGCTGGAGATGATGGACCGCCACTCCATGGACCTGCTCTCCACCGAGTAAGGTGGCGAGCATCGTCGCCTAGGAGCGGATCATCAAACCGCTATTCTCCAAAGGCCCGTCGCTGGGCGTTCGCCTGTTGGTGCTGGCCGTGCTGTCGGTCAGCCTGATGGTGGTGGACGCCCGGTTCGACTATCTGGAGCCCGTCCGTAGCAAGCTGGGGATGGTGCTCACACCTTTCTACGGCCTGGCGGAAATGCCGGTGCGCGCCTGGGAAGGCGTGCGCGACCAGTTCAGCAGCCGTAGCGAGCTGATCGCCGAGAACGAACGCCTCAAGGCCGAGTCCCTGCTGATGCAGCGCCGGGTGCAGAAACTCGCCGCGCTCACCGAGCAGAACGTGCGCCTGCGCGAGCTGCTCAATTCCGCCGCGCTGGTCGACGACAAGGTACTGGTCAGCGAGCTGATCGGCGTCGATCCGAACCCCTTCACCCAACGCATCATGATCGACAAGGGCGAGAACGACGGCGTCTTCGTCGGCCAGCCGGTGCTCGATGCCAGCGGCCTGATGGGCCAGGTGGTCGAGGTGATGCCCTATACCGCGCGGGTCCTGCTGCTCACCGACACCACCCACAGTATCCCGGTGCAGGTCAATCGCAACGGCCTGCGCGCCATCGCCGTCGGCACCGGCAATCCCGAGCGCCTGGAATTGCGCTACGTCGCCGACACCGCCGACATCAAGGAAGGCGACCTACTGGTCAGCTCCGGCCTGGGGCAACGCTTCCCCGCCGGCTATCCGGTGGCCACGGTCAAGGAAGTGATCCACGATTCCGGCCAGCCGTTCGCCGTGGTGCGCGCGGTGCCGACCGCGAAGATGAACCGTAGCCGCTACGTGCTGCTGGTGTTCAGCGACAGCCGCACCCCGGAACAGCGCGCCAACGACGCCGCCGAGGCCCAGGAAGAGGCGGACAAGAAAGCCGCCGCCGGCGCCCAGGCGCCCCAGCCTGCCGCGCAACCGGTCGCCGCGCCGTCGCCGGCCACCCCGGCAGCCCAGGGCGCTGCGCAGCAGCCCGCCGCCGCGCCCGCGCCAGCTCCCACGCAGCCTGCCGCTCCGGCGGCGAACGGGGGGCGCCGCTGATGGCTCGCGCGACCCAGGGTTCGAACAATGTCTGGGTGATCTGGCTGAGCCTGCTGGTCGGGCTAGTGCTGGCCGTAGCGCCGATGCCTACCTTCACCGAGATCGGCCGCCCGCTGTGGCTGGCGATGCTGCTGACCTACTGGGTGTTGCTGCTGCCCGAGCGCGTCGGGATGGTCACCGCCTGGCTGCTCGGCCTGGCCCAGGACGTGCTCTACGGCAACCTGCTCGGGCAGAACGCGCTGATCCTCGGCCTGATCACCTTCCTCGTGCTGTCCCTGCACCAGCGCCTGCGCATGTTCCCGGCCTGGCAGCAGTGCCTGGTGCTGGTGGTGGTCTACGGCCTGGCGCAGCTGCTCCAGCTCTGGCTCAACGCCCTGACCGGCAATCGTCCGCCGACCCTGACCTTCCTGCTCCCGGCCCTGGTCAGCGCGCTGCTCTGGCCCTGGGTGTACGCCCTGCTGCAGTTCGTCCGCCTGCGTCTCAACGTGAGGTAGGTCCGCTTCGCAGCTATGCTGCGGCGGATATCGTCATTCTTCGAAACGGGTGATCGGCGCATCGCCCGACGCGTTTCCCGGGAGCCTCCATGCCGTCGCTGTATCTCGCCTCCACCTCGCCCCGTCGCCGTGAACTGCTGACCCAGATCGGCGTGCCGCTGTCCGTGCTCGCCACCGCTATCGACGAGTCCCCCTTGCCGAACGAAGCGCCCGCCGCCTACGTCGAGCGCCTGGCGCGCGGCAAGGCGGCCGCCGGGCTGGCTATGCTGGAAGGGCGCGGCGAGGACGGTTGTGTCCTGGGCGCGGATACCTCGGTGGTGATCGACGGGCGAATTCTCGGCAAGCCCGTGGACCAGGCCGACGGGCTGGCCATGCTGGCTGCGCTGTCCGGGCGCGAACACCAGGTTCTCACCGCCGTGGCCCTGGCCGCCGCTGGCGGCGTCGAGGCGCGGGTGGTGGAGTGCCGGGTGCGCTTCCGCCAGGTCGCTCCGGAAGAAGCGCTGCGCTACTGGCAGAGCGGCGAGCCGGCGGACAAGGCAGGCGGATATGCGATCCAGGGCCTCGGGGCGATATTCGTCAGTCGCATCGAAGGCAGTTACAGTGCGGTGGTCGGGCTGCCTTTGTGTGAAACTGCGGAACTGTTGAGGGAATTCGGCATCCCTTGCTGGCAGCCCGTGGGTGGCAACCCGCCGTAACGCCTAACGCGCCGAAATAAGGACAGTGGACGCATGAGCGAAGAGATCCTGATCAATATCACGCCGATGGAGTCGCGCGTGGCGGTGGTGGAAAACGGCGTCCTGCAGGAAGTGCATGTCGAACGCACCCAGCGGCGCGGCATCGTCGGCAATATCTACAAGGGGCGGGTGGTACGGGTACTGCCGGGGATGCAGGCGGCGTTCGTCGACATCGGCCTGGAACGTGCGGCGTTCATCCATGCCGCCGAGATATCCAATCGCGAAGGCAGCGCCGTGGAAAGCATCAGTGCCCTGGTCCATGAGGGGCAGGCGCTGGTGGTGCAGGTGACCAAGGATCCGATCGGCACCAAGGGCGCACGGCTGACCACCCACCTGTCGATTCCTTCGCGCTATCTGGTGTACATGCCGCGCACCAGTCATGTCGGGATATCCCTGCGGATCGAGGACGAAGTCGAGCGCGAGCGCCTGAAGAAGGTGGTGGCCGACTGCGTGGCGGCGGAAGGCATCGAGGGGCAGGGCGGCTTCATTCTGCGCACCGCTGCGGAAGGTGCGGGCGAGGACGAGATTCTCGCCGACATCCGCTACCTTCGCCGGCTATGGGACCAGATTGCCGCGCAGATCCAGACCGTCGGCGCGCCTTCGGTGATCTACGAAGACCTGTCCCTGGCGATCCGTACACTGCGCGACCTGGTGAACCCGCGGATCGAGAAGATCCGCATCGACTCGCGAGAGAACTTCCAGAAGATCACTTCCTTCGTCGAAGAATTGATGCCGGAGATTTCCGATCGCCTCGAACACTACCCGGGCGAGCGACCGATCTTCGATCTCTACGGCGTCGAGGACGAAATCCAGAAAGCCCTGGAACGCAAGGTACTGCTGAAGTCCGGCGGCTACCTGATCGTCGATCCGACCGAGGCGATGACCACCATCGACGTGAACACCGGCGCCTTCGTCGGCCATCGCAACCTCGAGGAAACCATCTTCAAGACCAACCTCGAGGCGGCCACCGCGATCGCCCGCCAGCTGCGCCTGCGCAACCTGGGCGGGATCATCATCATCGACTTCATCGACATGGAGGACGAGGAGCATCGCCGGCAGGTCCTGCGCACCCTGGAGAAGCAACTGGAGCGCGACCACGCGAAGACCAACATCATCGGCATCACCGAGTTGGGCCTGGTGCAGATGACCCGCAAGCGCACCCGCGAAAGCCTGGTGCAGATCCTCTGCGAGCCGTGCCCCTGCTGCCAGGGACGCGGCATGCTGAAGACTGCGGAAACCACCTGCTACGAGATTTTCCGTGAGATCCTCCGCGAGGCGCGTGCCTACCAGGCCGACTCCTACCTGGTGCTGGCCAACCAGAAGGTGGTGGACCGGCTGCTCGACGAGGAGTCGGGTAACGTCGCCGATCTCGAGGCGTTCATCGGCCGCACCATCAAGTTCCAGGTCGAGGCGATGTACTCGCAGGAGCAATATGACGTGGTCCTGCTCTGAGGCGTATGGCTGAAATGGCGGATGTGGGAAGCCTCGGAACGCGACTGCTACGGATCGTCCTGGGTCTGTGCGCCCTGGTACTGGTGCTGCTGGCGCTGTACGTCAGCCTTGGCCGGCAACTGGTGCCGCTGGTGGCCGAATACCGCCAGCAGCTGGAGGACGAAGCTGGCAAGCAACTCGGCATACCGGTGCGGATTGCCGAACTGACGGGCTCCTGGCGCGGCTTCGAGCCTCTGGTGGTAGCGCGCGACATTCAGGTCGGCGACGGCGAACAGAGTCTGCGCCTGGCGCGGGTGCGGCTGGCGCCAGACCTGCTCGGCAGCCTGCTGGCGCGCCAGGTGCGGATCGGCAGCCTGGAGCTGGAGGGACTCAAGCTGACCCTGCGCGAAGGCGAGGATGGCCAGTGGAGCCTGGATGGCCTGCCGCACAGTGACAAGCCCAGCGATCCCCGGAAACTCCTGCAATTCCTGCTGCAGACCCAACGCATCTCGCTGCTGGACAGTCAACTGGAGGTGGCGCCGCGGGGAAGCGCAGCGTTGTCGCTCAGCGCGGTCGGCGCGACCCTGCGCAGTTCATCGGTTGGTGGGCAGAGTCTCGATGCCCGCCTGCAACTGCCGGATGGCCAACCCCTGGCGCTGCACGCCGAAGGGCGGATCGACAGCGAGGACTGGCCGCGCAGCAGCGCCAGGTTCTATCTCAGCCTGCCGCAGAGCGACTGGGCGCAATGGTTGCCGGCCGGTCTGACCCAGGAATGGAAGATCGTCCGGGCCAAGGCCGGCGGCGACTTCTGGTTCGACTGGCGCGACGGCAAGGCGCAACGGCTGGTGGCACGGCTGCTGGCGCCGCAGTTGAAGGCGTCGTATGCCGCGCGCAAGCCGGTGGAAATCAACGACCTGGGCATGAACCTGTTCTTCGATCGCGAAGCGCAGGGCTGGAAGGTTCGGGTCGGCGACCTGGCGGCGAATTTCGGCGAGCAGCGCTGGGGCGAGGTGGAGTTGCTGTTGCGTCGCGACCAGCAGAACAACGAGCCACACTGGAAGCTGCAGGCCGACCGCGTCGACCTGACGCCCCTGGTGCCGGCGATAGAAGCGCTGGCGCCGCTGCCGGACGCGGCGGCGGAGTGGGTGGCGGGCCTGAAGCCGAAGGGCATCCTGCACAACCTGAACGCCGATTTCTGGCCGCAGCGGGAGGTGCCCGAGCGGGTCAGCTACGCGACCAACCTGGAAAAGGTCGGTATCTCGGCGTTCCATGAGGTCCCAGCGGTGGAAAACGTCAGCGGCACCTTGACCGGCACCCTGGCCGGAGGCCAGCTCGACGCGTCGGCGCAGGATTTCATGCTGCACCTGGCCAAGGTGTTTCCCGAGCCGTGGCGCTACCGCGAGGCCCGCACGCGGATGTTCTGGAGCCTGGACGACCGCGCCTTCACCCTCGGCAGCCACCTGATGCGGGTCGAGGGCGAGGAGGGCCGCCTGGCCGGCGACATGCTGATCCGCCTGATGCGCGATCCCGGCGCTGAAGACTACATGGACCTGCAGGTCGGCCTCAGCGACGGCGACGCGCGCTTCACCGCCAAGTACCTGCCGACCCAGTTGCCGGGAATGAACAAAAGCCTGGCGAACTGGTTGAAGACGGCGATCCGCAGTGGCCATGTCGAGCAGGGCTACTTCCAGTGGCAGGGCTCGCTGAATCGCGGCGCGGCGGCCGAAGCCCACGTCATGAACCTCTACTTCAAGGTCCGCGACGGCGACCTGGCCTACCAGCCCGGCTGGCCCGCCTTGAGCAAAACGGTCGGCGAGGTGTTCGTCGAGGATTCCGGAGTCCGCGTGCTGGCCTCCAGCGGGAATCTGCTGAATTCCCGGGTCAGCGACGTCAAGGTCGACATTCCCCTCGGCCGTCCGGGACAGACGCCGCACCTGTATGTGGATGGGGCCGTCGACAGTAACCTGAAGGACGGCATCAAGCTGCTCCAGGAAGCGCCGATCCCGACCCGCAAGATCTTCGCCGGCTGGGAGGGCGATGGGCCCTTACAGGGCCACCTGAAGCTGGATATTCCGCTGGACCACGACGAGGCCGGCAAGACCGGGGTGGTCGTGGATTTCTCCACCGTGGGCGCGACCCTGAAGATGCCCAGTCCGAAGCTGGATATGAGCGAAGTGAAGGGCGACTTCCGTTTCGACCTGGCCAAGGGCCTGAGCGCCCCGGCGGTGCAGGCCCGGGTGCTGGGCAGCGAGGTACGCGGGCGGATCGTCGCCGAGGGGCGCGGCGATGCGCGCACGCGCTTGCTGCTCAACGGCCAGGTGGCGGTCAAGTCGCTGAGCGACTGGCTCGGCGCTGGCCTGCGTCCGTTGCCGGTCTCGGGACGCCTGCCGTTCCAGCTCAACCTGCTGCTGGATGGCAAGGACAGCCAATTGCAGATCGATTCGGATCTCAAGGGCGCCGTCGTCGACCTGCCGGCGCCGTTCGGCAAGACGGCCGCCCAGGCGCGGCCGACCCAATGGCGGATGACCCTGGATGGCGCCGAACGACGTTACTGGGCGCGTTACGACGGCCTCGCCAGCCTGGCCTATGCGGCCCCGGCGGACAAGCCGCTGAACGGACGCGGCGCCCTGCGCCTGGGCGGTGACCCGGCGTTGCTGCCCTCGGCACAGGGGCTGCGGGTGCGCGGGCGTCTGGCGGAACTGGACTGGGACGCCTGGCAGGCCACCCTGAAGCGCTACGGCAACGGCGACCAGGCCGCCAGTAGCGCTGCGGGCCTGCTGCGCGGCGCCGACCTGCGCATCGACAGCTTCAAGGGCTTCGGCCAGGAGCTGAAGAACCTGACCGTCGACCTGGCCCGCCAGGAGCGGGCCTGGCAACTGGTGCTGGTCAGCGACCTCGCATCGGGGCGCCTGGTCCTGCCGGATGCCAGGGGCGCGCCGATCGTGGTCGATCTGGACCGCCTGAACCTGCCGAAGTCGACCCTTCCCGACGAGAACAAGGTGGAGGACTCGGACCCGCTGGCCGCCGTCGATCCGCGCAGCCTGCCGGCGGTAGACGTGAAGATCGGCCAGGTCGCCCTCGGTGGCCAGCCGCTGGGCGCCTGGAGCCTGAAGGTACGGCCGGGCAGCAACGGCGTGGCGTTCAACGACCTGGACCTCGACCTGCGTGGCCTGCACGTCAACGGCAGCCTGCGTTGGGACGGCAGTCCGGGCAATACCCGCAGCACCTATCAGGGCCGGATCGAGGGCAAGAACCTGGCGGATGTGCTCAAGGCCTGGAATTTCGCGCCGAGTGCCACCAGCGAACGTTTCCGCATGGATATCAACGGCCAGTGGCCGGGATCGCCGGCCTACATGGCCCTGAAGCGCTTCAGCGGCAGCATGGATGCATCGCTGCGCAAGGGGCAGTTCGTCGAGGTCGAAGGCAGCGCCCAGGCGCTGCGAGTGTTTGGCCTGCTCAATTTCAACGCGATCAACCGCCGGCTGCGCCTGGATTTCTCGGACATCCTCGGCAAGGGACTGAGCTATGACCGGGTGAAGGGGGTTCTCTCCGCCACCGACGGCGTCTACGTCACCCGCGAGCCGCTGAAGCTGGAAGGACCGTCGAGCAACCTGGAGTTGAACGGTACCCTGGACCTGGCTCACGATCGGATCGACGCCAAGCTGCTGGTGACCTTGCCATTGACCAACAACCTGACCCTGGCGGCACTGATAGTCGGCGGTCCGGCGGTCGGCGGCGCGGTCTTCGTCGTCGACAAGTTGCTCGGCGACCGGGTCTCGCGCTTCGCCAGCGTGCAATACAGCGTCAAGGGCCCCTGGCAGGATCCGAAGATCAGCTTCGACAAGCCATTCGAGAAGCCCCGCTGAGCGGCGCCCGGTGCCGCGACGCGGCGCTTTCGTCCGCAAGGAGGAAACCATGTCCATTGCCGTGATCCAGATGGTCAGCCAGGACGACGTGACGGCCAACCTGGCCGCCGCCCGTCGCCTGCTGGAACAGGCCGCCGAGGGCGGGGCGCGGCTCGCCGTGCTACCGGAAAACTTCGCCGCCATGGGCCGGCGCGACCTGGCCGAACTGGGGCGCGCCGAGGCGCGGGGGAACGGGCCTATCCTGCCGTGGTTGAATTCCGCCGCTCGCGACCTCAGGTTGTGGATAGTCGCCGGAACGTTGCCGCTGCCGCCGGATGGGCAACCCGAGGCGAAGGCGAATGCCTGTTCGCTGCTGATCGACGAGCACGGAGAGCGGGTCGCCCGCTACGACAAGCTGCACCTGTTCGATGTGGATGTAGCCGATGCGCGGGGCCGCTATCGTGAATCCGACGACTATGCTTTCGGTCAGAAGATCGTGGTGGCGGATACGCCGGTCGGCCGCCTCGGCCTGACGGTCTGCTACGACTTGCGTTTTCCGGAGCTCTATACCGCCCTGCGCGAGGCCGGCGCGGAGCTGATCACGGCGCCGTCGGCGTTCACCGCGGTGACCGGCGCGGCGCACTGGCAGGTACTGGTCCGCGCCCGCGCCATCGAGACCCAGTGCTACCTGCTGGCGGCCGGACAGGGTGGCGTCCACCCACGGGGCCGGGAGACGTTCGGCCATTCGGCCATCGTCGATCCCTGGGGCCGGGTCCTGGCCGAGCGGCCGCAGGGCGAAGCGGTGCTGCTGGCGGTGCGCGACGCCGCAGAACAGGCGGATATCCGCCGGCGCATGCCGGTGGTGGCGCACAGACGATTTTTCCCGCCGGCCGAACCGCGGCCGGCGCGTACGGAGTGAATATGAGCGAGTTGTTGTCATCCGTCAGCCAGCAATTGCTGGCCCCCGGTGGTCTGGAACTGGACAGCCTGCCCGGCATTCTTCATGAACTGAACGGCCCGGGCATCGATGCCGCCGACCTGTATTTCCAGAGCCAGGTCTCCGAGTCGTGGATGCTCGAGGACGGCATCGTCAAGGAAGGCAGCTTCAATCTCGACCAGGGCGTCGGGGTACGCGCGCAGTCGGGCGAGAAGACCGGCTTCGCCTATAGCAATGCGATCACCGCCGAGGCGTTGAAACAGGCCGCGGTGGCGGCCCGTTCGATTTCCCGTGCGGGACAGAACGGCAGCGTGCAGGCGTTCAAGGCCGTGGTGCCGGCTCGCCTGTACGCCGGCGAGAACCCGCTGGACGTGCTCAGCCGTGCCGAGAAGGTCGAGTTGCTGAAGCAGATCGACGCCGCTACCCGTGCGCTCGATCCCCGCATCCAGCAGGTCACGGTGAGCATGGCCGGCGTCTGGGAGCAGATCCTGGTAGCGGCCAGCGACGGTTCGCTGGCCGCCGACATTCGTCCGCTGGTGCGTTTCAACGTCAGCGTGATCGTCGAACAGAACGGCCGACGCGAACGCGGCGGCCACGGCGGCGGCGGTCGCACCGACTATCGCTATTTCCTCCAGGAGGATCGCGCCATGGGCTACGCCCGCGAGGCCCTGCGCCAGGCACTGGTGAACCTCGAGGCGATTCCCGCGCCGGCCGGCACCCTGCCGGTGGTGATGGGCGCGGGTTGGTCCGGGGTCCTGCTCCACGAAGCGGTCGGCCACGGCCTGGAGGGCGACTTCAACCGCAAGGGCAGCTCCGCCTACAGCGGCCGGGTCGGCGAAAAGGTCGCCTCGAGCCTGTGCACCATCGTCGACGACGGCACCCTGGCCGGGCGTCGCGGCTCGCTGAGCGTGGATGACGAAGGCACGCCGAGCAACTGCAACGTGCTGATCGAGAACGGCGTGCTCAAGGGCTACATGCAGGACAAGCTCAACGCCCGCCTGATGGGCGTGGCGCGCACCGGTAACGGCCGCCGCGAGTCCTACGCGCACCTGCCGATGCCACGCATGACCAACACCTACATGCTGGCCGGCGAGAGCGATCCGCAGGAAATCATCGCCTCGGTGGAGAAGGGTATCTACTGCGCCAACCTCGGCGGTGGCCAGGTCGATATCACCAGCGGCAAGTTCGTGTTCTCCACCAGCGAGGCCTACCTGATCGAGAACGGCAGGATCACCACCCCGGTGAAAGGCGCCACCCTGATCGGCAACGGTCCGGAAGCGATGAGCCGGGTGTCCATGGTCGGCAACGACCTGGCCCTGGACAGTGGCGTGGGAACCTGCGGGAAGGACGGTCAGTCGGTGCCGGTCGGCGTCGGCCAGCCGACCCTGAAGATCGATGCGATCACCGTCGGCGGCACCGGCGCCTGAGGCATGGCCCAGGCGCCGGCGCGGCGAAACCTAGCGCAGGCCGCGCTTGGTTTCGTCCAGTTCGCGGATGTACTTGAACACTTTGCGTGCGGCGGCCGGCGGTTTGTTGTGCGCGGCCTCGTGCTGGGCGTGGCGGACCAGGCCGCGCAGGTGCTGGCGATCGCACTCGGGGAACTCCCCGACGAAGGCGTCGAGCGCTGCGTCGCCGCCGGCGATCAACTGGTCGCGCCAACGTTCGAGGGCATGGAAACGTTCGTTGTACTGGCGGGTGGAGGAGTCCACCTGGTCGATGAGGGCGACGATGGCGTCCACGTCCTGGTCGCGCATCAGTTTGCCGATGTACTGGATATGCCGTTTGCGGGCGATGTGCGCCTTGTGCTTCGGCGCCTCGAGCAGCGCCTTGCGTAGCGGGTCGGTGAGCGGCAGGCGCTCCAGCAACTGCGGTTGCAGGGTGGTCAGGCGCTCGCCGAGGTCCTGCAGGGCATGCAGCTCGCGTTTGATCTGCGACTTGCTCTTCTCTTCGAATTGCGAGTCGTCGTCGTGAAATTCAGCCATGGTGGTGGTCCAGTGGAAAACGCCGCCATGATAACGAGTCAGGGGCCGCTTGTCCGGCCCGGCCGCGTGGGCGGCCACGTCAACAGGAGAGTCAACAGATGAGTCTACATGCCGCGGCAGTCGGTCCCTCCGTGCTTCCGGACCTTCGCGAGCAGGTCGAGCAGATCATCGCCGAGGCCCGCCGCCAGGGCGCCAGTGCCTGCGAAGTGGCGGTGTCGCTGGAGCAGGGCCTGTCCACCAGCGTGCGCCAGGGCGAGGTGGAAACCGTCGAGTTCAACCGTGACCAAGGTTTCGGCATCACCCTCTACGCAGGCCAGCGCAAGGGCTCGGCGAGCACCTCGGCGACCGGCGAGGCGGCCATCCGCGAGACGGTGGCGGCGGCGCTGGCGATCGCCCGCCATACCTCCGAGGACGAATGCGCCGGTCTCGCCGATGCCGCGTTGATGGCCCGCGAGTTGCCCGAGCTGGACCTCTATCATCCATGGAGCCTGAGTCCCGAGCAGGCCGTGGAACGTGCCCTGGCTTGCGAGGCAGCGGCGTTCGCCGCCGACAAGCGGGTGACCAAGGCCGACGGCACCACCCTGAATACCCACCAGGGCTGCCGGGTATACGGTAACAGCCACGGTTTCATCGGTGGTTACGCCAGCACCCGGCACAGCCTCAGCTGCGTGATGATCGCCGAGGGCGAAGGACAGATGCAGCGTGACTATTGGTATGACGTCAACCGCCGTGGTGAGGCCTTGGCCAGCGCCGAGTCGATCGGCCGGCGCGCCGCCGAGCGCGCCGCCAGCCGACTGGGCGCGCGGCCGGTGCAGACCGCCGAAGTGCCGGTGCTGTTCGCTCCGGAAATCGCTGTTGGCCTGTTCGGCCATTTCCTCGGGGCGATCTCAGGCGGCAGCCTGTATCGCAAGTCATCCTTCCTCGAAGGCGCGCTGGGCCAGCGCCTGTTTCCCGAGTGGCTGAGCATCGACGAGCGGCCGCACCTGGTCGGCGCGCTCGGCAGCGCCAGCTTCGATAGCGACGGCCTGGCGACCTATGCCAAGCCATTCGTCGAGAACGGCGAGCTGGTGTCCTATGTCCTGGGCACCTATTCCGGGCGCAAGCTCGGCCTGCCGAGCACGGCCAACGCCGGCGGCGTGCATAACCTGTTCGTCAGCCATGGCGACGAGGACCAGGCCGCTCTCATACGCAGGATGGGGCGTGGCCTGCTGGTCACCGAGTTGATGGGGCAGGGCGTCAACCTGGTGACCGGCGATTATTCCCGCGGCGCCGCCGGCTACTGGGTCGAGAACGGCAAGATCCAGTTCCCGGTCCAGGAAGTCACCATCGCCGCCAACCTGCGCGACCTGTTCCGCCGTATCGTCGCGGTCGGCAAGGACATCGAACGGCGCGGCAACCTGCATACCGGTTCTGTACTGGTCGAGTCGATGATGGTGGCCGGGCGCTGAGGCCGGGTTTCCCTCTATAAAACGCCAGCGCTCGTCGCTGGCGTTTTCGTTTCCGCCTGTTCAATTGTCCGCCTCTATGGGGACCATGCTTGTCTTTTGCCAAGAAGAAAACAATAATCAATCTCATTATCGTCTGGTGAGGTTGCCATGTCCTTCGAGGCGCACGACCCGCAAGCATTGGATCACTGGTACTGGCTGGGCACGCAGATCCGCTGCGCGCTCGATCCCGACGAACCGCGCCTGCTCGACCAGTACCTCGGCGAGGCGCGCTATCTCGCCGGTTGGGAAGGTGTGGCCGCCTGGCCGCTGTTCGAGAAAGCCTACAACCTCCTGCTCGATACCGGTCGCGATCCGATATTGCCCTGGCACTGGCGCAGCCTCTGCCTCGACTACGCCTACCGGCCCCTCTGCGAACTTCAGCGACTGACCACCAACGGCAGCCAGCGACGCCGGCTGCGCCAGCTCTCCGTACGAATGGCCAGGCAGGACCTGGCGCCGTCGATGAGCTTCGATCACCCGCAACAAGGAAACCAAGATGACTGACACCCGCATCGAACGCGACAGCATGGGCGAACTGGCGGTCCCGGCGACCGCCCTCTATGGCGCCCAGACCCAGCGCGCGGTGAACAACTTCCCGGTCAGCGGCCATCGCATGCCCCAGGCCTTCGTCCGCGCCCTGCTGCTGGCCAAGGCCGCGGCGGCGCGGGCGAACGTCTCCCTGCAGCAACTGGATGCACCGATGGGCGAGGCGATCGCCGAGACCTGCCTGCAACTGCTGCAGGAGGACTTCATGCAGCATTTCCCGGTGGATGTGTTCCAGACCGGCTCCGGCACCAGTTCCAACATGAACGCCAACGAAGTGGTGGCGACCCTGGCCAGTCGCCGCCTGGGCGGCAAGGTCAATCCGAACGACCATGTGAACTGCGGGCAGAGCAGCAACGACATCATCCCCTCGACCATCCACATCAGTGCCGCCCTCGAGATCAGCGAACGCCTGCTGCCGGCGCTGCGCCACCTGGAGCAGACTATCCAGAGCAAGGCCGGCGAAGTGCATGCCTATGTGAAGACCGGCCGCACCCACCTGATGGATGCGATGCCGGTACGCATGAGCCAGGTGCTCGGTGGCTGGGCGCAGCAGGTGCGACAGGCTGGCGTGCACATCGAGAGCGTACTTCCTGCTTTGCAGCAGTTGGCACAGGGCGGCACCGCGGTGGGCACCGGGATCAACGCCCATCCGCGGTTCGCCGAACGTTTCAGCCAGGAGCTGAACGACCTGACCGGGTTGGCGTTCCGCCCCGGCGACGACTTCTTCGCCCTGATCGGTTCGCAGGACACGGCGGTCGCTGCGTCCGGCCAGTTGAAGACCCTGGCCGTGACCCTGATGAAGCTGGCCAACGACCTGCGCTGGATGAACTCCGGGCCGCTTGCCGGGCTCGGCGAGATCGAGCTGGAAGCGCTGCAACCAGGCTCCTCGATCATGCCCGGCAAGGTCAACCCGGTGATCCCGGAGGCCACCGCGATGGTCGCCGCCCAGGTGATCGGCAATGACGCCGCCATTGCCGTCGCCGGCCAATCGGGCAACTTCGAACTGAACGTGATGCTGCCGCTGGTGGCGGACAACCTGTTGCACAGCATCCAGTTGCTGGCCAACGTCAGCCGGCTGCTGGCGGACAAGGCCATCGCCAGCTTCAAGGTCAACCAGGGCAAGCTCAGCGAGGCGTTGGCGCGCAACCCGATCCTGGTCACTGCGCTGAACCCGATCATCGGCTACCAGAAGGCTGCGGAAATCGCCAAGCAGGCCTATCGCGAGGGACGGCCGATCATCGATGTGGCGCTGGAAAACACCGATCTGGACCGTGCGCGCCTGGAGGTGTTGCTGGATCCGGAAAAACTCACGGCTGGCGGCCTCTGAGGCCGCCCCACCACTGGAGGTACCGCCATGCGTCATTGGCAACGAACGATCGAACAGGGCAACCGCTGTTTCGTCACCGGCGCATTGATCGATGCGCGTGAGCACTACCTCCATGCCCTGGCCCTGGCCCAGGTGCTGCTGGAACGCTGGGGCGACGCCGACGAGGCGGTGATGGCGTTCGTCATTTCCCATCACAACCTGGCCGACTTGCACCTGCAACTGGAGCAACCGGAGGAAACCGCCGAATACCTCTGCGCCTGCCACGAGCGCTTGTTGCGGGTCAGCGCCGACCAGAAACTGCCGCTGGCCCTGCGCCAGGCGGCCCAGCATCACAGCCGGCGCACCTATGTCGAACTGCTGTCGTTCATCGGCGAACACGGTGCCTATCCGCGCACCGAGCGCCTGCTCAAGGGACCGCCGAACGCGGAGGTCCGACCTGAGTTCCTCGCTCCGCCCCCCTCACTTCGCTATCACTGACGGAGAGTTTCCATGCCCCACGCCTTGCCGCCCTTGCCCTACTCCTACGATGCCTTGGAACCGCACATCGATGCGCTGACCATGGAGATCCACCACAGCAAGCACCACCAGACCTACGTGAACAACCTGAACGCCGCGCTGGAAGGCACGCCCTATGCCGAGCAGCCGGTGGAAAGCCTGCTGCGGCAACTGGCTGGTCTGCCGGAGAAGCTGCGCACCCCGGTTGTCAACAATGGCGGTGGGCATGCCAACCACTCGCTGTTCTGGACCGTGATGTCGCCCCAGGGCGGTGGCCGTCCCGATGGCGACCTGGGGCGGGCCATCGATGAGCAGCTCGGGGGCTTCGAGGCGTTCAAGGATGCGTTCACCAAGGCTGCGCTGACCCGCTTCGGCAGCGGCTGGGCCTGGCTCAGCGTGACTCCCCAGGGCAGCTTGCTGGTGGAGAGCAGCGGCAACCAGGACAGCCCGCTGATGAACGGCAATACGCCGATCCTCGGCCTGGACGTATGGGAGCACGCCTATTACCTGAAGTACCAGAACCGCCGCCCGGAATACATCGGCGCTTTCTACAACGTGATCGACTGGCGGGAGGTCGCGCGTCGCTATGCGCAAGCCCTGGCCTAATGTTAACCGTGATGCGAGATGGCTGGCCGGCAGCCTGGCGGTGCAGCGATGAAGGCGTTGCTCCATGGCATCGCCGAAGGTAACGGGCGGACGCTGCGCAACCTGCTGGGCTTGCTGATCTTCATCGGCGGCGGCTACCTGCTCGGCCGCCACGCGCTGTTGCTGGCCGAGCTCAACCTGCCGGCGCCCATCGTGCTGGCGTTGAAAGGCGGCCTGCTCTGCGCCTTCGGTACCGCTCTCGGGGCGATGCCGGTGCTGGTGGTGAAGACCATGCCGGCGCGCCTGTCGGATGCGCTGCTGGGCTTCGGTGCCGGCGTGATGCTCTCGGCGACGGCCTTCTCGCTGATCATGCCGGCGCTATCCGCGGCCGGCGACCTCGGCTACTCGAAGTTCGGCGCGGGGTTCCTGGTCAGTTTCGGCCTGGCGGTCGGCGTGATGGGGCTGTTCATCCTCGGCCGGCTGATGCCGGACGTCCATCCCGGTTGCGAGGGCGCGCCACTGTCCGGTGGCATTCCCCCGCGCATCCTGCTGTTCGTCACGGCCATCGTCCTGCACAACGTCCCCGAAGGCATGGCGGTTGGCGTGTCGGCCGGTGCCGGCCTGGATGAGGCCAACGGCCTCGCCCTGGGCATCGCTCTGCAGGATGTGCCGGAAGGGCTGGTGGTGGCGCTGGTGCTGGCCGGAGTCGGTATGTCGCGTTTCAAGGCGATGCTGGTCGGTGCCGCGTCGGGCCTGGTCGAGCCGCTGTTCGCGGTGCTCTGCGCCTGGCTGGTCGGCCTCTCCGCGCTGCTCCTGCCCTGGGGGCTGGCCGCCGCGGCGGGAGCGATGCTCTTCGTGGTCACCCACGAGATCATTCCCGAGTCCCACCGCCAGGGACATGCCGCCGAGGCTACGCTGGGCCTGGTGTTCGGTTTCTGCCTGATGATGGTGCTGGATACCGCGCTGGGCTAGGGGATTCATCCGACCCGAGCTGAATTGACGCCGGCCGCAATCGCCGGAAAGGAAAAGCCGCCAGTTGGCGGCTTTTTCGTTGTCGCTGGGAAGAGCCTACTCGCCCTCGTCGAACCTGTTGTTGATCAGTTCGACCAGCGCGTTCAACGCCTCGTCTTCCTGTTCGCCTTCGGTATGCAGGTGCAGGTTGGTGCCCTTGCCGGCAGCCAGCATCATCACGGCCATGATGCTCTTGCCGTCGACGCAGCTTTCAGGATTGCGGCCGACCCGGACCTGGCAAGGGTAGCGCCCCGCGACGCCGACGAACTTGGCCGCCGCGCGGGCGTGCAGACCGAGCTTGTTGATGATGGTGATCTCGAGGGCGGGCATCTTGGGGAGTCTGTCCTTCTTGTTATGGGCTAGCTGCTGAGATCGCGGTGGCGAATCTGCACGTTCTTCAGGGAATCCCTGAGTGCAGCGCCAATCCGCTCGGCGAGGTAGACCGAACGATGGTGCCCGCCGGTACAGCCTATCGCAACTGTTACATATGAGCGGTTACTGGCGGCGAAGCGCGGCAGCCATTTGTTCAGGTAGCCGACGATGTCCTGGTACATTTCCTCGACATCCGGCTGGGCGGCCAGATACTCGCGGACTTCCGGCTCCAGCCCCGAATGATCGCGCAACTCGGGCTTCCAGTAGGGGTTCGGCAGGCAGCGCACATCGAACACCAGGTCGGCGTCGACTGGCATGCCGCGCTTGAAGCCAAAGGATTCGACGAGGAACGCGGTGCCGGGTTCCGGCTTGTTCAACAGGCGCAGTTTGATGGTGTCGCGCAGCTGATAGAGGTTGAGGCTGGTGGTGTCCAGCTTCAGGTCGGCGAGGTCGGCGATCGGTCCGAGCAATTGGCTCTCGTCGCCAATCGCCTCCGCCAGCGAACGGGTGTCGGTGGTCAGCGGGTGGCGCCGGCGGGTTTCCGAGAATCGTTTGAGCAGCGTCTCGTCGTCGGCGTCGAGATACAGCACATCGCAGTTGATGTGGTTGTCCCGCACTTCCTGCAACAGTTCGGGGAAGCGCTGCAACTGGCTGGGCAGGTTGCGGGCGTCGATCGACACCGCCACCTGTGGCTGCAGTAGCTCCGTGTGCAACAGGGCGCGCTGCGCCAGGTCGGGAAGCAGGCTGGCGGGAAGGTTGTCGATGCAATAGAAGCCGTTGTCTTCGAGGACGTTCAGGGCGGTGCTCTTGCCCGAGCCCGAGCGGCCACTGACGATGATCAGGCGCATGTCATTGCCCGTTCTGTACGTCTACCACGATCTGATAAAGCGCTTCGGCGGTGGGAGCGCTGCGCAGGCGGTCGCGTACGTCGGCACGGTCGAGCATGGCGGCGATCTGCCGGAGCAGTTCGAGATGTTCTTCGGTCGCGGCCTCCGGTACCAGCAGGACGAAGAGCAGGTCGACCGGCGCGCCGTCCAGCGCGTCGAAGTCCACGGGAGCATCCAGGTGCAGCACGGCGCTGATGGGGCTCTGGCAGCCAGACAGGCGGCAGTGCGGAATGGCGATGCCATTGCCGAAGCCGGTGGAACCGAGTTTTTCCCGGGCCACCAGGTTTTCGAAGATGGTCTGGGCGTCGAACTCCGGCAGCTCCCTGGCTACCAGGTTGGCGATTTGTTCGAGTACGCGTTTCTTGCTGCCGCCCGGCACGTTCACGAGGGAACGGCCGGGGGTCAGGATTTGCTCAAGTCGGATCATAGGGGAGGGGAGATCAGCGGGCGCCTACGCCTTGCTGCCGTTCGAGATACTTCTCTTTGTGTTTGATCAGTTGACGGTCGAGTTTGTCGATCAGCAGGTCGATGGCCGCGTACATGTCCTCATGTTCCGCATTGGCTACGATCTCGCCACCGGCGATGCGCAGGGTGGCTTCGATCTTCTGCTTCAGTTTCTCGACCTCCATGATCACCTGAACATTGGTGATCTTGTCGAAATGGCGCTCCAGACGGCTCAGTTTCTCGCCGACATAGTCGCGCAGGGCGTCGGTCACATCCAGTTGATGGCCACTGATGTTGACTTGCATACCGCGTTCTCCTTGTTGCCCGTGTGTAAGTGGCAGGTTAGCAACCTGCCTCCGGAACACCTTGGCGTGGATCAACGTCACACCAGTCGCTTGCGCTCGCTCGAAGGGGCTATGCCCAGGGATTCGCGGTATTTGGCGACGGTGCGGCGAGCCACTTGAATGCCCTGTGCCTCCAGTAAACCAGCGATCTTGCTGTCGCTCAATGGCTTTTTCGCATTTTCCGCGGCCACCAGTTTCTTGATGATCGCGCGGATCGCGGTGGACGAGCATTCCCCGCCTTCGGCGGTACTGACGTGACTTGAAAAGAAATATTTCAGCTCGAAAATGCCGCGCGGCGTATGCATGTATTTCTGCGTGGTGACCCGCGAAATGGTCGATTCGTGCATGCCCACCGCTTCGGCGATGTCGTGCAGGACCAGCGGCTTCATGGCTTCTTCGCCGTAGTCGAGGAAACCGCGCTGGTGCTCGACGATCTGGGTGGCGACCTTCATCAGCGTTTCGTTGCGGCTCTGCAGGCTCTTGATGAACCAGCGGGCTTCCTGCAACTGGTTGCGCATGAAGGTATTGTCGGCGCTGCTGTCGGCGCGGCGGACCATGCCGGCGTAGGTGGCGTTGACGCGCAGGCGTGGCATCGCCTCCTGGTTCAGCTCGACCAGCCAGCGCTCGTTGTCCTTGCGCACGATGACGTCGGGGACGATGTATTCGGCTTCGCTCGATTCGATCTGCGAACCGGGCCGGGGATGCAGGCACTGGATCAGCTCGATGACCTGGCGCAGTTCGTCTTCCTTGAGCTTCATGCGCCGCATCAATTGGCTGTAGTCGCGGCCGCCGAGCAGGTCGAGGTAGTCGGATACCAGGCGCAGTGCTTCGTTCAGCCAGGGCGTGGTGGACGGCAACTGGCGCAGTTGCAGCAGCAGGCACTCGCGCAGGTTGCGGGCGCCGATCCCGGCGGGTTCCAGTTGCTGGATGCGGCGCAGCACGACTTCCACTTCGTCGAGCTCGACGTCCAGTTCCGGATCGATGGCGGCGAGGATTTCTTCGAGGGACTCTTCGAGGTAGCCATCGTTGTTGATGCTATCGATGATGGTCACCGCGATCATCCGATCGGTGTCCGACATCGGTGCCAGGTTGACCTGCCAGAGCAGGTGGCTGTGCAGGCTCTCGCCGCTGCTGGTGCGCGCGGTGAAGTCCCACTCGTCATCGTCGTTGCTGGGCAGGCTGCTGGCGCTGGTCTGGTAGATGTCTTCCCAGGCGGTATCCACCGGCAACTCGCTGGGTATGCGTTCGCTCCACTGGTCGTCGTCGAGGCTTTCGACGCTGGGCGTGGCGCTTTCCTGGAGGGGGCTCTCCTGGGGCGCGCTGGCCGCCTGTTCGGCGCCATCGGCGAGAGGGTCGCTGTTGTCGAAATCGTCGCCGTCTTCCTGGCGTTCGAGCATGGGATTGGATTCCAGCGCTTCCTGGATTTCCTGCTGGAGGTCCAGGGTGGATAGCTGGAGGAGGCGTATGGCCTGTTGCAGCTGCGGCGTCATCGTCAGCTGCTGGCCCATCTTGAGGACTAGCGATGGTTTCATGGCTGAGGGCTTAGTACCTTATTCGCTGGTACCGGATGGCACCATCCACTACTACGGGTGCCGAGGTGGCGGCACCGCCAGGAAGCAAATTATATGCCTGAATTTTCGTACTTTGCCTAGGGTTGCTCTGAATAAATCATCCGCTCCAGGCGGCACTCGTGGTTGCGAAACCGCGGGCGAGCGGAACCGCTCCGGCGAGGCCGGAGGGCGCGCTAGGAGATTTCTTCAGAGGCGGAACTCGTGCCCCAGGTAGACTTCCTTGACCAGGTCGTTGGCGAGGATGCTCTCGGCATCCCCTTCCGCGATCAACTGCCCATCATTGACGATATACGCCGTTTCACAGATGTCCAGGGTCTCGCGGACGTTGTGGTCGGTGATGAGGATGCCGATACCCTTCGCCTTGAGGTGATGGATGATCTGCTTGATGTCGCCGACCGAGATCGGGTCCACGCCGGCGAAGGGCTCGTCGAGGAGGATGAATTTCGGCGCGCTGGCCAGGGCGCGGGCGATTTCCACCCGGCGTCGTTCGCCGCCGGACAGGCTCATGCCGAGGTTGTCGCGGATGTGGTGGATGTGGAATTCCTGCAGCAGGCCTTCCAGGGCTTCCTTGCGACCGTTGCGATCGAGGTCGCTGCGGGTCTCGAGGATCGCCATGATGTTGTCGGATACCGACAGCTTGCGGAAGATCGAGGCTTCCTGCGGCAGGTAGCCGATGCCGGCCCGGGCGCGCCCGTGCATCGGCAGGTGGGTGACGTTCTGCTCGTCGATGCGGACCACGCCCTGGTCGGCCTGGACCAGGCCGACGATCATGTAGAAGCAGGTGGTCTTGCCGGCACCGTTCGGACCGAGCAGGCCGACGATCTGCCCGCTATCGATGGACATGCTGACGTCGCGGACGACTTGCCGGCCTTTATAGCTTTTGGCCAGGTGCTGGGCTTTGAGCGTTGCCATTACTGGGCCTTTTTCTTCGGCTGGATGACCATGTCGATGCGCGGGCGCGGGCTGGTCACCTGGGAGCCGGTGGCACGACCCGCGTTGACGATCTGGCGCTGGGTGTCGTAGACGATCTTCTCGCCTTCGAAGGTGTTGCCTTCCTGGATCACCTTGGCCTGGTCGATCAGCACGACCCGGTTCTGCGTGACGAAGTACTGGATGGTCAGGCCATAGGCCTTGGTCACGTCCTTGTCCGGAGCGGGTTTCTGCTCGTAGTAGGCAGGTTTGCCGACCGAGGTCACGACCTCGATGTCGCCGTTCTTGTCCTGCTTCAGGGTCACGGTGTTGCCGGTCAGCTTGGTGCTGCCCTGGGTCACCACGACGTCGCCGCGGTAGACCGCGACGCCCTGCTTGTCGTCCAGTTCGGCGCTGTCGGCCTGGACGCGGATCGGTTGTTCGCGGTCCGAAGGCAGGGCCAAGGCCATGGAGCTGCCGAGGGCGGCAGTCAGACCGAAAATAAGGGGGAGGGTATTAACGAACCTCATGCTGACCTCTTACGTTGGACAGCAGGTGCATCCGGCTGTCTTTCAGATACGCTTTCATTCCAACAGCCGTCGTCACTCCATTGGCCGCGTCGATTTTAACGGCTTGCTCGGTCTGTGCATAATTCTTGTCGGGGAATACGGTCAGCCGAGTGGTGGTCAGGATGCTTGGTTGGCCCTTGGCATCGGTACGTGCGACGCGCACGTCGTCGATGAGTTCGACCTCCTTGCCTTTCGGTCCGACTTCGGCGCGGGCGCTCTGGATGTGCCAGGGTTGCACGTTGCCACGGAAGAGCAGCAGGTCGGGGGTGGTGACGAAAGTGATGTCCGTGGCTTTCTGGTGCTCCAGCTTCACCGCGGTCATCTCGTAGTCGAGGCTGCCGTCCTCCTGGTACTGGAGGCTATGGGCATTCTCGGCATAGTAGTCGATGGTATTGTCCTGGCCGGGACGGGTCGGCTGTTCGTTGAACAGCTCGAGCCCGACGTTCCAGTAGTAGCCCGCGACGATCAGCAACAGGGCGATCAGGGCGAGCAGCAGTTTCTGGCGTAGTGTCTTCGGCATGGTTGGCTCTACAGATAGGCGCTCTGGGCGGCTTCGAGCGTACCCTGGGCGCGCATGATCAGTTCGCAGAACTCGCGGGCGGCGCCTTCGCCGCCGCGGGCCGCGGTGACGCCATGGGCATGCTGGCGCACGAACGGGTCGGCACTGGCTACCGCCATGCCCAGGCCGACGCGGCGGATCACCGGCAGATCGGGCAGGTCGTCGCCAAGGTAGGCGACTTGCTCATAGCCTAGTCCGAGTTCGCCGAGAAGTTCGTCGAGGACGGCGAGCTTGTCTTCCCGGCCCTGATAGAGATGCTGGATGCCCAGGTTGCGCGCGCGCCGTTCGACCACCGGAGTGTCGCGGCCGGTGATGATGGCGGTGCGCACGCCGGAGGCGATGAGCATCTTGATGCCATGTCCGTCCAGGGTGTTGAAGGTCTTGAACTCGCTGCCGTCGACGAGGAAATACAGCTTGCCGTCGGTCAGCACGCCGTCGACGTCGAAAATCGCCAGGCGTATCCGGCTGGCCCGGACCGGGAGTTCCGCGGCCGAATGGGTATCGCTCATTACATCACTCCTGCGCGCAACAGGTCGTGCATGTTCAGGGCGCCGACCGGACGGTCGTCCGCGTCGACCACCACCAGTGCGCCGATCTTGTTGTCTTCCATGATCTTCAGGGCTTCCGCGGCGAGGATCTCGGCGCGGACGGTCTTGCCGTGGACGGTCATCACCTGGTCGATGGTGACCTGGCGGACGTCGATGCCCCGATCCAGGGCGCGACGCAGGTCGCCATCGGTGAAAATGCCGGCAAGCTTGCCATGTTCGTCGAGCACTACGGTCATGCCCAGGCCCTTGCGGGTCATTTCCATCAGCGCGCCGGTCAGCGAGGTGCCGAGCAGCACCTGCGGCAGCCCTTCGCCAACGTGCATGACGTCTTCCACCTTCAGCAGCAGTCGGCGGCCCAGCGCACCGCCCGGGTGCGAGAAGGCGAAGTCTTCCGCGGTAAAGCCGCGGGCTTCGAGCAGGGCGATCGCCAGGGCGTCGCCGAGGACCAGGGTTACGGTGGTGGAGGAGGTCGGGGCCAGGTTCAGTGGGCAGGCTTCCTGGCCAACACTGGCGTCCAGGTTCACTTCCGCAGCCTTGGCCAGGGGCGACTCGGGGTTACCGGTCATGCTGATCAGGGTGATGCCCAGGCGCTTGATCAGAGGCAACAGGGTGACGATTTCGGCAGTCGAGCCGGAGTTGGACAGGGCGAGGACCACGTCGTCCTTGGTGATCATGCCCATGTCGCCATGGCTGGCCTCGGCCGGATGCACGAAGAAGGAGGGGGTGCCGGTGCTGGCCAGGGTAGCGGCGATCTTCTTGCCGATGTGACCGGACTTGCCCATGCCGACGACGACGACCCGGCCCTTGCCGGCCAGCAGCAGTTCGCAGGCCTTGACGAAATCGTCGCCAATCCGCGCCAGCAGGCTGTCTACCGCGTCGCGCTCGAGGCCGATGGTGCGCTGGGCGGAATGGATGAAATCGAGGTTCTGGCTCATGTTCAACGAATGTGGCGCCTGGATTAAAGGCGGGATTATAACGGGAAAGCGTGCCCCGCTTACACCAGCCATGCTGTGAAGTCGGTCCGCATCCCCCGCGGCGCAATGTTGTATGGACTGCAATGCTCTGTTACGCCGCCGTTATCTGCACTCCGCGCTATGACTGCATAAATGTCGATATATTCGACGTCGACGCGATTTTTTTCTGTCCGTAGTGAACCTGAAGTGTGCGATATGTCCTAAAGGGCTGAGAGAACGCTCCGAACAAGCTGAATCCAAGCTGAACGGCACGGTGCCAGGCCTTGGGCCAGAACCCGCCGCAGTGCTATAGTCCGCGCCCATTCGACCCCTCCGGGATGCGTGCCTTTGCAACGGGGCAAGGCGTCCAGCATGGACGGGTCGCATCGCAAGGAGTCCTGATGAGCACCGATAGTGCCTACGCGGTCGAGTTGAAGGGCCTGACCTTCAAGCGCGGATCGCGGGCGATTTTCGACAACATCGATGTGCGTATCCCGCGCGGAAAGGTGACCGGCATCATGGGCCCGTCCGGTTGCGGCAAGACCACGTTGCTGCGGCTGATCGCCTCCCAGTTGCGTCCTTCGAAGGGGGAGGTCTGGGTCAACGGGCAGAACCTGCCGCAGCTTTCGCGCGGCGACCTGTTCGACATGCGCAAGCAGTTCGGCGTGCTGTTCCAGAGCGGGGCGCTGTTCACCGATCTCGACGTCTTCGAGAACGTCGCGTTTCCGCTGCGTGTGCATACCCAACTGCCGGAAGAGATGATCCGCGACATCGTCCTGATGAAGCTTCAGGCCGTCGGCCTGCGCGGCGCCGTGGAACTGATGCCGGACGAGCTTTCCGGCGGCATGAAGCGCCGCGTCGCCCTGGCCCGGGCGATCGCCCTGGACCCGCAGATCCTGCTCTACGACGAGCCGTTCGTGGGGCAGGATCCGATCGCCATGGGCGTCCTGGTGCGCCTGATCCGCCTGCTCAACGATGCCCTCGGCATCACCAGCATCGTGGTTTCCCATGACCTGGCCGAGACCGCCAGCATCGCCGACTACATCTATATCGTCGGCGACGGCCGGGTACTTGGCCACGGGACGCCGGACGTCCTCAAGGAAACCGACGATCCTCGTATCCGCCAGTTCGTCAAGGGAATCCCGGATGGTCCCGTTCCGTTCCATTATCCGGCCCGCGACTACCGGGCCGACCTGCTGGGAGAGCGCTGATGCGTAGAGTCTCTCCCCTCGAACGTATCCGCCTGTTCGGCCGCGCCGGCCTGGACGTGGTCGCCGCGCTCGGCCGCTCGACCCTGTTCCTCGGCCACGCCCTGCTCGGCCGGCGCACGCCAGGCACCGGTTTGCACCTGCTGGTGAAGCAACTCTACTCGGTAGGCGTGCTGTCGCTGGCGATCATCGTCGTCTCGGGCCTGTTCATTGGCATGGTGCTGGCCCTGCAGGGCTACAACATCCTGATTTCCTATGGTTCCGAGCAGGCGGTCGGGCAGATGGTGGCCCTGACCCTGCTGCGCGAACTGGGGCCGGTGGTGACCGGCCTGCTGTTCGCCGGCCGTGCCGGCTCTGCGCTTACCGCGGAAATCGGCAACATGAAGGCCACCGAACAGCTTTCCAGCCTGGAAATGATCGGTGTCGACCCGCTCAAGTACATCGTCGCGCCGCGCCTGTGGGCCGGTTTCATCTCCATGCCGCTGCTCGCCGCGATCTTCAGCGTGGTCGGCATCTGGGGCGGGGCGATGGTCGCGGTCGACTGGCTGGGCGTATACGAGGGGTCGTTCTGGGCGAACATGCAGAACAGCGTGCAGTTCACCGAGGATGTGCTCAACGGCGTGATCAAAAGTATCGTATTCGCCTTCGTGGTGACCTGGATCGCGGTCTACCAAGGCTACGACTGCGAGCCGACCTCGGAAGGAATCAGCCGGGCGACGACCCGGACCGTGGTCTATGCCTCCCTGGCGGTGCTGGGGCTCGACTTCATTCTGACTGCTTTGATGTTTGGAGATTTCTGAATGCAAACCCGCACCCTGGAAATCGGTGTCGGCCTGTTCCTCCTGGCCGGCCTGCTGGCCCTGTTGCTGCTGGCCCTGCGGGTCAGCGGCCTGAGCGTGGGCAACGCCGGCGATACCTACAAGGTCTACGCCTACTTCGACAACATCGCCGGTGTTACCGTGCGCGGCAAGGTCACCCTGGCCGGCGTGACGATCGGCAAGGTGACGGCGGTCGACCTGGATCGCGACAGCTACACTGGTCGCGTGACCATGGAGATCAACCAGAACGTGAACAACCTGCCGGTCGATTCCACGGCGTCGATCCTGACCGCCGGCCTGCTGGGCGAGAAATACATCGGCATCAGCGTCGGCGGCGACGAGGACGTTCTGAAGGACGGCAGCACCATCCACGACACCCAGTCGGCGCTGGTGCTGGAAGACCTGATCGGCAAGTTCCTGCTGAACTCGGTTAACAAAGACGAAGCCAAAAAGTGAGGTTTTCTTCCATGCTGACTCTTCTGCGTCGCGGCCTGCTGGTGTTCCTGGCGGCTTTCCCGCTGCTTTCCATGGCGGCGCCGACCCCGCAACAGGTGGTGCAGGGCACGGTCGACGAACTGCTTTCCGACATCAAGGCCAACAAGGCCGCCTACAAGGCCGATCCGCAAAAGCTCTACGCCACTCTCGATCGTATCCTTGGGCCGGTGGTCGATGCCGAAGGCATCGCCAAGAGCGTGATGACCGTCAAGTACTCGCGCCAGGCCTCACCCGAGCAAATCAAGCGCTTCGAGGAAGTGTTCAAGAACAGCCTGATGCAGTTCTACGGCAACGCGCTGCTCGAATACGACAACCAGGACATCCGCGTGCTGCCTAGTTCGGCCAAGCCGAGCGACGATCGCGCCAGCGTCAACATGGAGATCCGTGACAGCAAGGGCACGGTCTATCCGGTCTCCTACACCATGACCAACCTGGCCGGTGGCTGGAAGGTCCGCAACGTGATCATCAACGGCATCAACATCGGCAAGCTGTTCCGCGACCAGTTCGCCGACACCATGCAGAAGAACCGCAACGACCTCGAGAAGACCATCGCCGGCTGGGGCGAGGTGGTCGCCAAGGCCAAGGAAACCGCGAAAGCGGAAGAGGCCGGGGCGAAATGAGCCAGGCCAGCCTGCGCGAAGGCGCGGCCGGCGAACTGCAGCTCGCCGGCGTGCTCGACTACAGCAGCGGGCCGGCGTTGCGCGAGCAGGGCGGTCGGCTGATCCGCGCCAGCCAGGCGGCGGAACTGGTCGTCGACTGCTCGGCGGTGGAGCGCTCCAGCAGCGTGGGCATTTCCCTGTTGCTGGCCTTCATGCGCGACGCACGCAAGGCCGGCAAGGTCCTGAGCGTCAGGGCGTTGCCGGACGACATGCGGGAGATTGCCAAGGTCAGCAGCCTTCTGGAGATCCTGCCTTTGCAGGAATGACCGGCCGGCGGAACGAGCGGCCCTCCGTCTGCGCGTCCCTTCCTGGGGTTCGCAGGCGGAGGGCTTTTTTGTATGATGGCCGACCGTGCGCGTAGGGCGCCCGATTGAGGTTGAGCATGCAGGCCGAAGACGTTAAGAGCCTTCTCCAGGAAAAACTCCCCGGCACCCAGGTGGAAGTCGAGGGCGAAGGGTGCAATTTCCAACTGAATCTGATCAGCGACGAACTGGCCGGCCAGAGCCCGGTCAAGCGTCAGCAGCAGGTCTACGCCCATTTGAACGCCTGGATCGCCGATGGCAGCATCCATGCCGTCACCATGAAATTCTTCAGCCGCGCCGCCTGGGCCGAGCGTTCCTGAGCCCACGGGGGATCATTGCAATGGATAAACTGATTATTACCGGCGGTAACCGCCTCGATGGCGAAATCCGCATTTCCGGCGCGAAGAACTCGGCGCTGCCGATCCTGGCCGCGACCCTGCTGGCCGATACTCCGGTCACCGTCTGCAACCTGCCGCACCTGCACGACATTACCACCATGATCGAACTGTTCGGCCGCATGGGCGTGCAGCCGATCATCGACGAGAAGCTCAACGTCGAAGTCGATGCCAGCAGCATCAAAACCCTGGTCGCGCCGTACGAACTGGTGAAGACCATGCGTGCCTCGATCCTGGTGCTGGGCCCGATGCTGGCGCGCTTCGGCGAGGCCGAAGTGGCCCTGCCGGGCGGTTGCGCGATCGGTTCGCGTCCGGTCGACCTGCATATCCGCGGTCTCGAGGCCATGGGCGCGCAGATCGAGGTCGAAGGCGGCTACATCAAGGCCAAGGCGCCGGCCGGCGGCCTGCGTGGCGGTCACTTCTTCTTCGATACCGTCAGCGTGACCGGCACCGAGAACCTGATGATGGCCGCCGCGCTGGCCAACGGCCGTACCGTGCTGCAGAACGCCGCTCGCGAGCCGGAGGTGGTCGACCTGGCCAACTGCCTGAACGCCATGGGCGCCAACGTCCAGGGCGCTGGCTCCGATACCATCGTCATCGAAGGCGTGAAGCGCCTCGGCGGTGCTCGCTACGACGTACTGCCCGACCGTATCGAGACCGGCACCTACCTGGTGGCCGCGGCCGCGACCGGCGGCCGGGTGAAGCTGAAGGATACCGACCCGACCATCCTCGAGGCGGTCCTGCAGAAGCTGGAAGAGGCCGGTGCCCACATCAGCACCGGCAGCAACTGGATCGAGCTGGACATGAAGGGCAACCGGCCGAAGGCGGTCAACGTGCGTACCGCGCCGTACCCGGCGTTCCCCACCGACATGCAGGCCCAGTTCATCTCCATGAACGCGGTTGCCGAAGGCACCGGCGCGGTCATCGAGACGGTCTTCGAGAACCGCTTCATGCATGTTTACGAAATGAACCGCATGGGCGCGCAAATCCTCGTCGAAGGCAACACCGCCATCGTCACCGGCGTACCCAAGCTCAAGGGCGCTCCGGTCATGGCGACCGACCTGCGCGCATCCGCGAGCCTGGTGATCGCCGGCCTGGTGGCCGAAGGCGACACCCTGATCGATCGCATCTACCACATCGACCGTGGCTACGAGTGCATCGAAGAGAAACTCCAGCTGCTCGGCGCCAAGATCCGCCGCGTACCGGGCTAGCGGAGGCTGTCGCGCAAATGCTGACCATCGCCTTGTCCAAGGGCCGGATTCTCGACGATACCCTGCCGCTGCTCGCAGCGGCGGGCATCGTGCCGTCGGAGAACCCGGACAAGAGCCGCAAGCTGATCATCCCGACGTCCCTGTCCGATGTGCGCCTGCTCATCGTGCGCGCCACCGACGTGCCGACCTATGTCGAGCATGGCGCCGCCGATCTCGGCGTGGCCGGCAAGGACGTGCTGATGGAGTACGGCGGCCAGGGACTCTACGAACCGCTGGACCTGCGTATCGCCAACTGCAAGCTGATGACCGCCGGCGCCATTGGCGCGCCTGAACCCAAGGGACGCCTGCGGGTGGCCACCAAGTTCGTCAATGTCGCCAAGCGCTACTACGCCGAGCAGGGCCGCCAGGTCGACGTGATCAAGCTGTACGGCTCGATGGAGCTGGCGCCGCTGGTCGGTCTCGCCGACAAGATCATCGACGTCGTGGATACCGGCAATACCCTGCGCGCCAACGGCCTGGAGCCCCAGGAACTGATCGCCACGATCAGCTCGCGCCTGGTGGTCAACAAGGCCTCGATGAAGATGCAGCACGGTCGCATCCAGTCGCTGATCGATACCCTGCGCGACGCCGTCGAGGCGCGACACCGTCACTGATACCCGTGCGGCTCCGCGCCGCACCTGCCTATCCGTGTCATAGCCAAATTTTCTCGGGTGCCCGCACGGTGGGCTTGGTAGTCTAGCGGCGCCCGAGACAACGCCATCCATAAAAGAGGCTCGCTATGACCGCTCCCTTCGCTATCCGTCGACTCAATGCCGCTGATCCGGACTTCGGGCGTCATCTGGATCATCTGCTGAGCTGGGAAAGTGTCTCCGACGATTCGGTCAACCAGCGCGTCCTCGACATCATCGCCGCCGTACGCAGCCGTGGCGACGCCGCCGTGGTCGAGTTCACCCAGCGCTTCGACGGTCTCCAGGCCGCCTCGATGGCCGACCTGATCCTGCCGCGCGAGCGCCTGGAGCTGGCTCTCACACGTATCACCGTAGCCCAGCGCGAAGCCCTGGAAGTCGCCGCCGAGCGCGTGCGCAGCTACCACGAGAAGCAGAAGCAGGGTTCCTGGCGCTACACCGAGGCCGACGGCACGGTGCTCGGCCAGCAGGTCACCCCGCTGGACCGCGCCGGGCTCTATGTGCCGGGCGGCAAGGCGTCCTACCCGTCCTCGGTGCTGATGAATGCGATCCCGGCCAAGGTCGCCGGGGTGTCCGAAGTGGTCATGGTCGTACCGACCCCGCGCGGCGAGATCAACGAGATCGTCCTCGCCGCCGCCTGCATCGCCGGCGTCGACCGTGTCTTCACCATCGGCGGGGCACAGGCCGTGGCCGCGTTGGCCTACGGCACCGAAAGCGTGCCGCGGGTGGACAAGATCGTCGGCCCCGGCAACATCTACGTGGCCACCGCCAAGCGTCACGTGTTCGGCCAGGTCGGCATCGACATGATCGCCGGTCCCTCGGAAATCCTCGTGGTCTGCGATGGCCAGACCGATCCCGACTGGATCGCCATGGACCTGTTCTCCCAGGCCGAACACGACGAAGACGCCCAGTCGATCCTGGTCAGTCCGGATGCGGCGTTCCTGGACCGCGTCGCGGACAGCATCGCTCGCCTGCTGCCGACCATGGAGCGCGCCGAGATCATCCGCACCTCCCTGGAGGGGCGCGGCGCGCTGATCCAGGTCGCCGACCAGGCCCAGGCCTGTGCGGTCGCCAACCGCATCGCCCCGGAACACCTGGAGCTGTCGGTGGCCGATCCGGAAAGCTGGCTGCCGGAGATCCGCCATGCCGGCGCGATCTTCATGGGCCGCTACACTGCCGAGGCCCTGGGCGACTATTGCGCCGGCCCGAACCACGTGCTGCCGACCTCCGGTACCGCGCGTTTCTCTTCGCCGCTGGGGGTATATGACTTCCAGAAGCGTTCGTCGATCATCAACTGCTCGGCCGAGGGCGCTTCGGTCCTCAGTCGTACCGCCTCGGTGCTGGCTCGCGGCGAGTCGTTGACCGCCCACGCGCGTAGTGCCGAATACCGCATCCTCGACGAGAAGGAGGCCTGAGCATGAGCAAATTCTGGAGTCCCTTCGTCAAGGACCTGGTGCCTTATGTGCCGGGCGAGCAGCCGAAGCTGTCGCGGCTGGTCAAGCTGAACACCAACGAGAATCCCTACGGTCCGTCGCCACAGGCGCTCGCCGCGATGCAGGCGGAACTCAACGACGACCTGCGCCTGTATCCCGATCCCAACGGCGAGCGGTTGAAGCAGGCGGTCGCCGCGCACTACGGCGTACAGGCCAACCAGGTGTTCGTCGGCAACGGCTCCGACGAGGTGCTCGCGCACATTTTCCATGGCCTCTTCCAACACGACCTGCCGCTGCTGTTCCCGGACGTGACCTACAGCTTCTATCCGGTCTATTGCGGCCTGTACGGGATCGCGCACGAGAAGATCGCGCTGGATGAAAGGTTCCGCATCCGCGTCGAAGACTACGCGCGGCCCAACGGCGGAATCATCTTCCCCAATCCGAACGCGCCGACCGGCTGCCTGCTGCCGCTGGACGCCATCGAAGCGATGCTGAAGGCGTCGCCGGATTCGGTGGTGGTAGTCGACGAGGCCTATGTCGACTTCGGCGGCGAGAGCGCCATCGCCCTGGTCGATCGCTACCCGAACCTGCTGGTCACCCAGACGCTGTCCAAGTCGCGCTCCCTGGCCGGCCTGCGGGTCGGCCTGGCGGTCGGCCATGCCGATCTGGTCGAGGCGCTGGAGCGGATCAAGAACAGCTTCAATTCCTACCCGCTGGATCGCCTGGCGATCGCCGGCGCGGCGGCGGCTTTCGAGGACGACGCCTATTTCCGTCGGACCTGCCAGGCAGTGATCGATAGCCGCGAGGCGTTGAGCGCCTCTTTGCAGGCGCTGGGCTTCGAGGTACTACCGTCGGCCGCCAACTTCGTCTTCGCCCGTCATCCGCGGCACGATGCCGGGCAGATTGCCTCGACCCTGCGCGAGCAGGGAGTGATCGTCCGCCATTTCAAGCAGGCGCGGATCGACCAGTTCCTGCGTATCACCATCGGCAGTCCGGAGCAGAACCAGGCGCTACTGGACGCCCTGCACTTCCTCAAGTGATACGAAAACGGCGCCCGAGGGCGCCGTTTTCAATGGCGGGGATTACTCGCCGCCGTCCTGTTTCTGCTGTGGAGCCGGTGCCGGCGGCGGACGCAGGCCGACCTCGGCGGTCAGGTTGACCTTCTGTCCGTTGCGCAGCACCACGATGCTGATCTTCTGTCCCGGACGGGTGCGCGCCACCTGGTTCATCGAGCGGCGGCCGTCGCTGGCTTCCTGCTTGTCGATGGTCAGGATCACATCGCCCGGCAGCAGGCCGCCGCGTGCCGCCGGACCGTCGCGATAGACGCCGGCGACGACGATCCCGGCGGTTTCGCCGAGGCCCAGCGACTCCGCCAGTTCCGGGGTCAGCGCCTTGACCTCGACGCCGAGCCAGCCGCGGATCACCTGGCCGTGCTCGATGATCGACTGCATGACCTCCAGGGCCAGCTTGGTCGGGATGGCGAAGCCGATACCCTGGGAGCCGCCGGACTTGGAGAAGATCGCCGTGTTGATGCCGATCAGGTTGCCGGCAGCGTCCACCAGCGCGCCGCCGGAGTTGCCGGGGTTGATCGCCGCGTCGGTCTGGATGAAGTCTTCGTAGGTGTTCAGGCCGAGCTGGTTGCGTCCGGTGGCGCTGATGATGCCCATGGTCACGGTCTGGCCGACGCCGAACGGGTTGCCGATGGCGAGGCAGACGTCGCCGGTGCGAATGCCGTCGGAGCGGCCGAGGGTCATCGCCGGCAGGTTCTTAAGGTCGATCTTCAGCACGGCCAGGTCGGTTTCCGGGTCGCTGCCGACCAACTGGGCGATGGTTTCGCGGCCGTCGCGCAAGGCCACGATGATCTGGTCGGCGCCAGCGGTCACGTGGTTGTTGGTCAGCAGGTAGCCTTCCGCGCTCATGATCACCGCCGAGCCGAGGCTCGACTCCATGCGCTTCTGTTGCGGCAGGTTGTCGCCGAAGAAGCGGCGGAACATCGGGTCGTCGAACAGGGGGTGGGAGGGCTTGCTGACCATCTTGGTGGTGTACAGGTTGGCCACTGCCGGAGCCGCTCGACTCACCGCGTTGGCATAGGACACCGGGCCTTCCTGCAGGCGGCTGAGCAGAGGCGCCTGCTCGACGTGCACCTCCTGGCGTGGCAGGCCGACCAGCTCGGGGTTGTGCTGGATGATCAGCAGGGCCAGCAGCACGCCGACCAGCACGGGCCAGCCGAGGAAACGCAGGGCCTTGGGCATCGGGAAAATCCTTGGGGTTGCGAGGCCGAAAAGCGGCCGATAAGGTGGCGCCCATTATAGGGGGAAGCCGTCCATTAGAGGAGCGGCGCGCCCTGCCTGAATGAAGAGGAATTTGCATGGCTATCGCCCTGAGCACCCTGGTCGAAGAGGCCGACCGTTATCTGGATGCCGCGCGCATCCAGGACTACTGCCCGAACGGCCTGCAGGTCGAAGGCCGGCCGCAGGTGCGGCGGATCGTCAGCGGGGTCACTGCCAGCCAGGCGCTGCTGGATGCCGCCGTGGAGGCCGACGCCGACGTGGTGCTGGTGCATCACGGTTACTTCTGGAAGGGTGAGAACCCCTGCGTGGTCGGCATGAAGCAACGGCGCCTGAAGACCCTGCTGAACAACGATATCAGTCTGCTCGCTTACCACCTGCCGCTGGATCTGCATCCGGAGGTGGGCAACAACGTGCAGCTCGCCCGGCAGCTCGGCTTCGAAGTGGAAGGGCCGTTGGAGCCGGGCAACCCGCGTTCCATCGTCCTCCTCGGTTCGCTTGCCGAGCCGATGCAGCCTGCCGATTTCGCTCGGCATGTGCGCGATGCGCTGGGGCGTGAGCCGCTGCTGGTCGATGCCGGTCAGCCGATCCGGCGCATCGCCTGGTGCACCGGCGGCGCCCAGGGCTATATCGACCAGGCGATCGCCGCTGGCGTCGATGCCTACCTGACCGGCGAGGTTTCCGAGCAGACCGTGCACAGCGCGCGGGAGAACGGCATCAGCTTCATCGCCGCCGGACACCATGCCACCGAGCGCTACGGGGTACAGGCGCTGGGCGACTACCTGGGCAAGCGCTTCGCCATCGAGCACTTGTTCATCGACTGTCCTAATCCTGCCTGACGACGGAGCGGTGACGCACCCGGTCGACTTCCTTGCCCAGTTCCCAGACGGCCATCGCGTAGTGGGTGCTGTGGTTATAGCGGGTGATCACGTAGAAGTTCGGCAGGCCGTACCAGTACTGGTAGTTCCTGCCCATGTCCAGGCGCAGCAGGCTGGCTTGCCGGTGGCCGCCGAGCGGACCCCGCGGGCGTAATCCGGCGGAAGCGAGCACGTCCAGCGGGTACAGCGTCTTGAAGCCATCTTCCAGCGAGGGAGCCCGGCCACTGGCGGGAACCGCCACGCGATCGCCGCTGACCCAGCCGTGCTGCTTGAAATAGTTGGCGACGCTGCCGATGGCGTCACGCGGATTCCACAGGTCGATATGCCCATCGCCATCGAAGTCCACCGCGTACTTGGTGAATGAAGACGGCATGAACTGGCCGTAGCCCATGGCGCCGGCATAGGAACCGCGCAGGGCCAGCGGGTCGGTGCCTTCCTTGCGCGCCTGGAGGAGGAATTGCTCCAGTTCGCCGCTGAAGAATTCCGCGCGGCGAGGGTAGGAGAAGGACAGGGTGGACAGCGCATCGATGATCCGCGTCTTGCCCATCACACGCCCCCAGCGGGTTTCCACGCCGATGATGCCGACGATGATCTCCGGCGGCACGCCGTAGACGCGCGATGCCCGTTGCAGGTCGGTTTCGTATTGGTCCCAGAACAGCACGCCGTTCTGTACGTTGCCTGGCGTGACGAACTTCTTCCGGTAGCGCAGCCAGGCGCCGTTCGGTCCGCTGGGTGGGGTATAGGTCGGAGCTTGCCGGTCCATCAGGCGGATCACCCAGTCCAGGCGCTGGGTCTGGGCGAACAGGTCGTGCAGTTGCTGGCGGTTGAAGCCGTGCTGGCTGACCATCCTGTCGATGAAGCGCTGTGCCGCCGGATTGTTCGCGTAATCGCCGCGCAGCGGCAGTATCGGTTGCACCGACTGGCGTACGGGGCGGGGGGAAATGACGGTGCGGGCCTGGGGTTTGGCGGCGGGTTTCGGTGGTGGCGTCGGTTCGCTGCTGCATGCTGAGACCAGAAGGAACAGGGGCAGGGCGAGGGCGGTACGGCGCATCTGGGGGCTTCTTGGCGGAATGACGATGCCCGCTATGCTAGCGCAGTGCCGCCGGCGTACAAGTCGAGCCGCCGAAAGGGGGCGGACCGTCTGCTCGCTGTCGCGGCGACGGCTTTGTCCGGTCCGGGACGATGCCGTCTCAGCTTTGTCCGCCCGGTCTGCGAAACGCCCCTGGAAAACCTCTCGACGCCAGTGTTTTCGCCGGCTGCGAGGCTGAGCGCTGATGGCTATATGGGTATATTTTTTCGGTATAAATGGCGAATCTTTTAGAGCCTTGCGCTGTGATAGAGTGCGCGTTCGTCTACGGCCCGACGGCCGTCCATAAGCAATTCCGTGAGTAGCCATGGTCGACAAACTGACGCACCTGAAACAGCTGGAGGCGGAAAGCATCCACATCATCCGCGAGGTGGCCGCCGAGTTCGATAACCCGGTGATGCTGTACTCGATCGGCAAGGATTCCGCGGTCATGCTGCACCTGGCCCGCAAGGCCTTCTTCCCCGGCAAGCTGCCCTTCCCGGTGATGCACGTGGACACCCGCTGGAAATTCCAGGAGATGTACAGGTTCCGCGATCGGATGGTCGAGGAAATGGGCCTGGACCTGATCACCCACGTCAACCCGGACGGCGTCGCCCAGGGCATCAACCCGTTCACCCACGGCAGCGCCAAGCACACCGACGTGATGAAGACCGAGGGACTCAAGCAGGCCCTGGACAAGTACGGTTTCGACGCTGCCTTCGGCGGCGCGCGCCGCGACGAGGAGAAGTCGCGGGCCAAGGAACGGGTCTATTCGTTCCGCGACAGCAAGCACCGCTGGGACCCGAAGAACCAGCGTCCCGAGTTGTGGAACATCTACAACGGCAAGGTGAAGAAGGGCGAGTCGATCCGCGTCTTCCCGCTGTCCAACTGGACCGAGCTGGACATCTGGCAATACATCTACCTGGAAGGCATCCCGATCGTCCCGCTGTACTTCGCCGCCGAGCGCGAGGTCATCGAGAAGAACGGCACGCTGATCATGATCGACGACGAGCGCATCCTCGAGCATCTCTCTGACGAAGAGAAAGCCCGCATCGAGAAGCGCATGGTGCGCTTCCGTACCCTCGGCTGCTACCCGCTCACCGGCGCGGTCGAGTCCAGCGCCACCACGCTGCCGGAAATCATCCAGGAAATGCTCCTGACGCGTACTTCCGAACGCCAGGGTCGGGTCATCGACCATGACCAGGCCGGTTCGATGGAAGAAAAGAAACGTCAGGGCTATTTCTGAGGATACGCAGCATGTCTCATCAATCCGATCTGATCAGCGAGGACATCCTCGCCTACCTGGGGCAGCACGAACGCAAGGAACTGCTGCGCTTCCTTACCTGCGGCAACGTCGATGACGGCAAGAGCACCCTGATCGGGCGCCTGCTGCACGACTCCAAGATGATCTACGAGGATCACCTGGAGGCCATCACCCGCGACTCGAAGAAAGTCGGCACCACGGGCGACGACGTCGACCTGGCGCTGCTGGTCGATGGCCTGCAGGCCGAGCGCGAGCAGGGCATCACCATCGACGTGGCGTACCGCTACTTCAGCACCGCCAAGCGCAAGTTCATCATCGCCGACACGCCCGGCCATGAGCAGTACACCCGCAACATGGCTACCGGTGCCTCGACCTGCGACCTGGCGATCATCCTGATCGATGCCCGCTACGGTGTGCAGACCCAAACCCGCCGGCACAGTTTCATCGCGTCCCTGCTGGGTATCCGGCATATCGTGGTCGCCATCAACAAGATGGACCTGAAGGACTTCGACCAGGGTGTCTTCGAACAGATCAAGGCCGACTACCTGGCCTTTGCCGAGAAGATCGGTCTGAAGACCAGTTCGCTGCACTTCGTGCCGATGTCGGCGCTCAAGGGCGACAACGTGGTCAACAAGTCCGAGCGTTCGCCCTGGTACGCCGGCCAGTCGCTGATGGAAATCCTCGAAACCGTCGAGATCGCCGCCGACCGCAACCTCGATGACATGCGCTTCCCGGTGCAGTACGTGAACCGGCCGAACCTGAACTTCCGCGGTTTCGCCGGCACCCTGGCCAGCGGCGTGGTGCGCAAGGGCGACGAAGTGGTGGCATTGCCGTCGGGCAAGGGCAGCAAGGTGAAATCCATCGTCACCTTCGAGGGCGAACTGGAGCAGGCCGGTCCCGGCCAGGCCGTCACCCTGACCCTGGAAGACGAGATCGACGTTTCCCGCGGCGACATGCTGGTGCATGCCGACAATCGCCCGCTGGTCACCGACGGCTTCGATGCCATGCTGGTGTGGATGGCCGAGGAGCCGATGCTTCCGGGCAAGAAGTACGATATCAAGCGCGCTACCAGCTATGTGCCGGGTTCGATTCCGAGCATCGTCCACAAGGTGGACGTGAATACCCTGGAGCGGACCCCGGGCAGCGAGCTGAAGCTGAACGAGATCGCCAGGGTCAAGGTCAGCCTGGACGCGCCCATCGCGCTCGATGGCTATGAGCAGAACCGCACCACCGGCGCCTTCATCGTCATCGATCGCCTGACCAACGGCACCGTTGGCGCCGGCATGATCGTCTCCGCTCCGCCGGCGGCCCATGGCAGCAGCGCGCATCACGGTTCGAATGCCCATGTGACGCGCGAGGAGCGTGCCGGCCGCTTCGGCCAGCAGCCGGCGACCGTACTGTTCAGCGGCCTCTCCGGCGCCGGCAAGAGCACCCTGGCCTACGCCGTGGAGCGCAAGCTGTTCGATATGGGCCGCGCGGTCTACGTGCTGGACGGGCAGAACCTGCGCCACGACCTGAACAAGGGGTTGCCGCAGGACCGCGCCGGACGCACCGAGAACTGGCTGCGCACCGCCCATGTCGCCAAGCAGTTCAACGAGGCCGGGTTGATCAGCCTCTGCGCCTTCGTCGCGCCGAGCGCGGAAGGGCGCGAGCAGGCCAGGGCGCTGATCGGCGCCGAGCGCCTGATCACCGTCTATGTGCAGGCGTCGCCGCAGGTCTGCCGCGAACGCGATCCCCAGGGGCTGTATGCGGCGGGCGAGGACAATATCCCCGGCGAGTCCTTCCCCTACGACGTGCCGCTGGATGCCGACCTGGTGATCGATACCCAGGCGCTGAGCGTCGAGGACGGCGTGAAGCAGGTGCTCGACCTGTTGCGCGAGCGCCAGGCGATCTGATCGTCTCGCAGCCATGAAAAAGCCCCGCGGATGCGGGGCTTTTTCATGGGCGTCGGCAGGTTCGCGCAGCGCGTCAGTACTTGCCTTTCAGGCCGTAGGTGGCGTCGAGGGTGCCGGGGCTGTCCGGGCTTTTCGGCGCATAGTCCTTCGGCACTTCGCCGGAGGCCGGCGGAGTCAGGCGCTCGCGGCGCTCGGCCGGATAGGCCTCGTCGGCATGCAGCGCAGCCAGCAGGCGCTGGCGGGTCTGTTCGTCCAGGGCCAGGCGCTGGGCGCCGTCGGAGAGGTGCTCCTGCACGTCCTGGTAGCTCTGGGTCAGCTTCTTCACGAGGCTGGCGGTGGTGTTGAAATGGGTCACGACTTCGCGCTGATAGCTGTCGAAGCGGTCCTGCAGGTCGTCCATCTGGCGTTGCACCTTGTTCGGCGCGGCGTTGGGCAGCAGGCGGGCGATCAGAAAACCGATGGCGACCCCGGCGACCAGGGCGAGGGCCGGCAGCAGCCAGGCGGTGAGCGACTGTTCCACGCGAATCCTTCCTCTATAGACGGCTTTGCTTTACGTTAACGGCTTGAGTCCGAGCTGTATACCACGGCACGCGAGTAAGTGCCTGTGTCGCTTGGAGTAATCTGCTAGACGAGTCGACCCGAGCCGGGGTCACGGAGTTCCTGTTTGTCTACCCGCGAAATCCCTGTATCCATCGATGGCCCCTGCGGGCCGCTGGAAGCCCTGCACCTCGATCTGCCCGATGCCCGCGGCATCGCCCTGGTCTGCCATCCGCACCCGCTGTTCGCCGGCACCATGCAGAACAAGGTGGTCGCCACTCTGCAACGCAGCGCCCGCGATGCCGGCCTGGCGACCCTGCGTTTCAACTTCCGTGGCGTTGGCCAGAGCGCCGGCAGCTATGGCGAGGGGATCGGCGAAATCGACGACGCCGAGGCCGCCGCGCGCTGGTTGCTGGCACGCCATCCGGGGCTGCCGCTGACACTGATGGGCTTTTCCTTCGGCTCCTGCGTTGCCGGCAATCTGGCGGGTCGCCTGGAGGCGGAGGGCGTCGGGCTGGCGCGGCTGTTCATGATCGCGCCGCCGGTGGAGCGCTTCGCGGTCAGCCTGCCTGCGCGCTGCCCGCTGACCGTGGTGCAGCCGGAGGACGACGACGTGGTCACGCCGGCCGCGGTATATGCCTGGAGCGAGTCCCTGGCACGACCGCACGAGCTGTTGCGGGTGGCAGAAAGCGGACATTTCTTCCATGGCAAGCTGATCGATCTGAAGGACCTGTTGCTGCCACGCCTGCAGGACTGACGTCGTCGCGCCGGCCCTGCTACCATCCGGCGCGCCATTCTTTTCTTTGCCTGACATCTGGTATCGCATGACTACTCGTATCCTGACCGGCATCACTCCTACCGGCACTCCGCACCTGGGCAACTACGCCGGCGCCATCCGCCCGGCGATCCTCGCCAGCCGTCGGAGCGACGTGGATTCGTTCTACTTCCTGGCGGACTACCACGCCTTGATCAAGTGCGACGATCCCGCTCGTATCCAGCGCTCGCGCCTGGAAATCGCCGCGACCTGGCTGGCCGGCGGCCTGGACGTCGAGCGTGCGACCTTCTACCGGCAGTCGGACATCCCCGAGATTCCCGAGCTGACCTGGTTGCTCACCTGCGTCAGTGCCAAGGGCCTGCTCAACCGCGCGCATGCCTACAAGGCCGCGGTGGACCGCAATGTCGAGGCCGGCGAAGACCCGGACGCCGGCGTGACCATGGGCCTCTACAGCTATCCGGTGCTGATGGCCGCGGACATCCTGATGTTCAACGCGCACAAGATCCCGGTCGGCCGCGACCAGGTGCAGCACGTGGAGATGGCCCGCGACATCGGCCAGCGTTTCAACCACCTGTTCGGCAACGGCCGCGAGTTCTTCGTCCTGCCCGAAGCGGTGATCGAGGAAAACGTCGCCACCCTGCCGGGCCTGGACGGGCGCAAGATGTCCAAGAGCTACGACAACACCATCCCGCTGTTCAGCCCGTCCAGGCAGCTCAAGGACGCCATCGCACGCATCGTCACCGACTCGCGCGCGCCGGGCGAGCCGAAAGACCCGGACAGTTCGCACCTGTTCCTTCTTTACTCGGCCTTCGCCAGCGCCGAACAGGTCGCCGCGTTCCGCCAGGAGCTGCTCGAAGGCCTGGCCTGGGGCGAAGCCAAGCAGCGCCTGTTCCAGTTGCTCGACAACGAACTGGGCGAGGCTCGCGAGCGTTACCAGGCGCTGATCGCCAAGCCGGACGATATCGAGGACATTCTCCTCGCCGGTGCCGCCAAGGCGCGCCGCATCGCCACCCCATTCATCGCCGAGTTGCGCGAGGCAGTCGGCCTGCGCTCCCTGCGCGAGCCGCTGAAAAGTGCCGAGAGCGGCAAGAAGAAGGCCGCCAAGGCTGCGCGCCTGGTCAGCTTCCGCGACGACGACGGCAGCTTCCGCTTCCGCCTGCTGGACGCCGCCGGCGAACAGCTACTGCTGTCCCGCGCCTTCGCCGACGGCAAGGCCGCCGGTGCGGTGAGCAAGCGCCTGCTGGCTGGCGAGACTGCCGACCTGCGGGCCGAGGGCAATGCCTTTGGCCTGTGGCTGGATGGCGAGGCGGTGGCGCAGAGCCCGGCCTTCGCCGACGCCGCCGCCCGTGACGCCGCCATCGAGCGCACCCGCGAAGCGCTGGCACCGCAGGAGTAGGCAGCCCCGGTACATCCTCGACGGATGGCCGATTGCCAAGAGACGGGGTCGTCGCTAAAGTGACGGCCCCGTTTTCGTTGCATTGCTACCGATCATGACGCCCCTCGAGCGCTACCAGGCCGATCTCCAACGCCCCGATTTCTTCCACGATGCCGCACAGGCGAATGCCGTGAAGCATCTGCAACGCCTCTACGATGACCTGGTCGCCGCCGACCACGCCAAGCCCGGCCTGTTCGGCAAGCTGCTCGGCAGGAAGTCCGGCGGGCCGGTGAAGGGCCTGTATTTCTGGGGCGGCGTCGGCCGTGGCAAGACCTACCTGGTGGACACTTTCTTCGAGTCGCTGCCGTTCGAGCAGAAGGTGCGCACGCACTTCCACCGCTTCATGAAGCGGGTGCACGAAGAACTGAAGACCCTCAAGGGCGAGAAGAACCCGCTGACCATCATCGGCAAGCGCTTCGCCGACGAGGCGCGGGTGATCTGCTTCGACGAGTTCTTCGTCTCCGACATCACCGACGCGATGATCCTCGCCACCCTGCTGGAAGAGCTGTTCAAGAACGGCGTGAGCCTGGTGGCGACCTCCAACATCGTGCCGGACGGCCTGTACAAGGACGGCCTGCAACGCGCCCGTTTCCTGCCGGCGATCGCCCTGCTCAAGGAACATACCGAGATCGTCAACGTCGATAGCGGCGTCGACTATCGCCTGCGCGCGCTGGAGCAGGCCGAGCTGTTCCACTGGCCGCTCAGCGAACAGGTCGAGGAGGAGATGGCGCGCAGCTTCAAGGCCCTGACCCCGGACTGTGCCAAGGCCCAGCGCGACGAGGCGCTGATGATCGAGAACCGCGAGATCCGCGCGCGCCTGACCTGCGACGACGTGGCCTGGTTCGAATTCCGTGAGCTGTGCGACGGCCCGCGCAGCCAGAACGACTACATCGAACTGGCGAAGATTTTCCACGCCGTGCTGATCTCCAACGTCGAGCAGATGGGCGTCACCAAGGACGACATGGCGCGGCGTTTCATCAACCTGGTGGATGAGTTCTACGACCGCAGCGTCAAGCTGATCATCTCCGCCGAGGTCGAGCTAAAGGATCTCTACAGCGGCGGCCGGCTGGAGTTCGAATTCCAGCGCACCCTCAGTCGTCTGCTGGAAATGCAGTCCCACGAATACCTGACGCGTCCGCACCGGCCCTGATCCGGGGCGGAAACGAGAAAGGGGTTGCCGATGGCCACCCCTTTTTTCATGGGCGCGCGGCGTTTCAGCGCTGCGCGGTGTTCTGCTCGAAGCCGGCGAGGAGCTTCTTCGCATGGGCCACTTCGAGGGCTTCCATGGCGTTGATCGGCTTGATCGCCACAGCCTGCTTCAGTTGGGCGATGGCCTTCTCCCGCTCGTCGTCGCCGTATACGTAGGTCAGCGCGTTGGCGTACTCGTAGTGGCCGATCGGCAGGTCGTTGGCCTGGCGGAAGGAGCGGGCGAAGTACTGCTCCATCTTGTCGGCGCTGACCCCGTAGGTCATCTTGCCGACCAGCTTGCCGACCTTGCGGATCACTCCCGCCTCGTAGCCGCCGTAGAGCGCCAGGGCGAACGGCTGGTTGGGTTGCCTGGCCAGGAGAGCGTCCAGTTCCTTGGGTATTTCGCTGGTATAGCCGCGCTTGAGCACTACCGGTACCGATAGCTCCTCGGCCAGGCGCGCCTTGGCGTAGACGCTGCCGAACTGGGCGACGATATCGGCCTTGACCAGCGGGCCGGCCTGTTCGGTGTAGTCGATGACTTCTTCGAGCAGGCGCTGTTTCTCCGCCTGGTCGGGAGCCAGGAACATGGCGTAGAGCACCTGGGCGAACATCGCCGGTACCTGGCCGCCGACTCCCAGGGCCAGTCCCTGCTCCTTGGCCTTGGCGTAGTCGCCGCGGAACAGCAGGCGCCAGACATCCTGCAGTCGTGCCGCATATTGCGCGGCCTCTTCCGGCTTGCCGGTGAAGCCGGTGCCGGCCTTCACGGTCTTTTCCAGGGCATCCGGATGGGCGGTCGCCATGTTCACCACCCAGTCGGCGTCCGGATAGGGATAGTCGCCGAAGCCGCGGGTCAGGCGCGGCCAGGCTTCCTTCAACTTGTCGCCTGGATAGTCATAGGCGCTCTGGTCGTAGGGGAAGGCTTTCCAGTTGTCGGCGGCCATAGCATTCATACCGAAGAGGGCCAGGAAGGCGAGCAGATAAAGGCGCATGGCAAAGGTCCGTTCTTGTCGTTGTTCGGAACGCCCGCGTCTGCGGCGGGCCTGCGGATTCATGAGAACCCGCGAAGGCCGACCTGGCTACCTATCCTAGGTTCTGTAGGAAACGCGCCGGCGCCGATGCCGTTCGGGCAGGCCCGGCGAAGTCCGGCTCAGCTTTCCTTCTGCATGAACTGGCGACGGTAATGGTGGGGAGAGAGTTCGGTGTGCTGGCGGAACAGGCGGGCGAAGAAGCTGGCGTCGTCGTAGCCGACCTCGTAGCTGATCGTCTTGATGCTCTTGCGCGTGCTCGAGAGCATGCCCTTGGCGGTCTCGATCCGCAGTCGCTGCAGATAGTGCAGCGGCTTGTCGCCGGTAGCGGCCTGGAAGCGCCGCATGAAGTTGCGGATGCTCATGCCGTGGTCGCGGGCGACGTCCTCGAAACGGAACTTGTCGGCGAAGTGGTCTTCCAGCCATTGCTGGATCTGCAGGATCGTCGGGTCATGGTGCAGCTTCTGTCCGCCGAAGCCGATGCGCCCTGGGGTGTAGCTGCGCTGTACTTCGTAGAGGGTATCCCGGGCCACCGCCTGGGCCACCGATCCGCCGCAGAAACGCTCGATCAGATAGATGTAGAGGTCGCAGGCGGAGGTGACGCCGCTGGCGCAGAACAGGTCGTCGGCATCGGTCAGGTGCTTCTCCTGGTTGAGCAGCACGTTCGGGAAGCGTTCGGCGAATTCTCGATAGAAGCGCCAGTAGGTGGTCGCTTCCTTGCCATCCAGCAGACCTGCCTGGGCCAGCCAGAAGACCCCGGTCGCCTCGCCGCAGAGGGCGGTTCCCTCGGCATGGCTGCGGCGCAACCAGGGAACGATTTGCGGATAGCGCCGTTCGAGCGCGTCGAAATCGCCCCAGAAGGCGGGCAGGACCACGATATCGCAGGCGGCGAGGGGACCGTCGACGGCGATGCTGTCGCCGCTGAAGCTGCGTACCGGCTGGCCGTCGGGGCTGAGGATGCGGGTGCGGAAGGCCGGCTGGAGACCGAGGCCCTGCTGCTTGCCGTGGCGCAGGCTGGCCATGTGGAAGAAGTCCTTGGCCTGCATCAGGGTCGAGGCGAAGACGCCGTCGATGGCGACGATGCCGACATGTTTCAGCACCGGAGCGGATTGAGCGCGCATGGATTTTTATCGTTGTTGTGAGTAAGGGAAAGCGGTCAAAAGGCGGCTGGATCGTCTTATTTTTTGGCGCAACTGTCCAGTGCGTCGGTCAGGGCATTTCCCTACAGTCGAAGACCTGCCGCGTGCAGCCAACCCGATCCCAGACCGTTTCCAGGTGACCACGATGATACCGAGAACCCTGTTCAGCTCCGACCACGAACTGTTTCGCGACAGCGTGCGCAAGTTCCTCGAACAGGAAGCCGTGCCTTTCCATCACCAATGGGAAAAGGATGGGCATGTCGACCGCGCGCTCTGGAACAAGGCCGGCGAGGCCGGAATGCTCTGTTCGCACCTGCCGGAAGAGTATGGCGGGATGGGCGCGGACTTCCTCTACAGCGCCGTGGTCATCGAAGAGATCGGTCGGGCCGGCCTGACCGGGATCGGTTTCTCCCTGCATTCGGACATCGCTGCACCCTACATCCTCCACTACGGCAGCGAGGCGCTGAAGCGCAAGTACCTGCCGAAGCTGGTATCCGGCGAGATGGTCGCGGCCATCGCCATGACCGAGCCGGGGGCCGGTTCCGACCTGCAAGGGGTGAAGACCACTGCGGTACTGGATGGCGACGAGTACGTCATCAATGGCTCGAAGACCTTCATCACCAACGGCTTCCTCGCCGACCTGGTGATCGTGGTGGCGAAGACCGATCCGAAGGCTGGCGCCAAGGGCATAAGCCTGTTCGTGGTCGAGGCGGGTACGCCGGGCTTCAGCAAGGGCAAGCGCCTGGAGAAGGTCGGGATGAAGGCCCAGGACACCTCCGAGCTGTTCTTCCAGGATGTGCGGATTCCCCGGGAGAACCTGCTCGGCAAGGACGGCCAGGGATTCATCTACCTGATGCAGGAGCTGCCGCAGGAGCGCCTGACCGTCGGTATCGGCGCGCTGGCGTCGGCCGAGGCGGCCCTGCAATGGACGCTCGACTACACTCGCGAGCGCAAGGCGTTCGGCAAGTCGGTGGCGGACTTCCAGAATACCCGCTTCAAGCTTGCCGAGATGGCTACCGAGATCCAGGTCGGCCGGGTCTTCGTCGATCGCTGCATGGAGCAGCATCTCCAGGGCAAGCTGGACGTACCCACCGCCGCCATGTGCAAGTACTGGACGACGGACCTGCAATGCAAGGTGCTCGACGAATGCGTGCAGTTGCACGGCGGCTACGGCTTCATGTGGGAATATCCGGTGGCGCGGGCCTGGGCCGATGCCCGGGTGCAGCGGATCTACGCCGGTACCAACGAGATCATGAAGGAGATCATCGCGCGGGCCCTGTGAGGCGCGCCTGGTCACCGGGAGGGGCGGACGACCGCATCGCGCGGTTGTCCGCCGAACCCGCGGCAGCGCCAGGCCCCTGGAGGCTCAGGGAGCCGGGTTCGGTTGCTCCCGGTGGATTGCATCGATACCGGCGAGCAATTCCTCGTCCAGCCTCAGGTCGACGCTGCCGAGATTGGTTTCCAGCTGTTCCAGCGAGGTGGCGCCGATGATGTTGCTGGTCACGAACGGCCGCGAGGTGACGTAGGCCAGTGCCATCTGCGCCGGTTCCATTCCATGTTCGCGGGCCAGCGCTACGTAGCGCGCGCAGGCCGCTTCCGCCTGCGGGTTGGTGTAGCGGGTGAAGCGGCTGTACAGACTGATGCGCGCGTTGGCCGGGCGGGCGCCGTCCGTGTACTTGCCGGAAAGCATGCCGAAGGCCATCGGCGAGTAGGCCAGCAGGCCGCACTGCTCGCGGATGGCGATTTCCGCCAGGCCCACCTCGAAGCTGCGGTTGAGCAGGTTGTAGGGGTTCTGGATCGATACCGCGCGCGGCCAGCCGCGCTCCTCGGCGAGCCTGAGGAAGGTCATGGTGCCCCAGGGCGTCTCGTTGGACAGGCCGATGTGGCGGATCTTGCCGGCGCGCACCTGCTCGTCGAGCACTTCCAGGGTTTCCTCCAGCGGTGTGAAGCTCTCTTCCTGGTGCTGGTAGCCGAGCTGGCCGAAGAAGTTGGTCCGCCGCTCCGGCCAGTGCAACTGGTAGAGGTCCAGCCAGTCTGTCTGCAGGCGCTCCAGGCTGGCATCGAGGGCGGCGACGATGTGCTGGCGGTTGAACTTGAGGTTGCCGTCGCGCACATGGCTGATGCCGTTGCCGGGGCCGGCGATCTTGCTGGCGAGGATCCAGTCGGCGCGGTCGCTGCTGCGGCGGAACCAGTTGCCGATGATGCGCTCGGTGCTGGCGTAGGTCTCGGCGCGGGGCGGCACCGGATACATTTCGGCGGTATCCATGAAATTGATCCCGGCGGCCTTGGCCCTGGCGATCTGGGCGAAGGCGTCCTGCTCGCTGTTCTGCTCGCCCCAGGTCATGGTGCCGAGGCAGAGGGCGCTGACTTTCAGATCGGTGCGGCCGAGCGGGCGATACTCCATGCGGGTGTCCTCGTGAAATTAAGTGGTTAATGCGGTTGTAAATTCTGGCGAAATCTGCATAATTCCGCAGCCTTTCATCGGTGGGGGATGCCAAGCCTGCCGATCGATGTATCTAGTCGTTACGGACGCACACCGACCCGAGCCCCAATTCGTGTCTGTTTTCGGCTGTCCTTGACTTGTCAAGGCAACCACTGTCCAGTAAGATTCGCCGTCTTATTTTCAGGCGGCCCCTGAGGCTATAACGAATGAAAACCTATACCGCGAAACCGGAAACTGTACAGCGCGACTGGTTCGTCGTCGACGCTGCCGGCCAGACCCTGGGTCGTCTGGCGACCGAAATTGCCCGCCGCCTGCGTGGCAAGCACAAGCCTGAGTACACTCCGCACGTTGACACCGGCGACTACATCGTCGTCATCAACGCCGAGCAGGTGCGTGTGACCGGTGCCAAGACCACCGACAAGATGTACTACCACCACTCCGGCTTCCCGGGCGGCATCAAGTCGATCAACTTCGAGAAGCTGATCGCCAAGGCCCCTGAGCGCGTCATCGAGACCGCTGTAAAAGGCATGCTGCCGAAGAACCCTCTGGGTCGCGATATGTATCGCAAGCTGAAGGTGTACAAGGGTGCCAGCCACCCGCACACCGCTCAGCAGCCCCAAGAACTGAAGATTTAACGGGATAGCTCATTATGTCGGCGACTCAAAATTACGGCACTGGCCGTCGTAAGACCGCTACCGCTCGCGTCTTCCTGCGTCCGGGTACTGGCAAGATTTCCATCAACAACCGTGGTCTCGATCAGTTCTTCGGTCGTGAAACCGCTCGCATGGTCGTGCGTCAGCCGCTCGAGCTGACCGAGACCGTCGAGAAGTTCGACATCTTCGTTACCGTCGTTGGCGGTGGCGTAAGCGGTCAGGCCGGTGCGATCCGTCACGGCATCACCCGTGCCCTGATCGAGTACGACGAAACCCTGCGTAGCTCGCTGCGCAAGGCCGGCTACGTGACTCGCGATGCCCGTGAAGTCGAGCGTAAGAAAGTCGGTCTGCGTAAAGCGCGTAAGCGTCCGCAGTACTCCAAGCGTTAATTCGACGCTTGCTGAAAAACGCCCACCTCTTCGGAGCTGGGCGTTTTTTTATGTCTACGCTTTAACTCTGCGGCAAGGTGTCGCATGGCCGAAGGGCGCGCCCTACAAGGGTTTCGGGCGTTTTGTGTCAGGCTATTACCTTGTCATCAAAGGGGGTTTTCTTTACCATTTGGCGAATTTTTTGCGCGGCTCGAATTTTTACTTAAAGGCCTGATTAGAACAGGTCTGAAGCTGATGGGAGACGACTGAATGAGTAATGACGGCGTGAATGCAGGCCGGCGTCGCTTCCTCGTCGCGGCCACCTCTGTGGTTGGCGCGGCGGGAGCGGTGGGTGCTGCGGTCCCGTTCGTAGGGTCATGGTTCCCCAGTGCCAAAGCCAAGGCTGCTGGCGCGCCGGTGCAGGTGAACGTGGGCAAGATCGATCCAGGTCAGCAGATCATCGCTGAATGGCGCGGCAAGCCTGTATTCATCGTGCACCGCACGAAGGAGATGCTGGACGCCCTGCCGAGCCTCGAAGGACAACTGGCCGACCCGGACTCCAAGGCCTCGGAGCAGCCGGAGTACGTCGATCCCAAGCTTCGCTCGATCAAGCCGGAACTGGCGGTGATCGTCGGCATCTGCACCCACCTGGGCTGCTCGCCGACCTTCCGTCCCGAAGTCGCCCCCGCCGACCTCGGTCCGGACTGGAAGGGCGGCTACTTCTGCCCTTGCCACGGCTCCCACTACGACCTCGCCGGTCGTGTCTACAAAGGCCAGCCAGCGCCGCTGAACCTGCCGATTCCGCCTTATACGTTCGATGCTGACGACGTCATCACCATCGGCGTGGACCAGGAGAAAGCCTGATGAACAAGTTCATGGCTTGGGTCGATGCGCGTTTTCCCGCGACCAAGATGTGGGAAGACCATCTGAGCAAGTACTACGCACCGAAGAACTTCAACTTCTGGTATTTCTTCGGCTCCCTGGCGCTGCTGGTGCTGGTCAACCAGATCCTCACCGGCATCTGGCTGACCATGAGCTTCACGCCGTCGGCCGAAGAGGCGTTCGCTTCCGTCGAATACATCATGCGCGATGTCGACTACGGCTGGATCATTCGCTACATGCACTCCACCGGTGCATCGGCGTTCTTCATCGTGGTCTACCTGCACATGTTCCGCGGCCTGCTCTACGGCTCCTATCAGAAGCCGCGCGAGCTGGTGTGGATCTTCGGCATGCTGATCTACCTGGCGCTGATGGCCGAGGCCTTCATGGGCTACCTGCTGCCTTGGGGTCAGATGTCCTACTGGGGCGCCCAGGTGATCATTTCCCTGTTCGGCGCGATTCCGGTGGTCGGCGAAGACCTGGCCCAGTGGATCCGCGGTGACTTCCTGATCTCCGGCATCACCCTGAACCGCTTCTTCGCCCTGCATGTGATCGCCCTGCCGATCGTCCTGCTCGGCCTGGTCGTGCTGCACATCCTGGCGCTGCACGAAGTCGGTTCGAACAACCCGGACGGCGTTGACATCAAGAAGAAGAAGGACGAGAACGGCGTACCGCTGGACGGCATCGCGTTCCATCCGTACTACACCGTGAAGGACATCGTCGGCGTGGTGGTGTTCCTGTTCATCTTCTGCACCGTGATCTTCTTCTTCCCGGAAATGGGCGGCTACTTCCTCGAGAAGCCCAACTTCGAGATGGCCAACCAGTTCAAGACCCCCGAGCACATCGCTCCGGTCTGGTACTTCACCCCGTTCTACGCGATCCTCCGCGCGGTTCCGGACAAGCTGATGGGCGTGGTGGCGATGGGTGCGGCGATCGCTGTGCTGTTCGTCCTGCCGTGGCTGGATCGCAGCCCGGTTCGCTCGATCCGCTACAAGGGCTGGCTGAGCAAGCTGTGGCTGGTGATCTTCGCGGTGTCCTTCGTGATCCTCGGCTACTACGGCGCCCAGGCTCCGAGCCCGCTGGGTACTACCCTGTCGCGCGTTTGCACCGTCCTGTATTTCGCCTTCTTCATCCTGATGCCGTTCTACACCCGGATGGAGAAGACCAAACCGGTTCCGGAAAGGGTGACTGGCTGATGAAAAAGCAATTCGCTGCACTGATTCTGGCGGTACTGCCAGTCCTGGGTTTCGCCGCTGGCGGCCATGGGCCGCAACTGGATCATGTCGATATCGACCTGACCGACAAGGCGGCCATGCAGGATGGCGCGCGTACCTTCGCCAACTACTGCATGGGCTGCCATAGCGCCAAGTTCCAGCGTTACGAGCGTGTCGCCACCGACCTGGGCATTCCTGCCGATCTGATGATGGAGAAGCTGGTGTTCACCGGCGCCAAGATCGGCGACCACATGGACATCGGCATGAAGCCGGCCGACGCCAAGACCTGGTTCGGCGCCGCTCCGCCGGATCTGACCCTGGTTGCCCGCGTACGCGGCACCGACTGGCTGTACAGCTACCTGCGCTCGTTCTACGAGGATCCCAAGCGTCCGTGGGGCGTGAACAACGTGATCTTCCCCAACGTCGGCATGCCGAACGTCCTGGCGCCCCTGCAGGGACGCCAGGTGATCGGCTGCAAGCAGGTACAGGTGGTCGAGGATGGCAAGAAGCAGTTCGATCCGTTGACCGGTACCCCGCTGACTCACGAAGCTTGTGACCAGTTGACCGTGGTGCCGAAGACCGGCGAGCTGAACGAAGCCCAGTTCGACGAGAAGGTCAAGAACCTGGTGACCTTCCTGGCCTATTCGGCCAACCCGAACAAGCTGGCCTCCGAGCGTATCGGTACCTACGTCCTGCTCTACCTGGCCTTCTTCTTCGTATTCGCCTATCTCCTCAAGCGCGAGTACTGGAAGGACGTGCACTAACCCGCACGTTGGTCTTCGAAGCGCGCGCCCTACGGGGCGCGCGCGTCTTTTCACCTCCCACAAGTCGACCTGCGAGGAGGGCTCCATGGCTTCAATCAACAAGCTGACCTGCTATTCCGACCCTGCCGATCATTACTGCCATCGCATCCGCCTGGTCCTGGCCGAGAAGAACGTGGCGGTAGAGGTGATCGATATCGAGGCGGGCCGCTGTCCGCCGATGCTGGCGGAGGTCAACCCCTACGGCAGCGTACCGACCCTGGTCGATCGCGACCTGGCGCTGTACGAGCCGACGGTGGTCATGGAATACCTCGACGAACGCTATCCGCATCCGCCGCTGCTGCCCGATTATCCGGTGAAGCGTGCCAACAGCCGCCTGTTGATCCATCGTATCCAGCGGGACTGGTGTTCCCTGGTGGACCGGATCCTGGATGCGCGCAGCAAGGAGGCCGAGCGGGTCCAGGCGCGCAAGGAGTTGCGCGAGAGCCTGACCGGGGTTTCCCCGCTGTTCGCCGACAAGGCATATTTCCTCAGCGAGGATTTCAGCCTGGTGGATTGCTGCCTGTTGCCGATCCTCTGGCGTCTGCCGTTGCTGGGCATCGAGTTGCCGCGGCAGGCCAAGCCGTTGCTCGACTACATGGAGCGCGGATTCGCCCGGGAAAGCTTCCGGGCCAGCCTGTCTTCCGTTGAACGAGATATGCGTTAAGGAACATGAAGATGAATTCCAGCCGTCCCTATCTGGTCCGCGCGCTCTATGAATGGATCGTCGACAACGATTGCACGCCACATATCCTGGTGAACGCAGAGTTCGCCGGGGTAAAGGTGCCTCCGGGTTATGCCAGCGATGGGCAGATCGTGCTCAATGTCTCGCCCTCTGCCGTGCGGCATCTGCACATGGACAACGAGGCGGTCAGCTTCGAGGGGCGTTTCGGCGGCGTGGCGCAGAGCCTGTACATTCCAGCGCTGGCGGTAATGGCCATCTACGCCCGGGAAAACGGACAGGGCATGGTCTTCGATCTGGAGCAGCCGGGTCCGGTGGACGACGAGCCGGGCGATGACGATGGCGGACCGTCCGATGAGCCGCCGCGTCCCAGTGGCAGGCCATCCCTGAAGGTGGTCAAGTAAACGGCGAGCAATGAAAAAGGCGATCGAAGGATCGCCTTTTTTTCGTTCGCTGTTCTTCAGTTTATGTATTCGAACAGCTTGACGATCTTCTGCACCCCGTCGACGCCCTGGGCGACGCGGACAGCCTGGGCGGCTTCCTGCTGGTTGACCAGGCCCATCATGTAGACGATGCCGTTCTCGGTGACCACCTTGATCCGCGACGAGGGCACGTTGGGGTCGCTGAGCATCTGGGTCTTCAGCTTGGTGGTGATCCAGGCGTCGTTGTTGCGGGCGAGCAGGGAGGAGGGCGAGGTCACCTGCAGTTCGTTATGCACGTTCTTGACCTTCTGCACCGTGCGCGCGGCCTGTTCGGCCTTGCTCTTGAGGTCGGCGCGCGGGGTCTGGCCGGCGATCAGAACGATGCCGTTGTAGCTGACCACGACGATGTGAGAGTCCTTGTCCAGGGCCGGATCGGCCTTGGCGATGTTCACCGCGGCCTTGGTCTCGATCAGCGAGTCGTCGATCTTGCTGCCGATGGTTCGGGTCCCGCGATCGTCGTCGATCGGTTTGTCCCGGGTGGCGCTGAGGAAACTGCTGCAGCCTCCCAGGGCCAGGCTCAGGGCCAGGGTGGCGGCGACGAAGGCGGTACGGCTCATTCTTCACTCCCGAACAGTTGGCGGTCGATCAGGTCGCAGAGGCAGTGGATGGCCAGCAGGTGGACTTCCTGGATGCGTGCGGTGATCTTGGAAGGAACGCGGATCTCCACGTCTTCCGGCAGCAGCAGCGAAGCCATGCCGCCACCGTCGCGGCCGGTCAGGGCGACCACCAGCATCTCGCGGTCGTGGGCCGCCTGGATGGCCTGGATCACGTTGGCCGAATTGCCGCTGGTGGAAATCGCCAGCAGGACGTCGCCCGGCTGGCCCAGGGCGCGGATCTGCTTGGAGAAGACTTCGTTGTAGCTGTAGTCGTTGGCGATCGAGGTGATGGTCGAGCTGTCGGTGGTCAGGGCCACGGCCGGCAGGCTCGGACGTTCGCGCTCGAAGCGGTTGAGCAGTTCGGAGGAGAAGTGCTGGGCATCGCCGGCCGAGCCGCCATTGCCGCAGGAGAGGATCTTGCCCTCGTTGAGCAGCGCATTGACCATCACCAGGCTGGCTTGCTCGATATAGGGAGGCAGTACTTCCAGCGCCTGCTGCTTGGTCTCGATGCTGGCCTGGAAGAGCTGGCGGATACGGTGTTGCATGTCCATCGGTAATGACCTTCGGTGGGGCGGCTGATCAGGCGTCGAATGCGTTCTGAATCCAGTCCAGTCGCGGTGGTGATTGTCCGTCGCTGGTATCGACGGTGACCACATCGAAGCGACAGGGGCGTTTGGCCCAGCGCGCCTCCTGTTGCAGAAAAAGTTCGGCGGAGAGAATCAGGCGCTGCCGCTTGCGCGCGTCGATGCTCTCCAGGGCTCCGCCCCAGGCGCGATGCCGGCGGGAGCGGACTTCGACGAATACTACTGTATCGCCGTCGAGCATGACCAGATCGAGCTCTCCGCGGCGACAGGTCCAATTCTTGCCAAGTGTGGCAAGGCCCTGTCGCCGTAGATGGGTGCAGGCCAGTTCCTCGGCCTGGCGCCCCTTGTCCCGGGAGCTTTCCCTATCGGTCAAAAGCTGCTGGTCCCCAGCGGCTGGACCTGGCCATTGCGGAACTCGGCCCATTGCAACTGGCGTTCGATACGTTGGGTCGGATTCAGGCTCAGGGTACCGGTCAGGCCGTCGATCTGCAGGCTCGGCACGGCCTTCAGTTCAGGCAGACGCGGAGCGAGGCGGTAGGCGTCGACGCCCATGGCGTAGAGGCGGCCCATGCTGCCGTTGGCCTGGGGCCATTGGGCGGCGACCTGCTGGCGGGTCGGGTCGCTGGGGTTGAGCAGCCACGGGGTCTCGCAGAAGCGGATGCCGTTGAGGTCCTGGTCCTGGGTCGGGTTGTTGGTCCCGGTGTAGAGGTGCGAAGTGGCGTAGACCGGAAGGTCGCCGGCGTACTGGAAGGCCAGGGTCGGCTTGATCTGGCGGGCCTGCTGCGGGGTGGCGGCGAGGAACACGAAGTCGATGTCCTGGCGGCGCGACGGCTGGGTGGCGATCTGGCTGCCGAGGGCGCCCTGCAGGCGCTGGGCGCGGCCTTCGCTCTGGCGCAGTTGCAGCAGGTCGGCGATCTGTTGCGCCAGTTGTACCGGCTGGTCGACATGCTCGGCGGCGATCAGGCTGCCGCCCGCGGACTGCCAGCTCTGGCTGAAGGCGGCCAACACGCGGTCGCCCCATTCGCCGCGCGGCACCAGCGCCACGGCCCGGCGCATGCCGTCGCCCCAGGCCCGGCTGGCCACCGCGCGCGCTTCGTCCTCGGCGGCGAGGCCGAACTGGAACAGCTGCGCCGGGCCTTCCTGGCTGTTGTCGCTGTAGTTGAGTGCGAGGGTGGTGATCGGCAGTTGCTCGCGGCTAGCGAGTTGCTTGACCAGCGGCTTCTCCAGTGGACCGACGACCAGTTCGACGCCATCGGCCTGGGCCTGGCGGTAGAAGTCATCTAGCGAGCGCACCTGGGTACTGTCGTAGAGCTTGATCGAAGGAGGATTCTGGCCGGCCTGCTGGGCCTGGAAGTGGGCGGCGAGGAAGCCGTCCTGCAGGGCCCGGGCGACGTTGGCCAACTGCCCCTGCTGGGGTAGCAGGAGGGCGATGCGGGTCAGCGGCTGCTGGGACAGCGTCTTGAGTTTCTCCAGCGCCGCCGGCAAGTGCTTGGCCGCCGGGTGCTCGGGGTTCTGCTGTTGCCAGCTCTCGATGCTGGCCTGCTGTTGCTGCAGGGTCGGCGAGGTCTTGGTGATGCGTGCCAGGGTCAGCCAGCCGCTGAGGTCGTCTTCGTTGGCGCTCGGTTGCAACTGGTCGACCGGCAGGCTGCTGACCAGGGTCCAGATCTTTTCCTGGTTCTCGATCACCGCCGGGCCCTCGAGCAGCGGTGCGAAGTAGATGCGCTCCTTGGCTGCGGCAAGGACCTGGCCGTCGGCGGCGAGGGCCTGGGCCTTGGCGCGCTGGGTACGAACCTGCTGGGTCACCGGCAGTTCGCTGAGATGCTGCATGCTCGGATGCTGCAATGCCTGCAGGGCGGCCTTGGGCTTGCTGCGGGCGAGGGCCAGTTCGGCGTTCAGGGTGCTGGCGAAGACCTGCTGGGCCGGCTTCAGGCTTTCCAGCGGAATCTGTCCCAGGATGGCGGTGGACCTGGCGAGGTCCTTCTGCTGGTAGGCAAGGTCCGCTGCCGAGAGGCGCAGCAGCGCCGCTTCCTCGGGCTTGCTCTGGCTGGCCTGTTGCAACAACTGCTCGATGCTGGCATTCGGCGTACGGGGAAGTTCGCCCAGTCCGGAATTGGACGAGGTCGCGCAGGCGGTCAGCAGACCGGCCAGGATCAGAGCAGAAAGCGGACGCAGGCAAGCGATCATATAGGGCTTCTCATGGCGCATTCACGAAGAGTCGCCGATTGTACCGGAGGCCCGCCTCGGGTGCGATGGCGGCACCCTGAATCGCGATACAATGCCGCCTTTTCAGATAGCTCCCGAGGTATTTTCGTGTCAGCAGGCACTCTGTTCGTAGTGGCGACCCCGATCGGCAATCTCGACGACATCAGCCCGCGCGCCCTGCGGGTGCTGCGGGAGGTGGCCCTGGTGGCTGCGGAGGATACCCGCCATTCGATCCGGCTGTTCCAGCACTTCGGCATCGAGACGCCATTGGCGGCCTGCCACGAGCACAACGAGCGCGAGGAGGGCGGGCGCTTCATCTCCCGGCTGCAGGGTGGGGAGGACGTCGCGCTGATCTCGGACGCCGGTACCCCGCTGATTTCCGATCCCGGCTTCCACCTGGTGCGCCAGGCACAGGCGCTGGGTATCCGGGTGGTCCCGGTGCCGGGCTCCTGCGCGCTGATCGCGGCGCTGTCGGCGGCGGGATTGCCGTCGGACCGGTTCATCTTCGAAGGTTTCCTGCCCGCCAAGGCTGCGGGACGACGCAGCCGCCTCCAGGCGGTACAGGAAGAGCCGCGCACGCTGATTTTCTACGAGGCGCCCCATCGTCTGCTGGAAAGCCTGGCGGACATGCGCGACGTGTTCGGCGGGGAGCGCCGTGCGGTGCTGGCGCGGGAGCTGAGCAAGACCTTCGAGACCATTCGCAGCCTGCCGTTGGCCGAACTGCACGATTGGGTCGCGTCGGACAGCAACCAGCAGCGCGGCGAGTGCGTTGTGCTGGTGGCGGGGTGGCAGGCGCCGGAAGGCGAGGAGTCGATCGGTGCGGAGGCGCTCAGGGTGCTCGACCTGCTGCTTGCCGAGCTGCCGTTGAAGAAAGCCGCGGCGCTGGCGGCGGAAATTACCGGGGTGCGAAAAAACCTTTTGTATCAACAGGCTTTGCAACGCCAAGGGAAGAGTTGAGCTTGTTCTTCGCGCCTGCTCCCGCTAACCTTGTCGGCGGAGAGTCGATTGGACAGTCGCTGTCGCGCAATAGCGCGGTGGAGGAAAGTCCGGGCTCCATAGGGCAGAGTGCCAGGTAACGCCTGGGAGGCGCGAGCCTACGGAAAGTGCCACAGAAAATAACCGCCTAAGCGCAACAGCGCCGGTAAGGGTGAAAAGGTGCGGTAAGAGCGCACCGCACGGCTGGCAACAGTGCGTGGCTAGGTAAACCCCACTCGGAGCAAGACCAAATAGGAATCCATTGGCGCGGCCCGCGTTGGATTCGGGTAGGTCGCTTGAGGCGTACAGTGATGTGCGTCCCAGAGGAATGGCTGTCCTCGACAGAACCCGGCTTATAGATCGACTCTCCCACTTCTTCCCACTCTCTTCGCTTTTTCCCGGTTTTATCCGTCCGTCGCAAAAGCGAAAAGCCGCAACTCTTGATAAATCACTTTAAGTTCGAAGGCTAAGACTTTGGACTTATTGTGTTTTGTCATCTCTTTTACTTCTAAAAGCGCTCCGCAACCTTCCAAAAGCACGCTAAATCTCCGTCCTGTAAGGATTTTTCACTTCTGACGCGCCTTGACGGTGGGGAGTGTGGATTTCTATAGTGTGCAGAAGTGGTATGAAGTGGGTAAAAGTGGGATCAATTGGCATGGAAAGCCAACCACAGGGGAAGCGCTGACGTGTTTCGCGGAGCTAATGCCATAAGTCTCGACGCCAAAGGGCGCCTCGCGATGCCGAGTCGGTATCGTGACGAGCTCGTTTCGCGTTGTGCCGGCCAGCTCATCGTCACTATCGACGCAGTCGACCCCTGCCTCACCGTTTACCCCTTGCCCGAATGGGAACTGATCGAAGCCAAGCTGCGCGAGCTGCCTTCTTTGCGAGAAGAAACGCGGCGCCTGCAGCGGCTGCTGATCGGTAATGCCGTCGATCTGGAACTGGACGGAAACGGGCGTTTCCTGATTCCGCCGCGCCTGCGCGAGTACGCCAAGCTGGACAAGCGGGCGATGCTGGTGGGGCAACTGAACAAGTTTCAGTTGTGGGATGAGGATGCCTGGAACGCCATGGCTGAAGCCGACCTGGCGGCAATCAAACAACCCGGTGGGCTGCCGGACGAACTACGCGACCTGATCCTTTGACTATGAATGCCACCTACCGCCATATCACCGTTCTGCTCGAGGAGGCCGTTTCCGCACTGGCCCCGCGGGAGGACGGCTGCTATCTGGACGGTACCTTCGGAAGAGGGGGCCATAGTCGAGCCTTGCTCGAGAAACTGGGCGCCGGGGGACGCCTGCTCGGATTCGACAAAGATCCCCAGGCCATCCAGACAGGAAAAGCATTGGCGGCCGAAGACGGCCGCTTCGTCATTGTGCAGCGCTCGTTCGCCGAACTGGGCGATGAGGTGCGCGCACGCGGTCTCGAAGGGCGGGTCGATGGCGTCCTGCTCGACCTTGGCGTGTCGTCGCCGCAACTCGACGATCCCGAGCGCGGCTTCAGCTTCCTCAACGATGGTCCGCTGGACATGCGCATGAATCCCGGCCAGGGCATCAGCGCAGCGGAGTTCATCGCCAACGCCACCGAAGAGGAAATCGCCCGGGTCTTCAAGGAATATGGCGAAGAACGCTTCGCCAAGCGGATGGCCCGCGCCATCGTGCAGCGCCGTCAGGAGCGGCCGTTCGAACGAACTGCCGATCTCGCCGAAGTGATCACGGTTGCCAACCCCGCCTGGGAGAAGGGCAAGAATCCGGCGACCCGCGCATTCCAGGGCCTGCGCATCCATGTGAACAATGAGCTGGGCGATCTCGAGCGTGGCCTTGACGCCGCGCTCGAATCGCTGGCCGTCGGCGGCCGGCTGGTGGTGATCAGTTTCCATTCCCTGGAAGACCGCATCGTCAAGCTGTTCATGCGCAAGCACGCCAAGGGCGAGGCGGACAACCTGCCGCGCGACCTGCCGATCCGTTCCAAGGTCTTCGAGCCGCGCCTGAAGCTGCTGGGCAAGCCGCAGTACGCTTCGGAAGAAGAACTCAAGGCCAACCCGCGCTCGCGCAGCGCGGTCATGCGCGTGGCGGAGAAGCTGAGATGAGCCGTCTCTTCGTCAAGCGCCTGCCTACCGGCAGCTTCCTCATGTTGCTGCTTTATATAGGTCTGCTGCTCTCGGCGATTGCCGTGGCCTACAGCACCTACTGGAACCGGCAACTGCTCAACTCGCTGTATTCCGAGCTGAGCGTGCGCGACAAGGCGCAGGCCGAGTGGGGCCGGTTGATTCTCGAGCAGAGCACCTGGACCGCCCATAGCCGCATCGAAAGCCTGGCGGTGGAACAGTTGCGCATGCGCGTTCCCGACCCGGCCGAGGTCAGGATGGTGGCGCCATGAAACTGAATTATTTCCAGGGCGCCCTCTACCCATGGCGGTTCTGCGTGATCGTCGGCCTGCTGCTGGCGATGGTCGGCGCCATCGTCTGGCGAATCGTCGACCTGCACGTGATCGACCATGACTTCCTCAAGGGCCAGGGCGACGCGCGTAGCGTGCGGCATATCGCCATCCCTGCGCACCGGGGCCTGATCACTGACCGCAACGGCGAACCGCTGGCGGTGAGCACCCCGGTCACCACCCTGTGGGCCAACCCCAAGGAGCTGATGACCGCCAAGGAACGCTGGCCGCAACTGGCGGCGGCGCTCGGGCAGGATACCAAGCTGTTCGCCGACCGCATCGAGCAGAACGCCGAGCGCGAGTTCATCTATCTGGTCCGTGGGCTGACCCCGGAGCAGGGCGAAGGCGTGATCGCCCTGAAGGTGCCCGGCGTGTACTCCATCGAGGAGTTTCGGCGTTTCTACCCGGCTGGCGAAGTGGTGGCCCATGCGGTCGGCTTTACCGATGTCGACGACCGCGGTCGCGAAGGTATCGAGCTGGCTTTCGACGAATGGCTGGCCGGCGTGCCGGGCAAGCGCCAGGTGCTCAAGGATCGCCGTGGCCGCGTGATCAAGGACGTGCAGGTCACCAAGAATGCCAAACCGGGCAAGACCCTTGCGCTGTCCATCGACCTGCGCCTGCAGTACCTGGCTCATCGCGAACTGCGCAACGCTCTGCTGGAAAACGGCGCCAAGGCCGGCAGCCTGGTGATCATGGACGTGAAGACCGGGGAGATCCTGGCCATGACCAACCAGCCCACCTACAACCCGAACAATCGTCGTAACCTGCAGCCGGCGGCCATGCGCAACCGGGCGATGATCGACGTGTTCGAGCCGGGCTCGACGGTCAAGCCGTTCTCGATGAGCGCGGCGCTGGCCAGCGGGCGCTGGAAACCCAGCGATATCGTCGACGTCTACCCGGGCACCCTGCAGATCGGCCGCTACACCATTCGCGACGTATCGCGCAATTCGCGGCAACTCGATCTCACCGGCATCCTGATCAAGTCGAGCAACGTCGGCATCAGCAAGATCGCCTTCGACATCGGCGCCGAATCCATCTACTCGGTCATGCAACAGGTCGGTCTCGGGCAGGACACGGGGTTGGGCTTCCCCGGCGAGCGCGTCGGCAACCTGCCCAACCACCGCAAGTGGCCGAAGGCGGAAACCGCGACCCTGGCCTACGGCTACGGTCTCTCGGTAACCGCGATCCAGTTGGCGCATGCCTATGCGGCCCTGGCCAACGACGGCAAGAGCGTGCCGCTGAGCATGACCCGAGTCGACCGCGTGCCGGATGGTGTGCAGGTGATCTCGCCTGAAGTGGCTTCCACCGTGCAGGGCATGCTGCAACAAGTGGTCGAGGCCCAGGGCGGGGTGTTCCGCGCCCAGGTGCCGGGTTACCACGCCGCCGGCAAGAGCGGGACCGCGCGCAAGGTCTCGGTCGGCACCAAGGGCTACCGGGAAAACGCCTATCGCTCGCTGTTCGCCGGTTTCGCCCCGGCCACCGATCCGCGCATCGCGATGGTCGTGGTGATCGACGAGCCGAGCAAGGCGGGCTACTTCGGCGGCCTGGTGTCGGCGCCGGTGTTCAGCAAGGTCATGGCTGGCGCGCTGCGCCTGATGAACGTGCCGCCGGATAACCTGCCGACGGCCACCGAACAGCAGCAGGTCAATGCTGCGCCCGCAAAAGGAGGGCGTGGCTGATGCCTATGAGCCTGAACCAACTGTTTCCCCAGGCCGAGCGCGATCTGCTGATCCGCGAGCTGACCCTGGATAGCCGCGGCGTTCGTCCGGGCGACCTGTTCCTGGCGGTGCCGGGCGGGCGCCAGGATGGTCGTGCGCACATCGCCGATGCCCTGGCCAAGGGCGCGGCTGCCGTGGCTTACGAGGCGGAAGGCGCCGGAGAGCTGCCGCCCAGCGATGCGCCGCTGATCGCGGTGAAGGGGCTGGCCGCGCAACTGTCGGCGGTCGCCGGGCGTTTCTACGGCGAGCCGAGCCGCGGGCTGGACCTGATCGGCGTCACCGGCACCAACGGCAAGACCAGCGTCAGCCAACTGGTGGCCCAGGCCCTGGATCTGCTCGGCGAGCGCTGCGGCATCGTCGGCACCCTCGGCACCGGTTTCTACGGCGCCCTGGAGAGCGGCCGGCACACCACGCCGGACCCGCTCGCGGTGCAGGCCACGCTGGCCACGCTGAAGCAGGCCGGCGCCCGCGCGGTAGCGATGGAAGTGTCTTCCCACGGCCTCGACCAGGGCCGCGTGGCGGCGCTCGGTTTCGATATCGCGGTGTTCACCAATCTGTCCCGCGACCACCTCGACTATCACGGTTCGATGGAAGCCTATGCCGCCGCCAAGGCCAAGCTGTTCGCCTGGCCGGGCCTGCGCTGCCGGGTGATCAACCTGGACGACGATTTCGGCCGTCGACTGGCCGGCGAGGAGCAGGACTCGGAGCTGATCACCTACAGCCTCACCGACAGCTCGGCGTTCCTCTATTGCCGCGAAGCGCGCTTCGGCGACGCCGGCATCGAGGCGGCGCTGGTCACTCCGCACGGCGAGGGCCTGCTGCGCAGCCCGTTGCTCGGCCGCTTCAACCTGAGCAACCTGCTGGCGGCGGTCGGTGCGTTGCTTGGCCTGGGTTATCCCCTGGGCGATATCCTCCGCACCTTGCCGCAACTGCAGGGGCCGGTCGGCCGCATGCAGCGCCTGGGAGGCGGCGACAAGCCGCTGGTGGTGGTGGACTACGCGCATACTCCCGACGCCCTGGAAAAAGTCCTGGAGGCCCTGCGTCCGCACGCGGCCGCGCGCCTGCTGTGCCTGTTCGGCTGCGGTGGCGATCGCGATGCCGGCAAGCGTCCGCTGATGGCTGCGATCGCCGAACGCCTGGCGGATGGGGTGCTGGTCACCGACGACAACCCGCGCACCGAGGCCAGTGCGGCGATCATCGCCGATATCCGCAAAGGCTTCGCTGCCGCTGACAAGGTTACCTTCCTGCCGTCGCGCGGTGAGGCGATCGCCCATCTGATCGCTTCCGCTGCGGTGGATGACGTGGTGCTCCTGGCTGGCAAGGGTCACGAGGATTATCAGGAGATCGACGGCGTACGCCATCCGTTCTCCGACATCGAGCAGGCCGAGCGCGCCCTGGCCGCCTGGGAGGTGCCGCATGCTTGAGCCTCTTCGCCTCAGCCAGTTGACGGTCGCGCTGGACGCCCGCCTGATCGGCGAGGACGCCGTCTTTTCGGCGGTTTCCACCGACAGTCGCGCCATCGGGCCCGGCCAACTGTTCATTGCCCTGAGTGGGCCGCGTTTCGACGGCCACGACTATCTCGCCGAGGTTGCCGCCAAGGGCGCGGTGGCTGTGCTGGTGGAGCGCGAAGTCGCCGACGCGCCCCTGCCGCAATTGCTGGTGCGCGATACCCGTGCGGCCCTGGGGCGACTGGGCGCGCTGAACCGGCGCAAGTTCACCGGCCCGCTGGCGGCCATGACGGGCTCCAGCGGCAAGACCACGGTCAAGGAGATGCTCGCCAGCATCCTGCGTACCCAGGCCGGCGATGCCGAGTCGGTGCTGGCTACCCGTGGCAATCTGAACAACGACCTCGGCGTACCGCTGACCCTGCTGCAACTGGCGCCGCAGCACCGTAGCGCAGTGATCGAACTGGGCGCCTCGCGCATCGGCGAGATCGCCTACACGGTTGAGCTGACCCGCCCGCACGTGGCGATCATCACCAATGCCGGAACCGCCCATGTCGGCGAGTTCGGCGGACCGGAGAAGATCGTCGAGGCGAAGGGCGAGATACTCGAAGGGCTGGCCGCCGACGGCACCGCCGTGCTGAACCTGGACGACAAGGCCTTCGACACCTGGAAGGCCCGTGCCAGCGGCCGTCCGTTGCTGACTTTCTCCCTCGACCGGCCCCAGGCCGATTTCCGCGCCGCCGATCTGCAGCGCGATGCGCGTGGCTGCATGGGCTTCAGGCTGCAGGGCGTAGCGGGTGAAGCGCAGGTCCAGCTCAACCTGCTGGGGCGGCACAATGTCGCCAATGCCCTGGCTGCCGCCGCTGCCGCCCATGCACTGGGCGTGCCGCTGGATGGGATCGTCGCCGGGCTGCAGGCGCTGCAGCCGGTCAAGGGCCGCGCGGTAGCGCAACTGACCGCCAGCGGGCTGCGTGTGATAGACGACAGCTACAACGCCAACCCCGCGTCAATGCTGGCGGCGATTGATATACTGAGCGGCTTTTCCGGGCGCACCGTCCTGGTCCTCGGAGACATGGGCGAACTCGGTTCCTGGGCCGAGCAGGCCCACCGCGAGGTGGGCGCCTACGCCGCTGGCAAGGTGTCCGCGCTCTATGCGGTCGGACCGCTGATGGCCCACGCCGTACAGGCGTTCGGCGCCACGGGCCGGCACTTCGCCGACCAGGCCAGCCTGATTGGGGCGCTGGCCACCGAACAACCGACAACCACCATTTTGATCAAGGGTTCCCGCAGTGCGGCGATGGACAAAGTCGTCGCGGCGCTGTGCGGTTCCTCCGAGGAGAGTCACTAATGCTCCTGCTGCTGGCCGAATACCTGCAACAGTTCTACAAGGGCTTCGGCGTCTTCCAGTACCTGACCCTGCGCGGCATTCTCAGCGTGCTCACCGCGCTGTCGCTGTCGCTGTGGCTGGGGCCCTGGATGATCCGTACCTTGCAGATCCGCCAGATCGGCCAGGCCGTGCGCAACGACGGTCCGCAGTCGCACCTGTCGAAGAAGGGCACCCCGACCATGGGCGGCGCCCTGATCCTTACCGCCATAGCCATCAGCACGCTGCTGTGGGCGGATCTTTCCAACCGCTACGTGTGGGTAGTGCTGGTCGTTACCCTGCTGTTCGGTGCCATCGGCTGGGTGGACGACTACCGCAAGGTGATCGAGAAGAACTCCCGTGGCCTGCCGAGCCGCTGGAAGTACTTCTGGCAGTCGGTGTTCGGCATCGGCGCCGCCGTGTTCCTCTACATGACTGCCGAAACCCCGATCGAGACCACCCTGATCGTGCCGATGCTGAAGAGCGTCGAGATCCAGTTGGGCATCTTCTTCGTGGTCCTGACCTACTTCGTCATCGTCGGTTCGAGCAATGCAGTGAACCTCACCGACGGTCTCGACGGCCTGGCGATCATGCCGACGGTAATGGTTGCCGGCGCGCTGGGCATCTTCTGCTACCTGTCGGGCAACGTGAAGTTCGCCGAGTACCTGTTGATTCCCAACGTACCGGGCGCCGGCGAGCTGATCGTGTTCTGCGCCGCGCTGGTCGGCGCCGGCCTCGGCTTCCTCTGGTTCAACACCTATCCGGCGCAGGTCTTCATGGGCGACGTCGGCGCGTTGGCGCTGGGCGCCGCGCTGGGCACCATCGCGGTGATCGTGCGCCAGGAAATCGTGCTGTTCATCATGGGTGGGGTGTTCGTCATGGAAACCCTCTCGGTGATGATCCAGGTCGCTTCCTTCAAGCTGACCGGACGCCGCGTCTTCCGCATGGCGCCGATCCATCACCATTTCGAACTGAAAGGCTGGCCGGAGCCGCGCGTGATCGTGCGCTTCTGGATCATCACCGTGATCCTGGTGCTGATCGGCCTCGCCACCTTGAAGCTGCGTTGAGGACGAAGAGAGCATGAGCCTGATCGCCTCCGACCACTTCCGCATCGTTGTCGGCCTCGGCAAGAGCGGCATGTCCCTGGTGCGCTACCTGGCGCGCCGCGGCTTGCCTTTCGCCGTGGTCGATACCCGAGAGAACCCGCCGGAGCTGGCCACCCTGCGTGCCCAGTATCCGCAGGTGGAAGTGCGTTGCGGCGAACTCGACGCCGAGTTCCTCTGCTCCGCCCGCGAACTCTACGTCAGCCCCGGCTTGTCGCTGCGCACCCCCGCGCTGGTACAGGCCGCCGCGAAAGGCGTGCGCATCTCCGGTGACATCGATCTCTTCGCCCGCGAGGCGAAGGCCCCGATCGTCGCCATCACCGGTTCCAACGCGAAGAGCACCGTGACCACCCTGGTGGGCGAAATGGCGGTGGCCGCGGACAAGCGTGTCGCCGTCGGCGGCAACCTCGGCACCCCGGCGCTCGACCTGCTGGCCGACGACATCGAGCTGTACGTGTTGGAGCTGTCGAGCTTCCAGCTGGAAACCTGCGATCGCCTCAACGCCGAGGTGGCGACCGTGCTGAACGTCAGCGAAGACCATATGGATCGCTACGACGGCATGGCTGACTACCACCTGGCCAAGCACCGGATCTTCCGCGGTGCCCGCCAGGTCGTGGTGAATCGCGCCGATGCCCTGACCCGACCGCTGATCGCCGATACCGTGCCGTGCTGGTCGTTCGGCCTGAACAAGCCGGACTTCAAGGCTTTCGGCCTGATCGAGGAAGACGGCCAGAAGTGGCTGGCGTTCCAGTTCGACAAGCTGCTGCCGGTTGGCGAACTGAAGATCCGTGGCGCCCACAACTATTCCAACGCGCTCGCCGCGCTGGCGCTGGGCCATGCGGTCGGCCTGCCGTTCGACACCATGCTCGGCGCGCTGAAGGCGTTTTCCGGCCTGGCTCATCGCTGCCAGTGGGTACGCGAGCGGCAGGGCGTGAGCTACTACGACGATTCCAAGGCCACCAACGTCGGCGCCGCCCTGGCGGCGATCGAGGGGCTGGGTGCCGACATCGACGGCAAGCTGGTGCTGCTCGCCGGCGGAGACGGCAAGGGCGCCGATTTCCATGACCTGCGCGAGCCGGTCGCGCGCTTCTGCCGGGCGGTGGTACTGCTTGGCCGTGACGCCGGGCTGATTGCCCAGGCACTGGGCAACGCGGTACCGCTGGTGCGCGTCGCAACGCTGGACGAAGCAGTCCGGCAGGCCGCCGAGCTGGCCCGCGAAGGCGATGCGGTGCTGTTGTCGCCGGCCTGCGCGAGCCTGGACATGTTCAAGAACTTCGAAGAACGCGGACGCCTGTTCGCCAAAGCCGTAGAGGAGCTAGCGTGATGCTGTCGGTGTTGCGCCCCTTCCCGTCGCCGCTGTTGAGCCGGCACGGCATCGACCTGGACTTCCCGCTGCTGGCGGGTTGCCTGGCGCTGCTCGGCCTCGGCCTGGTGATGGTGACTTCCGCCTCTTCCGAGGTGGCGGCGGCGCAGTCGGGCAACCCGCTGTACTTCTCCGTCCGTCACCTGATCTACCTGGTGATCGGCCTGATTTCCTGCGGCCTGACCATGATGGTCCCGATGGCCACCTGGCAGCGCTGGGGCTGGAAGCTGTTGCTGGTCGCCTTCGGCCTGCTGGTGCTGGTGATCACCCCCGGTATCGGCCGCGAGGTGAACGGCTCGATGCGCTGGATCGGCTTCGGCCTGTTCAACATCCAGCCTTCGGAGATCGCCAAGGTCTGCGTGGTGATCTTCATGGCCGGCTACCTGATCCGCCGCCAGCAGGAGGTCCGGGAAAGCTGGATGGGCTTCTTCAAGCCCTTCGTGGTGTTGCTGCCGATGGCCGGCCTGCTGCTGCGCGAGCCGGACTTCGGCGCCACCGTGGTAATGATGGGCGCTGCCGCGGCCATGCTGTTCCTCGGCGGGGTGGGGCTGTTCCGCTTCGGCCTGATGGTGCTGCTGGCGGTCGGCGCGGTGGTCCTGCTGATCCAGACCCAGCCCTACCGGATGGCACGCCTGACCAACTTCACCGACCCCTGGGCCGACCAGTTCGGCGCCGGCTATCAGTTGAGCCAGGCGCTGATCGCCTTCGGCCGCGGCGGCTGGTTGGGCATGGGACTGGGCAACAGCATCCAGAAGCAGTTCTACCTGCCGGAGGCGCACACCGATTTCGTCTTCGCCGTGCTTGCAGAGGAGCTGGGCATCGTCGGCGCCCTGGCGACCGTCGCCCTGTTCGTGTTCGTCAGCCTGCGCGCGCTGTACATCGGCATCTGGGCCGAGCAGGCCAAGCAGTTCTTCTCCGCCTACGTGGCCTACGGCCTGGCCTTCCTCTGGATCGGCCAGTTCCTGATCAACATCGGGGTGAACGTCGGCCTGCTGCCGACCAAGGGCCTGACCCTGCCGTTCCTCAGCTACGGCGGCAGTTCGCTGGTGATCTGCTGTGCCTGTCTGGGGATGTTGCTGCGCATCGAATGGGAACGGCGAACCCACCTGGGTAGCGAGGAATATGAGTTCAACGAAGAGGACTTTGCCGATGAAAGGTAATGTCCTGATCATGGCGGGTGGCACCGGCGGACACGTGTTCCCGGCGCTCGCCTGTGCGCGGGAGTTCCAGGCGCGCGGCTATGCCGTGCACTGGCTGGGGACGCCGCGCGGCATCGAGAATGACCTGGTACCCAAGGCCGGCCTGCCGTTGCACCTGATCCAGGTCAGCGGGCTGCGCGGCAAGGGCCTGAAGTCGCTGGTCAAGGCGCCGCTGGAGCTGCTCAAGTCGCTGTTCCAGGCGCTGCGGGTGATCCGCCAGCTGAGGCCGGTCTGCGTGCTCGGCCTGGGTGGCTATGTCACCGGCCCGGGCGGCCTGGCTGCGCGCCTCAACGGCGTGCCGCTGGTGATCCACGAGCAGAACGCCGTGGCCGGCACCGCCAACCGCAGCCTGGCGCCGATCGCCAGGCGCGTCTGCGAGGCATTCCCGGATACCTTCCCGGCCAGTGACAAGCGTCTGACCACCGGCAATCCGGTGCGCGGCGAGCTATTCCTCGACGCGCACGCCCGCGCGCCGCTGACCGGCCGTCGGGTCAATCTGCTGGTGCTCGGCGGCAGCCTTGGCGCGGAACCGCTGAACAAGCTGTTGCCAGAGGCCCTGGCGCAGGTGCCGCTGGAAATCCGTCCGGCAATCCGCCATCAGGCCGGTCGTCAGCATGCCGAGATTACCGCCGAGCGTTATCGCACAGTGGCGGTCGAAGCGGACGTCGCGCCCTTCATCAGCGACATGGCCGCGGCCTACGCCTGGGCCGACCTGGTGATCTGTCGCGCCGGCGCGCTGACCGTCAGCGAGCTGACGGCGGCGGGATTGCCCGCCTTCCTGGTGCCGTTGCCTCACGCGATCGACGATCACCAGACCCGCAATGCCGAATTCCTGGTACGCAGCGGCGCCGGCCGCCTGCTGCCGCAAAAGTCTACCGGCGCGGCCGAACTGGCCGCGCAGCTGTCCGAGGTCCTGATGCATCCCGAAACCCTGCGCTCCATGGCAGACCAGGCACGCAGCCTGGCGAAACCCGAGGCTACCCGGACGGTGGTCGATGCCTGCCTGGAGGTGGCCCGTGGTTAAAGAACCGAATGGCGTCACCCGGACCATGCGCCGTATCCGCCGCATCCATTTCGTCGGCATCGGCGGCGCCGGTATGTGCGGGATCGCCGAAGTGCTGCTGAACCTCGGCTACGAGGTATCCGGCTCGGACCTCAAGGCCTCGGCGGTGACCGAGCGCCTGGAGAAGTTCGGCGCGCAGATCTTCATCGGCCACCAGGCGGAAAACGCCGACGGCGCCGACGTGCTGGTGGTGTCCAGTGCCATCAACCGGGCCAACCCGGAAGTGGCATCGGCCCTGGAACGGCGGATTCCGGTGGTGCCGCGTGCGGAGATGCTCGCCGAGCTGATGCGCTACCGGCACGGCATCGCGGTAGCCGGCACCCACGGCAAGACCACCACTACCAGCCTGATCGCCTCGGTGTTCGCCGCCGGCGGCCTGGACCCGACCTTCGTCATCGGCGGCCGGCTGAACGCCGCCGGGACCAACGCCCAGCTCGGCGCCAGCCGCTACCTGGTGGCCGAGGCCGACGAGAGCGACGCCAGCTTCCTGCACCTGCAACCGATGGTCGCGGTGGTCACCAATATCGACGCCGACCACATGGCGACCTACGGCGGCGACTTCAACAAGCTGAAGAAGACCTTCGTCGAGTTCCTCCACAACCTGCCGTTCTACGGACTGGCGGTGATGTGCGTGGATGATCCGGTTGTGCGTGAGATCCTCCCGCAGATCGCCCGCCCGACCGTGACCTACGGCCTTAGCGAAGACGCCGACGTGCGCGCGATCAACATCCGCCAGGAAGGCATGCGCACCTGGTTCACCGTGTTGCGCCCGGAGCGCGAGCCGCTGGACGTCTCGGTGAACATGCCCGGCCTGCACAACGTGCTGAATTCCCTGGCGACCATCGTCATCGCTACCGACGAGGGCATCTCCGACGAAGCCATCGTCCAGGGGCTGTCCGGCTTCCAGGGCGTAGGCCGGCGCTTCCAGGTCTACGGCGAGCTGCAGGTCGAGGGTGGCAGCGTGATGCTGGTGGACGATTACGGCCACCATCCGCGCGAAGTCGCCGCGGTGATCAAGGCGATCCGTGGCGGTTGGCCGGAGCGTCGCCTGGTGATGGTCTACCAGCCGCATCGCTATACCCGTACCCGCGACCTGTACGAAGACTTCGTGCAGGTGCTGGGCGAAGCCAACGTGCTGCTGTTGATGGAGGTCTATCCGGCCGGCGAAGAGCCGATCCCGGGAGCCGACAGCCGCCAGCTGTGCCACAGCATCCGCCAGCGCGGCCAGCTCGACCCGATCTACTTCGAGCGCGACGCCGACCTGGCGCCGCTGGTCAAGCCGCTGCTGCGCGCTGGCGACATCCTGCTTTGCCAGGGCGCTGGCGATGTCGGTGGCCTGGCCCCGCAACTGATCAAGAATCCGCTGTTCGCCGGCAAGGGAGGGAAGGGCGCATGAACCTTTGCCTCGATAGCCTGCTGAACGGCACCCAGGATCCCAAGGCGTTCGGCCGCGTTGCCGTGCTGTTCGGCGGCAAGAGCGCCGAGCGCGAGGTGTCGCTGAAGTCCGGCGCGATGGTCCTGCAATCCCTGCTGGCCGCCAGGGTCGATGCCTTCGGCATCGATGTCGGTGAAGACCTGCTGCAACGCCTGGTCGAGGAGAAGATCGACCGTGCCTTCATCATTCTCCACGGTCGTGGCGGCGAGGATGGCAGCATGCAGGGCCTGCTCGAGTGCGCGGGCATTCCCTACACCGGCAGCGGCGTGCTGGCCTCGGCGCTGGCGATGGACAAGCTGCGGACCAAGCGGGTCTGGCTCAGCCTCGGCCTGCCGACCCCGGACTACGCGGTGCTGGCCAGCGAGGATGACTGCCGCGAAGCGGCGCAGCGACTGGGTTTCCCGCTGATCGTCAAGCCGGCTCACGAAGGCTCGAGCATCGGCATGGCCAAGGTCGGCGGGCTCGTCGAATTGATCGCGGCGTGGCGCGAAGCGGCCCGCTACGACTCGCAGGTGCTGGTCGAGCAGTGGATCAGCGGCCCGGAATTCACCGTGGCGACCTTGCGCGGGCAGGTGCTGCCGGCGATCCGCCTGGGCACGCCGCACACCTTCTACGACTACGACGCCAAGTACCTGGCCAGCGATACCCGCTACCAGGTGCCCTGCGGTCTCGACGAGGCCAAGGAAAGCGAGCTGAAGGAACTCACCGCGCGCGCCTGCGACGCCCTGGGCATCCAGGGCTGGGGGCGGGCGGACGTGATGCAGGACGCCGAAGGGCGTTTCTGGCTGCTTGAAGTCAACACCGCACCGGGCATGACCGACCACAGCCTGGTGCCTATGGCCGCGCGGGCCGCCGGCCTGGATTTCCAGCAACTGGTGCTGGCGATCCTGGCCGATAGCCGCGAGGCGAGGGGATAAGCCATGAATGGCGTACTGCTCCGTCATCAGCAACCCGGTGGACTCGGCCGCGCTCCGCGCAAGCCGATGCCGCGCGGCGCCAGCCGTCTGGTGGCCAAGGAACCGCTGAGCGTGCGCCTGCCGAAAGCCGACTTCAGTTTCCTCAAGTACCTGGCCTGGCCGCTGTTGCTGGCCGTTCTCGGCTATGGCGCCTATCGCGGCGCCGAGTACATCCTGCCGTACGCCGACCGGCCGATCGCCAAGGTCAGTGTCGAGGGCGACCTCAGCTACATCAGCCAGCGCGCGGTGCAGCAGCGGATCTCCCCGTACCTGGCGGCGAGCTTCTTCACCATCGACCTGGCGGGCATGCGCGGGCAACTGGAACAGATGCCCTGGATCGCCCACGCAGAGGTGCGCCGGGTGTGGCCGGACCAGGTGGTGATCCGCCTGGACGAGCAACTGCCGATCGCGCGGTGGGGCGACGAAGCGCTGCTGAACAACCAGGGACAGGCTTTTACGCCAAAGGAACTGGCGAATTATGAACATCTGCCCCGCTTGCATGGTCCACAGCGGGCGCAACAGCAGGTGATGCAGCAATACCAGTTACTCAGCCAGTTGCTGCGTCCCCTCGGGTTCTCCATCGCCCGCCTGGAAATGAGCGATCGCGGCGGTTGGGCGCTGACCACGGCCCAGGGCGTCGAGATCCAGATCGGGCGCGACCACGTGGTAGACAAGATTCGCCGCTTCGTAAGCATCTACGACAAGGCACTCAAAGATCAGATTTCGAACATTGCGCGGATCGACCTGCGTTACCCCAACGGCCTCGCCGTTGCGTGGCGCGAGCCGGTCACGCCCGCGACGGTGGCCACGGCCAGCGCCGTGCAGTGAGTTGAGGAGACAGTAATAACCATGGCAAGCGTGCAGAGCGGCAAGATGATCGTCGGCCTCGACATCGGTACCTCCAAGGTGGTGGCGCTGGTGGGCGAGGTGACGGCCGATGGCCAGCTGGAGGTCGTTGGCATCGGTACTCATCCGTCCCGCGGCCTGAAGAAGGGCGTGGTAGTGAACATCGAGTCCACCGTGCAGTCGATCCAGCGCGCCATCGACGAGGCCCAGCAGATGGCCGGTTGCCGTATCCACTCGGCGTTCGTCGGCATCGCCGGCAACCACATCCGCAGCCTCAATTCCCACGGCATCGTGGCGATCCGCGATCGCGAGGTGAACCCGGCGGATATCGAACGGGTACTGGATGCCGCCCAGGCGGTGGCGATCCCGGCGGACCAGCGGGTGCTGCATACCCTGGCCCAGGATTACGTGATCGATAACCAGGAAGGCGTGCGCGAGCCGCTGGGCATGTCCGGGGTGCGCCTGGAAGCCAAGGTGCACGTGGTGACCTGCGCGGTGAATGCTTCGCAGAACATCGAGAAGTGCGTGCGCCGCTGCGGCCTCGAGGTCGACGACATCATCCTCGAGCAGTTGGCCTCGGCCTATTCGGTGCTGACCGAGGACGAGAAGGAACTGGGCGTGTGCCTGGTGGATATCGGCGGCGGCACCACCGATATCGCGATCTTCACCGAAGGCGCGATCCGCCATACCGCGGTGATCCCGATCGCCGGCGACCAGGTCACCAATGACATCGCCATGGCCCTGCGTACGCCGACCCAGTACGCGGAAGAGATCAAGATCCGCTACGCCTGCGCTCTGGCCAAGCTGGCCGGTGCCGGCGAGACCATCAAGGTGCCCAGCGTCGGCGACCGGCCGCCGCGCGAACTGTCGCGCCAGGCCCTGGCCGAAGTGGTCGAGCCTCGTTACGACGAGCTGTTCACCCTGGTCCAGGCCGAGCTGCGCCGCAGCGGCTACGAGGACCTGATCCCCGCAGGGATCGTCCTCACCGGCGGCACCTCGAAGATGGAAGGCGCGGTCGAGCTGGCCGAGGAAATCTTCCACATGCCGGTACGCCTCGGCGTGCCGTATAGCGTGAAGGGCCTCACCGACGTGGTGCGCAACCCGATCTATTCGACGGGCGTCGGCCTGCTGATGTACGGACTGCAGAAGCAGTCCGATGGCATGTCGATGTCTGTGTCAGGTAGCAGCTACAGCAGCGACGAACCCAAGGCACCTGTCCTGGAGCGGCTCAAACGCTGGGTCCAGGGCAATTTCTGATTCAACGCGGTAACAGTAGGCGACAAAACTAGAAAGGAAGGAGAGGGGAAATGTTTGAACTGGTCGATAACATCGCACAAACCGCCGTCATAAAAGTGATCGGTGTAGGTGGTGGTGGCGGCAACGCCGTCAATCACATGGCCAAGAACAACGTCGAGGGCGTCGAGTTCATCTGCGCCAACACCGACGCACAAGCGCTGAAGAACATCGCGGCGCGCACCGTTCTGCAACTCGGCCCGGGCGTCACCAAGGGGCTGGGTGCCGGCGCCAATCCGGAAGTCGGTCGTCAGGCGGCTCTGGAAGATCGCGAGCGCATTTCCGAAGTGCTGGAAGGCGCCGACATGGTCTTCATCACCACCGGCATGGGTGGCGGCACCGGTACCGGCGCCGCGCCGATCATCGCCGAAGTGGCGAAGGAAATGGGCATCCTCACCGTCGCGGTGGTGACCCGCCCGTTCCCGTTCGAAGGTCGCAAGCGCATGCAGATCGCCGACGAGGGCATCCGTGCGCTGGCCGAGAGCGTCGATTCGCTGATCACCATCCCGAACGAGAAGCTGCTGACCATCCTCGGCAAGGACGCCAGCCTGCTGGCCGCCTTCGCCAAGGCCGATGACGTGCTGGCCGGTGCCGTGCGCGGTATCTCCGACATCATCAAGCGTCCGGGCATGATCAACGTCGACTTCGCCGACGTGAAGACCGTCATGAGCGAAATGGGCATGGCGATGATGGGTACCGGCTGCGCCAGCGGTCCGAACCGTGCCCGCGAGGCCACCGAGGCGGCAATCCGCAACCCGCTGCTGGAAGACGTCAACCTGCAGGGCGCGCGCGGCATCCTGGTGAACATCACCGCGGGTCCGGACCTGTCCCTGGGCGAGTACTCCGATGTCGGCAACATCATCGAACAGTTCGCTTCCGAGCACGCCACTGTGAAGGTGGGCACCGTGATCGACGCGGACATGCGCGATGAACTGCACGTCACCGTAGTCGCCACCGGCCTGGGCGCGCGCCTGGAGAAGCCGGTGAAGGTCGTCGACAACACCGTGCAGGGCAGTGCAACCCAGGCAGCCGCTCCGGCCCAGCGCGAGCAGCAGTCGGTGAACTACCGCGACCTCGACCGTCCTACCGTGATGCGCAACCAGTCTCACGGCAGCGCGGCGACCGCGGCCAAGCTGAACCCGCAGGATGACCTGGATTACCTGGATATCCCGGCGTTCCTGCGTCGTCAGGCCGATTGAAGTAATTAATCAGGAGTAGAGATGTGATTGGTGTTCAGCAAAGGCCGGTTCTGCTATCATCGCCGGCCATTGTTGAAAACAGTTCGCAGTCAGCGCTTAAGCGGCCAAAGCCATGATCAAACAACGCACCTTGAAGAACATCATCCGGGCTACTGGCGTCGGTCTGCACTCGGGGGAAAAGGTTTACCTGACCCTGAAACCGGCGCCGGTGGACACCGGTATCGTGTTCTGCCGCACCGACCTGGATCCGGTCGTGGAAATCCCGGCCCGGGCCGAGAACGTCGGCGAAACCACCATGTCGACCACCCTGGTCAAGGGTGACGTCAAAGTGGATACGGTGGAGCACCTGCTCTCGGCCATGGCCGGCCTGGGTATCGACAACGCCTACGTCGAGCTGTCCGCTTCGGAAGTGCCGATCATGGATGGCAGCGCTGGTCCGTTCGTATTCCTGATCCAGTCCGCCGGATTGCAAGAGCAGGAAGCTGCCAAGAAGTTCATCCGCATCAAGCGCGAAGTCAGCGTGGAAGAGGGCGACAAGCGCGCCGTCTTCGTTCCGTTCGACGGCTTCAAGGTCAGCTTCGAGATCGATTTCGATCATCCGGTCTTCCGTGGTCGCACCCAGCAGGCCTCGGTCGATTTCTCCAGTACTTCCTTCGTCAAGGAGGTCAGCCGCGCCCGTACCTTCGGGTTCATGCGCGACATCGAGTACCTGCGTTCGCAGAACCTGGCACTCGGCGGTAGCGTGGAGAACGCGATCGTGGTCGACGAGAACCGCGTGCTCAACGAAGACGGCCTGCGTTACGAGGACGAGTTCGTCAAGCACAAGATCCTGGATGCCATCGGCGACCTGTATCTGCTCGGCAACAGTCTTATCGGCGAGTTCCGTGGCTTCAAGTCCGGCCATGCCCTTAACAACCAACTGCTGCGTACGTTGATCGCAGACAAGGATGCTTGGGAAGTGGTGACCTTCGAAGACGCGCGTACCGCGCCTATTTCCTATATGCGCCCGGCGGCGGCAGTGTAGGAAAACTCTCCTTTCCATATTTGGAGGCCACCTCAGGGTGGCCTCTTTTTATTTCGGGATTTATTCTTGCCGGCTTTTCTCGGCGCGGCTTGCCAACCGCTCGAGCGCTTCCCGCAGGCGTGGATTGCCGACGATCTCGGCGGATTCGCGAAGGTTTTCCGCCGCGACGGCAGACAGGGTCAAGCTGCGACGTGCCGCACGTTGTGTGGACGTGGTGGGTTGCACCTTGAAAAGGATTTTCGCTAAGTTCGCGAATTCTTCGAAAGCCTGCAGCTGCCGCTGCAGGCGCCGCTGCTGATAGCGCAGGCGTGTGGCCCAGTGGCCATCGGTGACGATCAGCAGCAGGCAACCGCCGCGCCACGAAGCCACATGGCAGTACGGGCGCGCCGCCGGTTGCAACTGGCTTTCCAGCAGTTGCTGCAGGCGGCAGATGCGCTGGGCTTCGGCGAACAGCATCTGCAGCGGCCTGGCCTGGCGCAGCAACTGGGTCGATGCCTGGGCGGGCAAGGGACGAAAAGACATGGCGGGAAGCCTGGGGGTTACTGAGTCGGAATGGTAGCAGAAAGCGTTTCGCTACTGCCGGCCCGTATGAAGGATAAGTCATGCACATCATTTTTCTGAGCCGGCACCATGGGGCCGCTCGCTCCGTCCATCTGCAGCCGCGGTTGCTGATGCTGGCCGGGGCCTGCGTGGTCGGTGCCAGCCTGTTGGCCGGGGGCTTCCTGGGCGCCTGGCTGTTCCGCGCGCCGGCTCCGGTGGCCGGCATCGAAGTCGATGCCGCGCTGCAGGCGCAGAGCGCCGAGATCAGCAGCGCCCGCGAGGACGCGCAGCGGCAGATGGACGCACTGAGCGTGCATCTCGGCGAACTGCAGGCGCGCCTGGTTCGGCTGGATGCCCTCGGCGAACGTCTCACCGAGCTGGCCGACGTCGACCCCGACGAGTTCGACTTCTCCCTGAGCGTCGGCCAGGGTGGCGTCGACGAACCGCTGGAGGGCAGCGCCTATGCCCCGCCGTCGTTCATGGCGACGCTGGACGAACTGGCGGCACGCCTGGATACCCGCGAGCAGCAGCTCGAGGTGCTGGAGCAACTGCTCGCCGACAAGCACATCAGCCAGTCGACCTACCTGGCCGGCCAGCCGGTGCGCCAGGGCTACATCTCCTCGCCGTTCGGGCGCCGGGTCAATCCGGTGAGCGGCCGCCTGAGCATGCACAAGGGCATCGACTTCGCCGCGCCGGCCGGCAGCGACGTGGTGGCCGTGGCGGCGGGGGTGGTGACCTGGTCCGGGCGCAAGAACGGCTATGGCAACGTGGTCGAGGTCGGGCACGCCGATGGCTACACCACGTTGTATGCCCATAACCAGAAGAACCTGGTCGAGGTCGGTGACCTGGTCAAGCGCGGCCAGGTGCTGGCCAAGGTCGGCAGCACCGGACGCTCCACCGGCTACCACGTACATTTCGAAGTGATGAAGGATGGCCGGGTAATGAATCCGCAAAGCTTCATCGCACGCGCGTCTGTTTCCGAGTGAGCGACGCGCATTGATCTGCTGTACTTTTCTCATACCCGTTTCCGGGTAGAATGTTCCCTTTCATGCCGTTGATCGGCACGGGCCGCCGGATGGGTGAGCCTTCCATTCCCCACGTGTGGATGACCAAGTCGATATGTTTGCGCCTTTGTTGAAGAAACTCTTTGGAAGCAAGAACGAGCGTGATGTAAAGCGCATGGCCAAGGCTGTACAGGCCATCAATGCGCTCGAGCCCCAGATGGTGGCGCTCTCCGACGAGCAGTTGAAGGCGAAAACGGCTGAATTCCAGCAGCGCTACGCCAAGGGCGAAACGCTCGACCAATTGCTGCCCGAAGCCTTCGCCGTGGTTCGCGAGGCTGGCAAGCGGGTGATGGGCATGCGCCACTTCGACGTCCAGCTGATCGGTGGCATGACCCTGCACGACGGCAAGATCGCCGAAATGCGTACCGGCGAGGGCAAGACCCTGGTGGGCACCCTGCCGGTCTACCTCAACGCGCTGTCCGGCAAGGGCGTGCACGTGGTCACGGTGAACGACTACCTGGCGCGCCGCGACGCCAACTGGATGCGCCCGCTGTACGAGTTCCTCGGCCTCAGCGTCGGCGTGGTCACTCCCTTCCAGCCGCCGGAAGACAAGCGCGCCGCCTACGCCGCCGACATCACCTACGGCACCAACAACGAATTCGGCTTCGATTACCTGCGCGACAACATGGCCTTCAGCCTGGACGACAAGTTCCAGCGCGAGCTGAACTTCGCCGTGGTCGACGAAGTGGACTCGATCCTCATCGACGAGGCGCGTACCCCGCTGATCATCTCCGGCCAGGCCGAAGACAGCTCCGAGCTGTACATCAAGATCAACAAGCTGATCCCGCGTCTCAAGCGCCAGGTCGAAGAGGTCGAGGGCAAGCCGACCGAGGAAGGCCACTACAGCATCGACGAGAAGACCCGCCAGGTCGAACTCAACGAGCAGGGCCACCAGTTCATCGAGGACCTGCTGAGCCAGAACGGCCTGCTCGGCGAAGGCGAGAGCCTCTACTCGGCGCACAACCTGAGCCTGCTGACCCACGTCTACGCAGCGCTGCGCGCGCACACCCTGTTCCACCGCAACGTCGAGTACATCGTCCAGGGCGACCAGATCCTCCTGATCGACGAGCACACCGGCCGCACCATGCCTGGCCGTCGCCTGTCCGAGGGCTTGCACCAGGCCATCGAGGCGAAGGAAGGCCTGCCGATCCAGGCCGAGAGCCAGACCCTGGCCTCCACCACCTTCCAGAACTATTTCCGCCTGTACAACAAGCTGGCCGGCATGACCGGCACCGCCGATACCGAGGCCTTCGAGTTCCGCCAGATCTACGGTCTCGACGTGGTGGTGATCCCGACCCACCGGCCGATCGCGCGCAAGGACTTCAACGACCTGGTCTACCTGACCCAGGAAGAGAAGTACGCGGCGATCATCACCGACATCAAGCAGTGCCAGGCCCTCGGCCGGCCGATCCTGGTCGGCACCGCGTCGATCGAGAGTTCCGAGTACGTTTCCAAGCTGTTGCAAGAGGCAGGCATCGAGCACAAGGTGCTCAACGCCAAGTACCACGAGAAGGAAGCCGAGATCATCGCCCAGGCTGGCGCGCCCGGTTCGGTGACCATCGCCACCAACATGGCCGGCCGCGGTACCGACATCCTCCTCGGCGGCAACTGGGAAGTCGAAGTCGCGGCCCTGGAGAACCCCACCGAGGAGCAGATCGCCCAGATCAAGGCCGAATGGCAGAAGCGCCACCAGCAGGTGATCGAGGCGGGCGGCCTGCACGTGATCGCCTCCGAGCGCCACGAATCCCGCCGGATCGACAACCAGTTGCGCGGCCGCGCCGGTCGTCAGGGCGACCCGGGTTCCAGCCGCTTCTACCTGTCGCTGGAAGACAACCTGATGCGGATCTTCGCCTCCGACCGGGTGAAGAACTTCATGAAGGCGCTGGGCATGCAGTCCGGCGAGGCGATCGAGCACCGCATGGTGACCAACGCCATCGAGAAGGCCCAGCGCAAGGTCGAAGGGCGCAACTTCGACATCCGCAAGCAACTGCTGGAATTCGATGACGTAGCCAACGAGCAGCGCAAGGTGATCTACCACATGCGCAATACCCTGCTGTCGGCAGAGGACGTGGGCGAGACCATCAAGGAATTCCGCGAGGAAACCCTCAGCGCCACCATCAACCAGCACATTCCGCCGCAGTCGCTGCCCGAGCAGTGGGACATCGAAGGCCTGGAGGCTGCGCTGTACAGCGACTTCGCCGTGCGCCTGCCGATCCAGCAGTGGCTGGACGAAGACGACAAGCTGTACGAGGAAACCCTGCGTAGCAAGATCCTCGAGCAGATCGTCGCCGCCTACTACGAGAAGGAAGAGCTGGCCGGCGCCGAAGCCCTGCGCGCCTTCGAGAAGCAGATGCTGCTGCGGGTGCTGGACGACCTGTGGAAGGACCACCTGTCGACCATGGACCACCTGCGGCACGGCATCCACCTGCGTGGCTACGCGCAGAAGAATCCGAAGCAGGAATACAAGCGCGAGTCCTTCACCCTGTTCCAGGAGCTGCTGGACTCGATCAAGCGCGACACCATCCGCGTGCTGTCCCACGTCCAGGTCCGTCGCGAAGACCCGGCCGAAGAGGAGGCCCGCCTGCGTCGCGAGGCGGAGGAACTGGCCAAGCGCATGCAGTTCCAGCACGCCGAGGCTCCCTCGATGGAGCAGGCCGTGGCCGGCGAGGAAGAAGAGCTTCCCGAGGGCCCGGCTCCGGTCGTGCCGCTCGAGCCTGTGCGCAACGAGCAGAAGATCGGCCGCAACGAGCCTTGCCCGTGCGGTTCCGGCAAGAAATACAAGCACTGCCACGGGCAGCTGGACTAAGCTTCCCGCCTGGTTCACCAACGCCGCGACCGGTCCTGCCGCTCGCGGCGTTTGTTCGAATTGGCGCCAGCCCGGCGCCGATGCGTTTTCCGTCACGCCGTCGCAGACGGCATCGAGTCCACTGTTTGGTAAAGGAGCGCGTTCCCATGGCTGTCGGTCTTGGCCCCCTGTCCACCCTGCACCCGGTCCCCGGTTTCGAACTCGGCATCGCTTCCGCCGGCATCAAGCGACCGGGGCGCAAAGACGTGGTGGTCATGCGCTGCGCCGAAGGCTCCAGCGTGGCCGGGGTGTTCACCCTGAACGCGTTCTGTGCCGCGCCGGTGACCCTGGCCAAGCAGCGTTTCCTCGGTGAGGTGCGCTACCTGCTGACCAATACCGGCAACGCCAACGCCGGTACCGGCGAGGCCGGCCTCGCCGCCGCCGCGCAAACCTGCGCCAAGCTCGCCGAACTGGCCGGGGTCGCCGAGACTTCGGTGCTGCCATATTCCACCGGGGTGATCGGCGAGCCCCTGCCGGTGGCCAAGATCGAGGCGGCGTTGCCTGCGGCCCTGGCCGACCTGGCCGAGGACCGCTGGGCCGAAGCTGCCGCGGGGATCATGACCACCGATACCCTGCCCAAGGGCGCCAGCCGCCAGTTCGTGCACGATGGCGTGACCGTGACCGTCACCGGAATCAGCAAGGGCGCCGGGATGATCAAGCCGAACATGGCGACCATGCTCGGTTATATCGCCACCGACGCCAAGGTCGCCCAGGGCGTGCTGCAGGATCTGTTGCGCGACGCCGCCAACAAGTCCTTCAACCGCATCACCATCGACGGCGATACCTCCACCAACGACTGCTGCATGCTGATCGCCACCGGTCGCGCGGCGCTGCCGGAAGTCACCCAGGCCAGCGGCGCGCTGTTCGCCGCGTTGAAGCAAGCGGTACTGGAGGTTTCCATGGAGCTGGCCCAGGCCATCGTTCGCGACGGCGAGGGCGCGACCAAGTTCGTCACTGTTCAGGTCAACGGCGGCGCCACCCACCAGGAGTGCCTGGATGTCGGCTATGCCGTGGCCCACTCGCCGCTGATCAAGACCGCGCTGTTCGCCTCCGACCCGAACTGGGGACGCATTCTCGCCGCGGTCGGACGTGCCGGCGTGGCCAATCTGGACGTGAGCAAGATCGACGTGTTCCTTGGCGACGTCTGTATCGCCAGCCGTGGCGGCCGGGCGGCCAGTTACACCGAGGAACAGGGCGCGGCGGTGATGGCCCAGGCCGAGATCGGCATCCGCATCGAACTGGGACGCGGCACCTGCAGCGAGACCATCTGGACCACCGACCTGTCCCACGAATACGTGAAGATCAACGCAGAGTACCGCACCTGAAGCCAGGCATTCCGATCCTTCATCGATGGATGAAAATCGGGAATTTGCCATCGGTCCGTGCGCCTCTTAAGTTCTCTGGTGCATGGCCGTCCGCGTCGGGCGGCCGAAGAGGAGAGGCGCATGGCCCTGACCATCGTGATTGGCAATCGCAATGACTCGTCCTGGTCGCTGCGGGGCTGGCTGGCCCTGCGCATGAGCGGGGCGGCGTTCGACGAGATCCTCGTCCCGCTGGGGCGGCCCGATACCCGGGAGCGGATCCTGCAATATTCGCCGACCGGCAAGGTGCCCTTGCTGAAAAGCGAGGATGGCGACATCTGGGATTCCCTGGCCATCGCCGAGTACCTCGCCGAGCGCTTCCCCGAGGCCCACCTGTGGCCGCGCGGCGAGGCGGCGCGGGCGCTGGCCCGTTCGGTTTGCGCGGAAATGCACAGCGGTTTCGCCGCGTTGCGCGGCGAGCTGCCGATGGACCTGCGGCGCCAGCAGCCATTGGTGGAATTGTCCGAGGCGACACGACAGGATATTCAACGTATCTGCGAAGCCTGGGCGGATTGCCGGCGGCGCTTCGGCCAGGACGGTCCGTTCCTGTTCGGCCACGCCAGCCTGGCGGATGCGTTCTACGCACCGGTGGCGGCGCGTTTCCGCAGTTATGCGGTGGAGTTGCCGGATATCGCCCGGACCTATGTCGAGACGATTTATCAGTGGCCTGCGTTCCGCGCCTGGTACGACGCGGCATTGCGCGAGCAGGCCGGTAGTTGATGGCCGTCCGCCGCTTCCGGCGGTGCGTGACGGCAGTAGCGAGGAGATGATCCGTGAAACGAGTACATGTCGCCGCGGCCGTGATTCGTGGCTCCGATGGCCGGGTGCTGATCGCCCGGCGGCCGGAAGACAAGCACCAGGGCGGCCTGTGGGAGTTTCCCGGGGGCAAGGTGGAGGACGGCGAGCCGGTGCGCGCGGCGTTGGCCCGTGAGCTGGAAGAGGAACTGGGCATCCGTGTCGAGCGGGCCCGGCCGCTGATCCAGGTCCGGCACGACTATGCCGACAAGCACGTCCTGCTCGATGTCTGGGAGGTCGACGGGTTTTCCGGCGAAGCCCACGGCGCCGAGGGCCAACCGCTGGCCTGGGTGGAGCCGCGCGAGCTGGCCGACTACGAGTTCCCCGCCGCCAACGCGCCGATCGTCCAGGCCGCGCGCCTGCCGGCGCACTACCTGATCACCCCGGACGGATTGGAGCCGGGCGAGCTGATCAGCGGCGTACGCAAGGCGGTGGAGGCGGGCATCCGCCTGATCCAGTTGCGCGCGCCGAACATGTTCAGTCCCGAATACCGCGATCTCGCCATCGATATCCAGGGACTCTGCGCCGGCAAGGCGCAACTGATGCTGAAAGGCCCGCTGGAGTGGCTGGGCGACTTCCCGGCTGCCGGTTGGCACCTGACCTCCGCTCAACTGCGCAAATACGCCAGCGCCGGTCGGCCGTTCCCCGAAGGGCGCCTGCTGGCCGCCTCCTGCCACGACGCGGAGGAACTGGCCCTGGCTGCCTCGATGGGAGTGGAGTTCGTCACCCTTTCGCCGGTACAGCCGACCGAGAGCCATCCCGGCGAGCCGGCGCTGGGTTGGGACAAGGCCGCCGAACTGATCGCCGGCTTCAACCAGCCGGTCTACCTGCTGGGTGGCCTCGGTCCGCAGCAAGCCGAGCAGGCTTGGGAGCATGGAGCCCAGGGCGTGGCGGGTATCCGTGCGTTCTGGCCGGGCGGCCTTTGACGGTGGAATGAAGAAAAAAGGAGGCTTCGGCCTCCTTTTTTTCGTCTCGATGCCGAGCCCTCGCTCACCGTCAGTCCGGTTTTGCCGCCGCCTCCCAGAGAATCTCCGCCACGCCCTGGCGCCGGGCGATGGCGCGGGCGGCGACGAACAGCAGGTCGGAGAGCCGGTTCAGGTAGCATAGGCCGACGCCCTCCAGCGTTTCCTCCTGGTCCAGCGCCTGGCAGCGCCGTTCGGCACTGCGCGCCAGGCTGCGGCAGACATGGGCCTGGGCGACCAGGCGGGAACCGCCGGGGAGGATGAAATTCTTCAGCGGGCCCAGCTCGTCGTTCCAGCGGTCGATGCAGCTTTCCAGGCGTGCCACTTCCGTCTCGTCCAGGGCCCGATACTCCGGCATCGCCAGCTCCCCGCCGAGGTCGAACAGGCGGTGTTGCACCGGCGCCAGCGCCTGGACGATCTCCTCCAGGCCGGGATGTGCGCCACGCGCTTCCAGCAGCTCGGCAAGGAGCAGGCCCAACTGGCTGTTCAATTCGTCCACCGCGCCGATCGCCTCGATGCGTGGATGGCTCTTGGGCACCCGGCGTCCGCCGGCCAGGCCGGTCTCGCCGCGGTCGCCGGTACGGGTGTAGATCTTCGACAATCGATTGCCCATGGATTCAACCTTCCTCTTCGTCGCCCCGCCGCAGGCTGCTACCGGGTTGCGGCAGAGCGGGCGGCAGGGCCTTGGCTTGTGCCGGGGCGACCGCTTCGGAGCTTTCCAGCGGCAGGCGGATGCTGAAGCAGGTGCCGCGGCCCAGTTCCGAGCGTACTTCCATCTGGCCCTTGTGATTGTTGGTGATGATGAAATACGAGACGGACAGGCCGAGACCGGTGCCCTGGCCGACTTCCTTGGTGGTGAAGAACGGCTCGAAGATACGCTTGCGCACCAGTTCGGGCATGCCGCTGCCGTTGTCTTCCACCTGGACTTCCGCCCAGGGCGGCGTCAGGCGCGTGCGCAGGACGATCCGGCCCTGTTCGCCTTCCTCTTCGTCGTCGCGCTGGTGGATGGCCTGGGCGGCGTTCTTCAGCAGGTTGAGCAGGACCTGCTCGACCTCGTTGGCGATCACCGGCACCGGGCCGAGGTTGGGGTCGAACTCGTGGACGATCTGCAACGACTTGAAGTCGAAGCCTTCGGCCAGGTCGAAGTCGTTACCGGCGATTTCCACCGCCTGTTCGAGCAGTGCGGGCAGTTCGCAAGCGGTCATCTGCCGGTGGCTGCGGCGGCTGAAGGCGAGCATGTGGGTGACGATCTTCGCTGCCCGCGAGCCGGCGTGCTGGATGCCTTCCAGCAGGCGCGGGATGTCGCGGCCGTCGAGGTAGTGATTGATGTCTTCCAGCGGCACTCCGACCTCGGCCGCCAGCTCGACGTTCTTCGCCAGCTCCGGGGACAGGCGCCGCTTGATGTTCTGCACGTTGTGCAGGATCGCGCCGAGCGGGTTGTTGATCTCGTGGGCCATGCCGGCGGCGAGGCTGCCGACCGAGAGCATCTTCTCCGATTGCACCATCACTTCTTCCAGGCTCAGCCGCTGGGTGATGTCGTCGATGCGGATCACCGCGCCGCGGCCGGTGCCGCCCATCAGCGGGTAGAAGGTCAGGGCGTAGTGGCGCGGCGTGTCGATCAGCGCCCAGGTGACCCGTTCGACACGCTCCACGCTGTGCTTCTCGGCAGCCCGGGTGAGCTGCGGAAGGAACGGCTTGAGCGAGGGAAAGGCGAGGAACACCGGCTGGTTGACCGCATCGTCCAGGCTGGTGCCGGAAAGCTGGCTGGCCTCCTGGTTCCACTGCGTGACGTAGAGTTGCTCGTCCACCGCGATCAGCGCCGAAGGCATGGAGTCGATGATGCTGTTGAGGTAGTGCTGGAAACCGGTGAGCTTCTTCTCGATCTTGCTGCGCACCTGCACTTCCAGTTCCAGCTTGCGGTTCGAGCGGCGGGTTTCCTCGGCCAGGCTCTGGGCCTGCTCGACCGCTTCCTGGGCATCGTCGCGGGCGCGCTTGAGCTGCTGCTCGCGGGCCTCGATGCGGGTCAGCATGGTGTTGAACGCGTCGGCCAGGCGGCCGATTTCGTCGCCGTTGCCGCGCTGGGCGCGGAGGGCGTAGTTCTCCTCGCGGGTGACCTGCCGCGACAGTTCCTCGAGATCGCGGATCGGCCGGGTGATCAGGCGGCGTATCTGCTGCGCCACCAGCAGCCAGAGCAGCACGCTGACGCCGAGGATCGCCAGGCTGGCGGTGAGGGTTCCGGTGTAGAACGCGCTCGGCAGTTCGCCGCTGGCCACCAGCAGCAGGTAGCCGGGGCGGGCGTTTTCCTGGGGCAGTTCGATCAGCGCGTTGAGGCGGTACTCGCCGCGCCTCCAGTGCTCCAGGCGGTCCAGGCGGGCCGGCAGCTTGAGGGTGTCGCCGCGTTGCAGGTCGGCTAGCATCAGCCCATTGCTGTCGTACAGGGCCGCGGCGCGCAACGGCTGGTAATCGTTGAGCTGGCGCAGCAGGACCTCGGCGGTCTGCGGCGAACTGAGCGCCGGCTGGCTGAGCGCCGGGTTGGCGATCAGCCGGCCGATGGTCTGCATCGCCTGGGGGGCGACGCTTTCCTGGGAAATCCAGTAGGCGGCGCTGATGAACGCCAGGTTGGCCACCAGCAGCACGGTGGCCAGCAGGATCAGCAGGGCGGCGAGCAGTTTCTGCCCTACGGGCAGGTTGTCGAGGCGCTGGCGCAGGTTCATGGGCTCTGGCGGTCCGCGGCGAAAAGGAATGGCGGGCAGGGTAACGCGCTTTAGCGGTCGGGCAAACCGCTCTGGCGCAGATGGGCCTGGAGGCGGGCGAGCAAGGTTCCCAGGCGCGGCAGCGGTAGTCCCAGGCGCTGCCCATGCTGGCAGGCGTAGCCGAGCAGATAGCCGATTTCCGTGCGCCGGCCGCGGGTGACGTCCTGATGCATCGAGGAATAGTTGGCCGCGGTGGCGTCGATCACCGCCCGGACATCCTCCAGCAGGCTCCTGGCGGCGGCGTCGTAGCCGCTGGCGTGGAGCAACTGGCCGAGTTCGTCGCAAAGCGCGGCGATCTCTTCCGGGTGCTGCCGCAGGCCGCCGTTGCGGCAATCGTGGAGGACGGTCAGCGGGTTGATCGCGCAGTTCAGGGCCAGCTTGCGCCACAGCCGTTCGAGGATGTCGTCGCTCCAGCTGTGCGGGATCCCGGCCTGGGACAGCTGCGCCAGCCAGGCGGGGGCGCTTGTGTCGCGCGGATCGCCGAGCCAGGTGTGCCCCCGGCCGGCGAAGACCACGCGGAAATCGCCATCGCGGAACGCGCCTTCGGTGCTGGAGGCGAACAGGCAGCGGCTGCGCGGCAGGCGGGCGGCGACCGCCTGCTGGCTGCCCAGGCCGTTCTGCAGCAACAGCAGTTCGGCGTTGCCGGCCAGGCGATGGGCCACGCTGGAGGCGGCTTCCTCCGCGTCGTAGGCCTTGCAGGCCAGCAGCAGGCGCTGGATGGGTTGCCCGCCGTCTGGGGTTTCCGCGGCGATCGGGTAGAGGCTGGCCTGGCCGTCTTCCACCAGGCTCAGTCCGCCGGCCTGTTGGTAGCGGCGCAGGCGCTGGCGGTCGCGCAGGATCAGGCGGACGGGCAGGCCGGCGCGCCCGAGGCGCGCGGCCCAGAGGCTGCCGAGGCTACCGGCGCCGAGGATATGCCAGGTCATGGTGGCTACTGCGAATGGCTGACGATAGGGCGAAGTCTAGCGCAGTGCCGGTAGCCGGCAGGTTGCGATCCTGCCGCTGGCATAGGCATCGGGCAACAGGGCCTCGGTGCGCTGCAGCAGTTCGTCGATGCCCAGCGGCAATGCCCCGCTGTCGAGGCCGAGCATGGCGATGCCGGCTTTCAGGCTGATGAAGCCTTCGCTGGTCTTGAAGGCCTTCAGGTTGAGCCCGTCGTGCAGCCGCTTGAAGCTGCTCGACGAGCATTCGTGCAGGTCCTCCACCAGGGTGATCAGGGCGAAATGCTGCTCGTCCAGGCGCACCAGCACATCCAGCGGCCGGACCAGCTGTTGCAGGCGCCTGGCCACGCCGAGCAGCAGCTCGCGATGGAAGGCCTCGCCGTGCCGCTGGCGCAGGACCGGTGCCTCGGGCATGCCGACCAGCAGGTAGCACAACGCTCCACCGCGGGTTTCCACCTGGCGCAGGCTGTCGGCCAGCTTCTGTCGCAGGTAGCGGGGATTGCCGAGGCCGGTGAGGGTATCCACCAGGTTGCGTTCTTCCATCCGCGCGATGTTTTCGGTGAGCAGGCGGTTTTCCACCAGCAACCGTTGCAGGGTGTTGCACAGGCGGTCGGCTGCGTAGATGCGCGGCACCAGTTGCTCGTTCATCGCGGCCTTGCTGACGAAGTCGTCGACGCCGCGGTCGAAGGCCTCGCCGAGGACGTTCTCGCCTTCCTTGCCGGTGAGCAGGACGATGTAGGTGTAGTGGTTGATGCTTTCGTCCAGTTGGCGGACCCGGGCGGTCAGTTCCAGGCCGTCCATCTCCGGCATCAGCCAGTCGGCCAGGAGCACGCTGACCGGGCGTTGTTCGAGCTGCTGCAGGGCCTCGCTGGCGCTGCTGGCGAAGCGGATGTCCTGGTAGCCGGCCTGGCTGAGGGCGCGGCCGATCATGGCGCTGGAAAACTTGGCGTCGTCGACGACCAGGATGCTGAGATCGGGGTTGGGCATGAACGGACTCGAGAAGAGGATGGGCGCCGGTACGCTGCCGGCAAGGGCCCGGTTCGTCGCGGGAGGCCGGGTCCCGGCCGCGGTCGCGCGCGCCATCGGGAAGAAATCGTCGGTCTCCGCCACACCGGCGGGCATTCGCTCGCGAGGGCTCGGTTATAATGGGCGGGCATTTTTTACCGTCAAGCCAGGCGCGGTTCCGTCTGTGAACCCTGTCGCGCCGTCCATCTGGAGAGATGACATGCCTTCGTTCGACGTGGTGTCCGAACTGGACAAACACGAGTTGACCAACGCCGTGGACAACGCCATCAAGGAACTGGATCGCCGTTTCGACCTGAAAGGCAAATGCAGTTTCGAAGCCAAGGACAAGTCGGTGACCCTCACCGCCGAAGCCGATTTCATGCTCGAGCAGATGCTCGACATCCTGCGTTCCAACCTGGTCAAGCGCAAGGTCGACAGCCAGTGCATGGAGATCAAGGATGCCTACCCGTCGGGCAAGGTGGTCAAGCAGGACGTCAACTTCCGCGAGGGCATCGACAAGGACCTGGCGAAGAAGATCGTTGGTCTGATCAAGGAGCGCAAGCTCAAGGTCCAGGCCGCCATCCAGGGCGAGCAGGTGCGCGTCACCGGCAAGAAGCGTGACGATCTGCAGGAGGCCATCGCCCTGCTGCGCGGCGAATCCCTCGGCATGCCGTTGCAGTTCACCAACTTCCGCGATTGACGAGGTTTTTCGGAACCTCTCGCCATCCCGGGCATCGCAATAGGGAGTAGCGCCGCCGCGACCTCTCCCGCGTTGTCCGCCCCTGTCGGCGCAGCGTCGGTTCGTCCGCGCTGCGCCGATTCGTATCCAGGCCCGGAAACGTCGCCCCACGGCGTCCGGGCAGGAATCTGCAAGCCCGTCCCGTTTCCGTTGCGGAAGGGAGGGGTGTTTTTTCGAGAAATGGAGGTAATGCATGGAATTGAACTACGACCGACTGGTGCAGCAGACCGAGTCCTGGCTGCCGATCGTGCTGGAGTACAGCGGCAAGGTCGCCCTGGCGCTGCTGACCCTGGCGATCGGCTGGTGGCTGATCAACACCCTGACCGGCCGGGTCGGCGGCCTGCTCGCCAGGCGCAGCGTCGACCGCACCCTGCAAGGCTTCGTCGGCAGCCTGGTGAGCATCGTCCTGAAGATCCTGCTGGTGGTCAGCGTGGCTTCCATGATCGGCATCCAGACCACCAGCTTCGTCGCCGCCATCGGCGCCGCCGGCCTGGCCATCGGCCTGGCCCTGCAGGGCAGCCTGGCTAACTTCGCCGGCGGCGTGCTGATCCTGCTGTTCCGCCCGTTCAAGGTCGGCGACTGGATCGAGGCACAGGGCGTGGCCGGCACCGTGGATTCGATCCTGATCTTCCACACCGTGCTGCGTAGCGGCGACAACAAGCGGATCATCGTGCCCAACGGGGCGCTGTCCAACGGAACGGTGACCAACTACTCCGCCGAGCCGCTGCGCAAGGTGATCTTCGACGTCGGCATCGACTACGACGCCGATCTGAAGAATGCGCAGAACATTCTTCTGGCCATGGCCGACGATCCGCGGGTTCTGAAGGACCCGGCACCGGTGGCGGTGGTTTCCAATCTCGGCGAAAGCGCGATTACCCTGTCCCTGCGGGTCTGGGTGAAGAACGCCGACTACTGGGACGTGATGTTCATGTTCAACGAAAAGGCCCGCGACGCGCTGGGCAAGGAAGGTATCGGCATTCCCTTCCCGCAGCGGGTGGTCAAGGTTGTGCAGGGCGCGATGGCCGACTGAGGTCCGTGCGATCCACGAAAAAGGCCGGCGAATGCCGGCCTTTTTCATTCTCGCCTCAGTGCTGCTCGGCGTTCTGGTGTCCCGGCGCCGGCGTCTCGCTGGACGGCGCGCGGCGCAGCCACAACCAGCCGATCAGCAGCAGGGTGGGAATGCCCATCACCGCGGTGACGTAGAAGAAGTGCTCGTAGCCGAGGCTCTCGACCATGGTTCCGGAGTAGCCGCCGATGAAGCGCGGCAGCAGGAGCATGGTCGAGCTGAGCATGGCGTACTGGGTGGCGGAGAACTTCAGGTTGGTCAGGCTCGACAGGTAGGCGACGAAGGCCGAGGCGGCGAGGCCGCCGCTGAAGTTGTCGAGGGTGATGGTCATCACCAGCATCAGCACGTGCGGCTCGAGCGCCATCACCAGGCTGATCACGTCATGGCTGGGCAGGGCCTCGGCGTGCAGCGGGCCGAGCTGGGCGAGCATGGCGAACAGCAGGTTGGTGGCAGCCGAAGCGGCACCGCCGATGAACAGGATGGAGAGGATGCTGAAGCGGGCGATCAGCACCCCGCCGGCGGCGGCGCCGATCAGGGTCATGAGTACGCCGAAGACCTTGCTGACACTGGCGATGACTTCCTTGGAGAAGCCCATGTCGATGTAGAAGACCCCGGCCATCACCCCCATCACCGTGTCCGACAGGCGATAGGTGGAGATCAGGCCGAGCAGCAGCAGGGCCTGCCAGCGATAGCGCTGGACGAACTCGGTGATCGGCGTCAGCACCGGGGCCATCAGCAGGCGTCCGGGTGCCGACAGGCAGGACGCGGCGATCAGCAGGAACAGCGTGCCGCGCGGCCAGGCGCCGGAGTAGTAGGCGCGGCACATGGCGGTGACGGTGACGAGGAGGATGATCAGCACCATCACCGAGACCGCCTGGTGGACGAAATCGAACAGCGGCACTTCCTTGCCGCGCGCCGCCACCAGCAGCGGCCTGCGCACGGTGGCGAGCAGTTCGCGGACCGGGCGGATCTGCTGGCGTCCCCACGGCGACAGGCAGATCCCCATGAGCAGCGCGTAGAGGCCGGCGCGCGGCCAGGCGCGGTCGAGGAGGGCGGTGATCATCGCCGGCAGCGAGATCAGCAGGATCAGCAGCAGGAGCACCGAGAGCAGTTGGTGGTTGAAGTCGAAACGCGACGGGTTGACGTGGATCGGCACGTCCACCGCCGGCTCGCGGATCAGCAGGCTTGTGACCAGCCCAGGCAGGATCAGCAGGGCGAACAACGCATAGGTCAGGCCCCAGGCCGACTGGCTGTAGTTGAGGCTGGTGGAGCCGAACCATTCGGCGAGAATCAGCGCGCCGGCGCTGGCCAGCAGGATCGCCGCGCGGTAGCCGGTCATGTAGCAGGCAGCGAGGGCGGCCTGGCGGCTATCCTCGGCGATTTCCAGGCGGTAGGCGTCGATCGCGATGTCCTGGGTGGCGGAGGCGAACGCCACCAGCAGGGCCAGGCCGATCAGCCAGGGCAGGTGGCTCTGCGGATTGCACAGGGCCATGCCGAGCAGTCCCAGGGCGATCAGCACCTGCGAGAACACCAGCCAGGAACGGCGCCGGCCGAGACGGCCGACGAAGGGCAGGCGCCACTGGTCGAGCATCGGCGACCAGACCCACTTGAAGGCGTACACCAGCCCCAGCCAACTGGCGAAACCGATGGTATCCCGCGCCACGCCGGCTTCGCGCAGCCACACCGACAGGGTGTTGAACACCAGCATGGTCGGCAGGCCGGCGGCGAAGCCGAGCAGCAGGAGGGCCAGGCTGGCGGGAGACTTGTAGGCGACCAGGGCCTCTCGCCAGGATTGCTGAGTCATGGGGTAACCGTTCCGCAAAAAATAACGCGCACTCTAACCGCTCTACTTCGCTGTAAGCCAGCCATGCCGACGTATGTCCACCCTGTCGTTGTGCAGGAGAACGCCTTCCTCGCGCAAGCGTGCGCGTTGTTCGCGACCGCCGGGACTGTCCGCCGGCAGGCTGATGCGACCGCCGGCGCCGAGAACCCGATGCCAGGGCAGGCGGGTATCCACCGGCAACTGGCTGAGCGTCCTGCCGACCCAGCGGGCGGCGCGGCCTAGGCCGGCCAGTTCGGCCAGTTGCCCGTAGCTGACCACCTGCCCCGGCGGCACCTGCGCCAGCACCAGGTACAGGGCCTCGCGGCGCGCCTGGGCACTTGCCGGGTCGCTGCCGGCCCATGCATGCTCATCGGTTTTCCCTTTCCTGTCCGCCTTGTGAACGCCCATGTCGCTCAGAGCCCTCTGTTCAATCGTCGTGATGCTCCTGGCCGGCCCCGCGCTGGCCGACACCGTATGGCTGGACAACGGCGACCGCCTGTCCGGCGAGATCGTGCTGATGGACGGCGGCAAGCTGGCGCTGAAGACCCGTTATGCCGGCCAGGTGCTGATCGATTGGAAGGATATCGACACCATCAGTTCCGACAAACCCCTGCTGATCAAGCAGCAGGGCGTATCCGGGCAGCGTAGCCGAACCCTGGAGGCGGCGGGCAAGGGCATGGTGCGGATCGTCGATGGCGGCAGCCATACCGTCCCGCTGGCCAGTATTCGCCAGATGGTGCCGCCGCGACCGCTGGTGGAGGACCTGGTCTGGGAGGGCAATCTCGACGTCAAGCTGGATAGCAAGCGCAACGACAGCGACAAGGACGAATGGAAGCTCAAGGGCGATACCCGGCTTCGCCACGGTGCCTGGCGCCACGTGCTGGCGGGGGAAGTGGAGCGGGAAAAGAAGGACGGGCGCAAGGTCGAGGACAACTGGGAGCTGGACTACGACCTCGATCGCTTCTTCGACGAACACTGGTTCTGGCGCGGCAGCTATTCGCAGAAGCACGATGCGATCGACAACCTGGAGCGCCAGAGCGCGCTGGGAACCGGCCCCGGCTACCAGTTCTGGGACGACGAACTCGGGCGTTTCGACCTGGTCGCCGAGATCAGTCGCTGGCAACTGGAGTGGCGCGATCAGCCGCGCGAGGATTTCACCTCCTATTCGCTGGAGTGGGACTACAAGCGGCTGCTCGCCGGCACCCGGCTGGAGCTGTACAGCAAGGGAACCGTGCTGGTTCCCGGCATCGAGCGGATCGACTACCTGCTCGACAGCGAATACGGCCTGCGCTATCGCCTGAACAGTTGGGCGCGTCTTTCGTTCCTCTATGAACTGGACCAGTTGCGCACCGAGGGGGGCACCCAGTCCGACCGGCATTACCTGATCGGGGTCGGCGTCGGCTGGTGACGCGGCTCACCTTTCGGTCGATCCGGCTGAACTTTACCGCCCGTGCCCCGGTCCTTGCTCTGCCGCCCGGCATTTGGATAATGCCGGCCTCTTCGAACCCAACTCAGTTGATTTGTGCTCATGTTGTCGAGAATCCTGCTGTGCCTCGCTGCCCTTGCAAGTTCCACCTCTGCCCTTGCCGATACGGTCTGGATGAAGAACGGTGACCGCCTTACCGGCAAGATCACCCTGTTCGACGGCGGCAAGCTGCTGCTGAAGACCGACTATGGCGGCGACATCACGCTCAAGTGGGACAAGATCTCCACCTTCGAGAGCGAGCAGAACCTGCTGGTCAAGCAGGATGCCGAGACTGGCGAGCACTCCAAGGGCATCAAGGCCGCCGGGCCGGGCCAGGTGACCCTGGTCAACGGCGAGCCGAAGACCGTGGAGCTGGCCAGCATCCAGCAGATGATGCCGCCCAAGCCGATCCTCCAGGACTGGGTATGGAACGGCAACGTCGATTTCTCGCTGGACCGCAAGCAGGCCGAGAACGATGTGTCCGACTACGACATCGATTTCAAGACCAACGCCCGCCACGGACTCTGGCGCCACAACGTGCAGGGCGAGTACAACCGCGAGAAGAAGAACGGCCAGGTCAGCACCGACAATTATTCCGGCCAGTACGCGCTGGACCGCTTCATCGACGACCACTGGTTCTGGCAGGGCCAGGTCGCCTACAAGCGCGACATGATCGAGGACCTGGCGAAGAAGCGTACCGTCGGTACCGGCCCCGGCTACCAGTTCTGGGACAACGAGCTGGGCGCGTTCTCCATCGCCACCCTGGTCAACCGCAACGACTACGAGTTCGCCGATGGCGAGAAGGAGCACTTCTATTCGTCGAGCTTCAAGTGGGACTACAACCGCTACCTGCTGGCCAAGCAGTTCGAGCTGTTCACCAACGGCGAGGTCAGCAAGCCGCTGCAATCCGGCCTGGACTACGAGCTGCAGACCGAGGCGGGGATCCGCTACAAGCTGACCAGCTGGGCTTCGCTGAGCATGAAGGCGGAATGGGACAAGTTCAGCGGCAACGACGGCAACGTCAACCAGCGCCGCTATACCTTCGGCCTCGGGGTCGGCTGGTAAGCCGGCCTGCACGAAAAAGCCCCGCGATAGCGGGGCTTTTTCCTTGCGGGGCCGGGGCCTACAGGCGCAGGCCGCCGTCCAGTTCGAGAACGCGGCCGGTGTAGTAGTCGTTCTCGAAGATGTAGGCCACCGAGTGGGCGATCTCCACCGGCTTGCCCATACGCTTGAGGGGGATGCCGGCGGTCATCTTCTCCAGCGCCTCGGGTTTCATCCCGGCGGTCATCTCGGTCTCGATGAAGCCCGGCGCCACGCCGGCCACGCGGATGCCGTAGCGCGCCAGTTCCTTCGCCCAGACCACGGTATCCGCGGCCACCCCGGCCTTGGCTGCCGAGTAGTTGGCCTGGCCCATGTTGCCGGCGCGGGAGATCGAGGAAATGTTGACGATCGCGCCTTCGTTCTTCAGCTCGATCATCTTCGCCGCCACTTCGCGGGTGCAGAGGAACACACCGGTGAGGTTGACGTCGATCACCGATTGCCATTGGGCCAGGCTCATCTTGCTCAACTGGCCGTCCTTGACCTTGATGGTCAGGCCGTCGCGGAGGATGCCGGCGTTGTTGACCAGGCCGTTGATCGCGCCGAAGTCGCTGGCGACCTGGGCCACCATGTGGGTAACCTGTTCCTCGTCCGCCACGTTGCACACGTAGGCGCGAGCGTCGCCGCCGGCGGCCTTGCAGGCAGCGACGGTTTCGTCGAGACGTTCGCGGTTGAGATCGACCAGGGCCAGCCTGGCGCCCTTGCCGGCGAGATATTCGCCCATTGCCCGGCCGAGCCCCTGGCAGCCGCCGGTGATGATGATGACCTTGTCTTTCAATTGCATTGCTTGGAACCCCACGAGCAGTTTCTGGAAGCGGACCTTGCCGGCACCTGCGAACGCACTTTGATATGCCCGTCCGTTTACGACGGATTCTATGCAAGGAGTCATAAATTGAGCGTTGAAGCTGCAAAGAATGCCCGAGAATTGCTGCTCAAGGAATACCGTGCGGTCCTTTCCACCCACTCGAAGAAATGGCCGGGCTTTCCTTTCGGCTCGGTGGTTCCCTATTGCCTGGATGCCGAAGGCCGGCCGCTGATCCTGATCAGCCGGATCGCCCAGCACACCCACAACCTGCAGGCGGACCCGCGCTGCTCGATGCTGGTAGGCGAGCGCGGCGCCGAGGATATCCAGGCTGTCGGCCGCCTCACCCTACTGGCCGAGGCGCGGCAATTGGCGGAGGAGGAGGTCGCCGCGGCGGCCGAGCGTTACTACCGCTATTTCCCCGAGTCCGCCGACTACCATCGGGTCCACGATTTCGACTTCTGGGTGCTGCAGCCGGTCCAGTGGCGTTTCATCGGCGGTTTCGGCGCGATCCACTGGCTGGCCGCCGAGCGCGTGCCGCTGGCCAATCCGTTCGCCGGAGAAGCCGAGCGCGGCATGGTCGAGCACATGAACAGCGACCACGCCGCCGCCATCGCCCACTATGTGGAACTGGCCGGACTGCCGGCGCATGCCGCGGCGCAGCTGGCGGGAATTGATACAGAAGGTTTCCACCTGCGCATCGGCCAGGGCCTGCACTGGCTGCCGTTCCCCGCCGCCTGCGGCAACCCCGGGGCCGTGCTCCAGGCGCTGGTGCAATTGGCCAGGGCCGAGCGCTGGCCTACCGTCGAGCCGGAGCAGGGTTGAATTCTTCCCCGGCTGGCGCCAACTACTGGTGGTACCGGGGGCAAACGGGCCCCGCCAAGGACTCTGAAATGCGCGCTTTCCTCTTTCTGCTGTTGCTCTTCCCGCTGGTCGAGCTGGCCGTCCTGATCAAGGTCGGCAGTGTCATCGGGGTCGGCTGGACCCTGTTCCTGATCGTCGCCAGCGCCTTCATCGGTGCTGCATTGTTGCGCGTGGCCGGCGTGGCCACCGCCTGGCGCGCCCGCGAACGACTGGCCCGTGGCGAACTGCCGGAGCAGGAAATGCTCGAAGGCCTGTTGATCGCCGTCGGCGGCGGCCTGCTGATGCTGCCGGGTTTCATCAGCGACATCTTCGGCATCCTCTGCCTGATTCCTTTCACCCGTCGCCTGATGCTCGGCGGCCTGCGCCGCCGCGTCGAACAGCAGGCGCTGCGCCGGCGCGCCTTCGCCGACGACCTGAACGCCCGCTACGGACAGGGTCCGTCGCGGCCGAACGTCATCGAGGGCGAGTACGAGCGCCGCGACGATTCGCGCAACTGAAAAAAAAATTTCACTGCATGCCCTTGAAATGGCTTGTGGCGACCTTATGTAACGGTCACCGCAAGGTCCCTGCCACAAGGGCAGGCTGTCTTACGCGGCTCGCGCGTCGAGTCGCAACCCGGCAACGCCGGCTTCAACAAAACCCGCCGGACTTCGATCCGGCCGTTGGAAACCACTGTTTGGGAGAGTTACGACTATGAAGCTTCGTCCTCTGCATGATCGCGTCGTTATCCGTCGCAGCGAGGAAGAGACCAAGACCGCAGGCGGCATCGTGCTGCCGGGTTCCGCCGCCGAGAAGCCGAACCGCGGTGAAGTGGTAGCCGTAGGTACCGGTCGTGTACTGGACAACGGCGAAGTGCGCGCTCTGGCAGTGAAGGTGGGCGACAAGGTGGTCTTCGGGCCTTACTCCGGCAGCAACGCCATCAAGGTCGATGGCGAGGAACTGCTGGTGATGGGCGAGTCCGAAATCCTCGCCGTCCTGGAAGACTGATCGGTCTCACCACTCCGTTTTCACCGAATTCGATTTAGAGGAAAGAGAACATGGCTGCCAAAGAAGTTAAGTTCGGCGATTCCGCTCGCAAGAAAATGCTGGTCGGCGTGAACGTGCTGGCCGATGCCGTCAAGGCCACCCTCGGCCCGAAAGGCCGCAACGTGGTTCTGGACAAGTCCTTCGGCGCTCCGACCATCACCAAGGACGGCGTTTCCGTCGCCAAGGAAATCGAGCTGAAAGACAAGTTCGAGAACATGGGCGCGCAACTGGTGAAAGACGTTGCCTCCAAGGCCAACGACGCTGCCGGTGACGGCACCACCACCGCGACCGTCCTGGCCCAGGCCATCGTCAACGAAGGCCTGAAGGCCGTTGCCGCCGGCATGAACCCGATGGACCTGAAGCGTGGCATCGACAAGGCCACCGTGGCCATCGTCGCCCAGCTGAAAGAGCTGGCCAAGCCCTGCGCCGACACCAAGGCCATCGCCCAGGTAGGCACCATCTCCGCCAACTCCGACGAGTCCATCGGCCAGATCATTGCCGAAGCCATGGAAAAAGTCGGTAAAGAAGGCGTGATCACCGTCGAGGAAGGCTCGGGCCTGGAAAACGAACTGTCCGTCGTCGAAGGCATGCAGTTCGATCGCGGCTACCTGTCCCCCTACTTCGTGAACAAGCCGGACACCATGGCCGCCGAGCTGGATAGCCCGCTGCTGCTGCTGGTCGACAAGAAGATCTCCAACATCCGCGAAATGCTGCCGGTGCTGGAAGCCGTCGCCAAGGCCGGCCGTCCGCTGCTGATCGTCGCCGAGGACGTCGAGGGCGAAGCCCTGGCCACCCTGGTGGTGAACAACATGCGTGGCATCGTCAAGGTCGCGGCTGTCAAGGCTCCGGGCTTCGGCGACCGCCGCAAGGCCATGCTGCAGGACATCGCCATCCTCACCGGCGGTACCGTGATCAGCGAAGAAGTCGGCCTGAGCCTGGAAGGCGCTACCCTGGAGCACCTGGGCAACGCCAAGCGCGTCGTGATCAACAAGGAAAACACCACCATCATCGATGGCGCCGGTGTGCAGGCTGATATCGAAGCCCGCGTCCTGCAGATCCGCAAGCAGATCGAGGAAACCACTTCCGACTACGACCGCGAGAAGCTGCAAGAGCGCCTGGCCAAGCTGGCCGGCGGTGTTGCCGTGATCAAGGTAGGCGCTGCCACCGAAGTCGAGATGAAAGAGAAGAAAGCCCGCGTCGAAGACGCCCTGCACGCTACCCGTGCAGCGGTGGAAGAAGGCGTGGTTCCCGGCGGCGGCGTAGCCCTGGTTCGTGCCCTGCAAGCCATCGAAGGCCTGAAGGGTGACAACGAGGAGCAGAACGTCGGTATCGCCCTGCTGCGTCGCGCCGTCGAATCGCCGCTGCGCCAGATCGTGGCCAACGCCGGCGACGAGCCGAGCGTAGTGGTCGACAAGGTCAAGCAGGGTTCCGGCAACTACGGCTTCAACGCTGCTACCGGCGTGTACGGCGACATGATCGAGATGGGCATCCTGGACCCGGCCAAGGTCACTCGTTCCGCTCTGCAGGCTGCGGCCTCCATCGGCGGTCTGATGATCACCACCGAAGCCATGGTTGCCGAGATCGTGGAAGACAAGCCGGCCATGGGCGGCATGCCTGACATGGGCGGCATGGGCGGCATGGGCGGCATGATGTAAGCCGACCGGCCCCTGTGGTTGGAAAAGCCCCGCTTCGGCGGGGCTTTTTTATTCCTCAGTGCGGGCAGTCCTGGCGGTAGCCCGGCAGCTCCCTTGCCGCCGGTTCGCAGGCCAGGCGCAGTGCCTGCTTCAGGTCGTCGGGCAGAGTGGCGCGGCTGATCGGCCGCCAGTGCATGCGTTCGCCGAAATAGCGCGCCCAGTGGAATTCGATGAAATAGCTCTGCCGATCCTTGTCGAAGGCGTTCTCGTCCTCGGCGTAGCCGGCCAGGGCGCGGTAGGGATCGTCGCCAAGCCCGGCGAGAGCGTCCGGCAGGGCCTCGGGCGGGATCTCCGCGTCACGCGCATCGTGCAGCCAGACCCAGTGGTTTTCCTGCATCTTCTCCCAGAAGTCGCTGGCCTGGGGTAGCCGGCCGATCACCTTCACCGGCACGCCCTGTTTCGGGTCCAGGCGCCAGAGCGCGCTACTCAGGTGATGGCGATCGGTGAGGTAGAAGCGGCCGCCGGGGCCGATCACCACCGGAATCTCCTTCTTGCGCAAGTAGCGCTCGAGAGCCTTGGGCTTCTTCCCGGCGAGCTTGGCCTGGTCATCCTCGACCTGCAGCAGGCCGACATTCTGCTGGGTCGGGTGGAGGGCCGCGAGCGGCAGCTCGCACCAGCTACCGACAGAGGTTTGCGGCGAGCAATCCTCGGCCTGGGCGGTGGCGGACAGGAACAGGCAGCAAAGCAGCAGGACTGGGCGCATGGGTGCTCCGGCGAAGGAAGGGGGAAGGTTCCCTAGACTGGCACGCTTCGGGCGATCCGGCGTACTCCGGCCTTTGATAGGTGCCTCGCTTTGTGCCAATCTTGCCGACAGGAGATGGCATTCCTCCTTCAACCGCCCCTGGGGCTGATGATGCCTACGCATGAACCTGGAAAGGCGCGTAGGCGCTCGCCTGCCGCCTGTCCGAATCGCTCCTACAAGGACAGGACTATGTGGAAATCCATTCTCGCCATCGCCCTCGGCGCCGCCCTGGGGGCGTTGCTGCGCTGGTTCCTCGGGCTCAAGCTGAACAGCCTGCTGCCCAGCATTCCCCCCGGCACGCTGCTGGCCAACCTGGTCGGCGGCTATGTCATCGGCGCGGCGATTGCCTATTTCGCCCAGGCGCCGGGCATCGCTCCGGAATGGCGGCTACTGATCATCACCGGGTTCTGCGGCGGCCTGACCACTTTCTCCACCTTTTCCGCCGAGGTCGTCAGCCTGCTTCAGGAGGGCCGCCTGGGCTGGGCCGCCGGGGCCATCGCGACGCACGTCAGCGGCTCGTTGCTGATGACCCTGCTGGGGTTGTTCTCGATGAACTGGATGCTGGGCAAATAGCGCAGCGGGAGGACCGACCATGCAAGGCTATCAACTGACCTTCATCACCCAGCAGGGGCGCCGCCACCAGGGCCAGCCGATCTGCGACTGGCTGCTGGAAGAGGCGCGCCGCCTGGGCGTGCGCGGTGCCACCGCGCTGGCTGCCAGCGAAGGCTTCGGCCAGAGCGGCCGGCTGCATTCGATGCACTTCTTCGAGCTGGCCGACCAGCCGCAGGAAATCCTCATGGCGGTCGATCCCGAGCAGTCAGAACGGCTGTTCGAGTCGATCCGCCAGGCCGGCGTGCGGCTGTTCTACATGAAGGTGCCCATCGAGTTCGGCGTGCTGGGAGCGGACGAATCGACTTCCTGAACGCGGTTTTCGTCGGCGCCGCCGTTGCGCTGTCCCCGCGTCTCCGGTCGGTAGAGCATCAGGCGGTACAGGCCGAGGCAGATCAGCCAGTCGAACAGCATCGTCCACAGGTTGTGCGAGAGGAAGTGCGCACCTTGCAGCATGCGCGACAGCGATAGCAGACAGCCCATGGCGAAGGCGAAGGCCAGGGCGTAGCGCGCCAGCCTGGGCTTGCGGTCGCGCAGGGCGAAGAACAGCGCGAACAGGACGAATCCGGACGATGCGTGCCCGCCCGGCCAGCAGCGTCCGGGGTGCTCGGTCGGCGGCCGTGGGCTGAGCAGCGAACTATAGGTTTCCTCGCCGCCGAACTGCGCCAGGCTCCAGGGGCACTGCACGGCGGTGAGCGCCTTGAGCGGAGTGACTATGCTGGCTGCAAGGCTCATGGCGAGGAACACATAGGCCAGCGGCCTGCTCAGTGCGCGCCATGGCCGGTGGAACAGTCCGGCGATGGAGACCAGCAGGCCGAGGACGCTGATGGCGATCACCAGTTGCTTGACCCGGTCGTGCAGGATGTTCTCCAGGAACCAACTGTGCCGGCCGATGAAGCCGGCGCCCGGGTCGTACATCAGGTTGGCCAGGGCGAGGTCGAGGGTCACCGGCTCGAAGGCCAGCAGCAGTGCCGCCAGGCCCAGCGGCAGGGCGAGGAACAGCCAGGGGTTGAATGGACGGGAAGGGGAATGGACGGCGGCCTGGGTCATGCGATCTCCAACGCTGGCGTTGACGTTCTCTTGACTTCGACGCTGGTTAAATCCACCGCCGGGGTTCGTGCGCATCCGCAAAGCCGCTATGATCGGCGGCCATGGAAGACGCCATGCAGTCTCTGGTGGCGAGCGTAGAGCCGGTGTGAATCGCCGGTGAAGAATCCGTAAATGCGCGAGAGGCGCTCGATCGGTCTTCCTGCGAAGGAGTGGGACATGCGAATACTGGTGGTCGAAGACAACCGCGACATCCTGGCCAACCTGGCCGATTACCTGTCGCTCAAGGGCTATACCGTGGATTGCGCGCAGGACGGGCTGTCCGGCCTGCACCTGGCGGCCACCGAGCACTACGACCTGATCGTGCTCGACGTGATGCTGCCGGGAATCGACGGCTATGCCCTGTGCCGGCGCCTGCGCGAAGACGCACGGCGCGACACCCCGGTGATCATGCTCACCGCCCGCGACCAGTTGGACGATCGCCTGCAGGGGTTTCGTTCCGGAGCCGACGATTACCTGGTCAAGCCCTTCGCCCTTTCCGAACTTTCCGCACGCATCGAGGCGGTGCTGCGTCGCGCCCAGGGTGGCGGCCGCCGCGAGCTGAGCGTGGCCGATCTCAGCTATGACCTGGATACCCTGGAGGTCAAGCGCGCGGGCAAGTCGCTCAAGCTCAACCCGATCGGCCTAAAGCTGCTCGCAGTGCTGATGCAGAAGAGCCCCCATGTGGTGCGCCGGGATGCCCTGGAAGAAGCGGTCTGGGGCGACGACTGCCCGGACAGTGACAGCCTGCGCAGCCACGTCCATCAACTCCGTCAGGTGATCGACAAGCCATTCTCCGTGGCCTTGCTGCATACGGTGCATGGCGTCGGCTACCGCCTGGCGGAGGAGCCGAATGGAGTATAAGCAGAGCCTCGCCCGCCGGATCGTCATCGCCTTCATGCTGATGACGGTCGCCGTGGGGGGACTGTTCTCCGCCGGCATCGTCGGCGTGGTCCACATCATCGAGGAGCGCCTGATTTCCCGCGACCTGGGCGGCGAGCTGGAGCGCATCCTGCGCGACGACCTGGCCCAGGGACGCAACCCGGTGCTCGATCCCGGCATGCGCTTCTTCATCAGCGACGGCCAGGGCTCCTACGCCATGCCGCCGGCGCTGGACCAACTGGATGTCGGTTTCCACGAAGTGTTCGAGGGCGACTTGTCGTTCCATGCGCTGGTGCGCGACATCGATGGTCGCCGCTTCGTCCTGCTGCAGGACCAGAGCGATTTCGAAGCGCGCGAGCAGGTGCTCTACGCCTCGGTGCTGACCGGCTACGTGCTGAGCATCGCCCTGGCCGGCCTGCTTGGCTGGATGCTCGCGCGCAAGGTGATGGAGCCGGTGGTGCGCCTGGCGCGCCAGGTGCGGCATCGCGAACAGTTGCTCGGTCTGGCGCCGCCGTTGGCGCCGGACTACGCCAACGACGAGGTCGGCGAGCTGGCCGCTTCCTTCGACGAGACCCTTGGCCGCCTGCGCGACGCGCTCAAGCGCGAGCAATTGTTCACCAGCGACGTCAGTCATGAGTTGCGTACGCCGTTGATGGTCATCGCCACCTCATGCGAACTGCTGGCCGAAGAACCCAGCCTCGGCCCGCGCGCCCGTGGCCAACTGGAGCGGATGACCAAGGCCACCGAGGAGATGCGCGACCTGGTGCAAACCTTCCTGTTGCTGGCGCGTGCGCAGAAGGGCGAGGAAAGTCTGGCGCCCCACGGTAGCCTGGAGAGCATCGCCGACGACCTGGTCCAGGTCTGGCGCGAACAGGTCGAAGCGCGAGGACTGACCCTGCACTACCGCAACGAAGGTGCCTGCGCCGGCCAGTTCAACGCGCCACTGCTGCGCGCGGTGATGGGCAACCTGTTGCGCAACGCGACCCACTACACCGATGCCGGGAGCATCACGCTGACCCTCGACGAGCATGGTTTCAGCGTCGAGGACACCGGGGCGGGCGTCCCGGAAGAACAACGCGAACGCATTTTCATGCCCTTCGTTCGCGGCAGTTCCAGCTCCGGGCGCGGCGAAGGCCTTGGCCTCGGGCTCTCGCTGGTGAAGCGGATCTGCGCCGCCGAGGGCTGGAGCGTAACCCTCAGCGCGGTGGAGCCGCATGGCTGCCGGTTCGAAGTTTTACTCGATGTTGCTTGACGAAAAATTCACCACCCCTTGACCCGAGCTTGACGGCTGGATTCATACCGTTCGTCTCATGAATCCTGGAGTTCCCGTCATGAACAATCCGCCTGTCGACCTCGACTTTTCTCACAAGTATGATCGCGAGCATGCTGAGGCCTACCTGAAGAAGCATCAGGACGGCCTCGCCCGGAAACTTTCCCACCGGCGCGACGTCCAACTCGCCCGGCACGCGCTGAAGCTCGCGGGGCAGCCCAACCTGGTGCTCGACCTGCCCTGCGGCGCCGGACGCTTCTGGCCGCTGCTGGCGGAAAAGGACAACCGGGTGATCATCGGCGCCGACAATTCCGCGGACATGCTGGCGGTCGCCTGCGCCGGTCAGCCGGACGGTGTGGTGAAACGGGTACGGCCCTTGCAGACTTCCGCTTTCGCCATCGACCTGCCGGACAGCTCGGTGGACAATATCTTCTGCATGCGGCTGCTCCACCACATCGGCGAGGCGGACGATCGACGCGTCCTGCTCCGCGAGTTTCACCGGGTCACGCGGGACAGCGTGATCCTTTCCCTCTGGGTCGATGGCAATTTCAAGGCCTGGAAGCGTAGGCGCATGGAGGCACGGCGGGTAGCGAACGGGGAACAGACCGGCTACCAGAACCGCTTCGTGTTACCAGCCGAAACGGTCGAGCGCGAGTTCCGCGACGCCGGCTTCGTCGTCCAGAAGCATCTCGATTTCATCCCGCTGTATCACATGTGGCGGGTCTATATCTTGCGAAAGGAATAACGATGGCTCCCGATCTGGCATCCCTGCAACGTATCTCCGGCGACTCCGCCATCGACCAGTGGTTGCAGGTACCCGGCAGCTGGGTCGAGGAGCCCAACGAGCGGCGCGGCGGGGCCAGCGGCGTGCAGCGGGTGTACACCGGCGATGGACGGCTGCTCTATCGCAAGCAGCAGACCGGCCACGTCTACCGCGACTGGCAGCGCCCTTTCGGCTATCCCACCGCCATGCGCGAGCGCGATGCGCTACGGGCCTTCGAGTCGCTTGGTATTCGCGTGCCGCGCCTGGTCTATTCCGGCTGCCGCAAGGTCGACGGACAATGGCAGGCGCTGCTGGTGACCGAAGCCCTGGAGGGTTTCTCCAGCCTCGACGAGTGCTATGCGCGCGGTGACCAGGACCGCTGGGGCGAAGCGAAGCACCAAAGAATTCTGCAACAAATCGGCGCTACCATTGCCCGGATGAATCTCGCCCACTGGCAGCACGGTTGTCTCTATCCGAAGCACATCTTCGTCCGCGTCGAGGGCGAGGCCATCGAAGTAGCGCTGATCGACCTGGAGAAGAGCCGCCGCCGCCTTACGGTGAACAAGGCGTCCCAGCACGACCTGAAGCAGTTGAAGCGCCGTTCGTCGTGGACTGGCGCGCAGTGGCAAGCCTTCATCTATGGTTACCAGACGGCGTTTGGCAGCGCCATCAAAGGGTTGCAGACATGAAATTAGAAATCACTCGAGGTTTGTTGCTGGTCGGCGCTCTCGCCGTGGCTACAGCCGCGGCTGCCGCCTGGCACGAACCCGCGCCGAACGTGGTGCAGATGAACGGCGGTCATGAGTACTGCCCGACGCCTTCGGTGCTCAAGGCCGAGCGGCCGACGCGCCAGGAGGTCCAGCCGAACAAGGACATCCTGCTGCTGATGTTCGGTCTTTCCCAGGGGGGAGCCAGCCTGTCGCGCTGAGTCTCCTTGTCGAAAAAGCCCCGCCTTGGCGGGGCTTTTTCATGGGCGATGAGATCGTCGGAGGCATGGGCCGAATAAGGACCAGGCCTCATGCGCCACCTTGCCGCGGCGCGCCAGGCTTGCCCTAGGCGACCTGGAACACGTGCTTGAGGTAGTGGATGAAGTCAGGGTCCCGGCATTGCGCCTTGCCGGGCGTATCGGAGATCTTCGCCACCGGATGGCCGTTGCAGGCGCTCATCTTCACCACGATGTTCATCGGCTCGACGCCCGGCAGGTCGCAGGTGAAATGCGTGCCTATGCCGAAGCTGACGTTGATCCGGCCCTGCAGCGCGCGATAGATCTTCAGGGCCCGCGGCAGGTCGAGGCCGTCGGAGAACACCAGGGTCTTGGTCAGCGGGTCGATGCCCAGCTTGAGGTAGTGGGCGATGGTCTTTTCCGCCCACAGCAATGGGTCGCCCGAGTCGTGGCGGAGGCCGTCGAAGAGCTTGGCGAAATAGAGGTCGAAGTCGCGCAGGAAGGCATCGGTGGTGATGCAGTCGGTCAGCGCGATGCCGAGCAGCCCACGGTATTCGCGGACCCAGCAGTCCAACGCGGCACTCTGGCTGTCGATCAGGCGCGGACCGAGCTGCTGGTGGGCCATCAGCCATTCGTGGGCCATGGTGCCGAGGGGCTTGAGGTCGAGCTTGCGTGCCAGGTGGACGTTGCTGGTGCCGACGAAGCAGCCCGGAAAGTCCTCCTTCAGACCGCTCACCACCGCCTCGTGGACCCGATAGGAGAAGCGGCGGCGGGTACCGAAGTCGGCCATCTTGAAGCCGGCCAGTTCCTCGGCGCTGGCCTCCCGGCGCAGCCAATCGAACTTTTCCTGCAGGCGTTCGCGCGCCTGCTCGACGGTGGCGGCCGGGTAGCGGGCGCGGTTGCGCACCTCGCTGATCATCGCCAGCAGCGGCACTTCGAAGAGGATCACGTGCAGCCAGGGGCCTTTCAGGCGCAGGAAGAATTCGTCGTTCTCGATGCCGGTCTGCACGTAGCGCGGGTTGAAGCGGAATAACCCGAGGAAGCGGATGAAGTCCGGCGCGAGGAAGGGAATCCGTTCGAGGAAGGCCAGTTGCTCGTCGCTGATCGCCAGGCCCGCCAGGTATTCCAGTTGTTCGCGGATGGCCGGCAGGTACAGGCGCAGGTCTTCCTGGTTGCGGCAGCGGAACTCCCACTCCACCTCGGCGTTGGGATAGTTGTGCAGCACCGCCTGCATCATGGTCAGCTTGTAGAAGTCGGTATCCAGCAGGTTCTGCACGATACGTTCGGAAAAAGCGCTCTCGGCCATGCTCGTCTCACCACTGCGTTTCAGCGGGCAGTCTACTGGAGGCGGCTGCCGGCGGACATAGGATCGCGCCCGGAGGGCTGTGGGATGGGGCGATAGCACCGGCGGACAGCGCTGTTTTCGCTATCCGCCGTTTCCGATCAGTGTGCGTTTGCCGCTTGCGTCACGCCTGGCGGGGCATCCGGCCTGGCCACCAGGGTGTAGATGCACGGCAGGACGAACAGGGTGAACAGGGTGCCCACCGACATGCCGGTAGCGATCACGATGCCGATGTCGAAGCGACTGACCGCCCCGGCGCCGGTGGCGAGGATCAGCGGGATCACCCCGAGCACCATCGCCGCGGTGGTCATCAGTACCGGCCGCAGGCGGATCGCGGCGGCCTGCTCGATGGCCTCGCGACGCCCCAGCCCCTGTTCGTGGCGCAACTGGTTGGCGAACTCGACGATCAGGATGCCGTGTTTGCTGATCAGGCCGATCAGTGTCACCAGGCCGACCTGGGTATAGATGTTCAGGCTCGACACGCCGAGGAACAGCGGTATCAGTGCACCGCAGATCGACAGCGGCACGGTGACCATGATCACCAGCGGATCGCGGAAGCTTTCGAACTGTGCGGCGAGGACCAGGAAGATGATCGCCAGGGCCAGTCCGAAGGTGACCAGCAATGCGCTGCCTTCCTGCACGTATTGCCGGGAAGCGCCGGCGTAGTCGACGGCGAAGCCACGCGGGGCTTCCTCGCGGGCGATCTGCTGAACCGTCTCGATGGCCTCGCCCATGCTGACGATGGGGAAGCCGGAGATGATCGCCGAGTTGAGCTGCTGGAACTGGTTCAGTTGCCGTGGCCGTGCCCGTTCGTGGGTCTCGATCAGGGTCGAGAGGGCGACCAGTTGGCCGTTGCGGCTCTTCACGTAGTAGCTGCCGAGCCAGCCGGGATTGTCGCGATAGGGGCGTTCGACCTGGGCGATGACCTTGTAGCTGCGCCCGTCGATGGTGAAGCGGTTGATCTCGCCCTCGCCGAGCAGGCTGGCCAGCGCCACCCCCAGGTCCTGCATGGAGACGCCCATCTGCGCGGCCTTCTCGCGGTCGATGTCGACCACCAGCTCGGGTTTGTCGAACGCCAGGTCGAGATCGAGGAAGGCGAACTTGCCGGACTCGCTGGCGCGCTGCTTCACCCGTTGTGCCACTTGCAGCAGCGACTCGTAGTCGTTGGCGGTGTTGAGCACGAACTGGAATGGCAGGCCCTCGCCGGTGCCCGGTAGCGACGGCAGGTTGAAGGCGAAGATCTGCACGCCGGGAATCTCGTTGAGCTTCGCCTGCACCGCATGGAGCAATTCCATCTGGCTCTTTTCGCGTTCGTCCCAGGGCTTGAGCAGCATGCCGCCGATGCCGGCCTGGACGCCGTTGTAGCCGTTGATCTGGAACGCCGAGTAATACTCCGGGAAGCTGCGGAAGATGCCTTCGAACTCGGCGGTGTAGCGATTCAGGTAGTCGAGGTTGGCGGTTTGCGGCGAGTTGGTCATGAGGAACACGATGCCCTGGTCCTCTTCCGGCGCCAGCTCCTTCTTGGTGAACATCAGCAGCACCGGGATCAGCGCCAGTACCAGCACGGCGAACACCAGGACCACCGGACGGGTGTCCAGGGTGCCGTGAAGGGCGCGCTGGTAGCGTCGCTTCAGGCCCTCGAAGATCAGGTCGAGGCGATGCGCCAGGCCCGAGGGATTCTCCTCGTGGCGCAGCAGGCGCGAGCACATCATCGGCGACAGGGTCAGGGCGACGATCCCGGAAATGATCACCGCGCCGGCCAGGGTGAAGGCGAACTCCTTGAACAGGGCGCCGGTGAGGCCGGTGAGGAAACCGATCGGCGCGTAGACCGCGGCGAGGGTGATGGTCATGCTGACCACCGGTACGGCGATCTCCCGCGCGCCCTCCAGGGCGGCCTCGAAGGGCGGCTTGCCCTCCTCGATGTGGCGGTGGATGTTTTCCACCACCACGATCGCGTCGTCCACCACCAGCCCGATGGCCAGGACCATCGCCAGCAGGGTCAGCAGGTTGATCGAGTAGCCCATGGCCTGCATGAAGAACAATACGCCGATCATCGACAGCGGAATGGTCACCACCGGGATCAGTACCGAACGGAACGCGCCGAGGAACAGGAACACCACCACGATGACGATCAGCACCGCCTCGCCGAGGGTCTTCACCACTTCATCGATGGAGGCCTGAATGAAGCGCGTGGCGTCGTAGGCGATGGACACCTTGAGGTTGGGCGGCAATTGCTCTTCCAGTTCGGGCATCTTCGCCCGCACTTCCTTGATCACGTCCAGCGGGTTGGCGCTGGGCGTGCCCTTGATGCCGATGTAGACCGAGGGAATCCCATTGAACGAACTGATCGCGTCGTAGCTGGCGGCGCCCAGCTCGACCCGTGCGACATCACCCATCAGCACCCGGCGGTCGCCGTCGGTCTTCACCGGGATGGCGGCGAAGGCCTGGGGCGACTTGAGGTCGGTGGAAGCATTGACGCTGGTGACCACCAACTGGCCCTTCACCTCGCCGGCGGCGGCGAGGAAGTTGTACTGCTGCACCGCCTGGTTGATCTCGCCGGCGGTGACGCCGAACGCGGCCATCTTCACCGGGTCCAGCCACAGGCGCATGGCGAACACCTGGTTGCCGAGGATCTCCGCCTCGGCGATACCGGGCAGGGTCGCCAGCTTGGGCTGGATCACCCGCGACAGGTAGTCGGTGATCTGCGGGTTGTTCATCTGCTCGCTGTAGAAGCTGATGTACATCAGCGCCGAGGCGTCCGCGGCCTCCTTCTGCAGCACCGGGTCCTCGGCGTCCGGCGGCAGCTGGCTCTTCACTTCGTTGGACTTGGCCAGCAGCTCGGTGACCAGGCGATCGGTATTGGCGCCGATCCGCGCGTAGATGGAGATGGTCGAATAGTTCTGCCGGCTCACCGAGGTCATGTAGTCGATGCCTTCGGCGCTGGCCAGGCTCTGCTGCAGCGGCTGGGTGATGTAGCCCTGGATGGTTTCCGCGTTGGCGCCGGCGTAGAGCGTGGTCACCGTGATCAGCGCGTTCTCCATTTGCGGATACTCGCGGATCACCAGCTTGCTGAAGGCCTGCATGCCGAGCAGGACGATCAGCAGGCTGACCACGCTCGCCAGGACCGGACGACGGATGAACGGATCGGTAAAAGCCATGTTTCAGTCCCTTGGCAAGCCTTCCGCCACGGAGCGGGAAGGCGCGCGACTCAGTGCTCTTGCTGGAGGTCCCGCTCGGCGACGATGGCCACCGCGGCGCCGTTGTCGAGCTTCAGTTGCCCGGAAGTCACTACCTGCTCGCCGCCCTCCAGGCCTTCGAGCACCACCGCCAGGCCTTCGCGGCGTTCGCCGATCCTGACGAAGCGGCGCTCGACGACCCGTTGCGGCTGGCCCTTGTCATCCTTCGACACCTGGCCCTGCTCGTCCTTCTTCTGCCCGACGACGTAGATCGAGTCGCCGTAGAGGGTGAAGGTGATCGCCGTCTCCGGGACCACGACGCGTTGTTCCTCGCCAGGCAACATCACCTCGAGGTTGGCGAACATGCCCGGCAGCAGCTTGCCGTCCGGGTTCTCCAGGGCAGCGCGGACCTGCAGGTTGCGGGTCTCGTTGTCGACCTTGGGGTTGATGGCGGCGATCTCGGCGTCGAACACCTGGGCGGGGTAGGCGGCGACCCGGACCTTCACCAGTTGGCCGCGGCTGAGCAGGGGGAAGTCCTGCTCGGGCAGGTGGAAATCCAGGAGCAGGGTGGAAAGGTCCTGCAAGGTGGCGATCGGCGTCCCGGGCGAGACGTAGTCGCCGACGTCCACCTGGCGGATGCCGATGGTCCCGGCGAAGGGCGCGAGCACGCGCTTCTTCGCCAGCGCCGCCTTCAGCTCGGCGACGGTGGCGCTGGTCTTGGCCCACTGCGCGGCGAGACGATCGAATTCGCTTTTCGAGATGGCCTTGCTGCCGATCAGTTCGCGGCCGCGCTGGTACTCGGCCCTGGCCAGGCCGAGATCGGCCTCGGCAGTGCGCAGGGTGGCTTCCTCGACGTCGCTTTCCAACTGGATCAGCGGTTGGTCCAGCTTCACCTGGTCGCCGGAAAGGAACAGTACGTCGCGTACCGTGCCGGAGACTTCGGCGGTGAGGGTCACGCCCTGGAATGCCTTGAGGCTGCCGATGGCTGGCAGGCGGCTCTGCCAGGGACGCTTTTCGGCCAGGCTGGCGGTCACGCTGATCGGCGGTTTCGGTGCGCTGAAAAGGGCGATCTGCTGACGGATGGAGTAGACCTTGTAGCCGGCGAGAATCGCCACCACGGCGATCACCGCGGCGAGCATGATCAACATGCGGCGGAGCAACATAATCCTGGTCCCTGGTATGCCGAGAGCGCCCCGTTTCGGGGCGAATCCGACACATTACGTGCAGCTTTCAGGGCTTGTCAAAGCACAGGATTGGCGAAAGATTTCAAGCGTGTTGCAGGTCGCTTCCGACTTTCGCGGACCGGTATGGCGAGAGGTTGACGCCGCGCTCTCAGGCCAGGTGCAGGTGGTTGTCCCAGAGGCCGGAAGGCAGCTCCAGCGGTTGCGCGGCGATGCGCTCGCCCTGGCAGTCGTAGAAGCGGCAACGGCCCTGTCCGGACGTGACGACGAAGCCGTTCTTCACCGCGCCCACGCCGGCGCAGTCCGGCAACGGCGCGTCGAGGCGTACGGCACCGCTGTCCAGGTCCCAGATGAAGAAACGGTTGCCGCGCGGGGCGGTCAGGGCCACCAGGCGCAGGTCGTCGTGGATCGCCACGCTGGCGGTGTACTGGGCCATCGCCAGGCGCTGCTCCTCGGCCACAGGGAAGGCTTCGAAGGGACGGCCGGGGCGCTTGATCGCCAGCAGGTCGGCATGTTCGTGGGCATCGCCCATGAACTGCTGGCCGGCGACGATGGTGCCGTCGCGACCGATCGCCAGGTGGCGGACGCTGTTCATCTGCTGCGCCAGGGTTTCCTTGGACAGCAGATTGCCGTCGCGGCGCATCAGCACCAGGCTGGGCTCCATGGCGTCGAGGTTCATCTCGACCCGGCTTTCCGCCTCGGTGCGAATGCCGCCGTTGGCCACTACCAGTGTCTCGCCGTCGGGCATCCAGGAAACCTGGTGCGGCCCGAGGCCGTGGGTGGAGATCTCGCCGCTGTGCTGCAGTCGCTCGCCGTCGAAACGGTAGACGCCGAGCACGCCGCGACCGGGATCGGTAGTGTCGTTCTCGGTGGCGTAGAGCCACTCGCCGCTCTGGTGGAACACGCCGTGGCCGTAGAAGTGGCGGTCTTTCTGCGAGACCAGGGTCTGCAGCAGGCGACCGTCGCTCAGGTCGATCAGGTAGCTTTCGGTGCCTGGCCGGCGGGCGACGAACAGCGCCAGCGGCAGGCTCGGGTGCTGGACGATGTCGTGGCAGCGCTGGGCCACGCGGGTGGCGAACTGGCGCTTGCCGTCCAGGCGGTAGCCCACCGCGTAATGCTGGCCATCGGCGTCGTCGCGCGCCGATAGCACCAGCGGTTGGCTACCCAGGCGGCTGAAGCTCCAGCCGCCGAAGGACAAGGCGCCGAGCAGCAGGCTGCCCAGGCCGATCACATGACGTCGCAGCATGGTGCCGACCTCAGTCGCCATCGTTGGCGTTGAAGCCCAGTTGCACGCCGAGGGCGCGGGCCAGATCGCCTTCGTGCAGGCGGTGGACCACGTTCAGGCTGTCATAGAGGGCGTTGAGCTGGTTGCGCCCGTCTTCGCTGGCGAGCAGTTCGGAGAGCGGTTTCTGTTCCAGCGCCGCCAGCTTCGCGTGGCTGTCGGCGTAGGCGGCGTCGATCTTGCCGGCCAGGTCCTTCTGTTCGGCCGGCAGCAGGGTCTTCAGGCCCTTGCCGTCGATACCTTCCCAGAGCGCCTGGGCGCCGCTCAGGCTGGCGTCCAGGCTGGCCAGCGAGGCGTTGCTGCGCCAGGCCTCGGCCTGGTAGGGCTGGGGAATGCCCTTGCTCTGCCGGCCCAGCGGAGTACCGAGTTTCTTCTTCAGCATGTCCAGGGCGGTGACCTGGACCCGCAGCAGCTCGGCGATCGCCTCGTGGGCGTCGGCGTAGCGGTCGTTGGGGAACTTGCTCATCTGGGTGAGCATGCCGCCGTCGTTCTTCCAGCGCGCCAGGATGTCCTGGGCCAGTTGCTGCTGGTGGGTGCCGATGGCTTCCAGCAACGGGCAATAGCGGGCCTTGGTGGCGGCGTCGGCGAGGTCGATCTTGCTGTCGAAGAGGATGTATTCGTAGGCGGAGAGCCCCTGCACCACCACGCTGGCCTTGGCCAGGGCCGCGGCGTCGACCTGCGGGTTGTTCTTCAGCAACTGTTCGACCTGGCGCCCGACCAGGTCCTTCTTGTCCGGCCAGAACTGCACCTGCCAGGCGCGGTTGCCCTCGGCCAGCGGGCCGATCAGCAGCGGTTGCAGCTCGGCCCAGGCCTTCTGCGCGGCGTGGAACGCGTCGCGGGCCTTGGCCAGGTCTTCCTTGCCCTGGCAGTAGGCCAGGGCGCTGCTGGCCAGGGCCTGGTCGGCCTCCACCCAGCGGCTGTAGGTCGGCAGGATCACCTGTTGCGCCAGGGCGGCACTGGTGACGGCCTGCGGGTCTTGCGGCGAACAGGCGCCGAGGGCGATGGCGAGGCTGGTCAAGAGCAGTCGTGGGCGGAACATGTGGGCTCCTCAGAGTGAATTCAGGAAGGCCAGCAGGGCGCTGCGCTGGTCGGCGTCGAAGCCGAGCACGTGCCGCTTGGCCGCTTCGGCTTCGCCGCCGTGCCAGAGGATCGCCTCCAGCAGATTGCGGGCGCGCCCGTCGTGGAGGAACTGGGTGTGGCCGTTGACCGTTTCGGTCAGGCCGATGCCCCATAGCGGCGGGGTTCGCCAGTCCCGCCCGCTGGCGAGAAATTCCGGGCGATTGTCCGCCAAGCCGTCGCCCATGTCATGCAGCAACAGGTCGGAATAGGGACGAATCCGCTGGTTGGCCAGCTCCGGCTCGCTGGCGTCGGAACCGGTAGTGAAGGCGGGAACGTGGCAGGCCACGCAGTTGGCCTGGGCGAACAGACGCTTGCCGGCCAGCACCTGCGGGTCGTCCACCTTGCGCCGCGCCGGGACCGCCAGGTTGCGGCTGTAGAACAGCACCTGGGCGAAGATGTTGTCGCTGACTTCCGGCTCGCCGCCGTCGGGCGCCCGGCGGCACTCGACCTGGGCGGCGCTGCAGTCGTCGTGGGGCAGCAGGCTGCTGGTCAGGCCCATGTCGTTGGCGAAGGCGTGCGCGTTCTGCTGCGGGATATCCGGCTGGCCGGCCTTCCAGCCGAAGCGGCCGAGCGCGGTGCGCTGCCGCGCGGCATCCCAGACCTGGTTGGCGCGCCCGCGGATACCGTCGCCGTTGCGGTCGTCCGGATCGGCATTGGCCAGGATCGCCTCTTCGGGAATCGCCTCGAGCAGGCCGAGGCCGATCATCGGCGGGGCGACGCGGGCGGAAAACATCGTCTGCGGATGCATCGGCCCATAGCCGAGCTGGCTGATACGCAGGATCGGCTTGCGCAGTTCGACCTCGGTGCCGTCCTCGAACCTCACCTTCAGCGGCTCGTAGTCCACCCGCACCTTGCCTTCCGGGGCGACGCCGGGAATGCCGACGTCCTGCAACTGGCCGCCGTAGGTCGGCTCGGGAATCACCCCCTGGTGCAACAGGGTCTTGCCGTCCGCAGGGCCGGCCGGGATCGACAGGCGTACCAGCATCGACACCGCGCTGACCGCGTCCGCTCCCGGCGGGTGGCCGCGGCCGTCCTTCACATGGCAGTTCTGGCAGGCGTTGGTATTGAACAGCGGTCCCAGACCGTCGCGCGCGGTGGTGGAGGAAGGGGCGATGACCCAGGGGTTGCGGAAGAAACTGTTGCCCACGCTGAAGTCCAGGCGCCGGCTCGGGGCGAGGTTGGCGGAGGGCAGGGAGAAGGCGTTGCGGTCGCTTTGCAGCACCGTGGTCGCGCCCCCGGACAGGTGTTCGCCGGGCTCGGCGCGCAGCGGTTCGTCGTCGGCGCCGCATCCGCCCAGAAGGAGCGCCGTCAGGAGACAGGCGAGCGGCATGGAAGGTGACGGCAACGACATCGGCGAACATCCCGGACTGCGTGGAAACAGCCCGCAAGCTTACCAGTTGGGGCTAATCAAAATAAGAGGGATTTGCGTTTGTAAAGGCCCGCGAAGACCGCTTTCGAGGCCCTGAAACGCAGCGTGCGGCCATGGGCCGCACGCTGTTGGCACAGGAAGGAATCAGAACTCGTGGTCGGCGTTGTCCGGCTTCAGGTCCTGGATACCCAGCTTGCCAGCGGCCTGCTCGATGGCGCCGGTCTGCTTGACCAGGGCGGCGATGGCGTCGCGGATCTTCTGCTGGCCGTCCTTGTTGTCCGGAGCGATCATCTGGTCGAAGTGCACGCCATCCTTCTCGGCGCTGTCGACGATGGCCTGCAGCTTGGCCTCGGTGTCGGCCAGGTCGGCCTTCAGGGTGTCGTTGGCGGCGGCGTCGGCCTTGGCGACCAGGTCGGCCAGGCTCGGGCCCTTGACCACGCTGCCGTCGATGCGCTTGTACTCGCCGAGGTAGATGTTGCGGATGCTCTTGCCGTTGAAGAACAGGGTGTGGTGGGTGTCGTCGCTGAAGCAGTCGTGCTCGTCTTCGGTGGAGTTGGCCTCCAGCGCGACCTTCATGCGCTCGCCGGCCAGTTCGCCGAGGGACAGGCTGCCCATGCCGAAGAACATCTTGCGCAGGCCGGTATCCACCGGTTCGGCCTCCAGCTTGGCGCGGTAGTTGTCGGCGACGCCGGCTTTCCACTGTCCGGCCATGTATTCGAGGTCGCTGACCAGCAGGTCGGTGACGGCCTTCAGGTAGGCGGCACGACGGTCGCAATGGCCGCCGGTGCAGTCCTTGCCCTGGGCATAGTCGGTGGCGGGACGGTTGCCGGCGCCGGGACCGGTGCCGTTCAGGTCCTGGCCCCAGAGGAGGAACTCGATGGCGTGGTAGCCGGTGGCGACGTTGGCTTCGGAACCGCCCAGCTCGTTCAGGCTGGCCAGTTTCTCGCCGGTGATTTCCTTGACGTCGATCTTGTCTTCGCCGACCTGGATCTCGGTGTTGGCGACGATGTTGGCGGTGGCGCCGGGGTTGCCCAGGGCGTGCTGGTAGTCCTTGGCGACATAGTCGATCAGGCCTTCGTCCAGCGGCCAGGCGTTAACCTGTCCTTCCCAGTCGTCGATGATCGCGTTGCCGAAGCGGAAGGCTTCGCTCTGGGAGTAAGGGGTACGAGCGGCGAACCAGGCTTCCTTGGCGGCTTTCAGGGTCTCCGCGTCAGGCTTGGCGAGGAACGCGTCGATGGCTTTCTGCAGGTCCTTGGCGGTGCTCAGGGCATCGGCGAAGGTGGCTTCGGCGAGGTCCGCGTAATTCTTGATCACCGCCTTGGCGGCGGCCTCGTCGACCTTGGCGGCCGGGGCGGCGGCGGGCGCGGCGGGCTGCGTGCTGGCCGCCGGTGTTGCGGGCGCTTCGGCTTTCTTGTCGTCGCCGCAGCCGGCGAGGGAGATGGCGAGGGCCAGCAGACTGGCGGTGGCCAGGGGCATACGAGTCATGGCGGATTCCTTTGCTTTATTGGTGGCGTGCCGAAGCGGCGTGCGCTTGTCGGAAACACCCGCGAGGGCGTTAAAAAACCGCCACATAATGCGAAAGATTTGCATTTTTGAAAAGGGCGCAGCGTGATCGCCGTCGTGCCTGGACATGTCGGGCGCAGCTAGAATGCCAGCATATTCTTCCGGAGCTCCGTCCATGAGTCTGACCGCTATCGCTTTCTGGGTTGTCCTGCTGCTGCTCGCCGGCTACGCGGTGGTGCTCTACAACGGCCTGGTACGGCTGAAGCACGCCGTGGGCAAGGCCTGGGCCAACATCGACGTGCTCCTCAAGCAGCGCCATGACGAGCTGCCGAAGCTGGTCGAGGCCTGCAAGCAATACATGCAGCACGAGCGCGCCACCCTGGAGCGGGTCATCGCCGCCCGCAACGCCGTCGCCAGCGCCCGCGAGCGCGCCGACGTGAATGCCCTGGGCAAGGCCGAGAGCGGCCTGCGCGCCGGCCTGGGGCAGCTTTTCGCGCTGGCCGAGAACTACCCGCAGCTCAAGGCCAACGAAAGTTTCCAGTTCCTTTCCCAGCGCATCAGCGGCCTGGAGAACGGGATCGCCGATCGCCGCGAGCTGTACAACGAGGCGGTGAACCTGAACAACGTGCGCATCGAGCAATTTCCCGACCTGCTGATCGCCCGTGTCGCTGGCTTCAAGGCCGCCGAGCTGTTGCAGTTCAGCGAGGCGGAGAAGGCCGACGTCGATCTCAAGGCCCTGTTCGGCTGAGATGGACTTCGACCTGCGCTGGCTGTTCATCGCCGCCAGCCTGGGGCTCTGCGCCTGGGCCGGCTGGCAGTTCGTGCACCGCCTTGCCCGGGCGCGCCTGCTCGGCGACGTACCGACCTCGCGGATCCGTTCGGCGGCGCAGGGTTTCGTCGAACTCTACGGGGTGCTCGAGGAGGGCCCGGAAGGCCCGCTGCAGGCTCCCTTGACCGGCAAGCCGTGCCTGTGGTGGCGCTACCGCATCGAAGTCGAGGAAAAGCGCAGCGGCCGCGAGAAGGCCTGGCGCACCGTCGACAAAGGTGCCAGCGAGTCGCCATTCAGCTTGCGCGATGCCACCGATGCCTGCCTGGTCGACCCACGCGGCGCCGAGGTGCGACCCTTGACCCAGCAGCGCTGGGAGGCTTTTCGCGAAGCACCGATCGATACCCTGCGACTGCTGGAGAGCTTCGGCACCCTGGTCGGCGGAGAGCGGCTCTACCGCTACACCGAGGAGCGCCTGCATGCCGGCGAGCCGCTCTATGCGCTGGGCGAATTCCGCAGCAGCGGTGGCGGTCGCCAGGGACTCGATGCCGAACGGGCGCAGGGTGCGGTGATCCGTGAATGGAAGGGCGATTTCCACGGGCTGCTGGCGCGCTTCGACAGCGACGGCAACGGCGAGCTGGACGAGCGCGAATGGAACCGGGTGCGCCTGGCGGCACGGCTGGAGGCCGAGGATCGGCATCGGGCAAGCAGCGCCGCGCCGACCCGCCACCGGCTCGGCAAGCCGGGGGAGGCGCATCCCTTCATTCTCTCCAGCCAGGGCGAGGACGATCTCGCCGTGCAACTGCGCCGCCAGGCGGCGGGGGCCGCGTTGCTCTGCCTGGGCAGCGCGCTATTGGCGGGCTGGCTGTTCAGCCGCCTGTTCTGATCAGGGCCGTTCGCTGCTGGTGGCCTGGCTCAGGCGTCGCGCCTGCTTGAGGTACTGGGTCAGTTCCCTGGCCGGCAGCGGCTTGCTGTACAGGTAGCCCTGACCTTCGTTGCAACCTTCGGCGATGATGTACGCCTCCTGCTCGGCGGTTTCCACGCCCTCGGCGATCACCTGCATGCCCAGGCTCTTGCCGAGCTGGATGATGGCGCGAACGATGGTCGCGTCGTCCTCGTCCTGCAGCAGGTCCTGGACGAAACTCTTGTCGATCTTGATCTTGTCCAGCGGCAGGCTCTTCAGGTAGCTCAGCGAGGAATAGCCGGTGCCGAAATCGTCGATGGCGATCAGCGCGCCGGCGCGGCGCAGGCTGAGGAGGTGCTGGGCGGCAGTGGAGATGTCCTCCATCAGGCCGGTCTCGGTGACTTCCAGCTCCAGGCTGCGCGCCGGCAGGCGGTAGACCTGCAGCAGGTTGCTGACCACCCGTGGCAGGGCGTTGTGGTGGAGCTGCACGGTGGAAAGATTGACCGCCATGCGCAGGTCGTCGAAGCCCTGGTCGTGCCATTCGCGCAATTGCCGGCAGGCCTGGTCGAGCACCCATTCGCCGATGCTGAAGATGCTGCCGTTCTGTTCCGCCAGCGGGATGAACAGGTCCGGCGGGACGAAGCCGTGCAACGGATGTTGCCAGCGCAGCAGCGCCTCGACGCCGACCACGCGGTGGTCGCGGTAGTCCACCTGCGGCTGGTAGACGAGGTGCAGCTCGTGGCGCTGCAGGGCGTCGCGCAGGTCCTTTTCCAGTTCCCGGCGGCGACGCATCTCGCTGTCCACGCTGGCGATGTAGAACTGGTAGCGGTTGCGCGAGCGGGTCTTGGCCAGGGTCATGGTCTGCTCGGCCTTCTGCAGCAGTTTCTCCGTGGTCTCGCCGTCCTCGGGGAACAGGGTGATACCGATGGTGGCGCGCAGGCGCACCTCGTGCTGGTCGATCTCGAACGGCGCTTCCAGGCCGTCGAGGATGCTCTGCGCCAGTTCGGCCGCCTCGTAGGGTTGCTCGATGTCGGCCTGGACCAGGGCGAACTGGTCGCCGCCCAGGCGCGCCAGCGAACCGAGCCGCGCGCTGTGCCCGCGCAGGCGGTCGGCGAGGGCGATCAGCAACTGGTCGCCGAGCTGGTAGGTGTACTGCTCGTTGATCCCCTTGAAATCGTCGAGGCCCAGGCACAGCACTGCTACCCGGCGCTGCTGGCGGCCGGCGCCGTCGAGGATCTGGTCGAGTTGCTGTTGCAGCAACTGGCGGTTCGGCAGGCCGGTGAGGAAGTCGTACTGGGAAATGCGCAGCAGGTTGTCTTCGGCCTCGCGGCGCAGGTGGCTGTTGCTTTCGATCGAGGCGAGCAACTGGTTGGCGGTGGTCACCCAGAGCCCCAGCTCGTTGCGTTCGTGCCCCTTGAGCAGCGGCAACTGGTGCTGGCTGGGGCGGTCGGGATTGATGCTGACCAGGTGCTCGATGATCTTCGACAGCGGCTTGGTCAGCATCCAGTGGTAGACCAGGAACAGCACCAGGCCCATGGCCAGGGCGCGGAGAATGCCGGAGATGAAGATGATTTCCGAAGTGGTGACGAAGTTCTCGCCGTAGGGCGCGGTGTCCAGGGTGATCTTCAGGTCGCCGTAGTATTCGCTATAGGGCGGGCGGCCGATCAGTCGAATGCTGAAGGTGCGTTCCTGGCCGAGGATCGGGTCGGTCAGCCAGCGCGTCGGCAGGTCCAGCAGCGGCCTGGATTTCTCCGCCAGCATCGGCTCGCCGGGATGGCCGATGCTCGCCTGGCGCACCGCCTCGTGCTGGAACAGGCCTTCGAGGACCTGCATCGCCATTTCCCGGTCGAGGCTGTAGACCGCCTGGGTGGAAGGGTCGCGGACCATCGCGAGGATGCGTTGGGCGTCGCTGCTCACCGCCTGCTTGGCCTTGTAGGCGTCGAAGACGATCTGCGCGCAACTGAGCACTACGCCAACGGCCAGCGCCGCCAGTAGCACGACACGCAGCAGCTTGAGCGAGAGGCTGTGTCGGGAGTCCAGTTTCAAGGGGCCTTCCTTGTTCGTCGCCAGGGCGAAAGACAAGCCGGTAGGAAGAGCTTGTTTACCTCAAGAGGCTATCACGAGCGAAGGTCTACCAGTTCCTGAGGGTAGACGATGGCTCCTGGACCGCAGATTAAAACGAAAAAGCCCGGCGAATGCCGGGCTTTTTCGTGGTTCTGATCAGACTCAGGCAGCGAAATTCTTCGCTACGAAGTCCCAGTTGACCAGGTTCCAGAACGCCTCGACGTACTTCGGACGCAGGTTGCGGTAGTCGATGTAGTAGGCGTGTTCCCAGACGTCGCAGGTCAGCAGCGGGGTGTCGCCGCTGGTCAGCGGGTTGCCGGCACCGATGGTGCTGGCCAGGGCCAGGGAGCCGTCGGCCTTCTTCACCAGCCAGCCCCAGCCGGAACCGAAGGTGCCGACGGAAGTCTTGGTGAACTCTTCCTTGAACTTGTCGAAGGAGCCGAAGGCGGCGTTGATGGCGTCGGCCAGGGCGCCGGTGGGCTGGCCACCGCCGTTCGGGCTCAGGCAGTTCCAGTAGAAGGTGTGGTTCCACACCTGGGCGGCGTTGTTGAAGATGCCGCCGGAGGAGCTCTTGACGATCTCTTCGAGGCTCTTGCCTTCGAACTCGGTGCCCGGGATCAGGTTGTTCAGGTTCACCACGTAGGTGTTGTGGTGCTTGTCGTGGTGGTACTCCAGGGTTTCTGCGGAAATGTGCGGCTCAAGGGCGTTCTTTTCGTAAGGCAGCGGCGGCAATTCGAAAGCCATGGTGTCTCTCCTATTCTTCCTCAGGTCAGGACTGGCGCGGCTAGCGCGCGACCGGTTCACGGGGCCGGTCCGATGCCTGTCCGGGAGCCCGTCCTGGATCCCCGGGGGGGACGTTCGGCGGAGCGCTCCGGAAAGGGCGCCGGGTGCGACTCGGAGCCTAGGCTCCCAGTGCCGCGAACTCCGGATCATAGCACCCGTGTCGGGGCATATCCACGCAGCAACTGTAGGGGCAAAGGCCGGCGGCGGCGCGCTGCGACGGGCTTCTGCAAGCTCGCCGGCGAACACCGCCACATTCTCTCTGGACTGCCTGGTGGCGCGAGGGTTCGCTCGGGAAGACAGAAACCGCGTTATCCCCGGAACAGCAGTTGCGCGGCCATGCCCAGCATCATGGCCGCCACCATCAGGTCGAGCAGGCGCCAGGTGGCCGGGCGCGCCAGCCAGGGGGCCAGCCATGCCGCGCCGAGGGCGAGGGCGAAGAACCACATCAGCGAGGCGCTGGCCGCGCCGAGGGCATAGGCGCCCGGCGCGGCCTGCTGGGCGCCGAGCGAACCGATAAGAAGTACGGTATCGAGATAGACGTGGGGGTTGAGCAGGGTGACCGCCAGTGCCGCCAGAAGCACCGCCTTGCGCGAGCGTGGCCCGGTTTCCGCGGCGTTGCCGAGGGCGTCCGGGCGCAACGCGCGAAGCAGCGCCTTGAGCCCGTACCAGGTCAGGAAGGCGATCCCGCCCCAGCGGGCGATGGCCAGCAGCGTCGGGTTTTCCAGCAGCAGCTTGGCCAGGCCGAACACGCCGAGGCTGACCAGCACCGCGTCGCAGAACACGCAGAGCGCGGCTACCGAGAGGTGATGCTCGCGGCGCAGGCTCTGCGCGAGGACGAAGGCATTCTGCGCGCCGATGGCGATGATCAGGCCGGCAGCCACCAGGATGCCGTTGAGATAGCTCTGCCACATGTCAGTGTGCCTCCGCCGCCAGCCGCTGGAGCACGGCGAGGGCGCGCCGGCCCTCGTCGCGGGCGACGAACAAGTGGTCGTGGAAATAGCCGGCCATCACGTTGCAACTGATCCCGGCTTCGGCCAGCGCCGTGGCGAAGGCGGCGGTCAGGCCCACCGCCGCCAACGAGGAGTGCACCGTCAGGGTGATCCAGGCCGCCACGTATTCGTAGGGCAGGCCCAGGCGTTCGGCCTGCCGGCGTTCGAGCACCAGGGTCAGGCCCTCGCGCTCGCGGAAGCTGGCGAGCGGCTCGGCGCCGTTCGGCAGCGCGCCAGCGGCGCAGGTACAGAACACATAGTCGCCGGGATTGAGTTCGGGAGTGAGCGTGCGCAGCAGGGTGCGCAGCGAGGTTTCGCCAGCCATGGTCGGTCCGCGTCGGGTGGATCGGAAAAGTGCTGGCGAGTGTGGCCGCGGGCGGTTTATAAGGAAAACGAATCCTGCTGATCTCTCATTAGGAAAACTGATTTTGTTCGACTACAAGTTGCTCGCCGCGCTGGCCGCAGTGGTGGAGCAGGGCGGTTTCGAGCGCGCCGCACAGGCGCTGGGGCTGTCGCAGTCGGCGGTATCGCAGCGGATCAAGCTGCTCGAGGCGCGGGTCGGCCAGCCGGTCCTGGTGCGCGAGACGCCGCCGCATCCCACCGATCTCGGGCGCCGCCTGCTCAACCATGTGCAGCAGGTGCGGCTGCTGGAGGGCGACCTGCAGCGCTGGGTGCCGAACCTGGATGAAGGCGGTGCCCCGGAACGCCTGCGCATCGCTCTCAACGCCGATAGCCTGGCGACCTGGTGGGCCGCCGCGGTGGGCGATTTCTGCGCCGAGCGGCGGGTGCTGCTGGACCTTGTGGTGGAGGACCAGGAGGTCGGGCTCAAGCGCATGCGCGCGGGCGAAGTGGCGGGCTGCGTCTGCGGTAGCGCGCGGCCGGTGGCCGGCGCGCGTTCGCTGCTGCTCGGAGCCATGCGTTATCGCGGCCTGGCCAGCCCGGATTTCATTGCCCGGCACTTTCCCCGCGGGGTCGAGGCGGCCGCCCTGGCCGGCGTGCCGGCGATCGTGTTCGGCCCGGACGACCTGCTGCAACACCGCTTTCTCAAGGACCTCGGCGTCGAGGGCGGTTTCATCCACCACCTCTGCCCGTCCTCGGAAGGTTTCGTCCGCCTCACCGCCGGCGGTCTCGGCTGGGGCCTGGTGCCGGAGCGCCAGGTGCAAGGCGAGCTGGCGCGCGGCGAACTGGTCGAGCTGCTGCCCGGCCAGGTCATCGACGTACCGTTGTACTGGCACTACTGGCGCAACGGCGGCGAACTGCTCGCGTCGCTCACCGAGCACCTGCTCGCCCGCGCCGGCGACGGCTTGGTGCGGGTGTCAGGCTGATCAGCCGATGACGGTGATTCGTCCGGAGCCGGGCAACGATTCGACGCAGCGCGCGCCGAGCAACCGCGATGGCGTGAAGTAGCCGCCGGGACCCTGGTAGTCCAGCAGGTGGCGCACTGCCAGGAGCACGCCGTGCAGGGTCAGGTCGTACACGTTGGCCGTCTCCAGGCGCGCCGTGCGGCGTTCGCCGCGGGCGTTGCGCGCCTCGCCCCAGACCCAGGTGCGCAGGCGCTCGCGGGCCGCCTGGTCGGGGCCGGCGATGCGTTTGTCGACCTGCCCCTTGAGCCAGTCCTGGACCCGTTGCCGACCGAGCAGCGGACGCAGCGGGTCGATCAGGCGCATGCCCAGGGCCAGCAGCGGCGGCGCCGGCAGGTAGACCTCGATGTCCGGGATGCCGGTGCTGTAGTAGGCGGTGGCCACGTCGCCCCAGGGAATCGTCACGGCGTGCCGCAGGCCGCGGCCGAAATCGATGTCGCGGCGCTTGTAGCCCAGCGGCACGTCGCGCAGGCGGCCATTCTCGCGGATCTTGCCGCCGAACTTGAGGCCTTCGACGCTGGTCTTCGCGGTTCCCGTCGAAAGCCCGCTGCCGGTGTCGAAGCCCAGCGCCAGCCGTTGCGCGTCCGGCAGCGCCTCCTTCAGGCAGGCAGCCAGGCAATCGGTGGGGATCACATCGAAGCCGACGCCCGGGCAGACCACGATGCCGGCCTCGCGGGCCTCGGCGTCGCCGGCGTGGGCCTGCTCGAACACCGCGATCTCTCCAGTGATATCCACGTAGTGGGTGCCGGCGGCGCGGCAGGCGGCGATCATCGGCGTGCTGGTGGCAGAGAACGGACCGGCGCAATGGGCCACCACCTTCACCTGGTCCAGGGCTTCGCGGCAGGCCTGCGGATCCCCCAGGTCGAAGACCCGGCACTCCAGCCCGAGCTGGCTGCCGAGCGCGTGCAGGGCGGCCGGGTTGCGTCCGCCGAGGAGCGGCGTCAGGCCCTCGCGCTGCGCCTGTTCAGCGACCAGCCGGCCGGTGTAGCCGTTGGCGCCATAGATCATCCAGTGACTGGCCATGGTGCGTCTCCCAGCGTGCAGGTGGCTTTCAGGTTAGACCTTGTAGCGCGCAGCGCCGCTTCTGTCGCCCAACGCAAGTCGTGCCGGCGGCCCGCAAGGTCGTTGTTCTGGCATGCTGTGCCAGTGGTGGCGCGGCTCCGGGTTGCTAGAGTCGCGGCACAAGAAGAACAACGGGAGAAACGCAATGCGGATTCTGGTAACGGGGGCGACGGGCTTCATCGGCGGGCGTTTCGCTCGCTTCGCCCTGGAGCAGGGCCTGTCGGTACGGGTCAGCGGTCGTCGTGCGGACGCGGTGGAACATCTGGTGGCGCGGGGCGCCGAGTTCGTTCCCGGCGACCTCGCCGACCCGGCGCTGGTCCTGCGCCTCTGCGAGGATGTCGAGGCGGTGGTGCATTGTGCCGGCGCGGTCGGAGTCTGGGGGCCGCGCGAACGCTTCCTGGCGGCCAACGTCGGGCTTGCCGAGAGCGTCGTCGAGGCCTGCATGCGGCAAAAGGTGCGGCGCCTGGTGCATCTGTCGTCGCCGTCGATCTATTTCGACGGGCGCGACCACCTGGACCTGAACGAAGAGTACGTACCCCGGCGTTTTTCCGACCATTACGGGGCGACCAAGTACCAGGCCGAGCAACTGGTGCTCAGCGCTCGCGACCTGGGCCTGGAAGTGTTGGCGCTGCGTCCGCGCTTCGTGGTCGGCGCCGGCGACACCAGCATCTTCCCGCGAATGATCCAGGCCCACCGCAAGGGACGCCTGCGGATCCTCGGCAACGGCCTGAACCGGGTCGACTTCACCAGCGTGCACAATCTCAACGACGCGCTGTTCAGTTGCCTGCTGGCCGGCGAGCCGGCGCTGGGCAAGGTCTACAACATCAGCAACGGGCAGCCGGTACCGTTCTGGGATGCGGTCAACTACGTGATGCGCCAGCTCGACCTGCCGCCGGTCGGCGGTCACCTGCCGTATGCCGTCGGCTATGGCCTGGCGGCGCTCAACGAAGGCGTCTGCCGGATCCTGCCGGGGCGCCCGGAGCCGGTGCTGTTCCGCCTGGGCATGGCGGTGATGGCGAAGAACTTCACCCTGGACATCAACCGCGCCCGCGAATACCTCGACTACGACCCGCGGGTCAGCCTGTGGACCGCGCTCGACGAGTTCTGCGCCTGGTGGCGCGCCCAGGGACTCTGATCAGCCGCGCAACGGGCCGGCGTATTGTCGGCTCGGCGCCTGCGCGGGCAACAGGGAAGGTTCCGCCGGCGGCAGCGCGACCCCGCTGAGCCTGCCGAGGCGCAGTCCCAGCTCCCGCGTCGTCGCATCGCCGGAGCGGGCGCAGGCCGCCTGCATCGCGGCGATCGCATCGCGTTGCTGGAAGTGGATATCCAGCGCCTGTTCCTCGCGTAGGCGTCGGCGCACGGCGCGCATGCAATCCAGCAAGGATTTGTTCAACTCCATGCATCCTCCGGCTCTCGAATCTGCCCGGCAATGCCCAGGCAAGCGACGTGCCATGCGGGCCGCGGACCAGCGCCGGCGTGCGGGGCGGGGAACCGCTGGCGGCCTGCGGCGGTCTGTGCCGGACAACGTTCGCTCCGTCTTGGGGCGCACGGCTTCGCGGTGGAGCGCCCCGGTCCGGCAATTTGCTTCGAGCAGACGCTGAAGGGGCGGGGCCGAACCGATATAATGCGCCATTCGGCCCTTTCTCCAGGCCTCCGGCAGGATGCCGTTCCCCTTCACAGGTTTTCACCATGCGTAACGATGCTTTCGACGAACTCGACGATGTGCCCAGCCTGACCACCGATGCTGCCGACCGTGATGAATTCGGCCACCACCCGCGGCACGTCTACGAACCGGAGCAGCGCCGGGTCGTCGACACCAAGGAGCGCCGTCCGGCCTCTACCGGCCCGCTCTGGGCCCTGCTCGGGGCGATGCTGATCGCCCTCGCCGGGGTGGGTTGGTGGAGCCACCAGCAAATCAGCCTGATGGAACAGCAGTTGGTGGCGACCCAGGAAAGCTTCGTAAGGATCAGCGAAGAAGCCGCCGGGCGCCTCGACGACATTCGCGGCAAGGTGGTCGCCAGCGAGTCCAGCGTCACCAGCGAACGCGAGGCGCTGCGCCTGCAGGTCAAGCAACTGCAGGAGAAACTCGGCAGCCAGGAACGCCAGCAGGCCGATGTGAGCAACCAGTTCGGCGGCCAGGGCAAACGCCTCGACCAACTGGCCAGCGATCTCAAGGCCCAGCAGGAAAGCGCGGCGCAACTGGTCGCGCAACTGGACGGCAAGCTGCAGACACTGGCCGCCGAACAGGAGAAGCTGAAAGCCCTGCAGGTCGAACTGGGCAAGACCAACGAGCAACTCAAGGCCCTCGGCGGCGATGTCGCGGCGCTGAAGAAGCAGGGCAACCCGAGCCAGACGATCAAGGGTATCCAGGACGACCTGCTGGTATTGCGCAGCCAGCTCGACAACCGCCCGGCCCAGGGCGGCAATACCGCCGAGTTCGACGCCTTCCGCACCCAGGTGATGCGCAACATCAACACCCTCCAGGCCCAGGTGCAGAACCTGCAGCAGCAGCTCAATACCCGCTGACCCCTTGCGCCGCCAGCCGCCCGTCGCACCGGGCGCTGGCGGCGACAGTTCGCCGCGCCCGGCGAAAATCCCCGCTTCCATTGCTCTGGATCAGCGAATCCGCTGCTCCTCCACTCCGATACTGCGTCCTTAAGCGAGCCTTAAGTGAGAGTCGTTTAGATTCTCGGTCACCGGCCAGGGAGGCCATTGGTCCCTTCCTCTGCCTGGAATCCGCCATGAGCGCATTGCAACCGTCCCGTTCCTACCGCATCACTGGTTATTCCCCCGCCATCAGCAACGGCTATCGCCAACGCCTGTTCTCCATGGGGCTTCTGCCCGGCGCGGCGCTGCGCGTGGTGCGCATCGCCCCGCTGGGCGACCCGATCCAGGTCGAGACCCGCCAGACCAGCCTGGCGCTGCGGCGCAAGGACCTCGCCCTGCTGACCCTCGTCCCGCTCGACTGACCCCGCCCGGAATCCCCATGACCGCATTGACCCTCGGCCTGATCGGCAATCCCAACTCCGGCAAGACCACCCTGTTCAACCAGCTCACCGGCTCGCGCCAGCGGGTCGGCAACTGGGCCGGCGTCACCGTGGAGCGCAAGGAGGGTGCGTTCCATACCGTCCGTCACGCGGTGCGCCTGGTCGACCTGCCCGGCACCTATTCGTTGACCAGCGTTTCCGCCCAGGCCTCGCTGGACGAGCAGATCGCCTGCCGCTACATCGCCAGCGGCGAAGTGGACGTGCTGGTCAACGTGGTGGATGCGGCGAACCTGGAGCGCAACCTGTACCTCACGGTGCAGCTGCGGGAGATGGGCATCCCCTGCATCGTCGCGCTGAACATGCTCGACATCGCCCGTAGCCAGCGCATCCGCATCGATATCGACGGTCTGGCGCGGCGTCTCGGTTGCCCGGTGGTGCCGCTGGTATCCACCCGCGCCGATGGCATCGACGAACTGAAGGCGGCCATCGACTCCCTACAGCTCCCGCAGGCGGCGCTGGCGGTGGACTACCCGCCGGCCATCCAGGCGCAGGTCGGCTACCTCCTGGAAACGCGCGCTCCGGCGGCCTCGGCCATCGAGCCGCGCTGGCTGGCGTTACAGGCGCTGGAAGGCGACATCTTCAACGGCCCGGCGCTGGGCTTGCCGCCCGCCACCCTGGAACAGGCGCGCCAGGGCTGCGGCGAGGAGCCCGAGCTGGCGATCGTCGATGCGCGCTACCGACTGATCGGCGAGATCTGTGCGGCGGTCTGCGACCACCAGCAGGCTCAGCCGCACCGGCTGACCCAATGGCTCGACCGGGTCGTCCTGAATCGCTGGCTGGGTCTGCCGATCTTCCTGCTGGTGATGTACCTGATGTTCTTCTTCGCCATCAACATCGGCGGGGCGCTACAGCCGATCTTCGACAAGGGCTCGTCGGCGATCTTCATCGACGGCATCCAGTGGCTGGGTATCCGCTTCGGCCTGCCCGATTGGCTCACGGTGTTCCTCGCCCAGGGCATCGGTGGCGGGGTCAACACGGTGTTGCCGCTGGTGCCGCAGATCGGCTTGATGTACCTGTTCCTCTCGCTGCTCGAGGATTCCGGCTACATGGCACGCGCGGCCTTCGTCATGGACCGCCTGATGCAGGCGCTGGGCCTGCCGGGCAAGTCGTTCGTGCCGCTGATCGTCGGTTTCGGCTGCAACGTACCGTCGATCATGGGCGCGCGGACCCTGGACGCGCAGCGCGAGCGGCTGATTACCATCATGATGGCGCCGTTCATGTCCTGCGGCGCGCGCCTGGCGATTTTCGCCGTATTCGCCGGGGCCTTCTTCGGCCAGGGCGGCGCGCTGGTGATCTTCTCCCTGTACCTGCTCGGCATCGTCGTGGCGATCCTCACCGGGCTGTTGCTCAAGCACACTTTGATGCGCGGCGAGGCCTCGCCGTTCGTCATGGAACTGCCGCTGTACCATGTGCCACACCTTAAGAGCCTGCTGCTGCAGACCTGGTCGCGCCTGCGCGGCTTCGTGGTGCGGGCCGGCAAGGTGATCATCCTGGTCAGCCTGGTGATCGGCGGCCTGAACAGCATCACCCTCGACGGCAAGCCGGTGCAGGGCGACATCGGCCATTCCGCGCTGGCCAGCGTCAGCCAGCGTCTCACTCCGCTGCTGGCGCCGCTCGGGGTGCAGCCGGACAACTGGCAGGCCACCGTCGGCCTGGTCACCGGGGCGATGGCCAAGGAAGTGGTGGTCGGCACCCTGAACACCCTCTACACCGCCGAGCAGATCCAGGGCGAGGCCTTCGACTACGAAGGCTACGACCTGCCCGGGCAACTGCGCGACGCCCTGGTCGAAACCTGGGACGGCCTGGTCGATACCTTCAGCCTCAGCGTGCTGGCCAACCCGGTGGAGGCGAGCATGGCCGACGGCGACATGGAGACCGGCTCGATGGGCACCATGGCGAGCAAGTTCGGCAGCCCCATCGCGGCCTACAGCTATCTGGTCTTCGTCCTGCTCTACGTGCCCTGCGTGACCGCCATGGGCGCGATCGCTCGGGAAAGCAGCAAGGGCTGGATGGCTTTCTCGGTGCTCTGGGGGCTGAACGTCGCCTACTCGCTGGCGACCCTCTGCTACCAGGTCGCCACCTTCGCCGCGCACCCCGAGCGTAGCGTCCTGACCATCGCCGTGGTGCTGCTCTTCAACCTGATCCTGATGACCTGCCTGCGTCTGTTCGGCCGTGAGCAGGTACTGCAACTGCCAGGCCGAATGGCCGATGCCCCGAGCGGGCAGGGAGGATGTCACTGATGGCGACACTCATGCAGATCCGCGCCGCCCTGGAAGACGGCCAGGCGCGTGGGCTGAAACAGCTCAGCCGCCAGGTGGACGCGCCGCCGGCGCTGGTGGAGGCGATCCTGGAGCGGCTGATCGCGCTCGGCAAGGTCGAGCGGGTGGCTGCGCAAAGCTCGGGCGGTTGCGGCGGCGGTTGCAAGGGCTGCGCCCAGCGCGATCCGTGCGCGGAGCCGGAGCCGTATTTCCGCCTGCGCTAGACGGGCAAAGCACAGAGCCCGCCACGGCAAGCGTGGCGGGCTCTGTCCTGGCTGGCGCGATCAGGCCAGGGTCGGATAGTCCAGGTAGCCTTCGGTGCCGCCGGTATAGAAGGTCTCCGGGCGCGGCGGGTTCAGTTCGGCGCCCTGGCGCAGGCGTTCGACCAGGTCCGGGTTGGCGATGAAGGGGACGCCGAAGGCCACCGCATCGGCGTCGCCCTTGGCCAGGATGGCGTTGGCGCTGTCGAGGGTGAACTGCTCGTTGGCGATGTAGGGTCCGCCGAAGGCTTTCTTCAGGGCTACGCCGATGCTGTCGTCGGCCTGCGCTTCGCGGGCGCAGATGAAGGCGATGCCGCGCTTGCCCAGCTCACGGGCGACATGGCTGAAGGTTTCCAGGCGGTTGGAATCGCCCATGTCGTGGGAGTCGGCACGCGGCGCCAGGTGTACGCCGACGCGCTGGGCGCCCCATACGGAGATCGCCGCGTCGGTGACTTCCAGCAGCAGGCGCGCGCGGTTCTCGATGGAGCCGCCGTAGCGGTCGGTGCGCTTGTTGGTGCTGTCCTGGAGGAACTGGTCGAGCAGGTAGCCGTTGGCGCCGTGGATCTCCACGCCGTCGAAGCCGGCGGCCTTGGCCCGCTCGGCGCCCTGGCGGTAGGCCTCGACGATGTCGGCGATCTCCTCGGTGTCCAGCGCGCGCGGGGTGACGTAGGGACGCTTCGGGCGCACCAGGCTGACGTGCCCCTCGGCGGCGATGGCGCTCGGCGCCACCGGCAGCTCGCCATTCAGGTAGAGCGGATCGGAAATCCGCCCGACGTGCCAGAGTTGCAGGAAGATGCGCCCGCCGGCGGCGTGCACCGCCTTGGTCACGTTGCTCCAGCCACGGACCTGGTCATCGGACCAGATGCCGGGGGTGTCGGGGTAGCCCACGCCCATCGGCGTGACCGCGGTGGCCTCGCTGAGGATCAGGCCGGCATCGGCGCGCTGGGCGTAGTACTCGGCCATCAGGGCGTTGGGCACGCGGCCTTCATCGGCGCGGCAGCGGGTCAGCGGCGCCATGACGATGCGGTTGGGCAGCTCGAGGTCGCCGAGCACGATGGGATCGAACAGAGTAGCCATGGAACATCCTCCACTAGGGAATAGACGGACAGGGGATCAATCGAGGACCGGCTGCGCCTGGGCGCGGCCGTTTCCGGAAAAGGCGATCAGGGTGGCCAGCAGCGCCAGCGCGGCCAGCGCGGCGGCGGCCAGCGGCACGCGGGTCAGGCCCAGGCCGTGGTCGATGACGCTGCCGCCGACCCAGGCGCCGAGCGCGTTGCCGACGTTGAAGGCGCCGATGTTCAGGGTCGCCACCAGGTTCGGCGCGGCATGCCCGACGCGGACCACGTTGACCTGCAGCGCGGGCACCGCGGCGAAGGCGGCGGCGGCCCAGAAGAACAGGGTGATCTCCGCCGGCAGCAGGGCCTGGCTGGTCCAGCTGAACAGCGCCGAGACCAGCGCCATGGCGGCGAACACCGCGGCCATGGTGGTGCCCAGGCGCCAGTCGGCGAGGCGGCCGCCGATCACGTTGCCGACGGTCAGGCCGACGCCGATCAGCAGCAGGGTCCAGGTCACGCCGCGCGGGCTGACCCCGGTGACTTCGCCGAGCAGCGGCGCGACGTAGGTGAACAGGGCGAACATCGAGGCGGCGAACAGCACGGTGGTGCCCAGGGCCAGCCACAGCGACGGGTTCTTCAGCGCGGACATTTCCTGGCGCAGGTCGACCTTCTCTTCCTCGCGGTCGTTTGGCAGCACCCTGGCCAGGCCGACGAAGGCGACCACGCCGATCAGGGTCACCACCCAGAAGGTCGCGCGCCAGCCGGCTTCCTGGCCGAGCGCGGTACCCAGCGGCACGCCGAGCACGTTGGCCAGGGTCAGGCCGGTGAACATCAGGGCCACGGCGGAAGCGCGGCGGTTCGGCGCCACCAGGCTGGCGGCGACCACCGAGCCGATGCCGAAGAAGGCGCCATGGCAGAGCGCGGTGACGATCCGCGCCAGCATCAGCAGGCCGTAGTTGGCGGCCACCGCGCAGAGCAGGTTGCCGACGATGAAGATGCCCATCAGCGCGAGCAGGGCTTTCTTGCGTTCCAGGCGGGCGGTGGCCATGGCCATCAGCGGGGCGCCGAAGGCCACGGCGAAGGCGTAGCCGCTGATCAGCCAGCCGGCGCTGGGAATGGATACCCGCAGGTCGCCGGCGACCTGCGGCAGCAGGCCCATGATGACGAATTCGGTGGTACCGATGGCAAAGGCGGATAAAGCGAGGACGAGAAGAGACGCCGGCATCGGTCGAGCTCCTGGACTGCGAGGTGGTGGGGTGGAAGCGAGTGCTGCTTACAGCTCGTCGCCGAGTTGGTCGAGGAAGGCCTGGATGGTCTCCTCGTTGCGCTTGAAGAAGTTCCACTGGCCGACCCGGCGGCTGGTCACCAGACCGGCGCGTTGCAGGGTGGCGAGGTGTACCGATACGGTGGACTGGGAGAGACCGGTACGCTGGTCGAACTTGCCGGCGCAGACGCCGATCTCGAACGGGTGGTCCTGCTCGACGAAGTACTTCTCCGGTTCCTTCAGCCAGCGCAGCATGTCGCGTCGCACCGGGTGGGAGAGAGCCTTGATGATTTCGTCGATGTCCAGTGGCATGGCGGTGGTCCGTTGGCCGTCCATATCGGGTTGGGACGAACTATATATCGGTGTGGGACGATATGGGGATCGATTGCGACGATAGTCGCTATCGACAGGGCTGATGACGATGATCGAAACGACCGTTCCGTCCCTGGGGTAAGCTAGCCCGCATGAACTACCTCGCGCATCTCCACCTCGGCGGCCCGCAACCGGCCCAACTGCTCGGCAGCCTGTACGGCGACTTCGTCAAGGGCCGCCTGCAGGGACAATGGCCGGACGAGATCGAGCGGGCCATCCAGTTGCACCGGCGCATCGACGCCTTCACCGACAGCCACCCACTGGTGCATGCGGCCAAGCGGCGCTTCCCGCTGGAGCGCCGGCGTTTCGCCGGCGTCCTGCTGGACGTGTTCTTCGACCACTGCCTGGCGCGCGACTGGAACGACTACGCCGACGAACCGCTGCCGCAGTTCGTCGAGCGGGTCTACGGCACCCTGCGCACCGCCTCGCCGCTGCCGGAGCGCCTGGCGCGCATCGCGCCGCGGATGGCGGCCCAGGACTGGTTGGGCAGCTACCGCGAGTTCGCGGTCTTGCGCGAAGTGCTGGGCGGTATGTCGCGGAGGCTGTCGCGACCGCACCTGCTGGACGGTTCCTGGGAAGAACTGGCCCAGCGCTACGATGACCTGAGCGCGGATTTCCGCGCCTTCTACCCGCAACTCCAGGCTTTCGCCCTGAGCCAGCGCTGAGCCTGGCGCAGCGGCCATTGGCCCGGCCGGCGGAATCACCTATCAATTGTTTCAGTCCGAAGCATCCGCTTGATGCACATCAACCGGCAGCGGTCGCGTCGATCGTTCAATGGGGCCGACGTTCAACGCTCTGCCAATGGAGGTGGAAGATGAAACGAATCCTGGTGGCGACCGACCTGTCCTCGCGTTCCGAGCTGGCGGTCATGCGCGCCGCGGCGCTGGCCAAGGCGAGGAATGCCGAACTGACCGTGCTGAACGTGCTCGACGACGACCAGCCGCCGGTGCTGATCGCGCCGCAACGGCTGGCCATCGCCAACCTGCTGGAAGTGAACGGACAGGCCCTGAAGGAGCGCCTCGGCGTCGAGTCCAAGGCGATCGTGCGGGTCGGCGATCCGGTGGTGGTGATCAACGCGGTGGCCGAGGAGATCGGCGCCGACCTGCTGGTGATGGGCGCGCACCGGCACACGCCGCTGCGCGACCTGTTCATCGGCACCACCCTGGAGCGGGTGGTACGCAATGCGAAGATCCCGGTGCTGCGCGCGGCCGGTGCGCCGGAAGAGGAGTACCGCCGGGTGCTGCTGGCGCTGGACTTCTCGCCGACCTCGACGCGCGCGGTGCAGATGGCCGGCCAGCTCGGCTTCCTCGACGCCGCCAGCCTCACCGCGCTGCATGCCTTCGAGCCGTTCGCCAAAGGCATGATGCGTTATTCGGGGATCAAGGAAGACCGCGTCGAGCATTACGTCGACCAGGAGGAACTCAAGGCCAACGTCGAGCTGCGCGACTACGTCGCCGGCCTGGGGCTGGGCCGCGAGGACATCCAGTTGCGCGTCGGCGAAGGCTTGCCGATCAACGTGATCATGACCGAGGTACGCCGCCAGGCGCCGCAGTTGACGGTGCTCGGCACCCAGGGCCTGACCGGCTTCCGCCGCGCGCTGATCGGCAGCGTGGCCGAGGCGGCCCTCGGCGACCTGCCGTGCGACGTTCTGGCGGTGCCGCCCAAGCGCGACTAGCCCGGATTTCTCATGACCGCATAAACAAAAACGGCTGAAAGCCTTATGATTCTTGTCGCCAAACAAAGCCCCATAAGTCTTCAGCCGCGCACAAAATGCTACCAGAAAAACTCCACTTTTCACCCCTCTCTCGCCGCCTCGTCGAGGCCTCTTTCACCGGTGGTCACATCACCTCGGATGCGGGCTTGTTGCTGCTGCG
>NZ_KI517354.1:4648411-4689902 GCF_000478485.2 Pseudomonas sp. P179
CGCCCCATACGCGGGAATTGAATAAAAAACGATCAATTTTTAGCGGTGGAAGGCAGGTTGTTGATACACCGAGGCTTCACCGGCCACGCCTGCCGGCCTCATGAGAAATCCGGGCTAGGCGGCGCGCCGGGTTTGCGTAGTGGCGGCAGTGCCGAACAGCGCCAGGCGCACCGCCTGCTGGGCCTGGCGGGCCAGTTCGGCGCGGTCCAGGCCCTGGCTGGGGATCGGTTCCAGCAGCTGGATATGCACGCTGCCGCGCTCGCCGCGCAGCAGGCGGCCGAGGTGGCTGAGCAAGTCGTCGTCGCCGATGAACGGCGCCTGCGCATCGGGCACGCCGTCGCGGCGGTAGCTGATCGCCACCGGCTGCACCGCCACGCCGGCTTCCAGGGCGCTGGCCATCAGGCGACCGTGGAAGGTGCGCAGGCTTTCGCCGTTGGTGGTGGTGCCTTCCGGGAAGATCAGCAGGTTGCGCCCACGGTGCAGTTGTTCGGCCAAGCGCTGGTTGATCAGCCGGCTGTCGCCCGAGCCGCGGCGGATGAACAGGGTGCCGGCCTTTTCCGCCAGCCAGCCGGCCAGCGGCCAGGCACGCACCTCGGCCTTGGACAGGAAGGTCAGCGGCGCCAGGGCGCCGAGCAGCGGGATATCGGTCCAGGACACATGGTTGGCTACCCACAGCATGGGTTGCCGGGGCGCTTCGCCGCTGACCCTGACCTCGAAGGGCAGGGCCGCGCAGAGGCGCGCCAGCCACCAGCGGGTCAGGCGCTGGCGCAGCGGCGTGACGTCGGCGCCGGGCAGCCGCTCGCGCAGGCTGACCCAAGCGGCCAGGCCCAGTCCGAGCGCGACCAGCCCGAGCAGGCGTGCGCTGCGCAGCAGCAGGCGCAGCCGCGCCATCAGACCGCTGCCTTGAAGTGGCGGGCGTAGCGCGGGCAGAGTTCGTCGCGCTTGAGCAGGATGAACACGTCGGCGACCTGGAAATCCGGGTCCCAGCAAGGCTCGCCGCAGATCTTGGCGCCCAGGCGCATGTAGGCCTTGAGCAGCGGCGGCAGCTCGGCGGTGAGGTTTTCCGGGACGTCCAGCGGCGGCAGCGGGTTCTTCGGCTCGGCCTGCAGGTAGTCGGTGCACAGGTAGCGTTCGCGCAGCCGCTGCATCACCGCCTTGGCCTGCATACCGCCGTCGCGCATGGGAATGCTGGCGCAGCCCATCAGGTAGCGGTAGCCGCCCTCGTTGAGGACCTCGGCGAGTTCGCCCCAGAGTACCGCGATGGTGGCGCCGTTGCGGTATTCGGGAGCGACGCAGGTGCGGCCGATCTCCAGGACCGGGCCGTGCAGGGCGTCGAGGCCGGAGAGGTGGAACTCCTCTTCGCTGTAGAAGCGCCCGAGGCGTTCGGCGGCGCGATGGTCGAGCAGCCGGGTGGTGGCCACCAGGGCGCCGCTGTCGAGGTCGCGGACGCCGATGTGCGCGCAGTGACGGTCGTAGTCGTCGCGGTCGAGGCCGTCTTCGGCGCCTTCGAGCTTGGCGTCGAACTCGGCGCTGAATACGCGGTAGCGCAGGGCCTGGGCCTCGCGCAGGGCGCGGGCGCCGTTCAGGCGCTCGGCCTTCAGGCGGCGTCCGGCGACGGGTTCGCGGGTAATGGCGGTCTGGGTCATGCCTGGGCCTCCTTGGGCCGGCGCCGCGGGTTGCGGCCGCTCGGCTTTGTTGTGCAAGCTCAGGCTAGGAAGGCGCGGTGTCACCCCTGTGACAGGGGCGTGATGCTTGTATGACATTGTCGCCGGATGTAACGCGCCGTTGTTCAACGCTGGCACCCTCGGCAGGATGCCGGTTCCGACACATTCCACACTGGAGTCCGCCATGTCCTGGCAACGCTTGCTCGGCCCGCTCGACCGCCTGCCCACCGAAGGCTCCCTGGAAGACTGGCACGCCGCCGCCCTGGCGCGCGCCGACGGTCTTGGCACCCTGGAGCGGGCGGTGCTCGGCGGACGATTGGCCGCGAGTCCGGGCCTGGCCTTCCTCGCCGGCTACCAGGCGGCCCTGCGCGCGCTCTGGCCGGCGGCGCCGGAAGGTCTCGGCGCGCTGTGCGTGACCGAGAAGCGCAGCGTGCGCCCGGCGGACCTGCAGACCCGCCTGGAGGGGCTGGTCCTGCATGGACAAAAGGATTTCGTCACCGCTGGCGACAGCGCCTCCTGGTGGCTGGTGGCCGCCCGCGACGAGGCTCCGGGGCAGCCGCCGCGACTGTCGATGACGGTGGTCCTGGCCGGCGCCCCGGGGGCGCGCCTGGAGGCGTTGCCGGCGCTGCCGCTGATGCCGGATGTGCCGCATTCCCGCCTGTTGCTCGACGGTGCCCATTGCGAGCGCCTGCCCGGCGATGGTTGGGACGACTACGTCAGGCCGTTCCGCCTGCTGGAGGATGTCCATGTGCTGGCGGCGCTGGTCGGCTGGCTCTATGGGGTCGGCCATGAATGCGGCTGGCCCTCGCCGCTGCTGCTGCGCCTGGCCGGCATCCTCGGCGGCTGCGCCGAGGTCGCGCGGCATCCGGTCGCCTGCGTCGGCACCCAGGCGGTACTGGCTGGGCTGTTCGAACAGTTCTCGGCGCTGGAGGGGCAACTGGATGCCGCCTTCGCCGCCAACGCCTCGACCTGGGAGGCATTGTGGCAACGCGATCGCGGCTTGCTGGCGATTGCCAACGGGGCCCGCAAAGTTCGCCTGGAGAAGGCCTTGACCCGCCTCGGGCTTGACCCAGGTCAGTGAGGCGCCGCGCCGCAGGCGCTTACCCTGCGCAGCATCCGGCGAGGAATGCTCCTCGGCGCCTGCACAGAGTAGATTTCACCGACCATGCGACGCGAACCGATCGTGCTGTTCGACAACGGCAGCCACCAGTGCCTGTGTTTCGATGACCTCGTCAGCGGCGAAGGGGTCCAGTCCAACCAGTTCCTGATCGTCGACAACGGCCAGTACCTGCTGCTCGATCCCGGCGGCGACCTGACCTACACGCCGCTCTCGCTGGAATTGTCGAAACGCTTTCCGCTGCAGGAGCTGGACTACATCTTCGCTTCGCACCAGGACCCGGACATCATCGCCGCCCTCGACAAGTGGCTGCTGCACACCCGCGCCCGGGTGATCTGCTCCAAGCTGTGGGCGCGCTTCCTGCCGCACCTGACGGCCAACTACCTGGCGGTCAGCCATGGCATCAACACCTACGACCGGGTCATGCCGTTGCCCGACCGCGGCCAGGCGATCGCTCTCGGCGACTGCTCGTTGAAGGCGATCCCCGCGCATTTCCTGCATTCGGTGGGCAACTTCCAGCTCTACGACCCGGTGAGCAAGATCCTTTTCTCGGGCGATATGGGCGCCTCGCTGGTGGACGACGCGGCGCCGGTCAGCGATTTCGCCGCGCATATCCAGTACATGGACGGATTCCATCGCCGCTACATGGCGGCGAACAAGATCTGCCGCCTGTGGGCGCGGATGGTCCGGGACATGGATGTGGAGATGATCGTGCCGCAACACGGGCGGCCCTTCGTCGGCAAGGAAATGATCAGCGCCTTCCTCTACTGGATCGAGAACCTCGAGTGCGGCATCGACCTGCTCGGCCCGGACGACTACCGCATGCCAGGCTGAGTCCGCGCTTCCTGGCGTCATCGAGGCCATGCTAGGGTTGCCCCTCGACCGTCGAGAGGGCCCGCCGATGCCCGCTTTGCCGTTGTCCCGCCGCGCCCTCGCCGCGCTGGCCCTGGTATTCGCCCTCCCTGCCCTGGCCGAAGACTGGCCCGACACCGACTGGCCCCGTGCCCAACAGCCCGCGGGGCCGGCGCTGGAGGCATTCGAGCGCTATGCCTTCGGTCGTCGCGACGATGTTCGTCGCAAAGGCATCCGCACCGACGCGGTAGTGGTGATCCGCGACGGTCGTCTGGTCTATGAGCGCTACGCCGGCCCGAGCCGTGCAGAGACCCCGCACCTTACCTGGTCGGTGAGCAAGAGCCTGCTCGCCACGCTGCTTGGCGTCGCCGAGGGCGAAGGGCGCTTCCAGCTCGACGACCCGGTGGCGCGCTACTACCCGCCGTTCGCCCGTCATCCCGAGGTGACGTTGCGCCACCTGCTGAACTGGTCTTCCGGGCTGGACTGGCAGGAGGACTACGAGTTCGCGCCATTGAAGTCCTCCGTGGTGGCGATGCTCTACACCCGTGGGCGTGACGACATGGCCGGCTTCGTCGCCGAAACCCCGCAGGCCCGGCCGCCGGGCCGGCGTTTCCGCTACTCCAGCGGCGACAGCAACGTGCTGGCGGCGGCCCTCCACGGCATGCTCGGCGCGGACTATGCCGAGTACCCCTGGCGCGCGCTGTTCGAGCCGCTGGGCATCCGTTCGGCGGTATGGGAGCGAGACGCCGCCGGCACGTTCGTCGGCTCGTCGTACGTCTACATGAGCGCCCGCGACCTGGCGCGCGTCGGCCTGCTGATGCAGCGCCACGGGCGCTGGCGCGAGCGGCAACTGCTGCCGCTGGCATGGGTCGAGTTCAACCTGACGCCCTTCGCCCGCTACCGGCCGAGCGCGGAAGAGGAGGGCGAGGCGGTGCCGGGCGGCCAGTGGTGGTTGAACCGTGCGGTGAAAGGCGCGCCGGCGCCCTGGCCGGACGTCGCCGAGACCGCCTTCGCCGCGCTCGGCCACTGGGGCCAGGCGCTCTACGTGCTGCCCGAGGAGAAGCTGGTGATCGTGCGCTACGCCGACGACCGCGACGGGCGTTTCCGCCACAACGAATTCCTGCGCCTGGCACAGGCGGCGTTCGCCGGGGAGGCGCGGCCATGATCCGTCGCCATCCCTTGCTCTTCCTGTTCGTCCTGGGGCTGCTCGCTGCCCTCGCGTGGGCCTGGCAGAACCGCATCCACCTGGCGGCCTTTCCCGCCATCATCGGCGCCTACACGGCCAAGGAGTACTGCTCCTGCCGCTACGTGATGGGGAACTCCGCGGACTATTGCCGGGCCTATACCCAACAGTACGTGCCGATCAGCGGCTTCTTCGACGACGAAGCCCGCCGCCGGGTGACCGCCCGCGGCCTCGGCAGTACGCAGACGGCCGCCTGGCTGGGCCCGCGCGAGGGATGCCGGCTCATGCCCGAGGCGGACAGGCTGCCGGACTGACCGGCGGCGCATGTCGGGGCGCGGGGCGAGGGACGGCGCCGGCCCGAAGCCGGAGGTGGAATGCCTGTTGTATTGTGTGTCCTGTTGTTGCTCCTCAGCCCGCTGCTGTCGGCGGCGGAATGGCAACTGGAGCCGGATTACTCGCGGATCAGCTTCGTTTCCGTGAAACGCGCGAAGATGGCCGAGGTGCAGCGCTTCGATCGTCTCAGCGGCCAGATCGACAAGCAGGGCGTCGCGCGCATCGTGGTGCCGCTGGGCACCCTGGACAGCGGCCTGGCCCTGCGCGACGAGCGAATGAAGGACAACTTCTTCGAAACCTCGCGCTTCCCCGAGGCCACCGTGGAGAGCCGCCTGGACATGGCCGGCTTCGACGACCTGCGGGTCGGCCAGTCGCGGGTCGAGAAGCTCGACTTCACCCTCGACCTGCACGGCCAGCAGCGCCGCCTGAAGGCCGACGTGCTGGTCACCCGCCAGGGCGAAGGGCTGGTCCAGGTGGCGACCCTGGAGCCGGTGCTGCTGAAGCTGCTCGACTTCGACCTGGAAGAGAAGCTCAAGCCCTTGAAGGAGATGGCCAATATTCCCTCGATCACTCCCGAGGTACCGGTGTTCGCCGTGCTGAACTTCCGCGAAGTGCCGCCGGAACAGTTCTGACGTACCGGCGGAGGGCGGCGCGGGCCTTGGGTTCCACCCAGTGGAACCGCCTTCCGTTGTCCTTCGCCGCGTGCCGCGCTTAGCTGTGACCACGCCCGGCCGGCCTTGCGTCCGGGCCTCCCGCCAACAAGACCGGAGCGCAATCCGGCCAGAGGAGAGACGGCATGGCTCGACATCGACACATCGTGGCCTGGCTCGAGGAGGTCGCCGACGACCTGCGTAGCCTGCGCCAGGACATCCACGCCCATCCCGAACTGGGCTTCGAGGAGCGACGCACCGCCGCGCTGGTCGCCGAATGCCTGCGCGGCTGGGGCTACGAAGTGCACGAAGGGATCGGCCGCACCGGCGTGGTCGGCGTCCTCCGCCAGGGCGACGGTACGCGGCGGCTCGGCCTGCGGGCGGACATGGATGCGCTGCCGATCGTCGAGGCCACGGGGCTCGGCTACAGCAGCTGCCACGGCGGGCGCATGCACGCCTGCGGCCACGACGGACACACCGCGATGCTGCTCGGCGCGGCACGCTACCTGGCGGCGACGCGGCGTTTCGACGGCACCCTGGTACTGATCTTCCAGCCCGCCGAGGAAGGCCAGGGCGGCGCCGAGGCGATGCTCGCCGACGGGCTGCTGGAGCGCTTTCCCTGCGATGCGCTGTTCGGCATGCACAACATGCCGGGACTGGAGGCCGGGCACCTGGGCTTCCGCGCGGGACCGATGATGGCTTCCCAGGACCTGCTGAGCGTCACCCTGGAGGGCGTCGGTGGACACGGTTCGATGCCGCACCTGAGCGTCGATCCGTTGCTCGCCGCGTCGAGCGCGGTGATGGCCCTGCAGAGCGTGGTGGCGCGCAACGTCGATCCGCAGAAGGCCGCGGTGGTCACGGTCGGCGCATTGCAGGCCGGCGAGGCGGCCAACGTCATACCCCAGCGCGCCGTGCTGCGCCTGAGCCTGCGGGCGCTCGACGGCCAGGTGCGCGAGCAGGTGCTGCAGCGGGTTCGCCAGATCATCGAGTTGCAGGCCGCCAGCTATGGGTGCCAGGCCAGCATCGAGCACTACCCGGCCTATCCGGTGCTGGTCAACAGCGTCGAGGAAACCGAGTTCGCCCGCCAGGTCGGGGTCGAGCTGGCCGGCGCGGAGCAGGTCGACGGCGACACGCCGAAGCTGATGGGCAGCGAGGACTTCGCCTGGATGCTACAGCGCTGCCCCGGCAGCTACCTGTTCATCGGCAACGGCAGAGGACGGCCGATGGTGCACAACCCGGCCTATGACTTCAACGACGACATCCTGGTCCGGGGCGCGGCCTATTGGGGCGCGCTCGCCGAGACCTGGCTGGCCGCCCCCGCGGCGTCCGGCCTTCGACTGACTGCCGCCAATAACGGCGCGGCCTGAGCCGCGCCGGCATTCCCCCGGTTACCAGGAGATTCCCATGCACGCTTGCCCGAGCGGTACCTCGCGTACCCGCCAGGTGGCGGCTGCCGTGATCGGCAACGCCCTGGAGTGGTACGACTTCATCGTCTACGGCTTCCTTTCCAGCCTGATCGCCAGGCTGTTCTTCCCTTCCGGCGACGAGTACACCTCGCTGTTGATGGCCCTGGCCACCTTCGGTGTCGGTTTCTTCATGCGTCCGGTCGGTGGGGTCCTGCTCGGCCTGTATGCCGACCGCAGGGGACGCAAGGCGGCGATGCAACTGATCATCCTGCTGATGACGCTGTCCATCGCGATGATCGCCTTCGCCCCGACCTACGCGGCGATCGGCGTCGGCGCACCGTTGCTGATCGTGATCGCGCGAATGCTGCAGGGTTTCGCCACCGGCGGCGAGTACGCCAGCGCCACGGCTTTCCTGGTGGAAAGCGCGCCGCCGCACCGGCGCGGTCTCTACGGTTCCTGGCAATTGTTCGGCCAGTGCCTGGCGGTGTTCGCCGGTGCGGGGATGGGCGCGCTGGTCACCCATTGCCTGGACGCCGAGTCCCTGGAGAGCTGGGGCTGGCGGGTGCCGTTCCTGTTCGGTCTGCTGATCGGTCCGGTGGGATTGTGGATCCGCCGCTACATGGGCGAGACCGAGGCCTTCCTCGAAGCCATCCGGGAGCCCGGCGAGCGCCAGGGGCTGCTCGGCGTGCTGCGCGAATACCGGCGCAGCGTGCTGGTGAGCATGGGCCTGACGGTGATCGGCACGGTGTCCTTCTACGTGGTGCTGGTGAATATGCCGACCTTCGCCCACAAGCAGTTGGGCCTGCCGCTGGACGAGGTGTTCATGGTGCAGATGGCTGCGGTGGCGCTGATGACCCTGGTGATCCCGTTGGCTGGGGGACTCTCCGACCGGGTCGGGCGGCGCCCGGTGCTGCTGGTCGCGACCCTGGCCTTCATGCTCATGGTCTATCCGCTGTTCGCCTGGGTCGCCGCGGCGCCGAGCCTGGGGCGCCTGCTGCTGATGCAACTGTTGCTGTGCACGGCGATCGGCGGCTTCTTCGGCCCGGCGCCGACCGCGGTGGCCGAGCAGTTTCCGGTGCGGGTGCGTTCCACCGGCCTGGCGGTGGCGTATAACCTGGCGGTGATGCTGTTCGGCGGTTTCGCTCCGTTCATCGTCACCTGGCTCACCGAGGTCGGCGGCTCGCCAGTGGCGCCGGCGTTCTACGTGCTCGGCGCGGCCTTCCTCGGGCTGCTCGCCACCCTCTATCTGCGGGAGGGCGCGACGCCCGCCCCGCGCCCCCGTGAACCGGCCCTGGGCAAGCCGGCAAGGAGTCTGTGAATGAGCGCCACCCGCCATCGAAGCGACGGCCACGAGGAAATCGTCGCGCTTGACGCGCTGCCGCTGTCCGCGGCGATCCGCCGACGCGAACTGTCCTGCCGCGAGGTCATGCAGGCCTACCTGGCGCAGATCGAACGGTTCAACCCGCGGGTCAACGCCATCGTCTCGCTGCAGGCGGAAAGCCGCCTGCTCGCCCAGGCCGACGAGCGCGACCGGCAACTGGCGCGCGGCGAATGGCTGGGCTGGATGCACGGCATGCCGCAGGCGATCAAGGACCTCGCCGCCACCTCCGGCATTCCTACCACCCTGGGTTCGCCGCTGTTCGCCGGGCAGGTGCCGGAGCACGACGCCATCGTCGTCGAGCGGGTGAAGAGCAGCGGTGCGATCGTCATCGGCAAGACCAACGTACCGGAGTTCGGGCTCGGCTCGCAGACCTACAACCCGCTGTTCGGCACCACCCGCAATGCCTACGATCCGGCGCGGATCGCCGGCGGCAGCAGCGGTGGGGCGGCGGTGGCGCTGGCGCTGCGCATGCTGCCGGTGGCCGACGGCAGCGACATGATGGGTTCGCTGCGCAACCCCGCCGCCTACAACAACGTCTACGGCTTCCGCCCGTCCCAGGGACGGGTGCCGCACGGCCCGCAAGCGGAACTGTTCGTCCAGCAACTGGCCACCGAAGGCCCGATGGGGCGCAGCGTGGCGGACCTGGCCCGGCTGCTGGCCACCCAGGCCGGCTACGATCCGCGCTGTCCGCTGTCGTTGCGCGACGATCCGCGCAGGTTCGCCGACGACCTCGGGCGCGATTTCCGCGGAGCCCGGCTCGGCTGGCTCGGCGACTACGCCGGCTACCTGCCGATGGAGGAGGGCGTGCTGGAGCTTTGCGAAGCCGCGCTGGGCGATTTCGCCGAGCTGGGCTGCGACGTCGAGGCGTGCCTGCCGGACTATCCCCTGGAGCGCCTGTGGCGCACCTGGCTGGTCCATCGCCAGTGGCTGGTGCAGGGCTCGCTTGGCGAGCTTTACGCCGATCCCGCACGGCGCGTCCGGCTCAAGCCGGAGGCGCAGTGGGAAGTGGAGTCCGGGCTCGGCCTCGGCGCCACCGAGGTCTATCGCGCCTCGCTGGATCGCAGCGACTGGTATCGGGCGCTGGCGCGTCTGTTCGAACGTTACGATTTCCTCTTGCTGCCCAGCGCCCAGGTGTTTCCTTTCGATGCAGAAACGGCGTGGCCGCGGCAGGTCGCCGGGCGGCCGATGGACACCTATCACCGCTGGATGGAGGTGGTGATCGGCCCGACCCTGGCCGGTTTGCCGGCGATCAGCGTACCGATCGGCTTCGGCGCGGCGGGCCTGCCGATGGGATTGCAGATAATCGGCCCGGCGCAGGCCGACCTGGCGGTGCTGCAACTGGCCCATGCCCACGAGGGCCTGACCCGTTGGGTCAGCCGCCGTCCGCCGGCGATGCTCGAGGCTCCAGGGGGCATCGACTAGGCCGCGGAGCAATGCTGGCGTATTCGCAGATTCTTCCTACATGACCTGGGCCTGCATCTTGCTTTGCCATAACGGTCTGTCGACGGTGGAGGTGTCGTCATGCCGGAAAGAGAAGAGGCGGGAACCGTGCGTTCGGTGGAGCGGGCGCTGGCGATCCTCGATCTGCTGGGCCAGCACCAGGCGCTGGGGCTCGAGGAACTGCATTACCTGACCGAACTGCCCAAGGCCACGGTGTCGCGGCTGCTGCATACCCTGCTGGAGCAGGGCTGGCTGTACCGCGGCTTGACCGACCGGCGCTACCGGCTGCGTTCCACCCGCCTCTACGGTGACGCCGCCGAGCGCTTCCGTTGCCAGGTGGTGGAGCGTTCCGCGCCGCTGCTGGTGGAGTTGAGCGAGCGAACCGGGCTGGTCGCCGATTTGTCGATTCTCGACGGCGACCGCCTGCTGGTGGCGGAAAGCTCGGTGCCCGGCGTCCTGCGCAAGCGCTACCCGGCCAACCGGCTGGTGGTCGGCCAGCACGCCAGCCTGTTCCATTCGGCCATGGGCAAGGCCTGCCTGGGCGAACTGGCAGACAGCGAGGTGCGCCGCCTGGCGCGCCAGCACCAGGTAGACGAGGACCTCTGGTTGCGCACCCGCGAGCAGGCCCACGGCCAGGGCTACGGCGAGCGTACCGAGGGACACTGGGAGTATCCGGTGCGCCTGCCGTTCCTGATCCGCGCGGTGGCCTTGCCGGTACGCGCCCAGGGTCGCCTGCTCGGCAGCGTGGCGCTGCACTGGCCGCGCGACCAGGATTGCGTCGAACGGGTGCGCCGCCGGCACCTGGGAACCCTGGCCGATACCGTCAGTCAGTTGCAGCACGCGCTCGACTGACGCGGGAGTTTGCCTGCTCCCAGGCGGCCGGTTTAAGGTGGCGCCGGACGCAAAGGGAGCCCGCATGCACAAGTTGATCTGCCTCGGCCTGGCCCTCCTGGCCTTGCCGGTCCAGGCCGCCTGGTACCTGGACTACGAGTCGTCGCGACTCAGTTTCATCTCCACCAAGAACGCTACCCTTTCGGAAGTCGGCCGCTTCCTGGTCATGCACGGCAAGGTCGACGACAAGGGGCAGGCGCGCCTGCGCGTCGAGCTGGACTCGGTGAGCACCGACATCCCGCTGCGCGACGAACGCATCCGCGAGCATCTGTTCGAGACCAAGCGCTTCGCCGAGGCGGAGATCACCGCCCAGCTCGACCTGGCGCCGATCGTCGAGTTGGCCGACGGCGTGCAACTGGAAATGCGCCAGCCGGTGACCGTCAGCCTGCACGGCAAGCGCAAGAGCTACGCCAGCGACCTGTTGGTGACCCGCCTGGACGAGCATCGCTTCCAGGTGGTGACCCTGTCGCCGCTGGTGCTGGACGCCGCCGACTTCGACCTCGCCCCCGGCATCGAGACCCTGCGCAAGCTGGCCGGCGCCGGCAGCATCGGGCTCTCGGTGCCGGTCGGCGCCGTGCTGATCTTCACTTCGCGGTGAGCGGCCCGGTCTTTCCCTGGCGCAGCGACAACCGCTTCGCCCTGCTCAATGACGGCGTGCGGTTCTTCCCGCGCATGCTGCTGGCCATCGAGGCGGCGCAGCGGAGCATCGAGCTGGAGCTGTACCTGGTGGAAGACGGGCATTGCGCCGAACTGTTTCTCGTCGCCCTGCTGGATGCCCGCCGCCGGGGCGTCGCCGTGCGCTGCCTGTTCGACGGCTTCGGCTGCCTCGGCCTGGGCAGCGCCTGGATCCAGCGCCTGCGCGAGGCCGGCGGCGAACTGCGGCTGTACAACCCGCTGCGCTGGAAGCTGACTGGCGGCAATCTCTACCGCGACCATCGCAAGCTGCTGCTGGTGGACGGGCGCCTCGGTTATGTCGGCGGCGCCGGGATCACCGACGAATTCTGGGAACCGGTCAGCGACGTCAGCGCCTGGCGCGAGGTGATGGTCGAGATGGACGGCCCGGTGGTGGCGGACTGGGCGGCGCTGTTCGAGCGGCAATGGCTGGCCTGTCTCGAAGAGAAAGCCTGGAAGCCCCGCGAGGGCATGACCCTTACCCGCCTTCCGCCGCAGCCGGGGGCGGCCCGTGGGTTGGGCCGGGTGGCCTACGCCGACGCCCGCCAGCACCGCGACATCCTGCAATCGCTGGTCCGCGCGCTGAACGGCTCGCGCCGACGGATCTGGCTGGCGACGCCGTACTTCCTGCCGACCTGGAAGGTTCGCCGGGCCCTGCGCAAGGCCGCCCAGCGCGGCGTGGAGGTGCGCCTGCTGCTGGCCGGGCGGCTCACCGACCACGCCCCGGTGCGCTATGCCGGGCAGCGCTACTACCCGCGCCTGCTGCGCGCCGGCGTGCGCATCCACGAATACCAGCCGCGCTTCCTGCACCTGAAGATGGTCATGGTCGACGATTGGGTGAGCGTCGGCTCCTGCAACTTCGATCATTGGAATCTACGCTTCAACCTCGACGCCAATCTCGAGGCCCTCGACCCGGACTTCACCAATGAGGCGGCGGCGAGCCTGCTGGCGGACTTCGCCGACAGCCGCGAGGTGACCCTGGCGATGTGGCGCGCGCGTCCCCTGTGGATGCGCCTGCACCAGCGCCTGTGGGGTTGGCTGGACCGGGTAGTGGTGAATTTCCTCGACCGCCGGCGCTAGGGAGCGGCCGTTCGTAGCCGCTGGCCGGCCCGGTGAAACTTGCCGGGGAGCTTGCGGGTCTACCCCGGACCGCCCATTACAATGACAAAGGAGAGATGCGTGGCAACGCCCGGCTCCAAGGAACGTTTCATCGGACTGGAATGGTTGCGCTTCCTGCTCGGCCTGTACGTGGTGGTGTACCACACCCTGCATACCTATCCGAAAGAGCAGAAGTTTCCTGGTCTCGACGAACTGACCAGCCTGGGGTTCTTCGCCACCAGTACCTTCTTCGTGCTTTCCGGCTTCCTCCTGGCCCATGTCTACGCACGCAGCGGCCGGTTGCGCGAAAGCGCCCGCAGTTTCTGGACCAAGCGACTGTCCAATCTCTATCCGTTGCACCTGTTCTCCCTGCTGCTGTCGATCCTGGTGTTGCTGGCCCTCAGCCACCTGGGAATCGGTCCCGAGCTGGACAAGGCCACCCCGCGCTTCGTCATCTACGACACCAACGAAGTGCTCGGCCGCACCCACCCGGAACTCTTCCTGCACTGGATGAGCAACACCGAACTGTTCGTCAACAGCATCCTGCAGATCCTCCTGCTGCAGGCCTGGAATCCCTATTACCTGACCTTCAACGCGCCGTTGTGGTCGCTGTCGACGCTGATGTTCTTCTACCTGGCGTTTCCCTTCGTCGCCCCGCGGCTGATGCGCAGCCGGCACAAGTGGAAGGTGCTGGCGCTGGTCTGGCTGGTCTACCTGATCCCGCCGGCGCTGGTAGTGGCCAGCGAGAGCTACGGGATCCCCTGGACCGGCCTGCTGCACCGCAATCCGTTGCTGCGCCTGCCGGAATTCCTTGGCGGCATCCTGGCCTACGGGTTGTTCCGCGGCTACCGCGACCGTGGCATGGTGCCGGGACGCGGCCTGCTGGCCGCGCTGGTGGCGCTGGTGGTGGCGGCCTTCCTGGTGGCCGACTACCTGTTCACCCAGGGCGCCAAACATTGGTACTTCCTGCTGCACAACGGCCTGCTGCTGCCGGCCCAGTTGCTGCTGGTGTGCCTTTGCGCGCTGCCCGCCGACCCGAAGAGCGCTTTCGTCCGCCACTGGTCGCCGCGCCTGGGGGCCGCCTCGCTGTCGCTGTTCGCCCTGCATGTGCCGATGTTCACCCTGTTCTCCCGTAGCGAGCGCCTTATCGCCGTGCCGGGGCGTTGTCTCGACGACTGGCGCGCCTGCACCGAGGCGGCGGCCGCGCTGCCATCGTCGCTGCTCTACTACCCGCTGTTCCTGGTCCTGCTGGTGGCGTTCTGCGTGCTGTTCCAGGAGCGCGGCGTGGTGCCGGTGCGCAAGTGGCTGGTGCGCCGGCTGATGCCGGCGCCGGCGCTGGCCAAGGTGCCGCGCCCGGCCTGAGGCCGTTCTCCCGGAGAACCGGACTTTCGACGGGTGGCAGGCCCGGCCCGGCTGGTTATGCTGCGCGGATAACCATAAGAAGAGGGATGGAGCATGCTGCGCAGCCTGTCGCTGGCCCTGTCGATCGTCGCGAGCCTGGTCGGCTGCAGCACGCCCGGCGCGTTCTTCGGTGTGGTGGACGGACCGGCCTTCGTCGCCCATCCGAGCGCCGATGCCAGCCACGCCACCGTCTACCTCTACCGTCCGCGGAGCCAGTGGGCGGACGAGGAACTCGAGGCGCCGGGGATCTTCCTCAACAACGAACTGATCGGCAGCCTGCCGAGCAACGGCTACCTGGCGTTCGAGTTCGAGACCGGCAGCTACAAGCTGGAAATGCGCCGGCCGCTGGCGGGCAGCTTCTGGACCCTGTTCGCCGACGGTCCGATGGATTTCACCCGCATCGCCAGCTTCATGCTCGAGGCCAGGGCCGGCTCGGTCTACTACCTGCGCTACGACGAACTCAACCCGCCACCGAAGAGCGAGCACCCGGCGGGTGAGGGCGATGGCCCGCTGCAATTGGTGGCGGCCGATCTCGGCGCTGCGGAAATCGGCGCTACCCACCAGGTTCAGGAGCCCATGCAGTTCGCCGCCAGCGGCTACCGGAAACGCGTGCAGCGCTCGTTCTGGGAAGGCGTCGGGCGGGCCCTGGACAAGATCGGCATCTGAACCCGGCACGCGTGTAGTAACCGTCTATTACCCGCGTCCCCCTGCGGATTGGCTACCTTAGGTGCATCCCCGGTATGACCGGGCCCTGCCCGAAGGAGTGCGCGTGATGGCTGCGAAGAAGATCCTGATGCTGGTCGGCGACTATGCCGAAGACTACGAAACCATGGTCCCGTTCCAGGCCCTGCAGATGGTGGGCCACCAGGTGCATGCGGTGTGTCCGGACAAGCGGGCCGGGCAAAGCGTGCGCACCGCCATCCACGATTTCGAAGGCGACCAGACCTACAGCGAGAAGCCGGGCCACAACTTCACCCTCAATGCCGACTTTGCCCAGGCCCGCGCCGAGGATTACGATGCCCTGCTGATCCCCGGCGGCCGCGCGCCCGAATACCTGCGCCTGAACGAGCAGGTGCTGGCTCTGGTGCGTGACTTCGATGCCGCGCGCAAGCCGATCGCCGCGGTCTGCCATGGCGCCCAGCTGCTGGCCGCCGCCGGCGTTCTGCAAGGGCGGGCGTGCAGCGCCTATCCGGCCTGCGCCCCGGAGGTGCGGCTGGCCGGCGGCGAGTACGTCGACCTTCCGCCGGACCAGGCCCACGTCGACGGCCACCTGGTCACCGCGCCGGCCTGGCCGGCGCATCCGGCGTGGCTGGCGCGCTTCCTCGAGGCGCTCGGCACCCGCATCAGCCACTGAGACCCAGGAGACCCCCGCGCATGTGCGAACTCTATGTGAAAGCCGATCCGATCCTCTATGAATCGCGCTCGCGTTCCTTGCGCATCCGCGGGGTGGTGACCACCCTGCGCCTGGAGAACCAGTTCTGGGACATCCTCCGGGAAATCGCCGAAGGCGAGGGCCTGAGCACCAACCAGTTGATCACCAATCTCTACGAGGAAGTGATGGACTATCGCGGCGAGGTGCTCAACTTCGCCTCCTTCCTGCGTGTCAGTTGTACCCGCTACCTGGCGCAGCGGCGCGAGAAAGTCGCCGAGCTGAGCCTGGTCGGCCAGCGCGCCCAGGCCTGAGGCGAGGGAAGACGCGACCGGGGTGAAACGTTTAGGCTGGTCGCACTTCCTCCCCCGATCCGGCGTCGCCTCGTGAAATACTCCCTGCCCACCACGGCCACCGCGCCGTTCTGTCCCTCGGCGGTCAGCCACAGCGTGGCGGTGCCGGCCGACGCCTCGCCGCTGCGCAAGCTGGCGCTGTTCGTCGGCCCCGGCCTGCTGGTCTCGGTCGGCTACATGGACCCCGGCAACTGGGCCACCGCCATCGAGGCGGGCTCGCGCTTCGGCTACGCGCTGCTGTTCGTAGTGGTGCTGGCGAGCTTTTCCGGGATGCTCCTGCAAAGCCTCTGTTCGCGCCTGGGCATCGCCACCGGCCGCGACCTCGCGCAGCTCTCCCGGGAGCGCTACCGCCCTGGCGTGGCGCGTGGCCAATGGCTGCTGGCGGAACTGTCGATCGTCGCTACCGACCTTGCCGAGGTGCTCGGCGCGGCGCTGGCCTTCCACCTGCTGCTGGGCGTCTCGATTACCACCGGGGTGGTCCTCACCGCCTTCGATACCCTGATCGTGCTGGCCCTGCAGGGCGCCAACTTCCGCCGCCTGGAGGCCATAGTGCTGGGGCTGATCGCGACCATCGGCGCGTGTTTCTTCGTCGAACTGGTGCTGATCGGCCCCTACTGGCCGGATGTCGCCGCCGGCTTGCGGCCGTCCTGGGACACCCTGAGCAGCCAGGAGCCGCTGTACCTGGCGATCGGCATCCTCGGCGCGACGGTGATGCCGCACAACCTCTACCTGCATTCGTCCGTGGTGCAGACCCGGGTCAGCGGCGACGACGCGGCGAGCAAACGCTCGGCGATCCGCTTTTCCCGGCTCGACACCATCGGCTCGCTGTCCCTGGCGCTGCTGGTCAATGCGGCGATCCTGATCCTCGCCGCCGCGGCTTTCCACGGTAGCGGCCATACCGAGGTGGTGGAGATCCAGGACGCCTACCACCTGCTCGACCCGTTGGTGGGCGGCGCCCTGGCCAGCTTCCTGTTCGGCTTCGCCCTGCTGGCGGCGGGGCAAAGCTCGACCTTCACCGGCACCATTGCCGGGCAGGTGGTGATGGAGGGTTTCCTCCGGGCGAAGATTCCCTGCTGGCAGCGGCGCCTGATCACCCGCGGCCTGGCCCTGGTGCCGGCCTTGATCGGCGTGCTCTGGCTGGGCGAAGGCGCGGTAGGCAAGCTGCTGGTGCTCAGCCAGGTGGTGCTCAGCCTGCAATTGCCGTTCGCCCTGTGGCCGCTGATTCGCTTCAGCAGCGACCGGGGCCTCATGGGGGAGTTCGTCAACCCGCGCTGGGTCAGCGCGCTGGCCTGGTCGTTGTTCGGCCTGATCTCGGCGGCGAACCTGACCCTGCTGTATTTCTGGTTCGGCTGAACCAAGGCGCCTGCGGCGCTGCCAGCCCAGGCTCCGGCCAGTGGCCGTACGAAAAAGCCCGGCGCGGGGCCGGGCTTTTTCAGGGACGGAGCAGGCTTACTTGACCTCGATCGCCAGGCTTTCGGCGATCTTCTTCTGCCAGACCGCCGGGCCGGTGATGTGCACCGACTCGCCGTTGGTATCGACCGCGACGGTGACCGGCATGTCCTTCACCTCGAACTCGTAGATCGCTTCCATGCCCAGTTCGGCGAAGGCCAGCACCTTGGACTTCTTGATCGCCTGGGCGACCAGGTAGGCGGCGCCGCCGACGGCCATCAGGTATACCGCCTTGTTGTCCTTGATCGCCTCGATGGCGATGGGACCGCGCTCGGACTTGCCGATCATGCCCAGCAGGCCGGTCTGTTCGAGGATCTGGCGGGTGAACTTGTCCATCCGGGTGGCGGTGGTGGGACCGGCCGGGCCGACCACCTCGTCGCCGACCGGATCGACCGGGCCGACGTAATAGATGAAGCGGCCTTTCAGGTCCACCGGCAGCGTTTCGCCCTTGTTCAGCATGTCGACCATGCGCTTGTGCGCGGCGTCGCGGCCGGTGAGCATCTTGCCGTTGAGCAGCAGGGTCTCGCCCGGTTTCCAGCTTTGCACCTCTTCCGGGGTGATCTTGTCCAGGTCGACGCGGCGCGCGGACGGGCCGGCTTCCCAGACGATCTCCGGGTAGGCGTCGAGCGACGGCGCTTCCAGTTCGGCGGGGCCGGAGCCGTCGAGCACGAAGTGGGCGTGGCGGGTCGCGGCGCAGTTGGGGATCATGCACACCGGCAGCGAGGCGGCGTGGGTCGGGTAGTCCATGATCTTGACGTCGAGCACGGTGGTCAGGCCGCCCAGGCCCTGGGCACCGATGCCCAGCTGGTTGACCTTCTCGAACAGCTCCAGGCGCAGTTCCTCGATGCGGTTCTGCGGGCCGCGGGCCTTCAGTTCGTGGATGTCGATCGGGTCCATGAGGACCTCCTTCGCCATCACCGCTGCTTTCTCCGCGGTACCGCCGATGCCGATGCCGAGCATGCCCGGCGGGCACCAGCCGGCGCCCATGGTCGGTACGGTCTTCAGCACCCAGTCGACGATCGAGTCGGACGGGTTGAGCATGGCCATCTTCGACTTGTTCTCCGAGCCGCCGCCCTTGGCCGCGACATCGACCTCGACCTTGTCGCCGGGAACGATGGAGTAGTGGATCACCGCCGGCGTGTTGTCCTTGGTGTTCTTCCGCGCGCCGGCCGGGTCGGCCAGGATCGAGGCGCGCAGGACGTTCTCCGGCAGGTTGTAGGCGCGGCGCACGCCTTCGTTGATCATATCGTCGACGCTCATGGTAGCGCCGTCCCAGCGCACGTCCATGCCGACCCGGACGAACACGGTGACGATCCCGGTGTCCTGGCAGATCGGGCGGTGGCCGGTGGCGCACATGCGCGAGTTGATCAGGATCTGCGCCATGGAGTCGCGGGCAGCCGGCGATTCTTCGCGCAGGTAGGCCTCATGCATGGCCTGGATGAAATCGACCGGGTGGTAGTAGGAGATGAACTGCAGGGCATCGGCGACGCTCTGGATCAGGTCGTCTTGCTTGATCACGGCCATGGAGCACGGTCCTCTTCAGGCGGGTAATTCGGATGCGGGGCAGGGTCACGGAGCCGGCCGCAGCCGAGGAGCGCGCCGGTCAGGCACCGGCGCAAAAAAGGCGCGACAGTATAGCCGTTCCGGCGAGACGGGCGCACGCGCCGACGATCAGACCTTGGTCGGCCAGCCGGCTGGTCGGCCGATAAATCCGCGGTCCGCTAGCTGGCAGTTCGTTCGACTAGGCAACCCGCAGGGGGCAGGGTACATTGCGGCCAGGTGCCATTACGGGACGGAGCCCATGCGCACAGACAAGCCTCCTCTGAAACAGCGTGCGCTGCAAAAGCTCTTGCTCCGCCGGTTCGGCATGGCCGCAGGCACCTACCTGCTCGGCCTGGTCCTGCTCTGGCTGGCGCTACTCAGCGGCTTCTACCGCGCAGCGCCGACCACCGCGGCGGCCAGCACCACCCTGGTGGTGGCTTGCCAACTGGCCTTCCTCTGGCTGTTCGCCAGCGGACGCAACCTGCGTTACGCCGATCCCAGCCTGACCGAGCCGCAGGTGCTGGTGGCGATCGCCTGGCTGACCTATTTCCTCTACCACGTCGACAGCCTGCGCGGCACCTTCATGGTGTTCTACGTGCTGGCCCTGCTGTTCGGCGTGTTCCAACTGCCGCCGCGGGTCTTCGCCCGCTGTGCGGCGCTGGCGTTCATCGCTTTTTCCGGCATCTACCTGGTAGAGGCCTTGCAGCAGCGTCTCGAGCTACCGGGCCGGGCTGCATTGCAGGTGCTCGTGATGTTCATCGTAATGGTCTGGCTGAGCCTGTTCGCCAGCTACATACAGGCGATGCGGCAACGCATGCGCCAGCGCCGCTATGCCTTGCAGGCGCACCAGGACACGCTGCGCGGCATGATGCGCCAACTGGAAGACCTGGTGGCCACCGACGAACTCACCGGTCTGTTCAACCGCCGGCATTTCATGCGCATGGCCAGCCGGGCGCTGGAAGACCTGCTGCCGAACCGGCAGCACGGCCTGGCGCTGATCGACCTCGATCACTTCAAGCGGATCAACGACCGCCACGGCCACGCCGCCGGCGATCGGGTCCTGCAGACCTTCGCCGCGGTGGCGCGTTCCTGTCTGCGTGATGGCGACGTCCTGGCCCGTTACGGCGGCGAGGAGTTCGTCCTGCTGCTGCCCCACGCCGACGCGGAACAGCTGGAAAGCTGTTGCGAGCGCCTGCGCCTGGCGTTCCAACAGGCGGAACCGGTCGGGGTCACGGTGGATACCCTGAGCCTTTCGGTGGGCATGACCCTGCTGTATGCCGACGACGATCTCGACGAGGCCTTGCAGCGGGCCGACCAGGCGCTCTACCGTGCCAAGCGCGGCGGACGAAACCGCTGCGACGCCACCTGGGAGGTCACCAGTGCCTGACATACGGGTCGGCGAGCGACGCCTTGCCGTCGCCGCCGGCAGCAACCTGCTGGATGCGCTGCTCGCCGGCGGCATCGCCGTGCCCCATAGCTGCCGCGCCGGCAGTTGCCACGCCTGCCTGGTGCATTGCCTGCAGGGCGAGGTGGACGACACCCTCCCGGAGGCGCTCGATCCGGCACGGCGCGAAGCGGGCTGGCGGCTGGCCTGTCAGTGCCGGGTGCTCGGCGACCTCGTGTTGCAGCCTTTCGATCCTGAGCGCGACGGGCTGCCGGCCAGGGTCGTAGCCTGCCACTGGCTGGGCGATGTGCTGCGCCTGCGCCTGGAGCCGGAGCGGCCCTTGCGCTATCGCGCCGGGCAGCACCTGCTGCTGTGGAGCGACGATGGCGTGGCGCGTCCCTATTCGCTGGCCAGCCTGCCTCACGAGGACCCATGGCTGGAGTTCCACATCGACTGTAGCGCTCCCGGCGCGTTCTGCGACCGCGCCCGGCGCCTGGCGCCTGGCGCGCTCCTGCGTCTGGGCGAGTTGCGCGGCGGGGCGTTGCGCTACGAGCCGGACTGGCAGGAGCGACCGCTGTTGCTGATGGCCGCCGGCACCGGGCTGGCGCCGCTCTGGGGGATACTTCGCGAGGCCTTGCGCGCGGAACACCAGGCGCCGATCCAGTTGCTGCACCTGGCGCGCGACCACTACCTGGCGAGCGAGTTGGCGGAGTTGGCCGGGCGTCATCCGCAAGTGCGCGTCAACCTGGTGTCGGCGGCGCAGTTGCCCTCTGCCTTGGCCGATCTCCGCCTTGTTCCGCGGCGCAGCATGGCCTTACTCTGCGGCCAACCCGCCAGCGTCGAACGCTTCGCCCGGCATCTCTACCTGGCCGGCGTACCGCGTAGCCAGACCCTGGCGGACCTGTTCCTGCCCCACGCCTGACGCGGCGCGGTGGCGGTGCCTTGCAGCCATTGCCGCGGCCCTGCGCCGCATCCCTGGAGTGACGATGAGCGAGCTGATTCGGGTCGAACGCGAAGCGGGGCTGCTGACCCTGCGCCTGGACCGCCAGGACAAGAAGAACGCGCTGACCCGCGCGATGTACAGTCGGATGGCCGAGGCGCTGCTGGAGGCGCAGGCCGATACGGCTGTGCGGGTAGTGCTGATCACTGGCGGCGATGCCTGCTTCACCAGCGGCAACGACATCCTCGACTTCCTCGAGCAACCGCCATCCCTGCGCGACAGCCCGGTCGGCCGCTTCATGAGCGCCCTGCTGGAATTCCCCAAGCCGGTGATCGCCGCGGTGAACGGACCGGCGGTGGGTATCGGCACCACCCTGCTGCTGCATTGCGACCTGGTCTTCGTCGGTCGCAACGCGCGATTGAAGATGCCGTTCGTCAACCTCGGCCTGACACCGGAGTTCGGCTCGAGCCTGATCCTGCCGCGCATGCTCGGTCATGCCAGGGCTGCGGAATTGCTGATGCTCGGCCAGGACTTCAGCGGCGAGCAGGCGGCGGCCTGGGGCCTGGCCAATGCGGCGCTGGAGGATGGCGCCACGGTGCTGGAGCACGCCCGCGATGCGGCCCGGCGCTTCCTGCACCTGGCGCCCTCGGCGGTAGTGGAGAGCAAGCGCCTGATGAAAGCGCCGTTTATCGAGGAGCTTCGCCGGGTGATCGCCGAGGAAGGCGATATCTTCAGTACCCGACTGCGCTCGCCCGAGGCGATCGAGGCGCTCAGCGCCTTCATGCACCGGCGCCAGCCGGATTTCTCCAGGTTCGCCTGAGCACACCGCTGTTGGGCCAGCGGGGCGACGATCCGTAGGGCGGATAACGCCCCAGGCGTTATTCGCCGCGATGCGGCTGAAACGGCGGATAACCGCGTAGCGGTTATTCGCCCTACACCACGTTGGGCCAGCGGGGCTCCGGTCCGTAGGGCGGATAACGCCATAGGCGTTATTCGCCGTGAGGCGTCTGAAATGGCGGATAACCGCGTGGCGGTTATTCGCCCTACACCACGTTGAGTTAGCGGAGCGCCGGTCCGTAGGGCGGATAACGCCGCGGGCGTTATCCGCCGCGACGTGCGCTTATACCAGCAGGTCGCCGACGTGCAGCACCTTCATGGTGTTGGTGCCGCCCTGGGCGGTGTAGCTGTCGCCCTTGGTCAGGATAACCCAGTCGCCCTTGGTCACCACGCCGCGCTTGAGCAACTCGTCGACCGCGGCCTGGCTGACCTTCTCCGCCGGCAGCGCCGCCGGGTCGAAGGGGATGGTTTCCACGCCGCGGAACATCGCCACGCGAGCCTGAGTCTCGCGGTGCGGGGAGTAGGCGTAAATCGGTACCGACGAGCGGATGCGCGACATGATCAGCGGGGTGAAGCCGCTTTCGGTCAGGCAGATGATCGCCTTGATCCCCGGGAAGTGGTTGGCCGTGTACATCGACGCCAGGGCGATGCTCTCGTCGCAGCGGTCGAAAGTCTGGCCGAGGCGATGGCTGGATTTCTGGCTGGTCGGGTGCTTCTCGGCGCCCTGGCAGACGCGGGCCATGGCTTTCACCGCTTCCACCGGGTACTCGCCGGCGGCGCTTTCCGCCGAGAGCATCACCGCGTCGGTGTAGTCGAGCACGGCGTTGGCCACGTCGGAGACTTCCGCGCGGGTCGGCATCGGGCTGTGGATCATCGACTCCATCATCTGGGTCGCGGTGATCACCACTTTATTGTTGCGGCGGGCGTGCAGGATGATCTTCTTCTGGATGCCGACCAGCTCGGCATCGCCGATTTCCACGCCGAGGTCGCCACGGGCCACCATTACCGCGTCGCTGGCACGAATCAGGCCGTCGAGTGCGTCGTCGTCGGCGACCGCCTCGGCGCGCTCGATCTTGGCTACCAGCCAGGCCTTGCCTCCGGCCTCGGTGAGCAGGCGGCGGGCGTATTCCATGTCCTTGGCGTCGCGCGGGAAGGAAACGGCCACGTAGTCCAGGTCCATGTCCGCGGCCAGCTTGATGTCGGCCTTGTCCTTGTCGGTCAGCGCCGGCGCGGTGAGACCGCCGCCGCGGCGGTTGATGCCCTTGTGGTCGGACAGCGGGCCGCCGATCAGCACCCGGCAGCGCAGTTCGTCGGCGGCGACTTCCTCGACCACCATCACCACCCGGCCGTCGTCCAGCAGCAGTTCATCGCCGACCCCGCAGTCCTTCACCAGGTCCGGGTAGTCGATGCCGACCACTTCCTGGGTACCGGCGTCGCGGGCGTGGCTGGTGGAGAAGCGGAACTTGTCGCCGACCTGCAATTCGATGCGCTTGTTGGCGAACTTGGCGATGCGGATCTTCGGTCCTTGCAGGTCGCCGAGCAGGGCGACGAAGCGGCCGTGCTTGGCCGCCAGTTCGCGCACCAGCCTGGCGCGGGCGCGGTGTTCATCGGGGGTGCCGTGGGAGAAGTTGAGGCGGGCGACGTCGATCCCGGCCAGGATCAGTTGCTCCAGCACTTCCGGGGAATTGCTGGCTGGGCCGAGGGTGGCGACGATTTTGGTGCGGCGAACGGACATGCAAAGGACTCCTTGGATAACGCTGGCGTGCAGGCTACCACCGGCGAGGCTCGGCGGCGACTGCGGAGTCATACTATCTGCATCAGATGTCATTTGTCGGTTTGAGCACCAGCAGGTCGCATTCCACCTCCTCCAGGACGCGTTCGGCGGTCTGCCCGATCAGCGCGTTGTCCAGGTGCCCCCGGGCGACCGCGCCCATCAGCAGCAGGTCGATGTCGTTGGCCCGGACGAAGTCGGGGATCGCCTGCTCGGCATAGCCGGCCAGCAGGTGGCGGCGCTCCGCGGCGATCTCCGGGTAGGCTGCCAGCAGGTCGTCGAAGGCCTGGCGGTGACGTTCCTCATGTTGCAGCACGAAACGCTCGTAACCGGCGAGCATTTCCGCGTCGAACAGCAGGCTGCGCGGCAACGCCGCGTGGGTATGCAGGTAGTCGGCGCGCAGCCCCAGGCTGGCTTCGAGCTGGCGGGCGGCGGCGATCAGCCGGTGATCGAGGGCGGCCGGCTTGTCGCTGGCATGCAGCGGGTCGAGCGCCGCGCACAGGCGCTGGCCGCGCCAGGCGTCGTGATGGACCAGCCAGAGCGGCTGCGGGCAGTGGCGGATCAATTGCCAGTCGCTGTTGCCCAGTAGCAGGCGGCGCAGCAGGTTGTGCTTGCGGGTGCTCTTGAGGACCAGGTCGGGCCGGGTTTCGCCGACCCGTTGCAGGACCATCCGGTCCAGCGGCTTGCCCCACTGGGCCTCGACCTGAGTGCGGATGCCGGCCTGCTGCAGCGGCATGGAAAGCTGCTCCAGCCAGGTGACCCGTTCGTCCAGGTAAAGGTCGCGGGCACGCTGCAGCGAGTGACTGTCGAAGAACAGCCCGCCGTCCAGCGCCGGGTTGAAGTCGCACAGCAGCAACTCGACGCTGGCACCGCTGCGTTCGGCGATCCACTGGGCACGGGTAAGGGCCGGCTGTTCGTCGCTGCTCGGGTCGACGACCACCAGCAGGTTATGCAGGTTCATGGCAACGCTCCTGGCATTGGGCGGGAATGCCATTGCAGACCAGGCGCCGCGACGGGCGCTTGATCTGGGTCAGTCCGGCGGGGATCAGCGAGGTTGCACGTTGAGCGCCTGGTCGAGGTGCCGGCCGGCCTTGTTCGACAATTCGCCTTCAGGATAGTCGAGCAACTGGCGACGCAGGTATTCGATGGCCTTGTCGCGGTTCGGGTGCGGGTTGTCCGGCGCCAGGTACATCAGGCCGAGCTGGTAGAGGGCTTTTTCCTTTATACCGGCAGGAATCGCCGGATCGTTGACCGCCAGCAGGTAGAGCTCGGCGGCTTCGTCGACCCGATCCTTGAGCACCGCGCGGCGCGACAGCAGCGTCATGTCCGGGTCGAGGCTGGTCTTGTAGAGATCGAGGTTCTGCTGTGGCTTCCAGGTGGCGAGCAATTCGCGAGCGCTCTTCTGCACCGGCTCCCTGGCCCGCTGGCGCATTGCCAGCAGGCGCGCCTGGGCATGCTCGGCGGCGTGGGTGCCGGGGAACTCGCGGACCACGCGCTGGAAGTAGTCGGTGGCCTTGGCGTCGTCGCGCTGGTCGTTGTAGCGGCTCATGTAGATCAGGCCGATCTGGTACAGCGAGATACCGCGCACCTCGGCGCTGTAGCGGCGATTGTCGTAGCCGGTGAGGTAGAGCTTTTCCGCCTCGGCGCTCCTGTTGTCGCGGATCGCCATGGCGCTGTAGGTCAGCAGGTCGCCTTCCTCCTCGATGGCGGCGGTCATGCGGTTGCTCTTCATCTGCTTGTATTCGGCGACTTCGCCAGTGGTCACCTGGGCGACGAACAGCGGCGTGGTCGGCGAGCAGGCGGCCAGCAGCGACAGCAACGGGAGCAGGACGAGACGGCGGGCGAAGCGCATGGCATCTCCTTGGCGCCAGGGCGAGGGGCATCCCAGTCTAGTCAGGCCCTTCAGTCACGCCAATACGCGCCGATACAGTTCCCAACGGAGGATATGCCTATGCGAAGCTTGATCGTTGCCTGCCTGGCGCTGAGTGCCACCGGTTGTAACAGCTGGTCGCTGAACAGCGACCTGAACGGGGCCTACCGCGCCTACGACAAAGGCGATTGCGCACAGGTGATGCTCGACCTGTCGCGGGCCGAACGGCGGATTCGCGCGCGGCCCTACCTGCAGCTGGAAATCTCGCTGCTGCGCGGCCAGTGCCTGGAACGCCAGAGCCTGTTCGTCGACGCGGCGCAGACCTACCACTTCATCATCGCCCGTTACCCCACCAGCGAATATGCCTACCGTGCCAAGGCGCGGCTGGAGACGTTGCGCCAGCTGGGCCGGCTGAGCGAGACGCCGGCCTCGGCCAGCGCCGTGCCGACCCGCCTGTAGGCGGCCGGGAGGGATTGGACGGGCGTTCAGGCTGACCGTCGGTCGCATGGGACACCGGTCTATCCGGTAAGCTTCGCCCTGGATTTCACGGAGGAGGTTCGCATGCGTGCCCTGTGGTTCTGTGTCGCCCTGATGCCCGTGCTGGCGCAGGCGGACATCTATCGCTGGACCGATGCCCAGGGCAAGGTACACTTCTCCGCCACGCCACCGGCCGGCGCGCAACGCGTCGAAGTCAGGCCGCAGGTGGTGGAACGTGACGCCGCGACCCGCCAGCGCGAGCAGCGCACCCAGGAGTATTTCGATGCTCGTCGCGAGGAACGCACCGCCGCCGCCGAACGTGCCGGCCAGCGCCAGGCTGCGCTGGCCGAGGAATGCGGGCGCTTGCGGCAACAGTTGTCCCAGCTCGAACGCGGCGGCCGCTTCTATCGGCAGGACGCCGGCGGCGGGCCGGTTTATCTGAGCGATGCCGAGCTGGACGCCATTCGTCGCGAACTGGCCTCGCGGGAGTCCGAACGCTGCCGCTGAGCTTGTTCCCCGAGCGCCGGCATCGTCATACTGGACTGCAAATTATAGCGAAATGCCATTATGGGTCTTCAACGACATATCCAGCGCCATCAGTTGCCCAGCTACCTGAAGGTGTTCAATCGCATCACCGATAAGCCGATGGGCTACATCGGCAACGTCTCCGAGGACGGCCTGCTGCTGATCAGCCAATTGCCGATGCTGGTCGGCGCGCGTTTCGAACTGCGCCTGAAGGTTCCGGGACTGGGCGGTCGCCCGCAATGCATCGATTTTTCCGCCGACTGCCGGTGGACCTGCGAGGACGTCACGCCCGGTCATTTCGATTCCGGCTTCCATCTGCTGGCGCCGCCCGCCGAATTCCTCGAACTGGTGGAGGCGCTGCGCCGCTACTTCAGCTTCCCCCGCCAGCCGCAGTCGGTCTGATCTGTCAAAGCACGCCGGCGCGCTTCCAGCCCAGGTAGCGGCTGATCAGCTCCGGCCCGAGTTCGCTGGGACGCGCATCGAGCACTGGCACGCCGTGGGCCGCGAGCTTCTCGTGGAGGCCGTTGCGCGCATTCAGGTAGTCGATGGTGCCGGTGTAGGCGAGCGCCTGCTCGTAGCGGGCGACCGGCTCGTGGCGCAGGGTGTCGAGCACTTCCTCGCGCAGGCTGGCGACCAGCACCCGGTGCTGGCGGCCCAGGCGTTTCACCGCGCCGAGCAGTTCTTCGTCGTCCTCGTCGCGCAGGTTGGTTACCAGGATCACCAGGGCCCGCCGCCGCTGGCGGGACAGCACCGCCTGCACGGCTTCCGGGAAATCGGCGGGACGCTGGCTGGTCTGCAGGTCGTAGACGGTGTTGAGCAGCGCGCCGAGCTGGGCGCTGCCCTTGCCCGGCGGGAGATGCCGGCGGTCGTCGCCGGCGAAGGTCATGGCGCCCACCGCGTCGCCCTGGCGCAGGGCCACGTAGGCCAGCAGCAGGCTGGCGTTGAGGGCATGGTCGAAGTGCGACAGGTCGCCGTCCTGGCTGCGCATGCGGCGGCCGCAGTCGAGCAGGAAGAGGATCTGCTGGTCGCGTTCGTCCTGGTATTCGCGGGCGATCGGCGTGCGTTTGCGAGCGGTGGCCTTCCAGTCGATCTGGCGCAGGGTGTCGCCGTCGCGGAATTCGCGCAACTGGTGGAACTCCAGGCCGAGGCCGCGGCGCTGGCCGCCGCGTACGCCGATCTGGTTGAGCCAGTGGTCGACCGCCATCAGTTCGGCGCCGTAGAGGCGGGCGAAGTCCGGGTAGACGCGGGTCTCGCCGCGTGCTTCCAGGTAGCGGCGCTGCCGCCACAGGCGCAGCGGGCTGGGCAGTTCCAGCTCGCAGCGGGGAAACACGAAGTGACCGCGGTTGAGCGGCCGCACCCGGTAGCCGACCTCGGTGCTTTCGCCCGGGCGCAGTTCGACCTCCTGCGGCAGGTACTCGAAATCCATGCCGGCCGGCAGGTGATCGAACAGGGTCAGGCGAACCGGACGCCGATAGGTGTGCTGCAGATGCAGACGCACTTCGCTCCAGCGCCCCAGCGGCAGGTTGCCGCTGAGCTGGCGGCTCAGCTTCGGCACCGCCTGGCGGCGCGCCCACAGGGCGTCCAGCAGGCCGAGCAGGAGCAGCGCGGCGAGCGCCGCCCACCAGAATGTATGCAGTTGCGCAGGCAACCGCTGGCCGAGCGCCGACAGGCTGCCCAGGCCGATGGCCAGCAGCAGGAGCGCGGCGAACAGCGCCAGCAGGGCGCGCGATGGCTTCATACGCGGGGGGCCGGTACCTGGTCGAGCAACTGTTGCAGGACCTGGTCCACCGACAGCCCCTCGATGTCCAGCTCCGGAGACAGCCGGACCCGATGGCGCAGGACCGCCAGGGCACAGCCCTTGATGTCGTCCGGCACCACGAACTCGCCGCCGCGCAGCAGCGCCCGCGCCCGGCCGCAACGGACCAGGGCGATCGACGCGCGAGGTCCGGCGCCGAGGGCCAGGCCCGGCCAGTTGCGGGTGGTGCGGGCCAGGCGCACGGCATAGTCGAGGACTTGGTCGTCGATCGGCAGGTCGCTGGCGATCCGCTGCAGGGCGAGAACGTCTTTGTCCTTCAGCAGCGGCCGCAGGTTGGCCACGTCGAGCATGTCGCTGCGCGCGGAGCGGGTCACCTGGCGCACCAGGGTCTGTTCCTCGGCTTCGGCCGGGTAATCGATGCGCAGCTTGAGCATGAAGCGGTCGAGTTCGGCTTCCGGCAGCGGATAGGTGCCTTCCTGCTCGATCGGGTTCTGCGTCGCCAGCACCATGAACGGCTGCGGCACCGGCAGGGCGCGTCCTTCCAGGGTGACCTGGCGCTCCTGCATCACTTCCAGGAGGGCGGCCTGGGTCTTGGCCGGCGCGCGGTTGATCTCGTCCGCCAGCAGCAGGTGGGTGAACACCGGCCCCTTGCGCAGCTTGAACTGCTCGCTGGCGAGGTCGTATACGGCGTGGCCGGTGACGTCGCTGGGCATCAGGTCGGGGGTGAACTGGATGCGCGCGAAGCCGCCGTCGAAGCAGCGCGCCAGGGCGCGTACCAGCAGGGTCTTGCCGAGCCCCGGCACGCCTTCCACCAGCACGTGGCCGCCGGCGAGCAACGCGGTGAGCACGTCGTCGATCACTGCGCCCTGGCCGATCAGGGCTTTCTGCAGTTCGGTGCGCAGGGCCTGGGCCAGCTGGCTGGCGCGCTGGCGCTGGAGCGCCGGGTTGGGCGCGGTGCTCGGTTGTTCGGGCGTCTGTTCGCTCATAGGGCATTCCTGAGGCTTTGCAGGTGGGCGACCTGGCGGGTGAAGTCGGCAGCGGAAAGGCGCTGCGCCGGATATGGGCGCATGGCCTGGCTGATGGCGCTGGGTGGCAGGCGGGTCATGCGCCCGAGGATCTGCCATTGCTCGGCGACGCCGAGCTGTTCGAAACCGGGGTGGCGACGCCGCGCCCTGCGCAGGATGTCGCGTTGCAGACCGTGCAGCAAGGCGACGTGGCCGCGCTGGCGGAGGAGGAAGTCGGCGCCGGCGCGCAGGTGTTCCTCCAGTTGCCGGCGCGAACGGCTGGCCACCGGCTGCAAGGGACCCTGGCGCAGCCCTGCGCGCCACAGGCCGGCGAGCAACAGCAGCAGCGCTGCCGCCAGGGCCTCGGGGAAGTGGCGGGCGAGCAGGGTGGCGAGGCTGTCGCGTTCGGCGCGGTAGAGCAGGGTCACCTGGTTGTCCTGGGTCAGGTACCAGAGCAGCCAGGCGTTGTCGTACTGCTCGATGTTGCGGTTCTGCCAGATCCAGGCGTCGGTGAGCACCGTGACCAGGCCCTTGCCGTGCTGCATCTGCAACAGGTGGGTGGCGTCGCCGCTGTTGGCCCAGGCGTAGGCGTGGTTCTGCGGATCGTAGAGGTGGTAGTCGGGATCGAAGCCGATGTAGGCCGGCGAGCGCTCGTTTTCCAGGTACAGGCGGGTCAGTGCGGAATAGTCCGGCACGCTGTCGGCGGGCTCTTCTTCCTCGCCGGCGGCTTCCTCCGGCGGCGCTTCGGTCGCATGGTCGTCGACGCTACCTTCGTCGGCGTCGGCGGTTTCCTCGCTGGCCCGGTCCTGGCTGTCGTCGAAGTCCTCGGTCAGGTACTGGCGGATATCCAGGCTGTCGAGCAGCAGGTCGCCGCTCTTCTTCTCGTCCTCGTCCCACAGGCGTTCGGCGATCAGCACCAGGTGCCCGCCCTGCTCGCTCCATTGCAGCAGGCGGCGAGCCTGGCCGGGAGTCATGCCGGAGCGGCTGCCGAGCAGGAGCAGGGTATGCCCGGAGGGCGGCAGCTCCTTGAGGACCTCAAGGCCATCGGCGCGGCTCACCGTGACCCCCTGCTTGCGCAGGAACAGTTCGGCGGCCAGGTAGGGATTGCGCCGGGCCTCCGGCGATGGGCCGAGGTCGATCGTCTCCGTATAGGGTTGCAGGCGGCTGGCCAGGAAGATCGCCAGCAGCCCGGCCAGCAGCAGGAGCACGGCAAGCAGCAGGAAGCGCGCGCGCCGGCTCATCATGGCTTGGCTCCCGCGGCGAAAAGGCTGCGCCAGCCGTCGCAGAGGCGCTGGCGAGCGTCGTCTGCCGGCAGCCGGTGGCCGTAGGCGAGCGCCTGCCATTGGGCGGTCAGCAGTTGGCTGTAGTGCAGCAGCGGCCGTTGTTGCTCCAGTCCTTCGACCAGGCGCAGGACCTCGCCCTCGGTATGGGAGCCCTTCAACGGCAGGCGGTAGTCATGCAGCAGTCGGCTGAGCAGCCCGCGGTAGAGCAGGCCGAGGGCTTCCCGTGGTTTCTCGTTCCAGAGCCGTTCGGCGTTGCCGGCGATGTCGTCGGGCAGGCTTTCCGGACTGAGATCGAGGCCGAACATCACCGTCGGCGCTTCGCGGCGGGCCCGTTGCGGCAAGCCCAGGTTGCCGACGAACAGGCGCAGCCATTCACGGTAGCGCCAGACCAGCAGGAACACCGCGCTGAACAGCAGCGCCCAGAGCAGCACTTCGATGACCTGCGCCGCGTGACGGAACGGCACCCAGTTGGCCAGGGCCTCGAAGAATGCCTTGAGCCGCTCTTCGTCCTCCTTGCGGCTGTCCTTTTTCTCGGTCTTGTCGCCGAAGCGCCAGCCCGTAACGGTCTCGCTGTTCTTGAACGGCGCGCCGTCGACGATCGCCCGGATCTGCTTGCCGGCCTGTTCGCTGTTGAGTTTCTGCCGCAGCAGGCGGGCCTGCTCGGGCGGCAGCTCGGCTTCGCCGGCGCTGGTGGCGGCCGCCGGCTCGGCGTAGGCGGAAGGGGCGGGCAGCCAGGCCAGCGAAGCGGCCAGGCCGAGCAGCAGGACATAGGCGCTGCCGACCAGACGCTGGCGCAGGCGGCGGAACACCAGCTCGATGTCCCAGGCCTCCAGTTCGGTGCGCCGGTTCAGGTAGAGGGTGAAGCCGCAGGCCACGTAGATCGGCTCCCAGACTACCAGCACCAGGACGTAGAGCAGGTTCGACAGGTGCTCCAGCCAGAGCCACTCGCCGGCTTCCGGGTCGAGCAGGCTCTGCCAGTTCCAGTCGATCTCGTTCTGCGCCGGGATCAGCAGGTAGAGAAGCATGGCGAAGCCGGCCCAGAGCGCCATTTCCAGGTGCACGCCGACCACGGTCAGCCAGGTCGCGCCGCCGGCGTTGCGCTGGGACAATACGATCAGGCGCTGGCTGCGGGGCTCCCCGGCGAGCCCTTCCAGTTGCAGGACCGGCAGGTCGAAGCTGCGCGTCGGACTGAAGCGGCGCCACAGCAGGCTGGCCGGCAACTGCTTCCTCAGCAGGGCGGGATAGGCGCGCAGGGCCTGCCTCAGGGTTGGCGTATCGCCGAACAGGGCGTGCGAGAGAATGTACAGCGGCAGCCGTTCGAAGGCCGGCTTGAGCCACCAGAAGATCAGGATCGCCAGGGTCGGATGCTGCCACAGCAGGAGGCTGAGCACGGCGAACAGCGGCAGGGTCAGCAACGCCCAGCTGCCCATCAGCAGGCGCGCATGGCGATGCGCCAGGAGGATGCCGAGGTCGAGCGCTTCCCAGGCGCTGCGCGGGCGGATCGCCACGCTGGCGTCAGTCAGGCGCATGGCGGCTCCGTCCGGCGAACAGGAAGTAGCTGCCGACCAGCAGCCAGAGGACCGCGCCGACCGCGTACTTCACCCGCGGCTCGAAATGACTGATGGAAGACCAATAGGCCTCGGTGAAGGCCGCCAGCAGCAACAGCACGATCACCCCGGCGATCAGTTGCACGCTGCGCCGGGCGGCCAGCCGCAGGGCTTCGCCGCGGGTCAGGCGACCTGGCGCGAGCAGCGCCCAGCCGAGCTTGAGGCCGGCGGCGCCGGCGAAGGTGATGGCGGTCAGTTCGAACGCGCCGTGGCCGATGACGAACGGCCAGAAGGTCTGCACGTAGCCGATCTGCGTCAGGTGGCCGGCCACCGAACCGATCATCAGGCCATTGAACAGCAGGAAGAACAGGCTGCCGAGTCCCAGCAGCACGCCGCTGGCGAAGGTCTGAAAGGCGATGCCGATGTTGTTCATGATGTAGAAGCCGAACATTTCCCAGTCGTCGCTGGTGTCGCGTGCCCCCAACGGACCCAGGCGGGTGGTTTCCGGGGCGTACATAGACTCCATCTCGCTGACCTTGTCCGGGCTGACCACGCTGTAGATCAGGTCGGGAAAGTGATAGACCAGCAGCCCCATGAGCAGGGCGCTGCCGTAGAACAGCAGGCTGGCCACGGCGATGCTGCGCCATTCCTCGCGGACCAGGCGCGGCAGGCCGGCGAGCAGGAAGCCGAGGATGCGGCTGCCGAGGTGGCTGCGGTGCCGGTAGAACTGCTGGTGGCCGCGCATCGCCAGTTGCTGCAACTGGTCGATCAGGTGACTGCTGTAGCCGCGCTCCTGGGCCAGCGCCAGTTGCTGGCAGAGGCGCCGGTAATCGGCGGCGAAGTCGTCGCTGGAGCCTTCCAGCTTCTTGCCTTTCTCGAGGAAGGCGAGGCGTTTGTCGAAGCGTTGCCAGGCGGCCTGGTGGCGCTGTTCGAAGAGGCTCTGTTTCATGCGCTCTCCTGACGCAGGCCGAGAAAGCCGCGGGCGATGCCGTTGATCTCGGCCTGGGCGCGTACCGGCTCGACGCCCAGCGGTTCGGCGAGAATGCCCGCCAGTTCCTCGCGGCGTGCCGAGGAAAGCGCCGCGCCGCGTTCGGCGAAACCGAGGAAGGCGCGCTGTTCTTCCAGGCTCATGGGGAAGGGCGGCAGTTGCGGCTCGACGTCAGGCAGGCTGGGCCGGCTCAGTTCGGGTTCGCGGTAGACCACCAGGGTGCCGGCGGCGATGTCGCCCAGGCGCTTGAAGGCCGGATGGTTCAGGCAACAGAGCAGACCGAGGGCGTAGCCGAAGGGCAGGATGTCGGCGAAGCGCAGCAGGTTGCGCAGCAGCGACGCGGCCCAGCCCACCGGAGTGCCGTCGTCGTGGACGACGCGCAGTCCCATCATCTGCTTGCCGGGCGAGCGGCCCTGGTTGAGCACCTCGAAGAGGACCATGTACCACCAGGTCATGATGAAGGTCAGCAGCAGGCCGAGGCCGGCGCCGAGCTTGCCGAGGAACGCCAGGCCGAGCATCAGCACCAGCATGATCAGGCCGCGGATGCAGAGGTCGATGGTATAGGCCAGGGCCCGGGGGACGACGCCGGCGGGACGCAGGAGCAGGTCGATGCCTTCCGGCGTTTCCACGTGGTAGTGGGTGTCGAGGACCTCGGCGCCTGGCCGGGAGGCGGGCGCGACGAGGCGAGCGGCTGCGTTCGGTGGCATCGGGGGGCCGTGTCGGGGAAAGTCAGATGCTAGCCAGCGTGGCGTCATCAGGCAACCGGGCCGCCGCGACGGCCCGGTCTGCACCTCAGTTGCCCAGTGGGCGAACGCCGAAGATGGTGCGGTAGAGAATACCCATGGAGACGACGAACAGCGGGCCGGTCCAGATCAGGCCGATGAACAGCGGGATCATGCTCACCAGCATCAGCAGGCTCAGCACCAGCAGCAGGCCGAACACCTTGAACCAGTGGCGGCTGATGGCCTTGCGCGAGGTTTCCAGGGCCTGCCAGGGCGTCAGGCCGCGCTCGGCCACCAGCGGCAGGGCGAGCATGTAGGCGACGCTCAGGTAGAGACCGGGGATGATCAGCAGGAAGAAGCCGACGTAGACCATCAGCATCATCAGCAGGCCGGTGAGCAGCAGCGGCACCAGCATGCCGAAGTAGTTGAACATTTCGTTGAAGGTCGCCGGCTGGTCGGCGGCGCGGCGGATGCCGATCATGGTCAGGCCGGTGAAGAACGGGTAGCCCACCGCCGTGGCGACCAGGCTGGCGATCATCTGGCCGACCGCGAAGGCGATGGGATCGGCCTCGCTCATCAGGCCGATACCGCCGAAGAGCAGGGTGAGGATGAAGGTGATGGTCTGGATCACCACGCTGTAGACCACGAAGGCGCCGATCAGGATGCCTTTGACGCCCTTGATCTTGGCCCAGGCTTCGCTGATCACGTCGCCGATGCGGAAGTCGTAGTCGCCGATGACCGGCGGCACCGCCTGGGTCGGTTGCAGGGCGCTGGCGGGGGTGGCGTAGGGATTGCTGGTGTCGTTCATGGTGCTGTCCTTGTCAGTGAAACGGGCATCCGTGCGAGCGGAATGCTAGCGAGGGCGGAGGGGACAACGCAAGGTTCGGATGGCAGATATGCGCACTGACGCGCCCTGGCGGGCCGTGCCTACGGCGCTTTCCGTGAGTTCGTTGGAAAACCTGGAAATCCCCGAAGTGGGTCGCGAGCTTCGCGGCAGTCACTGGTAGACTGCCCGGTGCCGCCAGAAAGGGAATGACCGTGAACGCGAGTATTTTTTGGTACGACTACGAAACCACCGGCATCGACCCTCGCCGCGACCGGCCGTTGCAGATCGCCGGGATCCGCACGGACGAGGCGCTGAACGAGATCGGCGAGCCGATGAACCTGTATTGCCGTCCCAGCGACGATATCCTGCCCCACCCTATGGCTTGCCTGATCACCGGCATCACTCCCCAGCGGCTGGCCGAGCGGGGGCTGTCCGAGGCCGACTTCATGACCCGGGTACACGCCCAGCTGGCGCAGCCGGCGACCTGCGTGGCCGGCTACAACTCCCTGCGCTTCGACGACGAAGTGACGCGCTACAGCCTGTACCGCAACTTCTTCGATCCCTACGCCCGCGAGTGGCAAGGCGGCAATAGCCGCTGGGACCTGATCGACATGGTCCGTACCGCCTATGCCCTGCGCCCGGAGGGCATCCAGTGGCCGCAGCTGGACGGCCGGCTGTCGCTGAAGCTGGAAATGCTCACCGCGGCGAACGGCCTGGAGCATGGGCAGGCCCACGACGCGCTTTCCGATGTCCGCGCCACCATTGCCCTGGCCCGCCTGATCCGTCAGCGCCAGCCGCGCCTGTACGATTACCTCTACCAGTTGCGCAGCAAGCACAAGGTGCTCGACCAGGTACGCCTGCTGCAGCCGCTGGTGCATGTCTCCGGACGCTTTTCCGCGGAGCGCCATTTCCTCTCGGTGGCCCTGCCGCTGGCCTGGCACCCGCGCAACCGCAATGCTCTGATCGTCTGCGACCTCTGCGCCGATCCCGCGCCGCTGCTGGAGTTGTCGGCCGAGGACTTGCGCAGGCGCCTGTATACCCGTCGCGACGAACTGGCCGAGGGCGAGTTGCCGGTGCCGCTGAAGCAGATCCAGGTCAACCGTTGCCCGGTGGTGGCGCCGCTGTCGGTATTGCGCGCCGAGGATCGCCAGCGAACCGGCATCGAACTCGATGAGTGCCAGCAAAAAGCCGAGCTGTTGCGCCAGCATCAAACCGTCTGGGCGGACAAACTGACAGCGCTATATGGCGAAGAAAGTTTCTCCGCCAGCGACGACCCCGAGCAACAGTTGTATGACGGATTTATTGGCGATCGGGATCGACGCCTTTGTGAACAGCTGCGCCTTGCCGAACCGGAGCAATTGGCCAAAGAACAATGGCCCTTCGACGATGCCCGTTTGCAGGAGTTGTTCTTCCGCTATCGTGCGCGAAATTTCCCGGAAACTTTAAATGTGGCCGAGCGCCAACAATGGGAAAGCTTCTGCCGCAATCGTTTGTCCCATGAAGAATACGGCGCACCGAATACTTTGCCGGCCTTCGAGGCGGCGCTGGAGGCTTGTCGGCAAGAGCAGGGCGGCACATTGCCGGCGGTACTTGCGGCCTGGCGCGATTACGCCGCGGAACTGCGTCAACGCTATTCGCTGGAGACTTGAGGGCGCAGGCAGAGGAGCCGATACAATCCGGCGGAAATGAAAAACGCCAGCACTGGGCTGGCGTTCTTCGTGGAACTGACTGGTTTAGCCGAGCAGGGTGGCCCAGCTCTCGACGGCCTCGGGGCCCCACTTGGCTTTCCACTCTTTCAAAGTCTTGTGGTTGCCGCCCTTGGTCTCGATGACTTCGCCGGTGTGCGGGTTCTTGTACTGCTTGACCTTGCGCGCGCGCTTGCCGGCAGGCGCCTTGGCGGTGCGGGTGCTCTTGCCGATCTTGGCGTCCGGATCGAGCAGGGAAATCACGTCACGCAGGGACTTCTGGTAAGTGCCCATCAGCGTGCGCAGCTTCTCTTCGAATTCCAGTTCTTTTTTCAGTTTGTCGTCTTGTTCCAGGGACTTCAGGCGCTCCTGAAGTTCCTTGATGGCTTCTTCCGTGGCGCGATATTCGTTGATCAGGGACATGTCAGGTACCTTGTCTGTGCTGAGTGGCGGTGGCGGGCATGTAAGTAGATTCAATAATAGTCAGGGCGAAACTGTAAGTAAACCGCGATGAAAACTTTTCTCGATGAAATTCAAAGTAATTAATTCCGCATCGGGATTGCCCTGTTGTGCGGGTTTATTCTCTCGCGCAACAGCCTGTCGAAAGACCTTCGCCGAGGCTGAACTTTTCCCGCCATGCCGCTAGAATGGCGGCCTTTCGCGATGTTTCTGGAGTATACCCATGCGCACTTTTCGGCTGGTGATCGCCTGTCCCGACGGGGTCGGGATCGTTGCCAAGGTGAGTAACTTCCTGGCCACCTACAATGGCTGGATCACCGAAGCCAGCCATCATTCCGACAACGATAACGGCTGGTTCTTCATGCGCCACGAGATCCGTGCCGACTCTCTGCCGTTCGACCTGGATGGCTTCCGCCAGGCTTTCGCCCCGATCGCCCGCGAATTCTCCATGGAATGGCGGATCACCGATTCCGAGGTGAAGAAGCGCGTGGTGCTGATGGCCAGCAAGGAGTCCCATTGCCTGGCCGATCTGCTGCACCGCTGGCACAGCGGCGAACTGGACTGCGAGATTCCCTGCGTGATCGCCAACCACGACGACCTGCGCAGCATGGTCGAGTGGCACGGCATCCCGTATTTCCACGTTCCCGTCGATCCGCAGGACAAGCAGCCGGCCTTCGATGAAGTTTCCCGGCTGATCGACGAACATGGCGCCGACTGCATCGTCCTGGCTCGCTACATGCAGATCCTGCCGCCGGACCTGTGCCGCAAGTACGCCCACCAGGTGATCAACATCCACCACAGCTTCCTGCCGTCCTTCATCGGCGCCAAGCCGTATCACCAGGCGTCGAAGCGCGGGGTCAAGCTGATCGGCGCGACCAGCCATTACGTGACCGAGGAACTGGATGCCGGTCCGATCATCGAGCAGGACGTGGTGCGGGTCACTCACCGCGACAACGTCGAAGACATGGTGCGGCTGGGCAAGGATGTGGAAAAACTGGTGCTCGCGCGCGGACTGCGCTATCACCTGGAAGACCGCGTACTGGTACACGGCAACAAGACGGTGGTGTTCGACTGAGTCGGCTTCCCTGGAATGCCGGCCAGGGCCGGCACCCGGAGGAACGAACATGAGCGATCCCAGGTCGGCGGGCACCGCCAGCCCGCCACCGACCCTCGGCGAGGGTTGCACAAGCCGTTACGACATCGACGCCCTCGGCGACGAGGACGGAACCGAGTTTCCCGGCGCGGCCGAACTCTGGCGGCGTATCCAGGAGAGCGCCAGCGAGACGGGCGAGGCTGACGCCGAGGATACGCTCAGGAAGAAGCCTCGCGACTGCTGATCAGCTTCTTCAGCAGCGGGCGTCCGGCGAGCACTGCGAACACCGGGCCGCCGGCGACGAGGTAGAAATAGAAGGTCACCGCTCGCCAGATGACGATGGCCGCCGCCGCCGTCGACTTGCCGATCATGGGGGCCAGCAGGGCCGCCGAGGTCAGCTCGGTGCCGCCGGCGCCGCCGGGGATCAGCGAGAGCTGTCCGGCGCTGAGCGAGACCATCTGGATCAGGAAGGTCCAGGCCCACTGGATATCCACTCCCAGGCCGCGCAGGGTCAGATCGAGCACGCTGAAGCGCAGCAGCCAGTGCGTACTGCTGAGAAGGAAGACCGCCAGCAGGCGTCGTTTCGGCAGGCGCAGGCTGTCGTGCAGGGCAATGCGGAAATGCAGGATCTTGCGGCCCCAGTGCAGGCGCTTGCGCGATGACACGCCGAGCCGCGCCAGAACCCGCCCGTTGAAGCGGATCACCTGGTGCAGGTAGCGGATCAGCATTACCGCGCCGACGAACAGGCCGACCAGGAATACCGCGCTGAAGATCAGGCTCGATTCCATGTTCGGGCTCAGCGAATGGCTGAGGGCATAGATCAGGATCGCGCCGAGGGCGCAGAGGAAGAACGTCAGGTCGGCCAACTGGTCGACCGCGAACACCGCGCTGGTCTGTGCCGGGCGCAGGCCGCGCCGGGCCAGCAGCGCCATCAGGGTCAACGGCCCGCCGCTGCCGCCCGGAGTGGCGCAGAAAGCGAATTCGCTGGCCATGATGATGCCGACGCTCTGCAATTGCCCGAGCTTGCCGGCGCGCCCGGCGAGCAGCAGGCGCAGGCGCAGGCCGTTGATGAACCAGCAGACCACGATCATGCCGAACATCAGCAGCAGACTGTCCAGCGGGAAGGCGCGCAAGCGCGGGAACATGTCGCTGCCGCCGAGCACCAGCGGAATCAGCGAGGCACCGATCAAACCGAACAGCAGTAACCAGCCTCGACTCATGCCGCGCGGTCCAGGGCGAGGTGGCGCTCCAGCCAGTCGATCTTGGTCAACGGCTGGCGCCCCTCGGATAGCAGGGTGCGCAGGGTACGCAGCCAGTATTCGCGGGAAAAGCGATGGCGCATGTCGACCGGATGGAGTCCGAGACGGATCACCGGCGCTGCGCGCCAGGCCCGGCGGCGCTGCTCGCTGAGCGCCCAGGAGAGGCCGCGACGCCAGGCACTGCGCGCGCTCCAGACCAGGCCGGGGGCCTCGATCGGTTGCAGGTGGGGAAGCAGATACAGGTTGGACGGGTCGCTGGTGTAGCGCAGCCCGCTCTCGCCGAGCGCCTGGCGGGTGCCGGCGCTCATCAGCCAGGCCGGCGCGACGAAACCGTGCAGCGGCCATCCGCGGCGGCGGAACAGCTCGATGCCGGCGGCCAGGCGGGTCTTGGCCTCGGCGTGGTCGAGGGCATAGAACTCTCCCTCCCAGGTGTAGATGCGACGCATGAAGTATTGCCCTGGAGTACGCGGTGGTGGGGCGTCATCGTAGTGATAGAAGCCGTGGAGAGCCAGTTCGTCACCCCGGGTTACCCGCCGCGAGAGCAGTTTGCAGAACTTTTCGTCGGCTTCCAGCGGGTTGCGATGGTGGAAGTCGGGCACTACCAGCCAGGTCATGGGGACCTCACCGAGCGCGTCCACGGCCTCGACGAAGGGCCGGTAGTCCGGCCAGGTTTCCGGGGCCACGTCGTGCAACACCAGCAGCAGGCTGCGTTCAGCCATAGCGCGGGAACCTCGCCTCGCTGTCGCCGAGTACCGCGTGGTAGTGCAGGAGCAGACCGGCGACCACCGCGTCCCAGGCATGCTGGCGCTCGACGTGACGGCGGGCGCGCTGGCCGCGCAGCTCGACGTCGTGGCTGAACAGTTCGCGCACCGCGCAGGCCATGGCGTCGCCGTTGTTCGGTGCGCAGAGCACGCCGCAACGCTCCGGGACTATTTCCGCCAGTGCCCCGGCGCGCACCGCCACCACCGGAATGCCGCTGGCCATCGCTTCGAGTGCGACCAGGCCGAAGGTCTCCTGGTCACCGGCGTGCAGCAGCGCGTCGCTGCTCGCCAGCAGGCGGGCGACTTCGCGGCTGTCGCAGAAATGGTCGACCACGCTGGTGTTGCGCGGAACCCGGGTCGGCATGTTGGAACCCACCAGCAACAGGTGATAGCCGTCGCCGAGGCGCTGGATGGCGTCGAGCAGTACCGGCAGGTTCTTTTCCCGCGAACCGCGCCCTGCGAACACCAGCAGGCGGGTTTCCTCGTCCAGGCCGAGTTCCTGGCGCAGCCCCGGATCGCGGTTGCTCGGATGGAAGGTGACCAGGTCGACGCCCAGCGGTTGTACATGCACGTCGGCGACGCCCAGGCGCATCAGCTTTTCCGCCATTACCCGGCTGGGGGCCAGGACCCGGTCGAAGTGGCCGTACAGCTTGCTGACGTAGTTGTCCGCGTTGGTGCCGAGCCAGGCGCCCATGCGATTGCTCACCAGCAGCGGCAGGTCGGAGTGGTAGAAGCCGATCACCGGCACGTCCAGCCGACGTCGCGCGTCGAGCGCCGCCCAGGCGGTGAGGTACGGGTCGCCGACCTCGATCAGGTCCGGTTGCAGATTGCGCAGCACCTTGCGCCAGGGGCCGCGACGGAGAGGGAAGCGGTAGCCATTGCCGAATGGCAGCGGCGGCGCCGGCACCTCGTGGATGCCGTTCGCCTGGCGATAGCCGGCGCCGGGAACCAGCACGCTGTGGCGAATGCCGGGATAGTGCCAGAGATGGCGATGCTTGGCTTCGAGATAGGTGCGTACCCCCCCGCTGGCAGGCGCGTAGAACATGGTCATATCGGCGATGTGCACGATGGGCCTTCCTCCGTTGAGCTTGTTCCTTCTGCCACTCAGTGGACCACCGGCGCCGGCAGTCGTTCGAACGGTGTGCGGGAGCCATGGGTAGCTTCAAGTCTAGGAAAGAAAGCGCGAGCCGGCGCGTTCGGGGCAGCCAGCGCGGGAATAGGTCGCAGAGGGAGCGGGCGGAGAGGAAGGCATGCCTCGGGAGGCATCCTGGCAGGATAAGGGTGAACAACGCCGTTGGCGTTGTTCACTCTACGAATGGCCGGGGGTAGGGCGGATAGCCGCGGCGCGATTATCCGCCGGTTCGGCTACGGCTCGGGCAGTGCTTAGATCTTGAAGCTGTCCACCAGCTGGCGCAGGCGCCCGGCCTGGGTTTCCAGCTCGCCGCAGGCGCGCAGGGTGGCCTGGAGGTTCTCCACGCCTTCCTGGTTGAGGGTGTTGATCTC
>NZ_KI517354.1:4690722-4692040 GCF_000478485.2 Pseudomonas sp. P179
TTGAAGGAAATGGCCAGGACCCCGAATTCATCGTTGCTGGTGACCTTCAGGCGCTTGGTCAGGTCGCCTTCGCCCTGGGCGATGTCCTGCATGGCGCGGCCCATGTCGGTGAGCGGTTGCATCAGTACGCGGATCAGCATGCCGAGGAGGAGGACGATGGCGACCACCGCGATCAGCGCGGCGACGATCGCCGAGGTACGCAGCTTGGTGAGCATGGCATAGGCCTTGTCCTTGTCCACCGAGATGCCGATGTACCAGTCCAGGCCGGACAGGCCCTTGACCGGAGAGAAACTGAGGATCCGGGTGTTGCCGTGCAGCTCGGCCTCGCTGAAGCCGCTGCCGATCTTCGGCGTGTTGCGTGGGTAGACGTCGCTGAGGCTCTTCATGACCTGGTCCTTGTCCGGATGGACGAGGATCTTGCCGTCGCCGCTGACCAGGAAGGCGTAGCCCATGCCGCCGAAGTCCAGCGAGTTGATGATCTTCACCACCGTCTGCAGGCTGAGGTCGCCGCCGACCACGCCGAACGGCTGGCCGCCCTGGCGCGCCGGGCTGGCGATGGTCAGTACCAGCTCGTGGATGGCCGGCTCCATGTAGGGTTCGGTGAGGGTGGTCTGGCCGGCGCTGGTGGCGGCGTTGTACCAGGGGCGGCGGCGCGGGTCGTAGTCGGCCGGCAGGTCGCTGGTGGGGCGCGCGGTGTAGGTGCCGTCGGTCTGCCCCAGGTAGGTGAAGAGGAAGGTCGAGCCCAGCAGCGGCTGTTCCAGCAGGGCCTGGGTGGTCTCCGGGCTGTGGTCGCGGGCCAGGGTCTGGGCCAGGTTCTCGATCAGCAGGATGCGCCCGCTCAGCCAGTTCTGCACGTTGCTGGCGGTGATCTCGCCCATTTCGTGCAGGTAGTCCTCCAGGTCCTCGCGGATCGAGGCACGCTGCAGGGAGTCGTTGTAGAGGGTGAACAGGGAGAAGGTCGCGATCACCACCAGCGCGGCGGCGAGCAGGATCTTGTGGCTGAACTTGAGACTTTTGATCATGGTTTCTTGCATCCGGGAGGCGCGGGCGCGCTGTCGTGAACAGCCCCAGTTGGATCGCAACTGCAAGGCTTGCCGTGTCTGTCGGCGGCAAGTCCGGAAGCTTTAGCGCAACGGATGAATGGTTTCACCGAATGCGACCTGGAGAACGAAAAAAAGCGCCCGTGGGCGCTTTTCGTCGGCAGGGCGGATAACCGCATCGCGGTTGTCCGCCGGTTCGGCGACGAGACCGGCCGGTCTCAGATCTTGAAGCTGTCCACCAGTTGGCGCAGGCGCCCGGCCTGGGTTTCCAGCTCGCC
>NZ_KI517354.1:4693058-4696166 GCF_000478485.2 Pseudomonas sp. P179
AGGCGCTTGGTCAGGTCGCCCTCGCCCTGGGCGATGTCCTGCATGGCACGGCCCATCAGGTGCAGCGGCTGCATCAGCAGGCGGATCAGCAGGCCGAGCAGGACCAGGATGGCGACGATGGAGATCAGCGCGGCGGCGATGGCCGAGACGCGGAACTTGCTGAGCATGGCGTAGGCCTTGTCCTTGTCGATGGACAGCGCCAGGTACCAGGTCACCGAAGGCAGGCCCTTGATAGGGGTAAAGGCGAGGATGCGGGTATGCCCGTGCAATTCGGCCTCGCTGAAACCGGTGGCGATCTTCGGCGTGTTCTGCGGGTAGACCTCGCTCAGGGTCTTCATCACCTGCTCTTTGTCCGGGTGCACCAGGATCTTGCCGTCGCCGCTGACCAGGAAGGCGTAGCCCATGCCGCTGAAGTCCAGCGAATTGATGATCTGCACCAGGGTCTTCAGGCTGAGGTCGCCGCCTACCACGCCGAGGGTGTTGCCAGCGGCCTTCACCGGTGTCGCCGCGGTGATGATCAATTCCTGGGTGGCGGCGTCGACGTAGGGTTCGGTCAGGGTCAGGCCGCCGGCCGCCACGGCGTCCTTGTACCAGGGCCGGCTGCGCGGATCGTAGCCGGCCGGCATCGGGCTGTCCGGGCGCATGGTGAAGACGCCGTCCTGCTGGCCGAGGTAGGTGAAGCTGAAGGTCGAGGTCAGGGCCGGCTGTTCGAGCAGGGCGCTGACGGCTTCCGGGCTGTGGTCGCGGGCCAGGGTCTGGGCGGTCTGCTCGACCAGCAGCAGACGGCCGCCGAGCCAGTTCTGAATGTTGCTGGAAGTCACGTCACCCATTTCCCGCAGGTAGCTTTCGAGGTCCTCGCGGATCGCGTTGCGCTGCAGGTAATCGTTGTAGAGGGTGAACAGTGCGAAAGCGGCGAACACCACGAGGGAGGCCGCGAGGAGGATCTTGTGGCTGAACTTCAGACTTTTGATCATGTTGTATTGCGTCCAGGAGTATGTAGCGCCAGTCTTTGACCAGACCCCTGCGACCGTTCCGCGGGCGCAGGGGCTTTCCGTACGCCTTGCAGCGTCGGGCGGATCGCGCGGGTGGGTAGTCCGTCGACCCAGGCACGGCCTTGTGCCACGAAGCCACGGTTCCCTGGGTGGCTCCGAAGAATGCGTGATACGGATACGATGGCGATTTTTCCTGTCTCAGCAAGGCCCGAAGGTCTTCGCTGAAGCTGGACGGCCAGATCGGGTCGATGCGCTGGCCCGACGCCCTTCGCGGGAACCCGCGCATATTGGTACGTGGGTTCCGCTGGAAGCCCCGTTGCACAAGGGCTTTCCCTTACTGTCGGCACAGCGTGCCGGAGCTTTAGTCCCGAGGATGAATGGATGTCGCAAGCGAATGAGTTGTTGATCGGCGCTGGCCCCGATGGCCAGCCGGTAGGACAGGCCTGGCGCCTGGCCAACCGTCATGGATTGATCGCCGGCGCCACCGGTACCGGCAAGACGGTGACCTTGCAGCACCTCGCCGAATCCTTCAGCGATGCCGGTGTCGCGGTGTTCGCCGCCGACATCAAGGGCGACCTGTGCGGCATCGCCGCGCCGGGCAACCCGCAGGGCAAGGTCGCCGAACGTATCGCCAGCATGCCGTGGCTGAACTACCAGCCGAAGGCCTACCCGACCACGCTCTGGGACATCGCCGGGAAGACCGGCCACCCGTTGCGCACCACCATCAGCGAGATGGGCCCGCTGCTGCTGGCCAACCTCCTGGAGTTGACCGATAGCCAGCAGGCCGCGCTGTTCGCCGCCTTCCAGGTGGCCGACCGGGAAGGCCTGCTGCTGCTCGACCTGAAGGACCTGAAGGCGCTGCTCAACCATCTGAAGGACAATCCGGAAATCCTTGGCGAGGACCGGGCGCTGTTCACTGGCGCTTCCGGGCAGGCGCTGCTGCGCCGCCTGGCCACTCTGGAGCAGCAGGGCGCCGAGGCCTTCTTCGGCGAGCCTGCCCTGCAACTGGAAGACATCCTCCGCCCCGAGCCGGACGGGCGCGGGCGCATCCACCTGCTCGACGCCAGCCGCCTGGTGCACGAGGCGCCGAAGGTCTACGCGACTTTCCTGCTCTGGCTGTTGGCCGAGCTGTTCGAGCAACTGCCGGAGCGCGGCGATGCCGACAAGCCGGTGCTGGCACTGTTCTTCGACGAGGCCCACCTGCTGTTCAACGGCACGCCGAAAGCCTTGCGCGACCGCCTGGAACAGGTGGTCCGGCTGATCCGCTCGAAAGGCGTCGGGGTGTACTTCGTCACCCAGTCGCCGGGCGACCTGCCGGACGATGTCCTGGCCCAGCTCGGCCTGCGTATCCAGCATGGCCTGCGCGCCTTCACCGCCAAGGAGCAGAAATCGCTGCGCGCGGTGGCCGACGGTTTCCGCCCGAACCCGGCGTTCGACACCCTGGGGGTGCTGACCGAACTGGGTATCGGCGAGGCGTTGGTCGGCACCCTGGAGGAAAAGGGCACGCCGGCCATGGTCCAGCGCGTCGCGGTGGCGCCGCCCTATTCGCGGATCGGCCCGCTGAGCGACAGCGAGCGCGCTGAACTGGTCCAGCGGTCGCCGTTGAAGGGTCGCTACGACCAGCCGATCGATCGCGAGTCGGCCTACGAGGTGCTGGCGAACAAGGCGGGCGCCAAGCCCGAGGTCCAGGGCCAGGCGACTGCTCAGCAGGAAAGCTCGTCCGGCGTCGGCGGCATGGCCGGGCAGATTCTCGGCAGCCTGCTGTCCAATTCGACGGTGAAGAGCGCCATGCGCCAGGCGGCCAACCAGTTGAGCCGGGAGCTGGTGCGTGGCCTGCTCGGCTCGTTGATGGGCGGGAAGAAGCGGCGCTGAGCGCCAGGCCATGAAAAAGGCGCCCGCGGGCGCCTTTTTCATGGGGGCTGGATGATCGCCGGCTAACCGCTTCGCGGTTAGCCGGCCTGTGGGACGGACGGGCTCAGATCTTGAAGCTGTCCACCAGGTGCCGCAGGCGCCCGGCCTGGGTTTCCAGCTCGCCGCAGGCGCGCAGGGTGGCCTGGAGGTTCTCCACGCCTTCCTGGTTGAGGGTGTTGATCTCGGTGATGTCCATGTTCAGCGA
>NZ_KI517354.1:4697286-4735839 GCF_000478485.2 Pseudomonas sp. P179
CCGAATTCATCGTTGCTGGTGACCTTCAGGCGCTTGGTCAGGTCGCCTTCGCCCTGGGCGATGTCCTGCATGGCGCGGCCCATGTCGGTGAGCGGTTGCATCAGTACGCGGATCAGCATGCCGAGGAGAAGCATGATGCCGACCACCGCGATTAGCGTGGCGACGATCGCCGAAGTGCGGAATTCGCTGAGCATCGAATAGGCGGTGTCGCGGTCGAGGACCAGGGCGACGTACCAGGTCACGCCGGGCAGTCCCTTCACCGGGGTGAAGGAAACGAACTGGCTGCGACCGTCGAGTTCCACCTCGTGGACCCCGGGGACGATGTTCGGTGCGCCTTTGGGATAGGCTTCGGCGAGGGTCTTCAGGACCAGCCCGGAGTCGGGGTGGAGGAGGATCTTGCCGGCGTCGCTGACCAGGAAGGCGTAGCCGGCACCGTCGAACTTCAGGGAATTGAGGATCGCGGTCAGGGTCTCCAGCTTCATGTCGCCGGCGGCGACGCCCAGCAGTTGACCGGCGTGCCGCACCGGCAGCGACATGGCGAGGATCTGCTCGCCGGTGCCGGCATCGACGAAAGGTTCGGTGACGATCAGCCGGTCGGCCGCCAGCGCGTCCTTGTACCAGGCGCGGGTACGTGGGTCGTAACCTTCCGGCATGGCGTCGTAGGGGCGCATGGTGAAGGTGCCGCTGGCCGCCTCGCCAAGATAGACCGACGCGAAATTGCGGCTGAAGACGGGCTGTTCCAGTTGCCTTGCGATATTCGCCTCGTCGGGCTGGTCGAGCAGCGCCAGTTGCGAGGCCAGGCCTTCCACCAGGTGCATGCGGCCTTCCAGCCAGCTCTGGATGTTGCTGGCGGTCAGGGTGCCGATTTCCCCGAGGTAGTTTTCCGTGTCCGTGCGCACGGCCTCGCGCTGTCGGTAATCGTTGTAGAGGATGAAGCAGCTGAAGGCGAAAACTACCACCAGCGCGGCGGCGAGAAGGATTTTCTTGGCAAACGACAGCGAGCGAAGCATGAGCGATGCGTCCTGGCAAAAGCCTCAAGAAGGGCGGGGAGCCCAGGCCACCAGGTAGGGAGCTTGCGGGGGAAAGCCATGATCCAGCGCCTGAACGGCAGGCTTTGTAGCACAGTGCCATTACAAAGGCAAAATAGTGGCGCCATGAAAATGGCGCCACTATGGGAAGCGACCGGGAAAGCGCTCGCGTCAGTTCGCTGTCGGAGCCAGCCCGCCGACTTTTTCGCCGACTCCGTCGAAGAAGGCTTTCAGCCCGCCGACGATACCACTGTCCGTGGGACTCAATACGGCAATCAGAGCCACCGCGATCAAACCTGCGATAACCGCGTATTCGATGGCATTTGCCCCTTCTTCGTCCGCCAGGAATGCGCGAAGTTTGCAATACACGAGCAGAGTCAGGTTCTTCATTCTTGTTTGCTCCTCGAACGCGGCAATCACCGAGACAGAGCCCTGCCTCCACGCTGAGGCTAGGCCGATGATGGCGTTTTGCAACAACTAAATGGCATTAGTAGGAGTGGATTAGTCGCAAGGTTATATGGCGAGTTACAAGGCTTGGACTACATCTAATGACAAATTGACATTGATTATCCCAAGTCTAGTTTCAGGCCTATCGCCGCATGGTCGAAGTTATGAACTTTGGTTCTTGAATAACGACTGTCGCCAGTCGATAACCCAATGTACCTGCCATGGAAAGCCAGTCCCGGAGTATGGCCATGACACGGACAGCAAGACGCCACTTTTTCTTTTTCGTTCATCGGCGATCGCCGGTGATTTTCCATTCATCGACCTGTCCGGACGCATAGCAGGGGTCTGCCCATGAATAGCAAGGTGCTGATGGCCCTGGCCGGCCTGCTGCTGCTCGGTGCGGTGTTGCTCGGATACCTCGGCGTATCCATCGGCCGCACGCCATCGAACGCGCACGCTCCATCCGTGGCGCCGGCTTCGGCGACGGTGGACGCTTCGCTGGAAAAGCTCGAACGCAAGCCGGTGCTGGTGGCCAGTCGCGATCTCCCGGCGCTGGCGGTGATCGGCAAGGACGACCTGAGCGTCGAGCTGTTGCGGACCGCACCGGTCGGTAGCTACGACAGGCCCGAGGCGTTGCTCGGCAAGCGGGTCTGGGTCGCGGTGCCGGCCGGCAGCATTCTTTCCGCCGCGACTCTCGAACCCGGCGGTCCGCTGGCCCGGACCATCCGTCCGGACGAGCGGGCGATGGCGATCGCTGTGGACGAAGTGGTCGGCGGCGGCGGCTTCGTCCTGCCCGGCGACTATGTCGACGTGATGCTCTTCGTGCGTGACGAGCGGGACGGCGAATCGACCCCGCTGGCGCAACTGGTGTTGCCCGGCGTCCGGGTACTGACCTACGGCGAGCGGATCGCCGTGGGCAGCGATGGACAGGACCGCTCGAACCAGGAAAAGGACCCGCGTCCGCCGCGTACCGCGGTGCTGGCGGTACCGGAGGACGGCGTGGCGCGGCTGATGCTGGCGAGCCAGGCCGGTTCGCTGCGCCTGGCCATCCGCAGCAAGGACGAAGAACTCTACCGCAGGGAGCAGGAAGGCGCGCTGCTGCAAGCGTCGCTGGGCGCGCCGAGCGCGGCGCTGAGTCTCGACCAACTGCTGGAGCGCCGCAAACCGACGGCGCCGAGCGTGCGCAGCGCGGCTCCGCGCGTGCCGGTGGCCAACGGGGTCACGGTCTACCGTGGCAGCGCCATGACCCATGAAGTGCCTTGAGGGGAGCCGGCATATGCATCGGAGCACCGGGATAGGCGTGTCGCGCTGGCTGGGAGGGCTGCTGGGGGTGGCGTTGGCGCTGCCGGCACTGGCTTTGCCGCAGGGCTGCATCGAGTTGCTGGCGCAGGCGCCGCGGGTCGACGTCGTCCAGGGACAACAGCGTGACCTGCGCCTGGCGGTGCCGATCGAACGGCTGGCCATCGGCGATCCGAAGATCGCCGACGTACAGTTGCTGGATCGTCGCGGCTTCCTGGTCACCGGCAAGGAACAGGGCTCCACCAGCCTGCTGATCTGGACCGGCTGCAGTCCCGAGCCGTTGCGCAGCCTGGTGGAGGTCGAGGGACGCGGTAGCGTCGATACCCGCGGTGCTCCAGCGTTCACCGCCGGCGCCGCAGAGGAGCTGCCGAACCAGGTGCAGACCGATATCCGCTTCGTCGAGGTCAGCCGCAGCAAGCTGAAGCAGGCCAGCACCTCGTTCGTCCGCCGCGGCGGCAACCTCTGGGTGCTCGGTGCGCCGGGCAGCCTCGGCGACATCAAGGTCAATGCCGACGGCAGCGGCCTGGGCGGCACCTTCGGCACCGGCAGCTCGGGATTCAACCTGATCTTCGGCGGCGGCAAGTGGTTGAGCTTCATGAATGCCCTGGAGGGCAGCGGCTTCGCCTATACCCTGGCGCGCCCGAGCCTGGTGGCGATGAGCGGGCAGAGCGCGTCGTTCCTCGCCGGCGGCGAGTTTCCGATCCCGGTGCCGAACGGCACCAACGACAACGTCACCATCGAATACAAGGAGTTTGGCATCCGCCTGACCCTCACCCCGACGGTGATGAACAACCGCCGCATTGCTCTCAAGGTGGCGCCGGAGGTCAGCGAACTGGACTACAGCGCCGGCATCCAGAGCGGCGGGGTGGCGGTGCCGGCACTGCGCGTCCGGCGCACCGACACCAGCGTGATGCTGGCCGACGGCGAGAGCTTCGTGATCAGCGGGCTGACCAGCAGCAACTCGGTGAGCAACGTCGACAAGTTTCCCTGGCTGGGCGACATCCCGATCCTCGGTGCGTTCTTCCGCTCGACCAAGCTGGACAAGGACGACCGCGAGCTGCTGATGATCGTCACCCCGCACCTGGTCCAGCCGCTGGCCGCCGACGCACAGTTGCCGGACCTGCCCGGCGAGGGCCTGCGGCACTACGATCCGGGGTTCTCGCGCCTGTACTTCCTCGAGCGCGGCGAGTACGACGGCCAGCAGAACGACACCGGTCTGTCGGATTAGGAGGCGCGCATGAACCAGAACTTCGTGGCGCTGACCCAGCATCCCGGCGAACTCGACTGGTTGCAGAACAGCCTGGCGTCCGCCGGCCAGGTGGTTCCGGCAGGCAGCGCCAGCCTGGAGGAGTTGCTGGCGCTGCTCGACGTTACCGCCGCCGGGGTGCTGTTCATCAGCCTCGGCAAAAGCAACCTGGTGTCCCAGGGCGCGCTGGTCGAGGGATTGGTATCGGCGCGGCCGATGCTCTCGGTGGTGGCCATCGGCGACGGCCTGGACAACCAGTTGGTGCTGGCGGCGATGCGCGCCGGCGCGCGCGACTTCATCACCTACGGCGCCCGCGCCAGCGAGCTGACCGGGCTGATCCGGCGCCTCGGCGGACGCCTGCCCAGCGTGCCGGTGAGCGCGGCGCGCCAGGGCGAGCTGCTGACCCTGGTCAGCGCCCGACCGGACGCCGACGGCGCCTTCGTCGCCTTGCACCTGGCCAAGGCGTTGCAGGAGCAGACGCCGAACCAGGTCCTGCTGCTGGACGTCGGCCAGCCCACCGGCGAGGCGCTGGCGATCCTCGGCCTGGACTCGGCCTTCACCTTCAGCGATGCCTTGCGCAACCTGCGGCGCCTCGACCAGACCCTGATCGACAGCGCCTTCACCCGCCTCGACAGCGGCCTGCGGATACTCAGCCTGACCGACGAGCCCGGCGTGCTGGAGCGAGTCACCACCGCCGAACTCTATCTGTTGCTGGGCAACCTGCGCGGGGCGTTCAGCCATGTGGTGGTCAACCTCACCGGGCTGCCCGAGGGCGAGCTGAGCAACCAGTTGCTGGTGCAGGCCAACCGCGTGCTGTGGATGGTCGACCAGAGCGTGCCGTCCTGCAAGAAGGGCCTGGAGCGCCTGCGCCGCCTGCGCGAGCGCAACCTGCCGTTGCCCTCCATCGAGTTGCTGATCGAGCGCTACCTGCCCAATGTGGCGCCGGACCAGCAGGCCCTAAGCCGGATGTTCGACCTCGATCTGTTCGGTGTCCTGCCGTTGTCCCCGGAATCGCGCCTGCGCGCGAAGAACCTCGGCAAGAGCCTGTTCGAGGTGGCGCCGCGCGACCCATTGGCGGCCAAGCTGCGGCAACTGGCGGACAGCCTGTGCGTGACACGCGGCGAGCGCCGTTCGCTGCTTTCCTGGCTCGGCCGGGCCAAGGCGGCGCTGCTATGAGCACGGGATTCGGCACGCGTCCTGACGGCGGTGCCTTCCACTCCCGCCAGGAGCAGGACATCCAGGCGCTGAAGCTGCGCCTGCACCGCTACATCATCGACGAGATCGACGAAGACGGCATGAACCTGCTGGAGGGCGCGCGCTCCGCCGTGGTCCAGTACGTCTCGGAAAAGGTCTGCGAATACGGCTCGCGCCATCAACTGGCGATCTCCCGCTACGAACTGGACCGCCTGGCCGAAGAGGTGGTCGACGAACTCACCGGCTTCGGCCCGCTGGAGATCCTCCTGCGCGATCCCGGCGTCTCGGAAATCCTCGTCAACGGGCCGGGCCGGGTGTTCGTCGAGCGGGAAGGGCGGCTCTACCAGAGCGACCTGCGCTTCATCGACGACCACCATGTGCTGCGGGTGATCCAGCGTATCCTCGCGCCCCTCGGCCGACGCCTGGACGAGTCCAGCCCGATGGTCGACGCGCGCCTGCCGGACGGCAGCCGGGTCAACGCGATCATTCCCCCGGTGGCGCTGGACGGGCCGTGCATCTCGATCCGCAAGTTCAGCCAGGAGCTGCTGCGCAGTGCCGACCTGCTGGCCTACCAGAGCGTCGACGAAGCCTTGCTCGAGTTCCTCCGCCAGGCGGTCTCGCGCCGCTGCAACATCCTCATCAGTGGCGGCACCGGCACCGGCAAGACCACCTTGCTCAACGTCATCAGCGGCTTCATCGACGAACGCGAGCGGATCGTCACCATCGAGGACACCGCCGAGCTGCAACTCGGCCACGACCACGTGGTGCGCCTGGAGACCCGTCCGCCGAACGCCGAGGGCTACGGCGAGGTGACCGCCCGCGACCTGATCCGCAACGCCCTGCGGATGCGCCCGGACCGGATCATCCTCGGCGAGATCCGCGGCGTCGAGGTACTCGACGTGCTGCAGGCGATGAACACCGGCCACGACGGCTCGATGAGCACGGTGCACGCCAACTCGGCGATGGATTCGCTGCTGCGCATGGAGATGCTGGTCGGCCTGACCGGCAACAGGCTGCCGGAGCAGACCTTGCGCCTGATGATCTGCGCCGCGCTGGACGTGGTGGTGCAGATCACCCGCCTGGCCAGCGGTCGGCGTTGCATCAGCGAAGTGCTGGAGGTGCTGGAGGTGCGCGACGGCGTGTACGTCACCAATACCCTGTTCAGTCTCGACCGGCGCGGTAGCGGGCAGTTCGTCCGCCAGGCCGCGCCGGTCGGGCAGAAATTCCGCCAGGCGCTGCTGTGAACGGCGCGCAACTGCTGGTGCTGTTCAGCGGCGTGCTGGCTTTCGCCGCGCTGGCCCTGGCGTTCATGGGCTGGCGCGCCGGGCGCAACGAACTGGTGGTTGAACGGCTGCTGGGACGCCAGGAGGCGGTCGCGGTGCGGCCGCGCAGCAGTCACTGGCTGGCTCGCCAGATGCGTCGCGCCGGTATCCAGCGCCCGCGCCCGTGGTTGTTCGGGGCGGCAGTGCTCGCGCTGCTGCTGGTCTGGAGCGGATTGGGCCTGTTCGGCACCATCGGCGCGCTAGGCGGCCTGCTACTGGCGGCGCTGTCCTGCCGCGTCGCCCTGGGCATGCTCTACCAGCGCCGCCTGAAGCGAATGATCCGGCAGATGCCGCGTTTCCTCGACCAGGTGGTGCGCAGCCTGCACGCCGGGCGCACGCTGGGCGACGCGCTGATGCAGGCAGTGGAGAATGCCGAGGAGCCGCTGCGCGACATCTTCACCCTGGCGCGCAACCACGTGCTTCTCGGCATCCACCTGCCGGAGGCGTTGCAGGAAGTCGCCGAACTCTACGAGGTTGAGGAGCTGCGCATCCTCGCCCTGGGCGTCTCGGTCAACCACCGTTATGGCGGCAATACCAGCGACCTGCTGGACAGCATCGTCAAGCTCATCCACGAGCGCGAGAAGCTCAGCCGGCAGTTGCACGCGATGACCGGCGAGACACGGATCAGCGCCTATGTCCTGGCCGGCGTGCCGAGCGCCCTGGGCGGCTACATCCTGGCGAGCAACCCGGGCTATCTGCTGAACATGTGGGCCGACGGCACCGGGCGTTTCCTGCTGCTGGCCTCGCTCGGGCTGCAACTGCTCGGCTGCTATGCGCTGTGGCGCATGCTCAAGAGCGTCTAGGAGGTGGCCATGCAGGCACAGTGGCTGATTTTCGCGGCGCTCCTGATGGCGGTCGGCGGTGCCTTGTTGCTGTTGCTCCAGGCGCGCAACGGCAGCCGCGAGCAGCGCCTGATCGAGAGGCGCCTGGGAGCGCTGGCCAACCCTGGCGGCTCGACCAGGTGGCTGGCCGGCATGACCGAGCGGATGGACGACAGCTTCTGGGTGCGGCGCCTGCAACTGATGGACAGCGAGGCCCGCCAGTTGCTGCAACAGGCCGGCTGGCACGAGAGTCGCTACCGGACCCTGTACCTGATCTCGGTGTTCCTCACGCCGCTGCTGTTCGTTCTCCTGGTCTTGCTGGTCAAGCTGCTGCGCGCCGAGAGCGAGGCGTCCTACGCGGTGCCGCTGCTGTTCGCCGCCGGCATCGGTTTCCTCCTGCCCAAGCAGGTGCTCAAGCACTTCGCCAAGGCGCGCCGGGCGCTGATCGCCGACGAGATGATCCTGTTCGTGCAACTGATCCGCATCCTCTTCGACGCCGGCCTGACCGTGGAGCAGACGCTGCGCGTGGTCTGCCTGGAAGGCCGCGGGATCACCCCGCAACTGGCCCGCGAGCTGGACCTGGCGCTGACCCGTGCCGACAACGGCATCGACCTGGCGGAAGAGCTGGAGGCGCTTGCCCGGCGCCTGCAGGTGGACCCGCTGAACGACTGCTGCGGCGTGCTACGGCAGATGTTGCGCCAGGGCGGCAGTGCGCGCAGCACCCTGCTGACGCTCAAGCAACTGTTCGAAGACCGGCGCCTGACCACCTTGCAGGAACGCATCGGCAAGCTGTCGGCGAAGATGAGCCTGGTGATGATGGTGCTGCTGTTCCCGGCGCTGCTGATCGTCCTCGCCGGTCCGGGCGTCATCGCGATCACCAAGGCCTTGGGAGGACTGGGATGAAAGCACTGATCGGCATCGGCCTGTGCGCCGCCCTGCTCGGCGGTTGCGCCGCGCTGCCGGGGCGGGACGGCCCACGGGAGTGTTCGCAGCAGCTCGGCCAGGAGCAGGAACTGCAGATGAACATGGTCCGCGACATGATCCGCGAGGGCCGCCTGCATGCGGCCCTGGCCAACCTGGAAAGCATGCCGCCGGGGTTGCTCGACGTGCGCGAGGAAAGGGCGCTGATCCTGCGCCGGATCGGCGACCCGCGGGCCAGGGCCGAGTACCAGGCCCTGCTGGAAACCTGCAAGGCACCCGAGGCGCACCACGGCCTCGGCCTGCTCGCCCTGCGCAATGGCGACAGCGCCCGGGCGGTCCTCGAGCTGCGCGAGGCGGCGCGCCTGCGGCCGACCGAGAGCCGCTTCCGCAACGACCTGGGGGTCGCCCTGCTCAAGCGCGGCGACCGTGTCGGCGCGCGCTTCGAATTCATCACTGCGCTGGAGTTGCAGCAGGGTGGCAAGCTGCCGGCGACCAACCTGCTCGGCCTGCTGTACCTGCAAGGCGACCGGGAAGATGCGCAGCGCCTGATCGAGCGTTTGCAGCTGGATGCCCGGGACATCCGCGCGGCCGAGGCGCGGGCGCGCAGCTGGGGTGCCGTACCGACACCCGGCGCGGCGCCGGCAAGCGACGACCCGCTGGCGGAACTGCCGGCGGAGGCGAATATGCATACCGCGATGGCCAACGAGGCGCCCTGAGCCGGCGCCGGAGAGGTGAACCATGCACGAGCGAATCCTGTTCGGCGTCTTGCTGCTCCTGTCCGGCACGGCCTGGGCCGCGGACACGCCGGCGGTCCGTCCTGCCGCGCCAGCGACGGCCGAACCGCAGACCGCCACCCGCGCCTGGCTGGCCATCCAGGCGAGCGGCCGGGCCGCCAGCCCGGTTCGGCAAAGCGCGACCGCCGCCGAGCGCCAGCGTGCCTACCAGCGCTACCTGAAAAGCTATGAGCACGAGATTCCCGAGTACCTGCTGGAAGATCGCGGCTTCGGCGAGAGCAAGAACTGACGGTTCCTGGCGGAGGGGCAGGGCATGAACGGATGGCCTGCAAGACAGCGCGGGGCGATCGGCATCCTGGCGGCGACCACCCTGCTGCTGGCCTTGATCTGCCTGTTGCTGGTGGTGGATACCGGGCGGCTCTACCTGGAGCAGCGCAACCTGCAGCGAGTGGCGGACGTGGCGGCGCTGGAGAGTGCCTCCCAGGGAGCCTTGTGCGGCGACCAGAGTTCTGCCCAGGCGACGTCTTTCGCCAAGGCCAGCGCGATGCTCAACGGGTTCGATGCGGACGCCGCCGGCTCCAGCCTGTCGGCGGAAGTCGGCGGCGTGCTGAGTGCCGGCGGCCTGCGCAGTTTCATAGCCAGCGCGTCGAACGCGGCTGCCGCCAACGAGGCGGTGCATGTCGAGGTGACCAAGAGCGTTCCCGGCAGCCTGGTCGCCAACCTCGGGGGACTGTTCGGCGGCGGCAATGCCAACGTCGATCTCCGCGCAGAGGCCGTGGCGCGACGCCTGCCGAACGCCACGATTTCCGCAGGCACGGGGCTGGCGAGCGTGAACAGTGGCCAATCGGCGTTGCTCAACCCCATCCTGAGCGGATTGCTGGGCACCCACATCGATCTCTCGGCGGCGGCCTACAACGGTATCGCCGACGCGAAGCTCAGTGTGCTGGACATTCTCGGCGCGGATGGAATGGGCTTGATCGGGGTCGATACCAGCCTGGGGACCATCGAACAGTTGTTGAATACCAACGTCGGCTTGCAGCAGGTACTCGCCGCCAGCGTGAACGTCCTGGCGAAGAACGGCGTAGCCTCGGTCGAGGCCCTGAGAGCGCAATTGGTGGGGGTAAAGTCGGCCACGTTGAAACTGGGAGACTTGCTGGGGCTGAGCGCCGGCGAGGTGAACAGCATGTCGCAGCTGGATACGGCGATCAATGCGCTGGATCTCATCATGGCGGTTGCCCAGGTCGCCAACAAGAATTCCGCGGTCGCCGTGAACCTGGGCATCCCCGGATTGGCCAATGCACGGCTCACGGTCGTAGAGCCGAAGAGGATCGTCTCCGGGCCGCCAGGGCAGGATGAGAGCGGTGCCTGGCGCACGGAGGTGCGCCAGTCCCAGGTACGACTTACGGCGGACATCGATTCCGGGTTCCTGTCCATTCTCGCCACCACGAAACTGCAACTGGCCATCGAAGGCGCGTCGGGAGCCGTCTGGCTGAAAAGCATGGCCTGTACCCGCCCGGATACCGCGTTGGACTTCGGTTGGAGAAGCAGCGGAGCGACGATAAAGATCGGCAGTCCGGCCAACATCGATCAGGTCGGCTCGATTCTGGTGCTTGGCGGCTTGGTGCGATTGGATCTCAAGCTCGATACCTCGATCGCCGGCAGCTCGGGCGATACGCGATTCAACGTGAAAGCCGACGGTTCCGATCTCGTCCAGAGCCGCAGGTTGCCGGAAAGCGGCTTTCTCGCCAGTACCCTGAAAACCAGCATCAACGTCAATCCCGTGGTGCTCGGACTGTGCTTGCCTTTGCTGTGCGGCTCGACGGCGCTCACCGACCTCATCGTGAATTCCGTGGTGGCACCTCTGGTCGATGGGCTGCTGACGCCGATCCTGAATCTGGTCCTGCCCTTGCTGGGGGTACAACTTGGATACATCGACGCGGAGATTCTGAAGGTCGATGTCGGCAGGGCGGAACTGCTGATCTAGCAGGCCCGCCGGGCCATCGCGCCTGTCAGTGCACCACCGCTCCGCTGCCCTGCTGCATCGCCGCAGGCGACAGGGCCAGCGCCAACTGGGTGCGGTTGTGCATATGCATCAGGCGCAGCACCTGGGAGACGTACAGCTTCACGGTGTTCTCGGTGATGCCCAGTTCGTAGGCGATCTGGTAGTTGGTCAGGCCCTTGCTCACCAGCCGCGCCACCGCCTGCTGGCGGGGCGACAGCTTGCCGAACAGCGGATTGCTCGGGGACACCTGGCTTTCCGCGACCGACGCCGGCGGCGCGGACGGCTGGCTGTCTTCGCTCTTGAGGGCACTCGGCTGGCTGTTGCCGTGTACCTCGTACTTGATCTTGTGGATGTCGCGGTAGATCGAGTTCAGCGATTCGGCGAGGTATTCCAGGCGCTGGTTGACGTGGCTCAGGCTCAACTGGCTGCGGACGCGCTCGTGCAGGCGGTTCTCCAGGCGTTCGAGGCCATGCAGCAGTTCCTGCGGCGCCACCGGTTTCTGGTAGTAGTCGGCGGCGCCGACCCGCATGGCCTCGATCACTTCCTGGCGGCCATCGTGACCGGTGAGGATGATCGATTCGAAGAACCTGCCGTTGCCGGCGACTTCCTTGAGGCTCTCGATCAGGCGGATACCGTTGTCCTGCCCCAGGTAGAGGTCGCAGATGACCAGGCCGATGTTCGGGTCGGCCTGGAAGCTGGCGATCGCCGACTCCCGGTGGGTGCTGGTTACGCAACGGTAGCCACTGTTTTCCAGCAGTTCGCGGAGTTCCGAGGTCACCTGGGGTTCATCATCGATGATCAAGACGCTGAAATGCCGCGAGGCCGGTTTGTCCATGGTCATACGCTCCATTTGCTTATTTTGTTTTTAACAGGGGACGTGCATTGGAATGCAGCCATACCGAATGGTATTAGCCATAAGCATATAGTCGCTAAGTGAGGTCTTCCGCAAGTTTACTCAGATAATTTTACTGATAATCAAATGTGCCAAAAGGCCGGCGCTCATGGCGAATATAAAAGGGAATGACTTTTTTTTTGACGGTGCCCTTCGAAGGCGAACTTCTTCATTCATTGCGGACTTTTCTACCGAACGTTTGAATAACTTTACGAGGATGAATAGCGCGATGCACAGCAGGCAGCCGAAGGCCAGGCTATAGAGCACCGTAAGTGGGTCGCTGGCCAGCCCCAGTGCGGCCAGGTACTTGACGTCGGCAGCGCCGAGCCTGCCGAGAAGGTAGCCGGGAAGGCTGAGGCAGACGCCTATAAAAAGTGCGGTCATTGCCATATTAACCGTAGCGCCGGTCAGGCTTGACTCTTTCACATATAAATAAACAAAGGAAATAAGAAATCCGCCCAGGATAAGCCAGTTGGAGACGCGCAAACGTTTGATGTCCTGATATCCGCAAACGCTTGCCCACAAGGCCAGTGCTAATTGCTCCATCCTGTTCTTCAGCCTTTTTTCGACATCTGGATTAATACCTTTTCAGTAACGTTGGCGGAGCGAATGACGACTAGTATTAAGGATGCGGATCGGGGATGTCAGCTCATGCTCGGAAAAGCTTCCCGGCGACGCCAGCACGGCGCCGTCGCCATCGAATTCACAGCGATCTTCCTGCTGTTTTTCGCGCTGGTCTACGGTCTGATCAGCTACAGCATTCCTTTGCTCATGTTGCAGTCGTTCAACGATGCCGCTGCCGTGGGGGCCCGTGCGGCGATCGCTGTCGATCCCTCCGATGCGGGCTACGAGAGCCTCGCCGAAGCCCGTGCCAGGGACGAGTTGCTCGCGCGCCTGGACTGGATGCCGGCGGCCTGGCGGGCGAACCTCCAGCCCTGTGCCGGCAATGGCCAGTACGCCGACTACGTCAGCGCCACGTCGCGGATCGAGGTCTGCGTGCAGTACCCGTACGGCGATCCGGGCAAGGCGATCATCCCCGTGCTGAGCTTCCCCGGCATCGGCGCGATTCCCAACCTGCCGCAGACGCTGAAGGCGAGTGCCAACCTGTTGCTGTGAGGTGGTCGCATGTTCGAATTTTCCCGCTCGTCGTCCGCCGAGGCCGAGAGGCCGGAACCCTTTTCGCAGGAAGGCCCCGCCCTCTGGAGCGCTTCGCTGAGGAGTTGGGACCTGTGTTTCGAGATGGACGAACAGGACCGCGTGATCCGGGTCGGCGGGCGGCAGGCGTATCGTCTGCAGTGCGCCCATGGGCTTGGCGAACAGCCGCGGCCTTTCGCCGAGTATCTGGAGCGGCGCGCCCCCGGTGCGCCGACGCTGGCCGGCCTGCGCCGGGGCGAGCGTCTCGACCTGACGCTGCGCAGCGATGCCGCCGCGCCATTGACCTGTCGTTTCCAGCCGATGCAGCCGCTCGACGGCCTGGGACGCTCGCTGCTGCTGGGCATGGACATCTCCGACCTCAACTGGCAGTCCGACAACCAGCAGCACCAGTTGCAGAGCCTGAGCCTAGGCAAGCTGATCCTTTCGCGTCTGCGCCATGTCTCCCACGGACACCTGGCGGAGGCGGTCCAGGAGATTCTCGAATCGCTCTCCGGCGCGTTCCAGATGCAGGCTATCGCCCTGCTGCTGGGCGACGGCAAGGGTTTCTGCACGGTCTTCGCCAGTCATGTGCGGCCTGGCAGCGACAGTTTGCTGCGACCGACCCTGCAACTCGCCGACGACGACCTGCGCGAAGGGGCGGGCGCGCGCTTGCTACGCCGTGGCGAAGGCGCCTCGACGCTGCTCCGGCAGATCGGCGAGGACGCGCTCTACCTGGTGCCGGCGGCGATGCGCGGTGGCCGCCTGGGGGCATTGCTGGTCCGGCCGATGTCGCTGGAGCAGCTCGCCCAGGGGCCCGCGCCGCAGGACTGGCAATACCTCGCGGAACTGCTGGCGAACCAGGTGGCGGACCGCTGCGAACTCCACGAGCAGCACGACAGTTCGCGCAAGCTGGGGCTGTTGCAGGAGATGATCGGCGGCGGCTGGTGGCGTTACTGGGCGGAGCAGGAACTCTTCGAACTGGCGCCGGCCTTGCACGACAGCCTGGGGTTGACCGGCGAGTATCGTCGGGTGCCGTTGGAACACCTGCAGGGCCTGCTGCAACCGGCGGACGCCGACGAGCTCGGCCTGCGCCTGCGTGCCAGCCTGCGCAGCGGCCAGGCGCTGGCCCAGGACCTTTGCCTGCGTCAGCCGGATAGCCGCGGCGAGCGCCGCTGGCTGCGCATCGAGGGCCGGCCGCTGGGACGCGGCAGTGCCCTGGGGCTGTCCGGCGTGCTGCTCGACATCAGCGAAGGCCGGCGCCAGGAGGAACGGGCACAGGCGGCCCACGCGCGGTTGCGCAGCCTGATCGACAGTGCGCCGGTGGTGATCTATGTCCAGCGGGTCGAGCAGGGGCACCTGGTGCCGGAGTTCTACAGCGAAAGCGCGAGCAACCTGCTCGGCCTCGACCTGCAGGGACAGAGTTGGCAGGCGCTCGCCGAGCGGGTGCATCCGGATGATCTGGAGGCCTTTTTCGCCCGCGGCCGCGAGCTGCTTCGCGAAGGCCGGGTGAAGACCCGCTATCGCCTCGCCGATGGCCAGGGCAACTGGCACTGGCTCTACGACGAAGCCAAGCTGCTGCGCGATGCCCAGGGCCTGCCCAGCGAGGCGGTGGGCCTGTGGCTGGACGTGACCGAGCAGCACCTGGCGGCACAGCGTATCGCCGAGAGCGAGGAACGCTACCGGGTCCTGGTGGAGGATTCGCCGGCGCTGATCTGTCGCTATACCGCCGACCTGGTGCTGACCTACGTGAACCGGACCTTCGCCGATAGCCTCGCGACCAGCCCGGAGCGCCTGGTCGGTCGCCGGCTCGACGAGTGGCTGGCGGCGGAAGACGCCAGCGCCTTGCGCGCGCGTCTGCTGGGTTCGCCGCGGGAGGGCGCCAGCGAGGTGCCGGAACTGCGCTTCAACCTGCCGGGGCAACGTTTTCTCTGGCTGGTGTGGGCCGAGCGACCGTTGTTCGACGCCCGGGGCGAATTGTGCGAGGTACAGGCGGTGGGACGCGACAACACGCCGGTGCGTCGGGCCCAGCAGCAACTGGCGCAAGGCGCCAAGATGGCCAGCCTGGGGGAGATGGTCAGCGGCCTCGCCCACGAGGTGAAGCAGCCGCTGCACGTGCTGCGCATGACCCTCTTCAACATGCGCCAGCGGATGAACAGCGTCGGCCTCGACGGCGACTACCTGGGCGAGAAACTGGAGCGCATGGATGCCCAGGTCCTGCGCGTCGACCGCCTGGTCAGCCACCTCGGCGTGTTCAGCCGCAAGTCGGCGCTGGAGGCGCTGCCGTTCGACCCCTATACCGCCTTCGAAGGCGCCCTGGGCCTGCTCGGCGAGGGGCTGCGTCAGCACGCCATCGAGGTGGAGTGCCCGGCGCCGACGCAGCGGATGGTGGTACGAGGGCAGGCGGACCAGCTGGAACAGGTGATCATCAACCTGCTCGCCAACGCCCGCGATGCCCTGCTCGGCAATCTTGGCCTGGCCAGCCGGCGCATTCGCCTGGAGCAGGTGGCCTGCCGCGAACCGGGCTGGGTCGAATTGCACGTGCACGACAACGGCGGCGGGATCGAACCGCTCCTGCTGGAGCGGATATTCGAACCCTTCTTCACCACCAAGGTGGAGGGCAAGGGTACCGGCCTGGGTCTCTCGGTCAGCCACGATCTGGTGCGCAACATGGGCGGTAGCCTGACGGCGGCCAACCAGGGGGAGGGCGCGTTGTTCGTGGTTCGCTTGCCGCTGGCGGCGCTGCCCGCCGAGGCGGGCGGATGACGTCGGTGGGAGCGCGGCAAAAAAACGCCTGCGGACAAGCAGGCGTTTTTTTCAACCGGCGAGGCGGCTCAGATGAATTGCGAGGCCAGCCAGAACAGGCCGGCGGACAGCGCCATCGAAGTCGGCAGGGTGAGCACCCAGGCCATCAGGATGTTGCGCACGGTGCCGCCGTGCAGGCCGCTTTTGTTCGCCACCATGGTCCCGGCCACGCCGGAGGACAGTACATGGGTGGTGGACACCGGCAAGCTGTAGATGTTGGCCATGCCGATGGCGGCGGCGGCGGTGATCTGCGCGCTCATGCCCTGGGCGTAGGTCATGCCCTGCTTGCCGATCTTCTCGCCGACGGTGAGCACTACGCGCTTCCAGCCGACCATGGTGCCGATGCCGAGAGCCAGGGCCACCGCGATGATGACCCAGAACGGCGCGTATTCGGTGGTCGCGGTCAGGTCCTTGCGTAGCTTCTCGAGGTCGGCCTTCTCCCGCGCCGGCAGGTCGGACAGCTTGCCGACCTTCTTCGCGGTGTCGTCCAGGCACAGCAGGTAGCGACGCACCTGCACGCGCTCGTCGGCGTCCAGGTCGTTGTAGCTGGGCACGCCGCGCAGGTCGCGGAGCAGCGCGTTGATGGTCGGCTCGGTCTGTTTCGGATCGCAGCGGTAGAACTGCGGCATCTCGCTGCCATTGCTCTTGCCCAGGGCCAGCATGTCGCCGAGGGTATCGGTGTGGCGCTGGTAGAACTGACTGAGGTGCAGGGCGGCGTCGCGGGTGCGCTCGATCTGGTAGGTGGTGCTGTTCAGGTCGAGGACGAACTTGGCCGGGACGATGCCGATCAGTACCAGCATGATCAGGCCGATACCCTTCTGGCCGTCGTTGGAGCCATGGACGAAGCTTACCGCCATGGCGGAAAGCACCAGCACCAGGCGGTTCCAGAACGGCGGGTGCTTCTTCTCGTCGAGTTCGCGACGGGTTTCCGGGGTCTTGTGCATCTTCGACAGCGGACGCCACCACTTCAGTCCGAGCAGGACCAGCGCGGCGACCATGAAGCCGGCCAGCGGCGAGAAGATCAGCGACAGGCCGATGTCGATCGCCTTCTGCCAGTTGATCCCTTCGGCCAGCGGCACGTCGGTGATCAGCGCATTGGCCAGGCCGACACCGAGGATCGAGCCGATCAGGGTGTGCGAGCTGGAGGCCGGGATGCCGAAGTACCAGGTGCCGAGGTTCCAGGCGATGGCGGCGGCGAGCAGGGAGAAGACCATCGCCAGGCCATGGCCGGTGTTCACGTTGATCAGCAGCTCCACCGGCAGCAGGTGAACGATGGCGTAGGCCACGCCGACACCGCCGAGCAGCACGCCGAGGAAGTTGAACACACCGGAGAGCATCACCGCCCGGTAGGGGGACATCGCTTTGGTGTAGATGACGGTGGCCACCGCGTTGGCAGTGTCGTGGAAGCCGTTGATGAACTCGAAGGTGAGGACGAAGGCCAGGGCCAGCACCAGGCTGATACCCACCCAGGCATCGAGCCCGCTGAAAAGATCGAACATGTGAGAAACCGGTCAGAGACGGGGCGGCGATTATGCCAGATGCGTTTTTATCCGTCTGGAACTCCGGAAGGTTGCCATTGTCGCGGGCAACGCCCCGTCGCATCGGGCTTTGCGGGAAAAACGAAACAGATTGAAACGCTTCGTTATCCGTCGCTCTCCTGTCGGTTGGAGGTAAATGGAATGGGGTCCGCTGCTTCCTGCCCGGCCTTGAGACGCTCTTCTTCGATCTTCTGCAGTTCTCTGTCGAACGCCTGCTCCTGAACGGTTGGGCGTTTGCGCCAGGGCTTGCGGTCGGGTTCCGGCTGGGCGGCATAAAGCGTCACTTCGCCGCCGTACACGTCCTTGTAACGCTGTTCCTCGCGCGCCAGCGCGGCACGCAATTCGTCTTTCGTCACGGGTGGTCCTGAGTCCAAAAAGAGCGGGCCCGATAGCGACCAGGCTGGGCGGAAGCGGGGGCCGGCCAGCGCCGGTTGGGAGTCTAGTCGACCGCTACCGGCTGTAAATGGGCGCGGAATTATAACGTGGGCTCCGGGCTTGTCATACGGTGTCGGCCGACGGACGGCAGGACGGAAGTTCTTCGAGCGTCCCCTGGAAATGCGGCGAAGCCCCCATGGATCAAGGCCTGGCCGACGCGTCCGGGGTGTTCTCCGCCTTTCGTCGCGGCCTGCGCTAGTCGAATGCCAGCCATTGGCCATACCACTAAGGAACGATGGCGGCGCTTCCGGGGGCGGGCTACAAACCGGACTACAAGTCAAATAAAGAAGCCCCGCCGTCGCCCGTCCGACCCCAGGGTCATGACGCAACGCCCCGGAGGCCGGAGATTTACTCATGCAGCCCGCTCGTTCCCGCATCCTCTTCGTCTGCCTGTTGCAGAGCCTGGCCCTGGTTCTCCTGCTGGTCGGCGCCCGGCATGGCTGGCTGCCGCTGTACCTGGCCCTGCCGCTCGGCGTGGCGCTGCTCTGGTTGCCCTGGCTGCTTCCCGGCAACCGCACGGCGGTGGCGACCGTCGGCGAGCCCGACATCGCCCGGCTGGCTCGCGACCTGTCCCATAACACCAGCCAGAACGCCTTGTCGGCCGCCGGCGTGGCGTTCTCGGTGAAGCGCCTGGCGGAGAAGCTGCAATCCCAGCTCGACGCCGCCGAACAGATCGTCGGCAGCGCCGAAGTGATGATCCACACCGAGCGCGCCACCTCCAATCTGGCGCGCCAGGCCATGGACGCCGCCACCCGGGCGCGCGCCGGCAGCGACGAAGGCCAGGTGCTGCTGGCCTCGACCATCGAGCGCATGCATCGGCTCAGCGAGCGGATGGGCGCCAGCCGCGAGGCGATCGAGGCGCTGAACCAGCGCAGCGAGGACATCCAGCGGGTCACCCTGGTGATCCAGGGCATCGCCAGCCAGACCAACCTGCTGGCCCTCAACGCGGCCATCGAGGCGGCCCGCGCCGGCGAGCATGGGCGCGGCTTCGCGGTGGTTGCCGAAGAGGTGCGCGGCCTGGCCGGACGTACCGCCGAGGCCACCGAGGAAGTCGGCCAGATGGTCGCCGAGATCCAGCGCCAGACCAGCGAGGTGGTCGAGCAGATCCGCCAGCTTTCCGAAGAGTTGGGGGAAGGGGTCGGCCAGGTCGAGCTGACCGGTCGGCAACTGGAAGGCATTGCCGAACTGGCGGCCGGGGTGGAAAGCCAGATTACCGAGATCGCCCAGGGCGCCGAGATCAACCGCAGCCAACTCGCCAGCCTGTTCGCCGCGGTCGAGCAGGTGCGCGGCGACCTCAGCGCCAGCGAGGAACAGACCCTGCGCCTCGGCGAAGCTGCCAGCCAGTTGGAGAACCAGGCCGAGGTGATCAGCGAGCGCCTCGCCGAGGTCAGCCTGGACGCCTACCACCAGTCGGTCTACGACCTCGCCCGGGAGGGCGCGGCGGCTATCGCCGCTCGCTTCGAGGAGGACGTGCGCAGCGGGCGCATCGACCTCGACGACCTGTTCGACCGCAGCTACCAGCCGTTGCCCAATACCCAGCCGACCAAGTACCGGACCCGCTTCGACAGCTACACCGACCAGGTCCTGCCGGGCATCCAGGAGCAGTTGCTGGAGCGCAACCGCAACCTGGTATTCGCCATCGCCTGTACCCCCGAAGGCTACGTGCCCACCCACAATCGCGCCTTCGCCCATCCGCCCAGCGGCGACCCGCAGACGGACGCGTTGCGCAGCCGCAGCAAGCGCCTGTTCAACGACCGCACCGGGATTCGCTGCGGCAGCCACCAGCAGCCGCTGTTGCTACAGACCTACACCCGTGACACCGGCGAGCTGATGCACGATCTTTCGGTGCCGATCTTCATCCACGGCAAGCACTGGGGCGGCCTGCGCCTCGGCTACCGGCCGGAGGGCGCGGAGCCGGGCAAGGCGGCCGCGCCGGCGGCGCAGGGGCTGAGCCTGGCCTTGAACGGCTAGCCGGCTGTGGCGATCAGGCCGCCGGCCACGGCGCAGGCGAGCACCACTTGCCAGGGCGGCGTCTTCCAGGCGAGCAGGGCCAGCAGGGCGAAGAGCAGCAGGGCGAAGTCGGCCGGGCGCAGGATGCCTTCGGTCCAGAGCGGCTGGTACAGCGCCGCCAGCAGCAGGCCGACCACCGCCGCGTTGACCCCGGCCAGCGTTGCCCGTACCCGGCGTTCGTGGCGCAGGCGTTCCCAGAATGGCAAGGCACCGGCGACCAGCAGGAACGATGGCAGGAAGATCGCCAGCAGGCACAGCAGCGCGCCGCTCCAGCCGTTCGGCGCCGGGCCCGAGGCTGCGCCGAGGAACGCGGCGAAGGTGAAGAGCGGGCCCGGTACCGCCTGGGCGGCCGCGTAGCCGGCGAGGAAGGTATCGCCGTCGACCCAGCCCTTGGGTACCACTTCCGCCTGCAGCAGCGGCAGCACCACATGGCCACCACCGAATACCAGCGAGCCAGCCCGGTAGAACGCATCGAGCAGGCGCAGCCACTGTTCCGGCCAGAGGCGCGCGGCCAGCGGCAGGCAGACCAGCAGCACGGCGAACAAGGTGAGGAACAGCAGCGCGCCGCGGTAGCCGATGGCGATCGGCAGCCGCTCGTGGCCTTCCACTGCTTCCGTTTTCAACAGGGCGCGGCCGGCCAGGCCGGCACCGGCGATCACCGCGACCTGGGTCCAGGCAGTGGGCCAGGCCAGCACGCTCGCGCAGGACAGCGCCATCAGCGTCAGGCGCGGGCGATCCGGGCACAGGCTGCGACCCATGCCCCAGACCGCCTGGGCCACCACCGCCACCGCGGCGATCTTCAGGCCATGCAGCACGCCCTCGGGCAACAGCGCGCCCCAGCGTCCCAGGCCGAGAGCGAAGAGCACCAGCAGCAACGCCGAGGGCAGGGTGAAACCGAGCCAGGCGGCGAGGGCGCCGGGATAGCCGGCGCGGGCCAGGCCGAGGGCCATGCCGACCTGGCTGCTGGCGGGGCCGGGAAGGAACTGGCAGAGGGCGACCAGGTCGGCGTAGCTGCTTTCGCTCAGCCAGCCGCGGCGGCGGACGAACTCGTCGCGGAAATAGCCGAGGTGGGCGATGGGCCCGCCGAAGGCGCTGCAGCCCAGCTTGAGGAAGGCGAGGAACACCGCGAGGGCGGTGTCGGGATGGCGGCTGGCGGTTGGCATGCGAACTCCGGATGGTGGCTGCTGCGAGCATAGCCGCAACGCATGCACGGCGGGTTACAGCATCGGCATGTCCTGGGCGCGGCTGGCCAGGCGGTATTGTTCCGGTGTGGTGCCGGCCAGCCGGCGGAACATCGAGATGAACGCCGAGGGGCTGCTGTAGCCGAGGTCGAAGGCGATCTGCTGGATCCCCCTGCCGGCTTCCAGCGCCTCGATGGCCGCGAGGAAGCGCAGGCGTTGGCGCCATTCGCCAAAGGTCATGCCCAGTTCGCGCTGGCAGTGCCGGGCCAGGGTTCGCTCGGTGCTGTGCACCTGCTGCGCCCACTGCGCCAGCGAGCGGTTGTCGCCCGGCTCGGCCTGCAGTGCGTCGAGCACCTCGCGCAGCGCCGGGGTACGGCCGTAGGGCAGGTAGTCGTCGTGGGGCTGGGCGCATTCCAGCTGGTCCATGACGACCCGGGCCAGGCGCAGGTCCTGCGCCGAGGTCGGCAGGTTGACCCCGCGCTCGGCGAAGTCCGAGAGGATCGCCTTGAGGATCGCGCTGATCGCCAGGGTGCAGGGTGTCGCCGGCAGGCGTCGTGACAGTTCGGCGGAGAGGTACAGCGAGCGGTAGACGATGGCCTGGCTGTTGTAGCAGCTGTGCACCCGCTCCGGTGGTATCCATACCGCGTATTGCGGAGGTGAGAGGAAGCGCTGGCCGTCGATCTCCAGCTGCATCACGCCATGGGCTGCATAGTTGAGCTGGCCCCAGGCGTGGGTGTGCGGCGGCGAATGGGTGTCGGCGCCGAACTCGTCATAGCGGAAATAGACGTCGAAAGACTGCCCCTGGAGATCGGGAAGGCGCAGCAAGGTGGTGGTCGACATGTCCGAACCTACGGGTGGTTTGTCTGGAATTCATTATACGTCTGTATTCGGACTGGCTCAGAATGGCCGCGTATTCCTTTTTCATAGTGCGGAACCTCCCATGCAATACCTGTTTCCCCTGCTGGCCGTGTTCATCTGGGCCGGCAACACCGTCGTCAACAAGCTCGCCGTGGGGATCATCCAGCCCGCCGAGATCGGTTTCTTCCGCTGGCTGCTGGTCGGCCTGGCGCTGACGCCCTTCATGCTCGGCCCGGTGCTGCGCAACCGCCGCTACATCCTCGCCAACCTCGGCAAGTTCGTGGTCCTCGGCCTGCTCGGCATGGCCGTCTACCAGAGCCTGGCCTACTACGCGGCGGCGCTGACCAGCGCCACCAACATGGGCATCATCCTGTCGCTGATGCCCCTGATGTCGCTGGGCCTGGCCAGCAGCATCCTGGCCCACCGGCTGAACGCCGGGGCGCTGCTCGGCGCGCTGGTGTCGCTGGCCGGCGTGGTGCTGGTGATCTCCCAGGGCCATCTCGGCGCTTTGCTGGAGCATGGAGTGAATCTCGGCGACGCGATGATGATCGTCGCCACCCTGGCCTATGCGGTGTACAGCGTGCTGCTGAAGAAATGGAGCCTGAAGCTGCCGGCCATGCAACTGCTCTACCTGCAGGTGCTGGTGGCGATCCTCGCCCTGCTGCCGCTGTACCTGCTGTCGCCGCGCACCGGCCTGAACGCCGCCAACCTGCCGCTGGTGCTGTACGCCGCGCTGTTCGCCTCGATCGTCGCCGCGCTGGCCTGGATGCACGGTGTCGCCCGTCTCGGGCCGAGCCGGATGGCGCTGTTCTTCAACCTGCTGCCGATCATCACCGCCTGCATCGCCACCCTGGTGCTCGGCGAGCGCCTGACCGTCCATCACCTGGTCGGCGGCGCGCTGACCCTGGCCGGGGTCCTGCTGGCCGAGTTCTGGCAGCGCCGCCCGGCCCGTCTGCGCTCGGCAACCTGCTGATTTCCCGGCAACTTCCTCGCGATTACGGCGCACGGAGGCGCCGCCACTGGCTATCATAGGCAGCGCTCCCCGCGTGGGAGCCGAGCCGTGCCAGCCTGGAAGAGGAAGAATCGTGGTCGAAGTGTTTTCCGTGCAGGATGGGCTGGACGCCGAGCGCGCCCTGCTCGACGAGGTGTGTGGCGGTGCCCGCGAGCATGGCCTGTTGCTCTGGCAGCCCTGCGATCGGGCGCTGGTCATGCCGCGCCGGATGGAGCGCCTGGAAGGATTCGCGCCGGCCAGCGCAGCGGTCGCCGAACGCGGCTGGCCGGTGCTGCTGCGCGATACCGGCGGCGAGCCGGTGCCGCAATCGCCGGGCGTGCTGAACATCGCCCTGTCCTATGCGCTGGGGCCCGGCGACAACGAGCAGACCCGTATCGAAACCGCCTACCTGCGGCTGTGCCAGCCGATCTGCGACTGGCTCCGCGAGCGCGGCCTGGACGCCGGCGTGGGCGCCGTGGCCGGTTCCTTCTGCGACGGCCGCTACAATGTCACCCTGGATGGGCGCAAGCTCGCCGGGACCGCGCAACGCTGGCGGCGCAACGGCGCCGGCCGGCCGGTGGTGCTGGCGCACGCGGCGCTGCTGGTCGGCGCCGAGCGCGAGGAGATGGTCGAGGTGGTCAACACCTTCACCCGCCGTTGCGGCAGTGCCCCGGATTGCCAGGCGGACAGCCATCTCGGCCTGAGCGAGCGCTGGAGCGATTTCCGCATGGCCGACAGCCTCGAACTGGAACGACGCTTCGTCGCCGCCCGATCCTGACCTCTTTCGCCAGAGCCTTGCGCCAGGAATAGCCGTACCGATGCCAGAACCCTTGGGAACCACCGCTCTCACGCCCGGATTCATGATCGTCCACGGCAATCGCCTGGACGACCTGCGCGACCTCGCCGTTTCCTGGATGCGCCGCTATCCGCTGGCGCCGCTGGAAAGCGAGCGGGTCCTGGTGCACAGCAACGGCATCGCCCAATGGTTGAAGCTGGCATTGGCCGAAGATCCCCGCGAGGACGGCGGCGGCGGTGGCGGCATCGCCGCGGCGCTGGAGGTGCAGTTGCCGGCGCAGTTCCTCTGGCAGGCCTATCGCGCGGTGCTGGGCCGCGAAAGCATTCCCGAGGTTTCCGAACTGGACAAGGCGCCGCTGACCTGGCGCCTGATGCGTCTGCTTCCCGGATTGCTGGAGCGTCCCGAGTTCCGCACCCTGCAACGTTTCCTCGCCGACGATGCCGACCTGCGCAAGCGTCATCAACTGGCCGAGCGCCTGGCCGACCTGTTCGACCAGTACCAGGTCTATCGCGGCGACTGGCTCGACGACTGGAGCCAGGGCCGCGACCAGTTGCGCACGGCGAACGGGCAGGCGCGCCCGCTCGGTGCCGACGAGCGCTGGCAGGCCGAATTGTGGCGCGCGCTGCTCGCCGACGTCGGTGCCGATAGCCTGGCCCGCAGCCGCTCCGGCGTGCACCGGCGCTTCATCGAGGCGCTGCGCTCCGCCAGCGCGGCGCCGCGCGCGTTGCCGCGACGAGTGGTGGTGTTCGGGATTTCCTCGATGCCGGCGCAGACCCTCGAGGCGCTGGCCGCCCTGGCCAGGTTCAGCCAGGTGCTGCTCTGCGTGCACAACCCCTGTCGCCACCACTGGGCCGACATCGTCGCCGACAAGGACCTGTTGCGCCACGAGTACCGCCGCCAGCAGCGCCGCGCCGGCGTCCCCGCCGACCTCGACGAGGACCGCCAGCACCAGCATGCCCAGCCGTTGCTGGCGGCCTGGGGCAAGCAGGGCCGCGACTACATCAACCTGCTCGACAGCTACGACGACCCGGACAGCTATCGGAACCTGTTCGGCGAGGTCAACGGCGGGCGCATCGACCTGTTCAGCGAGGAGACCCCGCACGGGCTGCTCGGCCAGTTGCAGGACGATATCCTCGAACTGCGCCCGTTGGCGGAAACCCGCGAGCACTGGCCGCCGGTGGCGCCGCGGAGCGACGCCTCGATCCGCTTCCATGTGGCCCACAGCGCGCAGCGCGAAGTGGAGATCCTCCACGACCAGTTGCTCGCCCGCTTCAACGCCGATCCGAGCCTGAAGCCGCGCGACGTGATCGTCATGGTCCCCGACATCAACGCCTACGCGCCGCACATCGAGGCGGTGTTCGGCCAGGTGCCGCGCGACGACCAGCGCTTCATTCCCTATACCCTGGCCGACCAGGGACAGCGCGGTCGCGAGCCGCTGCTGATCGCCCTGGAGCATCTGCTGAAACTGCCCGACAGCCGTTTCGCCGTGAGCGAGATCCTCGACCTGCTGGACGTCCCGGCATTGCGCCGGCGTTTCGGCGTCGACGAGGCCGACCTGGCGACCCTGCACCGCTGGATCGAAGGCGCCGGCGTGCGCTGGGGGCTGGATGCCGCGCAGCGCGAGCGTCTCGGCCTGCCAGCGGGACTGGAGGGCAACAGTTGGCGCTTCGGTCTGCGGCGCATGCTGCTCGGCTACGCGGTCGGCGAAGGCGCGGCCCTGCAAGGCATCCAGCCCTACGATGAGGTCGGTGGTCTGGACGCCGCCCTGGCAGGCCCGCTGGCTGTGCTGCTGGAGCGCCTCGAGGTGGCCTACGCCGAGCTGGCCGAACCGGCCACCCCGGCGCAGTGGGGCGAGCGCCTGCAAGCCCTGCTCACGGTGTTCTTCGAGGCCCACGACGAGCGCGACGAACTGCTTCTCACCCAGCTCCTGCAATTGCTCGAGCGCTGGCAGGAACACTGCGCCTGTGCGGCCTTCGCCGAGCCGCTACCGATCAGCGTGATACGCGAGGCCTGGCTCGGCGGCCTGGACCAGGGCGGCCTGAACCAGCGCTTCCTGGCTGGCGCGGTGAGTTTCTGCACGTTGATGCCGATGCGCGCGATCCCGTTCCGGCTGGTCTGCCTGCTTGGCATGAACGATGGCGACTACCCCCGCCAGCAGTCGCCGCTGGATTTCGACCTGATGCGCAACGACTACCGCCCCGGCGACCGCTCGCGGCGCGAGGACGACCGCTACCTGCTGCTCGAGGCGCTGCTCTCGGCGCGCGAGCAACTCTACGTGAGCTGGGTGGGGCGGAGTATCCGCGACAATGGCGAGCGGCCGCCCTCGGTGCTGATCGGCCAGTTGCGCGATCACCTGGCGGCCGGCTGGCGCCTGGATCCGGACGGCGACGGCGAGGCGCTGCTGCGTGCCCTGACCCAGGAGCATCCGCTGCAGCCGTTCAGCCGCCGGTATTTTCACGATGCGCCGGAGCAGGGCGTCGATGGCCTGTTCACCTACGCCCGCGAGTGGCGCGAGGTCCATCGCGAGGACGAGATCGGCGTTCCCGACGCCGAAGCGCCCCTGCCGCCGCTGGAGCTGGAGGGCGCGCTGGGGCTGCGAGCGCTGGCGGAGTTCCTCGCCAACCCGGTGAATGCGTTCTTCCAGCAGCGGCTCAAGGTGCGTTTCGACGACGAGCAATTGACCGGCAACGACGAAGAGCCTTTCGAACTGGACGCGCTGGACAACTGGAAGCTGCAATTCGAGCTGACCGAACGCATGAAGCGCTGGGTCGAGCGGGACTGGGATGCCGAGGGCCTGCCGGTGCAGTTGCAGGCCCAGGTCGAGCGACTGCGGCGACAGGGTCGCCTGCCGCTGGCGGCGTTCGGCGAGTTCTCCGCGCGCCATTTGCTGCAACCGCTGCCCGACCTGCTCTGGCGCTACCGCCAGGAAATCGAGCGCTGGCCGGAGGCGGTCGAGCAGCAGCAGGAGTTGCGCCATCGCCATCCGTCCGGGCTGGAGCTGGAGGACTGGCTCGGCGGCTTGCGTCGCGACGCTTCCGGGCGCCTGGCGCGCCTGCAATTGCTCAGCGGCAAGCTCCATGAGGGGCGCAGCTTCAAGTGGCACAGCCTGGTACGCCACTGGTTGCAGCACCTCGCCCTGCAACGTCTAGGCCAGCCGGTGAGCAGCGTGCTGGTGAGCCAGACCGGCACCCTGGAGATTCCGCCGTTGCCGAGCGAGCGTGCCAGCGAGTACCTCGACCAGTTGATCGACGCCTGGCGCCAGGGCATGCGCCAGCCGTTGCCGCTGGCCTGCCGGACCGCTTTCGCCTGGCTCGCCAGTGGTGGCGCCGCAGAGCCCGAGAAAGCCATGCGCGAGGCGCGCAAGCGCTACGAGGGAGGGTTCGGCATGGGGGGCGAGGTGGACGCCTCGCCGGCGCTGGCTCGGGTCTATCCGGACTTCGACCGGCTGCTCGCCAGCGGTGAGTTCGCGCACTGGGCCGAGCAGCTCTACGCGCCGCTGCTGGCTGCCCTGGGACGTGGCGCGGAGGAGCAGGCATGAGCCAGCAGCAGATGCCCGTGGCCCTCGATCCGCTGGACTTCCCGTTGCACGGCAGCCGCCTGATCGAGGCCAGCGCCGGTACCGGCAAGACGTTCACCATCGCCCTGCTATACGTACGTCTGGTCCTCGACCATGGCGGCGAGAACGCTTTCGGCCGGCCGCTGAGCCCGCCGGAAATCCTCGTGGTGACCTTCACCGATGCGGCGACCCAGGAACTCCGCGAGCGTATCCGCAGCCGCCTGGGCGAAGCGGCGCGTTGTTTCGCCGAGCCGCAGGAGCGCCACGACGGCCTGCTGGTCGCGTTGCGCCAGCAGTATCCCACCGAGCGCTGGCCGGGCTGCGCGCGCCTGCTGCGCCTGGCCGCGGAGTGGATGGACGAGGCCGCGGTATCGACCATCCACAGTTGGTGCTACCGGATGCTGCGCGAGCACGCCTTCGACAGCGGCAGCCTGTTCACCCAGAACCTGGAAACCGACCAGAGCGAATTGCTCGCCGAAGTGGTGCGGGACTACTGGCGGCGCAACTTCTACGGCCTGACGGCTCCGGCGGCGCAAGCCGTGGCCAGTTGCTACAGTGGGCCGGAGGCGCTGGGCAAGGCCTTGCAGCCGCTGCTGGCGCGGCAGGACGCCGACTTCCGCTACGCCGACCAGGCGCTGAGTGCGCCCGAGTCACTGGCAGCCTTGCTGGAGCAGGGCGGCGACTGGTATCGCCAGCTCGACCAACTGGACGCGCAGGCCCGCGCCGCCTGGCGCGCAGCGCGCGTCGAACTGGAAGCGCTGCTGCGCGACCTGCGTCCCTACCTGAACGGCAACAGCTATCGCGGCAAGGACAGCGACGAGACCTTCGACGCCTGGCTGCAAGCGTTGGCGGACTGGAGCGAGGGCGGCGAGCAGCCGGCCAACCTCGGCAAGTTCGGCCAGACCCGGATCAAGCTCACCGCCAAGCGCGTGGCGCCCGAGCATGCCGCGCTAAGGGCCATCGACGCCTGGGCCGCGCATCAGGAAGAGCGTCCCGATCTCGCTCCCCACCTGTTGTTGCACGCGTTGGGCGAAGTCGGGCGCGAACTGGAGGTCGAGAAGCAGCGGCGTGCCGAGATCGGCTTCGACGACCTGCTCAGCCGCCTCGACCGCGCCTTGCAGGGGCCTGGTGGCGAGCGCCTGGCGCAATTGATCCGCGAGCAGTTCCCGGTGGCGCTGATCGACGAGTTCCAGGATACCGACCCGGTGCAGTACCGGATCTTCGAGCGCATCTACCGGATCGCCGCCGATCCCGACGAGCCCCAGGCGCGGGAAACCGGCCTGTTCATGATCGGCGACCCCAAGCAGGCGATCTACGCCTTCCGCGGTGCCGACATCCATACCTACCTGCGCGCCCGCGAGGCCACTCGCGGGCGGCATTACACCCTTGGCAAGAACTTCCGCTCGACCGCCGCCATGGTGGCGGCCGCCAACCGCTGCTTCGCCTTCGCCGAAGAGCACCCGCGCGGCGCCTTCCGTTTCGCCCGCGAGGGGCTGGAAAACCCGGTGCCGTTCCATGCGGTGGACGCCCAGGGGCGCGCCGAACGTTTGTTGATCGACGGTGCCGAGGCGCCAGCGATGACGTTCTGGAACCTTGATGTCGAAGCCGGCGTGCTTGGCTCCGCGGCGTATCGCCAGGAAATGGCCGAGCGCAGCGCCAGCGCCATCCGCCGCTGGCTGAGCCTGGCCGACCTGGGCCGCGCCGGCTTCGCCGACGAGCAGGGCGGCTGGCGTGCGTTGCGCCCGGCGGATATCGCCATCCTCGTCCGCGGTCGCGCCGAGGCCGAGGCGATCCGTAGCGCGTTGGCGGCGCGGCGTCTGGCCAGCGTCTACCTGTCCGACCGCGACTCGGTGTTCGACAGCCAGGAGGCCATCGACCTGCTGCACTGGCTGCGCGCCTGCGCCGACCCCGGTGCCGATACGCTGCTGCGGGTCGCCCTGGCTACCCGCAGCCTGCACCTGGACTGGGCGACCCTGGAACGATTGAACCAGGACGAACTGTTCTGGGAACGGATGGTCCTGCGCTTCCGCGACTATCGCCGGTCCTGGCAGGCCCAGGGCGTATTGCCGATGCTGCGGCGCCTGCTCGCCGACTTCGAACTGCCGGCGCGCCTGCTGCGGCATGCCGATGGCGAGCGCAGCCTGACCAACCTGCTGCACCTGGCCGAGTGGCTGCAGCGCGCGGCGGTGGAGCTGGACGGTGAGCACGCGCTGATCCGCCATCTGGCCGAGCAGGTGCAGAGTCCGGGGAGCGAAGAGATCCTCCGCCTGGAAAGCGACGCCGACCTGATCAAGGTGGTGACCATCCACAAGTCCAAGGGGCTGGAATACCCCTTGGTGCTGCTGCCCTTCATCTGCAGCTGGAGGGAGCTGGACGGCAACAGCGGCGCGCCGGCGAGTTTCCACGAGGATGGCGCTGCAGGGCGGGTCATCGAGCTGGCGCGGCGCAAGGAGCAGGCTGCGCGGGCCTACGAGCAGGCCAACGACGAGCGCCTCGGCGAAGACATGCGCCTGCTCTACGTGGCCCTGACCCGCGCCCGCCATTCGGTGTGGCTGGGCATCGCGCCGCTGGTGGCGAGCAACAGCAAGTCGCCGGAGTTGCACAAGGGGGCCCTGGGCTACCTGCTTGCCGGCGGCGCGACCATCGGCAGCGATGGCCTCGGACAATGCCTCGCCGCGTTGCGCGGCGAGTGCCGGGAGATCGTCGTCGAGCCGGCCCCCGAGGCGGACGCCGAACGCTATGTCGCAGGGCGCGGCCAGGGCCTTGGGCAGGCCCGCGAAACCCGCCGCAGCAGCCGCGAGAAGTGGTGGGTCGCCAGCTATTCCGGCCTGCAATTGCAGGCCTCCGCCGGGCTGGACGATGACGAGGCGTTGGAGAGCGACGAATCGCAGGAGCCGATCAGCGCCGAGGAAGCCACCTTCCACGAAGAAGGCCGTTCCGCCGAACAGCCGCCGGTCGCGCACGCCAGCGAGATGCGCGACGACCTGCATCGCTTCCCGCGCGGACCGGCTCCCGGCACCTTCCTCCACGGGCTGCTCGAATGGGCCGGCCGCGAAGGCTTCGAGGTGGCGCGCGCCGATGCCCAGCGGCGCCGCGAACTGGTCGCGCGACGCTGCGACCTGCGGGGCTGGAAGGACTGGGCCGAACCGCTCGACCTGTGGCTGGAACAGTATCTCGCCGAACCGCTGCGCTGGCCCGGTGGCGAAACCAGCCTGGCCGGGCTGGTCGCCTACCAGGTGGAAATGGAGTTCTGGTTCGCCACCCACCAGGTCCAGGCCGAGGCGATCGACGCCCTGGTCCGGCGCCATACCCTCGGCGGCGCGGCGCGTCCGGCGCTGGCGCCGACCCTGCTGAACGGCATGTTCAAGGGCTTCGTCGACCTGGTCTTCGAGCACCAGGGGCGTTTCTACGTGGCCGACTACAAGTCCAACTGGCTGGGCGCCGACGATGGCGCCTACAGCCCGGAAGCGATGACCGCCGCGGTGCTGGAGAACCGTTATGACCTGCAGTACGTGTTGTACCTGCTGGCCCTGCACCGGCAGTTGAAGGCGCGCCTGCCCGACTACGACTACGACCGCCACATGGGCGGCGCCGTGTACCTGTTCCTCCGCGGCGCCCGCGCGGCGACCCAGGGCCTGCACTTCGAGCGCCCGCCGCGGGAACTGATCGAACGCCTGGACGCGCTGTTCAGCGGCCAGCCGGGAGCCGAGCGATGAATCCGACCCTCAAGCAACTGGCCGGCGAAGTCCGCGATGGCCGCGACGATCAGGTAGCGCAACCGCTGGCGGTACGCCACGACCTGCTGCGCCAGCTCGACCTGTGGGTGGCGCGCGGCTGGCTACGGGCGCTGGACCGGGCGTTCGTCGCCTTCCTCGTCGAGTTGCAGCCGCAGGCCGATCCCCGGGTGCTGCTGGCGGCGGCGCTGACCAGCCACCAACTGGGCCACGGTCACGTCTGCCTGGACCTGGAGGCGACCCTCGGCGCGCCCGACGCGGCACTGTCGCTGCCGCCGGAAGGCGACGAAGGCCGCGATGTGCTGTTGCCGTCGCAACTGCTACACGGCGTGCGCCTCGACGCCTGGCGCGAGGCCCTGGCGGCGTCACCGCTGGTGGAGGTGGTCGACGAGCGCCCAGGCGATCCCGAGCCGAGCGAGACGGCGACCTCGCCGCTGGTGCTTTGCGCCCAGCGTCTCTACCTGCGTCGTTATTGGCGGCACGAACTGGAGATCGCCCTGGCCCTGCGCGAGCGCCTGGGTCGGCAGGCGCCCCTGGCCGCCGACCTGGCGCCGCGCCTGGCCGCGCTGTTCGCGCAGGCGCCTACGGAAGACGGCCAGCGCGTCACCGACTGGCAGAAGCTGGCCTGCGCCCTGGCGGCCCGCGGCTATTTCAGCCTGATCACCGGCGGTCCCGGTACCGGCAAGACCACCACCGTGGTGCGCCTGCTCGGTCTGCTCCAGGCACCGGCGGTAGCCGCCGGCCAGCCGCTGCGCATCCGCCTCGCGGCGCCCACCGGCAAGGCCGCGGCGCGTCTCTCCGAATCCATCGGCCAGCAGGTCCGGGCCCTGCCGCTGGCGGAAGACGTGTTGCAGGCGATCCCCGCCGAGGTCACTACCCTGCACCGTCTGCTTGGCAGCCGTCCGGATACCCGGCACTTCCGCCACCACCGGGACAACCCTTTGGCGCTGGACGTGCTGGTGGTGGATGAGGCCTCGATGATCGACCTGGAAATGATGGCCAGCCTGCTCGATGCGCTACCGCCGCAGGCGCGCCTGATCCTGCTCGGCGACAAGGACCAGTTGGCCTCGGTAGAGGCCGGCGCGGTGCTCGGCGATCTCTGCCGGGATGCCGAGGAGGGCTGGTACAGCGCCGAGACCCGCGCCTGGTTGCAGCGGGTCAGCGGCGAAACCTGGCAGGGCTTGCGCGAAGGTTCGGCGCAGGCGCATCCGCTGGCGCAACAGACCGTCATGCTGCGGCATTCCCGGCGCTTCGGCGCGAGCAGCGGGATCGGGCGCCTGGCGCGGTTGGTCAACCGGCAACAGGCCGGCGACGCGCGCGCGCTGCTGGACAGTCCGCCCGCCGACCTCTTCGACCTGCGCCTGCGCGGGGAGCGCGATGCAGCCTTCGCCCGGCTGTTCGTCGACGGTCATCCGCAGGCGCCGGGCGCGCCGTACGGCTACCGGCACTACCTGCAACGCCTGGCCGAGGGCCGCCCGGCCGCCGGACTGGCGCTGGAGGATGGCGCCTGGGAGCGCTGGGCGCAGTCGGTACTGACGGCTTTCGACGCCTTCCGCCTGCTCTGCGCGCTGCGCCGCGGCCCATGGGGCGTGGAAGGACTGAACCAGCGGGTAGCGGCAGAACTGCTGCGCCTTGGCCTGATCGAGGCCGATCACGGCTGGTACGAGGGGCGGCCGGTACTGGTGACGCGCAACGACTACAGCCTGGGGCTGATGAACGGCGATATCGGCATCGCCCTGCGCCTGCCCGAGCGCAACGACGACGGCAGCCTGCGCTTCGCGCTGCGCGTGGCCTTCCCGCGCAACGACGGTAGCGGCGGCGTGCGCTTCGTCCTGCCGAGCCGCCTGGTCGAGGTGGACACCGTGTTCGCCATGACCGTGCACAAGTCGCAGGGTTCGGAGTTCGCCCATACCGCGCTGGTCCTGCCGGACGCGCTGAACCCGGTGCTGACCAAGGAGCTGGTGTACACCGGTATCACCCGCGCCCGCGACTGGTTCAGCCTGGTGGAAAGCCTGCCCGGGGTGTTCGAGGAAGCAGTGCGGCGCAAGGTGCGCCGGCTCAGCGGGCTGATGCTGCATCTGCGGCCGGAAAGGGAAGAGCAGCTGCCGCATGCTCCGGGTGAACAGACCGAGCTGCCGTTCTGACGTGCCGCCTGGGCGGTCGGCTCAGCCGACCACCTTCAGGCTGCTCATGCCGTTGCCCTCGCGCTGGACCCGCACCTGGACCGGGATCCGTTCGTGCATTTCCTGGACGTGGGAAATCACCGCCACCTTGCGCCCCTGGGCCTGCAGGTTGTCCAGGGCATCCATCGCCAGTTGCAGGGATTCCGGGTCGAGGCTGCCGAAGCCTTCGTCGATGAACAGCGACTCGATGCGCAGCTTGCTCGATGCCATAGAGGCCAGGCCGAGCGCCAGGGCCAGGGAAATCAGGAAGGTCTCGCCGCCGGAGAGCGAATACACCGAGCGCAGTTCGTCGCCCATCTCGGTGTCCACCACCAGCAGGCCCAGTTCGCTGCCGCCGCGCTGCAGGCGGTAGCGCCGCGCCAACTGGCGCAACTGCACGTTGCTGTGCTGCACCAGCAGGTCGAGGTTGTAGCCCTGGGCGATGCGGCGGAACTTGTCTCCGCTGGACGAACCGATCAGTTCGTTCAGGCGGCCCCATCTGCGGAACTCGGCGCGGGCTCGCTCCAGTTCGGCAAGCAGCGCCTGGCTCTGCTCGCGGCGCTGGTTGTCGGCCTGCAACTGGCTGTAGGTCTCCAGGTAGGCCTGTTCGCTGGCGGCCAGGCGTTCGCGCTGTTGCCGCAGGTTGTCTTCCAGCGCCTCGCGATCGGTTTCCGGCCGCTGCCGGCGATGCTGGAGCAGTTGCGCCTGGCGCTCTGCTTCCAGTGTCTGCTGGCGGGTGATCTCCTCTTGCAGTCGCTGCAATTGCTCCCGCCATTGCGTCGCCTGTTCCTCGGAAAGGCCGAGCAGGGCGTCGAGGCGGCTGTCGTCGAGGTTGTCCTGGCGTTCGCGCCAGGCCTGCCAGTCGGCCTGAAGGCGCTGGAACTCATCCTGTTGGCGCTGCCGTTGCTGCTGCAGGTGTTCCAGGGCTTCGGCGAGTCGCAGTTGTTCCTCGCGCAGCGAATCCAGGGGCGCCTGGAGCGTCTCGACGGCGCTCTGCGCCGCTTGCGCGGCGTGTTCCAGCGATAGTTGCCAATCCTGGGCGCAGGCGTGCTGGCCCAGGTGAGCGCCGAGGCGTCCGTTCAGCTCGGCGAGTTCCGCCTGGGCCCTTTCCTCTGCCTGGCGGGCTTCGTTGCGTTGCTCGTCGCTTTGCTTCAGTTGCCAGCTCGTTTCATCGCAGCGCTGCTTGAGCTCCTGCAGACGCTGTTCGACCTGCTGAAGCCGCGCCTGTTGCTGCCGGCGTTGCTCGATGGACTCGCCGAGGGCCTGGAAAGTCCGCAGCGGATCTGTCTGCCAGCGCTGCCAGTGCTCGTCGGAGAGCAATGGACGCAATTGCTGGCTGTCCTCCTCGACCTGCTGCTGCAAATGTTCGTAGCGCTGCCGTTGTTCCGTCAGCGCCTGCTGGCGCTGTTGCAGGATCGTCTCGGCGGCCCGCAGTTCCTGCTGCAATTGCTGGGTCTGGCGCTGGCGGGCGATCAGCCGGTCGAAGTCTCGTTGGCACTGCTGGCGCTGCCCTGCCAGGTCGTCCAGGCGTTGTGCCAGCCACTCCAACTGCGCGGACGGCTGCAGGAGTCGCAGTTCTTCCGGCAGCGTCCATTGGTCCAGTTGCCGATCGAGCGCGGCCAGTTGGCCAGTCAGTTCCTGCTGCTCCTGGCGACTCTGGTTGAGTCTTTCCCGCTGGCTGGAATAGCCCTCGCGCAGACCGACCAGGGTCTGTCGCAGCCGCTCGAGGGACTGCTCGGCGCGGACCTGTTCCTGGTCGTCGTGTTCACCGAGGGCGGCGAGCAGTTGCTCGGAATGGTGATAGGGATGCTCCTGGCTGCCGCAGACCGGGCAGGCCTCGCCGTCCACCAGGCCGGCGCGCAGTTGCTCGACGCTGGCGCTGCGGGCCAGACGTTGGCGCTGGAGCAACTCGCGGGTGACCTGCAGGGCCTGCTCCGCCGCCTTCACCTCCTCGGCGCATTGGCTGCCTTGTCGTTTCAGGTCGAGCAATGCCTGCTCCTGCTCGACCATACGCTGGTCGAGTTCGCCCAGGCGTCGAGCCAGACCGGCGCGTTGGTCGAGGACCTGTTGCCATTCCTTGTGGAGCGCTTGTTGTCGTTCCAGGCTATCGGTCTGCCGGCGCAATTCGTCCAGGCGTGCCGCCAGGTCGTCCGGCTCGCTGCCATGGAGGGCGGTCCATTGCGCCTGCAAGCGTTCGAGCGGTTCCCCGGCGTGGGCCAGGGATTTTTCCAGCTCGGGGAGCTGCGCCTGGCTTTCGAGCGCGCGCTGGCGACGTTGCACGAAGGCGGCGAGCTGACCCTGGTGGGTCGCCCAGGCGTCGCCGAGCGCGGCGAGAGCCTGGCTGTCGCGCAATGCCGCCTGCAGTTGCGCCTGTTCCGCGACATGGCGCTGCTGCTCCATATCCAGTTGCCGAGCGGCGTCGCTTTGCTGGGCGTGGCGCTGGTTCGATTGCCGATGGAGTTCCTGTCGCTCGGCCAGCGTTCGCTCCAGGCGCCTGACCTCGCTCTCCAGCTGGAAAGCCTCGCGCAACGGCGCCTGGGCCTGACGCAGATGGTTGTCGGCCTGGGCCTGGCGCTCGCGCGCCTCCTGCAAGCGGGCCTGCAATCCTTGCAAGCGCTCGGCGCCCGCGGCTTGCTGCTCGGTGCGCTGCCGCTGCTGCTGCTCGGAGTGCCGGAGTTCCTGCTCGAGTTGCTTCAGGCGTTCGATCAGTCCGCGAACCGGAGCCAGGCGCTCCAGCCATTGCAGGGTTTCCCGCTCCGTCGCCAGGGCGTCCCAGGCCTGCCTGGCCTCGGCCAGTTGGCCTTGTGCGTGCTCGCAGGATTGCAGCAGCCGCTGCTCCTCGGTGAACCATTGTTGCTGGCCTTCCAGACGTTGCAGTGCCTGTTGCTCCTGGAGACGCACCTGGGCGTGGGATTCCAGCGCCGCCTCGAGCCCGGCCCGGGCCTGCTCGGCCAGGGGCAGGCTGCCTTCCAGGCGTTGCTCGAGTTGCTTGCGCTGCTCGTCGGCCTGGCTGGCGCGCTGATAGGCGGCTTTGCTCAATTGGCTGTACAGGCCGGTGTCGGTGAGTTTCTCCAGCAATGCGCCGCGGTCGTTGTCGCTGGCCTTGAGGAAGGCGCTGAATTCGCTCTGGGCCAGCAGCACGGCGCGAGTGAACTGGGCGAAATTGAGGCCGAGCTTCTGCTCCAGCTGTTCGCGGAACTCGCTTTTCTTGTTCGCTGCCAGCATTTGCTGGGTCTCCAGGTCCTGGAGGCTCTGCTGGCTCTTTTGCAAGGCGCCGTCCGCCTTGTCCCGGGAGCGCCGGGTTTCCCAGCGGGCGCGATAGCGGTGGCCGTCGATGCCGACGAAATCCACTTCGGCGTAGCCGCTGGCGCAACCGCGGCGCAGCAGGTTGCGTTCGTCGTTGCTGGACAGCTCGTTCCGGCCATCGGGAACCTTGCTGCTGGCCGAAGTGCTTTCCAGCCGCGGCGTGCTGCCGAACAGGGCCAGGCACAGGGCGTCCAGCACGGTGCTCTTGCCGGCGCCGGTCGGACCGGTGATGGCGAACAGGCCGGCGCTGGACAGCGGTTCGCGGGTGAAGTCGATTTCCTGCTCGCCAGCGAGGGAGGCGAGGTTCTTCAGGCGGATGGCGAGAATCTTCATGGAACGGCTTATTTCCCCGGGGGCTCTTCGGTGGCCAGTTCGACGCTTTGCAGCAGGCTGGCGAAGTCATCCAGCGCCTGCGCATCCGGGCCGGAGCCATAGGCGCTTTCCCAGGCGCGGCTGAACAGTTCCTGGGGGTTGAGTTGGTCGAGCCCGAGCAGCGGCGCCTGCTCTTCGTCGCGGCGCTGGTACTCGCTGGCGATGCGCACCAGACGGCAAGCCTTGCCCAGCAGGGCGCTCTCGACCTGCTGGCGCAGGTCCGGTTGCGGCTGATCCAGCATGACGCGGACTTCCAGCCAGGGCCGCTGTTCGTTCAGCAGGTCGGCCTCGGCCAGTTCGCCGATTCGATCGAGCACCTCGCCAAGAGGCGCGGGGCCGATGCGCAACAGTTCCACCGCGCGTGGCACCGGAAGACTCTGTACATCCTTCAGGCGCTCACCTTCCAGGGTGACGAGGAGGACCTGGTGGCGATAGTTCACTTCGGCGAAGGACAGCGGCAGCGGCGAGCCGCTATAGCGAATGCGCTCCTGTCCGGCGACTTTCTGTGGCTTGTGCAGATGACCGAGGGCTACGTAGGCGATCTGCTCCGGAAACAGGCTGGTGGGCAGCGCTTCGACGTTGCCGATGATCAGGTTTCGCTCGGAGTCTTCGGAAACCGAGCCGCCGGCCATGTGTGCGTGGCTGACGGCGACCAGTGCCTGTCCCGGCGTGCGACGGGCGTGCGCGGCGGCAACCAGGCGTTCGTGCACCTGGCGGATACCGGCCAGGTAATCGTCGCCGAGCCCGCCTCCGGTGACTTCGGCGGGACGCAGGAAGGGCAGGGCCAGGCACCAGGCGGCGACCTGGCCATCCGCGTCGTGCAGGGGCAGCAGCAGGCGATCGCTATCGAGGCTTTCGTCTATCCAGCCGATCCGGCCGATGGCATGGGCGTTCAGTCGTTTCATCAGCGGAGCGGGCAGTTCGATGCGCGCGCCGGAGTCGTGGTTGCCTGCGATCATCACGATCTCCAGCCGCGGCAGCCGTCGATGGGCGCTGACGATGAAGTCGTAGAGGCGCTCCTGGGCTTTGAGCGGTGGATTGATCGTGTCGAAGATATCGCCCGCGATCAGCAGGACATCGGCGCGCTGCTCTTCCAGCTGGCGCAGCAGCCAGTCGAGGAAGCGCGCATGCTCATGATCGCGGTCCTGGCCGTGCAGGGTCTGGCCCAGGTGCCAGTCGGAGGTATGTATGAGGCGCATGGAACACTCGTCGAAAGCGGCGGAGCCGTGGCTCGCATTCCTTATATGAGGCAACAGAAGGAGAGGGCGGGGCAAGCCAGCCTATAAAGGAGGAATGGGGCGTCCTCTGGGCTTCCTGACCTTTGGGTTAAAAAGTTTCAAATAAGTGTTGACGCCAGTTTCTATCTCCCTATAATGCGCACCACTCCCGGCGACGACGAAGAGTAAATGCTTGAAAATCAAGTATTTACGGATTCTCTCCCAGGGGTGGTGAAGCGCTCCGGCAGGTTGTTCGCCGCAGTGGTTCGGTCCCGAAAGGGGTTCGAAACGAAGCTTCACCGAGGTGCTTGACAGCGAATTTGAACGCTGTAGAATGCGCCTCCCGCTGATCGGAAGATGGTTTGAAGGTCGGCGCAAGCGGTTGAGTAGAAAAGAAAATTTTCGAAAATAACGCTTGACGGAACGAGAGGTTGCTGTAGAATGCGCGGCCTCGGTTGAGACGAAAGCCTTGACCAACTGCTCTTTAACAAGTCGAATCAAGCAATTCGTGTGGGTGCTTGTGATGTAAGACTGGTGATCGCAAGATTATCAGCA
>NZ_KI517354.1:4741964-6061585 GCF_000478485.2 Pseudomonas sp. P179
AGCGATGACCAGGGGTTTTGCTTTTGCGCGCGGAAAAAGGCGTGCTTCCTGTTCACCTTGCCGAAACCCTCCTGGCATGTCCTCTTTCGCGTCTAGCGTAGCGAGAGTCCGGGCGGATCCGCATGGCGCTGGCGTTCTTGGGTTCGCCGTACCTATCCCGATCCGCGAGTTAGGGCCTCGCTTCGAGGAGAAAGACGAAAGGTGGCTTCCGATGAAGGGAATCGCTTGATTTACTGTATGAATAAACAGTATCTTGAGCGCTCCCCCCTTCGTGGCCATCCCTGTTGGCCATCCCAAGGCAGCTCGTCTCTCGAGCTGCCTTTTTCTTTGTCTCAATGGAAATCCCGGCTGCGGACGTCCAGGCCGGTGAGTAGAGGGGTCAGGTCATGCAGGCGCCCTGCGATGACGTGGCGCACCTCGCCGGAGGACTCCAGGATGCCCTCCACCTGCAGCAGCCGGGACTCGAGGAATGGCCGCCTCTGCCGTTCGGCGAGGTCGTGCCGGACCACCACGTTGACCATGCCGAACTCGTCCTCCAGGGTGATGAAGGTGATGCCGCTGGCGGTCTGTGGGCGCTGCCGGCCGACCACCAGGCCGGCGACCCGTATCGGTCGCCCATGTCCCAGTTTCGCCAGTTCGCGGGAGTCGCGGCAGCGGCGGGCCTTGAGCTGTCCACGCAAGAGTTTCAGCGGATGCGGGCCGAGGGTGGTGCCGAGGAGAGCGTAATCGCTCAGCAGTTCCTCGCCGCGCGAAGGCAGCGGCAGGCTGACCGTGGTTTCTTCGATGACGGTCCCTTCGGCGAACAGTGGCAATTGCGGCTCGACGCTGGCGACGGCCCAGCGCGCCTTGTGCCGGTGTCCGGCGAGACCGCGCAGGGCGCCGGCATCGGCCAGCAACTCCAGGGCCCGGGCGTCGAGCCTGGCGCGTCGGCCGAGATCGTGCACGTCGAGGAACGGCTCGGCCTCCCGGACCTGCTCGATACGCCTGGCATCCTCCTCGCGAAAGCCTCGGATCATCCGCAGGCCGAGGCGTATGGCCGGTTGCGCCTGGCCGAACGGCTCCAGGCTGCAATCCCAACCGCTGTGGCGGACATCCACCGGGCGTGTCTGCAGGGTGTGGCGGCGGGCGTCCTGGAGCAACTGGTCGGGGCTGTAGAAGCCCATCGGCCAACTGTTGATCAAGGCGCAGGCGAAGGCCGCCGGCTCGTGACGTTTCAGCCAACTGCTGGCGTAGGTGAGCAGGGCGAAGCTGGCGGCGTGGGATTCAGGGAAACCGTAGCTGCCGAAGCCTTTGATCTGCTCGAAGATGCGCGCTGCGAAGTCGGCCTCGTAGCTCTTGGCGAGCATGCCCCGGGTCAGCCGCTCGCGGTGGTGTTCCAGGCCGCCATGACGCTTCCAGGCGGCCATCGAACGACGCAGTTCGTCCGCCTCGCCCGGCGTGTAGTCGGCGGCGACGATCGCCAGTTCCATGACCTGTTCCTGGAACAACGGGACGCCCAGGGTACGTTCGAAGACCTTCTCCAGTTCGGCCGATGGATAGGCCACCGGCTCTTCACCGTTTCGCCGGCGCAGGTAAGGATGCACCATGTCGCCCTGGATCGGCCCCGGCCGGACGATGGCGACCTGGATCACCAGATCGTAGAACTTCTGCGGGCGCAGGCGTGGCAGCATGGCCATCTGTGCGCGCGATTCGATCTGGAACACACCGATGGTATCGGCGCGGCTGATCATTTCGTAGGTGGCCGGGTCTTCGCTCGGGATACTGGCGATGCTCAACCGCTTGCCGCCGCGCAGCGCGTGGATCAGGTCGAAGCTGCGGCGCAGGGCGCTGAGCATGCCCAGGGCGAGGACGTCGACCTTGAGCAGGCCGACCGCGTCGAGATCGTCCTTGTCCCACTGGATCACCGTGCGCTCGGCCATGCTGGCATTCTCCACCGGGACCAGGGTGTCCAATGGCTGTTCGGAGATGACGAAGCCGCCGGGGTGCTGCGAGAGGTGGCGCGGAAAACCGATCAACTCGTCGGTCAGGGCCAGCACCCGGCGCAGGATCGGACTCTGCGGATCGAAGCCGGCCTCTTCCAGGCGTTCGGCGCTGGGGGCCTGGTCGCTCCAGCGGCCGCAGCAGTTGGCCAGGACGTCGACCTGCTCGGGCGGCAGACCCAGGGCCTTGGCTACGTCGCGCACCGCGCCGGCGCCGTGGTAGGTGCTGACCACCGCGGTCAGCGCCGCGCGCTGGCGTCCGTAGCGTGTGAAAACGTACTGGATGACCTCCTCGCGGCGCTCGTGTTCGAAATCCACGTCGATGTCCGGTGGTTCGTTGCGCTCGCGGGAAAGGAAGCGCTCGAACAGCAGGTTGGTCCGGTCCGGGTCCAACTCGGTGATGCCGAGGGCGAAGCACACTGCCGAGTTGGCCGCCGAGCCGCGGCCCTGGCAAAGGATTTTCCGGCCCCGGGCGAAGGCGACGATGTCCTGCACGGTGAGGAAATAGCTTTCATAGCCCAGTTCGGCGATCAGCTCGAGTTCTCTCCCGATCTGCTTGCGGACCTTGGCGCTCGCGCCGTTCGGCCAGCGCCTGGCGATGCCCTGTTCGGTGAGATGGCGGAGCCATGACGCCGGGTCGTGTCCGGCCGGTACCAATTCGCGTGGGTACTGGTATTTCAGCTGTTCCAGATCGAACCGGCAGCGTTCGGCGATCTTCAGGGTTTCCGCCAGCAGGGCTTGCGGGTAGATCCCCTGCAGGGCCTCCAGGGTACGCAGGTGGCGTTCCCCGTTGGGGAAGAGATAGGCGCCGGCCTCGCTGACCGGAAGATGGTTGCGGATCGCTGTCATGCAGTCCTGCAGGGCTCGCCTGCCGCGGGCGTGCATGTGGACGTCGCCGCAGGCCACGGGCGGTAGCCGGAGATGCGAGGCGAGCGCGAGCAGTTTGTCCAGGCGGGCATCGTCATCGGCGCCGCGATGCAACTCGACGCCCAGCCAAAGGCGCTGGGGGAAGCGTTCGCGGAGCCAGGCAGCCTGCTCGTCCCCATGGTCGTTCGGCAACCAGATCGCCAACAGGCCGGCGAGCGGCTGTTGCAGATCTTCGCGCAGCAGCCGGTAGTGGCCCTTGTCGGCTTGTCGCCGGCCGCGGGTGATGAGGCGACAGAGGTTCTGGTAGCCCTCCAGGTCCTCCGCCAGGAGGACCAGCTTGGGCCCCTGTTCGAGGCGGATTTCGCTGCCGATGATCAGTTGTACCTGATGCTCCCGCGCCGCCTGCCAGGCCCGCACGATACCGGCCAGGCTGCATTCGTCGGTGATCGCCAGGGCCCGATAGCCCAGGCGTGCTGCACGGGCGAAGAGTTCCGCGGCGCTGGAGGCGCCGCGCTGGAAACTGAAGTTGGACAGGCAATGCAGTTCGGCGTAGGCGCTCATGCGAACCAGCCATGCAGCCACAGCGGCCCTTCGCTGCCGACCTCGCGATAGACCCAGGCACGTTGTCCGCTGCGGGTTTCCACCAGGTAATAGTCGCGGCGGATGTCTTCGCCATCCCACCAGCCCGACTCGATCCGCTCCGGGCCGGCCAGCACGGTGGGCAAGGCCTCGCCGAGGGGGCGTGGCTCCGCCAGCAGCCAGCCGGGGCGGAGGCCGCAGGCTGCCGGCGATTGCGCCCTGTAGCAGCTGTGCGGCCGCCAGCTTCGCTCCGGACGGTGTTCGGCGACGGCGCTCAGGCCCTGTACCGCCTCGTCGCCCAGCCGCGCGCGCAGGCGTTCCCGCAACTGTTCCCAGCCGAGATACTGCTGTGGGCGCTCGTCGAACAGTTCGCGGTGCTGCGGCGTGAAAGGAGGCAGCTCGCGGGCCTCCAGGCGCACGGCATGCACGGGGGCGGGCAGTTGCAGCTGTTCGAGACGGCCGCGGGTCAGTTCGAAGAGCATGGCCGCCTCGCGTTCGGCGCTGAGCAGGCCGACCGTGACCTGGCTGTCGGCGCGCCCGTGATGCTCCAGATGCAGGGTGAAGCGCTGCACGCCGCTGTCGCGTCCGGCGAGAAAGGCGGCGAGATCGGCGCTCAGCCGTCGCAGGGGGAAGAGCAGGGCCTGGTGCGACTCCACGTCGAAATTGAGTTCGATGCGCAGGTCGAAGGTGTCCGGCGGCCGGTAGTGCTCCAGCGCCAGCGGGCTGCGGCCGCAGAGGCGGTCGATGTGCAATAGCAGTTCGGCCGGGAAGCGACGGGCCAGGGCGGCGCGCGGCAACTCGAGGACCTGGCGCAGATGGCGCAGTCCCATGCGTCCGAGGGCGACGGCCAGCTCCCGCGAGAGTCCCAGGCGGTCCAGCGGAAGGGCGGACAACTGGCGTTGCAGCGCTGTCTCGTCCTCGATGGCCAGGCCGTCGTGGCTGTTCGCCAGGACCCTCGCCGCCACCGGGTTCGGCGCCAGGCACAGGCGATGGCGGAAGCCCAGCGCCGTGAGTTCCTTGCGCAAGCGGGCCTCGAAGCGTGGCCAGGGGCCGAACAGGGCAAGGCTGGACTGCACTTCCAGCAGCAGCGCACGCGGATAGTGCAGGCTGACCTGCGAGCTGAAACCGTAGGCCCAGGCGGCGAGGAAGGCCTGCCAGCGCTCCACGGCGGCGAGGTCGTATTCCGCCGTGGCGAAGTCCCGGCTCAGGGCCTGGGCGGCGATCAGCGATTGACCGGGCTTCAGGCCGAGCGCGCGTGCCGCTGGGTTGACCGCCTGCAACTGCCGGCGCTGCGCTGGGCCGCCGAGCAGCGCCAGCGGTGCGTCGGGATTGCTCCGTTGACGCAGCGCGCTGTCCATGGCCAGTTGCGGCAGGAGAATGCAAGCCCAGAGCATGGTCGCCTCATTGCCAGGCGCTGGCCGGCAGGGCGGTCGCCGGCGCGAGGCCGCCCCGGCACTTGAGGATGCGCAGGCGTGGGGGGCGGGTTTCGATGCACAGGCGTAGCGCTGCCGGCGAAGGGTTGACCGCTTCGCGCAGGGGGCGATAGGCGAAACCCAGGGCCTGACCGCTTTCGGCGGCGACCTGGAGGCGGCGCAGGGCGCGGTCGTCGGCCTGCTGCGGCCAGCACAGCACTGCGGCGCAACTGCCCGAGCGCAGGCACTGTTCGGCAGCCCACAAGGCGTCGCGTCCGCTGGCCTGCAACAGGACCAGGTGGCGCAGGTCGACCGCGGCGGCCAGCCAGGCCTGCGGATAAGGTACATAGGGGGCGCCGACCAGGACGACACGACGTTGCGCCTGGGTCAGGCGAGCGAGGGTCGGCATCAGTAGTTGCAGTTCGCCGACACCGTCGCGGGCATGGAGGATTTCGCTCAGGGCATGCTCCGGCCAACCGCCGCCGGGCAGCAGTGCGTCCAGGCGCGCATGCCCGGTGGGCAGGGAAGCGCCGGCCGGTACGGCGGACTGGCCTTTCCAGATCCTACGTGCGTCGAGCAGCGCACTCAGCGCTATGCCATTGCCTCGTCCGGCGACGGCTGCGGGTGGGGAGATGTCGGCTACGGATGAAAGGGAGGCCAAGGAAATAACTCGAATGCTGTATGTAAATACAGTATTTGCTGTAGTCCTTTTCTGGTCAATGGCAGTCGGTCGGCATCCTTTCATGTGACACTGAGATTCAATAACGAATATAATTGAGAATCGTTATTGATCCTGGGCGCGCTATGTCGGCCCAGTGCGTTCCGTCCCTCGAAAGGAATTCCCCTATGGATACCCTGGCCCCTGAATCCACTCGGCAAAACCTGCGTTCGCAACGCCTCAACCTGCTGACCAACGAGCCGCACCAGCGCCTGGAGAGCCTGGTGAAGAGCAAGGAACCCTTCGCCAGCCGGGACAATTTCGCCCGCTTCGTCGCCGCCCAGTACCTCTTCCAGCATGACCTGGAGCCGCTTTATCGCAACGAAGCGCTGGCCCGCCTGTTCCCCGGCCTGGCTTCCCGCGCCCGCGACGACGCCGCTCGTGCAGACCTGGCGGACCTCGGCCATCCGGTGCCGGAGGGCGACCAGAGCGTGCGCGAGGCCGACCTGAGCCTGGCCGAGGCACTGGGCTGGCTGTTCGTTTCCGAAGGTTCGAAGCTGGGCGCTGCGTTCCTGTTCAAGAAAGCCGCCGCGCTCGAACTCGACGAGAACTTCGGCGCCCGCCATCTGGCCGAACCGGAAGGCGGCCGCGCGCAAGGCTGGAAGAGCTTCGTGGCGATCCTCGACGGCATCGAGCTGAACGAGGAAGAAGAGCGCCTGGCCGCCAAGGGCGCCAGCGATGCCTTCAATCGTTTCGGCGACCTGCTGGAGCGTACCTTCGCCTGAGGGGCGTTCCTTGTCCTTTGATCGGCGGCCAACCTCGCCGACGACGATTGCCCCGGCCTGGTTGCCGGGGTTTTCTGTCTTGCGCCGCCGGCCAGGAGCGCGGACCTGCGGAGACCCTTAGCGAGGCGGCCGCTGCGCTTCCACTGAGTTGCCGAACGAGGTGCCCAGGCGAATGCGCGTCGCCGATTGGTTGTACAGGCCGAGCTGGTTTGGCGGACGCCGGACGATGGCGGCGGAATCCAGCTCCTGTTCGCGGCGGGTCCTGGCCGCGCTGTCAGGATCGGTCATCTGCTGGCTCAGGCATTCATAGGACAAAGCCTGGTAGCCGTTGACCTCGGTGTTGATGCAGTTCGCCGGCGGCGTCGGCTCGTCGGCCAGGGTGGCGTTCATGGCCAGGCCCAGGATCAGGGCCGGCAGAACCTGCGATGAACGGTGCATGGCGATTCTCCCGCGCTGGGATGGTGGTTTCCCGCTTATACGGCAATCGGTGAAAACATGTCACCGCAGGTACCGTCACACCACAGTCACACAGTGCCATCAGGATGTCCCTCCTGGGTGATGGCCATCTGGCCTGAACCGGGTAGTTCGGACTGGAATCCGTTGATGTCGATCCTCGGGGTGGCAAGGTCGTGCGCAGTGTCGTTGCTCGGTCTCGGCATGCTGCTGCCGGCGTCCGGCGCCGTGCCGGGCGATGGCGGCAGGCCGCCGTTGCGCCTGGCGGTGCACGCGTTCGATATTCCTCCGCAGAGCCTGGCATCGGCGCTGGTGACCTACAGCGGGGTGACGGGAATGGCGGTTCTGGTGGATGGCGAGCTGGCCCGTGGACGGCGCTCGGCCCGCTTGCAGGGGCGCTTCACCGCCAGCGACGCCCTGACCCGACTGCTCGGCGGAACCGGCCTGATGGCGCGCTACACCAGCCAGGAAGCGTTCACCCTGCTGCCGGCGCAGGCCGTCAGGAACGCTGCGCCGCTGCCGGCAGAGATGCCGAAGGTCGAGCAGCCGCTGGATCGCCGCTACGCGGGAGCGGTCCAGGCGGCGCTGGAAGAACAGTTGTGCCGCTCGCCGCGCACTCGTCCGGGTACCTATCGCGCGGTGCTGCAACTCTGGATCGGTCGCTTCGGCGAGGTTCGCCACAGTCGCCTGCTCGGTTCGACCGGCGACCCGCAGCGGGACAGCGCCCTGGTGGAAAGCCTGCGCGGCGTGCGGGTGATGCAGGCGACGCCCGCTACGCTGGCCCAGCCGCTGACCATCCTGTTGCTGCCGAAGACGACGGGCAAGGCCATGGAATGCAAGCTGACGGAGGGAGTGGGAGGGTCATGAGCGATTCGCGGCAAAGCGCGATGGTGAAGCTGTTCCTCGCCTCCTACGACGACTTCAAGGCGCGCCTGAAACGGCGCCTGGGCTCCGAGGACCTGGCGTGCGACGTGCTGCACGAAACCTACCTGAGAGTCGACCGGCTGGATGATGCCCTGGAGGTCAAGAAGCCCCAGGCCTACCTGTTCCGTATTGCCCTGAACATTGCCGCCGACCGCCGCGAGGGCGACGCCCGCCTGCTCACCGGGGAGGAGGTGGCGGAGCTGTTGCAGGTGGCCGACGAAGGCCTCGACCCGGAGCGCATCGTCGGCGGTCACGCCGAGATCCGTCGCCTGCTGGAGGCGCTCTGCGAACTGCCGGCGCGGCGTCGGCAGATTCTCATCGCCTCGCGCCTGGAAGAGACGCCGCATGCGGAAATCTCCCGTCGCTTCGGCATTTCCACCCGCACCGTGGAGAAGGAACTCAAGGCCGCCCTGTGGTTCTGCGCGGAGCGCCTGGAAAGAAAAGTCATCCAGAGGTTCGGTCCCGGGGCCGGAAAACCGTCATAAGCATAAGCAGGTGGAAAACCGCCGCCATATCCATCCCATGAGCCATTCCGGTGTCCGTACAGCACAGTCATGACAGCCTCAGACTCCGCCGCCGATGAAACCGGCGACCTTCGCCACGAAGCGCACGCCTGGGTGATCAGCCTGACCTCCGGACGCGTCACCCAGGGCGACGCGCGGGCCTTCCGCCAGTGGTGTGCGCGCAGCCCGCAACACCTGCGAGCGTTCGTCGAGGCGCGCGATCTCTGGCAGGCGCTCGGCAGTGCCGCCGCTCTGCCGCTGGAGCCGCCGGCCGTGGCGCAGATCGCGCCGAGGCGTTTCGGTCGTCGCTGGTTCGTCGGCGGTGCGCTGGCCGCCTCGGTGGCGTTGTTCGTCTTGCGCCCGTCGCTGCTCGACCATGGCCTGGGCGGCGCCGACTACGTCACGGCGGTCGGCGAGCAACGCCAGGTGCAGGTGAGCGGCGAGACGCGGATCGAGATGAACACCCGCACCCGCCTGAACGTGCGGCGCAATCAAGAGCAGCAGGAAACCATCGAACTGCTCGGCGGCGAGGCCGAGATCATCGCCAGCCACCCGCCGCAGAGCAGCCTGCGGGTGATGGCCGGGAGCGCCTGGCTGAGCGCCAGCCGGGCCCGCTTCAACGTGCGCAGCAGCGGTGATGTCTGCGTGGTGACCTGCCTGGAGGGCAGCGTGCGGCTCGAACACCTCGGCCAGCGCCTGGACCTCCAGGCCGGCCAGCAGCTGACCTTCGACGAGCGACGCAACGGACCGCCGGTGCCTTTCGACGTTGCCGAGGTGATGGCCTGGCGCGAGCGCATGCTGGTGTTCAACGACGTACCGTTGGCCACGGTGATCGACGAAATCAACCGCTACCGTCCCGGCATGCTCCTGCTGCTGGACAAGGCCCTTGGCCGACGCCGGGTCCAGGCCCGTTTCAGCCTCGATCAACTGGCCGACGTGGCGACCCTGATCCGCGATGCCTATGGCATCGAGGTCACCCGCCTGCCGGGCGGGGTGGTGCTGCTCGGCTGAGCCACCGCTTCATTGCAGGGCCACCACCCGTCGATAGCGCTCCACGCCGTTGCGGGTGACCCGCGACAGGCTGATCTCCAGTCCGCTGGCGCGGACTTTGCTGCGTGCCGGCAGGCGCGTCCAGCCCTTTCCCGGCACCCAGGCACGGATCTCGAACCGACTCACGTCGTCCAGCACAGCCACCCGCTCCGCCAGCGGCGGCAACGGCAGGCGGTCGCCGCTGGGCGAGGCGGCGCGGTAGAGGATCTTGCCCTGTCGCCACCAGCGCACGCGCTGCAGCGGCGCGCCTGGCTCGGTACTGGCGCGGACGATGTCCAGGCGCAATGGAATCTCGCTCAGGCGCTTCAGTGCGAGTCCGGGCGGCAGGCTGTCGCCGGCCCGGATCGGCTCGTCGCCGCTGGGCAGGCCGGTCTCCTCCCGGATGGCGCTGTGCAGGGCGATGTCGCGCTCCAGCTGGTTCAGCGCGCGCAGTAGCGCGGCGCCCTGCTCGGTGCTGTCCTCCAGGTGCGCGCTGGCCCGGGCGATGCTGTCCAGGCCGCGCCAGGCCATCAGGCTGACGATGGCCATGAGCATGATCGCGACCATCACCTCGATCAGGGTGAAGCCGGCTTGCCGGCGCCGCGTCGTCGCGCGTTCAGTGTACCCGGACATGGCCGTTCGCCTCGCGCAGCACGGTGACGCTGTGTTGGCCGTCGGAGAGCGTTATCCGCAACGGCGCGCCGATCCATTCGGCGTCCAGCAACACCGGTCGCGGCGGGCGCACGCTGACCCGCAGCGGCGCGGCCTGCCAGTCGCGCGCGCGCAATTCGGTGTCGGCGGCGAAGGCGTCGGTCTTGCCGCGATAGGCCTGCGGGCTGAAGCGATAGCCCTTGGCGCTGGGCTGCCAGAGGATCGGCGTACCGCGTACCCGCGCTTCGCCCTGGGCTATTTCCAGCAACCGCGCCAGGCGCGCGGCATCCTGGCGCAGCAGGCCCGTCGGGTCGGGGCGGGCGCTCAGGCTGATGGCCGCCGTGGCGATGCCGACGATTACCAGCACCACCATCAGTTCGATCAGGGTGAAACCGCCTTGCCGGGGTCGCCTCACCGGATGCCGCTCCGCGAAGAGAGAGGTTTCCAGAGTGCCCGACGAAGATGATCGGCGTGTGAAACATAACGGAGAGAATTCCGCGCTAGGCTGGTGCCGGGGCGCCGTTCGTGGCGCCCGTCGCCCAGACGCCAGGAGAGCCCGCCATGCCGGCCATGCCCCGTATCGATCCGCCCCGCCTGGTCCAGTTCGCCGCCGTGCTGGCGATCCTCGCCGGCCTGCTGTTCTGGGGCTATCTGTTGCTGGCGCCGATTCCCGGCGTGGTCCAGGCCGAGGTCGCCGACGTTCCGCCGCCCAGCGGCGAGGGCGCCGCTCAACGCTGGTTCGCGACGCCTTCCAGTGAGGTCGAGGTGCAACTGGCGGGATTGATCAGCGGTGGTCCCGCGGCGATCGCCATCCTCTCGGTGAACGGCGCGCCGGCCCAGGCCTATCGCGAGGGCGAGGTCCTGGCACGTGCGGCGAAGGTGCGGCGGATAGAGGCCGACGCGGTACTCATCGAGCAGAACGGCGAGGTTCGCCGGGTGGCCATGCAGCGGCTCGCCGAACCGCCGCCGCTGGATACCCTCAAGCGCGGTTGAGATCACCGGGAGCGGCTCAGCAGGGTGTTCAGGCGCGCCAGCGGCACCGCCTGTTCGCGCTGCGTGCGCACACGGATTTCCACCCACAGTAGCGCGGGGTCGTCGGTGGCCTCGACGCGTTGTTCGCAGTACAACCGCAGGCGGCCCTGGGAGCATTCGAAATCACTGTTTCCCGGAGCCGTGCCGACGCCCAGGCGTAGCTCGGCGAGCCGGCTCTCCGCTGCCAGCAGGGCCAGCGACTTGTCGCGCAACAGACCATTGCCGTCGGTCATCAGGCCCACCGCGCGGATCGCCGCGGCCAGGGCGATGGCGACGATGGCCAGCGCGACCAGCACTTCGATCAGGGTGAAACCGCGGGAAGACAGGCGCGTGGACATCGCGGAAAGGTCGGCGAAAGGGGACTTCCAGGCTAGCCGGGAAATCTGACCGATCCCTGACAAAAGCTCGGGAGGGCGCTCCCGCGAGCCATCCCCGGCGCCTGCCGGAAAGCCCGGCTCCAGGGCCTTGCGGGCGCCTCCGGAAGAGCGGCGCACCCGAGGATTTTCAATATCGTTGACATATCTTCCTGAAACAATCCGCGGCGAATCGAACCATGCCGAGGAGTGTCGAGATGGATGTCGTGCAGTTCAGCTCCAGCCCGAAAGGACATCGGGGACAGCGGGGCTTCACCCTGATCGAGATCATGGTGGTGGTGGTGATCCTCGGCATCCTCGCCGCGATGGTGGTGCCCAAGGTGCTCGACCGTCCCGACCAGGCCCGCGCCACCGCGGCGCGCCAGGACATCTCCGGGCTGATGCAGGCGCTCAAGCTCTACCGCCTCGACCAGGGCCGCTATCCGAGCCAGGCGCAGGGCTTGAAGGTGCTCGCGGAGCGCCCTGCCGATGCCTCGGCGAGCAACTGGCGCTCGTACCTGGAGCGCCTGCCCAACGACCCCTGGGGCAAGCCCTACCAGTACCTGAATCCCGGCGTGAACGGTGAGATCGACGTGTTCTCCCTCGGCGCCGACGGGCAGCCGGGCGGCGAGGGCATCAACGCCGACATCGGCTCCTGGCAGCTCTGAGCGCGCCATGAACGGTCATCGCCAGCGCGGCATGGCGATCATCAGCGCGCTGCTGATCGTCACCGTGGTCGCGGTCATAGCCGCCGGCCTGATCGCCCGCCAGAGCGCATTCATCCGCGCCCTGGAAAGCGAGCAGCTACGCATCCAGGCCGGCTGGATGCTGCGCGGCGGCCTGGAATGGAGCCGCCAGTTGCTGCTCGAGGACAGCCGCCGCGACCCGCTGACCCGCCTCGACCAGCGCTGGGCGCAACCGATGCGTGGCTTGCGTCTGAGCAGCGCCGAATTGCCGTTCAACGGCCAACTGGAAGACGAGCAGGGCAAGTTCAACCTGCGCAACCTGTTGGTCGACCAACGCCCCGATCTCCAGGAGCGAGCGAACTTCGAACGCCTCGCCGGTCTGCTCGGCGTGCGCCCGAAGGAGACGCGGCTGATCGTCGAGCGGGTACTCGATTCCTATGCACGGCTGCCCGCCGAAGCGCCGCCGGCCGAGACGCAACCCGCAGGTTTCGACAGCGGCCGCGAGACTTCGCCGGGCGCCGTGTTGCGTGCGCTTCCGGCGCGCATGCCGGCGCTCAGGCGTCTCGACGACCTGGCGCGGCTGGGCATTCCGCCGGCGACCCTGGAACGCCTGCGACCCTACGTCACCATCCTGCCCGAAACCACCTGGATCAACGGCAACACCGCGCGCGCCGAAGTGCTCGCCGCCTGTGTCCCCGGCCTCGGGCTGGACCAGGCGCGGCGGGTGCTAGGCGAGCGCGACCGGGGCCGCTGGTTCCTCAATCGCGGCGACTTCGTCAACCGCCTGAACATGCCGCAATTGCAGGCGCAGTCGGTGAAGGTCGGGATCACCAGCGACTGGTTCCTGCTCACCGCCTATGCCCGGCGCGACCGGCAAGAGGTGCGCCTGCAAGCCCTGGTGCAGCGCAAGGCCGGTGAAAGCACGGCGGTCAACTGGATGAGGGTGGGCTCATGAAGGCCGCCTGGCGTTGCCTGCTGCCGCCGCTGAGCGAGTTCGCCGAGGCGGCGCCGCTGCATTGTTTGCGCCTGGATGCGCGCGGCGCGGTGCAGGAACGAATCGAGGTCTCGCTCGCGGAACTGGCGCGGCGGCGCCAGGGGTTGCCGGTGGCGCTGTTCCTGCATCCGCGCGATTGCCGCCTGGTCAGTCTCGAACTGCCGGCGCTGCCTGCGGCGAAGCTTGCCGCCGCGGTGAACTGCGCGGCCGAGGCGCTGGTCCTTGGCGATCCGGCGCAGCTACGCCTGGCCCACGGCCCGCGCGGCGCCGACGGGCGCCTGACCTTGGGGTGGCTGGAGGCGTCGGCGCTGGCCTCGCTGGAGCAGGCCGTACAGCGGCTGCGGCTCGACGTGCGGGAGGTGCAGGCCGCGCCGTTCCTCCTGCCGTTGCGCGATGACGCTTGGGTGGCCGGCGAGTGGGACGGCCATCTGCTGTTGCGCCGCTCGCTGAGCGACGCTGTGGTCCATCCCTTGCCGGAGCAGGGCCTCGCTGAGGTCCCGCAGGAGTTGCGGCTGTTCTGGCTGGGCGAGCGTCCGGCGTGGCGCTCCGCAGCCCTGGAGCGGGCCGAGGCGCTGGACGAAGCGCTGCGCTGGAGCGGGCCCGCCAGTCCGTGGGGATTGGCGCTGAAAGCGCCGGCGACGAGCGCCGGCAACGGCACCTGGAAGATGCCCCTGATCTGCGCTGCCCTGGCCTTGCTGGTGTGGGTCGCCGGCCTGAACCTGTACGCCGGGCAACTGGCCGAGCAGGGCCAGTCCTTGCAACGGCAGAGCAGTCAACGCGTGCAGCAGGCCTTCCCGGAACTGCCGGTGGTGCTCGATCCGCTGCGCCAGGCTCGCGAGCGACGCGACGCCTATCTGGCCGGCAAGGCCGATGGCGATGCCGTACCGGGGCTGGCCGCGCTGCTGCATGGCGCCGGCGAGGCGATGCCGTTCCTCGCCGGACGCCTGCAACGACTGGACTACCACGCCGGCGAACTGGACCTGGAGCTGCTGCCGGGACCGCCAGGCGGCGATGCCGCTGCCTGGCAGGGCGAGTTGGGCAAGCACGGGTTGCAGGCCGATGCCTCCGACAAGGGCTGGCAGGTGCGCGCCATGGAAGCGCCGCCAGCGCCGGCCGCTGGCGCGGCAGACAGTGGCACTGCCGAGGCGGCTGCCGATGAAGATGAATAAGCGCCTGGCGGGCCTGCTGAATACTCCGGCGCAGCGCTGGAGTCCCCTGCTGCTGCGATTGCAGGCCTACTGGCGGCAACTGGCGCCGCGCGAGCGCAAGATTCTCGCCGGCGGTGGCCTGGCGCTATGCCTGGCGCTGACCTGGCAAGTGTTCATCGATCCGCCGCTGGCGCGGATCGAGCATTGGCAAGCCGAACTGCCGCGCCTGCGTGCGCAGGCTGCGGCGGTGGACGGCGTGTTGCGTGAGGTCGAGGCGTTGCGCGGTCCGACCCTGAGCGGTACGGCGGACGCCGAGGCGATCCGTCGCAGCCTGCGCGATCAGGGACTCGACGGTTTCCAACTGGACGCCCCGCAACCGGGCCAATGGCAACTGGACTTCGCCAGCGTGTCCGGCGAGGCCTTGCTGCGCTGGCTGGCGCGCAGCCCGGCAGCGTTGCGCCTGAGCGTCAGCGAGGCGCAGGTGACGCGTCTCGATGCTCCTTCCGAGGAGCGCTCCGGCTCTTCGAACGAGCCGTCCGGCGGGCTGGTGTCCGCCTCGATCCATTTGCAGTCGACTTCCGCTCCCAAGGATTCCCCATGAGGCAATCAGCTTTCCACCATGCCCGGCGTCGTTGGCCTGTACTGGGCGTGGCGCTGGGCGCGCTGCTGGTCGCGGCGTGTAGCGAGACGCCGAAGGTCCCCGGCGTGCCCCCGGCCGACGAGGAAGTCGGCCGGCCGCTGAGCAGTGTCCGCTCCGGTGCGCCGTTGCGCAGCGCCGACGTCCGCGAGCGGCCCCAGGCCGAGCAGGCCCGCCGCGCGCTGAGTGCCGGACGCGGCGTAGCGCGCTCCGGTGGCGTGGCTCCGGTCCCAGCGACAGCGGCCGAACTCGGCGAGCAGCCGGTCAGCCTGAATTTCGTCGATACCGAGGTGGAAGCGGTGGTGCGCGCGCTGTCGCGCGCCACCGGCCGGCAGTTCCTGGTCGACCCGCGGGTGAAGGGCAAGCTGACCCTGGTTTCCGAAGGCCAGGTGCCGGCGCGCACCGCCTACCGCATGCTCACCAGCGCCCTGCGCATGCAGGGCTTCAGCGTGGTCGACGTCGACGGGGTCAGCCAGGTGGTGCCGGAGGCCGACGCCAAGCTGCTCGGCGGGCCGGTCTACGGCGCCGACCGGCCGGCGGCCAACGGTATGGTCACGCGGACCTTCCGCCTGCGCTACGAGAACGCGGTGAACCTGATCCCGGTACTGCGCCCGATCGTCGCGCAGAACAACCCGATCAATGCCTATCCGGGGAACAACACCGTGGTGGTCACCGACTACGCGGAAAACCTCGACCGGGTCGCCGGGATCATCGCCAGCATCGACATCCCCAGCGCCAGCGACACCGACGTGGTACCGATCCAGAACGGCATCGCGGTGGACATCGCCAGCACCGTCTCCGAACTGCTCGACAGCCAGGGCAGCGGCGGCGCCGAGCAGGGCCAGAAGACCGTGGTGCTCGCCGACCCACGCTCCAACAGCATCGTGATCCGCTCGCCGAGCCCAGAGCGCACGCAATTGGCGCGCGACCTGATCGGCAAGCTGGACAGCGTGCAAAGCAATCCCGGCAACCTCCATGTGGTCTACTTGCGCAACGCCCAGGCGACCCGCCTGGCCCAGGCCCTGCGCGGGCTGATCACCGGCGACAGCGGCGGCGAGGGCAACGAGGGCGACCAGCAGCGCGCGCGCCTGAGCGGCGGCGGCATGCTCGGTGGCGGCAATAGCGGTACTGGTAGCCAGGGCCTGGGGAGCAGCGGCAATACCACGGGCAGCGGTTCCAGCGGGTTGGGCGGCAGCAACCGCAGCGGCGGCGCCTATGGTGCGATGGGCAGCGGCCAGGGCGGCGCCGGACCCGGTGCGATGGGCGAGGAGAACTCGGCGTTCTCCGCCGGCGGGGTCACCGTACAGGCCGACGCCACCACCAACACCCTGCTGATTTCCGCACCCGAGCCGTTGTACCGCAACCTCCGCGAAGTCATCGACCTGCTCGACCAGCGCCGCGCCCAGGTGGTGATCGAAAGCCTGATCGTCGAGGTCAGCGAAGACGACTCCAGCGAGTTCGGCATCCAGTGGCAGGCCGGCAACCTCGGCGGCAACGGCGTGTTCGGCGGGGTCAACTTCGGCCAGTCGGCGCTGAACACGGCCGGCAAGAACACCATCGACGTGTTGCCCAAGGGGCTCAACATCGGCCTGGTGGATGGCACCGTGGACATCCCCGGGATCGGCAAGATCCTCGACCTCAAGGTGCTCGCCCGGGCGCTGAAGAGCCGCGGCGGCACCAACGTCCTGTCGACCCCGAACCTGCTGACCCTGGACAACGAGTCGGCGAGCATCATGGTCGGCCAGACCATACCCTTCGTCAGCGGCCAGTACGTCACCGACGGCGGCGGTACCAGCAACAACCCGTTCCAGACCATCCAGCGCGAGGACGTCGGCCTGAAGCTGAACATCCGTCCGCAGATCTCCGAGGGAGGAACGGTCAAGCTCGACGTCTACCAGGAAGTCAGCAGCGTCGACGAGCGCGCCAGCACCGCCGCCGGGGTGGTCACCAACAAGCGCGCGATCGATACCAGCATCCTCCTCGACGACGGCCAGATCATGGTCCTCGGCGGCCTGTTGCAGGACAACGTGCAGGACAACACCGACGGCGTTCCCGGACTCTCCAGCCTCCCCGGCGTCGGCTCGCTGTTCCGCTACCAGAAGCGCTCGCGGACCAAGACCAACCTGATGGTCTTCCTGCGTCCCTACATCGTCCGCGACGCCGCCGCCGGCCGCAGCATCACCCTCAACCGCTACGACTTCATCCGCCGCGCCCAGCAGCGCGTGCAGCCGCGCCACGACTGGAGCGTCGGCGACATGCAGGCTCCGGTGCTGCCGCCGGCGCAGCAGGGCATCCCGCAGGCCGCCTACGACTTGCGCCCGAGCCCGCGGCCGCTGCGCGCGGTACCGCTGGGCGAGGCGGCGCCGCTATGAGCCTGCTGCCCTACGCCTGGGCCAAGGCGCAGCGCGCCTTGCTGCGGCCGGGCGAGCATGGCGCGACCCTGCTGGTCAGCCCGCGGACGCCCGGCTGGGCGATCAGCGAGGTGCGCCAGCGGCATGCGCCGGCCAGCCTGGAGAGCGTCCGCGACGACGAGCTCGACACCCTGCTGGCCAGCGCCTACTCCGATACCGGCAGCGCCGCGGCGGTGGTCGGCGCGGCGGAGAGCGAGGTCGACCTCGACCGCCTGATGGACGATATCCCCGAGGTTACCGACCTGCTCGACACCCAGGATGGCGCGCCAGTGATCCGCATGATCAACGCGCTGCTGACCCAGGCCGCGCGCGATGAGGCCAGCGACATCCACATCGAGCCCTTCGAGACCCATTCGGTGGTGCGCTACCGCGTCGACGGCGCCCTGCGCGACGTGGTCGCGCCGCGCAAGGCGCTGCACGCGGCGCTGGTGTCGCGGATCAAGATCATGGCGCAGCTGGATATCGCCGAGAAACGCCTGCCCCAGGACGGCCGCATCGCCTTGCGGGTAGCCGGGCGGCCGATCGACATTCGCGTCTCCACCGTGCCCACCGGCCACGGCGAACGGGTGGTGATGCGCCTGCTCGACAAGCAGGCCGGACGCCTGAGGCTGGAGACCCTGGGCATGGCTCCCGGCGTGCTGGCGCCGCTGGACAACCTGATCCGCCAGCCGCACGGCATCGTGCTGGTCACCGGGCCCACCGGCAGCGGCAAGACCACCACCCTCTACGCCGCCCTGGCGCGGCTCGACGCCAGCACCAGCAACATCCTCACCGTCGAGGACCCGGTGGAGTACGACCTGCCGGGGATCAGCCAGATCCAGGTCAACGCGCGCATCGACATGACCTTCGCCGTAGCCCTGCGGGCGATCCTCCGGCAGGACCCGGACATCATCATGATCGGCGAGATCCGCGACCTGGAGACCGCGCAGATCGCCGTGCAGGCCTCGCTCACCGGGCATCTGGTGCTGGCCACGCTGCACACCAACGACGCGGTGTCGGCAGTGACGCGGCTGGTGGACATGGGGGTCGAGCCGTTCCTGCTCGCCTCGTCGATGCTTGGCGTACTCGCCCAGCGCCTGGTGCGGCGCCTGTGCACGCATTGCCGGGTCGAAGAGGATGGCGGCTGGCGCGCGGTCGGCTGCCCGGCTTGCAACCAGACTGGCTACAGCGGGCGCACCGGCATCCACGAACTGTTCGTGATCGACGACGAGATCCGCCGCCTGGTCCACCAGGGCCGCACCGAGCAGGATCTCCGCGAAGCCGCCCGCGCGGCCGGCATGCGCAGCATGCGCGAGGACGGCGAGCGCTGGATCGCCAGCGGCTCCACCACCCTGGAGGAAATCCTCCGCGTGACCCGGGACGCCTGATGCAGACCTTCCGCTACGAAGCCGCCGACGCCCAGGGCCGGATCGAGACCGGCACCCTGGAGGCGGACAGCCAGCGTGGCGCCCTCGGCCAACTGCGCGCCCGCGGCCTGACCCCGCTGGAGGTCCGCGAGCAGGCTGGCGGCGGGACCGGGCAAGGGGCGGGCGCGCTGTTCGCCCCGCGCCTGTCCGACGGCGACCTGGCCTGGGCCACCCGCCAGCTGGCCAGCCTGCTGGCCGCCAGCCTGCCGCTGGAGGCGGCGCTGAGCGCCACCCTCGACCAGGCCGAGCGCAAGCACATCGCCCAGACCCTGAGCGCCGTGCGCAGCGACGTGCGCGGCGGCATGCGCCTGGCCGACGCCCTTGCCGCACGGCCGCGGGACTTCCCGGAAATCTACCGGGCGCTGGTGGCTGCGGGCGAGGAGTCCGGCGACCTGGCCCAGGTGATGGAGCGCCTGGCCGACTACATCGAGGAACGCAACGCCCTGCGCGGCAAGATCCTCACCGCGTTCATCTACCCGGCGGTGGTCGGCGTGGTCTCCATCGGCATCGTCATTTTCCTCCTCGGCTACGTGGTGCCGCAGGTGGTCAGCGCCTTCTCCCAGGCGCGCCAGGACCTGCCGGCGCTGACCCGGGCGATGCTCCAGGCCAGCGACTTCGTGCGCGCCTGGGGCTGGCTCTGCGCCGGCGCCATCGGTAGCGCTTACTGGGGCTGGCGCTTGTACCTGCGCGACCCGCAGGCGCGGCTCAGCTGGCACCGGCGAGTGCTGCGCCTGCCTCTGCTCGGTCGCTTCGTGCTCGGGGTGAATACCGCGCGCTTCGCCTCCACCCTGGCGATCCTCGGCAGCGCTGGCGTACCGCTGCTGCGCGCGCTCGATGCGGCGCGCCAGACGTTGGCCAACGACTGCCTCGCGCAGGCGGTGGAGGAGGCCACCGCGCAGGTTCGCGAAGGTGTCTCGCTGGCCTCGGCGCTGCGCACGCGGCAGGTGTTCCCGCCGATCCTCACCCACCTGATCGCCAGCGGCGAGAAGACCGGTGCGCTGCCGCCGATGCTCGACCGCGCGGCGCAGACCCTGTCGCGCGACATCGAGCGCCGCGCCATGGGCATGACCGCGTTGCTCGAGCCGCTGATGATCGTGGTCATGGGCGGGGTGGTGCTGACCATCGTGATGGCGGTGCTGATGCCGATCATCGAGATGAACCAACTGGTCCAGTAGTCCGTACCTGAACAAGCCCTTCCCGTGCTGGGCGATTAACCGCTCGCGGCTATCCGCCGTGGGGATGGGGCGTCTCAGCAGTCTTCCGAAGAGAGGTATCGGCGGATAACGCCGCTGGCGTAATCCGCCCTACGGGAGGGGCCTGTGCAAGCCGGCCTTCCTCTCGCTGTCATCAACCCGTGTGGCCTCTCGCCAGGGCTCGGGTGCATGTTTCAGCAAGGTTGCCCCGAGGGCGCGCCATGGCCGTCGCGGGCCGGCCGCCGGGAGGCGCTCGCGGAACCTCGCAGGTCCCGCGAAAAGGCCCGGCGCAGAGCCTGCGAACACCCGAGGAAAGGCTGCGAAAACAATTCGATGCTCCCGAGATTTTTTCCCCGATCTGTCACCGGAACTTGCGAGTTTTATCCCCAGCGGCCCCTTCGACCGGCTAGGGATGCAAAGCCCGGCAAGCACGGCGCCGCCTCATGCAAGACGACTTCCTCAACGTACCAACACCACGATGAAAGGAGATTCTTCATGTTCAAGCGCTCTCTGATCGCTGCCTCGCTGAGCGTGGCCGCCCTCGTATCCGCCCAAGCCATGGCCGTCACCGGCGGTGGCGCTTCCCTGCCGGCCGAGCTGTACAAAGGCTCCGCCGACAGCATCCTGCCGGCCAACTTCAGCTATGCCGTGACCGGCAGCGGCACCGGCAAGAACGCTTTCCTGACCAACAACTCCTCGCTGTTCGGCACCACCGGTACCGTTCACTATGCCGGTAGCGACTCGGTCCTCAGCGGTAGCGAACTGACCACCTACAACAGCAACTACAACGGCACCTACGGTCCGCTGATCCAGATCCCGTCGGTAGCCACCTCGGTCACCGTGCCCTATCGCAAGGACGGCAACACCACGCTCAACCTGACCAGCGCCCAACTCTGCGACGCCTTCTCCGGCGCCAAGACCACCTGGGGTCAACTGCTGGGCACTACCGACAGCACGCCGATCCGCATCGTCTACCGCACCGGTAGCAGCGGCACCACCGAACTGTTCACCCGCCACCTGAACTCGATCTGCCCGACTCGCTTCGCCACCAACTCGACCTTTACCAACGCCCGTCTGCCGGCCGGCGGTACGTTGCCGAGCAACTGGGTTGGCGTCGCCGCCACTTCCACCGTGGTGTCGACCGTCAAGGCAACCAACGGCTCCCTCGGCTATGTCAGCCCGGATGCGGTGAACATCAACAGCAACGCCGAGGTTTCCCGTGTGAACGGCAACCTGCCGACCCAGGCTAACGTTTCCACTGCCCTGGGCAGCGTGGCTCCGCCGGCCAACGCCGCCGACCGTGCGGACCCCAGCAAGTGGGTTCCGGTGTTCACCAATCCGAGCGCCGGCTACTCCATCGTCGGTTACACCAACTTCGTCTTCGGCCAGTGCTACAAGGACGCCAGCGTTTCCACCGACGTCCGCGCCTTCATCAACAAGCACTACGGTGGCACTACCACCAACGCCGCAGTTGCCGCCCATGGCTTCATCCCGCTGACTCCGGCCTGGAAGAGCGCCATCGTGAGCGCCTTCTACACCGGCACCAGCGAAAACCTGGCCATCGGCAACACCAACGTCTGCAACACCAAAGGCCGCCCGTAAGCGCTTCGCCTAGGCGAATCGATACGAGGACCGGCAGCCCTATGGCTGCCGGTCTTTTTTCTTGTGGGGAACCCAGGAGGTTTTCATGCTCAAGCCAATGTTTGGCGTCGTTGCTCTGACGCTCTTGACCAGTCATACAACGCTGGGCGCTACGGTGACCGGCGGTGGTGCTTCCATGCCGGCCAAGTTGTACAAAGGTTCTGCCGACAGCATCCTGCCAATCAACTTCAGCTATGCCGCAAGCGGCAGCGGCATTGGCAAGACCGCTTTCCTGATGAATAACCCCATGCTGCTTGGCGCTACTACCGGCACCGTCCACTACATTGGTAGTGACTCGATCTTGAGTAGCAGCGAACTGAGCGCCTATTCAACCAACTATAGAGGCGCATATGGTCCACTGATCCAGATTCCATTGGCGGGTACCGCAGTAACCATTCCTTACAAGAAGCCCGACATTACCGACCTGAACCTGACCAGTGCCCAGCTCTGCGATGCCTTTTCCGGCGCCAAGGTCACTTGGGGGCAACTATTGGGGAACCCCGCCGACCGTACGCCGATTCGTATCGTCTACCAGCGGGGCGGCAGTGGAGCCACCGAGTTGCTGACCCGCCACCTGAACTCGGTCTGCCCGACTCGCTTCGCCACCAACTCGATCTTCACGAACGCCCGTCTGCCGGCCGGCGGTGCGCTGCCGAGCAACTGGGTGGCAGTACAGCCTTATGAAAGTGTCAGGAATGCCGTCGACAATGTGTCAGGCTCGATCGGCTATGAGGGGCCTGATGGTGTGGACCTGAGCGACAATTCAAAGATCGCGCGAGTGAATGGCTTGCTCCCTACTCTAGCCAATCGCGTGATCGCTGTTCGTAGCGTGGCTCCGCCGGGTGTCGCTGCAGATCGCGCCGATCCGAGCAAGTGGATACCGGTCTTCGTCAACCCGAACGCAGGCTACTCCATCGTCGGCTATACCAACTTTGTCTTTGGCCAGTGCTACAAGGATGCCACTGTTGCCGCCGACCTGCGTGCCTTCCTTACCCAGCATTATGGCGGCACCACTACAAATAGAGCGGTAGCTGACCACCGTTTCGTACCCCTGGTCGCTTCCTGGAAGAGCGCCATCATGAGCGCCTTCATCACTGGTACCAGCGAAAACCTCGCGATCAACAATCCCTCCGTCTGCAACGGCAAAGGGCGTCCATGAGTGACCTGTCATGACGGTGGCTGAAATCCGGCTGCCGTCGTGTTTCCGTTCGCCCAGGCTCCTCGCTCCGCTCCATGAACTTTCCATGACAAGTCTTCGGCCCACCCTCCGCCAGGCCGTCTACCAGTAACGGGCGTCGTTGCGGGCGCCCGACCGACTTCATGCTCAAGGACCCCTTCGCCATGCCGTCCCGTTCGCCGTCGTCCGCCCGTTCCTCCCGCGCGCTTTACGCGCCGCGCCTGAAGCCGCTGGCCCAGGCCATCGCCCTGCTGCTGGTCGCAGGGGGCGCCCAGGCCGCCGGGCAGCCGTTCAGCGCCGCCTGGTTCGCCGCCAAGGGCGCGGCTCAGGGCGGCGCTGCCGGGGCGCCGCGACCGGGAGCGCAGTTGCCGGGGGCGCCGCCGCCGCTGGCGCAGCAGCAGCGGGTCAACCAGCAGTTGCAGCGTTCGATGGCCAACCTGAACAACACCGTCGCCGCCATTGCCGCCCAGCAGGCCGCCCAGGCCGCCGGACGCCAGGCGGCGCTGAATCTCCCGCAGGATGTTCCGGACGGGCTCGGCGAGGGCGGCCTCAAGGTCGACGCCTCGCTGCCGTTCGAGCAGGCCTGGCAGAACGCCAAGGGACCGGTGCAGACCCAGGCCGCCGGCAAGACCACGGTGAGCATCGAGCAGACCGCCGACAAGGCGGTGCTCAACTGGGAGACCTTCAACGTCGGCCGCAACACCACCGTGGACTTCCAGCAGCACGCCGACTGGGCGCTGCTCAACCGGGTCAACGACCCCAGCGCGCGGCCCAGCCAGATCCAGGGGCAGATCAAGGCCGACGGCACGGTGATGCTGGTCAACCGCAACGGCGTGGTGTTTTCCGGCAGCAGCCAGGTGGACGTGCGCAACCTGACGGTGGCGGCGGCGAACATCTCGGACGAACAGTTCCGTCAGCGCGGCCTCTACTACGACAACGCCGGCAGCCGTCCGACCTTCACCGACGCGGCCGGCGCCGTGCGCGTGGAGCAGGGCGCACAGTTGCGTACGGCAGCGCCGTCCGGCTCGACCAGGGGCGGCGGCTACGTCCTGCTGCTCGGCAGCGAGGTGGACAACGCCGGCAGCATCGTCACACCGAAGGGGCAGACGGTCCTGTCCGCCGGCGACAGCTTCGTCATCCGCCGTGGCCAGGGCACCGACGGCAACCTGACCTCCACCACCCGCGGTAACGAGGTGCTGCCGGGCTTCGCCGCCGACAGCAGTGCCGGCCGGGTGCGCAACAGCGGCCTGGTGCAGGCCGCCACCGGCGATATCAGCCTCAGCGGCCGCGAGGTGGAGCAGGCCGGCGTATTGCTTTCCAGCAGTTCGGTGGACAGCCGCGGCACCCTGCACCTGAAGGCCAGCGAGCGGATCACCCTGGCCGAAGGCGCCACCAGCGCCATCCTGGTGGATAGCAGCGGCAGCGCCGCCCTCGACAGCCAGCGCGAGGCCTTGCTCAAGCCGTTGAACGGCTCCAGTGCCGCCGTCAGTCGGGGCGACGACGACCGCCGCGACCTGTCGCGGGTGGAGATCGACTCCGCCGGCAGCGTCGATTTCCGCGACGGCTCCATCACCCTCGCCAGCGGTGGCCAGGTGGCGGTCAACGCTGGCCAGCGCGCGCTGCTGCGCGACGGCGCGGTGATCGATGTCTCCGGCGCGCAAGGCGTGCAGGTGGCGATGGAGACCAACAGCATCAAGGTCAACGTGCGCGGCAACGAGCAGCGCGACGCCTCGGTCAACCGCGAGGGCGGCGGTCTGAACAGCCAGGACGTGTGGGTCGACGTGCGCGACCTGGTACGGGTGCCTGCCGGCACCAACGGCTATGCCAGCGACCGCTGGTACACCGCTGGCGGCCTGCTGGAGGTCGGTGGCTACCTGGGCACCCAGGGCCACTCGGCGGGCGAGTGGATGGCCCAGGGCGGCATCGTCAGTTTCACCGGCAACGACGTGGTGACCCAGGCCGGTTCACAGATCAACCTGTCCGGCGGAACCCTCGATGTGCAGGGCGGCTACATCCGCCAGACCTGGCTGAAGGGCTCGGACGGACGCCTCTACGAACTCGGCTCGGCGCCGGGTGACCTGCTCTACGACGGCATCTACCGCGGCTACGAGGCACACAGCGAGCGCTGGGACCAGACCCGTTATTTCTACAATCCGCTGATCGCGCCGACCCAGCGCTACGAGAACGGCTACAGCGTTGGCCGCGACGCCGGCAGTCTGGTGATCGGCAGCGCCAATGCGCGGCTCGACGGCCAGGTGGTCGGCGATACCTATCGCGGCGAGCGGCAGACCGAAGCGCCACAGGCCGGCCTGGACGGCTACAACCAGTCGCAGAATGCCGTGGCGCGCGGCGCGCAGCTGGTCGTCGGGCGCTACACCCCCTACTACGTGAAGAGCAGCGGCCTGCTGGAGTACGCTCTCGGCGCCGATGCCGGCAGCCTCAAGCAGGTGGTCATCGGTACCGGCGAGGTGGCGGCCGAGGAGCCGACCCTGGACGCTCCGGTGGCCGCCGAGCGCCAGGGCCGCCTGAGCCTGGACAGCGAACTGCTCAACGGCTTCCAGCTGGGCGGCCTGAAGGTGGCGGCCGGCGAGAGCATCCGCGTCGACAGCGCGCTGACCCTGGCCAATGGCGGCGAGGCGATCCTGTTCGCCAACGACGTGGCGATCGACGCCGACATCACCGCTCATGGCGGCAGCCTGCAGGCCGGCAACGTACTGGCGCAGATTTCCCCGAACGGGACGATCGATGGTTTCGTCGATGCCGGCCGCGAAGCCGGCATCTTGCGCGTGGGCGATGGTGTACGACTGGATGCCAGCGGCTTGTGGAGCAACCTGCTGCTGGCGCCGGAGGACAACGATACGTTGGCCTACCGCGACGGCGGACGGATTTCCCTGCGCAGCGGCGGCGACCTGAGCCTGGGACAGGGCAGTCTGCTCGACGTGTCGTCCGGGGCGGCGCTGCTGGCCGACGGCAAGCGACTGGGCGGACGCGGCGGCGACATCGCCTTGCACGCCAGTGCCGGGCTGGCGCAGGCCAGCGATGGCCAATTGCAGTTGGGCGGCACATTGAATGGTCTCGGCACGAGTGGCGCCGGCACGCTGTCGCTGCAGAGCGGCAAGGTGCGGATCGGCGGCGACGACCTCGGGGATGGCAGCCTGCAACTGGCCGAAGATTTCTTCCAGCAGGGCTTCGCCAGCTACCGGGTGGTCGGTCGCTCCGGATTGACGGTAGCCGAGGATGCCCAGGTGCGGGTCGCGCGGCCGGTCTACCGTTTCGCCAGCGGGGCCGGCGAGGTCGCGGCTGGCGAGGCGCCGCGAGAGGCGCTGGAGGCCTGGATACCGCCGCTGTACCTAGAGGATGCCTTGGCCGGACGCTTGGTCCAACGCGAAGGGGCGGACCTGTACCTGCAGGCAGGCGGCGACGGCAATATCCTCGGGCAGCTCGATCCCGCCAGCCAGACGCTGGAGCTGGGGCGCGGTTCGCTGGTCGAGGTCGATCCGGGGCGCGCCATCGTCCTGCGCGGTCCCGGACAGATCACCTTGGATGGCATTCTGAACGCTTGGGGCGGACGCATCGACGTGCGCCAGCAGCAGTTCGGCGCGCTCGACGTTACCCAGGACAATCAGCCCAAGGCGCAAGGCCAGCCCCATGCTCGCTCCATCTGGATTGGAGAGCAGGCATTGCTGGATGTTGCCGGCCGCGCTGTCACTGCCTTGGATGGGCGCGGTCGCCGCTATGGAGAAGTGCAGTCCGGCGGCAGCATCGTCATCGGCGGCGAGATCGATCCGGGCAAGGCGATCGCGACCTCGGCGGATGCGTTCGTCATCGTACGCCCCGGTGCACGACTGGAGGCCTCCGGCAGCCAGGCACAGCTGGATGTACCGGGACTGGGAAGGGTTTTGCTGGCCGGCGACGGCGGGCGCATCGCTCTCAGTTCCTACAATGGGCTGTATCTAGACGGCTCGTTGCGCGCCGCAGCCGGCGGCTCGGGAGCGGCGGGCGGCAGCCTGGAGATCATTGCGGACGCTCCCCTGTACCAAGGTTTTACTGTCGTGGATGACCGGGTATTGGCCATGCGTGAGCTGATCCTGACGGCAGGGCACGCCGATTCGGGATTACCGACCTTGCTGCAACCGGGAATGGACGATTCGGCTCTGCGCTATGGCCAGAGCCGAGTTGGGACTCAGTCGCTGACGGGCGGCGGATTCGACCAACTTTCGTTGTTCAGCAACGGTCCGCTGTCGTTCGAGGGGAACATCGATCTTGCGATGGGGCGCAGCCTGAATCTGTACGCGGGGACGATAGCCGCCACAGGTGGTGGGCCGAGCGAGGTGAAGTTGCAGGCGCCCTATGTCCGCCTTTCCGGCATCGGGATGTATGGGCAGCAGGCCTCTGGCGAGTTTCGTCCGCGTCTCACGTACGGGCCGACCGCGACAGCGGAGCAGGTTCGCTTGCAGGTTTCTGCCGGGCGCCTGCTGGATATCGCCGGGCGCTTGTCATTCGGTAGCGACGGGGTGATCAATGGGGTCAACGCAGAGGCTGTCCGCTATCAGCGACCAGGTTTCGAGAAGGTAACGCTGCGCAGCGAGGGCGACCTGCGTTTCGCTGGCGACTATCCAGAGAATGGCGATCCGTCGGGGCGCTTGATAACCCACGGCGATCTGCAACTGACTGCGGCCCAACTCTATCCGGTGACGGGAGCGAGTTCGACCCTCTATGCCGGGTATGGACTGGATGAGGGGGGGCAGGCTGTCTTCGATGCCGAACGGCATTTGGCTATCGAACGTAGCGGCGAGTCCTTGCCGGACACTCCGCTGTCGGTATTCGGCAGTCTGGCGTTCATGGCATCGAATATCGAGCAGGGTGGCGTGGTGCGTGCGCCGCTGGGGCTCATCCAGTTCGGCAGCAATCTGGATCGTGCCCCGGGCACGGTAAGGTTGTTGCCGGGTAGCCTGACCTCGGTTAGCGGCGCTGAGCTGGTCATGCCCTATGGAGGCACGACCGATGGGATCAACTATCTGGTCAACCAGGTCCCCATTCAACTGACCGGTGCCGGGGGCGCTCTCGCTGCTGGGACACTGGTTGCGGGAGTCGGCCTTTATGCCAGCGAGGTCGATGTGCAACAGGGCGCGCGGCTGGACCTGTCCGGCGGCGGCGAACTCGCGGGGGCTGGATTCATCTCCGGCAGAGGGGGTTCGACCGATGCGCGTTTTCATCCCCTGGTGCAGCAGGACAATGATGGGTTCCGTCTGCCGGAGCTGTCCAGCAACCCGGTGTATGCCATCGTGCCTGGACACCAGGCCGTTAGTGCGCCATTGGGCGGCGAGGCGGGCGCCATCCAGCCGTTGGTCGGGCAACAGGTCACCATCGGGGATGGCGTTCCCGGCCTGGCCGCCGGTACCTACACCTTGCTGCCTTCGACCTATGCCCTGTTGCCGGGCGCTTTCCGCGTCGAGATCAACGGTCTGGCGGGGCAAGGCGCGCCCATGGCGACGCAGGGGTTGCGCAATGGCTCCTGGGCGACGTCCGGGCAGTTGTCGATTGCCGGCACGTCCATCCGCGACAGTCTGAGCCGTCAGGTCATCCTGTCTTCCGCCGATACGCTGCGCCGCTACTCGCAGTACAACGAAATGAGCTATGCGGATTTCATTCGCGCCGATGCCGCGCGCAAGAACATCCCCAGAGCGATGTTGCCAGTGGATGCCAGATCCCTCTACCTGGGATTGCGCGCGGATGAGGAGCTTCGGGAAAACGCCCTGAGCTTCGAGGGGAAGGTCGACTTCACGCCGGAAGAAAGCGGATATGGCGGCAGCCTCATCGTGGATGCCGAGGCGGGCATCGAGATTCTGCCTGAAGGTGGGCTGCCCGACTCCGATTTCGCTGGCGTGTCGTTGGTTGCGGACGATCTGAATGCAATAGGCGCCAGCCGTATCGCCATTGGCACGCTGCCCTACGTCGAATACGGCGAGCAAGGAAACTTCGTCCAGTTCGGCGGGAGCAACCGGCTCTTTCCCGTTGTGCTGCGAAAGGGCGCGCACCTTTCCGCACCGGAGGTGATCATTGGCAGGGATATCACCCTTGAAGGCGGGAGTGGCATCAGCACTCTGGGGAAAGGCAAGACTGCATACGATTCGTCCGATGGTTTCATCTATCAACCCGGCGGCCGTAACCTGCTGCTCTTGTCCAACGGATGGCTGAACCTGCTGGCACCCGCAGCGGATAGCTCGTTACCGGTTCGTCTCGGAGGTTGTGCGGAAGGGGCGGGCTGCGCCGACACCGAACTCTATTCGGAGGGCACTCTGGGTATCGCCACCAATGGTACGGTGACGTTTGGCGACAACGTTCGTTACGGGACACGCAATCTCAGCCTGGCGCTGAGTACGATCAATATCGGCTCCAGCCAGTCGCTGGCCGACGCGGCCGCTCGCGGCGTGTTGCCGAACGGCCTGGCGCTGGACCAGACGGTGCTCCAGCGCCTGCTGCGCGGCGAGCGCGGGGCGGGTATTCCGGCCCTGGAAAACCTGATCCTCAGTGCCCGCGATGCGGTCAACATATACGGTAGCGTCAGCCTCGACACCTACGACCCGGCCACCGGCAAATCCAGCCTGGCCAACCTGGTGCTGGGCACCCCGGCCATCTACGGCCATGGCACCGGCGAGGATGTTGCCAGCATTCGCACCGCCAGCCTGGTCTGGAGCGGCTCCAGCCAGCCGGCCGCGGCACCGGTCGCCGGCGGCGCCGGTAGTGGTAGCGGAACCCTGCGGGTGGATGCCGAGCGCATCACCCTGGGCTACGGCGCGAATACCCAGCCGGCCGGCGAGACCGACGAGGCACGCCTGGCGCTGGGCTTCGCCGAGGTGCAACTGAACGCCAGCGAGCGGATCAGCGCCAACCACAAGGGCAGCTTGCGGGTCTACCAGCGCCTGGACGGCTACGTCGCCGGCGAAGGCCTGCGCTACAGTGGCGGCGACCTGCGCCTGAGCACGCCGTTGCTGACCGGCGAGGCCGGCTCGCTGAGTCGGATCAGCAGCGGCGGTAGCCTCAGCCTGGCGGCGCCGGCGGGCGCTGCCGCGGTGACCTTCGACAGCGGCACCGCCGGGCTTGGTGCCGAGTTGTCCCTCAGCGCCCGCGAGATCCGCCTGGATAGCGCGGTCTCGCTACCCAGCGGCAAGCTGAGCCTGAGCGCCGAAGACGACCTGGAGCTGGGCGATGGCGCGCGCATTGACCTGGCCGGACGCAAGGCCAGTTTCAACGATGTGGATAAATACAGCTGGGGTGGCGACCTGCTGCTGAGCAGTCGCGCCGGCGACATCCGCCAGGCCGCCGGTTCGCTGATCGACCTGTCGGCGCGCAACAACCGCGGCGGTACCCTGAGCGCCGTGGCGTTGGCCGAGGACGCCGGGGTGGTGGACCTGCAGGGCCGCATACTGGGTGGCGCCAGCGGCGACTACGATGCCGGCGGCACCCGCGTGCCGTTCCTCGGTGGCGAGCTGGAGATCCGCGCCCAGCGCCTGGGCGATGGCGGCAGCCTGAGCGAGCAGTTCACCGCCTTGAACCAGCGCCTGAACCAGGGCGAGGTCTTCGGCGCGCGGCGCTTCCAGCTCAAGCAAGGCGACCTGCAGATCGGCGACGGCCTGAAGGCGCATCGCATCGAGGTGTCCCTCGACAATGGCCAGCTCGGCGTGAGCGGAACGGTGGACGCCAGCGGCGCGCAGGTCGGCGAGATCCGCCTGGCCGGCGGCCGCGGCCTGAGCCTGGGTGGCAACGCGCTGCTGGATGCGCATGGAAGCCTGCTGCGGCGCGACAGCTACGGGCAGATCATCGACAGCCCGAACCGGGCGATGGTCGAGCTGAGTTCCGGCAGCGGCACCTTGGTCCTGGCCGGCGGCGCGCGCATCGACCTGCGCCATGGCACCGCGGCGCCAGCGGAACAGGTTGATGGCGTCGCCCGTGGCACGTTGGAGTTGAACGCGCCACGCCTGGGCGGGGTCAGCGCCGGCGACATCGCCATCGATGCCAGCGGCGCGCTGGATATCCGCGGCGCCGGCAGCATCGCCCTGAACGCGATGCAGCGTTACGACGATGCGCCCTGGGGCAACGATCCGGCGGCCGGCGGGCGGTCCTACCAGGTGATCGACCAGGCTTACCTCGATGCGCGGCATGCCGAGAGCAGCGCGTTCATCGCCGCGGCGCTGGCCAACCGCGAGTTGCTCGACGGCAAGCTGGCCGGACTGACCAATGCCACCTACGCGGATGCTTTCCACCTGCGTCCAGGGGTGGAGATCGTCAGCGCAACGGCGGACGGCGATCTGGTGGTGCAGGGCGATCTCGATCTGTCCGGCTACCGCTACGCCAGCCTCAATCCGAACACGCCGCTGACCGAGGTCTACGGTTCCGGCGAGGTCGGCGCGCTGGTGCTGCGCGCCGGCGGTGACCTGAACCTCTACGGCAGTATCAACGACGGCTTCGCGCCGCCGCCGGACTCGCCGGACGACAAGGGCTGGATCCTCACCCCGGGAGTGCAGCCGTTCGGTGGCGACCTGGTGGTTCCCGGCCCGGGCGTGGTGCTCGGCGACGGTACCGCGTTCCTCGGCGGCCGCACCCTCAACTACGACCTGCCGATCAAGGGCACCACCCTGGCCGCCGGCACCCGTCTGGCCACCGAGGCGGTACTCGAGCAGCCCTATACCCTGGCCGCCGGCAGCGTGCTGGTAGCGGACATCCACGATGCCGCCGGCACCCTGCTGTACGCCGCGGGCAGCCTGCTGCGCGACGGGGTGACGCTGGAGGTCGGCAGCCGGCTGGGTGCCGGTACCCTGCTGGCGGCACCGGCCAGCGTGCAGGCGATGACCTGGCCTGCGGGCGTGCCCTTGCCGAGCATCCTGCGCGAGGGGCCCAGCAGACCCAATGTCCTGCTGCTCAATGGAGAGCTGGCCTTGGCACGTGGTTCTCTGATCCCTTCGCAGACCGAGGTGGTACTGGCTGGCGATGCGCCTTTCATCGAGTTGCGGCCCAGCGACGGTGTCCGCCAGGGACGCAACTGGGCATTGGCCGAGATGCTGCCGGCCGGTAGCCAGTCCTGGTCCATGCGCCTGGTCGCCGGTGCCGATCTCGCGGCTGCCGACAACCGTCTGGTGCGTCCGGACTCCTCGGCCAGCCTGAACCTGGCCGATACGCACTATCAGGCGAAGATCGAACAGAGCTCGGGAGGGCTGGTGTTCACCGATCAGGCTACCGACTGGGGGATCACCCCGGGAACTCCGGTCGACGAGAGCAATGAATGGATCTGCGGGCTGGGGCCGTATTGTGCCGAGCCTCCCCGCTGGACCTGGGCGCCCGGCAATTACCTGGGCATGCCTGCTGGTACGGCGATCGGCGAGGGCGATCTGTGGTGGTGCAGTGTCGATCCGTCCCTGTGTATCGAGAATCTCGGCAAAACCGTGGTCACACCGCAGAACCAGTTGTTCAGTGTGCTGCGCACCGGCACTGGCGATCTTGACCTGGCCAGTGCCGGTAACCTTACGCAATGGTCGCCGTACGGCGTCTATACCGCCGGAACGCAGGCCGCCGATGTCGCGACGGGATTCAATCAGCCTCGCGGTCTGTTCAATGGGTCGGTACTGGGCGCCGGTGGCGCGGATTACGAAGTGCTCTCAACCAGCCAGTACCAGGCCTGGTATCCGGAACATGGTGGCAACCTCGATATCGCCGTTGGCGGTGATGTGGTTGGCGATCAATGGGCCGAGAAACTGACAAGTAGCGATCCCATTCGCCCCTTGCCCCCCAGCGCTGCAGTCGGCAACTGGCTCTGGCGCCAGGGCAGCGCCGATAGGGAAGGAGTGCCGACGGCCTGGTGGGTCAATTTCGGCAGCTATGTGCGTGGCGCGGAGGGAGATGCTCCCTATCTGGTCGGCTTCACCGGTTTCGGCACTCTGGGAGGCGGCAATCTCAGCATGCGAACCGGAGGTGATGCCGGCAATATCGCGCCACGCGGAGATGGCTCGATACCTTCGTCCGGTAACCTTAATCCGCGCAGCCAGGGACTGGTCTTGGCGGTTGCCGGCACTGGCCGGCTCACCTCCGACGGCGCGCTGCAACTTGGCGGCGGCGGTGACCTGAATGTGAGAATTGGCGGGGAGGTGAACCCGAGCCGGGAGGCGCGGGCTACCCAGACCTACTCGAGTTCGGGGTTTGACGGTCTTTACAGCGGCGGCACCATTCACGATCTGCAGGGGGCCCTCATCAATCTGCGCGGTTCCGCGAGCTTGTACAGTGGTGCGCTGGGAGGCATCGATCCTCGCTACGACACTCTACTGCGGGACCCCGCCGAAGTGCGCAGCAGGGATGCGTTCAGCCCGACGCTGGCTAGCTCCACGGGCGGCCTCACCCTGGTGGCCGGAGATACTGGCATGCGTCTGGAAACCCGTGGCGACCTGGTCCTGGGCGGGGTGACTGATCCCGGTAGGGTGGGGGTGCCGAATACCGTTGGCTTCACGGCTCCCGATGGCAGCGTCTACCAAGGGGGCGGGATCGCTTGGTTCAGTCTCTGGACTGCACACACCTCGATCGATCTGTTTGCGGCGGGCGGCAACCTGACGCCCAGCACCCAATTGGTCGAGGCAACCAACGCTATTCCCATGGCAGGCCGAAACCTGTCGCCTAGCGATGGGCGATTCATCTATCCATCGATAGTACGTGCGGCGGCCCCGGAAGGAAGTATCTATCTCGGTCCTTCCAGCGGTTACATGGGAGGCGTGAGCCTGAATGTCTCGACCACTCCCTACTCCTTGTTACTGGCACCGTCGCTCAACGGTGAACTGGAGTTGCTGGCTGGAGACTCCATTTATGCCGGTGGCTATTCGGTGCAACGCTCAGGTGCCGATCCTGCGAACCTGCCATCGATCTGGACGCCGGCATTTGCCGGCTACTCCGATGCCGCGCTGCTCAACCCGATAGCCGGCAACGGCAGTCCGGACGGGAATCCGGCCGTCATTGGCGGATTGCCTCTGTTCTACTTCGGCCCCGATAGCGCTGCGAGCCTGGCGCGCGATCTGCAACCGGCGCGTTTCTATGCGTTGACAGGAGATATCGTCGGGCTCAATAGCGGTGCGCAGATTCGTTTCGGCGAGCAGGCGGGGAACCGCGCCGGGCAAACCTGGTATGAAGGCGCCGGTCCCGTCTGGATGCGCGCCGGGCGCGACATCGTTGCCTCCGGAACCCCATTGGGACAGCGTATCAGCGCTCCCAGTCAGATCAGTACGGATGCCTCGTTCACCGGCAACCTCTTCGTCCACGACGACCCCAACGACCTCTCGCTGGTCCAGGCCGGCCGCGACATCCTCTACGGCAACTTCAACGTCGCCGGCCCCGGTACCCTGGAGATCAGCGCCGGGCGCAACATCCTCATGGAGGACCGCGCGGCGATCACCAGTCTCGGTGCGGTGGTGCCGGGCGACAGCCGGCCGGGTGCCGATATCGTGCTCCAGGCCGGCGCGGCGGGGGCCGACTATCAGGCCTTCCTCGAGCGCTACCTGGATCCGGCCAACCTGGCGCAGGCCGGCACCCCGCTGGCCGAGCAGCCGGGCAAGGTGGTCAGGACCTACGAAAGCGAGTTGGCCAAGTGGTTGAACGAGCGCTTCGGCTTCGCCGGCGACGCGGAACAGGCCCAGGCGTTCTTCGCTGGCCTGCCCGCCGAGCAGCAGCGGATCTTCGCCCGCCAGGTGTACTTCGCCGAACTCAGGGCCGGCGGCCGCGAGTACAACGAAGTCGGCGGGGTACGCCAGGGTAGCTACCTGCGCGGGCGCAACGCGATCGCCGCGCTGTTCCCCGAGCGCGATCCGGCGGGCAATCCGATCAGCTACGAAGGCGATATCGTCATGTATGGCGGTGCCGGCGTGCACACCGACTTCGGCGGCGACATCCAGTTGCTCAGCCCCGGCGGGCGCCAGGTGTTCGGTATCGAGGGCGAGGCGCCGCCGTCTACCGCAGGCATCGTCACCCAGGGCCAGGGCGATATCCAGGCCTACTCGCGGGACAGCATCCTGCTCGGCCAGAGCCGCATCATGACCACCTTCGGCGGCAGTATATTGGCCTGGTCGGCGGAAGGCGACATCAACGCCGGTCGCGGTTCCCAGACCACCGTGGTGTACACCCCGCCGCGGCGCATCTACGACGCCTGGGGCAACGTCAGCCTGTCGCCGCAGGTGCCCAGCACCGGCGCCGGTATCGCCACCCTCAACCCGATTCCCGAAGTGGCGCCGGGCGACATCGACCTGATCGCCCCGCTCGGCACCATCGATGCCGGCGAGGCGGGCATCCGGGTCTCCGGCAACGTCAACGTGGCGGCGCTGCAGGTGGTCAACGCGGCGAACATCCAGACCCAGGGCCAGTCCAGCGGCATTCCGCTGGTGGCTTCGGTGAATACCGGTGCGTTGACCTCCGCCAGCGCCGCGGCGAGTTCCGCGACCCAGGCGGCGGAGGACGTCAGTCGCCAGCAGCAGGCCGCCGCGCGGCAGCGCATGCCGTCGGTGATCACGGTGCAGGTGCTCGGGTTCGGCAACGAGCGCCTGGAGCCTTCGCGCGACGGCGCCAGTCGTTCGCCGGGCTACAACCCGGACAGCGCCGTGCAGGTGCTCGGCGCCGGAGCCCTCGGCGAACAGGCGCGCAGCCAATTGACCGATGAAGAGCGCGGCAACCTGATCCTGTAAGGCACCGCCGCGGAGGCACGATACCCGCCAGGCCCTCCCCACGGAGGGCCTTTTTTTCGGCGAACTTCCGAGGTGCTGGTCGATTCTCGGGTGAATGCCCGTTCGTCCCCGCCGGCGGCGCGCGAACGGCCGGTCGCATGAAGTTTTCATGACAAAAGTTCGGTGGTGCGGCGGGGTTGCCGTCAAACAGGTGTGAATGAGGAAAACGGAATTCAGTGGTGAAAGGCAGGGACGGGAACGAAAGGAATCGGCCATTTCCCGGTTGCGCTGACCGGTTGCTGGAAATGAGCGTGTCGTTCGAGAAAGACGCGTTCCGCTCTGAAACAAGAGAACAGTATCCGCTAACGGCCGTGGTCACTCCGGTGAATACGGCGAAGGACGGTGAGTATTGATGGAAAGTTACTCGAAAGTCGGTATGCAGGAACTTGATCAGCGCCTATCGAAGATCGTCGAAGCCGCACGCAAGAAACCGGTATCGGTTTATCGATATGGGGCGCCATGGGTCTGGATAGTGTCCCAGGAAGATTGGCAGGGGGCGCTCAAGGAAGTGTCCAGCTATATACCGCCGGGACATTCCCTGGCGTTGCTGAAACCGCAAATAGAAAGTCTCCTTGGCGAAGAGGCTAAAGTCCTCTCGGCGCTCGCCCGCGAACATGGCATGCAGTTGGCCCCGGAGCCGCTGATCCACGCGCTGCTGCTGCAACTGCTGTACGCGATTCCCAGCGAGCAGCAGTTGTACGAGCAATTGAACTACAACCTGCTGTATCGCTGGTTCGTCGGCCTGGAAATGAAGCAGAAGATCTGGAATTTTCCGGTTTTCGTCAGCGATATAACCGTCCTGCTGAACAGCGCGGAGGCGGTAAGGATAATAGGCAGGATTATCGGGGAAGTGATTTCCGGGGATCTCATGCAGATGCCGGAGTTCTCCCTGAACTTCGCCTTGTTGCATACATGGCAAGCGCGCCATGGCGGAGCGCGACGGCTGAATATCTAGCACGAAAGTGAAAATAGAAAAGAACGAGATTTCATAAGGGCGGGCGCCGTTTTTAACAGGTTGTTCATGCGTCGCCGCTAGTTTGTTGTCTTTCACAGAACTGTTCGATGAACGGACTTGTTGCATTAGAACAATAAGTCCCGATGGAACTTCGGGGGACCGTGTGAAGCGTTCGCTGTTCAATTGTGCGCACCCGTTTCGCCAGCGCTGGTCGATCGGTTGCCTGGCTGTCGCATTGTCGTGCGCTTCGCTGGCCGACGAGGCCCCTCCCGCCGCGGCGGGAGCCGAGCCCCAGCGTCTGGTGGACATCAACGAGTACGTGGTACGCGGCAACACCGTGCTGGACAACCGCGCCATCGAGGCGGCGGTGTATCCCTTCCTCGGACCGCAGCGCAGCCTGGGCGACATCGAGGGGGCGCGCGATGCGCTGCAGGCCGCCTACCAGGAGAAGGGCTACCAGTCGGTCTACGTCGAGCTGCCGGAGCAGCAGGTGAGCGGCGGGGTGGTCTACCTGCAGGTCACCGAGACCACTATCGGTCGCGTCCGGGTGGTCGGCGCCAAGCACTATTCGCCGGTGGAGTTGCGCGAGGAAGTGCCGGCCCTGGAGGAGGGCAAGGTGCCCGACTTCGCCCAGGTCCAGCGCGAGCTGGCGCAGGTCAACCGCACCCCCGGCCGCCAGGTGCTGCCGATGGTGCGCGAGGGCCAGCGGCCCGGCACCATGGACGTCGACCTGCAGGTGGAAGACAAGAATCCCTGGCACGCCAGCATCGGCCTGAACAACGACTACAGCGCCGACACCCGTCACTTGCGCTCGGTGGTTTCGCTGGGCTACGACAACCTCTGGCAACTCGGCCACGCCATCTCGCTGACCTATTTCACCGCGCCGCAGGACCAGGACAACGCCAAGGTCTGGTCCGGCTCCTATACCGCGCCGCTGAGCCAGCGCTGGAGCGTGCAGTTGTCCGGCTACCAGTCCGACAGCGACGTGGCCACGGTGGGCAGCATGAATGTGGTCGGCCAGGGCCACTCCTATGGCGTCGCGGCGATCTACAGCCTGCCGGTCACCGGCCTCTGGTCGCACTCGTTCTCCTTCGGCGTCGACTTCAAGGACTTCGAGGAACAGACCCGGATCGGCGGCAACAACGACAGGGTGCCGATCAAGTACGCCCCGCTGACCCTCGGCTACAACGGCTTCCGCTACACCGAACGTTCCCAGTTGGCCCTTGGCCTGAGCCTGGTGGCCGGTACCGGCAGTCTCCTCGGCTACGGCGACGACGACGAGGAATTCGACCGCAAGCGTTATCGCGCCAAGTCCGGCTTCGGCGTGCTCAAGGGCGATCTCAACCACACCCTGACCTTCGGCGGCGACTGGCAGGTGGCGACCAAGGCGGCCTTCCAGCTCGCCTCCGGGCCGCTGATTTCCAACGAACAGTTCGCCGCCGGCGGTGCCACCAGCGTGCGTGGCTACCTGGCGGCGGAGAACACCGCCGACGACGGCTACCTGCTCTCCCAGGAATGGCGTACGCCGTCCCTCGGACGCTTCCTCGGCAAGCGCGCCGGCGGCTACGTCAACGACTGGCGCTTCTACGTGTTCGCCGAGGGCGCGCAACTGCGCCTGCAGGATGCGCTGCCCGAACAGGACGACGACTTCAGCCTGGCCAGCGTCGGCATCGGCACCCGCGCGCAACTCGCCGACTGGCTGTCCGGCAGCCTCGACTGGGCCTTCCCGCTGCTGGAAGGGACGAACACCGACAAACACGACTCGCGCCTGCATTTCAGCGTGCAGGCGAGCTTCTGACGCTGACCCCGGAGTAACCCCACATGTATCGCTTATTGCTGACATCGCTGATCTGCCTGGGCCTGCTGGCCCCGGCCAGCGCCAGTGCCTGGTGGCAGGACGACTGGCAGTACCGCAAGCAGGTCTCGGTCGATACCACCCCGCAAGGCGCGGCGATCAACGAGAGTCTCGGTCGCCTGCCGTTGCTGGTGCGCCTGCATACCGGCAACTTCACCTTCGACGGGGTCAACGAGAACGGCTCGGACATCCGCTTCGTCGCCGCCGACGACAAGACCGTGTTGCGCCACCAGGTCGAGAGCTTCGACCCACTGATGGGCATGGCCCTGATCTGGGTCGACGTGCCGCGGGTGGAGGGTGGCCAGCGCCAGGACATCTGGATGTACTACGGCAACGCCAAGGCGCCGGAGAGCGGCAACGGCCAGTCGGTGTTCGACCCGGACTACACCCTGGTCTATCACTTCGACGGTGCGCCGGGCACTCCGCCGCGGGACTCCACCGCCTACGCCAACAATGCGCAGACCGCCGCCGGCAGTCCGGTGGAGGGCGTCATCGGTCGCTCCGCGCAACTGCTGGGCCAGCCGCTGCTGCTGCCGGCCAGCCCATCGCTGGCGGTGAGCGCCGGTGGCACCTTCAGCTTCAGCGGCTGGGTGCGTCCCGACCAACTGGCCGGCGAACAGGTCCTGCTGTCGCGCCGCGAAGGCGGCAACGCCCTGTTGGTCGGCCTGGCCCAGGGCGCGCCCTTCGTCGAGCTGAACGGTCAGCGCGCTGCCGCCAGCCAGGCCCTGGCGCAGGGGCAATGGCAGCATCTGGCGCTGGTCGCCGACGGTACCCGGCTGGCGCTGTATCTCGGCGGTCGCGAAGTCGCCAGCCTGGCGGCGGCGCTGCCGGCGTTCAGCGGCGCGATCGCCATCGGCGCGGAAGGCCAGGGCGCGCCTGCGGTCGCCACCGAAGCGGCAAGCGGGGAAGGTGAGGCGAGCGCCGCGGCGCCGACCCTGCAACCCTTCCAGGGCGCCATCGACGAGTTGCGCCTGTCGAAGATCGCCCGCCCGGCGGCGCTGCTCCTCGCCGACGCCACCGCCCAGGGCGCCGAGTCGCGCCTGGTGGCCTACGGGGTCGACGAGAAGCAGTCCGGCTTCGGCTTCGGCAAGCTCGGCTTCCTGCTCAACGCAGTGCCGCTGGATGCCTGGGTGATCATCGCGATCCTGGCGCTGATGATGGTCCAGTCGTGGGTCATCATGTACCGCAAGAACCAGAACGTCGGCCGTGTCAGTCGCGCCAACGGGCTGTTCCGCGAGCGCTTCGCCGAGGTCGGCACGCGCCTGGAACTGCTCGCCGACGACCGCGAGCTGGCCGCCCGCCTGCAACACTCCTCGCTGTGGCGCCTGTACCAGGTGGCGGTGAAGGAGATCCGCACCCGCCGCGAGCAGGGCGCCGACACCTCTTCCGTCTCCGCGGCCACCATCGAGGCGATCCGCGCCTCCATGGACGGCGTGCGCACCAAGGAGAACCAGCAGCTCGGCTCGCGCCTGTCGAGCCTGTCCAACGCCATCGCCGGCGGCCCCTACATCGGCCTGCTCGGCACCGTGCTGGGGATCATGGTGGTGTTCCTCGGCACCGCCATGGCCGGCGACGTCAACATCAATGCCATCGCCCCGGGCATGGCCGCCGCCCTGCTGGCCACGGCCATGGGCCTGTTCGTCGCGATCCCCGCGTTGTTCGGCTACAACCGCCTGGTCACGCGGAACAAGGAAGTCAGCGCGGACATGCGGGTGTTCGTCGACGAGTTCGTCACCCGCCTCGCCGAGGTGCATGGCGAAAGCCAGCTCAGCGAAGTGGCCCATCGTCGCAACGGCCAGCCGTTGCCGGCCTGAGGAGAACGCCATGGCTTCCGTGAACAGCAGCCACGACGATGACGACGACGGCGCCGTCGACAGCATCAACATCACCCCGCTGGTGGACGTGCTGATGGTGGTGCTGGTGATGTTCATCCTCACCGCCACCGCCCAGGTCGCCGGGATCCAGATCAACCTGCCGAAGGCCAGTGCCACCGTGGCGCTGTCGCAGCCCAAGACCAAGGCGATCTCGGTGAACGACGCCGGCCAGGTGTTCCTCGACGCCTACCCGGTGACCCTGCCCGAGCTGGAGGACCGCCTGCGTACGGAGAAGGCCCTCAACCCCGACTTCCCGGTAGTGGTCCGCGGCGACGCCACGGTGCAGTACCAGAAGGTCATCGAGGTCCTCGACCTGCTGCGCCGCCTGGAGCTGTCCCAGGTCGGCCTGGTCACCGGCAAACCGACCTGAGGCCCGGGATGAACATGTCCGCCGATCCCAAGCACACCCCCGAGCCGAAAAATGCCGCGCCGCTGTCCATCGACGGCCGCCCGGCGAACCCGACCCTGCGCTACCTCAAGTGGGGCCTCGGCGCGCTGCTGCTCGCCGGCCTCGCCTGGCTGGTCTGGGAGTGGGCCAACGACATGAGCGGCGTGCGCCGCGAGGCGCCCAAGGTGCCGGCGATCATCCCGCTGCCGCCACCGCCTCCGCCGCCGCCGGAAAAACCGCCGGAACCGGAGCAGCCGGTGGAAGAGGAAAAGATCGTCGAGCCGGAACCGCAACCCGAACTGGAGGAGGTCAAGCCGCAGGAGGAAGCGCCGCCGTCGCCGGCCGACGACCTGGCCGACCCGATGCAGATGGATGGCGACGCCCAGTCCGGCTCCGACGCTTTCAACATCGGCGCCGGCAAGGGCGGCGGGATGGCCGGTTCCGGCGGCGGTCGCGCCGGCAACGCCAGCTATAGCCAGTACCTGGCCTACGCCTTCCAGCGCCTGCTGCGGGACAACCCGGAACTGCGCAACCTGGCGTTCCGCCTGCAGGCGGAGATCTGGCTGAGTTCCTCGGGGGATATCACACGGGCCGAACTGACCCGCTCCAGCGGCGACCCCGAGACCGACCAGAAGGTGCTGGCCGCGCTGCGCGCCGCCGGCCGCCTGGAAGAACGCCCGCCGGCTTCGCTGACCCTGCCGGTGCGCATCGCCCTGCAGGGCAAGCGGCCGGGATGAGAAGACGCCAACCCAGAACGATTTCCGGCAGGCGACTGCCTTGAAGGACCTTAGGAGCCGTACACAGATGAACGCGAAAGTGAACCGACTGGCGCTGGGGATGGGCGTCATGCTCGCCGCGCTGGCCGGCCAGGCGCAGGCCCAGCCGCCGGCGCCCTCGGAGAACGCCACGATCAACCTGATCCGCCTGCTGGTACAGCAGGGCGTGTTGAAGAAGGAACAGGCCGATGCGCTGGTCAGGCAGGCCGAGGCCGAGGCGCAGCAGGCCCAGCAGGCGCGCCAGGCCGTGGCGCCCGCGGCGGCCGTTGCCGCTGTCCCCGGGGAGGTCCGCGTACCCTATATCCCGCAGGTGGTGCGCGACCAGATCCGCGACGAAGTGAAGGCCGAGGTAATGACCCAGGCCAAGGCGGAGAATTGGGCGCAGCCCAACGCCTTCCCGGACTGGGCCTCGCGCATCAGCTTCGACGGCGACGTGCGCCTGCGCTACGAGTCGCGCTCCTTCGGCAACGGCAACAGCAACCAGATCACCGACTTCGCCGAACTCAACGACGACGGTCCCTATGACGTCAACCCGAATACCAGCTCGGGCCTGCCGCCGCTGCTCAATACCCGCGAGGACCGCGACAGCCTGCTGCGCCTGCGCGCGCGCTTCGGCCTCAAGGCGGCGCTGTCGGAAAGCTGGAGCGCCGGCATCCGCATCGGCACCGGTTCGGACAACAACCCGGTGTCGACCACCCAGACCCTCGGCGGCGGCTTCGGCAAGAAGGACCTCTGGCTCGACCAGGGCTACCTGACCTGGAAGCCCAGCGAGCGCCTGAGCCTGACCGGCGGGCGGATCGCCAATCCGTTCCTGTCCACCGACCTGCTGTATTCCAACGACCTCAACTTCGACGGCGTGGCGGCGATCTTCAACCAGCCGCTGAGCCGCGATGTCGCGCTGTTCGGCACGGTCGGCGCGTTCCCCGTGGAATACAGCTCGGACACCGCCTCGTCGAACGGCTTCGACAAGGAAGACAGCGACAACAAGTGGCTCTACGGCGCGCAACTGGGCGCCACCTGGAAGATCAACCCGCAGCACAGCCTTACCGGCGCGCTGGCCTACTACCGCTTCGACGATATCGAAGGGCGGCGTTCCAGCCCTTGCCGGCCCTGGGCCGGAGATCCGGAGTGTGACACCGACGGCAGCCGTCCGACCTTCATGCAGAAGGGCAACACGGTGTTCCTCCTGCGCGACATCGTGCCCAACCCGGCCGACCCGGCGAACACGCCGAACCCGCAGTACGTCGGCCTGGCCTCGGAGTTCAATCTGCTCGACCTGAACCTCGGCTGGGATGCCGAGCTACCCAACGACTTCAAGCTGCGGGTGGCCGGCAACTACGTGCACAACCTGGGCTACGACGAGGGCGACATGCGCAAGCGCGCCGGCGGTGTGGCGCAGATCGCCAACAACCTCGGCTCCGACGGCGACATCAAGAGCGGGGCGGACGCCTGGATGCTCCAGTTCACCCTGGGCAACGCCCTGGACATGCGCGACGCCGGCGACTGGCAGGTCTTCGCCGCCTACAAGTACATCCAGCCGGATGCCCTGCCGGACGGTTTCAACGATTCCACCTTCCACCTTGGCGGGACCAACGCCAAGGGCTACATCCTCGGCGCCAGCTATGGCTTCGACAAGCGCGTCTACGGTACCGCGCGCTGGCTCAGCTCCGACGAGGTCTACGGCGCACCGTTCTCCATCGACGTCCTGCAACTCGAGGTCAACACGCGCTTCTGAGCGCTCCTCGAGGCAGACCATGAAGAGGCAGACCATGAACACGCGACCTTTCTCATTACCGATCTGGGCCCAGGCGCTGCTCGCCGGGGCCGCCTTCGCCGCCTACGCCAGCCAGGCGGCCTACGCCGACAGCCTGGAGGAACGCCTGCGCGCCCAGTTGCGCAGCACCACCCAGCAACTCCAGGCGCTGCAGACCGAACAGGCCCAGGCCACCGCGGCGAAAGCCGCGCTGGAAAGCCAGCGCGATGCGGCGCTGGCCCAGGTCAAGCAACTGAGCGCCGAGCTGGCCCGGGCCAAGGGCCAGGCCGAGCAGCTCTCGGCCCAGCAACAGGGCTTGCACGACCGGGCGCGGCAGATGGTCGAGGCGAGCAACGAGCAACTGGGCAAGTACAAGCAGGCCTACGACGAGTTGCTGGTCATGGCGCGAGCCAAGGAGGCTGAGCGGCAGAAGCTCGACCTGGCGTTCCGCGAGCACGACCAGCAGTTGCAGCAGTGCACCGCGAAGAATCGGGAGATGTATGGCGTGGCCAAGGAGATCCTCGGCGCCTACGAGAACGTCAGCGTCGCCGAGGTGATGAAGATCCGCCAACCGTTCGCCAGCGGTGCGCGGGTGAAATTCGAAGAGATGGCGCAGAAGCTCGGCGACGACCTCTACAAGACCCAGGTCGAGAACCGCCAGGCGGCGCTCGCCCAGTGAAATCCGACAGCAAACCAGGAACCCGGATATGAACGACATCACCCTGATCGAACACCTTTCCGTCGACAGCCTGACCGAGGCCTTGCAGGACGCCGGCTACCGGGTCAACCGCAGCGAGCAGAACGGCGTCGTGCAACTGCTCAGTGCCAGCCAGGGAATCGGCTACGCGGTGCGCTTCGGCAATCCGGCGGCGACGCCGGCGAGCTACCTCGACTTCACCTTCAGCTGCGCCCTGCGCGTGCAGGGCGAATTGCCCGCCGGGCTGACCGAGCGCTGGAATCTCAGCCGGCGCTTCGGCCGCCTGTCGCAGCAGGGCGAGTTCCTGGTGATGGAAATGGACGTGATCGTCGCCGGCGGCGTCAGCCCGGCCAACCTGCGTAGCCATATCGAACTGTGGGATCGCCTGCTGCAGGAGTTCATCGCCTATCTGCGCGACTACAGCCGCCTGGCCGCGGAGCAGCAGGGCATGGTGCAGGATGCCGGTCAACCCGTCGATGGCGAGGCCTGAGCCGATGCGGCCGGCATTTCGTTGCGGCGTCCTGGCGTTCGCGCTTGCCGTTCTCGCCGGCTGTGGCCAGCGCGAGGACGGCGGCGCGGGCCAGGCCCAGGCCGCGCTTGCCAAGCCATCTGCCAGCGCCGCCGCGGAACCCGCGGTGGCCCGCCTCGGCGCCTTGCAGGTGGCGCCGGACGAACTGAAGGCGCTGCTGGCCGAGGTGCCGGCGGAAACCCGCGCGCAGTTGAGCGAGAACCGCGACGCACTGGAACGCTGGATGCGTGCGCGGCTCGCCGAGAAGGCGCTCTACGAACAGGCCAGCGCCCAGGACTGGCAACAGCGTCCGCAGGTGAAGACGTTGATCGATGCGGCGGCGCGGCAGATCGTCCTGCGTACCTACCTGGAGTCGGTGAGCACGGTGCCCGAGGACTACCCCAGCGATGCCGAACTGCAGGCCGCCTACCAGGCGAACAAGGCGCAACTGGCTGTACCGGCGCTGTACCGGGTCAGCCAGATCTTCATCGCCGCCTCTGCGGCCGGCGGGCTTGCCGAAGCGCGCAAGCGCGCCCAGGAACTCTACCGGCAGGCCGCGGACGGCGACTTCGCCGAACTGGCGCGCAAGCATTCCGACGACCCGCAGACCGCCCGCAACGGCGGCGACATCGGTGGGTTACTGGCGCAGGCGCAACTGCTGCCGGCGATCCGTCCGGCGCTGGAACGGCTAAAGGTCGGCGCGGTGTCCGAGCCGATCCAGGGCGCCAACGGTTTCCACCTGGTCAAGCTGACCGAGCGTCGCGACGCCCGCCTCGCCACCCTCGACGAGGTCCGTGGTCGCCTGCGCGAAAGCCTGCGCGCGCAACGCCAGGAGCAGATAGCCAAGGCCTACCTGGATGGCCTGGTGAACAACGCTACCCTGAGCATCGACGGCGCGTTGCTCGGCAAGACCCTGGCGGAACTGCACTGATGGACGGCATCCCGGAGGCCAGGCGTGGGCCGCGCGCGAGCCGCTGGCGGCACCTGCGCAGCTGGCTGTTCGGCGAGCCCGAGCGGTTCCGCGACGAACGCCAGCGGCTCTGGGGCGCCTATGCCGCATGGCTCGGCGAGCAGGTCCAGCAGCGCCTGGGCGAAGACGCCGAAACCGCGCCGCGGCTGCTGGCCTTCCTGGAGTCGCGGCGCGCGGCGGGGCAGTTGCCGAATACCGACATCGACCTGCGGGTCTGGCTCGACGAACGCGGCTGGATCGTCCGTCTCGCCTGCCTGCGCAGCGACGCCGAGCCGATCGAGAATGAACTGCGGCGCGCGCTGATGGACCGTTCGTTGCGCCTGCCGCCGCCGGAACACATGCCGCAGCCGATCGAACTGCGGATTCGCCTCATGCCTGGACGCTAGCGAGGAAGCATGGCCCTATCGGAGTCCGCCGGGCAGCGCCCGGCACTGCTCAGGCCCGCGCAGGGACGCGACGACCGTGCCTATTGGCACGAGCTGTTCGGTTCTCTGGAGGTGGTGCATTTCTTCCTGGTCACTGCCCGTTGCGGCTGTTTCATGCAGGCTGCGCGCAGCCTGGACGTCAAGCCGACACTGCTGCGCAAGACCCTGGCCCGGCTCGAGGAGCGCCTCGGCCTGCATCTGTTCGTGCATGAGGGCAACGCCCTCTCGCTGACCCGCGAGGGCCGCATCGTCCAGGCCGCCGGGCAGCGCCTGGTCGAGGACAGCCAGAGCCACGCCGATCTTCACCGGCAACAGCCGCTGGTGCGCCTGGCGGTGGCCGAAAGCGTCCTGCACGATGTGCTCAGTCGCGAGCTGTGGGGCTACCTGCGCAAGAACGCCAACCTGCGCGTAGCCCTCGCCGAGTTGCGCGAGGGCTGGCCGGAAAGCGCAGGGCCGGCGGAGATCGCCATCTGGATCGCCGATCCGGGGCAGCCGCATCCGGCGATGGAAGGCCACTTCGCCGCACCGGCGCGCATCGCCGAGCTGGAGTACCAGCCGCACATCGGCAAGCGCTATTCGCGCGAGCGCACGCGGCCGGCCAGCGAGGACGAGCTGGACGACTACCTGCTGGCGCAGCTCCATGGTCACGCCGCCAGCGCCGCCCTGGCGCCCTGGAACCGGCGGGTGGCGGCTCGCCAGTCGGGAGTGATCGAGGTGCAGAGCCACGACCTGCTGCTACAGGCGATCCTCTGGGGCGCCTGCATCGGCCTGCTGCCGCATTACGCCGGACGCCTGGAGCGCAACCTGGCGGCGTTGCCGCAGGTCTTCGACGAGCCGATGCGGCGGGAAGTCTGGATGAGCGTGCAGCCGGAAGCGGAGAACCGCGTGGAGGTGCGTGCCTTGCTCGATCTGATCGAGCACGCCTTCGACGATCGGCGCGACTGGTTCGGACGCTGACCTTGCGGGCTTGACGGCGGTCGCCATAGCCGACACCGTTTCGCCACGGAACGGTTGACGGAAGGTACGCGATGACGGAGCGGCATTGGCAGGGCGAGGTCTGGCTGGCGCGGGACCACGCGCTGTTCGCCGGGGTCAACGGCGATACCCGCGAGCACGCGCACTATGCCCACCAGTTGCTGCTGGCGGAGACGCCGCTGCGGGTGCGCGTCGCTGGCCAGGTACTGGAGGCCCGGCGCTTGCTGGTGCCCTCGCTGCAAGCCCATCGCGTCGACGCGTCGCAGCCGTTGCTGGCGCTGTACGCCGAGCCGCTGGCGTTCGACAGCGACGACCTGCGTCAGCTTCTCGAGGACGCTCCCGGCGAGCCCGAGGCGTTGCTGGGGCGGCTTGCGCGGCTGCCTCGTCGACGGCTCGACCGCCGCGTCGAAAAGGCCCTGGCGGCGCTCGACGAGCAACTCGCGGCGCGGGTCGAGGCGGAAAGACTGGCGCGCAGCGCCAGTCTTTCGCTGAGCCAACTGGAGCGGCTGTTCGCCGTCCAGGTCGGCCTGTCGGTACGCCGCCTGGTGCTCTGGCGCCGCCTGTACCTGGCCTTCGCCCTGGCCTTGCAGGGGCGCAGCCTGACCGAGGCGGCCCATCACGCCGGCTTCGCCGACGCCGCGCACCTGTCGCGCAGCGTACGCAGCCTGCTCGGTATCCGCGCCGGCCTGTCGCTGCCGCACCTACGCCTGGCCGGCTGAACGCCCCAATCCTTCCGGCGGCTGTGGGACGTGCCTGCTGCGTGGCAGGTCGCGGAATGGCGCGAGCAACTGGCCGGCATAGTCGCGGGGATAGTCAGGCTGGTCGCCGATGCCCATGTCGGTGCTGTCCAGGCGGTAGTCGGGACGATGGAGGGCGGTGCCGAGCAGGCGGTCCCAGACGCTGAAGAACAGCGCGAAGTTGACGTCGCCGGCGCGCCCGTAGCGGATGTGGTGCAGGCGATGCAGCGGTGCCCAGGCGAACACATGGCGTAACCCGCCGATGCGCATGTCGACGTTGCTGTGTTGCAGCAGCAACTGGATGCCGATGGCGAAGGCGAGCAGCGCGGCGACCGTCTGCGGCACGCCGAGCAGCAACAGCGGCAGGGTGCCGCCGAGCGCTTCCAGGCCCAGGTGCAGGGGATGCTTCATCAGCCCGTTGAAACCGTACAGGCGCTGCACGCTATGGTGCACCGCGTGCAGCCGCCAAAGCAGCGCCGAACGGTGGCTGGCGTAGTGCACCAGGGTGATGCCGAGATCGGCCAGGACGATCGCCAGCAGCAGTTGCAGCCACAGCGGCCAGGCCTGCGGCCATACCGGCCAGAAGCCCAGGACTCCGGCCAGCAGTGGCAGGGCGAGGATGCCAAGTGCGTTCAGGCTTTCGTTGACCGACGCGTGCAGGACATCGCGCAGGCGGTCGGCGTGCGGCCGGTTCCAGCGTGGCTGGTAGGGCAGTCGTCGTTCGGCGAGAAAGGACAGGCCGAGCGCCCCGAGGAACAGGGCGACCAGCCAGGCGTGGGAAGCCTGGCGATAGCCGACCTGCCAGGTCGCCAGGCCGATGAAGCCGGACCAGAAGAGGGGCGCGTAGGCGTAGCGCAGGAAGAACTGCATGGTGGGACCTCCGGATGAATGAGGTCCCCAGCGTCGCCCGCGACAGGCCGGCGGCGCTTGAACGAACCGCGCAAGTTCTCAGTCGCGCAGCACCAGCGGCGCGCCTTCCATGTCCCCGCGACCCGGCCAGGTCTCGCGGGCCAGCCAGGCCCCAACCAGGCAGACCAGGTTGGCCAGCAGCAGGTAGCCCAGCGGCGACAGCGGATTGCCGGTGACGCCGATCAGCCAGGTCACCACGATCTGCGCGGTGCCGCCGAACGCGGCGACGCCGGTCGCATAGACCAGGGAAAAACCGGTGGAGCGCAGCGCCCGGGGGAAGCTTTCTACCAGCAGCACGATCAGCGCCGCGCCGCTCATGCCATGCAGGGCCGAGAGCAGGGCGAGGACGGCGAGGAAGACTGCCGGCTCGGGGTGACGGGTCATTGCCTGCAGTGCCGGGAACAGCACCGCGAGCAGCGCCAGGCGCGGCAGGATCAGCACGGCGCGGCGCCCGTAGCGGTCGCAGAGCACGCCGCCGAGCAACGCCGAGAGCGCCAGTGCGGCGCCGGCGACCAGCGTCGAGAGCATCGCGATGCCCGCCGGCAGGTGTAGCTCGGTAAGGGCGAAGGTGGTCATGTAGTTGAGGAAGTACTGGGTGATGGTGCTTCCGGAGAGGATCAGCAGGCCGAGCAGCAGGGCCCGCCGATGATTGCCGAACAACTCGCCGAGCAGGTTCCGGGTGCTGGCCTGGCGGCCGCGTCCGGAAAAGGTCTCGGCCAGGTTGAGGCGGATGTACAGGCCGATCGGCAGGACCAGCAGGCCGGCCGCGAAGGGAATCCGCCAGCCCCATTCCTGCAGTTGGCGCTCGTCGAGCCAGAGGGTGAGCAGGTAGCCCATCAGCCCGGCGGCGACCGCCGCGATGCCTTGCGCCACGACCTGCCAGCAGGCGTAGGTGCCGCGCTTGTGCGGCGGTGCCGCCTCGAGGATGTAGGTGGTCGCCGGCCCGGCCTCGCCGCCCCAGGCCAGGCCTTGCAGCAGGCGGGTCAGCACCAGCAGCAGCGGCGCGGCCGGGCCGATGCTGTCGTAGCCGGGGAGCACCGCGATGCCGCCGGTGCCCAGCGCCATCAGGAACAGGGTAAGGAGCATCGCCGGCTTGCGCCCGGCGCGGTCGGCGTAGGCGCCGATAAGGACCGCGCCGAGGGGGCGGATGACGAAGCCGACGCCGAACGCGGTGACCGACAGGAGCAGGCTGACGAAGGCGCTGTCGGAGGGGAAGAAAGTCCGTCCGATCATCACCGCGAAGGTGGCATAGACCCCGAAGTCGAAGAATTCCACGGCGTTGCCGAGGACCACGGCAAAGACGCTGCGGCGGCTGGCCGGATCGGCGGCCGCCGGGGGACGGGTGGGGGAGCGCATGGCGAAGGCCCTCTCGGAGTGACGACTGAAACACTCAGGCCTGGAGCCGAGCGACGAGCGGCTGCCGGCTTCAGTCAGCCGGCGGCCGTGGCCAGCCGTGGATCGGACCGCGCCAGCCTTCGTAGGTCTTGCCGATGCGCAACAGCCAGGTATCGGCGAAGCGCGGCGCGACCAGTTGCAGGCCGATCGGCATGCCGGCGGCCGTGAAGCCGCAGTTTATCGAGAGCGCGGGCTGTTCGCCCATATTCCACGGCACGGTGAAGACGATGTGCTCGAATGGTCGCTGCGGGTCGTTCAGCGGCGAGGCCCAGTCGGCGGGGAAGGCCTCGACCTGGTTGGTCGGCGTCAGCAGCAGGTCGATCTCGCCGAACAGCCGGGCGGCGCGCCGGCGCATCTCGAAGGTCTGGTTGAAACCGCGCACCGCATCGACCCCGCTGACCCGTGCGCCGCCCTCGGCCCAGGCGTGGACATAGGGCAGCACCCTGGCCCGCCGCGTCTCGTCGAGGAGCAGCAGTTCGCTCCACAGGCGGGCGCGCCAGAAGTCGTTCAGGCCGTCGAGCAGGCTCCGGTCCATCAGCGGTTCGACGATCCTGAGCTGGGCGCCGTGCTCCTCGAACAGCCGCGCCGCGGCCTCGATCGCGGCGCGGATTTCCGCGTCGGGCTGCAGGCCGCAGCCGGGGTCGAGTTGCAGGCCGACCCTCAGGCCGCGCACCGACAGCGGCTCGGCGCTCCAGTCCAGCACTTCCGGCGGCAGGCTGGTGGCGTCGCGGGCGTCGGGCTGCGCGAGGTAGCGCATCAGCAGCAGGCAGTCGTCCATGCAGCGGGTCATCGGACCGGCGCAGCGACCGGTGTAGTAAGGGTCGATGGGGATCCGCCCGAGGCTTGGCTTGAAGCCCACCAGGCCGCACCAGCCCGCCGGCAGTCGCACCGAGCCGCCGATGTCGGTGCCCAGGTGCAGCGGTCCGTAGCCGGCGGTGGCCGCCGCTGCCGCGCCCGAACTGGAGCCGCCGGTATTGTTGGCCAGGTTCCAGGGATTGCGGGTGACTCCGTGGAAGCTGGAGAGGCCGGATGAAAGCATGCCGAAGTCTGGAACCGTAGTCTTGGCCAGGACGATCGCGCCGGCTTCGCGCAGCCGAGCGGCCGGCGGCGCGTCGCAGGGCGCGGGTTGCAGGGCGGTGGCGGCGCTGCCCAATGGGATAGGTTCGCCAGCGGTGGCGATCAGCTCCTTGATGGTTACCGGCAGCCCGTCCAGCGGGCCTTTGGGCTGTCCCTTGCGCCAGCGCTCGGTGGCCGCCGCGGCCTGTTCGCGAACCCGTTGCGGGTCGAAGCGATACAGCGCGTTGAGATGCGGTTCCCAGCGCTGGATGTGGGCCAGCAGATGCTCGTAGTACTCGCCAGGCGAGAGTTCCCGGCGGGCGAACAGTGCCAGCAGGCGGGTTCCCGGGAGGTCGTGCAGCGCGGTCATTCAAGCTCCCTCGAAGAACGGCCGCGGGCGTCAAGCGGCCGGCCTACCCGTTGTCGGGCGGCGATTCGAAACCAAGGTGTATCGGGGAGGTATAGCCCATGCACGACGAATCTTCGCGGTGACGGACTCAGCTCTCGTGATGGAGAAGGAAGCGCTTCAACCGGCGGAAGGTGGTGCGGTTCCACTGCCGCAGCGGCAGCGAGCGGAGCAGTTGCCAGGCATGCCGCTTGTCCGCGACCACGGCGTATTTCAGGGCCTTGTTGACCAGCTCCGTGCGGCCGCGCTCGTAGGCGGGATGCGACTGGTAGGGGGCGATGGTGCGCAGGTCGGCATCGAGCAGCACCTTGTAGCGCCGCGACAGGTTGTCGGGGTGGCGCCGGTAGCGGGTGACCAGTACCGGCAGCTTGTGGATCTGGTAGCCCTGGCTGGCGATGCGCAGGGTCATCTGGAAGTCCTGCACCTTGATCTCGGGATCGTAGAAGCCGGCTGCGCGCAGGGCCTCCATGCGGTACAGGGACACCGGGGCGCCGCAGACGTAGGCGTTGCCGAGCAGGTAGTCGAAGTCCAGCTGGCGGATGCGATTGCCGTTCTGCCGCTTGGTTTCCTGGCCTTCGCTGTCGATGTAGATCACCAGGGCGCCGACGCAGCCGACTTCCGGGTGCTGGTCGAGGTACGCGGCGCGCACGCTCAACGAGTGCGGCAGCATGATGTCGTCCAGGTCCGGCGTGGCTACGTAGTCGCCGCGGGCGTGTCGCAGGCCGAAGTTCAGCGCTGCGCTGACGCCCTGGTTCTGCTGGCGGTAGAGCTGGAAACCGTGGACTTTCTGCAACTGCTCCAGCATGGCGTAGCTGTTGTCGGTGGAACCGTCGTCGACGATGATCACTTCGAAATTCGGGTAGTCCTGCTCGTAGATGCTGCGCAGGGCTTCTTCCAGGTACTTTTCCGCGTTGAAGCAGGGCGCTACGACGGATACCAGCGGGGCGTCCGTCGTGCCTGAGTGCTTGCTGGAAGTGGCTTCTTCAATCATGTGTCGTTCTTGTCACTCGTCTTGCCCGGTAGCCGTTCCAGGGGGCCGTCGGTCATGAAGTCCTGCGATCGTTCCGGCGATCGGTGCTCGGCGCGGGCTGTCGGAAACACAGCGTTTCGCTCCGCCGCTACGGTCGCTGGAGTGGCTCTGGCACGCATGCCTGGATGGCCAGGCATCGCGACAGTATACCGTCGGAAGCATAGAGGGTAGGCCATCGGGCCCGAGAAAAATCCTCGACCTCCTTCGTCCAACCGTCAGGCCGTGGCCTGGCGCTGTTTCCAGTGCCGGTACAAGGCGGGGATATCCCCAGTACACAGCAGTGGCATGGCTGCCTCGATATCGGCCAGTGGCCAGTCCCACCAGGCCATTTCCAGCAGGTTCTGGATATCGCCATCGGAAAAGCGCTTACGAATGGTCCGGGCCGGGTTACCGCCGACGATGGCATAGGGCTCGACATCGCCGGTCACCAGCGCGCGGCTGCCGATGATGGCTCCGTGGCCGACCCGTACGCCGGGCATGAACATCGCCTCGGTACCGATCCAGACGTCATGGCCGATCAGCGTGTCGCCGGCTGGCTGATAGCCGTTCACGGCGCCGGCGAAGACAGGCTCTTCGTGCATGAAGTGGAAGGGGAAGGTCGACGCCCATTCGGCGCGGTGTCCCTGGTTGCCGGCCATGATGAAGGCGGCGCCACTGCCGATCGAGCAGAAACTGCCGATGACCAGCTTGTCCACGTCGTCGCGGTCCGGCATCAGGTAGCGGGCGCAGTCGTCGAAGGAATGCCCGTGATAGTAGCCGGAGTAGTAGCTGTAGCGCCCCACCCGTATGTTCGGGTTGCTGACCTGTTCCGAGAGCAGCTTGCCCCTGAAGGGGCTCTCGAAATAGTTGCCCATGACCGTCGTCCCTGTCCGTCGAAACCGCCAAGGGTAGCGCCTGGCGGGATAGCGGGCCAGCCTGGCGTGACGGCTGGCAGCCGCGTCGGCGTTCAGCAGGCCGGACTGCTGAACGGCCAGGCCTGGAAAGGCTCCGAATAGTGCCTGCCGTGACGGAAGGCGAAGGGGAGTGCGTTGGCTTGTTGGTGCAGTTCCTCATTGTCGACGTTGAGGCAAAGCATCTGGATGTCCTGTGCCACCAGCAGCCGGTTCAGGTACTCGATGCTCTTGCGCTGGCGCAGGTTACGCGTCAGCGGGCCGGGGGCAAGCAGGCGCGCGTCCAGGCCCAGGTAATCGCAGAGGCCGGCGTCGACCTCGGCGAAGCACTGGCGAGCGTCGGTATCGATGCGTTGCGGGTGCAGCGCGATGCGCACGCCGCTGTCGCGTAGCCGGGCGAGGGACGTCAGGTACTCCGCCGAGGCGGGTTCCTGCTCGTCGATGGCCAGCAGCAGGCAGAGTTCGACCTGGTGCTGCTGCAATTGCCTGGCCGAGGCCAGGATCCGCTCGCAGACCCCGGCGTTGCCCAGGCTGCTGGCATGCAGGGGAATGAAGTTCTTGCCGAGCAGTTCGAGGTCGGTGTTGTGCCGGTGCACGCACAGGAGGCGTGCCAGCAGGTGCTTGACCGCCGCCTCGGCAAGCAGCGGCGGTGCGCCGGAAAGGAAGGCCGACAGGTCGACGCGCTGGCGCCGTTCGCGCAGGGAGAGCTTGCTGCCGACCAACGCGCCGTTCCTCGCATAGATGCCATGGGCGAAGAGCTCGAATCCGTCGTTCGCATCACGGTTGCCGAGGCAGAGCCATTTCAATGGCGGGGGCGTTCTGTCTGTCGCAGTCATAAGTGATGGCTCTATGGGCAAATCTCGCCAAGGCGCTCGGGCATGGAGCCCGCACGCAGGGTTGAGGGGTATCTAGCGGAGACGACCCTACCTCCCACGAATCAAGGTCTTTCGTCGGAAAACCCAGGGGGCAGGTAGGGGATCGGCTCGGCAATCGGCCGCCGAGGGTACTTCCGGTGTCGCCGCCAGGCCTGGTTGGTGGCGGCTTTTTCTCTGGTCTGTGCAGTGGTTCCGCTGTTACCGATTTTTCCGAGTGCGTTTGTGTTGCGGCATCGTTCGTTGGCGTCAGTCGGCGCCGATGCTGTCGATGAAGCCCTGGATCAGCGGTGAGGCTTGCTGTTTGCGCCAGACGAAATGGATATCGCTGGAGTCCAGGCCGGCTACCGGTTCGGCATGGAAACCCCGTCGCGTGGAGGGCCTGCGTGCAACGAAGCTCTCCGGCACGCAGGCGAAGCCGAGACCGGCCTCGATGCAGGCGAAGAGGCTCGGGTAGGACTCGATTTCCAGGGTTGCCCGCGGCTGGATAGCGCTCTCCGCCAGCCAGCGGTCGACCTGGCGGCGGTAGTGGCAAGTGTGGCCGAACACATAGAGTTCGAGGCCGGCGAGGTCCTCGGGAGTGGGTGCCGGCAGGTCGGCGGGAGTGACCCGCAACAGGCGCTCGCGGAAGGCCAGGCGGCTGGCCAGCAACGGGTGTTCGATGGGGCCGTCGGTAACGATCAGGTCCAGCTCTCCCTCCATCAGCAGACGCTCGAGCAGCAGCGAATGCTCCGGGCGGATGTGCAGTTCAACGCCCGGCGACTCGCGGCGGTAGCGGGCCAGGCGCTGTGGCAGGTGATTGGCCAGGGCCACGTCCAGTGCGCCGACCCGTAGCGCGCCGTGCGCCTGGTCGCCGGCGAACAGCGCGGCGGTCTCGTCGGCCAGCGCCAGCAGGCGCGTGGCGTGGCGGTACAGCAGGCGGCCCTCGGGGGTGACCAGCAGACGATTCCTTTCGCGATTGAACAGGGCTACGCCGAGTTGTCCTTCGAGTTCGCGCAAGCGGGTAGTGATGTTCGACGGCACGCAATGCAACTGTTCGGCCGCGGCTGCGATGGTGCCGCGTTCGACCACCGCGCAGAAGAATCCGAGTTGAGAGAGTTTCACATCATTCTCTTTAAGTGAGCGATTTGCTGATTATTGATTACTTTTAATGAGTAAAAGGCCACCCTAGCATGGACCTCGCGATCGCTTCCAACCCCATTTCACGAGGAAAGATTCCATGACCTACCACGTACTGGTTCAGTTCGACGTTCCCTCCGACAAGCGCGAAGCGTTCGCCGCGGCAGGCCTGTTCGATGCCAATGGCTCGTTGCAGAACGAACCGGGCACCCTGCGCTTCGAGGTGATCCGCGACGAGAACAACCGCAACCGCTTCTACCTCGACGAGGTGTACGAAGACGAGGCGGCGTTCCTCCAGCATTGCCGCAACGAAACCATCGCGCGCTTCTACGAACTGATCGACAGCTACGCCTTCGGTCCGCTTTTCCTGTTCAAGGGCTACCGCGTCGAGGGTTGATCCCCGCTCCGGCGGCTCGCCGCCGGACTCCACGGAGAGTTTCCATGCGAATCCTGCACAGCATGCTCCGCGTGGCCGATCTCGAGGCCGCGCTGGAGTTCTACACCCGCGCCCTGGACATGCGCCTGCTGCGGCGCCGGGACTATCCCGAAGGCCGCTTCACCCTGGCCTTCGTCGGCTACCAGGACGAGCGCGCGGCCGCTGCCCTGGAGTTGACCCACAACTGGGACCGGGACGGCTACACCCAGGGCGACGGCTACGGCCACCTGGCCATCGAGGTCGAGGATGCCGCCGTCACCTGCGCCCGGGCCAGGGCGCTGGGCTATCGGGTCACCCGCGAGGCCGGGCTGATGCAGCACGGACGCAGCGTGATCGCCTTCCTCGAAGACCCGGACGGCTACAAGGTGGAACTGATCCAGAAGGGCACCCAGTTCGATTGAGCCCGCGACCAGGGGGCGACATAGCGGCTGCTGTCGTTCCGGCTCAGCCGCTGGCGTCGAATGCGGCGTGGAAGGCCACTATTCCTTGCGCCATGCGCCCGCTGAAGGACTGTGCCTGGAAGTATTCGGCGGGAACGCCGGGCAACGCCAGGCCGCTTTCCACCCGAAAGCCGAAGCGCGAGTAGTAGGTCGGTTCGCCCAGTACCACGCAGCCACCCGCGGGCAGCAGTCGCAGCTCGGTGAGCAGGCGCCGGACCAACTGCGAACCGAGACCCTGGCGCTGTCGCCCGGGCGCCACCGATAGCGGCGCGAGGCCGTACCAGTCGCCCGCTTCGCCATCGATGGTCACTGGCGAGGCTGCGATATGGCCGATCACCTGGCCATTCGCTTCGGCCACCAGCGAAAGCGTCAGCGCGCCAGCACGGCGCAGGGCATCGACGATGTACTGCTCGGTATGGCTGCTGTGCGTTTCGTTGCGGAACGCGGCTTCGGTCAGGTGGGCGATGGCGTCGATGTCGCCGGGCGTCTCCGCACGGATGGAAATATTCATGCAAGCACTCCTCGGAACCCCCCCCCTTGTCCCGGCGGGGGCAATGGAAAAGGAAGGGGGTCAGCGATTGTCCGCCTGCGGGCGCACGGCTTTCAGCCCGGCCATGGATATCCGGTAGGGCCTGCCCTGGCGGGAGTGGACCAGGCCCTTGTTCTTCAGCCTGGAGAACACCGCCAGGGTGCAGTCGAGCAGCAGGTGGCCGTCGCGGTTGTAGCACTCGACGCGGGTGATCTTGCCCGAAGCGTCGCGAAGGAAGGCGATATGGCCGCCCTGGGCCAAGGCGTGAAGCGTCCGTTGTTCCGGCTTGGAAACGTTCATGTCGGTAGAACCTGTAATCATCGGTGTGACAACGCGGCCGCACGGCGCGAAAAGGCGCGTGCGAGCCATGGCGAAGGCAGATAACCGGCGACACCTCGTGCGGGATGACGAAGTGGCGGTTATCGGATGACTACTATCTCCAACATGCAAGCCTCGGATCGGGGAGGGCGCAGCCACGAAAGCGTGCTGCGATGCGGCAGTCTAACGAAGCTGGCGAAGCGACGGCAAGGAACTGCCTGCGTCGCCATGCCGCTGTGCGACGCTTGCGGCTTTGTGAGGGAGTTCGCCTCGCCCCGCGGCGGTCCGCGCTTTCATTATCGGGGGAAGCGGGAGGTATCCATGTTTCGCACGGCGCTGACGCTGTTCATGTCTTCGTTGGCAATTCCTGCCGTCGCCTCGATGAGATGCGGCACGCACCTGGTGGACGAGGGCGACAGCGTCGAGCAAGTCCTGGAAAGGTGCGGGCAACCGCTGAGCAGGATCGTCAACGAGCCTGCCCTGCGCAACAACGGCGTGCCCAAGTTGAATGCCGCACGCACCGAATTCTGGGTGTATGGCCCCAGTGGAGGCGTCTACCGACACTTGCGCTTCATCGATGGCAAGCTGGTCGAGATTCGGCTCGAGCGGAAGTGATACGAGGCTGTTGAGGAGTTATTCCTACAGATAATTACTAATTTGCTGCGGGACACCGTGAAAGAGCGCTGAGAGAGAAGACGAGCCGGGTGCGGGCCTAGGTGGATGCGTCTTCCGTCGTGTAGGAATTGCCCGATATCGGGCGGCGGGGCGGAAGGTTGCGGGCCACCCTGATCGCATACCTGAAAAGTTGGCGGCGTAATCTCCGCGATTTTCAGGCGAGGACGCGTCGTGTTGAAGTTATTGGTCGTGGTTGCTTCCCTGTTCATCGGCGGAGGCATGGCCATGGGAGAGCCTGGGGGGGCGGATGGGTTTTCCGCTGTCGCAGCGGTCGATCCGGGAGCGAACCCCGAAGCGCAACTGGACGAGGAGCCCCAGGAGGTCAGCGAAGCGCCGGCCTATCGCGTGGATGACCTCACCTTCCTGTACCTCACCCATGAGGTCTATCTGGAACCCTACGTTTCCTGCCGTCCGAAAGTCCTGGGCGAACGTTCGTACGTCGCCTGCTGGAACGAAACCTATTCCGGCCGCTCCCCGCTGAATTTCTGGGAATACGACGGGGGCGACTTCCTCGCCCTCAACGACCCGGCACGTGTGTTGGCCGAGGGAAAGTTCGCCAGCGAGCAGCACATCGGCGAAGCGCCCCTGCCGCTGCCCCTGGATATCGATCTCGACCAGTTGGAGCGGGCCTACTCGCTGATGATGTAAGGGAGAGGAACCTTCCGGCTGCGTCTCCGCCGAAATCCATGGGGCGCTTCCGATCTTTCCCGGGCTTTACGCGGTAAAGCCTGAAAACAAAAAGCCCCTGGCACTGGTTGGTGTCAGGGGCTTTTGCATTGGGATCTGGAGCGGGCGAAGGGAATCGAACCCTCGTCATGAGCTTGGGAAGCTCAGGTAATGCCATTATACGACGCCCGCTCGGATGGCTTTTGCGGCCAAGGCGCCTTTTTACCAGATGCGCGGCGGCAGGTGAAGCCCGGGGCGGGGTTTTTGTTGATTTCGCTGGGTTTTTCCGCCAGGGGAGCGGGGCTCCCCGTGGCGGTGGCGGTTAGCTGGCGAGGGCGGCGAGGGGGACGCTGGCGCCGTTGGGCTGGGGGCGGTAGATCGGGTTGAGCGGCTGCGTGCGCTGCGGGCGGAGGAAGGCCAGCAGGGCGTCCTGGGTCTGCTGCCAGGCGGCCTTGTGCTCGACGTCGATGAAGTGGCCGGCATTGCGGATGGTGTGGAATTCCGCGCCGCGGATCAGTTGGCCGAACTGGCGGGCTTCGTGGGGCGTGGTGTAGATGTCCAGCTCGCCGTTCATGAACAGCATCGGGATCTCGATGCCGGCGAAGCTCTCGGTATAGCTATCGGCGTTCAGGCGCAGCACTTCGCGGATATGGAAGTGCATCTGGTGGTATTCGTGCTCGTCCAGGCTGCTGACGTGGCGGAAGTTGTAGCGCTTGAACAACTGTGGCAGGTAGCGGCCGATGGTTTCGTTGACCAGGTTGCCGATCTGGGTGCGATCGCAGGCGGCGAGGTAGTCGAGGCCGCGATGCAGGTAGTCGAGCATGGCCGGGTTGAGCTGAGGCGAGAATGAGTTGACCACCGCCCTGCGGATCCGTCCGGGACGTTGCGCCAGGGCCAGCAGGGTGGCGACGCCGCCCCACGAGAACGACATCACTACCTCGGCACGGAAGCGTTCGATCAGTTCCAGCAGGATCCTGGCCTCGCATTCCTTGCTGATCGGCGTGTGGTTTTCGTTATGGGGTTTGGACTGGCCGGCATACGGCTGGTCGTAGAGCACCACGTTGTAATGCGGCTGCAGGTACTTCACGGTCTGGGCGAAGGACGCTGTGGTCGACAGCGAGCCGTTGACCAGGATGATGGTTTGCTGCGCCGCGGGGTTGCCGTAGAACTCGGTGTGAATCCTGTATTGCCCGTGGATCTCGATGATGGCTGTTTCCGGCCTCATGTCGCTTCCTCCTGGAATCGTTCGATGGGAACGCGGCGACCTGCTTGTCGCGGCGAATACAAAATGCTCATGGGCAGATGAAAGCGCCTCCCAATGACAGTTGAATGTCATTCGGATGGATTTGATAAACTTTTGATTTTCAACGACTTACAGGCAAATAGAGAGCGTCCGAAATCCTCTCGGATTTTGGCGAAGCGGCTATTGGCCGGGCAGGAAAGGCCGGCGCCTAAGCGCGGGCAGTCACGCGGGCTTTCTTGGAAGTCGTTTGTGACTTGTCAGTCACAACGTGAGCGTCAGTTAAGCAGCCGGCGTGCCGGGCTGCAAGCCCTGTTTCGCTTTTGGATGGGGGAAGGGGGGCTGGAATCCGACGAAATGCCGCGAGGCAAGTACCGATGCTGCGATTTCGGGATGCCGGGAAGGAAAGGGACGGCGCGGCCGCCGCCCCGGCGGTTCATTTGAGCAGGCTGGCGATGACTTCCGGCGTACGCGCCGCACGTGCCACGGCGCAGCTCTGCGGGGCGAGGAAGCGCGAGGTTTCCAGCCACTTCGGTTGCGGGTAATAGGCGAACACGTAGCTGCCGCGCTTGAGGGTGTTGATCAGCCGGGCCGCCACGGCCGGGCGTACCGCAGGGCAGCCCTGGCTGCGGCCCAGACGACCGAGCCCGGGAACCACCCTGGGATCGGCGTAGGCAGCGGAATGCATGACGATGGCGCGTTCTTCGCTCTTGTCGTTGAAGCCCGGCTCCAGGCCAACCAGGCGCAGCGACTGACCATGCTTGCCGGTATAGAGCTGGCCGGTCTGGAACAGCCCGATCGACGACTGGTAGCTGTTCGGCCGGTTGGAGAAGGAGGTGGCAAGGTCATCGCCGCTGTTCTTGCCGTGGGTCACCCACTCTTCGAAGAGCAGCTTGCGGGTCTTCAGGTCGAATACCCAGAGACGCTTGTCGCGCGACGGCCGCGAGTAGTCGATCACCGTCAGCAGGCCGTTGTCGCCGCCCTGGCTGGCACTCGCGCAGGCATAGGCGGTAAGGGCCAGTTCGAGGGTTGGCAGGCTGGCCTGTGGAGCGAGTTTCTGCAGGTCCTTGGCGGAGGGAAGTGGCATGGCGAATACCGGCCCGCTGGCCAGTGCGCAAAGGGTGGCGCCCGCCAGGCTCAGCCTGCGCAGGGCGGCACGGAGGAAGGTTGGCATACGAGCAGTATTCCCATCGGTTCAGTGTGGTTTTTACCGGATGAGAGGCATTGTGCTCGATTTTTGAACAACTTGCCGACTACTTTTTAAGCGATTTCGTCGGATTGTTCGGTGTTTCCGTGGCGATCACCGTGAAATCGGAGTCGCTGTGGGTGTCCCGGGTCGAGGCCCAGTCGGTGATCACCAGGGTGCTGCCGACGTCCATGGCACCGAGCATTTCGCGGACGAAGGTCGGGTCCATGCGGATCTTGCCCAGTTGCTCGGAGGGTGTCAGGCCCTGTCCCGGGTTGCTCACCTGGACCACCGACCAGCGCAGGTTCGGCGAGGTCTCGCTGATTTCTTCCGGGGTCGGCTTTTCCAGCAGCGAGAACACCGCCATGCCGGTTTGCGGGCGTGCCGGCAACTGCACCGGTGCGGTGCCGATGCGCTGGCCGCCGCGATAGACATAGGCGCGCTGGTCGGCGCGGCTGATCAGCACCGACAACGGACCGCGTTCCGCGCCGGGGTCGTTCCAGGCGATTTCTCCGGGCTCCACCGGCAGCGTCACCGGTCGCCCGTCCGCTACCGTCGGTGCCAGCAGGCCGGGGTGGTCGACTTCCTTCGGCGCGCTGCTGGCGTTGGAAATGATTACCGTGGTGGAGCTGAATCCGGTGATGCCGTAGAGCTTCTTGGCGAACGCCATGGGCAGGCGGATGCAGCCGTGGGAGGCGGGATAGCCGGGCAGGTTGCCGGCGTGCAGGGCGATGCCGTCCCAGGTCAGGCGCTGCATGTAGGGCATGGGCGCGCTGTTGTAGAGGTCGGACTTGTGGTCGACGCTCTTTTGCAGGATCGAGAACACTCCGGTCGGGGTCTCCCGGCCCTTCTTGCCGGAGCTGAGGGTGCTGACCCCGATGGCGATACCGTTGCGGTAGATGTAGGCCTTCTGTTCGGTAAGGCTGACCACGATGGTCACTGGTCCCTGCGGGGAAACCTCAGGGTACCAGAGGTACTCGCCGGGCTTCATGCTCTTCAGCCGCGCCTTGATGTCGGCCGGCGGCAAAGGCGCGTTCGCTGGGCTGGCGGGCGCCGCGTGGAGGCTGCCGACGGCGAAGGCCAGCAGCAGTACGGCAAGGGATCTTTTCATTGGCGCTTTCTCTTGCTCCATGCGGGAAAGGCTGTCGCTCCGACAGATGCCATTCAGCTTAGCGTCGCTCGCGACGGCCGGCCAAACCCCTGCGGTCCGGCCTCTTTCGGTGGACAGGCGGCGGGCGGCGGGGTTTCACACCGAACAGATTTCTTCAGCATTCAGGGGGCGCCAGGCACCCGGCGGCAACTGCGGGTCGAGACAAATATCGCCCATGCGCTCGCGGTGCAGGCGCAGCACCTTGTTGTCGAAGTGGCCGAACATGCGCTTGACCTGGTGATAGCGGCCTTCGTGCAGGGTCAGGCGGGCGCAGCGTGGGCCGATCGGTTCGAGCTGCGCGGGGAGGGTGACCAGGTCTTCGAAGCGGAAGTGGAGGCCGGCGGCGAAGGCATCCACGTAGCGTTGGTCGATGGGCGCCTCGGTTTCCACGTAGTAGACCTTGTCGCGCCGGCTGCCCGGCAGGGTCAGGCGGCGCGACCACTGGCCATCGTTGGTCAGCAGCATCAGGCCGGTGGTGTTGTAGTCGAGACGACCGCCAATGTGTAGGTCGTCGCGCAGGTCTTCCGGGAACAGGTCGAGGACGGTCGGGTGTTGCGGGTCGCGGGTGGCGCTGACGCAGCCCATCGGTTTGTGCAGCATGTAGTAGCGCGCCGGCTTGCCAGCCTGGAGCAGCCGCTCGTCCAGTTCCACCCGGCTGAACACCCGCACCTCGTGGGTGCCGTCGCGCACCACCTGGCCGTCCACGCGCAAGTGTCCACCGGCGATCAGCATCTGCGCGTCGCGGCGGCTGAGTTCGGGCAGGTTGGCGAGGAAGCGGTCCAGGCGCATCAGTCGTCGGCGTCGGGCGGCAGCAGTTGCGCGCAGCGTGGGCAGAGGCAGGCGCGGCGGCGCAGCTCGGCGGGAATCCGCTCCAGCACGGCCGCATCGATCTCCGTGGTGAAGCACCAGCAAGCCTGGGTGGCGCTAGTGGGATAGGCCAGGGTGCAGCGGTTGGATTGCTGGCACAGCGGGCAGCGGCCTGGATCGATTTCGCTGTTCATGGCGCGGTGGATGGCTGGCGGGTGCCCAGGGTGCAGGGCCCGGCGCGCGGATGCAAGCATCGTGCGCCAGGCGGGGCGTTTCAGCGGCGAACGGCGTTGGTGATCCAGGGCTCCAGGCGCTGGCCGAAGCTGAGGTGCAGTTCCAGCGGCGCTAGCCGGTAGTTTTGTTCGTCGACCTTGGCGAATACCGCGTGCCATTGTCGTGGCACGTTGATCGCGGCGAGGTCGGTACGGCTGATGTAGCCGCCGACCAGCGTCCTGCCTCCGTCGACCGCGGACCAGGGACGCACCCGGCCCTTGACGATGGCGTAGCGCTGGCGCTCGGGGTAGCGCTGGCGCAGGGCGGCCAGGTCGAGGCCGGTGTCGACGATGAACAGTCGGCTGGCCTCTCCCTGCTCATGCTTCAGTTGGTGGCGAGCGGCCTCCATCTGGCTGGACAGCATTTCGTCCTTGGGCAGGGCCTTGCTGCGGGCGCGGGCCTCGGCCAGGCGCTCCTCGGCCAGGCGTACTTCGCGGCGATAGGCCGGGCCGTCGAGCTCCAGGACCAGTAGCACCTGTTTTTCCTGTTGGCGGCGGTAGCGCCGTACGCTCTCTTCGTCGAGCGCGTCCGGGATGCTGAAACCGAGGGCGCGCATCTGCTCGGGCGGCAGCGGGGGAGCGAGGTCACTGGGCGGCTCGCTGCTCGGCGAGCGAAGCTCCAGGCGCAGTTCGACGCCACTGTTCTCTTCGCTCCAGAAACCGTAGGACCAGTTGCGCTGGAGCTCGCGCTGGCTGAGCACCAGCTTGCTTTCGGCCTCGCCGGACCGGTTCCAGGCGACGCCACCGAGGGCGGCCAGGTTCGCCGCCAGCAGCAGGAGGCTGCCGGCGATCAGGGCGTTGCGACGGTTGCGATTCATGCGTCAGTCCTCGCGGCGATGCCCAGGGGCGTGCGCAGGCGGCGCAGGACCAGCAGGATCAGCAGGGCGCTGAGGCCGAGCACCAGGAAGAACAGGTACTTCGGCATCGCTTCCCACCACCAGTCGAAGAACTTGGTGTAGAGGAAGATGACGAAGAAGGTGATCCCGGTATTGCTCACGTCCGCCCAGTTGCGTCGCGCGCCGAGCCAGATCACAAGGGCGGCGGCGACGAAGCCGGCGACCTGGTAGAGCCCCTCGATGAGCGCCGACGGCAGCGCCAGGTAGCTGCCTGAGCCCCAGTTGGCCAGCACCAGCATCGGCAGGAACAGGCCGAGCAGGGCGAACACCCGGTAGATCACGGCGAAGCCGCTGAAGTTGCGCTGATCGAAGCACAGCGGCACGGCGAAGATCAGCGCGGCGGCGGGGAAGAAGTTCTCCGGTCGCTCGCCTACGCTCAGCCAGTAGCCGCCGCCCCAGGTGCCGACGCGCGCGGCGATGAAACCCATCACGCAGAGGATCGCCGCCACCAGCAGCAGGCGGGCGTTGCACAGGTAGGCCAGGAGCAGGGCGTAGAGCGCCCAGGGCACCAGCGCCAGGTCGCTGGGGGTGACGTTGAATATCTGCCCGAGCATGGTCAGGTCGAGGACGAAGCAGGCGAACGCGACCATCGCCGCCAGCTTGCTGAAGTAGCCCGAGGCGTCCTTGGCCTGGACCCAGAGCGTGGCGAAGAACGCGGCGAAGGCGCTGCCGATCAGGATCGCCACCTGGGCGACGGTGGGGAACAGGCCCCAGAAGCGATAGAACAGCAGGAACACGCTGGCGGCGAAGGCCAGGGCGCCGAAGAACGAGGCTACCCGCATGCCCAGCGAAAGTTGCTGGCTGCGCAGGTCGTGGTCGATGTCGAAACGGTCGCGGTAGCTGTCCAGCAGGGCCAGGTGATAGTCGGCGAGTTGCCGGGCCTGGGCCGGTTCGAGGCGGAACGCCTGCTCCTGGTCGAGGCGTTGCAGCTCGCGCTGGAACACCAGGATGTCGTTGGCGCGCTGCTGTGCCTGGGCGCGGTCGATGGGTTGCATGCATGCTCCTTGAGCGGTTCCGGCGGGGCCGGCAGTCCTTGGTCCGCGCACTCTACCGAGAAACGCCGGCTGCGGTCACGTTCTGGAGGCCCGTGTCGTTGGTCGGATTCAGGGAATTTCCGTTTTTTCCTTCGGTCTCTAGTGCAGCCGGGTTGCAACCGCCGCAACCGGCTTCCCGCTCCATCGGGATCTTGTCCAGGCGTGGTTCGGCTGCGTTCTGCGATGAAGGAGAATGCTGATGGTCATGCGATTGTTCGGGCTGCTACTGGCGGCCTTCCTGATGAGCGGTTGCAGCGTTCGGGTGCCGGGCGCCTACGTCGAACTGGATCCGTTCGACGATGGCTACTACGGCTACGATCGCGGCGGCCCGCCCCATTGTCCTCCGGGCCACGCCAAGAAAGGCTGGTGCTGAGCCCACTTCCATTTCCCGAGTCTTCACGTCGTATGCGCGCCTCGCGGCGTCGCCGGTCGTCCGGCCGGTCGGCAGCGGGGCCGCAGGAGGCTGCCATGTGGCGCACATTCCTGAGAGTCCCGCTTCTTCTGCTTCTCGCCAGCCTGGGTGGCTGCGCGGTGTATGACTACGACTACGATGACGGCGATTGGCGCCACTATCGCGGCCAGCCCTACGGCTACGCCTACGAAGTGCCGCGCTATCGCGTGTATGACGATGGCTGGCGCAGCGAACGGCGCTACTACTCGACGCGCTACTACGACCAACGCTACTACCCGTCGCCACGCCGCTACGATGGCCACCGCGACTACCGGCGCGAGCAATATCGCTACCAGCAGCGCTACCACGAATCGCGCCCGGCCCATCGCGGCGAGCGGCATCCGGGCAACTGGCAGCGCGGTGGCCAGCCGCAATGGCGCGGGCATTCTCCGCAACGCTGGCAGCAACACGGTGGGCAGGATCGTCCGCGGCACCGGGGCCAGCAGGGCGGGGTGCCTCGCTGGCGCAACTGAGGTGCGCAAGCAAAGACGGCGCCTGCGGGCGCCGTCGTGCTTTCCAGTCGAAAGTGCGGACCCCCTCGGCGCATTTGCTCGGCACACTCTGCCGACATCGAAACGAGGAGGTTCCCCCATGAGTCATTTCCTGTCGTTCGCCAAGGGCGCCCTGGCGATGTTCTGGCTCGTCGCGCTGGTCAACCTGGCCTACCCGCTGGGCGAGTTGCATCGACCGATCCTGCTGTTGTCCGGCGTGCTGGTGCTGGTCCATGCCGCCGAGATCCTGCTGCTCAACGGGCGTCTCAAGGCGCGCCCGGCACCTTGGCTGGAGCGCCTCCAGGTGCTGCTGTTCGGCGTCCTGCACCTGCGTAGCCTCGGCTGATTTACTCAGGCTTTACCCTCGCCGCGGGCACCGCCCGCGCGCCGCGCAGTCCGATGTGCAGGTTCCGGAACAGGCAATCCTCCCGCATCCGCAGGAGAGGCCGGAACCGCACAGGAGGCGCCATGCGTCGTTTGCTTTCCCTGCTGATCCTCGTCCTGCCGCTGTCGGCCTGCGTGGTCTACGACCGCAACGACCACCGGCATCGTCCCGACTACCGCTACGAGCGCTATCACGACCGTGACCGTGACAACCGCGGGCGCGACTGGAACCGTACCTGGCAGGAGCGCCGCGACGACGCTCGCTGGCGCTGAGCCTCAGGCGGCGAAGCGCCGGTCCTGTTCCAGCACCCGCTCGACGAACACCGCCGCGGCCGGCGACAGGCTGCGGCCGGCACGGCTGACCAGACCGTAGGCGGAGCCCTTGGCGCGGGCGGGCTCGGCGCCGGCGGGCCAGGGCAGCAGCGCCAGGCGGCCGGCCTCGACGTCGGCGGCAACCACGTCCCAGGGCGCCAGGCTGATCAGCTCGCTGGAGCCGACCAGGCCCTTGAGCATCAGCACGTCGTCGCACTGTATGCCGAGCGGTTCTTCGCGTTGCAGCAGGCGCGCCAGGTCGCCGCGGACTGCCTCGGGCAGGCGCGGGCCGGCCAGCGGGTAGTCGGCCAGTTGCTCGGCGCTCGGCCTCACCAGACGCAGCAACGGATGGCCGGGGCGGCAGAAGAGTACGCCGGGATACTCGCGTAGCGGGTGGATGCGCAACTGCGGATCGCCTTGCAGCTCGCGGATATCGGCGACGAAGAGTTCGACGGCGTCATCCAGCAGGCGCTGGCGTAGGGTCTGCCAGTCTTCGATGAGCAGTACGACGCGCACGCGTGGGTGGGCGCTGGAGAAACCGGCCAGTGCCTCGGGCAACAGCCGTGCGGCGGGGAAGGGACCGCCGCCCAGGCGTAGCTCGCCGCTGTCGAGATTGGCCAACTGGCTCACCGCGTTGTGCAGTGCGCGATGCCCGGCCAGCAGGCGCCGAGCGTGTTCCAGCACCAGCCGGCCGTGGGCCGTGAGGGCCACGCCGCGGCTGCCGCGCTCCACCAGGGTGCAACCCAACTGTCCCTCCAGCGCCTGGATGCTGCGTGACAGCGCCGGCTGGCTGAGATTCACCGCTTCGGCGGCGCGGGCATAGTGGCCGTGCTCGGCGAGGGCGACGAAGTGGCGGAACTGGCGTAGATCGCTCATGCGGACTCCGCATCGAATGTGGACCTGGAATGCATTGGAATTATTGCCGTGCCGCTCGGCATAGTGCCAGCCGAAGCCCACAACAATAAAACGGAGTATCCGATGAGCCGTCTGCTTGCACTCCTGGCGCTCGCCCCGCTGCTCGCCGGCGCCGCCGAAACCACCACGCCCAAACCGCCCAGTGCCTTCACCGTCGAGGCCCAGCGGCGGGTCGAAGCGGAATTGCCCTTCGCCGACCGCGCCGACTTCGAGCGCGCCGACCGCGGCCTGATCCGGCGCCCGGAGCGGTTACTCATCCGCAACCCCGACGGCAGCGTCGCCTGGCAGCTCGGTGGCTACGACTTCCTCCTCGACGGCAAGCCTCGCGACAGCATCAATCCCAGCCTGCAACGCCAGGCCCTGCTCAATCTCAAGTACGGCTTGTTCGAGGTTGCCGAGGGTATCTACCAGGTGCGCGGCTTCGACCTGGCCAACATCACCTTCATCCGCGGCGACAGCGGCTGGATCGTGGTCGACACCCTGACCACCCCGGCCACCGCCAGGGCGGCCTACGAACTGGTCAGCCGCGAGCTGGGCGAGAGACCGATCCGTACGGTGATCTACAGCCACGCCCACGCCGATCACTTTGGAGGCGTGCGCGGTCTGGTAGAGCCACAGCAGGTCGCCAGCGGCGCGGTGCAGATCATCGCTCCGGCCGGCTTCATGGAGGCGGCGATCAAGGAGAACGTCCTGGCCGGCAACGCCATGATGCGCCGCGCCACCTACCAGTACGGCACGCAACTGCCCAAGGGGCCGCAGGGGCAGGTCGACATGGCCATCGGCAAGGGATTGGCGCGCGGACCGCTGAGCCTGCTGGCGCCGACCCGCCTAATCGAAGGCGAGGGCGAGGACCTGGTGCTGGACGGCGTGCCGTTCACCTTCCAGAACACGCCGGGTACCGAATCGCCGGCGGAGATGAACATCTGGCTGCCGCGGCAGAAGGCCCTGCTGATGGCCGAAAACGTGGTCGGCACCCTGCACAACCTGTACACCCTGCGCGGCGCCGAGGTACGTGATGCGCTGGGCTGGAGCAAGTACATCAACCAGGCGCTGCATCGTTTCGGCAGGCAGGCCGAGGTGATGTTCGCAGTGCACAACTGGCCGCGCTGGGGCAACGCGGAGATCGTCGAGGTGCTGGAGAAGCAGCGTGACCTGTACGGCTTCCTGCACGACCAGACCCTGCACCTGGCCAACCAGGGCGTGACCATCGGCCAGGTGCACAACCGCCTGCGCCTGCCGCCCAGCCTCGACCAGGAATGGTACGATCGCGGCTACCACGGCTCGGTCAGCCATAACGCACGGGCCGTGCTGAACCGCTACCTGGGCTACTACGACGGCAACCCGGCGAGCCTCGACCCGCTCAGCCCGGAGGACTCGGCGGGCCGCTACGTGGAATACATGGGCGGCGCCGAGCGCCTGCTGGAGCAAGCGCGGGCGTCGTACGCCAGGGGCGAGTACCGCTGGGTGGTCGAGGTGGTCAACAGGCTGGTCTTCGCCGAGCCGGATAACCGGGCCGCGCGCGAGCTGCAGGCCGACGCCCTGGAGCAGCTCGGCTACCAGGCGGAGAACGCCGGCTGGCGCAACAGCTACCTCAGCGCCGCCTACGAACTGCGCCACGGCGTACCGCGCGACCAGCCGACGATGAAGGCCGGCAGCGCCGATGCCCTGGCGGCGATGGACACCGGCCTGCTGTTCGACTATCTCGGCGTGCGCCTGGACGCCGGCGCTGCGGAGGGCAAGGCGCTGAGCATCAACCTGCGCCTGCCGGACATCGGTGAGAACTACCTGCTGGAACTGAAGAACTCGCACCTGAACAACCTGCGCGGCGTGCAGAGCGAGGACGCCGGGCAGACCGTGAGCATCGACCGCGCCGATCTCAACCGGCTGCTGCTCAAAGAGGTATCGGCGGTACGCCTGGTCTTCGAGGGCAAGCTGAAGAGTTCCGGCAATCCGCTGTTGCTGGGGCAACTGTTCGGCATGCTCGGCGACTTCGACTTCTGGTTCGATATCGTCACGCCGGCGGCGAAGTCCGAAGGCTGACGACGAAGGCGCCCGAGAGGGGCGCCTGGTCTTTTCAGTAGGCCACGGTGAAGCGCTGGCGATGATGACGGGGCTGCTCGGCCTCGTCGAGCATGGCTACCGCCAGGTCTTCCAGGGAAATCCGGCTCTCGCCCTTGGCGTCAAACAGGACCTGGTCGCCGCCGAGGCGGAACTTGCCGCTGCGCTGGCCGGGTTCGAGGAGCATCGCCGGGCTGAGGAACACCCAGTCCAGTCGTTGCTCGCCGCGCAGTTGGTCGAGGGCGTCGGCGGCGCCGAGGGCGCCCTGCTTCCACTGCTCGGGGAATTCCGGGCTGTCCACCAGGCGCTGGCCGGGGGCGATCTCCAGGCTCCCGGCGCCGCCGAGAACCAGCAGGCGCGGCACGCCGGAGCGTTTCACGCCGTCGAGAATGGCCTGGCTGCCGGCGGCGTGGCGGGCGCGGAGGTCGGCGCTGCCCCAGCCGCCGTTGAAAGCGCTGATGACCACCTCGTGGCCTGCCACGGCGCTGGCCACCTGGGCCGGGTCGCTGACGTCCGCCTGCACTACGCCGAGGCCGTCGCGCGCCGCCAGCTTGCTCGGGTCGCGGACCAGGGCGGTTACCGCGTGGCCGCGTTGCAGGGCTTCGTTGAGGAAATAGTGGCCGACGTGGCCGGTGGCGCCGATCAGGGCGATTTTCATGCTGCACCTTCCGTTCGAGAAATGCCGCAGAGCGGCGTCGATCAGCATCATCCGCCCTGCGCTCGCCGGGATAAACCGCTGCGAGGGGGATGCACTCGTTAGCCCAGCTTAATAATCAGACCTCCTCGCTGTCGCTCATCAGGGTCAGGCTGCGGGCCACGGCGAGGGCGATGAACAGGACCCCGATCACTCCTTCGCTGCCGGCCAGCAGGCGCGCCAGCGGGTTGATCGCCTGGATGTCGCCGTAGCCCACGGTGGTCAGGGTCACCAGGCTGTAGTAGACGAAGGTATCCAGGCCGAGTGCGCCATGGCTGGCGATGAAGCTGGCCGGCTGCATCTGTTCGACCATGTAGTAGGCGAGAGCGAAGGCCAGCGCCATCTGCAGGTAGAGCGCGCAGAGTCCGTAGAGCAGCTCGTGGGTCACCGGGCGCTCCTGGGTGACGCGGCGGAACAGCGCGGCGAACAGGGTCAGGTACAGCAGGATCAGGCTCAGCCCGCGCAGCAGGCCGGGCGGCAGGCTGGAGTAGGGACTGCTGAAGTCCGCAGTGGTGTACAGGGCCAGGCTGAACAGGCCGAAGAAGGCCGTCAGGTAGACCAGCGGACTGCGTCTGCGCAAGGTGTTCATCCCGGCCAGCACCAGCAGCAGGAGGCTGCCGAGCACCCGTGGCTTGGTGCTCGACGGCAGGCCGAGGATCGCCGTGAACAGCACGGTGGAAAAGAACAGCAGGCGGAAACGGTAACGCAGCAGCAGGGCGTTCAAGGCGGGCTCCTCGCATCGTCGAATCGACCAGCCTGGGCGCGGACCCGCCTGCCTGTCTATTGGCCTTGGGTCGGATCGAACAATTTCTGCACCACGGAAAAGTCCCGCTCCGCATAGCCCTGCTTCAGCAGCAGACGGTACAGGCTCAGCGCCAGGCTGCCCATCGGCGTGCTGCTGGCGCTGGCCTGGGCGGCTTCCTGGGCCAGCCCGAGGTCCTTGGCCATCAACTGGGCCATGAAGCCGCCGCTGTAGTCGCGCGACGCCGGAGCGTTCTCCATAACCCCCGGCCAGGGGTTGTAGACTTCCAGCGCCCAGTTGCCACCGGAGCTGCGGCGCATGATCTCGGCCAGCACCTTCGCGTCGAGGCCGTTGGCCACGCCCAGGGCCATGGCTTCTGCGGTACCGATCATCAGCACCGCGAGGAGCTGGTTGTTGCACACCTTGGCCACCTGGCCGGCGCCGTCGGGGCCGGCATGGAAGATGTTGCGACCCATGGCCTCGAACAGCGGCCGGGCCTTCTCCAGGGCTTCGTCGTCGCCGCCGACCATGAAGGTCAGGGTGCCGGCTGCCGCGCCGGCAGTGCCGCCGGACACCGGCGCGTCGAGCATCGCCAGGCCGCGCTCGCGGGCGGCGGCGTGGACCTTGCGCGCCGAGGTCGGGGCGATGGTCGAGCATTCCAGCACCAGGGTGCCGGGGGCGATGTGCGCGAGCAGGCCATCGTCGTCGAGGTACAGGCCTTCGACGTGCTGGCTGGCCGGCAGCATGCTGATGACCACGTCGGCGCCCTGCACCGCGTCGCGGGCGCTGCGGGCGGCGCTGGCGCCGGCGGCGACCAGGCCGTCGACGGCGCTCTGCACCAGGTCGAAGACGTTCAGCAGGTAGCCGGCCTTGAGCAGGTTGGTGGCCATCGGCGCGCCCATGTGGCCGAGGCCGATGAAGGCGATCTGTTTCATGGAGCTCCTCCTGTGGCGGCCGCGAGGCCTCTTGGGGATGCTGTGAAACAGCTTAGACGCTATGGACGTGGCGGGCCCGCGCCCTCCTTCGGCAGAGGGCGGCGCGGCGGATCAGAGCCCCGCCAGCGGATGCTCGCCCTCCCAGGTCGGCTCGAAGTGCGCCTCGATCACCGCCTGCGGGATCGATTCCACCTGCGGCCAATGCCAGTTCGGTGCGTTGTCGCGATCGATCAGCCTTGCGCGTACCCCCTCGGCGAAGTCCGGATGGCGCGTGCAGTTCAGGCTCATGGCGTATTCCAGGCGGAACACCTCGGCCAGCGACAGGTAGCGCGCACGCTCGATCTGCTGCCAGACCAGATGCGCGGTCATCGGGCAGCCCTCGGCCAGGGTCTTCGCGCCACGCGCAAGCAGCGGGTCGGCGTCGTCGCGCAGCGCCACCAGCGCCTGCCAGGCGCTCGCCAGGTCCGGCTGGTCGAGCAGTGCGTCCAGGCGCGGCCGGCGCGGGAGCAACTGGGCCTCCGGCAGTTCGCCGCGGGCCTCGTGTTCGAGGGCGCGAAGCAGGCTGTGAAGTTGCACTTGGGGCGACTCGTTCCAGTTCATCTGCACCAGGCCGGCGAGCAGGGCGTCCTGCTGGTCGTCGAGAAGGAAGCGGTCGGCCAGGTCGAGGTCGAGAGCGTCGCGGGCGTTCATCTGCGCCGCGCTCAGGCCGAGGAACAGGCCGAGCCTGCCGGGCAGGCGGGCGAGGAACCAGCTGGCGCCGACGTCTGGGTACAGGCCGATGCCGATCTCCGGCATCGCCAGGCGGCTGGACGGGGTGACGATGCGAATCCCGGCACCCTGCATCAGCCCCATGCCGCCACCCATCACATAGCCGTGGGCCCAGCAGATGAAGGGTTTCGGGTAGGTATGGATGCGGTAGTCGAGGCGGTATTCATCGGCGAAGAAGCGTCGCGCCAGGGCCGGTACCTCGCCGGGTTGCTCGCGGCAGGCGTCCACCAGCTTGCGCACGTCGCCGCCGGCGCAAAAGGCCTTGGCGCCGTTGCCGCGCAACAGCACGCAGGCGATGCCGGCGTCCTCGGCCCAGGCGTCGAGTTTCGCCGCCAGGGCCTCGATCATCGGCAGGGACAGGGCGTTCAGACTCTTTTCCGCATCCAGGGTGGCAATGCCGATGCGGAAGCCATGCAGGCTCGGGCGTTCTTCGAAAAGCACGTTCATGTCGGGGCTCTCGGCTCGGGCGGGCTGTGGCGCAGCCCGCCGGGTTCGATGGGAAGGCTCAGCAGTTGCGCCACTTGGGATCGCGCTTCTCGAGGAAGGCGTTGACCCCTTCGCGGGTGTCCTGGGCGTCGAACAGATCGACGAAGCGCTCGCGCTCCTCCGGCAGCCAGGTGTTCGGCGCGCGTTCGCGGGCACCCTGGATCAGCGGCTTGATGGTGCGGATCGCCACCGGGCTCTGGCGTGCCACCTTGGCCGCCAGCAGCAGGGCGGCGCCGCGCGCCTCGCCGCTGTCCACCACCTGTTCGACCAGGCCGATGCGCAGGGCGGTTTCCGCATCCACCCGCTCGTTGCAGAGGATCATCCGCTTGGCCCAGCCTTCGCCCACCAGCCAGGGCAGCGCCTGGGTCCCGCCGGCGCAGGGCAGCAGGCCCACCGCGGCCTCCGGCAGGGCCATCTGCGCCTGGCGCTCGGCGATGCGGATGTCGCAGGCGAGGGCGCACTCCAGCCCGCCGCCCATGGCGTAGCCGTTGATCGCCGCGATCGACACCCCGCGGAAATCGCGCAGCGCCTCGAAGGCTTCGCCGAAGCGGCGGGCCATCTCGCGAGCGCGGGCCTTGTCGCCGTCGGCGAACATGTTCAGGTCGGCGCCGGCGGAGAAGAACTTCGGCCCCTGGCCGGTCACTACCAGGGCGTAGATATCGTCGTCGCGGTTGAGGTGCTCGATCAGTTGGCGGAGGCCGATCAGCGAGTCGCGGTCCCAGGTGTTGGCCGGCGGGTGGTTGATGGTGATCAGCGCGGTGTGCCCGTGCTTTTCCACGGTGAGCTTGTGGGTCAGGTCGAAGGAGGAAGCCTTGTAGGGTTCGACGGCAGTGTTCATGAAGTCCCTCACTGGATCATGGGCCGGGGCGTCCCGGCACTATCGGATGCGATGGTTCGCGGCGTTCACAGCAGGCGATCGAGCATGCCGCCCTGCTCCAGCAGGCGGCGGGCGACGATCACCCGCATGATTTCGTTGGTGCCTTCGAGGATCTGGTGCACGCGGGTGTCGCGTACCCAGCGCTCCAGCGGATAATCGTTGAGATAGCCGTAGCCGCCGTGCAGTTGCAAGGCCTCGTTGCAGACATCGAAGCAGCGGTCGGTGGCGAAGCGCTTGGCCATTGCGCAGTACAGGGTCGCCTCGGCGTCGCCGCGGTCCAGCCGATGGGCGCCGAGGCGGACCATCTGGCGGCTGGCGGTGAGTTCGGTGAGCATGTCGGCGAGCTTGAACTGCAAGGCCTGGAAGGTCGCCAGCGGCTTGCCGAACTGCTCGCGCTCCTCGACGTAGCGCATCGACTGCTCCAGCGCCGCCTGGGCGGCGCCCAGGGAACAACTGGCGATGTTCAGGCGGCCGCCGTCGAGGCCTTTCATGGCATAGACGAAGCCCTGGCCCTCCGGGCCGATGCGGTTGCCGGCGGGGATGCGCACGCCTTCGAAGGTGATGGTGCGGGTCGGCTGCGCGCGCCAGCCCATCTTGTCCTCGTTGCGGCCGTAGCGGATGCCGGGCGCGTCGGCCGGCACCAGGAAGCAGGAGATGCCCCTGGCGCCGTCCTCGCCGGTGCGCGCCATGACGATCAGCACCTGGGTGCTGCCGGCGCCGGAAATGAAGCACTTGCTGCCGTCCAGCACGTATTCGTCGCCCTCGCGGCGGGCGCGGGTGCGCAGGCGCGCGGCGTCGGAGCCGGCATCGGGCTCGGTCAGGCAATAGGAGGCGAGCGACTCGCCGCCGATCAGGCCGGGCAGCCAGGCCTCCTTCAGCGCCGCGTCGCCGAACGAGGCGAGCATCCAGGCGGCCATGTTGTGGATGCTGATGTAGGCGGTAGTGGCCACGCAGCCGGCGGCCAGTTGCTCGAAGATCAGCGAAGTGGACAGCCGCGACAGGCCCAGGCCGCCGTCTTCCTCGGCGATGTACAGGCCGAGGTAGCCCTGTTCGGCGGCGGCGCGGATGACTTCCACCGGGAAGTGATGGTCGCGGTCCCAGTCGGCCGCCTTCGGCGCCAGTTCGTGGCGGGCGAAGGCGCGGGCGCTCTCCACCAGCAGGCGTTGTTCTTCGGTGAGGTCGAAATCCATAGGTCCTCGGGTCACTTGAGATGGATGGTCATGTTCGGGCCGGCCGACGATTCGTCGGTCGTCGGTTCATCGTCGAGCCAGCGGCTGGTGACGGTCTTGGTCTCGGTATAGAAGCGCACCGCCTGCTTGCCGTAGGCGTGCAGGTCGCCGTAGAAGGAACCCTTCCAGCCGGTGAAGGAGAAGAACGGCAGCGGTACCGGGATCGGCACGTTGATACCCACCTGGCCGACCTGCACCGCGTGCTGGTAGCGCCGAGCGGCGCCGCCGGAGCGGGTGAACAGGCTTGTTCCATTGCCATAGGGGTTGGCGTTGACCAGGGCGATGGCCTCTTCCAGGCTTTCCACCTCCAGGCAGGCCAGCACCGGGCCGAAGATTTCCTCGCGGTACAGGCCCATCTTCGGCGTCACTGCGCGGAACAGGGTGGGACCGAGCCAGTTGCCGTTGGGATAGCCTTCGACCTGGCACTGCGAGCCGTCGAGCAGGCACTCGGCGCCTTCCGCCTTGCCTTCGGCGATCAGGCGCAGCACGCGCTGGCGCGCCTGCGGGCTGATCAGCGGACCATAGGCGGCGTCCGGGTCCTGCCAGTGGCCGGGGCGCAGGGCGGCCATCCGCTCGGCCAGTTCGGGAATCCACTCGCGCGCCGCGCCGACGAACACCGCCGCGCTGATCGCCATGCAGCGCTGGCCGGCGGCGCCGCAACTGGCGCCGACCAGGTTGCCGAGAACCTGGGCCTTGTTCGCGTCGGGGAGGATCACCATGTGGTTCTTCGCCCCGGCGAAGGCCTGCACCCGCTTCAGGTGCGCGGTGCCGGTGCGGTACACGTGCTGGCCGACGGCGACCGAGCCGACGAAGGAAATCGCCCGGATGTCCGGGTGGGTAAGGAGGGCATCGACCTGCTCGCGGCCGCCATGAATCACCTGCAGCACGCCCTTCGGCGCGCCGGCCTCGAGGAACAGCTCGGCGAGGCGGTTGGGTGTCAGCGGATCCTGTTCGGAGGGCTTGAGGACGAAGGTGTTGCCGCAGGCGATGGCTAGCGGGAACATCCACAGCGGGATCATCGCCGGGAAATTGAACGGGGTGATCCCGGCGCACACACCGAGGGGCTGGATCCAACTGGCGGTGTCGATCTCGCGGGCGACGTTTTCCACCGTCTCGCCCATCATCAGGCTGGCCACGTTGGCGGCGTGTTCGACCACCTCGATGCCGCGCCACACGTCGCCCTTGGCATCGGCGAGGTTCTTGCCGGTCTCCCGGGCCAGCAGTTCGCCGAGTTCGTCGTGGTGTTCCTTGAGCAGGTGCTGGTAGCGCAGCATCAACCGCGCTCGCTCGGGAGCCGGGACTTCGCGCCAGGTCTCGAAGGCGCGCTGGGCGCTGGCGATGGCCTGCTCGATCTCGTCGGCGGTGGCCTTCGGCGCCAGCGCGAGGACGTCCTGGGTCGCCGGATCGGTGACTTCGATCAGTTCGCGGGAACGGCTGCCGCGCCATTCGCCGTCGATCAGCTGGGGGATTGCCTTGGCCATCGTCGCCTCCGCTTCCCGGTGGACCGGGATGTTGTTTTGAGTCGTTATAGCCGGCCGCAAGCCGCCTGTGGATTGACGATCTTGCGCAAGGGATGGACGATCTTGGGATTCAGACTGCCGAGTCGCGTCGCCGTGAAGCGTTCCGTACAGACCTCCGCCTGGCCCCTGCCCAACCAGGGGGTGCGTTTCATCACGCCGCCCCGCCTGCGTCGCGCCCTGGCCCGCCATCCGCTCGGCCAGGCCTGCTACCCACTGGCCCTCGGTTACTACCCGGAGGCGCATGGCCACCACATGCAGCGGCGCGCGCCGGACGACCATCTGTTGATCTACTGCCGTGCCGGACGCGGCTGGCTGGAGTGCGCCGACGAGCGCGTCGAGGTCGGCGGCGGCGACCTGCTGGTCCTGCCCAAGGGCCTGGAACACGCCTACGGCGCCGACCCGCAGCGGCCCTGGAGCATCTACTGGGTACATTTCGAAGGCCTCTTGGCGGAGGACTTCCTGCGCCCGCTGGGCAGCGCTCCGCGCCTGCGCCTGGGCATGCAGCCGCGCCTGCTGGCGGAGTTCGACGCGCTGCTGGCGCTGCGTCGCCAGGGCCTCAGCCTGCCGCACTTCATCCATGCCGCGCACCTGTTGCAGGGCCTGCTCACCTCGCTGGCGGTGCGTCCGGCGCGGGCCAGCCTGAAATCCGGGCGGGTGCTGGACATCGACGCGGTGCAGGCGCTGATGCGCGCGCACCTGCACGACAGCCTCAACCTCGACGAGCTGGCGGCGCAGTTCAAGCTGTCGCGCTTCCATTTCGCCAAGACCTATCGCGCCCTGACCGGCCAGGCGCCGATCCAGGATTTCATCCAGATGAAGATGGCCCATGCCTGCCGCCTGCTCGACGAGGGCGCGCTGGAGGTGCGGCAGATCGCCGAGCAGCTTGGCTACGCCGATCCCTATTACTTCTCGCGGCTGTTCCGCAAGGTGGTGGGCATGGCGCCCAGTCACTACCGGGCGCTGCACCAGGGCTAGTGCTCCGGGCATAATGCTGCATCCTGCCCGTGGGCCGAGACCGACAAGGATCGTCGATGCGCAAACCCCTATCGCTCTACCACCCCTGGCTCTACTGGCTGCGGGTCTGGCAACGACGTCTCTGGCGGCACTGCCGCTGGCGTCTTGGCGGCCGTCGCTACGTGCGGTTGCCATCGGTCGACGAGCGCCTGCCGTACCGCTACATCAAGCACACCTCGAAGTTGATCCGCCGCCTCGGCGACAGCGACCTCGCCCTGCAACGCAACAAGGTGGTCAACCTGCGCCTGGCGGTGGACTGCATGAACGGCGTGAGCATCGGCCCCGGCGAGTACTTCTCGTTCTGCCGGCTGGTCGGTCGGCCCAGCGCCCGGCGTGGCTTCGTCGAAGGTATGGAGTTGTCCTTCGGCGAGGCGCGCAGCGGAATCGGCGGCGGCATCTGCCAACTGAGCAACCTGATCCACTGGATGGCCCTGCATTCCCCGCTGCGCGTGGTGGAGCGGGCCAACCACAGCTTCGACCCGTTTCCCGACGAGGGACGGATCCTGCCGTTCGGCTCGGGCGCGGCGATCTTCTACAACTTCATCGACCTGGTGCTGCACAATCCGACGGCGGATACCTTCCAGCTGCGCTTCCATATCGCCGCCCACCAACTGGAAGGCGAACTGCTGTGCAGCGCGCCGCGCCCTGTGCGCTACCACGTCTATGAGAGGGCCCAGCGCTTTGTCCGCGACGGCGATGCGGTGCTGAGGCTCAACGAGATCTGGCGCGACATCCGGGAAAAGGGCCAGGCCGGCACCCTGCTGGCCAGCGAGTGCCTGTACCGCAACCGGGTGCGCGTGAAGTATCCGGTGGAAGAGGCCCGCCTGTCCCGAGATTGACAAGCGCGGCGGGCTTTTCTACGGTTCCGCGGCCACAGGCTGTCGGCGACCTTCTGAAAAAGGCCGGACGACTTTTTCAGTACCGAGACAGGGGGTTCCATGACCGATAACGACGACCGCATCAAGCTCGAGGCGAGTTGGAAGGAAGCGCTGCGCGAGGAATTCGACAAGCCCTACATGAAGCAACTGGGCGAGTTCCTGCGCCAGGAGAAGGCCGCCGGCAAGGTGATCTTTCCGCCCGGGCCATTGATCTTCAACGCGCTGAACACCACGCCGCTGGAGAACGTCAAGGTGGTGATCATCGGCCAGGATCCCTACCACGGACCAGGCCAGGCCCACGGCCTGTGCTTCTCGGTGCAGCCCGGCGTGCCGACGCCGCCGTCCTTGCAGAACATCTACAAGGAACTCAACCGCGACCTGAACATCCCGATTCCCAACAACGGCTACCTGCAGCGCTGGGCGGAGCAGGGCGTGCTGTTGCTCAATACCTCCCTGACCGTCGAGCAGGCCAAGGCCGGCTCCCACGCCAATGCCGGCTGGCAGCCGTTCACCGACCGCGTCATCGAGGTGGTCAACGAGCGTTGCGAGCGCCTGGTGTTCCTGCTCTGGGGCAGCCACGCGCAGAGCAAGCAGAAGCTGATCGACCCGCAGCGCCACCTGATTCTCAAGTCGGCGCACCCGTCGCCGTTGTCGGCCTACCGCGGTTTCCTCGGCAACGGCCACTTCAGCCGCACCAACAAGTTCCTCGAGCAGAACGGCAAGACGCCTATCGACTGGTCGCTGCCGGACCTCTGAAGGCCGCTGTCGCCCAGCTCTTCACATGGTGGGCGCCGCTGTGTGCCTCTGACCGCGCCCGGAAAAAAAAGCCCGCACGAGGCGGGCTGGAAAACGCCACACATCCAGTGTGGCGGCGTGGCTCGATCAGCCGGCGCGCTTCCTCCAGTAGCGGAAGCACGGCTCGGCGAGGAACAGCACCAGCAATAGCCTCAGTACCTGCAAGGCGGTGACCAGCGGCACCGAGAGCTGCAAGGCTTCGGCGGTCAGGCTCAGCTCGGCGATGCCGCCGGGCATCATGCCGAGCATCAGCGACTGGTGGTCGAGGGTGGTCAGCCAGCCGAGCAACTCGGCGGCGAGCGCCGCGGCGAACATCATCCACAGCGTGCAGACCAGGGTACGACTGACGAAGGCTGGAGCGCTGCGGAAGAAACTGCGGTTGAAATGGCAACCCAGGGCGCTGCCGATCAGCCATTGGCCGACGCCGCTGGAACCGGCCGGCAGGCCGATATGCAGGTCGAAGCCGAGGCTGACGCCGGCCGCCAGCAACAGCGGGCCGAGCAGCCAGGGATTGGGTTGGCGCAACTTCTGCCAGCCCAGCGCGACCAGCGCCCCGGCCGGGAACAGCAGGGCCAGCCAGTGCCAGTCCACCGGCGCGGCCTGGTGCGGGCCTGGCTGGCCGCCGCCGAGCAGGTACTGGAACGCCGCCGGCACCAGCAGCACTACCAGCAACAGGCGCAGGCTCTGCGCTGCAGCGACGCGGCTGAGCACCGCGCCGTGGCGCTGCCCGAGGTTGACCATCTCGCTGGCACCACCGGGCATGCTGGCGAAGAACGCGGTGGCGCGGTCCTCGCCGCTGCGGCGCATGAAGGCGATCGCCAGCACGCTGGAAAGCGTGGTGGCCACGGCGCCGAAGACGATGATCACGCTATGCGCCAGCACTTGCTCGATCACTGCCGGGGTGAAGTGCAGGCCGATGCCGATGCCGACGATCCATTGCCCGCACTTGCGTGCCCCCGGCACTTCGGCCAGCGGCAGGTCGGCCAGGCAACGCACCAGCATCACCGCAAGCAGCGAGCCGATCATCCACGGCAGCGGCCAGCCGACCAGGCTTGCCAGCCAGCCGCCAAGGGCGCCCACCAGCGGCGTCGCCCAGTACAGCCTCCAGGTGACGCGCTCAGGCATCGGCCAGCCCTGTCGCGCGACGGGCCACGCGGCGGCGCCAGGCGCGGACCAGCGGCAACAGCAGCATTACCACCACCAGCGCCCAGGTCACCAGGCTGATCGGGCTCGACCAGAGGATGCCCAGTTCACCGTTGGAGATCGACAGCGCGCGGCGCAGGTTCTGCTCCATCAGTCCACCGAGGATGAAGCCCAGCAGCAGCGGCGAGAGCGGGAAGTCGAGCTTGCGCAGGATATAGCCGATCACGCCGATGCCGACCATCAGGAACAGGTCGAAGGTGGTCGCATGCACGCCGTACACGCCGATCCCGGTGATGATCGCGATGGCCGGCACCAGGGCCCAGTTCGGCACCGCGAGGATGCGGGTGAATACGCGGACCATCGGCACGTTGAGGATGATCAGCATGACGTTGGCGATGAACAGCGAGGCGATCAGGCCCCAGACGATGTCCGGTTGCTGCTGGAACAGCAGCGGGCCGGGAGTGATGTTGTACAGGGTCAGGGCGCCGATCATCACCGCAGTGGTACCCGAGCCGGGCACGCCGAGGGTCAGCATCGGCACCATGGCGCCGCAGGCGGAGGCGCCGATGGCGGTCTCGGGAGCGGCCAGGCCGCGCATGTCGCCCTTGCCGAACTCGCCCTTGGCACCGGCCAGCTTCTTCTCGGTCATATAGGCCACCGCGCTTGCCAGGGTCGCGCCGGCGCCGGGCAGTACGCCCATGACGAAACCGAGCAGACCGCAGCGCAGGTTGACCAGGAATACGCTGGCGGCCTCCTTGAAGTTGAACAGCATGCGTCCGGTGGCTTTCACCGCCTCCTGGCCGTGGTGGGTCTTCTCCAGCAGCAGGAGGATCTCGCTGACCGAGAACAGGCCCAGCACCAGGACCACGAACTGGATGCCGTCGGCGAGGTGGATGCTGTCCCCGGTGAAGCGGTACACGCCGCTGTTGGCGTCGATCCCGACGCTCGACAGGAACAGCCCGAGCAGCGCCGCCAGCAGGGTCTTCAGCGGGCGGTCGCCGGCCATCCCGCCGAGGCAGACGATGGCGAACACCATCAGCACGAAATATTCCGCCGGACCGAAGGCGATCGCCCACTTGGCCAGCAGCGGGGCGAACAGGACCATCCCGCAGGTGGCGATGAAAGCGCCAATGAACGAACTCCAGGCCGACAGCGACAGGGCCACGCCGGCCAGGCCCTTGCGTGCCATCGGGTAGCCGTCGAGGGTGGTCATCACGGTCGAGGCTTCGCCGGGGATGTTGAGCAGGATCGAGCTGATCCGCCCGCCGTATTCGCAGCCCAGGTATACGGCGGCGAGCAGGATCAGCGCGGTTTCCGGCGGCAGGCCGAGGGCGAAGGCCACCGGGATCAGCAGTGCCACGCCGTTGATCGGACCGAGGCCTGGCAGCAGGCCTACGATGGTGCCGATCAGGGTGCCGATCAGCGCGGTGATCAGGTTGGTCGGCGTCATCGCGACGCCGAAGCCCTGGCCGAGGTAGTTCAAGGTTTCCATCACGAAGTCCTCACAGCGGCAGGAAGTCGAGAACGCCCAGCGGCAGCGGGACGTCCAGGGCGCGGTCGAACAGCCAGTAGAGGCCGATCCCGAGCAGGCTCGCGGTGACCACCGCAGGGATTGGCCGGGCGCCGTAGAGAATGGCCATGCAGGAGCCGACCAGGGCGGCGCTGAGGATGAAACCGAGCGCTTCGAACAGACCGGCGAACACCAGCAGCAGGGCGATGCAGGCGAGCACCTTGAGCAGCACGGCGCCGCTCAGCGGCTGTTCGTCCTCGGCGTGGCGGATCGGCGTCGGCCGCACGATCAACCAGGCCAGGCCGGCGCCCATCAGCGCCAGGCAGAGCAGCGGGTAGGCGCGCGGGCCGACCGGTTCGTAGGAAAACGGCGCCTGGTAACGCCAGCCGGCGACCGCCAGGCCGACGCAGGCGAGCAGCCAGAGCCCGGCGAACAGGCGCTGGTACAGGTTGGAACGGGTCATGGGACTATCCTCGTGGCGCGGCCGTGGCCCGGCCGCGCGCGGGCTGGCTTACTGGATCAGGCCGAAGTCCTTGGCCAGTTGCTTGTACTGCTGGACCTGCTGCTTCACGTAGCCGTCGAGTTCCTCGCCGGTCATGGCGAAGGGGAACAGCTCGCGCTGGTCGCGCAGCTTGGCGAAGTCCTCGGAGGCCAGCAGTTGGTCGAAGGCGTTCTTCCACCAGGCGTAGTCTTCGTCGCTGACCTTCGGCCCGAGGTAGAACCCGCGAACTACCGGCCAGACGATGTCGTAGCCCTGTTCCTTGGCGGTGGGGATGTTGGCCATCGCCGCCTCCGGCAGGCGTTCTTCGGAGAACACCGCGAGCAGGCGCATGTCGCCGCTGAGGATGTGCGGCATGGAGTCGGAAATGTCGGTGCTGCCGACCTGGATGTGCCCGCCGAGCAGCGCGGTGGCGATCTCGCCGCCGCCTTCCAGGGCCACGTAGCGCAGGTCGCGCGGATTGATCCCGGCGGCCTTGGCGATCAGCGCGGTCTGCATCCAGTCCTGGCTGCCGACGGTGCCGCCGGAGCCGATCACCACCTTGCTCGGGTCGGCCTTGAGCGCCTTCACCAGGTCGTCGAGGCCCTTGTAGGGCGAGTCGGTGCGTACCGCGATGGCGCCGTAGCTGGTGCCGATGGCGGCCAGCCATTTCACCGCGTTCTCGTCGAAGCGGCCGAACTTGCCCTGGGCCAGGTTCAGCAGCGAGCCGCTGGAGAAGGCGGTGATGGTGCCGGCGTCGCCCGGGCGTTGGGCGACCACCGCGTTATAGGCGACCGCGCCGACGCCGCCGGGCATGTAGGTGACGCGCATCGGCTTGCTCAGCAGCTTGGCCTCGACCAGGGCGCTCTGGGCCAGCTTGCAGGTGAGGTCGAAACCGCCGCCGGGGGACGCCGGGGCGATGCATTCGGGACGCTTGGGTTCGGCCACGGCGGCGCCGGCCAGCAGCAGGCCGGCGGCAACCAAGGCGAGGGGACGAAAAGACAGTTTCATCATCATCGGTGCTCCTGTGGAGTTCTTGTTCTGGCTTACCAGATCGGCAGGGTATAGCTGACGATCAGGCGGTTCTCATCGATGTCGCGGGTGAAATTGGAACGGAAGGTCGCGTTGCGCCAGCGGATTCCGAGGTTCTTCAGCGCGCCGCTCTGGAACACGTACTGCAGTTCGGTGTTGCGTTCCCATTCGCGGCCTTCGCCGCGCTGCCCGGCGAGTTCGACATTGTCGCCCTTGACGTAGCGGGTCATGAAGGTCAGGCCGGGAATGCCGAGGCCGACGAAGTCGTAGTCGTAGCGCAGTTGCCAGGAACGCTCCTTGGGGCCGGCGAAGTCGTTGACCTGGACGAAGTTGACCAGGTACGGGTTGCTGCCTTCCAGGTAGGGGAAGGCGTCGTCGCCGTTCATTCGCTGCCAGGCCGCACCGAAGGCATGGTTGCCAAGGCTGTAGGTGAACATGCCGTTGAGCGACTTGTTGTCGATGCCGCCGGCCTTGGCCGAGCCGCTGTCGGTGCTGCGGGCGAAGCGCAGGTCGCTGGTCAGTTCGCCGGGACCGATCGGCCAGCTGTGCAGCAGGCCGACGAAGTGCTGGCGGTAGACGTCCTGCAGGTTGCTGTAGTGATAGCTGGCGGTGAGTTGGTCGGTGAGCTTGTAGTCCAGTCCGCCGAGGTCGAAGTGATCGGCGCTGACCCCGGCGAAGCGGCCGTTCTTGTCGTTCAGCGCGAGGTCCTCGGAGTCGCTGGAGTCGCGGATCTTGGTCTTTTCCAGGCGCCCGGCGGTGAAGCCGAGGTCCTTTATCTCCTTCGAGGTGAGCAGCGCGCCTTCGAATATCTGCGGGAAGATCCGCCCGTTGTTCGGTTGTACCGATGGCAGCTTCGGAATCAGCGTGCCGACCTTCAGCTCGCTCTGCGAGACCTTGACCTTGGCGGTCAGGCCCAGTTTCGAGTAGGTGTCCGGCGCGCGGCCGTCGGAATCCTTCGGCAGCAGTCCGGTACCGCTGCGGCCGCGGCCGGAGTCGAGCTTGACGCCGAGCATGCCCATGGCGTCGAGGCCGAAGCCGACGGTGCCCTGGGTGTAGCCGGACTGCAGGTTGAGGATGAAGCCTTGCGCCCACTCCTCGCGCTTGGACTGGCCGGGGCCGTCGCGGAAGTCGCGGTTCATGTAGAAGTTGCGGGTTTCCAGGCTGGCCTTGCTGTCTTCGAGGAAGCCGGCGGCGTTGCCCAGGGGCGCGATGCTGGCGAGCACGACGGCGGTGGTGGTCAGGGTGGTGCTGCGGGACGAACGTACAGACCTTGCGGCCTGCGGCAGGGAAGTCGACATGCAGTGGTCTCCGATTCTTGTTCTTGTACGCCGAGCACCACGCTGCAAGGCGTTTTGGCGGACGATCTGCGCCGTCCATCGACTGATCCTAAGGCGCCAAGCTTTCGCCAGGCTTTCAGCAATCCCCGGTGGCAGAGAAGCCATTTACCGGAGGGTTTTCCCCGGTACACTTCGCCTCTTGTGCCCTCATCCGGTGGTGGAGAACCGTCCATGCGCATCCTTCTGGTGGAAGATCATCCGCAGCTCGCCGAAAGCGTGGTCCAGGCGCTCAAGGGCGCCGGCTGGACGGTAGACCTGCTGCAGGACGGGGTGGCCGCCGACCTGGCCCTGGCCAGCGAGGAGTACGCCCTGGCGATCCTCGACGTCGGCCTGCCGCGGATGGACGGCTTCGAGGTGCTGGCGCGCCTGCGCGGGCGCGGCAAGACCCTGCCGGTGCTGATGCTGACTGCGCGCGGCGAGGTGAAGGACCGGGTGCACGGCCTCAATCTCGGCGCCGACGACTACCTGGCAAAGCCTTTCGAACTGTCCGAGCTGGAGGCGCGGGTCAAGGCCCTGCTGCGCCGCAGCGTGCTCGGTGGCGAACAGTTGCAGCGCTGCGGCGCCCTGGTCTACGACCTCGGCACCCGGCGCTTCAGCCTCGACGAGCAGCCGCTGACCCTGACCTCGCGGGAACAGGCGGTGCTGGAAGCGATGATCGCCCGTCCGGGGCGGGTGATGAGCAAGGAGCAACTGGCCGCCCAGGTCTTCGGCCTGGACGAGGAGGCCAGCGCCGACGCCATCGAGATCTACGTCCACCGCCTGCGCAAGAAGCTGGAAGGCGGCGCCGTGCGCATCGTCACCTTCCGCGGCCTCGGCTACCTGCTGGAGGCGCAGGGTGACTGATGCCGGCAGCCTGCGCGGAAGGCTGCTGCTGTGGCTGGCCCTGCTCCTGCTGCTGGTGCTCCTGGCGAGCGGCCTGAGCGCCTACTGGAACGGTCGCGAGGTGGCCGACACCGCCTACGACCGGACCTTGCTGGCCTCGGCGCGGGCGATCGCCGACGGGCTCTACGAGAAGGACGGCACCCTGCGCGCCGACGTCCCCTACGTGGCACTGGATACCTTCGCCTACGACAGCGCCGGGCGGATCTTCTACCAGGTCAACGACATCCACGGACGGATGATCTCCGGCTACGAGAATCTTCCGGCGGCACCCGCCGATACCCTGCGCACCGACGACTACCCGGCCCTGGCCAAGTTCTACGACGGCGTCTACCAGGGCGTCGACGTACGCGTGGTGAGCCTGCTGCAACCGGTCAGCGAACCGAGCATGAGCGGCATGGCGGAGATCCGCGTGGCGGAGACCGAAGGCGCCCGCGAGCGCATGGCGCGCAGCCTGATGACCGATACCCTGCTGCGCCTGGGCGTCCTCGGCGTCGGCGCGCTGGTGCTGGTGTGGCTGGCGGTGAGCGCCGCGCTGCGTCCGCTGGATCGCCTGCGCCGCGAGGTGGAAGAGCGCCAGCCGGACGACCTGCGGCCGTTGCCGATGCTAGAGGTCCAGCATGAATTGCGGCCGCTGGTGGAGTCGCTGAACCACTTCACCCAGCGCTTGCGCAGCCTGTTCGAGCGGCAGTCGCACTTCATCGCCGATGCCGCCCACGAGTTGCGCACGCCGCTGGCGGCGCTCAAGGCGCGCCTGGAACTGGGCCTGCGCGAGCAGGAGCCGGAAGCCTGGCGTTCGACCCTGGAGACCACGGCGAAGAACACCGACCGCCTGATCCACCTGGCCAACCAGCTGCTCTCCCTGGCGCGCATCGAAAGCGGCGCCCAGGCCATCGCCGAGGGCGGCGCCGAGCGTATCGACCTGACCGCCCTGGCCCGGGAACTGGGCCTGGCGCTGGCGCCGCTGGCCTATGCGCGGGGAGCCTCGCTGGCGCTGGAAAGCGCCGGGCCGGTGTGGATCCAGGGTGAACCGACGCTGCTCAACGAATTGCTCAGCAACCTGCTGGACAACGCGCTGGCGCACACCCCGCAGGGCGGCAACGTGATCCTCAGGGTGCTGGAGGGGGGCGTGCTGGAAGTGGAAGACGATGGTCCGGGAATTCCCGCCGCCGACCGCGAGCGGGTCTTCCAGCGCTTCTACCGGCGCGGCGACAGCCCCGGCAGCGGCCTGGGGCTGGCGATCGTCGGCGAGGTCTGCCGGGCGCACCGGGCGCAGATCCAGCTCGACCAGGGCGAACTGGGCGGCTTGCTGGTGCGGGTGCGCTTCCCGGCGGAGTAGGGCGGGGTCTATTGCAGCATGCTGGTGGCGGCTTCCAGGGCGCTGGAGAGGTCCTCGTCTTCCTTCATGTCGACGGTCGGCTCGAGGCCGAGCTTGGCGAACGCCGGGATCTGGCTCCAGTCCAGGCGGGTATAGGGATGCTCGCTGCCAAGGTAGCTCTGCAGGGTGGCGACCTGGACCAGGTCGGTATAGTCCGCGCGCGGCGAGTTGCGGGTGAAGTCCAGGTGCTGGCGCGGGACCTCGGCGATCGGCGCGGGGAAATCCCAGGCCTTGAGGATGCGCTCGCCGATCAGCGGATGGATGCGCTCGATCACATGGCTCAGGCTGATGGAGTCCGACAGCAGCTCGTTGTGATCCTCGGCGTAGGTGAGGATCGGCAGCACGCCGATCTGGTGCACCAGCCCGGCCAGGGTCGCCTGGTCCGGCGCCAGGCGGGTGTAGTGACGGGCCAGCACGTGGCAGATGCCGGCGATCTCGGTGCTCTTGTTCCAGACTTCGCGCATCTTGCGGTCGACCACGTCGGTGGTGGCCTGGAACATCTGCTCCATGGCCAGGCCGGTGGCCAGGTTGCAGGTGTAGTTGATGCCCAGCCGGCTGATCGCCATCTGCAGGTCGGTGATTTCCTTCGGGCTGCGCAGCAGCGGACTGTTCACCACGCGGATGATGCGCGCGGTCAGCGCCGCGTCGTTGCCGATCACCTTGCTCAGGGCCTGGATGCTGACATCCGGGTCTTCCGCCGCCTCACGGACCTGCAGGGCCACCTCGGGCAGGGTCGGCAGCACCAGTTCATCCTGATCGATGGCGCGGATCAGGTCCTGTTGGACTTTGTCGGCAAGCTTGCTCATGGCATTTCCTTTGAAAACGCAATGGCCGGAGCACGCTCTACGTGCACCGGCCATGGGAATACTGGCGGGCCGTCCGCGGACGGCGAGGCACAGTTTACGGTCAGCGCTGGATTTCGCGGTCGCTGTCCAGCGTGTAAGGCAGATTGAGGAGGACGAGCGGCGCTCCTTCGGCGCTTCCGAGGCTGATCCGGCCGTCGGCGACGGCGTCGTCCTGCAGCACGGCGAGCAATTCCACGCTGTTCTCCGGCGTACGGGCGGCCAGTACCACTTCGCCGACGCTGGTGGAATGGACTGGCGAGAACAGCCCGGTGCCGGGCGCCGGCACCTCGTCTGCGTCCAGCGCCAGGCGATACAGGCGGCGCTTGAGGCGGCCGAGATACTGCATGCGGGCGACGATTTCCTGGCCGGTATAGCAGCCCTTCTTGAAGCTGACCCCGCCGACCGCCTGCAGGTTGATCATCTGTGGGATGAACAGCTCGCGGGTAGCGCCGAACACCTGGCCGATGCCTGCGCGCACCTGGCCGAGCAGCCAATCGTCGAGCGGCGCCTCGCGGCTGTGCTCGCGGAGCGTGGCAAGCACCGCCTCGGCGCGCTGCGCCGGAACCCATAGCTCGACGCGGCCGTCGCCCAGGGCGACGGCGAGCAGGTCGCCGTGGCGGGCGATCCTGCCGCTCTCCGCCGGGGTGTCTATCCCCAGGGCGCGCAGTGCCTCGCTGGCGTCGCGCAAGCCTATGCGGAGCCAGGCTGCGCTCTCGTCGGCAAGGCTGGCCTTGGAGAATACGGCGTATTTCTTCAGGTCCGCCAACTGGGCCTCGAGCAGCTCGCCGGCCATCGCCAGCAGCAGGCCGTCGCCCTCGGGCAGGATGCGGAAGCTCGATAGCAGGCGGCCCTTGATGTTGCAGCGGCCGCCGAGGCTGGAGGTCTCGTCGTTGAGGTAGGCGAGGTTGCAGGTCAGCTGGCCCTGGAGGAACTTGGCGGCGTCAGGGCCGCGGACGGCGAGGATGCCTTCATGGACTAGCGGGGTGTGGAAAGCGGGGTCGGCCATTGCGATGCTGCGCGGTCAGTCAGTCAGGACCGTCATCATAGAACTCGGTCCGAGGCTTGTCAGCGGGCAAGAATGCCTGGCGCATCCGCCTTGGCGGTTGTCGGACACTTCCGAGGCCGCCGTCGGCATGGGCCTGCGTCCCGCGCGGATACCCTTGGTTTGCCGGGCAATACGACCAAGGGCGGACGCCGGCGGAGCGACGCCTCGTCATCGGGCCGCGCCATTCGAGCGCAACCGCCCTATAATGCCGGGCGTTTTCGAGGAGCCCGAACATGGCAGATGAAACCGAACTGAAACGACTCTACTGGCACAGCCGTCGCGGCATGCTGGAACTGGATGTGCTGCTGGTGCCTTTCGTGCAGGAGGTTTACCCGGGCCTGGACGCCGAGGACCAGGCGCGCTTCCGCAAGCTGCTGGAGTGCGAGGACCAGGACATGTTCGGTTGGTTCATGCAGCGCGGCGAGCCGGAAGACGCCGACCTGCGGCGGATGGTGCGGATGATCCTGGACCGTGTCCAGCCGGATTGAGCCGTTCGAATGCCGCTGGCGGGTCTCTCCGATCCTGCTGGCGGCGAGCCTGGCACTGTGGGCCCTGGCGCTGCTGTCGATCCTGCTGGCGGCGCTGCCGGTCTGGCTGAAGCCGCCGCTTGCGCTGGTCTGCCTGGCCTACGGTGCCTGGGGGCTGTACCGCCAGGTACTGCTGCGCGGCTCGCGGGCCTTCCGCGGCGTGCGCCATGACGAGCGGGGCTGGCAGCTGTGGAGCGCCGGAAGCGGCTGGCAAGCGGTGCAATTGCGCCCTGACAGCCTGGCGTTGCCCTGGCTGATCGTACTGCGCGTGCGCCTGCCGGGCCGCTGGCGCATCCTTGGCTGCTGTATCCCGGCCGATGCATTGGGCGCCGACAGCCATCGGCGCCTGCGTGTCCGCCTGCGCTTCAGTCGCCGTAGATGGGCGGCACCAGGATAGTGTCGCGGGCTTCGGGCAGCAGGTCCGGATAATCCAGCGTGTAGTGCAGGCCCCGGCTTTCGCGGCGCTGCATGGCCGAGCGGATGATCAGTTCGGCGACCAGTGCCAGGTTGCGCAACTCGATCAGGTCGCGGCTGACCTTGTAGTTGCTGTAGAACTCGTCGATCTCGCTGAGCAGCAGGCGTACCCGGTGCTGGGCGCGCTGCAGGCGCTTGTTGGTGCGCACGATACCGACGTAGTCCCACATGAAACGCCGCAGTTCGTCCCAGTTGTGCGCGATGATCACGTCCTCGTCGGAGTCGGTGACCTGGCTGGCGTCCCAGCTCGGCAGGCTTTCCGGCACGGGCGTGCCGGGCAGGCGCTGGAGCATGTCGGCGGCGGCAGAGCGGGCATAGACGAAGCATTCCAGCAGCGAATTGCTGGCCATGCGGTTGGCGCCGTGCAGGCCGGTGAAGGTGGTTTCGCCGATGGCGTAGAGGCCCGGCACGTCGGTATGCCCGTGCTGGTCGACGAGCACGCCGCCGCAGGTATAGTGAGCGGCCGGCACTACCGGGATCGGTTGCTGGGTAATGTCGATGCCGAAGTCCAGGCAGCGCTCGTAGACGGTGGGGAAGTGCGCCTTGATGAACTCGGCCGGCTTGTGGCTGATGTCCAGGTAGACGCAGTCGATCCCCAGACGCTTCATTTCATGGTCGATGGCGCGGGCCACGATATCCCGGGGCGCCAGTTCGCCACGCGGGTCGAAGCGCGGCATGAAACGCTCGCCATTGGGCAGGCGGAGCAGGGCGCCTTCGCCGCGCAATGCCTCGGTGATGAGGAAACTCTTGGCCTGCGGGTGGTACAGGCAGGTCGGGTGGAACTGGTTGAACTCCAGGTTGCCGACCCGGCAGCCGGCGCGCCAGGCCATGGCGATGCCGTCGCCGGAGTTGCCGTCGGGATTGCTGGTATAAAGGTAGACCTTGCTCGCGCCACCGGAGGCCAGCACGCTGAAGCGGGCACGGAAGGTATCGACTTCGCCGCTTTCCCGATTCAGCACGTAGGCGCCCAGGCAGCGCTTGCTCGGCAGGCCGAGCTTGCGCTCGGTGATCAGGTCGACCGCCACCCGCTGCGACAGCAGCTCGATGTTCGGTCGCCGCCGGGCCTGGGCCAGCAAGGTATTGAAGATCGCGGCGCCGGTGGCGTCGGCGGCATGGATGATGCGCCGGTGGCTGTGCCCGCCTTCGCGGGTCAGGTGGTATTCGAAGCTGCCTTCCTCGTGGTTGTGCTGCTCGTCGCGGGTGAAGGGCACCCCCTGTTCGATCAGCCACTGGATCGCTTCGCGGCTATGCTCCACGGTGAAGCGCACCGCATCCTCGCGGCACAGGCCGCCACCGGCGACCAGGGTGTCCTCGACGTGGGATTCCACGGTGTCGGTATCGTCCAGCACGGCGGCCACGCCGCCCTGGGCCCAGTAGGTCGAGCCCTGCGACAGTTCGCCCTTGCTGAGGACGGCGATGCGCAGGTGTTCCGGAAGGGTCAAGGCCAGACTCAGGCCGGCGGCGCCGCTGCCGATGACCAGTACATCGTGTTGATAATGTTGGCTCATGCCCGCATTTCCCCGTGGTGGAGCCCTAGTATATAGAAGGGCCTGGCGGCACAATAGCGCACCCCCGCTGCCGGTCCGGCGGATGAGCTGCGGGCCTGTCATCGGCAGGCGTCATCAGAGCGGGGCGATGTAGTGCTGGAACTTTCTTAGACGCATCGGTTCCAAAGCAGGATGCCTGAAGACCTCGTCCGGTTGGCCTACCCAGCGGCACAGAGGCCGGGCCCTGAGCCCGATGCAATCCATTTTCGCGGGGCCCGGACACGATGTCCGGGGCCGCACGTCACGAGCGAGGAAAAAACTCGTGACGCATGCTTGGAGGGGAGAACTTTTGCAAGAAGCCCGAGTCTATCTTGGCAAGACGATTCGCTGGGACGCTCGAAGCTCCTCCAGGTTCGAAGAGGAGCTTTCATGCTAACCCAGGAACAGGATCAGCAACTGGTTGAACGGGTACAGCGCGGAGACAAGCGGGCTTTCGATCTGCTGGTACTGAAATACCAGCACAAGATACTGGGATTGATCGTGCGGTTCGTGCACGACGCCCAAGAAGCCCAGGACGTAGCGCAGGAAGCCTTCATCAAGGCATACCGTGCGCTCGGCAATTTCCGCGGCGATAGTGCTTTTTATACCTGGCTGTATCGGATCGCCATCAACACCGCGAAGAACCACCTGGTCGCTCGCGGGCGTCGGCCACCGGACAGCGATGTGACCGCAGAGGATGCGGAGTTCTTCGAGGGCGACCACGCCCTGAAGGACATCGAGTCGCCGGAACGGGCGATGTTGCGGGATGAGATCGAGGCCACCGTGCACCAGACCATCCAGCAGTTGCCCGAGGATTTGCGCACGGCCCTGACCCTGCGCGAGTTCGAAGGTTTGAGTTACGAAGATATCGCCACCGTGATGCAGTGTCCGGTGGGGACGGTACGGTCGCGGATCTTCCGCGCTCGTGAAGCAATCGACAAAGCTCTGCAGCCTTTGTTGCGAGAAGCCTGACACAGCGGCAAATGCCAAGAGAGGTATCGCTATGAGTCGTGAAGCCCTGCAGGAAACTCTGTCCGCTGTGATGGATAACGAAGCGGATGAACTCGAGTTGCGGCGGGTGCTCGCAGCTTGCGGCGAGGATGCCGAGCTGCGTTCCACCTGGTCGCGTTACCAGTTGGCGCGGTCCGTCATGCACCGCGAGCCTACCCTGCCGAAGCTGGATATCGCTGCGGCGGTCTCTGCTGCCCTGGCCGACGAGGCCGCTCCGCCGAAAGCGGAGAAGGGACCGTGGCGGATGGTCGGTCGCCTGGCGGTCGCTGCCTCGGTGACCCTGGCGGTGCTGGCCGGCGTGCGTCTGTACAACCAGAACGACGCCCTGCCGCAGATGGCGCAACAGGGGACCACCCCGCAGATCGCCCTGCCTCAGGTGAAAGGCCCGGCCGTGCTGGCCGGCTACAGCGAAGAGCAGGGGGCGCCGCAGGTGATCACCAACTCCTCGTCCAGCGATACCCGCTGGCATGAGCAGCGTCTGCCGATCTACCTGCGTCAGCACGTGCAACAATCCGCCGTCAGTGGTACAGAGAGCGCGCTGCCCTACGCTCGGGCAGCCAGCCTGGAAAACCGCTGAGGAGAGACATGCGCACCACCTCCCTGTTGCTTTTGCTTGGCAGCCTGATGGCGGTTCCCGCCACTCAGGCTGCCGACGCTTCCGACTGGCTGAATCGTCTCGCCGAGGCCGATCGCCAGAACAGTTTCCAAGGCACCTTCGTCTACGAGCGCAATGGCAGCTTCTCCACCCATGAGACCTGGCATCGCGTGGAGAGCGATGGTGCGGTTCGCGAGCGCCTGCTCCAGCTCGACGGCGCGCGCCAGGAAGTGGTCCGGGTCGACGGGCGCACCCAGTGCATCAGCGGCGGCCTTGCCGACCAACTGGCCGATGCCCAGCTGTGGCCGGTGCGCAAGTTCGATCCCTCCCAGCTGGCTTCCTGGTACGACCTGCGCCTGGTCGGCGAATCCCGTGTCGCCGGCCGCCCGGCAGTGATCCTTGCGGTGACTCCGCGCGACCAGCATCGCTACGGCTTCGAGCTGCACCTGGACCGCGACACCGGCCTGCCGTTGAAGTCGCTGCTGCTGAACGAGAAGGGGCAGTTGCTCGAGCGCTTCCAGTTCACCCAGTTGAATACCGGCGCGGCACCTGCCGAAGACCAGTTGCAGGCGGGCGCCGAATGCCAGGTCGTCGGCCCGGCCAAGGCCGACGGCGAGAAGACCGTGGCCTGGCGCTCGGAATGGCTGCCGCCAGGTTTCACCCTGACCCGCAGTTTCATGCGTCGCAGTCCGGTCACCCCCGATCCGGTCGCCTGCCTGACCTATGGCGATGGCCTGGCACGATTCTCGGTGTTCATCGAGCCGCTGCACGGTGCCATGGTTGGCGACGCGCGCAGCCAGCTCGGCCCGACCGTGGTGGTTTCTAAGCGCCTGCAGACCGATGACGGCGGCCAGATGGTGACCGTCGTCGGCGAAGTGCCGCTGGGCACCGCCGAGCGGGTGGCGCTGTCCATCCGGCCCGAGGCCGCCGCCCAGAAATGATCGAGGAGCAGGGGCGAGTGGTGGCGACCGAGCCGGGAGCGGTATGGGTCGAGACCGTGCGCCGCAGTACCTGCTCGTCCTGCTCGGCCAATGCCGGTTGCGGCCAGGGGCTGATGCAGCGCCTGGGCGTCGGCGCGGGGCGTGCCCGGGTGCGCGCGTTGAGCGACCTGAGCCTGCGGGTCGGCGATGCGGTCGTCCTAGGAATTCATGAAGACCTGTTGTTGCGCGCCTCCGTCCTCTTCTATCTTTTCCCTCTGCTCGGGTTTTTCGTGGCAGCATTGCTGGCGACCCGGGCGGGCCTTGTCGAACCTCTGATCATCGTGTCCGGGCTGGCGGGTTTGCTGGCGGCCTGGCTATTGGTGCGTCGGCATGCTCGTCGTCATGCCGATGATCCAGCCTCGCAGCCGGTGGTTCTGCGAGCGCTGATTTCCGGGCCGTCCGATTCGGCCTGAGTCTTTCTCTTCCCTCGAACATCACGGGAGCTGTAGTCGATGCATACCCTAAAACGCTGTATGGCTGCGATGGTGGCCTTGCTGGCCTTGAGCCTGGCGATGACGGCCCGGGCAGAACTGCCGGACTTCACGCCTTTGGTCGAACAGGCGTCGCCGGCGGTGGTGAATATCAGTACGCGGCAGAAGCTGCCGGATCGCGCCATGGCGCGCGGGCAGCTGTCTATCCCCGACCTCGAAGGGCTGCCGCCGATGTTCCGCGACTTCCTCGAACGCAGCATCCCGCAGGTTCCGCGCAATCCGCGCGGCCAGCAGCGCGAGGCGCAATCGCTGGGTTCCGGCTTCATCATCTCCAACGACGGCTACATCCTCACCAACAATCACGTCGTGGCCGATGCCGACGAGATCCTGGTGCGCCTGTCCGACCGTAGCGAGCACAAGGCCAAGCTGGTCGGCGCGGACCCGCGCAGCGACGTGGCGGTGCTGAAGATCGAGGCGAAGAACCTGCCGACCCTGAAACTGGGCGATTCGAACAAGCTGAAAGTGGGCGAATGGGTCCTGGCCATCGGTTCGCCGTTCGGCTTCGATCACTCGGTCACCGCCGGTATCGTCAGTGCCAAGGGTCGTAGCCTGCCGAACGAGAGCTACGTACCCTTCATCCAGACCGACGTGGCGATCAACCCGGGTAACTCCGGCGGTCCGCTGCTGAACCTGCAGGGCGAAGTGGTCGGCATCAACTCGCAGATCTTCACCCGTTCCGGCGGCTTCATGGGCCTGTCCTTCGCCATTCCGATCGATGTCGCGCTGAACGTCGCCGACCAGTTGAAGAAAGCCGGCAAGGTCAGTCGCGGCTGGCTGGGCGTGGTGATCCAGGAAGTGAACAAGGATCTCGCCGAGTCCTTCGGCCTCGACAAGCCGTCCGGCGCGCTGGTGGCGCAACTGGTGGAAGACGGCCCGGCGGCCAAGGGTGGCCTGCAGGTGGGCGATGTGATCCTCAGCCTGAACGGCCAGTCGATCAACGAGTCCGCCGACCTGCCGCACCTGGTGGGCAACATGAAGCCGGGCGACAAGATCAACCTTGACGTGATTCGCAACGGCCAGCGCAAGTCCTTGAGCATGGCGGTAGGCAGCCTTCCGGACGACGACGAGGAAATCGCCTCGATGGGCGCTCCGGGCGCCGAGCGCAGCAGCAACCGCCTGGGCGTGACCGTCGCCGACCTGACCGCCGAGCAGCGCAAGAGCCTGGATATCCAGGGCGGCGTGGTGATCAAGGAAGTCCAGGACGGTCCGGCCGCGGTCATCGGCCTGCGTCCGGGCGATGTCATCACCCACCTGGACAACAAGGCGGTGACCTCGACCAAGATCTTCGCCGACGTGGCCAAGGCCCTGCCGAAGAACCGTTCGGTTTCGATGCGGGTGCTGCGCCAGGGACGTGCCAGCTTCATCACCTTCAAGCTGGCCGAATAAGCCGGCTGGCGAAAAAAGGGCGGTTTCCACCGCCCTTTTTCATGCCCGTCAATCCGTTACCTGCGTGACGCCTTGCCCGAGCATCAGGTAAACTCCCCGGCTATTTTTCGGCGGATTGCCGCCCTTGCCCTTTTCGAGTGTGTTGAGCCGTGAGCGACCTGAGCCATATCCGCAATTTCTCCATCATTGCCCATATCGACCATGGCAAGTCGACGCTGGCCGATCGCTTCATCCAGATGTGCGGCGGCCTCTCCGATCGCGAAATGGAGGCCCAGGTCCTGGACTCCATGGACCTGGAGCGCGAGCGCGGGATCACCATCAAGGCCCACAGCGTGACCCTGCACTACAAGGCGCAGGACGGTAAGACCTACCAGCTCAACTTCATCGATACCCCCGGCCACGTCGACTTCACCTACGAAGTCAGCCGCTCGCTGGCCGCCTGCGAGGGCGCGCTGCTGGTAGTGGACGCCGGCCAGGGCGTCGAGGCGCAGTCCGTCGCCAACTGCTACACCGCCATCGAGCAGGGGCTGGAAGTGATGCCCGTGCTGAACAAGATGGACCTGCCCCAGGCCGAGCCGGAGCGGGTGAAAGAGGAAATCGAGAGCATCATCGGCATCGACGCCACCGACGCCGTGGCCTGCAGCGCCAAGAGCGGGATGGGCGTGCTGGAGGTGCTGGAGCGCCTGGTGACCGCCATCCCCGCCCCGGAAGGCGAGATCGAGGCGCCGCTGCAGGCGCTGATCATCGACTCCTGGTTCGACAACTACCTCGGCGTGGTCTCGCTGGTGCGGGTGAAGAACGGCCGGGTGAAGAAGGGCGACAAGATCCTGGTGAAGTCCACCGGCAAGGTCCACCAGGTGGACAGCGTCGGGGTATTCACTCCGAAGCACACCGAGACCGTCGACCTGAAGGCGGGCGAGGTGGGCTTCATCATCGCCGGTATCAAGGATATCCACGGCGCGCCGGTGGGCGATACGCTGACCCTTAACAACACGCCGGACGTCGAGGTCCTGCCGGGCTTCAAGCGGGTCAAGCCGCAAGTCTACGCGGGCCTGTTCCCGGTCAGCTCGGACGATTTCGAGGACTTCCGCGACGCCCTGCAGAAGCTGACCCTCAACGACTCGTCGCTGCAATACGAGCCAGAAAGCTCCGAAGCCCTGGGCTTCGGCTTCCGTTGCGGCTTCCTCGGCATGCTGCACATGGAGATCATCCAGGAGCGCCTGGAGCGCGAATACGACCTGGACCTGATCACCACCGCGCCCACGGTGGTCTTCGAGATCGTGCAGAAGAATGGCGAGATCATCTACGTCGACAACCCGTCCAAGCTCCCGGACCTGGCGTCCATCCAGGAAATGCGCGAACCGATCTGCCGCGCCACCATCCTGGTGCCCAAGGACCACCTGGGCAACGTGATCACCCTGTGCATCGAGAAGCGCGGCGTGCAGCGCGACATGCACTTCCTCAGCGGCCAGGTGCAGGTGGTCTACGACCTGCCGATGAACGAGGTGGTGCTCGACTTCTTCGATCGCCTCAAGTCCACCAGCCGCGGCTATGCTTCCCTGGACTACAGCTTCGATCGTTTCGAGCCGTCCAACCTGGTTCGTCTCGACGTGCTGATCAATGGCGAGAAGGTCGACGCCCTCGCCCTGATCGTCCACCGCGACAACGCCCCCTACAAGGGCCGCCAGCTGGTGGAGAAAATGAAGGAACTGATCCCGCGGCAGATGTTCGACGTGGCGATCCAGGCAGCCATCGGTGGGCAGATCATCGCCCGCTCGACGGTCAAGGCGCTCAGGAAGAACGTGCTGGCCAAGTGTTACGGTGGCGACGTGAGCCGTAAACGCAAGCTGCTGGAGAAGCAGAAGGCTGGTAAGAAAAGGATGAAGCAGGTCGGTAGCGTGGAAATTCCCCAGGAAGCCTTCCTCGCCGTGCTCAAAGTGGATAGCTAGAACCCATGACACTCAATTTCCCGTTGTTGCTGGTCATCGCCGTGGCTGTATGCGGCGCCCTGGCCCTGGTCGACCTGGTGCTGTTCGCGCCGCGTCGGCGGGCCGCGATCTCTTCCTACGAAGGGCAGGTGAACGAGCCCGATCCGGCGGTGCTGGAGAAGCTCAACAAGGAACCGCTGCTGGTGGAGTACGGCAAGTCGTTCTTCCCGGTGCTGTTCATCGTGCTGGTGCTGCGTTCCTTCCTGGTCGAACCGTTCCAGATTCCCTCGGGGTCGATGAAACCTACCCTCGAGGTCGGCGATTTCATCCTGGTCAACAAGTTCGCCTACGGTATCCGCCTGCCGGTGCTGGACACCAAGGTGATCCCGATCGGCGACCCGCAGCGCGGCGATGTCATGGTGTTCCGCTATCCCAGCGAACCGAACATCAACTACATCAAGCGCGTGGTCGGCCTGCCCGGCGACACCGTGCGCTATACCAAGGAAAAGCGCCTGTACGTCAACGGCGAGCTGGTGGCGGAGAAACTGGTCGGCGAGGAACCGGGCACCCTGGGCAGCGTGACCCTGTACCAGGAGAAGCTGGGCCAGGCCGAGCACCTGATCCGCAAGGAAATGAGCCGCTATCGCATCGAGCCCGACCGCCAGTGGACCATTCCCGCCGGCCACTACTTCATGATGGGCGACAACCGCGACAACTCCAACGACAGCCGCTACTGGAACGATCCGAAGATCCCCAAGGATCTGCTGGGCATGGTTCCGGACCGCAATATCGTCGGCAAGGCCTTCGCCGTGTGGATGAGCTGGCCCGATCCGAAGATGAGCAACCTGCCGAACTTCTCCCGGGTCGGCGTGATTCACTGACCTGTGCGCAGGTTCGCCACGCGGAAGGGCGCTCCTGCTGAATAATCGCGAAGCGGGGCTGCTCCCGAGGGCAGCCCCGCTTTCACTTCCGCGAACGCCGCCGCAGGGCCCTGCCCGATGGCGTTACCGCTCGCTGGACGGAATAACTACACTGACATGAGGTCCGACATGAGGTTCGCGCGTTCGCAGAAGGGGATGTCCCTGCTGGGGTGGCTGGTGGTGCTGGGCGTGGTGGCGTTCTTCGCCAGCGCCGCGTTCAAGATCATCCCGCACTACATGGATTACTACTCGCTGGAGAAGGTGATCACTTCCGTGGAGACCGACAAGGCGGCCGAGGTGCGTTCCGTGCCGGAGTTCTACAGCTACGTCGGCAAGGGGATGCAGATCAACGGCATCCGCAACCTGGACCTGGAGAAGGCCCTGGAGGTGCAACTGGAAGACAACCAATTCCGGGCGCACCTGAAATATGAAAAACGCGAGCCACTGATCAGCAACATCGACCTGGTGGTCCACTTCGACAAAGAATTCCGTGTACGCATGCCGTGAGTAATTCGCTGGACCGACTCGAGCGCAAGCTCGGCTATACCTTCAAAGACCGGGACCTCATGGTCCTGGCCCTGACCCATCGCAGCTACGCCGGGCGCAACAACGAGCGCCTGGAGTTCCTCGGTGACGCCATTCTCAACTTCGTCATCGGCGAGGCGCTGTTCCACCACTTCCCGCAGGCTCGCGAAGGCCAGCTTTCGCGCCTGCGCGCGCGACTGGTCAAGGGCGAGACCCTGGCCCTGCTGGCGCGCGGCTTCGAGGTGGGCGACTACCTGCGGCTGGGCTCGGGCGAGCTGAAGAGCGGCGGGTTCCGCCGCGAGTCGATCCTCGCCGATGCGATGGAAGCCCTGATCGGCGCCATCTACCTGGATACCGGCATGGACTCCGCGCGCGAGCGGATCATCGCCTGGCTCGGACCGCAACTGCGCGAGCTGACCCCGGTGGACACCAACAAGGACCCCAAGACCCGCCTGCAGGAGTTCCTGCAGTCGCGTGGCTGCGACCTGCCGCGCTACGAGGTGGTGGATATCCAGGGCGAACCCCATTGCCGGACCTTCTTCGTCGATTGCGAAGTGGCCCTGCTGAGCGACAAGACCCACGGGCACGGCGGCAGCCGCCGCATCGCCGAGCAGGTGGCCGCGGCCGCCGCGCTGGTGGCCCTGGGCGTGGAGAATGGCCATGACTGACATGCACGACGACATCCCCGCCGGCAGCCGTTGCGGCTACGTGGCGATCGTGGGCCGCCCCAACGTGGGCAAGTCCACCCTGCTCAACCACATCCTCGGGCAGAAGCTGGCGATCACCTCGCGCAAGCCGCAGACCACCCGCCACAACATGCTCGGGATCAAGACCGAGGGCGAGGTGCAGGCCGTCTACGTCGATACGCCCGGCCTGCACAAGAGCGGCGAGAAGGCCCTCAACCGCTACATGAACCGTACCGCCAGCGCGGCATTGAAGGATGTCGACGTGGTGATCTTCGTGGTCGACCGCACCCGCTGGACCGAAGAGGACCAGATGGTCCTGGAGCGCGTGCAGTACGTCAGTTGCCCGGTGCTGATCGCGGTGAACAAGACCGACCGCATCGAGGAGAAGGCCGACCTGCTGCCGCACCTCGAATGGCTCACCCAGCAGTTGCCGAAGGCCGAGATAGTACCGATCTCGGCGCAGCACGGGACCAACCTGGACGTGCTGGAGAAGCTGGTCGCCGAGCGTCTGCCGGAAAGCGAGCACTTCTTCCCCGAAGACCAGATCACCGACCGCAGCAGCCGCTTCCTGGCCGCCGAGCTGGTCCGCGAGAAGATCATGCGCCAGCTCGGCGCCGAGCTGCCCTACCAGATCACCGTGGAGATCGAGGAGTTCAAGCAGGAAGGTCGCATCCTGCATATCCATGCGCTGATCCTGGTGGAGCGCGAGGGGCAGAAGAAGATCATCATCGGCGACAAGGGCGAGCGGATCAAAAGCATCGGCCAGAACGCGCGCAAGGACATGGAAGTGCTGTTCGACTCCAAGGTCATGCTCAACCTCTGGGTCAAGGTCAAGGGCGGCTGGTCCGACGACGAGCGTGCCCTGCGCTCGCTGGGCTACGGCGACCTCTGACCGTTCCCGGCAGCCCGGCGCCAGCCGGGCGCCATTCCTCTCGCGCCCGGTCGACCCGCCATGTCCTTCGCCGCCGCCCAAGCCACCTACGTGCTGCATAGCCGGCCGTACAAGGAAACCAGCGCCCTGGTGGACTTCTTCACCCCGCTGGGTCGCCTGCGCGCGGTCCTGCGCGGCGCCCGCGGCAAGGCCGGCGCCCTGGCGCGGCCATTCGTGCCGCTGGAAGCGGAGTGGCGCGGGCGCGGCGAACTGAAGACCGTGGCCCGCCTGGAAAGCGCCGGTATTCCCAACCTGCTCAATGGCCAGGCGCTGTTCAGCGGTCTCTACCTCAACGAGCTGTTGATCCGCCTGTTGCCGGCGGAAGACCCGCAGCCGGAAATTTTCGCCCACTACGCCGCGACCCTGCCGCTGCTGGCGGCGGGGCGACCCATCGAACCGCTGCTGCGCGCGTTCGAATGGCGCCTGCTGGAGCAACTGGGCTATGGTTTCGCTCTCGATGTCGACATCGATGGGCGCCCGATCGAGCCGCAGGCGTTGTACCAGCTTTTGCCAGAGGCCGGCCTGGAGCCGGTGGCGCAGCTGCAACCCGGGCTGTTCCAGGGCTCCGAACTGTTATCCATGGCCGACGCCGACTGGAGCGCCCCCGGCGCCCTGGCGGCGGCCAAGCGCCTGATGCGCCAGGCGCTCGCTCCCCATCTGGGCGGCCGGCCGCTGGTCAGCCGCGAGCTGTTCATGAACCGTAAGGAGTCACCCCGTGACTGAAGCCATTCGAATTCTGCTCGGCGTGAACATCGATCACGTCGCCACCCTGCGCCAGGCCCGGGGCACCCGCTATCCGGACCCGGTGAAGGCCGCCCTGGACGCCGAGGAAGCCGGCGCCGACGGTATCACCGTGCACCTGCGCGAGGACCGCCGGCATATCCAGGAACGCGACGTGCGGGTGCTCAAGGAAGTGCTGCAGACGCGGATGAACTTCGAGATGGGGGTCACCGAGGAAATGCTCGCCTTCGCCGAGGAGATCCGGCCGGCGCATAGCTGCCTGGTCCCCGAGCGCCGCGAGGAACTGACCACCGAGGGCGGCCTCGACGTCGCCGGCCAGGAACAGCGCATCCGCGACGCGGTACGACGCCTGGCTGCGGTGGGCAGCGAAGTGTCGCTGTTCATCGATCCCGATCCGCGGCAGATCGAGGCCTCCGCCCGGGTCGGCGCGCCGGCTATCGAACTGCATACCGGTCGCTACGCCGACGCCGAAGACCCCGAGGAGCAGGCCCGCGAGCTGCAGCGGGTACGCGAGGGCGTGGCCCTCGGGCGTTCCCTCGGCCTGATCGTCAACGCCGGGCATGGCCTGCACTACCACAATGTCGAGCCGGTCGCGGCCATCGACGGCATCAACGAGCTGAACATCGGCCACGCCATCGTCGCCCACGCCCTGTTCGTCGGCTTCAGGCAGGCGGTGGCTGAGATGAAAGCGCTGATGCTGGCCGCGGCGACCAAGCGCTGAGGCAATCGCGCCCCGCTTGCCGTCGACCTGTGGGGCGGATGAAAGCATGAAAAAAAGCCCATCCGAGGATGGGCTTTTCCCTATCCGCTGTCAGGGCTTGCGCGCCACCAGCGTGGCGCGCATCGGTGCCGGCAGGCCTTCGACGGTTCGCGAACGGTCCTGCGGATCGAGGAATTCCGGCAGCGACTGGAAACGCATCCATTCGGTGGAGCGTTGTTCTTCGACGCTGGTCAGGCTGACGTCGACGCAGCGCGCGTCGGCGAACCCGGCGCGGCGCAGCCAGAGCTCCAGGGCTGCCACCGAGGGCAGGAACCAGACGTTGCGCATCTGCGCGTAGCGGTCCTCGGGCACCAGCACGGTGCTGGCGTCGCCTTCCACCACCAGGGTCTCCAGGACCAGTTCGCCGCCGCGCTTCAGGCAGTCCTTGAGCGCCAGCAGGTGGTCGATGGGCGAGCGACGGTGATAGAGCACACCCATGGAGAACACCGTGTCGAAGCCTTCGAGCTTCTCCGGCAGGTCTTCCAGGGCCAGCGGCAGGTGCCAGGCCGGCAGCTCCGGCAGGTAGCGCTTGGCGGCGAGGAACTGGCAGAGGAACAGCCAGTTCGGATCGACCCCGACCACGCTTTCCGCGCCGGCGCCGAGCATGCGCCACTGGTAGTAGCCGTTGCCGCAGCCGACGTCGAGGACGCGTTTGCCACGCAGTTCGACATGTGGCGAGACACGCTCCCATTTCCAGTCGGAACGCCATTCGGTATCGACCTGTACGCCGAAGAAGTCGAACGGCCCCTTGCGCCAGGGAATCAGCCCTTGCAGCGCTTCCTTCACCTGCGCTTGCAGCGCCGCATCGTGGTCGCTGTGCAGGGCGAAGCGCTGGGCCAGTTCGACCTTCGGCGCGGGCACCTGGGGCAGGCGCTGGACCGCGCTCCACCAACGGGCCAGGTCGCCGTGGCCTTCCTCGATGCGCGCGGCGATCTGCGCGGGCAGGCTGGTCGCCCAGCCGTACAGCGGCGAGCCGGCGAGGTGTCGCTGGAGGGCGTCGAGGGCGAGGTGCTGGATCATGGCAGGGCGATCATCGAGGCGAAGTTGAGACACTGGAACCATTGGCTGACCCGGCTGAAGCCGGCGGCCAGGAGCCGTTCACGGTGTTCCTCGAAGGTGTCGGGGAGCATGACGTTTTCCAGCGCGCTGCGCTTCTGCGCGATCTCCAGCTCGCTGTAGCCGTTGGCACGCTTGAAGGCGATGTGCAGGTCGGTGAGCAGCGCGTGCTCCTGCGCATCGGCGAAGCGCAGTTTCTCCGAGAGGATCAGCGCGCCGCCGGGCAGCAGTGCCTGGCGGATCCTGCGCAGCAGGCCGAGGCGCTGGTCGGGGGCGACGAACTGCAGGGTGAAGTTCATCGCCACCAGCGAGGTGGGTTGCAGGTCCAGGGCGAGAATGTCGGCCTCGATCAGCTCGACCGGCAGCAGCTCCTGGTACATGGCGTCCTGGGCATGCAGGTATTCACTGCAGCGCTCGATCATCGCGTGCGAGTTGTCCACCCCGATCACCCGGCAGCCGTCGTTGCGGACGTGGCGGCGCAGCGACTGGGTGACCGCGCCGAGCGAGCAGCCGAGGTCGTAGAGCACGCTGTTCGGCTGGGCGAACTGCGCGCCGAGTACGCCGATGTTCTCGACGATGGTGGGGTAGCCCGGCACGGAGCGCTTGATCATGTCGGGGAACACGCGCACCACGTCTTCGTTGAATACGAAGTCGGCGACACGTTGCTGGGGTTGGGCAAACAGGCGATCGGACTCGCTCACGCGGGTGACCTCGGGCATCACGGCTTTTCAGGGGGCCGAATTGTAGCCGAGGGACGAGCGTCGCCCAACTGCGCGGCGACGATTCACCCATGCGCGCAGGCGAATCACCTGAGCTTGTCGGAGAAGTACTCTCCCGCGCCCTGCAGCGGACCCAGCGGGTTCTTCTTGTCTTCCAGGCGATGGATGTTCGGTTCGCCGTTGCTGACCTTGTGCACCAGCACGTCGTTGACGAAGACGAACACTGCCTTGAACGACCAGCCCTGCAACTCCCGTTTCTTGCGGAAGTTGAACACGTCCGCCCAGAAGCTGCCGACCCGCTGGGTGTCGGTCTTGCTGAAATCGAAGGCGTAGCCGATGCAACGGTCCTTCGCTTCCAGGCATTGCACCAGGCCGCCCGGCAGGTAATCGATGGGGATGTTCGGCTGGATGAACATGAGCCGCACGTCGATGAACGACAGCATGCGGCCGTTGCCCTGGGTCAATGGATCGAAACCCAGCCCGAACAGCTGCGAACGGGTCGTGCTGCCGGGTTGCGCCTGGGAATAGCGCAGTTCGGCATCGAGGTAGTCGACGAAGGGGGATTGGACTTCCGCTCGTTCGCTGGGCAGCAGGCTGCCGCAGGAGGAAACGAAGACAGTGGATGCCCAGAGCAGTGAGTAACGAAGAGCGGTGCCCATGACGCGCCTCCTTTCGGTGCCGTCGTAGATTGAGTAATAGACGACGCCAAAAAGGCCTGCCGGAATTTATTCAATCGGCTGAAAGCAGCGTGGTTGCTGGGCTGGCGGCGGATTTCCGGCGGCCCGGAAAGTCATTCGAAAGAAAGCCTATAGCGCTCGCCGAGGACCTTCAGGGTGCCTTCGCGACGCAGTTGGCGCAGCCCTTCGTCGAGTTCCGCGAGACGCGCGTCGACCTCCGGCAGGTGCGGGCTGAGGCCGACGTGCAGCGGCTGCCGCCCGGGCAGTTCGCCGGCGCGGCGGACCTGTCCGGCGAGCTGCGGATGATGCTCCAGGTAGTGCTCGATGATGTCGCGGTCTTCCAATAGCACGTCGATGCGGCCGAGCAGCAGTTTCTGCAGGTTGCGCGGCAGCACGCGCTCGCCGCCGAGGACCTGCAGGTGCAGGTCGTCGTCGCCGGCCTGGCTGCGCCAGGCTTCGAAGCGCGGATTGTTCACGTAGCCCTGGGCGAGGCCCAGGCGCTGGCCGAGCAGGGATGCATCGCCGGAGTAGCGCCAGTCGCTGTCGTGGCGGGTGTAGAAGGCCAGCCCGACCCAGCCGATGGGCTCGCTGCCGACCCGCAGGCCGTCGAGTCCATAGGCGCCGACCAGGCCGTCGCGATGGCCGTCGCGGACCATCTGCACGGCGCGCGGCCAGGGCAGGCTGTCGAAGTGCGGTGGCTCCCGAAGGACCTGGCTGAGCGCCTCGACCAGGTAGCCGGGCCGCTGCGGCGTGCCAGGGCACAGGTAGGGGCAGCCGTCGTCGCCTGCGAAGCGCAACGGTTCGGCCAGCGTGAGCAGCGGAGCGGCGCAGGACAGGGCGAGCAGGACGAAGGAGGCGCGGAGCATGGAGTCCTCGGGGCGACGGGGCCTGTCAGGATAGGCCAGGTCGCCACGGCGCAGGACGTCGGTCTTCGTACAGAATGTGTCCGCCGGGGGCAGCGGTTTCAGCGCACCTGGATCGCGCAGGAAAAGCTTTCCGCCGGTTCCGCGTCCTTTTCCCAGGGCCGCCGGTAGACCAGTTCCAGGCGGTCTTCGCCGCTGGCGGCGACGCGGAAGCGCCAGGTCGATTCGCCGCCGCTGCCAACCAGGCCGCTGTCTTCTTCGGAATTGCTGTAGACCTCCGGGCCAAGGCGCTTGAGCACACTGGCGGCGGGGTTGCGCAGTTCCCAGCGGAAGCCGGTGGTGGGATTGCTCGGCAGGGTCAGCACCAGTTCCTGGCCTTGCGTCAGCTTCAGCGGCGAACAGTCGTCGGCGTCGTCCAGGGTGACCACCGGCTTCTGTTGCCCGGCGCAGCCGGCCAGGACCACGATGGACAATGGCAGCAGCAGACGGGAGGGGGAAAAGGACATGCAGCGCTCCTCGGCTCGAATGGAAAGGGCGCCAGCATAAACCCTGCTGGCGCCCGAGTGCCAAGGTTGGCGCGGCGGACGGCTGAACCGGTCGGCCATCCGCCGCCGGCTCAGGCCGGGAACAGCACCTTGGCCACGTCGCCGTAGCGCTTGGCGAAATGCACGGTCAGCCCTTCCCTGAGATAGTCGGGCAACTCTTCGAAGTGGCCGCGGTTGGCTTCCGGCAGGATCAGCTCGAAGATCTTCTGCCGGCGCGCGGCGATCACCTTCTCGCGGACCCCGCCGATGGGCAGGACCTGGCCGGTCAGGGTCAGTTCGCCGGTCATCGCCACGCCTTTCTTCGGCACCTGGTTGCGCGCCAGGGAGAGCAGGGCGCTGGCCATGGTGACGCCGGCGCTGGGACCGTCCTTGGGCGTGGCACCTTCCGGCACGTGCAGGTGGACGAACGCCTGGTCGAAGAAGGTCGGGTCGCCGCCATACTTCTTCAGGTGCGAGCCGATGTAGCTATAGGCGATCTCGGCGGATTCCTTCATCACGTCGCCGAGCTGGCCGGTGAGCTTGAAGCCACGGTTCAGCGTGTGGATGCGGGTCGCCTCGATCGGCAGGGTGGCGCCGCCCATGCTGGTCCAGGCCAGCCCGGTGATCACGCCGATCCCGGAAAGCACCTGCTCGCTGCGGAACACCGGCATGCCGAGGTAGTCCTCGAGGTCCCTGGGACCGATCTTCACCTTCGACTCGGGATCCTCCAGCAGTTTGACCACCGACTTGCGCACCAGCTTGCCGAGCTGTTTCTCCAACTGGCGCACCCCGGCTTCCCGCGCATAGCCCTCGATCACCGCGCGCAGCGCGGCATCGCTGATGCTCAGGCGGCCCTTGGGTACGCCGGCCTTTTCCAACTGCTTGGGCCACAGGTGGCGCTTGGCGATGGCCAGTTTTTCCTCGGAGATGTAGCCGGACAGGCGGATCACTTCCATCCGGTCGAGGAGCGGTCCGGGGATCGAGTCGAGGGTGTTGGCGGTGCAGACGAACAGCACCTTGGACAGGTCCAGGCGCAGGTCCAGGTAGTGGTCGAGGAATTCGACGTTCTGCTCCGGGTCGAGGGTTTCCAGCAGCGCCGAGGCCGGGTCGCCCTGGTAGCTGGCGCCGAGCTTGTCGATCTCGTCGAGCATGATCACCGGGTTCATCACCTCGACTTCCTTCAACGCCTGCACCAGCTTGCCGGGCAGGGCGCCGATGTAGGTGCGGCGGTGGCCCTTGATCTCCGCCTCGTCGCGCATGCCGCCGACGCTGAAACGGTAGAACGGCCGGCCGAGGCTCTCGGCGATGGATTTGCCGATGCTGGTCTTGCCCACTCCCGGCGGGCCGACCAGGAGCACGATGGAGCCGGCGATCTCGCCCTTGAAACTACCCACGGCGAGGAACTCGAGGATGCGATCCTTGATGTCGTCGAGGCCCGCGTGATGCTTGTCGAGGACCTTGCGCGCATGCTTGAGGTCGAGCTTGTCCTTGCCGTACACGCCCCAGGGCAGGGCTGTGGCCCAGTCCAGGTAGTTGCGGGTGACGGCGTACTCGGGCGAGCCGCTCTCGAGGATCGACAGCTTGTTCAGCTCTTCGTCGATACGCTTGCGCGCCTGCTCGGGCAGCACCTTGCCTTCCAGGCGGGCGCGGAATTCGTCGGCGTCGGCGCTCTTGTCGTCCTTGGTGATGCCCAGCTCCTGCTGGATGATCTTCAACTGTTCCTTGAGGAAGAATTCGCGCTGGTGTTCGCCGATCTTGCGGTTGACCTCGGCGGACAGTTCCTTCTGCAGGCGCGCGACTTCCACTTCCTTGCGCAGCAGCGGCAAGACCTTCTCCATCCGCTTGAGGATCGGCACGGTGTCCAGCACTTCCTGCAGTTCGCCGCCGGGCGCGGTGGTCAGGGCCGCGGCGAAGTCGGTGAGTGGCGACGGGTCGTTGGGACTGAAGCGGTTCAGGTAGTTCTTCAGTTCCTCGCTGTACAGCGGATTGAGCGGCAGCAGCTCCTTGATCGCGTTGATCAGGGCCATGCCGTAGGCCTTCACTTCGTCACTGGGATCGATCGGGGTCTTCGGATAGTCCACCTCCACCATGAACGGCGGACGATGGCGCTTGATCCAGCCCCGGATACGCACCCGCGACAGGCCCTGGGCGACGAACTGCAGCTTGCCGCCCTCGCGCGAGGCATGGTGCACCCGGACCAGCGTGCCGTGCTCGGGCAGGCTGTTGACGTCGAAGTGGCGCGGGTCTTCCGGAGGATTGTCCATGAAGAACAGGGCCAGCGAATGGTGGTCGGTCTTGGCCACCAGTTCGAGGGTTTCCGCCCAGGGTTCTTCGTTGACGATCACCGGCAGCACCTGCGCCGGGAAGAACGGGCGGTTGTGGATCGGGATCACGTAGAGGGTGGTCGGCAGGGTCTGGCCGGGCAGCACCAGGCCGGTGCCGGCGGGCTGCGCGTCGCTGATGTGTTCGGGATTAACGTCCTGGTCGCTCATGAGGCACCTGACTGGCTGAAACATGAGAGTCTAGATGGGGCCCCGGGGGCGGGTTTCAATCCCTGTCCGTTCAAGGATGTTGCCGAAGGTTTCCACGCAGCACGCGGTACGCGGGTACCACTTGCGGCAAGGTGCTGGGCAGCGTCGGGCAAGTCGAGTAGAGTGCGCAAAAATTGAGCAGTTGCCGTTCATGTTCGACACCCGCCTCATCCGTCTGCCCGACCAGTCGCACACCCACGCCCACGAGCATCACCAACTGGTGATGTCGCTGGCCGGGCGCGCCGAATTCGAGGTCAACGGCTGTGGCGGGGAAGTCTGCCGGATGCGCGCCTGCCTGGTGCCGGGCGAGGCGGGCCACGTGTTCGCCGGGGTGGGCGACAACCGCATGCTGATCATCGACCTGGGCGAGGACAACCCGACCCCGGAAGACCCCGACCTGCTCGCGCGCCTGTTCGAGGCGCCGCGCTACCCGACCCTGGACGCCGACTTCCAGAACCTGCTCAGCTACGCCGGCGCCGAACTGGCCCGCTACGGCAGCGACCCGCTGCTGACCCGTGCCCTCGGCGGAGTGCTGATCCGCGCCCTGCACCTGCGCCTGTTCGGCGAGCAGCAGCCCCTGGCGGCCAGCGGGCCGCTCGACCTGGAGCGCCTGGACGCGCATATCGTGCGGAACCTGGCGCGGCGCATCACGGTCGCCGAACTGGCCCAGGTCGCCTGTCTCAGCCCGAGCCATTTCCACGCGCAGTTCAAGGACAGCGTCGGCCTGACCCCGCACCAGTACCTGCTCAAGGTCCGCCTCGACTGCGCCGCGCGGTTGCTGCGGGAAAGCCGCCTGCCTCTGGTGCGGATCGCCGAGGAATGCGGCTTCTCCAGCCAGAGCGCGCTGACCACGGCGATGCGCCGCTACCTGGGGCTGACGCCGAAGTCGCTGCGCAAGGGCTGAGCGCCATCCGCCACCTTCGGCGGATAACCGCAGGCGGTTATTCGCCCTACCGGGAGTGGTGTAGGACGGATAACGGCGCGGACGTCATCCGCCGAGCGAATTCGTCCCGCACGGCCTGTCTCAGAACGCCACCTTCACCCCCGCCTCGATGCCGCGTCCCGCCGCCGGCACCCGGTCGCGCAGGATCGAACTGGCGTAGCGCACGGTCTGGTTGGTCAGGTTGGTGCCCTTGACGAAGGCCAGCCAGCGGCTCTCGCCGAGGTCGAAGTTGTAGCCGAGGCTGGCGCCGAGGGTGGTGTAGCCGTCGGTGGAGAGTTCTTCCTCCGGCACGCGGTGCTGCGAGGCGGCGTGTTCGACGTCGACCCGCGCCTGCCACTGCTGCAACTCCCAGATCAGCGCGGTGTTCAGGCGCAGCGGGGCGATGCGTGGCAGCGGTTCGCCGGTGTCCTTGTTCTTGGCGCGGGTGTAGTCCCCGGAGAGTTCCAGGTCGAAGTTGCCGTACGGGCTTTCCAGCAGGTGGATGCGGTCCTGCGCCTCGACGCCGTAGAAGTCCGCGCGAACGCCGCTGTAGAGGTATTCCGGCAGCGCCTCGTCATCGCCGGCGGCGACCACTTCGCCTTCCTCGTTGCGATGGCGACCGCTGGCGAGCAGGCCGATGTAGTTGGAGAAGCGGCTGTAGAACACCCCGACGCTGCCCTTGTGCACGCCGTTGTCGAAGCGCAGGGCGAGGTCGGTGGAGACCGCCTTTTCCTTGTCCGCGTCGGCATCGCCTACCTCGTAGGTGCCGGTGGCGGCGTGCGGACCGTTGGCGTACAGCTCGTAGAAGGTCGGGGCGCGCTCGGTGTAGCTGAGGGTGGCGGCCAGCGACCAGATCGGCGTCAGCTTGTACACCGCGCCGGTGGACAGGCTGCCGGTGGTGAAGCTCTGCGAACCGTCGTTCTCGGCGAAGCGCTCGTTGCCCTTGGCGTCGGGGTCCACGCGGGTGTGCTCCAGGCGGGCGCCGAAGCTGAGGTCGAGGCGGTCGCTGAGCTTCCATTCCTCCAGGGCGAACAGCGCGGCGCTGTCGGTTTCCGTGTGCGGCACGAAGGCTTCCTCGCCGAGGGCGGAGAAGCGGCTGTTGGCGAACTGCGCGCCGACCACCCCGTTCAGCGGGCCGAGCGGGCGGTGGCGGGCCTCGATGCGGCCTTCGTAGCCTTCGTTCTTGAAGGTGGTGCCGGTCTCGCTGTCCTCGATTTCCTTGTGCTCGTACTTGGTATAGGCGGCGTCCAGCTTCAGCGAGGTGAACGGGCCTTCGAGGTCGCGGATCTCGGAGGCGAAGGCGTAGCGGTCCTGCTGCATCTTCAGGCGCACGTCGTCCTCGGCCGGCGAGCCATAGTTGCTGTCGTAGCCGCTGTAGGAGAGGCCGGCGTAACCGTGCTCCCAGTGATAGGAGCCACCGACGGCGCCGCCGTCCTGGCGGCCGTCGCTGTTCTGCACCCGATGCTTGCCGGTGTCGCCGTCGATCTGCCGCTGGCGGCTGGAATGGGCGTAGCCGGGAATCCTGACGTCGTTGAACTCGCGGCTGGCGGCGTCCACGTGCAGGGCGAAGTTGCCGTCGCCGGCCTCCAGTGCGCCGGAGCGGCTACGGGTGGTGTCGGCGCCGCCGTAGCGCAGTTCGCCGCTGCCGTGGATGCCGTCGACGGGTTCGCTGGGGATGCGGTTGTCGAAGCTGTTCACCACCCCGCCGATGGCATTGCCGCCGTAGAGCAGGGCGGCCGGGCCGCGTACCACTTCCAGGCGCTCGACGCTGTTGGGGTCTTCCGGCACCGCGTGGTCGTAGGACAGCGACGAGGCGTCGAGCGCACCGATGCCGTTGCGCAGCAGGCGGATGCGATCACCGTCCATGCCGCGGATCACCGGTCGGCTGGCGCCCGGTCCGAAGTAGGTGGAGGACACCCCGGGCAGGCCGTTGAGGGTTTCGCCGAGGCTGCCTTTCTGTCGCAGGGTCAGCTCGTCGCCTTCGAGCACGCTGCTGGGCGTGGCGGGAGATTCGTTGCCCAGCGGGTTGGCGGTGATCACCTGGGAGGGCAATTCGCTGGGGCGGCCGTCGGCGCCGAGCGTTTCCCCCGAAACAATCAGGCAGGCCAGCGCCAGTGGCGTGAGAGGCCAGAGCGGACGGGAAGGGAAAAGGCCGGAAGAGGACATTGCGGGCTCCATGGTCATGGGTCGGACTTTTTTCAGGCCAAAGCGAACCCAGGCCCTTCCCGGAGGAAGGGCGACGGGGTCGGATCGGCGTATTTATTGGGATGTTATATTATTTCTTTTTGTGTCGGTAGACCCGCGTAGCCACTCTGCATGGCGTCGTGCCGACGTGCAGCGGCAATGTCCGCATGCCTGCCGGCGAAGAGGAACGGGAAAGTTCCGCAGCCAGGAGTTTTCCGCAAAAACTCCAGAGTCTTTCGCAAGAATCGCCCCTCTCGCAGCCACTACATTCCGCTATCCGCTGGTGCCTCGCGCCGGCGGAATGGGCCTGACCCATACTGATCCGTATTCCCGCGCCACAGGACGTGCCGCGCCGCCGGCACAACCCGCCGGCGGCGGTGCCCCGGGCAATGGACGCCTGGACGGACTTCTTTCAATAACAATGGCTCCACAAGAGGAGGGCGTGATGTTCAAAGCCAGTCACGTCTTGCAGGGCGAGGACCAGACCCGGTCCGCAGCCGAATTCTTCCCTGTCATCAGCGCCAACTACGCGGTCGACGAGGAAGCCTACCTGGGCGAACTGCTGCAGCTCGCCGACCCCGGTCCCGACGGCATCGAGGCTATCCGCCGCAACGCCCGCGCACTGATCGAAACCGTGCGCAGCCGGGACAACGCCGTCGATACCCTCGACGCACTCCTGCGCCAATACAGCCTGGACACCCAGGAAGGCCTGATGCTGATGTGTCTGGCCGAGGCGCTGTTGCGTGTGCCTGACGCGGCGACCGCCGACGCGCTGATCCGCGACAAGCTGTCCGCCGCCGACTGGCAGCGCCATCTCGGCCAGAGCGACAACGTTCTGGTCAATTTCGCCGCCTGGGGCCTGGTGATGACCGGCAAGGTGGTGAACATCGACGAACGCACCGACGGCCGCGCCCCGAGCGTCATCAGCCGGCTGGTGCAGCGCTCCGGCGAACCGGTGATCCGCGCCGCGATGAACCAGGCGATGAAGCTGATGGGCAAGCAGTTCGTGCTTGGCCGGACCATCTCCGAAGCGCTGAAGAACGGTCGTCCATGCCGCGAGCAGGGCTACACCTATTCCTTCGACATGCTCGGCGAGGCCGCGCTGACCGCCGCCGACGCCGAGAAATACATGGCCGACTACCGCCAGGCCATCGACACCGTCGGCGCCGAGCCGCAGGTCGGTCCGGGGCCGCGGCCGTCGATCTCGATCAAGCTCTCGGCGCTGCATCCGCGCTACGAAGTGGCGCAGCGCGAGCGGGTGCTCAGCGAGCTGTTCGCCAATGTCCTGGAACTGGCGGTGCGCGCGCGCAAGCTGAACGTCGGCATCACCATCGACGCCGAGGAAGCCGATCGCCTGGAGCTGTCCCTCGAACTCTACGAGAAGCTGATGCGCGACCCGGCCATCGCCGGCTGGGGCGAGTTCGGCCTGGTCATCCAGGCCTACTCCAAGCGCTGCCTGCCGGTGCTGGTATGGCTGACCCTGCTCGGCCGCGAGCTTGGCGCACGCATCCCGCTGCGCCTGGTGAAGGGTGCCTACTGGGACAGCGAGATCAAGCAGTGCCAGGTGCAGGGCGCCGATGGCTACCCCGTCTACACCCGCAAGGAAGGCACCGACACTTCCTACCTGGCCTGCGCCCGCTACCTGCTCAGCGAGCACACCCGCGGGGTGATCTACCCGCAGTTCGCCAGCCACAACGCCCACACCGTGACCGCCATCCTCGCCCTGGCCGACGAAGCCAGGGCCGCCGGCGGCGAGGAGCGCGACTTCGAGTTCCAGCGCCTGCACGGCATGGGCGACGCGCTGTACGACACGGTGATCGAGAAGTACCGCCGCAACGTGCGCATCTACGCCCCGGTCGGCGCGCACAAGGACCTGCTGCCGTACCTGGTCCGGCGCCTGCTGGAGAACGGCGCCAACTCTTCCTTCGTGCACAAGCTGGTGGACCCGCGCGTGCCGGTGGAGACGCTGATCCAGCACCCGGTTACCCAACTGCGCCAGTTCAAGACGCTGGCCAACGACCGTATCCCTCTGCCCCAGGCGATCTTCGGCGCCGGGCGGAAAAACTCCCAGGGCATCAACATGAACATCCAGAACCAGTGGAACGAGCTGGAGCTCGCCTACAAGCCGCACCTGACCCGCCAGTGGCAAGCCGCGCCGATCGTCAACGGCGAGAAGCTCTCCGGCCCGGCCCACGAAGTGCGTTGCCCGTACGACCTGGAGAGGCTGGTCGGCAGCGTCCAGTACGCGTCCGCCGAGCAGGCCGGCAAGGCCCTCGACGTGTTGCAGGCGGCCTGGCCGCGCTGGAGCGCCACCCCGGTGGACGAGCGTGCCGGCATCCTCGAGCGTCTCGCCGACCTGCTGGAAGCCCAGCGCGGCGAGCTGATGGCGCTGTGCACCCTGGAAGCCGGCAAGTCGTTGCAGGACGGTATCGACGAGATCCGCGAGGCGGTCGACTTCTGCCGCTACTACGCCCAGCAGGCCCGCCAGCGCCTGGTCCGCGAGGAACTGCGCGGCCCGACCGGCGAGCGCAACGAGCTGTTCTACGAAGGCCGCGGCATCTTCGCCTGCGTCAGCCCGTGGAACTTCCCGCTGGCGATCTTCCTCGGCCAGATCAGCGCCGCGCTGGTGGCCGGCAACACTGTGCTGGCCAAGCCGGCCGAGCAGACCAGCCTGATCGCCGCGCGCACCGTCGAACTGATGTTCGAAGCAGGCCTGCCGAAGGACGTTATCGCCCTGCTGCCGGGCGACGGCGCCACCCTCGGCGGCGTGTTCTGCCGTGACGCGCGGGTCGCCGGGGTGGCCTTCACCGGCTCCACCGACACCGCCCGCATCATCAACCGCCAACTGGCCGAGAAGCCCGGCGCCATCGCCACCCTGATCGCCGAGACCGGCGGGCAGAACGCGATGATCGTCGATTCCACCGCTTTGCCGGAACAGGTGATCAAGGATGCGGTACAATCCGCGTTCACCAGCGCCGGCCAGCGCTGCTCCGCGCTGCGCGTGATGTACGTGCAGCAGGACATCGCCGAGCGGGTGATCGAGTTGCTCAAGGGCGCCATGGCCGAGCTGAAGGTCGGCCCGACCGACGTGCGCGTCAGCGACGTCGGCCCGGTGATCGACGCCGAGGCCAAGGCCGGCCTGGAGCAGCACATCGCCGCGCTGAAGGCCGCCGGCAAGCTGATCGCCGAGACCAAGGTGCCGGGCAACCTGAACGGTCACTTCGTCGCTCCCGTCGCGTTCGAGATCAGCGGCATCGACGAGCTGAAGAAAGAGAACTTCGGCCCGGTGCTGCACGTGGTGCGTTATGCCGCGCAGGACCTGGAAAAGGTCGTGCAGGCGATCAACGCCACCGGTTTCGGCCTGACCATGGGGGTCCATAGCCGCAACGAGGAAACCGCCCGTCGCATCGAAGAGCTGGCGCGGGTCGGCAACCTCTACATCAACCGCAACCAGATCGGCGCGGTGGTGGGCGTGCAACCGTTCGGCGGCCACGGCCTGTCCGGCACCGGTCCCAAGGCCGGCGGGCCGAACTACCTGCTGCGTTTCGTCAGCGAGCGCACCACGTCGGTGAACACCACCGCGGTGGGCGGCAACGCGTCGCTGCTGTCGCTGGCCGACGCCGAGTGATACTCCGTTCCCGGGCGCCTTGGCGCCCGGGTCGGTTTCCGGGGTTCGCCGCAGCGAACGCCGAGGGAAATGACCGCCGTTCCGGTGCGTGCCCGGAACGGACCATAAAGGACGATTTTCCCTGCCCGACAGGGGAGGGATCGTGAGGCGTGGGCCTGTTCGGACTCGTTTGAGGCCACCCACGTTTCCGGCTTGCTCCGGCAAGCGCTCACGGAGTGACGCCACAAGCGCCATTCTGCCAACCAAGGGCCCGCTACCCGTTGCTTGCACACGCAAGGGCCCGGATAAAAACAAGCAATAGGGGAGTCCCTATGAGTGTCAATACGCCCACGCTGATCACCTTCGTGATCTACATCGCGGCCATGGTCCTGATCGGCCTGGCGGCATATCGCTCCACCAACAACTTCTCCGACTACATCCTCGGTGGCCGCAGCCTCGGCAGCTTCGTCACGGCGCTGTCCGCCGGCGCCTCCGACATGAGCGGCTGGCTGCTGATGGGCCTGCCCGGCGCGGTGTACCTGTCGGGCCTGTCCGAAAGCTGGATCGCCATCGGCCTGATCGTCGGCGCCTACCTCAACTGGCTGTTCGTCGCCGGCCGCCTGCGGGTGCAGACCGAGCACAACGGCAACGCGCTGACCCTGCCCGACTACTTCACCAACCGCTTCGAGGACAACAGCCGCCTGCTGCGGATCTTCTCGGCCCTGGTGATCCTGGTGTTCTTCACCATCTACTGCGCTTCCGGCATCGTCGCCGGTGCGCGCCTGTTCGAGAGCACCTTCGGCCTCTCCTACGAGACCGCGCTGTGGGCCGGCGCCGCGGCGACCATCGCCTACACCTTCATCGGTGGCTTCCTCGCGGTGAGCTGGACCGACACCGTGCAGGCCTCGCTGATGATCTTCGCGCTGATCCTCACCCCGGTGATCGTGATGCTCGCCACCGGCGGCGTCGAGCCGACCTTCACCGCCATCGAGCTGAAGGACGCGACCAGCTTCGACATGCTCAAGGGCGCCTCCTTCATCGGCGTGATCTCGCTGATGGCCTGGGGCCTGGGCTACTTCGGCCAGCCGCACATCCTGGCGCGCTTCATGGCCGCCGACTCGGTGAAATCGATCCCGGCCGCGCGCCGCATCTCCATGACCTGGATGATCCTCTGCCTCGGTGGCGCCGTGGCCGTGGGCTTCTTCGGCATCGCCTACTTCCAGGCGCATCCGGAGCAGGCCGGCGCGGTCAGCGAGAACCCCGAGCGGGTATTCATCGAGCTGGCCAAGATCCTGTTCAACCCGTGGATCGCCGGCGTGTTGCTGTCCGCCATCCTCGCCGCGGTCATGAGCACCCTGAGCTGCCAGCTGCTGGTCTGCTCCTCGGCGCTCACCGAGGACTTCTACAAGGCCTTCCTGCGCAAGGGCGCCAGCCAGCTGGAACTGGTCTGGGTCGGTCGCGCCATGGTGCTGCTGGTGGCGGTGATCGCCATCTGGCTGGCCTCCAACCCGGAAAACCGCGTGCTCGGCCTGGTGTCCTATGCCTGGGCCGGCTTCGGCGCCGCCTTCGGCCCGCTGGTGCTGTTCTCCCTGCTGTGGAAGCGGATGACCCGCAACGGCGCGCTGGCCGGCATGATCGTCGGCGCGGCGACGGTGATCCTGTGGAAGAACCTGTTGGGCTGGACCGGCCTGTACGAGATCATCCCCGGCTTCCTCTTCGCCAGCGTCGCCATCGTCGTCTTCAGCCTGCTCGGCAAGGCGCCTTCGACGAGCATGCTCAAGCGCTTCGACGATGCGGAGCAGGAGTACCGCGAGGCGCACCAGGGTTCCGCCGCTCCGGTAACCCAGCGCTGATCGAGCCTGCGGGCGGGTAAAGCGCCCGCGCATGGAGACGGCCCGCCCCGCAAGGTGCGGGCCGTCGTTTTGTCCGGCGGCTGCTGCGCCTGGCCGCGCAGGACGGATAACGGCAGCCGCGTTGTCCCTGTCCCGCCGCGCCGCTCAGGCGTCCCGCTCCAGCCGGCAAGCGTGCCCCGACTGTCGTGCCTCCAGCCTCAGCCATTCGAAGAATGCCTTCACCGGCGGATGACGTTCCCGTCCGGGCACGCATAGCGCGCTGTAGCCGGCGCCGTCGACACTGATATCCGCTCTGTAGGGTTGCAGCAGGCCGCTGGCGACGCTTTCCGAAACCAGGATCGAACTGGCCAGCACCAGTCCCTGGCCGGCGATGGCCGCCTGCAGGGCATAGTGCTCCTCGTCGTACTGGCGGATCACCGGCTGGCCCTCCATCCAGTCTTCGCCGGCCTGCGCGCACCAGGCCTCCCAGCCGTGGGCGTAGAGCCTGGAGTTGTGCCAGCGCACGCTGATCAGGGTCGGCTGCCGTTCTGCGGCCAGGGCGACCTGGGCCGGCGAGCCGTAGACCGCGAAGCATTCGTCGAACAGGCAGAGACCGTAGAAGTTCGGATGGTCGTCGAGGCTGTAGCGGATCACCAGGTCGATGCTGGCGTCCTGGTGCAGGTCGAGGACTTCGCAGTTGGTGTCCAGGCGCAGGTTGATCTGCGGGTGCGCGGCGTAGAAGCGGCCGAGACGCGGCACCAGCCAGAGGGCGGCGAAGGCCGGGGTGGTGGAGACCGTCAGGTTGCCTACGCTGCGCTGTGGACGCAGCGTGTCGACGCTCTGCGAAATTTCCAGCAGGGCCCCGTGCAGGCTGCGGAACAGCCGTTCGCCGCAGTCGGTCAGGCGCACTTTCCGTGGCAGGCGCTGGAACAGCGGAACGCCGAGCCAGGCTTCCAGCGAACGGATCTGGTGGGAAACCGCGGTTGGCGTTACCGCAAGCTCCTCGGCGGCGGCCTTGAAGCTCGACTGGCGGGCCGCCGATTCGAAGGTGCGCAACGCGGTCAGCGGCAGGGAAGCGAACATTGGAATCTCCATGGGTGAACTGAATTCACCCTGAACAACTATTGCTCATTTGTCGGGAACCCCCGCTGCCAATAATTTATGGCTCCAGGAGAAGGGCCTTGAGGCCATTCGAGTCTAGCCGAATCCAAGGAGATACAGATGAGTAGAATTCTTGCAGTGCATGCCAGTCCGCGAGGCGAGCGCTCGCAGTCCCGGCGTCTCGCCGAGGTTTTCCTGGCGGCCTATCGCGAAGCCCATCCGCAGGCCCGCGTGGCTCGCCGCGAAGTCGGCCGGGTACCGCTTCCGGCGGTCACCGAGGCCTTCGTCGCCGCCGCCTTCCATCCCCAGCCGGAACAGCGTTCGCTGGCGATGCAGGCCGACCTGGCGCTGAGCGACCAACTGGTCGGCGAACTGCTCGACAGCGACCTGCTGGTGATCTCCACGCCGATGTACAACTTCAGCGTGCCCAGCGGCCTGAAGGCCTGGATCGACCAGATCGTGCGCCTCGGGGTGACCTTCGATTTCGTCCTCGACAATGGCGTCGCCCAGTACCGGCCGCTGCTGCGTGGCAAGCGTGCGCTGATCGTCACCAGTCGCGGTGGCCATGGCTTCGGCCCGGGCGGCGAGAACCAGGCGATGAACCACGCCGATCCCTGGTTGCGCACCGCGCTGGGTTTCATCGGCATCGACGAGGTCACGGTGGTCGCGGCGGAAGGCGAGGAATCCGGCGGCAGGTCCTTCGAGGACTCCTGCGCCGAGGCGGAACAGCGCCTGCTGGCGCTGGCGCGGTCGGCCTGAGGAGCCGCCATGGCCTGGTTCCATCTGCTGGTGGCGGCGGCCTTCGAGGTCGCCTTCGCCATGGGCATGAAGTTCTCCAACGGCTTCGGCAGACTCTGGCCGTCGCTGCTGACGGTGGTCGCGGCGATCGGCGGGATCTATTTCCTGACCCTGGCGCTGCGCGAGTTGCCGGTCAGCGTCGCCTATCCGATCTGGACCGCGATCGGCTCGCTGGGCACGGTGTTCCTCGGCGTCCTGCTGCTTGGCGAGAGCCTGACGGCGGTGAAGCTGGTTTCTGTCGGGTTGATCGTCGCCGGGGTAGCCGGGCTCAAGTAAGCGATGCGGCATTTGGCCTACAATCGGCCGCGTTTCCGTTCCTTCGAGAGCAGCCATGCTGACCACCCTGGCGGTGTCCAACTACCGCACCCTGCGCGACCTGGTGATGCCGCTGCGGCGCCTGAACCTGATCACCGGCGCCAACGGCGCCGGCAAGTCCAACGTCTACCGGGCCTTGCGCCTGCTGGCGGACAGTGCGCGCGGCGAAGTGGTCCCGTCGCTGGCGCGCGAGGGCGGCCTGCCATCGACCCTGTGGGCGGGACCGGAGGACATCAGCCGGGCCATGCGCAGTGGCGCCCAGCCGATCGAAGGCAGCGTGCGCCGGCAGTCGGTGAACCTGCGCCTGGGCTTCGCCGGGGAGGATTTCGGTTATTGCATCGACCTCGGCCTGCCGGAGCCAAGCCAGAGCAAGTTCGGTCTCGACCCGGTGATCAAGCGCGAATGCATCTGGGCCGGCCCGTTCCTGCGCCCGGCCAATGTCCTCGTCGACCGTCGCGGGCCGTTGTTGCGCGCACGCGGCGGCGGCGGTCGCTGGGAAGTGGCGGCGCAGCACCTCGCCACCTTCGACAGCATGCTGGGCGCGGCGGTGGACCCGCGACAGGTGCCGGAACTGCTCGGCCTGCGCGAGCGGATCCGCTCCTGGCGCTTCTACGACCATTTCCGCAGCGACGCCGAGGCGCCGGCGCGGTGTCCGCAGATCGGCACCCATACACCGGTGCTGGGCGCCGACGGCGCCGACCTGGCCGCGGCCCTGCAGACCATCCGCGAGATCGGCGATGCGGCGGCGCTGGACGAGGCGGTGGACGATGCCTTTCCCGGCAGCCGCCTGCACATCGACAACCCGGGAGGGCGCTTCGAAGTGCTGATCGAGCAGCCCGGCCTGCTGCGGCCGCTGCGCACCGCGGAGCTGTCGGACGGCACCCTGCGCTACCTGCTGTGGATCGCCGCCCTGTTGTCGCCGCGGCCGCCGGCGCTGCTGGTGCTCAACGAACCGGAAACCAGCCTGCATCCCGACCTGCTGCCGGCCCTCGGGCGCCTGGTCGGCCAGGCCGCGCAGCACTCCCAGGTGCTGGTGGTGTCGCACGCCGCGCGGCTTGTCGCGACGCTCGAAGAGCACCCGGAATGCCATTCGCTGGGGCTGGAGAAGGACTTCGGCGAGACCCGCATCCAGGGGCTGCGCGAGCTGGACCGACCGGCCTGGTACTGGCCGGTGCGCTGAACCGCTACAGGCGGCCGATCTGTTGCGGCGACAACGGTACCTGGCAGCGGGTGGCGGTGCGTGGGTCGAGGTAGTCCCTGAGGAGCGGTGCCATGCCCTTGAGTACCTGCACTGGCAGGGCCGAGGTGAACTTGAACTGGCTCGACTCGCTGCCGTCGACGTAGGCGGTGAGGGTACCGAAGTGCCGTGGGCCGATGTAGAAGACGAAAGTGGCGGTGCGGTTCAGTGCCTTCGAACTGCGCACGTGGCCGCCGGCGCTGAAGGTCTGCAGGCGGTTGTCGCCGGTGCCGGTCTTGCCGCCCATCACCAGTGGCGCGCCGTCCGGACGGCTGAAGGTGCCTTGCAGGCGCCGCGCGGTGCCGGCGTCGACCACCTGGGACAGCGCGTTGCGCAGGGTCGTGGCGACCTCCGAGGTCATCACCCGCTGGCCGAGGGTGGCTTCCGGGGCGAAGCGCGTCTCGTAGGGCGTACCCAGGGCGAAGTCGAGGTGCTCCAGGCGCAGGGTCGGCATGCGCACGCCATCGTTGACGATGATCCCCATCAGTTCGGCCAGCGCCGCCGGGCGGTCGCCGGAGCTGCCCAGGGCGGTGGCGTAGGAGGGCACCAGGTGATCGAAGGGATAGCCGAGTTTCTTCCATTGCTGGTGCAGGTCGAGGAAGGCCTCCACCTCCAGCAGGATGCGGATGCGCTTGTCGCGGGCGTTCTTGTGCCGCGACTTGAACAGCCAGCCGTAGACCTCCTTGCGCTCGGCGCCGCTGGCCGCCACCGCCTCGCCGAAGGTCGCCTGCGGCTGCTTCTGCAGATAGCCGAGCAGCCATAGCTCCAGCGGGTGCACGCGGGCGACGTAGCCCTGGTCGTTGAGGTTGAACTTGCCCGGGCCGTAGCGCTCGTACAGCTCGGCGGCGCGCTTGTCGGTCAGGCTGCCGCGGGGCAGGCGTTCGCGGAGGAAGGCGCTGAAGCTCGCCAGGTCTGCCTGTGGCTGCAGGTAGCGGTGGATCGCGGCCAGCCGCACCGGCCAGGGACGCAGGCCGTCGAGGAAGGTCTCCAGGCGCTGGTTGGCGTCCTTGTCGCGGTACTTGACCCAGAAGCGGCGCAGGTAGACCTGGCTTTCCTTGTCGACGAAACGGTCGAGGTAGTCGGCGCGGCGCGGGTCCTTGTCGTCGGCCAGCAACTGCACCTTGCTCCCGGCGTTCTGGTAGATATCGTGGCGGATCAGGTCGCGCAGCAGGCGCACGAAGGGCAGGTTGATCGATTCGCGCAGGGCTTCCAGCAGCATCGGCCGGCGGCCGTTGTCTTCCTTGCGGAAGTTGTTGAAGGTGTGCAGCCCGCCGCCGGTGAAGAAGCTCTCGTAGGGGCTGGCCGAATAGCGCCGTTCCATGGCCGCCTGGAGCATCGCGGAAAGATCGCGGTCGCGGCTGGCGACCAGGTAGTCGATGCCCCAGCGGAGGATGAAATCGAGCGGCTCCACTTCCACCTTGCGCAGCTCGGCGACGCTCATGCCGCCATAGTCGCGGTGGATCTGCGCGACGGTCTCCAGGTAGCTGGCCAGCACCCGTAGCTTGGCGGTGGAGCCCAACTCCAGCTTGCTGCCTTCGTTGATGTCGAAGGGCTGGTCGGTGTTGTCGGTCTGCACCCGCACCTGGTTGCCGCTCGGCGTACGTTCGAACAGGGTGAAGCTGTAGCGTACCGAGCGGGTCGAGGTCGGGGTCAGCAGGCGTTCGCCGATCAGCCCGAGCTGGGCGGCGTAGTCCGGGTCGGCGAGTTTCTGCAAGTAGGCGGTGACGCTTTCCTGCAACTCGTGCTGGAGGGTGGTATTGGCCCGCAGGTCGAGACGGTCGAGGTCGTACAGTGGCACGCCGAGCATCCCGGCCAGGCGGGTGCGAGCCAGGGTCACGCCCTTGTTGGTCGGCAGCGGTTGCACCGTCGGCTGGCTGCGTGGGTCGCGGAACGCCAGCTTCTGCGCCAGCGCCGCATCGCGTAACGGCGCCTCGATGACGCCGGCCTGGGTCAGGACCCGCAGGTGGCTGTCGGTCATCCGGTCCAGCTCGTCGCGGCCGCGCGGCGCCAGATAGAAGGAAGGCCGGCGGTGGGCGATCATCAGCGCCAGCACCTGGCGCAGGGCCAGGCCCTGGGCGGCCAGTCCGGCCTTGCCGTCGAGTGCCTCGCCGACCTGCCGGTAGTCGGCGCCGTACCAGACCCACAGGCCATCGGCCAGGCCGGTGACCTCGCCGTAGCCCGGCGCCGCCGACAGCGGCACCGAGTTGAGGTAGGTGAGCACGATGTCCTGGCGCGCGGCGAAGTTGGCCGGGCCTTCGCGATAGCTGCGTACGCTGGCCGAGAGCATCTGCCGCAGCTTGTCGCCGATGCTGCCGGTGCGCCCTTCGGCAGAGTGGCGGTATTTCTCGATCTGGGTCGCCAGGGTGCTGCCGCCGGAGGAGTGCGCGCTGAAGCCGAGCATCTTGCCGACCTGCGACAGCGCCGCCTGGGTGAAGCGACCCCAGTCCACCGCCGGGTTGAGGTAGGGGCGTTCGTGATCGAGCAGGTCGCGGTTCTCGATGAACAGCAGGCTCTGCACCACCAGCGGCGGCAGGCTGGCGAAGTTCGCGTAGCGCCGTTGCGGATAGCGGAAGTCGTAGATCGGCACGCCGCGGCAATCGGCGATGTCCAGCCCGGCCTGGGCCTTTTCCGCGTAGGGCGGGAACAGCCGGTGTTCGGCGTAGCGCATCAGTGCCGGGGAGAAGTGCGCCTGGCGGGTGATGGCGTAGTCGCGGTCGTACAGGCGCTGCATGAACGAAGGCAGCAACTGGTAGCCGAGGCGGCGGTCGAAGGGGCCGTCCGCCGGGAACAGGATGGCCTCGCTGGGACCCTGGCGCACCTCGTAGTCCAGGGTCGCGGCATAGCGTGCCAGCTCGCGTGCCTGCTGCCGCGAGGTGTGCGCTTCGTGAAGTACCACGATGCCCACCGCGGCGAGGATCGGCAAGGCGAAGCCGATCAGCATCAGGCGTTGGCGGAGACGGCTTTTTCGAGGAGAAGCGGAGGCAGGGAGACTGCAGGGTTGCAGCTCGGAAGGGTCGTTCGTGGATCGTTCTGATGCACCCATGCTCGCACCGCCTGTAGCTGCGCAATTCATCCGCACCTGGGGGGAAGTCTAGTTGTCCCGCTGCAACCCTGCTGTCATTCGTGCAAGGAAAATCTCCCCGGTGGCAATCGGACGACCGAGGATTGGAGCGGCGTGGCGCAGGGGTTAGAGTGTCTGTCTGAGTTCCTTGTGTTTCGGGTCCGGAATGTCGATGCGCACACTTTTTCCCCTTCTCGTCGGTGTCGTCCTGGCGGGTTTCTCCGGCCTCGCGGCGCAGGCCGCGCCGGCGCCCTTCTACAAATGGCAGAGCAAGCTCGACGGCCAGGTCGCCTGCATGCAGACCTCGCCGGGAGACGGCTGGGTCAGGCTCGACGGCCCCTACCGCGATCTCCGCTGCCGCGAACCCCTGCGCTGACCCCATGCAGCGCAGCCGGCTGCTCGAGCGCAGCTGGCGCCTGCAAGGCCAGCGCGAAACCGTCCACTCCCGGCTCGGCCGGCCGCTGTCCCTGCTGCCGCGCGCGCGGCCCAGGGAGTGAATCCATTCAGCGTTGGCGGTCCTTACGCCTTTGGTCCAGTTGCCCCATCGCGGGGCATGACGGCCTTGAAATCTTGTGTAAAACTCCGGCCCGACCTCAGTTGTAGTCGACTCCCGCAATGCCCACGTTCGCTCCACGAGAGCGGACAGCCTCTTCCGGTGTGCAGTCCTGGAACCTATGACGCCCCGTCGTCGCCCGCTGTGCGGTATCGCGCAGGGGCCGCGCCGTTGGTGAAATCCGCTTCCCTACCCCGACCGCACGAGCGAGTCCGCAACTGATCTATCTCAATAACAAAATGAGGTTGTTCCCATGTCGTCTGTCGGCGAACAGAAGGTTCAAGACGGCTCCCTGAAGCGCGAGCTCGGTGAGCGACACATCCGCCTGATGGCGCTCGGCGCCTGTATCGGCGTCGGCCTGTTCCTGGGCTCGGCGAAGGCCATCCAGATGGCCGGCCCGGCCATCATGATCTCCTACATCCTCGGCGGCCTGGCGATCCTGGTGATCATGCGCGCCCTCGGCGAGATGGCGGTACACAATCCGGTGGCCGGTTCCTTCAGCCAGTACGCCAAGGACTACCTGGGCCCGCTGGCGGGCTTCATCACCGGCTGGAACTACTGGTTCCTCTGGCTGGTGACCTGTGTCGCCGAAATCACCGCCGTCGCCGTCTACATGGGTATCTGGTTCCCCGACGTGCCGCGCTGGATCTGGGCCCTGGCGGCCCTGGCGAGCATGGGCACGATCAACCTCATCGCGGTGCGTGCCTTCGGCGAGTTCGAGTTCTGGTTCGCCCTGATCAAGATCGTCACCATCCTGGCGATGGTGGTGGTCGGCATCGGCATGATCGCCTTCGGCTTCGGCAACGACGGCATCGCCACCGGCATCTCCAACCTCTGGGCCCACGGCGGCTTCATGCCCAATGGCATCCAGGGCGTGCTGATGTCGCTGCAGATGGTGATGTTCGCCTACCTCGGGGTGGAAATGATCGGCCTCACCGCCGGCGAAGCGCGTAACCCGACCAAGACCATTCCCAGCGCGATCAACTCGGTGTTCTGGCGCATCCTGCTGTTCTATGTCGGCTCGCTGTTCGTGATCATGTCGCTCTATCCGTGGAACGAGATCGGCACCCAGGGCAGCCCCTTCGTGATGACCTTCGAGCGCATGGGCATCAAGACCGCCGCCGGGATCATCAACTTCGTGGTGATCACCGCCGCACTGTCGTCCTGCAATGGCGGCATCTTCAGTACCGGGCGCATGCTCTACAGCCTGGCCCAGCATCGCCAGGCCCCGGCCTTCTTCGGCAAGGCCTCGCGCAGCGGCGTACCGCGCCGGGCGCTGATCCTGTCGATCCTGGCGCTGCTGCTGGGCGTGTTGCTGAACTACCTGGTGCCGGAGAAGGTATTCGTCTGGGTGACTTCCATCGCCACCTTCGGCGCGATCTGGACCTGGGCGATGATCCTGCTGGCCCAGTTGCGCTTCCGCAAGACGCTCAGCCCGGCCGAGTGCGACAAGCTGCAATACCGCATGTGGCTGTACCCGGTCAGTTCCTACCTGGCGCTGGCGTTCCTGGTGATGGTGGTGGTGCTGATGGCCTTCTTCGAGGACACCCGCATCGCCCTCTACATCGGCCCGCCGTTCATCCTGCTGCTGACCGTCCTGTACTACGCCTTCAACCTGGCGCCGAAGGAGCCTTCCGGCACCGGCTCGGTAAGCCGCGCGGCGTCCTGAGCGGTGTAGCGCCGGAAAAGAAAAGGGGCCTCGGACGAGGCCCTTTTTTCGTTGCGCCGATATCCGGTCCGGTGCATCCGGCGGATAACGCCGTTGGCGTTATTCGCCCTACCCAGGCTGGGGCATCAGCCCGCCAGCATGCTCAGCATCACCGCCGCCAGCAGGCCGACGTACACCCGTGCATGCAGCGCATCGGGAATCCGCCCGATCAGCGGGGTCGCCAGGCGGATGCCGAGCCAGCCGCCGCCGGCCAGGGTGGCGAAGGCCAGCAGGTCGATGTAGCCGACGAAGCCTCGGCCCAGGCCTTGCTCCTGGTAGCCGGCCAGGACCAGGTAGGTAAGGGTGCCGCCAAGAGCCACCGGCAGGCTCAGCGGGTTGGCCATGGAGGTCGCCTGGGTCATGCTCAGCCCGCAGCGGCGCAGCAGTGGTACGGTCATCACGCTGCCTCCGACGCCGAGGAAGGTGGCGATCGCACCGATCAGCGTTCCGCCCAGGCGCGTCTCGCCGACGCCCAGCGGCCGCGCCTGGCGCTCCTCGGCGCGGCTGAGGAAGCCGCGACGCAACAGGCAGTCGAGGATGGTGATGGCGAGGTAGGCGACGAAGGCCAGGCGAATGAAGTCGCCGCTGGCCAGGCCGACCAGCGCCGCGCCAAGCACCGCGCCGATACCGATGTACGCGCCCAGCGGCCAGACATAGGCGCGCAGCAGGCTGCCGGCGCGCCGGTGGCGATAGGTGGCGAGGGCGGCGTTGACGATCATCACGCAGGTCGAGGTGGCCACCGCGACCTGCATGGCCGCCTGGGCCAGCGGGTCGTCGGCGGCGCGACCGAGTTGCAGCAGGTGATAGAGCAGCGGCACCACCACGAAGCCGCCGCCAAAGCCGAACAACACGGCGCTGACCCCGGTGAGGCAGCCGCAGAGAAAGAGCAGGAGATAGAACATGGCGGGTTTCCGGAGCGAGAGCGGAAGGCCAGCTTAGGCGTCCCGGGGCTGGCCCGCTTCGCGAGGTTGGCCAATACTATTCGCGTTTCGGCCAAGTGCTTCGACCATGCGCAACGCTTCCATCGAGCAGTACGACGCCACGCCCCGGGCCGTGGTGGCCATGGGTACCGACTATCCCGACGGCTACCTGCTGCCGCGCCATCGGCATCGTCGCGCGCAATTGCTGTACGGTGCCAGCGGGGTGATGCAGGTGCGTACCGGCGACGCCGGCTGGGTGGTGCCGCCACAGCGCGCAGTGTGGATTCCGCCGGGCGTCGAGCACGAGGTGCGAATGCTCGGGGTGAGCACCCGCAGCCTGTACATCGAGCCCGGCAGCGCCATGGCGATGCCGGCGCACTGCCAGGTGCTGGCGGTGTCGCCGCTGCTGCGGCAACTGTTGCTGGCGGCGGTGGACATGCCCCTGGAATACGACACCGAAGGTCGCGACGGCGCGTTGGCGACGCTGTTGCTCCATGAGCTGGCGGCGGCCGAGACGCTGCCGCTGCACGTGCCCTTGCCGCCCGAGCCGCGCTGGCTGGCGCTCTGCGAGGCGTTCCTCGTCGAGCCCGACATCCGCGCCAGCGCCGAACGCTGGGCCGGGTTGCTGCATACCAGCCTGCGCAGTTTCAACCGCACCTTCCGTCGCTACACCGGCCTCAGCTTCGGTGCCTGGAAGCAACGCGCCTGCGTGGTGCAGGCACTGGCGCGGCTGGCCGGCGGCGAAACGGTCACCGCCATCGCCCTAGACTGCGGCTACCAGAGCCCGGCAGCCTTCTCGACCATGTTCCGCCGGGTCCTCGGCCAGCCGCCCAGCGCCTTCCAGGCGGGCGCGCTCAGATCGCCAGGAGGTCCATGAAGCGGTTCACCGGCGTGGCTTCCAGCGATGCCTGGTGGCTGCACAGGTCGAAGATCCTCTGGCAGCGCTGCGGCGGGAAGCGCGTGGCCAGGTTGGCCTTGAACTTCTCCTGCAGCAGCGGGATGCCTTCGGCGCGCCGGCGGCGATGGCCGAGCGGGTACTCCACGGCGACCTGGCCGGTGCTGCTGCCGTCGTCGAAGAATACTTCCACGGCGTTGGCGATGGAGCGCTTGTCCGCCTCCAGGTATTCACGGCTGTAGCGCGGCTCCTCGACGATCTCCATTTTCTCGCGCAAGCGGTCGATCAGCGGGTGGGCGGCGTGGAAGGCGTCCTCGTAGTGCTCGGCCACCAGGTCGCCGAAGATCAGCGGCACGGCGGTCATGTACTGCAGGCAATGGTCGCGGTCGGCGGGGTTGGCCAGCGGGCCGACCTTGGAAATGATGCGGATCGCCGACTCGTGGGTGGTGATGACGATGCGGCTGATCCGTTGCAGGCGGTCCTTCACCAGCGGATGCAGGCGCACGGCGGCCTCGGCGGCGGTCTGCGCGTGGAATTCGGCGGGGAAGCTGATCTTGAACAGCACGTTTTCCATCACGTAGCTGCCGTAGCCCTGGGGGAAGCTGAAGCGCCGCTTGTCCTCGGGCTTGGTCGCCAGGTCCTTGCTGGTGTGGCTGAACAGGACATCGTAGAAACCCCATTGCGGCGCGCTGAGCACGCCGGGGATGCCCATCTCGCCGCGCAAGGCGATGTCCGCCAGGCGCACGCCGCGGCTCGTCGCGTCGCCAGCGGCCCAGGACTTGCGCGAGCCGGCGTTCGGTGCGTGACGGTAGGTGCGCAGGGCCTGGCCGTCGACGAAGGCGTGGGAGAGGGCGGCCAGCAGTTGCTCGCGGTCGGCCCCCATCAGCTTGGCGCAGACGGCGGTGGACGCGACCTTGACCAGCAGCACATGGTCGAGGCCGACGCGATTGAACGAGTTCTCCAGGGCGATCACGCCCTGGATCTCGTGGGCCATGATCATCGCTTCCAGTACCTGGCGCATGCTCAGCGGCGCTTCGCCGTTGGCCAGGCGTTTCTGCGAGAGGTGGTCGGCGACGGCGAGGATGCCGCCGAGGTTGTCCGAGGGATGGCCCCACTCGGCGGCCAGCCAGGTGTCGTTGTAGTCCAGCCAGCGGACGATGCAGCCGATGTCCCAGGCGGCCTTGACCGGGTCGAGCCGGAAGGAGGTGCCCGGCACCCGCGCGCCGTGCGGGACCAGGGTGCCCTCGACCAGCGGGCCGAGGTGCTTGGTGCATTCCGGGAAGCGCAGCGCCAGCAGGCCGCAGCCGAGGGTATCCATCAGGCAGTTGCGGGCGGTGTCCAGGGCCTCCGTGGAATCGATGCGGTAGTCCAGCACGTAGTCGGCGATGTCCTGCAGGACGGCGTCGTAGTCGGGACGTTGGTTGAGATCGACGTTGGCACTCATCGCGTACTCCAGTGGTTCGTAAGTGGTGGGTTTCCTCTCGGGTCAGGCTGGTTCGGGGATGGTTTTTCTTGTCGTGGCTGCAAGACGCCCCGGCCTTTCGCGGTGGCGGAAGGCCGGGGCAAGGATAGGTCGGTTCAGAAGGCGTCGCCGGGTACGCGCACCCAGCCTTCCATGAGGATTCGCGCGCTGCGGCTCATGATCGCCTTGGTCACCGTCCATTCGCCGTTCGCCTGGCTGGCCTCGGCGCCCACTCGCAGGGTGCCGGAGGGATGGCCGAAGCGTACCGCGCTGCGTTCGCCGCCGCCGGCGGCGAGGTTCACCAGGGTGCCGGGAATGGCTGCGGCGGTGCCGATGGCCACCGCCGCGGTACCCATCATCGCGTGGTGCAGCTTGCCCATGGACAGCGCGCGGACCAGCAGGTCGATATCGCCGGCCGCCACCAGCTTGCCGCTGGCGGTGCGGTAGTCGCGGGGCGGGGCGACGAAGGCGATCTTCGGCGTGTGCTGGCGGGTCGCGGCTTCCTCGGGGGTCTTGATCAGGCCCATGCGCAGGGCGCCGGCGACGCGGATCCGTTCGAAGCGCGCCAGTTGCTGCGGGTCGCCGTTGATCTCTTCGCGCAGCTCGGTGCCGCGGTAGCCGATCTCCTCGGCATTGACGAACACCGTGGGAATCCCGGCGTTGATCATGGTCGCCTTGAAGGTACCGACCCCCGGCACCTCCAGATCGTCCACCAGGTTGCCGGTGGGGAACATGGCGCCGCCGTCCTCGCCGTCGTCGGACGGGTCGAGGAACTCCAGCACGATCTCGGCCGCCGGGAAGGTCACTCCGTCCAGCTCGAAGTCGCCGGTTTCCTGGACTTGGCCGCCGCTCACCGGCACGTGGGCGATGATGGTCTTGCCGATATTGGCCTGCCAGATGCGCACCTCGCAGATGCCGTCTTCCGGTATCCGCGCCGGATCCACCAGCCCGGCGTGCAGGGCGAAGGCGCCGGCCCCGGTGGAGAGGTTGCCGCAGTTGCCGCTCCAGTCGACGAAGGGCTTGTCGATGGAGACCTGGCCGTAGAGGTAGTCGACGTCATGGCCCGGCTGGCTGCTCTTCGAGAGGATCACGCACTTGCTGGTGCTGGAGGTGGCGCCGCCCATCCCGTCGATGTGCGCGGCATAGGGGTCGGGGCTGCCGATCACCCGCATGAACAGCCGATCGCGCGCCTCGCCGGGGACCCGGCAGGATTCCGGCAGGTCTTCCAGGCGGAAGAACACGCCCTTGCTGGTGCCGCCGCGCAGGTAGGTGGCGGGGATGCGGATCTGGGGTGGGTGGGCCATGCGTCGTCGTCCTCGGCAATCGAATTCAGGGGCAGCGGCTGCGTTCGACAGCCGCTGCCGGTCGTCGGCGGATGACGCTACGCGTCGTCCGTCCTACCAGGGTGTTTCGCCGGCGCCATCAGGCGCCGGCCGCCTCCAGGAAGTCCTGGGCGAAGCGTTGCAGTACGCCGCCGGCTTCGTAGATGGAGACTTCCTCGTCGCTGTCCAGGCGGCAGGTCACCGGCACTTCGAGCCGCTCCCCGTCGCGCCGGTGGATGACCAGGGTCAGGTCGGCGCGCGGCCGGCGAGCGCCGAGCACGTCGAAGGTCTCGCTGCCGTCGATCCCCAGGGTCAGGCGGGTGGTACCCGGCTTGAACTCCAGCGGCAGCACGCCCATGCCGATCAGGTTGGTGCGGTGGATGCGCTCGAAGCCCTCGGCGACGATCGCCTCCACCCCGGCCAGGCGCACGCCCTTGGCTGCCCAGTCGCGCGAAGAACCCTGCCCGTAGTCGGCGCCGGCGACGATGATCAGCGGCTGCTTGCGCTCCATGTAGGTCTCGATGGCTTCCCACATGCGCATCACCTTGCCTTCCGGCTCGACCCGCGCCAGCGAACCCTGCTTCACGCTGCCGTCGGCGTTGCGCACCATCTCGTTGAACAGCTTCGGGTTGGCGAAGGTCGCGCGTTGTGCGGTGAGGTGGTCGCCGCGGTGGGTGGCGTAGGAGTTGAAGTCCTCCTCGGGCAGGCCCATTTTCGCCAGGTATTCGCCCGCCGCGCTGTCGGCGAGGATCGCGTTGGACGGCGACAGGTGGTCGGTGGTGATGTTGTCCGGCAGCACCGCCAGCGGGCGCATGCCGCGCAGGGTGCGTTCGCCGGCGAGGGCGCCTTCCCAGTACGGCGGGCGGCGGATGTAAGTGCTCGTCGGGCGCCAGGCGTAGAGCGGGTCGACCTTCTCGCGCTCGCCGTGGGTGATGTCGAACATCGGGATGTAGACCTGGCGGAACTGCTCGGGCTTCACCGCCGCCCTGACCACCGCGTCGATCTCCTCGTCGCTCGGCCAGAGGTCCTTCAGGCGGATCTCCTTGCCGTCCACCACGCCGAGCACGTCGCGCTCGATGTCGAAGCGGATGGTCCCGGCGATGGCGTAGGCCACCACCAGCGGCGGCGAGGCGAGGAAGGCCTGCTTGGCGTAGGGGTGGATGCGCCCGTCGAAGTTGCGGTTGCCGGAGAGCACCGCGGTGGCGTACAGGTCGCGCTCGACGATCTCCTGCTGGATCGCCGGGTCGAGGGCGCCGGACATGCCGTTGCAAGACGTGCAGGCGTAGGCCACCACGCCGAAGCCGAGGGCTTCCAGGTGCGGCAGCAGGCCGGCTTCGCGCAGGTATTCGGTGACCACCTTGGAGCCGGGTGCCAGCGAGGTCTTCACCCATGGCTTGCGGACCAGGCCGAGGCGGTCGGCGTTGCGCGCCAGCAGGCCGGCGGCGATCACGTTGCGCGGGTTGCTGGTGTTGGTGCAACTGGTGATCGCGGCGATGATCACCGCGCCGTCCGGCATCAGGCCCTCGGCTTCCTCGGCGCGGGCCCGCTCGAGGTTGCCGGCGATGCCTTTCGCCGCCAGTTCGCTGGTGGCGACCCTGGCGTGCGGATTGGACGGGCCGGCCATGTTGCGCACCACGCTGGACAGGTCGAACTTCAGTACCCGCTCGTACTCGGCGTCGACCAGGCTGTCGGCCCAGAGTCCGGCGGTGCGCGCATAGGCCTCCACCAGGGCGACCTGCTCGTCGTCGCGGCCGGTGAGGCGCAGGTAGTCGATGGTCTGCTGGTCGATGGCGAACATCGCCGCGGTGGCGCCGTATTCCGGAGCCATGTTGGAGATGGTCGCGCGGTCGCCGAGGGTCAGGCTGGAGGCGCCTTCGCCGTAGAACTCCAGGTAGGCGCCGACCACCTTCTGCTTGCGCAGGAACTCGGTCAGGGCCAGCACCACGTCGGTGGCGGTGATGCTCGGCTGGCGACGGCCGCTCAGCTCGACGCCGACGATGTCCGGCAGGCGCATCCAGGAGGCGCGGCCGAGCATCACGTTTTCCGCTTCCAGGCCGCCGACGCCGATGGCGATCACGCCCAGGGCGTCGACGTGCGGGGTATGGCTGTCGGTGCCCACGCAGGTATCGGGGAAGGCCACGCCGTCGCGCGCCTGGATCACCGGCGACATTTTCTCCAGGTTGATCTGGTGCATGATGCCGTTGCCCGGCGGGATCACGTCGACGTTGCGGAAGGCCTGCTTGGTCCAGTCGATGAAGTGGAAGCGGTCCTCGTTGCGGCGGTCCTCGATGGCGCGGTTCTTGGCGAAGGCCTCGGGGTCGTAGCCGCCGCATTCCACCGCCAGCGAGTGGTCGACGATCAGTTGCACCGGCACCACCGGGTTGACCTGGGCCGGGTCGCCGCCCTTGTCGGCGATGGCGTCGCGCAGGCCGGCGAGGTCGACCAGAGCGGTCTGCCCGAGGATGTCATGGCAGACCACCCGCGCCGGGTACCAGGGGAAGTCGAGGTCGCGCTTGCGCTCGACCAGTTGGCGCAGCGAAGCCTCCAGGGTCGCCGGGTCGCAGCGGCGCACCAGGTTCTCGGCGAGCACGCGGGAGGTATAGGGCAGCTTGGCGTAGGCACCGGGCTGGATCGCCTCGACCGCCTCGCGGGCGTCGAAGTAGTCCAGGCGGGTGCCGGGGAGCGGTTTGCGGTGTGCGCTGTTCATGGCTCGGACTCAATCACGGGGTGTTCGGAAGCGTGTCGCTCGCGCCGTGGCGCAGCCCACGCCGGCCTTTCGAATTCTGGGTGCGGCAACCGTCCGGCGCGCTCGCGTTCGGCGCGCCGGACGGCGTGGATCAGCGTTGCTCCAGCGGCACGAACGCGCGCTGCTCGACGCCGGTGTACTCGGCGCTCGGGCGGATGATGCGGTTGTTGGCGCGCTGTTCGAAGACGTGGGCGGTCCAGCCGCTGGTCCGCGAGCAGACGAAGATCGGCGTGAACAGCTTGGTCGGGATGCCCATGAAGTGATACGCCGAGGCGTGGTAGAAGTCGGCGTTGGGGAACAGCTTCTTCTGCTCCCACATGGTCTTGTCGATGGCCTCGGAAACCGCGAACAGGACCTTGTCGCCGACCTCGTCGGCGAGCTGCTTCGACCAACCCTTGATCACTTCGTTGCGTGGGTCGGAATCCTTGTAGATGGCATGCCCGAAGCCCATGATCTTGTCCTTGCGCTCGAGCATCTTCAGCAGCTCGGCGGTGGCTTCCTGCGGCGAAGAGAAGCGTTCGATCAGTTCCATCGCCGCCTCGTTGGCGCCGCCGTGCAGCGGGCCGCGCAGCGAGCCGATGGCGCCGGTGACGCAGGAGTAGAGGTCGGACAGGGTCGAGGCGCAAACCCGCGCGGTGAAGGTGGATGCGTTGAACTCATGCTCGGCGTAGAGGATCAGCGAGACGTTCATCACCTTCACGTGCAGCTCGCTGGGCTTCTTGCCGTGGAGCAGGGCGAGGAAGTGCCCGCCGATGGTCGGCTCGTCGCTGTTGCAGTCGATGCGCTGGCCTTCGTGGGTGAAGCGGTACCAGTAGGTCATGATCGCCGGGAAGGCGGCGAGCAGGCGGTCGGCGACGTCGCGCTGCTGGTCGAAGCTCAGCTCCGGTTCCAGGGTGCCGAGGACCGAGGCGCCAGTGCGCATCACGTCCATCGGGTGGGCGTCCTTGGGAATCCGTTCGAGAACTTCCTTCAGCGCCTGCGGCAGGTCGCGCTGGCCCTGGAGCTTCTTCAGGTAGGCGTCGAGCTGTTGCTTGTTCGGCAGTTCGCCGTAGAGCAGCAGGTAGGCGACTTCCTCGAAGATCGCCGCCGCCGCCAGGTCGCGGACGTCGTAGCCACGGTAGGTCAGGCCGGCGCCTTCCTGGCCGACGGTGGACAGGGCTGTCTGACCGGCCACCTGGCCACGCAGGCCGGCGCCACTCAGTACTTTTGCTTCAGCCATTGCTCTCTCCTTTCTTGAACTTTTTCTGGATGCTGCAACTCGGTTTCACGGGGTTCGCGGACCGGCGCTCAGGCGCACGCCGGGCTCGATGTTCAGGCGTTCTTCTTCTGCGCGAAGAGCGCGTCGAGCTTCTGCTCGAAGCTGTGGTAATCGATGCGATCGTACAGCTCCATGCGGGTCTGCATGGTATCGATCACATTCTTCTGGGTGCCGTCGCGACGGATCGCGGTGTAGACGTTCTCCGCCGCCTTGTTCATGGCGCGGAAGGCCGACAGCGGGTAGAGCACCAGGGACACGTCGGCGGAGGCCAGTTCGTCGGTGGTGAACAGCGGGGTGGCGCCGAACTCGGTGATGTTGGCCAGCACCGGCACCTTCACCGCGGCGGCGAATTCCTTGTACATGGCCAGTTCGGTCATGGCTTCCGGGAAGATCATGTCGGCACCGGCCTCGACACAGGCGCAGGCGCGGTCGATGGCGGCCTGCAGGCCTTCCACGGCCAGCGCGTCGGTGCGCGCCATGATCACGAAGGAGTCGTCGCTGCGGGCATCGACGGCGGCCTTGATGCGGTCGACCATCTCCTGCTGCGAGACGATCTCCTTGTTCGGCCTATGGCCGCAGCGCTTGGCGCCGACCTGGTCCTCGATATGCATCGCGGCGGCGCCGAACTTGATCATCGACTTCACCGTGCGGGCGACGTTGAACGCCGAGGAGCCGAAGCCGGTGTCGACGTCCACCAGCAGCGGCAGGTCGCAGACGTCGGTGATCCGGCGCACGTCGGTGAGCACGTCGTCGAGGCCGCTGATACCCAGGTCCGGCAGGCCCAGGGAACCGGCGGCGACACCGCCGCCGGACAGGTAGATGGCCTTGAAGCCGGCGCGCTTGGCCAGCAGGGCGTGGTTGGCGTTGATGGTGCCGACCACCTGCAGCGGGTGTTCGGTGGCCACGGCTTCGCGGAAGCGCTGGCCGGGGGTAAGGGACGTCTGGCTCATCACGGACCTCTTAGACGGTGGAGGAAGCGGAGGCGAGCTTCGCCGGCTGGGGTTCCAGCTGGCGCTCGATATTGCGGCGCGACGCACTGATGTGGCGGCGCATCAGCAGCTCGGCCAGTTCGCCGTCACGGTCGGCGATGGCGTCGAGAATGCGGTGGTGTTCGGCGAAGGCCTGGCGCGGCCGGTTCGGCGTGGTCGAGTACTGGATGCGGTACATCCGCACCAGTTGGTAGAGCTCGCCGCAGAGCATGCGGGTGAGAGTGGCGTTGCCGCTGCCCTGGATGATCCGGTAGTGGAAGTCGTAGTCGCCTTCCTGCTGGTAATAGCCGCGCCCGGCCTGGAACGCCTCGTCGCGCTCGTGGGTATCGAGCACCCGGCGCAACTCGTCGATCTCGGCCTGGCTCATGCGCTCGGCGGCCAGTCGGCAGGCCATGCCTTCCAGGGACTCGCGGATCTCGTAGAGCTCGATCAGCTCGGCGTGGCTCAGCGACACCACCCGCGCCCCGACATGCGGCACCCGCACCAGCAGGCGCAGGCCTTCCAGGCGGTGGATCGCCTCGCGCAGCGGGCCGCGGCTGATGCCGTAGGTGCGCGCCAGCTCCGGCTCGGAGATCTTGCTGCCCGGCGCGATCTCGCCGCTGACGATGGCGCTCTGGATCTTGCGGAAGACGTGTTCCGACAAGGTCTCGCCGTCGTCATGGGCAATCTCGAGAGGGGGTGGGTTCTGGGTCATGGTACTGGCTGTCCGGGTCGATGTGTCGACAATGTTTGCGAAAGCTACCGCCTGGATTGCGTGGGGTCAATCATTCGTCGCTTGATTGTCGACAATCGTCTAATGCATCGCTGGTCTATGCTTTCCCCTCCAGCCGCTGTGCCAGGAGAGAGTTTCATGGGCATCTATGACCGTTACGTGTTGCCGCGCCTGATCGACTTCGCCTGCGGCATGGGCGACGTGATGAAGCAGCGTTCGCTGCTGGTGCCGCGCGCCCATGGGCGGGTGCTGGAGATCGGTCTGGGCACCGGGCTCAACCTGGGCTTCTACGACGCGGCGAAGGTGTCGGCGATCGTCGGTGTCGACCCGGCCGCGCAAATGCAGGCGCTGGCCCGCGAGCGCGCGGCGCAAATCGGCATCCCGGTGGAAATGGTCGCCCTCGAGCTTGGCGAGATCCGCGCCGAGGCGGAAAGCTTCGACACCATCGTCTGCACTTTCACCCTTTGCTCCATCGCCGCGCCGCTGCCGGCGCTGGGCGAGATGCGTCGGGTGCTGAAGCGTGGCGGCGAATTGCTGTTCTGCGAGCATGGGCGCGCGCCGGACGCCTCGGTGCTGGCCTGGCAACGGCGCCTGACGCCCTGGTGGAAACCGCTGGCCGGCGGTTGCCACCTGGACCGCGACATGCCGGCCTTGCTGCGCGAGGCCGGCTTTCGCATCGACGAGCTGGAACAGGGCTACCTGCCCGGGCCGCGGCCGATGACCTACGTCTACCGCGGCGTCGCGCGCTGAATCCGGGCGGCCCTCAGAGCGCCTTGGGCAAGGGCGCGAACAGCGCGTCGATATCGGCCTCGTCGAGCTTCCAGCCGTCGCCGTTGCCTTCGCTGAACAGGCCGTCGGCGAGGGCGGCCTTTTCCTGCTGCAGGTGCTGGATCTTCTCTTCCACCGTGCCGCGGGCGATCAGCCGGTAGACGAACACCGGCTTGTCCTGGCCGATGCGGTAGGCGCGGTCGCTGGCCTGGTTCTCCACCGCCGGGTTCCACCAGGGATCGTAGTGGATCACGGTGTCCGCCGCGGTCAGGTTGAGGCCGACCCCGCCTGCCTTCAAGCTGATCAGGAACACCGGCACCTTGCCGCTCTGGAAGCGCTGTACCGGGGCGCGGCGGTCGCGGGTCTCGCCGGTCAGCAGGACGTAGTCGACGCCGCGCTGGCGCAGGGCGTCCTCGATCAGCGCGAGCATCGAGGTGAACTGCGAGAACAACAGGACCCGGCGACCCTCGGCGATCAGTTCGTCGAGCATGTCGAGCAGGTAGGCCAGCTTGCCCGAGCTGAGCGCCCGGCCGCTGCGCGCGCCGTCTTCGTGGCGTTGCAGCAGGCGCGTGTCGCAGCAGACCTGGCGCAGCTTGAGCAGCGCCTCGAGGATCACGATGCGGCTGCGCGCCAGGCCGCGCCGGGCGATCTCCTCGCGGACCTTGCGGTCCAGCGCCAGGCGCACGGTCTCGTAGAGTTCGCGTTGCGCCTCGCTGAGTTCGACGAACTGGGTGAACTCGCTCTTCGGCGGCAGTTCCGAGGCCACCTGTTCCTTGGTCCGTCGCAGCAGGAACGGCCGCAGGCGCGCGGCCAGGTGACTGAGGCGTGCCTCGTCGCCGTGCTTCTCGATCGGCGTGCGGTAGTCCTGGGCGAACTGGCGGGCGTCGCCGAGCCAGCCGGGCATCAGGAAATGGAACAGCGACCAGAGTTCGCCGAGGTGGTTCTCCAGCGGCGTGCCGGTCAGGCACAGGCGATGCCGTGCCGCCAGCTCGCGGGCGGCGACGGCGGCCTTGGTGGTGGCGTTCTTGATGTTCTGCGCCTCGTCGAGGATCAGCAGGTGGAACCGCCGCTTGCCCAGCTCGGCGGCGTCGCGTGGCAGCAGGGCATAGGTGGTCAGCACCAGGTCGTGCTCGTCGATGCGGGCGAAGTCGCGGCGCCGGCCGGTGCCGTGCAGGGCCAGCACGCGCAGATCGGGGGCGAAGCGCTCGGCCTCGTCCAGCCAGTTGGGGATCAGGCTGGTGGGCATCACCACCAGCGCCGGCGTGTCGAGCCGCCCGGCCTGCTTTTCCAGGAGCACGTGGGCCAGCGACTGCAAGGTCTTGCCCAGCCCCATGTCGTCGGCCAGCACGCCGCCGCTGTCGAGTTCGCGCAGGGTCTGCATCCAGCTCAGGCCTTCGAGCTGGTAGGGCCGCAGTTCGGCGCGCAGGCCTTGCGGCGGGGTCGCCGGACGAGCCTGGAAACTGCGTAGGCGGCGGGCGAAGTCGCGCAGGTTGTCGCCGCCTTCCCAGGCCAGCGGCAACTCGTCGAGATCGGCCAGGCGCGCCGCGTCCGGTGCGCCCAGGCGCAGCTTGCGCTGCGGTTCGGGGTCGCCCAGGTAGAAGTCGGAAAGCGCCGCCAGCACCGGCTTCAGGCGGCCGAAGGGCAGCGCCACGCGCAGCGGCGGGTTGAGTTCCAGGCGCAGCACCAGTTGCTCTTCGTCGGCGTGCCGGGCGAGGGCGCGCGGATCGAGCAGGGCCGGACTGCGGCGGATCAGTTCGGTCAGCGCCGGCAGCAGGCTGACCCGCTGGCCGGCGACCTGGATGCCCAGTTCCAGCTCGAACCACTGGCGGTCGTCGGCTTCCTCGACCTCGGCGTACCAGGCGTCGATGGGCGTCAGGTCGTAGGCGAAGTCGGCGCGGATGTCGATGAACCAGCCTTGCTGGCGCAGGCGCGGCAGGTCGTCCTGCATGAAGTGCAGCCAGGCGTTGTCGCCGGGCAGTTCGAACATCTCGCCGGCGCTCTCCTCGAGCGCGTCGCTGCGCCGGGTCGCCGGCTTGAAGCCGAGGCGGCGCAGGGTCTCGCGGTATTCCTGCTCGTGCGCCGGACGCCGTTCGATACGCCGCTGGGCCTCCCGTGGCTCGCTGCCGGGACGCCCGGAAACCGCCTCGCCGGCATAGATGAAGGCCAGCGCCGCACGGTGCCGGGAAATGCTCTGCATGCGTCCGCTGCGCAGGTCGTAGCCGCTGTGCACGTGGCTGCCGAGGGTCAGCCGCGCATACGGCCGGGCCGGGTCGATGGCCAGGCTGAGCTGGGTGTCTGGGGCGGAGGGTGAAGTCATCCGGTATGTCCTTCGGCGAAACCAGCCGAAACCGCAAACAGCCGATATTACCAAGCTCGGCGCGCTTGCGCAGAGCGGAGATGGACGTATGGCGCGGCGGACGAATGCGACGGGATACGACCCGCACTCGTCGGACCCCGGCAATCCCTGGCGCGACGCGACCTGGCGGTCGTCCGGAGCAAGTACAAATGCGAACGTAATTGAGATACAGTCGCAAACCTTCCGAATCGACGACCGCCTCGCCACCCGCGAGCGCGGCGTCGCCGTGCCAGCCAGACGAGGTAGCGACGATGCAAGGCCCTGTTTCCACCCGGGACGCCGCCCCATGACCAGCCAGGCCCTGGCCGGCGGACTGTCCGTCACCGGCCGCATCCTCGTCGCGGTGCTGCTCGGCTACGCGCTGGCCTACGCGGTCACCGCCTGCCTGAGCATCTACCTGCCGCTGCCGCGTCCCGACCGGGTCTCGTTCGGCAGCCTCGGCTGCTTCGCCGTGTGGGTCGCGGCCATCGTCTACGCCTTCGCCGCGCGCAGCGCCTGGCGCGCCTGCTGGGTGCTGGCGCTGGCCAGCCTGGCGCTGGGCGGCCTGGCCTGGCTCGGCCTCGACTACGGAGCGCGTCCATGAACCTGCGTCAATCGATGTCCGGCCTGCATACCTGGTCGGGGCTGCTGGTCAGCTGGCTGCTGTTCGTCATCGTCTTCGCCGGCAGCCTGGCCAGCTTCGACAAGGAGCTGACCCGCTGGATGCAGCCGGACCTGCACCTGCCCGGCGCGCAGTCGCTGGGCGCCGACCAGGTGCGCGACTGGTTGCGCCAGCGCGCCCCCGATGCCCATGCCTGGTGGATGCTGCCGCCGAGCGAGCGGGCGCCCTACTGGAACGCCGGCTGGGAGCCGCGCGACGGCAGCGAGTTCAAGGTCTTTCAGCTGGACGCGGTGAGCGGCCAGCCGCTGCCGAAGACAGTCGGCGGCGAGTTCTTCTTCACCCTGCACTACGACCTGCACGCCGGCATGGTCGGCCTGTACATCGTCGGCATCGCCGGGATGCTGATGCTGGTGGCGCTGGTCAGCGGGACCATCGTGCACCGGCGGATCTTCAAGGACTTCTTCACCCTGCGCCCGCAGGCGGCGCGGCAGCGCGCCTGGCTCGACGCGCACAACGTGCTGGGGGTGATCGGCCTGCCGTTCCACCTGATGATCGCCTACACAGGCCTGGTGATCTTCATCGTCTACTACATGCAGGCGGGCCTGCAGGTGGTCTACCAGAACGATGGCGAGCGCTTCTTCCATGAAGTGCAGGGCTCCTACGAACGCGAGGAGGTCGGCCGCCCGGCGGGGCCGCCGGCGTCCATAGACGGCCTGATCGTCGAGGCCGGCAAGGTCTGGGGCGACGGCGGCGCGCCGGGCTGGATCAGCGTCCACCATCCCTATGACGAGGCGGCCACCGTGGACATCCGCCGGCGCGACGCCTCGCGCATCCTCGACGACCAGCGCACGGTCAACTTCGATGCCTCCAGCGGCGAACTGCTGCATGCCCAGCCGTCCTATGCGCCCGGCTACGCCACCTACGGCTGGCTGACCGGCCTGCACATGATCCAGTGGGGTGGCCAGTTGGTGCGCTGGATGTACCTGTTGCTCGGGCTGTCCGGGGCGATGATGATCTTCGGCGGGTTGCAGGTCTGGCTGGCCAAGCGCGAGGTCCGCGGCAGTCGTGGCGTTGGTCTGGTGCGGGCGCTGAACCTGGCGGTCTGCGGCGGCCTGCCGCTGGCCAGCCTGGCGCTGCTGTGGGGCAACCGCCTGCTGCCGACGCAACTGGCCGGCCGCGACACCTGGGAGATCCGCGTGTTTTGCGCCAGTTGGGCGCTGGTCGCGCTGTGGGCCATCGTCCGCCGCAACAGCGGGACCCTCGGTCGCACGCAACTGCGCCTCGCCGCCGTGCTGGCGCTGGGCCTGCCGCTGCTCGGCCTGCTGCGTAGCCCGGAAGGCAACCTGTTGGCCAGCCTGCAGCGCGGCGACTGGGTGCTGGCCGGCGTCGACCTCAGCCTGCTGGGCCTCGGCCTGCTCTGCGCCTGGCTAGGTTGGCGACGTCGGCAAGCGTCGAGCAAGCCCGTCCGGCGACGCCTGAACGTCCAGGAGGTGGCCTGATGCTGCTGGTCTTCGGCCTCAACCTGCTGGCTTTCACCGCTCTCTGCCTGGCCATGAACCGCCACCACAAGAACCTCCTCGGCCACGAGCCGTCGGCTCCCCGGGTGCTTCTGCTACGCGGCGTGGCGCTGCTCGACCTGGGCCTGGCACTGGCCTTCTCGATCCACCGGCAGGGCGTGGAGATCGGCATCGTCTTCTGGTCCTGCCTGCTGATGCTGGCGGCCGGCACGCTGGTCCTGCTGCTCGCCTGGCGGCCACGCTGGGCATTGCCTTGCGCCGCCGGAGTGCCGTTGCTCGGCGGGGTGCTGGCGCTGCTGCGCTGAAGGGCGCGCCGCCCATCCGTGCCTCGGGGGCGGTCCGGTCCAGCGTCTATGCTGGTGGTCGTGCTTTCCCCCGGAGGTATGCGCCATGCACACGCCCGCCAGCAACACCGTCGCCAGCGTCATTCCCTGCCTGCGTTACCGCGATGCGCCGGCCGCCATCGACTGGCTGTGCCGGACCTTTGGCTTCCAGCGCAAGCTGGTGGTGCCCGGCGAGGACGGACAGGTGCTCCACGCCGAGTTGACCTACGCCAGCCCGAACGGCGCCAACGGCATGCTGATGCTCGGCTCGAGCGTCCGCGACAACGCCTACGGTCGGCTGATGCGGCACGTCGACGAAGCCGGCGGCAATACCCAGAGCCTCTACCTGGTGGTCGCCGATCCCGACGCCCTGTTCCGCAGCGCCCAGGCCGCCGGCGCCGAGATCGTCATCGACATCAAGGACGAGGACTACGGCGGTCGCGGCTTCACTTGCCGCGATCCGGAGGGCCACGTCTGGAGCTTCGGCAGCTATGATCCCTGGGCATGAGGCCCCGTCCATTCACCACAGGAGACGCTGCATGAAAACGCTCACGCTGATCGATGGCCAGGAGGTCGCCGCCATCGGCCAGGGTACCTGGCATATCGGCGAGCAGCCCGGAGAACGCAAGCGCGAGGTCGCGGCGCTGCGCGAAGGCATCGAGCTGGGGATGACGCTGATCGATACCGCCGAGATGTACGCCGAGGGCGGCGCCGAAGACGTGGTCGGCGCGGCTATCGCGGGACGCCGCGAAGAGGTCTTCCTGGTCAGCAAGGTCTACCCGCACAACGCCAGCCGCAAGGGTCTGCCGGCGGCCTGCGAGCGCAGCCTGCGCCGGCTCGGTTGCGAAACCATCGACCTCTACCTGCTGCACTGGCAGGGCCGGTATCCGCTGGAGGAAACCATCGAAGCCTTCGAGCGGTTGCGCGACCAGGGCAAGATCCTGCGCTGGGGCGTGTCCAACTTCGACCTGGGCGACATGTACGAACTGGACGGCAGCGCCTGTGCCGCCAACCAGGTGATGTACAACCTGGAGGAACGCGGTATCGAATACGACCTGCTGCCCTGGTGCCAGGAGCGCGGCATGCCGGTGATGGCCTACTGTCCGGTGGGGCAGGGCGGCAGGCTGCTACGGCACCCGGCGCTCGGCGAGATCGCCGCGCGCCACGACGCCAGCAGCGCCCAGGTCGCCCTGGCCTGGCTACTGGAGCAGGGGGTGATCGCGATCCCGAAGGCGGTGACGTCCGCTCACATTCGCCTGAATGCAGCGGCGGCCGACCTGGAACTGAGCGCCGATGACCTGCGGGCGCTCGACCAGGCGTTTCCGCCGCCTACCCGCAAGCGAAACCTGGCGATCGTCTGAGTGGAGTACGGGAGAAACGGCCTGCGCTTGTTTCCCCTGGCCGCGGGAATATGACGAAGTTGGCGAGGAAATATTTAAAAAGGAATAAGTAAATATTTATTTCCTGCGTGGGAACTTTCTTCAACTTAACCTGTACTTTTCGCTGTCCCACAAAAAAGCCCCGTCGGGGACGGGGCTTTTCCTTGCATTCGCGCTGATGCTTGCATGATTCAGGCAGCCAGTGTTTTCTTGCGAACTCGATTGATCACTTCTTCCATTTTGCCGGAGTCGTCGTACTGCTCCGGATACAGGCGCTCGCTGTGGCAGGCCACGCCATGCTGGTCAACGATGGTGAAACTGAAGTTTCCTTTACGAGTTGCCTGGATCAGGCAGTCGAACGGCGCAAATGCGGCGGTTAGGGTGCGAATTGCATCCTGAGTACGATGTTGAATAGACATATTCTTATGTTCCTTTACTTTCACGCTTATGGAGCAGCGTATATTGCAAATGTTCCCGCTCCGTGACAGTGCCAAGAAAGCTTTGTGTCGGGGGAACGTACTGGTTATGCCGGCTTTTTTCGAAAAGAGCAAGCTGGCAGTTCAGGTACTAATCAGAGGATCGATTGGCAGGAAAGTTTCCAGGCCAAGATCCTGATCAATCTGCGGGTGGTATTGCGGGACGCCGGTCTTCCCATCGGCCCTGCATGGCAGGGGATTGCTTCAGAAGAGTGGCGACCGAAGAACCATCGGAAGGCTGTAACCCTGATGGTAGAGCCCTTTTCATCTGTGGGCCCGGTCGTGGGGTAAAGCCTGATTGACTTTCAGTTTGGTACGCAGTCCCGGATTGTATGTCTTTCGACGAAGAAAGGCCAGGACATTTTTTGAGCAGATGTCGCCCCGGCGGCGGGAATGTTTGAGCATTTGTTTCGGCGGACGCCTGCCAACCGGGCAAAGGTTATGGGCCTGGCGTCGGCGGCGCGTGGCAGGATTGCCGTTCCATCGCCGCGCCGAGGTTATCCATGCCGTCGCCCGCTCGCACGCTGCTCGTGGCCTTCGTGTCCGCCTGGTTCCTGCTGGGTGGGCTTGGCCATTTCGTCTTCACCGATTTCTTCGTCGGCATCGTCCCGCCCTACGTGCCCTGGCCGCTGGCGGCGGTGTGGGTCAGCGGGGTCTTCGAACTGCTCGGCGCCGCCGCCCTGCTGGTGCCGGCATGGCGCCGGCTGGCGGCGTGCGGGCTGTTCATCCTGACCCTCTGCGTGACCCCGGCCAACCTCTACATGTGGCAGCACCCCGACCTGTTCCCATCCTTCCCGCCGACGCTGCTGGCCGCTCGCCTGGCGCTGCAGGCGTTCCTCCTCGGCTGCATCCTGGCGCTGATGCTGGCGCGGGACGAGGCGCCGCTGGCACGACGCTAGGCGCAGGCGAAAAAAAGCCACTGTGCGGGGGTGGACAGTGGCCGGGAATGCCAGGAGATGGAAGAGCAATCGGACCTGGCGTGGATAGAGTAGTAGCCGCTCTGTCGAGGGTCTGTATGGCTATTGGTGAACTTTGTGAAGAAGTGCAAAGTAGAGCGGCCAACGGACGAACGGTGTTGCACGCGGCGGGACGCTCGCGGTAGTTTTTTCCCATGATCACGTTTCCCGTGGTCGCCCTCGAAGCCCGGCCCCAGCGCCGGGCTTCGTCGTTTCCGCCCGCCGCGCAACCGGACGCAGCGGGCGGCGACCGCTGCGAAAGGCTCTGGGGTGCGCCCGCACGGCGTCCGGCCAACTTAAAGTTCGGTTGTGCCGGGTGCTGTCATAACGCCATCTTTCAGTGGCCTCGGTGAGCCCCCGTACCCCCAGTTCGCTGGGGCTTGCCTTTGGTGTATCCCTTTTGCCCGGCCGCGTGCCGGGCTTTTTTATGCCCGGTCTTCTTCCTTCCGGTTTAGCCGGGGCCCGCGTTTCCTCGGCCGGCCCCTGAACCTCATCGCTGCATCGACGTCCCTAGCTACAGGCGAGCCTGTGGCCGGGGGCTTTCCATCATCCGCAAAAAGGTGAAAACCATGCTGACCATCGACTACAACAGCTATCGCACCACTACCCCCTACGGCAAACGCGTGCGCTTCCTGGTGCTGCACTACACCGCGCTCGACTTCGCCGCCTCGGTCAAGGCGCTGACCACCGGCGCCGCCAGCGCCCACTACCTGATCCCGGCGCCGCACGACCCCAGCTACAAGGCCGCCGGCTTCAAGGGCCAGCGCATCTTCAACCTGGTCGCCGAGGAAGACCGCGCCTGGCACGCCGGCGTCAGCGGCTGGGCGCGCCGCGACAACCTCAACGACACCTCCATCGGCATCGAGATCGTCAACCTCGCCCGCGACGACGACGGCGTGTTCACCTTCCCCGACTACGAGCGCTCGCAGATCAACGCACTCAAGCAACTGGCGAAGAACATCCTGCAGCGCTACCCGGACATGACCCCGAAGAACGTGGTCGGCCACTCCGACATCGCCGTCGGGCGCAAGTCCGACCCGGGTCCGAAGCTGCCCTGGAAGGAACTCTACGAGGCCGGTATCGGCGCCTGGTACGACGACGCCACCCGCGATCGCTATCGCGAAGGCTTCGAGCGCGACGGCCTGCCGCCGCGCGCCGACCTGCTGGAGGCGTTCCGCCTGTACGGCTATGCGCTGCCGGCGACGGTCGACGATGCCTACTTCACCAGCCTGCTGCGCGCTTTCCAGATGCATTTCCGCCCGGAGAACTACGACGGCGCGCTGGATGTGGAGACGGCGGCGATCCTCTACGCTCTGAACGAGAAATACCCGGCCTGAGCCACTAGCCACGAGCGGCCGCCCGAGGCGGCGGCCGCTTCCTTGCCCACCCCCATGGAGGACTTGCCATGACTGCCGTCGCACAGGTCGTCGCCAAGGCGGAAATGCTGATCCGCCGCCCCATCGCCGAGGTCTTCGAAGCCTTCGTCGATCCGGCCATCACCGCCAGGTTCTGGTTCAGCCGCGGCGATGCCCGCCTCGAAGCCGGGAAACGGCTGCGCTGGCACTGGGACATGTACGGGGTTTCCCAGGAAATCGAAGTGAAGGACCTGCAGACGAACCGCCGCATCCTCATCGAATGGCCGAATGGCGACAGCAACCCTTCCCAGGTGGAGTGGCTGTTCGAGGAACTGCCCGGCGCCGGGACCTTCGTCAGCATCCGCAACAGCGGTTTCGTCGGCACCCCGGAAGAGGTCATCCCGCGGGTGGTCGACGCCACCGAAGGTTTCACCCTGGTGCTGGCCGGGCTCAAGGCCTGCCTGGAGCATGGCATCGCCTTGAACCTGGTGGCCGACCGTTTTCCCCGCGGTCTCGATGGCTGAGCATTGCCTGAGTGCGCGTCCCGCACCGCGCAGCGTGCCCTCAGGCAATGCTCAGCCGAACGCGAAGTCGGCCAGCAGTTGCAGGTTCAGGCCGACGATCGCCAGCGCTACCGCCCAGGCCAGCCACCGGGTCCCGGCGCCGATCGCCAGCGGGCCCATCAGGCGCCGGTCGGAAACGAACTGTAGCAGCGGGATCACTGCCAGCGGCAACTGCATCGACAGGATCACCTGGCTGAAGATCAGCAGCCGCGCGGTGCCATCCTCGCCGTAGAGCAGGGTCACCAGCAGCACCGGCAGCACTGCGACGCCACGGGTCAGCAGGCGCCGCGCCCAGGGCGCCAGGCGCAGGCGGAGGAAGCCCTCCATGACGATCTGCCCGGCCAGGGTGGTGGTGACCGTCGAGTTGAGGCCGGACGCGAGCAGCGCCACGGCGAACAGCAGCGAGGCGAGTTCCAGGCCGAGCAATGGCGAGAGCAGCGCGTGGGCCTGCTCGATATCGACCACCTCGGTGTGCCCGTTGCGGTGGAACACGCTGGCGGCGACGATCAGGATCGCCGCGTTGACCAGCAGCGCCAGGGTCAGCGCCAGGCTGCTGTCGGCCACCGCCCAGCGCAGCGCCTGGCGCTTGCCGGCAAGGCTGCGCGGGTAGGCGCGGCTCTGCACCAGCGAGGAATGCAGGTAGAGGTTGTGCGGCATGACGGTCGCGCCGACGATGCCGATCGCCAGGTACAGGGCAGCCGGGTCGCTGAGCACCCGCGGGCTCGGCAAGAACCCTTGGAGCACCTCGCCGAGTTCGGGACGCGAGAGCAGCAACTGTACCGCGAAGCAGGCGAAGATCAGTGTCAGCAACGCCACCACGAAGGCCTCCAGCGGCCGCTGGCCACGTCCGATCAGGACCAGCACCAGCAGCGCGTCGCCCACGCAGAGCAAGGCGCCCCAGGCCAGCGGCAGGCCGAACAGCAGCTTCAGGGCGATGGCGGTGCCGATCACCTCGGCCAGGTCGCAGGCGATGATCGCCGTCTCGCAGGCCAGCCACAGCAGGCGGCAGGTGCTCGGCGAGTAGCGTTCGCGGCAGGCCTGGGCCAGGTCCAGGCCGCTGGCGATGCCCAGGCGCGCGGACAGCGCCTGCAGCAGCATCGCCATCAGGCTGGAGAGCAGGATTACCGAGAGCAGCAGGTAGCCCAGTTGCGCGCCGCCGGCGACGTCGGTGGCCCAGTTGCCCGGGTCCATGTAGCCCACCGCGACCAGGTAGCCGGGGCCGGCGAAGGCCAGCAGGCGGCGCCACCAGTGGCCGCCGCCGGGGACTTCGACCGGCTGGGCGCGACCGGGCTCGGCGGCCTGGGGGGCCGGGGTATCCTTCGCGGACATGACGAAGCTCCTGCCGGACGCGTGCCGGCGCTGCGCGCGCCTTTCCCGGCGCGCCGTGGCGCGCGGGTTGGGCGAGCGGTTCAGGGGGCAGGAAGGAGGAAGTCGGTCAGGCCGAGGCCGCCAGTTGCCGGTGCAGGTCCAGCAGGTCGCTGGCGATCAGGTCCCAGTCCTGCTCGGCGGCGAGGTCCTGGGACTGGCCGGGGCCGTATTCCAGCGGCCGGGCGATGAACGCGGTCTTCAGGCCGAGGGCGCGCGCGGCCTTGAGGTCGTAGTTGTGCGCCGCGCAGAGCATCACCTCCTGCGGCGGCAGGTCGAGCAGGCGGCAGGCGCCGAGGTAGACCTGCGGGTCGGGCTTGTAGTGGCCGAACAGGTCGGCGCACAGCAGCATGTCCCAGGGCAGCCCGGCGTGCCGCGCGACGTCGAGCATCAGCGCGGTGTTGCCGTTGCTCAGCGCGGCGAGCCAGTAGTCGGCCTTCAGCGCGTGCATCCCGGCGAGCGTGTCCGGCCACGGCCGCAGGCGGTGCCAGAAGCCAGTGATGCGTTGCAGCAGGGCCTCGTCCAGCGCCAGGCCGAACTCTCCGGCCAGGGCCTCGAGACTCTGCCGGTGCAACTGGTCGAGGTGCTGCCAGGGCGCCTGGCCGTTGCGTACCCGGTCCATCGCCGGCTTGTATTGCTGGCGCCAGCGGTCGGTCAGTTCCACGCAGGGCAGGGTCCCGCCGAGTTCGCGCTCCAACGCCTGGAACTGCTCGATCAGGCTGGAACGCCAGTCCACCAGGGTACCGAACACATCGAACAGGATCGCGCGCATCGTGCCTCCTCGGCCGTGGCCGTCATCGCTTCAGTGCTTCTGTGGCAGCGCGGTGGGCAGGCCGCGGCCGCTCCAGGCGGTGACCACAAGGGCTACCGCCGCCATCAGGCAGAGCGCCAGCCAGCCGGGGACGAAGCTGTGGCTGAAGTCCTTGAGCAGCCCCAGCGCCGGCGGCGCGAGAACGATCGCCAACTGGTTGATGGCCATCGCCAGGCCGAGGGCGAAGCCGGTCTTGCCGACCGGCGCGGTATCCGCCACATAGGCCACCCAGGGACCGTACCAGCCGAAGCCGAAGAAGCCCAGCCAGGCCACTACCAGGCCCATCCCCAACGGTGATTGCAGGGGCAGCAGGACCAGCGCCAGCAGGCCGAGGATCACCGCGCCGAGGCAGACCATCACCGGGAAGTAGCGCCCGGCGCGGCAGCGGTCGCTCCAGGCGGCCAGCAGGATGCGCCCGGCGACGCCGCTGCCCTGGGCGACGAACAGCAGGGTCGCGGCCATGCCGATGCCGATCTCCAGGGTCTCGTGCAGGTAGAGCACGGTGAACACCAGGATGCCGTACTGCACCGAGATCAGCGCCACCCCGGAACAGACGATGTTCTTCATCGCCGGGTCGGTGATCATCGCCAGCCGCGACTTCACCACCGCGCCCAGGTCGCGTTCGGCGGGGTTCGCGCCGGGCGCGGGGGCGTCCGGCGGGGTGCGGTAGAAGAGCATGAAGGCCAGCGCGCCGAGGAACGCTACCAGGCCGCCGGCGAGGAATGCGCTGCGCCAGCCGTAGATCCCCGCCAGGTACGGCAGCAGCGCGGCGGACAGCGCGCCGCCCAGCGGCAGCCCGGCCTGGCGGATGCCCATGGCGAAGCCCAGCTGGGTCTTGGCGAACCAGCGTGACACCGACTTGCTGCCGCCCGGCTGCGCCGTGCTGTAGCCGGCGCCGACGACCACCAGGAACAGCAGGATGGTCAGGTAGTCGGTGGCCCACAGCGAGGCGCAGAGGGCCAGCGCGACGATCAGCGTGCCGAGGCCGACCACCAGCCGCTCGGAGTAGCGGTCGAGCAGCTCGCCGGCCACCAGCAGGCCGACGATCGGCACCAGCTGCGCCGCCGACACCAGCAGGCCGATCTGTAGCGACGAGAGTTGCAGGTCGTTCTGGATGAACACGGCGATCGCGCCGATGCCCTGGACGAAGAAGCAGGCGCAGGCCTGGGCGAAGGTGGCGATCAGCAGGATGACCCAGCGGTAGCGCTGGGTTGGGTTCGCGGCGAGGGCGGCGGTCACTGGACGAACTCCCGTGCGAGGGTGAAGTTGGCTTCGCCGAGCGGATGCAGGCGCTGCAGCGACAGGTATTCGCCGAGGGTGCGTTCCATGCCCATGCGCTGGAAGATCCGTTCGCCGTCGAGCTCGGCCTCGGCGCCGTTGGCGCGCAGTTCGTCGAGAGCCTGGCGCAGCAACTGGCAGTTGTCGCTGAGCGTCACCTGGCCGTCATCGTCCACCGCGTAGGGCGTGTCCTCCATGCCGACCCGCAGCACGTCGACCTGGCTGTCCGCCTGCGCGGCATAGGCGGCCAGCCGGCGCACCGCGCAGAGCGGGGTGCCGGCGCGAGGGCCGACGTCGAGCGGCCGGAAGTGCTGCGCGGCATGCTGCGGCATCACCGCCGCGCCGACCGTGATGCTGACCTTGCGCTTGCGCACGCCGGGTTCGCCGATGTCGTACTCCAGGCTCTTGGCGCTCTCGATCACCGCGCGGAACTGCTGGTAGGTCTCCGGGAACGGCAGGCGTGGCGAGAAGCCGAACAGCAGGATCACGTTCAACTGGCCGGAACCGCCCAGGCGCAGGCGCGGGTGCTCCACGGCGAAACGGGTCATGGCGTAGCTGCGCACATGCTGCACCCACTCCACCTCGTGGAACAGGCCGAGCTTCTGGCGCGCCTGGATGGCGTTGCGGTAGACCTGGAACTGGGTCATCGGCGAGGTCACCCCGTAGTCGGCGCCCTTGCTGGTGGAGTGGGTCTGCAACTCGGCCTTTTCCAGCGCCGTCGACGGCTGGTAGTCGCGCAGGTCGGCGAGGAAGGCCGGGCTGGAGGCATAGTCGAGGTCGAGCTTGCGCCTTTGCTTCTCCAGCTCGCAGATCACCTGCAATTCGATGGCCGCCTGGATCGTCACGAAGTGCGCACCGCCCAGGTGCAGCGGGATGGCGCAGTGGCTGACCCGCTCCCACTCGCCGAAGCGGCGGATGTTCTCCTGCACCTCGCTGCCGTTGCGGCTGGCGCCGAAGCTCAACATCAGGTCGGGGAAGCGGTTCTGCAGGGCGCGGCTGACCGCCTGGTAGATGTCGTTGTCGGTGGTCTGTTCCTGGGTCAGCGGGTTGCGCGCGTGATAGTGGTAGTAGCGGCAACCCATCTCGTAGAGTTGGCGCGCTTCGTCCAGCAGTTCGCCAGGGGCGGTGCGGATGGTGGCGCCGGTGCAGATGCTGTCGAGCAGGCGGTCGCCGGTGGCGGCGTGGTTGCGCGGGGTGAACTTGGCGCCGGTGGAGGCGCATCCGAGAATCAGGGTTTTCCGGGATCCGGTCATGGTCGTCTTTCCTCCATTCATCATTCCATTGAGGGCGGAGCGGTCCGCGGCGGACCGAAAGGCTGCCCAGGGCGTCGAAAGTCGTCGGTGTCTCAGGCAGGTGAAAGATGTCGCTGGCGGGATCGTTATGCGTTGTTCTACGAGAGGGATTTAAACCGCATGGCGGCGGCCGTGCGCGGCGCATTCGGCAACGCTCGTTGCCGCCGGCACAAAGACCTTGCGCAAATCGCCCGGCGTTGCGCCAACCGCCGGCACGGCGGCGCAACGTTGCCATTCGCGCAAGGTCGCTCAACTGGCGGCGCGCTGTCGCAGGCAATCCTCCAGGGCCTCGCCGAGGCGCTCGATCTCGCCGTCGTCGGTCAGGTAGTGCGGAGTCAGGCGCAGTACCCCCGGCAGCGCCTGCTCGCGCAGCGCCCAGCGGGCATACTGCGGGCCGATGTAGGAGGCGTTCACGCCGCGCGCGTGGAGGCGCTTCAGCCATTGCTCGCCGCTCAGTTCGGGGGCTGCGTAGGTCATCAACGCGCTGGCGTGCGGCCCTTGCTCCAGTGGCGTCCAGCCGAGCCGGCGGTAGAGCTGCTGGGCGATGCGTTCGCGCAACTGGCGGTTACGCCGGGCGATGCGCCGGACGTCGGTCTGCAACAGGTAGTCGCAACTGGCCTTGAGCGCCAGGCGCAGCCCCGGGTTGAACTCCGAGCATTCGAAGCGCCGCGCGTCATCCCGTGCCTGCAGGGCGAAGGCGTCGCTCCATTGCGCGCCGCCGACGTCCAGCCCGTCGGGCAGGGCCAGGCGCTCCAGGGCACGTTCGCCGAGATAGAGCACGCCGAGTCCCTTCGGCCCGCGCAGCCACTTGCGCGGCGGGAACACCAGCACGTCGCAGCCGATCGCCTCCACCGCCAGCGGCAACTGGCCGACCGCATGGCTGGCATCGAGGAACAACAGCCCGTCATGGGCGCGGATGCGCTCGGCCACGCCCTCCAGCGCGGTAGCCGCGCCATGCCCGGTGGGCACCGCGCTGAGCGACAGCAGCGGCGTCTGGCCGGGGGCGAGGTCGTGCAACTGCTCGTCGAGCCGTTGCAACAGCTGTGCGGCGTCGCCGCGCGCGTCGATCAGGCGCAGCTCCAGCCCGCGCTGCTGGCGCGCGGCGAGCAGGCACAGGCTGTTGGAACCGTATTCGTCGAAGCTGCTGATCGCCCGTATCCGTGGATGGGCGGCCAGGGCCGCGGCAAAGGCCACCGACCATGCGCGGCTGGCGCAGTCGAGCAGGGCGATGTGCCGTGGCTGGGTGCCGAGCACTCGCGCGACGCTGTCGCGGACCGCCAGCAAGGGCTCGGCGAAATGCTCGGCGGCGCGCTGCACGCCCCAGCGCCGCTCGGCTTCCAGCCAGCTGTCGAGGGCGTCGTAGAGCACCTGCGGCGGCAGGCTGGCGGAGCCATGGGCGAAGTGCGCGTAGCTGCCCCAGGCCGGGGTCTCGCGGCGCAGGCGCAGCAGTTCGTCGGCACCGAAGGCGTCGGGGGCGGCGGGGAAGAGCGCGCTCATGGCCGCACCGCCGCGATCAGTTCCACCTCCACCGCGGCGCCGCGCGGCAGCTCGGCCACGCCGACGGCGGCGCGGGCGTGGCTGCCGCGCGCGCCGAGCACCTCGTCGAAATATTCGCTGGCGGCATCGATCACCGCCGGCTGCTGGACGAAACCCGCCGCGCTGGCGACGTAGCCGGTCACCTTGAGCAGCCGCTCGACCCGTTGCAGGCCGCCCAGCGCCTCCTCCAGCGCCTGCAGGCAGCGCGCCGCGCAGAGCCGGGCGGCCTGGCGGGCCTGTTCCAGGTCGAGTTCGCTGCCGACCTTGCCGGTCCAGCGCAGCTCGCCGTGCTGGCGCGGCAACTGGCCGCTGACGTAGGCGATGCCGGCGTGGAGCACCACCGGCTGGTAGGCGCCGCCGGCGACGATGGCCGGAGCGGGGGATGTCTGCATGGTCCTGTCCTCGTGGCGGACCCGCCCGGCCACGATGCTCGGGCGGGTCGATGGCTGGAAAAGCGCGACCTCACTACTGTGGGCCGGTTTTCCCGGTCTGTTTTGCGGGAGTCGACGAGCTGCTTGCCAAATCGGCAAAACAAACCGAACTTTAGCCTTGCAACGGGCACCGCCGCGCGAAGTAGACTGAAAACGCCCGACCGTTGAGGAACGCGCAACGATGATCGACCTGGTGATGCTCAAGGACTTCCTCGTCCTCTGTCGGATCAAGAGCTTCAGCCGTGCGGCGCAGGAGTGCCATGTCTCCGTGTCCGGGCTCAGCCGGCGTATCCAGACCCTGGAACAGTGGCTCGGCGCGCCGGTCTTCGAGCGCCACAAGCACGCCCTCGAACTGACCGAGGCCGGCCGCCAGTTGCAAGGCGTGGCGCAGGACGCGGTGCGCGCCCTGGACAACCTGCGCCAGTCGATCCGCGAGCGCGACGAAGACGCCCAGCGGCGCATTCGTTTCTGCGCCCCGCACATCCTCTCCTCGGTGTTCTTCCCGCACTGGATTCCGCGCCTGCAGGCGGACTTCCGCAGCGCCAAGTTCAGCGTCGACTGCGATTACCTGCCGCAATGCCTGTCGCGCCTGCGCGACGGCTCGGTAGACTACGTGGTGGCGTTGCTCGACGAAGGCGAGGCGGTGTCGCGCCGCCTGGGCATCGACAGCGAAGCCGAGTTCCAGCGCCTGGAGCTTGGCCACGAACAACTGGTGGCGGTCTGCGCGCCGGACGCCGCCGGCCAGCCGCTGTTCAACCTCGACCGCCTGCAGACCGAAGCGCTATCGTTCCTCGGCTACTCCGAGGAATGCCACCTGGGCTGGGCCCTGGAACCGCTGCTGCGCGACAGCGGCCTGTTCCTCCAGCGCCATCACAGTTCCAGCCAGACCGAGGGGCTGCGCTTCTTCGCCCAGTCGCGCCTGGGCGTCGCCTGGCTGCCGCATACCCTGGTCCGCGAGGACCTCGCCAGCCGTCGCCTGGTGCGCGCCGGCGGCCAGCGCTTCGACGTGCCGTTGCGCTACACCCTGATCCGTCGCCGCCTGCCGCTACCCGGCGAGGCCGAACGCCTGTGGACCTTCCTCGGCGAGCTGGCGCGCCCGGCGCCGCGCTACGCGGTGGTCGGCGCGGCCTCCTGAGCCGCCGTCTCGGCCAGCAGGGCGCGGCGGAATTCACCGACCAGGTCGTCCTGCGCCGAACCGCTGCGGCTGACCATCACCAGCTCGCGCTGGAATTCCAGCGCGCCCAGTTCGATCACCCGTACCCGCGCCGGCTCGCGTAGCCACAGCCCGGCCCGGGGCAGCAGCGCCACGCCGAGACCGTTCTCCACCATCCGCGCGATCGCGTCGATCTCATCCAGCTCCATCACCTGGCGTGGCCTGAGCTGTTGCGCCTCGAGGAAATCGCCCACCAGGCGACCGCCGAAGGACACATGGTCGTAGCGGATGAACGGTTGCGTGCGCAGCAATTCCAGCGCATCCGTCGCAGTGCATTGCGGCGGCGCGATCAGCACGAACGGCTGGCGCTCGACCCGTTGCGCGGAGAGCCCGCGCGGCAGGTTGAACGGCGGGCGGATGAGGATCGCCAGGTCCAGTTCGGCGGCGTCCACCTGGTCCAGCAGGTGCAGCGAGACGCCCGGCACCACCTGCGGCTCGATGTGCGGCGCCTGTTCGGCGAGGCGCTTGAGCACCTCCGGCAGCAGCCCGGTCTGCGCCGTGTTCACTGCACCGATGCGCAGGCGTCCGCGCGGGCTGTCGCCCTGGCCGATGCCGTCGAACAGCGCGAGGATCTGCTCGGCCGTACGCACCGCCTGCCTCCCGGCCTTGTTCAGGTGTGCCGCGCGCGGCGTGCGCTTGAACAACTCGACGCCGACGCTGCGTTCCAGCGCGCGGATCTGCGCGCTCACCGCCGACTGCGTCAGCCCCACCTGTTCCCCCGCCGCGGCGAAGGAGCCCCGGCGCGCCACGGCGACCAGGGTGCGGAGTTCGCGGATCATCCAAGCCTCGAAAAAAGTGTTGCTCAGGCGAAATATTATGCGCTTTCCATCGAAATCGGCACGGCAAATAATCCCGGCACAACCACAAGGAACCGCGCCATGAGCCTGATGCCCTTCCACCTCGCCATCCCTGTCCACGACCTGCCCGCCGCCCGGCGCTTTTACGGCGAGGTCTTCGGCCTGAGCGAAGGCCGCTCCGCCGAGCACTGGGTCGACTTCGACTTTTTCGGCCACCAGTTGGTCATCCACCAGCACCCGCAGACCGACTCCCAGCGCCACGCCGGCAGCAACCCGGTGGACGGCCACGACGTGCCGGTGCCGCACTTCGGCGTGGTCCTCGCCTGGGACGACTGGCACGCCCTGGCCGAACGCCTGCAGCAGCGCGGCACCCGCTTCGTGATCGAGCCCTACATCCGCTTCAAGGGCCAGGTCGGCGAGCAGGCCACGCTGTTTCTCTTCGACCCCTGCGGCAACGCGCTGGAGTTCAAGAGCTTCCGCGACATGGGCCAGTTGTTCGCCAAGTGAGATTGCCGGCGCTCCACCTTACTGTGCGCAGTCCGTGCAGAACTCCAGCGCCGCGCAGCTGGACTGCTCGTCCGGTAGGCTCGATGTCGCGCACTCTTTCTTGCGCACCACGCTGCCCAGCGGCGCCAGCTTGAACCGCTCCGGCGGCGGGCTGGCCGGCTTTGCGCTTGTCGTCCCGTCGAGGTCGGGCTTGAAGGCGTGTTCAAGGTCGCCCAGGCGTTCGTCCAGGGTGGCGGAGGAGGCGAGGGCGGGCGTCAGGGCCAGGATGAGCAGGAGAACGCGGTAGGGCATAGGGTTTCCGGTGTGGGTGGCGATGCGCTGGAGCCGAGCACGGCATCCCCGCATGACGAGGAATCGAAGCGGCCATTCAAGGCGATTGCGTGTTGGCGATGGGATGCGCTCGCCCTCTGTTTGGCATTTTGTGAAGCGCTTCGCACCTTGCCCGAGCGGCACCTTGTCCGGGCAAAACCGTCACCGCACAGTCCCCTTCCACCTTCATCCCCCTGCGACGCACCTCGCAATGCAACCAGCATCCCGGCTGCGCCACCCTCTACCTGGACTGCAGTGCAGCCAGCGAAGATCTGTTCGACACCGCCCGCACCCGTCTGGAGTCGGCGATCGGAACGCTGAGCGTCCTCGACCTGCTCGACGAAACCGAAGAACCCGGTGAAAGCACCTGCCGCATCACCGGCTCCTTGCTGTCGCTGTTCGAGGCGGAATACGCACGCAGACACCGATAACCGACGGAGGCGGTGCCCCCGGCCCGTTCTCGTTAATGGTCATAAATAGCCAAGGCTGGGCAGGACTGGGGCTGGATCGGAGGGGACGGGCCAAGCTCTGTGCTATGCCGGCCTGTATGGGCGAGTAATTTCGACACTTTTTCGACACACGGAATGAGGCTGCCTCGCTGGTCCTGGTTCGTCCGTCTGGCGCCGGATCGTCTTCAGGACTCCGTGCGTTCTGTCCGTTGTCGGGAAGCGGTCTCTTTAAGTAGGATTCCTTTGATGGAATATTCCCTGGGGGTTATATTTTGTGGCGTGGGATATCGAGTACACCGACGAGTTCGGTGATTGGTGGGGTTCTCTGTCCGAGGATGAGCAGGAGTCGCTAGCTGTGACGGTTCGCTTGCTTGAGGAGCGGGGGCCATCCTTGGGGCACCCCCACAGCAGCGGCATCAATGGCTCCCGCCATGGCCATATGAGAGAGCTACGGACTCAACACGGCGGGCGACCTTTCCGAACGCTTTACGCGTTTGACCCCAGACGCTCCGCGATACTGCTGATCGGTGGCGACAAGACTGGCGATGATCGTTGGTACGAATTGAACGTGCCCATTGCCGACCGCCTCTATGACGAACACTTGCACCAGCTCCGTGAGGAGGGACTGATCGATGGTTAAGAAATTCTCCGACCTTCGGGCGCAAATGTCGCCTGAGGCACAGGCCCGCGTCGAGTCCAAGGCCCAGGAACTGTTGGCTGAAATGCCCCTGAATGAGTTGCGCCAGGCTAGAGGCTTGTCGCAGAAGATGCTGTCTGAAGTGCTGCAGGTGCAGCAGCCGGCAATTGCCAAAATGGAGCGGCGTACGGATATGTACATCTCCACCTTGCGCAGCCACATCGAAGCCATGGGTGGCCAGCTGGAAGTGATCGCACGCTTCCCGGATGGCGCGGTGAAAATCAGCAACTTCGCGGATATCGAAGAGGCGGGCGCCTAAGGCTATTCGTTACGACAGTTCTTCGACTTCAAAGCCTTAGAGCTGTTTCCAATTTAAAGGTATTTTAGATATCACCGATAAGAAGTAAATGACGCCAATGGAGATGGTCTTATGGGTTTGAAGAAGTTTTAGTAAGGTGTAAGGAAGACAGATTTTGAGTTTGAGTTTGAGTTTGAGTTTGGGTTTCGAGTCGCGAATCTATTAAAGGGGGATGGTTGTTGAATAATAAGTAATAGATACTGTTTGGGTGATATTGAAGGCACGATTAGATAGGTTGAATTCTTGCTTATAAGCACTCTTGTGAGGGGCGGATATTTTTTCTGTCAGGCTCGCCTCATAGGGAGTTTAGCCTTGACGAGCACTTTTGATCCCAGAAAACGTAAGCCCCTACAGGCGCTCCGGCAGCGTATTCGTCGCGTCCAGGCAAGGCTCAGCGCTGAGCAGTTTGTCGCGCCACCGGGGAATCTCGCTGTCTTCCACATCCAGCCGTTTCAGCCATTGATCGGCCGCCCAGCCCACCAGCCGCAATTCGCCGTCGTGGGAGCCGCCGTGTAGCGAGCCGATGGTTTCATAGCGAATGCCTTTGAGCGCGTGGTTCAGCAGCACATACGGAGCGGGCCTGGAGTCTTCCGCATCACCCGCGATATAGGGATAGGCACCGGCCTGGATTACCACGCCATCGCCGTAGCGGTAGAAGGCAAAGTGGCTGGAGGGCAGTTGCGCACGCAGGACATCGAGCCCGCCGGCCAGCGCCAGGCGCTCGTTGTTCAGGAGGGTTAGCCAACTGACAGTTTTGATTCTTGTAGGTTTGAACTCGGGAGTATTGGCCAACAGACAAGCCGTCCCTACATCCAAACCCGGCATACGCGCCGCCATAAAGGCTTCGGAGGGCTCGTCATTGTCCCAACTGGTCGGCGAGAGATTGTAGGCATGCCCCGCATACCCCTGCTCAGGCTCTAGTCGACGTGCGAAGTCGATAAATAGCTGTAGGAAATCCAATGGCTGCTGCTCTTGATATAGCAGAGGTACGGAGAACTCCAGAACACTAAGATCATGCCCCATTTTGGCTTGCCAGCTCCGCTTGCCGTAAATATCAAACAGCCAGGCGCCTGCATCGCGGGATTTCTTGCCGCTGGTGTAGCAGAAGCTGAGATGATCGTCTTCATCCATTGCCCCCATCATCTCGCGCAGTGGTTGGGTGTCACGGTATGCGGTCAGTGGCTTTCCTTGTGCAGGCTCTTCACGCCAGAGCCGGGTGAGGTGGGGCTCTGCCAGGCGCTTGAACTCATCGAAGCATTGGCATAATGACTCTCGTACCAGAGGGGTATGGGCCTCTTTGAAGTAGAGAGTGCCGCGTAGGCAAAGCACTGCACCGATATAGTCTTCGGGGCCGCCCTTCATCAACAGGTTGCCGGCTATTTCCAGCAGATGGGGTTGCTTGGCTAACTCTGCGGCCAGATCGAATGGCTGTTCCATGGGCTTTTCCTCTTGATCAATAGGCGGGAATCATCGGGCGAGGGGAACGGCCTCGGGTCAAGACGAACATCACCCCACCTGCGATGGCGGCGGCCCACCCTACTTGCTCTACTGGCACCTTGGATCGTTGATTTTCCTGGCCACAGTCGCAGTCGGAGGGCTTCATTTCAACAATCTTGTTCTTGTTGCCGGCAATCGCTGCATAATCCTCAAGTTGTTCCCTATTATGTGGGTCAGGCGGAAACTTCATCTCCACCACCTGTTTGATATTGTCCTGGGTTGGCGGCCTGTTGGGATTCTGAACGATGATCACGTCGGGCCTGCGAATCATTCCTTTCCCTGGCTTGAACGGCGGATGCTCCGGATCTTCATCCCAATACTTGCTGATCCATCCCGATATCCAGCCATGTGGACTGTTACCGGTCTGGCTATCGAGAATCGGCTGCGGTGGGTTCTTGGTCATGTCGTAGCTGACCTCGGGCTTGTAGGGGCTGCGTCCCTGGAGAACTTCGTCCAACTCTCCCAGCCGCTGTGCCACGCACGCCTGCTTGAGGCTTTTGCCATCCTGGCTGAGGTTAGGCGTGCTGCTGCAATGGCAGACCGCCGAGCACAGCACCTTCTTGTCCTGCGGATCGAGCCTGGGTTCCAGGGTGCCGACGGGGTTGGTCCTGCCTTCGGGGCTCATGCCTCCCCGGGACAGGCTGGGCTGGTCGCTCATGCGTCGCACCTCTGCACCAGGTCGATGTAGAGGATCTCCGCGGTGGGGCGCTCGATCCAGGAGGTCATGCCGTCGGCATCCGTGGTGTCGAACGCATTCCAGCCGCCACTCGACCAGACCCTGACCCGGCGTCCGGCGACGGGCTTGCCCGTTTCGTGGTCGATGAGCTGGAAGCGCCCGGAACAGGGCACGCCGTTGCGGTTAGGGGGAAGGGCGGGAGCGCGCGGGGCGGGCGTGAAGACGTCGCCGATGAGTACCGTCCCCGAGCCGCCGATCACCACATTGCCGTGCGCCCCGATACTACCCAGCGTCACCGCCGGCAGGCCGTTGATGAGTACCGTCGACGAAACGGCTGAGATCATCGGGCTTCCGCAGGCTGAGGCGTCGCCTTGCCGTGCTGCCGGCAGGCCGTCGAAAACGACGTCGGGAGAGCCCTGGACGATGGGGTTGCTGCCATGCCCTGGCACTGGGCAGGTCGTTGGATCGGTGACGCGGGCGGCGGGTTTTCCACTCATGTGCGGGTCCTTGCATCAGTGAGATGTGCTGGCCGCTCTGGCGGCCAATTCGGGATTGAGCGAGTCGGCACCTATCGCCAGCGGAAGAAACGCAGAAGGGGACTTCTCCTTGTCCCACCTCCCGGCATCGGTTTCTTCTCCGGCCCGCCGAGGACCGTAGCGAGGTGCGCCGGTCAGTCTTGAGGGTGCGACACGGAAGCGCCGGCTACCTGCAGCGCTGCAACTTCCAGCCGGGCGTCGCGGCGGGTCTGTTCCGTATGGCCCTGGATGATGCCGGGAATCAGGAAGGCATCGACGATCCACCAGATGCCGGTAATGATCAGGGGGAACAGGGTGAAACAACCGATCAGTGTGATGATCAGTTGGGTAACCGCCGTGCCGGTTTTCCCCAGGTAGAAGCGGTGTGCGCCGAAACCGCCCAGGAAGAACCACAGAAGATAGGCGGTGCCGGTGGATTTCTGGGCGTTGGAAACTTTCTGCTCCACGAGCATTTCAGACTGTAGTGACATGAGTTTTCCCACTGATCCATGCGGAAGATATGGTGGGAATTGAAACGTTGCCAACGGTGTTTTTTCAAGCATCCAGTCTGAGGATATTTTTGATTTGTAGTTTTATTGCGGAACTCTGGAAGAGTCGGCCAGGAGTCGGAACTCCTGGACTTCGTGGAAGTTCTTGAAAGCAACTGGCGAGTGGCTGGGGTTTATTGGCGAAAGGCGTCCGGCCGGGCGCCTTTCGCTTTTGTCCGTTAACTTCATAGTGGCGTGGTTTCGAACTTTATCTTTTGATAGTTCTCGAAAATGAACCTGTCTTCCGGCGACAGGGCCGTTTCGTCGAAGGGCAGGATCGCGCCGTCATGCATGACCTTGTAGTCGCGAGAGGTGATTTTCGTCTCCGCCGTGGTGAATGTACTCATGAAGCGCTTATGGGCATCCCCCTGGAACTCCTTCCTGTGCTGGAGGAAGTAGGCGAAGTCCATGTGCCCGACCATGAAGACGATGCTCCAGTCCTTCCTGGCGGCCATGTCCCATTTCCACATGGCGGAGAGTTTCCGCCGAATGGCCTGGTCGGACTCCCTCAGGGCCTTCTTGAGACAGTCGAAGGCGTAGGTACTGTCTATGTCGAATTCGCAGATGGTCAGGTAGTTCACGAACTTTTCGCCGAAGACACAACTGGAGCCGAGGGTGAAAATCTCGTATCCAGGGTAATACCTGCGAAAGAAATCAAGTTCCGTCAGGAACCAGTCTTCCAGTGCGGGTCGGCTGCTCTTCCCGTAGACGTTCTTGACGATGTCTGGCGTATATTCGAACCCTTCGCTGGTGCAGGTCAGAACGTTCTTCTCATCTTTGGCGATGACTATCCTGTTTTTTGCTCCTTTCGGTTCCTTTTTCATTTTTCTTGTCCTTCGAGCGTCTGTGGAGGCCGGTTTATCGTGTTTTGGAATCTCTGTTTTAGGTTTCGCTTTCCAGGGATATAAGACGCCTGCTTACCCTAGCCCGGATTTCTCATGAGGCCGGCAGGCGTGGCCGGTGAAGCCTCGGTGTATCAACAACCTGCCTTCCACCGCTAAAAATTGATCGTTTTTTATTCAATTCCCGCGTATGGGGCGCACTGCCCCCTTTCCCCCATTGAGCCGGGCCGGGGGCGCCCGCCTGTTCAGGTCGGCTTGAGGCGGGCAACCAGCCCCGCAAAGAGTTCCTGATGCGGATAGGCCTCGCTGATCAGCACGCGGATGCGCCGGCTGTTGCGAATGATCACCGCACCGATCTTGAGCAGTTTCAAGCGCAGGTTATGGATGCTCATGCGCGCCAATGCGGTGCCCTGGAGATGATCGCGTAGCCGTTCGAACAGCACATAGGCAAAGGCCGACAGCATCAGCCGCCACTGGTTGGTCCACCAGCGTGGGCTGGAGGTGCGGTCGGCGAACAGATCCAACTGTTGGTCCTTGATCCGATTCTCCATGTCGCCACGGCCGCAGTAGTCTTCGTAGTACTGCTGGGCAGCATCCTCGGCAAAGCGGGACACGACGATGAAGCGTGGATTGGCACCCTGCTCGCCATGTTCCAGGCGCGACACGACCAGGCGGCGCCTACGCCAACTACCGGCCTGATAGAGGAAGCGATACACGCCGGACATCTTCTGCCCGGTTTCTTGGTAGGCCTCGGCGACAGCTTGCATGGCCGGCGCCGCCATCCGCTGCAGGCGGGTGTTGCGGGCCAGACCCACCACATAATCCACCTGCTTGCGGTCACACCAGTCGAGCATGCGATGTCGGCAAAAACCGCCGTCACCGCGGAACACGATGCGGGTCTCTGGCCAGAAGCGGCGAATGAACTTGACCAGCAGTGCCAGGATGGCCCAACTGTGTCGGGCGCCATCGATGTTGCTCGGGCGCAAATAGCTCACCAGCAGATGGCGACCACAGAACACATAGAGCGGCAGGAAGCAGTAATGGTCGTAATAGCCATGGAAGAAGCGCCCTTCCTGATCACCATGCACCGGCACATCGGTCGCATCGAAGTCGAGCACGATCTCAGCCGGCGCCTGGTCATGCTGGGCGATGAAGTGCTCCCACAGCAGGCGATGGGCTTGCACCACCGTTTCGCGATCGGCTTGCTGTTCCAGGCGCCCCAGAGTGGATTTGCCGGCCAGCGGTTGCAGGCGGTTGACCGCAGTCTGCAGCGCGTAGTCATGGCGCAGGCCGTCATGATCGTTGAGATCCTCGTAGCCGGCGGCCAGTGCATAGATACGCTGGGCGAGCAGTGTCTGCAGTCCATGCTGGACACGCCCAGGATCACGCCGATCGGGAACGATTTTGGCCAGGCGGCGGGTCAAGCCATGTTGCCGGTCGACCTCGCGCAGCAGCAACAAGCCCGCATCCGAGGTGATGTGACCACCGGTGAAAGAGGCCTCGACGAGGCGGCGAGAGAGGGGTGAAAAGTGGAGTTTTTCTGGTAGCATTTTGTGCGCGGCTGAAGACTTATGGGGCTTTGTTTGGCGACAAGAATCATAAGGCTTTCAGCCGTTTTTGTTTATGCGGTCATGAGAAATCCGGGCTAGTAGTGAGTGTCTAGCTCAAATTCTTTTTCTGTGCTTGACGAAAAGTATGCGTCGGTTTCTCGGAGGCTCGTTTTCTTGGGCGGGGAGTTTCGAACCTGAATCCATGAATGTTTTCCTGCCAGCGTTCCAGAACCTTGTTGGCGGCGGAATCGAACGGTCTCATTAACAGATTCGGGAAATATCATTCCACGCGTCCGCAGCCAAAAGGGCGGGCTGGCGAAGCTCGCCGGGTGCCGGTCACGGTAGGGGAGGGAGCAGCAAGGCGAGCCGGCAACAGGAAAGGCCCGGCGCTGGAGGAGCAGGCAAGGAACTGGGCAAAGAAAAAGCCCCTGAAATTCACTAGGAAAATCAGGGGCTTATCGTTTGCGTTTGGTGGAGCCGGGGGGATTTGAACCCCCGTCCGCCAGCTCTCCGCTATCGGTTCTACATGCTTAGCCAGCTCTACTGAGTTAACTCCGCGCCGCCCGAGTGGCAGGGTGCTTGGAGCGAGCTGTATGAGTTTTAGCCGTTACGTCTACAGCGAACTTGGCGGCGATCCTGTTCTATCTGACAGTCGTTTCGGGTTTACAGGCATCCCCTAGCGACTGCTAGCCGCATTAAGCAGCTAGAGCGTAGTTGTCGTCGTTGGCAACTATAAGTTTGCAGCAGCGAATTTACGAGTTCTGCTACCAGCTCGGCATGCCCCTCAAGTTTTGTTACCGGCGTCGAATCCTAATCGGCCCCAAAACCTTGACAGGTCGACGACCAGTCTACGGCAAAGGGCTGCGAGAGTCCAATCCGCCGCTCATAAACCTTTGACGCCGCTGGGTTTCCCCTCCGGAGGCGGGCTCAGGTCCAGGGCTTTGGCCGGTGCCTTGGCGTTCCGCCCGGGCGCCAGCTGTTTTTCCACGTCGGCCTGGATCGCCTGCAACACCGGTTGCAGGTCGCGCATGTTGTCGCGGACCTCGGGGTAAGGGTGGTCCTTGGCGAAACCGGCGATGCGTTCCAGCAACTGGGCGCGCACCGGGGAGGGCAGGTGGATGAACAGCTCGGGCATTTCCTTGGCCAGTTCGGCGGAGTAGAGCACCAGGTCCTGGCGCTCGAACTGGGCGGTGAGGCCGAGGTAGTCGAGAGCGCTGCCGGTGAGCATCGCCGCGGCCGCCTTGGTTTCCTGCATGCCCTGCAGGCGCGCGGGGTTGCGCTGCTCGGCCTGGGACAGGGTCATCCAGAATTCGACGGTGAGGGTGAACAGGATCGACTGCTCGCGCAGCGAGTAGCTCATCAGGCCCAGCGCCTCGGCGCCGTAGGGCTGCTTGGCGGCGCGGAAGTCGAAGTACAGGCGCATTAGCTCCTTGAGCTTGAACAGTACTTCGCGGGCCTCGTTCTGGCGGATCTCCAAGGGGCTGTAGATGTTCAGCTGCGGGCGGAAGTTTTCCTCGCTAACCATGCGCAGGTAGAGCGGCCCGGTGAATTCGCCGCTGCGTCGCGGCAGGGCGTTCTTCTGGGTTTCCTCGATCTTCTTCAGGGCGTCGATCAGCACCTGGTAGTCGTGGCTGTCCCAGGGCTTCTGGATGTCCGGGATGCGCTGGCCGAGGTAGTAGAGGTCGGCGGCCGCGAGCGGGCGGCCGAGAACCAGTAAAAGGATGGCCAGCGGCCAGAGCAGGCGGCGTGATAGGGTCGGCACGGACTTTCCTTGCGGGGCGCGTGGATCGGCCTAGGTTAGCGATGGCCGGGGCCGCCGTCACCCCGCGCTTCGATTGGGGCGGACGGGATGGCAACGGCGCAGTGGGACGGCTTGCAGGCGGTATTCGAGGATCTCGGCGGCTACGGCGCGCTGGCGCGCCAGGCGGCGCAGGGCGAGGGGCCGCTGGTGGGGCATCTGCAACGGACCAACATCCAGCTCGCGGCGATCCCGGTGTTCACCCGCAAGGGAGTCGCCGAGACCACGGTCAACGACCTGCTGGAGGCGGCGCGGGTCTCGCGGCGGACTTTCTACAAGTATTTCGCCGGCAAGCTGGAGGTGCTGGAAAGCATCTACCACAGCGCCGTGCAATTGCTGCTGGCGCGCTTCGGCGGGCTGCGCAGCGAGGCAGGCAGCGACGAGGACTGGCTGCGGGCGATGGTCTCGCTGTTCTTCGACTACCACCTGGCGGTCGGTCCGATCATCCGCATGATGCAGGAGGAGGCCCTGCATGCCGGCTCGCCGCTGGCGGCGCACCGGCAGCGCGCGCACCTGAAGATTATCGAGCTGTGGGCCGAGCGCCTGGGCGCCCAGGGCGCGGCCCACGATGCGCTGACCTACCGGGTGCTGATCTGGGCGATGGAGGCGGCTTCGCTGGAGCTGCTCAATGCCAGCGACCCGCTGGAGCTGCCGCGGGTCAAGCGGGTGCTCGGCGACCTGCTGGTGGGTACGCTCTGTCCCAGCACCCAGGCTCCGACGAGACTGCAAGGGTAACAGCCGGGCAATCGCCGCTCGCGCCTACAGAACCTAGGTTGGGCTCGCATCCCGCCGTGGCCATGCTCTGATGCCCTGTCATAACAACAAGACGGGAGACGTGCGTCCATGTCCGCGACACCCTATCTGCTGCAACCGCCGCTGGCGGTCGGATTCGCCCGCCTGGGCTTCGGCTCCCTCTCGCTGGAGTCGTTGCGCGAGCGCTACGCCGCACCGTCCAGCGGCTCGCGCTTCATCGAGCTGGACGGTTTCCCGCTGCACTACCGCGACGAAGGCAGCCGCGACAAGCCGGTACTGGTGATGATCCACGGCGTAGTGGCCTCGCTGCACACCTGGGACGACTGGGTGAAGGCGATGTCGCCGTACTTCCGCATCGTGCGCTTCGACGTACCGGGCTTCGGCCTGACCGGGCCGGGGCGTGACAGCCGTTACTCTGGCGAGCGCATGGTGGCGATCCTCGGCCAGTTGCTCGATTTCCTGAAGATCGACAAGGCCTCGATCGCCGGCAACTCCCTGGGCGGCTATATCGCCTGGAACTTCGCCCTGGCGCAGCCGCAGCGGGTGGAGCGGCTGGTGCTGATCGACCCGGCCGGTTACCAGATGCGCAAGGTGCCGTGGATGATCGCCTCGGCGGCGCTGCCCGGCTCGACCCTGGCGATGCCGCTGTGGATGCCGCGAGCGCTGATCGCCCAGGGCATCAAGGAAGTCTATGGCGAGCCGGGGCGGATCAAGCCGGGGGTGGTCGACCGCTACTACGATCTGAGCCGCCGCCCGGGCAACCGCAAGGGCATGATGGAGATCTTCCGCGTGTTGCTGAAGGTCAACCGTGAGGAGCTCGGCACCTCCGGCGAACGCATCGCCCGGATCGTCGCGCCGACCCTGCTGATGTGGGGCGAACGCGACCGCTGGATCTCGCCGAAGCATGTACCGCTGTGGCAACGCGACCTGCCGGGGATCCAGGTGAAGACCTATCCGGGCGTCGGGCATATCCCCATGGAGGAGATTCCCGAGCAGACCGCGGCGGATGCACTGCGCTTCCTGATGGCCTGATCCCAGGCCTTCATGAAGAAGCCCGCGCTGGTCAGTCGCGGGCTTTTTAATGCGTGGACGAAAGGCCGAAATACCAGGCAGGGCAGGGAAGCGATGCATGCCCCTCTCGCGGCGCGGAGGGGCGGCGAGGAGGGTCAGGCGGCCTTCGGTTCCGGTTCGAATTGGTCGCGGTACTGCTCGATGAGGTGCAGGTTATTGTGCTGCCAGGGGTGGAAGTCCTTCTTGTAGAAGTCCAGGTACACGCCCACCAGCGAGCGGAACACGCCGTCCTTGCCCCACAGCCACTTGATGCCGTCGCGCCAGACCTTGAAGTTCCACAGCAGGCCGTCGCGCTTGAGCATGTGGACCAGGCCCTTGGTGGTGTCGAGGGCGAAGAAGAAGGTGCCCTGGACCATCGCCCGGCGGCGCAGCCTGGCCTTGCCGTTGACCAGCATGAACACGTCGTAGGCCACCGCCTTGTGCTCGGTTTCCTCCAGTGCGTGCCAGCGCCACAGGCGGGCCATGGTCGGGTCGGCGCCTTCCAGCCACCTGGGGTTGCTCAGCAGGCCGTCGGCCATGATCGCGGTGAGGTGCTCCAGGGCCGCGGTGGCCGCCAGTTGCCGCGACGGGTGCAGTTTCTGCTGGGCGAAGCGGATGCGCCGTTTGGCGCCGCCTTCCAGGCGGTCGATGTCGTAGCCGAGGGCGCGCAGGCGGTCGCTGTAGACCAGGTGCTCGCGGCTGTGGTGGCCTTCCTGGCCGATGAAGCCACGGATCTGTTGCTTCAGCGCCGGGTCCTCGACCCGTTCGCGGTAGTGGCGCACGGAGTCGATAAAGAAGCGCTCGCCATCGGGGAACAGCACCGACATGGCGTTGAACATGTGGGTCTTGAAAGCGTCGCCGCTGTGCCAATGGCGCGGCATCGGATCGGGCAGGTCGAAGTCCAGATGACGCGGGCGGATCTCCAGACCTTCGGGGGTGGTGCTGGCCATAGCGGCTCCCTGTGATGGTGAAGGACCATGGGATCGACTATCGCTTGCGGGGGATAGCCTCACAAGGTTATCTTCTGCCAACTTTCCGGTCATATCCGGCCAGCGGTCAGAACAATAAACAGCCATGAAACAACCGCTCAATTTCACCGCCGAACTGGTGCCGGTGGCCTATGCCGAGGCACTCCTCGATCTTGTCGCGGAGTACGGCGTATCCCGCCAGGCGCTGTTCGACGCTGCGCGGGTGCGTCCCGAGGTGCTGGACAGCCCGAACGGCCGCCTGTCCTTCCTCGACTTCAACCAGCTCACCTACAGCGCCCAGGCCCTGTGCGGCGAGCCGGCGCTGGGGCTGGTGCTCGGCCAGCGCCTGAACGTCTCCGCCCACGGCATCCTCGGCTACGCGGTGCTGTCCAGCGCCAACCTGGGCAAGGCCATCCAGTTCGCCCTCAAGTACTACCGGGTGCTCGGCCTGGCCTACGAACTGGAACTGGTGCTCGATGACGGCCGCGCCGAGTTGCGCGCGGTGGAGTCGATGCCGCTGGGCGCCGCTTCGGTGTTCGCCGCCGAGGGCCTGATGGCGACGCTGTATTCCATCGCCTGCTTCCTGGTCGGCGAGCCGTTGCAGGACGTGCGGGTCGGCTTCGCCTATCCGCCGCCGGCCCATGCCCGGCGCTACGCCGAGGTGTTCGGGGTGGCCGCGGAGTTCGAGCAGCCCTGGCACTGGCTGAGCATGCCCAGCGAGTACCTGGAACGACCGATGGCGCTGGCCAACCCGGCCACGGTGCAGATGTGCGAGCAGCAGTGCGAGGCGCTGCTGGCCACCCTGGATGTCCAGGAAGGCCTGCTGACCCGTGTGCGCCGCCTGCTGCTGGCGCGTCCCGGCGACTTCCCCGATCTCGAACAGGCCGCCCGCGAACTGCACACCAGCGGGCGCAGCCTGCGCCGGCACCTGTCGTCGTTGGGCACCACCTACCAGCAGGTCCTCGACGATGTGCGCAAGCGCCTGGCCCTGCAATACCTGACCACCACCCAGCTACCGCTGTACGAGATCGCCCTGCTGCTCGGCTTCAACGATTCGTCGAACTTCCGCCGGGCGTTTCGCAAGTGGACCGGCAAGCTGCCCAGCGACTACCGCGAAGCGCCCTGAGCCGACGCCGGCGATCCTCGGCAGCGGATGGATGTGCCATGCTTGGCGTTTCATAGAAATCCATGGCGCGCTTGCCGCGCCGACCGTGATCGGAGTCTTGCATGTCGACATCCCCCGCGCTGATCCGCGAAACCTTTCCCGTCGGGCCTTTGCAGTGCAACTGCACCATCATTGGCGATCCGCTGACCAGGAAGGCCATCGTCGTCGATCCGGGCGGCGACCACGAACTGATCCTGCAGCGCCTCGACCGCCTCGGCCTGCAGGTGGTCAGCATCATCCATACCCACGCGCACCTGGATCACTTCCTCGCCTCCGGCGAGATGAAGAAGCGCACCGGCGCCAGCCTGCACCTGCACAAGGACGACCAGTTCCTCTGGGACAACCTGGAGATGCAGTGCCAACTGTTCGGCGTGCCCTACACGCCGGTGCCGGCCCCGGACCGCTGGCTGGCCGACGACGAGGAACTGGCCTGCGGTTGCGGAGTGGCACTGCACACGCCGGGGCATACGCCGGGCTCGATGAGTTTCTGGTTCCCCCGGGCGAAGCTGCTGATCGCCGGCGACACCCTGTTCCGCCGTGGCATCGGCCGCACCGACCTGTGGGGCGGCGACTCGGCGGCGATCCAGCGTTCGATCAGGCAGCGCCTGTACAGCCTCGATGAGGACGCCACGGTGGTCGCCGGCCATGGCCCGGATACCACGCTGGGCGAAGAGATGCGCGAGAACCCCTTCGTCAGGGGCTGAAAAGGATTTTTCCGAGCATCGGGAATTTTGCCACCTGGCTATGCTCTAAGATATCAGCCGCCCCTCACGCAGGGGCGTTTCAGTACCTCGAGGAGTAGTTTTCCCATGTTCACCTCCCGTTGCCTGCCTCTGGCCGCAGCCGTCACCGCACTGGCGCTGCTCGCCGGTTGTGCCAACAACAACCCCTACGACACGCAAAGCCAAAGCCAGGGTGGCATGAGCAAGACGGCCAAGTACGGCGGACTGGGTGCGCTGGCCGGCGCCGTCGCCGGCGCTGCGATCGACCACAACAACCGTGGCAAGGGCGCGCTGATCGGCGCTGCCGTTGCCGGCGCGGCCGCCGCGGGTTATGGCTACTACGCCGACAAGCAGGAAGCCGAGCTGCGTCGGCAGATGGAAGGCACCGGCGTGGAAGTGCAGCGCCAAGGTGACGACATCAAGCTGATCATGCCGGGCAACATCACCTTCGCCACCGATTCGGCGAACATCGCCCCGAGCTTCTACGCGCCGCTGAACAACCTGGCGAACTCGTTCAAGCAGTACAACCAGAACACCATCGAGATCGTCGGCTACACCGACAGCACCGGCAGCCGCCAGCACAACATGGACCTGTCCCAGCGTCGTGCGCAGAGCGTGGCCGGCTACCTGACCGCCCAGGGCGTCGACGGCACCCGCCTGAGCACCCGCGGCATGGGCCCGGACCAGCCGATCGCGAGCAACTCCACTGCCGACGGTCGCGCGCAGAACCGGCGCGTCGAGGTCAACCTGCGACCGGTTCCGGGCGCCCAGGGCCCGGCGCAGACCCAGCCGCAGTACTGATCGCGGCCTGGACGAAAAAGCCCGCCATTCGGCGGGCTTTTTCATGGGCGCTGGTCGGCGCTCTTCGTCCTAAGCCTTGGCGTTACCGGGAAACTCGCGGTGCAGGCTGTCGAGCAACTGGTCCTTGCGCTCCCACAGCTGGTTGACCCATTGCTGGAATTCCGCGCGGTAGCCGGCGTCCTGGTCGTAGCTCTTGCCGACGAACTGGCGCGGAATCTCCAGTTCCTCGAAGCGCACCACGACGTCCTTCAGGCGTCCGGAAAGCAGGCACCAGAAGGTCGGGCTGCCGTCCGGGTAGTGGATGGTCACGTTGACCAGGGTCTTCAATTGCTCGCCCATGGCGTCGAGGACGAAGGCGATACCGCCGGCCTTGGGCTTGAGCAGGTGGCGGAACGGCGACTGCTGCTCGTCGTGCTTGGCGCGGGTGAAACGGGTGCCTTCGAGGAAGTTGAACACTGCTACCGGGATGCGGCTGAACTTGGCGCAGGCCTTGCGCGTGGTCGCCAGGTCCTGGCCTTTCTTCTCCGGGTGCCTGGCCAGGTAGGCCTTGCTGTAGCGCTTCATGAAGGGGAAATCGAGGGCCCACCAGCACAGGCCGATGATCGGGACCCAGATCAGTTCCTGCTTGAGGAAGAAGCGCAGCAGCGGGATGCGTCGGTTCAACTGGTATTGCAGGACGAGGATGTCGACCCAGCTCTGGTGGTTGCTGGTGACCAGGTAGGAGTGTTGGTACTCCAGGCCCTCCAGGCCCTGGACGTTCCAGCGGGTGCGCTGGACCAGGTTCATCCAGCCCTTGTTGCAGGCGATCCAGCCTTCGGCGATCAGGCTCATGATCTTGCTGCACAGGCGCTGGGCGGCGGCGAACGGCAGGAGCAGCTTGACCAGGGTCATGCCGAACAGCAGGCAGGCCCAGCACAGGGTGCTGGACACCAGCAGCAGGCCGGCCAGGGAGCCGCGCAGGAAATGGGGGAGAAACGACAGCATCAAGGAGTCCTTGTACGTAGGCGCCCGGCCTGGGCCGGGCGCGTGGAGCGGGGCGTGGTCCCGCCGTTCACATGGCACATCCTCGTGCCTGGCCGAAGCCAGTGCCGCCCACTGGGCGGCGTTCCTTCAGGCCGGGGCCTGGGCGTCCGCCTGGATGGCGGTGAGGGCGATGGTGTAGACGATGTCTTCCACCAGCGCGCCGCGCGACAGGTCGTTCACCGGTTTGCGCAGGCCTTGCAGCATCGGCCCGACGCTGACGCAATCGGCGCTGCGCTGCACCGCCTTGTAGGTGGTGTTGCCGGTGTTCAGGTCGGGGAAGATGAACACCGTGGCCTGCCCGGCCACCGGGCTGTTCGGCGCCTTCTGGCGGCCGACGCTGGCGATGGCGGCGGCATCATACTGCAAGGGTCCGTCGATCAACAGGTCGGGGCGCTGCTCGCGCGCCAGGCGGGTGGCCTCGCGAACCTTGTCGACATCCACCCCGGAACCGGAGTCGCCGGTGGAGTAGCTGATCATCGCGACCCGTGCCGGGATGCCGAAAGCCTGCGCCGACGCGGCACTCTGCACGGCGATCTCGGCCAGGTCACTGGCCGAAGGATCGGGATTCACCGCGCAATCGCCGTAGACCAGCACCTGGTCCGGTAACAACATGAAAAACACTGACGACACCAGGTTGTAGCCGGGCGCGGTCTTGATCAGTTGCAGCGCCGGGCGGATGGTGCTGGCGGTGGTGTGGATGGCGCCGGAGACCAGGCCGTCGACCTCGTCCAGGGCAAGCATCATGGTCGCCAGGACCACGCTGTCCTCCAGTTGCTGCTCCGCCATCGGCGCGTTCAGCCCCTTGCCCTTGCGCAGCTCGACCATCGGTTCGACGTAGCGCTGCCGCACCAGGTCAGGGTCGATGATCTCCAGGCCTTCCGGTAGCACGATGCCCTGGGCCTGGGCCACCGCCTGGACCTCTTCCGGCTTGGCCAGCAGCACGCAGCGGGCGATGCCGCGCGCCTGGCAGATCGCCGCCGCCTGTACGGTGCGCGGCTCGCTGCCCTCGGGCAGGACGATGCGCTTGCCGGCCTTCTGCGCGCGTTGCACCACCTGGTAGCGGAACGCCGGCGGCGACAGGCGCAGCTCGCGCGGCGTGCCGCAGCGCTGCTTGAGCCATTCGAAATCGATGTGCCCGGCGACGAACTCGGTGACCCGCTCGGCGCGCTCGCGGTCGTCCACCGGGATTTCCTTGTTCATCCGGTTCAGGTTGGTCGCGGTGTCGTAGGAGCCGGTGGCCACCGACAGCACCGGCAGGCCGCCCTGCAGGGCGCCGCGGCAGAGTTCCATGATCCGCGGGTCGGGCGGGAAGTCGCTGCACAGCAGCAGGCCGGCCAAGGGTACGCCGTTCATCGCGGCCAGGCTGGCGGCGAGGATGATGTCGTCGCGGTCGCCGGGGGTCACCACCAGCACGCCGGGCTTGAGCAGTTGCACGGTGTTGGGCACGGCGCGGGCGCATAGCACGATCTTCTGCACCCGGCGCTGCTCATAGTCGCCGGCGTTGATCACCCGTGCGCTGAGCAGGTCGGCGATGTCGCGGGTGCGCGCGGCGTTGAGTTCGTCCTGCCAGGGAATGCAGCCGATCAGGCGGAAGTCGTCGCGCAGCAGCGGCGAGTGTTCGGTGAGGCGCCGGGCGAAGTCCGCCACGCCGTCCTCGGCGTTGGCCGCGTCGGCCTCGCCGCGGACCTTGTTGAGGATCACCCCGAGCACCTTCGGGTCGCGCGGGCCGCCGAACAGCTGGGCCTGGATCTCGATACGGTCGGTCAGTTCGGTGAGCGTCTCGTTTTCCGGCGCGGAGACCAGGATCACCTCGGCGTCGAGACTCTTCGCCAGGTGGAAGTTGACCCGCGCGGCGTAGCTGGCGTGACGGGTCGGTACCATGCCTTCGACGATCACCACGTCCTTGTCGGCGGCGGCGCGCTGGTAGAGGCTGATGATCTCTTCGAGCAGTTCGTCCAGTTGGCCGTCGCCGAGCATGCGCTCGACCTGGGCCAGCGGCAGCGGCTTCGGCGTATCCAGGCCGTGGGTGCGCGCCACCAGTTCGCTGGAGCGCTCCGGGCCGAGGTCGCCGGGATGCAGTTGGGCGATGGGTTTGAAGAAGCCAACCTTCAGCCCGGCGCGTTCCAGGGCGCGAAGCAGGCCGAGGCTGATCGAGGTGAGGCCGACGCCGAAACCGGTCGGGGCGATGAAGAAGGTATGCATCTGGGCTCCTTAAGCCGTGCGTTTGGCCACGCCGCCTGGTTGGGCGGGGGCGTCGATCCAGTTCAGTCGAGCAGGGCCAGCGTGTCGAGGGCGATCTGCCGCTCTTCGTTGGTCGGGATCACCAGTACCCGCGGATGCCCCGCGGCCTGGATCGGCCCGGCGACGCCGCGCACGCAGCGGGCGTTGGCCTCCTGGTCGAGGCGCAGGTCGAACAGCCGCAGGTGGGCGGCGGTCTTGGCGCGCACCAGCGGCGAGTTCTCGCCGATGCCACCGGTGAAGATCACCCCGTCCAGTTGCGGCAGGGCGCAGCTCATCGCCGCCAGGGACTTGGCCAGGCGGTAGCAGAACACCTCGATCGCCAGGGCCGCGCCGGGGTGGCCCTGCTCGCGCTCCTGCTCCAGGGTGCGCATGTCGTTGGACAGGTCGGAGAGGCCGAGCAGGCCACTTTCGTTGTTCAGCATCGAGTCGATGCGCTCCAGGCTCCAGCCCAGGGTCCGCGCCAGGTGGCTGTGCAGGTTGGGGTCGACGTCGCCGCTGCGGGTGCCCATTACCAGGCCTTCCAGCGGGGTCAGGCCCATGCTGGTGTCGAGGCTCTGGCCGTTGACGATGGCGCAGGTCGAACTGCCGTTGCCGAGGTGGGCGCTGAGCCAACTGCTGTCGCCGACCGCCAACCCGGCCATTTCCGCGGCGCGGTGGCTGACGTAGCGGTGGCTGGTGCCGTGGAAGCCGTAGCGGCGTACGCCATGCTCGCGGTAGAGGGCTTCCGGCAGGGCGTAGCGGTAGGCGTGCTCCGGCAGGCTCTGGTGGAAGGCGGTGTCGAACACGGCGACGTGGGGCAGCTTGGGAAACAGCGTCATCGCTGCCTCGATGCCTTGCAGGTTGGCCGGGTTGTGCAGCGGCGCCAGCGGCGCGGTGGCCCGGATCGCCTCGACCACCCGGTCGTCGATGCGCGTGGCATGGGTGAACAGCTCGCCGCCATGCACCACCCGGTGGCCGATGCCGTGGAGCTTGCCGCCCGCGGCGTTCTGCACCATCGGCAGCAACTGGGCGAGGGCGGCGCGGTGGTCGGCGTTGGGAATCATCAGGCTGTCGCTGTCGCCGCCGCGCTTCCAGCGCAGCACCGCATCGCGGCTGCCCAGGCGCTCGGCGAGGCCGTGCAGGGGAAACAGGGAGTGGGCCTCGTTGACCAGGGCGAACTTGATCGACGAACTGCCGCAGTTGATCACCAGTATGTTGCGTGAGGGCATCACTGCTCCTTGGTCTGCTCTTCTTCTTCCCGGGCACACCAGCCGCAGCGAAATTCGCGGCCGAGCTGTCTGTGCCGCTCGTTTTCGTCAAGGACCCAGGCGCGCGATTGCCAGGGCGGTTGGTGGCGCAGGTGTTGAGTATGGCCACAGGACAAGACTGCCACCCAATGGCCTTCCTCGTCCTGATGAAAATCAATCACCCGCGACGGCGCTCGCGCGCCCCGTTCATCAGGGGCGCGGTCGCTTTCGGGGCTATTGATGCGTACACTTACGCATTCATCTTCTTTATCGAAAAGGTTTCGAACCATGCAGATCGCGGCCAACAAGGCGGTTTCCATCGACTATACCCTGACCAACGACGCCGGGGATGTCATCGACAGTTCCGCTGGTGGCGCGCCGCTGGTCTACCTGCACGGTGCCGGCAACATCATCGTCGGCCTGGAGAAGGCCCTGGAAGGCAAGAACGTCGGTGACGAACTGAGCGTCGCCATCGAGCCGGAAGACGCCTATGGCGAATACAGCGCCGAACTGGTCGCGACCCTGACCCGCGAGATGTTCGAAGGCGTCGACGAACTGGAAGTCGGCATGCAGTTCCACGCCTCGGCTCCGGACGGCGGCATGCAGATCGTCACCATCCGCGACATCGACGGCGACGACGTGACCGTCGACGGCAACCATCCGCTGGCCGGCCAGCGCCTGAACTTCAAGGTCAAGGTAGTCGACGTGCGCGAGGCCAACGCCGAGGAAATCGCCCACGGCCACATCCATGGCGAAGGCGGTCACCACCACTGATCGGCGTTCATTCGCCGATTGATGGCCTGGGCCGTCCGCCGGCGGAACTGCTAAGCTGGTATAGCGAAAGGCGCCTGTGGGCGCCTTTCGCGTCATGCGCCATGCCTGGGCTCTTTACCCCGTCCCTGGGGATGCGCCGCAGCCAGGGTTCTTGCCCGGTGCGGGGCTTGGCACGTTGTGTCGCTGAATGCGCAAGGAGTACGTCATGAGTGCCTTTCACGATCTCACCCTGCAGGGGTTGGATGGACAGGACCTGCCGCTTTCCCCGTTCAAGGGCAAGGTGCTGCTGGTGGTCAATGTCGCCTCCAAATGCGGCCTGACACCCCAGTACGCCGGCCTGGAGAATCTCTACCAGACCTACCGCGAGCGCGGTTTCGCGGTGCTCGGCGTGCCCTGCAACCAGTTTGCCGGGCAGGAGCCGGGCAGCGAGGCGGATATCCAGTCCTTCTGCAGCCTGAACTATGGCGTCAGCTTCCCGATGAGCGCCAAGGTCGAGGTCAACGGCAGCGCGCGGCATCCGCTCTATCGCCTGCTGGCGGGCGAGGGCGCGGAGTTTCCCGGCGACATCACCTGGAACTTCGAGAAATTCCTGCTCGGTCCCGACGGTCGCGTGCTGGCGCGTTTCAGCCCGCGCACGGCGCCGGACGACCCGGCCCTGGTGCAAGCCATCGAGAAGGCCCTGGGTTGATCTCCCGCGGGACGCGTTCGCGTCCCGCCGCTTCCTTTCCTGTCTTGCGCCGCTTCATGACGCAACGCGATAAGCCCCTGCCTGTAACGCCTGATCACCGCCGTTGATAATGCTGGGTGGACGAGACGACCGGTCATATTCTCTCGTTCCATGACTAGCAACCGACTCGACAAGCGCGAACTGATCCTGGCCAAGGGCTCCGAGGTCATGACCCGACGTGGCTACCACGGCACTGGGGTGCTGGAGATCGTCCAGGCCGCGCGCATCCCCAAGGGCTCTTTCTATCACTACTTCGATAGCAAGGAAGCTTTCGCCCAGCAGGCCCTGGAGCACGTCTACGCGCCGCGCCTGGCGCGCTACGCCCAGGCCCTCGGCGATAGCCGCTTCAGCCCGCGCGAGCGGGTGCTGCGCTACTACGGCGAGCTGCTGGAGCACTTCGCCCGCCAGGAAAAGCCCGAATACCACTGCTTCATCGGCAGCCTGAGCTTCGAGATGGCCGAGCTGTCGCCGCCGATCGCGGCCAAGGTCGAGTCGATCCTGCAGGCTTCCGCGCGAATCCTCCAGGACTGTCTGGAGCAGGCGCGCGAGGCCGGCGAACTGGCCGCCGACGAGGACTGCGCGAGCCTGGCCGGCTTCATCGGCTTCGCCTGGCAGGGCGCCCTGGCGCGCTTCAAGGTCGGCGCCGGCCTCGCTCCGCTGAATGCTTTCATGTCGCGCCTGGAGCTGCTGCTCCGCGCCTGATACCTGCCCGAACCTCCCATTCCCCCTCAGGAGTCCGTCCATGAGTGCCCCCGTAGAAGCCCTGTTCCAACCGTTCCGTCTCGGCGCCCTGGAGCTGCCCACCCGTGTGGTGATGGCGCCGATGACCCGCAACTTTTCCCCGGGCGGCGTACCCAACGCCAAGGTCGTCGAGTACTACCGCCGGCGCGCCGCCGCCGGCGTCGGCCTGATCGTCAGCGAAGGCACCACGGTCGGCCACAAGGCCGCCAACGGTTATCCGAACGTGCCGCGCTTCTATGGCGAGGACGCCCTGGCCGGCTGGAAGCAGGTGGTCGAGGCGGTGCATGCCGAGGGCGGGCGCATCGTTCCGCAGCTCTGGCACGTCGGCAGCGTTCGGCGCCTGGGCGTGGAGCCGGACGCCAGCGTGCCCGGCTACGGCCCGATGGAGAAGGCCAAGGACGGCAAGGTGCTGGTCCACGGCATGAGCAAGGCCGACATCCAGGACGTCATCGCCGCCTTCGCCCAGGCCGCCCGCGACGCCCAGGCGATCGGCATGGACGGGGTGGAGATCCACGGCGCCCACGGCTACCTGATCGACCAGTTCTTCTGGGAAGGCAGCAACCAGCGGGACGACGAGTACGGCGGCAGCCTGGCCAATCGCTCGCGCTTCGCCGTCGAGCTGGTGCGGGCGGTGCGCGCGGCGGTCGGTGCGGATTTCCCGATCATCTTCCGCTTCTCCCAATGGAAGCAGCAGGACTATTCCGCGCGCCTGGTGGAAACCCCGGAGGGCCTGCGCGAGTTCCTCGCGCCGCTGGTGGAGGCCGGCGTCGATATCTTCCACTGCTCGACCCGCCGCTTCTGGATTCCCGAGTTCGAAGGCTCGGAACTCAACCTGGCCGGCTGGACCCGCGAGCTGACCGGCAAGCCGACCATTACCGTGGGTAACGTCGGCCTGGACGGCAGCGAGTTCCTGCAATTCTTCGGCAAAACCGACGAGGTGGCGCAGCCGGCGAGCATCGACGGCCTGGTGGAGCGCCTGGACAAGGGCGAGTTCGACCTGGTCGCGGTGGGCCGCGCGCTGCTGGTGGATCCGGAGTGGGCGGTGAAGGTCCGCGAGGGGCGTATCGGCGACATCAAGCCGTTCAGCCGCGAGGCCCTGGCCAGCCTGGTCTGAAGGCGCGTCCGCGACGCACCGGCCCGGCGCCGCGCCGGCAAGCAGATCCCACCCCTCGGGGTGGGATTTTTCATGGCCGTGATTTTTTCCGAAAACCCGCCGTGCGGCCGGCTGACTTCAAAGTCCGAAACGGGCATTGTATGACCGCCAACACAACAATAGGCCGAGAAACGGCCAGAGGAGCGAATCCATGCGTATCGGCCTGGTGGTCGACGCGACCTGCGACCTGCCGCCCGAATTCCTCGCCGCCCACGGCATCCGCGTGATGCCGATCGGGATCCGCCTGGGCGAGCAGCGGCTCATCGATCGACGCGACCCCGACACCACCCTGAGCTTCTACCGCGACCACCTGCCCAAGGTCGGTAGCAAGGACGGCAGCCAGCCGCTCTCCGCCGCCGAGTTGCAACAATGGTTCCTCGACGAACTGGTGACCGACTTCGACTACGTGGTCTGCCTCACCGTCGACAGCCTGCGCAGTCCGATCTTCGAGCACGCCACCCAGGCCTCCTTCGGCCTGCTCCAGCACTACCACGAGCGCCGCCACGCGGCCGGCATCGCCGGTCCCTTCACCCTGCGCGTACTCGACAGCCACTCGGTGTTCGCCGGCATCGCCTGCCTGGCGGCCGAGGGCACGCGCCTGCTGGCGCAGGGCAGCCACCCCAACGCGCTGCGTACGCGCCTCGAACAGCTCAGCCAGCAGACCTGCACCTACCTGGTCGCCGATGACCTGGGCCACTTGCGCCGGCGCGGCTTCCAGAAGGGTGATCGCAGCGGTTTCGTCGACCGGGTCAAGGGCGCGGCGCTGGGGTTGGGCTCGCTGCTCGACGTCAAGCCGGTGTTCAGCCTGGCCGATGGCGAGGACAAACCGGTGGCGCTCTCGCCGAGCTTCGAGAAGTCGGCGGAGAAGCTGTTCGGCTATGCCCTGGCGCGGGTACAGGCGGGTGAGCTGCTGGCACCGCAACTGGGTCTCAGCTATGCCGGCGATCCGACCGCGCTGCGCGACCTGCCGGGCTTCGCCGCGCTGGAGAACGCCTGCCGCGAGCGCGACATCCACTTGCACCTGGGCATGCTCAGCCCTACCGGCGGCATCAACCTGGGCGCCGGGGCCATGAGCCTGGGCTTCATCGCCACGCCGAAAGCCTTTGCCTGAGAGCTACTCGCGGCTGCGAGGCAAGGCCCCGCCATCCTCTGCCGGCGGCCGCTCGGGCTTCGACCGAGCGGGCTGGACCAGCGGACTGGCGCAGGCGTCTTCCAGGTAGTTCTGGAAGTGCTCGACGATACTGTCCCAACCTTGCCGACTGGCGTGTTGGCGGGCGTTTAGACGGACCCGGCGCAGGCGTTCCTGGTCGTCCAGCAGCCAACTGGCGACTTCGACGAAGCCGCTCTTGTCGCCCGGCGCGGCGAGCACGCCGTTGTGCCCATGGCGGATGTGCTGGCCGGCGGCGGCCTGGTCGAAGGCGACCACCGCGAGGCCGGCGGCCTGGGCTTCGAGGACCACGTTGCCGAAGGTCTCCGACAGGCTTGGGAAGAGGAACAGGTCGCCCGAGGCGTAGTGGGCGGCCAGGGTTTCGCCGCGCTGGACGCCGCAGAACAGCGCTTCGGGCAGGTCCCGTTCGAGGTGCCTGCGCTCCGGCCCGTCGCCCACCAGTACCAGGCGCAGCTTCAGCTGCGGATGGGCGGCGCAGAGCGCGCGGAAGGTGCCGCCGAGCAGGCCGAGGTTCTTCTCTGCCGCCAGCCGGCCGACGTGCAGCACGGCGATGTCCTGTTCGCCCAGGCCCCAGCGCCGGCGTAGTTCGGGATCGCGCCGGGAGGGATGGAAGAGTTGGCTGTCGACCCCGCGGGAGAGCAGGTTGAGACGTTCGAAACCGCGCCGCTGCAATTCCATGCGCTGGCTGCCGCTGGGCACCAGGGTCATCTGCGTGCGGTTGTGGAACCAGCGCAGGTAGCCGGTGACCAGCCGGGTCAGCGGACCGAAGCCGTAGTGCTCGCTGTACTGCTGGAAGTTGGTGTGGAAGCCGCTGACCGCCGGGATGCCCAGGCGCCGCGCGGCGCGCAGGGCAGAGAAGCCGAGCGGGCCTTCGGTGGCGATGTAGAGCACGTCCGGGCGCTGGCGCTTCCAGCAGCGCAGCAGCTTGTGCAGGCTCGACATGCCCCATTGCAGGCCGGGGTAGCCGGGCAACGGCCAGCCGCGGGTCAGCACCAGCTCGGCGTCGCTGCGCCGGCCGTCGTCGCCGGGCTGGCGCGGGCGCACCACCTGGACCCGATGGCCAAGCTGCTGGAGACCGGCATGCAGGCGCCCCAGGGTATTGGCGACGCCGTTGACTTCCGGTGGGTAGGTTTCGCTGATCAGGGCGATGCTTAGAGGTCTGCTCATGACGTCAGTGTCGACCGACGCCGTGTAGCGGATGTGAAGTTTTGGTGACGCTTGCGTGACGGCGCCCCTGTCGGGGCGCCGTGGATTTCAGCGTTGCAGCAGGCGTGGGTTCTCCTCGCCGAAGATCTGCTTGCGCAGGGCCTTGAGGCGTTCGTCGATGGCGGCGTGACGCTGCTCCTCGCCGTCGACGCTGGCGAGCACCTCGGCGATCACCTTGTCCGACTCTTGCGCGTATTCGCGCAGTTGCTCTTCCTCGCCAGGCGTCGGCGCTTGCTGCTGGACGGAGGCGTTGTCCTTGAGCGCCATCCAGATCTCGAAGTCGAGCGCCTCGCGGCGCCTGGCATCGGCCTCCACATAGGGCGTCAGACGCTGGATCTCCTCGAAGGTCTGGCGCGGATCGGCGCCGACCGCCACCTCGCGCTTGAGCTGTTCGATCAGACCTTCGGCGGCCTGCTTGCGTTCGATCTCGGACATCTGCCCGGCGTTGCGGCCGAACTCGCCGAGTTGCTGTTCCAGGTTGTCGGGAGCGGTGGCTGTATTCATCTCGGGGGCTCGGGAAGGAATGGAAGGTTTTGCCGCCGGTGTGGCCTGCGGGGGAGACGCGAAGGGCGCGACGGGCGCCGGCTCCGATGGGTAAAACAACAGGACGGCGCCGATGGCCGTGCCGCAGAGCAGCAGGGCCAGCAAGGTCCAGGTCAGGGTAGGTCTCATGCGATGGACTCCTCGCTTCAGGTCGCTGCGATGTCGAGCAATGGATCGCTCCTGCTCGGCTTGCCGGTCTCGACGTGTCCGGCCAGGCGGCGGAAATAGTTGGCTTCCGTATTGCTGGCGGTCACGCTGAGGTCGTACCAGCCCTGGCTGCTGCGTAACAGCCACACTTCACTGATCGCCTGGTTCGGTTCGAGTTCATAGCGACGGCTGCCCTCCCGGGTATAGGCCGGGTTCGGCGTCACCGTCACGCTGCACGGCAGGCGGCCGAGATTGCGGATGTTCAACTGCAGGTTGCCGTTGCGTTGATAGGTGACCGATACCTCGGGCCGCGCCATCTGCGCGGCGAGATGCAGGTTGCCGTGGAACTCGCGGAAGAAGCCGTTGGGGCCGTGCACCTCGAAGGCGTAGCGGCCGTTGGCGTCGAGCAGGTCGTCGAGTTCGTCGTTGAGGGTCCGGCCCAGTTCCTCTCCGCTTTCCTGGACCACCGGATAGCTGGTCACGGTATAGAAGCGCGGATTGCCGACTTCCCGCGGCTGCACCTGGAATACCGCAGCGGAGTGTCCCTGCGGATTGCCCGGCAGGCTCATGCCGTCGTTGCCCAGGGTCAGGCGCAGCTTGCCGGCGGCGATGTCGAGGGCCAGCGTGGCGTGCAACTGGTAGGGCACCGCGAGGGTAGGGCGCTGGCCCTTTTCCTGGCCGGGCAGGCTCTTGGGCTCGTAGGACCAGTACTTGGGACTGGGCCGGTAGAACTGCTGCCAGTAGGCGTCCTCCTTGCGCGCGTCGCTCTGCGGGACGTTGGTCAGGTCGGGGGCGACCTGGGTATCGCCTGCGCCCTGGAAGTCGAACAGCGAAGTCAGGTCGCCGCAGACGGCACGCCGCCAGGGCGAGATGTTTTCCTCGACGACGCCGAAGCGGCGTTCGAGGAAGCGCAGCACCGAGGTATGGTCGAACACTTCGGCGCTGACCTTGCCGCCCTTCGACCAGGGCGAGATGGCGATCAGCGGGACGCGGTGGCCGAGCCCGATGGGCAGCCCGCTGGATGCCTCGATCTCGCCGGCGGTGCTGACCGTGGAAAGGCCGACGCCATCCTTCCACGGCGGCACCGGGGCGCTGGCGTGGTCATAGAAGCCGTCGCCCTCGTCGTAGTTGAGGATGAACACGGTCCTGGCCCAGACCTCGGGGTTGCTGGTCAGCGCCTCGAGCACCCGGGTCACGTAGTACTCGCCGAACGAGGGGCCCCACCAGGGATGCTCGCAGTAGCAGTAGGGCGCGACGATCCACGACACCTGCGGCAGCGTGTTCTCCTGCACATCCTTGCGCAACTGGTCGACGCCGCGGGCGAGCATGGCGCGCTGCCAGAGGTCCGAATCGCGCGGAGCGTTCTTGAAGTTCCTGAACCAGGCGAGGGCGTTGCAGTCGTAGTTGTTCTGCTCCTGGAGCCGGTATTTCCAGTAGGCGTCGACGTACAGGTACCAGAGTGACGAGGAGCGGTAGCCGCCTTCCTGGTAGACCCGCCAGTCCACGCCAGCGGCGCTTAGCCGCTCGGGATAGGTGGTCCAGTCCACCGTGCCGCTGGCGCCGATGGTGCCGTCGCCCATGTCGTTGCCGATGTGTACGTCCTTGCCGTCGCCGCTGGGGGCGGCGCGTCCGCTCATGTGGTAGAGGCGGTTCGGATTGGTCGGGCCCATCATCGACTGGTGGTAGGCCTCGCACAGGGTGAAGGCGTCGGCCAGGGCGTAGTAGTAGGGAATGTCGCTGCGCTTGAAGTAGCCCATGGCTTCGGGGTACTGCACCGCCATCCACTTGTCGTTGCGGCCCTGGTTCCAGATCGCGTGGAAGGCCGACCATTCATGGTTCTGCGAACTCACCCACTGGGCGCTGGTGACTTTGGTATCCCAGTGATAGGGGGAGAACTCGTACTTGTAGTTCTGGTACCAGACCGGCTTGCCGTCCTGGCGCTTGAGCGCGCGAGGATCGTTGAAGCCGCGGACGCCGTTGAGGTGGCCGAAGTAGTGATCGAAGCTGCGGTTCTCCTGCATCAGGATGACCACGTGCTGGACGTCCTGGATGGTTCCGGTGCGGATGTCCGGCTCGATGGCCAGGGCGCGCCGGAGCGTCTCCGGGAACAGCCCGGAAAGGCCGGCCAGGGTAGCGGCCTGGGCGCCGTGCTTGAGAAAGGTTCGACGGCGGAATTTCCAGTTTTCGGTCATCGTTTTATTTCCCGGGTGGTTTTTTGATTTCCATCAATCTGCGTACTTCTTGTTTCGAGATGATTAATCGTCTTCGCTGTTTTTCCGGCAGGGAATACAGCGAGCCGATGGTTTCATGGCGATAATTTATCGGTTGATCCCGAAAGCGACTTCGATATGACCTTGAGCGACAACTTGAGAAGTTTTTCGGGATAAAAACAAAGGGCATGGAAATGGAGTTTCATGCCCTTGTCGGCTGAATGAAAGGTCACTTGTTCATGTGTTTTAAATCACATTTTATTTGACGACTTTCATGCGTCATAAAGTTGGCTGGCGAATCTCGCAACCTTGGCTGGAGCCCGCTAGGGAGTGGTGCCGAGCACCTCGAAGGAGCGGGTCGATCCGCCGATTTCGCTGATCTTCTGGGTCCAGAAGTTCTTCGCGTTGCCGTAGTGCCTGATGTAGTAATGGCCGGGCTCGGTCCCTGGTGGAATGGACCAGCTGATAGTCGCTTTCGAGGCAGATATACCCACTCTCTCCCAGCGGTATTGGGTATCCCAGTCATTATCGGTGGCAACGGTCACGGGCGTCTGTTTGCCATCCTTGCCGATATTCACCACTTCCAGGAAAGTCTTCTCGGTGCGCAAGTCATTCTTCGGATGTCCGGTCACGAAAGCGACGGTCACCTTGTCGCCGATGCGATAACTTTCCCTGGGTTGTTGCAACACGTCGCCGAAGGACTTGCCGATATAGGGATCGTCGGCCACTACTCCGGTCTGGAAGTTCATCTGGCAGCAGGACAGGTCCGGCGCTATCGCCGAGGTTTCCACCGGCAGGCGTTCGCGCAGCGCCACCGCCATGTCGACGAACAACTGCTGGTAGGCGGCCTGGGTCCAGGGGCCGTAGAGGGTCGAGCCGCCTTCGTATTCCTGGGCGGCGTATTCCTCGCGGGTGGTGACGTAGCTGGCATAGGCATTCGCGTAGCCATTGAAGACCACATGGCGGATACCGGCCGCTTCGCTGGCCGCCTGCACCGCGCGGCGGATCCGCACCCCGGCCATCACGGTGAACTCGGCGGGGGCGCCGAGCAGTTCCAACTGGCCGATGCGGAACATCTGGATCGGCAGCACCGTCGGCGTCCAGGGGTAGGGTTTCTTGTTGCCGGTGTCGGCGAGGATGGTCTTTTCCGCCTGGCATTGCACCAGTTCCTGCGGCGGCACGCCGGTGAGCAACCCGCCCAGGGCCGAGAGGAACGGATTGTTGCCTTCCTCCAGCCCCAGCGGGCCTGGACCGTCTTCGGTGCTACCGGCGGCCAGGCTGGTGCCGATGGCCGCGGTGCACAACTGGCGCGGCTGGCCGTCGGTGAACTCCGGGCGGATCGGCAGGCGGGTGAAGTCGACGAAACGGAAGCGCGAATCCAGTTCGCCGAGCACTTCCTCCTGGGCCTGGCCGGCGATCTCGTAGGCCTTGGCGAATTGGCGCAGACCGATCTCGCGGGTGTTGTCGAACTCGTTGTCGAAGGGACCGGAGCCGGGCTTCAGGTTCAGGTTGGGCGACAGGTTGCCGGCATTGGTCTGGGCGAAGGCGGCGACGAAACCGCTCTTGCGGCTGACGTCGTGCTCCCAGTGATAGGAGGCGTAGCCCTTGTTGTCCGGGGAGATCAGGTGATTGGCGTTGGTCATCGAGGTGCTGTGCACCGGGAACCAACTGATCGCGCCGGCCAGCTCGCCGTTGGCGTCGACGAAGCTGAGCACGCTCATCTGCGGGTCGATGCCATCCTCGTAGCCGGCGATGTCCGGATTCTTCAGGTGCGACAGCAGCGAGCGGTTGCGGCTGGCGTTGCGCAACTCGCCGCTGCCGTAGAACAGGCGGCCGGGCTGCAACCTGGCCTGGGCCCGCTCGATGGAGCGGACGATGCCGTCGACGATGGCGTTGAAGGTCTTTTCCTGGAAGCCGAGCACCGACAGGTTGTACATCGCGTAGTGGGAGAAGCCGCCCGGACCGGAGTGGGTGTGGGTGGCGGCGAGCATCACGTTGTTCTCGTCGTAGACACCGGGGTACTTCGCCTTGAGCCGGGCCAGGACCTTCAGGTGCACGGCCTGGAAGATCATCCCCAGGTCGGTGTTGACGTAGACCAGGCGACGTCCGCTGGCCGCTTCCTCGATCACGAAGGCACGCGCCCACTGGCGCATGTGGATGCCGGCGGTCTTCTGTTCGAGGGAGGAGTAACCCATCATGCCGACTTCGGCGGCTTCGCCGGTGATGTCCGCCTTGCCCAGGCCGAAGCGGTAGGGCAGGTCGTCGGCCCTGGCAGGCATGGAGAGCGCCAGCAGGACGCAGGACAGCAAGAGCGCGGTGAATGCGGAACGTGACATGGCGACCCTCTTCTTGTTTTCCGCCGCTGGGCGGGCTGGGGACGGTGGTCATCGAAAGCGGGCCGGAGCCTGCTTCGCCTGGTTGCCACTGTAGTGCCAGGGTGGTGGAGTCGAGGGGGGCGTAGCGGACAGGAAGGGGGTGAGCGCCGGCCATCCTGCATGGACGGCAAGGCAGGCGGGTAAAAAAAGGCCGCCTGCGTGGGGAGGCACCGGCGGCCAGTCGGTTCGGCAGCGTCGAGCCGGTCTGCAAGGGCTGGCGCAGGTCTCGGCTGCGGCCTGCGCCGACGCTCCCGAGGGCATTCGTAGTGTGCCCGACGCCGGCTGTCAGGGCGCTGACGCCCGCCTGACAATGCCGACAGCGGACACCGGGCGCATGCTTATTTCACCAGCGCCTTCTCGCCTTCCTCGCGGACCCAGAACAGGGTGGCGCCGGCGACGGCGGCGGGCATCATGACCAGGTTGACCAGCGGGATCAGCAGCGCCAGGTAGGTCACCCCGCCGAAACCCATGCACGCCCAGCGCTTGCTGCGCAGCCAGGCGAGCATCTCGTTCCAGCCGAGCTTGTGGTTGTCCGCCGGATAGTCGATGTACTGCACCGCCATCATCCAGATGCCGAAGAGGATCCACAGCGGCGTGGCGATCAGGTTGACCCCGGGCACGAAGCTCAGCACCAGCAGCACCAGCGCGCGCGGCAGGAAGTAGGCGAGCTTGCGCATCTCGCGACCCATGGTGCGCGGGATCATCGCCAGCAGTTCGGCCCAGCTGAACGGCGGGAAGTCGTCGCGGCCGCGAACCACCACCTCGACCTTTTCCGAGAGGAAGCCGTTGAACGGCGCGGAGATGATGTTGGCGACCATGGTGAAGGTGAAGAACACGATCACCAGCACCAGCAGGACGAACAACGGCCAGACGATGTACTGCAGGAAGCTCAGCCAGTCGGGCAGGCTGGGCATCAGCAGGTCGACCCAGTGGCTGAACTGCTGCATCGCGAAGCCGATCAGCAGGGCGAACACCAGCAGGTTGAGGGTCAGGGGGATCAGCACGAACAGGCGCAGGCCGGGACGCATGATCAGCTTCAGGCCTTCGCCGAGGTATTGCGGGCCGCTCAGGGCTGGCATAGGGAATGGTTCTCCGATGGGATGCGGGCTGAAACCTTAGCAGACTGGCGAAAGCCCGCGACAGAGCCTGTTTGACCGCGCATTTCAGGCTGGCGCCTGGTACAGGCAATAGTGGTTGCGCTGGCGCTTGGCCTCGTACATGGCGCTGTCGGCGGCACGGACCAGTCCTTCGGCATCGCCGGCATGCCGCGGGTAGAGAGCGATGCCGATGCTCGGGGTGACGAAGTCGATGCGTTCGCCATTCAGCGCGATCGGTTGGACCAGCGCCGCCAGCAGGCGTTCTGCGAGGCGCTGCGGATTGTTTTCCTGGCTGTCCTCGAGGAGCACGGCGAATTCGTCGCCGCCCAGGCGGTAGGCCTTGTCCGGCTGCCGCAGGGTGCTGCGTACCCGTTCGGCGACGGTCCTGAGGAGGGCATCGCCGATGTCGTGGCCGAAGCGGTCGTTGACCTCCTTGAAGCGGTCCAGGTCCAGGTACAGCAGCGCCAGTTCGCTTCCGCCGGAGCCGGCGCGAAGCAACGCCTGGCCGAGCTGTTCGTCGAAGGCCTTGCGGTTGCCCAGGCCGGTCAGGGGGTCGCGGTAGGCCATTTCCAGCAATTGCTGCTGGTAGGCGATCTGGTCGCTGACGTCGCGGACGATGCCGCGGTAGCCCCGTAGTTCGCCCTGCAGGTCGTGGATCAGCGAAACCGTGGCCTCGAAGTAGCCGAGGCTGCCGTCGGCGCGCTGCAGGGGGATGGCGAAGGTCTTGCCTGCGCCGCTCTGCATGGCGCGCTGGAAGGGTTGGCGGGCACGCGCCAGGTCGTCTTCGCCGAGCAGTTCGTAGTAGGGATGGCCGATCAGCGTTTCGCGCGTCTGGCCGAGCAGTTGGCAGAGCGCGGGGTTGACGGTGAGGATCACGCCGTCGACGTCCATTTCGAAGTAGCCGTCGCGCATCGACTGGAGGATCGCCCGGTCGCGCGCCTCGCTGTGTTCCAGGCGCTCGAGCATCTGGTTCATCTCGCCCGCCAGTTGTCCCAGCTCGTCGTTGCCGAAGTCGCTCAGGCGTATCGAGTGGGCGTTGCGTCCGACTTCGGCGACCTCCCGGTTGAGCCGTTGGACACGGCGCAGGACCCACAGCTCCAGGGCCAGGTAGCCGACCAGGAAAGCGCCCAGCGCGACCAGCAGGGAGGCGCCGAGGAAGAAGTTGATGGCCTTCTCGCCCTGGATGTAGAGCAGGCGTTTCTTGGTGATGTCGAAGCGCAGCTGCGGCTCGCCGCTGGAACTCAGGTACTGCACCGAGACCTGCTGGACATGTTCGCCGATGAACCGCCGTGGGCTGAGCAGGGCCTGGTTGTGGGTACTGCCGCTGCGGCTGCGCAGCGGCTTCCAGGTGGAGTCGGTGGCGATGTTGGGCATCGGTTGCAGGTCGGCCTGCATCTGTTCGCGGAGGTTGGCCAGGCGTTCCCGGTCGAGGAAGTAGCCGGCGAGGATCGCGCCCTTCGCCGGCGCGCTACCCTGGTTGTTGCTGATAGGCACGCTGACCAGCAGGGTCGGCAGGTTGTCGACCAGCAGCAGCTCGCTCAGGCTGTGGTCGGTGCGTCCGCGAAAGTCCAGCGCGCCGAGGCGGATGGCGCGTTGCTGCAGTGCCTCGAGCAGGGCCTGGTCGCTCGCCGAGGGGGCGCCGAAGAGCACGCGCTGGTCGGGCGCGGGCGGGGACCACTGCTTCAGTTGCAGGTGACCCCGGTCGTCGAGGAACAGGACGAAGTCGAATCCCAGGTCGTCGAGCATCTCGTGGTCGAGGTTTTCCTGTTCGAAGGTCTCGTTGGGGCGCTGGATGAAGTCGTAGCTGGCATCCCACCAGGCGTAGGTGCGAACGATGTCCAGGTGGCGCTTCAACTCGAAGTCCAGCCGGTTGTGCAGGACGGTGGCGCCCTCTTGCAGGCGTTGCTGGTCCTCTCGGTCGAAACGGCTCAGCAGGATGCTTTCCGACAAGAGCCAGATACCGCCGAGACTGGCGGCCAGCAACGGCAGGAACAGCCAGAGCAGGCGTGTGCGTAGGGGCATGCGGTGAGGACGGGTAATGGGCGACAGCATGAGTCTAGCCGCAGGTTGAGAGCATAGGCTGACTCTATCGTGCGAATTGAAATTCGACATTTCAATGCATCGTCGTGGCTGGGTAACCTGCGCTGCATATTCTTCCGGGAGCCTGGCGTCGCCGGGCGCAACCCAACCTTCTAGGAGCCTCGCGATGAGCGTACTGGTCAACAAGCAAGCCCCCGATTTCACTGCCGCCGCGGTCCTCGGCGACGGTTCCATCGTCGATGCCTTCCAGCTTTCCAGCCTGCGCGGCAAGTACGTCGTACTGTTCTTCTGGCCGCTCGACTTCACTTTCGTCTGCCCCTCGGAAATCATCGCCCACAACAACCGCATGGATAAGTTCCGCGAGCTGGGCGTCGAGGTGGTCGGTGTCTCCATCGACTCGCAGTTCACCCATCACGCCTGGCGCAGCACGCCGGTGGAGAAGGGCGGCATCGGTGCGGTCGAGTTCACCATGGTCGCCGACGTCAAGCACGAGATCACCCGCGCCTACGGCATCGAGCACGAGGACGGCGTGGCCTTGCGTGCTTCGTTCCTGATCGACCGCGCCGGGGTGGTCCAGCACCAAGTGGTGAACAACCTGCCGCTGGGGCGCGAGGTGGACGAGATGGTGCGCCTGGTCGAGGCCCTGCAGTTCACCGAGGAACACGGCGAGGTCTGCCCGGCCGGCTGGCGCAAGGGCCAGAAAGGCATGAAGGCGAGCGCCGAGGGCGTGGCCTCGTACCTGGCCGAGAACGCCGAGGCACTGTGATCCCGATGCCGGGCGCGAAGTGTGCCCGGCCGACCTTTTCCCGGGGCGACCGCTCCTTCCAAGCCTTCCCCATGTGCTTTGGTGGCCCCGTTTTTATTCGCGCCGACGCTGATGTCGGCAGGAGTCCGACGAGATGCCCGATACCCTCCGCCACGCCCGAGTGATCATCCTCGGTTCCGGTCCCGCCGGTTACAGCGCGGCTGTCTACGCCGCGCGCGCCAACCTCAAGCCGCTGCTGATCACCGGCATGCAGGCCGGCGGCCAGTTGACCACCACCACCGAGGTCGACAACTGGCCGGGCGATCCCCACGGCCTGACCGGCCCGGCACTGATGCAGCGGATGCAGGAGCACGCCGAGCGCTTCGAGACCGAGATCGTCTTCGACCACATTCATGCCGTGGACCTGGCCGGCAAGCCGTTCACCCTGCGCGGCGACAATGGCACCTACACCTGCGACGCACTGATCGTCGCCACCGGTGCCAGCGCGCGCTACCTGGGGTTGCCGTCGGAGCAGGCGTTCATGGGCAAGGGCGTGTCGGCCTGCGCCACCTGCGACGGTTTCTTCTACCGCAACCGCGAAGTGGCGGTGATCGGCGGCGGCAATACCGCTGTCGAAGAGGCCCTGTACCTGGCCAACATCGCCAGCCGGGTGACCCTGGTGCATCGTCGCGAAACCTTCCGCGCCGAGAAGATTCTCCAGGACAAGCTGCAGGCGCGGGTCGCCGAAGGCAAGATAGTGCTCAAGCTCAACGCCGAGGTCGATGAGGTGCTTGGCGACACGATGGGCGTCACCGGCGTGCGCCTGAAGACCCGCGATGGTGGCAGCGAGGAGATCGCCGTGGATGGCATGTTCGTCGCCATCGGCCATACTCCCAATACCTCGCTGTTCGAAGGGCAACTGGCCCTGAAGGACGGCTACCTGGTGGTCAACGGCGGGCGCGAAGGCAACGCCACCGCGACCAACGTACCGGGTGTGTTCGCCGCCGGCGACGTGGCCGACCACGTCTACCGCCAGGCGATCACCTCGGCCGGCGCCGGCTGCATGGCCGCGCTGGATGTGGAGCGCTATCTCGATTCGCTCTGATGAGAAGACAGCCCTGAGTGCTGCGTGCAAGGAAGGCCCCGCTTCGGCGGGGCTTTTCTTTGCGCGGGCAGTGGGTCGTCCGGTTACGCATCCGCCGACGGCGTACATCGGGGCCGAGCGGCGTGCCGGCAGAACACGACTTAAGGACGGCGGACTGCGAATAGAGCAATTGCTCTAGCCGGCCTAGAATCCAGACGCTTCATCCTTCCCACGACAACACAATAGAAGGAGCGTCATCCATGTTTCTCAGCCCTAGCGCGATCTGCCTGCTCGGCCTGATCGCCTGGACCCTGTTGCTGGTCTTCCTGCTGGTCAGCCAGCGCGGCCTGCTGGTACTCGGCGGGCGGATGGCGGTGAACGCCTTCGCCGCCGATGGCAGCAACACGCCTGGCGGTTTCGGCCAGCGGCTGGTGCGAGTCCATGCCAACTGCGTGGAGAACCTGCCGCTGCTGGCCGGCGCGCTGCTCTACGCGATCGCCAGCGGGCAGAGCAGCCTGACCGACCCGTTGGCGCCACTGGTGCTCGGCGCCCGGCTGTTCCAGTCGCTGATGCACCTGGTCAGCACCTCCGCGCTGTTCGTCTGGCTGCGTTTTGCCGGCTTCTTCGTGCAGTTGCTGGTGCTCGCCTGGTGGCTGCTGCTCCTCGCGGGGCTGGCCTAGCGGCGCCGGCTCAGTCGCCGGCGGCCAGTTGCTCGGCGAATACCTCGCGGTCGACGTTCGCTCCGCTGAGGATCAGGCCTACCTTCAGCCCCTTCAGGCGCTCGCGCTCCTGCCAGGCGGCGGCCAGCGCCGCCACCCCGGCGCCCTCGGCGACGTTGTGGGTGCTGGTGAAGCACAGGCGCATGGCCGCGCCGATCTCCCTGTCGCTGACCCGCACCAGGCGATCGGCGCCGGCCAGGATCATTTCCAGCGCGCTCGGGTCCGGCGTACTGCACGCCATGCCGTCGGCCAGGCGGGTGTCGACCGGGTGGCTGATCGCCGTGCCGGCCTCGAACGACAGGGCGTAGGCCGGCGCATGGGCGGACACCACGCCGACGATGCGGGTCTTCAGGCCCAGCGCGTCGCGCGCGGCGATCAGGCCGCAGATGCCCGAACCCATACCGATCGGCACGTAGACTTCGTCAAGGTCGGCCAGCGCGGCGAACAACTCCAGGCTGTAGCTGGCGACCCCGGCCACCAGCCAGGGATGGAACGCCGGAATCAGGTGCAGGCCTTCGCGCCGGGCGCGCTCGGCGGCGTATTCGCGGGAGGCCTGGAAGTCCTCGCCGTGCTCGATCAGCTCCGCGCCAAGGCTGCGCATCGCCGCGTTCTTCTCGCGGCTGTTGCCGTGCGGGACGACGATGATCGGCTGGATGCCGTAGCGGCTCGCCGAGAAGGCCACCGACTGGCCGTGGTTGCCGCGGGTCGCGCTGATCACGGCGGCCGGCCGCTCGCCCTGGTGCGCCAGGTGGTGGAAATACACCAGGCCGCCGCGCAGTTTGAAGGCCCCCACCGGCAGGTGGTTCTCGTGCTTCATCCACACTTCGCAACCCAGTGCCTCGCATAGCAGCGGCCAGCGTATCTGCGGCGTCGGCGGCAGGCTCTGGTGGACGATGGCGGCGGCCTGTTGGAGGGCGGCGAGAGAAAAAGGCATGCGTGGTTTCCCCGTGCTGGTGGTCGGACCAGCCTAGGGAGCGCACGGCAGATTGAACAGGCACACGTAGCCAGGGTTTCGCCGGGGGACTGTACCGTTGCGCGGATTCGCCGTCTCGCGGCGGGTGCCTGGCGGCGAAAACGACTGCCGCCCGGAGCGGGCGGCAGTCGAGGGCGTTACAGCAGGGTCCAGGCGTCCTGCCAGGCCATGCCCTTGCCCGGGGCGTAGTAGAGGTCCCAGCCCTTGCACCAGCCGGAGTTCGGGTAGGGCTTGCACTGGTAGCGCTTGCCATCGGCACCGCGCACTACGGTCCCGGCGTCGTATTGCTGCAGGCCTTGCGGATAGTCGAAGTCGACCTTGCCGTCGCCGCCCGGTTGCTCGCCGCCGCCCTCGACCGGCAGTTCGATGTCGACCTGGAAGCGGTAGCCGGCCTGGCGCACGTAGACCTGGTTGTCCTGCGAGCTGGCCACCGGGCTGACCGCCCCGTAGGCATCCAGCACGCCGATGTTGACCAGGGTGGAGTCCTGGTTGACCTTCTGCGCCAGCGCCAGCGGCCATTGCTTGGCACCGTTGGCGCCCTGGGCCAGGGTCAGGCTGTGACGCTGGGCGTCGCGGCCCTGGGCATCGAACAGACGCAGGGTGACGGTAGCACCGGCTGGCAGGTCCTGCTGCGCGCGCAGGTTGCCCAGCGCTTGCCAGGGGTTGGCGACGGCGCCGCTGAAGCTCACGTCGATGCAGGCGTAGAAGGCTTCCGGGCTGTCCGAGCGCTGCCAGACGTTATAGATCACATGCTTGCCGGTCTTGCCCTGGGGCAGCGGGCAGTTCATCCGGTAGGTGCCGTTCTCCAGCTTGACGCTGGTGATCGAGCAGAACGGCGCGGGTTCCAGGTCGCTCCAGGCCAGCGGCTTCTCGGGGTTGTAGCCGTCCTTGGTGATGTAGAAGTCGAAGTAGCGGGTCGCGTGCGGCGCGCTGGCCTTGTAGACGAACTGGAAGTTGCCGCTGGCGTCCGGCGCGATGGCAGTGCTGGGCCAGTCGCTGCGAGCCAGGTTCAGGCCCTTGAACAGTGCCTTGCCGGCGCCGCAGAGCTGGCCGTCGGGGACCACCGCCTGGTGGTTGCCGTTGGCGTTGCCCTGGTTGACGCCATTCCAGTCGTACAGCGCCTGGGTGCCGCCGGCGGCGACGGCGGCCTTGCAGGCGGCCGACTTGGGATTCTCCGGACCTTCGAGGAAGCAGCCGTAGACCCGACTGGGCGGCGTTTCCATCGAGCCGTGGGCATGGGCTGCCTGGGGCAGGAACAGGGCGAGGGTGAGTGGCAGGAGTGCCAGGGTGGCTGAGTAGTGTTTCATGACAAGTCCTTTTTTCCAGAACCGGATTCATTTCGAAGCGGGCTGATCCTAGCCCTCGGTGCCGGTTTGAGGTCCCTACCAAATGTGACGGGCCGGTCAGATTCGCTACCCATTCCTGATGGATGTCGCGGAATGCAAAGCGGTCGGCACCCGCACTGTGAGCCGGTAGAGGCAGGCAAAGGGCCGCCATGGGGGCGGGGAAGGGAAGCCGGCGGGAAGGTGGCGGACCTGTCAGAACGATCAGTGTCCGCGCCCGGCCGCAGCCGGGCGGGAAGGGAACTAGACCTGGCTGCCGAGCTGTTCGGCGCGACGCAGCCAGCCCTGGCGCTGTTCCTCGCTGGAACTGCGCATCGGCGCGAACTCTTCCAGGCGGCGGGTGGCGATGCCACAGGCGCCGAGCACGCTGCGCACCATCTGCCGGTGCGCCGGCGGGCCCTTGAGGAAGCGCAGCCGCGACAGCGGCTGGTCGTGGCAGACCAGCAGGTCGGCGCTGCGCCCGCCCAGCAGTTGCTCCCAGTCCTTGTCCTGGGTGCCGCGGTAGCGGAAGGCGAAGCCCGGCTGCAGGACGCGGTCGAAGAAGCCCTGCAGCAACGCCGGCAGGCCGCCCCACCAGACCGGGTAGACGAACACCAGGTGCTCGGCCCAGTGGATCTGCCGCTGCGCTTCCAGCAGGTCGGGTTCGAGCACCTGGCTCTGTTCGTAGCCTTCGTGGAGGATCGGGTCGAAGGCCAGCTCGCCCAGCTTCAGTTCGCGCACCACGTGATCCTTGCTGCGCGCGCCCTGGGCGTAGCATTCGGCGAGCAGGTGGCAGAAGCTCTTGCGCTTGGGCGAGCCGACGATCAGCAGGATGCGCTTGCCGTCGCCTTCCAGCGGGGTGGCGCCGGTCTTGGCGGTTTCAACCATGGTGGCCGGCCTCCAGCATCTGCTCCGGCCGTACCCATTCGTCGAACTGCGCTTCGTCCAGGTAGCCCAGCTGCAGCGCCGCGGCGCGCAGGGTGGTGCCTTCGGCGTAGGCCTTCTTGGCGATTTCGGCAGCCTTGTCGTAGCCGATGTGCGGGTTCAGCGCGGTGACCAGCATCAGGCCGCGCTCCAGCAGGTCGGCCATGCGCTGGGCGTCCGGCTCCAGGCCGGCGACGCAATGCTTGTTGAAGTTGCGGCAGCCGTCGGCGAGCAGGCGGATGGACTCCAGCAGGTTGTAGACGATCACCGGCTTGAACACGTTGAGTTGCAGATGGCCCTGGCTGGCGGCGAAGGAAATCGTGCTGTCGTTGCCCATGACCTGGCAGGCCAGCATCGACAGCGCCTCGCACTGGGTCGGGTTGACCTTGCCGGGCATGATCGAGCTGCCCGGCTCGTTGGCCGGCAGCTTCACCTCGGCGAAGCCGGCGCGTGGGCCGGAACCGAGCAGGCGCAGGTCGTTGGCGATCTTCGTCAGGGCCACCGCCAGGCTCTTCAGGGCGCCGGAGAGGATGACCAGCGGCTCGTGGCCGGCCAGGGCGGCGAACTTGTTCGGCGCGGCGACGAAGGGCAGGCCCGATTCGGCGGCGATTTCCGCGGCGATGGCGTCGGCGAAGCCCTTCGGCGCGTTGAGCCCGGTGCCCACCGCGGTGCCGCCCTGGGCCAACTGGTAGACCGCCGGCAGCGCCGCGCGGATGGCGCGCTCGGCGTAGTCGAGCTGGGCGACGAAGGCCGAGAGTTCCTGGCCGAAGGTGATCGGCGTGGCGTCCATCAGGTGGGTGCGCCCGGTCTTGACCAGGCTGGCGTGCCGCGCCGACTGTTCGGCGAGACCGCCGGAAAGCTCGGCGATGGCCGGCAGCAATTGTTCGTGCACGGCCTTGGCGGCGGCGATGTGCATGGCGGTGGGGAAGCTGTCGTTGGAACTCTGCGCGCGGTTGACGTGGTCGTTGGGATGCACCGGCGACTTGCCGCCACGCGGATTGCCGGCCAGTTCGTTGGCGCGGCCAGCGATCACCTCGTTGACGTTCATGTTGGTCTGGGTGCCGCTGCCGGTCTGCCAGACCACCAGCGGGAAGTGTTCGTCGTGGCGGCCTGCGAGGACTTCGTCGGCGGCCTGTTCGATCAGCCGGGCGACTTCCGGCGGCAGTTCGCCGAGGTGGTCGTTGACCCGCGCGGCGGCTTTCTTGATCAGCGCCAGGGCGTGGATCACGGCGAGCGGCATGCGCTGGCCGCCGATGGCGAAGTTCTCCAGCGAACGCTGGGTCTGGGCGCCCCAGTAGGCGTCGTCGGGCACCTCGATGGTGCCCAGGCTATCGGTTTCGGTCCGGCTCATGAGTGTTCTCCAGGGTGCGTATCCGGCAGTTTAGGCCTTCGCTCCCGCCTTGGGTTCCGCTGCCGTCGCTTCCTCGTGGGCATTTTTCGCCGCGCTGCGGGTCGGAAATAGATTGCCCGCCGCCGGCCTCACCAGCGCGCGCGGGTCGAACCGATCCAGCCGAGGGCGCCGTCCACCGGCACGCAGTCGCCGTCGTCGTGGCGCAGGGTGCCGTTGAAACGGCCGAACCACTGGCGGGTATTGGCATAGAACAGGCCGACGCTGGGCCGCGCCTGGTGCAGCTGTTCGGGACGGAAGAGCAGCTCGACGCGACCGCAGGCGCTGTCCAGGCGCCATTCGGCCAGCGGGTCGCGAGGCTCGCGGATGTGCACGTCGTCGAGCACGCGGCTGAGCTTGCCGCCGAACCACAGGGCGTTCTCGCGCAGGTCGCTGGCTTCGGTCCAGCCGGTGCCGAAGTTGCCGGCGATGCCGCCGGGGGCGGCGAAGGCGGCGCGGGTCCAGTAGGTATGCAGCGGCCAGACGCCGCGGCCGAAGTCCAGCGCGGCGAAGCTCTGGCCCGCCTGGCAGTCGTAGCGTCGGCGGCCGAGCTGCAGGCAGCCGCTGATCGGCAGGCCGAGCTGGCGGCTGCAGGCATGGAAGGTGTGTTCGCCCATCGGCACCACCAGGTTCACCGACTCCAGGTGCGACGGTCGTCGCACTTCCAGCGCCAGCTCCAGCGGCAGGCCACCGAGGTCCGGGGCCTGGCCGGTGACGCGCAGGCGCCCGGGCTGTTCGTCGAAGCGCAATTGCAGGCGGGGATGCTCGAAGGCATGGCTGGCCTGCGGCTCGTCGGGCAACTGGCAGCCGAGGCCGAAGAAGCGGATCTGCGTGTGCGCTACCGCCTGGCCGCTGTCCAGGTCGAGGAAATAGGCGGCGCCGTAGGTCAGGTAGTCGAGGTCGGCGATGGTCAGCGAGAGCATCCAGCCGGGGCTGACGATGCACCAGTGGTTCCAGCGCTTGCGCCGGCCGAAGTGGCCGGGGATGTGGCAGAGCACCCGCGGCCGGGCGGACCAGCCGACCGCCCGGGGATCGAGCCGGCCGTGGCTGTCGCAGAGGTTGCGCAGGGGCGGGGGCGATACGGCGAGGGTATCGGCGGCGGTTCCGTTCATCTAACACATCCATGTGACAGGCTGACGCAAGCATGCCGGCTGCGGAAGGAAGGCGGCAAGTACCCACTACAGAACTGATAGTAGACGGCATGGAGCGGGCGGGCGCCGGATAGGATTCTCCCGATATTCGGCGCCGCGCTTGAGCGGATTTCGAACTTAGGCGCAGAATGTCGGGTCCCACGGACACATCTACCCAACCTCAAGGATTTTCCATGACCCGTCTTCGCCTCATCGGCAGCGCCGTGCTGCTCAGCCTCAGCTCCATGGCCATGGCCGATTCCGCCAGCCAGGCCGAGCAATTCCTCAAGCTGGTCCATGCCGACAAGCTGACGGTCCCGGTCTATGCCCAGGTGCAGCAGATGCTGGCCCAGCGCTTCGCCCAGGCCAAGGCGCCGGAGAGCAAGAAGGCGGTTCTCGAGCGTTACCAGGCCAAGGCCAATGCCGAGCTGGACCGCGCCATCGGCTGGGACAAGATCAAGCCCGAGCTGATCAAGCTTTACACCACCAACTTCACCGAGTCCGAGCTGAAGGACCTGAATGCCTTCTACCAGTCGCCGCTGGGCAAGAAGGTGCTGGAGAAGATGCCGCGCCTGACCGCCGAATCCGCCCAACTGACCCAGGCCAAGCTGCAAGGCGCCGTCGAGCCGGTGAACAAGCTGATGGCCGACATGGACAAGGAACTCGGCGTCGCCGCGCCGGCCCAGAAGAAAAAGTGAGTCGTGATTCGCGATGAGCATGCGTGACCGTATCCAGACCGCCCTGCAGCCCCTCGATCCGCAACACGTCGAGGTGCTCGACGAGAGCCACATGCACAGCCGCGGGCTGGAGACCCACTTCAAGGTGGTGCTGGTCAGCCCGCAGTTCGCCGGATTGAACGCGGTGAAGCGGCACCAGAAGGTATATGCCACCCTCGGTGGGTTGATGGGCGAGTTCCACGCCCTGGCGCTGCATACCTTCACCCCTGAGGAGTGGAGCCAGGCTGCGGTGCCGGCCTCGCCGACCTGCCGCGGCGGGAGCAAGCACGACATACCCTGAGACGGCGTCCGTCGCGGCGGGGTGCAGAGCCTGCCCCTGCTGCGCTAGACTACGCACCCAGCGCCGGCCTTCCGCCGGCGTTGTCGTTTCCATGGCGCCAGCGGCTGGCGCTTTTCGTTCCGGTCCGCCCTTTACGCGGGCGACCACCTGGAGGCTATATCCCCATGACATCCATCGTCGTGGCGGCGCTGTACAAGTTCGTGACTCTCGACGATTACGTGGCGCTGCGTGAACCCCTGCTGCAAACCCTGCTCGACAACGGTGTGAAAGGCACCTTGCTGCTGGCCGAGGAAGGCATCAACGGCACCGTCTCCGGTAGCCGCGAAGGCATCGATGCGCTGTTCGCCTGGCTGCGCAGCGATCCCCGGCTGGCCGATATCGAGCACAAGGAATCCTACTGCGACGAACAGCCGTTCTACCGCACCAAGGTCAAGCTGAAGAAGGAAATCGTCACCCTCGGCGTGCCTGGCGTCGATCCGAACAAGCAGGTCGGCCAGTATGTCGAGGCGAAGGACTGGAATGCCCTGATCAGCGATCCGGAAGTCCTGCTGATCGATACCCGCAACGACTACGAGGTGGCGATCGGCACCTTCGAGGGCGCGGTCGATCCGAAGACCAGGTCGTTCCGCGAGTTCCCCGAGTACATCAAGGCCCACTACGACCCGGCGCGGCACAAGAAGGTGGCGATGTTCTGCACCGGCGGCATCCGCTGCGAGAAGGCTTCCAGCTACATGCTCGGCGCCGGTTTCGAGGAGGTCTTCCATCTCAAGGGCGGCATCCTCAAGTACCTCGAAGAGGTGCCGCAGGAACAGAGCCTGTGGCGCGGCGACTGCTTCGTATTCGACAACCGCGTGACCGTGCGCCACGATCTTAGCGAGGGCGAGTACGATCAGTGCCACGCCTGCCGCAACCCGGTTTCGCTGGAGGACCGCCAGTCCGAGCACTACGTGCCCGGCATCAGCTGTCCGCACTGCTGGGACTCGCTGAGCGAGAAGACCCGCGCCGGCGCCCGCGAGCGGCAGAAACAGATCGAACTGGCGCGGCAGCGCAACCAGCCGCACCCGCTCGGTCGCGATCCGCGCCAGTCCACGCTGGAGAACTGAACCTTGGCCAAGGCCCGCCTGCTGTACGTGATGGACCCCATGTGCTCCTGGTGCTGGGGCTTCGCCCCGGTCGCCGAGGCGCTGTCCCGGCAGGCGGCCGCCGACGGCGTCGCTTTCCACCTGGTAGCCGGTGGCCTGCGCGCCGGCCACGGCGCGGCGCTCGACCCGAATACCCGCGGCTACATCCTCGGCCACTGGCAGACCGTGCAGCAGACCACCGGCCAGCCGTTCCGCTTCGACGACGCGTTGCCCGAAGGCTTCGTCTATGACACCGAGCCGGCCTGCCGGGCCCTGGTGGCGGCGCGCAGCCTCGACGAGGAAAGCGCCTGGCCGCTGGTAAGGGCGATCCAGCGGGCGTTCTACGCCGAGGGTCGCGATGTCACCCAGGCGGCGGTGCTCGCCGGCCTGGCGGAAGCGGTGGGGCTTCCGCGCATCGAGTTCGCCGCGGCCTTCGACAGCGGCGAGGCGCGTGACGCCACCGCCGCCGATTTCGCCTGGGTCCAGGACCTCGGCATCGCCGGGTTCCCGACCCTGCTGGCCGAACGCAACGGCCAACTGGCGTTGCTCACCAACGGCTACCAGCCGCTTGCCGAACTTTCACCTTTGCTCGGCCGCTGGCTGGAACGGGGCCGGCATGAGTGAGCGCGGAGACCGCCTGAGCTGGGCGGAGATTCGTCGACTCGCACTGCGCCACAAGAAAGCCCTGTTGTTCGCCAACCTGGTGGCGGTGCTGGCCACCCTCTGCACCGTGCCGATTCCCTTGCTGCTGCCGCTGCTGGTGGACGAAGTGCTGCTCGGCAAGGGTGACGGCGCGCTGCGTTTCATGGACCGCCTGTTGCCCGCCGACTGGCAGGTGGCGTTCGGCTACATCGGCCTGATGCTGGCGGCGACCCTTCTGTTGCGGGGGGCGGCGCTGGTGTTCAACGTGCTCCAGGCGAAGCTGTTCGCGCGGCTGTCCAAGGACATCGTCTACCGCATCCGCCTGCGTCTGATCGAGCGCCTCCGGCATATCGCCCTGGGCGAATACGAAACCCTCGGCGGCGGGTCGATCAGCGCCCACCTGGTCACCGACCTGGATACCCTGGACAAGTTCGTCGGGGAAACCCTCAGCCGCTTCCTGGTCGCCTTGCTGACGCTGCTCGGCACCGCCGCGATCCTGGTCTGGATGCACTGGCAGCTGGCCTTGCTGATCCTGCTGTTCAACCCGCTGGTGATCTGGTCCACGGTGCAGCTGGGCAAGCGCGTCAAACATCTCAAGAAGCTCGAGAACGACAGCACCGCGCGCTTCACCCAGGCGCTCACCGAGACCCTCGAGGCGATCCAGGAAGTCCGCGCCGGCAATCGCCAGGGCTATTTCCTCGGCCGCCTCGGCCACCGCGCCCAGGAGGTCCGCGACTACGCCGTGGCCTCGCAATGGAAGAGCGACGCCGCCGGGCGCGCCAGCGGCCTGCTGTTCCAGTTCGGCATCGACGTGTTCCGCGCCGCGGCGATGCTCACCGTGCTGCTCTCGGACCTGTCGATCGGCCAGATGCTCGCGGTGTTCAGCTACCTCTGGTTCATGATCGGTCCGGTCGAACAGCTGCTCGGCCTGCAATACGCCTACTACGCCGCTGGCGGCGCGTTGCAGCGGATCAACGAGTTGCTGGCGCGGGCCGACGAGCCGCGCTACCCGCCGCTGCGCGATCCGTTCGCCGGCCGCACGACCGTTGGCATCGAGGTGCGCGGGCTGGATTTCGCCTACGGCGAGGACAAGGTCCTGGAGCAGTTGGACCTGAACATCGGCGCCGGCGAGAAGGTTGCCCTGGTCGGCGCCAGCGGCGGCGGCAAGAGCACGCTGGTGCAACTGCTGCTCGGCCTCTACAGTGCGCAGCGCGGCAGCATCCGCTACGGCGGGGTGCCCCTGGAGGAAATCGGCCTGGACTGCGTGCGCGAACATGTCGCGGTGGTCCTCCAGCATCCGGCGCTGTTCAACGACAGCGTGCGGGCCAACCTGACCATGGGCCGCGAACGCAGTGACCAGGCCTGCTGGCGGGCTTTGGAGATCGCCCAGTTGGCCGACGGCGTGCGGCGCCTGCCGCAGGGGCTGGACACCGTGGTCGGGCGTTCCGGGGTGCGCCTGTCGGGCGGTCAGCGGCAGCGCCTGGCGATCGCCCGGATGATCCTCGCCGAGCCCAAGGTGGTGATCCTCGACGAGGCCACCTCGGCCCTCGACGCCGCTACCGAGTACGCCCTGCACCAGGCGCTCGGGGACTTCCTCGAAGGCCGCACCACATTGATCGTGGCCCATCGGCTGTCGGCGGTGAAGCAGGCCGACCGGGTCCTGGTCTTCGATGGCGGGCATATCGCCGAAGACGGCGATCACCAGCAACTGATCGCCGAAGGCGGCCTCTACGCCCGGCTCTACGGACATCTGCAACAGATGTGAGGCGCCAGGCTGTCGCCTGGCGGTTTTTCTCGTATATTCCATATAAGACATCCGGTTTTTATTGGTTGCGGCAATAAAAAACGCTGTCTGTTCCGCCAGGTGCAGGGCAGGTTCGGCAAACAGCCACTAGACTCCTACTGTTTGCCAGGTGTCCGCCTCCTCCAGCGTCGTGGCTGCCGGCAGGCAAGGCCTCGGGAGTTCTGCGACGGGATCTTGAGCGGCCGACAGGTGATGCAGTCAGGGGCGACGGAGACGGCGCCCGATCGCTTAGCGCCAGTTTGAATGGTAGATGGAATGAGGCAGAACCGGACTCTCGACAAGCCCCGCCTGCTCGGCCTGGTATGGCCCTTCATCGTCGTGGTGCTGCTGCAGGCCATGCTGGCGGGCGGCAGTCTCTACGTCCTCTCCGCGGTGCGCAGCTATGTCGGCGGCGAAAGCCTCTGGTCGAAGGGCCAGAAGGATGCCATCTACTACCTCACCCTCTATGCCGACTCACGCGCCGACGAAGACTTCCGCCGCTACGAGGAGGCCATCGCGATCCCCCTCGGCGACCGCGAGATGCGCCTTGCCCTGGACCAGCCCGACCCGGACATCGAGGCGGCCCGCCAGGGCATCCTCAAGGGCGGCAACCATGCCGACGACGTTACCGCGATCATCTGGCTGTACCGCAACTTCCACGACTTCAGTTACTTCGAGCGCGCCATCGAGCTGTGGCTGGTGGGCGACAAGTACGTCATGGAACTGATCGATGTCGCCGGCAAGATGCGCGCGGGCATCGGCGCCGGGCAGGCCAGCGCCGAGCAGGTGCAACAGTGGAAGACCGAGATCCACGCGATCAACGAGAAGGTCACGCCGGCGGCCAAGGCCTTCAGCGACGCCCTTGGCGAGGGCTCGCGGGCCTTGCTCAGGCTGCTGCTGGTGGCCAACCTGACCACCGCCAGCGTGCTCATCCTCCTGGCGTTCCTGCGGACCCGGCAGCAACTGATGCAGCGCCAGGAAGTGGAGAACGCCCTCGATGCCGAGCGCGAACGGGCCCAGATCACCCTGGCCTCGATCGGCGACGGAGTGATCACCGCCGACACCCAGGGGGGCATTTCCTACCTCAACCCGGCCGCCGAGCAGATGACCAACTGGACGCTGGACAAGGCCCGCGGCCTGCCCCTGGCGTCGCTGTTCCGGATCGTCGACGAAAGCTCGCGGGAGGAGGGCATGCTGCTGATCGAGCAGATCCTCAGCGGCGAGATCGACGGCGGTCGCGAGCATTCCAAGCTGGTTCTGCGTCACGACGGCAGCAGCGTGCCGGTGACCCTGGTGGGCGCGCCGATCCACCGTGGCGCCGAGATCACCGGGGTGGTCCTGGTGCTTCACGACATGACCCGCGAGCGCCAGTACATGGCGCGCCTGTCCTGGCAGGCGACCCACGATGCGTTGACCGGGCTGACCAACCGCCGCGAGTTCGAGTATCGCCTGCAGATAGCGCTGGAACGCCTGGAGCGCAACAGCGGGCGGCACGCCCTGATGTTCCTCGACCTGGACCAGTTCAAGCTGGTCAACGACACCTGCGGCCACGCCGCCGGCGACGAACTGCTGCGCCAGGTCTGTACCCTGCTGCAACAAGGCTTGCGCGAGGGCGACACGCTGGCGCGGCTGGGCGGCGACGAGTTCGGCATCCTGCTGGAGAACTGTCCGGCGGAAAAAGCCGTGGAGATCGCCGACCATCTGCGCAAGACCATCCAGGACCTGCACTTCACCTGGAGCGGGCAGCCGTTCAACTGCACCGTCAGCGTTGGCCTGGTGCACCTGCTGCCGGGTATCTCGACCCTCGAGGAGGCGCTGCGCTCCGCCGATATGGCCTGCTACATGGCCAAGGAAAAGGGCCGCAACCGGGTCCAGGTGTTCCATCAGGACGACGTCGAACTATCGATGCGCTTCGGCGAGATGACCTGGGTCCAGCGCATCCACCTGGCGCTGGAGGAAGACCGCTTCAGTCTCTATGCCCAGCCCATCGTGCCGCTGGGCGAAGGTGCGGAGGAGGGCTTGCACGTCGAACTGCTGCTGCGCCTGCGCGACGAGGGCGGGCGCCTGGTGCCGCCGCTGAGCTTCATACCCGCCGCCGAGCGCTACGGCCTGATGACGCTGATCGATCGCTGGGTGGTGGAGAATGCCTTCCGCACCCTTGTCGAGCGCGCCCAGGACCCTCGCGCCGAGCCGATCGGCACCTGCGCCATCAATCTCTCCGGCGCGACCATCGGCGACGAGTCGTTCCTGCAGTTCCTCACCGAGCTGTTCGCCCGTTACCGCATTCCGCCGCAGACGATCTGCTTCGAGGTCACCGAAACCGTGGCGGTTGCCAACCTGGCCAGCGCCATCCGCTTCATCAACGAGCTCAAGGACACCGGTTGTCGTTTCTCCCTGGACGATTTCTGCGCCGGCATGTCGTCCTTCATCTACCTCAAGCACCTGCCGGTGGATTACCTGAAGATCGATGGCAGCTTCGTCAAGGACATGCTCGAGGATCCCATCGATCGCGCCATGGTCCAGGTGATCAACCATATCGGCCACGTGATGGGCAAACGTACCATCGCGGAGTTCGTCGAGACCGTCGAAGTCATGGAAGCGCTGCGCGAGATCGGCATCGACTATGCCCAGGGCCTGGCCATCGGCGCGCCCCTGCCGTTCAGTCGCCAGCCTCCGGGGGCTGGAGTGGATGCCCAGGGCCTGTGGCCGAGCCTGGGACAGAACCTCCGGTAGGTGACCGCGGGGCGAAGAAAGAGTAGTTTCGCTGCTATGAGGCCGTTGCCGACAAGAAGAGAAGGGAGACGGGTGTGAGCGAGTTCTTTGACCGTACGGGCCCCTTGCAGGAGGCGGGAAGCTATCCGCAGTGGGCGCAGCAACTGATCGTCGACTGCCAGGCGAGCAAGGACCGGGTTTCCGGTCACGAGCTGTACCGGCGCATGCGCGACGCCGAGCTGAGCCCGGCGCTGATGCGCCTGTACCTGATCGGCGGCTGGCCGGTGGTCGAGCAGTTCCCCTTGTACATGTCGCAGAACCTGCTGAAGACCCGTTTCGCCCGCCATCCCGGCGAAGACATGGCGCGCCGCTGGCTGATGCGCAACATTCGGGTCGAACTCAACCACGCCGACTACTGGCTGCACTGGGCCGAGGCCCACGGCGTGAGCCTGGCCGAGATCCAGGCGCAAGACGTGCCGGCCGAACTGCACGCGCTCAGCCACTGGTGCTGGCACACCTGCGCCAGCGACTCACTGGCGGTGGCCATGGCCGCCACCAACTACGCCATCGAAGGCGTCACCGGCGAGTGGTCGGCGCTGGTCTGTTCGAACGGCGTCTACGAAAACGCCTTCCCCAAGGAAGGCCGCAAGCGCGCCATGAAGTGGCTCAAGCTCCACGCCCAGTACGACGATGCCCACCCCTGGGAGGCGCTGGAGATCATCTGCACCCTGGCCGGCACCAATCCCAGCGCCGAGCTGCGCCGGCAACTGCGCGACGCGATCTGCAAGAGCTACGACTATATGTACCTGTTCCTCGAGCGCTGCATGCAGCTGGAGGAGGCGCGCAGCGCCCGCAAGCTCGCGGTCGGCGCGGAGTAGCCTTGCGCACAGCGGAATCCCGGCATGTTCCGCCGGGATTCCGCTGGTCCTCAAGGCACCAGGATGATCTTCTCGCAGGTGCCTTCGTTCACCGCCCGGTACTGCTCAACGCCCTGCTCCAGCGGGACTTCCCGCAGCCCGTCCGGCAGCGGCAGGCGGCCTTGGTCGAACAGCTTGCCGAAGGCGTCGAGGAAGCCTGCGCAGGCTTCCACGCCATAGAGCAGCGAGTTGATCCCCACCACCGAGCCACCGCGACGGTACAGGTTCAACGCCGGCAGGCGCACATGGCCGTCGGCCGGTGCGGCGATGATCGCCAGGCGACCGAAGGCGGCCAGCGCCGGGACCGCCGCCTCGAGCCAGAAACCGGTCGTATCGAAGATCACCTCGGCCCCGCCGGGGAAGATCCCTTCCACCTGTGCCGCCAGTTCGGCCGGCTCGCCCAGCAGCAGCGCGGCGATGCCCTGCGTTTCCAGCGCCTGGCGTTGCTCCTCGCGCCGCACCGCGCCGATCGCTTCGGCCCCCAGGGCCTTGGCCAGCGCCAGCGCGGCCTTGCCGACCGCGCCGTTGGCGCCGATTACCAGGAGCCGGGTGCCGGCCTTGACCTGGCTGCGTTGCAGGGCATCCCAGGCGGTGCTGTAGGGCACCCCGCAACTGGCGGCCTGGGCGAAGCTCAGGCTTTCCGGCTTGAGCGCGACGCCGGCGGCCGGCAGGGTCAGGAACTGCGCGTGGCTACCGTCGCGGAAGAATCCCGGCTCCCGCCCGGTGCCCCAGACCGCCTGGCCGAGCAGAGCCTTCGGTCCCTCCACCACCACCCCGGCGAAGTCGCGGCCCGGTACCCGGGGCAGGGTGGTATAGGGGAAGCGGCCGAGGACGTTCTTCACGTCGCTCGGATTCAGCCCGGCAGCGCGGATTTCCACCCGCACCTCATCGGCGGCGGGAAGCGGGTCGGGCATGTCCACCAGCTCGAGGGCGGCGAGGTCGCCGGTACGGTCGAATTGCAGTGCTTTCATCGGGGGCTCCGTGTCGTCGCGGCGATCAGTGCAGCCACTGCTGCAGCAGGTCGCGGCCAAGGGGGAAAAGCTGTTCGCCGAGCTGCATGCCAAGCAGGCCGACCAAGGCGATGGTGGGGGGCGCCGGCGAGCGGAAGTCGAGGACGGCGTAGAGCGCGCCGACCAGCAGGCCGATGCCGAGGGAGATCAGGTAGTTCATGGCGGCTGACAGGGACGGTGAACGATGGCACCAGTCTAGTTGGCCGAAAAAACATCTATCGGCCAATCACTATCGAATGCCGGTCAAGGCTGGAACGGCTGGTGATGCTCGGCCCTGTACTCGGTGGGAGAGACGCCCAGCTCGCGGCGGAACATGTCGCTGAAGGCGCTCGGCGTATATCCCAGGGCATGGGCGATGCCTGCCACCGGACGGCCATCGATCAGTGCGGCGGCGGCGGTCGCCAGCTGCACCTGCCGCCGCCAGTCGGCGAAGCCCATGCCCAGGCTGCGCTGGAACAGGCGCGAGAGGGTCCGCACGCTGGCCCCGGCGTCTTCGGCCAGGCGCTCCAGGCCGATGTCCAGGGAGGGATTGGCCATCACCGCCTGGCACAGCGCGAGCAGGCGCCTGTCGGAGGCGTCCGGCAGCGGTACGCGGAGGCTGGAACGGCGCGCGCGGCCGAGTTCGAGCACGGCGAGATCGGCCAGCGCCCGATAGTAGTCGGGGTCGCTCTGCCGTTCCTGCTCCACCAGGCTGACGATCAGCTCGCGCAGCAGCGGGCCGACCACCAGCACCAGGGTGCGGTCCTCCAGGCCGCGGGAGAGTTCCGGGCTCAGGTAGATGTTGCGCATCTGCAACTCGGAGGCGACCCGCACCGCATGGCGCAGGCCCGGAGGCAACCAGACCGCCCGTTGCGGCGGGACCGGCAGGGCCTCGTCGGGCGTCTCCAGCCACATCATCCCGGACACCGCATAGAGCACCTGGCCCCAGGCGTGCTCGTGGGCATCGACGCGGTGCCCGGCAGGATAGCTGCGGGCAACGCCGCGCAGGGGCCGGCGGCTGTCGCTCAGGTCGGGTGGGGCGGGTCGTGCCATGGGAATGCCGTCGCGGAGGAAAGACGCAGATTAACCGCTTGACGCCGATCATGCAGCGCCGGCTTTCAGCGCAGCCGTGACAGCGCTGCTGGCAGCTTTTCGCACCGCACTGTAAAGATAACTTTACGAAGACCGGGCGTTCGCCATGCATGCCGCCGGCGCGTAAGGAATAGTTGCCAGAAACCCTGCGCCAGGCCCTGTGCCGGGCCCTGCGGACGGCTTGTCCGCCGCGCCGCCACGGGGTGAGATGAAGGCATCTCCCATGTCGTCGGCCGCCTGGACCGGCGGCGGTCCATTCAACAAGAACAACGAGGAGGCCGGATGAACGCCGTGGCCAAGATCGAACAGCACAATCCCATCGGTACCGACGGATTCGAATTCGTCGAGTTCACCGCCCCCGACGCCAAGGGCATCGAGCAGCTGCGCCAGCTGTTCAACATGATGGGCTTCACCGAAACCGCCAAGCATCGTTCCAAGGAAGTCTTCCTGTTCCAGCAGAACGATATCAACATCGTGCTCAACGGCAGCCCGACCGGGCATGTCCATGAATTCGCCCTCAAGCACGGCCCGAGCGCCTGCGCCATGGCCTTCCGGGTGAAGAACGCTTCCCAGGCCGCCGCCTACGCCGAATCCCAGGGCGCCAAGCTGGTGGGCAGCCACGCCAACTTCGGCGAGCTGAACATCCCTTCCCTGGAAGGCATCGGCGGTTCGCTGCTGTATCTTGTCGACCGCTACGGCGACCGCAGCATCTATGACGTCGACTTCGAGTTCATCGAAGGCCGCAGCGCCAACGACAACTCGGTCGGCCTGACCTACATCGACCACCTGACCCACAACGTCAAGCGCGGCCAGATGGACGTCTGGTCCGGTTTCTACGAGCGCATCGCCAACTTCCGCGAGATTCGCTACTTCGACATCGAAGGCAAGCTCACCGGCCTGTTCTCCCGCGCCATGACCGCACCTTGCGGGAAGATCCGCATCCCGATCAACGAGTCGGCCGACGATACCTCGCAGATCGAGGAATTCATCCGCGAATACCATGGCGAAGGCATCCAGCACATCGCCCTGACCACCGACGACATCTATGCCACCGTGCGCAAGCTGCGCGACAACGGCGTGAAGTTCATGTCGACCCCGGACACCTACTACGAGAAGGTCGACACCCGCGTCGCCGGGCATGACGAGCCGCTCGAGCAACTGCGCGAACTGAACCTGCTGATCGACGGCGCCCCGGGCGACGACGGCATCCTGCTGCAGATCTTCACCGACACGGTGATCGGCCCGATCTTCTTCGAGATCATCCAGCGCAAGGGCAACCAGGGCTTCGGCGAGGGCAATTTCAAGGCCCTGTTCGAGTCCATCGAGGAAGACCAGATTCGCCGCGGCGTGATCTGATCCCGCTGCCGCCAGCCTCTTCCGGGGCTGGCGGTTTTCCTTGCGCTCCGCGTTTCCGTTCCAGCGGCGCCGATCGCGCCAGCCTTGCCCGCACCGCCGAGCCACGAGCCTGGCGGCCCATTCACGTCACGTACAACAACAAACAGGTGACGCATGATCCGTGAGTCCTCCCTCCGCCCAGCCGACCGCCCGCCGCCACGCGCCCCGCATGGCGCCCGCCGTGCGCCTGCCGCCTGAGCCGCACGGCCCCGTTTCGCCTCCGACAACAATAAATTTCCACTTGCGTGAGATAATTCAATGGACGGCCAACATCCGCATTCGGGCGAGCTCAAGCGCGGCCTGAAGAATCGTCACATCCAGTTGATCGCCCTCGGCGGCGCCATCGGCACCGGCCTGTTCCTCGGCTCGGCCGGGGTGCTCAAGTCGGCGGGCCCGTCGATGATCCTCGGCTACGCCATCGCCGGCTTCATCGCTTTCATGATCATGCGCCAGCTCGGCGAGATGATCGTCGAGGAGCCGGTCGCCGGCTCCTTCAGCCACTTCGCGCACAAGTACTGGGGCGGCTTCGCCGGCTTCCTCTCCGGCTGGAACTGCTGGGTGCTGTACATCCTGGTCGGGATGTCGGAACTGACCGCGGTCGGCAAGTACATCCACTACTGGTGGCCGGAGGTGCCGACCTGGGCCACGGCGGCGTTGTTCTTCGTCGTCGTCAACGCGATCAACCTGGCCAACGTCAAGGCCTTCGGCGAAGCCGAGTTCTGGTTCGCGATCATCAAGGTGGTGGCGATCATCGGCATGATCCTGCTCGGCTGCTACCTGCTGTTCAGCGGCAGCGGCGGTCCGCAGGCTTCGGTGAGCAACCTCTGGGCACACGGCGGTTTCTTCCCCAACGGAGTGAGCGGACTGGTGATGGCCATGGCGATCATCATGTTCTCCTTCGGTGGCCTGGAAATGCTCGGCTTCACCGCGGCCGAGGCGGACAAGCCGAGGACGGTGATCCCGAAGGCGATCAACCAGGTGATCTATCGCATCCTGATCTTCTACATCGGCGCCCTGATCGTGCTGCTCTCGCTGACGCCCTGGGACAGCCTGCTGCAGACCCTCAACGCTTCCGGCGATGCCTACAGCGGCAGCCCGTTCGTGCAGATCTTCTCGATGATCGGCAGCGGCACCGCCGCGCACCTGCTGAACTTCGTGGTGCTCACCGCCGCACTGTCGGTGTACAACAGCGGCACCTATTGCAACGGCCGCATGCTTCTCGGCCTGGCCGAGCAGGGCGATGCCCCGCGCGCGCTGGCCAGGGTCGACAAGCGCGGCGTACCGGTACGCGCCCTGGTGGTATCGGCGCTGGTGACCTTCCTCGCGGTGGTGGTGAACTATGTGATCCCGCACCAGGCGCTGGAGCTGCTGATGTCGCTGGTGGTGGCGGCGCTGGTGATCAACTGGGCGATGATCAGCATGGCGCACCTGAAGTTCCGCGCGCAGATGGACCGCCAGGGCACCCGTACGCACTTCCGCGCGTTCTGGTATCCGTACGGCAACTACCTGTGCATGGCCTTCGTGGTGTTCATCCTCGGCGTCATGTTGCTGATCCCCGGCATCCAGGTCTCGGTCTATGCCATCCCGGTCTGGCTGCTGGTGATGTGGGCCTGCTATCGACTCAAGGGAGCCCCGCGGCCGATGCCGGGCCTGCGGGTGAAGCCGGTCACCGAGTGATCGATGGGGCGCCGGCGCGCAGAGGAGAGGGGAGCGCTCCTTTGCGTGTCCCGGCGGCCCACAAGACTTTTTCTAGGGGCGCCTGTCGTTGACGCGGCAGGTGCCGAATTCCTACAGTGGCAGCGCCATTTTTTCTCGTTAGAGGGATTTCCATGAAAAAAGCGCTCTGGCTGCTTCTGGCTGCCGTTCCCGTGGTCCTGGTCGCCTGCGGCGGCAGCGACGACGACAAGCAGACCGCCCAGGTCGATTACCTGGCCCTGCCGGGGGATGCCAAGCTGGATACCCGCAGCGTCGACTACAAGTGCGAGAACGGTCGCAAGTTCACCGTGCAGTACCTGAACAAGGGCGACAACAGCCTCGCCGTGGTGCCGGTCAGCGACAACTCGACGCTGGTCTTCAGCAATGTGATTTCCGCCTCCGGCGCCAAGTACGCCGCCGGCCAGTACATCTGGTGGACCAAGGGCGAGGAAGCCACCCTCTACGGCGACTGGAAGGGCGGCGAGCCCACCGACGGGGTCGCCTGCAAGGAGCGTTGAGTTCGACCTGGCGCCTTAGCCGAAATGAAGGAACCCGGCCGCGGCCGGGTTTCTTTTGGCCTGCTTCTCCGCTCGGCAAAGGGGTTATGCTGGCAGCCCGTTGGTCCACCGTGCCGCCCCATGCTGATCATCTCCAATGCCGTCCACCTGCCCGACCATGAGATCGAGCTGAATGCCATTCGCGCCCAGGGCGCCGGCGGGCAGAACGTCAACAAGGTCTCCAGCGCGGTGCACCTGCGCTTCGACATCCAGGCCTCGTCGTTGCCGCCGTTCTACAAGGAGCGTCTGCTGGCACTGAACGACCAGCGCATCAGCGGCGACGGCGTGGTGGTGATCAAGGCCCAGCAGTACCGGACCCAGGAGCAGAACCGCGAGGATGCCCTGGAGCGCCTGGCGGAGTTGATCCGCAGCGTGGCCAAGGTGCAGAAGGCGCGCCGCCCGACCAAGCCTACGCGCGGCTCGCAGAAGCGCCGGCTGGACGGCAAGGCCAAGCGCGGCGCGGTGAAGGCCGGGCGCGGCAAGGTGGATTTCTGAGCCGGCCGGTCTTCGCGACGGATCAGCGTACGGCCTGGGCCACCGGCTGGCCGAGGCCGCGCTCGCGGTCGCGTTGCAGGCGATAGGCCTTGGCCGCGGCCGGGATCGCAGTGACCTGGCCGGTTTCCAGCCAGCGTCGCAGGCGCGTGGCGTCGGCGAAGTGGGTGTACTTGCCGAAGGCGTCCAGCACCACCAGATTGACCGGATTGCGGTTGATCGTGGTGCGCATCACCAGGCAGTGGCCTGCTTCGTTGGTGAAGCCGGTCTTGGTCAACTGGATGTTCCAGGTCTTGTTGTTGATCAGGTGGTTGGTGTTGCGGAAGCCCAGGGTGTAGTTGGGGTGGCGGAAGGCCACGGTCTTCTCCGGAGTGGTGCTCCACTGACTGAGCAGCGGATATTGCCGGCTGGCCACCAGCAGGCGGGTGAGGTCGCGAGCGGTGGAGACGTTGTGCAGCGACAGCCCGGTCGGCTCGACGTAGCGGGTGTTCTTCATTCCCAGGGCGTGAGCCTTGGCGTTCATCGCCTTGACGAAGGCGTTCTTGCCGCCCGGATAGTTCTGCGCGAGGCTGGCGGCGGCGCGGTTCTCCGAGGACATCAGGGCGAGCAGGAGCATGTCCCGGCGGCTGATCTGGCTGCCGACCCGCACCCGGGAAAACACCCCGCGCATTTCGCTGGTCTCGCTGATGGCGATCGGCAGTACCTCGTCCAGCGGCAGTTTCGAGTCGAGCACGACCATGGCGGTCATCAGCTTGGTGATCGAGGCGATCGGCACCACCAGGTCGGGGTTGCGCGAGTAGAGCACCTTGCCGGTGTTCTGGTCGGTAACCAGCGCGCTGCCCGACGCCAGCTCCTGTTGCAGCGGCAGCCCGGCCTTGGGCGGCGGGGAGGCGGATACCGCGGTGGCAACGCTGAGGGACAGGAACAGGGTGACCAGTGACAGGAGACGGTTTCTCACGTGCGTTGCTCACTAAGACGAGAAAGTGGGGGCCGTGGGGCGCAGTGTGAACTGGTGCCCATAATTGAGCATTTTATGCTCTTTTGTAGGAAAAGCACGTAGGGCTTTGAAAGTGCTGACTTATGGTTGGCCCGGTTCGGAGAGGTTCGGCGGATAACGCCTGTGGCGGTATTCGCCCTACGCCCACAAGGTCGTGGTGCGGTAGGGCGAATAACCGCAACGCGGTTATCCGCCGCCTCGGCGGGAGTGCGCGGCATTCGCTGGGGCGAAAAAAAGCCGGCCATCACAGCCGGCTCAGGGTAACCGTGAGGGTTCAGTCCGCGCAGACCTGGGCGATGGCTTGCGCCAGGCGGTCGAGGCGGCGCGCGTCGAGACCGGCGACGTTGGCCCGGCCGCTGGAGACCAGGTAAACGGCGTGCTCGTCGCGCAGCCGAGCGACCTGCTGCGGGCTCAGTCCGGTATAGGAAAACATCCCGCGTTGCGCGCCGACATGGGCGAAGCGCTCGGCCAGGCCGTGCGGCGCCAGGGCTTCGACCAGGCCGATGCGCAGGCTGGCGATGCGCGAGCGCATGCCTTCGACCTCTTCCTGCCAGAGTCCCTTCAACTCGCTGTCGCCGAGGATCGCCGCGACCACCTCGGCGCCATGCGCCGGCGGGGTCGACCAGAGGTTGCGGGCGAGGAAGGCCAGTTGGCTACGCAGGTCGGTGAGCTTCTCGGCGTTCTGCGCGCAGACGATCAGTGCACCGACGCGGTCGCGGTACAGGCCGAAGTTCTTCGAGCAGGAACTGGTGACCAGCACCTCCGGCAGTTCGCCGGCGAACAGGCGTACCGCCCAGGCGTCTTCCTCGAGACCGTCGCCGAAGCCCTGGTAGGCGAAGTCGATCAGCGGCAGCAGCTCGCGGCGACGCACCACGTCGAGCACCCTGCGCCAGTCGTCGTGACTCAGGTCGAAACCGGTCGGGTTGTGGCAGCAGGCATGCAGCAGCACCACGTCTCCCTGGGGAATGCGCTCCAGGCCAGCAAGCATCGCCTCGACATCCAGGCGGTTGTCGGCGCTGACGTAGGGGTAGTGGGAAACCTTCAGGCCGGCGGCGGCGAACAGGGTCTCGTGGATCGGCCAGGTCGGGTCGCTCAGCCAGATGCCGCGGCCGGGCAGGCAATGGGCGATGAAGTCGCCGGCCAGGCGCAAGGCGCCGGTGCCGCCGGGCGTCTGGGTGGCGTCGGCGCGTTGCTCCAGCAACAGCGGCGAGGCGGCGCCGAGCGCCAGTTCCGCCAGGCGCGCGGCGAACAGCGCATCGCCGTGGCCGCCGACGTAGCTCTTGGTGGTTTCCTGCTCGACCAGGCGCTGCTCGGCGAGTTTCACCGAGCGCAGGATCGGGGTCAGGCCCTGGGCATCCTTGTAGACACCGACGCCGAGGTCCAGCTTGTCCGCGCGCGGATCGTTGCGGTAGGCGTCGAGCAGGCCCAGGATCGGGTCGCCCGGTACGCGGGCGACCTTGGCGAAATGACTCATTTGCGCCCCTCGGCGGTTTTCGCTACCTCGTCGGTGCGCGCCGCCATGATGAAGTCGTTGCGGTGCAGGCCCTTGATCGAGTGGCTCCACCAGGTCACGGTGACTTTGCCCCACTCGGTCAGCAGGCCCGGATGGTGGCCTTCGGCCTCGGATATCTCGCCGACGGCATTGGTGAAGGCCAGGGCATGCTTGAAGTTCTTGAACAGGTAGACCTTCTCCAGTTGCATGATGCCGTCGCGGACTTCGATGTTCCAATCCGGGATCTGCCGCAGCAGCACGGGCAGTTCTTCGTCGCTGACGTGCGGGGCGTCTGCGCGGCAGGCTTCGCAATGGGCTTGGGTGAGTGCGGTCATGGTGGGAGTCCTTGGTTGTCGCATGTGGGAGCGGCGGACGGGCCGTGCCCGTCCACCATAGTACAAGGCCGCCGCGGGGTCAGCCGCGGCGGCGGCGTTTCTCGTCAGGCCGCCTGCTTGGGCGGGAACAGCGGCGCGTGCAGGCCCAGGCGCATGGCCTCGTGGACCAGCGCCATGATGTCTTCCTGGGCCAGTTGGAACAGGCGCTTGAGGTCGGGCAGGACGAAATAGAGCGGTTGCAGGATGTCGATGCGGTAGGGCGTGCGCATCGCCTCCAGCGGATTGAAGGCCTGGTGCAGCGGCTCGTCGGAGAGGCTGTAGACGGTCTCCTTCGGCGAGGAGAGGATGCCGCCGCCGTAGATGCGCTTGCCCTGGTCGGTCTCGACCAGGCCGAACTCGATGGTCATCCAGTACAGGCGGGCGAGGAACACGCGTTCCTCCTTGCTCGCCTTGAGGCCGAGCTTGCCGTAGGTATGGGTGAACTCGGCGAACCAGGGGTTGGTCAGCAGTGGGCAGTGGCCGAAGATCTCGTGGAAGATGTCCGGCTCCTGCAGGTAGTCCAGTTCTTCCGGGGTGCGGATGAAGGTGGCGACGGGGAATTGCTGGCTGGCCAGCAGTTCGAAGAAGGTCTGGAACGGAATCAGCGCCGGAACCCGTGCCACGCGCCAGCCGGTGGTGGCCTGGAGAACCCTGTTGATCTCGTCGAGCTGGGGGATCCGCTCGTGGGGCAGGCCGAGCTGTTCGATGCCGTCGAGGTATTCCTGACAGGCGCGGCCTTCGATCACCTTCAGTTGCCGGGTGATCAGGGTATTCCAGACCTGGTGCTCGGTTTCCGGGTAGTGGATGAAACCGTTGTCGTCGGGCTGGCGGGCCACGTACTGCGTCGTTTTCATACGGACTCCATGAGCGGCTTGTGGCCGCGGGGTCTTTGTTGTTGTCGTTGCCTTATCGATACCGCGTCGGGACGGTCCGTGCAGCCCCGGATAGGGACCGGGCAACGGGGAGGAATCGGCGTTTTCGTAAAATTTTCCTTACGAATTGGCCTGGGTCGCCTGTTCATTGGGCCAGGCATTGTTGCTGGTGAGTCTAACTGTCACATATTCTTGACGGAAATTTCCGGCCGGGAGTTAAAAAACCGGCCGCGAGCCCATCAGAACGACAACACCGGGCCACGCCATGCGTATCAAAGTGCACTGCCAGAACCGTGTAGGCATCCTCCGCGACATCCTCAACCTGCTGGTCGACTACGGCATCAACGTCAATCGCGGCGAAGTCGGCGGCGACCAGGGCAACGCCATCTACCTGCTCTGTCCGAACATGATCAACCTCCAGTTGCAGTCGTTGCGGCCCAAGCTGGAGGCGGTGCCGGGGGTCTTCGGGGTCAAGCGCGTCGGCCTGATGCCCAGCGAGCGCCGGCACCTGGAACTCAACGCGCTGCTCGCCGCCCTGGACTTCCCGGTGCTCTCGGTGGACATGGGCGGGCAGATCGTCGCCGCCAACCGTGCCGCCGCGCAGTTGCTCGGCGTGCGCGTCGACGAGGTGCCGGGGATTCCGCTGTCGCGCTATGTGGAGGACCTCGACCTGCCCGAACTGGTGCGCGCCAACAAGGCGCGGATCAACGGGCTGCGGGTGAAGGTGAAGGGCGACGTGTTCCTCGCCGACATCGCGCCGCTGCAATCCGAGCACGACGAGAGCGAGGCGCTGGCTGGAGCGGTGCTGACCCTGCATCGCGCGGATCGCGTCGGCGAGCGCATCTACCATGTGCGCAAGCAGGAGCTGCGTGGCTTCGACAGTATCTTCCAGAGTTCGCGGGTAATGGCCGCGGTGGTCCGCGAGGCGCGGCGCATGGCGCCGCTGGACGCGCCGCTGCTGATCGAGGGCGAGACCGGCACCGGCAAGGAGCTGCTGGCGCGCGCCTGCCACCTGGCCAGCCCGCGCGGGCAGTCGCCGTTCATGGCGTTGAACTGCGCCGGCCTGCCGGAATCCATGGCCGAGACCGAGCTGTTCGGCTATGGTCCGGGAGCCTTCGAGGGCGCCCGCCCGGAGGGCAAGCTCGGCCTGCTGGAGCTTACCGCCGGCGGCACGCTGTTCCTCGACGGCGTCGGCGAGATGAGCCCGCGCCTGCAGGCCAAGCTGTTGCGCTTCCTGCAGGACGGCTGTTTCCGCCGGGTCGGCAGCGACGAGGAGGTGTACCTGGACGTGCGGGTGATCTGCGCCACCCAGGTAGACCTGTCCGAACTCTGCGCCAAGGGCGAATTCCGCCAGGACCTCTATCACCGTCTCAATGTGCTCTCGCTGCACATCCCGCCGCTGCGCGAGTGCCTGGATGGCCTGGCGCCGCTCGCCGAGCATTTCCTCGACCAGGCCAGCCGGCAGATCGGCTGCGGCCTGCCGAAGCTTTCCGCGCAGGCGCTGGAACGTCTCGAACGCTACCACTGGCCGGGCAACGTGCGGCAATTGGAAAACGTGCTGTTCCAGGCGGTTTCGCTGTGCGAAGGGGGAACGGTCAAGGCCGAGCACATCCGCCTGCCGGACTACGGCGCGCCGCAGCCGCTGGGGGATTTTTCCCTGGAAGGAGACCTCGACGCCATCGTCGGGCGCTTCGAGAAGGCGGTGCTGGAGCGCCTGTTCCGCGAACATCCGAGCAGCCGCCAGTTGGGCAAGCGCCTCGGCGTTTCGCATACCACGGCGGCGAACAAGCTGCGCCAGCATGGCGTGGGGCAAGGCGAGGGCTGAGCGGCATGCTTGCCGGTTTGTTGCAGGCTGGGAAAGAAACGGTGGAGGCGTCGGCCCTTGTGAAAGGGCGGCAGCACGATGAGGCGTGGGGAAGACGGCCAGGATGTTCGCCGAGGGGCGGGATTGTCGCCGCCGAGTACACAATGATCGCGCCGGATGGGCGAGCTGCCCCTCGTGGCGCGATCCTTCGGAGGTCGACCCGGAGGTCGAGCAGAGTTTAGCCGCCAGTGCAGCCGTTGCCCCAGACCTGATATTCGACGGTATGTTTCTGGCCGTTCGAATCTTCGTAGGTCATGCGTGCGGGAACGATGCCGCAGGCATTGGAAGTGTCGGTTGAAGATATAACGCGAGCCACATCCAGTTGCATGCCATAGGCATATTCTTCAACAGCGTTTTCCTGCTGGCTGGCAGGTTGATCCTGGGCGCCAGCCGCCATCACCAGCGGCGAGCAGGCGAACAGGGCCATCAGGGCGAAAGCCTTCATTACTATTTACCTGAGTAGTTTCTGAGTGGGTACGATCTGCCGTCGGAAGACAGGCGGACAGGTCACCGGGGCAACTCGATAAACAAGGCTGGGTAAGTAAGTCTGCAATCAAGTTGCGGAGTCGAAGTTCAACGGGAGTTAACTTCGGCTGTTAGGTTTATTGTAAGTTGGGATAGGCTGCGACATATAGACTCAGTCAAGACAAGAACCTTGTACGGATCGGTAACAATATCCCTGTGGCCTTCTGCGCCGCGGCTTTGCGACCGGCTCACGGGTTTCTTTCCTGGCCCAGGGGCGATTGCGGGTCGAGCAGGGCGCTGCGAATGAAGTGCAGGTAGCTGAGCACCCGTCGCAGCGGCGAGGTATCGAACTGCGGTGCGCGCGGCTCCGGCGCCGCCCGTACCGCCATGATCGCCTGGTTCACCGCGTGCAGGGCGCGCTGGCGGTTGCTCGGCCCGGGTTGCAGGAACAGCCGGATCAGCGCCCGGCCCATCAGGCGGATCGCCCGGCGCCAGGCGGTGTGTTCGGCGTAGCAGGGCTCCTGGGGCAGGCGTTGCTGTTCGAGGCGCAGCTCGATGATCGCCTGGCCGACCTCCAGCACCAGGAACATCCAGCCCAGCAACCGGCGTTGCACGTCCGGGCGGCCGGCGGAGAAGGTGTAGGCCTGGTTCAGCAGGTCGCGGGTGCCGCTTTCGAAACCGGAGACCAGGCCCTTGCTCTTGCCGCTGATGGCGAACACCACCCGCTCGCGCAGGTCGTGCTCCAGGCGCTTCCACATCCACGGCCGGTTCGGCGGCAGGATCACCATGGCGGCGACCGTGGCGAGGACCATCGACAAGAGTAGTGCCAGGTATTCGTTGAAGAAGGCCAGGGCGTCGTAGCGCGCCATGTTGGCCGGCAGCGAGGCGAAGCAGAACCACACCAGTAGGCCGACGCCGTAGCCGTTCCACTGCGGCCGCCAGAGCAGCAGGGCGCCGACCGCGAAGACCGGCAGCAGGCAGCAGAGCAGCATCGGGAAACCGTCCACGTGGGGTAGCAGGTAGAGCAGCACGAACAGCCCGGTGCAGGCCCCGGCGAGGGTCCCGAGGGTGAGTTGCAGCGACAACCGGCCGGGATTCGGCGAGGTCGAGGAGAGCGCCGAGATCAGTACCGCGGTGAGGGCGAAGGTGCCGCCGTGGGGCCAGGAGGTCTGGATCCAGAACGTGCCGAGCAGGCCGATCATCAGCGCGCTGCGCGCTCCGGCGACCAGCGCGGCGACCGGGTTGGCGCGGGCGACGAAGCTTTCCTTCCATTGCTCGCGGGCATGGTGGTGTTCGGCCAGGGAAGCGTGGGTCAGGGCGTAGTTGTGCAGGTCGTCGGTGAAACGGAAGGCCAGTTCGGCAGCGGTGTTGAAATCCAGCAGGTCGTTCTCGCCGGGGCGCTGCTCCACCAGGCGCTGGCGGGCCTGGCGGATGTTCTGCATCAGTTCCGGCTTGTAGGCCTCGATGCGTTCGGCCAGGCGCGCGGCGTCGGCGTCGGTGGGCGTCCGTTCGCGAATCGGCGCGAGCAGCCCGGCAAGCTCCGCCAGGCAGGGCGCCAGGACCTCCAGGACATTCTGCGCCCCGCGCCCGCGCAGGCGTTCGAGCAGGCGGTGGAGGCCGTGGAAGCGACTGGTCATGACCATGAATTCGTTGTTCAGGCGAATCAGCCGGCCGCTGCGCAGGCGCATGTGCGGATCTTCGAAAGTAGTGGCGCTGCGCAGGTTTTCCAGGCCCACGGACTGGGCGACGAAGCGCGCGCTGAGCTCGCCGAAGCGCTCGCCGTCGAGGCTGCCCTGCAGGCCTTCGGCGGCGAACCCGGCGAAGTCGCGGAAGCGCCCGTAGAGTGTGTTGCGCAGGGCGGCGCCGCTGGTCTGCGGCAGGAAGATGGCGCTGACGGTACCGGTGCAGAGGATGCCCAGGGATATTTCCAGGACCCGCCACAGCGCCGCCATGAAGGCGCCTTCCGGGTGCGCGGTGGCTGGAATCCCGATCATGGTCGCGGTGTAGCCGGCGAGTACGCAGGCGTAGCCGCGGAAATCGCGGTAGCGCGCGGCGCCGGCGGTGCACAGGCCGACCCAGAGCGCCAGGCAGGCGAGGAACAGCACGCGCTCCTGGGCGAACAGGGCGATCAGAGTGACCATCACGCTGAGGCCGATCAGGGTTCCGACGATGCGGTAGAAGCTCTTGGCCAGGACCTGCCCGCTCTGCGTCTGCATGACGATGAAGACCGTCACCAGCACCGTGCTCGGCTGCGGCAGTTCCAGGCGATAGGCCAGCCACAGGGCGAGGCTGGCGGTGATCAGGGCCTTGAACACGAAGACCCAGGCGACGCCGTCGCTACGCGCCCATTCGAGCAGGGCGCGGCGCAATTCGTCGGGGCTGGGAAAGAACGCGAGGGGAGCCGGTGGAACCAGGGGGAGACCTTTCCGGGTGGCGCGGGGCACTGCTGCGAATCCTGAACGACGGCGAGGGGAGGCCGAAACGGCTGGGAATTCTAGGAGCGCCCGCGCTTGCGGATAAGAGCTCGGATAGGTGAAAAATTTTTGTCACAAAAGGCAATAATAGGTGGGTTGACTCGTGACAGAATCTGCGCCGCCTTGGGGTGTCCTCCGGGTTGCGTGGAAAAGAGACGCGCCATAAGCGTCAGAGCCTAGAGGGCCGTGATGGATATCCTGTTCAATATGCGCGCGTTCGTCAGCGTCGCGGAGACCGGCAGTTTCACTGCCGCCGCCCAGCGCCTGGACCTGACGACCGCCTATGTCTCCCGTGCGGTGGCCAAGCTGGAGGCCCACCTGCAGACCCGCCTGCTGCATCGCACCACCCGGCGCATCGCGCTGACCGAAGCCGGGCAGCGCTACCTGATGCGCGCCCAGCAGATACTCGCCTACATCGAGGAGGCCGAGGCCGAGGCGGGCGACGCCCATGCGCGGCCGTCGGGCACGCTGAAGGTCCACGCGATGACCGGCATCGGCCAGCACTACCTGATCAAGGCCATCTCGCAATATTGCGAGACCTACCCGGAGGTTGGCTTCGACCTGACCCTGGCCAACCGGATCACCGACATTCTCGACGAGGGCTACGACATTTCCGTGGTGATCGCCCCCGAGCTGCCGGACTCCGGTTTCGTCTCCAAGTGCATCGGCCAGACCTACAGCATCCTCTGCGCCTCGCCGGGCTACATTGCCGCGCACGGCTTCCCCAAGCTGCCGGCGGAGCTGTCCGCGCACCGTTGCCTGCGCCTGGTGAACTCGGTGATGTCGCTGGACCGCTGGCTGTTCGACGGTCCCGACGGCCAGGAACTGGCCTGCATCAACCAGACGCATTTCCAGGTCAACACCGCCGACGCCATGACCGAGGCGGTGGTCTCCGGCATGGGTATCGGCGCGCTGCCGGTGTACGCGGCGGTCAACGGCCTGAAGGACGGCAGCCTGGTGCGGGTGTTGCCGCGCTATAGCCTGTTCCATCTCAACGTCTACGCCCTCTACCCCTCGCGGCAGTACCTGGATGCGAAGATCCGCACCTGGGTCGAGTTCCTCCGCGAGCACATGCCGGCGATGCTCGCCGCGGACGAGCACAGCCTGGCGGAGAGCGGTGGGTTGGCGAACTGAGCGGGAGTGGTGGGCGGCGCCCTTCGCGACGATCGCACCCCGGCTTGTCGGGAGTCGTAGGGCGGATAACCGCCTGGCGGTTGTCCGCCGATTCTCCGGAGCCCCGCGGACAACGCCAGGGGCGTTATCCGCCCTACAGGCTGTCTCCCACCCTCTGCAACTCCTCGATCAACGCCCGCAGGCAACTCGGCAGTGCTTCCAGGTCGCGTACCAGCAGGCTGCGCTCGCGGATCGCCCAGGGCTCGTCGAGTTCGATGGTCGCCAGCTTCATCGTCCGGCTGTGGCGGCGCGCGGCGGACTGCGGGATCACGCCGATGCCGACGCCGCCCTCGATCATCCGGCAGATCGCCTCGAAGCTGGAGACCTGGATGCGCAGCGATAGCTGCTCGCCCATCTGCTCCACCCGTTCGTACAGGAAGGCGTGCAGGGTGGTGCCCTCGGGCAGGCCGATATGCTGGAACTGCAGGGTGTCGCGCAGGCGTACCCTGGCCTGTCCGGCCAGCGGATGGCCCTGGGGCACCGCCATCACCAGGCGGTCGGTGCTGAAATGCAGGACCTGCAGGCCACTGGCCGCCACCGGCCCGGCGATGATGCCGAGGTCGGTGGAGCCGTCCAGCACGCCGCGGACAATGTCGCGGCTGAGGCGTTCCTGCAGGTCGACGGTGACCCCGGGACGAGCGGCGAGGAAGCCGGCGAGGATTTCCGGAAGGAATTCGGTGACCGCGGTGGTATTGGCGAAGATGCGGATATGCCCGGCGGCGTCGCTGCCGTACTCGGTGAACTCGCTCTTCAGGTATTCCACCTGGCGCATGATCAGCCGCGCGTGCTGTAGCAGGCGCTGGCCCGCCGGGGTCAGTTCGACGCCGCGGCTGTCGCGATACAGCAGGCGGCTGCCAAGCTGGCCTTCGAGCGCCTTGACCCGCGCGCTGGCGGCGGCCGGGGAAAGGAAGGCGCGGCGCGCGCCCTGGGTCAGGCTGGGCGACTCGGCGATATGGATGAACAGGCGCAGGTCGGCGAGATCGAAATGCATGGGCACTCCATGGCGTTCGGCAAATCCGAACGCGCCATTGCGTAATTGCAAATTCTCAAAACGCTAGCATCCTATCATTCTCCTCCCATCACCCCCTAGGTCATGGGAAGCCACGCATGAGTGAGTCCGCTTTCGCCCCCTGGATCGGTCGCCAGGAAGAAACCCACGATCAATTGAGCCGCAACCTGGTCAAGCGCATCGCCGCCACCTTCGGCGAGCCGACCCCGGCCCACGGCGAAGCGCTGCCGCCGCTCTGGCACTGGGCGTTCTTCCAGGACCCGGTGGAGGCCGCCGGCCTCGGCGTCGACGGCCACCCGGCGCGCGGCGGTTTCCTGCCGCCGGCGGACGATCGCAACCGCATGTGGGCCGGCGGGCGCCTGGAGTTCCACCAGCCGCTGCGGGTCGGCGGCGAGGCCAGCCGCACCTCGACCATCCTCCGGGTCGAGGAGAAGCACGGTCGCAGCGGCGCGCTGCTGTTCGTCACCCTGCGCCACGACTACCGCCAGGACGGCCAACTGGCGCTGAGCGAAGAGCACGACATCGTCTACCGCGAACCGACCCCGCCCAAGCTCGGCGGTACCGAGGCCTTGCCCGAGGGCGACTGGCGCGAGGCGCTGGAGCCCGATCCGGTGTTGCTGTTCCGCTACTCGGCGGTGACTTTCAACGGCCACCGCATTCACTACGACTGGCCCTATGTCACCGATGCCGAAGGCTATCCGGGCCTGGTGGTGCACGGTCCGCTGATCGCCACCCTGGCCCTGCGCGCGTTCTGCCGGGCCAATCCGCAGGCGCGCCTGCGTCGCTTCGCCTATCGCGGCCTGCGCCCGCTGATCTGTCCCGAGCCGTTCGAGGTCGGCGGCCGCCTGCTCGCTGCCGGCAAGGCCGAGATATGGGTCGGCAATGGCGCCGGCCTGGCCCAGCGCGGCGACGTGGAATTCGACTGAAAGGGCCCCAGCGCCCATCCAACGACAAGAATCGAGGAGTCACCGATGAATCCGAACAGCGAAGAGCTGAACGCGATCCGCGAGGGCGTACGTGCCCTCTGCGCCGAATTCGACGCCGCCTACTGGCGCCGCATCGATGAGCAGCGCGGTTTTCCCGAGGCCTTCGTCAAGGCCCTGACCGACGCCGGCTGGCTCTCGGCGATGATCCCGGAGGAGTACGGCGGTTCCGGTCTGGGCCTGGCCGAGGCCTCGGTGATCCTGGAGGAAGTCAACCGCTGCGGCGGCAACTCCGGCACCGTGCACGGGCAGATGTACAACATGTTCACGTTGCTGCGTAACGGCAGCGAGGCGCAGAAGCGCTTCTACCTGCCGAAGCTGGCCAGCGGCGAGCTGCGCCTGCAGTCGATGGGGGTGACCGAGCCGACCACCGGCACCGATACCACCAAGATCAAGACCACCGCCGTGCGCAAGGGCGACCGCTATGTGATCAACGGGCAGAAGGTGTGGATCTCGCGGATCCAGCACTCCGACCTGATGATCCTGCTGGCGCGCACCACGCCGCTGGCCGAGGTGAAGCGCAAGTCCGAAGGCATGTCGATCTTCCTCGTCGACCTGCGCGAGGCCATCGGCAAGGGCCTGTCCGTGCAGCCGATCGCCAACATGGTCAACCACGAGACCAACGAGCTGTTCTTCGACAACCTGGAGATCCCCGCCGATAGCCTGATCGGCGAGGAAGGCAAGGGCTTCCGCTACATCCTCGACGGCCTCAATGCCGAGCGCACCCTGATCGCCGCCGAATGCATCGGCGACGGCCGCTGGTTCATCGACAAGGCCAGCCACTATGCCCGCGACCGCGTGGTCTTCGGCCGGCCGATAGGGCAGAACCAGGGCGTGCAGTTCCCCATCGCCGAGGCGCACATCGAAGTGGAGGCCGCCGACCTGATGCGCTGGCGCGCCTGCCAGGAGTACGACGCCGGGCTCAACGCCGGGGCCAGCGCGAACATGGCCAAGTACCTGGCGGCGAAAGCTTCCTGGGAGGCGGCCAACGCCTGCCTGCAGACCCACGGCGGCTTCGGCTTCGCCTGCGAGTACGACGTCGAGCGCAAGTTCCGCGAGACCCGCCTGTACCAGGTGGCGCCGATCTCCACCAACCTGATCCTGTCCTACGTGGCCGAGCACCTGCTCGAACTGCCGCGCTCGTTCTGAAGCGGGAGCCGCCCATGCAGATCGACCGTCTCGACCACCTGGTGCTCACCGTCCGCGACATCGACGCCAGCATCGATTTCTACACCCGCGTGCTGGGCATGCGCGCCGTTACCTTCGGCGCGGGTCGCAAGGCCCTCGCCTTCGGTGCGCAGAAGATCAACCTGCACCAGGCCGGGGGCGAATTCGAACCCAAGGCCGAGCGACCTACGCCAGGGTCCGCCGACCTCTGTTTCATCGTCGCCACGCCACTCGAGGCGGTGGCCGAGCAACTGCGCCAGCAGGCCGTGGAAATCCTCGAGGGCCCGGTGCAGCGCACCGGCGCCGGCGGGCCGATCCTCTCGCTGTACCTGCGCGACCCCGACCTGAACCTGATCGAACTGAGCAACCCGCTGTAGGCCGCGTGCCTCGGGACAACTACAAGAGAGCGTTGGTCATGACCGACTACACCCAGCAACTCGCCGGCTTTCTCACCGGCCTGCGCTACCAGGACCTGCCGCCGGCGGTGTTGGCGCGGATGGAAGAATTGTTCCTCGACTGGCTCGGCTCGGCGCTGGCCGGCAAGGGCCAGCATCCGATCCCATTGTTCGAGCGCTACGCCGAACGCATGGGCCCGGCCGACGGTAGCGCGCAGATCCTGCCCAGTCGGCGGCGCAGCTCGCCGTATTTCGCCGCCCTGGTGAACGGCGCGGCTTCCCACGTGGTGGAGCAGGACGACCTGCACAACAGCTCGGTGCTGCACCCCGCGGCGGTGGTCTTCCCTGCTGCCCTGGCCGCGGCCCAGGACCTCGGCCGCAGCGGCGCCGAGCTGATCCTCGCGGCGGTGGCCGGCTACGAGGCCGGCATCCGCATCGGCGAATTCCTCGGCCGTTCCCACTACCGGGTGTTCCATACCACTGCCACGGTCGGCACCCTCGCCGCGGCAGTGGCGGTGGGCAAGCTGATGGACTTCGACCGCGAGCGCTTCGTCGACCTGCTCGGCAGCGCCGGAACCCAGGCCGCCGGGCTCTGGGAGTTCCTCCGCGACGCCGCCGATTCCAAGCAGTTGCATACCGCCAAGGCCGCCGCCGACGGGCTGCTCGCCGCCTATCTCACCGCCGACGGCCTGAGCGGCGCGCGACACATCCTCGAAGGCGAGCAGGGGATGGCCGCCGGGATGTCCAGCGACGCCGACCCCGAGCGCCTGGTGGATCGCCTCGGCAGCCGCTGGGCGTTGCTGGAAACCTCGTTCAAGTTCCACGCCTCGTGCCGCCATACCCATCCCGCGGCCGACGCGCTGCTGGCGCTGATGCAGCGCGAAGGGCTCGATCACTCGCAGATCGCCGCGGTCACCGCGCGGGTCCACCAGGGCGCCATCGACGTGCTCGGCCGGGTGGTCGAGCCGCAGACCGTGCACCAGGCGAAGTTCTCCATGGGCACCGTGCTGGGCCTGATCGCCGTGTACGGCAAGGCCGGCCTCGGCGAGTTCCATCGGCATGCGCTGAGCGACCCGCGGGTCGCAGCGTTCCGCGAGCGGGTCGAGATGCGCCTGGACCCGGATGTCGATGCCGCCTATCCGCAGCGCTGGCTCGGGCGGGTCGAAGTACTCGATCGCCAGGGGCGGCGCCATACCGCCGCCATCGACGAACCCAAGGGCGATCCCGGCAATACCCTCAGCCGCGACGAACTGGCCGATAAGTTCCGCCGCCTGCTGGCGTTCTCCGGCGCGGCCACCGACGCCGAGGCGGAAATCCTCATCCAGCGCGCCTGGGGCCTGCGCCAGGCGCCTTCCGTAGCGCCGCTGATCTGATCAACCGAACCAGCCGCACCTCGTCTTCGACGGACGAGGGCAGGGAGTCCGACCCATGACACAATCCCACCGACCGCGCCCGCTCGACGGCATCACCGTGGTCAGCCTGGAGCACGCCATCGCCGCGCCGTTCTGCACCCGCCAACTGGCCGATCTCGGCGCGCGGGTGATCAAGATCGAACGCCCCGGCGTCGGCGATTTCGCCCGCGGTTACGACGAGCGGGTCAACGGCCTGTCGTCGCACTTCGTCTGGACCAATCGTTCCAAGCAGAGCCTCAGCCTCGATCTCAAGCAGGCCGAGGCGCTGCCGTTGCTGGAGAAGCTGCTGGCCGGCGCCGACGTGCTGGTGCAGAACCTCGCGCCGGGCGCCGCCGCGCGCCTGGGCCTGTCCTACGAGGCGTTGCGCGAGCGCTTCCCGCGACTGATCGTCTGCGATATCTCCGGCTACGGCGAAGGCGGTCCCTACGAGAAGAAGAAGGCCTACGACCTGCTGATCCAGAGCGAGGGCGGCTTCCTTTCGGTGACCGGCGGCGCCGGGCCGAACGAGATGGCCAAGGCCGGCTGTTCGATCGCCGATATCGCCGCCGGCATGTACGCCTACAGCAGCATCCTTTCGGCCCTGCTGCTGCGCGAGCGCACCGGCGAGGGCAGCCGCATCGACGTGTCGATGCTGGAGAGCCTGGTGGAGTGGATGGGCTACCCGATGTACTACGCCTACCAGGACGCGCCGCCGCCGCCGCGCGCCGGCGCTTCGCACTCGACCATCTACCCCTATGGGCCATTCCCCGCCGGCGACGGCGGCACAGTGATGCTCGGCCTGCAGAACGAGCGCGAGTGGCGGGCCTTCTGCGACAAGGTCCTGCGCCGCCCGGAGCTGGCCGACGACGAACGCTTCTCGGCGAACTTCAAGCGCTCGGCCAACCGCGAGGAGCTGCGTGCGCTGATCGTCGAAGCCTTCGCCGCCTTGCCGGCCGCCGAGGTGGTGGCGCGCCTGGAACAGGCGCAGATCGCCAACGCCCACGTCAACGACATGGCCGGGGTCTGGGCGCACCCGCAGTTACAGGCGCGGCAACGCTGGACCTCCATCGACAGCCCGGCCGGGCGCCTGCCGGCGTTGTTGCCGCCGGCCAGCAGCAGCGCCTTCGTTCCGCGCATGGATGCGGTGCCGGGGCTGGGCGGCGACAGCGACGCGCTGCTTGCCGAACTGGGCTGTACCGCGGCCGATATCCAGCGCCTGCGCGCGACCGGAACGGTATGAGGAGGCGGACATGAACCGACAGATCGTGCGCAGCGCGCTGTTCGTCCCGGCGACCCGCCCGGAGCGGATCCCCAAGGCCCTTGCCAGCGGCGCCGACCGGGTCATCGTCGACCTCGAGGATGCGGTGGAGGAGGGGCTGAAGGTCGAGGCGCGGGCCAATCTCCGGCGTTTCCTCGTCGATACGCCGGAAGCCCGGGTGCTGGTGCGGATCAACGCGGCGGAGCATCCCGGGCATGCCGACGACCTGGCGCTGTGCCGCGACCACGCCGGAGTGATCGGCCTGCTCCTGCCGAAAGTGGAGAGCGCCGCCCAGGTGCGCTACGCCGCCGTGGCCAGCGGCAAGCCGGTCTGGCCCATCGTCGAGAGTGCCCGCGGCCTTGCCGCGCTGGGCGAGATCGCCGCCGCCGCGGGGGTCGAGCGGCTGTCCTTCGGCAGCCTCGACCTGGCCCTGGACCTCGATCTCAACAGCGGCAGCAACGCCGCCGAACAGATTCTCGGTCACGCCCGTTACGCACTGCTCCTGCAAACGCGCCTGGCAGGCCTGGCGCCGCCGCTGGACGGCGTCTATCCGGCGATCCAGAACCGTGCCGGACTGGTCGAGGCAGTGCGCTTCGCTCGCGACATGGGCTTCGGCGGGTTGCTGTGCATCCATCCGAGCCAGGTCGAGCCGATCCACCAGACATTGATGCCGAGTCCCGCGGAACTGGAGTGGGCGCGTCGGGTGGCAGAGGCCGGCGCCTCCGGTGCCGGCGTCTTCGTGGTCGACGGCGAGATGGTCGACGCGCCGGTGCTGGGGCGCGCGCGACGCCTGCTGGAGCGGGCCGGGGAGGGTGGCTGAACGCGTTCGACAGACGCGAACGCGGGCTTGAGCAATGGCGAATTCTCCGAACGCGCCGGCTGCGTCAGGCTCGTCGATACCTCGAAAGCACAACAACAATCTGAGGTCACGAAATGTTCAAGACGATGGTACGGGCGCTGTTGTGCGCCCTGGCGATCGGTGGCTCCTCCCTGGCGAATGCCGCGCAGCCGATCGTCATCAAGTTCTCCCACGTGGTCGCGGAAAACACGCCCAAAGGCCAGGGCGCGCTGCTGTTCAAGAAACTCGTCGAACAGCGCCTGGGCGGCCGGGTCGAGGTAGACGTCTATCCCAACTCGTCGCTGTTCGGCGACGGCAAGGAAATGGAGGCGCTGCTGCTGGGCGACGTGCAGATGCTGGCGCCGTCCCTGGCCAAGTTCGAGCAGTACACGCGCAAGGTGCAGATCTTCGACCTGCCGTTCCTCTTCGACGACATCCAGGCGGTCGACCGCTTCCAGCGCAGCCCGCAGGGGCGCGCCTTGCTGACCAGCATGCAGGGCAAGGGCATCCTCGGCCTGGCCTACTGGCACAACGGGATGAAGCAGCTCTCCGCCAATCGCCCGTTGCTGGAGCCGGAAGACGCGCGCGGGCTGAAATTCCGCGTGCAGGCGTCCGACGTGCTCAACGAGCAGTTCCGCCAGCTCCGCGCGATCTCCCGGAAGATGTCCTTCGCCGAGGTCTACCAGGGCTTGCAGACCGGCGTGGTGAATGGCACCGAGAACACCTGGTCGAACTACGAGAGCCAGAAGGTCAACGAGGTACAGAAGTATTTCACCGAGTCCAACCACGGCCTGGTGGACTACATGGTGATCACCAACGCGAAGTTCTGGAATGGCCTTCCGGCGGACATCCGCGAAGAACTGCAGCGGATCATGGACGAGGTCACCGTGCAGGTGAACCTCGAGGCCGAGCGCCTCAACCGCGACGCCCGCCAGCGCATCCTCGCCAGTGGCGCCAGCGAGATCCATACCCTGAGCCCGCAGCAGCGCGCCGACTGGCGCCAGGCGATGCAGCCGGTATGGCAGAAATTCCGCGGCAATGTCGGTGCCGATCTGCTCCAGGCCGCCGAAGCTTCCAACCGTCCCGATTGACCCGTCCGGCCCCGCCCGGCCGGGCGGGGCATTGTGGAGAACGCTGCGATGAATCGACTCGTGCGCGTCTGGAACCGCTTCGAGGAGGGCGCTATCGCCTTCCTGCTGGCGGCGATGACGCTGGTGACCTTCCTCTATGTGGTGATGACCAACGTCTTCACCCTGTTCTACGACCTCGGCGACCGCCTGCCGACACTGCGGGCTCCGCTGTACTCGATGGGCGACGCGATCCTCGGGGTAGCCCAGGATATGTCCTGGAGCAACGCGCTGACCAAGGCGCTGTTCGGCTGGCTGATCTTCCTCGGCATCGCCTACGGCGTACGCACCGCCGGCCACCTCGGGGTGGATGCCCTGGTGCGCCTGGCGCCGCGTCCCTTGCAGCGCCTGATCGGGATACTCGCCTGCCTCTGCTGCCTGGGCTACGCCGGGCTGTTCATGGTCGCCAGCTACGACTGGGTGAAGACCCTGTTCGTCGCCGGCATCGGCGCCGAGGACCTCGACCACTTCGGCATCCTCCAGGCCTACATCGCGGTGGTGGTGCCGGTCGGCTTCGGCCTGGTGCTGCTGCGCTACCTGGAAATCCTCGTCAACCTGTTGCGCGGTCGCCAGCTCGGGCTGGGCCTCGCCGACGAGGCCGCCGAGGCCTCCAAACTGGCCGGCGAAGAGGCCGGGGAGAACCGTCCATGACCGTGCTGATCCTGTTCCTGCTGCTGTTCCTGTTCATGTTCATCGGCGTGCCCATCGCCATCTCCCTGGGGCTGTCCGGCGCCCTGACGATCCTGCTGTTCAGCCCGGATTCGGTGCGCTCGCTGGCGATCAAGCTGTTCGAGACCTCCGAGGCCTACACCCTGCTGGCGATCCCGTTCTTCCTGCTCTCCGGCGCGTTCATGACCACCGGTGGCGTGGCGCGGCGCCTGATCGACTTCGCCAATGCCTGCGTCGGGCATATCCGCGGCGGCCTGGCGATCGCTGCGGTGCTTGCCTGCATGCTGTTCGCCGCGCTGTCCGGTTCGTCGCCGGCGACAGTGGCGGCGGTCGGCTCGATCGCTGTGGCCGGCATGGTCCGCTCCGGCTATCCGCGCGCCTTCGGCGCGGGGATCATCTGCAATGCCGGGACCCTGGGCATCCTCATCCCGCCATCGATCGTGATGGTGGTCTACGCCGCCGCCACCGAGACCTCGGTGGGCAAGCTGTTCGTCGCCGGGGTGGTTCCGGGGCTGCTGCTCGGGGTGATCCTGATGGTGGTGATCTACATCGTCGCGCGGGTCAAGAAGCTGCCGGCGCAGCCGCGCGCCAGCTTCCGCGAGTGGCTGGCCGCCGCACGCCGTGCAGGCTGGGGCCTGTTGTTGCTGGTGATCATCCTCGGCGGCATCTATTCCGGGCTGTTCACCCCCACCGAGGCGGCGGCGGTGGCGGCGGTGTATTCGGCCTTCGTCGCGCTGTTCGTGTACAAGGACATGCGCCTGCGCGACTGTCCCAAGGTGCTGCTGGAGTCGGGGCGGCTGAGCATCATGCTGATGTTCATCATCGCCAATGCCATGCTCTTCGCCCACGTGTTGACCACCGAGCAGATCCCCCAGCAGATCACCGAATGGGTGGTGCAGGAAGGCCTGACCCCGATCGGCTTCCTGCTGATGGTCAACGTGGTGCTGCTGGTCGCCGGCAGCTTCATGGAGCCCTCGGCGATCGTGCTGATCCTGGCGCCGATCTTCTTCCCCATCGCCATGAAGCTGGGCATCGACCCGATCCACCTGGGCATCGTCATGGTGGTGAACATGGAGATCGGCCTGGTACACCCGCCGGTCGGCCTCAACCTGTTCGTCACTTCGGCGGTCACCGGCATGCCGCTGGGGGCGACCATCCGCGCGGCGCTGCCGTGGCTGATGATCCTGCTGCTGTTCCTGATCCTGGTGACCTACGTGCCGTTGATCTCGCTGTGGCTGCCGGGCCTGCTGGGCATGAGCTGAGGTCGCGGCGGCGGGGCGCGGGACGCGCTCCGCCGCTGGCGCAAGGCTACGATCGGCGCGGCTTATAGCTACTATCGGCGCTGTCGCGCAGTGGTAAGACCATGGTCGTATGGTTCGTGGGGTGTGCGCTCGCTACAACTGGGCACAACAAAAACAACACTCACGTACCGAGGTTAAAGCCATGTCTGCGGCATCCCTGTACCCCGTGCACCCGGAAGCGGTGGCACGGACCTTCACCGACGAAGCCACCTACAAGACGATGTACCAGCAGTCCGTCGTCAACCCCGACGGCTTCTGGCGCGAGCAGGCCCAGCGGATCGACTGGATCAAGCCGTTCGAGAAGGTCAAGCAGACCTCCTTCGACGACCATCACGTGGACATCAAGTGGTTCGCCGACGGCACCCTCAACGTGTCGCACAACTGCCTCGACCGTCACCTCGCCGAACGCGGCGACCAGGTGGCGATCATCTGGGAAGGCGACGATCCCGCCGACCACCAGGAAATCACCTACCGCCAGCTCCACGAGCAGGTCTGCAAGTTCGCCAACGCCCTGCGCGGGCAGGACGTGCACCGCGGCGACGTAGTGACCATCTACATGCCGATGATCCCCGAGGCCGTGGTCGCCATGCTCGCCTGCACCCGCATCGGCGCGATCCACTCGGTGGTCTTCGGCGGCTTCTCCCCCGAGGCCCTGGCAGGACGCATCATCGATTGCAAGTCGAAGGTGGTGATCACCGCCGACGAAGGCGTGCGCGGCGGCAAGCGCACTCCGCTGAAGGCCAATGTCGACGACGCCCTGACCAACCCGGAAACCTCCAGCGTGCAGAAGATCATCGTCTGCAAGCGTACCGGTGCGGAGATCAAGTGGAACCAGCACCGCGACGTCTGGTACGACGACCTGATGAAGGTTGCCGGCAGCACTTGCGCACCCAAGGAAATGGGCGCCGAGGACCCGCTGTTCATCCTCTACACCTCCGGCTCCACCGGCAAGCCGAAGGGCGTGCTGCATACCACCGGCGGCTACCTGGTGTACGCCTCGCTGACCCACGAGCGGGTCTTCGACTACCGTCCGGGCGAAGTCTACTGGTGCACCGCCGACATCGGCTGGGTCACCGGCCACACCTACATCGTCTATGGCCCGCTGGCCAACGGCGCCACCACCATTCTGTTCGAGGGCGTGCCGAACTACCCCGACGTGACCCGCGTGGCGAAAATCATCGACAAGCACAAGGTCAACATCCTCTACACCGCGCCGACCGCGATCCGCGCGATGATGGCCGAAGGCAAGGCGGCGGTGGCCGGTGCCGACGGTTCCAGCCTGCGTCTGCTCGGTTCGGTGGGCGAGCCGATCAACCCGGAAGCCTGGCAGTGGTACTACGAGACCGTCGGCCAGTCGCGCTGCCCGATCGTCGACACCTGGTGGCAGACCGAGACCGGCGCCTGCCTGATGACCCCGCTGCCGGGCGCCCACGCGATGAAGCCGGGCTCTGCAGCCAAGCCGTTCTTCGGCGTGGTACCGGCACTGGTGGACAATCTCGGCAACCTGATCGAGGGCGCCGCCGAGGGCAACCTGGTGATCCTCGACTCCTGGCCGGGCCAGGCGCGGACCCTGTTCGGCGACCATGACCGCTTCGTCGACACCTACTTCAAGACCTTCAAGGGCATGTACTTCACCGGCGACGGCGCGCGCCGCGACGAGGACGGCTACTACTGGATCACCGGGCGGGTCGACGACGTGCTCAACGTCTCCGGCCACCGCATGGGCACCGCCGAGGTGGAAAGCGCGATGGTCGCCCACCCGAAGGTCGCCGAGGCGGCGGTGGTCGGCATGCAGCACGACATCAAGGGGCAGGGCATCTATGTCTACGTCACCCTCAACTCCGGGGTCGAGCCGAGCGAGGCGCTGCGCCAGGAGCTGAAGCAATGGGTTCGCCGCGAGATCGGTCCGATCGCCACGCCGGATGTGATCCAGTGGGCGCCGGGACTGCCGAAGACCCGTTCGGGCAAGATCATGCGGCGCATCCTGCGCAAGATCGCCGCGGCCGAGTACGACACCCTCGGCGACATCTCCACCCTTGCCGACCCGGGCGTGGTCCAGCACCTGATCGAGACCCATCGCTCGATGCAGGCCGCCTGACTTCCGCCTGATCCGAAACGACCCCGCGCGGTGCGAGCCGCGCGGGGTCTTTCATTTGGCGCGGGCCGAGGAGGAGGGCGTTTCGAATGGGCTCGCGCCGGGAATGGGGCGGCGGTAACACTTCGGTGATGCGCGCCTGCGCATAATTGGGGCGAGAGGAAACGCCACGCACAGCCAAGGTGCGACACGGGGTAGCAGTCGAGGTGAGTCGTAGCGGCCAAGCCATTGAAGGAGAAGGAATTGGCAATTTATGGCTTGAGATTTGCTTTACTCATTGATTACACTTCGCGCTTTCCGGGCACAAATGTCGCTGCCTGTCAATATCGCCGAATGCCCTCTTCGGTGCTTTTATAATTAGTTGTCGCATTGAAGAAATAACCACTTTCGGCCTGTCGCTAGAATGCCGCTCACCCCAGCTGGCGCCCTGTCCACGAGAAGGCGCCATGCGCAAGAGCCGGTGATCACGCATATCCGTCGGCAGCCTGGGCAAGGTTCTATTTCTCCTGCCAATCGATGCCATCCCCTTCGAAGGAGTTCCAGATGAAGAAGCTCGCACTTCTCGGCGCCCTGGCGCTGTCCGTGCTCTCCCTGCCCACTTTCGCCGCCGACAAGCCGGTGCGCATCGGCATCGAGGCGGCCTACCCGCCGTTCTCGCTGAAGACCCCGGACGGCCAGTTGGCAGGCTTCGACGTGGATATCGGCAATGCCCTCTGCGAAGAGATGAAGGTGCAGTGCAAGTGGGTCGAGCAGGAGTTCGACGGCCTGATCCCGGCACTCAAGGTGCGCAAGATCGATGCGATCCTCTCGTCGATGACCATCACCGACGAGCGCAAGCGTTCGGTCGACTTCACCAACAAGTACTACAACACCCCGGCGCGCTTCGTGATGAAGGAAGGCGCCAGCCTCAACGATCCCAAGGCCGACCTGAAGGGCAAGAAGGCCGGCGTGCTGCGTGGCAGTACCGCCGACCGCTACGCCTCCGCCGAACTGACCCCGGCCGGCGTCGAAGTGGTGCGCTACAACTCCCAGCAGGAAGCCAACATGGACCTGGTGGCCGGTCGCCTCGACGCGGTGGTCGCCGACTCGGTGAACCTCGAGGACGGCTTCCTCAAGACCGATGCCGGCAAGGGCTACGCCTTCGTCGGTCCGCAACTGACCGATGCCAAGTACTTCGGCGAAGGCGTCGGCATCGCCGTGCGCAAGGGCGATAGCGAGCTGGCCGGCAAGTTCAACGCGGCCATCGACGCGCTGCGCGCCAACGGCAAGTACAAGCAGATCCAGGACAAGTACTTCAGCTTCGACGTCTACGGTTCGAACTGACGCTATCCGTCAGAGGTGGCACAAACGTCCGCGACGCCTCGCGCTGTTTGTGCCACTTTTTTATTGACTGGACGCCACTGCTTTAGCGCTGCATTAGCTGCATAGAGGTACCGTTTTGATGATCACTGGCTACGGTGCGACCATCGTCGATGGCGCCTGGCTGACTCTCCAGCTGGCCCTGCTTTCCATGCTCCTGGCCATCGTCCTCGGCCTGCTGGGCGCGGCCTTCCGCCTGTCGCCGGTGCGCTGGCTGGCCTGGTGCGGCGACCTGTACGCCACGGTAGTGCGCGGCATCCCCGACCTGGTGCTGATCCTGCTGATCTTCTACGGCGGCCAGGGCCTGCTGAACTGGGTCGCCCCGCAACTCGGCTACGACGACTACATCGACCTGAATCCCTTCGTGTCCGGCGTCGGCACCCTCGGCTTCATCTTCGGCGCCTATCTCTCGGAGACCTTCCGCGGCGCCTTCATGGCGATTCCCAAGGGGCAGGGCGAGGCCGGCTACGCCTACGGCATGAGCCACCGCCAGGTGTTCTTCCGCATCCAGGTGCCGCAGATGATCCGCCTGGCGATCCCCGGCTTCACCAACAACTGGCTGGTGCTGGTCAAGGCCACCGCGCTGATTTCCGTGGTCGGCCTGCAGGACATGATGTTCAAGGCCAAGCAGGCCTCCGATGCGACCCGCGAGCCGTTCACCTACTACCTCGCCGTGGCCGGCCTGTACCTGCTGGTGACCAGCGTGTCGCTGCTGTTGCTGCGCCTGCTCGAACGCCGCTATTCGGTCGGCGTGAAAACCGCGGAACTGTGAGTCAAGGGGCCCTATCGTGATCTTCGATTTCTCCGTCATCTGGGACAGCCTTCCGCTCTATTTCGACGGCCTGCTGGTTACCCTCAAGCTGCTCTCGATCTCCCTGCTGATCGGCCTGCTGCTGGCGGTGCCGCTAGCGCTGATGCGGGTCTCCAAGCAGCCGCTGGTGAACTTCCCGGCCTGGCTCTATACCTACGTGATCCGCGGCACGCCGATGCTGGTCCAGCTGTTCCTGATCTACTACGGCCTGGCGCAGTTCGACGCGGTGCGCGAGAGCGCGCTGTGGCCCTGGTTGTCGAACGCCTCCTTCTGCGCCTGCCTGGCGTTCGCCATCAACACCAGCGCCTATACCGCCGAGATCCTCGCCGGCAGCCTGAAGGCCACGCCCCATGGCGAGATCGAGGCGGCCAAGGCGATGGGCATGTCGCGCCTGAAGATGTACCGCCGCATCCTCCTGCCGTCGGCACTGCGGCGCGCCCTGCCGCAGTACAGCAACGAAGTGATCATGATGCTGCAGACCACCAGCCTGGCGTCCATCGTCACCCTGGTGGACATCACCGGCGCCGCGCGGACCGTCTACTCGCAGTACTACCTGCCGTTCGAGGCGTTCATCACCGCTGGCCTGTTCTACCTGTGCCTGACCTTCATCCTGGTGCGCCTGTTCAAGCTTGCCGAGCGCCGCTGGCTGGCCTACCTGGCGCCGCGCAAATCCTGATCCGGAGGACCGCATGGAGCGTATCGACCACCTGCTGCCGTGGAGCACCCTGGGAAGCGAGAAGCGCCTGAGCGTGTTCCGCTTCGGCTGCGGCGCGCGCAAGGTCTACATCCAGTCCAGCCTGCACGCCGACGAGCTGCCGGGCATGCGCACCGCCTGGGAGCTGAAGCAGCGGTTGCGCCTGCTGGAGGCGGAAGGCCGCCTGCGCGGCACCGTCGAGCTGGTGCCGGTGGCCAATCCGGTCGGTCTCGGGCAGATGATCCAGGCGCTGCACCAGGGGCGCTTCGAAATGAGCAGCGGGCGCAACTTCAATCGCGATTTCCCCGACCTGCTGGACGCGGTGATCGACAGCGTCGGCGAGCGTCTCGGCAGCGATCCGGCGGCCAATGTCGCGCTGGTCCGCCAGGCCCTGCGCGCGGCGCTGGACGCCCTGCCGCCGGCGACCTCGGAACTGGAGGGCATGCAGCGCGTGCTCTATCGCCACGCCTGCGACGCCGACCTGGTGCTCGACCTGCATTGCGACTTCGAGGCCGCCATCCATCTCTATACCCTGCCGCAGCAATGGCCCGCCTTCGCCTCCCTGGCCGCACGCCTGGGCGCCGCCGTCGGGCTGCTCGCCGAGGAGTCCGGCGGCGGTTCCTTCGACGAGGCCTGCTCGGTGCCGTGGCTGCGCCTGTCGCGCCTGTATCCGCGCGCCGAGCTGCCGCTGGCCTGCCTGGCGACCACCGTCGAACTCGGCGGCCAGGCCGACACCACCGTGCAGCAGGCCGAGGCCAACGCCGCGGCGATCCTGGCCTTCCTCGCCGAGCAGGGCTTCGTCGAGGGCGAATGGCCGGCGGCGCCCGAAGCCTGCTGCGAAGGCTTGCCCTTCGAGGGCACCGAATACGTCCACGCCCCGCATACCGGCGTGGTGAGTTTCCTGCGCCGGCCGGGCGAATGGGTGGAGGCGGGCGAACCGCTGTTCCAGGTCATCGATCCCCTGGCCGACCGTGCCAGCACCGTGTGCGCCGGGGTTTCCGGCGTGCTTTTCGCCATCGAACGGATGCGCTACGCGCAGCCGGGACTCTGGCTGGCCAAGGTGGCCGGTCGTCAACCGATCCGTCAGGGACGCTTGCTCAGCGACTGATTAGCCGAGAACACACACATGTACAAACTGGAAGTCCAAGACCTGCACAAGCGCTACGGTAGCCACGAGGTGCTCAAGGGCGTCTCGCTGGCGGCGAAAGCGGGCGACGTGATCAGCATCATCGGCTCGAGCGGTTCCGGCAAGAGCACCTTTCTGCGCTGCATAAACCTGCTGGAACAGCCGCACGCCGGCAAGATCCTGCTCAACGGCGAGGAGCTGAAGCTGGTGCCCGGCCGCGACGGCGCGCTGAAGGCCGCCGACTCCCGCCAGTTGCAGCGCATGCGCTCGCGCCTGTCGATGGTGTTCCAGCATTTCAACCTGTGGTCGCACATGAGCGCCCTGGAGAACGTCATCGAGGCGCCCGTGCATGTGCTCGGCGTGTCGAAGAAGGAAGCCATCGAGAAGGCCGAGCACTACCTGGCCAAGGTCGGCGTGGCGCACCGCAAGGACGCCTACCCGGCGCACATGAGCGGCGGCGAGCAGCAGCGCGTGGCGATCGCCCGGGCGCTGGCGGTGGAGCCGGAAGTGATGCTGTTCGACGAGCCGACCTCGGCGCTCGACCCCGAACTGGTGGGCGAAGTGCTGAAGGTCATGCAGGACCTGGCCCAGGAAGGCCGCACCATGGTGGTGGTGACCCACGAGATGGGTTTCGCCCGCGAGGTGTCGAACCAGTTGGTGTTCCTGCACAAGGGCCTGGTCGAGGAACACGGCTGCCCGAAGGAAGTCCTCGCCAACCCGCAGTCGGACCGCCTCAAGCAGTTCCTCTCCGGCAGCCTCAAGTAACATTCATCGCAGAGGCCGGCTAAGCTGCTCCCATGACTGCCCAACCCCAACGCATCGGTTTCCTCCTCTGGCCCGCCACCCGCGCGCTGACGCTATCGCTTGCCGAGGAAGCCCTGCGGGCGGCCCGGCGGTTGCACCCCGAGGCGCTCTACGAGCCGCTGTTCCTGCTCGCCGAAGCGCCGGCCGAAGAGGAGGGCTGGCGCCTGCCGGGAACGGCCTGGAACGGCAGGCTGGAGCAATGCTCGCGGCTGTTCCTGGTCGCCGACGAGGCGCCGGCGGCGGTGTCGCCAGCGCTGGGCCTGGCGCTCAAGCAACTGGCGCGTTCGGGAGCGGCGATCGGCGCGCTGTCCGCCGGCATCTACCCGCTGGCCCAGCTCGGCCTGCTCGACGGCTATCGCGCCGCGGTGCACTGGCGTTGGCACGATGACTTCACCGAGCGCTTCCCCAAGGTCATCGCCACCAATCACCTGTTCGAGTGGGATCGCGACCGCATGACCGCCTGCGGCGGCATGGCGGTACTCGACCTGCTGCTGGCGCTGCTGTCCCGCGACCATGGCGCTGAACTGGCCGGCGCGGTCTCGGAAGAGCTGGTGGTGGAGCGCATTCGCGAAGGCAACGAGCGCCAGCGCATCCCGCTGAAGAATCGCCTCGGCTCCAGCCATCCGAAGCTGACCCAGGCGGTACTGCTGATGGAAGCCAATATCGAGGAGCCACTGACCACCGACGAAATCGCCCAGCATGTGTGTGTTTCGCGGCGCCAGTTGGAACGGATCTTCAAGCAATACCTGAACCGCGTACCCAGCCAGTACTACCTGGAGCTGCGCCTGAACCGCGCGCGGCAGATGCTGATGCAGACCAGCAAGTCGATCATCCAGATCGGCCTGTCCTGCGGTTTCTCTTCCGGGCCGCATTTCTCCAGCGCCTACCGCAACTTCTTCGGCGTCACTCCGCGCGAGGACCGCAACCAGCGGCGCGGCGGCAGCGCCTTCGAGACGACCTTCACTCCCGTCGAACGCGGCTGATCGCCAACGGCGCGGCGGTTTCAGCCGGGCTTTGCGACGCCCCGGGAGGCGGATCGCCTCGGGAAGTCGCCGAGTTCGCGACGGGCCGTCGGAATGATCGTCTCCAGCAGTTCCAGCGGAACGTCGCTGGCGAACAGGTTGACCACGAAACGCCGGCCGGCGTCGTCGCGAAAGACCTCGAACAGCGGCTGTTCGCCGCGCCAGCACTCCAGGCCGAGGCCGTCGCGCGGATTGACGTCGGAGGCGAAGACGAGACGGTAGTCGATTCCCTCGATGGGCATGGCTTGTTTCCCTGCTGTTCCCGCCCGCGGGGCGGCGTAGAAGAAGTATGCACCCGAGTGCATCGCGCGTTTACACTGCGCCTTCCCGATGCTTTCTGTCGCATTTCCGAAAGCCGCGGAAATTCCCGGGTTGGCGCTATAACAAGTTGTCGCATGGCGGCAATGCCGGCCCGGTCCCAATCCCTACAATCCTTTCATCGATAGCCGCCTTCAGGCAGGAGAAACACCGATGTCCGCTCCCCATGCGCAGGTAGAACGTGCCGATTTCGACCGGTATATGGTCCCCAACTACGCCCCCGCCGCCTTCATTCCGGTGCGAGGCGAGGGATCGCGCGTCTGGGACCAGAGCGGCCGCGAACTGATCGATTTCGCCGGCGGCATCGCCGTGACCTCCCTGGGCCACGCGCATCCGGCGCTGGTCAAGGCGCTCACCGAGCAGGCCCAGCGCATCTGGCACGTTTCCAACGTCTTCACCAACGAGCCGGCCTTGCGCCTGGCGCGCAAGCTGGTGGACGCCACCTTCGCCGAGCGGGTGTTCCTCGCCAACTCCGGCGCCGAAGCCAACGAGGCGGCCTTCAAGCTGGCTCGCCGCTACGCCAACGATGTCTACGGCCCGCAGAAGTACGAGATCATCGCCGCCAGCAACAGCTTCCACGGGCGCACCCTGTTCACCGTCAACGTCGGCGGCCAGCCGAAGTATTCCGATGGCTTCGGGCCCAAGTTCGAGGGTATCACCCACGTTCCCTACAACGACCTGGAAGCGCTGAAGGCGGCGATCTCCGACAAGACCTGCGCCGTGGTGCTGGAACCGATCCAGGGCGAGGGCGGCGTGCTGCCGGCGCAGCAGGCCTACCTGGAAGGGGCGCGCAAGCTGTGCGACGAGCACAACGCGCTGCTGGTCTTCGACGAGGTCCAGAGCGGCATGGGCCGGGTCGGCGAGCTGTTCGCCTACATGCACTACGGCGTGGTCCCGGACATCCTCTCCAGCGCCAAGAGCCTGGGCGGCGGCTTCCCTATCGGTGCGATGCTGACCACCGGCGAGATCGCCAAGCACCTGTCGGTCGGCACCCACGGCACCACCTACGGCGGCAACCCGCTGGCGTCGGCGGTGGCCGAGGCGGCGCTGGACGTGATCAATACCCCGGAAGTGCTGGATGGCGTGAAGGCCAAGCATGAGCGCTTCAAGTCCCGCCTGCAGAAGATCGGCCAGGAGTACGGCATCTTCGGCGAGATTCGCGGCATGGGCCTGCTGATCGGCGCGGCGCTGACCGACGAGTGGAAGGGCAAGGCCAGGGATGTGCTCAACGCCGCCGAGAAAGAGGCGGTCATGGTGCTCCAGGCCAGCCCGGACGTGGTGCGCTTCGCGCCGAGCCTGGTGATCGACGACGCCGAGATCGACGAAGGCCTGGAGCGCTTCGAGCGCGCCGTGGCCAAGCTGGTCCGCGGCTGAGCGAACCCACGGAGCCCCGGCGCAGGCCGGGGTACCCGATGCGACATCCCGGAGCGGCCCGCGCCGGAGCCGGGAACCGTGCCGCCGTGCGTGGCGCGGGATCTTCCCTGCTGGACGTTCGAAACCGTGGCACAGGAAGGTGCCGCGGTCCCGCGCATGGATGCGGCAATCATCGTTGTCTGAGAAAGGAGTGACGCCATGTTGGTGATGCGCCCCGCCCAAGCGGCCGACCTGCCACAGGTGCAGCGTCTGGCGGCGGACAGCCCGGTAGGCGTCACGTCCTTGCCGGATGACGCCGAACGCCTGCGCGACAAGATCCTCGCTTCCGAGGCCTCGTTCGCCGCGGAGGTAAGCTACAACGGCGAGGAAAGCTATTTCTTCGTCCTCGAGGACAGCGCCAGCGGCGAGCTGGTCGGCTGCTCGGCGATCGTCGCCTCGGCCGGGTTCTCGGAACCGTTCTACAGCTTCCGCAACGAAACCTTCGTGCACGCCTCGCGCTCGCTGTCGATCCACAACAAGATCCATGTCCTCTCGCTGTGCCACGACCTTACCGGCAACAGCCTGCTGACCAGTTTCTACGTACAGCGCGACCTGGTGCAGAGCGTCTATGCCGAACTCAACTCGCGCGGTCGCCTGCTGTTCATGGCCAGCCATCCGGAGCGCTTCGCCGACGCGGTGGTGGTGGAGATCGTCGGCTACAGCGACGAGCAGGGCGAATCGCCGTTCTGGAACGCGGTCGGGCGCAACTTCTTCGACCTGAACTACATCGAGGCGGAAAAGCTCTCCGGGCTGAAGAGCCGCACCTTCCTCGCCGAACTGATGCCGCACTATCCGATCTATGTGCCACTGTTGCCGGATGCCGCCCAGGAGTCCATGGGCCAGGTCCACCCGCGAGCGCAGATCACCTTCGATATCCTGATGCGCGAAGGCTTCGAGACCGACAACTACATCGACATCTTCGATGGCGGCCCGACCCTGCACGCGCGTACCTCGGGGATTCGCTCGATCGCCCAGAGCCGGGTGGTTCCGGTGAAGATCGGCGAGGCGCCGAAGAGCGGGCGTCCATACCTGGTCACCAACGGCCAGTTGCAGGACTTCCGCGCGGTCGTGCTGGACCTGGACTGGGCGCCCGGCAAGCCGGTGGCCCTGAGTGTTGAAGCCGCCGAGGCCCTGGGCGTCGGCGAAGGCGCCAGCGTGCGCCTGGTAGCGGTCTGAAGGAGCCAGTCATGATCGTACGTCCTGTTACCAGCGCCGACCTGCCGGCCCTGATCGAGCTGGCGCGCAGCACCGGTACCGGTCTGACCACCCTGCCGGCCAACGAGCAGCGCCTGCAGCATCGCGTCAGCTGGGCCGAGAAGGCCTTCCGCGGCGAGGCCGAACGCGGCGACGCCGACTACCTGTTCGTCCTCGAGGACGACGCCGGCAAGGTCGTCGGCATCTCCGCCATCGCCGGAGCGGTGGGGCTTCGCGAACCCTGGTACAACTACCGGGTCGGCCTCACCGTGAGCGCCTCGCAGGAACTCAACATCCATCGCGAGATCCCCACGCTGTTCCTGGCCAACGACCTGACCGGCAATTCCGAGCTGTGCTCGCTGTTCCTCCACGCCGACCACCGCAGCGGCCTCAACGGCAAGCTGCTGTCGCGCGCGCGCTTCCTGTTCATCGCCGAATTCCGCCACCTGTTCGGCGACAAGCTGATCGCCGAGATGCGCGGCATGTCCGACGAGGAGGGGCGTTCGCCATTCTGGGAAAGCCTCGGCCGGCACTTCTTCAAGATGGAATTCTCCCAGGCCGACTACCTCACCGGGGTCGGCAACAAGGCCTTCATCGCCGAGCTGATGCCGAAGTTCCCGCTCTATACCTGCTTCCTCTCCGAGGAGGCGCGCGGGGTGATCGGCCGCGTCCATCCGAACACCGAGCCGGCGCTGGCCATGCTCAAGGCCGAGGGCTTCAGCTACCAGGGCTACGTCGACATCTTCGACGCCGGCCCGGCGATCGAGGCCGAGACCGACAAGATCCGCGCCATCGCCGAGAGCCAGAACCTGGTGCTGGCGGTGGGCACTCCCGGCGACGACGCCGAGCCCTACCTGATCCACAACCGCAAGCGCGAAGACTGTCGCATCACCGCCGCGCCGGCGCGGGCCGCCGCCGGCACCCTGGTGGTCGATCCGCTGACTGCCAAGCGCCTGCGCCTGTCGGCCGGCGCCTCGGTACGCGCGGTGCCGCTGTCGGCGCAGAAGCGCGGTTGAAAGCCTGATGGAGGCGTCCCGGCGAGGGCGCCCGAGGAGTCGATGATGAGTACCCATTACATTGCCGGCCAGTGGCTGGCGGGCCAGGGCGAGACCCTGGAGTCCCTCGACCCGGTTGGCCAGGGCGTGGTCTGGTCCGGGCGCGGCGCTGACGTCACCCAGGTCGACGCTGCCGTGCGCGCCGCCCGCGAGGCCTTCCCGGCCTGGGCGCGGCGCCCGCTGGAGCAGCGCATCGAGTTGCTCGAGCGCTTCGCTGCGACCCTCAAGTCCCGCGCCGACGAGCTGGCCCGAGTGATCGGCGAGGAAACCGGCAAGCCGCTGTGGGAGTCGGCCACCGAAGTGACCAGCATGGTCAACAAGGTGGCGATCTCGGTGCAGGCGTTCCGCGAGCGCACCGGCGAGAAATCCGGTCCGCTGGCCGACGCTACCGCCGTGCTACGGCACAAGCCGCATGGCGTGGTGGCGGTATTCGGTCCCTACAATTTCCCCGGCCACCTGCCCAACGGGCATATCGTCCCGGCGCTGCTGGCCGGTAACTGCGTGGTGTTCAAGCCCAGCGAGCTGACCCCGAAGGTCGCCGAGCTGACGCTCAAGGCCTGGATCCAGGCCGGCCTGCCGGCCGGCGTGCTCAACCTGGTCCAGGGCGGTCGCGAAACCGGCGTCGCGCTGGCCGCCCACCGTGGGCTCGACGGTCTGTTCTTCACCGGGTCCAGTCGCACCGGCAACCTGCTGCACAGCCAGTTTGGCGGCCAGCCGCAGAAAATCCTGGCGCTGGAGATGGGCGGCAACAACCCGCTGGTGGTGGAGGAGGTCGCCGACCTCGACGCCGCCGTCTACACCATCATCCAGTCCGCCTTCATCTCCGCAGGCCAGCGTTGCACCTGCGCCCGCCGCCTGCTGGTGCCGCAGGGCGCCTGGGGCGACGCACTGCTGGCGCGCCTGGTGGCGGTCAGCGCTACCCTGCGGGTCGGTCGCTTCGACGAACAGCCGGCGCCGTTCATGGGCGCGGTGATTTCGCTGAGCGCCGCCGAGCACCTGCTCAAGGCCCAGGAGCATTTGATCGGCAAGGGCGCACAGCCGCTGCTGGCGATGACCCAGCCGATCGACGGCGCCGCCCTGCTGACCCCGGGCATCCTCGACGTCAGCGCGGTGGCCGAGCGACCGGACGAAGAGTTCTTCGGGCCGCTGTTGCAAGTGATCCGCTACTCCGATTTCGCTGCGGCGATCCGTGAAGCCAACGCCACCCAGTACGGCCTGGCCGCCGGGTTGCTGTCGGATTCCCGCGAGCGTTTCGAGCAGTTCCTCGTGGAAAGCCGCGCCGGCATCGTCAACTGGAACAAGCAGCTCACCGGCGCCGCCAGCAGCGCGCCGTTCGGCGGTATCGGCGCGTCCGGCAACCACCGGCCGAGCGCCTACTACGCCGCCGATTACTGCGCCTATCCGGTCGCCTCGCTGGAAAGCCCCAGCGTGTCCCTTCCTGCCACCCTGACTCCCGGGATCAGCCTATGAATGCCCATGAAGTGAATTTCGACGGCCTGGTCGGCCCGACCCACAACTACGGCGGCCTGTCCTACGGCAATGTCGCTTCGCAAAGCAACAGCCAGGCGGTGTCCAACCCGAAGGAAGCGGCGAAGCAGGGTCTGGCGAAGATGAAGGCGCTGATGGAGATGGGTTTCAAGCAGGGGGTACTCGCTCCGCAAGCCCGCCCGGATACCGCTGCGCTGCGTAGCCTGGGCTTCTCCGGCAGCGACGAGGAGGTGATCCGCCGCGCGGCGAAGGAAGCGATGCCTCTCCTCGCCGCCTGCAGCTCGGCTTCGAGCATGTGGACCGCCAATGCCGCCACGGTCAGCCCGAGTGCCGACACCGCCGATGGCCGCGTGCATTTCACCGCGGCCAACCTGAACTGCAAGTTCCACCGATCCATCGAGCATCCCACCACCAGCCGCGTGCTGGCGGCGATGTTCAACGACGAGCGGCATTTCGCCCATCACGCGGCGCTGCCGGCAGTGAGCCAGTTCGGCGACGAAGGCGCGGCCAACCACACGCGTTTCTGCAAGGACTATGGCGATGCCGGCGTGGAGTTCTTCGTCTTCGGTCGCAGCGCCTTCGACAGTCGCTTCCCGGCGCCGCAACGCTATCCGGCGCGCCAGACCCTGGAAGCCTGCCAGGCCGTCGCGCGTCTGCACGGGCTGAGCGAGGCCGGAGTGGTCTACGCTCAACAGAACCCGGCGGTGATCGACCAGGGCGTGTTCCACAACGATGTGATCTCGGTGGGCAATGGCGAGGTGCTGTTCCATCACGAGGACGCCTTCCTCGATACCGAGAAGGTCCTTGCCGAACTGCACGACAAGCTGGGCCGCCGCGGCGGCCGCTTCCGCGCCATCTGCGTGCCGCGCGACCAGGTCGCGGTGGAGGACGCGGTGAAGTCCTACCTGTTCAACAGCCAACTGCTGTCGAAGGCCGACGGTTCGATGCTGCTGGTGGTACCGGAGGAGTGCCGGAACAACCCGCGGGTCTGGAACTACCTGGACCAGCTCACCGGCGACGACGGTCCGATCCGCGAAGTGAAGGTCTTCGACCTCAAGCAGAGCATGCAGAACGGCGGCGGTCCGGCTTGCCTGCGCTTGCGCGTGGCGCTGCAGGAACGGGAGCTGGCGGCGGTGAATCCGGGGGTGATCATGAGCGCCGGCCTGTACGACACGCTGGTAGCCTGGGTCGACCGGCACTACCGCGACCGCCTGAGCGAGACCGACCTGGCCGACCCCCAACTGCTGCTGGAGTGCCGGACGGCATTGGATGAACTGACGCAGATCCTTAAACTGGGCTCGGTTTATTCCTTCCAACTCGATTGAGAGCCTCGCCACCATGTCCGATAGCCTGCAACTGATCCTCGAAGATACCGACGGCACCCAGCTGGAAACTTCCTGCACCCGTTTCGCCGTGGTCTGGCAGGGCAAGGAAGTGTGGGTCCAGCAAGCCGGCAACGGCCAGTTGCTGATCGGCGTCGACGTCGAAGACGGCGATACCGAATACACCAACCTGCTGCTGCGGCCGATGGCGACCAACCTGGTCAGCCTGCAACTGGAGATGGAGCCGATCGAAGAGGGCGACGACCACGAGCACGGCCCCGACTGCGGCTGCGACCACACCCACTGACTGAGGACATCCCATGCTCGCCCTCGGCAAACTGCTCGACTTGACCCTGGCCGGCCGCGAGCCGACCGAGAAGATCCAGCTCACCGCCGACGGCACCCGCCTGCACTGGCTGGCCGAGGGCGCGCTGGAAGTCACGCCGATCGGCGCCCGCGATAACGGCGTCGACCTGTTGCTCTCGGCCGGTATCCACGGCAACGAGACCGCGCCCATCGAACTGCTCGAACGGCTGATCCGCAAGGTCGCCGCTGGCACCCTCAAGCCTGCCGCCAGGGTCCTCTTCCTGTTCGGCAACCCCGAAGCCATCCGCCGCGGCGAGCGCTACGTCGAACAGGACATGAACCGCCTGTTCAACGGTCGCCACGAGGAGGGCAGCGGCAACGAGGCCTTCCGTGCCGCCGAGCTGGAGCGCCTGGCCCAGGTGTTCTTCAGCAAGACCGAGCGAGTCCACCTGCACTACGACCTGCATACCGCGATCCGCGGCTCGAAGATCGAGCAGTTCGCCCTCTACCCCTGGGCCGAGGGCCGCCAGCATTCCCGCAGCGAACTGGCCCGCCTGCGCGACGCCGGCATCGAGGCGGTGCTGTTGCAGAACAAGCCGGGCATCACCTTCAGCGCCTACACCTACGGCCAGCTCGGCGCCGAGGCCTTTACCCTGGAACTGGGCAAGGCACGTCCGTTCGGAGAGAACCAGGAGGTCAACCTGGAGCGCCTGGAGCGGAGCCTGGAGCTGCTGATCGACGGCAGCGAGGAACAGCCGGACGGCTCCCGGCTCGACGGCCTCAAGCTGTTCAGCGTGTCGCGCGAGGTGATCAAGCACAGCGACCACTTCCGCCTGCACCTCGACGACGACGTGGCCAACTTCACCGAACTCTCGCCGGGCTACCTGCTGGCCGAGGATATCGGCGGCACGCGCTGGGTGGTGGACGAGGTCGGCGCGCGCATCATCTTCCCCAATCCACGGGTGAAGAACGGCCTGCGTGCCGGAATCCTGGTGGTGCCGGCCAAGCTCTGAGGCGTATCGGCCTTCCCTCTCGATCATGACGGAGCGCTTCGGCGCTCCGTTTCCGTTGCGGCCGGGAAGATTTCCCGACTTCCCTTGTGGCTGTCGGTAGAGCGCCGTAGGATCGGGCTTTTCCGCCGAACCGAGGAGCCCTCCGTGCCTGTCATCGACCTGCGCAGCGACACCGTCACCCAGCCCACCGCCGGCATGCGCGAAGCCATGGCCGCGGCCGAACTGGGCGACGACGTCTATGGCGAGGACCCCACGGTCAACCGCCTGGAGGCCGAACTGGCGGCGCGCCTGGGCTTCGCCGCGGCGCTCTTCGTACCGACCGGGACCATGAGCAACCTGCTCGGATTGATGGCCCACTGCGAGCGCGGCGACGAATACATCGTCGGCCAGCAGGCGCATACCTACAAATACGAGGGCGGCGGTGCCGCGGTGCTGGGCTCGATCCAGCCGCAGCCGATCGACGGCGAGGCCGACGGATCGCTCCACCTGGACAAGGTCGCGGCAGCGATCAAGGCCGACGATTTCCACTTCGCCAGGACCCGCCTGCTGGCCCTGGAAAACACCATGCAGGGCAAGGTGCTGCCGCTCGACTACCTGGCCGCGGCGCGCGCCTTCACTCGCGCGCGTGGCCTGGCCCTGCACCTGGATGGCGCGCGCCTGTACAACGCGGCGGTGAAGCTGGGCGTAGACGCCAGCGAGATCACCCGACACTTCGACTCGGTGTCGGTGTGCCTGTCCAAGGGCCTCGGTGCGCCGGTGGGCTCGGTGCTTTGCGGCAGCGTAGAACTGATCGGCAAGGCCCGTCGCTGGCGCAAGATGGTCGGCGGCGGGATGCGCCAGGCCGGCCTGTTGGCGGCTGCCGGCCTGTACGCCCTCGACCACCAGGTGGCACGCCTGGCCGACGACCACGCCAACGCCGCGCGCCTGGGCGACGGGCTGCGCGAACTGGGCTATGCGGTGGAGCCGGTGCAGACCAACATGGTCTATGTCGATGTCGGCGAGCGGGCGGTCGCGCTGCGCGACTTCCTCGCCGAGCGCGGGGTGCGGATCAGCGCGGCGGCGCGTTTGCGCCTGGTCACCCACCTGGACGTTTCCGCCGAGTCCATAGGACAAGTACTGGATGCCTTCGCGGCCTTTCGTCGCTCATAAGCGAAAAGGTCGGCAATAGGCAATAACTATCGCGCAAATACACTACAACCTTGCCCAAGGGCCGATATAATGCGGCCCTTTGCCGGCGATTCGTGGCCGCCAATTTTCCGTGGAAGAACCTATGAAAAGCGCTGAAATCCGTGAAGCCTTCCTCCGCTTCTTCGAAGAGAAGGGACACACCCGTGTCGCTTCCAGTTCGCTGATCCCGGCGAACGATCCGACCCTGCTGTTCACCAACGCGGGCATGAACCAGTTCAAGGACTGCTTCCTCGGCCTGGAAAAGCGCGCCTACACCCGTGCGACCACCAGCCAGAAATGCGTGCGCGCCGGCGGCAAGCACAACGACCTGGAAAACGTCGGCTACACCGCGCGGCACCACACCTTCTTCGAAATGCTGGGTAACTTCAGCTTCGGCGACTATTTCAAGCGCGACGCCATCCATTACGCCTGGGAGTTCCTCACCGGCGAGAAATGGCTGAACCTGCCCAAGGAAAAGCTCTGGGTCACCGTCTACGCCACCGACGACGAGGCCTACGACATCTGGACCAAGGAAGTCGGCGTGCCCGCCGAGCGTATGGTGCGGATCGGCGACAACAAGGGCGCGCCCTATGCGTCCGACAACTTCTGGGCGATGGGCGATACCGGACCCTGCGGTCCCTGCACCGAGATATTCTTCGACCATGGGCCGGAGATCTGGGGCGGCCCGCCCGGTTCGCCGGAAGAGGACGGCGACCGCTACATCGAGATCTGGAACAACGTGTTCATGCAGTTCAACCGCACCGCGGACGGCGTCATGCACCCGCTGCCGGCGCCGAGCGTGGACACCGGCATGGGCCTGGAGCGCGTCAGCGCGGTACTCCAGCACGTGCACTCGAACTATGAGATCGACCTGTTCCAGAATCTGCTGAAAGCCTCCGCCGAGGCCATCGGCTGCGCCAACGACGACGCGCCGTCGCTGAAGGTGGTAGCCGATCACATCCGTTCCTGCAGCTTCCTGATCGCCGACGGCGTACTGCCGTCCAACGAGGGTCGCGGCTACGTCTTGCGGCGGATCATCCGCCGCGCCTGCCGCCACGGCAACAAGCTGGGCGCCAGGGGCACCTTCTTCCACAAGATCGTCGCAGCGCTGGTCGCCGAGATGGGCGATGCCTTCCCCGAGCTGAAGCAACAGCAGGCACACATCGAGCGCGTGCTGAAGACCGAGGAAGAACAGTTCGCCAAGACCCTGGAGCAAGGCCTGAAGATCCTCGAACAGGACCTCGCCGAACTGCAGGGCAGCGTGATTCCCGGCAACGTGGTGTTCAAGCTGTACGACACCTATGGCTTCCCGGTCGACCTGACCAATGACATCGCCCGCGAGCGCGAGCTGACCATCGACGAGGACGGCTTCGAGCGCGAGATGGAGGCCCAGCGCGAGCGCGCCCGCGCTTCCAGCGCCTTCGGCATGGACTACAACAGCCTGGTCAAGGTCGACGGCGAGACCCGCTTCCTCGGCTATCAGGGCGTCTCCGGCGCCGGGCAGATCGTCGCGCTGTTCAGGGACGGCCAGGCCGTCGAGCGCCTGGAGGAGGGCGAGGAGGGCGTCGTGGTCCTCGACCAGACGCCGTTCTACGCCGAGTCCGGCGGCCAGGTCGGCGACAGTGGCTACCTCGAGGCGGCTGGCGTGCGCTTCGACGTGCGCGATACCACCAAGGCTGGCGGCGCGCACCTGCACCATGGCGTGGTCGCCCGGGGCAACCTGAGCGTCGGCGGCGCGGTCAAGGCCGAGGTCGACGCCTCGGTACGCCAGGCCACCGCGCTCAACCACTCCGCGACCCACCTGCTGCATGCCGCGCTGCGCCAGGTACTGGGCGACCACGTACAACAGAAGGGCTCGCTGGTGGACAGCCAGCGCCTGCGTTTCGACTTCAGCCACTTCGAGGCGATCAAGGCGGAACAACTGAAGGCCCTGGAGGATATCGTCAACGCCGAAATCCGTCGCAACACCGAGGTCGAGACCGAGGAAACCGATATCGACACCGCCAAGGCCAAGGGCGCCATGGCGCTGTTCGGCGAGAAGTACGGCGACCAGGTGCGCGTACTGAGCATGGGCGGCGATTTCTCCGTCGAGCTGTGCGGTGGCACCCACGTATCCCGCACCGGCGACATCGGCCTGTTCAAGATCACCAGCGAGGGTGGCGTGGCTGCCGGCGTACGCCGTATCGAGGCGGTCACCGGCGCGGCGGCGCTGGCCTACCTGAACGGTGCCGAGGAGCAGCTCAAGGAAGCCGCCAGCCTGGTCAAGGGCAGCCGCGACAACCTGCTGGACAAGCTCGGCGCCCTGCTGGAGCGCAACCGCTCGCTGGAGAAGGAGCTGGAACAGCTCAAGGCCAAGGCTGCCAGCGCGGCCGGCGACGACCTTTCGGCGGCGGCGGTGGAAATCAAGGGCGCGAAGGTACTCGCCGCGCGCCTCGATGGTCTGGACGGCAAGGCGCTGCTGGCGCTGGTCGACCAGTTGAAGAACAAGCTCGGCCGCGCAGTGATCCTGCTCGGCGGCGAGCTGGACGGGAAGGTCGTACTGGTCGCAGGCGTGACCCAGGACCTGACCGGCCAACTGAAGGCCGGCGAGCTTATGAAGCAAGCCGCGGCGGCAGTTGGTGGCAAAGGTGGCGGACGCCCGGATATGGCCCAGGGCGGCGGCACCGATGCAGCGAAATTGGACGAGGCCCTGGCCCTGGCCCAGCGCTTCGTCGAGCAAGGGCTCTGATGCCATGCCGGCTCCGCGCCAGAGCGACGCGGGGCCGGGCGGCCAGCGCCCCTTGATGCCCGGCCGGCGGTGCGCCCCGCCAGTCCGGGTAGCGAAAGAATGTGGCAGGTTCAAAAGGGCGCCCTTCACGGAATCAGGCGGTTTGAAATGGCTTTGATCGTACAGAAGTTTGGAGGGACCTCCGTCGGCACCGTCGAGCGTATCGAGCAGGTGGCCGAGAAGGTGAAGAAATTCCGCGAAGCGGGCGATGACGTCGTCGTGGTGGTATCCGCCATGAGCGGCGAGACCAACCGTCTGATCGGCCTGGCCAACCAGATCATGGAGCAGCCGGTTCCGCGCGAACTGGACGTCATGGTCTCGACCGGAGAGCAGGTGACCATCGCCCTGCTCAGCATGGCCCTGATCAAGCGCGGCGTGCCGGCGGTCTCCTATACCGGCAACCAGGTGCGTATCCTCACCGACAGTGCGCACACCAAGGCGCGCATCCTGCACATCGACGACACCCACATCCGCGCCGACCTCAAGGCCGGCAGGGTAGTGGTGGTCGCCGGTTTCCAGGGCGTCGACGGCAACGGCAACATCACCACGCTGGGCCGCGGCGGTTCCGATACCACCGGGGTGGCCCTGGCGGCGGCGTTGAAGGCCGACGAATGCCAGATCTACACCGACGTCGACGGCGTCTACACCACCGATCCGCGCGTAGTGCCGCAGGCCCGTCGGCTGGACAAGATCACCTTCGAGGAAATGCTGGAAATGGCCAGCCTCGGTTCCAAGGTGCTGCAGATCCGGGCGGTCGAGTTCGCCGGCAAGTACAACGTTCCGCTGCGCGTGCTGCACAGCTTCCAGGAGGGTCCGGGCACCCTCATTACTATCGATGATGAAGAGGAATCCATGGAACAGCCGATCATCTCCGGCATCGCCTTCAACCGCGACGAAGCCAAGCTGACCATCCGTGGCGTACCCGATACCCCCGGCGTGGCCTTCAAGATCCTCGGGCCGATCAGTGCCGCCAATGTGGAAGTCGACATGATCGTGCAGAACGTGGCGCACGATAACACCACCGACTTCACCTTCACGGTGCATCGCAACGATTACCTGAACGCCCTGGAAATCCTCAAGCAGACCGCCGCCAACATCGGCGCGCGCGAAGCCATCGGCGACACCAACATCGCCAAGGTTTCCATCGTCGGCGTCGGCATGCGTTCGCACGCCGGCGTGGCCAGCCGCATGTTCGAAGCGCTGGCCAAGGAAAGCATCAACATCCAGATGATCTCCACCTCGGAAATCAAGGTTTCCGTGGTGATCGAAGAGAAGTACCTGGAACTGGCGGTACGTGCTCTGCACACGGCGTTCGAGCTCGACGCGCCGGCGCGACAGGGTGAGTGACGCTGGCAGGCGAAAGGCGCGGCAACCCCGCGCCTTTTGTCGTTTTTGACCGTTTGGCAGGAACTTTCATTCCGGCGGGACTGGTCAATACTGGGTGAAGGATCGCGCTCTTGATTTCTGCGGATCCGCCGCCATTTCTTTTTTGCAGACTGTTGTCCTGAAATATTCGCGTGAGGAGAAAGGAATGCTGATTCTGACTCGTCGGGTCGGAGAGACCCTGATGGTAGGTGACGACGTCACCGTGACGGTACTGGGTGTCAAAGGGAACCAGGTGCGCATCGGCGTCAACGCGCCGAAGGAAGTCGCCGTACACCGGGAGGAAATTTACCAGCGCATCCAGAAAGAGAAAGATCAAGAGCCAAACCATTAATTTTTATCTAATTTTCCCTTTGCAAACGGGGTAAAGATGGGTATCATGCGCCCCGTGTTGCGGAGAGGTGGCCGAGTGGCCGAAGGCGCTCCCCTGCTAAGGGAGTACACCTCAAAAGGGTGTCGGGGGTTCGAATCCCCCCCTCTCCGCCATTCAAGTGTTAGAGGTTGATTCAGGCGGCGAAAGCCATCTTGGTAACTAAGTTACTGATTTGATTGAAAAAATCGCTTGACGGATAAAATCCACAATCTATAATGCGCCCCCACGACGCACTCATAGCTCAGCTGGATAGAGTACTCGGCTACGAACCGAGCGGTCGGAGGTTCGAATCCTCCTGAGTGCGCCATATTTCGAAGGGTTCCTCTCGTCAGGGGCTCGGCGAGCGAAGGATCGACAGTTGCGGTCTTTCACGGTAAAACAAGCGTTACCGGCAGGTGGCCGGAAAAAGCACCGACACGCACTCATAGCTCAGCTGGATAGAGTACTCGGCTACGAACCGAGCGGTCGGAGGTTCGAATCCTCCTGAGTGCGCCATACCGAAAGGGCCTGCAGCAATGCAGGCCCTTTTTTCTTTGCCCGGGATTTTTCTTCCGCCGGAACGCGGCCCCGTCGTCAGGCGGGGCGGGAAGGGGTCAGACCAGCACCGAGTACCAGAACACCCGGCCGATCACGTTGATGTGCTCGGCGGCTTCCTGGGGCTCGTAGCGCTCGTCCGGATGCTCGTCACTGTTGAAGCTGCGAATGCGCAGGCCGCCGCCTGGAAGGCGGTAAAGCAGTTTAACGCGCAGTTGGCCGTCGTGGTCGAAGGCGTACATGTCGCCGTCCTTGATCGTCCGCGCGCTAGTGTCCACGCCTACCGTGCTGCCGTCCGGCAGCACCGGCTCCATGCTGTTGCCGCTGACCGTGACGCAGGCGGCACTGGCCGGATCGATGTTCTTCTTGCGCAGGGTGTACTTGCCGAAGCGCAGCTTGCGCCCGCCGGTCTGCAGGATCACCGTGCTGCCCTTGCCGCCGGACAGCTCGATCTCCTTGTAGAAGGGCAGTTCGATCTCGTCGGCATCCAGGGGCGTTTCGTCGTCCCATGACTCTACTGCGCCAAGCCAACTGGCATTGGGTCCTGCATTCGCCTGGCCGCGCTCGGCGAGCATCTCGCCACGACCTTCCGCCAGCCACAGGGGGTTGACGCCGCAGGCGCCGGCGATCTGCGCGACGAAGCTGGTGGCGCGGGACTTGCCGCGCTCCAGATCGGAAATGGAGGTCTGGGTCATGCCTACCGCCTGGGCAAGCTGGACCTGGCTGAGATGGGCGTGCTTGCGCGCCGCCTTGATGCGATCTTTGAGTTCCATAGGGGGCAAGACTAAGGGTGTGCCTGTGGCATTGCAAGCCTCCGTATATGGGTATTACCATAATTTCAGCGCTTTCCTACTCACCTCGGGTAGGACGGCGGCCCAACACAGCCACTGCGGGTGGCTAATGCGAGCGGCCAGCCAGGTGGGCCGGCCAAGGAGGGAATACCATGTTTCAAAGTACCGAGCAGGCGCTGGCCGTGGCCTACTGGATGTTCGAGCACCAGCCGGGACCGAAGTCGTCGACGGCGATGGTGATCGATGGCCTGCGCGAGCGCTTCGATCGCAGCTTCATCGAACACCTGCCCAGCGGTTTGAGTCCGCACGAATGGCAGGCCCAGGCGGTGATGACCGTGCGTTTCGCCCAGCGCCAGCTGGCTGCGCACCCACTGGAGCTGGCGGTGGTGCGGGCCGAGTTCGCCCGCGGGCGGGATTTCGTCCTTGGCCTGGCGGCTTTGCGCGACTGGCTGAAGCCCGGGGCCGACCCGATCGAGCAGCGGGCAACCCTGGCCTTGCTGATGCGCATGTTCCGTCGTCCGCCGTCGAGCATCCGCGAGATCGAGCGACTCAGCGGGCTGTCGAAGAGCACCCTGCATCGCTGGGACAAGGAATGGCGCGAGCGGGTCGTCGCTTTGCTGCGCCAGGCCTTGCAGCGGCTGGAGGAGCCGATGGCGGAGGTGGGGATCGTGGGCGAGCGCTAAAAAAATTTCTGTATGAAAACGGGTTTTCCCATATTGACGCTATGGGACGATAAAGGTATAAATTCTCCACGATTGAAATTCCTCTGGCCGAAGCCCGCCGATGCGGGCTTCGGCCGTTCCGGGCCCGCCTTTTCGGCGGGCCTTTGCATTTCCGGGAGTCATCCATGTCCGAGCCAAGCTCTGCGGCCTCCGCCGCCAGCGCAATGGCTGGCGTCGGCCTGGCCATGTACCTGCCGGGTATCGATGGCAACGCCTTGCTGGGAGGCTTCGGCGGCGCCATCTTCTTTGTCGTGTTCGCCCGTGACTACAACGCCCTGACCCGCCTCGGCTACCTGCTGGTGTCCTGGGTCGGCGGCTATTACGCCGGAATCGAGGCGCTCGGCCGCGGATTGACCCAGACCAGCGGCATGGCCGCCTTCGTCGCCGCGACCCTCTGCGTGACCGGCGGCATCGGCATGCTCGAGTGGATGCGTGGCGGCGAACTGCCCAGCTGGATGCGCGGGCTGTTGCGCCGCCGGGGAGGCAAGTCCGATGGTTGATCCGCTGTCCACCCTGACCGTGCTGGTCTGCTCGGCGATCTGCATGCGCCTGATCACCTATCGCCGCGCCGGCGCGCGTTTCCGGCCCGGCGTTTCCCTGTGCGCCTACCTGCTGGCGTTGTGCACCGGCTGCCAGGCGCTGGGAATAGTGGCCGGGTTGTATCGTGCCGAGCACCTCTCGCCGTGGATGCTCGGGGTACTGCTGGTGCTGCTGGTCCTGCTGTTGCAGGCGCGCGGCAACCTGGCGCGGGTCCTGCGCCTGCATTGAACGAACGTACTTCGCTCCGGCCTGGCCGGCGGTTGTATCCGCCGCGTCGGTGCCTGTCCGTCATCCATCCATCCTGAAAAGGAGTTCGCCATGTCCAGTGCAACCGTGCGCCTGGATCACGCCGCCCTGCGCGAAACGTTGCGGCAGTTGTTCGGCCTGCCCGCCGGCAGCGTCATCGATGCCGATCAACTGCTGGCCCCGCCGGCCATCCCCTTCATGACCTTGCGCCTGGAGTCCTCGAGCCTGCTTGGCAAGGTGCGGCGGGAGTTTTCCGCCAGTGGCGAGCAGGAGTCCCTGCTGGCCAGTTGCGAGAGCATCTTTCGCCTGACCTGGCATGGTCCCGAGGCGCACCAGTACCTGCAGGATGCCCGCTGCCTGCTGCAGTCAGGCAATGCCGGCGAGCGCCTGCGCGTGCTGAAGGCCAGCCTGCTGTGCCTGACACCCATCGAAAACCTGTCCGTCGTGCAGGATGGCCAGGCGCTGGGGCAGGCTCGTTTCGACCTTGTTCTCGCTCACGAACACGTGCTGCTCGTCGACCTCGAGCGCACCGCTCCCGGGCAGGCCTCCGGGGGGACGGGTGGAACGGCTTCCTAGAGGTCGTTGCGATGCATCGTAGCGATGCCATCCATACATAGAGGAGAGATCCATGGTCATGTTGATCAGTCGTCGCGTCGGCATCGTTCGCCTGGATGCGGTGATTTCCGAAAACCTCGCGCAGGCTGCCGTCAGCGCGCGCGGCGACCAGCTCATCACCATCGTCGGCAGCATTGTCGACCATGCGCCCGCTGGCGAGCCGTTGCCCTCCTTGCTGCCGATGGAGGGAGGCAGCCGCGCGTTGAACGAGTGCCGTGTGCGCAAGGGCATCGCTGCCTTGACTTCACTGCAAGGCGCTTCCGAAACGGTGGACGTGCAAACGGGATTCCACCTGTATCGCGGTCTGTTCATCACGCGCGTTGTTGCCCGGCGAACCGCAGAAAGAGGATTGAGCCTGACCATAACCGCCAGCCAGAGGCGTGCGCGGCGGGCAGGCGGTAGGTTGCTGAAGACTGTCGTCCGTCTTTTCCATGCAGGCAGGGCGACACCCTGCCCGGCACGCTAAGGGCGATGCCGGTCCTGCTTTCATCGGTATGAGGACGGCCCGGCCTTAGCTCCCGGGATCGACTCGCTCCACCCGGTACCTTCCCTTTCCCTTCACACATCCCTCCTGATCGAAGCTCACGCTTCTCGCTCCCCGTCGCTTGTCGGCCTTGTACTGATAACGCACCTCCGCATTGTTCCCGCTGACCCGGTCCGGCTTGCCCAGCGCCCGCTCCACATCGGAGCGGGTCATTCCCGCCATGATCCGCTGCTCCACGATCGCCTTGCGGCGTTCCTTCTCGTCCAGGCGTCTGCCGCAGCGATCTTCTCTTTCTCCGATCACCGCGAGCGGCACGCTTTTCCGGCCGATGGACGCCTTTTTCGTCTTCGTCTCGGCCCTCGGCGTGACGCTCCTGCCTCCCGGCGGCGGGTTGTCCGCCACGACGGTCTCGCCGGCCTGCCCGGCGGGGCAACCGAGTTGGGTGAAGCTGACATGGCCGCTGGCGTCTTCGCAGCGGAATACCGCAGCGGCCTCGCAGGTGGACGCCAGCGAGAGGAGGAGAAGGAGGGACAGGGAACGCATGGCCGGCACTCCGGGTCGGATAAGGGTGAGTGCAGGCTAACGCGTTCCCTTTTTCCGCGGGGCCGAGTGTCCTGAGTGAAATTTCCGGCGTCGCAGTCAGGCGTCGAGTGACGATGAACTTTGTGCCGCAAGCGCTTGTTCTTGCCGCCATTTTGTAACGCGCAAAACGCAAGCGGAGTGTTATCATTATCCGTATCTGCCCCGAGAGGGCCCTTGGAACACCCCCATGGACTTACCCAGTAGAAACTCGAACAGTTTCCCGTTTGACCAATCACGTTTCTGATTGACCCCTTTGGCGTGCTCCGCTACTGGGGGTGGAGCGCGCTATGACCGAAGTAGAAGCCAAGAAGCCGCAGGAAAGCCTGCAGGACCGCCTAGCGCAGGTGGTCGAGCTGCTGCATCGCCACAAGGTGGTGGAGGACCTGACCCATCGTCAGGAAGGCCAGCACCATGACCGGGTGGAAAACCTCGTCCACCGGCAGAATCTCGTAGAACTCCAGCGCAAGCTGGAGGAACTGCACCCCGCCGACATCGCCCACATCCTCGAATCGCTGCCGCTGGACGACCGCCTGACGGTCTGGCAGCTGGTCAAGTCCGAGGACGACGGCGACATCCTCCTCGAAGTCTCCGACGCGGTCCGGGAAACCCTGATCGCGGACATGGACGACCACGAGATCATCGCCGCGACCAAGGACCTGGACGCCGACGAACTCGCCGACCTGGCGCCGGAACTGCCGCGCGACGTGGTCCACGAACTGATGGAAAGCCTCGACGCGCAGCAGCGCGAGCGAGTGCGTTCGGCGCTGTCCTACGAGGAGGACCAGGTCGGCGCGCTGATGGACTTCGAGATGGTCACCATCCGCGAGGACGTCAGCCTGGAAGTGGTGCTGCGCTACCTGCGCCGCCTGAAGGAACTGCCCGGGCATACCGACAAACTGTTCGTGGTCGACTACGACGGCGTGCTCAAGGGCGTGCTGCCGATCAAGCGCCTGCTGGTCAACGATCCGGACAAGCAAGTGCTGGAAGTCATGGCCACTGACCCGGTGACCTTCCACCCGGACGAGGACGGCTACGACGCCGCCCAGGCATTCGAGCGTTACGACCTGATTTCCGCGCCGGTGGTGGACAAGGGCGGCAAGCTGATCGGTCGTCTGACCATCGACGAGATGGTCGACCTGATCCGTGAGGAAAGCGAAAGCGAAGTCCTCAACATGGCCGGTCTGCGTGAAGAAGAAGACATCTTCGCCTCGGTCTGGAAGTCGGTGCGCAACCGCTGGGCCTGGCTGGCCACCAACCTGATCACCGCCTTCGTCGCCTCGCGGGTGATCGGTCTGTTCGAAGGCTCCATCGAGAAACTGGTGGCGCTGGCCGCGCTGATGCCGATCGTTGCCGGCATCGGTGGCAATTCCGGCAACCAGACCATCACCATGATCGTCCGCGCCATCGCGCTCGACCAGGTACAGCCGACCAGCAACAGTCGCAACCGCCTGCTGCGCAAGGAGCTTGGCGTCGCGCTGGTCAACGGCCTGGCCTGGGGCGGAGTGATCGGCGTGGTGGCCTTCTATCTTTACGGCAACTGGGAACTGGGCGTGGTGATGACCGCCGCGATGACCCTGAACCTGCTGCTGGCGGCGATGATGGGAGTGCTGATCCCGATGACCCTGCATCGTTTCGGACGCGATCCGGCGATGGGCTCCAGCGTGATGATCACTGCGATGACCGACAGCGGCGGTTTCTTCATCTTCCTCGGCCTGGCGACGATCTTCCTGATGTAGCCGGAGCGCCACGCGAGAAGCCGCCCACGGGCGGCTTTTTTCATGGCGGTCAGATCAGCGGGGAAACCTTCGGTGGCGACCAGGACAGCACGCTCAGGCAGCGATCGCCGCCATTGACGAAATACTCGTCGACGGCCTTGGTCTCGCGGGCGACGAAGCCCTCGCGACGGCATTCCTGGTCCAGCCAGCCGCCTTGCTCGACCCGGTACAGCCAACCCTCGGATGCCGCACAGGCTGGCCAGAATTCCAGCAGGTCGGCAGCGTCGAGCTGGCGCAGGCCTTCGACTTCGACGAACTCGACGCGCCAGGTGCGCTGGTTGGCGAGGTCGCGGACGAGGATGGTCAGGCCGGCGCGATCCTGGCGGCACTCCAGGAACCAGGGGTCGACGCAGGGCGGCGCCTGGAGCAGAACCGCCAGCAGTGGCTCCGCGCGTTCAGCCACGGACGCGCAGGGTCAGGCCCTTGAGGAAGTTACGCAGCAACTGGTCGCCGCAGGTCCGGTAGTTGCTGTGGCCGGGCTTGCGAAACAGGGCGCTCAGCTCGGGTTTGGAGACCGGGAAGTCGACGCTGTCGAGGATGGCATGGAGGTCTTCCTCCTTGAGTTCGAAGGCGACCCGCAGCTTCTTCAGGATCATGTTGTTGCTCAACGGCAGCTCCAGCGGCGGTAGCGGACGCGACTCGTCGCGACCGCGGCGCTGGATGATCAGTCCGTCCAGGCAGCGCGCCAGGTAGCGGTCGGGGCAGGCCTGGAAGCCGTCTTCGTCTTCCTTCTTCAGGTAAGCCTCGAGCAGGTCCGCTTCGACTTGCTCGCCGAACGGGGCGGCCAGTTCGGCCAGATGTGCATCGGGAAGATCCAGCAGGTAGCGCAGGCTGCGTAGTACGTCGTTGTTGAGCATCGTGCTCTCCGGAACGGTTGGCGATGAAAAGCCCCGCGGGGCGGGGCTCTTCAGGGAGGCTCAGACCAGCTCGGCCCAGAGGTCGTACTCGTCGGCATCGGTGATGCGCACGCGGACCTTGTCGCCCGGCTTCAGCTCGTCGCTGTCGACGAACACGTTGCCGTCGATTTCCGGAGCGTCGGCCCAGGAGCGGCCGACCGCGCCCTGTTCGTCGACTTCGTCGATCAGCACTTCGATTTCCTTGCCCACCTTGAGCTGCAGGCGAGCGGCGGAAATCGCCTGCTGGTGGGCCATGAAGCGTTCCCAGCGGTCCTGCTTGACCTCGTCCGGCACCGGCTCCAGGCCCAGCTCGTTGGCCGGAGCGCCTTCGACGGGGGAGTACTGGAAGCAGCCGACGCGGTCGAGCTGGGCTTCCGTCAGCCAGTCGAGCAGGTACTGGAAGTCTTCTTCGGTTTCGCCCGGGAAGCCGACGATGAAGGTCGAGCGGATGGTCAGTTCCGGGCAGATCTCGCGCCACTGCTTGATCCGGGCCAGGGTCTTGTCCTCGAAGGCCGGGCGCTTCATGGCCTTGAGCACCTTCGGGCTGGCGTGCTGGAAGGGGATGTCGAGGTACGGCAGGAGCTTGCCGGCGGCCATCAGCGGGATCACGTCGTCGACGTTGGGGTACGGGTAGACGTAGTGCAGGCGAACCCACACGCCCATGCTGCTCAGCGCCTCGCAGAGTTCCTTCATGCGGGTCTTGACCGGCTGGCCGTTCCAGAAGTCGGTCTTGTACTTCAGGTCCACGCCGTAGGCGCTGGTGTCCTGGGAAATCACCAGGAGTTCCTTGACCCCGGCCTTGACCAGGCGCTCGGCCTCGCTCAGCACGTCGCCGACCGGCCGGCTGACCAGCTTGCCGCGCATGGACGGGATGATGCAGAAGCTGCAGCTGTGGTTGCAGCCTTCGGAAATCTTCAGGTAGGCGTAGTGGCGCGGGGTCAGCTTGACGCCTTGCGGCGGGACCAGGTCGACCAGCGGGTTGTGTTCGGTCTTCGGCGGCACCACTTCGTGCACCGCGGTAACCACCTGCTCGTACTGTTGCGGGCCGGTGACCGCCAGCACGCTTGGATGCACGTCGCGGATCGCGTGCTCTTCCACGCCCATGCAGCCGGTGACGATGACCTTGCCGTTCTCGGCGATGGCTTCGCCGATCACTTCCAGGGACTCGGCCTTGGCGCTGTCGATGAAACCGCAGGTGTTGACCACCACGACGTCGGCGTCTTCGTAGGTCGGAACGACCTCATAGCCTTCCATGCGCAGCTGGGTGAGGATGCGCTCGGAGTCGACCAGCGCCTTGGGGCATCCAAGACTGACGAAGCCGACTTTGGGAGTGGGGGTGGACATGGCTAACCTCGGTAGGCGGGCGCGCTTGCTGGCGCCTCTGATCAAAAAGTGCGCAATTCTAGCGGCAGCGCCGCGGCTTTTCCAGTCTCCCGTGCAGCTCTTTTCCGGCCCTGGAAAAACTCACCGCGGGCGCTCGGCAATCGGCTCCCCGGCCTTCTATAGTCATAGCAGTCCGTGGCCTCGGCGCTTGCATCGCGGACGGCATGGGCGCAGCATTTGCCGAATTTTTCCGGGGGAAAGCGTTTCATGAGTGATGCAGCGACGCGTGCCGAGGAGACGTCGGAGGGGCATTCCAGCTCTGCCATCGGCCTGATGGTCGGGGCGGTTGGAGTCTGCTATGGGGATATCGGCACCAGTCCCTTGTATACCCTGAAAGAGGTCTTCATCGGCGGCTACGGGGTGCAGGCCAACCACGATGGCGTCCTTGGCGTGCTGTCGCTGATCTTCTGGTCGCTGGTCTGGGTCGTTTCCATCAAGTACGTGATCTTCGTCCTGCGTGCCGACAACCAGGGCGAGGGCGGGGTGATGGCGCTGTCGGCCCTGGCGCGCCGGGCGGCGGCGCCGTTCGGCAGGCTGCAGACCTTCGTGGTGGTTGCCGGCCTGATCGGCGCGGCGCTGTTCTACGGCGACAGCATGATCACCCCGGCGATCTCGGTACTGTCGGCGGTAGAAGGGCTGGAGATCGCCTTCGACGGCCTGGAGCACTGGACGGTACCGCTGGCGCTTATCGTGCTGATCGGCCTGTTCCTGATCCAGAAGCACGGCACCGCGCGGATCGGCATCCTGTTCGGCCCGGTCATGGTGCTCTGGTTTGGCGCCCTGGCGGCGCTGGGCGTCTACGGGGTGATCCAGCAGCCGGAAGTGCTGCAGGCGATGAACCCTGTATGGGCCGTGCGTTTCTTCAGCTCGCATCCCGGCATCGGTGTCGCCATCCTCGGCGCCACCGTACTGGCGCTGACCGGCGCCGAGGCGCTGTACGCCGACATGGGCCACTTCGGTCGCAAGCCGATCGCCCGTGCCTGGTTCCTGCTGGTGCTGCCGGCGCTGGTGCTGAACTACTTCGGCCAGGGCGCGACCATCCTTTCCAACGCCGAGGCGGCGCGCAACCCCTTCTACCTGCTGGCGCCGGGCTGGGCGCTGCTGCCGATGGTGGCGCTGTCCACCCTGGCCACGGTGATCGCCTCCCAGGCGGTGATCTCCGGCGCCTTCTCCCTGACCCGCCAGGCCATCCAGCTCGGCTACGTGCCGCGGATGACCATCCAGCACACTTCCAGCCACGAGCAGGGGCAGATCTACATCGGCGGGGTGAATTGGGCGCTGATGGTCGGCGTGGTCCTGCTGGTGCTCGGCTTCGAGTCCTCGGCGTCGCTGGCGGCTGCCTACGGCGTGGCGGTGACCGGAACCATGCTGATCACCACCCTGCTGATGGGCGTGGTGATCTGGCGCCTGTGGAAATGGCCGCTGTGGCTGGGCGTCCCGTTCTTCTGCGTGATGCTCGCGGTGGACAGCCTGTTCTTCGCCGCCAACCTGCCCAAGGTGATCCAGGGCGGCGCCTTCCCGGTCATCGCGGGTATCGTCATCTTCATCCTGATGTCCACCTGGAAGCGTGGCCGCCAACTGCTGGTGGAGCGTCTCGACGAGGGCTCGCTGCCGCTCTCGGTGTTCATTTCCAGCATGCGCGTGCAGCCGCCGCACCGGGTCCAGGGGACCGCGGTGTTCCTTACCGCGCGTACCGACGCGGTGCCTCACGCGCTGCTGCACAACCTGTTGCACAACCAGGTGCTGCACGAGCAGGTGGTGCTGCTCACCGTGGTCAACGAAGACAGCCCACGGGTTTCGCCGGATCGCCGTTTCGAGGTCGAGGCCTATGGCGACGGGTTCTTCCGGGTGATCCTGCACTTCGGCTTCATGGAAGAACCGGACATCCCGGCTGCCTTGCGCCTGTGCCATCTCAACGAACTGGACTTCAGCCCGATGCGCACCACCTACTTCCTCAGCCGGGAGACGGTGATTCCATCCAAGCGCATCGGCATGGCGCGCTGGCGCGAGGGGTTGTTCGCCTTCCTGCTGAAGAACGCCAACGGCAACCTGCGCTATTTCAACCTGCCGCTCAACCGGGTGATCGAGTTGGGAACCCAGGTCGAGATCTGATCCGCTCCGCTGCAAAAAAGCGCGCCCGATTGGGCGCGTTTTTTGCGCGTTTCTCAGCGCCGTTGCGGCAGCATCCGTACCAGGGTGTTGTCGCGGCTGACGAAGTGATGGAAGAGCGCCGCGGCGGCGTGCAGGCCGATCAGGAAATAACCGGCGTTGCCGATGGTTTCGTGCCATTCCTTGATTTGCCCGGCGAGGTCGGGGTTCTTGTCGACCAGCGGCGGTAGCTCCAGGCCGAAGAACGGTATCGGCTTGCCGGCGGCGCTGAGGATCAGCCAGCCGGCGAAGGGCAGGCCGATCATCATCAGGTAGAGGGCGTAGTGCATCAGCCTGGCCAGCGTCGCCTGCCAGGCGGGGATGGCGGGCTCTATGCGCGGGGTAGGGGTGGCCAGGCGCACCAGCAGGCGCAACCAGACCAGCAGGAAAACGCTCAGGCCAAGCATGAAGTGCCATTGCTTGAGCAGTTCGCGGGTTTCGCTGCCCTTGGGGAAATTGCCCTTCAGTTCGATACAGGCGTAGACCCCGGCGATCAGCAGCAGGGTCAGCCAGTGCAGGGCAATGGTCAGGCTCCCATAACGGGATTCGGTGTTTTTCCAGCTCATCACGGTTCCTTCTCTTCGGCTCTCGGGAGCCCGCTCTGCGGCGGGTCGGCCGGTATTCTCGGCGGCTCCGCTGAAGCCAGCCTGAATGCCCCCGGCAGGCTCAGTCTAGCTGGCGCCGGCCGGGGACAAGAAGGGCGGAGCGGGGAGAGCTTGATCGCGATCAGGCGTCGGGAGCGTTCTCGCGGTCGCGGATGGCCTGGAGCATCTTCTTCGCCAGGGACAGGTAGTCCTCGTCGAAGTGGTGGCCGCCCGGCAGTTCGAGCTTCTCGCCGACGGCCTGGGATTGGGTACAGCCGCTTTCGTCCTTTTCTTCGGCGCCATAGATGCAGAACACCTTGGCTGCCGGCAACCTGGCCATTTCCGGGCCGGTGGCGGCTTCCTCGCCGGCCTTGCCCAGCCAGCCTTCCACTTCGATCTCGAAGCTGCCGGTCCGCGCCAGCGCCAGCAGCAGCATGGCTTTCACTTGCTGCTGGTCCTTTCCGGGCAGGCGGTTGTAGATCGCCGGCAGGATGTCAGCGCCGAACGAGTAGCCGGCCAGGACGAAACGTTTCGCGCCCCACTTCTCGCGGTAGTGTTGCATCAGCTTGGAGAGGTCGGCGGCGCTCTGTTCCGGGCTCTTGTGTTGCCAGTAGTAGCGCAGGGTGTCGATGCCGACCACCGGGTAGCCCATGCTGGCCATATGCTCGGCAGAGTCCTTGTCCAGGTCGCGCCAGCCGCCGTCGCCGGAATAGAACAGGGTGACGATGTCCGAGGGTTTCGCCGCGGGGACCTCGAGTACCGGCAGGGCCTCGGCGTTGCCTTGCAGTTGCAGGCGCAACTGATGGGCGAGCACGTCGGACAGCGGGGTGTCGTAGTCGCTGATGCTGGTTTCCGCGCTCGACTGCTTGCGGACGAAGACTGCGGTGTCGTCGTCCGGGTTGTCGTTCCAGGCCAGCAGCCACTGGCCGTGCGACGCCTGGTGCGGCAGCGGGGCGTCGCAGTCGCGCTCGGCCAGGGCAATGTCGAAGCCGACCGAGAGCGCCTTGGCCTTGTCGTCGTCCTGGCTGGCGAGCCAGCGCCAGGCGGTGGTCGAGCCCGGGCCGATGCCGGCGACCAGGTTCGGCTTGCCGCCGAGGTGGGCAATGACCGCTTCGAGCCGGGACTGCTGCGCCCTGCAATCGCCGTTTTCCGGGGGGAAGTACTGGATCACCCGGGCGGCGCTGTCGTGAGCCAGGTTCAGCATCTGGGCGTCGTTCAGTTGCTGTTCGGGGGCGGCGATCACCACCACCCGCGAGCGCGGCTTCTCGCCGGGTTCGGCAAGGGTGGCGTGGCCGCCGTCGTCGAGGTCCAGGGCTTCCAGTTTCGCCTGGGCCGCCGGTCGGCTCCAGAGCAGCAGGGCGGCACCGACGATCAGCACCAGGGCGGCGACCAGAAAACGGCGCCAGTGACGTTTCACGACAGACATATCAGCGTTTCACCAATCCAGTCAGGCCGCCGGCGATCAGCGCGGCGGTATCGGCCAGGGCCACCAGCGGGTCGAGCCCGGCTGGCACGGCCAGGTAGCGGGGTTCCCAGTCGGGCTGGAACTTGTCCTTGAAGCGTCGCAGCCCCTGGAAATTGTAGAACTGTTCGCCCCGCCGGAAGACCAGCGCGCCCAGGCGCTGGGTCAACGGCGCGCCGCGCCTTGGCTGGAGCCCGGCCAGCGGCACCATGCCGAGGCTGAAGCGCGCGTGGCCCTGGGCCTTGTAGTGGAGGATGAGGCCGAGCATGAGGAACTCCATGGTCAGCTTCGGCGCGTCCGGGTGCACGCGCATCAGGTCGAGGCTCGCCAGTTCGCGGCTGTCGGTCTCCAGCAGGTTGGCGAAGGCCACCGGCTTGCCCTGGTGGCGGACGATGGCGATGCGGAAGAAGTTCAGGTACGTCGGGGTGAAGCGGCCCAGGGAGAAGCCTTTCTCGCGCACCTGCTTGCCGCCCAGCCAGGCGTCCGATATCGCCTTCAGCTCGTCCAGCGGAGCCTGGCCCGGTTCATGGAACTCCAGGGCCAGGCCGTCGCGCTGGCCGCGGTTCCAGGTGTAGCGCAGGTCTTTCATTTCCTTGCCCTTGTTCTCCAGGTCGAAGCGCAGCAGGTCGACTCGCGCTTCTTCGCCGAGCTTGAGGGCGGTCAGGCCAATGTCCATGTAGAACGGCAGGTTCTCGGCACGCACCTGGTAGAACACCGGGCGGGCATGGTGCAGGTCGCAGAGGTCGCGGAACTGCCAGATCAGTTCGGCGCGCTGCATGGCCGGGCCGATCGGGTCGTACAGGGCGATCATGCTGCGACCGCGGCGGGCGTACATGAGGAAAGCGTCGTCGCTCTCATGGAAGAGCAGGGCCTTGTCGCCGGTCAGGGCCAGGCCGCCATCCGGCTGGTCCGAGTGGCGGATGATCCGCGCCGCGCGCTGCAGCTCTTCCGCGTTCGGCTCGCGGATCGCCGGCGGTGCCGCGCGCAGCAGCCAGCCAAGGGCCAGGGCCAGGAGCAGCAGGCAACTGCCGAGGGCGGCGCGCAGGGCGCGCGGGGCGTCGGCGTCCAGGGCGAACTGCCACCAGAGCTGGTTGCTGTAATGCACGTCCTGGTTGGCGAACAGCAGCAGCCAGACCGAGGCGCCGACCACGCAGATGCTGGCGCCTACGTAAAGCGGCGAGAAGGGTACTTCCATCAGCCGGCTGGGACGGTAGAAGGAGCGGCGGAACATGGCGAGCAGCGCGGCGGTCAGGCTCAGCAGGCTGGCTTCCTCCCAGTCGAAGCCTTTCAGCAGCGAAAGCAGGGCGCCCACCAGCAACAGCACCAGGGTCAGGGCCCAGGCGGCCGACAGCCGTCGGCGCAAACCCTGCGCGAGCAGGAGGCAGAGCACGCCGATCAGGCTGGCGACCAGGTGCGAGGCATCGATCAGGCGATGTGGAATGAGGAAACCGAGGTGTTCCAGGCGGGTGTCGATCGCCGGTGTGGCGCCGGAAAACAGCAGCACGACACCGGAGAGGAAGACCAGGATCGCCAGGATCGGTGCGGCGAAACCCGAGGCGACGCGAATCGCCTGGCGCGTCACCCACAACCGGCGCGCTTCGAGGAACAGCAACAAAAGGCAGGCCAGCAGCAGTGGCAGCACCACATAAATCAAGCGGTACAAGAGCAGGGCCGCGGCCAGCGGCGCGGCGCCCAGTTGGCCGGCGAACGCGGCCAGCAGCACCGCCTCGAACACCCCGACTCCGCCCGGTACGTGGCTGAGTACGCCGGCGGCCAGGGCGAGCAGGTAGACCAGCAGGAACGCCGCGAAGGGTGGGGTTTCCGGCAGCAACAGATAAAGGACGGTAGCGGCGGCGGCGACGTCGAGGGCGGTGATCAGCAGTTGCAGCAGCGATAGGCGCAGGCCTGGCAGGCGCAGGCTGCGGCGGCCGAGGCGGACCAGCAGGCTGTCGGGGGACGGCCGTTCTCCCGGCAGGCGGTGCCGGGCCAGGAACGCCACCAGGCCGACAGCCAGCGACAGGACGGCGATCGCGATGACGGCGACCAGGGCGCGGGGCAGGTGCAGCGCCGACGCCGCATCGTCGAGGTCGCAGAGTGCGGCGAGTGCCGCCAGCACCGGCAGTGCGCAGCCCAGGGAAAGGCTGGCAAATAGCGTCATCCGGGCAATTTCGGCAGCGCCGATGCCATGCCGGGAATACAGTCGGTAGCGTACGGAGCCGCCGGAAAGCAGCGACAGGCCTACCGCATTGCCGATGGCGAAGGCGCTGAAGCCGCCGGTGGCCAGGCTGCGCATGGGCAGCGTGACGCCAGCGAAGCGGCTGGCCGACCACTCGTAGCCGAGCAGGATGACGAAGCCGAGGGCGGTCGCGCTCAGGGCGCCGAGCAGCGCCGGCCTGGGCACGTCGGCGATGGCATCGTGGAGGGCGCCGGGATCGATCTCCCGTAGCAGGTGGTAGCAGGCCACCAGCGCCAGGCCGAACAGCAGCAAGGTGAAGACCAGGCCGATGGGCTGGCGGTAGGCGGTAATCCGATCGATCAGCCGGATGCGTTGTGGGGACGCGGGAGAGCTGGGTGGAGCGGGATGTTCTGGAACGGGAGCGTCGGTGCGCATCAGCCACCTCATGGGAATTTGCGCGACAGAGTATGGCCTCTCGGGCGAGTTCCCAAGTGGTCGCAGCAGATTTTTTCTGTGCGGGGCGGCGTCCTGTCACAGGGAGAAGACCGCCGGGTTTTTCAGGAGTTGCGTCGGCGAAGTGGCCGAAGGCCATTTGCTGGTGTTCGTTCAGCGATGGTTCAGCTTGCCGTGGGCATAGTGGCGGCTTGCACTGTCCGACCATTTCCGAGGGGGGAAGGGTGACGATGATCCAGGCGGGCATTCATGTCGGCGCCGGAGTCGTGCTGGGCGTGGCCGCTGGATGGTGGCTGGGGGATTGGGAACAGTCGTTGCAGGTCAAGGATTCGGTGGCGCGGGTCGATTGCCTGTTGTACGGCGCCCTGCTGGTGGTGTTGCTCCGCCACGACGGTTGGTTGCGCCGCCTGGGCCTGTTGGGCCTGGGGCTGTTCTGCGGTTCCCTGCTGGTCTATTCGGTGAATCCGGCAAGCCTGTTCGCTGCGAAAGAGTCCTGGAGCCTTGCGCGGATCTCCATGCGGGCCTTCGGTCCGCTGGTGATGCTGGTCGTGGGGATGGCCTGCGCGCGCCTGGCACACGAGTTGCGCTGACGCAGGCGTTGCGCTCACGCCGGAGTCAGGTGACGCGATTCCTCGCGGTATTCCTTCAACCAGCGCAGCACCTCCACGGCCTCCCAGCGAGAGGGGTCGTACAACGCATAGATCTCGCCCTGGTAGCCGACCACATCGAGCGGCCGGTGGAAGCCGGCGCGCTGGAACAGCGCCTCGATCTCGGCGAAGCAGGTGTTGAAGTGCACGCGGGTGAACGGCGTCTTGCCGTCGGTGACCAGGCCGTCCATCTGCAGTTCGTCCACTGCCTGGCGGATGTCGTCGAGTTCCATCCGGTTCACGCTGCGCTTCAATTGTTCGACGTTCAGCATCTGTCTGTCCTTTCCGTATCCGTTACCGAGCATTCATCGAAGGCTGAGCTGGCTGTACGAATATACAGTTAAATGTGCGATGATGCGAGCGAACGGAGGGCGAGGCGATGCAGTGGAACAGGAGGGGCGGAATGCAAAAAGCCCCGGCGCTATCGCTAGTGCCGGGGCTTTTCGAATGTGGTTGCGGGAGCTGGATTTGAACCAACGACCTTCGGGTTATGAGCCCGACGAGCTACCAGACTGCTCCATCCCGCGTCTGTGTGGGCGCATTCTACGGACTCTCGTCGGGCTGTCAATCGATTTTTCGAAAAAAGTGTTTTTTCTTCAAATGCTTAGCGCTTGCCCAATGTTAGAATTCAGCGCTCCGGGGCAGGCCCGGCGGGGCTTGTAGCGAGATTCCGGTGCGGAAAATCATCCATATAGACTGCGACTGTTTCTACGCCGCCCTCGAGATGCGCGACGACCCCAGCCTGCGCGGCAAGGCGCTGGCGGTTGGCGGTTCGCCGGACAAGCGCGGAGTGGTCGCCACTTGCAGCTACGAGGCGCGAGCCTATGGCGTGCGCTCGGCGATGGCCATGCGCACGGCGCTCAAGCTGTGTCCCGATCTGCTGGTGGTGCGCCCGCGTTTCGATGTCTACCGGGCGGTGTCGAAGCAGATCCATGCGATCTTCCGCGATTATACCGATCTGATCGAGCCGCTTTCGCTGGACGAGGCCTACCTGGACGTCAGCGCTTCGCCGCATTTCGCCGGTAGCGCCACGCGGATTGCCCAGGACATCCGCCGCCGGGTGGCCGAGGAGCTGCACATCACCGTTTCGGCGGGCGTCGCGCCGAACAAGTTCCTGGCCAAGATCGCCAGCGACTGGCGCAAGCCGGACGGGCTGTTCGTGATTACCCCGGAGCAGGTCGACGGGTTCGTCGCCGAGTTGCCGGTGGCCAAGTTGCATGGCGTCGGCAAGGTCACGGCGGAGCGCCTGGCGAGGATGGGCATCCGCACCTGCGCCGACCTGCGCCAGGGCAGCAAGCTGAGCCTGGTGCGCGAGTTCGGCAGCTTCGGCGAACGCCTGTGGGGACTGGCCCATGGTATCGACGAGCGACCGGTGGAAGTCGACAGCCGGCGCCAGTCGGTGAGCGTCGAATGTACCTTCGATCGCGACCTGCCGGACCTGGCGGCTTGCCTGGAGGAACTGCCGACCCTGCTCGAGGAGCTGGACGGACGCCTGCAACGCCTGGATGGCAGTTATCGGCCGGACAAGCCGTTCGTGAAACTGAAGTTTCACGATTTCACCCAGACCACAGTGGAACAGTCCGGCGCCGGGCGCGACCTGGAGAGCTACCGGCAATTGCTCGGCCAGGCCTTTGCCCGTGGCAATCGTCCGGTGCGCCTGATCGGCGTCGGCGTGCGCCTGCTCGACCTGCAGGGCGCCCACGAACAACTCAGGCTGTTCTGATGCTCCTCATGGCCTCAACGAAGTCGCGAGGCTCCGCGGCGACGGCTCTTCCCCTACCGGCAAGGCGCTGAAGCGGCCGAGATCCTGCAGCAGTTCCAGGCGTGCTGCACGGAGTGGGCCGCGTATGGCTTCCTGTTGTTCCACGTCGAGCGGGCGGTCGTCGCCATCGCTCACCGGACCGTGGTGACGGTCCGCGCCACGCAGTGGGAAGCTCACCTTGAAGCCTTCGCCCAGGTAGGCGATGCGCGTGGTATCGGCGCTCACCGCATAGTCGCGATGGTAGTCCGCTGCGAGCAGGTCCTGTCCCAGCGAGTAGTCGCGGGGCGGATTGCGTACGCCCAGCAGCGGCAGGAGCGTTGCGGGCAGGTCGATGTGGCTGGTGATGCCGCGGACGGCACGGGGCGCCTGTCCGGGAATGCTCAGCACGGCGACGGTGCCGGTCTGGTAGCGATTGAACTCGGTATTGTGGCCCCAGCGCGAGCGTTCCATGAACTCTTCCCCATGGTCGCCGAGCACCACTACCGCGGTGTTTTCCAGCAGGTGCTGGTTTTCCAGGTGCTGCAGCAGGCGGCCGATCTGTGTATCGACTTCACGCACGGCATTCAGGTAGCGGTTCTTGATCAGCGGCATCTGCGCCTGGAAATCGGTGGTCAGGTAGTTGAAGTTGACCAGATAGGGGCGGATTTTCGCGGTCTCGTCGCGGAAGCTGTAGTTGGCGTGGCTCGACTCGAGGAACAGGCAGGCGAAGAACGGCCGGTCGGGTAGTCGGCGATCGACGAAGCGCAGCAGGTCGTCGGTGTTCCGGGCGTCGCGCTGCCAGGCAGGCTCCGGGCTATCCAGCACGTGCAGGTCCTGGGGGCGCAGGTTGACGAACACGCTGCGGTCGAAGGGCGGATAGCTGAAACGTTGCGCGGCATTGATCCGGAACTGGTAGTTCTGCTGCCTGAGTACCTCCATGAGCACCGGCGGCTGGCCGGCCTTCAGCACGGCGTCCCAGTAGCCGCCGTGCAGCCCGTAGAACATGCCGAAGACGCCCATCTGGGTCAGGTTGCCGCTGCTGTAGTGGTTGTCCAGGCGGATCGCCCGGTTGGAGAAGTCCCACAGCCTGGGCATGTAGCGCGGATCGAGCATGTCCCCGCGGAGCGACTCGGCGACGATCCAGACGATGTTCAATGGGTGCGCCGGGGCGCTGATCTCCAGCGGCCGGAGAGGATAGTGCAGGTCGCTCTGCTGCTGGAGCAGCTCGCGCTGGGTGGGCGTCGGCTGGATGCCCAGGCTTCGCGCCAGGCTGCGGACGGTCAATGGCAGGTAAAGCGGATAGCGTTCGCTGGCCAGCAGGATCGGCCGGTAGTCGCGCAGGGAGCTGAACGCATAGACCAGGCGTTCGCCCAGGGCCAGGCAGAGGAAGGCCGCCAACAGGTAGCGCCAGGCGCGCCGAGGGAGCGCGGGAAGGCGTTCGCGGCTGACCTGGCAGGCGCTGTACAGCAGCACCTGCAGGCAGAGCAGGGCCAGGGCCGCCAGGCTTGCGCTGAGCAGGGTGCCGTCGCCGCTGCCGAGGCTGGAGAGGCCGCCGGGCGAGACCAGCAGGCCGATGCTGAAACCGTTGAGGTGGAATCCGTACAGGTCGTAGAGGGTGCGGTCGGCGTAGAGCAGTATCTGTACCGCCGCGCTGCCGACGATGGCCAGCACGCCTGCCAGCCACGGACTGAGGCGCACGGGAGGGCGATCATGGAAATGCAGGAGCAGTCGGCAGGCGAGGTACACCGGGACTATATAAAGGAAGGCGTAGCTCAGGCTGGCAGCGACGCTCCAGAGCGGCAGCCAGGCGTCGTCGAAGACGATCCCGTCCTGCAGGCGCAGCACCTGCCAGAGCACCACCAGCCACGACAACAGAAAGAAGCGGTTGAGTGTCTCGGTGCTGGGTGGGGCGAACATCAAGCGTCTCCGGGCGAGGATGCGGAAGCCTAGGGACGTGGTGGTCAAGCGGGAATGAAATGGATGTCAAAAAAATGTAAACGGGCGGCGCCGGGTAGCGCCGCTTCAGGCTTCAGTCGTGCTCGGGAACCAGGCGCAGCGGCTTGCCTTCGGCCGGCCACAGGCGCAGCTCGTCGGACGGCGAAATGTCCCAGTGCTGGACGCTCTGCAGCAGGGCCAGGAAGCGCCGTTCCTGCTCCATGATCTCCGCTGCGCACAGGCGGCGGGTGCTGCCGATGGCGCCGAACTGAAGGAGGTCGTCCTGCAGGGTGTAGCTGGCGAACCAGTGGTTGCAGCCGCCATTGCCGAAGGCGCGGCCCTGGCCGTCGAAGGTCAGGCTGATGTGGCTGTAGTCCATCGTCGGTTGTGCGCCGACCCAGTCGACCTGGTAGGCCTGCTCGGTTTCCAGGGTGGTCTCCTGGCTGGCGCAACCGCCCAGGACCAGGGCGGTGGAGGCGAAGAGGGCGAGAGAGGGTTTCATGGCGTTTCCTTTGCGCATTTCGTACGGGCGATAGTTCACAGACCGTCGGTCGGACGGAGCGTTCGCCCTACTGGCATTTCGGGCACAGGTGCTTGCCTTCGCGGCTGCTCCAGCCCAGTTCGTGAATGCGCTCTTCGGCGGCCGGCGCCAGGGCCTTGCGACCGAGACTGGCGTCCACGGCGAACTCGAAGTCGAGACGAGCCTGGCACTGGTCGCAGTCGACCTGCCAGGTATGGATCGCCAGTTCGCGGAATGCCGGGCCGCGGGCGACCGCCAGCCACTGGCCGGGTGGGTTGATCAGGTGGCGAACCTTTTCCACGGTCAGGCGCATGCTCAGGGTCTTGCTGCCCTTGAGGCTGACCAGCAGCACGTCGTCGGCCTTGATCGAGCCGCCGGTGCCGGTGACCTGGTAGCGCCCCGGGGAGAGCGCGCGGCATTCGTTGAGGGTGTATTGCGGGTTGAGCAGGGTGTAACGGAAATCGTGTTCAGCCATGGAGCCTCCAATCAGCCGCGCATGCTACCACGCCATCAGGCCCGGACCCGATTGCGCGGCGTCCCGTCCTGCCAGGCGGCGATGTTGTCCAGGGTGGTGTCGGCGATCGCCGCCAGGGCCTCGCGGGTAAGGAAGGCCTGGTGGGCGGTCACCACCACGTTGGGGAAGCTCAGCAGGCGTGCCAGCACGTCATCCTGCAGGGGCTGGTCGGAGCGATCCTCGAAAAAGATATCCGCTTCCTCTTCATAGACATCGAGGCCGAGGTAGCCCAGTTGTCCGCTCTTCAGCGCCTCGATCAGCGCCGCGGCGTTCACCAGGGCGCCACGGCCGGTATTGATCAGCATCGCGCCGGGTTTCATCGTCGCCAGGCGCTGCGCGTCGATGAGGTGGCGGGTGTCGGCGGTCAGCGGGCAATGCAGGCTGACGATGTCGGACTCGGCGAGCAGGGCGTCGAGCGCCAGGTAGCGGCCGCCGAGCGCTTGGATGCGCGGATTGGGATAGGGATCGTAGGCCAGCAGCTCGCAGCCGAAGCCGGCCATGATGCGGGCGAAGGTCTCGCCGATCTGTCCGGTGCCGATCACTCCGACGCGTTTGCCGTGGAGGTCGAAGCCGGTCAGCCCATGCAGCGAGAAATCGCCCTCGCGGGTCCGGTTGTAGGCGCGGTGCAGGCGCCGGTTGAGCGTCAGGATCAGGCCGACCGCGTGCTCGGCGACAGCGTGCGGCGAATAGGCCGGGACGTGCACCACCGGCAGGCCGAGCGCTTCGGCGGCGGCCAGGTCGACGTGGTTGTAGCCGGCCGAGCGCAGGGCGACCAGGCGCGTGCCGCCAGCGGCCAGGCGTTCCAGCACCGGCCGCGAGAGGTCGTCGTTGACGAAGGCGCAGACTACTTCGAAGCCCTGGGCGAGGACCGCCGTGTCCGCCTGCAGGTGGGCCTGCTGGAAGTGCAGTTCGAAGCCGTGCCGGTGGTTGCTGGCCTGGAAGCTCTCGCTGTCGTAGGCCTGGGTGCTGAAGAACAGGATGCGCATGGTCAGAGTTCGCTGGAGTCGAGGCTGGTGGAGGAGAGGTGGGTGGTGGCCGAGGCAGTGTCGGCCAGGGCCTCGATGGCCTTGTCCAGCTCGTCCAGGGCCGCGGCCGCCGCCGGATCGTTCTGCTTGAGCAGGGTTTCGCTGGTCTGGCAGGCCGCGCGCAACTGCGGCACGCCACAGTAGCGGGTGGCGCCATGCAGCCGGTGGACCCTCTCGAGCAAAGCGGTGCGGTCGTCGTTGTCGCGGGCCTGGCGAATCGCCTGGCGGTCCGCCGCCAGCGAGGCCAGCAGCATCGCCAGCATGTCGGCGGCGAGGTCGGCCTTGCCGGCGGCCAGGCGCAGCCCTTCCTCGGGGTCGAGCACGCTCAACTGGCCGAGCTGCGGCGCACGGCTCATGCTGGCCAGCGACTGGCCCAGGCTCAGTCCGGTCCACTTCAGCACTACCTGGGCCAATTGCTGTTCGTCGATCGGCTTGGTCAGGTAGTCGTCCATGCCGGCCTGCAGCAATGCGCGCTTCTCGTTGGAAAGCGCATGTGCGGTGAGCGCGATCACCGGCACCGGGCTGACTTCCCGCTCGGCCTCCCAGCGGCGGATCGCCTCGGTGGCCTGGCGGCCGTCCATGCCGGGCATCTGCACGTCCATGAAGACCAGGTCGAAGCGCTCGCGCTGCACTACCTCGAGGGCCGCGTAGCCGCTGTCCACCGCGGTGACCTGGGCGCCGAGGTCGCTGAGCAGGGTCTGCACCAGCAGCAGGTTGGCCGGGTTGTCGTCGACGCAGAGCAGCCGTGGCGGCCGTCCGGAAACCATGGCGTGGGGCTTGTCGCTGCGCGTCGGGCGGACTTGAAGCAACTCCTGCAGCTTGCGTTGCAGCTTGCGGGTGCAGGCGGGCTTGGCCTCGACCTGTTCGTCGGGCAGGGTCGCGTGGTATTGCGCCTGCTCGGTGGTCGGGCAGAGCACCAGGGTCTTGCAGCCGAGCCGTTCGAATTCCCAGAACGACTGGCTCAGCTCTTCCGGCGGATGGATCGCGGCCGAGACGCCGAGCACCGCCAGGCTGATCGGCAACTGGCCGGGCGGCGGGTTGCGCAGGCTTTCCTGGAGGCTGTCGAGGTCGGCGAATTCGCTCACTTCCAGGCCGAAGTCGGTGAGCTGGTGGTGCAGCGAGCGGCGCGTCAGTTCCTGCGGTTCGAGCAGCGCCACGCGTTGGCCCGCGGCCCAGGAGGCGCCCGGCTCCTCGTTGTCGTCGCGACTTTTCGGCAGACTCAGGCTGATCCAGAACTCGGCGCCTTCCCCAGGCGTACTGTCGACGCCGATCTCGCCGCCCATCTGCTCAATCAGGCGCTTGGAGATCACCAGGCCCAGGCCGGTGCCACCGGCTTGCCGCGACAGTGAGTTGTCGGCCTGGCTGAAGGCCTTGAACAAGGCTTGCTGGTCTTCCTCGGAGAGGCCGATACCGGTGTCCTGGACGCTGATCCGCAGCTGCGCGCGGTCGTCGCTTTCGTCCTCGAGCATGGCGCGTACGGCGACGGTGCCGCCCTGGGTGAACTTGATGGCGTTGCCGACCAGGTTGGTGAGGATCTGCTTCAGCCGCTGCGGGTCGCCCTGCAATTGGATCGGGGTATCCCGGTAGACCAGGCTGACCAGTTCCAGTTGCTTCTCGTGGGCGGCCGGAGCCAGCATGGTCAGGGCGTCCTGGATCAGGTCGCGGAGATTGAAAGGGAGGTTTTCCAGAACCAGCTTGCCGGCCTCGATCTTCGAGAAATCGAGGATCTCGTTGATGATCCCCAGCAGGCTTTCCGCCGATTTCTGGATGGTCGTGAGGTAGTCCTGCTGGCGCGGGCTGAGCTCGCTCTTCTGCAGCAGGTTGGTGAAACCGAGGATGCCGTTGAGCGGGGTGCGGATCTCGTGGCTCATGTTGGCGAGGAACTCGGACTTGATCCTGCTCGCCTCCAGGGCCTCCTTGCGCGCCAGGTCCAGCTCGATGTTCTGGATCTCGATGGTTTCCAGGTTCTGCCGTACGTCCTCGGTGGCCTGGTCGATGTTGTGCTGCATTTCCTCCTGGGCGCTCTGCAGCGTTTCCGCCATGCGGTTGATGCCAGAGGCCAGTTCGTCCAGCTCGTTGCTGCCCATCGGTGGCAGGCGGGTTTCCATGCGGCCTTCCTTGAGCTGGGCGACGCCCTGGCTGATCAGTTCCAGCGGCGCGTTGATCGCGCGGCTCATGCGCAGGGCGAGGAGGGCGGTGACGCCGAGGCCGGCGGCGATCAGCAAGAGGCTGGTGAACAGGCTGCGATATCCGCGCAGCAGAGTCCCGTGGTGCGACAGTTCCAGTTCGACCCAGCCGAGTACGCGCTCGTCGTCAGGCTCGGTGGCGCCGGACAGGCTGTGGTGGCGGCCAAGAACCGGTAGCAGGAAGTGCGTGGTGTCCAGTTCGGTGGACATGCTCAAATGGCTGGCGTCGCCGGCCGGGGCGACGGTGAGCATGCTTGGCCCGGCATGGGCGAGGCGTTCCTGGCGGGCGTCGAGGAAGGTCACCGCGCGCACGTCCGGTTGGTCCAGCGCCTCGTTGGCGATGCGGTTGAGCACGGCGGTATCCTTTCGCGCCAGCGCGGTGGCGGCCAGCGGCGCCAGTTGTTCGGCGATCAGTTGCCCGCGCTCGATCAACTGGGCGCGCATGTCGGACAGCTGGACCCAGGTGAAGTAACCGCCAAGCACCATCGCCAGCAGGCTGGTGGGGAGCAGGGTGAGCAGCAGTACGCGCCCCTTGATGCCGAGATCCTTGAACACACGTCTCTCCGTCGAGCCAGATCGGGATGGCCGACGCTCCCCGGCCATACGTTTACCCCGCGCAGTTTAGCGGGTCGCGGAAGGGGAATCTGCACCGATGTGCGCAGCCCGGCGGATTCGGCTTGCGACGAAGCGGAAAGATCGTGAATACTGGCACGATTGCTAATCAATCTTATTTGGCTGCCATGTTCCCATCCCTGACGCCCGACCCCCGACTGCTGGCCATCGAGGACGATCCGACACTGGGCGCACATCTGTTCCAGCACCTCAATGGCAGCGGTTTCGAGGTGACCTGGTGCCGAGACGGGGAAGAGGGGTTGGCGGCTGCGCGCAGCGGCGGCTATGACCTGATCCTGATGGACATCATGCTGCCCGGGCGCGATGGCCTCGAGATTCTTCGCCAACTCCGCCAGGAGCAGGCGCTGCCGGTGATCCTGATGTCAGCCCTGGGCGCCGAGCAGGACCGCATCGCCGGGTTCAGCCAGGGCGCCGACGATTATCTGCCGAAGCCTTTCAGCCTGGCCGAGCTGCGGGTACGCATCGATGCCATCCTGCGTCGGATCGCCCTGGAGCGGGGGGGCGCGCCGGGCCGCTGCGCCGAACCGCTGGCGCGGCCCTCGCTGCAATTCTCTGCCGATGTCTGCGATGTCAGCCTTGGCGAGCGGTTCGCCGGCCTGACGCCGACCGAATACCGCCTGCTGGAAACCTTCCTCGCCGCGGAAGGCGAGACCCTGACCAAGGCCTTCCTTTACCAGCATGTCCTGCACCGCGGTCATACCCAGCATGATCGCAGCCTGGACATGCACGTCAGTCACCTGCGGCGCAAGCTGCAACGCCTCGGTTACGCCGGTCACCAGTTGCATACCGTCTGGGGCAAGGGTTACGTCCTGACACCGGCGCCATGATGCCCAACCGTCATTCGCTGTTCTGGCGCCTGGCCCTGGTGCTGGTGGCGTTCTTCCTGCTATCGGTATGGCTGTCCTGGACCTGGGGACGCAGTGCCGAACTGAAGGGTTACTACCTGTCCGCCGAAGCCCGCTCCGCCTTGGCGGATTATGCGCGGCGAGCCGAACGTGCCTGGCTCGACGATGGCCGCGAGGGCATCGACCGTTGGCTGGCCGAGCCGCGCCAGCGGGCGCTGGACTGGGTGGTCGTGCTCGACGGACGGCTGCAATCGCTGGGCAGTCGTCCGCTCACCACGGAGGAAGCCGAGCGCCTGACTTTCCTGCGGGGCGTCGACTGGCCGATGAGCTCCCGCTCGTTGTCGCGGCCGTTCATCAGCCTGCGCTTCCCCGAACATCCGGAGCAAGGCCGGGTGGTCCTGCGTCTTCCCGCCGAGTTCGTCCCTCCCGGCTTGTCGCCGGCCAAGCGCCTGGTCACCCATGGCCTGGTGCCGGCCGGGCTGGCCCTGCTGCTGGGAGTGTTGCTGTATCGGCGCTGGATAGTGCCGCTGGGACGCCTGCGAGCGCAGGCCAATGCCCTGCGCGGCAACGACCTGACGGCGCGTACGCAGGCAGAGATCAGCCGGCGCAGCGACGAGTTGGGCGATCTGGGGCGGGCGTTCGACCATATGGCCGAGCGACTCGACGAGCACATGGTGTTGCAGCGCCAACTGCTCCGCGATCTCTCCCACGAGCTGCGCACGCCGCTGGCGCGCCTGCAGGTGGCGGCAGAGGGCACGCTGTCCGCGCAGCTCCTGCGCGAGCGCCTGGAGCAGGAGGTACAGGGCATGCAGCAACTGGTGGACAACACCCTGGAGCTGGCCTGGATGGACACCGAACGCCCGGTATTGGCGCTGGAGGACATTTCCATCCCGGCGTTATGGGACCTGCTGGTGGAGAACGCACGCTTCGAAAGCGGCTGGGCCGCCGAGCGGTTCCGCAGCGCTCTGCCCGAGGATTGTGTCGTGCGTGGCAACCTCAATGCACTTGCCCAGGCCCTGGAGAACCTGCTGCGCAACGCCATCCGGCATTCGCCGGAAGGCGGCGTGATCCGCCTGCATGGTCGGCGCGAAGGAAGTTGCTGGTGGCTTTGCCTGGAAGACCAGGGCGAGGGTGTGGCCGAGCACCAGTTGGAGACCATCTTCCGCCCGTTCACCCGGCTGTCTTCGGCACGTACCGGCAAGGGCTTCGGCCTGGGACTGAGCATTGCCCGTCGCGCCGTGGTGCTCCAGGGCGGCCGCCTATGGGCGGAAGCCGCCGATCCGGGGCTGCGCCTGTGCCTGGTGCTGCCTTCTGCCTAGCGAGGCGCAGGTGCCTTTACATTTGGCCTGGATGTAAATGATCTTTACTCTCTTTTGTTAATGATTATCATCCGTGCCGATCTCCTCGGCCGGCCTTGTTCCGGGTCTGCGCCCTGTCCTACCCGTGCCGAGACGTCACCCGCGCAACGCCGGCGACCCAGGCTTCAGAAAAAACGTCAACGTATCCCTCGTGGCTCGCCTGCTACCCGTTTTCCCTCGACAGGAGTAGTCACGCATGTACCCCCAATTCCGTCGCGGCCATCTCGCCGCTGCCGTCCTTTTCGCTTCATCGAGCCTGCTGGGCGGGCAGGCCCTGGCCGAGGACGAGCGCCTGGAAGAACTGGACGAACGCGCCGAATCGGTGGTCCAGCTGGGTGACGAGGTGGTGCTGGGCACCGCCGAACAGGAGCTCAAGCAGGCACCGGGGGTATCCATCATCACCGCCGAGGACATCAGGAAGCGCCCGCCGGTGAACGATCTCTCCGAGATCATCCGCACCATGCCCGGGGTCAACCTCACCGGCAACAGTTCCAGCGGCCAGCGCGGCAACAACCGGCAGATCGACATCCGCGGCATGGGGCCGGAGAACACCCTGATCCTGGTCGACGGCAAACCGGTCAGCTCGCGCAACTCGGTGCGCTACGGCTGGCGCGGCGAACGCGACACCCGCGGCGACAGCAACTGGGTGCCGCCGGAGGAGGTCGAGCGCATCGAGGTCCTCCGTGGGCCCGCGGCGGCACGCTACGGTTCCGGCGCGGCGGGCGGGGTAGTCAACATCATCACCAAGCGCCCGACCGATCGTTTGCGTGGTTCCATGACGGTGTTCACCAACATTCCGGAAAGCTCCAAGGATGGCGCCACGCGCCGCGCCAACTTCAGCCTTAGCGGGCCGCTGACCGAAGCCTTGAGCTTCCGCGCGTACGGCAGCGCGAACAAGACCGATTCGGACGATACCGACATCAACCTCGGACATACCGTCAACCCGAGCCGTACCGTGGCCGGACGCGAAGGGGTACGCAATCGCGATCTCAGCGGGATGCTGTCGTGGCAGGTGACCCCCGACCAGGTCGTCGATTTCGAAGCGGGCTTCAGCCGACAGGGCAATATCTATGCCGGCGATACCCAGAACAACAACGGCACCGCCAATACCCAGGGACTCGCCGACGACGGTGCGGAGACCAACCGCATGTATCGCGAGAACTACGCCATCACCCACAACGGGACCTGGTCGTTCGGTACTTCCAGGTTCGTCGCCCAGTACGACTCCACCCGCAACAACCGTCTGGAGGAGGGGCTGGCCGGTTCCGTCGAGGGGCAGATCGGCGCCGACCGTTCGTTCAGCACCAGCAAGCTGGAGAACTATCGCCTCAGCGGCGAACTCAACCTTCCGTTGCATGCGTTGTTCGAGCAGGTGCTGACGGTGGGCGCGGAGTGGAACAAGGAAACCCTCAACGACCCGTCCTCGCTCAAGCAGGGCTTCGTGGGAAGCGATAGCTTGCCGGGGACCCCCGCGGCCGGCTCGCGAAGCCCGAAAAGCAAGGCGGAGATCCGCGCGCTGTACGTGGAAGACAATATCGAACTGCGCCCCGGCACCATGCTCACCCCCGGGCTGCGCCTGGACGATCACAGCGACTTCGGCCTGAACTGGAGCCCGAGCCTGAACGCTTCCCAAACGCTCGGCGAATACTTCACGGTCAAGGCCGGTATCGCACGGGCCTTCAAGGCGCCCAACCTGTACCAGAGCAACCCGAACTACCTGCTCTATACCCGTGGCAACGGTTGCCCGATCCAGACTAGCAGCGGCGGCTGCTACCTGGTCGGCAACGAGAACCTGGACGCCGAGACCAGCGTAAACAAGGAACTGGGCATCGAGTTCCGGCGCGATGGCTGGGTCGCCGGGCTCACCTACTTCCGCAACGACTACAAGAACAAGATCGTCGCGCCGCTGGATGTCATGGGACAGACCGGGACCGGCAACAACATCCTGCAATGGAGCAACGCGAAGAAAGCAGTGGTCGAGGGCCTGGAAGGCAACCTGCTGGTCCCCCTGCACGAGGACCTGAGCTGGAGCACCAACCTGACCTATATGCTGCAATCCAAGGACAAGGACACCGGCAACCCGCTTTCGGTGATCCCCGAGTACACCCTGAACTCGACCCTGGACTGGCAGGCCAGCGAGCGTCTTTCCACCCAACTGACCAGCACCATCTACGGCCGCCAGGAGCCGCCGAAGCATGGCACCAGCCGCAACACGCCGGTGGTCTCGCGAAAAGAGGTGGGTACCTATGGCATCTGGGGCGTCAGCGCCGGCTACACCTTCAGCGAGAACCTGAGCGTACGGGGCGGGGTAAGCAACCTCTTCGACAAGCGCCTGTACCGCCAGGGCAACTCCTTCGACGCCGGCGCGGCAACCTACAACGAGCCGGGTCGCGCCTACTACGTTTCGATGACCACCTCGTTCTGATCGCCGCGGCCAACGCGCTTTCACCGGCAGGCGCAACGCCTGTCGGACCTTTCTTTGGCGTTGGTCAGGCATCGGCTGTCCAACGCCAGGTTTTCTCTTCGGACGCCTCTGGTCATCGCATCGCATGCCGTTTCGGGCGGTCTTTCGGCTGAATCGGCATGCATGACCGGATATTGCGGTGCTAGGGTCCGGCCCCAGTTTCCCGGTATCATGCTCAGCCTTTACCGTCAGTGCCGAACGAGTGCCTCCATGACCGTGCAGTACCCGACTATCGCCGACTGCGTTGGCAATACCCCTCTGGTGCGTCTGCAGCGCCTTCCCGGGGAAACCTCCAATACCCTGCTGGTGAAGCTCGAAGGCAACAACCCGGCGGGATCGGTGAAGGACCGCCCGGCCCTGTCGATGATCACCCGTGCCGAACTGCGCGGCGACATCCGCCCCGGCGATACGCTGATCGAGGCTACTTCCGGCAACACCGGCATCGCCCTGGCCATGGCGGCGGCGATCAAGGGTTACAAGATGATCCTGATCATGCCGGACAACTCCACGGCCGAACGCAAGGCGGCGATGACCGCCTATGGCGCCGAGCTCATTCTGGTCAGCAAGGAAGAGGGCATGGAGGGCGCGCGCGATCTGGCCGACAAGCTGCAGCGCGAAGGCCGCGGCAAGGTCCTCGACCAGTTCGCCAATGGCGACAACCCGGAAGCCCATTACCACAGCACCGGCCCGGAAATCTGGCAGCAGACCGGCGGCAGCATCACCCATTTCGTCAGCTCCATGGGCACCACCGGGACCATCATGGGCGTCTCGCGCTACCTCAAGGAGCAGAACCCGGCGGTGCAGATCGTCGGCCTGCAACCCATGGAGGGCTCGGCCATCCCGGGAATCCGACGCTGGCCGCAGGAATACCTGCCGAAGATCTATGACGCCAGTCGCGTCGACCGGGTCGTCGACATGCACCAGGACGAAGCCGAGGACATCATGCGCCGGCTGGCCCGCGAGGAAGGCATCTTCTGCGGCGTGTCCTCCGGTGGGGCGGTGGCGGCGATGCTGCGCCTGTCCCGCGAACTGGAGAATGCCGTGCTGGTGGCGATCATCTGCGACCGCGGCGACCGCTACCTGTCTTCCGGCGTCTATGACCCGCGCTGAGCATGTCCATGGCCAGAAATAAGGGCGGGCTGCGCTTCCAGCCCAGCGGTGGTGCGCGCGGTCCCGCGATACCGGTAGGCAAGAAGCAGCGCCTGACCATCGAGCGCCTGGCCCATGACGGCCGAGGTATCGCCCACGAGGCGGGGATGACCTGGTTCGTCAGCGGAGGGCTGCCTGGCGAGGAACTTGAGGCCCGGGTGCTGGGCGCACGAAGCAAGGTGGTCGACGCGCGCAGCGAGCGCCTGTTCAGCAGTAGCGACCTGCGTCGCCGCGAGCCCTGCACTGTAGCGGGTCGCTGCGGCGGCTGCACCCTGCAGCACCTGGAACACGGCGAGCAGTTGGCCCTGAAGCAGCGTACCTTGCAGGAGCAGTTGCAGCGTTTCGCCGGGATCGAGCCGGAAGAATGGGCCGCCCCTCTGGTCGGGCCCGAATTCGGCTATCGGCGCCGCGCTCGGATCGCCGTGCGCTGGGATGCCAGGGCGCGGCGTCTGGATGTCGGCTTCCGTGCCTCGGCCAGCCAGGAGATCGTCGCCTTCGATGAGTGCCTGGTCCTGGTGCCGCCTTTGCAAACGATTGCCCGTGCCCTGCCTGCTCTTCTGCAGGACTTCCGCAAGCCGGAAAGCATCGGCCACGTGGAGCTCTTCCATGGCACGGCCAGTGCATTGCTGTTGCGGCATACGACTGCCCTGGTCGACGAGGATCGCCAGCGCCTGGCCGCTTTCTGCTCCGCACACCAGGCCCAGCTCTGGCTGCAAGGTGCGGAACAGCCCTTGCCGGTGGAGCCGGCCGCCGAACTGGGCTACTCCTTGGGTGACTGGCAACTGACTCTGGCATACCGACCCGGAGACTTCGTCCAGGTCAATGCGCCGGTGAACGAGTCGATGATCCGCCAGGCCCTTGACTGGCTGGCGCCGACCGCCGACGAGCGGGTCCTCGACCTGTTCTGCGGGCTGGGCAATTTCTCCCTGCCGCTGGCGCGCCGGGTGGCGCGGGTAGTCGGGGTGGAGGGCGTGGCGGCGATGGTCGAGCGGGCAGGCGCCAACGCGCTGGCCAATGGCCTTGGCAACGCGCACTTTTTCCAGGCCGACCTGTCCAAAGCGCTTGCCGAAGCGCCCTGGGCGGAGCAAGGTTTTACCGCTGTGCTGCTCGATCCGCCGCGCGACGGCGCGTTCGAGGCGGTACGCGAAATGAGTTCTCTGGGTGCCCGGAGGGTAGTCTATGTATCCTGCAATCCGGCGACCCTGGCGCGCGATGCTGGCGAAATGGCCAGGCAGGGCTATCGTCTGAAGCGCGCCGGAATCCTCGATATGTTTCCGCAGACCGCACATGTCGAGGCCATGGCTTTGTTCGAGGCAGGCTAGGATGCCTGCGTAATCCGACCAGCCCGTTCGAAGGCTGGCGCAGTCATCGGTGGGCTACGCGCACCGTGGTAAAGGGTAGGCAAGATGGTACAGGTGAGAGCGCACCAGCCGGTCAACACCGACGGCAGTATCAACCTCGAGGCCTGGCTGGACCACGTCCAGAACCTCGTCCCCGGGCTCGATCGTCAGGGCTTGCTGGAGGCTTGCGAGTTCGCTCGCGAATCCGAGCAGCGAGCGATCGCCGCACAGAACTCCTGGGCGGAAGGCACGTCCAGCTTCCAGACCGGACTGGAAATCGCCGAGATCCTCGCGGATCTCAAGCTGGATCAGGAGTCCCTGGTCGCCGCGGTCATCTATCGAGGCGTGCGGGAAGGCAAGATCACCCTGGAAGCGGTCAACAAGCATTTCGGGCCGGTGGTGGCCAAGCTGATCGAGGGCGTGCTGCGCATGGCCGCGATCAGCGCCAGCCTCAATCCGCGCCATTCCATGGTGCTGGGTACCCAGGCGCAGGTGGAGAACCTGCGCAAGATGCTGGTGGCGATGGTCGACGACGTTCGCGTCGCCCTGATCAAGCTGGCCGAGCGCACCTGCGCCATTCGCGCGGTGAAGAACGCCGACGAGGAAAAGCGCCACCGCGTCGCCCGGGAAGTCTTCGATATCTACGCGCCGCTGGCCCACCGCCTGGGCATCGGGCATATCAAGTGGGAGCTGGAGGACCTGTCCTTCCGTTACCTCGAGCCCGACCAGTACAAGCAGATCGCCAAGCTGCTGCACGAGCGCCGGCTGGATCGTGAGCAGTACATCGCCAACGTGATGAGCCAGTTGAAGGAAGCTCTCGCGGCCACCGGCGTACAGGCCGATCTCAGCGGACGGGCGAAACACATCTATTCGATCTGGCGCAAGATGCAGCGCAAGGGCCTGGACTTCAGCCAGATCTACGACGTTCGCGCCGTGCGCGTGCTCGTTCCGGAGATGCGCGACTGCTACACCGCGCTGGGCATCGTGCATACCCTCTGGCGGCACATTCCCAAGGAGTTCGACGACTACATCGCCAACCCCAAGGAAAACGGCTATCGCTCGCTGCATACCGCAGTGATCGGCCCCGAGGGGAAGGTGCTGGAAGTACAGATCCGTACCCACTCCATGCACGAAGAGGCGGAGCTCGGAGTCTGCGCGCACTGGCGCTACAAGGGGACCGACGTCAAGGCCAGCTCCAACCATTACGAGGAAAAGATCTCCTGGCTGCGCCAGGTGCTCGAATGGCACGAGGAACTGGGCGACATCGGTGGCCTGGCGGAGCAACTGCGGGTCGATATCGAGCCGGACAGGGTCTACGTCTTCACTCCCGACGGCCATGCCATCGACCTGCCCAAGGGCGCGACCCCGCTGGATTTCGCCTATCGGGTCCACACTGAAGTCGGGCACAACTGCCGCGGGGCGAAGATCAACGGACGCATCGTGCCGCTGAACTACAGCCTGCAGACCGGCGAGCAGGTCGAGATCATAACCGGCAAGCACAGCGGTCCGAGCCGCGACTGGCTGAACAGCAACCTGGGCTACGTCACCACCTCCCGGGCGCGGGCGAAGATCGTCCACTGGTTCAAGCTGCAGGCGCGGGACCAGAACGTCGCTGCCGGCAAGGCCCTGATCGAACGCGAGCTGTCGCGCCTGGCGCTGCCGCCGGTGGATTTCGACCGGCTGGCGGAGAAGGCCAACGTGCGTACCGCCGAGGATATGTTCGCCGCTCTCGGCGCCGGCGACCTGCGCTTGGCGCACCTGGTCAACTATGCCCAGCAACTGGTCGAGCCGGACCGCGACAGCGAGCAACTCGAACTGATCCCGCGCAAGCCGAGCAAGATCGGCCACGGCAAGCGCGGCGACGTGCAGATCCAGGGTGTCGGCAACCTCCTGACGCAGATGGCCGGCTGCTGCCAGCCGCTGCCGGGAGATCCCATCGTCGGCTACATCACGCTGGGCCGTGGGGTCACCATCCACCGCCAGGATTGCGCCACCGCGCTGCAACTGGCGGGACGCGAACCGGAGCGGATGATCCAGGTCAGCTGGGGGCCGGAGCCGGTTCGCACCTATCCGGTGGATATCGCGATCCGTGCCTATGATCGTTCCGGCCTGTTGCGCGACGTGTCCCAGGTGCTGCTCAACGAGCGGATCAACGTTCTGGCGGTGAATACCCGTTCGAACAAGGAAGACAACACCGCGACCATGCAACTGACCATCGAGATTCCCGGTCTGGACGCTCTTGGACGCCTGCTGGCGCGCGTCTCGCAACTGCCCAACATCATCGAGGCGCGGCGCAACCGTACGCCTTGAGGCGAGGCGGAAACAGGCCACGGGCGCTCGCAGGCTGCCCGTGGCCTTTTCGTTTCCGGAAAGGGCAGAATGCCCGGACCGTTCACTGAAGACCCGAGATACCCATGTACCGACTCGACGACCTGCTCCACCTCATGGCGCGCCTGCGCGATCCCGAATTCGGCTGCCCCTGGGATCTCCAGCAGAGCTACGCGACCATCGTCCCGCACACCCTGGAAGAAGCCTACGAAGTAGCGGACGCCATAGAGCAGGGGGATTTCCCGCAATTGCGCGAGGAACTGGGCGACCTGCTGTTCCAGGTGGTCTATTACAGCCAGTTGGCTCGCGAAGAGGATCGCTTCGCTTTCGACGAGGTGGTGGACGGCATCACCCGCAAGCTGATCCGTCGACATCCCCACGTATTCCTCGATGGCGATCTCTATGGCAAGCCCGATGCGGCGAAGCTGGCCGAAGCGGCGGTCAAGCAGCGCTGGGAAGAACTGAAGGCCGAGGAGCGTGCCGCCAAGGCCAAGGAGCCGCAGCAGTTGTCGCTGCTGGATGACGTTCCTGTCGCCCTGCCGGCGTTGTCACGGGCGGCGAAGCTGCAGAAGCGCGCGGCGCAGGTCGGCTTCGACTGGCCGGAAGCGCTGCCGGTGGTGGACAAGGTTCGCGAGGAGCTGGACGAAGTCCTCGAGGCGATGGCAGAGGGTGACGAGGGTGCCGTGGGCGAGGAGGTTGGCGACCTGCTGTTCGTCGTGGTCAACCTGGCCCGGCATCTCAAGGTCGATCCGGAGGCTGCTCTGCGCCAGGCCAACGGCAAGTTCGAGCGGCGATTCCGGTTCATCGAGCGGAACCTGCGCGAAGCCGGCCGGAAAGCCGAAGAGTGTTCGCTGGAGGAACTGGACAGCCTCTGGGGCGAGGCTAAGAAAGCGGAGAGGAGCGCGCCCGGCTGTTAATGGGAAAATTACCGTGGCAGCCGGGCTGCCACGGCATCTGAATCAGCCGAAGATCCAACGATAGAGGATGACCAGCAGGATCACCGCCAGCACCGGGCGGAGGATTCGGTAGGCCTTCGGGTAGGCGCGTTTGAAGCGCTTCACCTGGGCGCCGATGGCATTGCCGCCGCGAATGGCGACCGAGTAGGCCTGGTTGATGCTGCCGACGCGTTCGCCTTCGACGTTCTGCGGTGCGGTCGCACGCCCGAGAATGCCGCTGATCCAGCGATTGAGGCGGGTCAGCAGGCGGGAGCGGAGCGGCCGCTCGATATCGCAGAAGAGAATCACCCGGGTCTGCTCGGTCTCGTTCTTCACCCAGTGGACGAAGGTTTCGTCGAACATCACGTCTTCGCCATCACGCCACGCGTAGGGCTGGCCGTCGACGTAGATGCGGCAGTTGTCCGAATTCGGCGTGGACAGGCCGAGGTGATAGCGCAGCGAGCCGCCGAAGGGGTCGCGGTGCGGATTCAGGTGGCTGCCGCCGGGAAGCAGGGTGAACATCGCGCCCTTGACGTTGGGGATGCGGCTCACCAGCTCTACGGTCTTCGGGCAGAGCTGCTGGGCGGAGGGCAGCGGGCCGTCGTACCAGGTCAGGTAGAAGCGCTTCCAGCCTTTCTTGAAGAACGAGCCGAAGCCGGCTTCGTTATTGTTCAGGGCAGCCCGGATATAACCCTCGTCGAACAGGTTGAGGGCTTCTTCGCGGATGGTTTGCCAATTGTTCTTCAGTTCGTCCAGCTCCGGAAAACGGCTGCGATCCAGATAGGGCTTCGAGGGAACGCTGGAGAACAGGTACATCAGCGAGTTGTAGGGGGCGAACCAGGCGGAGTGGTTGACCAGTTGGCGCAGGAAGGGCAAGCGCGCGCGCCCACGGAAATGGACGAACAGGACGCTGGCGACGAACAGGCCCACCAGAGTGACTTTTACCAGGAGAGAAACGCTCATGCCTTGCTTTCCATGCCTTCGATATCAGGGGCCGGGAGGAGTGCCTGCGGGTGCTCGGGACGGTAGGGAGGGGTCTCCAGGGCATGCGTGGCAGTTTGCGAGCCGCCGAGACTTGCGTTGAGGCGGCTGAGGCTGGAGGATTATACCCCCTGCGAGGGCCGGCTGAACCCCAGTCGGCTGGAAGATTATGCCGCACCCCACCGGGCGTGCCACGCGAGCGAGTCGTTGACGAATGAGCATGTCATTGCGTGACCAGTTGCTGAAAGCCGGGCTGGTCAATGAGAAACAGGCCAAGCAGGCCACCAAGCAGAAACAGAAACAGCAGCGCCTGGAGCACAAGAACCAGGTCGACAAGGACGACTCCCAGCGCCAGGCGGCGGAGCAGGCCAAGGCGGAAAAGCTGGCGCGCGACCAGGAGTTGAACCGCCAGCAGCAGGAAAAAGCCGAGAAGAAGGCCAAGGCCGCGCAGATCAAGCAACTTATCGAAGGGACGCGCCTGCCCAAGCTGGAAAGCGACGACTACTACAATTTCGTCGACGCCAAGAAGGTCAAGCGGATCGCGGTCAACGACCTGATCCGCGACAAGCTGAGCCGAGGCAGCCTGGCTATCGTCAGCTATGACGGACGCTACGAGATCGTGCCCCGGGATGCGGCGGTGAAGATCCAGGAGCGCGATCCGCGGCGGGTGGTGCTGCTCAACGTACAGAGCCAGGAGCCGGACGAAGACGATCCCTACAAGGACTATGTGGTGCCCGACGATCTCATGTGGTGAGGCCCGCATCCGGAGTGTCGCTTGACCGGTACGGATGCCGGTCAACTACCAATTCTGGAATGCGAAGCAGTTCTAAAATAACTACCGATGATTTCGTTTCGATAGCATAATGCCTTTCCTCAGAAATATCCTACGGTTGCCTTTGCGTGCATCTGTGGGCTAGCCGCCTATCGAAAAGGACGTTGGTATGCCTTCCTCACAGCTTCCGGGGGCTTCGCCCTCGGAGATCGATCTCGTTCAGCTGTTCCAGCAATTGTGGGCGTCGAAATGGCTGATAGCGCTGATCGCGGCCTTGGCGACCGCCGCTGCGCTCGCCTACGCGCTGTTGGCTGTTCCAACCTACCAGGTGGATGTCCTGTTGCGGCCAATCCAGACCAAGGCCCTGGAGGCTGTCAATGTCAACGGGCTGTATGCCCTGACTCCGCGGGAAGCGCTGGATCGCGTCGGCAACGAGCTGGCAGCCTACTCCGGCAGGCTGGAGTATTTCGAAGCCCATCCAGAGCTATTCCAGCAATTGAACGCCGAGGGCTTGTCCCCCGAGCAGGCTTTCTGGAAGTTCAACCAGGATGCCTTCAGCATGCAGCAGGCGGACTTGAAGAAGGACCCCCAGGCGGCGCCTTTCTTCCGCTTGTCCATGCAGTATCCCCAGGGCATGGATGGTGCCGCCATTCTCAACGGCATGCTCGCGTCGACCATCGAGAACGAGCGTCAGCGAATCCTGGACGACCTCCAGGCGCGTATCGACGGTCGCCTGCAATTCCTCGAGCAGGATATCGAAGGCAAGCGTGCCAGTTACCAGGCTACCAAGGAGGGCAAGATCGCCCGGTTGCTGGAAGCGGACAGCATCCGGCGGGCCGGCCTGGAGGATGAGCTCAAGGCGTTGCGCGGGCGGCTGAAGATGGTGCGCGATTCGCGTATCCAGCAGCTCAACGAGGCTATCCAGATCGCCACCCGGCTGGGGATCGTCAAGCCGACGACCCCGGGCGCACTGGGAGAGGTCGGGCAGGATGGCTCGCGCAGCGTTTTCCGCACCGAGGTGAATAACCAGCAGATACCCCTGTATTTCATGGGTGTCGATGCCTTGACCGCCGAGCGCGATACCTTGCTCAAACGCAAGGGCGATGACTTCACCGAGCCCCGCGTGGCGAAGATCCAGCAGGAGCTGAAGCAGCTGGAGAACAACCGTGAAGTGCAATACCTGCAGGCTCGAAAGGGCGAGGAGCGTTTCTTCGAAAACATCGACAAGCTGCGTGGAGAGCAGGCGCGCCTCAAGACTCTGAAGGCGAGCGAGCTGAAGATCGAACTGGTGCGGATCGACCAGAAGGCTTCGACCCCTCTGAAACCGATCAAGCCGCGCAAGGCCTTGGTGGTGGCCTTGGGCCTCCTGGGCGGGTTGGTGTTCGGCGTGCTGGTGGCTCTGGTTCGGGCGATGTTGCGTACCCCTCGGCAACGGGTACAGGAAGATAGCCTGCCGCCGGGAGTCGTCAGCCTCGACCGGAGCCTTTCAGGGACCTGAGATCAAAGGTGCGCCCCCGAAGTACGCGGGGGCGCATGGTTCAGGCCGATTCACCTATCTGCCGCAGTTCTTCTTCTTTCTCCAGCTTGATCCGATAGGCGTGGGCGTCATCCTCGTTATGGAAGACGCCAACCAGCAGTCCCTGCTGATGCACGTCCCAGCAGCGGCGGCCAAGCGCACGCAGCTCGCGGGATTTGTGGTCATCGTCACGCTCGGTCACTGTCACACTCATCTTTCTGCTCCAGGGTTGATCTGCATCAAGGCAAATCCAGCCTATTTCAATAGCAGGCTAATCAAATAGCCCTGGAATTGAGAAAAACCTTTTCAGTTTCCAAGGTGTGAAGATGGCATGCCGGATGCTCTGGAACAGGCCTCTTCCCTCAGGCGTATGCGGCCGAACAAGGCCGCTTCCGTGAGGGCGGTAATCGCCAACAGGCGATCCAGGCGCAGCAGCAGAGTCGCTCCTTCGACGGCCACCTCAAGGTATTCCTCCTTGCCGCCGCCTGGCCGAACGGCCCGGGTATGCGTCGTGCGCGCCTCGGCTTCGAAGCGAACACCGTCCTCGAGTTCGAGGAGCAACCGGTAGCGGTAGAGGCAGGCGATCTCCAGGTAGTCATGGAGATCGCAGGCGATCGGGCGGTAGCTGTCCATTGGCCTCAACAGCCTTCCAGGGGAAGGATGTAATGGCCATGGAGCCGAATGGCTTCGGCAACCTCTGCTGTCGCAATCTCGCTGTGGCAGTAGCTGCAATGCCCCTGGCTGATATCGGCCTCGTCTATGCCTCTTCCGGCGAGCCAGCGTCGAGCGAACTCGCCGGCGCGAGCCCCCAGCTCCTCCGTGACCAGGACATCGAAGTGCAGGTAGCGGCCGTCGCGGGTTCGCACATGGGTGTCGAAGATCTTCACCTCCATGGCCGTTCTCCTTATTTCAGATCGCTGAGCGCCGCACCGAAGTTAAGGTGCAGTACCTGTCCGTCGACAACCAGGGCAGGAACCGACTTGACCCCGGCCTTTTCCGCCTCGGCGATGCGTGCCGATTGTTCGGCGAGATGGACCACTTCGATGTCCACCTGCTTGCGATCGAGCAATGGCAGCAAGGAACGTTCGGCTTCGACACAGATTGCGCAGCCGGCGTGGTAGTAGATGGCTTTGGTCATGCTGATTCTCCTGTGGGAAGTTAGTATCGATACGATACGTTTTCAGCCTAAACAAGGCGCGACCTCTTTGTCAAACATGTTTTTAGTCGATACTATATTGGCAAGGAGGTATCCCATGTCCGCCATCGCCCTTTACGATTATCTGGAAAGGCTGACCAGCCTGATGCGTGCCTGGTCCCGCGAGCAGCCGCTGGTGGCTGAGCTGCAGCCGGTGCAGTTGAGCGCCTTGCATTACCTGGCGCGTTGTAATCGCTATTCGGATACTCCGCTGGGCGTGACCGAATACCTCGGCTTGACCAAGGGCACAGTGTCGCAATCGCTCAAGGTGCTGGAAGGGCGGGGGCTGATCAGCAAGCTGCCGGATGCGCGGGATCGGCGCAGCGTTCATCTGCGGCTGACCGATGCGGGGCGCGCGCTGATCGAGGCGGTGATTCCGCCGCAGTTCCTCGAGCAGGCCGTCACGGCACTGGGCGAGAAGGGCGAACACTTGCAAGGCTTGTTGCGTGATCTTCTGGTCGTCATCCAGCGTCAGGAGGATGTGCCTGGTTTCGGCCTTTGTCGGTCCTGCCGGTTCCATCAACGGCGTGCGGGTTCGCCCTTCTGCGGTCTAACCGGGGAGCCGTTGAGCGATGCCGATGCCGAACTGATCTGCCGCGAGCACCAGGCCTGCGGCTGATCCGCGGGCAATAAAAAACCGGGCAATGGCCCGGCTTTTCGTGGGAGGGGGGATCAGCTCTTTTCGCCAGTGACGGTCTTGCCGTCGATGGTGCCTTCCTTGAGCATGATCTGGTATTCCTTGCCGTCGGTTTCCATCTGGTACAGGCGGACCAGCAGGTAGTCCCAGTCCTTGGCGAACCAGAGGATGGTCTTGCGGTTGCTCTTGCCCGGATCACGCACGCGCTCGACCTTGATCGCGTTGATCAGGCCGGCCTGGGTGCGTACCTTTTCCTCGCCGAGAACCCGGAAGTCGTAGGTATCGACATCCTCGCCCTCGATGATCTGGTAGCTCATGCTCTTCTTGCCGTCGGCAACGTCATGCTGCAGGACCAGTTGATAGGTGGACTTGTCCAGTTGACCGCGATTCAGGGGTTGCCGCACCGCATCGCCGCGGTCGCTGCCGAGCACCTGCTTCTGCGACCAGTCGAAGTCCAGCTCGATCTGCTTACCTTTGCCCAGACCCTGGCGGGCGAAGCGGTAGGTCTGCGGCAGGAAGGTGTCGTTCTCGACCTTGAAGGTGCTGACTTCGTTGAGACTGGCCAGCAGCATGGAGGCCTCGAAGTCCAGTTGCCAGCGGCCGTCGCCGAGAGCCTTCAGGCTGCGGGAGGCATTGCCGCTGATGGGCATCTGTTTCCAGTCGGCGGTATAGCTGGCGGTGAACGGCTTCAGCTCGAAGGCATAGGCCGGCAGGGTCAGCAGCGTCAGCAGGAACAGCATGGCTTTACGCATTGCGAATCTCCTTGGTGCGAATCTGATGGCCGGTGGCAGGCAGGGCCTGGCCATCCAGCAGGGCGCCCTGTTCGCCCAGGCGCAAGCGGCCCTCGGCGAACCAGCGCATGGCCAGCGGGTAGATCCGGTGTTCTTCCTCGTGAACCCGTCTGGCCAGGCGTTCCGGCGTATCTTGCGACTCTACCGGGATTACTGCCTGTACGACCAGTGGCCCCCCATCGAGTTCCTCCGTCACGAAGTGCACGCTGCAACCGTGCTCGCGGTCGCCGGCTTCGAGGGCGCGTTGATGGGTATGCAGCCCTTTGTGGCGCGGCAGCAACGAGGGATGGATATTCAGCAGACGCCCCTGGTAATGGCGAACGAAATCGGCGCTGAGGATGCGCATGAACCCGGCAAGGATCACCAGGTGCGGTTCATGGGCATCGATCCGTTGTGCCAGGGCCTCGTCGAAGCTTTCGCGATCGGCATAGGCCTTGTGATCGAGCACCTCGGTCTGGATGCCGGCCTGGCGTGCGCGTTCCAGGCCATAGGCGTCCGCGCGGTTGGAGATCACCGCGCGGATCCGGGCCGGCGTGGCGCCGTCCCGGAGGCTGTCGATCAGCGCCTGCAGGTTGCTGCCGGAGCCGGAAATCAGCACCACGACATTGCAGAGTTTCGGCATCAGTGGTTTTTCAGATTGTTCAGGACCACGCGCTCGGCGTCCGCGCCGCAGGTTTCGATGCGACCGATCTGCCAGGGTTGCTCGCCGGCGGCACGCAGGACTTCCAGGGCTTTCTCGGCGTCGCTCTGGGCCACGCAGATGACCATGCCGACGCCGCAGTTGAGTACGCGATGCATCTCGGTCTCGTCGACGTTGCCCTGTTCCTGCAGCCAGTCGAATACCGCCGGACGGTTCCAGCTGGCGACATCGATCACGGCCTGGGCGTTGTCCGGCAGGACGCGCGGGATGTTGTCCAGCAGGCCGCCGCCGGTAATGTGAGCCATGGCCTTGACCGCGCCGGTCTGCTTGATCAGTTGCAGCAGCGGCTTGACGTAGATGCGGGTCGGCGCCATCAGCAGGTCGGCCAGCGGCTTGCCGTCGAGTTGGACCTGCGCGATGTCGGCGCCGGAAACCTCGATGATCTTGCGGATCAGGGAGTAGCCGTTGGAGTGCGGGCCGGAGGAGGGCAGGGCGATAAGCGCGTCGCCGGCCTGGACCCTGGAGCCGTCGATGATCTCGGCCTTTTCCACGACGCCGACGCAGAAGCCGGCCAGGTCATAGTCTTCGCCTTCGTACATGCCGGGCATTTCGGCGGTCTCGCCGCCGACCAGGGAACAGCCCGCCAGTTCGCAACCGGCACCGATGCCGGTGACTACGGTGGCGGCGACGTCGACGTTGAGCTTGCCGGTGGCGTAGTAGTCGAGAAAGAACAGCGGCTCGGCGCCGCAGACCACCAGGTCGTTGACGCACATCGCCACCAGGTCCTGGCCGATGCTGTCGTGCTTGTTCAGGTTGAGCGCCAGGCGCAGCTTGGTGCCCACCCCGTCGGTGCCGGATACCAGCACCGGCTGCTTGTAGCCGGCCGGGATTTCGCAGAGGGCGCCGAAGCCGCCGAGGCCGCCCATCACTTCCGGGCGTGCGGTGCGCTTGGCCACGCCTTTGATGCGTTCCACCAGGGCTTCGCCGGCGTCGATGTCCACACCAGCGTCCTTGTAGCTCAACGAGGGTTGCTTGCTGCTCATAAATCCAGGCCTATAGGGGTAATTCGGAGATCGGCCGGCCGCCCAGGCGTGCAACGCTGTTTGCCGGTTTTGAAGGCGCGCGATTTTATCAGGCTTGCCACGCAGCGGCCATCTCGGTTGCCGCTGGACGGACTGCTGTTTAAGGTATAGGTCCACTTGCGCGGCCTTCACAGCTCGTCGCCGCCGTTCCCATCCGTTCGTCGAGAGCCCTCCATGCGCATAGCCCGACTCTTCGTTCTCTGTTTTTCCCTGCTAGGCTTGCCCGTCTTCGCGGCAACGGTCCCCAATCTCTACCAGGTCCACGAGCCGGTTTCGTCGCAGCAGCCCGGGGAGCGCGATGCCGGACTGGTGCGAGCCCTGCAGACCCTGCTGGTGCGCCTGACCGGCAATCCGCAGGCGCCGCAGAACCCGGCATTGGCGGGGTACCTGAAGGATCCGCAGCAACTGATCAGCCAGTACGCCTTCGAAAATGGTCCGCCGCTGGCGCTGGTGGTCGATTTCGATCCGACCGCCACCGGTAATGCGCTGCGGGCCGCCGGCCTGCCGAGCTGGGGCGCCAACCGGCCGGCGGTGCTGGCCTGGTGGCTGAACGAAAGCGCCGATGGCAGCTCCCTGGTCGGTGACAACCAGGCCTCGGCCGAACCGCTCAAGCGTGCGGCGCAGAACCGCGGCTTGCCGTTGCGCCTGCCTCTGGCGGATCTCGACGAACAGATCGTCGGTACCCCGGAAAACCTCACCGCCGCCCAACCCGATGCCCTGCGCGCAGCCTCCGAGCGTTATGCCGCCGATGCCTTGCTGGCAGTGGACGCCAAGGAGGCGGACGGCAAATGGCAGGCGCAATGGCGGCTGTGGATGGGCGATTCGCGAGAGCAAGGCCAGGCTGAAGGCGCTACGCCCGACGCGTTGGCAGACAGCGTGATGCTGGCCGTCGGCAACCGCCTGTCCACTCGTTTCGTTGCCACGCCGGAAGCGGCGACCGGCCTGACCCTCCAGGTCCAGGGCGCGACACTGGCACGCTATGCCGAGTTGCAACGCCTGCTCGATCCGTTCGGCGCGCGTCTGGTAGGCGTGCGGGGCGATCGCCTCGACTATTCCGTGAAGGCCAGTCCCGAGCAATTGCGTGCCCAACTGGGCCTGGCGCAGTTGCAGGAAATCCCGGCCGACAGCGTACCGCTGGATGCCTCCGGCCAGCCCGCAGCGCCCAGCGCGGCGGTGCCGTCGTCGACCCAACTGAATTTCCGCTGGCAGTGAGTCGGCGCGCCGATCCGCTTCTATGCAACGGAGCGGGCCGGCGCGCGACCGGCCGATGCTCTGGGCAAGGAGCCTCGGCTATCGGCAAACCTTTGATTTTGCTTGCCTAGTTGCTCATTGTGCGGCCTTGCCGAGGCGTATAAACTTTGCAGCCTTTACGGTGACTCCTGCGGCGTTTTCGGATTGTCCGCCCAGCCTGGCATGAAACCTATTCAGCTTCCCCTCAGTGTGCGTCTGCGCGACGACGCCACCTTCGCCAACTACTATCCCGGTGCCAATGCCGCGGCACTGGGATATGTCGAGCGTTTGTGCGAAGCCGAGGCTGGCTGGGCGGAAAGCCTCATCTACCTCTGGGGACACGACGGCGTCGGCCGCAGCCACCTGTTGCAGGCGGCCTGCTTGCGTTTCGAGCAGTTCGAAGAGCGAACCATCTACCTGCCGATGGCCGATCTGGTGCAGTACGGCCCGGAAATCTTCGACGATCTCGAGCAGTGCGAGCTGGTCTGCATCGACGACCTGGATGTGCTGGTTGGCAAGCGAGAATGGGAAGAGGGGCTGTTCCACCTGTTCAATCGACTGCGTGATACCGGTCGGCGCCTGCTGCTGGCGGCATCGAAGTCGCCCCGGGAGCTGCAGGTCAAGCTGCCGGACCTGAAGTCCCGCCTCACCATGGCGCTGATCTTCCAGTTGCACGGTCTTTCCGACGAGGACAAGCTTCGTGCCCTGCAACTGCGGGCATCCCGTCGTGGCCTGCATCTGACCGATGAAGTCGGTCGTTTCATCCTCAACCGCGGTTCGCGCAGCATGAACTCTCTGTTCGATCTGCTGGAGCAACTGGATCGCGCTTCGCTCCAGGCTCAGCGCAAGCTGACCATTCCTTTCCTCAAGGAAACCCTCGGCTGGTAAGCGTCGACAGTCCGTCGGCGAACTCCCGCATGGCCGTGCCGCAGTCCTTGGGTTTCGCTTGCGGCAGGAAGTGACCGCCTTCTATCCGTCTCTCCATCCATGCGCCGGCAATACTGGAGCGCTGTCCGCAGGCTTCCCGGCGGTCGGCAGGGCAGGAGGGGGCTCCTGCCTTACCATCAGCGTTCCCCGGCGACCCTTCGGTCGTACTGGAATCGCCAGCGCGTATAGAGCAGCGCGGCGCAGAACAAGGTCACGCTGAGTAGCACTTCGGCCCAGCCGAACAGGCGCTGCGTGGGATCGAAGGCGGCGAGTACGCCGAGGATGAAATACAGGTTGACCACGTAGCAGGCCCAGGCATGCCCGCGCGCGCTGCCCATGAGCAGTCCGGGGGCCACCACCAGCAGCGGCAGCAGCTTGAAGGCGAGGACCAGCCAGGGCACCCAGCTCGCCGCACCATGGGCGTCCGCGTAGATCAGGTCGCGAATGAGGATGAGCAGGACCAGGCCGACGAAGCTTCCCAGGCTGATGGCGCGGCTGAGCGCCAGGCGCGGCTGCAGCCACGCTACTTCGGGCAGCGGTTTGTTCTTGCGGGCCATTTCAACTCCCCAGCTTGCCGGCGGTTTCCGCCAGGCGTTTGCCCAGCGCGCGACACAGGGTCAGTTCGTGCTCATCGAGGCTGCGCTTGCCATCGGCGCCGGCGAAGTGGCTGGCGCCGTAAGGCGTGCCGCCGCCGCGGGTTTCCAGCAGGGCGGGTTCGCTGTAGGGAATGCCCAGGACCAGCATGCCGTGGTGCAGCAATGGCAACAGCATCGATAACTGAGTGGTCTCCTGGCCGCCGTGCAGGCTGGCGGTGGAGGTGAAGACCGCTGCCGGCTTGCCGACCAGGCTGCCGGTCAGCCACAGGCTGCTGGTACCGTCGAGGAAGTATTTCAGCGGGGAAGCCATGTTGCCGAAGCGGGTCGGGCTGCCGAGGGCCAGGCCCGCGCAGTTCTTCAGGTCCTCCAGGGTTGCGTACAGCGCCCCCTCCGCGGGGATGTCGGGGGCGACCGCTTCGCATTCGGTGGATACCGCGGGAACCGTGCGTACACGCGCCTCGAAGCCGCCCTGTTCGACGCCACGGGCGATCTGCCGGGCCATTTCCGCGGTAGCGCCATGGCGACTGTAGTACAGCACCAGGATGTAGGGACTGCTCAAGCGAGGATCTCCAGGACTCTTTCCGGAGGCCGGCCAACCACCGCCTTGTCACCCGCGACCAGCACCGGGCGCTCGATCAGCTTCGGATGCCTGGCCATTGCCTCGATGATGGCCTCTTCGCCAAGACTGGGCTCATCCAGGCCGAGGGCCTTGTATTCGTCCTCCCCGGTCCGCAGCAACTGGCGGGCGGGAATGCCGAGCTTGGCCAGGATCGCTTTCAGCTCGGCGGCGCTCGGCGGGGTTTCCAGATAGCGCACCACCTGCGGTTGCAGGCCGCGGGCTTCGAGCAGTTCGAGCGCTGCGCGGGATTTCGAGCAGCGCGGATTGTGCAACAGGATCAGTTCGCTCATGTCAGGGGTCGCATGGCCGGTGAAGTGACGGCTATTCTAACCGCCTCGTCGACCAGGACTGAACCCGTCGGCGCGAAGTACCGCCCCGAGAGGCGAAGAACCGGCGCGACTTCAAGGAGAGGGCATGCGCGAACATTTCAACGATGGGGTCGAGTTCGCTCGCTTCCTCGCTCATCGCTTCGTCACCGACAAGGCTCCCAACAGCGCGGCGGCGCTGACCTACACCACGTTGTTCGCGGTAGTGCCGATGATGACGGTGATGTTTTCCATGCTTTCGCTGATTCCGGCATTCCATGGCATGGGCGAGTCGATCCAGACTTTCATCTTTCGCAATTTCGTGCCTTCCGCTGGAGAAGCGGTGGAAACCTACCTGAAGAGTTTCACCACCCAGGCCCGGCACCTGACCTGGGTCGGGGTGGTCTTTCTGGCAGTCACCGCCTTCACCATGCTGGTGACCATCGAGAAAGCCTTCAACGAGATCTGGCGGGTTCGCCAGCCACGCCGCGGTGTCGGGCGGTTCCTCCTCTACTGGGCGATCCTCAGCCTGGGCCCATTGTTGCTGGGGGCCGGCTTCGCCGTGACCACCTACATCACTTCGCTGTCGCTGCTCCATGGCCCGGACGCGTTGCCGGGCGCGGAGACGCTGCTGGGGCTGATGCCGCTGGCGTTCAGCGTGGCGGCCTTCACCCTGCTCTATTCGGCGGTCCCGAACGCCCGGGTCCCGGTGCGCCATGCCCTGATGGGCGGCGTGTTCACCGCGGTACTGTTCGAAGCCGCGAAAACCCTGTTCGGGCTGTACGTAAGCCTGTTTCCCGGCTACCAGTTGATCTACGGTGCCTTCGCCACCGTGCCTATCTTCCTGCTGTGGATCTATCTTTCCTGGATGATCGTTCTGTTCGGCGCGGTGCTGGTCTGCAATCTCTCTTCTTCCCGTCTCTGGCGGCGGCGCTCGCTGCCCAAGCTGATCGTCCTGCTCGGCGTGCTGAGGGTGTTCCTCCAGCGCCAGCAGCTTGGACAGTCGCTGCGCCTGACCCACTTGCATCGTGCGGGTTGGCTGTTGCCCGAGGATGAGTGGGAGGAACTGCTGGACTTTCTCGAGAAGGAGCAGTTCGTCTGTCGCGCCGGCGGAGGCGAGTGGGTGCTGTGCCGGGATCTTGGCGCCTACAGTCTGCATCGCTTGCTGAATCGCTGCCCCTGGCCCATGCCTAGCCGAGAGCGCATGCCTGCGAGTCTGGACGAGGCGTGGTATCCGCCGTTCCAGCAGGCCATGGAGCGCTTGCAGGTGGAGCAGGAGGCGCTGTTCGGAGAAAGCCTGGCCCACTGGCTGGCGGACGGAACCTCGGGAGCGAAGGTGACGTAAAGTGTCAGTTTGCGGCGAACGATGTGCATGAGGCGCTGCATGCTGCCGGAGGAACCCCAGCAAGCGCAGGGAAAGCGCTGTTGGCACGCTTCTGGCAAACCCTCGTGTGACAGTCGTTTCACTCCGTAGTTCCGCCGAGGTTCCCGTTCATGCTCCCAATGTCGAACAAGGTCGTCCATTTGCATCACAAGGATGAGCAGGCAGCGCTTGAGCGTTTGAACCGGATTACCGGGCTGCAGTTCAGCAGTTGGCCGGAGTCGCTGGTGCCGGCGCGCAGCGTCAGCGAACCGTCGCCTGAGAAAGCGCGGGACGAACCCCTGCTCGATCAGGTGCGCCAGGGCTGAGCGATCCGGCTCAAGCTTCGGACACCTGCTGGGACCTGTTTTCCTGCTCCACCGCTTGTACGAAGAACTCCTCCACGACCAGTCGGGAAAAGGCCGTCGCCGACTTCAGGCGTACCTGCATGTTTTCCACTTTCTGCCGTACGGGCAGGCGGGCAATGCCGGAAAGCAGGATGCGTTGCTGGCGGTCGATTCGTCCGTGATCCACCGCCACTTCGCGCTGGCGCCCGCCATCCAGATAGCTGACCACCAGTGACACCAGCAGGTCGCAGGCATCCGGAAGATGTAGCCAGGCGGCAATGTTGTAGTCCGCGACCAGGCCCTCGTGGGCTGTCAGGGTCGGGCGTGCGGCATCCACCAGGTGTGCGGGGACGCTTCCGATCAGATGGTCTTTCATAAGCAGCAGTGTGTCCGTTTAAAAGGGCTTCGGACTCGTCGCTCTCGACTTCTCCCCAAGTCGATCCTGCCGATGCCTGGGCATACGGCCGGTTGAGTCGTCGTGTCGTGTGTGGCACGCGGATTATAGGGGTGGTCCTTTGCGTCAAACTGTGCGGTTCGACGGCGATCGTCGTGACTCTTCTCGCACTTTGTGCCTTGTAGGAAGTATCGGGGCTTCTTCTTCCCATATTCGTCTCCACTCGGTTTTGCAGAGGTGGATGGCTTCCAGTAAGGTCTCGCCATAGTGCCGCGCCGGGTTGCCCTGGTCCGGCCGAAGTTTTCCTGACTCGAGAGGTTCCTGACATGGGGAGTTGGCTACGCCCGCTGGGCGCTGCTGCGGTGTTGTTTCTCGCGGGCTGTTCGGCGGATTACGGAGTCGACCAGGACGGGCGTCCTGTCGCTGCGGAGCAGTTGGACGGGCATTGGCTGGTGGTCAATTACTGGGCTGACTGGTGCGCGCCCTGCCGGACCGAGATTCCGGAGATGAATCGCCTTGCGCAGGTGCTGGAAGGGCAGGGCGGGCGCGTCATTGGCGTGAATTTCGATGGCCTGCGCGATGCCGAGTTGAAGAAGTCGGCCGATGGCATGGGGATTCGCTTCACCGTGCTGGCCGATGATCCGGCGCCTCGCTTCAAGCTCCCTCGCAGCGAAGCGTTGCCCGTCACCTATATCGTCGATGCTCGGGGGGAAATGCGTCAGCGTCTGCTGGGCGAGCAGACGGCCGATGGCATATTGAAACAGCTCGAGGCTTTGCGGGAGGGACGCTGATGGCGAGGATCTGCTTGCATGCCTATGTCGGCGGCCGGGTACAGGGCGTCGGTTTCCGTCAGGCGACCCGGGAAGAGGCTGATCGCCTCGAACTCGACGGTTGGGTGCGAAACCTGGATGACGGGCGTGTCGAAGTCGTCTGGGAGGGTGAGGAGGACCGGGCGAAAGCCCTGGAGCGATGGCTGGGGCGGGGCCCGCGGCACGCGGAGGTCTCTGCGGTCGAGGTCGAGCAAATGCCGCTGCAGGGGATCGCTGGCTTCGTCGTCCGTCGCTGACGAGGCGAGTTCGCCGTCAGGGCGTCTCGCCAGGGTCCGCGGCCAGGCGACCGGCATCCCGGAGCAGGGCATGCATGAACTGCTGCTGCAGTTCGGGGTCGTTGCGCGTGAGCTCGATCAGGCTCTGTTCCAGTTCGCTGGCTTCTTCTTCCAGGCCCAGCTCCGCGAGGCGTTTCACCCGATGGACCCAGTGGTGGACGTCATCGCCTTCCAGGTCGTCATAGATCAGGGCGTGAGCTTCCAGGAGCTTGCCGCGCAGGCTGCGGCTGACGCGGAGGCTGGCATCGGCGCGGGTACCATCCTGTGGGTCGCTCACCGAAAGGTGTATCTGCGAGATGCGGCTGATGTCCTGTTCGGCGAAGGGGCTGTCGAGCAGGTTGAGGCGCAGCACGCCATGACGGTCGGTAAGCAGTTCGTTGAGTTCCTTGCCGGAACTGACCAGGACCGGACGCTCCGCCCAGGGCAGGCTGGAGTATTCCAGGCGCTTGTCGCGCTGTTTCTCGTCGATGCTCGCGAGATTCTGTTCGGCGCGACCGTTGGATTCCACGTTCATGAACGGATTCACCCCGGCCAGTCCGTAGTTGATCCAGCCGTGGGTGATGTTGTCCGGTACGCTGCCGAAGGTCACCACGTTGACGATGTTCGCTCCGACGCCGGCCACCAGCGCCACCGCGCCCAACGGGATCTCGTAGATCTCCCGCCAGGCCTGGTACGGCGTATAGCGGTCGTAACGGCGCGTCACCTCGAACTCGGTGACCTCGAAGGACTTCTGGTCGTTGATCCGGACCCGGCGCTGCGGCAGTTCGAGCACATCGGGCTGGCCGACATCGACTTGCAGGGTGTGTTCGAGCAGCTTCCGCTCGACGCGCTCCTCATGCTCGCTACGCTGCGGCAACTGGTTGGCGCAGCCGCTCAGCAGAAGGCCGCCGCACAGGGCGGCGGCGAATAGGCGCAGGGGTCTTCCGGTGGGCATCGTTACGCTCAGCGGCTGAGTTTTTCGGTGATGAACGACATCAGTTCGCCGATCGGCAGGTTCTGCGACTCGCTGTCGCGGCGGCCCTTGTATTCCAGGACGCCTTCGCTGAGGCCGCGGTCGCTGATCACGATGCGGTGGGGAATGCCGATCAGCTCCATGTCGGCGAACTTCACCCCGGGGCTGGTCTTCTTGTCGCGATCGTCCAGCAGCACTTCGAAACCGGCTGCGGTCAGCTCGGCATAGAGCTTGTCGGTCGCCTGCTTGACGCTCTCGGTTTCGTACTTCAGCGGTACCAGGGCGATCTGGAACGGCGCCAATGCGCTTGGCCAGAGAATGCCGCGCTCGTCATGGTTCTGCTCGATGGCGGCGGCGACCACGCGGGATACGCCGATGCCGTAGCAGCCCATGATCAGGTTGACCGGCTTGCCCTGTTCGCTCAGGACGCTCAGCTTCATCGCTTCGCTGTACTTGGTGCCAAGCTGGAAGATATGACCGACCTCGATGCCGCGCTTGATCACCAGGGTGCCCTTGCCGTCCGGGCTGGGGTCGCCTTCGACGACATTGCGCAGGTCGGCGACCTCGGGCAGCGGCAGGTCGCGCTCCCAGTTCACGCCGAAGTAGTGCTTGTCCTCGATGTTGGCGCCAGCGGCGAAATCGCTCATCAGGGCGACGGAGCGGTCGACGATGCAGGCGATCGGCAGGTTGACCGGGCCCAGCGAGCCGGGGCCGGCACCGATGGCGGCACGGATCTCGGCCTCCGAAGCGAATACCAGCGGGCTGGCGACCAGCGGCTGGTTGGCGGCCTTGATTTCGTTGAGCTCGTGATCACCGCGGACGATCAGGGCGACCAGGGTGCCTTCTTCGGCGCCATGCACCACCAGGGTCTTGATGGTTTTCTCGATCGGTAGCTGGAAGCCGTCCACCAGGGCCGCGATGGTCTTGGTGTTGGGCGTGTCGACCAGGCGCATGTCCTCGGTGGCGCTGCCGCGGGCGCTCTCGCGCGGCACGGCTTCGGCCTTCTCGATGTTCGCGGCGTAGTCGGAGCTGTCGCTGAAGACGATATCGTCCTCGCCGGAGTTGGCCAGCACGTGGAACTCATGGGAGCCGCTGCCGCCGATGGAGCCGTTGTCGGCTTGCACGGGACGGAAATCCAGGCCGAGGCGGGAGAAGATCTTGCTGTACGCCTGGTACATCCCGTCGTAGGTCTGCTGCAGCGAGTCCTGGCTCAGGTGGAAGGAATAGGCGTCCTTCATGATGAATTCGCGTCCGCGCATCAGGCCGAAGCGCGGGCGGATCTCATCGCGGAACTTGGTCTGGATCTGATAGAAGTTGATCGGCAGTTGCTTGTAGCTGTTCAGCTCGTTGCGCGCGAGGTCGGTGATCACTTCTTCGTGGGTCGGGCCTACGCAGAATTCGCGCTCGTGGCGGTCCTTCAGGCGCAGCAGCTCAGGGCCGTATTGCTCCCAGCGCCCCGACTCCTGCCACAGCTCGGCCGGCTGCACCGCCGGCATCAGCACTTCCAGGGCGCCGGCAGCGTTCATTTCCTCGCGGACGATGGTCTCGACCTTGCGCAGTACCCGCAGGCCCATTGGCAGCCAGGTGTAGAGACCCGAGGCCAGGCGACGGATCATGCCGGCGCGAAGCAGCAGTTGATGGCTGATTACCACCGCGTCGGCGGGGGTTTCTTTGAGCGTGGAAAGCAGATACTGACTGGTACGCATCTTTGGCCGTTATGTCGGTTGTATCGGGAGGAATGGCTGGGCATTGTACGGTGCCGGTCTGGCTGCGTACAGGGCGCCGGCCATCGATGATGAGGAGTCAGCAGGCAATGAACGCGGCGCAGGTACAGGCGTTGATCCGCATGGGGCTACCCATGGCCGAGGACATCGATTTTCGTGTCGAGCGTCTCGACGAACGACATGCGCTGGCGCGCATACCTTTTCACGGCAAGCTGGTGCGTCCCGGTGGAACGCTGTCCGGCCCGACCATCATGGCGCTGGCCGACGCGGCGATGTACGCGGTCATTCTCGGGCGTCTCGGGGCGGTCGAGATGGCCGTGACCTCGAACCTGAACATCAACTTCCTCAGCAAGCCCAGGCCCGAGGACCTGTTGGCCGAGGCGAGCATCCTCAAGCTGGGGCGGCGCCAGGTCGTCTGCGAGGTCGGGGTGTTTTCGCAGAGTAATGAGGAAGACCTGGTGGCCCATGTCACCGGTACCTACGCCCTTCCTTTATAGGCGCGTTGCCGCCAAGAAGAAAAAACCCGGCGATGCCGGGTTTTTTCGTTGCCTGTCGGTCGATTACAGGATCGACAGCGGATAGTCGACGATCAGGCGGAACTCGTTCTGGTCGCCTTCGCCCTGGTCGGCGTTGGCACGGTGCCAGGCCTGGCGGATGCGGAACGACAGGTCCTTGGCCGGACCGGACTGGACCACGTACTTGGCTTCGAGGTTGGTTTCGTGGTGCTTGCCATCCTCGCCGTAGCCGTAGTTCTTATAGCCGACGTTGTTGTCAGACATCTTGGTGCCATCGATGTCCTTGCCATTGATATAGCGGACCATGAAAGTCAGGCCGGGAACGCCATAGGAGGCTAGGTTCAGGTCGTAGCGAGCCTGCCAGGATTTCTCGCCAGGGCCGTTGAAGTCGGAGTACTGGACAGAGTTGGCGAGGAAAATCGAGTCGCCACCTGCGCCAGAGCCGTTGCGGCCGAAGCCGATATAATCAAACGGCTGATCGCCATGGACCTTCTGGTAGGCCAAGGTGAAAGTGTGCGCATCCAGAGTGTAGGCTGCCGCCAGGGACCAAGTGGTGTTGCTGATGTCGCCGGCCTTGGCCTTGCCTTCATCGTTTGTGCGGTAGATGTTGAAATCGAAGCCCAGCGATTGGTCGGATGCCAGTGGGATGGTGTAGTTGCTGTTCAGGTAATACTGGCGATAGATGTCTTCGAGTTCGGCGCCGTACAGGGAGGCGCTGAGGTTATCGGTGATTGCGTAGCGGCCCCCAATGAAATCGGCGCTCTTGGCGGTCTCGCCTGCGTAGGTGGCATAGAGTTCGCCACGCGATTTGACGGTGGTCGGCTCCTTGCCCTCGGTGAAGTGGCCTGCCTCGAGGTCGAGCCCTTCGAATTCGCTGCTCTGCAGCTGGAAGCCGGTCGCGGTCTGCGGGAACAGGCGGCTGCCGCCAGCGGCGAAGACCGGGGCGGTCGGTTGCATCTCGCCCCACTTCAGCATGGTCTTGGAGATGCGCACCTTCACGGCGCCGCCGGCGCGGCTGTAGTCATCGCGCGGCTTGCCGTCGTTCATCACCGGCAGGTTGCCGGTGCCGGTCTTGTCGGAGGTGCCGTCGAGCTTCAGGCCCAGGTAGCCGAAGGCATCGACGCCGAAGCCCACAGTGCCTTGGGTGAAGCCGGATTCATAGGTGGTGAGGAAGCCTTGGGTCCAGTCGACGCGGTCCCCGCTGCCGCTCTTGCCGTCACGGTTGAAATAGTAGTTGCGGAGCAGCAGGTCGAGGCTGCTGTCTTCGATGAACCCCTTCGCTTCGGCCTGATCGCTGACGAATGCGTCGGCCACGGCGAACTGAGTGCTACCTGCGGAAACCGCCAGTGCAATGGCGCTCCACTTCATCACTTTCATTGTGATTGCTCCTTTGGTTTTGAAATTATCTCTGCCATCACAGTGCCGCAGTGACGGCTAGTTCTTCTTGTCGGCGCTAACTTATAGCACGCAGTGTTTCTTGGCGATAGTTGAGGTTCCGAAGCGACGGATTCTTTACCGTGCTGTCGCAAAATTGCATGACGCATGTCGCATCTGCGTAGGTGCGCAGTTGAAAAAATGACGTATGTCGCGGGGTTGGTCACTCTTGTTGAGGTCGCTTCTCAAGTCGCTTTTCCCGATTGGCGGGGCCTTGTAATAAAAATGTCATGTTCCGTACGGCCCCTCTTACTGTGATGAAAGAGGTATAAGCAAACTCCGTGCACAAATTGGAAAATGGCTTCGCCTATGTATTCCAGTTGGTCTCTTCGAGAGCGAGGCTATTCTGTTTGAAAGCAAACGAATTATGCTTTGAAACCTGATTGTAATCCGTCTGCTTCAAGGGTTGGTTGCCATCGAGTTGTCTGTGGCGAATGCGTTTGTATCCACGGCATGTCTTATGTTCGGCGTCGCGCTGTATTCATTTGGCCGGCATCTTATGGGGCGTTCGGCTGGAGAGGCGCGCCAAGCTGGGGCGGGCGGATGTGTGGGCTTGCTTTGGCCGGGCGGCGAAGTATCCTGCGCGGCAGTTACGGCGGGGCCCTTCCCGGAGGGAGGGGCTAAGCTGTCCATGAACGACGGTCGAACAGGAGAGGTCAGTATGTTCGCTTTGGATCCCCGGCTGGAGCAGGACACCCTGTTGCTCGGCGACTTTCCCCTCAGCCGCCTGCTGCTGATGAACGATGCCCGCTATCCGTGGTTCATCCTGGTGCCGAGGCGGGAGGATGTCACCGAGCTGTTCCAGCTCGATGTCGATGACCGGCAGGCGCTGTGGCGCGAGGCCACGCTGCTGGCAGAGGTTCTCAAGGACACCTTCCGTGCGGACAAGATGAATGTCGCTAACCTGGGCAATGTGGTCAGCCAGCTTCACATGCACGTGATCGTCCGGCGACGTGGTGACGACGCCTGGCCCGGCCCTGTCTGGGGGCGCCATCCGGCTCGGCCTTATTCTTCCGAGCAGGTCGAGGCGATCCGCGGCAAGTTGCGGATGGTGCTGACCGACGGCTTCCGTTTTGCCGGGGAGGCCTAGATGGAGCTGGACGCGCGCATGGATGACCTGGAATGCCGCCAGGCTTTCCAGGATGACACTTTGCAGGCTCTCAACGATGTGGTGGTCGAGCAGCAGCGCAGCATCGAGCGACTGCAGCTTCAGGTCGCGGCATTGATCAAGCGTCTGGAAGACGTCCAGGGGCTGGTGGGCGAGGCGGGGGAAGACGAAGCGCCTCCTCCCCATTATTGAATGCACAAAAAACCCGCCGTTCGGCGGGTTTTCTGTTTTTCGCGGCGGTCAGCGGCGGGAGGCGATCACGTCTTCCGCCTGCAGGCCCTTGTCCCGTTGTACCACCGAGAACTCCACGCGCTGGCCTTCGATGAGGATGCGGTGGCCTTCGCCGCGAATCGCTCGGAAGTGGACGAAGATGTCCTCGCCCGAATCGCGGGAAATGAAGCCGAAACCTTTTGAGGTGTTGAACCACTTCACGGTACCGGTCTCCCGGTTGCCGCTGTCCTGGCTGCCGCCGAGGGCTGCCGGGGCGCTGGCGCTGCGCGAGACCGGCTTGCCGGGTTTCAGGCTGCCCGCCAGTTGCAGGGCCGTGGCCAGCACCAGGCTTAGCAGGGGCAGGACGATCGCCGGCTGGTCGGCGATGGTCGGCAGCGGCGCCAGCAGGATCAGTGCCTGCAGGACGACGCCCAGGACCAGCAGGGCGGCTGCGCCGGCCTGCAGCGGGCGGGTTGGATGTGACGATTGCAGTACGGGAGCGAAGAGCAGGTTGATCAGGCCCAGAATGGCCAGGTAGATGGCATCGGGATGTTGCAGGAAGGGTGTGGCTTCGGTTCTTAGGCTGGGAATGAAGGACAGCAATAGGGCGGCGACGCCCGTGACCAGAAGGACGATTTTCAACATGTCAATGAGTTCACCTTGATGGGGTAACGATCAAGTAGCCGGACAGCGCTTCGGTGCATGAAACGAAAGGTGCGGAAGGAAGGCCGGCCTATGCGCGTGACGCACGGCGGCTATTTAACAGGAAAGCAGGAGGCTACTCAAATCAAGCGGTTGGCGCCGGAGGGGGAGGGCGGGACCCTGAGGCGGGCCCCGCTTTCTATCGAGCGATCGACGATCAGCTGGCAAGAAGGCTGCGCAACATCCAGGCGGTCTTTTCATGCACCTGCATACGTTGGGTGAGCAGGTCGGCGGTGGGTTCGTCGCTGACCTTGTCCAGCAGCGGGAAGATGCTGCGGGCGGTGCGCACCACGGCTTCCTGGCCCTGGACCAGTTGCCGGATCATCTCCTCGGCTTCCGGAACGCCTTCCTCCTCCTTGATGGACGACAGGCGGGCGTAGGCGGCGTAGGTGCCGGGCGCCGGGAAGCCCAGGGCCCGGATGCGCTCGGCGATGTCGTCCACGGCAACGGCCAGTTCGGTGTACTGGCCTTCGAACATCAGGTGCAACGTGTTGAACATCGGGCCGGTGACGTTCCAGTGGAAGTTGTGGGTTTTCAGGTAGAGGGTGTAGGTGTCGGCCAGTAGCCGCGACAGGCCCTCGGCAATGGCTGCGCGATCCTGTTCGCCGATTCCGATATTGATTTCCATGGCGTTCTCCTTTCAGTCGGCCTTGTGAATGGGGCACTCCGAAACAGTTGGAGTGAGGCTAACACAGGGTTTTTCCCAGCGCTCTTGGTCTATGTCAAAGGCGGCGATAGGGAGAATCTATTCCGACTGCCCGGTCAAGCGAATGGTTCGCAGGGGGAGGCGAAATGCTTCCGTTCAACGGCCTGGCTTCCCGCGTGACAGGCCGGCGGGGCTGGCTGCAAGCCATGGATTTTTCAGGCTATAATCCCCGCCTTCAATGCGAAGTGGGCCCGGATGCGGGTGCTTCGCCGTTGCCGTTCACCGGGCAGCGCGGGAGATGTCCTTCCGGGGGCGTACCGATGGTTCCGGTGCTCGGTCAGGGCCGGCGAGAGCCCGGCAATGGTCGCCAGGCAGCCGGCGGCTCCACAGAATCCAAGACTTACGAGAAGCGAACCACACCATGATGCGCAGCCACTATTGCGGCCAACTGAACGAGAGCCTGGACGGCCAGGAAGTCACCCTTTGCGGTTGGGTTCACCGCCGCCGCGACCATGGTGGAGTGATCTTCCTCGATGTGCGCGATCGCGAGGGGCTGGCCCAGGTGGTGTTCGATCCGGACCGTGCGGAAACCTTCGCCAAGGCCGACCGGGTGCGCAGCGAGTTCGTGGTGAAGATCACCGGCAAGGTGCGCCTGCGCCCTGAAGGCGCGCGCAACCCGAACATGGCGTCTGGCTCCATCGAGGTACTGGGCTACGAACTGGAAGTGCTGAACCAGGCCGAGACTCCGCCGTTCCCGTTGGATGAATATTCCGATGTGGGCGAGGAAACGCGCCTGCGCTACCGCTTCATCGACCTGCGTCGTCCGGAGATGGCCGCCAAGCTGAAGCTGCGTGCGCGCATCACCAGCAGCATTCGCCGCTACCTGGACGACAACGGCTTCCTCGACGTCGAGACCCCGATCCTCGGCCGGCCGACGCCGGAAGGCGCGCGCGATTACCTGGTGCCGAGCCGTACCTACCCGGGCCACTTCTTCGCCCTGCCGCAGTCGCCACAGCTGTTCAAGCAACTGCTGATGGTCGCCGGCTTCGATCGCTACTACCAGATCGCCAAGTGCTTCCGTGACGAGGACCTGCGTGCCGACCGCCAGCCGGAATTCACCCAGATCGACATCGAGACCAGCTTCCTCGACGAGAGCGACATCATCGGCATCACCGAGAAGATGGTGCGCCAGCTGTTCAAGGAAGTGCTGGATGTCGAGTTCGACGAGTTCCCGCACATGCCGTTCGAAGAGGCCATGCGCCGCTACGGTTCGGACAAGCCCGACCTGCGCATCCCGCTGGAGTTGGTGGACGTCGCCGACCAGTTGAAGGAAGTGGAGTTCAAGGTCTTCTCCGGTCCGGCCAACGATCCGAAGGGGCGTGTCGCCGCCCTGCGTGTACCGGGCGCCGCCTCCATGCCGCGCAGCCAGATCGACGACTACACCAAGTTCGTCGGCATCTATGGTGCCAAGGGCCTGGCCTACATCAAGGTCAACGAGCGCGCCAAGGGCGTGGAAGGCCTGCAGTCGCCGATCGTGAAGTTCATCCCCGAGGCCAACCTGAACGTGATCCTCGATCGCGTTGGCGCGGTCGACGGCGACATCGTGTTCTTTGGCGCCGACAAGGCCAAGATCGTTTGCGATGCCCTGGGCGCGCTGCGTATCAAGGTCGGCCATGACCTCAAGCTGCTCACCCGGGAGTGGGCGCCCATGTGGGTCGTGGACTTCCCGATGTTCGAGGAGAACGACGACGGCTCGCTGTCCGCGCTGCACCACCCGTTCACCTCGCCCAAGTGCACCCCGGCTGAGCTTGAGGCCAATCCGGGCGCGGCACTTTCCCGCGCCTACGACATGGTGCTCAACGGTACCGAGCTGGGTGGCGGTTCCATCCGTATCCATGACAAGTCCATGCAGCAGGCGGTGTTCCGTGTGCTGGGCATCGACGAGGCGGAACAGGAAGAGAAATTCGGCTTCCTGCTCGACGCGCTCAAGTACGGTGCGCCGCCGCATGGCGGCCTGGCCTTCGGCCTGGATCGCCTGGTCATGCTGATGACCGGTGCATCGTCTATCCGCGAAGTGATCGCCTTCCCGAAGACCCAGAGCGCTGGCGACGTCATGACCCAGGCACCGGGTTCCGTGGACGGCAAGGCCCTGCGCGAGCTGCACATTCGCCTGCGCGAGCAGCCGAAGGCCGAGTGATTCGAATCAACCCGCGGAGGCGCCGCTTGCGGCGCCTCCTGCCGAGAGAGCAATACGGAGTGAGTTATGGCTGGTCATTCTAAATGGGCCAACATCAAGCACCGCAAAGAGCGGCAAGATGCCAAGAAAGGCAAGATCTTTACCAAGCTGATCCGTGAGCTGACCGTCGCTGCAAGGCAGGGCGGCGGCGTCCCGGCGGACAACCCGCGTCTGCGCCTGGCCGTGGACAAGGCGCTGACCGCCAACATGACCCGCGATACCATCGATCGTGCCATTGCGCGCGGCGTCGGCTCCAACGATGCCGACAACATGGTCGAGCTTTCCTATGAAGGTTATGCGCCGAGCGGCGTAGCGATCATCGTCGAGGCGATGACCGACAACCGCAACCGTACCGCTGCCGAAGTGCGTCATGCCTTCAGCAAGTGTGGCGGCAACCTGGGCACCGATGGTTCGGTCGCCTACATGTTCGAGCGCAAGGGACAGATCAGCTTCGCTCCCGGCGTGGACGAGGAAGCGCTGATGGACGCGGCCCTGGAGGCTGGCGCCGATGACGTGGTAGTCAACGACGATGGCTCCATCGACGTGTTCACCACCTTCGCCGACTTCATTTCGGTGAACGAGGCGCTGGCCGCCGCCGGATTCAAGGGCGACGAAGCCGAAGTCACCATGATCCCTTCGACCACCGCGACCCTGGACCTGGAAACCGCGCAGAAGGTGCTCAAGCTGATCGACATGCTCGAGGACCTGGACGACGTGCAGAACGTCTATTCCAATGCCGATATCCCGGACGACGTGATGGCGCAGCTCGGCTGAGCCGATCGGAGCGATAACGCGAAGCCGGAAGTGGGGTACGCTTGATGCGTTCGAACCCCGCTTCCGGCTTTTAGTATCCAGCTTATGACTTTGATTCTAGGGATTGACCCGGGCTCGCGCATCACCGGCTTCGGCGTGGTGCGGGAAACGGCGCGCGGTTGCGAATACGTGGCGTCCGGATGTATACGGACCGGTAATGGCCCCTTGCACGAGCGTCTACACGTGGTGTTTCGCAGCGTCCGCGAGGTGATCCGCACCCATGGCCCGACGGCCCTGAGCATCGAGCAGGTGTTCATGGCGCGCAACGCCGATTCGGCCCTGAAGCTGGGGCAGGCGCGGGGGGCGGCCATCGTCGCGGCAATGGAGGAGGGGTTGAGCGTGGCGGAGTACACCGCCTCGCAGGTCAAGCAGGCAGTCGTGGGGACCGGCGGTGCAGACAAGCAGCAGGTGCAGATGATGGTCATGCATCTGTTGAAGCTGACCCAGAAACCGCAGATAGATGCTTCCGACGCCCTGGCCATCGCCCTGTGTCATGCCCATACCCAACAGAGTCTGGTCCCCCATGGCCTGGTGGGCGCACGCCGACGTGGCGGGCGCCTGCGTCTTTGAATAAGGAAAGCTCTTCGTGATCGGACGCTTGCGTGGCACCCTGGCGGAGAAACAGCCGCCACACCTGATCCTCGATGTGAATGGCGTCGGCTATGAAGTGGAAGTGCCGATGACGACCCTCTATCGGTTGCCTTCGGTGGGCGAGCCGGTGACCTTGCATACCCATCTGGTTGTGCGTGAGGATGCGCACTTGCTCTATGGCTTCGCCGAAAAGCGCGAGCGAGAGCTGTTCCGTGAGCTGATCCGGCTCAACGGCGTGGGTCCGAAACTGGCCCTGGCGCTGATGTCGGGCCTGGAAGTGGACGAACTGGTGCGTTGCGTCCAGGCACAGGACACCTCCACCCTGGTGAAGATCCCCGGTGTTGGCAAGAAGACCGCCGAGCGCCTGCTGGTGGAGTTGAAGGACCGCTTCAAGGCTTGGGAAAACATGCCCACGATTGCACCGTTGGTGATGGAACCCCGTGCCAGCGCTACAGTCTCAAGCGCCGAGGCCGATGCAGTCAGCGCGCTGATCGCCCTCGGCTTCAAGCCACAGGAAGCCAGTCGTGCCGTCGCAGCCGTACCGGGAGAGGATTTGTCCAGCGAAGAAATGATCCGCCAGGCCCTGAAGGGCATGGTCTAGGTGGCGCCCGATGATCGAGCCTGATCGCCTCATATCCGCCGTTTCCGGTCGCGAACGCGATGAGCAGCTGGACCGCGCCATTCGCCCGCTGAAGCTGGCCGACTACATCGGCCAGCCCAGCGTGCGCGAGCAGATGGAGCTGTTCATCCATGCCGCGCGCGGCCGCCAGGAGGCGCTCGACCATACGCTGATCTTCGGTCCGCCGGGGCTGGGCAAGACGACCCTGGCGAATATCATCGCCCAGGAAATGGGCGTTTCCATCAAGAGTACTTCCGGGCCGGTGCTCGAGCGTCCCGGCGATCTCGCCGCGTTGCTGACCAACCTGGAGGCCGGCGACGTCCTGTTCGTCGACGAGATCCACCGTCTTTCGCCCATCGTCGAAGAAGTGCTGTATCCGGCCATGGAAGATTTCCAGCTGGACATCATGATCGGCGAAGGGCCCGCGGCCCGCTCCATCAAGCTGGACCTGCCGCCGTTCACCCTGGTCGGCGCGACCACCCGTGCCGGCATGCTGACCAATCCACTGCGCGATCGCTTCGGTATCGTCCAGCGCCTGGAGTTCTACAACGTCGAGGACCTGGCGACCATCGTCAGTCGGTCGGCCGGCATTCTCGGCCTGGAGATCGAGCCGCAGGGCGCGGCGGAAATCGCCAAGCGCGCCCGCGGTACGCCGCGAATCGCCAATCGCCTGCTGCGCCGGGTACGCGACTTCGCCGAGGTCCGGGGGCAGGGCGACATTACCCGGGTGATCGCCGACAAGGCATTGAACCTGCTCGATGTGGACGAGCGTGGCTTCGACCACCTCGACCGTCGTCTGTTGCTGACCATGATCGACAAGTTCGATGGCGGGCCTGTAGGAATCGACAACTTGGCTGCGGCGTTGAGCGAGGAGCGGCACACGATCGAAGATGTACTGGAGCCCTATCTGATCCAGCAGGGCTACATCATGCGGACACCGCGGGGGCGCGTGGTAACACGCCATGCGTACCTGCACTTTGGCCTGAATATTCCGAAAAGGTTGGGGCCGGGGGTGACGACGGATCTGTTCACGTCTGAAGATGGTAATTAATTGCATTTGTGGGCGATTGCCGATTGGCAAAGCCGGGACTTGGTTCTAGAGTATGCGCGCGCAACACGGGGGAAAGCCGTTCCAGCAGCGTTTCCGGGTCTATTACGAGGACACGGATGCCGGCGGCATCGTCTATTACGTCAACTATCTCAAGTTCATGGAACGGGCTCGGACCGAGCGGCTGCGAGCTTTGGGGTTCGCCCAATCGCAACTGGTCGGCGACAATCTGCTGTTCGTCGTGCACTCCGCCGAGGCGCGTTACCACGCCCCGGCCAAGCTCGATGATGAACTGCTTGTCAGCGCCGAGGTCGAGGAGTTGAACCGGGCGAGCCTGAAGTTTCGTCAACAGGTTCGTCGAGCGTCGGACTCCGTCCTGCTCTGCGAGGGGCGGTTCCTGGTGGCGTGCGTGCGAGCGGACACCCTGAAGCCACGTGCTATCCCCGAAACGTTGCGTGCGGCTTTTGCCGGAAGCCCGGATTCTTTTTCAGCAGGAGATTAAAGTGGAACCGAACGTCGTCGACCATACCTCCATGTGGAGCCTGATCAGCAACGCCAGTATCGTGGTGCAGCTGGTCATGCTGACCCTCGTGGCCGCCTCGGTCACATCCTGGATCATGATTTTCCAGCGCGGCAATGCCATGCGCGCCGCCAAGAAGGCACTGGATGCTTTCGAAGAACGCTTCTGGTCGGGCATCGACCTGTCCAAGCTGTACCGCCAGGCCGGTAGCAATCCGGACCCGGACTCCGGCGTCGAGCAGATCTTCCGTGCCGGCTTCAAGGAGTTTTCCCGTCTGCGCCAGCAGCCCGGCGTCGATCCCGATGCGGTGATGGAGGGCGTGGCGCGCGCCATGCGTGTGGCCATCTCCCGTGAGGAGGAGAAACTCGAAGCCAGCCTGCCATTCCTGGCAACCGTCGGTTCCACCAGCCCGTACGTCGGCCTGTTCGGTACCGTCTGGGGTATCATGAACTCCTTCCGTGGCCTGGCCACCGTGCAGCAGGCAACCCTGGCCACCGTCGCCCCGGGTATCGCCGAAGCGCTGATCGCTACCGCCATCGGCCTGTTCGCCGCGATCCCGGCGGTCATCGCCTACAACCGCTTCTCCGCACGTTCTGAGATGCTGATCGGTCGTTACTACACCTTCGCCGACGAGTTCCAGGCCATCCTGCACCGCAAGGTGCACACCAGCGACGACTAAGACGACTGAGAGGTAAGCCGATATGGCAAGGGTTCGTCACAAGCGCAAGCCGGTCGCGGAAATGAACGTGGTGCCTTACATCGACGTGATGCTGGTACTGCTGGTGATTTTCATGGTGACCGCACCGATGCTTAACCAGGGGGTCAAGGTCGACCTGCCGAAGGTGTCCAGCGAGGCGTTGCCTCAGGACAACAACAAGCAGGTCCTGACCCTTTCGGTGAAGGCCGACGGTTCCTATTACTGGAACGTCGGCAGCGAAGTGGATACTGAAAAACAGACCGATAGTGCCGTGTCGTTGGAACAGATGACCGATGCAGTCACCAAGATCATGAGTGCCCGTCCGGACACCCAGGTATTCATCCGCGGCGACAAGGCGGTGAACTATGGTGCGGTGGTTGGCGCCATGGGTGCCTTGCAGCAGGCCGGTGTGCCCAACGTCGGGTTGATTACCGAGGCCCCCTGATCTTGAAGCAACAGTTCGAACGCTCGCCTTCCGAGAGTTATTTCTGGCCCGTCGTCCTGGCGGTGGTCCTGCACGTTCTGATCTTCGCCATGCTGTTCGTCAGCTGGGCGTTTGCTCCGGAGCTTCCTCCCTCCAAGCCGATCGTGCAGGCCACGCTCTACCAGCTCAAGTCGAAGAGCCAGGCGACGACACAGACCAACCAGAAGATCGCTGGCGAGGCGAAGAAGACCGCCTCCAAGCAATACGAAGTCGAGCAGCTCGAACAGAAGAAGCTCGAGCAGCAGAAACTCGAGCAACAAAAGCTGGAACAGCAGCAGGTCGCTGCTGCGAAAGCGGCGGAACAAAAGAAGGCTGACGAGGCTCGAAAGGCCGAGGCCCAGAAAGCCGCCGAGGCGAAAAAGGCCGATGAAGCCAAGAAAGCTGCCGAGGCCAAGGCCGCCGAACAGAAGAAGCAGGCTGACATAGCCAAGAAGCGCGCCGAGGACGAGGCCAAGAAAAAGGCCGCTGAGGACGCCAAGAAAAAGGCAGCCGAGGACGCGAAGAAGAAAGCGGCCGAGGAGGCCAAGAAGAAGGCTGCTGCGGAAGCGGCGAAGAAGAAAGCCGCCGTCGAGGCCGCCAAGAAAAAGGCCGCCGCCGCTGCCGCGGCAGCCCGCAAGGCTGCCGAGGACAAGAAGGCGCAGGCATTGGCCGAGTTGCTTTCGGATACGACCGAGCGCCAGCAGGCCCTGGCCGACGAGGTGGGCAGCGAGGTCACCGGCAGTCTCGACGACCTGATCGTCAACCTGGTGAGCCAGCAGTGGCGGCGTCCTCCATCGGCGCGTAATGGAATGAGCGTAGAAGTACTGATCGAAATGCTGCCGGACGGTACCATCACCAATGCCAGCGTCAGCCGTTCGAGTGGCGACAAGCCTTTCGACAGTTCGGCGGTGGCGGCGGTGCGCAACGTCGGCCGTATTCCCGAGATGCAGCAATTGCCGCGGGCTACCTTCGACAGCCTGTATCGTCAGCGCCGCATCATCTTTAAACCGGAGGATTTGAGTCTGTGAGTACCCTGATTCGCATTGCGCTGTTCGCCCTGGCCCTGATGGCAGGTGCTGCGCAGGCTGCCGACCCGCTGGTGATCTCCAGCGGTAACGACCGTGCCATTCCCATCGCCGTGGTGCCGTTCGGCTTCCAGGGGGGCAACGTGTTGCCGGAAGACATGTCCAATATCATCGGCAACGACCTGCGCAACTCCGGCTACTTCGAGCCGCTGCCCCGGCAGAACATGATCAGCCAGCCGGCGCAGGCCAGCGAAGTGATCTTCCGTGACTGGAAGGCAGTTGGCGTCAACTACGTGATGGTCGGCAACATCGTGCCTGCCGGCGGACGCCTGCAGGTGCAGTACGCATTGTTCGATGTCGGCACCGAGCAGCAGGTCCTGACCGGCAGCGTGACCGGCAGCACCGATCAGCTCCGCGACATGTCGCACTACATCGCCGACCAGTCGTTCGAGAAGCTCACCGGTATCAAGGGCGCGTTCTCCACCAAGATGCTCTATGTCACCGCCGAGCGTTTCTCGGTCGACAACACCCGCTACACCTTGCAGCGCTCCGACTACGACGGCGCCCGCCCGGTGACCCTGCTGCAGTCGCGCGAGCCCATCGTGTCGCCGCGCTTCTCGCCCGATGGCCGCCGTATCGCCTATGTCTCCTTCGAACAGAAGCGCCCGCGTATCTTCATCCAGTACGTCGATACTGGCCGTCGTGAGCAGATCACCAATTTCGAGGGCCTGAATGGCGCTCCGGCATTCTCCCCTGACGGCAACCGCCTGGCCTTCGTCCTGTCGCGCGACGGCAACCCGGAAATCTACGTCATGGACCTTGGCAGCCGCGCCCTGCGCCGCCTGACCAACAACCTGGCGATCGATACCGAACCCTTCTGGGGCAAGGACGGCTCTACCCTGTACTTCACCTCGGACCGTGGCGGCAAGCCGCAGATCTACAAAATGAACGTGAACAGCGGTGCCGTGGACCGGGTAACCTTCATCGGCAACTACAACGCCAACCCGAAACTCTCGGCCGACGAGAAGACCCTGGTAATGGTCCACCGCCAGCAGGGCTACACCAACTTCCAGATCGCCGCCCAGGACCTCCAGCGCGGCAATCTGCGGGTGCTGTCGAACACCACTCTGGACGATTCGCCCACTGTTGCGCCCAATGGCACCATGCTAATCTACGCCACCCGCCAGCAGGACCGGGGCGTGCTGATGCTCGTATCCATCAACGGACGCGTACGGATACCTCTCCCTACCGCTCAGGGCGATGTGCGCGAGCCTTCCTGGTCCCCTTACCTGAACTGACGGTCGCCAACGGTTACAAACTTATACACTGGGGTTCATTAGGAGTTACATGATGGAAATGCTGAAATTCGGCAAATTTGCTGCGCTGGCTCTGGCCATGGCTGTGGCTGTGGGTTGCTCCTCCAAGGGCGGCGATGCTTCCGGTGAAGGTGCCAATGGCGGCGTCGACCCGAACGCAGGCTATGGCGCCAACAGCGGTGCCGTTGACGGCAGCCTGAGCGACGAAGCCGCTCTGCGTGCGATCACCACCTTCTACTTCGAGTACGACAGCTCCGACCTGAAGCCGGAAGCCATGCGCGCTCTGGACGTACACGCGAAAGACCTGAAAGGCAGCGGTCAGCGCGTAGTGCTGGAAGGCCACACCGACGAACGCGGCACCCGCGAGTACAATATGGCTCTGGGCGAGCGTCGTGCCAAGGCCGTTCAGCGCTACCTGGTGCTGCAGGGTGTTTCGCCGGCCCAGCTGGAACTGGTTTCCTATGGTAAAGAGCGTCCGGTCGCTACCGGCCACGACGAGCAGTCCTGGGCTCAGAACCGTCGCGTCGAGCTGAAGAAGTAAGAAGTCGTTATGCCCAAGCACCTGCGTGTCCTGACGTTCCTCGCGCTCAGCCTGCCATTAGCGGCCTGGGCGGAAGTTCCTGTGTATGACGGCGTTGCCGCCAACAATGGCGGCAACGTTCCTCCTTCCGGGTATGGCACGGCAGGTGCCGGCGGCGCCTTTGCCGGAGGTGGGGTGACAACCCCCACCTCCGTGCAGGGCGAACTGTTCATGCAGCTCCAGCAGATGCAGGACGAGTTGGCTCGCCTGCGTGGCACGCTCGAGGAGCAGCAGAACCAGATCCAGCAGCTCAAGCAGGAAAGCCTGGAACGCTACCAGGACCTCGACCGTCGGATTTCCGGTGGTGGCGCTCCCGCTGCACAGAATTCCGCACCCGCTGGCGCCATCAACGCCAATGGGGCGCCTGCGGCTCCCGCAGGTAACAACGCACCGGCGCCGAGCAGCGAGCCGGGCGACCCGGCGAAGGAGAAGCTCTACTACGATGCGGCCTTCGACCTGATAAAGAGCAAGGATTTCGACAAGGCGAGCCAGGCGTTCAATGCCTTCTTGCGCAAGTACCCGAACAGCCAGTACTCCGGCAACGCCCAGTACTGGCTCGGCGAGGTGAACCTGGCCAAGGGCGACCTGCAAGGTGCCGGCCAGGCCTTCGCGCGGGTCAGCCAGAGCTACCCCAGCAGCCAGAAGGTGCCCGACTCTCTGTACAAGCTGGCGGACGTCGAGCGTCGCCTGGGTAACAACGACAAGGCCAAGGGTATCCTCCAGCAGGTCATTTCCCAGTACCCAGGCACTTCGGCCGCTCAACTGGCGCAGCGCGATCTCAAGAACCTTCGCTGATCCCGTTCCCGATGAACAAACCCGCGCCTGTCGCGGGTTTTTTCGTTAGAATCGGCGCCCCGTGAAGCTGCATGGTTTCAGCTCGGCTGATCTTCGTGCCTCTCCACGCGAGACCTTCCGGGATTTCGAGCGCCACGACAGGATACGTCCCGTGGCGCTCCTTCATTTACCGCAACGGAGGCGGACGACCTGTTCAGTCGTCACGCCCGTGGCTGAATATGCAACAGACCCTGCGCATCACCGAGATTTTCTACTCGTTGCAGGGGGAAACACGTACCGCCGGCTTGCCGACGGTCTTCGTGCGCCTGACCGGCTGCCCCTTGCGCTGTCACTATTGCGATACCGCCTATGCCTTCAGCGGCGGCGACGTCGTTAGCCTGGACGCCATTTTCGAGCGGGTTGCCGCCTACAAGCCCCGCTACATCTGCGTGACCGGCGGGGAGCCGCTGGCCCAGCCGAATTGCATCTCTCTGCTGGAACGGCTCTGCGACGCCGGCTACGAAGTTTCCCTGGAAACCAGCGGGGCTCTCGACGTGTCACGGGTCGACCCGCGCGTAAGCAAGGTTCTCGACCTCAAGACGCCGGGATCTGGCGAGGTCGGACGCAACCGATACGAAAATATCCCGTTGCTGACCGACAACGATCAGGTGAAGTTCGTCGTCTGTTCGCGAGAGGACTACGACTGGGCGGTATCCAAGCTGATCGAGTACCGCCTCGACCAGCGTGCCGGTGAAGTCCTGTTCTCGCCGAGCCACCATCAGGTCAGCGCGCGAGAACTGGCCGATTGGATCGTGGCCGACAACCTGCCGGTCCGCCTGCAATTGCAACTGCACAAGATTCTCTGGAACGACGAACCGGGCCATTGAGACGAGGAATTCATCATGAACCAGAAGAAAGCGGTCATCCTGCTCTCCGGCGGCCTCGACTCCGCCACCGTTGTCGCCATGGCCAAGGCCGACGGCTACGCCTGCTACACCATGAGTTTCGACTACGGCCAGCGCCATCGCGCCGAGCTGCAGGCCGCCGAGCGCGTGGCCCGGCAGTTGGGCGTGATCGAGCACAAGGTGATAGGGCTCGACCTCAATGGCATGGGCGGCTCGGCATTGACCGACGAGAGCATCGCGGTGCCCGAGTCGCCTAGCGAAGGTATACCGGTGACTTACGTGCCGGCGCGCAATACGGTGTTCCTCTCGCTCGCCCTGGGCTGGGCCGAGGTCCTGGATGCCCGTGACATCTTCATCGGTGTGAATGCGGTGGATTACTCTGGTTATCCGGATTGTCGCCCTGAATTCGTCGAGGCTTTCGAGCGCATGGCGAACCTGGCAACCAAGGCGGGCGTGGAAGGCAATGGCTTCCGCATCCAGGCGCCGCTGCAGTATCTGTCCAAGGCGCAGATCATCCAGGCGGGCGTGGCGCGCGGGGTGGATTACGGCCTGACGGTGTCCTGTTATCAAGCCGATGAGCAGGGACGTGCGTGCGGCAAATGCGATAGCTGCCGGCTGCGTGCGGATGGCTTCGCGGCGGCTGGTATTTCCGACCCGACGCCATATTTCTGAAAAAAATTCACGAGGGGTGTTGTTTTTACGTTAGAAATCAGTATTATACGCCTCGCGTTGGGTCGTTAGCTCAGTCGGTAGAGCAGTTGGCTTTTAACCAATTGGTCGTAGGTTCGAATCCTACACGACCCACCATTTTCTGAGGGGCGAGTTGCGTAGGTCTAGGAAGGGGGTGTTGCACCGTTCTAGCCTTGCAGCCGTCTGGGCCGAACATTAGGCCCGCATTGACGTGATGTCAATATGGAATAGCCCGCCTTTATAGGTGGGCTTTTCTGTTTCTAAGGCCCTGAAACCATTCTGCAGGCGTAGCAATGCGCTCCCGACGTAATCAGCGATTACAGAGGGTACTTTGGTATTGGCCTTGAAATTGCCCGGCTCTGCCAGCATGCCGGCGCTGGAATCCAGGCGCTCTCGGTAATTCCAGATTTTTCCTACAGGCCTAGCGATCTGCTGGGAGGCGCGGCTACCTTTCGTCCGGTAGCCGGCCCTCAGTACCGGTATCGCTAGGCGAGATTGCTTCGGGCGGCAGATCCCCATCCGCCTGATCCGCCTGATCCGCTTGTTGCAGCGGGAGCCGCGGATGCCGAGGCGGCACGGTTCGATAAGTGTTGAGCCATCAGAGTGAACAGCACGCTTTGCTCGAAGGTGTCAGGTGGCTGTGGTAGCGCTTCTGCTTCCCACGCGGTTGGACCTCCCTGAATGCCTTTCCCTGGTGTGTGCTCTCTTGGTTCAGCAAGCTCTGTCCAGGCCTCCGCTGGCGGTACTTCACCCACTCGAGCGAGAGGTTGCCCGCATGGCTTCGGTTTGGCAGAGGCCTGCGGGGAGCCGCTGTAATCCACCTTCCTGACGTTCTCCAGCGCGCCTTGGGCCAGGCTTCTAGCATGTAGCACGGCACGCATGTCTGTAGTGGTCAACCCATCCCGGACAGTGGGTTGAGTTTTTCTTCGGCCACCGCAGGTGGTAACCCGTCGTTGAATTGATGCGGCCTGATCCAGTTGTAGCGGTGCATCAAGTAATGACTGATGTCCCGTTGGGCCTCCTGCGCCGTCAGGTAACCCGTTGACGGGACCCACTCCGACTTCAGACTGCGGAACAGGCGCTCCATCGGCGAGTTATCCCAGCAATTCCCTCGGCGACTCATGCTCTGCTGCATCCGATAGCGCCAGAGCCGTTGCCGAAACAGGCGGCTGGCGTACTGGCTGCCCTGGTCTGAATGGAACAGCACCTGCTGTGGCTTGCCGCGCTGTTCGTAGGCCATGTCCAGGGCCTTGATCACCAGTTCGGCATCCGGCTTGGCCGAGAACGCCCAGCCGATCACCCGCCGGGTATGCAGATCCAGCACCGCGGCCAGGTAGTGCCAACGGCCTTGCGCCCAGACGTAGGTGATGTCGCCACACCACACCTGATTGGGATGCTCGGTCGCGAATTCGCGGTTCAGCCGATTCGGGATATCCGGCCGCTCAACCGTGGCCTGTTTGTAGGCGTGCGAGCCCGGTTGCTTGCTGACCAGGCCCAGCTCACGCATCAACCTACGCACTCGGAAACGGCCGATGGTCACGCCCTCTTCGCGCAGCATGCCCAGGATGCTGCGGCTGCCGGCCGAGCCCCGACTCTGGCTGAACAACTGGTTGACCTGGCTGCGTAGCACAATGCGACGAGCATCGACCCGACGACGTCGAAGACGGTGGACGTAGTAGCAAGACCGCGCCACATCGAAAGCTGAACAGACCACTTCCACCGATTCCTGCTCACTCAACTGGTCTATCAGCGCGTACGATCGAGTTCGTCCGACATCAAGAGAGCGGTAGCCTTTTTTAGGATCGCTTTCTCCCGCTCCAGCCGGTTGATCCGGGCTTCCAGTTCCTGGATCTTCTGCTGTTCGGGCGTCAGCGCCTTGCTCTTCGGGGTCACGCCTTGGCGTTCCGCCTGGAGCTGTTTCACCCAACGGCGCAAGGCCGAATCCACCACCCCCAGCGAACGGCAGGCGTCGATATGGCTGTAGCCTTGGTCCAACACCAGGGCCGCGGCCTCTCGTTTGAACTCGGCGGAAAACGTACGTCGTTGCTTGCTCATCAGACACCTCTTTCACGGCGAGGATTCTCGCCTAAATCGGTGTCCGGGATCAGTAGACCACTACACTGCCGAAACAGTTATTTTTGTTGCTAAGAGGCAGGAAGGCTGCGCTGAGATTCCTACTAGTGAATTAGATAGTTGTTGTCTTCTGAAACAGAACTGAAGCGAAATTGGGGGTAGGGTTTTTCTAGGTGAAGGGTAACTATTTAGAATTACAAAGGTGTGACGCAAATGTTGTATTTTTCTTGCGGTATGAAGATGGGTGGTTGGGTCGGATATAGGTACTTCTCTCTATTTTCTTTAATTGCTCTTATCTATGGGTGTGTCGGTGCTGGAGGTGGATCGGATGAGATTGGGCAGCACTGCTTTGAGAGAGAGCAAAAGCTTTCCGGAGTTAATGATAATGAAGAGGGGAGTGTGAGGTTGAATCGGCTGAACTGCGATCCAATTGAAGGTCGTGTTCTTGAATCAGAGAAGCTGATACGAAAGCCGCCCAATGAGCTGGGTATTCACTGAATGAATAATTTTAGCCTGGAGAGGTCTTTTTGAAAATGAAAAAATCACTTGTTATGTCGACTGTACTTTTGGTGGCTAGCAATTTCGCGTGTGCTGATGAGGGCTCAAATGATGGAAGTGAGATATGTCGGGCGCAGGGTGGAGTTGAAATAACAAGTCTGGGGGAAGTCTCAAAGGGTGTGGATGTTGAAGATGTTGTAGTTTGTTCGATTCTTCCAAGTAATATGAAGTCGAGTCAAAGAGCGCCTACACTCCCTCCTCTGCAAAGGATGATCATTTCGGCAATGCCTTCACCAGGAACGGTCACTGTTTCTGCCAGCGGAGATAGGAAGTTCACAACATCTTGCCGGGCAAATCTTTATGCTCCACGTTATGCCAATTTCTATCCAGACGGTGTTAGCAGGGGAACATCAGATCTACGATGTGTTGGTTACAATACACCCGGGAATTCATCTCAAGGGTGTAATGTGTCATGGGTCGGCCCGACCGACATTCAATTGGGTGTTGAGCCATATGGCGGATCTGTTGTTGTAAACTATAGTTGCACTGCATTCAAAATAACGATTCCAGTGATAATGAGCTACAGTTATCGTGATGGGCGGGCAGTGTATGGTGAGGTCCAGAATGTGTCAGGAATAATAAATGTGGTTTTAAACTAAGGATGCGCCTTAGTAGGCTTATATTTCAAGGTGTTCAGCTTGTGAATGTGCTGCAGGGCACTCTATAGAGTGCCCTGCATAGGCTGGAAGTCGTTTGGCTGAGGGCTAGTCTTTCGAGTTCGATATGGCACGTTGATGAAGGCTGGTAAAAAGTCCTGTCTGTGTGGGTGGCAGGCGAGTGGCGCGTTCAGACGCTAATGTGGAGTTCAAGGTAGGGTTCCGACGCCGAGGATCCTGTTTGGGTGGAGTCATTTGCTGAGCCATGCAGTTGTAAGACAGGCTACGTGCTCCATTGACTTGGACCTCGATACACGAAGATTCAGATTGTTCATCCGAGTGTGACTCTGCGGGCGGGGAGGCAACAGCCTGCTGTGCCAAACCAACTATAGGCAACAAGAATATAATTCGAAGAATTTTAATAAACATACCAATCTCCTTAAACCTGAGGGTTGGATGAGATTCAATAGTAACCTCAAGTTATGAGGAAAGATGAACCGCCTATCGTTTTGTAGTCTTGGTTAGGTCAGGCACGCGCTAGTGAGTAGTACCAAGAGTAAGCCGATAGCCAGGGGCGTGGTGGCCCATTTGGGGAAGCGATGAAGAGGTGCGGGCTTGTACCGGTTCGAGGAAGGAATAGACAGCAGACAGGATCGCTTGCGATGGGGCAGCAGGAAACCATCAGCCCGTCCGTATCCAGAACTGCTGCTTGCAGCGTTAGGGGTGACTCCCTCATGTCCTAGAGGGCATAATCCCTGTATGGGAGTGGCTAACTGATATTAAGGAGTGGTCGAAGTCATGGAACGCTTGCTCGAGAGCATTTACATCAATGCCCGGCCGGCTATGGAGTTGAGGCTTAGCCTCACCAGCTCCGGCCGCAAGAGAATTGTAAAGGTTGTGGATGGGGAGGAGGTCGAGGTTCTGTCAGGTGAAGTGCAGGGCATCCTGGAGGCCCAAAAGAGGGATGTTGGAATCCTCGCCGATTTCTTAGCCAAGAGTCTCTTGGCGCGACGCTAGAGATCCTTGGCTAGCCAGTCTATCGCCGACAGCAACGTGGTCTCGTCGGCCATGCCTTCAAGCTTCACGCTTCGTCCCGTCTGGTTGTCCTGGATGACGAGGGTCGGGGTCGCTGTAATGCCGTTCGACCGTGCAGTGTCGATGTCCGTCTTGATCAACTGGTCCACCAGGTCCATGTCTTTCGCACATTTCTCCAGTCGAGCCTGGTCCAGATCAGGAAAGTCCAATGTGCCGCCAGGCAGCCCGCCCCCGTTGCCGGCCGACTGAGCGAAGATCGCATCGATAGCGCTCCAGAATGCTTTAGCGCCGCCTTGGATCCCCGCGCACTCCACCAGGCGAGCCTGGTGGCGGGCCGCCTCGCCATGCATCTGCAGGGGAAGATGGCGCCAAACCAGGTTCACGTCCGTGTGGCTGTCTACCCAGCGCTTAAGCCGCGGGGTGTAGACCTTGCAGAAGGGGCACTCCAGGTCGGCGTATTCATTGATCGTCCAGCGCGCTTTCGCGTCGCCGTAGAGGCTGTGGACTACCCCCGGTACGATAGACATTCCCGGCCTACGCTTTGAGCATAGGAGGAAGTCCATGAGCATCCAGCGATTCACCCCGGAATTCAAGGCCGAAGCCGTTAGGCAGGTCATCGAGCGCGGATACTCAGTCGCGGAAATCGCCGCGGGCTTCGGCGTCTCTACTCACAGCCTCTACAAATGGGTAAAGGCTGTGACCCCCGACAAGTCGGAGAAACAGGCCAGCGAACTGTTGGAAGCCAAGAGCGAAATCCTGCGGCTGCGGGCCCAAATGCGTCGCCTTGAAGAAGAACGGGACATCTTAAAAAAACCGAGCGGCTCATCACATACTGCATGGCGTCCTTGACGCTCGGGTTCATGCTCGACGGGATGGTTACGTCGATGATCTGGGCCATCAGGTCGCGTTGACCGGCATCAGGCTGGGTGCTGACCAGGGTGTAGCGCCCGTAGCGCACTACGGGCTCTTTCTCCGGCTGCACACCGTTTGGATACAGGTCCGGAGAGAGCAGGTCTGGATTGCGGCTGCTGTCAAAGGCTGGCCTAGCCGGCTCGGCCTTGTGGGTCGTGCAGCTGGCGAGCAGTAGGCACAGCGTGAGAGTGGTCAACTGCCTGGTCATTGAAACCCCCTTTGATGATGGGGCACACAATGGCAGGCCAGTCGCCATGCCTCAGCAGGAAATACTCGGCAACAGGGGAGGGGATTTCTCGATGACTAGGCAGAGGGTGAGCGAGGCAGGCGTAAGGGAAACGGATTAGGAGCGATGAAGGTTTTTCATGTTACGCCTACTAAAGGGAGCTAGGTGGGAATCGTTGTTAGAAATGGATAAGATAGAAGTTCTAATCGTTTAGAACGCTTTGTTGAACTCAGGTCAGACAGAACGGGGTGCTAATTGAGCTTTAAATACTATTGGGCTAAGTTTTTCTGGGGAGCTTTCTTCTTTGTTTTAGTGGCTTGGAAAGGCTCCGTATTTCCCAGCCTGGCATCAGTTAACCCCTTGGTAGTGGCTGGGCTCAGTACTATCCTGTTTCCTTTCTCGGTAAAGCTTGTTGAAGACTTCGCTTTAAAATATACGGAAAGAGAGTTCTGGGTCACGGGTTTTTTCTCCGAAACCCCTGCCAAAACAGGTTTGTATGCAGTCTTTTATTTGTCTTGTTATTTGTTTTCAATTCCCTTGGGGATGGTTTTTTTATTCTATAAGTATGGAAAGGCCTCGTAGGGTTTAATGAGGCCTTGCTTGGTTTTAAATGGATATTACAAGATTGTTTGCTTTTTCTAGAAGGTCTTCGTCAATCATCGCCCCGGTAACTGCCATTACCAGTGCGAACCCCAGAATGCCTATAGGAGTGGCTGTTGCCGTGGCAAATGCAATACCCACAAGCCAACTGGCGGCCGCACCAGCAGCTAGTGTTTCAATTTTTACAAAGAATGGTTTCCAGTCCCCGGTTTCCGTAGATATCTTGAACTCTTGGTACAGGCTGGCGGCGTCAATAGCTTTGCCTACAACTCCAAAGCCTTTGCTAAATTTCTCAAGGCTCTTCGCCATCATCTGCTTGTCTAGAGAATCAAAGGCTTTGGCAATGGCTTGCCTATCTTTAAGGCTAAGTTTTTTATTTAACGCATCCTTGTGCTTTTCAAACGACTTGATTGCTTCCGCCGAACTCCTGATATTTTTCCCCCTGGCGCCTTCGGCCAGTTGGCGCGCCATCTCCGATGTTCGTGCGCCAAATTTCTCAGTTACTTCCTTATAAAATTCGGCAGTAAATTTAATAGCATCTTGCAACGCTTGTTCCTCGGCCGCCTTGCGTTCTGCTTCTGTCCTGCGTCGTGTCGTTTCGGCGTTCAGCTTAACTAAGCGGGCCTGTAGACTGGCTATCTCATCCACAAGTAGCTCACCATTGTAGATGGCTTTCTGCTTTTCTAGAGGGGTTGGGGAATTCTTGATAAGAGTATTGTTTGTGGTCTGCAGCTGCTTTTTATCAGCAATTGCTTGCGTAACCAGTCTTGTGGCACGTTCAAGCCATTGCTCTGGCGTTGGACTGACCAATGGAGGCAAAGCACTTCCCGCTTGATCAAGCTCGGATTGTACTTTCATCTCGAGATTCGCCTTTCGGGTTCTGTAGTCCCGCTCCAGTTGAGAGAGGTCCTCTTTTTCCTTTAGCGCTTTTTGCTTGTTGAGCTCCTGTCTTAGCACTTTTACCGCTTCAGAGAGTGAATCTTGTTTGTAGTAGGCAACCGCCCGCTCCAGTTCATCTCTAACAAGCTGCTGAAAAGGGTACTTCTTTCTTTCTTCCCAAGAGTTCTTCTCCCAGATCTTGACCCAGGCCTCATAGATGGAGAGGCTTGACTGCTTTTCGTAGTCAATGAATGGGCCTTTGGTAAAGGTCTTTTTGTATCCTTCAAGATCAGATTCCATCTTGTGCAGGACTGCCGACATGACATCGACTCGCTCTTGCCTTGTGGCCTCCCTTTTTCCTTGAGTGATCTGCTTTAGCAAGCCATCGACTTGATCAGATACTTTCTTGTTGATCTCCTTCTTTTCTTTTGTTCCTTGTTCAAAAATAGATCGGACTGGATAATAAATGTTTTTCTGTAGATATATTTCTCTTTGAATTAAGTCGCCAAACATATTCCCGGCAACGGCCGCGCTATCGATAGGGGGAACCTCGTATGCGTATTGATCGTCTGGACCTTGTGCGACAATAACCATGGAACCAGGTACTTCGTTGTCATTGGACATTTAGACTTCTCCATTGGTGAGTGTGGTACAGAAACAGTGCCGATTCAGTTCTAGAAATTGAACCCCATGGCTTCAATGTGCGGGCAATACACTAAGAAGGCACGTCAATGCGCTGTGATATAGTGGTAATAATCACGGTTGCTTAAACTCGATATTCAGGAGTGGGATTGGCTGAGCCCACGGGATATTCCCTAAGAGTCATGTATCTCTGATAACGAGTTCATGCGCGCAAGATTCACGCTGGGTATGTGATGCTCTCTGCAAAATTCAGCTACTTGATCCGCAACACAATTCAAGGGTGAAGATATGACCTGCTCCCCGATTTCAGTACCACGCCGAACTTAGTAGAGTCCGTTTTCCGAGCAGAAGACGGCAGTGAAAAAGCGTTTTACCGAAGAGCAGATTCTCGACTTCCTCAAGCAGGCGGAGGCCGGTGTACCGGTGAAGGAACTGTGTCGCCGACACGGCTTCAGTGATGCCTCGTTCTACACCTGGCGGGCCAAGTTTGGCGGTATGACCGTGGCGGACGCCAAACGGTTGAAGGATCTTGAACTGGAAAATAGCCGATTGAAGAAGTTGCTCGCCGAGGCCCACCTCGACATCGAGTCGCTGAAAGTGGTCGCTCGGGGAAAAGGGTAAGCCCGACAGCACGGCGGGAGGCGGTGCAGGAGATGCAGGCGCGAACCGGCATCTCCGAGCGTCGTGCCTGTCAGTTGATCGGGCTGTCCCGCTCGGTGTTGCGCTACCAGCCGCGAGCCAGTGTGCAAAACACCGAGCTGCAAGCCCAACTGGTGGAACTGGCCCAAGAGCGCCGGCGCTTTGGCTATCGCCGCCTGCACATCCTGCTGCGGCGTGCTGGCGTGCAGGTCAACCACAAGCGGATCTATCGCCTGTACCGCGCTGCCGGCTTGATGGTGAAACGGCGGCGCCGCCGCCATGGCATCGCGGTGGAGCGCGAACGTCTGAGTTTGCCGAGCGCACCAAACCAGGTCTGGTCGATGGACTTCGTCTTCGATGCACTGAGCACCGGGCGGCGGATCAAATGCCTGACGGTGGTCGATGACTTCACCAAGGAGTCGGTCGGCATCCTGGTGGAGCACGGTATCAGCGGCTTTCGCGTCACACGGGCGCTGGACGAGATGGCGCGGTTTCGCGGCTACCCGAAAGCGATCCGCACCGACCAGGGGCCCGAGTTCACCGGCAAGGCACTCGATCAATGGGCCTATCAGCGCGACATCAAGCTGAAGCTGATTCAGCCTGGTAAGCCCACGCAGAATGCCTTCATCGAGTCGTTCAACGGTAAGTTCCGGGACGAATGCCTCAATGAGCACTGGTTCTGTTCGCTGGCCGAAGCGAGAATCCGCACCGCGGCCTGGCGGCGGGATTACAACGAACACCGACCGCACAGCGCGATTGGCAATCTCGCCCCGGCAGAATTTGCTGCAAGTTGGCGAACTCGCCAGCAGCAGCTGAAGCAGGAAAAATTAATATCAACCCCAGGGCCTACTAACTAGGCAGCGGTACTAAAACTGGGGGCAGGTCACGAATCCTACACGACCCACCATATTAGAAAGGAGTTTCTGTAGATCTCCGTAGAGCTCACAACTTTAGCTTCGGAGCTGCAGTATGTCTTGGCCAGGAAACTGGCCAGAATCGACCGAGTCGATATGAAAAGCCCGCCCGACAAGGCGGGCTTTTCTGTTTCCGCAGTCCGGATATCTCATCCCCAGCGCACCGCAACTCTTATCCTTATCGACATCGGGAAGAAGGCCGGTTTCGCGCTTCCGCCAGTCATATCGGTACTGGCAGCCGCTTTCCCGTTCGTTCTGGCGTGTTCCTGTCAGACCCCGCGCAGCCTGGTGAACTGGTGCACGGCTATCCGAGGATTTGTCAGCGGACCGGGACTCCCATAGAGTGAGGTTCCTTTCCTGGCGACCGGATGAGTGACCCGATGCCGACCCCGGTTTTCATAAAGAGAACGGTACTGTTTGGCGACTGTGATCCCGAAGGGATCGTCTATACGCCACGTTTTTCATACTTTGTGCTGGAAGCGGTGCAGGAGGCGCTCGGGGTCTGGCTGGGCGGCCCGGGGCTCAGAACCCTCCTGGGGTTCAGGATTCTTCCCCCGGCGAGAGCGTTCTCCCTGGAATTCCTGCATCCGGTCACCTGGGACGACGAGCTCACGATGCAGGTGGGCGTGTCGAACGTGGGGACGCATTCTTTCTCGTTTTCAGTCGAAGGACGTCTTTCGCCGGACGTGGTGGCGTTCACTGCGAGCCTGACGCAGGTCTGTGTCTCCCCGGATACCCGCGAAGTCATGGAGGTCCCCGCGCAGCTCCGCGCGCTCCTCGCATAGAGACACATTCTGGCTATTCGTCGCGGCGCTGGCTACGGCCGGCAGGACGCTGCGAGCGGCATGCCGCTGACCTGCTCCGTGGCGCTCCGGAGGAGGGCGGCAAGCCGCCTTCCTTCATTTCTACTCGTTGCCGAGCATCGCATCCAGATCGCGCATGGTCTGTTTCTTGGCCTGGACGCCCTGCAGTTCGACGAACATTGCCTGGACGGTCTGCACCATGCGCGCAATGGGCATCTTGCCCAGCGGCAACATCTGGTTGTTGTCGCGGATGGCCGGGGCGCAGACGAAGGCGAACGAGCGTTGCAGCCAATAATCGTATTTCTCCGGGTCGATCCAGCCGTCGACGGTTTTCACGTTGGTGATGACGTTGTCGATGCGGCGCATGGCGCGCGCGTTGTCGAAGCGAACCCTGCGCTCCTTGCACTTGAACTGGACCTCGTAGGCCGTCAGCGTCGGCATCGACCGGTCTTCGAATAGCTGGATGATCTGCGCCGACTGGATACCTTTGGGTTGCTGCAAGATGCCGGTGGCGTTGGCGACGAATACCTCGTTGTTGTAGCGTTCGCCCTTGCCGTAGACGATCCAGTAGTCGCCGGTGCTTTCGGCGACCGCAGTCGTTGCCGTGCAGATGAAGGTGAGCGGCAGCAGCCAGCGCCGAGCGTGAAGGAATGGTTTGCCCATGAGTTCGTCCTTGAGTGTCTTGTTCCCGACCGCGGAGGGTCATCCAAGGGACGAATCATAGGTGCAGCCCAAGGTGAGGGTCGACTAGCACGGATGAGCTATGGACGAAGCGGGGGAACTCGCTCGGAGTTCGCTCTATCGGCACGTTCGGGATGGTCGATGGCTGGCGCCTCGGGTGCGCTCCGCCACGCATTCGAACGAGAACGACGGGCCGGCTTTACTGCTCGGAAGGCACGCTGCGCCGCTGTTGGCGGCATCAAGCTGCCGGCGATGGGGGAGGGCGGCAGGCGCTCGTCGACTGGCCGGTCGATTTGCCGGGTACGCCTGCTGGACGTCGTTAGGGTCAGGCCGTCTGCCGCGCGATGACTCCATGAGGTCGGGGGGCTAGTCGAAAAGCGCCTCTGGCGTTTCCGCGTGGATTCGCTGCCATAACGTCTGGATCTGCGAGGCCAGTACCCGGTGCTCGGAAAGCGGCGGCAAGGCGTCCACCGTGAAGTACTCGGCCGCCGACGTTTCGTCCGTTTGTTGCTGAAGACTGCCACCGGTGACGTGGCAGAAGAAGAAGGCTTTCAACGCATGCGGCAGTTGGGGAGGGTGGGGATGCTTGTGCTTGTCCAGCAATGCCAACAGGCGTATCGCTCGAACTTCCAGTCCGCTTTCTTCCTGGGTTTCGCGAACTACCGCATCTGCCGGCGACTCGTTTACGTCGCACCAGCCGCCTGGTAGGGTCCAGCGACTATCCGAGGCCTCCCGAACCAGCAGAACCCGCTGTTGCGAGTCGAGGATCAACGCACGGACGTCCAGTTTCGGGGTCGGGTAGTGGCTGTCCAGAGCGATCCAGTTCTCGACCCGTTCGTACGCTACCCCCTGGTCGCTGGCGATGAATTCGGCGACGGCATGCTGGAGCGCGCGAAAGCGTCCGATGTCGAAGCGGTCCTTGGAGAAGGCGAGACCGGCCTGGGCGGTGGACAGTATCAATTCCAGAAGACGGGCAAGCGCCCTGGGATCGCTGACCGATGGCATCCTTCCTTCCGTTTTTTCGGCCTTCGCGTGGTCCGCGTCGTGCAAGCCGTCCAATGGATTTGCCATAGATAGAACCCTCGGCGCTCGATGATCTGTAGAGCTGGTTTTCAACCAGGTGTTCCCTGCGTCTTCCTCGTATGCCTGTGTGCGCCAATAGTGGCTTATGCCGCTGTTTCATCGCGACCTGCGCGTAACCCAGACTCGCCTGTCGCAGCGATGGCTCCTCCGCCAGGTTCGCTTCGAACCGTCAGGCGGTCGCAACCGATGACGCCTCTTCGCACAGACTTACCGTAGGAGTTTCCCTCCCCGAAACGAGCGGTCGGGCCGGCTGCGGTCGGCTGGCAAAGGTAGACTCCGTGCCGGCCATGAGCGTTTCCAGGGCCGTTTGGGTCCGTTCGAGGAGACGCAACAAGCGATGCTCCCCTGTTTGGACGGCAGAGGCGGAGGCAATTCCCTTATGCTGCTTGCGGATAACTGGCCCGGACGGCATGTACGGCCTTGTCGTTCTACGGATGCCTGGAGTCCCGCAGGCGGGACAGCGCAACGCGCAGTGACCTTCCTTTAAGCATATCGATGGAGTCTGTATGAAAGAGCTTGGTTCGGAATCGCCGATGGAAAGTCTTTTCGACATTCGTTCGCTGGAGGCCATTACCGGCGGCGAGCCGGCTGCATTGCAGCGGTTGCTGGAAACTTTATTGGCCAGCAGTCGGGATGATCGTACTCGGTTGGCGGAATTGCTTGAACTCGCAGACCTGCAAGGAGTGGCCGAACTTGCGCACAGGATAAAAGGGGCTGCGAGGGTGGTGGGCAGCAGCCTATTGGTCGAGTCTTGTTCCTGCCTTGAAAAGGCTTGCCAGAACCCATCGGAGTCTTCCGAGCGGATAGCCAATCTGGCCTCTTCATTGGAAGGCAAACTAAGTGCGTTCGAAATCAGTATCTCAACCGAATTGGCAAAGCTCTAGAGATCGGACCAGATAGAGGTTTCAGAAGTTGTTCAGGTTTCTCCTTAACCTGAATCGCATCTATTCTCCAGCATGGATTTCCCGTTCCCGTAAGCTCCGCGCCTGCTGCTGGGGTAATGGGATAATTGGGAGCCTGCTGGGTTTGCTTTGGTTTGTCTTGGTTTTTCATTTTTCTATATAAGAGGCGTTATCGAAGCTGATGCGCTTCTTTCGGATCGTTCATTTTGTTTGGCTATTAGTGGTAGCGGGCTTATGGTGTCGGAGGGTTTTTAACTACGAGGTTTTTTCCGCTTGTAGGAAACTTCATACAAGCACTGGGGAGATTTCACACGATTGCCTGGGAAGTGCTTCGTTGTCGTTCTATTCGGCTTTTCGGAGAATGTTGCTGGCTCTTATAGAGTTCAAAAATCGCAACACTTTCACTGTCAAAAGGAAGCTCAATCGTGTCCATTTCCATGAAAAGCATTCTGGCTGCCGCAGTAGCCAGCCTGGTCGTCGGCAATGCCATGGCGGCAGACGGCACCATCAATTTCAAAGGTGAAATCACCGCGGCCGCTTGCAGCATCACTGGTGGTGCCGGCACCACCGTTGGCGGTGCTGCGGGCAACCAGACCATCGACGTAAACCTTGGCAAGATCAGCATCGACTCGCTGGGCGGCACCGCGGGCGGCAGCATCGCCGGTGGTACCAGCCTGAACCTGAACCTGGACTGTGGCAAGACCGGTACCGGCCTGACCACCGTCAAGCTGAAGTTCAACCCGATGTCTGGGAGCACTATTGACCCGAACAATGAGAGCCTGCTGAAAACCGTCGGCACCGCCACCGGTGTCGGCATCGGTATCTATGGATCCGATGGCAAGCTGCTGAACCTGTCGGCGAACGAGACCATCGATGCGCCCCTGGATTCCAAGGTACAAAAAGATGGCGAAGGCAATGACATCACTGTCTACAGTGCCAAGCTGAATCTGCGTGCCGCTTATGTCAAATCCGGCTCCGTAGCTCCTACGGCTGGTAGTGCCGACGGCTCCCTGCCGTTCACCCTGGAATACAACTAAGTTCTGCTACGTGGGCGGGGTATGTATATACCCCGTTCCATGAGGTGCGAGTTCATCATGAAATATCCATTTTCTTCCAGAGTTATCTGGGGTGGCATCCTTTTGCTTTTTTCCACCCTGGCCAATGCGGGAATCACACTGGGAGGAACCCGGGTCGTTCTGCAGGCGCCTGCCAAGGAGGCTGCGATCCTGGTCAGGAACCAGGCTTCCAAGGACGTGATGATTCAATCCTGGGTAGAGGCTGATAATGGGGCAGATAAACGTGAGGTTCCGTTTGTCATCACGCCTGCCCTCAGTCGTTTGGGAGGCAACAAGCAGCAAACCCTGCGTATCCTGTTTCAAGGGGAGGGCTTGCCGAGCGACAGGGAATCCGTATTCCGCCTGAACGTCCAGGAAATTCCGCAAAAATCTGCCTCGGCTAATACGTTGCAGATAGCTTTGCGCCAGCGTATCAAGGTCTTCTACCGCCCCGATAACTTGTCGGGAACTTCCGCCGAAGCGCCTGGAAAGTTGAGCTGGCGTCTTGTCCGTCAAGGTGGAAAGTCGGTTGTCGAAGTTTCCAACGATACTGCGTTTCATGTCTCTTTAGCCAGCGTGAAATTAAAAGCTGGCAATGCCTACTATGTTGTTGATGCCGACATGGTCGCGCCGAAGTCGAGTCGCCGATTCGAAATCAAGGGAACTCCATCCGGCGTTTCTGGAAATGTCGAGTTCCAGAGCGTAAATGACTATGGCGGACTCGATAAACATTCCAGCTCCTTATCCGACTGAAGCTCAGAAGAGCAGAGTAGAAGAGCAGAAGAACTGCTCTTAACTTCCCCTATGGATGGGTGTTTCCGTTTTGTCGGAAATTAGTCCAAGGAATATTCGCGTGGCCATATTTAGGAAAAAGTTCGACTTCGAGTTGTCCGTCTATTCCAGGTCTTCCTGTCTCATGGCCTTGGGATTGGCTTTGCCTGCCGTAACTTTCGCGGTGGAATTCAACGCCGAGTTCCTGAACAACGAGGGCGGGGCGCCCGTTGAACTGAAGTATTTCGAGAACGGCAACTCGGTGTCGCCCGGCACTTACAGCGTCGACATTCATTTGAACCAGATCATGATCCGGCGCGAAGATGTCGTGTTCAGTGCCGATCCCGAAACCGGAAGCGTTCGTCCGGTCGTCCGGGTAGGGCTGCTCAAGGAGATCGGGGTCGATATCGCCCGGCTGACGCGAGACAAACTCATTCCGGATAATCTGGAAAACAATACGCCCCTGAATGTCGCCGAACTCATCCCCGGTGCATCCATCGAGTTCGACGTCAACAGCCTTTCCCTGCTGGTCAGCATTCCACAGCTGTATGTACAGCGGCACTCGCGTGGCTATGTGGATCCCTCTCTTTGGGATGACGGTGTCACCGCGTTGTTTTCCAACTACCAGGCCAACTTCACGCGCAACACCAACTTTGGCCAGAACAGCGATTATCGCTACCTGGGCCTGCGCAACGGCTTCAACCTGTTTGGCTGGCGTCTGCGCAACGACTCCTCCCTGAGCGGAGGTACCGGCATGCGCAACAAGTTCAGTAGCAACCGTACCTATGTGGAACGTGACATTCGTGCCCTGAAGGGGACCTTGTCCCTCGGCGAGTTGTATACCTCCGCTCAGGGGGATGCTTTCGAGAGCGTGCGTATGCGCGGCGTGCAACTGCAATCCGATATCGGCATGCTGCCCGACAACGAGATCAGCTATACCCCGGTGGTGCGCGGTATCGCTGAAACCAATGCGACGGTCGAGGTGAGCCAGAATGGCTTCGTGATCTATTCCACCAACGTACCGCCCGGTGCGTTCGAGATCACCGACATCTATCCCAGCGGCTCCAATGGCGACCTGGAGGTCAAGATCATCGAGGCGGACGGACGCCAGCGGTCCTTCAAGCAGTCCTATTCCTACCTGCCGGTCATGACCCGCAAGGGGAACCTGCGCTATGGCCTGGCCGCCGGTGAGTACCATAATGATGGCCAGCCGTCGGTCAACCTGCTCCAGGGGTCGGCTGTGTATGGCTTGTCCGACAGGGTTACCGGCTTTGGCGGCCTGCTCGCTGCGGAGAAGTACAATGCCACCAACCTGGGCCTCGGCTTCAACACGCCCCTGGGCGGTTTTTCTGCGGACGTGACCCATAGCCAGTCCCGCACGCGGCGGGGTGGGCGCAACCAGGGACAGAGTCTGCGGCTTCTCTATTCCAAGACCATCAACGCCACCGAAACCAGCTTTACCGTGGTGGGCTATCGCTATTCCACGGAAGGCTACCGTACTCTCAGCCAGCATATCGACGACATGTCCGAAGAGAGCTACCTCTATGGCTCAAGTTCCAGTCGGCAGAAGAGCCGCATAGACCTGACGGTGAACCAGACGCTGTTCCGACGCAGTTCGCTCTATCTCACGGCGGGCGAAACCACATATTGGAATCGCCCCGGCAGCAGCCGTCGCGTGCAGTTCGGCTTCAGCAGCGGCATCAAGCGCGCGAGCTATAGCCTGGCGGTTTCCCGTACCCAGGAGACGGGTTCGTTCGGGCGCTCCGATACCCAGTTCACGGCCTCCGTCAGCATCCCCTTGGGCGGTAGCGCACGCTCCAGTCAGGTATATGCCAATGCCGTGAGTTCACAGCATGGTGATTCGAGTCTGAACACCGGTATCTCCGGATACCTGGATGAAGCCAATGCGTTCAACTACAGCGCACAGGCCAACTACAGCAAGGACGGCGGCAACTCCGGCAGCGTCGGCCTGGGTTGGGACACGTCCAAGGCCAAGTTGTCCGCCAATTACAGCCAGGGGCGCGACAACAAGCAGATCAACCTGGGAGCAAGCGGTTCGGTAGTGGTGCATTCGGGGGGAGTGACCTTCGGCCAGCCGGTGGGGGAAACGTTTGGCCTGGTGGAGGTTCCGGAGGTCGGCGGCGTCGGCCTCGACGGCTACTCTTCGGTTCGCACCGACGGCCGTGGCTATGCCGTGCTCCCCTACATGCAACCCTATCGTTACAACTGGGTGAACCTGGATACCAATACCCTTGGAAGCGATACCGAGATCAGCGACAGCACGCAAATGGCCGTGCCGACCCGGGGCGCCGTGATCGCCAAGCGTTTCTCCGCGGAGTCCGGTCGGCGGGTGCAGTTCGACCTGAGCATGGACTCTGGAGGAAAGATTCCCTTCGGTGCACAGGCATACGACAAGGAAGAGCGGGTCGTGGGAATGGTCGACAACCTGTCCCGTTTGCTGGTGTTCGGTATCGAGGACCAGGGGCGCCTGTCCATTCGCTGGAGCGATGGCTCCTGTTCCGTCGACTATCAGTTGCCGCCCAGGAACAAGGACCTGACTTACGAACGAGTTGCGCTCAGTTGCCGTCGGTCCTCGATCTGAAATGTCACCGCTGTAGTCGGGTCAAGTCAAAAGGCGAGGATTTTTCCGGTGAACACCGGGCGCGAGGGCAAGCGGCAGCTCACTCGTCCTCGATCATGCTCAACAGGTCTGGTGTCCTGCCTCGGGTTTCCAAACGCAGCAACCACTGCTTGGCGGCCAACCCACCGGCGAAACCGGTGAGGCCGCCAGAGGCTCCGATCACCCTATGGCAAGGTGCAACAATGGACAGTGGGTTCCGTCCGTTGGCGGCTCCAACCGCCCGTACTGCGTTGGGGCTGCCGATCTGCACGGCTATTTCCGTATAGCTGCGGGTCTCGCCGAATGGAATGGTGAGCAGGGCGGACCAGACCTTTTTCTGAAATTCGGTACCTTGGAAGTCGAGCGGGAGTTCGAACCGGGAACGTTTGCCGGAAAAATATTCCCGCAACTGGCGTTCGGTTTCCGCCAGGAGGGAGCTGTCCTCGGAGAGCCGCATCTCGTCCAGCGGTACTCGGTTGGGACGCTCATGCTGCCAAAGAATCGCGACCAGAAAGGCATCGTCCCTGGCTACCAGGGTCAGTGTCCCGACCGGCGATTCCATTTTCCTGTAGCTATGGGGCATGTAGGTGTCCTCTTCGGCAGGCTCGCCCAGTGTACTACGCAATGGGATTTCAACAGGGAAGCCTGCAAATGGCAGGCGAGGCGGGGCGGAGCGCTATCGGCCCGATGGATGGCCGCCTGCTTCCAGGCATGCCGTCGCCCCTTGGAGCCCAGGTCGAGCGCCTCGAACTGTGAGATCTGGGAGGCGATTTGCCGAGCAAAGTGGGTTGTCATTGGTTTGCCATCTCATGGGTTCGGACGAGGCCTCGAGCAAGGGTTGTAACGGTTTTTGTCTGGCCAATGGGCTCTTGCGTAAAAAGGCTGCCGCCCTTCTTGCTTGGTTGCCGTTCTCGGATCCCGCGCAGCCCGGTGGGTGTGCCAAATTTCTCGCGGTTTGGTTCGCGCCGATTGCCGCGGCCTACGAAGCCCGTGGTTCTTCTCCCCGAAACTTTTTCGTTCGGACTCCGAATATCGCGCTTCGCCCAGCGCCGCTAGTTTCCCGTTCCTGACAAAGCAAGCGCTCTGGCTCAGGTATCTCCTGATCCGGATGCATATCGCTGAAGAGGGAACGTTCTGTCATGTCCACATTGGCCAACCTGACCGAGGTTCTGTTCCGCCTCGATTTCGATCCCGATACCGCCGTTTATCACTATCGGGGCCAGACTCTCAGCCGGCTGCAATGCCGGACCTACATTCTCTCCCAGGCCAGCCAACTGGCCCGCCTGCTCAAGCCCGGCGATCGCGTGGTGCTGGCGTTGAACGACTCGCCTTCGCTGGCCTGCCTGTTCCTGGCCTGCATCGCGGTCGGCGCCATTCCCGCCGTGATCAATCCCAAGTCCCGCGAGCAGGCCCTGGCCGATATCGCTGCCGACTGCCAGGCCAGCCTGGTGGTGCGTGAAGCCGATGCACCGTCGCTGAGCGGTCCTTTGGCGCCGTTGACCCTGCGTGCGGCCGCCGGACGCCCTTTGCTCGACGATTTCTCGCTGGACGCGCTGGTCGGTCCTGCGGACCTCGATTGGAGTGCCTTCCATCGCCAGGACCCGGCGGCAGCCTGTTTCCTGCAATACACCTCGGGTTCCACCGGGGCGCCCAAGGGGGTGATGCACAGCCTGCGCAACACGCTCGGTTTCTGCCGGGCGTTCGCTACGGAGTTGCTGGCATTGCAGGCGGGAGACCGGCTGTATTCGATTCCCAAGATGTTCTTCGGCTATGGCATGGGCAACAGCCTGTTCTTTCCCTGGTTCAGCGGAGCCTCGGCGCTGCTCGACGATACCTGGCCGAGCCCGGAGCGGGTTCTGGAGAACCTGGTCGCCTTCCGCCCCCGGGTCCTGTTTGGGGTGCCGGCCATCTATGCCTCGCTGCGTCCGCAGGCCAGGGAGCTGTTGAGCAGCGTGCGCCTGGCGTTTTCCGCCGGCTCGCCGCTGCCGCGCGGCGAGTTCGAATTCTGGGCCGCGCACGGGCTGGAGATCTGCGACGGCATCGGGGCTACCGAGGTCGGCCATGTGTTCCTCGCCAACCGCCCGGGCCAGGCGCGTGCCGACAGCACCGGGCTGCCGTTGCCTGGCTATGAGTGCCGGCTGGTGGACCGCGAAGGACACACTATCGAGGAAGCGGGCCGGCAAGGCGTGCTGTTGGTGCGTGGCCCTGGGCTGAGTCCGGGTTACTGGCGGGCCAGCGAAGAGCAGCAGGCGCGCTTCGCAGGTGGCTGGTACCGCACCGGCGACCTGTTCGAGCGCGACGAGTCGGGTGCCTACCGTCACTGTGGGCGGGAAGACGATCTGTTCAAGGTGAATGGCCGCTGGGTGGTGCCGACCCAGGTCGAGCAGGCGATCTGCCGTCATCTGCCGGAAGTGAGCGAGGCGGTTCTGGTTCCTACCTGCCGGCTGCACGACGGCTTGCGTCCGACCCTGTTCGTCACCCTGGCCACTCCGCTGGACGACAACCAGATCCTGCTGGCGCAGCGCATCGACCAGCATCTCGCCGAACAGATTCCCTCGCACATGCTGCCCAGCCAATTGCATGTGCTGCCGGCCTTGCCGCGCAACGACAACGGCAAGTTGGCGCGCGCCGAGCTGCGCCACCTGGCCGACACCCTTTATCACGACAACCTTCCGGAGGAACGGGCATGTTGATTCAGGCTGTGGGGGTGAACCTGCCCCCATCCTATGTGTGTCTGGAGGGGCCGCTGGGAGGCGAACGCCCTCGCGCCCAGGGCGACGAGATGCTGATGCAGCGCTTGCTGCCGGCGGTTCGCGAAGCCCTGGACGAGGCGGCGGTCAAGCCCGAGGAGATCGACCTGATCGTCGGCCTCGCCCTGTCTCCCGACCATCTGATCGAGAACCGCGACATCATGGCGCCGAAGATTGGCCATCCGTTGCAGAAGGTCCTCGGCGCGAATCGCGCGCATGTCTTCGACCTCACCGACTCGAGCCTGGCCCGCGCCCTCTACGTGGTCGATACCCTCGCCAGCGACCAGGGCTATCGCAACGTCCTGGTCGTGCGCGGCGAATCCAGCCAGGGATTGGAAGTGGACAGCGAGTCCGGCTTCGCCCTTGCCGACGGCGCCCTGGCGCTGCTCTGCCGGCCGACCGGCAAGGCCGCGTTCCGTCGCGGTGCGCTGGGCGGTGATCCGGCGCAGGAATGGCTGCCGCTGAGCATTCCGCTGAATACCGATATTCGCCAGGTAGGCGACGTCAAGGGACACCTCAACCTGCCGGCCCAACCTGGATTGCCCGAAGCGGTACGCGCCGGATTCACCCGTCTGGCCGGGGACTTCCCGCAACTGAACTGGGTGCGCGAGGAATGGTTCGGCCAGGGACGGCCCGATGGTCGTTGCCTGGGGCCGTTCGAACTGGCGTCGCAACTGCGCGCGGCACAGCGCGACCGTCTGGATGAACTGCTGCTGATCAGCTTCGATCCGTTCGGCATGGTGGTGGAGGGCGTGACCCTGGAACTGGCGGGAGAAGCTCATGCATAAGGTCAAACTGGCAGCGATCACCTGTGAACTTCCGGCTCGCAGCTACGAAAACGACGATCCGGTGTTCGCTGCGGTACCGGACCTCAGCGAGTCCTGGTGGCAATTCTGGGGCGTCAATCGGCGGGGCTATTTCGACCCGCGGAACGGCGAGAACGAGTTCAGCCTGGTGGTCCGGGCCGCCGAGCGCCTGCTGCGCAGCAGCGATACCGCGCCGGATAGCGTGGACATGCTGATCTGTTCGGCTTCCTCGCCGATCATGACCGACGCCGGCGATGTCCTGCCGGACCTGCGCGGACGTCTCTACCCGCGCATGGCCAACGTGCTGTCCAAGCAGCTCGGCCTGAGTCGGGCGCTGCCATTGGATTCGCAGATGGAGTGCGCCAGCTTCCTGCTCAACCTGCGCCTGGCAGCGAGCATGATCCGCCAGGGTAAGGCCGAGAAAGTGCTGGTGGTGTGCAGCGAGTACATCTCCAACCTGCTCGACTTCACCTCGCGTACCTCGACCCTGTTCGCCGATGGCTGCGCGGTGGCCCTGCTGACCCGCGGCGACGATGACAGCTGCGACCTGCTGGCTTCGGCCGAACACAGCGACGCTACGTTCTATGAAGTGGCCACCGGTCGCTGGCGCCTGCCGGAAAACCCGACCGGCGAGGCTAAGCCGCGGCTGTATTTCTCGTTGTTCAGCGACGGCCAGAACAAGATGGCCAGCTTCGTCCCGACCAACGTGCCGATCGCGATGCGCCGGGCGTTGGAAAAGGCCAGCCTGGGCAGCGATGACATCGATTATTTCGTCTTCCACCAGCCAGCGCCGTTCCTGGTCAAGGCCTGGGCCGAGGGCATCGGTGCCCGTCCTGAGCAGTACCAACTGACGATGGGCGATACCGGCGTGATGATCTCCGTTTCCATCCCGTACACCCTGATGACCGGCCTGCGCGAGGGCAAGATCCGCCCCGGCGATCGTATCGTCATGGCCGGCGCAGCCACTGGCTGGGGGTTCGCCGCCCAGGTCTGGCAATTGGGCGAGGTGCTGGTGTGCTGAGGCATCGCCATGTTGAACCACGGTGTCCGAGGAGGGCTGCACATGGGTAATCCGATCCTGGCCGGGCTGGGTTTCAGCCTGCCGAAACGCCAGGTCAGCAATCATGACCTGGTAGGGCGCATCAATACGTCGGACGAGTTCATCGTCGAACGTACCGGCGTGCGCACCCGCTATCACGTCGAGCCGGAACAGGCGGTCAGCGCGCTGATGGTGCCGGCGGCGCGCCAGGCCATCGAGGCTGCCGGGCTGCTGCCGGAGGACATCGACCTGTTGCTGGTGAACACCCTGTCGCCGGACCACCACGACCCGTCCCAGGCCTGCCTGATCCAGCCGCTGCTGGGCCTGCGGCACATCCCGGTACTGGATATCCGGGCACAGTGCAGCGGGTTGCTGTACGGCTTGCAGATGGCTCGCGGGCAGATCCTCGCCGGGCTGGCACGGCATGTCCTGGTGGTCTGCGGCGAGGTGCTGTCCAAGCGCATGGACTGTTCGGACCGCGGCCGCAACCTGTCGATCCTGCTCGGCGACGGTGCCGGCGCAGTGGTGGTGAGCGCCGGCGAGAGCCTCGACGACGGCCTGCTGGACCTGCGCCTGGGCGCCGACGGCAACTACTTCGACCTGCTGATGACTGCGGCGCCGGGCAGTGCCTCGCCGACCTTCCTCGACGAGAATGTCCTGCGCGAGGGCGGGGGCGAGTTCCTCATGCGCGGCCGGCCGATGTTCGAGCATGCCAGCCAGACCCTGGTACGGATCGCCGGCGAAATGCTCGCGGCCCATGAGCTGACCCTGGACGACATCGACCATGTGATCTGCCATCAACCGAACCTGCGCATCCTCGATGCGGTGCAGGAGCAACTGGGCATTCCCCAGCACAAGTTCGCGGTGACCGTGGATCGTCTGGGCAACATGGCTTCGGCCTCGACCCCGGTCACGCTGGCGATGTTCTGGCCGGACATCCAGCCGGGACAGCGGGTGCTGGTCCTGACCTACGGCTCCGGCGCGACCTGGGGCGCGGCGCTGTACCGCAAACCTGAGGAGGTGAACCGGCCATGTTGAGGCTTTCGGCTCCCGGTCAACTGGATGATGACCTGTGCCTGTTGGGGGACGTCCAGGTGCCGGTGTTCCTGCTGCGTCTCGGTGAGGCGAGCTGGGCGCTGGTTGAAGGAGGGATCAGCCGGGATGCCGAATTGGTTTGGGCGGACCTGTGCCGCTGGGTCGCCGACCCGTCCCAGGTGCACTACTGGCTGATCACCCACAAGCACTACGACCACTGCGGCCTGCTGCCCTACCTGTGTCCGCGGCTGCCGAACGTACAGGTCCTGGCGTCCGAGCGGACCTGCCAGGCCTGGAAGTCGGAAAGCGCGGTGCGGGTGGTCGAGCGCTTGAACCGGCAACTGTTGCGTGCGGAGCAGCGGTTGCCCGAGGCCTGTGCCTGGGACGCTCTGCCGGTTCGCGCGGTGGCCGACGGCGAGTGGCTGGAGCTGGGACCGCGGCATCGCCTGCAGGTCATAGAGGCCCACGGCCACAGCGACGATCACGTGGTTTTCTACGACGTGCGACGCCGCCGCCTGTTCTGCGGCGATGCCCTGGGCGAGTTCGACGAGGCAGAGGGGGTGTGGCGGCCGCTGGTGTTCGACGACATGGAGGCTTACCTGGAGTCCCTGGAACGTCTGCAGCGTCTGCCGACCCTGCTGCAACTGATCCCGGGACACGGCGGCCTGCTGCGGGGGCGGCTGGCCGCGGATGGGGCCGAGTCGGCCTATACCGAGTGTCTGCGCCTGTGCCGGCGGTTGCTCTGGCGCCAGTCCATGGGCGAATCCCTCGACGAACTGAGCGAGGAGCTGCACCGCGCCTGGGGTGGGCAGAGCGTCGACTTCCTGCCCGGCGAACTGCACCTGGGGAGCATGCGCCGGATGCTGGAGATTCTCTCCCGCCAGGCGCTGCCTCTGGACTGAGACGGGACATCCATTGCGGCGATCGCCGCCGACGGCAGCGGTCGCAATTGGGGGAAAAGGGGGGTTATCGATGATGAACATGCCGTTGCACGCTAGCGTCGCGCAGGCCAGTCGCCCATGGGCGCGAGGAGGTGGCTCGTGAGCGGGGTTGGCTATCGACTGGAAGAAAGTCTGGAGTACCGCACGCTGGTGCCGGAGGCGCTGTCGATCTGGCGCATGGCCGGCGCCAACCGGATGCTGTTCGACTGCTTCGACGTGGACAGCAAGGCTGCGCGGCGTAGCGTGGCGATCCTTTCCAGCTGCCTGCGCATCGAGTGCTGGGGGCGCGATGTGGTGCTGCGGGCGTTGAACTCCAACGGACGCGCCTTGCTGGCGCCGTTGAGCGAGGCCTGTCCGGCCCAGGTCACCTGCTTGCGTGACGGCGACACCCTGCACTGGCGCTTCCCCCAGGAAGAGTCGCATGCGGACGAGTGGCGACGCCTGCATGGCCTGTCCAGCCTGGAGGCGCTGCGCCGCGTGCTCGGAACGCTGGGCGACGCGGAGGGGCCCGCGCTGCTGGGCGGCCTGTTCAGCTTCGACCTGGCCGAGCAGTTCGAACCCTTGCCGGCGCCGGCCGAACCTGCGCGGCATTGCCCGGACTACCTGTTCCTGGTGCCGGAGTTGCTGCTGGACATCGATCACCTGGCGCGCCGGACTTCACTGCAGGCGTTCGTCCACGATCCGGCCGGGCACGACCGGTTGGCCGCCAGCCTGCGCCAGTGTGCCGACGAATTCCATGGCGCCGTGGAGGAGGCTTCCGAGTCGCCGGTGGCAGGCGTACGGGCCGGCAACTACCAGGTCGACCTGGACGATGCGAGCTTTGCCCGCCAGGTAGAGCGCCTGCAGGCCCACGTGAGGGCCGGCGACGTGTTCCAGATCGTACCGTCGCGCAGCTTCAGCATGCCGTGTGCGGACCCCTGGCGGGCCTATCGCCAGTTGTGCCTGCGCAACCCCAGCCCGTACCGCTTCTTCCTCGATGCGGGGGACTTCTGCCTGTTCGGCGCTTCGCCGGAGTCGGCATTGAAGTACGACGCGGAGAGTCGCGAGGTGGAACTCTATCCCATCGCCGGCACCCGCCCGCGCGGACGCGATGCCCGGGGCGCCATCGATGCGGAACTGGACAATCGCCTGGAAGCGGAGTTGCGCCTGGACGCCAAGGAGATCGCCGAGCACATGATGCTGGTCGACCTGGCGCGCAACGATCTGGCGCGGGTCTGCCGCAGCGGTACGCGGCAGGTGCGCGACATGCTCAAGGTCGATCGCTACAGCCACGTGATGCACCTGGTCTCGCGCGTGGCTGGCGAACTGCATGGCGAACTGGATGCGCTGCATGCCTACCGTGCCTGCCTGAACATGGGCACCCTGGTCGGTGCGCCGAAGGTCCGTGCCATGCAGTTGCTGCGGCAGTACGAGGATGGCTATCGCGGCAGCTACGGTGGCGCGATCGGCATTCTCGACAGCGCCGGCAACCTCGATACCAGCATCGTCATCCGCTCCGCCGAGGTCCGCGAAGGTATCGCCCGGGTCCGGGCAGGCGCCGGCGTGGTGCTGGATTCGGATCCACGGCTGGAGGCCGAGGAAACCCGCAACAAGGCGCTGGCGGTGCTGACCGCCGTGGCCGCTGCCGAACGCGAAAGGGGAGAGCGCGATGCGCATCACGCTGTTGGATAACTTCGATTCCTTCACCTACAACCTGGTCGAGCAGTTCTGCCTGCTCGGCGCGGAGGTCCGGGTGATGCGCAACGATACGCCGTTGCCGACGATCCAGGCGGCATTGCTGGCCGAGGGTTGCGAACTGCTGGTGCTGTCGCCGGGGCCCGGTCGGCCGGAAGACGCCGGCTGCATGCTGGAATTGCTCGCCTGGGCCCGCGGGCGCTTGCCGGTGCTCGGCGTCTGCCTCGGCCACCAGGCGCTGGCGCTGGCCGCCGGTGGCGCGGTGGGCGAGGCGAGGAAGCCGCTGCACGGCAAGAGCACGTCCCTGCGTTTCGATCAGCGTCACCCGCTGTTCGACGGCATCGCTGACCTGCGCGTCGCGCGCTACCACTCGCTGGTGGTCAGTCGCCTGCCGGAAGGTTTCGACTGCCTGGCCGATGCCGATGGCGAGATCATGGCGATGGCCGATCCGCGCAATCGACAGCTGGGCTTGCAGTTCCATCCCGAGTCGATTCTCACCACCCACGGCCAGCGTCTGCTGGAGAACGCTCTACTCTGGTGCGGCGCGCTGGCGGTACGCGAGCGCCTTCGGGCCTGAGCGGCGCTGCGCCGTTTCGACGATGCTCGGTTGCCAGGCCGGCGCATCGTCGAAACGCTGGCGGCCGAGTTCGCGCAGGCGCTGGCGGGCGCTTTCGAGAAAGCGCAGGAAGCTGCGCTCGGATTCCAGCGCGGTGTTGTAGTAGCAATACACCTTGGTGTCGATGCCGCCCGGTTCGTAGAGTTCGCTGAGGACTGCCAGGGTACCGTTGCGCAGGCGTTCCTCGACGAAATAATGCGGCGCGATGCCCCATCCGACGCCGGCTTCCACCAGACGCAGCATGTCGTCGAAATTTTCCACGAAGAGCACCTTGTCGCTGACCGGCCGCAGCAGGTTCGAATGCTGCCCGGAGCGGCTGCCGAGGCTGATCTGCCGGTAATTGGCCAGGCTCGCGATGCTGTGCAGGGAGGCATTGCACAACGGGTGCTGCGGATGGGCGACGACGAACGCCTTGGTGTAGCCGAGCACGCACTGGTTGAAGCGGGAGATCTTCAGTTCCTCGTCGATGGTGATGGCGATATCGATTTCCGCGTTGTCCTGCTTGATCGTCGCCAGGCTATCGGCGGGCGAGGTGCGTATCAGGCTGACCATGTTGAAATCGTCGAGCAGTACGCTGCTCACCGTATCGCAGAACGACGGCGGGATGGCGGTGTCCAGCAACACCCGGAGATTGCGCGGACCCTTGTTGAGATTGAAGGCGATGTCGCCGATCAGCTGCTGGTAGTTCAGCAGGCTGCGCATGTAAGGGATCAGGCGAAGCGCCTGCTCGGTGGGTTCGACCTTGTAGCCGTCCCGACGGACCAGCTCCACGCACAGGTCGATTTCCAGGTTGCTGACCGCCGAGCTGACCGCGGTGTGCGACTTGCGCAGGATCCGCGCAGCGGAGGAAATCGAACCGGAGGCGATGACCTGGAGGAACATGTTCACGTGATTCAGGTTATGAATAGGCATCCCTTATTCCTTTTATTGGGTGGCGCGTGCCGCTTCCCTTGATCGGGTCAGGTTGCCGCTACTGTGGAAGAAGCGTCGAGGACTCGATAGATAGCGCCCGAGTGTTTCAACTTGTCTTCTGGATGACGTTTTCATCGGGGAAACCTCCCGTCGGTCAGTGAAGCGCAAGGGCTGGCGTGCGAGGGTGGAATCGGCCGCCGGCTCGCTTTCTGCGCGGCGGGCGCACGGCACGGGGAGTCGTCGTTTTGGAGGTGAGGGATGACGGCTCTGTTTCAGGATATTTTTATAATTATGTGAAAGAAGAGCTTATTTCAACGAAATATGTTTCATATTGCTCGTAAATTCGACGAAAAGAAAATCCGGATATTTACCGGTTATTTAACGTTAATACCAAGGGCATAATACCAAAGTATTAACGCTGGCATGCCGGCATGTCGTGTTCGGTCGTGGAGCGAGCCGAGTCAGGGACGGTTCTAAGAAACGAAAAAATTATGTCGCGTAGGTCTAACGACCGAAACCTATGTCTTTTGTTAGCGGAGCCACCGGCCAGGCCGGTACGGATGCCGGGATGGCCCTGGCGCGACCTATGCGGTTAGAATCCGCGGCCTTGCAGGCGGATCCCCGGGGTTTGCTCAAGGGGGACACGGGTGCCGTGCCCGAAACCTGCAATCGTCAGTTCCCTGCGGTCCAGCCTGCCGCCGGGTATAAAATCGAGAGACGCGCTGTTGCGCCTTCAGGTGTAGCGACTATGACGCACATTTCCGAACGACTCCTGGTACAGGCCCACCTGGCCGCCAAGCAACCCCGTGTGTTGAGCGAGCAGGAGAGCGCCGAGCATCGCGCGGCGATCGCGGCCGAACTGAAGGCGCAAAATGCTGTACTGGTGGCGCATTACTACTGCGACCCGGTGATCCAGGCGTTGGCCGAGGAGACCGGCGGTTGCGTATCCGATTCGCTGGAGATGGCCCGTTTCGGCAACCAGCATCCGGCGCAGACGGTGGTCGTGGCCGGGGTGCGCTTCATGGGCGAGACGGCGAAGATCCTCAACCCTGAGAAGCGTGTGCTGATGCCGACCCTCGAAGCGACCTGCTCGCTCGACCTGGGCTGCCCGGTGGATGAATTCTCGGCATTCTGCGACCAGCACCCGGAACGGACCGTGGTGGTCTATGCGAACACCTCCGCGGCGGTGAAGGCACGCGCCGACTGGGTCGTGACCTCCAGTTGCGCGGTGGAGATCGTCGAACACCTGATGGACAACGGCGAGCCCATCCTCTGGGCGCCGGACCAGCACCTGGGACGCTACATCCAGCGCGAGACGGGGGCCGACATGCTGCTCTGGGATGGCGCCTGCATCGTCCACGAGGAGTTCAAGGCCAAGCAGTTGGAAGACATGAAGGCGCTCTACCCGGACGCCGCCATCCTGGTCCACCCCGAATCGCCGGAAAGCGTGGTCGCGCTGGCCGATGCCGTGGGCTCGACCAGCCAGTTGATCAAGGCCGCGCAGACCCTGCCGAACAAGACCTTCATCGTCGCCACCGATCGCGGCATCTTCTACAAGATGCAGCAGTTGTGCCCGGACAAGGATTTCATCGAGGCCCCCACCGCCGGCAACGGCGCCGCCTGCCGCAGCTGCGCGCACTGCCCGTGGATGGCGATGAACACGCTCGAGCGGACCCTGGCCTGCCTGCGCGAGGGCAGCGGGGAAATCTTCGTCGACCCGGCGTTGATCCCGAGGGCGGTCCGTCCGCTCAAGCGCATGCTCGACTTCACCCAGGCCGCGCGCCTGCGCCAGGCCGGGAACGCCTGATCCTGGCGAGGGCGTCCCGCTGCGTAGGGCGAGTAAGCGCGGTGCGGTTGTTCGCCCAACCCCCTGTTTCGATGAGCTTCGCCGGGTGTTTTTCCTCGGATATGCCGCTCAGCGGAACATTTCCTTGACCATCTTTTCCTGTTGGCGAATTTCCTGCTGGCGAGCGTCGAGTCGCGCAGCCAGTTGGAAGTTGCCGCCAGCGCGGCGCTTGGCGAAATCGAGCTGCTCGATGGCGGCCTGGTAGTCGCCGGTCAGAGACAGGTACTCGGCACGGGCCTGGTGCACGCCGATGGCGTTGTTGGTCAGGCTGCGCACCTCGGCCAGGCGGTTCCAGACATCCGGGTCCAGCGGCCGCGCCTTGCTCAGGTCGTCGAGGATCTTCTCCGATTCCTGCGGCTTGCCCATCTTCAGCATCAGGTCGGCGCGCACCTGTTTCAGCGGGTAGCTGCTGGGGAACTGGGCGAGCATCTTCTTCAACCGCTGATCGGCATCCGGAAGGCGGTTGGCGGTGATGTCCAGCTCGACCTGGGCCAGGTTGTAGGCCACGTCGTTGGGTGCCTTCGCCAGCAATTGCCTGAGGTTGTCACGGGCATCGTTGAGCTGGCCGATGCGCGTCTGCGAGATGGCCAGTCCGTAGCGCGCGGCATCCAGCTTGGGATTGTCGTTGAGCATGGCGCGGAAGCGCTTGCCGGCCATCCCCGGGGTTTCCTCGAAGAGCAACTGGGTGCGCGCGCGCATCTGCTGGTAGCGCAAGCTGTCTTCCTTGCCGCCCTGGGGATACTGTTCGGCGCGGTTACGGGTGTCGGCGATACGCGATTCGGTGACCGGGTGGGTGAGGAGGAACTCCGGCGGCTTGCCGTCGTAGCGGTACTGCCGCGCCAGGCGCTCGAACATGTTCGGCATCGAGCGCGGATCGTAACCGGCGCGAACCATGTTGGTGACGCCGACGCGGTCGGCTTCCTGCTCGTTCTGCCGGGAAAAGCGCAACTGGTTCTGGATCGCCGCCGCCTGGGTCCCGGCGATCGCCGCGATACCCGCATCCCCTGCGCCGGCGGCCGCGGCGACGATGCCGGCGAGCATCGCTGCCATCACCGGCAGTTGCATGCGCTGCTGTGCCTCGATGCCGCGGGCGAAGTGGCGCTGGATCAGGTGGCCGAGTTCGTGGGCCAGCACCGCGGCATACTCGCCTTCGGTCTGGGCGTTGAGCAGTAGCCCGCCGTTGACCCCGATCACGCCGCCGGGCGCGGCGAAGGCGTTGATCTGTGCGTCGCGGATGAGGATGAAGGCCAGCCGGTGGTCCTGCAGGTCGCTGGTTTCGGCCAGCCGGTAGACGCTGCTTTCGACGAAGTCCTTGAGCTGCGGGTCGGAGATCGCATCGACCTGGTTGCGCAGCATGCTCAGCCAGGCGCGGCCCAGCTGGAACTCCTGCTCCGGCGAAACGATCGAGGAAGATGCGTCGCCCAGGGAGGGCAGATCGTCCGACATGACCGGCGAAGCGAGCATGCAGGCGAGCGTCAACAGGGCAGGGCGCAGTACATTCATGCAGGAGGCTCAGGTTGGCAAAGGCCTTACTTTAGCCGTTGGTTATCGGCACTGCCTAGGTATCTGCCCGAGACCCCGAAGCTGTTGGACTTCGAGCGCCGTTTCAACTGGCCAGCGGCGGATAGGCTTGGGTATGCTTGTCGGCCCTTCGGGAGAGGCTGTCATGACGGATAACGATTCATCCCCCCTGGTATGTGACGCGGAGCTGGATGCCAGTGGTCTCAATTGTCCGCTGCCCCTGCTAAAGGCCAAGCTGGAGCTGAACCGCCTGCCCAGCGGCGGGGTGCTCAAGGTGATCGCCACCGATGCCGGGTCGCAGCGAGACTTCCGGGCCTTCGCCCAGCTCGCCGGCCATGAACTGCTGCGCGAAGAGGCCGCCGAAGGCGTCTATCGATACTGGCTGCGCAAGCGTTAGCGGAGCCTTCGCCGTTCCGATTCAGGATTTCCGATGATCAAGGTGTTACGCGACTGGATGCAGCGCTACTTCTCCGACGAGGAGGCAGTGGTGCTGGCGATCATGCTGGTGCTCGGCTTCAGCGTCATCCTCGCCTTCGGCGGGATGCTCGCGCCGGTACTGGCGGCGATGGTGATCGCCTTCCTGATCCAGGGCGTGGTCGGCATGCTGGAACGCTTCCGGGTGCCGCACCTGTTCGCCGTGTGGCTGGTCTACAGCCTGTTCCTCGGCTTGCTGGCGCTGTTCCTGGTGGTCCTGCTGCCGCTGCTCTGGCAGCAATTGTTCACCCTGTTCAACGAACTGCCGCGGATGCTCGGCGAATGGCAGAGCGTGCTGCTGATGCTGCCCGAGCGCTATCCCAGCCTGATCAGCGAGGAGCAGGTGCTCAAGGCCATCGAGACCGCGCGCGGCGAATTCGGCCAGATCGGCCAGTGGGCGCTGACCTCGTCGCTGGCCAGCCTGCCGGTGGTGGTGAACGTCATGATCTACCTGGTGCTGGTGCCGATCCTGGTGTTCTTCTTCCTCAAGGACAAGAAGCGCTTCCATACCTGGTTCCACCGCTACCTGCCGCGCGAGCGTGGGCTGATGAAACAGGTCTGGGCCGAGATGAACCAGCAGATCGCCAATTACATTCGCGGCAAGGTCATCGAGATCGTCATTACCGGCGCGGTGACCTACATCGCCTTCGCCTACCTGGGGCTCAACTACGCAGCGCTGCTGGCCCTGCTGGTCGGCCTGTCGGTGGTGGTGCCGTACATCGGCGCGGTGGTGGTGAGCGTACCGGTGGCGATGATCGCCTTCTTCCAGTGGGGCTGGAGCGACCAGTTCATCTACCTGATGGTGGCCCACGCGATCATCCAGGCGCTGGATGGCAACGTGCTGGTGCCGCTGCTGTTCTCCGAGGCGGTGAACCTGCACCCGGTGGCGATCATCTGCGCGGTGTTGCTGTTCGGCGGGCTCTGGGGCTTCTGGGGCGTGTTCTTCGCGATCCCCCTGGCGACCCTGGTGAAAGCGGTGCTGGATGCCTGGCCCAAGGACCTTCCCGAGACTCCGGCAGCCACGCGATAGCATCGGCCGCATGAAAAATGAAAAAGGCCGCGGATGCGGCCTTTTTTTCGGGGCGGGGCTCAGGCGCCGTTGAGCGCCTGGGCGGCGGCGAGAACCGCGTCGACATGCCCGGGCACCTTCACGCCGCGCCACTCCTGGCGCAGTACGCCGTCCCTGTCGATCAGGAAGGTGCTGCGGTCGACGCCCATGTATTCCTTGCCGTAGAGCTTCTTCAGCTTGATCACGTCGAACAGCTGGCAGACCGCTTCATCCTTGTCGCTGATCAGCTCGAAGGGGAATTCCTGTTTGCACTTGAAGTTCTCGTGGGACTTCAGGCCGTCGCGGGAGATGCCGAAGACCTCGGTATTGGCCTTCTGGAACGCCGCGTACTGGTCGCGGAAGCCCTGGCCCTCGGTGGTGCAACCGGGGGTGCTGTCCTTCGGGTAGAAGTACAGGACGACCTGCTTGCCCTTCAGCGCGGACAGGGTCACCTCCTTGCCGCTGGTTGCGGGGGCGGTGAAGTCGGGTACGGGTTTGTCGATTGCGACCGGCATGGCTCGGCTCCTCAGGGGTGTTGGGGGCGCCAGGGTTCGATCAGGGCATCCAGGTTCAGGGCGTCGGCGAAGTCCAGGAACTGGTCGCGCAGCCAACTGATCTGGGTGCCGGCGGGCAGCGTCACGGTAATCGTGGCGTTGAGCATGGTGGTGTTGGTGTGCGGCGCCTGGTAGGTGTCGCAGGTCAGGTTCTCCAGCTCGATGTTGTGGTCGATGAAGAACTGGCAGAGTTCGTTGAGGATGTCCGGGCGATACACCGCGCTGACATAGGCCACGTAAGGCAACGCCTGGGCGCGGGTCACGTGGGCGTTGCTGCGGGTCATGCTGAGGGTGATGTCGCCGCGCTTGGTGAGGGCCGGCAGGCTGCCCTCGAGGCGGGCGAGGGCATCCCAGCTTCCGGAGATCTGCAGCACCAGGGCGCTGAACTCTCCGTGGCGGGTCAGGCGGCTGCTGACCACGGCGCAGCGGCTCTCGACGCAGGCGCGGCAGAGCAGGGTGGTCAGCTCCATCGGATTGGGGCCGAGGGCGCTGATCAGAAGGAATTGTTCGCGGGGTTGGCTGGTGGACATTCAACTTTCCTGGAATACGCTGGCGGCACGGGCCGTACCTAAAGCGGGAAGGGTAGCGAAAAGCGCCGCCGAGGGAAACGTCTGCCGCCTGTCAGCGGCTTCCGACGAGGTGGCGCTCGTCTTGTGCAAGGCCTGCCGCCGACAGTACCATTACCGCTTTAATTTCGCGGCAGGAGCGGTTGCATGATTGCGGGCAGTATGGTGGCACTGGTCACCCCCTTCGATGCTCAGGGTCGACTGGACTGGGACAGCCTCGCCAAGCTGGTGGACTTCCACTTGCAGGAAGGCACCAACGCCATCGTCGCCGTCGGCACCACCGGTGAATCGGCCACGCTGGACGTGGAAGAGCACATCCAGGTGATCCGTCGCGTGGTCGACCAGGTCAAGGGCCGCATCCCGGTGATCGCCGGCACCGGCGCCAACTCCACCCGCGAGGCGGTGGCGCTGACCGAGGCCGCGAAAAGCGGCGGCGCCGACGCCTGCCTGCTGGTGACGCCGTACTACAACAAGCCGACCCAGGAAGGCATGTACCAGCACTTCCGCCATATCGCCGAAGCCGTTGCGATCCCGCAGATCCTCTACAACGTACCGGGCCGCACCTCCTGCGACATGCTTCCGGAGACCGTCGAGCGCCTGTCCAAGGTGCCGAACATCATCGGCATCAAGGAGGCCACCGGCGACCTGCAACGCGCCAAGGAAGTCATCGAGCGCGTCGGCAAGGACTTCCTCGTCTATTCCGGCGACGACGCCACGGCCGTCGAGCTGATGCTGCTGGGTGGCAAGGGCAACATCTCCGTGACCGCCAACGTCGCGCCGCGCGCCATGAGCGACCTGTGCGCCGCCGCCATGCGCGGCGACGCCGCAGCCGCGCGCGCCATCAACGATCGCCTGATGCCGCTGCACAAGGCGCTGTTCATCGAATCCAACCCCATTCCGGTGAAGTGGGCCCTGCATGAGATGGGTCTGATCCCCGAGGGCATCCGCCTGCCCCTGACCTGGCTCAGCCCGCGTTGCCACGAGCCGCTGCGTCAGGCCATGCGCCAGACCGGCGTATTGGCTTGATCAAGGAGCTCCACGCAATGAAGCGACTGGCTGGACTGACCGCCCTCGCCCTGGTTATCGGCAACACTTCCGGCTGCGGCTGGCTGTGGGGGCCGGAGGGCTATTTCCGCGACCGCGGTGACGACTACCTCGGCGCCCGCGAAACGCCTCCCATGCAATTGCCCGAAGGGGTGCACAGCAAGCCGCTCGATCCGCTGCTGCCGATTCCGCTGAACGTCGCCACCACCCACGAAAAAGAGGGTGAGTACGAGGTTCCGCGTCCGCAGCCGCTGGCCAACGCCGGCGACATCAGCGACTACAGCCTGCAGCGCAGCGGTGATAGCCGCTGGGTCGTGGCCCAGCGTCCGCCGGCGGAAGTCTGGCCGGTGGCCCGGCAGTTCTTCGAGGAGAACGGTTTCCGCATCGCCGACGAGCGCCCGCAGACCGGCGAGTTCAGTTCCGACTGGCAATCGCTGTCGCAGCTTTCCGCGCCGCTGGCACGCCGCCTTAGCAGCCGCGTGAGCGGTGTCGAGCCGGACGGCCAGGCACGGGTTCGGGTGCGTATCGAGCCCGGCGTGCAAAGCAATACCAGCGAGGTCTACGTGCTCAGCCAGACCCGCGCCGCCGGTGACACCAGCAGCCCGAGCTGGCCGAGCAAGTCGGTGGCGCCGAGCCTCGACGCGGCGCTGCTCGACGAGATGGTCGCGAGCATGGCGCGCAGCGCCGAGCAGGGCGGCTCGGTCTCCCTGCTGGCAGCCAACTCGATCTACGACACGCCCGGCACCTTCGAGTTGAGCAAGGACGGCAGCGGCAACCCGGTGCTGACCTTGCAGTCCGACTTCGACCGCTCCTGGGTCAGCGTCGGGCGTGCCCTGGATAACGCCGATATCCGCGTCGACGACCTCAACCGCAGCCTTGGCGTGTACTACGTGAACATCGCCGAAGGGGCGAAGAAGCCCGACGAAGACAAGCCCGGGTTCTTCAGTCGCCTGTTCGGCGGCGGCGAGAAGACCAAGGAAGAGGAAGACGCCAAGGCGCAGCGCTACCAGGTCCGCCTGACCACCGTCAGCGACGCCGTGCAGGTCACCGTCGACAAGGACATCAACACCTCTGCGCCGGCCGATGTCGCGCAAAACGTACTGGAAAAACTCCAGGAGAGCATGCGCAATGCGGTTCGCGGTTCTGGGCAGCGGAAGCCGGGGCAATTCGGCCTTGGTGAGCAGTTCTGACACCCGGATACTGATCGATTGCGGCTTCCCGCTGCGTGAAATCATCAAGCGTCTGGCGCGCCTGGGGCTGAGCCCCGTGCAGCTGGACGCGATCCTGGTCACGCACGAACACGCCGATCACATCCATGGCGTCGAACTGCTGGCGCGGCATTACCAAATCCCGGTCTATCTCAGTGCGGGTACCCTGAGCGGCATGCGCCGCCCGGTGCACCCCGCCGAGCTGTTGAGGGCCGGCCAGCGCCTGGCGATCCGCGGGCTGGAAGTGCAGGTGGTTGGCGTCTCGCACGACGCCCGCGAGCCTACCCAGTTCGTGCTGTCCGATGGGCAGCGGCGCTTCGGCATGCTCACCGATCTGGGAATGGCCACGGCCGAGGTGCTGGAGTGCTATCGTGCGGTGGATGCTCTGGTGGTCGAGGCCAACCACGACAGCACGATGCTTGCCGGTGGCCCGTATCCCTATTTTCTCAAGGCCCGCGTAGGCGGTTCGCGAGGGCACTTGAACAACCATCAGTCCGCAGAACTGGTGAAGCAGCTGGATTGGGGCCGCATGCAGCACCTGGTGCTGGCCCATCTCAGCGAAAAGAACAACTCGCCGCAGCTGGCCCGGCAAACCTTCGTCGACACTCTCGGGTGCGATCCGGACTGGCTGCAGGTGGCCGATCAGCATTCAGGCCTGGATTGGCGCGAGATCGCCTAGGCCCTATTACCCGTAAGCGGAGCCCATCATGGAAAAACGCGAAGAACTCTACCGCGGCAAAGCCAAGTCGGTTTACCAGACCGACGATGCCGATCGTCTCATCCTGCTGTTCCGCAACGACACCTCCGCCTTCGACGGCAAGCGCATCGAACAGCTCGATCGCAAGGGCGCGGTGAACAACAAGTTCAACGCCTTCATCATGCAGAAGCTGGAAGCTGCCGGCATTCCGACCCAGTTCGACAAGCTGCTGTCGGATACCGAGTGCCTGGTGAAGAAGCTCGACATGATCCCGGTCGAGTGCGTGGTGCGCAATTTCGCCGCCGGCAGCCTGGTGCGTCGCCTCGGCGTGGAAGAGGGCATCGCCCTGACTCCTCCCACCTTCGAGTTGTTCCTGAAGAACGACGCCCTGGGCGATCCGTTCATCAACGAATCCCACGTCCAGGCCTTCGGCTGGGCCACTCCCGAGCAGCTGGCGCAGATGAAGACCTATTCCTTCAAGGTCAATGAAGTGCTGAACAAGCTGTTCGACGACGCCGGTCTGCTGCTGGTGGACTTCAAGCTGGAGTTCGGCCTGTTCCATGGCCAGATCGTCCTCGGCGATGAGTTTAGCCCGGACGGCTGCCGTCTGTGGGACAAGGAAACCCGCAAGAAGATGGACAAGGACCGCTTCCGCCAGGGCCTCGGCGATGTGATCGAAGCCTACGAAGAGGTAGCCAAGCGCCTGGGCGTGCCGCTTTAACCTCCTAACGCGCGCAACCATCTGAAAGAACGCGAAAAAATCTTCAAGAAAGCTTCGCGTTCTTCGTACAAGCTGGTATCATGCGCGCCGCACGGAGAGATGCCGGAGTGGTCGAACGGGACGGATTCGAAATCCGTTGAGTCAGCAATGGCTCCTAGGGTTCAAATCCCTATCTCTCCGCCATTACATATGAGCAAAGCCCCTGGAATGCCTGGCGTTCCGGGGGCTTTGTCTTTTCTGGCGAGCGTTCGGGCATCCCCTCTGCCGGGCGGGCGAAAAAGCCGTGCCATGGTTTTCGGGTGCCGGCCAGGTCGTGCAGCTTTCCTAGGAATGCTGCGGGCCCTTCCTTCTTCTCTGGGTGGTCGTCCCGCTCTGCCTGGGTTTCGTGGGTGCGCTGAGCGCGCATTTCTCCACCGCTTCCGATTTTCTGTCCTTCGAGCGCCGGGTCGGGCGACCTGCCGGTTTCGATGGTCGGTGCGGTTCTTCTTAGTATAGTATCCCGGCGCTTGAAGGCGCCGCGGATGTGTGGCCGAGCTGCATGGCACGGTTTCCTTCCGACGGGCAGCCAGGTTATCGGTTTGTGCCGAGTCCCGGATCCGGGGCTGGGGAGGAAGAAATGCGTCCGCTCGTTTCCGTCGTTTGCGCCTGTTTCAATATCTCGAAGTATCTGGACGAGGCGATCGCCAGCATCTACGCGCAGGGTTATCCCAATCTCGAGTTGATCGTGGTGGATGACGGATCCACGGACGACACCTATGAGCGTCTCGCCATGCTCCGCGAGCTTCACGGTTTCCAGCTCTACCGCCAGGCTAACCGAGGGGTGAGCGATGCGCTCAATCACGGTTTGCGTCATGCGCGGGGGGAGTTCGTGATGACTCCCGACCTCGACGACATTGTCCTGCCTGGAGCGCTCGACACGCGCGTCGACTACTTGCTTGCGCACCCCGAGGTCGGGTGCGTGGGCGGTTTCAATATCTGTATCGACAGTGCCGGTAACGAAGTGGCGCGAGACGGTTTCAGCGAGGGTTGTGTGGAGCGTTGGGGGTTCGATGCAGCATTGGCCGAGACCCTGGTGGTCATGCCGCTGACGGCGCTCTACCGCATGGACGCGATGAAGCGGGCGGATTTCTTCGACCCGTCGATTCGCGTGCAGGATTTCCAGATCACCCTCAGGATCGCGGCGCAGGGCTATGAAATTCATCGACTACCGGCCTACATGGGGCGTTATCGCCGGCATGGAAGCGGTCTGTCCGGCAGGTACAAGCTCAATTACGAGGCGGATATGCAAGCCATCGAGCCTTATCGGGCTCACCCGAATTATCGCCGGGCCCGGCAACTGATCCTGAACAAGGCGCTGAAGAAGGCTGTTGTCCAGGATGGGCGATATGCCTGGCAGCTGTTCCGCTCGGTGCCGCTGCGGGCGTGGGACCGGGTGACGCTGAAGCGATTCTGGCGCTTCCTCCGTTATCTGCCGGTCCTCGGGTTGAAAGGTGGTACCGACGTCGCGGGTCGATAACGGCGGGCCGGCTAATCTTTCAGTGGGTTGAATGTCATTTCAGGATTTCCCCTTCAGTGCCTCGCCCTGGGGAAATAGCGCGCGGCTCACGAAGCGCGCGGTATCCCGCAGGCTGGTGCCGATCCGTTCCAGGTCGTCGGGCTGGTGCTGGGCGCTGATGCCGATCGCGGAGATGGCGAAGCGCGGTTGTCCGTCGCGGTCGGTGATGGCGCTGGCGACCATGCTCACGCCGCGGTAAAGGTGTTCCTGGTCGATAGCCCAGCCGCGCTCGACGGCCTCGGTCGCTTCGGCCTGGTAGCGCTCGAAGCTCGGCGGATTTTCCCAGCGCACGCGGGTCAGTCGGCGGCGCAGTTCGTCCTCCGGCAGTTCGCGCAGGCCGGCAATGCAACGCCCGGCGGCGCCGACCAGTTCCGGCAGGCGCGTGCCGACGGCGACGTTGACGTGGGCGACGGGCGGCGCGGCAAGGGCGATGACGCGGATGTGCGCATCGTCGGTGACTTGCCACAGGGCGATGAGGATGTGGTGGGCAAGGCTTAGTCGCTCCAGCTCTGGCTGGATCAGGTCGGCATAGCTGCGTCCGACGAATCCTACGGCCAGTTCCGACAGGCCAAGGCCCAGTTGGTAGGTCTTGCCCGCATCGTCGAAGGATGTCAGTCGTTCGTTGCTCAGGGTGCGCAGGATATTGAAGGCGCTGCTCGGGCTGATACCGGTGGCGCGAGCGATGGCGGCCACGCCTTGCGGTCCGTCGGCGTGGGCCAGGTGGCGAAGTATCTGAATGGCGTTCACTACCGCGCCGACATCTTTGCTGCTGGTGCCTTTGGTTGTGGCGTCCTTGGTCATTTTTCCTCTTTTCATTCAGTATTGTGATTGACATTCACGATGGTGAATATATTCTGGCCTTCCGGAACGTACAACCGGGGGCGGAAGCAGTATCCGGTTCGGCGTCCAGCGCGATGCACTTTGCAGCAAAGGTCGACAAGAACAAAGGAGAAACCTCGTGGCAGATCTTCCCGATGGCAGTACTCCGGGACCTGAGGCGCAGTACCTAGCGTTTCTCGCCCAGGGCCGTTTCATGTTGCAGCGCAGCCGTTCCAGCGGTCGCCATGTGTTCTACCCGCGCCAGTTGGTGCCGGGTAGCGGCGAGACTGATCTCGAGTGGGTTCCCGCCAGCGGCCTGGGTACGCTCTACGCGATCACTGTCAATCGCTCCCGCGGCGGCAATCACAATGTCGCGCTGGTCGACCTGGACGAGGGCGTGCGCATGATGTCGCGGATCGACGGGCACCAGAGCCTGCCGATCGGCACCCGTGTGCAGGCGCGCATCGTCGAGCAGGATGGTGCCAATGTCGTGGTGTTCGTTCCCCACCAGGAGGGACGACCATGAGCGCAGCCATCCGTGGCAAGACCGCCATCGTCGGCATCGGTAGCGCCGGCGTCGGCGAGGCGCCGGGCTACAGCGCCATCGAACTGCTCGGCCAGGCGTCGCTCAAGGCCATTGCCGATGCCGGCCTGAAGCTTTCCGACATCGACGCGATCTTCGCCGCCACCAGCTCCCATGCCTTTCCCACCTTGTCGGTCGCCGAATACCTCGGCATCCGCCCGAAATTCGTGGATGGCACCAATATTGGCGGCTCCAGTTTCGAGCTGCACCTGCTGCAGGCCACTTTGGCACTGGAGGCCGGTCTCTGCGACGCTGCGCTGATCTGCTACGGCTCCAACCAGCGAACCGCCGGCGGCCGCCTGGTATCGATGAGCGAGCCACAATGGCACGAGACGCCCTACAAGCCGCGCCACCCGATCACCGCCTATGCCCTGGCGGCCAGCCGGCACATGCACCAGTACGGCACCACACGCGAGCAGCTCGCCGAGGTGGCGGTCTCTGCCCGGCAATGGGCCAACCTGAATCCCGAGGCGTTCGCCCGCGGACCGTTGAGCGTCGATGACGTCCTTGCCGCGCGGATGGTCAGCGACCCGCTGAGCGCCGCCGACTGCTGCCTGGTCACCGACGGCGGCGGCGCCTGCGTGGTAGTGCGCGCCGAGCGCGCCCGCGACTTGCCCAATGCGCCGGTGTACTTCCTTGGCGCGGCCGGAGCGCAGTGGCATCGCTCGATCGTGTCGATGCCCGACCTCACCGTGACGGCGGCCTCGGAAAGCGCTCCGCGAGCCATGCAGATGGCCGGTGTGCGGCACGCCGACATCGACCTGGTGATGCTCTACGACGCCTTTACCATCAACACCCTGCTGTTCCTCGAGGACCTGGGATTCTGCGCCAAGGGCGAGGGCGGCCCATTCGTCCAGGGCGGACGCATCGCGCCCGGCGGCGAGTTGGCGGTGAACACCAACGGTGGCGGGCTGTCCTGCGTGCATCCGGGGATGTACGGGATGTTCCTGATCATCGAGGCGGTGACCCAGCTCCGCCGCCAGGGCGGCGAGCGGCAGTTGGCCAAGGCCGACGTGGCGTTGCTGCACGGCAACGGCGGCACGCTGTCCAGCCAGGTAACCGCGTTGCTCGGTACCGGCGACACGCTCTAGCCCCCTGGCCGACAGGCCTTCCGGGCGCTGCCGTGGCGGCGTCCCGCGGGCGCGCTCACCCGCGAGAAGGTTGTCGTGCCGGCCACAGACAAACGGATCAGGTGAACCCATGTCAGCGAACCACTCGCAACAGCTCATCGACGCTCCCCGTTTCGCCAGTCTTACTCCATTGATCGAACCACGCTCGGTCGCGGTGATCGGCGCTTCCAGCGACCCGACCCGCATCGGTGGCCGACCCATCGCCTACATGCTGCGCCATGGCTATGCCGGGCAAATCCTCCCGGTCAATCCGAACCGTGCTGAAATCCAGGGGCTACCGGCCTTCGCCAGCGTCGCGGAGCTGCCGCAGGCACCGGACGCGGCCATTGTCGCGGTGCCTGCGCCTCAGGTGCTGGAGACCGTCCGGGCACTGGGCCGCCAGGGGGCGCGCAGTGCCATCGTGTTCTCTTCCGGATTCAGCGAGGTCGGCGAGGCCGGCGCGGCGATGCAGGATGCGGTGGTAGCCGCTGCCCGCGAGTACGGTATGCGTCTGCTCGGTCCGAATGCGCTGGGCGCGTTCAACAGTAACCTCGGTTACTACGCGTTCTTCTCCACCAGCCTGGAACGTGGCGTACCGCTGCCCGGCCGGGTAGGCATCGCCACCCAGTCCGGCGCCTACGGCGCGCACCTGCTCGGCATGGCGCGCCAGCGCCGCCTGGGAACCCCTATCTGCGTGGCCACCGGTAACGAGGCCGACGTCACCCTGGGCGACAGCATCGGCTGGCTGGTGGAGTCGCCGGAGATCGACGTGGTGATGGCCTACGCCGAATCCATCCGCAACGTCGACAGCTTCCTCGCCGCCCTGGAGGCCGCGCATCGCGCCGGCAAGCCGGTGATCCTGCACAAGGTCGGGCGCAGCGCCCTGGGTAGCCGCGCGGCGCTGTCCCACACTGCTTCGCTGGCCGGCGACGACAAGGTGCTGAACGCCGTGCTGGGCGACTATGCGGTGATCCGCGCCAGGACCACCGAGGAACTGATGGACATCGCCTACCTCGCCACCCGGCGTATCTATCCGGTGGGCAACAGCCTCGGCATGATCACCGTCAGCGGCGGCGCCGGGATCATCGTCAGCGATGTCGCCGAGGAAGTCGGCCTGCCGATGCCGCCGATGCCGGACATGGCCCAGGAGCGGCTGAAGGCACGGCTGTCCTTCGCTTCGCCGATCAACCCGGTGGACTGCACCGCGCAGGCCCTGAACGACCTGACGCTGGTGCGCGACTTTACCGAGTCGATGGTGGTCGACGGTGGCTACCGTTCGCTGCTCGCCTTCTTCACCCAGGCCGGCACCGCCGCCTCCATCGGCGCGCGTCTGGCCGAGCAGTTCCGGCGGATCAAGGAGGCTTATCCCGAGCGTCTGTTCGTGGTCTCGGTGATGGGTGAGGGGGAGGAGCTGGCACCCTACGAGGAGGCCGGCTTCGCACTGTTCGAAGACCCCACCCGGGCGGTAGTGGCGATCCAGGCCATGGGGCGGCTCGGCGAAGCCTTCGCCCGGCCGTTGCGCCTGCGCCGGCCTGCCGGCGGGCTACAGTTGCCCGCCTCCACGCCCGGCGAAGCCGAGGCCAAGCGCCTGCTGGCGCGCGCCGGTATCGAGTCCGCCGCCGAGGCGGTGCTGGGCAGTGCCGAAGAGGCGGTTGCCTTCGCCGAGGGCATCGGATACCCGGTGGTGCTGAAGCTCGCCTCGGCGGACATCCAGCACAAGTCGGAAATCGGCGGCGTGCTGCTTGGCGTAAGCGATGCGGACGCGGTACGCGCCGGTTTCCAACTGCTCCTGCGCCGGGCCGCCGAGAAGGCGCCGCAGGCGCGTCTCGATGGCGTCCTGGTGGCGCGTCAGCTGCAGGGTGGGGTGGAGTGCTTCATGGGGATCCAGCGCGATCCGCTGTTCGGCCCGGTGGCGCTGTTCGGCCTGGGCGGGATCTTCGTCGAGGTGCTGCAGGACGTGGTGTTCCGCCGCTGCCCGTTCGAGGTCGACGAAGCCGAGGCGATGATCCGTAGCATCAGAGGCGCGCCGCTCCTGCTCGGCGCGCGTGGCCGGCCGCGGGCCGACGTCGCGGCGCTGGCACGGCTGCTGTCGAATCTCTCGCGGTTCGCCTGGGAGGCGGGAGAGCGCTTGCGCTCGGTGGACCTCAACCCGGTCATCGCCTTGCCGGAGGGCCAGGGCGCCTGGGCGGTGGATGCGGTGCTGGAAGTCGAGGAGGTGGCCGATGGCGCTCGATCCTGAGGTGCTCCTGAACTACCCGATCCCCGAAGTACGCCAGCGCTACAGCCGGCGCGACAGCGCCTTCTATGCATTGACCCTCGGTCTGGGCGGCGACCCGCTGGACGAGCGCCAACTGGTCTACGTCGATCCGTGCCGCGATCTCCAGGCATTGCCGTGCATGGCCCTGGTGCTCGGTCATCCGGGCTTCTGGCTGGGCAATCCGGCGACTGGCGTGGACGCGCTGCGCCTGGTTCACGGCGAGCAGCGCCTGGAGTGGCGGCGGCCGTTGCCGGCGGAAGGCGAGGTGATCGGTCGGACCCGGGTCACCGGTCTGGTAGACAAGGGCGCCGACAAGGGCGCGCTGCTCTACAGCGAGAAGGTGCTCAGCGACGCGCTCAGCGGCGAGGTGCTGGCTGTCGCCCGCAGCACCACCTTCCTTCGCGGCGACGGCGGCTTCGGTGGTTCCCGGCAGGTGCCGGAAACGCCGCATCGCTTGCCTGAACGGACACCCGACCTGCGACTCGACCTGCCGACCCGTCCGGAGCAGGCCCTGTACTACCGCCTCAACGGCGACGACAACCCGCTCCACGCGGAGCCCGCGGCAGCGCTGCGGGCCGGCTTCCCGCGGCCGATCCTGCATGGCCTGTGCACCCTCGGCGTGGCATTCCACGCGGTGTTGCGCGGGCTCGCCGACTACCGCGCGGGGCAACTGGGACATCTGCAGGTGCGTTTCTCGGCTCCGGTGTTTCCCGGCGAGACCTTGCGTACCGAGATGTGGAGCGACGGCTCGTTCCGCACTCGCGTCGTCGAGCGCGATGTGGTGGTGCTGGACAACGGCCGGGTAGGTCCGCCGCCAGAGCGGCCGGACTGAAGCGAAGGGCGGCGGCGCGAGGGAACGACCGTCGGGCTGCCGTGAAGATCAACCGAAATCCTGCTTGCGAGAACAAGAATAATGAATGCAACCGCGCTTTCCCCGAACCCGGCGCCGGCCATTTCCCGGCGCACCATGCTGATCGCCTTCGTCTTCTGCTTCCTCGGCCTGCTCGCCGACGGCGTCGACCTGATGTTCCTGGCCTACAGCCTCAACAGCCTGAAGGCCGAATTCGGCCTGAGCAACTTCGAAGCCGGCTCCCTCGGCAGCCTGACTCTCGCCGGCATGGCCGTCGGCGGCATCTATGGCGGCTGGTGCTGCGACCGCTTCGGCCGGGTGCGGGTGGTGACCTGGACCATCGTGCTGTTCTCCATCGGTACCGCGTTGCTGGGGCTGACCCAGAACTACTGGCAGTTCGCGCTGATCCGCTTCGTCGCCTCGCTCGGCCTCGGCTCGCTGTTCGTCGCCTGCAACATCCTGATGTCCGAGTGCGTCGGAACCAGGTACCGCACCACCATCCTCGCCGCCATGCAGGCCGGCTGGACCGTGGGCTACCTGGTGGCGACCCTGCTGGCGGGGCAGATCATCCCCGAGTTCGGCTGGCGCACCTTGTTCTTCACCGCCGTGGCGCCGGCGCTGGTCTGCCTGGCCCTGCGGCCCTGGGTGCCGGAGTCGCCGTCCTGGCTCGCGGCCCAGGCCGGGCGCCAGCGTCCCGGCGCGGCTCCGCAGAGCCACGCCGAGGCTGGCGGTGCCGGCCCGCTGGGACGGATGTTGGGCGATCCGGAAACGCGCGGCATGTTCCTGCTCTGGAGCCTCACCTCCTGCTTCCTGCTGTTCGGCTACTACGGCACCAACAACTGGATGCCGTCCTACCTGGAGAGCGAGTTGGGGATGAACTTCAAGTCGATGACCGGCTACATGGTCGGCACCTACAGTGCGATGATCCTCGGCAAGGTCGCCGCCGGTGTCTGCGCCGATCTCTTCGGTCGGCGCCTGACCTTCGCCGCCGGGGCCATCGGCAGCGCCGCCTTCATGCCGTTGATCGTGTTCTACCACTCGCCCTCCAACATCCTCTGGATCCTCATCACCTTCGGCTTCATCTACGGCGTTCCGGTCGGGGTGCTGGCCACCTACATGACCGAGAGCTTCTCCACCCGCGTCCGCGGCTCGGCGGTGGGCACCGCCTACAACCTGGGGCGTATCGGCGCGGCGGTGGCGCCCGCCGGCATCGGCCTGCTGGCCACCCACGTGTCGATCGGCGCGGGTTTCCTGGTGATGGGCATCACCTACGTGCTCACCGGGCTGATCCCGGCGCTGTTCATTGCGGACCGGCTCTACGACCCGAACCGCGAGTCCCGCGATGCCGAGAGCGCTTCCCGACGGCAAGCGCCGGGCAGTGCCGTGGATACCGCCGAGCGGCGCGCGGCCAAGGCCTGATCCTGCGGAAGGAGTGCACATCCATGAGTTCTTTTCCACGACAGCCAGCGGCGGAGCAGCGGCCCGCCAGCTTCCAGGAGTTCATCGGCCTCGAGCGCTGGACCGATGCCGACGGGGTGGCGCGGGTGCGCCTGGGGCATCGCCCGGAACTGATGAACTACCTGCAACAGTTCCACGGCGGGGTGTTGATGTCGGTACTGGACGCCGCCATGGCCCAGGCGATCCGTGCCTGCCTGCCGGACTGCTCGATGGTGACCATCGACATGGCTACCCACTTCATGGGGAGCGCCCGCGGCGAGCTTCGTGCGGTTGACAGGGTGGTGCGGCGGACCCGCACGATCTGCTTCTGCACGGCGGAAATCTGCAACGAGAACGGCGAGGTCATCGCCATGGCCTCGGGCAGCTTCAGGTACCGCGCGGCTAAGCCGTAGCGGAGTTCCGGCGGCGCGGCAGCGGAGCCATCCGTCGCGCGTCCGGACCACGGCCTGCGCGGTCGCTCCGCGCGGACAAGCCGGCGCCGCCCGTGCAGATGACGGACGGGCGGTCGGCGTATCGACAGGAGGGCGAACAGATGAGTGAGCAAGACGAGTGGGCCGGCGAGCGCGAGCAGCGTCTGCGGATGATCCGCGACAGCGCGGCTTCGCTGGTGCCGCGCGACGGCGACCTGAGCCGCGTGCGCCGCGGTCGTTTCACCGGTAGCGGAGTGGACCGCCAGGCCTGGCGCGAGGTCTGCGCCATGGGCTGGCCGGCGCTGCGCCTGGATGAAGCGTTGGGCGGCAGCGGCCTGGGCATGAGCGAATACGCGGCGTTGCTGGAGGCGCTGGGGCGCGGCCTGCTGCCCGAGCCGCTGATCGAGGCCGGGCTGGTGGCGCCGCTGCTGCCGGAAGACGAGCGCGTTGCGTTGCTGGCCGCCGAGCGGCTGGTCCTGCCGGTGGGCATCGCCTACCGCGATGGGCGGCGACGCCCTCGTATGCAGGAAGGGCGGTTGCACGGCGAAGTCGCTCACGTACATCTGGCTGGTGCCGCCGATGCCTGGCTGGTGGCCTGCGAGCAGGGCCTGGCGCTGGTCGAGCGCGATGCCGATGGCGTGGAACTGCTCTGCGAGGCGACCCAGGATGGCGCTCACCTGGCGCGCCTGCGTTTCCGCGATGCGCCGGCACGGTGGTTGTCCGGCGAGGTAACGGAACAGGTTCTGGACGAGGCAGGGCTGGCCTGCGCGGCCTATCTGGTCGGACTGATGGATGGCGCCTTCGAGCGAACCCTGGAGTACCTCAAGGTACGTCGCCAGTTCGGCCGCGAGATCGGCAGTTTCCAGGCGCTGCAGCACCGCATGGTCGACCTGAGGATCCAGATCGAACTGTCGCGCGCCATGGTCGAGCAGGCCGCCGCCGCGATCGATGCCGGGGCGTCGGAAAGCGAGCGCCAGCGGCAGGTCTCCAGCGCACGGGTACGGGCCTCGGAAGCGGCTCTGCTGGTGACCCGTCAGGCCATCCAGTTGCACGGCGGCATCGGCTACACCGACGAGGCGGACATCGGCCTGTTCCTGCGCCGCGCCATGGTACTGCTCAATGCCCACGGCTCGCTGGCGTTCCACAAGGCGCGCTACGCCGCGCTGCTACAGCGGGAGGTGGCCTGATGAGCGGTTTGTTGCAGGAAACGCGCGGCACGGTGCGCCTGCTGCGCTTCGACAACCCGGCCCGGCGCAACGCACTGTCGCCGGCGCTGCGCATGGAATTGCTGCGGGCCCTGGAGGCGGCCGAATGCGACCCATCGATTCGCAGCGTGCTGCTGACCGGTGGCGAAGAGGTGTTCTGCGCCGGCGGCGACCTGGGCGACATGCGGGTGACCGAGTTGGCCGCCGGCAGGGCGCGAATGCAGGACAACGCGCGGCTGGTGCGGCAGATGGTGCGCATGGGCAAGCCGCTGATCGCCGCGGTCGAGGGCTGGGCGGTGGGGGCCGGGCTGTCCGTGGCGCTGGCCTGCGACAGCATCGTTTGCGGCGCCGGCGCCCGCTTCGCCGCCGGCTTCGGCAAGGTCGGGCTGCTCGCCGACCTTGGCCAGTTGCATACCTTGCCGGCGCGCATCGGTTGGGGGCGGGCACGGCAGATCCTGATGTTCGGCCAGGTGGTAGAGGCCGAGGAGGCACTGCGCATCGGCCTGGCCGACCGCCTCTGCGCCGCTGGCGGCGCCTTGGCGATGGCGCTGGAACTGGCCGGGCGGGTGGAGCAGCAGGCGCCGTTGCCCCTGGCGATGACCAAGGCGTTGCTCGCCGAGGGCCTTGACCTATTGCTGGAGCGGGAGGGCGAGTTGCAGAGCCAGTTGTTTCTCAGCGCCGACCACGCCGAGGGCAAGGCGGCCTTTCTCGCCAAGCGTCCCCCCGTATTCAGAGGAAACTGAGATGACCGACTACGACAGTCTCGACGACAACGCCTTTCGCCTGATGGTCCGTGAGTGGATCGCCGCCAACTATCCGCAGCGCATCCGCAATCCGCCCCGTCGCCTGGGGCGCGAGGAAACCCGCGAGTGGTACCTGCTGTTGTCGCGCCAGGGCTGGCTGTGTCCCGGCTGGCCCAGGGAGTACGGCGGCATGGGGCTGAGCGCCGGCAAGCAACTGATCATGATGGAGGAAATGGAGGAGTACGGCTGCGCGCGCCTGCCCGACAGCGGCGTGACCATGCTCGGCCCATTGTTGATCCGCTATGGCGACGAGGCGCAACGGGCGCGCTTCCTGCCGCGCATTCTCAGCGGCGAAGACATCTGGTGCCAGGGCTACAGCGAGCCCAACGCCGGCTCCGACCTGGCCAGCCTGCGCACCGAGGCGCGCCTGGAAAACGGCGAGTGGGTGATCAACGGACAGAAGACCTGGACCACCATGGGCTCGGAGGCCAACTGGATCTTCCTGCTGGTCCGCACCGAGCGCAGCGCCAAGGCGCAGCACGGCATCAGCTTCCTGCTGGTGCCGATGGACAGCCCGGGCATCGAGGTGCGGCCGATCCTCAACCTGGAGCTGCACGGCGAGTTCTGCGAAGTGTTTTTCAACGACGTGCGGGTGCCCTACGACAGCCTGGTCGGCGAAATCAACCAGGGCTGGAGCATGGCCAAGGCGCTGCTCGGTTTCGAGCGGATCTTCCTCGGTTCGCCCAAGCAGTCCACCTTCGCCCTCCAGCGCCTGGAGCGCCTGGCCCGGCACCTGGGACTGTGGCACGACCCTCTGTTCGCGCGCCGCTTCGCCGCGTTGAGCATGGACCTGGACAGCCACAAGGCGCTCTACGAGCGTTTCGCCGAACGCCTGCGGCGTGGGGAGAGCCTCGGCCCGGAGGTATCCATGCTGAAGATATTCCAGTCCGAACTGTTCCAGCGCATCAGCGAGCTGGGCCTGGAGATCGCCGGGGAGGACTCGGCCCTGCTACAGCCCTTCGCCGAAGACCCCGAGCTGCATCCGGCGGGGATCTTCATCCAGTCGCGGCCGACCACCATCTACGGCGGCAGCAACGAAATCCAGCGCAACATCCTGGCCAAGAGCGTCCTCGGCCTGCCGGGCTGAGCGCAACCGAACGACATCCACGGGACGAAGAGGATTACCCATGAGCAGCAGACTCAATGAAGGCAAGGTCGCGATCGTTACCGGCGCGGGCGGCGGCATCGGCCGCGAGATCGCCCTGGCCCTGGCCGATTCCGGGGCACGGGTGGTGATCAACGATATCGGCGTATCGCTACAGGGCGAGGGCGGGTCGGCCTCGCCGGCCGAAGAGACCCTTGGCCTGATCCGCCAGCGAGGCGGCGAAGGTCTGATCAACACCGACAGCGTCGCCGACTGGGACAGCGCGCGGCGTATCGTCGAATGCGCCATGGACGGTTTCGGGCGTCTGGATATCGTGGTGAACAACGCTGGCATCCTGCGCGATGCGATCTTCCACAAGATGAGCGCCGACGACTGGCTGTCGGTGATCAATGTCCATCTCAACGGCAGCTTCTTCGTCAGCCGGGCCGCCGCCGAACGCTTCCGTACCCAGCAGGCCGGCGCCTTCGTACACATGACCAGCACTTCCGGGCTGATCGGCAACTTCGGCCAGGCCAATTATTCCGCGGCCAAGCTGGGCATCGTCGCCTTGAGCAAATCCATCGCCCTCGACATGCAGCGCTACAACGTGCGTTCGAATTGCATCGCGCCGTTCGCCTGGAGCCGGATGACCGACTCGATTCCGGCCGAAACCCCGGAGCAGAAGGCCCGCGTCGACAAGCTGCAGCGCATGACCCCCGAGAAGAACGCGCCGCTGGCCGTCTACCTGGCGTCCGACGCCGCCCGCGAGGTCACCGGCCAGGTGTTCGCCGCGCGTCACCACGAACTCTTCCTGATGAGCCAGAGCCGGCCGCTGCGCAGTGTGCATAGCGAGCACGGCTGGACCCCGGAGAGCATCGCCGAGCACGGCATGCCGGCGTTGCGCGGCAGCTTCATGGACCTGGCGCGCAGCCCGGACGTGTTCTCCTGGGACCCGATCTGACCGAGGAGGCAATCCATGGGCGTGTTCAGGACCCGTTTCACCGAGACCTTCGGCGTCGAACACCCGATCATGCAGGGCGGCATGCAGTGGGTCGGCCGTGCCGAGATGGCTGCGGCGGTGGCCAACGCCGGTGGCCTGGCGACGCTGTCGGCGTTGACCCAGCCGAGCCCGGAGGCACTGGCTGCGGAGATTGCCCGCTGCCGCGAGCTGACCGATCGGCCGTTCGGGGTCAACCTGACCTTGCTGCCGACGCAGAAGCCGGTGCCCTATGCCGAATATCGCGCAGCCATCATCGAGGCGGGAATCCGCGTCGTCGAAACCGCCGGCAACGACCCCGGCGAGCACATCGCCGAATTCCGTCGACACGGCGTCAAGGTGATCCACAAGTGCACCGCCGTGCGCCATGCGCTCAAGGCCGAGCGACTGGGCGTGGACGCCGTCTCCATCGACGGCTTCGAGTGTGCCGGCCACCCGGGCGAGGACGACATCCCCGGCCTGGTGTTGCTGCCGGCCGCGGCCAACCGGCTACGCGTGCCGATCATCGCCTCCGGCGGTTTCGCCGATGGACGTGGCCTGGTCGCGGCGCTGGCGCTGGGTGCCGACGCGATCAACATGGGCACGCGCTTCCTGGCCACTCGCGAATGTCCGATACACCCTGCGGTGAAGGCGGCGATCCGTGCGGCCGACGAGCGTTCCACCGACCTGATCATGCGTTCCCTGCGCAATACCGCGCGGGTGGCGCGCAACGCGATCAGCCAGGAAGTACTGGCGATCGAGGCACGCGGCGGCGCCGGCTACGCCGATATCGCCGCGCTGGTCAGCGGCCAGCGCGGTCGCCAGGTGTACCAGCAGGGCGATACCGACCTGGGGATCTGGTCGGCCGGCATGGTCCAGGGCCTGATCGACGACGAACCGGCCTGCGCCGAGTTGCTCAGGGACATCGTCGAGCAGGCGCGCCAACTGGTGCGTCAACGCCTGGAGGGCATGCTCGCCGGGGTCTGATCCGCTCCGCCACGGCGGTCGCGGCAGGGAGTGGCCGCGGCGCCGTGTTTATCCACTGACGACGAAGAGACAACAACAATGAAAATTCTTCCCGTTCCGATGCTGGCCGCGGGGCTGGCGTTGCTGCCGTCGTTCGCCCAGGCGGAGTTTTTTGCCGACGGCAAGGCCGGCCTCGAACTGCGCAATTTCTATTTCAATCGCGACTATCGCCAGCCCGGCGCCAGCCAGTCCTATTCGGAGGAGTGGGCGCAGGGTTTCCTGTTGCGCTACGAGTCCGGCTACACCGAGGGGCTCTTCGGCCTGGGTGTCGATGCGCTGGGCCTGCTGGGTGTCAGGCTGGACTCCTCGCCAGAGCGATCCGGTAGCGGTCTGTTGCCGTATTCGACGAGCGACCGGCGCGCCGCCCACGACTATTCCAGCCTGGGCCTGACCGCCAAGCTACGGGTCTCGCACAGTACGCTGAAGATCGGCACCCTGATGCCCAGGCTGCCGGTGGTGCAGTTCAACGACACGCGCCTGCACCCGCAAACCTTCCAGGGCGGACTGCTGGAAGTGAACGAGATCGACGGGCTGGCGCTGCAGTTCGGCCAGCTGCGCCAGGTCAAGCAGCGCGACTCGACCAACGCCGAAGACCTCGGCATCACCCGCGGCAACAAGCGCAACGTACTGGCGGGCCGGCACCCCGGCAGCGACCGCTTCGACTTCGCCGGCGGTACCTACCGCTGGAGCGAGCGCCTGAGCAGCAGCTACCACTACGCCAACCTGGAGGATTTCTACCGTCAGCATCATCTCGGCGTGCAGCACCTCTTGCCGCTCGCCGATGACCAGTCGCTGAAGTCCGACATCCGCTGGGCGCGTTCCACCGACGAGGGCGGCAGCCGCGTCAACAATCGCGCGCTGAATGCGCTGTTCACCTATCGCCTGGGCGGCCACGCCTTCGGCCTCGGCTACCAGCGCATGTCCGGCGACAGCGGCTTCGCCTACCTGGCCGGGACCGATCCGTATCTGGTCAACTTCGTGCAGATCGGCGATTTCGCCAACAAGGACGAGCGCTCCTGGCAGTTGCGCTACGACTACGACTTCGCCGCCATCGGCCTGCCCGGCCTGACATTCATGAGCCGCTACCTGCGTGGCGAACACATCGACCTTCTGGACGGCGGTGGGCGCGGCAAGGAATGGGAGCGGGACACCGATATCGCCTACCTGGTGCAATCGGGGCCGTTGAAGAACCTGGGGATCAAGTTGCGCAACGGCACCTTCCGCAGTGATTTCGGCAACGACATCGACGAGACCCGGCTGATCGTCAGCTACGCGTTGCCGCTGTGGTGAAGCGGACTTGAGTTTCCCGATGTTTCCGCGCCATTGACCCTGTAGTGGCTACAGCCTTTTCACTGGAAGCCGTCAGATCCAGACGAGAGGGTTGTGCCATGGGGTTCTTCGAACGGTTGTTGATGGGTGGGCGTCATCATGGACAGGGCGGTGGTCATCACGGCGGCGGTCATCACCGCGGTCAGGGCGGCTATCCGCCGGCGCCAGTCGCGGTGGGAATGGCCTGTCGCGCCTGCCGCACCGCGAATGCGGCGACGGCACGATTCTGCCAGGGCTGCGGCGGCGCCCTGGCGCCGCTGCGCTGTATCGCCTGCAGCGCCGATCTCGCGGCGGGCGCGAAGTTCTGCGGCGCCTGCGGTGCGCCGCAGCAGTAGCCTCAGTCGACGGCGAGGATTTCCACCGCAAGGGGGGAGTCCTTCGCCCCGGTCTCGTCGCCCGGGTGCCTGCCGATCAGGCTCTGGCCCAGTGGCGAGCGAGGCGTGATGACCAACACCTCGCGACCTTCGCAATCGATCTTCAGCCCGGCCGCCTCGGGGCCGAGGAACACTGTTCGCCGGCTGCCGTCGGCGTTCAGCAGGGTGACCAGCGCGGTGAGCTGGATGCCCTGTTCCTCGTCGAAATCGCGCAGCACCAGGTTGCGGTACAGGCCCAGCGCCTGGCGGATCTCCTCGACCCGGCGCGACTGCCCGGCGGCCAGGTAGGCCGCTTCCAGGCCGAGGGTGTCGTACTTGTTCTCGGCGACGTTCTCTTCGTGGGTTGCCGTCTCATGGGCGGTCTGCGCGGCGCGGACGGCGACTTCCAGGTCCGCGGCGAGCTTTTCCGTGATCAGGCGCAACAGCTTTTTCTTGTCCATGTCGGGTAGGCGGGGGCTGGCCGGCGAAGGCGTGCATGGTACGGGAAAGACGGCGGATCGCGACAGCTCGGAGCCAGTATGAAAACTCGGAATGACGTGGCGAATAAAGGTCGTTTGTCGCTACCGGGCAAACCGACTAAAACGAGCGGAAACGAACAGCCAGGAGAACCTCACATGATCGACGGATTGCTGCGCAGTCTCGGCCTCGACCCCAATGCCTTTCGCGATGGCGAGCTTGCCGTGCATACCCCCATCGACGGCAGTCGCCTGGCTGCGGTGCGACTGGAGGGGCGCGCCGCCGTTGCCGCCAAGGTCGAGCGCGCCGAACAGGCGTTCCGCGCCTGGCGCCAGGTGCCGGCGCCGCGCCGTGGTGAACTGGTGCGGCTGTTCGGCGAGGAATTGCGTCGGCACAAGGCCGAACTCGGCGAACTGGTGTCCTGGGAGGCGGGCAAGATCACCCAGGAAGGCCTCGGCGAAGTCCAGGAAATGATCGATATCTGCGACTTCGCGGTGGGCCTCTCGCGCCAGTTGTACGGTCTTACCATCGCATCCGAGCGTCCCGGCCACCACATGCGCGAGACCTGGCACCCGCTGGGCGTGGTAGGCGTGATCAGCGCGTTCAACTTCCCAGTCGCGGTGTGGTCGTGGAATACCGCGCTGGCGCTGGTCTGCGGTAATTCCGTGGTCTGGAAGCCTTCGGAGAAGACCCCCCTCACCGCACTGGCCTGCCAGGCACTGTTCGAGCGTGCCGCGCGGGCCTTCGGCGGCGATGCGCCGGCGCACCTGAGCCAATTGCTGATCGGCGACCGCGAGGCCGGCGAAGCGCTGGTGGACGACCGTCGCGTCGCCCTGGTCAGCGCCACCGGCAGCACTCGCATGGGGCGCGAAGTGGCGCCGCGGGTGGCGGCGCGTTTCGCTCGCTGCATCCTCGAACTGGGCGGCAACAACGCGATGATCCTGGCGCCAAGCGCCGACCTCGACCTGGCGGTGCGCGGCATCCTGTTCGGCGCGGTGGGCACCGCCGGGCAGCGCTGCACCACCTTGCGCCGGTTGATTGCCCATGAGTCGGTGAAGGACGAGATAGTCGAGCGCCTCAAGGCAGCCTATTCCAGGGTCCGTATCGGTCATCCGCTGGAGGGCAACCTGGTCGGGCCGCTGATCGACGAACGCAGCTACCTGGCCATGCAGGACGCCCTGGCGCGAGCCCGCGAGCAGGGGGGGCGGGTGTTCGGCGGCGAGCGGCAATTGCAGGAGCGCTATCCGGATGCCTACTACGTGTCGCCGGCCATCGTCGAGATGCCGGGACAGACCGAAGTGGTGCGCACGGAGACCTTCGCACCGATCCTGTACGTGGTCGGCTACCGCGATTTCGACGAGGCCCTGCGCCTGAACAACGAGGTTCCCCAGGGACTGTCGTCGTGCATCTTCACCACCGACCTGCGCGAGGCGGAACTGTTCCAGGGCGCGGCGGGCAGTGACTGCGGGATCGCCAACGTCAACATCGGCACCAGCGGGGCGGAAATCGGCGGGGCGTTCGGCGGCGAGAAAGAGACCGGCGGCGGTCGCGAGTCCGGCTCGGACGCCTGGAAGGCCTACATGCGACGGCAGACCAACACCGTCAACTATTCCCGCGAGCTGCCGCTGGCACAGGGCATCACCTTCGATTGAACGGGGCGCGGCGGGCTCCCGCCGCATGGCAATTAGGCTGGCAGCGGAGTCGCGCATGGGCGGTTTGCAGCAACGGTGTCTGTGGGAAGTGGTTACGCCTCGCCTGTCCGGAGCGGCGAGCCTGAACGGCGAGCAGCGCGCCGACGTATGTGTGATCGGCGCCGGTTTCACCGGGCTTTCGGCGGCGCTCCACCTGCTGGAGGCCGGCCGTTCGGTGTGCGTGCTGGAAGCGTACGAGGTCGGCCACGGCGGGTCGGGACGTAATGTCGGATTGATCAACGCCGGCACCTGGATTCCCCCGGACGAGGTGGTCGCCACCCTCGGCGCCGAGCAGGGAGAAAAGCTCAACGCCGTGCTGGGGCGGGCGCCGGCGCTGGTGATGGAGACCATCGAACGCCTCGGCATCGATTGCCAGTTGCGCCGCGAGGGTACCCTGCACATGTCGCACAACGCCAGCGGCGTGGCCGATCTGCAACGCCGTCACGCGCAGTGGACGCGCCGCGGCGCTCCGCTGGAGTTGCTGACCGGCGCGGCTTGCCACGAGGCCTGCGGCACCCGGCGAATCAGCGCGGCGTTGCTCGACCGACGCGCCGGCACTCTCAATCCCATGGCCTATTCGCGCGGACTGGCCACCGCCGTCGTACAGCGGGGCGGCCAACTGTACCAGCGCTCGCCGGTGCTCGCCCTGGAGCGGCAGGGCGCGCTGTGGGCGGTGCGCAGTAGCGCGGGGGCGGTACTGGCGGAACAGGTGGTGATCGCCTCCAACGCCTATACCGAGGGCGAGTGGACCAACCTGAGGCGGCACTTCTTTCCCGGCTACTACTACCAGGTGGCTTCGGCGCCGCTGCACGGCGCCGCGGCCGAGCGCATCCTGCCTCACGGCCAGGGTTCCTGGGATACCAGGACGGTGCTCAGCAGCATTCGTCGCGATGCCCAGGGTCGCCTGTTGCTGGGAAGCCTCGGCAATGGCGCGAACAAGCCCGCCTGGTTCCTGCGGCAATGGGCCGATCGAATCCAGAGCCATTACTTTCCCGACCTGGGCCAGGTCAACTGGGAGTACAGCTGGACGGGTTGCATCGCCTTCACCCCCGATCATCTGATGCGCCTGTTCGAGCCTGCGGAAGGCTTGCTGGCGGTGACCGGCTACAACGGACGCGGCGTGACCACCGGTACGGTAGTGGGCAAGGCGTTCGCCGACTACTTGCTGAGCGGCGAGCGAGCGACATTGCCGTTGCCGTTCAGTGACATGAAGCCCGTCCCCGCGGCCAGGCTGCGCAGTTGCGCCTACGAGATGGGTTTTTCTCTCTATCACGCCGGTCAATGCTTGCGCGTGGTTCTCTAGGCTCGACCGAATCAAGGTGTGTTTTCAGCAAAATAATGATAGTTTGTTGTAAACACACATGAGGAGGTCGTCATGAGCGCTCTCATCAAGGAACGTCCCAGCGCCGATGCCGTCCTGGCCAAGGCCGTCCTGGCCGCGCGCGAGCAATTGGGGCTGACGCAGCTCGAACTGGCCGGCATCGTCGGCGTCGATCGCAGCGCCATCAGCCGCTGGAAGACCCAGGGCTTGCGGGTGGACAGCAAGACCGGCGAGCTGGCTCTGCTGCTGGTGCGAGTCTATCGCGCACTGTATGCCCTGTTCGGCGGGCAGCAGGAGGACATGCGCCACTTCCTGCGCACTCCCAACCATCACCTGGCGGGCGAGCCGCTGGCACTGATGGGACAGGTGCAGGGCCTGGTTCATGTGCTGGAATACCTCGATGCGATCCGCGGCAAGGTCTGATACCCGGCGCGCCTGTACGGGGGCCTACGCCTGTCACGGAAAAGGCTGGCAGCCAGAGGCGACAAGCCTGGCTGAATGGAGACTGCGGTGCCGCTACGCTGGCATCCGACACCACAGGAAGCGAGGGGCGGAAGGTGAGCGAGATCTGGCGACAGTGCAAGGGTGAGCGGCATATCCGACCGCTCCAGGGGCGCCTGGTGCGGTTGGTGGAGAGCCAGGAGCAGGTGGCGACCCTGCAATTGGTCGACACCCTGGAAGAACAGGCGTTGCTCGAGGAACTGCTCGAGTCGAGCAAGCCGCCGGTGCCGGCGGATGCCGAGCCATTGCATTACCTGTTGAAGACCCCGTTCCGTTATCCGCCCTTGCGCTGGGGGTCGCGGTTTGGCCGTCGCCACGAGCCAAGCCTGTTCTACGCCGCGCTGAAGCTGGAAACGGCCATGGCCGAAAGCGCGTATTACCGTTGCGTCCTGTGGAGTGGCATGGTGGTGCCGCCACCGAGCGGGAGGATTCTGTCCGAGCACGCTTCGTTCGAGGCGGGCTGGAAGGTGGAGCGGGGAATCCGTCTGCAGGCGCCGCCTTTCTCCGATCACGAGGCTGCGCTGACCGACATCGCCGACTACCGCGCTCCCCAGGAACTGGGAAGTGCCATGCGCAGCGCCGGGGTGCAGGCATTCGAATACCGTTCGGCGCGTTGCCCGGAGCGCGGCTGCAATGTCGCCCTGTTCACGCCCGCGGCCTTCACCGAAAAGCGTCCTCGCAACCTGACGCCCTGGCTGTGCGAAACCACGGCCGGTTACGTGGCCTTCAAGCCGGCGCATGTGCCGGGGTCGCCGAAAATCTTCTCCTGGGAGCTGTTCCTGGTGGACGGAAAGTTGCCGCATCCGGCGTGAGTGGAGGGGGCTCGGTTGCCAGCGATCCGGGGGCACCGTCTGAAGGCCGCCACCTGCCTGTTGGGCAGGGCTGGCCTGCATGCCCCGAGGGAAAGAGCGGCTGAGGATTTCGAACGGCATTGCCCTGCAATGGGGCGGCAAGAGGCTTCGGCGAAAATTTGTGCACAAATGGAAAGCAGCTTGTCAAGGGTTGAGAGCGTTAGGCTCTAAACGCTTGATTTTTCATGTTTGAAACGTAACTTATTGAAAAATAACGATAAAAATAGTTGGTGAAAAAATCGTCAATCTGTCCCATAGCCCCACTCCATCGGGGGTTCGGCAGTTTTTTAGGGGCTTTTCCACTGGGTTATCCACAGGATCTGTGGATTTCCCAAGCGCTTGCTCGACAGCACATCGCACGCTCCAAGGCAAGCCCTGTAGCCGCGACAAAAATGCCGTGGAAGCAGAAATGTCCTGGCGGCGAAGGGCGCAGGGCGATGGCTTCCGTTACGGAAGTATCTGAGATGTCCTGCGCATGGGGTACGCACAGCTCGGAAGCGGAGTGCTCGTTCGGCGCGGCGCTATTCGCTCGACGGTCTTTTCCCAAGAACCTAGAATCCGCTGCACGCGCGCCTGCCAGGCGGGTGTTGCGTCGTTTTCCGCTGGAGTGCCCCATGCCCGTCGATCTACCGAACCTGTTGCTTGGCCTGCTGGCTGCCGCGATTCCCCTGGCCGGCCTGGCATGGCAGCTACAGAGAAGGGCCAGCCTGGCGGAGCGCGAGATAGCCTTGCTCGGCGAGCGACTGGCGACCGCGCAACTGGCCCAGGACGGGCTGAATGCGCAGTTGGAGACCAGCAGGGAGGCTTACCAGCAACTCGGCGAGCGCCATGCCAGGTTCGCCGGTGAGGTCGCCGCGCTGCGTCGGGAAGCCGAGTTGATGGGGGAGGAGCGGCAACGGGCGTCCCAGGCGGAGGCACGTTGGGCCAGCGAGCGCCAGGGCCGGGAAGAGGAATTGCGTCGCCTGGCTTCCGAACGGGCTGCGCTGGCTGCGGAACTGCGCGAGCAGCAGGAAAGCCACCAGCAGCGCCTGACCGACCTGCAGTCGGCCCGCGACGAGTTGCGGGCACAGTTCGCCGAACTGGCGGGAAAGATCTTCGACGAACGCGAACAGCGTTTCGCCGAAACCAGTCAGCAGCGCCTGGGGCAGATGCTCGATCCGCTCAAGGAGCGCATCCAGGCGTTCGAGAAGCGGGTGGAGGAAAGCTACCAGCAGGAAGCGCGCGAGCGTTTCTCCCTGAGCAAGGAACTGGAGCGTCTGCAGCAGCTCAACCTGCGCCTGGGCGAGGAAGCGACCAACCTGACCCGCGCGCTCAAGGGCCAGAAGACCCAGGGCAACTGGGGCGAACTGGTGCTGGAGCGGGTGCTCGAGCATGCGGGCCTGGAAAAAGGCCGGGAATACGAGACCCAGGTCAGCCTGAAGGGCGCCGAGGGCGAACGCTTCCAGCCGGACGTGCTGATCCGCCTGCCCGGCGACAAGCAGGTGGTGGTGGATGCCAAGGTCAGTCTCACGGCCTACCAGCAGTACATCGCCGCTGACGACGATCTGCTGCGCCAGCAGGCGCTGAAGCAGCACGTAACGTCGTTGCGCAACCATGTGAAAGGCCTCTCCGGCAAGGACTATCGACGCCTGGAAGGGTTGCACAGCCTCGACTTCGTCCTGCTGTTCATGCCGATCGAGGCGGCTTTTTCGACGGCCCTGCAGGCCGAGCCGAACCTGTTCCAGGACGCCTTCGCGCAGAATATCGTGATCGTCAGCCCGACCACCCTGCTGGCCACCCTGCGGGTAATCGACAGCCTCTGGCGCCAGGAGCGGCAGAACCAGAATGCGCGGGAAATCGCCGAACGTGCCGGTTCGCTGTATGACAAGTTCGTGCTCTTCGTCCAGGACCTCGATGAGGTCGGTTCGCGCCTGCAGCAACTGGACAAGGCCTATGCCGCGGCGCGCAACAAGCTCACCGAGGGACGTGGCAACCTGATCAGTCGCAGCGAGCAACTCAAGCTGCTCGGTGCCCGCGCCAGCAAGAGCCTGCCGACGGACTGGCTGGACCGGGCGCTGGTGGCGCCCGTGGAAGAGGCCGGAGAGGAGTGAGATCAGTTCGATCCCGTGCCCGGGCTTTCGAGAAAACGGAGGCTTTCCGGGAGGGGGATAAAAGAAGGGCGTCCGGAAGGACGCCCTGAAGATGATCATGGAGTAAGTCGGCTGTTCAGAGCCACGGCGCGGAGGAAAGTTCCGCGCCGTCCGTTCAGCGAGCGGGAGTGAGCGTCAGCCGCTTGTTGCCGTAAACGCGATCGAGGTTCTGTGGCTGGAACGGGAAGCTAACGTAGCGCCCCTTGAGCCAGGCGTCGATACCGTCGGCGTAGTGCGGGCTGGCCGGATTGCCGGATTGGCCGCTGCTGTTCACGCCGATCATCGGTTCGCTCTGGCCGAAGTCGACGATCAGCCGCATCGCCGGGATCAGCCAAGTGTCGAAGTCCTGGCCCCAGCCGTAGGCCGATACGTCCAGCGTGGTGTGGTCGCCGCCGGCCGGATAGGGTCCGCGATCGAGATAGCCCTTGATCGCGCCGAGTCCGGCGCGCTCGCCGGCGCCCAGGTAGGGGGCCATTTTCGAGCTGTCGCTCTGCCATTCGTAGGTGTGCAGCTTGCCCCATTGCCAGGCCTTGCGCTCGCTCCCCAGTCGCTGTTCGCAGAACTCCACGGCGGCGGCGAGGCTGCGCGCGAGGATTGCCGGCTTGTCCTCCTTCTGCGGAGTGCGGGTATCGTCCCAGAACGGACTGTCGTCGCGCCCGAGCAGGTGGTCGGCTTGCGCCGAGTAGGAGAGGTTGGCGGTCTCGACGAAGGCTTTCCAGGCAGGGCCGTCCTCCGGTCCTAGCTCGTCGAGGAATATCTGCCTGGCGCTCTCGTGGAGGAAGGCGCCGTACAGCGCGGCGTCGCTGGAGCTGGCTGTCAGCTTGCCGTCGAACGCCATCAGCCGGTCGTAGGCCTCCCGCGCCCGGCTGCGTTGCGCCTCCGGCAAGGCGTCGATGGCCTGGCGCAGCGGCAGCGCCATGCCGGGATTGTCGAACATGGCTTGCAGCTTGGCGACGAACAGCGAGGTCTGGTCGTACTGCATGCGGATCATGCTCTGGGTGTCGTGGCTCTTGCTGGCACCGGCGAGCTGGGCGATGCGCTCGGCGCGCTCCGGGTAGTACCAGGAATTGGACAACTGGGCGCCGTAGCCGGGCTGCACGGTGCGGTGGTTGGCGGTACCCAGCCAGCCCTGCTGCGGGTCCTGGTCGGACGGGTGGAGGATCGGGTCGGCATAGCCATCCCAGTCGTAGCGGCCGTCCCAGCCAGGGGAGGGCAGCAGGCCACGACCTTCCTTGCGGTTCGGATAGCGTCCGGTGACCTGCCAGCCGATGTGCTTTTCGTCGGCGAACACGATGTTCAGCGGCATCGCGCGAATCTCGCGGGTGGCGTCGAAGGCCTGCTCGATGGTCTTGGCCCGCGACAGGTCGAAGAAGCCGTCCAGGGTCTTGTCGGCTTCCTGCTGGATGCTCCGGTAGGCCAGTCCGTAGCCGCTCTTCAGCGGCAGCGGCTGGAGGATGTTCTTGCGCTCGCCCAGGGCGCTGTTGAGCAGCGGGCCATGGCGGGTTTCGTGGATGACCTCGCGGATCGGCCGCTGGCCCTTGATGAAGAAGGTTTCCTGGCGTTCGCGGGTTGGCTGCCACTTGCCGTCGGCCAGGTAATAGAGCCGGTTGCCCTGGCGTCGCAGCTGTTCCAGGTAGAGATCCTGGTTGTCGCCCAGGACCATGGTCATGCCCCAGGCCAGCTTGCCGTTGAAGCCCGCCACCACGCCCGGCAGACCGGCGATGGAAACGCCCGCGGCCTGGTACTTGGGCGAGCGGATCTGCACGTAGTTCCACACCGACGGCATGCTCAGCGGCAGGTGGGTGTCGTTGGCCATCAGGCTCTTGCCGCTGCGGCTGCGTTGCGGCGCGATAGCCCAGTTGTTCGAGGCGGCGACCCCGAGCATGCTCAGCGCTGCGACCTGCCGCGCCGCGCCCTCGACGCCCGCGAGGCCGGGAACCTGCCCGTCCAGGCGCAGGCCCTTGAGCTTTTCCGCCTCGTCGAACGGCAGGTTTTCGTCGGGATAGGTCGGCGTCAGCCAGGCCAGCTTGTCGCTGCCGACCTTCTGCGCGAGCGTCAGCGAGGCGATTTCTTCCTGCAGGTTCACCGCCAGGCCGAAGTTGAGCAGGGCGAAGACCAGCGCCGAGTCCTCGGGCTTCCAGTATTCCGGACGGTAGCCGGACTGGGCCAGGTCCATCGGCAGCTTGTCGCGATAGCGATACAGGTAGGCGTTGACCCCGCGCGCGTAGACCTCGAAGAAGCGTTGCAGGCGCGGCGAGGCGTTCCTGTACTGGATCTCCGCAGCCTGGCGCAGGTTCACGGTACGCATGAAACGGTCGATCTCCAGCGCGCCGGGGCCGACCATCTCGGCCAGCCGTCCCTGGGCCAGCAGGCGCAGGCTGACCATCTGGCTCAGGCGGTCGGAGGCGTGTACGTAGCCCAGGGCGAACAGCGCGTCATGGAAGGTGCCGGTTTCGATCAGTGGCATGCCCAGCGCGTTGCGCCGGATCGATACGTTTTGCGCCAGGCCCTTGATCGGTTGTACGCCGGAGGTCGGCGGCAGGCTGTCGGCGTAGCGATCGTCGAGCCAGGACTGGCAACCGGCCAGGCCCAGGAGGGTGCCGAAGGCCGCGGCGGCGCCGCAACGGGGAAGAAAACGCATGAAGGCTGGCGAGGCCATGGGGTGGGGGCTCCTGCGGGAGTGGTCGCGTCGAGAGGCGCTACGTTAGTGAGGAGCGCAGGGCTGCGCAAGCTCCGCCTGCGGTCGTCCGCGAGGACGTCCGCAGGCCGGCTCGGGACTCGCTACTTCGGCGGATTGATGCGCTCCACCAAAGCATAGGCGCGTTGCGTCGCCGGACGCTGGCGAATGCTCTCGAACCAGCGCTGCAGGTGCGGGAAGTCGGCGAGATCCTGCTCCTGCCACTGGTGCGGGACGATCCACGGATAGATGGCCATGTCGGCGATGCTGTAGTCGTCGCCGGCGACGAAGGCGCGGTCCGCCAGGCGCTGGTCGAGAACGCCGTACAGGCGCGCGGTTTCCTTGACGTACCGGTCGATGGCGTAGGGAATCTTCTCCGGGGCGAAGCGGTTGAAATGGTGGTTCTGCCCGGCCATCGGCCCCAGCCCGCCCATCTGCCAGAACAGCCACTGCAGGGTTTCCTGGCGCGCGCGCAGGTCCTTGGCGAGGAAGCGTCCAGTCTTTTCCGCGAGATAGAGCAGGATGGCGCCGGACTCGAACAGCGACAGGGGAGCGCCGCCGTCGGCCGGTTGGCGATCGACGATGGCGGGAATCTTGTTGTTCGGCGACACCTTCAGGAAATCCGCCTGGAACTGGTCGCCCTGGCTGATGTTGATCGGATGGATGGCGTAGGGCAGGCCGGTTTCTTCCAGGAAAAGAGTAATCTTGTGGCCGTTCGGGGTGGTCCAGTAGTACAGGTCGATCATCGGTGCGTCTCCGGCTCGTCGATGGGCTACGAACGGAAGACTCTACGCCAGGAACGTAGGTTCGATGCAAACCGCTGTCGCGCATGACGCCCCGGCGGGGCTGGTGGCGCGCCAACGAAAAGGCCCGCTGCTCAGCGGGCCTTCGGATGCCGGCGCGTGCGAAGGGTCAGGCGCCGTGGCACTTCTTGAATTTCTTCTCGCTGCCGCAGGGGCAGGGATCGTTGCGGCCTACGGCCTTGAGCGGATTGCGCACCGGCTCGTGGCTGTGGTTGCAGTGCGGACCATGGACATGACCATGGCCATGATCGTGATGATGATCGTGGTCGTGGTTGCAGTTCGGGCCGTGTACGTGGGGTTCCTGACTCATGGTGGACCTATTCTGGGATGAAATCGCCGGGAATTATCTCGCCATTTCGTCTCAGGTGCACGCTGCGGCCGAACATCAGTCCGGTCTTCACTTCGCCTTGCAGGCGGTAGCGGATCGGCTCCTCGGGACGCTCGAGGAGCTTGACGATGTATTTCATGTGGCGCCAGAGATTGGTTCGCACCGGCACGTCGAATACCTCGTGGCCGTGGGCGGGAACCGTGAACCACTGGCCGGACTCGCCTTCTGCGAGCTGGATGTCGTTCAGTTGCACGGCGTACTGCAGGCCGCGTACCGGCAGGCTGAAATCGTTGGGGTTGTCGATGCGGAAGCGCATCACGAACTCCTGTTCCAGCAAGCGTGCCTTGACCACTTCCACCTTCAGCAGCTTGACGTCGGGGTCTTCGAAGCTGCCGGTCATCCAGCTGCAGCCCGAGAGATGGGAGAGAACTCCCCACGCCATTATTAGGCTGATAATTCTTATCATTTGCGCCTGGTAATTCATGCTATTCCCCCCGAGACGCCCCAGTTTAACAAGCAGTGATTGTGCTGCAACTTATTGTTGTATAGAGGAAAGATGTTTCAGGTACAGGCCTGTGTCCATATGTTTCCCATAGCGCAGTCGGGGGAGCATGGAGAAGCGCGTACGCCCGTGCAAGTCTTCCCGTCGGCTGGCGTGACCGGCTCGGCTAACCTGAACGGACCCGCCGGCCGATTTGCCGGACCCAGTCACTCCACGCGTGGCTGTCGATGGGTACAATCGCTCGACGAAACGCCAGGGCCGCCATGCCGAGCGGCCCTTCACTCGGAGAGATGCCAATGAGCCGCTTTGAAATCGCCTTTTCCGGCCAGTTGGTCGCCGGCGCCCGTCCCGAGGTGGTCAAGGCCAACCTGGCCAAGCTGTTCCAGGCCGACGCGCAGCGTATCGAACTGCTGTTCTCCGGCCGCCGGGTGGTGATCAAGAACAACCTCGATGCCGCCTCCGCGGAAAAATACCGCAGCGTGCTGGAGCGAGCGGGAGCGATCGCCGTGGTCGCCGAGATGGAGGTCGAGGAGGTGGTCATGGCGCCGCCGCCTGCGCAGACGACTCCCGTGGAGGCCCCGCAGACCCGCGCCGCTACTGGTACCAGCGCGCCCGCCGGACGCTTGCAGGTAGCGCCGCGGGACGGCTACATGGCGGCGTTCGCCGAGGTCGATGCGCCGGATTTCGGCCTGGCTCCGGTAGGCGCCGACCTACAGGACGCCAAGGCCGAAGCCGAGGCGCCGAAACTCGACCTGAGCCGCTTCAGCGTCGCCCCGGTCGGTAGCGACATGGGCCAGGCACGCTCCGAGCCAGCGGCTCCGGCTCCGGACACCAGCCACCTGCGCCTGCAGGACTGAGGCGGGCAGCGGCCTGCGACAAGCCAGGGCGTGGGGCGGATAACCGCGTCGCGAGGCCGTGGCATCGGGGACAGGCGAGGGGTTGGAGGAACGCGTCGGCCAGGGGGCAGGCGCTTGCTTCAGTGGTCGAAATCGTCCTGGTAGACGAACTTGGGCATTTCCCAGTGGAAGCGGATGGCCAGCAGGCGGAACAGGAAGCCGCTGAACAGGGTGATCAGCATCGCCTGCTCGGAAGGCAGTTCCAGCTCCACGCAGATCAGGTAGCACCAGGCGCTGGCGAAGGACACGCTGGCATAGAGTTCGCGGCGGAATATCAAGGGTACGTCGTTGCACAGGATGTCGCGGAGAATGCCGCCGAACACCCCGGTGATCACCCCGCTGATCGCCGCGATCAGCAGGCTGTGGCCCATTTCCAGGCTGACCTGGCAGCCGATCAGGGTGAAGGCCACCAGGCCAACCGCGTCGAGTACCAGGAACAGCGAGCGCAGGTGGCGCATCAGCGGCGCGATGAACACTGTCACCAGCGCGGCGACTGCGGTCAGCGCCAGGTATTCCGGGTGACGGACCCAGGTCAGCGGGTAATGGCCCAGCAGCATGTCGCGTACCGAGCCGCCGCCCAGGGCGGTGACGCAGGCGATCAGCACCACGCCGAACAGGTCCATGCTGCGCCGGCCGGCCGACAGCGCACCGGTCATGGCTTCGGCGGTGATGGCGATGATGTAGAGCACGGTCAGCAGCATGGGGATGGAGCCCGGATGAAAAGGCTGCGCATTCTACCCGAGCGCTCGTCAACGCCCAAACCGCGCAGCCTGGCGCAGCATCTCAGGCGTGCATGCGCAACCAGAAGCGTTCCTGGCAGGCGTTGACGAAGTGCTTGTAGCGTGGGCTGATTTCCTGCCCGGCGGAATCCAGCACTTCGTAGCCGATCCAGCATTCCTCGCAGGCCCCGCTGCTCGGCAGGAGGTCGCGCTCGCAGTGCTGGCGCAGGCGCACGCCGTTGTCGAAACGGTAGAGCGCTTCGCAGCTGTGGATCTCGACGCCGTCCTCGCAGCGCTGTTGCTCTTCGACCTGCGCATCGCTTATCGAGACCGGCGAGGGCAGGGCATGGATGGCGCGGATATAGCTGGCGAGCGAATGCATCAGGTGATCCACGGACCGCAGCATTTCTTCAGCTTGCCGCCGGCGCCGCAGGGGCAGGGATCGTTGCGGCCGAGTTTCAGGGCCACGGTCGGATCGAGGAAGTACCAGCGACCGTTGCGCTGGACGAAGCCGGAACATTCGCGATGGGCATGTTCCCCGTCGGCGTCGTGCCAGCGCGCGACGAAGGTGACTCGCGCATGCTCCGGCTGGCCGCCGAGCACCTCGTGGTTTTCCACCTCCAGACCGAGCCAGGTGCTGCCGTGGCTCCAGGCGCGGATGCCGTCGAGATCGAGGCCGGCCTGTTGCGCCGGCAGCGTGGTGTCGCGCAGATAGTCCACCAGTCCGAGGGCGTAGGCGCTGTAGCGCGAGCGCATCAGGGCTTCCGCGGTAGGCGCGGGATGTCCCTGGTGATAGCGGCCGCAGCAATCGTCGAGCGGGTCGCCGCTGCCGCAGGGGCAGGAGGGTTGGGTCATGGTTACCACCAGTACTTGCCGAAGTTTTCCGGGTTGGCCCAGAACTTGGCGTTCAGCCAATCGGGGACCTGCTTGTATTCGTACAGGTCGTAGGTGTACAGGGTCAGCGTCTGGCCTTCGCGCTGGAAGCGTTCGCTGTTCTGCATGGCGAGGGCGAAGAAGTCGGTTTCCTGCCAGTCGCTGGCCTCGAGGTCGACCAGTACGGCGACCCGGCTGGCGTTCAGGTTGCGCACGCCCGCGAGCAACTGCAGACCGGTGCGCTGCGGCAGGTGTTCCAGGCAATCGACGAACAGCGCCAGGTCGAAGCGCTGGCCGGCCAGTTCGGCGGGCAATGCCGCCGCCGGGCTGTGCGCCAGTTGGCACTGGGGATGGTTGTGGATGAAGGCCTCCACCGCCGGCAGCCGGCTGGCGCCGACCAGCAGCAAGCGCTTCGGCGCGTAGCGGGCGAGCAACGCGGCCAGGGCCTGCTGCGGGGTGCGGGGAGAAATCGGTTCGCTCATGGGAAAACACTCTCCTGGGATTCGCCAAGACTAGCCTGAAGCGCCTGCATGGCCTAGTGCTGGCGCTTTTTTCGGCTGGGGTCTTTACTCCCTATTTGTCGGTTACAACCGATCCACGAGGAGAGTTCCAATGAGCATCACGAGGACCGCTTTACCCCTGATTCTGGTCAGCGGCTTGCTGACCGGTTGCGCAGGGTTGCAGAAAAGCGACTGGCCGACCTGTGCGGCGGTCGGTGGTGTTACCGGCGCCGGCCTGGGCGCGATCGAAAGCAGCAGCTGGGCCGGCTGGGGCGCCCTGATCGGCGGTGGCGTCGGTGCCGCCTATTGCTGGGTGCACGGTGCCGGCGAACAGGTCGCGCCGCCGCCTCCGCAGCCGGTCGAGGAAGTCGCGCCGCCGCCTCCCGTCGTCAAGGAAGAAACCATTGTCGTGCGCGACCTGCACTTCGCCTTCGATTCGTCGAAGGTGGACGCCGCCGACAGCGAGAAGCTCAACGGCATCGCCGAACGCCTGAAAGGCGAGGCGGCCAGTACGCGCCTGAGTATCACCGGGCATACCGACAGCGTCGGTTCCGATGCCTACAACCAGAAGCTGTCGGAACGGCGCGCGAATGCCGTTGCGAACTATCTGATCGATGCCGGGGTGCCTTCGAGCATCATCGTCGGCGTGCAGGGATTGGGCGAAAGCCAGCCGGTCGCCGACAACAAGACTCGCGAAGGGCGGGCCGAGAATCGCCGGGTGGAAATCCTCATCAAGCGCGAATGACGCAGGCGGCGCGGAGCAGAACGGGGGCGTCGAAGCCCCCGTTTTCGTTCATGGCTGGCGCCGCGGCGGGCTGGCGAGTATGTTCCCCCGCACACGATGTCTTGGGGGGAGTTCCATGAAAGCGTTTCTCGGGCTGGGCAAGCTCGTGACCCTGGTGTTCTGGGGCGCGGTGCTGGTCAATCTGCTGCATCCGTTCGCCTATCCGCTGAACTGGCTGTTGTCGATAGCCGGCGGCCTGATCCTGTTGATCCACCTGATCGAGATTCTCGTCCTCGGAGGACGCCTGAAAGCGCGCGCGCATCCCTGGCTGGATCGTCTCCAGGTCTTGCTGTTCGGGGTCTTCCACATGCTTGCGTTGCCGGCGTTGAGCCCGGCCAGCGAGTTACCGCAGGACAAGGAGGACGATCATGCGTAAGGCCATGCTCGGATTGTTCCTGGTCGTTCCCCTGGCCTGGGCTGGCGCCGTGTTTTCGGCCGAGGCGCCGCCGGCACGCCAGCAGGGTATCGGCGGAACCGTGAAGGTGCAGGCGAACTCGGTGATGCGCCTGCCCAAGCGGGCCCAGGAGCTGCGCCTGCGCAGAGTGGAGATCGGCGAGGATGCCGCCCTGCTGATTCCGCTGGAGGTCAGCGTCCTGCGCATCGAGGAACTGCACATGGCGAAGAACGCCCGGATCGGCGTGGCGCCAGGCGAGGAGCGAATCAGCATCGAAGTCGTCAGCGGCCGCCTGGCCGATGGCAGCATCATTTCCGCGCCCGGCGCGACCGGCACCTTCCGGCAAAGCGCCGGTAACGGCCGCGACCTGACCTTGCGCCTGCAGGCGGTGGAGGTGGAAAGCCTGCTGCTGGACGCCCGCGGTGGCGTCGGCGCTCCAGGCTACGATGGCCTGGACGGGGCTTCCGGCAAGGCCTCCGGCTGCCTCTGGGGCAGCGCGCTGAAAGGTGGCGACGGCCAATCCGGAAGCGACGGCGGTCCGGGCGGGGCGGGCGGTCGGATTCGTCTGGAAGTGCCGGGCGATTTTCCTCTGGAGCGCTTGCAAACCCGTCTGCAAGGCGGCGTCGGCGGCGCTGGAGGCAAGGCCGGCAAACCGGGTGCGGCGGATAACGCCACCGGTTGCTGGATCTACTCGGTGGATGCCGGTCGTGCGGGGCGCAGCGGAGAGGACGGCGCGAACGGCACCAACGGCAGCGACGGCAGCCTGGACGTCGTGCGCTTCTGAGGAGAGGCCGGCAGCACGGCTTCCGGCGCATCGCCGGTTCAGAGGCTCGGGCGTGCCGCTACCAGGGCTATCAGCAACAGGCCGAGGAGCAGGTTGAAGCCGACGGTGCGGCGGATCTTCCCCAGCGCCTGCCCGCCTGCCGGCCAGTCCTGGGCCTGCACCGCGCGGCGCAGTTCCGGCACTTGCAGCGCCTGCACCCGCAGGAACAGTGCCAGCATGGCGACGTAGAGCCCCATCATTACCTGTACGTAGCGCGGCGCGCCGGCGAAACCGTTGAAGCTCAGGTGCAGCATGCCGACGCCGCTGATCGGTAGCAGGATCACCGCCGCCCAGACCCAATGGAAGAAACGGCGGAACACCTCCAGCCACAGGCCCAGGCGGGCTGGGGCCTCCAGCGCGGCGACGGCCGCCGGACGAAGTATCGTCCAGGCGAAGAACATGCCTCCGACCCAGACTAGGGCGGCCAGGACATGCAGGGCGTAGACGAGGGCGTAGGGGGTCATTCGGCGATCTCCGCTGGCGGTTGTGACGAAGCGCGTTATCATAGCCGCCCTGTCGAACCACTGAAAATTTATCCAGCTATGGCGCGCCGGCGGATTCGCCTTCCGCTGCGCGCCGGGCCCAGGAATTCCATGCTCAGCGCCGAACTCAAGTCCCAGATCCAGGGTGCCTACACCCGCTTTCTCGAAGCCAAGGAGCTGAAGCCTCGCTATGGCCAGCGCCTGATGATCGCCGAAGTGGCCAAGGCCCTCGGCGTGATCAAGGAGGACGAGGAGGGGCACCGCGAGGGCGAGCCGGCGGTGGTCGCGGTGGAGGCCGGAACCGGTACCGGCAAGACCGTGGCCTACAGCCTGGCGGCGATCGCCTGCGCCAAGGCCAGTGGCAAGCGCCTGGTGATAGCCACCGCGACCGTCGCCCTGCAGGAGCAAATCGTCCACAAGGATCTTCCCGACCTGCTGCGCAACAGCGGGCTGGCCTTCAGCTTCGCCCTGGCCAAGGGCCGCGGGCGCTACCTGTGCCTGTCCAAGCTCGACGTGCTGCTGCAGGAAGGCCAGGCGCAGAGCGCGACGGCGCAACTGTTCGCCGACGACGGTTTCAACATCGATGTCGACGAGACCAGCAGCAAGCTGTTCAACCAGATGATCGAACGCCTGGCCGGCAACCGCTGGGACGGCGACCGCGACAGCTGGCCGGAGGCGATCGACGACGCGCATTGGGCGCAGCTCACCACCGATCACAGCCAGTGCACCAACCGACATTGCCCGAACTTCCAGCAGTGCGCCTTCTACAAGGCGCGCGAAGGGATGACCAAGGTCGACGTGATCGTCACCAACCACGACCTGGTCCTGGCTGACCTGGCCCTGGGCGGCGGCGCCATCCTGCCCGATCCGCGCGAGACCCTCTACGTGTTCGACGAGGGCCATCACCTGCCGGACAAGGCGATTGGCCATTTCGCCCATTTCACCCGCCTGCGCGCTACCGCCGACTGGCTGGAGCAGATCGCCAAGAACCTCACCAAGCTGCTCGCCCAGCACCCGCTGCCGGGCGACCTCGGCCGCCTGATCGAACAGGTGCCGGAGCTGGCCCGGGAGATCAAGACCCAGCAGCAGTTCATGTTCACCGCCTGCGAAGAGATCGGCGATTTCCGCGCCGGCGAGGACATGGAGGGTCGCGAGCGGCCGCGTCACCGTTTCGTCGGCGGGGTGGTCCCCGAGCATATCCGCGAGATGGGCATCGAGCTGAAGAAAGGCTTCTCCAAGCTGACCGACCTGTTCACCCGCCTCACCGATATCCTCAAGGAGGCGATGGACGGCGAAGGCGCCGGCGGCATCGCCAGCCACCAGGCGGAGGAGTGGTACCCGCTGTTCGGTAGTCTTTTGGCGCGCGCCCAGGGCAACTGGGAACTGTGGACCGCCTTCACCTGCGAGGACCCGCAGGACAGCCCGCCGATGGCGCGCTGGCTGACCCTCGCCGAGAGCGGCAGCTTCTACGACATCGAAGCCAACGCCAGCCCGATCCTCGCCGCCGAGACCCTGCGCCGCAACCTGTGGAACGTCGCCTATGGCGTGCTGGTGACCTCGGCGACCCTGACCGCGTTGGGCACCTTCGACCGCTACCGCATGCGCGCGGGCCTGCCGCGCAACGCGGTCACCGCGGTGGTGCCGAGCCCCTTCCACCATGCCGAGGCCGGGGTATTGCGGGTCCCCGACCTCAAGGCGGATCCGCGCAACGCCGCCGAGCACACCGCGGCGATCATTCGCGAGCTGCCGGAACTGGTGAAGGGCGCGCGCGGCAGCCTGGTGCTGTTCTCCTCGCGCAAGCAGATGCAGGAAGTCTTCGACGGTCTCGACCGCGACTGGCGCAAGCGGGTGTTCATCCAGGGCAACCTGTCCAAGCAGGAAACCCTGAACAAGCACAAGTCGCGAGTCGACGACGGCGAGGACAGCGTGCTCTTCGGCCTCGCCAGTTTCGCCGAAGGCGTGGACCTGCCGGGGGCCTATTGCGAACACGTGGTGATCGCCAAGATTCCCTTCGCGGTACCCGACGACCCGGTGGAGGCGGCGCTGGCCGAGTGGATCGAGGCGCGCGGCGGCAATCCGTTCATGGAGATCGCCGTGCCAGACGCCTCGCTGCGGTTGGTCCAGGCCTGCGGGCGGCTGCTGCGCACCGAGCAGGACCGCGGCACCATCACCCTGCTGGACCGCCGCGTGGTCACCCAGCGCTACGGCAAGGCTATCCTCAATGCATTGCCGCCGTTCCGCCGGGAAATCGCCTGACGCGCTGGCCTGCGCGGGAGGGCGCCAGCCTTCACGTCCGAGCCGCATCAGGAATTCCCGGCATTTGCCCAGGCCGGGATGGAGTTAAGGAAAACAGGCTTCATGATCCGTTCGCGTTGGCATCTTCCCCTGCTTCTCGGCCTGCTCGCGGTGGCCACGCCGCTGGCGGCGAGCGACACCCAGCAGGTGCTGTTCAACTTCGTCAAGCCAATGGCCGTGGTCGGCATCACCCTTGAGGATGCCGACCTGCCCAGCGCGACGGCGGAGGCCACCCCGGAGGGCGACATTCTCCGTCGCGTCACCTTCAGCCCGGCGCAACGGCCCACCTTGCGCATGAGTCCGGCGCTGGGCCGTTGGGACTGGTCCGCAGCGGACTACGTGAGCCTGCGCATCCAGAACGCGATGAGCTGGGACATGACCCTGGAGGTCGCGATCGAGGGCGAGCAGGGCGCGCCGGGGCTGCAGGCATCCATCGAGCTACCGGCAGGCCCGCCGCAGACCCTGCTGGTGCCGTTGCGGGCGGTTTCGCCAGAGGCTCTGGGCATGCGTGCGGGGCCGCCGATGCCACAGATGGTCGAAGGCCAGCGGGTGCTGCTGGCGCCACGCGTGGAGGGCTCGCTGGACCGCGCCAGGGTCGGAGCGCTGAGCCTGTCCCTGCGCTCGCCGCAAGCTCCCCGGAGTATCCTGCTCGGACGTTTCGGCATACGCACAGGGAGGGCGGTGGAGCGGAGCATCCTGACCGGCCTGATCGATCGCTATGGCCAGTACAGCCGCGCCGACTGGCCGGAAAAGATTCGTTCCGACGAACAGTTGCGCAGCGCCTATGCGGCCGAGGCCGCACAGCTCCGCGACTGGGAACGGCAGACACCGGCGCGCGACCGTTTCGGCGGCCTGCTGGGTGGGCCGGTGTTCGAAGCCAGCGGTTTCTTCCGCACGGAAAAACGTGGCGGGCGCTGGTGGCTGGTTACTCCGGAAGGACATCCGTTCTGGTCGCTGGGCGTTAATGCGGTGACCGCCGACGGCAGCCGGACCTACGTCGAAGGACGCGAGCCGATGTTCGCCGAACTGCCGGCGGAGGGTGAGCCGCTGGCCGCATTCTTCGGTGAGGGCGACGACCGCCGCGGCGTCGCCGCGCAGGCCGGGCGGCGCTTCGGGCATGGCCGCTGGTTCGATTTCCTCGGTGCCAATCGCCAGCGCATCGCTCCCCAGGCGAGTGCCGACCAGCTCGCCGGCGAATGGCGCCAGCGCACCCTGGAGCGCCTCTCGGCATGGGGTTTCAACAGCCTCGGCAACTGGAGCGATCCGGCGCTCGCCGCACAGGCGCGGATGCCCTACAGCCTGCCGCTGTCGATCGCCGGCGACTACGCCACGGTCAGCAGCGGTTTCGACTGGTGGGGAGCCATGCCCGATCCCTTCGACCCGCGCTTCGCCATGGCCGCCGAGCGCGTCATCGCCATCGCTGCTCGCGACCACCGCGACGATCCCTGGCTGCTCGGCTACTACGCCGACAACGAACTGGCCTGGGCCGGGCGCGACGGCTCGGCCCAGGCGCGCTACGGCCTCGCTTTCGGAGCCTTGACGCTGTCCATGGACAGTCCGGCGAAGCGCGCCTTCGTCAAGCAATTGAAAGCCAAGTACCTGGGCCATGAGGCATTGGCCGAGGCCTGGGGCATCGAGCTGGCCGCCTGGGAGGCCCTGGAGGCGCCGGGCTACGCGGCTCCGCTGCCGGGCGAGGGGCATCCGGCCATCGCCGAGGACTACAGCGCCTTCCTCCGGCTGTATGCCGACGCTTACTTCAAGACCCTGCGCGACGCCCTGCAATGGCACGCACCGAACCACCTCCTGCTCGGCGGCCGCTTCGCCGTCAGCACTCCCGAGGCGATCACCTCCTGCGCCCGGTATTGCGACCTGCTCAGTTTCAACCTCTATACGCCGTTGCCCGGGCAGGGCCTGGACGACTCCCTGCTGGCGCGGCTGGACAAGCCGGTGCTGATCAGCGAGTTCCACTTCGGCTCGCGGGATCGCGGTCCGTTCTGGGGTGGTGTCAGCGAGGCGGCCAATGAGCGGGCGCGCGGCGACTCCTACCGAACGTTCCTGGAGGCGGCGCTGAAGAGTCCGTATATCGTCGGCGCCCACTGGTTCCAGTACCTCGACCAACCGGCCAGCGGGCGTCTGCTGGACGGCGAGAACGGCCATATAGGCCTGGTCGGGATCACGGGCTTGCCGTTCGCCGGCTTCGTCGACACGGTGCGCCGAAGCAACCTTGCCGCCCTGTCGCGACTGTCGGCGATGGCCAGGTCCATGCCTGCCGTCGAGCCTCTGCCGCCGCGCGAGGATTCAGCCGGTTCATGAGCGCGCATTCACCGCCGCCCTCTTGCGGCGAACCCCTCTTATGTCAGGGTTCACAAGGCCGCCGAGGGCTGGAAGAATGCCCCGACCACTTTCCCACCGGAACTTGCCCATGACGCCCCAAGGCCACTGTGACAGCCGTTTCGCCCCGCTTGCCGAGGCCTTCGCCCGGCTTTTCGACAATCCGCAGGAGCGCGGCGCGGCGTTGTGCCTGGAGGTCGGTGGCGAGACGGTGGTCGACCTCTGGGGCGGCGTCGCGGACAAGGACGGCGAGCAGCCCTGGCAGCGCGACACCATCCTCAATCTGTTCTCCTGCACCAAGACCTTCACCGCCGTTGCCGTGCTGCAACTGGTGGCCGAGGGCAAGCTCGAACTGGACGCGCCGGTGGCACGCTACTGGCCCGAGTTCGCCGCGGCCGGCAAGGCAGCGATCAGCGTGCGCCAGTTGCTCTGCCATCGCGCCGGCCTGCCGGCGCTGCGCGAGCAGATGCCGCCCGAGGCACTCTACGACTGGCAGGCGATGACCACGGCACTGGCCGCCGAGGAGCCCTGGTGGACGCCTGGCGAAGCGCACGGCTATGCACCGATTACCTATGGCTGGCTGCTCGGCGAGGTGATCCGCCGGGTCGACGGCCGCGAGCCGGGCGAGGCCATCGTGGCGCGCACCGCGGCACCGCTGGGCCTGGATTTCCATGTCGGCCTGGACGACAGCCAGTTCGGCCGCGTCGCCCACATGGCACGGAGCAAGGGCAGCCTCGGCGACGCTGCCGCCCAGCGCATGCTGAAGACCATGATGAGCGAGCCATTGGCGCTGACCACCCGTGCCTTCACCAATCCGCCGTCGATCCTCACCAGCACCAACAAGCCGGAATGGCGACGCATGCAGCAGCCGGCCGCCAATGGCCATGGCAACGCGCGCGCGCTCGCCGGCTTCTATAGCGGCCTGTTGCAGGGACGTTTGCTGGAAGATGAACTGCTGGGCCAGTTGGCCCACGAACACGCGGTAGGCGAGGATCGGACCTTGCTGACCCGGACCCGCTTCGGCCTCGGCACCATGCTCGACCAACCGGGCGTGGCCAATGCGACCTACGGACTCGGCCCCAAGGCCTTCGGCCACCCTGGGGCGGGTGGCTCGATCGGCTTCGCCGATCCCGAGCGCGACCTGGCTTTTTCCTTTGTCAGCAACGCCTTGGGGCCGTATGTGCTGATGGATCCGCGGGCGCAGCAGCTGGCGCGTGTCGCGGGGGAGTGTCTGTAATCCGTTGGTTAACTTTTAACCGCTTGTCGGCTCGACGCTAAATTTCATTGCCAAATAATGGCTTAGCGACACAATCTAAAGCGTCGTATGAGATAGGGCGTTGCCGGGGCAGTGGATCGACTCCGGCATCGCTGCGATGTGACCGGCGGTTGAGCCGAACGTTCCATCGGGCTCGCCTTCTTTCACTTCCAACGGACCCCGACGTATGAAACTGCTTAAGACCTCGACGCTTCTTCTCTGCATGACCGCCTCCGGCTGCAGCTATTTCCAGACCCAGGACGCTTCCTCGCAGCCAGCCAAGGCTCCGGCCGAGCAGGCTTCCAGCCATTCATGGTGGCCGTTCGGCAAGGACGACGGACAGACCGTCGCCAAGCAGGCCACGGAACAGAAGGCCGAAGCCGAGCATGTCGGCTCCAGCCACTGGTGGTGGCCGTTCGGCAAGGACGAAGGCGGTCGGGACGTAGCCGCCAAGGCTGCGGAGCAGAAGGCCGAGATCGCCGCGGCGAAGAAAGAAGTCGCCGCCGCAGCCGAGCCGAAGGCCGCCAACCCCTGGTGGTGGCCGTTCGGCGCCAGCTCGGCGAGCAAGGCGTCGGGCAAGCCGGCACTGGTCCAGCAGAAGGTCACCAAGGAGTGGCTGGATGCCCATGAGAAAGCCCTGCGCGAAGCGATCGCCGGTAGCGAGTTTACCCTCGAACGCCGCGACAACGCATTGATCGTCATCGCCCCCGCCGACTACTCGTTCAATCCCAAGCGCCACACCATGCTGATGCCGATCACCCTCAACCCGCTGGGCAAGGTCGCCAAGATGGCCCAGGCCGATCCGCAGAGCGGTATCCTGGTACTCGGCCATACCGACAGCACCGGCAGCAAGGCGGTCAACGACAAGCTGAGCTTCGAGCGTGCCCAGTCGGTGGCGGCGATCTTCCGCCTCAGCGGCCTGAAAGGCGACCAATTGCGCCTGAAGGGGGTCGGTTCCGACATGCCGCGCGCGGACAACGCCAGCGCCGCCGGCCGCGCCCAGAACCGTCGCGTCGAAGTGCTCTATACCCAGCGCGCCAGCCTGCTGTCCCTGGCCCAGGGCAACTGAGCCGAACCGGGGCAGGGCGCTTGGCGCCATTGTCCCGGATCAAGCGCGAGGCGGAGTCTGCGGTTAAGCTATGGCGCATTTCCCCCTGGAGATGCGCCATGACCCAGTCCCTGGCCGATATGCGCCGCGAGTACACCCGCGATGGCCTCAGCGAGGCCAACGCCCCTAGCGATCCCTTCAGCCTGTTCCGCCAGTGGTTCGACGACGCGGTGAAGACCGAGCGCCTGCCGGTCGAACCCAACGCCATGACCCTGGCCACCGTCGACGCCGACGGCTATCCGCATTGCCGTATCCTCCTGCTCAAGGGCCTCGACGAGCGCGGCTTCACCTTCTTCACCAACTACGAAAGCGCCAAGGGCCGGCAACTGGCGGCCAATCCGCGGGCGGCCATGACCTTCTTCTGGCCGGCGCTGGAGCGCCAGGTGCGCATCGAAGGCAGCGTCGAGAAGGTCACTCCCGAGGAATCCGACGCCTACTACCAGGTGCGTCCGCTGGGCAGTCGCCTGGGCGCCTGGGCCTCGCCGCAGAGCCGGGTCATCGCCGATCGCGCCGAGCTGGAACGGCTGCTCGCGGACACCGAGCGGCGTTTCGCCGACCAGCCGCCGAGCTGTCCCGAGCACTGGGGCGGCTACCGTCTCCTGCCGCAGCGCATCGAGTTCTGGCAGGGGCGGCCGAGCCGCCTGCACGACCGTCTCGACTATCGACGCCAGGACGGCGGCTGGCTGCGCGAACGCCTGGCGCCCTGAATCCTCCATGTTCGAACTGGATTCGACGCTGGCGCAGCACATCGTCGATCGGGCGATGGCGATCCTGCCGCACAACATCAATGTGATGGATGCCCAGGGCATGATCATCGGCAGCGGCGATCCATCGCGCCTGCATACCCGCCACGAAGGGGCGCAACTGGTGCTGGCCAACCGGCGGGTGGTGGAAATCGACGAGCAGGCCGCCGCCTGCCTGCGCGGGGTGCGGCCAGGGGTGAACCTGCCGTTGCTGCACGCCGAGCGGCTGGTCGGCGTGCTCGGCATCACCGGCGCGCCGGAGGTGGTCCGGCCCTATGCCGAGCTGGTGCGGATGGCAGCGGAAATGCTCATGGAACAGCGCCAGATGCAGGACGAGCGACACTGGCAACGCCAGCGTCACGAAGCCTGGCTGCGCCAGTTGCTCGATCCCGGCCACGGCCTCGGGGCGCTGGCGGCCGATGCCGAACACCTGGGGCTGGCCATGCACTGGCCGCGCCAGGCGGTCTTCCTGGAGCTGCCCGAGCATGCCGATCCGCTGCCTTGCCAGGCTCGCCTGCTGGCGGCACTCGGCGGCCGGGCGGAGCACTGGAGCGCGGCGCTGGGCGAGCGCCTGGTGTTCTGGTGCCGGCCGGTAGCCCACGCAGATACGCTCGAGCACTGGCTGGAGCGCGCCGACGCGCGCGGCTGGGGCGTGGCGCGCCTGTGTGCCGGCGACCCGGCGCATGACCTGGCCGAGCTGCGCGCCTCGGCCTGCGCCGCGCGCGACCTGCTGGACTATGCGCGCAGCCGGTTGCCCGGTCGGCGGGTCGTGACCCTGGACGGACACCGCCTCGCCAGCCTGCTGTTCAGCCAGCGCGACAGTTGGCAGGTGCGGCAGCTGCTGGCGCCCTTGCAGCGGTTGCTCGACCACGATCCGCAAGGTTCGCTGGCCGCTACCCTGGAGTCCTGGTGCGCCCATGACGGGCACGCCCAGGCCTGTGCCCAGGCGCTGGGAATCCATCGCAACAGCCTGCGCTACCGACTGGAGCGCATCGCTTCGATCAGCGGGCTCGATCTCGCTCGCCTGGAGCACCGCCAGCAATTGTTGCTGGGGCTGCAATTGCTCGTTCCGCGCCGCGGGTAACGGGCGATCAATCGATTCACTGTGCAGTCGCACAAAATGTTCCCCTTCCAGCGCCGTCTTCCTCTGGCCGTTGCACAAGGCGTGTCCGGTCCCGACGGAGCGAAAATGACCCGCCCCTGGGCGCCCATCCCACACCCATAACAACAAGGAGGCGGCTCATGACCCTGGTCCTGATCCTGCTGGCGTTGATCGCCTTTATCGTCCTGTCCACCACGCGACTCAAGCTGCACCCGTTCCTCGCCCTGCTGGCGGCCGCGCTGATCGCCGGCTTCGCCTACCAGGTACCCACGGCGGAAATCGTCAAGACCGTTACCGGCGGCTTCGGCAGCATCCTCGGCTACATCGGCATCGTCATCGTGCTCGGCACCATCATCGGGGTGATCCTCGAGCGCAGCGGTGCGGCGATCACCATGGCGGAAAGCGTGATCCGCCTGCTCGGCGAACGCTTCCCGACCCTGACCATGTCGATCATCGGCTACCTGGTGTCGATCCCGGTGTTCTGCGATTCCGGCTTCGTCATCCTCAACTCGCTGAAGAACGCCCTGGCGGCGCGGATGAAGATATCCACCATCGCCATGAGCGTGGCCCTGGCCACCGGTCTCTACGCCACCCACACCTTCGTGCCGCCGACCCCGGGACCGATCGCCGCGGCCGGCAACCTCGGCCTGGACGCCAGCCTTGGCCTGGTGATCGTGGTCGGCCTGGTGGTCGCCTTCGTCACCGCGATGGCCGGCATGTGGTGGGCCAATCGCTTCGTCGGCAAGGACATTCCCCTGGTCGACGACGGCCAGGTCGTCCAGACCGAAGAGGATTTCAGCGAGCTGCGTGCCCGCTACGGCAAGCTGCCCAGCGCGACCCAGGCGTTCGCGCCGATCTTCGTACCGATCCTGTTGATCTGCCTTGGCTCGGTCGCGGTATTCCCGAGCAAGCCGCTGGGCGAGGGCGTACTGTTCGCCTGCCTGAACTTCCTCGGTCAACCGGTGATCGCCCTGCTGGTCGGCCTGGCGCTGGCCTGCACCCTGCTCAAGGACCAGAGCAAGCGCGAGGAATTCCATGAGCGCGTGGTGGAAGGCATCCAGTCGGCCGCGCCGATCCTGCTGATCACCGGCGCCGGCGGCGCCTTCGGTGCGATGCTGAAGATCACTCCGCTCGGCGACTACCTGGGCAGCACCCTGTCAGCGTTGGGCATCGGCCTGTTCATGCCGTTCGTGGTGGCGGCCGCGCTGAAGACCGCACAGGGCTCGACCACCGTGGCGCTGGTCACCACCTCGGCGCTGGTCGCTCCGCTGCTGCCGCAGCTCGGCCTGGACAGCGAGATGGGCCGGGTGCTGACGGTCATGGCGATCGGTGCCGGAGCGATGACGGTGTCCCACGCCAATGACAGCTTCTTCTGGGTGGTCACACAGTTCAGCCGCATGACCGTATCCACTGCCTATCGCGCCCAGACCCTGGCGACCCTGGTCCAGGGTATCGCCGGTATGCTCGCGGTATGGCTGCTCAGCCTTGTGCTGCTCTGATTGAAGCGGGGCCGGGGACTCCCGGCCCTGCGAGGTGACTGATGAAAATCGTGATTGCTCCTGATTCGTTCAAGGAAAGCCTGTCCGCGCCCGACGTCGCCGAGGCTATCGCCCGCGGCTGGCGGCGAGTCTTCCCGCAGGCCGAGGTGTTGCTGCGGCCACTGGCGGACGGCGGCGAAGGCACGGTCGATGCGGTACTCGCCGCCACCGCCGGCGAACGTCGCGAATGCCGTGTCGAAGGCCCGCTCGGTGAGCCGACCCTGGCGCACTGGGGCTGGCTGGACGACGCCACCGCAGTGATCGAAATGGCTTCCGCCAGCGGCTTGCACCTGGTCCCGCGCGACCGCCGCGACGCCACGCGCAGCAGCAGCCGTGGCACTGGCGAGCTGATCCGTGCGGCGCTGGACGCCGGGGCGCGGAAGATTATCCTCGGCCTCGGCGGCAGCGCTACCAACGATGCCGGCGCCGGCCTGCTGGGCGCGCTCGGCGTGCGTTTCCTGGCTGCCGACGGCGAGGAACTGGCGCCCGGCGGCGCCGCGCTGGCTGGCCTGCACAGTCTCGACCTGGGCGGGCTGGATCCGCGCCTGGTGGATGTCGCGGTGGAAGTCGCCGCAGACGTCGACAACCCGCTATGCGGGCCGCGCGGCGCGTCGGCGGTGTTCGGTCCGCAGAAGGGCGCCAGCGCCGAACAGGTGGCGCAACTGGATGCCGCCCTGGCGCACTTCGCCAAGGTGGTCGCGGCGACCCTTGGCGAGGACTTCAGCCGGGTGCCGGGCGTCGGCGCCGCCGGCGGCCTGGGTTTCGCCGCGAGGGCATTCCTCCGCGCGCGTTTCCGCCCAGGCATCGAACTGGTGGCGGAGCTGGCCGGGCTGGCCGATGCGCTGGTCGGTGCCGACCTGGTGCTGACCGGCGAGGGCCGCCTGGATGCGCAGAGCCTGCACGGCAAGACCCCGGTGGGCGTGGCGCGAATCGCGCGCCAGGCCGGCGTTCCCGTGGTAGCCCTGGCCGGCAGCCTGGGCGACGGCTACCAGCGCCTGCACGACGCCGGCATCGATGCGGCGTTCAGCCTGGCGCCGGGACCGATCAGCCTGGAGCAGGCCTGTGCCGGAGCGGCGGCGGAACTGGAGGCGCGCGCCGAGCAGATCGCCCGGCTCTGGCGCCTGGCTCAGGCTTCGCGGGAAGGGTAGTCGGCGGCGGCGCGCTCCAGCCAGGCCGGCAGGTCGCGCCGCTTCACCTTGCTGGCCTTGGCCTCGGCCAGTCGCTGTAACAGATAGTCACGCTTTTGCGGGTCGTCGCCGGCGAATGACAGCGCCAGGTCGCGGTCCATCCAGCGGCGGATGCGCCAGTAGATCCACCAGTGGAAATACAGGCCGGCGGCGGTGGTGACGACGATGATGAAATAGTCCATGGCTGTTCCTTCTGCGGGCGCTCACCCTAGCCGATCGGTCCCGCCGATGAAAGCGGGAGGGTTCGGTCGAAACTGAACGAACCTGTACCATTGCTGAATCGATTCGATTATCTCGCGCCGGCCAGGTGACAGGAGCGGCTGCGGGAGAGTCTAATATTCGTCAGTTATCCCTTTCGGAGATGCCGTTATGCGCAAGTCTGCCTTGATCGTTGCTTCCTTCACCGCCATGGCCCTGGCTCTTGGCGGCTGCCAATCCAGCCTCACCGGCGATACCTACAGCCGTGAGGAAGCCCGTACCGTGCAGACTGTACGCATGGGCACCATCCAGGCCTTGCGCCCGGTCAAGATCGAAGGCACCAAGACCCCGATCGGTTCCATCGCCGGTGCCGGCGTCGGCGGTGTCGCCGGCAGCGCGGTGGGCGGCGGCAAGGGCAGCTACGTCGCGGCCATCATCGGCGCGGTCGCTGGCGGCCTGCTGGGCGCGGCTACCGAAGAAGGCCTGACGCGCACCCAGGGCGTCGAGATCACCGTGCGCGAAGACGACGGCAGCACCCGCGCCTATGTCCAGCAGGTCGACCAGGGCCAGATCTTCCGCGTCGGCGAGCGCGTGCGCATCCTGACCGTCAACGGCACCAGCCGCGTCGCCCACTGATTCTTCCCACGTTATCCCGCGGCCGGCATTTCGCCGGCCGTTTTCGTTGTAGCGCCGAACCACTGCCGGCGTTGTCTTGCTAAGCTTCAAGTCGTTGCCGTTGCAGAGTTTTTTTCGGCTTTCCGGCAGTCGGAACGCCTGAATTTTGTAATAATTCAATCCATGACGTTCGTTCGATAGATTGCGATAATCGTAGTTCCGTCGCGCCGCGCCTGCCGGTGGCCGATGGGGCTTCGAGCTGCTGGCGATCCGGCCGCGCACCGACAACCGCGGGGAAGCACCGCCGGCCAGGCATGCCGGGGGCTCCGCCATCGAAGAGGAGTAGCCCATGATTCTGGCGCTGATCATCGCGCTGCCGTTCATGGGGGCGTTGTTGCCCCTGCTTGCCGAGCGTGGCGGCCGCACCTTGTGCGCGGCGTCCGCCGGCGTGGCGCCGCTGATCGGCCTGATCCTGTTGCTCGGGCAGCGCGGCACGGTGTTGGCCGGGCAGACCCTGACCGCCAGCTATTCCTGGCTGCCGGAAATCGGCATCAACCTCAGCCTGCGCCTGGACGGCCTCGGTTTCCTCTTCGCCCTGCTGATCCTCGGCATCGGCCTGCTGGTGATCCTCTACGCCCGCTACTACCTCTCCGAACAGGAGCCGATGGGGCGTTTCTTCGCTTTCCTGCTGCTGTTCATGGGCTCCATGCTCGGCGTGGTGCTCGCGGAAAATCTCTTGCTGATGATGCTCTTCTGGGAGCTGACCAGCCTGTCCTCGTTCCTGCTCATCGGCTTCTGGGGCAGCCGTTCCGACGCCCGCAAGGGTGCGAGGATGGCCCTGACCGTTACCGGAGGGGGCGGCCTGGCGCTGCTGGCCGGGGTGCTGCTGCTCGGCCACATCGCCGGCAGCTTCGAACTCACCGAGGTCCTCGCGGCTGGCGAGCTGATCCGCGCCCACGCTCTGTATCCGCTGGTGCTGATACTGATCCTGCTCGGCGTGTTCACCAAGTCGGCGCAGTTTCCCTTCCATTTCTGGCTGCCCCACGCGATGGCGGCGCCGACCCCGGTTTCCGCGTACCTGCACTCGGCGACCATGGTCAAGGCCGGCGTATTCCTGCTGGCCCGGCTGTATCCGGCGCTGGCCGGCACCGAGTGGTTCTTCTACCTGGTCAGCCTGAGCGGCCTGGTGACGCTGTTGCTGGGGGCCGGCATGGCACTGTTCCAGCATGACCTGAAGGGGCTGCTGGCCTACTCGACGATCAGCCACCTGGGCCTGATCACCCTGCTGTTCGGCCTCGACTCCCCGCTGTCGAACGTCGCCGCGGTGTTCCACATCATCAACCACGCGACCTTCAAGGCCTCGCTGTTCATGGCCGCCGGGATCATCGACCACGAGACCGGCAGCCGCGACATGCGCCTGATCAACGGGATGTGGAAGTACCTGCCGCATACCGCGGTGCTGGCCATCGTCGCCTCCCTGGCGATGGCCGGGGTGCCGCTGCTGAACGGCTTCCTCAGCAAGGAGATGTTCTTCGGCGAAACCCTCAGCCAGAACCTGCTGGGCAGCTTCAACTGGCTGGTGCCGGCGGTGGCGACCCTGGCCGGCGTGTTCTCGGTGGCCTATTCGCTGCGTTTCATCCACGACGTGTTCTTCAACGGCGAGCCGGCCCGGTTGCCGAAGTTCCCGCCCCACGAGCCGCCGCGCTACATGAAGGTACCGGTGGAGATCCTGGTGTTCCTCTGCCTGTTGGTCGGCATGCTGCCGGCCTACACCGTGGCGCCGCTGCTGGCCGCCGCCGCCAGTGCCAGCCTTGGCGGGCAACTGCCGGAATACAGCCTGGCGATCTGGCACGGTTTCAACCTGCCATTGCTGATGAGCGTGGTGGCGCTGGTTGGCGGTGTGCTGGTCTATGTCCTGCGCAAGCCGCTGTTCAACTGGTACGCCGGGTTACCGGAGGTGGACGCCAAGCTGGTCTTCGAGCAGCAGGTGCAACGTGTGGTGGCCCTGGCCGCGCGCCTGACCGCCTGGCTGGAGAACGGGTCACTGCAGCGCTACCTGGCCTGGCTGCTGGGCGCGGCGCTGGTCGTGGTGGCGGTCGAGCTGGCACCGCTGGCGAGGCTGACCGGCTCGCGCGGCCTGACCCCGCTGGACGGTATCACCGCCCTGGGCATGCTGGTGCTGGCCTTCAGCGGCCTGGCCACGGCGCTGTTCCATCGCATGCGCCTGGTCGCGCTATTGATCCTCAGCGTCGCCGGCCTGCTGGTGGCCCTGGCCTTCGCTCGCTTCTCGGCCCCGGACCTGGCGCTGACCCAGTTGTCGGTGGAAGTGGTGACCATGGTCCTGCTGATGCTGGCGCTGTATTTCCTGCCCTCGCGCACTCCGGCGGAGTCCTCCAGCCTGCGCGGCTTGCGCGACGTGGCGCTGGCCGGCGGGGTCGGCATGCTGGTGGCGCTGCTGGCCTACGCGGTGCTGACCCGGCCCTACGAGAGCATCGCCGGATTCTTCGTCGAGAACAGCGTCTCCGGGGGCGGCGGCTACAACGTGGTCAACGTCATCCTGGTGGACTTCCGTGGTTTCGATACCCTCGGCGAGATCAGCGTGCTGGCGATCGCCGGCGTCGGCATCTACGCGATGCTCGCCGGTTTCGCCCTGCACAAGCCGACCTGCGACCCGCAGGGTCGCAACTGGGCCCACGCCAAGCACCCGCTGATCCTGGAAACCCTGTCGCGGGTGCTGCTGCCGCTGGCGTTGCTGATCTCGGTGTTCATCTTCCTGCGCGGCCACAACCTGCCGGGCGGAGGTTTCATCGCCGGCCTGGTGACTGCCATCGCCCTGGTGCTGCAGTACATCGCCAGCGGCTCGCAGTGGGTCGAGCAGCGCCTGCCGCTGAACTATGCGGCCATGGCTGGCGCCGGAGTGCTGATCGCCGGGCTCACCGGGCTCGGCAGCTGGCTGTTCGGCTATCCGTTCCTGACTTCCGCGTTCGGCCACTTCGAGTTGCCGCTGATCGGCGAGATCGAGCTGGCCACGGCGATGCTGTTCGACCTCGGCGTGTACCTCACCGTGGTCGGTGCCGCGCTGCTGATCCTGTCCTACCTCGGCAAGCTCAGCCTGATGCCTGAACCCGTCGCACAAGAGGAGGCGCTCTGATGGAAGCCCTGTTCGCCATCACCCTCGGCCTGCTCACCGCCAGCGGCGTCTACCTGCTGCTGCGGGCGAGGACTTTCCCGGTGGTGCTCGGTCTCACGCTGATCTCCTACGCGGTCAACCTGTTCCTGTTCGCCATGGGCCGACTCGGCGGCAGCGTCGCGGTGATCGGCACTCCCGGGGAGTATGGTGATCCGTTGCCCCAGGCGCTGGTGCTGACCGCCATCGTCATCGGCTTCGCCATGACCGCCTTTGTCGTTGTCCTGGCCCTGCGTGGCCTCGGTGACCTCGGCAGCGACCACGTAGATGGCCGTCCGGACGAGGAGGAGCCGCGCCCATGAGCCATTGGCTGATCCTGCCGATCCTGCTCCCCCTGTTTGCCGGCAGCCTGCTGCTGTTGCCGCTGGCCGAGCGCTGGCAGCGCGGCCTGTCGTTGCTCGCGGCGCTGGCACTGATCCCCCTGAGCCTGCTGCTGATACGTACGGCCGCCAGCGGCGACCTGAGCGTCTATGCCTTGGGCAACTGGGCCGCGCCGTTCGGCATCGTGCTCATGCTCGATCGTCTCGCCGCCCTGATGCTGCTGGCCACCGCGGTGCTCGGCAGCGCCGCGCTGATCTACGCGCTGCGTGGCGACGACCGCCTGGGCAAGCATTTCCACGCGTTGTTCCAGTTCCAGCTGCTCGGTATCAACGGCGCCTTCCTGACCGGCGACCTGTTCAACCTGTTCGTGTTCTTCGAGATACTCCTGATCGCCTCCTACGCGTTGCTCCTGCATGGCGGCGGCGCGGAGCGGGTGCGCTCGGGCTTGCACTACGTGATCCTAAACCTGGTCGGCTCGGCGTTCTTCCTGATCGCCGTGGGTACCCTGTATGGCCTCACCGGCACCCTGAACATGGCCGACATGGCGCAGAAGATCGCCATGGCAGATGCCGAGCGCGCGCCGCTGCTGGCGGCAGCCGGGCTCCTGCTGCTGGTGGTGTTCGCCCTGAAGGCGGCGCTGTTGCCGCTGTACTTCTGGCTGCCGCGCGCCTATGCCGCGGCCAGCGCGCCGGTGGCGGCGCTGTTCGCGATCATGACCAAGGTCGGCATCTACTCGATCCTGCGGGTCTACACGCTGGTCTTCGGCGATGCCGCCGGCGAGCTGGCCAACCTGGCGCAGGCCTGGCTCTGGCCGCTGGCCCTGGCGACCCTCGGCCTGGGCGCGATCGGTGCCTTGGCGGCGCGGACCCTGCAAGGCCTGCTGGCCTACCTGGTGGTGGTCTCCGCCGGAACCCTCCTGGCTGGCGTGGCGTTGGGCAGCGAGCGGGCGCTGGCGGCGTCGCTGTACTACCTGCTGCACAGTACCTGGATCGCCGGTGGCCTGTTCCTGCTCGCCGACCTGGTCGCCCGCCAGCGCGGCGACAAGGCCGGCGACCTGGTCCAGGGCCCGGCGTTGCAGAATCCTCGGTTGCTCGGCGGGGCTTTCTTCATCGGCGCCATCGCCGTTGCCGGTCTGCCGCCATTGTCGGGGTTCTTCGGCAAGGTCATGCTTTTGCAGTCGGTCGCTCCCGGCAGCCAGGCGCTGGCCCTGTGGAGCGTGGTACTGGGCAGCGGCCTGGTGGCGCTGGTGGCGTTGAGCCGGGCCGGCAGCACGCTGTTCTGGCGCACCGGGCATACCGTGCTCGGTAGCGCCGAACTGGACCACGGCCGCTTGTTCGCCTGCATCCTGTTGCTCTCCGCCGGCCCGTTGCTGGTGTTCGCCGCGAAGCCGCTGCTGGCCTACGTCCAGGCCACCGCGGCGCAGTTGCACGACCTCGACCTGTATCGCCAGATCATCACCCGCGGAGGTGCCGCATGATCAGCCGTTCGTTGCCGCGTCCGCTTCTTCGCGTACTGCCTCATCCCGTGCTTAGTGTCCTGCTGTTGCTGGTCTGGTTGCTGCTGGTGGATTCCTTCGCCATCGGCCACTGGCTGCTCGGCGCCTTCCTCGGCGTGTGCATTCCGCTGCTGACCAACCGCCTGCTGGTCGGGCGCAGCCAGGAGTGGCATCCGTTGCTGCTGTTGAAGCTGCTGGTGCTGGTGATGTGGGACATCCTCGTCGCCAACATCCAGGTCGCCCGCCTGACCCTCGGACCGATCGAGCGCTTGCGTCCGGCCTTCGTCGAGGTGCCGATCGAGCTGGAGAACGACCTCGCCATCAGCGTGCTGGTGAGCATCGTCTCGCTGACCCCGGGGTCGGTGTCGTCGGACCTCAGCGACGACCGCAAGACCTTGCTGGTGCACGGCCTCGACGTGCCGGACAAGGCGGCGCTGATCGCCGAGATCAAGCAACGCTACGAAGCGCCGCTGAAGGAGATCTTCCCATGCTCGCTTACGTGATCCCGCTGTGCCTGGCGCTGCTCGGCCTGGCCCTGTTGCTGACCCTGGCGCGCCTGGTCAAGGGGCCGTGCCTGCCGGACCGGGCGCTGGCGCTGGACACCCTCTACGTGAACGCCATCGCGCTGCTGGTGCTGTACGGCATTTGGCGCGACAGCGACCTGTTCTTCGAGGCGGCGCTGCTGATCGCGGTGCTCGGCTTCGTCGGTACGGTGGCGGTGGCCAAATACATGCTGCGCGGAGACATCATCGAATGACTGGCGAACCCCTGAGCCTGTGGCTGGAAATCATCGTCTCGGCGTTCCTCCTGCTGGGCAGCGCCTTCGTCCTGATCGGCGCGATCGGCCTGTACCGCCTGCCGGACTTCTTCATGCGCCTGCACGGGCCGACCAAGGCCACCACCCTCGGGGTCGGCGGGGTGATCGTCGCCTCGCTGATCTATTTCTCCAACCGCCAGGCGGGCATCAGCCTGCACGAATTGCTGATCAGCCTGTTCCTCTTCATCAGCGCCCCGGTCAGCGCCTACATGCTGGCCAAGGCCGCGGTGCTGCAGCAGTTGCCGCTGGAGAAGAAGACTCGCGGCAAGCCCTGGGAGCAGTGAGGCCCGGCGCAACAGTTTTGCCCGCTTTCTGTGCCTGTCGGCGCAGCTAGCCGGCTGCCTATACTGGGAGTCCTTTTTCCGGCGCCGCGGCGGCGCCCGTGGTGGAGATTCCCTTGACTCGGACGCGCTGGTTCGCCCTGGCCTGCCTGATCCTGGCGATGGCGCTGTGGGGCAGTTCGTACGTGGTGCTGAAGGTCGCTTTCCGCGAACTGCCGCCGCTCTGGGTGATCTTCGGTCGCATGGCCCTCGGCAGCCTGGTGTTCCTCGTTGCCTGGCGCTGGCGCGGACGCATCGACTACCGCCCGGGCGACTGGAAGTACCTGCTCGGCCTGGCCGTCTGCGAACCCTGCCTGTACTTCCTCTGCGAATCCTTCGCCCTGCAATACACCAGCGCGGCCCAGGCCGGGATGATCACCGCGCTGCTGCCGTTGCTGGTGGCGGTGGGGGCCTGGTTGCTGCTGCACGAACGGATCGGCCGGATGACCTGGATCGGCTTTGGCCTGGCGGTGCTCGGTTCGATCTGGCTGAGCCTCGCCGGCGAGCCCGACCTGCACGCGCCGCAGCCGCTGCTGGGCAACTTCTTCGAACTTCTCGCGATGCTCTGCGCCACCGGCTATACCCTGTTGCTGAAGCACCTTTCGGCGCGCTACTCGGCATTCGCCCTGACCGCCATGCAGGCCTTCGTCGGCACGCTGTTCTTCCTGCCGCTGGCGCTGGCCAGCGCCGACCTGCCGAGCCAGCCCAGCGCGCTGGGGATCCAGGCGGTGGTGTATCTCGGCGTGGTGGTCACGGTGGGCGCCTACGGCCTGTACAACTTCGGCGTCGGTCGACTGCCGGCCAGCCAGGCCTCGGGCTTCATCAACCTGATCCCGGTCTTCACCCTGGTATTCGCCGCGCTGTTCCTCGGCGAAACCCTCAACGGCCCGCAGATGCTCGCTGCCGGCCTGGTCTTCATCGGCGTCGCCATCAGCCAGTGGCGCAGCGCTCCGCCGCCGCCTCCGGCCGGCGTCCTGAACTGAAGGAGTTTCCATGACCGTCGACCACCGCCAATGGGCCCGCGAGGCGATCCGCATCATCGAAGCGGATTTCCAGCGCAGCGCCGATACCCATTTGATCCCCCTGGAGACTCCCGGCCTGCCTGGCGTCGAACTGTACTTCAAGGACGAGTCCAGCCACCCCACCGGCAGCCTCAAGCATCGCCTGGCGCGCTCGCTGTTCCTCTATGCGCTGTGCAACGGCTGGCTCAGGCCGGCCGCGCCGGTGATCGAGGCATCGAGCGGTTCCACGGCGATTTCCGAAGCCTATTTCGCACGCCTGCTGGGCCTGCCCTTCATCGCCGTGATGCCGGCCAGCACCTCGAAGGAAAAGATCGCCCAGATCGCCTTCTACGGCGGCCAGAGCCACCTGGTGGAGGACCCCACCCAGATCTACGCCGAGTCCGAACGCCTGGCGCGGGAGAGCGGTGGCCATTTCATGGACCAGTTCACCTATGCCGAGCGCGCCACCGACTGGCGGGCGAACAACAACATCGCCGAATCGATCTTCCAGCAGATGCGCCACGAGCCGTACCCGACCCCGACCTGGCTGATCTCCAGCCCCGGTACCGGCGGCACCCTGGCGACCCTCGGCCGCTACGTGCGCTATCGCCAGCACTGCACCCGGGTACTCTGCGCCGACGCCGAGCGTTCGGTGTTCTTCGACGCCTATGTCAGCGGCGACCGTGGCCTAACCCTGGATTGCGGTTCGCGGATCGAGGGCATCGGCCGGCCGCGGGTCGAGGCGTCCTTCCTGCCGGAAGTGATCGACGCGATGGTCAAGGTGCCGGACGCCTGGTCGCTGGCGGCCATGCATTACCTGGCCCGACGCCTGGGGCGGCGGGTCGGCGGCTCCAGCGGAACCAACCTGATCGGCGCCCTGGTGGCCGCACGGCAAATGGTCGCGGCCGGCGAGAAGGGTTCGCTGGTGGCGATTCTCTGCGACGGCGGCGAACGCTATGCGACCACCTATTACGATCCGGTCTGGCTGGCCAGGCAGGGCTATGCGCTGGAACCCCTGGTCGAGGCGCTGGCTGCCTGCATCGAGCGGGGCGTGGCGTTGCCCGACGGGCTGCTGGTGGCTGGACTTTGAAGGAGTGGATATGCACCGTTTGCGAGCTGCCGAAACCGGCGATATCGAGGCCATGACCGACCTGTTGCTGCGCCACGGGCCGAATCCCTGGAACCATTTGCCGGAGGAGGGGGTGCGTGCGCATCTGCGAGCCATCGCCGACGGCGAGGTACGTGCCGTCCTGGCCGAGCGCGACGATCGGCTGCTGGGGTTCGCCAGCTTCCGTCGCACCGAGGATTTCGCCCATTACCAGCCGCAGCGTGCCGATGCGCCGCGGGCCTACATCTGCGAGGCGGTAGTGCATCCGGCGGCGGCCGGCCAGGGGCTCGGCAGCGCGTTGCTGGAGGCGGTGCTGGCCCAACTGGCCGACGAAGGCATCGAGGACGTCTATATCGATCGTCACGAAGAGAACCTGGCGTCGGCGGGAATGATGCGCAAGGCCGGCTTCGTCGAGCTGGAAACCTACGCCGATCCGGCGCGGCGACCGAACGGCTCGGGGCGCTCGACAGTGTGCCATCGCAATCTTTCCCTCCAGCGCAGAGCCGTGCGATGAGTTTCATCCGCCTCAAGGTGCGCGCCGCCTTCATGGTCCACGGCTACGACGCGGACAACCGGGAAATCGTCGAGCAGATCGGCGAGGAACGCTTCGTCGAGAAACTGCTGCGCATCGAACGGATCCAGTCGATCAGCGAGAAATACCTGCTGGTCAGCGCCTCCCACGGGCGCGTCGCCTACTGGGAATACGAGGGCGGCCTGACGGCGCTGCGGCGGCGCCTGGAGCAGGCCGGACTGCTCTTGTAGGGAAGGGCCGCCGCTGCGCGGCCCCTCGCTTCACTTGCCCAGTGCGCCCGGATAGGCGCAGCCGCGCAGCGTCTCGCCATCGATGCGCAGTTCGGCGGAGTAGCTGCTGAAGGCGCCGCTCATGCTGTCGGTGCAGGACGACGGGGCGATCCACAATTCGACCTTCTTGCCGTTCGCCTCGCTGGAATAGCTGGTGCTGCCGTTCGGCAGTTCCTCGGCGACGTAAGGCAAGGCCAGGGTCTCGTGTTCGGGGCGGTCCAGGCGCAGGCCCTGGTTGTTCACCCTGGCGCTCCAGAAGGGTTCGTTGCCGTTGGCGGCGAAGGTCAGCAGCTTGAAGTTCGGGTCGTCGCAGCCGGGGCCCTCGTTCTGCACGCGGTACAGTCGGCTGACCTCCAGCTTGCCGTCGGTACCGCGGACCTTGGCCGGTCCCATGGTGCCGCGCAGGTCGACGAACAGGCCCTGGGCGCCGTCGTCGAACAGGCTGTCGGCTTCGCGGCGCAGGCCGGTATTGGCCACGTCCTCGATGCTGAACAGGCGCTTCTCGGTACAGGGGCGGAATTGCAGCGCGCCGTTGATCTTCACCAGTTCGCCCTGGAAGCGGGTGTCTACACTGGTGCTCGGCGATTCGGGCTTCCACACCTGGCAGGCGGCGAACAAGGGGAGCAGGCTGTAGACCAGCAGACGGGCAGGGCGCATAGGGAAGACTCCATCGAAAATGCGCCCACGTTACCGAGCGTCCGGGCCTAGCTCAAGTCCGGATCGGACTTCATCGCAACCAGGGAGTCGATCGATGATCCAATGCAAGCGTGTATACGAACCGGCGTCGCCCGCCGATGGCCGGCGCGTACTGGTGGACCGGCTGTGGCCGCGGGGCATCCGCAAGGAGGCCCTGGCCATGGACGACTGGCTGAAGGACGTGGCGCCCTCCAACGAGGTGCGCAAGCAGTTCTGCCACGATCCGGCACTCTTCGACAGCTTCCGCGAACACTACCGCGCCGAGTTGCAGGCGCACCCGGAACATTGGTGGGGCCTGCTCGACAGCGCTCGCGAGGGCACCCTGACGCTGCTCTACGGCGCCCACGACCAGCAGCACAACAATGCCGTGGTGCTGGCCGAGTTCCTCGAGGAGGAGCTGGACCGCCAGCAGCCGGGCAGTTCGCCGACCTGCTACGCCGACCGCCTCTCCTGAGAAATATCGCTTACCAGATGCGGTACACCTGGCCGGTCTGCGCGCCTTCCACGCTGCGTGCGTAACCCAGCGCGGCGTCCGCCGCCGGAACCGGCTTGAAGCCACGGAAGTAGGGCGCGTAGCCGGGCAGCGCCTCGCTGACCACGGTCGGGCTGACGGCGTTGATGCGCAGGCCGCGCGGCAACTCCAGGGCTGCGCCGCGGACGAAGCCCTCGACGGCGCAGTTGACCATGCTCGCCGAACTGCCGAAGCGGATCGGCTGCTCGGCGAGCACGCCGCTGGTGAGGGTGAAGGAGCCCCCGTCGTTGGCGTACTCGCGGCCGAGCAGTACCAGGTTGACCTGGCCCATCAGCTTGGCGCGCAGGCCGAGCTGGTATTGCGCCTCGCCCATTTCCTCCAGGGCGCCGAAGTGCACCTTGCCGACCGCGGCGACCAGCGCGTCGAAGCGACCGGTTTTCTCGAACAGGGCGCGAATGGAGTCTGAGTCGCTGATGTCGACCTGGAAATCGCCGCTGCTGTTGCCTACCCGGACGATCTCGTGGCGCTCGCAGAGTTCTTTGTCGATACCCTTGCCAAGGGTGCCGCTGGCGCCGATCAGGATGATTTTCATACAGGCCTCTCGTTGAGTGAAGGTGAGTGGTTTCCAGTGTAGAGTCGCTTTTGCCATGGATAATCCTGTCAATCGACAACCTACCGTTTTCATAGGGAAACAATCGTGAAGGACCTGGACGATCTCGCCGCCTTCGCCGTACTCCACGACCTGGGCAGTTTCACCCGCGCCGCCGAGCGTCTCGGTTGCAGCAAGGGCCAACTGTCGAAGTGCATTGGCGTCCTCGAGCAGAAGCTCGGCGTGACCCTCTTGCACCGCACCACCCGCCGTCTTTCGCTGACCGCCGCCGGCGCCGCGCTGCTGCCCGAGGCGCAGGCCTTGCTGGTGCAGGCCGAGCGCGCGCGGCAGGCGGTGGCGCGCTTGCAGGAGCGAGCGGAAGGACGGGTGCGGGTGACCCTCCCGGTCTCGCTGGGCGAGACCCTGTTCGATGCACTGCTGGAGGACTTCCAGGAACGCCATCCGCTGCTGCGCGTCGAGCTGGACCTGTACAACGGCCTGCGCGACCTGGTTGGCGAGGGCTTCGACCTGGCGATTCGCTCTGGGGTCGAGCAGGACGCCCGGCTGGTGGCGCGGCCGCTGTTCGTCCTGCAGGAAATCACCTGCGCCAGTCCCGCCTACCTGGCGCGACACGGCGAGCCGCAACGCCCGGCCGAGCTGGCCGAGCGCGAGTGCCTGCTGAACTCGCACTACAGCGGCCACGAGGAGTGGCTCTATCACCGCCACCATCGGCTGGAGCGGGTACGGGTTGCCGGCTTTCTCGCCAGCAACCACTACAGCCTGTTGAAGAAGGCCGCGCTGGCCGGCACCGGCATCGCCCGGCTGCCGTCATACATGGTCCACGACGAACTGGGCGACGGCCGCCTGGCCTGGTTGCTGCGCGACTACCAGACGCGCAGCACGCCGATGTTCCTCGTCCATCCGTTCCAGGGCGGCCTGCCGCGGCGCACCCAGGTACTCGCCGATTACCTGCTCGACTGGTTCGAGCGCAGCCGGCGACAATTGATCGGCCTGGAGGGTTGAACATTTCGCCGCGACGCGGCTCTATTGCACTCCGGGCAGCTTCCATGCGGCCTGAAGCTCATCGCGGGCACGCCGTTGCACAAGGAACGTGACGGAACGTGGCAGAATCCCGCACCGGACCGCTCGCGTGCGAGCGGACGCCATTCATCGAACGCTTGGATAGGGACATGCAAAGCAGCTTTCCGCAATCGAACACTCCCCAGATCCGTCGCGCCGGAGTCGACCTCAACGGCGTGATGTCGGTGCTCAGCAAGCACCTCTATTCCACGCCCACCGTGGCGTTGCGCGAGCTGGTGCAGAACGCCCACGACTCGATCCTCCGTCGCCGCCTGGAGCAGCCCGACTGGCAAGGGCCGTCGCGAATCGAGGTGATCGGCGACAGTGCCAGCAACACCGTGCGCATCGTCGACACCGGCGCCGGGCTCACCGAGCACGAAATCCACGCCTACCTGGCCACCGTCGGCGTCGGCTACACCCGCGGACTGCGCCAGTCCGGCCACGAGGACAGCGGGCTGATCGGCATGTTCGGCCTGGGCTTCCTCTCCGCTTTCGTCCTGGCCCGCCGGGTCAGCGTGCGGACCACGTCCTACCAGCAGCCGGAACTGGGCTTCTGCTACGTCTCCAGCAACGCCGAGCAATACAGCGTGACGCCGATGCCGGCGCGCCCGGTAGGCACCGAGATCACCCTCGAACTGCAGGACGAATACAGTGCGCTGACCCAGGCCGCGCGCCTGCGCGAGATCCTCGAACGCTACTGCGTGCTGTTGCGCGAGCCGATCCACGTCGGCGGCGACGCCCAGCCGATCAACCCGGAGCCGCCGCCGTGGCGGCTGGCCGCCGACGCCGCGCTGCACCCGCTGCAACGGCAGCGCCGCGACCTGGAGTTCGCCGCGCGTTTCGAACATGACTTCGAACCGATCTGCTGCCTGCCGGTGCGCCCGGACGAGCGGGTCGACGTGCAGGGCCTGCTGTGGATCCAGGACGGCGGCACCTATGGCACCAGCGACAACCGCAATCTCTCGGTTTTCCTCCGCGGCATGCTGCTCGACGATGACGCCCGCGACCTGCTGCCGTCCTGGGCCGGGTTCGTCGGCGGGGTGATCGAATCGAACCGCCTGACGCCCACCGCCAGCCGCGAGGACCTGCAGCGTGACGACCATTACGCGGCGATCCAGCATGCGCTGGCCGAGGCGCTGATCGCTGGGCTCGGCGAGGTGGCGCGGCAGCAGCCGGAGGCCTGGCGGCGGGTCCTGCTGCGGCACAACGAGGCCCTGCTGGGAGCGGCGTTGTGCGACGAGCGTCTGTTCGCGCTGATGATGGACAGCCTGCGCGTACCCACCTCCCAGGGCGACCTCCCGGCTTCCGAACTCCTTTCGCGCGGAGCGGTGCATGTGCTGCTGGACAACGACAGCGGCTTCGAGGAAATGCTGTTCCGTGCCATGGGCGTACCGGTGGCCCATGGCAATCGCTATGCGGTGGTACCCTTCCTCCGTCGCTGGGCGCAGGCCAAGGGGATGCGCCTGGTGGAGCTGGGCACCGAGCAGGGCAACCGCCAGTTGTTCCGCCTCGACCGACTGCCCGAGCACGAGACCGGCTGGCTGGCCGAACACCTGGGCGGCGCCGAGGAGCAACTGGTGATCGCCCGCTTCAGCCCCGAGGAATTGCCGCTTGTGGTGGTGCCCGACCGCGACGCCGAACTCAAGCGGCGACTGGAGGACGACGAGGCCGACAAGCGTATTTCCACCGCGGCGTTGCGCCTGGCCCGGCAGTTCACCCGCAAGCTCGACAATCGCCAGCCGAGCCGGCTCTACGTCAACCTCGACAATCCGGCGGTGCAGGCGCTGCTCGCGGCCGTCGGCGAGGAACGCGACGAAGCGGCCCATGCGGCGTTGCTGCTGCGCTCGTTCAAAGTGATCATCGCCGGACAGGGACGCGGCCAGCCCGCGACCTCGCTGAACCAGGCCCTGGCCGGACTCGCCGATTCGGTGAAGCGCCTGCTGGAGCAATAAGAAAATTCGCAACACGCCTGATGGAGACTGAAGCATATGGATATCTGGAACTGGGTGGAGAAGCTCCGCGCCGACCTGCGTGAGGCCGGCCAGGAGCAGAGTGCGCGGCTGATCGACGAACTCACCGCGTACGTCTGCGACCTCGAGGTGGAGCGCGCCGAGGCGCTGTTGCCGGAGGTCAAGGCGCTGAGCCGGACGTTGAACAACCCGTGGCTGGAAATCTTCGTCCGCCACTGGGAAATGCGTAACCGGGTCGGCAACCAACTGGAGGGTGAGACCGCCCTGGCCGACGCCGTTTCCCTGTTCGAACTGGCCAACCGCGACGACACCCAGGCCTGCCCGCAGTCGGTCTGCGTGACCCAGGACCTGGCGTCGTGCTACGCCAACGTCGACGGCCCGGGCTGGGTGGAGGAACGCATCGAGGTGTGCGACGAGACCCTGGCGCGGATCGACCCGACCTGGGCCTGCTTCCACTGTCTGAGCAACGAGAAGGCCGAGGCGCTGCTCGACGACGGGCGCGGCGAAGATGCCCTGGCCTTCCTGGCCGAACAGGAGAAGAAGATCCTCGCCGCCGGCGAGGAGGTATTCGACAGCCTCCTGGAGATGCGCGTGGCGATCCTGCTGAACCTGGGGCGCGCGGAACAGGCGCTGGCCCTGATCGGCGAGATGGAGGAGAAGGTCGAGGGCGCGGAGTGGAACAACATCAGCCAGCCACGGCGTCTGTACAAGGCCCACGGCCTGGCGTTGCTGGGGCGCGACGAGGAGGCCCTGGAGGCGCTGCTGCCGTTCTCCGAGATTGCCCCGCGCTACCGTACGATCTGGCTGCGCGCCGTCTACCTGCTGCTGCAACGGACCCCTGAGCGCAACACCTGGGACTTCGGCGGGCGCCTGCAGCAGATGCTCGAACACTACTCGCAGAAGGGCGCGCACCGGGTGGTCATCGATGTTGCCAGCCAGGCCATCCGCCTCGCGTTGCAACGCGGTTCGGTATGGAGCGCCAGGCGCCACCTGGCGCTGGCCGAACAGCATGCTCAACAGTTGCAGCGCGATCGGGGCGCCAGCCAGTTGCTCGCCGGGTTGAGGGAGGAGATCGATGCCGCGCCGCAGCAGCAGGAGCTGCCGGTGCCGGCTGCGGAGTTGCTCGACTGGCTGGCTGCTCAGGGCAGCGAAGACGCGCCGCGCAACCCGGAGAAAGAAGTGCAGTGGCTGCTCCAGGCGCTGGCCGAGCGGCCCGACGACACCGCCTTGCGCGAAGTGGCCGCCTCGGCGCTACAGGCCTGCTCCGCCGACGACGAGGCCATCGACCTGCTCTGGGAGTACGTCGAGCGCCACACCGACGAGGAGCAGCAACTGGCCTACTACCTGCTCAATGCCTTGCTGGCCCGCGGCGAGTACGACCAGGTCAAGCGCCTCGGCCGGCTCTACGCCGACAGCGTGCCGCTGATCGCGCTGTGGAGCGAAGTCAAGCTGGCCGAGAAACTCAACGACTGGCCGGAGCTGGAGCGCGCCTGCCAATCGGTGCTGGAAATTTCTCCCGGCTCGCTGGGAGCCCACAGCCTGCTGGGTAAGGCGCTGATGGAGCAGGATCGCTTCGCCGAGGCGGCGCTGGCCTACCAGCGTCTGGCCGGCAAGCTGGAGGAGCCGCAGTCGGTGCAGTGGGACCAGATGACCGCCGCCAGCGCCGCGCGCGACTGGACGATGCTGCGCGAGGTCGCTGCCGGCATGGGCATGGAGTTCGCCGCCGGCGACGGACCGATCGAGGAAGACTGGGGCTGGGTGATCGTCCGCTACATCGAGGATGGCGAAGCGCTCGACTACTACGCCCGGCGCACCGGCCCGGTGACCGCGCGGGTCCTCGAGAACGCGCCGGGCAATCGCAGCCAGCGGGTCGGTGACTGGGTGGTGTTCGACGCCGGCCTGATCTATCCGGCTCCGGAAGACGAGGAGGAGCGCAAGCGTTTTGTTCCCACCTATGCGGTGGTGCACGTCCTCGAGAGCGGTGGTTACTCGCCGAGCTGGCTGGTGGACGGCGTCTATCCGGGCGACGAGGCCTTCGACGCCTTCCGCGAAACGCTCGACGCGCGCGGCTGGAAGGTCTGGGTGCACAGCAACCGCGACTACCAGGTCACCGATGCCAGCAGCGGCGAGGAACTGCGGGCGATCTACTTCACCGTCGCGACACCCGCGCAGCAGGCGCCGCGCGACCTGCACCAGGCGTTGCAGGAGGCCACCGGGCAATGGCCGCACCGCATGTGCTGGCTGCGCCTGGCGGAAGCGGCGGAGGTCGACACCCAGCCGCACCTGGACGCTATCGAGCGCTACGGCCTGTAGCCGGTACGCCTCGGCATAAAAAACGGCCCGTGAGGGCCGTTTTCGTATGCGCTGAAGTCTCCGGCGGGACGGTGCTCAGCCGCCGAGGTAGGCGTCGCGCACCTTCGGGTTGGTCAGCAGGGCGGCGCCGGTGTCGTGCATGACGATCCGGCCGTTCTCCAGCACGTAGGCGCGATCGGCGAGCTTCAACGCCTGGTTGGCGTTCTGCTCGACGAGGAACACGGTGACGCCTTCGCGACGCAACTGCTCGATGATCTCGAAGATCTGCTGGATGATGATCGGCGCCAGGCCGAGCGAAGGTTCGTCCAACAGCAACAGCTTTGGCTTGCTCATCAGCGCGCGGCCGATGGCGAGCATCTGCTGTTCGCCGCCGGACATGGTCCCGGCGCGCTGTTCGTAGCGTTCCTTCAGGCGCGGGAAGAGTTCCAGCACCTTGTCCATCTGCACCTGGTAGTCGTCCTTGTCGGTGAAGAAGCCGCCCATCGCCAGGTTTTCTTCCACCGTCAGGCGGGAGAAGACCCGGCGGCCTTCCGGGACCACCGCGATGCTCTTGCGCATGATGGTGGAGGAGGGCAGGCCGACCAGTTCCTCGCCTTCGTAGCGGATGCTGCCGCTGGCCGCCTGCGGCGAGCCGCAGAGCGTCATCAGCAGGGTCGACTTGCCGGCGCCGTTGGCGCCGATCAGGGTGACGATCTCGCCCTTCTTCACTTCCACGCTGACGTCGTGCAGCGCCTGGATCTTGCCGTAGTAGGTGGAAACCTTGTCGAAACTCAGCATGCTCACGCTTCCCCCAGATAAGCCTTGATCACGTCCGGGTTGTCGCGGATCTGCTCCGGCGTCCCGTCGGCCAGGGGGGCGCCCTGGTTGATCACCACGATATGGTCGGAAATGCTCATCACCAGCTTCATGTCGTGCTCGATCAGCAATACCGTCACGTTGTGCTCGCTGCGCAGCTTGGCGATCAGCGCCTTGAGGTCGTCGGTCTCCTTCGGGTTGAGGCCGGCGGCCGGCTCGTCGAGCATGAGGATCCGCGGGCGGGTCATCATGCAGCGGGCAATCTCCAGGCGTCGCTGCTGGCCGTAGGCGAGGGTGCCGGCGCTGCGGTTGGCGAACTCGGTAAGGTTGACTTCCTCCAGCCAGTGCGCGGCGTACTCCATGGCCTCGCGCTCGCTGCGGCGGAATGCCGGGGTCTTGAACAGGCCGGCGAGGAAGTTGGTGTTGAGGTGGCGGTGCTGGGCGACCAGCAGGTTCTCCACCGCGGTCATTTCCTTGAACAGGCGGACGTTCTGGAAGGTCCGCACCACGCCCTTGCGAGCGATCTTGTGACCGGGCAGGCCCTGGATCTCCTCGCCGTCGAGGCGGATCAGGCCGCCGGTGGGCTGGTAGAAGCCGGTCAGGCAGTTGAACACGGTGGTCTTGCCGGCGCCGTTCGGGCCGATCATCGAGACCACCTGCTTTTCCTCGACCTTCAGGTTGACGCCGTTGACGGCCAGCAGGCCGCCGAAGCGCATGGTCAGGCCGCTCACTTCGAGAATCGGTCGGCTCATGGCTTCAGCTCCAGGTGCGGGCGTTGCATCGGCAGCAGTCCCTGGGGACGCCAGATCATCATCACGATCATGGTCAGGCCGAAGATCAGCATGCGGTATTCGTTGAACCCGCGCATTTCCTGGAGCAGCACCATCACCACCGCGGCGAGTATCACGCCGAGCTGCGAACCCATGCCGCCGAGCACGACGATCGCAAGGATCATCGCCGACTCGATGAAGGTGAAGGACTCAGGCGTCACCAGGCCCTGGCGGGCGGCGAAGAAGCTGCCGGCGAAACCGGCGAAGCTGGCGCCGATGGTGAAGGCGGAGAGCTTGACGATGGTCGGGTTGAGACCGAGAGCGCGGCAGGCCACTTCGTCCTCGCGCAGCGCTTCCCAGGCGCGACCGATCGGCATGCGCATCAGCCGGTTGATCACGAACAGGGCCAGCAGCACCAGCAGCAGGGCCACCACGTAGAGCAGGATGACCTTGTAGTTGGTGTTGTAGGCGATGCCGAAGAACTCGTGGAAGGTCTGCATGCCTTCCGGCGCGCGGCGTTCGAAGGTCAGGCCGAACAGGGTCGGCTTGGGGATCGAGCCGATGCCGTTGGGGCCGCCGGTGATCTCGGTCATGTTGCGCAGCAGGATGCGGATGATCTCGCCGAAGCCGAGGGTCACGATCGCCAGGTAGTCGCCGCGCAGGCGCAGCACCGGGAAGCCGAGGAGGAAGCCGAACAGCGCGGCCATCATCCCGGCGATCGGCAGGGCGGTCCAGAAGCCGAACCCGGCGTACTCGGCGAGCAGCGCGTAGGTGTAGGCACCTACCGCGTAGAAGCCGACGTAGCCGAGATCGAGCAGGCCGGCCAGGCCGACCACGATGTTCAGGCCGATGCCGAGCATCACGTAGATCAGGATCAGGGTGGCGATGTCCACCGCCCCGCGCGAGGCGAAGAACGGCCAGACGAAAGCCACCACGACCAGGGCGAGGACCGCCCAGCGCTGGGTCGATGGCAGGCTGAGGAAGTTCTTCAGGCCGCTGCCGTTGACCTTGTAGCCGACGCCGCGACCCAGCTTGAGCGGGATGCGGTCGCGGAACAGCTGCCAGACGAACATGGCCAGGGCGGCCGCGGCGATGGTCCAGAGGGTCTGCGCATCGGCGCCGAGGACCTCGAGCTTGATGCCGACGGTGCGCAGCTTCAGGCCTAGGATCGGATAGGACACCAGGATCACGAGGAGGGCGCTGAACAGCGCGCGCTTGAGGGACTGGCTCATACTTTTTCCACCTCCGGACGACCGAGGATGCCGGTAGGTCGGAACAGCAGCACCAGGATCAGCAGGCCGAAGGCCACCACGTCCTTGTACTGGTCGCCGAACACGTCGGCGCCGAAGGCTTCGGCGACGCCCAGCAGCAGGCCGCCGAGCATGGCGCCGGGGATGCTGCCGATGCCGCCGAGCACCGCGGCGGTGAACGCCTTGATCCCGGCGAGGAAGCCGATCCCGGGGTTGATCACGCCGTACTGCATGCCCAGCAGCACCGCGGCGACGGCGGCCAGGGCGGCGCCGATGACGAAGGTGAGGGCGATGATGTTGTTGCTGTTGATACCCAGCAGGTTGGTCATCTTCAGGTCCTCGGCGCAGGCGCGGCAGGCGCGGCCCAGGCGGGAGCGGGAGATGAACAGGGTGAGGCCGAACATCACCAGGAAGGTGACGACGAAGATCAGGATCTGCATATAGGAGATCACCACGCCGTTCATGCTGCTTTCGCCGAACACGAAGTTGCCGGGCAGCAGGGTCGGGATGGCCTTTTCCTTGGAGTCCTGCGAGAGCATCACGGCGTTCTGCAGGAAGATCGACATGCCGATCGCGGAGATCAGCGGGATCAGGCGGTTGCCGCCGCGCAACGGGCGGTAGGCGACCCGCTCGATGCTGTAGCCGAAGGCACTGGTGACGATGATGCTGGCGGCGAATGCGGCGAGCATCATCAGCGGAACGCTGTCCAGCCCCATCATCGCCAGCAGGGTGATGGCGATGAAGGCGATGTACGAGCCGATCATGTACACCTCGCCGTGGGCGAAGTTGATCATGCCGATGATGCCGTAGACCATGGTGTAGCCGATCGCGATCAGCGCATAGGTGCTGCCGACGGTCAGGCCGTTAACCAATTGTTGTAGGTAATGATAAATCTCGGGCATGGGACTCTCTCGCTAAACGCCCGCCGTTGTACGGCAGGTAGACGTTCGGCTCGCGGGTGTGGGGCCGGAACGCTGCTGAGACCCGTCACGATCCGGCGCGCGGCGGGCCGGCGGGAGGCAGGGGAAAGCCGCGCTCCCGTCCACCAGGAGTGAACGCTGCCGGTCTTCGCCTGCCCTTGCCGGGCCGCCGCTCGCGGAATCATGCGGGTACTAAAACAAAGCCCACGGTGGGTGACGTGGGCTCCGTACTGCAACGATGCTTACTTGACCTCGGTCCGGGTGGCGTCCTTGTGCCACTCGTAGACGGTGAAGTCGAAGTTCTTCAGGTCGCCCTTCTCGTCGAACCCGAGGTTCCCGGTGGGAGTCTCGAAGGTGTTGGCGCGCAGGGCCTCGGCGACCTTCTCCGGATCGGCCTCGCCGGCTTTCTCGATGCCCTTGGCGATCACGGTGACCGCGGAGTAGGCGGGCAGGACGAAGATGCCGCTCGGATCCTGGTTCTTCGCCTTGAAGGCGTCGATCAGGGCCTTGTTCTTCGGATCCTGCTCGAAGGCGCGCGGCAGGGTCGCCAGCATGCCTTCCGAAGCGTCGCCGGCGATCGCGGTGATTTCGCTGTTGCCGACCCCTTCCGGGCCCATGAAGCGCGCGTCCAGCCCGGCCTGCTTGGCCTGGCGCAGCAGCAGGCCCATTTCCGGGTGGTAGCCGCCGAAGTAGACGAACTGCACGCCGGCTTTCTTCAGCTTGCTGATCAGCGCGTTGAAGTCCTTGTCGCCGGCGTTCAGGCCTTCGAAGACGGCAACCTTGATGCCGGCGTCTTCCACGGTCTTCTTCACCTCGGTGGCGATGCCTTCGCCGTACTGCTGCTTGTCGTGCAGTACCGCGATGGTCTTGTCCTTGTAGCGTTCGGCGATGAACTTGCCGGCCACCGGGCCCTGCATGTTGTCCAGGCCGATCGTGCGGAAGATCAGCTTGTAGCCGCGCGAGGTGATTTCCGGGGCGGTGGCCGACGGGGTGATCATCAGCACGCCTTCGTCTTCGTAGATGTCGGTGGCGGGTTGGGTGGAGCTGGAGCAGACATGGCCGACCACGAACTTGACGCCGTCGTTGACCACCTTGTTGGCGACCGCCACGGCCTGCTTGGGATCGCAGGCGTCGTCGTAGATCACGCCTTCGAGTTGCGCGCCGTTCACGCCGCCTGCCTTGTTGATCTGTTCGATTGCCATCAGCGCACCGGCGCGCTGCATGTCGCCGTACTGGGCTACCGGACCGGTGACCGGGCCAGCCAGGGCGATCTTGATGGTGTCGGCGGCCATGGAGTAGCTGGCGAACCCGGCAATGGCCATCGCGGCGAACAGGCGGGATAGACGCTGAGTACCCTTCTTCATAGTGCTCCACTCTTCTTGTGTGTTGTCATTGTTGTAGTCTCGCGGCCGCGGGGGCCGGAGGAGACCGGGTGATCGTCATGGACGGACCCCGGGAACTGTACCGGTACAGTGTAGAGCGGCGCTTCGTCGCTTGAAAAGCACGGCACGGCGAGCTCCCGTGAGTCGTGTCGCCTGGTTGACATAAACGTATAGAAAAACGGCGCGGACCTGCCTCACCTCCCTGGGCCCGGTTTCCCTTCGGCTGTCGTGGGCTACCGGCGGGCGTTATCATGGCGCCCATGCAATCCAGGTAGATCCCATGACAGAACAAACTAGCACCCTCTATGCCAAGCTGCTCGGCGAGACCGCGGTCATTTCCTGGGCCGAGCTGCAACCGTTTTTCGCCCGTGGCGCCTTGCTCCAGGTCGATGCCGCGCTGGACCTGGTGGAAGTCGCCGAGGCCCTGGCCGGGGACGACCGCGAGAAGGTCGCCGCCTGGCTTTCCGGCGGCGGCCTGAGCAAGGTCGGGGAGGATGCGGCCAAGGACTTCCTCGAACGCGACCCGACCCTCTGGGCGGTGGTGGTGGCGCCCTGGGTGGTCATTCAGGAACGCGCGGAAAAAGCGACGTTGCACTGATCCAGGGCGGTTTTCTTTCGCTCGACCCTGGCTAGACTGATTCCGATTCCCACCAGGAGATTCGTCATGTTCGAACCAGGCCACCTCCATCTGGTCAGCCTGCCCGGCCTCGACCAGCAGGACATCAATATCCATATCCGCTACGAGGTGCGGCAGAACGCCGAATCCGGCGCCTATGTGCACTTCGACATGGACGGCGAGATCGACGGCAAGCCGTTCAGCGACTCCTTCGAGCTGCCGCGCGATACCGCCTTCAACTTCGCCAGCGATGCCACGCGGGTCGCCCAGAAGCACGGCCTGCACCCGAAGTTCGGCGCGATCACCCGGGTGCACAAGGAATACGATGCGATGTTCGAGGACATTCGCGCCAAGCTGCATGCCCATCCCGGCGAACCGGTGGATCTCGAGCGGATCATTCGCCACGAGTGAGCCGTGTCCCTGGCGGCCGGAAGCATGGGAAAGGTCCGATATCGACGATATCGGGCCTTTTTTCGTTTGCCGGAGAAGCCGTTCCAGGGGCTTGCCACCCTTGCCGGCAAGCGGAAACGGCTTGCCGCTTGCCGCTTCCGGGTTGCCCTTAAATAAACTCAAGTTATTGAATATAAAGGTTTTTAATAATTTGGCACGGGCCTTGCTGAAGTGTTGGCGACGAAAGCCACACCGGCAAACAGGTTCGCAGCCATGAGCATCAGTTTCGACAGAGCACTCGGTATCCACCAGCAGGCCCTCAGCTTCCGCGCCCAGCGCGCCGAAGTGCTGGCCAACAACCTGGCCAACGCCGATACCCCGAACTACAAGGCTCGCGACCTGGACTTCGCCGCGGTTCTCGCCGAGCAGAAGGACAAGGCCGCCAAGGGTACCTTCGCCACCCGCACCACCAACGAGCGGCATATCGCCGCCGAAGGTTTCGGCATGGGCGAGGGCAGCCTGCAGTACCGCATCCCGGTCCAGCCGTCGATCGACCAGAACACTGTCGACGCCCAGATCGAGCAGGCCAACTACGCCGAGAACGCCATGCACTTCCAGGCGTCCTTCACCTTCCTCAACAGCAAATTCAAAGGGCTGGTCAGCGCCCTGCGTGGAGAGTAACCGCCATGTCCCTCGCCAGTGTCTTCAACATTGCCGGTAGCGGCATGAGCGCCCAGAGCACCCGCCTGAACACCGTGGCCAGCAACATCGCCAACGCCGAGACGGTTTCCTCCAGCGTCGACAAGACCTACCGCGCCCGCCATCCGGTGTTCTCCACCATGTTCCAGCAGGCCCAGGGCGACAGCGGCTCGCTGTTCGCCGACCAGGACAGCTCCGGCGCCGGCGTGCAGGTGCTGGGCATCGTCGAGGACCAGAGTTCGCTGATGCCGCGCTACGAGCCGAACCATCCGGCCGCGGATGCCAACGGCTACGTGTATTACCCCAATGTGAACGTGGTCGAGGAAATGGCCGACATGATTTCCGCCAGCCGTGCCTTCCAGACCAACGCGGAAATGATGAATACCGCCAAACAGATGATGCAGAAGGTCCTGACCCTGGGTCAGTGAGCGGAGTAGAGCATGAGCATCGATAACGTCAGCGGCACCAGCAGCAACACCGGCAACGTCAACGGCAGCAAGCGCGCCGCCGGCAGCGGCGCCACCGAGACCGGGCAGAGCGTCAAGGGCAGCAGCAACCTTGGCAAGGACGAATTCCTCAAGCTGCTGGTGGCCCAGTTGAAGAACCAGGACCCGATGTCGCCGCAGCAGAACGGCGAGTTCATCGCCCAACTGGCCCAGTTCAGCACCGTGGAAGGCGTGCAGTCGCTGAACAAGAGCATGGAGAGCATTCTCTCCAACTACCAGTCGTCGCAGGCCCTGCAAGCCTCGTCGCTGGTGGGGCGGAAGGTCATCGTGGCGACCGACAAGTCGGTGGTGGACACCAAGGACACCTTCAAGGCGTCCCTCAACCTGCCGGTCTCCAGCAGCAACGTATGGGTCAACGTCTACGACGACAAGGGCACCGTGGTCAATCGCATCAACCTCGGCCAGCAGGCTGCCGGCAGCGTCAGCTTCATGTGGGACGGCAAGGACAGCAGCGGCAACATCATGCCGCCGGGCACCTACAAGTTCGAGGCGCAGACCTCGATCGACGGCAAGACCTACGGGCTCCAGACCTACCTGCCGGCCAACGTCGACAGCGTCACCCTGGGGCAGAACGGCGGCGAGCTGATGCTCAACCTCGCAGGCCTGGGCAGCATCGCGCTGTCCAAAGTACAGATCATCGGCCAGTAAGCCGGCGTTTCCGGCAAGGAGCTATCCATGAGTTTCAACATCGGCCTGAGCGGCATCCAGGCGGCCTCCAGCGGCCTGAACGTCACCGGCAACAACATCGCCAACGCCGGCACCGTAGGCTTCAAGCAATCCCGCGCGGAGTTCGCCGACGTCTACGCCGCCTCGGTGCTGGGTTCGGGCAGCAACCCGCAGGGCAGCGGCGTGCTGCTCTCGGACGTCTCGCAGATGTTCAAGCAGGGCAACATCGACTCGACCAACAGCGTGCTGGACCTGGCCATCAACGGCAACGGCTTCTTCGTCACCAGCAACAACGGGGCGATCAGCTACACCCGCGCCGGCTACTTCAATACCGACAAGCAGGATTTCATCGTCGACAACAACGGCTACCGCCTGCAGGGCTATGCCGTCGGGCCGAACGGCCAGTTGCAGAACGGCGTGGTCACCGACCTCAAGGTCGAGCGCGCCAATCAGGCGCCGCAGGCCACCTCGAGCATCCAGCAGTCGTACAACCTCAACTCGACGCTGAAGCCGCCGACCGTGACGCCGTTCGATCCGTCCGACGCCGCTACCTACAACTCGTCCTCTTCGCTGGGCATCTATGACAGCCAGGGCAACTCCCACACCATGAGCCAGTTCTTCATCAAGAACGAGCCGGACCCGAATGCGACCCCGCCGATTCCGGAGAACAGCTGGACCATGAAAGTGCTGATCGACGGCGTCAATCCGCTCGATCCGTCGAACAAGACGCCGATGAGCTTCAACGTCACCTTCGACGCCAGCGGCCAGATGACCTCGGTTCGGGCGCCGGACGGCAGCACCAGCGGGCCGGGCTTCAGCATCGACGCGACCACCAACGTGATCCAGTTCAGTCCGGCCACCGGCAATCCGCCGACTCCCGGCACCGGCTGGATTCCGGCGGCCTCGGACGGCAAGACCCCGCCGACCTACGCCTGGAACGGCGCGACCGGTGCCGCCAGCGGCATCTCCTTCGACATGCGCAAGACCACCCAGTACTCCACCGCGTTCGCCCAGAGCAACCCGATCCAGGACGGCTACACCACCGGTCAGCTGGCAGGCCTGGAAATCGACGACACCGGGGTGATCTTCGCCCGCTACACCAACGGCCAGTCCAAGGTGCAGGGCCAGGTGGTGCTGGCCAACTTCGCCAACATCCAGGGCCTGACGCCGATCGGCAAGACCTCCTGGGTGCAGTCCTCGGAGTCCGGCGAGCCGGCGGTCGGCGCGCCGCGCTCGGGCACCCTGGGGGCGTTGCAATCCGGCGCGCTGGAAGCGTCCAACGTGGACATCTCCAACGAACTGGTGAACCTCATCGTCCACCAGCGCAACTACCAGGCCAATGCCAAGACCATCCAGACCGAGGATGCGGTGACCCAGACCATCATCAACCTGCGCTGATGACGGCGTGCCGGTGCCGTCCGGGCACCGGCAAGGCCCTTGCCGCCAGCGGCAACCCCTGGCCAGGGGTTGCCCCCGAAGCCTCCGAAAGGAGGCTTTCTGTTTTATAAAATCCTTTTAAATCAATGTATTAATTGTTTTTTCGAATTCTGGCACGGCGCTTGCTGGATAACCTGCAAGAAAGCCCGGCGGATTGTGCCGGTGCCTGGAGGATTCGATGGACAAGATGCTGTACGTCTCCATGAGCGGGGCCAGCCAGAACACCCTGGCGATGCGTGCTCATGCCAACAACCTGGCGAACATCTCGACCAGCGGCTTTCGTCGCGACTTCGAGCAGGCGCGTTCGATGCAGGTGTTCGGCGACAGCTTCCCGGCGCGGGTATTCGCCATGAGCGAGCGGCCCGGTACCGATTTCAGCCATGGCAGCCTCCAGGAAACCGGCAACGAGCTGGACATCGCCATCGACGGCGACGGCTTCGTCGCGGTCCAGGCGCCGGATGGCAGCGAGGCCTACGTGCGTACCGCCGGCATGCATATCGACGCCCTCGGCATGCTGCGCACCGGCGACGGCTTGCCGGTGCTCGGCAACGGTGGGCCGATCGCCGTGCCGCCGGAGGAAAAGGTGGAGATCGGCCAGGACGGCACCATCAGCATCCGCGCCCTTGGCGAGAACCCCAACGTGGTCGCCGTGGTGGACCGGATCAAACTGGTCAACCCGAACCTGAAGCAGATGGAGAAGGGTACCGACGGCCTGCTGCACTACAAGCCGCAGCCGGGCGAGCAGGCGCCGCTGGCCGACGCCAACGTGAAGGTGGTCTCCGGTTTCCTGGAAAGCAGCAACGTGAACGCGGTGGAAGAGATGACCGCGATCCTCTCGCTGTCCCGTCAATTCGAGCTGCACGTGAAGATGATGCGCACCGCCGAGGACGATTCGGCGGCCATGGCGCGGGTTTTGCAAATCAGCTAATCACTTGAGCGTGGTGCCATAAAACCGGCACCCGAGGAGCACGACGATGTTATCGGCACTGTGGGTCAGCAAGACCGGTCTGTCCGCCCAGGACATGAACCTGACCACCATTTCCAACAACCTGGCCAACGTATCCACCACCGGCTTCAAGCGCGACCGCGCGGAGTTCCAGGACCTGCTGTACCAGATCCGGCGCCAGCCGGGCGGCCAGTCGACCCAGGACAGCGAGCTGCCTTCGGGCCTGCAATTGGGTACCGGTGTGCGCGTCGTCGGCACCCAGAAGATCTTCACCCCGGGCAGCCTGCAGACCACCGAGCAGCCGCTGGACATGGCGGTCAACGGGCGCGGCTTCTTCCAGGTCCTGCTGCCGGACGGCACCGTGTCCTACACCCGCGACGGCAGCTTCCACCTGAACTCCGACGGGCAGATCGTCACCTCCAACGGCTTCGCCCTGGAGCCAGCGATCGTGGTGCCCAACGAGACCCAGACCTTCACCGTCGGCCAGGACGGCACCGTCTCGGTGACCACCACCGGCAACGCCCAGCCGCAGGTGATCGGCAACATCCAGACCGCCGACTTCATCAACCCGGCCGGCCTGCAGGCCATCGGCAACAACCTGTTCCTGGAAACCGGCTCCAGCGGCGCGCCCCAGGTCGGTACGCCGGGTCTCAACGGCCTCGGCACGGTTGCCCAGAACACCCTGGAAAACTCCAACGTCAACGTGGTCGAGGAACTGGTGAACATGATCACCACCCAGCGCGCCTACGAGATGAACTCCAAGGTCATCTCCACCGCCGACCAGATGTTGTCCTTCGTCACCCAGAATCTTTGACGGGCCCTGACCGGGCCCTGGCTGTACGCCGCGAGGTAGCTTGATATGAACCGGCTGATGATCGTCTCCCTGCTTGGCATCGCCACCGCCCTGGGCGGTTGCGTCAATCCACCGCCGAAGCCGAACGATCCGTACTACGCGCCGGTGCTGCCGCGCACCCCGCTGCCCGCCGCGCAGAACAACGGCGCGATCTACCAGGCCGGTTTCGAGCAGAACCTCTACGACGACCGCAAGGCCTTCCGCGTGGGCGACATCATCACCATCACCCTCAACGAGAAGACCCAGGCGAGCAAGAAAGCCAACTCCGATATCCAGAAGGACAGCAAGACCAAGATGGGGCTGACCTCGCTGTTCGGCAGCGGCATGACCACCAACAACCCGATCGGCGGCGGCGACCTCAGCCTCAGCGCCGAATACGGCGGCTCGCGCGACGCCAAGGGCGATAGCCAGGCGGGGCAGAGCAACAGCCTGACCGGCTCGATCACCGTGACCGTGGCCGAGGTGCTGCCCAACGGCATCCTCTCCGTGCGCGGCGAGAAGTGGATGACCCTGAACACCGGCAACGAGCTGGTGCGCATCGCCGGCCTGGTCCGCGCCGACGATATCGCCACCGACAACACCGTGTCCTCGACCCGCGTGGCCGACGCCCGGATCACCTATTCCGGCACCGGCGCCTTCGCCGATGCCAGTCAGCCGGGCTGGCTGGACCGCTTCTTCCTCAGCCCGCTGTGGCCGTTCTGAGGACGCTCGCGATGACCAAGTTCAAGCACCTGCTGGCCCTCGCCGCGCTGCTCCTGGCCGCCGGCGCGGCCCAGGCCGAGCGGTTGAAGGATATCGCCAGCATCCAGGGCGTGCGGACCAACCAGTTGATCGGCTATGGCCTGGTGGTCGGCCTGAGCGGCAGCGGCGACCAGACCACGCAGACGCCGTTCACCCTGCAGACCTTCAACAACATGCTGGCGCAGTTCGGCATCAAGGTGCCGGCCAACGTCGGCAACGTGCAGTTGAAGAACGTCGCCGCGGTATCGGTGCATGCCGACCTGCCGCCGTTCGCCAAGCCGGGCCAGCCGATCGACGTCACCGTGTCGTCCATCGGCAACGCCAAGAGCCTGCGCGGCGGCAGCCTGCTGATGACTCCGCTGAAAGGTATCGACGGCCAGGTCTACGCGGTCGCCCAGGGCAACCTGGTGGTCGGCGGCTTCGACGCCGAAGGCCGCGACGGCTCGAAGATCACCGTCAACGTACCGTCCGCCGGACGTATCCCGGCCGGCGCCACCGTCGAACGCGCGGTGCCGAGCGGCTTCGACCAGGGCAACAGCCTGACGCTGAACCTCAACCGCCCGGACTTCACCACTGCCAAGCGCATCGTCGACCGCATCAACGAACTGCTCGGTCCGGGCGTCGCCCATGCGGTGGACGGCGGCTCGGTGCGGGTCAGCGCGCCGCTCGACCCGAACCAGCGGGTCGACTACCTGTCGATCCTGGAGAACCTCGACGTGCAGCCGGGCGAGGCGGTGGCCAAGGTCATCATCAATTCGCGCACCGGCACCATCGTCATCGGCCAGAACGTCAAGGTATCGCCGGCCGCCGTCACCCACGGCAGCCTGACCGTGAGCATCACCGAGGACCCGATCGTCAGCCAGCCCGGTGCCTTCTCCAACGGCCAGACCGCGGTGGTGCCGCGCTCGCGGGTGAACGCCGAGGAGGAGACCAAGCCGATGTTCAAGTTCGGTCCCGGCACCACCCTGGACGACATCGTCCGCGCGGTGAACCAGGTCGGCGCCGCGCCGAGCGACCTGATGGCGATCCTCGAAGCCCTGAAGCAGGCCGGCGCGTTGCAGGCCGACCTGATCGTGATTTGAGGACGACGCCATGGATTCCCGTTTGCTCAGCGGTATCGGCGCAGGCCCCGACAGCGGCTCCTATACCGATCTCAACCGCCTCAACCAGCTCAAGGTCGGCAAGGACCGCGACGGCGAGGCGAACATCCGCAAGGTCGCCCAGGAATTCGAATCGCTGTTCCTCAACGAGATGCTCAAATCCATGCGTTCGGCCAACGAAGCGCTGGGCGACGGCAATTTCATGAACAGCCAGACCACCAAGCAGTACCAGGACATGTACGACCAGCAACTGTCGGTGAGCCTGTCGAAGAATGCCGGCGGCATCGGCCTGGCCGACGTGCTGGTGCGCCAGTTGTCGAAGATGAAGCAAGGCTCCAGGGGCAACGGCGAAAACCCGTTCGCCCGGGTCGCCGAGAACGGCGCCGGTCGCTGGCCGAGCAACCCCAGCGCGCAGGCCGGCAAGGCCCTGCCGATGCCGGAAGCCGGCCGCGACGACTCGAAGCTGCTCAACCAGAGGCGCCTGGCGCTGCCGGGCAAGCTGACCGAGCGCATGCTCGCCGGCATCGTTCCCTCCGCCTCGCCGGCCGCCAGCCAGATGCAGAGCCTGGGCCAGGACAGCTACCTGCCGGCGCAGAGCTACCCGGCGGCGAGCCGCCGCGGTTTCTCCACCGATGGCGTCGACAGCCAGGGCAGCCGGCGCATCGCCCAGCCGCCGCTGGCCAGGGGCAAGTCGATGTTCGCCTCGGCCGACGAGTTCATCGCCACCATGCTGCCGATGGCCCAGAAGGCCGCCGAGCGGATCGGCGTCGATGCCCGCTACCTGGTGGCCCAGGCCGCGCTGGAGACCGGCTGGGGCAAATCGATCATCCGCCAGCAGGATGGCGGCAGCAGCCACAACCTGTTCGGCATCAAGACCGGCAGCCGCTGGGATGGTGCCTCGGCGCGCGCTCTCACCACCGAATACGAAGGCGGCAAGGCGGTCAAGGAAGTCGCGGCGTTCCGCTCCTACTCGTCGTTCGAGCAGAGCTTCCACGACTACGTCAGCTTCCTCCAGGGCAACGACCGCTACCAGAACGCCCTGGACAGCGCCGCCAACCCCGAGCGCTTCATGCAGGAACTGCAGCGCGCCGGCTACGCCACCGATCCGCAGTACGCCCGCAAGGTGGCGCAGATCGCCAGACAGATGCAGACCTACCAGGCCGTCGCCGCCGCCGGCACGCCGCCTCTGGGTTGAGCAAGGAGGAACTGACCCATGTCCGACCTACTCTCGATAGGCCTGTCCGGCCTCGGCACCAGCCAGACCTGGCTGACTGTCACCGGGCACAACATCACCAACGTCAAGACGCCGGGCTACAGCCGCCAGGATGCCATCCAGCAGACCCGGATCCCGCAGTTCAGCGGTGCCGGCTACATGGGCTCGGGCAGCCAGATCGTCGACGTGCGCCGCCTGGCCAGCGACTTCCTCACCGGCCAGTTGCGCAACGCCACCAGCCAGAACAGCGAGCTGAACGCTTTCCTGGGCCAGATCGACCAGCTCAACTCGCTGCTGGCGGATAACACCACCGGGGTCAGCCCGGCGATGCAGCGTTTCTTTTCCGCCTTGCAGACCGCTGCGCAGAACCCGTCCTCGACCGAGGCGCGCGAGGCGGTGCTGGCCCAGGCGCAGGGCCTGAGCAAGACCTTCAATACCCTCTACGACCAACTGGACAAGCAGAACAGCCTGATCAACCAGCAGTTGGGTGCCCTGACCTCGCAGGTGAACAATCTCAGCCAGAGCGTGGCCGAGTACAACGATGCCATCGCCAAGGCGAAATCCGCCGGGGCCGTGCCCAACGATCTGCTGGACGCGCGCGACGAAGCGGTGCGCAAGCTCTCCGAGATGGTCGGCGTGACCGCGGTCACCCAGGACGACAACAGCGTCAGCCTGTTCATCGGCAGCGGCCAGCCGTTGGTGGTGGGCAATACCGTTTCGACGCTGAGCGTGGTGCCGGGGCTGGACGACCCGACCCGCTACCAGGTGCAGCTCACGCTTGGCGACTCCACGCAAAACGTGACCCGGTTGGTCTCCGGCGGGCAGATGGGCGGCCTGCTGGCGTATCGCGATACCGTCCTGGATAGCTCCTACAACAAGCTCGGCCAACTTGCGCTGACCTTCGCCGATACCGTCAACAAGCAACTGGGGCAGGGCCTGGACCTGGCGGGCAAGGCCGGCGCCAACCTGTTCGGCGACATCAACGATCCGGACATCACGGCGCTGCGGGTCCTGGCGAAGAACGGCAACACCGGCAATGTCCACGCCAACCTGAACATCACCGATACCAGCAAGCTGAATTCCAGCGATTTCCGCCTGGACTTCGACGGCACCAATTTCACCGCGCGGCGCCTGGGCGACGACGCAAGCATGCAGGTCACGGTCAGCGGTACCGGTCCCTACACCCTCTCGTTCAAGGATGCCAACGGCGTCGACCAGGGCTTCAGCGTGACCCTCGACCAACTGCCGGCCGCGGGCGACCGCTTCACCCTGCAGCCGACCCGGCGCGGCGCCAGCGATATCGAGACAACCCTGAAGAACGCTTCGCAACTGGCTTTCGCCGGGTCCGCTCGCGCCGAGGCGACCACCAACAACCGCGGCAGCGGCGCCATCGGCCAGCCGAACCTGGTCGGCGGACCGTCGCCGATCGATCCGGCGGTTCTGCAGAACGCCTTCGGCGCCAATGGTCTGCCGCTGAGCGCGACGGTCAGCGCGGATGGCAAGACCTACACCATGACCTCGCCGCTGCCGGCCGGTTGGAGTTATGTCGACAAGGACGGCAACGCGCTGCCCGGCAGTCCGACGCTGAACAGCGGTACCAGCAACAGCGTGCGCATGGCCTATACCGATCCGGGCAGCGGCCAGACCTATACCTACGAGTTCAACCTGTCCAACGTGCCGCAGACTGGCGACAGTTTCACCCTGAGCTTCAACAAGGACGGCATTTCGGACAACCGCAACGCCCTCAACCTGAATGCCTTGCAGACCAAGCCGACGGTGGGCGGTACCGGCAGCACGGGGTCTACCTACAACGACGCCTACGGTGGGCTGGTGGAGCGGGTCGGCACCCTGACCGCCCAGGCGCGCGCCAGCGCCGACGCCTCGCAGACCGTGCTCAAGCAGGCGCAGGACAGCCGCGACTCGCTGTCCGGGGTGAGCCTCGACGAAGAGGCGGCCAACCTGATCCAGTTCCAGCAGTACTACAGCGCGTCGGCCCAGGTCATTCAAGTTGCCCGCTCGCTGTTCGATACCCTGATAGGCGCGTTCCGCTGAGCGCCTTAACCGAGAGACCGTCGTCATGCGCATTTCAACGATCCAGGCTTTCAACAACTCGGTCAGTGGCATCTCCCGCAACTATGCCGACCTGACGCGCACCCAGGCCGAAATCAGTGCCGGCAAGCGCCTGCTGACCCCGGCCGACGACCCGGTCGGCGCCGTCCGGCTGCTTCAGCTGAACCAGGAGCAGGCGCTCAACAGTCAGTACAAATCGGGCATCACGGCAGCGAAGAACAGCCTGCAGCAGGAGGAGACCATCCTCAATTCGGTCGGCACGGTCATCCATCGTATCCGCGAGATCGCCGTGCAGGCCGGCAACGGCGGCCTCGACGCCTCGGACAAGAACGCGCTGGCCACCGAACTGGCGCAGCGCGAGGACGAACTGCTGAACCTGCTCAACAGCCGCGATGCCAGCGGCAAGTACTTGTTCTCCGGCAGCCAGGGCGATACCCAGCCGTTCGTTCGCAACCCGGACGGTACCTACTCCTACAACGGCGACGAAGGCCAGCGTGAGGTACAGATCGCCAGCAGCACCTTCATTGCCATCAGCGACAACGGCAAGATCCTTTTCGAAAGCGGCAGCAACGCCAACCGGGTCTCCACCGGCAAGGGCGCCGCAGGCCTGGACGCCAGCGGCAACCCCAGCGACAGCAGCATCTCCCTGGGCCTGGTGACGGACAAGGAAGCCTACGACACTGTGTTCCCGTCGAGCACGCCACCGCTGGCCAGCGATGGCGTCGGTATCCACTTCACCGACGCGAAGAACTACGTGGTCTACGACCTCAAGACGATCCCGCCGGGCTACGACTGGAGCACCAGCGACCCCAACCCGCCGAGCTTCGCCACGCTCGCCAGCGGCAAGATCGACGACAACGCCCAGACCAGCGACTTCATCACCTTCGGCGGCGTCAAGGTACAGATCGACGGCGAGCCGCAGGGCGGCGACACCTTCAGTATCAAGCGCCAGCCGGACCAGGAAAAGCGCAGCTTGCTCAATACCGTGTCGGACTTGCGCAAGGCCCTGCTCAGCGCCGAGGACACGCCGGCTGGAAACCTGGCTATCCGCGACGCGGTGGGGGTGGCGATCTCCAACCTGGACTCTTCGAACTCGCAGATCCTCACGGGCCAGGGACGCATCGGCGCGCGGATGAACGTCGCCGAATCGACGGAAACCTTCATCGACGACGTGACCCTGGTGAATACCGCCGTGATCTCGCAGATCCAGGATCTGGACTACCCTGAAGCGCTGTCACGGCTGACCCTGCAATCCACCATCATGGATGCGGCGCAGCAGAGTTTCGTCAAGATTCGCGGCTTGAGCCTGTTCAACTACCTGAGTTAAGCGGATGACAAGCGATAGCCCTGTAGGGGCGCGGAGTCGACAGCAGGCTACGGAATGACCGACAAACAACGGATAAAGGGCAGGCCTGTCGCTATCGACTACGAAAGCACGCTGGCTTTCTTCGAAGGTCGGGCCGCCCGCGAATATCGCAATGCCCTGAGTTCGACGATGTATCAGGACCAGCAGCCGGAACTGGTCGAGGAGCGCGATCGGCGCGAGAAACTGCGCGTCGCTCCGGGACTCGCCCTCGGTATGGCCCGGCGGGTCCTCGACATCGGCTGCGGTATCGGGCGCTGGGGCTGGCTGCTGGCCGAGGAAGCGCCGCAGGCCGATTACCTGGGCATCGACTTCTCCGCCGCGCTGGTGGAGAAAGCCTGCGACGAGGCACGGCAGCGCGGCTACGAGCGGCTGCTTTTCCAGCGGATGTCGGCGACCGACATCCGTCCCGCCGAGCTGGCGCTCAGTCCTCCCTACGACCTGCTGCTGGTCTCGGGACTACTCATCTATCTCAACGACAGCGACTGCCAGGAACTGTTGCGCCAGGCGCTGCAGCTGTGCGCACCGGGCGGGCGGATCTACCTGCGCGAACCGGTAGCCGTGGAACAGCGCCTGACCCTGGATCGCTTCTTTTCGAAGGAACTTGAACACGAGTATTCGGCGGTCTATCGCACCGTCGCCGAACTCAAGGACATGCTCGTACAGGCCGGCGGAGGGGAAGGGCCTGCGATTCTCGAAGAGGACTGCCTGTTCGCCGAAGCGCTGGAAAAGCGTGTGGAGACCCGCCAGTACTTCATGATCCTGCAGCGACGGGGATGACTCTGTGCGCACTGCCTACTGCTTCGACCTGGATGGAACCCTGACCCGTCAGGAACTGTTGCCGCTGATCGCGTCGTCCGTCGGTCTCGAAGACGAGATCGAGGTGCTGACCCAGGCCACCATCGACGGTTTCCTGCCGTTCGACAAATCCTTCAAGCTGCGTGTCCGCTTGCTGCGCGACGCGAACCTGGAGTGGATCCACAGCGCCCTGCGTCAGCAGGTGGAGCTGGACCCGCATATCCAGGCGTTCATTTCCGCGCGCCCTCGGCAATGCTTCGTCGTGACCGGCAACCTGGACCTCTGGGTCGAGCCGGTGCTCGAACGCCTCGGAGTGCGCAGCTTCACCTCGCGGGCGCGGATGCGCGACGGACGTCTGGAGGGAGTCGAGGAGATCCTCCACAAGGGCGACGCGGTGACCTCCCTGCGCGGCGAGTTCGAGCGCATCGTCGCTGTCGGCGAAGGGATGAACGACGTGCCGATGTTCGAGGCCGCCGATCTGCGCGTGGCCTACGGCGGAGTGCATGTGCCGAACCGGGTGCTGACCGGCCTGAGCGATTTCGTGGTCCATGAAGGAGAAGCCCTGTGTCGCCTATTGAACATGCTGTGATCAGCGCGGCGGGCATCGGCTCTCGTCTGGGACTGAACAAACCCAAGTGCCTGGTCGAGGTTGGTGGCAAGACGCTGCTGGCCCAGCACCTCGAGCGCCTGGCGGAGATCCCGAACGTCTGGGTCGTGGTGGGGTTCCAGGAGGAACTGGTCATCGAGCAGGTGCGCAACCTGCGCAGGGACGCGATCATCGTGCGCAACCCCGATTTCGACCGAACCAATACCTTGCAGAGCATCCACCGGGTTTCGCGCTATCTCGACCGGCGCTTCCTCGCCGTGGATGGCGACACCTTCATCGAGAATCGCTCGTTCGAACGCTTTCTCCGCGCTGCCGCCGGGCAGGCGGGCCTGATCGGCGTCTCGCGCTACACCACCAGCGATGGCGTGCGCGTTCTGCTGGACGCGGGTGGCGAGGCGGTCACCGCTTTCACCCGCGAGCCGCAGCACGCCTACGAATGGACGGGTATCGCGATTCTCCGGCCGGACATGGTGGTGGACCGGCCGATATACGTGTACCAGGCGCTCGAACCGTACCTGCCGCTGCCCGCGCAGGAACTCGACGCCTTCGACATCGATACCGCCAGCGACCTGGATATGGCGCGGCGCGTGCACCTGAATAACTGGAACCTGAATGATTGAGGACAGCGTGAGCGAACCCGGCCGGCGCGACGGCGGGGATGCCGGGAAGCGATTGGCCTGGCTGCAGCGGCAGGTCTTGCCGGTGCTGGAGGAGGGGGACGCGGTCTGGGTTTCCGGGCTGGACGGCGCGCCGTTCGCCGGGGGCGCACACAAGGTCGTCGAGGCTTCCGTCGCTGGCGAGCTGCCTGGCAACGAGCGTTTCCGCCTGGCTTGCCTGGGCGGGGCGGTGGGAGGCGTGGCGGACGACTGGCAGGCCATGCGCCTGCTCCTGCGCGCGGTGGAGAGCCTGGAGGATCGCGGCTGGCTGCTGCTGGAGGAGGCTCTCTCGGTATGCGCCGCAGGCGCTTGCCGGAGTCCCCAGGCGCAGGCCCGCCTGGCGCTTTCCCTGGGCTTGCGGCAGGTCGCGGAACTGCGCCTGGGCGCGCCGGACGACGGCGGACGCCAGCGGGTGCTGCAACTGTTCCGGCAGGACCTGGCGGTTGCGCGCATGCAGCGCTACTCGGGCCTGAGGGTCGCCTGTTACGGCAACATGCCTTTCCACTACCGCTCGTTGCGTCCTTTGGCCGAGTGTTTCGAGGACAGCCTCCTGAGCCTCGACATCGATGAAGTCATGGCCTGGAAACCGGACGTGATAGCGGTGGCCGACGGCTGGTCGGTGGAGTTCTGGCGCGACTACTGCGATGCGCACAACGTATTGCTGGTCGGCATGCGCCATGGCTCGGTCACCCGCTACGGATTCGCCGAGGGCACCTACCGCTACGCCGACTATCTGTGCGGCAGCGCCTGGGACATCGACGACACCCTGGCTTCCTCGGTGATGCCGCGCAACGGTTTCCTGCTGACCGGCAACGCCTGGTGCGACGAGGTGTTCCGGCTGCCCGCGAGAACCCCGGCGGAGAACGCGCCGACCATCCTCTTCGCCCCCACCTACAACCCCGAGATCAGCGCCGCCGTCCACCTCGGCGAGCGTGTGGTGGCATTGATCCGCAAGGTCTATCCCGCGTCGCGGATCATCATCAAGCCGCATCCCGCCATCGTCCAGCACGAACATGCGTTCGTCAGCGACAAGGATCTGTTCCGCGACCTCATGAAGCTCTGGCGCGAACAGTCACGCACGGACCCGCTGGTCACTCTGGTGGACGACCCCGAGGCGAGCATCGCGGCCAGCTTCGCCGAAGCCGACATTCTGCTGGCGGACCGTTCTTCGCTGATCTTCGAGTTCATGACGCTCGACCGACCGATCCTGCTGTTCTCCCGCGAACAGCGGATCGCCCGCTGGGCCTACAACCCGGAGGCTCCAGGGAACGCCTGGCGCGATATCGGACTGGAGTTCGCCGACGACGAGCAACTGCTCGACCTGCTGGCCAATGCCTTTACCCGGCACGCGGAGAGTCGCGATACCCAGGAGAACCGCACGCAGCAGCTGTACGGCCGGTTTCGCGACGGACGCAGCGTCCAGAGGGTCGCCGCAGCGATCGCCGAGGCGCCGCGCTTGCAGATCGTGCTCGACGCGCGGGCCGCTGCGGATGGCGGGCAGCGCCTGGCCGAACATTATGCGGCCTGCTTCGCCCATCGCCGTATCGACCTGATCGCTCCGTCCGGCGCGGCATTGCCGGCCGACGTGCGGCGCTTCGATTCGTGGCGGGCCTGGTGCGACGCGGAGGCTGCCACGCTCGAACGCAGGGCTTCGGCGGTGCTTCTGGTGGAAGACGACGGCCAGTTGCTGCCGGGCAGCGCGCATCAGGTAAGCGCGCTCCTGCCGGCCATCGCCATGGGCCAGTTGCGGCATGCCCGGCTGGCGTTGGAAGAGCGCGAGGCCGGGCCCGCTGGCGAAACCGACTGGAGCGCTCGCCGCCTGCACAGGTTGCTCGCCCGCCTGCAGCCGAAGCCGGCCTGGCGTCTGCTGGCGCCCGCGCTGTTGCGCGAGGAACTGGCCGACCTGCCGGACGAAGCGGAGCAGCCGTTGTGGCTGCGCGCCGTGGCGGCAGCCGAGGCGCCGGTCGAATGGCCCGTCGGGCAGTTGAACCTGTTCGCCGAAGAGGGACTGTTGCGCCAGGGCGACGTGCATATGCTCTGCGCGCGCGCTCGGCTGCGCGCGGTTCCTTGCGTGTCGGGCCTGCCGCTGCGCCAGCGCCAGGTCGTCCTGCAGGTCACGCCCTTCGCCAGCCAGCTTTACGACCGCTTCCCGTTCCAGTTGCGCGTGTGCCTCAACGGCCAGCTCTTCAGCCGCGTGAGCGTCGAGGACGCGCGAGCGAAGTCGCTGGTCCTGCCGTTCCGGGGTGACGAACGCGGTGGCATGACGATCGAACTGGAGTGCGACGGCAGCTATCCGGCTTTCGAAGGCGTTTCCACGCCGGTCTCCCTGCTGCTCCAGACCGCGTTCCAGCCGGCGCCGGGAGACTATTGCGCGGCCCTCGCGGCCGGCGCAGCGAGCCCGGAGGCGGGGGAGGACTTCCGCAGCGAATACGAGACCTGGCTGCACGGGCGCGAAGTGGAGCCGGCCCGCTACCGTCCCTTCATCGACGCTTTGCGACGCGACTCGCGGATCGAAGTCCTGGTGCTTGCCGAGGAGGCCGAGGACGCAGACCTCCAGCGCAGCCTGGCGAGCATCGACGGCCAGGCCTTGCCGGCCTGGCGCACGCGGATACTGGGCAGAGCCCCGGCGTTTGCGCGCAAGGGCCTGGCGTGGCTGGCCGAGGGTGGTTCCGCCGCCGAGCGGATCAACCTGGCGGCGGCCGCCAGCGACGCCGACTGGCTGATCGTCATCCATGCCGGAGACGAACTGGCGCGTTCCGCGTTGCTCCTGCTGGCGGAAAAGATCCGTACGGAAACCGCGCTGCTGTGCTGCTACAGCGATGAAGACCATGTGTGCGACGGACGCTACGAGGCACCGTTGCTGAAGCCCGACTTCAACCTCGACCTTCTGCGCAGCTACCCCTACTGCGGTCGTTCCCTGGCCTTCCAGCGTGCCGCCTTGCTGGCGCAGGGCGGCTTGCAGGAAGGCTTCGGCGATCTGGCGTTGCAGGACTTCATGTTCCGCCTGGCGGAGCGGGAGGGCCTGGATCGTATCGGCCATCTCGCCGAGGTCCTCTACCACAGCGCTCGCGCCTTCGGAGAATGGCTGGCGAGCGCCGCCGTGCGCCCGTTCATCGCGAGCGTGGTTGACGAGCACCTGAACCGCCTCGGGGTTCCGCATCGAATCGAGCCGGGCCGGCTGGCGGTGATCAACCGCATCGCCTACGACTATCCGGGGACGCCGGCAGTGTCCCTGCTGCTTCCCGTGGGAGACAGCCTGAGCGCTCTCCAGCGCAGCGTGGAAAGCTTCCTGGAGAACACCGACTACCCGTCCTACGAATTACTGCTGGTCGCCTCCGGCCCGCTGGCGCCCGACATGGCCGCCTGGCTGGAGGCGGTCCAGGGACTGGGGAGCGAGCAGATCCGGGTGCTCAGCCCGCAGGCTTCGAGCCTTGCCGGGTGCCTCAACCTCTGCGTGGCCGAGGCCCGAGGCGAATTCCTCCTGTCGTTGGGGGCGGGGGTCGTGGCCCTTCGTCCGGACTGGTTGCGCGAGTTGCTCAACCACGGCCACCGCCCGGAGGTCGGGGCGGTCGGCGGCAAGCTCCTGGGCCTGGACGGAACGATTCGCGAGGCGGGCCTGGTGCTTGGCCTGGGCGGCACGGCGGGCCGCGCGTTCGCCGGCGAGGCGGGAGACAGCGCCGGCTACATGCATCGCCTGCTGGTCGTCCAGAATCACACGGCTCTGTCGGCTTCCTGCCTGTTGTTCAAGCGCTCGCTGCACGACGAACTCGGCGGCTTCGACGAGAACGACTTCGCTCATGGCCACGCCGACGTCGATTTCAGCCTGCGTGCCCGCCAGCTCGGCTACCTGTCGGTGTGGACGCCCTATGCAATCCTGGCCCAGAACGGAAACGTCGAGCTGCCTTCCATGGAGGCCGATGAGTCGCTCTACCGGCGCTGGCTACCGGCATTGGCGCGGGATCCCGCGTACAACCGCAATCTCAGCCTGGAGGGGGCCGGGTTCGCCCTGGAGCGCCCCGAGGTACCGGCCTGGCAACCGCTGTTCGGACGGTCGCCGCTGCCGCGGGTCCTGGCGCATCCTGCCGATCCCTACGGTTGTGGCCACTATCGCGTGCGTCAGCCGTTCCGCGCGCTGCACGACGCCGGCCTGCTGGACGGCATGCTCAGCGAGTCGCTCCTGCAGCCGGTGGCGTTGGAGCGCCTGGAGGTCGACAGCGTGATTCTCCAGCGGCAGATCAGCGAAGAGCAGTTGCGGGCCATTTCCCGGATGCAGTCGTTCAACCGCGCCTTCCGGGTCTACGAACTGGACGACTATCTGCCCGAGCTGCCGCTGAAGAGCCTGCATCGGGCCGAGATGCCCGGCGACATTCGCCAGATCCTCGGTCGTGCCCTGGGCCTGGCGGACCGTTTCGTGGTCTCGACCGAACCGTTGGCGGAGGCATTCCGGCGCATGCACGGGGACATCCGGGTCGTGCCGAACCGCCTTCCGTTGCCCTGGTGGCGCGACCTTTCCAGTCGGCGCCGGGACGCAGAGCGGCCACGGGTCGGATGGGCCGGCGGGATCGGCCATGGCGGCGATCTCGAGGTGATCGCCGAGGTCGTGCGCGAGCTGGCGGACGAGGTGGACTGGGTGTTCTTCGGATTCTGCCCGGATGCCTTGCGTCCCTATGTGCGCGAATACCATCCGGGGGTGGAGATCGAACGCTATCCCGCCTACCTGGCCAGCCTCGACCTCGATCTCGCCCTGGCGCCGCTGGAGCAGAACCGCTTCAACGAGTGCAAGAGCAACCTGCGCCTCCTGGAGTACGGCGTGCTCGGCTTCCCGGTGATCTGCAGCGACGTGCTCTGCTATCGCGACAGTCTCCCGGTCACGCGGGTGAAGAACCGTTCCAGGGACTGGCTGGAGGCGATCCGCTCGCACCTGGCCGATGCGGACGCCAACGCCGCAGCCGGCGCGCAGTTGCGCGAGGCGGTGCGCCGCGACTGGATGCTCGAAGGCGCGCATCTCGAGGCATGGGCGGCAGCCTGGCTGCCGGACTGAATCCGGGGTTTTCTCGAACGAGGCCGGTGGCGCAAGCCATCGGCCTTTTTTCATGCCCGGCGTGCCCTGTTGCACGGGAGGGCTAAAGAAAATCGCCGGGGGGTCGATGCAATGGGTGTCGGAACTTCCACCCTCTGCCGGACCAACCGGGGGCGGTTCAGGACCGATATTGGCGAGTCCTCTTCGAAGCATGTAACCCACTGAAGAGGAAGAGAAAAAGAAAATGTTGATTTTTTCTCTAAAGCTCCGCCGGGAAACGCCGATAAACACCATGAACGCGAATTCTTGGGGCACCTGAGCAAGCAGGCCGAGAGATCGCAAGCTCAGGTAACCGAAATAGGTCCTTTGGAGGAAATCACCATGGCCCTTACAGTCAACACGAACATTGCTTCCCTGAACACTCAGCGCAACCTGAATGCTTCTTCCAACGACCTCAACACCTCGTTGCAGCGTCTGACCACCGGCTACCGCATCAACAGTGCCAAGGACGATGCTGCCGGCCTGCAGATCTCCAACCGCCTGTCCAACCAGATCAGCGGTCTGAACGTTGCCACCCGCAACGCCAACGACGGCATCTCCCTGGCGCAGACCGCTGAAGGTGCCCTGCAGCAGTCCACCAATATCCTGCAGCGTATCCGCGACCTGGCCCTGCAATCCGCCAACGGCTCCAACAGCGACGCCGACCGTGCCGCCCTGCAGAAAGAAGTCGCTGCGCAACAGGCCGAACTGACCCGTATCTCCGATACCACCACCTTCGGTGGCCGCAAGCTGCTCGACGGCTCCTTCGGCACCACCAGCTTCCAGGTCGGTTCCAACGCCTACGAGACCATTGACATCAGCCTGCAGAATGCCTCTGCCAGCGCCATCGGTTCTTACCAGGTCGGCAGCAACGGCGCGGGTACCGTCGCCAGCGTAGCGGGCACCGCGACCGCTTCGGGCATCGCCTCGGGCACCGTCAACCTGGTCGGTGGCGGTCAGGTGAAGAACATCGCCATCGCCGCCGGCGATAGCGCCAAGGCCATCGCCGAGAAGATGGACGGTGCGATCCCGAACCTGTCGGCTCGTGCCCGTACCGTGTTCACCGCTGATGTCAGCGGCGTGACCGGTGGTTCGCTGAACTTCGACGTAACCGTTGGCAGCAACACCGTGAGCCTGGCAGGCGTGACCTCCACTCAGGATCTGGCCGACCAACTGAACTCCAACTCGTCGAAGCTGGGCATCACTGCCAGCATCAACGACAAGGGTGTACTGACCATCACCTCCGCTACCGGCGAGAACGTCAAGTTCGGTGCGCAGACCGGTACCGCTACTGCCGGTCAGGTCGCAGTGAAGGTCCAGGGTTCCGACGGCAAGTTCGAAGCGGCCGCCAAGAACGTGGTAGCTGCCGGTACTGCCGCTACCACCACCATCGTGACCGGCTACGTGCAACTGAACTCGCCGACCGCCTACTCGGTCAGCGGTACCGGCACCCAGGCTTCGCAGGTCTTCGGCAACGCCAGCGCCGCGCAGAAGAGCAGCGTTGCCAGCGTCGACATCTCCACTGCCGACGGCGCCCAGAACGCCATCGCGGTAGTCGATAACGCCCTGGCTGCGATCGACGCCCAGCGTGCTGACCTCGGTGCTGTTCAGAACCGCTTCAAGAACACTATCGACAACCTGACCAACATCTCGGAAAACGCTACCAACGCTCGTAGCCGCATCAAGGACACCGACTTCGCTGCCGAAACCGCGGCGCTGTCGAAGAATCAGGTGCTGCAACAGGCCGGTACCGCGATCCTGGCCCAGGCCAACCAGCTGCCGCAGGCGGTCCTGAGCCTGCTGCGCTAAGCCCGGGAACGGTCACTCACGCGGTACTGGGAGGAAGGGGTGACCCTTCCTCCCTTTTCCCTTTGCGAGGCATGAGAAATGGACGTCGGAAATATCACTTCCCTTTCTACGTTCAAGACCGGCAGGGCCCCGGAGGCCAGCGGCGATATCTTTGCGCCGCGCAGCGCAGCGGATGGCAGCGGCAAACCGTTGCCGGAAGTGACGGCTTCCCGGGAGGCCAGCGAATCTCGCGATGACCTGGGGCTCGCCGTCAGCGACATCCAGTCTTTCGTGCAGAGCGTCAAGCGCAACTTGAACTTCAGCATCGACGACTCCTCTGGCCAGGTCGTGGTCAAGGTGATCGACGGTGACTCGGGCGAAGTCGTGCGGCAAATCCCTTCCGAAGAAGTACTAAAACTTGCCGCCCGGCTCGACGACGTACGCAGTGTCCTGTTCGAAACCCGCGCCTGACGCGCGGGTTGAACGACTTGGCATGGTGCTTGCCCTATCGAAGGGATAGGGCAGTACATGCACGGTTTTTTGACGGAGATGGATTATGGCCGGTATCTCGATAGGAGTAGGCTCGACCGATTACACCGATCTGGTGAACAAGATGGTGAACCTGGAGGGCGCGGCTAAGACCAACCAGCTCGCCACCCTGGAGAAGACCACCACTACTCGTCTCACTGCCCTGGGCCAGTTCAAGAGTGCGATCAGCGCGTTCCAGACGGCGCTCACGGCGCTGAACAGCAATGCTGTGTTCATGGCGCGCACCGCCAAGTCTTCCAACGAAGACATTCTCAAGGCGAGCGCCACCCAGAGCGCGGTGGCTGGCACCTACCAGATCCAGGTCAACAGCCTTGCCACCAGCAGCAAGATTGCCCTCCAGGCCATCGCCGACCCGGCCAATGCCAAGTTCAACAGCGGTACGCTGAACATCTCCGTCGGCGACACCAAGCTGCCGGCGATCACCGTCGACTCCAGCAACAACACGCTGGCCGGCATGCGTGACGCCATCAATCAGGCCGGCAAGGAAGCGGGCGTCAGCGCCACCATCATTACCGACAACTCCGGCTCGCGTCTGGTGCTGAGCAGCACCAAGACCGGCGACGGCAAGGACATCAAGGTCGAGGTCAGCGATGACGGCAGCGGCGGCAATACGTCGCTCAGTCAACTGGCCTTCGATCCCGCGACGGCTCCCAAGCTCAGCGACGGCGCCGCTGCCGGCTACGTGACCAAGGCGGCAAACGGTGAAATCACCGTCGACGGCCTCAAGCGCAGCATCGCCTCCAACAGCGTGAGCGACGTCATTGACGGCGTCAGCTTCGACGTGAAAGCCGTCACCGAAGCCGGCAAGCCGATCACCCTGACTGTTTCCCGGGACGATGCCGGGGTGAAGGACAACGTCAAGAAGTTCGTCGAGGCCTACAACACCCTCACCAAGTTCATCAACGAACAGACCGTGGTGACCAAGGTCGGCGAAGACAAGAATCCGGTCACTGGTGCTCTGCTCGGCGATGCCTCCGTCCGTGCGCTGGTCAACACCATGCGCAGCGAACTGATCGCCTCCAACGAGAACGGCAGCGTACGCAACCTTGCCGCCCTCGGAATCACCACGACCAAGGACGGTACGCTGGAGATCGACGAGAAGAAGCTCGACAAGGCGATCAGCGCCGACTTCGAAGGCGTTGCCAGCTACTTCACCGGCGATACCGGCCTGGCCAAGCGCCTGGGCGATAAGATGAAGCCCTACACCGACGCCCAGGGGATTCTCGACCAGCGCACCACGACCTTGCAGAAGACCCTCAGCAACGTCGACACGCAGAAGGCTGATCTGGCCAAGCGGCTGGCGGCGCTGCAGGAGAAACTGACCACTCAGTTCAACCTGCTTTCCGCGATGCAGGATGAAATGACCAAGCGTCAGAAGAGCATCACGGACAACCTCGCCAGCCTGCCTTACGGCAGCGGCAAGAAGACCTGATTCGCTGGCTGGCGGTGCGGCCCAAGGCCGTATCGCCGGCAAAAAAACCTCCCGCCCACCGTAAAGCTCCCGCGCTCCTTGCCGATAACTTGGTCATAGCGAAGCCCACTGGGAGCGGTCCATGTACGCGATGAAAGCGATGAAGCAATACCAGCAGGTCAGCATCGAGGCTCAGGTTTCCGATGCCAACCCGCACCGTCTGATCCAACTGCTCATGCAGGGTGGTCTGGAGCGTCTGGCCCAGGCGCGTGGTGCGATGGAGCGGGAGCAGATCCCGGAAAAGGGGATCCTGATCGGCAAGGCCATCGGCATCATCGGCGGCCTTCGCGAAGCGCTGGACAGCGAGCGTGGTGGCGAGCTAGCCGGCAATCTGGATCGTCTCTACGAGTACATGATCGCTCGTCTGGTCGAGGCCAATACCAGCAACGATACCAGCCTGCTAGACGAAGTCAGCGCCCTGTTGTTGGAAGTGAAGTCCGGTTGGGACGGTATTTCGCACTGAAAGAGATGTAAAGGGATCGGTTATGAGCCAAGCCACGCAACAACTGGATGAAACCCGACTCGCCCTGGCCGATGCGTTGCAGGCCGGCAACTGGGATGCCATCGGTGAGCTGGATCAGGTCTGTCAGGTCAAGATCGACCAGGCCATGCATGATGACGAGCGCGACGAGCAGGCCTTGCGCGTGAGCCTGGAGCAGTTGCTCAGCTTGTACAACGATATGCTCAGCGCTTGCCGGCAGCAGCGCGAAGCGATCGGTGCGGAGCTGACCGGTCTGCAGCGTGCGAGTAAAGGCGCCAAGGTCTACCAGATGTTCGGATAAGTTTTTCATGGCTTTGTGCCGTTACTTTGGCGCAAGGCTTTTCGGAAAAATTTACATATCCCCAAAAACCCCTGCCAGTACTGCTTTCCATGCGGTCTGTAGGGGTTTTTTATTGCCTCTCCCTGTCGGAAACAGCAAAAAAAACACGCCATAAAATTGACTAATCGTTCACATTTGACTTAACTAGTGGCCAAATGCTGGCTGCTTATTAGAAATAGGCATTAGTCCCAGCCCTCTTTCGGGTCGAGCGAGACCCATTCGATGCAAGGCAGCTGATCAAAATGTGGCGCGAAACCAAACTCTTGCTGATTGACGACAATCTCGATCGCAGTCGCGACCTGGCAGTCATTCTCAACTTCCTCGGCGAAGATCAGCTGACCTGCAACAGCGAGGATTGGCGAGAGGTAGCGGCGGGCCTGAGCAACAGTCGCGAAGCCCTGTGCGTGCTGCTCGGTAGCGTCGAGTCGAAGGGCGGTGCGGTAGAGCTGCTGAAGCAACTGGCCAGTTGGGACGAGTACCTGCCGATCCTGCTGATCGGCGAGCCGGCCCCGGCCGACTGGCCGGAAGAGCTGCGCCGCCGGGTGCTCGCCAGCCTGGAGATGCCGCCCAGCTACAACAAGCTGCTCGATTCCCTGCATCGCGCCCAGGTCTACCGCGAGATGTACGACCAGGCCCGCGAGCGCGGCCGTTCCCGCGAGCCGAACCTGTTCCGCAGCCTGGTCGGCACCAGCCGGGCGATCCAGCAGGTGCGGCAGATGATGCAGCAGGTCGCCGATACCGATGCCAGCGTGCTGATCCTCGGCGAGTCCGGCACCGGCAAGGAAGTGGTGGCGCGCAACCTGCATTACCATTCCAAGCGCCGCGAGGGGCCCTTCGTCCCGGTGAACTGCGGGGCGATCCCGGCGGAACTGCTGGAAAGCGAATTGTTCGGCCACGAGAAGGGTGCCTTCACCGGTGCCATCACCAGTCGTGCCGGACGTTTCGAGCTGGCCAACGGCGGCACCCTGTTCCTCGACGAGATCGGCGACATGCCGCTGCCGATGCAGGTCAAGCTGCTGCGCGTGCTGCAGGAGCGCACCTTCGAAAGGGTTGGCAGCAACAAGACGCAGAACGTCGACGTGCGGATCATCGCCGCGACCCACAAGAACCTCGAGAAGATGATCGAGGACGGCACTTTCCGCGAAGACCTCTACTACCGCCTCAACGTATTCCCCATCGAGATGGCGCCGCTGCGCGAGCGGGTGGAAGACATCGCCCTGCTGCTCAACGAACTGATCTCGCGGATGGAGCATGAGAAGCGCGGGTCGATCCGCTTCAACTCGGCGGCAATCATGTCGCTCTGCCGCCACGACTGGCCGGGCAACGTCCGCGAACTGGCGAACCTGGTGGAGCGCCTGGCGATCATGCATCCCTACGGGGTGATCGGGGTCGGCGAACTGCCGAAGAAATTCCGCCATGTCGACGACGAGGACGAGCAACTCGCCAGCAGCCTGCGCGAAGAGCTGGAAGAGCGCGCGGCGATCAACGCCGGGCTGCCGGGAATGGACGCGCCGGCGATGCTGCCGGCCGAAGGCCTGGACCTCAAGGACTACCTGGCCAACCTCGAGCAGGGCCTGATCCAGCAGGCCCTCGACGACGCCGGCGGAGTGGTCGCGCGGGCCGCCGAACGCCTGCGCATCCGCCGCACCACGCTGGTAGAGAAGATGCGCAAGTACGGCATGAGCCGGCGTGACGACGACCTGTCGGATGATTGACAGGTCGTTTCGCAACGCTTTGATTTTCAAATGAAAAAAATTTAGGCACGGGTATTGCTATATCTCCGTCGACCGACAGAACCATGACGTCGCGCCGACCGAGAGAAACGCAATGCAACCAGCCCTCAACGCCTTCACCGAGCAGCCAGCCGATACGGCCGAGGCCACCAGCCGCGCCGGCCTCGAGCAGGCCTTCGCGCTGTTCAACCAGATGTCCAGCCAGCTCAGCGAGTCCTACAGCCTGCTGGAGGAGCGCGTTACCGAGCTGAAAGGGCAACTGGCCCTGGTCAGCGCGCAGCGCATGGAGGAGCTGGCGGAAAAGGAGCGCCTGGCGAACCGCTTGCAGAGCCTGCTCGACCTGCTTCCCGGCGGCGTCATCGTCATCGATGCCCATGGCGTGGTCCGCGAGGCCAACCCGGCGGCCCTGGGCCTGCTTGGCGAGCCGTTGGTGGGCATGCTCTGGCGTGAGGTGATCGCCCGCTGCTTCGCTCCGCGCGAGGATGACGGTCACGAGATTTCCCTGCGCGACGGACGTCGCCTGTCCATCGCCACCCGCTCGCTGAATGGCGAACCGGGGCAACTGATCCTGCTCAACGACCTCACCGATACCCGCCGTCTCCAGGAGCAACTGGCGCGCCACGAGCGCCTGTCGGCGCTGGGGCGGATGGTCGCCTCGCTGGCCCACCAGATCCGCACGCCGTTGTCAGCGGCGTTGCTCTATGCCGGGCACCTCAGCGAGCAGGCGCTGCCGACCGACCAGCAGCAACGCTTCGCCGGGCGCCTGAAGGAGCGCCTGCACGAACTGGAGCATCAGGTACGCGACATGCTGGTGTTCGCCCGCGGCGAGCTGCCGCTGACCGACCGGGTGGCGCCGAAGGCGCTGTTCGACAGCCTGCGCGCGGCGGCCGAAGTCCATGTCCAGGGGCTCCAGGTGCGTTGGCAGTGCGAGGCGCGCGGCGGCGAGCTGCTGTGCAATCGCGACACCCTGGTGGGCACCGTGCTCAACCTGGTGGAGAACGCGATCCAGGCCTGCGGGCCCGAACTGCGCCTGAAGGTGCATCTCTATGCCCGCGCCGACAGCCTGCGCCTCAGCGTCAGCGACAACGGACCGGGTATGGACCCGGCGACCCTGGCGCGCCTGGGCGAACCCTTCTTCACCACCAAGACCACCGGTACCGGGCTCGGCCTGGCGGTGGTCAAGGCCGTGGCGCGCGCCCACCAGGGGCAATTGCAGTTGCGCTCTCGGCCGGGGCGCGGCACCTGCGCCACCTTGATCCTGCCGCTGATTCCGGCGGCGCCTCTTTCTGCGATTCAGGAGTAACCCCATGGCAGCCAAAGTCCTGCTGGTCGAAGACGACCGCGCACTACGCGAAGCCCTCAGCGACACCCTGCTGCTGGGCGGTCACGAGTTCGTCGCCGTGGACTCGGCGGAGGCGGCGCTGCCGGTCCTGGCCCGCGAAGCCTTCAGCCTGGTGATCAGCGACGTGAACATGCCGGGCATGGACGGACACCAGTTGCTCGGCCTGATCCGTACACGCTACCCGCACCTGCCGGTGTTGCTGATGACCGCCTACGGCGCGGTCGATCGCGCCGTCGAGGCGATGCGCCAGGGCGCCGCCGACTACCTGGTCAAGCCGTTCGAGGCGCGGGCGCTGCTCGACCTGGTGGCGCGCCATGCGCTGGGCCAGTTGCCGGGCAGCGAGGAGGATGGTCCGGTGGCCCTGGAGCCGGCCAGCCGGCAGTTGCTGGAACTGGCCGCGCGGGTCGCGCGCAGCGATTCCACCGTGCTGATCTCCGGCGAGTCCGGGACCGGCAAGGAAGTCCTGGCCAACTATATCCACCAGCAATCGCCGCGTGCCGGCAAGCCGTTCATCGCGATCAACTGCGCGGCGATCCCGGACAACATGCTCGAGGCCACCCTGTTCGGCCACGAGAAAGGTTCCTTCACCGGCGCCATTGCCGCCCAGCCCGGCAAGTTCGAGCTGGCCGACGGCGGCACCATTCTTCTCGACGAGATATCGGAAATGCCCCTCGGCCTGCAGGCCAAGCTGTTGCGCGTATTGCAGGAGCGCGAGGTGGAGCGGGTCGGTGCGCGCAAACCGATCAACCTGGATATCCGCGTGCTTGCCACGACCAACCGCGACCTCGCGGCGGAAGTCGCGGCGGGGCGTTTCCGCGAGGACCTCTACTATCGCCTGTCGGTCTTCCCGCTGGCCTGGCGGCCGCTGCGCGAACGCCCTGCGGACATCCTGCCGCTGGCCGAGCGTCTGCTGCGCAAGCACAGCCGCAAGATGAACCTCGGCGCGGTGGCGCTCGGCCCCGAGGCCGCCCAGTGCCTGGTCCGGCATGCCTGGCCGGGCAACGTACGGGAACTCGACAACGCCATCCAGCGTGCGTTGATCCTGCAACAGGGCGGCCTGATCCAGCCCGCCGACCTGTGCCTCACCGCGCCGATCGGCATGCCGCTCGCGGCCCCGGTGCCGGTGCCCATGCCGGCAATGCCACCGGCCACCCCGCCGAGCGTCGAGATTCCGTCGCCGGCCGCAGGCCAGGACGCTAGCGGCGCGCTGGGCGACGACCTGCGTCGCCGCGAATTCCAGGTGATCATCGATACCCTGCGCACCGAGCGCGGCCGCCGCAAGGAGGCTGCCGAGCGCCTTGGCATCAGCCCACGGACCCTGCGCTACAAGCTCGCCCAGATGCGCGACGCGGGGATGGACGTGGAGGCCTATCTCTACGCCATCTGAGTGCTCGCCATGTTCCCCAGGCCCGCCTCGTGCGGGCCTTTTGCGTCCGCCGCCGGTCGTCGCCCGGGGCTGTTCGAGCGTGCGCGCCTGCCGATAACCGGAGCAGGGACGGACCCTGCAGCGGTCGCGGGCATTGGCGGCGAACGCCGATGCCGGGCCTTGGGGCCGACTTGGCACCCTTGTTGCAACTCCTCTGCAAAGTGCCGGGCGGCGTCAAAAAAGCCGCGGCTGTTGGAGGAAGAGTCATGAGTCAGGGTGTCGAGTTCAATCGTCTGATGCTGGAAATGCGTTCCATGCAAATGGAAGCCATGGCCAAGGCCAAACCGGTTCAGGCGCCGGCCGAAGTGGGGGCGCCGAGCTTTTCGGAAATGCTCTCCCAGGCCGTGGACAAGGTGAACGAGACCCAGCAGGCCTCCACCGCGATGGCCAACGCCTTCGAGGTCGGCCAGAGCGGCGTCGACCTGACCGACGTGATGATCGCCAGCCAGAAGGCCAGCGTGTCGTTCCAGGCCATGACCCAGGTGCGCAACAAGCTGGTCCAGGCCTACCAAGACATCATGCAGATGCCGGTCTGAGCGGCGCGAGGATAACTAGTTCATGGCCGATGCACTGATCGACAGCCAGGTTCCCGCCAAGAGCGGCGGTGCCGGGATGCTGAAGAAATCCTTCCCGGGACTGTCGTTCCTCGACAACCTTTCCGAGATGACCATGCTGCGCCAGATCGGCCTGCTGGTCGGTCTCGCCGCCAGCGTGGCGATCGGCTTCGCCGTCGTGCTCTGGTCCCAGCAGCCGGACTACAAGCCGCTCTATGGCAGCCTCAACGGGGTCGACGCGAACCGTGTGGTGGAAGCGCTGACCGCGGCGGACATTCCCTACAAGGTCGAACCCAACTCCGGCGCGCTGCTGGTCAAGGCCGACGACCTCGGCCGGGCACGCATGAAGGTGGCCTCCGCCGGCGTGGCGCCGACCGACAACAACGTCGGTTTCGAGATCCTCGACAAGGAACAGGCGCTGGGCACCAGCCAGTTCATGGAAGCCACCAACTACCGCCGCGGCCTGGAAGGCGAGCTGGCGCGCACCGTGTCGAGCCTGAACAACGTCAAGGCCGCCCGCGTGCACCTGGCGATCCCGAAGAGTTCGGTGTTCGTCCGCGACGACCGCAAGCCCAGCGCCTCGGTGCTGGTCGAGCTGTATCCGGGGCGCAGCCTGGAGCCGAGCCAGGTGATGGCGATCGTCAACCTGGTCGCCACCAGTGTGCCGGAGCTGGACAAGTCGCAGGTCACCGTGGTCGACCAGAAGGGCAACCTGCTCTCCGACCAGCAGGAACTCTCCGAGCTGACCATGGCCGGCAAGCAGTTCGACTTCACCCGGCGCATGGAAGGCCTGCTCACCCAGCGCGTGCACAATATCCTGCAACCGGTGCTGGGCAACGGTCGCTACAAGGCCGAGGTGTCCGCCGACGTTGACTTCAGCGCGGTCGAGTCGACCTCGGAGATGTACAACCCGGACCAGCCGGCCCTGCGCAGCGAGCAACGCAACAACGAGGAACGGCAGAATTCGTCCGGCCCGCAGGGCGTGCCGGGGGCGCTGTCGAACCAGCCCCCGGGCCCGGCCAGCGCGCCGCAGCAGGCCACCGCCAGCGCGCCGGCCGACTACGTCGCGCCGGGCCAGCCGCTGAAGGACGCCAACGGCCAGACCATCATCGATCCGAAGACCGGCAAGCCGGAGCTGGCGCCGTACCCGACCGACAAGCGCGACCAGACCACCCGCAACTACGAACTGGACCGCTCGATCAGCTACACCAAGCAGCAGCAGGGGCGCTTGCGCCGACTGTCGGTGGCGGTGGTGCTGGACGACCAGATGAAGGTCGACGCGAAGACCGGCGAGGTCAGCCACCAGCCCTGGAGCGCCGACGAACTGGCGCGCTTCACCCGCCTGGTACAGGATTCGGTGGGCTACGACGCCAGCCGCGGCGACAGCGTCAGCGTGATCAACGCGCCGTTCGCCCCGGCCCAGGCCGAAGAGATCGACAGCATTCCGTTCTACTCGCAGCCGTGGTTCTGGGACATCGTCAAGCAGGTGCTCGGCGTGCTGTTCATCCTGGTCCTGGTGTTCGGTGTGCTGCGTCCGGTGCTGAGCAACATCACCGGCGGCGGCAAGGGCAAGTCGCTGGCCGGCGGCGGCGGTCGCGACGGCGACCTGGCGCTGGGCGAGAGTGGCCTGGAAGGCTCGCTGGCCGACGACCGGGTGAGCATCGGCGGGCCGTCGAGCATCCTCCTGCCGAGCCCCACGGAGGGGTATGATGCGCAATTGAACGCGATCAAGAACCTGGTCGCACAGGACCCGGGCCGCGTCGCCCAGGTCGTGAAAGAGTGGATCAACGCCGATGAGTAAGCGCCATGAGTGAGAATCGTCTCGCCGCCAAACTGACCAAGGTCGACAAGGCCGCCATCCTGCTCCTGTCGCTCGGCGAGACCGACGCGGCGCAGGTGCTGCGGCACATGGGACCGAAAGAGGTGCAGCGGGTCGGCGTGGCCATGGCGTCGATGCGCAACGTGCATCGCGAACAGGTCGAGCAGGTGATGGGCGAGTTCGTCGAAGTGGTCGGCGACCAGACCAGCCTCGGCGTCGGTGCCGACGGCTACATCCGCAAGATGCTCACCCAGGCCCTCGGCGAGGACAAGGCCAACAACCTGATCGACCGCATCCTCCTCGGCGGCAGCACCAGCGGCCTGGACAGCCTGAAGTGGATGGAGCCGCGTGCCGTGGCCGACGTGATCCGTTACGAACACCCGCAGATCCAGGCCATCGTGGTCGCCTACCTCGATCCCGACCAGGCCGCCGAGGTGCTCAGCCATTTCGACCACAAGGTGCGCCTGGATATCGTCCTGCGCGTCTCCTCGCTGAACACCGTGCAGCCCTCGGCGCTGAAGGAACTCAACCTGATCCTGGAGAAGCAGTTCGCCGGCAATTCCAACGCCACCCGCACCACCATGGGCGGGGTCAAGCGCGCGGCGGACATCATGAACTACCTCGACAGCTCCATCGAAGGCCAGCTGATGGATTCGATCCGCGAGGTCGACGAAGACCTGTCCGGACAGATCGAGGACCTGATGTTCGTCTTCGACAACCTCGCCGACGTCGACGACCGCGGCATCCAGGCGCTGCTCCGGGAAGTCTCCTCGGACGTACTGGTGCTGGCGCTCAAGGGCTCCGACGAGGCGATCCGCGAGAAGGTCTTCAAGAACATGTCCAAGCGTGCCGCCGAGCTGCTGCGCGACGACCTGGAGGCCAAGGGGCCGGTACGGGTCAGCGAAGTGGAAGGTGCGCAGAAGGAAATCCTCACCATTGCCCGGCGCATGGCCGAGTCCGGCGATATCGTGCTGGGCGGCAAGGGTGGCGAGGAGATGATCTGAGGTGGTCCCCCACGACAAGGACAAAGACAATCCCAGCGAACTGATCCGCGGCAAGGACGTGGCGGCCTTCGGCCTCTGGTCGTTGCCGAGCTTCGACGAGCCGCGCGACGAGCCGGCCGTTGCCGCGCCGCAGGTGCCCGCGGTCGCCGAACCCGCGCCGGCGCCGCCGGCAGTGGAAGAGGTCGAGCTGGAGACCGTCAAGCCGCCGACGCTGGAGGAGATCGAGGCGATCCGCCAGGACGCCTACAACGAAGGCTTCGCCACCGGCGAGCGCGACGGTTTCCACGCCGGCCAGTTGAAGGCGCGGCAGGAAGCCGAGGAGGCGCTGAAGGAGCGTCTGCAAAGTCTCGAGCGTCTGATGACGCAGCTTCTGGAACCCATCGCCGAGCAGGACGCCCTGATCGAGCAGGGCATGGTCAACCTGGTCAACCACGTTGCCCGCCAAGTGATCCAGCGCGAACTGCACATGGACTCCAGCCATGTCCGCCAGGTCCTGCGCGAGGCTCTGAAGCTGCTGCCGATGGGCGCGGCGAACATCCGTATCCATGTCAACCCGCAGGACTTCGAGCGGGTCAAGGCGCTGCGCGAGCGCCACGAAGAGAGCTGGCGGATTCTCGAGGACGATTCGTTGCTGCCCGGCGGCTGCCGCATCGAGACCGAGCACAGTCGCATCGACGCGACCATCGAGACGCGCCTGGCGCAGGCAGTGAAGCAACTGTTCGAGCAACAGCGCGAACAGGCGACCCATCCGCTGGCCAGCGACATCCGGATCGACCTCGACGCCCCCGGAGACGTCGATGCGCCTTGAGCGAACCAGTTTCGCCAGGCGCCTGGAGGGCTACACCGAGGCTGTCTCGCTGCCGGCGCAGCCGGTGGTCGAGGGCCGCCTGCTGCGCATGGTCGGCCTGACCCTCGAAGCCGAAGGCTTGCAGGCCGCGGTCGGCAGCCGCTGCAACGTGATCAACGAAAGCGGCTACCACCCGGTGCAGGTGGAGGCCGAAGTGATGGGCTTTTCCGGTAGCAAGGTGTACCTGATGCCGGTCGGCAGCCTCGCCGGCATCGCGCCCGGCGCGCGGGTCGTGCCGCTGCCGGACACCGGGCGCCTGCCGATGGGCATGTCGATGCTCGGCCGCGTGCTCGACGGCGCCGGCCGCGCCCTCGACGGCAAGGGCGGGATGCGCGCCGAAGACTGGGTGCCGATGGACGGCCCGACGATCAACCCGCTCAAGCGCCACCCGATCAGCGAACCTCTCGACGTCGGCATCCGCTCGATCAATGGCCTGCTCACGGTCGGCCGCGGCCAGCGCCTCGGCCTGTTCGCCGGTACCGGGGTGGGCAAGTCGGTGCTGCTGGGGATGATGACCCGCTTCACCAGGGCCGACATCATCGTCGTCGGTCTGATCGGCGAGCGGGGCCGCGAGGTGAAGGAGTTCATCGACGAGATCCTCGGCGAGGAAGGCCTCAAGCGCTCCGTGGTGGTCGCCTCGCCGGCCGACGACGCGCCGCTGATGCGCCTGCGTGCCGCGCAATACTGCACGCGGATCGCCGAGTATTTCCGCGACAAGGGCAAGAACGTATTGCTGCTGATGGACTCGCTGACCCGCTACGCCCAGGCCCAGCGCGAGATCGCCCTGGCCATCGGCGAGCCACCGGCGACCAAGGGGTATCCGCCATCGGTGTTCGCCAAGCTGCCGAAGCTGGTGGAACGCGCCGGCAATGCCGAAGCCGGTGGCGGCTCGATCACCGCGTTCTACACCGTGCTCTCCGAGGGCGACGACCAGCAGGACCCGATCGCCGACGCCGCTCGCGGCGTGCTCGACGGGCACTTCGTATTGTCCCGGCGGCTGGCCGAGGAAGGCCACTATCCGGCCATCGATATCGAAGCTTCGATCAGCCGGGTGATGCCGCAGGTGGTCGAGGCCGAGCACCTGCGCGACGCCCAGCGCTTCAAGCAGCTCTGGTCGCGCTACCAGCAGAGTCGCGACCTGATCAGCGTCGGTGCCTACGTGGCCGGCGGCGATCCCGAGACCGACCTGGCCATCGCGCGCTTCCCGGTCATGCGCCAGTTCCTGCGCCAGGGCCTTGACGAAAGCGAAAGCCTGGCGGAAAGCCGTGCGCGGCTGGCGAGCCTGCTCGCCGGCGGGCAGGCCTGAGGCGCGCTGAGGCATGGAGAAGCGCGCGGCGCGGCTGGCGCCGGTGGTGGACATGGCCAGCAAGGCCGAGCGGGATGCCGCGACCCAGCTGGGCAGGTGCCAGCAGCAATTGCTCGCGGCACAGCAGAAGCTGGCGGAGCTGGAGCGCTACCGCAACGACTACCAGCAGCAATGGATCAGCCAGGGCCAGAAGGGCGTCAGCGGCCAGTGGCTGATGAACTACCAGCGCTTCCTCTCGCAACTGGAGACCGCCGTCGCCCAGCAGGCCAACAGCGTGACCTGGCACCGCGAGGCGGTGGACAAGGCGCGGCTCAACTGGCAGGAGAGATACGCCCGCCTGGAAGGGCTGCGCAAGCTGGTCGAGCGCTACCTGGAAGAGGCGCGCCAGGCCGAGGACAAGCGCGAGCAGAAACAGCTCGACGAACTCGCCCAGCGTACCCGCCGCCAGGACGACTGACGACTCAGAAGAACGGACGCGACGCCTTCAGCATGAATGTGGTGTCGCAGTAGCTGTTGTGTCCCGAGTAGGCGCTGCAATCGCTGCCGGTCAGGCTGGTGCCGCTGTAGGACAGGTTCAGGTCGATGCCCAGCCAGGGCCGCGAGAGGTTCACCGACCAGTCGTTGAAGACGCTCACGTAGCCCCCGCCGCTGAGGCTCGCCGGGTTGTCCAGGCGATGGTTGCCGTACTTCAGGGTGACGTCGAAACCGAACGGCGGGTTGACCCCGAGGTCGGCGAACAGGGTGGTGTCGTTGCGCCCCGGGTCGCTGCTCAGGGCCGCGCCGAGCCGGCTGCCGAAGATCGACAGGCCGCCGTAGAGTTCGGCTGCGTCGTTGGCCGGCTGCTCCGGGCGGCTGTAGCGGATCAGGCCCATTTCGTAGCCCAGGCGGTTGTTCAGCGGGCGCTTGAAGCCGGCGTAGGAGTCGATCTCGGTGGGCTTGCCGGGGTCGAGGTTGGAGGTCCAGTTGCCGATGTACCAGCCACTTTCGTGGCTTAGGTCGAGGCCGCCGTGGAAACTGCCGGAACTGCCCGGGGTGACCAGGCCCTGGGCCATGCTGCGGGTCGGACTGGTGGCCAGCTTGAGTTCGAAATCGCCCAGGTCGCGGGCCATCACCTGGGCCAGGGCCGAGGAACTGGCGAGCAGGGCACAGGTGAGCACGAGCAGGTGCTTGAGCATGGTTCTCCCCTGGTAATGCGGACAACGGCGCTGCGCCGGTCTTCCCGCACGACGCCAACGGCAAGGCCGCGGCATGGGGCCGGGCGAGGTCGGGCAGGTCGGAAGGGCAGGAAGAGCGGCGAGCTAGAGCGCCACGGACCATCTTAACCAAGGTTCGGGCGGCTGACCGACCGCTCGTCAGGGCCGGCCGATCAATTGTTACCGCAGGCTTTCCGCGAGGCTGGCCAGGCGAATCACTTCCACCCGGTTGCGACCGCTGCTCTTGGCCCGGTAGAGAGCCTGGTCGGCGGCGCTGTAGAGCTGCTCGTAGCTGGCCTGGCCGCCTCCGTCGAGGCTGGCCACGCCGAAGCTGGCGGTCAGGCAGAGCACGCCGTCCTGCGTCGCCAGCGGGGTACCTTCGAGGCGTTCGCGGAGTTTTTCCGCAAGGCTGCGAGCCTGCTGCTCGGCGGTGTCGGGCAGGAGCAGGAGGAATTCTTCCCCGCCCAGGCGCGCCACGCTGTCGCTGCTACGGGTATTGCCGCGCAGCAGGTTGGCGGCATGGCGGATGACCTCGTCGCCGAAGGGGTGCCCATAGCGGTCGTTGATGTACTTGAAGTGATCCAGGTCGACCATCAGCAGGCTCAGCGGCTGCGGTTGGCGAGCGATGCGCGCGAGCTCCATGAGCACCAACTGGTCGAACTCGCGACGATTGAACAGGCCGGTCAGGGGGTCGTGACCGGCCAGGTACTCCAACTGGCGATTCTTCTCCTCCAGCTCCTGCCGCTGCAACTCCAGCTTGCGTTGCTGGCGCAGGTTGCGCACGTGGCCGTGCCAGAGGATCAGCGACAGCAGCAGGCCGAGGCCGAACGCGGTGAGGCCGTTGGCCTGGTTCGACAGGCGCAGTTGCGGGTCGGCCTGGGCGTGGTCCATCGCCACCTCGAAGGCCAGCATCGCCAGACCGTAGAAGGGCACCGCGTAGGCCGGGCGGATCAGGATGAACATGGCGCAGGCGAAACAGGCCAGCAGCAGCGGCGTGATGTTGCTGGTGATGCGCTGGTCGATGCAGGCGATGGCGACGCCGAAGCCTATGATCCCTGCGCCGCCCAGCAGGATCAGCAGGCGCATGCGCCACAGCTTGGGCGGCTGGCGGCGCAGCCATAGCGCGAGCAGGCCGATGCCGCCGAAGAGCAGGGCCATGGCGCCATGGGCGTACATGATTTCCTGGCGCCAGAGCTGATGGCCGAGGTCCGGGCGGAAGTCCTTGAGGGAAAACACCAGGATGTGGATCAGGTTGAAGGGGACGGTCAGCAGCGCGAGGTGGGTCAGACGCGAGAGATTCTCCAGGGCGATGGGAAGGGCCAGGGACGAATTCACCTCGATGGCGTGCTGGATCGATTCGAGCGTCGTTCTGGCCACGTTCTGCGGGTCCGCATGGGCGCTGTGCCATCACAGCATAGCAGCGTCGCGACGGCCGCCCTATCCGGCTTTCCGGGCCGGTCGTCCGGTTTGCACGGGCGTACCTGGCGCCGCTTTCATTCCGGCAGCCGCCTGGCCAGCAGCAGTGCGACCAGGCCCAGCAGGCTCCAGTACGCGGCCAGCGGCCAGGGACGGTCGAACGGTAGCAGGGTGGACGCGCCCAGTCCGAGGCCGATCAGCAGGTAGTAGGCGAGCCCGAACAGGGCTCCGGCGCGTCCCCGGCAATCGTCGTAGGCGTGCAGCGCCGGACCCAGCAGGTTGGGAATCGCCACGCCGAAGCCGATGAAGATCGGCAGGGCTGGCAGCGCCCAGTACAGGCCTTCGGCGTATCCGACGGCGGCCAACAGCGTCTGCGCTGTCGCGCCGGCGGCCGCCAGCGCTAGGCCCAGGCGTACCCGGCGAGCGCTGTTCCAGGTGCGCGGCAGGCGTCGGTTGAGCAAGGCGCCGAGGCTCCCGGCAATGGCGATGGCCAGGCCGATCCAGCCGAAGCCCAGGCCGGGCAGGTCGCCGACCATGAACGGCCCGGCGGCGTAGAAGGAGAACACCAGCACATTGAGCACCGCCACCAGCAGTGCGCGCGTTTGTAGCGGGCGGTCGGCCAGGACCCGTCGGAAGATCGCCAGGGTCGCGGGCTCGGGCGTGCCCGCCAGCAGCGGACGGGTTTCCGGCCAGGCCGGGACGACCAGCGCCGCCAGCGAGGCGAGCAGCACCGCCAGGGTGGCGAACACCGCCGGGTGCCCGCCGAGGTCGGCCAGCCACTGGCCGCCGAGGGGGCCGACTGCCGGCGACCAGGCCAGCACCGCGCCGAGCGTGACGAAATAGCTCATCAACGCCGGGCCTTGCAGCACATCGCGCAGGCTGGCCTGCACCGTCACCGAGCAGGTCGCCAGGCCGAGGCCCTGGACCAGGCGACAGGCAAGCAGGTAGGAATAGTCGGTACTGGCCCAGGCACCGAAGGTCGCCAGGGCCGCCAGGCCGAGCCCGCCGAGCAGAGCCGGGCGCCGGCCGAGGCGGTCGGCCAGCCAGCCCCAGAGCCAGATGCCGGGGGCGAAACCGACGAAGAACAGCGCCATGGTCCACTGGCTGGTAGCGTCGTCCAGTCGCCAGTGGCTGGCCAGGGCCGGCAGCGCGGGGGAAAGGATGGTTTCGGCGACTTGCGGCAGGGCTAGCAGGGCGAGCACCAGCAGCAGGGGAGGGCGAGGACGGTCAGGCATGATGGCTCCGGAAAAAAGAGCCAAGCCTAGGCCGCCTGCGCCTGGCAGAATGCTGCGGTCAGGACGGAAAACATCGCGAAGAGGACAAGGTGCCGCGCTATCCCTACGAACGGGTCGAGGATCCCGATCTCGCCCGCTGCCCGGTGGTCGGCCTCGAGGTCGACAGCACCGGCCACCGCAGCGACTGGCATTGCCACCGGCGCGCGCAGTTGCTGTACATGGCGGCCGGTAGCGTCACGCTGTATTTCGCCGAGCGCATTTGCCAATTGACGCCGCTCCAGGCCGCCTGGCTGCCGGCCGGCGTGCCGCATCGCACGGTCCTGCACGGGCGCTTCGCCTACCGTAGCCTGTACTTCGAACCCTCGGCGTTCGCCGAGCTGCCGGACAGCGTCCAGGTCCTCGAAGTCGGGCCGCTAATGCGCGAACTGATCCTGCGCATGACCGGCTGGGCAGCCGACTTGCAATTGGAAGGGCCGCACCTGACGCTGTTGCGCGCACTGTTCGATGAACTGGCGAGCGCGCCGGCACACGCCGCGAGCCTGCCGATGCCGCGCGATGCGCGGGCGCTGAAGGTGGCTGAGGCGCTGCTGGCGCAACCCGCGCTGGACTGGAGCATCGAGGCATGGGGACGTGAGGTCGGCGCCAGCGGGCGGACCCTGGCGCGTCTGTTCACCGAGCAGACCGGCCTGGGTTTCTCCCGCTGGCGAACCCAGGCGCGCTTGTTCGAAGCGCGGAGGCGCCTGGCCGAAGGCCGCTCGGTGACCGAGGTCGCCCACGCCCTGGGCTACGCCAGCGACAGCGCGTTCATCGCCATGTACCGGCGGGTCTGCGGGCAGTCGCCGGGGCGCGCCCTGCGTGGCCTCGAATGAGCGCTCAGAAGCGTTCGTGGAGGCCGAGGTAGCGCCATTCGCCGAGCGGTAGCCTGGCCAGCGACAGCGCGCCGATGCGCAGGCGGCGGATGCTCCGCACTTCCAGCCCCTCCCTTTCGCACATGAAGCGCAACTGGCCGGGCAGCACGTCTTTGAGGGCGAAGCGCAGGTGGCTTTCGTTCTGCCAACTGACCTTGCACGGCGATAGCCTGCGGCCCTGGTAGGCGAGGCCGTGGCGCAGGCGCTCGAGGCCGCCGGCGGCCAGGTCGCCGGCGACCTCGACCAGGTATTCCTGCTCCAGCCGTGCACCGTCGTCCACCAGCTTGCGCAGTACGCCGTGCTGCTGGCTGAACACCACCAGCCCCGAAGCCTCGCTGTCCAGCGCAAGGGTGGGACGCTGGCGGGCGAAGTGTTTTTTCAGCGCTCGCAAGGGACTGGGGTCATCGCTCCAGCGCCGCCCCGCAGCGAGCAGGCCTTCGAAATCGTCGTGGCGCCAGCCGGCCGGCTTGTGCAACAGCAGGGTGGCCGGTTCGATCGTTTCCGCGCGGGCGCCCGGCAGCAGCTCCACGCGCTGGTCGAGCACCTTGAACTGTGGCTCCTCGATCACTTCGCCGTCGACGCTGACCCAGCCGCCCTCGATGTACAGCTCGGCTTCGCGGCGCGAGCAGGCGGTGAGTTCGGCGAGGCGTTTGGACAGGCGGATCGGGTCGGTCATGGCGAGGCTACTGGAATGAAAGACCGCCAGTTTACTCGTTGTGGCGATGGGCGCCGAGGAATGATTCGGCGCCCGCTCGGTCCCAACTTAAGGAACCGGAGAGGAGACCCTCATGCAGTCACGCCTGATCGATGGCCTGGAATGGGACCTGGACGAGGATGGCAGCGGCGGCCTGTGCAACGTCCATGGCGACAAGGTCCATCTGCGCCAGGGCGACATGGACGGCGCCTGCGGGCCCTACTGCCTGGTCATGGCGATGCTGGTCCGCGGCCAACTGCGCCGGCGCCAGGCCAAGGGCCTGGAGCGGGTCGACAGTCGCAGTCGCTACGGGCGCCTGATGAAGGCGCTGGACCAGCACGGCCCGCTGCTGCGCGTCGGCACCACCGGCGTCGACCTGCTGGAGCTGCTGGCCGAGATCAACGATACCGAGCATTTCGCCCTCAAGGGCGAGGGGCGCAGGTTGGTCCGGCACACCCGCGAATACCTGGAGGCCGGCTTTCCGGTAGTGCTCGGTTTCCACGGCCGCAAGGGCAGCGATATCCGCCACTGGGGCCTGGCCATCGGCATGAGCGAGCGCGCCTTCCTGCTCCTCGACCCGGCCCACGACCTGCCGCGCGGGCAGGCCTGGAACGCGGTGATCACCAGCGAGGCGCACGGTTCCCGGTTCGGCTATCGCTATATCAATGCCAAGGGCACCTGGGCGGTGACCCTCAAGGAAATGGTCGCCTTGCTTTGAGGGGCGGGTTTGTTACAGCCTGTGTGCGGACTGCCAGGCGCGGCGGATCTGCGACTAGAGTGGTGTTTTTCGCTTGGGGAAGGAGAGAACGCATGCCGGGCCTGTCTTTGAATGCCATCCTGCTGAGCGCCGTCGCGCTGCTCGCTCCGTCGGTCGAGGCGGTGGACGCCGGTCGCCACGACAGCGAGCTGGGCGCCGTCGAGGTCACCCCGGTGGTTGGTGGTCTGGCCTATCCCTGGGCCGTCGCCTTCCTGCCGGACAACCAGGGCATATTGGTCACCGAGCGGCCCGGCAGCTTGCGTTTCGTCAGTCCCGAGGGACAGTTGTCGGCGCCGCTGGAAGGCGTACCCAGGGTCTTCGCCAGCGGCCAGGGGGGACTGCTCGACGTCGCCTTGTCGCCGGGGTTCGCCGAGGACCGGCTGGTCTACCTGACCTATGCCGAGGCCGGCGAGGACGGCCGCGCCGGAACGGCGGCGGGACGTGGCCGGTTATCGGCGGACAAGCGACGGCTGGAGGGCTTCCACGTGATCTTCCGGCAGTTGCCGAAGCTTTCCAGCGGCCATCACTTCGGCTCGCGCCTGGTCTTCGACGGCAAGGGCCACCTGTTCATCGCCCTCGGCGAGAACAACCAGCGCAGCACCTCGCAGGACCTGGACAAGTTGCAGGGCAAGATCGTCCGCCTGTATCCGGACGGCGGCGTTCCCAAGGACAATCCCTTCGTCGGCCGTGCCGACGCGCGGCCCGAGATCTGGAGCTATGGCCACCGCAACCAGCAGGGCGCCGCGCTGAATCCCTGGACCGGCCGGCTCTGGACCCACGAGCACGGCCCGCGCGGCGGCGACGAGATCAACATACCCCAGGCCGGCGGGAACTACGGCTGGCCGCTGGCGACCCATGGAATCAACTACACCCTGCTGCCGATCCCCGAAGCCAGGGGCAAGGCCGTCGAAGGTACCGAGGCGCCGCACCATGTCTGGGAGAAGTCGCCGGCGATCAGCGGCATGGCGTTCTACGATGCGCAGCGCTTCCCGGCCTGGCAGCATAATTTGTTCATCGGCGCGCTGGCGACGCAGGAACTGATCCGCCTGCAACTGGATGGCGACCGGATCGTCCACGAAGAGCGCCTGCTGGGCGATCTCGGGGTGCGCATCCGCGACGTGCGGCAGGGCCCGGACGGCTATCTCTACCTGCTCACCGACCAGAAGGACGGGCAATTGCTGCGCCTGGGGTTGGCGCGCTAGCCTTCAGCCTTGGTTGCGCTTGAGCTGGACGTAGAGCGCCTCGACCTTTTCCCGGGCCCAGGGCGTCTTGCGCAGGAAGGCGAGGCTGGACTTGATGCTCGGGTCGTTCCTGAAACAACGAATGTCGACCCGTTTGCCAAGCTCCGCCCAGCCGTGGTGGGCGACCAGTTCGGTGAGCAGTTTTTCCAGGGTGACGCCGTGCAGTGGATCGGGATGGCCAGGCATGAAGGGCTCGGGATTCAGGCAATGAAAAAGGGGATGGAGCGTGGCACATCTGCGTGCCGGCCTGCCATCCCCTTCGTAGTCCCCGGCGAGGGGCGGGCGATCAGCGCTTCTTGCTGATGGTGATCTGCCGCGACGGGCCGTAGACCTGGCCGCTGACGCCCTTGGCGATCTTCTGGATCTCGCCGCCGGCCTGGAGGAAGGCGGCGACCTGCGCTTCGATGGACTCGCGGGTTTCGACCGCGGGAGCCGGCTTGGCGGCTTTCGGCGCGACGGTTTTCTTCATGATGGCCATATCCGGGGACCTGTCTCTGCATTAAATATGGCCGTTCATTATAACCGAAGCGGCGTTTTATTTCATCTTGAATATTGTCGATCAGATTTCGGACGTAACCTGCTGTTTTCTATAAAGTCCGTTAGGCAATACCCGAGCGAGGCGCTGCGGCATTGGCGATCCGGCGGTGAACTGCTCGAGGTCTCCGCGGCTGGATGTTCCGCCGACCCCGGGCGACGCAGGATACCGCCAGGTGGATAACTCCCTTCGCGCATCCCGGCATGAATTCCAATGTTTGCATTAGTTGATGCGAGAAAGTTCTCCGGGCCTCTATCTCACCTATATCGAGAATAATGAAAAGTTCACGATTAGTTATCGGCTAAGTTGCCCGGATATATACGTCGATATCATCGCGCTGCCGGCCGGGGCATGCATCGCCTCGCTGCGTTCCCGGTGCTAACCTGCGGAACCCCAGCCGCCGAGCGAGCGCCGCATGCCAGCCATTCTCTCCTCCCGCCAACGTATCGCCCTGCGCCTGGCCTGGCGCTTCATGGCGCCTTACCGCTGGCGCATGCTCGGGGCCCTGGTGGCGTTGCTGTTCACCGCGGCGATCACCCTGTCCCTGGGCCAGGGCATCCGCCTGCTGGTGGACCAGGGGTTCCTCACCGCCTCGCCCGAATTGCTCAATCGCTACATCCTGCTGTTCTTCGTGCTGGTGCTCGGCCTGGCCGTGGGCACCTTCGTGCGCTTCTACCTGGTGTCCTGGATCGGCGAGCGCTTCGTCGCCGATATCCGCAAGCGCGTGTTCGACCACCTGATCGAGTTGCATCCCGGTTTCTACGAAACCAACCGTAGCTCCGAGATCCAGTCGCGCCTGACCGCCGACACTACGCTGCTGCAGACGGTGATCGGTTCCTCGCTGTCGATGGCCCTGCGCAATGCCCTGATGCTGGTCGGCGGGGTGCTGCTGATGTTCGTCACCAACGCCAAGCTGACCAGCATCGTGGTGCTGGCGTTGCCGCTGGTGATCGCCCCGATCCTGCTGTTCGGCCGCCGCGTGCGCAGCCTGTCGCGGGAAAGCCAGGACCGGGTGGCCGACGTCGGCAGCTACGTCGGCGAAACCCTCGGCCAGATCAAGACCGTGCAGGCCTACAACCACCAGGTGCAGGATCGCCAGCGCTTCGCCGGCACCGTCGAACGCGCCTTCGACACCGCGCGCAAGCGCATCGCCCAGCGCGCCTGGCTGATCACCGTGGTGATCGTGCTGGTGCTCGGCGCAGTCGGCATCATGCTCTGGGTCGGCGGCCGCGACGTGATCGCCGGCAGCATCTCGGCCGGCGAACTGGCCGCGTTCGTCTTCTACAGCCTGATCGTCGGCATGGCCTTCGGCACCCTCAGCGAGGTGATCGGCGAATTGCAGCGCGCTGCCGGCGCCGCAGAGCGCATCGCCGAGCTGCTCAGGGCGCGCAGCGAGATCCGCCCGCCAGCGCAACCACGCAAGCTGGCGGCGCGGGTGAGCGGGAGGATCGAATTGCAGGCGGTGCGCTTCGCCTATCCGACCCGTCCCGAACACTGGGCCATCGACGACATCAGCCTGGCCGTCGAACCGGGGGAAACCCTGGCCCTGGTCGGACCTTCCGGTGCCGGCAAGTCGACCCTGTTCGATCTGCTCCTGCGTTTCTTCGATCCGCAGCAGGGACGGCTGCTGCTGGACGGACAGCCGATCGTCGAACTGGACCCGGCCGACTTGCGCCGCAGCTTTGCCCTGGTGTCGCAGAACCCCGCGCTGTTCTTCGGCAGCGTCGAGGAAAACATCCGCTACGGCCGTCCGCATGCCAGCGCCGCCGAGGTCGAGGCCGCAGCGCGTGCCGCGCATGCCCACGAGTTCATCCTGGGTCTGCCGCAGGGCTACGCCACCCACCTGGGCGAGGGCGGCATCGGCCTGTCCGGCGGCCAGCGCCAGCGCCTGGCGATCGCCCGGGCGTTGCTGGTAGACGCGCCGGTGCTGCTGCTCGACGAGGCGACCAGCGCCCTGGATGCGGAAAGCGAGCACCTGATCCAGCAGGCCCTGCCAGGCCTGATGAGCGGACGTACCACCCTGGTGATCGCCCATCGCCTGGCCACGGTACAGAGCGCCGACCGCATCGCGGTGATCGACCAGGGGCGGCTGGTGGCCATTGGTAGCCATGCCCGGCTGATCGCCGAGAACCCGCTCTATGCGCGCCTGGCGGAACTGCAGTTCGCTGCCGGCGGACGCTAGCTTCAGAGCGGCTTGTCGATGCCCGCGTACTGCTTGTCCAGCTCGTCGATACGCTGCGCGTAGGCGCGGGAGAGGCAGTCGGTGTCGCCACCGCAGCGCCGGCGCTCGCGCAGCCAGTCCTGCTGCCGGTCCTGCATGGCGCCGCGGCCGCCCATGGCGAACAGGCCGCGGAGGAAGCGGTACTTGACGCTCATCTCGACGTCCTTGTCGTTCAGCGCCCGGTTCGCGCAGATGGCCTTTTCGTCCGCTCGCTCAGCCTTTTCGCAATCGAAGCTGGCCGCTTCGGCCAGGGGCGCCAGCAGGAGTCCGCCGAGGGCGAGGAATGCCAGGTGCTTCATGCCGTTCTCCGTTTCGCCTGGTTGCTTGCGAATCTTCGACGCCCGCGACGGCGCTGGGTTCAGCGGGGAGCGCGCGGCGGCCGGGCGGGCCGCTCCGGCGCGGTCAGTGCGAAAGGATCAGGGCCTTCTGCTCGGGGATGACGGTGCGCTCCCGAGGGGCGTCCGCGCGTTCCGCTTCCTCGGTTTCGGGGCGGTTGGCGAACAGGCTTTTCAGGGTGCTCAGCAGCGGCTGTTCCTTCGCCGCTTCGGCGACCTGGCTGCGGCTTTCCACGGGTTCCGGGTTGGCCGCCGTGACCACGTGGAAGTCGCTGATCTCGATGATCCCGCGGCCCTCGGCGAGCAAGTGGAAGGAGAAGGCCTTGCGCGCTTCCGGGTTGTCGAAGGTGAAGCTCATGTCCAGCGGCTTGCCTTTGAGCAGGCGCGGGATGTCCGGTACCGGTATGGGAACGTCGCGTTCGAACTCCTTGGTCTTCAGCGTCACCCGGGCGCCGTTGCGGTCCATCTGCAAGGCGCGGATCTTCAGGGTGACCGTGGTCCTGCTGTTCTTCGGCATCTCCAGGTATTGCGCGCCGATCAGGTTGTCGGTCCAGTCGTTGTGGGTTTCCGGCTTCAGGCGGATGCGTTCGTGGGTGGCGAACTGGAACTCCTGGCCCAACTGGCCGGCCTGTTGCACGGAGTGGTCGAGGACGGCGGCGCGCTGGCTGACCAGGCGTGCCTGGCGTCCGCTGAAGCGACCGAGGAACTCGGCTTCGTCGGCGATGAAGCCCTCGCTGCGGTAGCGCCGGCAGACCTGCTGGAAATCGCACTCGACGAAGGTGGCCTTGCCGTCGTGGTGGCGCAGCATGCCGTTGGTGTAGGACATCATTTCGCGACCGCTGGCGTAGTCGCGGAACAGCGAGCGCCCGGAAATCCCCGCCGGCACGCGGTAGCCGAAATAGTCGAGGACGGACGCGGCGAGGTCGACGTGGCCGTAGACGCCGCTCTTGATCGGCGGCAGCGCCGCCTGTTCCGGTGCCAGCACCAGGTTGAAGCCCCAGGCCGAGGCGAGGCGCACCTGGTCGACACCGTGGGATTCGTCGGAAGTGAGCACCACCAGGGTGTCGCGCAACACGCCCTGTTTCTCCAGGTCGGCGAGGAAGGCGCCGATCGCGTCGTCGAGATAGGCCACCGCGGCCTGCTTGGCGTTCGGGTAGAGGGCCAGGTAGTCGGCAGGCGCCGAGTAGGGCTGGTGGGTGCCGACGGTGAGCAGGGTCAGCATCCAGGGTTTCTTCTGCTGGCGCAGCTGCTTCACGTAGGTCGCGGCGCCCTCGAAGAAGGCCTTGTCGTCCATGCCCCAGGGAAACTCCAGGTAGGACGTGTTGCGGAACCAGTCGCGCCCGAGGGTCTTGTCGAAGCCCATCTGCGGCATGACCTTGTCCTTGGCCATGAAGCGCAGGCCGGCACCCTGCAGGAAGTGCGTGCTGAAACCGTGCTGGCGCAGCTGGGCGGGCAAGCACTCCCTAGCCCGGGCCGGGTTGTTCAGCAGCTCGACGCCCTTCGGCGTGCCCGAGTCGAGCTTGCTGTAGTCGCCGCAGAGCATGGCGTAGAGGCCGCGGATGGTCTGGTGGCTGTGCAGCACGTAGTCCGGGGTGGTCATCGCCCGTTCGGCCCAGCCACTCAGCCTGGGCATCGGCGCTTCGTGGTAGCTGCTGTTGATGGCGGCGCGGTTGGCGGCGATATACGCGCCGGGGATTCCCTCCATGGCCACGATCAGGACGTTGCGCGCGCGCCCTCCGCCGGCCAGCAGCGGCGTTCCGGAAAGGTCGAGCTGGTTGAGCCCGGCGACGTCCGGCGGGGTGTCCGGACGGTCGTCGGCGAGCCAGTCTTCGACCGCCAGTTGGCCACTGCTGAGCGCGCTGGCCAGCAGCTTGTGCGGCAGGTTGTACTGCTGCCATTGGTCGGCATCGCTCGGACGCAGGTATTGCAGGCCGACATGCGCCGCCAGGAACGCCGCCGGCAGCGCGTAGGCATAGCGCGGCAGGCGCGGACCGCGGCGACGCCAGAGCAGCACGCAAAGCAATGTCGCGCCACCGAGGCCGAGCGCCAGTGGCAGGTGGGCGAGGCCGCCGCCCTGGGTGGAGCTGCTGACGAACTGCGGATCCAGCAGGTACTTGAGGTCGGAAGGTTCCGGCATGCGCCCGACCGCGCCGACCAGTTCGGCATTGCCGATCAGGAACAGGCACCAGAGCAGCATGACCGGGAGCGCGAACCACAGGGAGCGTCGATGCAGGAGCAGCACCAGCAGGCTGCCGAGGGCCAGGTCCGAGAGATAGCCGAACGGCGTCGACCAGCCGAGCCAGTAGCGGCCGGCGAGGGGAACGACCAGGAACAGCGCGGCCAGCGCCAGAAGCGAGCCGCAAGATGAGAGCCAACGGCTGAGTGGACGCACAGGAACTCCTGATGAGCGGCAGCGAGAATCCTTGATAAGGATGTTCCAAAAAAGTCTTTAGGGTTCACGATTTTGAAACATCGTTGTGCTTACTGCCAGTAGACAGTCGGCATTTGGGAAATGTCCGCGTGGTTCAGGATGTTTCGGCGCGAATGGCCGGCAAGGCGATGAGCGGCGTCGGCGTACCGGCAAAAACTTCCGCCCGCATGCGTGGCGCCCGGTAGAATGCCGCCCCTTCGACAGGGGGAGACAACATGGCGGTCATCGGGCGTTTCAATTCACTGCAGGTGGTCAAGCACACGGAGTTCGGGCTCTATCTCGACGGTACCCAGCACGGCGAGATCCTCCTGCCCAAGCGCTATGTGCCGAAGGACCAGCCCAGCGAAGTGGGCGACTGGCTCAACGTGTTCATCTACCTGGACAGCGACGACCGCCTGATCGCCACCACTCAGACGCCCAAGGTCCAGGTCGGCGGTTTCGCCAGCCTGAAGGTCGTGGAGATCAACCGGATCGGCCTGTTCCTCGACTGGGGCCTGCCCAAGGACCTGCTGCTGCCGCATTCGGAAGAAAAGCGTCCGTTGCAGGTCGGCGACTACTGCGTGGTCTACGTCTACCTGGACAAGCGCACCAACCGCATCACCGCCACCGCACGCCTGGACCGCCAGTTGGACAACCTGCCGCCACGCTACAGCGTCGGCCAGGCGGTCGACCTGCTGGTGGTGGAGCGTACCGAGATGGGCTTCAAGGCGATCATCGAGGGCAAGCACTGGGGCCTGATCCACAAGAACGAGGCGTTCAAGTTCCTCCGCAGCGGCATGCGCGAACAGGGCTACATCAAGGAATTGCGCGCGGACGGCAAGATCGCCCTTAGCCTGCAGCCGGTCGGCGCCGAGGCCGCCGTCGAGCTGAGCCAGCAGATTCTCGCCCGGCTGCTGGAGGCCGGCGGCAGCCTGCCGCTCAGCGACAAGAGTTCGCCGGAAGATATCCACCGGCTCTTCGGGGTCAGCAAGGGGACCTTCAAGAAGGCCATCGGCGGCCTCTACAAGAAAGGCCTGATCCTGATCCACCCGGAACGCATCGAACTGCCGCGCTGAGGTTTCCGCTCAGGGCTGGAGGAACGGGGCGAAGTCCAGGCCAGCGCCGCCGGGGCGGACGTCGCGCAGGCGCTTGCCGGGGTCCGCGCTCAGCTCCAGGCTGAGGGTCGGCCGGCGGGCGTTCTTGTCGCGCAGTTCCAGGCTGTCCTGCTGCTGGCGAAGGAAACCGGTGGGCACCTTCAGGTGCTCCACTGCATCGCCGGCCGGGTTCGCCAGCAGCAGGTTGAGGAACTTGCCGGCCTTCAGTTGGCTGAGCGGAATATCGAACCACCAGACGTTCTTGCTCTTGTTGAAGCGGGCGAGCAGGGTGTTGCCGGCATCCAGCACGGACATGCCCAAGGCCTGGTTGAGCTGTGCGATGGCTGCCGCTTTATCGAGTTTCATGGAGTTTCCTGACGGGCCGCGCCGGCCGGGATGGCGGGCGGGTAGCCGGATATTCTAGCAGCCGGAGGGACGCCGCAGGACCTGCGCGGTGCGCAGGCCCCGCCGCTCAGACCATCCGCCGGAACTGCCGCCAGCGTTGCTGCCAGCCCAGCAGCAGCGGAGAGACCGCGGGGCCGGTGCCGGCGTCCTGCAGGCGCGGGTGGTGGCTGACCACGTTGACCAGGATCGGCTCCTGGGCGTTCTTCACATCGACGAAGAACAGGTGCTGCCCCTGGTGCAGGCGTTCTTCGAAGGGACGGAAGGCGCGGTTGGTGCGCTGCAGGCCGAAGAAGCTGCCTTCCCACAGGCAGAACGCGCAGAGCATGGCGCCGAGGAATATCACCGGAATCCAGCCGGCGGCGGTTTCCGTCCAGCCGCTGGCATAGGCGAAGGCCACGGCGACGATGGCCAGGACGAGGCCGACCAGCAGGCCGACACGGCCGGAGCGGACCACATCCTTCTTCATGAACGGAGAGACTTCGTGCAGATGGCGCTGGCCGGTCTCCGCGTCCTTTTCGCTGAGGACGTGGATCTGCTCGGTGGCGATGCCGCTGGCTTCCAGTTCGGCTTCGAGCCGTTCCAGCTCGTCGAGGTTGTCGCTGATGTAGTAATGCCGGTTCATGGCATGCCTCCCATCGTCTGACGGCCTGTTCCTTGGGCGAACAGGCAAAGGTCGATACCCCCTGTCGGTGAATCCCGGAGCACCCGCAAGCGGCAGGTCGGCCGGGATTGTCGGTTTCTTGCGCAGCATTCAGTCTAGCATCCGCGGCAGCGGCGGCCGGTACGCCGGTCTGCTGGCTTCTTCCTTCAACATAGGCCGGAAGCGGGGTAGTGGCGGGGCCGGGCGATGGACGGGCCAGGTACGGGTGGGCCGTACGCAGCCCGCGAGCGCAGGATTACTCGGCGGGAACGATGATGGCGACGCGGCGGTTCTCGCTGCGGCCGGCGCGGGTCTTGTTATCGGCCACGGGCTTGCTCATGCCAAGGCCGCGGACCTCGATGTTGGCCGCCGGCATGCCGGCTTCGCGGAATACCGCGGCCACCGATTCGGCGCGCCGTTCGGAGAGCTTTTGATTGTAGCCTTCGTCGCCGTAGTTGTCGGTGTGGCCTTCCAGGCGGACCTTGTCGATGTCTACCGCGAGCAGGGCGCGGGCGATCTTGGTCAGGGTGTTGCGGCTGTCGGGATTGAGACGGTCGAGATTGTTGCCGAACAGCACCTTGCTCGACATGCCGAACTCCCAGCCTTCGTCGCGGAGTTCGAAGCCCTGCTCCTGGAGCACGGCGATCTGCTCGGCGCTCAGGCCGGTCTGCGGCGGCTTGGTCTGGCAACCGGCCAGGCCCAGCACAAGGCTGAACAGGGCGAGGGCGAGCAATCTACTTGGGTGGAGCCTCTGGGGTAGCACTGTCTATCTCCTTTTCTTCCTGAAGGATGCGGGGGTCGTTGAGTTCCGCCAGGCGCCGGCTGCCGCGGGCCTGGCGCTTGGCGATGTACATCGCCATGTCGGCGTCGTGGAGCAGCGCCGCCGGGGTATCCGCATGCTCGGGATAGAGGGCGATGCCGATGGTCAGTGAGGTACTCACCGTGCTGCCGTCGCTGAGCCGGATCGGCGCCTGCATGCTGGCGATGATGTTGTCGGCGATGCGCAGGGCGTCGGCGCCGGACGCCAGCGGTGCGAGCAGGACGGCGAATTCGTCGCCGCCCAGGCGCGCCACCAGGTCGCTTTCGCGCAACTGCCCACGGATGCGCATGGCGATGTTGACCAGCACGGTGTCGCCGGCGGCATGGCCGAGGCGGTCGTTGATCTCCTTGAAGCGGTCGCTGTCGATGAACAGCACCGCCAATTGCTCGCGATGCTCGTTGGCATCGCGCAGCGCCCGGCTCAGGCGGCCTTCGAAGAAGGCGCGGTTGGGCAGGCTGGTCAGGCTGTCGTGGTGGGCCTGGTGCGCCAGCGAGGCGTTCTCGTCCTGCAGGCGCGCCTGCCAGGATTCGAGTTCGTCGAGCAGGGCGTTGAAGTCCTCGCCCAGTTGGCTCAGCTCGGCGATGCCGGCTTCCGGTACGCGCTTCTCGAAATCCCGTTCGCGGCGCACGGTATGCGCGACCTTCGCCAGTTGGTCGAGCGGGCCGACGATACCGCGTACCAGCCGCCGCGACAGGTAGAAGGCGCCCAGGGCGGTAAGCAGCAGGCACAGGACCATGCCGGCGAAACCGGTGAGCAGGAAGCGCAGCAGGCTGCCGCCGGAGCCCTTCACCTCCACCGAACCGATCTTCTGGCCGTCGTGCAGGATCGGTTGTTCGGTCGGCGCGCTGAGCAGCCAGTGCGCCAGTTGCTGTTCCAGCAGGTGCAGCGGCCCGGTGCTTTCCCGATGCCAACTGGCCAGGGTCTGTCCCTGGCGGTCGTAGACGATGGCGCTGGAGACCTCTTCGCTGGAGGCGATCAGCGCCAGGGACTCCTCGGCGGCCTGGGCATCGCCGAAGACCACCGCGGCCTCGACGGTATAGCTGATGGAACGGGCGATCAGTTGCTGGTTGGGGTCGGCATAGGCGCGCAGGGTCAGCAGGCCGACCAGGGTCACCGCCAGCCCGGCGGTGAATACCGCGACCAGCGCCACGCCCAGGTGCGCGCGATAGAGCACCCGGCGCAGCGATGGATTGGAACCCGTATAGCGACGACGACGGTTCATCACGGAGTGGCCTGCCGCCTTGCCAGTTTCAATACGCTCGGGTGCACGCGTACGCCGCTGCGGGCGATGGAGTCGAGATTGGCCTCGAAGGTGATGCGCGGGCCGCCGACGTTGAGGCAGAACATGCTGCCGACGCTGCATTCGGTGCCGCGCTCGCTGATGGACAGCACCGGATGCCCGGCCAGGCTGCGGAACACCTGCTGGCGCTCGCGCTCGTCGACCACTCCGAGGTAGATCACGTTGCAGAGCGTGCCGAGGTCCGGGTTGTCCACCGCGCGGCGTTCCGCATGCACGCGCCTGCCATTGGCCTGCACCATGCCGCGGAGCAGGCCGTCGGCGTACTCGGTCGGTCCGACCACGCAGAGTTGCAGGACCGCCGGCTCCTTCGGCCAGCGCACGTAGCTGAATATGCCCAGCAGAACCTGGCTGACCGCATTGCTGCGTTGCTCGATCGACGTCCGTGCGTCGTCCGCCCACAGGCCTCCGCCGCCCAGGCAGGAAACCGCCAGGACCAGGCAGGCCAGGGTGCGCCTGTAGAGGTCGAGGGGCTGCAAGGTGGGCAACGAAGGCAAAAAGGTTTCCTCCAGGAAAACGTAGCGGGGTGGCACGACTGGCCAGTGTAGTCGGTGTGCGGCGAATATTACCGGATGTGCCGGGAAAGAAAGCCGTTCGGTGTCAAATCAATGGCGCAATTGCCGGAGATGGAAGCGCTTTGCGTCTTGTCCTGTCTGGTTTTCTGGCTGAGCATGTAGGGCGTTACTGACCTTTATCAGGGGGCGGCATGATCCGGGAAATCCTCAAGATGGGTGACGAGCGCCTGTTGCGTATCGCGCAGCCGGTGCCGTCCGAACTGTTCGGCAGCGAGGAGCTGCAACGGCTGATCGACGACATGTTCGAAACCATGCATCACGTCGGCGGGGTAGGGCTGGCCGCGCCGCAGATCGGCGTCGACCTGCAGCTGGTGATCTTCGGTTTCGAGCGCAGCGAGCGCTATCCGGACGCCCCGGCCGTGCCGCCGACCATCCTGCTGAACCCGCGGATCACCCTGCTGGACGACGAGATGGAAGAGGGCTGGGAGGGGTGCCTGTCGGTGCCGGGGTTGCGCGGCGCGGTATCGCGCCATCGGCGCATCCGCTACCAGGGCCTGGACCCGCAGGGACAGCCGATCGACCGCAGCGTCGAAGGGTTCCATGCGCGGGTGGTGCAGCACGAGTGCGACCACCTGATCGGCCGCCTGTATCCCTCGCGAATCACCGACTTCAGCAAGTTCGGCTTCACCGAGGTGCTGTTCCCCGACCTGGACCCCGCCGCGGACGATTGAGCGGTTGCGCCTGCGGCTCTGCTCCGGCCTGGCTCAGCTCCGCGGTGGGGTGCCGAGCGGCGCCGTCGGAGCGTGTTTTTTCGCTCGTTTCGCCAGGCGTTTCTCCTGGGCGGTTTTCAGCGGTTTCCTACGAGTTTCCTTCTTCGCGTTCAGTCCCTTGCTCATGGCGTTCACCTCCCCACGCAGCACCTGCGTGGCGCGCCGGATGGCCGATGGCGTCCGCGGCGCCGGACGGCGGCGGACGCTTCCAGCATAATGCGTGGCGCAGCGCCCGGCGCGGGCGGCGATCGACGGCGCTCAGCGCAACTGGCGTTGTGCGGTGATTTCCGGCAGGTCCTGGCGGCGCAGATAGACCAGTAGCGGCTCGCCGATGTTCAGTCGTTCGTTGATGTTCTGTTCCAGCAGGATCTGCAACTGCTCGCGGCCCAGGCGCATGACGTCGTCGCGTACCGAACTCCAGACGAACTCGCTGGTGGGCGTGATGCTGTCGTCGGCTACGTCCATGCCGAAGGAGTCTTCGCTGAAACGCACGATGTAGCGGCCGGTCTTGCGGTTGAAACCGACGAACCCCTTGAGGGCATCGGCGGCCTGGCAGATGTCGGTGGATGTGATGCTCATGCGGAACCTCCCTGAACGTTCCTGTTTCTCTGGGCGCACGCATGATCGGCGGCGCCCCCGTTCTGCGGCGGGGGTCGCTGGTGCCGAGCGGGGTATTCTGCCAGTTGCCGCCGCCCGGGGAAGAGGGCGGATCGCGAACGGTAGTGGGACGGATTGTCGCGACCTTGGTTAAACCGCCGCCACGCGCTAGGCTCGGGGTTCGCAGCCGACCGAGTGGAGAACAGCGCCAGATGCCAGGGGCCGTGGATTTCAAGGAGCGGATATCCCGCCAGCGTCCGCATGACAGGGAAACCTACGGACATGCCGGGAATACCGATCTGCAAGACATCGTCTACCAGTTGGAAAGCGACCGCGGGCGCATCGTCAATTCCGCCGCCGTGCGTCGCTTGCAGCAGAAGACCCAGGTCTTCCCGCTGGAGCGCAACGCGGCGGTGCGCAGCCGCCTGACCCATTCCCTGGAAGTGCAGCAGACCGGGCGTTTCATCGTCCGCACGCTGTTCCGCCAACTGGGCCCGCGTGCCGCGGAGGTCGGCCTGGACGGGCTGGAAGGCGCGCTGGAAAGCCTGGTGGAAATGGCCTGCCTGATGCACGACGTCGGCAATCCGCCGTTCGGTCATTTCGGCGAGTACGCCATCAACGATTGGTTCGAACGCAATCTCGACGCCCTGTTCGAGCGCCGCGTACCGCCGGGCCAGGGCGACGGCCTGTTGCAGCAGCGCATGCTCACCGACCTCAAGCATTTCGAAGGCAACGCCCAGGCCATCCGCCTGGTGGTGAAGCTGCTGCGCCTGAACCTCACCTACACGCAGACCGCCGGCCTGCTCAAGTACGTGCGTCCGGCCTACGAGCCGAAGCCGGACAAGGCAGCGGCGAACCACTACCTGAACAAGAAGCCGGGCTTCTATCTTTCCGAGGAAGCCTTCGTCGACGAACTGCGCCAAGTCCTCGGCATGCGCCCGGGCACTCGCCACCCTGTGGCCTACATCATGGAAGCGGCCGACGATATCTCCTATTGCCTGGCCGATATCGAAGACTCGGTGGAAAAAGGCATCCTCGACATCCGTCAATTGGCGGATCTGCTGGTGAAGAAGTTTGCCGTCCACCATTCGCCGGACGCGCCGATTCCCGGCGACGCGGACAACATGAGCTTCCAGCGGATGGTCGACTACTCACTGGAAAAGGCCGAGCGGGAGCCGATCAACAAGGTCAGCGAATTCTTCATCCGCCTGCGGGTGAAAATGATCCACCCGCTGGTCCAGCACGCCGCCCAGCAGTTCATCGACAACCTCGAAGCGGTTCATGCCGGCACCCTCGGCCGCGCGCTGATGGAGGACGGCAGCCTGCCGCACGCCATCGTCCAGACGTTCAAGGACGTGGCCATGGAATGGGTGTTCTGCCATCCGGAGGTGGAAACCCTGGAATTGCAGGGCTACCGCATCATCCAGGGCCTGCTGGATTTCTACGCGCCGCTGCTGCGCCTGCCGGCCGAGGAGTTCCAGGCCCTCGCCGAAGGTCGCCAGGCCGCCGCGCCGCATCCGCAACTGCTGGTTCGGCGCCTGCCGAGCCAGCAGATCAAGGCTTACCTGGAGGCCATGAAAGGTGTGGCGGAGGACCCGTTGCAGCGGCAGTGGGAGTTCTACCACCGCTGCCGTATGCTCCAGGATTTCGTCAGCGGCATGACCGACCAGCATGCCCAGGACGAATACCGCGCGTTGTCCGCGCTGTAAGCGGAGGAGCGAGATGCGCGCTGTCGTCGAACTGCTCGCCGGCGCCCGCCGCCTGGTGATCTTCACGGGCGCCGGGGTGTCGGCGGAAAGCGGGATTCCCACCTTCCGCGATGCCCTTGGCGGTCTCTGGGCGCGCTACGATCCGGCGGCCCTGGCTACGCCCGCGGCCTTCGCCGACGATCCCGCGCTGGTCTGGGGCTGGTACGAGTGGCGCCGCCTGAAGGTGCTGGGTGTCCAGCCGAATCCCGCGCACCGGGCGATTGCCGCATTGAGCGGACGGATCGCCGACACCCGGTTGGTCACCCAGAACGTCGACGACCTGCATGAACGCGCCGGCAGCCGCGACGTCCTTCACCTGCATGGCAGCCTGCACGCGCCGCGTTGCGCGACCTGCGCGGCAGCCTACCGGGACGCCTTGCCCGATTCGGTCGAGCCGGAAGAGGGACGACGGATCGAGCCGCCGCGTTGTCCGGCCTGCGGCGGACAGGTCCGGCCGGGCGTGGTCTGGTTCGGCGAGGCGCTGCCCGAGGCGGCCCTGCGCGAGGCTTTCGCCGCGGCCTGCGAGTGCGACCTGTTGCTCAGCGTCGGCACTTCCGGCGTGGTGCAGCCGGCGGCGCGGATACCCGGACTGGCGCTGGAACACGGTGCCAGCGTCGTGCATGTGAACCCGCAACCGGTGCGCACCTGCCATCCGCGCGAACACTGTCTCGTCGGTCCGGCCGGCGAGGTGCTGCCCGAACTGTTGCGCCGGGCGTTTCCCAGCTGAGGCGGCTCAGCCCTGGGACGAGCCGAAGAGGATCACCGCGGAACCGATCAGGATCAGCAGCCAGTAGAGCGCGCCGAGCACGATGAACAGCAGGTTGTAGCCCGAATAGCCGGCGTTGCCCGTGCCCTGCGGGTCGCCGCTGGCGAGGTTGGCCTGGCGCTGGATGTTGCGCATCGGGATCAGCGGCGTGAGCAGCAGCAGGAGCGAGGGCAGCGAGTAGGGCTCCAGCGCGGGGACCACGTCGGTGAGGTGGCTGATCAGGTTCGCCGCGACCGTCAGCAGCACCGCCCAGGTCGCATCCTTGCTCGGGCTCCATAGTGCCTGGCGCTCTTCCGGCAGGGCCTGGTGGATCCGCCGGGCGAGGGCGTGGAAAAAGAAGATGCCGAAGATCGCCCGCCATACCGGGCTGATCCGCCGCTCCATCTGCGGTTGCTGGGCCTTCCAGTGCTTGTACATCCAGTACACGCCGTACAGCCCCAGGGTGAGGAGGAAGAGCACGCTCATCTTGCCCAGCGAGGTGACGAAGAAATGCGCCCGCTTCGCGCCGCGGGTTTCCACCAAGGGCGCTTCCGGGGTCTTGTAGACGTTTTCCATAACTGATCCGGCAGTCCTTGAGAAAAACCGCCATTTTGCCTTCCGCCGCTCCGTCAGGCCAGCGGCCAGGGGCGTTGCCGCCCCGGCCGTCCGATCAGGCGTTGCGGCTGGGCGGCGCCATGAACTCGGGACCGACCGGATCCTGGATGGTCTCGGCGAGGATCCGCTCGATGCGGGCCATGGCCTCGTCGTCCAGGCGCCAGCCGAAGGCGTCGGCGATGCCGTTCAACTGCTCCGGCTTGCGCGCCCCCCACAGCGCCACCGTAGGGCCGCGATCGAGAATCCAGCGGATGGCCAGGGCCAGCACCGACTTGCCATAGCGCTCGCGAGCCAGTTCCTCCAGTTGCGCGACCGCTGCCAGGTACTGGGCGAAGCGGGGCTGCTGGAACTTCGGGTCGGACTTGCGCAGGTCGTCGCCATCGAAGCGGGTCTCGGCGTTCATCCGTCCGGAAAGCAGGCCGCGGCACAGCGCTCCGTAGGCCAGCACGACGATGCCGTTGCGCTCGGCGTAGGGCAGCACGTCGGCGTCGATGGCGCGCTCGAACAGGTTGTAGGGTGGCTGCACGCTGGCCAGCGGAGCGAACTGGCGGAACCCGTCCATCTGTTCCGGCGAATAGTTGCTCACGCCGATGGCGAGGATCTTGCCGTCGCGGCGCAGGCGCTCCAGTTCGCCGGCGGTTTCCTCGTGCGCCACCAGCGGGTCCGGCCAGTGAATCTGGTACAGGTCGATGCGATCGGTCTTCAGCCGCCGCAGCGAGTCCTCGACCTCCCGGCGGATGCGTGCGGCGGAGGCGTTGCGGTGGATGCCCGCGTCGCTCCACTCCAGCGCCGCCTTGGTGGCGATCACCGCCTTGTCGCGCAGGCCCTGCAAGGCCTTGCCGACGACCTCCTCGGAATGGCCGAAGCCATAGACCGGCGCGGTGTCGATCAGGTTGATCCCGGATTCCACCGCACGCCGGATGGTTTCCACCGACGTCGCGTCGTCAGCGCCGCCCCACATCCAGCCGCCGATGGCCCAGGTGCCGAGGCCGATGCGCGAGACCGGCGTGTCGATACCCTCGATGCGAATGCTTTCAACACTCATGGAAATACTCCTGCAGATCGGGAAAACGCTTGCCGGCAATGCGCCCGGCGGCACGGAGCGATTACTCTAGATCACCCGAGATTGAATGTGGCTCAATGCTGCATTGACCTCCGAGAACTGCCAGGAGCCCTGGAATGCCGGCTTTCACCCGTTCCGAACTCGCCGACCTGAACGTCTTCATGACCATCGTCCGGCGCCGCAGCTTCCGTCACTCGGCCCAGGAACTGGGTGTCAGTACCTCGGCGCTGAGCCACAGCATGCGCAACCTCGAGGCGCGGCTCGGGGTGAAGCTGCTCAACCGTACCAGCCGTTCGGTGGTGCCGACCGATGCCGGCAGCGCGCTGGCGGCCAAGCTGGAGGATGGTTTCCAGGTGATCGGCGAGGCGCTCGGCGAGCTCGATGCCTATCGCACCTCGCCGGTGGGCCGGCTGCGCCTGAACGTGCCGCGCGATGCCTCGCGGCTGCTGCTGGGGCCGGTCCTCAGGCGCTTCACCGAGGCGTATCCGGACCTGCAACTGGAACTTTCGGTGGAGGACCGCATGGTCGACATCGTCGCCGACGGCTACGACGCCGGCATCCGTTACGGCGGCACGGTGCCCCAGGACATGGTCGCGGTGCCATTGACCGGGGAGCTGCGCTGGGTGGTGGCCGCGTCGCCCGATTACCTGGCGCGCCACGGCGTGCCCCAGCGGCCGGACGACCTGTTGCGGCACGCCTGCATCCGCATGCGCCTGGGCGACAACTCGTTCTACAAATGGGAACTGGGCGACGGCGAGCGGATGGTCGAGGTCGACGTGCCCGGCCCCTTCAGCGTCAACGAAAGCAATACGGCGGTTGCCGCGGCCCTGGACGGTGTCGGCCTGGCCTACTGCCTGGAGGTGGGAATCGCCGAGGAGCTGCGTAGCGGCCGGCTGCAACTGGTATTGCCGGACTGGACCTCGATGGGCGCGCCGTTCTGCCTCTACTATCCGAGCCGACGCCAGCCGCAACCCGGCTTGCGCCAACTGATGGAAATAATCCGCGGCGACTGGCTGGGGCGTGCCTGAATCGTCCTCCCGCCAAACCTTGCAAGGAGCCCCCCATGCTCACCGGTCTCAATCACCTGACCCTGGCGGTCGCCGACCTGCCGGCCAGCATCGCCTTCTACCGCGATCTTCTCGGCTTTCGCCTGGAAGCACGCTGGGACCAGGGCGCCTATCTCGAACTGGGTTCACTGTGGCTGTGCCTGTCCCGGGAGCCGCAGTACGGCGGGCCGGCCGCGGACTACACGCACTATGCCTTCGGCATCGCCGCCGCGGATTTCGCCCGCTTCGCCGCGCAGCTGCGCGCGCATGGCGTGCGCGAATGGAAGCAGAACCGCAGCGAGGGCGATTCGTTCTACTTCCTCGACCCGGACGGCCATCGCCTGGAGGCCCACGTCGGCGACCTGCGCAGCCGGCTCGCGGCGTGCCGGCAAGCGCCCTATGCGGGAATGCGTTTCGCCGACTAGGCCTTGGCCTTGCCGGAAGCTACGGACGCCACGGCCGGGCCGGCGAGGCGCTTCAGCAGGCGCGGGCGGTTGCGCTCCAGCGCGCCGCCGCGTCCCCGCAGGCCGTCCCACAGGCCCCAGCCCAGGCAGCGCAGCTTGAGCAGCTTGTCGCGTTCGAGCAGGAGCACCGCGAGGCCCTGGGTCAGGGTCGGCAGGTTCGCCAGCAGGGCCAGCGGCGAGGACCGGGCGTAGCGGCGCAGGACCAGCAGGCCGTTGCGCGCCAGGTAGTAGCGGCGCAGCGGGGCGTGGTTCATCGCGCTGAGGCTGAGACCGCCGAGGCGGCGGGTCTTGCGCGTGCCGATGCGGTGCTCGAGGACCAGCCGCGGGTCGACGTACAGGGGCACGTCCAGCGCCTGGGCGCGCAGGCTGTATTCGGTGTCCACGTGGTCGATGAACAGTTCCTCGTCGAAGTGGCCGAGGCGCTGGTAGGCCTCGCGGGTCAGCAGGCAGCCGGAGGAGATCAGGAACGAGGTGCGCTGCGGGGTCGTCAGGCCGTCCAGAGACAATTGCCTGAGCGTCAGTCCGTCGAGATGGATGGCCGGCAGGAAGCGCCGGTCACCCCGGTCGAAGATCCGTGGGCCGAGCAGGCAGGCCTGACCGTTGCGCGCCTGCAGGTTGCGCCACTGGGCGGCGAGGAAGGCGCCGCCGGGACGGGAGTCCTGGTCGAGCAGCAGCACACCCTGCACGCCACGCCGGAACAGCGCGTCGAGCCCCTGGTTGAAGGCGCCGGCGATGCCCTGCCGGTTGCCGTGGTGCAGCACGGCGATGCCTTGCCCGCGCAGCCGGGCATTGCGCTGCGGATCGCTGTGCGGTGAGTTGTCGACGGCGAGGAAGCGCAGTTGCGGAAACGCCGCCGCCAGTTCGCCAAGGTGTTCCAGGTCGTCGTCGCCAGGATTGAACAGTACCACCAGCACGCCCATGTCTATCCGGTCCATGATCGTTCTTCTCCCGTAGGTCGAAGTTGCCAGGCCAGGACCAGCCCGGCCAGAACGAGAAGGGCGCCGGCGAGGAATGGCGCGCCGGCCAGGGGCAGCGGCGCGAGCGGACCGCTGCCCCAGTGGAACAGGCCGCTCATCAGCGGCGGACCGACGATCGCGGCGAGGCTCATCAGGCTGCTCAGCACGCCCTGCAACTCGCCCTGGCGGTCGACCGGCACGCGGGCCGAGAGCAGCCCCTGCATGGCCGGGGTGGCGAGGCTGCCGAGCGCGAAGGGCAGCAGCGCGCAGACCAGCCAGAATGACGAGTCGACCAGGGCGAACAGCAGCAGGCCGCAGCCTTGCAGGGCGAGGCCCAGGCGCAGCAGGCGGGCGTCGTCCAGGCGCCGCTTGCAGAGGTTCACGCCGAGGGTCTGGGCGAGCACCGCGAGCACGCCGTAGAGGGCCAGCGAGTAGCCGATCCAGGCGCTGCTCCAGTGAAACTTCTCGATCACGAAGAACGGCCAGACCACCATCACCGCCTGCAAGCCGAGGAATACCAGGGCAAGCACCGCCAGCAGGCGTCCGACCCCCGGTTGCCGAGCCAGGCCGCTGATCGAGCGCAAGGCATTCATCCGCCTCGGGTCCAGGCGGCGGCGTCGCGTCGGGGGCAGGGTTTCCTCGAGGAACAGGCCGGCGAGCAGGGCGTTGAGCAGGCACAGGCCGGCGGCCAGCAACAGCGGCAGCGTCGTGCCGTGCACCGCCAGCAGCCCACCGAGGGCGGGGCCGAGGATCATGCCCAGAGCGAGGCCGGCGTACAGCCAGCCGAAGTGCCGGGTGCGCTGCCCGTGCGTGCCGAGGTCAGCCGCGCAGGCCATCGCGGTGGCCACGCTGGCGCCGGTGAGCCCGGCCAGCGCGCGACCGAGGAACAGCATCCAGAGGCTGTCGGCCAGCGCCAGCAGCAGATAGCTGAGGGCGAAGCCGAGCATCGCCAGGACCAGGACGGGGCGGCGTCCGAAGCGGTCGCTGAGGCTGCCGAGGACCGGCGAAAAGAACAATTGCAGCAGCGCGAAGGTCATCACCAGGGCGGCGCCCCAGGTGGCCGCGTCGCGGACCGCCAGCGGCGCCACGCTGCCGATCAGCGTCGGCAGCAGGGGCACGATCAGGCCGACGCCAGCGGCATCCAGCAGGCAGGTGAGGAACAGCAGAGGCAGGACGCGTTTCGCGCCGGGACCGTGTTCCCGCGTGGCGGAGGGGCAGAGGCTGGTCGTGGACACGCCAGGATCCTCCCGGCGAACACAGGAAATCCTGATCCTGGGACGCCAGCGAGGGCAAGGGAAACTACCGGAATTCATAGGTTCGACGAACGGTCGCGGCAACGCCGGCGGGCGGCGTGATGTCATAATGATGCGACCCGTGCGCCAGTCGGGTATCCTTGCCGGCCTCTCAACGTTGTTTCCTAACGATATTTTCCTCCTGTCGCGAGCAAAGGGATTTCAATGACGCCCAGAAAAGGAAAGCTACCTGCCGTGCTCGCCTGCATGGCAGCGCTGGCGGGCTGCAACATCAACCCGGCGAACCAGGGCTCGGTGTCGTCCTGGTTCTCCATGCGCGCCGGCGATCCGCCCAGTTTCGTCACCGGCGTGGTCGGCTTCGAGAACACCGGCAGCAACGACCCGTCCACCCGCCTGACCCTGCGTTTCCGCGATCCCGCCTCCAAGACCCATGCGGCCCACGTCACCACCTCGTCGTACTCCGAGCTGTTCAGCCTCGCACTGACGCCGCGCTACTACGAGCTTTACGAGTTCGAGGTGAGGTACCTGTCCTATACCGTCACCCGCGAGACCGGTGCGTACGAGGAGCGCTGCGAGGCCAACGGCGAGGCGCTGGAGAAGACGGTCCGGAAAAGGAAGCGCAGCGTCACCCACACGGCGGTGAACGTGGAGTCCAACTGTCGTTCTACGCCGCTGACCAAGACCGACTACTACTACGAGACCTATACCTCCAAGCCGTTCTCCGCGCCGTTCCGTGCCGAGAGCTTCGCCACCAACTACATCGGCGACTTCCGCGTGCAGTGCAGCTACAAGGAGAAGAAGGGCAAGACCCTCGTCGACAGCTGCCATCTCAACTACGGCGCCGTCAGCCGCGATCGGGTGGATGCCTGGGTGGCGCAGATGAACGAGGCAGACAAGGACAAGCGCGAGCCGCTGCCGCCGGTACGCCAGCAGGCGGTCGACACGAAGAAGGCCGGCAAGCTCATCCATTCGGTATTTCGCTGAGGCGCTCGCTCAAAGAGCGCCGGCGATCGCGCGCCAGGTGTCGGCGTATCGCCATCGCAGCCAGGCGACCAGGCAGCGCTCGTGCCAGCGTCGCAGGGCGCAGCTCCTTTGCCGCGCCAGGCGTCGCTCGATGGCCTCTTCCAGCCAGGCCTCGTCGAAGGCGGTCCATACCGCCGGAGCGGGGCTGAGCAGGTTGCCGTGGCAGACCGGCGCCACTTCCTCGAAGAACAACCGCTCCAGCAACGCCGGGTCGACGCCCTTTATCCGCCGGGCGATATCCTCGGGCTCCAGGAGAGTGTCGACGAAGGCGTCGGATAGCGCGTGGCGCAGTCGTCGGCGTTGGCTCGGGTCAAGGGCCATGGCAGGTATGGGTCCGCAGGCTGGTGCGCAGGCAGCATAACCCGCCACGGCCAGCGCGGAGAGGCGTCAGGCTCGACGGGGACGCCAGGAGCGACGACGAAGGGGTGGGCGCTGGCGGCCGAACCAGCGCCAGCGGTTGCGCCGTAGCGCCTCGTGGCACTCGTCGCGCAGCCAGGCTGGCAGCAGGCGCAGCCAGCGCAGGTGACGCCAGGGGCCCGGCAACAGGCGCAGCACCTCGAGCAGGGCATCGTTGTCGTCGCAGGCGTAGGCGCCGTCGACGAACAGCCAGGTGTTGAAATGATCGGGTGCCAGCCCGAACCAATCGAGAATCGCCAGGCCTTCGGCGGACTGCGCGGCAAGCAGCTTCAGCCGGTGGTCGGCGCGGCGTGCCAGGAAACCGCTCCAGAGCGTGCAGAAGCGGCAGTGCTGGTCGTACAACACGACCTTGTCGCCGGGCTTGAGGTACGGCGGCAGTGACATGAGGGGCCCCCTTGGGTTCGGCTTTGTGCGCAAGCCCGGAACCGTAACGGCGGGAAGGGAGGACGACTAGTCGGTGTGCTGTCAGAGTTTTCTTTCTGTGCGGTCATCGATTCGTCTTTCGCCGGACGGCGTCGGGCAACGCGCCATTCCTCTTCCTGAAGGACGATGCTGCGCCAGGCCGGTTTAAGTTCGATGACGCCGGGACGAACGGGAGATGTCCCCGTCCGTGGGGCACGGACGGGGCGCGGCGGGGAATCAGCGGGCGAACGCTTCGAGAAGGGTCTTGGCGGCCAGCTTGCCAAGGTTGTTGGAGGCCAGCGGGCTGTCGCCGGTGAGCAGCTTGCGGTCGCGGTGGACCTGGCCGGTGATGCCCTTGTTGAGGATCTTCACCCCGAGCTTCTGCAGGTTCTCGCCCACCAGCCAGGGCAGGGGACCGGGCATGTAGCCGATCTCCAGGTTGGCACCGGTGTCCAGGGCGTCGGGGAACACGCAGATCTCGTAGCCCTTGAACGGGTAGTCCTCCGGCTTCTCGTCGACCGCCGGTGCCAGCAGGCAGGCCGGACCGTGGCAAAGGGTGATGATGTAGCGGTCCTTGGCGAGGAAGGCATTGAGCAGCCGTTTCACCTCCCGGCTGTGCGGAATGCCCGCCAGCACGCCGTGGCCGCCGGGAACGAACACCGCGGCGTACGGCGAGTCGTCGGCGACGGCCTGCTCCAGGAGGTCGGCGAGCTTCCGCGGCGCTTTCAGCTTGGGCAGGTACTTCGCGTAGATGCTCTTCACCGCCTCGTCCTCACCGGGCATCGCCCACATCTCCAGCTTCACCGGGTTGCCGGAGAGCGTGGCGACATCGAACTCGAAGCCGGCCTTGTCCAAGTGGTACATCGGCAGGAGCATTTCCACCGGGTGGTTGCCGGTGGAGAACATGCTGCCGTTCTGCATCAGGATGTAGCGTTCGTCGGTACCGATCATCAGCACCTTCTTGCCGCCCTTGTACGGGGTCGGGTAGTCGGCGCCGTCGAAGTCGGTCTTCGCCGAGGTGTACTGGCTCAGGGAATAGGGCGAGGGAAAGAACGCGTTGTGCTCGGCGTGGTCGGGCGTCGGGGTTCTGCTGGTATCGCGCTCGTTGCTCATGGCTCGTTCCTTTCTGCGTGATGGAGGTCGTACCAAGACGATAGGCGGGGTCGCCGGCCGGCGAAATAGGGGAAATCCCCTAACCCACGATCGGTCGCCTGAGGGTTTTCCCCTATGGGCTTTTGCCGGCAAGCCGGGGATCATGCGGAAAAAGCCAGGAACGTCCGCTCCATGACCGACTACGCCAGCCTTCTCTTCGACAGCGTCGCCCGGCTGCGCAAGGCCGCTACCACCGAGGCGGTCTGCCGCGAGATGGTGGAGTTCTCCGCACGCCTGGGCTTCGACCGGGTGATCGTCTGCAGCCTGTTCCCCCGCCCCGACGAGGACGAACTGATCGACGAGCTGTTCTTCGTCCATGGCGACTGGGCCGAGGGGCGCAGCGCCCAGCAGCGCGACGCCTATCTTCTGCACTGTCCGGTCACCCGGCACATCCTCGAACTGGACGAGCCGTTCTTCTGGTCGAAGAGCCCCTCGGAGGATCCCGAGCGCATGACCTACCGCATCGTCCGTGGGGTCCGCGACCTCGGCCAGGTCAATGGCATGCAGGTGCCGGTGTTCGGCCGCAACGGCCTGGAGGGCGCGGTGTCTTTCGCCGGCGAGCGGCTGGACCTGAATGCCGGTTGCAAGCTCGCCGCCCAGGCCTTCTGCCCGATCCTGTTCTTCGCCCTGAAGCGCCTGCGCGGCCCTGTGTCGGCGGGCGATGCGCAAGCGCTCAGCGAGCGCGAGCGGGAAGTCCTGCAATGGATCGCCCTGGGCAAGCAGCAGGCGGAGGTGGCGGCGATCCTGATGATTTCCGAGCGCACCGTGGAGAATCACCTGCGTGCCGCCCGCCGCCGTCTCGGCGCGGCGTCCACCGCCCAGGCGGTGGCGCGGGCGCTGCGCCTGGGCGATATCGAGGTCTGAGCGGCCTCAGGGAGCTGACGTGAGGACGATCTTGCCGATGTGCTGGCCGGAGTCCATCAGTTCGTGGGCCTGGCGCGCCTGTTCCAGGGGGAAGGTGCGGAACACCTGCGGCCGGACAGTGCCGGCGCGCACGTGCGGCCAGACCTGGCGCTCCAGTTCGGCGATGATCGCGCCTTTCTCGTCGTGGCTCCGCGAGCGCAGGGTCGAGCCAAGATGGACCAGGCGCTTGCTCAGCATCGGGAACAGGTCGACTTCGGCGGCCTTGCCCTTGATCACGCCGATCTGCACGATCCGTCCGTTCATCGCCGCCGCCTGGTAGTTCCGCGTCACATAGTCGCCGGCAACGATATCGACGATCACATCGACCCCGCGACCTTCGGTGCCGCGCAGCACTTCCTCGACGAAATCCTGCTCGGTGTAGTTGATCGCCAGGTCAGCGCCGAGGCGCAGGCTGGCCTCGCGCTGGGCCTCGCTGGAGATCGTGGTAAAGATTTTCGCCGCGCCGAAGGCCTTGCCCAGCATGGTCGCGGCGGTGCCGATGCCGGAGGCGCCACCGTGGACCAGCAGCGTCTCGCCGGCCTTGAAGCCACCGCGCTGGAACAGGTTGACCCAGACGGTCATGAAGGTTTCCGGCAGCGCCGCCGCTTCCTCCATGCCCAGGCCGTCGGGCAGGTGCAGGGTGGTGCGCTCGTCGGCCACCGCGAACTGCGCGTAGCCGCCGCCGGGAATCAACGCCATCACCGCCTCGCCGACGGCGAAGCGGCTGACCTCGCTGCCGACCGCCCGCACCGTGCCGGCGATCTCCAGGCCGGGAATGTCCGAGGCGCCGGGCGGCGGGTCGTACACGCCCTTGCGCTGAAGCACGTCGGGACCGTTGACGCCGGCGGCGCGGACTTCGACCAGGACCTCGCGCGGGCCGGGCGTCGGCAGCGGCCGGCTGGTCGCCACCAGTACCTCGGGGCCGCCGGGCCGGGCGATCTCGATGGCGGTCATTCGTTCGGGAAATCGGTTCGTACTGCTCATCGCATGCTCCTGGGAAAATGGTTCGGACCTGGTTCGCATGGTAAGCAGCGCGGATGCCGTGGTCGCGCAGCGCTTTTTCATTAGACTGATGCGAAAATGCATCAGGAAAACCGCCATGAATTGGGACGACACCCGCGTCTTCCTCGCGCTCTGCCGCGAGCACACCCTGCGCGGCGCCGCCCGCGCGCTTCACGTCGACCAGGCCACGGTGGGCCGGCGGCTGGCGTCGCTGGAGGCGGCGCTGGGCTCGACCCTGTTCCTGCGCACCTCGTCCGGCTACCTGCTGACCCCGGCCGGCGAGGCGGCCTTCGAACTGGCCGAGAAGATGGAACGCTCGGCCCTGGAGTTGCTGCGGCGGACCCGCGGGATGGACCACCGACTGTCCGGCGAGGTGCGGTTGTCCACCACCGACTCCCTGGCCGTCGACTTCGTGCTACCCGCCCTGGCCCGCCTGCACCTTGAACACCCGGATATCCGCGTGCTGCTCGACAGCGCTTCGGCCGTGGTCGACCTGCCCAAGCGCGAGACCGACATCGCGATTCGCACCCTGCGGCCGGAAAATCCCGATTTGATCCTGAGAAAACTCGCCAGTTGGCCCATGGGCCTGTTCGCTTCCGCGGACTACCTGCGGCGCAACGGCGTACCGGTGCCCGGCGAGCGTTTCCGCGGCCACGACCTGGTGATGTACGAACCCTATTGGCACAGCCAGCGCGAACTGACCCTGGGCGGCGAGCCGATCCGCGACGGCCGGGTGGTCATCGCGGTGAATTCCAACATGATGGTGCGCCAGGCCCTGGCGCGTGGCCTGGGGCTCTGCGAGCTGCCGCTGTACATGGGCGAGCGCGACGGACTGGTGCGGGTCTGGCCGCAGCGTGAGCGACGCCGGCCATACGAGGTGTGGATGGTTACCCACAAGGACCTGCGCCACACCGCGCGGGTCCGCGCGGTGATCGAGCGGCTGGTGGAGGCGTTCGCCGAAGCGCCGGCCTGAGCCTGCAACGCCGGCGCCGGGTTCCGGTCGAATGCGGCGGCGCGCCGCGGAATCGCGCATCATAGGCGCCATCAGATCGAGGAGATTTCCATGGCAATCCCAAGCATCCCGCGTTTGGCCGTACTGACGCTCGGACTGGCGCTCGCAGCGGCCGCCAGTGCCGCCGACGAGGCGCAACTGGTCGAGGCGATCAACGCCTACCGTGGCCAGGTGCAGTCCTGCGGCGGGCAGGCCAGCGGCGAACTGCCGCCGCTGGCCGCCGATCCGCGCCTGGCCTTGCCGGTGAATGCCGCCGGCGACCTGCAGCAGGCGATGGCGCAGGCCGCCTACCCGATGGTCAACGTGCAGTCGATCAGCCTTTCCGGGCCGCGCGATGCCGGCGCGGCGATGAAGGCGCTGGAGGAAAGCTTCTGCCGCGTGGTGCTCGACCCGCAATTCGTCGACGTCGGCGTCAGCCGCCAGGACCGCGACTGGCGCATCGTCCTCGCCCGGCCATTGCTGCGCGGCGGCATGGGCGATTGGCAGGCGGAAGGGCAGAAGCTCCTCGAACGGATCAACGCCGCCCGCGGGCAAGCCCGCCAGTGCGGTGGCAAACCTTACGCAGCGACCCAGCCGCTGGCCTGGAACGCCACCCTTGGCGGCGCCGCCGAAGCGCATTCGCGGGCGATGGCCAACGGCAATTTCTTCGACCACCTCGACCGCGGCGGCCGCACCCCCGGCGACCGCGCCGAGCTGGCCGGCTACAGCGGCGGGCTGATCGGCGAAAACATCGCCGCCGGCCAGGACGGGGTGGACAAGGTGGTCGACGGCTGGCTGGCCAGCCCGGGCCACTGCGCCAACCTGATGAATCCCGGCTACCGCGAGCTGGGCGCGGCCTACGCCACCGATCCGAAGAGCGACGCGGGAATCTACTGGACGGCCATGTTCGGTTCGCCCTGAAGTCCTCCGCGCCCGGAGCTGACGACGGGCTGTGCGCCTTCCGCAAACGAAAAACCCGGCGCCATGGCGCCGGGTTCCCTTTCAGCCTGTCCCGCCCTCAATGCGGCGCATTGAGGGTCAGGCGCATGTGCCGGTTGACATCCTTGTACAGCAGGTAGCGGAAGCGCCCCGGGCCGCCCGAATAGCAGGCCTGCGGGCAGAAGGCGCGCAGCCACATGAAGTCGCCGGCCTCCACCTCGACCCAGTCCTGGTTCAGGCGGTACACCGCCTTGCCTTCCAGCACGTACAGGCCGTGCTCCATCACGTGGGTCTCGGCGAAGGGGATCACGCCGCCCGGCTCGAAGTTGACGATGTTGACGTGCATGTCGTGGCGCATGTCGCTCATGTCGACGAAGCGGGTGGTGCTCCAGCGGCCTTCGGTGTCCGGCATCACCAGCGGCTGGATGTCCTGCTCGTTGGTGACGAAGGCTTCCGGCAGCGGTACGCCGTCGACCTTCTGGTAGTGCTTGCGGATCCAGTGGAAGCGGGTGTGCTGGCCGGTGGTATTGCGCACCTTGTAGTCGGCGCCCGGCGGAATGAAGGCGTAGCCGCCCGGCTGCATGGCGTGGACCTGGCCCTGCAGGGTCAGGCTCAGCTCGCCCTCGACGACGAACAGCACGGCCTCGGCGTTGGGATCCTGCTCCGGTTTGTCGCTGCCACCGTTGGGCGCCAGTTCGACGATGTACTGCGAGAAGGTCTCGGCGAAGCCGGACAGCGGGCGGGCGATCACCCACATGCGCATGTTGTCCCAGAACGGCAGGTGGCTGGTGACGATATCGCGCATCACCCCCTTGGGAATCACGGCATAGGCTTCGGTGAACATCGCCCGGTCGGTGAGCAGCTCGGTCTGTGCCGGGTGCCCGCCGTGCGGCGCGTAGTAGCTGGACTTGGACATGGAGCGTTTCCTCGTTGTTGTCTTGCTGCCGGCTCACGCGCCGCCGGAGCGAAACGGGCGGGCGCGAGCCGTTGCTGACGGCAACGATATCCAGCGCCTTGCGCATGCACAAATTAAATGTTGGAATCCAGCATATTCATTTTTCGAATGCGGGGCGGCTCCGGGTATCTTCCGCCAGCACCCGCGACAGCACGCGTGCCAGTGCCTTCACCATCGGATCCGCCGCCGGCCGGTGCAGCAGCGCCACTTCGAACACGTCCACCGCCGGCAGCCCGGCGTTCTTCGGCAGCACCGCGTGGCCTGCGCTCACCGCGCGCAGCGGCAGCAGGCCGATGCCCATGCCGTCGGCGATGGCCGATTGCAGGCCGCTGAGGCTGGAACTGGTGAAGCTGATGTGCCAGCGCCGGCCGACCGCTTCCAGGGCGGCGATCATCTCGTCGCGGTAGACCCCGCGCGGCGGGAAGGTGACGATGGGCAGCGGGTCGAGGTCGATGCAGGGGTTCCTGGCGCTGTCCACCCAGCATGTCTTTTCCGGCCAGCAGGCCAGTGCCTCGCGGCTGGCGCGGCGCTGCTTGAGCAGCACCAGGTCCAGTTCGCCGCGGTCGTAGCTGGCGCTGAGGTCGCGGCTCATGCCGCTGGTGACTTCCAGCTTGACCTGTGGATAACGCCGGTTGAAGGCCGCCAGTCGCTCGGTGGTACGGCCGGCGGCGAAGTCGTCCGGCACGCCGATACGTACCGTCAGCGCCACCGTGGCGCCGGATAGCGCCTCGGCCAGTTCGTCGTTCAGTGCCAGCAGGCGGCGGGCATAGCCGAGCAGCGTATCGCCGGCGTCGGTCGGCAACACGTCGCGGTTGCCGCGCTCCAGCAGGCGGTGTCCGGCCATTTCCTCCAAGCGGCGAACCTTCTGGCTGACGGTCGACTGGGTCGAGTGCAGGCGCGCGGCGGCAGTGGTGAAGCTGCCGCAGTCGGCCACCGTGACGATGGCGCGGAGCAGGTCGAGGTCGAACAGGCGGCTATTCGATTTTTCACTGTCGCTCATGGTCGTATCGCATTTTCGAATGTCGTCGCCGCTTTTAGCAGGCCGTGCCGTCAGCGGCAACCGCTCAGCGTCGACGCAGCGTGCCCAGCGGTCGACCAATGCGCTGAAAGCGGCGGGAAACCCGCCAGGCGGTCATGCATGCGCCAGGAACAGGACCGCGGAGCGCTACTCGGGCACCTCGACGTTGACCTGCAGCGCGTCGTGGCGCCAGTACTCCAGGTCGCAGTCGATCAGGCGGCCCGCCTGGTCGCGGTTGATCCGCACGATCTGTAGCGCCGGGCTGCCCACCGAGACCCGCAGCGGTCCCGCGGCCTCCGCCGGGAGGATGGTCGGGACCATTTCGAAGCGCACCCGGCCGTAGCGGATGCCGTAGTGGTTGGCGTAGAGATCGGTCAGCGAGCGAGTCAGGTCGAAGCGCTCGATGCCGGGAAAGTAGGCGGGATTCAGGTAGTGCTCGACGTACAGCACCAGCCGCCCGTCGACCCGCCGCGCCCGGCGGATCTGGAACACCCGCGACAGCGCCGGCAGCTCCAGGCGCTGGCAGATGTCGACGCTGGCCGGGATCATCGCCGCGCCGAGCACCTCGGTCTCCGGCACCCGGCCCTGGTCGGCGACCATCGCGTGGAAGTGGCTGCGCACCAGCGGGTTGTACAGCAGCCGCTGCGGCGAGACGAACCAGCCGCGGCGTTCCTCGCGGTAGATCAGGCCCTGGTCCTCCAACTGGCCGAGCGCCTCGCGCAGGGTGATGCGGGTGGTCGAGAACAGCTCGCTCAATTGCCGTTCGCTGGGCAGCTTGCTGCCGCGCGCGAGCAGGCCGCGCTCGATCTGCTCGCGCAGGGACTGGTAGATCACCGTCAGGGGGCGGGACGGCTCGTCGCGCATATCGACGCTTCTCCGCTGGGGCTCCGGGGGGCTACAGGGTAATGCTTCCGGGCCGCCGGCGGTATAGCGCGGCGCGCCTTCTCAGCGCCATTCCAGCACTGGCCAGCCGGCCTCGCGGGCGTGCCCGAGCAGCGCCGGGTCGGGGTTCACCGTGTGCGGTCGGTCGACCCGCGAGAGCAGCGGCAGGTCGTTGCGCGAGTCGGAATAGAAGGTCGCGCCGGCCAGCGTCTCGCCCTCCTGGGCCAGCCAGGCGTCGAGGCGACGGACCTTGCCCTCGCGGTAGGTGAGGGTGCCGCGGGTGCGCCCGGTGTAGAGGCCGTCGCGCTCCTCGATGTCGATCGCCAGCACCTCGTCCACCCCCAGCCGGCGGCCGATGGCGCTGACCAGGAAGTGCGCCGAGGCGGAGATGATCAGCAGGCGGTCGCCGGCCTGGCGGTGGCGTTCCAGGCAGCGCAGGGCGTCGGCGTGGATGCGCGGCGCTATGATCCGCGCGACGAAATCCTCGACGGCGCCGGCGATCTCCGCCGGGGTGCGGCCGGCGATGGGCGCCAGGCTGAAGTCCATGTAGTCCTCCATGGCCAGCCGGCCCTCGGCATAGAGTTCCATGAGGCGGCGTTCCTGGTGCAGGAAGGCGGTCTTCTCGACCCAGCCCAGTTCGGTCATGTAGCGCCCCCAGAGGGTCGCGCAGTCGCCGTCGATCAGGGTGTCGTCGAGGTCGAAGAGGGCAAGTGGCATAGGCGGTTCCTTGTTCGCTAGGGATTGGCCCGGCACGCCTGGCGCCGGGCGGTGGTTCGGCGAGGTTTCAACGCGGCTTGCCGGCCGCCAGCAGCGGCCCGCCGGCATGCGCCTTCGGTTCGACGCGGCACGCGCCTGGCCGGCTGTTCCAGAACGGCACCAGCAGCAGGCTGGCGAGCAGCGCGGTGGCGGTGAACACGAAGAACACCGTGAGGGTGTCGAAGTAGCCCGGCAGCAGGCCGCCGAGGATCGCCCCGACCGAGCCGCAGCCGTTGACGAAGCCGGTGGCGGTACCGGCTGCTTCGCTGGTACCGAAGTCGATGGCGGCGGCGCCGCTGATCATCGAGTCCGGCCCGTAGAGGGTGACGCCCATCATGAACAGCAGGCCGACCACCAGGTACAGGCTGCCGCTCTGCATCGCCGGGACGAACAGCGCCAGGCTCACGGTCAGCGCCGCCAGGCTGAGCACGCAGGCCGGCATGCGGCGGGCGCCGAACAGCTTGTCCGAGGCCAGGCCGATGAGGATCGGCCCGGCCAGCCCGGCGACCTCGAAGGCCGAAGGCACGATGGCCGAGGCGACCTTGCCGATCTCCGGCATGCGTTCGTAGATGATCACCGGGCCCCAGAGCAGGATCGCGTAGCGCGCCGGCTTGAGCAGGAAGTAGGCGATGCCGAGGACCAGCACGTGGGGATTCCTGAGCGCCTTCAGCAGGGCGCCGGAATGGCTCGGCCGGGGCGCGTTGGCGGGGCGCGCGGCCTCGGCCTCCACGGACGGCAGGCCAACGTCCTGCGGACGGTTGCGCTGGAGGAAGAAGAACAGCACGGCCACCGCCAGCACCACTCCCGCCGAGGACAGGAAGGCCATGCGCCAGTCATGCGTCAACCGGTAGGCGCACCAGCCGGCGAACGGCGTCGCCACCAGCCCGCCGAAGGCGTAGCAGGTACTCCACAGGCCGAGCACGCGGCCTCGCTCGTAGGTGGCGAAGAAGGCGCCGATGTTCTTGCACAGCCCCGACCAGCCGGTGGACTGCGCCAGGCCCTGGACCACCATGCAGGCGGCGAAGATCGGCAGGGTGGCGAAGGTACCCATCACCAGCGCCGCCAGCGCCGAGGTGAGCAAACCGCCGAGCACCACCACGCGGGTGCCGAAGCGGTCGGCGAACACCCCCCACATGAACTGGCCCACGGCGTAGGCGGCCAGGTAGAGGGCATCGAGATCGGCCATGGCGCTCTTGTCGAGCTCGAAGGAGGGGTCTTCGGCGATGCCGAGCTTGGCCACCGAGAAGGCCTTGCGGGTGAAGTAGAAGGCGGCGTAGGCCAGCCAGGTGATGACGAAGATCTGGATGCGCCAGCGCTGGAGCGATTGCCAGCCACGGTGCAGGGTACCGTTGTGGTTGTTCATGTGGGTCCCTATGGGTCTAGACAGTGCGGGGAGGTTGTTCTTGTTGTGCTGCTGCAAAGCTGTCCGGATGCATGGTCTAGGCCAGATGCCTTTCCCATGACTTTTTTCGTGCGCAAGGTTGGCTGTCGACGCGCTCCTGCTCGGTCCTGCCGAGGCTGAGATGGATTGTGAAGGTGTGGCGGCGGTGCGTGGCGCCGATCCGGTCAGGCTGGGCCGGCTGGCGAAGGTCAATCTAGCACCGGGTATTTTTATGGTCTAGACCAAAAACAGGGCGAAACGATTCGATTTTTTCGAGGGATCGCCTGGGATTGGTGCATTTTCTTGTCCTGGCGGCACCTTTGGGCGGGACTTTTCTACGTATTTTCAAGAAATTGGAATAGACCAGATTTTCGATGATACGCCAGCGCCTCTGGTGCGCCGTGCGCCGCCGCTGGATGGCCGCGTGTCGCGGCGCTCGGCTAGACTGCGGGACCTCGCGCCGGATCGGACCGCCATGCTGAGAAACGTCACCGACCTAGACCTGCGTCTGTTGCGCATCTTCGCCTGCGTGGTGAAGTGCGGCGGTTTCACCGCGGCCCAGGCCGAGCTGAACATGAGCCAGTCGAACATCAGCATGCACATCGCCAGCCTGGAGAAGCGCCTCGGCTACCGGCTCTGCGAGCGCGGCAAGGGCGGCTTCCGACTGACCGCCAAGGGTCGCCGGGTGCTGGAGGCTTCGCGAACGATGTTCGACGCCATCGGCCTGTTTCGCGACCAGGCGCAGGCGTTGTCCGGACGTTTGGTCGGGGAGCTGTACCTGGGCCTGGCGGACAATCTCGCGACCTTGCCCCAGGCCCGTTTCGGCGATGCGCTGGCGCGCTTCCAGCGGCGCGACCAGGATGTCCAACTGAACCTTTTCGTCAATTCGCCCACCGAGCTGGAACTGGCGGTGATCGAAGGCGAGCTGGACCTGGCGATTTCCTATTTCAGCCGTTTGCGGCCGAGCCTCGAATACCGCCCGCTGTATCGCGAAGAGATCGGCGTGTTCTGTGGCGATCGCCATCCGCTGTTCGCCGAGGCGCAGCCGACCCTGGAGCGGATCGCCGCCTGTGACTGGGTGATGCATGGCTTCCTGCCGGAAAACCTGGTCCTGCCGCTACGCCCGTCGCGCAGCCGCGCCACCGCCTACCACATGGAAGCGGTCGCCCATGCCGTGCTGGCCGGCACCCACCTGGGCTACCTGCCGACCCATTACGCCGAAGCCTGGATCGAGCGTGGGCGGATGCGCGCGCTGTTGCCGGAGCGGCTGAGCTACCCGGTGGAGCACAGCATGATCGTCTATGCCGGGCGCCCCCTCAGCGAAGCCGCCCGCGCCTTCATCGACGACCTGCTGCAGGTCCACGGCCTGGGGTCCTGAGCGCTCAGGCGAGAGTCCCGGCCACCGCCTGGCGGTAGATGCGCGCATAATCCCGGGCATCGAGCGGCAGGGCGTTGGTCGCCGAGGACGACAGGTCGGCCAGCGCCTGCTCGCCCACCCATTGCGCGTCCTCGCCATCCAGGCCGAGGGCGGCGAGGTTCGCCGGGATGCCGATGCGCGCGCGCAGTTCGAGGATCCACGCCAGCAGGCCGTCGAAGCTCGCTTCGTCGAGTTCCAGGTAGCGCGCCAGGCGCGCGGCGTCGGCTTCTATCGCCGGGCGGTTGGCCAGCAGAACGTAGGGCAGCAGCACGGCGTTCAGCAGGCCGTGGTGCAGGTGATGGCGAGCGCCCAGCGGGTGGGCCAGGGCGTGGACCCCGCCAAGCCCCTTCTGGAATGCCACTGCGGCGCTGGCCGAGGCTACCAGCATGCCTTCCCGGGCGGCGAGGTCGTTGCCGTCGCGCACGGCGTTTTCCAGGTGCTGCCTGACCAGGCGCACGCCTTCCAGGGCGATGCCCGCCGACATCGGATGGTAGAGCGGCGAGAACAGCGCCTCCAGGTGATGGGTGAGGGCGTCCATGCCGGTGGCGGCGCTCAGCGCCGGCGGCAACCCGCGGGTCAGGCGCGGGTCGAGGAATACGCAGGCGGCCAGCAGCTCGCGATGGCCGACGACCCGCTTGATGCCCAGTTGCGTGTCGGTCAGCACCGCCTCGCGTCCCAGTTCCGAGCCGGTGCCGGCGGTCGTGGGCAGCGCCAGCAGCGGCGGCAGGCCGAGCGGCGGGTAGTCGGCGAGGGTCGGATAGCTGCGCAGCGTCTGTGTCCATTCGAAGCGTTCGAGGCCGTGCGGATCGCGGCTGAGCAGGGCGATACCCTTGGCCGCGTCGAGGGCGCTGCCGCCGCCGAGGGCGATCAGCGCGTCATGCCCGCCAGCCTCGAAGCGCCTGGCGCCGCCGTGGACTTCAGCGAGGCTGGGGTTGCTCGACAGTTCGTGGAACAGGTCATGGTCGATGCCGGCGCGTTCCAGGCATTCGCGCACCAGGCGCAGGGGCTCCAGGGCGAGCATGCCGGGATCGGTGACCAGCAGGGGCCGGCGTGCGCCCGCCAGCGCGCAACGCCTCGGCAGTTGTTCCAGGGCGCCGACGCCGCAGAGGATATCGGTGGGGTAGTTCCAGTAATGCAGGTCGCTCATGGCGATGCTCCGTGAAAGCAGGATGAGCCGGGCCCCGCCGGGCGCGAAGCCAGCGTGCGGGAACAACCGGAGGAGGCGCCGGAACGGCCGGCGCGTGCGGGTCAGTCCGCCGGCGGAGCGGCGAAGCTGAGGCTGGTGGCGATGCGCCGATGCGGCTTGGCGATGACCATGTAGAGCAGGCCGAACGCGGCCAGCGCGGAGAACACCACGACCACCGCCCAGACCTGGAACCAGGGCGCGTCGGGCGGGGCGAGGCTGGCCCGCGGCCAGGCGACGTTGAGCGCCTCGAACGACAGCCAGGCGACTGCCAGGACGTTCACCGCCAGCCCCGCGCGTCCCAGGCGCAAGGCGCCCTTGTCCGGGTCCCAACGGCCGACGAGGCGGGCCCAGAGAGCGCAGGCGGCGACGATCAGGAAGACCACGAAGAAACCGCCGCTGCCGAACGCGATCAGCGTGCCGACCGCCGTGGCGTTCAGCCCCAGGGCCAGGCCGAGGCTGGCCAGCAGCGTGCTGCAGACCATCGCCGCCATCGGCACCTTGCGCCGGTCGACCCGGCGCAGCAGGGCGGAGCCGGGCAGGATGGCGTCGCGCGCCATGCCGAAGATCGCCCGGCCGATGTAGGTCTGCACCGACACCACGCAGGCGACGAAGGCGATCAGCACCACTGCGACGAAGGGCCGCTCGGCCCAGGCGCCGAAGGCGTCCACCACCGCCGGGGTGACCGGGTCGACCACCTGGCCGCTGACCACCGCGCCGATGTCCTGGTAGGACAGGGTCACGGCGAAGGCGGTGAGCATCACGGTGAATCCCACCACCAGCATCGAGCGCAGGATCGCCCGGGGAGTGGAGACGCGGGCATCGGTGGTTTCCTCGGAAATCTGCGAGCAGGCGTCGAAGCCGAGGAAAGCCCAGCCGCCCACCGCCAGCGCGGTCAGTACGCCGTCCAGGTAGGAACCGTCCGCATCGCCTGTGCCGCCCGGGCCGCTGAACAGCAGATCGAGCGGATGGTTGCGGAAGAACAGCAGCAACAGCACGCCGATACCGATGGAGGCGATGGCCTCGGCGACGATCCCGGCATTGACGAAGTACTTCAGCGGGTTGATCCCCAGCAGATTCACCGCCAGTCCCAGCGCCAGCAGCAGCGCGCCGCAGAGCACCTGGCCGTTGGCCGACGGCGGCGCGCCGGTCGCCAGCAGGCCGAGCCAGAAGCCACCGAGGTAGGCCACGGTAGTCAGCGAGGCCAGCGCCGAAGCCAGGTAGAGGAAGCCGGTGAACCAGGCCAGGCGGTCGCCCACCAGGCGCCGCACCCACTGGTAGCAGCCGCCGGCCAGCGGAAACTGCGAGGACAGCTCGGCGTAGACCAGCGCCACGCCGAACTGCAGCAGCAGGCACAGCGGCACCACCCAGACCCAGGAGGGGCCCATGCTCATGGCGCCGAGGGACATCACCGAGTAGATGCCCACCACCGGCGAGATGGTGGCGAAGCCGACGGAAAAGGACGACCACAGGCTCAGCCCGCGCTCCAGTTCCTGGCGATAGCCGTGGGCCGCCAGCAGGCGTTCGTCGCGGGAGGTATCGCGGAGATCAGTCATGGCGGTCTCCGGGCGAGCGCTGCGGGGAAGGGGAAAGGCGGATGCCACCGATGCGATGGGTGAGCATGGAGAGTCCTCGTCGGCTATTGGAATTGTTATGGCCGCTTCCGGGACGAGCGAAAGCGTGGCAGACGCAGGTTAGGCGGATTACCTATCAGGATGAATTCATATTCGATTGGGCTGGCATCAGGAAAACCTGATGTATGGCCAGGCCCCGAGAAGGCCGGCTCCTGCGAAGGGAGCCGGCCGGTCGCGGCAGTTACTTCAGGTCCTCGCGCGGCGGTTTGCCGGGCTGGCTGGCGTAGTCCGGCAGGGCGCTGATCGCCTGTTCCTTGTCGGGGATGCTGGACGGGTCGAGGTCGCCGCCGACGTTGCGCGGGTCGGTGGGGATCGCCGAGGGAATCACCACGGTGCGCTCGGCCAGCGGCCAGCCGAGGATGGTCTCCAGGCGCCCGCCTTCCTCCTCGGGGCCGGTGATGGCGTCCAGGCGCAGCGGCAGCGGATGGCCGATCAGCCGTTCGACCTCGCCCGCCGCCTCCGGCGCGGCCAGGGTCAGGCCGGTGCGGTAGAAGCCCGGCAGACTCGAGCGCGGCACATAGACCCGCAGCAGGGCACCGTTGCGGATCCGGCCGCGCGCGTCGGGTTCCTGGTCCTGGGCGTAGCCGTAGGCCAGCGCCGGATCGCCGGCGATATAGAAACCGCGCCAGATCGCGTCGAGGTCCTGGCTGCGCGCGCGCACCCCGCCGAAGACGATGCTTTGCGCCGCTTCGAGGAAGGTGCCGTGGTAGCCGACGAACACATAGCCGCGCTCCTCCAGTTGGCGGTGCGCCTGGAGCAGCCGCTCCACCGTCCAGTTCTGCGTGCCGCGGGTGCTGAAGCTGACGTCGCCGCCGTCGCCGAGGAACTCCGCGCCAGTGGGATAGTTGCGCTCCAGCAGGGCGTCGCCGCTGTCCGCCGGGCCCGCGCATTCACCGGCGGCGACCGGGCAGGTCAGGCTCACCACGTCGGCGCTGGCCGCGCCGGCCTCGTCGTTGCCGGTGCCCTGCCGGACGAAGCGCTCGCTCTCGGCGGCGGCCAGGGTCAGGGCCAGACGGGCCTGCTCCGGCTGCTCGCGGATCGCTTCGCCCAGGTCGCCGCCGCTGCCGGGGCTGGCCAGGGCGTTGCGGATCACCTGGTCGACCTGGTTCCACGACAGTCGCGCCGCCAGGTAGAGGGCGACCAGCCGCTGCACCGGATAGCCGCACTGCTCCAGTTGTTCCCAGCCGCGCGGCTGGCGATGACGGGTGAAAGTCTCCAGCGGCAGGTGGCAGGCCTGGTGCGCGGTCAGCGCGGCCAGGCTGCCGCCTTCGGGGAAGTGCAGGCGATGACTGATGACCGTGGGCTTGATGTCCAGGTCATGCTTCGCCGGGTTGCCGGCGAGCACCCGGTAGATCTTGCCTTCCCAGGTATCGTCGAGGTTGCAGCGCTGCTGGGCGAGGTAGTTGTAGACCCCGTCCAGCGGGTCGAGCAGGCACAACACCTTGCCGCTGGCCCATTCGCTCCAGCGCTTTTCCCGGCGCGGCTGGGCCTGGGCCATGACCACGCTGACCCCGGCATGGCTGATGGCGAGCGTCGGCTGCATCTCGTTGCTCTCGTGCGCCCTGACGAAGAAGGTGGCATCGCGCGCCAGCTTCGCCAGCAACTCGTCGCCCATCTCGATGGTGTAGATCGGCGACATGTGGCTGAGCTGGTTACCGGCGTTCAGTTCGTGGATGAACACCTTGATGTTCGAGGGCTTCTCGTGGCCGATCGGTACCAGCCAGTTCAGCGACCAACTGCCGCGCGCCTGGCGCGTGTAGCTGTAGCGCACCGGCTTGTTCGGCTCGACGCCGCCTTCGAGGCGGATGGTCAGGCCGTCGCTGGTGATGCTGAGGGCGTTGTCGATGGCCAGCTTGAGCGCGTCGTTGCCGCCCTCCAGGACCATGGAGTAGTGCAGCACGCCCTGGCCGTTGGTGTCGGCTATGGCCGGGTCGACGCTCATGCGGCTGGAACGCACGCCGTCCTTGAGGTCGAGCACGCAGGCCTTGGCGCATTCGTTCCAGAGGTCGAAGGCTTCCTCGGCGGCGGACGCGGACGAGCCGCCGGCGAGCAGGCCGAGGCTGGCGACCAGGGGGATCCAATGGGGTATCAGGTGCATCGCGATGGCTCCTGTGATGGGTGAAGGATGAGGCTGATCGAGCGGTTGGTTTTTCTTGTCGGGCGGGCCGGCGGAGAGCGGCGGGGCGTCTAGGGTGCGGGATGCGGGGAGGCTGGCGGGGAGCGGAAGAGGGCTTTTATGGGATTTATGAACTGGATTGCAGAGTGGTGAATGTGCGAACGGGAGGCTTGCCGATCGGCGTGTGCATGCAGGGCGTCCATCTCGGCCTGGTGGTGGCAGCCCGGCCTGTCAGTCAGGCGCCTGGCAACCCAGGGTGACGACCAGTTCGCGGCCGCTCGCCAAGCCGGCGTCCGCCGCCAGGGTCAGCGTGCGCGGCGTGTCTTGGCGACTATCGAGCAGCCCCTCTTGAAGCACGAGGCTGTCGGCGCTGGCGCCCCTGGCCAGCAGCCGATATCGCACCAGCGCTGAGGTACAGCCGCATTCGCCGGTGGAGCGCCGGGCCTCAAGGGTGAGTGGCAGGTGCAACTGGCCCTCCGCCGTGTGCGGTGCACCGAGCCGGGCGGCGAGGCAGGCGGAGAGGGCATTGTCGAGCGTCGCCGCGTCGGCGAATGGGGCGGCCAGGCAGAGGCTGCCGAGGAGCAGGGCTTTGGCGTCCATGTCGGGGTTCCGCTGGGGATGGAAAGGGCATCATGGCTGAGGTGGCTTTATTCGTCGAACGATGGCTGGCCCTGCCGGTAGATCGGCCAGGACTTCATGCGCTGCGGAAACGGCCTGACCAAGTGCAGCGGCTTGCAATCAAAAACGCTGGGCTCGCAATCAGCGTGGTTTTGTCCGGAAGCTCGCGAAGGGGCGGCATGGATGAATTTTGAAAGTGGGAGTTCGTTAATGAACCGAAGGTATGCGGCTTCCGTGACTGGCCGGGGTAGATGAGGTGTGCGTTAAGGAAATGACCGTTTGACGCAGGCGCGATTATAAGAGGCGAGAGAGCACACCTTCTGGATCATCTAAACACGGGATATTGAAGTTGATTGCAGTGTATTGCCGATGCATTGGGGCTTATTGACTGGGAGAGGGTTCTCGAGGTGGGAGTCGCTCAATACATTACACTTTCAAATTAATGTAGGGGCGATCTATGGCTGTCAATGATTACGAACCTGGTTCGATGGTTATTACACATGTGCAGGGTGGTGGGCGTGACATAATCCAGTATATTCCTGCTCGATCAAGCTACGGTACTCCACCATTTGTCCCACCAGGACCAAGTCCGTATGTCGGTACTGGAATGCAGGAGTACAGGAAGCTAAGAAGTACGCTTGATAAGTCCCATTCAGAGCTCAAGAAAAACCTGAAAAATGAAACCCTGAAGGAGGTTGATGAACTCAAGAATGAAGCGGGGTTGCCAGGTAAAGCGGTCAGTGCCAATGACATCCGCGATGAAAAGAGTATCGTTGATGCACTCATGGATGCCAAAGCAAAATCGCTAAAGGTCATTGAGGATCGCCCGGCCAATTTTTATACGGCTTCAGACTTTCCTCAGAAGTCAGAGTCGATGTACCAGAGTCAGTTGCTGGCCAGCCGAAAATTCTATGGAGAGTTCCTGGATCGCCATATGAGTGAGCTGGCCAAAGCGTACAGCGCCGATATCTATAAGGCGCAAATCGCTATCTTGAAACAAACGTCTCAAGAGCTGGAGAATAAAGCCCGGTCATTGGAAGCAGAAGCCCAGCGAGCCGCTGCTGAGGTGGAGGCGGACTACAAGGCCAGGAAGGCAAATGTCGAGAAAAAAGTGCAGTCCGAGCTTGACCAGGCTGGGAATGCTTTGCCTCAACTGACCAATCCAACGCCAGAGCAGTGGCTTGAACGCGCTACTCAACTGGTTACGCAGGCGATCGCCAATAAGAAGAAATTGCAGACTGCAAACAATGCCTTGATTGCCAAGGCACCCAATGCACTGGAGAAACAAAAGGCAACCTACAACGCCGATCTCCTAGTGGATGAAATCGCCAGCCTGCAAGCACGGCTGGACAAGCTGAACGCCGAAACGGCAAGGCGCAAGGAAATCGCTCGTCAAGCGGCGATCAGGGCTGCCAATACTTATGCCATGCCAGCCAATGGCAGCGTTGTCGCCACCGCCGCAGGCCGGGGTCTGATCCAGGTCGCACAAGGCGCCGCATCCCTTGCTCAAGCGATCTCCGATGCGATTGCCGTCCTGGGCCGGGTCCTGGCTTCAGCACCCTCGGTGATGGCCGTGGGCTTTGCCAGTCTGACCTACTCCTCCCGGACTGCCGAGCAATGGCAGGACCAAACGCCCGATAGCGTTCGTTACGCCCTGGGCATGGATGCCGCTAAATTGGGGCTTCCCCCAAGCGTAAACCTGAACGCGGTTGCAAAAGCCAGCGGTACCGTCGATCTGCCGATGCGCCTGACCAACGAGGCACGAGGCAACACGACGACCCTTTCGGTGGTCAGCACCGATGGTGTGAGCGTTCCGAAAGCCGTTCCGGTCCGGATGGCGGCCTACAATGCCACGACAGGCCTGTACGAGGTTACGGTTCCCTCTACGACCGCAGAAGCGCCGCCACTGATCCTGACCTGGACGCCGGCGAGTCCTCCAGGAAACCAGAACCCTTCGAGTACCACTCCGGTCGTACCGAAGCCGGTGCCGGTATATGAGGGAGCGACCCTTACACCGGTGAAGGCTACCCCGGAAACCTATCCTGGGGTGATTACACTACCGGAAGACCTGATCATCGGCTTCCCGGCCGACTCGGGGATCAAGCCGATCTATGTGATGTTCAGGGATCCGCGGGATGTACCTGGTGCTGCGACTGGCAAGGGACAGCCCGTCAGCGGTAATTGGCTCGGCGCCGCCTCTCAAGGTGAGGGGGCTCCAATTCCAAGCCAGATTGCGGATAAACTACGTGGTAAGACATTCAAAAACTGGCGGGACTTTCGGGAACAATTCTGGATAGCTGTGGCTAATGATCCTGAGTTAAGTAAACAGTTTAATCCTGGTAGTTTAGCTGTAATGAGAGATGGAGGGGCTCCTTATGTCAGAGAGTCAGAACAGGCTGGCGGGAGAATAAAGATCGAAATCCACCACAAGGTTCGAATAGCAGATGGAGGCGGCGTTTACAATATGGGGAACCTTGTTGCAGTAACGCCAAAACGTCATATAGAAATCCACAAGGGAGGGAAGTGATATGAAGTCCAAGATTTCCGAATATACGGAAAAAGAGTTTCTTGAGTTTGTTAAAGACATATACACAAACAATAAGAAAAAGTTCCCTACCGAGGAGTCTCATATTCAAGCCGTGCTTGAATTTAAAAAACTAACGGAACACCCAAGCGGCTCAGACCTTCTTTACTACCCCAACGAAAATAGAGAAGATAGCCCAGCTGGAGTTGTAAAGGAAGTTAAAGAATGGCGTGCTTCCAAGGGGCTTCCTGGCTTTAAGGCCGGTTAGTTGGCCATCAACAAGCCCCGTTTCGACGGGGCTTGTTCCATGTTGACGCTGCTCTATCTTGACAGTCTGTCCTGAATATTCTTGAAGACAATCACATTATGAGCCGCAACCACCGCAAAACACCCATCGTCGGGCGCACGAGCTGCCGTAGCGAGCTCTCCACGTTGGCCAGCAGCCCACCTCTCCCTACTGGAAAGTCAGGTCAATAACACTGGTGCCACGTAAGGATGGGCGTTCCTACTGGCCCCTCATACGCCAGGCTGCTACGGCAGATCGTGTCGCTAACCTCAAGGGACACAACCCGCAAGAACGCGCGTCCCTGAAAAAGCGCCTGCTGCGCAAGTGGATGAGCAAATGAGTACATCCAACATCCAGGCATTGGCCAGCACTGGGCACAGCTCGCCAAAGAAGCGGGATTCCGAGCCGACTATGACAGCACATCAACGCCAGAAACACATCTGGTCTGCGGAGTAACCCAAGAGTGGATTCGAGAACACATCGTTGCCACCAACGATATGCGCCCGTTCGGCCTGCTGCATTTGCTGGGTCAGGCATCGTTGCGCATGGAGCAAGCGTTGTGGCCGGAAGATTACGAGCGGATGACTCGTAAGGTCAAGGGAGTCCAGCGGGAAGCTGAAGGCGACAACGCCAAATCATACATTTATGAAGAAGTCATGCAGATAAGGCAGGAGCGCTTCGATAAAGCACGACATAATTTGCAAGGGGTTTGTCATAGGTATCAAGGATCCAATTATTTTACAGTCCTGATACTAGTATTGTGGTTGTTCTCAAAGAGGATGGAATGTTTTTGTCAGGGTGGTATCTTGAGCCAGGAAGCAGACAGGAAAAAACTATTTTGAGAATGAGGTGATTTAAATGAGCATGGCACTTATTGATCTTGCAAGAAATTTTTTGGATGGATCGTTAAGCGGAAAGAGTTTCACAAAAAAATTCTTTGAAATGTGGCGTAGCGAAGGTGCGTCAGGCTTGCTGAAAAAGGATGATGATAATCTTGGCGCTTGCCTCAGGCTTATGTTTGGAATGGCAGATTGCTTCACGGATGGACCGAAGGATAATGATGGTGAGATAAATGAAGAGGAGCTAAAGCAGGAAGTTAGAGGGCTTTTGAAGAAATATAAATATATCTAGCTGATGATCCTTTATATCCGAAGATATAGATCAGGCGAAGTCAGTTTATGGGCTTCGCCTGTTTCTTAGCCAATCCATGCTTCGAGAGCAGATGTAAATCGCCGAATTGTCAGTTAGTGCGTCAGTCGCAAAATGCGTGAGTCTGCGATTTTGAATTGAAAGCCTTGTGTATTACTATCCTGCTCCGGCAACACTACCTGCCTTCCCCGACGCCTTGAGAGCTAAGCCAAAAACTTCTATTCAAGGTGGTGGTGGGTTGCGGAAGCACTGGAAGGATAAAAGGGAATATCTATAAATGGGATTCTCAGCATGGCAGTTTTGAGATGTATGACAAGAGAGGGTGGCACTTGGGAGGGTTTGATTCTAATGCTGGTGCTCGCACGAAGTCTGCTGATCCAAAAAGGAGTGTAGAAGCATGACTGTATTGATTTCTGGGTACCTACCATCGGGAAATGATGAGTCCTTGAAATATGAAAAAACTGTTCCTTTCGAATATATTTCGAAAGTTATGGAGGTGATGCGTTGGAAGAAGGGTGAGAATATTGAGGGTGAATATCCTATTAAGAATGATGATGTTGTAAGGATTGAGGAGGTTATAGGCGAAAAGCTTCCGGTTGGATTGGAGTATTTTATTGGGGTTTACGCCTAACTATAGATTGTAGAGGAAGGTCCTGCTGCATGGGGGTTCTTTTTAAATTTAAAAATATTCTATTTGGCAATAGAGTGCTCTTCCTTGGCCTGATAGTTGTAAAGAAAGAGAGCGTTACTGGAAAAACCTAGATTTTTAATGGTCATGAGGGAAAAGATCACTCTGTTGCTTCAAGCCCTGACTCCTTTCAGGGCGTATGACGGGGTCAGGCCCGGATCAGCGGGCGTGGACTGTCGAGGAGTTGGGGGCAGTCGGAGAGGGGGATCCAGGTCTTGCCTTGCCAGTGCAGGGTGTCGATCTCGGCGGTTTTCCAGTGCAGCACGGCGCGCTGGGGCGTGGCGTTGGGGCGGGACTGGCTGCGCAGGCGTGGCAGCACCGAGCCGCTGACCCAACGGCGCAAGCCTCGCGCCGCGCCAGGCACTGCGAGCCAGAGCAGAGCGTAGAGCCCGGACTCGCTGACCAGGCAATCCTGGCGTGGCCCGTGGCGTTCGTCATGGAGCCAGGCGAGCCGCCACTGGTCGGCATCCAGGTGCCGTTCCAGCACATGGCAGAGGGTGAACAAGCGCTCGCGCTGTGCCGCCGTCGCCAGCGGCCACGGCGCCTCGTCACACAACGCCGCCGGCGCCCGACCGCCCAGGTAACGGCCCAGCAGCCGTACCAGGTCGGAGAGCACGAACCAGCCTTCCTCATCCAGCAGCACGGCGTGCAGGACCCGATGGTGGTGGGTGAAACGGCTGGGGTGGAGGAGGGTGTCAGACATGGCGCACCTCCGGGGAGGTGGTGTTGGTGTCGTGCCGCGAGGGGATGAATGGGGTGGGTTGAAAAACGAATGGCATACGCATTTCCTCAATGGAATACACCGCTACTTTCGGGAGCGGTTTGCCGCTGGGTGGTATGCGTTCTTAGCGCCGAAGAATGATTATGGAGCGCACCGATAGCGGTCAACGGTAGGGCGAATAACTGCAAAGCAGTTATCCGCCGATTCTCTGAAGCCATTGCTTGTACATCGACTTGACGAAGTTCTTTCAATCCCCCGATGCTCGGGCGTTACAGGAAAATCCTGTGTAGTTGCGGATAACGCTTCGCGTTATTCGCCCTACCTCTTCCAGAGAAACATCCGACGCTCCGGTCCGCCCCATCAGGAGGCCGAGCGGAATCGTCGTGTAGGAGGTCGAATGCAGGGGCAAGCGCTTTGGTTACTTTCTCGGGGCCGGCCATCCTGCGAGGCCGAGAAAAAGACTTGGTAGCCGGGGTAGAGCGAGTAACGGCACAGCCGTTATCCGCCAGCAGACTCAAACCCGCTCCGCCGCTCGGACCTCCAAGGAAGGATCACCGGCCCAATCCTCGGGATAAAGCCCTTCAGCCACGGCCCGGTGGAAGGTGGAGAAGGGCCAATCCTTGACCGCCGTAACCAGCCCGTGTTTCACAGGGTTGAGATGGATGTAGTCGAAATGGCGCCGGTAGTCCGTGTCATTGCGAATCAGGTGTTCCCAGTAGCGCTGTTGCCAGATGGCGCGTTGTCCTCGCCGCCGTTGCGCGAAGGTACGTGATTCGTGGCAGGGGATGCGCCGTGCGAAGCCGGACTTGATGACCTTCCAGCGGGTGGCGAAATCGGCGTCGTCGGGCGGCAGGGTCCAGAGGCAATGCATGTGCTCCGGCAGCACGACCCAGGCATCGATGCGGAAGGGATGCCGGCGCCTGGTCTGGGCGACCACGCGGCGCAGCAGGTCGATTTCGCGGGTCAGCAGGTTGGAGCGGCGGTCATGCAGGGTGACGGTGAAGAAATAGGTGCCGCCGGGGACCCAGGTTCGTCGGTAGCTTGGCATTGGGGATCGTCCGTGTATCCAGAAGGATTTCGGAGCGTACCTTGGCCAGCTGGCGGATAACGCTGCGCGTTATTCGCCCTACGGAGATTTCAGATTGAGCGAATGGTTGGGCATGTTTTTATTTCTTGTTTTCTAGCCCGGATTTCTCATGACCGCATAAACAAAAACGGCTGAAAGCCTTATGATTCTTGTCGCCAAACAAAGCCCCATAAGTCTTCAGCCGCGCACAAAATGCTACCAGAAAAACTCCACTTTTCACCCCTCTCTCGCCGCCTCGTCGAGGCCTCTTTCACCGGTGGTCACATCACCTCGGATGCGGGCTTGTTGCTGCTGCGCGAGGTCGACCGGCAACATGGCTTGACCCGCCGCCTGGCCAAAATCGTTCCCGATCGGCGTGATCCTGGGCGTGTCCAGCATGGACTGCAGACACTGCTCGCCCAGCGTATCTATGCACTGGCCGCCGGCTACGAGGATCTCAACGATCATGACGGCCTGCGCCATGACTACGCGCTGCAGACTGCGGTCAACCGCCTGCAACCGCTGGCCGGCAAATCCACTCTGGGGCGCCTGGAACAGCAAGCCGATCGCGAAACGGTGGTGCAAGCCCATCGCCTGCTGTGGGAGCACTTCATCGCCCAGCATGACCAGGCGCCGGCTGAGATCGTGCTCGACTTCGATGCGACCGATGTGCCGGTGCATGGTGATCAGGAAGGGCGCTTCTTCCATGGCTATTACGACCATTACTGCTTCCTGCCGCTCTATGTGTTCTGTGGTCGCCATCTGCTGGTGAGCTATTTGCGCCCGAGCAACATCGATGGCGCCCGACACAGTTGGGCCATCCTGGCACTGCTGGTCAAGTTCATTCGCCGCTTCTGGCCAGAGACCCGCATCGTGTTCCGCGGTGACGGCGGTTTTTGCCGACATCGCATGCTCGACTGGTGTGACCGCAAGCAGGTGGATTATGTGGTGGGTCTGGCCCGCAACACCCGCCTGCAGCGGATGGCGGCGCCGGCCATGCAAGCTGTCGCCGAGGCCTACCAAGAAACCGGGCAGAAGATGTCCGGCGTGTATCGCTTCCTCTATCAGGCCGGTAGTTGGCGTAGGCGCCGCCTGGTCGTGTCGCGCCTGGAACATGGCGAGCAGGGTGCCAATCCACGCTTCATCGTCGTGTCCCGCTTTGCCGAGGATGCTGCCCAGCAGTACTACGAAGACTACTGCGGCCGTGGCGACATGGAGAATCGGATCAAGGACCAACAGTTGGATCTGTTCGCCGACCGCACCTCCAGCCCACGCTGGTGGACCAACCAGTGGCGGCTGATGCTGTCGGCCTTTGCCTATGTGCTGTTCGAACGGCTACGCGATCATCTCCAGGGCACCGCATTGGCGCGCATGAGCATCCATAACCTGCGCTTGAAACTGCTCAAGATCGGTGCGGTGATCATTCGCAACAGCCGGCGCATCCGCGTGCTGATCAGCGAGGCCTATCCGCATCAGGAACTCTTTGCGGGGCTGGTTGCCCGCCTCAAGCCGACCTGAACAGGCGGGCGCCCCCGGCCCGGCTCAATGGGGGAAAGGGGGCAGTGCGCCCCATACGCGGGAATTGAATAAAAAACGATCAATTTTTAGCGGTGGAAGGCAGGTTGTTGATACACCGAGGCTTCACCGGCCACGCCTGCCGGCCTCATGAGAAATCCGGGCTAGGGCTGTTTGACTCAAATAGTCTGTCGATGGTGTCTTGGGGATAGTGAGCTTGGCACATATCTTCTATTTGATTTGGTGAATTAACTTGCTGAACACCTTGGGTTTTTATTTCTCTTTAATGAAGAACCCCGCACAAGGCGGGGCTCTTTATCTCTACCACTGTCCCGAAATCCCTTTCCGGCGACAGTGTCTAACGGTCTTGACCTAAATCGAGAATCTCAATCCCAGCTCAGTGCTCCGCCCGTCTGGTACTCGATAACCCGCGTCTCGAAGAAGTTCTTCTCCTTCTTCAGGTCCATGATCTCCGACATCCACGGGAACGGGTTGGTGGTCCCCGGATACTCTTCCTTCAGGCCGATCTGGGTCAGGCGCCGGTTGGCGATGAACTTCAGGTAGTCCTCCATCATCGCCGCGTTCATGCCCAGCACCCCGCGCGGCATGGTGTCGCGCGCGTATTCGATCTCCAGCTGGGTGCCCTGGAGGATCATCTGGGTCGCCTCGTCCTTCATCTGGGCGTCCCACAGGTGCGGGTTCTCGATCTTGATCTGGTTGATCACGTCGATACCGAAGTTCAGGTGCATCGACTCGTCGCGGAGGATGTACTGGAACTGCTCGGCGGTGCCGGTCATCTTGTTGCGGCGGCCCATGGAGAGGATCTGGGTGAAGCCGCAGTAGAAGAAGATGCCTTCCAGCACGCAGTAGTAGGCGATCAGGTTGCGCAGGAACTGGCGGTCGGTTTCCGGGGTGCCGGTCTGGAACATCGGGTCGGAGATCGAGCGGGTGTACTTCAGGCCCCAGGAGGCCTTCTTCGCCACGCTGGGGATCTCGTGGTACATGTTGAAGATCTCGCCCTCGTCCATGCCCAGCGACTCGATGCAGTACTGGTAGGCGTGGGTGTGGATCGCCTCTTCGAAGGCCTGGCGCAGGATGTACTGGCGGCACTCGGGGTTGGTGATCAGGCGGTACACGGCCAGCACCAGGTTGTTGGCGACCAGCGAGTCGGCGGTGGAGAAGAAGCCGAGGTTGCGCATGACGATGCGCCGCTCGTCTTCGCTGAGGCCGTCCTTGCTCTTCCACAGGGCGATGTCGGCGTTCATGTTGACTTCCTGCGGCATCCAGTGGTTGGCGCAACCATCCAGATACTTCTGCCAGGCCCAGTCGTACTTGAAGGGAACGAGCTGGTTGAGGTCGGCACGGGCGTTGATCATCTGCTTGTCGCCGACCTGCACGCGCGCGGCGGAGCCTTCGAGGTCGTCCAAGCCTTCCTGGATGTCGAGGTCGTTCAGGGCCTTCTTGGCGCGGGCGACAGCGTCGGAGTCGTCGGCGGAAACGGCGCGCGCTTCTTCCACCGAGCCGGCGGCTTCGTCGTCCAGCTTGTCATGGCCCTGGGCAACGGCCTGGGCGGCGGCGGGCGCGGCCTTGGCTTCGGTCGGGTCTTCTTTGTCGAATTCGTCCCAGCTCAGCATCTTGCTCTCTCCTGGTCTGGCGGCCGTCTCGGCGGCCTGGATATGGGGCGTGAGGTGCACGCGAAAGCGGTGGTCCGGCACGGTCTGGCCGGGCCGTTCTTCTCCCCCGGAGGGAAGAAGGGGATTGTTCCTGGCCCTGGCGAGGGGCCTTGCGCTGCCAGCGTGGCGCTGGACGAGCGACCGTCAGGCGCCGGGCAGGCCGAACCCACGCGAGGAGTCCGGCTTGCCCGGCCGCGACACGGACGCCGTTCAGCGACGCGCGATCACTGGCAGGCTTCGCAGTCGGGGTTATCGATGCTGCACGCCTGCGGCACCGGCGCCGGCTTCGGCTCGGCGGCCGGGGCGGCTTGCAGGCCGTCGTTGCCACCGGCCGACACGGCGTTGAGCTTGCCGGTGTTGATGGTGGACTTCTCGGTGCTGGTGGCGGCCAGGGCACGGAGGTAGTAGGTGGTCTTCAGGCCGCGGAACCAGGCCATGCGGTAGGTCACGTCGAGCTTCTTGCCCGAGGCGCCGGCGATGTACAGGTTCAGCGACTGGGCCTGGTCGATCCACTTCTGGCGACGGCTGGCGGCTTCGACGATCCAGCGGGTCTCGACTTCGAACGCGGTGGCGTAGAGGTCCTTGAGGTCCTGCGGGATGCGCTCGATCTGCTGCACGGAACCGTCGTAGTACTTCAGGTCGTTGACCATGACCGGGTCCCACAGGCCGCGGGCCTTGAGGTCGCGCACCAGGTAGGGGTTGATCACGGTGAACTCGCCGGAGAGGTTCGACTTCACGTACAGGTTCTGGTAGGTCGGCTCGATCGACTGCGAGACGCCGGTGATGTTGGCGATGGTCGCGGTCGGCGCGATGGCCATGATGTTCGAGTTGCGGATGCCTTTCTGTACGCGCTCGCGCAGCGGCGCCCAGTCGAGGGTTTCCGACAGGTCGACTTCGATGTACTTGGCGCCGCGCTCTTCGATCAGCTTCTTCTCCGAGTCGATCGGCAGGATGCCTTGCGACCACAGCGAGCCCTGGAAGGTCTGGTAGGCGCCGCGCTCGTCGGCCAGGTCGCAGGAAGCCTGGATCGCGTAGTAGCTGATGGCTTCCATGGACTGGTCGGCGAAGGCGATGGCCGCGTCCGAACCGTAGGGGATGTGCTGCAGGTACAGGGCGTCCTGGAAGCCCATGATGCCCAGGCCGACCGGACGGTGCTTGAAGTTGGAGTTCTGCGCCTGCGGGACCGAGTAGTAGTTGATGTCGATGACGTTATCGAGCATGCGTACCGCGGTCTTGACGGTCTTCTCCAGCTTGGCGGTGTCCAGCTTGCCGTCGACGATGTGGTTGACCAGGTTGATCGAGCCCAGGTTGCAGACGGCGATCTCGTCCTTGTTGGTGTTCAGGGTGATCTCGGTGCAGAGGTTCGAGCTGTGCACCACGCCCACGTGCTGCTGCGGGCTGCGCAGGTTGCACGGGTCCTTGAAGGTCAGCCACGGGTGGCCGGTCTCGAACAGCATGGAGAGCATCTTGCGCCACAGGTCCTTGGCCTGGACGACCTTGTGCAGCTTCAGCTTGCCGTAGCTGGCCAGGGCCTCGTAGTACTCGTAGCGCTCCTCGAAGGCCTTGCCGTAGAGGTCGTGCAGGTCGGGGACGTCGGACGGCGAGAAGAGGGTCCAGGAGCCGTCGTCGAAGACGCGCTTCATGAACAGGTCGGGGATCCAGTTGGCGGTGTTCATGTCGTGGGTACGACGACGGTCGTCACCGGTGTTCTTGCGCAGCTCGAGGAATTCCTCGATGTCCAGGTGCCAGGTTTCCAGGTAGGCGCAGACCGCGCCCTTGCGCTTGCCGCCCTGGTTGACCGCGACCGCGGTGTCATTGACCACTTTCAGGAAGGGCACGACGCCCTGGGACTTGCCGTTGGTGCCCTTGATGTAGGAGCCCAGCGCGCGCACCGGGGTCCAGTCGTTGCCCAGGCCGCCGGCGAATTTCGACAGCATGGCGTTGTCGTGGATGGCGCCGTAGATGCCCGACAGGTCGTCCGGCACGGTGGTCAGGTAGCAGCTGGAGAGCTGCGGACGCAGGGTGCCGGCGTTGAACAGGGTGGGGGTGGAACTCATGTAGTCGAAGGACGACAGCAGGTTGTAGAACTCGATGGCACGTGCCTCGCGGTCCTTCTCCTCGATGGCCAGGCCCATGGCCACGCGCATGAAGAAGATCTGCGGCAGTTCGAAGCGGATGCCGTCCTTGTGGATGAAGTAGCGGTCGTACAGGGTCTGCAGGCCGAGGTAGGTGAACTGCTGGTCGCGCTCGTGATCGATGGCCTTGCCCAGTTTCTCCAGGTCGAATTCCTTCAGCTTGGCATCGACCAGCTCGAACTCGGCGCCTTTCTCGATGTAGGCCGGCAGGGCCTTGGCGTACAGCTCGGCCATCTCGTGATGGGTGGCGCTCTCGGCCACGCCGAGGAAGCCCAGGGCTTCGGCGCGCAGGGTGTCCATCAGCAGGCGGGCGGTGACGTAGGAGTAGTTCGGCTCGCGCTCGACCAGGGTGCGCGCGGTCATCACCAGGGCGGTGTTGACGTCCTTCTCGGCGACGCCATCGTAGAGGTTCTTCAGGGTCTCGCGCTCGATCAGCGCGCCGTCCACCTCGGCCAGGCCTTCGCAGGCTTCGCTGATGATGGTGTTCAGGCGGCCCATGTCCAGCGGCGACAGGCTGCCGTCGGCGCGGGTGATGCGGATGCTCGGGTGCGGCTGGGCGACGTCGCTGGCGGCGCCGGCGTTCTTGCGCTCGGCGGCGCGGGCTTCGCGGTAGATCACGTAGTCGCGGGCGACCTTCTGCTCGCCGGCGCGCATCAGGGCCAGTTCGACCTGGTCCTGGATCTCTTCGATGTGGATGGTGCCGCCGGACGGCATGCGGCGCTTGAAGGTGGCGGTGACCTGCTCGGTCAGGCGGCGCACGGTGTCATGGATACGCGACGAGGCGGCGGCGGTGCCGCCTTCCACGGCGAGGAACGCCTTGGTGATGGCCACGGTGATCTTGTCATCGGTGTAGGGGACTACGGTGCCGTTGCGCTTGATCACGCGTAGCTGGCCCGGCGCGGTGGCGGCCAGATCCTGCGACGAATCGGCGGCCTGCGGCGCGCTGGCCTGCGGGTTCTCGCGTGTGGTGTCGGTATGCATGGGTGGGTATCTCCACGTTCTCGTAATGGTTTTGCTAGCGGGCGCCGGGGCGCCCATTCCCTTGAATCGATAAAGAGCCGGGCAGCCGGCCTCGCGGCGGCTGCTTCATTCGAATGCTGAGGGTGGGGACTGTGAGTGCCTCCCTGGCCCTGGCGGGTTCGTGGCGTTTTGCCGTCGAACACAATACCTAGTGGTGTTGACTGTCTGTTTACAGCGTCCGTTGCAACACCCGTACCGCTTTTCCAACGTCATGAAGGGCTCCTTGCGGTGAGCGCCGTCGATGCTTTCAGTACGTCTGGAAAATGCTTTTTTGCGGAGCCGCCGGAGCCATCAGAGTGGTCCGTGCGCGGTTGGTTCCGTTGTAGCCGTTCGTGCGCTCGAAACCCAAGATATAGGGGGTGGCGACGATGGGGATACAAGATAATGCGCTAATGGGGTGTTTGCAAGGTGACAGTCTGGGGGAAACCTGTGGATAAAGTGTGGGTCTTCTGTGCGTGAGTCCTAGGAAGCGTCCGTAGGCCGCGGCAGCGCTGGAGAATGCCATTCGTCGCCCTCGGAAAGCACCGGCGCAGACCTACTCCCCAACCTTTCGGGGCGCGCACCCTACCCACAATATGTAGTGTTTGCAAGATGTTCCTCGCGTGCTGCCGCGCGGCCCCCGTATTGGCTACAATGCGGGCCGCTCTGAGGGGGCCGCACGGCGGCTCCGGGACCGCGATACGAGGAGGCTGTGTGGAGCAAGAAGCCTGGCGCATCCTGATCGTCGAGGACGATCGACGCCTGGCCGAGCTGACCCGGGAATACCTGGAAGGCAACGGCCTGAAGGTCGACATCGAAGCCAACGGCGCACTGGCGGCGGCGCGTATCCTCGCCGAACGCCCGGACCTGGTGGTGCTCGACCTGATGCTGCCGGGCGAGGACGGCCTGTCCATCTGCCGCCAGGTGCGCCCGCAGTTCGACGGTCCGATCCTGATGCTCACCGCGCGCACCGACGATATGGACGAGGTACTCGGCCTGGAGATGGGCGCCGACGACTACGTGTGCAAGCCGGTGCGCCCGCGTGTGCTGCTGGCGCGCATCCGTGCCCTGTTGCGGCGCAGCGAGGCGCCGGAAGCGGGCGCCCCGGCGGCGGACAGCAAACGCCTGGCGTTCGGTCGCCTGGTGATCGACAACGCGATGCGCGAGGCCTGGCTGGACGGGACCACCATCGAGCTGACCAGCGCCGAATTCGACCTGCTCTGGCTGCTGGCGGCGAACGCCGGGCGCATTCTCTCCCGCGAGGAGATCTTCAACGCCCTGCGCGGCATCGAGTACGACGGCCAGGACCGCTCCATCGACGTGCGCATCTCGCGGATCCGCCCGAAGATCGGCGACGACCCGATGCACCCGCGGCTGATCAAGACCGTACGCAGCAAGGGCTACCTGTTCGTCGGCGAGGGCTGAGGCGCTTTTTTCCTGCGGGCCGGGGCGCGGGCGTCCCGGTCGGCCAGAATCAACAGCAGCGGACAGCGGCCGGGGGCTCGCCGATGAAATCCATCTTCCTGCGCATCTATGGCGGCATGCTCCTGGCCCTGCTGCTGGTCAGCGGCCTGGGCCTGCTCGGCCTGCACTGGATCAACGAGGTGCGCGGCGAGCACTACCGCGAGGAGCTGGCGCGCGGCACCTTCCGCCTGATGGCCGACAACCTGCAACCGATGACCGCCACCGAGCGCAAGCGCGCCCTGGCGCAGTGGAGCCGCTTGCTGGGGATTCCCCTGCAACTGCACGGGCTGGATGAGCTGCGGATGGACGGACGCAGCCGCGCGCGTCTGATGAACGGCCAGGTGCTGGTGAAGCAGACCGCCGAGCACGCCGTCACCGTCTATACCCAGGCCAGCGCCGCCGAGAACCTGGTGCTCAGCGGCGAGGTGCAGCAGGTCAGCGAGCAACTGGCGCGGGCCACGGTTTACCTGCTGATGGACGAACTGGTGCGCTACCCGGCCAGCGAACAGCCTTACCACCTGGCGCGGATCGTCCGCGACAAGCGCTTCGGCTTCCCGGTGCACCTGCTCCAGGTCAAGGAACTGGACCTCGACGACGACCAGCGCCGGCGAGTGGTGGAGGGCGACACGGTGATGGCGCTGGGCAAGGACGGCGACTCGATCCGCATCTTCGCCGGCATCCTCGACACGCCCTGGGTGCTGGAGCTGGGCCCGCTGTTCCAGATGAACCCCTATCCGCCGCAGCTGCTGTTGCTGCTCGGCGCGCTGTGCCTGAGCTTCATCGGCCTGATCACCTACCTGCTGGTGCGTCGCCTGGAGCAGCGCCTGCGCAGCCTGGAGGCGGCCGCCACGCGGATCGCCCGCGGCAGCCTGGATACTCGCGTCGAGGTGCGCGGAGGCGACTCGGTGGGACGCCTGGGCGCGGCCTTCAACCATATGGCCGAGCACATCCACCGGCTGCTGACGGTGCAGCGCGAGATGGTTCGCGCGGTGTCCCACGAGCTGCGCACGCCGGTGGCGCGGTTGCGCTTCGGCCTGGAGATGATCGAGACCGCCGAGACCGACGGCGCCCGCCTGAAGTACCTGGAGGGCATGGACAACGATATCCAGGACCTCGACAAGCTGGTCGACGAGATGCTCACCTACGCGCGCCTGGAACAGGGCTCGCCGCCGCTGACCTACCAGCGCCTGGAGCTGGGCGTGCTGGTGCGCCAGGTGGTGGAGGAGATCGCCCCGCTGCGCCGCGAGGTGCTGGTCAGTTGCGAGGAGGGCGCGCTGGTGCCTGAGGAGCTGGGCAGTTGGATCGAGGCCGAGCCGCGCTACCTGCATCGGGCCTTGCAGAACCTGCTGACCAATGCGCTGCGGCATGCCGATCGTCGGGTCAGGATCAGCTACCGGGTCAGCCTGGAGCGTTGCCGGGTGGATGTCGAGGACGACGGGCCGGGGGTGCCGGAGGCGCAATGGGAGCGGCTCTTTACGCCATTCCTACGCCTGGACGACAGCCGGACCCGTGCTTCCGGCGGGCATGGCCTGGGACTGTCCATCGTCCGACGGATCGTCTACTGGCATGGCGGCCGGGCCTCCATCGGCCGCAGCGAGACTCTCGGCGGTGCCTGCTTCACCCTGGCCTGGCCGCGCAAGGCGGGTCTGCGCGACCGCTGAAAAGCCGACGGAAATATGGCGGCTAGCTATCTGCAAGTGCATGCGCAGACGTATTCCAGGCGTAGCGAAAACATATCGAAAGGCCAGTCCCGCCGGGCGTGGCGAGTATTCCGCCAGGGGCTAAAAAAGTCCTTTTCAGTTGGACTCGTTTGTTTATACTCCGGGACGCGGTGGCTAGTGGAACGCCATTCGAAATGCCCGCTCCAACGGCATTTTGCCGGGGTCGGATAACAAGAACAGCGTTGCGCAGCCGAACCGTCGAAGTCTTCCCGGATTGGGAAGGCCACTTATAAAAAATTGCAAGTTGGAGAGTGTGGTAATGGCTGATCGTGAGGTCGGAACCGTCAAGTGGTTCAATGACGCCAAAGGTTATGGATTCATTCAACGCGATAGCGGTCCGGACGTGTTCGTTCACTACCGCGCCATCCGCGGCGAGGGTCACCGCTCCCTGGTGGAAGGCCAGAAAGTGGAATTCTCGGTGATCCAGGGCCAGAAAGGCCTGCAAGCGGAAGACGTCTCCAAGGTCTGATTCCCGCAAGCAAAAGCCCGTCGCGAGACGGGCTTTTGTCATCCAGCGCATCCACCCCGCCAGGCCCCCGTTGGGTGGCCCCTCGCAGCGCGGGGTTTTCGTCGTTCAGGCGGTGCGCCAGGTAATTTCCTCGACGCCACCGGCGTCGACCCGCAGCCAGCGGTCGGCGTCCTCTTCGCCCTGGTTTTCCTCCCAGCCGCCCGGCGCGCAGCGGATCTCCACGCCGAGCGCGGCATGCGCGGCCCTGGCGCAGGCGAGGTCGTCGTCCCAGGGCGTGCTGTCGCTCTCCAAGAACAGGCTGTGCCACTTGCCCACCGCCTTCGGCAGCCAGGTGACGCGCACCGCGCCGTGCTTGCCGCGGGCGGTGCACTTGAGGGTCTGGCCGTGCTCCTGCCATGGGCCGCAGGGCCCCAGCGCCTGTTCCAGCCAGGCGGCGACGGCGGCGTGCTCGGCGTCTTTCAGGTAGATCTCGATATCCGGTTGGCGCATGGGGTCCTCGGGGACGGTCAGTCGCGTTGCAGCCAATCGTAGCGCACCGCCACGCTGACTTCGAAGGGTTCGGCCAGGATTCGCGCGCGGCGCTCGGGGTTGACCCGCCAGCCGTGCGGGGTCATGGCCAGGAGGTTTTCCCGCGCGTCGTAGCTGTCCAGCGCCAGGCGGAACTCGAGGGTCTCGGTGTGGCGCAGGCGCAGTTGCGCGGGCAGGCCGGCGAGGTGCTTGTCGTCGGCGTAGTCGCGCACGTCGTCATAGAGCCGCTGGCGCAGCTCCAGCAGGTGCGCGCTGGCCGGGCCCAGGCGCAGTACGCCGCCGCCGGGGGCGAGGACGCGCACGGCTTCGTTCCAGTCGATCGGGCTGAACACGCTGGCGATCAGCTCGCAACTGGCGTCGGCCAGCGGCAGCCGGGCCATGCTCGCCACCAGCCAGGACAACTGCGGCGCGCGGCGGCAGGCGCGTTTCACCGCCTCGCGGGAGATATCCAGGGCATAGCCTTCGGCGCCGGCCAGGGCTTCGCCGAGCCGGGCGCTGTAGTAGCCCTCGCCGCAACCGATATCCAGCCAGCGTCGCGGCGCGCGTTCGGCGGCCAGTTCGGCCAGGCGCCGGGCCAGCGGCGCGTAGTGGCCGGCGCCGAGGAACTGGCGACGGGCCTCGACCATGGCGGCGTTGTCGCCCGGATCGAGGCTTTTCTTGTGCTGCACCGGCAGCAGGTTCAGGTAGCCCTGGCGGGCGCGGTCGAAGCGGTGCCCGGCGGGGCAGGCGACGCCGTTGTCGACCTCGCCCAGGGCGGCGGAGCAGAGCGGGCAGATCAGCATCAGGCGAGCAGCCTCACCAGGGTCTGGTAGTAGATTTCGGTGAGCAGTTCCAGGTCGCTGGCCAGGACCCGCTCGTTGACCTGGTGGATGGTGGCGTTGACCGGGCCGAGTTCGACCACCTGGGTGCCCATGGTGGCGATGAAGCGTCCGTCGGAGGTGCCGCCGCTGGTCGAGGGCTGGGTCTCGCGGCCGGTGACCGCCCTGATGCTGGCGGCCACCGCATCGAGCAGTTCGCCCGGCTCGGTGAGGAACGGCAGGCCGGACAGCGCCCATTCGACGTGCCAGTCCAGGCCGTGCTTGTCGAGGATCGCCTCGACGCGTTTCTGCAGGCCTTCGACGGTGGATTCGGTGGAGAAGCGGAAGTTGAACAGCGCGGTCAGTTCGCCGGGGATGACGTTGGTGGCGCCGGTGCCGGAGTTCAGGTTGGAAACCTGGAAGCTGGTCGGCGGGAAGAAGGCATTGCCGTCGTCCCAGTGTTCCGCCGCCAGTTCGGCCAGCGCCGGGGCGGCCAGGTGGATCGGGTTCTTCGCCAGGTGCGGGTAGGCCACATGGCCCTGTACGCCGCGGATGGTCAGCTTGGCGCCGAGGGAGCCGCGGCGGCCGTTCTTCACCACGTCGCCGACCAGGCTGGTGCTCGACGGTTCGCCGACGATGCACCAGTCCAGGCGCTCGCCGCGTGCGGCGAGGCGTTCGACCACCGCCTTGGTGCCGTGGTGGGCCGGGCCTTCCTCGTCGCTGGTGATGAGGAAGGCGATGGCACCCTTGTGCTCCGGGTGGTCGGCGACGAAGCGCTCGACGGCGACGATCATCGACGCCAGGCTGCCTTTCATGTCCGCCGCGCCGCGCCCGCAGAGCATGCCCTGGTCGTCGATCAGGGCGTCGAAGGGTTGGTGCTGCCAGGCCTGCAGCGGGCCGGTGGGGACCACGTCGGTGTGCCCGGCGAAGCACAGCACCGGGCCGTCGCCGCCGCGCCGTGCCCAGAAGTTGTCCACCTCCTCGATGCGCATCGGCTCCAGGGCGAAGCCGGCGGCTTCCAGGCGGCGCATCATCAGGGCCTGGCAGTCGGCGTCGAGGGGCGTGACGGAGGGGCGGCGGATCAACTCGCAGGCGAGTTCGAGGGTCGGCGAGAGACTCGGCGAAGAGGCGGTCATGGGGAGGGCATCCTGAGCGGGTCGAGCGGAAAGGGGGAATCTTAAAGCATAAACGCGGGCGAAGGGACGCCGTTTAGGCGAGCGGAGCCGGCTGTCCCGACGCCTCGCTCGACCTCAACCGCCGATCCGCTCGGCGCCGCCGGCCAGTTCCTCGCGCGGTTTCGGCAGCGACGAGAGCAGGGCCATGACCAGCGCCGCCAGGTAGGGCAGCGATTGCACCAGGAGCATGGCGACCCAGATCAGCAGGTCGCGGCTCGGCACGCCCTGAACCGCCACGATGCCGGCCGCCGCGCCCCACAGCAGGAGCATCACGAAGACTTCCTCGCGGGCCTCCGCCAGGGCCACCAGCAGGCCGTGGCTGGAGCGCATCTTCGGCGTGCGGAAGAACGGGATGCCGCGGGTGACGAAGCCGTACAGCACCGCCTTGGCAATGGTGTGCGAGAGCGACAGGCCGGCGAGGGCGGCGAAGAACGAGTCGCGCAGGTCGACGCCGACGGTGCGCCGGTAGAGGAAGAGGATCTTGCCGACCTTGAAGACGAACAGGGCCAGCGGCAGGATCGCGAAGATCAGCAGCGGCGGGTCGACGCGCTTGGGCACGATGATCATCGCCGCCGACCAGAGCAGCGCGCCGAGGGTGAAGAAGATGTTCAGGCCGTCGGCGATCCACGGCAGCCAGCCGGCCACGAAGTGGTAGCGCTGGCCGCGGGTCAGGCGGCTGCCGTCGGGACCGCGGCCGCGCAGCAGGGCGTCGGTATGCCGCTTCATGATCTGGATCGCGCCGTAGGCCCAGCGGAAGCGCTGCTTCTTGAAGTCGATGAAGGTATCGGGCATCACCCCCTTGCCGTAGCTGCGCTCGAAGTAGGCGGCCGACAGGCCCTTCTCGAACACCCGCAGGCCCAGCTCGGCGTCCTCGGTAATGCACCATTCCGGCCATCTCAGCTCGTCCAGCACGCTGCGCCGGATCATGGTCATGGTGCCGTGCTCGATGATCGCGTCGCGGTCGTTGCGGGTGACCATGCCGATGTGGAAGAAGCCCTTGTACTCGGCGTAGCAGAGCCGCTTGAAGGCGCTCTCGTGCTGGTCGCGGTAGTCCTGCGGCGACTGCACCACGGCGATCCGCGGGTCGCCGAAGTGCGGCACCATGTGCCTGAGCCAGTCGGGGTCGACGCAGTAGTCGGCGTCGATCACCGCGACCACCTCGACGTCCGCCGCCACGTGGCCCAGGGCGAAGTTCAGCGCGCCGGCCTTGAAGCCTTCCAGCGGGGCGACGTGGAAGAAGCGGAAGCGCTCGCCCAGGCGCGCGCAGTGCGCCTCGACCGGCTGCCAGACGGCCGGGTCGCGGGTGTTGTTGTCGATCACCAGGACTTCGTAGTCCGGGTAGTCGAGGCGGGCAAGGGCGTCGAGGGTCTGCTTCAGCAGTTCCGGCGGCTCGTTGTAGCAGGGCACGTGGATCGACACCTTGGGCCGATAGGCCTGCGCGGCAGTGATCGGCAGGAACGGCCGGCGCCGCTTGTGCGTCCAGACCGCCTCGGCCAGTTCGTGGGCCTCGGTGAACAGCACGATGACCACCCCCAGCGCGCCGATGCCCAGCAGCGCGCCGACGGTCAGGCTGAACCAGGTGCTGTACTGCTGGCTGTAGTCGTAGGCGATCCACACCAGCACCGAGGCGCAGGCGAACGAGACCACGGCGAGGAAGGTCCGCCCGCGCTGGCGCAGCGAGGAACTGTCGATCAGCAGCAGGGTGAAGGCGAGTACCGCGAGTACCGCCGAGGCGATGGCCAGGGCGCGCCACTTGGGAATCGGCACCACCGGCCCGGTGAAGTTGAACTTGGCCTTGCGGTCGGCGTTGTAGACGCCCCAGTAGGCGCCCACCGAGCCTTCGGCGCTGACCTTCCAGGGCTGGTCGAAGGCTTCGATGACGAAGTAGCTGTAGCCTTCGCCGTTGAGCGCGTTGGTCAGGCGCCGCAGGTAGATGGCCTGGTCCGCGGGTGTCGCCTCGGCGCTGCCGCGCATGCGCCCGTTGCTCGGCCAGCCGACCTCGGCGAGCAGCAGCGGCTTCCTCGGGAAGGCGGCCTTGAGTTCGCGCGCGCGTTCGAGCACGAAGTCCACCGCGTCGGCCACCGGCGTGGCCTCCCAGTAGGGCAGGACGTGGGCGGCGATCAGGTCGACGTGTTGCGCCAGTTCCGGGTGTTCGCGGTAGACGTGCCACTGTTCGGCGGTGGTCACCGGAACCTTGACCGCCGCGCGGACCCGGTCGAGGTAGGCGATCAACTGTTCCGCCGTCACCTCGCGGCGGAACAGCGCCTCGTTGCCGACTATCACTCGCACCACGCTCGGCGACTCGTTGGCGATGCGGATGGCGCGGGCGATCTCGGCCTCGTTGCTGGCCAGGTCCGGGCCGAGCCAGATGCCCAGGCTGACGCGCAGGCCGAACGCCTCGGCCAGCGCCGGGATGTCGCCGAGCGCGCCCTGGACCGAATAGGTGCGGATGCTGTGGGTGTGCCGGGCGACCAGTTCCAGGTCGGTGCGCATCTGTTCGGCGCTGGGGTAGCGGCCGCTCTGCGGGTTCTGGTTGAGGCGGAACGGCGAGAAGGAGAGGCCGGAGATGCGTTCCGGCCAGTCCGGTACGCTGACCGGACGGTTGTACAGGGCCCAGATGCCGGTGAAGAGGGCGGCCAGGGCGACGATGACCACCAGGTTGAGCCCGATCTTGCGTGAAGACATAGAGATGAAACCAGGTTCCGGATGTTTCGCTGAACACGGGGCGGCGCATGCTACCCCGCACCCCCCGGGGTGTACAGGCGCCGGGCCGGCGGGTCTGTTGCAAGTCTAGTCCGGCCTGCGCGACGAGCCGCAAGAACGCAGGCGACGCGGCGGCCGCGGCTTTTTATAATGCGCGCGGCAATCCGCGATTCGGTTTCAGAGGTGGTTGGTGATGCAGGTGGATGAACAGCGCTTCGGCGGTATCGGCCGGTTGTACGGTCGCGAGGGGCTGCAACGCCTGGCCGATAGCCACGTCGCGGTGGTCGGCATCGGCGGGGTCGGTTCCTGGGCGGCGGAAGCGCTGGCCCGCAGCGGCGTCGGCGAGATTTCCCTGTTCGACCTCGACGATGTCTGCGTGACCAACACCAACCGCCAGGTGCATGCCATCGAAGGCTCGGTGGGCAAGGCCAAGGTCGAGGTGATGGCGGCGCGCATCCGGGCCATCAACCCGGCCTGCCGGGTCCACGCGGTGGCCGATTTCGTCACCCGCGAGACCATGGCCGAGTACATCGTCGACTTCGACTACCTGATCGACTGCATCGATAGCGTGGCCGCCAAGGCCGCGCTGATCGCCTGGTGCAAGCGGCGCAAGATCCCGGTGATCACCACCGGCGGCGCCGGTGGCCAGGTCGACCCGACGCAGATCCAGGTCGCCGACCTGAACAAGACCTTCAACGACCCGCTGGCGGCCAAGGTGCGTTCCACCCTGCGCCGCGACTACAACTTCTCGCGCACGCCGGGGCGCACCTACAGCGTGCCCTGCGTGTTCTCCAGCGAACAACTGCGCTACCCGAAGCCGGACGGCACGGTGTGCCAGTCGAAGAGTTTCGTCGGCGAAGGGGTGAAGCTGGACTGCGCCGGCGGCTTCGGCGCGGTGATGATGGTCACCGCCACCTTCGGCATGGTCGCCGCCGCCCGCGCCGTCGAGCGCCTGGCGGACGGCCGCGCGCTGCGGCCGTCGCGGCGCACGCCGGGGAACGCCTGATCAGGCGCCGACCGCCACCAGGCTGAGCAGGCGTTCGTCGAGCACGGCGAACTGGGCGTCCAGCTCGCTGCCGTGGCGCCACTCCGGCGACAGGTCGGTGAGCAGGCGCAGCCGGGCCTGGCCGTCGGCGCGCCATTCCAGCAGTTCCGCATGTTCGAAATAGAAGCGCTTGCCCACCAGCGGATAGAGCGCCTTGAACAGGCTTTCCTTCAGCGAGAATGCCAGGGTCACCAGCAGGCCGGTGCGTCGCTCCAGGTCGTCGGCGAAGCGCAGGCGCTCGCCTTCGGTGAGTATCTCGCCATGCAGGTAGCGCGCCCGTTCGGCTTCGAGCAGGGTTTCCACGTCCAGGCCGAGCCCGCGCCAGTCACCGCGCGCCGCCACCAGGGCGGCGGCCCAGCGGTCGCCATGGGTGATCGAGCCGCTGATCGCGGCCGGCCAGACCGGTGCGCGGTCCTCGCCGACGGCCGGGGTCTGGGCGCGGCCATCGAGGGCGAACAGGGCGGCGCGTGCGCAGAGGCGCCCGGCGAGAAACTCGGCCTGGCGCTTGGCCACCGCGCGGAGGATGTTCGCCGGCGGCTGGATGCCGGCCAGGGCGAAGTCGCCGGGTTGCAGCAGCGCCGGGTCGAAGCGGGTGCTGCGCAGTTGCACGCCGGGCAGCGCGACGGGCAGCGGCCAGCGGTCGTCCAGTGGGGTGCAGAAGGAGGGGAGACGGTCGTTCATGGCGCGCATTGTGCCGGTTCCCGACGTGGCCCACCAGTCACGCGGCGCTTACACAAGATTGCAAAAGCGCAACAAAGGAAAACGGACCGCGAGGCCCGGTTTTGACAGACTGCGCCGCGCATTCCTGTGGAATGCAGGTGAGGTTGTTTGTTGATGACGGGATACTGTCCTGTCTCGACCTTTCAAGACGGGAGTCCCTCCGGGGACTCCCGTTTTTTTATGCGTCGGCGCAGGGTTCAACCCTGCCCGAAGATGTCCTTGAGGAACGCCTGCAGGTCTGCCCAGGAGCGCTGGTCGGCCTGGCGGTCGTAGCCGATGTCCAGGCCGTGGCCTTTGTGCGCGTCGGCGTCGGGGTTGGTGAAGCCGTGTTTGGCGTCGTCCTGGATCACCACCCGGTAGTCGGCGCCGGCGGCGTTCAGTTCCTGTTTCAGGGCGTCGAGGTCCTTGGCCGGGACCAGGCTGTCGGCGCTGCCGTGCTCCACCAGGATCTTCGCCTTGACGCTGCCCTTGCTGGCCGGGGTGGCGGTGCCGAGGGCGCCGTGGAAGCTCGCCACGCCGGCCAGCGGCAGGCCCTGGCGGGCCATGTCGAGGACGATCTTGCCGCCGAAGCAGTAGCCGATCGCGGCGATCTGGCTGGGATCGGTCTGCGGTTGCCGCTTCAGCAGTTCCAGGCCGGCGAGGAAGCGCGCCTTGGCGGCGTCGGCATCCCGGGTCGCGGCCTGCATGAAGGCCATCGCGTCCTGCGGGTGCTCGGTGTGCTTGCCTTCGCCGTACATGTCGATGGCCAGGGCGCTGTAGCCGAGTTCGGCGAGGTCGCGGGCGCGGCGTTTGGCATAGTCGTTGAGCCCCCACCATTCGTGGACCACGATGACCCCAGGGCGGATCCCCGGCTTGCTGTCGTCGTAGGCGAAATAGCCGACCATGCGCGTGCCGTCTGCGCTCCGGTAAGGCATCTCGCGGGTCTGGATAGCGGCCTGGGCGCTGGCGGCGCAGGCGATGAGCAGCAGGGCGCAGAACAGGCGCATGGCATCTCTCCGTGAAAGGGTCCCCGATCAAGATAGACGCTTGTGCGCGGGACGCGGGGAAAACCCTCTGTGCCGGCCTTGCGCCGCTCAAACGCGGGCCATTCGGCCAGGCAAAGCGTGCGCCGCTCATCTACCCTATGGGCGAGTCCCTTCCCCTCGCTAGGACACCGTCTGGATGCCTGACCTGAGTACCTGGAACCTGACCATTCCCCAGGGCCGCCCGGCCATCACCATCTCCACCAGCCAATTGCAGCGCGACTACCGCAGCGACTATTTCCAGCGCACCGCCGACGGCATTCGCTTCTGGGTGCCGGTGAACGGCAGCCACACGCGCAACAGCGAGTTCCCGCGCAGCGAGTTGCGCGAGACCCTGTCCAGCGGCAGGCCCTACAACTGGCGTTACGCCAGGGCCGACAACTGGCTGGAGGCGACCCTGCGCATCGAGGCGGTGCCCTCGACCCGGCGCATGATCATCGGCCAGATCCACAGCGATGGCAGCAATAGCGGCCAAGCCGCGCCGCTGGTGAAGCTGCTCTACCAGTTGCGGCTCGACCAGGGGCGGGTCCAGGCGCTGGTCCGCGAGCGGCCGGACGACGGCGGGACCAGAGCCTACACACTGATGGACGGGATTCCTCTCGGCCAGTCGTTCAGCTACCGCATCGGCGTGTCTCGCAGCGGATTGCTCAGCGTGTCGGTGAATGGTAGCGCCCTGGAGCAGCAACTGGACCCGCAGTGGGCCTACCAGGGCCTTTATTTCAAGGCCGGACTCTACCTGCAGGACAACCGCGGACCGTCCAGCGAGGGCGGGCGGGCGACATTCAGCGAGCTGCGCGTTAGCCATCAATGAGCGGTCGAGGCATCTGCGCCGCGGACTTCGCGTTGTCGTGGCGCTTCGCAACTGCCAGATCTGGCAGGCGCGGAAGAAGGAAAACCTGGCCCGGAAAAAAATATCCGTATTTTTCCAAGGGGAAATAGGCCGCGCGATCTGGCGATTCTGGTACTTCAGTACAGGGAGCCGCCTTGGCGTATCGCCCCGAATAAATGTGACGTTTTGCGCAGCGCCCTTCCGGGTTTGCACGGTTGGTATAGCCCTGGCTGGATGAAATTCACTCTTGCCGCTGGCCAGCGTAGTTCTTTGCAAGTCAAAAGTTCGCCGTCAATAATTATTGTGGATAACTATTGTTCCAGGCTTTTCCTGTCAACTGTGCGAAGCGTCAGCTTATTGCCGGTTTTTCCTCTCGCTATTGCTTTCTCCACGTTCCGAAGAAGTTCGGGCGTACAGGTTTCTTTGCTGTTTTCAGCGAGAACCATTCGTTTCAACAATTCGAATATGTGGAGATTCAGAAATGAAAAATCAGGTGAATGCCCTGGCGGTTCTAAGTGTGGGTGAAATCGAACAAGTTTCTGGCGCCGGGACTTTCCTGGGCGATGCCATCATCAACGGCGTCTACGCGGCCAACTCCTTCCTGAACTCGCCGCTGTTCTCCAGCATCGGCAACGCGGCCAGCGCCATCGGCCTCAACCGTACCCACGAGCTGGTCGACCTGCTGGCCTTCCAGGTGCCTTCGGTGGCGGCGATCACCGTCGGCAAGATTCTCGGCGGGACCGACAACCACAATGTTCCGTTGCATTACAACAAGGAAAGCGGCGAAGGGCTTTACAGCTGATCGCAACCTGTTGAAAGAGCGATTCGATGCTCAGGCATCGAGTCGTTCCTGGTTAATGCATTGATGGAGTCGATGATATGAAACGCAGGAGTGTGCTCTTGTCGGGTGTCGCCCTGAGTGGAACCGCACTGGCCAATGACTCGATATTCTTTTCACCCTTGAAATACCTCGGGGCGGAACAACAGCGATCTATCGATGCCTCGCGAAGTTTGCTGGACAACCTGATTCCGCCGAGTTTGCCGCAATATGACAACCTGGCCGGAAAGTTGGCGCGGCGTGCGGTATTGACCAGCAAGAAACTGGTATATGTCTGGACCGAGAACTTCGCCAATGTCAAAGGCGTGCCGATGGCCCGCTCGGTGCCGCTGGGCGAGTTGCCGAATGTCGACTGGCTGTTGAAGACCGCCGGGGTGATCGTCGAGCTGATCGTCAATTTCGTCGCCTCGTTGCCGGCGTCGGCCGCCGCGCAGTTCGAGCGGATCGCCGCCGGGCTCAGCGGTGACCTGGAGGCGGCGCGCCAGGTCCACGAGGCGTTGCTGGAGGAGGCGAAGAACGATCCGGCCGCGGCCGGCAGCCTGCTGCTGCGCTTCACGGAGTTGCAGACGCGGGTGATCGCCTTACTGACGCGGGTCGGCCTGCTGGTCGACGATATTCTCAAGAGCGCCAGCAACCTGGTTACCCAGGGGGGGCAGGGCGACGGCCTGAATCGCTTCCGCGCGGTGTCCGGCACCCTGCGCCTGCCGGAGGTCGCCGACAGCTTCCGTGACGACGAAGCGTTCGCCTACTGGCGGGTGGCCGGGCCTAATCCGCTGCTGATCCGTCGCGTCGATGCGCTGCCGGCCAACTTTCCGCTGGGCGAGGAGCAGTTCCGCCGGGTGATGGGCGCCGACGACAGCTTGCTGGAGGCCGCCGCCAGCCGCCGCCTGTATCTGCTGGACTACGCCGAGCTGGGCAAGCTGGCGCCGTCGGGAGCGGTGGACAAACTGCTCACCGGGACGGGCTTCGCCTATGCGCCGATCGCCCTGTTCGCCCTTGGCAAGGATCGGGCGAGGCTATTGCCGGTGGCCATCCAGTGTGGTCAGGACCCCGCTACCCATCCGATGTTCGTGCGTCCCGCCGAGTCGGAGAGTGATCTGTACTGGGGTTGGCAGATGGCCAAGACGGTGGTCCAGGTCGCCGAGGAGAACTACCACGAGATGTTCGTCCACCTGGCCCAGACCCACCTGGTGAGCGAGGCGTTCTGCCTGGCCACCCAGCGCACCCTGGCGCCCAGCCATCCGCTGCACGTCCTGCTCGCCCCGCACTTCGAGGGCACCCTGTTCATCAACGAGGGGGCGGCGCGGATCCTGTTGCCCAGCGCGGGCTTCATCGACGTGATGTTCGCCGCGCCGATCCAGGACACCCAGGCCACCGCCGGCGGCAATCGGCTGGGTTTCGACTTCTACCGCGGCATGTTGCCGGAGAGCCTGAAGGCGCGGAACGTCGACGACCCGCTGGCGCTACCGGACTACCCCTATCGCGACGACGGCCTGCTGGTATGGAATGCCATCCGCCAGTGGGCGGCCGACTACGTGGCGGTGTACTACGCCAGCGACGGCGACGTCACCGCTGACGTCGAACTGGCGGCCTGGGTCGGCGAAGTGATCGGCAGCGGCAAGGTGGCCGGGTTCCGCCCGATCACCGGTCGCAGCCAACTGGTCGAGGTGCTGACCATGGTGATCTTCACTGCCTCCGCGCAGCATGCGGCGGTCAATTTTCCCCAGCCTTCGATGATGACCTACGCACCAGCCATCTGTGCCATGAGCGCGGCGCCGGCACCGGACTCGCCAAGCGGCAAGAGCGAGGCCGATTGGTTGAAGATGATGCCGCCGACCCTGGTGGCGCTGGAGAAGGTGAACATCTATCACCTGCTCGGTTCGGTCTACCACGGTCGCCTGGGCGACTACCGGCAGACCGGGTTCCCCTACGCGCCGGTGTTTTCGGACAGGCGGGTGACCGCCAGCGGCGGCCCGCTGGAGCGCTTCCAGGCACGCCTGAAGGAGGTCGAGGCGACCATTCGCACGCGCAACCAGGCGCGCCGCAGGCCCTACGAGTACCTGTTGCCGAGCCGGATCCCGGCGAGCACCAATATCTGAGCCGGAGAAAGAGGACGGGGCGCCCCTGGGCGCCCCGTTGCTCTTAGCGGCCTTCGCTTTCGGCGGCGTCCGCCGGCGCGGCATGCCGCTGCTTCAACTGGCGGCGCGCCAGGAGGCTGCCGAGGAGGATCACGAACAGCGCGCCGAAGGCCGCCGCACCGTAGTGCAGGTAGGAATCCCATTGCGCGTAGGGCGCCAGCCAGGGCTTCAGGGCGCTGTCGGTGAGCAGCATGCCGCCGGCGATCCAGCCGAGCAGGCCGCCGCCGAAGAGGATGATCAGCGGGAAGCGGTCGATCAGGCGCAGGATCAGCTGGCTGCCCCAGACGATGATCGGGATGCTGATCAGCACGCCCAGGGAGACCAGGAAGAAATCCCCGGCCGAGGCGGCGGACAGGGCGATGACGTTGTCCAGGCTCATCACCGCGTCGGCGATGATGATGGTCTTGATCGCGCCGAGCAGGTGGGTGCTGCCCTTGATGTCGTCGCCGTTCTCCTCCTCCGGCAGCAGCAGCTTGATGCCGATCCACAGCAGCAGGAGCGCGCCGATTACCTTGAGGTAGGGCAGGTCGAGCAGGTGCAGGGCGAAGAACAGCAGCAGGATGCGGATCAGGATGGCACCGGCGACGCCGCCGAAGATCGCCTGCTTGCGCCGGTGCGCCGGCAGGTGCCGGCAGGCGAGGGCGATGACTACGGCGTTGTCGCCGCCCAGGAGGATATCGATGGCGACGATCTGCAGCAGGGCTGTCCAGAACGTCGGGTCGCTCAACCAGTGGATCAAGGTTGTACTCCGAAACGTGTAGTGAGGGTGGAAAGCCCGGGGCGGTGGCGGGTGGCGGCCGCCCGGCTTTCCTGCGGTGGTCTGGGACCGTCGGGGCCGGCTCCGGCTTGTGGACGGAGGCGGGGAACACTGCTTGGACCGGCGAACGCCCGGCCAGTGCCCGGAAAACGGACGCGCGGGTGGCGCAGCGCGTTCGGGCACGGATGTGACGCGGCGGATCGGCCGCGAGACACCCGGCATGCGTATTCCGCCGCCAGTCTGCCCGAGCAAGGTTTCACCCGCCTTTCAGGGCGGAGATGGCGCCGCACCCGGCGGGACGGTAGGCTAGTGGCCCGTGTGGCTGACTCGACCAGTCGAACGCCGATCACCGAGTCAACCGTACAGGCCACCAGGCCTTCGGCGCCGGGGGAAGCCCGCCGGTGCCATGGATGACCGTTCACCGTACAAGGAAACCCCATGCGCAGTCTTCTTCTCTCCTCGCTGGCCCTGCTACCCGCCCTGGCCCTGGCGCAACCCGACGCCTCGAGCTTCCCTTCCTGCCTCGCCGGCCTGCAGAAGAAGGCCCAGGCGCAGGGCATTTCCGCCGACAGTTATGAGCGCTTCACCAGCGGCCTGCAGGCCGACCTCAGCGTGCTCGACCTGCTCGACGCGCAGCCGGAGTTCACCACCCCGCTGTGGGACTACCTGGCCGGTTTGGTGGACGAGCAGCGGGTCAGCGATGGCAAGGCGATGCTCGCCCAGCACGACAAGCTGCTCGACCAGGTGGCCGCGCGCTACGGCGTGGACAAGTACACGGTGGTGGCGGTGTGGGGCGTGGAAAGCGACTACGGGCGGATCTTCGGCAAGCGTCCGCTGCTGACCTCGCTGTCGACCCTGTCCTGCTACGGGCGCCGCCAGTCGTTCTTCCAGGGCGAGTTCCTCGCCACCCTGAAGCTGTTGCAGGCCGGCGACATCCGCGACGCCGGCATCACCGGCTCCTGGGCCGGGGCCTTCGGCCATACCCAGTTCATGCCATCGACCTACGCGCGGATCGCCGTGGACTTCGACGGCGACGGTCGCCGCGACCTGGTAGGCAGCGTGCCGGATGCCCTCGGTTCCACCGCCAACTACCTGAAGAAGGCTGGCTGGCGCACGGGACAGCCGTGGGGCTATGAAGTGAAGGTGCCGGCCGACTTCCCCGCCAGCCTGGCCGGGCGCGGCAAGCGCCAGCCGCTGTCGGCCTGGGTCGCCCGTGGGGTGAAGCGGGCCGACGGCCAGCCGCTGCCGGGCGGCGACGAGAAGGCCGCGATCCTCCTGCCGACCGGGGCCCAGGGCCCGGCCTTCCTGGTCTATCGCAACTATGATGCGATCTATTCCTACAACGCCGCGGAAAGCTACGCGCTGGCCATCGCCCTGCTTTCCGACCGCCTGCGCGGCGGCAGCGGCCTGGTGGCGTCCTGGCCGACCGACGACCCGGGCATCAGCCGGCTCGAGCGCAAGCAATTGCAGAAGGCGTTGCTGGCGCGCGGCTACGACATCGGCGAGGCCGACGGGCTGATCGGCACCAGCACGCGCAAGGCGATCCAGGCCGAGCAGAAGCGCCTCGGCCTGACCCCGGCCGACGGTCGCGCCGGGCGCAAGATCCTCGAGGCGCTGAAGGGCGCCCAGCCCTGATTGCGCCGCGCCGCCCGGTCCGCGGGCGGCGCTACCAGCCCTTCACCCCGGTCATGTCCGGCAGGTGGTGGGCGATCCCCTTATGGCAGTCGATGCAGGTGGCTTCGCCGCTGGCCAGGGCGGTGGAGTGCATCTGCCGCGCGCGCACGCTCTGCCGGGTGAAGTCCATGAACTCGAAGTTGTGGCAGTTGCGGCATTCCAGCGAATCGTTGGCCTTGAGCCGCGCCCATTCGTGCTCGGCCAGCTCGCGGCGGTGGTCGAGGAATTTCTCGCGGGTGTTGATGGTGCCGAAGATCTTGCCCCAGACCTCCTTGGAGGCCTGCATCTTGCGCGCGATCTTGTCGGTCCACTTGTGTGGCACGTGGCAGTCGGGACAGGTGGCGCGGACTCCGGAACGGTTGCTGTAGTGGATGGTGTCCTTGAGTTCGACGAACACGTTGTCGCGCATCTCGTGGCAGGAAATGCAGAAGGTCTCGGTGTTGGTCGCCTCCAGGGCGGTGTTGAAGCCGCCCCAGAAGACGATCCCGGCGATGAAGCCGCCGAGGGTGAGGAAGCCCAGGCTGAAATGCACGCTGGGACGACGCAGGACCCGCCAGTAACCGGCCAGCCAGGCGATGAGTGCTTTCATGCGGCCTCCCTCAGGGTTTGCGCGCCGCATTGGCGGCTTCTTTCTCGAGGATCTGGTCGATGTTCTCGAAGCGGTTGTCGACCAGCGGCTTTACGTCCTGTTGCGGCACATGGCACTGCACGCAGAAGTAGCGGCGCGGCGAGACGGCGGCCAGCGGCTGGCCGTCGCGGTCCATGTAGTGGGTGATGCTGATCATCACCGCCTGGGTTCGCGCGCTGTTGGCGCGGCTGTGGCAGGACAGGCACTTGTTGCTGTCCTTGTCGATGCGATAGCCGACGATGCTGTGGGGAATGGTCGGCGGCTGCTCGGGGTAGTTGCGCTCGCGTTTCAGGTCCTTGTTTTCCTCGGCCGCCAGCGGCGGCGCGGGGCGGCTTTCGGCCAGCGTGCCGCCGGGGCGGCGGCCGTCGGGGGCGGGCGCGTCCAGCGGGTAGCCGAGGTCGGCGGCGAAGGCCGCGGGGGCGCCGAGCAGGACGAGGAGCAGGGCAGTCAGCAGAGGTTTCATGGCGCGCTCCTCAGGCCAGGTTGAGCAGTTCGATGCGAACGGAGCACTTCTTGTAGTCGGTCTGCTTGGAAATCGGGTCGGTGGCGTCCAGGGTGACCTTGTTGATCAGCTTGTTGGCGTCGAAGAACGGCACGAACACCAGCCCCTGGGGCGGCTTGTTGCGCCCGCGGGTCTCGACCCGCGCGCGGATCTCGCCGCGCCGGCTCACCACCTTGACCTCGCTGCCGCGGCGCAGCTTGAGCTGGCGCGCATCCTCCGGGTGCATGTAGACCAGCGCGTCGGGCACCGCCTTGTACAGCTCCGGGACCCGCGCGGTCATGCTCCCGGTGTGCCAGTGTTCGAGCACCCGGCCGGTGGCGAGCCAGAACGGGTAGTCCTGGTCCGGCGCCTCGGCCGGCGGCTCGTAGGGCAGGGCGAAGACGATCGCCTTCTTGTCCGGATAGCCATAGAACTGCACGCCGCTGCCCTTGCTCACGTAGGGGTCGTAGCCCTCGCGGTAGCGCCAGCGGGTCTCCTTGCCGTCCACCACCGGCCAGCGCAGGCCGCGCGCCTCGTGGTAGGCGTCGAAGGGGGCGAGGTCGTGGCCGTGGCCGCGACCGAAGGCGGCGTATTCCTCGAACAGACCCTTCTGGATATAGAAGCCGAATGCGTCGACCTCGTCGTTGGCATAGCCCTTGGCCAGGTCGCTGGCCGGGAAGCGGTCGACCTGACCGTTGCGGAACAGCACGTCGTAGAGGGTCTTGCCCTTCAGCTCGGGGGCCTTCGCCAGCAGTTCCGCGGGCCAGACCTCGTCGGTGGTGAAGCGCTTGGAGAATTCCACCAGCTGCCAGAGGTCGGACTTCGCCTCGCCCGGTGCCTTCACCAACTGGTGCCAGAACTGCGTGCGGCGCTCGGCATTGCCGAAGGCGCCTTCCTTCTCCACCCACATGGCGCTGGGCAGGATCAGGTCGGCGGCCTGGGCCGAGACGGTGGGGTAGACGTCGGAGACGATCACGAAGTTGTCCGGGTTGCGCCAGCCGGGCAGCACTTCCTGCATCACGTTGGGACCGGCCTGCATGTTGTTGCTGACCTGGGTCCAGTAGACGTTGAGCACGCCGTCCTTGAGCATCCGGCTCTGCTGCACGGCGTGGAAGCCGACCTTCTCCTGGATGGTGCCGGCCGGCACCTTCCAGATCTTCTCCGCGGTTTCCCGGTGCTTCGGGTTGGTCACCACCAGGTCGGCGGGGAGCCGGTGGGAGAAGGTGCCGACCTCGCGCGCGGTGCCGCAGGCCGAGGGCTGGCCGGTGAGCGAGAAGGGGCTGTTGCCCGGTTCGCTGATCTTCCCGGTGAGCAGGTGGATGTTGTAGATCAGGTTGTTCGCCCAGACCCCGCGGGTGTGCTGGTTGAAGCCCATGGTCCAGAACGACACCACCTTGCGCTTGGGGTCGGCGTAGAGTTCGGCGAGGGCCTTCAGCCGCTCGGCCGGCACGCCGCTTTCGCGCGCGGTGCGCTCCAGGGTATAGGGCTTGACGAACTCGGCGAAGGCCTTGAAGTCGATATCGCTCCAGGTGTTGGCCTTGTCGGCGTTCTTCGCCTTCTTCTCCAGCGGGTCGTCCGGGCGCAGGCCGTAGCCGATGTCCTCGGCGCCATGGGCGAAGCGCACGTGGCGCTCGACGAAGTCGCGGTTCACCGCGCCGCTCTCGATGATGTGGTTGGCGATATAGTTGAGGATGATCAGGTCGGTCTGCGGCTTGAACACCATGGGCAAGTCGGCCAGCTCGAAGCTGCGGTGCTCGAAGGTGGACAGCACCGCGACCTTGACCTGCGGCGCGCTGAGCCGGCGGTCGGTGACCCGCGACCAGAGCACCGGGTGCATCTCGGCCATGTTCGAGCCCCAGAGGACGAAGCTGTCGGTGGCCTCGATGTCGTCGTAGCAGCCCATCGGCTCGTCCATGCCGAAGCTGCGCATGAAGCCCATCACCGCCGAGGCCATGCAGTGGCGGGCGTTGGGGTCGATGTTGTTGCTGCGCAGGCCGGCCTTGAACAGCTTGTTCGCCGCATAGCCTTCCCAGACCGTCCACTGGCCGGAGCCGAACATGCCGACCGACTCCGGTCCCTTGGCCTTGAGCGCGGCCTTGAACTTCTCGGCCATGATGTCGAAGGCCTGTTCCCAACTGATCGGCTGGAACTCGCCCTGCTTGTCGAACTTGCCGTCCTTCATGCGCAGCAGCGGGCGGGTCAGGCGGTCGCTGCCGTACATGATCTTCGACAGGAAGTAGCCCTTCACGCAGTTGATCCCGCGGTTGACCTCGGCCTTGATGTCGCCATGGGTGGCCACCACCTGGCCGTCGCGGGTGGCGACCATCACGCTGCAACCGGTGCCGCAGAAGCGGCAGGGGGCCTTGTTCCAGACCAGGCTGGTGACGTCCGCCTCGGTCACCAGGTTGCTGGCGCGGACCAGGATCGGCAGGCCGGCCGCCGCCGCGGCGATGGCGGCGGCGTTGGCCTTGGCGAATTCACGACGGGTGAGGTTCATCGATTGTCTCCTCGGGCGAGCACGGTATCGCGCGGTCGGTCATGGCCGCCGCGTCGTTGCTATCGTCGTCGTGCAGGATCTCGTGGTAGACCAGCACGGCGTTGAGCACTCCTGGCAGGTTCTGCAACTGGCCCAGGGTGTCGAGAATCTGTTCTTCGCGTTCGGCTTCCAGCACCAGGATCAGCTTGCCCTGCGGGCTTTCCTGGTAGATATCCAGGCCGTCGAGCAGCGCCAGGTTGGCCTTCACCGCCGGCATTCGCTGGGGCCGGCAATGCAGGATGAGACTGGCGATCTGCAGGGCTTCAGGCATGTCGTGGAGACTCCTTGGTGGATAGCGCGCGCAGTTGGATGGCCTGGCTCGGACAGGGCGCCAGGCAGGCGCCGCAGCCGTTGCAGCGCTGGCTGTCCAGCTCGGCCAGGGCGACGCCGCCGGGGGCCGGGCGGAAGCGGATCGCGGCGGGTTCGCAGGCGTCCTGGCAACTGCGGCAGTGAATCCCGGCCAGGGCCAGGCAGGCTTCGCCGATCGTGGCGATCCAGGGGAAGGCCGGGCGCGCGCCATCGAACAGGCCGGCCTCGCAGCGGCTGGCGCATTCCCCGCACAGCGTGCAGCCGGCGCTGGAGAGGTCGAGTTCGACGAGCCGACCGGCGCCGAGCTTCAGCACGCCTTCCGGGCAGGCCTCGACGCAGGCGGCGCAGCCTGTGCAGCCTGCGGCGAAGTCGGCGGCGGTCCACGGCGGGCGACGCGTCGGCGGGTGCCCGCCGAGGCGGCGGAACAGCTCTCGGCGACTGCTCATACCCGACCTCAGGCCGGCGGCCCGGGCGGGCCGGCCAGTAGCTGGTACATCCAGACGCAGAAACCGAAGCCGCCGACCAGTGCGACGGACAGCAGCGGGAACAGGCAGATCACGAGAAACAGGAAGAGCCTGGCTTCCATGCCCTTGACGCGTCCCTGGTCGGGTTGTTCGTTCATTGGCCCAGCCTCTATGCAGGCGACTGTAGAAAGCCTAGACCCTACTTGCAGTACGGGCAAAAACCTCGCCGAGCCGGCGCGCGGCAGCCTGGAAACAGAGCGTTCGCCGGCAAACGCGAGTCGTTCAGCCCGGGTTCAGCAAGCGTTCAGGGGCGGTTCAGTACCCTGTCCGTACTCTGCAAGCCGTGAACGACACGACTCTCGCAGAACGGAGAAACACCATGAAAGCACTCAAGACTCTCTTCATCGCCACCGCCCTGCTGGGTTCCGCCGCCGGCGTCCAGGCCGCCGACAACTTCGTCGGCCTGACCTGGGGCGAGACCAGCAACAACATCCAGAAATCCAAGTCGCTGAACCGCAACCTGAACAGCCCGAACCTCGACAAGGTGATCGACAACACCGGCACCTGGGGCATCCGCGCCGGCCAGCAGTTCGAGCAGGGCCGCTACTACGCGACCTACGAGAACATCTCCGACACCAGCAGCGGCAACAAGCTGCGCCAGCAGAACCTGCTCGGCAGCTACGACGCCTTCCTGCCGATCGGCGACAACAACACCAAGCTGTTCGGCGGTGCCACCCTCGGCCTGGTCAAGCTGGAACAGGACGGCAAGGGCTTCAAGCGCGACAGCGATGTCGGCTACGCTGCCGGGCTGCAGGCCGGTATCCTGCAGGAGCTGAGCAAGAATGCCTCGATCGAAGGCGGCTATCGTTACCTGCGCACCAACGCCAGCACCGAGATGACCCCGCATGGCGGCAACAAGCTGGGCTCCCTGGACCTGCACAGCAGCTCGCAATTCTACCTGGGCGCCAACTACAAGTTCTAAATGACCGCGCAGCGCCCGCGAGGGCATGCTTCGATGGCCGGGCCGGAAGGTCCGGCCGCATCTCATCCGGAGGAACCTCATGAAACTGCTGGTAGTGGAAGACGAGGCGCTGTTGCGCCACCACCTCTATACCCGCCTGGGTGAACAGGGGCACGTGGTGGACGCGGTACCGGATGCCGAGGAAGCCCTCTACCGGGTCAGCGAATACCACCACGACCTGGCGGTGATCGACCTCGGCCTGCCGGGCATGAGCGGCCTGGACCTGATCCGCGAGCTGCGTTCGCAGGGCAAGTCCTTCCCGATCCTGATCCTCACCGCCCGCGGCAACTGGCAGGACAAGGTCGAAGGCCTGGCCGCCGGGGCCGACGACTACGTGGTCAAGCCGTTCCAGTTCGAGGAACTGGAAGCGCGCCTGAACGCGTTGCTGCGACGCTCCTCGGGGTTCGTCCAGTCGACCATCGAGGCCGGCCCCCTGGTCCTCGACCTGAACCGCAAGCAGGCGCTGGTCGAGGAGCAACCGGTGGCGCTGACCGCCTACGAATACCGCATCCTCGAATACCTCATGCGGCATCACCAGCAGGTGGTGGCCAAGGAGCGCCTGATGGAACAGCTCTATCCCGACGACGAGGAGCGCGACGCCAACGTCATCGAGGTGCTGGTCGGCCGCCTGCGGCGCAAGCTGGAGGCCTGCGGCGGCTTCAAGCCGATCGATACGGTGCGCGGCCAGGGCTACCTGTTCACCGAGCGCTGCCGGTGATCCGTTCCCTGCGCATCCGTCTGATGCTCGGCGCCGCCGCCCTGGCGGTGCTGTTCATGCTGGCGCTGCTGCCGGCCCTGCAGCGGGCCTTCGGCATCGCCCTGGAGAACACCATCGAGCAGCGCCTGGCCGCCGACGTGGCGACCCTGGTCTCGGCGGCGCGGGTGGAGAAGGGCCGCCTGGTGATGCCCGAGCACTTGCCGGTGGAGGAGTTCAACCTGCCGGAGGCCAAGGTCCTCGGCTATATCTACGACCAGAATGGCGATCTGCTCTGGCGCTCCACCTCGGCGGCCGACGAGTCGATCAACTACACGCCGCGCTACGACGGCCGCGGCAACGAATTCCACACCACCCGCGATGCGAAGGGCGAGGAGTTCTTCGTGTTCGACGTCGAGATCGACCTGCTGCGCGGCAAGCAGGCGGCCTACAGCATCGTCACCATGCAATCGGTCAGCGAGTTCGAGAGCTTGCTCAAGGGGTTCCGCGAGCAGCTCTACCTGTGGCTCGGCGGCGCCCTGCTGGTCTTGCTCGGGCTGCTCTGGCTGGGTCTGACCTGGGGCTTCCGGGCGATGCGCGGGTTGAGTTCCGAGCTGGACCAGATCGAATCCGGCGAGCGCGAGAGCCTGAGCGAGGAGCATCCGCGCGAGCTGCTGCGCCTGACCCACTCGCTGAACCGCCTGTTGCGCAGCGAGCACAAGCAGCGCGAGCGCTACCGCCACTCCCTCGGCGACCTGGCGCACAGTCTGAAGACGCCGCTGGCGGTCTTGCAGGGGGTCGGCGACCAGCTCGCCGAGGAGCCCGGCAACCGCGAGCAGGTGCGGGTGCTACAGGGCCAGATCGAGCGCATGAGCCAGCAGATAGGCTATCAGTTGCAGCGCGCCAGCCTGCGCAAGAGCGGCCTGGTACGCCATCGCGAGCAACTGGCGCCGCTGGTGGAGACCCTGTGCGACGCGCTGGACAAGGTCTATCGCGACAAGCGGGTAAGCCTGCAGCGGGACTTCTCGCCGTCCTTCAGCGTGCCGGTGGAGCGCGGCGCGCTGCTGGAACTGCTCGGCAACCTGCTGGAGAACGCCTATCGCCTGTGCCTGGGCCGGGTCCGCGTGGGCGCCCGGCTGGGGCCGGGTTACTCGGAGCTGTGGGTCGAGGACGACGGTCCCGGAGTGCCTGCCGAACAGCGCGCACGAATCATCCGCCGCGGCGAGCGCGCCGATACCCAGCACCCGGGGCAGGGCATCGGCCTGGCCGTGGCGCTGGACATCATCGAGAGCTACGACGGCGAACTGAGCCTGGACGATTCCGAGCTGGGCGGCGCCTGCTTCCGCATACGTTTCGCTACAGTCTGAGACTTGGCGGCCGTTACCTACGTCTGAGGTGTTTCCGCGCTACGCTGAAGTCTGTTCGGCTGGCGCAGTTCCTTTGACGCAGGTACCGGGGATTCGAGCGGATGTTCAGTGGCAAAACCGACGACAGGGGCTTGTGGGCGGGCATCCAGGCCGGTGTGCTGTTCTTTCTCGCCGCCCTGGCCTGCATCTACCTGTCGCGCCAGCCTGCCACCATCGCGGCGATCTGGCTGCCCAACGCGATCCTCACCGCCGCCCTGCTGCGCGCGCCGCTGCGCCAGTGGCCGGCGATCCTGCTCTGCTCCGCCGTGGCCAACCTGGCGGCCAACCGCCTGTATGGCGACAGCCTGTGGATGAGCGCGGCGTTCCTGCCGGCCAACCTGAGCGAAGCGATCTTCGCCGCGATGCTGTTACGCATCAACCGGGTGCGCGAGGACTTCGAATTCAACCTGCATTCGGCGGTTCGCGTGCTCTGGGCCGGCGCGCTGATCCCGCCCTTGCTCGGCGCCTCGGTGGGCGCGGTGCTGGTCAGCGTCTTCGGCATGGGGCGTTTCCCGGAAATGTGGGCGCGCTGGTACGTGGGCGATGCGATGGGCATGCTCGCGCTGCTGCCGTTATGCATGGCCAGCAACCTGGCGGCCTGGCGTCACGCTCTGTCGGGGCGGGCGGGAGTGGACAACGCGATGCTCCTGCTGGTGACCCTGGTGATCAGCTTCGTGGCCCTGACGCGCCTGCCCTACGCCTTCATCTACGTGCTCCTGCCGCTGCTGGTGGCCGCCGCCAGCACCAGCGTGTTCGGTACCGCGCTGATCGGTTGCCTGAACACCTGTTTCATCGCCGTGCTGATCGCCCTCGGCGTGTTCCTCCCCGAGTCGTCCCAGCAGCGTTTCGGCGAGCCGCTGCTGTACCTGCCGATGGCCTTGACCCTCATTCCCGCCTTCCTGGTCTCGGTGATCATGGAGCGCAGCCGCCGCGAGCAGCATCAGGTGGCCATCGGCGAGGCGCAGTTCCGCGGCGCCATGGAATTCTCGGCGATCGGCATGGCCCTGGTGTCGCTGGAGGGGCGGCTGTTCAAGGTCAACGAGGCGCTGTGCCGGATGCTCGGCTATTCCGCCGAACGCCTGGGCGAGCTGTCGTTCCAGGAGATCACCTATGTGGACGACCTGGAACTGGACCTCGACCTGGTGCGCGACCTGCTCGCCGGGCGTATCAACTCCTACCAGATGGAGAAGCGCTACCTGCGCCAGGACGGCGAAACCTTCTGGGCGCGCATCAGCGTGTCGCTGGTGCGCGACGAGGAGGGAGTCGCCCAGTACTTCGTCACCCAGGTGGAGGATATCGACAGTCGCAAGCGTGCCGAGCTGGAGCGCGAGCGTCTCGCCGAACGGATCAAGCTGGCCACCGACGCCGGGCAGATCGGCATCTGGGAGTGGGACCTGGCGCGCAACCGCCTGCACTGGGATTTCCGCATGTTCGACCTGTACGGCATCCGCAGCGGTCCCGGGGAGACCACGGTGGAGCAGTGGAAGGCGAGCCTGCATGCCGAGGATCACGACCGCGTGCTGCGCGAGCTGGAGCGCGCCGTTAGCGGGTTGCAGAAATTCGACTGCGAGTTCCGTATCGTCCGCCCCAACCGCGAGGTTCGCCACCTGCGGGCGATCGCCACGCTGACTCGCGACGAGGACAATCGGCCGGTGCGGATGATCGGCATCAACAGCGACATCACCGAGATCCGCACCCTGGCGGAAACCCTGCACGAGGAAAAGGAACGCCTGCAGGTGACCCTGTATTCCATCGGCGATGCCGTGTTGACCACCGACGCCGGCGGCCGCGTGACCTTCATGAACCCGGTGGCCGAGGCGATGACCGGCTGGACCTTGCAGGACGCCATCGGCGCGCCCCACGAACTGGTCTTCAACGTGCTCGACAGCGACACCGGCGAGGCCCTGGAAAGCCCGGTGCGACGCTGCCTGCAGAACACCCGGGTGTTCTACCTGGAGGACGGCGCCACGCTGATCAGCCGCAAGGGCGAGCAGCACGATATCCAGAATTGCGCGGCGCCGGTGCGCACCCGCGATGGCGAGATCATCGGCACCGTGCTGGTGTTCCAGAACGTCACCAAGGCCCGGGCGATGCAGCGCGAGCTGAGCTATCACGCCTCCCACGATGCCCTCACCGGGCTGTTCAACCGCACCAAGTTCGAGGAGGAGCTGCAACGCGCCCTGGCCAACGCCCAGGAGCGGGCGACCCAGCATGCGCTGTGCTTCATCGACCTCGACCGCTTCAAGGTGGTCAACGATTCCGCCGGGCACGCGGCGGGCGACATGCTGCTGCGCGAGCTGAGCCGGATTCTCGCCGACCGCACCCGCGCCTCCGACACCCTGGCGCGGCTGGGCGGCGATGAGTTCGGCCTGCTGCTGTTCGATTGCGACCTGGCGGAGGCGGAGCAGGTGGCGAGCAAGCTCATCGAGCAGATCTGCTCGGTGCGCTTCCCCTGGGAAGGGCGGCTCTACGACGTGGGCGCGAGCATCGGTATCACCGCCCTTACCGCCACCTCGCGCAGCACCAGCGAACTGATGAGCCAGGCCGACGTGGCCTGCTACGCGGCCAAGCATGCCGGGCGCAACCGGGTTTCGGTGTACCAGTTCGGCCATGAGGAAGTGGAGCGCCAGCACCGCGACATACTCCTCGCTAGCGGGCTGCGCGAGGCCCTGGAGAACGACCGCTTCCAGTTGCAGGCGCAGGAGATCGTCCCGGTCGGCCCCCGCCGCGACGGCGACCGGCACTACGAGCTGCTGCTGCGACTGTACGATCCGGATGGCCAGATGACTCCGCCGGGCGCCTTCATCCCGGCCGCCGAGCGCTTCAACCTGATGGCCAGCATCGACCGCTGGGTGATCAACGAGGCGCTGATCAACTTCGGCGCGCGGATCGCCGCGGTGGAGGGCCTGAGCATCGGCATCAACCTGTCCGGCAACTCGCTCAACGACCCGCTGTTCCTGCCTTACCTGCTGGATCGCATCGAACACTCGCCGCTGAGGCCGGAGCGCCTGTACTTCGAGCTGACCGAGACGGCGTTGATGAACCAGTTGTCGGTGGCTTCGCGGATCGTCGCCAAGCTGCGCGACCTCGGCTGCAAGGTGGCGCTGGACGACTTCGGCTCCGGCCTGAGTTCCTTCAATTACCTGAAGAATTTCGTCGTCGACGTGATCAAGATCGACGGTAGCTTCGTCCGCAACCTGGACAAGAGCCCGGTGGACCAGGCCATCGTCGACTCCATCAACCAGATCGCCCACCGCCTGGGCGCGGTGACCGTGGCCGAGTTCGTCGAGAGCCGGGAAATCCTCGATCACCTGGCGCGCCTCGGGGTGGATTTCGCCCAGGGCTACGCGGTCGGTCGGCCGCAGCCGTTCGCCACGGTGCTCGACCAACTGCGCAGCGGGCTTCGTCGCCAGGAGCTGGGCTGAGCTTCAGGCTTCCGCCTGGTGCCGGTACGCGCCGGGGGTGAGGCCGGTCCACTTCTTGAACGCGCGATGGAAGGCCGAGGGCTCGGAAAAGCCGAGCTGCTCGGCGATGTCCTGGATCGATAGCTCGTCCCGACCCAGGTGGTAGATCGCCAAGTCGCGGCGCAGGTGGTCCTTGAGTTGCTGGAAGCTGCCGCCTTCCTCGCGCAGGTGGCGTCGCAGGGTCTGCGAACTCATGTGCAGTTGGCGGGCGACCTGGTCGAGGTCTGGCCAGCGCCGGCAGTCGCGGCCGAGCAGGCGGCGGATCTGGCTGGTCAGGCTGTCGCCGCCGTCCGGGCGCGCCAGCAGGTCGGCGGGAGAGTGCTGGAGGAACTGCTTGAGGGTGCGTTCGTCCTGCAGCAGCGGCATGCCCAGGTAGCGGGCGGCGAACAGCAGGCTGGTGCAGCCGGCGGAAAACCGCCGGGGGCAGGGAAACAGCAGGTCGTACTCGGCCTGGTGGTCCGGCGCCGGGTAGCTGAAGGTGGCTTCCTCCAGGCGGATGCGCTGGCCGATCAGCCAACTGGCGAGGCGGTGCCAGATCACCAGCAGGCTTTCGGCGAGGAAGTGATCCGGGTCCGACAGGTGGCGTTCCTCGAGGCTCAGGCGCACCAGGTCGCCGTCGCGCCGCAGGTGGATCAGCGGCGCCTGGGGGAACAGGCCGTAGAACAGTTCGCCGCGCTGCAGGGCCTTTTCCAGGGTCCGGCAATGAATCAGGGTGTGGCACATCATGGCGAAGGTGCCGCGCTTGCTGCGGACTTCGCCGAAGCCCATGTATTCGTCGTCCAGCACTTCCCAGAGCAACTGCATCAGGCGGGTGAACTGCTCCGGCGCGATGCGTGCCCGCGGTTCGTCCAGCAGGGCCGGCTGGATGCCGGCGCGACGCAGCAGGGCGGGGCCGTCCAGGCCTTGGCGCGTGGCCCCGCGCAACGCGGCGCGGACGAAATGGCTGGCGATGGTGCGCTCACGCATGGCGGCGTCCTTGTTGTTGGAACGGCGATGGTAGGGCGCCACCCGGAAGACGACAAGGGTGGTGGCGGACTCCCGCCATGCTCGCGCGGCACAGCCGGCCCGCCGGGCGGTAATCCGCCACGCTTAGCCCGCTATGCAATTTTCATTTATTATTTAACTTGTTGATATATAAGGATTTTATTTAGATAAAGAGCATCCTGGCACAGCCTCTGCAATGCCTGGGCAAGGTTCCGCCGCGGCGGTTCACGACAAAAAATCTCCCCAGCAAGGGGGGTAACGCTACCGGTGAGCGCGTTCCAGGGAACTGGCGAAGCGCCCCCGTGAGGACTCTGCCCATGACCAAACAACCCTTCTACAAGAGCCTGTACGTGCAGGTTCTGGTCGCCATCGCCATCGGTATCGCGCTCGGCCACTGGTACCCGGAAACGGCGGTGGCGATGAAGCCGTTCGGCGACGGCTTCGTCAAACTGATCAAGATGGCCATCGCGCCGATCATCTTCTGCACCGTGGTCACCGGCATCGCCGGCATGCAGAGCATGAAGTCGGTCGGCAAGACCGGCGGCATGGCGCTGCTGTACTTCGAGGTCGTCTCCACCGTGGCCCTGATCATCGGCCTGGTAGTGGTCAACGTGGTCCAGCCGGGCGCCGGCATGCACGTCGACCCGAACACCCTCGACACCAGCAAGATCGCTGCCTACGCCGCTGCCGGCGAGAAGCAGAGCACCGTCGACTTCCTGATGAACGTGATCCCCGGCACCGTGGTCGGCGCGTTCGCCAACGGCGACATCCTCCAGGTCCTGTTCTTCTCCGTGCTCTTCGGCTACGCCCTGCATCGCCTGGGCAGCTACGGCAAGCCGGTGTTCGAGTTCATCGAGCGCGTCTCCCACGTGATGTTCAACATCATCAACGTGATCATGAAGGTCGCCCCGATCGGCGCGTTCGGCGCCATGGCCTTCACCATCGGCGCCTACGGCGTGGGTTCGCTGGTGCAGCTCGGCCAGCTGATGCTGTGCTTCTACATCACCTGCATCCTGTTCGTGCTCATCGTCCTCGGCGGCATCGCCCGCGCCCACGGCTTCAGCATCCTGCGCTTCATCAGGTACATCCGCGAGGAACTGCTGATCGTGCTGGGCACCTCGTCTTCCGAGTCGGCCCTGCCGCGGATGATCGACAAGATGGAGAAGCTCGGCTGCAACAAGTCGGTGGTCGGCCTGGTGATTCCCACCGGTTACTCCTTCAACCTCGACGGCACCTCGATCTACCTGACCATGGCCGCGGTGTTCATCGCCCAGGCCACCGATACGCCGATGGACATCACCCACCAGATCACCCTGCTGCTGGTGCTGCTGATCGCTTCCAAGGGCGCCGCCGGCGTCACCGGCAGCGGCTTCATCGTGCTCGCCGCGACCCTTTCCGCCGTCGGCCACCTGCCGGTCGCCGGCCTGGCGCTGATCCTCGGCATCGACCGCTTCATGTCCGAAGCCCGCGCGCTGACCAACCTGGTCGGCAACGGCGTGGCCACGGTAGTGGTTTCCAAGTGGTGCAAGCAGCTCGACGAGGGCACCTTGCAGCGCGAACTGGCCGGCGAGGGCAACGCTTCGTCGCCTGCCAGCGATATTCCGGTGGGCGGCCGCGAAGCGGTCTAAGCTCAAACCTGTTCGGCAGGGGGAAGTGAAGAGCTCCCTGCCGCCCTTCGAACCCGCCCTCGTGGCGGGTTTTTTTATGCCTCGGCGGCGACCTGCTCGCGCAGCCAGGCGAGGAACAGCGAGAGGGGCGCTCGTTGCGCCGCTCCTGGCAGGCTCACCGCGTAATAGGCGAAGCGGCTCGGCCAGGGCCGCTCGAGGGCGACCGCCAGGCGGCCGCTGGCGATCTCGGCGCGGGCATGGATCTCCCGTACCAGCGCGATACCCTGGCCGGCCTCGGCGGCGCGAACCAGCAGCAGGTCGTCGGCGAAAGCCGGACCTCTCTCGCTGCGCGGGTCGTCCTCCACCCCCATCGCCCGCAGCCACAGGCGCCAGTCATTGCGCTCCGACTCCTGCAACAGTGGGTAGGCCAGGCAATCGATCGCTTCGCGGATCTCAGGACCTTCCGCCAGCAGGCGCGGGCTGGCCACGGGGATCAGCGGCGGGGCCATCAGTGCCTGCACGTCGAGTCCGGGGTAGTCGCCGAGCCCGTGGCGGATGGCGACGTCGATTCGTTCCCGGCGCAGGTCGGCGAGCAGTGCCGTAGCCTCCACGCGGACTTCCACCTGCGGGTGCGACGCGCTGAATTGACCGAGGCGCGGCACCAGCCAGGTGGCGGCGAAGGAGGGCTCGGTGCTGACCGTGAGGGTCTGGCGGGCATTGATCGCCTCCAGCTGGGCAAGGCTCGCGGTGATCTGCTCGAAGGCCTGGCGGAGGCCGGGATAGACCTGCTCGCCCTCCGGCGTCAGGCGCATGCCATGGCTGAAGCGCTGGAACAGGACGACGCCGGTGCGCGCCTGCAGAGCCCTGAGCTGCTGGCTTACCGCGCCGGGAGTGACGCCCATGGCCGCGGCCGCGCGGGTGAGATTGCCATGGCGGGCGGTTTCGACGAAAGCGCGTAGCGCGAGAAGCGGGAGGACGGCACCCATGAATTCAGTTTTTCTATAAACAGGTTGTAGAAAGGATCGTTTTTCATCCGCCGGCCTGGGCTTCAGCATGTGTGGCGAAACGAGAGACTTTAGCCTAGCTGCTTTCTTCGGTGTGCGGGAAGCGGCCGAGGCGGTTTCCCCGGTCGGCGCCGCCCCCATCGCCCAGGCGCCGGATAGTCCAGCGCTGCAAGGATACTTGCCATGCCTTCCCTCCAGCTCTACAGCGACAGTTCACCCAACGGATTCAAGATCACCATCGCCCTCGAGGAACTGGGGCTGCCCTACGCACTGCACCACGTTCGCATCGACCATGGCGAGCAACGCCGCCCGGAATTCCTGCGCCTGAATCCACATGGCCGGATACCGGTGCTGGTAGACCGGGCCGCCGGCATCACCCTGTTCGAGTCGGCGGCGATCCTGCAGTACCTGGCGGAGACCAGCGGGCGGTTGCTTCCCGACGCCCCCCGGGAACGCTGGGAGGCCCTGACCTGGCTGACTTTCCATGCTTCCAGCATGGGGCCCATCCTCGGCCAGCGCGTGCATTTCGAGATCTTCGCCGAAGAGCGGTACCCGCCGGCCATCGAACGCTATCGGCGGCTCTCCGAGGAGGTTTTCGCCACCCTCGACCAGCGCCTGGCCGGACGGCCCTGGCTGGCCGGTGAGCAATACTCCATCGCCGATATCGCCACCTTCGGCTGGACCCATACGGCGCGGATCGTCGACTTCGACTTCAGCCATTATCGCCACCTGGACGACTGGCACCGGCGCATGGCCCTGCGGCCTGCGGTGCAGCGCGGGATCCTCCTGCCGGAACCGGCGGTGGGTCCATGAGCGCCCTGCTGCAAGGCGCCTCGGCGCCGGCCTTCGTCGGGCACCCTGGCTATCGGCGCATGTTCGCCGCAGACGCGCTGACCCTGGGCCTGTTCCTGCCGTTGCGTTTCTACCAGGGCGACATGCGGGTGCTGCTGGGCCAGGCGCGGCTGGTCGAAGAAATCGATCGACTGGGATTCGCCGCCGTCTGGGTACGCGACGTACCGCTGTTCGACCCACGCTTCGGCGATGCCGGACAAGTGTTCGACCCGTTCACCTACCTTGGCTATCTGGCCGCGCGGACCCGCCGTATCGCCCTGGCCACCGGCAGCGCGGTGCTTGCCCTGCGCCAACCGGTCGACCTGGCCAAGGCCGCGGCGAGCGTCGACCGGTTGTCCGGCGGACGCCTGGTGCTGGGCCTCGCCTCCGGCGACCGGCCGGTGGAGTTCCCCGCCTACGGGTTGGAGCATGCGCAGCGCGGCGAGCGGTTCGCCCAGGGCCTGGACTACCTGCGCCAACTGCTGCACGGCTGCCGGCACGTCGCCTCGCCGCTCGGTACGCTGGACGACGCCGAACTGTTGCCGCGTCCGCCGGCCGGCGCCATCCCGCTGGTCGTCACCGGCTCCGCGCGGCAGCCGGCGGACTGGCTGGCACGCCAGGCGGATGGCTGGCTGACCTATCCGGAGTCGACTGTCGATGCGTCCGGACCACGTCGCCTGGCCCGGAAGATCCGCGCCTGGAGGATGTCCATCGCGGACGGCGGGTTCCGCCCGCACATGACCAACGAATGGCTGGACCTGGTGGACGACCCGGCGTATCCGCGTACGCCGTTGCACGGCGGCTACGTCCTGCGCACCGGGCGCAACGGCCTGATCGAGCTGCTCGGCGAATGGCGCGCGGCGGGCGTCAACCATGCCGCCCTGGGCATCCAGTTCGCCGCCAGGCCGGCAGCGGAAGTCATCCAGGAACTGGCCGAGGAGGTGCTGCCGTTGTTCCCGTCCCACCCGGGCGTGCAGCCGGCGAGCATGGACTGGTAGCTGACCGATTCGGTCAACCGAGCCTGAGCGCTCGCGTCATTGAGGGCGCCGGCCGGCGCCGCCTACCCTGCGGAACCACTGACCGCAGGGAGTCCCCGTACATGCAACGGCAGATCTTCGAGACCGAACACAACCTGTTCCGCGATGCCTTCCGCGCCTTTCTCGACAAAGAGGTGGTGCCGCACCAGGACGCCTGGGAAGAGGCCGGGGTGGTCGACCGCGCTGTCTGGAGGAAGGCGGGGGAGATGGGCTTCCTGCTGCCCTGGGCGGACGAGGAGTACGGTGGCGCCGGGCTCAAGGACTTCCGCTACGAGCAGATCATGTGCGAGGAGCTGGCGCGGATCAACGAACCGGGCTTCATGATCCCGCTGCACTCGGCGTTGTGCGGGCCGTACATCGCCGAATACGGTAGCGCCGAGCAGAAGGCCCGCCTGTTGCCGGGGATCGTCCGTGGCGAGACCATCCTCGCCGTGGCCATGACCGAGCCGTCCGCCGGCTCCGACCTGGCCGGCATGCGCAGCACCGCGGTGGACAAGGGTGACCACTGGCTGCTCAACGGCTCCAAGGTGTTCATCTCCAACGGCCTGCTGGCCGACCTGGTGATCGTCGCGGCGAAGACCGATCCGGCGAACAAGCACGCCATGGGCCTGTTCCTGGTGGAGCGCGGCATGCAAGGCTTCGAGCGCGGGCGCAACCTGAAGAAGCTCGGCATGAAGAGCCAGGACACCGCCGAGCTGTTCTTCAACAATGTGCGGGTGCCGAAGGAAAACCTGCTGGGCGACGCCAAGGGCGGCTTCTTCTACCTGATGAACATGCTCGCCCAGGAGCGCCTGACCAACGCCTGCGGCGCGGTGGCCGGGGCCGAGGCGGCGTTGCAGGCGACCATCGACTACGTGAAGGAGCGCCAGGCCTTCGGCCGGCCGGTGGCGCACTTCCAGAACACCCGCTTCAAGCTCGCCGAAATGCGTACCCAGATCGACGTGGCGCAGGTCTTCACCGACCGCTGCGTGATGGACCACAACCAGAAGAAGCTGTCCCCCGAGGTCGCCGCCGAAGCCAAGCTGTTCACCACCGAGCTGCTGGGCAAGGTGGTCGACGAAGGCGTGCAACTGCATGGCGGCTGGGGCTACATGTGGGAGTATCCGATCTGCAGGATGTACGCCAACGCCCGCATCCAGCGGATCTTCGCCGGTACCTCGGAGATCATGAAAGAGATCATCAGCCGCGGCATGAAGCTCTGACGCCACGGCCATGTCGCGCCGCGCGGCGGGTGGATAGGCTGCTCGGCAGGCGATCCCGACCAATGCCCGGCGACCCAGAGGAGGGAGCATGAAAGGCCCGTTGTCATCGTTGAAAGTGCTGGATTTCTCGACCCTGTTGCCGGGGCCGTTCGCCTCGCTGCTGCTGGCCGACATGGGGGCGGACGTGCTGCGCGTGGAGTCGCCCGGGCGCATGGACCTGGTGCGGGTGCTGCCGCCGCACGTCGACGGCACCTCGGCCAGCCATGCCTACCTGAACCGCAACAAGCGTTCCATCGGCCTCGACCTGAAGCGGCAGGGCGCGCGCGAGGTGGTGCTGGAGCTGGTACGCGAATACGACATCGTCCTCGAACAGTTCCGTCCGGGGGTGATGGACAAGCTCGGCGTCGGCTACGAGGCGCTGAAGGCGGCGAACCCGCGGCTGATCTACGTGGCCATCACCGGCTACGGCCAGACCGGGCCGTACCGCGAGCGCGCCGGGCATGACATCAACTACCTGGCGCTGGCCGGCGTCGCCAGCTACACCGGGCGCCGCGAGCGTGGCCCGTTGCCGCTGGGGGTGCAACTGGCGGACCTCGCCGGCGGTTCGTTGCATGGCGTGATGGGCCTGCTGGCGGCGGTCATCCACCGGCAGCAGACCGGCGAGGGGCAGTTCGTCGACATCAGCATGACCGACTGCGCCTTCAGCCTGAACGGCATGGCCGGCGCCGGCTATCTCGCGGCCGGGGTCGAGCCGGAGATGGAGGCGCTGGCGCTGAACGGCGGCAGCTTCTACGACTACTACCGCACCCGCGATGGCCGCTGGTTCTCGGTGGGCAGCCTGGAACCGCAGTTCATGCAGCAATTCTGCGCCGCCATCGGCCGCCCGGAACTGGCCTCCCGCGGCCTGTCGCCGAAGCCGGAAGAGCAGCGGGCGCTGAAGCGCGAGATCGAGATGGAGTTCGAGAAACGCGACTTCGCCGAATGGCAGGCGGTGTTCGCCGCCCTGGATGCCTGCGTGGAGCCGCTGCTGCCGCTCTCCGAGGCGCTGGAACACCCGCAGTTGCAGGCGCGCGGGCTGGTCGCCCGGGTGCCGCTGGCGGACGGCGGCAGCCAGGCGCAGATGGCTTGTCCGATCAAGTTTTCCGCCGGCCTGCCGGCGCCTCGCCACATCGGCGCGGCGCTCGGCGCCGACACCGTGGCGGTGCTCGAAGGCCTGGGCTACTCCGCCGAACGGATCGCCGAGCTGAAGGCGGCCGGGGCCATCGCCTGAATCACTCGCGGAGCACTTCGCCGGTGAACACCAGGGTCGCCTTGCAGCGCCGGCAGTAGTAGCGGCGCCCCTTGGCCACCAGGGTGTGGCGTTGTGGGGAGAACGGGAAGTCGTTGTGCTCCGGGCAATGGCAGCGGTACAGGTAGCGGGTGGTGGCGCGGCGCTTGACCGCGTAGGTGTGGCAGCGGTCCGGCGGCAGGCCGTAGATGCCGCGCATGATCAACTGCCACTCCTCGCCGTGGGGGCGGATGCGCGGGCCGAACAACTGGTGCGCGATCAGGTGCGCGACTTCGTGGGCCACGGTCTGTTCCAGGAAGTGCTCGCGGTTCTCGCGGTACAGCTGGGGATTGAAGCGCAGCAGGTTCTCGTCGAGATGGGCGACCCCGGCTTTCTGGCCGCGCAGGCGGAAGCTGACGGTCGGGCGGGGGAAGCTGCGTTGGAAGAAGTGTTCGGCCTGCCGATAGCAGGCCTCGACGCGGGCGTTGAGGTGTTCGGGCATTCGGGAAGACTCCAGCAGCGGGCGATTATGCCGGAGACAGGAGGGCGGGCGCAGGCGTCGGGACGACCGCTCGTCCGGGGTGCAGGATCAGGCAAGCGCGGCGGCGGGCAAGAAAAAACCGGGCGGCGGTTGCCCGCGGCCCGGTCGTACGATGCGTTCGCTGGACGTCAGCTGGTGTATTCCGGGCCGACCCCGCTGCCCCAGAGGATCACCGACAGGGCGATCATCGCCACCAGCACCACCAGGCCCACCGCCAGCACCGAGCTGGAGAACAGGAAGCCTTCGTCCTTGTGGATGTTCATGAAGGTGGGAATCCCCACGTAGAGCAGGTAGACCGTGTAGCTGATCGCCGCCACCCCGACGATCATTCCCAGCCAGAGGTGCGGATACAGCGCCGCCAGCCCGGCGATGAACAGCGGCGTGGCGTTGTAGGCGGCGAACACGATGCACTGGGTCAGGCTCGGGTTGGCGTCGTAGGTCCGCGCCATCCAGTGGATGAACGCGCCCATCACCGCCACCCCGGCGAGCATCGCCAGGTAGGTGAGGACCGTCATCTGCAACGCGCTGGCCTGGGTCAACTTGACCGGATCGCCGCCGCCGACCACCCAGCCGACCTGGGTCGTGCCGATATAGGCGGAAATCGCCGGAATGGCAGCCAGGATCAGGATGTGGGTCAGGTACATGTGGCTGATGCTTTCTTCTTCGCCACGGATTTCCTGCCATTCCTGATCGGGATGGGTGAAGAGCCCCCATACATGATGGATCATGCCGTTTCCTCCTCGTTCTTATGTGGTCGCCCCCCAGCGAAGCGCCGGGCGCGCATGGACAGCGCCACCCGGTGCTCGGCCGACCTATGCGACCTTATGTCGCAGTATAGGAACGGCCCGAGCCCGCGTCGCTCGCGGGTTTAGAGCAAATCGAAGCTTCACGGCCGGCTGTAATAGCGTTGCAGTATTTCCATCGCCTTGTTGATCGATTGCAGGCGCGCAGTGCTGCCGCCGCGGTCGGGATGGTGCTGGCTGACCAGTTGCCGGTAGCGCAGCTTGATGGCGGGATAGTCGACCGCGCCTTCCAGCTCGAACAGGGCGAGGGCGGCGGCCTTCTCCTCGCTGCCCTGCATGCGCGTCCAGAAACTCTGCAGCAGCCGCTCGACGTCGGCCTCGCTGGTCTCCCCCAGGTGACGCAGGTCGAGGTAGTAGTCGCGCAGCGGATCGCCCTGTTCCAGCGCCTGCGTGCCATCCACGTAAGGATGCAGGCGCAGGCTCAGCGGGCTGATCTCCAGGTGCGCCTCGCGCTCGGCCCAGAGGTGGTCGCGCAGGTGGTAGAGCGCGTTGAACAGGAGGAAATGGGTGCGGAACAGCACCAGCTTGTCGGCCAGTTCGCGATGGGGGATATGCGTCGAATGGCGGGCCTTCAGCAGCTGGATCAACTGGTATTCGGAAAGCCCCTCGGGATGCTCGCGCAGCAGGCAGAGGATCTGCCCGGCGAGGTCGAGGCGGTGGTCGAGGTCGGGAGTCATGGGACAAGACTAGCATCGGGCGTCGGGAGGGGCTGGGGTCGGCGTCGCTTTGTGCGTAAAATAGCCAGCTTTTCTCCTCGAACACCCGGATTCCAGAGCACCATGGGCACCCTTTCGGTCAATCAGAACAAACTGCAGAAGCGCCTGCGCCGCCTGGCCGGCGAGGCCATCACCGACTTCAACATGATCGAGGATGGCGACAAGGTCATGGTCTGCCTGTCCGGCGGCAAGGACAGCTACACCATGCTCGACATCCTGCTCTACCTGCAGAAGGTCGCGCCGATCCGCTTCGAGATCGTCGCGGTGAACATGGACCAGAAGCAGCCCGGTTTTCCCGAGCACGTCCTGCCGGAGTACCTGAAGTCGATCGGCGTCGAGTACCACATCGTCGAGAAGGACACCTACTCGGTGGTCAAGGAGAAGATCCCGGAAGGCAAGACCACCTGCTCGCTGTGCTCGCGCCTGCGCCGTGGCACGCTGTACACCTTCGCCGACGAGATCGGCGCGACCAAGATGGCCCTCGGTCACCATCGCGACGACATCCTCGAGACCTTCTTCCTCAACATGTTCTACGGCGGCACCCTGAAGGCCATGCCGCCGAAGCTGCTGGCCGACGACGGGCGCAACGTGGTGATCCGGCCGCTGGCCTATTGCAGCGAGAAGGACATCGAGGCCTATTCCCAGCTCAAGGAGTTCCCGATCATCCCCTGCAACCTCTGCGGTTCGCAGGAGAACCTGCAGCGCCAGGTGGTCAAGGAAATGCTGCTGGAATGGGAACGCAAATCGCCGGGGCGTACCGAGATCATGTTCCGCGCCCTGCAGAACGTGGTGCCGTCGCAACTGGCCGACCGCAACCTGTTCGACTTCGCCAACCTGCGCATCGACGAGAACGCCACGCCGCGCTTCCTCGACGTGATGAACCTCTGAGCTGCGCCGCGGGTCAGTTCTTCTCTCCGGTCTGCAAGGATTCCCGATGCGCGACTACGCCTGGATGTACGAATACTGCCTGAACCGCTTCGGCTCCAGGGAGGCGCTGGAAGCGCGCCTGCCGCAGCCGAAGAGCGCCGCCGAGCTGCGCGCGGTGGGTGACGACCGCTACCTGTCGCTGATCAGCCTGCGGATCTTCCGCGCCGGCCTCAAGCACAGCCTGGTGGACGCCAAGTGGCCGGCCTTCGAGGAAGTGTTCTTCGGCTTCGATCCGCAGAAGGTCGTGCTCATGAGCGCCGAGCATCTCGAGCGGCTGATGCAGGACGCCCGCCTGATCCGCCACCTGGGCAAGCTCAAGAGCGTGCCGCGCAATGCGCAGATGGTGCTCGACCTGGCCCGCGAGCATGGCAGCTTCGGCAACTTCCTCGCGGATTGGCCGGAAACCGACATCGTCGGCCTGTGGAAGCTGCTGAGCAAGCGCGGCAACCAGCTCGGCGGCTTGTCGGCGCCGCGTTTCCTGCGGATGGCCGGCAAGGACACCTTCATTCCCAGCGACGACATGGTCGCCGCGCTGAAGGCCCAGGAGATCATCGACAAACCGCCCACCAGCCTCAAGGACCTGGCGGCCGTCCAGGGAGCCTTCAACCAGTGGCGCGAGGAGAGCGGCCGGCCGCTGTGCCAGCTGTCGGTGATGCTGGCACATACGGTCAATCATTGAGTTAGAGGGTCAGCCGACCGCTGCCGATCATCCACAGCGCCGCCAGCGCGAGGACCAGCACCAGCGCCGCGACGCTGCCTTCGGCGCGATTGCCGAACGCCGGCAGGCCGCGCTGGCGACGGGCATGCAGGAAGAAGCCCAGGCCTGGCGCGTAGAGGATCATCGACAGCAGCAGGTATTTCAGCCCGGCGGCGTAGATCAGCCAGACCCCGTAGAGCGTCCCCAACAGCGCCAGCGCCAGCATCGCGCCCGAGTGCGGGCGGCGCGCCACCAGCTTCAGGCAGAAGCCGGCGCAGAGCAGGTAGGGGATCAGCGCCATCGAGGTGGCCAACTGGATCAGCGCGTTGTAGCCCGAGGCGTTGAGGAAGGCCACCAGCAGCAGCGCAGAGATCAGCGTGCTGGTCAGCCACAGTGCCGGCGCCGGGGTTTCCACCGCATTGGTGCGGCCGAACAGTGCCGGCGCGGTGTGCGTTGGGCCACGGCTGGCCAGGTAGAGCATTTCCACCGCGAGCATGGTCCAGGCCAGCAGCGCGCCGCCGACCGAGACGATCAGCCCGACGTTGATCAGCGTGGCGCCCCAAGGGCCCACCGCCGCGGCCATCACCTGGGCCATCGAGGGGTTCTTCATCTGCGCCAGTTCGTGCTGCGGCACCACGCCCAGCGACAGCACCGAGACGCAGACCAGCAACAGCAGGGTGACCACGAAGCCGAGCAGGGTTGCGCGGCTGACATCGGCCGCGTGCCGCGCGTGGCTGGCATAGACCGTGGCGCTCTCGATGCCGAGGAATACCCAGACGGTGTAGAGCATGGTGGTTTCCACCTGGCGGGTGACGCTGCCCAGGGCCGGGCTGCCCCAGAAGTCCAGGTGAAAGGTCTCGATGCGGAAGGCCAGGGCTACGCAGAGGATGAACAGGGCGATCGGCACCACCTTGGCGAGGGTCACGATGGCGTTGGTGATCGCCGCGTTGTGCACGCCGTGGAGGACGAAGGCATGCATCAGCCAGAGCACCGTCAATTCGCCGAGCAGCGCCGGCCAGGTGGTTCCGTCGCCGAAGAAGGCCAGCGCGCCGAACGAGCCGAGGGCGCTGAACAGCACCACCAGGTAGCCGGCGTTGCCGACCCAGGCGGAAATCCAGTAGCCCCAGGCGGCATTGAACCCCAGGTATTCGCCGAAGCCTTCGCGGGCGTAGCCGTAGACGCCGTCGTCCAGTTCGGGGCGGGTGGTCGACAGCCACTGGAATATCCGCGTCAGGGTCAGCATGCCGACGAAGGTGATCGCCCAGGCGATCAGGATCGCGCCGGCGCCTGCGCCTTCGGCCATGTTCTGCGGCAGGCTGAAGATGCCGCTGCCGATGATGCCGCCCACCACCAGCGCGGTCAGCGCCGGCAGCCCCAGTTTTCCCTTGTCCGAATCGGCCATGTGGCACCTCCGAAACTGCATCCGGTATGTCGCGCCAGGCGCAGGCGGAGCCTGCGCCGGGGTGCGACGGCGGGAGGCGGCGGGTCGGTCCGCCGCGGCATGGTTCAGAAGCGCAGCGACATGCAACTGACGCCGCCGTCGATCTTGCGATATTCGGAGGTGTCCACCTCGATCACCCGGTAGCCGAGGCGGGCGATCTTCTCGCGGGTCCGGGGATAGCCGGCGGGCATGATCACCCTTTCGTTGACCCAGATGCAGTTGGCGGCGTAGGACTCCTCTTCGGGGATCTCGATGATGTTGAAGTCCTGGAACTCCGGCTTGCTGACGAACTCGCCGGCGGCCAGCAGGTTGTTGTGTTCCAGGTAGGCGAGCCCGGTCTTCAGGTGCAGGACCTTTTCCAGGCGCACCACCGAGCCGCTGAGGCCATGTTTCTCCAGGATCGCGATCATCTGCCGGGCGCCCTCGGCGTTGGTGCGGGCCGATTCGCCGATGTAGAAGTGGTCGCCGACCATCATGATGTCGCCGGCTTCCACCGTGCCGGGTGCCTCGATGCGCTCGACCTTGCCCGGATAGAAGCGCTGCACGGTTTCCTCGATGATCTCGGTCTCGCCGCGCCGCGATTCGGCGCCGGGGCGGGTGATGATGGCGCAGCGCGAGGTGCAGAGCACCGGGTCCTCGACGAACACCGAGTCGGGGAAGCGTTCGTCCGGCGGCAGCAGGGTGATGTCCACGTCGCAGGTCTGCAAGGCGCGGATGTAGGCGTTGTGCTGCTCCAGGGCCTTGGCGTAGTCCGGCTTGCCGAGGTGGCTGGAGGTCAGGCCGTCGACCAGGCTGCGGGCGGGCGTGCGAGCGATGATGTGCTTGAACATGACGATTTTCCTCGTGTGGGGACGACGAGGTCGTTGCAAGCCACGCGCCAGCCAACGCCCGGGAATTGCCTTGGAAATCCTTGATAAATCGGAGGATTTTCCTGGTTTTCCGAGGGCTTGGTTGATCCACGCCAAGGATGCTCGGTCGCGCTGCGTCGAAGATGGGACAACTGACGAGATTTCGACATCCGGGAAACCGAGGGGGAGAGCATGGCGCTTGTCGAGGAGCCGACGATTTCCACGCGAAGCGGTGAACTGGCCTGGTTGGTGGACTGCCTGGCGCCGATTTTCGACGGCCTGCGGCAACCGGTCACGGTGGTCGACCCCTCCGGTCGCTTCGTCTACTACAACCGTGCCAGCGGCCTGCTCGATGGTCTCGACCCGCAGCGGGCGTTGGGTATGCACCTGTTGCAGAGCGCTCCCTGGCTGGCGGCCGAGCAAAGCACGCTGTTGCGTTGCCTGGCCGAAGGGCGGCCGTCGATCGATACGCTGCAGGCCTACGTGGGGGCCGGCGGCGAGCTGTTGCAGTATCGCCACCGGGCGATCCCGCTGCGCGGGCGCGACGGTTGCCTGCTCGGCGCGATGGAACTCGGCGAAGTCGTCGCCGAGACCGAAGAGGCCGCAGGCCTGGCGGATTGCCCGAACATCCTGAGCGTGGCGCCGAGCCTGCTGCGGCAGTTGCAGCGCCTGGACGTTTTCGCCGCCACCGACCTGCCGCTGCTGATCCATGGCGAGACCGGCACCGGCAAGGAACTGTTCGCCCGTCGCGCCCATGCCCTGAGCCCGCGACGCAGCGGTCCGATGATCAGCCTGAACTGCGCAGCGATTCCCGAGACGCTGCTGGAAAGTACCCTGTTCGGCACCACCCGCGGCGCTTTCACCGGCGCCGAGAACCGCAAGGGCATGTTCGCCCTGGCGCAGGGCGGCAGCTTGTTCCTCGACGAGATCAATTCCATGCCGATGGCCATGCAGAGCAAGCTGCTGCGGGTCCTGCAGGACGGCAGCTACCTGCCTCTGGGCAGCCTGAGCCCGCAGCGGGCCGATGTGCGCCTGATCGCGGCGAGCAACCAGCCGCCGCGCCAGGCGATCGCCGAGGGACGCCTGCGCGAGGACCTGTACTACCGTCTGGACGTGGGCAGCCTGTGCATCCCGCCGCTGCGCGAGCGCCCCGGCGATGTGGAACTGCTGGCACGGGCGTTCGTCCGTCGCGATGCGCGCAGCCTCAACCCGCGTGTCACCGCTCTTGGCGAGCGGGCGCTGGCGCAGTTGCTGGCCTGCGACTGGCCGGGCAACGTCCGGCAACTGGAAAACGTGATCCGGCGCAGCCTGTTGCTGCACGGGGAGGGCGGCGCACTGCTGGATGAGGTGGCGTTCGCCGACGACGGCGCCGAGGCCGTGGGCGGCGAGGCCGCGCTCTCGATGAACAGCGCGGCGGTCGGAGGCCTGCGCGAGGCGCTGGCGCAACAGGAGCGCAACCTGATAGAAGACGCCTTGCGCCAGGCGCGCGGCAATCTCTCCCGGGCCGCCGCCCGGTTGCGGATTCCGCGCACGACCCTGCTCGGGCGCATGCGCCGGCTCGGCTTGCCGGCTTCCCTCGATCCGCCAGCCTGACAGGAGCCAACCATGGACAGCCACAGCCCGATCGCCACCGTCGCCCAGGCCCTGCGGCGCGCCGAACGCATCCTGGTCATCACCGGCGCCGGCCTCTCCGCGGACTCCGGTATGCCCACCTATCGCGGCCTCGGCGGTCTCTACAACGGTCGCACGGAAGAGGGCCTGCCGATCGAGGCGGCACTTTCCGGACCGATGCTGCGGCGCGATCCGGCGCTGTGCTGGAAGTACCTCGCGGAACTTGGCAAGGCTTGCCTGGCGGCCCGACCCAACGCCGGCCACGAAGCCATCGCCGAGTTGCAGAGGCACAAGCCGGAATGCTGGGTGCTGACCCAGAACATCGACGGCTTCCATCGCCAGGCCGGCTCGCCGGCCGAGCGGCTGATCGAGATCCATGGCGAACTGGCGCCGCTCTACTGCCAGTCCTGCGGTGCCGAGAGCGGCGGCCTGGAGGAGCATCTGCACGGCCAGTTGCCGCCGCGCTGCGCCGCTTGCGGTGGGGTGCTGCGGCCGCCGGTGGTGCTGTTCGAGGAAATGTTGCCGGAAGAGGCGATCGATACCCTGTACCGCGAATTGCGCAAAGGCTTCGATGCGGTGCTGGTGGTGGGAACCACCGCGAGCTTCCCCTATATCGTCGAACCGGTGCTGCGCACGCGGCAGGCGGGAGGCTTCACCGCGGAGGTGAATCCTGGCGTGACCGACCTCAGCGAGCGGGTCGATGTGAAAATGACAGGACGAGCCTTAGACATCATGCCGCAGGTGGTAAGTCACATTTATCGATAAAAAACTTGCATAGGATTGATCGAGAAGGCAAATTAGCCCGCTAGTAAAACTAATGAGACACGGTCGTGCCCATGCTTAAACGCTTAGCACCCCTCGTGCCCATGAGTTTCGTTCTGCTGCTGGCCGCTTGCGCCAGCCATTCGCCGGAGCCGCAGGTCGCCAAAGAGCCGACCGCAGCCAAGAGCAGCATCGACGTCGAACGCGACGCGATCGCTTGGCAGGATGTTGAGGACGAAGGGGCGGACAATTCATCGGCTGGTACGCCTGCGCTGGCGTCCAGCATCCTCGAGCGCGCTTTCGAACTGATCGGTACGCCGTACCGTTTCGGCGGTACGACGGCGAAAGGCTTCGATTGCAGCGGCTTCGTCGGCTACCTGTTCCGCGAGGAGGCCGGCATCAAGCTGCCGCGCTCCACCCGCGAACTCATCGATATGGACGTACCGCTGGTCTCCAAGGACGAGCTGCAGCCCGGCGACCTGCTGTTCTTCAACAACCGTGGCCGTGGTCGCGTCAGCCACGCCGGCATCTACATCGGCGATGGCCAGTTCATCCATTCCGCCAGCCGTCGCGGCGGCGGGGTGCGGGTGGACAGCCTGGACTCCAGCTACTGGAGCCTGAGCTACATGGAAGCCAAGCGGGTGCTCGAACCCGGCTACAAGGATGCCCTGACGAGCAAGCGCTAAACTTAAAGTTTTACTTTAAGTATTGCGTTTAACTCCTTGTCGTAGCAAAGTGGAAGCATTCCTCACCAGGAAGGCTTCCACCATGCATGCACTGGCCCGATTCTCGATCCTCGCCTTTGCTGCGCTGCTTACCGCCTGCGCCAGCAAAGCGCCGCCCCCCGCGCCCGCCAAACAGGTCGTATTCCGTCCGGCGAGGAATTTCTCGCCCGCCGCCGACGATGTGCTGTTCCGTGCCCTCGGCCTGGTCGGCACGCCCTACCGCTGGGGCGGCAACACGCCCGATTCGGGCTTCGATTGCAGCGGCCTGATCAACTTCGTCTACCGCGACATGACCGGCATCAAGCTGCCGCGCTCGACCCGCGAGATGATTTCCATGCGCGCGCCCAGCGTGCCGGTGCAGGCCCTGCAGACCGGCGACCTGGTGTTCTTCGCCACCTCCGGTGGTCGCACCGTGAGCCATGCCGGCATCTACGTCGGCGAGGGTCGCTTCGTGCATGCGCCGCGCACCGGCGGCACGGTGCGCCTGGACAGCCTGCAGAACAGCTACTGGCAACGCGCGTACCTGGACGCCAAGCGCGTGCTGGTCGCGCCGTCGCCGTTGGCGCGGGTGCCCTGAGGCGGGGAGGTCCGGGGCCATCATGACCACCCGCACCCTCAATCTCGACGACAACCTCTATCGCTACCTGCTGGACGTTTCGCTGCGGGAAACCCCGCTGATGACCCGCCTGCGCGAGGAAACCGCGAAGCTGCCCAACGCACGCTGGCAGATCGCCCCCGAGCAGGGCCAGTTCATCGCCTTGCTGCTGACCCTGATCGGCGCGCGGCGGGCGCTGGAGGTCGGCACCTTCACCGGCTACAGCGCCCTGTGCATGGCTACCGCCCTTGGCGAGCAGGGGCGTCTTACCTGCTGCGACCTGCCCGGCGACTACCACCTGACTGCGCGCCGCTACTGGCGCGAAGCCGCTGTCGAGGAGCGCATCGAGCTACGCCTCGGGCCCGCCCTGGAAACCCTGCGTGCGTTGCTCGACGAAGGCCTGGCCGGGCAGTTCGACCTGGCCTTCATCGACGCCGACAAGGCCAACTACCCCGAATACCTGGAGGCCGCGCTGGCGCTGGTGCGCCAGGGTGGGCTGGTGCTTTTCGACAACGTGCTGTGGAGCGGCCGGGTGCTCGAAGCGCAGCCGAAGAGTGCGGATACCCGCGGCATCCAGCAGCTCAACCTGGCGCTGAAGAACGACGCGCGGGTGGACTACTCGCTGCTGCCGATCGGCGACGGGCTGAGCGTCTGTCGCAAGCGCTGAGCGAGGCTCAGCGCACGCCCCACGGCGGGCTGCCCAGGGCCTGCTGGAGAAACTGGACGAACAGCTTCACCTTCGGCGAGAGGGTTGCCGCTCGCGAATACATGGCGTAGATCAGGTCGTCCAGCGGCCGCTCCTGCGGCAGGGCCTCGACCAGCCGGCCGGCGGCCAGGTCCTCGGCGGCGATGAACAGCGGCAGCATCGCCAGGCCCAGGCCACGCACCGCGGCGTCGCGCATGGTCTGGCCGTTGTTGGTGTTGAAGCGTCCGCGCGGGGTGATCATCCGCGCCGGCTCGCCGGCCACCCGCGGCTCGAAGCTCCATAGCTGCGACGGGGTGTTGTGGCTGTAGCCGATGCAGGGATGGCAGAGGATGTCTTCGATGCGTTGCAGCGGGCCGTGCCGTTCCAGGTATTCCGGGCTGCAACACACTACCCGGCGGCTGGTGCCCAGTTGGCGGGCGATCAGCGAGCTGTCCTGCAGGCGGGTGATGCGGATCGCCAGGTCGTAGCCTTCCTTCTCGAAGTCGACGATCCGGTCGTCCAGTTGCAGGACCACTTCCAGGCGCGGGTTGCGCGCCATGAATTCCATCACCAGCGGCCCCAGCCAGAGCGTGCCGAAGCTCATCGGCGCCATCACCCGCAATTCCCCGCACAGGTCGTTCTCGCGCAGGGCCACGCTTTCCGCGGCGTTGTTCAGGTCCTGCAGCGAGGCCTTGGCCGACTTGTAGAAGAAGCCGCCGGCCTCGGTCGGCTCGACGTTGCGCGTCGAGCGGTAGAGCAGGCGCACGCCGAGATGGCGCTCCAGGTCGCTGACGCGTTTGCTGATCACGGACTTGGACAGGCTCATGCGTTCGGCGGCGGCGCTGATGCTGCCCAGCTCGACCACGTTGAGGAAGGCCTGTATGTCTTCAAGGCGCAGGCTCATGGCGAATCTCGAAACAATCGGGAGGCAGACTGTCGCATGCGGGAGAACTCCTGGTAAGGGGATGCGCGCGTCGAACGTGCGGGAAAGACAATGGCAGGGCAAGCGTAGCGCGCCCGGGGAATGGCATTGTTCTCGTATCGAGAACACCGTTTTCGCATTTTACCGGGCGGTAAATCGCTGTCGCTGTCACTACTCTTGATGGGCGGCGTGCGCTCCCGAGACCGCCCATGCTTGCCTCCCAGGAGGCGCTTCGTTTCACACCGCGCGGCGACGGACGCCGCCCGAGACCGGAGAAACACCATGTCCTTCACCTACAAGCGACTCGACAAGAACGATGCGGCGGTGCTGTTCGTCGACCACCAGGCAGGCCTGCTCTCCCTGGTCCGCGATTTCAGCCCGGACGAGTTCAAGAACAATGTCCTGGCATTGGCCGACATCGCCAGGTTCTTCAACCTGCCGACCATCCTCACCACCAGCTTCGAGGATGGCCCCAACGGCCCGCTGGTGCCGGAACTCAAGGAAATGTTTCCGCAGGCCCCTTACATCGCCCGCCCCGGCAACATCAACGCCTGGGACAACGAGGACTTCGTCAAGGCAGTCAAGGCCACCGGCAAGAAGCAACTGATCATCGCCGGCGTGGTGACCGATGTCTGCGTAGCCTTCCCGACCCTCTCGGCACTGGAGGAGGGGTTTGACGTATTCGTCGTCACCGACGCCTCCGGCACCTTCAACCCGGTGGTGCGCGACGCCGCCTGGGCGCGCATGACCGCCGCCGGCGCGCAACTGATGAACTGGTTCAGCGTCGGCTGCGAACTGCACCGCGACTGGCGCAACGACATCGAAGGCTTCGGTGCCATCCTCGGCGGCCACCTGCCGGCGTACGCCAACCTGATCCAGAGCTTCGGCACGAAGAAGTAAGCCGGCTTCGCCGCTGTCCCGGACACAAGGCACTCCGACCATCGGGTGCCTTGTGTCGTTTTCCGTCCAGGTGTTTTCATCGGAACGCCGCTTCGCCGGAACCCGAGGTTCCGGCACGCCCCCCATGCACAGGAGAAACCCCATGGCTACCCAGGTCGTCAACGCTTCCCTCGGCACCACCCCTTATCGCGTGACCCTCGGCGACGACAGCCACCAGTGGCTGAGCGACGTGCCGGCCGCCCTCGGCGGCGGCGACAGCGGTCCCTCGCCGCACGAGATCCTGCTCTCGGCGCTGGGCGCCTGCACGGCGATCACCGTGGCGATGTACGCGCAGCGCAAGGAGTGGCCGCTGGAGGGGATCGACGTGCAACTGAACATCGTCGAGGAACGCACCAAGCCGGAGCCCTTCACCCATATCCGCCGCGACATCCGCCTGGCCGGCGATCTCGATGCCGAGCAGCGCCAGCGCCTGCTGGAGATCGCCAATGCCTGCCCGATCCATCGTGTACTCTCCGGAGAGGTCAGCGTCAGCAGCCAACTGCGCGACTGAACCCCGCACACACATCGAGGAGCACGGCATGAGCGACGACATCAAGGTATTGGGCATTTCCGGCAGCCTGCGCAGCGGCTCCTACAACAGCGCGGCGCTGCAGGAGGCGATCGGCCTGGTCCCGCCGGGCATGAGCATCGAGCTGGCGGACATCTCCGGCATCCCGCTGTACAACGAGGACGTCTACGCCCTCGGCTTCCCGCCCGCGGTGGAACGCTTCCGCGAGCAGATTCGCGCGGCGGACGCGCTGCTGTTCGCCACCCCGGAATACAACTATTCGATGGCCGGGGTGCTGAAGAATGCCATCGACTGGGCCTCGCGGCCGCCGGAGCAGCCGTTCTCCGGCAAGCCGGCGGCGATCCTCGGCGCCAGCGCCGGGCGTTTCGGCACCGCGCGGGCGCAGTATCACTTGCGCCAGACGCTGGTGTTCCTCGACGTTCATCCGCTGAACAAGCCGGAAGTGATGATCTCCAGCGCGCAGAACGCCTTCGACGCCCAGGGCCGGCTGCTCGACGACAAGGCGCGCGAGCTGATCCAGCAGCAGTTGCAGGCCCTGCAGCTATGGGTGCGCCGCCTGCGCGGTTGAATGCCTCGTCACCGGAGAGCCTGAACATGAGCAATACCGAAGAGCGTTGCGACCTGTCCTCCTCGCGGGACTGTCCGGAGCGCCGCGAACACCTGCTGCAACGGGTCACCGCGCGTGCCGCGGAAATCGGCGGCGGGATCACCGTCAGTCGGCTGATGCCGTCGCGCCAGCGGCGGATGATCGGTGCCTGGTGCTTCCTCGACCATGCCGGTCCCGCCGAATTCGAACCCGGCGGCGGCCTGGCCGTGGGCCCGCACCCGCACATCGGCCTGCAGACCTTTACCTGGATGATCCAGGGCGAGGCGTTGCACCGCGACAGCCTGGGCAACGTCCAGGTGATCCGCCCCGGCCAGGTCAACCTGATGACCGCCGGCCATGGCATCGCCCACACCGAGGAGTCACTGCCCGACGAGCGCCACGCCCACGCCGCGCAGTTGTGGATCGCGCTGCCCTACGAGCAGCGCGACATCGCCCCGGCCTTCGACCATCATCCCGACCTGCCGCGCTGGCAGGAGCAGGGGGTCACCTTCACCCTGCTGGCCGGCGCTCTGGACGGGCGGCAGGCGCCGTGCCGGCTCTACTCGCCGCTGCTCGGTGCCGACCTGGCCTGCCACGACGCCTCGACCCTGCAACTGACGCTCGACCCGCACTTCGAGTACGGCCTGCTGCCGCTGGAAGGCGGGTTGGAAGTGGGCGGCGAGCATTTCGCGGTGAACGAACTGGCCTACCTGGGCGACGGCCGCGACGGCCTGCAACTGCAACTCGACCCTGGCGCGCGGGTGCTATTGCTGGGTGGCGCACCGTTCGGCGCGGAGATCTTCATGTGGTGGAACTTCGTCGGCCACAGCAAGGGTGAGATCGCCCGGGCGCAGAAGGCCTGGGAGGAGGGGGATGCCCGCTTCGGCCGGCTCGACGCCCTGGAAGGGCCGCGCTTGAGCGCTCCGCCGATTCCCTGGAAGATCGACGCCGAGTGAGGTCGATGTGCCGCCGGGTGCCCCGGCGGCGTCCTCGAATGCCTGTCGGCGATCGTTGCGGACCTGCGGTCTGGCGATTCGCCGGCAGCGGGAAAACTTTCTGCACCCATCGCCGGTCAGAACTCGCCTATCGCATGCACCGAACAGGAAGTGAGCCACATGCAATTCGAACACCTGGTCCAGGTCAACGACCGGACGCTTGTCGACCTGCCGGTCCTCGACCGGCTGCAACTCTGGGAAGGCCTGGTCTGCCGTGCGCGCGAGCCACAGTATTTCGTCGTCGGCCTGGAGCGTTTCGAGATCCTCGTCGATGACGGCGACCGCCTGCACCGGCGCCTGTACCTGCCGGGTCTGGTGGTCGAGGACGAAGTCGTGCTGAAGGCGCCGGACAGTGCCCACTACAGCATCAAGCCGAGCGCCGAGGTGGCCGGCGGCAGCCTCGACATGACCATCGAGGAGCCGGAACCCGGCTCGCTGTTCGTGCGTTTCGCCTACTGCACCCGCTACCTGCAGCCGCTGGGCGACGAACTGCCCTACGACGCCTTCGTCAAGCAGGCCTATATCGCCATGGATGTGGAGACCATCGCCACCATCCGCGACCGGTTCGGCGCCAGCGCCGCCAGCGGGAGTTGAGCGTGGAACACGGAAGCAGTTTTCTCCAGTCCGGCGTGGTCTTCCTGATCGCGGCGGTGTTCATGGTGCCGCTGGCCAAGCGCCTGCAACTGGGCGCGGTGCTCGGCTACCTGCTGGCCGGCGTGCTGATCGGTCCCAGCGTGCTGGGCCTGGTGGACAACCCGGAAAGCGTCGCGCAGATCTCCGAGATGGGCGTGGTATTGCTGCTGTTCATCATCGGCCTGGAGCTGTCGCCGCGGCGCCTGTGGGTGATGCGCAAGTCGGTGTTCGGCGTCGGCCTGCTGCAGGTGCTGCTGACCGGCGTGGTGATCGGCACCGTGGCCCTGGTCGGCTTCGACCAACCGGTGAACAGCGCGGTGGTGCTCGGCCTGGGCCTGGCGCTGTCGTCCACCGCCTTCGGCCTGCAGATCCTCGCCGAGCGCAAGGAACTGACCCAGCCCCATGGCCGCCTGGCCTTCGCCATCCTGCTGTTCCAGGATATCGCGGCGATCCCGCTGATCGCCATGATCCCGCTGCTCAGCGGTGCGCACAGCGACGCCGGCGGCAGCGAACTGACCCAGACCCTCAAGGTAGTCGGCAGCATCGCCGCGGTGGTGGTCGGTGGCCGCTACCTGCTGCGCCCGGTGTTCCGCATCGTCGCCCAGACCAAGCTGCAGGACATGTCCACCGCCACCGCGCTGCTGGTGGTGATGGGCACCGCGCTGCTGATGGAGCTGGCCGGCGTGTCCATGGCCCTCGGTGCCTTCCTCGCCGGCCTGCTGCTGGCCGACTCGGAGTACCGCCACGAACTGGAGGCGCAGATCGAGCCGTTCAAGGGCCTGTTGCTCGGCCTGTTCTTCATCAGCGTGGGGATGAGCGCGGACATCAGCCTGCTGCTCAAGTCGCCGTGGATGGTGCTCGGCCTGACCGTGCTGCTGATCGCCCTGAAGGCGCCGGTGCTGTACTTCGTCGGACGCATTTCCGGCGGCCTCGACAAGGCCTCGGCGCTGCGCCTGGGCGTGGTCCTGGCGGCCGGCGGCGAGTTCGCCTTCGTCGTGTTCAAGATGGCCCGCGACCAGGGCCTGTTCCAGAACGACCTGCACAACCTGCTGGTGCTTTCCATCACCCTGTCGATGGCCCTGACCCCGTTGCTGGTACTCGGTCTCGCGCGCCTGCTGGCGAAGGAGCCGGAGGCGACGAAGCCGCCGCCGGAAATGGAACGCATCGACAACGACGACACCCCGCGCGTGGTGATCGCCGGGGTCGGCCGCATGGGCCAGATCGTCGCTCGCGTGCTGCGCGCCCAGCGCGTGCCGTTCATCGCCCTGGACACCTCGGTGGAGACCATCGAGCTGACCCGTACCCTCGGCGCGATCCCGATCTTCTACGGCGACCCGATGCGCCCGGAGATCCTTCGCGCGGCCCAGGTAGAGAAGGCCGAGTTCTTCGTCATCGCCACCGATGACCCGGAGACCAACATCGAGACGGCCAAGCGCGTGCGCAAGCTGTATCCGCACCTGAAGATCATCGCTCGCGCGCGTAACCGCCAGCACGTCCACCTGTTGCTCGACGCCGGGGTCGAGCCGGTGCGCGAGACCTTCTTCTCCAGCCTGGAGATGAGCCGCATGGTGCTCTGCGGCCTGGGTCTGAGCGAGGAACAGGCGGACGCGCGGATCCGTCGTTTCCGCCGGCACGACGAAGAGGTCCTGGCCTCCCAGCACCTGTTCTACAACGACCGCGACGCGCTGATCAAAAGCGCTCGCGAGGCGCGGGTCGAGCTGGAGACGCTGTTCCAGACCGACCAGCTGGAAGACCGTGGCGCGGTAGCGGCGGAGACCCCGGAGAAACCTTCCCGCGCGTCCTAGCGCCCGACCCATGCCGGTACGCCGGCATGGGTAATTCCCACGCCTGGGTCCATACTTTGCGGATATCGCAGTACGAAGGTTGGGATACCCGCGCGGCATCCCCTCTGTAGGGTGGAGGGCATCAGCCCAGCAGACGGCTGGACGCTTCCGCCGATCGAGGAACCTTATGCCTGTCGAACACCTGGACGTACTCATCGTCGGCGCCGGATTGTCCGGCGTCGGCGCCGCCTACCACCTGATGAAGCATTGCCCCGGCAAGAGCTTCGCCCTGCTCGAAGGGCGCGCGGCGATGGGCGGTACCTGGGACCTGTTCCGCTACCCCGGCATCCGTTCCGACTCGGACATGTTCACCCTCGGCTACAACTTCAAGCCATGGAGCGATCCCAAGGCCATCGCCGACGGTCCGTCGATCCGCCGCTACATCGAGGAGACCGCACGGGAGAACGGCATCGACCGGAAGATCCGCTACCGCCACCGGGTGCTCAGGGCCGACTGGGATTCCGCCAATGCGCGCTGGAACCTCGACGTGCAGCGCGGCGACGAGCCCGAGCCGCTGCGCATGACCGCGCAGTTCCTGCTGATGTGCACCGGCTACTACCGCTACGAGGCCGGCTATACCCCGGAATTCGTCGGTCGCGAGGACTTCGCCGGGCAGGTCGTCCATCCGCAGCTGTGGCCCGAGGACCTCGACTACAGCGGCAAGAAGGTGGTGGTGATCGGTAGCGGCGCGACCGCCGTGACCCTGGTGCCGTCGCTGACCGACAAGGCCGCCCACGTCACCATGTTGCAGCGCTCGCCATCCTACGTGATCACCCTGCCGCAGAAGGACGCGATCTCCAATTTCCTCCGCCGCTTCCTTCCGGAAACCTGGATCTACCGCCAGGCGCGGGCGCGCAACGTGGCCATGCAGATGGTCTTCTTCATGCTCGCCAGGACCTTCCCCGGCCTGGTCCGCAAGGCCCTGCTCAAGCTGGCCAGCCTGCAACTGGGCAAACGCTTCGACATGCGTCACTTCAGCCCGCGCTACAAGCCGTGGGACGAGCGGGTCTGCGCGGTGCCGGACGGCGACCTGTTCAAGGTGCTGCGCAAGGGCAAGGCGTCGGTGGTCACCGAGCACATCGACCGCTTCGTCGAGCGGGGCATTCGCCTGAAGACCGGCGAGGTGCTGGAGGCGGACATCATCGTCACCGCCACCGGCCTCGACCTGGTGATGTTCGGCGGCGCCGAGCTGGCGGTCGACGGCAAGCCGTTCCAGGTCAACCAGAGCATGGGCTATCGCGGCATCATGCTGCGCGACCTGCCGAACCTGGCGGCGGTGGTCGGCTATACCAACGCCAGTTGGACGCTCAAGGCGGACCTCTCCAGCGAATACTTCTGCCGCCTGATCAATCACATGGATGCCACCGGCATGCGCCAGGTGACCGCCCGCGACAGCACCGGCGACGTGCGCGAGGAGCCCTTCCTCAACCTCGACTCCGGCTACATCCAGCGCGCCGCCGAGCGCATGCCCAAGCAGGGCGACCGGATGCCCTGGAAGCTTTACCAGAACTACGTCCTCGACCTGGCGCTGCTGCGCTACGGCAAGGTCGAGGACGGCTACCTGGTGTTCTCCTCGCCGGCGCCGCAGCGGCAAGCCGGCGGCGCGGCGGTGCAGGCCCTGGGCTGAACCCGGTGGGCGTCGCTCAGGTGTTCGCCACGACCTGCCCGTAGGCCTTGCGCCAGGCGTCCAGGCCGCCGGCCAGCGCCCAGGTGCGGGTGAAGCCGGAGGCGTTGAGGCGCTGGGCGAGCATCGCGGCGGAAAGTTCGTGGGGACAGGCGCAATAGATGACGATGCTGGCGTCCCTGAGGTCGCCGGGGAGGTCCTTCAGCGACACGTTCAGCTCCACCGGGATGGCTCCCGGAATGCCGCTTGGCTCGTCTTCGTGATGGGCGCGGACATCGAGGATCACCGGCAATTGCCCCTGTTCGCGAAGGTTTTCCAGTTCCTCCACGCTGATTCGCGGAATCCGCCGGCTGCGCGACAGCAGGCGCTGGCGCTGCCAGAGCTTCCAGGCGATGAAGGCGGCGAAGGCGCCGGCGATCAGCAGCGCGCCGATGGCCGCGTAGTCGCTGAGCAGGGCCAGCAGGTGGTCTACCGCATCGCTGAAGATCACCCCCAGCAGCAGCGCGGAACCGGCCCAGAGTGCCGAGCCGGCGGCGTCGTAGGCGAGGAAGCGGCGCAGGTGGGTGCGGGTCATGCCGGCCAGGGTGGTGGACAACGCACTGGCGCCGGGCAGGAACTTCGACATCAGCAGCGCCCTCGGACCGACCCGCAGGTACATGTTCTGGCTCTGGCGGATGCAACTGTCCTGGGACAGCGAGACCTTGCAGATGCTGCGCAGGAGGAAGCCGCCGTAGCGGCGTCCGGCCAGGTACCAGGCGACGTCCGCCAGCAGGCAGGCGAGCACCACCACCAGCAGGACCACGCCCAGCGGCGCGCCGACGCCCTGCATGGCCAGCGCGCCGGCGACGATCAGCGCCGGGTAGGCAGGGATCGGCAGCCCGGCCTGCTCGCAGAGCACGTTGAGGAACAGCAGGAGCAGCCCGTGGTTCTCCAGCAGGGGTTGCAGTTCACGCATGGCGGAGCCTCTCGAATTCTTCTGCGGGTAGTGTGAGCGCGAAGCGTGAAGCTGGGAAGAACCCAGTCGGCAGGGCCGGAGGCGTTGCGGCGGATAACGCCGCTGCGTCGAGAGAGGCTGGGGCGCAACGAAAGCAGCCCCTCGCCCGTGGGGGCGAGGGGCTGTCGGGTCAGGCCACTTCCACCAGCAGCACTTCGCTGTCTTCCAGGGCGGTGACCTTCAGGGTCGGTTCGTCGCGTACCGCCAGGCCATCGCGGGCCTCGGCGCGCACGCCGTTGACCTCGATGCTGCCGGTGGCCGGCACCAGGTAGGCGCGGCGACCGTTTTCCAGGGCGTACTCGGCGCTCTGGCCGGCCTTCAGGGTCACCGCGGCGACCTCGGCGTCGGCGCGGATGTGCAGCGCTTCGCTGTCCTGCTCGTCGCCGCTGGCGAGAGTGACGAAACGACCGTCGCGCTCGGCCTTCGGGAACGGTTTGGAGCCCCAGCGCGGTTGGTCGCCGCGGCGGTCCGGGATGATCCAGATCTGGAAGATCCGGGTGGTCTCGGCTTCCAGGTTGTACTCCGAATGGACGATGCCGGTACCGGCGCTCATCACCTGCACGTCACCGGCCTCGGTGCGGCCCTTGTTGCCCAGGCTGTCCTGGTGGGTGATCGCGCCTTCGCGGACATAGGTAATGATCTCCATGTCGCGGTGCGGGTGCGGCGGGAAGCCGCTGCCGGCGGCGATCTCGTCATCGTTCCAGACCCGCAGGCGGCCCCAGTCCTCGCGCTCCGGATCATAGTAGTCGGCGAAGGAAAAATGATGACGCGCGTTCAGCCAGCCGTGGTTGGCATGGCCCAGACGGTCGAAGGGACGACGTTCGATCATGATCGGATCTCCATTGGGCCCGTCGCCGCTCGTTTGCGCGAGGGGGGCGGGCGGTTGATGGGGTCATCATCCGTCAGATCATTGCGATAAAAAAGCGCGTATTTGTGGCTTTATCTATCTAATTATTAGATTCGATAAGGGCGCGAAGGAAGCGCGGGTCCGCCAGTGCGGCGAGGTGCCCGCCCGGGTATTCCCGCACTCGCGCGTCCAGGCGGTGGGCGAAGGTACGTTGCAGCGGCGGCGGGCTGAGCCGGTCGGCGGCCGCCACAACGTAGGTGACCGGGCAGGCTGGACGAACCTGCCGCGGCGAGTCGATCAGCAATTGCGCGGGTTCGCTGGCGCTGGTCGGCACCTCGGCGCCGAGCAGTTCGAGGAAGCCGGCGCGGTCTTCCAGGCGGACCCGCCCTCCGAGCGGGTCGAGGCGGCATAGCCCGAGGAGATTGTCCTGGCCGCTGTCCTGGTAGCTTTCCAGCGCGCCGCCGCCCTCGCTGACCAGCGCGCTGAACAGGTACAGGTGCGCGGCGCGCTCGCCCAGGCGGGCCGCCAGGCATTGCGCCAGGTAGCCGCCGAAGCTGTGGCCGCAGAGTATCACCCGCTCCTCGCCGGCCAGCGTGGCGGCGGCCTGGTCCAGCCAATGCGCCAGGTCGCATCCGGGCGCGTCGCGCAGATGGTCGCAGCTTCGCCAGCCGGCGCCTTCCACGGACCAGGCGGAGCGGCGCAGGAAAAATCCCGAGACCAGCAGCGCGCCGCTCATCCGCCGGCCCGCTCGGCCTGGCGCAGGCCGACCGCGCCGACCTGCAGCAGCATGATCACCCCGCACAGCGCGGCCAGGCCGAGGTACAGCGCCTGGCTGCCGGCATGGTCGAGCATGATCCCGCCGTACAGCGGTGCCAGCGCGGTGCCGAGGCTGTAGAGATTGGCCGCGCCGAAATAGCTGCCGCGCAAGTCGTCGGGGGTCAGTTGGTCGACCTCCACGCTGAAGGTCGGGAACACGATCAGTTCGCCGAGGCTGAGCACCACCGTGGCCAGCGCCAGGCCGGCGAACAGGGTCACCGGGGTCCAGGCGAAGCCTAGCTGGGCCAGGAGCATGAGCAGCATGCCGAGCATCAGGCGGCCGCCGGTGCCGGTGTTTTCCAGCAGGCGGAGGAGGGGAAACTGGGCGACCACTATGGTCAGCGCGTTGATGGTCACCAGCAGGGCGATGCTGTTGACCACGTCGGGCAGACCGCTGCGGGTGAGGTACTGCACGAGGGTCGAATCGAAGGTGGCGTAGATCAGCGCGGCCAGCATGTTGCACAGCAACAGCAGGGTGAAGGCGCGATGCCGGGCCATGCTCAGGCAGGCTTCGAGGAACCCCGTCGAGGATCGCGGGGCAAGGCTGCGCCGCTTAAGTTCGAGGTGGTGCAGCAGGCGCCAGAGCAGCAGGCCGTAGCAGAAGTAGACCAGCGCTGTGACCAGGAAGGTGCCGGCCTGGGCGGCGACGCCGAGAGTCAGGCCGATCAGCGGGCCGAGGGCGGCGCCGAGGTTGATCAGGAAGTACCGGCAGTAGAGCGCCAGTTCCCGCGAGCGGCGATCCTCGACGCGGTCGCCGATCAGCGCCTTGCAACTGGATTCGAGCAGGGCGCAGCCGATGCTCACCCCGGAGATCGCCAGTCCGTAGGACAGCGGCTGGCCGCTGAAGCCCAGCAACACGAAGGAAAGCCCGCTGAGGCTGGTGCCGAAGAAGATCAGGCGCTTGCGCCCGAAACGGTCCGACAGCCAGCCGGTGTAGATGCCGCTGAGCGCGCCGCAGACGGTCGCCAGCGCCAGCAGCAGGCCGATGGCGCTGGCGGACAGCCGGAACTCGCGCCACAGCAGCAATGCCAGGAACGGCCAGACCATGAAGTAGGCGCCGCGGGTCAGCAGCGTACCGACGAGCATCACGTGGATTTCCGTCGGCAGGGCGCGGAAGCGTTGCACGCTGAAGGTGTTGTCGCTCACGGGCGGGGCTCCTGGGCGAGGGGACGGATGCCGCCGCGCAGGCTGCCGGCGGCTACCTGGTGGAACAGCGGCAGGAAGCTTTCCGGCAGTTCGCGGGTGAACTCGCTGCTCAGCCAGCAGCGCAGCAGGCAGCGGCGCTGCCGCTCGTCGTCGCTGAACTCGGTGCGCGCGTGCAGGGTGGTGTGGTTGTTCACCAGCACCAGCATGCCCTTGCTGAAGTCCAGTTCGGCATAGCCGTCGGCGCGTTCGATCGCCTCGTCCAGGCCGTCGAGCATGCTTCGCACCTGCGGGGCGAGGCTTAGCCCGTGGCGCGTCACCGATTCGTTGAACTTGCGGATATAGCGCAAGACGAAGGTCCGCGGGGTTTCCGTGAGCAGCGGCACCAGCGCGTAGTCGGCGTCGCCTTCGTCGCGCAGGTCGTGGGGGATCGGCTGGCCGAGCAGGGGCAGCCAGGCCGGATTGGCGGCTTCCAGGGTGGCGAGGACGTCGGCCGAGGAACGGATGCGGAAGGCGCCGCCCCGGCGTGCCGGCGACCAGCAGGCGAGCACCGTGAGGTCGGCGCGATCGGAGTGGAAGGCCAGTTCCTGGCTGGTCAGGTGGCCGCGCTGCGGCGCGTCGCGGGCGTCGCGCAGGCCGAGGTCGCGCACTTCCTTGAGGTACTCGCCGTTGCGGTTGATCGCCACGGTGCGTCCCAGCCATTGGCAGAATGCGCGGAACACCCGCTGGAATTCGTCCTCGGCGAGTCCGCGCAGCAGCGCGGAATCGTGCAGCAGCACGCCGCTTCCATGCTCCAGTTCGTGATGCAGGCGCTGGCGCAGGAGAGCCTCCGCGCTATCCGCGGGACGCCGCTCCAGCAGGCGCGCGAACAGCGTTTCCAGGCCGGCGGCGAAAGCGGCCGAAGCGCAGAACACCGCGTTGCCCCGCCAGGGCGCGGGGCGACGATGGATGGTTGTCATAGCGAGGCTCCGTATTCCTGCTGCCAGAGCGACAGGGTGGTGAGGGTGAACAACTGGTCGCCGGGCAGCGCCGCGACGCTCGGTGCATCCAGGCCTTCCAGGCCGAGGTCGTGGAGCGCCGGCAGGCGTTCGGCGAGGTGCCGGCGCATTTCCCCGAGGGCCTGCGGCCAACGTTCGAACGGCAGGCGGAAATGCCGTTTCGGCTGCGCCTGCCAGCGTTTCTCGCGCTGCTCCAGGAGCGCCACCAGCGGTGCCTTGGCGGTGTCGCCGACGATCCGCTGGAGGCGCCCGGCGCGCTGCGCCAGGGCGCCATGCAGGTAGGGGGTGCGCGCTTCGATGGTGCGCGACATCAGCAGATGGTCGGCGCGGCGCAGCAGCGGCTCCAGCGAGTAGTGCAGGTCGAACTGGCCGATCGCCGCCTCGAGGCCCCGGCCGAGGGCCTCGTGGGCGAGTTCCTCGATCCGCTCGGCGACCCGTCGGCCCGCCGGTTCCGCCAGCAGCGCGGCCTTGCGCCGGTACTCGCCGAACCAGGCGGCGGCGAAGCGCCGCGGTTCCGGTGCGTCGCGCCGGCGCCAGAGTTCGAGATGGCGCGGGTAGCCCCAGAACAGTTCGTCGGCGCCTTCGCCGAGAAGCACGCAGTGATAGCCCTGCTCGCCGATACCGTCGGCCAGGCGCTGGTACATCAGCAGGCTGGACATCCGTGTCGCCCCGCCGAAGTTGCCGACCGCGCGACGCAGCAGCGGCATGAAGGCTTCCTGGCGCAGCTCGAAGCGTTGCAGCCGAGGGTGTGGCAGCAGGCTTTCCTCGTCGCCTTCCAGGCACAGGTGAAAGCGTTGCAACTGCGGGTCCAGGTAGCTGCCGAGCAGGTTGGAATCGACCCCGCCGCTGACCAGCAGGGCGCAGGGGCGGAAGGTCTGGCGGCAGCGTTCGAGGGTTTCGCCGAGCTGCTCGTCGAGGCTGTCCACCTCGCTGGCCGGGGCGGTGGCCAGCCGCTGGCGCTGGCAGAGGCGCGGACGCTCCTGGGAGAGATCGAAGCGCAACACCTCGCCGGGCAGCAGCAGACGGACCTGCTGGAACAGGGTCTGGCCTTCCAGCGGCACGCCGGCGGCGACCACCTGGGCGATCGCCTCGGCGTCGGCGCGGGCGCCGCCGAGCAGGTGCAGCAGCGCCCGCGGCTCGGAGGCGAAGGCCAGCAGGCCGCGCTCGGGCTGGTAGCTGTAGTACAGCGGCTTGATGCCGAACTCGTCGCGCAGCAGGGTCAATTGCCGGGTCTGCGGGTCCCAGCTGGCGAGGGCGTACATGCCGTCCGGCAGTACCCCGCGCTGCAAGCCGTCGAGCAGCAGGCGGATCTCGCCATGGATTTCGCAGCCGGCCTGGTAGACCTCGCCGTTGTAGGCGACCCGCCGCTGGCCCTCCTGCGGCGGCAGCGGTACCGCCGCGGCGCCGGACATCGGCAGGCGGGTCATGCCGATGGCGCCGTTCGGCAGGGCCGCGATGCCCTCGCCGAACGGGCCGCGATGGGCCAGCAGGCGTAGCGCTCCGGCGAAGCGCGAGACACTGAAACCGGTGCCGACGTAACCGAGGATGCCGCACATCACGAGGCTTCCCGTTGCAGCAGGGCGGCGAGCGCACGGCGGTCGTGCTTGCCGGCGCCGTTCAGCGGCAGGGCCTGGTGCGACAGCACCACGCGCTGTGGCGCGCGGAGGGTGCCGAGCTGCTGCTGGAGCCAGGGCAGGAAGGCGAACTCGACCTGCGGCGCGGTGTGGATCACGGCGACATAGTCTTCGCCATAGAGCGGGCAGTCGACCTTCAGGCAGCAGACGTCGATCACCTCGTCCAGGCCGTTGAGCGCCCTTTCGCATTCATTCAGGTGGAACAGGTTGCCGCCCTTGTTGATGGTGCCGTCGCAACGGCCGAGGACGTGCACGCAGCGGTCCTCGTCGAAGTAGGCGAGGTCCTGGGTGTTCAGCCAGCCGTCCTCGAGCACCTGGGCGGTCAGGTCGGGGCGGTTGACGTAGCCGGAGAACAGGCTCGGCGTGCGCACCCACAGGCGCCCGCGTTCGCCGCTGCCCTCCAGCGGGCGGCCGTCGGGGTCGGTCAGCTTGAGTTCCAGGCCGACGGCAGGTCCCACCGAGTTGTCGAACGCATCGCCGCGACGCTTGCCGAAGAGGAAGGCGAAGCCGCACTCGCTGAGGCCGTAGATGTTCGCCAGCGCCGCGTAGTCGCGCTGGAAGGCCGCCTGCAGGTCGGCGTCCAGGCGCGCCGAGCCGGCGACGCAGAGCAGGCGCTGCAACGGCAAGCGGCGCGGCGGCGGGGAGCCTTCCTTGACCATGTGGTTGACCACCGGCGGCACCAGGTAGAGGAAACTGATGCCGAAGCGTTCCACGCATTCCCAGAAGCCTTCGCTGTCGGCCCAGCAGTGCAGCGGCAGGAGCACCGCGCTGCCGCCGTACAGCAGCGGGAAGAGGAAATTGATGCCGAGGATGCCCAGGCCGCTGATCCGGTAGAAGCAACCGGAGCGCGTGTGCTCGCCGATGCCCAGGCAGTCGCGGCCGATGCGGTAGGCATGGAGCATGGCCTGCTGGCTGAGTTCGATGCCTTTCGGCTGGCCGGTGGTGCCCGAGGTGAACAGGATCATGTGGCTGTGCGCGGCGCGGTCGAGCCGGCGCGTCGCGCTGCGCTCGAAGTCCAGCGCCAGGCGCAGCCCGGCCAGCGCGCCCTCGAGCGGATGTTCGCTGGCCAGCGCGTCCAGGCGCATCTCGTCGACGATGGCCTGCTTCGCGGCCTCCCCCCACTCGGGATCGATCAGCACCAGATGCTTGCCCGCGCGCATGACCGCATAGATCAGGCAGAGGTTGCGGTAGCTGTTGTCGAGCAGCACGCCGACACTGCGGCAGGCATGCGCGGCGATCTGCTCGGCGAGGGCATCGACCTGGCGGTCGGCGTCGCCCCAGGTGTATTCCAGCGGTCGCTCCGGCTCGCGGGCGTCGATCAGGAACGGCCGCCGCGGGTCGGCGCTGCCGAGATGGCGGAGGGTGCTGTCGAGCGATACGGGTACGGGGAGGCTGCTCATGCCGGCTCCTCAGCGATTCAGCGCGGTGAAGGCGTGGATGTCGAAGTTCACCGCCACCTGCGGCGCGCTCTCGATCTCGCGCACCGCGGCGATGAAGCGGTCGGCGTAGTCTTCGCCGCCTTCCTGCTCGATGTAGCGGGTCACGTAGCTGGTGGAGAGGAAGAACAGCGCGACCTCCTCCGGGCTGAGGAAGATGATGTTGGCGAACACTTCGCGGCGGCAGTCGCGCAGGTGCGGGCAACTGCCCATGATCTCCAGGGTGTCGTCATAGCGGGTCAGGCGCGGATCACGGTGTTTGGCCCACTTGTTCACCAGTTCGTGCTCGATGAAGTCGCGCAGCGGCCCGTAGGCGATCGGGAAGTCGTACTTGTAGGCGCAGAACAGCCCGCCGGGGGTCAGCCAGTCGGCCATGCGCGTCAGCACCTGCTTGCGGTCCATCCAGTAGAAGGAGGTGGCGCTGGTGACCAGGTCGAAGCGGCGTTGCGGCGCGAAGGTTTCCGCCGGCGACACGCTGAAGCGGATCTCCGGGTAGTTCTCGCGGGCCTTGGCGATCAGCGCCTCGCCCAGGTCGCTGCCTTCCACGTAGCGGAACCAGGGTTGCAGGCGGACGGTCGAGACGCCGTTGCCGCAGCCGATGTCCAGCGCCGCTTCGCGTGCCGGGGCGCGTTCGGCGAGGTTGCGGTAGAGCGAATCCGGATAGGCGATCTTGCCGCGGACCACGTTGTAGGCGTCTGCGTGCTTGTCGAACTGCTTCATTGGGTAATCTCCAGTAGGCTCTCGTGGTAATCGCCCTTGTGGACGAAATTGATGTAGGTGCCGCTGCCGCCGAGGTAGCGGTAGCTGTGCTCGACGCCGGCGGGGATGAACACGCTGGCCGGGCTCTGCAAACGGCGCAGTTGGCCGCCGAGCAGGACTTCCACCTCCAGGCCGCGGTAGTCCTCGTCGCTGCCGAGGAACAGGAACACCGAGTCGCAGTTGTGCGCGTGGCTGTCGACGTGGCCCGGCCCGCCGTCGCCGACGTCGTGGAACTGGCGGGCGATGAAGTAGAACGGCGAGCCGTCGAGCAGGCGCCGGTCGAGCATGACGAAGCGCTTGCCGGGGCCGTGGCGGTGGTACTTCAGTTCGCTGGCGGATTTCTCGAAAGGCGTGAGGAACAGGGATTGGCGGTGCATCGGCGTGTAGCGTTGCAGCGAGACGCGGCCGTTGATCAGTTCCGGATCGAAGGCGCTGTAGGCGTCCTGGTTTTCCTGCATGGCCAACTGGTGCAGGCGGGCGACATGGACGAAGGCGTTCTCGCCGACCACCGGGTGCATCGGCGAACGCTTGATCCGGCTGTGCGCCTCGACCAGCTCGGAGACCGCGAGGACGTTCTTCAGGTTGAAGCGGTCGGCGGCGAACTTGGTGTGCAGCAGGGTCAGCAACTGGAAGGTGTCGGTGATCCCGGCGCGTTCGCCGATCCCGTTGCAGCTCGCCGAGTGCCACTGGACCCCGGCCTGGATCGCCGCCAGGGTATTGCCCAGGGCCAGGCCGCGGTCGTTGTGCACGTGGTACTCGAAGACCACGTCGGGGAACTCGTGGCGCAGCAGCGAGAGCACGTCGAAGGTCTCGTCCGGCAGCAGGATGCCGACGCTGTCGGCGAAGCAGATGCGATCGGCGCCGGCGTCGCGCGCGGTGGCGATCATGCTGACCAGGTCGCTGACCGAGGTGCGCGCGGCGTCTTCCACCGTGGCCCGGACCCGCAGGCCGCGTTCGCGGGCGTAGCGGATCGCGTCGTGGAACAGTTCGAGCACCTCCTCGCGGCTCATGCCCTTGAACTTGGTTTCCAGCGAGATCGCGTTGATCGAGGCGAACAGCCCGACCCACTGCGCACCGGTTTCCAGCACCGCGTCGATATCCTCCCGGCGCGCCCGGGCGTGGGCCAGCACCGGCGTGGAAACCGCCGCCACCACGGCGCGTACCCGCTCGCGTTCGTCCGCGGAAATCCGCGGGTGGCCGCACTCGATCATATCCACCCCCAGCGCCGCGATTTCCCTCGCCAGCTGGACCGACTGCGCGCTGTCGAAGCTGCACTGGCGGGCCTGGCACCCCTCGCGCAGGGTGCAGTCGATGACCCGGATCATCGTCTCGCTCCCGCGTCCGAGGCCGACAGCGTCGCCAGCCGCGGCTCCCTGATGAAGTCGTGGATCTTCGGCGCATGGCCGAACTGGCGGGAGAAACGGGCGAGGAAGGTGACCATCTTCAGCGAGTAGTCGCACAGCTGCGGAAGATAGTGGTCGAGGTTGTCCTCGGTGATTGCTTCGTCCGGGAACACGCTTTTCAGGTTGGAAGCGATCCAGGTTTTCATGCTGTCCTCTCGATTCAGTTGGTGGAATTCGTCGTCCTCGACGAAGACGATCGGCATGCCGATGCGCAGCTCGCCGCTGCGGTTGTTGTGGCTGCCATGTGCGGTGCGGGCGGGCCAGACCAGGACGTCGCCGGCGTCCAGCTCGGCATCCACCAGTTGCTCGCGGGAAATGCCGTTGGCCTGGAGGTCGATGCACTTGAACATCGGGTAGGCGAGGTCGAACTCGTGGGGGAAGATCGTGCGGTCGTCGGGGTAATAGAACATCCCACCGTTGTCGTTCCGCGACGGGGTCAGGGCGACCCAGAAGGTCTGCGCGCTTTCGTAGCGCTTCTCCCATAGCGCGATGTCCTGGTGCAGCGGGATGTAGGACTCGTCGGCGTGGCGCTTGATGAACGCCGCGTGGCGCAGCAGGCGCGGCTTGCGCAGATGGTCGCGGACCAGCGCGTCGAGCCCGGAGCGGGCGAACCAGTCGTCCCAGAAGAGCGGGTCGTGGCGGTGCAGGTTGCGCACCTTCTTCGCCTCGCGGCGCTCGTCGTCGGCGATGTCGAATTCCGGTTCCAGCGCCGGGTCCGGCCGCTGCGCCGCGGCGAGGATCCAGTCCAGCGCCTGTTGGCGCAATTGCGGGGATACCACCTGCCGATAGTGTTTCATTGGACGGACTCCTTGCTGACGGTGTGGACGATGAAATCGATCACCGCCGGGTCCTGCAGGGCCAGGTGGTGCGGACGCTCGCAGGGGAAGGTGTCGAGCTGCTCGATCAGGTCGCACCAGCGTTCGGCGGCCGGGTCGCGGCCGGCGTCGTCCCGGCAGCGCACCCAGCTGGCGCGGGCGAGGCGATGGCGGGGCTGCCAGCGGCCGAACAGCTCGACATTGCGCAGCAGGACCTCTTCGCGCAGTTCGCCAAGCTCGCTCATCAGGGCGATCCATTCGCGCATCTCGGCGCTCAGCCAGCGCTGGTATTGCTCGCTCGGCGGCATTCGCCGCAGGGCCGGCCAGGGCAGGTGGCTGTCGATCATCAGCAGGCGGCTGGCCGGCAACTGGCGGGCCATCTCGTAGCCGACCAGGCCGCCGAAGGAATAGCCGATCAGCCAGTCCGGTTCTTCCGCCAGGCCGTCGAGTACCTGGCTGGCGAGGGCTTCGATGCTGGCGTAGGCATCCAGCCGGTGGTAGTCGACCGGCCGGCAGTCCGTTGCGCCGAGGCGTGCCAGCAGCCCGCGGAAGCAGCTCGGGTGGCCGATGAAGTCAGGCAGCAGGATCAGCATGGGCGCAGCGCCTCGGCCATGGCCGCCGCCAGCGCCAGGGTCCGTTCGCGGCCGAAGCGGCTGGCCAGGCTGGCGTCCCAGCCGCCGTCGTCGCGCCGGACCAGGGTCAGGGTCAGCGGCAGGCGGCTCTTCAGTGTCGGCCGGTGGATGAACCCGGCGCTGCGGAACGGCTGGTCGATGACATTGATCATCACCTGGGCGTCGGCATAGCGCAGTCCGGCCCGTTCGGCGATGGCCTCTGCCGGCAGCAGGCTGTGCTCGAAGGCCTCGAGCCTGTGTCGTTCGAAGGTGTCCTCGGCGGTCGCGGCGTCCAGCAACAGCGGCACCAGGTTCAGCCAGCAACCGGAAACCGCCGTGCCTCGGCGACTGCGCAGGCTGACCGGGGTCAGCGCCAGGACCTTGCCGGTGGCGCCCTGGCTGGCCAGGGCGAGAGCCAGGGCGCAGGCGAGCCGGGTCAGCAGGGCGGCTTCGCCGCCTCCTGGCGTGGCAGCCAAGCGGAAATCCTCGCAATGGCTGGCGAGCTCCGCCCAGGGCAGGCTCGCCAGTTCACGGAACGCCTCGCCGCGCTCGCTCCAGTAGTCTTCCAGCCTGGTCCTGCGCTCGCGCAGCTGGCGCTCCAGGCGCCATTGCTGCTGGAGGAATCCGAACTCGGGGGCCGCCGCTTCGGTCGTGGGGTCGGCGTTGAGCACGGCCAGGCGGGCCAGCAGCACGCTGGCGAAGTCGGCGTCGGCGACCAGGTGATGCAGCCAGACGCCCCAGCGCGCACGTCCTCCGCAGCGCCCGTGGAACAGTCGCAGCAGGCCGCGCTCGAACAGGGAATGCGGGCGTTGCAGCAGCGCTGCGATGAGCGTGTTTTCGTCGGCGAAGGGGCCGACTTCCAGCGCCGGGCTCTCCTCGGGCTGCCCGTGGACGACCAGTTCGAAACCTTCCGCGCCGCTGTCCACCTGGCTGTCGAGCAACGGGAACTCTTCGCGCAGGCGCCGCCCCAGGCGCGTCAGGTCGGATGCCGGCACCTCGGCCGGAGCCAGGTAGCAGAGGCCGAAGCGGGTCAGGTCGGCGCCGAGCAGCTCGCTGAAGACCATCCCGCAGGACCAGGGCGACAGGTCGACGCGCAAGGACTGCGCGGCCTCATCCGGCATCGGTTGGTGCCGCAGGCGGTCGCGCTCGGAGGGGGACAGGCGGTGCCAATCGCCGACCACCACCAGGTGCTCGCGGAACCAGTGGTAGCGCACCTCCGCGGAGAGACCGACGTTCATGCCGCGCTCCTCGACAGCACCAGCGGCTGCTCCGGCGTCGCCGCCCGTTCCAGCAGACGCTCCGGCGCCAGGCCGTGGCTGCGCAGGAGACGGCTGAACTGGTCGAGGCGCGAGTTTGCCTGCAAGTCGGCGAGTCCCAGGTTTGCTCCCGCACCCGCCGATTGACAGAGGGCGACCAGTTGCAGGGCGAGCAACGAGTTGCCGCCGCAGAGGAAGAAATCCTGGTCGGCGGCGCCGACCTCGCAACCCAGCAATTCGCTCCACAGCTGCGCGCAGCCGCGTTGGTCGGGATCGAGCGCGCTGGCGCAGCGCTCCAGCGGTTCTTCCAGGCGGCGCAGCAGGGCGGCGCGGTCCAGCTTGCCGTGCGCCGTCAAGGGCAAGGCCTCGACCCGGACGCAGGCATGCGGGCGCTGCCAGGTGGGCAGTTGGCGGAGCAGGGCCTGCGGGCTGGCGTCGGCTTTTCCCGTCCAGGCGCAGAGCAGTTGCTTGACGCCGTTGCGCTCGCGGACCAGCAGGGCGCAGTCGAGGATGCCCGGCTGGCGGCGGAAGCGCTGTTCCAGGGCGGGGAGGTCGAGGCGATAGCCGTTCAGCTTGACCTGGCCATCGCCGCGGCCGATGAAGCGCAGCCGGCCCTGCTCGTCGTAGCGAGCGCGGTCGCCGGTACGGTAGGCACGCAGGAGGCGGCCGCGATAGGGCAACTCGACGAAGCTGGCGCGGGTGCGCGCCGCATCGTTCCGATAACCCTGCGCCAGGCCGGCGCCGAAGGCGACGATCTCCCCGGCCCGGTCGGGCTCGGCGATCTCCTGTCCGTGCTCGTCGAGCAGGAGCACCGCGGTGCCGGCGATGGCCTTGCCGATGGGGATGTCGTCTTCCTCGAGGTCGTCGTCGGTGACGACATGGCAGCAGGTGAAGGTGGTGTTCTCCGTCGGTCCGTAGCCATTCACCAGGTGCAGTCGCGGATGCCGCAGCAGCGCCCGGCGCACGTGCGGCACCGAGAGGATGTCGCCGCCGGTGAGCAACTGGCGAAGGCCGCCGAGACAGTCCGGGTCGAGGTCCACCAGGGTGTTGAACAGCGAGGCGGTGAGCCAGGCGCTGTCGGCTCCGCGCTCGCCGATCAACTGGCGCAGCACGCCCGGGTCGAGGGGGCCGAGGTCGTTCAGCACGCAGCAGCCGCCGTTGAGCAGCGCACCCCAGATCTCCAGGGTCGCCGCATCGAAGGACAGCGGCGAGTTCACCAGGAAGCGCATCTGCGGAGCGAACGCGAGGAACGACTGGCCCAGGCACAGGCGGGTAATGCCGGCGTGGGTGCAGGCGATGGCTTTCGGGCGGCCGGTGGTGCCCGAGGAGAAGTTGATGTAGGCGATCTGGTCCGCCGCGAAGCATGGCCGGGCGACCGAGGCTGGAGCGGCAGGCAGGTGCCTGACCGGGACGCAGGGAAGACCGTTGGCCGGCGTCGGCGTGGTCGAGCAGTCGAGGATCAGGCGGCAATCGACCTGCCGGCACAACTCTGCATTCCAGGCCGCCGGTTGTTTCAGGTCTATATATAAGTAGTGATGGCCGGATAACAGTATGGCGAGCAGGCAGGTAATGCTTTCCCGAGAATATTCGCCGTACACTCCAAGACAAACTCCCGGCTGCGGATAATGCTCGAGAAGATAGTCTGAAAGTTGTTCGGCGCTATCCAGGAGTTGCCGATAGTCGACACTTCCGAAACGGTCCCTGATGGCTTCGCGATGGGGATGAAGCGCTGCCATTTCGCTGAAGCGGGCCACCACCGTCGGGTGCGCGTACAGGTCGAGCAGGGAGTTCTGGGACATTCTGGCAATCGCCTTTTTTCGAAAAAATGAGTCCATCTGCCGGCTTCTTCGGCTAAATGAAGGATTTTTGGTTTTTCGCGAAGACGGCGACCGAGTCTTCCCGGGCTCTGCCAGTCGTCCGCCGCCCACCGGCTCGCTCACGCGAGCGGCAAGCGTCGAGGCGCCTTGCCCGGAAAAACCGTTATGGAAATACGGAGTGCCGTCGACTCAAGGGCAGTCAACTGCTGCCATGCAGTCTTATCGTCAGGAAAGAGAGAAAGGCGATGAGAATGGATTCACGGTCACGCATTGCACTTCCACCTTGCGTTGGTTTTCCGAAGTGTTTCGCTGTGTGTGTTTTTATATGTTTCGTGGGTATTTAAAATAAGATACAAATTTCCCCTCACAACTATGAGAATTGGTAGTTGGCGAAAGGGCGCCATGAGGGGCGTCGAAGCGCGCCGGCTGATGGCTTTTTGCCGAGGCAGGCGGCCGCGGCTACGCCTGCCGGGGGTAGCACGGACAAGTGGTTTCGGGGGGCCTGGCCGCTGCGGCGAGGCGCGGAGGTCCGGCTGGCGCGGCGATCATCACAGAAGATTCTGCGGCGTCATTCATCGTTTGAATGGTTGCTGCCGCAAGCGCGCCCGGCGCCGTCGATGCTGGTCGGCGGTGTCGGGCGCTCGCTGGCGTTGCGTTGGCCAGCCGTCCCGGCCGGGTGCGTCGGCACCGGCCGGAGGTTTTCAGGAGGCGGGCAGCGGCGCACCCTTGGGCCATAGCAGCCAGAGCCGGCCCGGCTGCTTCATGTGTCCGGCGAGTTCGCCGGCGGCGTCGCCGGTGCCCCAGAACAGATCGGCGCGGACCTCGCCGACGATGGCCCCGCCGGTATCCTGGGCCGCCACCGGACGGACCACCGCGCTGCCGTCGTCAGGGCGGGTGGTGGACAGCCACATCAGGCTGCCCAGCGGAATCACCTTGCGGTCGATGGCCACGCTGTAGCCGTCGGTCAGCGGTACGTTCAGCGAGCCGCGCGGACCTTCGTCGCTGTCCGGGCGCAGGCTGAAGAACACGAAGCTGGGATTGCTCGCCAGCAGTTCGGAGACCCGCTGCGGATTGGCCTCGGCCCAGTCGCGGATGCGCTTCATGCTGATCTCTTCCTTCGGCACCAGGCCCTGCTCGACCAGCCAGCGGCCGACCGGCTTGTACGGGTGGCCATTCTGGTCGCCGTAGCCGATCCGCAGTTGCCGGCCGTCTTCCAGCTGGATGCGCCCGGAACCCTGGATCTGCAGGAACTGCAGGTCCATCGGGTCGCCCAGCCAGGCGAGCACCGGCGCGCTGGAGCCGTTGTCGCGGATCGTCGCGGCGTCGTCGTAGGGTTTCAGCACCCGGCCTTCCAGGCGTCCGCGCAGGCGCTTGCCCTTGAGTTCCGGGTAGACGCTTTCCAGCGCGACCACCACCAGGTCGTCCGGTACGCCGTAGACCGGCACCGGGGTTTTTTCGCCCTGGCTCAGGCTGCCGTGGTAGACCGGTTCGTAGTAGCCGGTGATCAGGCCCTGGTCGCCGTTGCTGGAGGAACGCAGGCTATAGACCTGCATCCGCTCCTGGAGGAACGCGCGCACCGCCGTCGGATCGGCGGCGACCGTCGTGGCGCTCGCACAGGGCTCGCCCCATACCGGGTCCTTGGCCAGCCGCGCGCAGGCCGAGCGCCAGGCATTGAAGCCGGCGAGCAGGTCGGCGTCGCTGGTGGCCGGCAGGGCGTCCCAGGGCACGCTGTTGTAGGTGGTGACTTCGGCGGGTTTGGGCGGGGGCTCTTTCTTGCCGTCGTCGCATGCCGTCAGCAGGGCGGCGAAAGGGAGCGCGCAGAGCAGCAGGCGGCGCCAGGGATGGAACGGAAACTTCACGCCAAGGACTTCCTGGTGGTGGATCGAAGCCCGCTAGCTTGGGCAAAGCGCGACGGTGCGTCAAACCGCGGCGACGACCGAAGCGTATCGCCGCGTTACACCGAGGCGGCGATGAGTTCGCGCAGCCAGCGATGGGCCGGATCGCGGTGCGAGCGCTCGTGCCAGAGCATGGCCAGGTCGTAGCCGGACACCTCCAGGGGCGCCTCGACCACTCGCAACCTGTCGCGCTCGCGTACCAGTCGCGACGGCAGCAGCGCCACCAGGTCGGTGCTTTCCAGCACCGCGCGGAGGAACAGGAAGTGCGGCACCGACAACGCCACCCGGCGTTCCGCGCCGAGTTCGGCGAGCGCCTGGTCGGTGGGACCTAGGAAGCCGCCGCCGTCGGGCGAGACGATCGCCTGCTCGAGGCGGCAGAACTGCTTCAGCGTCGGTCGCCGACGCAGCCCCGGATGCCCGGCGCGCCCGGCCAGCACATAGCGCTCGCTGAACAGCCGGCGACAGCGCAGTCCCGGCGGCGCTTCTTCGAGGGTGTGGAAGGCCAGGTCGATCTCGCCGCGTTCCGCCTGCCTGACGATTCGCGTCGGCGCCAGCTCCAGCACCGCCAGGCGGCTGCCCGGCGCCTGGCGGCGAAGACTGGCGAGGATCGGCAGGAGGATCGCCGACTCGGCGTAGTCGGTGGCGGCGACGCGCCAGGTATGCCGTGACTGCGTCGGATCGAACGGCGCGGCCGGCGCCACCGCCTGCTCCAGGGCTTCCAGGGCCAGGCGTAACGGCTCGCGCAGCTCCTCCGCCCGCGCCGTCGGGCGCATCCCGCGCGGGCCGGGAAGCAGCAAGGGATCGTCGAAGATCGCCCGCAGCTTGGCCAGGTGCACGCTCACCGAGGGTTGGGAAAAATTCAGGCGTTCCGCCGCGCGCGTCACATTGTGTTCGGTGAGCAGCACGTCGAGGGTCACCAGCAGGTTCAGGTCCAGTCGCCGGAGATTAATCATCCATATACCTGGAATTTCGGATATTCATTTCAACTATATCCGGCGATGGCCGATCCTGCGCCCACCTTTTGCCGGAGACCCGCCATGAACGTACTCATCGTCTATGCCCATCCCGAGCCGCGCTCCCTCAACGGTGCGCTCAAGGACTTCGCGGTCGCCCGCCTCGAGGCGGCCGGCCATGCGGTGCAGGTTTCGGACCTCTACGCGATGGGCTGGAAGGCCGTGCTCGATGCCGGCGACAGCCTCGAGCGCGAGGCCAGCGAACGCTTCGATCCTTCCGCAACTTCCCTGCGCGCCTTCGAGAACGGTTGGCAGAGCGTCGACATCGCCGGTGAGCAGGACAAGCTGCGCTGGGCCGATACGCTGATCCTGCAATTCCCGCTCTGGTGGTTCAGCATGCCGGCGATCCTCAAGGGTTGGATCGATCGCGTCTATGCCTGCGGCTTCGCCTACGGGGTCGGCGAACATTCCGACAGCCACTGGGGCGACCGCTACGGCGAGGGCCGGATGCAGGGCAAGCGGGCGATGCTGGTAGTCACCGCCGGCGGCTGGGAGTCGCACTACGCCGCGCGCGGTATCAACGGACCGATGGACGACCTGCTGTTCCCCATCCACCACGGCATCCTGCATTACCCCGGCTTCGAGGTATTGCCGCCGTTCGTCGTCTATCGCAGCGGCCGGATCGACGCGGAGCGTTTCGCCGCGCTGAGCGAGCAGTTGGGCCGGCGCCTCGATGACCTGCAGCGCGCTGCGCCGATCCCGTTCCGCCGGCAGAACGGCGGCGACTACCTGATCCCGGCGCTGACCCTGCGCGACGAACTTGCCCCGCAGCGGGCCGGTTTCGCCATGCACCTGGCCGAATGACCCCGGGGGTCAGGCCTCCAGCGGCTGCGCCTGGGCGGCCCCCTGCGCGCCGCGTGCGGCGAAGAGCTGGCTGCCGATGTGCAGGGCCTGGTCCAGATGCCGGATCGGATCGGCGCTCTCCGACTCCAGCAACAGTTCGGAACGGACCACCCGTGCGCCGCAGTAATCGAAGATGCCATGGTCGATCTGGGTGCGCATCGCCCCGGCGTAGCCGTGCCGCTCGAAGGTGCCGGCATCGGCGCCGCCGACACCGACCAGCACCACGCGCAGGCGCTGCAGCTTTTTCCGCAGGTCGCCGCCGATGCTGTAGTCGAAGGCCCAGCCATTGGAGAACACGCGATCGATCCAGCCCTTGAGCAGGGCCGGCATCGACCACCAGTAGATCGGGTAGACCAGCACCAGGGTATCGGCGCGATCGATGCGCGCCTGCTCGGCGAGGACGTCGGCGGGAGGCGACGCCTGGCCGCGATGCACGGCGTGGTCGGCCAGGCCGAAGCGCGGCTCGAAGCCTTCCGCCGCCAGGTCGGCGGTTTCCGCGGAATGACCGGCGCGGACCACGCCTTCGGCGATGCGCGCGGCGAGGGCGTGGGTGAGAGAGCGGGGATGATGATGAGCGACGACGATCAGGGCATGCATGGGCGAATTCCTCCGGGAATTGCGGGAAGGGGGGCAAGTCGATAGTCTGGGTAAAACCTACTTTCCGTAGGTTACCTTTAGTAAGTTACTTTTAGTAGGTTATCTATGTCAATGCACTCCCCAGACGACCCGTCGCCACGCCGCCGCCTGTCCCGCGACGAGCGCCAGCGCCAGTTGCTCGAGGTGGCCTGGCGGCTGGTCCGCGAAGAAGGTACCGAGGCGCTGACCCTCGGACGCCTGGCCGAGCAGGCCGGGGTGACCAAGCCGGTGGTCTATGACCACTTCGGCACCCGCGCCGGCCTGCTGGCGGCGCTCTACCAGGATTACGACCTGCGCCAGACGGCGCTGATGGAGGCTGCCCTGGAAGCGAGCGAGGCGACCCTGGAGGGGCGCGCCGACGTCATCGCCCGCGCCTATGTCGACTGCGTGATGCAACAAGGCCGGGAGATTCCCGGGGTGGTCGCGGCCCTCGCCAGCTCGCCGGAGCTGGAGCGGATCAAGCGCGACTACGAGGTTCTCTTCATGGACAAGTGCCGCGCCGTGCTGGAGCCCTTCGCCGGCGGCGGACGGCTGACCGTCGCCGCTCTGCGCGCAATGATCGGCGCCGCCGAAGCGCTGTCGCACGCGGCCGCCACCGAAGAGATCGCCCCGGAAGAGGCGCGGCGGGAACTGTACGAGGCGATCGTGGCGATGGTCGCGCGGAGTCGTCGGTGAAGGAACCGCGTGCCCTGGAGGAATATCGCCGGGCGATAGTGGCGGCCTGTCCGGAGCTGGCGGACGCCACTTTCGCCATCCTGGCCTCGGGCTGGCATTCCACGGCGGTGGAGGTCGGAGGGCGCTGGGTGTTCAAGTTTCCGCGCGGCGCGGAGGCCGAGGCGGCGCTGCTGCGCGAGGCCGCCGTGCTACGCCTGGTGCGTCCGGCGGTGAGCCTGCCGGTGCCGGCGCCGCAGGTGTTTGCGGGACCGCCGCTGTTTTCCCGCCACGAGAAACTGCCTGGCGGTTACCTCCTGGGCGAGGACTACCGGCGCCTGGACGAACCCGCACGGCAGGCGGTCGGCGATGCGTTGGGGCGCTTCTACGCCGAGCTGCATCGACTGCCACCGGCGCGCATGCGGGCGGTTGGAGCCTTGCCGGTGCGTCCCTGGGAGTCGCCTGCGGCGATGCGCAGGCGCGCCTTGCCGCTGCTGCCTGCGGCCTGGCGCGAACGCGCGGAACGCTTGGTGCGGGAATATGCCAAGCTGCCTGCCGATCCGCTGGGTTCGATCTTCGGCTTCTTCGACGGCCATGGCTGGAACATGGCATTCGATAGCGAGGCCGGGCGGCTGAACGGTGTGTACGACTTCGCCGACGCGGGCATCGGTCCGCTGCACCAGGAATTCATCTATTCCGCGTTCATCGATGCCGACCTCACCGAGCGCATCGTCGCCGCCTACGAGCGCTTCAGCGGTCGGCGCCTGGAGCGTCGGCGGATCGCCTTGCTGACGGCGGCGCATCGGTTGTCGGAGCTGGCCGAGCTGGCCGACGAGCCGCGCCATCTGCCGGACATGCTCGCCGGCGCCCTCGACGGCCTGGCCCTGGCGGAGGCGCAGGGCCTGGCCTGATGAGGGGACGTGCGGTCGTGCTGGGCAGGACGGATATGCCCGCGTGCGGACATCCGCCGCGAAGTACCGCTACCGCTCAGAGATAGGCTTGCGCGCGGCGCCGCGAGCGCGGCATGCGGTTCTTCCCGGACAATTCGTTGAGACGCGCCTGCCAGGCCTTGCGGGCGGCATCGCGGTCCTGGCGCTGCGCGGCGGCGAGCCTGGCCTCGGCTTTCGGCCGCGGCGCGGCCTTGTCGATCACTGGCGCAGCGGCGGTGGGGGTGACAGGGGCACTGGCCGGAGCGGCGTTTTCCTGGGCCTGGGCGAAGGCGTTGGTGCGCCGGCAGGTCTTGCAACTGACCTGGCCGACGTCGCTCGAGCCGTTCACGTTGCTGTCGCCGCGCCCGCAGGCTGCCTGGCCGGATTCGCTCAAGAAGTGCGTAACCATCTGATCCTCCTGGAGAAAAAAGGGCGGCATTATTCCCAGAAGTGCCTTCGAGTGCCAGCCTCGGGGGAGAACAGCTGACGAACTGCAAGACCTTTCCGTCGACCTTCGTTCAGTCGGCTGGCCGCCGCATGCTGTCGCGCACGTAGCGGGCCGGGGGGCTGCCGAGCGCCTTGCGGAACATGCCGATGAACGAGCTGACCGACTCGTAGCCGAGGATCTCGGCGGTGCGTTGCACCGAAACGCCGGCGGACAGTTGCTGCAGGGCGATGATGATCTGCAATTGCTGGCGCCACTGGCCGAAGGTCATGCCGGTCTCCCGGCGCACCATCCGCGCCAGGGACCGCTCGCTCATCGCCACTCGCCTGGCCCATTCGGCCATGCTGGCGCGGTCGCCGGGGGCGCGGGTCAGTTCGTCGGCGATGCGGCGCAGGCCGCGGTTGTCCGGCAGCGGCAGGTAGAGCTGTTCGGTCGGCGCCTGTTCCAGGAGTTCCAGCAGCACCCCGGCGAGACGTGCGAGCGGGCCGTCGTGCGGATAGTCCTGCGGTTGCGCGCTCAGGTGCAGGATCAGTTCGAGGACCAGCGGCGACAGGGCCAGGGTGCAGCAGTCGCTCGGCAGGCGTGCCGCCCCCGGCTCGACGAAGAGGAAGCAGACCTTGCCGTTGGCGGTGACCCGGTTGCTATGGGCGATGCCGCCGGGAATCCACACACCGAACCCGGCCGGCACCATCCACAGGCCATCGGGCACCGTGCAGGTGATGCCGCCGCGGCAGGCCACCACCAGCTGGCCCTTGCGATGCCGGTGCACCGGCACTTCGGTGTCGTTGTGCCGGGCCTCCAGCTGCAGGGCCAGGGCCGGCTGGCCGAGCGCGTCGGGATCGAAGCGTTGGGCGAGGTAGGTCTGCGGTTCACGGCTCACGGCAGGTCCTGTGGTTGTCCGAATTCGATTATTTTCTGGCTGAGTAGTCGATATTTGCAAATCGCCACGACCCGTAGCCTGTGCTCCTCAACCCGACAGGAGCGGCCGACCGCTCCGCGCCCTCGATACCCTGGTGCCCTGCATGCTGAGCGAAGTCTCCGTTTCCGGCCTCTACGTGCCGCCATTGTTCCTCTACCTGTGCCTGGCGATGCCGCTCTACCTGCTGCTGGAGCGCCTCGCCTGGCGCTGGCTGGAATGCGCCTGGCATCCCGGCCTGCTGCGTTTCTTCCTGTCGTTCATCGTGCTGTCCGTGCTGGTGCTGAAGTTCTGAGCCGAGGTCCCCATGTCCATCGTTCGTCTTTCCAAGGTGGCTGCGACCTTCGCCTGCGGCCTGCTCGCCCTGTGCCTGGCGTTGCAGTTGTGGCAAGCCTACGTGCTGGCGCCCTGGACCCGCGACGGGCGGGTCAGCGCGCAGGTGATCCGCATCGCGCCGGAAGTCTCCGGCAGCGTCGAGGCGGTGTTCGTCGCAGATAACCAGCGGGTGGCCCGCGGCGATCCGCTGTACCGCATCGATCCGCGCAGCTATCGCCTGGCCGTGCGCCAGCGCGAGGCGGAGCTGGAGCAGGCGCGGGAAACACTGCGCCAACGTGACGAGCAATGGCGCCGACGCATGCAGTTGGCCGGCGCGGTTTCGCGCGAGGAGGTCGCCAACGCCGGTCGCGCCCTGCGTATCGCCCGCGCCCGCGCCGAGGCCGCCGGGGCGGCGCTCGACCAGGCGCGGCTGGACCTGCGGCGCAGCGAGTTGCGCTCACCGGTGGACGGCTATGTGACGCAGTTGCGCGTGCAGCCCGGCGATTACGCGGCGGCGGGCCGGACCAACATCTTCATCGTCGATCGGCGAAGCTTCTGGGTCACCGGCTATTTCGAGGAAACCAAGCTGCGCAATGTACAGGTCGGCGCGCCGGCGACGATCAAGCTGATGGGGTTCGATCCGCTGCTCGACGGCCATGTCGCGAGCATCGGTCGCGGTGTCGCCGACCTCAACGAAAGCCGTGCCGACAGCGGCCTGCCGCAGGTCAGCCCGAACTTCAGCTGGATACGCCTGGCGCAGCGCGTGCCGGTGCGCATCGAACTCGACCGGGTACCGGCGGGCGTGGTGCTTGCCGCCGGCATGACCGGCAGTGTCGAGGTGCTGCAGGCGGGGACCGCGCGGCACTGGCGGCTGACCCGCTGGTTGCAGGAGTACCTTTGATGGCGGCGTCTGCGTCCGGCGGGCGCGATTGGTACGCGGCGTTGCCGTTGCCCTGGCGGACCGACAGCCTGGGCTACGTGCTGCGCAGCATCGGCGCTGCCGCTCTGGCGCTCGGCCTGGGACTCTACCTGCAACTGGATTCGCCGTTTTCCGCGGCGTCCACTGTGCTGTTGCTGATCAATCCGGTGCAGGGGGCGGTGGTCGGCAAGGGCTGGTGGCGCGCCGTGGGTACCCTGGTCGGCACGCTCGCTGCCTTCGTCCTGACCGCGCTGTTCGCCCAGAAGATGCTGCTGTTCGTCGTCGCCCTGGGTTTCTGGCTGGGTCTCTGCGTCGGCGTCATGAGCCTGGTCCGGCACTTCTACGCCACCGCCGCGGTGGTCGCCGGCTACACCGTGTGCCTGGCGCTGGGACCGGCCATGGTCGAGCCCGAGGCGGCCTTCGAGCACATCGTCACCCGCGCCTCGGCGGTAATCGTCGGGGTCTGCTGCCTGAGCCTGGTGACCGTGCTCTTCAGCCGCAGGACCGTGTCCGGGCGGGTGCGCCAGCGTCTCGTCTCGCTCTGCGCGGCGACGCTGGCGCTGGTCGCTGCGCGGCACGCCGGTGCGGCTGACGGGGAACTGGAGCGCCGTCGCCGGACGCTGGCCGGCGAGGTCTACGCGGTAGACGACCTGCTGGGCGTCGGTCGCGCCGAGTCGCGGGTGCTGAGCGCTGCGCTCCCGGCGATCCGCGGTGGCCTGGCGGCGCTGTTTTCCACGCTGATGGAGTTCCGCTTCGCCGGCGAGACGCATTGGGCCCGGTGCTTGGCGGAGCGCGGACTGGCGCTGCCGATGGCCGACGACCTGCGCCTGCTGGGCGGCCAACTGGAGCGCGGCGAGCTCGACTTCGCCGGCGCCGCGCGACGGCTCGCGAGCTTGCGCGGTCGCCTGGCGGCGATTCGGCGCGGACTTCCGACAGACCAAGCGGATGCCTGTCGCGAAGGGCTGTTCATGGAGCGTCTCGACGAGCAACTGGATGACCTGCAGGCCGCCCTGCGGGGGTTCGCCCGGCTCGACGGCCGGGCCCCCGCCGACGTCCGCCCAGCGGCCTTCCATCGACATTACCGCGAGGCCTTGCGCAACGGCGCGCGAGCCTGGCTGGCGATGCTGGTCGGCGGCGCCCTGTGGTTCCTCAGCGGGTGGGACCAGGGGCCGACCCTGCTGGCGGTGCTCGGCCCCTACTGCACGCTGCTGGCAGCCTCGCCCTTTCCCGCCGAGGGCACGCGCAATTTCATTCGCGGCACGCTCTACGCGATACCTGCCGCATTGCTCTGCAAATTCCTTCTGCTACCGCTGATCAACGGTTTTCCATTGCTGCTGCTGTGCCTCGCCTTCTTCTGGTCGTTCGGTATCCAGGCCACCACAGTGCCCAGGCGGGCGTTGCAGGGAATCGCCTACCTGATCGCCTTCAACACCCTGGTCGCCACCGGCAATCTCGCCCGCTTCGATTTCGGCGACTTCGCCAACCAGTCCTGCGCCTGGGTGCTGGCGCTCTGCATCAGCCTGCTGGTCTACCGCCTGCTGCCGAAGGACCTGGAACGGCATTCGGCGTCACTGCTCGACCATCTGCGCCGCGAGACCCTCGCCTTGCTGCGTCGTCGCGCCGGTTTCGACGCGCATGCCTGGCAGGCCCGCCAGCAGCATCGCATCGCCCAGCTGGGCGCGCTGCATGGCATGGAACATCCGCGCAGCGCGCTGGCCCTGCGCCTGGGCTTCGTATCCCTGCAACTCGGCCGCGAGTCGCGGCGCCTGTGGCGCGCCCTGGCCGGGCTCGACCCGGCCGCCGCGGAGGCGCGGTGGATCGAGCGCGCACTGCGAGCCATCGCCGTCCGCCATCGCGATCCGCCGCTCGCCGCGCGGCACGCACGCCGTGCCGGCGCCCGCCTGGCGGCCGCCGGCGAGTGGCGCCTGGCCGCGATCCTCACCGACCTCGCCTGGTTGCTCCGGGCCTATTCGCAAAGCGTCTCGTCCGACGGGGCGCAGCATGGAGAAAAGACCTCATGAAAACCTCGTTCTTGCTGGCCTTGCTGCTGTCCTGCTGGTCCCAGGTCCAGGCGGCGGACGACGACGGGAAAGAGTTGCCGCCGATCGAGCGCTACGACTACGGCATGCCGCTGGACATCGAGCGGGTGCTTTCCGTCACGCCGGTGCCGGCCACCTGTGGCGTGGTGCCGCTGGTGATGCTCTACCGCGACAGCGCCGGACGCCTACATCGCTTGCAGTACCGAGGCCTTGGCGCGGGCTGTTCGCGGCACTGAGAAGCGGGCGCAGGCGCTGTCTCAGCGCGCCGCGCCTTCGATGATCGCCAGGACGTCGCCGATGGCGTGCTCCAGGTAGTCGCCCGCCTTGTACGCCGCAAGCGCCTGCGGACCGCCGTCGAGCACCGCCTGCGGCCGTTCGACGAAGCGTCCGAGCAGGTTGAACTCCTCGTCCAGCACCAGTACCAGCGGAATCGCGATTCGCTCCAGCGCCAGGCGCTGGCGCAGGTCGTCCTCGGCGCGGCCCTTGGAAATGATCGCCAGCTCGATGTTCGGTTGCAGGCGCTGCGCGAAGTCCAGCGCGGCCAGGTTGATCTGGCAGTCCGGGCACCACATTTCCCCGGCGACCAGCAGGCGATAGCGCCGTTCGATGCGTTGCAGGCGTTCCGTCAGGGCGCTCGGCAGCCCGTTGCTTTCCAGCTTCTGCCGGAACCGCGCGACCGCGCCCTGTTCCGTGGCCAGGCCATGGCCGACGAAGGCGGCGAAGTCTTCTCCGATATCGAACAGTTCCGCGTAAGAGGCCATGCTGGTTTCGCTCCTGTGCTTGGGGAGGGATGGCGCGGCGGATACGCCAGGCAGTCGCGCCACGCCGGGGCGGCCAGGGTAGCGCGCTCGCCGCGTCGCGGCGAGCGCCGGCGTGCTTCGCCGGGACTGGTCGTTAGCATGGCGCGGCTGGTAAAAAGACAGCGCCCCCACTGCCCGCCAAGGCCCGCCCGATGCTGATCGACCTGCCTTCCACCCGTCCGGTCTTCGCCTATGCCCAGGATTATCTCCACGGCGAGCGCGTCGAGCTGCACCGGCATTCGCGCGCGCAATTGATCCATGCGCTCAGCGGGGTGGTCACGGTCGGCACCGCCGAGGGCACCTGGGTGGTGCCGCCGGGACGCGGTGTCTGGTTGCCGGCCGGTATCGAGCATGCCCTGCGTTTCGCCGGCCAGGTGCGCATGCGCACCTTGTTCATCGCCCCGCAGGCGCGCCACGACCTACCGCGGGACTGCCGGGTGGTGGACGTGCCGCCGTTGCTGCGGCAATTGATCGTCGCGGCGATGCGGATCGCCCCGGACTACCCGCCGGGTGGCCGCGACGAGCGGGTGATGGAGCTGATCCTCGATGAACTGCGGGTGCTGCCGATCCTCGCCCTGCACGTGCCACAGCCGGTCGATCCGCGACTGGCGGCGCTGTGCCGCAGCCTGCGCGCCGAGCCGGCCGCCGACTGGAGCCTGGGCGATGCCGCGCGTCGCCTGGGCGTCAGCCCGCGGACCCTGACCCGCGCCTTCCAGCGCGAAACCGGTCTCAGCTTCGTCCAGTGGCTGCGGCGCATGCGCCTGCTCGCCAGCCTCGATGCGCTGGCGGCAGGGCACTCGATCCTCGAGGTCGCACTGGACCTCGGCTACGACAGCCAGAGCGCCTTCAGCGCCATGTTTCGCCGGACCCTGGGCGTTTCGCCGAGCCTCTATTTCGGCCGCGGCGCCGCCTACGGAGTGGCCGAGGGCGACTGAGTTCAGTCCTTCTGGCGCAGCATCAGCGAGGCCAGGGCGCAGGCCAGGAGCGCCACGCAGGAAAGGTAGAAGGCGTCGGAGTAGGCCATCAGGTAGGCCTGCTGGCGCACCCCGTGGTCGAGCAGGGCCAGCGCCTGCTGCTGCTCCGGCAGTTGTATCCGCACCTGGCCACCGCCCAGGCGCTGCTGCAGGGCGCCGTCGAAGATCGTCAGGGTCTCGCCGATCCGCTCGGAGTGGAAGCGCTCGCGCAGCGAGACCAGTTGCGTCAGCAGCGCGGTGCCGATCGCGCCGCCGAGGTTGCGCAGCATCGAGATCAGCGCCGAGGCCGAGCCGGCCTGGGCCTTGTCCAGGCCCTTCACCGCCAGTACCGAGAGCGCGACCATGATCAGCGGCTGGCCGATGCCGCGCACGACGATGGAGGGGATGATCACGTTGCGTCCCGCGTCGGCGTTCAGGTGCGCGCCCATCCAGCAGCCCAGGGCCATGATCGCGAAGCCGCCGGCCACCAGCAGCTTGGGGTTCAGCCAGCGCATCAGGCGCGGCAGCAGCGGCGCCAGGAGCAGTTGCACGAGGCCGTAGAGGATCAGGCTGTCGCCGATCTGCCGGGCGTTGAAACCCTGCAACTGGGACAGGTAGTTGGGCACCAGAAACACCAGGCCGAAGGTCGCCGCGCCGAACACCGCCATCGCCAGGCTGGACACGCCGAAGTTGTAGCTGCCCAGCAGGCGCAGGTTGATGAACGGCCGCGCGCCCCACAGTTGGCGCTGTACGAAGAGCAGCAGGGCGAGCACGGCGAGGACGGCGAAGGTGCGGATGAAGCCGGACTCGAACCAGTCGCGGCGGCCACCTTCCTCCAGCACGATCTGCAGCGCGCCGAGGCCGGCGACCATCGCGCCGATGCCGAGCCAGTCGGCCTGGCGCAGGCGTTCGCGGTCGCCGTCGCGGGGGCGGATCGACCAGGCCACCGCGGCCAGCAGGGCGATCCCCGGCAACAGTTGCAGGAGAAAGATCCAGCGCCAGGAATAGGCATCCGCCAGCCAGCCGCCGATCGACGGGCCGGCGGCCTGGGCCACACTGTTGGAAAGGCTGAACAGCGCCATGCCGAGGGGTATCCGGCTGGACGGCAGCTCGGTGAGGATCAGTTGCATCGACAGCGGGATCAGCACCGCCCCCGAAGCCCCCTGGATCACCCGGATCAGGATCAGCGTCGACAGGTTCGGCGCCAGCGCGCAGCTCAGCGAACTGAGCAGGAACACCAGCGAGCCGAGGAGCATCACCCGGCGCAAGGAGAACACTTCCACCAGCCAGGCGGTAAGCGGGATCATGCTGATTTCCGCGACCAGATAGGCGGTGGAGATCCACGAGCCCTCCTCGAAGGTGGCTCCCAGCGCGCCTTCTATCTCCGGCAGCGCCGCGCTGGTGACGTGCACGTTCATGCCGGCCATGAAGCAGCCGAACAGGCCGCCGGTGACGGCGACCCAGGCACGCAGCGATACCTTGTCGTCAGCGCTCATCGGCGGAGGCTCCGTCCGGTTCGCGAGTGTCCACGGTGGCGATCACCGACATCCCCGGAAGCAGCCGGCCCCGCTCGGCGGCGTCGGCGTCCAGGCGGATACGCACCGGGAAGCGCTGGACGATCTTGGTGAAGTTGCCGGTGGCGTTGTCCGGCGGCAGCAGCGCGAATACCGCGCCGGAGGCCGGCGCCACGCTGTCGACGCGGCCGCGCCAGCGGCGGCCGAACGTGTCCACCTCCAGCTCTACCGGTTGCCCGGGACGGATGCGTTCGAGCTGGGTCTCCTTGTAGTTGGCCACCACGTAGGCCTGCTCCAGCGGCACCACCGCCAGCAGCGGCAGCCCCGGCGTGACGTACTGGCGCAGGCGCACCTTGCGCTGGCCGACGCGGCCGGCGAATGGGGCGCGGATTTCGGTATCGTCCAGGGCGTGGCGCGCCAGTTCGCGCGCCGCCGCGGCTTCCTGCAGCTCCGCCTGGCGCTGGGCGAGCGCCGCCTCCGCCTCGCGTCGCCGGCTCTTCAGTACGTCCTTGGCGGCGCGCTGGCGGCCTTCCTCGGCGCTTGCCCGCCGCGCCGCCGCCCGCGCTCGCTGGTGCGCCGCGTCGGCGTTCTCCAGGCGCTGGCGACTGGTGGCATGCTCGTCGGCCAATTGCCGGTAGCGTCGCCAGTCGGTCTCGGCGCGGCGCCATTCGGCTCGCGCCGCTTCGCCATCGGCGCGGGCGCGGCTGATCGTCTGCGCCTGCTCCAGCAGTTGCCGATCGAGGGTCTCCAGCTTCGCGCGCTGGGCTTCCAGCGCCGCCTGCGCCGCCGCTTCGCGGGCCTCGGCGGCGCGCAGGCGCTGGCGGAAGTCGCGCGGGTCCAGGCGCAGCAGCAGGTCGCCGGCCTGGACGTCGGCGTCGTCGGCCACCAGCACCTCGGCGACGTAGCCGGAGACCTGCGCGCTGACCGCCACCCAGTCGGCGCGTACATAGGCATCGTCGGTGCCCTCCAGGAAGCGTCCGCTGCTCCACCACCAGGCCAGCAGGGCGGCGAGCGCGATGGCGCCGGCGAGGCCGCCCAGCAGCCAGGTTCGGCGCCGGCGCGTGGCTGCTGGCATGGTTTCGCCAGTGGTGTGTTCGATGGGTTCCCTGATTGCCTGGTTCATTGTCCGTTTTCCTGGTGGGAGGGGCTGGGAGCGGCTTGCCAGCCGCCGCCGAGAGCCCGGAACAGTTCGACCTGGCGCTCGGCGACGCGCATCTCGGCGTCGACCAGGCGCGCCCGGTCGGCGACCAGGCTGCGTTGGCTGTCGAGCAGCTCGAGGGCATCGAGGGCGCCGGCGCGATAGTTGCTGCGCGCCAACCGGTAGGCGTGGCGCTGCTCGTCGAGGGCACGCTGGAGGTCGGCACGCCGCTGGCGCTCGCCGGCATACAGCGCCAGGGCACGCTCGACCTCGCGCAGGGCGCCGAGCACCGCTCCGTCGAAGCGCGCCAGGGCGGCGTCGCGCTCTGCCGCTGCGCTGTCCAGGCGGCCTCGCGCGCTTTCCCGGTTGGGGAAGCGCCAGCTCAGCAGCGGGCCGGCCGCGTAGGCCAGCGCGCCGCTGGCGCCGAGGCCGGCGAGGGTCGCTGCGGAGGTTTCGGCGCCGACGGCGAAGCTGATGCGCGGGTACAGCTCGGCTTCGGCCAGCGCGCGCCGGGCGTCGGCGGCGGCGAGCCGGCGCTCGGCCGCGCGGACGTCCGGGCGGCGCGCCAGCAGGCTCCAGCCGTCGCCGGTGGGCAGGGCACGGCGCAGTTGCGGTATGCCGGCGCAGGTCGCGGCAGGAGCGTCCAACTGGCGCGGCGAGCGCCCGCTGAGCAGCGCCAGTTCGTAGAGTGCCGCGCGCCGCCGCGCCTCGAGCATCGGCAGCGCGGCGCGGGTCCGCTCGCGCAAGGCCAGCAGCCGGCGTCGCTGCAGCTCGCTGGAAAGGCCGGCGGCGAGCTGGCGTTCGCTCAGCGCCAGGCTCGCGTCGAGCAGACCGACCGATCGGCGTTGTACCTCTGCCCGTCGCGCCAGGGCGCAGGCGCGGACGTAGGCGAGGGTGGTCTGGCTGGCCACGCTGACCCTGAGCAGGTCGCGTGCCGCTTGCGCCGCTTCGGCATCCGCCTTCGCCGCGGCGATGCGGGCGCGGACTTCGCCCCACAGGTCCAACTGGTAGGACAGGTCGAGGCGGACGGTGTGTTTCCACTGGCTGTGCAGGTCCTCGTCGGTGGCTTCGGCGAGGGTCTGGTCGTCGCCGTCGCGCCCATACTGGTAGCCATAGCCGACCTCGGTCCGTGGCCAGCGTTCGCCCTGTGCGCCGCGCAGATGGCCGAGGAGCGCGCGGGCATGGGCATCGGCTGCGGCCAGGTCGCGGTTGTGGCGCAGCGCGGCGGCCACCAGGTGGTTCAGCCCAGGGTCCTGGTAGAGCGTCCACCACTGGGCGGGCAGCGCGTCGCCGCGGGTTCCCGCCACCCTCGACAGGCCAGGGTCGAGGCTTTCCGCGCGTGGCGCGGGTTGGTTGCGGTTCGCGCAGCCCAGCGCGGTGGAGATCCCCAGCGCCAGCGCCACGCAACGCAGATGACTGGCAAGCGGCATTGCCCTGCTCCCGTGTCTGAAAGAGCGGGGAACGGTAAGGCAGGCGCGGGCGGCCTGCGCCGGCAAAAGCGCCAGTCATCGTCGCAAAATGGACAGTCGGCGGATTTTTCAGCGTTGTCGCATCAGGTACGGGCCGCAGCCCAGGGCCAGCAGCCCGGCCGGGATGGCCAGCAGGGAGATGCGGGCGATCTGCCGGGAGTAGCGGTTCACCCCGGCAAAGCTGTCGGCCTTGGTGGCGGTCTCCCGGCGAAACCCCGGTCGCGGCTTTCGGCGCGGCTGCGTTCGAGAAGGAACTCCACGGCGACCACGCCCAGCCAGAATGCGACGGCGAACAGGCGAAGGGACAACGGCAACGGGTGCATGGCGCGCTCTCGCTGGTCTTTCAGGCGTTCTCCGGATGCCGTCTCAGCCAGCGCAGGGCGTCGTCCCACAGCGCCTCTGCACCGGCGCGGAAGTAGCCCATGTGTCCGAGCGGTCCACCGTCGGGTCGCAGGTCGAGGGTTTCCAGCGGTGCGTTGCGGTAGGCCTCGACGAAGGCGTCCCGCGAGCGCGGCGGTGCCCAGGGATCGTCCAGGGCGGTGGCGAACAGACAGGGCGTGCGCACTGCGGCGTAGCGCTGGTGGAGGTGGCGCATCGCCGGGTCGTCGAAATAGTAGCGGGGATGGCGGCACCAGCGCTTCCAGTCGCGGTAGACCCCCAGCGGCAGGTCGTCGCCCATGCCCAGCAGGCTCCAGGCCATGTAGCCTTTCCAGGCCACCAGCGGCGGCAGCACCAGGGTCCACAGCAGGCGCACCTTGAGCGCTTCGCGGCGCGACATCCAGCCGCTCCAGCCGGCGCCGCTGCCGAAGCTGTAGCAGGCGGCGAGCCGCCCATGGTCGGGCAGCAGGCCGATGGCGTGGCCGCCGAAGGAGTGGCCGATCCAGTACAGCGGCCGCTCCTCCCGGCCGAGCAGCTCGACGGCGGCGGCGAGGTCCCGGTAGGCCCAGTCCAGGTAGGACATGGCGAAGCCCTTCAGGCTTGCCGGCGCGGATTCGCCGATGCCGCGATAGTCCAGGGTGAGTACGTCGAAGCCCTGGCGCGCGGCGTGTTCGGCGAAACGCCGGTAGAAGCGCTGGGCGACGCCCGTCGCGCTGGCCACCAGCAGGTTGCCATGGGCGTGGCCCGGCGCGTGGTAGCGGTAGGCGGACAGCGGATAGCCGTCGGTCGCGGGCAGGGCCAGGCGTTCCATCCGCACCGGCGCTGCGGAATGTTGAGTCAACGAAGTCATGTCGGTTTCCGCAGGAGAGATGGAGCGGAGCGACCGGGGGTCGACCCGCAGGGGAGCTAGCGGCCTTTGAACGCCGGCGCGCGCTTTTGCACCATCGCCAGCACGCCCTCGCGGACGTCCTCGCTGCCGATCAACGCGGCCAGCGACTCGTTGACCCGCGACAGCGCCGCATCGTCCCCCTCGTCGCGCCCCTGGAACGCCGATTGCAGCGCGGCGCGCACCGCCAGCGGCGCGGCCCGGGCGATCCGCTCGGCGTATTCGAGGGCCCGTGCCAGTTCCTCGCCGGGTTCCACCACCTCGGTGAGCAGGCGCATGCGCAGGGCTTCGTCGGCATCGAACTCATCGCCGGTGAGGATGTAGCGCATGGCGTCGGTCCAGCCCGCCGCGCGCGGGAAGCGCACGGTGGATCCGCCCAGCGGCGGGATGCCGCGTAGCACCTCCAGATGGGCGAAGCGCGTGCCGCGCGCGGCCACCGCGATGTCGGCATTGAGCATTAGCTCTATCCCGGCGGTCCAGCAGGTGCCTTGCACCGCGACCACCAGCGGCTTGCTCCGACGCGGCTGGACCACGCCCCAGGGATCGACGCCGCCGTCCGGATAGCGGAAACCGCTGGCGGCGAGCTTCGGTGCCAGTTCCATCAGGTCGAGCCCGGCGGTGAAGTGCTCGCCATGGGCGAAGAGCACGGCACAGCGGGATTCCTCGCTGCGCTCGTATTCACCCATGGCCAGCGCCAGGTCCGCCAGCATTGCGCTGTCGAAGGCGTTGCGCTTGCCCGCGCGGTCCAGGCCGATGAGAAACAGATGACCGCGCTGCTCTCGGGTGACGCGGCCCGGGCCGCTGTTGGCTTCGCTCATGATGCCTCTCTCCTGTGCTTGGGTTGGTGGAGCGGAAACTTCTTCTAGTTACCTACCGAACATTCGGTTTGTAAAAACTAAACAAACATTCGGTAACCGTCAAATTGAGGCGCCAAGGCTTATGGCATAGAATCAACGCCTTTGATCGAGAGCAGGAACCTTCCGTGCGTCCGTTGAAAATCTCCCGCGACGAGCTTCTCCAGCGCTGCGCCGGCACCTTCCGTCGCTACGGCTACCACGGCACCACCATGGAAATGCTGTCCAGCGCCTGCGGCTTGACCAAGGCCTCGTTCTACCACCACTACCCGAACAAGGAAGCCTTGCTCCGCGACGTTCTCGAATGGACCCACCAGCGGCTCGCCGAGACGCTCTTCAGCATCGCCTACGACCCGCTGCTGACGCCCCGCGAGCGCCTGGAAAAACTCGGCCGCAAGGCCGCCCGGTTGTTCCAGGACGACAGCATCGGCTGCCTGATGGGCGTGGTCGCGGTCGACGCCAGCTATGGTCGCAGCGAGCTGATGGCGCCGATCCGCAGTTTCCTCGACGACTGGGCGCAAGCCTTCGCCCAGCTCTACCGCCCGGCCTTCGACGAGGCGCAGGCGCTGGAGCGCGGCCGGCAACTGGTGGCCGATTTCGAAGGCGCCATCCTGCTGGCGCGCATCTATGGCGAGCCGGGCTATATCGATGGCGTCACCCGGCGAGCGCTGGAGCAACTGGCGGGCTAGCCTGCGCCCGCCTTCAACCTGAACGAAGCGTTTCGCCAGGCGGTCGGAACAACAGGTCCCCGTTCCGGAAGCCGAGTCCATGCCGCTGCGCCGTGCCGTTTTCGCCATCCTTTTCGCGTCCCTGGGCAGTCCTTTGGTCGCCGCCGAAACACCCCTGCGCCTGGAGCGCCTGGAGCGCTGCGGCGATCTCCTGGCCAGCGAGCGGCAGGAGTGGTGCCTGCGCGTGCGCGGCCTGGGTGCCGGCCTGCCGCGCCTGTTGCTGGACGGCCGCGAACTGCCGGCCACCGCCCTGCGGCGCGAGGGCGACGGCCTGCGGCTCCGCCTGGACCGCCGTGGCCACGCCAGCGGTCCGCTTTGGCTGGAGCAGGGCGGGCGCAGCAGCAATCCGGTATGGCTGACCCTGAACGGCAGCCATGTGCTCGCCGCCGGTCCCGACGAGGTGGCGAAGAACATGGATGGCCTGACCACCTACGTCGACCTGGTCAGCCTGTTGATCGAGGAGAACCACGACGGTCGCCGGGAGGCCGAACGCCTGGCCGATAAATATGGCGCGCGGGTGGTCGGCGCGATCCCGCCGTTGAACCTCTACCAGTTGCGCCTGCCGGCGCGCGACCTCGTCCAGCGCGACGCGCTGGTCCTCCGCATCGGCAGCGAGACCAGCGTGGACGCCGTGGTGGTGGAGGAGTCCGCGCCGGAGAAGGGCGAGGAAACCGAGGCGGCGCGCCGGCCCGTGGACAAGCCGGACAGCGACTCCGACGAGTGGGCGGCCAATCGTTTCATGGACGCGGTGAACTATTACCAGCGTCGGGTCCGCGCCCGCCAGGCCCCGCTGGAGACCCGCCCGGTGCGCATCGGGGTGATCGAGCGCGACGTCGACTTCGACGCCCCCGACTTCGCCGACTACCTCGGCCCCTGCAAGGCGCCCGCGCCGCGTACCTGCCTCTACGCGCGCGATGCCGAACGTCCCGACAACCACGGTTCGACGGTCGCCGGCATCCTCGCCGCGCGCTGGGACCAGGGCGGCAACAGTGGCTTCCTGCGTGGGTTGGACCGCGCCAGCCAGGGTTTCGAAGTGATCGTCGAGCGCAATTCGGACGCTGGCATCACGGCCAACGTCGCCGCCTCGGTGAACCTGGTGGAGGATGGCGTGCGGGTGCTCAACTGGAGCTGGGGCATCCACCGCGTCGGCGCTCGCGACGTCGACGGCGACGAGGTGGATTCGCTGGTGCGCTCGGGGATCGCCATGAGCGGCTACGAGGAGTTGCTCGAGGAATTCTTCCTCTGGCTGCGCAAGGAGCATCCGGACGTGCTGGTGGTCAACTCCGCCGGCAACGGCTCGTCCTACTCCGGTACCGACGAATACCGCCTGCCGTCCTCCTTCGTCACCGAGCAGTTGCTGGTGGTGGGCGGCCACCAGCGCAGCGAGCGCCAAGGCCTGGCGGTGGACGATCCGGCCTACGCGGTCAAGCGCAGCACCTCGAACGTCGACATGCGGGTGGATGTCACCGCCGCCGCCTGTACCCATGCCTCGACCCTGGAGCGGGACGCGCGGGGCGAGGTGCACTGCGGCACCTCCTATGCCACGCCGATGGTCGCCGGCACGGTCGCCGCCATGCTTTCCCTCAACCCGCGGCTGCGACCCGAGGAGATCCGCATGCTGCTCCGGCGCAGCGCCATGACCATCGGCGGCGACTACGATTTCGAGCCGGCCGATGCCGAGGACCTCACCGCACCGCTCCTGCCCTCGGAGCGCGGCTACCGCCTGGACCACCGCGACGTCGGCCGCTCGGCGCGGCTGGACATGCAGAAAGCCCTGGACCTGGCGGTGAAGAGCCGCGAGCGGGTGCGCTGAGGCGTTCCGCCGGCCCGGGGCCTCACGGCGAGGCTTCCAGCAGCCGGGCGAGGCGTTCGGCGAGTTCGTTGTGGCGGAACGGCTTGGTCAACACCTCGAAGCCGTTGAGTTGCTCGGGCCTGAGGTTGGCGTAGCCGGTGATGACCAGCACCGGCAATTGTGGGAAGCGCTGGCGCAGTTCCTCGGCAAGCTGCACGCCGGTCTTGTCGGCCATGAGATGGTCGGTGACCAGCAGGTCGGGCGCCAGGCCGCGCTCGACCTCGCCCAGGGCTTCCTCCGCCGACGCCGCCTCGCTGACCTGGTAGCCGAGATCGCCGAGCAGCAGCGCGGTGGTGTAGCGCACCATCCTGTCGTCGTCGACCAGCAGCACGTGGGTCGGCCGCAACGCTTCCGGTGCGTCCGGGCAGCTTTCTGCGGTGGATTGCGTCTGCTCCGCGGTGATCGGCAGCCAGATGCTCACCCGGGTCCCCTTGCCGATCTCCGAGTGGATGCCCAGGCCGCCGCCGGACTGGGCGACCAGGCCCTGGACCATCGACAGGCCGAGGCCGGTGCCCTTGCCCACGCCCTTGGTGGAAAAGAACGGCTCCATGCAGCGGGCCAGCACCTCGGCGGGCATGCCTCCGCCGTTGTCGGCGACTTCCAGGCACACGTAGCGGCCGGCGCCGAGACCGTCCACCGCGCCGTCGATCACCAGGTCGGTCCGCGCGCCTATTTCCAGGCGGCCGCCTTCGCCCATGGCGTCGCGGGCGTTCACCGCGAGGTTGAGGATGGCCAGTTCGAACTGGTGCGGATCCACAACCACCGCAGGCAGGCGTTCCGGGATCTCGATGCGGACCTCGATGGTCGGGCCGAGCGAGCGCTCGATCAGGTCGTGCATGCCTTCGACCAGCTCGCGCAGGGCCACCGCCTGCGGCTTGAGGGTTTGCCGGCGGGCGAAGGTGAGCAGGCGACCGACGAGGTTCCGCGCCCGTTCGGCGGACTGTAGCGCGCCGTCGATGAGGTCGGTGGAGCGGGCGTCGTCGAGCCGCCGGCGGATCAGTTCCAGCGAGGCCATGATCGGCGTCAGCAGGTTGTTGAAGTCATGGGCGATGCCGCCGGTCAACTGGCCGACCATCTCCATCTTGCGTGCCTCGTGAAGCTGCGCCAGGGCGCTTTCGCGCTGGGCGAGCATGGTCGCGACACGTTCTTCCAGGCTTTCGTTGAGTTCGCGCAGCTCGTTCTCGGCGCGTACCCGCGCGCTGATGTCCATGCACACGCAGAGCAGGCCGCTGGCGGCATGCTGCTCGTCCACCAGCGGCGTGACCTGGTTCTGCACCCACACCGTATCGCCGTCGGGGCGAACGTAGCGGCCGCTCATCTCGAACGCCGCGCCGGTCGCTCCGCCTGGCGCCGCGGGGAGGGCGAAGTCGGCGGGGTCGAGGATGTCCTGCATGCGCAGGCCGAGCAGGGTCTCGCGCGAACGGCCGGCGATCTCGCAGTAGCGATCGTTGACCCGGGTGAAGCGCCAGCTCCGGTCGCATACCGCGATGCCCGCGCTGGCCTGGTCGAACATCGCCGCCAGTTGCGCGGAACTGGTGCGCAGCGCCAGCTCCGCGCGGGCATGGGTGAGCGAGGTCCAGGCCAGCTTGGCGGCTTCCTCCGCCAGGCGGCGCGGATCTTCGCCGAGCGCCTGCGGATGGGCGAAGTGGATCGCCAGCAGCGCCTCCAGCCGGCCGTGGCGCAGCACCGGGACATGCAGCGTGGCGCCCAGCCCCAGGCGCGCGCGGCTCGCCGCCTCGTCGAGACTCATGCCGCGCTCCCCGGCGAGGTCTTCCCGCGCCACGCTGCGTCCGGCATGCAGTTCGCCGGACAGGGTGGCGCCGAACGACAGGTAGCGATGCCGACCGACCGCCGAGCGGCCGTCGTGGAGATAGTCGCGATGAACCTGGAAGGTCATGCCGTCGCCGTTGTCCTCGCCGAAGAATATCCGCGACGCGCCCAGCTCCTCGCCGAGCCGGCGCAGGGCGGTGGCTTCGATCTCCAGGGGATCGGCCAGGGACGGCAGGGTCTGGCCCAGTTCCAGGAGGAACGCCTGGCGGCGTTCGAAACGCACCCGCTCGGTGGTCTCGGTGACGATGCACAGCACGCCGCCGACGGAACCGTCGGTTTCCCGCACCGCCGAATAGGACACGTCGAAATAGACCGTCTCGCCGCGTCCATGGCGTTCGATGTAGAAGGGCCGATCCTTTGCCGCGAAGGTTTCACCGGTCTCGTACACCCCGCGCAGCAGCGGTTCGAGGTCATCCCACAGCTCCCGCCAGTTCTCTATCGCCGGCCGGCCGAGGGCGCGCGGATGCTTGTCGCCGATGCTCGGCGCGTAGGCATCGTTGTACAGGGCGACGAATTCCGCGCCCCAGAACAGCACGATCTGCGCCTTGGCCGGCAGCAGCGTGGCCATCGTCGTCTTCAGGCTCGCCGACCAGGCGTCCGGCGGGCCGAGGGGCGAACTGGCCGCGTCGAGGCTGAGCAACAGTTTCCCGACCGCTCCTCCGTTGGCCAGGAAGGCCGGTGGATGGTCGAGGGTGTTCGGGTCCGGTTCGATGGTGAAAGGCTGTGCCATGTCTGCGGAGTCTTGCTCGGTTCCGGTTGAGGTGGTGGGTCGTATGGAACATAGGAGGGCGGTGGGTGCGCTTGCGTTCAATCCGGCTGGGCGGGATGGCGCACGGGGGCGCTCGACCGTTACCGCGAGGCGGAGCCTGGCGACGATTTCGTACGCGGTGCCCGAGACCGCGATGGAGACCTGACGTCGGGGCGAACGACGCCACCGGCGTCATTCGCCATGGTCGGGTCAACCGGAACGTCGATCGGCTACCAGGCGCTGCTGCAGGCGCGTCAGGAAGGCCACTTCGAAGGCGGTCTTCTGCATCGGTGTGGGCAGGCTGTCGCGGCCGAAGGCGAAGGCGGTCCAGAGCTGGCCTTCGATCTGGTCGGCAAGCCAGTTCTCGGCCTGGCGGACGCCCTTGTCGATGGCGGGCTGGGCGGGAACCGGCCAGAGCAGGGAGAGACCGGGTTGCCGGTCGGCGGGGGGAATCTCGACCATCAGGTCCTTGTAGCGTTCGATGATTGCGTCGACGTGGGTCTTTTCCTTTTCATCCTTCGTCATGCTGGGTACTCCGTTTCTGAGAGTCACATGACCTGCCGCCTTCGCTGTCAATCGATGGAGGCAGGATCGCGCAGGGTTGACAGACCGGGAAACGGAACCGGCAGACCACGAGGGTCTCCCCACGCGATCCGCCATGAAGGCCCGCAGTTGGAAAACTGCGGTCCTGCAAAAGCATTCGCTGCTTTCGCATGCACCGCTCGGCGCATCGCGCCGTCTCTTCGGGCTGTCAAACCCGGTCACGGATTTGGCCGTGACGGGCGCAGGATAGGGGCAGGCAAGGCGGGGAGCAAGGGCGGGAACGGGTGACGGCAGAGGCTATCGGCAGGCAAGGCGTTGGCTGAAGCGATTCATTGAAATAACCCGGCCTTGGAGCGCGCCGTTAATCATCGTGTACCAGGAGAAAACAATCCGCCTGGACTGTTCGATTCAATATTTTGTGATGCGCTTCACGTAATAAGAGTATTCATTATGAGCCACGCAAAAGTGTCATTCGCTTCTTCGAAGAGGGCGCTGCCGAAGTTGCACGCTAGTTGGGCACGCCGCGAGGGCGGCTCGGCACTTTGGTGCATAAGGATATAACCCTTTCTTCATTTCTGATTTTCGTCAGAGTTCGTACCGGGGCGACCGTCCGTCATTCGATATTAATTAAAAGCGTCAATAATCCGTTTAGGAATCAGGGGCTTGGAAATCCACCTGGCAGAACTGACAGGTCGGTATGCCCAACCAAAGTATTGAACTGATTTAAGTGGTGGTACAAATTTGCCTTTCCCATGTTAGTCCTACTTAACAGGCGAAGCGGTGGAGAGCGCTCTGTTGCGGGCTGCTCGGGATTAAATGGGTTTCGCCCTCGGGGGGCTCCTGTCTTCCAATAAAAACAAGTTGTCGCCAGGCCTGATGAACTTTCAGGTACCCGCGTTCCGTTTTCTCGCGGAACTCACTGACTGCGCTTAACCGCGTGACCGGTTCGGTCGGTAAACAGCGACCTGCGCCGGAAACGCGATAACCGAGACAACTCAATCGAGGAACAGAAGATGGGATTATTCAATGCAGCCGCGAACCTGTTCGGCCAGGTCTACGAGCGTGCGACGCAGGTGGCCGCCACCGCCGTCACGGCGGTGGCGGACGTGGCCAGGACATTGGTGGGCTCCACCGTCGACGCCGCGGAGCAGCAGGTGCACGAAGCGCTTACATCGGTGCATGACGCCGTTGCCAGCGTGGAGCAGGCGCTGGAGGGTACGGTCGGCGCGGTGGCCGGCACGCTCGGCGAGATCGCCGGCGACGCCCTCGACACCGTAGGCTCCGCGGTCGGCACGCTGGGCGGGCTGGCCGGCAACTCGCTGGCGATCGCCGACGACTTGTTGCACGGGCGCGTCGAGCCGGAGGATTACCTGAAGCTGGTCGGTGACCTGGGGCAGGGCGTCGGTGCCACCGTCGGCCATGCCTGGGAATTCGGCAGCGACAGCCTGAAGGCCGCCAACGATCTCTACCACGCCGCCTACCAGGGTGGCTCGCTAAGCCTCGGCAATAGCGACGGCCTGCTCGGGGTCAATGTGATCGGCTCGCTGCTCGGCGGCAATCACGACCAGGGCGTGATTCCCGATAGCCGCGGCATCCTCGGCCCGCTGCCGATCAACGTCTCCCTCACCGAGCAAGGCCTGACCTTCGGCGGCGAGACGCCGCTGACTCCGCTGGTCACCGCAGCCCTGGCGCTGAATCCGATCACCGCGCCGCTGGTGCCGGTGCTGGCGCCGCTCAACCTCGGCGGCCTGGGAGTGGTCGGCTCGGTCGACAAGGAAGGCTTCAGCGCCAAGTTCTACGGTATCGCCGGACCCAGCTACAACCTCGGCGTGGCCAATCTCGGCGGCACCCTGGAGCTGGGTAGCTACAACGAGGTCAAGCTGCTGAGCTGGAACGAGGTGACCCTCAAGGACCTGCCCATCGTCGGCGGCATCCTCGGCTACGTGCCGGTGGTCAAGGACATCGGTGTCTCGCTGCCGACGCTGGACCTGCACTTCGACAGCAAGCTGTATGCGCAAACGATTGCCGGTGTCGATGTCGCCGGGGTCGGGCCGAAGGGCCAGATCGAGCTGGTGCATGACCTCGACAATGACCTGTCGATCGTCGCCGGTATCGCCGGGGATACCGCGCACAGCGCACTGGACGGGGCCGGCAAGGTGCTCGCGGCGCTGCTCGGCCACGGCGGCGAAGCGGCGCCGCCGACAATCCAGCTGATCGGCGCCGACCCGGCGCCGGAGCATCAGGCCCTGGCCGCCTGACGGCGAGGGAACGCCCGGCACAGGGAGGTGCCATCCGGGCTCATTCGGGATTCCAGCGGCAGTCGTGGCAGAAGTGAGCGCGCTCGATGGCAAGGCTCGGTTCCAGCGTTACCAACGAAATCAAACAGGCCCTGGCGGCCAGCCGCGGCGCATTGCGCAGCGTGGCGGCGTTCTCCGGGGTGATCAACCTGCTGATGCTGGTGCCCTCGCTGTACATGCTGCAGGTGTACGACCGCGTGCTGTCCTCGGCCAACGAAGTCACCCTGTTGATGCTGACCCTGATGGCGCTTGGCGTGTTCGTCTTCATGGGCGCGCTGGAGGCGCTGCGCAGCTTCGTCCTGGTGCGGGTCAGCGAACGCTTCGACGGCCAGTTGCACGGGCGGATCTACGCCGCCGCCTTCGAACGCAACCTGCGCGCCGGCGGCCAGGAGGCCAGCCAGGCGCTGCACGACCTGACCACCCTGCGCCAGTTCATCACCGGCCAGGCGCTGTTCGCCTTCTTCGACGCACCCTGGTTCCCGGTCTACCTGCTGGTGATCTTCCTCTTCGACCCCTGGCTCGGCCTGCTCTCGCTGGTCGGCGCGCTGGCCCTGATGGCCCTCGCCTGGTTCAACGAACGCGCCACCCGTGCGCCGCTGGCCAAGGCCGGCGAGTTGTCGATCAAGTCCGGCCAACTGGCCAGCAACAACCTGCGCAACGCCGAGGTGATCGAGGCGATGGGCATGCTCGGCAGCATGCGCGGGCGCTGGGAACGGCTGCACCAGGCGTTCCTCGACCAGCAGAGCCTGGCCAGCGAGCGCGCGGCGCGGATCAACGCGCTGAGCAAATACCTGCGCATCGCCCTGCAATCCCTGGTGCTCGGCCTCGGCGCCTGGCTGGCGGTGGAGGGACGCATCACCCCGGGGATGATGATCGCCGGCTCGATCCTGATGGGCCGTGCGCTGGGGCCTATCGACCAACTGATCGGCGTGTGGAAGCAGTGGGGCGCGGCGCGCGATGCCTATCGCCGGCTGAGCGGCCTGCTCGACGAATTCCCCGCCCGCGAGCGGCGCATGGAATTGCCCGAGCCGCGTGGCCACCTGCTGCTGGAATCGCTGGACGCGGCGCCGCCCGGCAGCGAGGCGCGCACCCTGCGTGGCCTGACCCTGGCGATCCCGGCCGGCTCGGTGGTCGGCGTGATCGGTCCGTCCGGCTCCGGCAAGTCGAGCCTGGCGCGGGTAGTGCTGGGCATCTGGCCGACCCTGCACGGCAGCGTGCGCCTGGACGGCGCCGAGATCCGCCAGTACGAGCGCGAGACCCTCGGCCCGCGCATCGGCTACCTGCCGCAGGACATCGAACTGTTCGCCGGCACGGTGGCGGAAAACATCGCCCGCTTCGGCGAGGTGCAGGCCGACAAGGTGGTGGAGGCGGCGCGCCTGGCCGGGGTCCATGAACTGGTCCTGCGCCTGCCGCAGGGCTACGACACCGTGCTCGGCGTCGGCGGCGCCGGGCTTTCCGGCGGCCAGCGCCAGCGCATCGCCCTGGCCCGGGCGCTGTACGGCGCGCCGACCCTGGTGGTGCTCGACGAACCCAACTCGAACCTCGACGACAGCGGCGAGCAGGCGCTGCTGGCGGCGATCCAGGCGCTCAAGGCGCGTGGCTGCACGGTGCTGCTGATCACCCACCGGGCCGGCGTGCTGGGTTGCGCCGACCGCCTGCTGGCGCTGAACGCCGGCCAGTTGCACCTGTACGGCGAGCGCGACCAGGTGTTCGCCGCCTTGAACAACCAGCGCGCCGCGTCGGCGTCGCAGCAGCGCGCGGACTACCGGGTGGCCGGCTACGGCGCGCCGCAGGTGGTGGCCGCGCCGCGCCAGGGAGGTGTGGAATGACCCGCACGGTGAAACGCGACGAGAACGCCTATGCGCGACTGGGCTGGCTGCTGGTCCTGTTCGGCTTCGGCGGCGCGCTGCTCTGGGCCGCCTTCGCGCCGCTCGACCAGGGCGTGGCGGTGCCGGCCACGGTGATCATCTCCGGCCAGCGCAAGTCGGTGCAGCATCCGCTGGGCGGGGTGGTCAAGCACATCCTGGTGCGCGACGGCCAGCATGTGGTGGCGGGCGAGCCGCTGATCCGCATGGAGCCGACCCAGGCCCGGGCCAACGTCGATTCGCTGCTCAACCGGTACGCCAACGCGCGGCTCAACCAGGCGCGCCTGCAGGCCGAATACGACGGCCGGCGGACCCTGGAGATGCCCGCGGGGCTGGCCGAGCAGGCCCCGCTGCCGACCCTCGGCGAGCGCCTGGAGTTGCAGCGGCAGTTGCTGCACAGCCGCCAGACCGCGCTGGCCAACGAACTCTCCGCATTGCGGGCGAACATCGAGGGGCTGCGCGCCCAGCTCGAAGGGTTGCGCCAGGCCGAGGGCAACCAGCGCCTGCAACAACGCCTGTTGAACAGCCAGTTGAGCGGTGCGCGCGACCTCGCCGAGGAAGGCTACATGCCGCGCAACCAGTTGCTCGAACAGGAGCGCCAACTGGCCGAGGTGAACGCCCGGCTATCGGAGAGCAGCGGTCGCTTCGGGCAGATCCGCCAGAGCATCGCCGAGGCGCAGATGCGCATCGCCCAACGCGAGGAGGAGTACCGCAAGGAAGTCAACGGGCAACTGGCGGAAACCCAGGTCAATGCGCGGACGCTCTGGGAGGAGCTGTCCTCGGCGCGCTACGAACTGCGCCACGCCGAGATCCGCGCGCCGGTCAGCGGCTACGTGGCCGGCTTGAAGGTGTTCACCGATGGCGGGGTGATCGGCCCCGGCGAATTGCTGATGTACATCGTGCCCAACAGCGACAGCCTGGAAGTGGAGGGCCAGCTCGCGGTGAACCTGGTCGACCGGATCCACAGCGGGCTGCCGGTGGAGATGCTGTTCACCGCCTTCAACCAGAGCAAGACTCCGCGGGTCACCGGCGAGGTGACCATGGTCAGCGCCGACCGCCTGCTCGACGAGCAGAACAAGCAGCCCTACTACGCGCTGCGCGCCCAGGTCGACGCGGCCGCGATGGGTAAGCTGAAGGGCCTGCAGATCCGCCCGGGGATGGCGGTGCAGGTGTTCGTCCGCACCGGCGAGCGCTCGCTGCTCAATTACCTGTTCAAGCCCCTGTTCGACCGCGCCCACGTGGCGCTGGCGGAGAACTGACCGATGACCATGCGCCGCCTGATGACCTGGCTGTTCGGCGCCTTCCTGTTGCTGCTGCGCGAGGACGCCTTCGCCCTCGGCCTGCTGGACGGCTATCACCTGGCCCTGGAGAACGACCCGCAGTTCCAGGCCGCGATCCAGGAGCACGAGGCCGGCAGGCAATACCGTGCGCTCGGCCGCGCGGCGCTGCTGCCGCGCCTGGTGTACAGCTACAACCGTGGGCGCAGCTGGTCCGATGTGACCCAGGCCACCACCCGCGGCGATTTCAAGGAAGACCGCGACTACGACAGCTACGTCTCCACCCTCAGCCTGCAACAGCCGTTGTTCGACTACGAGGCCTTCAGCCGCTACCGCAAGGGCGTGGCCCAGGCGCTGCTGTCCGACGAGCGCTTCCGCAGCCAGAGCCAGGAACTGCTGGTCCGGGTCCTGGAAGCCTATACCGGCGCGCTGCTGGCCCAGGACCAGATCGAACTGGCGCGGGCGCAGAAACGCTCCTACCGCGAGCAGTTCCAGCTCAACCAGCGCCAGTTCGAGCGCGGCAACGGCACCCGCACCGACACCCTGGAGACCCAGGCCCGCTTCAACCTGGCCCAGGCCCAGGAAATCGAGGCGCGGGACAGCCAGGATGCCGCCCTGCGCGAGCTGGAGCGGCTGGTCGGGGCGCCGCTGGAGATCGCCGACCTGGCGCCGCTCGGCGAACGCTTCCAGGTGCGCCCGCTGAGCCCCGCCAGCTACACCGCCTGGCGCGACCTGGCGCTGGTCGAGAATCCCGAGCTGGCCTCGCTGCGCCACGCGGTGGACGTGGCCCGCTACGAGGTCGAGCAGAACCGCGCCGACTTCCTGCCGCGCCTGGGCCTGTACGCCAGCACCGGCAAGTCCAAGTCCGGTTCGGAGAACACCTACAACCAGCGCTACGAAACCGACAGCGTCGGCATCCAGTTGAGCGTTCCGCTGTTCTCCGGCGGCGAGACCCTGGCGGCGACGCGCCAGGCCACGCATCGCATGGAGAAGAGCCATTACGACCTGGACGACAAGGTCCGCGAGACCCTCAACCAGGTGCGCAAGATGTACAACCAGAGCAGCAGCAGCGCGGCGAAGATCCGCGCCTACGAGATGACCGTGGATTCGGCGCGGACGCTGGTGATGGCCACGCGCAAGAGCATCGCCGCCGGGGTGCGGGTCAACCTCGACCTGCTGAACGCCGAGCAGGCGCTGTACAGCGCGATGAATGAGCTGTCCAAGGCCAAGTACGACTACCTCACGGCCTGGGCACGCCTGCGTTTCTACGCCGGGGTGCTGGACGAAGCCGACCTGGAACTGGTGGCGGCGAACTTCGTTTCCGGCGAGACGCCGGCGCGCCGCCGCGACTGCGCGACGACGGATTGCCCGGCGCCGCTGCACACCCTGTCGAAGACCGATACGGAGGAAAACCGGAGCGCGCTCAATTGAGACCGCGAAGGACGTGCGGGCAATTGTTCGCCTGGCGTGAAGTCGATGTCCCGGGCGGGTCGACAGAGGTCGAACAATACGCATGGAATTGTTTTTTCAATAAGGCGCTATTTATATGAAACGGTTTTTATAATATTCCAGTGTCTTCGGTAGTTTGTCTTTCCTGCATGATTTCATATATGCGGAATTCGTTCGTGCATATGCTTTAAGTGCAGCTTAATTTTTTTCATGAAACCTGTGGACATTGGAAAATGAGCTGTGTCAGTTTGGACTTCGGCCTGATCTGGCCGATAACTGCAATTATCCATCCGATAATTGTATCCGAGTTATTTCCTTTACAACTTAAAGGGATATGACAATGTCCAGCAATTCTCTTGCATTGAAAGGTCGTAGCGATGCGTATACCCAGGTAGACAACTTCCTGCATGCCTATGCGCGGGGCGGGGACGAATTGGTCAATGGCCATCCGTCCTATACCGTCGACCAGGCGGCGGAGCAGATCCTCCGCGAACAGGCGTCTTGGCAGAAAGCGCCGGGCGACTCGGTGCTGACCCTGTCCTATTCGTTCCTGACCAAGCCGAACGACTTCTTCAATACGCCGTGGAAGTATGTCAGCGATATCTACTCGCTGGGCAAGTTCAGCGCCTTCTCCGCGCAGCAGCAGGCCCAGGCCAAGTTGTCGCTGCAATCCTGGGCGGACGTCACCAATATCCACTTCGTCGACGCCGGCCAGGGCGATCAGGGCGACCTGACCTTCGGCAACTTCAGCAGTAGTGTCGGCGGTGCGGCGTTCGCCTTCCTGCCGGATGTACCGGATGCGCTCAAGGGGCAATCCTGGTACCTGATCAACAGCAGCTACAGCGCCAACGTCAATCCGGCCAACGGCAACTACGGACGCCAGACGCTGACCCACGAGATCGGCCATACTCTGGGCCTGAGCCACCCCGGCGACTACAACGCCGGCGAGGGCGATCCCACCTACGCCGACGCTACCTACGCCGAGGACACCCGCGCCTATTCGGTGATGAGCTACTGGGAAGAGCAGAACACCGGCCAGGACTTCAAGGGCGCCTATTCCTCGGCACCGCTGCTGGACGACATCGCGGCGATCCAGAAGCTCTACGGGGCCAACCTGACCACCCGCACCGGCGACACGGTGTACGGCTTCAACTCCAACACCGAGCGCGACTTCTACAGCGCCACCTCGTCCAGTTCCAAGCTGGTGTTCTCGGTGTGGGACGCCGGCGGCAACGACACCCTGGACTTCTCCGGCTTCAGCCAGAACCAGAAGATCAACCTCAACGAGAAGGCGCTGTCCGATGTCGGCGGGTTGAAGGGCAATGTGTCGATCGCTGCCGGGGTCACCGTGGAAAACGCCATCGGCGGCTCGGGTAGCGACCTGTTGATCGGCAACGACGTGGCCAACGTGCTCAAGGGCGGCGCCGGCAACGACATCCTCTACGGCGGCCTCGGCGCGGACCAGCTGTGGGGTGGCGCGGGAGCCGACACCTTCGTCTACGGCGATATCGCCGAGTCCTCCGCGGCGGCGCCGGATACCCTGCGCGACTTCGTCAGCGGCCAGGACAAGATCGACCTGTCCGGGCTGGACGCCTTCGTCAACGGCGGGCTGGTGCTGCAATACGTCGACGCCTTCGCCGGCCAGGCCGGCCAGGCGATTCTGTCCTACGACGCGGCGAGCAAGGCCGGCAGCCTGGCGATCGACTTCAGCGGGGATGCCCATGCCGATTTCGCGATCAATCTGATCGGCCAGGCGACCCAGGCCGACATCGTCGTCTGACGTGCTGACACGGGCGCGGTTCGGTGCGGCGGTACGAACCGCGGCCCTTCGGCCGGCCGGGCACTGTTCGAATTGATAGGTGTCTTCCACAGGAGCGAAGTTGTGAACTGTGGCGCGCCCGTGGGCCGGCGGCCCGGCGGACGAACGGAGGCCCGCGGCGCCTGGCGCGCGCTGGCGTTCGAAGCGAGGATGGCGGGCGGCGTTCGCCGTGTTATCCGATGTTCCAGGCTTGAAGGAGATCTCTCGATGTCGGCAAGCGCGAAGCTCTCCAGGATGGTTTGCTTGCTCTGCGGTTTTTTCAGCACAGGTATCAGTATGGCCAGCAGTCTGATTCTTCTCAGCGCTTCCGATCTCGCCGGGCAATGGACCCTGCAGCAGGACGAGGCGCCCGCGATCTGCCACCTGGAGCTGCGCGACAGCGAAGTGGCGGAAGCCAGTGGCTACGACCTGGGCGGCGATACCGCCTGCCTCACGCGCTGGCTGCCCAGCGAGCCGCGCGCCTGGAGGCCTACCCCGGCCGGGATCGCGCTGCTCGAACGCGGCGGCCTGACCCTGATGCTCCTCGGTCGCCAGGGCGAGGGCGACTACCGGGTGCAGAAGGGCGACGGCGGGCAGTTGGTGCTGCGCCGCGCGACGCCCTAGCTCGCTTGCGGGTCAGACCACGAAGCGACCGATCATGCCCTTGAGGTCGTTGGCCAGGCGCGACAGCTCGTGGCTGGCGCCGCGGGTCTGCTCGGCGCCCTGGGTGGTCTGCACGGCAACGTCGCGGATGTTCACCAGGTTGCGATCGACCTCGCGGGCGACGTGGGCCTGCTCCTCCGCAGCGCTGGCGATCACCAGGGTGCGCTCGTTGATCCGCGTGGCGTGCTCGGCGATCTCGCCCAGCGCGTGGTCGGCGGCCTCGGCCTCGTCGAGCATCTGCCGGGCGCGCTGGTCGTTCTCGCGCATCGCGGACACCGCGGTGTCGGTGCCCTCGCGGACGCTGGCGATCATGCCTTCGATCTCATGGGTCGATTGCTGGGTGCGGTGGGCGAGGGCGCGCACCTCGTCGGCGACCACCGCGAATCCGCGGCCCTGCTCGCCGGCGCGGGCGGCCTCGATGGCGGCATTGAGGGCGAGGAGGTTGGTCTGCTCGGCGATGGCGCGGATCACGTCGAGCACCTTGCCGATGTCCTGCGCCTGGCTGGCCAGGCCTTCCACCAGGCGCGCGGTCTGGCCGATCTCGGCGTTCATCTGGCGGATCGAGCGGACGGTCTGTCCGACCCGTGCGCGGCCGTTGCCGGCGGCCCGTTCCGAGAGACTGGAGGCCTCGGCGGTGGAGCTGGCGTTGCGCGCGACCTCCTCGACCGCCGCGCTCATTTCGTTGACCGCGGTGGCGGCCATCTCGATCTCATCGTTCTGCCGGGCCAGCGACCGGTTGCCTTCCTCGGTCACCGCGTTCAGTTGCTCGGCAGCGGCGGCCAGCAGCGCGGCGGAATCGCCGATCTGCTCGATGGTGTCGTGCAGGCTGGCCTGCATGCTGCGCATGGCCTTCATCAGTTGCGCCGGCTCGTCGTCGCCGTCGCTGGCGATCTCGCCGGTCAGGTCGCGGGCCGCGATGCGGTCGGCGCAGGACACCGCCTGGCGGATCGGCACGACGATGCTGCGGGTCAGCAGCCAGGCGATCGTCACGCTGGCCGCCAGGGCCACCAGCAGCACCGCGAGGATCGCGGTGGAGGCCCGGGAGTAGACATCGGCGGCTTCGGCGGTGGAGGCGCGGGCGGCCTCGCGGTCGAGGGCGATGAGTTGCTTCAGGGTCCGCTGCACCTGCTCGTAGCGCTGCAACTGGGCCCCGCCCATCAGCACGCTGGCTTCGTCGGTACGGTTGTCACGGGACAGCGCGAGCAGGGCGGCGTGTCCTTCGAGGTACTCCTGCTGGCGCTGGACGAACTGGTCGAGCAACGCGCGCTCCTCGTCCAGGACCAGCAAGGGGCGGTATTCCCTTTCCACCCTGGCGAGGGTAGCGATGACCTCGTCCATCCGTTGTTCCTGCTGGCGCATGCGCGTGGAGTCGTGCAGCAGCACGTGGTTCATCTCGCCGAGGCGCAGTTCGCTCATCAGGCCGCTGAGCTGGGCCGAGGCTTCGACGCTGGGCAGCCAGACCTCGCCGATATCCTTGGCGGCGCGGTTCAGCGAACCCATGCGGTTGTGCGCGAAGAGGCCGAGCGCCACCAGCAGCGAGGCGAGGATGGCGAAGCCGATGACGGCGCGTGGGGTGATGGCGATACGACGAAGAAGCATGGGGTGGTCTCCGACCGGGCTGTGGGAAGGTGCTTGGTCCTGTAGCGGGGCGCGGAAGGGTTTCTTGAGGGGATGCGGGGCTATTTGGAATTGCCTTACATGATTGCTAGGAATTTTCTGTAAGTTTTCGATGTGCTCGAGCCGGTTGTGCCGTTTTCGGCATGCTCCGGGTCGATTGAGGTCAAGAGAAGGCTGTCGCGGCAGGCCACCCTAGGGATTGGTCGAACAAGGAGAAGCCCGTGATCCGAATGACGCTGGACGAGGTCCGCGAGCTGGCCGTGCGCATCCTGCGCCGGCACGCTTTCAGCGAAGCCCATGTACAGGCGGTGGCCGATACCCTGGTGGCGGGGGAGCGTGACGAATGCGCGTCCCACGGTATCTGGCGGTTGCTCGGCTGCATCGCCACCCTGAAGGCCGGCAAGGTATCCGCCGACGCCGAGCCGGAACTGCACGACATCGCTCCCGGCCTGCTGCGGGTCGACGCCCATGGCGGGTTCTCCCAGTGCGCATTCCGGCTGGGGCTGCCGCATCTGCTGGAGAAGGCCCGCAGCCAGGGTATCGCGGCGATGGCGGTGAACCGCTGTGTGCATTTCTCCGCGCTATGGGTTGAGGTCGAGGCACTCACCGAGGCGGGCCTGGTGGCCCTGGCGACCACGCCGAGTCATGCCTGGGTGGCGCCGGCGGGCGGACGCAAGCCGATCTTCGGCACCAACCCGATCGCCTTTGGCTGGCCGCGTCCGGACGGCCCGCCGTTCGTCTTCGACTTCGCCACCAGCGCCGTGGCGCGTGGCGAGATCCAGTTGCACGAACGCGCCGGCAAGCCGATCCCGCTGGGCTGGGGGGTGGACGAGCAGGGCGAGCCGACCACCGATGCCAGCGCCGCGTTGCGAGGCGCCATGCTCACTTTCGGCGGGCACAAGGGCTCGGCCCTGGCGGCGATGGTCGAACTGCTCGCCGGTCCGCTGATCGGCGACCTGACCAGTGCCGAGTCGCTGGCCTACGACGAGGGCAGCCGTTCTTCTCCCTACGGTGGCGAACTGCTGATCGCCATCGATCCGCGGCGCATGCTCGGCGCCTCGGCGGAGGAGCACCTGGCGCGCGCCGAGACGCTGTTCGAAGGCATCGTCGAACAGGGCGCGCGCTTGCCCTCGCAGCGACGCTTCGAAGCGCGCGAACGCAGCGCCAGGGACGGCGTGACGATTCCCGAGGCTTTGCACCGGGAGCTGCTGGCGTTGCTGGAGTGAGCGCAAGGCGAGGGGCCGACCGGACAGCGTGGCGCAACGAGGACGACTGCGTAGGGCGGATAGCGCCAACGGCGTTATCCGCCATCCAGGCTTCCAGGCGTGCTCAATCCAGGGCCTCGCGCGTGCTCCGGCCATCGACCAGGCGCAGCAGGCCCAGCGGGTTGGCGTTCTTCAGGGCGTCCGGGAGCAGGCTGTCGGGGTAGTCCTGGTAGCACAGCGGGCGCAGGAAACGCTCGATGGCCAGGGTTCCCACCGAGGTGCCGCGAGCGTCGGAGGTGGCCGGGTAGGGGCCGCCGTGGACCATGGCGTCGCACACCTCGACGCCGGTCGGATAGCCGTTGAATAGCAGGCGCCCGGCCTTGCCTTCGAGCAGCGGGACCAGCCCGGCGAACGCCGCGAGGTCTTCCGCTTCGCCGATCAGGGTCGCCGTCAACTGGCCGTGCAGGTTGTCCAGCGCGCGGGCAAGCTGTTCCTCGTCGGCTGCCTCGACGACCACGGTGGCCGGGCCGAACACCTCATCCTGGAGCAGTTCGTCGCCTTCCAGCAACAGGCCCACGTCGGCCTTGAACAACTGCGGATGGGCCTGCCGCCCTTCCTGTGGCGCGCCGGCCAGGCGCCGGATGCCGGGGTGGCGCTCCAGGCGTTGCAGTCCTTCGACATAGCTGCGCAAGGTGCCGGCGTTGAGCATGCTCTGTGCCGGCCTGGCGGCCAGTGCCTCGCCCAGGGCCGCGACGAAGGCGTCGAAGCCGGGGGAGCGCAGGCCAAGCACCAGGCCCGGCTTGGTGCAGAACTGGCCGCAGCCGAGCGTCACCGAGGCGGCCAGCTCCTCCGCCACCTGGCGGCCGCGCCGGCGCAGGGCTTCGGGGAGCACCACCAGCGGATTGATGCTGCTCATCTCGGCGAACACCGGGATCGGCTGCGGCCGCGCCGCTGCCAGGTCGCACAGTGCGCGCCCGCCCTTGAGCGAACCGGTGAAGCCGACCGCGCGGATGGCCGGATGGCGCACCAGCGCCTCGCCGACGCCGCTGCCGTAGACCATGTTGAATACCCCGTCCGGCATGCCGCTGTCGGCCGCCGCCTGGAGGATCGCGTCGGCCACGCATTCGGCGGTGGCCATGTGTCCGCCGTGGGCCTTGACCACCACCGGGCAGCCGGCGGCCAGGGCGGCGGCGCTGTCGCCGCCGGCGGTGGAAAAGGCCAGCGGGAAGTTGCTGGCACCGAACACCGCCACCGGGCCGAGACCGATTCGCCACTGGCGCAGGTCGGGGCGCGGCGGGGTACGCCCGGGTTGTCCGCGATCGATGCGCGCGCCGTGGAAGTCGCCACGCCGCAGGACTTCGGCGAACAGCCGCAACTGGTTGGCGGTACGTGTCCGTTCGCCCTGGATGCGTACGGCGGGCAGCGCGGTCTCGCGACGGACCAGGGCGACGAAGTCGTCGCCCAGGGCGTCGAGGCGCGAGGCGATCGCCTCGAGGAATCCGGCGCGGCGCGCGGCGGACAGTTGCCGGTAGTGTGGATAGGCGCGTTCGGCGGCGCGGGCGGCGGCGTCGACCTCCGCCTCGGTGGCCTGGACGAAGGCGTAGGGCAGCGCTTCGCCGCTGTCGGCGTCGAGGCTGCGCAGGATGAGGTTGCCGGCGGCGCTGCGAGCGCCGCCGACGTAGTTGTGACCGAGGATACTGGGCATGGGGCCTCCCTGGGGACGGTGGACGGAATGCTCTGCCGCTGGCTCTCGCCGGCCGCTCCCTGGGGAGCGAGGCGGCGAGGGCGCGGCGCCGGCTACAAGCCGACGTCCGGCAGCGCCGGCCGGCTGGCCAGGGCCTTGGCCATGATCCGCTCGACGTGCTCGCGATCGGCGCCGCGCAGGGCCAGGCGCGGTGGACGGGTGAGGGCGCTGCCGCGACCGGCGAGTTCCTCGCAGAGCTTGATGCACTGCACCAGGTCGGGACGGGCGTCGAGATGGAGGATCGGCATCAGCCACTCGTAGATCGGCATCGCCTCGGCGAAGCGCCCGGCCCTGGCCAGGCGGAAGATGGTCTCGCCTTCCTTCGGGAACACGTTGGACATTCCCGAGATCCAGCCCTGGGCACCCACCGCCACGCTTTCCAGGACCACGTCGTCGAGGCCGGCGAAGAGGATGAAGCGCTCGCCCACCTGGTTGCGTACGTCGATGAAGCGGCGGGTGTCGCCGGAGCTGTCCTTGAAGCAGACGATGTTCTCGCAGTCGGCCAGGGAAACCAGGATGTCCGGGGTGACGTCGTTCCGGTAGATCGGCGGGTTGTTGTAGACCATCACCGGCAGGTCGGTGCCGCTGGCCACGCTGCGGAAATGCTCGGCGGTCTCGTGCGGCTTGGAGGAATAGACCAGCGCCGGCATCACCATGATGCCGTCGACGCCGACCCGCTCCACCGCCTTGGCCACCTTCGCCGCGCCGGCGCTGGTGAACTCGGCGATCCCGCAGATCACCGGCACGCGGCCGCCGGAGGCATCCTTGGCGACCTCGGTGACGGCCATCTTCTCCTCGATGGTCAGCGAGGTGTTCTCGCCGACGCTGCCGCATACCACCAGCCCGGACACGCCGTCGCGCACCAGGTTGGAAATGACCGTGTGGGTTTCCTCCAGGTTCACCGAGAAATCGGCGTTGAATTGGGTGGTGACTGCGGGGAATACGCCGCTCCAGTTGACGTGCTTGCTCATGGTTTCTCCTTTCTTCGTATTTCGTATACGAATTCAGTCGGACCGCTGCGGTCCGAGTCACAGGGCGACGGCAGCGTTCGCCGTCGTGGGCGATCCGGTACGCGCCGGATCGGTTTCCGCCCGGCCGCTGCCTGCGGTCGGGCGGGGTGGTCAGCAGTGGCCGCCGGGCCAGGTGTCGGACAGCCGATAGCCTTGCGGCCAGGGATCGTCCGGGTCGAGCAGGTACTGGTGGATGCCGGTGATCCAGGCCCGCCCGGACAGGCACGGGAGGATCGCCGGACGGCCGCCGAGTTCGGTCAGCGACTCGATGTGGCAGTGGAATTCCGAACCGATGATGGAGCGCCCGACGAAGCGTTCGCCGACCCGCAGCTGGCCTTTCGCCTGGAGCACCGCCATCCGCGCCGAGCAGCCGGTGCCGCAGGGTGAGCGGTCGATCTTGCCGGGGCGGATGATCACCGCGTTGCTCGCGCCGAGGACACCGTCGCGGCGCTCCGGCGGCGCGGCCAGCTGGCAGAAGGACAGATGCTCCCAGTCCGGGTTGGTCGGGTGGTGGAAGCCCAGTTGTTCGTTGGCCGCGTGGGTGATCTTCAAGCCGGTGGCGACCAGCTCGGCGGCCTCGTCGGCGCGCAGGGCGAAGCCCAGGCGCCGGGCGTCGGCGATGACGAAGCTGTCGCCGCCGTAGGCGGTGTCGACCTGTAGCGAGCCGAGGCCCTCGACTTCGATCCAGGCGTCGAGGCGGTCGGCGAACGACGGCACGTTGCGGATTTCCACCCGCTCGGCCTTGCCGTCGCGGCATTCCGCGCGGGCCTCGATCAGCCCGCCCGGCGCTTCCAGCAGCAGCCGGGTCAGCGGTTCGCGCATCGGCAGGATGCCGCTGTCGAGCAGTACGGTGGCCACGCACAGCGAATTGGAACCGGACATCGGCGGGGTGTCGGCCGGCTCCATGATGATCCAGCCCATCTGCGCGCGCGGGTCCTTGGCCGGCACCAGCAGATTGGCGTGGCGGAACACTCCGCCGCGCGGTTCGTTGAGGACGAAGTTGCGCAGGTCCTGGTCTCTGGCGATCCAGCGCGACTGTTCCCAGAGGGTGGCGCCGGGCGGTGCGGCGACGCCGCCGACGATCACGTCGCCGACCTCGCCTTCGGCATGGCAACTGACGATGTGGACGATCCGCTGCGAACGCATGGCTATCTCCTGTGCGGGGGCGGGCTCAGAGCACCGAGCGGAGGAATTCCACCGTCTCCGGCCGCTGCGGGTTGCCGATCACCTGGTCGGGGGTGCCGATCTCGTGGACCAGGCCATTGCGGAAGAACGCCACCCGGTCGGACACGTCGCGGGCGAAGCGGATCTCGTGGGTGACCAGGACCATGGTCATGCCTTCCTCGGCGAGCAGGCGCATGGTGTCCAGCACCTCGCCGACCAACTGCGGGTCGAGCGCCGAGGTGGCTTCGTCGAACAGCATGTAGTCCGGCGACATCGCCAGCGCCCGGGCGATCGCCATGCGCTGTTGCTGGCCGCCGGAAAGGCGCTGGGGGAAGACCTTGAGCTTGTCGCCGAGACCGACGTGGGTGAGTTGCTTCAGCGCCATCGCCTCGGCTTCGGCGCGGCTCTTGCCGAGCACCTTGCGCGGCGCGAGCATGACGTTTTCCAGCACGGTCAGGTGGGGGAAGGCGTTCCACTGCTGGAAGACGATGCCGATCTTCCGCCGCAGGCGGTTGAGGTCGGTACCGCGGGCATGCACGTCGATGCCGTCGACGCGGATGCTGCCGCGCTGGATCGGCTCCAGGCCGTTGATGCACATCAGCAGGGTCGACTTGCCGGAACCGGAGCCGCCGATGATCGACAGCACCTCGCCCTTGTCCACCCTCAGGTCGACACCCTTGACTACCTCGAACTGGCCGTAGGCCTTGTGCACGTCGCTGATCTCGATCATTGCTGCCATCTCCGTTCCAGCCGGGCGCCGAGTCGCGCGACCACCCAGCTCATGAGGTAATAGACGAGCCCCGCGATGCAGAGCACGAAGAGCGGTTCCTGGATGCGCGTGACGATGGTCTGCGAGGCGCGCAGCAGTTCGACGATGCCGATCCAGAGCACCAGCGAGGTGTCCTTCATCACCGACAGGGTCAGGTTGACCCAACCGGGGAAGGCCACCCGGGCGGCCATCGGCAGGACGATGTGGAACAGGTCCTGGCGATAGCTCAGGCCCAGCGAACGCGCCGCCCGGCGCACGCTCGGCGGTACCGAGAGGACGCCGCCGCGGACCACCTCGGTGCAGTAGGCGGCGGCGTACACGCCGAGCACCAGGCAGGCCACGGCGAAGGCGCTCCAGTCGAGGCCGAGGATGCTCTTGAAGGAATTGAGCAGGACGAACTGGATCAGCAGCGGCACGCTGCGGAATACGTCGAGCAGCGCCGCCAGCGGCAGGCTGGCGCGTGGCAGCAGGGCGCGGAGCAGGCCGAAGACGACACCCAGCAGGGTGCCGATCAGCATCGCCATGGCGGTGATGGCGAGGGTGGTCCAGGCGCCTTGCAGGAGGAACAGCAGGTCGTTGGCGGTGAGGCTGGTGGTGAACACGGCATTCCCCTCAGTAACGGAACAGGCGCCAGCCCAGCAGGCGGGCGGCCAGCACCAGCAGCTTGGCCATGGCGAAGTAGAGGACGGCGGCCAGGGCGAAGTATTCGAAGGTGCGGAAGGTCTTGACGTTGAGTGCCTGGGTGACGCCGGTGAGGTCGTCGGTCAGGCCCACCACCACGCCGAGGGAGGTCATCAGCATGGCCCAGACCAACTGGTTGGTCAGCGGGTAGAACACCACCCGCAGCAGCTGCGGGATCACCACCAGGCGATAGGCCTGCGGCGCGCTCATGCCTAGCGAGCGGGCCGCCCGCAACTGGGTCTCGGGCACCGCCTGGAGGCCGCCGCGGAAGGTCTCGGCGAGGTAGCCGGCGTTGTTGAAGGTGACCCCGGCGAGCAGGGCGAACCAGGAACTGACGTGCAGGCCGAAGGAGCCCAGGCCGAAGTAGAGGATGTAGATCTGGAACAGCGCCGGGGTATTCCGCGCGATGGAGATCCAGGCTCCGGCGGCGGCGCGCAGCGGGCGGTTACCGCCGAGCCGGGCGAAGGCCAGGAGCAGGGCGATGAGGATGCCGAAGAGCATCGACAGCGCGGTGACCTGGAGCGTCACCAGGCTGCCGGCGAGCATCTCCGGCAGGGCGTTGAACGCCGAGCGCCAGTGGAAGGTGTAGTCGAACATCAGCAGTCCTCGCTCAACCAGGCGGGCAGCCCGGCGGGGGCCCGCCCGCCGACGGCGGCCTCGACGCAGCCGGCGAGGCCGGCGAAGCGCACCTGGCGGCCGACCAGTCCGGGGGCGTAGTGGGCATACTTGGCGGAGTTGGTCATCAGGGTGCGCGCGCCCGGCGGCACCAGCGGTTCGTCGAGCATGCACCAGCAGGTGTCGGTGACCAGCCGCGCGCCGAACGCCTGCAGCGTCGCCAGGTGCCCGGCCGCTTCGGCCTGGGCGACGACCTGCCGGCTGCTGGTGATCACCAGCGCTACCTCCGGGTGTCTGCGGCGGCCGTGGCAGAGCGCGGCGAGCTGGGTGAATTCGCTGGCGGAGAAGTGCGGGTTGCCCAGCGCCACCAGGTCGATCCGCGTCTCGCCGGCGCTGTCCAGCTCGCGCCAGGCGTCGCGCAGGCGCTCGCGTCCGACCCGCAGGGTCCGCCGCGGCGCGCGGCCGCCGAAGGCGCTGGCCAGGTCAGGGGCTTCCGGGGTGACGCCGATGACGTGGAACATCGGCACCGAGGAACTGGTGCCCAGCGCCGCGCCGAAGGCCTTGAGCGCGTCGTGGTCCGGCTGCCGCTGCCGCAGGCCGTCGATCGCCGGGATCTGTCCGGCGCAGAGCAGGCCGCAGAGGTAGCCGAGGGTCGGGTAGAAGGCATCGTCGACGCTGCCGAGGTCTTCCACTTCGATCAGTACCCGCGCCTGGCGCTGCTCGTCGAGGTGACAGCCGGCCAGCGGCGCGCGACCGGTGAGGGCGCAGCAGATATCCATGAAGTCGGCGTACTTGTTGGTGCGTGCGCCGAGCACGCTGTTGGCGAAGAGCACCGCGTTGGACTCGGCCCAGACGATCTGTTCGCCGGCCCGCGCGCTGTCGTCGAGCAGGTAGGGCGCGCAGGTGAAGCTGGGCTGCGCGCCCATGTCGAGATAGGCCCGGGCCAGGGCCGCGGCTGGCTCGCCGAGGGCGGCGGGTACGCCCTGTTCGCGCCAACGGCGCTGGTCCACGGAGATGGCGTTGAGGGTGGTCGGTACCCGCACCCGGGCACCGAGGTCGCGCAGGGTCTCGGCGAAACGCAGGCCGGCCGGGCCGGTGTAGATGCAAGCGTCGATGTGCGCGCGCTGGATGTCGATCAGCCGTTGCGCGCCCTGCAACGCCGCCATGCGCAGGACGATGCGCATCGCCAGGCGTGCGGCTTCGCCGTGTTCGCCGGCGAGCAGGGCCTGGTCGAAGGCGTCCAGTCGCGGGCCGGCATCGGTCGCCAGCGCTTCGGCGGGTCGGGCCTCCAGCGGCGGCGGGGCATCGCGGTGGAGTTCCAGGCGTCCGTCGGCCAGGCGCGCCCAGGGATAGGCGGCGAGTTCGTCGAAGCGCTCGCCGAGACAGGCGATGGGTAGCGAGCGGCCGAACAGTTCCTCGGCGACGATCGCGCCGAGGGCGAGGATTTCGTCCGGTTCGCGCAGGAGGATCGCCGCCGGCGCACGTCCGCCGAGGATCAGTTCCAGCAGTACGCTGCTGCCGGTACAGGAGCCGCGCCCACCGGGAATCGCCAGCAGCCTGCCGTGTAGATGGCGGCCGCTGAGCGGGTGGTGACGGTCGATCACTTCCGCGCTGCGCGGGTCGACGCCGCCCCAGAAGCTCAGGCCGGTCGGTGCGTACAGCAGTTCGCCGGACGCGCTGCCGGCGACCAGGGTACGGGGAACGATGAGGTGTGCGTGCTTCATCGGCGCATCCAGGACGGGGGGAAACGGCGCGGCCCGGCGGCGGACCGCGCCCTCGGCTTCAGCGGTAGACCGCGCTGGTGGTCAGCTCCGGCGCCGTGCCGCCGACCCATTTCTGCGCCAGCTCGGCGTAGCGGCCGGTGCGCACCTGCTGGTTGATGAACAGGTTCAGGTAGTTGAGCAGGCCGTATTCGTTGCGCTTGGCGCCGAGGGCCACGTAGTCGATGTCATAGGGCGCGTCGCCGGCGATCTTCAGGCCCTTGTACTTGCCCGACTTGATCCACGAGGCGGCGACGGTGGAAGAGACGACCGTGGCGTCGATATGCCCCTGGCTGATCGCCAGGGCGGTGTCGGCCTCGGACTGGTAGGCGCGGAAGCTGCCCTTGGCGTCGCCCCAGGCCTTGCTGTCCTTCTCCAGGGCCAGCGCCTCGAAGGTGCCGGCGGTGCCGCCGACCGGGCGGCCCTTGAGGTCCTCGTAGCTGGCGATGCCGGTGTCCTCGCGGGTCAGTACCACCTTGACGAAGGCGAAGTAGGGGATGCTCATGCCGATGGTCTTGGCCCGCTCCAGGGTGTCCGAGGTGGATGCGACGATCACGTCGGCGCGACCCGACACCAGCGCCGGGATGCGGTCGGGAAAGGGCGTCTCGACGATCTCCGCCTTGACGTCCAGGGCCTTCGCCAGGTCGTTGCAGTAATCGACGTCGAAGCCCACCGGGTTGTTCTGTGCATCGCGCGAGCCCATCGGCGGAAAGTCCAGGGTGACGGCGCAGCGCAGCTTGCCGGACTCGATGATGTCGTCGAGCTTGTCGGCCTGGGCGAGACCGGCGAGGGAACAGCCCAGGGCAGCGGTGAGGGCTAGGGCAAGGGTCTTCTTGGTATTCATGGGGGCCTCTGGCGATGCGGTTGAGTGGGAGGGCGGCAAATCCCGTATTTGTGATTTCGTATACGATATTTTTAAGTGAGCAATGGCTGTGCCAGAACCTCGTCCGACGGCGATAAAAAACCTTTCGCTGGAGCGCGACCGCTTTGGCTGGCGCGTCGCTGTGCCAGGCCGCGCCGGACTGCGCCCCGCTCGGGCGCGGCCGGCGGTGTTACAAAAGGGAGCAGGATTGCTACCGCCGCCCCGTGGCGGGGCGAGGCGTTACGCTTTTCGGGGCTGGCGATGGGTCTCGCGGTACTGGCTCGGCGAGAGTCCGGTGAGCGCCTTGAACTGGCGGCTGAAGGCGCTGTGGTCGGTGTAGCCGCAGCGCAGGGCGATCTCGGTGATCGGCGCGTCGCCGGCGAGCAGTTGCGAGGCGGCGCCGAGCCGCGCCTTGTGGATCATCTGCCGTGGGGTGAGCTGGAAGATGCGCTTGCAGTGACGTTCCAGTTGCGCCACCGAGAGCCCGGCGATGGTAGTGAGATCGGCGAGGCTGAGCGGCTGGTCGTAGTGCTCGCGGATATGCGCATCCACCGCCGCCAGCCGCCCGTAGGCCGGGTGCGCCGACTGCGCCGCCGGCAGGTCGTGGGAGATGCCGGCCATGCCGATGATCGCCCCGTCGGCATCGCGCAGCGCCTGCTTGTGGGTCAGGCACCAGCCCGGCTGGCGACCGGGATAGAGGTGCAGCTCCAACTGGTTCTCCAGCGTCGCGCCGCCGCGCAGCACGCGCCGATCCTGCTCGGCATAGAGCGGACCGAGGCTGGAAGGGAAGACCTCGTCGGCGCTGCGGCCGAGCAGTTCGGCCTTGTCCTTCACGCCGCAGCGGCGTGCCAGGGTGCGGTTGACCAGGACGTAGCGGGCGCGCTCGTCCTTGACGAAGAACACCACGCCGGGCATGGCGTCGAGCAGCGCCTCGACCTGGCGCAGGCTGGCCAGCAGGCTGGCGAGGTCGGCGGGGGGCGGGGCGGCGAGCAGGTCGTGCATCGGGGCGAAGGCCTGGCTGGGGGACCGCGCCAGCATACGGGGCGCCGGCGGCCGGGAACAGGGCCCGGCCGCGCGCCTCAGTTGCCCGGCGAGTCGCAGCGCAATGGCACCGTGCGCACGCGGCGCAGGTAGAAGAGGCAGGTGGCGCCGAGCAGCAGCGTCATCAGGACGAACTCGACGGCCAGGGTCGTCTGCGTCGCTTCCAGGTAGTCGCCATGGCGCTCCAGCCTGTGCGCGAACACCGCGCCGAGCAGCGCCGAGCCGAGGCCGAGGGAGGCCTGCTGGACGGTGGCGAGCATGGCGCTGCCGGCGCCGGCCTGGGCGGTCGGCACCTCCGAGAGGCCGATGCGGAAGAAGCTGCTGACGATGAACGCCTGGCCGAAGCCGATCACCAGGGTCGCCGGCGCCAGGTTGAGGATGCCCGGCTGCGGCCAGACCCGTTGCAGGGTCAGCATCAGGCCGAGCAGGCCGCACATCTGGATGACGCAGCCGAGCAGCAGCAGGCGTACCGGGCCGATCCGCGCCGCCACCCGGGCGGTGAGCAGCGCCGAGACGAAGTAGGAGGCGCCGAGGGCGATGAAGGCATTGCCGGCCTGCACCGGCGAGAGACCGGCGCCGGCCTGCAGGGCCAGGGCAAGGGCGAACATGAAGCCGCTCCAGCAGGCGAAGAACAGGATCGCCAGCAACAGGCCGAAGCGGATGCTCGGCAGGCGCAGCAGCGACGGCGGCAGCAACGGCCAGGCCTGGCGGCGTTCCTGGCGCAGCTCGGTGCGCCACAGCCAGGCCAGCAGCGGCACCGCCGCCGCCAGCAGCAGGGCGCAGGGCCAGGACCAGTGCAGCGATGGGCCGAGAGCCAGCGGCAGCAGCAGGCAGAGGATCAGCGCGGCGAGCAGCAGGGTGCCCGGCGCGTCGACGCGGGCGGCATGCTCGGCGCGGGTCTCCGGTACCCAGCGGCGGCTGCAAAGGAGAATGCCGAGGCAGATCGGCAGGTTGATCAGGAACACGCTGCGCCAGCCGAGGCCGCCGATATCGGCGGAGACCAGGAAGCCGCCGAGCACCTGGCCGACGACGAAGGCCAGGCCGCCGATGGCGCCGTAGGCGGCCAGCGCGCGGGAATGCGCGTGGCCGCTGAGGCTGACATGCAGGGTGGCGAGAATCTGCGGCACGACCAGCGCCGCGCCGACGCCCTGCAGGGCGCGCGCCACCAACAGCAGCCAGACCGAACCGGCCAGCCCGCAAAGCAACGAGGCGACGGCGAACAGGGCGACGCCGAGATCGAACAGGCGGCGACGGCCGTAGTTGTCGCCAAGCCGGCCGCCCATCGCCAGGCACACGGCGAAGGCCACGCCGTAGACGGCGACGATCAGTTCCAGTTCGGTTTCGCTGGCGCCGAGGGAATGGGCGAGGGCGTCGAGGGCGACGTTGACGATGGAGAAATCGATCATCGGCAACAGTTGCCCCGCCAGCAGGATGCAGAGCCCGGCGAGGCCGAGCCGCGACGACGAGACGGTGCTGGGCATGGGCGGAGTCCTTGTGCGGAAGGGAGTGGGCTGGCAGCATGCGCTTCTGGCTAACCCGGTACCAGTTCTTGCTTATCCTGGTATTGGCGCTACCCGTCTGCCCTTCGGAGGACTTCGCCATGCCACTCGACGCCCCTGCCAGCCACTCTGCGGAAAGCCCCGCGCAGCCGTCCCGCGCCGAACAGCTGGGGGCCTTCCTGCGCCGCCGGCGGGAAAGCATCGAGCCGCAGCGGGTCGGCATTTCCCGCCTCGGCCGCCGACGCACGCCGGGCCTGCGTCGCGAGGAGGTGGCGCAGCTCGCCGGGGTCGGCGTGACCTGGTACACCTGGCTGGAGCAGGGCCGCGCGGTACGCGCCTCGGAGCAGGTGATCGGAGCCATCGCCCGGGCCCTGCTGTGCAACGAGACGGAAACCCACCACCTGTTCAACCTCGCCGGGCTGGCCGCGCCGACCTCGGCGCGGCGGGCGGTCTGCGAGAAGCCCTCGGCCGCCACCCAGTCCATCCTCGATGCCCTCGACCCGTTGCCGGCCATGGTGCAGAACGCCCGTTTCGACATCCGCGGCTACAACCGCGCCTATTGCCGGCTGGTGGGCATCGACCTGGCGGAGATCCCCGAGGAAGACCGCAACTGCATCTACCTGGCGCTGACCCACGAGCGCTGGCGCTACTGCATGGCCAACCGCGAGGAGGCGTTGCCGCGGATGGTCGGCTTCTTCCGCGCGGCAATGGTCGAGCGCATGGGCGATCCGCTGTGGGAGCGGCAGTTGCAGCGCTGCCTGGAGGCTTCGGCGGAGTTCCGCGAGATCTGGCGGCGCAACGAGGTGATGGGTATCGAAAACCAGCTCAAGCGCTTCCGTCATGCGCGCTGCGGCGAATTCGAACTGCAGCAGACCAACTGGTGGTCGGCGCCGAAGAACGGCGATCGCCTGCTGGTCTTCGTCCCCCTCGACGACCACGCCCGCGACTGCCTGGAGCAACTGTGAGTCGGCGCCCTGTCCCGTAGCCAGCGCCTGCTCGACCTGCTGCAGATTCTGCGCCGGCACCGTTACCCGGTGGCCGGGCATGTGCTCGCCGGCGAACTGGGGATCAGCCTGCGCACCCTCTACCGCGATATCGCCACCCTGCGATAGCAGGGCGCGCACATCGAGGGCGGCGCCGGCGCCAGGCGTTGCTGCGCGAGTGGCGTGAACGGGAAAGCATCGCCGCGCAGTGAGCGACTGCTGCCGGAAACTGACAGACGGCCACCGCCTGCGGGTCTAGCGCCCGGCGCTGTAGCGGCTCAGAGCCGGAACTCCTCGGCGATCAGTTCGCCGAGGCGCTCCAGCGCCGGCGGCCGTTCTCCCGGGGCGAAGGCCAGGCGAATGCGGTGGGCGGGCAGTTCGGCGAAGCCCTCCGCCGGCCCCAGCACGCGCATCGTCGGGCCGACCCGCGCACGGTCGATCACGCCGATCGCCAGGCCGCCTTCGATGGCCGCTTCCAGCGCCGTCGCGCCGGGACTGCTGACCACCGTGCGCCAGCGCCGGCCCGTCGCGCCGAGGGCTTCCAGCAGCGCCTGCCGATAGGGACAACCCTGGCCGTGCAGGGCCAGCGGCAGCGGGCGTTGCGGATCGATCCGCAGGCCGTGGCCGGCGACCCACACCGGCTGGGTGCCGCCGATCTCGCGGGAGTGCCCGTCGTACGGGGTTTCGTCTTGCGCTTGCACCAGCAGGGCGAGGTCCAGCTGGCCGCGCCGCAGGCGTCCGGCCAGCCTGCCGCTGGCGTCGGTGAGCACCTCCAGCTCCAGCGCCGGCAGTTCCGCGCCGAGGCGTGGCAGGAGGCGGCCGAGCAGCTTGCCGGCGTATTCCTCGGAAATGCCGAAGCGCACCCGCAGCGGCTCTTCCCGTCTGCGCAACCCGGCGAGCACGCGGTCGTGGGTCTCCAGCAGCTCGGCGGTCTGGCGCTGGAACCGCTGCCCCAGCGGGGTCAGCCGCACCGACTGGTTGTCGCGCTCGAACAGCCGGCCGCCGGCCAGTTCCTCCAGGCGCCGGACGTGGGTGCTCACCGCCGAGGGGCTGCGGTTGAGGTGGCTGGCCGCGGCGAGAAAGCGGCCGAAGCGCAGGATGGCATGGAAGGTACGCAGCAGCTCGATATCCAGGTTGGCGCTCATGGTTCCGATTTCCTGCATGACTGGTGCAGATAGTTTCGTTTGATAGTAGCGGCGGAGGCCGCCTAGCCTCGACTCGAACCTGACCGACGGAGGCGAGCGATGCGCGCGACCACCTGCACCCCGCGAGCGATGCCCGGGGCGACCCGCCTGCTGGCCGTGCAACTGGGCATGGTACTGGCCTGGAGTTCCGGCTTCGTCGGCTACCGCTATGCCATGGAACAGGCGCCGGTGTTCCTCACCAGCTTCTGGCGCTTCGCCGTTTGCCTGGCGCTGCTGCTGCCCTTCGCCTGGGCCGGGCTGCGCCGGTTGTCGGCGCGCCAGTGGCGGCGCCAGGCGCTGATCGGGGCGTTGGCCTACGCGGGCTACATCGCGCCGATCGCCAAGGCCATCGAACTCGGCGTCTCGCCGGGCGTGGCGGCGCTGATGGCCGACCTGTTGCCGCTGCTGGTGGCCTTGCTGGCGCTGGTCCTGCCGGGGCAGCGAACGCGGCCGGGGCAGTGGCCGGGGATCGCCCTGGGCGTCGCCGGGGTGCTCTGGGCCGGGCATGCGGCGCTGGCGCTGGGGCGGGCGCCGGGCTGGGCCTACGGCCTGCCGCTGCTGGGCATGCTGGCGCTGGCCCTGGCCACCCTGTTGCAGAAGAGCTGGGACGATGCGCCGGGATCGCTGGCCGTGGTGCTGTTCGTGCAGATCGGCGCCGCGCTGCCGGCGTTCGCCGGCCTGGCGCTGGCGGAGGGTAGCCTGCGGCCGCCGCTGTCCGGCGGATTCCTGTTCGGGCTCGCCTGGCTGGTGCTGCTGCCCACCTTCGGCGGCTACGGCCTGTACTGGCTGGGCCTGCGCCATCTTTCCGCACAGGGTGGCAGCGCGGCGCTGTACCTGAGCCCGGCGCTGACCCTGCTATGGGCGCACTGGATGTTCGCCGAGCCGCTGACACCCATGCTGCTGGGTGGCCTGCTGCTGTCGCTGGCCGGCCTCGGCTGGCTGTATCGCGCCGAGCGTCGCTAGCCGGCGTCGCCCTGCCAGCAGGCCAGGGTCTCCAGGCGCGCCGGGCTGAACGGCGGACGCGGCGCCGGAGGCGTCCAGCCGAACAGGAATTGCGCGGCGCTGCCGCATATCCGCCCCTGGCAGGCGCCCATGCCGCAACGGCTGTGCAGCTTGGCCTCGGTCCAGCCGGCATGCCCGGCCAGCGCGGCCAAGGGGACGTCTTCGCAACGGCAGACCAGGGTATCCGCCTCCGCCAGTTCACGCAGTTCGGCACGCAGGGCGAAGTGTCGCGCCAGGGTGTCGGCGAAGCCCTGCCAGCGTCGCCGTCGTGGCCACAGGCGGCGAGCCGCGTCGCGCTCGTCGACGGCGGCATGGCCGGCGATGGCGCCTTCCACCAGGGCCAGTTCGCTGCCGCCGAAGCCGGTGCATTCGCCGGCGGCGTAGTGGTCGGGCAGGCTGCCGGCCTGCCATTCGTCGACGGCGAGCGCCGGGCCGTCGAGGCGATAGCCGAGGGCCTGGCCGAGTTGCACGTTGGGCACCAGGCCGAAGCCGCAGGCCAGGCGTTCGCAGGCGATCTCGCGGACCCGACCGCCTTCGCGCAGGCGCACGGCTTCCAGGCGCTCCTCGCCGAGGGCGGCGAGCACGTAGCTGTCGGCGCGGTAGCTACGGGCGAACAGGCCGGCGGCCTGCCACAGCTTGCCGGGCCAGCGCGGGAGGCGTACGGCGAAGGCGGCCAGGGTTCTCGCCGGCGCCTGTTCGGCGACGCGCAGCAGGCGCGCCCCGCACTGGCTGGCGCTGGCGGCGCTGGCCAGCAGCAGCGGGCCGGAGCCAGCCACCACCAGGCGCTGGCCGGCCAGTGGCAGGCCGCCCTTGGCCAACGCCTGCAGGCCGCCGGCGCCGGTGACGCCGGGGAGGGTCCAGCCGGGAAAAGGCAGCAGCAGTTCGCGGGCGCCGGTGCAGAGGACCAGGCGTCGGTAGCCGACCTGCCAGCCACGTTGCGGGTCTTCCAGCAACAGGCGCCTGCCGGGACCGCAGGCGACCACCCGGGTCGCCGGGAAGTGCTCGACATTGGCCTGCCCGGCCAGGCGTTGGCGCATCTGGTGGGCACGCGGCGGCAGGCTGGCACGCGGGCCGTCGCGCCAGATCTGTCCGCCGGCGGCCGGGTTGTCGTCGACCAGGGCGATGCGCGCGCCGCTCGGCGCGGCGGCCAGCGCTGCGGCCAGGCCGGCGGGGCCGGCACCGACGATCAGCAGGTCGTAGTCGGCGCTCATGCCTGGGTCTCCACGCGCATGCCGGATTGGCAGACGGTCTGGCAGGCCAGGCGTCGCCGACCGTCGATCAATACCCGGCATTCCTGGCACGCGCCCATGCCGCAGAACGGCGCGCGCCGCCCGCCGCCGACCGCGCTGCGGGAGCAGCCGTCGCCGCCGAGGGCGAGGGCGGCCGCCACGCTGGTACCGACGGCGACCCGCAGCGGACGCCGGTCGATGAACAGTTCGATCATGGACGGGCACTCCTGGAGCTGGAGAGGAAGCGTTGCGGCAGATAAGGCGTGGCATCCAGCGGCGGCGTTTCGCCGAACAACTGGGCGGCGAGCAGGCGCGCGCTGCCCGGCGCGGTGGTCACGCCCAGGCCCTCGTGGCCGACCGCCAGCCACAGGCCCGGCTGCGCCGGGTGCTCGCCAAGCAGCGGCAGGCCGTCCGGAGTGGCAGCGCGGAAGCCGGTCCAGGCACGGATCGCATTGAGGCCGGCGAGCCCCGGCAGGTAGTCCAGGGCACGCCGCAGCATGCGCGCCAGCACCGGGCCTTCCACCTGCGGGTCGAGCGTGTCGAACTGCCGCGAGGAGCCGAGGAAGACCTGCCCGGTGGGGCGCGGCTGGGCGTTGAAGGCTACCGAGGTACCGCTGCTGGCGTGGGCGCTGCTGACATAGCCGAGTTCCACCAGTTGATGGCGGAGGGTGCCGGGATAGCGGTCGGTGATCAGCAGGTGGCCTTTCTTCGGGCGGATCGGCAGCTCCGCGCACAGCTCGCCGGCATGGATGCCGTTGGCCAGCACCAGCGCCTCGGCGCTCAGCCAGCGGCCGTCGGCCAGGCGCAGGCGGCTGCCGTCCACTTCGCTGACTTCGGCGTACAGCCGGCGCAGGCGCGGCCCGGCCTGGTCGAGCAGCCAGCGCGCGGCGTTGGGCGCGTAGAGGATGCCGTCGCCGGACACCTCCAGGGCGCCGGCCAGGCCCGGCCGCAGGGCCGGTTCGAGGGCGTACAGGCGCGCGGCGCCAAGCATCCGGCAGGCAACGCCGGCGGCTTGCAGCGCCTGGCGCTTGCGTTCGGCCTCGGCGAGTTCGCTGGCGTCGGCGGCCAGCCAGAGGGTGCCGCAATTGCGGTACGCGCAGTCTTCCGGCAGATCCGCCGCCCAGGCGCGCCAGGCCTGGATCGAGTAGTCGCTGAGGGCCAGTTCGGCCGGGTTGTCGTCCATCGCCACCAGATGGCCCATGCCCACCGCGGTGGCACCGCCGCGGCGGCTGTCCAGCACCAGTACGTCGAGGCCGCGACGCGCCAGTTCATGGGCGCAGGCGCTGCCGACGATGCCGGCGCCGACCACGATGACCTCGGCGTTCACCGGCGGATGCCCCAGGCGAACGGATCGTCGTCCGCCAGCAGCAGGGTGGCTTCCGCGCTGACGTGGGCGCGGCCGCGGATGGTCGGCACGATGCGCCCGCCGGGCTGGCCGTCGAGCCATTCGTAACGCCCCTCGAACTGGCTGCCGATCACGCTCGCCTGGCGCCAGGGCTGGCCGGGCAGCAGCTTGCCGTCGGCGGCCAGGCAGGCCAGCTTGGCGCTGGTGCCGGTGCCGCAGGGCGAGCGGTCGTAGGCCTTGCCGGGACAGAGCACGAAGTTGCGGCTGTCGGCGTGGGGATCGTCGGCGAACAGTTCGATGTGATCGATGGCGCCGCCGTCCTCGCCGCGGATGCCCTGGTCTTCCAGCGCCTGCTGGACGGCGACGGTGTAGGCGGTGAGGGCGTCGAGGTTGTCGCCGGCGATGCGCTGGCCGTGTCCGGCGACCAGGAAGAACCAGTTGCCGCCCCAGGCGATGTCGCCGCTGACCCGGCCGATGCCGGGCACTTCGACGCTGACCTGGCGACGGTAGCGGTAGGCCGGCACGTTGCGCACGCTGACCGAGCCGTCCTCGTGGAGGGTCGCCTCGACCTCGCCGACCGGCGTCTCGATGCGGTGCACGCCGGGACCGATCCGCCCGAGGTGTGCCAGCGAGGCGACCAGGCCGATGGTGCCGTGGCCGCACATGCCGAGGTAGCCGCTGTTGTTGAAGAAGATCACTCCGGCACAGGCTTCGGGATCGACCGGTGCGCAGAGCAGGGCGCCGACCAGTACGTCGCTGCCGCGCGGCTCGAGGATGCAGGCGGCGCGCCAGGCGTCGTGGCGCTCGCCGAGCAGGCGCCGGCGCTCAGCCATGTCGCCCTGGCCGAGATCGGGAAAACCGCCGATGACCAGGCGGGTGGGCTCGCCGCCGGTATGCGAATCGATGATGCGGATGCGTTGCATGGTGGCCCTCGCCTGTGCCGGGGAATGCGCCACAGGGTGGCGTTTCGGCGGGGCGGGGCGCTTGAGGGTTTTCGCTCAGGTGGATGACGAAAGCGGCATAGCCGGGATGGCCCGGCTCAGGTGCTGGCCGGGCGGTTCGGCAGGTGTTCGTAGAGGGTCCGGCAGACCCCGACGATATGTGCCTCGATCAGTGTCGCGGCCCGTTCGGCATCGCCGGCGCGACAGGCGGCGACGATCTCGCGGTGTTCCTGGTCGGCGCGCTGCTTGCCTTCGGACAGGCTCATCTGCATGCGCAGGTAGCGTTCCAGCTTGTCGTGGATGGAGCGGATCAGGTTGACCAGGAACGGCCGCTGCGCCGGTTCGTAGAGGCAGGCGTGCAGTTGCCAGTTGAGTTCGGCCCAGCGGCCGACGTTGTCTTCGCCGACGAAGTCGGCGCAGATCGCCTCGGCGCGGGCGAAGGTGGCCTCGTCCATGTTCGGCACCGCCAGGCGGATCGCCTGGACTTCGAGCAGCACCCGCACTTCGAACATCTGCGCCAGTTCCGGTTCGGAAATACGCGTCACCACCGCGCCCTTGTTGCGCTGGAACAGCACCAGGCCTTCCGCCTCCAGGCGCTTGAGGGCCTCGCGGACGGGAATCTTGCTGACATTGAAGAGTTGCGCGATGTCGTCCTGGCGGATCGGTTCGTCCTCGGCGAAATGCCCGGCGATGATCGCTTCGCGCAGGTGCTTGGCGATGATCTCGGAGGCCGAGGGGGCGATGCCCAGGTTAGGGGCGTTGAGCATGGAGAGAGGCAAGCGGGACAACCTGCATGGCGTTGGGAACGTGCGGGATATTGTATACGAACGCTTGGCGCGTGCCGCTGCCGGTTGGCGCCTTCTGCGCAGGCGTGTTGGTCGGCTCCAGTGGGCCTCCGTGGCGCATGTTTCGCAGGGCGAAACGCTCTTCCGGAAAGTTCGCGGAGAGGCTGGACAATAGAAAATTAGCTTGCTAATAATTCGCTCGCTCATGTATTTCGGGGCGTCCGCGATGGCCAAGCCTTCCTTCTTTTCCTCCGACCTGGTGCAGGTGCTGCTGTGCCCGCGTCTGCACGAACTGCAGTTCGCCGTGAAGGCCCTGCTGGCCGGCGGGTTGGCCCTGTACCTGGCCTTCGGCCTGGAGCTGGAGCAGCCGCAATGGGCATTGATGACGGTGTTCGTGGTCAGCCAGCCCTATAGCGGCATGGTCCTGGCCAAGGGCATGTTCCGCCTGATCGGCACCTGCGCCGGTGCGCTGGTGTCCATCGGCATGGTCGCACTCTATGGCCAGGCATCGCTGCCCTTCCTCCTGCTGATGGCCCTCTGGCTGGCGTTCTGCACCGCCGGCGCGTCGCTGCTGCACAATCATGCGTCCTACGGTTTCGTCCTGGCCGGCTACACCGCGGCCATCGTCGCCCTGCCGGCCAGCGCCGATCCGGCGACGGTGTTCGACCAGGCGGTGGCCCGCTGCTCGGAGATCGGCCTGGGCATCCTCTGCGCGGCGCTGGTGAATGTGCTGCTCTGGCCGCGGCGCCTGGAACGCCAGTTGGCGAACCAGGGCAAGGCGGCCTGGGAGGCCGGCTTGCAGGCGGCCGCGGCGGAGCTGCGCGGCGCCGACGAACGCGGCGAGCTGCTCGCGGCGCTGGGGCGGATCGCCGCGGCGGACGCCCAGCGCGACCACGCCTGGTTCGAGGGCGCGCTCGGCCGCGCCCGTTCCCAGGCCTTGCGCGTGCTAGGCCTCGACCTGCTCGGCCTGCTGCGCGCGGCGCGCAAGGTGGCTCGCGAGCGGAGGCTGCTCGATCCGGCCAGCGCGCACGCCTTGCAGCCCTGGCTGGAAGAACTCGAGGCACTGTTGCGCGAGGGCCGCCAGGCCGAGTTCGAGGCCTGCCGGCAGCGCTTGCGCCTGGCGCTGGACGCGGCGCATGGACAGTTGCACCTGTGCCTGGTCTGCCTCGAACGCCTGCTCGGCGAGGCGAGGGCGGCCGGGCGCAGCGTCGAGGCGCTGGTCTATGGCGCGCCCACCCGCCAGGCGCCGGGCGCCATCGCCTGGCACCGGGACATCGAGCGCGGCGTGCTGTTCGGCCTGCGCAGCGCCCTGGCGTTCCTCTGCGTGGCCGCGTTCTGGCTGGCCAGCGCCTGGCCGAGCGGGTTGGGCGCGGTGTCGATCACCGGGGTGGTGCTGAGTCTCTTCGCCAGCCGCGACAACCCGGCCCAGGCCGGCCTGAACTTCCTTCGCGGGATCCTCCTGTCGATCCCGCTGGCCGGCTTCGTCGCACTGTTCTACCTGCCCGGCGTGGACGGCTTCCCGCTGCTCTGCCTGGGCCTGGGCGTACCGCTGTTCTTCGCCGCGCTGTGCGTGAACCGGGCGAGCCTGGCCGGGATCGCCTCGCCGTTCTGCATCTTCTTCGTGAAGAACGTCGCGCCGAGCAACAGCATGAGCTACGACCTCGCGCACTTCCTCAACAACGCCCTGTCGACGGTGCTCGGGGTGGCCTTCGCCGTGCTGGTGTTCAACCTGGTCAGCCTGCGACCGGGCGAACGCCATTACCGGCGCATGCTGCAGGCCACCCTCGGCGACCTGGCGCGGCTCACCCTGCGCTCGCCGGCGCAGGCCGAGGCCTGGTTCGGCGGGCGCACCGCGGATCGCCTGATCCGCCTGGCGCAGCGCTACGACCGTTTGCCGGAGGGGCGCCGCCAGCCCTGGTCGGACGGCCTGATGGGACTCGACTTCGGCGACGAGCTGCTCTACCTGCGGCAGTGCCTGGAGGAGGTCCCGGCGTCCCTGGCGCAGGCCCGCGACCGTTACCTGCGGCGCCTGCGCCTGGCGCTGCTGGGCGATGGCCCGCGGGCCGAGCGTGAACACGCCCTCGACCCGCCGACCGCGCGCCTGCTCAAGGCCCTGGCCGCCAGCCCGCTGGCCGGCAGCGAACGCGGCGAGCTGGCCGGCGCCGCGCTGGTGCAGTTGCAGGCCACCTGGCGGCAGTGGTGCCGCAGCCATGCTCCGGCCGGGACGGCGCTGCGCACGGACCCGCTCCCCGGAGCCGGGCGCTAGTTCTGCGGTGGCCGCCCACATTGACCGCGCAAGCCCCGAACCACTAAGCTGCGCGCCTTGCGACAGGTGCCCCGCAAGGGGTGAAACAGGGAAGCTGGTGCGTTCCGTCGGAACCAGGCCAGCGCTGCCCCCGCAACGGTAGGCGAATCAGACAGCCGCTCGATGACCACTGTGCTCCGGCATGGGAAGGCGCGGCTGGAAGCGTCCAGCGCTTCGCTCGCGAGCCCGGAGACCGGCCTGACGCACCCACGGCATCGCGGAGGGCGCTGTCGGACGCCTCCTGCCGTCGCTTCGTCCTCCGTCTGCCTCAACCCAGGTCGCGCGGGTGAGAGCGACGGAGCAGCGCAGAGCATGAACAGAGTTTTCCTGACCCCGGCAGCCGTGGCGCTGTGCGGCGCGTCTTCCCTGAGCCTGGCCGAACCGGTCAGCCTTGCCGACCAGGTGGTGACCGCCACCCGTACCGCCCAGACCGCTTCCCAGAGCCTGGCGGCAGTGAGCGTCATCGACCGCGAGGATATCGAGCGCAGCCAGGCGCGCAGCGTGCCGGAGCTGTTGCGCCAGGTACCCGGCGTGTCGCTGGCGAACAACGGCGGTTTCGGCAAGAACACCACGCTGTTCCTGCGCGGCACCGAGTCCGACCATGTACTGGTGCTGATCGACGGCATCAAGGTCGGCTCGGCCAGCGCCGGCCTCACCGCGTTCCAGGATTTGCCGGTGGAGCTGATCGAGCGCATCGAGGTGGTCCGCGGGCCGCGTTCCAGCCTGTACGGCTCGGAGGCCATCGGCGGGGTGATCCAGATCTTCACCCGGCGCGGCGACGGCCAGGGCGCCAAGCCGTTCTTCTCCGCCGGCTACGGCACCCATCAGACCCTGGAGGGTAGCGCCGGGGTCAGCGGCGGCGCTGGCAACGGCTGGTACAGCCTAGGGGTGAGCAGCTTCGATACGGCAGGCATCAATACCAAGCGCGCCGGTACTGCGGGCTATGAGCCGGACCGCGACGGCTACCGCAACCTGTCCGGTAACCTGCGCGGCGGCTATCGCTTCGACAATGGCCTGGAACTCGACGGCACGCTGCTCAGGGCCAAGTCGCACAACGACTATGACCAGGTTTTCGGCAACTCCGGTTTCAATGCCAACGCCGACGGCGAGCAGAACCTGGTCGGCGGCCGTGCCCGCTTCACTCCGTTCGATCCCTGGCTGGTGACCCTCCAGGCCGGGCGCAGCGAGGACAAGGCCGATGCCTATCAGGATGGCCGTTTCTACTCGCGCTTCGATACCCGTCGCGACAGCCTGTCCTGGCAGAACGACCTGACCCTGGCCGAAGGCCATGTACTGACCCTCGGCTACGACTGGCAGAAGGACGAGATCAGCAGCAGCGAAGCCTTCAGCGTCGACTCGCGGCTGAACAAAGGCTGGTTCGCCCAGTACCTCGGCCAGTACGGTCGCCAGGATTGGCAACTGAGCCTGCGCCGTGACGACAACCAGCAGTTCGGCGTGCACGACACCGGCAGCGCCGCCTGGGGCTACGCGCTGAGCGACGCGCTGCGCTTCACCGTCAGCTACGGCACGGCGTTCAAGGCGCCGACCTTCAACGAACTCTACTACCCCGACTACGGCAATCCCGACCTGGACGCCGAGACTTCGCGCAGCCTGGAAGTCGGGCTGAGCGGTACGCATGGCTGGGGGCACTGGGCGGTAAATGCCTTCCGTACCAACGTCGACGACCTGATCGGCAACGATCCGCGTCCGGCGCCGGGGCGCCCCTGGGGGCAGCCGAACAACATCGACGAAGCGCGCATCCGTGGCGTCGAACTGGTCCTCGGCAGCCAGTGGCTGGGCTGGGACTGGAACGCCAACGCAACCTTCCTCGACCCGCAAAACCGTTCCGGCGGCGTCAACGACGGCAACGAGCTGCCGCGCCGGGCGCGGCGGATGTTCAACCTGGAACTGGACCGGCGCTTCGAGCGTCTTTCGCTGGGCGCCAGCGTGCACGCCGAAGGCCGACGCTATGATGACCCGGCCAACAAGGTGCGCCTGGGCGGCTACGCCACCCTCGACCTGCGCAGCGAGTACCGGCTGAACGACGAATGGCGTCTGCAGGGCCGGATCGCCAACCTGTTCGGTGCCGACTACGAAACCGCGTATGGCTACAACCAGCCTGGCCAGGCGGTCTACCTCAGCGTGCGCTACCAGGCTCTGTGAGGCCGGGTATTTCGAATGAACGAGGCGACGGCGCGGCCGCGTCGCCGCAAGGAGTGATCGACGATGAACGAATCCCCCGAGAAGGACCAGCGCCACCGCGAGCGGATGGAGCGCAAGAAGGCCGTGGTCGACGAGAAGATCGCCCAGGCCCGCGACGAACGCGGCGTGCTCCTGGTGCATAGCGGCAACGGCAAGGGCAAGAGCAGCTCGGCCTTCGGCATGGTCGCGCGGGCCCTGGGCCATGGCATGAAGGTCGGTGTCGTGCAGTTCATCAAGGGCGCCGCCAGCACCGGCGAGGAAGCCTTCTTCCGGCGCTTCCCCGAGGAAGTCAGCTATCACGTGATGGGCGAGGGCTTCACCTGGGAGACCCAGGACCGCCAGCGCGACATCGCCAAGGCCGAGGCGGCCTGGAAGGTCGCCGCGCAATTGCTGGCCGACCCGGACGTTGGCCTGGTGGTGCTGGACGAACTGAACATCGCCCTCAAGCACGGCTACCTGGAACTGGACAGGGTCCTCGCCGACATCCAGGCGCGCCCGGCCATGCAGCATGTGGTGGTGACCGGTCGCGGCGCGCAGCCGGGGATGATCGAGGCCGCCGACACGGTGACCGAGATGAGCCTGGTCAAGCACGCGTTCAAGGCCGGGATCAAGGCGCAGAAAGGAGTGGAGTTCTGATGCCCGCGCCATGCGCGGAGACGCTTCGCCCATGACCCAGGCACGCTGTCCGGCCCTGCTGATCGCCGCCCCGGCCTCCGGCCAGGGCAAGACCACCGTCACCGCCGCTCTGGCCCGCCTGCATGCGCGCCAGGGGCGACGGGTGCGGGTGTTCAAGTGCGGACCGGACTTCCTCGACCCGATGATTCTCGCTCGCGCCTCCGGCGCGCCGGTCTACCAGCTCGACCTGTGGATGGTCGGCGAGGCCGAAGCGCGACGCCTGCTGGCGCGGGCCGCCGGCGAGGCCGACCTGATCCTCATCGAAGGGGTGATGGGCCTGTTCGATGGCAACCCCTCGGCGGCAGACCTGGCGCGGCGTTTCGGCGTGCCGGTGCTGGGGGTGATCAACGGCGCGGCGATGGCCCAGACCTTCGGCGCGCTGGCCTACGGACTGGCGCATTTCCAGCCGGACCTGCCGTTTTCCGGAGTGCTCGGCAACCGCGTCGGCAGCCAGCGCCACAGCGACATCCTGCGCGATTGCCTGCCGCCCGGCATGCGCTGGTTCGGCGGTCTGCCGCGCTCGGCCGAATTCGAATTGCCGAGCCGCCACCTGGGCCTGGTCCAGGCCGAGGAACTGGCCGATCTCGATGTGCGCCTGGACGCCGCCGCCGACGCCTTGCGGGCCAGCGCCGAGACCGACCTGCCGGAGCCGGTGACCTTCGAGGTGCCCGCTCCGGCGCCGCTGCAACGCAGCCTGGAAGGCGTGCGCATCGGCGTGGCCCGCGACGCCTCGTTCGCCTTCCTCTACCAGGCCAATCTCGACCTGCTGCGCGAACTCGGCGCCGAACTGGTGTTCTTCTCGCCGCTGCAGGACCAGGCGCTGCCCGCCGTGGACAGCCTGTACCTGCCGGGCGGCTATCCCGAACTGCACCTGGGGCGCCTGCAGGGCAATCGCGCCATGGCCGAGGCGATCCGAGCCCACCATGCCGCCGGCAAGCCGCTGCTGGCCGAGTGCGGCGGCATGCTCTACCTGCTCGACTGCCTGGAAGACGCCGACGGCGAGCGCGGCGAACTGCTCGGCCTGCTGCCGGGCCGGGCGCGCCTGCAGAAGCGCCTGACCGCCCTGGCCTTGCAGGAGGTCGAGCTGCCGGAAGGGCGGCTGCGCGGGCATACCTTCCATCACTCGACCCTCGACTGCGCCGTCGAGCCTCTGGCCCGTGGCGTCTGCCCGAACGGCCGGAACACGGCGGAGGCGGTGTTCCGTCTTGGCCGGCTGACGGCTTCCTATATCCATTTCTACCTGCCTTCCAACCCGCAGGCCGCCGCCGCGTTGCTGGCGCCCGCGCGAGACGCCGACTGACATGTCCGATTCTTCTCACGCCTTCAGCGCCACGGAACGCGCCGCCGTCTACCGGGCCATCGCCGAGCGCCGCGACATGCGCCACTTCAGCGGCGGCAGCGTGGCGCCGGAGCTGCTCGCGCGGCTGCTGGAGGCCGCGCACCAGGCGCCCAGCGTCGGCCTGATGCAACCCTGGCGCTTCATCCGTATCACCGAGCCGGCGTTGCGCCGGGCCATCCACGGGCTGGTCGAGGAGGAACGCGGACGTACCGCCGAAGCCCTCGGCGAGCGCTCCGACGAGTTCATGCGGCTCAAGGTCGAGGGCGTGCTGGATTGCGCCGAACTGCTGGTCGCCGCCCTGATGGACGACCGCGAACGCCATGTGTTCGGTCGCCGGACCCTGCCGCAGATGGACCTGGCGTCGCTCGCCTGCGCGATCCAGAACCTCTGGCTGGCCAGTCGCGCCGAGGGCCTGGGGATGGGCTGGGTATCGTTGTTCGATCCGGCCGCGCTGGGCGAGTTGCTCGGCCTGCCGCCCGGCAGCGAGGCGGTGGCGGTGCTCTGCCTGGGCCCGGTGGCGGAGTTCTACCCGGCGCCGATGCTGGCGCTGGAGGGTTGGAGCGAACCGCGTCCGCTGGCCGAGCTGGTCTACCAGAACCGTTGGGGCGAGCGAGCATGAGCGCACTGCTGGGTATCCTCGGCGTGGCGCTGGATGCGCGCTTCGGCGAGCCGCAGGGCTGGCACCCGCTGGTCGCCTTCGGCCGCCTGGCCGATCGCCTGGAGCGCCGTTTCAACCGCTCGCGCCTGGCCGGCGAGGGTGATCCCGGGGTCGGCTGGCGCAGCCACGGGGTGACCGCCTGGGTCCTCGCGGTACTGCCGCTGACCCTGCTGGCCTGGGCGCTCGCTGAACTTCCCTACCTCGGCTGGCTGGTCCAGGCCCTGGCGCTGTACGCCGCGCTCGGCCTGCGCAGCCTCGGCGAGCACGCCGAACCGGTGGCGCTGGCCTTGCGCGCCGGCGACCTGGACGAGGCGCGGCGACGTGTCGGCTACCTGGTCAGCCGCGATACCCGCGAACTGGACCAGGCCGGGGTCGCCCGCGCGGCCACCGAATCGGTACTGGAGAACGGCAGCGACGCGGTCTACGCCGCCCTGTTCTGGTTCGCCGTGGCCGGCGCGCCGGGGGTGGTGCTGTATCGCCTGAGCAATACCCTGGACGCGATGTGGGGCTACCGCAACGCGCGCTTCGAGCGCTTCGGCTGGGCCGCGGCGAAGATCGACGACATCCTCAACTACCTGCCGGCGCGGCTGGTGGCGCTGACCTACGCGCTGCTCGGCGACACCCGCCAGGCCCTGCGCTGCTGGCGCGAGCAGGCGCCGCAATGGGACAGCCCCAACGCCGGCCCGGTGATGGCCGCCGGCGCCGGTGCGCTGGGGGTTTCCCTGGGCGGCGCGGCGATCTACCACGGCGAGCTGCACCAGCGGCCGCTCCTCGGCAGCGGCCCGCAGCCGCAGGGCCGCGACATCTATCGGGCCCTGGCGCTGGTGCGCCAGGGCGTGCTGCTCTGGCTGCTGGTGCTGGCCGGACTCTGGGCCATGGGGTGGCTGCATGCTTGAACACGGAGGGCGGTTGCGCGAGGCGGCGCGCCGCTACGACATTCCGCTGGCGGACTGGCTGGACCTGTCCACCGGCATCGCGCCCTGGCCGTTTCCGCTGCCGGCGATCCCCGAGCAGGCCTGGACCCGCCTGCCGGAGAGCGACGACGGCCTGGAAGCCGCCGCCTGCCTCTACTACGGCGCCGAACGGGTATTGCCGCTGGCCGGCAGCCAGGCGGCGATCCAGGCCCTGCCAAGGTTGCGGCGGGGCGGGCGGGTCGGCGTCCTGTCGCCGTGCTACGCCGAGCACGCCCACGCCTGGCGCCAGGCCGGGCACCTGGTGCGGGAGATCGGCGAGGCCGAGGTCGAGCCCTATCTCGACAGCCTCGACGTGCTGCTGGTGGTCAACCCGAACAACCCCACCGGGCGGGTCTTCGAGCCCGCCGAGCTGCTGGCCTGGCATGCCCGCCTGCAACGTCGCGGCGGCTGGCTGCTGGTCGACGAGGCGTTCATGGACTGCACCCCGCAGTCGAGCCTGGCGGCCTGCAGCAACCGGCCCGGATTGATCGTGCTGCGCTCGTTCGGCAAGTTCTTCGGCCTGGCCGGCGCGCGGCTCGGCTTCGCCCTCGGCGAACGGCCGCTGTTGCAGGCGCTGGCCGAGCAGCTCGGCCCGTGGACGGTCAATGGCCCGGTGCGCCATGTGGCCCAGAGTGCCTTGCGCGACCGCCAGCAACAGCGCCAGCAGCGCGAGCGCCTGCTGGCCGCCAGCCAGCGCCTGGAGGAACTGCTGCGCCGCCACGGCTGGCCGCCGGCGGGCGGCAGCGCGCTGTTCCAGCGCCTGGTCGATCCACGCTGCGCGGCGTTGCACGACTACCTGGCGCGGCGCGGCATCCTCACCCGCCAATTCGAGCAGCCGGCCAGCCTGCGCCTCGGCCTGCCCGCCGACGAGGCCGCCTGGGCCCGGCTCGATGCCGCGCTGCTCGGCTTCAAGGAGCCTGCTCATGAGTGATCGCGGGCGGACCCTGATGGTCCAGGGCACCACCTCGGACGCCGGCAAGAGCACCCTGGTGACCGCGCTGTGCCGCTGGCTGGCCCGGCGCGGCGTCGCGGTGGTGCCGTTCAAGCCGCAGAACATGGCGCTGAACAGCGCGGTCACCGCCGACGGCGGCGAGATCGGCCGCGCCCAGGCGGTCCAGGCCCAGGCCTGCCGGCTGGCGCCGCACACCGACATGAACCCGGTGCTGCTCAAGCCGAACACCGACATCGGCGCCCAGGTGATCATCCATGGCCGCGCGGTGACCAGCATGGACGCCGCCGCCTACCACGACTACAAGCGCGTGGCGATGGAAGCGGTGCTGGCTTCCCATGGGCGGCTCGCCGCCGCCTACCGGGTGGTGATGGTGGAGGGCGCCGGCTCGCCGGCGGAGATCAACCTGCGCGCCAACGACATCGCCAACATGGGCTTCGCCGAAGCGGTGGATTGCCCGGTGATCCTGGTCGCCGATATCGACCGCGGCGGGGTCTTCGCCCACCTGGTCGGCACCCTGGAACTGCTCTCCGACTCGGAGCGGGAGCGGGTCAAGGGCTTCGTCATCAATCGCTTCCGCGGCGACATCGCCCTGCTGCAACCCGGCCTCGACTGGCTGGAGGCGCGCACCGGCAAGCCGGTGCTCGGCGTGCTGCCCTATGTCAGCGACCTGCACCTGGAGGCGGAGGACGCCATCGACACGCGCCAGGCGGCCAAGGTCGGGCCGCGCCTGAAGGTGGTGGTGCCGGTGCTGCCGAGGATCAGCAACCACACCGATTTCGATCCGCTGCGCCTGCACCCCCAGGTCGAGTTGAGCTTCGTCGGCCCCGGCCAGGCGCTGCCGTCGGCGGACCTGATCGTCCTGCCCGGCTCGAAGAGCGTGCGCGCCGACCTCGCGGCGCTGCGCGAGCGTGGCTGGGACGAGGCGATCCTCCGTCACCTGCGCTACGGCGGTCGCCTGCTGGGGATCTGCGGCGGCCTGCAGATGCTCGGCGAGCGCCTGCACGATCCGCTCGGCCTGGAAGGCGCGGCCGGCAGCAGCGCTGGCCTCGGCCTGCTGGCGTTGGAAACGACCCTTGAGGCGGACAAGCAATTGCGCAACGTACAGGGCCGCCTGAGCCTGGAGGATGCGCCGCTGTCGGGCTACGAGATCCATGCCGGGGTCACCCGTGGCGAGGCCCTGGCGCGGCCGGCGGTGGTGCTCGACGATGGCCGCGCGGATGGTGCCCGCAGCGTCGACGGGAACGTCATGGGCACCTACCTGCACGGCCTGTTCGAATCCACCGCGGCCTGTTCGGCGCTGCTGCGCTGGGCCGGCCTGCGCGAGGTCCAGGCGGTGGACTACCAGGCCTTGCGCGAACGCGACATCGAGCGGCTCGCCGACCTGGTCGAGCGCCACCTGGATACCGGGCGATTGCTCGCCCTCTGCGGAGAACCCCATGCGTGACCTGATCCTTGGCGGCGCCCGTTCCGGCAAGAGCCGCCTGGCCGAGCGCCTGGCCGCCGAGAGCGGGCTGGCGGTGAGCTACATCGCCACCGCCCAGGCCGGCGACGGCGAAATGGGCCGGCGCATCGCCGAGCACCGCGCGCGCCGCCCGGCCCACTGGCGAACCCTGGAGGAGCCTCTGGCGCTGGCGGCGACGCTGCGCAGCGAGGCCGAGGCCGGACGCTGCCTGCTGGTCGACTGCCTGACCCTGTGGCTGACCAACCTGCTGCTCTGCGACGATCCCCAGCGTCTCGACGGCGAGCGCGAGGCGCTGCTGGAATGTCTCGGCGAGCTGCCGGGACGGATCATCCTGGTCAGCAACGAAACCGGGCTCGGCGTGGTGCCGCTGGGCGAACTCAGCCGGCGCTACGTCGACGAGGCCGGCTGGCTGCACCAGGCCATCGTCGAACGCTGCGAACGGGTGACCTTCACCGTCGCCGGCCTGCCCATGCCGTTGAAAGGAGAACCGCTATGAGTCTGCAATGGTGGCGCGACACCTGCCGCGAGGCGGACCCGCAGATGCGCCGGCGCGCGGCCGAACGCCAGGACCGGTTGACCAAGCCGCGCGGCTCGCTGGGCCGCCTGGAGCAAGTGGCGATCGACCTGGCGGCGTTGCAGGGGCGCGAACGACCGAGCCTGGAGAGGATCTGGGTGACGGTCTTCGCCGGCGACCACGGGGTAGTCGCCGAGGGCATCTCGGCCTATCCGCAGGCGGTCACCGGCGAGATGCTGCGCAACTTCGTCCGCGGCGGCGCGGCGATCAGCGTGCTGGCGCGCGAACTCGGCGCCGGCCTGGAGGTGGTCGACCTGGGCACCGCGTTCCCCCTGGAAGCCTTGCCCGGCGTGCGTCACCTGCGCCTGGCGGCGGGCACCGCGAACTTCGTCGAGGCCCCGGCGATGGGCGCCGAACAGTGCCTGCTGGCGCTTGAGGCCGGGCGCGAAAGCGTGCGCCGCGCCGAGCAGGCCGGCAGCCAGCTGTTCATCGGCGGCGAGATGGGCATCGGCAATACCACCGCGGCGGCGGCCATGGCCTGCGCGCTGCTGGATGCGCCGGCGAGCGCGCTGGTCGGGCCGGGAACCGGGCTGGACGCCAGCGGCGTGGCGCACAAGGCCGCGGTGATCGAGCGTGCCCTGGCCCTGCACGGCGCCCATCGCGCCGACCCCTTCGAAACCCTCCGCCGTCTCGGTGGCCTGGAGATCGCCGCGCTGGCCGGCGCCTACCTGGCCTGCGCGCAGAAAGGCATGGTCGCCCTGGTCGACGGCTACATCTGCAGCGTCGCGGCGCTCTGCGCGGTGCGCCTGAACCCGGCCTGCCGCGACTGGCTGCTGTTCGCCCACAGCGGTGCCGAGCCGGGCCATCGCCATGTGCTCGAAGCCCTGGCGGCGCAACCGCTGCTCGACCTCGGCCTGCGCCTGGGCGAGGGCAGCGGCGCGGCGCTGGCGGTGCCGCTGCTGCGCCAGGCCTGCGTGCTGCACGCGGGGATGGCGACCTTCGCCGAAGCGGCGGTCTCGGACCGCCCGGCATGAGCCTGCGCCTGGACCTCCTGCGGCATGGCGAAACCGAGTCCGGCGGCGGTTTCCGCGGCAGCCTCGACGACGCCTTGACCGCGCGTGGCTGGGCGCAGATGCGCACGGCGGTGGAAGGCGGACGCTGGGACCTGCTGGTCAGCTCGCCATTGCAACGTTGCCGCGCCTTCGCCGAGGAACTGGCGCAGCGCCAGGGGATCGAGCTGGAACTGGAAAACGATCTGCGCGAACTGCATTTCGGCGCTTGGGAGGGGCGCTCGGCGGCCGCCCTGATGGACGGCCACAGCGAGGCGCTCGGCCGCTTCTGGGCCGATCCCTACGCCTTTACCCCGCCGGGCGGCGAGCCGCTGTCCGAGTTCGAGGCGCGGGTGCTGGCCGCCCAGCGACGCCTGCGCCAGCGTCACGCCGGCCGTCGTGTGCTGCTGGTGACCCATGGCGGCGTCATACGCCTGTTGCTCGCTTGCGCCCGTGGCTTGCCGCGCGAGCGCTTGCTGCAGGTGGACGTCGGTCATGGCGCACTGTTCGGCCTGCGCGCCGGAGAGGGCGACGATCGCTGGCACGAATGCCGGGAAGGGGAATAGCCATGCGCGAAGCCTTGCGCTCACTGCTGGTCGCCTTGCAGTTCCTCACCCGCCTGCCGGTGCGCCTGTCGGCGATGCCGACGCCGGAACAGTTCGGCCGCGCGGTGCTCTGCTATCCACTGGTCGGGGTGCTGATCGGCGTCGTGCTGTACGCCGCGGCTCTGTCGCTCGATGGTACGCCGCCGCTGTTGCAGGCAGCCTTGCTGCTGAGCCTGTGGGTGGCGCTGAGCGGCGCGCTGCACCTGGACGGCCTGGCCGACATGGCGGACGCCTGGGTCGGCGGGCTGGGCGACCGCGAGCGGACCCTGGCGATCATGAAGGACCCGCGCAGCGGCCCGGTGGCGGTGGTGGTCCTGGTACTGGTCCTGTTGTTGAAGTTCTCCTCCCTGGCGGCGCTGCTCGGCCAGGGCGAGGCCGGGTTGTTGCCGCTGGCCCCGTGGCTGGCGCGCAGCAGCCTGCCGCTGCTGTTCCTGACCACGCCATACGCGCGCCCCGGCGGCCTCGGCCAGGCCATCGCCGAGCACCTGCCGGCGCGCAGCCTGCCGTGGGTGCTGGGGGTGAGTTTCGGCCTGGCCCTGGCGTTCGGCCTGGCCGGCCTGCTGGCGTTGCTGGTGACGCTGATGCTCTTCGCCTGGCTGCGCAGCCGTTTCCTCGCGCGCCTCGGCGGCACCACCGGGGACACCGCCGGCGCGCTGGTCGAACTTACCGAGTGTGCGGTGCTGGTGGCGCTGGCTCTGTAGCCGGACGCGGCTGGCGCAGGACCGCCATGGCGCTGAGGAAGAGCAGCGCGGCGGCGGCCAGCAGCACGGCGACGAAGGCCTGGTCGAAAGCCTGCCGGGCAAGCTCGACGAGCCGCGACGCGACCTCCGGCGCCAGGCCCTCGGCGACCAACAGGGCGTCGTCGAGGCTGTCGCGGACCCGCGCCGGCAGCTCGGCCGAGGGCAGCCTCAGCGACATCCCGTAGACGAAACTCATCAGGCTGCCGAGCAGGGTCACGCCGATCACCCCGCCCAGTTCGTAGGACACGTCCTCGATGGCGGCCGCCATTCCGGAACTCTGTTCGTCCACGTTGAGCATCACCGCGGTGGAGGCGGCGGTCATCGCGCCGCCGAAGCCGACGCCGAGCAGCACCAGGCTGGCCAGTTGCGCTCCGGTGGCGGCCTGGTAGGACAGGGCCAGGCCGAGCAATCCGGCGCTGCCGAGCAGCAGGGAGGCGCACATCACCCGGTTCTCGCCCCAGCGCGGCACCAGCCAACCGGCCAGCGGCCCGACCACCAGCGAGGCCAGCGGGATCGGCAGGACGAACAGGCCGGCCTTCAGCGGCGTCAGGCCCTGCACCAGTTGCAGGTGCTGGCTGAACACCAGTTCCATGCCGACCAGCGCCATGGTCGCCACCAGGGCCACCGCGACGCCGCGGGCGAAGCGCCGGTTGCGGAACAGCGCGAAGTCGATCATCGGCTCGCGGGCGCGGCGCTGGCGGCGGACGAACAGGTACAGGCAGAGCATGCCGCCGAGCGCGGCCAGGACGGCCAGCCCGAAGTCCGGGGCGCGCGCGCTGAGTTCCTTGATCGCATAGACCACCCCGACCAGGCCGAACATCACCTGCAGCGAGCCGAGGGCGTCCCATGGTCGCCGTGACTGGCCGCCGCAGGCCGGGATGGCCGGCAGCGCCAGCAACAGGGCGATGGCCACCACCGGGACGTTGATGAGGAACACCGAGCCCCACCAGAAGAACTCCAGCAGCACGCCGCCGACCACCGGCCCCAGCGCCGCGCCGGCAGAGGCGACGGAGGCCCAGATGCCGATGGCCAGGGCGCGTTCGCGTTCGTCCTGGAAGACATGGCGGACGATCGACAGGGTCGCCGGCATCATCAGTGCCGCGCCCACCGCCAACCCGGCGCGGGCGGCGATCAGCGCCGCGGCGCTGGGGGCGAAGGCGGCGCACAGCGAGGCCAGGCCGAACAGCGGCAGGCCGGCGAGGAACAGCCGCTTGTGGCCAAGGCGGTCGCTGAGCAAGCCGGCGCCGGGCAACAGGCCGGCGACCACCAGCGGATAGGCGTTGACGATCCAGAGCTTCTCCGCGGCCGTCGCACCGAGGTCGTGGGTCAGGCGCGGCAGGGCCGTGTAGAGCACGGTCATGTCGATGATGATGAGGAACAGGGCGCTGGAGACGATGGCCAGGACCAGCCAGCGGTTCTGCCGGAACATGGGATAACCTCTGTGGCGAACGGTTCTTCGCTCGCCGTGGATAACGGGAATTGCGCGCCACGGGCGGACGCGTGAAAATATAAATACATACGTATGGATTTAAACTCAAGAGGTAGCCATGGGACGCCGACGAACGATCGACCGCGACCAGTTGCTCGATGCCGCCGAGGCGGTGATCGCCCGCGAGGGCGCGGCCGGCCTGACCATCGATGCGGTGGCGAAGGAAATGGGCATCACCAAGGGCGGCGTGCAGTACTGCTTCGGTACCAAGGACGCGCTGATCGACGCGATCTTCGAGCGCTGGGGCAAGGCCTACGACAGCCTGTTCGAAGCGGTGGCGGGGAAGCAGCCGACGCCGCTGACGCGGGTTCGCGCGCATGCCGAGGCGACCCAGCGTTCGGACGAGTTGTCCAGCAGCAAGGCGGCGGCGCTGATGGCGGCGCTGATCCAGACGCCCGAGCACCTGGAGGGCAGCAACCAGTGGTATCGCAGCCGGTTGGAAGGCCTGGACCTGTCCGCACCCGAGGGGCGCCGTGCGCGCCTGGCGTTCCTGGCGGTGGAGGGCGCCTTCATGTTGCGCTACTTCCGCCTGATGGACATTGGCCAGGACGAGTGGGACTCGATGCTCGACGACGTCCGTGCGTTGTTGCTGACGGCGGCTGGCGCCAGCGGAGACTGAGGCTCCGCTGGCGCGCTGCGGGTGGTCGCCTCAGTCGAAGGCGAAGTGCTCGCTCTTCAGGTCCATGATCGAACCGGTCGGCTTCGCCATCGCCGCCGCGTGGCCCTTGGCGCGCGGAAGCAGGCGGGCGAAGTAGAACTCGCTGGTGGCGATCTTGGCCTTGTAGAAGTCCGCCGACTCGCTGCCGCCCTGGCGCAGTCGCCGGCGCGCAGCGGCTTCCTGGAGGGCCCAGGAATAGGCCAGCGTGGCGTAGCCGGAGAACATCAGGTAGTCGTGGCTGGCGGTACTCACCAGATCGCGTTGCTTGCGCGCGGTGAGGGCAATGCGCAGGGTCAGCAGGTTCCATTGGGCGCAGAGCTTGAGCAGCACCAGGGCGCGGCCGCGCATGCGCGGCTCGTTCTTCAGCAGGTCGACGGCGAACCGGGCCACGCCCCTGGTGAAGTCGCGCACGGCCTTGCCCTGGGTCATCAGCAGGACCTTGCGGCCGAGCAGGTCGAGGGCCTGGATGCCGGTGGTTCCTTCGTAGAGGGTGGCGATCCGCGCGTCGCGGACGATCTGCTCCATGCCGTGTTCGCGGATATAGCCGTGGCCGCCGAACACCTGCATGCCGAGGTTGGCGCTTTCCAGGCCGAGTTCGGTCAGGCAGCCCTTGAGGATCGGCGTGAGGAAGCCGAGCTTGTCGTCCCAGCGTTCGTATTCGGCGTCGTCGTTGCTGAGGATGCCCTGGATCATCCGGTCGGCGTACTGGGTGGCCAGGTAGACCAGCGCCCGGCCGCCTTCGGCGATGGCTTTCTGGGTCAGCAGCATGCGCCGCACGTCACCGTGGTGCATCAGGCTGTCGGCGACCTGGTCGGGTTCCTTGGTCCCGGAGAGCGCGCGCATGGAGCGGCGTTCGCGGGCATAGGCGAGGGCGCCCTGGTAGGCCAGCTCGGCGGTGGCCACGCCCTGGATGGCGGTGCCGATGCGGGCGCTGTTCATGAAGGTGAACATGCATTCCAGGCCCTTGTTCGGCGGCCCGATGAGGAAGCCGGTGGCGCCGTCGAAGTTCATCACGCAGGTGGCCGAGGCCTTGATCCCCATCTTCTTCTCCAGCGCGCCGCAACTCACGCCGTTGCGCGGGCCGAGCGCGCCGCCTTCGCCGGGAAGGAACTTGGGCACGATGAACAGGGAAATGCCGCGGGTGCCCTTCGGTGCGTCCGGCAGGCGGGCGAGGACGATGTGGACGATGTTCTCGGTGAGGTCGTGTTCGCCGGAAGAGATGAATATCTTCGTCCCGCTGATGGCGTAGCTACCGTCGGGGTTGGCCTCGGCGCGGGTCTTCACCTGGCCGAGATCGGTGCCGCACTGCGGCTCGGTGAGGCACATGGTGCCGCCCCAGCGGCCCTCGGTGAGCGGAACCAGGTAGGTCTGCTTCTGTTCCTCGGTGCCGTGCTGCATCAGGGTGTTCATCGCGCCGAGGGAGAGGCCGGGATACATGGAGAACGGCCAGTTGGCGGTGCCCATCATCTCCTGCTTGAGCGCGCCGAGGCTCATCGGCAGGCCCTGGCCGCCGTACTCCACCGGGTGCGAGAGGCCCTGCCAGCCGCCGGCGACGTAGGCCTCGTAGGCCTCCTTGTAGCCCTTCGGCGTCCGCACTTCGCCGTTCTCCAGGTGGCAGCCTTCCTCGTCGCCGCTGTGGTAGAGCGGGGCGATCACTTCCTCGCAGAGCTTCGCGCATTCGCCGAGGATCGCATCGACCATGTCCGGCGTGGCTTCGGCGCCGTTGACCAGGTTGCGGTAATGCTCGGGGAAATCGAAGACTTCGTTGAGCAGGAAGCGCGTGTCGCGCAGCGGGGCTTTGTAAACGGGCATGGCTACCTCGGCGATGGATGGACGGGCGCCGGGTGCTCCCGGTCGCCGCTGACAGCGCGAGTTATAGGCCAGCGCCCGGTGTCCGGCCTTGGCAGGGGCAACAGACGGCGTTGGCAGTTCGGACAATCCGCTTGACCGACGAGAGGTACGGGTATATACACGCATCCATGCTACCGACCCAATGCCTCTGTACCAAACTGCGTCGCGCCGCCCGCAGCGTTTCCCGCTTCTACGACGAGGCGCTGGCCGATACCGGCCTCAAGGTGGCGCAGTTTTCCCTGCTGCGGCATTTGCGGCGCCTGGACCGGCCGAGCATTTCCGAACTCGCCGAAGCCATGGGACTCGACCGCAGCACCCTCGGTCGCAACCTGCGGGTGCTGGAAGGCGACGGCCTGCTGCGCCTGACCGGTGGCGAGGACCAGCGCAACCGCCTGGTCGAGCTGACACCTGCCGGGCTGGATGCCCTGGAGCGCGGAACGCCGGCCTGGGAAGACGCGCAGCGGCGTCTCGCCGGGCGCCTTGGCGAGGAGCGCAGCGGCGCCTTGGCGGCGTTGCTGGCGGAACTGGAGCGACTGGACTGACAACCGACGAAGCCTCTCGCCGAGGCGCTTCGTTCACGATAAAGCGGGTATATACCCGTAGATGGAGCGACCCATGCCGCGTGCCGCCTTCTGGATCCTGCTGTCCGGAGCCCTGATCCTCGCCCTGTCCCTCGGCGTGCGACATGGCTTCGGCCTGTTCCTCGCGCCGATGAGCGCCGACTTCGGCTGGGGCCGCGAAGTCTTCGCCTTCGCCATCGCCTTGCAGAACCTGGTCTGGGGCCTGGCCCAGCCGTTCACCGGGGCGCTCGCCGACCGCTACGGCGCGGCGCGGGCGGTGCTGGTGGGGGGCCTGCTGTACGCCCTCGGCCTGGTCCTGATGGGACTCTCGCAGTCGGCCACCGGGCTGTCGCTGAGCGCCGGCCTGCTGATCGGCCTGGGCCTTTCCGGCACCTCGTTCTCGGTGATCCTCGGCGCCGTCGGCCGCGCAGTGCCGGCGGAGCAGCGCAGCATGGCGATGGGTATCTCCAGCGCGGCCGGCTCCTTCGGCCAGTTCGCCATGCTGCCCGGTACCCTCGGCCTGATCGGCTGGCTGGGCTGGTCCTCGGCCCTGCTCGCCCTGGGCCTGCTGGTGGCGCTGATCGTGCCGCTGGCCGGGCTGATGAAGGATCGCCCGTTGCCGCCGCAGGGCCACGAACAGAGCCTCGGCGAAGCGCTGCGCGAGGCCTGCGCGCATTCCGGGTTCTGGCTGCTGGCGCTGGGCTTCTTCGTCTGCGGCTTCCAGGTGGTGTTCATCGGCGTACACCTGCCGGCCTACCTGGTCGACCAGCACCTGCCGGCGCAGGTCGGCACCACGGTGCTGGCGCTGGTCGGGCTGTTCAACGTGTTCGGCACCTACATCGCCGGCTGGCTCGGCGGGCGCTGGTCGAAGCCGCGCCTGCTGACCGCGCTGTACCTGGTGCGCGGGGTAGTGATCGTGCTGTTTCTCTGGCTGCCGCTGAGCGTCTACAGCGCCTACGCCTTCGGCGTGGCCATGGGGCTGCTGTGGCTGTCCACGGTGCCCCTGACCAACGGCACCGTGGCGACCCTGTTCGGCGTGCGCAACCTGTCGATGCTCGGCGGCATCGTGTTCCTCTTCCACCAGTTGGGCGCCTTCCTCGGCGGCTGGCTGGGCGGGGTGGTCTACGACCGCACCGGCAGCTACGACCTGGTCTGGCAGTTGTCGATCCTGCTAAGCCTGCTCGCGGCGCTGCTCAACTGGCCGGTGCGCGAGCGTCCGGTGGCGCGCCTGCAGGTGGCCGGAGGCGCGGCGTGAAGCTGGCCTGGCTGCTCGCCGCCGGGGCGCTGCTGGGACTCGCCTGGTGGGGCTGGCAGCGTGGCGGACTGGCGCTGCTGGAACTGGGCATGGGCGCATGCTGATAGGTGGCGATAGGCGCGGGGAAGGGTAAGCTGGGACATTCGTCGCCAAGGAGCCATTCCATGAAACCTCGCGTGCTGTTGTCCGTCCTGGCGCTCGCCGGGCTGCCGCTGAGCGGCTGGGCCGCCGATTGCCCGGAACTGCTGCAGGGCCAGTTGACCAAGCTGCGTTCCAAGGAAAGCATCGATCTTTGCCAGCGTTACGCCGGCAAGCCGCTGGTGGTGGTCAACACTGCCAGCCACTGTGGCTTCACCCCGCAGTTCAAGGGGCTCGAGGCGCTCTACCAGCGTTACAAGGGGCAGGGCCTGGAAGTGCTCGGGGTACCTTCCGACGACTTCAAGCAGGAAGCCGCGGATACCGCCGAGACCGCGAAGATCTGCTATGGCAACTACGGCGTGACCTTCGCCATGACCCAGCCGCAGCACGTGCGCGGCGACGAGGCGATCCCGCTGTTCCGCCAGTTGGCCGAGCAGAGCGGCCAGGCGCCGCGCTGGAATTTCTACAAGTACGTGGTGGATCGCCAGGGCAGGGTGGTCGCGCAGTTCTCCAGCAAGACCACCCCGGACGATCCGCAGCTCCAGGCCGCCATCGAGAAGGCCATCGCCAGCCAGCCCTGAGGGTCGGCCAGGCATGAAAAAGCCGGGCAATGCCCGGCTTCTTCGTTGGCGCGTGCGATCAGAAGCGATAGGTGACCTGGGCGGTCAGGCCATGCGCGCTGTTGTCGTACTTGGCGCTGTAGGCCGGCTGCAGGGCGCTGCCTTCCTGGTTGACGCCGGCGGTGGTTTCCCACAGGTAGGCGTAGGCCACGTCGACGGTCAGGTCCTGGTTCGGCGACCAGCCGGCACCGACGGTGAAGACCTTGCGGTCGCCCACCGGGATGCGCACGTTGCGGTCCTCGTTGGAGGTCGGCGACGGCTCGTAGGCAAAGCCGGTGCGCAGCACCCACTCCGGGGTGGCCTGGTAGGAGGTACCTACCGAGAAGGACCAGGTGTCGCGCCAGTTCAGGTCTTCGCCGATGGTGTTGAAGCCCAGGGCCTGGCCGAGCGCCGGTACGCCGCTGTTGCGCACCTCGATCTTCTCCAGGCGGCTCCAGCGGGTCCAGACGGCGCCCAGGTAGCCCGTCCACTTGTCGTCGAACTTGTGGGTGATGGAGGTATCCACCGATTCCGGCAGGGTGATGTCCAGCTTGGCATCGTACTTGCCGTTCAGGCCCAGGGCACCCGGAGCGTTCTTCACTTCGGTGTTGCCGCCCAGGTGGTACTTGACCTTGGAGTGGTAGGTCAGGCCCCAGGTGGTGTCGTCGGTCAGGTCGACCATCACGCCGACGTTGTAGCCGATGGCGGTGTCGTCGCCCTTGATGTTGATCTTGGTATCGCCGTTGCTGCCGAGCAGGCCATTGGTGGCCAGGGTGTTCTTCAACTGGCCGTCGATGCGGTTGAAGGTCGGACCGAAGCCGACGGAAACCTTGTCGTTGATCTTCCAGGCGATGGTCGGCTGCACGGTGATCACCTGCACCTTGCTATAGGAGCCGTGGGAGCTGCCCATGAAGCCGTTTTCGTAATCGTTGATGATGCCGTAGGGCACGTAGATGCCCAGGCCGAAAGTGAAATCTTCGTTGATCGGCGTGGAGAAGTAGCCGAACGGTACGGCGGCCAGCGGTACCGAGTCGCCCTTGTTGCTGCCCTGGGCGGTGCTGTGGGCCTGGCTGATGTCGTCCTTGGCCTTGACGATGGCCAGACCGCCGCTGACTTCGGTGCGTTTCAGCTTGGACAGGCCGGCCGGGTTGCCGTAGATGGTGCTGGCATCGAGCGCGGACGAGGCGCGGCCGGCGTAGGCGGTGCCGGCGCCGCTGGCGCTCTGTTCGTTGATGGCGATGCCGTTGGCGAGGGTGTAGGTGGAGACAGCGCTAATGGTCAGTGCGAGAGAGGTTTTAAACCATATTGTTTTCATTGTTGGAGCAACTCCTGTGTATAACGGCGCGCAAACTACCAAGATTCCCAGACCGGCGCCAGTGTTCCGAAGTTCCGCAGGGTGCGGAACAGAGCGGTTGGCTCCGGTGCCAGTGAAGCGAAGGTAGCGCAACCGTTCGTGTCTGTATGTAAAAAATTTTCTGACCGGTTGGTCTGTTTCGGACGCGGGATTTTTCCATTCGCCGTCAGGCGACCTGGCTGAGGCTGCCGATGCAGCGTTGCCAGGCGTCGATGAACTCGTGCAGGCGACCGTGCGGCTGGAATACCTGGCGCCACACGCGAGCCTGGGCGAGGTGGTCGTGCTGGTCGGGCAGTGGCAGTCGCGCGGCTTCCACCAGCGACCAGGCGATGGCCGTGCTGTAGCGCAGGTTCACCGTCAGTTCCAGGTGCGGCGCGGCGAGGAAGGCATGCTGGCTGGCCAGGCCGCGGACCCGGCTGGCGCGCTCCGGGTCCAGCGCCAGGTACTGGTCCCAGAGCTGCTGGTGGCGTTCGCTGGCGATCCGGTACAGGCCGTGGCCACGGCGGTCGTCGAGGGCGCTCCCCAGCGCCGACTGGCAGGCCGCCGCGCCCAGCAGCAGCGCTTCGGCGGCGGGGCTGTGGCAGGACAGGTAGTCCAGGGTCGGGCGTATCACGTGCTGGCAAAGATCGTTGGCGGAAATACCCATGACGGCCTCGCGCAAGGTGGATCGGCGGGGCCGGGCAGTTTGGCAGCTTCTATTCCGATGGCCCCGCCGATAGCGGACTTAGCCGCTTGATTTGAAGTGTAGTGAAACAAGTCAGCTGTAAAGGACTGTTTTTAAATTGTTTCCAGCTTTAGAGAACAGCTGATATGCCCGCTGGAAATTAAACCGGCGCGTCCTTGCTTCGCTTGTGCTGGGCGGCATTCTCAGCCCCTGCGCAGGCTGTAGAGGAAGTCGCGGATGATGGCTTTCACTTCATTGGCCGCTTGCCGCTTGTTGCGTGCATCGCGAAGACTCATCGCGGCCTGGGTAAGGAAGCCGTAGAGCTGGCCGACCAGGGTTTCCCGGCGGTAGTCCTTGAGTTCGCCACTGGCCGCCAGTTCGTCCACCAGGCGCCCGACGTAGCGCAGCGTGTGGCGCGAGTCGATGCGTTTCCATCGCTCCCAGCCGACGACCGTGATCACCTCCTGCAGCGACAGTTGCCGCTTGCCGCGCGCCATCACGCTGTCGATGAAGGCCTCGGCCAGTGCGGCGGCCTCCGCCCACTTGTCGACATGCGCCGGCACCCTGTCCAGGTCCTCGGCGATCGTCCGTACCTGGCGTTCGTAGCATTCGGCGAGCAGTTCCTGCTTGCTGCCGAAGTGGTGGTAGAACGCGCCCTTGGTCACGCGCGCCTCGCGGGCGATGGCGTCGATGGAGACGCCGCCATAGCCATGTTCGATGAAGGCGGAGAGGGCGCTTTCCAGCAGCGCCTCACGGGTCGCCTCGGCATTTTCCTGCTGCCTGCTCTTGACATTCATACTGCTGCCTTCTTACATACCGTCGGTATGTTCATGCTAGCACGCCTGGCGATCCGTCGAGCATTGCGTCCGTCCCGGCTGCTCGAACCCGCACGGCAAAGGAGGGAGCGAATGAGTACCGCAGTGGAGATCGCCTGCCGTGACGGTGTGCGCCTGGCCGGCGACCACTTCCCGGCCGTCGGCGATGCGCAGGGGAGCATCGTGGTGGCCTGCGCGCTCGGCGTCAGGCGCGCCTTCTACCAGCGCTTCGCCGTCCTGGCCGCGGCTTCCGGCTATGAGGTGCTGTTGTTCAGCTACCGCGGCAGCGAAGGCGACGACCCTGCCGTGGCTAGCTATCGCCTGGCCGACTGGGGACGCGAGGACATCGATGCGGCGCTGGCCTGGTGCCGAGCGCGCGCGCCGGAGCTACCGCGCTATTTCGTCGGCCACAGCATCGGCGCGCAGTTGCTCGGTCTGGCTGGTCAGGCCAGCGGATTGAGCGGCGCCGCGTTCGTCGCCGGTTCGTTTCCGTACTGGAGGCGCTGGCGAGGCAGGCAACGCTGGCAGATGTTCGGCCTGTTCTGCGTGGCGGTGCCGCTACTGACCGGACTGCTCCGACGCTTTCCCAGTCGTTTCTTCGGCCTCGGCAGCCTGGATATGCCGAGTCATTTCATGCGCGACTGGGCGCGCTGGGTGCGGCAGCCGGACTACCTCCTGGCACCGCGCTTCGGATTGCAGCGGCAGGGTTACGAGGCGCTGGACATCCCCGTCGCCAGCTTCCTGTTCGAGGACGACGACTACGTGCCGTGGGCTGCGGCGGAAAAGCTTCACCAGGTCTATGCCGCGGCGCACCTGGAGTTGCGTCGCAAGGGACGGGCCGAGGGGGCGGTCGGGCATTTCGGGCTGTTCCGCAACGAGGCGTTGCAGAAGGAGTTGCTCGACTACTTCAGGAAGCTGCCCGACGCGGCGTAAGCCGCGTCCGAGCGTATGGCGTCAGTCGCCGGTGGCGACCGGGCGGCGCGGGTCGGTGATCCACTCGCTCCACGAGCCGGCGTAGAGGCGCGGAAGCGGGAAGCCGGCGAGGCTCAGGGCGAACAGGTTGTGGCAGGCGGTGACGCCGGAGCCGCAGTAGGCGACCAGCTCGTCCACCGGGCGACCGCGCAACAGGGCGGAGAACCGCAGGTGCAATTGTTCCGGCGGAAGGAAGCGGCCGTCGCTGCCAAGGTTGTCGGTGAAGGCGGCGCACTGGGCACCGGGAATGTGTCCGGCGACCGGATCTATGGGCTCGACTTCGCCACGGAAGCGCGGCTGCGCGCGAGCATCGAGCAGCGCCAGTCCGGGTTGGCCCAGTTGGGCCTGGAGGGTGGCGGCGTCGATCAACAGCGAGGCATCGGGCTGGCCCTGGAAATCGCCGGGTCGAAGACTGCTTTCGCCATTGGTCAGTGCCAGCCCCGCAGCCTTCCAGGCCGCCAGGCCACCATCGAGGAGGTAGACCCCATCGCGCTTGCCCAGCCAATGCAACAGCCACCAGGCGCGGGCGGCGAATGCGCCGGGGCCGTCGTCGTAGAGCACCACCTGGCTATCCTGGCGCAGGCCCCAGGCTTGTAGCTTGAGCGCTAGCTCGGCGGGATCCGGCAGCGGATGGCGACCGGTCACGCCCTTGCGCACGGGAGCGGAAAGATCCCGTTCGAGGTCGGCGAAATGCGCGCCGGGAATGTGGTTCTCCTGATAGACGCGGGCACCGTAGGACGGGTCTTCGAGGGCGAAACGGCAGTCGAGGACCAGCAGGTCGGGTTCGCTGAGGCGGGCGGCCAGTTGTTGCGCGGTCAGCAGTTGGGCGGACGACATCGCGGACTCCTTGGGTCGGGAAGCAAAGCCGGTGGCGAATGGGTGGATCATGCCCCTTGGACCGCGTCGCGTCATCCCGGCGTCGCGCGGCGAGGTGGAGAAATGGCGAAAGGAAAGGGCTGGCTCCAGGCGAGGAAGATTCCTACTCGGTCATCAGCCTCGCCCGGCAGCGGGGGATTTGTCCAGACATGCAGAATCGGCTCGTTCCGAGATACCCGCTCCTGTGTTCTATCCCTCGGGACGCTTGTCCGATTGGCTTGGCCCGACGCTTGCGCCGGGCTTTTTTTCGCCTCGGCCTTTTCAGGGGATCGCCAGGCGGCCGATCCGGTCGTTTTCCAGGCTGCCGAAGTAGAGCTGGTCGCCCACCGGCTTCGCCGAGGTGATCATGCGCAGGTGGTGGCCGCTGGTGTCGTGCAGGCTGCGGACGATCCTGCCCTGTTCGTCGATGGCGATGACCAGCCCGTAGGCGGTCGGCTTGGGCAGGAACATGCGCGGCAGCTTGGCCAGCTGCGCCTTCAGCCAGGGATGCCGGTGGAGGAAGTCGGCGTCGGCCTTGCGCGGGGTCGGCAGGGCCACCCAGAAGGTACCCTTGCGGTCGCCCTGGAGGTTGTCCGGCAAGCCCGGCAGGTTGTCGATGAACACCTCGTGCTGGCCAGCCTTCTCGCCTTTCAGCCAGTAGCGGGTGATGCGATAGCGGTAGGTCTCGTTGACCAGTACGAAGTCCTCGTTTGCCGAGAGTGCCACGCCATTGGCGAAGTACAGGTCCTTGAGCAGCACCTCGGTCTTGCCGGTGGACGGGTCGTAGCGCAGCAGGCGGCCGTGCGGTCGGGCCTCGAGCAGGTCGAGGATGTAGTCGGGCTGGTGGAACTTGCTGGAAGCGTCGCTGAAGTAGATGCGGCCGTCGCTGGCGATGTCGAGGTCGTCGGTGAAGGCGAAGGGGACACCGTCGGCCTCGGTGGCGAGGGTTTCCACCTTGCCCTGCGGATCGATGCGCAGCAGGCCTTTCCAGGCGTCGGCGAGGATCAGGTTGCCGGCGGCATCGAAGTCCATGCCCAGCGGGCGGCCGCCGGTGTCGACGAAGGTCTCGACCTTGCCGCTGGCGTCCAGGCGTACCACGCGGCCGTCGGCGAGACCGGCATAGACGCGGCCCTGGCTGTCCACGGCGGTGTCTTCGGGGCCGTGCAACTGGCCCTGGCCAAGCAGCTCGGCCTTCATCAGGGTGTCGTTGGGTTCGAGGACCCCGGTCATCTGCGGAGCGGCCGGAGCATCCCAGGCGAGCGGGTCGATCGGGCTGGTCTTCAGGGCCAGGTAAAGAGCCGCGCCAGCCAGCAGGAGGACGATTATTCCGCTGAGCTTCTTCATGCAGTTCCCTTGTTCGGATTGTCGGACAAAGGGCGGAGTATGGACATTCGCTACGCTCATCGGCAAGCGCGGTGCCGAGCGGAATGCTCGCATGGCGCCAGGCTCTATATAATGCGCCGCACTTGACCAAGGAGATGTTCGTGACCGCGCCCGAAATCCAGTGGATCCGCGATGATGCCAGCCTGGCGCAGCAATGCCGGGAATGGCGCACACAGCCGTACCTCGCGCTCGATACCGAGTTCATGCGCGTCGATACCTTCTATCCCGCGGCCGGTCTGGTGCAGGTGGGCGATGGCCGGCAGGAGTGGCTGATCGATCCGCTGCTGATCCAGGACTGGAGCCCCTTCGCCGAGCTGCTCGAAGACGAGCGGGTGGTGAAGGTGCTGCATGCCTGCAGCGAAGACCTCGAGGTGTTCCTGCGCCTCACCGGCAGCCTGCCGGTGCCGCTGTTCGATACGCAGTTGGCCGCCGCCTATCTCGGCATGGCCCATTCGATGGGCTACTCGAAGCTGGTGAAGGAGGTGCTGGACATCGACCTGCCCAAGGACGAGACCCGTTCCGACTGGTTGCAACGGCCGCTCACCGAGATGCAGATGCGCTACGCCGCCGACGACGTCCAGCACCTCGCCCAGGTCTACCTGGCCCTGGATGCGCGGCTGAGCGAGGAGAAACGCGCCTGGCTGCTGGAGGACGGCGCCGAACTGGTCGCCAACCTCTGCCGCGAGAGTGATCCGCGCGAGGCCTACCGCGAGGTCAAGCTGGGTTGGCGGCTGCGTCCGCAGCAACTGGCGGTGCTCCGCGAACTCTGCGCCTGGCGCGAGGAGCAGGCACGCCTGCGCAACCGGCCGCGCAACCACGTGCTGCGCGAACGTACCCTGTGGCCGCTGGCGCGCCTGCTGCCGAAGAACAAGACCGACCTGGCGGCGATCGAAGACATGCATCCGCGCACCGTGCGCCAGGACGGCGACTTCCTCATCGAACTGATCGCCCAGGCTTCGCGCCTGCCGCAGAGCGAATGGCCCGAGGCGCTGCCCGAGCCGCTGCCGCCGGAGGTCACCCCGCTGCTCAAGAGCCTGCGCGCCATCGGCCAGCGCGAAGCGGAGACCCTGGGCATGGCGCCTGAGCTGATGCTGCGCAAGAAGATCCTCGAGGCACTGCTCAAGAGCGGCTATCCCGACGGTCCCTACGAACTGCCCGATTCCCTCCGCGGCTGGCGCCGCGAACGCATGGGCCAGGCCCTGCTGGACGCCCTGGAGAGCGCATGAAACGAATCTGTTCCGTCTACAAGAGCCCGCGCAAGAACGAGATGTACCTCTACGTCGACAAGCGCGAGGCGTTGAGCCGCGTACCCGAGGCCCTGCTGGTGCCGTTCGGCGCGCCGCAACATGTCTTCGACCTGCTGCTCACCCCCGAGCGCCAACTGGCCCGCGAGGATGTCGCCAAGGTCCTGGAGAACATCGAGAAGCAGGGCTTCCACTTGCAGATGCCGCCGGGCGAAGAAGAGTACATCGAGCATCTCCCGGAAGAGTTGCTGCGCATGAACGACCCGCTCTGACGCGAGCCGTACCCCGCTGGCGCCGGCTTCCCGGCGCCACTTTCACGACGTGAAACCCGCTCTGTGCAAGGCTGCGCCTTCGGTGCATGATGTCCGCAAGATGTCGCACGATAGCGGAACCCCTGGCAGCGACCGTGGTCTACCAGCGCCAAACCTGCTGCTCTCGAGGGCTTCCCTCCAGGAGCCGTGATGCATGAAAGAACAATATTCTCCGGCCTGATCGCCAGCCCTTGTCCGGCTTGGCAGTGTGACCCATGCGCTTGCTGATTCTCGAACGTGACCACGCTCTCTATGCCGCGCTGCTGATGGCGGCCGACCCCAGCCTGAAGGTGGTGGCGGGGGACGATCCCCTGCAACTCATCGACGCCGCCAGCGAGTGCTCGATCTGGCTCGGCCAGCCCGACCTGGTGGCGCAGATGCTGCGCCAGGGCGTGCATCCGGTCTGGGTGCAGTCGACCTGGGCGGGCATCACGCCGCTGCTGGCCGCCGACCTGCCGAAGGACTACAGCCTGACACGCGCGGTAGGCATCTTCGGCCAGGTGATGAGCGAATACCTGCTGACCTATATGCTCGCCCACGAGCGCCAGTTCCTCGGTCGCCTGGCCAGCCAGGTCGGTTCGCAATGGGATAGCCGCACGCCTGGCGGGTTGCGTGGCCGGCAGGTGGTGATCGTGGGCACCGGGGAGATCGGCCAGGCGGTGGCGCATACCCTGTCCGGCTTCGGCATGGACCTGACCGGGGTGGCGAAGAATCCGCGTTCGCTGGTGCCGTTCAACCGCATGGGGTCGCTCGACGACCTCGGTCGCCTGGTGGAGACGGCCGACTACCTGATCAACCTGCTGCCCGACACCCCCGATACCCACGACATCTACGACCGTGCGCTGTTCGCCCGGCTCAAGCCCACGGCGCTGTTTATCAATGCCGGGCGTGGTGTCGCGGTGGTGGACGCCGACCTGGTGGCGGCACTGGAGAACAACCAACTGGCCGGCGCGGTGATCGACGTCTGCCGCGAAGAGCCGCTGCCGGCCAACCACCTGTTCTGGCATACCCCGCGCCTCTTGCTGACCGGGCACACCGCCGCGCCGACCCTGCCGGGGGCGATGGTCGAACTGTTCCGCGACAACCTCGCGCGCTTCTGGGCGGGTACCGCCATGCGCGGCGAGGTGGACTTCGCTCGCGGCTACTGAGCCGCGTTCCCTCAGGCGGCGAGCGGGAGCAGCGGGTTCACCTCGACGGTGATGTGCACCAGTTCCTCATGCTCGGCCAGGCGGCGCTTGAAATAGTCGGCGCTGCCTTCCTCGGTGGTCAGCAGACTCAGCAGGCAGGCGTACTTGCCCTGGCCGACCTGCCACAGGTGCAGGTCGAGCAGTTCCGCCGGCAGCGGGCTGCTGGCGATCGCCGCGCGGATTTCCGCAGCCACCGGCGCGTCCATCTGCGCATCCAGCAATACCCGGCTGCTCTGCCGGATCAGGCCGCATGCCCAGACACTGACCAGTACCGCGCCGACGATACCCATCAGCGGGTCCAGCCAGGCCGCGTTCCACAGCAGGCCGCCGGCCAGCGCGACGATCGCCAGCAGCGAGGTGGCGGCATCCGCCAGCACGTGCAGGTAGGCGGCGCGCAGATTCAGATCGTGCCGGTGGGCATGATGGTCGTGGTGGTGGTGGTGGTGGTGGTGGTGGTGGTGGTGGTGGTGGTGCGAGTGGCCGTGCCCGTGGTGGGCATGGCCGTCGCGCAGCAGCCAGGCGCAGGCGAGATTGACCAGCAGGCCGAGCGCGGCGACCAGCATCGCCTGCTGGTAGTGGATCGGGCTGGGGTCGAGCAGGCGGTCGACCGATTGGTAGAGCATCAGCCCGGCCACCAGCAGAAGCAGCAGGGCGCTGGTGTAGCTGCCGAGCACCTCGATCTTCCACGTACCGAAGCTGAAGCGCGGGTCGTTGGCATAGCGCCGCGCGGCGCCGTAGGCGAGTACCGCAAGACCCAGGGCCAGGGCATGGGAGCTCATGTGCCAGCCGTCGGCGAGCAGGGCCATGGAGTTGAACAGCCAGCCGCCGGCGATTTCCGCGACCATCATGCAGGCGGTGAGCAATACCGCCCAGCGCGTGTTGCGCTCGGCCAGCGGGTTGCCCTGGTCGAACCGATGGGAATGGCGCAGGGGCTGGGTAGTCGGGGTGCCGGGCATTTGCTACTGTCCTGTCGAGACGTCGAAAATATACTATACCCCAGTATATTACCTTGAGGAGAGAGCGGTGGCCCATACCATCCATGGGAAGAAGAAGCTCCTGGCGCGGGTGCGCCGCATCGCCGGGCAGACCCGGGCGCTGGAGCAGGCGCTGGAAGAGGGCAGCGAATGCGCGGCGGTGCTGCAACAGATCGCGGCGATCCGCGGTGCGGTGAACGGCCTGATGAACGAAGTGCTGGAGGGGCACATCCGCGAACACCTCGGCGCCGAGCAGGCGAGCGCGGAGCAGCGTCGCGAAGACCTGGAACTGGTGGTGACCGCGCTGCGTTCCTACCTGAAGTAGCCATGTGCCGGCCGGTGCTTGGCCTGGAGGGGGCGGGGGACTAGACTATCGCGCCTTTTCACCAGCCCCCGATGCCATGGCCGCCAAAGTCGAACCCTTCTGGAAACGCAAGACCCTCGCCCAACTCGACCAGGACGAGTGGGAGTCGCTGTGCGACGGTTGCGGCCTGTGCTGCCTGCAGAAGCTCGAGGACGAGGACGACGGCAGCGTCTACTACACGCGTATCGCCTGCAAGCTGCTCGACCTGCAAAGCTGCCGCTGCACCAACTACGCCGAGCGCATCCGTTTCGTCCCCGACTGTATCCAGCTCACCCCGGCGCAGGCCGACGAGTTCCAGTGGTTGCCGCCGACCTGCGGCTATCGCCTGGTTGCCGAAGGCAAGGACCTGCCGCTCTGGCACCACCTGGTCTGCGGCGACCCGGAGCGGGTCCACAAGGAACGCATTTCCCAGTCCGGGCGCATGCTCAGCGAGACCCAGGTGGCCGAGGACGACTGGGAGGACTACCTGATCTTCCGCGCCGGCTGAGCTCGCGTCCGTCGCACTTCCTTACCTTGTGAAATGATATGTATTATCATTCGCATATTTGCAAGGGACTTCCGTATCCGACGGAAGCGGGGAGGCGAGGTGTTGCAGCGGGTCAACGGCGCGGGGGGCGCCGCCGGAGGATGCACGGATGGATGAGCGCTTCCGTGGTTCCGTCTCGCATGCCTATCAGGCGTTCCATGGCGAGTTGCTGCGCTTCCTGCGCAAGCACCTGGGCAGTTCGGCGGACGCCGCCGACCTCGCCCAGGATACTTTCGCCCAGTGGCTGAAATGGCCGGGCCGGCAATCGGTCGAGCAGCCGCGCGCATTTCTTTTCCAGATCGCCCGCAACCTGTTGCGCGACCATTGGCGCCGGCAGCAGAGCCGCGGCCAGGATCTCGACCGGCCGGCGGCGAACGACGAACCCGCCGCGCTGGAAGGCGAGGCGGCCGGGCCGGGCGAGCGTTTCGAACAGCAGCAGCGTCTCAGCCACCTGGCGGCCGCGCTGGCCGAGCTGCCGCCGCGGCGGCGCGAAGCGTTCGTCCTGCACAAGTTCGACGGCCTGTCCCAGGTCGAAGTGGCCGAGCGCATGGGAATCTCCCTGAGCATGGTGGAAAAGCACATCGCCAGCGCCTTGCTGCACTGCAAGCGGCGGCTTGGCCAGGGAGGCGAAGGATGAAGCCGCTGGAACGACTGGAACCGCTGTTCGCAGACGAAACCGAAGAGGACATCGATCACCGCGCCGCCTACTGGTTCAGCCGGCGTCGTTCCGGGCATTTCAGCGCTGCCTGCCGGGCCGAGCTGGAGGATTGGCTACGCGCCGATCCGCGCCATCGCGAAGCGCTCGAGGGCATGGAGCGGCTCTGGCGAGAGTTCGACGGCCTGCCGCGCCCGGCGCTGGACGATATTCCCGAGCCGGTGCCGGCCTGGCGCCTGCCCCGGGCGCTGGCGGCGGCGTTCTTCGTATTCTGCGCGCTGCTCGTCGCCACCCTGTTCTGGCGCGACCAGTCGCTCGGACCGAACCTCGCCTACGGCACGGCACCTGGCGAGCAGCGCGAGGTGGTCCTGGCGGACGGATCGAAGCTGTTCCTCGACGTCGATACCCAGGTGCAGGTGCGTTACGCCGAGCGCACCCGCGACGTGCTGTTGGAGAAAGGCGAGGTGTTCTTCGTGGTCAGCCACGATCCGGCCCGGCCTTTCCGGGTCGGCAGCGGCGACAGCCGGGTCACCGTACTCGGTACCCAGTTCAGCGTCCGGCGCAACGCGCAGGCCCTCGCCGTGGCGGTGAAACAGGGGCGCGTGGCGTTGCAGCCGTCCCTGGAGAAGGATGCCGAACATGTGCTGCTGGCTGGCGACAGCGCGCGCCTGGACCTCGCCGAGCAGCGCCTGGAACTCGGCCATGTGGCGCCGGAGCAGGTCGCCAGTTGGCGCGATGGGCAACTGGTGTTCCGCGACAAGCCGCTGGGCGAACTGGTGGAGGAACTGTCGCGCTATCGTGCCGCGCCGATCCGCCTGGGAGATCCCCGGCTTGCCGGCAAGCGGGTCTCCGGTACGGTGCGGATCGCCCGCCCCGACGATTTTCTCCTCGCCCTGCCGGCGCTATTGCCGGTGCGGGTGCAGCCGCAGGCTGGTGGCGAGGTGCTGATCCTGGCGCGCTGAGGCGCGTCGTCAGCATTAATGAAAATATTTTTCATTCGCATATGTGGGTTTTTCTCCCTGCTGCGTCTTCTCTGCTGTCCGTCGCCGCTGCCGGCGACATCCAGCAGTCACTTGGGGAGAGTTCCAGCATGACCTTGCCTTTCACCCGCGCCGCCTGGCGCCCGCTGTGTTCCGCCGCCGTGCTCGGCGCCGCGTTGTGGGCCGCCGGCGCCAGCGCTGCCGAACGACGCTTCGACCTGCCGGCGCAGCCGCTGGCCGCCTCGCTGTCGCGCCTGGCGCAGCAGGCGCAGGTCCAGGTGCTGTTCGACGAGTCGCTCCTGCGGGGCCTGCGCGCTCCGGCGCTGAGCGGCAGCTACGGGGTGCGCGAGGCGCTGGAGCGGTTGCTGGTCGGTTCCGAGCTGGAGCTGGTGGAGGCGGGCGGCGGCTACGTGGTGCGCCGGCGCCAGGTCGACGCCTACAGCGACAACGCGCTGCAACTGGACGCGCAGACCATCGTCGGCAACGGTCGCGAAGTGGACGCCAGCAACGTCGGCCGTTCGACCCTGACCCGGCGGGATATCGAACGCCAGCAGGCGGACAACATCCCCAGCCTGCTGCAGACCCTGCCCGGAGTGACCATGGGCGGCTCGCCCAAGCCGGGCGGACAGACCACCAACATCTGGGGCCTGGGCGACGCCGAGGACGTGCCCTATACCCTGGACGGCGCGCAGAAGAGCGGCTTCGAGCGCTACCAGCAGGGCACCGTGTTCATCGAACCGGAAATGATCAAGCGCATCGAGGTGGAGAAGGGACCGCACTCGGTGTTCACCGGCAATGGCGGCTTCGGCGGCACCGTGCACATGGAGACCAAGGACGCGCCGGACCTGCTGCGCGAAGGCCGCGACGTCGGCGCCATGCTCAAGTACGGCTATCACTCCAACGACCAGCAGAAGATCTACTCCGGCGCCGTGTTCGGTCGCAGCGAAGACCGCCGCGTCGATGCCCTGCTCTATCTCAACGGTCGCGACGGCCGCGACATGAAGCTGGCCGACAACCTGCCGCTGTCGCCCACCGACTACCCGATCAACCCCAAGCGCCTGCCCAACAGCGCCCAGGACGAGAAGACCGGCCTGTTCAAGCTCAACCTGCACCCCACCGAGGAGCACGACCTGGGTTTCACCTACCTGCGCTCGAAAAGCTCGCGCTGGACGCCGTTCTCCGCCAGCAGCTACCCGACCCCGCCGAGCCAGTGGACCATCGACCGCTACGGCTACGAGCTGGGCCTGACCCGCCTGCTGGCCCATCGCGATACCACCGACACCACCTGGACCGGCAAGTACAACTACCATCCGCTGGACAACCCCTGGATCGACCTGCAACTGAGCTATTCCGACGCCCGCACCGAGCAACTCGACCGTCGCGAGGACACCGCCTTCTACCAGCTCGCCACCGGTGGCAAACGGATGCGTACCGAGTACCAGGACAAGGTCCTGGAGCTGCGCAACACCAGCCGTTTCGATACCGGAGCGCTACAGCACGAGCTGACCCTGGGCGCGGCGCTGCACAAGCACAAGCGCGACATCCTCATGCACATGCCGGGCAAGACCTACGAGACCCCGCGCTACAACTACGGCTGGCTGCAACCGGCATTCATGCCGGCCGGCAAGCAGGACACGCAGAGCTTCTACATCCAGGACGCGATCACCTACGGCAGCCTGACCGTCACCCCATCGATGCGCTTCGACAGCGTGCGCAACGACGGCCAGGCCAACCTGGCGCCGATCTACGACAATCCCAAGCTCGGCCATGACTATCGCGCCCAGACCTACTCCGGCTGGTCGCCGCGGCTGTCGGTGTTCTGGACCGCGACGCCGAACCTGGCGTTCTTCGCCGACTACACCGAGACCTGGCGAGCGCCGGTGATCGACGAGCAGTACGAAGTGCAGAACAGTTCGACCATCGGTGGCAGCAGCCGCGACCTGGACGCCGAGCGCATCCATGCGATCCGTGGCGGCAGCGTGATCAACCTGCCGGACCTGCTGGTCGCCGGCGACAGCCTGCAGATCCGCACCACGTTGTTCCAGAACCGCATCAAGGACGAGATATTCCGCACCCGCAGCGTCGGCTGCCGCCAGCAGTCGATCGACAACGGCAGTATCGGTGGTAGCTGCGGCGACATGCTGCCGCTGAGCAACTACCGCAACTTGCCGGGCCTGACCATCAAGGGCTTCGAGATCGAGAGCTTCTACGACAGCCAGCGGCTGTTCGGCAGCCTGTCCTACTCGTGGATGACCGGCAAGCACGATGGGGCCTACAGCAATCCCTGGGGACCGAACGTGTGGGCGCGCGACATCCCGCCGCCGAAGTGGGTGGCCATGCTCGGCCTGAAGGTTCCGGAATGGGATGCCAAGCTCGGCTGGCAGGGCGAGTTCGTGCGCAAGACCGACCGCCTGCCCAGCGATCGCTACAGCGGCGGGATGGGTACCGGTTCCGGCGATATCTACTGGGATCACGCGGCCAACGACAGCTACGACACTCATCGGCTGTTCGCCGAGTGGGTCCCGGCCAAGCTGGGCCTGAAGGACACCCGCATCGACTTCACCGTGGACAACCTGTTCAACCGCTCCTATCGCCAGCCGCTGGGCGGCGACCTGGTCTACAGCCAGGGACGCAACGCCAAGATCAGCGTCACCCAGTTCTTCTGAGGGGCGTCAGTGCACCGAACCGATGCGCCGGGTGTCCTCGGCATACCAGACGGCGAACACCCAGCCGACCAGGTCGGCGCGCGGTACGTAGCCCCAGTAGCGGCTGTCGTTGGAGTTGTCGCGGTTGTCGCCGAGCATGAAGTAGTGGCCGGCGGGGACGGTCCGCTCGGCCATGCGCAGGGAGTCCGGCTGGCGCAGCGCCTGTTGCGCCAGGTAGGGCTCCGTCACCGGGCGCTCATTGACGTAGAGCCGGCCGCCATCGATCCGCACGCGATCGCCGGGTATCCCGGCGATGCGCTTCACATAGGCGATGCTGCGCTGCGGCGGGAAGCGGAACACCACCAGGTCGCCGACCTGCGGGTCGGCGAAGGCGTAGCGCGCGGCGTTGGCGAGGATGAAGTCGCCCTGTTGCAAGGTCGGTTCCATCGAGCGCGAAGGGATCTTGTACAGCGCCACGCCGAGGAGCCGCGCGCGCGGGTCGAGACTGGCGGTGCCGAACGGATTCGCCAGGTAGACGGCCAGCATGATCGCGGCGAGCAGGCCCATGGCGGGCCAGAAGCGTCGTTTCACGAAGGTTCCCTTTTTCGTGGCGGAAGGCCGGCGTCGCCGGCCCCCGCGGTGGTCATACCAGGCCGAGGACCTTGAGCAGGAAGGCGTATTCCAGCGCCACGTCCTTCAGCCCCTGGTAGCGGCCGCTCATGCCGCCGTGGCCGGCGCCGAGGTCGGTCTTGAGCAGCAGCAGGTTGGTGTCGGTCCTGGTCGCCCGCAGTTTCGCCACCCACTTGGCGGCTTCCCAGTACTGCACGCGGCTGTCGTTGTAGCCGGCGACCACCAGCAGGTGCGGGTAGTCCTGGGCCCTGACGTTCTCGTAGGGCGCGTAGGCGGCGATCCGCGCATGCACCTCGGGCTCCTGCGGGTTGCCCCACTCATCGTATTCGGTGACGGTCAGCGGCAGGTCCGGATTGAGCATGCTGTTCAGCACGTCGACGAAAGGCACCTCGGCGATGGCCGCGCCGAACAGTTGCGGGCGCTGGTTGAGCACCGCGCCGATCAACAGCCCGCCGGCGCTGCCGCCGCTGATGGCGAGACCCTCGGGACGGCAGTAGCCCTCGGCGAGCAGGTGCTCGGCGCAGGCGATGAAGTCGTCGAAGCTGTTCTGCTTGTGTTCCAGCTTGCCGGCCCGGTACCAGGCTTCGCCCAGTTCGCCGCCGCCACGGACATGGGCGATGGCGAAGACGAAGCCGCGTTCGAGCAGGCTCAGGCGGGCGTGGGAGAACCAGGGATCGAGGCTATGCCCGTAGGCGCCGTAGCCATAGAGATAGAGCGGCGCGGGGCGCCCGGCGGCGATGCCGTCGAGGACTTCCTTGCGCGCCACCAGGCTGACCGGCACCTGCGTGCCGTCGCCGCTGCTGGCCCAGATGCGCCGGCTGGCGTAGGCGTCGGCGTCGAATGGGCCTTCCACCGGGGTCTGCTTGAGGACGGTCTGCGTGCCATCGGCGAGGTTCAGCTGGCGTACCTGCGCCGGACGGTTCAGGGCCTCGTAGCGCAGTCGCACGCAGGGGCTGTCGAATTCCAGGCTGTCCTGCACGTAGAGGCTGTAGGCGGCGTCCGGCAACTGCACGCGGTAGGCCGGCAGGCCCTGCGGTTGCACCTCGATAACCGGCAGGCCGCCGTCGCGCAGGCCGAGGATCACCGCCTCGGCGTTCAGGCTGACATCTTCCAGGGTCCGCTGCGGGTCGTGGGCCACGCGCAGTTGCCAGTGCTCGCGAGTCGGCCGCGACTCCTCGGCCTGGTAGAGGGCGAAGTTGATCCCCGCCTGGTTGCTGCGGATCAGCCACAGGCCCCGGCCGTCGAGGCGACCGTGGTCGGGGTAGTACTCGTGGCCTTCCTCGCGCGGCGCCAGGCAACGGAACGTTCCCTGCGGCTGGTCGGCGTCGAGCACCCAGGCCTCGCTGGTGGTCTTGCTGTTGAGCAGGAGGATCAGCTGGCGTTCCGAGCTGGAGCGGTAGCAGTGCAGGAAGAAGCGCCCGTCGCCTTCCTCGAACACCAGCTCGGCGCCGGCCTCGCCCAGGCGGTGGCGATAGAGCTTGTGCGGGCGGTGGGTGTCGTCCAGTTCGCCGAAGAACAGCGTGCGGTTGTCGTTGGCCCAGGTCAGGCTGCCGTCGCAGTCGTCGAAGGGCAGGGCCTGCACCGCGCCGCTGGCGAGGTCCTTGACGAACAGGCGGTAGATCTCGTCGCCGCTGGTGTCCAGGCTGTAGGCCAGCAGGCTCTGGTCGGGGCTGATGCTGAAGGCGCCGAGGGAGAGGAAGCCGCCGTCGGCCAACTGGTTGGGATCGAGCAACAGTTGCTCGGCGCCTTCGTCGACCGCCAGGCTGCCGTCCGCCGGACGCGGGCAGCGGTAGTGGCGCGGGTATTCGTCGCCGGCGGTGGTGCGCTGGTAGTACAGCCACGGACCCCACGGACTGGGCAACGACAGGTCGGTCTCGCGGATGCGTCCCCTGATCTCCTCGAACAGGGTCTCGCGCAAGCCGGCCTGGTCGGCCAGTTCGCTATCCAGGTAGGCGTTCTCGGCCTTCAGGTAGTCGAGCACCTCCGGGGCGTCGCGCTCCTCCAGCCAGGCGTAGGGGTCGCTTCCGGCGTCGCGGCGGGCGATGGGGGGCTGCGGATGGGGCATCGGGAATCCTCGTCGATCCGGCCATGCGCGAGGCCGGGAAATCTGAATAAAACTGGCGGCGCGGCGCCCGCCATCGGTGGGTAGGCGCGTCGGCATGCAAAAGCGGCTATCATAAGCCCCCCATCACCGCTATCGCCACGCACGCCGCATGAATGAACAAGACTATCTGATCGCCTGGGGCGCCTACGCCATCGCCGGACTCGGCCTGATGCTGGTGTTCTGGCTGATGACCGGCTGGATGTGGCGCTGGCTGCGCGAACCCCTGCGGCTGATCGTCTTCATCCTGCTGTTCACGCCGACTCCGGTGGACCCGCAGAACGACCTCTACGCCCCGGCCATCGCCATCACCGCGCTGGATGTCGTGTTCAAGGTCGGCAACAACGCCTGGCGCGCGGTCTCTGACCTGGCCCTGGTGGCGCTGCTCGGTTTCGGCCTGTACCTGCTGATCGCCGCCATCCGCTGGCCGCTGGAGCGGGCCTGGAAGAATCGTCGGCATCCGTCGCAGGACGCCGAGGACGAGCCGACCCTGCGGCAGATGATGCAGCCCGAGTTGATGCCGGACGTCGACACCCGCACCGACGAGCACGGCGACCGGCGCATGCGCATCGAGCCGCGCCTGTAGCCTTTCGCGACGAAATCCATTCTTGCGCTACGCCCGGCAGGCGTTCAGCATGAGGCGAGGCCTATGTCGGGATTTCCCATGGATTGCGTGTTCTGCGCCATAGCGGGTGGCCGCGAGCCGGCGCACAGACTCTTCGAGGACGAGCATTTCATCGTCCTGCTGGACATCTTTCCGCTGCGACCGGCGCACGTGCTGATCGTAGCCCGCGAGCACGCCCCGCACCTGAGCGATCTTTCCGCCGCCGCCCGCGACGCCCTCCTGGCGCTCGCCGAGCGTATCGGTCGCGCATTGCGCCGGGCCGGTTTCGGCGTGGAAGGCATCAACCTGTTGCTCAACGATGGCGTGGCGGCCAACCAGCACGTGGCGCACCTGCATCTGCACCTGATTCCCCGGCGTCTCGGCGACCTGCCGCGACTGCTCTGGCGCGCCCTGACCCGTTTCCTGCCGGTCGGTCGCGCGAGCCTGCAGGCGCGTCTGCAGCGGGAACGAGAACTACTACGTACAGCCTTGCTCAGGGAGGTTTGAGCCATGTGTGAACTATTGGGCATGAGCGCCAACGTCCCGACGGACATCGTCTTCAGCTTCACCGGACTGATGCAGCGCGGCGGCGGTACCGGCCCGCACCGCGACGGTTGGGGCATCGCCTTCTACGAAGGACGCGGCGTGCGGCTGTTCCAGGACCCGCTGGCGAGCGTCGATTCGGAGGTGGCGCGGCTGGTGCAGCGCTTCCCGATCAAGAGCGAGACGGTCATCGGGCACATCCGCCAGGCCAACGTCGGCAAGGTCGGGCTGAGCAACACCCACCCCTTCATCCGCGAACTCGGTGGGCGCTACTGGACCTTCGCGCACAATGGCCAACTGGCCGACTTCCAGCCCAAGCCCGGTTTCTACCGCCCGGTCGGCGAGACCGACAGCGAGGCGGCCTTCTGCGACCTGCTGAACCGCGTGCGCCGGGCTTTCCCCGAGCCGGTGCCGGTGGAGGTGCTGTTGCCGGTGCTGATCTCGGCCTGTGACGAATATCGCAAGAAAGGTGTGTTCAATGCCCTGATCAGCGACGGCGACTGGCTGTTCACCTTCTGCTCCAGCAAACTCGCCTACATTACCCGCCGTGCGCCATTCGGCCCGGCGCGGTTGAAAGATGCCGACCTGACCGTGGACTTCCATGCGGAAACCACGCCGGACGATGTGGTCACGGTGATCGCCACCGAGCCGCTCACCGACAACGAGAACTGGACCTTGCAGCAGAGCGGCGAGTGGGTCCTCTGGTGGGGCGGCGAGGTGTTGGCCAAGGGGCGGGTCTGAATCGCCGCCGTGAACGAGGAGAGCGCATGTTCCGCAGTTACCTGAGACTGCTGCTGTTCACCCTGGGCCTGCTGCTCGGGGTGCAGGTGCCCGGTTTCATCGACGACTACGCCAAGCGCGTCGACGCCCATCGCCTGGAGGCCGCGCAGAACATCCAGGGCTTCCAGCAGACCGCCGGGCAGTTCTTCAACGGTAGCCTGGAGGAACTGGTCAGGCATTACCGCAGCAACAGCGATCCGGTGTTCCAGCGCGACGGCGAGAACCTCGACCGCCTGATGCGTCGCGCGCGCATGCTCGACGCTGAGTGGCAGGCCATGCAGGGTCCCTGGTACGCCCGCGCCTGGCACATGCTGCGCGCACCGAACCATGAGTTGCTGATGGAAACCTATGCCAGCTACAGCTACCAGGTCCTGCTCAAGCCCGAGGTGATCGCCTGGGGCCTGGGCTGCGCCTTGCTGGTCGCCTGGATCGCCGAGCTGATCGTGTATTCGCTGGCCTCGCTGTTCGGCTTCGGCGAAGACCGCCGCACCCGCGAGCGTCACTGGAGCTGAGGCGCGACTCAGGCCGCCGCCAGTTCCAGGAATGCCCTGATCACCCGTAGGCCGCGGCGCTTCTCCAGGCAGCCGATCAGGTGGCGGTTGGTCAGCTCGGGACCGACCAGCGGCACCGCGCGAACCCGCGGATCGTTGCCGACCTCCAGGGAAGACACCACGCCGACGCCCAGTTCGGCGGCCACCGCTTCGGTCACCGCTTCCCGGCTGTCCAGCTCCAGCAGCACCCGCGGCTGCACGCCCTGCTCGGCACAGGCGCGGTCGAAGGTGCGGCGGGTGATCGAACCGGGTTCGCGCAGCACCATGATCTGCTGGTCGAGCTCTTCCAGCGGTACGCCTTCGTTGCGTTCGCACCAGGGATGCTGGCGAGGCAACAGGGCGCAGATGCGCGAATTCACCAACTCCTCCAGGAACAGCCCGGGACGCGCCTCGACCTCGGTCAGCACGGCGACGTCGACGTGTTCGCTGAGCAGCGCCGCGAGGGTCTCCTGGGCGTTGCCCAGACGCAGGTTGACGGTGATTCCCGGATAGCTCGCGCGCAGCCGGGCGAGCATCGGCATCACCAGGTGCGGGCCGTCGGCGGCGACTTCGAGGCGGCCGGAGACCAATTGTCGATTGGCGTCGAGCAGGGCCTCGGCTTCTTCCTCCAGGGCGAACAGGGTGCGCGTGATCGCCACCAGGCGCGAGCCCTCCTCGGTCAGTTCGATGCGCCGGGCGGTGCGCCGGAACAGGGTGACCTGGTAGTGCTCCTCGAGTGCCTTGACGTGTCCGGTCACCGCCGGCTGGCTGATGCACAGGCGCTCGGCGGCGCGGGTGAAACTGCCTTCGCGGGCGACGGCGTCGAAGGCGCGGAGCTGGAAGAGATTCATGGTATCGGCCTGGCTTATGGCTGGCATCGGAACAAACAATTTGAACGATAGTAGCGCGGCGCTCACCTTATGTCTCCAGGCTTCCCTGGAACGCCGGCGCGGAACGACCGCCCGGACCGCGAAGCCCGATCCGGTTTCTTTGGCCGATTCCCGCAGAGGAAATGAGCATGAGCACTGCCGAACGCGCACCCATCCTGCTGACCCCCGGTCCGCTGACCACCTCCTACCGTACCCGTCGGGCGATGATGGTCGACTGGGGCTCCTGGGACAGCGATTTCAACGAACTCACCGCCAGCGTCTGCCAGCGCCTGCTGAAGATCGTAGGCGGCGAAGGCAGCCACACCTGCGTACCGTTGCAGGGCAGCGGCACCTTCGCCGTGGAAGCGGCGATCGGCACCCTGGTGCCGCGCGACGGCAAGGTCCTGGTGTTGATCAACGGTGCCTACGGCAAGCGCCTGGCGAAGATCTGCGAGGTTCTGCAACGGCCCTTCAGCACCTTCGAGACCGAAGAGAACGTGCCGACCACCGCCGCTGACGTCGAGCGTCTGCTGGCCGCCGATCCGGCGATCAGCCATGTGGCGCTGATCCACTGCGAGACCAGCACCGGCATCCTCAATCCGCTCGAGGCCATCGCCAAGGTCGTCGAGCGTCACGGCAAGCGCCTGATCGTCGATGCCATGAGCTCCTTCGGGGCGATCGGGATCGATGCCCGGAAAGTTCCGTTCGATGCCTTGATCGCCGCCTCCGGCAAGTGCCTGGAGGGCGTCCCCGGGATGGGCTTCGTCTTCGCCCGCAGCGCCGCCCTGGAAGCCAGCGCCGGCAACTGCCACTCCCTGGCCATGGACCTGCAGGACCAGCACGCCTATATGCGCAAGACCGGGCAGTGGCGCTTCACCCCGCCGACCCATGTGGTCGCCGCCCTGCACGAAGCGCTCAGCCAGTACGAAGAGGAGGGCGGCCTGCCGGCGCGCCAGCGGCGCTACGCGAGCAATTGCGAAACGCTGCTCGGCGAGATGGCCCGGCTCGGTTTCCGCAGCTTCCTGCCGGCGGAAATCCAGGCGCCGATCATCGTTACCTTCCACGCGCCGCGCGATCCGCGCTACCGCTTCGCCGACTTCTACCAACGCGTGCGGGAGAAGGGCTTCATCCTCTATCCGGGCAAGTTGACCCAGGTGGAAACCTTCCGCGTCGGCTGCATCGGCCACGTCGACGCCGCGGAGATGCGGCAGGCGGTCGCCGCCATCGGCGAGGCGCTGCGCGAACTGGAAGTCCTCGAGATCTGAACTGAACGACAACGAGCAGAAAAGGGTTCACGACAATGAATTACAACCAGCCAGCCACCCTCCAGGCCGCCATCCTCGACTGGGCGGGAACCGTGGTCGATTTCGGCTCCTTCGCGCCGACCCAGATCTTCGTCGAGGCTTTCGCCGAATTCGGCGTCCAGGTCAGCCTGGAGGAAGCGCGCGGTCCGATGGGAATGGGCAAGTGGGACCACATCCGCACCCTCTGCGACATCCCGGCGATCGCCGAGCGCTACCGCGCCGTCTTCGGCCGCCTGCCCAGCGACGACGATGTCACCGCCATCTACGAGCGCTTCATGCCGCTGCAGATCGAAAAGATCGCCGAACATTCGGCGCTGATCCCTGGCGCCCTGCAGGCGATCGCCGAACTCCGCGGGATGGGCCTGAAGATCGGTTCCTGTTCCGGTTACCCGGCGGTGGTGATGGAGAAGGTGGTAGCCCTGGCCGAGACCAACGGTTACGTCGCCGACCACGTGGTGGCCACCGACGAAGTGCCCAACGGCCGGCCATGGCCGGCCCAGGCGCTGGCCAACGTGATCGCCCTGGGGATCGACGATGTGGCGGCCTGCGTGAAGGTCGACGACACCTGGCCGGGTATCCTCGAAGGGCGCCGCGCCGGGATGTGGACGGTGGCGCTGACCTGCTCGGGCAATGCCCTGGGCCTCACCTACGAGCAGTACAAGGCGCTGCCGGCGGCCGAACTGGAGCGCGAGCGGACGCGTATCGAACAGATGTTCGAAGGTTCGCGTCCGCACTACCTGATCGAGACCATCGCCGAGCTGCCGGCGGTGGTCCGCGACATCAATGCGCGCCTGGCGCGCGGCGAGATGCCGCAGGGTAACTGAGCCACGTCTGTGCCGAGGCCGCCGCGGGCAACCGCGGCGGCCTCGGTTTTCTAACCGGCGTCCGGGTGCCCCAGGCGAGTCTTGAGGAAGTCGATGAACGCGCGGACCTTCGACGGCAGGTGGCGGGTCGGCGGATAAACGGCATGCACGCCCTGGAGCGGAAACCCGTGGTCCGCCAGCAGGCGTTGCAGTGCGCCGCAGCGCAAGTCGGCCTGCACCAGCCAGTCCGGCAGCACGGCGATACCCAGGCCGTCGAGGGCAAAGGCGCGCAGGGCCGCGGCGTTGTCGGCCAGCAGCATGGGATGGCGCGGTCCGCGGTAGCTGCGCAGGGCGCCGTCGGGGGCGCGTACTTGCCAGGGCAGGGAGTCCGCCAGCCGGCTGTGACCGAGATTCTGCAGGCGCTCCAGACTCTCCAGGTCGGTCGGCGGCGGTTCGCCGAGCGCCGCCAGGCAGGCCGGGCTGGCCACCGCCAGGACCTCGAAGCTGGCCAGTTGCACCGCATGGTGGGTGGAGTCCTCCAGGCGCCCCAGGCGGATCGCGACGTCGAAGCGTTCGCCAATCAGGTCGGCATGCAGCGATGAGGTCGACAATTGTACCTGCAACGCCGGGTGCAGCCGGGCGAATGCCTGCAGGGCCGGCACCAGTTGGCGCAGGCCGTATTCCTGGGTGGTGGTGACGCGCAGGCTGCCACGCAGTTCGCCATGCTCGGCGCGGGCGTCGTCGATGGCCAGGCGCGCCTCGTCGAGCACCTTCACGCAGCGCTGGTAGAAGCGTTCGCCAGCATCGGTCAGGGCCATCCGCCGGGTGCTGCGGCTGAGCAGAGAAACGCCCAGCTCGGCCTCCAGCCGCTTGAGGTTGAAGCTGACTACCGCACGCGTCTGGCCGAGGGTGTCGGCGGCGGCGCTGAGGGAACCGCAGTCGACCACGGCGCGAAAGGTTTCGAAGCGGTCGAGGCTGACCATGGAAGGCGACCCTATTGTCAAATTCAATTTGACAGTCTATGCGCGATTAGCCTCTCCAGATAGCGCGAGCGCCTCGCTATGCTCCCCGGCAAACCTCCGGAGCGCCCATGAATCAACCGTCCCGCCTGGCCACTTTGTACCTGCTGGGGTTCGCCCTGGACCTGGTGAACATCTTCATCGCCAGCGTCGCCTACCCGGACATCGGGCGTTCCCTTGGCGCTTCGGTGGCGACCCTGGCGTGGATCGGCAACACCTACCTGCTCGGCTTGACCCTGGTGATTCCGTTGAGCGTCTGGCTCGCTTCGCGCCTGGGAGAGCGGCGACTGATGCTGCTGGCACTGGCCGGTTTCGCCAGCGCTTCGCTGGGTTGCGGCCTGGCTGGATCGGCGGCTACGTTGATCGTCTGGCGCCTGTGCCAGGGGTTGGCCGGCGGGTTACTGATCCCCCTCGGCCAGGCCATGGCCTATCGGAATGTCCCGGCGTCGGCACGGGCCGGCCTGACCGCACGGGTGATGCTGGTGGCGCTGATCGTTCCCGCCGTGGCGCCTGCCCTCGGCGGCTGGCTGGTGGACAGCCTGTCCTGGCGTGGGATCTTCTTCGCCAGCGTGGCGCCGGCGCTGCTGGTGCTGGCCCTGGCGATGCGCTGGCTGCCCAGGCACAAGCATGCGGCGCAGCGCCTGGACCTGCGCGGCCTGCTGCTCGGCTCGGCGGCGCTGGCCACGCTGCTGGTGGCGCTCGCCTGGCTGGGATCGCCCGGCGGCGGCGGGCGTGGCCTGCTCCTGGCGCTGCTGGCCTGCGTGCTGGGCTGCTGCTACTGGCGTGACGGGCGCGCTCGTACCGACGCGCTGCTCGACCTTGGCTTGCTGGAGGCGCCATTGCTGCGTACGGCGATGCTGGTCTATCTCTGCGTGCCGGGAGCCTTCATGGGCGCCAACCTGGTCGCCATGCTCTATCTGCAAGGCCCCCTCGGCCTCAGCGCGAGCCGTGCCGGTGCGCTGATGCTGCTCTGGGCGCTGGCGGCCGGCCTGGCCATCGGCCTGACCCGGCGACGCTTCAATCGCTGGGGGCCGAAATCCTTGCTGCTGGCGGGCATGGCGATACAGGCCGGCGGCCTGCTGTGGCTGGCTCGAAGCGGGGAGGGGAGCGGCTTCTGGCAACTGGCGGGGGCCTACGCGACCATGGGATTCGGCGGCAGCCTGTGTAGCAGCGCGGCACAGGGCATGGCCTTGCTCGACGTCCCGGCGGCGCGCATGGGCCATGCCAGCGCCTTGTGGAACATCAATCGGCAACTGGCGTTCTGCCTGGGCATGGCCGTGCTCGGTGGGTTGCTCAACCTGTTGCAGGCGCGGGCCGACCCCGCAGCCTTCGTCCACTGCTTCCTGTTCGCCGCCGCTTTCACGCTATTGCCTCTGCCGTGGGTGAGGCGTATCGATTCCGCCGGGGTTCGCGCCCTGGTCCAGACCTGAAAGGAGCTACACCATGACTTGTGCCTACCGCCGGGAAATCCACCATGCCCACGTGGCGATCCGCGACTGGCTGGCCGGCGACTCACGGGCTGACGCGCTGGATGCGTTGATGGCGCGTTTCGCCGAGGACTTCTCGATGGTCACGCCGTATGGCGTGGTCCTGGACAAGACTGCTCTGGGCGAGCTGTTCCGCAGCAAGGGCGGCACCCGTCCTGGGCTGCGCATCGAGATCGACGGCGAGAGTCTGCTGGCTTCAGGCGTGGATGGCGCGACCCTGGCCTATCGGGAAATCCAGTCCGACGCGGCGGGTCGCAGCGAGCGCCTGTCCACCGTAGTCCTGCACCGTGACGACGAAGGGCGGCTGTACTGGCGCCACCTGCAGGAAACCTTCTGCGGCTGAGCTTGCCTCAGTCGCTGGCACCGAGCAGGCGCAGGAAGGCATCGGCGAGTTCGCCGGCCAGCGGCTGGGTATCCAGGCGGCCGCCGGCGATGGCGTCGTCGGCGGCGCCATGCAGCCCGGAGTAGAGCAGCAGGGCGTTCAGCCGTGGGTTGCGCAGCGGCCAGGCGCCGGCCGCCGCGCCGTTCTCCAGTAGCTCCGCCAATTGCTCCAGCACGCGGTCGCGCTCCTGGTTGCCGCGCTGGTGGTGATGGTGCTCGCTGTAGACCACATCGTGCAGCCGGTAGCCCTCCAGGTAGCCCGCCAGGCCGCTCTCGGTCCAGGCGCGCAGGCGGCCGGGATGGTCGTTCGCCGGACAGGCCTCGACGGCATTCGCGATGCGCTGCTGGAAAGCCTGGGTGAAGCGCTCGCGCAGGGCCAGGAGGATGTCGGTCTTGGCTTGGAAGTAGTGATAGAAGGTACCCTTGGCGACCCCCGCGGCAGCGACGATGTCGCTGATGGTGGTGGCGTCCACACCCTTGTCTAGGAACAGTTGCTGCGCCGCCGCCATCAGTTCCTCGAGACGAACCTCCGCAGGCTTGGTGCGCGGTTGGCGGGCAGGCTGTTCGGCGTGGCGATCGGGCATGGAGCGCGGATCCGGTGGTTGGGTTGGCCGCAGTGTAAAAGAGCGTGGAGGGGAAGACGAGGCATGACAGGAAGATGAGAATGTTTCGCGATATTTATTGACTGACCGTCGGTCAATGGATTATTCCTGGGCCAGCGCCCTCTCATCGGAGTACTCCATGAACCCTTCGCGTCGTGTCGCCCTGGTCGCCGCCATTTACCTGGGAACCTTCATCGCCTCGCTCGACATCAGCATCGTCAACCTCGCCCTGCCGACGCTGCAGTACGCCCTGGATACCGACCTGGCCGGCCTGCAGTGGGTGGTCGACGCCTATGCGCTGTGCCTGAGCGCCTTCATGCTGTCTTCCGGACCGCTGAGCGACCGCTACGGTCGCAAGCTCACCTGGCTGCTCGGGGTCGGCCTGTTCAGCTTCGGTTCGCTGCTCTGCGCGCTGGCCACCTCGCTGCCGCTGCTGCTGTTCGGACGCGCGGTCCAGGGCATCGCCGGGGCGCTGTTGATACCCGGCGCGCTGTCGATCCTTACCCAGGCTTTCCACGATCCCGGTCAGCGCGCCCAGGTGATCGGCGGCTGGACCTCCTTCAGCGCGCTGTCGCTGATCCTCGGCCCGCTGCTCGGCGGCCTGCTGGTGGAGCACGCCGGCTGGCAGAGCATCTTCCTGATCAACCTGCCGCTCGGCCTGCTGGCGCTCGCCCTGGGCCTGTGGGGCATCGAGGAAACCGCGCACCCCGAGCACGCCGCCTTCGATCCCCTGGGGCAGCTGCTCAGCGTGGTCTGGCTGGGGGCGTTGACCTACGCCCTGATCGCCGCGGGAGAGGGCGGCTGGTTGTCTCCCACGGCCTGGCCGGCGCTGCTCCTGGCCGGGGTCGGCCTGCTTGGCTTCCTCTTCGTCGAGCGGCGGACCGCCCGACCGCTGCTGCCCCTGGGGTTGTTCCGCCAGGCCGGGTTCGCCGTCTGCAACCTGGCCTCGTTCGTCCTCGGTTTTTCCGGCTACGCCAGCCTGTTCTTCCTCTCCCTGTTCTTCCAGCAGGTGCAGGGTGCCTCGGCGCAGCAGGCCGGCTTCTACCTGGCGCCGCAGTTCCTCGCCATGGGCGCACTGTCCATGCTGTTCGGCCGGTTGCAGCGGCACGTACCGCTGCGACGCCTGCTGGTGCTGGGCTACCTGGTGATCGGCCTGGCCATGCTGGCGCTGGCCGCTTGCGGTACGGGAACCGCGTATCCCTGGGTCGGCCTGTTGCTGGTGGCGCTCGGCCTGGGCATGGGCCTGGCCGTTCCCGGCACCGGTCTGGCGGTCATGGCGAGCGTGGCCCGCGAGCGTTCCGGGATGGCCTCGGCGACCATGAATACCCTGCGCCAGGCCGGCATGGCCGTCGGCATCGCGTTGCTGGGAGCGCTGCTGAGCGGGCGGGCGATCGTCGTCCTGGGCGATCGGCTGGAGGAGCTGGGGATTGCCGATGCGCAACGGCTCGCCACCCAGGCGATCACGGCCCATCGCTTGCCTGGTTCCCTGGCGGGGCTCGACGCCGAGCTGCCGGCCGCGCTGGCCGAGGGCTTCCGTCTGGCTATGCTGGTGGCCGGAGCCAGCGCCCTGCTGGCCGCCGCGCTGCTCTGGCGCCTGCGCGTTAGCGCCGGCCCGGCGGCGGATACAGTTGGTGCATCTGGACGAACGGCAGGGGTACAGTTGCAGGCCGATAGACACTGACTCTCGGGTCACGATGCTGGCGTGGGGGCGATTTCCTTGCGTTATGCTGCTCGAAGCGAAGAATATTCGCGTATTCCAACTGTTGTGCTAGGGTATGGCCTGCGACAACCTGTCGCAGGCAGGTAAAAGCCCTACTTTATCTATGTTTGAGAAAGTCTATTGCAAGATGTGTCATAGGCTCCTCAGCTGAAATGAATTGTAATAACTGACGCTCAGTTTCGGTCCAACGAGCGTCGCGCGAGTCTCTGCTCCGCATCGCGATAAATGGGTTCCTGCCTTGCCTGTTGCACAACAAATAGCCGACCGATAACTGCGACCTGATCACCCGGCGGGAAGGGCAATCCTTCTCGCCCAGGCATGCACGTGCCTTGGCCGCCCTTGGCCTCTTCCGGCACAGCTTCGAAAACGCTGTTCATCAAGGAACGACTCAGCGCGTGGAACGAGTCCGCCACCGGAATCGGGAAAGGTATCCGCTTGCCTTCTCCCGTGGCCGGGCAATGGCCGTTCCGTACCCCGGCGGCGACTGCATGTCTGGAACTGGCTGAAGCCAGCGGTCTCCGCCACAAGCCTTGCAAGGAGACATCCATGAGCGACCACTCGCTCCTTCCATCGATTAAGGCCGGAAGATGACCAAAGCAAACCCGTTTGCCGCATTGAAATGGCTTTCCCTGGCGCCCGCGCTGCTGCTCGGCGGCTGCGACATGACCCTGTTCAACCCGAAAGGGCAGGTGGGCATGGACGAGCGCACCCTGATCATTACCGCGACCCTGCTGATGCTGATCGTGGTCATCCCGGTGATCGTGATGACCCTGGCGTTCGCCTGGAAGTACCGCGCCTCGAACACCCAGGCCGAGTACAAGCCGGACTGGCACCACTCCAACCGCATCGAGGCGGTGGTCTGGCTGGTGCCCTGCGTGATCATCGCGATCCTCGGCTGGATCACCTGGGAAAGCACCCACAAGCTCGACCCGTACCGTCCGCTGGACTCCGAGGTCAAGCCGGTCACCATCCAGGCCGTTTCGCTGGACTGGAAGTGGTTGTTCATCTACCCGGAGCAGGGTATCGCCACGGTCAACGAGATCGCCTTCCCGAAAGACACCCCGGTGAATTTCCAGATCACCTCGGATTCGGTGATGAACTCGTTCTTCATCCCGCAGCTGGGCAGCCAGATCTACTCGATGGCCGGGATGATGACCAAGCTGCACCTGATCGCCAACGAAGAAGGCGTATTCGACGGTATCTCCGCGAACTACAGCGGCGGCGGTTTCTCCGGCATGCGCTTCAAGGCCATCGCCACCTCCGAGCAGGGCTTCCAGGACTGGGTCGCCAAGGTCAAGGCGGCACCGGCCAGCCTGTCGATCGGCACCTATCCGGAACTGGTCAAGCCGAGCGAGAACGTTCCGCCGACCTACTTCTCTTCGGTCAGCCCGGAACTGTTTGGCCACATCCTCACCAAGTACGAGCACCACGGCGACGCCAAGGGTGCCGCGCACGGCGAGCACGCCGGGGCTGAGCACGAAGCCGCCATGACCGGTCACGACATGCAGGACATGGACATGCAAGCCATGCAGGGCATGAAAGACATGAAGGACATGCACATGCAACCGAGTACCCAGGAGTAAGCGCAGATGTTCGGGAAACTGACACTCTCGGCCGTGCCTTACCACGAGCCCATCGTCATGGTCACACTGGCCGTCGTCGCCCTGCTGGGCCTCGGCGTGGTCGGTGCGATCACCTACTACCGCAAGTGGACCTACCTGTGGACCGAGTGGCTGACCTCGGTCGACCACAAGAAGATCGGCGTGATGTACATCGTCGTCGCCCTGGTCATGCTGGTCCGCGGCTTCGCCGACGCGATCATGATGCGCGGCCAGTTGGCCCTGGCCGAAGGCGCCAACCACGGCTACCTGCCGCCGGAGCACTACGACCAGATCTTCACCGCGCATGGCGTGATCATGATCATCTTCATGGCCATGCCGTTCATGACCGGCCTGATGAACCTGGCCGTGCCGCTGCAGATCGGCGCGCGCGACGTGGCGTTCCCCTTCCTCAACTCGCTGAGCTTCTGGCTGCTCGTGGTCAGCGCCATGCTGGTCAACGTGTCGCTGGGCCTGGGCGAATTCGCCCGTACCGGCTGGGTGGCCTATCCGCCGCTGTCGGAGCTGGCCTATAGCCCCGGGGTAGGGGTGGACTACTACATCTGGGCGCTACAGATATCCGGGATGGGCACGTTGCTCACGGGGATCAACTTCCTGGTCACCGTGTTCAAGATGCGTGCCCCGGGCATGAAGCTGATGCAGATGCCGATCTTCACCTGGACCTGCACCTTCGCCAACATCCTGATCGTCGCCTCGTTCCCGATCCTCACCGCTGCGCTGGGCCTGCTGTCGCTCGACCGCTACCTGGACATGCACTTCTTCACCAACGAGCTCGGCGGCAACGCCATGATGTACATCAACCTCTTCTGGGCCTGGGGCCATCCCGAGGTGTACATCCTGATCCTGCCGGCCTTCGGTATCTTCTCCGAGGTCACCGCGACCTTCGCCGGCAAGCGCATGTTCGGCTACAAGTCGATGGTCTGGGCCAGCGCCGCGATCACCTTCCTCGGCTTCACCGTGTGGCTGCACCACTTCTTCACCATGGGTTCGGGCGGTGACGTCAACGGCTTCTTCGGCGTGGCCACCATGCTGATCTCGATCCCCACCGGGGTGAAGCTGTTCAACTGGCTGTTCACCATCTACAAGGGCCGCCTGCGCTTCAGCACGCCGATCCTGTGGACCCTGGGCTTCATGGTGACCTTCACCATCGGCGGCATGACCGGCGTCCTGCTGGCCATCCCGGGCGCGGACTTCCTGCTGCACAACAGCCTGTTCCTGATCGCCCACTTCCACAACACCATCATCGGCGGCGCGGTATTCGGCTACCTGGCCGGCTTCGCCTTCTGGTTCCCGAAAGCGTTCGGCTTCACCCTCGACGAGAAGTGGGGCAAGCGTTCCTTCTGGTGCTGGCTGGTGGGCTTCTACATGGCCTTCATGCCGCTCTACATCCTCGGCTTCATGGGCATGACCCGTCGCCTGAACCACTACGACAACCCGCTGTGGAAGCCCTACCTGGTGGTCGCGTTCTTCGGCGCCGTGCTGATCTTCTGCGGCATCGCCTGCCAACTGATCCAGCTGTTCGTCTCGGTCCGCAACCGCAAGCAACTGGCCGACGTCAATGGCGACCCGTGGGAAGGCCGCACCCTGGAATGGGCCACTTCCTCGCCGCCGCCGTTCTACAACTTCGCCGAGCTGCCGAAGGTACAGGACGTGGATGCCTTCCACGACATGAAGAAGGCCGGCACCGCCTACCGCAAGCTGCCGGCCTACCAGCCGATCCACATGCCGAAGAACACCGCCGCGGGCTTCTCCATCGCCGTGTTCGCCTTCGTCTTCGGCTTCGCCGCCATCTGGCATATCTGGTGGCTCATGGCGGTCGGCTTCGTCGGCATGATCGGCTCCTTCATCGTGCGCAGCTACAACCAGGACGTCGACTACTACGTCCAGCCCGAAGAGATCGAGAAGATCGAAAGCGCCCGTTTCCAGCAACTCGCCAAGCAGGTCTGAACCATGTCGACGGCAGTATTGAACAAGCATCTGGCCGACGCCCACGAAGTGGGCCACGACCACGATCATGCACACGATAGCGGCGGCAACACCGTATTCGGTTTCTGGCTCTACCTGATGACCGACTGCGTGCTGTTCGCCAGCGTCTTCGCCACCTACGCGGTGCTGGTTCACCACACCGCCGGCGGCCCCAGCGGCAAGGACATCTTCGAGCTGCCCTACGTGCTGGTGGAAACCGCCATCCTGCTGGTTTCCAGCTGCACCTACGGCCTGGCCATGCTCTCTGCGCACAAGGGCGCCAAGGGCCAGGCGATCGCCTGGCTCGGGGTCACCTTCCTGCTCGGCGCCGCGTTCATCGGGATGGAGATCAACGAGTTCCACCACCTGATCGCCGAAGGTTTCGGCCCGAGCCGCAGCGCCTTCCTGTCGTCCTTCTTCACCCTGGTCGGCATGCACGGCCTGCACGTCAGCGCCGGTCTGCTGTGGATGCTGGTGCTGATGGCGCAGATCTGGACCCGCGGCCTCACCGCGCAGAACAACACCCGGATGATGTGCCTGAGCCTGTTCTGGCACTTCCTCGACATCGTCTGGATCTGCGTCTTCACCGTCGTCTACCTGATGGGGGCCCTGTAATGAGCAGCGCTGCACACGACAACCACGGCGCCGGCCACGGCAGCCTGGGTTCCTACGCGATCGGCTTCGTGCTCTCGGTGATCCTCACCGCGATCCCGTTCTACATGGTCATGGACGGCGGCTTCTCGCGCCACGCGACCATCCTCACCATGGTCGTCCTCGGCCTGGTGCAGGTGGTGGTGCACCTGATCTGCTTCCTGCACATGAACATGTCGTCGGAAGGGCGCTGGAACGTGATGGCGTTCATCTTCACGGTGATCGTCATCCTGCTGGTGGTCGGTCTCTCGCTGTGGATCATCTTCAGCGCCGACATGCTGATGATGCCGATGCCCTGAGGGCCATGACGTGAAGCTGAAACGCTATCTCCTGGTGGCCAAGCCGGGAATCATCTTCGGCAACCTGATCGCGGTGGCGGGGGGATACTTCCTCGCCGCCCGCGGCAGCGTCGAGCCGATGCTGTTGCTGGCCACGGTCATCGGCCTGTCGCTGGTGGTCGCCAGTGGGTGCGTGCTGAACAACTGCATCGACCGCGACATCGACCGGCACATGGAGCGGACCCGCGGGCGGGTCACCGTGACCGGGCAGATCTCGCTGAAGGCTGCCCTGGCCCACGGCCTGGTCCTCGGGGTCGCCGGCTTCGGCCTGCTGTGGTGGCGGACCAACCCGCTGACCACCGCGCTGGCCGGCTTCGGCTACTTCGTCTACGTCGGCCTGTACAGCCTGTGGTTCAAGCGTCGTTCGCAGTACGGCACGCTGGTCGGCAGCCTCTCCGGGGCGATGCCGCCGGTGGTCGGCTACTGCGCGGTGAGCGGCCAGTTCGACGCCGGCGCCGCCTCGCTGCTGGCGATCTTCTGCCTGTGGCAGATGCCGCACTCCTATGCCATCGCCATCTTCCGCCTGAAGGACTACGAGGCGGCTGGCATCCCGGTGCTGCCGGTGGCGCGCGGCATCGCGGTGACCAAGATCCACATCGTGCTCTACATCCTCGCCTTCATGGCGGCGACCCTCGCCTTGTGCCTGGGCGGCTACGCCGGCTACGGCTACCTGCTGGTGGCGGTGGCGGTGAGCCTGTGGTGGCTGGCCATCGCCCTGACCGGCTACTGGACCGCCGACGACCGGGTCTGGGCGCGCAAGCTGTTCGCCTTCTCCATCGTCGCCATCACCGCGCTGAGCGTGATGATGTCCATCGACTTCCAGGTGGCGCCCGCCACCCATCTGGTCGCCTCGCTGTTCTGAGGCGACACGCTTTAGGGAAAGCCCCGCCGGTCGATTGGCGGGGCTTTTTTTTGTCTGCGCGATGGCAGGGATGCGGTCGCCGCCTGGCAGAAGGGCCGCGCGGCGAGCCCTCTGTTCCGGGACTCTGCCGTTGGTTATCAGATTTTTCCGGGAGCTTTTTCGGAGCTGTCCGGCTTGTGAAAAAAACCCTCCATCAATCAAATGCCAATGATTCTCAATAACCAAGATGGAGTACTTCATGGATCGTCGCAACGAGCCGTCCCCCTTGCCCACCAAACGCCCGCTGGCGCCGCTGATGCTGTTGATGGCCGCCTGCTCCTCGCCGGCCCTGGCCGAGGACGCGGCGCGCAAGGACGATCCCCTGGAACTGGGAGCCGACACGGTCACCGGCGAGCAGGCGTCGTCCAGGGTCGAACGCTCGGCCTCGGCCAAGTACGCCGTGCCGCTGCTGGATACCCCGCAGACCGTCACGGTGGTGCCGCAAAAGGTGATCCAGGAGCAGAACGCCCTGAGCCTGCGCCAGGTGCTGTCCAACGTCTCCGGCATCACCTTCAACGCCGGCGAGGGCGGCGGCGGTTCCGGCGACAGCATCAACATCCGCGGCTTCAGCGCCAACGCCAACATGCAGGTGGACGGGCTGCGCGACAGCGCCCAGACCAGCCGCAGCGACCTGTTCAACCTGGAGGCGGTGGAAGTGATCAAGGGACCGAACTCGGTGTTCGGCGGCGCCGGCACCAGCGGCGGCAGCATCAACATGGTCAGCAAGCAGCCCAAGGCCGAAGCCTTCACCCACCTGGGCGCCGGGCTGGGCACGGACCGCTACCGGCGCCTGACCCTGGACACCAACCAGCCGCTGGAAGGGCTTGGCGAATCGACCGCCTTCCGCCTCAACCTCATGGCCCACCACAACGACGTCGCCGGGCGCGAACAGATCGACAAGCAGCGCTGGGGCATCGCGCCATCCCTGACCTTCGGCCTGGACACCCCGACCCGCCTGACCCTGAGCTACTTCCACCAGCGCGACGACAACCTTCCCGACTATGGCGTGCCGGCGCTGAACGGGCGCAAGCTGGACGGCGTCAGCCGCCACGATTATTTCGGCTGGCGCAACCTGGACGAGGAACGGATCGACAACGACGTCGCCACCCTCAAGCTCGAACACGATTTCAGCGACGACTTCCAGTTGCAGAACCTCATCCGCTATTCCCACCTGCATCGGGACACGGTGATCTCCGCTTCCCACGTCAACCAGAAGGGCCTGCCGCCGGGTCGCTACCTGCCGGCGGGACCGCAAGCCTACGGGCGCGATTCGAAGACGCGGATGTGGATCAACCAGACCAACCTCACCGGCCGCTTCGATACCTTCGGCCTGGCGCATACGCTGATCGGCGGCTTCGAGCTGTCCCGCGAGACCTACGACCGCACCACCTACTCCTACAACCTGGGCAAGTTCTACCCGGCCAACGGCTTCGACCTGCACAACCCGCCGGGCTACTGGAACGGCCCCACCGACAAGCGCGACAGCGCGCGCAACCGGACCGAACTGGAGGTCAAGGCGCTGTACGCCTTCGACACCATCGCCCTGGACGAGCGCTGGGACCTCAGCCTGGGCCTGCGCTACGACTGGATCGACGGCACCTCGCGGAGCACGCCCTCAGGCAAGCCGACGGTGCGCGCCGACAGTTCCGACGGCAAGCTGAGCACTCGGGCGGGGCTGGTATTCAAGCCGCTGGAGAACGGGCGGGTGTACTTCTCCTACGGCACCTCCTTCAACCCCTCGGCGGAACACCTGGTCACTACCGGCTCGGGCGTGACCGAGGCGACCGGAGGCCTGGCGCCGGAGAAGAACAGTACCTACGAGCTGGGCACCAAGTGGGAGTTCCTCGGACGGCGCCTGGAGCTGGACGCGGCGCTGTTCCAGGTGAAGAAGGAGGACGCTCGCGAACGCCTGGCCGACGGCAGCTACGTGCTTGCCGGCGAACAGCGCGTGCGTGGCCTGGAGCTGAGCGCCAGCGGCAAGCTGAACGAGCACTGGGACCTCTTCGCCACCTACACCTACCTCGACAGCGAAACCCTGAAATCCAGCAACCCGCAGCGTGAGGGACAGGCCCTGGGCAATACCCCGCCGCGCTCGTTGAGCCTCTGGAGCACCTACGAACTGCCCGAGGGCGTGACCCTGGGCTATGGCGCACGCTACGTCAGCCAGCGCAACGTCACCTCGGTGGACAACGGCAAGCTGGATGCCTACTGGGTGCACAACATGATGCTCGGCTACCAGGCGACGCGCGACCTGAAACTGCAACTCAACCTCGACAACCTGTTCGACAAGGCCTACGTCGAGCGGGTGCGCCAGGTGTACGGCAACCAGTCGCGCTCCTCGGCCATCGAGTATGGCGACGGTCGCACGGCGATTCTTTCGGCGATCTACGCGTTCTGACGGCAGGCAGGCAGGCCATGGAAGCCGGCGCTCACTGCCTGGGCGCCGGTTCTTCCCGGCGATTTCCTCTGAACTTTTTCACTGCGGCGCCTATCAACTCCTTTGCAAGTCATTTTTCAGGGAGCCTCTTCGATGGCACGCAAGAACGCAGTGAAAGACAACCTCGAGCAGATTCAGCACCAGAGCTACAGCGAGCTGCAGGAACTGCTCTCCGAAGCCAACAGCATGCTCGCCGACAGCGCCGCCTTCGCCGGCGACAAGGCCGATAGCGCCCGTGCGCGGATCGGCGCGCTGCTGGAGAAGGCCAACGATGCCCTCGGCAAGGGCGGTAGCGCCGTGGCCGAACGCAGCCGCCACGCGGTGGATGCGACGGAAAGCTATATCGGCGCCAATCCCTGGCAGACCGTGGCCATCACCACCGCGGTGGGCCTGCTCGCCGGCTTCCTGCTCGGGCGTCGCTCCTGAGCACGCGGTCGGTGCCGCACAACGGACTCGTTACCTTCGCTTGAAAAAAGGAATTGCCCATGCTTTCGATCAAGAAGAACCTCGGCCTCCTGGCCATGACCGCGGCCCTGGCGGCCTGCGCCTCCAATCCCAACGACCTGCCGGATTTCCCGGAGCATGAATACGCGGCGACCCAGCAGGTGGGAGAGGGCGTGATCAACGGCGACCTGTACCTGACCAGCGCGTCGGGTGCGATCCAGAAGGGGACCAACACCAAGGTCACCCTGGAGCCTGCGACCAGCTACATGAAGGCCTACTACGCGAAGTTCGGCAACCTCGATGCCGCCAAGCGCGATCCCGACGTGCAACCGCCGGTGCTCGACCCGCGACGCGCCACCTACGTGCGCGAGGCGACCACCGACCAGAACGGTCGCTTCGACTTCGACCACATCCCCAACGGCACCTACTACATTTCCAGCGAGCTGACCTGGAGCGCCCAGAGCGATGGCAAGACCATCACCGAGGGCGGCACCGTCACCAAGCTGGTCACCGTGAGCGGCTCGCAGCCGCAGAAGGTGCTGCTGACCCGCTGACCTCCGGCGGTGTTCGGCCAAAACGGCAAGCCCCTGCCATCGCGGCAGGGGCTTTTTCCTGCCGGCGCGGCCGGACCGCTTGACAGCCAACGGGCCTGCGCCGTAGTTTCGATACCCATGACCTTCGCGACCCTGCTTACCCGCCGCAGCATTATTACCGCCATTCCAGCTATGGCGGGTTAGCCAGCGTCCACTCCGAACCCGCCCTCGAGGCGGGTTCTTCGTTCTGTCTCCTGGGCCAAAACCACCGAACCGGGAGAACAGCATGCAGCACCAGACCCTCCAGAACCTCGTTGGCCGGGCCGACGCCCTGATCAATGCCGGGCAGTTCGATGCCCTGATGGATTTCTACTGCGACGACGCCACCCTGGTGGTCAAGCCGGGCCTCAACGCCTGCGGCAAGGCGCAGATCCGCCAGGCGTTCGACGCCATCGCCCGGCACTTCGAGCACAGCCTGCGAGTGCGCCAGCACGACCTACGGGTGATCGAGGCGGGAGATACGGCGCTGGTCATGGCCGAGGCGGTGATCGAGTCGAAGGCCGGACGCCTGCAACGTCGGGCCACCTACGTGTTCCGCCAGGAGGCCGATGGCCAGTGGCGCTGCGCGGTGGACAACTCCTACGGCACCGACCTGCTGGCCTCGGTGGCGGCGAGCGCGGAGGCCAGCCGATGAGCGCCTCGACCCTCAGCGCAAGCAAACCCCTGCTGGCCGGCTACGTGGAAAGCATCCTGGCCGCGCCGGTGTACGACGTCGCCGTGGAAACCCCCTTGCAGGTCGCGCCGCAGTTGTCCCAGCGCCTGGGCAACCGGGTGCTGCTCAAGCGCGAGGACCTGCAGCCGGTGTTCTCCTTCAAGATCCGCGGCGCCTACACCCGTGTCGCGCGCCTGAGCGACGAGCAGAAGGCTCGCGGGGTGATCACCGCCTCCGCCGGCAACCATGCCCAGGGCCTGGCCCTGGCGGCGCAGCGCCTGGGCGTGCGGGCGGTGATCGTGATGCCGCGCACCACTCCCGAGCTCAAGGTCAAGGGCGTGCTGGCGCGCGGCGGCGAGGCGTTGCTGCACGGCGACGCCTTCCCCGATGCGCTGGCCCATGCCCTGCAACTGGCCGAGCGCGAAGGCATGACCTTCGTCCCACCCTACGACGATCCGGACGTGATCGCCGGACAGGGCACGGTGGCGATGGAGATCCTCCGCCAGCACAGCGGCCGCCTCGACGCGATCTTCGTGCCGGTCGGCGGCGGCAGCCTGATCGCCGGGATCGCCGCCTACGTCAAGCACCTGCGTCCGGATATTCGCGTGATCGGCGTCGAGCCGGAGGATTCCAACTGCCTGCAGGCGGCGCTGGCCGCCGGCGAACGGGTGGTGCTGGGCCAGGTCGGGCTGTTCGCCGACGGGGTGGCGGTGGCGCAGATCGGCGCTTGCAACTTCGAGGTCTGCAAGGACCATGTCGACGAGGTGATCACCGTCGGCAGCGACGAAATCTGCGCGGCGATCAAGGACATCTACGACGACACCCGTTCGATCACCGAGCCGGCCGGCGCCCTGGCCGTAGCGGGGATCAAGAAGTACGTGGCCCGCGAACGCACCGAGGGGCAGACCCTGGTGGCCATCGACTCCGGTGCCAACATCAACTTCGACCGCCTGCGCCACGTTGCCGAGCGCGCCGAACTGGGCGAACAGCGCGAAGCGATCATCGCCGTCACCGTGGCCGAGCGGCCGGGCAGCTTCAAGGCCTTCTGCGCGGCGCTGGGCCGGCGCCAGATCACCGAGTTCAACTACCGCTACCACAGCGACCGCCAGGCCCACCTGTTCGTCGGCGTGCAGACCCATCCGCTCATCGACAGCCGCGCCGACCTGCTCGCCGGCCTGCGCGAGCAGGGCTTCCCGGTACTCGACCTGACCGACAACGAGATGGCCAAGCTGCACATCCGTCACATGGTCGGCGGCCACGGTACCGAGGTGCGCCGCGAGCGGCTGTTCCGCTTCGAGTTTCCCGAACGCCCCGGGGCCTTGCTGAACTTCCTCGACAAGCTCGGCTCGCGCTGGAACATCAGCCTGTTCCACTACCGCAACCACGGCGCCGCCGACGGTCGGGTGCTGGCCGGATTGCAGGTGCCGGACGAGGAGCGCGGCGAGCTGGAGGCGGCGTTGCAAGCCATCGGCTATCCGTACTGGGAGGAAACCCACAACCCGGCCTACCGGCTGTTCGCCGGTTGAGCTGCGCGGCGGTGCGCCAGCGGGACATGGCCCTGTCATGTCCCTCGGCTAGACTCCTGCCAGGGATATCCGCCCAGCGAGGGACATGGCCATGCGCAAGCGCAACCCCCGGCGGGCCACGCCGGAAGAACTGCGGGTCTGCTCGGTACTGAAGGAAAAGGGCACCCGCGAGGAACTCGCCCACCTCGCCGCCCGCGGTGAGTGGAGCAACGTGCCGGCGTACAACGCCAGCCGCGAGCAGATCGCCGACCACCTGGGCAAGAGCGTGTCGCCGGAATCCGACGCCTCGTTCTTCGACTCGCGGCGCTTCAGCGAGGCGATCGTCCTGCTCAAGAGCCGGCCGGTGCTGCTGGTGAAGAACGGTATCTTCGACGAAGCGCCGCTGGCCGGCCTGGAGCAGCGCCTGAAGAAGCATCGCGCCGCGCTGGCCACGCCGATCCGCTCGGTCGGTCGGCTGGAATTGATCGACCACGACAGCATGGACTGGTGCGGTACCGGCTGGCGCATCGAGGACGACCTGATCGTCACCAACCGGCATGTCGCCAGCCTGTTCGCCGAACGCCAGGGCAGCCTGTTCCGCTTCCGTCTCAACCAGGCCGGCAAGCAGGTGCGCACCCGCGTGGACTTCCGCGAGGAATACCGCCAGCCGGAAAGCGACGAGCATGTGATCGCGCGGGTCCTGTGGATCGCCCCGGACGTCTCCGAGGCGCCGGACATGGCGATCCTCCAGGTAGTGAAGGGCGACTTGCTGCCGCCGCCGCTGGTCCTCGCGCGCCAGGATGCCGAGCCGCGCCAGGCGGTGGCGGTGGTCGGCTATCCGGCGCGCGACAGCCGCAACGACGCCGGGGCGATGGAAGATATCTTCGGCAACATCTACGACGTCAAGCGCTTCGCTCCCGGCGAAGTCGTGGGATTGCCCCATGACGCCTGGTACCTGACCCACGACTGCTCGACCCTGGGCGGCAATTCCGGCTCGGCGGTGCTTTCGATCGACGGCGGCGAGGTGGTCGGCCTGCACTTCGGCGGCCAGTTCCGCAAGACCAACTATGCGGTGAAGGCCAGCGTGATCCGCAGCCTGCTGGCGCGTCGCGCCTGGGTGCCGGTGGCCGGGGCGGAGCTGAAGCGCGGCGTGCCGCGCTTCCAGGAAAAGCAGCGCAGTGTCGCCGACCTGGCCGAGCGCAAGGGTTTCGACGAGGCCTTCCTCGGGCCGAAGGCGGCCTTGCCCAAGCCGGGCAAGAGCCACCAGGTGCTGCCGGTGGGCAAGGGCATGCGCCTGGACTACCTGCATTTCTCGGTGGTGATGAGCGCCAGCCGGCGCTTGCCGATCCTCACCGCGGTGAATATCGACGGCGCGCTCAAGCGTTCGCTCAAGCGCAAGGATTCCTGGGGCTTCGACCCGCGCATCGAGGCGGCCGCGCAGGTCGGACACAAGGACTTCTACGGCCCGGCTTCGTTCGACAAGGGCCACATGGTGCGTCGCGAGGATCCCGGCTGGGGCGACAGCGATGCCGTCGCCCGGCAGGCTGAGGACGACACCTTCGTCTACACCAACGCGGTGCCCCAGGTGGCGCAGCTCAACCAGCGCAGCTGGCTGTCGCTGGAGGACTACGTGCTGCAGAACGCCAGGAGCGAGGGCTTCCGCATCTCGGTGTTCACCGGTCCGGTGTTCCGCGACGACGATCCGCTCTACCAGGGCGTGCAGGTGCCGCTGGAGTTCTGGAAGGTGGTGGCGATGATCGACGCCGACAGCGGCGAACTGGGAGTGTCCGCCTACCTGCTGGGGCAGGAAGGGATGATGCCCAGCGAAGGCTTCCGCTACGGTGCGTTCAAGACCTACCAGGTGCCGTTGGCGAAGGTCGAGGCCAGCGCCGACCTGCGTTTCTCCAGCGCCCTGCGCAAGGCCGACGTGCTCGCCGGCACGCCGCTGGAGGAGGCGCTGGAAAGCGGTCGCTTCATCGAGATCGACGGACCGGACGACCTCCTGCTGAGCCGGCCGGGGCCGGCCGGCAAGGGCCGCTGAGGTTCAGGCCGGCTGCCGCCACTCGCGTAGCAGTTCGATGAAGGCGCGCAGCTTGGCCGGTACGTGGCGGCGGTTCAGGTAATACAGCCACATCGGCGGCAGCGGCAGGCAACTGCCAGGCAGCACTTCCACCAGGCGCCCGGCAGCGAGGTCCGCGGCGACTCGCTCGCGGATGAATGCCTGGGCGATCCCTGCGCCGGCGCGGGCCGCCTCGATGATCGTCTCGGTGTCGGTGCTGACGAAGCGTGCCGGCAGGTCCACTTCCAGTTCCCGCCCGTCTTCCCGCAAGCGCCACTTGTGCAGGCGGCCGCTGCGCGGGAAACGGAAGCGCACGGCGGCATGCCCATCGAGGTCGGCGACGCTGGCCGGCGTACCGTACTCGGCGAGGTAGGCCGGAGTGGCCACCAGCAGGCACGCCAGCGGCGCTGTCAGTTGCACCCCGACCATGCCCGGCTGCAGGGCGTCGGCCAGGCGGATGCCGGCATCCAGTCGTTCCCTGACGATATCCACCAACTGGTCCTCGTAGCGGATCTCCAGTTGTACCTTCGGGTAGCGTCGCACGAACTCGTTGAGCATCGGTGCGATCACCAGGTTCTTCGCCAGGTGCAGGGCGCTGATGCGCAGCTGCCCGGAGGGTTCCGCGAGGCTTTCGCCGAGCGCTTCGCGGGCGCGCACCAGGTCGCGGTAGGGCTGTTCGGTCTGTTCGTGGTAGCGCTGCCCGGCCTCGCTCAGGCTGACCCCGCGGGTGGTGCGGTGGAACAGCTTGAGACGCAGCTTGGCTTCCAGTTGGTTGATCGCCTGGCTCACCGCTGCCGGCGTCACCCCGAGCAGGGCGGCGGCGCGGGTGAAGCTGCCGGTGTCGGCGACCTGCCTGAAGACATGCAGGCCGGCGAGGGGATCGCGTCGATTCATTGTTAGAAAAACTTGAAAGTCTACGTAGGAGAAGGCCGGTTCTGTTAAAGCTTCGACCTTTCTAGACTGGCCCGCAAGCACTCGATGAGGACGCCGGCCATGTCTACCCACCTGTCTCTGCAACATGCCCAACGCTGCATCGCGGCGGCCATTGCCGAAGCGCAGCGGCAGCGCCTGGCGGTCTGCGTCGCGGTGGTCGACGCCCATGCCAACCTGCTGGCGTTCGTACGGATGGACGATAGCGTTCCCGGTGCCATCGACCTGGCCCAGCGCAAGGCGCGCAGCGCCGCGCTGTTCCGCCTGCCCAGCGGCGAGCTGGGCCGACTCGCCGGGCCGGGCCAGCCGTTGTGGAGCATCGAGCAGAGCAACGGCGGGCTGGCCTGCTTCGCCGGCGGCATGCCGCTGGGCGATGCCGGCGGTTCCTGCCTGGGTGGCGTCGGCGTCTCCGGCGCCAGCGCGGCCCAGGACCAATCCATCGCCGAGGCCGCCGTGGCCATGGCAACAATCCAGAGGTAATCGAGATGAAACAGAAGCGAATCCTGGTGACCGGGGCCGGCAGCGGCTTCGGTCGGGAAGTGGCGTTGCGCCTGGCCGCCCGCGGCCATCGGACGATCGCCGGCGTGCGCGGCGCCGGGCAGGCCACCGACCTGCGCGAAGAGGCCGGGCGACGTGGCGTCCCGCTGCGGGTGGAAACCCTCGACATCACCGTCGCCGCTGATCGCGAACGCGCCTGGGAATGGGATATCGACGTGCTGCTGAACAACGCCGGCAGCGCCGAGGCCGGGGCCAGCGCGGAGATCCCGCTGGAACTGGTGCGCGCGCTGTTCGAGACCAACGTGTTCGCCAACCTGGAACTGACCCAGGGTTTCGTCCGGCGCATGGTCGAGCAGAAGCGTGGCGGCAAGGTGCTCTTCGTGTCGTCCATCGCCGGCCTGATCACCGGACCCTATACCGGCCCCTACTGCGCCTCCAAGCATGCCCTGGAGGCCTTCGCCGAGGCCCTGCATGCCGAACTGAAGCCGTTCGGCATCCAGGTTGGCACCATCAATCCCGGCCCGTACCAGACCGGCTTCAACGATCGCATGATGGAAACCTGGAAACGCTGGTACGACCCGCAGCGCCACTTCACCGACCACAGCGGCGTGCGCTTTCCCTTCGAGCAGTACGATCCGGAGGAAATGATCGCGCGGATGGTCGAGCTGGCCGAGGCTGACGAAGGCCCGTTCCGCACCCTGTTGCCGCAAGCTTTCGTCGAGGTGGTGAAGGACGAGCAAGCGCAGGCCTGGCAGCGCCGCCTGTAGCGGTCTGCCGCTGCGCCGGGGAGGACGGCGGCCGGATCGGCGGCCGCCGCTTCGCTCAGCCCCTGCGCAGCAGGACCCGGGTCACCCGGCGTTCTTCCACTTCCACCACCCGCAGTTCCCAGTCCTGCCACTGCAGGCGGTCGCCGATCACCGGCAGGCGGTCGAGCAGGCTCATCACCAGCCCGGCGAGGGTCTGGTAGTCCTCCGTGGCGCGCGCGTCGAACCCCACGCGTCGACGCACCTGGCTGAGGTTCATGGCACCGCTGACCAGATAGCCGTCGTTCTCCTCGACCACGTCCGGACCGTCGATCTCACTGGCGTCGGGCAGCTCGCCGGCGATGGATTCGAGAATGTCGGTCAGGGTCAGCAGGCCGATGAACTCGCCGAACTCGTTGACCACGAAGGCCACGTGGGTCGAGGCCTCGCGCATCTGCTCCAGGGCGTTGAGGATCGAGCAGTCCTGCAACAGGTTGAGCGGCTGGCGGGCCAGGCTTTCCAGGTCCGGCTGGGCGCCGGCGAGCAGCTCCTTGAGCAGTTCCTTCTTGTGCACGAAGCCCAGCGGCTCCTCGACGCGCCCGTCGCGCACCAGCGGCAGGCGCGAGTAGGACGATTCGAGCAGCGCCGCGCGGATCGCCTCGCGGCCGCTGTCGAGGTCGATGCAGTCGACCTCGGCGCGTACCGTCATCAGGCTGCGGATGGGCTTCTCGGCCAATTGCAGCACGCCGCTGATCATCACCCGCTCGCGGCGGTCGAAGACCACCTGGTCGTCGCCCTCCTCGAACAGGTCGGCGACTTCCTCGCCGACCTCGTCGGCCTCCAGGCGCTGGCCGCCGAGCAGGCGCAGCACCGCATGGGCGGTACGCGCGCGCAGCGGGCGGTGGCCCTGCAGGCTCTTCTTGCGGCGCTTGCGGGCGACCTGGTTGAACACCTCGATGAGGATCGAGAAGCCGATGGCCGCGTACAGGTAGCCTTTCGGGATATGGAAGCCCAGGCCCTCGGCGGTCAGGCTGAAGCCGATCATCATCAGGAAGCCCAGGCACAGCATGATCACCGTCGGGTGACGATTGACGAAGCGGGTCAGCGGCTTGCTGGCGACGATCATCAGGCCGATGGAGACGATCACCGCGATCATCATCACTTCCAGGTGCTCGACCATGCCCACCGCGGTGATCACCGCGTCGAGCGAGAACACCGCGTCGAGCACCACGATCTGCGCGACGATCGGCCAGAACAGCGCGTAGGTCTTGTTGCCGGCGTGCTGGGCGACATGGCCTTCGAGGCGTTCGTGCAGCTCCATGGTGGCCTTGAACAGCAGGAACACGCCACCGAACAGCATGATCAGGTCGCGGCCGGAGAAGCTCTTGCCGAATACCTCGAACAGCGGCTCGGTGAGGGTCACCATCCACGAGATGCTCGCCAGCAGGCCCAGGCGCATCAGCAGCGCCAGCGACAGGCCGAGGACCCGGGCGCGGTCGCGCAGGTGCGGCGGCAGCTTGTCGGCGAGGATCGCGATGAACACCAGGTTGTCGATGCCGAGGACGATCTCCAGCACGATCAGGGTCGCCAGGCCGAGCCAGGCAGTCGGGTCAGCTATCCATTCCATGTGCGCTTACCTCCCGGTCCGGCTGGCCGTCGCGCTGGCGCGACGCTGCACGGCGCGGCTGCGGCAGCCGGCGGTGACGGAGGGGGACGAGGCGAGGGATTCGGCGTCGAGGGGCGGACGCAGGTGGCGAAGGCGAAGCGGGGAGGGTTGTCCGGAAGGACGACTGGGGGGCTCCGAAAGGGTGGTCATGATGGCCATTGAGAGTCAAAGGGAAGTCGATCCTACTGTGTCGCGGGCCCTCGCCACAGCGGGAAACTATTACAAAACCTTAGGCGAAACCCGTGCCGGCGCTAGACTGGGCGGAACCCCGCCACTGCGAGCAGACATGAGCACCGAGGATTTCGACGCGATCACCGCCACCACCCTGGCCGACTACCAGCGCAACGCCGAAGGCTTCCGCGAGGGCACCCGCGGCCATGACGTGAGCCAGAACGTCGAGGCGCTGCTGCGCCATATCGACGGGTCGCCGCCGTACCGGATCCTCGATTTCGGCTGCGGTCCCGGGCGCGACCTGGCCACCTTCCGCCGCCTCGGCCACCAGCCGGTGGGACTCGAAGGCACGCCGCGCTTCGTCGAGATGGCCAGGGCCGACAGCGGTTGCGAGGTATGGCAACAGAATTTCCTGGCGCTGCGACTGCCGGCCGGGCACTTCGACGGCATCTTCGCCAACGCCAGCCTGTTCCATGTGCCCGGCAGCGCCTTGCCGCGGGTGCTCGGCGAACTCTTCGAAGCGCTGCGGCCGGGCGGCGTGCTGTTCAGCTCCAACCCGCGCGGCGACAACCGCGAGGGCTGGAATGGCCAACGCTACGGTGCCTACCACGATTACCCGGCCTGGAAACGCCTGCTGGAGGAAGCCGGTTTCGTCGAGTTGGAGCACTACTACCGGCCGCCGGGCCTGCCGCGCGAGCAGCAGCCCTGGCTGGCGAGCGTCTGGCGGCGCCCCGTCTGAAGGCGCTACAGGGTCTGCCGGTGCGGCGTGCCGAGCACGCTGCGGTACTGGTCGAGGCGCTTCGGCGAGAGGTCGCTGCGTTCCAGGCTGTCGAGGGCGTAGGACTTGATTTCGGCGTCGCTGTAGGGGCGTTCGACGCTGCGCGGCGGGTTGGCGCAACCGGCCAGGACGACCAGGCTGGCGGCCAGGGAGACGATCAGGGACTTGCTCATGGCGGATTCCTCGAAATGTTCCTCGATGCTATCGGTGGTCCCCCCTGTCCAGGAAATCAGGCCTATTAATAATGAATATCTGGCGAATTGAGTCTAGGTCCCGCCAGCCGTGGGTTCTAGTCGACCAAAGGCGAGGTTGTGGCGGCATGTTTCGCCAACCGGCCGCGCGCTCGCGGTCCGGTCGGCTAGGGGTTTCAACCGGCCGCCTGCGGCAGGCTCGGGTAGTCGGTGTAGCCGGCGGCGCCGCCACCGAAGTAGGTCGAGCGGTCGCCGTCGGCCAGCGCCAGGTCGTGCTCCAGGCGGTAGGGCAGGTCAGGGTTGGCGATGAACGGCCGGCCGAAGCCGATCAGGTCGGCCCAGCCCCTGGCCAGGGCTTCCTCGGCGCGCGCCTTGGTGTACATGCCGGAGTAGATCAGGCTGCCACGGTAGACGATGCGCAACGCTTCCTTGAACGCCGCCGGCATGGCCGGGGCGTCTTCCCAGTCGGCCTCGGCGATGTGGATGTAGGCCACGCCGATCTCGTCCAGTAGCCGCGCCGCGGCCAGGTAGGTGGCTTGCGGGGTGTCGTCGACCGCGCCCTGCAGGGTGGTCAGCGGCGCCAGGCGCACGCCGATGCGCTCCCTGCCGACCACCGCGGTGACCGCCTCGGCGACTTCGCGGAGGAAGCGCAGGCGGTTCTCCAGCGAGCCGCCGTATTGGTCGTTGCGCGCATTGGCCTGGGAGTCGATGAACTGGTTGATCAGGTAGCCGTTGGCGCCGTGCAGTTCGACCCCGTCGAAGCCGGCGTCGAGGGCGTTGCGTGCGGCCTGGGCATAGTCGGCGACGATCTCCCGGATTTCCTCCACTGCCAGTGCGCGCGGCGCCGAGTGCTGGACCATCTCGCCGCCGCCGGCCTGCGCTCCGCGGCCCTGGGGATCGACGAAGACCTTCACGCCTTCGGCCACCAGCGCCGAGGAGGACACCGGGGCGGCGTTGCCCGGTTGCAGCGAGGTGTGCGAGACCCTGCCGACGTGCCAGAGCTGGGCGAAGATGCGCCCGCCGGCGGCGTGCACCGCGTCGGTGACCTGGCGCCAGCCGGCGACCTGCTCGGCGCTGTGGATGCCCGGCGTCCAGGCGTAGCCCTGGCCCTGCCGGCTGATCTGGGTGCCTTCGGAAACAATCAGGCCGGCGCCGGCGCGCTGGCTGTAGTACTCGGCCATCAGCGCGGTGGCGACTTCGCCACTGGCGGCGCGGGAACGGGTCATCGGCGGCATGACGATGCGATTGGGGAGGGTCAGGTGGCCAAGGGCATAGGGGCTGAACAGCATGATGGCGATCTCGCTCGTGAGGCCGGCCGCGGCGCGGCGTACTGGAAGAAGGTGGGCGCATTATTGGCGGAACGATTCGTGCGAAAAACCGCTGCCGGGGAAAATGACACTTGAGTTCAATTCATGAATGCCCGGATAGCGCGTTCCCCACACCGGCGGGTAGGGCGCACCGAGGGAGGAGGAATGGCCTATGACGCGCTGCGTCAGGCGGGTAGGGCGAATAACGCCCCCGGCGTTATCCGCCGAGCGGAATCGCAGGCGGGTGAGAAATGTCGGATGAAGCATCGCGCCCTGCGCCAGGCGGGCAGGGCGAAGAGGGCCCCCGGCCTATTGCAGGCCGTACTTCTTCACCTTGTCGAACAGTGTGGTCTTGGCCATGCCCAGGTCCTGGCTGGCCTGGGTCAGGTTGCCGTGGTGGCGGGCCAGGGCGTCGCCGAGCAGGGCCTTCTCGAATGCCTCCACCGCTTCGGCGAAGCGCGGGCCGCCGGTCTGTACGGCCTGGCCGCCCTTGTTGAACACCGGCAGGCCGAGGGCGAAGCGTTCGGCGACGTTGCGCAGTTCGCGTACATTGCCCGGCCAGTCGTGGGCCATCAGGCTGGCCACGGTGGCACGGTCGAGTTCCGGCGCGGGGCGGTCGAAGCGCAGCGAGGACTGCTGGAGGAAGTGTTCGAAGAGCAGCAGGATGTCCTCGCGGCGGTCGCGCAGCGCCGGCAGTTCCAGGCTCACCACGTTGAGCCGGTAGTAGAGGTCGCTGCGGAACTGGCCGCTCTTGCCCATGGCGGCGAGGTCTGCCTTGGTCGCCGCGATCACCCGGCAGTCCACCGGGATCGACTGGTTCGAGCCGAGGCGTTCCAGGGTGTGTTCCTGCAACACCCGCAGCAGCTTGATCTGCAGGTTGACCGGCATGCTCTCGATCTCGTCGAGGAACAGCGTGCCGCCGTTGGCATGCTCGATCTTGCCGATCCGCCGCTTGTTGGCACCGGTGAAGGCGTGCGCCTCGTGGCCGAATATCTCGCTGTCGAACAGGTTCTCCGGCAGGCCGCCGCAGTTCAGCGCGACGAAGGCATGCTGGTGGCGCCGGCTATAGTCGTGGAGGCAACGCGCCACCAGCTCCTTGCCGGTGCCGGTCTCGCCGAGGATCAGCACGTTGGCCGAGGTGTCGCCGACGTTGGCGATCAGCTCGCGCAACGCCTGGATCGCCGGCGAGCGGCCGATGATCCGTTGCGCCAGGTCCTGGCGGCCGGCCAACTGGCGACGCAGCGCGCTGACCTCGCGGGCCAGCCCGCGCTGCTCCAGGGCGCGGCGGGCGACCTCGACCAGGCGTTCCGGAGAGAAGGGCTTCTCCATGAAGTCGTAGGCGCCGGCGTGCATCGCCTGTACCGCCATGGAGATGTCGCCGTGACCGGTGATCAGCACCACCGGCAGGCTCGGGTCGAGGGACTTGAGACGCTCCAGCAGGGTCAGGCCGTCGATGCCGGGCAGGCGGATGTCGCTGACGACGATGCCGGCGAAGTCGCGGTCGACCCGTTGCAGCGCCTCCTCGGCGCTGCCGACGCCGATGCAGGGGATGTCCTCCAGCTCCAGCGCCTGCTGGCAGCCGAGCAAGACATGCGGATCGTCTTCGACGATCAGGACGGAAAGCGGCTCGTTCATCGGGCGGGACTCGCAGTCGGGGAATCGGGAACCAGGGACAGGCTCAGCTCGAAGGCGGTTCCGCCGCTTTCGGGGTGCTGCACGCTGAGGCTGCCGCCGGCGGCGGTGGCCAGGCTGGCCGAGAGGGTCAGGCCGAGGCCCAGGCCATGTTCGCCGGGCTTGGTGGTGAAGAAGGGTTCGAACAGGTGGACGCGCGCCGCCGGCGGGATACCGGGGCCGTTGTCGCGCACGCGCAGGACGTAGCGCTCCTCCTCGCGCCGGCCTTCCAGCCAGAGCTGGCGGTCGGCCTGCCCGCTCATGGCGTCGAGGGCGTTGGCCAGCAGGTTGACCAGGATCTGTTCCAGGCGGGTCTGGTCGATGCCCAGGCGCACGTCGTCGAAATGCCGGTGCAGGGTCGGCGGGTCCTGCTCCAGGCGCCCGTGCAGGATCAGCAGCGCCGCGTCCACCGCCTTGGCCAGGCTGGCCTGGCCGGCGTCGTCGCTGCGCCGGGCGAAGGCACGCAGGCTGGCGGTGATGCGGCCCATGCGGTCGACCAGTTCGTTGATGGTGGCGAGGTTGGTGCTGGCGGTCTCCAGCTTGCCGCGCTGGAGGAAGCGCACGGTGTTGCCGGACAGCGTACGCAGCGCCGCCAGCGGTTGGTTGAGTTCGTGGGCGATGCTGGTGGACATCTGCCCGATCACCGCCAGCTTGCCGGCCTGGACCAGTTCGTCCTGGGCCTTGCGCAGGGTGTCCTCGGCCTGCTGGCGCTCGTGGATCTCGGCGGTCAGGCGTGCGTTGCTGGCCTGCAGGTCGGCGGTACGTTCGGCGATCTTCACTTCCAGCTCGCCGTTGGCCCGTTGCAGCGCCTCGCGCGCGGCGAGGCGGGTGGCGAGTACCTTGCGCCGCTCGTTCCAGGCGATCAGCAGGAATGCCAGGAGGGCGAAACCGATGGCGGCCAGCATGCCGTTGCGCACCGCGTCGCGGCGCAGGTCTTCCAGCGGGCTGAGCAGGGTCAGGTTCCACGGTGTGTCGTTCAGCGCGCGGGTCTGCGCCAGGTAGGTGACCGCTTCGCCGCGCGGATGCTGCTCATCGGCGGGGAAGCTGAGCTTCTCCACACCGGCGGCCAGCGGCTCGCGCTGCAGCGGTTGCCACTCGTTCAGCGCCCACCAGTAGTACTGCATGCTGCGCGCCAGGCGCTCCTTGTCGTCGGCGCTCAGGGAGCGCACCGCCTTCAGGCGCAGGGCGGGGTTGCTGGAGAGGATGATGATGCCGTTCTCGTCGCTGACGAAGGCTTCCAGGCGCGCCTTCTCCCAGCGTTCCTCGAGGGCGTCCATCTTCACCTTGACCACCGCCACGCCGATGATCCGGCCGCCGTGGACCAGGCCGTGGGCCAGGTAGTAGCCCGGCTCGCCGCGGGTGCTGCCGATGCCGTAGAAGCGGCCCGGCTTGCCCTTCATCGCGTCCTGCCAGTAGGCGCGGAACGACAGGTCCTCGCCGAGGTAGCTGTCCGGGTCGCTCCAGTTGCTGGTGGCCAGGACCCGGCCGTTGGTGTCCAGCAGGTACACCGCGCGGCTGCCGGCGCGGCGGTTGAGGCCTTCGAGGTAGGCGTTGACCTGGTTGCGCCGGTATGGCGTCGGGTCGGTGAGCAGGTGACTGACGCTGCGCTCCAGCTCCAGCAGGCTGGGCAGGTAGGTGTACTTGCTGATCTCGCTCTCGACCGTCCGTGCATGCAGCTCCAGCTGGCGTTCGCCATTCTCGGCGAGGGCACGGATGCCGGCGCTCTCGCTGATCCGGTAGCCGCCGTAGCCGAAGCCGAGCATCAGCAGGAGCAGGGGAATGGGGAGCAGCAACTGGCGGACGAGGCGGGGCTTCACGGTCAGTGACGGAGGTACGCTGCAGGGCGGGTCGGGGGATTCCATCACAGTCGTCGCGGCTAGGCCAGCCCGCCGCCACGATGGGCGGCGGAGCGGGCGGTTTTCCGGCACGGCCGGCAGGCGGCGCCGGAAGGGTTCACTCAGTATTCCCAGAAGATCCGTTGCAGCTCCTTGCTGTCCTGGGTCTTGGTCATCGCGACCGCGGCCAGGATGCGCGCCTTCTGCGGGTTCAGGTCGTGGGCGACGATCCAGTCGTTCTTGTCGTCCGGCTGCTCGGCGTTGCGCAGGACGAAGCCGCCGGCATTGACGTGCGAGGAGCGGATGATCTGCACGCCCTGCTTGCGCAGTTCCTGCAGGGTCGGCACCACGCGCGCGGGCACCGAGCCGTTGCCGGTGCCGGCATGGATGATCGCCTTGGCGCCCGCCTGGGCCAGGGCCTTGTAGGCGGTGTCGCTGACGTTGCCGTAGCTGTAGGCGATTTCCACCGGAGCCAGCGCGGAGATCTGCTTGATGTCGAACTCGGAGTTCACCGTGTGCCGCTTCACCGGTGCGCGGAACCAGTAGCTCTTGCCCTCGACCACCATGCCCAGCGGGCCCCACGGGCTCTTGAACGCTTCGGTCTTGATGTTGACCATCTTGCTCGCGTCGCGGCCGGAGAGGATCTCGTCGTTCATGGTGATCAGCACGCCCTTGCCGCGTGCCGACTTGTCGCCGGCCACCGCCACGGCGTTGTACAGGTTGAGCATGCCGTCGGCGGACATCGCGGTGCCCGGGCGCATCGAGCCGACCACCACGATAGGCTTCTCGGTGTGCTCGACCAGGGTCAGGAAGTAGGCGGTCTCTTCCAGGGTGTCGGTACCGTGGGTGATCACGATGCCGTCGACGTCGTCGCTATCGGCCAGCTTGGCGACGGTCTTGCCCAGTTCCAGCAGGTTCTCGTTGGTGAAGCTTTCCGAGGCGATCTGGAACACCTGTTCGCCGCGGACGTTGGCGATGTCCTTGAGCTGCGGCACGCTGGCCAGCAACTGGTCGACCGGCACCTTGGCGGCGGTGTAGGTGGCGCTGTTGGCGGCGCTGGCGCCGGCGCCGGCGATGGTGCCGCCGGTGGCCAGGATGACCACGTTGGACAGTTTCTGTTGCGGTGCGACTTCCTTGGCCTGGGCGGCCTGCGGCAGCAGGAGCATCAGGGCCATAACACCGGGGGCGAACGCGTGGAGCAATGGCTTCATGGCGATATCTCGTGTCGGTAGGTTGGTAGGGTTATCGTCGTTGCACGCAATCAGGCGCGGGCGGCGTCGGCCGCCCGCCGTCCTGTCAGGGTTTCACCACCAGGCCGACGCCGCGGCCACGGGGATCGGAGGCGGTCTCCAGGGCCTTGCCGTCGACGCGGATGGCCTGGATATCGCCCATGTTCCAGCCCTGGTCCTCCAGGGTGTAGCCCATCGCCTTCAGCTCCTCGGCGACCTTGCCGGCGAGCGGCGCGTAGGCGTCGTAGTAGATCGTGTCCTTGGGCAGCAACTGGTGGTGCACGCGCTGCGCGGCCACGGCCTTCTCCAGCGGCAGGTGGAAGTCGTAGATGTTGTTCAGCACCTGGAAGATCGAGGTGAAGATCCGCGAGCCGCCGGGAGTGCCGACCACCAGGCTGACCTTGCCGTCGCGGGTGACGATGCTCGGGCTCATCGAGGAGAGCATGCGCTTGCCCGGCTCGATGGCATTGGCGTCGCTGCCGACCACGCCGAAGGCGTTGGCCACGCCCGGTTTGGCGCTGAAGTCGTCCATCTCGTCGTTGAGCAGGAAGCCAGCGCCCTTGACCACCACGCCGCTGCCGAAGTCCCAGTTGAGGGTGTAGGTGTTGCTCACCGCGTTGCCGTCGGCGTCGACGATGGAGAAGTGCGTTGTCTGGTGCGGCTCCAGGCCGGGACGGACCTTCTCGGTCGGCGAGATCGCCGTCGGATTGACCTCGGCGGCACGCTGCTTCAGGTATGCCGGATCGGTCAGGCGCGCCACCGGGACCTTGGAGAAGTCCGGGTCGCCGAGGTAGTCGGCGCGGTCGGCGAACACGCGTTTCTCGATCTCCGCCAGCAGGTGGATGTAGCGCGCGGAGTTCAGCTCGACGCCCTTGAAGTCGGCGGCACGGTTTTCCTTGATGCCCAGCAACTGGGCCAGGGCGATCCCGCCGGAGCTTGGCAGCGGCGCGGTATAGAGCGTGTTGCCCTGCCAGTCGACGCGCATCGGTTCGCGCCACCTGACCTTGTAGTCGGCGAGGTCCTGGTGGGTGATCAGTCCCTTGTCCTGCTGCATCTGTGCCACCAGCAGGTCGGCGGTATGGCCTTTGTAGAACTCGTCCGGTCCCTTGTCGGCGATACGCTCCAGGGTCTTCGCCAGGTCCGGCTGGAGGAACGCCTCGCCGGCCTTCATGTGGCCGAAGTAGTCGCCGAAGTTGGTCTTGCCGTTGAACAGGGCGACGGCGTCCTGGCGGTACTGGAACTGCTTGTCGGCGACCTTGAAGCCCTTTTGCGCGTAGCCGATGGCCGGGGTCAGCAGCTCGCTCCAGGGCAGCTTGCCGAACCGCTTGTGGGCTTCCCAGAGGCCCATCACGGTGCCCGGCACGCCGGCGGCCTTGGCGCCGACCAGGCTGAGGTTCTCGATCACCTCGCCCTTGTCGTCCAGGTACATGGTCTTGCTCGCGGCCTTCGGCGCCACCTCGCGGTAGTCGAGGAAGTACGGCTTGCCGTCCATGTACAGGGTCATGAAGCCGCCGCCGCCGATGTTGCCGGCCTCGGGGTAGGTGACCGCCAGGGTGAAGGCGGTGGCCACCGCGGCGTCCACCGCGTTGCCGCCGGCCTTGAGGATCTGCGCGGCGACCTTGGCGCCGTACTCGTCGGGCGCGGCGACGGCGCCGCCGTCGAGCGTGGCGGCGAAGGCCGAGGAGGATGCGGCGGCAATGGCGACGCCGAGGGACAGGGTTCTGAAGAGCACAGGTTGCATGGGCTTTCCCTATTTATTGTTATCGCAGGCGAGGGTGGAGCAGGCCCCCGCCGGGCGGGCCGGCGAGGGCGGGTACATCAGTGCGGGAGGATCTTGGCGAGGAACTGCTGGGCGCGTTCGGAGCGGGCGCTGACGTCGCCGAAGAACTCCTCCTTCTCGCAGTCTTCCACGATCTGCCCGCGGTCCATGAAGATCACCCGGTTGGCGACCTTGCGCGCGAAGCCCATCTCGTGGGTCACGCACATCATGGTCATGCCTTCGTGGGCCAGCTGGACCATCACGTCGAGCACTTCGTTGACCATTTCCGGGTCGAGCGCCGAGGTCGGCTCGTCGAACAGCATCACCACCGGGTCCATCGCCAGCGCGCGGGCGATCGCCACGCGCTGCTGCTGGCCGCCGGAGAGCTGGCCGGGGTGCTTGTGCGCGTGCTCCTTGAGACCGACGCGCTCGAGCAGGGTCAGGCCCTTCTTGGTGGCTTCTTCCTTGCTGCGGCCGAGTACCTTGATCTGCGCGATGGTCAGGTTCTCGGTGATGCTCAGGTGGGGAAACAGCTCGAAATGCTGGAACACCATGCCGACCCGCGAGCGCAGCTTGGGCAGGTTGGTCTTCGGATCGGCGATGGAGGTGCCGTCGACGACGATGTCGCCCTTCTGGAAGGGTTCCAGTGCGTTGACGCACTTGATCAGGGTCGACTTGCCCGAGCCCGACGGCCCGCAGACCACCACCACTTCGCCTTTCGCAACCTCGGTGGAGCAGTCGGTCAGGACCTGGAAGTCGCCATACCACTTGCTGACATTCTTGATGGAAATCATACGGTTAACCTTTTCTGCAGACGTTTGACGGCGAACGAGGCGGTGAAGCTTACGACGAAGTAGACCAGGCCGGCGAAAATCAGGAACTCGTTGGCCTGGCCGATGATGTCGCCGCGCGAACGGGCCGAATTGAGGAAGTCCATCAGGCCGACGGTATAGACCAGCGAGGTGTCCTGGAACAGGATGATGCTCTGTTGCAGCAGCAGCGGGGTCATCTTGCGGAACGCCTGCGGCAGGATCACCAAGCGCATGGTCTGCCCGTAGGTCATGCCCAGTGCCTGGGCGGCGCCCATCTGGCCTTTCGGGATGGCCTGGATGCCGGCGCGGACGATCTCGCAGTAGTAGGCCGCCTCGAACATCATGAAGGCCACCAGGCAGGAGGTGAACGCCCCCACCGGGGTGTCCTCGCCGGTGATCCAGCGCAGGATGAAGGGCACCGCGAAGTAGAACCAGGTGATCACCAGCAGCAGCGGGATCGAGCGGAAGTAGTTGACGTAGAAGCCGGCGATGTTCGACAGCAACTTGCTGTGCGACAGCCGCATCAGCGCCAGCACGGTACCCAGCGCGACGCCGCCGAGGACGCCGAGGACCATCAGCTTGAGGGTCATCAGCATGCCTTCCCAGAGGCTCGGCAGGGCGGGAACGATTCCACTGAAGTCCATCATTTACCTCCTACGGAGATCAGGCCCGGTACGGCGACCTTTCTCTCCACCAGGCGCATGATCAGCATCAGGCTCATGTTCAGCGTGAAGTAGATCAGCGTGGCCAGGGTGAAGGCCTCGAACAGGTTGGCGGAGAACTCGGCAGTCTGCTTGGTCTGCGCCAGCAGCTCCATCAGGCCGATCAGCGACGCCACCGAGGAGTTCTTGAAGATGTTGAGGAACTCCGAGGTCAGCGGCGGGATGATGATCCGGAAGGCCTGCGGCAGCAGCACGTGGCGGTAGATCTGCGGCAGGCGGAAGCCCATCGCGCGGGCCGCCGAGGTCTGCCCGTAGGGCAGCGCCTGGATGCCGGTGCGCACCTGCTCGCAGACCCGCGCGGCGGTGAACAGGCCGAGGCAGACGACCACGCTGAGGTAGGCCGAGGTAGTCGGGTTGAGGTCCTGCTTGAACCAGGTCTGCAGGCCCTCGGGCAGCAGGTCGGGTACCAGGAAGTACCAGATGAACAGCTGCACCAGCAGCGGCACGTTGCGGAAGATTTCCACGTAGGCGGTGGCGATCCCCGATACCAGGCGGTTCGGCACGGTGCGCATGACGCCGAGCAGCGAGCCCAGCGCCAGGGCGATGATCCAGCCGACCAGGGCGATGGCGATGGTCCAGCCCAGACCGGCGATGTACCAGTCGAGGTAGGTTTCGCTGCCGATCCCGGTGGACTTGAAGAACACGCCCCAGTCCCAGTTGTAATTCATGTTGGGGTTTCCCCTCGGTTCAATCGGTTGCAGACACTGGCGGGGAAGGCAGGCGCCGGCGCGGCCGTGCGGGCCGGCGGCGCTGCTCTTCCGGGGGAGACGGCTGGGGAGGGGCAGGCCCCTCCCGCGTCCCCGAGGCCCCGCTGCGAGGCGGGGGCGACGCGCGAAGCGCTGGCGCTCCGGGAGGAACGCCAGGCGCTCGTTACATCTGCTCGGCGGCCTTGTCGGTCGGGCTGGCGATCAGCTTCTTCAGCTCTTCGCTCATGGGGAAGTTGAGGTTCAGGCCCTTCGGCGGGATCGGCTGGGTGAACCACTTGTCGTAGATCTTGTTGACCTCGCCGGAGGCGTAGGTATCGGTGATGGCCTTGTCGACCACTTTCTTGAACGCCGCGTCGCCCTTGCGCACCATGCAGCCGTAGATCTCGAAGGACTGCGGGGTGCCGCCGACGACCCAGTCGTCCGGCTTCTTGGCCTTGGCCATTTCGCCGTAGAGCAGCGCGTCGTCCATCATGAAGGCCACCGCGCGGCCGGACTCGAGCATCATGAAGGACTCGCCGTGGTCCTTGGCGGAGATGATGTTCATGCCCATCTTCTTGTCCGCGTTCATGGCCTTGAGCAGGCGCTCGGAGGTGGTGCCGGCGGTGGTCACCACGTTCTTGCCCTTGAGGTCGTCGAAGTCCTTGATGTTGGCGGTCTTCTTCGACAGCAGGCGGGTGCCGACCTCGAAGATGCCGACGGAGAAGTCGACCTGCTTCTGGCGCTCTTCGTTGTTGGTGGTGGAGCCGCACTCGATGTCCACGGTGCCGTTCTGCACCAGCGGGATGCGGGTCTGCGAGGTGACCAGGTTATAGCGGACCTTCAGCTCGGGGAGGTTGAGTTCCTTCTTCACCGCCTCGACCACTTTCAGTTGCAGGTCGTGGGAGTAGCCGATCGGCTTGCCCGGCTCGGTGCCGAGGTAGGAGAAGGGAATCGAAGCGTCACGGTGACCGAGGGTGATGGTGCCGGTTTCCTTGATCTTCTTCAGCGTGCCGGTGAGCTCGTCAGCGACGACCGGAGCGGACAACAGAGCGGCCACGATGGCGGTGCTCAGCAGACTGGGAGCGATACGCATGAATTTCTTCCTCGACTTGTTTTGATTTTTATTGAGCCGCGAGCGCCTGGCCTCTCCGGGACAGGGTGTTTCGCGGTTTTCCCCGGCGGGGGAAGCCACGAGAGTATCGTGCTTGCCGAACAGTGTAGTGGCAGGATGCATGCCAGCTTATGAAATCCGGCTTTTTTTAGCCTAACTAATTGAAAGTAAAAGAAATTAAATTTGGATGAAAATGCCCCGAAATGGCCTTTCGTCCGCTCTTCCGAATATTTTCGGGGCATGGCGTTCGGTTTTCCGAACGTTTCGCCGAGGTCCGTTCTTGAGCCATTCCGGGTTTTTCTGACGGTTCGTTCAGAAATTGTTCAGGCTTCGTTCAGGCCCGATTCAGGCCGGGTTCAGCAGAATTCACGCTGCGAGGCGCAAGCCGTCACGTCTTGCCTTCCTTACCTGGCGACGGCCGCCTGGAGTCCCCATGCGCTATCTCATCCTGAGCCTGCTGGCCGTGCTCGCCGCACCTGCCTGGGCTGCCGACGACGGCGACTTCTGGTACCTGCAGACCAGCGTCTACACCCGGCATTTCAACCCGGATCCGGAACACAACAATCACCAGGACCTGCTCGGCCTCGAATACAACCGCGCCGATGGCGTGCTGGCCGGCGGCGCGACCTTCCGCAACTCGTTCAGCCAGCGCTCCAACTACGCCTACCTGGGCAAGCGCTTCGACAGTGACAGCTACCCGGTCTACCTGAAGCTCACCGGCGGCCTGTTGCAGGGCTATCGCGGCGAATACCGCGACAAGATCCCGCTGAACCGCTTCGGCGTCGCGCCGGCGATCATCCCCTCGGTGGGCGTTCGCTTCGGCCCGCTGGGCAGCGAGCTGGTGCTGCTGGGCAATTCGGCGGCGATGATCAACCTCGGCCTGCGTCTCTGAGGCCAGGAACGGGCACGGAACGCTGGCTGGTCTAGGCTGTCGTCTGTTCCCCGAGCCGCGTTCCTGAGCGGTTCGTCACTCGACAGGAGACTCCCATGCAGATCGATCTGAGCGACAAACTGGCAATCGTCAGCGGTTCCACCGCCGGCATCGGCTTCGCCATCGCCAGCGGCCTCGCCGCCGCCGGCGCCACCGTGGTGGTCAACGGACGCAGCCAGGCGGCGGTGGACCGTGCGATCACGGCGATCCGGAACGGCCAGCCGGATGCCAGGGTACGCGGCGTCGCCGGCGACCTGGGCACGGCGGAAGGCTGCGCGGCTTTCGTTGCGGCCGAGCCGAAGGCGGACATCCTGGTCAACAACCTGGGCATCTTCGAGCTGAAGGACTTCTTCGACATCGAGGACGCCGAGTGGAGCCGCTTCTTCGAGGTCAACGTGATGTCCGGGGTGCGCCTGGCCCGCGCCTACGTCCCGGGAATGGTCGAGCGCGGTTGGGGGCGAGTGGTGTTCCTGTCTTCGGAATCGGCGTTGAACATCCCGGCGGACATGATCCACTACGGCTTCAGCAAGACCGCCAACCTCTCGGTGTCGCGCGGCCTGGCCAAGCGCCTGGCCGGCACCGGGGTGACGGTGAATGCGGTGCTGCCCGGACCGACCCTCACCGAAGGCGTCGCCGAGATGCTTCGCGAGGATGCGCAGAAGGCCGGGCAGAGCATAGAAGAGGCCGGCACCGCCTTTGTCCGGCAGCACCGTTCCAGTTCGATCATCCAGCGCCTGGCGACGCCCGAGGAAGTCGCCAACCTGGTGGTCTACACCTGCTCGACCCAGGCCTCGGCGACCACCGGCGCGGCCCTGCGGGTCGACGGCGGGGTGCTCGACAGCCTGGCCTGACGAGCGCGCAACGCCAGCGTAAAAATGCTCCTCGGCACTCGCGGCGCGGTACCCGGCGGCCCTGGCCGGTTGCCGCGCCGGCGTCTGGCGGCGGCGCTCGTAAAGCTTGCGTAACGAGGCGCGACAGGAGGCGCCGGCAGGTCTAGAACGGCAGGTACCGTCATTCAGAGGATACCGCCACTCATGTCAGCTGCCTCGTTAGCCACCCTCGACGGGTCGCTCCGCATGACCCCCGTCGAGCAACCCCGACCGCCGGCTCTCGCCGACCTCGGCAGCCGCCTGATGATCGTCGTCGAGCGACGCGAGGACTGGGCCTCCTACCTGCCCAGCGAGGAAGTACTCACCGCCCAGGAATACCTCGAGCAATCGGCGCACGACCACGGCGGCCGCCGCGTGCAGGTGATCAACCTGTGCCGCGGCTACAAGTACCTCGGCCTCGGCTACTACTGTTCGCTGCTGGCCGAGGCCCGTGGCCACCGGGTGATCCCGTCGCTGCGCTGCATCAGCGAACTGGCTCGCAAGTCGGTGTACGGGCTGGCCCTGGGTGGCCTCGACAAGGCCCTGGACAAGGCGCTGTGCCGTACGCCCTATGGCGCCACCGACGGCTTCACCCTGACCCTGTATTTCGGCCATACCGAGTTCGAGCCGCTGGCCGACCTCGCGCGCCAGTTGTTCGAAGCCTTTCCCTGTCCGATCCTGCTGGTGGAGTTCCGTCGCCAGCAGGGCTGGCATATCGAGGGCGTGCGCCCTGGCGTGCTGAACCGCTTGCGCAGCGACCAGGAGGATGTCTTCGCCGATGCCCTCGACGGTTTCAGCCGGCGCGCCTGGCGCATGCCGCGTTCGCGGCGGGTGGCACGCTACGACATGGCGATCCTCCACGATCCCGACGAAGCGCTGCCGCCGTCCAACCCGCAGGCGCTGGCCAACTTCGTACGGGTCGGCGCCAGCCTCGGCATCGACGTCGAACTGATCGGACGCAAGGACTACGCGCGCCTGGCCGAGTTCGACGCCCTGCTGATCCGCGAGACCACCCGGGTCGACCACCATACCTATCGCTTCGCCGAGAAGGCCGAGCGCGAAGGCCTGGTGGTGATGGACGACCCGGCATCGATCCTGCGCTGCACCAACAAGGTCTACCTGGCCAACCTGCTTGGTTGCCGGCAACTGGGCATGCCGCTCACCGAGATCCTCTACAAGGAACGCCCGCAGGACTGGCAGCGGGTGGCCCGGCGCCTGGGCTTCCCGCTGGTGCTGAAGATTCCCGATGGCTGCTTCTCCCGTGGCGTGGTCAAGGTCAACGACGACAGCGAACTGCTGGCGGCGGCGAGCGAGCTGTTCGAGCGCTCGGTCCTGTTGCTGGCCCAGGAGTTCTTCTACACCGAGTACGACTGGCGCATCGGCGTGCTCGACCGCCAACCGCTGTACGCCTGCCAGTACTTCATGTCGCGCGGCCACTGGCAGATCTACAACCACAAGGCCGACGGCCAGGACGTCAACGGCGAGTGCCGCGCCGTGCCGCTGGAGCAGGTGCCGCCGGCGGTGCTGGAGCTGGCCCTGGAGGCCGCCGGGCTGATCGGCGACGGCCTCTACGGGGTGGACCTGAAGCAGGCCGGCGACAAGGTGCTGGTCATCGAGGTCAACGACAACCCGAATATCGATGCCGGCGTCGAGGACGGCCAGCTCGGCGACGAACTCTACCGGCGCATCCTCCAGGCCTTCGTCCAGCGCCTGGAACTCAAGCACCGTGGCCAGTTGAGCAAGGCGCTACGCTGAACGGCGCGCCTCAGTCCGGCCGGCGCGTGGCCAGGCGCAGGCCGGAGCCGCGGGCGAGGGCGGCCGGCCTGACGCAACGGACCCGGTAGCGGCCGCGCTCATCGATCTCGATGCCCTGCAACTCGGGAGCGAAACCGGGAAAGTGCTCGCCGAAGGCCTGCAAGGCCAGCAGGTAGTCGATCAGCGCCGGCGATTCATCGGCCACCCGTTCGCCGGGCAACAGCAGCGGCGCGGCCGCCGGATGGACGCCGACCAGGCTGGCGACCACACGGCCGCCGAGCCTGTCGATCGCCACCGCTTCGGTTTCGTCCCTGACCAGGTGCCCATAGACCGTGGCCGGCGCCAGCGCGGCGTGGCCGGCAGCCCTGGCGGCGGCGTCGGCGAGGGCGGTCAGGTGCAGCCGCAGGCTGGCTTCGTGGATCATCGCGCAGAGTTCGCGCAGGCCGATGTAGCGGTACAGCGGCGAGCTGTCGAGCAACTCCGGCAACACCTGCTTCAGCGGCGCATTGTCGTCGTGCCGGCGTTTGAATTCGCACAGCCTGTCCACCAGCGGCTGCGCGTGTTCCGCCCTGGCGCCCTGGGGAAACAGCAGCAGGAAGCGATAGTCGCCGGTGCGCAACGGGGCGATGCCGTGCCGGCGCAGGTAGCGGCAGACCACCGCGGCGGGTACTCCGAAGCTGGCCGGGCGACCGCGCGAATCGAGGCCGGGGGCGCTCAGGGCGACGCGCAGCGGGTCCAGCAGAGGACTGCTGTCGAGTGTCTCGGCGAGCCCGTGCCAGCGCTTCGCCGGCGTCTCCCGGCCGGCCTCGATGCCAGGCCCCGGGTTGCCCCGCAGTATCTCGAAGAACCACGTATCGCCATCCTCCCTGGCGAGCCGCGCGGCGGCTTCCCAGAGCGCCCGGCGAAAGGCCTCGGCGATGTCGCCGGCGTGCGCCGCCGGGGCTCCCGCGGACGTCTTGCGGTAGGCCGTGGAGAGGTCGTTCAGCGGTGTCGCCAGGCGCTCCGCGGTGCTCCCCGAGCCGATCCGCCACTGCTTGGCCGGCGCCAGGTCGAGGCGTGCGCGGCCGTTGTAGCGGGCGCTCACCGGCGTGCGCGGGACCGGCGGGGCATAGTCGCGCAGCCGCCTGGGGCCCGCCGGGGCGCGCCATTCGCGCAGGTCGCTGTCGATGCGCTCGGCGATGAAGCGTGCGGGGCCGGCGGCCAGGTTGAAGCATCCCTGGACCTCGTCCAGTAGCTGGCTGGACAACTGCTCGATGCGCAGTTGACGAAACAACAGGAACAGCGGGATGGACGGCGCGACCTGGCGGAGTTCATCGAGCGCCGCCAATTGTGCGGCTTCGTTCTCGCCTGTCGGCTCCGCGACGAGCAGGAGGATGCCGGCGGGGTGCGCGGCGTTGCCGAGAAAATCCAGGGCGACCTTGCGGCTTGGCGCCTGGAAGAGCCGATAGCCGCGTATTTCCAGTTGTCGACAAAGCTCGGAAAGACGATTCGCATCATTGGCCGCGTTTATGTTGGAAGTGACGAGTATTGAATGACGCGAAGGATTGTTTCGAGACATGCTGTTGTCCTTGTCCATTCGAACCGCTCGGTTTCGCCGGCAAAAGCGTCGCCCGGCACGCCGAAGGCTCTCGCGAGGCGCGACTAGTGATTGATGATGTACTTGGCGCTGGCGAAGGTCGGCGGGATATAGAAGTTCCACTTCTTTTGCCGGGCGAGTGCCTTGAAGGCGCCGATGCAACTGCAACCGACCTTCTGGAAGATGTTGCTCTTGTGAAACTTGACGGTACTCAGGGAGCGGCTGATCTGTTCGGCTATTTCTTTTTCCGAGAGACCGGAAAGCAGCAGGTAGATCACGTCCCATTCGCGCGAGGTGAACAACTCCGAGGGGGGCGTGAAGGTGAAGGTACCGATGCCGTCGGTGGCGATGAAGCCGCGCGGGGCGACCGAGGTCAGGGTCTTGGCATGGGCGATCACCCCGGTGCGGTTGCCGCGCCGGTCATACAGCGGCATGCGCTCGAAGTACAGGCAGCAGGGCGCCGGATGGTCGTCCGGCCTGAGCAGCGCCAGGGCCTCGATGCGCTTGCCGGTCTGGATGACCAGCTTGTCGTGCTCTTCGATGCTGGCACTGAAGGGGGACAGCAGGGAGTTCTTCTGGCCGAACCGCGGGGTGATCAGTTCGGTATAGCGACGATTGACATAGACGAAGTTGAGACAGTTGTCTTTCACACTCCAGGCCTCTTCGCTCTGCTCCCAGGAAATGATCAGTTCGATGGGAATGTGCACCGACATGTGGTGAGTCATGTCCAGCAGCTTTTCGATATCCAATAGCGTCATTGGCTACTCCACTCATTTACATGTGGGCGGGTCTTTGAATGGAAGAAAGATGGCGAGGCGAGTGCGTGCCGGGATGTTCGTTGGGTCCTGCGGAAGTTTCTCTGGCAAGTGCTATCTTCTTTTCGGTGGCGTTCGACTCCTGCGTCTGCGAAGTGTTACCGGAGCAACTACGCCGGGGCGCAATTCGATTTCAGGTTATATCCGCGACCTCATGCCCAGGCTGTACTTTTGATCGAGTTTTTTTGCGCTGTTCTAATAGGGGGCGGGCGCGTTGTTCGAAAAGTCGATTGACAGCTGACGGAGGTGGCCAGGGTCCTATCGAACAATTCCAGGAGTTCCCTTTTTCCAATGCGCGATGCCACCGGTCCGTACTTCGCTCGCCGGGGCCGTTGCGCGGCTATGGTGGAAGTCCCGAGGCCTATCGAGGCTTTGTCATGTCGCGTGTGCTTTTCCTGCTCCTGGCCATGGTGCTCGCCGGCCTGGGCCAACCGACCCTCGCCGCGCCCCTGCCGGACGAGCTGCCGGCAGCGTTGCCCGCCGCGCCGCCGGTCGCGCCGTTGCCCATGGGCAGCGCGCCACAGCCGCAACCGGAAGCCGCCGAGCCGGACCTGCCGGGTAGCGACGCGGCCAGCGCCGACGGGGAGGCGACGACCAAGGACGGCTTGAAGATCGGCAACGGCAGTCTCCGCCTGCGCCAGGACGATCCCGGGCCGACCCGGGAAAGCCCGCTGCGCGATCCCCGCCTGAATCCCTACGCACCGCGCCAGCCCTGACCGACGGCCCGCGCCCGGTGGCCGGGCGGGTCTAGGCTTGTGCTGCGGTCGGCGGCGTTCCACGGCGAGCGCCGACCGTTCGTCCGCGCCGCGGGCTTTTTTCCCCGCCACTGTCGAAAGGCGCCCTCGCCGGGCGACTACCGAACGAACGGATCGTCGATCCGCACCAGGAGCCCACCGCCATGAAATACCTCTGCCTGATCTATTTCGACGAAGCGAAGCTGGCCGCCGTGCCGGCCGAGGAGCTTGCCGCCATCGTCGACGAGTGCATGACCTACTCCGACCAGTTGGGCAAGGCCGGCCACTACATCGCCTCGCACGCCCTGCAGTCGGTGCAAACCGCCACCACCCTGCGCCACCAGGGCGGGCGGCTGGCGATGACCGACGGGCCGTTCGCCGAGACCAAGGAGCAACTCGGCGGCTTCTACCTGATCGAGGCGCGCGACCTCAACCAGGCCCTGCAGATCGCCGCGAAGATTCCGCCGGGACGGCTCGGCTGCGTCGAGGTGCGACCGGTCAAGGAATGGGAGTGAGGGCGCCCGGCGCCGGAGGTGAAGCATGTGCCCCCTGTGCATCGCATCCCTGTCCCTGCTGTGCGCCGGCGGCGCTTCGCTGGCCGGCTTCGCCCTGGCGACCGGGCGCCGGCGCCGCTGGCGGAACGACCCCGGGCAGGCTGGAAAACCGAGAATTTCCGTGGAGAATCGGCAATGAATCCTTCTTTGCAGGACCACCCGGTGAGCAGCCGGGAACAATGGCTGGACGCCCGTCGCCGCCTGCTGGCGCGGGAAAAGCAACTCACCCGCCTGCGCGACCAGGTCGCCGCCGAACGACGCGAGCTGCCCTGGGTCAGGGTGGACAAGGACTACCGCTTCCAGGGCGAGCGCGGTGAGCGTTCGCTGGCCGAGTTGTTCGGCGGCAATAGCCAGCTAATCGTCTACCACTTCATGTTCGCGCCGGGCTGGAGCGAAGGCTGCGTCGGCTGTTCGTTCCTCGCCGACCACATCGACGGCGCCAACCGGCACCTGGCGCACCACGACGTCAGCCTGGTGGCGGTATCGCGCGCGCCCCTGGAAGAGTTCCAGGCGTTCCGCCGGCGCATGGGCTGGCGTTTCGACTGGTACTCCTCGTACGGCAGCGATTTCAACCGTGACTTCGGGGTGTCCTTCGACAAGGCGCAACTGGCCGCCGGCAGCGTCGACTCCAACTACCAGCCGACCCCCGACGCCGGCGAGGAAATGCCGGGTGCCAGCGTGTTCCTGCGCAATCCGGCGGGCGAGGTGTTCCACACCTATTCGGCCTATGCGCGCGGCCTCGACATCCTGCTCACCACCTACACCTTCCTCGACCTGACGCCCAAGGGGCGCAACGAGGACGCGATCATGGACTGGCTGCGTCACCACGACCGCTACGACGAGGCGCCGAAAAGCGCCTGCTGCCACGCGCAGGCCAGCCATTGAGGGAGCACGGCGAGCCGTTGCGCAGCCGCATCGAGGCGCTGTACCGCGAGGAGTCGCGGCGCGTGCTGGCGACCCTGATCCGCCTGCTCGGCGATTTCGAGCTGGCCGAGGAGGCCTTGCACGACGCCTTCATCGCCGCCGTCGAGCAGTGGCCGCGCGACGGTATCCCGCGCAACCCGCGCGCCTGGCTGGTTTCCGCTGGGCGCTTCAAGGCCATCGACAACCTGCGCCGGCGAGCGCGCTTCGACGCCTCGCAGCGACTGCTCGCCGAGCAACTGGAAGAGCAGGCCGAGGCGCCGGCGGAGGAGGGCGATGCGGTGGAAGACGACCGGCTACGCCTGATCTTCACCTGCTGCCACCCGGCGCTGACCCCCGAGGCACAGGTGGCGCTGACCCTGCGCGAGGTCTGCGACCTGCGCACCGAGGAGATCGCCCGCGCCTTCCTCGCCGCGCCCAGCGCCATCGCCCAACGCATCGTGCGGGCCAAGAACAAGATCCGCGAGGCCCGGATTCCCTACCAGGTACCGACCCTGGAGGAACTCCCCGAGCGGCTGGGCAACGTCCTGCAAGTGATCTACCTGGTGTTCAACGAGGGCTACTCGGCCTCCACCGGCGCCAGCCTGACCCGCGCCGATCTCAGCGGCGAGGCGATCCGCGTCGGCCGCCTGCTGGTCGAGCTGCTGCCCGACCCCGAGGCCCTCGGCCTGCTCGCCCTGATGTTGCTGCACGACTCGCGGCGCCAGGCGCGGATCTCGGCCAGCGGCGAACTGGTGCGGCTCGACGAGCAGGACCGCGCTCTGTGGGATCGTGGACTGATCGTCGAGGGGCTCGGCCTGGTCGAGCGGGCCCTGGCCAGCCGCCGCGTCGGGCCCTACACCCTGCAGGCGGCGATCGTTGCGGTGCATGCCCAGGCGCCGCGCGCCGAGGACACCGACTGGGCACGGATCGTCGCCCTCTACGACGCGCTGCTGTACCTGGCGCCGTCGCCGGTGGTCGAACTCAACCGCGCCGTGGCCTTGGCCATGCGCGATGGCGTCGAGGTCGGGCTGGCCGTGGTCGATGCGTTGCTGGCGCGAGGTGAACTGGCCGATTACCACCTGGCGCACTCGGCGCGTGCCGACTTCTGCCGCCGTCTCGGTCGCCGCCGCGAGGCCCGCGAGGCCTACCGCGCGGCGCTGGCCCTGGCGCGCCAGGAGCCGGAGCGGCGCTTCATCGAGCAGCGCCTGCGCGAACTCGATTGAAGCCGGCTCAGGCGCCGTTGGCGCAGGCCGTACGCGCTTCGCCGCCAACGCCACGGGTGAACCACCAGAACGCCAGGGCCGCCAGGCTGATCGCCGCGCCGAGCAGGCTCACCGCGTCCCAGCCGGCCCAGGCGTACATGGCGGTGCCGGCGCTGGCGCCGAGGCCGCTGCCGGCGGCGTAGAACAGCATGTAGCAACCCACCAGGCGGCTGTGGGCGCGCGGGTCGATGGCGAAGACCAGGCTCTGGTTGAGCACATGGATCGCCTGGCCGGCGAGATCGAGCAGCAGCACGCCGAGAATCAGCGCCGCCAGCGAATGCGCGCCGAGGGCGAGCGGCAGCCAGGACAGCAGCAACAGCAGCAGGGCGCCGCCGCTGAGCGCCTGGGCGTGGCCGCGATCGGCCAGGCTGCCGGCCCGCGCCGCGCCCAGCGCGCCGAGCGCGCCGACCAGGCCGAAGGCGCCGATGGCGCTGTGCGACAGCGAATGCGGCGGCGCGCCGAGCAGCAATACCAGGCTGCTCCAGAACACCCCGAAGGCGGCGAACATCAACAGCCCGAGCAGGCCGCGCACCTGCAGCACGCGCTGGCTCGCCAGCAGGTCGAACATCGAGCCGAGCAGTTGCCGGTAGGTCAGCCCCAGTTCGTTGCTCGGCGCCGCCGGCAGTACCCGCCAGAGCAGCAGGCCGAGCCCGCCCATGCTCGCTGCCGAGACCAGGTAGACGCTGCGCCAGCCGCCGAGGTCGGCGAGCAGCCCGGCCAGGCTGCGCGCCAGCAGCAGGCCGATCACCACGCCGCCCTGCGCCGCGCCGACCACCCGCCCGCGCTCGCCAGGCGCCGCCAGCGCCGCGGCGTAGGCCAGCAGTCCCTGGGTCATGGCGGTGCCGAGCAGGCCCAGTCCGAGCAGCCCCAGCGCCAGGCCGAGGGTATCGCCGGCGAAGCCCACCAGCAGCAGCGACAGCACCAGCAGCAGGAGCTGGACGAACATCAGCCGGCGCCGCTCCAGCAGGTCGCCCAGCGGCACCACCAGCAGCAGCGCCAGGGCGCAACCGGCCTGGGTCGCGCCGAACAGCAGGCCGACCCCGGCCTGGCCGATGGCGAACTCGGCACCGAGGACGTCCAGCAGCGGCTGGGCGTAATAGACGTTGGCCACGCTGAGACCGCAGGCGACGGCGAACAGCAGCACCAGCGCGGAGGGGAGGGAGGATGGCGAGGATGGCATGCGAAGCGCTCCGTAAGGTTTCAATATGAAACTAAAGCGGAGGCTAGGAATTTTGGTTTTAAAATGCAACCTAAATTATCGCAGCAGTGCGTCTATCGATCGCGACTCGCGCACAGTGGAACGCGGGCCCGCCGCTGATTCACCTGGCGGCGGGCCCGCGTAGCGGACGCTACCGGTCCTGCTCGCAGTTGACCATCCAGGCCACGCCGAAGCGGTCGGTGAACATGCCGAAGCTCGCCGCCCAGAAGGTCGGGCCCAGCGGCATCTGGACCGAGCCGCCCTCGGCGAGGGCGTTGAACAGGCGCTCGGCCTCGGCCTTGCTGTCGACGTTGAGGCTGATGGAACAGCCCTTGATGCCTTCGTAGGGATAGGCCGGATGATTGTCCGAGGCCATCAGGGCGAAGCTGCCGACCACCAGCCGTGCGTGCATGATCTTGTCCTTCCAGTCGGCCGGGATGTCGCCGCACTCGGGGCTGTCGCCGAACGGCAGCATGGCCTCCAGGGTGCCGCCCAGGTGCTGGTGGTAGCAGCTGAAGGCCTCCCGGCAATTACCGTTGAAGATCAGGTAGGGGACGATTTGCATGGCGCTTTCCTCGTTCTTGGCGGAGTGCGGGGCGGTTCAGTTGCGTTTTTCCAGCTCGGCGCGCAGGCGCTCCTCGCGCTCGCGCAGTTCCGGGGTGAACTCCTCGCCGAAGTCCTCGGCCTCGAAGACCTGGCGGATCTCGATCTCGGATTCGCCGTCGAATGGGTTCGGGCATCGCTTGACCCACTCGATGGCCTCTTCCAGGGAGGCCACCTGGAACATCCAGAAACCGGCGATCAGCTCGCGGGTCTCGGCGAAGGGGCCGTCGATCACCGTCCGCGCGTTGCCGGAGAAACGCACCCGGGCGCCCTTGGCGCTGGGCTGTAGCCCTTCGCCGGCGAGCATCACCCCGGCCTTGACCAGTTCCTCGTTATAGCGGCCCATCGCCGCGAGCAGTTCCTCGCTGGGCATCTCGCCGGCTTCGGAAGCCTGGGTGGCCTTGACGATCACCATGAATCTCATCTGCGTTCTCCTTGTTGTTCTGCGCAATGACGGCCCGTTCTGGCCCGCCTCCCGAACTGGTCGAACGGCAGGCCGGCGGATCGACAGGCGACGGCGGTTTTTTCGCTGGCCGGGGCAGTATAGGAGGCCCGCGCCGAGCGGCCGGGGTGGCCGACGAGCGTCGCTGCGGAGTGTGCCGACCGCTGGGCGGGCCGCGCCAGCCGTGGCCTGCAGGGCTTCTACACTGTTCCGGCAGAGCCATTTCCGCGAGCCTCGGCATGCCCCGTATCGTCTTCGCCCCGGCCATCCAGCGGCACGTCGCCATGCCCGCGCTGGACGTCGGCGCCGCCACCGTCGCCGCCGCCTTGCAGGCGGCCTTCGCCCGCGAGCCGCGCTTGCGCGGCTACCTGCTCGACGACCAGGGCAGTCTGCGCCGGCATGTGGCGCTGTTCGTCGATGGCGTGCAGGTCCGCGATCGCCGGGGATTGGGCGATCCGCTCCAAGACGATAGCGAGATCTACGTGGTGCAGGCGCTGAGCGGCGGTTGACCAACAGAGGAGGACATCCGGTGAGCGAGCGACTCTATGTCGGCACCCGCAAGGGCCTGTTCGAGCTGCGGCGCAACGCGGCGGGCCAGTGGCTGCCGATGGCCAGCCACTTCCTCGGCGAGCCGCTGAGCATGCTCCTCGCCGACCCGCGCGACGGCGCGCTCTACGCGGCGCTGAATCTCGGCCATTTCGGCGTCAAGCTGTGGCGTCGCGACGCCGGCGCGACGGACTGGATGGAATGCGCGGTGCCGGTCTATCCGCCGCAGCCGCCAGCGGCCGAACCGCTGGAAGGCCAGGCGGCGGAGCCACCCTGGTCGCTACAGCAGTTGTGGATCCTCGAGCCAGGCGGCGCCGACCGGCCCGGCACGCTGTGGGCCGGAACCATCCCCGGCGGCCTGTTCCGTTCCGACGACCGTGGCGCCAGCTGGCGCCTCAACCGCGAACTCTGGGAACGACCCGAACGCGCCCAGTGGTTCGGCGGCGGCTACGACCATCCCGGCATCCATTCCATCTGCGTCGACCCACGCGATAGTCGCCACCTCACCGTCGCGGTGTCTTGCGGCGGCGTCTGGCAGAGCCACGACGACGGCCGCAGCTGGACCTGCACCACCAGAGGCATGCGCGCCGACTACATGCCGCCGGAGCAGAGCGAGGAGGCGGCGATCCAGGACCCGCACCGCCTGGTGCAGTGCCAGGCGCGCCCGGAGTTCCTCTGGGTGCAGCACCACAACGGCATCTTCCGTTCCCGCGACGGCGGCTTGCATTGGCAGGGCGTGGTCGCCGAGCCGTCCAGCTTCGGCTTCGCCGTCGCCGTGCATCCGCGGCAGCCGGACACGGCCTGGTTCGTCCCGGCGACCAAGGACGAATGCCGCATTCCCAGGGACGCCCGTTTCGTGGTCACCCGCACCCGCGACGGTGGCCACAGCTTCGAGACCCTCGAGCGCGGCCTGCCCGATGGCCCGGCCTACGACCTGGTCTACCGCCACGGCCTGGACATCGACCCCAGCGGCGAGCGCCTGGCCATGGGCTCGACCACCGGCGGCCTGTGGCTCAGCGAGAACGGCGGGGAGGACTGGCAGCAGCTCTCCGCCAACCTGCCGCCGATCTACTGCGTGCGCTTCGCCTGAGCGCGCGGCGCTGGACAGCCTCGGCGTGCTTGCATAAGTTCGTGGGTTTTCGCCAAGGAGCCCACCCCATGAGCCTCGAATCCGTCCGGCGGTTCTTCGCCGAGAAAGCCCCGGACCTGCGCATCATCGAGCTGGAAACCAGCACCGCCACCGTCGCCCTGGCCGCCGAGGCCCATGGCGTGGAGCCGGGGCGGATCGCCAAGACCCTGTCGCTGCGGGTCGGCGAGCGCACCGTACTGGTAGTGGCGCGCGGCGACGCGCGGCTGGATAACCGCAAGATCAAGGCCGCCTTCGGCGGCAAGGCGAAGATGCTCGGCGCCGAGGACGTGGTCGAGCTGACCGGGCACCCGGTCGGCGGAGTCTGCCCGTTCGGCCTGGCGACGCCGCTGGCGGTGTACTGCGACGTCTCGCTGCAAGCCTTCGACGAAGTGCTTCCGGCCGCCGGGGCGGTGCACAGCGCGGTCCGCATCGCCCCGCAACGGATGGCCGAGCTGGTGGATGCGCAGTGGGTCGATGTGTGCCAGGAAGTCCTCCAGGAAGCCTGACGGCAACTGCCGGGCTCAGGCCAGATTGAGCTGCCAGGACACCCCGAAGCGGTCGGCCAGCCAGGCGAAACGCTGGCTGAAGCCGTAGTCGCCGAGCGGCATCAGGGCCTTGCCGCCGTCGCTCAGGGCCTCGGCCAGGCGCTCGATCTGCGCGTTGCTCTCGCAGTCGACGAAGAAGGAGAACGCCGGGGTGAAATCGAAGGCGTGCCGCACATGGCTGTCGATGCAATGCACGCTCTGGTCGCCGAGGCGGAACAGCGCCTTCAGCACCGAGCCCTCCGGGCCCGGCCCCTCGGCGCCGTAGCGCTGGATCTGGAGGATCTCGGCGTCGTCGAACAGTGACAGGTAGAAGTTCATGGCCGCCTCGGCCTGGACCCCCTGGAACATCAGGAAGGGTCGTACGCGTGCGCTCATCGCGGTCTCCTCTGGAAGGCTGGCTCGAGGCTAGAGCCTAGCTCACCACGTTGCGGATGAAACGCACCACCTCGTCGCCGTCGCCGTCGTTGACGTAGGCGTACGGCTGGTCGCTGGCGAAGGCATGGAAGTCGCCGGCCTCGATGCGCCGTTCGCCGTCGGCCAGTTCCAGGCGCAGGCGACCTTCGATGACCAGAACCATCTCCCGCCAGCCGGCGGCGTCGGGTTCCGATACGTAGCGCTCGCCCGGTCCCAGCGACCAGGCCCAGAGTTCCACCTCGCGCCGCGCCGGTGCGCTGGCGAGGAGGGTGGCGCGGCTCTCGGGGTGGTGGCCGACCCAGGCCACCGCATTGATCCGCGAGCGGTCGGTGGCCGGTGCCTGGACCAGGTCGGGGAACAGCACGCCGAGGGCGGCGGCGATACGGTCGAGGGTCGACAGACTGACATTGACGTCGCCGCTCTCGATGCCCACCAGCATCCGCCGGCTGACACTGGCCGCGCGGGCCAGCGCTTCCTGGCTGAGGCCGGCTTGCAGGCGCAGGCGGCGGACGTTGCCGGAGACATGTTCGAGGACGCTGGGGCGTTCGGTAGGGTTGGGCAATATATTGCTCACTGTCGCGGTTTTGCGCATTATAGTGCACATCCCGTTTCCCGCAGTCCATCGGGCTGCTTCCCACTGCCGGACCTCTTCCATGACCTCCACCTCCCGCGGCCTCGCCGGAACGCTGTTGCCGGTCGGCCTGCTATTGATCGCCATGGCCTCGATCCAGAGCGGCGCCTCCCTGGCGAAAAGCATGTTCCCCCTGGTCGGCGCCCAGGGCACCACGGCCCTAAGGCTGTTCTTCGCCGCGCTGATCCTGCTGCTGCTCCTGCGTCCCTGGCGCAAGCGCCTGAGCCTGCAATCGCTGCGCTCGGTGGTGGTCTACGGCATCGCCCTGGGCGGCATGAACCTGCTGTTCTATCTCTCGGTGCGCACCGTGCCGCTGGGCATCGCGGTGGCCCTGGAGTTCACCGGGCCGCTGCTGGTGGCGATCCTCTCCTCGCGGCGCCTGCTGGACTTCCTCTGGATCGGCCTGGCGGTGTTCGGCATCTGGCTGTTGCTGCCGCTGGGCAACAGCGCCGAGCCGCTCGACCTGGTCGGCGCCGCCTATGCCCTCGGCGCCGGCGTGTGCTGGGCGCTGTACATCCTCTTCGGCCAGCGCGCCGGCGCCGACCATGGCGCCCAGGGCGCCGCGCTGGGGGTACTGGTGGCGGCGATCCTGGTGGTGCCGATCGGCGTCGCCCACGCCGGCGCCGACCTCCTCGACCCGGCGCTGATCCCGTTGGCGCTGGGCGTCGCGGTGCTCTCCACGGCCTTGCCCTACACCCTGGAAATGGTCGCGCTGACCCGCCTGCCGGCGCGCACCTTCGGCACCCTGATGAGCATCGAGCCGGCCTTCGGCGCGCTCTCCGGGCTGCTGTTCCTCGGCGAGCGGCTGAGCCCGACCCAATGGCTGGCCATCGGCGCGATCATCCTCGCCTCGGTCGGCACTACCCTCAGCGTCAAGTCGCGTGGCGCCGCCCCGGCGCTACCGGCCAAGGACTGAGGCGGCCTCCGCGTCCTCCCGCTGCAGGCGCTCGTGCTGGCGGATGAAGCGCCGCGCGCTGCGCGCCAGGCGGATGCAGAGCATGATCGCCGCGCCGGTCAGGCCCACCACCAGGCCTTGCCACAGGCCGCGCGGTCCGGTGGGTTCCTGGAACCAGTCGGTGAGGCCGAGGCTGTAGCCCACCGGCAGGCCGATGCCCCAGTAGGCGAACAGGGTCATGATCATCGTCACCCGGGTGTCCTGGTAGCCGCGCAGGGCCCCGGCGGCGGTGACCTGCAGGGCGTCGGAGAACTGGAACAGCGCGGAGAACACGATCAGCGAGGCGGCGATGGCGATCACCGCCGGGTCCGGCGAATACATCGCGGCGATCTGCTCGCGCAGCAACAACATCAGGCTCGCCGAGACGCAGGCGTAGCCCAGCGCCGCGGCCATCCCCACGCCGGCGGCGAAGCGCGCGTCGCGCGGCAGGCCGGCGCCGAGGTTGTGGCCGACCCGCACGGTCACCGCCATCCCCAGCGAATAGGGAATCATGAACACCAGCGCGCTGAAGTTCAGGGCGATCTGGTGGCCGGCCACCACGTTCTCGTCGAGCCCGCCGATCAGCAGGGCGATCACCGAGAAGATGCTCGACTCGGCGAACACCGCGATGCCGATCGGCAGGCCGACCGCCACCAGCGGGCCGATGGTCGCGCGATCCGGCCACTCCCAGCGCGAGAACAACTGGCTGGCGCGGTAGATCGAGGCCTTGTTCACCCAGAACAGCATGCCGAGGAACATGAACCACATCACCGAGCCGGTGGCCCAGCCGCAGCCGGGGCCACCCATCTTCGGCATGCCGAAGTGGCCGTAGATCAGCGCGTAGTTGATCGGGATGTTCAGCAGCAGCCCGCCGATCCCCAGCACCATGCTCGGCCGGGTCCGTCCCAGGCCGTTGGTGTAGCAGCGCAGTACGTGGTACAGCGCCGCCGCCGGGAAGCCCAGGGCGATGCCCTTGAGGTACAGCAGGCTCGGCCCGATCAGTTCCGGGCGCACTTTCATCAAGCCGAGGATCGGCTCCGACAACCACCACAGCACCGCCCCCGACAGCGGTCCGATCAGCAGCGCCAGCCACAGCGCCTGGCGCACCAGCGGCCCGGTGCCGGGCTGGTCGCCGGCGCCATGGCGCTGGGCGACCTTGGCCGTGGTGGCGAGCAGGGTGCCGGTCATCAGCAGGAACATCGGGATCCAGATGGAGTTGCCCAGCGCCACCGCTGCCAGGTCGTGCGGACTGGCGCGCCCGGCCATCACCGCATCGACGAAGCCCATGGCGGTGGTCGCCAGTTGCGCGATCATGATCGGCGCGGCGAGGGTCAGCAGTTCCTTGAGTTCGGCGCGGATGCGCAAGCCACGGGAAAGGGGCAGGGCGGGGCTGTTCACGGCAGTCCTTGTCTGGGCAGGGGAACCGCGTAGTTTACGGGTTGACGGGGTGGTCAGGAAGGGTCAGCAGGGTCGTGCCGGTTGCCCAGCCCCCCACCGCGCTACGCGCAGACAAACGACCCCGCGCTGCCCGCTTGAGGCCCGACCCCGTAGGGCGAATAACCGCCTGGCGGTTATCCGCCGGATACCCGTGACAGCGGCGGATGACATGCCCTGGAAACGCCGGACATCTCCCCCAGACTTTTCCGCAGCCTCTCTCAGACGCCCAGGAATTGGATAAAAAACCAGTAGGAGGAAGATGGAGGGGTCGCCAAGTCTGTTTTCTTGGGGGCAGAAAAGACGCGAGCCGCAGGTGCAGGAACACCTACGACCCGCTAACCAGAGACCAGCTTAACGATAGGAGCTGACCCATGGCTAAGGCCGATGATACGTCGAATCCCGCAATAACCGCACAGTCCCCTTCCACCTTCATCCCCCTGCGACGCACCTCGCAATGCAACCAGCACCCCGGTTGCGCCACCCTCTACCTGGACAGCAGCGCAGCCAGCGAAGACCTGTTCGACACCGCCCGCCGCCGGCTGGAGTCGGCGATCGGAACGCTGAGCGTCCTCGACCTGCTCGACGAAACCGAAGAGCCCGGTGAAAGCATCTGCCGCATCACCGGTTCCCTGCTGTCGTTGCTCAGCGACGCCCTGTCACTGTTCGAGGCGGAATACGCACGCAGACACCGATAACCGACGGAGGCGGTGCCCCCCGGCAAGGCCGGGGGGTTGAGTAGCGGGGCGAAAAGGGGATCCCTCTCCGCCCTGGCTCGGCAGTTGCGCGGGCGGGCGAAAGCCACCTGCCCGCTACGCACGCCAACCCAGGCAATCCCTGACGATGACCGGTCTTTCATCTGCGACTGTTTCTCATTTACACTCGACCCCCATTCTTCGGAGCCAGGCTCCTTTCCTGGGTGCATCGTGCCGTTCGATCCCGCCAAGCCGACGCTGTTGTCCACACTGGTTCGTCACTACGAGGAACTGGTCGACCATGTTCGCCGGCGCTTCGGCGACCGGGGCATGGCGCGCGAAGTGGTGCACGACGTGTGCGTGCAGTTGCTCGAACGCGACGAGAAGGAGGACGTGCACACGCCCCTGGCCCTGCTGCGGAAAATCTCCCACGACACCGCCGTGAGCCGCTATCGTAGCGACCGTCGTCGAACCGCCTGGGTAGAAGCCGTCGCCGAGCTTCCGGAAGTCGCCTGCATGGCGGCGACGCCCATGGGTCGCCATGAGGCCGAGCGCGAGTTCCAGGCACTGGTCGACGCCATCGCCACGCTTCCTCCTCGCTGCCAGGCCGTTTTCGTCATGCACAAGATCCACGAAATTCCCCAGGCGCAAGTCGCCGACCGGCTCGGCATCTCCGTCAAGACCGTGGAAAAGCACCTGCGCCTCGGACTGGCGGCCTGCCGGGAACGGCTCGGCCGCGGCGAGGCACGGCCATGACCCAGCCCTCGAAACGGAATGGGCAGGTTCCGCTGGACGACGCCCTGGAGCGCCATCGCGACGCGCTGAAGGACCTGTTCCCGCTGCCGCCCTCCCGGCCGAAATCGCGCAAGGCAAGCAAGGCGGCCGGCGTCGCGCTATTGCTGGCGCTGGCCATCGGCGCCCTGGCCTGGCTGGACCCGGCCTACAAGCGCGAGCGCTTCGCCACCGCCATCGGTGAGCGGCGCGACGTGACCCTGGCCGACGGCAGCCAGCTCCTGCTCGACAGTGGCAGCCAGATCGAGGTCAGTTGGCACCCGCTCAGCCGCCGGGTCGCGTTGCGCGCGGGGCAGGTGCTTTTCGAGGTATCCCCGGCGCGCTATCGGCCCTTCGTGGTGTCCGCGGGTTCGACCGACATCCGCGTGCTCGGCACCCGGTTCAATGTGCGCCGCCTGGACGACGACGTCCGCGTGACCCTGGAGCGTGGCCGGGTGGAGGTCGGCACCTCGGCTACGGCGCAAGCGCCAGTCGTGCTCCTGCCGGGCCAGCAGGTCGATGCCATTGGCGGGCAACTGATGCCGCTGGCCAAGGTCGATGCCGCCACGGCGATGGCCTGGAAAGACGACCGCCTGGTCTTCGAGCGCACGCCCCTGGGCGAAGCCGTCGCGCTGCTGCGCCATTACCGCAAGGCGCCCATTCTCCTGGACGACCCCAGCCTGGCCTCCCTCCGGCTGACCGGCGTCTTCGCCGCGCACAACGTCGACCGGCTGCTCGACCTGCTGCCGAGTATCCTTCCCGTGGCCGTGTCGCGGCAGGAGGACGGCAGCGTCGAGATCCAACGCAAATCGACGCGAAAATAATTCTCGGACGCAGGTAGGGTTTCCCGCGCGCCATGGCGGCTATCCAGGAAAAGCCAACCCGCATAGGAAATCGAGACGTGCATTTTTCCCTCCGCAGTCGCCACCTGCGTCCTTCATTGCTCGCCAGCAGCCTGCTCCTGGCGATGTCGGCCCAGGGTCAGGAGAAGCTCGACGTGGATCTGCCCGCCGCGCCGCTCGGCCAGGCGATCAACGCCCTCGCGCAACAATCCTCGGTACAGATCCTTTTCGCCGGCGATCTCGGCGCCGGCCGCCAGGCGCCCGCGCTGAAGGGGCGTTTCACCCCCGAAGAGGCATTGCGCCAGTTGCTCAGGGATAGCGGCCTGAACGCGCAGGCCAGGGACGAACATACCTTCATCGTCGTTCCGGCCAGCGAAGCCGCCGTGCCCGCTACGCAAGCCCGTAGCGAACCGCTGGACATGGAGCAGATGGAAATCACCGCCTCGCGCACCAGCAGCGACCTGGTCTCCGCCACGCGCCAGTCCACCGTCATCGAGCATGCCCAGCTGGAAGAGCTGCGCCAGGGCTCCGACAGCCTGGCCACCGTGCTGGCCAAGGCGGTGCCGGGGATGTCCGATTCCAGTCGCACCATCACCGAATACGGCCAGACCCTGCGCGGGCGCAGCATGCTGGTGATGGTCGATGGCGTGCCGCTGAACACCAACCGCGACTCCTCGCGCAACCTGGCCAACATCGACCCGGCGCTGATCGAGCGGATCGAGGTCATCCGTGGCAGCAGCGCCATCTACGGCAGCGGCGCCACCGGCGGGATCATCTCCATCACCACCCGTCCGGCCGGCGGCGAGAACCGCGCGGAAACCCGCCTCAGCGCCACCTCGCCGCTGACCCGGCTGGGCAGCGATGGCCTCGGCGGCCAGTTCCAGCAATACTTCGCCGGCTCCCTGGGGGCGCTCGACTATTCGTTCGACTTCGGCACCCGTCACGTCGGCGCTTCCTACGACGCCCATGGCGACCGCATCGCCCCGGAACCCAGCCAGGGCGACCTGTTCGACTCGAACGTCTACAACATCGGCGGCAAGCTCGGCCTGCGCATCGACGAGAACCAGCGCGTGCAGCTCGCCCTCAGCCACTACGACGCCCGCCAGGACACCGACTACGCCACCGACCCGAGGGTCGCCAGGCTGCCGCCGGGCTCGGTCCCGGCCAACGCGATCAAAGGCCTGGAGCTGGACGAGCAGAACCGCATCCGCAACACCCTGGCGAACCTCGAGTACGAGAACCTCGACATCCTCGGCAGCCGGCTCTCCGCGCAGCTCTACTACCGCGACTATTTCACCCGCTTCACTCCGTTCGACGCCCGCGCCGTCTCCACCCGCGGCGGCAATGTCGACCAGATCATGCAGAACAGCGAAGTGTTCGGCAGCCGCCTGACCCTGCGCACGCCGCTGGGCGAAAGCGGCAATACCGAACTGGTCTGGGGCGGCGACTACAACCAGGAACGCAGCGACATGCCGCTCGACGTGTTCGACCCGGCGGCCTACGACGCCAGCGGCGGGCTGGTCTTCGACAAGATCGGCAAGCTCACCTACATGCCGCCGCTACGCACCCGCAGCGCCGGCGCGTTCGCCCAGTTGCAGCATCGCTTCGACGAACACTGGTCGATCGACGGCGGCCTGCGCTACGAATACTCCACCGCCGAATTCGACGACTTCATCCCGCTCTCCGAGTCCAAGGCCGCCTCGCCGGTGACCGTCAAGGGCGGCGACCTCGACTACGACGCGGTGCTGTCGAACCTCGGCATCGTCTATTCGCCGGTGGCTGGCCAGGAAATCTATGCCTCCTTCAGCCAGGGCTTCCAGCTGCCCGACGTCGGCATCCAGCTGCGCAACGCCCGCCGTGGCTTCGATATCGGCTCCTCGAACCTCGAACCGGTGAAGACCAACAACTACGAACTCGGCTGGCGCGGCGCCATCGGCGGCAACACCCTGGGCAGCCTGGCGCTGTTCTACACCACCTCCAAGCTGGGCGACGTGCAGAGCTTCAACAACGGCCTGATCCTCACCCGCACCAAGGAGCGCATCTACGGCGTCGAGGCCAGCGCCGACTGGCTCAGCGACGACGAAGTCTGGGGCGCGGGCGGCAGCGCCACCTGGATGCGCGGACGCGAGAAGCCGGACGGCAAGGACTGGCAGGACATGACCGGCTACCGCGTGCCGCCGCTGAAGCTGACCGCCTACCTGCAATACAAGCCGGATGCCGACTGGAACAACCGTCTGCAGGCCACCTTCTTCGACTCCAAGGACTACCGTCTCGACGGCGTGGAAAGCTTCGGCCGGCGCCAGGTCAGCACCTACACCACGGTCGACCTGGTCAGCCAGTACCGCATCACCCCCGACGACCAGTTGAGCCTGGGCATCCAGAACCTGTTCAACCGCGACTACTACCCGCTCTACAGCCAGTTGCTGCGCAACAACAACAACACCAGCCACCTGCTGGCGCCGGGCACGGTGCTGACGGCGAGCTATACGCACAACTGGTGAGGGGAGGGAGGAGCCACCGGGCCTGGGCCCGGTGGGTGTCTGGGCCGCGGCGTCGAGGGCTGCACGCCTTCGGAGAGAGGACGGTTGGGGGCGGGTTCTTGCGGGGGCGGCAGCTACCGGCCAATTGCGCTCAGTGTGCTGGGCACTCCGGGCCTGGATTGCGCGAAATCCCATACATCCTCCGGCCTGGAGAGGTTAGGGTTCGGAGTCGGGTGTGCCATCTTTGGCTGGGTAGGGATGCTCGGCGTGATACGCCGCATAGACTTTCTGAACCTCGGGATCATCGAGGTTTTCGTAGGTAATGTTCTCACCATCCATACCATCGAGTCCGTTGATTTGCCCGATGATCTCAGGCCACTGATCACGGCTGTGGATAGGCACAACGAATGGGACAAGGTAGCGGTCCAGGTGACCCTTGCCAGGATTGTGAATCTCATCGTCCAGGGCCTGGAGATAGTCGTCCTTGCGTGTGCTGGCCCAGTCGATGGCAAAGCCGGCTCGATAACTGAGCTCCATGTAGAACAGCAGAATCGAGCGTCCGTTGCCGTCTAGAAAGGGATGCGCAAAGCAAAGAAGTCCCATGACCTCACCGGGCTTCTGCATGAATCCCTGCTTCTTGCTCGCCAGGCTCAAGGCATAGTCCACCGCGCGTTCGATCATCGCGGGACTTTCGAAGAAGGTACGTCTGGGAGCGCCCTTGGGACCTTTCCAGACAGAAAGATGAGGGACCAGCTCGAGACGGTCACGCCCGGCCCAGGGGTAGAATTTCTCGAACAACAACCTGTGTACCTGCAAAAGGGCCTGGTAGTTCAGGTTCTTTGTGCGTTCGAGATAGGAAAGGGCTTCATCGAGCCCCATTTCGAAGGAGAAGTGTTCGTTTTCCTTCACTTCCGCCGGATCTTTCAGACCCAAGCTGTTGCGCAGGTAGCCAGTCGTTTCGAAGTCACCAAAGGGATCGAAACTCATCCACCAGGTATCTCTTTCGCCTTGCGCTTCTCGATGACGTAGCGGCGCTGGAGATCGAACGCCTGGGACTTGCTTAGTGCGCCTTTGCGCTTGAGGTTGATCAGCATCTGCTCAACGCTATCGAGAGATACCGAGTCGCCGGCCAGGCACGTGATGGTGAGCGCCATCCGGCTCAGACCATCGCGCTCCGCGCTAACGCCATTGGCCTGGGCAAGTCTCTGAATTTCGGTTGCGACTAAGCCTTTGCTCTTTTTCATCGGTAAACCCCTTTCCATTCCGCAACTTTAGCATCAAAGCCATACATACGCGGGACCGCTCGACAGCACGAACTCGGCTGCCCCAGCACGTCAGTGTCGCGGCACGCATCCTCCAGCCCTGCATCGAGTGTCCGCTCACGACCGGTTTTGCCTGCGACGAATGGGCTCAGAACACGACCTGCCCTGACATGCCCGGCTGCACCTCGCCGCCGATCCAGATATCGCCGCCGATCTGCTCGACGCTTATCCGCCCCCGGCGACCCAAGGCCGTGCCCTGGCTCGCCGTGTAGCGCCCGGGCATGACTCCCGTGCCGATCAGCCATTGCGCCAGGCTCGCGTTGAGGCTGCCGGTAACGGGGTCTTCATTGAGTTCCTCGCCCATGAAGGCGCGCACTTCCACATCCGCCTCCGCCTGGGGACCTTGCCAAGGCGCGACCACGCCCACGTTGAGCCCGTCGAGCTTCGCGTAGTCCGGGCGGATGGCCAGGACCTCGTCACGCGTGGCCAGCCGAACGGCGACCCAGCCGGGTCCGTTGTCCACCCATTGGCTGCCGAGTACCTGCCCCGGGGACAGGCCAAGCCCGCTCTCGATCCGTCGCAACACCTCGTCTTCGACCGCTCCGCCACGAAGCAGGGGAGGCGCCGCGAACGACAGCAAGGCGCCCTTGCGGCGGATGCGGATCAGGCCCGCCAGACACTCCTGGACGATCTCGTCAGCAGCATTGCCGCCCCCCTGGTTCAGCCAGACCTGGCAGCTCCCCAGCGTCGGATGCCCGGCAAAGGGCAACTCCCGCAGCGGGGTGAAGATCCTCACGCGATAGTCGGCTTCGGCAACGGTCGGCCGCAGCAGGAAGGTCGTCTCGCTCAACTGGGTCCAGGCAGCGAACTCCAGCATCTGCTGGCTGCTCAGGCGGTCGGCACCAATCACCACGGCAACGGCGTTGCCTTTGAAGGGCTGTTCGGAGAAGACATCGACTTGCTCGAAGGGTAACGAAACCGGCATGGGGCCTCCTGGGGTTGTGGCGGGGGAGGATAAGGCAGGGGGCGGACGTCTGAAACCGGGGTGCGGATTTTCGGGGGGGCTTGGGGGCTCTCGTCAGGGGCCGCAATCGGCCCAGGCCGTGTAAAAAACACAGCGAGCGCTGGGTAGCCGGATATGGAATGGTTTTAATGATATCCGGCGGCCTCCTGGACGCGTGGTGTGTCCATCCGGGGCATTCAGCTGATTCGGCAAGTGCTGCTTCCACGATTCTGTGCGAGGCGTTCGGAGGGCTGCCAATGAGGTTTCAGGCCTTCATTGCCGCTATCAGCGCACTATTGCCCAGCAGGTTCAGCACCCGTTTGAAGTTGTAGGCGAGCACATGCAGGCTCATTTCCGTGCTCACGCGGTTGAGCGTCTTGGTAAGGAAATGGGTGGCGCCCATCCATGCCTTCAGTGTGCCGAAAGGATGCTCCACTGTCTGGCGGCGGATACGCATCATCTCCGGTGCCTGATCCAGGCGGGACTGCACCGCGTTGAGCACCGACTCGTGCTCCCAGCGACTCACTCGCCGCTGCGCGCTCGGTGTGCACTGATCTTTCAACGCACAGCCTTGGCAATTCGAATTCCAGTAACGGTGCAGCTTCAGGCCTTTCTCAACCGTCGCAAAACGCCAGATCAGGCGTTCTCCCGCTGGGCAGCGGTACTCGTTCTGGGCTGTGTCGTAAATAAAATCATCTCGACCAAAGCGACCCGCTGCGGCAGCGCCTGAAGTCTTGGCTTTGGGGACGAAGGTGGTGATGCCAGCCTCGTGGCAGGAGAGGATTTCTTCGCCTTTGAAGTATCCACGATCGGCAACCACCGACAGCGATTGCGTTCCCATTGCCACCCACGCCTGCTTGGCCATCGCACTCAGTTGATCGCGGTCGATGCCATTGTTGGTGACCTCGTGCGTCACGATCAGATGATGCTTCGCCTCAACCGCAGCCTGGACGTTGTAACCGACCATGCTAGTGCCGCGCGTCATCATAGAATGTGCGTCGGGATCAGTAAGCGAAATCTGTTTGTCCGGGGTGGCCTCCAACTGAACTTCGATATCCCTGAGTTCCTGCATCTTCAGGGCGGCAATCTTGCTGTGCAAACGCTCGGATTTGGCCCGTGCCACAGCAGGCTCTTGCCGGTCGGCAGTGTCCAGCGCAGTGAGGTAGCGGCTGATGCAGGATTCGATCTCCTCCATTCGCCGTTGCAGCTTGGCACTGGTGAAGTTGCGGTCGCGAATGTTGACCGCCTTGAACTTGCTGCCGTCGATTGCCACCAGCGCTTCGGAGAACAAACTGAGTTGCTGGCACAGCACCACGAACTGCCGGCAGACACCACGAATGGCTTTGCCGTTGTCCTTGCGGAAGTTGGCGATGGTCTTGAAGTCCGGCATCAGGCGTCCGGTCAGCCACATCAACTCGACGTTGCGTTGTGCTTCACGTTCGAGGCGGCGACTCGACTGGATGCGGTTGAGGTAACCGTAGATACAGATCTTCAGCAGGACGGCCGGGTGATACGCAGGGCGGCCAGTTTCGGCGGGAACCACGCCGCCGAAACCCAACCGCCCGAGATCGAGTTCATCGACGAACACATCGACTACTCGCACCGGATTGGTGTCCGCGACGTAATCATCCAGTCTCTCGGGCAGCAGTGTGCATTGGCCTCGATGCTCGCCTTGGATGAAACGCTTCATGGACTGTCCCCGCTATGACTGCCGACGGCAGGATAACAAGAGCACTAGCCACGTTTTTACACAGCCTGGTCCGGTTGCTGCCCTTGGTCAGAGACCGCTAGCGACTCTGGATTCAACCGATCGCCGGAGCCTTACGGCCGGAAGTAGGCACTCCAGAACTCTTCAGGTTGGTCTCTCCGTTGTCAGCTTGACCTTCTGCATCGGGAACTCAGTCTTCAGGTTTGTACGCCCTTGCTACGAGCCTAGTGTTTGCCTGGAGCTGTCGGTACATGAGTCTCCTCTCCTGCGGTTCAACGGCACAATTCGGTCGGAAATCTGCTATATAGGCCATTTCCCCATGAATGTATGGTCAAGGAAGGACGATATGAACCAGGAGCAGTTGGCGTCAGTAAACCTAAAGATAGGCAACTGTGACTTTAAGGGCGCAGCCGACGAAATGTTGGCGATTGCCAAATCTTTATCCGAGTCCGGCAGTGAGTCTTTGTCTGATTTTTTAGCCAGCTATGCGCACGGCTTGGCGGGAAGGAAATCTGACACCAGCAAGTTTTCACAGAGCCTCAAGGATAAAATTGAGAGGGGTGAAAAAGACCTGTCGGACAAGGGAGATCAGGTAAATACTCTCATGCATGAGGTATATGGCTATTTTCTGGAATTTGAGAAGATATCCATCCTCCAGAATGCGCTGCTATTGCGCCCCATGTTTTTCAGGCTTGAGAATCGGGAAAATTTCCCGTTCATTGAAAAGTTTGTTAATGGTAGCGACACTTATATAACGGGTGAGAATTTTTACGAAGTATTCAAGAAGCAAATTAATTTCTACTTAAATCTGAGTGCGTATGGGGAGAAGTCAGTTTTACATATAGGGCAAAGGAAGACCAATATTGCTAAAGGGAAATACTGGAAGTTCGTCGAGCTTAGTGGCCAGTATAAACAAAAAATATCCTGCCTTGATCGGGTTCAGGTTTTGCTAGATGAGCAAGAGTCCTTGGAAAAGGAGTTGACGGGACTTAGAAGCAAGCTCAGAAGTAATAATGCCGCTGCTCATTTGTCTCAATCAGAGTTTAATAGGGATTTAGAGTCATTTATGACTGGTTTGGCCACTGAAGAGACTAAATAACCTGGATGAGTGAGGTGGGTTTGTGTCGAGCAAGGATGAAAATAAGAAGAATTCGCTGATGGATCTGGCGACTCTGGACGATTTTGCACGTATCAATCCAGCCTCAATTATGGCGATGAGTAACTCGTTGCACTTTCATACCCTGGAGCATACGTTTAGAGAGGCGGCCCAGACCGCAAAAAACGCTGGCGATGTCGCTGCTTTTAGGGCATTCAACGTCTTGGCGGTTGTCTGTAGCTACCACTTCAATCCCAGTAGACCAGATACCTTCTCTCCCCAGATCATTTTTAAGGGCAAGCGGACGCTTATTCCGAGTGATTACCTAGGCGAACAACAGGGAATTCTTGTCCAGATAGCCGAGCAGATTGACCATCCATTGCTTCGGGCTCGGATCGCTGATAGCTGTTGGCACGTCAACCGAAGACTCCATGCTGTCGCCGCACTTGCCGCGAGTTCGTATTTGAATGCGGTAGAGCTCTTTTTCAAAAGAGAGCTGCTCGATCAATACGAGTCAGATTTTGCGGTTCCATTCAAGGTAGTTGATCTCATTGATCGGGCGTTTGCTATTTACGCCTTAGCTGGCAAGCAGAAAGAGATCCCGGAGAGTGCCAAGGATGTGCTGAAACTGGCCTATGAAACAGCCAAGGACAATGAGTGCCTTGTCGCCTTCGTGAAGTTGTCATCCATTGCCCAGACCTGTGGGTTACTTGAGTGGCAAGACATTGCTGGCGCAGCAGAAGCGATAGCGAACGCCACGAAAGATAAGCTGTATGCCGATGCCGTTAAGAGGGTGTGGCTCCAAGCGGCTCGTGCTTATCTCAAGATGGACGACAAGGAATCTGCTGTTAGATGCAGGGTGAATGCGGTCGAGCAGACGCTGCGAATGCGGGACGCAGTCAGCTCCGCCATGGCAAAAGCCTCATGGACACGCAGCGCTATTGGTGAACTCCGTGCAATTGGCGGTATGGCGGTAAGAGTCGAGAGCCTCAAGATAGAACTCCAGCAGTACGAAGAGGATTCGCTTTCCGAGTTTGGCTCGTTCAGTGTGCCGGTGGACTTAACGGATGAGCGCCAGGCGACGATAGAGGAATTCGAGTCACTTGATGTTCACGAAATGCTGCTTAGGTTGGCATTCACATGTCGTGCCCCAGAAAAAATTGCCCTTCATAAAAACTGCCTGGAGAAGAGAGAAAAATACTTCTTTTCGTCGATGTCGGGTAAGTCCTATGCTGACGAACGAGGAAAGGTGATCGCGACAGCGCCGCCTGTGCCTCTAGGTAGTCAACCGCCAGAGGAATGGTTTGCTCACGAAAGCCTTAGTGAAGCGGGGCTTCACTACCATATTGCGACAGAGGCCTTTATTCGGCCAGCGTGCATAACGATGAGCCGTTGTCAGCTCATTGATGAGCGGCATTTTGAGCCCATTGTCTGTAGCAGTGGATTCGTGCCGCCAGGGTTCGAGGCAATTTTCTCACAGGGCTTTTCTAAGCTAGTACAGGGGGACATGGTCTCGGCAGCTCACATGTTGATCCCGCAACTTGAGAACGCCCTTCGACATGTGCTGAACAATCGTAGATCGAATACCGCCAAGCTAAATGTAGATCTCACGCAGGAAGATCAGTCGCTCAAGCAGTTGCTCTCGAACTACTGGAGGGAAATAGAGCAGGTGTTCGGGGTAGATAACACGTATTTATTCCACATCCTGTTCAACCTAAAGGGTGGCCCTATGCTAAGGCACGAAGTGGCGCACGGGAAGCTCTCAACGGCGCAATGCTATGAGCCTTCATGCATATATGCGTGTTGGTTTATTTTCCACCTTACGTGTGTTCCTCTAGCCCCGCAGTGGAACTCAGTAATGGCAGGAGCGATTCAAGAAAATGCGAGCTAAGAGGTGGTGCTTAGGAGCTGTCTAAATCTCGAGGTTGCAATGCTCCACATGGGGCTGAATCGCCCCTAATTTCGTAGGCACCACAGCAAAGACGTTTGAAGACCAGTTTAAGCCTCCCATCTGCGAAGTAGGTTAGGGGGCTAAGCGAGGGAGGGCGACTCCTCTCTCGCTTAATGGATGGAGGGTAAGTGTCGCTAAAGGTGCTGGTTGTAAGTACAGAGCCTTCCACGCATATCCTTCAGCAACGGTGACGCATTGAACGGCTGCTCTGAGGTGTGAAGGCAGCTCAGGCGACTGCCCCTGGCCGTGCTGCCTCTGGCGAGAGGTTGATACCGACCCATTGCTGCCGTTCATGGTGGTGATGACCGGTCAGATGCGGACAGTGATCCCGAGAAAATCTGTCCGCTTTTTCTCATGTACATATTATCCAATCTTCTCGCCACAAAGCGAAACTCTCGGATTCTGATTCTACCGCTTCTATTTGGATTTTCTTTTCGTATTCTTACGCGAAATAGAATGATCTTTCCTCAATCTCTTCAAAATTGATATAATCAACGAGCCGGCACAATGCTTTTTCACTGATCAGCTCTTCTTCATGGCTGTTGCCTTCTTCCATTTCCCCATTATCTCCAGATGCTCTCCAAAAACTACCGTAATAGTTTTTGAATACCAATAGTGAAAAAGCGTAGGGAGTCAATATGCGTCTGACTGGCCATCTGTTTTCCGAGTGAAAGCCAATATGAAAGTGCGAGCACGGATGTGCAAACTTCTTTCTTTGGTCTGGAGCATTTTCATACCTGAGCATAGGTATACCACTCATTGCAGACCTTTCTGAAAGAATTGTTAGATATTCCTCGTGCTGCAATAGCCCGGACTCTACTAGCTCCTGCAAGCGTCTAAACGACTCTAGCTCATTATCCTTTCCGGAAATAAATGGATTAGGGTAGTACGCATAGCGTACGTAATTTTCACGATCCCAGCTAAACTGAAAGTACGAGTAGTCTGTTAGCAGTATGTTATAGTGCGACAAACTGAGGCCTGCCACATAAACACTTGAGTAAGTAGTTTTGGAGGAAAGTATTAGATCTCTAAATTCTTCGTTTAAAGGCAGTAAGCCAGCGTTTGCAAAGGACTCGTTCAAATTTAACTTTGAGGCGATCTCCCAGGTCTTATTAATCCCCCTGGTTACGTCTGTTCTATTCATCTTTCTCCTCCAGAGAAAGAATGTCTGCGATTTCGTCCTCGGTGAAGCCTTCGTCCTTCAATTTTTGTATATATTCATTCCTGATTTTCTTGGCCTTAATACTTCTCTTGCTTAGATCCCTTTGTATAAGGTCAATTTCAGAAATGTCTGGCATTTTGAATTTAAGGTGTGGGAAGTTCCTAAGGGCAGTGTCTATTTCGACTGCTACTCTTCTTGCTGAATCACCAAGTCCTGAGACCCTGAGCCATGCCTTTGTTCTTGTAAAAGCGGCGAAAATCTTGTTTCTATCAGCGCGAAGGCGTAAAGACAAAGCATCAACACCTAGCGCAAAAACCACAGCCGCCTCGTTTCCTTTTGCACGATACACCGTAGATAGCGTGATCTTCCCGCTTATACTGAATGGCGGTTCTGAATAGGGGTCTGCATGTATGTTATTCACTGATATTTCATGCGATGCGAGACTTTCTGACAAATAACGGAAATAATTTCTCATGTGACGGTCATCTAACGCCACCACAATAATATCTTCCGGAAGAAGTCCCATATCAAGAAAGTTTATTATCTCTTTAGTTATCCAGCTTATTTCTTTTTCAAAACTGCTTGCTATGAAGTTACCTATTAAAGGGGGGAGGCCATCCGTATCAAGGGCTACAGGGCTATTCTCTACTGGTCTAAGAATTTCAATGTCATTTCCGACTTGAAAATCTGGTGTTAGCACATCATACCCAACGTCACGCCAATGATCAGGGCTTTCAAGTAGCTGAACAATATTTGAATATATCCCAAACCCTAGCCCGGATTTCTCATGAGGCCGGCAGGCGTGGCCGGTGAAGCCTCGGTGTATCAACAACCTGCCTTCCACCGCTAAAAATTGATCGTTTTTTATTCAATTCCCGCGTATGGGGCGCACTGCCCCCTTTCCCCCATTGAGCCGGGCCGGGGGCGCCCGCCTGTTCAGGTCGGCTTGAGGCGGGCAACCAGCCCCGCAAAGAGTTCCTGATGCGGATAGGCCTCGCTGATCAGCACGCGGATGCGCCGGCTGTTGCGAATGATCACCGCACCGATCTTGAGCAGTTTCAAGCGCAGGTTATGGATGCTCATGCGCGCCAATGCGGTGCCCTGGAGATGATCGCGTAGCCGTTCGAACAGCACATAGGCAAAGGCCGACAGCATCAGCCGCCACTGGTTGGTCCACCAGCGTGGGCTGGAGGTGCGGTCGGCGAACAGATCCAACTGTTGGTCCTTGATCCGATTCTCCATGTCGCCACGGCCGCAGTAGTCTTCGTAGTACTGCTGGGCAGCATCCTCGGCAAAGCGGGACACGACGATGAAGCGTGGATTGGCACCCTGCTCGCCATGTTCCAGGCGCGACACGACCAGGCGGCGCCTACGCCAACTACCGGCCTGATAGAGGAAGCGATACACGCCGGACATCTTCTGCCCGGTTTCTTGGTAGGCCTCGGCGACAGCTTGCATGGCCGGCGCCGCCATCCGCTGCAGGCGGGTGTTGCGGGCCAGACCCACCACATAATCCACCTGCTTGCGGTCACACCAGTCGAGCATGCGATGTCGGCAAAAACCGCCGTCACCGCGGAACACGATGCGGGTCTCTGGCCAGAAGCGGCGAATGAACTTGACCAGCAGTGCCAGGATGGCCCAACTGTGTCGGGCGCCATCGATGTTGCTCGGGCGCAAATAGCTCACCAGCAGATGGCGACCACAGAACACATAGAGCGGCAGGAAGCAGTAATGGTCGTAATAGCCATGGAAGAAGCGCCCTTCCTGATCACCATGCACCGGCACATCGGTCGCATCGAAGTCGAGCACGATCTCAGCCGGCGCCTGGTCATGCTGGGCGATGAAGTGCTCCCACAGCAGGCGATGGGCTTGCACCACCGTTTCGCGATCGGCTTGCTGTTCCAGGCGCCCCAGAGTGGATTTGCCGGCCAGCGGTTGCAGGCGGTTGACCGCAGTCTGCAGCGCGTAGTCATGGCGCAGGCCGTCATGATCGTTGAGATCCTCGTAGCCGGCGGCCAGTGCATAGATACGCTGGGCGAGCAGTGTCTGCAGTCCATGCTGGACACGCCCAGGATCACGCCGATCGGGAACGATTTTGGCCAGGCGGCGGGTCAAGCCATGTTGCCGGTCGACCTCGCGCAGCAGCAACAAGCCCGCATCCGAGGTGATGTGACCACCGGTGAAAGAGGCCTCGACGAGGCGGCGAGAGAGGGGTGAAAAGTGGAGTTTTTCTGGTAGCATTTTGTGCGCGGCTGAAGACTTATGGGGCTTTGTTTGGCGACAAGAATCATAAGGCTTTCAGCCGTTTTTGTTTATGCGGTCATGAGAAATCCGGGCTAGGGCATGTGCTGCTACGAGAACTTCTCTTTGGTTTCTATAGCATTTACTAAGTACTGTATCGTTAGTTGCTCCAGGCGGTAGATTCTTTTCGGCCCTAGCTAGAGAGATACGGGGCTCTCCATCATCGTCCTGTCCGAATAGCTCTGCTGGAGAGCGCATTTTTACATTTAGAATATTTTGCAGCTCATCATATGCCCATACTATATTTTTTTTGTCTCTATCGCCCTTTGCCAGTTCAAAGCAAAGTTTATAAAACCCGTCTGGAAAGTCCTGCCCTTCGTCGATGAGTATATGGTCGTAGTATTCAAGGCTTTGAGCGCTATTGATCAATTCCTCACATGCGAAGCTAAATGGCTCGACTCCCCTGGGCGCAGCATCCCTTGCTGAACTATATGAGCGGGGCATTCTACCTGATCTTCTGCAAGCATCTGCGTAGGTTCCGCTGCTATTGCTACCTCCCCAGCCATGCCTTATGTGGATGTTGTTCCAGTCGGGATCAATCTCTTTGTAATGCCTATAGAACTTTGTTACTAAGTCTTTAATCGGTGATCTAAGGCTTTTTGTGAAAAAAGTTACCAGTATTTTATCGTTGGGCCTTGTCATATGAAGGTGTGCTGCCTTCATAGCCAAGATAACCGTTTTTCCCGACCCGGCCAGGCCTCGTATTCGTTGAGGGCCATCTATTGTTACAAGTGCTGCCCGTCTCTGCTTCTGATCAAAGTTGGCAATTTCTGACTCAAGTTTGGCTAGGGCGGCAGCTGCTGGTGTAACTTCCGGATCTTCAACAATCCTTTTGGAGGCTCTGGTTAGCGCTTTTGCACCTTCCAGAACAGATCGAATCTCTGAAAGAGTCTCTGCGTTAGACTCTCTGTCTTTAAGTTTTTCAATTAAGGCTTCAAATGCGCCATACGACGACACGAGCTCACAATCAAGATCTTCGGGTAATACATCTGTTTTTTGATCGCAATATATAACGGGTGTGACTTCAAAGGAAAGCTTTGATCTCCCTTCTCTTAGTGGCTTGCTTTTTAGCAGGCGGCCAATCAGTATGCTGCAGAATTGATTAAGTGACTCATCGGCTTGTGAGAGTGCACCTTGATTTAGTCTCGCCAGGTTTATTAGTCGTATTGCTAAAATCCCGTGGGCGGGACTAAGTATAAGCACATCTGGCTTGTGAGTTACCGTGTCGTAGTCGGAGTATGCCGGAAAATCGTAATAAAGAGCACTTCCCGCCAGGTTTAATCGGTCACTATTACTTTCTATATAGCTAATGAATTCTCGACCTAGCGGATCTTTGTTTAGTCTGTCGGTAGTTACCAGAATATCTATTGACATTTCACGCCCTTAAATCAGTTGGCTCTAAGGTTGTGCGCCTAAGTGTTCGAAGGCACTTATTAATAAGCTATTTTTTCAATAAAAGCGCGCAAGCTTGCAATGAAGTGGTGTGCGCGTTCATAATAATCAATTTTTCTTTCACTGTTTGCTCGGAGTCCTTTTCTTTCGGGAAGACTAGCGCCTAGCTGATTATTCAGCAATCGCCATCCCGAGAGATTGACCCAAGTTTCGGTAGGATTTTCCGTAGGCTAGGCTAGTTTGGCCTGCTTCCGGCATAACCTATCCGGTGCAGATCCTCCATTAGTTGTACGCCGCATGACGGTTCACCGGGGGCTGGATCATTCTGCCGGCGAGCATCAACTCCATCACGCAGAGCTCCCCCTCGTGGGCGATAAGCAAAAGCGTGCGCGCGCGCCCTCAAGGGCAAGACACTGGAAAAGTGAATGCAGGGCGATAATTGAATTTCCCGTCTAGCTTAGCTGGACCAAGACCAGAGTGGAGGACCAAACCAATTCGGCGTCCGCTTCTGGCCGAAATCGGCCATCGAACGCCCACTCCACAAGCAATTTCCCGCTCCCACGAATCCAGATCGTGCCTACACACCGTCACGACGCAGTTACAGCATTAGGAAAACCCACACGCGCTGGTGGGGCATGCGACATGAGTGGCTTCCCCTCCGCCAGCGCGCTCAGGAACGACTGGCAGAGGGGTCGCCCACCCTACACCCAGCGCCGGAACAACAGGCTGGCATTCACCCCGCCGAAGCCGAAGCCATTGGACAGCGCGTGTTCCATCGGCCAGCGCCGGGCTTCGCCGCGAACCAGGTCGAGGCCCTCGGCGTCGGTGTCGGGCGTTTCCAGGTTGAGTGTGGCGGGGGCGAGCTGGTCGCGCAGTGCCAGGACCGTGAAGATCGCCTCGATGCCGCCGGCGGCGCCCAGGAGGTGGCCGGTGGCGGATTTGGTCGCGCTGATGGCGAGCCCGCTGCCGGTGCCGAACACGGCCTTGATGGCGGCCAGTTCGCCCTTGTCGCCTACCTGGGTGGAGGTGGCGTGGGCATTCAGGTGCTGCACCGCGGCCGCTTCCACGCCGGCCTGGCGCAGCGCCTGCTGCATGGCCCGGCGGGCACCGCTGCCATCTTCCGGCCCGGCGGTCATGTGGTAGGCGTCGGCGCTGGTGCCGTAGCCCACCAGCTCGGCGATGGGCCTGGCGCCGCGCGCCAGGGCGTGCTCCAGTTCCTCGATGACCAGTAGGCCGGCGCCTTCGCCCATGACGAAGCCGTCGCGGGCCTGGTCGAAGGGGCGCGAGGCGCGTTCGGGGCTGTCGTTGAAATCGCTGGACAGGGCGCGCGCGGCGGCGAAGCCGGCCAGGCTGACCCGGTGGATGGTCGCTTCCGCGCCGCCGCAGAGCGCCACGTCGACCTCTCCCGCGCGGATCATCCGCGCCGCGTCGCCGATGGCTTGCACGCCCGCCGCGCAGGCGGTCACCGGGGCGCCCAGCGGTCCCTTGAAGCCATGGCGGATCGACACATGGGCGGCCGCCATGTTGCAGAGAAAGGACGGGATGGTGAAGGGCGACAGGCGTCGCGGTCCCTTGCCGTCGGTGGTCCGCACCGCTTCGGCGATGGCATGGAAGCCGCCCACCCCGGAGGCGATGACGGTCGCCGTGCGCTCCTGCGCCTCGGCGCTCTGCGGCGCCCAGCCGGCCTGGGCCAGGGCCTCTTGCGCGGCGGCCAGGGCGAAGAGGATGAAACGGTCCATCTTGCGTTGTTCCTTGGCGGCCAGCAGCAGGTCGGGATCGAAGCCGGCCTGCGGGTCCCGGGCGCGGTCGGGGACCTGGCCGCCGATGCTGATGGGCAGGTCGCCGATCAGCTCCGCCGGGAGCCTGGCGATGCCCGATTGCCCGGCCAGCAGGCGTTGCCATATGGGTTCGACTCCGCAGCCCAGCGGGCTGACCGCGCCCATGCCGGTGACGACGATACGTTTGCTCATGAGGGTCCGAGTCCTTCTGTTCCGATGGAATAGCAGTCAGTGGACGTAACTATCATCATGAAAGTAACATGCGGACCAGCACTTTGTGAGCCTCGCCAAGGAAGAACCATGCAACGCAAGACCTTCGCCGATGCCGAATGCCCCATCGCCCGCAGCCTGGAACGGGTCGGCGAATGGTGGAGCATCCTGATCATGCGCGATGCGCTACAGGGCCTGCGCCGCTTCGACGAATTTTCCCGCAGCCTGGATATCGCGCCGAACATGCTCACCCGGCGCCTGAACGCGCTGGTGGAGGCGGGCCTGCTCGAACGCCAGCCCTACAGCCAGCGCCCGCTGCGCTATCAGTACGTGCCCACGGCCAAGGGCGAGGATTTTCGCGTCGTGCTCATGGCTTTCGTCGCCTGGGGCAATCGCCACTACGCAGAGGAAGGGCAGAGGGTGCAGCTCGTCGAGCGAACAAGCGGGCGGCCGGTGCGCTCGTTCATGGCGGCTCTCGCCGATGGCCGAACGGTACCGCTGGAGCAATGCACCGTGCAGGCCGGGCCTGCCGCCAGCGAGGAAATGCGCCAGCGCCTGGCGGCCATGCCGGAGCGGAGCGAGCTACCGGCTCGATGAACGGGCTCCCTGGCGTCCGCCGCCTGGTCGAGGAGGCGGACGAGGCGTTCGCGGTTCTGTTCCTTGTAGCTGGCCATCGTTCGCGGTCGTGGTTGGGAGAAACGCGATCGTCGAGGCTTGCGCATGGCGCTGGCAGGTCCGCCTCGCGAGCCGTTCGCCAACACCGCGAGCCCTCGGCCTGCTAGAGTGTGCAGCCTCGTTCGCGGAGGTCTGCATGCGTATTCTCGCTGATGAAAACATTCCCGTGGTCGACGCCTTCTTCGCCGACCAGGGCTCCATTCGCCGCTTGCCCGGGCGCGCCATCGACCGCGCGGCGCTGGCCGAGGTCGACGTGCTGCTGGTGCGCTCGGTCACCGAGGTCAGCCGCGCCGCGCTGGCCGGCTCGCCGGTGCGCTTCGTCGGCACCTGCACCATCGGCACCGACCACCTCGACCTCGACTACTTCGCCGAGGCCGGCATCGCCTGGTCCAGCGCGCCCGGCTGCAACGCCCGCGGGGTGGTGGACTACGTGCTCGGCTGCCTGCTGGCGATGGCCGAGGTGCGCGGCGCCGACCTGGCCGAACGCACCTATGGGGTGGTCGGCGCTGGGCAGGTCGGTGGGCGGCTGGTGGAGGTGCTGCGCGGGCTGGGCTGGAAAGTGCTGGTCTGCGATCCGCCGCGCCAGGCACGCGAGCCGGACGGCGAATTCGTCTCGCTGGAACGGCTGCTGGCCGAGGTCGACGTGATCAGCCTGCACACTCCGCTGAACCGCGACGGCGAACACCCGACCCGCCACCTGCTGGATGAACCCCGCCTGGCCGCCCTGCGTCCCGGCACCTGGCTGGTCAACGCCAGCCGTGGCGCGGTGGTCGACAACCAGGCCCTGCGCCGCCTGCTCGAAGGCGGCGCCGACCTGGAAGTGGCGCTGGACGTCTGGGAAGGCGAACCGCAGGCCGACCCCGAACTGGCCGCGCGCTGCCTGATCGCCACGCCGCACATCGCCGGCTACAGCCTGGAAGGCAAGCTGCGCGGCACCGCACAGATCTACCAGGCCTACTGCGCCTGGCGCGGCATCGCCGAACGCGTGAGCCTGCAAGACGTGCTGCCGGAAACCTGGCTCGCCGGCCTGCAACTCAACCCCGGCTGCGACCCGGCCTGGGCGCTGGCCACGCTGTGCCGCGCGGTGTACGACCCGCGCAGCGACGACGCCGCCTTCCGCCGCAGCCTGACCGGCGACAGCGCCACCCGCCGCGCCGCCTTCGACGCCCTGCGCAAACACTACCCGCCGCGCCGCGAGATCACCGGCCTGCGCGTCGCCACCGGTGGACAGGCGGAGTTGCAGCGGGTGGTGCGGGCGCTGGGGGCGCAGTTGGTCTAGGGGCGTGCGGCTGGGTCGATTCCTGTCTCCGCACCTACCCGAGCAACTGCTCGGGCGTCTCCTGCCGCCGATAGGGAAACACGTCGATCACCTTGCCCTCGCGGATCTGCTCCTGCAGGCCCTGCCAGTATTTGGCGTCGTAGAGGTTGCCGTGCAGCTTGGCGAATAGCCGGCGCTGGTTGAGGTCGACGAACAGGAAGCGCGGGAATTCTTCCGGGAACACGTCGTTGGGCCCCACCGAATACCAGGGCTCGGACGACATCTCGTCCTCGGGGAAGCGCGGCTCGGGGATGTAGCGGAAGTTCACCTCGGTGAGGTAGCAGATCTCGTCGTAGTCGTAGAACACCACCCGGCCATGGCGGGTCACGCCGAAGTTCTTCAGCAGCATGTCGCCGGGGAAGATGTTCGCCGCCGCCAGTTGCTTGATCGCCAGCCCGTAGTCGTTCAGCGCCTCGCGGGTCTGCGCCTCGCTGGCGTTCTCCAGGTAGATGTTCAGCGGGGTCATGCGCCGCTCCGTCCAGCAGTGGCGGATCAGCACCACGTCGCCTTCCATCACCACCGTCGACGGCGCCACTTCCAGCAGTTCGGCCAGGCACTCCGGCTCGAACTTGCTCACCGGGAAGCGGAAGTCGGCGAACTGCTGGGTGTCGGCCAGGCGTCCGACCCGGTCGTGGTTCTTCACCAACTGGTACTTCTGGATCACCGTGGCGTGGTCGACGCTCTTCGACGGGTTGAAGCGGTCCTTGATGATCTTGAACACCGTGTTGAAGCCGGGCAGGGTGAACACGCTCATCACCATGCCGCGCACGCCGGGGGCCATGACGAAGCGGTCGTCGGTGGTCGCCAGGTGGTTGATCAGGGCGCGGTAGAACTCGCTCTTGCCCTGCTTGTAGAAGCCGATCGAGGTGTACAGCTCGGCCAGGTGCTTGCCCGGCAGCAGACGCTTGAGGAAGGCCACCAGCTCGGCCGGCACCGGCACGTCGACCATGAAGTAGGAGCGGGTGAAGGAGAAGATGATCGAGACTTCCGCCTCGTCGGTGATCACCGTGTCGAACTGGATGCCGTGGCCCTCGCGGTGCAGCAGCGGGAACACCAGCGGCCACTGCTCGTCCGGGGTGAACAGGCGGCCCACCAGGTAGGCGCCCTTGTTGCGATAGAACACCGAGCCGATCAGCTCGATGGCCAGGTCTGGGTCCTTGCACACCCAGTCCGGCAGGTTGCTGTGCAGCAGTGCGTCGATCCGTTCGAGGTCGCGCTCGCGGTCGTCGTAGGGCACGTCGAAGCGGTAGTCGTCGAAGATCTTCTCCAGCGCCTGGCGCAGGTCGCCGCCCGGCCGGTAGGTGCGGGTGTAGGGCGCGCGGGCGTGGGCGCGCAGCGAGGGCCGGGTGGTGTGCACGAACATCGTGCCGTCGCTGATGTTGTCGTGGCTGAACAGCCCGCAGAAGATCGAGTTGAACCAGGTCTCGGCCAGCTCGTCGTCCAGCCGCAGGTCGATCTGCGCGATGTAGGCGCTCTTGATGATCGGCCAGCGCTCCACGTCCAGCAGCTCGCTGTCGGCCAGCCCCGCGCGCAGCCCGGCCACCGTCTCGGCGACCTTTTCCTCGTAGAGGTTGATCCGCTGCGCCGAGGCGCGCTGCGCTTCCTGCCACTGCGCCTGCTCGAAGCGGGCACGGGCGCCGTCGGTGATCTCGCGGAACTGCTCTCGGTAATCGTCGAAACCGCGCAGGATGAGGGCGGCGATTTCGCTGGCTGGGGCGCTCTGGACCATGCTGGCGTCCTTTCGTTGTTCGAAGGTCGAGCTTAGCCAGAGCCGCGCGGCAGGGAAAGCGCGATCTCCGACCGGCTGGTCGAGCCCGGCGCAGACGCTTATGCTGGGTGGCCAGACAGCCCAGGGATGACCGCAATGACCGCCGAATCGCCGACGATCCGCCTCGAACGCTACAGCGAACGCCACGTGGAAGGCCTCACCGCCCTGTACAACGACCCCGCCGTGGCCCGCCAGGTCCTGCAGATGCCCTACCAGTCGGTGGAGCAGCGCCGCAAGCGCCTGCACGACAGCGCGGACGACGACCGCCTGCTGATCCTCGTCGCCCTGCACCAGGGCGACGTCATCGGCAGCGCCAGCCTCGAACAGCACCCGCGCATCCGCCGCAGCCACAGCGGCAGCATCGGCATGGGCGTCGCCGTCGCCTGGCAGGGCAAGGGCGTCGGCAGCCGCCTGCTCGGCGAACTGCTGGACATCGCCGACAACTGGATGAACCTGCGCCGCGTCGAACTCACCGTATACACCGACAACGCCCCGGCGCTGGCGCTGTATCGCAAGTTCGGCTTCGAGACCGAAGGGGAGATGCGCGACTACGCGGTGCGGGATGGGCGCTTCGTGGATGTGTACAGCATGGCGCGCTTGCGGAGGGTCGAGGGGCGGGTGGGAGAGTGAGGGGGCGGGAGCGACGAGAGGTTGCGGAGCGGCGCGACCTCCAGACCACCCAATGGCTCGCCGGGCTTCCGTTCCACGACAGGTTCGTCCTGGGCTTCGGGCATACGGTGACAGTGGACAAGCAGCGCGGCTGTTATCTGGGAGGCGAGGGCGCGTGACGAAGGATCCTGCAACGGACAGCGGCCTGAACGTGCGTCTGGTCGCCGCGTTCGCCGGCTGGAAAGGCATTCCCTGGCTGTGCTGGGCCCACAGCGACCTGTCCCCGCGGCTGGTCCTGCATGCGGACCGTGTCGAATTCCGCGTCATCCGCACGCGCTCGAAGCCGTATTCCAGCATTTCCCGGGTGGACTACCGGAAATGGCACTACACCGAGAACATCGTGCTGGAGTTCACCGACTCGCTGACGACCTTCATCGGCAATACGATGAACCCCGCCACGGCACGGCAGGCGATTCGGTACTTGCAGGAAAAGGGCTGTCCGTTGTCGGAGCGGGCCAGCAACCTGGCCATGGCGTAGGGCGAATAACCGCAGCGCGGTTATCCGCCGGTTCGGCGCGGTATCGGCGGATAATGCCGTGGAATTATCCGTCTACGACTTTCCAAACCTCATCCATCCGTCGACCGCGTGACCTCTTCCCACGCCGCGATTTCCTCCTCCAGCGCCTTCAGCTTCTGCCGCACCAGCCCCAGTGCATCGCTGCCCAGCAGCAGGTGCGCCGGCGGGTTTTCCGCGTCGATGGCCTGGAGCATGGCGCGCGCGGCCTTGCGCGGGTCGCCCGGTTGCTTGCCGCTCTTTTCCTGGCGAGCCTGGCGGACCGGGTCGAAGAGCGCGTCGTAGTCGGCGATGGTGCGCGGGCTGCGGACCATCGAACGGCCGGCCCAGTCGGTGCGGAAGGAGCCGGGGGCCACCGCGGTGACGGCGATGCCGAGGCCGGCCACCTCCTTGCCCAAGGCTTCGGAAACCCCTTCCAGGGCGAACTTGCTGCCGCAGTAGTAGGCGATGCCGGGCATGGTGATGTAGCCGCCCATGGAAGTGATGTTGAGGATATGACCGCGGCGGCGCCGACGCATGTAGGGCAGCACGGCCTGGATCATCGCGACCGCGCCGAACAGGTTGACCTCGAACTGCCGGCGCATCTCGGCCAGCGGCGACTCCTCGAGGATGCCTTCATGACCATAGCCGGCACTGTTCACCAGCACGTCCAGCGGACCGATGTCGCGCTCGATGGCTGCGACCGTCGGCTCGATGGCGGCGAGGTCGGTGACATCCAGCAGCCGGCCGAAGGCCTGGCCCGGCGCCACGGCTTCCAGTGCGCTCCTGGCCTCCTCGCTGCGCACCGTGCCCACCACGCGGTGACCGGCATCCAGGGCCTCGCGGGCCAGGGCCTGGCCGAAGCCGCTGCTGGCGCCGGTGATCAACAGGGTCTTGCGAAACGACATGGTGTGACTCCGTTACGGGGGAATGAGTGCACAATACGCAGCAATCTCCCCGTTTAAGAGACCTGTATTTCTCGTTTTATTGCCTGATCCTATGAACACATCACCGCCTGATTCAGAAGCTATCCGCTCCGCCGACCGACAGCGCATGGTCGCGTTGCTCGAAAACCTGGCGCCCCGGGAGGGCTACAACCTCACCGGGCTCGACAGCGTCCGCCTGCTGCGTTCGGACCGACCGCTGGCGCGGACGCCGGTGCTCTACGATCCGGGGATCGTCATCGTTTGCCAGGGGCGAAAGCGCGGCTATTTCGGCGAGCAGGTCTACCTGTACGACGAGCAGCACTACCTGGCCGTGGCGGTGCCGGTGCCGTTCACCATGGAGACCGATGCCACGCCAGAGCGACCGCTGCTGGCGATCTACCTGCACCTGGATTTCCCGCTGGCGGCTGGGCTGGCGGTGGAGATCGACCGTCAGCGCGCGCTTGCGCAGGTCGAGGCACCGCGCAGCCTGCTGTCCAGCCCTATGGATGCGCCGCTGCGGGCATCGGTATTGCGCTTCCTGGAGGCGCTGGGCGATCCGCTGGAGACAGCGATCCTCGCGCCTGCGCTACTGCGCGAGCTGTACTTCCGCGTGCTCACCGGCCCTCAGGGTGGCGCCATGCGAGCGGCCCTGGCCATGCGCGGGCGCTTCGGCAACATTGCCCGGGCGCTGCGCCGCATCCACGCGCAATACGCCGAACCGCTCGAACTGGCGCAACTGGCGGGCGAGGCGGGGATGAGCGTGCCGTCGTTCCACAGTCACTTCAAGGCGATCACCCAGACCTCGCCGATGCAGTACCTGAAGTGCACGCGCCTGCACCAGGCGCGTCTGCTGATGGTGCGCCAGGGCATGAGCGCCCAGGCCGCCTGCCATGCGGTCGGTTACGCCAGCGCTTCGCAGTTCAACCGCGAATTCAAGCGTCTGTTCGGCCGTTCGCCACTGGTCGAGGCCCGGCGCCTGCGCGCGGGATTCTTGCTGCCGCCGGCGCAGGGGGAAGAGGAGTACGTGTCGTCGCATTAGTGGGGAGCGGACGCTGAGGTGGGCCCTTGCCATAGAAAATCGGCCTAGTGGCGCCCGGATGGGTTCGGACGAGGAAAAAGGAACGGATCCAACCGGTCATGCAACACTTTTCAGTTCCACTACAGGCAGATTGAGCTCGGACGACACGACCCCGTCGCGTTGCAAGGCCCGCCACAAGCTTCAACAGGGGCTGCTTTGAAGTGGCTGCGTGGTCAAGGGCCCGAACCGAAAATAGTACCTCTGTGCTATTCGAGCTTCTTCGCCGCGACGCTATAGTCCCGCCCTTGATCCCCGCGTTTCGCGGAAACCGGTTGTGCAGGACGCACGCGACTTGGAAGGAACCATGACTCGGCAATCCGCACTCGCCACCGGCCCGGAGGCCGGCGATTGGTGGTGCTTCGGCAGCGGCGACGAGCTGGCGCGCGAGTCGTTCTCTGCCGGTGGGTGTTCGCTTGCGGCGTCGAGGAAACCCGTCGGCGCACAGAGCGGAATGGCCGTGGCCGAGCAGGCGAACCGCGCGCAAGCGTCCGGGCAGGACGCCGCGCCGGGCCTGCGAGCCTTCGACCTGCTGCCTGGCAACCCGCCGAAGAACCCCTAGACACGGAGTCAACCCATGCGCCGGATATTCATCGCGCCGTTACTGGCGTCGCTTTCCCTGGGCGGCTGTATCCAGATGGACACGCTGCCCGAGGTCTATGCCCGCAGCCAGTGGAAGGGCCGCTCAGCCGAGGAAGCGATAGCCTTCTTCGGTACGCCGCAGAACATGGAGCGCACCGCCGACGGCTCGCAGGTGGTGATGCAGTGGTACACCGACACCAGCTATTCCCGCTATGAAGTGGTGGGCTCCAGCTCGGAGATGCAGGGCAACGTGATGGTGAACACCAACTACTGGGATACCGTCAACCACCCCAATCGCTGCATCATTTCCGTCACCGTCGACAAGAGCAAGCGGATCACCCAGTTCGAGGCCGACGACGGCGAGTTGCTGCTGTCGCACGGCTGCGCCGGCATCAAGTACGGCCCGCCGTAGGCCTGCGCTTCTCGACCGGCCTTGTCTCAGGAGGCGTGGCTGGCGGCCGCCGGGCGCTCGCGCAGGGCGCGCAGGGTGGCGCGCAATTCCGTGGGGCGCACGGGCTTGGAGAGCAGGGCGATGTCGGTGTCTTCGACGCTGGCCTGGATACGCTCGATGTCGTGGCCGCTGATCACCAGCGCCGGTATCGCCTCTCCGCGTTGCCGCCGTACCCGCTCGATGCACTCGACGCCGGAGGCGTGGGGGCCGAGGTCGTAGTCGACGACGAGGATGTCGCAATCGGTTCGCCAGCCGTCCGCCTCGGTTTCCGCCTGGACCGTGCAGCCCCAGCGTTCGAGCAACGCCGAGGTGGCGCGCAGGACGTTGCGATCATCTTCCACCAGGCACACCCGCAAGCCGGTGAGCAGGCCGGCCTGCAGGGGATCGTCGCGGCGGGGCAGGGCTTGCGCGGCGACCGCCGGCAGGCCGTGCAGGGTCACCGCGGTGCCGCGTCCGACCCGCGAGCGCAGCGTCACCTCGATCCCGGTCAACTGCCCCAGGCGGCGGACGATGGACAGCCCCAGGCCGATTCCCTCGACGTCGCGGTCGCGCGTCTCGCGTACCCGGTAGAACTCCTCGAACACCCGCGGCAGGTGTTCCTCCGCGATCCCCCGGCCCTGGTCGTAGATGGCTACGGCCAGGCCATCGCCTCGCCGCCGCACGCCGATCAGCAGCGGGCGCTCGGCGGCGTACTTGAGGCTGTTGGAGAGCAGGTTCTGCAGCATGGTCGACAGCAGCCCCGGATCGGTTCGCGTCCACAGGCGGCAAGGGCGCAGGCGCAGTTCCACCCCGGCCCAGCGCGCCGCTTCGGCGTTGCGCCGGACCAGGTCGCGCAGCAACTCGCCCAGGTGGACGTTCTCCTGCTTGGGTTGGAGCCGGCCGTTGTCGAGGGTGTAGAGATCGAGGATGGAGCGGAACAGTTGCGAGACGTTGAGCAGCGAGCGGTCGATGTTGTCCACCAGGCGCCGTTCCTCGTCGCCCAGGCGGGCGTCGCGCAGGCAGGCGGTGAACAGGCCGATGGAGTGGATCGGCTGGCGCAGGTCGTGGCTGGCCTGGGCCAGCAGGCGCGATTTCTCCTGGTTCGCCTGCAACGCTTCCTCGGTGGCCTTGCGCGTGCGCTCCAGCAGGAGGTGCGCGTAGAAGGGAATGACGGTACTGGTGGTCATCAGCATCAGCACCATGAACGGCTGAGCCTGCCAGGCCGGGGTCAGTCGATAGATGACCAGTAGCGCGAGCAGCGCCAGGGCGGTGGCGATGGCCAGGTAGCGCGAGCCGTAGCGCATGCCGTTGCCCAGGTTGATCCAGACCATCACCGCGTACAGCGGCAGCGCTGCCTCGCCGCCCACGATCAGGCCGAACGAGGTGCCGGCGTAGTCGTGCAGCATGCAGAAGATCCGCCGCGCCGGGTAGTGCCCCGGCCAGCGCACGATGGCCTGGCGCAGCAATATGGAGGCGATCAGGAACAGGCCGTAGTAGGCAACGATCGGCAGGTAGGTCTCGACCTTCAGGCCGGGCAGCAGGCCGATCAGCACCACGTAGAGAATCGCGCAGGTGGCCACGATCAGTCGCAGGTTGGCCTGGTCCAGCTCGGTATTCTTCTCGAACTTCATGTGCACCTCCGTGTGCATGGGAGCGCCGCGCGCCTTTTCCTCTGTTTCGCCCCCTTCGTCACGAAGACGGACGAAGGGTGGGCGCGGCGGTAGCGGGCTAAGGTAGCATGCGCGGCGGAAACTGCGACTCCTGGAGACTACAAGAATGACTGGCCGCATCATCGTCGCCGATGATCATCCGCTGTTTCGCGAGGGCATGCTGAGTATCCTCCAGCGCCTGCTGCCCGAGGCCAGGATCGAGGAGGCCGGCGATCTCGCCGGGGTCCTGCGCCTGGCTGGCGAAGGCGAGCAGCCCGATTCGCTGATCCTCGACCTGCGTTTCCCCGGCCTGACCCGCATCGAGATGCTCGCCGACCTGCGCCGCCAGTTCCCGCGCACCACCCTGATCGTCGTCTCGATGGTCGACGACCCGCAGCTCATCGGCGAAGTGATGAACGCAGGGGCCGACGGCTTCCTCGGCAAGAGCATCGCGCCCGAGGAACTCGGCCAGGCGATTCTGGCCATCCGCGCCGGGGAAGTGCTGGTGCGCTACGAACCCTCCGGCCTCCTGCCGCTGCAGCCCAGCCCACGCCTGGAAGGGCTCACCGAGCGCCAACTGGATGTCCTGCGCCTGCTGGCCCAGGGCAAGAGCAACAAGGAGATCGGCCGCGCCCTGGACATCTCCCACTACACGGTGCGCATCCATGTGTCGTCGCTGCTGCGGGCGCTGGACGTGCCGTCGCGGACCGCGGCGGCGGTGAAGTACCGGGCGCTGCTGGGGCAGGGGGATGCGGAGTAGCACCATGGGCACGCCGCGGGTGCGCCGAGGCGCCGGGGCTGTTTTAATGGCGCACTCTCCATGGCCAAGGAAACGGACACATGCGTAGCCCGCTTGCCACGATTGCCTGCGCCTGCCTGCTGCTCGGCGGCTGCTCCAAGTCCGCCGAGGACAGCGCCAACCCATTGCTGGGCAAGGATGCCGAGTGCCTAGAACTGTTCGCCCGCAGCAATGCGCTGTACTGCGACATCCGCGAGGACGAACGCGAATCCCAGGCGAACGGTACGCCGCGCCGGCACACCGACTACGAGGTAGCCGATGCCGCCTACCTGCTCAAGGCCACCGGGGAGCGCTGCGCGATCGATACGACCTATGTCACGGAGTGTTCGGCGAAGGCCGGGCAGTGGCTGCAGAAGGCCCGCGCCAAGGCGGCGAAGCCCTAGTCGCAGCGCCCGCGCTCAGCGCAGGCGCGTCGCCAGCTCCGCCAGTTCGCCGCGCAGCCAGAGGCTGCCGGCTTCGTCGTCGGCCTGGCGCGACCAGTAGAGATTCAGAGTCACCGCTGGCAGGGCCAGCGGCATCGGCAGCAGGCGGTTGCCCAGGCCGCGGTTGATCAGTTCGGCGTAGCCTCGGGTCAGGGTCAGCAGGTAGCCGCCCTGGGCCACCAGCAACGCCGCCGACAGGTAGTGCTGGCAGCGCTGGCGCACCTGGCGGGTCAGGCCGAGGTGGCCGAGGGCCAGGTCTTCGATGCAGATGCCGCGTCGCCGCGAGGTCACCGCGACATGGTCCGCCGCCAGGTACTCCTCCGCACTCAGGTCGCCGGCGAAGCCCGGCCCGGCCATCACGCACAGGCTGTCGTCGAGCAGGTGCTGGCGGCGCAGGGCGGCGTCGGTGGGCCGGGCGATCTCGATGGCGAGGTCGATGCGTCCGGCGCCCAGTTCCGCCTTCAGGTCCGCCCAGTGCAGGCTGTTGCAGCGTATCTCGATGCGTGGCGCGGCCTGGCGCAGGTGGGCGAGAATCGCCGGGAGCACCAGCGGCTCCAGTTGCTCCGGCATGTTCAGTTGGAAGGTCCGCGCGTCGCGCCGAGGGTCGAACGTCTGGCAGCGATTCATGCTGCGGTGCAGGCCGGCGAGGGCGTCATGGATGCCCGGCGCCAGTCGCTCGGCCAGCGGCGTCGGCGCAACCCCGCGCCCCTGGCGGACGAACAGCGGGTCGCCGAGCTGGTCGCGCAGGCGCGCCAGGGCGTGGCTGACGGCCGACTGGCTGAGATGCAGGAGGCCCGCCGCGCGGGTCAGGTTGCGTTCTCGATAGACCACTTCGAAGACCCGGAACAGGTTCAGATCGAAACGGCTGAGGGGCGACCATTCATGTGGCTGATTCATGTTTGCGCGCGCCTGTCTGGGGAAGGCGCCAGCCTAGCAGGCATGCTCGCCGATAGAACCATGCATAGACTTCATGGATGTCGATGAATAAGCCTCAGTTCTGCCGCTTCCTTCGGCTGCCTAAGATGCCTGCGACGATGACCAACGCGCCGCCGGGCCAGCTCCTTTCGCCGGCCGCCTGACCCGCTCCCCGGAGAACCTGCCGTGACCGCTCCCTTCAACGCCTTGCTGATCGCCAACCGCGGCGAGATCGCCATTCGCATCGCCCGCGCCTGCGCCGACCTGGGTATCCGCTCGGTGGCGGTGTTCGCGGAAGACGATGCCGCGTCCCTGCACGTGCGCAAGGCCGATGTCGCGCTGCCGCTGGCCGGCCGTGGCGTGGCGGCCTATCTCGACATGGATCGGCTGGTCGCGCTGGCCCTGGAGCAGGGCTGCGAGGCGATCCATCCGGGCTACGGTTTCCTCGCCGAGAACGGCGAATTCGCCCGTCGCTGCCAGCGCGCGGGCATCCAATTCGTCGGGCCGCAAGCGGAAGTGCTCGACCTGTTCGGCGACAAGGCTGCCGCGCGCGCCCTGGCCGAGCGCCTGGAGGTGCCGCTGGTGGCCGGGATCAACCGTGCGGTCAGCGTCGAAGAGGCCGAGGCGTTCCTGGAAGGGCTGGGCGATGGCGCCGCGGTGATGCTCAAGGCCCTTGCCGGTGGCGGCGGACGTGGCATGCGCGCGGTGGAGGAGGTTGCGCAACTGGCCGATGCCTACCGCCGCTGCCGTGCCGAGGCGCAGGCGGCGTTCGGCCGGGACGAGTTATACGTCGAGCAACGGGTAGCGCGGGCGCGGCACATCGAGGTGCAGGTGCTCGGCGACGGCAGCGGTGCGGTCAGCCACCTCTGGGAGCGCGATTGCAGCCTGCAACGGCGCCAGCAGAAGCTGCTGGAGATCGCCCCCAGCCCGGACCTGCCGGAGGCCACCCGCGAGGCGCTGATCGATTGCGCCCTGCGCATGGCCGGCGCGGTGCGCTATCGGGGGATCGGTACCTTCGAGTTCCTGGTCGACGACGAGCGCCCCGGGCGCTTCTATTTCATGGAAGCCAATCCGCGCATCCAGGTGGAGCACACCGTCACCGAGGAAGTCACCGGGGTCGACCTGCTGCACGCCCAGTTGCGTCTCGCCGCCGGCATGGAGCTTGCCGCCCTCGGCCTGGAGCGACCGCCGGCGATCGGCGGCTGCGCGGTGCAACTGCGGATCAACCTGGAGACCCTGGCGGCCGACGGCAGCGCCCGTCCGGCGGTGGGCACTATCGGCGCCTACGAACCGCCCAGCGGTCCCGGCCTGCGGGTGGACGGCTACGGCTATGCCGGCTATCGGGTCAGCCCCAGCTACGATTCGCTGCTGGCCAAGCTGGTCGTGCGTGGTGCGGATTATCCCGCCGCGTTGCGCCGGGCCTACCGGGCGCTCTGCGAATTCCGCCTGGAGGGCGTGGCGAGCAACCTGGATCTGCTGCGCAACCTTCTGCTGCATCCGGCGGTACAGGCCAACCGGGTCGACACCCGCTTCGTCGAAAGCCACCTGGAGACACTGCTGGCGCCTATCCCGGCGAGCCATCCGCGGCTCCGCGCCGAGTGCCCGCTCGCCGAGGACGCCGCGCCTGCGCGGGTCGAGGCGCCACTCGGCAGCCTGCCGCTGTCTGCGCCGAGCAGCGGGGTGCTGGTGGCCCTGGAAGTGGCCGATGGCGAACGGGTGCGTGCCGGCCAGCGGGTCGCGATCCTGGAAGCGATGAAGATGGAATTCGAGGTCAAGGCACCCGGCGGCGGTATCGTCCGGCGACTCGCGGCGAGCCTCGGGGAGCCTCTGGAGGAGGGCGCGACGCTGCTGTTCCTCGAACCGACGGAGGATGACGACGAGCAGGCACCGACCGAACAGGCGCTGGACCTGGCGCATATCCGCGCCGATCTCGCCGAGGTACTCGAGCGCCAGGCAGCGCTGGGCGACGAGCGTCGTCCGCAGGCGCTGGCCAGGCGGCGCAAGACCGGACAGCGTACCGCGCGGGAGAACGTGCTCGACCTGCTGGACGAGGGCAGCTTCAGCGAATATGGCGGTTTCGCCCTGGCCGCCCAGCGTCGCCGGCGCTCCGCCGAGGAGTTGCTGGAGCTGAGCCCCGCCGATGGCCTGGTCGCCGGCACCGGTACGGTGGGGGCCGCCAGCTTCGGCGTGCAGGCCGCGCGTTGCCTGGTACTGGCCTACGACTACACGGTGTTCGCCGGCACCCAGGGGGTGATGAACCACAAGAAGACCGACCGCCTGCTCGGCCTGGCCGAACAGTGGCGCTTGCCGCTGGTGCTGTTCGCCGAGGGCGGCGGCGGGCGCCCGGGCGATACCGATTTCGTCGGCGTCGCCGGCCTCGATTGCCATACCTTCGTCGGCATGGCCCGGCTCTCCGGGCTGGTGCCGCTGGTGGGAGTGGTCTCCGGTCGCTGCTTCGCCGGCAATGCCGCGTTGCTGGGCTGCTGCGATGTGATCATCGCCACCCGCGACGCCACCATCGGCATGGCCGGCCCGGCGATGATCGAGGGCGGCGGCCTGGGCCGTTTCGCCGCCGAGGAGGTCGGTCCGACGGGCGTGCAGGGGCCCAACGGAGTGATCGACGTACTGGTGGAGGACGAGGCCGAAGCGGTCGCGGTGGCCAGGCGCTATCTCGGCTATTTCCAGGGCCCGCTGCCCGACTGGAGTTGCGCCGACCAGCGCGAGTTGCGCCACCTGGTGCCGGAGAACCGCCTGCGTGCCTACGACATCCGCCAGGCGATCGAGGTCCTGGCCGACCGGGGCAGCGTGCTGGAACTGCGGCGCCAGTTCGCTCCCGGCCTGGTCACCGCGCTGCTGCGCATCGAGGGCCGGGCGTTCGGCCTGATCGCCAACAACCCTGGCCATCTCGGCGGCGCCATCGAGGCCGCGGCTGGCGACAAGGCCGCGCGCTTCATGCAGTTGTGCGACGCCTTCGACATCCCGATCGTCTCGCTCTGCGACACCCCTGGCTTCATGGTCGGCCCGGAGGCGGAAAAACAGGCCACGGTGCGCCACGTCTCGCGGATGTTCGTCAGCGCCGCCAGCCTGACGGTGCCGTTCTTCACCGTGGTCCTGCGCAAGGGCTACGGACTGGGAGCCCAGGCCATGGCGGCGGGCAGCTTCCATTCGCCGCTGTTCACCGTCGCCTGGCCCAGCGGCGAGTTCGGCGCCATGGGCCTGGAAGGCGCGGTGCGGCTGGGCTTCGCCAAGGAGCTGGCGGCCGAGGAAGATCCCCAGCGGCGCGAGGCGCTGTTCCGCGGCATGGTGGACAAGGCCTACCGCAACGGCAAGGCGCTGAACATGGCCAGCTACCTGGAGATCGACGCGGTGATCGACCCGGCGGAGACCCGCGCCTGGCTCCTGCGCGGCCTGGCCGTCGCCGGAGAACCGGCGCCGAGGGCGGGGCGCAAGCGGCCGTTCGTGGATACCTGGTAGATGGTCGACCCGCAGTGCCCTGGCGCCTCAGGACGACGGCGGCGTCGCCTGAACCTGCGCGGCGACCGCCGCCTTGTCGATCACCGACCAGACGCCGGCGATGCGCTCGTCTTCGAATTCGTAGAAGACGTTCTCGGCGAAGCGTACCCGCTGGCCGTTGACCGGGATGCCGAACAGCCGGCCGCTGGGTGTGCAGTCGAAGTGCAGGCGGCAGGCGACGCCCGGCGGATCGACGAGCAGGCGTTCGATCTCGAAGCGCAGGTCGGGGATTGCCAGGAAGTCGCCTTCGAGCATCCGCAGGTAGCCGTCGAGTCCGATCTGCACGTCGTTGTAGCGCACCCGGTCATGGACGAAGTCGCCCAGGCGCGCCCAGTCCTGGCGGTTCAGGCAGTCGATGTAGGCGCGGTAGCGCTCGGCGAGTCGGTCACGGGTCATGCGGGTCTCCTTCGAGCTGTCCGGGCGGCATGAGCCAGACCCTAGCAAACCCGCGAGACGCCGTCAGTCGCTAGGCTTCAGCCCAGGCGCATGGACAGCTCGACATCCTCGGCGAAGGGCGTCGACAGGTAGCCGTTGGCCGGCGAGCGGACATGGGCCAGGTACTCGGGACTATGCTCGGCGTTGTCGGCGATCACCAGCGCGCCGGGGCGCAGGCGGCTTTCCAGCAGGGCGAGGACCTCCGGGTAGAGCGCCTTGGCGCCGTCCAGCAGGACCAGGTCGATGCTGTCCGGCAGGTCCTTGGCGAGGGTTTGCAGGGCGTCGCCCTCGCGCAGTTCCACCAGGTCGAGCAGCCCCCCGGCGGCCAGGTTGCGCCGTGCCCGCTCGGCCTTGGAGGGTTCGAACTCGCTGCCGATCAGGCGGCCACCGCCGTTGTCCCGCAGCGCCGCGGCGAGGTGCAGGGTGGACAGGCCGAAGGACGTGCCGAACTCGACGATGCTGCGCGCCGAGCTGCTGCGCGCCAGCATGTAGAGCAGGCTGCCGGTTTCGCGGGAGACGGGCAGCGCCAGGTCCTTCAGGCGGCCGTAGAACTCGCGGTATTCGGTCTTGCTGCCCATGAGGCGCTTCAGCTCGGCCTCCGAGAGGTCGGCGAGGGCGGGACTGTCGCCCGGTGCGCTGGCTTCGGCTTCGGCGAACAGGCGTTGCAGGAGATCGGCGAGCGGGGCGTTGGTGAGGGTATTCATGGATGGCTCCGGGAATGTTTGAGCGCGTAAGTGCGTGGACCTAGAATGCGATGGATTCATCGCATTCCGCCATTCGCATTCCGGAGCCTTCCATGAGCGACAAGCGAAACCCGCGTATTTCCTCGCGCAAGCAGCCGCAGCAGGCCCGTTCCAGCGAACTGGTGGCGAGCATCCTGGAGGCGGCTGTTCAGGTTCTGGCCAGCGAAGGCGCGCAACGTTTCACCACCGCGCGGGTGGCGGAGCGCGCCGGGGTGAGCATCGGTTCGCTGTACCAGTATTTTCCGAACAAGGCGGCGATCCTCTTCCGCCTGCAAAGCGACGAGTGGCGGCGCACCACGCGTCTGCTCGGCGAGATCCTCGAGGACACCACCCGGCCGCCGCTGGCGCGCTTGCGCCGGCTGGTGCTGGCATTCGTGCGCTCGGAGTGCGAAGAGGCGGCGATACGCGTGGCGCTGAGCGACGCGGCGCCGCTGTATCGCGACGCCGACGAGGCGCGGGAGGTGAAGGCGGAGGGCGCGCGGGTGTTCCAGGCATTTCTCCGGGAGGCCTTGCCGGAGGTCGCCGAGGCCGAGCGCAGCCTGGCCGGCGACTTGCTCACCACCACCCTCGGCGCGGTCGGCAAGCAGTTCTCCGAACAGCCGCGCAGCGAGGCGGAGATCGAGCGTTACGCCGAGGCCCTGGCCGATATGCTCTGCGCCTATCTCGCCGCCCTTGGCGAGCGCTGAGATGCCGTGTGGCCGGAGCAAAACCGTCGCTTGGCCCAGCGGCCCCAGGTACGCCGCTGGCGCGTTCGTAGGCTTGGCGGAGCAGGCGTTTATCGGCGGAAGCGACCGGCGTCTGCCGGTCGCGGGAGGGATCAGGCTTCGGCGATGCCGGTGACGACGATGCCGAAGCGGCGCAGCAGCAGTTCCGCCGGCTCGTCGCTTTCCAGCTTGCCGGTGCTGTAGTGGCCCGGCTTGAGGTTGGCCTCGGCCCATTCCAGCAGGTGCTCGGCGACCTCTTCGGGGCTCGGCTTGTGGGGGAACGGCAGGACTTGGCGCTCGGTGGCTTCGTCCTTGCTGTAGGTGATTGCCCAATCGCTCATGGGTAGGCTCCTTGTTTTCGCTGAGTTGGCAGGCCGGCAGGGCCCGAAGGGTAGACCGGCGCGGTCGCGCAAGGGTTGCCCTGGCGCGATGGGCGGTCCGCGTCCGACTGTCGGCCGAGGGCGGAAAACACTTATGATTCAGCCACATGCTTTGTCTGGACCGGTCCCCGATGCTGTCTGCCGTACGGCGCTACAAGTCGATGCTCTCCAGCGCCCTGGCGCGTTGTTTCCCGCGTACCACCGCCTACCTGCAGGCCGAGCGCGAGGCTCGCGAAGCCTTGTTGCAGCCGGCCAAGGCCCGCTCCAGGAAGAACGCCGCGAAGGCTCCGGCCAAGGCCGCCGGCAAGCCTGCGAAGGGCGCCGTTCGGGGGGCCCCACGCAAGCCCGCTGCCGCCTCGCGGCGCGCGCCGCAGGGAATCTATCCGGCTGCCGCACTGAAGGTCGACGAATCCCAGGAGCGCGCCATGCGCGAGCAGGTGGCGCAGGCTGTGACGCTCGGTGTGGTCAGCCCGCCGTCCGAGGAACAGTGGGCGATGATCCTCTGCCGCCAGCCGCTGGCGCGGATCTTTGCCGGTGCCGGCTCGGGCAAGTCGACCACCCTGGTCCTGCGGGTGGTGTTCATGCTCTGCCACCTGGGCGTCGAGCCGCAGCGGCTGACAGTGATTTCCTTCACCAACGCTTCCTGTGCGCAGTTGCGCGAACAATTGCTGCGGCTGCTCGCGCACTGGCAGTACCCGTTCGACGCGGCCCAGGCGCGGCAGTGCGTGCGCACTTTCCATTCGGCGCTCGGCAGCCTGGCCCGCGAGGTGCTCGGCAATCCGCGCTGGTTCGAACAACTGGACGACCGCGACCCCGCCGCCGAGCCGGACAACCCCCTTGCCGCCGGACGCCTGCGTCCGGCCCAGCAGCGCCTGCTGAAGCAGGCCTACCAGCAGTGCTACGCGGAAAGCCCGGCGTTCCGCGCCAAGACCCACAAGCTGCTGGAACTGCCGCCGCCGGCGGAGCCGGAAGAGGGCGCGCGGCGGCAGCCGAAGGCGCCGCTGGAGCCGTTCAAGCTGGCCGGCGAGTTCCAGGCGCTGCCGCTGTACGAAGCCTTCCATGCCCAGGCCGGGTTCGCCGAGAGCCTGGGCCTGCGCGTCGAACGCCTGGACAGCGGCAAGCTGGAATGCGGGTTGCGCGAGAAGATCTTCGTCGAAGCCATGGCACTGTTCTGGGCGAGGTTCCAGGCGCTGTTGCGCGAGGAGGGCCTGATGACCTTCGACGCCGCGTTCCAGCAGCTCGGCGAGCGGATGGCCGGCGGGGCCCTGGCGGAAACGGCGCTGGCGCCGTTCACCCATCTGCTGATCGACGAGTTCCAGGATGTCTCGCCGCAGATCGTCCTCTGGCTACAGGCGTTGCACCGTCGCCTGGCAACCCAGGGCACCGCGCCGAGCCTGATGGCCATCGGCGACGACTGGCAATCGATCTACGGCTGGCGCGGCAGTTCGCCGGAGCTGTTCATCGACTTCGACCGGCATTTCCCTTCGCGTGGGCGGGGACGCAAGAGCGCGCTGCTGGTGCTGGAAACCAACTACCGCTCCGTCGAACCGATCATTCGCGACGGCGAGAAGGTGCTGGCCGGGGTGCGTTTCAAGCAGGACAAGACCTGCCGCGCGTTCCGCCCGATCCAGCCGGGCGACCATGGCGTGAAGCTGGTGCAGCGTTTCGACCTGCGTGCGCAACTGCCGAAGCTACTGGCGGAAATCCGCGCCCAGTGCGAGCACGCCGCCGCTCGCGAGAGCAGCGAGCGCACCGCGGTGCTGTTGCTGAGCCGGCGCAACGAGCCGTTGCAGGCGATCCAGGCGGAGTTGGATCGCGCGCTGCCGGTGAAGGGCATGACCATCCATCGCGCCAAGGGCCTCCAGGCCGAAGTGGCGATCGTCGTCGACGACTGCCTGCCGGGCGAGAAGCATCCGTTGCGCAACGCGCTGTACGCGGCTTCGGGTTTCTTCCGCAACAGCTACGACCAGGCCATGGAGGACGAAAGCCTGCGCCTGGCCTACGTGGCGATTACCCGTGGCGTCAGCCGGGTGCTCTGGTACACGCGCAAGGCCCAGGGCGCCACGGCCCTGTTGGCCCGACGCTGAGGACGACCGTCTCGGCGGGCTACGCCTGGCGCTGCATCCAGGCGCTGAATGCGCGCAGGCGCTCGATGAACACCGCCGGGTCGGTGACCTGGCCGTCCAGCACGGCCTTGAAATATTCCAGGGCTGGCGCCTGTCCGGGGTGCCGCGCGCGAAACAGCGCCAGGTAATGCTCCAGGGTCTCCGGCCAGACGCTTTCCGTCTCCCCGCGAAGGATGTCGCTGGAGCGGATCAGCTTCTTCGCCGCTTCTCGTTGCAGGCGGCGCTCCTCCTCCGAGGACGCGCTTTCCAGGCGTCGCGCATAGTCTTCCAGCACCTGCGCATAGTCGCCGTTGAGGGCCAGGGCGATGGCTTTCGCCGGACGCAAGGGCGGCAGGTCGCTGGCCAGGTCTTCGCCCCCACAGGCAGCGGCAGCGGTGCTTGAGCCAATAGCCCCAGCTATCGCGGTTGGCCGGATCGCGGGCCTGGTCCAGGTGGCCGATATCGAAATCGATCTTGCTGACTTCCGGGTGGCGCGCCTGCAATGCCAGGCGCGCGGTTTCCAGTTGCGCGGCCAGTTCGGGGCTGGGCGGGTCGCGCAGGACCAGGGTCAGGTCGAGGTCGGAGCGCCCCGTGATGGCCTCGCCGCGGGCGACGCTGCCGTACAGGTAGATGCTGTGCACGGCCCGCTCGAACGGAGGCCGGGCCAGGGTTCGGCGCAGGTCGTCGAGCAGGGGGCGAAAGGCCGCCTGCGGTTCGACGCGTGGCGGCAGGGGGATGAAGCCATCGGGCATGTCCATGCCGACAGCCTAGCGACACGCCGCCCGCGCGTCGATCAGCCTGCGTTGCGGAACAGCAGCGCCTTGAGGCCCGCCGCGGGGTCGACATCGGGGAACTCCGGCGGATTCTCCAGGCGTTCGACGAAGTGCAGCGACGGCGCCTCGCGGGCGGTTTCCTCGAGGAGGAAGTCGGGGCCGATGGCCGGGTCATTGATACAGGCCAGCAGGGTGCCGCCGGGCACCAGCAGTTCCGGCAGGCGGCGGAGGATCCTGCGGTAGTCCTGGGTCAGGACGAAGCTGCCTTTCTGGAAGCTCGGCGGATCGACGATCACCAGGTCGTACGGGCCGAGCTTGCGCAGCTTGCCCCAGGACTTGAACAGTTCGTGGCCGAGGAAGCTCACCCGGCCGAGGTCGTGGCCGTTCAGGCGGTGATTGTCGCGGCCGCGGTTGAGCGGGCCGCGGGCCATGTCCAGGTTGACCACCTGGCTGGCGCCGCCGGCAATGGCCGCCACCGAGAAGCCGCAGGTGTAGGCGAACAGGTTGAGCACGCGGCGGCCGGCGGCCTGCTCCTGCACCCAGCGGCGGCCCAGGCGCATGTCGAGGAACAGCCCGGTGTTCTGGTTGCGCCCCAGGTCGAGGCGGAAGCGCAGTCCGTTTTCCACGATGTCCCAGGTTTCCAGCGGCTCGCCCGACAGCCATTCGCAGGCGCTGTCTGGGCGGTAGCGGTGCTGCAGGACCAGGTGTCGGCCCTGGCTCGCAGCCCAGGCCGGCGCCGTGGTCAGTTGCCCCAGGGTCCGGCGCAAGGCCTGCAGTTCCTCCGGCTGCGGCTCCTTGAACAGAGTCACCAGCAGGACGCCCTGCAGCCAGTCCGCGGTCAATTGTTCCAGGCCCGGCCAGCAGCGGCCGCGACCATGGAACAGACGGCGGGTCTCCGCCGGCGCCGGGGACAGCGCGGCGAGCAGGTGCTGGAGGAGGGTATCGAGGGCTTCGCGATTCATGGCGGTTCGGCGTTGAAAAAGGGGCGGATTCTACCCGTTGCGTGACGGCCAGTCCGCCCCTTCGCTTCAATCGGGCGTCGCGGGCGCAGGCGCGGCGTTGGCCGGGCCGCCATCCTGGATCATCAGCAGGCTCTGCGGCGAGGACAGCGCGATGCCTTCGCTGCGCAAGCGGTCGAGGATGGTGAAGAGCAGGTCGCTGCGCGCGCCGGCCACCGAACGCGGGCTGTTGACGAAGCCGCTGGCGTTGAGCACCAGGCCGTTGCTGGCGAGATCCTTGAACGTCACCGAGGGCGCCGGTGCGTCGAGGATCGCCGGGTGTTCGGCGAAGGCCTGCAGGAGCAGTTCGCGGACCTTCATCGCGTCGGTGTCCAGCGGCAGGGTCAGGTTCACCCCGACCACCCCGAGGGCATTGCCCATGGTCACGTTGCGCACGGTCTGGGAGATGAACTGCGAGTTCGGCACGATCACCGTGGAGCGGTCGCCCATCTGGATCTCGGTGGCGCGCACGTTGATCCGCCGGATATCGCCCTCCACCCCGCCCAGGCTGACCCAGTCGCCGACCTTCACCGGCCGCTCGGTCAGCAGGATCAGGCCGGAAATGAAGTTCTGCACGATGGCCTGCAGGCCGAAGCCGATGCCTACCGAGAGGGCGCTGACCACCCAGGTCAGGCTGGTCAGGTTGATGCGCAGGGTGGACATCACCAGCATCGCCAGGAGCACGAAGCCGAGGTAGCCGACCAGGGTCACCAGCGAGGCGCGCATGCCGGCGTCCATGTTGGTTTCCGGCAGCAACCGCTCGCTCAGCCAGCGCTTGACGATGCGCAGGGCGAACAGGCCGCCGACGAACAGCAGCAGGGCGACCAGGATGTCCTGCGGGACGATGTTCAGGTTGCCCAGGGTCTTGCTGCTTTCGCCCAGTTGGGCGAAGCCCTGCAGCAGTTCGCTGGGGCTCGAGCCGACCGGAAGGAAGGCCAGCAGCAGCGCGGTGAGCAGCAGCAGGGTGCGGCCGACCCCGGCCAGCACCGTGCTGGCCTGGGCCTGGTGGCGCGGCGACAGGCCGAGCGCATTGGCCAGCGCCAGGCCGCTGGGATGCTTGGGCGAGAGCAGGGTTTCGCAGATGTCGCCGAAGAAAGCGATCAGCAGGTAGGTGGTGGCCGCGATCACGCTGATCCACAGCAGCTTGCCGGTGAGGAAGTAGGCCAGCGAGAGGTAGCCGGTGAACAGGGCGAGGAGGATCGCCGCGATCCATACCGAGGCGACGAAGGGGATCAGCCCGGCGATCCCGCCTGGCCGCTCCAGGTCGTGCTTGCGCCGCACATGGTGGTAGCGCAGCAGGGCGGCGGCGAAGATCAGCGCGGTGACCAGCGCGGTCAGGCCGTTGAGGGCGACGGTCAGGGCCAGGCTGGTGCCGGTGACGCTGTTGATCCGTTCCTCGGTGGCCACCAGCATCAGCGCCACCGCGAGGATCGCCGGGAACGGGCCGAGGGCGCTGGCGATCCTGTCCGGGATCGCCGGCAGCCGCCAGGATGGTCGCGGCAGCATCAGCAGGGCGCGGCCGAGGCCGGCGATGAAGGCGCAGAAGGTCGCCAGGCTCACCAGTTGATCGGTCAGGCTGGCCATGTCGGGGCTCAGGCTGGCGTTGCTTTCCAGGCCCCAGCGCATCAGCGACACCGCGCCGACGATGGTCAGGATGGTCGCCAGCCCGACCGCCAGGGCCAGGGCGCTGCGCCGCAGGCGGCCTTCCGGCAGCCAGCGGATCATCGCCCAGGTAAGCATGCGCTCCAGCAGGCGGCGGCCGAAGCTCCAGACCAGCACGGTGGCCAGCAGGGTTCCGGCGAAGGCCCAGCGGTGTCCGGGCGCGATGGCGCTGTCGAAGGCGACCAGGGCCTCCGCCTTCAGCTTGTCCAGCCGGCGCAGGTCGTCGTCGGTGGGACGGATCAGGGTCGACCAGAAGCTCGGGCTGAACGGTGTCGCCGCGCGGCTGCTGATCTGCGAGTTGAACAGGCTGCGGCGCAGGTTGACGATCTGTGCCGCCAGGTCGCGGGACGACTGGCCGAGCTGGGTGGCCTGGCGTTCGTCATCGAGCAGGGCGTTCTTCTGCCGGGTCAGGGCCTGGCGCTGGGCGGCGAGGCTTTCCGCCTCGTCGGGCTGCGGCGGGCCGATCACTTTCAACTGATCGTCGAGCCGCTCGATGTCGGCCACCCGCAGCGCGAGTAGGGCGTCGGCCTGGCGCTGGACTTGCAGCGCGCTCTGGCGCAACTCGGCGAGGAGGTCGTCGCTGGCGTCGGCGGTAACGCGCTGGCGGATCAGGTCGAGTTGCGCGTTGAGCTGGTCGAGGCTGGCGTCCTCGGCCAGGGCGGGCGGCGCTTCCAGGTCGACGGCCGCCTGCGGAGCCGGCCTGGCGGCCCAGGCCTCGCTGCCCAGGCTCAGGAGCAGGCCCAGGGCCATGGCGAACTGGCAGAGCAACATATGCAGGCTGGCGCGCCTCATCGAATCCCCCTTTCGATCCTGACTGGCTCAAGCAGTATGGACCGGCGCGGGCGCCGAGTAATTCCCCGCGTCGATAATCGCCAGGCGGCGCTAAAGGGACATGGATTCTGGCCATATCGATCCCTTTTTGGCCGCCGCCGCCGTTTTGCCGCGACCGCGCGCTGGGCAGAATCCCTCCACCAAGAACAAGAAACCTGCGAGGTCTCTCCATGCTGAGCGTCTACAGCGACGATCATCGTCTGCACTTCGGCCAGTCGGAACTGGTCGACGGCAAGCTGCAACCCTGTTTCGAAATGCCCAGCCGGGCCGACACCGTGCTGGCCCGGGTGAAGTCGCAGAACCTTGGCGAGGTGATCGCGCCGAAGGATTTCGGCCGCGAGCCGCTGCTGCGCATCCACGACGCCGCCTACCTGGACTTCCTCCAGGGCGCCTGGGCCCGCTGGACCGCCGAAGGCCACAGCGGCGACCTGGTGTCCACCACCTTCCCCGGCCGCCGCCTGCGCCGCGACGGGCCGATCCCCACGGCGCTGATGGGCGAGCTGGGCTACTACAGCTTCGACACCGAGGCGCCGATCACCGCCGGCACCTGGCAGGCCATCTACAGCTCCGCCCAGGTCGCGCTGACCGCCCAGGAGCATATGCGCCAGGGCGCCCGCAGCGCCTTCGCCCTCTGCCGTCCGCCGGGCCATCACGCCGGTGGCGACTTCATGGGCGGCTACTGCTTCCTCAACAATGCCGCCATCGCCACCCAGGCGTTCCTCGACCAGGGTGCCCGGCGCGTGGCGATCCTTGATGTCGACTATCACCATGGCAACGGCACCCAGGACATTTTCTACCGCCGCGACGATGTTCTGTTCGCCTCGATCCATGGCGATCCGCGGGTCGAATACCCGTACTTCCTCGGCTACGCAGACGAGCGCGGCGAAGGCGCCGGCGAGGGCTGCAACCACAACTATCCGCTGGCCCATGGCAGCGGCTGGGACCTCTGGTCGGCGGCGCTCGACGACGCATGCGTGCGGATCGCCGGCTACGCCCCGGATGCCCTGGTGATTTCCCTTGGCGTGGACACCTACAAGGAGGACCCGATCTCCCAGTTCAGGCTGGATTCGCCGGACTACCTGCGGATGGGCGAGCGCATCGCCCGGCTGGGCCTGCCGACCCTGTTCATCATGGAAGGCGGCTATGCGGTGGAAGCCATCGGCATCAACGCGGTCAACGTGCTGCAGGGCTACGAAGGCGCGGCCCGCTGAGGAGCGAAGCATGCAATCGACTCGCAAGCTGCTGGCCGGCCTCGCGCTGGCCGTTTCCGCCGGGCTGGTCCAGGCCGCGCCGGAAGTACGGATCTACAACTGGTTCGACTACATCGCCCCGGACACCCTGAAGAACTTCCAGGCGCAGACCGGCATCGCGCCGAAGTACGACGTCTACGACAGCAACGAGGTGCTGGAGGCCAAGCTGCTGTCCGGGCATTCCGGCTACGACCTGGTGGTGCCCAGCGACAGCTTCCTGCCTAACTACCTGAAGGCCGAGGTGTTCCAGCCGCTGGACAAGAGCAAGCTGCCGAACTGGAAGAACCTCAATCCGGCCCTGCTCAAGGTGCTCGCCGGCAAGGACCCCGGCAACCGCTACGTGATGCCCTACATGTGGGGCACCAACGGCATCGCCTACAACCTCGACAAGGTCCGCGCGGTGCTCGGCGACGATGCGCCGCTGGACTCCTGGGACCTGGTGTTCAAGCCGGAGAACCTGGCGAAGCTGCAACAGTGCGGCGTGGCCTTCCTCGACTCGCCCACCGAGGTGATCCCCGAGGTGCTGCACTATCTCGGCCTGTCGCCCAACAGCCACCAACCGGAAGACTACCGCCGAGCCGAGGAGCACCTGGCGAAGCTGCGCCCGTACATCACCTACTTCAGTTCCTCGAAGTTCGTCAGCGACCTGGCCAACGGCAACGTCTGCGTGGCCATCGCCTGGTCCGGCGGAGCGATGCAGGCGGCCAACCGGGCCAGGGAAGCGAAGAACGGCATACGCATCGAGTACCGCATCCCGAAGGAGGGCGCCGCGGCCTGGTTCGACGTGCTGGCGATCCCGCGCGACGCGAAGAACGTCGAGCAGGCGCACGCCTTCCTCGACTATCTGCTGCGCCCGGAGGTGGTGGCGCCGATCTCCGACTACGTGGCCTACGCCAACCCGAACAAGGCGGCGGACGGCTTGATCTCGGCGGAGTTGCGCGACAACCCGAACGTCTACCCGCCGGAAGAAGTGCAGGCCAGGCTGTATTCGGTGGAGATGCTGCCGCCGAAGCTGGAGCGACTGCGCACGCGGACCTGGAGCAAGATCAAGACCGGCAAATGAGCGGCCGCGGCCAGATGGCGGGTTCGCAGGACGCATAGCGCCACAGGCGCTATGCGTCACGCCCCGCAGGCCAGGCGAGCGGGCCGGAACCGCCGCCCACGGCCCGCTGGAGGTCGCTTCCAGGCTTCGACCGGGCGCGCCGGCTTGTCCATAATGGCGCTGCCCGACGGTCGCCGCTGGCGGCCGCTTCCTTCCATGCCTGCCTGTGAGTCCGCCATGCGTAAGTCCGCCGATGCCTTCGCCTTCCAGACGATGCTGTTGCTCTGCGTGATCTGGGGCATCCAGCAGGTGACCATCAAGTGGGCGGCGACGGACATCGCGCCGGTGATGCAGGCGGCCATCCGTTCCGGCATCGCCGCCGCCCTGGTCGGCCTGCTGATGTGCTGGCGCGGCGGCTGGGAGGGCTTGCGCCAGGGCACCCTGGGCGCCGGCCTGCTGACCGGCACGCTGTTCGCCCTGGAGTTCCTGTTCATCGCCCTCGGCCTGCAATACACCACGGCTTCGCACATGTCGGTGTTCCTCTATACCGCGCCGATCTTCTCTGCCCTCGGGCTGCACTTCCTGCTTCCCAGCGAACGCCTGCGGCCCTTGCAGTGGCTGGGCGTGGCGGTGTGCTTCAGCGGCATCGCGGTGGCCTTCGGCGGAGGCCTGTCGTGGGCGGAAATGGATGGGCGGATGCTGCTCGGTGACGCCTTCGGCCTGCTCGCCGGGATGTCCTGGGGCGCGACCACGGTGGCAGTGCGCGGCACCCGGCTGTCCGAGGCACCGCCAAGCCTGACGCTGTTCTACCAATTGTTCGTGGCATGCGCCGGGTTATTGCTGATCGCTCTTTTCAGCGGCCAGCTCGGCGAGGTCCGCTGGACCCCGGTGAGCACCGCCAGCGTGCTGTTCCAGGGCGTGGTGGTGTCGTTCGCCAGCTACTTCTGCTGGTTCTGGTTGCTGCGTCGCTACCTGGCGAACAACCTGGCGATCTTCTCCTTCATGACCCCCCTGTTCGGCGTCACCTTCGGCGTATTGCTGCTGGGCGAGCCGCTCAGCCTGAACTTCGTCGCCGGCGCGGCGCTGGTCCTCGCCGGCATCACCCTGGTCAGCGGCGAGCAGTGGCTGCGACGCCTGCTGCGACGCTGAGCGAGTGCGGCCGGCGCAACAGCAGGCCGGCGAAGACCAGGCCGAGCCCGGCGAGCGCCAGCGCCGGTTGCAGGCCGCCGGCGAAATGCGTGCTGAGCGCCGCCAGCAGCGGGCCGAGCAACTGGCCGAGGGCGAAACCGGTGGTCAGTTGGCCGGCGTTGCGCTGCGGCGTATGCGGCGCCAGTTCGCGGGCGTATTGCATCACCAGTTGCATGCCGGCGAGGAACGGCAGGCCGGTCAGCACTACCCCCAGGGCCAGCCCGCCGATCCCCGGCAGCAGGCAGGCGAGCACGCCGAGGGCCTGTAGCCAGAGCGCGCCGACCAGCCAGCGGCGGGTGCCGTCCGGGCGCTGCCGGCGCAGGCTGATCAGCACTACCCCGGTGGCCGAGGCCAGGCCGAAGCAGGGCCAGAACAGGTCGGCCTGCCATTGCCCGTGGAAACGCGCCGCGGCCATCTGCGAGAGAAAGGTGGCCGGGATGATGTAGCCGAGGCCGACCAGTCCGTAGGCCCAGGTCAGGCGGCCGAGGCCGGCGTTCTCGCTTGCCGTGGCAGGCGCGTCGTGGCCGGCGCTGCGTGCGGCCGGGCGCGGCAGCAGCGGCAGGAGCATGAGGATCAGGACCAGCGCGAGGTCGGCGAAGAGCTTCCAGATGAACACCGAGTCCTGGCCCAGGGCGTTGCCCAATGCCGCCAGCAGGCCGGTGACCATCACCCCGATGCCGGGGCCGGCGAACACCAGCGCGCCCAGCCGGGCCCGACCGCTTTCCGCGGCGAGGCGCTGGCTGAGGGCGGTGACCATGATCAGTACCCAGGCGCTGGCCACGCCAAGACCGAAGCGCAGCAGCGCGTGCGGCCAGAAGCCCTCGGCCCAGACCGAGGCCAGGGTCAGGCCGAAGCAGGCCCATAGCCCGACCAGCAGGCGTAAGCGCGCCTGCCGCGCTTCGCGGGCGAACAGCGCGTCCAGCGCGCCGACCAGGTAGCCGAGGTAGTTGGCGGCGGCCAGCAGGCCGGCGCCGGTCAGGTCGAGCTGGCCTTCGCGGATCAGGTGCGGCAGTTGCGGGGTCAGGGAGAAGCGCCCGACCCCCATGGCGACCACCAGTGCCAGCAGGCAGGCGAGCAGGCCGACCAGCGGCGAACGAAGAAAATCACGGGACATGTGCGGATTCCTGCCGGGGGATGAATGGCAGCAGGTTAGGTCTTGCGGCAATTCTGTAAAAATGAATAATCGTGAATTACTTGTTCTGTTTTGGAGAATTAGTCGTGGAGTTCGGCCAGTTGAGGATTTTCCAGGCGGTCGCCGAGGAAGGCTCCATCGCCCGCGCCGCCGAACGCCTGCACCGGGTGCCGTCGAACCTGTCGACGCGCCTGCGGCAACTGGAGGAACAGCTTGGCGTCGACCTGTTCCTCCGCGAACGCCAGCGCCTGCAACTGTCGCCGGCCGGCAAGGTCCTGCTGGACTACGCCGCGCGGCTGTTCGCCCTGCAGGAGGAGGCGCGCGCGGCGGTGCAGGGGGGCGAACCGGTGGGCGACTTCGCCCTCGGCTCGATGTACAGCACCGCGGCGATCCACCTGCCGCCGCGCCTGGCGGAATACCACCGGCGCTATCCGGCGGTGAACCTGCAATTGCAGACCGCGCCCAGCGGCGAGCTGGTCGAGTCGCTGCTGGGCGGGCGCCTGGATGCCGTGCTGGTGGACGGCCCGCTGGACTTCGACGGTCTGGAGGGCCTGCCGATGTTCGAGGAGCGCATGGTGCTGGTCACCGAGAATGGCCACCCGCCGGTGCGCGGTCCCGAGGATGTGGCCGGCAGCGCGGTGATCGCCTTCCGCCCGCGCTGCTCCTATCGCCTGCTGCTGGAGTCCTGGTTCGCCAGCGCGCGGGTGAGCATGGGCCGGGTGATGGAGATCGAGTCCTACCACAGCATGCTGGCCTGCGTGGTGGCCGGCGGCGGGGTGGCGCTGATGCCGGTGTCGATGCTGCAAAGCCTGCCGGGGCGGGAGTCGGTGGCGGTGCATGCGCTGGCCGAACCGTTCGCCCGGGCGAATACCTGGCTGGTCTGGCGCAAGGGCATGGTCGGCGCCAACCTGAAGGCCTGGATCGGTCTCCTGCAAGGGCGGGAATCGGCGTTGGCTTGATTCAGGTCAGGGTCCGGGGCCGGTTTCCCGCAGTAAAGTTGTTTCCAAGGACGGAGTGGAACGTGCGGAGAGTGGGACGCCGGTCTACTCTTTCCTAGGGCGACCTGACTTGTCAGGTCGCCCGATTCTCCTTCCCTTGGACAAGGGGCCTGTCATGAAACTCTGGCTGCAAAACCTGGCGTGGCAACTCGGTGTCGCCCTTGGCCTGATCGAGCCCCCGCGCATGCAACCCATCCCGGTGGAAAACGACGAGCAACGCCGGCGCCTCGCCGCGCGGCAACGTCGCTGAGCCGGTTCCCCGACGCTCTGGCCTCCGCCTGCGGCGCTGGCCAGAGTCCCGGTTTTGGTCTATCGATCGTGGTTCCTGAACCAGGCGACGATCATTTCCCTCAAACGCTCCCCGGAAAAGCTCGCGAAATGCCCGCCATGCACGGTGCGCACCGGTAGCTCGCGCAGGCGCGCGAGGCTGGAGGCATAGTCGTCGAGGTTGGAATGATAGGCGTCCTCAACCAGCGGACCGTCGTAGACGATGTCGCCGGAAAACAGCGTCTGTGTCGCCGCTTCCCACAGGCTGATGCCGCCCGGCGAGTGCCCGGGCGTGTGCAGCACCTGCAGCACGCGGTCGCCGAGATCGAGCACGTCGCCTTCGTCGATCAGTCGGGTCGCCGGCGCTGCTCGCACCCGGTATTCGGCGTAGCACAGCGGGCACTCCGGATGCGCCTCGAACATCTCGTCGCCGACATAGGCGCGCGCCAGGGTGTTGTCGCCGTCCGGCGCGGCGAGGATCTCCGCCTCGGCCGGATGCGCCAGGCGCTCGGCGAATTCGTGGTGGCCGGCGATATGGTCGAAGTGGGTGTGGCTGGCCACCGCCAGCAGCGGTCGTTCGGTGAGCCAGGGCAGTTGCTCGCGCAGGCTGACCAGACCGGAGCCGCTGTCCACCAGCACGTCGCGCTCGCGGCCCTGGACATGCCACATGTTGCAGCGATAGAAGGGGCGCACGTAGGGCTCGTGGATCAGGCTGATACCGTTGTAGAAGTGCCGGGTTTCGAACCAGCGGTCGCGGCTGACGATTCTCATCGCGGTCTCTGTCGGTGGAAAGGCTATCCCAGAAGGATAGGCGTTCAGGGTATGACCTTGCCCGGGTTGAACAGCCCGCTGGGGTCGAGCAGTTCCTTGATCTGCGCCATCAGCGCGAGCTTCAGCGGATCGGCGTAGCGTCCCAGGGCTTCCTTCTTCTCCAGGCCGATGCCGTGCTCGGCGGAGATCACGCCAGCGCATTCGCCCAACTCGCCGTAGAGGATTTCCTCCACCGCCTGGTGCAGCGGCAGCAGCGGGACGTCGGCGGCGAGCATGACGTGCAGGTTGCCGTCGAGGAAATGGCCGAAGAGGAAGACCTGCATGCCCTTCACCAGGTCGTCCAGGCGCCGCCGGATGCGCTCGACGTAGCCGGCCAGGGCCGGCACCGGCAGCGATACGTCGAAGGACAGGCTGTCGACGCCGGCGTGGATGGCTGCGTCGGAGTCTTCGCGCAGGCGCCAGATGGCCAGGCGCTGGGTTTCGTTGGCGGCGAGCAGGGCGTCTTCCACCAGCCCGTCCTCGAAGCAGTCTTCCAGCAGGGCGGTGAGCGCCTCGCCGGCATCCAGGTGGCGGTCCTCGGCCAGTTCCACCAGCAGGTAGAGAGGGCAGGGCGCCAGGCTCGGCGCGCTGTCGCCCATGGGTGCGGCGGTGCATTGCAGGTAGTCGTGCCAGAGGATCTCGCAGGCGAACAGGCGTTCGGCGTGCTCGCGGCGCAGGCGCGCGGCGATGGTGATCGCCGCGTCGACGTCGGGCAGGCCGAGCAGGGCGGTGGCGCCGGGACGCTGCAACGGCTCCAGGCGCAGTACCGCACGGGTGACGATGCCGAGGGTGCCTTCGGCGCCGACGAACAACTGCTTGAGGTCGTAGCCGGTGGTGTTCTTCAGCAGCCCGCGCAGGTCGCTGTAGACGCTGCCGTCGGCGAGTACCGCTTCCAGGCCGAGCACGCGCTGGCGCATGGTGCCGAAGCGGAAGGCGCGGATGCCGCCGGCGTTGGTCGCGACCAGCCCGCCGATGCTGGCGCTGCCGCGCGCGGCGAGATCGATGCCGGGGTCGAGTCCGGCCTCGGCGGCCAGCGCCTGGGCCTGTTCGAGGGTGACGCCGGCGTCGAGGTCGAGGGTCTGGCTGGCCGCATCCAGCCGATGTATGCGGTTCAGCCTGCGCAGCGAGAGCAGCACGTCGCCGGCTTGCGCGGCGCCGCCGCCGACCAGGCCGGTGAGTCCGCCCTGGGGTACCAGGGCGCGTCCCGCCTGGCGGCACAGACGCACCACGGCGGCGACCTGGTCGGTGCTTTCCGGCAGGACCAGGAAGCTTCCGGCGAGGTTCTGCGGATGGTAGCCGGGGTCCTGCCCGGCGAGCGCGGCACTGTCGCGCACGCCACGGGCGCCGAGGATCTCGCAGAGGGAGCGGTAGAGTTCGGAATCGTCCATGGCGGGCTCCGGGTCAGGGATGGAAGGGCGCGGCTTGCAGCACCTCGACGATCAGCGGACGGTCCGCCGGGGCGCCGCGCAGCAGTTCGCGCAGGTGTTCGAGATCGCGCGCGCGTTCGGCGGCGCAGCCGAAGCCGCGGGCGATGGCGAGGAAGTCCGGGGTGTAGATATCGACCCCGAGCGGAGTGATCTCGCGCCGCTCCATGTAGCGCTTGATCTCGCCATAGCCGTGGTTGTTCCACAGCAGCACGACGATGCCGACCTTGGCTTCCACCGCGCTGGCCAGTTCCGGCAGGGTGAACTGCAGGCCGCCATCGCCCATCAGGCTGACCACCGGGCGTCCCGGCTCACCGAGCTTGGCGCCGATGGCGGCGGGCAGGCCATAGCCGAGGGTGCCGTAGCCGGTGGAGGCGTTGAACCAGCGGCGCGGCTCGTCGAGATCGACCAGGTGGTTGCCGCTGTAGACGGTCTGGGTCGAGTCGCCGACGAAGCGGGCGTCCGGCCACTCGGCGAGGATCGCGGCGAACAGCTGGCGATAGTGCGACCAGCCGGCGAAGTCTTCGGCCAGGCGCTGGCGCACGGCGGCGGCGCGCCGGGCCCCGGGGCTGTCCGGCGAGGCCTCGCCGCCCGGCAGTTCGGCCAGCAGCACGCGCATGGCCAGCCGGGCGTCGCTGTGGATGGCCAGGCTCGGCGTGTAGTTGCGCATCAGTTGCTGCGGGTCGATGTCGATGCGGATCAACTCGCCATCGAGGGCGAAGCCGCCGTCGAACACCACGTCGTAGTCGGTTTCGCCCAGCTCGGTGCCGATGGCCAGCACCACGTCGGCCTCGGCGGCCAGCTCGCGTACCGGCACGCAGGACTGGTTGCTGCCCAGCAGCAGCGGGTGGTCGGCCGGTAGCAGGCCCTTGGCGTTGATCGTCAGGGCGGTCGGCGCGTCCAGCGCGGCGGCCAGGGCACGCGCTTCGGCGGCGGCCTCGACGCAGCCGCCGCCGAGCAGCAGCAGTGGCTTCTTCGCGTTGCGCAGGCGCGCCGCGGCCTCGCGCAAGGGCGCGAGGGCCGGCGCCGGGCGGCTGGCGACGGTGCGTGGGCGCAGGGCCAGGTGTTCGGCGGGCGCGGTGATGACGTCGAGCGGCAGCTCGATGTGCACCGGCCGCGGCCGCTCGCTGTCGAACACGGCGAAGGCGCGGGCGAGCACCGCCGGCAGCTCCTCGGCGCTCATCAGGGTATGGCTGAAGGCGCAGACGTTGCCTACCAGGTTGCGCTGGTTCGGCAGCTCGTGCAGGTAGCCGTTGCCGTGGGCCAGGCGCGCGCGTTCGTTGACGCTGGAGATCACCAGCATCGGAATCGAGTCGGCGTAGGCCTGGGCCATGGCGGTGAGGATGTTGGTCATCCCCGGGCCGGTGATGATGAAGCACACGCCGGGCTTGCCGGTGACCCGTGCGTAGCCGTCCGCCATGAAGCCGGCGCCCTGCTCGTGGCGCGGGGTGACATGGCGGATACGGCTGCCGGGCAGGCCGCGATAGAGCTCTACGGTATGCACGCCGGGGATGCCGAAGACGGTCTCGACGCCCCAGGCTTCGAGTTGCTTGACGAGGAATTCGCCGCAGGTGGTCATGGCCGTTCCTTTTTCATGTTCTCGGGAATGGAAAAGGCGAGGGAAAGTCCCTCGCCTGTCGGGGTTGTGCCTGGTTCAGGCGGCGCTGGCGACACCCGTCGGGCGCCGCGAGAACAGGCTGACCAGGACGAAGCTGAGCAGGCCGACCGCCAGGCTGTAGTAGATCGGCGTATTGGCGTCGAGGCCGTCCTTGATCATGAACACCAGCACGGTAAGGAAGCCCAGGGTCATGCTGGTGATGGCGCCGGCGGTGGTGGCGCGCTTCCAGTAGATCGCGCCGATCAGCGGGATCAGCATGCCGCCTACCAGCAGGTTGTAGGCCACGGTCAGGGCGCTGATCACGTCGCTGACCACCAGGGCGATGCCGAGCACTACCAGGCCCAGCAGCAGGGTCGCGATGCGGTTCTCGTGCACGTCGCCGTTGTCGGACTGGCCGCGGCCGCGGCGCAGGCGCGGCAGCAGGTCCTGGGTGACGGTGGTGGACGCCGCCAGCAGGCCGGCGCTGGCGGTGGACATCAGCGCCGCCAGGGCGGCGGCGATGACCAGGCCGCGGATGCCGTTCGGCAGGCTGTGCTCGACCACACTGGCGAAGGCGTTGTTGACGTTCTCCAGGTCCGGCAGCAGGACCTTGGCGGCCATCCCGATCAGCGCCCCGGCCATGCCGTAGAGCACGCAGTAGATACCGGCGGCGGAGCCGGCGACCTTGGCCACGGTCTCGCTGCGGGCGGTGAACACCCGCTGCCAGATGTCCTGGCCGATGAAGATGCCGAAGAAGTAGATCAGGAAGTAGGTGACGATGGTGTCCCAGCCGATCGCGGTGAAGTCGAAGTAGCTGGCCGGCAGCTTGGCTACCAGGGCGTCCCAGCCGCCGGCGTCGTTGATCGACAGCGGCATCAGCAGGAACACCAGGCCGACGGTCATGATCAGGAACTGCACGATGTCGGTCAGGGTCAGCGACCACATGCCGCCGATGGTGGAGTAGAGCACCACGACGCCGCCGCCGATCAGGATCGAGACCCAGAACGGCAGGCCGAACAGGACCTGCATGACGGTGCCGATGGCGATGGTCGAGGTGGCGCCGATCATCAGTGCGTAGACCAGCATGATCAGGGCGCTGGCGTGGCGCGCGGCGGGGTTGTAGCGACGCTCCAGGACCTGGGTGACGGTGTAGATCTTCAGCTTCAGCAGCGGCTTGGCCAGGAACAGGCTGAGGCCGACGATGCCGAGGCCGATCGCGCCGCACAGCCAGAAGCCGGAGATGCCATGGACGTAGCCCAGGCGCACGGTGCCGATGGTGGAGGCGCCGCCGAGGACGGTGGCGGCCATGGTTCCCAGGTAGAAGCCGGGGCCGAGGTTGCGGCCGGCCACCAGGTAGTCGTCGCGGGTCTTGGCGCGGCGCATGCCGTACCAGCCCAGCGCGATCATGCCCGCGGCGTAGATCAGAACGACGAATATGTCGAGGGCCATATCAGGTCTCCCAAGTTTCTCATTGTCATTGTTGTATCCGGCGAGGCGCCGGAAGCGCGGGACGCTGGCGTCCCGCCGTGTGTGTCCCCCACCTCAGGCGGTGGCTATCGCCGGTGCCCTCCGCGTGCCGTGCGCGCGCACCCAGCGCGGTCCTCGCGGGCCATAGACGCAAGGCGGTTCCGGGAACAGGCGCAGCAGTGCCAGGTAGAGCAGGGCGGCCAGGCCGAGGGCGACCGGCAGGCTGAGGTCGATGCCGCCGGCCAGTTCGCCGAGCGGACCGACGAATTGCCCCGGCAGGTTGACGAAGGCCAGGCCGGCTGCCGCGCTGGGAATCCAGGCACCCATTCCGCGCCAGTTCCAGCCGTGCTCGAACCAGTAGGCGCCGCCGCGCTGGCCGCGGGTGAACACCTGCAGGTCGTCCGGGCGGTAGAAGCCGCGACGGGTCAGCAGGCCGATCAGCATGATCACCATCCACGGGGTGGTGCAGGTGACGATCAGCACGGCGAAGGTAGAGACGCTCTGCACCAGGTTGAAGGCGAAGCGGCCGACGAAGATGAAGCCGATCGAGGCGACCCCGATCAGCACCGTGGCCTGCACCCGCGAGAGCAGGCGCGGGAACACGCTGGACATGTCCAGCCCGGTGCCGTACAGCGAAGTGGTGCCGGTGGACATGCCGCCGATCACCGCGATCAGGCATACCGGCAGGAAGAACCAGCCGGGAGCGATGGCCAGCAGGCCGCCGACGTAGTTGTTGGCAGCGATGTAGTCCGGCGCGCGGACGGCGACGATGGTCGCGGTGGCGAGGCCGAACAGGAAGGGAACCAGGGTCGCCAGCTGCGCGCCGATCACCGCCAGCATGATCCGTGCCTGCGAGGTCTGGCGCGGGATGTAGCGGGCCCAGTCGCCCAGGAAGGCGCCGAAGGAGATCGGGTTGCTCATGGCCAGCAGGGTGGCGCCGATGAAGGCGGCCCAGAAGCCCGGCTGGCCGAGTTGCACGCTGCCGGCGTAGGCGGCGTCGAAGGGGCCGGCGAAGGCGAACAGGCCGAGCAGGAACAGCAGGCTGGCGGCCCACACGGCGATCCTGTTGACCAGCAGCATGAAGCGGAAGCCGTAGATGCATACGGTCAGCACCAGCACGGCGAACAGGCCGTAGGCCAGGCCCAGGTTCAGTTCGCTCTCTTCCAGGCCGACCAGGCGCCGGGCGCCGCCGACCAGGGCATCGCCGGAACTCCACACCGAGAGCGAGAAGAAGGCGATGGCGGTCAGCAGCGAGAGGAAGGAGCCGACGATGCGCCCGTGCACGCCGAAGTGCGCGCCGGAGGAGACCGCGTTGTTGGTGCCGTTGAGCGGGCCGAACAGGCCCATCGGGGCGAGGATCAGCGCGCCCAGCGTGACGCCCAGCAGGATCGCCCACAGCCCGGCCTGGAAGGACAGCCCGAAGAGCACCGGAAAGCTGCCGAGCACGGCGGTGGCGAAGGTATTGGCGCCGCCGAAGATCATGCGGAACAGATCGACCGGCGTGGCGTTGCGTTCGTGGTCGGGAATCTGTTCGACCCCGAAGGTTTCGATGCGTGTGATTGCGTGTTGGTTATTGTTGTTATCCATGACGTTCTCCCGGGAGAGCTAGCTAGTCGATGGCAGGTACTCCGGCATCGCCGACAAGTGCTCATGGCAGGCCAGCCAACGGCCTTCTTGTTGTTCTAGGCGGAACAGGATGGTTTCCCGTTCCCGGTTCAGGCTTTCCGTTCCCTGGAGGCGCAGCCGGGTGGCGACATCGTGGCTGAAGATCGCCAGGTCGCCTTGCAGGCTGACGCAGGTATTGCTGGATTCGCACGCCAGCACTTCGAAGCCGTCCTCGCGTCGCCAGCGCTCCCACAACTCGCGGTAGGCCGCGCGCGAGCGCAGCGGCTGAGGCCAGTTGTGGAAGATGAAGCTGGCGTCCTCGCTGAAGGCGGCGAAATAGGCCTCGGCATCGTTGCGGGCGAAGGCCGCCACCAGTCGGCGGGCGGCCTCCAGCACCTGTTCGACGCGGTCGTCGGTCATGGTCGCGCTACGGCTCAGCGACGCACCACGCCCGGGAGGACGCAGAGCATTTCATAGAGCAGGTTGGCGCCCAGCAACGAAGTGTTGCCGGTGGTGTCGTAGGGCGGCGAGACTTCGACCAGGTCGCAGCCGATCAGGTCCAGGCCCTGGCAGCCGCGGATGATTTCCATCGCCTGGATGGTGGTCAGGCCGCCGATTTCCGGGGTGCCGGTGCCGGGCGCCCAGGCCGGGTCGATGCCGTCGATGTCGAAGCTCAGGTAGACGGGGCCGCCGCCGACCTTCTCGCGGACCTCGGCCATCAGCGGCTCCAGCGACTTGTGCCAGCACTCCTCGGCCTGCACCACGCGGAAGCCCTGCTTGCGGCTCCAGTTGAAGTCCTCGGCGGTGTAGCCCTGGGCGCGCAGGCCGATCTGCACAACACGGTCGCAATCCAGCAGGTCTTCTTCCACCGCGCGGCGGAAGGTGGTGCCGTGGGCGATCTTCTCGCCGAACATGTGGTCGTTGACGTCGGCGTGGGCGTCGACGTGGACCAGGCCGACCTTGCCGTGCTTCTTCTTGATCGCGCGGAGGATCGGCAGGGTGATGGTGTGGTCGCCGCCGAGGGTCAGCGGGAGGATGCCGTGACCGAGGATGCGGTCGTATTCCTGCTCGATGATGCGCACGGCTTCCAGCAGGTTGAAGGTGTTGATCGCGACGTCGCCGATGTCCGCCACGTTCAGCGAGTCGAAGGGGGCGGCGCCGGTGGCCATGTTGTAGGGACGGATCATCACCGATTCGGCGCGGATCTCGCGGGGGCCGAAGCGGGTACCGGAGCGCAGGGAGGTGCCGATGTCGAGGGGCACGCCGACGAAGGCGGCATCGAGGGCGTCGAGTTCGGCGGGGGACTGGACATGGGGCAGGCGCATCATGGTGGCGATGCCGCCGAAGCGGGGCATTTCATTGCCGCCCAGGGGCTGGTGGAGATTCTTGTCCACGGGGTGGCCTCACGGTCGTTGTGGTTGTTTTAGGGGTCGGATGGATTCTCTTCACAGCCGGTAGCGAGTCAAATCGCTGGCTACAAATAATCAGTTCAGAGATTTCTAAACTAACGGCGAAGCGGCTAGACTTCGCCGCCGAGCCTGGACGGCGGCCTTTGCCTCGGCCCGCAGTCCGAAATCCTCGCCCGCAAACCGGAGTCGCCGTGTCCAACGCCTTGCCCGACCTGCGCCTGTTGCGCATCTTCGCCGCGGTGGTGCGCCACCAGGGCTTCGCCGCCGCCCAGCAGGAGTTGAACCTGTCGACCTCGGCGATCAGCACCTACATGAGCCAACTGGAGAACCAGCTCGGCATCGTGCTCTGCCACCGTGGCCGCGGTGGCTTCAGCCTGACCAGCAAGGGCGAGCTGTTCCACCAAGAAACCTTGCGCATCCTCGGCGAACTGGAAGGCTTCGAACGCTACGCGCTGGCGTTGAAGGGCGAGCTGCGCGGCACCCTGAACCTCGGCGTGCTCGATTCCACGGTGAGCGACCCGGCGCTGCCGCTGGCCGAGGTGATCGGCGCCTTCAGCCGCGAACACCCGGCGGTTCACCTGCACCTGCTGGTGCAGAGCCCCTACGAACTGCAACTGAGCGTGCTGGAGAACCGCCAGGACCTGGCTATCGGCGCCTTTTCCAGTCGCATGAACGGACTGGTCTACCAGCCGCTGTACCGCGAACAGCACTGGCTGTACTGCAGCGACCGGCATCCGCTGTTCGACGGGCGGAGAATTCCCGCCGATCTGATCACCCAGCAACGCATGGTCGGCCGCGGCTACTGGAGCCAGGCCGAGCTGGCCCGGCACGGATTCAAGCACAGCGCGGGAACGGTGGAGAGCATGGAGGCGCAACTGATCCTGATCCTTTCCGGCGGCTACATCGGTTACCTGCCGGAGCACTACGCCCACCCGTGGGTCGAGCAGGGGCGCCTGCGCGCCCTGCTGCCGGCGACCTTCGGCTACCAGGCGCCATTCTCCCTGATCCTCCGTCGCGGCCGCTCGCGCGAGCCGCTGATCCAGGCCTTCCGCGACCAGTTGCGGACGCAGATGAGCCTGGCCTGAGCCCTAGAGATCGGCGTTGAGGGTGCGCGAGAACTGCTGCACCGCTTCTACCACCTTGTGCGTGCTCTCGCGGATGCCGAGGATCGCCGCGCCGGCCTCGTTGGCCAGCTCCACGCCGCGCCGCGCCTGTTCCTGGCTGTGCTGCATGTCGTCGATGACGCTGCGGGTGCCGGTCTGGATGCGACCGATCATGTCGGCGATCTCCTTGGTCGACTTGCTGGTGCGTTCCGCCAGTTGCCGCACCTCGTCGGCCACCACGGCGAAGCCGCGACCCTGGTCGCCGGCGCGGGCGGCCTCGATGGCGGCATTGAGGGCGAGCAGGTTGGTCTGCTCGGCGATCTCGCGGATGGTGTTGACGATCGAGGTGATCTGTTGCGAGTGCTGTGACAGTTCGCCGATGTTCAGCGAGGAAGCATCCAGGGTATTCGCGATCTTGAGCATTTCCTCCACCGCGCTCTGGATGATCAGCGCGCCGTGTTCGGCGACCGTGCGGGTCTCGGTGGACAGGGTATGGGCCTGGTGGGCGTTGTCCGCCTCGGCCTGGTAGCGGCGCATGCGGTCGCTGACATCGCTGGCGAACTTGACCACCTTGTAGAGCTTGCCGTCGGCGTCGTAGACCGGGTTGTAGCTGGCTTCCAGCCAGACCGGCTGGCCGTTGCGGTGGACCCGGCGGAACTGCCCGGTGACGTACTCGCCGCGGTTCAGGCGGCGCCAGAGGTCGGCGTACTGCGGGCCGTCGCGGTAGCCCGGTTCGCAGAACTGACGGTGGTTGGCGCTGGCCAGCTCGGCTCGGCCATAGCCCATGGTGGCGAGGAAGTTGTCGTTGGCCGCGAGGACATTGCCGTCGAGGTCGAACTCGATCATCGCCATCGAGCGGGACAGGGCATCCAGCTTGCTCTGCATCTCGTGTTCCTGGTGGACGATGGCATCGATGTCGCTGGCGTACTTGACCACCTTGAGCAGTCGACCCTGCCCGTCGCGTACGGGGTTGTAGGTGGCTTCCAGCCAGAGTGGCCGGCCCTCGCGGGTAATGCGCTTGCAGCGGCCGGAAAAGTGTTCGCCGCGCCGCAGGCGTTCCCAGAAGCGCCGGTAGTCTTCCGATTGCGCGTAGGCGCCGTCGCAAAGCTGGCGATGCGGTTTGCCGAGGATCTCGTCGCGGCGGTAGCCCAGCAGGGTCAGGAAATTCTCATTGGCATCGGTGATGTTGCCGTCGGGGTCGAACTCCACGCGCGCCATGGAGCGGTCCAGCGCTGCCATGTGCAGGCGCTCGGCGGCGAGTTGCTGTTGCAAGTCGGCGTTCATCTGTCGGTACTTGCGAGTGAACATGAGAAACATCCTTGGATAGAGAGGGGCTCATCCCAGTCTTCGGCGCGGACGGACGGGAGTTGAGAGGGCGGGACGATTGTATTTTTTCATCGAACGACAAAAATTCGTCGTTATTCTTAATGGGTGAAGAAAGTTGCTGCCATTCGTCGGAAATATGACGTTTTTGCGAGCGAGAGAATGCCTCTCCGCCTGTGGCACACTGGGCCCCTTCCAGGAGTCGTCCCATGTCACGTATCCGCTGCGAGCGTTGCGCTCGCCCCGCCAGCCACTGCCTCTGCGCATTGATTCCCTCCTTGCCGTCGCGTACGCGGGTGCTGGTCCTGCAGCACCCCAGCGAGGCCGGGCACGCGCTGAATACCGCAGGGTTGGCCGTGCTCGGCTTGCGCAATGCGGAATTGCGGGTCGGCGAGCGTTTCGCCGAGGAGACCTGGCGAGTGCCGGGCTACCGGGCCTGCCTGCTGTTTCCCGGCGAGCAGGCGCGAGCGCTGGCGGGGATGGCCGCCGAGGCCGCCGGCGAGCCCCTCCTGCTGGTGGTGCCGGACGGCACCTGGCGCAAGGCGCGCAAGCTCCTGCACCTGAACCCGGCCCTGGCGGCCCTGCCGCGGGTGAGCCTGGCCGAAGGCACGGCGTCGCGTTATCGCCTGCGCAAGGCGCCGGGAGAGGGCGCGCTGTCGACCATCGAGGCAATCGCCGCGGCGCTCGACGAACTGGAGGCGCCGCGTACCCACGAAGCCCTGCTGAAGCCATTCGATGCCCTGATCGAGGGGCAGATCGCGGCGATGGGGGAGGATACCTACCGGCGCAACCATCTCAACCAGGAGCGCCGCCGCCGATAGCGGTCGAGCAGTTCCGGGATCGCCGTTTCGCGCCAGAACTCTGGGCTGACCATGCCGCTGGACATGCCGCCGTGGGCGTGGCGCGCGAGGTAGATCAGGGCATCGTATTCCAGCGGATGGCCGCTGAGGCGCTCGAAGGTCTCGCCGAGCAGGCGTTCCAGGGCCGCGGCGGAGGCCGGCCAGGGCGCGTCCGCCAGTTGCCCGGCCATTTCCTGCCAGAGGTAGGGGTCGCCACGGCCGCCCCAGCGCGAGGGTTCCCGTTCGAAGAGTTCGGCGATGCGCAGTCTGGCCATGTCGGTCGGTCGTGTCTGTCGAAAGCGAAAAGTATGCCCGATTGGCGGGACCGCATGGGCGGAGTAGACTGCCGCGGTCTTTCCTTCCTTACGAGGTGTTCGTCCGATGCGCACTTGATGCTGCCGTGTCCGCACGGCCGGTTTTCCGTCCCTGGCCCGAGGGCCCGGGGGAATGCATGGCATCAAGGGGGTATCCATGACGAATACGTCGACCCTGACGCTCGATGGCGTCTCTTTCCAGCTGCCGGACGGCAGCCTTCTGTTTTCCGATCTCGACGAAACCTTCGACACCCGGCACACCGGGCTGGTGGGACGCAACGGCGTCGGCAAGTCGCTGCTCGCGCGCCTGCTCGCCGGACACTTGCAGCCGTCCAGCGGCAGCGTCCGGCGCCAGGGGCGCGTGCGCTACCTGGCGCAGCAGCTCGATCCGGCCGAGTATCCGACCGTCGCCGACCTGGCTGGCGTCCGCCCATGGCTGGAGGCGCTGGCGCGGATCGAGGCGGGTAGCCTCGACGCCGCCGACTACGAATGCCTGGGCGAGCGCTGGGACATCCGCCAACGCCTGGCCGACGCCCTGCTCGGCCATCTCCGCGCGGATACCCCGAGCGAACGCCTGAGCGGCGGCGAATGCATGCGCGTAGCGCTGCTCGGCGCATTCCTCGACGACGCCGACTTTCTCATCCTCGACGAACCGAGCAACCCTCTCGACGGGCCGGCACGCGCTTTGCTGCGGGCGCGCCTGGCGGCATGGGACGGCGGCCTGCTGCTGGTCAGCCATGACCGCGAACTGCTGGAGGGCATGCAGCGGATCGTCGAGCTGTCGACCCTCGGCCTGCGCAGCTATGGCGGCGGCTATTCCTTCTACGCGCAGAGCCGGGAGGAGGCGCGCGAGGCCGCCGAACGTCGCCTGGACCAGCGTCGTCTGGAGCGCAAGCGGCAGACCCTGGCCATGCGCGAACAGCAGCAGCGCCAGGAGCGGCGCCAGGCCAGCGGCCGGCGCGAAGGCAAGACGGCGAACCAGGCGAAGATCCTGCTCGGTGGGTTCAGGGAACGTAGCGAGGTCAGCGCCGGCAAGCTGCGCAACGCCCACCAGGCGGAGCGCGAGCGTCTCGACCGCGAGGTGCGCGAGGCTGCCCGGGAGGTCGAGGAGGCGTCGCCGCTGCTGCTCGATTCGCCCGATGCCGAACTGGCGGCACAGCGCCGGATCGTAGAGTTGAAGGGCGCGGTCCTGCCGCATCTGCGCGGGCCGTTGCGCGAAATCGACCTGCTCCTGAGCGGTCCGCGACGGCTGGCACTGGTCGGCCCGAACGGCAGCGGCAAGTCGACCCTGCTGCGGCTGCTGGCCGGGCAACGGGCGCCGCTGGCGGGGACCTGCGCGGTGACGGTGGGCGCCGCCTATCTCGACCAGCGGCTGAGCGTGCTGGACCACGGGCGAGGCGTGCTGGAGCAGTTGCTGGAGGTCAATCGCAGTCGCGGCGAAAGCTGGCTGCGCACGCGCCTGGCGCAACTCGGTTTGCCGGCTGAACGGCTCGCCCAGCCGTGCGCGACGCTGAGCGGAGGCGAACGCCTGAAGGCGGCCCTGGCCCTGGTGCTCTACGCCGACCGGCCGGCGCAGCTGCTACTGCTCGACGAACCGGACAACCACCTCGACCTGGCTGCGCGGCAGGCCCTGGAAAGCATGCTCGGGCAGTACCGTGGGGCCTTGCTGGTGGTGTCCCACGACCCGGTGTTTCTCCGCCACCTGGCGCTGGACGGCGAACTGCGGGCTACTGCCGCGGGTTGGCGCCTGGAGGACCGATGAGCTGGCCATCCGCCGCGACCTGCAGGAGGCTGACTCCGCCGTGGCTGAAACCGATGGCGAGGAGTTTGTCGCTGACTGCCAGGCACAGCGGTATGGCGTCTGCCGTGCGGTAGCGCCAGCGACATTCGCCGCTGGCGAGGTCGCGTACCTCGACCTGACCATCGACCAGCGCCAGTGCGATCCATTGTCCGCCGGGCAACGGCGCGAAGGCGCTGACCTGGGCGGACAGGGTCGCGCCCCAGAGCGTGCCGCGGCTCTCCAGGTCGTAGCAGGTCAGGCGCTGGGTACCGTAGGCGTGATGCGGCGAGTTGTAGACCTTGGCGTTGAGCAGCAGGCGATTGCCCAGCAGGCAGCCGTGCAGGTTGTTGAAGTGCTCCGGGTGGCGCTCCAGGCGTAGCACTTCGCAGGTCTTGAAGGTCTGCGGGTCGAGGCGGAACAGGCCCTTGTCCTGGTGCTGCTCCGGCGGATTGCCGGCCAGGTAGAAGAAGGCTTCGCCACGGTCGATGCGCAGATGGTGGTTGAACAGGTCGTAGTGTCCGAGACGGCGCCTGTGGATGATCCGGCCGGCCGGGTCGAGCACGAGGTCTTCCAGGTCTTTGCCCTCGAGGGCGATCTGGCGGGCGAGAAAACCGCCTTGGGCGGATTGCGCCAGCAGATGGCGGCAGTCGCTCAGGAGCAGCGGTTGTCCCGGTGTCAGCGGCACCTTGAACAGTCGCTGGGCGGCATACCCGAGTTGCAGATTGACCAGCAGGCTGTCGTCCGTGGCGTTATGGAAGACCTGCAGGCACTGGCCCCGTTCGGCCAGTTCGAAGCTGCGCAGGCTGTCGTCGGCCAGATTCCAGAGCTCGAGCCGGGGGTTGGCGCGGGCGATGGCCAGGCGTTGTCCGTCGAGAAAGCACAGGTCCCACACCGGTGGACGATGCAGGAACCGCCGATCTTTGCCCAGGGCGAGGTTTTCCAGGATCGGCAGCGCTGCTTCGCGTTGTGTCGAGGCAGGGTAGAGGGCCCAGTCGAAGGGCAGGCGGGTGCCGGGCAGGTCGTCCAGCACCAGTGGGGCGTCGACCGGAAAGGCTAGCGAATGGCGCTGGCGGAACAACGGTCGGTCCTCCAGGTCGTCGCTGGGGGCGACGGTGAAGGTCAGGCGCCGGCCGTCGTCCTCGAAGTCGCAGGCGAGCACTTCGCGGTTGTCGGCGAGCAGCGATTGGGTCTTGCCGCTCGCGTAGTCCCAGGCCAGCAGACCGCCTTCGAAGAAGGCGCCGCCGTCGTAGCGTCCGCCGCCGATCACCAGTACGGGCCGGCTCGGGTGCCAGGCGATGGCGTTGAGCGGAAAGCCCAGGTCCGGCAGGACGGCGATGCATTCGAGGTCGCCGCCGCGGTACAGGCGCAGGCTCTGTTCGTAGACGTCGAGCTGTCGGCCCGGGTGTTGCCCATGAAAGGCGCTGGCCACCGCAAGGAGCGCGCCGCCGGGAGCCTGGAACACGGCGTAGGGCTCGCCGATGTCGGCGAAGGCGCAAGCGGGCAGCCTGCGGCCGGAAGGAAGCGGGGAGTTGGGCATGGGCGATACCGGGAAAAAGAGTCGGGCGCAGTGTCGTTCATTCGTCGTTTCGGGAAAAGCATGGGAAGAGCGGCTGTTCCGACCGGTCGTTTTCTTCTAGGATGGCGCTCCCTTCCTCCCTCGTCGCCGCCGCTGTGCACCGTCCATGCGTTGATTCGCGCCACGGGCATCCAGGCGACGAACCTCAGCGTGGCGCCCGGCCTGGCGGTCGCGGCTGCCTTTCGTTCTACCTGGAATCTTTCGGATAAAGGAATCCAGCATGCACATTCGCAAGCGCGTCGACGCCGACAACACGGCATTGGTCGACCTGTGGGAACGTTCCGTCCGCGCGACCCACGACTTTCTCAGTGAAGCGGACATCGTCGAGCTTTACCCACAGGTCCGCGACCTGTACCTGCCGGCCGTCGAGGTCTGGGTGCTGGTCGACGACGACGGCGTGGCCCAGGGCTTCATCGGCCTGAACCAGGCGCATGTCGAGATGCTCTTCGTCGAACCCGGGCTGCGCGGCCGGGGTATCGGCCGACGCCTGCTCGATCATGCGCGGGCGACCTGGCCGCGCCTGAGCGTCGATGTCAACGAGCAGAACCCGCAGGCCTGCGGCTTCTATCGACACTATGGGTTCCGCCAGACCGGCCGCTCCGCGACCGACTCGGCGGGGCGGCCGTTCCCGCTGCTGCACATGAGCCTGTAGGAGGACGCGGCACCTCGCCCTGTGGAGCGAGGTGCCGCGCAACATCCGGAAAAGTTTTCCCCGGCCAGATGCTTTCAACTGCAAGCATCCGTTTGAGACAGGTCAAACGTTGCGGCGCAGGCCTGCCCGATAGTTCTGTTCATCAGAACGAGGCGCAGGAATCCCATGAACGGCATCCCACCCCTGTCTTCCCGCGACGCCCATGCCAGCCCGCCGCAACGGGTGCTGGAACGATTGCACAGCTCCGCCGCCGGCCTGGACGCGGACGAAGCCGCCCGCCGCCTGGCGGCGCACGGCTACAACCGATTGCCCGCGCCGAAACGCCAGGGGCCGCTGCTGCGCTTGCTGCGGCAGTTCCACAACGTCCTGCTGTACATGATGCTGTTCGCCTCGCTGGTCACCGCGCTGCTCGGCTTCTGGGTGGACAGTGCGGTAATCCTCCTGGCGGTGGTGGTCAACGCGCTGATCGGTTTCGTCCAGGAGGGCAAGGCGGCCAACGCGCTGGACGCCATCCGCGACATGCTTTCGCTGCATGCCCTGGTCCTGCGCGACGGCCAGCGCCAGGCGCTGGACGCCGAACGCCTGGTACCGGGCGACGTGGTGCTGCTGGCCTCCGGCGACCGGGTGCCGGCCGACCTGCGGCTGTTCGAAACGAAGAACTTCCATGTCGACGAGTCGGCCCTGACCGGCGAGTCGGTGCCGGTGGAGAAGGGCTGCGTCGCGGTGGCCATCGACGCGCTGCTCGGCGACCGCCGTTGCATGGCCTATTCCGGCACCCTGGTGACCAGCGGCCAGGCGCGCGGAGTGGTGGTCGCCACCGCCGGGGATACCGAACTGGGCCGGATCGGTACGCTGTTGCGCGAAGTCCGCACCCTGGCCACTCCGCTGCTGCGACAGATCGCCAGCTTCAGTCGCTGGCTGGCCCTGGCGATCCTGCTGCTGGCCGGCGCCACTTTCGTCCTCGGCACCCTCTGGCAGGGCCAGCCGATGGTGGACATGTTCATGCTGGTGGTGGCGCTGACCGCCTCGGCGATTCCCGAGGGACTGCCGGCGATCATGACGGTGATCCTCGCCCTCGGCGTACAGCGCATGGCCCGGCGCAACGCCATCGTCAGCCGCCTGCCGGCGGTGGAGACGCTGGGTTCGGTGACGGTGATCTGCTCGGACAAGACCGGCACCCTGACCCGCAACGAGATGACCGTGCAGCGTATCGTCACCGCCGACCAGGTAATCGAGGTCAGCGGCGCCGGTTACGCCCCCCTGGGTGGTTTCAGCCACAACGGCGAAGGCCTCGATCCCGCCGGACGCGACGATCTGCAGGAGATCGGTCGCGCGGCGCTGTTGTGCAACGAGGCGCGCCTGCACCAGGAGGGCGAGGCATGGCAACTGGAGGGCGACCCCACCGAAGGCGCGCTGCTCAGCCTCGGCCTCAAGCTGGGCCTCGATCCGCAGGCGCTGGCGGCGGAACGGCCACGCAGCGATGCGATTCCGTTCGAGTCCGAGCATCGCTTCATGGCCACCCTGCACCACGACCACGCGGGCCAGGCGATGGTCTACCTGAAGGGCGCGCCGGAGCGCATCCTCGACATGTGCGAGGCTGAACGGGTGGGCGACTCGGTGCGGCCGTTGGACCCGGACTACTGGCGGCGCCTGGCCACCGACACCGCCGCTCGCGGCCTGCGCCTGCTGGCCATCGCCCGACGGGCGATGCCGGCGGAGCAGCGCACGCTGGATTTCGCCGACGTGGAACATGGCTTCACCCTGCTGGCCCTGGTGGGCATCATCGACCCTCCGCGCGAGGAAGCCGTGGCCGCGGTCGCCGAATGCCAGGCGGCGGGTATCGCGGTGAAGATGATCACCGGCGACCACGTCGACACCGCGCGGGCGATCGGCGCCATGCTCGGGATCGGCATCGACCGGCCGGCGCTGACCGGCGCGGAGATCGAGTTGCTCGACGACCAGCGCCTGCGCGAAGTGCTGCCGGGCGTCGATGTGTTCGCCCGCGCCAGCCCTGAGCACAAGCTGCGCCTGGTGCAGGCCCTGCAGGCCAGCGGCGAGGTGGTGGCGATGACCGGCGACGGGGTCAACGATGCGCCGGCGCTGAAGCGCGCCGACGTCGGCGTAGCGATGGGCAACAAGGGCACCGAGGCGGCCAAGGAGGCGGCCGAGGTGGTCCTCGCCGACGACAATTTCGCCACCATCGCCAATGCCGTGCGCGAGGGAAGGGCGGTCTACGACAACCTGAAGAAATTCATCCTCTTCATGCTGCCGACCAACGGTGGCGAGGCGCTGATCGTGATCGCCGCGATCCTGTTCCAGTTGACCCTGCCGATGACGCCGGCGCAGATCCTCTGGATCAACATGGTCACCTCCAGCACCCTGGGCCTGGCGCTGGCCTTCGATCCGGCCGAGCGCGGCCTGATGCAGCGTCCGCCGCGTCCGCCGGCGGAGCCCCTGTTGTCGCTGTTCTTCGTCTGGCGGGTGCTGCTGGTCTCGCTGCTGATGATGGCGGGCGCCCTGGGCCTGTTCCTCTGGGAGCTGGAGCATGGCACCGGGCTGGAGAGCGCGCGGACCATGGCGGTGAACAGCGTGGTGGTGTGCGAGATGTTCTACCTGCTCAACAGCCGGCATATCTACGATTCGGTGCTCAGCCGCGAGGGCCTGTTCGGCAACCGCCAGGTCTTGCTGGCGATCGCCGCCTGCGTGGTGCTGCAACTGCTCTATACCTACGCGCCGCCGTTGCAGGCGCTGTTCGGCTCGGTCGGCCTGGCCCTGGGCGAGTGGGCGCGGGTGCTGCTGGCCGGGCTTGGCCTGTTCTGCGTCGCCGAACTGGAAAAGTGGCTATGTCGCCGGGTTCGTGCCCGGCAGGCCTGATGCCGCGAGGTCGCCCCTTTGGCCACGGCGCTGTGCCTTTGCGCGTGCGCCGCGCACCGACGACTGCGCCTCGGATCGCCCGGCCGAGAGCGGTCGCACGCGTGGCGATGGGCCGACAGTGAACCCGGGGACCAGGCGTGACTGGGTATTCAGTTCGCATAAAATGTGATCTAGATCACATTTAAACGTTTGCTTACCCTCTAGGACGGGTATCGTACTAGGTGCATCAAACGCCGCGGTCTATTGTTAAGTGGGACTGAAATGTGCCTTTCCGGCACAACGCCAACTCTATAGAGTGGGCTGACTGGACATCTTCAGGGGTCGTCGGGCACGGGCGCATGCGCCTCGGCAGGAAGCCGGGATTCTCGGACTGCCGTACAACGTGCCGGATATCGGGTGCCGAATCCATATTTGGCTGATTGGTTAATAGTTTAAGAAGAACGTAGCGCTATGGCCTTGGTTGACGGTTTTCTTGAGCTGGAACGCTCAAGTGGAAAATTGGAGTGGAGCGCCATCCTGCAGAAGATGGCGAGCGACCTTGGATTCTCGAAGATCCTCTTCGGCCTGTTGCCTAAGGACAGCCAGGACTACGAGAACGCCTTCATCGTCGGCAACTACCCGGCCGCCTGGCGCGAGCATTACGACCGGGCTGGCTACGCGCGGGTCGACCCGACGGTCAGTCACTGTACCCAGAGCGTACTGCCGATTTTCTGGGAACCGTCCATCTACCAGACGCGAAAGCAGCACGAGTTCTTCGAGGAAGCCTCGGCCGCCGGCCTGGTGTATGGGCTGACCATGCCGCTGCATGGTGCTCGCGGCGAACTCGGCGCGCTGAGCCTCAGCGTGGAAGCGGAAAACCGGGCCGAGGCCAACCGTTTCATGGAGTCGGTCCTGCCGACCCTGTGGATGCTCAAGGACTACGCACTGCAGAGCGGTGCCGGACTGGCCTTCGAACATCCGGTCAGCAAACCGGTGGTTCTGACCAGCCGGGAGAAGGAAGTGTTGCAGTGGTGCGCCATCGGCAAGACCAGTTGGGAGATATCGGTTATCTGCAACTGCTCGGAAGCCAATGTGAACTTCCATATGGGAAATATTCGGCGGAAGTTCGGTGTGACCTCCCGCCGCGTAGCGGCCATTATGGCCGTTAATTTGGGTCTTATTACTCTCTGATCTTGCCTCTCAGGTCGGCGAGCTGGCGATCGGTAATTTGCCCTTCTATATAGAAATGCAAAAGCAGATATATAGGGAAGGGCAGGTTCTCGCCATTCTCGAAACGACTGCCGCAGGATTGGCTTATCCCGAAGCGGCTCCAGAAAGTTTCCTGGCTTTCCCGTCGGGCGGTGCGGGTGGCCTTTGCCCGGAAGGCCATGTTTTGGGGCTGTGTTCTCTCGTGTGAAGCCATTGCTCTGATCTTTTCGGACGTTTCTTCGAGCCTAGCAAGGGTCCGGGTTCACCGAAATCTATCTCATTTGCTAGTTATAAAATTATGAAATTTGCATAAATTCTTCAGCTTCCTATTTGGAGGAAGTGAAGATGATCGTACAAATTGGTCGGCGCGAAGAGTTCGATAAAAAACTGCTGGGCGAGATGCACAAGTTGCGTGCTCAAGTGTTCAAGGAGCGCAAAGGCTGGGACGTTAGTGTCATCGACGAGATGGAAATCGATGGTTATGACGCACTCAGTCCTTATTACATGTTGATCCAGGAAGATACTCCTGAAGCCCAGGTTTTCGGTTGCTGGCGAATTCTCGATACCACTGGCCCCTACATGCTGAAGAACACCTTCCCGGAGCTTCTGCACGGCAAGGAAGCGCCTTGCTCGCCGCACATCTGGGAACTCAGCCGTTTCGCCATCAACTCTGGACAGAAAGGCTCGCTGGGCTTTTCCGACTGTACGCTGGAGGCGATGCGCGCGCTGGCCCGCTACAGCCTGCAGAACGACATCCAGACGCTGGTGACGGTAACCACCGTAGGCGTGGAGAAGATGATGATCCGTGCCGGCCTGGACGTATCGCGCTTCGGTCCGCACCTGAAGATCGGCATCGAGCGCGCGGTGGCCTTGCGCATCGAACTCAATGCCAAGACCCAGATCGCGCTTTACGGGGGAGTGCTGGTGGAACAGCGACTGGCGGTTTCATGACGGGGACCTGTCGGCTCGCGCCGGCGCGTTCTCTGTCGGAGAGGGAGCGCCTGGCGTCGATGCCGAATCCGCTGTAAAGCGAGTCCGACCCGCTCCGGACTCGCTATCAGGCATCCCCGGACCAGGGCGCCGGGCTGCCGAACAGGCGTCCCATGGCGCCACGCAAACCCATTTCCCGCAGTACTTCGAGTTCACCGAGGGTTTCCACCTGTTCCGCGATCAACGGTAGATCGATGCTGTGGGTGGTGCGATAGACCGCTTCGATGAACAACCGCTTGTCGCCTTCCCGGTCGACGGCGTGCAGGTAGCAGCCGTCCAGCTTGAGGTAGGCCAGCCCCAGATGGGTAAGGTTGCCGATCAGGCTGAAGCGGCCGCCGAAATGCTGCAGGCCGAGACCGCAGCCCAGTTCGCGCAGGACCTGGCTGAGGCGTTCCAGTTCGGCCGCGGCTGGCAGGTGCCGCTCGTCCAGTTCCAGGGTCAGCTGGCGCGCCTCCTGCGGATGCGCCTTGAGCAGGGCCAGTAGCGGGGCAAACGTCTGCGCATTGCGGACACTGGCGGCCGACAGGCTCAGCGCCAGCGGCCGTGGATGGCGCCGCAGGTGCTCCAGGCTCTGTTCGAGCATCGCCAGGTCCAGGCGCGCGGCCCAGCCGAAACGTTCTATCCAGGGCAGGAAGCGCCCGGCGGCGATGGCCGTGGCCTGCGGGTCGAGCAGACGCGCGAGGACCTTGTGGTGGAGGACGCGCTGGGTGTCCAGGCAGTCCACCACCGGCTGGAAATAGAGCAGCAGGCAGCGCTCCGTCAGGGCCTGGTCGATCCAGTCGTGCCAGTCCTGGCTATCGTTGAGCGCCGCGAGCGCGGTGCCGTCCTGGCTCGCCCAGGGCTGGGCGGGCTGGCTTTCGGCCTGGGCCAGGGCCTGGTCGGCACGGGCCAGGAGATCCGCGGGCGAGTCGCCTTCGGCGAACGCGCTGATACCGAGATAGGCGACCGGCGTGAGATCGCTGGCACCGGTGCGAGCAAGGTTCTCCAGGCCTTCGCAGAGTTCCTCGGCCAGGCGTTCGGCCTGCTCGCGGGAGCAACCGGGAGCCAGCACGGCGAACTCGCCGCCGCGGCTGCGGGCCAGCAGCCAGTCGGTGCGCCCTTGCTGGCCGCAGGAGTCGACCAGCAAGCGGGCGACCGCCTGGATCAATTCATCCGTGCGTTGCCCGCCGAGACGCTGGTTGAGCCCGTTCAGGTCGTTCAGGCGCAGCAGCAGGAGCTGCCCGGCATGCTCGTGCTCGCCGGCACCCAGCTGTTCGTTGAGGCGGGCGTCGAACAGGCGCCGGTTGGGCAGGCCGGTGAGACTGTCCTGGTAGGCCTGGGCGCGTAGCTTGTCGCTACGCGCAGCCTCCTCGGCGAACAGCGTGCGAAGTTTCTCCACCATCTGGTTCATCGCCTGCACCACGCGGCGCAGCTCCGGCGTGCGCGGCAGCCTGGGCAGGCTGAGGAATTCCCGCCGGCTGATGGCATGGGCCTGGCGCACCATCTGGTCGAGCGGGCGCAGTTGGCGGCGCAGCAGCCAGCCGCCAAGCAGCAGGCTCGCCGCGCCGCAGGCCAGCAACCAGTAGAGGCTGCCCAGGGCGCTGTCCCACAGGCGCGCCAGGGCGAATTGCGGATGGCTGACCACCTCGACCCGCGCCGCCTGTTCCCAGCCGCGCATGATCAGCGCGTCGCCACCCTGGGGCTGGAGATCCACCAGGCGTTCGAACCAGCCGGGCACCGTACGCTCGGCATGCGCCTGCACGCGCTCGACCAGCGGCTTGCCGCTCTTGATGTCGATCACCCGGATGCTGGCGAAGTAGCCGCTGTCGAAGATCGAGCTGACCATCAGTTGCACCATCGCCGGGTCGTCCACGTGTGGCGTCAGGGACAGGCCGAGGGCGGTGGCGGCGTCCTGGGCGTGGGAGCGCAACTGGCCGCGCAACTGCTCGCGGGAGTTCTCCACGCTGCTGACGAAGCTGCCGCTGAAGGCGACGACGAGGAACAGGCAGATGGCGAGGAACAATTGCTTGAGCAGTGACATTCAATCCTCCTTGGGTGCGTCGAGGTCGAGGCCTTCGGCGCGCATCTTGGTCAGCAGGTCCTGCCAGCGCGACAGCTTCTTGCTGTCGCCGGTCCGGCGTCCGCCGTCGGCGCCGGGCAGCCAGAGGCCCTCGGCATTGAAGGCGTACACCGGCAACAGGTCGTCACGTTGCGAAGCGGGGCGGATCTCGCCGATCAGGTTGTCCAGCACCAGTGGGTCGGCGCCCGGGCTGGCGTACCAGGTCAGCACCATGTGCGCCTGGTTCAGGCGCAGGGCCTTGACGTAGGTGATGCGCAGCTTGTCGCTGGCGACGCCGAGGCGACGCAGGGTCACGTACTTGGCGATGGCGTAGTCCTCGCAGTCGGCGGCGCCCTTGACCAGCGCCTCGACCGGAGTCGCCCAATAGTCTTCCTGTTGCCAGATCTCGATGTCGTCGGTGAAACGCAGCGACCGGTTGAAGAAGTCGTTGACCGCGCGCAGCTTGGCCGCTTCGTCGAGCGTGCCGCCCTGTTCGAGCAGGCGGCCCCAGTCGCCCAGGCGTGATTTCGCCGCGCCCAGCTCGCCGTAGCGCTGCTCGGCACGGCTCAGTATCGACTCCAGGTCCCACTGCGCCAGCGCCGCGCCGACTGCCAGCAGCAATGTCGCCGCCAGCGACAGCAGCCAGGGGGCGTAGGCCCTGGGGCAGGGCCGGCGGGCGCCGGGGGTTGGGGACATCGAGCGGGCTCCGGAAGGACTCAGCGAAGTCTACGAGAGCGCCGGGCGGCCTGCCAGCGCGGGGTGTCCGGCGAAACTGACAGGATTGTCATTCAGGGGTCAGGGTGGGGTCCCGCTGCGCTGCTTATAAAGAAGAACGAAGTCGGCCGCGCGAGGCCGGCTACTGGGAAAGGTGGACAGATGCAGGCGTTGCGCAGTGGTGGGGGACGGGTCCTGGTGGGCGTGCTGGCGGCGGGCCTGGTCGCCTTCGGCGGTTGGGCATGGCTCGGCGGCGACGCCGGGGCGAAGGCGGCGCCCGCGCCGGCCAGGGTCCCGGTGAACGTGGCGCGGGTGGAGCGGCGCGACGTCGAGCAACAGGTCAGCGGCATCGGCACGGTGACTTCGTTGCACAACGTGGTGATCCGCACCCAGATCGACGGCCAGTTGACCCGCCTGCTGGTGAGCGAAGGGCAGATGGTCGAGGCGGGCGAGTTGCTGGCGACCATCGATGACCGCGCCGTCGTCGCCGCGCTGGAGCAGGCGCAGGCCTCCAGGGCGAGCAACCAGGCCCAGCTGAAATCCGCCGAGCAGGACCTGCAACGCTACCGCAGCCTGTATGCCGAGCGTGCGGTGTCACGCCAACTGCTGGACCAGCAGCAGGCGACGGTCGACCAGTTGCGCGCGACCCTGAAGGCCAACGATGCCACCATCAACGCCGAGCGGGTGCGCCTGTCCTACACCCGGATCACCTCGCCGGTATCCGGCAAGGTCGGTATCCGCAACGTCGATGTCGGCAACCTGGTGCGGGTCGGCGACAGTCTCGGCCTGTTCAGCGTGACCCAGATCGCACCGATCTCCGTAGTCTTCTCCCTGCAACAGGAACAGTTGCCCCAGTTGCAGGCGCTGCTCGGCGGCGAGGCGGCGGTGCGCGCCTACAGCCGCGACGGCGGGAGCGCGCTGGGCGAGGGCCGGTTGCTGACCATCGACAACCAGATCGACAGTTCCACCGGTACCATCCGCGTGCGCGCCTCCTTCGATAACCGCCAGGCCCGGCTCTGGCCCGGGCAGTTCGTCGCGGTGAGCCTGCACACCGGGGTCCGGCGCGACCAGTTGGTGCTGTCGAGCAAGGCGGTGCGCCGCGGCCTGGAGGGTAATTTCGTCTACCGGGTCGCCGCCGACCGGGTCGAGGCGGTGCCGGTGCGGGTGCTCCAGGACATCGACGGCCTCAGTGTGGTGGAAGGCCTGGCCAGCGGTGACCAGGTGGTGGTGGACGGCCACTCGCGGCTGATGCCCGGCGCCCTGGTCGATATCCAGGAGCCGCGCCCGAGCCTGGCCCAGGCCACGGAGCGGCGGCCGTGACGCCGCGCGCCGGGATTTCCGGCTGGTGCGTACGGCACCCGATCGCCACCGCGCTGCTGACCCTGGCCTCGCTGCTGCTGGGGCTGCTGGCGTTCCTCCGGCTCGGTGTGGCGCCGTTGCCGGAGGCGGACTTCCCGACCATCCAGATCAACGCCTTGCTGCCCGGCGGTAGCCCGGAGACCATGGCCTCGTCGGTGGCCACCCCCTTGGAAGTGCAGTTCAGCGCGATTCCCGGGATCACCGAGATGACTTCCAGCAGCGCCCTGGGCACCACCACCCTGACCCTGCAGTTCAGCCTCGACAAGAGCATCGACGTCGCCGCCCAGGAGGTCCAGGCGGCGATCAACGCCGCGGCCGGGCGGCTGCCGGTGGACATGCCGAACCTGCCGACCTGGCGCAAGGTCAACCCGGCGGACAGCCCGATCATGATCCTGCGGGTCAACTCGGAGATGATGCCGCTGATCGAACTCAGCGATTACGCCGAGACCATCCTCGCCCGCCAGCTCAGCCAGGTGAACGGCGTGGGGCAGATCTTCGTGGTCGGCCAGCAGCGCCCGGCGATCCGCATCCAGGCCCAGCCGGAGAAGCTCGCCGCCTACCAGCTGACCCTGGCCGACCTGCGCCAGTCGTTGCAGTCGGCCAGCGTCAACCTGGCCAAGGGCGCGCTCTACGGCGAGGGGCGGGTGTCGACCCTCGCGGCCAACGACCAGTTGTTCAACGCCAGCGACTATGACGACCTGGTGGTCGCCTACCGCCAGGGCGCGCCGGTGTTCCTCAAGGACGTGGCGCGGATCGTCTCGGCGCCCGAGGACGACTACGTGCAGGCCTGGCCGAACGGCGTGCCCGGGGTGGCGCTGGTGATCCTGCGCCAGCCTGGGGCGAACATCGTCGATACCGCCGACGCGATCCAGGCCGCGCTGCCACGCCTGCGCGAGATGCTCCCGGCGACCATCGAGGTAGACGTGCTCAACGACCGCACCCGGACCATCCGCTCGTCGTTGCACGAGGTCGAACTGACCCTGCTGCTGACCATTGGCCTGGTGGTGCTGGTGATGGGCCTGTTCCTCCGCCAGCTGTCGGCGACCCTGATCGTCGCCACGGTGCTGGCGGTGTCCCTGAGCGCCAGCTTCGCGGCGATGTACGTGCTCGGCTTCACCCTCAACAACCTGACCCTGGTGGCGCTGATCATCGCTGTCGGCTTCATCGTCGACGACGCCATCGTGGTCGTGGAGAACATCCACCGACACCTGGAAGCGGGCGCCTCGAAGGTCGAGGCGGCGCTCAAGGGCGCGGCGGAGATCGGCTTTACCGTGATTTCCATCAGCTTCTCGCTGATCGCCGCGTTCATTCCCCTGCTGTTCATGGGCGGGATCGTCGGCCGGCTGTTCCGCGAATTCGCGGTCAGCGTGACGGTGGCGATCCTGATCTCGGTGGTCGCTTCGCTGACCCTGGCGCCGATGCTGGCTTCGCGCTTCATGCCGGCATTGCGGCATGCCGAAGCGCCGAGAAAGGGCTTCGCCGAATGGCTGACCGGCGGCTACGAACGCGGCCTGCGCTGGGCGCTCGGGCACCAGCGGCTGATGCTGGTCGGCTTCGCCTTTACCGTGCTGGTGGCGGTGGCCGGCTACGTCGGGATTCCCAAGGGTTTCTTCCCCTTGCAGGACACCGCCTTCGTCTTCGGCACGAGCCAGGCTGCCGAGGATATCTCCTACGACGACATGGTCGCCAAGCACCGGCAACTGGCCGAGATCATCGCCAGCGACCCGGCGGTGCAGAGCTACAACCATGCGGTGGGCGTCACCGGCGGTAGCCAGAGCCTGGCCAACGGACGTTTCTGGATCGTCCTCAAGGACCGTGGCGAGCGCGATGTCTCGGTCGGCGAGTTCATCGACCGGCTGCGCCCGCAACTGGCCAAGGTGCCGGGAATCATGCTCTACCTGCGCGCGGCGCAGGACATCAACCTCAGTTCCGGACCCTCGCGGACCCAGTACCAGTACGCCCTGCGCAGCAGCGACAGCACCCAGCTGGCGCTCTGGGCGCAACGCCTCACCGAGCGCCTGAAGCAGGTGCCGGGGCTGATGGATGTGTCCAACGACCTGCAGGTCGGCGCCAGCGTCACCGCGCTGGACATCGACCGGGTGGCCGCGGCGCGTTTCGGCCTCAGCGCCGAGGATGTCAGCCAGACCCTCTACGACGCCTTCGGCCAGCGCCAGGTCGGCGAGTACCAGACCGAGGTCAACCAGTACAAGGTGGTCCTCGAACTCGATGCGCGCCAGCGCGGCCGCGCGGAAAGCCTGGACTGGTTCTACCTGCGCTCGCCGCTGAGCGGCGAGATGGTCCCGCTGTCGGCCATCGCCAAGGTCGCGGCGCCGCGCTCCGGGCCGCTGCAGATCAACCACAACGGCATGTTCCCGGCGGTCAACCTGTCCTTCAACCTGGCTGCCGGGGTGTCCCTCGGCGAGGCGGTGCAGGCGGTGCAGCGCGCCCAGGAGGAGATCGGCATGCCCTCGACCATTATCGGCGTGTTCCAGGGCGCGGCGCAGGCCTTCCAGAGCTCGCTGGCCTCGCAACCGCTGCTGATCCTCGCCGCGCTGATCGCGGTGTACATCATCCTCGGCGTGCTCTACGAGAGTTTCGTACATCCGCTGACGATCCTCTCGACCCTGCCCTCGGCGGGGATCGGCGCGGTGTTCCTGCTCTGGGCCTGGGGCCAGGACTTCTCGATCATGGCGCTGATCGGCATCGTGCTGCTGATCGGCATCGTCAAGAAGAACGGCATCCTCATGGTCGACTTCGCCATCGTCGCCCAGCGCGAGCAGGGCATGAGCGCGGAGCAGGCGATCTACCAGGCCTGCCTGACCCGTTTCCGGCCGATCATGATGACCACCCTGGCCGCGCTGCTGGGCGCGATACCCCTGATGATCGGCTTCGGCACCGGTTCCGAGCTGCGCCAGCCTCTGGGCATCGCGGTGGTCGGCGGGCTGCTGGTGAGCCAGGTGCTGACCCTGTTCAGCACGCCGGTGGTATACCTGGCCCTGGAGCGGCTGTTCCACCGGCGCGGGACGACGACCTCGGACGGCGGAACCGCTGGGGCGACGGCGACATGAGGCGTAACGGACGCGGCTTTCCTGGACTGCGGCGAGTGGCTAGGATGCAGGCAGGCATGCGTCCCGCCCGGGATGCGAAGGCGAACAGAGGATCGGGCGATAGATGCGGGTACTGATTGTCGAGGACGAGGCGAAGACGGCGGACTACCTGAACCGTGGCCTCAGCGAACAGGGGTTCACCGTGGACCTGGCGGACAACGGCATCGACGGTCGCCACCTGGCGCTCCATGGCGAGTACGACGTGATCGTGCTCGACGTGATGCTGCCGGGCGTCGACGGCTACGGCGTTCTGCGGGCGTTGCGCGAGCGGCGGCAGACCCCGGTGATCATGCTCACCGCGCGCGAGCGCGTGGAAGACCGGGTGCGCGGGCTGCGCGAGGGCGCCGACGACTACCTGATCAAGCCGTTCTCCTTCCTCGAACTGGTCGCCCGCCTGCAGGCCCTGACCCGGCGCGGCGGCAACCATGAAAGCCATTCGCAGATGCGCATCGCCGACCTGTCCATCGACCTGCTCAGCCGCAAGGTCTTCCGTGGCAACACCCGTCTGGAGCTGACTGCCAAGGAGTACGCGCTGCTCTGCGTGCTGGCCCAGCGCAGCGGCGAGATCCTGTCGAAGACGGCGATCGCCGAACTGGTCTGGGACATCAACTTCGATACCGACACCAATGTCGTGGAGGTGGCGATCAAGCGCCTGCGCGCCAAGCTCGACGGTCCGTTCGAGAACAAGCTGCTGCATACCATCCGGGGCATGGGCTACGTCCTGGAGAACCGTGCGCTGGCGGAGTCGGGCTGAGGTGGGCATGTCCTTGTCGACCCGCCTGGCGGGAATGTTCGCCGGCGCCGCGGTGGTGATCTTCGCCCTCATCGGCACCATGCTCTATTGCATCCTCGACCGCCAGACCGAGCGCCTGCAGCAGGGCGAGGTGGACGTGCGCTTCAACATGGTCTCGCGGATGCTCGACCATCCCGACCTGGCCGAGCGCTGGCCGCACCTGCAGGGCAAGCTGGACAACCTGAGCCAGGAGTACGAGCTGATCCGTTTCTGGATCGACAGCGACGACCCGCGCTATCACTACGGGCGCTTCAGCGAACCGGTGCAGCGGCTGATCGCCGATGGCGCCGGCCGCTACGAACTGGAGTTGCCGGAGCACCGGTACGCGCTGACTGCGCGGGTCGGCGTGTTGCCGGCGCGCGAGGGGCGGCCGCGGCTGACCTACGTCACCGCCATCGATAGCGCGGCGTTCCATGAGGCGCGGACCTCCACCCTGAAATGGCTGCTCGGCCTGTCCGCCCTCGGTGTGCTGCTGGCCTCGTTGCTTGGCCACTGGATCGCCCGCCTGGGCCTGTGGCCGGTGCATCGGCTGTCCGAGGAGGCCCGGCGGATCAGCCCGCGGCAGTTGTCGCAGCGCTTGCAGCTCTCGCCGCTGCCGGCCGAGCTGCGCGAGCTGGTGGGAGCGTTCAACGGCGCCCTGGACCGCCTGGAGCAGGCCTACGTGCGCCTGGAGTCGTTCAATGCCGACGTCGCCCACGAGCTGCGCACGCCATTGACCAACCTGATCGGCCAGACCCAGGTGGCGTTGTCCCGCGAACGCAGCGGCGAACATTACGAAGAGGTCCTGCAATCCAACCTGGAGGAGCTGGAGCGGCTGCGGGCGATCGTCAACGACATGCTGTTCCTCGCCCGCGCCGACCAGGGACGCCTGGCCTGCGAGCGCGAGGAAACCTCGCTGGCCGGCGAGATCGCCACCACGGTGGATTTCCTCGAGGTGATCTTCGACGAGGCCGGGGTCGGCATCGAGGTGCGTGGCGAGGCTCGCGCGCTGGTCGAGCGCGCCCTGTTCCAGCGGGCGGTGACCAACCTGCTGTACAACGCCGCCCAGCACACCGCCGCCGGCGGCACGCTGCGGGTCGGCGTCGAGCGGCGCGGCGACGAAGTGCGGGTGGCGGTGAGCAACCCCGGCGTGCCGATCGCCGACGAGCACCGCAGGCACCTGTTCGAACGCTTCTATCGGGTCGACGCGGCGCGCAGCAACAGCGAGGCCAACCACGGCCTCGGCCTGTCCATCGTCAAGGCGGTGGCGAGCATGCACGGCGGTTCGGTGTTCGTCGACAGCGCGGACGGCTGGAACACCTTCGGCTTCACCGTGCTGAGCCCCGAGCGGCGCGGGTCCGGCGACCGCTTGCCGCTGGGCGAGGGCGATCCGGCGCTGTCCTGAGCGGGCCATCAGGCGTCGTGCGGCGGGCGGGTCTTCTGGCGGAGGATATAGATGCTGACCAGTACCGCGCTGGTCAGCATGAAGCCCTGGGCCCAGGGGCGTCGGACCAGGTAGCAGGAAAGGGCGATGCTGGCCCACATCAGGCCGATGGCGTAGACCTTGCCCTTGAGCGGGATGCCTTCGCCGTCGAGATAGTCGCGGATCCACGGGCCGAGCCGTGGATGGCCGACCAGCCAGTGGTAGAAGCGCGGCGAGCTGCGCATGAAGCAGGCCGCCGCGAGGAGCAGGAAAGGCGTGGTCGGCAGCACCGGCAGGAAGATGCCGATCACGCCCAGGGCTACGCTTAGGAAACCCACGGCCTGGAGGCTATAGCGCACCCAGGCGCGAGCGCTCGGGCGAATTTCCCGCTGCGCCACCGCGGCGCTCCTTAGTGCGTGCGCGGCTTGAGCAGGGCGGGCTTTTCTTCCGGCGCCTGGCAGAGCAGGAACAGGTTGGTCAGCAGGTCGGGAATCTGCGCGACCATGTCGTCCACCAGGTGGCGGTCGCGGGCGATCTCGTCGAACTCGGGCTGCTCGTCGAACAGGCCGGAGCCGACCATGATAGGCAGCAGCAGCTCGCTGACTTCCTCCTCGGCCTGCTCGAACCAGACTTCCTCGCGAAGGAACACGCCTTCCATGAAGCCGATGCACCAGCCGCGCAGGTCGGAGTCGTCCGGCTCGTCGCCGAGGTCGAGGTCGCAGGGCAGCTCGAGGTCTTCGTCGCTGGCCAGCACGCGGGTGATGTGCGCCTTGAGCTGCTCGAGGGAAGTCTCGATCTCCTGGCGCTCCTCATCGCTGCGGTAGTGCGGCGGTTCGGCGAACAGGGCGTCGATCCACTCCCGCTCCGGCACCTGCTCCGGGCAGATGGAGAGGGCGGTCAGGTAGCCGTGGGTCGCCACGTAGTCCAGCGCTTCTTCGTGCAGGTCATCGGCATCGAGGAAGGCTTGCAGACGGGACAGTTTTTCGGCGAAGGACATCAGGGTACTACCTCGGGAGGGATGCGGCTCTGGATTGTAGTCCAGACGGGACCTGCGGGCAAAGCGAGCGTGCCTGCTGCGGCGCCCTGGCGAGCGTTTCGCGGACGCTCTCGGCGAAGTTGGCCCGGACCTTGCTCCATCCCTTGCGCAAGCCACGATGCAATCCCTTCGCAAATGGAGAATTCCCATGGCCGTCGCCCCTGGTGTGTTGTTGCCGCCGACGCCTGATGTAAAGCCCAAGGCCGCTGCGCCGAAGAGCCAGCAGAAAACGCCTGAGCCCAGTAACGACAAGACTTCCAGCTTCTCCGACATGTATGCCAAGGAGACCGCGAAGAAGCCCGCCGAGCGCGCTGACGGTCCCGCGAAGGGTTCGCGGGACAAGCCACGGGACGCCGGCAAGGACGCCGTCGAAGCGCAGCCGACGGATGCCGCCAGGCAGCCGGCCGTTGCCGAAGACGGCAAGCCTTTGCCGGCCGACGGCCAGGCCAAGGCCGACGGCGAAGATAAAGTCGAAACGCCGGTCGATCCGCTGCAATTGCTCGGCCTCGGCGGTGCCGTACCGTTGCTCGACGAGAATACCCAGGCGACTTTGCTGCCACCGGCCGTGCCGACGGCCAGCAGTGCTCCGGCCAGCCTTACCGAAGCCAGCAGCGACCCGACCCTGGTCAAGCTCAACGGCGTGCCGGCGGTGAACATGGCCCTGGAGCAGGGCGCCCAGGACGCCGCGCAGACGGCGAAAGGCGGGCCGGCGAAGAGCGCCGATCCCCGCCAGGCGAACCTCGGCGATGCCCTTGCCGGCCTGACCTCGGATTCCTTGACCAAGGCCGTCGACGGCAAGGCGCTCGAGGCCCAGTTGCAGCAGACCGCCGAGCCGGCCGTCGCCAGCGCCGCCTCCGAGAGCCTGCTGGAGAGCAAGGCGGAACCCCGCGGTGAACCTTTCGCGGCCAAGCTCAACGGGCTGACTCAGGCCATGGCGCAACAGGCCCTGACCAACCGTCCGGTGAACGGCACGGTGCCCGGCCAGCCGGTGGCGATGCAGCAGAACGGCTGGAGCGAGGCGGTGGTGGACCGGGTGATGTGGATGTCCAGCCAGAACCTGAAGTCGGCGGAGATCCAGCTCGACCCCGCCGAGCTGGGACGCCTGGACGTGCGCATCCACATGACCGCCGACCAGACCCAGGTGACCTTCGCCAGTCCCAACGCCGGCGTTCGCGACGCCCTGGAAAGCCAGATGCACCGGCTGCGCGACATGTTCAGCCAGCAGGGCATGAACCAGCTCGACGTGAACGTCTCCGATCAGTCGCTGGCGCGGGGCTGGCAGGGCCAGCAGCAGGGCGAGGGCGGATCGGCGCGCGGACGCGGCTTGGCCGGCGAGGCCTCGGGCGATGAGGAAACCCTCGCCGGATTCAGCGAGATCCGCAGCCGGCCGGGTGCGTCGGCGGCGCGCGGTCTGGTCGACTACTACGCCTGAGGCGAACGACTGCATTTCCCCTTTGGGCCTCCTGCGGGAGGCCTTTCTTTTTCCGGAGCGGGCAATTTCGCAAAAGACGGGGATGATTTCCTGTGGCCAGGCTGTAATATCCGCGCCGTCTATCATCTCGGACAGCCCTCCGGGGCTGGTCCCAGGAGGCGGGGCGGCGTTGCAGAAATGGCACAACCCTTGCTCTGCCCCTGTGAAACCCTTCATTTGACGCTATAGCGACGGATTTTTGGCATGGCTAAGAAAGAGGCGACACCCGCCGACGCGGGGGCTCCGAGCGGCGGCAAGAGCAAGCTGAAGCTGATCCTGCTGATCGTGGTCGGCCTGCTGCTGGCGATCGGCCTGTCGGTGGGCGGCACCTGGTTCTTCCTCAGCAAGTCGCTGAAGGCCGAGAAGACCGAGGAAGTCGCCAGCGAGGCGGCGAAGCCGGGCAAGCAGCCGGCGCTCTACGAGATCCTGGCGCCGGCCTTCGTCGTCAACTTCAACCAGAACGGCCGGCAGCGCTACATGCAGGTCGGCGTCGCGTTGATGGGGCGCGACAAGGCGCAGATGGACGCATTGCGCGAGCACATGCCGCTGGTTCGCAATAAACTGGTGATGCTGTTCTCGAGTCAGAGTTTCGACTCGCTGGTGACTCCGGTGGGCAAGGAAATGCTCCGCCAGCAGGCGACCGCCGGATTGCAGGAACTGGCCAAGAAGGAAACCGGCCAACTGGCTATCGAACAAGTGTTGTTCACCAATTTCGTGCTGCAGTAGGTATCCCATGGCCGTGCAAGATCTGCTTTCCCAGGATGAAATCGACGCGCTGTTGCACGGCGTCGACGATGGCCTGGTGGAAACCGAAGTCGAGGCGACGCCGGGATCGGTCAAGTCCTATGACCTGACCAGCCAGGACCGCATCGTCCGGGGCCGCATGCCGACCCTGGAGATGATCAACGAGCGTTTCGCCCGCTACACCCGCATCAGCATGTTCAACCTGCTGCGCCGTTCGGCCGACGTCGCGGTCGGCGGCGTGCAGGTGATGAAGTTCGGCGAGTACGTGCACTCGCTGTACGTTCCCACCAGCCTCAACCTGGTGAAGATGAAGCCGCTGCGCGGCACCGCGCTGTTCATCCTCGACGCCAAGCTGGTGTTCAAGCTGGTGGACAACTTCTTCGGCGGCGACGGCCGCCACGCCAAGATCGAGGGCCGCGAGTTCACCCCGACCGAACTGCGGGTGGTGCGGATGGTGCTGGAGCAGGCCTTCGTCGATCTGAAGGAAGCCTGGCAGGCGGTGCTGGAGATGAACTTCGAGTACGTCAACTCGGAGGTCAACCCGGCCATGGCCAACATCGTCAGTCCCAGCGAGGTGGTGGTGGTCTCCACCTTCCACATCGAACTGGACGGCGGTGGCGGCGACCTGCACATCACCATGCCCTATTCGATGATCGAGCCGATCCGCGAGATGCTCGACGCCGGTTTCCAGTCCGACCACGACGACCAGGACGAGCGCTGGATCAAGGCCCTGCGCGAGGACGTGCTGGACGTCCAGGTACCGCTCGGCGCCACCGTGGTCCGCCGCCAGCTCAAGCTGCGCGACATCCTGCACATGCAGCCGGGCGACGTGATCCCGGTGGAGATGCCGGAACACATGGTGATGCGCGCCAACGGCGTGCCCGCCTTCAAGGTCAAGCTGGGCGCCCACAAGGGCAACCTGGCGCTACAGATTCTCGAAGCGGTCGAGCGCTCGCGCTGACCGCTTCCCCCGGAGGAAAGACGAACCATGGCAGACGAAGAAAAAGTGACCACCGAGGAACAGGCACTGGCCGACGAATGGGCGGCGGCGCTGGCCGAGGCGGGCGACGCCAGCCAGGACGACATCGATGCGCTGATGGCCCAGGGCGGCGCGACTCCCGTGGCGGAGTCGAGTACCCCGCGGGCGCCGATGGAAGAGTTCGGCGCTTCGCCGAAGGCACCGACCATTTCCGGCCTGGAGGGGCCCAACCTGGATGTGATCCTGGACATCCCGGTGACCATTTCCATGGAGGTCGGGCATACCGACATCAGCATCCGCAACCTGCTGCAGCTCAACCAGGGGTCGGTGATCGAACTCGATCGCCTGGCCGGCGAGCCGCTGGACGTACTGGTCAACGGCACCCTGATCGCCCACGGCGAGGTGGTGGTAGTGAACGAGAAGTTCGGCATCCGCCTGACCGACGTGATCAGTCCCAGCGAACGCATCAAGAAGCTGCGCTGACATGCGTCGCTACCTGTTCGCCGGCTTCCTGCCGGCACTCGCCTCGCTGAGCGCGCCGCTGTGCGCCGCCGAGGGGACGACGGGTGCCGCCGCGCCGACGGTGGGCGCCGCTTCCGGCGCCGCCGCGCAACTGGCCCAACTGGTGCTCGGCCTGGGCCTGGTGATCGGCCTGATCTTCCTGCTCGCCTGGCTGGTGCGCCGGGTGCAACAGGCCGGTCCGCGCGGCAACCGCTTGATCCGCACCCTTGCCAGCCAGCCGCTGGGTCCGCGCGACCGGCTGGTGCTGGTGCAGGTCGGTGAGGAGCAGATCCTGCTCGGCCTGACGCCCGGCCGGATCACGCCGTTGCACGTGCTCAAGGAGCCGGTACACCTGCCGGACGGCGAGCCGGCCACGCCGGAATTCGCCCAGCGCCTGCTGGAGCTGCTGAACAAGGACCCCAAGGGCAAGCCATGACTCCGCGCATCTCCCTGGCCGGCGCGCTCGCCGCGCTCTGCCTTCTGCTGCTGGCGCCGTGGCCGGCGCTGGCCGCCGACCCGACATCGATCTCGGCGATCACCGTGACCACCAACGGCCAGGGCCAGCAGGAGTATTCGGTCAGCCTGCAGATCCTGCTGATCATGACCGCGCTGAGCTTCATCCCGGCGTTCGTCATGCTGATGACCAGCTTCACCCGGATCATCATCGTCTTCTCCATCCTGCGCCAGGCGCTGGGCCTGCAATCGACGCCGTCGAACCAGGTGCTGGTGGGGCTGGCGCTGTTCCTGACCATGTTCGTCATGGCCCCGGTGTTCGACAAGATCAACAGCCAGGCCCTGCAGCCCTACCTGAACGAGCAGATTCCCGCCCAGGAAGCCCTGCAAAAGGCCGAGGTACCGCTGAAGGCGTTCATGCTGGCGCAGACTCGCACCTCCGACCTGGAGCTGTTCGTCCGCCTGTCCAAGCGCACCGACATCGGCAGCCCGGAGGCGACGCCGCTGACCATCCTGGTCCCGGCCTTCGTCACGTCCGAGCTGAAGACGGCGTTCCAGATCGGCTTCATGATCTTCATCCCGTTCCTGATCATCGACCTGGTGGTGTCCAGCGTGCTGATGGCGATGGGCATGATGATGCTGTCGCCGCTGATCATTTCCCTGCCGTTCAAGATCATGCTGTTCGTCCTGGTGGATGGCTGGGCGCTGATCATCGGGACGCTGGCGGGCAGTTTCGGCACCGTCTAGCGGTGGTGCCGCCGGCTTGACGCGCCGCTGGCGCACTGGAGAGAGACATGACCCCTGAGGTGGCACTCGACCTGTTCCGCGAGGCGTTGTGGCTGACGGCGATGATCGTCGGCGTGCTGGTGGTTCCGAGCCTGCTGGTCGGTCTCGTGGTGGCGATGTTCCAGGCCGCCACCCAGATCAACGAACAGACCCTGAGCTTCCTGCCGCGCCTGATGGTGATCCTGCTCACCCTGATCGTGCTGGGCCCCTGGCTGCTGCGGCAGCTGATGGAATACACCCAGACGCTGATCGGCAACATCCCGCTGCTGATCGGCTGATGCTGGAGCTGACCAACGCGCAGATCGGCGGCTGGATCGCCAGCTTCGTGCTGCCGCTGTTCCGGGTCGCGGCGCTGCTGATGACCATGCCGGTGATCGGCACCCAGCTGGTGCCGGTGCGGGTGCGACTGTACCTGGCGCTGGGCGTCTGCGTGGTGCTGGTGCCGAACCTGCCGTCGATGCCGCAGGTGGACGCGCTGAGCATGAAGGCCATGCTGCTGATCGGCGAGCAGATCCTGGTCGGCGCCTTGCTCGGCTTTTCCCTGCAGTTGTTGTTCCACGCCTTCGTGATCGCCGGGCAGATCATCTCGATGCAGATGGGCCTGGGCTTCGCTTCCATGGTTGACCCGGCCAACGGCGTCTCGGTGCCGGTGCTCGGCCAGTTCTTCACCATGCTGGTGACGCTGCTGTTCCTGGCGATGAACGGACACCTGGTAGTGTTCGAGGTAATCGCCGAGAGCTTCGTCACCCTGCCGGTGGGCGAGGGCCTGAGCGGCAACCATTTCTGGATCATCGCCGGCAAGCTCGGCTGGGTGATGGGCGCGGCACTGCTGCTGGCGCTGCCGGCGATCACCGCGCTGCTGGTGGTGAACCTCGCCTTCGGCGCCATGACCCGCGCGGCGCCGCAACTGAACATCTTCTCCATCGGCTTTCCGTTGACCCTGGTGCTGGGCCTGGTGATCCTCTGGATCGGCACCGCCGACCTGCTCAGCCAGTACCAGGTGCTGGCCGGCGAGGCCCTGCAATTCCTCCGTGAACTGGTGCGGGCGAAATAGCCATGGCCGAGAGCGAGAGCGGGCAGGACAAGACAGAGGAACCCACGGAGAAACGCCGCCGCGAGGCGCGCGAGAAAGGGCAGTTGCCGCGTTCGCGGGAGCTGAACACCCTGGCCATCCTCATGGCCGGCGCCGGCGGCCTGCTGATCTACGGCGCCGACCTGGCGGGCGCCCTGTTGCGCCTGATGCGCAGCAATTTCGAGCTGTCCCGGGAAACCGCGATGAATACCGAGAGCATGCTGCAATTGCTCGGCGCTTCGGCCTACCTGGCTGCCCAGGGGCTCTGGCCGATCCTGCTGATGCTGCTGGTGGCGGCGATCGTCGGGCCGATCGCCCTCGGCGGCTGGCTGTTCTCGATGGACGCCCTGCAACCCAAGTTCAGCCGGCTCAACCCGCTGTCGGGGCTGAAGCGGATGTTTTCCGCCAAGTCGCTGCTCGAACTGAGCAAGGCGCTGATCAAGTTCCTGGTGGTGCTGGCGGTGGCCCTGCTGGTGCTCTCCGCCGACCGCGACGCCCTCCTGGCGCTGGCGCACCAGCCGCTCGAGCAGGCGATCCTGCACAGCGTGCGGGTGGTCGGCTGGAGCGCCTTCTGGATGGCCTGCAGCCTGCTGCTGATCGCCGCGGTGGACGTGCCCTACCAGATCTGGGACAACCGCCAGAAGCTGCTGATGACCAAGCAGGAAGTCCGCGACGAATACAAGGACTCCGAGGGCAAGCCCGAGGTCAAGTCGAAGATCCGCCAGATGCAGCGCGAGATGGCGCAGAGACGGATGATGGCGGCGGTGCCGGAGGCCGACGTGGTGATCACCAACCCGACCCACTTCGCCGTAGCCCTGAAGTACGACCCGGCGGGCGGCGGGGCGCCGCTGCTGCTGGCCAAAGGCAACGATTTCCTGGCCCTGAAGATCCGCGAGGTGGCCCAGGAGCACAAGGTGATGGTCATGGAGTCGCCGGCGCTGGCGCGAGCGGTGTACTACTCCACCGAGCTGGACCAGGAGATTCCCGCCGGGCTCTATCTCGCCGTGGCCCAGGTGCTGGCCTATGTCTACCAGCTCAAGCAGTACCAGGCCGGCAAGGGCAAGCGGCCGAGCCCGTTGAAGGACCTGCCGATCCCGCCGGACCTGCGTCGCGACGAGTGACCTGGCTGGAGCTACGCGCCGCGCTGTGGCAGCCTTGGCCGATACCCGCTTGGGATGAGAGCTTTGCCGTTCATGGATCGAACCTTGTCTGATCGTATTTTCCCGCCTGTCCTCCTGTTGCTCGCCCTGGCCTGGCTGCTGCCCTGGATGCCTGCGCACGCCGAAGTGCCGGCGGAATGGGTCGCCTTGCCCCTGTCGGAGCGGGTGGTGGATGCCACCCACACGCTGGACGAGGCGACGCGCCAACGCCTGGTGGAGAAGCTCGAGGCGCTGGAGCGGCGACGCGGTGCGCAGATCGCGGTGGTGATGCTGCCGACTACCGGTACCCTCGATATCGAAGCCTTCTCCGACAAGTTGTTCCAGGCCTGGAAGCTCGGCCGCAAGGCGGTCGACGACGGTCTGCTGCTGGTGGTGGCCAAGGATGACCGGCGCATGCGCATCGAGGTCGGCTACGGCCTGGAGGGTGCGGTGCCCGATGTGGTCGCCGGACGGATCATTCGCGAGCGGATGGCCCCGGCATTTCGCGAGGGCGACTACGCCGGCGGGATCGAGGCCGCGGTGGACGAGCTGATCCGCCTGGTCGACGGCGAAACGCTGCCGGCGGCCGCGTCGTCGGGTGCGCCGAAAGTCTCGCTGGGGCAATTGCCGGCGGAAGCCTGGGCGCTGCTGGTCGCCTTCATCTACGGATCGTTGGCCGGAGTGCTGTTGAGTGCCCGGGCGCTGCGCTGGCCCTGGCTGCTCGGCGGGGCGCTGCTCTGCTGGCTGTTGGGCACGCTGGCCGGCGCTTCCGGCGAATGGATGAGCGTGCTGCTGGTCGCTCCGCTGTGCATGCTGGTCGGCGGCGCGACCTTCGGCGCGCTGTGGACGGTGCGCCCGGCCTTCTACCTGGTGATCGGCGTACTGGTCTATGTAGCCCTGCTCGGGCTGGCGGCGCATTGGTTCAGCGCGGTGTCCTTCATCTACGGCCTGCTGTGGCCGGCCGGGGTGCTGATGCTGGCGGTTCTCTGCTGGTCGAACTACCGCCTGATGCGCTCGCTGTGGCGCGAGCGGCGGAAAAGTTTCCACCGCCGACTATGGGCGTTGCTGGCGGCCTACCTGCTGCTCGGATTGCTGTCCGGTGGCCTGGACGCACCGCTGGTCTGGCTGGCCCTGCTACCGTTCCAGCTCATGCTCGGGCTGCTGGTGTTCGGCCAGGTACGCCTGAGTGGGGGTGGTGGAGGCTCGTCGGGAAGCTCCGGCGGCGGTTCCTCCTCCTCTTCCTCCTCGTCGTCCGGCGGCTTTTCCGGGGGCGGTGGTTCCAGCGGCGGAGGCGGTGCCTCGGGCAGTTGGTAATGGGTTCCCGTTCATTTCATTCGGAGACAAGGATGTCTGCAATCACGCGTTATCTCGCCATGCTTCGCCTGTTCGGCATGCTGCTCTGCGCCGCCGCGATTCCCTCCGTTGCCACCGCGACGGTGCCGGTCACCGTCGCGGTGGCAGCGTCCGATGTCGAGGAGGAGGCCGTGGAGGCATCGGCGGTCGGCGCCGAGGCCGAGGCAGCGCGCGATGCGGGCTACGAGTCCGCGGAGGTTCCGGCGCTGGCGCGGCGGGTGACCGACCTTACCGCGACCCTCGACGCCGCCGAGCGTGCCCGCCTGGAAGCTTCGCTGGCCGCGCTGGAGGCCCGGAAGGGTGCCCAGGTAGCGATCCTGATGGTGCCCAGCACCTATCCGGACAGCATCGAGGCCTATGCGACGCGGGTCTTCGAGGCGTGGAAGCTGGGGCGCAAGGGGATCGATGACGGCGTCCTGGTGCTGGTGGCGAAGGACGACCGGCGCATGCGCATCGAAGTCGGCTATGGCCTGGAAGGAACGATCACCGACATCGATGCCGGGCGGATCATCCGCGAATACATGACCCCTGCGTTCCGTCAGCAAGACTACGCCGGCGGCCTGGAAGCGGCGGCGCAGCGCCTGGTACGACTGATCGACGGCGAGGCGTTGCCGCCGCCGCCGCGCGACCCGCTGGAGCCCGGCGCGGTACGGCAGACCCTGGCTATCGCATTCCTGCTCGGCGCTCTCGGCGGGGTGGCGCTGCTGGTACGTCCGCGCGCCTGGTACTGGACCCTGGGGGCGGTAGTGGCGCTCGCTGCGGCGCTGGCACTGGGGCGGCACTGGCCGGCAGGGGCGATGGTGGCGCTGGCGGAGATGGTGGCGGTCCTGGGCGTCGGCTTCGGCGCGTTGCTCAAGTATTCGCGCGGTGCCCGCTGGTTCTTCGCCATTCTTGTGCTCTATGCGCTGGGGCTGTTCTGGGCCTACCGCCGTTATGGCCTGCCGGTGCTCCATTACGGATTGGCCGTGCCGCTTTCGCTGGGACTGACCCTGCTGATGCTGGCCGGTGCCTGGCAGGGGCTGCGCAGAGGACGGCGCTGGGCCTACCTGCCGGGCCTGCTCGGCCTGCTGCTGACCCTGGCCCTGGAGTGCCTGCTGTTGCTGGTGGACGACCCGCTGAACAGCATCGAGGCGCTGATCATCCTGCCCGCCGCTTGCCTGCCGCTGCTCATCGGTTGCAATTTCAGCGCCGGCGGCTCGGGGGGAGGGCGTCGACGCGGCGGCGATTACGCTAGCTCATCGGGTTCCTCGTCGTCGAGTTCGTCCAGTTCGTCTTCGGACTCGTTCTCCGGCGGCGGAGGCTCGAGTGGCGGCGGTGGCGCCTCCGGTAGTTGGTGATTGGCGAAAACCCTTTTCAATCAATGAATTGAAAAGTTGGAACGGTTCCTGCAATGACCCGCCCGACGCGCATTCCGGCGTCAAAAGTTTGTTCGGCGCCCACCCACGGGCGCCATACGCAGGGCAGGGGAGTCGAGAGTGGATCGCACGCAACTGATCAGCAATGTGCGCAGCAACCTGGCGGGACTGGGGCGCGGCAGCCTCGGCGTGCCGGTCCTGCTGCTGGCCATGCTGGCGATGATGACCCTGCCGATCCCGCCATTCCTGCTGGACGTGCTGTTCACCTTCAACATCGCCCTGTCCATCGTCGTCCTGCTGGTCTGCGTGTACGCCCTGCGGCCGCTGGACTTCGCCGTGTTCCCGACCATCCTGCTGGTGGCGACCCTGTTGCGCCTGGCGCTGAACGTTGCCTCGACCCGCGTGGTGCTGCTCCACGGCCACGACGGCCATGGCGCCGCAGGCAAGGTGATCCAGGCCTTCGGCGAAGTGGTGATCGGCGGCAACTACGTGGTCGGGGTGGTGGTGTTCGCGATCCTCATGATCATCAACTTCGTGGTGGTGACCAAGGGCGCCGGGCGGATTTCCGAAGTCAGCGCGCGCTTCACCCTGGATGCCATGCCCGGCAAGCAGATGGCCATCGACGCCGACCTCAACGCCGGCCTGATCGAGCAGGAGGAAGCCAAGAAGCGCCGCAGCGAGGTGGCCCAGGAGGCCGACTTCTACGGTTCGATGGACGGTGCCAGCAAGTTCGTCCGCGGCGACGCCATCGCCGGCCTGCTGATTCTCTTCATCAACCTGATCGGCGGCGTCGCCATCGGCATGATCCAGCATTCGATGTCCTTCGGCGATGCCGGCAAGGTCTACGCCCTGCTGACCATCGGTGACGGCCTGGTGGCACAACTGCCGTCGCTGCTGCTGTCGACCGCGGCGGCGATCATGGTGACGCGGGTCTCCAGTTCCGAGGACATGGGCCAGCAGGTCAACCGGCAGATGTTCGCCTCGCCCAAGGCGCTGGCGATTTCCGCGGCGATCCTGATCGCCATGGGCGCCGTGCCGGGCATGCCGCATGTTTCCTTCATCGGCCTCGGCGCCCTGGCCGGCGCTGCCGCCTACTGGATCTGGCACCGGCAGAACAAGGCCAAGCAGGTCGCCGAGCAGGAGGTGCAGCGCCAGCAGGAGCTGCTGCCGGCGCAGCGCGCCCAGGAGGTCAAGGAACTGGGTTGGGACGACGTCACCCCGGTGGACATGGTCGGCCTGGAAGTCGGCTACCGGCTGATCCCGCTGGTCGACCGCAACCAGGGCGGGCAACTGCTGGCGCGGATCAAGGGCGTACGCAAGAAGCTGTCCCAGGAGCTGGGCTTCCTGATGCCCTCGGTGCACATCCGCGACAACCTCGACCTGCTGCCCAACGCCTACCGTCTGACCCTGATGGGGGTCAGCGTGGCCGAAGCGGAGATCTATCCCGATCGCGAGCTGGCGATCAACCCCGGCCAGGTATTCGGCAGCCTCAACGGCATCGCCGGCAAGGACCCGGCCTTCGGCCTGGAGGCGGTATGGATCGAGCCCGGCCAGCGCGACCAGGCGCAGTCGCTGGGCTACACCGTGGTGGATGCGAGCACCGTGGTCGCCACTCACCTGAACCAGGTGCTGCACAAGCACGCCCACGAGCTGCTGGGCCATGAAGAAGTGCAGCAGCTCCTGCAATTGCTCGCGCGCAGCTCGCCGAAGCTGGCGGAAGAGCTGGTGCCGGGGCTGATTTCCCTGTCCACCCTGCTCAAGGTCCTGCAGGCGCTGCTCCAGGAGCAGGTGCCGGTGCGCGACATCCGTACCATCGCCGAGGCCATCGCCAACGTCGCTCCACGGAGTCAAGATCCCGGCGCGATGGTCGCCGCGGTTCGCGTCGCGTTGTCCCGCGCAATCGTGCAAAGCATTGTCGGGCTTGAGCCGGAGCTGCCTGTGATCACGCTCGAGCCGAGGTTGGAACAGATTTTGCTGAACAGCATGCAGAAGGCCGGACAAGGCTCCGAGGACGGCATGTTGCTGGAGCCGGGGATGGCCGAGAAGCTGCAACGCTCGCTGATCGAGAGCGCGCAACGCCAGGAGATGCTCGGTAAGCCGGCGATCCTGCTGGTTGCCGGACCGATCCGCTCGATGATGTCGCGCTTCGCGCGGATGGCGGTGCCCAGCATGCATGTGCTGGCCTACCAGGAAATCCCGGACAACAAGCAAGTCACCATCGTCGCGACAGTGGGACAGAACTGAACGAGGGCTGCGCCGGCTCCAGGGCCGGCACACCGGGCAACCTGAGGTTGCCGGCAAGACTACTGAACTGAGGGGTTCGGGCAATGCAAGTCAAACGCTTCTTCGCCGCCGATATGCGCCAGGCCATGAAACTGGTCCGCGACGAACTGGGTCCGGACGCCGCGATTCTCGGCAACCGCCGGGTCGCCGGCGGCATCGAGCTGACCGCGGCGCTGGATTACCAGGCCCCGCCGGCGCCGAGCAAGCCCAACCCGGCGCTGGAAGTGGAGCTGCGCAAGACCCAGGCGCGGATCGCCGAGGCGCGCGCCGAGTTGACGGCGCGTCCGGCGGAAAACCAGCGCAAGGACCGTCAATTGTTCGCCGAGGAGAAGCCGGCGCGTCCGACCCTGGCCGAGTCCATGACGGCGGCGCAGGCCAAGCCCCAGGCGGGCGGCCAGACCCTCGAGGCAATGCGTTTCGAACTGAACGGCCTGCGCGAGCTGATCGAGGTACAACTGGGTTCCATCGCCTGGGGCCAGTTGCAGCACCAGCGTCCGCAGCAGGCCAATCTCTGGCGGCGCCTGCAGCGCATGGGCTTGCCGGCGGAGCTGAGCAAGCCGTTGCTGGAGCGGGTCGCCGCGGTGGGCGATACGCGCCAGGCCTGGCGCATGCTGTTGGCGCACCTGTCGCGTGCCGTGCAGACCCCCGAGCAGGACCCGCTCGACGCGGGCGGCGTACTGGCCCTGGTCGGCCCGGCAGGCGCCGGCAAGACCACCACCCTGGCGAAGATGGCCGCGCGCTACGTCCTCAAGTACGGCGCCCAGAGCCTGGCGCTGGTGAGCATGGACAGCTACCGGATCGGCGCCCAGGAGCAGATCAAGACCCTCGGTCGGATCCTCAACGTACCGGTGACCCTGGTCGATCCCGGCCAGTCGCTGATCCAGGCCCTGGCGCCGCTGGCGCGCAAGCGCATGGTGCTGATCGATACCGCCGGCCTGCCGGCCAGCGACCCGGCATTGCGCATGCAGCTCGAGGCACTGGCGTCGCCGAGCCTGAACGTGAAGAATTACCTGGTGATGGCCACCACCAGCCAGAGCCAGGTGCTCAAGTCGGCCTACCAGACCTATCGGCACTGCGGGCTGGCGGGTTGCATCCTGACTAAGCTGGACGAGGCGGGCAGCCTCGGTGAATCGATGGCGCTGGCTATCGCCCAGCGTCTCCCGGTAGCCTATCTGGCGGATGGGCCGCGGATTCCGGACGACCTGCAGGTGGCGCGCAGTCACCAACTGGTCAGCCGGGCGGTGAGCCTGCAGGCACCGGAAGAGCCCAGCGAGGACGCCATGGCCGAGATGTTCGCCGGGCTCTACCAGCAACCGGCGCGGCGTGCCGGCTGAGGACGTGGGAAGAACCGCGCGTGGCGCGGGTGACGGAAGCGAAGGTGGCTTCCGCCGGGCCGGGAGCGATGGCGCATCGTTCCCGCCAATACCGGAGAGCGCTGGAAGGGGCGTTCCGGGAAGACGACAACACAAGGTATGAAGCAGATGGGTAGCATGCATCCCGTACAGGTGATCGCAGTAACTGGCGGCAAGGGCGGCGTCGGCAAGACCAATGTGTCGGTGAACCTGGCACTGGCTCTGGCCGATCTCGGCCGTCGCGTCATGCTGCTGGATGCCGACCTCGGCCTGGCCAACGTCGACGTCCTGCTGGGACTCACGCCCAAGCGCACCCTGGCCGACGTGATCGAGGGACGCTGCGAACTGCGCGATGTCCTCCTCCTCGGTCCCGGTGGCGTGCGCATCGTTCCCGCGGCCTCCGGCACGCAGAGCATGGTGCACCTCTCGCCGATGCAGCATGCGGGGCTGATCCAGGCGTTCAGCGATATCAGCGACAACCTCGATGTCCTGGTCGTCGACACTGCCGCCGGGATCGGCGATTCGGTGGTCAGTTTCGTCCGCGCCGCGCAGGAGGTGCTGCTGGTCGTCTGCGACGAGCCGACCTCGATCACCGATGCCTACGCCCTGATCAAACTGCTCAACCGCGACCACGGCATGACCCGCTTCCGGGTCCTGGCCAACATGGCCCACAGCCCGCAGGAAGGACGCAACCTGTTCGCCAAACTGACCAAGGTCACTGACCGTTTCCTCGACGTCGCACTACAGTATGTAGGTGTCATCCCTTACGACGAGTCGGTACGCAAGGCCGTGCAGAAACAGCGAGCCGTATACGAGGCATTCCCCCGCTCGAAGGCGTCCCTGGCCTTCAAGGCGGTCGCGCAGAAGGTCGATAGCTGGCCGCTGCCGGCCAACCCGCGCGGGCACCTGGAGTTCTTCGTCGAACGACTGGTCCAACACCCCGCGACAGGTTCGGCCGTATGACAGCGGCCTCTGGAGTGCGTATGTATAGCAAGGCGCAAGCGCAGAACTCCCAGGAGCAACTGATCCAGCGTTACGCACCACTGGTCAAGCGCATCGCCTATCACCTGCTCGGCCGCCTGCCGGCCAGCGTGCAGGTGGAGGACCTGATGCAGGCCGGCATGATCGGCCTGCTCGAGGCCGCGAAGAAATACGACGCCGGCAAGGGCGCCAGCTTCGAGACCTATGCCGGCATCCGCATCCGCGGGGCCATGCTCGACGAGGTCCGCAAGGGCGACTGGGCGCCGCGTTCGGTGCACCGCAACACGCGCATGGTGACCGACGCGATCCGCGCGATCGAGGCGAGAACCGGGCGCGACGCTAAAGATCACGAAGTTGCTGCCGAACTCCAATTGAGCCTCGAAGATTACTACGGCATCCTCAGCGACACGCAGGGCAGCCGCCTGTACAGCTTCGACGACCTGTTGCAGGACGGCGAACATGGATTGCCGGAAGACACCAGCCTCAGTCACAACGAACCGATCCACGGCCTGCTCGACGAACGTTTCCAGGCGGCCCTGGCGGATGCCATCGCCAAGTTGCCGGAGCGCGAGCGCCTGGTGCTGGCGTTGTATTACGACGAGGAACTCAACCTCAAGGAGATCGGCGAGGTACTGGGCGTCAGCGAATCGCGGGTCAGCCAGTTGCACAGCCAGTGCGCCGCGCGTTTGCGCGCGCGCCTGGCCGATTGGCGGTCGGCCTGAACCGGCCTCGACCGCAGCTTGTAACCGTTAACGCAAAAGAATGTGTGGCGCGTCCCCTGGGGCGCGCTCTGGTCTGTACGGAGGTTTACTTGGACAAGAACATGAAAATTCTCATCGTGGACGACTTTTCCACGATGAGACGCATCATCAAGAACCTCTTGCGGGACTTGGGCTTCACCAATACCGCCGAGGCCGACGACGGCACCACGGCGCTGCCGATGCTGCACAGCGGCAATTTCGACTTTCTCGTCACCGACTGGAACATGCCGGGCATGACCGGCATCGATCTGCTGCGCGCGGTTCGCGCCGACGAGCGCCTCAAGCACCTGCCGGTGCTGATGGTCACCGCCGAGGCCAAGCGCGACCAGATCATCGAAGCGGCCCAGGCCGGGGTTAACGGCTATGTGGTCAAACCCTTCACCGCTCAGGTCCTGAAGGAAAAGATCGAGAAGATTTTCGAGCGGGTCAACGGCTGAAGCCGGCCAAGAGGGTGTCATGGTGCTTGGTAACGATTCCACGGGCGACGAATTCGAATCGACCCTGAAAAAACATGCGCGCGAACTGGTGGACTGTCTCGAACGGGGGCACTTCCAGCAGGCGGTGCAATTGATCCAGGAGCTCAGCCAGGCCAGGGACCGTGGCCTCTACCAGGAAGTGGGCAAGCTGACCCGCGAACTGCACAACGCCATCGTCGATTTCCAGATCGACCCGCATTCCCCCCACGCGCAGGAAATGTCGCAGATCGCCGATGCCACCGATCGTCTTTCCTACGTAGTGGAAATGACCGAGAAGGCCGCCAACCGGACCATGGACCTGGTGGAGCAGAGCGCCCCGCTGGTCAACCAGTTGGGCGACGATTCGCGGGAGCTGCACCAGGAGTGGCAACGCTTCATGCGCCGGGAAATCGACGCTGACGGCTTCCGCGAGCTGGCCAAGCGCATCGAACAGTTCCTCGTGCGCAGCGGCGAGAACGCCGGCCAGTTGTCCTCGCAGCTCAATGACATCCTGCTGGCGCAGGATTACCAGGACCTGACCGGCCAGGTGATCAAGCGTGTCACCAAGCTGGTCACCGAGGTCGAGAGCAACCTCGTGAAGCTGGTCTGGATGGCCGGCCAGGTGGACCGTTACGCCGGAATCGAGCACGACCACGTGAGCATGCGCCACCAGGCCGCGCTGGAGCGTTCGGCCAAGGGCGAGGGGCCGCAGGTCGCCGCGGAAAAACGAGAGGATGTGGTGTCCGGGCAGGATGACGTGGACGATCTGCTGTCCAGCCTGGGTTTCTGACCCGCCCGGCTCAAGACTGCGGCATCGCTGCCGTTAAGTAAGCATTGAACGCTGGCATCCGCGGGCTGCTGGCACAGCCTTCGTCATGCCGGTGATCCCGGCGGGCGGGCTGAAGTCGGTCCGGAAAGCCGGGCCGGTATTTCCGGCAGGACAGCGGTCCTGCCGATCCTTTCGAGTAACACGTCTCTGGGAGCAGCCGAATGAGCTTCGACGCCGATGAAGAAATCCTCCAGGACTTCCTGGTTGAGGCCGGCGAGATTCTCGAGCAATTGTCCGAGCAACTGGTCGAGCTGGAGAGCCGGCCGGACGATATGGACCTGCTCAATGCCATTTTCCGTGGGTTCCATACGGTCAAGGGCGGTGCCGGCTTCCTCCAGCTGAACGCGCTGGTGGAATGCTGCCACATTGCGGAAAACGTCTTCGATATCCTGCGCAAGGGCGAGCGGCGCGTCAGCTCCGAACTGATGGATGTGGTGCTGCAGGCGCTGGATACGGTCAACGCGATGTTCGACCAGGTGCGCGAGCAGTCCGAACCGACCCCGGCGACGCCCGAGCTGCTGGCGGCCCTTGCCCGCCTGGCCGAGCCCGAGGGCGCCGAGCCCGCGGAACCTGTGCAAGCGCCGCCGGCGGCCGTTCCGCCAGCCGAGCCTGCGGCGCCGCCGGAAGCGCCCGCGCAGAGTGCCTCCAGCGATATCACCGACGACGAGTTCGAGCAGTTGCTGGATGCTCTGCAGGGCGACGAAGCGCCGGCCTCCGCCGTTGCAGAAGCGCCCGCGGCTCCCGCTGGCGACGAGATCAGCGACGCCGAGTTCGAGGCGTTGCTCGACCAGTTGCACGGCAAGGGCAAGTTCGTCCCGCCGGCGGTCTCGGCCGAGCCTGCGCAAGTCCCCGCCGAGGCGGTCGAGCCGGCCGCGGCTGCCGCTGGTGACGATATCAGCGACGACGAGTTCGAGGCGCTGCTCGACGAACTGCACGGCAAGGGCAAGTTCGGCGATGTCCCGGAAGCCGCCGGCACACCCGCCGCACCGGCTGCCGCGGCTCCAGCGGCTGCGCCGGCGGAGCAGGGCAAGGCGCCGGCCGCCGCGGGCGGCGATGAGATCAGCGACGACGAGTTCGAGTCGCTGCTCGACGAACTGCACGGCAAGGGCAAGTTCAACGGCGCCTCCGAGGCCGTGGCGGCCGCCGCGGCGGTAGCCAAGAACATCGCGGCGAAGAGTCCCGCGGCGAAACCGGTCGCTCCGGCCAAGGCCGCCGCCGCGCGTCCGGCGGCGCCCGACAGGCCCGCGGCAAGCGAGGCGGAGACCACCGTGCGGGTGGATACGGCGCGTCTCGACGAGATCATGAACATGGTCGGCGAGCTGGTGCTGGTGCGTAACCGCCTGGTGCGCCTGGGCCTGAACAGTGGCGACGAGGCCATGGCCAAGGCCGTGGCCAACCTCGACGTGGTCACCGGCGACCTGCAGATGTCGGTGATGAAGACCCGCATGCAGCCGATCAAGAAGGTCTTCGGCCGCTTCCCGCGCCTGGTTCGCGACCTGGCGCGGAACATGAAGAAAGAGATCAACCTGGAGCTGGTGGGCGAAGAGACCGACCTCGACAAGAACCTGGTCGAGGCCCTCGCCGATCCGCTGGTGCACCTGGTGCGCAACGCCGTCGACCACGGCATCGAGAGTCCGGAGGAGCGCGAGGCCGCCGGCAAGCCGCGGGTCGGCCAGGTGGTGCTGTCAGCGGAGCAGGAGGGTGACCACATCCTCCTGATGATCACCGACGACGGCAAGGGCATGGACGCCGAGGTGCTGCGCAACAAGGCGGTGGAGAAGGGCCTGCTGGAGCGCGATGCGGCGGACCGCCTGACCGACCTGGAGTGCTACAACCTGATTTTCGCCCCGGGTTTCTCGACCAAGACCGAGATTTCCGACGTGTCCGGCCGCGGTGTCGGCATGGACGTGGTGAAGACCAAGATTTCCCAGCTCAACGGCACGGTCAACGTGTTTTCGCAGAAGGGGTCCGGCTCGAAGATCGTCATCAAGGTGCCGCTGACTTTGGCGATCATGCCTACCCTTATGGTGATGCTGGGCAGCCAGGCGTTCGCCTTCCCGCTGGTCAACGTCAACGAAATCTTCCATCTTGACCTGTCGCGCACCAATGTCGTGGATGGCCAGGAAGTGGTGATCGTCCGCGACAAGGCCTTGCCGCTGTTCTATCTCAAGCGCTGGCTGGTGCCGAGTGCGGCCCACGAAGAGCAGGGTGAGGGACACGTGGTGATCCTGTCGGTCGGCACCCAGCGCATCGGTTTCGTCGTCGACCAGTTGGTGGGACAAGAAGAAGTGGTGATCAAGCCACTCGGCAAGATGTTGCAGGGCACCCCCGGCATGGCGGGCGCCACCATCACCGGGGACGGGCGCATCGCCCTGATCCTCGATGTGCCGAGCATGCTCAAGCGTTACGCACGGCGCATCTGACGCCGCGTATGGGTTTCCGGCGGCGCAGGAGCGTCGCCCTCTGAGGAGTAGCTATGGCAGTCAAAGTCCTGGTGGTGGACGATTCGGGGTTCTTCCGCCGCCGTGTCTCGGAGATTCTCTCCGCCGATGGACAGATCCAGGTGGTCGGCACCGCCACCAATGGCCGCGAGGCCATCGAGCAGGCGCTGGCCCTGAGACCCGATGTGATCACCATGGATTACGAGATGCCGCTGATGGACGGCATCACCGCGGTACGCAACATCATGCAGCGTTGCCCGACCCCGGTCCTGATGTTCTCCTCGCTGACCCACGAGGGCGCGCGGGTGACCCTGGATGCACTGGACGCTGGAGCGGTCGACTACCTGCCGAAGAATTTCGAGGACATCTCGCGCAACCCGGACAAGGTCCGCCAGTTGCTCTGCGAGAAGGTCCTGACCATCGCCCGTAGCAATCGTCGCTCGATCAGCCTGCCGCCGCTGCCTTCGGCCACCTCGTCCAGCCATGCGCCGGCGTCGTCCTCCAGCGTCGGCGCGAGCGCGCGTGTTGGTGCCGGCGCGTCGCCGGCCCCGGCGTCGACCTCGGCGGCGCCGAAGCGCAAGGCCTACCGGCTGGTCGCGATCGGTACCTCCACCGGTGGACCGGTTGCCTTGCAGCGGGTGCTGACCCAGTTGCCGGCCAACTTCCCGGCGCCGCTGGTACTGATCCAGCACATGCCGGCGGCCTTCACCAAGGCCTTCGCCGAGCGCCTCGACAAGCTGTGCCGGATCAACGTCAAGGAGGCGGAGGACGGCGACATCCTGCGTCCCGGCCTGGCGCTGCTGGCGCCGGGCGGCAAGCAGATGATGGTCGACGGCCGCGGCACGGTGCGCATCCTCCCCGGCGACGAACGCCTGAACTACAAGCCCTGCGTCGACGTGACCTTCGGCTCGGCGGCCAAGGCCTACAACGACAAGGTCCTGGCGGTGGTCCTCACCGGCATGGGCGCCGACGGGCGCGAGGGTGCGCGCCTGCTCAAGCAGGGCGGCAGCCAAGTGTGGGCGCAGGACGAGGCCAGTTGCGTGATCTACGGGATGCCGATGGCCGTGGTCAAGGCCAACCTGGCGGACGCGGTGTACGGGCTCGACGACATCGGCCGGCACCTGGTCGAGGCGTGCCAGTAAGCGTGCGTGCAGGAATGAGGAGACTGCCTTCGATGGCCACCCACGTGACGAGCTGCGCGCGCCTTCGCCGAGCCGAGGGGACGCGCTGATGGATGTGCTCAGCCTGGTCGGGATCATCCTGGCGTTCGTCGCCATCGTCGGCGGCAACTTTCTCGAGGGCGGCCACGCCGGAGCCCTGCTCAACGGTCCGGCGGCGCTGATCGTGATCGGCGGCACCCTGGCCGCGGCGCTGTTGCAGACCCCGGTGAACGTGCTCAAGCGCGGCCTGGGCATGCTCGGCTGGGTGTTCTTCCCGCCGCGCGAGGATCTTTCCGGGGGAATCGACCGGATCGTCTCCTGGAGCATGACCGCGCGCAAGGAAGGCCTGCTCGGCCTGGAGAGCATCGCCGATGCGGAGCCCGATCCCTATGCGCGCAAGGGCCTGCAACTGCTGGTGGACGGCGCCGAGCCGGAAGTCATCCGCAGCATCCTCGAGGTCGACCTGTTCACCCAGGAAAGTCGCGACCTGCAGGCCGCCAAGGTGTTCGAGAGCATGGGCGGCTATGCGCCGACCATCGGCATCATCGGCGCGGTAATGGGCTTGATCCATGTGATGGGCAACCTGGCCAACCCGGCGCAGCTCGGCAGCGGCATCGCCGTGGCCTTCGTCGCCACCATCTATGGCGTCGGCTTCGCCAACCTGCTCCTGCTGCCGATCGGCAACAAGCTGAAAACCCTGGTACTGCGCCAGTCGCGCTACCGCGAGATGCTCCTGGAGGGCCTGCTGTCCATCGCCGAGGGCGAGAACCCGCGTTCCATCGAGTTGAAGCTGCAAGGCTTCATGGACTGACCGGAGCCGAGCATGCAGCGCCGCCGTCGCCACCAGGAGGAACACGAGAACCACGAACGCTGGCTGGTTTCCTATGCCGACTTCATCACCCTGCTGTTCGCCTTCTTCGTGGTGATGTATTCGATTTCCTCGATCAACGAGGGCAAGTACAAGATCCTCTCGGAGACCCTCACCGGCGTGTTCAACCAGCCCGACCGCTCGTTGAAGCCGATTCCCATCGGCGACGAGCGGCCGCGCACCACCGAGCCGGAGCGCACCAGCGTCGAGGAGCAGCCCAGCGACAACGCGGCCAGCGCCGACTCGCTGGAGCGGATCGCCGACAGCGTGCGCGATGCCTTCGGCGACTTGATCGCCTCCGACCAGTTGAGCGTGCGCGGTAACGAGCTGTGGATCGAGATCACTCTCAATTCCAGCCTGCTGTTTCCCAGCGGCGATGCGCTGCCCAACGATGCCGCCTTCGATATCGTCGAGAAGGTCGCCAAGATCCTGGCGCCCTACAAGAACCCGATCCATGTCGAGGGCTTCACCGACGACGTGCCGATCCATAGCCCGCGCTATCCCACCAACTGGGAACTGTCGGCGGCGCGGGCGGCGAGCATCGTCCGCCTGCTCGGCAACGATGGGGTCGAGCCGTCGCGGATGGCTGCGGTGGGCTATGGTGAATTTCAGCCGGTGGCGGACAATGCCAGCGCCGAGGGGCGGGCGAAGAATCGCCGGGTGGTGCTGGTGATCTCGCGCAACTTGGAGGTGCGACGCAGCGTCAGCGGGGTCGGCAGCGGCAAGGCGCAACCGGATTCGGCGCTCCGCCACGCAGGCTCGGCAGCTGGCACGCAAGCTGCAGATACTGGCGGTACGCCGGCGCCCGCGCCGGCAACCGTCAATTCCCCGTCGCCTTCGCCATGAGCGCGCGAACCATGGTTTGCGTACGGGCGCCGGGGCCGAACTGGCCATTAGCGCGGCCCCAACCGGGTAGACCCATGCCAGGAAGAGTAGAGCAATGAAAGTCTGGGCAGTCGCCAATCAGAAAGGAGGGGTCGGCAAGACCACCTCGTCCATCGCCCTGGCCGGCCTGTTGGCGGATGCCGGCAAGCGCGTGGTCGTGGTCGACCTGGACCCCCACGGCTCGATGACCAGCTATTTCGGCTATGACCCGGACACCCTCGAGCACAGCGCCTTCGACCTGTTCCTGCACCAGGGCAACGTCCCCGAGGGGCTGCCGGCCTCGCTGCTGCGCAGCACCAGCAACGAACGCATTTCCCTGCTGCCGTCGAGTACCGCGCTGGCCACCCTGGAGCGCCAGTCGCCGGGCAAGAGCGGTCTCGGCCTGGTGGTCTCGAAGAGCCTGGCGCAGCTCTGGCAGGATTTCGACCATGCGATCATCGACAGCCCGCCGCTGCTCGGCGTGCTGATGGTCAACGCCCTGGCCGCCAGCCAGCACCTGGTGATCCCGGTGCAGACCGAGTTCCTCGCGGTGAAAGGGCTGGAGCGGATGGTCAACACCCTGGCGATGATCAACCGGTCGCGCAAACAGGCGTTGCCCTATACCATCGTACCTACGCTGTTCGACCGGCGGACCCAGGCTTCGCTGAGCACGCTGCGGATTCTCAACGAGAACTACCCGGACAACCTGTGGCAGGCGTTCATTCCCATCGATACCCGCCTGCGCGATGCCAGCCGGGCCGGGGTCACGCCGTCGCAGCACGACGGCAAGAGTCGCGGGGTGATCGCCTACCGCGCCTTGCTCAAGCATCTGCTGGCGCAGCAGCCGGCCACCCGGGTGGCCTGATGGCGCGCCGGTCGCCGCGCCGACAGGCGCATTCAAGCCGCACCGGAGTGCGGCCGATAACCGTTGTAGACCCCTGTCGCGGAATACCCACATGAGCGCCGCCACCGCCACCCGTTCGCAACTGGCCTTGCAGTCCTACCTGGATGCGTTGCTCCAGGAGGCCACTTTCGAGGACCTGGAACCTCTCGTCGAGACGCCGCCAGCGCCTGCGCCCGCGCCGTTGAAGCCTGTCGCGCTGGCGGTCGCCGAAGTGGCGACACCGGCCCCGGCGCTGGAAACGCTGCCGGTCGACCCCGGGTTCGACGAGTTCGAGGCCGCGGTGCTCGAGGAGCAGGTCCGCGATGCGCGCCTGGTTCCGCCGGCGCCGGCGGCCCTGCTCGACGAACCGACGACGTTGCGCGAGCTGCCGGTCGAGCCACGGCCCCACGAAGTCATCGAGTTGCGCGTGCCGAGCGCCCCGGCGAGCGTCGGCGAGCCGCCGCTGCTCGACCTGCCGCTGCTCGACGACGGTCGTCCGGCCTGGGCGGCGGAGCCCTTCGAGTGCCTGCTGTTCGACGTCGCCGGGCTGACCCTGGCGGTGCCGCTGGTGTGCCTCGGCTCGATCTATCCGCTGGAGAACCAGGAACTGACCCCGTTGTTCGGCCAGCCCGACTGGTTCCTCGGCATCCTGCCGTCGCAGGCGGGCAACCTGAAGGTGTTGGACACCGCACGCTGGGTGATGCCCGAACGCTACCGCGACGACTATCGCGACGGCCTCAAGTACGTGATCTCGGTCCAGGGCTACGAGTGGGGGCTGGCGGTGCACCAGGTGAGCCGCTCGATCCGCCTCGACCCGGCCGAGGTGAAATGGCGCAGCCAGCGTAGCCAGCGGCCCTGGCTGGCCGGCACGGTCATCGAACACATGTGTGCGCTGCTGGATGTGGCGGCGCTCGCCGAACTGATCGCCAGCGGCGCCGTCAAGCGCCTGCACGGCGACCATTGATAGACAGCTTCCGCCACTTGCGGCGGTTTTCGAGAGGTTAGGGGAATGAGCAAAGCCACCGCGCAAAGCGCCGAAGATCCGATCCTGCAGTGGGTCACCTTCCGCCTGGACAACGAGAGCTACGGCATCAATGTGATGCAGGTCCAGGAGGTGCTGCGCTACACCGAGATCGCCCCGGTGCCGGGCGCGCCGAGCTACGTGCTGGGCATCATCAACCTGCGCGGTAACGTGGTCACGGTGATCGACACCCGCCAGCGCTTCGGCCTGGACCCTGCGCCGGTCAGCGACAACACGCGGATCGTCATTATCGAGGCGGACAAGCAGGTGGTCGGCATCCTGGTCGACAGCGTCGCCGAGGTGGTCTACCTGAAGCAGTCGGAAATCGAGACCGCGCCGAACGTCGGCAACGAAGAGTCGGCCAAGTTCATCCAGGGTGTCTGCAACAAGAACGGCGAGCTGCTGATCCTGGTCGAGCTGGACAAGATGATGACCGAGGAAGAATGGTCGGAGCTGGGCAGCATCTGATGCGTTCTACCGACACGAGGGCCTGCTGAGATGGAGGTCGTCGCGCTGGCACTGGCGCTCGCCGCCTGCCTCGGCCTGGCGGCGGCGTGCCTGTGGCTGCGCCGTGAATTGCGCCGCCTGCAAGCTGCGCTGGCGCAGCAGGCGGAGGAGGGCGCCGCGCGCGAGCGCCGGCTCAAGGAGCTGAGCAAGCGCATCGAGTCCTACCAGCAGGTCAACGTGCGCATGGGCGAGGCCTTGCAGGACCTCGGCAAGCAACTCGCGCCGCTTCCCGACCGGGTCGCGCGCCTGGAGCAGCGCGATCCGACCACGCTGTCGTTCAGCCAGGCCGCACGCCTGGTCGGGCTCGGCGCCAGCGCCGAAGACCTGACCCAGGCCTGCGGTCTGTCGCAGGCCGAGGCCGAGCTGGTGGCGCGCCTGCACGAAGCCAAGGGCAAGTGACGGTCGCCGGCCCGGCGCTGGCGCTGGCGCTGGCGCTTTTCAGGCGAGCAGGCGGCTCGCCACTTCTGCCAGTGTCACCTCTCCCCTGAACTCCCCGCAGCTCTGCGCCGGCAGGCGATCCTCGATGGCATGGGCGAAGCGCACCGCCGGGTCCTGCTCCAGCTTCTCCAGGTGTCGATGCAGGCGCGGAAAGTCGTGTTGCAGGTCGAAGTAGCCCAGCTCCCGTCCCCAGCGAGCGGTACCCGCGAGGTAGGCGTCGGCCACGCTCGGCCCTTCGCCGGCCAGCCACTTGCGGTCGCCGAGCAGCTTGTCGATCCGGCCATAGGCTCGCGCCGCGCGCGTCAGCGCCCTTGCCGTCGTGGTTGCGTCGGCGTCCTCCAGATAGAACAGGGCTCCCCAGGCCGAATGGCATTCGGTATGCAGGAGGGCGAGGGCGAAGTTCAGTTCGTCGAACTCGGCGCTGCCCTGCGGATAACCGAGCTTCCTGCACAGGTCGCGCGCCGCCAGGTGCTGGAGAATGGCCAGGCTTTCGCTGAGCGCGCGGCCGTCCTCCAGGAGCAGGGTGGGCGTCTGGCGAGCCGGGTTCAGGCGCACGTAGGTGCGCTCGCCGGTCTCCAGCGGCATCTCGATCCGACACAGGCGATAGGGGCGGCCAAGCCACTCGAGGGCCACGATCGAGCCGAAGGAACAGCCGTGGGGTACGCCATAAAACAGTACAGGTTCCATTTTCCATCTCCGTTCAGGTAACGCACGTTGCGCATCGCAACCGGGCTGAACGCAGGGTAGGGGTGATATAGGCTATATTCGGTCCTGATTTTTTCCGGTGGATCGAAAAATGTCCAAGCCCACGGTGCGCGTGCTCGCCCTGCTCGAACTGCTGCAGAGCAACGGCCAGCTCAGCGGTAGCGAGCTGGCCAGGCGCCTGGAGGTGGATGGACGGACGCTGCGTCGCTATATCGTCGCCCTCGAGGAGCTGGGCATACCCATCTCGGCGGAGCGCGGACGCCATGGCGGTTACCGCCTGGTGGCCGGTTTCAAGCTCCCGCCGCTGATGTTCAGCGCGGAGGAAACCCTGGCCGTGTCCCTCGGCCTGCTGGCGGTGCGCAGTCTCGGCCTGGGCGAAAGCGAGCTGGCCCTGGAAAGTGCGCAGGCCAAGCTGAGCAGGGTGATGCCCGTTGCGCTGCGGCGGCGCCTCGTGGCGCTCCGCGAGACCGCCAGCCTGGACCTGGCCCGCGCCCGGGCGGGAACCAGTGTGGCGGCGCTGGCGACCCTCGCCGAAGCCGCCCAGGTCCGTGCGCGGGTCGAGTTCCGCTATCGCGACCCGCAGGGCGCCGAAACCCTCCGCCAACTCGATCCCTACGGCCTGGTCTATCGCAACGGCTGCTGGTACGTCAGCGGTTTCTGCCACCTGCGCCAGGCGTTGCGCTCGTTCCGTCTCGATCGCCTGGACGCGCCGCGCATGCTGGCGGAGCGCTTCGAGCGACCGGCGGATTTCGATACCCTCCGCCACCTGCGGGAGAGCTTCGCCCGGATGCCGCGCGCCTACCCGGTGGAAATCCTGATGCGGGCTGCGAGGGAGCAGGTGGTCGCGGTGCTCGGCGAGCCCCTCGGTCTGCTCGCTGAGGTCGATGGCGGTACGCTGTTGCGCGCCAGCACCGACGACCTGGACTGGTTCGCCCGGCGCCTGTGCGGCCTGCCGTTCGACTTCGAGGTCAGGCAGCCGCTGGAGTTGCGCGAGCCGTTGAGGCGCCAGGCCGAGCGTGTCCTGCGTAACCTGGGCCAGGAGGAAGCTTCGGATCACAGGTAGGCATTTAGAGGAAAAGTCCTATTAATTGCGCGGCTGCCGCTTTCTAGAATCGGTCCTGGTCAACCCGCACGTTTCCAGGAGGCCACAAGGATGCCTGCAATACCCCTGCGCGCCATGGTGCTGTGCGCCAACCCCGGCCGTCTGCTCAGGTATGGAGCGCTGTTCAACCGCTGCGGCTACTTCCACTTGAGCCTGTGCCTGGACCGACGGGAGCTGCGGCGCTCCCTGGACCAGGGTTACCCGTACGACTATTGCCTCTACGACGGATTCCGCCTGGACCAGGGCTGCAAGGGCACGCTGGCGATGCTGGGACGCAGCGGCAGCATCCGGCGCTTCCTGCTGGTGGGCGAACTCGATTGCCGCGAGAAGCGCCTGTTGTTCGAGTGGAGCAGAGGCCATGGCCTGAGCATCGGCGCGGTGTCCGACCGGCCTTTGGGCCAGGTCGCCCTGGCCGCGTTGATCAAGCGTGATCGCGGCTGCCCCGACCTCCTGCGCGGCATCGCCTGAGGCGGCTTCCGGGAAGATGAGGTAAGGTCGTTTTCCAACCTTCCATGGCGAGACAGCGCATGACCGTCCAGGCCGACATCCTCAAGGCGATCGAAGGCATCGAGCATGGCTTCCAGCAAGCCGGCCAGGCACTCTCCGAGCGGATATTCCATTGCCGGCAGGTGCATGGCGCCGAGATCGTCGACGCGCGCTCGTTGTCGGAATCCGGACGGCATGCCGCCGACGGCGTTTTCAGCGAAGGGCCGCTGGCGGTCGCGGTGGTCACCGCGGACTGCCTGCCGATTCTCATGAGCAGTCGCGACGGTCGGGTGGTGGCCGCCCTGCACGGCGGCTGGCAGGGGCTCGTCGCCGGTATCGTCGGCGCGGCGGTGGCGCGCTTCAATGCGCGCGGCGTCGCCAGCGCGGACATCCGGGTCGCCATCGGTCCCGGGATCAAAGCCTGCTGCTACGAGGTGAGTGCCGGGTTCATCGAGGCGTTGCAGGTCGGCCACGGCCGCCTCTGGGAGGGCGCGGTGCCGCCCTGGAGCCAGCGTCGTCCGCTCCCCGAGCGGCCACCCCGGTTCGCTCCGCCCGAGCCAAGGCAGGCGGAGCAGGGCGCCTGGCTGGACCTGGTGGCCTTCTGTCGCCAGTTGTTCCAGGCCGCCGGCGTCGGGCCGGCGCAGATCGAAGCCAGCGCCGTCTGCACCTACTGTTCCGGCGATGCGTTCGCCAGTCATCGCCGACGCCAGCGCCTGGGCGAGGAGAAGCGTCAGCAGTACGCCTGGATCGCGCGCAAGCCGTGACCGCGTATCGGTATTGTCCGGAAATCCTGGATAGTCATGACGGTTGTCTGCTGTTTATCCGCCAATACCCGGCTTCTAGACTTTCCCTGTCGATGCGTGGCTGTCGCCACGCTCATTCCAGGAGAGTCCCAGCATGCCTGACATCACCCAAGCCGCCATCGTCACCGGCGCCTCCCGCGGCATCGGTCGCGCCATTGCCCGGCGGTTGGCCGCCGACGGTTTCGCGGTCGCGGTCAACTATGCCGGCAACCAGACCATGGCCGACGAGGTCGTGGCCGAAATCGTCGCCGCCGGCGGCACGGCCATCGCCGTGCAGGGCGACGTGGCCAGCCCGGAGGACATGGACAAGCTGTTCGAAGCCACCAGGGGCGCCTTCGGCCGCATCGACGTGGTGGTCAACAGCGCCGGCACGATGCCCTACCTGAAGATCGCCGACGGCGACCTGGAGGGCTTCGACCGGGTGATCCGCACCAACCTGCGCGGCGCCTTCATCGTGCTCGGCCTGGCTGCCCGGCATGTCGAGCGCGGCGGACGGATCATCGCCCTGTCCACCAGCGTGATCGCCCGGGCGCTGCCCAGCTACGGTCCGTACATCGCGTCCAAGTCCGGGGTCGAGGGGCTGGTGCACGTGCTGGCCAACGAGTTGCGCGGCCAGGACATCAGGGTCAACGCGGTGGCGCCCGGCCCGGTGGCCACCGAGCTGTTCTTCAACGGCAAGAGCGCCGAACAGATCGACCAGATCGCCAGGCTGGCGCCGCTGGAGCGTCTCGGCGAGCCGGACGAGATCGCCGCGGCGGTGTCCTTCCTCGCCGGGCCGGACGGGGCCTGGGTCAATTCCCAGGTGCTGCGGGTCAACGGCGGTTTCGCCTGAGCCGTGTGGGCGGGGCACGAAAAAGCCGGCGCGAAGGCCGGCTTTTTCGTGGTCGCCACTGGCGGTCAGCGGTCGTTCTTGGTCGAGGAGCCGATGGCGTTGCTCAAGCCCTTGCTGTTGTGATCGCCGGGGGTGGTGGCGGAGATCGCGCTGGCCTGCGACAGCCCGCGGCTGTCGCGGGAGCTGGCGATGCCGGAGGTGGCTGAACCATGGCCTTTGCTGGAGTGGCCGCCGAGGTTGCCGCCATGGCTGCCGCCCTTGCCGCCGCCATGACCGCCACCGTTGCCGCCGCCATTTCCGCCCTTGGCATAGGCGGAGCCGACAGGAGAAAGCTCGCCAGGCAGCAGGGTGCTGCCCGCGAACAGCAGGCCGAGAGCAGCTACGGCGAACAGGGTATGTTTTTTCATTTGAGGGATGCCTCCGCAGGCATGTGGTGTGCCGTCTAAAGACCGTTGCGCGAACGACAGGTTCTGTGGAAAGCGACGGATGGCGGGCCCTGCCGGTGGTTCCTCCTTCAGCGGTTGCGCCAGTGCTCGGCGAGCAATCCGTAGAGCGCCGAGTCGGAGACTTCTCCGGAAACGATCCAGCGTTGTGCGAGCAGGCCCTCCTGGCGGAAGCCCAGGCGCTCCAGGCTGGCGGCCGAAGGCCGGTTGCGCGGATCGATCTCCGCCTCCAGGCGGTTCAGGTCGATTTCATCGAAAGCGAACGCCAGCAGCCTGCGCAGCGCCTCGCGCATGTAACCCCGGCCCTGGGCTGCACGTGCCAGGCAGTAGCCGAGTTCGGCGCGGCGCGAGCCTTTCTCGAAATGGAAGAGGATACAACTGCCGAGCAATTGGCCGTCTTCTCGACGCTCGATGGCCAGGTTCAGGTATTCGCCGTCGACGAGCGCCTGGCTGTCCCGCAGGATCGCCTCGCGGGCCTGCGCAGGGGTCGTCCACGGCGGTGTGTTCCAGTAACGCATGACTTCCGGGTCGGACATCATGGCGAACAGCGGCGCGGCGTCTTCCTCTCGGAAAGTGCGTAGCCGCAGGCGCGGGGTGTCCAACGGGTGGGGAAAGACGAAGTTCATCGGGCGCTCCTTTGCCGAGGTCGGAGGCTGCGCAGCTTAGCGCGCAGCGGCGAGGTCCTGGAGCTGATGTGCGTGCGGATGTTTCGCCGTGCGGGCTGGCTCAGTCGCCGGGACCGCCGAGTAGCAGCATCTGGTTGCCATCCGCGGCGTCCGGCGCGAATCCCTCGGGACACTTGCCTTTCAGGTGCCAGGCGAAGGCGATGATCTCGGCGATGGTGCGATACAGCGCTTCCGGAATGGCGTCGCCGAGTTCCAGGCGGGCGAGCAGGCGGACCAGCTCGGCGTTCTCGTAGATCGGTACCTCGTAGTCGCGGGCGATGGCCAGGATCGCCTCGGCCAGTTCGGCGTCGCCCTTGGCGGAAAGGGTCGGCGCGGCCTGGCCGTCGTAGCTCAGGGCGATGGCCTGGCGCGGGGCGGGTGACTGCTTTCTGTTCATGCGGTTTCGTCTACCCAGCGTTGTTCGATGGTCGCTCGCGGGCCCTGGGGCGGGCGGCCGCGTTGGCAGGTGATCTCGCCAACGGTCAGGCCGGCGTCGCGCAGGCGTTGGCGCAGGTGGCCGAGTTCATGCTCGACCAGCCGCGCGGTCGCGTCGCGCTCGGCCCAAAGCTGGCTGGACAGGCTGCCGCGTAGCAGGGTCGCCTGGGCGTGCAGCGGTCCCAGCGGCTCCAGGTCGAAGGCCAGTTCGACGCGCCAGAGGCTTTCGCGGGCCTCTTCGCCGGTCTTGCGCTGTTCTTCCTGGAACTTCACCTGCAACGGTACCACCGAGTGCTGATGGCGCATGGGCACCTCCATCTGCCAGGTCGCCAGTTGGGTGCCATCCGGCAGGGTGCTGGTCTGCGCCAGGCTCGACAACTGATGGGTCTGCAGGCGGGAGATCGCTGCGGCGGCAAGGCGCAGCAGCGACTCCAGTTCCATGTCCTCGTCGAACAGTTGGAGAACCTTGCTCGGCAGGGGAAAGTTCAGTGCCTGGGTCTTGTTGGCGCTCTGTCCCAGGTTGCCCAGGGCGTTGCGGACAAAGGCCGGCAGCGCCTGGGCCAGGTTCGCCGTGTTGCCGGCGAACATGCCCGGCGCCTGGGCGCCGGTCGGCGGCAGCGGCGACAGCTGGGCGAACAGGCGCAACAGGTTGGCCTTCAGGTCCTGGCCGAGATGATCGGTGGCGCCCTGCATCAGGCGCGCCTCGAGGAACAGGCCGCTCTGCTGCAGGGCCTGGCCGAGCAGCTTGGAATCGCCCATCTTCTGCGCCTCCGGCAGGCCGGCGAAGAGGCGCTCCACGGCCTGGCGCAGGCTGTCCGGCAGGTCGTTGCGGCCGTTCAGCCCCTGCAGGGCGGCGAACAGGCCTTCCAGGGAAGCCTGGCGGGCGCTCTGCCCGGCCAGTTGCTGGCCCAGCGCAAGCTGGTCGAGGCGTCCGCTGAGCGGCAGGAAGTCGATCTGCTGGCTGTTTTTAACCAGCGCCGTGAGCAGGCTGCCGACCGGTAGCGCCTGGGGCGAGTCGAGGCTCAGCTTGCTGCCGGCGAGCGGCGTGTTGAGCAGGTTCAGCAGGACCCGGTAGACCACCTGCTGGGCCTTGTCCGCCGGCAGCGCGGTGCTGGACAGGACCTTGCCCTGGAGCAGGGTGCCGGGCGGCAGTTGCTCCAGGTCGAGGCTGCTCAGCGGGCCAGCGCCGGCCATGCTGTCGAGCAGGGTGGCAACCACGCTGGTGTTGCTGGTGGCGCTGACGTTGAGCAGGTTGCCCGGCACCAGCGGCCGATTGCTCTGCACTTCCACCAGGCTCTGCCCGCTGTTCGCCAGGGTCAGCTTGAGCAGGACCTGGAAATTGTTCGCCAGGCCTTCCTTGACCGCCAGCACCTCGGCCTTGCCCGACTCGCCTTCGCCCAGCAGGCCGGCCAGGGTCTGCACCAGCTTCAGGGTCATCTCGGCGTCGGCCTGGGCGTTGCCCTGCGATTGCGCCGGCGGCAGCGGGCGTGGGGCGGAGACCGGGGGTAGTGGCGGGGAAGCGCCTATCTCGGCTGGCATGGGTAACAACCTGTCTTAAACGACCCTGCGGAGGCTGGGGAAGGGCGTGTATAATGCCGCGCCTGTCAAACAGGCTGGCCGCGTCGTCACCAGTATAGCGGCCGTGTTTATCCCGACTTTAGGGTCTGTTCCGTGAAGGCCTCCGGCGCCGCGACGAGGAGAGACGCTTGGCGATGTTGTTCGATGTCCGATCCTGCTGAAGTCCCCACAGCCAGCCCCTTGCTGGAAACCGTCGGGCTCGCCTGCGAGCGCGACTGGCGCATGCTGTTCGAGCGCCTCGACCTGCGCCTGGCCGCCGGTGAGATGTTGCAGGTGGTGGGTCCCAACGGCAGCGGCAAGACCAGCCTGCTGCGCCTGCTGTCCGGACTGATGCAGCCGACCGCCGGGGAAGTCCGCCTGAACGGCCGGCCGCTCGCCGAACAGCGCGGCGAACTGGCCCGCAGCCTGCTGTGGATCGGCCACGCCGCGGGAATCAAGGGCCTGCTCAGCGCCGAGGAGAACCTCACCTGGCTCTGCGCGCTGCACCAGCCGGCCAGCCGCGAGGCGATCTGGCAGGCCCTGGCCGACGTCGGCCTGCGTGGCTTCGAGGACGTTCCCTGCCACACCCTTTCCGCCGGCCAGCAACGCCGCGTGGCGCTGGCCCGCCTGTACCTGGACGCACCGCCCTTGTGGATCCTCGATGAACCCTTCACCGCCCTCGACAAACAGGGGGTGGCGCAACTGGAAACGCACCTGGCCGGGCATTGCCAGCGCGGCGGGATGGTGGTGCTGACCACCCACCACAGCCTGCAGCAGATGCCCGCCGGCTACCGCGAGCTGGACCTCGGTGCGCTCAAGGCGGCCAGCGGCGCGACGGTCGAGCCGGCGCTGGGCGACCCGGCATGAGCAACGTCTTCAGCCTGCTCCTGGCGCGCGAGGCGCGCCTGCTGTTCCGCCGACCGGCGGAGCTGGCCAATCCGCTGGTGTTCTTCGCCATCGTCATCGCCCTGTTCCCCCTGGCGGTCGGGCCGGAGAGCCAATTGCTACAAACCTTGTCGCCCGGCCTGGTCTGGGTGGCGGCGCTATTGGCCGTGCTGCTCTCGCTGGAAGGGCTGTTCCGCAGCGATTTCGAGGACGGTTCTCTGGAGCAGTGGGTCCTTTCGCCGCACCCCCTGGCTCTTCTGGTGCTGGCCAAGGTGCTGGCACACTGGCTGTTTTCCGGGCTGGCCCTGGTCCTGATGTCGCCGCTGTTCGCGCTGATGCTGGGCCTGCCGGCCCGTTGCATACCGGTGCTGCTGCTTTCCCTGTTGCTCGGTACGCCGGTGCTGAGCCTGCTCGGCGCCGTCGGCGCGGCCTTGACCGTGGGCCTCAAGCGCGGCGGCCTGTTGCTGGCGCTGCTGATCCTGCCGCTGTACATCCCGGTGCTGATTCTCGGTAGCGGGGCGCTGCAGGCTTCGCTGCAGGGACTGCCCAGCAGCGGACATTTATTGTGGCTGGCGAGCCTGACGGCGCTAGCATTGACACTCACGCCATTCGCCATCGCTGCCGGCCTGAAGATCAGCGTAGGCGAGTGAGTCCGCCCGCCGAAGGCATCGGCGGGCGTGCGGTACCGGGCGGCTGTGCCGCCCACGCTTGACCCGGGCTGGCAGCGGAAGGTCTGCCCGGTATTTCCAAAGAGCCCTGTAAACAGAGCCTGATGATGAATTGGACATGGTTTCACAAGCTTGGGTCGCCCAAGTGGTTCTACGAGATCAGCGGCCGCTGGCTGCCCTGGTTCGCCGTGGCGGCGGCGCTGCTGATCGTCACCGGCTGCGTCTGGGGGCTGGCCTTCGCGCCGCCGGACTACCAGCAGGGCAATAGCTTCCGCATCATCTATATCCATGTGCCGGCGGCCTTCCTCGCCCAGTCCTGCTACGTCATGCTGGCCGTGGCCGGTGCCGTCGGGCTGATCTGGAAGATGAAGATCGCCGACGTGGCGGTGCAGTGCGCCGCTCCCATCGGCGCCTGGATGACCTTCGTCGCGCTGCTTACCGGGGCCGTATGGGGCAAGCCGACCTGGGGCGCCTGGTGGGTCTGGGACGCGCGCCTGACGGCGATGCTGATCCTGCTTTTCCTCTATTTCGGCATCATCGCCCTCGGCCAGGCGATCAGTAACCGCGACAGCGCGGCCAAGGCCTGTGCCGTACTGGCCATCGTCGGCGTGGTGAACATCCCGATCATCAAGTACTCGGTGGAGTGGTGGAACACCCTGCACCAGCCGGCCACCTTCACCATCACCGAGAAACCGGCGATGCCGGTGGAGATGTGGTTGCCGTTGCTGATCATGGTCCTCGGCTTCTATTGCTTCTTCGCGGCCATGCTGCTGGTGCGCATGCGCCTGGAAGTGCTCAAGCGCGAGTCCCGCACCGCCTGGGCGAAAGCCGAGGTGAAGGCCCTGGTGGAGAAGGCACGATGAGCTTCGAATCGTTCGGCGACTTCCTCGCCATGGGCCATCACGGCCCCTACGTCTGGTCGGCCTACGGCATCAGCCTGCTGGTGCTGGCGATCAATGTCGCCGAGCCGCTGCTGGCCCGGCGCCGCTACCTGCAAGAAGAGGCGCGTCGTCTGCGCCGGGAGGCCCAGCAGTGAATCCGGTCCGCAAGAAACGTCTGATCATCGTCCTCGCCATCGTGGTGGGCGTCGGCGCCGCGGTGGGCCTGGCGCTGTCGGCCCTGCAACAGAACATCAACCTGTTCTACACCCCGACCCAGATCGCCAACGGCGAAGCGCCGACCGACACCCGCATACGCGCCGGCGGCCTGGTGGAAAAGGGTTCTCTGCAACGCAGCGAGGATTCGCTGAACGTGCGTTTCGTGGTCACCGACGGCGCCAAGGAAGTGACCATCGCCTACCATGGCATCCTTCCCGACCTGTTCCGCGAGGGGCAGGGCATCGTCGCCCTCGGCAAGCTGGGCGGCGACGGCGTGCTGGTGGCCGATGAAGTGCTGGCCAAGCACGACGAGAACTACATGCCGCCGGAAGTCACCAAGGCGCTCAAGGACAGCGGCCAACTGAAGCACTACGAGAACGGCAAGGCCGCCGGCGAGACCTCGTACAACCAGGAGGGCAAGTAGATGATCCCCGAACTCGGCCACCTGGCCCTGATCCTCGCCCTCTGCCTGGCCCTGGTGCAGTCGAGCCTGCCGCTGGTCGGCGCCTGGCGCGGCGACCGCCAGTGGATGAGCCTGGCGCGCCCGGCGGCCTGGGGGCAGTTCGCCTTCCTCGCCTTCGCCTTCGGTTGCCTGACCTGGGCCTTCCTGCGCGACGACTTCTCGGTGGCCTACGTGGCCGGCAACTCCAACAGCGCGCTGCCCTGGTACTACAAGTTCAGCGCCGTCTGGGGCGCCCACGAAGGTTCGCTGCTGCTCTGGGCGCTGATCCTCGGTGGCTGGACCTTCGCCGTGTCGATCTTCTCCCGGCAACTGCCGGAGGTCATGCTGGCCCGCGTGCTGGCGGTGATGGGCATGATCAGCACCGGCTTCCTGCTGTTCCTGATCATCACCTCCAACCCGTTCAGCCGCCTGCTGCCGCAGACCCCGATGGACGGCAACGACCTCAACCCTCTGTTGCAGGACGTCGGCCTGATCGTCCACCCGCCGATGCTCTACATGGGTTACGTCGGATTCTCGGTGGCCTTCGCCTTCGCCATCGCCGCACTGCTCGGCGGCCGCCTGGACGCCGCCTGGGCGCGCTGGTCGCGGCCCTGGACCCTGGTAGCCTGGGCCTTCCTCGGTATCGGCATCGTGCTCGGCTCCTGGTGGGCCTACTACGAGCTGGGCTGGGGGGGCTGGTGGTTCTGGGATCCGGTGGAAAACGCCTCCTTCATGCCCTGGCTGGTCGGCACTGCACTGATCCACTCGCTGGCGGTGACCGAGAAGCGCGGCGTGTTCAAGAGCTGGACCGTGCTTCTGGCGATCGCCGCTTTCTCCCTGAGCCTGCTGGGCACCTTCCTGGTCCGCTCCGGCGTGCTCACCTCGGTGCACGCCTTCGCCTCCGACCCGGAGCGCGGGGTGTTCATCCTCGCCTTCCTGCTGCTGGTGGTCGGCGGCTCGCTGACCCTGTTCGCCCTGCGCGCGCCGGTGGTCAAGAGCCAGGTCGGCTTCGCCCTGTGGTCGCGCGAGACCCTGCTGCTGCTGAACAACCTGGTGCTGGTGGTGGCGGCCTCGATGATCCTCCTCGGGACCCTCTACCCGCTGCTGCTCGATGCCCTCAGCGGCGCCAAGCTGTCGGTCGGCCCGCCGTACTTCAACGCCATGTTCCTGCCGCTGATGGCGGCGCTGATGGCGGCCCTGGCGGTCGGCGTGCTGGTGCGCTGGAAGGACACCCCGAGCCGCTGGCTGCTCGGCATGCTGACCCCGGTGCTGGTGGCCAGCGCGGTCCTGGCGGCGGCCGGTTCGATGTACTTCGGCGATTTCAACTGGGCGGTGCTGGCGGTGTTCCTGCTGTCCGCCTGGGTGGTCCTGGCCGGTTTCCGCGACTTCCTCGACAAGACCCGGCACAAGGGCGTGCTGGCCGGCGCCCGCAGCCTGACCCGCAGCTACTGGGGCATGCAACTGGCGCACCTGGGCATCGCCGTGTGCGCCATCGGCATCGTCCTCAGCAGCCAGTACAGCGCCCAGCGTGACCTGCGCATGTCGCCCGGCGACACCGTCGAACTGGGCGGCTACCACTTCCTCTTCGACGGCGCGAAGCACCACGAAGGGCCGAACTACACCTCGGACAAGGGCAGCATCCACGTCAGCCGCGACGGCAAGGAGATCGCCACCCTGCATCCGGAGAAGCGCCTGTACACCGTGCAGAGTTCGATGATGACCGAGGCAGGGATCGATGCCGGCTTTACCCGCGACCTCTACGTGGCGCTCGGCGAGCCGCTGGAGAACGGTGCCTGGGCGGTGCGCGTGCACGTCAAGCCGTTCGTCCGCTGGATCTGGTTCGGTGGCCTGCTGATGGGCCTCGGCGGCGCCCTGGCGGCGCTCGACCGGCGCTACCGGGTGAAGGTGAAAACACGTGTGCGCGAGGCCCTGGGCCTCGCCGGTCAGGGAGCCTGAGTCTTGAAACGAGCGATTCTGCTGCTGCCGCTGGGGATCTTCCTGATCGTCGCGGTGTTCCTCTTCCGCGGCCTCTGGCTGGACCCCAGCGAGCTGCCCTCGGCGCTGATCGGCAAGCCGTTCCCGGCCTTCGACCTGCCCAGCGTGCAGGACCCGGCCCGGCGCCTGACCGAGGCCGACCTCAAGGGCAAGCCGGCGTTGGTCAACGTCTGGGGCACCTGGTGCCCGTCGTGCCGGGTCGAGCACCCGGAACTGACCCGACTGGCCGAGCAGGGCGTGGTGATCTACGGGATCAACTACAAGGACGACAACGCCGCCGCCATCAAGTGGCTGAACGAGCTGCACAATCCCTACCTGCTGAGCATCAGCGACGCCGACGGCACCCTGGGCCTGGACCTGGGCGTGTACGGTGCGCCGGAAACCTACCTGATCGACAAACAGGGCATCATCCGCCACAAGATCGTCGGGGTGGTCGACCAGAAAGTCTGGCGCGAGCAACTGGCGCCGCTGTACCAGCAACTGCTGGACGAGCCGGAGGCCCGATGAAGCGTTTCCTCGTCACCGCGCTGCTCGGTCTCGCCCTCTGCGGCGTGGCCCGGGCCGCCATCGACACCTACGAGTTCGCCAGCGACGCCGAGCGCGAACGCTTCCGCAACCTGACCCAGGAACTGCGCTGCCCGAAGTGCCAGAACCAGGACATCGCCGACTCCAACGCACCGATCGCCGCCGACCTGCGCAAGCAGATCTACGGCCAGTTGCAGCAGGGCAAGAGCGACGGCGAGATCGTCGACTACATGGTTGCCCGCTACGGTGATTTCGTTCGCTACAAGCCGCCGGTCAACGAGCGTACCTGGCTGCTCTGGTTCGGTCCGGGCGCCTTGCTGCTGTTCGGCGTGCTGGTGATCGGCGTGATCGTCCTGCGCCGCCGGCGCACCGCTGCCAAGGTGCAAACCACCCTGTCCGCCGAGGAGCAAGCGCGCCTCGCCAACCTGTTGAAGAACGACAAATGATCGATTTCTGGCTCGCTGCCAGCCTGCTGCTGCTGGCGGCCCTGGCATTCCTGCTGATTCCGCTGCTGCGTGGCCGTCGCGCCCAGGCCGAGGAAGACCGTACCGCCCTGAACGTCGCGCTTTATCAGGAGCGGATCGCCGAGCTGGCCGGCCAGCAGGCCGCCGGCACGCTGACCGCCGAGCAACTGGAGAATGGCCGCGCCGAGGCTGCCCGCGAACTGCTCGCCGACACCGAGGGCAGCGGCGAAGAGCGTAGCTCGCGCCTGGGCCGGGCGGTCCCGCTGGTCGCGGCGCTGCTGGTGCCGTTGGTCGCGCTCGGCCTGTACCTGCATTGGGGCGCCAGCGACAAGGTCGAGCTGGCTCGCGAATTCGCCCAGGCGCCGCACTCCATGGAAGAGATGACTGCGCGCCTGGAGCGCGCGGTACAGGCTCAGCCGGATTCCGCCCAGGGCTGGTACTTCCTCGGTCGCACCTACATGACCCAGGAACGCGGCGCCGATGCAGCGCGGGCCTTCGAACGCGCCGCCGAACTCAGCGGGCGGCAGCCGGAAGTGCTCGGCCAGTGGGCGCAGGCACTGTATTTCTCCGGTGGCAAGAAAATGACCGCGCAGATCAAGGCCCTGGCCGACGAGGCGCTGAAGGGCGACCCGGCCGAAGTGACCACCCTTGGCCTGCTCGGCATCGCCGCCTTCGAAGAGCAGCGCTACGCCGACGCCATCGGCTTCTGGGAGCGCCTGGTGTCGGTGTTGCCGAACGAGGACCCGGCACGCTCGGCGATCCAGGGCGGCATCCAGCGCGCCCGCGAGCGCATGACCGAGGCCGGGCAGACTCCGCCGGCGCCGGCCGCGCCCGCTGCCGCCGGGGTGACCCTGACGGTGAAGGTGGATATCAGCGACGCGGTGAAGGGCCAGGTCAAGGCCGACGACAGCGTGTTCGTCTTCGCCCGCGCCGTCGGCGGCCCGCCGATGCCGTTGGCAGTGAAGCGCCTGACCGTCGCCGACCTGCCGGCCGAGGTCAGCCTGAGCGATGCCGACGCCATGATGCCGCAGCTCAAGCTCAGCGGTTTCCCGCAGGTCGAGCTGGTGGCACGGGTATCCCGCGCCGGCAACGCCATCTCCGGCGAGTGGATCGGACGCGGCAAACCGTTGTCTACTGCCCAGTCGTCGGCGCAAGCGCTGACCATCGACGGCCCGGACCAGCCCCAGGCGGCCCGGCCATAACGACAATCGGTTGGGGAGGTGCGGCGGTGAAGGCGAAGTATCTGGGTCTGGCGATTCTCCTGGGCGGTCTCGGCGGGTGCGTGGTGCATCCGCCGCAGACCAGCGAACCGCCGGCCTCGCTGCCGCCGCAGAGCCAGCCGCAGCCCGGTCCGTCCAGCGCGCCCGGCGCCACCCCGCCGCGCATCACCCCGCAACCGCAGACTCCGGCGCAGCCCAGCCGCTCGCGTCCGCAGTTCGCCCCGCCGCCAGGCGGCAAGGGCGTCTGGGACGGCAGCCTGGGGGTCTACGTGATCCGTGGCGAGCGCGATCTCTACTACCGCCAGCGCACCTACTACCGCTGGGACGGCGGCTGGTTCTGGTCCACCAGCCCGCAGGGTCCATGGACCGAGACCGACGCTCGCGGCATCCCGCCCGGTCTCAGCCGGCGCTACGCCAATCCATGATCCCTAGGGGTTCTCCGGGTCGTGCCCGAGCGACTGGATGAACAGCGAGAACAGCTCCGGTTGCGAGGAAATGTCCAGCTTGGCGTACAGGTGGCGCCGATGGACCTTGATCGTCTCCGGCGAGATCGCCAGGCGCTCGGCCATGGCCTTCGACGAGTAGCCGCGAAGGATCAGGCGGGCGATCTCCAGTTCCCGTTCCGATAGCACGCTGGCGCCGAAGTGGCTGAGGGCGTCGCGTATCTGCGTGGCCATCTCTTCCTGCGGTGCAGCCGGCAACAGGCGCTGGCTGCGTTGCTGCCAGTGCTGCTGCATCAGCGCCAGGACCCAGCTCGAGAGCAAGCCGAGCATCCCGCATTCCTCGTCGGCGAACATCCTCTGCATGCCCAGCGACAGCGACAGCGCGCCCTGGCCGGGCACCTGTAGGATGAACTGCACCTCGTCCTCCAGAACGTTGTCGTGGAAGTAGCTGAGGTAGTACTCGCTCTGCCGGAAATGGTCCGGGGCGATCTCCTCGAGGCGGTACAGGCCGCTGGCCAGGCCTTCCCGGCAAGCCTGGTAGAAGGGGTCGAGCAGGTACAGCCCGTTCAGGTAGGCGAGCATCGAGGCCGGCCCGGCGTGCGGTTCGGCGTCGTATTCCTCCAGGGCCACCGGCACGCCGTTGGCGGGGTAGAAGATCGCCAGGGCGTTGTCGAACGGCAGGTGCTGGCGCAGCAGCAGGATCAATTGCTTCCAGAAACGGTTGCCGCCGATCTGTTCGATGGCGCGGCCCAGGCTGGCGTGCATGCCGATGTCCCGGAACAGGGTGTGCATCCGTATTCGCTCCACGGTGGGTTTTCGCAGGCTCCGGTTTGCGGCTTTTCCACCCGCCGCGTCAAGGGGCGTAACCCCAAAGGGTGATTGGCCCGCCGGTTCCGCGCTCCTAGAGTCGGCGCATAACCAGCGCCCCGGCAAGGGGCCGCCGCGAGTCTCCGTTACTGCCTCAACTTCAATAACAATCAGAGGACAACGACATGAGCTCTTCCCCCGCGCCCGAAAGTGCGCTGAAACCCACGCTGGGCGTGTTCGACGTGGTCGCCATCACCGTTTCCGCAGTCACTCCCGCCAGTTCCGTCTTCGTCATCGCCCCCTTCGCCATCCAGCAGGCCGGCACCGGCGCTTTCTGGGCCTTCGCCCTGGCCGGGGTGCTGGCGCTGATGTTCGCCTGGTGCTATGCCGAGCTGGGCAGGGCGCACAGCACCGCCGGCGGCGAGTATGTCTACGCCAAGCGGGTGTTCGGCGGCTTGGCCGGCTACGCCACCTTCCTCACGGTGCTGGCGATGCTGCTGTTCATCCCGCCGGTGCTCGCCACCGGCGCGGCGACTTACCTGAACGCTGCCCTCGGCACCCACTTCGATGCGCAGACCGTGGCCCTGGCGATCGTTGCCTTCAGCTACCTGCTGGGCATCCTCAACATCCGCGTCAACGCCTGGGTCACGGGTACCTGCCTGCTGCTGGAAGTGGCGGCGCTGCTGGTGATCGTCGGCCTCGGTTTCGGCCATGCACAGCAACCGGCGAGCGTCCTGCTGCAGCCGCAGGTAGTCGGCGACGGCGGGCTGCTGGCGATCGCACCCTGGGCATTGGTGATCGGAGCGGTCGGTACCGCGCTGTTCTCCTACAACGGTTTCGGCGGCGCGGTGCTGCTCGCCGAGGACATGAAGGACGGCGGTCACAGCGTGCATCGCGCGGTGCTCTGGTCGCTGGCGCTGGTAGTACTGATCGAGATCGTCCCGCTCGCCGCGCTGCTGATCGGCGCGCCGTCGCTCCCGGCGATGCTTGCCAGCCCCGACCCGATCGGCTACCTGTTGAACAGCCATGGCAACGAGACGCTGTCGCGCCTGGTCAGCGCCGGGATCTTCCTCTCGGTGTTCAACGCCATCGTCGCCATCGTCATCCAGAGCGCCCGGGTGATCTTCAGCAGCGGTCGCGACGCGCTCTGGATGCCGGCGTTGAACCGTGCCTTCACCCGTATCCATCCGCGCTGGGAATCGCCCTGGCTGGCCACGCTGTTCCTCGCCATTCCCTCGGCGGCGCTGAGCTTCAGCTCCAACCTGGCCGAACTGACCTCGTTCACCGTGTTGCTGATCGTCATGGTCTACCTGATCGTCGCCCTCTGCGCGCTGTTCAGCCGGGTGCTGCGGCGCGACCGCGAGCATCCCTACCGGATGCCGCTGTGGCCGCTGCCGGCGCTGCTGGCGGTGAGCGGGGCGGGATACCTGCTGCTCAACCTGTTCCTGGCGGCCTCGGCCAGGGACGTGATGATCATTGTCGGACTGCTGGCGGTGTCGGTGATTCTCTACTGTACCTACGGCAAGCTCAGTCCGGCGTTCCAGAAGCTTTGAAACAGGAGTCCGCATGCGCGCTCGACAACTTGGCATCACCCTCGGCCTGGGCACTCCCGGCCCGTTCAACGCGATCACCGACGTTCCCGGCGTGCGCGTCGGCCACAGCACCCTGAACCAGCGGATCGACGGCAGGCAGGTTCGCACCGGCGTCACCCTGGTCCAGCCGCGCGCCGGTGCGGCGCGCCTGCAACCCTGCTTCGCCGGCTGCCATGTGCTCAACGGCAACGGCGACGCCACGGGCCTGGAGTGGATCCGCGAAGCCGGCCTGCTGACCACCCCGATCGCCATCACCAATACCCACAGCGTCGGCGCGGTGCGCGACGCGCTGATCGCCGAGGAGCGCGCCGAACTCGGCGACAGCGGGCTGTACTGGTGCATGCCGGTGGTGATGGAGACCTTCGACGGCCTGCTCAACGATATCTGGGGCCAGCACGTCGGCGCCCGCCAGGTCGGCGAGGCGCTGGCCTGCGCCGAGTCCGGACCGGTCCGCGAAGGTTCGGTGGGCGGCGGTACCGGGATGATCTGTCACGAGTTCAAGGGTGGCATCGGTAGCGCATCGCGGCGGCTTCCGGCGGAGCAGGGCGGCTGGACGGTGGGCGCGCTGGTCCAGGCCAACCACGGCCAGCGCCGCGAGCTGCGGGTCGACGGCTATCCGGTCGGCCGCCGGTTGGGCGACATCCCCTCGCCGTTCAGCGAGGAAGGCACCCCGGGTATGGGCTCCATCGTGGTGATCCTGGCCACCGATGCGCCGCTGTTGCCGCACCAGTGCCAGCGCCTGGCGCAGCGCGCCTCGATCGGCATCGCTCGCACCGGCGGTGGCACCGAGGACTCCAGCGGCGACGTGTTCCTCGCCTTCGCCACCGGCAACCAGGACCTGCCGCCAGCCGACTATGCGCGCAAGGACCTGCCGCAGAGCACGCCGCTGCGGATGCTCAACAACGACCACATCTCGCCGTTGTTCGCCGCGGCGGCGGAGGCGGTGGAAGAAGCCATCGTCAACGTGCTGCTGGCCGGCGAGGACATGCGCACCGAGGACGGCCGGCTGGTGCCCGCGCTGAAGGGGGAGAGGCTCCTGGCGGCGCTGCGCGAGACCGGCTGGCCGGGACGCTGAAAGCGGCTCAGCGCCAGCCGCGGGTGCGCGCCACCGCTTCGCTGAAACGCACCTGCCAGCGCCGGGCGGTGCCGGCGTCGACCCGCGGCTGGAACTCCGTGCGGGTATTGCGCGGCTCCGCCAGCTCGTAGCCGAGGCCACGCGCGGCAAGGGCGGCGCAACCGAAGGCGGTGAGTTCGTCGAAGCGCTGGGTGACGATGCGCCGTTGCAGGCTGTCGGCGAGGAACTGGGCGAAGTAGGGGCTGCGCGCCAGGCCGCCGTCGATGGACAGGCGGTCGGTGACCTTCAGGTAGCCGTCCATCGCCTGGATCACCTCGGCGCTGCGCAGCACCACGCCTTCGAGCAGGGCCTGGCAGAGGTCCTCGCGGCGGGTGCCGGCGTCCATTCCCAGCCACATCGCGCCGGCGCTGCGGTCCCAGTGCGGGCATGCGAGTCCCGACAGGGCCGGGACGAAGGCCAGGCCGCGCTCGATGGCCGGCGGCCGGTCGAAGCCGGCCAGTTCCGAGAAGTCGCTGAACAGGCCGAGACGCCCGGCCCACTCGACCGCGGCGCTGGCGTCGTAGACCCCGCCGTCCATGGCGTACACCGGTTTGCCATCGATCTGCCAGGCGATGGTGGCGAGCAGGCCTGTCTCCGGCGAGCGGATGATCCGCTCGCCGCTGAGAGTCAGGGCGAAGGCGCCGGTGCCGAAGGTGATCTTCGCATCACCGGGCTGGCGGCAGCCGTGACCGTAGAGCGAGGCCTGCTGGTCGACCACCGAGGCCGTCAGCGGGGTGTTGCCGATCACCCCGAAATGGCCGACGGTATCGCGGATTTCCGGCAGGCACTCGATCGGCACGCCGAACAGGGCGCACAGGTCGGGGTCCCAGCGGCCCTCGGCGAGGTTCATCAATGCGGTACGCGAGGCGGTGGTGACGTCGGTGGCGAAGGTTCCGCACAAGCGGTCGAGAAACCAGGCATCGCTGGTTCCCAGGCGCAGGCGGCCTGCCTTCAAAGCCCTGCGAGCGGCCGGAAGGTGCTCGACGATCCAGCCCAGCTTGCTGGCCGAGAAATAGGCGTCGAGCGGCAGGCCGCTGCGTTCCAGGACCAGAGCCTCGGCGCCGCTGGCGCGTAGACGCTCGATGTGCGGGGTGGTGCGGTTGTCCTGCCAGACGATCAGCGGCGACAACGGCTCGCCGCTGCGGGCGTCCCAGGCCATGCAGCTTTCGCCCTGGTTGGCGAGGCCGATGGCGTCGACCCGGCCGCTGGCCTCCAGGCAGCGTTGCAGGTTGGCCAGCAGTTCCAGCGGATCGTGCTCGACCCAGCCGGACTGCGGATGGTGTTGCTGGTGACGCAGCGCCAACTGAATATCGGCGCTGCCGTCCTGGCTGGCGACCAGCACGCGGGTACTGGTGGTTCCCTGGTCGAGGGCGGCGATTCGCATGGTCGGTTCTCTTCGCGGGTTCAGTGGCCGGAGGTGAGGAAGGCGACTTCCAGGCGCCGGGTGTCCGGCGGCAGGCGCAGGGCGGCCAGCGGCACCAGCAGGCGGCGCTCCGGCAGGCAGGACAGGGCACGCTCCCACACCGGGCGACCATCGGCCAGGATCCGCAGGCGGCCGCTGGCGGCCTCGCTTACGCGTAGCTGCAGATGCGCCAGGCCGGGTGTCGGGTCGGCCAGCAGCCGCTGCGGCACGCACAGCTTGAGCGGACCACTGCAATCGATGGCTATGCCAGGTGCGGCACTCGGCAGTTCGGCCCGCAGGTCGGCGGCCAGCAGGCCGGCGATCCTTCGTCCCTCGCGGAACGACCAGCCGGCGGTCTCGATCGGCCGGAGCAGGTTGCCGGCGGCGAAATAGGCGGGGTCGGAGCAGCGGCCGAACTGATCGATGCGCGGGCCGCCGCTGGCCGGGTCCAGTTCCAGGTGGCTGAGGCGGACCAGGCTCGATTCGGGAACGAAGCGTCCGCTGAGAAGGATGCCGTCGCAGGCGATCCGTTCGACGCGCCCGTCGCCCAGGCGTACCCGCGCCGCCTCGACCCGGCCGCGGCCTTCGATCTCCAGCAGCTCGCTGGAGAAGTGCATCGGTACTCCGCACAGCCTGGGAAACAACGATAGCGGCCAACGCGCGGTGGCCCGTGCGTTGCGTTCGAGCATGGCCACCGGGCGGATGCCGGCACGCCGGCAACTCATCACGGCGGACAGGCTGACCAGCTCGGTGCCGACGATCAGCGGCCGTTCGAACGGCTTCAGGCCTTGCAGATAGAGATAGGCTTGCAGCGCGCCGGTATTGATCACGCCCAGTGGCCGGTCGCCGCCCAGCAGGCGCGCCGAGCGCGGCGTCTCGCGTGCGCCGGTGGCCAGCAGCACGCGTGTCGCGCGCAGACTGCGCGGGCCTTCGGGGGTGGCCAGTTGCAGCAGGCCGGCGGCGGCGAGAGCAACCACGCTATGGCGCAGGCGGATATCCACCCCGGCCCGTTCAGCCTGTTCGACGTTACGCAGCGCGTAGGCCGGGCCGGTCAACAGGCGGCCGTGCTCGCGCAGGCCGAACGGCGGATGCGCGCAATGCCGGGGTATACCGCCGGCCTCGCCGTCGCGCTCCAGCACGCAGACCCGGGCGACGCCCTGGCGGCGTAGTTCGATGGCGGCTGCCAATCCGGCGGGACCGCTGCCGACGATGGCGACGTCGACCTGTTCAGTGATGCTCATGGCAACTCCCGGTGGCGAGGGGCTGGGCGAGGCGGCCGGCGCTCAGCTCGGCGACCCGCGCGTTGCAGTAGAAACCCTGGCAGCGTCCCATGCAGGCGCGAGTGCGACGCTTCAGGCCGCCGAAGTCGCCGGCTGGCAGCGGGCCTTCCAGGGCGGCGAGGATTTCCCGGCGGGTGACCATCTCGCAGTGGCAGACGATCTCGTCGTAGCCGGGACGCTGCCAGTCGCGCGGCAGGTGTTCGGCGAGGTTCGGTACCTGTGGCCAGAGCGGCTCGCGAACCGCTTCGTGGAAGCGCTCGCCCTGGTAGAGACGATAGACGTGGCGTGCGATGCCCAGCGCCGCGGTGAGACCGGTGGAACGGATGCCGCCGACACTGATCCAGTTGTGTCCGTCGACCTGGCGGATGCGGTATTCCTTCTTTTCGCTGGCCGGTCGCAATCCTGCGTAGGTGGCGGTGACCGGCATGCCGCGCAGGCCGGGGATCCGCTCGACGGCGGCGTCGATCAGTCGCTGCAGGGTGTCGCTGTCGACCCGTGCCTGTTCGCGGTCGTCCTGTTCCTCGGCGGTGGGGCCGGCGAGCAGGTTGCCGAAGACAGTACGGGTGAATACCACCCCCTTGGTCCGCTCGTTGGGTACCGGTAGCAGGATGTGCCGCAGCAGCGCCGCGGCGGCCTTGTCGAAGACCACGAACTGGCCCTTGCGCGGATGGATGGCGAAGCTCGCCGCGCCGAGCAGGCGCTGTTCCAGTTGGTCACCGAAGAGTCCGGCGCAGTTGATTACCTGGCGCGCGTGCAGATCGCCGCGGCGGGTATGCAACAGCCATTCGCCGCCGTCGAAGGCGCCGTCCAGCACTTCGACGTCGAAACAGGCCTCGGCGCCATGGGCCAGCGCCTGTTGCAGATAGGCGAGCGGCGCGGACCAAGGGTCGACCAGATGTTCCCCGGGGACCCGCACCGCGCCGAGCACGTTGCCGGCCAACTGCGGCTCCAGCGCCAGGACCTCGTCGCGACCGACCTGGCGGACGTCATCGACACCGTTGCCGTGGGCCTGCTCGACGATAGCCGGCAGGCGCGCCAGATCCTCGTCGCTCCATGCCGCCACCAGGGCGCCGGTTTCCAGCAGCGGCAGGTTGAGGCGCGCATGGATGTCGCGGTATTCGCGATAGCCCTCCTGCATGCAGGCCAGTTCGATGCTGCCGGGCGGCGCGTCGAAACCGGTATGGAGGATCGCGCTGTTGCCCTTGCTGGCACCGGAGAGGATGTCGGTGCTTTTTTCCAGCAGGACCACCCGCGCACCTTCCAGGGCGAAGCGGCGGGCCATGGCGCAACCCACCACGCCAGCGCCGATCACTGCAACGTCGAAGATCGCGGTCTTTGTCGCAAGCGGCTCAGTCATCGTTTCTGCCTGTTTCTTTTGGTATCAGTTTGTTTTTTGACCGTAACACTGATTTTTCACACAGAATTTTATGTGAAATTTGTTGTTTTAATGTGGCAACTGAAAGAGAAACAGTCAATCGATTAATCGACGGGCAGCCACCGGCACAGCCCCGGCCTGTCTCCGGGGCTGCGCGCGAGGGGAGTCAGGCCTGCGGGGTGCGCAGGGGGGCTTCGTGGACTTCCACCCGCGCCTGTTGCAGGGCTTCCCAGAGTTCCCCGGTAGGCTTGCGGTCGACCACCAGGCGGTTGATCCGGCTCAGCGGGAAGACCTGGAACAGGGCGCGCCGGCCGAGCTTCGAGGAGTCGGCGATAACCGTCAGTTGGCGGGCCTGGGCGATCATGGCACGGGCGATCTCGGCTTCCTCGATGGAAAAATCCATGGCGCCATCGCCGTTCAGCGCGCCGACGGTGATCACCGCATGCTCGGCGTTGAACCGGGCGATCTGCTCGATGGCCAGGGCGCCGACGTTCTGTTCGGATTCCGGGCGGTACTCGCCGCCGATCATGAATGCACGGTTGCCGGAGGCGCCGACGCTGCCGGCGATCAACAGCGAGTTGGTGATCACCGTCAGATGGCTCTGGCGCGCCAGTTCGCGGGCGAACAGCAGGGTGGTGGTGCCGGTGTCGATGAAGATGCTGTCACCGGGCCCGAACAGGCCGGCGGCGTAGCGGGCGACTGCGCGTTTTTCCTGGGCGTGCTCGTTCATTCGCGTCTGGAAGGCGTTCTCGTGCTCGCCGCTGGGCGGCAGGGCGGCCCCTCCGTGGAATTTGCTGACCAGGCCTTGTTCGGCCAGCGCGGCGAGGTCGCGGCGAATGGTTTCCTGAGAGGTGGAAAGGGTCCGCGCCAGTTCGTCCACCGAGATCCGCTCGCGCTGGCGCAGCAATTCGAGAATGTGGCGGCGGCGTTCCTCGGGGCGCATCGTGTTCTCCCATGGGCCGCATCCTGGTGCGGCGATTGTTACCGTGAATCGCCCGGTAGCGCCTGGCGGCGCTGGGCGGAAGGGGGCGGGGCGAGGCTTTGCGCAGGCCCGGCGGAAAATCCCACAGGTCCGTAAGGCAGGTACGCTCTTGGATTGGCCGCCTACTTGACCGTATGGGTGACCAATTTAGGTAAAACGAACCTTCAAATCAACACGAAAACCAAATTGTGGCACGCGAAATGCGAGTGTTCGCTTCGGCGGAGCGACCGGCGTGGCCGGCCTCCCGACCAGACAACCAGAAGAACGCATCCCGCTACGGGAGCCTGCCGAGGGGAGAACGACGCAGATGGCCGAGTTCGGAAACTATGTGATTTACCTGATCATGCTGGGTGCGGTACTTGGCGCGCTGGCTTCCATCCTGCGCCCGGAAAGCGGTCTGGGCCGCGAGTTCGTCAACGGCATCCACGCCATCGGTCCGGTGTTCCTCGCCCAGGCCGGCATCATGGTAGCCATTCCCTATCTGTCGAAGGCGATTTCCCATGCCCTCGGCCCGTTCTTCCAGACCCTCGGTTCCGACGTATCCATCGCCGCGCTGTCGATCATCGCGGTGGACATGGGCGGCTACCAGTTGGCCGATGCCCTGACCGCCAACCGCGACATGTGGATTACCGCCATGCTGGTGGGCTACACCTCCGGCGCGACCATCGTCTACCTGATCCCGGTCGGCCTGACCATGCTCGAGCGCAAGGACCACAAGTACCTGGCGCTGGGGGCGATGGCCGGGTTGATCAGCATTCCGTTCGCGGTGCTGGCGGCGTTGCTGCTGATTACCCTCAACCACATCCCGGTGCGCGAACTGGTATCGACCGGTTCGCCGGCCCTGCACTACCTGTCGCTGGACTTCCTCGACATGCTTCGGCTGCTGGCGCCGCTGTTCGTCTTCTGCTTCCTGCTGGCCGCCGGCCTGAAGTACCGGGCGACGGCGATGGTCACCGGGTTCCTGGTATTCGGCAAGGTGATGGACGCGTTCATCAAGATGGCCCTGGCGCTTTCCATCGTCCAGCACTTCACCGGAGTCTTCACCAAGGTCTTCGGCGGCTGGGGCTTCGACCCGATGTTCGCCGACGAGAAAGAGTTGTTCCGCGCCATCGAGATCGCTGGCTACATCGGCATCATGCTGGCCGGGACCTTCCCCATCTGCTACCTGTTCCAGCGCTACTGCAAGCGCCCGATGGCGGTCCTCGGCCGTTACCTGGGGCTGTCCCAGCCGGGCGCCACCGCCTTTGTCATGGTGCTGGCGAACATCATCGCCACCTACCACCTGTTCAAATACATGAATGCTCGCGACAAGGTGCTTTGCGTGGCCCTGGGCGTCTGCGCCCAGGCCACCATCGGCGATCACCTGGCATTCACCGCCAACTTCCAGCCGACGCTGATCCTGCCGATCCTGCTCGGCAAATTGTTCGGCGGCCTGCTGGCGGTATTCATCGCCATCCGCATCTCGGTGCCTGCCGCCGAGCGCTATGCGCGGCAGGAGCAGGAGCATGACGAGGCGGAAAAAAGCGCCCTGCACGCAGCCTGAAACATCCCCCGACGAGCGCCGCGAGCCATCGCGGCGTCGCTTTCCGCAACGAGGTAACCATGCGCAAGATATTCCTAGCCTGTCCCTACAGCCATGCCGACGCCGAGGTGGTCGAGCAGCGCTTCCGTGCCTGCAACGAGGTCGCGGCGACCATCGTCCGCGCCGGCCACGTGGTATTCAGCCAGGTCTCCATGTCCCACCCGATCAACCTGTGCCTGGCCGAGCTCGACCGCGCGGCGATCGGCAGGTTGTGGGCGCCGGTGGACGCCTTCTACATGGATCACCTGGAAGAGCTGATCGTCCTCGACCTGCCGGGCTGGCGAGACAGCGCCGGCATCCGCCGCGAGATGGAGTTCTTCGAGGCCGGCGGACAGCGGGTCAGCCTCTGGTCCGAGGTGGAGCACGAGTTTCGCTGAGGCGGCAGTGGCTGAACTGCAAGCCGAATGAAAAAGCCGGAAGCGCGAGCGCTTCCGGCTTTTTCGTCAAGCGGCGAGGGATCAGTTGGGGCTGTAGATCTGGTCGAATACGCCGCCGTCGATGAAGTGGGTCTTCTGCACGCTGCGCCAGTCGCCGAAGGTCTTCTCCACCGAGAAGAAGTCGACTTTCGGGAAGCGGTCGGCGAACTTGGCGAGGATCTCCGGGTTGCGCGGGCGCAGGTAGTTGTTGGCGGCGATGGTCTGGCCCTCGTCCGACCACAGGTACTTCAGGTAGGCCTCGGCCTGGGCGCGGCTGCCTTTCTTCTCGACCACCTTGTCGACCACCGCCACGGGGGGCTCGGCCTCGGCGGACACGCTCGGGTAGACCACCTCGAAGCCGCCTCGGCCGAATTCGCGGGCGATCATCTCGGCTTCGTTCTCGAAGGTCACCAGTACGTCGCCGATCTGGTTCTGCATGAAGGTAGTGGTGGCGGCGCGGCCGCCGGTGTCGAGCACCGGTACCTGCTTGAACAGCTTGCCGACGAATTCCTTGGCCTTGTTCTCGTCACCGCCGTTCTTCAGCACGTAGCCCCAGGCGGAGAGATAGGTGTAGCGGCCATTGCCGGAGGTCTTGGGGTTCGGCACCACTACCTGGACGCCGTCCTTGAGCAGGTCCGGCCAGTCCTTCAGGGCCTTGGGGTTGCCCTTGCGAACGATGAACACGGTGGCCGAGGTGAACGGCGCGCTGTTGTTCGGCAGGCGGGTCGCCCAGTCCTTCGGCACCAGGCCGCCGTTGTCGGCGAGGGCGTCGATGTCGGTGGCCTGGTTCATGGTGATGACGTCGGCGGGCAGACCGTCGATCACCGAGCGCGCCTGCTTGCTGGAACCGCCATGGGACATCTGGATGGTGATGTTCTCGCCTTTCTCCGCTTTCCAGTATTTCTGGAAGGCCGGGTTGTATTCCTTGTAGAAGTCGCGCATCACGTCGTAGGAGACGTTGAGCAGGGGCTGGGCGGCGTGAGCGGCGCCGCCGAGCGCCAGGCCGGCGGCCAGCAGGGAGGCGCTGAACAGTCGTTTCACAGGGCAGTTCCTTTGAGCATGTTGTAGTGGCTCGACTATAACGTCGGGTTATATGCAGGGTAAATATCAAAAACTGCTTTGCTTATTACCCGCTCGAGCCTATGCCGCGGCCGGCGCTTTGGCCAGCGCTAGTCGAGGCCGCTGACCGCCAGGTCCTTGGGATACTCCACGCTGAACTTCAGGGTGGCGCTGCGTTTCTCGCCGGGTTGCAGGGTCCAGTCCCACTTCAGCTTGCCGTCGTCCTCGCGCTTGACTTCCTGCGCCTTGGGTTCCAGCAAGGTGACCTGGATCTGCTCGTTGCGCGAGACCGGCAACTGGTCCTCGAACTGCACGCGTTCGGCGTTCTTGTGGTTGTTGCGCACGTCGATGCGGAATTCGTAGTTGACCCGCGTGCGGTTGCCGATCAGGCCGCTGCTGTCGGTATAGCGCTTGACCAGCTTGCGTTCGATGCCGATGCCCTCGTCGGCGCCCAGTGCCAGTTCGAAGCTCTCGCCGGGCATCACCCCGCGCAGATGGCCGCTGGCGACGAAGCTGTTGCCGAGAAAGGTATTCAGGGTGCCGGGGAGCAGCGGGTAGTCGCTGTCGTTGCGGGTCTCCGCCTCCAGGTAGGCGGTTTCGCGCAGGGCCGGGGCCGCCAGATAGCGCAGCTTGGCCGGCATTTCCAGGCGGGCGATGGTGACCTTCTGCGCGCTGCCGTCGCTGTTCAGGGTCGCCGGCACGGGGATGTGGAAAGAGGCGCTGGCGGCGCCGCTGCTGACCTCCGCGGTGGCGAGCCGCGCCTCGGCCAGCTTCGGCGCCGGGGCCGGCATGGCCATCTTCGCCGAGGTCCTGGCGATGGGAGCGGCTTGCGGCATGGGCGCCGGAACGTCCTGCATGGCCATCTCGGCACCGTAGTAGGCGTTGGGCGCGTCGATGTCGACGATCCAGGGATTCAGCCGCGGTACGTTGCCGCCCAGGGCCGGACGGGCGGTGGAGAGGGTCAGGTCGACGTCGGTCCAGTCTTCGCCGCTGCTCTGCCGGACCAGGCCCTGGTAGGTCAGTTCGATGGTCTTCGCGCCGTCGCGCAGGCGTGCGTCGTAGGTCGGCTGCCAGGAGGCGTCGCGCAGGGTGTAGTCGAGCTTCACCTCGACCTGTGCCGGTTGCTCCAGGGCGACCCGCAGGACCGCGCGCTTGAAGCGCTTGCCGTCGCCGTTGAGGGTGCCGCGCTGCTCCTGCAACTGCTGCTTGCGCTGTTCCAGTTCGGCGGCGCGGTCGTCCAGCTGGCGCTGCTCGGCGAGCAGGCGTTCGAGGTTGCCTTCGGTCAGTTGCAGCAGGCTTTTCAGCTCGTCGATGCCGGGCATGGGGCGATCCTTGCCGGGCTGGGTGCTGCCGCTCTGGATGTTGGCGAGGAACTTCTTCTGTGCTTCGAGCACGCTGCCGCGGTCATGGATTTCCCGCAGTTGCCGGTCTATCTCGCGCAGTTGCTGGTCGAGCTGCTGCACACGATTGTCGTCCGGGCGCTCGACCCGTTGCGCGGCGCTGCTGACGTCGAGCAGGGTGGCGGCGGCGCTGGCGCCGAGGGACGCGCGCAGGCTGGTGTCGTCGAGCTGGAAGGGCAGTTGCTCCAGGGCGATCTCATGCTGGCCCTTGGGCAATTGCAGGCGGGCGGTGCGGGTGACCACGGCACGGTCGGCGTAGACGGTGACCGCGCTGATGCGGCTGTCGACCGCTTGTGGCGCGGCCAGCAACGGAGCGCTGGCGAACAGGCCGGCGAACAGGAGCGGAGAGGCGGCGAGTCGATTCACGATATCTCTTCCTTGGGCGGATGGAGGGGCGAGGAACCCGTGCGTGCGGTCCCTTCCTGCTGCCTAAGACGCAAGTGCGGCGAAAGACGGGTTAAGCGGCGCGAAGAAATTTTCCCGTGCGGCTCAGGCCGGCTGTTCCAGGCGCTCCAGGGCACCGCGCAGGTTGGCGCGGGCGGCGGCCTCCCAGCGTTGCCGCAGCGGTTCGCAGTGGTACAGCGCCGGTTGCTCCAGCAACTGGCGCAGCAACTTGCCGCGCCCGGCGCGGAACAGCGGTTCCGGCACCCAGGCGTATTCGGCGCGGACGTCCGCCTCGTAGCGCGCGTAGACCGGCGCCGGCGCGGCGAGGATGGCGAGGTCGATATCCACCACCAGGGCTGCGTCGGCGTCTCCCGGCGGCGCCTGGTGACAGGTGGCCATGATCAGTTCGCGCAGGGCCGGCCGCAGCGCCGCCAGCCCGGCCTGGTCGAGCCAGTGCTCGGTGCTGGCGGCGCTGGCGGCCTCGTTGTCCTGGCGCTGGGTGTCGTAGACCAGGTCGTGGGTCCACAACGCCAGCTCCACCAGGTCCGGCCGCAGCGCCAGTTGGCGCCAGCGGTCGAAGTGCTCCAGGCAGGCGAGGATGTGGCGATCGCTGTGGTAGTGCCGGTCGGCCCCGCCATAGGCCGCCAGCAGCGCGTCGAAGGCATCCGCCGGCGGGTTGCCGCCGAGTCGCTGCCAGAGGGCGTCCCAGCGCTGCCGGTCAAGACTTCCCATGGCTGCCTTCCTCGCGAGGGAACAACGGGTTGCCGCAGCGGCAGCAGAATGCCGCCTGCACTTCGTGGGTCGCCTTGCGGCACACCAGGCAATCCCGCTGCAGCAGGTTGGCCGGGTCCTGGCGCATCGCGGTGGCGAGTTCGGCGGTGAAGATCCCGGTGGGCACCGCGATGATCGAGTAGCCGGTGAGCATCACCAGGCTGGCGATGGCCTGGCCGAGCGGGGTCTTCGGGGTGATGTCGCCGAAGCCGACCGTGGTCAGGGTGACGATCGCCCAGTAGATGCCGCGGGGGATGCTGGTGAAACCGTGCTCCGGGCCTTCGACCACGTACATCAGCGCGCCGAACACGGTGACCAGGGTCATCACGGTGAGGAAGAACACGATGATCTTCTGCTTGCTGCCGCGCAGGGCGGTGAGCAGGAAATTGGCCTGGCTCAGGTACTGGCGCAGCTTGAGCACGCGGAAGATCCGCAGCATGCGTATCACCCGGACGATCAGCAGGTACTGGGCGTCGGGGTAGAGCAGGGCGAGGAAGCCGGGGAGGATCGCCAGCAGGTCGACCAGGCCGTAGAAGCTGAAGGCATAGCGCAGCGGCTTGGGCGAGCAGTACAGGCGCAGCAGGTATTCCACCAGGAAGATGCCGGTGAAGCCCCATTCGATGTAGGCCAGCAGGTCGCCGTAGTCCTGGTGGATTTCGTCGATGCTGTCGATCATCACTACCAGCAGGCTGGCCAGGATCACCAGCAGCAGCGCGCTGTCGAAGCGCCGGCCGTCGCGGGTGTCGGTCTGGAAGATGACGATGTAGAGGCGTTCGCGCCAGCTGTCGGGTGCGCTCATCGTGGCTCCTGATGATGGATGCGGCACCTTACCAGACTAGCCCGCCGGCGCCAGCGTTCCCCCGCTCAGGAGCGTCGCCGGCCGAGGCGCGGACCGAGGCTGCCGGCCAGGCGCAGGTACAGGCGCTCGCCGCCGATGCAGAGCAGGCAGGCGAGGATGAACGGTGCGGTCAGCGCCGGCAGGCCGAGCAGGCCGAACAGCGGTTGCAGCGTCACCGCCAGGCCCATGCCGAGCAGTGGCGGCCAGGCGCTGCGGTAGCGCAAGGCCAGGGCCAGCCCGGCAAGGGCGGCGTTCAGGCCGTAGAGCCCGGCGAGCGCGCTCGCCCAGTCGTAGCCCAGCAGCCAGGCCAGCGGCAGGCTGGCCGCGGCGCCGGCGAGGGCCCAGGCGGCCGAGGGACGCGAGACCAGCAGCAGGCCGAGCCAGACCAGCAGCCCTGCCAGCGGTTCACCGAGGAAGATGATCTCGCCGATCCCCTGCGCTAGCGCCGCCAGCTCCGCCGTGCCGCTCCAGGCGCAGCTGAAGCAGCCGCCATGGGTCGCCGGGGCCAGGCCTAGCCAGGCGCCGAGGGGCACCAGCCACCAGCCGTTGAGGACGAAGCCCAGGGTATAGGGCGGAAGCCAGCGGCGTCGGCGCAGCCCATGCAGGAACAGGCGCTGCAACGCCACGCTGGCCAGGCAGCCGAGCGCTACCAGCGACACCAGCCCCGGCGACCAGGCGAAGCGGAATGCCAGCAGCATGCCTATCAGCACGGCGTTGTAGCCGTACAGCCCGGCCTCGATGTCGCTGTCGGCGCAGTGCAACAGGCGCGCCAGCAACGGGCCGAGGGCGCCGCCAAGGAGGGCGCCGGCGAGCAGCGGCGGCGCGCCGACGGCGATCGCCAGCAGACAGGCCAGGCCCAGGCGTGGGTCGCCCTGGAGGAACACCTGGCTGATGCCGCGCAGGAGGATTCGGGATGCATTGAGGAGAGATTGCAGGGGCATGGCGGTCAGTGCGGCAAGGGCCGCTCGGCAGGCACGGAGATGCCAGGCCTGCGCGAGGGGCGGGGGCGGTCATTGTAGGGTCTGGCGCGGAGGCGACGCACCCCGGACGAGAAGGCCAGGCGAGGGTCATGCATGCAGGGCGTTCCAAGAAGAAAAAAAGACCTCCGGCAGGAGTTGAACCGGAGGCCTTGAATGTCCATGGCCTGCATGGGAGTGCGCGAGGGAGGCCATGGTCCGACAAGAAGGTCTTTCCCGGATGGATGGAGACGCGGCCCCGTATTTCCGGCCCCATCCATCCGAGAGAGACAAGGGTGGCCCGACCCGCATGCCCGGGGGGACGGCGCGAGCCGGACCGAACTCGTTGCTTCAGATATCTCCCAGCGGCGGCGCCACGGTCTCGATGCGCAGCATGTTGGTCGAGCCGGGGCGACCGAACGGCACGCCGGCGGTGACCACCACGGTGTCGCCGCGGCGCGCCATGCGCTGGGCCAGGGCGATGTCGAGGGCGGTCGAGCAGATCTCGTCGACGTGCGCCAGTTGCTCGTTGACCACCGAATACACGCCCCAGGCCACGGTCAGTCGCCGCGCGGTACGCAGGTTCGGGGTCAGGCTGAGGATCGGCGCCTTGGGCCGCTCGCGGGCGGCGCGCAGGGTCGAGTTGCCCGACTCGGTGTAGTTCACCAGCACCGCCACCGGGAGGATCCGGCTGACCCGGCGGATCGCGCAGCTGATCGCATCGGAGACGGTAGCGTCGGGCTGCGGACGGTTGGCCTCGAGCTGGACGTGGTAGTCCGGCTCGGCCTCCACCTGGCGGACGATCTTCGCCATCATCTCTACCGCCTCGCGAGGGTATTGTCCGGAAGCGGTTTCCGCCGAGAGCATCACCGCGTCGGCGCCGGCGCCCACCGCGGTGGCTACGTCGGTCACCTCGGCGCGGGTCGGGGCGGGGGAGAAGCGCATCGACTCGAGCATCTGGGTGGCCACCACCACCGGCTTGCCGAGCTGGCGGCAGACCTGGACGATGCGTTTCTGGATGCCCGGCACGCTCTCCGCCGGCACCTCTACGCCGAGGTCGCCGCGCGCCACCATGATCGCGTCGGCGCGCTCGGCGATCGCCTCGATGGCGCTCACCGCGCTGGGCTTCTCGATCTTGGCCATGAGGAAGGCCTTGTCGCCGATCAGCCCACGGGCCTCGTCGATGTCCTCCGGGCGTTGCACGAAGGACAGCGCCACCCAGTCGACCCCCAGTTCCAGGCCGAAGGCCAGGTCGCGGCGGTCCTTGTCGGTCAGCGGGCTGAGTTGCAGCACCGCTTCCGGCACGTTGACGCCCTTGCGATCGGACAGCTCGCCACCCACCGCCACGCGGGTCTCGATGGCGTCGCTGTGGCAGTTGACCACTTCCAGGCGGATCTTGCCGTCGTCCAGCAGCAGGCTCATGCCCGGTTCCAGGGCATGGATGATCTCCGGATGCGGCAGGTTGACCCGCCGCTCGTCGCCGGGGGCGTCGCTGAGGTCGAGGGTGAAGGTCTGCCCACGCTGCAATTGCACGGCACCGGCGGCGAAGCGGCCGACCCGCAGCTTCGGACCCTGCAGGTCCATGAGCACGCCGATCGGGTAGTTCAGCTCCGCTTCCACCTCGCGCACCCAGGCGAAGCGCTGCGCGTGATCGGCGTAGTCGCCGTGGCTGAAGTTCAGGCGGAACAGGTTGGCGCCGGCCTCCACCAGGGCACGGATATCGTCGCGGCTGCGGGTGGCCGGGCCGAGGGTGGCGAGGATCTTGGCTTTCTTGTCGGCTGTCATGTCAGGACTCGAGGATGAGAATGGCGCGGAAGTCGTTCACGTTGGTGCGGGTCGGTCCGGTCACCAGCAGGTCGCCGAGGGCCTGGAAATAGCCGTAGCCGTTGTTGTCGTCGAGCTCGTCGCGGATCTTCAGCCCGGCCTTTTCGCCGCGCGCATGGGAGCAGGGCGTCATCAGCGCGCCGGCGTTATCTTCCGAGCCGTCGATGCCGTCGGTGTCGCCGGCCAGGGCCCAGATGTTCGGTTCGCCCTTGAGCTCGGCGGTGAGGCTGAGGAGGAACTCGGCGTTGCGTCCGCCGCGACCGTTGCCGCGCACGGTGACGGTGGTCTCGCCGCCGGAGAGGATCACGCAGGGCGCCGCCAGCGGCTGGCCGTGCTTGCGGATCTGCCGGGCGATGCCGGCGTGGACCTTGGCGACTTCCCGCGCCTCGCCCTCCAGGTCGCCGAGGATCAGCGTCGAGAAGCCGGCCGCGCGGCACTTCACCGCTGCTGCGTCGAGGGCGTTCTGTGGCGTGGCGATCAACTGGAAGTGGCTGCGCGCCAGGCACGGGTCGTCGGGCTTGACGGTTTCCGAGCGCGGGTCGGCGAGCCAGTCGAGGACGTTCTGCGGCACGTCGATGGCGTAGCGCCTGAGGATCGCCAGGGCATCGGCGGAGGTGGACGGGTCGCCGACGCTGGGGCCGGAGGCGATCACCGTGGCCTCGTCGCCGGGAACGTCGGAAATCGCGTAGGTATAGACGCTGGCCGGCCAGCAGGCCTTGGCCAGGCGACCGCCCTTGATCGCCGAGAGGTGCTTGCGCACGCAGTTCATCTCGCCGATGGCGGCGCCGGACTTGAGCAGCGCCTTGTTCACCGCCTGCTTGTCCGCCAGGCCAATGCCTTCGGCAGGCAGCGAAAGCAGTGCGGAGCCGCCGCCGGAGAGAAGGAAGATCACCCGGTCGCTCTCGTTCAGGCCGCTGATCAGTTCCAGCACGCGACGGGCGACGCGCTCGCCGGCGTCGTCGGGCACCGGATGGGAGGCTTCCACCACCTCGATGCGACTGCATTGCGCGCCGTAGCGGTAAGGCGCCACTACCAGGCCCTGGATCTCGCCCTGCCAGTGCTTCTCCACCACTTCGGCCATGGCTCCGGCGGCCTTGCCGGCACCGATGACGATGGTGCGCCCGCTGCGATCTTCCGGCAGGTGGTCGGCCAGCACCTGGTAGGGATGGCCGGCTGCCACCGCGGTATTGAACAGCTCGGTGAGAAAGGCGCGTGGATCGGTACTCATGACAGGCTCCGAATTTCTTGTTGTCGTGCCGCCGGTCGGACCGGCGGTCGCAGCGTCGTCGACGCTTCCATTCCGCAGCACCCGCGCCGGCGGGAACTGGGGAATGGAAGCGAGGCGCCCGGACGCAGAGGCCGTGAATCTCCCGGCCGGGCGTTCGCTTCCTTTACCCCGCCTTGTGGGTGGGGAAGGAAGAGGGCGGCGGCGAACACCGGAGTTCGCCGACCGTTCCTCTCCCCGAGCCCTTCGAAAAGGGGTTCGTCGCTCCGCGCGGGGTGACGGCCCGCGCGGACTGCGGATCACTCGTCGCGGATCGAGAAGTTGGCCATGTGCTCCAGGCCCTTGATCAGCGCCGAGTGGTCCCAGTTACTGCCGCCGATGGCCGCGCAGGTGCTGAACACCTGCTGGGCGTTGGCGGTGTTGGGCAGGTTCAGGTTCAGCTCGCGGGCGCCGGCCAGGGCCAGGTTTAGGTCCTTCTGGTGCAGGCTGATGCGGAAGCCCGGGTCGAAGGTGCCCTTGACCATGCGTTCGCCGTGTACCTCGAGGATCCGCGAGGAGGCGAAGCCACCCATCAGCGCCTCGCGCACCTTGGCCGGATCGGCGCCGTTGCGGGCGGCGAACAGCAGGGCCTCGGCGACCGCCTGGATGTTCAGCGCGACGATGATCTGGTTGGCCACCTTGGCGGTCTGGCCGTCGCCGTTGCCGCCGACGCGGGTGATGTTCTTGCCCATCGCCTGGAACAGCGGCAGGGCGCGTTCGAAGGTGTTCGGGCAGCCGCCGACCATGATGCTCAGGGTCGCCGCCTTGGCGCCGACCTCGCCGCCGGAGACCGGGGCGTCCAGGTACTGCGCGCCGGTAGCCTTGATCTTCTCGGCGAAGCCCTTGGTGGCGGTGGGGGAGATCGAACTCATGTCGATCACCACCTTGTTCGGGCCGACGCCCTCGGCGATACCGTCCTTGCGGAACAGCACATCCTCGACCTGCGGGGTGTCCGGCACCATGACGATGATGAACTCGGCTTCCTGGGCCACTTCCTTCGGGTTGGCCAGGGCAATGGCGCCGGCCTCCAGCAGGTCGGCCGGAGCGGCGTCGTGGTGGGTGGAAAGGAACAGGCTGTGGCCGGCCTTCTGCAGGTTCTGCGCCATGGGCTTGCCCATGATTCCGGTGCCGATGAATCCGATCTTGGCCATGAGAGTGTCTCCTGGTTCTGTCTGTCGAGTGGCTCCGCGCAGGGAGGCGGGAGCGTCTTGTTCGTGGGTGCGGATCAGACGACGTTGTGCGTCTTCATCCAGCCGAGGCCGGCTTCGGTGGTGGTGGCCGGCTTGTACTCGCAGCCGATCCAGCCCTGGTAGCCGATGCGGTCCAGGTGCTCGAAGAGGAAGCGGTAGTTGATCTCGCCGGTGCCCGGTTCGTGGCGGCCGGGGTTGTCGGCGAGTTGCACGTGGTTGATCGCCGCCAACTGGTTTTCCAGGGTGCGGGCCAGGTCGCCTTCCATGATCTGCATGTGATAGATGTCGTATTGCAGGAACAGGTTGGCGCTGCCGACCTTGTCGCGGATCTCCAGGGCCTGGCGGGTGTTCTGCAGGTAGAAGCCGGGGATGTCGAGGGTGTTGATCATCTCCATGACCAGGCGGATGCCTGCGGCTTCCAGCTTGTCGGCGGCGTAGCGCAGGTTGTCGACGAAGGTCTTCTCGACGCTGGCGCAGTCGTGCCCCTGCGGCCGGATCCCGGCGAGGCAGTTCACCTGGCGGTTGCCCAGCACCCTGGCGTAGGCGATGGCCTTGTCGACCCCCTCGCGGAACTCCTGGACCCGATCCGGGTGGCAGGCGATGCCGCGCTCGCCCTTGGCCCAGTCGCCGGCCGGCAGGTTGAACAGCACCTGCTCCAGGCCGTTGGCTTCCAGGCGGGCCTTGATCGCCTCGGCCTCGACGTCATAGGGGAAGAGGTACTCGACGCCGGCGAAGCCAGCCTTGGCGGCGGCGTCGAAGCGTTCGAGGAAATCCACCTCGGTGAACAGCATGGACAGGTTGGCGCAGAAACGGGGCATGTCTTGCTCCTATCGTTCGGTCAAACGTTCGGGAGGCCTTTCGCCGGGGGCGGGGTGCCGCACGCACCGTCCGCGCCTCCGGGAAAGGCCGGCGATCAGTCGAGCAGCGAGATGGCGGTCGGCGCGTCGGCGCCTTTCTCGGCTAGTTCCTCGAACTCGTTGATGGCGTTGATCTCGGTACCCATGGAGATGTTGGTGACGCGCTCCAGGATCACCTCGACCACCACCGGCACCTGGTGCTGTTGCATCAGTTCGCGGGCCTTGGCCAGGGCGGCGCCGATCTCGTTCGGGTCGAACACCCGGATCGCCTTGCAGCCCAGGCCCTCGACCACCGCGACGTGGTCGACGCCGTAGCCTTCCAGCTCGGGGGCGTTGATGTTGTCGAAGGCCAGCTGCACGCAATAGTCCATGTCGAAGCCGCGCTGCGCCTGGCGGATCAGGCCCAGGTAGGAGTTGTTCACCAGTACGTGGATATAGGGCAGCTTGAACTGCGCGCCGACCGCCAGTTCCTCGATCATGAACTGGAAGTCGTAGTCGCCGGAGAGCGCCACCACCTGGCGGCTCGGGTCGGCCTTGACCACCCCCAGCGCGGCGGGAATGGTCCAGCCCAGCGGGCCGGCCTGGCCGCAGTTGATCCAGTGGCGCGGCTGGTAGACATGGAGGAACTGTGCGCCGGCGATCTGCGACAGGCCGATGGTGCTGACGTAGCAGGCATCCTTGCCGAAGAACTCGTTCATCTCTTCGTAGACGCGCTGCGGTTTCACCGGCACGTTGTCGAAGTGGGTCTTGCGCTGCAGCGTGCGTTTGCGCTGCTGGCAGCTTTCCAGCCAGGCGGCGCGCGACTTCAGCTTGCCGGCGGCCTTCCATTCGCGGGCCACTTCGAGGAATGCGTCGAGGGCGGCGCCGGCGTCGGAGACGATGCCCAGGTCGGGCATGAACACCCGGCCGATCTGGGTCGGTTCGATGTCGACATGGATGAAGCGGCGACCTTCGGTATAGACCTCGACGCTGCCGGTGTGGCGGTTGGCCCAGCGGTTGCCGATGCCGAGCACCAGGTCGGATTCCAGCAGGGTGGCGTTGCCGTAGCGGTGCGAGGTCTGCAGGCCGACCATGCCGGCCATCTGCGGGTGGTCGTCGGGGATTACGCCCCAGCCCATCAGGGTCGGGATCACCGGGATGCCGGTCAGCTCGGCGAATTCGCGGAAGCGCTCGGCGGCGTCGGCGTTGAAGATGCCGCCGCCGGCCACCAGCAGCGGGCGCTCGGCTTCGTCGAGCATGGCCAGGACCTTCTCGGCCTGGACCCGGGTGGCCTTCGGCTTGCTCACCGGGAGGGGCTCGTAGGCGTCGATGTCGAACTCGATCTCGGCCATCTGTACGTCGAACGGCAGGTCGATCAGTACCGGGCCGGGCCGGTCGCTGCGCATCAGCTGGAAGGCCTTCTGGAATACATAGGGGACCTGGGCCGGTTCCAGCACGGTGGTCGCCCACTTGGCCACCGGCGCGGCGATGCTGGAGATGTCGACCGCCTGGAAGTCTTCCTTGTGCAGGCGCGCGCGCGGTGCCTGGCCGGTAATGCAGAGAATCGGGATGGAGTCGGCGGAGGCGGAGTAGAGGCCGGTGATCATGTCGGTGCCGGCAGGGCCGGAGGTGCCGATGCAGACGCCGATGTTGCCGGCCTTGGTACGGGTGTAGCCCTCGGCCATGTGCGAGGCGCCTTCGACGTGACGGGCCAGGACATGGTCGATGCCGCCGATCTTCTTCAGCGCGGCGTACATGGGGTTGATCGCGGCACCGGGGACGCCGAACGCGGTATCCACGCCTTCGCGGCGCATCACCAGTACGGCGGCTTCGATTGCTCTCATTCTGGCCATCGTTTTGTTCCTCGTTCTTATACTAATTGTGTACAAAAGTTGGAACGATTCTAGGCAGAGGGGGAGCGCAAGGTCAAGATGGGTTGTATACGCTGGAAAAAGTCGCTGAAATCAATTTTTACATAATAAAAACAATGAATTACAATTTTTGTTAGCTGGCTTATAAAACCAGCGTTTGAAAAAATGTATACAAAATTATGTTCATATTGTTCTGGAATGTTGCTTTCGTAGGGCCGGTCGGCTACTAGATTGGGTACAAATTTTCGAACGCGCCCGCATAGCGGGTGGTTTCCCGATTTCTAGCCTTAACAACTCGAGAGGAACGACCATGACCACCATCAGTCTGGAAACCGCGCTGGGCATTACCCGCCAGGCGCTGGCGGTGGGGCGCGAGCTGTCCACCGCGCCCCTGACCATCGCGGTGCTCGATGCTGGCGGCCACCTGGTGGCGCTGCAGCGCGAGGACGGCGCCAGCATGCTGCGACCGCAGATCGCCATCGGCAAGGCCTGGGGCGCCGTGGCCCTGGGCAAGTCGTCGCGGCTGCTGGCGGCGGATGCACAGCAGCGGCCTTCGTTCATTTCCGCGGTGAACACCCTGGCCCATGGCAATCTGGTTCCGGCGCCGGGCGGGGTGTTGATTCGCAACGACAAGGCAGAGGTGGTCGGCGCGGTCGGTATCAGCGGCGATACGTCGGATATCGACGAGCAATGCGCGATCCAGGGCGTGCTGGCGGTCGGGCTGGTGCCCGACGCCGGTTGAGCTTGCGGCCTGCTCACCAGGACCGGGCCTTCGCTCCCTTCTTCAGGTGGCGTACGCCGCCATCCACCAGGCTCTCCGTGCCATACCTGCAGCGGGGCTCGTTCGAGGCCAGGAATAGCGCGGCACTGGCGATCTCCAGCGGCTCCCCCAGGCGTCCCGGCCAATCTTCTCCCTCAGCGCCTGGGTGGCCTCGACATCGGTAGCGGCTTTGTCCAGCGCTGGCGTCCGGGTCGGCCCCGGGTTCAGGGCGTTGACCCGGATACCGCGCTCGAGCAACTCCGCCGATAGCGTCCAGGCGAGGTGTATGCGGAGCTGCCGCCGCGGGTCGAATACCGCGTCACGCCGCTCGGTGCGAAGCCGGCGCTGGGGCGGGGGCGGCACGTGATTGAGCGCGCCGCGGCGGGTCAGAGCGGCAGCGGCCGAAGCCGGCCGGTGCTCTTGCCGGATTGCCCGTCGGGCGTGCAGCCTTTCAGGACCAGGCGGGTGATGGTTTCCACCGCAGCGTCGTAGTCGGCGTCGCTGAGCTGTTCCTTGCCGGTGACGATGGAAATCTGCCAATCGAAGTCGGCATAGGTCTGGGTCGCCGCCCAGATGGCGAAGAGCAGGTGATGCGGGTCCACCGGGGCGAGCTGGCCACGGTCGATCCAGGTCTGCAGGCAGGTGACGTTGCGCTGGGCCTGGGCGTTCAGTTCGTCGAGGTATTCCTTCGGCAGGTGCGGCGCGCCGTGCATGATCTCGCTGGCGAAGACCTTGGAGGCATGCGGCAGCTCGCGGGAGATGCGGATCTTCGAGCGGATGTAGGCGGGCAGGGCGAGCAGCGGGTCGTCTTCCACGCGGAACGGTGCCGACGCTTGCAGCAGCGGCTCGACGATGCTTTCCAGCACGCAGCGATAGAGGTTTTCCTTGGACTGGAAGTAGTAGTAGACGTTGGGCTTGGGCAGGCCGGCGCGGGCGGCGATGTCGCTGGTCTTGGTCGCCGCGAAGCCCTTGTCGGCGAATTCCTCGCTGGCGGCGCGGAGGATCAGGCGCTTGTTGCGCTCGCGGATGCTGGTCATCAGTCCTTGTTCTTCATTGCTGCAACGGCGGCAGGAAGCCGAGGATGGTAGCACCCGCCCGGAGCGCCCCTCAAGCAAGGTGCGAGCGAGGCGGAGGCCCGGGAAATCCTGACCCGCCGGTTCATTTGCCCTATACATTTTCCGGTATTTGGAGTATTCGTTAGGGGTATCGAGTCGCCCGCTCGCACTCACCCACCGAGCGCCGGGCGAGCCCCCGGAACAGAACGAGTCACTATGTCCGATTCCCGTCTGGTCGATCCCTTCGGCCGTCGCATCACCTACCTGCGCCTGTCGGTGACGGATCGCTGCGACTTCCGCTGCACCTACTGCATGAGCGAAGACATGCAGTTCCTTCCCCGCGACCAGGTCCTCAGCCTGGAAGAACTGTACGCGGTGGCCGACGCCTTCATCGGCCTCGGCGTGCGGCGCATTCGTATCACCGGCGGCGAGCCGCTGGTGCGCAAGGGCATCACCGGCCTGCTGGCACGCCTGGGGCAGCGTGCGGAACTGGAAGACCTGGCGATCACCACCAACGGTTCGCAACTGCGCGAGCGCGCCGCCGAGCTGAAGGCCGCCGGCGTCCGCCGCCTCAACGTCAGCCTCGACTCGCTGCAGCGCGAACGCTTCGCCGCCTTCACCCGTAGCGATCGCCTGGAGCAGGTGCTGGACGGCATCCAGGCGGCGCGCGAAGCCGGTTTCGAGCGGATCAAGCTGAACTGCGTGGTACAGAAGGGCCGCAACGACGACGAGATCCTCGACCTGGTCGAGTACGCCCTGGCCAACCAGTTGGACATCAGTTTCATCGAGGAAATGCCGCTGGGCAGCATCACCAGCCACCGTCGCGAACTGACCCTCTGCACCAGCGACGAAGTCCGCGCGATCATCGAGCGCAGCTGGCCGCTGACCCCGAGCCTGGCGCGCAGCGGCGGGCCGTCGCGGTATTACCAGATCGGCGACGAGCCCAGCCGGATCGGCTTCATCTCACCTCACAGCAATAATTTCTGCGGCGACTGCAACCGCGTGCGCGTCACCGCCGAGGGCAAGCTGGTGCTCTGCCTCGGCCACGAGGGGGCGCTCGACCTGCGCGAACTGCTGCGCAGCCATCCCGGCGACCGCGAGCGCCTGAGCGCGGCACTGGTGGCGGCGCTGAACCTGAAGCCGGAGCGGCATCACTTCGACGCCCAGGAGCAGGTCCAGGTGCTGCGTTTCATGAGCATGACCGGCGGCTGACGGTATCCTCCTGGGGCGATGGCACCAACGGCGCCATCCGCCGCTTCCTCTCCCATGCCACCCGGGCGACCGTGTTCCGGCACGCACCGCTCGCTGCCCCGTCCCGGGAAAAGCGACGCGGCGCAACGCCGAAACGCGGCGAAGACGTCATGCTGCCTGCCGCGCCAGCAAAGGAAAGCCTCCCATGCACCGGGTCCTGTTCATCTGCAGCCGCAACCGCCTGCGTAGTCCCAGCGCCGAACGGCTGTTCGCCGACTGGCCGGGCGTCGAGACCGATTCCGCCGGGCTGGCGGCGGACGCCGAGACGCCCCTGGAGCGCGAGCAACTGGAGTGGGCGACGCTGGTCGTCGTCATGGAGCGCCGCCACCGGCAGGCTCTGCTGCGCCGGCACGCCGCGGCGATGAAAGGCAAGCGCCTGGTCTGCCTGGATATCCCGGACGACTACGCCTACATGCAGGCGGAATTGCTGCATCTGCTGGAGCGCAAGGCGGGGCCTTTCCTTCGGCGGGACTGAGTGGTGCGGACCGCGAGCGGAAAAAAAGAAGCCGGACGAAGTCCGGCCCGAGGGGAGGGCGGACCGGGAGTGTCGCCGGTCCGCCAGGGAGTCAGGAGTGCTTGGGCGCCGGCGCGTGGCTGCCGCACAAGTGGCTGCGGTCGTTGCGGCTGAGGATGTTGAACAGCAGGTTTAGCACCACCGCCCAGATCGCGGTCATGGCGATGCCGCTATGGGTGATTGGCTCCATCCAGACCGGCAGGCGGGCGAAGAAGTCCGGGCGCACCACCGGCACCATGCCCATGCCGATGCTTACCGCCACCAGCAACTGGTTGCGGCGGTCGGTGATGTTGGCCTCGTGGAGGATCTGGATGCCGCTGGCGGCGACCATGCCGAACATGGCGATGCCGGCGCCGCCGAGTACCGCCGGCGGGATCGAGGCGACCAGGAAGGCGGCCTTGGGCAGCATGCTGAGGAGGATCAGGAAACCGGCGGCGGCCACCGTGACGTAGCGGCTGCGCACCCCGGTCATCTGCACCAGGCCGATGTTCTGGGCGAACGAGGAATGGGTGAAGGTGTTCAGGAAACCGGCGAAGAACGAGGCGCCGGCGTCGCAGAGCAGGCCGCGGCGCAGTTCGGTCGGGGTGATCTCGCGGCCGGTGATCTTGCCCAGGGCGAGGAACATGCCGGTGGACTCGACGAAGATGATCACTACCACCAGGCACATCGACAGGATCGGCGCCAGGTCGAAGGTCGGCGCGCCGAAGTGCAGCGGGGTGACGATGTCGAACCAGGGGCGCTCGGCCAGACCACCGAGGTCGACCATGCCCATGCCGCCGGCGATCGCGTAGCCCAGGCCCATGCCCATCAGCACCGAGATGTTGACCCAGAAACCGCGCATGAAGCGGTTGATCAGGAGGATGGTGCAGAGCACCAGGCTGGAGAGGAACAGGAAGTGCAGGGAGCCGAAGTCTTCCGCGCCCTTGCCGCCGCCGGCCCAGTTGATCGCCACCGGGAACAGGCACATGCCGATCGAGGTGATCACCGTGCCGGTCACCAGCGGTGGGAAGAAACGCACGATGCGCGACATGAAGGGGGCGATGAGCATGCCGAAGAAACCGGCGGCGATGGTCGCGCCGAAGATCCCGGTGATGCCCACGCCGGGCATCCCGGCCATCGCCACCATGCTGCCGACGGCGGCGAAGCTGGCGCCCATCATCACCGGCATGCGGATGCCCATCGGGCCGATGCCCAGCGACTGGACCAGGGTGGCGATGCCGGCGACCAGCAGGTCGGCGTTGATCAGGAAGGCGATTTCCTCGCGCGAGAGGCCGGCCGCCTGGCCGACGATCAGAGGCACGGCGACGGCGCCACCGTACATCAGCAGCACATGCTGGAAGCCCACCAGCAGCAGCTGCGTCAGCGGCAGGCGCTGGTCTACGGGCGAGTCGGGGATGCGGCGATCAGTTACCACGGACATGCAACACCTCAGGCGTTTTTATTGTTGTCAGTCGCAGGCGGACACCGGAAAAGGCAGGTTCCGGCGGCCGGGTATTTCTGGCCGAACATCCACCCCAGGCTTCAGGGCGATGCGGTGGGGTGTTTTATATCCCCGTTGTGTGCTCGATTCAATCGATTTTTTGTATACAAAGTAATTTTTTGTAGTTGACCAATCGGTCTACTACAGGCTTTCCAGAGCTGCTTCCACTGTATCCATAGAACTGGCGCCGGCTACCCCCGGGATGCCCGGCGGTGTACGACATTGGTCGAATAGCCGACGTGCTCTAGCCGCTGGGAGTTTTCAGCGACCCCTACCTCAGTGGGCACAAGCCCGGTGCAGCAAGGCCTTGAACCCTGTCGCCCGGGATCAGCCATGGGTCTTTGCGGAACGCCTGCTTGCATTGGCGACTACAAGCAGCGACGTGCGCGAGAGCAACCGGCTATCTGAGCGCCAGTAGATCCTGGCGGCAATGGAGACGCTCAACGAGCAAAGAGAATGCCGCCAGCGCTTGCTGGAGTGCACAACGGCAGACTGGCCAAGGTGCCAAGGCTCTGGGCAGGTCATGCTGGACAAGAAGCCGGCGGAGTTTTCCTGAGCGTTCTACAGGAGAGGCACGAAGGAGGTCGCCGAAGTCGTTCGGCATATCGAACGTCCCCCTTTTTCAGTTTTCGGCAGCGCCCAACGGGCCACTGGCAATCAGGCTGGCACCACAAGCTGTTTTCATCCCATGTAGCGCGACCGGGACCCCATTCACATCCAGCAGGGCGCTACCTTCGGTAATGGGGAAGGTTCCCTTGCACAAGGGGCAAACCACTTGGTGGCCTACACCGGCCATCGGCTTGCCGTTGAGGTCGGTCTGGCCGAACGCCTCAATCACCGTGCCTCCATGGCTGGTGGTGTCGCCAAGGCGAATGATGTCCATCGCGGGTTGCTCCTATAGGTCGTCCAGCCAGCTGTCTTTTGGCTTCAGGCTGGAGAGGAATTCCTCATAGACATAGTGATCACCGAGCGTTTGGCCGCCAGGCGTAGCGGGTTTCGGAGCAGGGGAAGGACCGGCATTTCCGCCACGTGGCGATGAAGACGTCGGGCGCACGCGAATCGAATCGACAATGGTGTCCCACAGTTCCAATGCTTCTTTATCCGATTTGAAGGCAGGGGGCGGTGGTTTACCGTTTTCATTGCTGCGTTCCAGTACCGCCAGTCCCGCAGTAAGATTGGGCTCGGTTAGCGATTCCTCCTTGCCTTGAACCTCCCACATGAAGGTATAGCCGCGCTGCCCCTTATCGCTTCCCGCAACCAGATACTCCTCTCCGGGAAGGCTCCCGACAGGATGCTTTCCTTTTCTTAATGTTTCCATACCTGCAAACGTGGAGAGCATGTTTTGCACGAAGCCGTCGACTCGCTCAAGAAGGCTGTTTAGCTCAGCTCCCGTGGAGGAGCGGAATTCAAAGCGCGCGCCGGGGTGCTCAGGGAAAGTGACTCCCACTCCAAACCTCTCCACTTGAAAACTATCCCCTGCAATATAAGCGTGGTCGATGCAAAAGCCCGGCTCGCTGGGGATTTCTTTTGGCGCGCGAGAACGTAGATTTCGAGCTAAAGCCCTAGATATCTCCACAGCATGTTGCTCTCTGTCTACCGAAACTTTCCCTTTCCAACGATAGACATGCCACGTAGGCTTAGATGTAACATAGGTATCCAATAAATAGGTTTTAGAGGCAACCTCTGAAGACCAAGACAATAAACCTACTGATTCATTGCCAAAGTCAATTTTACGAAGAAACATGTTACCTTTGGATTTATGTCTCTGAGTCCTCCACTCTTGTTCAAGACGATCAACCCTGGCTGCCAGTTCGGTAGGTTTATCATCTAAGTACTCAATTCTGTCTCCCCATAGGTAGTATCCGGCATTGATTACCGCGTCAGGTGGCAGATCAATCAGAAAGCGACCAAAGCAATGAGTAATCCATCCGGTCTTGTCCATGGAAGAGCTCCGAGAAGAAGAAAACGAAGTGCAACTGGTCATGCTGGTCAAGACCACCACTCCAAGTACAGCAAGCAACCGACGGGGATGCATCATGTCCCTCCTTTGTCATTAGGATGCCAATCCGCCAACTGGGTGATTTTGATCACCCCATATAGCGCTGCCCATTGAGCACGAGCATCGTTGTAACTCTCCTGGTGCTCATAGCCCCGTTTGGTATTGGCCTGTCCCTTGCCCTTGCTGCCATGCCGAAAGCTGGCCTTGACGCCCGCCAGGGCAGGCGCCTGGCCGGAGTCGGTCGGTACCGTTTCGTCACCTCCGCTACCGGAAGCGTCCAGAGGATTTCCCGTCTCCAGCGGACCCTGCACTATGGTGGGCAAGCCCCGGCGGAACCAACTGTTGTAAGTGCCGTTCTCATCGTCGTTGAGTGTGGCACCGGGGGTCTCCAGAGGGGTAGGGTCACCCTTCCAGATCAGGTCGCGCCAACTATGGCGGCTATCGTCAGCTCCGTAATGGGCATAGGTCTCTGAGTGATATCCTGCTGCTGATAATTCACCATGAAAATTAGCAATGCTATCTATCAAGTCTTCAAAGTTATCACGGGGGCCAACTCTTAAACCTTCTTTTTTGTCTGACATGTCCAGATATTGTGAATTTTGCTCAGGCACCAATCCATACCACGTAGTGTTCTTGTATATCTCTTCATAAGGGTCCTGATTCTGCGGATAAGCCCGAGGCTTTCCATCGATATCCTTGAGCACCTGCCCCTGCGCGTCGCATAGAAACAGCCAGGGACGCCCTTCCCGGTATTCCGCGCTAGGGGCCAATTCCAGCGCGCCGGCCGAATTGGCGACAATGGCTGTCACTTCACCGGCATTTCGCCCCAGCACGACCTGTGCGATACCTTCATAGCCACAGCGCATATGATGGTAGATGGTCGAGGAACCTGTCGCAGGTTGTACGCCATGCACCACCCCCAATACGCGCTCATAGCCGTGCAACTGCGTCAGGGCGCGAGCCACCAGCCCTCCCATCGAATGGGTGACCAGAATGACCTTCATACGTCTCATCTGCTCGGGATCGAGACCGCACTCCTTTTGGTAGAAAGGCAACACGGTATTCTCGATATAGTCGCGTACATCCAGCGCCGACTGCCGGTTGGACTGTAGCCAGTTATAGCCGGCGCACCAGACATCGAACTGGTATCGGCTGGCCCTGAGCAATTCCTCTTCATCGATCGGCCCAACCTTTCCCTGCTCCTCACCCTGATCTCCAGGAGGAGAGAGGGCTTCGTCATTCCACCATGCCTGGAGTTCCCGCCGGCTGACGATGTTATCCAGTCGCCTCTCCATTAATCCCATGACCGGGTTATACGCACTGCGCATGACCTTGCCCCAGCCGCGCAGGCGGGCAGCTTCTTCGGACAAACCAGATTGACCGACATCGATCGTACCCTGGTCATCGACTTCTACTTGCTCAGCCTTCAGGAGCTCCTGACGGGCCTTTGGACCCCTCCAGGCCCAAGTCCACAACGCACCGATGGAGGCAAACAGGTCATCCATGGGCCACAGACCATTCGGCGGCCTCCAGACCTCGCTTTTATCTGCCTTGTTGCGCAGGTTGGTTCCCATGATCCCCGGAATGAAGATCACCGGCAGGGGAGCGGTCTGCCGAATCAGTGCCACCTTTTCGCTCTGGTTGTCGGTACGGGTCAACTGCGCCTTGTAGACAGGCCGTCCCAGACTGTCGCGAGAGCGAGGGATGATCACATCCTGATTCGGCTCGAGCGGTTCGCTGCTCATGTGTTGGACTCCGTGTCGCTGTTGTGACTGCCCTTGCCCAGGATGCGTATCTGCACCGGGTCCATGGCCAGGTGTTGTTGCTTGGGTAAACGGCCCTGGCTGTCGGTCATCAGTTTCACCACACCACCATCGCCTCGTATCACTTCAACGGCGATATTGGGTAACGGCTCCAGCGTGGCTTCGTCGCGCAGGACATACCGGTCATCGAACGGTGTCGAATCCCAGGCGTTGAAGCTGGTCGATGCATGAGCGGGACCGACATGACTGTGCTTCGCCGCCTTGACCACGAAGTTGCCGGGCATGCCCAGCTCGATGTTGCCGCCCTTGAGGGTCAGGTAGGCGCCGCCGCACATCAGGGTGATGTGCTCCTTCGCGGTGACCAGCACGTGCTGCTGGCTGGCGCTGACCTCCACGCTCTGCTCGGCCTCCAGGCGGATGTCGTTCTTCTGCGCCTGCAGCAGCATCGGCCCCTGGTGGGTGATCTGGCGCAGCTCGCCGCCCTGGGCGAACAGGCCGATGTCGCTGCCGGCGTTGATCACCACCTTCTGCCCGGCGGTCACCTGCTGGTTCTGCCGGGCCACGCTGTCGACGTGCTCGCCGGCGGCCAGGGTCAGGCTCGCCGGCGTCGCCGCGGCGATCCCTGCCGGACCGCTCAAGGCGATCGCCGGCTTGCCCCCGTTGCTCTTGCCGGACTCGTCGTTGGCGCCGTGGCCGAGGTCGCGCACGGCTTCCTGGAGGGTTTGCTGCGGCGCCGCGTCGTGCCCCACGCCCTGGTGCTCCCCGGCGTAGTCGCCCAGCTCGCGGGCCAGCTTCAGCGCCGCCTCCAGCACCTGCACCACGACGCCTCGGTCGAGATGGCCGGCGCCGGCCCTGAGCTGCTCCTCGGTGCTCAGCAGCAGCCCCTTGGCCGCACGCACCGCGCCATGTTCGTCGGTGCGCAGTTCGAAGCCCTCGCCGCGCGGCTTGCCGCCTTCGGGCCGGGGATGGGTCAGGTAGCCCAGGTGCAGCGCGCTGGCACCGTGGTCGCTCATCAGCGCCGCACTGATCTGCGCCGTGGTGTCGTCGATGCGCAGCTCGTTGGCCCGACTGCCCTTGTACTCCTTGCTCTTGATGGTGCTGAGGATCTTGTGGTCGGGCAGCGCGTAGGGCGGTCGGTTGGTCGCCCGGTAGGTGCGCCCGGTGACGATCGGCTGGTCGCAGTCGCCGTCCAGGTAATCGACGATCACCTCCTGGCCAATCCGCGGGATCGCCATGTGCCCCCAATCGGCACCTGCCCAGTTCTGCGCGACCCGTATCCAGCAGGTACTGAATTCATCGTGACGTCCCTCGCGATCCCAGGGGAACTGGACTTTCACCCGTCCCCACTCGTCGCAATGGATCTCTTCCCCTGCCGGGCCGACTACCGTCGCGATCTGCGGACCATCGATACGTGGCCGAGGCAGCGGTGCGGGACGCCATTCGACGTCCTCGGGTACCAGTTCGGCGCGCAGGTCGTAGCTCACCCCCAGAGGGGCGTCGGCGGACTCTTCCTCCTGGCCGGCATACTGGGTGCCGCGATGGACCACCCGCACCGGCCGCCACCAGGCGTTGAAGTCGGCACGCGGATGACCTTCCAGGGCAAAGGCGTGGCCCGGGATCAGCCGCGGGTCGTCGCCGCTGACCGATGCCACCCGTGCATCGCGCCGATGTCCTCTGAGGCGGCTTTCGCTGAAAGGCCGGCCCGCGCCGCTCCGCTTGTAGCGACCGGGGTAGTCGTAGCGCTCGTAGGACGAGCCCTGATGCTCGAGCGCCTCGCCAGCGAGATGATGCTCCTGGTCGTAGGTCGGGCGCTTGAAGCTGTAGTCCCGCTGGGTCTGTCGAGCCGTACGAACATTTTCGCTGTAGCGGAAAGAATGAAGCACCGGCTGCGGGTTGTCGCCCTCCGGCTGGGCGCTGAACAGTACCGGGCCGCCGGCGATACGCTCCTGGACGTAGAGCCGGTCGCTGCAGACCAGGGTGTGGCGGTGTTCGTCGAAGCGGAAGTAGTAGACCAGGCCTTCCTCGAAAGCCAGCCGGTCGTGCAGGTAGTGATCGCTGTCGCCGGCCTGCACGCAGTATTCGCGCGGCAGGTGCTCATGGTAGATGCGCTGTTCGTAGTCGAGCACCCGGTGTTCCTTGAGCAGCGCCTGGAGAATCTCCGGAACACTCTTCTCCTGGAAGATCCGCCAGTTGCAGCACAGCTCCAGGCGCGCCAACTGCGGTTCCAGCAGCAGTTCGTAGCGGGTCCGGCGAAAACCCGAGCTGCCCTGGGTGAAGTGGCTGACGATGCCATGGACGTAGCGGGCCGGACGGCCGTCCTGCCAGAGGGTGAAGGTGCCCGGCTGGTCGAGTACCTGCCTGAAATCGATGGCGTTCTTGTCGCTGGCCAGCTTCAGGTTCAGGCGGAAAGGCTCGCAGAGCGCTTCTTCCAGTTCGAACTCGACGACATCGAACGCGAGTTTCCCTTCGCCGACGACGAAGGTGAATTTCAGGTCCCTTTGACGCATGGATCGTTCCTTGTTCCTGGCGGGCGGTTCCTCCCCCATCCGTTGGAGAAGCGAGCCCCACGTTACTCTTGCTCAGCCGCTGCCGAAAGTCTTGGCTCGGTGTCTATTTCGCGAAGTAGCGGACATTTTCGGCTCGACGGAGAACCGGCCGCACAGGTGTACGACCGGTGTGCCTGTCAACTCACCCTGCCACCGGCGAGCGCCAGTCGTCGGAGCCGGAGGTGCCGGAGACTTCGTGGGTCCAGGTGATCTTGCGGTAGGTGAAGTGCACGTCTTCCAGGTGGGTGAAGTGGGCGTTGCCCGGGTCCTGGCAGTTGTGCATGTAGTCCTTGATGTCGACGATGATCGCGTCTTCCAGGACGGTGGTGTAGTAGTGCTCCTGGGTGCCGGCGGCGGAGGTGCGGTACCACTGGATCTCGACCTTGGTCAGGCGCTCGCCGGAGGTCAGGGCGGCCAGCAGCAGGGGCGAGGCCTTGTCGAAGACCTTGGTGATGACCACCGGCTTGTGCACGCGCTGGCCGGTCGGCTGGCCGGACTGCGGGTCGCGCGGGATGATCACTTCGTGGTTGAAGCCCTGGACCATCACCTGGTCCTCGTGGCCTTCCTGGTAGGTGTTGCCGACCGAATCCTCGGTGAAGGCGCCGGCGGTGATCAGGCCCTGCTTGGTGCCGGTGATGGACATATAGGCGGGGGTTGCCATGGATACGTTCCTTGTCGTTGAAAGTGCCCAGGCGATATGCCGGGGGCATCGGTGCTAGACAAGAACCGTGCCACTAGTCTTGAAACTCTTTTCCATCAAGGCGTTATTGGGGGAAGCCAAAAATTCGCTGGCGATTCTCATGGGAAGAACACTGAAAATTGCGCAACTTTTTGCGCACCGCTTGCAAAAAGTTGCGCACTCTCTCGGAGCCCTTTGGGTATTTGTTCCCTAGCGTTCTATCCACAACGTTATCAACCAAAAAGTTGCACAGTTCTTCATTGGCAAGGTAGGCGAAGATAGCGCCGCACGGTTTCGTTCCATCGGCCCAGGGTGAAGGAAAGTGAGTTATCGGAGAGGTTGGGGGCTGAAAGATATGGCCAGTTATGGCCAAAAGCCCTCTATGGAGAGGGCTTTTGGGGTAGGGCCAGCAGGGTTGTTCTGCTGCGGGGAACCGGAGGTGCGGTTCTTAGCCTTTCGGCCAAGGCTCAGTTGATCTGTGCGCCCTTGGCGATCCAGCTGCCGATCAGGTTGCGTTCTTCCTGGGTCATCTGCGTGATGTTGCCCAGCGGCATGATCTGCGAGGCCACGGCCTGGGCCTGGATCTTCGGTGCCAGTTGCTGGATCTGCTGCGGGGTGTCGAGCATGATCCCGCCTGGCGCGGTGCTGAACAGCTGGCTGGTCGGTTTCGCCGAGTGGCAGACGGTGCAGCGCTCCTGAATCACGTGATGGACCTTGTCGAAGTCGGCTCCGCTCGCGGCCCCGGCATTGGAGGCCTGGGTCGCGGCGGGCGCGGCTGGTGCGTCGCCGCCGGTCGCCGGTTGTGCCGGTGCCGCCGCCGGGGTGCTGGCCAGCGGTGCGGAAGCCTGCTGGTAGTTCGGCGTGGTGACGAAGGCCAGGGCGATCATGCCCAGCGCGCCGGCGGGCAGTGCCCAGGCGAAGCGGTTGCTTTCGTGGCGGGTGTTGAAGTAGTGGCGTACCAGTACCGCGAGCACCGCGATGGCGGCCAGGATCAGCCAGTTGTACTGGCTGCCGTAGGTGCTCGGGAAGTGGTTGCTGATCATGATGAACAGCACCGGCAGGGTGAAGTAGTTGTTGTGCCGGGAGCGCAGCAGGCCCTTGGCCGGCAGCACCGGATCGGGCTCGCGGTTTTCTTCGATGGCTTTCACCAGCGCGCGCTGGGCCGGCATGATCACCCTGAACACGTTGCCGACCATGATGGTGCCGATGATCGCGCCGACGTGCAGGTAGGCGCCGCGGCCGCTGAACACCTGGGTCAGGCCGTAGGCGGCGGCGACCAGCAGGACGAACAGGACCAGGCCGAGCAGGGCAGGGGTCTTGCCCAGCGCCGAATCGCAGAGGATGGTGTAGACGAACCAGCCGCAGACCAGCGAACCGATACCGATGGCGATGGCCGCCGCCGGCGCCAGGTCGCTGCCGGGGGCGATCAGGTAGAGGGTCGGGTTCAGGTAGAACACGATGGTCAGCAACACCACCCCGGACATCCAGGTGGAGTAGGCCTCCCATTTGAACCAGTGCAGGTTCTCCGGCATTTTCGGCGGAGCCAGCTTGTACTTCTCCAGGTGGTAGATGCCGCCACCGTGGATTGCCCAGAGGTCTCCGGACAGGCCTTCACGCGGGTTGCTGCGGTTGAGGTTGTTCTCCAGCCAGACGAAATAGAACGAAGCGCCGATCCACGCGATCCCGACGATCATGTGAATCCAGCGCACCAGCAGGTTCAGCCATTCGATGAGATGTGCTTCCACAGTCTTGTACCTCTTGCCCTGGCCGGCGGACCGGCGGCAGGACCTCTCTTATTGGTTTGATTGGGGGTCGAGGAGGAGCTGTTCGTCCTCGGTGAAGAAATGCTCGTCGCAGTTGTTCCCGGAACCGCTGCGATCGACCACCAGGAAGTCATCCCGCTTTTCGATCGTCAGCACCGGATGGTGCCAGACGCCGCGGTGGTAATTGACGCCCTGCCTTCCGTTGGTCAGGAAGGCGCGGACGAGGCCCGGTACAGGTACATCGCCAAGTGGCGCGACCACGACCAGAAAGGGGTTGCCGAGCAGCGGGATGAAGGCCTGGCTGCCCAGCGGATGGCGTTCCAGCATGCGGATGCGCAACGGCATTTCCAGCTTCTCGGCGCTGAAGATGCTGATGATCGCGTTATCTTCCGGCTGCGCGGTCTCGACCGTGGCCAGCTTGTGATAACGGCGGGTGGAGCCGTTGTTGATCATGAAATAGTCGCTGCCGGCGGTTTCGATCACGTCACCGAACGGGGCGAAGGCTTCCTTGGTCAACGGCTCGATCTTGAGAGTGCGCATACTGATCCTGTCGATTCTGTTTGTTGTATTCCGGACGCACGCGGGGCCCGGGTCTCACGGTAATTGTGGCCTGCCGAACAGGCGCAGGCGGCTGACGCCGCCGTCGGGAAAGATGTTCAGGCGTACATGGGTGATCGGGCCGAGGGCGTTGAGGTGCCGCTCGAACCGATGTTCCTGGTGCATTTCCAGCTTCTGCGCTGGCAGCAGCTCGCGCCAGAAGAGGCTCTGCGCCTCGATCCGGGCCTCGTTCCCGCCTTCCACGAAGGCGGCCTGGATGCTGCAGCTTTCCGGATAGTTGCCCTTGAAGTGCAAGGTATCGACGACCGCCGCCTCGATGCTGCCGGGATGGCCGAGGGCGACGATCACCCAGTCGTGGCCCGGCGTGCGGCGGCGGCCGGTTTCCCAGCCGTCGCCCATGTTGATGGCACGTCCGGGGTTGAGCAGGTTGCCCATGCGTCCGAAATGCTGGTCGGAGCAGGCCAGCGCCCGGCCGCCGTTGACCGCTGCGGCCAGGTCGAGCGCCGTTCCCGGCGGCTGGTTGCTCCAGTCGCGGTAGGGCACGCCATAGAGGCGCAGGCGGGCGATACCTCCGTCCGGGTAGATGTTCAGGCGCAGGTGGGTCCAGGGACGTTCGTCGTCTATCGGGTGGTAGTGATGGCTATCGCCCTGCAGCCCCACCGCCGCCAGCACTTCGCTCCAGGACGTGCTGTCGTCCGGGTCGCCTTCGGCGCAGAAGCAGCCATCCAGGGAAGCCGCCGGCGGATGGTTGCCGGTGAAGAAGCGGGTGTCGATGTCGACGCCCTTCAGCACGCCCGGCACACCCAGGCGGATCACCGCCTGGTCATGGCCCTCGAAGCGCTTGCGGCGGGTTTCCCAGCCGTCCATCCACTTGCCGCTGTCGTCGAATACGCCTTCCTTCCACACCGGTTCGCCGGCCTGCAGCATGCGGCTGGCCGGGGCGAACCATTCGTCGCTGACGGCGACCACCTGGCTGCCCAGGCGTGCGTCGGCGAGGTCGAGGTAGTGGCGGAAGGGCGAGTGTTCGGCGTTCATGCTCGTATCCGCAGGCCTCAGAGCTGCTGCAGGCGGAACAGGGCGATCTTGTTGATCTCGGCCAGCGCGGTAGCGAACTCCTCGTCGGCGGAGTGCTGGATGCGTTCCTCGAAGGCCGCCAGGATCTGATGGCGGTTGCTGCCCTTCACCGCCTTGATGAAGGGGAAGCCGAACCTGGCCTTGTAGGCGTCGTTGAGTTCGGTGAAGCGGGCGAACTCCTCGGCGCTGCATTCGTGAATCCCGGCGCCGGCCTGCTCGGAGGTGCTGGAGGCGGTCAGTTCGCCACGGATCGCCGCCTTGCCGGCGAGGTCCGGGTGGGCGTTGATCAGCGCCAGCTGGGCCTCGCGGCTTGCCGACAGGAGAATGTCGGCCATGCGCTGGTGCAGGCCCTCGATATCGTTGAGGCTGTCGTCGATACCCAGGTCATAGGCCTTCTCGGCGACCCAGGGGGAGTGTTCGTAGATGTCGGCGAAGGCTTCGATGAAGGCCTCGCGGGACAGCGAGGCGGGGGTCAGGGTCTGGAAACGGCTCATGCCTCGGTCTCCTGGAAAGGATGCTCACGGTGCCAATGGCGGGCGATGTCTTCGCGGCGGGCGAACCAGACCTTGTCGTGGCTCTGCGCGTACTGGATGAAGCGCTCCAGGGCGGCCATCCGCGCCGGGCGACCGATCAACCGGCAATGCAGGCCGATGGAGAGCATCTTCGGCGCCGTTGCGCCTTCTTCGTAGAGCACGTCGAAGGCGTCCTTCAGGTACTGGAAGAACTGCTCGCCATTGTTGAAGCCCTGCACCTGGGTGAAGCGCATGTCGTTGGTGTCCAGGGTATAGGGAATCACCAGGTGCGGTTTCTCCGCGGTGCTGGCCGGGTCCCAGTAGGGCAGGTCGTCGTCGTAGGTGTCGGAGTCATAGAGGAAGCCGCCTTCCTCCATCACCAGGCGCCGGGTGTTCGGGCCGGTGCGTCCGGTGTACCAGCCCACCGGGCGCTGGCCGGTGAGTTCGGTGAGGATGCGGATGGCTTCGAGCATGTGCTCGCGCTCCTGGGCCTCGTCCATGTACTGGTAGTCGATCCAGCGGTAGCCGTGGCTGCAGATTTCGTGGCCGTCGGCGACCATCGCCCTGATCACCTCAGGGTTGCGCTGCGCCGCCATGGCCACGGCGAACACGGTGAGCGGCACGTTGCGTCGCTTGAACAGCTTGAGCAGGCGCCAGACCCCGGCGCGGCTGCCGTATTCGTAGAGCGATTCCATGCTCATGTGGCGCACGCCCTGCAAGGGCTGGGCAGCCACCATCTCGGAAAGGAACGCCTCGGACTCCTTGTCGCCATGCAGGACGCAGCGCTCGCCACCTTCTTCGTAATTGAGCACGAAGGACAGGGCGATGCGGGCATCGCCGGGCCAGTGAGGGTGGGGAGGGTTGTTGCCGTATCCGATCAGGTCGCGTGGGTAGTCAGCGCTCACAGCAGTGTTCCTTATTGTGGATGGGGCGGCGGGCCGGACGGGCCGGGGATGCCGTGATGGATTTATTGTATACAAGTTTGCCTGCGGTCTGTAAATACAATCCTGCTTGCCGATCCCTGCCATTCATCCAGCAAAAAACCTGCCCGACTGGTCAGTTAGCGAAGAATGAGGCCCTGCGGGGTGGGGCTTGTGGAAGGAATGCCCGATTTCGGGGCGGCTGCCGCATTTTCGGTTGTGGCGGTGTTTTTTGTATACAATTCATCGAAGGATAACTTATATTGCTTCGCAAGCGGCTCCCTGGCGGGCTGCAAGCGAGCGGCGCCGGGCAGGTCCCGGAGCGATCCCCATCGAACGAAGGCAAGAGGAGGAGTGGTGTCCGCCAGCGGGCGCCCGCAACCCATGGGACGTTTGACCACGCATGTACTGGATTCCGCACATGGCTGCCCCGGCCATGGCATCAAGATCGAGCTGTACCGGGTGGAAGGCCAGCAACTGGAACTGATCGCCACCACCCTGACCAACCACGACGGCCGCTGCGACCAGCCGGTGCTGCAAGGCGAGGACTTCCGTCCCGGGGTCTATCAACTGGTGTTCAACGCCGGCGACTACTATCGCGCCCGCGGCGTGCAATTGCCGGAGCCGGCCTTCCTCGACCAGGTGGTGCTGCGTTTCGGCATCGCCTCCGCCGACGATCACTACCACGTGCCGCTGCTGATCTCGCCCTACAGCTATTCGACCTATCGCGGCAGCTAGGTGCGTGCCACGAAACACTGACTCTCCGAGTCCTTTTCCCTGGCCCGCCATCGAGCGGGCTTTTTTTCGTTCGCGGGGAGTGCGCCGAGGGTTGCCGGTTATCCGCCACTCGTGGGCAGGAAGGGAAATGCGGCGCAGGGTACGAATGGGCGGGGGATGAAGCTGCGCGTCGCGAGCCCTGCGGGGCAACGACAGGTTCGAGGCGGATAGCCGCGTGCGGCCATCCGCCATCCGGGCGGGTCAGAGGAAGATGAACTTGGCGACGAAGATCACGAACAACGCATAGAGGCTGGCCGAGACTTCGCGGTGCTTGCCGGTGAGGACCTTCATCGCGACGTAGGTGATGAAGCCCAAGGCGATACCGTCGGCCACCGAGAAGGTCAGCGGCATCATGATCACCGTGACGATCGCCGGGATGGTCTCGGTGTGCTCGTCCCAGTCGATGTGCGCCATCCCGCCCATCATCAGCATGGCCACGTAGATCAGCGCGCCGGCGGTGGCGAAGGCGGGGATCATCCCGGCCAGCGGGGCGAAGAACATCGCGGCGACGAACAGCACGCCGACCACCACCGCGGTGAGCCCGGTACGTCCGCCGGCGGCCACGCCCGCGGCGCTCTCCACGTAACTGGTCACCGGCGGGACACCGAGCATGCCGCCGAACACGCTGGAGGCGCTGTCGGCCTTCATCGCCTTCGACAGGTTCTCGATACGTCCGTCCTCCTTCACCAGGTGCGCGCGCTGGGCGACGCCCATGAGAGTGCCGGCGGTATCGAACATGTGCACGAAGAGGAAGGCCAGGATCACGCTGATCATGGTGACGTTGAACGCGCCGGCGATGTCCATCGCCAGGAAGGTCGGCGCCAGGCTCGGCGGCGCCGAGAACACCCCGCCGTACTGCACCAGGCCGAGGGCCCAGCCGACCAGGGTGACGCTGAGGATGCTGATGAGGATGCCGCCGAACACCCGGCGGTACTCGAGCACGGCGATCATCAGGAAGCACAGTGCCGCCAGCAGCGGGCCGGGCGAGGTGAGGTGGCCGAGCTTGATCAGGGTCGCCGGGCTGGCCACCACGATGCCGGCGGTCTTCAGGCCGATCAGGCCGAGGAACAGGCCGACTCCCGCACCCATGGCGAACCTGAGGCTGCGGGGGATGCTGTTGAGCAGCCATTCGCGGACCCGGGAGAAGGTCAGCAGCATGAACATCACCCCGGAGATGAACACCGCGCCTAGGGCGATCTGCCAGCTGTAGCCCATGGTGCCGACCACGGTGTAGGTGAAGAAGGCGTTCAGTCCCATTCCCGGCGCCAGGCCCACCGGCCAGTTGGCGTACAGGCCCATCAGGAAGCAGCCGAGGGCGGCCGCCAGGCACGTGGCGACGAACGCCGCGCCGTGGTCGATGCCGGCGTCGGCCATGATGTTGGGATTGACGAAGATGATGTAGGCCATGGTGATGAAGGTGGTCAGCCCGGCCGCCAGCTCGGTCCTGACCGTCGTACCATGCTGGCGGAGCTTGAACAGGCGTTCGAGCAGGCCGGTGGCGGGCGGTGTCGCAGCGTAGATCCCTTGTTCTTCTTGTTTGGTGCTTTCCACAGCAGGTACTCCTCATCGCTCTTGTTGTTAGGTCCTGCGGGCCGGTTGGTTACCAGGTCCCTGACGCGGCTCGAAGGTGATGTGAGGGCACGATTTTCTGACCTCTGGGTCAAGAACTCGTGCGAGCGATTATGCCTTTGTATACAAAAAGGTCAAAGAATGTTTGAGGGTGTTTCGCCACATTTTTATCAGCTTTCCGTCACGCCCCCTTCCGGGCGGTGCCGCGCGCTCGGAACGAGGGGCGGAAAGGGGTGGTGCGTCGGATGCCGCTGCTTGTGTACACTATTTCGCTACCAGCCGCCGGCGTGCCTCACCCACGCCCGTGAGCGAGGATCAGCCCAGGCCACAAGCCGGACGCACAAGGTTCGAGACCGATGACCGATCAGTTGCAACACATCAGGAAGCCGCCGCGCACCGGCAAGGCTGCCCGCAGCGGTACCCAAGACGAGATCGTCTACGCCCACATCTTCGACGCCATCCTCGAACAACGCCTGGCCCCCGGCACCAAGCTGAGCGAGGAGGCGCTCGGCGAGATATTCGGTGTCAGCCGCACCATCATTCGCCGCGCCCTCTCGCGCCTGGCCCACGAGCAGGTGGTGCTGTTACGGCCGAACCGCGGCGCGGTGGTCGCCAGCCCGAGCATCGACGAGGCCCGGCAGATCCTTTTCGCCCGCCGCACAGTCGAGCGCGCCATCACCGAACTGGCCACCGACAACGCCACCGCCGAGCGTCTGGCCGAGTTGCGCGAGATGGTGGTGCAGGAACAATCCAGCTTCGCCCGTGGCGACCGGGGCGCCGGCATCCGCCTGTCCGGCGAGTTCCACCTGAAGCTCGCCGAGATGGCGCGCAACGCTCCTCTGGTGAGTTTCCAGCGCAGCCTGGTGTCGCAGACCTCGCTGATCATCGCCCAGTACGAAAGCGGCGGTCGCTCGCACTGCTCGTTCGACGAGCACAACGAGATCCTCGACGCCATCGAGAAGGGCGACAAGGAGCGCGCGGTGACCCTGATGATGCACCACATGGAGCATATCGACAGCAAGCTCAACCTGGAGAGCGACAACGCTTCCGGCGACCTGCACGCGGTGTTCTCGCACCTCCTCGGCGGCAAGAAGAAGCCACGCCGGGCCAAGGCCGACAGCGACTCGGCGGCCTGATCCGAAGCATGAAAAAGCCCCGCGATGCGGGGCTTTTTCGTTTCCGCCGGGAGTCAGTCGCGGCGATGCACCGAGCGACCGGCGGCGAAGGTTTCCTTCACCGTGCGGTCGTCGCCGAGGATGGTCAGCGCGAACAGCCGTTCGGCCAGGCTGCCGGCCTGGCTCAGGCGGTAGGAGAGCAGCGGGGTGGCGTGGTAGTCGAGGACCACGAAGTCCGCCTCGTTGCCGGTGGCGAAGCTGCCGATCCGGTCGTCCAGCTCCAGCGCACGGGCGCCGCCGAGGGTGGCGAGGTAGAGCGACTTGAACGGATCGAGGCGGGCGCCCTGCAACTGCATGACCTTGTACGCCTCGTTCAGGGACTGCAGCTGGGAGAAGCTGGTGCCGGCGCCGACATCGGTGCCGAGGCCGACCTTGACCTTGTAGCGCTCCAGCTTCGGCAGGTCGAACAGACCGCTGCCGAGGAACAGGTTGGAGGTCGGGCAGAACGCCACCGCCGAGCCAGTCTCCGCCAGGCGCTGGCATTCGCCGTCGCACAGGTGCACGCCATGGGCGAACACCGAGCGCGGCCCGAGCAGGCCGTGGTGGTCGTAGACGTCCAGGTAGCCGCTGCGCTCGGGGAACAGCTCCTTCACCCACTCGATTTCCTTGAGGTTCTCCGACAGATGGGTGTGCAGGTATACGCCGGGATGCTCGCGCAGCAGCCGCGCCGCCATGTCCAGCTGTTCCGCGGTGCTGGTCGGGGCGAAGCGCGGGGTCACCGCGTAGAGCAGACGGCCCTGGCCGTGCCAGCGCTCGATCAGCGCCTTGCTGTCGCGGTAGCTGCTCTCGGCGGTGTCGGTCAGGTAGTCCGGCGCGTTGCGGTCCATCATCACCTTGCCGGCGATCAGGCGCAGGTCCAGGCGCCGGGCGGCCTCGAACAGCGATTCCACCGATTGCCGGTGCACGCTGCCGAAGACCAGGGCGGTGGTGGTGCCGTTGCGCAGCAGTTCCTGCAGGAAGATCTCGGCGACCTGGTCGGCATGGGCCTGGTCGCCGAATTGGCGCTCGGTGGGGAAGGTATAGGTGTTCAGCCAGTCCAGCAGTTGTTCGCCGTAGGAGGCGATCATCCCGGTCTGCGGGAAATGGATGTGGGTATCGATGAAGCCGGGGGTGATCAGCGCGTCGCGGTACTCGAAGACCTCGACCTCGCCGATCTCGCCGAGCAGGGTTTCGGCGTCACCGAGGCGAGCGACCTTGCCGTCCTCCACCAGCAACAGGCCGTCCTCGAAGTATTCGTAGGAGCGTTCGACGCCGACCTCCGCGGGGTCGGCGATGCTGTGCAGGATGGCGGCGCGGTAGGCTTTGGCGTTGCGGGTCATGGCAGTCTCGAAAAAAGGTTCGTGGGAGGTCCGCCGCCTGGCGGCGGACGCGGGGGAGCGGGGGGCCGCTCAGGATTCGTGGGCGCGGCGCGACTCCGGGGTCAGCCGGGTGACGCTCGACGGCCCCTGCTTGCGTTCCAGGCCGAAGGCGGCGTTGTAGGTGGCGATCACCTCGCCGGCGATGGAGATGGCGATCTCCGCCGGCAGCTTGCCTTTCACCTGCTCCAGGCCCATCGGGCAGCGCATCCGTTGCAGGCGTTCGGCGTCGACGCCACGTTCGCGCAGGCGGTGCTCGAACTTGACGCGCTTGGTCTTCGAGCCGATCAGGCCGAAGTAGGCGAAGTCGTTGCGCGCCAGGATCGCCGCGGTAAGCTCCAGGTCCAGCGGGTGATTGTGGGTCATGACGATGAAGTGGCTGCCGGGCGGCATCCGCTCGACCTCGTCGAGCACTTCGTCGTTCACCACTTTCTCCACGCCGTCGGGCAGGAGCGCGGGAAATTCGTGTTCCCGCGAATCGATCCAGCGCACCCGGCAGGGCAGGCTGGCGAGCAAGGGTACCAGGGCGCGACCGACGTGGCCCGCGCCGAACACGGCGATGTGTGCCTGCGGCTGGCCCATCGGCTCGAACAGCAGCACCGTGGCGCCGCCGCAGCACTGGCCGAGACTGGCGCCCAGGCTGAAGCGCTCCAGGCGGGTGTCCTGGGTCCGCGCGGCGAGCATTTCCCGGGCAATGGCCTGGGCCCTGTATTCCAGGTGGCCGCCGCCGATGGTGTCGTAGAGCCGCTCGGCGCTGACCACCATCTTCGAGCCGGCGTTGCGCGGGGTCGAGCCGCGTTCCTCGATGATGGTCACCAGGACGCAAGGTTCGCCGCTACGCTGCAACTCGGCCAGGGCGCTGATCCAGTTCATCTCGTCATCCTCCCGATCGCGGCGGTTCAGGCCGGTTCGACCGCGGCGTCCGCCGCTTGCGCCTGGGCGGCCTTCAGCCGGCGCATCTGTTCCACGCCCCAGAGCACCCGCTCGGGCGTCGCCGGCGCGTCGATGGCGGGTTGCGCGCGGTAGTCGGCGAGGCTGGCCACGGCGTCCTTGATCGCGCACCAGACCGAGATGCCGAGCATGAACGGCGGCTCGCCCACGGCCTTGGAATGGAACACGGTCTGCTCCGGATTCTTGCGGTTCTCCAGCAGTTTCACCCGCAGGTCCAGCGGCATGTCGGCGACGGCGGGAATCTTGTAGCTGGCCGGGCCGCTGGTCATCAGCTTGCCCTTGGCGTTCCAGACCAGTTCCTCCATGGTCAGCCAGCCCATGCCCTGGACGAAGCCGCCTTCGACCTGGCCGATGTCGATGGCCGGGTTCAGCGAGTCGCCGACGTCATGCAGGATGTCGGTGCGCAGCATGCGGTATTCGCCGGTGAGGGTATCGACTATCACCTCCGAGCAGGCGGCGCCGTAGGCGAAATAATAGAAGGGCCGGCCACGGGCCTGCTCGCGGTCGTAGAAGATCTTCGGCGTGCGGTAGAAGCCGGTGCTGGACAACGAGACCTGGCCGAAGTAGGCCTGCTGGATCAGTTCCTCGAACGGCAGGATCAGCTCGCGGATACGCACCTGGTTGTTGCGGAACTCGATGTCTTCCTCGCTGACCTTCCAGTGCCGCGCGGCGAACTCCACCAGGCGCCGCTTGATGGTTTCGGCGGCATTCTGCGCGGCCTTGCCGTTCAGGTCGGTGCCCGAGGAGGCGGCGGTGGGCGAGGTATTGGGCACCTTGTCGGTATTGGTGGCGGTGATCTGGATGCGCTCCACGTCGACCTGGAAGACCTCGGCGACCACCTGGGCGACCTTGGTATTGAGGCCCTGGCCCATCTCGGTGCCGCCATGGTTCAGGTGGATGCTGCCGTCGGTATAGATGTGGATCAGCGCACCTGCCTGGTTGAGGAAGGTCGCGGTGAACGAAATGCCGAACTTCACCGGGGTCAGCGCCAGGCCTTTCTTCAGGACCGGGCTGGCGGCATTGAAGGCACGGATTTCCTCGCGGCGGCGGGCGTACTCGCTGCTCGCTTCCAGCTCGGCGGTCATCTCCGCCAACAGGTTGTGCTCGACGGTCTGGTGGTAATGGGTGACGTTGCGCTCGTCCTTGCCGTAGTAGTTGAGCTTGCGCACCTCCAGCGGATCCTTGCCCAGGCTGCGGGCCACGGCGTCCATGATCTCCTCGATGGCGACCATTCCCTGGGGCCCGCCGAAACCGCGGTAGGCGGTGTTCGAGGCGGTGTTGGTCTTGCAACGGTGGCCGTTGATGGTGGCGTTGCCGAGGAAGTAGGCGTTGTCCGAGTGGAACATGGCGCGGTCGACGATCGAGCCGGAGAGGTCCGGCGAATAGCCGCAGTTGCCGGCCAGGTCGATCTGGATGCCGTGCAGGCGGCCATCGTCGTCGAAGCCGACGTCGTATTCGACGTAGAACGGGTGACGCTTGCCGGTGATCTGCATGTCCTCCATGCGCGGCAGGCGCATCTTCGCCGGACGCCCGGTGTGGTAGGCGACCACCGCGCACAGGCAGGCCGGCGCCGCGGCCTGGGTTTCCTTGCCGCCGAAGCCGCCGCCCATGCGGCGCATGTCGATGACGATGCGGTTGAAGGAAACCCCGAGGACCTCGGCCACCAGCTTCTGCACTTCGGTGGGGTTCTGGGTCGAGCAATAGACGATCATGCCGCCGTCTTCGCTGGGCATTACCGAGGAAATCTGCGTCTCCAGGTAGAAATGCTCCTGGCCGCCGATGTGCAGCGTGCCTTGCAGGCGATGCGGCGCGCCGGCCAGCGCGGCGGCGGAGTCGCCGATGCGGTGCTGGTGGCTGTCGAGGACGAAATGGCGCTTGCGCAGGGCCTCGACCACGTCGAGCACCGGTTCCAGGTCTTCGTACTCGACGATCGCCGCCATGGCCGCCTTGCGCGCGGTTTCCAGGCTGTCGGCGGCGACCGCCAGGACCATCTGTCCGACATACTCCACCTTGCCATCGGCCAGCAGTGGGTCGCCGGCCACCACCGGGCCGATGTCGAGCTGGCCGGGAACGTCGGCGGCGGTGAGGGCGATGGCGACGCCGGGGAACTGGTAGCAGGGCGTCACGTCGAGGCGGGTGATGCGGGCGTGGGCGCGCTCGCTCAGGCGCGCATAGACGTGCAACTGGTTGGGAAACTCCAGGCGATCGTCGATGTAGATCGCCTCGCCGCTGACGTGCTTGGGGGCGCTTTCGTGCTTGACGCTGCGGCCGACTCCGGTGGTCAACTCGGCGCGGAACAGGTCGGCCAGCTCTTCCTGGCTCTTGTGCGGCTTGCGATGGTTAGACATAGGCGGTCACCCGGGTTTCGACGGCGGGAGCGTGCAGCTCCAGGAAGCATTTGCGCAGCAGGTTCTGCGCGGTCAGCAGGCGATATTCCTTGCTCGCGCGGAAGTCGCTGAGCGGGGTGAAGTCGTTCGCCAGGGCGGCCGCGGCGCGTTCGAAGCTGGCGGCTTCCAGGCGCGCGCCTTGCAGCGCCGCTTCGCAGGCGGCGGCGCGCTTGGGAATCGCCGCCATGCCGCCGAAGGCGACCCTGGCGCGGGCGATCCGGCCATCTTCCAGGTCGAGGCTGATGGCGGCGCAGACCGCGGAAATATCGTCGTCGATGCGCTTGGAGACCTTGTAGGCCTTGAACGCCTGGCTGGGCCGGGCACGCGGGACCAGGATCTTCTCGATGAACTCGCCTTCTTCGCGGGCGGTGACCTTGTAGTCGAGGAAGTACTCCTCCAGCGGCAGCTCGCGGCGCCGTTCGCCGCGGCGCAGGACGATCTTCGCGCCGAGGGCGATCAGCAGCGGCGGGGCGTCGCCGATCGGCGAGGCGTTGCCGATATTGCCGCCGAGAGTGCCCTGGTTGCGGATCTGCAGGGACGCGAAACGCTGCAGCAACTCGCCGAAGTCCGGGTAGTCCGCGGCCAGCGCCTGGTAGCAGTCGGTCAGCGGGGTGGCGGCGCCGATTTCCAGGCAGTTGGCGCCCACTTCGATGCGTTTCATTTCGCGGATGTGGCCGACATAGATCATCACCGGCAGTTCGCGATGGAACTGGGTGACCTCCAGCGCCAGGTCGGTGCCGCCGGCCAGCAGGCGTGCCTGCGGATTGGCGCCGTAGAGGTCGGCCAGGTCGGCGACGGTGAGCGGCAGCAGGCAGCGCCGGTCACCGCTGTTCAGCTCGGCGGTTTCGCGCGGAGCGATGGCGCGCAATTGCTCGATGGTGGCGGCTTCCCGGGCGTCGAACTGGTCTGCGCGCTTGTGGCAGCAGGCCTGCTCGGCGGCGTCGAGGATCGGCCGGTAGCCGGTGCAGCGGCAGAGGTTGCCGGCGAGCGCCTCGTGGGCCTTGGCCGGATCGGCGCCGGCGCTGTTCTTCTGCAGGGCGAACAGCGACATGACGAAACCCGGCGTGCAGAACCCGCACTGCGAGCCATGGCAGTCGACCATCGCCTGCTGCACGTCGTGCAGGCGGTCCTGGTGCTTGAGGTCCTCGACGGTGATCAATTGCTTGCCGTGAAGGGCGGAAACGAAGGTCAGGCAGGAGTTCAGGCTGCGATAGCGGATGCGTTCGGCACCATCCTCGCCGGTGACCAGTTCGCCGACCACCACGGTGCAGGCGCCGCAATCGCCGGAGGCGCAGCCTTCCTTGGTGCCGGTCTTGCCGAGGTGCCGGCGCAGGTAGTCGAGGACGGTGAGGTTGGGGTCCAGGCGTTCTTCGACGCGGATCTCCCGGTTGAGCAGGAACCTGATCAAGGCGTGCCTCCAGGCGGGTTCTTGTTATTGAATTCTAGGCCTTGCAGGAGAACCGGCCGGAGTGGGGCGGTTTCCGCACAGGGCTCCACGGTAGGAGCTATGGAGGCGAATCTAGAAAAAACTGACTTTTGAGTCAAATAATTTTTTGACCTGTAGGTCAGTCAGTTTGCCCATAAACGAAAACGGCACCCGAAGGTGCCGTTTCCCAGGGGCGGGACGCTCAGATGCGCTGGGTGTCGGTAAGCTGGTATTCCTCGCCGGCATAGTAGGCGCGCACCTTCGGGTCCATCACCGCGCGCCAGAGCGGTGGGAACAGGGCGAGGACGATCATCCCGGCATAGCCGTTGGGCAGTTGCGGGCTGCTGTCGTAGTGGCGCAGCACCTGGTAGCGGCGCTTGGCGTAGGCATGGTGGTCGGAATGGCGCTGCAGGTGGAAAAGGAACAGGTTGGTCAGGAGGAAATTGCTGTTCCACGAGTGTTCCGGCGTGGTGCGTTCGTAGCGGCCGTTGTCCAGGCGCCGCCGATGCAGGCCGTAGTGCTCGACGTAGTTGACGATCTCCAGCAGGGTGAAGGCCATCACCGACTGGCCGAGGAAGAAGATCGCTCCCAGCCAGCCGAAGGCCAGGCTGAAGCCGAGCAGGAAGAGGGCGCTGATGGCGTACCACCAGATCAGCTCGTTGCGCCAGTGCAGGGCCGGCAGGCCCTTGCGCTTCAGGCGCTCGGCCTCCAGGCGCCAGGCGTTGAGGAAGTTGTGCTTGTAGGCGTGCGGGAGGAACGAGTAGAGGCTCTGGCCGTAGCGCGAGGACGAGGCATCTTCCGGGGTCGAGACGTGTACATGGTGGCCGCGCACGTGTTCGACCTTGAAGCCGGCATAGCACACCGCCGCCAGCAGCAGGCCGCCGGCGTTCTGTTCCAGTTGCGGGTCCTTGTGGATCAGTTCGTGGGAGACGGTGATGCCGATGGCGCCCATCACGGTGCCCACCGACAGGATCCAGCCCAGTTGGCCGACCCAGTCCCAGCGGGTCTCGTGGGCGAGGATCCAGCCGGACCAGACGAGCATGCCCAGCAACAGCGGGACGGTGGCCAGGGACAGTACGCGGTAGTAGCCCTGTGCTTCCATCTCCGGCACTTCGCTGGCTTCCTCGGGGTTGGCCGGATCGCGGCCGACGATGGCATCGAGGATCGGGATCAGCCCGAACACCACGCTGATCACCAGCCAGGGCCAGGCGTTGGGGTAGTCGCTACCGAGCGACCACCAGTAGCTGAGCGGGATGCCGAGCACCGCGATCAGCCAGATCCAGTAGCCGTACTTTTTCAGACGCAGCATCCAGGCAGAGGAAAGCGAGGCAAACATGGGAAGTCCTCGTATTTATCTTGTTAGATTGTCTGACAATTGTCCTCCCTTGGCCGGCCTGCCCCATCCCAACCTTCGTTCTGTCCGCCGCTTCGCCGGGAAGCCGGCGGGGTAACGCCCTGTGTTACACTTCCCATCCATATACCCCCGGAAAACGCGCCCCTGGATAAAAGGATCACCATGACGTTCAAGGCCCCGGACAGCCTGGCAGAGCAGATCGCCCACCACCTCGCGGAACGCATCATCCGGGGAGAACTCAAGGAACGGGAACGTATCCAGGAGCAGAAGGTCACCCAGACCCTCAACGTCAGTCGCGGCTCGGTCCGCGAGGCGCTGCTGATTCTCGAACGCCGCCACCTGGTGAACATCCTGCCGCGCCGCGGCGCCCAGGTGTCCGAACTGTCCCCGCAACATGTGGAAAGCCTCTACGCGCTGATCGTTCAGCTCTACATCCTGCTGGCGGAAAGCGTCGCCCGGCGCTGGCGCAGCGAAGCCGAGCTGGCACCGTTCCTGGTCATCCAGCAGCGCCTGCTGAACAACCTGGCGCAAAGCGATATCGACGGCTTCGTCGAGGCCAGCTTCGACATCATGCGCGCGGCCTTTCCTTTCGCGAACAATCCCTACCTGCAGGAGACCGTCGAAAACCTGCTGCCGGCGGTGAGTCGCGCCTACCACCTGGCGCTGGAACGGCGCAAGGCGGAAATGAACCAGTTCCTCGGCAGTTTTGCTCAGCTCCTGCAAGCGGTGATCGCCCGTGACGAGGCGAGGATCCGCGAGGTCCTGCTGGAATACGGCCGCCACAACTGCCAGCTGGTGCTGGCCGCGCTCGCCGAACGCTGATGGCGACCCTGGCGGGAGCGCACGCATGCGCCTGAAGAGCATCAAGCTGGCGGGGTTCAAGTCCTTCGTCGATCCGACCACGGTGAACTTCCCCAGCAACATGGCGGCAGTGGTAGGGCCGAACGGCTGCGGCAAGTCGAACATCATCGACGCGGTGCGCTGGGTGATGGGCGAAAGCTCGGCGAAGAACCTGCGCGGCGAGTCGATGACCGATGTCATCTTCAACGGCTCGAATACCCGCAAGCCGGTGAGCCAGGCGAGCATCGAGCTGATCTTCGACAACGCCGAGACCACCCTGGTGGGCGAATACGCCCAGTACGCCGAGATATCCATTCGCCGGCGGGTCTCGCGGGATGGGCAGAACACCTATTTCCTCAACGGCACCAAGTGCCGGCGGCGCGACATCACCGACATCTTCCTCGGCACCGGCCTGGGGCCGCGCAGCTACTCGATCATCGAACAGGGCATGATCTCCAAGCTGATCGAGGCGCGTCCGGAAGACCTGCGCAACTTCATCGAGGAAGCCGCGGGCATTTCCAAGTACAAGGAGCGCCGCCGCGAAACCGAAAGCCGCATCCGTCGGACCCAGGAAAACCTGGCACGCCTCACCGACCTGCGCGAAGAGCTGGGGCGGCAACTGGAACGCCTGCACCGGCAGGCCCAGTCGGCGGAAAAATACCAGGAACACAAGGCCGAGGAGCGCCAGCTCAAGGCCCAGCTGGGTGCCGTGCGCTGGCGCGACCTGAACGAGCAGGTCGGTCAGCGCGAGCGGGTCATCGGCGACCAGGAGATCGCCTTCGAGGCCCTGGTGGCCGAGCAGCGTGGTGCCGATGCCGGCATCGAACGGCTGCGCGACGGCCATCACGAGTTGTCCGAACGCTTCAACCAGGTGCAGGCACGCTTCTATTCGGTCGGCGGCGACATCGCCCGGGTCGAGCAGAGCATCCAGCATGGCCAGCAGCGCCAGCGCCAGTTGCAGGACGACTTGCGCGAAGCCGAACGGACCCGCCAGGAAACCGAATCGCACCTCGGGCATGACCGTACCTTGCTCGCGACCCTGGCCGAGGAAATGGCCATGCTCGCACCGGAACAGGAACTCAGCGCGGCCGCCGCGGAAGAAGCGGGCATCGCCCTGGAACAGGCCGAGCAGGGCATGCAGGCCTGGCAGCAGCAGTGGGATGCCTTCAACCAGCAGAGCGCCGAACCCCGCCGCCAGGCCGAGGTGCAGCAGTCGCGCATCCAGCACCTGGAGCAGAGCCTGGAGCGCCTGCAGGATCGCGAGCGGCGCCTGCAGGAGGAGCGTGGCCAGTTGGCGGCCGACCCCGAGGACGCGGCGATCCTCGAACTCAACGAACAGGTGGCGATCGCCGAACTGGCCCTGGAAGAACTGCAATTGCAGGAGCAGGGCCAAGCCGAGCGACTCGAACAATTGCGCCAGGAATTGCAGCAGCTGGCCGCCGAACAGCACCAGGCGCAGGGCGAGTTGCAGCGCCTGAACGGGCGCATCGCTTCGCTGGAGGCCCTGCAGCAGGCCGCTCTCGATCCCGGACAGGGCGCCTTGGAGTGGTTGCGCGAGCAGGGCCTGGAACAACGTCCGCGCCTCGCCGAAGGCTTGCGTGTCGAGCCGGGTTGGGAGCTGGCGGTGGAGACCGTGCTCGGCGCGGATCTGCAGGCGGTCTTGCTGGACGGCTTCGACGGGCTCGCCCTGGCCGGCTTCGGCAAGGGCGAGCTGCGCCTGCTCAGCCCCGCTCGCGGAGCCGCGACGGCGGCCGGTTCGCTGCTGGACAAGGTCCGCGCCGACGCCGACCTGAGTCCCTGGTTGGCCCGGGTGAAACCGGTGGAGACCCTGGAACAGGCGCTCGCCCAGCGCGGCGCCCTGGACGACGGCGAGAGCCTGATCAGTCGCGATGGCTACTGGGTCGGCCGGCACTTCCTGCGGGTCCGGCGCAGCGACGAGGCCCAGGGCGGCATGCTCGCCCGCGCCCAGGAACTGGAGGCGTTGCAGGAGCGGCGGGAGGCCCTGGAAACCCGTGTCGCCGAAGGCGAGGAGCGTCTGGCTGCGGCCCGCGACGAGCAGCGCGAGCTGGAAGGCGCGCGGGAGCAGGTGCGGCGCCAGGTCCAGGAGGAGGGGCGCCGGCACGGCGAGCTGAAGGCGCAGTTGTCCGCGCAGCAGGCCAAGGTCGAGCAACTGGTACTGCGTCGCCGCCGTCTCGACGAAGAAGTGGCGGAACTGGCCGAGCAGCGCGCGCTGGAACAGGAGCAACTGAGCGAGGCGCGCCTGACCCTGCAGGAAGCGCTGGATAGCATGGCGCTGGACACCGAGCGCCGGGAATCCCTGCTGGCGGAGCGTGACGCCCTGCGCGAACGGCTCGACCGGATTCGCCAGGATGCCCGCACCCACAAGGACCATGCGCACCAGTTGGCGGTGCGGGTCGGCTCGCTGAAGGCGCAGCACAATTCCACCCAGCAGGCCCTGGAGCGCCTCGACCAGCAGTCGGCGCGCCTCAACGAGCGTTGCGAACAGCTCAACCTCAATCTGGAGGAGGGGGCGGCACCGCTGGAAGAGCTGCGCATGAAGCTCGAGGAGTTGCTGGAGCGGCGGATGGCCGTCGAGGACGAACTCAAGCAGGCGCGGCTGGCCCTGGAAGACGCCGATCGCGAACTGCGCGAGGTGGAGAAGCGCCGCGGCCAGGCCGAGCAGCAATCGCAACTGCTGCGTGGCCAGCTGGAGCAGCAGCGCCTGGAGTGGCAGGGGCTGGTGGTGCGGCGCAAAGCCTTGCAGGAGCAGCTCGCCGAAGACGGCTACGACCTGCATACGGTACTGGCCAACCTGCCCCTGGATGCCAGCGAACGCGATTGGGAGGAGCGTCTCGAGAGTCTCGCGGCGCGCATCCAGCGTCTGGGGCCGATCAACCTGGCGGCGATCGAGGAGTACCAGCAGCAGTCCGAGCGCAAGCGCTACCTGGACTCGCAGAACGACGACCTGGCCGAAGCGCTGGAGACGCTGGAAAACGTCATCCGCAAGATCGACCGGGAAACCCGCAATCGTTTCAAGGAAACCTTCGACCAGATCAATGCTGGCCTTCAGGCATTGTTCCCGAAGGTATTCGGCGGCGGTACGGCATATCTGGAACTTACCGGCGAAGATCTACTCGATACCGGTGTGGCGATCATGGCGCGCCCGCCGGGCAAGAAGAACAGCACCATCCACTTGTTGTCCGGCGGGGAAAAGGCGCTGACCGCGCTGGCGCTGGTATTCGCCATCTTCCAGTTGAACCCGGCGCCGTTCTGCATGCTCGACGAAGTCGATGCGCCATTGGACGATGCCAACGTCGGACGTTATGCGCGATTGGTGAAGGAGATGTCGGAAAAGGTGCAGTTCATCTATATCACCCACAACAAGATCGCCATGGAAATGGCCGATCAGTTGATGGGCGTGACCATGCATGAGCCGGGCTGTTCACGGCTTGTTGCAGTTGACGTGGAAGAGGCGGTCGCATTGGCTGAAGCCTGAGTGTCAGGCAGTGTAAACTTGTGCATGGGCATGTTAGTTTAATGGCCACTTTTTGTATCGCGTGGGAAAGTTCTGTCAGAACAAGGTTGGCTCCACGTTTCAAGGGACAGGACGTCCTTTTTTCATTTTTTATTCACCATTTTCACTAGGGGCTACGGAATTACATGGATATCGGTCTGCGCGAATGGCTTATCGTTATCGGGCTTATCGTGATCGCCGGCATTCTCTTCGACGGTTGGCGGCGGATGCGGGGCGGCAAGGGCAAGTTGAAGTTCAAGCTCGACCGCAGTTTCGCCAATCTGCCGGACGACGACGGCGACTCGGCTGAACTGCTGGGGCCGGCGCGCGTGGTCGAGCATCGCGAGCCATCCTTCGACGAACAGGACCTGCCCAGCGTCAGCGCCCGCGAAGCCAAGGAACGCAAGGGCGGCAAGCGCCAGGAAGAGCCGCGCCAGGGCGATCTGGACCTCGACGAGGGGCTGGCCCTGGAGGCGGACCCGAGCGATGCCGCCGAGACGGTGGAGCCGCGCAAGGGCAAGTCGAAGGGCCGCAAGGAGAAAGAGCGGGAGAAAGCCCCTGCGGTTGCTGCCGAACCTGCCCCGGTCGACGAGGTGCTGATCATCAACGTCATCGCCCGCGACGAGAGCGGCTTCAAGGGGCCGGCATTGTTGCAGAACATCCTCGAGAGCGGCCTGCGCTTCGGCGACATGGACATCTTCCATCGCCACGAAAGCATGGCCGGCAATGGCGAGATCCTGTTCTCCATGGCCAATGCGGTGAAACCGGGCACTTTCGACCTGGACGACATCGACAACTTCAGCACCCGCGCCGTGAGCTTCTTCCTCGGCCTGCCGGGGCCGCGCCATCCGAAGCAGGCCTTCGACGTGATGGTTGCCGCCGCGCGCAAGCTGGCCCACGAGCTGAACGGCGAGCTGAAGGACGAGCAGCGCAGCGTGTTGACCGCCCAGACCATCGAGCACTACCGCCAGCGCATCATCGACCATGAGCGTCGCAGCCTGATGCAGAAGCGCTGATCCGGCCACAGCCCCTTTCTTCGTACGGGAGGGGGCGAACTACTCTATAGAGCAGCCGAGGCTGCTCTTTTCGTTTCACGGACTCCCACCATGACCGACACCCAGGCTGCCGCCGAACGCATCGCGCAACTGCGAACCGAACTGGACACCCACAATTACCGTTACTACGTGCTCGACGAACCGAGCATTCCCGACGCCGAATACGATCGCCTGTTCCGCGAGTTGCAGGCGCTGGAGGCCGAGTACCCGCAACTGCTGACGCCCGACTCGCCGACCCAGCGGGTCAGCGGCACGCCGGCCTCGGCGTTCGGCGAAGTGCGCCATGAGATCCCCATGCTCAGCCTCGGCAACGCCTTCGAGGAGCAGGACCTGCTGGACTTCGACCGCCGCGTACGCGAAGGACTGGCCGACCTGTTGCCTGGCGGCGACCTGCTCGGCGGTGGCGCGGAGGTCGAGTACAGTTGCGAGCCGAAGCTGGACGGCCTGGCCGTCAGCCTGCTCTACGAACGCGGCCAACTGGTGCGCGGCGCCACCCGCGGCGATGGCAGCACCGGCGAGGACATCACCAGCAACGTACGCACCATTCGCAACGTACCGCTGAAGCTGCACGGCGAAGGCTGGCCGGAGACCCTCGAAGTGCGCGGCGAGGTGTTCATGTCCAAGGCCGGTTTCGAGGCGCTCAACGCCAAGGCCGTGGAAACCGGCGGCAAGACCTTCGCCAACCCGCGCAACGCGGCGGCCGGCAGCCTGCGCCAGCTGGATTCGAAGATCACCGCCAGTCGCCCGCTGGAGTTCTGTGCCTACGGCTTCGGCCAGGTCAGCGGGACGCTGCCGGACACCCAGGTGGGCATCCTCGAGGCGTTCCGCGGCTGGGGTATCCCCATCAGTCGCGAGCTGCGCCTGGTCAAGGGCGCCCAGGCCTGCCGCGACTACTACGACGACATCGGTCGCCGACGCGATGCGCTGGCCTACGAGATCGACGGCGTGGTGTTCAAGGTCAACCGCATCGCCTTCCAGCGCGAACTGGGCTTCCGCGCGCGCGAGCCGCGTTGGGCGATCGCCCACAAGTTCCCCGCGCGCGAGGAGTTGACCGAGCTGCTGGGTGTCGAGTTCCAGGTCGGCCGCACCGGCGCCGTGACCCCGGTGGCACGCCTCAAGCCGGTGCAGGTGGCCGGCGTCACGGTGTCCAATGCGACCCTGCACAACATGGATGAAGTCGCCCGCCTGGGCCTGCGCATCGGCGATACGGTGGTGATCCGCCGTGCTGGCGATGTGATTCCGCAGGTCATGCAGGTGGTGCTCGAGCGCCGCCCGGCGGATGCGCAGGCTATCGAGGTGCCCGAGCATTGCCCGGTCTGCGGCTCGGCCGTGGAGCGGACCCAGTTGGTCAAGCGCAGCAAGGGCAAGGAGTCGATCAGCGAGGGCGCCATCTATCGCTGCGTCGGCCGCCTCTCCTGTCAGGCGCAGTTGAAGCAGGCGATCATCCATTTCGTATCGCGCCGGGCAATGGACATCGACGGTCTTGGCGACAAGATCGTCGAGCAACTGGTGGATCGCGGGCTGGTCGCCTCGCCGGCGGATCTCTATACCCTGACCTATGAACAGGTGTTCGAGCTGGAAGGGTTCGCCGAGCTGTCCACCAACAACCTGCTGACGGCCATCGCCGATAGCCGCAAGCCTTCGCTGGCGCGCTTCATCTTCGCCCTGGGGATTCCCGACGTCGGCGAGGAAACCGCCAAGCTGCTGGCGCGTTCGCTGGGTTCGCTCGAGCGGATCGGCAAGGCGCTCCCGGAAGTGTTGACCTACCTGCCGGACGTCGGCGCCGAGGTAGCCTACGAGATCCACAACTTCTTCGCCGACGAGCACAACCGCCAGGTGATCGCCCAGTTGCGCGATGCCGAACATGGCGTGCAGTTGCAGGAAGAGGGCGAGGTCGCCGCGGAGTTCGCCGCCTGTGCCTCGCTGGCCGGTTTCATCGACAAGCTGAACATTCCCTTCATCGCCGCCACCGGCGCGGAAAAGCTGGCCAGCCGCTTCGGTTCGCTCGACGGCATCATCCGCGCCGACTGGCTCGATCTACGCCAGGTGGAGCGTCTGCCCGAGCGAGCGGCGAAAAGCCTGCGCGATTTCTTCGACGAGCCGGCCAACGTGCAGCGTGCCCTGGCCATCGAGGCGCAGTTGCGTGAGTTCGGCATGCATTGGCAGAGCGAGCGCAAGGCGGTCGAAGGCCTGCCTCTGGCCGGGCAGACCTGGGTGCTGACCGGCACCCTGGAGGCGATGAGCCGGGACGTGGCCAAGGACAAGCTGGAAGGGCTCGGCGCCAAGGTGGCCGGCTCGGTGTCGGCCAAGACCCACTGCGTGGTCGCCGGGCCCGGCGCCGGCTCGAAGCTGGCCAAGGCCAACGAGCTGGGCGTGAAGGTGCTCGACGAAGACGGCCTGCTGAAACTGTTCGACGAGCACGGCGTCGCCCGCTGAAGCGGCGGCGCTGCTGCGAAAGATTTCCGAAGACTGGAGTTAACGATGGACAAGGCAAGAAAGCAGCGGTTGCTGGGCGTGCTCGCATTGGTGGTGCTGTTCGGCGCCTACGTGGGTTGGAGCGAGCGGCCGCGCATCCTGCTGCATTACAGTGGCCAGGCTTCGGCGCCGATCGCCTACAGCTACAAGGAGCAGGGCGTGGAAACCTTCTCCGGGGAGATCCGGCCCGGCCAGGTCCGCGAGTTTCCGGTGAAGCTGTTCGGCGGCAGCGATTACCGGATCGCCTTCTCCTTCCATCGCGGTGAGGAGAAGTATGCGTCGTTCAGCACCAAGCCGGGCTGGGGCACCCTGGACCTGTATGTCGATACCGAGCTGAGCGTATCGACCCAGCCGCCGCCGGAGGGTCTGATCCAGCAGCAATGAACCGCTTTCGCGAAATGGATTGCAAACGTAAGTGCTTGAAGTGGTTGTAACTTACGCGCAAGCCGGTAGAATGGCGCGGCCTACCCGAGGGTAGGCTGCAATGGTGGCCCTGTCGGTCCCCCCGCAACGATTACCCGTCAACCTGGTCAGGTCCGGAAGGAAGCAGCCACAGCGGGAACATCGTGTGCCGGGGTGTGGCTGGCGGGGCCGCCTCCATTTCAGGCCCGCCATTTTCCGCACGCCGCCGCCGTTCTTATCGGTAGCGCTGCAGTATCTCCTCGATCTCTCCGCTGCGCTTCATTTCCTCGAACGTCTTCAGTATCGCTTCCACCGGAACCTCTGCGGAGTCCCGCACCATGCAGCTCACCGCCGTCTCTTCGAGCTGCGCGGCTTCCTGGAGTGGCGGCTGCCCCGGCGCCTGGCGGTTGCTCCAGTGCAGCGACAGTTGATGGCTGACCGCGTAGCGGTAGCGGCCGGCGCGCAGCTTTTCCAGCACCAGATCCTGGGTGCGCGCATCGTCGCGGCGCAGTCGGCCGATGTCGAACAGCGCTTGCAAGCGGGGATAGCTGTAGCCAAGGACGGTACCGATACGCTGGGCCGGCAGCGCCTCGGGAATCGGCGCGAAGCCTTCGCGGGCGACCAGGATGTCGCGTTGCACCAGCAGCGCGACGCTCCAGCGATAGCCGGGGAAGTCGTGGCTGAGCCAGGCGGGGCTGATGTAGCAGCGGACATCGATTTCGCCAGCGTTCATCGCCTGCTCGATGCGCCCGCGCGGGTAGGGGTGGTAGAGCGCCTTGCGGCCGACCTGCCGGGCAAGGGAGCGGGTGATGTCGTAGACGATGCCGTCGATCGGCTGGCCCCGTTGCAGGCGGACCAACGGCATGCTCCAGCTTTCCATCACCGAGAAGCGCAATGGCGTCGCGTCGGTCTCCGCGGCCGTCGCTGGCAGGGCCGCGAGCAACTGCAGCAGGAGCAGCGCAGGTGCGCCGAAATGAGGCATGAACGATGTCAGGGAAGGTAGAGTCATTGCCACCGACGAGGGCTGCTGAAGGGCCAGGGGAATTCTTAGCACGCAGTTTGCCAAGTCGGCGAGCGCAGAAGGGGTAAATTGCGCTAGCATTGGCCGACTTGTGCTTCCCTTCTGCGACGGTTTTCGATGAGTTATCAAGTTCTTGCGCGTAAATGGCGTCCCCGTTCCTTCCGTGAAATGGTCGGCCAGACCCATGTGCTCAAGGCTCTGATCAACGCCCTGGACAACCAGCGGCTGCACCATGCCTACCTGTTCACCGGTACCCGCGGGGTCGGCAAGACCACCATCGCGCGGATCCTGGCCAAGTGCCTGAACTGCGAGACCGGGGTCAGCTCCACGCCGTGCGGCGAATGCTCGGTCTGTCGCGAAATCGACGAAGGCCGCTTCGTCGACCTGATCGAAGTGGACGCCGCGAGCCGGACCAAGGTCGAGGATACCCGCGAGCTGCTCGACAACGTGCAGTACTCGCCGACCCGCGGACGCTACAAGGTCTACCTGATCGACGAAGTGCACATGCTCTCGTCGCACAGTTTCAATGCGCTGCTCAAGACCCTCGAGGAGCCGCCGCCGCACGTCAAGTTCCTGCTGGCCACCACCGACCCGCAGAAGTTGCCGGTGACCATCCTCTCGCGCTGTCTGCAGTTCTCCCTGAAGAACATGCCGCCGGAGCGGGTGGTCGAGCACCTGACCCACGTGCTCGGAGCCGAGAACGTGCCCTTCGAGGATGACGCCCTGTGGTTGCTCGGGCGCGCCGCCGACGGCTCGATGCGTGACGCCATGAGCCTGACCGACCAGGCCATCGCCTTCGGCGAGGGCAAGGTGCTGGCCGCAGACGTGCGGGCGATGCTCGGTACCCTCGATCACGGCCAGGTCTATGGCGTGCTCCAGGCCTTGCTGGAGGGCGATGCGCGCGCCCTGCTCGAAGCGGTGCGCCACCTGGCCGAGCAGGGGCCGGACTGGGGCGGCGTGCTTGCCGAAATACTCAACGTGCTGCACCGCGTCGCGATCGCCCAGGCCCTGCCGGAAGCGATCGACAATGGCCAGGGCGACCGCGAGCGGGTGCTGGCCCTGGCCCAGGCGTTGCCGGCGGAAGACGTACAGTTCTATTACCAGATGGGCCTGATCGGCCGCCGCGACCTGCCGCTGGCGCCCGATCCGCGTAGCGGCTTCGAGATGGTGTTGCTGCGGATGCTCGCGTTCCGCCCGGCGGACGCCGACGGCGTGCCGAGGACGCCGCTAAAGGACCTGGGGATCAGCAAGGCCACGACTGATCCCGCCAACTCCCCCGTGGCCGGCGCGGCCTCGCCTGCGCCGGTCGCTGCCGTTGCTCCCGCGCCTGTCGTGGCTGCGCCCGTCGAAGCCCCGGCTGCCCCGCCGGCAGCGCCATCCGCGCCGCCGGCGGCGGTCGAGGCGCGCGTCGCGGAAGCGGTTGTCGAAGAGCCCGCCGCCGCGGCAGAGGTCGTCGACTTGCCCTGGGAAGAGCCGGCGCCGAGCCTCGCTGCCGAGCCCGAGCCCGAGCCCGAGCCCGAGCCCGAGCCCGAGCCCGAGCCCGAGCCCGAGCCCGAGCCCGAGCCGCTAGCCGTGGAGGCTCCCTCGATCCCTCCGGCAGTGGAGGTCGAGGCGGTGGTGGAAACCGTTCTGGAAGCCCTGCCGGCTGCGTTGCCGGTAGCACCTGACGAGCAGGACGAGCAGGACGACGAGCCACCGCCCGCAGACGACTACTACGAAGTCGACATGGATACCCTGGCCTACCTGGATGCCGCGCCCGAGCCTGACGTGGTCGTGGTGGAGGAGCCGCTGCCGGCGGCGAAGCCGGCCACCGGCCTGGCCGCGGAGTGGCTGGAGCTGTTCCCGCGGCTCGGCCTCGGCGGCCTGACCGCCAGCATCGGTGCCAACTGTACGCTGGTAGCTGCCGACGGCGACCACTGGCATCTGCATCTCGATCCGGGCCAGAGCGCGCTGTTCAACGCCACCCAGCAGCGGCGGCTGAACGATGCGCTGAACCAGCACCTGGGGCGCACCCTCAAACTGGAGGTGACCCTGCAGAAGCCTGAGCAGGAGACCCCGGCCCAGGCAGCGGCACGCCGGCGTGCCGAGCGCCAGCGGGCGGCCGAGGCATCGATCGATGCCGACCCGTTGGTCCGGCAGTTGCGCGAGCAGTTCGCCGCGGTGGTCCGTGACGGTACCATCGAACCTTTGGAAGCCAAGGCCTGACCGGCGCTTGGCGCACGCAACAAGACGACATTCGAGGTGAAGAACATGATGAAAGGTGGCATGGCCGGCCTGATGAAGCAGGCGCAGCAGATGCAGGAAAAGATGCAGAAGATGCAGGAAGAACTGGCCAACGCCGAAGTGACCGGGCAATCCGGCGCCGGTCTGGTCAGCGTGGTGATGACCGGGCGCCACGACGTCAAGCGCGTAAGCCTGGACGACAGCCTGATGCAGGAAGACAAGGAAATCCTCGAAGACCTGATCGCGGCCGCGGTCAACGATGCGGTGCGCAAGATCGAGCAGAACAACCAGGAAAAGATGTCCGGCTTCACCTCGGGCATGCAACTGCCGCCCGGCTTCAAGATGCCCTTCTGATCCCGCGTTCGTGCCGGGTCCGCCTTCTTCGGACGGCGCCCGGCAGCCATTCCCCTCCCTCTATCCGACGAGTCCTGCATGAGTTTCAGCCCGCTGATCCGCCAACTGATCGAGTCCCTGCGCATTCTTCCCGGTGTCGGGCAGAAGTCGGCCCAGCGCATGGCGCTGATGCTGCTGGAGCGCGATCGCAGCGGCGGCCTGAAGCTGGCCCAGGCGTTGACCGCCGCGATGGAAGGGGTCGGTCATTGCCGGCAGTGCCGTACCCTCAGCGAGGAGGAGCTGTGCCCGCAGTGCGCCGACCCGCGACGCGACGACTCGCTGCTCTGCGTGGTGGAAGGCCCGCTGGACGTATTCGCGGTGGAGCAGACCGGCTACCGCGGCCGCTATTTCGTGCTCAAGGGACACCTGTCGCCGCTCGACGGCCTGGGGCCGGAGGCGATCGGCATTCCCGAACTGGAAGCGCGGATCAGGGACGGAGCCTTCAGCGAGGTGATCCTCGCCACCAACCCCACCGTCGAAGGCGAGGCCACCGCCCACTATATCGCCCAGCTACTGGCCGGCCGCGGCCTGACCTTGTCGCGTATCGCCCATGGCGTGCCGCTGGGCGGCGAGCTGGAGCTGGTCGATGGCGGCACCTTGGCCCACGCCCTGGCCGGACGGCGGCCGATCTCCTGAGCTCTGTGCCTCCCGTATCCGTAGGACGGGCGGCCTATACGCCCTCGCCGATGGCCAGTTTCCCGTATTGAAAACCAAGCAAGCGCTAGGTAAGTTCTGAGGCTCCCATCAGGAGCCCGGCCATGACTGACTTCCAGCAGTACTTCGACGAGTCCCATCAACTGATCCGGGATTCGGTGCGCCGTTTCGTCGAGCGCGAGGTGTTGCCGTACATCGATGAATGGGAGGAGGCCGAGGAATTTCCCCGCGAACTCTATCTCAAGGCCGGCGCGGCCGGGATCCTCGGCATCGGCTACCCGGAAGCCTACGGCGGCAGTTGCGAAGGCGATCTGTTCGCCAAGGTGGCGGCCAGCGAAGAGCTCATGCGCTGCGGTTCCGGCGGCTTGGTCGCCGGGTTGGGATCGCTGGATATCGGCTTGCCTCCGGTGGTCAAGTGGGCCCGTCCCGAGGTGCGCGAGCGGGTAGTGCCGGCGGTGCTGCGCGGCGAGAAGATCATGGCCCTGGCGGTCACCGAGCCCTCTGGCGGCTCCGACGTGGCCAACCTGAAGACCCGTGCGGTGCGCGATGGCGATCACTATCGCGTCAGCGGCAGCAAGACCTTCATCACCAGCGGCGTGCGCGCGGACTACTACACGGTGGCGGTGCGTACCGGCGGCGAGGGTTTCGCCGGCATCAGCCTGCTGCTGGTGGAGAAGGGCACTGCCGGGTTCAGTGTCGGCCGCAAGCTGAAGAAGATGGGCTGGTGGGCGTCGGATACCGCCGAACTGTTCTTCGACGACTGCCGGGTGCCTGCGGAAAACCTCATCGGCGTGGAGAATGCCGGCTTCGCCTGCATCATGGCCAATTTCCAGAGCGAGCGCCTGGCCCTGGCGGTGATGGCCAACATGACCGCGCAACTGGCTCTGGAGGAGTCGCTGCGCTGGGCGCGCGAGCGAGAAGCGTTCGGCAAGCCGATCGGCAAGTTCCAGGTGCTGCGCCATCGTCTCGCGGAAATGGCCACGCAACTGGAGGTTTCCCGGGAGTTCACCTATCGCCAGGCAGCGAAGATGGCCGCCGGCAAGAGCGTGATCAAGGAGATATCGATGGCCAAGAACTTCGCCACCGATGTCGCCGATCGCCTGACCTATGATGCCGTGCAGGTGCTCGGCGGCATGGGCTACATGCGCGAAAGCCTGGTGGAGCGGCTGTATCGCGACAACCGGATTCTCTCCATCGGCGGCGGTTCGCGGGAAATCATGAACGAGATCATCGGCAAGCAGATGGGGTTGTAGGGCCGCGTTCTATCAGGTGAAGTCCAGGTCGTAATGCGCCTGGCCACAGTGCAGGCAGTCGAAGCGGTAGATGGCCGGATTGCCGCCGGGCGTATAGGCGTCGACGAGGCGTTGCCAGGTGATAGCCGGCCAGGCGAAATCGGCGAAGCGCTGCGCCAGGCCCTCGGCTCCCAGTTGCCCGATTTCCTCACGCCCCGCGTCGCCGCGAAAGGCGCAGGCATCCTCGCAGCAAACCAGCCAGCGCTCCTGCTGCCAGGAGGTGTAGCCGGGCGTGCGCTCGCAGACTTCGGTGACGATATCCGCGGCGACGCCGGCGTCGAGCAGCGGATAGTCGTCGGAAAAGCTCGCTTCGTAGCGCGCGGCCGCGCTGCCGTCGGCTATGCACCAGGGGCAAAGGCTGCCGGGCGGCAACTCGTGGCGGGAATAGGGCGAACCGGTGTAGACGTAGCCACGAGCCTTGCCACAGCACTGGCAGGTGGTGGCGGAAGCCTCGATGCTGCCGCTGGCGAGCGGTTCGGGATGGTAGCGGAAGTGAGGAAGGGGAGGGTTCATGACGGCCGTACCCTGGAGACTGGCCGTCGAGTATGACGTGCCGGGCAGCCTAGCGGCTACCCGGCGGGCCTGTTCACTCGCTGGCTTCGCGGGCGCCCTGGGGGCTCTTCGGGCGCGGCGCGAAGCGCGCTGCCAGGCGCATGCTGGCGGTGACCAGGCGCTGGTAGAGCACTGGTGCCAGGCGCAGCATCACGTCGATCGCGTGGGCGTCGGCGCCGATCAGGATGCGCCGGCTGTCGCGCTGCACGCCGCGCAGGATGACCTGGGCGGCCTTCTCCGGGGTGGTCCGCAGCAACTGGTCGTTGAATTGCTCGCGAGCCTTGTCCGGAGCCTGGCCGGTGACCTTGGCCATGCTCTCGTTCATTCGCGCGGTCTTGGCGATGTTGGTCTTGATCCCGCCGGGATGCACGCAACTGGCGGAGACGCCGGAGTCCTCCATGTCCAGTTCCTGGCGCAACGACTCGGTGAAGCCGCGCACCGCGTACTTGGTGGCGTTGTAGGCGCTCATGCCGGGCTGGGCGAACAGCCCGAAGACGCTGGAGACATTGACCACGTGGCCGTTGCCGGAGGCCTTCAGGTGCGGAAGGAACGCCTTGGTACCGTTCACCACGCCCCAGAAGTTGATGTTCATGATCCACTCGTATTCCGAGTAGTCGCTGCCTTCCACGGTACCTGCGTGGGCGACGCCCGCGTTGTTGAAGATCAGGTTCACCCGGCCATGTTCGCTGGCCGCCTTGTCGGCCCAGGCCTGCACCTGCTCGCGGTCGGCCACGTCGACGACCGCGGTGGAGACGCGTACCCCGCTGCTGGCGAGCAATTGGCGGGTTTCCTCGAGAGCTGCGGCATTGACGTCGGCCAGGGCCAGGTGACAACCCTGCCTGCCCAGCTCCACGGCCAGGGCGCGACCGATGCCCGAGCCTGCGCCGGTGATGGCGGCGACTTTGTTTTCGAACGACTTCATGCGGGTACCCCTTCGGCCTGTTGGCGGGCTTCGTTGCTCAGGGCGGCGAGCGGTGTCGTGGTGAGGTGGTAGGCGGAGGCGTCGAACTGCCGGGTCAGGGCACGGAAGCGCCAGGTGAATCCCGGCCACAGGGTGCAGTTGCGGCCGCTGACCGGATGCAGGTACCAGCTCTTGCAACCGCCCACGCTCCAGACGCTGCGGTCCAGCTTGCGCTGGAGGTATTCGTTGTAGCGTTCCTGCACCGGGGCCTTGACCTCGAGACTGAGCAGTTCGCGGCGCTTCATCAGCTTCAGCGCATCGAGGACGTAGGCGATCTGCGACTCGATCATGTAGACCATCGAGTTGTGGCCGAGGCCGGTGTTCGGTCCCATCAGGAAGAACAGGTTGGGGAAGCCGGCGGTGGTAGTGCCCTTGTAGGCTTCCGGGCCCTTGGTCCAGCTGTCCAGTAGGTCGCGGCCGTCGCGACCGAAGACCACTCCGCGGGGGATAGGGTCGTTGGCGGTGAAGCCGGTACCGAAGATGATCGCGTCGACCTCGCGTTCCCGGCCGTTGCCGTCGACGATTCCATTGGCGGTGACGGCGCGGATGCCTTCGGTGATCACCGTGGAGTTGGCGGCAGCCAGGGCAGGGTAGTAGTTGTGCGACATGAGGATGCGCTTGCAGCCGATGGTGTAGTCCGGCGTGACCTTGCGGCGCAGTTCCGGATCCTTGATCTGCTTGTGGATGTGGCGGATCGCCAGGCGCTGCACCAGCTTCATTACCTGCGGGGCGAAGGTGAAGCCCAGCACCCGCCCTTCGAGCAGGCTGTAGAGGCCGCCGCGCCAGAGCTTCTGCACCAGCGGGAAGCGCCGGAAGCGCCGGCGCTCGGTTTCGCTGATTGCCCGGTCGGGTTTGGGCAGGATCCATGGCGGAGTGCGCTGGTAGAGATCGAGCGCGGCCACCAGCGGCTGGATCTCCGGGACGAACTGGATCGCCGAGGCGCCGGTGCCGATCACCGCCACGCGCTTGCCCTTGAGGTCGTAGTCATGGTCCCACTGCTGGGAATGGAAGACCTTGCCCTGGAAGTTCTCCAGGCCATCGAGGCGTGGATAGGCCGGGGTGGACAGGCCGCCCATGCCGGAAACCACGGCGTTCGCGGTGTAATGGTTGCCCTGGGCGTCATGCAGGTGCCAGAGGCTTTGCCGCTCGTCCCAGGCCAGTTTGCCGATCTCGGTGTTCAGCAGGGTCTTTTCCTGCAAGCGGTATTTTTCCCAGCACTTCTCCAGATAGGCGCGGATTTCCGGCTGGCGGGCGAACATCCGCGTCCACTCCGGGTTCGCTTCGAAGGAGAAGGAATAGACGTGGGATTGCACGTCGCAGGCGCAACCAGGGTAGTTGTTGACTCTCCAGGTGCCGCCGACGCCGGCGTCCTTTTCGAAGATCAGGAAGTCGTCCTCGCCTTCCTGGCGGAGACGGATCGCCATCCCCAGCCCGGAGAAACCGGTGCCGATGATGGCGACCTTGCAGTGCCGGGCGGCGGCAGGGGTGGGTTGGGTACTCATGGCCAAGCTCCTGTTATGATTGTTTGCTGGCGTATACACTCGTCTACCTGCGAATGTAGACATCTGTATACTTCAGGGTCAAGCCAACCTTAGGTAGGGTCGGCGCGGCGCAACGGCCGAACTTGTGGCGCATGGAAACAACCAGGTGGAACATGAGCGATATGAACGAAACGAAGGACAGGGTTGCCGACGCGCCCGGCAAACGCGCCTTGCTGGAGGCGGCCTTGCGCCTGGGCAGCAGCAGCCGCAGCCTGGGGGCCATCGGCTTGCGCGAGCTGGCGCGCGAGGCGGGCCTGAATCCGAACACCTTCTATCGGCATTTCCGCGATATCGACGATCTTGGCCTGACCATGATCCGCGACATCTCTACCCAGCTGCGCCAGCCGCTGCGCCAGCTTCGCCGCGAGGCCGCGACTCGTGCGGCGCCCGGCGCCCGAGCGCAGACGACGCCGTTCGGGCTGGACCTGGAAAGGGGGCGGCGGGTCTGCCGGGAGACGGTGCGGCTGTTCTTCGACTTCGTGGAGAGCAATCCCGCCGCGTTCATCGTCGGCGTGCGCGAACTGCATGGGGCTTCGCCGGTGCTGCGTGGTGCCCTGCGTCAGATCATGGATGAGTTCGCCGAGGACATGTCGGAGGACATCATCGAATTCAGGTTGTTGCCGGCGGTGAGCGAGGCGACCATCCGTCGCCTCTCCAGCCTGATCGGCCGCCAGCTGTTTCAGTTGTCGCTGGACTATATCGGCCAGCCGGAGCGGCGTCGGGAAATCTGCGCCCTGGGTGAGGAACAGATACTGCTGTTGTTCACCGGCGCCGCGGTCCTGCAGATGATGGGCGTTTCGTTGGACGCCGAGGCGTCAGGCCAGCTTGAGCAGGCTCATGCCGGCCAGCAGCAGCAACAGGCCGAGCCAGCCGCGCCAGGCCAGGCGCTGGCCGAACAGCGCCCAGCCCATGGCGACGGTGGCGAGGATGCCGAAGCCGCCCCAGATCGCATAGGCGAGTGACAGCTCGATGTCCTTCACCGCCTGCGCCAGCGCGGTGAAGGCGGCCATCACGCAGAGGATCGAGGCGATCCCGAGGCCGCGCCTGCGGAAACCGTCGGAGTATTTCAACAGCAGGTTGGCGACGACCTCGAGGGCGATTGCCAGGCCGAGCCAGGCGAAGGGAATCCAGTTCAGGGTCAGCATGTGACGGCCTCCCCACGGGGCTGTGCCGGCGTGCCGCTGGCGTTGCGGGTGCCGGACTTGATCAGCAGGATGCCGGCGATCATCACGCCGAGGCCGACGGCCTTGTACAGGCCGATGCTTTCGTCCAGCCAGGCGACGCTGACCGCCGTGATCAGGACGATGCCAATGCCTTCCCAAAGGGCGTAGGCGACTCCGACGGGGACACGCTTGACCGCCAGGGCGAGGAAGAAATAGGACAGGCCGATCATCCCGTACATCAGCAGCATGCCTGCGACAGGGGCGTGGGTGGCGGCCAGTTTCATCGAGGTGGTGCCGATCACTTCGGCGCCGATAGCCAGTAACAGATAGATCCAGGAACGCATGTTGCCCTCCCATGGGCACCGCGGAATGGAGGCCGCGGCCAAAGATGACGAAGAGCGGTGGCGAGGGGCGGGAAAGACCGCGAAGCGCAGGGGCGGTCGCCACCGACAGCAGGTGTCGAGGGAGGGAGCTAGAGGTCGCCGGTCCAGTGACGCTCGCGGGAGACCAGACGGGAAGTGGGGAGAGGTAATGCCTTAGTGTTCAACATAATGAACATGATATTACCTCAGGGCATCGTAAAAAGCCAATCGATAGGAATTGACTAATTATTTCCTCCGTAAAATGGCGGATTCAGGAACGGTAGTCGAAACGGAGGCTTTTCCGTGTGCAATATCCTGTTCTTCTCTCGAATAAGAAACGCCAGGCGGGGCCTGGCGTCGGGGGCGGAGCGGCACTGGCGGAGGCGGGCTTCAATCGGCGAAGGCCAGTTTGTCCTTCCAGTATTTCTCCAGTTTCGCGGTGTCGTGGTCGCTGGGGTGGAAGCCCGGCCGGTAGTAGTCCAGGTAGGGCAGCAGCAGGCGGGTGAAGAAGCCCTTGCGCAGGCCGAACAGGGTGCCCAGGCCATGCTTCCAGGAGCGCCAGTTGAACAATTGGCCGTCCTTGCGTAGCAGGTCGAGCTGGAACCAGCCGATGACGCCGAAGAACATCAGGGTGGTCAGCATCATCACCAGAACCCGGGTGAAGTAGCCGCCGTAGACTTTCTGGTACACATCGTAGGCGACATTCTTGTGTTCGTTCTCCTCGATGGCATGCCACATCCACAGCTTGTACATCTTCGGCGACTGCATCTGGATGGTCAGGTCTTCGCGCTTGAGCAGCTGCGCGGCCATGGTCGCGGTGAAATGCTCGAGGGCGCAGGTGATCGCCAACTGGTGTTTCCTGGTGGTGACCTTGCTGACGTTTTCCAGCAGGACCTTGATCCGCAGTTCGAGGCACTCCAGGTCGACCCCGTGCTCCTCGGCATATTCGTTGTAGGCGGCATGCTCCTTGGAGTGCATCGCCTCCTGGCCGATGAAGGCGCTGACGTCCTTCTTCAGTTGCGGATCCTCCAGGCGGTCGCGCACCGCGCGCACGCTATCGACGAAGAATTTTTCGCCGTAGGGGAAAAGCGAGGACAGGTTGTTCATGAACTGGGTCATGAAGGGTTGGCCGTCCCACCAGTACTTCGGGGTTTCGCTGAAGCTGAAATCCATCCGCCGCACGGGGAAATTGGCGCGAACCGGGGAGGCGGTGCCAGTGGCAGTCATGGCTAACTCCTTTTGTTGTTCTGGGGAGGGGAAACGCACAGGTTTCCTCGGGTTCCCTATGGCGAGTTCGCTATAACACCTCTGAATGTGTCATTAGCTGATGTAATTATTGCAGGATTGTCCAACAGCGGGAGGTCATTCCTGGCCATTTCGAAGTCATTAATGGCCAGGTCGGCTCGACCAGACGGAAGATGGGGTGCAAGGAGCGAGCGCGGGGCGCCAGGGCGCCCCCCGGCGTATCAACGCTCGTCGAGAGCGAACGCGGTGAGACTGAAGGTGGAGATGCCGGCGTCCTGCAGGCGAGTGGAGCCGCCGAGTTCCGGCAGGTCGATGATCGCCGCGGCCTCGAAGACCCTGGCCCCGAGGCGTCGTACCAGGCTCGCGGCCGCCAGCAGGGTCCCGCCGGTGGCGATGAGGTCGTCGAAGATCAGTACGCTGTCGCCTTCGCAGAGGCTGTCGGCATGTACTTCGAGGAAGGCCTCGCCGTATTCGGTCTGGTAGCCCTCGGCGAGTACGTCGGCGGGTAGCTTGCCCTGCTTGCGGAACAGGACCAGCGGCTTGTTCAGCGCATAGGCCACCGCCGAGCCGATGAGGAAGCCGCGGGCATCCATGGCGCCGATGTGGCTGAAATCGGCCTCGATGTAGCGCTGGACGAAGCTGTCCACGGTCATGCGCAGCGCGCGTGGCGACTGGAACAGCGGGGTGATGTCGCGGAACACCACGCCGGGCTTGGGAAAGTCCGGCACGGCGCGGATCTGCGACTTGAGGGTGAACTCGTCGAAAATCATGGAAGATCCTGGGCTGGGCGTTTTTCGGGGCCCATCATACAACGGGCCCGCGCTGAGGCGGGCCCGTTGGCGGTTCGCAGGCGCTTCAGCCTTCCAGCTGGCCGCCGGCGAGGGCGCACAGCTCGATGGAGTCGAGGATGTGCACTTCCTTGCCTTCCGCGCTGATCAGGCCGTTCTGCTGGAAGCGGGTGAAGACCCGCGACACGGTTTCCACGGCCAGGCCGAGATAGTTGCCGATCTCGTTACGCGACATGGCCAGGCGGAACTGCTGGGCGGAGAAGCCACGGGCACGGAAGCGCGCCGACAGGTTGACCAGGAAGGTGGCGATGCGCTCGTCGGCAGTCTTCTTCGACAGCAGCAGCATCATCTGCTGGTCATCGCGGATTTCCCGGCTCATCAGGCGCATCAGTTGACGGCGCAGCTGCGGCAGCTGCTCGGACAGTTCGTCCAGGCGCTCGAAGGGAATCTCGCAGACCGAGGTGGTTTCCAGGGCCTGGGCGGATACCGGATAGGTCTCGGTATCCATCCCGGACAGGCCGACCAGCTCGCTGGGCAGGTGGAAGCCGGTGATCTGCTCTTCGCCGGCATCGGTGATGCTGAAGGTTTTCAGGGCGCCGGAGCGCACGGCAAAGACCGAGCCGAAAGGATCGCCCTGGCGGAACAGGAATTCGCCTTTCTTCAGGGGACGACCGCGCTTGACGATCTCGTCCAGCGAATCCATGTCTTCCACGGTCAGCGACAGGGGGAGGCACAGCGGGGCCAGACTGCAATCCTTGCAGTGTGCTTGGGGCAGTGCGCGCACCTTGATGGTTTCGGCCATTGAGGGGTCCTTGCTAGGTTAAAGGCACAACAGGAGTAAGGGTAACGCAGCCGCGATGCGGGTGCCAGCCATAGGTCTGGCAACGACCATTTCTGACAGGCCGATGGCGTTTCCAATCAGTGACTTGCGTCAAACAACTGCGACTACCTGTCGCACCCTGTCAAGGGGCGACGAAAAGGGGGCTCAAGTTCGCGACGCGTGGGCCGATCCAATGGAAAAATTCCATTTTTCCCGGAGTGACTGGAATGTTGACCCTCAGTGGCTGGATCACCACCCAGGTGCCACCCTCGTCGCGCGCCGCCGCGGACGCCAAGGCCGCGCGGACCGGCACCGCCGAGCAGGCGGAAGACCCGGCCGCCGGCACCGACGCCGCCGATCAGCATGTACGGCTTTCCCAGGCAGGGCGCGAGCTGGCCGCCACCATGGGGGTGCCGGTGGAGGAGGAGGACGAGGATATCCCGCAGGAGTTGCGGCCGATGGTGAAGATGATCCGCCAGTTGAAGAAGAAGATCGAAGAGAAGCTCAGGGAGCTGCAGGAGGCCATGAGGTCGTCCGATCCGGGGGCGAAGGAGGCTCGCGTGCCTGAGTTGCAGAAGGAGCTGCAACAACTCAACTCCGTCCTGCAGACGGCGACGGCAGCGATGGCATCGGCCATCAAGGAGATGGGCATCAGCGACCCGGCGCTGATCATGAAGGTCATGGGCAGCCGGTAGAAGGGGCGGGGATTCACCGCCCTGTCGTGCGGGCAGGGCGGTGCGCTTTCAGATCACCCGGGAGAAGCGCTGCCGGTTGAGGCTGGGCAGGTAGCGGTCGAACAGCATGCAGATCGAACGCACCAGCAGACGTCCGGAAGACGTGATGTCGATGCCCTTGGCGTCCAGGCGGATCAGGCCGTCGGCGGCGAAGCGTTCGAGATCGGGCCACAGCTCGGCGAAGTAACTGCGGAAGTCGATGCCGAACTCTGTCTCGATATCCTCGAAGGCCAGTTCGAAGTGGCAGATCAGTTGCTGGATCACCGCGCGCCGCACCCGGTCGTCGCTGTTGCAGTGCAGGCCGCGACGGATCGCCAACTGGCCGTTGTCGAGGCTGGTCTGGTAGTCGTTGATGTCGCTGCTGTTCTGGCTGTAGAGGTCGCCGATCTGGCTGATCGCCGAGACCCCGAGACCTACCAGGTCACAGTGCCCGTGCGTGGTGTAGCCCTGGAAATTGCGTTGCAGGGTGCCGTCTTCCTGGGCGCTGGCCAGCTCGTCGTCGGGCAGGGCGAAGTGATCCATGCCGATATAGCGGTAGCCCGCCGCGGCGAGTTGCTCGGTGGTGCGCTGGAGCATTTCCAGCTTCTGGCCCGGGCTCGGCAGGTCGTCGGCGTTGATCCGCCGCTGCGGCATGAAACGCTCGGGCAGGTGGGCGTAGTTGAACACCGAGAGGCGATCCGGCTGTAGCGCGATCACTTCGTCGACCGTGCGGGCGAAGCTGTCCGGCGTCTGTTTCGGCAGTCCGTAGATCAGGTCGAGGTTGATCGAGCGGTATTGCAGGGTGCGCGCGGCCTCGACGATGGTACGGGTCTCCTCCGGGGTCTGCATGCGGTTGACCGCCTTCTGCACCTCCATGTCGAAGTCCTGTACGCCGAGGCTGACGCGGTTGAAACCGAGTTCGCGGAGCAGGCCCATGGTCGACCAGTCGGCCTCGCGCGGGTCGATCTCGATGCCGTAGTCGCCCGAATCGTCGTCCAGCAGGTTGAGGTGGGTGCGCAATTGCGACATGAGTTCGCGCAATTGGCCGGGACTGAGGAAGGTCGGGGTTCCGCCACCGAAGTGCAGTTGCTCGACCACCTGCTCGCGGGAGAGGTGGCGGCTGACGATCTCGATCTCGCGGACCAGGCGCGCAAGGTACGGCGCGCTGCGCCCGCGATCCTTGGTGATCACCTTGTTGCAGGCGCAGTAGTAGCAGATGTTGGCGCAGAACGGGATGTGCACGTAGAGCGACAGGGGGTGTCCGGCCTTCCGGCTGTCGCGCAGGGCGTGCAACTGGTCGAACGGGCCGATGCCTTCGTGGAACTGCACGGCGGTCGGATAGGAGGTGTAACGCGGGCCGGAAAGGTCGTAGCGCCGAATCAGGTCAGCGTCCCAGCGAATGGTGTCGAGCATGCCAGAGATCCCCAGTTGGCGAGCTTTAGTCGGGAAGTCTAGGGATTGCGCCGGGAAGGCCTGTTGATTTGTATCAAGCGGGTGAATGTATACAGGATGTGTCGCCCGATGTTGGGACGGGCGTCCGTCAATGCCCCATCAGCCAGGCCTGGTGCGGTCCTGGGAGGGTCCAGAGGCCGAAGAGGATGACCATCAGGCCGCCCACGATGCGTACGCCGCGACGGCGCAGCAGGGCGGTCACCCGTTCGGCGGCCATGCCGGTGGCCAGCAGAACCGGCCAGGTGCCGAGGCCGAACGCCAGCATCAGCAGCGCGCTGTCCAGTGCCGATCCCTGGCTGGTGGCCCAGAGTAGGGTGCTGTAGACCAGCCCGCAGGGCAGCCAGCCCCAGATCGCTCCGAGCAGCAGGGCCCGTGGCAGGCTGGAGACCGGCAGCAGGCGCCGGGCGAAGGGTTCCAGGTGGCGCCAGAGGCCGCGACCGAGCGCCTCGACGCGGGTCAGGCCGCTCCACCAGCCGGCCAGGTAGAGTCCCATGGCGATCAGCAGCAGCCCGGCGACCACCCGCAGCGCGCCGGCCAACGGGGTGCGCGCCACCGCCCAGCCGGCCAGGCCGAGCAGCAGGCCGGCGCAGGCGTAGCTGAGGATGCGGCCGAGGTTGTAGGCCAGCAGCAGGCGCAGACGACGGCCGCGCTGTTCGGCGGGAATGGCCAGGGTCAGGGCGCCCATCAGGCCGCCGCACATGCCCAGGCAGTGGCCTCCCCCGAGCAGGCCGAGGATCAGCGCGGAAACCAGCAGCGGCGCCAGTTCAGCCACGCGGTCGGTCCTCGGGTTTCGACGGCTTCTCCGCTTCGTCGACGCCGGCCTGGTGCTTCGGGTCTTCGTCGTCGAAGAGAATGCTGTGGGCGGGGCCGTCGAGATCGTCGTACTGGCCGCTGTCCACCGCCCAGAAGAACACGTAGATGGCGATGGCGACGATGACGATCGCGACGGGGATCAGGATGTAGAGCGCGGCCATACGGACCTCGGCGAAGGGATTCGGGTCAGCCGCAGGGCGTTGACCACCACCAGCAGCGAACTGACCGACATGCCGATCGCCGCCCAGCCCGGGGTGATCCAGCCGAGCGCGGCGAAGGGCAGGACCAGGCCATTGTACAGGCTGGCCCAGGCCAGGTTCTCGATGATGATATGGCGGGTGCGGCGCGCCAGCCGGAAAGCCTGCACCAGGCTGTCCAGGCGGTTGGACAGGAGCACCGCGTCGGCGCTGGTCTTGGCCAGGTCGGTGGCGCTGCCCATGGCGACGCTGATGTCGGCACCGGCGAGCACCGGTACGTCGTTGACTCCGTCGCCGAGCATCAGCACCCGGCGGCCCTCGCCGTGCAGGCGTTCGAGCATGGCCAGCTTGTCGTCCGGGGTCAGGCCGCCGCGGGCTTCGTCGATGCCCAGTTCGGCAGCGACGCTGGCGACCATCGGCGAGGCGTCACCGGATAGCAGGAGGGTGCGCCAGCCGCGCGCCTTGCAGGCGGCGAGCAGGGCGGGGGCGTCGCTGCGCAGGCGGTCGTCGAGACCGAACCAGGCCAGCGGTCCCTGCTCGTCGCCGAGCAGCAGCCACTGTCCGGAGTCGCCGGGCATCGCGGGCGTGGCGCTGCCGCCCAGGTTGCTGACGAAGGCGGCCTGGCCGATGCGCAGGCGGCGGCCTTCCACCAGGCCTTCGAGGCCCAGTCCCGGATGGCTTGCGACGCTGTCGGCGGCCTCCGGCGCACGGCCGAAGGCGCGGGCGATGGGGTGTTCGGAACGGTTCTCGAGGGCGGCGGCGAGGGCCAGGCAGCGATCCGCGTCGAGATCGCGCAGGGGTAGCACCTGCTTGAGCGTCAGGCGGCCTTCGGTGAGGGTGCCGGTCTTGTCGAAGATTACCGTGTCGATGTGGTTCAGCCCTTCCAGCACGTGCCCGCGCGTGATCAGCAGGCCGAGCTTGTGCAGGCTGCCGGTGGCCGCGGTGAGCGCGGTGGGCGTGGCCAGCGACAGGGCGCAGGGGCAGGTGGCGACCAGCAGCGACAGCACCACCCAGAAGGCGCGCTGGTGGTCGACCTGCCACCACAGCGCGCCGACCGCTGCGGCGACCAGCAGGACGATGAGCAGGAACCACTGCGCCACCTTGTCGGCCAGTTCCGCCAGGCGCGGCTTGTCCGCCTGGGCGCGTTCCAGCAGGCGGACGATGGCCGACAGGCGGCTGTCGTCGCCAAGGGCGCCGACCTCGACGGTCAGCGGCCCCTCGACGTTCAGGGTGCCGCCGGTGACGGCGTCGCCGGCCTGGCGTGGATGGGGCAGGTACTCGCCGGTGAGCAGCGACTCGTCGACGCTGGACTGGCCGTCGAGGATCACTCCGTCGGCCGGCAGCACGGCGCCTGGCGGTACCAGTACGCGGTCGCCGACGCGCAGTTCGCTGAGCAGGATGCGCTCGCCCTGGTTGGCGGCGTCCAGGCGCAGGCAGGACGCCGGCAGCAGGTTGACCAGTTGCGCGGTGGAGGCGGCGGTGCGCTCCCGCGCGCGGCGTTCGAGGTAGCGGCCGGCGAGGAGGAACAGGGCGAACATGCCGACCGCGTCGAAATACAGCTCGCCCTGGCCGGTGATCGTCGACCAGATGCCGGCGACGTAGGCGCCGCCGATCGCCAGCGACACCGAGACGTCCATGGTCAGGTGGCGGGTGCGCAGGTCGCGCAGGGCGCCACGGAAGAACTGGCCGCAGCAGTAGAAGACGATCGGCGTGGTGAGGATCAGGCTGACCCAGCGCAGGATGCGGTCCATGCCGGCGGAAAGGTCGAGGTTGAATTCCGGCCAGGTCGCCATTACCGCCATCATCACCTGGATCCACAGCAGCCCGGCGACACCGAGCTGGCGCAGGGCGTGACGGTTCTCCATGGCCAGGCGCTCGGTGGCGCGGTCGGGTTGGTAGGGATGGCCGGCATAGCCGATCTGGCGCAGTTCGCCAAGCAACTGGCTGAGCGGCAACTGGCTGTCCTGCCAGCGCACGTGCAGGCGATGGTTGGACAGGTTGAGCCGCGCCTCGGCCACGCCAGGCAACTGGCGCAGGTGCTTCTCGATCAGCCAGCCGCAGGCGGCGCAACTGATGCCTTCGATCATCAGGCTGGTTTCCGCCAGCTCGCCCTCATGGCGGACGAAGCCGCGCTGTACGTCCGGGCGGTCGTAGAGCTGCAACTCTTCGCTGAGCGCCTTGGGCAAGGCTTCGGGATTGGCGGCGTTTTCGCTGCGGTGCCGGTAGTAGCTTTCCAGGCCGCCGGCGACGATGGCCTCGGCCACCGCCTGGCAGCCCGGACAGCACATGGCCCGCGTCTCGCCGAGCACGCGGGCCTCGAAGCGGCTGCCGGCGGGGACCGGCAAGCCGCAGTGGTAGCAGGGCAGGGGGGCGCTCATGGGCGCTTCGCTTCTGCTCCCTGGAGCGGTTCGTCACCCAGCTCCATGACCACGGTCGGCGATACCACCTCTTCCTCGAAAAGACGCCACTGGCCGCTGCCTTCCTGGCCGAGCAGTTCGACGAAGCGACGGCCCTCGACGGCGTCGGTCAGTTGCCCGACGTAGCGCTCGCGGTCGGAGTTGCTGCGCAGCAGCTCCACGCGGCGGTCCTTCTCCGGCTGGGTCGGCGAGATCAGGTTGAGGGTGAGCCGATCCGGACGGCTGTTGCCGGTCAGGCGCACTTCGACTTCGCCGGTCAGGTCGTCGACCTTGACCTTGGCGTGCACCTGCAGGCGTACGGCCAGGTTCTCGCGTTCCAGGGAGCGGTTGATGCCCTTGCCGGCCTCGTAGTAGTTGTCGGTGACCAGGGTGTCCTGGTTGCGCACCGCGATGGTGACCAGGCTCAGCCCGAGCACCACCGAGGTCGCCAGGAGGGCCACGATGAACCAGGCCCAGAAGTGTTTGTACCAGGGTTGAGGGTGGGTCTCGGACTGCATGCTCAAGTTACTCAACGGGTGCGTGGGCCAATGAAGCGACTCTTCGCTTCTTTATGGATGCTCGGGTCGTCGGCCGACTCGATGGTGAAGACGATCTCGTTGGTGGTCGAAGGCAGCTTCTCCGGCTCGATGGACAGTTCCATCGGCAGGTTGAGGATGTCGCCCGCCGCCACCTTCAGCTCGCGCCGGCCTTCCAGGGTCAGGCCTTCGAGGCCCTTGGCGCCGAGGATGTAGGTGTGGTCCTGCTGATCCTTGTTCATGATCTTCAGGCTGTACACGTTCTCGATGCGGCCGAGTTCGTTCTCGCGGTAGAGCACGCGGTCCTTGCTGACGTCGAAGCCGACCAGCGGACGCAGGACCACCGCGGTGATCAGGGCGGAGATCATCAGCACCAGGGCGATGGCGTAGCCGATCAGGCGCGGCCGGGCCAGGTGGGTCTTCTGGCCGTTGAGGTTGTGCTCGGTGGTGTAGCTGATCAGCCCTTTCGGGTAGTTCATCTTCTCCATGATGCTGTCGCAGGCGTCGATGCACGCCGCGCAGCCGATGCACTCGATCTGCAGGCCGTCGCGGATGTCGATGCCGGTCGGGCAGACCTGCACGCACATCGTGCAGTCGATGCAGTCGCCCAGGCCCTGGGCCTTGTAGTCGAGGGACTTCTTGCGCGGGCCGCGCTTCTCGCCACGACGCGGATCGTAGGAGACGATCAGGGTGTCCTTGTCGAACATCACGCTCTGGAAGCGCGCGTAGGGGCACATGTAGATGCACACCTGCTCGCGCAGCCAGCCGGCGTTGCCGTAGGTGGCCAGGGTGAAGAAGCCGACCCAGAAGTAGGCCCAGCCGTCGGCCTGGCCGGTGAGCAGCTCGGGAATCAGCTCGCGGATCGGCGAGAAGTAGCCGACGAAGGTCAGGCCGGTGACCAGGCCGATCAGCAGCCACAGGCTGTGCTTGGCGGTCTTGCGCAGCAGCTTGTTGCCGCTCATCGGAGCCTTGTCCAGCTTGATGCGCTGGTTGCGGTCGCCTTCGGTGACCTTCTCGCACCACATGTAGATCCAGGTCCACACGCTCTGCGGGCAGGTATAGCCACACCAGACGCGACCGGCGAACACGGTGATGAAGAACAGGCCGAAGGCGCAGACGATCAGCAGCCAGGACAGCAGCATGAAGTCCTGCGGCCAGAAGGTGGCGCCGAAGATGTAGAACTTGCGCTCGGGTAGGTCCCACCAGACGGCCTGGCGGCCGCTCCAGTTGAGCCAGACGGTACCGAAGTAGAGGAGGAAGAGCGCCGCACCGCCCACCATGCGCAGTCGGCGGAAGATACCGGTGAAGGCCCGGGTGTAGATCTTCTCGCGCTTGGCGTAGAGATCGTTGTTATTGGTGTCGCCCTTGGCAGGCGGGGTGACGTCTTGAACGGGAATCTGTTTGCTCATCAGTGCGTACCACGGCAGTGGGGGGCGCCCGGCCGGTACATGCCGACAGGGTCAGAAAATAGTTGCACGCCTACTGATTATACGCCTGATCTATCAGGCTTTTTGCGGTAACTGTGCGACTTTTGGTCGCGTATTGTCCCATTCGCGCTTTTCTTTTGCACAAAATAAAACGGCGCCGGGGTTGCCGGCGCCGTCTGGGTCGTGGGGGAGGGAGCGCTTATTCGGCGCTCTTCTCGCCGTGCGACAGGCTGTATACGTAGGCGGCCAGCAGGTGCACCTTGTCGTTGCCCAGGTGTTCCTGTTGCGCCGGCATCACACCCTGGCGACCGTAGCGGATGGTCTGCTGCAGTTGCGCGAAGCTGGAGCCGTAGATGAACGCGCCGGGGTGGGTCAGATCGGGAGCGCCCATCGCCGGGGTGCCCTTGCCTTCCGGACCGTGGCAGGCGACGCAGGTGGTAGCGAAGACCTGCTTGCCGGCCTCGATGTCCGCCTTGGCGCCTTCCGGCAGCTTGCGGCCATCCATCTGGGTGAGGACGAAAGCGGCGACGTTCTTCACGCCTTCCTCGCCGATCACTTCACCCCAGGCCGGCATGGCGGCGTGGCGGCCAGCCATGATGGTGGTCTTGATGGTTTCCGGCTCGCCGCCCCAGCGCCAGTCGGCGTCGGTCAGGTTGGGGAAGCCGTAGGCGCCCTTGGCGTCGGAGCCGTGGCAGATCGAGCAGTTGGAGGCGAACAGGCGACCGCCCATTTTCACCGCCTGCGGATCCTTGGCGACTTCCTCGATGGGCATCGCGGCGAACTTGGCGAAGATCGGGCCGTATTTCTCGTCGGCCTTGGCCATTTCCTTTTCCCACTGGTGGACGCCGGTCCAGCCTTTTTCCTTGTCGGCGAATTCGTCGGCGGACTGGTAGCCCGGCATCAGGCCTTTCCAGGTGCCCAGGCCCGGGTACAGGGCCAGGTAGCCCACGGCGAACACCAGGGTGCCGACGAACAGCATGAACCACCACTTCGGCAGCGGGTTGTCGTACTCCTCGATGCCGTCGTAGGAGTGGCCCACGGTCTCGTCGGTGGTGCTGCTGCGCTGGCCCTTGCGGGTGGCGAAGATCAGCCAGGTCAGCGCCAGCAGGGTGCCGAGGGTGAGAGCTGTAATGTACAGACTCCAGAAGGTCGTCATTCTTTGTTACTCCTAGAAGCTTGCTCGACGTGCTTTTTGGCTTCGGGATCGTCTGCGAAGGGCAGCATCGTCGCTTCGTCGAAGCTCTTCTTGCGCTTGCCGCTGTAGGCCCAGATCACCAGGCCGATGAAGGCGACCATGATCACCACGGTGCCCAGTCCACGCAGAGTCCCGATATCCATCACACTCACCGTTTGCTCTTGATAGAGGTTCCCAGGCCTTGAAGGAACGCCACCAGGGCGTCCATCTCGGTCTTGCCCTTCACGGCTTCACGTGCACCGGCGATGTCCTCGTCGGTGTAAGGCACGCCCAGCTTGCGCAGGACTTCCATCTTGGTGGCGGTGTCCTTGCCATCAAGCTTGTTCTCTACCAGCCACGGGTAGGCGGGCATCTTCGACTCGGGCACCACGTTGCGCGGGTTGTACAGGTGCGCGCGGTGCCAGTCGTCGGAGTAACGGCCGCCGACGCGGGCCAGGTCCGGGCCGGTACGCTTGGAACCCCACAGGAACGGGTGGTCCCAGACGCTTTCACCGGCGACCGAGTAATGGCCGTAGCGTTCGGTCTCGGCACGGAACGGACGGACCATCTGCGAGTGGCAGCCGACGCAGCCTTCGCGGATGTAGATGTCGCGACCTTCCAGTTCCAGGGCGGTACGCGGCTTCATGCCTTCGACCGGGGTATTGGTCACGTCCTGGAAGAACAGCGGAACGATCTGGGTCAGGCCGCCGATGCTGACGGCGATCACCATGAAGATGGCCAGCAGGCCGACGTTCTTCTCGAGTATTTCGTGGTTCTTCATTTACGTCGGGCTCCTCAGGCGATCTGCGCGGCGGCTTCGTATTCGGCCGGCTTGGCAGCACGCACGGTGCGCCAGGTGTTGTAGGCCATCAGCAGCATGCCGGTGAGGAAGAAACCACCGCCGATCATGCGCACGATGAAGCCCGGGTGGCTTGCGACCAGTGCTTCAACGAAGGAGTAGGTCAGGGTGCCGTCCTCGTTGACCGCGCGCCACATCAGGCCCTGGGTGATGCCGTTGACCCACATCGAGGCGATGTACAGCACGGTGCCGATGGTGGCCAGCCAGAAGTGCGCGTTGATCAGGCCGATGCTGTGCATCTGCGGGCGACCGAAGACTTTCGGGATCAGGTGGTAGAGCGAGCCGATGGAGATCATCGCCACCCAGCCGAGGGCGCCGGCGTGCACGTGGCCGATGGTCCAGTCGGTGTAGTGGGAGAGGGCGTTGACGGTCTTGATCGCCATCATCGGGCCTTCGAAGGTGGACATGCCGTAGAACGCCAGGGACACCACCAGGAAGCGCAGGATCGGGTCGGTGCGCAGCTTATGCCAGGCGCCGGAGAGGGTCATCATGCCGTTGATCATGCCGCCCCAGCTCGGTGCCAGGAGGATCAGCGACATCACCATGCCCAGCGACTGCGCCCAGTCCGGCAGCGCGGTGTAGTGCAGGTGGTGCGGGCCGGCCCAGATGTACAGGGAGATCAGCGCCCAGAAGTGGACGATGGACAGGCGATAGGAATAGACCGGACGCTCGGCCTGCTTGGGCACGAAGTAGTACATCATGCCGAGGAAGCCGGTGGTCAGGAAGAAGCCCACGGCGTTGTGCCCGTACCACCACTGGACCATCGCATCGGTGGCGCCGGAGTAGGCGGAGTAGGACTTGAACCAGCTCACCGGCAGCGACATGTGGTTGACGATGTGCAGCATCGCCGTCACCAGGATGAAGGCACCGTAGAACCAGTTGCCCACATAGATGTGCTTGACCTTGCGCTTGACGATGGTGCCGAAGAACACGATCGCGTAGGTGATCCAGACGATCGCCAGGAGGATGGCCAGCGGCCATTCCAGTTCGGCGTATTCCTTGGAGGTGGTGAAACCCTGCGGCAGGGTCAGCACGGCGCCCACGATCACGGCCTGCCAACCCCAGAAGGTGAAGGCCGCCAGCGTGTCTGAAATCAGTCGGGCTTGCGAGGTACGTTGCACCACGTAGTACGAGGTGGCGAAGAGGGCGCACCCACCGAAGGCGAAGATCACCGCGTTGGTGTGCAGGGGGCGAAGGCGGCCGAAGCTCGTCCACGGCAGGTCGAAGTTCAATTCGGGCCATACCAGTTGGGCGGCGATCAGGACACCGAGACCCATTCCAATGACCCCCCAGACCACCGTCATAACGGCGAACTGGCGGACCACCTTATAGTTATAAGCAGTCTGACTGATTGCTGTGCTCATGCTAGGGGTTCCACGGTTAATGGACTTTTTTAGGGACAAAAAATCGGCGGCAAGTATGGAGAAAGCGGGTGGGCATTGCAACGCGCCAGGCCAGGGGCGACGCCAGTTTGATGCCTGCTTCAGAGCGCTTTCCAAGGCGGCCGTATGGCTTTCTGGCGCTATCCGGGCGAGTGGGTTCGGCCGGTGAAGTTAGGTGTCCCGTCGCTCTGCCGGAGAGGGACGAATGCAGAGCAGCTTAGACGCGATTGAAAAGGAAGGGTAGGAAAGGCGTCCGCTGGTGCGACACTTCGTCGCGCCGCCTGGGACTAAGGTCTGAGACCGGGGGAAGGACCCGCGCCCGGGAGGGCGCGGGTGGGGGGAGGGGTCAGTTGCTGCCCTGGTTGTGCGACAGGTTGTAGATGTAGGCGGCCAGGATGTGCACCTTTTCCTTGCCCAGGTAGGGCTCCTGGGCCGGCATCTGGCCCTGGCGGCCATGGCGGATGGTTTGTTGGAGCTGGGCGTAGCTGGAGCCGTAGATGAACGCGCCGGGGTTGGTCAGGTTCGGCGCGCCGACCAGGGCGGTACCCTTGCCTTCCGGGCCGTGGCAGGCGACGCAGTTGACCGAGAAGATCTGCTTGCCGGCCTCGACGTCGGCCTTGGTGCCTTCCGGCAGCTTCAGCCCGGCGAGTTCGGTGCGGACGTAGGCGGCGACGTTCTTCACCCCGTCTTCGCCGAGGATGTCGCCCCAGGCCGCCATGATCGCGTGGCGACCGCCGAGGATGGTGGTCTCGATGCTCTGCGGGTCACCGCCCCAGCGCCACTCGTTGTCGGCCAGGTTGGGGAAGCCGAGGGCGCCCTTGGCGTCGGAACCGTGGCAGATCGAGCAGTAGGTGGCGAACATGCGGCTGCCCATCTTCATGGCGTGCTCGTCCTTGGCCACTTCCTCGATGGGCATGGCGGCGTACTTGGCGAAGATCGGCCCGTACTTCTCCTGGGCGATGTTCATCTCGCGTTCCCACTGCTTGTCCTGGGTCCAGCCGCCCTCGTAGCCCGGCAGCACGCCTTTCCAGTTACCCAGGCCCGGGTACAGGACCAGGTAGCCGACGGAGAAGACGATGGTGCCGATGTACAGCATGAACCACCACTTCGGCAGCGGGTTGTCGTACTCCTCGATGCCGTCGTAGGAGTGGCCCATGGTCTTTTCGGTAGTACCCTTGGCCTCGCCCTTGCGGGTGGCGAAGACCAGCCAGAGCAGGGCGATCAAGGTACCGACGGTAAGAGCTGTGATGTACAGACTCCAGAAGGTGGTCATTCTTTGTTACTCCTAGAAGCTTGCTCGACGTGCTTTTTGGCTTCGGGATCGTCTGCGAAGGGCAGCATCGTCGCTTCGTCGAAGCTCTTCTTGCGTTTGCCGCTGTAGGCCCAGATCACCAGACCGATGAAGGCGACCATGATCAGCAGCGTGCCGAGTCCTCGCAGCGTCCCGATATCCATTGCCGTCACCGTTTGTTCTTGATCGAGGTGCCGAGCACCTGCAGGTAGGCGACCACGGCATCCATTTCGGTCTTGCCTTTCAGCGAGTCCTTGGCGCCCTTGATGTCTTCGTCGGTATAGGGCACGCCGAGGGTGCGCATCACTTCGAGCTTCTTCTCGATGTCCTTGCCGTCGAGCTTGTTCTCCACCAGCCACGGGTAGGCCGGCATCTTCGACTCGGGCACCACGTTGCGCGGGTTGAACAGGTGTGCGCGGTGCCAGTCGTCGGAGTAGCGGCTACCGACGCGGGCCAGGTCCGGACCGGTACGCTTGGAACCCCACAGGAAGGGGTGGTCCCAGACGCTCTCGCCGGCCACCGAGTAGTGGCCGTAGCGTTCGGTTTCGGCGCGGAACGGACGGATCATCTGGGAGTGGCAGCCGACGCAGCCTTCGCGGATATAGATGTCGCGGCCTTCCAGTTGCAGCGCGGTATAGGGCTTCATGCCTTCGACCGGGGTGTTGGTCACGTCCTGGAAGAACAGCGGCACGATCTGGGTCAGGCCGCCGATGCTCACGGCCACGGCCATGCATAGCGCCAGCAGGCCGACGTTCTTCTCGAGTATTTCGTGTTTCATGCTCGGCTCCTCAGGCGATCTGTGCGGCGGCTTCGTATTCGGCCGGCTTGGCGGCACTGACGGTGCGCCAGGTGTTGTAGGCCATCAGGAACATGCCGAGCAGGAAGATGAAACCGCCGAGCATGCGCACGATGAAGCCGGGGTGGCCGGCGGCCAGCGCTTCGACGAAGGAGTAGGTCAGGGTGCCGTCCTCGTTGACCGCGCGCCACATCAGGCCCTGGGTGATGCCGTTGACCCACATCGAGGCGATGTAAAGCACGGTACCGATGGTGGCCAGCCAGAAGTGCGCGTTGATCAGGCCCAGGCTGTACATCTTCTCGCGGCCGAAGACCTTCGGGATCAGGTGGTAGAGCGAGCCGATGGAAACCATCGCGACCCAGCCGAGGGCGCCGGCGTGTACGTGGCCGATGGTCCAGTCGGTGTAGTGGGAGAGGGCGTTGACGGTCTTGATCGCCATCATCGGGCCTTCGAAGGTGGACATGCCGTAGAACGCCAGGGACACCACCAGGAAGCGCAGGATCGGGTCGCTGCGCAGCTTATGCCAGGCGCCCGAGAGGGTCATCATGCCGTTGATCATGCCGCCCCAGCTCGGCGCCAGGAGGATCAGCGACATCACCATGCCCAGCGACTGCGCCCAGTCCGGCAGCGCGGTGTAGTGCAGGTGGTGCGGGCCGGCCCAGATGTACACCGCGATCAGCGCCCAGAAGTGGACGATGGACAGGCGGTAGGAGTAGACCGGACGCTCGGCCTGCTTGGGCACGAAGTAGTACATCATGCCGAGGAAGCCGGCGGTGAGGAAGAAGCCCACGGCGTTGTGCCCGTACCACCACTGGACCATGGCGTCGGTGGCGCCGGCGTACAGCGAGTAGGACTTGGTGAAGGTCACCGGCAGCTCGAGGTTGTTCACCACGTGGAGCATGGCGACGGTGAGGATGAACCCGCCGAAGAACCAGTTGCCCACATAGATGTGCTTGACCTTGCGCTTGACCAGGGTGCCGAAGAACACCACCGCGTAGGCGACCCAGACCACCGTGATCAGGATGTCGATCGGCCATTCCAGCTCGGCGTACTCCTTGGACGAGGTGTAGCCCAGCGGCAGGCTGATGGCGGCCAGCAGGATCACCAGTTGCCAGCCCCAGAAGGTGAAGGAGGCGAGGGTGTCGGAGAACAGTCGCACCTGGCAGGTGCGCTGCACCGCGTAGTAGCTGGTGGCGAACAGTGCGCAACCGCCGAAGGCGAAGATCACCGCGTTGGTGTGCAGCGGGCGCAGGCGGCCGAAGCTCGTCCACGGCAAGCCGAAGTTCAGGTCGGGCCATACCAGCTGGGCGGCGATCAGGACACCGACGGTCATGCCGACGATGCCCCAGACCACGGTCATGATGGCGAATTGGCGGACCACCTTGTAGTTATAGGCGGACTCTGGGTTAGTGGTGCTCATGCTATGGGCTTCCATCCACGGTTATACGCTATGGCTTTTTCCGGCAGTTGGGATGCCGGGCGTCCCCCCATTGGGGCTGGTCTAATTGGCGTAATTAGCGAGAGGAAGCATGGATAATGGGGCGTTATGAAATATTGATCGGGATCAATTGGCTTCCCGACCCCCACTGCATACGAGGTGTGGCAAGTTGTCGCTGAAATGGAACCGCCCGGCCGGCTCGCTGTCGGCCACCCTGATTCTCGCCCATGGCGCCGGGGCGCCGATGGACAGCCCGTTCATGGAGCGCATCGCCGAACTGCTCGTCGCCCAGGGCATCGCCGTCGCGCGCTTCGAGTTTCCCTACATGGCCCAGCGCCGCGAGGACGGCCGCAAGCGTCCGCCGAATCCGCAGGCGCAGTTGCTCGACTGCTGGCGGCGAGTCCATGCGCAGGTCCGCGAGACCCTGGACGGGCCCTTGGCCCTGGGCGGCAAGTCGATGGGCGGGCGCATGGCCAGCCTGCTGGCCGACGAGCTGGGCGCGGATGCCCTGGTCTGCCTCGGCTACCCGTTCTACGCCGCCGGCAAGCCGGAGAAGCCGCGGGTCGCGCACCTCGCCGGGCTGCGCACGCCGACCCTGATCGTCCAGGGCGAGCGCGACGCCCTGGGCAACCGCGAGGCGGTGGCGGGCTATGCGCTGGCGCCGACGATCCGCCTGCACTGGCTGGCCGCGGCGGACCACGACCTCAAGCCGCTGAAGGCCTCCGGCCTGACCCACGAGCAGCACCTGGCGGCAACGGCGCGGGAGGTGGCCGGCTTCCTTCGCGGGCTCCAGGGCCATTAACGGTTCCTTAAGGCATCCCCTCATAAGCTGCGGCGCAACCACCCTCGCATCGAGGCGTGGGCGACTGACTTCTCTGAGGGGGGAAGACATGAACATGCATGCCGACGGTGAGCAGATCACCGCTATCGATACCCGCGAACGCATCCTGCTGACGGGGGCCACCGGCTTTCTCGGCGGTTCGGTCGCCGCCCAGCTGATCGCCGCCGGGCACGGCGCCAACCTGTCCTTCCTGGTCCGCGCCGAATCCCGCCAGCAGGGGCTCGAACGCCTGCGCGGCAACCTGCTGATGCATGGCGTCGACGAAGCCGACTGCCTGGCACTGCGGGCGGAGCAGATCCTCTGCGGCGATTTCCTCGACACCTCCTGGCTGGCCCGCGAGACGCCGCGCCTGATGCAGGTGGAGCGGGTGATCAATTGCGCCGCCGTGGCGTCGTTCTCGAAGAACCCGACCATCTGGCCGGTCAACGTCGACGGCACTTTCGCCTTCGCCGACGTGCTGAGCCGTTCGAAGCGACTGAAGCGTTTCCTCCACGTCGGTACCGCGATGTGCTGCGGACCGCAGCGAGAGTCGCCGATCAGCGAGTCCTGGGAATTCCCGGCGGCGGAGCAGCAACTGGTGGACTACACCGCGTCCAAGGCGGAAATCGAGCGGCGCATGCGCGAGGAACTGCCGGGCCTGCCCCTGGTGGTGGCGCGGCCATCCATCGTGGTGGGCCACCGTACCCTTGGCTGCCAGGCCTCCGGCAGCATCTTCTGGGTCTTCCGCATGGGCTTCGCCCTGGAAAGCTTCACCTGCGGCCTGGACGAGCAGATCGACGTGATTCCGGTCGACTACTGCGCCGAGGCGCTGATCGGCCTGGCGCTGAAGCCGTGCCTGGGGCACAGCCTCTATCATATCTCCGCCGGCCATCGCGCGGCCTGCACCTTCGGCGAGATCGACGAGGCCTTCGCCCGCGCCAACGGGGCGGCGCCGGTAGGCGAGCGCTACCGCAAGGTGGAGGTGGACGACCTCAAGGAACTGGCGAAGAGCTTCGAGTCGCGCATCGGCCCGGCCAATCCGCGTCTGGTCCTGCGCGCGTTGCGCTTGTACAGCGGCTTTGCCGACCTCAACTACCTGTTCGACAACAGCCGTCTGCTGGAGGAGGGGATCTCCGCGCCGCCGCGCTTCACCGACTACCTCGACGTCTGCGTGCAGTCGTCAAGCGCGGTAAGCATCCCGGCGCAGATGCAATGGGACTTCAAGTGACGGCAGGTGCGGGGAGCTTCCTCCCCGCGGCCTGATCTCAGCGGTTGAAGCGCTCGACCAGGGAATACTGGCTCTGCGCGGTGGTGGTCAGTTCCTCGCTCAGTTTCGCCGTGCGCAGCGCCTCGTCGGAGGTCTGCTCGGCCAGGGCGGCGATGGTGCTGATGTTGCGGTTGATTTCCTCGGCCACCGCGCTCTGTTCCTCCGCGGCGGCGGCGATCTGGGTGGTCATCTCGGTGATGTTGCTGACCGCCTCGCTGATGCCGACCAGCGCGCTGTCGGCTTCCAGCACCCGCTGGACCCCGGCTTCGGCCTGCTGCAGGCCGCTCTCCATGGTATGTACCGCATCGTTGGCGGTGTTCTGCAACTTGGCGATTAGGTGGTGGATCTGCTCGGTGGAGGCCGCGGTGCGTTGCGCCAGCGAGCGCACTTCGTCGGCCACCACGGCGAAGCCGCGTCCCTGGTCGCCGGCCCGCGCCGCCTCGATGGCGGCGTTGAGGGCGAGCAGGTTGGTCTGGTCGGCGATGCCCTTGATCACATCGACCACGCCGCCGATCTCGTTGCTGTCCTGGGCCAGGCGACTCACCGCGGCCCCGGTCTCGCCCACCGACTCCGACAGGCGCTGGATGGCGTTGCGCGTCTCCGCGGCGATGTCGCGGCCGCGCGAGGTCAGTTCGTTGGCCTTCTGTGTCGCGTCGGCGGTCAACTGGACATTGTTCGCCACTTCCTGGGTGGTGGCGGCCATCTCGTTGACCGCGGTGGCCACCTGTTCGGGCTCTGCGCGCTGCTGTTCCAGACCGGCGGAGCTGTGGTGGGCCAGGGTGTCGGCCTGGCGCGCCTGTTCGGTGAGGTATTCGGCGGTGTCCTGCAGGCGCGTCAGGCAGGTCTTCAGGCGCGCGTCCTGGCTGAGGATGGCCATTTCCAGGCGCGCCTGGTCGCCGCGGCTGTCGGTGTACATCTGCGCGATCAGCGGGTCGGAGGTGGTCTGTTCGGCGAGCCGCATCAGGCGCTTCAGCCCGCGCTTCTGCCAGCGCAGTCCGGCCAGGCCGAGCGGAACGGCGAGCAGGCCGGCGAGGATGAAGCCCCACCAGGAGTTCAGCCAGATACCGATGAGGAAGCCGATCTGGCTGATCAGGATGAACGGCAGCCAGTCGAGCAGTACCGGCAGCCAGCGGTCGCGCCGGGGGATCGCCGGCTTGCCGGCGCCGAGGCGACGGTAGAGGGCCTCGGCGCGCTGGATCTGTTCGGCGGTCGGCTTGACCCGCACCGACTCGTAGCCGACCACCGCGCCCTGGTCGTAGATCGGCGTGACATAGGCGCTGACCCAGTAGTGGTCGCCGTTCTTGCAGCGGTTCTTGACGATCCCCATCCACGGGCGGCCGGCTTTGAGGGTGGTCCACATGTGGGCGAACACCGCCGGCGGGACGTCGGGGTGACGGATCAGGTTGTGCGGCGCGGACATCAGCTCCTCGCGGCTGAAGCCGCTGATGTCGATGAAGGCTTCGTTGCAGTAGGTGATGATGCCTTTGAGATTGGTGGTGGTGATCAGGCGTTGTTCCGCCGGATAGACGCGCTCGTGCTGGGTGATGGGCTGATTGTTGCGCATGGGCCTTCCAAAACAAGTGAAGCATTTACCTCTGCATCGGCGAAAACGCCTTTCACATGAGGGATTTGTGAATGCTTTCACGAGGAAAAACAGATAGCTATTGACCCAAAGCATGAGAACCGACCACGTGGTCGGATAGATGGCGGATTCGCTGATGGAGGTCAATGCGTTACGGTTTCGTGTCGTTCCCGGCGGCGCACATGGGTTGGGGGTAGCGCGGGCGGACTGGTGCGAGGCGGCCATCCGCCGGTCCTGCGGGGTATCGGCGGATGACGCCGGGGCGTCGTTCGCCCTGCGAAGCGCTCGCGGCCCCGGGCGCCGGAATGAAAAAGGGGTGGCCGAAGCCACCCCTCCGCGCGTACCGCCGCTGCCTCAGAGCATGCTGCGCAGCACGTAGTGGAGGATGCCGCCGGCCTTGAAATACTCGACCTCGTTGAGGGTGTCGATGCGGCAGAGGACCTTGAAGCTGTCCTGGCTGCCGTCCTCGCGGGTCACTTCCACGCTGAGCGGCATGTGTGGTTTGAGTTCGCCGCCGAGGCCGCGGATGTTCAGCACCTCCTTGCCGGTCAGCTTCAGGCTCTTGCGGTCCTGGCCGTTCTCGAACTGCAACGGCAGCACGCCCATGCCGACCAGGTTGGAGCGGTGGATGCGCTCGAAGCTCTCCGCGATCACCGCCTTCACGCCCAGCAGGTTGGTACCCTTGGCCGCCCAGTCGCGCGACGAGCCGGTGCCGTATTCCTTGCCGGCGACGATCACCAGCGGGGTGCCGTCCTCCTGGTAACGCATGGCCGCGTCGTAGATCGCCAGTTTCTCGCCGCTGGGCACGTACAGGGTATTGCCGCCTTCCTCGCCGCCGAGCATCTCGTTCTTGATGCGGATGTTGGCGAAGGTGCCGCGCATCATCACCTCATGGTTGCCGCGACGGGAGCCGTAGGAGTTGAAGTCCTTCGGTTCCACGCCGTGCTCGCGCAGGTAGCGGCCGGCCGGGCTGTCGGCCTTGATGTTGCCGGCAGGGGAGATGTGGTCGGTGGTCACCGAGTCGCCCAGCACCGCCAGCACCCGCGCCTGCTCGACGTCGGCGATGGCCGGCGGCGCCTCGGCGATGTGTTCGAAGAAGGGTGGATGCTGGATGTAGGTGGAGTCGGCCTGCCACTCGTAGGTGTCCGACTGCGGCACCTGGATCGCCTGCCATTTCTCGTCGCCGGCGAAGACCTCGGCGTACTCCTTGTGGAACATCTCGGTGTCGACCTTCTGGATCGCCTCGGCGATTTCCTTCTGGCTCGGCCAGATGTCCTTCAGGTAGACCGGCTGGCCGTCCTTGCCGGTGCCCAGCGGTTCCTCGCTGAGGTTGATCCGCACGCTGCCGGCCAGGGCGTAGGCCACCACCAGCGGCGGCGAGGCCAGCCAGTTGGTCTTCACCAACGGGTGCACGCGGCCTTCGAAGTTGCGGTTGCCGGAGAGTACCGAGGCGACGGTCAGGTCGGCCTGCTGGATGGCTTTCTCGATCGGCTCCAGCAGCGGGCCGGAGTTGCCGATGCAGGTGGTGCAGCCGTAGCCGACCAGATCGAAGCCGAGTTCGTCGAGGTAGCGGGTCAGGCCGGCGGCCTTGAAGTAGTCGGTGACCACCTTGGAGCCCGGCGCCAGCGAACTCTTCACCCAGGGCTTGCGTTGCAGGCCTTTCTCCACTGCCTTCTTCGCCAGCAGGCCGGCGGCCATCATCACGCTGGGGTTGGAGGTGTTGGTGCAGGAGGTGATGGCGGCGATCACCACCGCGCCGTTCTTCAGGCGGTGGGTCTGGCCGTCGTGCTGGTAGTCGATCTCGCCGAAGGCGGCGTTGGCGCCGACCGCGGTGCCGCCGCCGCCCTCGCTGAGCAGGCGGCCTTCTTCGGTGCTGGAGGGATGCAGTTGCAGGCCGAGGAACTCGTTGAAGGCGCTGGCGACGTTCTGCAGGGCCACGCGGTCCTGCGGGCGCTTCGGTCCGGCCAGGCTGGCCTCGACTTCGCCCATGTCCAGGTGCAGGGTGTCGGTGAACACCGGCTCGTGGCCCTTCTCGCGCCACAGGCCCTGTTCCTTGCTGTAGGCCTCGACCAGCTTGACCGTGCTTTCCGGACGTCCGGACAGGCGCAGGTAGCCGAGGGTGATCTCGTCCACCGGGAAGAAGCCGCAGGTGGCGCCGTATTCCGGGGCCATGTTGGCGATGGTGGCGCGGTCCGCCAGGGGCAGGTCGGCCAGGCCGTCGCCGTAGAACTCGACGAATTTCCCCACCACGCCCTTCTTGCGCAGCATCTGCGTGACGGTCAGCACCAGGTCGGTGGCGGTGATGCCCTCGCGCAGCTTGCCGGTGAGCTTGAAGCCGATGACCTCGGGGATCAGCATCGATACCGGCTGGCCGAGCATGGCGGCTTCCGCCTCGATGCCGCCGACGCCCCAGCCGAGCACGCCGAGACCGTTGATCATGGTGGTGTGGGAGTCGGTGCCGACCAGGGTGTCGGGGAAGGCGTAGGTCCTGCCATCCTCGTCCTTGGTCCAGACCGTGCGGCCCAGGTACTCCAGGTTGACCTGGTGGCAGATGCCGGTGCCCGGCGGTACCACGCTGAAGTTGTCGAAGGCGTTCTGGCCCCAGCGCAGGAAGGCGTAGCGTTCGCCGTTGCGCTGCATCTCGATCTCGACGTTCTGTTCGAAGGCCGATTCGCTGGCGAACTTGTCGACCATCACCGAGTGGTCGATGACCAGGTCCACCGGCGACAGCGGGTTGATCTTCTGCGGGTCGCCGCCGGCCTTGGCCATGGCCGCGCGCATGGCGGCCAGGTCGACCACCGCGGGCACCCCGGTGAAGTCCTGCATCAGGACCCGCGCCGGGCGGTACTGGATCTCGCGGTCGGAGCGGCGCTCCCTGAGCCAGCCGGCGAGGGCCTTGAGGTCGTCGCCGGTGACGGTGCTGCCGTCCTCCCAGCGCAGGAGGTTTTCCAGCAGGACCTTCAGCGACATCGGCAGCTTGCCGAGATCGCCCAGGGTCCGGGCGGCTTCCGGGAGGCTGTAGTAGTGGTAGGTCTTGCCGTCCACAGCGAGACTGCGAAGGGTTTTCAGGCTGTCCAAAGCAGGCATTTCTGATTTCCTCACGGCGGGCCCGGGGGCGGCGGGCCTGGCCTCGTCCTGACGCCAGGCCCGTCGTCGAGCCGATAGTGCCTGGCTTCGCCCGGGACCCGCGGCGTCCGCGGACGCCAGGGTGCCGTTACCTCGGTAATGCGCGGTGGCCCGATCCCATCGGTACCGGCCGCTGGCGAGAGTCAGACTTTGGGATAGCGTTGTTCGAAACCTTCAAGCTAGACCGGCTCGAGGGCTCCTGCCATATACACTGGACCGACGAACGGTCGCTGCAGTTCCCTTGAGGCATGCCCGGCACTATAGTGCGCGGCCAAGGAGACAACCCCATGAATACCCTGTTGATGCACTGCCGGCCAGGCTTCGAAGGTGAAGTCTGCGCCGAAATCGCCGAGCATGCAGCCACTCTCGAGATTCCCGGCTACGCCAAGAGCAAGCCGGCCAGCGCCCACGTCGAGTTCGTCTGCCAGGACGCCGACGGCGCCGAGCGCCTGATGCGCCGCCTGCGTTTCGCCGACTTGATCTTCCCGCGCCAGTGGGCGCGCGGGCCCGGCTTCATCGAATTGCCGGAAAGCCAGCGCATCGAGGTACTGCTGGCGGAACTGGCGAGTTATCCGGTTTGCGGCAGCCTCTGGCTGGAGGTGCTGGACACCAATGCCGGCAAGGAGGTGTCGACCTTCTGCCGCAAGTTCGAGAAACCGCTGCGCGCGGCGCTGGTGAAGGCCGGGCGGTTGCAGGAGGACCCGGCGCTGCCGCGCCTGCTGCTGACCTTCCGCTCTGGCCGGGAAGTCTTCGTCGGCCTCGCCGAGCCGCGCAACAGCGCGCTCTGGCCGATGGGCATCCCGCGCCTGAAGTTTCCCCGCGAGGCGCCGAGCCGTTCGACGCTGAAGCTGGAGGAAGCCTGGCACCAGTTCATCCCGCGCAGCGAATGGGACAAGCGCCTGGCGCCGGACATGCTCGCCGTGGACCTCGGTGCGGCGCCGGGCGGCTGGACCTGGCAACTGGTTAACCGGGAGATGCGGGTGACCGCCGTGGACAACGGGCCGATGGCGGAGAACCTGATGTATTCCGGGCTGGTCGACCACCAGAAGGTCGACGGCTACCAGTACCGCCCGCGCCAGCGGGTCGACTGGATGGTCTGCGACATCGTCGAGAAGCCGGCACGCACCGGTGCGTTGATCGAGACCTGGATCGGCGAAGGGCTTTGCCGCGAGGCGGTGGTCAACCTCAAGCTGCCGATGAAGCAGCGCTACGCCGAGGTGCGCAAGATCCTCCAGCGCCTGCGTGAGAGCTTCGACGCGCGCGGCCTGAAGGTAGCGATCGGCTGCAAGCAGCTGTATCACGACCGCGAGGAAGTGACCTGCCATCTACGCCGCCTCGAACGCTGAGGGGCGGCGGCATTCCGGCCGGGGACAGGTGACCGGCCGCGCCGCATGCGCGACAATGCGCGGATTCTGTTGCGGAGTTTCCCGATGACCCATTCTGTCGACGCCATTCTCGACGCCACCGGCCTGAACTGTCCCGAGCCGGTGATGATGCTGCACAACAAGGTCCGCGACCTGGCGCCCGGCGGCCTGCTCAAGGTGATCGCCACCGATCCCTCGACCCGCCGCGACATCCCCAAGTTCTGCGTGTTTCTCGGCCACGAGCTGGTCGAGCAGCAGGAAGAGGCGGGCACCTATCTCTACTGGATCCGCAAGAAGGCCGACTAGGCCTTCCGCGGACCCCGCCATCCCTCGCGCTTCAGCGCAGCTTCTCCATGAGCTGGTAGTACCACATCCCGGCGGCCAGCATCGGATTGCCGAAGAGGTCGCCCAGCGGCACCCTGAGGTGCTTGCAACGGGCGAAGGTGTCGAACTGCTCCAGGCTCCCGCTCATCGCCTTGGCCATGATCTCGCCCATGATGTGGCTGGTGGCCACGCCATGCCCCGAGTAGCCCTGGCAGTACCAGACGTTGTCGGAGAGCTTGCCGAGCTGGGGGATCCGGTTCATCACGATGCCCATGGCGCAACTCCACTGGAACTCGATCTCCACGCCCTTCAGGCGCGGGAAGGTGCGCTCGATGCATGGCCGCAGCTCGGCGGTGATGTCCCGCGAGTCGCGGCCCGAGTAGTTGGCGCCGCCACCGAACAGCAGGCGGCCGTCGGCGGTGGGGCGGTAGTAATCGAGGACGAAGCGGCAATCGTAGACCGCCAGCCCCTGCGGGTTGATCTCCCGTGCCAGCTCGCCCAGCGGCCGGGTGGTAACGATTCCGCCCATGGCCGGGAAGATCATCCCCTTGAGCTGCCTGCGTTCGAGCTTGTGGTAGACATCGCCGGCAAGCAGGATCTGCTGCGCCTCGATCCTTCCCTCGCGGGTAATCACCGCCGGCCGCGGGCCGTGGACGATATCCAGCACCTCGGAATGTTCGAAGATCAGCGCGCCGAGGCCGGCCGCCGCCCTGGCCTCGCCGATGCACAGGTTGAGCGGGTGCAGGTGCATGTTGCGGGTGTTCTTCAGCGCGCCGCAGTACAGCTCGGTCTCCAGGTGGGCCTGGACGCCGGCCTTGTCCAGCAGGACCACCTGGTCGCCCATGCCGCGGCGCACCGCCTCCTCGTAGGAGGCCTGCAGCTCGCCCATGTGGCTGGCCTTCATCGCCGCGTGCAGGTGGCCATGGCGAAGGTCGCAGGCGATGCCGTACTTCTCCACCCGCTGGCGGATGATCTCGTGGCCGCGCCAGCGCAGGTGCCAGATGAAGTCCTCGACCTCGGCGCCCAGCCATTGGCGCATCTGCTTGTGCATCGCCGCGTCGCCGGACAGGCTGCCGGTGACCTGGCCGCCGTTGCGCCCGCTGGCGCCCCAGCCGATGCGATGGGTCTCGACCAGGGCTACCTTGTAGCCACGCTCGGCCAGTTCGACCGCCGTGGCGACGCCGGTGAAGCCGCCGCCGATGATGGCGATGTCGACCGTCACCGCGCCCAGCAGGGTCGGATAGTCGGTTTCCTCGTTGAGCGTGGCGGCGTAGTAGGACGGCGCGCGTTCCGCGGCCGGACGGGGATGGATTGCTGCGTTCATCGGGTATTCCTTGTTCCAGTGCGGCGCGTCCTGCCGGCGCGCCGCCGTATGCGGGCGGGTCCGGGATCTCAGGCCTGGGTCAGGTACCAGCGCCAGTCCTGCTCGCCGACCTCGCCCATGAATTGCCGGTATTCCGCGCGCTTCACCGCCAGGTAGACACCGAGGAACGGCTCGCCGAAGGCTTCCCGCGCCCACTCGGAGCCTTGCAGGGTATCGAGGGCGGTCAGCCAGTCGGTGGGCAGGCGCTTGCCGGCCTGGGCGTAGCCGTTGCCCTCCACCGGCGCACCCGGATCGATGCCTTCGCGGATGCCGCGGTGGACCCCGGCGAGGAGCGCCGCGGCGGCCAGGTAGGGGTTGGCGTCGGCGCCGCAGATGCGGTGCTCGATATGCCGACTGGAGGCCGGGCCGCCCGGCACGCGCAGGCTCACGGTGCGGTTGTCGACGCCCCAGGTCTGCGCCAGCGGCGCGTAGCTGTTGGCCTGGAAGCGCCGGTAGGAGTTGGCGTTGGGACAGAACAGCAGGAGCGAGTCGAGCAGGCTGGCGAGCATGCCGCCGACCGCCTGGCGCAGCAACGGCGTGCCGGCGGGGTCGTCGCTGGCGAACAGGTTGTGGCCTTGTTCGTCGGCCAGGCTGACGTGCAGGTGCATGCCAGTGCCGGCCAGGTCGTCGAACGGCTTGGCCATGAAGCAGGCGAGCATCCCGTGCTTGTGCGCGATGCCCTTGACCAGGCGCTTGTAGCGGATCGCCTGGTCCATGGCGGCGAGGGCGTCGCCGTGGTCGAGGGTGATTTCCACCTGGCCCGGGGCATATTCCGAGATCGCCGTGCGTGCCGGCAGGCCCTGCGCCTTGCAGGCGGCATAGAGGTCGGCGAGGAACGGCTCGATCTGCTCCAGTTCGCGCAGGCCGTAGACCTGGGTCGCCCGTGGGCGGCCGCCATCGGCGTCGCGGGCCGGTTGCGGGCGGCCGTTGGCGTCGCGCTCACGGTCGAGCAGGTAGAACTCCAGCTCGGCGGCCATCACCGGGTGATAGCCCTCGCTCTTCAGCGCGTCGATGGTGCGCACCAGGAGGTGCCGCGGATCGGCGACGCTGGCGGGCAGGCCCTCGCTCGGGTGCATGCTGACCTGCACCGCCGCCGTCGGGATCTGTCGCCAGGGCAGGCGCACCAGGCTGCCGGACAGGGGGTAGGCGCGGCAGTCGATGTCGCCGACGTCCCAGACCAGGCCAGAGTCCTCGACGTCCTCGCCGTTCATCGTCAGCCCGAGGATGGTGCTCGGCAGCGGCCGGCCGCTGCGGTAGACGGCCAGCAGCTCGTCGCGGTGCAGCAGCTTGCCGCGCGGCACGCCGTTGGCGTCGAGAATGAACAGTTCGAAGAGTTCGATGTCGGGGTTGGCGGCCAGGAAATCCTGGGCTTCTTGTTCGCAGGCGAAGTTCATGGGGCTCTCTTGTCGGTCTTGTCCGGTAGCGTCGCGACGCTCGCAGCGGCGCTCCGGCGACGGCAGCGTCGCGGAACGGCATGCAAGCGGCAGGCCGGCCCCGCCGTTGCGCGGGGCCGGAGGGATATCAGGCGTGACGAGCGTCCGGCGGACGCGCGTGGCGGCAATGCCAGAGCGCCCAGAAGGCCAGTTCGAAAGGGAGGGAGAGCGGCTCCAGTTCCAGCCAGCGGCTGTGCTTGCGGGGTAGACGCGCGGGCGTTCCGACCGGGTTGGCGGAAGGCTGGTAGGGCAGGGTGCGCGTCGTCGGTAGGTGCATGAAGGAAAACTGGGCCAGGGGTTGGAACAGCCTCGCACAGGCTGACGGGTGAATTAAATGCGCTTTTTACGACCTTTGCTTGAGCGAAATCGAAACCGAAGGAAAAAGAAGGGCGCCCCCGAATGGGCTGAAGAGACGCCCGGAAAGCGGCTCAACCCTTGTCGGCCTTGCCCGCGGCGGCGGCGAACCTGGCCAGGCGTACGTCGAGATGACGCGGGCGCCGGCCGGCGTCTTCGGCGTGCTCCTTGCGACGGATCGCGTTGCGCACCATCAGCGAACCGACATAGCGGATCGGCTCCGGCGGGAAGCGGCCGAGCGGCCCCTGGGTCAGCGGCGAACGGGTCCAGGGATTGTCCAGGCCGAGCGCCAGCGAAGAAAGGATCTGCCCGCCCATGTGGCATGGACCGACGCCGCTGCCGGAGTAGCCGAAGCCGTAGAACACATTGTCGCGGCCGTCGAGCCGGCCGAAGAACGGCAGGCCGGTCACCGAGCGATCCGACGGACCGTTCCAGCTGGCCTCGATGGCGACCTCGGCGAACTCGGGGAAGAACTCCCGCAAGCTGCCACGCAGTTGTCCGAGATACGGCGAGGGGCGGTCGAACACCGGCAGCATGCGTCCGCCGTAGGCGAAGGTGTTGCCGCCCTTGCCGAGCATCAGCCGGCCGTCCGGGGTGTTGTGGTAGTAATGCACGAAGATCCGTGAGTCGAGCACGCTGACCCCGCTGGTCAGGCCGATCTCCTGCAACAGGTCCGGTCGTGGCTCGGTGATGAGCATGTCGCTGGAGACGATCGCCACGCTGCGTTCGAACTGCGGGAAGGCCCTCGCCATCCAGGCGTTCAGCGCCAGCACCACGCGGCCGGCGACGACCCGCCCGTGGGGGGTGACCACTTCCGCCGGGCGGCCGTGCTCCAGTCCTCGCATCGGCGTGCCTTCGTACAGGCGTACCCCCAGTTGCAGGGCGACCCGGCGCAGGCCGCGAACCAGCTTGCCTGGTTGCACCGTCGCGGCAGCCGGTGAGAACCAGCCCTCCAGGTGCCTGCGCGAGCCGGCCAGGCGCTGCACGTCGGCCAGCGGGCGCTTGGCGAAGGAGTTGATGCCGTGGCGCTCCAGAGCGGCGATCACGCTGTCGGTGCTGCCGACCTGGGCCGGGTTGGTGGCGGTATAGAGGGTGCCGTCCAGCCGGTAGTCGGCCTCGACGTCGTAGCGCTGGCAGAAGGCGCCGATGGCCCGGATGCTGTCCTCGGAGGCCTTGACCAGGCGGATCGCCTCGGTTAGTCCGAACAGCCGTTCCAGGGTGAAGAACTTGGCCGACCAGGACAGCGCGCAGCCGCCGTTGCGGCCGCTGGCGCCGGCGCCGCAGAGATCGGCCTCGACCAGCACCACGTCGAGCCCGGGATCGTGCTCCTTGAGCATGATGGCGGTCCACAGGCCGGTGTAGCCGCCGCCGACGATGCACACGTCGGCGCGGGTATCCCCGGCCAGCGGCGGGCAGGGTGCCGCATGTTCGGAGCGTAGGGCCTGGTCCAGCCAGAAGGGTCGGAAGGTCATGGCTGTGCTCTCACTGCGGGCGGGCGGCGACGACGATCATTTCCACCCGCCAGCGCGGGTCGATCAACTCGGCCAGGCTACAGGCGCGGGTCGGCGCCCGGCCTTCGGGAAACCACTGGTCCCAGACCTGGTTGAGACCGGCGTAGTCCTCCCGGTGGGCTAGCAGTATGCGTACCGAGAGCACCTGGCCGCGGTCGCTGCCGACGCTCTGGAGCAGCCGGTCGATGTTCTCCAGAATCTGGCGGGTCTGGTCCTGGATGTCACCGCTGGGGTCGTCTGCGACCTGGCCGCCGATGTAGACCGTGTTGCCGTGCAGGGCCATCTCGGCCCGACGCTTGACGACTTCGAAACGTTCGATATGCATGAGGGGGTTCCCGGTTCGTGGAGAAGGACGCGGCGGAGGTTCCCGCCGCGGACGGTCAGGAGCGGATGGGACGGAAGTCCGCCAGGCTGGGGATATTCCGCAGGCTTTCCCGTGCGCCGCCGGGCCGGCTGTTCCAGTGCGGGAGGAGCACCGCGGTGGCGATCAGGGCTGCGATGGTGAAGCCGATGAACACCGTGTAGGTGTCGAAATAGCCGGGCAACAGACCGCCGAGGATCGCGCCCACCGAACCGCAGCCATTGACGAAGCCGGAGGCGGTGCCGGCGGCCTCGCTGGTGCCGAAGTCGATGGCGGCGGAGCCGCAGATCATCGAGTCCGGGCCGTACAGGGTCAGTCCCATCATGAACAGCAGGCCGACCACTATCGGAATGCTGCCGGTGGTCATCGCCGGGACGAACAGCGCCAGGCAGACGGTCAGCGCCAGCAGGCTGATCACGCAGGCCGGCATGCGCCGTGCGCCGAACAGCTTGTCCGAGGCGAAGCCGATCAGGATCGGGCCGAGCAGGCCGGCTACCTCGAAGGCGGTGGGAACGATCGCCGCGCCGACCTTGCCGAGCGCCGGCATGCGTTCGTAGACGATCACCGGTCCCCACAGGAGGATCGCGTAGCGCGCCGGCTTGAGCAGGAAGTAGGCCAGGCCGAGGCAGAGCACCGTGCGGTTGCGCACCACCTTGGCGAGCACCTGCAGGCTGCCGCCGTTGCCGCCTTCCGGCCTGAAGCCGGCATAGCGCACGGCTTCGCTCGCGGCCTGCGGTTCGACGGGAGGATGGCCGACGTCTTCCGGGCGGTTGCGCTGCAACAGCAGGAACAGCAGGGCCACGCCGCCGACCACCGCGGCGCTGGAGTAGAACGCCGCGTGCCAGGTACCGAACACGCTGTACGCCCACCAGCCGGCGAACGGCGAGGCGACCAGGCCGCCGAAGGCGTAGCAGGTGCTCCACAGGCCGAGCACCCGACCGCGTTCGTGGGTGGCGAAGAAACTGCCGATGTTCTTGCACAGCCCCGACCAGCCGGTGGACTGCGCCAGTCCCTGGACCACCATGCAGGTGGCGAAGATCGGCAGGGTGGCGAAGGTGCCCATGACCAGCGCGGCCAGTGCGGAGATCAGCAGGCCGCCGAACACCACGATGCGCGGGCCGAAGCGGTCGGCCAGCACGCCCCAGGTGAACTGGCCGACGGCATAGGCGGCGAGATAGATGGCGTCGAGATCGGCCATCGCCATCTTGTCCAACTGGAAGCCCGGATCTTCGGCGATGCCGAGCTTGGCGACGGAAAAGGCCTTGCGGGTGAAATAGAAGGCGGCGTAGGCCAGCCAGGTGATCGCGAATATCTGCAGGCGCCAGCGCTGGAAGCTGGACACGGGAGAGGACGGCAGCGCCGTCCCGGGACGTTGATTCATGGTTCTGACCTCGATCTTGTTATCGGTGCCGGCAGGTGTGAGGGGAACACGCCTTGTTGTTGTTCTGATGAGCACTTCCGCACCGCCATGTCGCGGTGCCTGGTCAGAGGGATCTGGAGTCGGCTTCACCTCCTGGGTAAGGGTTGCGGATGCCCAGGCAGGGGCTGGCTGCCGAGGCGCTGGCGCGCTGTGGTGAAGCGATGGAAACAATTCCGGATAAATAAATGAAATCGATTTATCAAATTTTAAATATAAGTTTTACTTGTTTGTCCGTAGGCCTGGCGCGGCGTGGGTCGAGGAAGTTGACCGAACGGTCATTCCCGTGTGCGCCGCCCATGGCGCGGAACCCCTTGTCCTGCCTGGAGTGGTGAAGGTCCATGTCGGTATCCCATGCGCAGTTGAAGGCTTTCCATGCAGTCGCCGTGTACGGCAGCTTCACGCGCGCCGCCGAGCGCCTGTTTCTCACCCAGCCGGCGGTTTCCGACCAGGTGCGCAAGCTGGAGGAGCGTTACGGCGTGCTGCTGTTCCACCGTAACAAGCGCTCGGTGCGCCTGAGCGAACTGGGCGAGCGCCTGCTCGCGGTGACCCAGCGGCTGTTCGCGATCGAGGCCGAGGCGGAGGAGCTGTTGTCCGCCTCCAGCGCCCTGCAGACCGGCACCCTGACCCTGGCGGTGGATGCGCCGGTGCACGTATTGCCGCAGATCGCGCGTTTCTGCGAGCGCTATCCGGGCATCGCGGTGCGGGTGGAGACCGGCAATACCGACGAGTCTCTGCAGCGACTGTTCAGCTACCAGGCCGACCTGGCCCTGTTGGGCCGGGACGTCAGCGACGAGCGGTTGCTTTCGCTGACCCTGCGCAACGATCCGATCGTCGCCTTCGTTTCGCTCAGCCATCCGTGGGCCGGGCGCGAGTCGATCCGCCTCGCCGATCTCGACGACATGCCGCTGGTGCTGCGCGAGCAGGGCTCGGTGACCCGCCAGACCCTGGAGGAGGAGATGAGCCGCGCCGGCCTGCGGATCCGTCCGGCGATCCAGGTCGAGGGCCGCGAGGCCTCGCGCGAGGCGGTGGTGGCGGGGATCGGCGTGGGGGTGGTGTCGGCCGCGGAGTTCGGCGCCGACACGCGGGTCCATGCGCTACCCATCGTCGATTGCCAGCGACGCCTGACCGAGACCCTGGTGTGCCTGCGCGAACAGCGTTCGCGGCGGATCGTCGAGACCTTCCTCGACCTGGTCGGCGAGGACCTGCCGGCGCCGAGCTAGGGCGCGGCTTCGCGCAAGCGAAAAAAAGCCCGGCGGATGCCGGGCTTCGAAGTCGTGCTGGCGGGCGCTCAGGCCTGCTTCTGTTCCTGCTCCAGGGACCTGTCCAGTTCGCGGCAGGCGCGCTGGATCATCACCTCGGTGATCGGGATCTCCCGGCCCTGGGCGTCGATGATGGCGCCACCGGTGTGCTGCTGCGTATTGAAGGGGATCACGCGGCGCTTGGCGGTATCGGTGTGTTGCGAATTCATTGCCCGTCTCCTCATCAGGTTTATCGGCAGTCTAGGGAGCGCAGATGAAACCGCCGTGACAAACGGCGGATGTCGTGCCGCTCCAACGCGAAAGCCATGGACCATAGCAATCTTGCAGTCGGCGTGCCAGCTTGCCGGCTACCGCTGGGTTTTTCTGGTTATAGTGGTCCGACCGGTGTGGGCGTCCTGGAGTTCGCCCGAGGATGAGTATGGACATGTTTCGCCTGGGGTTGGTGGTCAATCCCCTGGCCGGGCTGGGTGGCCCGGTCGCCTTGAAGGGTAGCGACGGGGTGGCCGCCGAGGCCCTGGCCAGAGGCGCCGAACCACGTGCGCTGGAGCGCACCCGGGTAGCCCTGGAGTGCCTGTTGCCGCTGGTCGAGAAGATCGAGTTCCTGACCTTTCCCGGGGCCATGGGTGGCGAGTTGCTCGAGCGCATGGGCTTCCGCCATCGCCTGCTCGGCGAGTGGCAGGGAGCGGTCAGCAGCGCGGCGGATACCCGGTTGGCGATCGAGCGCCTGCAGGAGGCCGGTGTCGCCCTGATCCTGTTCGCCGGTGGTGATGGCACAGCACGGGATGTTGCCGGGGTGGTGCGCGAGCAACAGCCGGTGCTCGGCATTCCGGCCGGGGTGAAGATCCACTCCGGGGTCTATGCCATCAGTCCGCGCGCGGCCGGCGAATTGGCCAGGCGCCTGGTCGAGGGCGGCCTGGTGCGCCTGGCCAGCGGCGAAGTGCGCGACCTCGACGAAGAGGCGCTGCGCGCCGGCCGCGTCGCCGCGCGTTGGTACGGCGAGATGACAGTGCCGGAGGAGGGCCACTTCATGCAGCACGTGAAGCAGGCAGGGATGGAGTCCGAGGAGCTGGTGCTGGTGGACCTCGCCGACTGGCTGGCGGAAAACTGGGAAGACGGCGTGCGCTATGTGCTCGGACCGGGCTCGACCTTGCATGGCCTGGCGCGCAACCTCGGCCTGGAAACCACCCTGCTGGGCGTCGACGTGCTGGAGAATGGCGCGGTGATTGCCCGCGACGTCGACGAGGCGCGGCTGTTCGAACTGGTGGACGGTCATCCGGCGTACCTGCTGGTCACCGCCATCGGCGGCCAGGGCCACGTGATCGGTCGCGGCAACCAGCAGATCAGTCCCCGGGTGTTGCGCGCCATCGGCCTGGAGCGCATGCGGGTGGTCGCCACCAAGCGCAAGCTGGGGACCCTCGGGGGCCGGCCGTTGCTGGTCGACAGCGGCGACCCGGTGCTGGACGACAGCTTCCCGGACGCCATCCGGGTCTGGGCCGGCTACAAGGAAGAACTGCTGTATCCGCTGGGATACGCGAAGGACCAGGACGCGCCCGCGGGCGCTTAGGAGGAAAAGAATGGACAAGGACGTATCCGGCGCGCTGCGCCGCCTGTTGCTGCTCGCCATGCTCGGACTGCCGCTGGTGGCGGCCGCTGCGGTCGAACCGCAGCGACTGGTGGATGCGGCGCGTGCCCAGGTGGGCGTTACCCTGGGCTACGACCCGGCCTACCGGCAACTGGACTATCCGGGCGGCGACGTGCCGCTGCAGACCGGGGTCTGCACCGACGTGGTGGTCCGTGCGCTGCGCGGACAGGGGCTGGATCTACAGAAGGCGGTGCACGAGGACATGCGTCGCCACTTCGCGGCCTACCCGCAGCAATGGGGAATGAAAGGTACCGACCGCAACATCGATCACCGCCGCGTACCGAACCTGATGACCTGGTTCGGCCGCCAGGGCCTGGCCCTGGCGCCTAGCCGCGACGCTTCCGCCTACCGGGCCGGAGACATAGTCGCCTGGCGCCTGGACAACGGCCTGCTGCATATCGGCGTGCTTTCCGATCGCAGGCTGGAGGGCAGGCCGCTGGTGTTGCACAACATCGGTGCCGGCGTGCGGGAAGAGGACCTGCTGTTCCGCTACCAGGTCATCGGCCACTACCGCTTCCCGCAGGGCTGAATGGGCTGGGCAAGCCGTTCCAGCGGCGGATGAGCGCAGCTCGATTCCTCCGCCGCAGCCGCTGGACGACGGGCAAGAAAAAACCGGCCTGCGGCCGGTTTTCCTGTCTGCCCGGGCTCAGCGATATTCGCAGAGGTAGGCGGTGTCCTGGGCGACCTTGAGCTGGAACTTGCTGTTCGCCGGGACGGTGAACTGGCTGCCGCTGGCGTATTCCTGCCACTCGTCGCTGCCCGGCAGCTTGACCGTCAGCGCGCCGGCGACCACATGCATGATCTCCAGCTGGCTGGTGCCGAACTCGTATTCGCCTGCCGCCATCACGCCGATGGTGGCCGGGCCGGCGGTCATGTCGAAGGCGATGGATTTGACGGTGCCGTCGAAGTATTCGTTGACCTTGAACATGGGCTTCTCCTGAAGGGGTGAACAGGCGGGTTTGAAAAGGCCCGCCAGTATGCCCAAGCCTCGGAAAGGCGTCACTAGGCGGCGCGGGCCTCGTTCAATGCTCCACCGGCAATACCAGCGGCAGCAGCCGTGCGGTATTGCGGGCATCCTCCAGGGCGCGGTGCTGCTGGCCCTGGAAACTCATCCCGGCCAGTTGCAGGGCCGCGTTCAGGCCGACTGGGCGGGGCAACTGGCGGACTTCGCCGAAGCGTTGCTTGAGATTGACGTGCGGCACTTCGCTGAGCTGGCTGGTCAGCCCGTGCTGGCGCCATTCCTGCTCCAACTGGCGGCGGTCGTAGTCGCCCCAACTGGCCCAGCCGGCCAGTCGCGGACGATGCTGGGCGAGCCAGCGCTCGAAGGCTTCCCAGACCGTATTGAGATGGGCTGCGCCATCGACGTTGGCCTGGCTGATATGCGTGAGGTCGCGGCAGAAGTGGGTCAGCAGCGGCCGCCTGACCGGCCGTACGAAACGCTGGAAGTGGTCCAGTTCGCGGGCGTCCGCGGCGGCGACCAGGGTGGCGCCGATCTCGATGATTTCCATTTCCTCCAGGGGCCAGCCGCCTTCCGCGGTGGTGGCCTCCAGATCGATTACCAGCCAGTGAGGCATCGGAGCTATCCATACCAGGGTCCGCGCTGAGTATGGCGGGGCTTCCGGACCTCGGCAAACCGCTGTGCTAGGCTGCGGGATCGGATTTCGAGGAGATGACGGAATGACTGCGGTCGCATTTCTCGGCCTGGGCACGATGGGCTACCCGATGGCCGGGCACCTGCAACGAGAGGGCTACGACGTCTGTGTCTACAATCGCTCGTCGGCCAAGGCGCTGCGCTGGGTCGAGGAGTACGCCGGACGGCGCGCCGATACGCCGCGCGAGGCCTGTGCTGGCGCCGAGCTGGTGTTCTGTTGCGTCGGTAACGACGACGACCTGCGTGCCGTGGCGCTGGGCGAGCAGGGCGCCTTCGCCGGAATGGCGCCGGGCAGCCTGTTCGTCGACCACACCACCGCTTCGGCGGAAGTCGCCCGCGAGCTGTCGCTGCTGGCTGCCGAGCGTGAGCTGGGCTTTCTCGACGCGCCGGTCTCCGGCGGCCAGGCAGGCGCGGTCAACGGCGCCCTGACGGTGATGGTCGGTGGCGAGGAGGCCTTCTATCGACGCGCCGAACCGCTGTTGCGCAGCTATGCGCGGATGGTCCGGCGAATGGGCGACGTGGGTAGCGGGCAATTGACCAAGATGGTCAACCAGATCTGCGTCGCGGGGCTGCTCCAGGGCCTGGCCGAGGCGCTGCACTTCGCCCGGTGCGCCGGTCTCGATGGCGAGGCGGCGATGCAGGTGATCGGCAAGGGCGCGGCCCAGTCCTGGCAACTGGAAAACCGCCACCAGAGCATGCTGGCCGGAGAGTTCGACTTCGGCTTCGCCGTGGACTGGATGCGCAAGGACCTGTCGATCCTGCTCGCCGAGGCGCGGCGCAACGGCGCGCAGTTGCCGGTCACGGCGCTGGTCGACCAGTTCTACGCCGAAGTGCAGGCGATGGGCGGCGGTCGTTGGGATACCTCCAGCCTGATCGCCCGGCTGCGTTCGTGACGCGGCTCAGGCGCGGAAGATGAAGTACACCGCGCCGAGCAGGCACAGGCCGGCCCAGAGGTAGTCCAGTTTCAGCGGCTGCTGCATGAAGTAGACGCTGAACGGGACGAAGATCGCCAAGGTGATGACTTCCTGCATGATCTTCAGTTGGCCGACCGAGAGTTCGGTGTAGCCGATGCGGTTGGCCGGTACCTGCAGCAGGTATTCGAACAGCGCGATACCCCAACTGATCAGGGCGGCGATGATCCAGGGCTTGCTGTTGAGAGTCTTCAGATGACCATACCAGGCGAAGGTCATGAACAGGTTGGAACAGGCTAGCAACAAGGCGGTTTGCAGCCAGACGGGCATGATGGGTGGGCTCCGGGGGATTGGGACGGCGCCGCAGCCTAATTGGCTGCGGCGATAAATCCAAGTGGGCAGGCATCGACCGGTAGGGGCTGGTGCTCGGAAAAGGATGAAAGGTATGCGGTTGCACAAACGCTCGCTGGTCTGGGGGCTCGCCTTGAGCGGGCTGGCCGTCGTGCTGGCGGCCGCCTGGTGGGCGAGCCAGGCGTCGCGGGAGCCGGCTCTGTGGAGCGAGCTGCGGGTGCCGCCGGCGTTTGCCATCCCGCGCGATTTCGACCTGGGCGAATACCGCTTGAGCTGGGGCGGCAAGAGCCTCGCCCTGTCAGTGGCGGGTAGCGCTCGGCCGCCGTTGTGGGAGAGCGAGGGCGGTTTTCTCGGGGCCGGGCGGGAAAGCGCCGGTCGCCTGCAGTTGCGCTGCCAGGAGCAGAGCCTGGAGAGCTTCGAACTGGTCGGTCGACGCTTGTCCCTGAAGGGGCACCTGCGCTGCGCCGATGGCCGGCTCAGCGTCTACGAGCTGTCGTTCGAGCCGCGCCAGGGCGGCGTGGAGGTGCGCGTCGCGCTGGCGGACAGCGAGCTGAACCGGGTCGCCCTGTCCTGGCGGCGTGGAGCGGGGGAGCGCTTGTCCGGTATCGTCGATGACGAGGCGGAAGGTCGCTCCTGGGTCTTGCCGGCCGGGATCGCCGGCTACTGGAGTTCCGCTGGCAACGCCTTCCTCGGCCACTCGACGGCGGCGCAATCCCTCGACCTGCGCGAGCCGGGCCGCGTGCAATGGCGGGCAGCGACGGAGTCGGCCAGGGCCTGGCTGTTCGCTGCCGGCAACCGCGAGCAGTGGCAGCTTCGCAGCGCGCGTCTCGAGGCGGAAACGCGCCGCTGATCCGCCGGGCTTGGCGGCGGCCTGGCCGGTCCGTATTCTTTGCGCCCGTTTCGGACGGCTGTCCTGGCCGCTCCTCTGCCAACTTTCGGGCGAGATCCTTCCCATGCAATGTAGAGCCGGCTGCGGCGCCTGCTGCATAGCACCGTCGATTTCCTCTCCGCTGCCGGGTATGCCGGCCGGCAAGCCCGCGGGCGTACGCTGCCTGCACCTGGACGAAAACCATCTCTGCGGGCTGTTCGGCCGACCGGAGCGACCGGCCGTATGCGGCCAGTTCGGCGCCGATCCGGAAATCTGCGGCGACAGCCGTGAGCAGGCGCTAGCCCTGATCGCGGAGTGGGAAGTCATCACTGCCGCTTGAACGGGTTGGAAGTCTGGCTGTCTCACGCCATACTGCTGCGCATCCTGCGCCGAAGGCTCAGGATCGCGGCTTGCAGGGCGTCGACCGCCCGGCCGGCGAACCGAAAATAACCATAAAGAGAGGAACAGGAACGATGCGTGGCATTTTGCGTATGACCGTGCTGGCTGCCGCAGTGTTCGGGGTGGCCGGCAATGCGCTGGCCGAAGACTGGAAGCTGGCCAAGGACGAGGATGGCGTGAAGGTCTACCTCAGCAGTGTCCAGGGCTCCAAGTACAAGGCTTATCGCGGCGTTACCGACATCAAGGCCGACGTGGCGACCATCGAGGCGCTGCAGGAGGACGTCAAGGGTTCCTGCAAGTGGATCCATGCCTGCGCCGAGATGAAACTCCTGAAGCAGGAAGGCGCCGACGCCTGGACCTACTCGAAGATCGACATGCCCTGGCCAGTTACCGGTCGCGACGTGGTCATCCATGTCACCACCGAGAAGACTGCGGATGGCACCGTGATCCGTCACCTTAAGGCCGATCCGACCTATATCCCCGAGGAAAAGGGCCAGATCCGCGTGCCCAAGCTGGTCGGCGAGTGGAAGTTGCAGCCGAAGGGGCAGGGCGTGACGGAAGTGACCTACCAGGTGGAAACCGAGCCGGGTGGCAGCATTCCTTCCTGGTTGGCCAACAGCTTCGTGGTCGACGCGCCGCTGAACACCCTCAAGGGCCTGCGTAGCGCTGCCGAGAAGCGCTGAGCGCGCCTTCCCTGCAAAAAGACCGCCTCCGGGGCGGTTTTTTTGTGTCCGGCGGAAAGGGGCGGGCACAAAAAAGGCTGCCGAAGCAGCCTTTCTCGCCGGACGTGACGGGTTTCAGCCGCGATCCTTGAGGGCGGTGAAGTCGCGCTGGGTGTGGCCGGTATAGAGCTGGCGCGGGCGGCCGATCTTGTAGGGGCCGGAGAGCATTTCCTGCCAGTGCGAGATCCAGCCGACGGTACGCGCCAGGGCGAAGATCACGGTGAACATGCTGGTCGGAATGCCGATCGCCTTGAGGATGATCCCCGAGTAGAAGTCGACGTTCGGGTACAGGTTGCGTTCCACGAAGTAGGGGTCGTGGCGGGCGATTTCTTCCAGCTTCATCGCCAGTTCCAGTTGCGGGTCGTTGATGCCCAGCTCCTGGAGGACCTCGTCGCAGGTCTGCTTCATGACCTTGGCGCGCGGGTCGAAGTTCTTGTAGACACGATGGCCGAAGCCCATCAGCTTGAACGGATCGTTCTTGTCCTTGGCCTTCTCGACGAACTTGTCGATGTTGGACACGTCGCCGATCTCGTCGAGCATGCGCAGCACCGCTTCGTTCGCGCCGCCATGGGCCGGTCCCCACAGGGCGGCGATGCCGGAGGCGATGCAGGCGAACGGATTGGCGCCGGAGGAGCCGGCCAGACGCACCGTGGAGGTGGAGGCGTTCTGCTCGTGGTCGGCGTGGAGAATGAAGATGCGGTCCATGGCCTTGGCCAGCACGGGGCTGATCGGCTTGGTCTCGCAGGGGGTGTTGAACATCATGTGGAGGAAGTTTTCCGCGTAGTTCAGGTCGTTACGCGGATACATCATCGGCTCGCCCTTGGAGTACTTGTACACCATGGCGGCGATGGTCGGCATCTTGGCGATCAGGCGATGCGCGGAGACTTCGCGATGCTTCGGGTTATTGATGTCCAGGGAGTCGTGGTAGAAGGCCGAGAGGGCGCCGATCACGCCGCACATCACGGCCATCGGATGCGCGTCGCGGCGGAAGCCGTTGAAGAAGGTCTTCAACTGCTCGTGAACCATGGTGTGGTTCTTGATGGTGCCGACGAACTGTTCCTTCTGCGCGGCGGTGGGCAGCTCGCCGTTCAGCAGCAGGTAGCAGGTTTCCAGGTAGTCGGATTTCTCTGCCAGTTGCTCGATGGGGTAGCCGCGATGGAGGAGGACGCCTTTGTCGCCGTCGATATAGGTGATCTTCGACTCGCAGGAGGCGGTCGACATGAAGCCAGGATCGAAGGTGAAGTGGCCCGTGGCGGTGAGGCCCCGTACATCCACTACATCGGGACCCATGGTACCGGATAGGACGGGCAGTTCGACGGGGGCTGAGCCCTCGATGATCAACTGCGCTTTTTTGTCAGCCATGATGGCCTCCTATTTATGCTTGAAATCATCAGTACCCCCCACGCAGGGCCCGCACCACTATAGAGGGATAAATTCGAAAGTCAATTTGCGCGAATCCATGCCGTAGAGCCTTCCGTGGCGGGGTTTTCGCAGAAAAAGGGGGCTATTTACGCCTTTTATAAAAGGCCCGCAATCAACCATTTGGCGATGGGTGTTTTCGTTGTCATTAGTAGCCTAACTGTCTATACTCGGCGTCCGACCGCAAGGGGTATTCCTGGCCCGCTTTCATAGACGGTCGCCACTCCCTGGTGATGGGTACCTGACAAGTGCACTTCCCGACAACTAGCCCTGTTCGTTAGGGCTCTCAGTGTGAAAAAAGCCGTGAATAGCAAACGACCTGTAAACCTAGACCTAAGGACCATCAAACTCCCTGTCACCGCTTACACGTCCATTCTCCACCGTATCTCTGGCGTCATCCTGTTCCTCGGTATTGCCGTGCTGCTGTTCGCGCTCGACAAGTCGCTGAGTTCGGAAGAAGGCTTCGAGCAGGTGAAGGCGTGCCTGACCAGTCCCCTGGCCAAGCTGGTGATCTGGGGCCTGCTGTCTGCGCTGCTGTACCACCTGGTGGCTGGTGTTCGCCACCTGGTCATGGACGCTGGCGTCGGCGAGACGCTGGAAGGCGGTAAGCGTGGCTCCAAAATCGTCATCGCCATCGCGGTGGTGCTGATCGTTCTGGCGGGGGTATGGGTATGGTAACTAACGTCACAAACTTCTCGCGCTCCGGCCTCTACGACTGGATGGCCCAGCGCGTTTCCGCGGTCGTTCTCGCGGCTTATGTCATTTTCCTGCTGGGCTACCTCATTGCTCACCCCAACATTTCCTACGCGGACTGGCACGGCCTGTTCTCGCAGGGTTGGATGCGCATCTTCAGCCTGTTGACCCTGGTTGCCCTGAGCGTCCATGCGTGGGTCGGTATGTGGACCATCTCCACCGACTACCTGACTTCGATGGCTCTCGGCAAGGCGGCGACAGTCGTGCGTTTCCTCTTCCAGGCGGTTTGCGGCATGGCGATGTTCGCATTCTTCGTCTGGGGTGTGCAGATTCTTTGGGGTATGTGATCCATGGCTAGCATTCGTACACTTTCCTTTGACGCCATCATCGTCGGTGGCGGTGGCGCCGGCATGCGTGCCGCGCTGCAACTGGCCCAGGGCGGCCACAAGACCGCCGTGGTGACCAAGGTCTTCCCGACCCGTTCCCACACCGTATCCGCACAGGGTGGCATCACCTGCGCGATCGCTTCGGCCGACCCGAACGACGATTGGCGTTGGCACATGTACGACACCGTCAAGGGCTCCGACTACATCGGTGACCAGGACGCGATCGAATACATGTGTTCCGTCGGCCCCGAGGCCGTGTTCGAGCTCGAGCACATGGGCCTGCCGTTCTCCCGTACCGAAACCGGTCGCATCTACCAGCGTCCGTTCGGCGGCCAGTCCAAGGACTTCGGCAAGGGTGGCCAGGCCGCCCGTACCTGCGCCGCCGCCGACCGTACCGGCCACGCGCTGCTGCACACCCTGTACCAGGCCAACCTGAAGAATGGCACCTCGTTCCTCAACGAGTGGTACGCGGTCGACCTGGTGAAGAACCAGGACGGCGCGGTGGTCGGCATCATCGCCATCTGCATCGAGACCGGCGAGACCGTCTACATCCGTTCCAAGGCCGTGGTCCTGGCCACTGGCGGTGCCGGCCGTATCTACGCCTCCACCACCAATGCGCTGATCAATACCGGTGACGGCGTGGGCATGGCCCTGCGTGCCGGCGTGCCGGTGCAGGACATCGAGATGTGGCAGTTCCACCCGACCGGCATCGCCGGCGCCGGTGTACTGGTCACCGAAGGTTGCCGCGGCGAAGGCGGTTACCTGATCAACGCCCACGGCGAGCGCTTCATGGAGCGTTATGCGCCGAACGCGAAGGACCTGGCCGGTCGCGACGTGGTCGCCCGTTCCATGGTCAAGGAAGTCCTGGCCGGCAACGGCGTGGGCCCGAACAAGGACCACGTGCTGCTGAAACTCGACCACCTCGGCGAGGAAGTCCTGCACAGCCGCCTGCCCGGCATCTGCGAACTGTCCAAGACCTTCGCCCACGTCGACCCGGTCGTTGCGCCGATCCCGGTGATCCCGACCTGCCACTACATGATGGGCGGCGTTGCCACCAACATCCATGGCCAGGCCATCACCCAGGACGCCAACGGCAACGACCAGATCGTCGAAGGCCTGTTCGCCGTGGGCGAAGTGGCCTGCGTATCGGTACACGGCGCCAACCGCCTGGGCGGCAACTCGCTGCTCGACCTGGTGGTATTCGGCCGTGCCGCCGGTCTGCACCTGGAAAAAGCGCTGAAAGAGGGCATCGACGCCCGCGGCGCTTCCGAGAGCGACCTGGAAGCCTCCTTCAAGCGCCTGAACGGCGTGAACGAGCGCACCAGCGGCGAAGAAGTCGCTCCGCTCAAGCGCGAGCTGCAAAGCTGCATGCAGAACTACTTCGGTGTGTTCCGCACCGGCGAGTACATGCAGAAGGGCATCGCCCAGCTGGCCGACCTGCGCGAGCGTATCGCCAACGTCAAGATCAACGACAAGAGCCAGGCATTCAACACCGCGCGCATCGAAGCGCTGGAACTGCAAAACCTCCTCGAGGTGGCCGAGGCCACCGCGATCGCGGCCGAGCACCGCAAGGAGTCCCGTGGCGCCCACGCCCGTGAAGACTTCGAGGAGCGCGACGACGAGAACTGGCTGTGCCACACCCTGTACTTCCCGGGTGAGAAGCGCGTATCCAAGCGTTCCGTCAACTTCGCGCCGAAGACCGTTCCGGCATTCGAACCCAAGGTTCGGACTTACTAAGGGTGCCCGCCATGTTGCAAGTGAGTGTTTATCGTTACAACCCCGACAAAGATGCTGCGCCGTACATGCAGGATTTCCAGGTCGACACCAACGGCAAGGACGTGATGGTCCTCGACGTGCTGGCGCTGATCAAGGAACAGGACGAGGGCTTCTCCTACCGTCGTTCCTGCCGTGAAGGCGTCTGCGGCTCCGATGGCATGAACATCAACGGCAAGAACGGCCTGGCCTGCATCACCCCGCTGTCGGCCGCCGGCCTGAAGGGCGGCAAGCTGGTGATCCGTCCGCTGCCCGGCCTGCCGGTCATTCGTGACCTGGTCGTGGACATGAGCATCTTCTACAAGCAATACGAGAAGGTGAAGCCGTTCCTGCAGAACGATACGCCGGCCCCGGCCATCGAGCGTCTGCAGACCCCGGAAGAGCGCGAGAAGCTGGACGGTCTGTACGAGTGCATCCTGTGCGCCTGCTGCTCGACCTCCTGCCCGTCCTTCTGGTGGAACCCCGACAAGTTCCTCGGTCCGGCCGCACTGCTGCAAGCCTATCGTTTCCTGGCCGACAGCCGTGACACCAAGACCGAAGAGCGCCTGGCTTCGCTGGACGACCCATTCAGTGTGTTCCGCTGCCGCGGAATCATGAACTGCGTGAACGTTTGCCCGAAGGGTCTGAACCCGACCAAGGCGATCGGCCACGTGCGTAATATGCTGCTGCAGAGCGGAACCTGATCCTCTCGCAGTTGTTATATGAGTTGTACCTAGCAACACCTGTGGCGCCGGAGTTCTTCCGGCGTCGCAGCAACTAAGCGGGCCAAGCTCACAAAGCCATGGCCCAGATTTGAAAAATATGACCAGCAGGGGCATCCGGGCTGGTACCCGGACTATCTGCGGGATCTGTAGTGGCCATACCGATGTCGCTGCCTGAGGACTTCGGAGCCTTCAAGGTTTCGCCAGGTGGTTGTCCCCTTACCGAGGGTGACCTAGCATGCACGAAAGCGTAATGCAGCGGATGTGGAACAGTGCCCATCTATCCGGTGGTAACGCTGCCTACGTCGAAGAGCTCTACGAGCTCTACCTGCACGACCCTAACGCTGTGCCAGAAGAGTGGCGCACGTATTTCCAGAAGCTTCCCGCCGATGGCAATCCCGCCCCCGACGTCTCGCACTCCACAGTGCGCGATCATTTCGTCCTGCTGGCCAAGAACCAGCGCCGTGCCCAGCCGGTTTCCGCCGGTAGCGTGAGCAGCGAGCACGAGAAGAAGCAGGTCGAAGTCCTTCGTCTCATTCACGCTTACCGTCTCCGCGGCCACCAGGCTTCCACCCTCGACCCGCTCGGCCTGTGGCAGCGTCCCGCGCCTGCCGACCTGTCGATCGACCACTACGGTCTGACGGGTGCCGACCTGGACACCACTTTCCGCACCGGTGAGCTTTACATCGGCAAGGAAGAGGCGACCCTGCGTGAAATCGTCGACAGCCTGAAGAGCACCTACTGCGGTACCTTCGGCGCCGAGTTCATGCACATCGTCGATTCCGAGCAGCGCAAGTGGTTCCTCCAGCGCCTGGAAAGCGTGCGTGGTCGTCCCGGCTTCTCCGCCGAGGCGCGTGCGCACCTGCTCGAGCGCCTGACCGCGGCCGAAGGCCTGGAGAAGTACCTGGGCACCAAGTACCCGGGCACCAAGCGTTTCGGCCTGGAAGGCGGCGAAAGCCTGATCCCGATGGTCGACGAGATCATCCAGCGCTGCGGTTCCTACGGCGCCAAGGAAATCGTCATCGGCATGGCTCACCGCGGTCGCCTGAACGTCCTGGTCAACACCCTGGGCAAGAACCCGCGCGACCTGTTCGACGAGTTCGAAGGCAAGAAGATCGTCGAGCTGGGCTCCGGTGACGTGAAGTACCACCAGGGCTTCTCCTCGAACGTGATGACCAGCGGTGGCGAAGTCCACCTGGCGCTGGCGTTCAACCCGTCGCACCTGGAAATCGTTTCCCCGGTGGTCGAGGGTTCCGTTCGTGCTCGCCAAGACCGCCGCAAGGACAGCTCCGGCGACAAGGTGGTACCGATTTCCATCCACGGCGATGCCGCCTTCGCGGGACAGGGCGTGGTCATGGAAACCTTCCAGATGTCGCAGACCCGCGCCTACAAGACCGGTGGCACCATCCACCTGGTGATCAACAATCAGGTCGGTTTCACCACCAGCCGCCAGGACGATGCGCGCTCCACCGAGTACGCCACCGACGTGGCGAAGATGATTCAGGCGCCGATCTTCCACGTCAACGGCGACGATCCCGAAGCCGTGCTGTTCGTCACCCAGCTGGCCGTCGACTACCGCATGCAGTTCAAGCGTGACGTGGTCATCGACCTGGTCTGCTACCGTCGCCGCGGCCACAACGAGGCGGACGAGCCGAGCGGCACCCAGCCGCTGATGTACCAGCAGATCGCCAAGCAGCGTACTACCCGCGAGCTGTACGCCGACGCCCTGGTGAACGCCGGCGTGCTCAGCGCCGAGCAGGTTCAGTCGAAGATCGACGACTACCGCGACGCCCTGGACAACGGCCTGCACGTGGTGAAGAGCCTGGTCAAGGAACCCAACAAGGAACTGTTCGTCGACTGGCGTCCGTACCTGGGTCATGCCTGGACCGCGCGTCACGACACCCGCTTCGACCTGAAGACCCTGCAGGAACTGTCCAGCAAGATGCTGGAAGTGCCGGAAGGCTTCGTGGTTCAGCGCCAGGTTTCGAAGATCTACGAAGATCGCCAGAAGATGGCGGCCGGTGGCCTGCCGATCAACTGGGGCTTCGCCGAGACCCTGGCCTACGCGACCCTGCTGTTCGAAGGCCATCCGGTACGGATGACCGGCCAGGACGTCGGCCGTGGCACCTTCTCGCACCGTCACGCGGTGCTGCACAACCAGAAGGATGACTCGGTCTACGTACCGCTGGCCAATCTGTTCGACGGCCAGCCGCGCCTGGATATCTACGATTCCTTCCTTTCGGAAGAGGCCGTGCTGGCGTTCGAATACGGTTTCGCCACCACCACGCCGAACTCGCTGGTGATCTGGGAAGCCCAGTTCGGCGACTTCGCCAACGGCGCCCAGGTGGTTATCGACCAGTTCATCACCAGTGGCGAAAGCAAATGGGGCCGACTCTGCGGCCTGACCATGCTGCTGCCGCACGGCTATGAGGGGCAGGGCCCGGAGCACTCCTCCGCGCGCCTGGAGCGCTACCTGCAGCTCTGTGCCGAGCAGAACATCCAGGTCTGCGTGCCGACCACCCCGGCTCAGGTCTACCACATGCTCCGCCGTCAGGTGATCCGCCCGCTGCGCAAGCCGCTGGTGGTGATGACGCCGAAGTCCCTGCTGCGTCACAAGCTCGCCATCTCGACCCTGGAAGATCTGGCCAACGGTTCCTTCCAGACCGTGATCCCGGAAATCGACAGCCTGGATCCGAAGAAGGTCGACCGCGTCGTGCTGTGCAGCGGCAAGGTGTACTACGACCTGCTGGAGAAGCGTCGCGCGGAAGGCCGCGAAGATACCGCGATCGTCCGTATCGAGCAGCTGTATCCGTTCCCGGAAGACGACCTGGCGGAAGTTCTGGCTCCGTACAAGAACCTCAAGCACATCGTCTGGTGCCAGGAAGAGCCGATGAACCAGGGCGCCTGGTTCTGCAGCCAGCATCACATGCGTCGTGTCATCGCCGCGCACAAGAAGGGCCTCAATCTCGAGTACGCCGGCCGCGAAGGCTCCGCTGCTCCGGCTTGCGGCTACGCCTCGATGCACGCCGAGCAGCAGGAAAAACTGCTGCAAGACGCCTTTACTGTTTAACGCCTACGCGCTGAAGAAACCGAATTTAAGGAAACGCACACAATGGCTATCGAAATCAAAGCCCCAACCTTCCCGGAATCGGTCGCCGACGGCACCGTCGCCACCTGGCACAAGAAGCCGGGCGAAGCAGTCAAGCGCGACGAACTGATCGTCGACATCGAGACCGACAAGGTGGTCATCGAGGTTCTCGCCGAGGCTGACGGCGTGCTGGCCGAGATCATCAAGAACGAAGGCGACACCGTTCTGAGCAACGAGCTGCTCGGCAAGCTGAACGAAGGCGGTGCCGCCGCTCCGGCCGCTCCGGCTGCCGCTGCGCCCGCCGCCGCTCCGGCTGCACAGGCCGCCGCTCCGGCCGCCGCTGGCGGCGACGACGCCATCCTGTCCCCGGCCGCGCGCAAGCTGGCCGAGGAAGCCGGCATCGATCCGAACAGCATCGCCGGCACCGGCAAGGGCGGTCGCGTGACCAAGGAAGACGTGGTCGCTGCGGTCGAAGCGAAGAAGAACGCCCCGGCCGCCCCGGCCAAGCCTGCCGCCCCGGCTGCCGAGGCGCCGATCTTCGCCGCCGGCGACCGTGTCGAGAAGCGCGTGCCGATGACCCGCCTGCGGGCCAAGGTCGCCGAGCGCCTGGTCGAGGCGCAGTCCGCCATGGCCATGCTGACCACCTTCAACGAGGTCAACATGAAGCCGATCATGGACCTGCGTTCGAAGTACAAGGACCTGTTCGAGAAGAAGCACAACGGCGTGCGCCTGGGCTTCATGTCCTTCTTCGTCAAGGCCGCCACCGAGGCGCTGAAGCGCTTCCCGGGGGTCAACGCTTCCATCGACGGTAACGACATCGTCTACCACGGCTACCAGGACATCGGTGTTGCCGTTTCCAGCGACCGCGGCCTGGTGGTTCCGGTACTGCGTAACGCCGAGTTCATGAGCCTGGCCGAGATCGAGGGCGGCATCGCCAACTTCGGCAAGAAGGCGAAGGAAGGCAAGCTGACCATCGAAGACATGACCGGCGGCACCTTCACCATCTCCAACGGTGGCGTGTTCGGTTCCCTGCTGTCGACCCCGATCGTCAACCCGCCGCAGACCGCTATCCTCGGCATGCACAAGATCCAGGAGCGCCCGATGGCCGTGAACGGCCAGGTGGTGATCCTGCCGATGATGTACCTGGCGCTGTCCTACGACCACCGTCTGATCGACGGCAAGGAAGCGGTGAGCTTCCTGGTGGCGATCAAGGACCTGCTGGAAGATCCGGCTCGCCTGCTGCTGGACGTCTGATTTAGCGTTTCTCTTCACGGCGGCCCCCTCGTGGGGCCGTCCGGTTTCACCCGAATAAGGATTGAGATATGAGCCAGAAATTCGACGTGGTAGTGATTGGTGCCGGCCCCGGCGGTTACGTTGCCGCCATCCGCGCTGCCCAGCTGGGCCTGAAGACCGCCTGCATCGAGAAGTACATCGGCAAGGAAGGCAAGGTGGCGCTCGGCGGTACCTGCCTGAACGTTGGCTGCATCCCGTCCAAGGCGCTGCTGGACAGCTCCTACAAGTACCATGAGGCCAAAGAGGCCTTCAAAGTCCATGGTATCGAAGCCAAGGGCGTCACCATCGACGTTCCGGCGATGGTTGCGCGCAAGGCCAACATCGTCAAGAACCTGACCGGCGGCATCGCTACCCTGTTCAAGGCCAACGGCGTGACCTCCTTCGAAGGCCACGGCAAGCTGCTGGCCAACAAGCAGGTGGAAGTGACCGGTCTGGACGGCAAGACCCAGGTCCTGGAAGCCGAGAACGTGATCATCGCTTCCGGCTCCCGCCCGGTGGAGATCCCGCCGGCCCCGCTGACCGACGACATCATCGTCGACTCCACCGGCGCCCTGGAATTCCAGGCCGTGCCGAAGAAGCTGGGTGTGATCGGCGCCGGCGTCATCGGCCTGGAGCTGGGTTCGGTATGGGCCCGCCTGGGTGCCGAGGTGACCGTGCTGGAAGCCCTGGACAAGTTCCTCCCGGCTGCCGACGAGCAGATCGCCAAGGAAGCCCTGAAGGTCCTGACCAAGCAAGGCCTGAACATTCGCCTGGGTGCCCGCGTGACCGCTTCGGAAGTGAAGAAGAAGCAGGTCACCGTGACCTTCACCGACGCCAACGGCGAGCAGAAGGAAACCTTCGACAAGCTGATCGTCGCGGTCGGCCGTCGCCCGGTGACCACCGACCTGCTGGCCGCCGACAGCGGCGTGACCCTGGACGAGCGTGGCTTCATCTACGTCGACGACCACTGCAAGACCAGCGTTCCGGGCGTCTTCGCCATCGGTGACGTGGTTCGCGGCGCGATGCTCGCGCACAAGGCCTCGGAAGAGGGCGTGATGGTCGCCGAGCGCATCGCCGGCCACAAGGCGCAGATGAACTACGACCTGATTCCGTCGGTCATCTACACCCACCCGGAAATCGCCTGGGTCGGCAAGACCGAGCAGACCCTCAAGGCCGAGGGCGTCGAAGTCAACGTCGGCACCTTCCCGTTCGCCGCCAGCGGTCGTGCGATGGCGGCCAACGACACCACCGGCCTGGTCAAGGTCATCGCCGATGCGAAGACCGACCGCGTCCTGGGCGTCCACGTGATCGGCCCGAGCGCCGCCGAGCTGGTACAGCAAGGCGCGATCGGCATGGAATTCGGCACCAGCGCCGAAGACCTGGGCATGATGGTCTTCTCTCACCCGACGCTGTCCGAAGCCCTGCACGAAGCTGCCCTGGCAGTGAATGGCCATGCCATCCACATCGCCAACCGCAAGAAGCGCTGAGTGATCCGACGCCCCGGTTCACGCCAGGGGCGTCACAGCGACGCGGGACGCGTCGTCCGTCAGGCCAGGACAGGTTCCTGGCCTTGTCGGGTCCGGGTTCTGTAGAATCCACGGTTTGCCGCCTGCGTCGGGATGCCGCAGGCGGCAGACTTTCAGAAGAACCACGGCGGGTGAGCGCCGGCGACCGTTGCGAGGTGGCCGCGGGCGTATGCCGCCGGACTGTTTTTTCGCGAGCCGGGTGGTTCGCGAAACGACGGTCACAGGTGGTGGGGCGCCACGAGCGCTCCGCCGAAATGCGCAATACCTAGACGAATAACGGTAGACAAGCATGAATCTCCACGAATATCAGGGTAAGCAGCTGTTCGCTGAATACGGCCTGCCTGTATCCAAGGGCTTTGCCGTAGACACCCCCGAAGAGGCCGCAGAAGCCTGCGACAAGATCGGCGGCAGCGAGTGGGTCGTCAAAGCTCAGGTGCACGCCGGCGGCCGCGGTAAAGCGGGCGGTGTGAAGCTGGTGAAGAGCAAAGAGGACGCCAAGGCGTTCGCCCAGCAGTGGCTGGGCAAGAACCTGGTGACCTACCAGACCGACGCCAACGGCCAGCCGGTCAGCAAGATCCTGGTGGAGTCCTGCACCGACATCGACAAGGAGCTGTACCTCGGCGCCGTCGTCGATCGTTCCAGCCGCCGCATCGTGTTCATGGCTTCCACCGAAGGTGGCGTGGACATCGAGAAGGTCGCCCACGACACTCCCGAGAAGATCCTCAAGGCTACCATCGACCCGCTGGTCGGCGCGCAGCCGTACCAGGGCCGCGAGCTGGCCTTCCAGCTGGGCCTGAAGGGCGACCAGATCAAGCAGTTCACCCATATCTTCGTCGGCCTGGCGAAGCTGTTCCAGGACTACGACCTGGCCCTGCTGGAAGTGAACCCGCTGGTGATCAAGAAAGACGGCAACCTGCACTGCCTGGATGCCAAGATCAACATCGACAGCAACGCCCTGTACCGTCAGCCGAAGCTGCGCGCCATGCACGACCCGTCCCAGGACGACGCCCGTGAAGCCCATGCGCAGAAGTGGGAGCTGAACTACGTCGCGCTGGAAGGCAACATCGGCTGCATGGTCAACGGCGCCGGCCTGGCCATGGGTACCATGGACATCGTCAACCTGCACGGCGGCAAGCCGGCCAACTTCCTCGACGTTGGCGGCGGTGCGACCAAGGAGCGCGTGACCGAAGCGTTCAAGATCATCCTGTCCGACAGCAACGTGAAGGCTGTCCTGGTGAACATCTTCGGCGGCATCGTGCGTTGCGACATGATCGCCGAAGGCATCATCGGCGCCGTCAAAGAAGTCGGCGTGAAGGTTCCGGTTGTCGTCCGCCTGGAAGGCAACAACGCTGAACTGGGTGCCAAGGTCCTGGCCGAAAGCGGCCTGAACATCATCGCGGCAACCAGCCTGACCGACGCTGCCCAGCAAGTCGTCAAGGCCGCGGAGGGTAAGTAATGAGCGTCCTGATCAACAAAGACACCAAAGTCATCTGCCAAGGCTTCACCGGTAGCCAGGGCACCTTCCACTCCGAACAGGCCATCGCCTATGGCACCAAGATGGTCGGCGGCGTGACCCCCGGCAAGGGCGGCACCACCCACCTCGGCCTGCCGGTGTTCAACACCGTCAAGGAAGCCGTGGAAGCCACCGGCGCCGAAGCCTCGGTCATCTACGTTCCGGCTCCGTTCTGCAAGGACTCGATCCTGGAAGCGGCATTCGGCGGCATCAAGCTGATCGTCTGCATCACCGAAGGCATCCCGACCCTCGACATGCTGGACGCCAAGGTCAAGTGCGACGAGCTGGGCGTACGCCTGATCGGCCCGAACTGCCCGGGCGTGATCACTCCCGGCGAGTGCAAGATCGGCATCATGCCGGGTCACATCCACCTGCCGGGCAAGGTAGGCATCGTGTCGCGTTCCGGCACCCTGACCTACGAAGCCGTGAAGCAGACCACCGACGCCGGCTTCGGCCAGTCCACCTGCGTGGGCATCGGCGGCGACCCGATCCCGGGCTCCAACTTCATCGACATCCTGAAGCTGTTCCAGGAAGATCCGCAGACCGAAGCCATCGTCATGATCGGCGAGATCGGCGGTTCCGCCGAAGAAGAAGCCGCGGCCTTCATCAAGGCCAACGTGACCAAGCCGGTGGTGTCCTACATCGCTGGTGTGACTGCCCCTCCGGGCAAGCGCATGGGCCACGCCGGCGCCATCATCTCCGGCGGCAAGGGCACCGCGGACGAGAAGTTCGCCGCCCTGCAGGACGCCGGTGTGAAGACCGTGCGTTCCCTGGCCGACATCGGCAAGGCCCTGGCCGAGCTGACCGGTTGGGAAGTGAAGAAGGCCTGATTTCCCGGGTTTTCTGAGTTCCAGGACGAAGGCCACCGCCTCACAGCGGTGGCCTTCGTCGTTCTATCGCATCCGTCAAACGAATGTTGCCGCGATGCGCTATCATTGCCAACGGTTCGTGTCCGACAAAACCCCGGGCGCGCCACGCATCATCCCGCAGGCCAGTGCGCCTGCAGCTATAACGCCACATGGCCCTCAAAAGGGGTCGGGCGGCTTGACCGGTCCTCCTCATCCGGAAGGACGTTGTTTCCTAACACCCCCAAAGGGAAACCCCGAACAACCGAGACTTCTGCCAGTGGTACATCCTCCTATGACTCATTTGAAAGGGTTCGACCTGCTCGCCCTTGGCTTCATGACGTTCGCGCTTTTTCTCGGCGCGGGTAACATCATCTTTCCTCCCAGTGCCGGCATGGCGGCGGGCGAACACGTATGGAGCGCGGCTTTCGGCTTCCTCCTTACCGGTGTCGGCCTGCCGTTGCTGACGGTGGTCGCCCTGGCCCGGGTCGGAGGCGGTATTGGCCGCCTGACCCAGCCGATCGGGCGGCGCGCGGGAGTGGCGTTCGCCATCGCCGTCTATCTTGCCATCGGCCCGCTGTTCGCCACCCCGCGTACAGCCGTGGTGTCCTTCGAGATGGGCGTCGCGCCCTTCACCGGGGACGGCGGCGTGCCGTTGCTCATCTATACCGTCGCTTACTTCTCCGTGGTTCTGTTCCTGGTGCTGAACCCGGGTCGCCTTGTCGACCGGGTCGGAAAGGTCATCACGCCGGTGCTGCTGTCGGCCCTGCTGGTCCTTGGCGGCGCGGCGATCTTCGCGCCGGCGGGAGAGATCGGCAGCAGTTCCGGCGAGTACCAGAGCGCGCCCCTGGTGCAGGGCTTCCTGCAGGGCTACCTGACCATGGATACCCTCGGTGCGCTGGTCTTCGGTATCGTCATCGCCACCGCCATTCGCGACCGCGGCATCAGCGACAGCCGGCTGGTCACGCGCTATTCCATGATCGCCGGGGTCATCGCCGCCACCGGCCTGTCCCTGGTCTACCTGGCGCTGTTCTATCTTGGCGCCACTAGCCAGGGCATCGCCGGCGACGCCCAGAATGGCGTACAGATCCTCACCGCCTATGTGCAGCAGACCTTTGGCGTTTCCGGCAGCCTGTTGCTGGCGGTGGTCATCACCCTGGCCTGCCTGACCACGGCGGTAGGGCTGATCACGGCGTGCGGCGAGTTCTTCAGCGACCTGCTGCCGGTTTCGTACAAGACGGTGGTGATCGTGTTCTCGCTGTTCAGCCTGCTGGTCGCCAACCAGGGACTGACCCAGTTGATCAGCCTTTCGGTACCGGTTCTGGTGGGACTCTATCCGCTCGCCATCGTGCTGATCGCCCTGAGCCTGTTCGACCGGCTCTGGGTGTCGGCCCCGCGGGTGTTCGTGCCGGTGATGATCGTCGCGCTGCTCTTCGGCATCGTCGACGGGCTGGGGGCGGCCAAGCTGAACGGGTGGGTGCCGGACGTCTTCGCCAAGCTTCCGCTCGCCGATCAGAGCCTTGGCTGGCTGCTGCCGGTATCCATTGCGCTGGTCCTGGCAGTCGTTTGCGATCGGCTGCTGGGCAAGCCGCGCGAAGCGGTCGCCTGAGACGTCAGGCGAACCCCAGGAAGGCCGCCTCCGGGCGGCCTTTTTCATGAGCCGACGAAAGTCGTGTCCTGGCCGCGGCGAGCGGCGTCCCAACGGCGCGAAACAACGGCGGGGCGATTCCCGGCCGGCTCAAGAGGGAGTTTTCATGACCGCCGAACTCGGCATTTTCAACGGGCACCTGCTGCAACACCTGCTGGCGGCGCTCTGGTTCCTGTTCTGCTGGGTGGGCTACACCCGCTACGCCACCTGGAAGGGTCGCGACACCGCCTGCCTGGCCAGCGTCCTGCACCTCTACCGGGAGGACTGGATGCGCCGGTTGCTGCTGCGCGACAACCGTATCGCCGACGCCAGCGTGATCGGTAACCTGGAGCGTAACGCGTCGTTCTTCGCCTCCAGCACGCTGATCATCCTCGCCGGCATCCTCACCCTGCTGGGCTCCACCGATCGCGCCGTCTCGGTACTGGCCGACCTGCCGTTCGTGGAGGAGGCCAGCCGGGGACTATCGGAACTGAAGCTGCTGTGCCTGGCAGTGGTCTTCGTCTATGCCTTCTTCACCTTCAGCTGGTGCATGCGCCAATACAACTTCGCGGCGATCTTGGTCGGCTCGGCACCGATGATCGGCGAGCGCAACGTCGGCGAGCTGGAGCGCAAATCCTTTGCCGAGCGTGCCGCCCGGGTCATCTCGCTGGCGGCCAACCAGTTCAACTTCGGCTTGCGCTCGTACTATTTCGGCCTGGCCATGCTCGCCTGGTTCATCAATTCCTGGTTCTTCATGCTGGTGACGGCCGGCGTGGTGCTGGTCCTGTATCGCCGCGAATTCCATTCGGACGTGCTGGAGGTGATGGTCTACACCGAGACCGCAATCGCCGAAAGCCCGCGGGAAGGCGAGGGCGAGGTGCCCAGGGGCTGAATCCCGGGCATGAAAAAGCCCGCTTGCGCGGGCTCTTTCAGGGTACGTCAACGAGAACTTATTGCTGGTTCTGTTGCGGTTGCTCCGGAGTCGGTGCCGGAGTCTGCGGGGTTGCCGGAGTGTCGCTCGACGGCGCCGGGGCGCTGGGCTCGGCAGGGGGAGTAGCCGGAGCGCTCGGCTGGGTCTCGGTAGCCGGAGCTGCCGGGGCCGCTGCCTTGTCTTCCTCTTTCTTGTCGCAAGCGGCCAGGCCAAGGCTGGCAGCGAGCAGCAGGGCAAGAGTTACGGTCTTTTTCATCGTTTAGCCTCCATGTGCGGCTTTCCTCGTTGTAGCCCTTTGAACATTTGCGCTGGCGTGAAGTTCCACACACTTCGACTATTTCGATCGTTATGTCCAAAACCCCGGCTGCCGGGGCTTTGGCGGCAGGGTATGATTCGCCCTCCAGAAAACTCCCAGCAAGGTCGCCGTCATGTCGGAAAATCCTCTCCTCGAGCGCGCCCGGCGCTTTCTCTCGGCCTTGCGTCATTGCCAGGTGCTGGGGTTGACGGTCGAGGCCGCCGACGAGAAAGGACTGACCCTGCGCCTGCCCTACAGCCAGGCGATCATCGGCAACCCGGAAAGCGGGGTCGTCCACGGCGGCGCGATCACCACCCTGATGGACACCACCTGTGGTATTTCCACGGTCTGCGTGCTGCCGGACTTCGAGATCTGCCCGACGCTCGACCTGCGCATCGACTACATGCATCCCGCCGAACCGCACAAGGATGTCTATGGCTTCGCCGAGTGCTACCGGGTCACGCCGAACGTGATCTTCACCCGCGGCTTCGCCTACCAGGACGATCCGGGCCAGCCCATCGCCCATGTCGTCGGCGCTTTCATGCGCATGGGCGGTTCGGCCCGCGCCGGGGCGGCCAGGCCGGCCGCGCAGGGAGGTGCGGCATGAGCCCGACCAGCCTCGAGCAACTGGTCCGCGACGCGCGTCGGAACAACGACTACAGCCCGCTGGTGGAGCTGATCCCGTACGCCAAGCTGCTCGGCATCGAATGCCTGCGCCTGGGCGACGACATGGTCTTCCGCCTGCCGGCGAACAAGGACAACATCGGCAACCCGACCCTGCCGGCCATCCATGGCGGCGTGATCGCCGGCTTCATGGAGCATGCGGCGATGTTGCACCTGCTGACCTTCATGAGCATTCCGCACCTGCCGAAGATCATCGATTTCTCCATCGATTACCTGCGTGCCGGGCACTTCCGCGATACCTACGCGCAATGCCAGGTCTGGCGCCAGGGGCGGCGGGTGGCGAACGTCGCGATCAACGCCTGGCAGACCACCCAGGGCGAGCCCATCGCCACCGCGCGGGCGCATTTCAAGGTGGACGAGCCGTGAGCCGTACGCTGCGGAAAGTGGGCTGAGGATATCGCGATGGATGCCTTGCTGATTCTGGGCGGCCTGCTGCTGATGGTCGCCGGCTATATCTGGGTCATCGTCCTGGCCTTCGGTACCGGTCTGCTGTGGGGTTACGGCAGCCTTTTCCCGCCGGTGGCGCTGGCCTATATCGGCGTGCACTGGCGTACGGCGCGCAAGGGCGTCGGGCTGGCCGCGCTGGGTTGCATCCCGCTGGTGGTCGGCCTGGCGCTGCTGGCCAGTCACGACGCTGCGCGGCTGGAGGCGATCCTCAGCCTGCGCTGGCTGAAACCGGAGGCCAGGCCGCCGGCAGAACTGTCCATCGCGCTCAGCGGGGAGTTCAACGGCAAGCCTTTCGCGCCGCAGAGCGGCGAGTTGATTGGCGGCGTGCTGAGCCTGCGCCAGGGGCACGATTTCTACGCCCAGCGCGAGCTGCAGATCCGCCTTCCGGCACAGCCGCTCGGGGCGCTGCGCCTGGACGTGCTGCCCGAGGACGGCGGCGCGTTGCCAGAAGTCGAGCTGAGCTGGCTGCAACCGGATCAGGACCTGCCCGAGGCGCGTCGTCTCCTGCGTGGCTATACCTTGCACCTGGACCTGCGGCCCAAGGCGCCGAACCGCCTGGAGGGCGAGTTCCACCTGAGCCTGCCGAGCGACTACCGGACCACCCTCAGCGGCCACGTCGAGCTGTATACCGACCGGCTGCGCTATCGGCACGGCAAGGTCGACCTGGGCTACGACTCCGACGATACCCTGGCCCTGGTCTTGCGCGACTATCTGCAGCGACGTTTCGCCAGCCGCGACGTCAGCCTCGTGCGGGCGCCGTCCTGGCGCGCGGCCAGCCATGCGCGGCCGCTGCGTATCGAGGCCCTGGTGGCCGGCCAGGCTCAGGTGCTGGAGCTGACGCTGGAGAAGAACGCCCGGCGGGAGTGGACGGTGCGCGGCGACGCGTTCCCCGCCTTGCCGGCGGAGCCTGCGACCGTGGCCGCGGCGGCGGCGCCGCCCGAGCCGCAGGCGCTGCCGGCGCCGGGTAACGCCACCCTCGACCTGGAGCTGGTCCAGGTCGAACCGCAGCGCTACAGCCAGCGCCTGGTCAAGGCCACTACGGTACGCGGGCGTATCGCCGAGGGCCGTTTCACCGGCCTCGACAGCGAGGGGCGCCTGGTGATCCGCCGGGAAATGCCCGGTGCGGGGGAGGCGAGCTACCTATTGCGCCCGGCGGAGATCGCCCGTCTCGAACTGCTCGAACGCTAGTCGTCGCACGATGGTGCGCGGTTTTTTCGCATAAGCGCTTGAAAAGCCGGAAGAAGGCCCCACCTAGGGGACATCCGCCGTGGTACGCGGCTTATGTCATTGATGGAGCTTGGAGCGATGAGCGTGGAAACCCAAAAAGAGACACTGGGCTTTCAGACTGAAGTGAAGCAACTGCTTCACCTGATGATTCATTCTCTCTATTCGAACAAGGAAATCTTCCTCCGCGAACTGATTTCCAACGCCTCGGACGCCGCCGACAAGCTGCGTTTCGAAGCCCTGGCCAATCCCGAGCTGCTCGAGGGCGGCGCCGAGCTGAAGATCCGCGTCAGCTTCGACAAGGAAGCCAACACCGTCACCCTGGAAGACAACGGCATCGGCATGAGCCGCGAGGATGTGGTGACTCACCTGGGCACCATCGCCAAGTCCGGGACCGCCGACTTCCTGAAGAACTTGTCTGGCGACCAGAAGAAGGATTCGCACCTGATCGGTCAGTTCGGCGTCGGTTTCTACAGCGCCTTCATCGTCGCCGACAAGGTCGATGTCTACTCCCGTCGCGCCGGCCAGCCGGCCAGCGAAGGGGTGCACTGGTCGTCGAAGGGCGAGGGCGAGTTCGACGTCGCTACCATCGACAAGCCCGAGCGCGGCACCCGCATCGTCCTCCACCTGAAAAAGGGCGAGGAGGAGTTCGCCGATGGCTGGCGCCTGCGCAACGTGATCAAGAAATACTCCGATCACATCGCTTTGCCGATCGAGCTGCCCAAGGAATTCCACGGCGAAGAGGCCGACAAGCCGGCCGAGCCGGAATGGGAAACGGTCAACCGCGCCAGCGCGCTGTGGACCCGTCCGCGCGCCGAGGTGAAGGACGAGGAATACCAGGAGTTCTACAAGCACGTCGCCCATGACTTCGAGAACCCGCTGAGCTGGAGCCACAACAAGGTCGAAGGCAAGCTGGAATACACCTCGCTGCTCTACGTGCCGGGCCGCGCGCCGTTCGACCTGTACCATCGCGAAGCGCCGCGGGGCCTGAAGCTGTACGTACAGCGCGTGTTCATCATGGACCAGGCCGACGAGTTCCTGCCGCTGTACCTGCGCTTCATCAAGGGTGTGGTCGACTCCAACGACCTGTCGCTGAACGTCTCCCGGGAAATCCTGCAGAAGGATCCGGTGATCGACTCGATGAAGTCGGCGTTGACCAAGCGCGTGCTGGACATGCTGGAGAAGCTGGCGAAGAACGAGCCGGAGCAGTACAAGACCTTCTGGAAGAACTTCGGCCAGGTCCTCAAGGAAGGCCCGGCGGAAGACTTCGGCAACAAGGAGAAGATCGCCGGCCTGCTGCGCTTCGCCTCCACCGGCGACGATTCGGGCGAGCAGAGCGTAGCGCTGGCCGACTACATCGGTCGGATGAAGGAAGGCCAGGACAAGATCTACTACCTCACCGGCGAGAGCTACTCGCAGGTGAAGAACAGCCCGCACCTGGAAGTCTTCCGCAAGAAGGGCATCGAGGTGCTGCTGCTCACCGATCGCATCGACGAGTGGCTGATGAGCTACCTGCCGGAGTTCGACGGCAAGCAGTTCGTCGATGTCGCCCGCGGCGACCTGGACCTGGGCAGCCTGGACTCGGAAGAGGACAAGAAGGCCCAGGAAGAAGTCGCCAAGAGCAAGGAAGGCCTGATCGAGCGCCTGAAAAAGGTGCTCGACGAGCAGGTCAGCGAAGTCCGCGTTTCCCACCGCCTGACCGATTCGCCGGCGATCCTCGCCATCGGCGAACAGGACCTTGGCCTGCAGATGCGCCAGATCCTCGAGGCCAGCGGGCAGAAAGTGCCGGACTCGAAGCCGATCTTCGAGATCAACCCGCAGCATCCGCTGATCGAGAAGCTGGATGCGGAGCCGGACGAGGACCGCTTCGGCGAGCTGTCGCATATTCTCTTCGACCAGGCCGCCCTGGCCGCGGGGGACAGCCTCAAGGATCCGGGCGCCTACGTACGCCGACTGAACAAGCTGCTGGTGGAGCTGTCCGCTTAAGCAGTAGCCCCGACAAAGCCCGCTTCGGCGGGCTTTGTCTTTTCCAACTCTCGCAGGAGCAGTACCCATGAGTGAGATTCGTGTAGAGCCGGTCGCCTACGACATCGATGGGCAGCCGTACGAAGGTCAACTGGTGTACGACGCCAGCCACGCGGGGCCGCGCCCGGGCCTGCTGATGGCGCCGAACTGGATGGGCGTGAGCGCCGCCGCGCTGGACATCGCCCGGCAGGTCGCCGGCCGTGGGCACGTGGTGCTGGTGGCGGACCTCTACGGCAGGGACGTGCGTCCGCAGAACGGCGACGAGGCGGGCGCGGCGATGATGCCGCTGAAGAACGACCGGGCCCTGCTGCGCAAGCGCATGCAGGCAGCGCTGGCGGCCTTGCGCGGACAGGCGCTCGCGGCTGTCGATACGACCCGCCAGGCTGCCTTCGGTTTCTGCTTCGGCGGTTGCTGCGCGCTGGAGCTGGCTCGCGACGGCGCCGAGCTGAAGGCCTTCGTGTCCTTCCATGGCACCCTGGATACGCCGGACCCGGCGCATGCCAGGAACATCAAGGGCGCGGTACTGGTCCTCGACGGTGCCTCCGATCCGCTGGTGCCGCGCGAGCAGTTGCCGGCCTTCGCCAGGGAGATGACCGATGCTGGCGTCGACTGGCAGCTCACCAGCTACGGCGGCGCGGTGCATTCCTTCACCGATCCGAACGCCAAGGTGCCGGGCAAGATGCACTATGACGCCAGGACCTCCCGGCGTGCCTTCCAGGCGATGGACGACCTGCTGGCGGAAGTCTTCGCCTGAGACCGCCGGCTCACTCGCGCATGGCGAAGCAGTGCCTGGCCTCGGGGAAGCGCCGTTCGCGCACGTCCTCGGCGAAGCGCCGGGCCGCCTCGTCGATTTCCCGGTCGAGGCGCGCGTAGCGTTCGACGAAGCGCGGTACCTGTTCGCCGCTTAGCCCGAGCAGGTCCTCGCTGACCAGTACCTGGCCGTCGCAGGCCGGCGAGGCGCCGATACCGATGCAGGGGATCGCCAGTTCTTCGCTAAGGCGACGGGCCAGCGGCTCGCCTACGCCTTCGATGACCACCGCGAAGGCGCCGCCGCGCTGCATGGCGAGGCCGTCGCGGCGTACCCGTTCGGCGCTTTCCGGGTCACGCCCCTGGGCCTTGAAGCCGCCCATGGCGTTGACCTGCTGCGGCATCAGGCCGATATGGGCGAGCACCGGTATGCCACGGCGTACCAGGAAGTCCACGGTTTCTTCCATTTCCTCACCGCCTTCCAGCTTCACCGCCTGGGCGCCGCTGTCGGCCAGCAGGCGTGCGGCGTTGCGGAACGCCTGTCGGGGCGATTCCTGGTAGCTGGCGAACGGCAAGTCGGCCACCACGCAGGCGCGCCGACTGCCGCGCATCACCGCCAGGGTGTGGGCGACCATCATCTCCAGGCTCACTCCCAGGGTGCTGGGCATGCCATAGAGCACCATGCCCAGCGAATCGCCGACCAGCAGCAGGTCGGCATGCGGATCGAGGAGGCGGGCCATGGGCGTGCTGTAGGCGGTCAGCGCCACCAGGCTGCCGGCACCCTTGCGGCGCTGGATATCGGGAACGGACAGGCGATGTTGCGGGCGATGACTGCTCATGGCGTGGCTCCGGTTTGTCTATGGGGAGCCACACGCTACCATCGGCCGCGCACCGCTCACTCGACGGATGGGGACAACCGATGCCGCAAACGGGACAAGAACGCGACCTGCCGCGATTCCGCAGCCTGCCCTGCGCGGTGTACCTGCGCGCCTTCGAGATGCCCGCCGGGCACCGGGTGGAGATGCACGAGCACCCCTGGGGCCAACTGATGTACGCCGCCAGCGGCACCTTGCGCGCCAGCACCGAGCGGCACAGCTATCTGGTGCCGGCGCAGCGGGCGCTGTGGATTCCGCCGGGCGTCCGGCACGCCGCGGAGGCTTGCAACCCTGTGCTGTTCCGCAGTCTCTACCTGGATCGTTCGCTGCCCGGCGGTTGCCGGGTACTGGAGGTGTCCGGCCTGCTGCGCGAACTGTTGCTGCGGGCGGCGGAGTTTCCCCGTGAATATCCGCCGGGTGGCGAGGCCGAGCGTCTCATGCAGGTGGTCGCCGATGAGGTCGGGCGCCTTCGCGAGGCGCCGCTGAACCTGCCGTTGCCTGGCGACCCGCGCTTGCGCCGGATCACCGACGCGCTACAGGCGGATCCCGCCGATCCGCGCGGCATCTCGGATTGGGCGGGACTGGTGGGGGCGTCCCGACGGACCCTGGCGCGGTTGTTCCGCGAGCAGACCCAGTTGTCGTTTCGCGAGTGGCGCCAGCGCCTGCGTCTGCTCAACGCGGTCGCCGCGCTGGAGGAGGGCGCCAGCGTGACGCGGGTGGCCAGCGACCTTGGCTACGACTCCACCTCGGCGTTCATCAGCCTGTTCCAGCGTCATTTCGGCCAGACCCCCGGTTGCTTCGCCCGCTCCCTGCGCTTGCCCAACTGAGCCGCATGCTTCAGGGCGCCGCCTGTCGGCGCAGGCTTGCCGCCTTGGCCGCGAGGTCCGGCCAGGCGGGCTTGCCGGCGAAACGCTCGCGCAGGTAGTTGGCCAGGGCGGCGACTTGCCGGTCGTCGAGGCTGTGGCGGAAGCCGGGCATATAGCCGAGGTCGCCGGTGGCCGGGCTGTGGATGCCGTCGAGGATGATCCGCAGCAGGTTGTCCGGGCTGTCCGCATGCACATTGCTGTTCAGCGCCAGGGATGGACGCACGCCGAAGAAGCGCGGTCCGTCGCCGTCATGGTGGCAGGCCAGGCAGGCCCCGGCGAACAGGCGCGCGCCGCTGCCGCTGGGCGGTTGCACGCGGCCGTAGCCCTGCCGGTCGAGGCGTTGCGCCTGTTGCTGATCGGTTTCCCCGGCCGGGGCAGCGGCGTAGGACGCAAGGTAATGGGCCAGGGCCCGCAGGTCCTCGTCCGACTGCTTGGCCAGGCCTTCGCCGACCACTGGCGCCATCGGCCCGCTGGCGACCCCGTGGTAGGCCGAATAGCCGTGGCGGAGGTAGGCGTAGAGGGCCTCCTCGCTCCAGGCGATGGGCGCCGGCGAACTGGCGTTCAAGGCTGGCGCGGTCCAGCCCTCCGCCTCGCCGCCGGCGAAGTGCGCGCTGCCGGACTTTTCCGCGCCGAGCGCATTGCGCGGCGAGTGGCAGGCGCTGCAATGGCCGAGGCCTTCGGCGAGATAGGCGCCGCGGTTCCATTGCTGGTTGCGCGTCGGCTCGTCGCGGTAGGCGCCGGGCTCCAGGAACAGCAGGTTCCAGCCGGCCATCAGCTGGCGTTGGTCGAAGGGGAACGGCAGCTGGTTGGCAGGCGTTTCGCTGTGCACCGCCGGCTGGCTCATCAGGTAGGCGTACAGGGCCTTCAGGTCTTCGTCGCGAGTCCTGGTGAAGGCGGTGTAAGGGAACGCCGGATACAGGTAGCTGCCGTCGCGGGCCACGCCATGCCGCATGGCCCGCTCGAAGGCGGGGTAGGACCAGCCACCGATGCCGCTCGCGCGATCCGGCGTGAGGTTGCTGCTGTAGATCGTCCCGAACGGCGTCGGCAAGGCCCGTCCGCCGGCGTTGCGCGGGCCGCCTTCGCGAGTGTGGCAGACCGCGCAGTCGCCGAGGGCGGCGAGGCGTTCGCCGCGGGCGATCTGCTCGGTGCTGAAGGGACCGGGTGTGCCTTCCAGTGGCCCGATGGCCGGTTGCCAGGCGTAGCCGAGGGCGATGGCGGCGAGCGCGACGAGGCTGCCGGAGGCCCAGAGGCCGATGCGTGTTGCCTTCTTCATCTGTCAGTCATCCACTGCGCGGGGCGCCGCGGCGCCCCGGGGAAAAGGATCAGGCCTGCGCGCTGCGCAGCGCCGCGAGTACGCGTTCCGGAGTGAACGGCACCTGTCGCAGGCGCGCTCCGGTAGCGTCGAAGATCGCATTGACGATGGCCGCGGCGCTGGGCACCGAGGCTGACTCGCCAGCGCCCATCGGTGGCTGCTCGGGGCGGTCGAGCAGCAGTACGTCGATCTCCGGCAGTTCGGGGAAGCCGAGGATCGGGTAGCCGCCCCATTCCAGGCTGGTGACGCCACGGCGGTCGAAGGTGGCGAACTCCTTGAGTACCCGGCTGGTGGACTGGATGACGTTGCCGTGGACCTGGTGCCTGACCCCATCGGGATTGACCATCTGCCCGCAGTCATGGGCGACCCAGACCTTGGCGACGCGCACCGCGCCGTTCTCCGGGTTCACCTCGACGTCGACGATCCAGGCGGCCCAGGCGGCGCCGAAACCGGGAAACTTGCTGTGGAAGTAGCGCGCATAGGCGAAGCCGCGTCCCTTCAGCACGCCGTCCCGGCGCGCCTCTGGGTTGGGGGAGGTGCGTGGCTGCCAGCCGGCGCGGGCGACCAGGGCGTCGATCAGCGCCAGGGCGCGCTGGTCGTCCAGGTAGCGGCGGCGGAAGGCGATGGGGTCGATGCCGGCCAGGTGCGCCAGTTCGTCGGCGTAGGACTCATGGGCGAACACGTTCGGCAGCGCCGAGACGCCGCGCATCCAGGACGCGCGGACGATGGGGGCGGCGTCGTTGGCCACCACCCGCATCCGCGGGTAGCGGTATTGCGGGATCGCGGTGCGGTCGCCCATGTCGGCCACCTGCGGGGTGGCCTGGATCCGCCCGGTGAGGAGCAGGGCCAGGGTCGGCGCACCGTTGGAGGGGTAGCAGGTGGCGAAGTCGTAGGCCGCCACCCGGCCTTGCTCGTCGAGGCCGCCGCGGACCTCGATCAGTTGCGCGGTGCCTTTCGGTTCCCAGCCATGTTCCTGTTCGCGCATCAGTTGTACCCGTACCGGTCGGCCCACTGCCTGCGCCAGGAGCACGGCGTCGGCGCTGACGTCGTCGGCGCCGTTGCGTCCGTAGCAGCCGGCGGCTTCCATGCGGATCACCTCGATGTCCCCGGTCTCGCGCTGCAGCAGCCTGGCCAGGTCGTTGCGCAGGTCGTGCGGGTTCTGCGTGCCGGACCAGACGCGAGCGCGCTGCGCATCGACCTCGGCGAGGGCGCAGGAAGGGCCGATGGAGGCGTGCAACTGGTAGGGCCAGACATAGGTGGCCGACAGCGGCCGGGCGATGCCCGCGAGGTGCTGCTCGAGACCGGGTGAGTCGTGCAGCGTGCGTGGCTTCTTCGGATGCCGGCGAAGCGTGTCCTCGAGCCGGTCGGGTTCCAGCGGCGGCAGGCCCTGCCAGTCCTTCCAGCGCACCTTGAGCTGGCGCGCGGCGCGGATCGCCTGCTCCTCGCGTTCGCAGACCACGCCGACGAAGTCGCCGATCACGACCACCTTGACCAGCCCCGGCAGCCCGGCGACCGAGCTTTCGTCCACCGCCAGCAGGCCGCTGCCGAGCGGGGCGCTGACATCCGCGCCGGTATAGGGCGGGCGTACCACTCGCCCATGCAGCATGCCGGGCAAGCGCATGTCGTGGACATAGGTCAGTTGACCGGTCAGCTTCGCCGGGATGTCCACCCGACGCACCGGCTTGCCGACCAGACGGTACTCGCTGCGCGGCTTGAGCGGCGCCTTGCCGTCGATGTTCAGGTTGAAGCGCTGGCCTCGCAGCAACTCGCCGTAGCCGATCCGTCGCTGCGGATTGGCGGCGGCGAAGACCTGGCCGTTTTCGCTGCGCAGGCTGTCCGGATGCACCGGGAAATGGCTTCCGGCCTGGCGCAGGAGGAAGCGCCGGGCTTCGGCGGCGGCCTGGCGCAGCGGCACGGCGCTGACCTGGATGCTGGCGCTGGCGATGGTCGGCCCCTGGTCCGGTGTACGACGGGTGTCGCCGAGGATCATCTCGACCTGCTCGAACGCGACGTCCAACTCTTCGGCGACGATCTGCGCCAGTGCCGTGCGGATGCCGGTACCAAGGTCGACGTGGCCGCAGAAGGCGGTGACCTTGCCGTCCGCGGCAATGGCGATGAACGAGTCGACCTGGTCCAGCGGCAGGTCGGTGGCGCCCTGCTCGGCAAGGGCGAGCAGCGGGGCGGGCAGGTTGACGGTGACCAGCAGCAGGCCGCCGGCCTTGAGGAAGCCGCGTCGCGAGGGATTGGCCAGGCTCATGCCGGGTGCTCCTCCTGATGCTCCTTCAGGCTCTCGGCGGCACGCCGCACGGCCTTGAGAATCTCCACATGGGTGCCGCAGCGACACAGGTTGTAGGCCAATTCCTGGCGGATCTCGCCGTCGCTGGGGTTCGGGTTGCGATCCAGCAACGCCTTGGCGGTCATCACCATGCCGTTGATGCAGTAGCCGCATTGGGCGGCCTGTTCGTCGATGAAGGCCTGTTGCAGCGGATGGGGATGGGCGGCATCGCCGAGTCCTTCGAGGGTAACCACCCGGCGGCCTACGGCGGCCTCCACCGGGGTGATGCAGGAGCGGGTGGCGACGCCATCCATCAGCACGGTGCAGGCGCCGCACTCGCCGAGGCCGCAGCCGAACTTGGGACCGTTCAGTTGCAGGTCGTTGCGCAGGACATAGAGCAGGGGGGTATCGGGGGCGACATCGAGGCGCAGGGACTGACCGTTGACGGTCAGGGCAAGGGCATCGCTCATGGCGGTTTCTCCCCATGCCGGCGGCATGGCTGTTCATCAGGCGGATATCCCGTCAGCCGTGCCTGGTAGCATGCGGCTATGCGGGAATTTGTTTGTATACAAACATGTTATGAACGCCTGCGGTGAACTGTCAATGGCAGGCCGCTACGACGAAAGGCGCAGCTCCGGGCGACGCAACGCGGACAAAAGGATAGACCGCAATGGCCTCAGGTCAGGCGAGCGAGCAACCCGCGCAGGGTTTCCTGTTCTTGCGGGGAGAGGGGGGCCAAGGCCTGCCGGTTGATCTCGCGGGCGGCCGCCAGGCCGGCCTCGAGTTCGGCGCGTCCGGCAGGACTGAGGCTGACCAGCAGGCGCCGGCCGTCGTCCGGATCGGCGCTGCGCTGGATCAGTCCCCGTTTGTCCAGGCGCTCGACGACGCCCTTGATGGTCGCGGCGTCCATGGCGGTGAGTCGGCCGAGCTGGTTCTGCGGGCAGGGTCCGGTCTCGCCGAGGCGGACCAGGGCGGCCCACTGGGTGGGGGTCAGGCCGTTGCCGATGCCATTGGCGAACAACGCCGCATAGCGCTGGTTGGCTTGGCGCAGGATGAAGCCGATCTGGTCGTCGAGGCGGTACGGGGCGTTACGGGACATGCTGGACATCGGTGGTGGCGTGAGGGCTTCATTCTAGCTCACGGCCGGTACCAGAGCGCCTCGCGCTGAAAAGGAGTTTTTCCTGGAAGATAGGGGTTTTTCAGCTCGATTATTCTCCGCTGCCGAAGGGCAAGCTTGCCCAGCCGCGTCTTGAAATGTCGCTCGAACAGCCGTTCGAAGCTACCGTCGGCAATCGCCTTCTCCAGGCCCTGGCGAATGGCCTCGGCCAGTTCCGGGCGTTGACGCGAAACGAAGAAATAGAAGGCCGCGGGGTAGTGCAGGGCCACGTGCTGGTCGATCGCCAGGTGCAGCCCGGCGCGGGAGGCGTCCTCCAGTTCTCCGTCGATCACTACGACCTCGCGGGGGAAGACCTCGAAGCGGCCGGCATCGAGCATGCGGAACAGGCTCTCGTAGTTCTGGCTGGTCTTCACCTCCAGGCCGTTGGCGCGCAGGATCGGTGTGTCGGCCCAGTCCTGGCGCTGGCCGAAGCGCAGGCGGCGGAGATCGTCGAGGGTCCGCGCCGAGGCCAGGATATCCTTGTTGGCGGCGCTGACCAGGGGAATGCGCCAGCCGATCAGGCCGCGATAGATCGGAATGCGGATCGGCAGCAGGGTCTCTTCCAGGTCGTCGCGGGACTGCGCCCACATCACCTGCAGGCCCGGATCGTCCTGCTCCAGGCGCAGTTGCGCACGGGACTGCGGCATGGGCTGCGCGCTGGGCTCCAGGCGGTAGTCGCCGCCGCTCCTGGCCAGCGCCAGTTGCAGCAGCTCGACGACGTAGGGTTCGGGGTTGCGCCCTTCGGAGTGGCGCGGATAGATCACCCGTTCGCCAGCCCCGGCATGCCAGGCCAGCAGGCCGAACAGCAGGGCCAGCCAGCGGAGCGGCGAACCCTGGCCGAGCGGCAGCGGTCTATGTTCACTCAGGCCTATCAGGAGGAATGCCATGGCTGGCCCCCGTACGCGTGCCCTGTTTTCGACATTGTTCGCCCTGTCCCTGGTGACATCCTTGACCCATGCCAGGGATTATCGCTACAGCGACGCTCACGTGCACTATGTGGATTTTTTCCAGGAAAGCGAAGGCATGCCGCGGCTGCTGGAGGCGATGGACAAAGGCCGGGTCGACCATGTGATGCTCAGCGGCGTCGCGGTCGCCAAGAAATGGCACGAGGACGAGCCGAAGCGGCCGCGCTACTACGCTGGTGACGATGCCGGAGCCTATTGGTACAGCGCCACCGACGTGATCGTGGCGGCGGCGGTGAAATCCCTGCCAGCCGAGCAGCGGCGGCGCGTGCATCCGTTCCTGACCGGTTTCAACCCGACCGACAAGAACGCCGACGCGCACATCCGTCGCATGCTGGAGCTGGACCCGGGACTCTGGCAGGGCATCGGCGAGATCTTTACCCGTCACGACGACCTCACCGCGCTGACCTACGGCGACGTGCCGAGGGCCAACAACGAGGCGCTGGCGCGGGTCTATCACCTGGCCGCCGAATTCGACCTGCCGGTGTTGCTGCACGCCAACGTCACTTCCAAGCGCGAACGCAACCCGCTGTACCTGGCGGAAATCGAGGAGCCCCTGCGCAATCACCCGCATGTGCGGTTCATCTGGGCCCATGCCGGGACCAGCATGGAGATCCATCGCCACCAGAAGAAACTGGACTTCCTCCTGCCGACCCTTCGGCGTCTGCTACAGCGCTACCCGAACCTCTACATCGACCTGTCCTGGTCGGTGTTGCGCCCGTACCTGCTGGACGAGCAGGGCAAGCCGGATCCGCAGTGGCTGGCACTGGTCGAGCGGTTTCCGCAACGCTTCATGCTCGGTTCCGATGTGGTCGGCCAGTTCGACAGCCTGCCCGAGTTGATGGCGAGCTTCGATCCGTTCCTCGACGCCTTGCCCGAGCAGGTCGCTCGCCAGGTGGCGCGGGACAACTTCCTGGCGGTGCTGCCGCGCCAGCCCGCCGATCCGCGAGGCGAATAACCCGGATTCGTCATCAGTCTGTCATGCCGGCGTCATAGGCTCGCGCCAGTCCCATCCAGGAGTGAGTCATGTCCTTCATCCGTTCTTGCATCAGTCGTTCCGTCTTCCTGCTCGGCGCCGGCGTCGCCGTGGCGGCGCAGGCCGAGGTGCGTATCGACGGCCCCATCGAATATGGCGTGTTCGAAAGCCGCTACCAGGATTTCCAGCCCGGCGAACGGGTATTGACCCGTGGCGAGCAGAACATCCAGCAGACCACCGAAGTCCCGGCCAAGCTCGGCACCAAGTTCGGCATGCGTTATCAACTCAGCGGCAAGCAGGAAGGCGATACGCCTTTGACGCTGCTCTACCTCACCCCGGGCGTGGTCACTCCGGATGGTCAGCGGCATGACAAGTTCGAAGTGGTGCAGAAGCTGGTGCCGGGCGCGCCGACCGATGTCATGGCCTACGAATTCACCGAGCCGCACGAAGTGGTGAAGGGCGAATGGCGGTTGATGGTGTTCCAGGGCGATCGCCTGCTGGCGGAGAAATCCTTCGACGTGCGCTGAGCGCGAGCCATGCAAAGCGCTGGTTTTCTTGTGTGGCGTGGATAACGCGGGGGCGCCATTCGCTCTACCGGGCAAGGGTTGCCTGCGTGCGGTAGGGCGAATAACCGCCTGCGGTTATCCGCCGTTTGGGCGGCGTACGAACGGATGCCGTCGGTAGCCTGTTCGTCCTTCGATCAGTCCCTGCTGACCCGGGTATCTTCCGCGGCGAGCGGACTGCCGTCGCCGGCGCGTACCTGCAGGCGCGGCACCGGCTGGCCGCTGTCGCGCTCGACCAGGCGGACATGGGATTCGTCCGGGGCGAAGAAATAGTCCTCGCCCCACTGCCGAATCGCCACCAGCAGGGGGAAGAGCGCGCGTCCCTTGTCAGTCAGACGGTATTCCTGGTGACTGCCGCTTTCGGCCGGGACCGCCACCATCACGCCGTGCTCCACCAGGTTGCGCAGGCGCGCCGCCAGGATGTTCTTGGCCAGGCCGAGGCTCTTCTGGAATTCGCCGAAGCGCGTCAGTCCTTCGAAGGCATCGCGCACGATGAGCATCGACCAGCCGTCGCCGATCACGTCCAGCGGGCGGGCGACTGGACAACTGGCTTGCTTGTGGCTGGTGCGCTTGACCATCTGGGCGGCTCCGGAGGGGGAGAGGATCGGGTTTCATGGTAAAACCCGGGCTTCACGCTGGGCAACCGGAGGAAGTGCGCCGCCGTGAGACGGCGCACGGCATGGTCAGACGACGAAGCGGGTGACCATGTTGTTCAGGTCGATGGCCAGTTGCGACAGTTCCTGGCTGGCGGCGGCGGTCTGGTTGGAGCCGGCGGACGTCTGCAGCGAGATGTCGCGGATGTTCACCAGGTTGCGGTCGACCTCGCGGGCCACCTGGGCCTGCTGCTCGGAGGCGCTGGCGATCACCAGGGTACGCTCGTTGATCTGGCCGACCCGCTCCGCGATCTCGTTGAGCGCCAGGCCGGCGGCTTCGGCGATCTCCAGCATGTTGCGGGCGCGTACGCTGCTGCTGTCCATGGCGCCGACCGCGGCGCCGGTGCCTTCCTGGATGTTGGCGATCATCTGCTCGATCTCGCGGGTGGATTCCTGGGTGCGATGGGCGAGGGCGCGAACCTCGTCGGCGACCACGGCGAAACCGCGGCCCTGCTCGCCGGCGCGAGCCGCCTCGATGGCCGCGTTGAGCGCCAGGAGATTGGTCTGTTCGGCGATACCGCGGATCACGTCGAGGACCTTGGAAATGTCCTGGGCCTTTTCCGCCAGGCCGCCGACCAGCGCCGAGGTATTGTCCACTTCTTCGCTCATCAGGCGGATCGCCTGGACCGTCTCCAGTACCCGCTGGCGTCCGTTCTGCGCCGATTGCTCGGAGGCGGACGAGGCGTCCGAGGTGGAGCTGGCGTTGCGCGCCACTTCCTCGACGGCGGCGGTCATCTCGTTGACCGCGGTGGCGGCCATCTGGATTTCGTCGTTCTGCTGGGTCAGCGAGCGGTTGCCCTGCTCGGTGACGGCGCTGAGTTCCTCCGCGGCGGAGGCCAGTTGGGTCGCCGAGCTGCCGATCTGCTGGATGGTCTGGCGCAGTTGTGCCTGCATGCCCTGGAGGGCGACCAGCAGCTTGGCCGGTTCGTCGCGGCCAGAGGTGTCGATGCGGCTGGTGAGGTCGCCGGAAGCGATCACCTCGGCCACTCGCAGCGCCTCGCCGATCGGTTGGGTGATGCTGCGGGTGAACAGCCAGGCCAGTACCACGGTAGCGAGGCCGGCGACCAGCAGTACGCCGATCACTGCGGCGAAGGCGCTGTCATAGACCTCATCGGCCGTGTGGCTGGCCTGGCTGGCGCCCTTGACGTTGAAGTCGATCAGCGCCTGCAGTTGCTGCTGGGTGGCGCGGTACTGGTCGAGCAAGGTGCTTTCGGTGTACTGGCGGGTCTCTTCCAGCGGCTTGCTGCGCGACATCTGCACCAGGGTCTGCTGGCTTTGCAGGAGCGTCTGCCGGGTAGCCAGGTAGCGCTCGTAGATCGAGCGCTCGTCGGCACCACTGATCAGCCGTTGGTAGGCGCCCTCGCGATCGGTCAGTTCCTTGCCGATTTCCGTCATGCGGCTTTCCAGGAAGCGCTTGCTGCTATCGTCCGCCGCCAGCACATGGGCCAGTTGCACCTGCCGCAGTTCGGCGAGCAGAACGTTCAACTCGGCGCTTTCGCGGACGCTAGGCAGCCAGTTGTCGCTGATGTCCGAAGAGGCTTCGTTGAGCGAACCCATCCGGTTCAGGGAAAAGATGCCGGTGATGACCAGCAGAGCGGTGATCAGGGCGAAACTCAGGGCGGCACGGGTCGCGATGGGCATACTGCGCAAAGACATGATGGCGGATTCCAGGGGGCAGGAAGAGGGACGGGGCTGACCAGTACTATCGGCAGGCAGGGCGGGAGGTTTAGCCCGTTCATGCAGTCCGGGTAAAGAAACGCTGGGTACAAAAAAGCGCCCCGGAGGGCGCTTCATGCGGCGATGGAGGGAATCAACCCTGCCAGCGCTTGAGGACCAGGGTGGCGTTGGTGCCGCCGAAGCCGAAGCTGTTGCTCATGACGGTATCGAGCTTGGCGTTCTCGCGGGTCTCGCGGAGAATCGGCAGGTCGGCCACTTCCGGGTCGAGTTCGTCGATGTTGGCGGAGCCGGCGATGAAGCCGCCCTCCATCATCAGCAGGCAATAGATCGCCTCGTGCACGCCGGCGGCGCCCAGCGAGTGGCCGGACAGGCTCTTCGTCGAGCTGATGGCCGGCGCCTTGTCACCGAACACTTCGCGCACGCCTCGGATCTCGGCGACGTCGCCGACCGGGGTGGAGGTGCCGTGGGTGTTCAGGTAGTCGATCGGCGCGTCGACGGTGGCCAGCGCCTGCTGCATGCAGCGGATCGCGCCTTCGCCGCTCGGGGCGACCATGTCGTAGCCGTCGGAGGTGGCGCCGTAGCCGACGATCTCGGCGTAGATCTTGGCGCCGCGCTTGAGCGCATGCTCCAGCTCCTCGACCACCACCATGCCGCCGCCGCCGGCGATGACGAAGCCGTCACGCTTGGCGTCGTAGGCGCGGGAGGCCTTTTCCGGAGTGTCGTTGTACTGGGTGGAGAGGGCGCCCATGGCGTCGAACAGGCAGCTCTGGCTCCAGTGTTCCTCTTCGCCGCCGCCGGCGAAGACCACGTCCTGCTTGCCCAACTGGATCTGTTCCATGGCTTGGCCGATGCAATGGGCGCTGGTGGCGCAGGCGGAGGAGATCGAGTAGTTGACGCCCTTGATCTGGAACGGTGTGGCCAGGCAGGCCGATACGGTGCTGCCCATGGTGCGGGTCACGCGGTATGGGCCGATGCGCTTGACGCCTTTCTCGCGCAGGGTGTCGATGGCTTCCATCTGGTTCAGGGTGGAAGCGCCGCCGGAGCCGGCGATCAGGCCGGTGCGGGGGTTGGAAATCTGTTCCGGAGTCAGGCCGGAGTCCTTGATCGCCTGCTCCATCGCCAGGTAGGCGTAGGCGGCGGCATCGCCCATGAAGCGGAAGACCTTGCGATCGATCAGCTCTTCGAGGTTCAGGTCGACCGAACCGGAAACGTGGCTGCGCAGGCCCATCTCGGCGTAGGACGGATTGAAGCGAATGCCGGGCCGACCCGCACGGAGGTTGGCGGAAACGGTGTCTTTGTCATTGCCGAGGCAGGAAACGATGCCCAGACCGGTGATAACGACGCGACGCATGCGGATAACCCTTAGAAGCTGTCAGTGGAGGTGAACAGGCCGACGCGGAGGCCTTCGGCACTGTAGATTTCGCGGCCATCGACGCTGACGGTGCCGTCGGCGATGGCCAGGACCAGCGAACGATTGATCGTGCGCTTGATATGAATGTTATACGTGACCTTCTTCGCTGTCGGCAGAACCTGACCGAAGAACTTCACTTCGCCCGAACCCAGGGCGCGGCCGCGGCCGGGGTTGCCCTGCCAGCCGAGGTAGAAACCGACCAGCTGCCACATGGCATCCAGGCCCAGGCAACCGGGCATGACCGGATCGCCTTCGAAGTGACAGGCGAAGAACCACAGGTCCGGGTTGATATCCAGCTCGGCGACCAGCTCGCCCTTGCCATACTTGCCGCCGACATCGCTGATGTGAACGATGCGATCGATCATCAGCATGTTGGGGGCGGGAAGTTGCGCGTTACCCGGGCCGAACAGCTCGCCGCGACTGCAGCGCAGCAGGTCTTCTCGGGTGAAGGCGTGTTGTTTGGTCATGCGAGCTCCTCAAAAATCCCTGAACTGCAGGGTTGTGGCGGTTCGTCCAGCGGCCGTCGCGCCGGGTTATTGTATCGGCGTCGCAGCGGCAGCCTAGTCATAGACTGTTGCGTTGCGGTGAAAGTCACAGTGTCCGGCGAACAGATGTTCACTTTATTCCCGCGTCCGCTTGCCGCCCTTGTCGTAGATCATTCCGGCTCCCCTCGTCCGGTTTCGTTCGATGTCACGGGGAGTTCCGGCTGCGAGCCGATCCAGCGTTGCAGTATGCGTTGCAATTCCGCCCGTTTGAATGGCTTGGCCAGGTAATCGTTCATTCCCGCCTGCAGGCAGTTCTCCCGATCGCCCTGCAGGGCGTTGGCGGTCAGGGCGATGATCGGTACCTGCCGGCCGTTCTCCTGGGCCCTGATTTCCCGTGTCGCCGAGTAGCCGTCGAGCACCGGCAGGCGGCAGTCCATCAGGATCGCGTCGTAGCGCTGGCGCTCGGCGCTGCGTACCGCCTGGATACCGTCGGCGACCAGGGTGACGCGATAGCCGAGGCTGCGCAACATGGCTTCTATGACTGTCTGGTTCACCGGATTGTCCTCGACCAGGAGGATTTCCTGACCGGCGGCGACCGGGGCGGCGTCGCCGGCGGCCTGCTGCCGGTGCGCCGGCGACTGCTGGAAGGGCAGCGGAATCTCCAGGGTGAAGGTCGATCCCGAGCCTTCCTTGCTCTCTGCCTGCAGGGTGCCGCCCATCCGTTCCGCCAGGGTCCTGGCGATCGCCAGGCCGAGCCCGGTGCCGCCGTAGCGTCGGGAAATCGACGAATCCGCCTGCTGGAAGGCGTCGAACATATGTTCCAGGCGTTCCGGCGAGATGCCGATGCCGCTGTCGTGCACCGCGCAGGTCAGCCACAGTACGTCGTGATCGAGAGCCTGCCACTCCAGGCTGAGATGGATGGCGCCTTCCTCGGTGAACTTCAGCGCATTACCCAGCAGATTCACCAGGATCTGTCGGATCCGCGTCGGATCGCCGCAGACCTCGATATTCTCCAGGCCGGCCTGGATCTGCAATTCCAGCGCCAGTCCGCGTTGCTGGGCGCTGTGCTGGAACACCAGGGCGGAGCCTTGCACCAGTTCCAGCAGGTTGAAGGGGATGCACTCCAGTTCCAGCGCGCCGCGTTCGATCCTTGAGAAATCGAGAATGTCGTTGATGACCTTCAGCAGGTGTTCGGTGGACTCGGTGGCCAGCGCCGTGTACTCGGCCTGTTCGCGGGTCTGCTCGGTGGTTTCCAGCAGTTGCAGCATGCCCAGCACGCCATTCATCGGGGTGCGAAGCTCGTGGCTCATCATCGCCAGGAAGTCGGACTTCGCCCGGTTCGCCTGCTCCGCTTCCTCGCGGGCGCTGATCAATTGGCTGATCGCCTGTTCCTGTTCCCGGCTCGCGCGGTCCAGCCCGCTGGCGAGATTGTTGATGTGACGGGCCAGGTCGCCGATCTCGCCGTCGTCGAGGATCGGCAGGCTGGTCTTGTAATCGCCGCTCTGGATCGCCTCGACCGCCTGGCCCATGGTGCTGATCGGCGCCGACAGGCGCTGCGCCAGGCGGCGCGCGACGAGGAAGGTGAGGATCAGGGCGAAGGCGGCCAGCAGGGCGGCCTTCAGGAGGATTTCCTGTTGCCGCTGGCTGAAGGCGTCGTTGGACATGCCGACCACCACCCGGCCGAGGTAGTCCTCGCCGGACTGGCCGTCGCCTTCGCTGGCGCCATCCAGCAGCGGGTCGCTGGCCAGGGCGATACGCTGGCGCTGGATGGTGGAGTGGAAGATGTCGATCGGCGCGGCGTTCTGCAACGCGCCGGGCAACTGTTCGACGTACACCAGGATATTGTCGTTGCGGTCGCGTACCTCGATGAAGCGCACATGCGGGGTGTCGAGGGTGGCCTGCAGCAGCTTCTGCAGCACGGGCGTGTTGCCGGCGATCACGCCGTATTCGGCGGCCGGCGCCAACTGGTCGGCGATCAACTGGCCGGTATGGGTCAGTTCCTGGCGCAGGTCCTGCAGGCGCGAGTAGGTGAAGTAGGCGGTGAGCAACAGGGTCAGCAGCAGCGCCGGGCCCAGGCTGATCGCCAGCATGCGGGTACGGATGTCCCAGCCGTGGCGCTGGCTCATGGTTCTTCTCCTTCGGCGAGGCGCCGGCCGAGGTCGGCGTCGCTGGCCAGGTCGATACCCAGGGAACGGGCTACCTGCCGATTGCCGAGCACCTTGAAATGCCCTGGATAGAGGCTGAGGGGCCAGTGCCTGGGCGCCTGGCCGAGCAATTCGTCGAGGGTGTCCAGCCAATCCTCCTGGTCGCTGTAGCTGCTCGCCAGGCTGCCGGCCTTGACGAAGGCTGCGGTGGGGCCGAGCAGCGCGCGGTTCTTGGCGTAGCTGCCGAGCAGCAGGCTCTTGATGCTCTGCGAGTTGTACAGCTGTTTGTCGTCGATGCCGAGCAGCAGGTCACTATTGCCGAGCAGGAACTGCAGCGGGCGCGGGTCGTCGTTGCCGCTGCTGCTGGCGACGAACAGCTGGAGCCCCTGGCTGCGGGCCTCGCGGCGAAGCTCGTCGAGGAGGAATTCGCTGTCCTTGCCGTAGAGCACGCCGATGCGCTGGATGCCCGGCAGGATCAGGCGCGCCAGGCGGAGCTGGCGGGACGCCGGCGGGTCGCTCCAGAGTACGCAGAGACCTCCGACGCCGTGTCCGCCATGTCCGTTGGCGCCTGGCAGCAGGCGCTGGCCATCGACCCGGTTGAGCAGCAGCGCCAGGGTCGGCGGCGCCCGGTGCTGGCGCAGGCGCCAGGCCAGGGCCTCGGGGCCGAGCAGGAGCAGGCGGGTGTCGTCGGCGAAGACCATCCCCTCCGCCAGGGCCGCGGGCGTGCGCAGTTCCACCTGGTCCTGCGGCCGTCGCTGCGCCAGGGCATCGCGAAAGGCGTTCACCGCGGCCCCCTGGTTGGCGCTGACCAGGACCAGTTGCGCGGCCTCGCCGACATGCGGGAGACAGCAGAAGACGAGCGCGAGCAGCGCCTGGAAAGCCCGGCGGGCGGGGCGCAAGCGACGCATCTAGAACGTCACCTCGGCGCTGAAGTAGAGCAGGTGGCGGCTGTCGTAGCGGTTGTCGGGAAACGTCAGCGGTTCGTCGTCGAGACGCTGCTGGAGCACGCCGGCCAGTTCCAGGGCGGCCTTGCCCAGGGGAATGCGCTTGGCCAGGCGCAGGTCGACGCGTTCGAAACGATGTCCATTGAGCGAGTCGTCGCCATAATAGAAGAGGGCGCTGGACCAGCCTTGGCCCCAGTCGTGCATCCAGCCGGCCGAGCCGCCGTGGCGGGCGGTCAGGCGCCGGTCGTAGCGACTGGTGGCGTCGTAGTCGAGATAGGCGTAGGTGGCGCGCAGGCGGTCGCGTAGGCCCAGGCGCCAGTCGAGCTGGCCTTCCGCGCCGGAGAAGCGGATGCGATCGCCGTTGTCGGGACTGAAGTCGACGACGCTGAGCGGATCGCTGATCAGTCCGGTGATTTCCTCGTGGAACAGGCGTACATCCACGGCCAGCCCGGTCTCGCGGAAAAAACCGTTGTAGCCGATCTCGCGCGAACGGGTGTGTTCCTTGCCCAGGTCGCCGGGGCCGTGGGCGCTGGCGAAGTAGTAGGCTTCGCTCTGCCCATAGGGCGCCGGTGTCAGGTGGCGGACCCGGTAGCGCCAGTCGACGTCGTTTTCGTACATGCCCGGTGACCGCACTGCCTCCGAATAGACCGCGCGCAGGCTGTGCTGGGGGTTGAACAGGTAGTTCACCGCCAGCCGCGGGCTGAACGAACTGCCGGAGCCCTCGACGTCTTCGAGCATCCCCCCGCCCTGCAGCAGCCAGTGTTCGCCGGCATGCCACTCCAATTGGCTGAACAGCCGCCAGATCTGGCTGCTGACCCTGCCGCCGTAGAAGGTCTCGGAGTTTGCCTGGTCGTAGCGGTAGCTCAGGCCGTTCAGCAGGCGCAGGTTGTCGCCCAGGCTGAGGGTGTCCTGCATCTCCAGGTCGTAGCGGCTTTCCCGGATGTTGCGGTCGACCCGTCCGCAGACCGGACGCAGTCCGCCATTGCGTAGCTGGTCGAGGACCTGGGTCGCCAGTTGCAACTCCTGGGCGCTGCCGGGCGGCAGCCGGGTCGGATCGTCGGCGAACCTGCGCAGGTAGTCCGGGTTCAGTTCCCAGAGCTGCGCCAGTTGCGGGCTGAAGGCAATGGCCGCCTCGCAGGCGTTCCATTCCTGCCGGCGCTCCCAGTGCTGTGCGTAGCCTTGTATATAGAAGCTGTGGCGCGGGTCGAGGTCGACATTCCAGCGCAGCGAACCGGCATAGTCGTGGGCGAGCGTATCGGAGTTGTCGATGTCGTCGGGAACCTGGGGAAACGGCGAGCGATAGGCGTAGGGGTGCTGGTTCGAGCCTTCCTTGGCCGCCAGTTGCCACTCCAGGCTCTGGTTCGGCGCCAGGCTGTGGCTGGCGTTGAGGTTGAAGCGGCTGAGCCGGCGGCCGTCGCGCAGGGCGTGACCGTCGTGGTCGCGGTCGAAGCCGTCGTCTTCCTGGCCGGACAGCGACAGGCGGAAGTCGCTGTCTTCCAGGGCGATGCTCTGGCTGGCGTACCAGTCGCGGATGCCGCGCTGGCCCGCCGTGTACTTCAGGCGCGTGCCGGGCGACTCGCCGGGGGCGCGGGTGATGATGTTGATCACCCCCATCAATGCGTTGGCGCCGTAGCTGACGGTATTCGGCCCACGGAACACTTCGATCCGCTCGACATCCTCGAGGGCCAGCGGCAGGTCGCTCCAGTCGACGCTGGCAAGGCCCGGGCGGTACACCGAGCGGCCGTCGATCAGCACCTGCAGGCGCCGCGCCCCCGACATGCTGGTGCCGTGGTAGTTGACCGTGGGCTGGTTGCCGGACAGGTAGCCGACCATCATGCCCGGGACCAGGCGCATCAGTTCGGGAATGTCGCGGGCGCCGCTGGCGACGATCAGCTCGCGGTCGAGCACGCTGATGCTGCCGGGAACTTCCGCCGGGGATTGTTTCAGGCGTGTCGCGGTCAATACTTCGGGAACGCCGCTGGGATCGTTGAACAGGTCGGCGGCCGCGAGCTTGCCGCCGAACAGCAGGGCCAGCAGGGTCAGGGAGGCGGGAGCACGTGAAGCGATGGGCACGGAACGACCTTGTTCTCGATAGGTATTGTCTGGCCCGGGCATGGTAAACGAGGCGCGGGCTTTTGCCAGCGCCGGCGTCAAGACTGGTCGGCCGGCTGGCCGACCGTATAATGGCGTGATTGCCGCGTGGCGGCCAGAAATGGATGAATCATGACAGAGCAGCAACCGATTGCCGTGCTCGGCGGCGGCAGTTTCGGCACCGCCATCGCCAACCTGCTGGCCGAGAACGGCCAGGCGGTCCGCCAGTGGATGCGCGACCCGGAGCAGGCCGAGGCGATCCGCAGCCGACGCGAGAACCCGCGCTACCTGAAAGGGGTCAAGGTGCATCCCGGGGTCGAGCCGGTCACCGACCTGGAGCGCACCCTGGCCGATTGCCAACTGATCTTCGTCGCCTTGCCCTCCAGCGCCCTGCGCAAGGTGCTGCAACCACACCAGGCGGCATTGACGGACAAGCTGCTGGTGAGCCTGACCAAGGGCATCGAGGCGCACACCTTCAAGCTGATGAGTGAGATCCTCGAGGAAATCGCCCCGCAAGCCCGCATCGGGGTGATTTCCGGCCCGAACCTGGCGCGCGAGATCGCAGAGCACGAGCTGACCGCCACGGTGGTCGCCAGCGAGGACGACGAGCTGTGCGCCCGCGTCCAGGCGGCCCTGCACGGCCGCACCTTCCGCGTCTACGCCAGCCGCGACCGCTTCGGAGTGGAACTCGGCGGTGCGCTGAAGAACGTCTACGCGATCATGGCCGGCCTGGCCGCGGCGATGGATATGGGCGAGAACACCCGCAGCATGCTGATTACCCGCGCGCTGGCGGAAATGACCCGGTTCGCCGTCAAGCTCGGTGCCAACCCGATGACCTTTCTCGGCCTCGCCGGCGTCGGCGACCTGATCGTCACCTGTTCCTCGCCGAAGAGCCGCAACTACCAGGTCGGCCACGCCCTCGGCGAGGGACTCAGCCTGGAGGAGGCGGTATCGCGCATGGGCGAGACCGCGGAGGGTGTGAACACTCTCAAGGTACTCAAGGAAAAGTCCGACGAGATGCAGGTGTACATGCCGCTGGTCGCCGGTCTCCATGCCATCCTCTTCGAAGGCCGCACCCTGGCACAGGTCATCCAGCTGCTGATGCGCGGCGAGCCGAAGACCGACGTCGATTTCATTCCCACCACCGGCTTCTGACGAGGAGACCGCCATGTCCGCAGACCCGCAAGCACGCGAATCGATCGCCATCCGCATCCTCTGGATGCTGCTGTTCGTCCTGGTCTGGCAGGTCGCCGAACTGCTCCTCGGGGCGGTGGTGGTGATCCAACTGGTCTACCGACTGATCTACGGCGCGCCGAACGGCAGCCTGATGGCTTTCGGCGACAGCCTCAGCCAGTACCTGGCGCAGATCGGCCGTTTCGGTACCTTCCACAGCGACGAGAAACCCTGGCCGTTCGCCGACTGGCCGAGCGCCCGCGCCGCCGAGGGCGAGGCCGCCCACAGCGTGCCGCCCGCCGCGCACCCGGCGCGCGACGAAGAGCCGAAGTTGTGAAACTCTGGCTGTTGCGCCACGGCGAGGCCGAACCGCACGCCAGCCGGGATTCCGAGCGGCGCCTGACCGCCCATGGCCGCAAGGAGGTGCTGCAGAGCGCCGCGCGGCTGGCCGGGTTGCCGCTGGACGGGATTCTCGCCAGCCCCTACGTGCGCGCCCAGCAGACCGCCGAGCTGGTGCGCGAGGCACTGGGCCTGGTCGAGCCGGTCGGCACCGCGCCCTGGTTGACCCCCGACGACGATCCGCGCGAGGTGCTCGGTTTCCTCGACGAGCGCAGCGAGCGCAATCTCCTGCTGGTCAGCCACCAGCCCCTGGTCGGGGCGCTGGGCGGTCTGCTGGTGCATGGCAACCGGCGCGATCCGTTGCCGATGAGCACTGCCTCGCTGGCCGAGCTGGAAGGCGACTTCGCCGCCGCCGGGCTGATGACCCTGGTCTCGCTGCATCACCCGCGGCACGGCTAGGAAGCGCCTGGCACAACGACTACAAACCGAAACATTTCCCGGCTTGCCTGCGGTTGGCTGTGATGGAATATTCGACCAAGCAAGTGCTTGGTCGATCTCCCAGAACAACAACAACGGAGGCGGTACGTGGTCACTGCAAATCGTCTGCCGCTCGAAGTCTTCTTCGAGCGCGAAAAGCGTCATCCGCAACGGCGTTACCTGGTGCAGCCCATCGGTGGCGGCCGGGTCGAGGAGCTGAGCTGGGGCGAGGTGGGCGACCAGGCGCGGCGTGCAGCCGCCTGGTTGCGCAGCCTGGATCTCCCCGCCGGCAGCCGTATCGCGATCATCTCGAAGAACTGTGCGCACTGGATCGTCACTGACCTGGCGATCTGGATGGCCGGGCACGTTTCCGTCCCCCTCTATCCCAATCTCACCGCCGAGTCGGCGCGCCAGGTGCTGGAGCATTCCGAGTCGGCGGTGGTCTTCGTCGGCAAGCTCGACGATTGGCCGGCGATGGCGCCCGGAGTCCCCGAGGGCATACCGACCGTGGCCATGCCGTTGCACCCGGAAGGGCGTTTCGACCGCCAGTGGAGCGACCTACAGGCCTGCGCGCCGCTCGAAGGCGACACGCCGACCGCTGCCGAGCAACTCGCCACCCTGATCTACACCTCCGGAACCACCGGCGTGCCCAAGGGGGTGATGCACAACTTCAGCAGTTTCGCCTTCGCCGCCAGCCGCGGCGTGGAACTGTTCGGCACCCGCGAAGACGACCGGATGCTCTCCTACCTGCCGCTGTGCCACGTGGCGGAGCGGATGTTCGTCGAGATGGGGTCGCTCTACGGGGGAACCACGGTGTTCTTCGCCGAAAGCCTGGACACCTTCGTCGAGGACATGAAGCGTGCGCGGCCGACCCTGCTGTTCGGCGTGCCGCGCATCTGGACCAAGTTCCAGATGGGGGTGTATTCGAAGATGCCGGCGCAGAAGCTCGACCGCCTGCTGAAGCTGCCGATCCTCGGCCGCATCGTCGGTCGCAAGGTGCTCGCCGGGCTAGGCCTGGACGCGGTGCGCTACGCGCTCTGCGGCGCGGCGCCGGTACCCGAGGCGCTGCTGCTCTGGTATCGCCGCCTGGGCCTGGATGTGCTCGAGGTCTACGGGATGACCGAGAACAGCGGTTACTCCCATGTCTGCCGGCCCGGCAGGCAGAAGACCGGCTGGATCGGCCAGAACAGCCCCGGCGTCGAGGTACGCATCAGCGACGAGGGCGAGGTGCAGGTGCGTAGCGGCGCGACCATGGTCGGCTACTACAAGGAGCCGGAGAAGACCGCAGAGGTGCTCACCGCCGATGGTTTCCTGCGCACCGGCGACAAGGGCGAGCAGGACGCCGAAGGCAACCTGCGCCTGACCGGGCGGATGAAGGAAATCTTCAAGACCAGCAAGGGCAAGTACGTGGCGCCGGCGCCGATCGAGAACCGCCTGGCGGTACACGATCGCATCGAGCAGGTCTGCGTGGTCGGCGAGGGCCTCAGCGCGCCGCTGGGGCTCTGCGTGCTCTCCGAGGTCGGTCGCCGGGAGGCCCTCAACGGTACCCGCGGGGCGCTGGAAAGCAGCCTGCGGGCGCACCTGGAACAGGTCAACGGTGCGCTCGACAAGCACGAGCGCCTGGTCGGCCTGGTCCTGGTGCAGGAAACCTGGGCGGTGGACAACGGTTTCCTCACACCGACCTTGAAGATCAAGCGCAATATGGTGGAAGGTGCCTATGGCTCGCGCTTCCACGAATGGGTGGAACGCCGCGAGGCCGTGCTCTGGCACGAATGACTCCCACCGACGGGAAGCCCTTGGCTTCCCCCTTGCGCAAGGAATTCCCATGAGCCTCTGGCGACAAACGCCCGACCTGGAGCAACTGAACGCCTCGCAGAAGAACAGCATCGGCGACCTGCTTGGCATCCGCTTCGAAGCCTTCGACGACGAGTCGCTGACCGCCAGCATGCCGGTCGACTCGCGTACCCACCAGCCGTTCGGCCTGCTGCATGGCGGCGCCTCGGTGGTCCTCGCGGAAAGCCTGGGCTCGATGGCCAGCTACCTGTGCGTCGATACCAGCCAGTACTACTGCGTCGGCCTGGAAGTGAACGCCAACCACCTGCGCGGCCTGCGCAGCGGCCGGGTCACTGCGGTGGCTAGGGCGATCCACCTGGGGCGTACCACCCATGTCTGGGACATCCGCCTCAGTGGCGACGACGGCAAGCCGAGCTGCATCGCCCGCCTGACCATGGCGGTGGTGCCGCTGGCGGGCAGGGCGGGCTGAGCGCGGTCCGCAATTTTGTCCAAGATCGTTCCGTCCCGCTGGCGGTAGAGTAGCGGGATGGAGCAGATCACCCATCTCAGCAGCGGGATTCCCGGCGTACGCCTGATCGACGCCGAGCACAACCGCTTTTCCTTTCCCCGGCACTTCCACCTGGAGTACCACATCGGCTTGCTGCTGCAGGGCCGGCATCGCTATGCCGCCGGCGGCGAACGGCGCCTGGCCGGGGCCGGCGACGCGTTGCTGATGGCGCCGGAAAGCATCCACGACGGCAGCAGCGCCGGCGAGGAGGGCTACCGTATCCGCGTCCTGGCGCTCGATGCCGACTGGCTGGAGCGCGCCAGCCGCGACTTCAGCGACGGCCGCCGGGGGGCGCCGCGCCTGACCAGCAGCCTGGTCCGCGACGAGCGTCTGCAGCAGCGCCTGCGTCAGTTGCACCTGGGCATGCTCGGCGGAGCGGCGGCGCTGGAGAACCGTCTGGCCCTGGAAGAGCACCTCTGGCAGGCGCTGGCCTGCCTGCTCAGCCTGGGCAGCAGCCTGCGCCTGGAGGAGGGCGACCGGGAAGGCTTCGGCCAGCGCGACTGGACGCGGCTGCGCGACTGGCTGGAGTCGCGCCTGGAGTACCCGCCGAACCTGGAGGAACTGGCCGCCTTCTGCGGCCTGAGCCCCTGGCAGGTGCTGCGGCGCTTCCGCCGTCACTGCGGCCTGCCGCCCCACCAGTGGCTGACCCAACTGCGCCTGGAGCGCGCCTTGCCGCTGGTACTGCGCGGCGAGCAGCCGTTGAGCCAGGTGGCCCAGCAGTTCGGTTTCTACGACCAGGCGCACTTCAGCCGTCTGTTCCGTCGCACCTACGGGTTACCGCCGGCGCGCCTGCGCCAGCGCTGAATCGCGTTTTCCTTTCCGATCCCTTTTTCGTGGAGTAGCCATGCAGGAATTGTCTGTCTTGCTGACCCTGGCGGCGGTGTTCGCCGTCGCCCTGGTCAGCCCCGGTCCCGATGTCGCCCTGGTGGTGCGCACGTCCCTGCACCAGGGGCGGCGGGCCGGCCTGGCCAGCGCGCTGGGGCTGGCCTGCGGGATTCTCCTGCATACCACCCTGGTGCTGACCGGCGTGTCGCTGCTGCTCAGCCGTACGCCTGTGCTGTTCGCCATCCTGCAGGCGCTCGGCGCGCTGTACCTGGCCTGGCTCGGCGTCGGCGCGCTGCGCGCCTGGCTGCGGCGCGGCGACGGCCAGCCGGGCCGGCTCGACGGGGCACTGCCGCCGTCGCCCCTGGGGCCCTGGCTGCGCGGAGTGGCGACCAATCTGTTCAATCCCAAGGCGCTGGTGTTCTTCATCGCCTTGCTCGGCAGCCTGATTCCCGCGCAGATGTCGCTCGGCGGCAAACTGGCGGTGGCGGCGCTGCTGTTCGGCATGGGCGCCTGCTGGTTCGGCCTGCTCAGCCTGACCCTTACCCGCCCGGCCCTGCAGACCCGCCTGTTGCGCGCGGTGCCCTGGCTGGACGCGGCCTGCGGGGTGGTGTTCCTGCTGGTGGCGGCGGCGATCCTCGAGCATCTCGTCCGCTCTGCCTGAGGTTTTGGCCGCTTCGCCGTGCAAGGCAGCCGGCAAAGCCATTGCCGCCTCGGCGAGGCTGCCGGAGAATCCCTGGCATCAGCCCTGTCGAGACGTCGCGCATGTCGCAATCGGTTTTCTTCGCCCACGCCAACGGCTTCCCGTCGGCTACCTACGCCAAGCTGTTCGAGGCGTTGGCGCCGGAGTATCGGGTGGATCACCTGGAAATGCACGGGCACGACCCGCGTTTTCCGGTGAACGACAACTGGGACAACCTGGTGGACGAACTGCTGCACCACCTCGCCAGCCTGGAACAGCCGGTCTGGGGCGTCGGCCATTCCCTCGGCGGCGTGCTGCACTACCACGCGGCGCTGCGCCGGCCGGAACTCTACCGCGGCGTGGTGATGCTCGATTCGCCGGTGCTGACCCTCGCCGACCGCCTGGTGATCCGTGCCGCCAAGCGCTTCGGCTTCATCGACCGGATCACTCCGGCCGGGCGCACCCTGGGGCGTCGCGAGGCGTTCCCCGACCTGGAAGAGGCGCGGGCGTACTTCTCCGGCAAGGCGCTGTTCCGCCGCTTCGACCCCGATTGCCTGGAGGCCTACGTACGCCACGGGCTGGCCGACAGCGGCGGCGGTTCCGGCCTGCGCCTGCGCTTCGATCCGGCCACCGAGATCAGCATCTACCGTAGCGTGCCGCACAGCAGTCCGGGGCGTCCACGACAGTTGCAGGTGCCGCTGGCGATGGTGCGCGGGCGACACAGCAAGGTGGTGTTGCCGCACCACACCCGGCTGATCCGGGCGATGCCGCGCGGCGAGTTCATGTCGCTGCCCGGCGGCCACATGTTCCCGCTGGAGCGCCCGCGGGAAACCGCCGAACTGCTGAAAGGCGTGTTCGATCGCTGGTCGCGGGCGACCGAGGAGCGTTCGGCATGAGCCTGCAGGTCGAGGAAGTACGCATCAGCCTGCCGCACATCGAACTGGCCGCGCATCTGTTCGGTCCGCCGGACGGCAAGCCGGTGATCGCCCTGCATGGCTGGCTGGACAACGCCATGAGCTTCTCGCGCCTGGCGCCGAAGCTCGCCGGGCTGCGTATCGTCGCCCTCGACTTCGCCGGCCACGGGCATTCCGCGCATCGTGCCGAGGGCGCCAGCTACCTGCTCTGGGACTACGCGCTGGACGTGCTGATGGTGGCCGAGCAACTGGGCTGGGAGCGTTTTTCCCTGTTGGGGCACTCGATGGGCGCCATCGTCTCGGTGCTGCTCGCCGGGGCCTTGCCCGAGCGCATCGAGCGGCTGGCGTTGATCGATGGCCTGATTCCCTACACTGGCGAAGCCGACAAGGCGCCGCAGAAGCTCGGCGAAGCGCTGAAGGCGCAACTGGCGTTACGCCACAAGCGCAAGCCGGTCTATGCCGAGCTGGAAAAAGCCGTGGAAGCGCGGATGCGCGGGGTTGGCGAGATCTCCCGGGAGGCCGCCGAACTGCTCGCCCAGCGCGGCCTGGAACCGGTGCCCGGTGGCTATACCTGGCGCACCGACGCGCGCCTGACCCTACCGTCGCCGCTGCGCCTGACCCAGGCCCACGCGCTGAACTTCGTGCGCAGCGTGGAATGCCCGGTCAGCCTGGTGCTGGCCGAACAGGGCATGCTGGCGGTGGAGCCGCGCATGCGGGCGCTGCTGGAGACCCTGCCGTTCGAGCGGCACCACCTGCCGGGCGGGCATCACCTGCATCTGGACGATGAGGCCGGGGCGCAGGCGGTGGCCAGGGTCTTCGCGGCCTTCTTCGCGCGCTGAAACACCGGCTTGCCGTTGTTTCCTTGACTATTCCGGGTCCAGCCGTAAGGCTGGACGGATCGTTACGGAGAGTCACCGCATGATCGATCTCTACACCGCCGCCACGCCGAACGGCCACAAGGTTTCCATCGCCCTCGAGGAAATGGGCCTGCCCTACAGGGTGCACGCGCTGTCGTTCGACAAGAAGGAGCAGAAGGCTCCGGAATTCCTCAGGATCAATCCCAACGGCCGCATCCCGGCCATCGTCGACCGCGACAACGACGACTTCGCCGTCTTCGAGTCGGGCGCGATCCTCATCTACCTCGCCGAGAAGACCGGGCAACTGATGCCCGCCGACGTCAAGGGCCGCTCGCGGGTGATCCAGTGGCTGATGTTCCAGATGGGCGGGGTCGGCCCGATGCAGGGGCAGGCCAACGTGTTCTTCCGTTATTTCCCGGAGAAGTTGCAGGGCGCCATCGACCGCTACCAGCATGAGACCCGGCGCCTCTACGAAGTTCTCGACGGTCGCCTGGGCGAGGCCGAGTACCTCGCCGGCGACTACAGCATTGCCGATATCGCCACCTATCCCTGGGTGCGCATCCACGACTGGTCCGGTGTCGCCGTCGACGGGCTGGACAACCTGCAGCGCTGGATCGCCGCCATCGAGGCGCGTCCCGCGGTGCAGCGCGGACTGCTGGTGCCGCGGCGGGAGAAGGAGGGCGACGACGCCATCCGTACCGCCCAGTCGATGCTGACCCGTTGAGGGCCGGTATGCGAGGGTTCCTGTTGCTATCCCTGGGCGTTTTCAGCTTTTCGGCGCTGGCCGCCGACCTTCCCGGCAGCCATGACCTGGACATCCTGCCGCGCTTCCCGCGCGCCGAGATCGTCGACTTCCGTCAGGCGCCGAGTGAGGAACGGATCTACCCGCTAGGGGCGATCAGTCGCATCAGCGGTCGCCTGCGCATGGAGGGCGAGGTGCGCGCCGAAGGCGAGCTGACCGCACTGACCTACCGCTTGCCGCCCGAGCACAGCAGCCAGGAGGCGTTCGCCGCGGCGCGCACCGCGCTGCTCAAGGCCGACGCCACGCCGCTGTTCTGGTGCGAGCGACGCGACTGCGGCTCCAGCAGCCTGCTGGCCAACGCCGTGTTCGGTAATGCCAAGCTGTACGGCCCGGACGAGCAGCAGGCCTACCTGCTGGTGCGTCTGGCGGCGCCGCAGGAGAACAGCCTGGTGGCGGTCTACTCGATCACCCGTGGCAATCGCCGCGCCTACCTGCAGGCCGAGGAACTCAAGGCCGATGCGCCGCTGGCGGAACTGCTGCCGAGCCCGGCGACCCTGCTGCGCCTGCTCAAGGCCAACGGCGAACTGACCCTCAGCCATGTGCCGGCGGAGCCGGCCGGCTCCTGGTTGGAGCTGCTGGTGCGGACCCTGCGCCTGGATACCGGGGTGCGGGTCGAGCTGTCCGGCAAGCACGCCCAGGAGTGGCGCGACGCCCTGCGCGGGCAGGGCGTGCTGAACAGCCGCATGGAGCTGGGCCAGTCGGAGGTCGAGGGCCTGCACCTCAACTGGCTGCGTTGAACGCGTTCGCCCGGGCCTGCGGGCCCGGGCGATGGCGAAAATGCCTTCGGCAAGGCCGCCCGCCAGAGTAGACTGCCTTTCCCCCGCGCCCCACGCTCCGGCTGGAAACGGCGCACGCCGAGCGCTGTCTATCGGTGTATCCCCCTTTGAGGAAGGCCTGCCTTGATGTTCGATAACGATCGGCTGTTGCTTCGCGTGCTGCTGTTCGGTCTGCTCGGTGCCAGTCTCTGGGTGCTGGCGCCATTCTGGTCGGCGCTGTTCTGGGCCGCGGTGCTGGCTTTCGCCAGTTGGCCGCTGATGCGCATGCTCACGCGCCTGCTCGGTGGCCGCGAGTCGCTGGCGGCGGGCCTGCTGACCCTGGGCTGGATCGTCCTGGTGGCATTGCCGCTGATCTGGCTCGGCTTCGGCCTGGCGGACAACGTTCGCTCGCTGATGGAGCTGCTGAAGAATCTCCAGGTCGAGGGCCTGCCGCCGCCGCCTTCGTGGATGGCCGGCGTACCGCTGATCGGCGACCGCCTGATCGGCTGGTGGGACTCCATCGACCAACAGGGCGTGGCGTTCTTCTACGTGCTCAAGCCCTATGTCGGCGAGGTCGGCAACTGGCTGCTGGCGCGCAGCGCGAAGATCGGCGGAGGGATCCTGGAACTGGTCCTCAGCCTGATCCTGATCTTCTTCTTCTACCGCGACGGGCCGCGCCTGGAGTCCATCGTCCACCGTGCCCTGGAACGCCTGATCGGCAACCGCGCGGAGCACTATCGCGACCTTGTCGCCGGCACCGTACAGCGGGTGGTCAACGGGGTGATCGGTACCGCCGCGGCGCAAGCCCTGCTGGCCTGGATCGGCTTCATGATCGCCGGCGTACCGGGAGCCATGCTGCTCGGCCTGCTGACCTTCGCCTGCAGCCTACTGATGGTCCCGCCGCTGGTCTGGGGTCCGGCCACCGCCTGGCTGTTCTTCAAGGGCGACTATGGCCACGGGGTGTTCCTCGGCCTGTGGGGCTTCTTCATCATCAGCGGGGTGGACAACATCCTCAAACCCTACCTGATCAGCCGTGGCGGCAACCTGCCGCTGGTGGTGGTGCTGCTCGGGGTATTCGGCGGCCTGCTGGCGTTCGGCTTCATGGGCCTGTTCCTCGGCCCGATCCTGCTGGCAGTGGCCTACAACCTGCTCAGCGACTGGATCGCCAGCACGCCGCGGACGCCGCCCGCCGAAGGGCGCGGCCCGGATGCCTGAGTGACGAAGGAGAAAAAGCCCCGCGATGCGGGGCTTTTTGCGTCTGCGGGGCTACAGGTGTTCGCTGCGGGCCCCCACGTACTGGCTGCGCCCGGCGCCGAGGCCGAACAGGGTGGCGGCGATGGCGACGCCGATGAAGATATAGCCGACTGCGTTCCAGCCGCCGGTCAGGTCGTGGACCACGCCGACCATGAACGGCCCCATGGCCGCCAGGGTGTAGCCGACGCCCTGGGCCATGCCCGACAGATGCGAGGCGACGTGGGCGTCGCGCGAGCGCAGGACGATCAGCGCCAGGGCGATGCTGAAGGTACCGCCCTGGCCGAGGCCGAGCAGGACCGCCCAGCCCCAGATGGTCTGCAGCGGCGCATAGAGGAAGCCGAGCAGGCCGGCGAGGGTGGTCGCCATCACCAGCACCACCGCCAGGCGCTGGTCCCTGGCGCGAGCGGCGAGCCAGGGCGCGAGCAGGGCGGTGATCAGTTGCAGCATCACCGAGCCGGACAGCACCAGGCCGGCTTCCACCGCAGTCATGCCGCGGTCGATCAGGATCGACGGCAGCCAACCGAAGACGATGTAGGCCAGGGACGATTGCAGGCCCATGTACAGCGTGACCTGCCAGGCCAGCGGGTCGCGCCACAGGCCGATGACACGGAAGGCCTGGCGATGGGCGTGCTGGCCCTGGCGGGTCTGCGGCAGCCAGAAGGCGGCGGCGAGGATCGCCGGCAGCGACCAGAACGCCAGCGCCAGTTCCCAGTTGCCGAAGAGCTTCTCCAGCGGCGCGGTAGCGCCGGCGGCGAGCGCTGCGCCCAGGCACAGGGCCATGGTGTAGACCCCGGTCATCACCCCGGCCTGGCGCGGGAAGTCGCGTTTGACGATGCCCGGCAGGAGCACGCCGATGATGCCGATGCTGGCGCCGGCCAGGACGCTGCCGGCGAACAGGCCGAACACCGGGAACAGGCTGCGCAGGACGATGCCGCCGGCCAGGCAGAAGAGGATCAGCAGCACGCTGCGCTCGGCGCCGATACGCCGGGCCAGGCGCGGCGCGAGCGGCGCGAACAACCCCAGGCAGAGTACCGGCGCGGTGGTCAGCAGGCCGGCGGCAGCGGCCGAGAGGCCGGTATCGTCGCGCACCTGGTTGAGCAGGGGGGCGAGGCTGGACAGCGCCGGGCGCAGGTTCAGCGCCACCAGCACCAGGCCCAGCAGGAGCAGCCAGGGGCGTAGTGGCGGCGCCGGCGGAACTGGTTCGTCGTCGACTTCGGCATCGATCAGCAGTTCTTCCGGAGGATGGCCGGGGTGCGCTCCCGGCCGGGCATTCAAGGCGTGAGTCATGGGTCTGTCCCGGGTTCAGATCAGCAGTGCGCGGTTGGCCGCGGCGGCAGCGTCCGGGTCTCCGCGTTCTATGGCGTCGAGCAGTTGCTGGTGCAGCTCGAAGCAGGGCTGGGCCCTTTGTGGGTCGGCCATGGTGCGTTCCAGCGAGGTCCGGATGACCTGCGAGAAATAGCGGTAGAGTTCGCTGAGCACCGGATTGTGGGCGGCATCGACCATCCGTTGGTGGAAGCGGACGTCGTGCTCGATGTAGTCCTGCAGGTCGGCGCTGCCGTAGCGCTGGCGCGAAGCGTCGAGATGTTCGCGCAATGCGCTCAGGTCGCTGTCGTCGCGGCGAACGGCTGCCAGGCGCGCCGCCTCGATCTCGATCATCCCGCGTGCCTCCAGGGAGTGCTGCACCGCGCTGCGCGCCAGCACCAGCATGGTTTCCAGCGGATCGGCGCAGGCGCGCACGTAGGTGCCGTCGCCCTGGCGGACTTCCAGCACGCCGGAGAAGGTCAGCACCCGCACCGCTTCGCGCACGGTGTTGCGGCTCATGCCGAGCAGCTCGGCGAGTTCCGGCTCCGGCGGCAGGCGCTGGCCGAGCGGCCAATGGCCGGCGTCGATGCGCTGGCGGATCTGCTCCAGGGCGATGTCCACCAGGGAGCGCTTGAGGGGAATGGTCACGGAAGAAACATCCAATCATCGGATGAATTTGCGCGCAGGATACCTCGGCAGCTGCAAGCCCGGAAAGCGTCGCTCGGGGAAAAAGCGTTGGCCTGGCGGCGAGACGCATGACGCTGAGCCGCCAGGTCGCCGATGCGTCAGCCTACGGCGGCGGTTTCGCCGGCGCGCAGGGACATGCCCAGTTGCGCTCGTCGGCGCAGCCAGGGACTGGGCCGGTAGCGCGGGTCACCGGTAAGCGTCTGCAAGCGCTGGAGAATGCTCAGCAGGCGCCGCGGGCCGAGGCGGTCGCCCCATTCCAGCGGGCCGTGAGGATAACCGAGGCCGAGGTGCACCGCCTGGTCGATATCCTCGACGCTGGCAATGCCCTGCTGGGCGATGTCGCAGGCGAGGTTGACGATCATCGCCAGTACCCGCTGGACGACGAAGCCGGGACTGTCGCGCAGCACCGTGACCCCGACGCCGTCGCCAGCCAGTAGCGCGTGGGCGGCGTCGCGCATGGCCGGGGTAGTCAGTGGCGAGAGCATCAGGCAGCGCCGGCGCTCGAGGTCGCAGAGCAGGTCGATGCCGACGCTGCGCTCGGCGGGACAGGCGAAGCGCTGCACGGCGCTGCTCAGGTCCTCGCCCCAGGCGGCCAGCAGGCAGAGCGCTGCGGCGGAAGGGCGTTCGCCGGTTTCCGGCTCGACGCCGAGGCGATGCAGCAGTTCGGCGAGCGTGCGGCGGTCGTCCTCGTTTTCGCAGCCCAGCCACACCGGGGGCCGGATGGCGGCCTGCGGCACCGGTTGCGGACCGGGCTTGTCCTGCGGCTGGCCGTCGACGTAGCGATAGAAGCCCTGGCCGCTCTTGCGCCCGAGACGGCCGGCGGCGAGCAACTGGCGGGTCAGCGGGTGTGGGCGGTAGCGCGGTTCCTGGTAGTACTGCTGGTAGATCGATTCCATTACCGGGTGCGACACGTCGAGGCCGGTAAGATCGAGCAGTTCGAACGGCCCCATGCGGAAGCCGGCACACTCGCGCAGCACACGGTCGATCTCGGCGCATTCGGCGACGCCTTCGCCGAGGATGCGCAGGGCCTCGGTGCCATAGGCGCGGCCGGCATGGTTGACGATGAAGCCGGGGCTGTCCTTGGTCCGTACGCCGCGGTGGCCCAGGCGCGCGGCGAGGGCGAGCAGGGCGTCGCCGACTTCCGGAGCGCTGGCCAGGCCGTCGACCACCTCGACCACGCGCATCAGCGGCACCGGGTTGAAGAAGTGAAAACCGGCGACCCGCTGCGGCCGCTCGCAGGCGGCGGCGATGGCGGTGATCGACAGCGACGAGGTATTGCTGGCGAGGATGGTCTCCGGCGCGACTATGGCTTCCAGCCGGCGCAGCAATTCCTGCTTGGCCTCCAGGCGCTCGACGATGGCCTCCACCACCAGTTCGCAGTCGCCCAGTTGTTCCAGGTGTTCCGCCACCCGCAGCCGGTTTTGCGCGGCCGCGGCGTCGGCGGCGCTCAGCTTGCCTTTGTCGCACAGGCTCTCGAAGGTCTGCTGCAGGCGCTGGCGTGCCTCGGCGGCGGCCTCGGCGCGGCTGTCGAACAGCCATACGGTCAGGCCGGCCTGGGCGGCGATCTGGGCGATCCCGGTGCCCATCGCACCGGTACCGACCACGGCGATACAACGAATATCGGGCATCGTCTATTTCCCCTGGTAGTTCGGCGGGCGTTTCTCCAGGAAGGCCTGCATGCCTTCCTTCTGGTCCTGCGAGTCGAACAGCAACTGGAACGCCTTGCGTTCCAGGGCCAGGGCACTGTCCAGCGGCAGGTCGGCACCGGCCAGGACCACCTCCTTGATCTGCGCCAGCGCCAGAGGGGGCAGGCGGGCGATCTCCATGGCCAGTTCCAGGGCGCGCGCCAGCGTCGACTCGTCCGCCACCACTTCGCTGACCAGGCCCATGGCCAGCGCTTGCGGAGCCTTCACCAGGCAGCCGGTGAACAGCATGCGCAGCGCCTGGAACTTGCCCACCGCCCGTACCAGGCGCTGGGTGCCGCCGGCACCCGGCATCACCCCGACCTTGATCTCCGGCTGGGCGAACTGTGCCGACTCGCCGGCGACGATCAGGTCGCAATGCATCGCCAGTTCGCAGCCGCCGCCCAGGGCGAAGCCGTTGACCGCGGCGATCACCGGCTTCGGGCAGCGCGCGATGGCTTCCCAGTAGCGCTCGCCGTGGCGGCCGTACAGGCCGATCGCCGTGCTCGTCGAGAGATCGCGGAGATCGGCGCCAGCTGCAAAGCAGCGCGAGTCGCCGGTGAGCACGATGACGCGGATCGCCGGATCCGCGCCGAGCGTCTGGAAGTGGCTGGCGAGGCGCTGGCGCACTTCGTCGTTCAGCGCGTTCCTGGCTTGCGGACGATTGAGGCGAAGCAGGGCTATATCGGCTGCGGGAAATTCGAGCAGGACCACGGGCGAAGGATCGGCGGACATGGAAGCTCCGATGAATTGATATTTCGCTATGCGAAATATAGTTTCATGATTTATCGAAAATAATCAGCGCCAGCCGTGGCGTTGTAAATACTCGCGTCGGATTTCGGACGATCTACTTATACAATTTACTGTTTTAAAAGGATTTTATTTTCGTTGTTGAAAGTGCATGGGTTCTTCTATTAGTTTCGCTATGCGAAATATGATTTTGTTTTATTGATTTTTTGAAAAAGAGGTCCCTACTATGCGCGGCAACGACGAGCGCCGGAGTCCGGCGGAAGGTGCCAGTACGGAAGCGGAAGTGTCCGCCTTCGAAGCTGTGCTGATCGACCCGATGCAGGAGAAAGACGAGGAACTCAAGGACCGCCAGTTCGTCACCGCGCTGGCCCGCGGGTTGGAATTGCTGCGCTGTTTCACGCCACGGGAAAGCCTGCTGGGCAACCAGGAACTGGCGAAGAAGACCGGCCTGCCGAAGCCGACGGTGTCGCGTCTGACCCACACCCTGACCCGGCTGGGCTATCTGCGTCACCTGCCGCATAGCGGCAAGTATCAATTGGAAGTGGGGGTGATGTCGTTCGGCTACGCGATGCTCTCGAACCTGTCGATTCGCGCGCTCGCCCGCCCGTTGATGGAAGAGATGGCCGGCTACGCCAAGGCCGCGGTGGCCATGGCGGCCCGCGACCGGCTGAGCATGGTCTACCTCGACGTGGTGCATGGCGAGGCCAACCTGACCATGCGTCGCCAGGTCGGCAGCCACCTCTCGCTGCACCGCAGCGCGATCGGCCGGGCCTGCCTGGCGGCGATGCCGGAGGACGAGCGGGAATTCATCCTCGGGCACATCCGCAAGCGCCACCCGGAAGACTGGCCGGAAGTGCGCAAGGGGCTGGAGCGGGCCTTCCGCGACTGTGCCGACTACGGCTTCTGCCTGTCGCTCGGCGAGTGGCAACGCGACGTCAACGCGGTGGGCGTGGCCTTGCACCATGAGAGCCATGGGCTGCTGGCGTTCAATTGCGGCGGGCCGAGTTTCCATCTCAAGCGCGAGAAACTGGAGGACGACATCGGCCCGCGCCTGCTGCACATGGTCCACAACATCGAGGCCGCCACCCGCTGACCGAGGCCGGTGACGGAATCATGGCAACCGGCCTAGTGGCCTATTGGAGTGAGCATGATTCGTGATCCGGAAACCCTGAACCTGCTGCTGGACAGCATCCGCCAGTTCGTCCGCGAAAGCCTGGTGCCTCATGAGCAGGAAGTGGCGGAAACCGACCGCATCCCCGAGGCGATCATCGCCCGCATGCGCGAGATGGGCCTGTTCGGCCTGTCGATCCCGGAGGCCTACGGCGGCCTCGGGGTGACCATGGAGGAAGAGGTGAGCATCGCCTTCGAGCTGGGGCGGACCTCGCCGGCGTTCCGTTCGCTGCTGGGCACCAACAACGGCATCGGCTCCCAGGGCATCGTCATCGACGGCACCGAAGAACAGAAGCGGCGCTACCTGCCGCGCCTGGCGTCGGGCGAACTGCTCAGTTCGTTCTGCCTCACCGAACCGGACTCCGGTTCCGACGCCGCCTCGCTGAAGACCACGGCGGTGCGTGACGGCGAGCACTACGTGCTCAACGGTACCAAGCGCTTCATCACCAACGCCCCGCAGGCCGGCATCTACACCGTGATGGCGCGCACCGACCCGGCGATCCGTGGCGCCGGCGGAATCTCCGCTTTCGTCGTCGAGCGCGGTACGCCCGGGCTGTCCCTGGGCAAGCCGGATCGCAAGATGGGACAGAAGGGCGCGCATACCTGTGACGTGATCTTCGACGACTGCCGGGTGCCTGCCAGTCAGTTGATCGGCGGGGTCGAGGGCGTCGGCTTCAAGACCGCGATGAAGGTGCTCGACAAGGGCCGCCTGCACATCGCCGCGGTCTGCGTGGGGGTCGCCGAGCGGATGCTCGAGGATGCGTTGCGCTATGCCCTGGAACGCAAGCAGTTCGGCCAGCCGATCGCCGAGTTCCAGTTGATCCAGGCGATGCTTGCCGACAGCAAGGCCGAAGCCTACGCGGCGCGCTGCATGGTCATCGACGCCGCGCGGCAGCGCGACGAAGGCCGCGATGTCGGTACCGAGGCGTCCTGCGCCAAGCTGTTCGCCTCGGAAATGTGCGGCCGCGTCGCCGACCGCGCGGTGCAGATATTCGGCGGCGCCGGCTATATCGGCGACTACGGGATCGAGCGCTTCTATCGCGACGTGCGGCTGTTCCGCATCTACGAGGGCACCACGCAGATCCAGCAACTGCTGATCGCCCGCAACATGATCCGCGCCGCCCAGGGCTAGCGTCGATCCTTCGCCTTGTCACCGGCCGTGGCGCAGTCCCCGGCCGGTTGCTCTCCCAGGCGCTGTCCGCGCCACTCTTTACGCTTTCTTTATGCCGTCCGACGCGGCCCTGAATCGCTTCTTTACGCCCCCTTTGCGGAGACTTTCCCTCAAGCGGCAGAGGCCGCTCGAAGGAGAGATCGCACACATGACCGTTCTGGATTGGTTGTCCCTGGCCCTGGCCACGGGATTGTTCGTCTATTTGCTGGTGGCGCTGCTACGCGCCGACCGTGCCTAGGGGAGGGCACATGAACAGCCACGAGATTCTCTTGATCCTGGCCTTTTTCGCCCTGGTCCTGGTGCCTGCACCGTTCCTCGGGCGCTACTGTTTCAAGGTGATGGAAGGCCAACGCAATCTCCTCAGTGCGCCGCTGGCGCCACTGGAGCGCGTCTGCTATCGCCTGTTCGGCGTCGATCCGGCGAGCGAGCAGGACTGGAAGACCTACACCCTGGCGCTGCTGGCATTCAACCTGGCCGGCCTGGTCCTGCTGTTCTCGATCCTCATGCTGCAGGGCAGCCTGCCGCTGAACCCGCAGCACCTGCCGGGCCTGGAATGGACACTGGCGTTCAACACCGCGGTCAGTTTCGTCACCAACACCAACTGGCAGGCCTACAGCGGCGAGGCCTCGCTGAGCTACTTCAGCCAGATGGTCGGCCTCACGGTGCAGAACTTCGTCAGCGCGGCGGTCGGCCTCTGCGTGCTGGTGGCCCTGGCGCGCGGCATCAGCCGCCGCTCCACACGACAGCTGGGCAACTTCTGGGTCGACCTGACCCGCGGCACCCTCTACGTGCTGCTGCCGCTGTGCCTGCTGCTGGCGTTGCTGCTGGTCTGGCAGGGCGTGCCGCAGACCTTCTTCGACTATGTCCATGCCACCACCTTGCAAGGCGCCGAGCAGACCATCCCGCTCGGCCCGGCGGCCAGCCAGATCGCCATCAAGCAGCTGGGCACCAATGGCGGCGGCTTCTTCGGCGTCAACTCGACCCATCCGTTCGAGAACCCGAGCGCCTGGAGCAACCTGTTCGAAGTGGCCTCGATCATCCTGATCCCGGCGGCGCTGGTATTCACCTTCGGCCATTACGTGAAGGACCTGCGCCAGAGCCGCGCGATCCTCGGTTGCATGCTGCTGCTGTTCTGCCTCGGCCTGGGCCTGTCGCTGTGGGCCGAATACCAGCCGAACCCGGCGCTGGCGCAGTTGCCGATCGAGCAGGGCGCGCCGATGGAGGGCAAGGAGAGTCGCTTCGGCACCGCCGCCAGCATGCTCTGGGCGATCACCACCACCGCCGCCTCGAACGGCTCGGTGAACGCCATGCACGACAGCCTGAGCCCCCTGGGTGGCATGCTGCCGCTGCTGAACATGATGCTCGGCGAGGTGATCTTCGGCGGCGTCGGCGCCGGCCTCTACGGCATGCTGCTGTTCGTCCTGATCGCGGTGTTCCTCGCCGGCCTGATGGTCGGGCGGACGCCGGAGTACCTGGGCAAGAAACTCGAGGCGAAGGAGGTCCGCCTGCTGGTCTTCACCCTGCTGGTGATGCCTGTCGGCGTGCTGGTGCTCGGCGCCATCGCCGCCAGCCTGCCGGGGCCGGCCTCGGCGGTGACCAATCCCGGCCCGCACGGCTTCAGCCAACTGCTCTACGCCTACACCTCGGGGAGCGCCAACAACGGCTCTGCGTTTGCCGGTTTCGGTGCCAACACGCCGTTCCACAACCTGATGATCGGCCTGGCCATGCTCATCGGCCGCTTCGGCTACATCCTGCCGATCCTCGCCATCGCCGGCAGCCTGGCGGCGAAGAAGGCCAGCCCGGTGGGGCCGAACAGTTTCCCGACCCATGGTCCGCTGTTCGTCAGCCTGCTCACCGTGACCATCCTGCTGGTCGGCGGCCTGACTTTCCTGCCGACCCTGGCCCTCGGCCCGATCGCTGAACAACTGAGCCTCGGCTTCTGAAGGAATCGTACATGAACGCTCAGACCCAGGCGTCCAAGAACGCCTTGCACAAATCGCTCGAACGTCGCCACAACGCGTCCACCAGCCTCGCCGCCTTGTGGCGGCCGGCGCTGCTGCAAGCCTTCGTCAAGCTCGACCCGCGCCAGTTGCTGCGCTCGCCGGTGATGCTGGTGGTCGAACTGACCGCCGTGCTCACCACCTTGCTGTGCTTCGTCTCCGACCAGGCGGTGCCGACCTCGGTGGCGCTGCAGATCGCCCTCTGGCTGTGGTTCACCGTGCTCTTCGCCAATTTCGCGGAAGCGCTCGCCGAGGGACGTGGCAAGGCCCGCGCGGACAGTCTCAAGGCCGGCAGCCAGGGCCTCTCCGCCAATAAGCGGCGCGCCGACGGCAGTTTCGAGAGCGTCGTTGCCAGCAGCCTGCGCAAGGGCGATGTGGTACGGGTCCAGGCCGGCGAGATGATTCCCGGCGACGGCGAAGTCATCGAAGGCGTGGCGGCGGTCAACGAGGCCGCCATCACCGGCGAATCGGCGCCGGTGATCCGCGAGTCCGGCGGCGATCGCTCGGCGGTGACCGGCAACACCCAGGTGGTGTCCGACTGGCTGCTGGTACGGATCGGCGCCAACCCGGGCGAGTCGACCCTGGACCGGATGATCGCCCTGGTGGAAGGCGCCAAGCGGCAGAAGACCCCCAACGAAGTGGCGCTGGACATCCTGCTGATCGGCCTGACCCTGATCTTCCTGCTGGTGGTGGTGACCCTCAAGCCGTTCGCCCTGTTCGCCGGCGGCAACCTGCCGCTGGTGTTCCTGGTGGCGCTGCTGGTGACGCTGATCCCGACCACCATCGGCGGCCTGCTCTCGGCCATCGGCATCGCCGGCATGGACCGCCTGGTGCGCCTGAACGTGATCGCCAAGTCCGGTCGCGCGGTGGAGGCGGCCGGCGACGTCCACGTGCTGCTGCTCGACAAGACCGGCACCATCACCTTCGGCAACCGCCGCTGCAGCGCGCTGTACGCCGCGCCGGGGGTGAGCGGCAAGGAACTGGCCGAGGGCGCGTTGCTGGCCTCGCTGGCCGACGACACCCCGGAAGGCAAGTCGATCGTCGAATACCTGCGCATCCTGCATCCGATCGAGGAGCCGCGCCGCGAGGAGCTGACGCCGATCGCCTTCAGCGCGGAAACCCGCTTGTCCGGGGTCGACTGGAACGGCCAGGTGTACCGCAAGGGGGCGGTGGATGCGGCGCTGCGCTTCATCGACCTGCCGCGGGAGAAGATGCCCGAGGTGCTTTCGCGGGAGGTGGACAAGATCGCCCAGAGCGGCGGCACCCCGCTGCTGGTGGTAGCCAACGGCCGGCTGCTCGGCGCCATTCACCTGAAGGACGTGGTCAAGCCGGGCATTCGCGAGCGCTTCGCCGAACTGCGCCGGCTGGGCATCCGCACTGTGATGGTGACCGGCGACAACCCGCTGACCGCCGCTGCCATCGCCGCCGAGGCTGGGGTCGACGACGTGATCGCCGAGGCTACCCCGGAGAAGAAACTGGCGCGGATTCGTCAGGAGCAGGGCGAAGGTCGCCTGGTGGCGATGTGCGGCGACGGTGCCAACGACGCCCCGGCGCTGGCTCAGGCCGACGTCGGCATGGCCATGAACGACGGCACCCAGGCCGCCCGCGAGGCGGCCAACCTGGTCGACCTGGACAGCGATCCGACCAAGCTGCTCGACGTGGTCCAGGTGGGCAAGGAGTTGCTGGTCACCCGCGGCGCGCTGACCACCTTCTCCATCGCCAACGACGTGGCCAAGTACTTCGCCATCCTGCCGGCGCTGTTCGTCGGCATCTACCCGCAGCTCGACGTGCTCAACGTGATGCGCCTGCAAAGCCCGCAGAGCGCGATCCTGTCGGCCATCGTGTTCAACGCGCTGATCATCGTCGCGTTGATCCCACTGGCCTTGCGCGGCGTGCGGGTGCAGGCGGCGGACGCTTCGCAACTGCTGCAGCGCAACCTGCTGATCTATGGCGTCGGCGGCCTGGTGGCGCCGTTCCTCGGGATCAAGGCGATCGACCTGCTGCTGACCGCCGTCGGCCTGGCATGAACAACGGCCCTCGCCGTCGGGCGAGGGCCTGGGACTGAAGAGAGGATCTGCACATGTTCAAGCAACTCCGTCCGGCACTGGCGTCACTGCTGGTGCTGAGCATGGTCACCGGCGTGGCCTATCCGCTGCTGGTCACCGGTATCGCCCAACTGGCGTTCCCCGAGCAGGCCAATGGCAGCCTGCTGCGCGACGCCGAGGGCAAGGTGCTCGGCTCGCGGCTGATCGCGCAGAAGTTCGACGGCGAGGAGTGGTTCCATTCGCGGCCTTCGGCGGGCGACTACGCCACCGTTTCCAGTGCCGCGAGCAACCTGGCGCCGAGCAACCCAGCACTGGCCGAGCGCATCGCCAGGGACGCCGCCCAGGAGCGTATCGCCGACCAGGGGCCGGTGCCGCTGGCGCTGGTGACTACCTCCGGTAGCGGACTCGATCCGCAGCTGCCGCCGCAGGCCGCGCGTTACCAGGCGCTGCGGGTGGCCACGGCGCGCGGGCTGCCGCTGCGGCTGGTGGAAGACCTGGTGGAAAGCCACACCGAGCGGCCGCTGGTGGGGCCGGCGGTGGTCAACGTGCTGGCGCTGAACATGGCGCTGGCGGGGTTGAAGCGCTAGGTTTCCCCAGAGACCCACGCAAGGGCTTGCAATATCGCCGCATCGGCGGATGATCGCCGGCGATCGTCCGCCCTGCGCGGCGCAGAGCAACGGAGTACGACCGATCCATGACCGACACCGCACGCGCCGACGCGCTGCTGGCCGACCTGCCCGCTGACGGGCGCGGCCGCCTGAAAGTCTTTCTCGGCGCGGCGCCGGGGGTGGGCAAGACCTTCGCCATGCTGCAGGCCGCCCAGGCCCAGTTGCGCCAGGGCGTGAAACTGCGCGCCGGGGTGGTCGAGACCCACTCGCGGGCGGAAACCGAGTCCCTCCTCGCAGGCGTGCCGCAGCAGCCGCTGCGCAGCCTCGAGTATCGAGGGATGAAACTGCAGGAAATGGACCTCGACGGTCTCCTCGCCGACCCGCCGGCGCTGGCCCTGGTCGACGAACTGGCCCACAGCAACGTTCCCGGCAGCCGCCACGCCAAGCGCTGGCAGGACATCCAGGAGTTGCTGGCGGCGGGAATCGACGTCTACACAACGGTCAACGTCCAGCACCTGGAGAGCCTCAACGACCAGGTCCGCGACATCACCGGCGTGCAGGTCCGCGAGACGGTGCCGGACTGGGTGTTGCAGGAGGCCTACGAGATCGTCCTCATCGACCTGCCGCCGCGCGAGCTGCTGGAGCGCCTGCGCGAGGGCAAGGTCTACGTGCCGGAACAGGCGCGGGCGGCGATCGATGCGTTCTTCTCGCAGACCAACCTCACCGCGCTGCGTGAACTGGCGATGCAGACCGCCGCCGCGCGGGTCGACGCCGACCTCAACCACCGCTACCGCCAGCGCGGCGAGGAAGCGCCGGCGTTGCGCGGGCGGCTGCTGGTGGGCATCGACGGTGACGAACAGGCCGAACGCCTGGTGCGCCACGCCTGCCGGGTCGCCGAACGTCGGCACCTGCCCTGGAGCGTGGTACACGTCGATACCGGCGGCTTGCGCGGCGAGCAGGCGCGGATGCGCCTGCAGGGTGCGCAGCAACTGGCCGAGCGGCTCGGCGGCGAGATCGTCGTGCTGCGCGCCGGCGAGGTGGCGCGGACCCTCCTGCAACATGCCCGCGAGCGCCGCGCCAGCCTGGTCCTGGTTGGCCAGTCGCGGCGCCGCTGGTACCGCCGGGCCTTCGGCGGTGGTCTCGCCGGGCGTCTGCTGCGCGACGGCCAGGGCCTGGAGATCAGTGCCCTGGACAGCGAGGCCGACCTGCGCCCGGCGGAACCGCGGCCACGCTATCCGGTGGTGTGGAACGACTATCTGCTGGCGCTGCTGGCGACCGCCCTGGCCAGCGGCCTGGCCTGGATCGTGGCGCACCTGCTGGAGCTGCCGAACATCTCCCTGGTGTTCCTGATGGCGGTGCTGCTGGTGGCAGTGCGCAGCAGCCTGATGCCGGCACTGCTGTGCGCGGTGGCGTCGTTCCTGGCCTATGACTTCCTGTTCATCCCGCCGCATTTTTCCTTCGCCATCCATCGCCACGAAGACCTGCTGAGCCTGGCGTTCTTCCTATTCATGGCCGGCCTCACCGGCAACCTGGCGGCACGCCAGCGGCGCCAGCTGGAGGCGCTGCGCGATACCCAGGAGGAAACCAGCCTGCTGCTGGAGCTGTCGCGCAAGCTCACCGCCGCCACCGACCGCCAGGCGGTGCTGGCCGCCGCCGCCCAGCAGTTCGACGACTGGAAGGACGTCGAGGTCTGCCTGCTCGGTCAGGTCAATGGCGAGTGGAAGACCGAGGCCGGCGTGCAGCGGCAACTCGCCGACCAGGAACGGGTCGCCGCGGACTGGGCCTGGGCCCACGACCAGCCGGCCGGCCTCGGTACTGGCACGCTGCCCGGAGGACGCTGGTGGTGGTGGCCGCTGTCGGCGGAAGAGGGACCGCTGGCACTGCTCGGTGTCGCGCCGCTTGACGGCCAGCCGCTGAGCCCGCAGCGCCGGCGCCTGCTCGCCGCCCTCGGCCAGCCCCTGGCCCAGGCCCTGGCGCGGGCTCGCCTGGCCGAGGACCTGGAGGCCGCGCGCCTGCACGGCGAAACCGAGCAACTGCGCAGCGCCTTGCTCGCCTCGGTCTCCCACGACCTGCGCACGCCGCTGACGGCCATGCGCGGCTCCATCGACAGCCTGCTGGCGCTGGGCGAGGCGATCCCGCCGGCGGATCGTCGCGAACTGCTGGAAAGCACCCGCGACGAGGCCGAGCGACTGGACCGCTATATCCAGAACCTGCTCGACATGACCCGTCTCGGCCACGGTGGCCTGAAGCTGGCGCGCGACTGGGTGGCGCCGGGCGACATCGTCGGCAGCGCGCTGAACCGCCTGCGCGCGGTGCTGGCGCCGTACCGGGTGCAGGCGATCGTGGCCAACGACCTGCCGTTGCTCTACGTGCATGCGGCGCTGATCGAGCAGGCGCTGATCAACGTGCTGGAAAATGCCGCGCGCTTCTCGCCGAACCACGGCCGGTTGCGCATCGAGGTCAACCAGGATGCCGCCGAGCTGCGTTTCGCGGTGAGCGACGAGGGGCCGGGGATTCCCGAGGCCGAGCGGGAGAAGATCTTCGACATGTTCTACACCGCTGCCCGTGGCGACCGCGGTGGCCAGGGCACCGGCCTGGGCCTGGCGATCTGCCAGGGCATGATCGGCGCCCACGGCGGGCGCATCAGCGTCGGCGAAGGCCTCGACGGTCGCGGCACCACGCTGGTCCTGCACCTGCCGCTGCATCCGCAGCCGGACCTCGGGCAACTGGAGGGCGACGAATGAGCCCGGCGCACTTGCCTGGCGCCTGCGCTCGCGCTATTCCTGCCGTTTCCGCGACGCCGCCGCTGGCCTGTCGCCGTGTTCACCTGCCGTGCCGAGTGCCATGACCCAATTGCAGAACAGCATCCTGCTGATCGACGACGAACCGCAGATCCGCAAGTTCCTCCGTATCAGTCTCAATGCCCAGGGCTACCGGGTGCTCGAGGCCGGCACCGGCGAAGAGGGGCTGGCCCAGGCCGCGCTGAACCGACCGGACCTGGTGGTGCTCGACCTCGGCCTGCCGGACCGCGACGGCCAGGACATCCTTCGCGACCTGCGCGAATGGTCGCAGGTGCCGGTGCTGGTGCTGTCGGTGCGCGCCAGCGAGGGCGAGAAGGTACTGGCCCTGGACGGCGGCGCCAACGACTACGTGACCAAGCCGTTCGGCATCCAGGAGTTCCTCGCCCGCGTGCGCGTCCTGCTGCGCCAGGCGGCGCAGGGCGAAAGCCCGGAGGCGTCGGTGGCGGTCGGCCCGTTGCAGGTGGACTTCGCCTATCGCCGAGTCACCCTGGAGGGTGCGGAAGTGGCGCTGACGCGCAAGGAGTATGCAGTGCTCGCCGCGCTGGCACGCCATCTCGGACGGGTAGTGACCCAGCAGCAACTGCTCAAGGATATCTGGGGTCCGACCCATGTCGAAGACACCCATTACCTGCGGGTCGTGGTCGGCCACCTGCGCCAGAAGCTCGGCGACGATCCGGCCAGCCCGCGCTTCCTGGTGACCGAGGCGGGTGTCGGTTATCGCCTGCGCGACAGCTGACGCGCAGCGCAATTCTGCGCGAGGGGCATGCCTCCCGTGCGTTCATCGCCTATGATGCCGCGCATTCGCGCTGGCCCGGATGCGCCCGGGTCGGTGCCCCGGTGTCACCACGAAGGTCATCATGCAGCAACTGTTGAACGAGATTCTCGATGAAGTCCGCCCGCTGATCGGGCGCGGCAAGGTCGCCGACTACATCCCCGCGCTCGCCGGCGTCGAGCCGAACCAGCTGGGGATCGCCGTGTACAGCCGCGACGGCGAGCTGTTCCATGCCGGCGACGCCCTGCGGCCGTTTTCCATCCAGAGCATTTCCAAGGTGTTCAGCCTGGTCCAGGCGATCCAGCATTCCGGCGAGGACATCTGGCAACGCCTCGGCCACGAGCCCTCCGGCCAGCCTTTCAACTCCCTGGTGCAGCTGGAGTTCGAGCGCGGCAAGCCGCGCAACCCGTTCATCAATGCCGGCGCCCTGGTGATCTGCGACATCAACCAGTCGCGTTTCGCCGCGCCGGCGCAATCGATGCGCGATTTCGTCCGGCGCCTGTGCGGCAACCCGGAAGTGGTGTCGGACTCGGTGGTGGCGCGCTCGGAGTACCAGCACCGCTCGCGCAACGCGGCGGCGGCCTACCTGATGAAATCGTTCGGTAACTTCCACAACGACGTCGAGGCGGTGCTGCTCAGCTATTTCCATCATTGCGCGCTGCGCATGAGCTGCGTCGACCTGGCGCGGGCGTTCTGCTTCCTCGCCGACAAGGGCTTCTGCAAGCACAGCGGCGAGCAGGTACTCAACGAGCGGCAGACCAAGCAGGTCAACGCGATCATGGCCACCAGCGGGCTCTACGACGAGGCCGGCAACTTTGCCTATCGGGTCGGCCTGCCGGGCAAGAGCGGTGTCGGCGGCGGCATCATCGCGGTAGTGCCGGGGCGCTTCACGGTCTGTGTCTGGTCGCCGGAACTGAACGCCGCGGGCAATTCGCTGGCGGGTATCGCCGCGCTGGAGAAACTCAGCGAGCGGATCGGCTGGTCGATCTTCTGAAACCGCCGCCCGTCGTGGCGGCGCTCGAATTCCCGGCGCCGCTGCGCTATGTTCTGCGGCTACCGCTTGCCGGCGCCGGATGCGCCGGTCCACTCGCCAGGAAGGTCGCCATGTCCCGTCCGATCCCCGTTTCCCGTGTCTTCGCCTGCCTCACCGTTCTCGCCGCCTGCGCGCATGCCGGCGCCGCCGAACCGGACTGGCGTGGCTACACCAGCGAACAGCAGCAGCGCAGCGTGCTGGCCGTCGAGCAGGACGCCGAGGCCATCAACAAGCGCTACTACGACAGTGCCTTCGAGGAATTCCTGCCGGAACTGGAGCAACTGGAACTCAGCCTGGCGCAGCCCGTCGTCGCCGTCGACGAGAAAGGCCTGCTGGGCGACTGGAAGTGCCGCTCGACCCAGGCCGACCAGTACGGCATCTATCGCTATCCGAACTTCCAGTGCCGCATCCGGCGTACCGACCGCGGCCTGTTCCTGGAGAAGACCAGCGGTTCGCAGCGGGTCAGCGGCTACCTGTTCCGCGAAGGCACGCAGCGCTACGTGTTCCTCGGCGGCGCCACGGTCAACGACGAGCCCCAGGTGGCCTTCAGTGGCCTGGCCCACGGCGCGCCGGCTGAGTCCGACGTGGTCGCGCTGCTGCGCCCGCACGCCGGTGGCTTCCTCCTGCTGTTCCCGGAACGGCGCGGCGGCTACGAGGTCCTCGAGTTCAGCCGCTGAGGCTCAGGCGTTGTCTTCCTCGTAGCGGTCCAGGGTGTCGCTGGCGATCTGCCGGCCGAGGGCGATCAATTCCGGCGCCTTGTAGAACTCGAAGAAGCGGCAGACCCGCTTCGGCACGTTGATCAGGATGTCCGGCGGGTAGCCGGCGATCTTGTACTGCGCCAGCGAGGTCTGCATCACCTCGAAGCTCTGGTTGACCAGTTCCAGCAGCGATGCCGGACCGCTGCTTTCCACCACCGTGGTGCCGCTGGCCGACTTCGGCGAGTCCTTGCCTTGCGGCGCCGCGGCCGGCTGTTGCAGTTGCGGCTCGGCGGGCTCCTCGGATTCCGCCGGAACCGGATGGAGCAGGGCGTCGGCGCTCAGCTCCGGCGGGGTATTGTCGTCGCCGTGGCGGCGGAAGAACGAGAGTTTGTGACCGAGGCTCTCGATCATGCTGTCGAAGCGCCCCTTGAGCGCGGCCGGACGCTCGATCACCGGCAGGTGGTACTGCTTCTGGTTGGTGGCGTTGAGATTGACCGCGATGATCAGGTCGCTGTGGGCCGACACCACCGGCACGATCGGCAACGGGTTGAGCAGGCCGCCGTCGACCAGCATGCGGCTGCCCTGCATGACCGGTGTGAACAGGCTGGGGATTGCCGCCGAGGCGCGCATGGCCTGGTGCAGGCAGCCTTCCTGGAACCAGATTTCCTGCTGGTTGGTGAGGTCGGTGGCAACCGCCGTGTAGGGAATCGACAGGTCCTCGATGTTTACCTCGCCGAGGATCTCGTGGATCTTGCCGAACACCCGCTCGCCGCGGATCGCGCCGAGGCGGAAGCTGACGTCGAGCAGGCGCAGCACGTCGAGGTAATCCAGGCTTTCCACCCACTCGCGGTACTCGCGCAGCTTGCCGGCGGCGTAGATGCCGCCGATCACCGAGCCCATGGAACAACCGGCGATGCAGGTGATCTCATAGCCGCGTGCCTCGAGTTCCTCGATCACGCCGATGTGCGCGTAGCCGCGCGCACCGCCGGAGCCCAATACCAGGGCGACCTGTTTGCTCATCTGCAACCCCTTGCCAATACTGCGTGACGAAGCGAAAACGATACGCGTGTCGCCCGGCCGCCGCCAAGTGCGTCGCGGCGATGCGCGGCCCTTTCCCTGTCCGGAGATCGTTCGATGAAAACCTGGATCGTTCTGCCCGTCCTTGCCCTGACCCTGGCCGGCTGCGCCGGCAAGACCGCCTACCGGGAGAACTGCGCCGACCAGCTGGACGCGGCCTGGAAGGAACTCGACCTGGCCAAGGCCGAAGGCTTCGCCGGCACCGTCAGCTACTCGAAGGCCCTGACCCTGCTCACCGGGGCCAAGACCCAGCAGCAGTTCGAGGCCTACGAGGGCTGCACCAGCAAGGCCGAGAAGGCGCGCTTCTATATCCGCGAGTCGCGCGCCGGGCGCTGAGCCGGGCGCGGCGATCGGTCCTCTGGCGGCGGCGCCGGCTTTGCTAGAATGGGCACTTTTCCGACATCCACGGGAGTACACCGATGAGCGAGGCGATCCGCCTGACCCAGTACAGCCACGGCGCCGGCTGCGGCTGCAAGATTTCGCCCAAGGTACTGGAGGTGATCCTCGCCGGCAGCGGCGCGCAGAACCTCGATCCGAAGCTCTGGGTCGGCAACGCCTCGCGCGACGACGCGGCTGTCTACGCCCTCGACGAGGAGCGCGGGGTGGTCTCCACCACCGATTTCTTCATGCCGATCGTCGACGACCCCTTCGATTTCGGCCGTATCGCCGCGACCAACGCCATCAGCGATATCTACGCCATGGGCGGCGACCCGCTGATGGCCATCGCCATCCTCGGCTGGCCGGTCAACGTGCTGGCCGCGGAAGTCGCCCGCGAGGTGATCGCCGGCGGCCGCAAGGTCTGCGAGGAAGCCGGCATCCCGCTGGCCGGCGGACACTCCATCGACGCCCCCGAGCCGATCTTCGGCCTGGCCGTGACCGGCGTGGTGGAGAAGCGCTTCATGAAACGCAACGACACCGCCGAGGCCGGCTGCAGGCTGTACCTGACCAAGCCGCTGGGCATCGGCATCCTCACCACTGCCGAGAAGAAGGCCAGGCTGCGCGCCGAGGACGTCGGCGTGGCGCGTGACTGGATGTGCACCCTGAACAGGCCCGGCGCGCGCTTCGGCCGGTTGGCGGGGGTCAAGGCGATGACCGACGTCACCGGTTTCGGCCTGCTCGGCCACCTGGTGGAAATGGCCGACGGCAGCAAGCTCACCGCACGCGTGGAGTACGCCGCGGTACCGCGCCTGGCCAGTGCCGAATATTACCTGGAGCAGGGCTGCGTGCCTGGCGGCACACTGCGCAACTTCGACAGCTATGGCGAGCGCATCGCGCCACTGCCGGAAGTGCAGAAGCTGTTGCTTTGCGATCCGCAGACCAGCGGCGGCCTGCTGGTGGCGGTGGCTCCGGAAGGCGAGGCGGAGTTCCTCGCCGTGGCGGCGGAACTCGGCCTGCAACTGGCGCCGATCGGCGAGCTGGTCGAGCGACAGAGTCTCGCGGTACAGGTGCTGTAATGCGCGACAACACCCAGCACTACCGCGAACTGTTTCTCGACGATATCCCCCTGATGGATGTGCGCGCCCCGGTGGAGTACCACAAGGGCGCCTTTCCCAACACTGTCAACCGGCCGCTGATGAACGACATCGAGCGGCAGAAGGTCGGCACCAGCTACAAGCAGCACGGCCAGCAGGCCGCCATCGCCCTTGGCCACGAACTGGTCTGCGGGGCGCTCAAGGCCGAACGGCTGGCGGCCTGGAAAGCCTTCGCCGAAGCCAACCCGAACGGCTACCTGTATTGCTTCCGCGGCGGCCTGCGCTCGCAGATCGTCCAGCAGTGGCTGAAGCAGGACGCCGGCATCGACTACCCACGGGTGATCGGCGGCTACAAGGCGTTGCGCAACTTCCTTTTCGAAACCACCCGCGCGGCGGTCGACGAGTGCGATTTCGTGCTGGTCGGCGGCCTCACCGGTTGCGGCAAGACCGAGGTGATCGCGGCGCTGGACAACAGCCTCGATCTCGAAGGCCACGCCAACCATCGCGGCTCCAGCTTTGGCCGGCGAGCCACGCCGCAGCCGGCGCAGATAGACTTCGAGAACCGCCTGGCCATCGACATCCTGAAGAAGCGTCATCGTGGCGTCGGCCAGTTCGTCCTCGAGGACGAGGGGCGGATCGTCGGCAGCTGCTCCTTGCCGCTGGAGCTGTACCAGGGTATGCAGGGCTACCCGCTGGTCTGGCTGGAGGATGCCTTCGAGCAGCGTGTCGAGCGTATCCTCAGGGACTACGTGATCGATCTGCGCAGCGAGTTCGAGCGCGTGGTGGGCGTGGAGGAGGGCTTCGCCGCCTTCTCCGCCTACCTGCAGAAGAGCCTCGCCGGCATCGTCAAGCGCCTCGGCGGCGAGCGCTACCAGCGGCTGGCGGCGATCCTCGTGCAGGCGCTGGAAGAGCAGGGCCGCGACGGCTCGGTGGATACCCATCGCGGCTGGATCGAGGGGCTGCTCAAGGAGTACTACGACCCGATGTACGCCTTCCAGCGGCAGAGCAAGGAAGACCGCGTCGAGTTCCGCGGCAACCAGGCCGAGGTGATCGGCTACCTGCGCCAGCGTCAGGCGTTGCGGCCATCGTAGTGCTGTACCGGGAGCGCGCTGGCGTCGATGTCCTCCAGGCAGCGCGCGTTGACCGCGGCCATCGCCTGGCCGTCCGGGCCTATGCCTTCGCTGAACGGCGCGCAGCCGCAGGTGGGGCAGAAGTGATGCTGCAGGCGGTGGGTGTTGAAGGTGTAGGTGTGCATCGCGCTGGCCGGCGTCTTCAGCGCCAGACGGTCGCGCGGGACGAACCACAGCAGCCAGCCGCGCCGGCTGCACAGTGAACAGTTGCACTGGATCACCTGGTCGAGGTCGCCTTCGACTTCGTAGGCGATGGTTCCGCAGTGGCAGCTTCCTCGATAGTTCATGGCAGGGCTCCTGGGTGAGGGTAGGGCAAGTCTAGCCGCTGCCTCCAGGTGGCGCAGGGCTGCGGCGCAGACGGTCGCGAGAGCTGCGGGGCTGCGGCATAATCGGCGTCCCCTCCGTCGATTTCCGCGAGACCGCCATGCAACTGGACTTCACCACCATCGCTCCCGCCGAGGCCTATCGCTGGTTGGCTTCCACCGTCACCCCGCGACCGATTGCCTGGGTCTCGACCCTGTCCGCCGAGGGCGCCAGCAACCTGGCCCCGTTCAGCTTCTTCCAGGTGATCAGCGACGAGCCGCCGACCCTGATGGTCAACGTCAGCCTGCGCGACGACGGCAGCCTCAAGGACACCCTGCGCAACGTCCAGGCCACCGGGCAGTTGGTGATCCACCTGGTCGGCGCCGCCCAGGCCGAGACCATGAACGCCACCTCCGCCTGGCTGCCCCATGGCGTGAGCGAGATCGAGACGGTCGGCATCCCTACCGTGTCCAGCGTACGCGTGGCGCCGCCGCGGATCGCCGCGGCGGCGGTGGCCTTCGAGTGCGAGGTGGCGGAGATCAAGCCGTATCCGGCGGAGAACCCCAATTGCCACCTGATCTTCGCCCGCGTGCTGCTGGCCCATGTCGACGATGCCGTGCTGGCCGACGAGCGCCATGTGGATAGCGCCCGGCTCGACCTGGTCGGTCGCCTGGGCGGCAGCCACTACAGCCATACCCGCGACACGTTCAGCATGATCCGGCCCAGGTAGCCGGGCTCAGTCCGGCGCCCGCAGGCACTCGTCGACCGTGCGCCGGCACACCGGCGCCTGGCCCGCGGCCTGGCGTTCCTGCCACTGGCGATAGGCGAACTGGTAGCTTTCCGGATACACCCCGCCGCGCTTCAGCGGCGCCACGATACTCGCGCGCAGCGCCTGTTCGGTCAGCGCCAGGTGCGCGGCCAGGCGCTGGAACTGCCAGGGCTGCTGGCCCTGGCGGCGCTCCAGGACCTCGACGTGGTACAGGCCGTCGGCCGCCGCGCTCGACAGGTTGTGCACGATCAGCCAGCGCGACAGGCCCGGCGCCGCCGGCAACGACCAGAGCGGCTGCTCGATCGGGCCGCTCCAGTCGGCCAGGGTGGGGGCGCACAGACTCAGCGACAGCAACAGCGGCAATACGGGACGCATGGCAAGCTCCTTTTTCCATGGGGCGCCCAGTATGGCTCCGCGCTCGACCGACGTCAGCCCGGATATCCTGGAAACGACCTGCGCATATCTCTCCTGGCCATTATCGTGCCACTACCTTGCCCGGCCGCTCAGGTTCGGCGAAAAACGCGCGACACAGCGGGAAATGCGCACGCAGACGGCGCGTCACGGGGGAGGGGAGTCATGCTGGGGTTGCTGCGCAGGCGTCTGGCCGATCTCGGCACGGCGAAGAAACTGGCCATCGGTTTTACCCTGGTCCTGCTATTGACCGCGCTGGTGGCCGCGCTCGCGGTGCTCTCGCTGCATGCGCTGGGGCAGCGCTTCGCGCGCCTGCAGGAGATGAGCGCGATCAATCGCGACGTGCTGGAGGTTCGCCAGGCCGAGAAGGACTTTGCCCTGCACGGGGAAAAGAGCGACGCCGAGCGCTTGCGCCAGCGCCTGGCCGCGACCCTTGAACGGGTGGGCCGGCTCAAGGCCGACGGCGACGCCGATCAGGCGCTTGGCATGGCCGAGGTGGAGCAGGTGCTGGCGGCATACCTAGAAGCGTTCGGCCGCTTCGAGCAGTCCATCCAGGGACGCCAATTGGCTTGGGAAAGCGCCAGCTGGTCGCTGAACGGCGCCGCCAACAGCCTCGATATCCTCCAGTCCAGCCTGGCCGAGGATGGCGCCTATGCGCTGAAGGAGAGCCAGGGGCACGACGGCGAGCCGCTGTTGCAGCAGGCGGCCCAGGTCGCCCAGGTCAATCGCCTGGTCCTTCAGGGGCTGGACGAGGCCCGCTCGCGTCTCGAAGCGCGCGCCGCGGATGCGCAGGAGGGGCCGCCGAAATCGCTGCGCGAGGCGCTGGAGCTGGCAGCCCGGCTGGAGCAGGCGATCACCGACGATGCCTACGTGTCGGTGGTCAAGGACGTGCTGACCAATATCCGCGGTTTCGCCGACAAGCTCGCCGAGTACCGCGCCAGTCAGCTCCAGGAGCGGCAGATGTACGCCGCCATGGGCGAGCGCGCCGGGCAGGTGATGGCGCGTGTTGACCGTAGCTGGGAGGCGCAGCAGCAGGCCATGCTCCACAGCCTGCGGACAAACTCCCTGCTGATCGTCGGCGCCGCCGTGCTGGCGCTGCTGGTGGGCCTGGGCGCGGCCTTCGGCATCAGCCTGCTGATCGTCCGTCCGCTGCGCCAGGCGATGGGTGTGGCGCAGCGGATCGCCGAAGGCGACCTTGCGGTACGGGTCGACAGCGAGCGGCGCGACGAGGTTGGCCAACTGATGGCCGCGATGCGCGCCATGACCGGCAGCCTGCGCGGTATCGTCAGCCAGTTGCAGGACGGCGTCGGGCGGATTGCCGGCGCTTCCGAGGCGCTGTCCGGCGTTACCACGCGCACCCGCCTGGGAATCGACAGCCAGCGGGCGGAAACCGAACAGGTGGCCACGGCGATGAACCAGATGGCCGCCACCGTCCATGAAGTGGCGCACAACGCCGAGGAAGCCGCGGGGGCGGCGGAAAGCGCCGACGGCAAGGTCAGCGTCGGCCAGGAGGTGGTACGCCAGACCCTGGAGCGGATCGAGCGACTGGCCGAGGCGGTGCGCGCGGCCACCGCCAGCGTCGAGGCGCTGAGCGCCGACAGCCAGCGCATCGGCAGCGTGCTGGACGTGATCAAGAGCGTGGCCGAGCAGACCAACCTGCTGGCGCTGAACGCCGCCATCGAGGCGGCGCGGGCCGGCGACCAGGGTCGAGGCTTCGCCGTGGTCGCCGACGAGGTGCGGGCGCTGGCGCGGCGCACCCAACAGTCCACGGCCGAGATCGAGACCCTGATCGGTGCCTTGCAGAATGGCACGCAGCAGGCGGTGCAGCGTATGCAGCGCAGCCACCAGTTGGTGGACCAGAGCGTCGACGACGCGTTGCAGACCGAGGCGGCGCTGGGCAACATCGCCACGGCGGTGGCGCTGATCCAGCAGATGAACCAGCAGATCGCCGCGGCCTCCGAGCAGCAGAGCGCGGTCGCCGAGGAGATCAACCGCAGTGTCACGGCGATCCGCGAGGTGGCCGATCAGTCGGCCCAAGCCATGCAGTCGACGGCTTCGTCCAGCGAACAACTGGCGGAGCTGGGCCGCGAACTACAGGGCATGGTCAGGCATTTCCGCTTGTAGCCGCGGCCTGGGCGGCGAGTCTTTCCTGCTGGCGCAGCCAGTAGCGATAGGCACTGACCCCGGAGCGCACCGAGCTGAACACCAGCGGCGGCTTGATCTCGCCGAGCATGCTCGAGCGTTGCAGCAGGTCCAGCGTCTGCCCGGTCACCCGCGCCAGCGACAGGTGCACGCCCTGGGCCTTGAGGATCTGTTGCACCTCGTGGAGGGTGGCCAGGCCGCTGATGTCGAGGTTGGTCATGGCTTCGGCGTTGAGCAGCACCGCATTCGGCCGCTCGCTGCCGTCCACCACGGCAAGCACCCGCTGCTTGAAGTAGTCGGCGTTGAAGAACAGCAGGGGGGCGTCGAAGCGGTAGATCACCAGGCCGGGAAGAGTGGTGGCCTGCGGGTACTTGGCCAGCTCGACCTGGCCGTCGATGCCGTGCATCCAGCCGAGCACCGCGTCGCTCGGGCGATAGGTGTAGTAGAGCAGGCGCAGTACGGCGATGCTGACGGCGACGAAGATTCCCGGCAGCACGCCGACGCTGAGCACGCCGACGGTGGTCAGCAGGCAGAGGCTGAACTCGAAGCGGCTGAGCTTCCAGAAGCCCTTCAGCGCCTGCACGTCGATCAGGCCCCAGCCGGCCAGCAACAGGACCGCACCGAGCGCCGGCATCGGCACCCAGCCCAGGGGCTTGTTCAGCAGCAACAGGGTGGCGGCGATCACCAGCGCGGCGACCACGCCGACCAGTTGGGTCTTGCCGCCGACCATGTCGTTCACCGCGGTGCGTGAGTCGGCGCCGCTGATGGCGAAGCCCTGGGAGACCCCGGCGCCGATGTTGGCCAGGCCGAGGGCGACGAATTCGTGGTTGGGGTTGATGCTGTAGCCGTGACGGGCGGCGAAGCTGCGCGCGGTGAGCATGGCGCTGCAGAAGCTGACCACCGTGATGCCGGTGGCGTCGCGCAGCAGGCTTTTCAGTTCCTCCAGGCTGGTCTGCGGCCAGCTCAGTTGCGGCAGCCCGGCCGGTACCTCGCCAAGCAGTTCCACGCCGTAGCGATCCAGGCCCAGCAGCGCCGCGGCGAGGCTGGCCAGGAGGACGCCGCAGAGCGCCCCGGGCAACTGCGGGAAGCGCCGCGGCAGCAGCACCATCAGCAAGAGCGAGAGGCTGCCGAGGATCAGCGTCGGCCAATGGATGTGCAGCAGGTTCTCCAGCAGCGCGAGGATGCCGGCGACGAAGCCGCTGGTCGCCGCCTCGTAGCCGAACAGCTTGCCCAGTTGCCCGACCAGCAGGCTCAGGCCGATGCCGTTGAGGTAGCCGACCAGGATCGGTCGCGAGAGGAAGCTGGCGATGAACCCGGCGCGGGCCAGGCCGGCGACGATGGAGAACAGCCCGACCATGATCGCGACGATCATCGACAGGTCCACCAGGCGCTGCGGATCGCCCGCCGCCAGCGGGGTGATGGCGGCGGCGACCATCGCCGCGGTCGCCGCGTCGGGGCCTACCATCAACTGCCGCGAGCTGCCGATCAGGGCGTAGATCAGCATCGGCAGGATGCACGCATAGAGGCCTACCTGGGGCGGGAAGCCGGCGATCTGGGCGTAAGCGATGGCGGTGGGGATCTGGATTGCCGCTACCGACAGCCCGGCCTGGACATCCGGACGGAACCAGGCGCGGCGGTAGTGGAGCAGGCTATCGAGTCCGGGTACCCAGCGGGCGAGTGGCATGCGGCTGATTCCTTGCAGGCGCGGATGCCGCAGCTTAGCCCGAAGGACAGGCGGCAGGATTGCCGGGAATCATTATTTCTTCAGTGCACACGCTCTTCGAGGCGAGGCGCTATCCGCCGCTTCTTCGCGCCGGCGGCGGACCTCAGACCTTCAACACCAACTTGCCGAAGTTTTCCCCGCTGAACAGCTTGAGCAGCGTTTCGGGAAAGGTCTCCAGGCCTTCGACGATGTCCTCGCGCGATTGCAGCTTGCCTTCCGCCAGCCAGGTGGCCATCTCCTTCAGGCCTTCTGGGAAGCGCTGGGCATAGTCCATCACCACCATGCCTTCCATGCGCGCCCGATTGACCAGCAGCGACAGGTAGTTGGCCGGGCCGCGCACCGCTTCCTTGTTGTTGTACTGGCTGATCGCCCCGCAGAGGACGATGCGTGCCTTGAAGGCGATGCGGGTGAGCACTGTGTCGAGGATTTCGCCGCCGACGTTGTCGAAGAACACATCGATACCCTTCGGGCATTCGCGCTTGAGTCCGGCGGCGAGGTCTTCGTTCTTGTAGTCGATGGTGCCGTCGAAGCCCAGTTCTTCGACCAGGAAGCGACATTTCTCGGCGCCGCCGGCGATGCCCACCACCCGGCAGCCCTTGAGCCTGGCGATCTGCCCGGCAACGCTGCCCACCGCACCGGCGGCGCCGGAGATCACCACGGTCTCGCCGTTCTTCGGCTGGCCGACGTCGAGCAACGCGAAGTAGGCGGTCATGCCGGTCATGCCCAGCGCCGAGAGATAGCGTGGCAGCGGCGCGCGGGACGGGTCGACCTTGTAGAAACCCTTGGGCTCGCCGATGAAATAGTCCTGCACGCCGAGGGCGCCGTTGACGTAATCGCCGGCCTGGAAGCCGGGGTGCTTCGAAACCAGCACCTTGCCGACGCCGAGCGCACGCATCACCTCGCCGATCCCCACCGGCGGGATGTAGGAGCGGGCGTCGTTCATCCAGCCGCGCATCGCCGGGTCCAGCGACAGGTACTCGTTCTTCACCAGGATCTGGCCCTCGGCCGGTTCGCCGAGCGGGGTTTCGACGAAACTGAAGGTGTCGCGGCCGGGCAGCCCGCTGGGACGCTGGGCCAACTGGTATTGCCGATTGATCTGGGAGGTCATGGCAGGGCACTCGAATGTCGGGAAACAGGCCCCTAGGGATAGCTGGCGCCGGCGCCGGCGGCAAGCGAAGGCGAGTGCGGAAATGACCGGTCATCTATGCCGATGATTCGCCGCCATCAGTCTTATCAGCGGGCTGGATGGCCCATCCTCCAGTCCCCTGATAGTGCTATGCCTTGCGCCGGCCCTGGCTAGACTGGCGCGGCCCGGTTCCGTCGCGGTTGGCGGAAGGCGATTTTCCGAGGAGCAGCAGATGAGCAAACTTCTTTCCGGCCAGGTCGCACTGGTCACTGGCGGTGCGGCGGGCATCGGCCGCGCTACCGCGCTGGCCTTCGCCGCCGCCGGGGTCAAGGTGGTGGTCGCCGACCTGGACAGCGCCGGCGGCGAGGGCACGGTCGAGGCGATCCGCCAGGCGGGAGGCGAAGCCCTCTTCATTCGCTGCGACGTCACCCGCGACGCCGAGGTCAAGGCGCTGGTAGAGGGTTGCGCAGCGGCCTACGGCCGTCTCGACTATGCCTTCAACAACGCCGGTATCGAGATCGAGCAGGGCAAGCTGGCCGACGGCAACGAAGCCGAGTTCGACGCCATCATGGCTGTCAACGTGAAGGGCGTCTGGTTGTGCATGAAGCACCAGATCCCGCTGATGCTGGCCCAGGGCGGTGGCGCGATCGTCAACACCGCCTCGGTCGCCGGGCTCGGCGCGGCGCCGAAGATGAGCATCTACGCTGCTTCCAAGCACGCGGTGATCGGCCTGACCAAATCGGCGGCGATCGAGTACGCGAAGAAGGGCATCCGCGTCAACGCCGTGTGTCCGGCGGTGATCGACACCGACATGTTCCGCCGCGCCTACGAGGCCGACCCGCGCAAGGCCGAGTTCGCCGCCGCGATGCATCCGCTGGGTCGGGTCGGGCGGGTCGAGGAAATCGCCGCCGCGGTGCTCTATCTGTGCAGCGACAACGCAGGCTTCACCACCGGTATCGCCTTGCCGGTGGACGGCGGGGCGACGGCGATCTGAGCGGGCGGCGATACAACCGGGATGCCCCGGCGCGGGGCATTCGCATTCTGTTACAGGTCGGCGCGCGGTTTGGCGCGCCAGGCCACTGCCGGGGGACTAACCTGGGTCGAGAATCCGGGGCCTGAGCCCGTCTCCATCGCATCGGAGCAATAACAATAATGACCGCCGATCCCATCCTGACCCTGTTCCTCCCCATCGCCCTGGGCATCATCATGCTCGGTCTCGGACTGTCCCTGACCCCGGCCGACTTCCTCCGCGTGGTGCGCTACCCGAAGCCGGTGCTGGTCGGCCTGGTGTGCCAGATCGTCCTGCTGCCCCTGGCCTGTTTCCTGATCGTCCAGGGCTTCGCCCTGGAGGCGGCCCTGGCGGTCGGCATGATGTTGCTGGCGGCCTCGCCCGGCGGCACCACCGCCAACCTCTACAGCCACCTGGCGCATGGCGACGTGGCACTGAACATCACCCTGACCGCGGTGAACTCGGTGATCGCCATCCTCACCATGCCGCTGATCGTCAATCTGTCGCTGCAATACTTCATGGGCGACGGGCAGGCGATTCCCCTGCAGTTCGGCAAGGTCGTGCAGGTCTTCGTCATCGTCCTCGGCCCGGTGGCCATCGGCATGCTGCTGCGCAACCGCCTGCCGGCCGTGGCGGATCGCCTGCAGAAGCCGGTGAAGATCCTTTCCGCGCTGCTGTTGCTGGTGATCATCCTGCTGGCGCTAGCCAAGGACTGGCAGACCTTCGTCACCTACGCGCCGGTGGTCGGGCTGGCCGCGCTGGCCTTCAACCTGCTGAGCCTGGCGGTGGGCTACTGGGTGCCGCGCCTGCTGCGCCTGCCGAAGGCCCAGGCGGTGGCCATCGGCATGGAGATCGGCATCCACAACGGCACCCTGGCGATCGCCCTGGCGCTGAGTCCGAGCCTGCTGAACAACAGCACCATGGCGATTCCGCCGGCGATCTACGGAGTGCTGATGTTCTTCACCGCGGCGGCCTTCGGCTGGTGGGTCAGTCGTGGCCACCAGGCCGCGCCGGCGCCCGTGACGGCGCCGGACTGAGGTCGGTCAGCCGCGCCGCCAGTTGAGCACGAACTGAGTCAGCAGGCCGGCCACCAGGCCCCAGAACGCCGAGCCGATGGACAGCAGGGTAAAGCCGGAGGCGGTGACCATGAAGGTCACCAGCGCGGCCTCGCGCTGGCGCTCGTCGGCCATCGAGTTGGCCAGGCCGTTCATGATCGAGCCGAGCAGGGCGATGGCGGCGATGGACAGTACCAGTGCCTTGGGGAACGCCGCGAACAACGCTGCCAGGGTGGCGCCGAAGGTTCCTGCGACGCAGTTGAAGAAGCCGCACCAGAGCGCCGCGGTATAGCGCTTGTGCGGGTCCTCGTGGGCCGAGGGACCGGTGCAGATCGCCGCGCTGATCGCCGCCAGGTTGATCCCGTGGGAGCCGAACGGTGCCAGCAGGATCGAGGCGATGCCGGTACTCGAGATCAGCGGCGAGGCCGGCACCTGGTAGCCGTCGGCGCGCAGCACGGCGATGCCGGGCATGTTCTGCGAAGCCATGGCGACGATGAACAGCGGGATGCCGATGCTGATGGTGGCGGCCAGGGAGAAGCTCGGCGTGGTCCACTCCGGTACCGCCAGTTCCAGGCGGAACCTGCTGAAGTCCAGTTGGCCCAGTATCCCGGCCAGCAGCACCCCCACCAGTAGCGCAGCGAACACCGCATAGCGCGGCGAGAAGCGTTTGCACAGCAGATAGCTGAAGAACATCGCCAGCACCAGCAGGGTCTGTTGCTCGGCGGCGTTGCAGATCTCGATGCCGATGCGGAACAGCACCCCGGCCAGCAGCGCCGAGGCCAGCGAGGAGGGAACCTGGCGCATCAGGCGTTCGAAGCTGCCGGTGACGCCGCACAGGGTGATCAGGAGGGCGCAGACGATGAAGGCACCGATCGCCTCGCTGTACGGCACTCCGGGCAGGCTGCTGATCAGCAGCGCCGCGCCGGGGGTGGACCAGGCGATCACGATCGGCACCCGGTAGCGCAGGGTCAGGCCGATGGTCGCCAGGCCCATGCCGATCGACAGGGCCCAGATCCACGAGGAAATCTGCGCGCTGCTGAGACCGGCGTTCTGCCCGGCCTGGAACATCAGTACCAGCGAGCTGGTGTAGCCGGTGAGCATGGCGACGAAGCCGGCCACCACGGCGGCGGGAGAGGAGTCGGCGAACGGACGCAGACGAGGCTGGGGCTGGGTGGTTTCGGTCATGCCGGGTACTTCCATGGAGTGTGCGGGACGACCGGGCACGGCGGTGGGCGGAGCCACGGGGCAGGTTGCGCGAGGCGCGGAGTGCCGATCATCTTTTTCTGTTTTGCGCAGCCTAAACAGCCGGCCAGGGGCTGTCCCGGTACAGCCGCGGACATAGTTGGCCATACAGTCGCAGCTGCCGGAAGCTGGCGGAGCTGGTAACTTCCCGGCATTTGCCGAGGAGCTTCGCCATGGATGCAAACCCCTACGCCACGCCGCGTGTCGAATTGGTCGAGCAGGGCATACCGGATGCTTTCCGCCGGCGCTGGACGCTCGCGCAACTGCGCATCCTCGCCTGGCTCTGCCTGGCCTCGATAGCCGGCGGCGTGGTGCTGATGGTGCTCAGCCTGCTGGAGGCATTCGGCGACGGCGCCGCGTTCAGGGTCTACGCCGACTGGCTGGGCCTGCTCCTCAGCCTGCTCGGCGCCTACCTGCTGCTGCGGCTCAAGCACCTGGTCGAGTCGCGCTTTCGCGGCCCCTCGCTGGCCTGGCCGGTATGGTTGTCGATTCTCCTGACCCTGCTGGGCGAGGGCTGGAGCCTGCTGGCGGTTACCGACGATGCGCTGCAGGGCTGGAACTGGCAGGCGCTGGTGTACTTCGCGCTGCTTGCGCTGATCGGCGCTACCACCCTCTGGCTGGGCCTGCGTCTGCTCAAGCAGGAAAACCTCTATCCGTCGCTGCGGATCATGGCCTGGCTGGACATCGCCGGCGGCGCGATGCTGGCTTCGGTGCTGTTGCTGGTGCTGGCGGTACTGCCGCTGCTGGCCGCCACCGTGGCCATGGCGCTGGCCTGCTGGCGCGCGGCGCGGGAGTTGGAGCGGAGCTAGCGGGCAGCCGGTCGGCTTGTCGAGCGTCCATGCGCCAGGCCCATGGGGCGTCAGTCGGCGGCCTCCGTCGCCGCTTCGCCGCGGCTGCCTGCATGCGCCCGAGCCAGGGTGCGATTGACCGCCAGCCAGCCGGAGACCGCTTCGCCGCCGGCTTCCTCGAAGCAGCGTTGGAGCAGCCGCGACTGCTCGCGACGCAGCGCCTTTTCCAACCGCACGCCCTCGGCGGTGAGGCCGAGGAGGCGTTTGCGCTTGTCGTCGTCGGCGGTGGCGCTGCCGATCAGGTTCATCTCCAGCAACTGGCGCAGCGGGATGTTCAGCGCCTGCTTGGTCACGCCGAGCAGGGCCAGCAGTTCCTTCACGCTGAGGCCCGGATAGCGGGCGATGAAGAACAGCACGCGGTGGTGCACACGTCCCAGGCCGCGGCGGGCGAGCATCTCGTCAGGCTTGGTGGTGAAGGCCTGGTACGCGAAGAAGAAGGCTTCCATCATGGCCTGCTGCTGGACGGCGTGGTTTTTCAGGTCAGGCATATTGACGCTTCCGGGTGCGGCATCGTAGTTTCGGTCAAGCAGTTTGACTCATTTTTCCCCGCCTACGCTACCGGTGATCCCATGGCCTTCTCTGAACGCATCTCCCGCCTGAAAAGCTCCTTGATCCGCGAAATCCTTGCCGCGGCGCAGCGTCCGGAGGTGATGTCGTTCGCCGGCGGGCTGCCGGCCGAGCCGATGCTGCCGAAGGTGCAGTGGGAGCAGATGCCGGCCTCCATGGGCCAGTACGGCATGAGCGAAGGCGAGCCTGCCCTGCGCGAAGCCATCGCCGCCGAAGCGCGTGCCCTCGGCGTCCCCTGCGAGGCGAGCCAGGTGCTGATCGTCAGCGGTTCGCAGCAGACCCTCGACCTGGCCAGCAAGCTGTTCATCGATCCGGGCACCGAGGTGCTGCTCGAGGCGCCGACCTACCTCGCCGCGCTACAGGCCTTCCAATTGTTCGGCGCCGATTGCGTGACCGTGCCGCTGGGTGCCGAGGGCCCCGACCTGGTTGCCCTGCGGCAGCGCCTGGAGCGACACAAGCCGGCCTTCGCCTACCTGATCCCGACTTTCCAGAATCCGTCCGGCGTGCGCTACAGCGAGGAACGCCGCGACGCGGTGGCGGCGCTGCTAGACGAATTCGGCGTGACCCTGATCGAAGACGAACCCTATCGCGAACTGGTGTTCGACGAGGGCCGCGCAACCCCGCTGGTCAGCCGCCTGCGCAAGTCCAGCTGGATCTATACCGGCACGGTGTCGAAGACCCTGCTGCCGGGCCTGCGCGTCGGTTTCCTGATCGCCACCCCGGACCTGTTCCCCCACCTGCTGCGGCTGAAACAGTCGGCCGACCTGCATACCAACCGGGTAGGGCAGTGGCAGGCGCTGCAATGGTTCGGCAGCGAGGCCTACCGCCAGCACCTGGCCGAACTGCGCGAGTTCTACCGGGTCCGCCGCGACGCCATGCAGGAGGCGCTGCTGGAGCACTTCGGTGAGCTGGCCGAATGGAATATCCCGGAGGGCGGGCTGTTCTTCTGGCTGACCCTCAGGCAGCCGCTGGATACTCGCACCCTGCTCCAGCCGGCGCTGGCCGCCGATGTCGCATTCATGCCCGGCGAACCTTTCTTCGCCGAGCCGGAGCAGAACCTCGGGCGTCTGCGGCTGAACTTCAGCCACGTCGCCCCGGAGCGCCTGCACGAAGGCCTGCGGCGCCTGGCCAAGGTCGTCCGCGACGCCCAGGCCGCCGAAGCGGCCTGAACCCTCATCGGCGCTCCTTCCGGGGCGCCGGCCATCCGATCCGAGGAGCGACACGATGTACAAGGTCTACGGTGATTACCGTTCGGGCAACTGCTACAAGATCAAGCTGGCCATGTCGCTGCTCGGCATCGACTACCAGTGGGTACCGGTGGACATTCTCAAGGGCGAGACCCAGACCCCGGAGTTCCTGGCGAAGAACCCCAACGGCAAGATACCGGTGCTGGAGCTGGAGGACGGCAGTTGCCTGTGGGAGTCCAACGCCATCCTCAACTTCCTCGCCGACGGCAGCGCCCTGTTGCCCAGCGAACCGCGCCTGCGCACCCAGGTGCTGCAATGGCAATTCTTCGAGCAATACAGCCATGAGCCCTATGTGGCCGTGGCGCGCTTCATCAAGCTCTACCTCGGCCTCCCGGAAGCCCGCCGCGCCGAGTTCGAAGAGAAGAAGATCGGCGGCTACAAGGCCCTCGACGTCATGGAGAAACAGCTGTCGCGCACGCCATTCCTGGTCGGCGAACAGTTCTCCATCGCCGATATCACCCTCTACGCCTACACCCATGTCGCCCATGAAGGCGGCTTCGACCTGACGGCCTACCCGGCGATCCGCGCGTGGATCAAGCGAGTGGGGGAGGTGCCGGGGTATGTGGGGATGCTGGATTGAGGGGAGCTTCGATCAGCGGTTGGCGAGGCAGTGATTTCTGTCATGAGCGGGAGTTTCGGGTAGAGCGAAATTTTTATGCATCGGGCTGGATGCGCGTTTTTCCTGATTATTCGTAGCTCGCTTTCCTGGCGCTGCTGTTGGTACCCGGCGCTGCGCTGGTGGCGGGTCAGTTACTGGCCGTTGAGGTCGATGCCCAGGAGGGCATCGACCGACTGGCCGCGCTAGCCGACCCGACTACTGTCGGGCAGCTTTCTCGCCAGTAGGCGCACAGCACTGTCGAGCGGGTAAGCGGTGCGCAATTCTCTGTCGTCGCCGTACGCGGCCTACCGCATAAGTTGGTCATCGAGGGCTTGGCGATAGGCGCTGCGGCGGTCATCGAATCCTGCTTTCCTGACTGCTCGGGTCGCTATCGATTTCCGCCCAGCCGGTGCGGTACGGGCGTGTCCAGGGTAAACGCAGCGGTGCGTCCCGCCTGCAGTCGGTCACGGCGCAACTTCCTCGCCGGTGGCCATGGGACCGCCCATCTCGATTAATTTCTCTAACAATTCCCGTGCCAGTCTTTTCGTGGCTCTTTTAATCAATCTCATTCAATGGCTTATTGTTATCCATGTCTCATTCTGAAAAGAAATATAACAAGTGAATTGAGCAAGAAGTTGCGCAGTGCTGTGCAACTTTTTGCGCAGTAGTGTTCAGGCCAGTATTTTCAAGGGCTGTGGACTTTTATTGGGGATGTTTCTTGGTTTTCATTGTGCAACTTCTTGCACAATCGCTATTACGCTCTAAATCAGCTGTTGGTCCGCTTGGAAGGCCTATGTTTCGAGGCTCTCCGGAGAAATCCATACTGCCTGCCTTATTTTTTATAAATTGTTAACTACCTGTTTTGGTAGGGTTTTCCAAATGGCCATCAATGTCGTTATGATGGCTATAGCCAAGCCGTAAAGGGCATGGACGCAGACGCCTGACGTTTGGCTGAAAATCTTTCATTGATTCGTATCAATGAATAGGAAAATTCCCAAAGAGGGAATGTCCTGTTGCTTGCCAGTTTTTATGTTGTTTTCATGGAAAAGGCAAAGAGCTCTTCAGACTATTGGGATTTTCGTTCGGTTTTTATGCCAACTAGTTGAATTGTTAAGATATTCATTGGCGCACATGGTGTGCATTGAAGGGTTAGGATGACCTATTCGAGCAAGCTCTCCTCGCATTATCTGGAACTCGCGGAACAGCCGATTTCAAAGGATGTCTTTGCGGGTGAGGATGTGCGTTTTTCCAGCGAATACGAGGCGCTGGAAAATGAGCTGGGCAAGGCGCTCTCGCTCCATGAGAACGGCCAGACCGACTGGTTGAAAATCCTGGAAAACAGCGAAGCGCTGCTTCGTGCCCAATCCAAGGACCTGCGTGTTGCAGCCTGGTTGACCTGGGCCCTCTACCAACGGGAATCCTTTCCCGGTTTGCTGGCCGGACTGGGATTGCTGGAACGTCTGTGCAGCCGGCATTGGGTCGAGATCCATCCGCTCAAGGCGCGCACTCGCGCCGCGGCCATTGCCTGGCTGGTGCCCCGGTTGGAGCAGGCGCTGAACGAAAACGTACCGATCAAGGAGCAACTCCCCCTGTTCCGGCGTCTCGCCGAGCACCTGGAAAAACTCGATACCGCGCTGACCGCGCAACTGGGCGACGACGCGCCCTTGTTGCTGCCGATCAGCCGACGCCTTTCGGGCATGCTCCAGCGCGCCGCCGACAACCAGCCCGAACCTGGAGTGGTCGGCGCCGTGGTGGCCCAGGTCAAGCAGGCGGCCAGCCAGTTGCTGGCGCCGGGTGCGCCCATCGACAACGAGCGCGACGCCCACAAGGCCATGCGCGCCCAGCAGGAGGCCGCACGCCCCCTGTGCGCCTGGTGGCTGAAGCAGAAAGCCACCGATCTGCGCGCGCTGCGCCTCAACCGAACGATGCTCTGGCTGCCCATCGAGTCCATGCCCGAGCGCAATGCCGAACAGGTCACCGCGCTAAGGGGAGTGCCGGCGGACAAGCTGAAAAGCTACCAGGAGCGTTTCGCCCAGGGCCTGTACGCCGATCTCCTGGTGGAGCTGGAGGCGAGCCTGGCACGGGCGCCGTTCTGGTTCGACGGCCAGCGCCTGGTCTGGGAGTGCCTGCAAGGGCTCAACGCCGAGCAGGCGATGCGGGAAGTCGAAATGCATTTCGCCTTGCTCCTGCAGCGTCTGCCGGGGCTGGTGGAGCTGCGTTTCCACGATGGCAGCGCATTCGCCGATGCGGCCACCCGCGGCTGGATCAGCGCCCATGTCATGCCCCATCTCCAGAACGACAGTGCGCCGCGCAAGGTCGAGACCGTGGCCCTGCAGGCCGAATGGGACGTCGCCCTGGACGAGGTCCAGCCGGTGTTGCGCAAGGACGGCCTGAAGGCGGCGGTACAGGTGTTGAAGCAGGGCATGAAGCGCGCCCACGGCGGACGCGCCCGGTTCTTCTGGCAACTGAGCCTCGCGCGACTGTGCTTCCTGGCGAAGAAGTACGAGCTGGCCAAGACCCAGCTGGAGAGCCTCGACCATCAGTTGCACGAATCGGGATTGCACGCCTGGGAGCCCGATCTGGCGCTGGATGTACTGCACCTGCTGCATAGCTGCTGCGAGCTGTTGCCGCAGAACCACGCCGTGCGAGAACGCAAGGAAGACATTTATCGCAGGCTGTGCCACCTCGATCTCGAGGTGGTGCTCGAATAGGGCTTCGCGCCCTCAATTCTCAAGGAGAAAAAGCCATGGCCAAAGAAGGCTCGGTAGCCCCAAAGGAACGCATCAACGTCACCTTCAAGCCCGCCACCGGCGGTGCCCAGGAGGAAATCGAACTGCCGTTGAAGCTACTGGCGATCGGCGATTACACCCAGCGCGGGGATGAGCGCAAGGTGGAGGACCGCAAGCCGATCGGCATCGACAAGATGACCTTCGACGAGGTCCTGGCCAAGCAGGAGCTGGGGCTGACGCTGAGCGTACCCAATCGTCTCCAGGAGGAGGGCGGCAGCGACGAGCTGGCGGTGGGGCTGCAGATCAACTCGATGAAGGACTTCAACCCGGCCAGCATCGTCGAGCAGGTGCCCGAGCTGAAGAAGCTGATGGAGTTGCGCGATGCGTTGGTGGCCCTCAAGGGCCCGCTGGGCAACGCCCCGGCGTTCCGCAAGGCCATCGAAAGCGTACTCGCCGACGACGAGTCCCGTAGCCGTGTGCTGGGCGAGCTGGGGCTGAGCGCCGCCCCCTCCCAGGACGCCTGAGCCACCCCCTAGCCAAGGAAGCAGATACATGAGCACCAGTGCCGCACAGCAAGGCCGGAACCAGAACGGCGAATACAACATTCTCGACAGCATCATCGCCGAGACCCGCCTGAGCCCGGACGACGAGGCCTACGACATCGCCAAGCGCGGCGTCTCCGCCTTCATCGAGGAATTGCTCAAGCCGCAGAACGACGGCGAGCCGGTGAAGAAGGCGATGGTCGACCGGATGATCGCCGAGATCGACGCCAAGCTCAGCACGCAGATGGACGAGATTCTCCATCATCCCGATTTCCAGGCGCTGGAGTCGGCCTGGCGCGGCCTGCAACTGCTGGTCGACCGCACCAACTTCCGCGAGAACATCAAGATCGAGATTCTCAGCGTTTCCAAGCAGGACCTGCTGGACGATTTCGAGGACTCGCCCGAGGTGATGCAGTCCGGCCTGTACAAGCACATCTACACCGCCGAATACGGCCAGTTCGGTGGCCAGCCGGTCGGCGCCATCATCGCCAACTACTACATGTCGCCCAGTTCGCCCGACGTCAAGCTGATGCAATACGTCTCCAGCGTGGCCTGCATGGCCCATGCGCCATTCGTGGCGGCCGCCGGTCCGAAGTTCTTCGGCCTGGAAAGCTTCACCGGCCTGCCGGACCTGAAGGACCTGAAGGATCATTTCGAAGGCCCGCAGTTCGCCAAGTGGCAGAGCTTCCGCCAGTCCGAGGATTCCCGCTACGTGGCGCTGACCGTACCGCGCTTCCTGCTGCGCACGCCCTACGATCCGGAAGAGAATCCGGTCAAGTCGTTCGCCTACAAGGAGACCGTGGCCAACAGCCACGAGCATTACCTGTGGGGCAACACCGCCTATGCCTTCGGCACCAAGCTGACCGACAGCTTCGCCAAGTATCGCTGGTGCCCGAACATCATCGGGCCGCAGAGCGGCGGTGCGGTAGAGGACCTGCCGTTGCACCACTTCGAGAGCATGGGCGAGATCGAGACCAAGATCCCCACCGAGGTGCTGGTGTCCGATCGCCGCGAGTACGAACTGGCCGAGGAAGGCTTCATTTCCCTGACCATGCGCAAGGGCAGCGACAACGCCGCGTTCTTCTCCGCCAGCTCGGTGCAGAAGCCGAAGTTCTTCGGCATCAGCGCCGAAGGCAAGGCCGCGGAGCTGAACTACAAGCTCGGCACCCAGTTGCCGTACATGATGATCGTCAACCGCCTGGCCCATTACCTGAAGGTCCTGCAACGTGAACAGCTGGGGTCGTGGAAGGAGCGTACCGACCTCGAGCTGGAGCTGAACAAGTGGATCCGCCAGTACGTCGCCGACCAGGAAAACCCCAGCGCCGAAGTGCGCGGCCGTCGCCCGCTGCGCGCTGCACAGATCATCGTCAGTGACGTCGAGGGCGAGCCGGGCTGGTACCGCGTCAGCCTGAACGTGCGCCCGCACTTCAAGTACATGGGGGCGGACTTCACTCTGTCGCTGGTCGGCAAGCTGGACAAAGAGTAAGCGGAGCTTTCCATGACCGGATACGGCAGCCTGTTCGAGCGCCTGAACGGCGACGCGGATAAGCGCGTCAGCTGGAGCCGCGAGGTTTCCGCCAGGGCGTCGGTGGCTGCCCATCTGGGCAAGATGCTCAGCACCCGGGCGGGCAGCGTGCAGACGCTGTCCGACTACGGGTTGCCCGATCTCAACGACATGCGCCTGAGCCTGCACGACTCCCTGAGCCAGGCCCGCTCGGCCATCGAAGGTTTCATCGAGGCTTACGAACCGCGCTTGAGCGACGTGCGTGTCGTTTCCCTGCCACGCGACAACGACCAGCTCCGCCTGGCCTTCAGCATCGAAGGGTTGCTGGAGGTGGAAGGTTTCAAGCGCCAGGTGAGTTTTTCCGCATGCCTGGATGGCAGCGGCCAGGTGAAGGTCAGCTAAGGAGGTTTCGATGTCCGGCAAACCCGCAGCCCGCGTTTCCGATCCAACCGCTTGTCCGCTCCCCCGGCACGGCAGCAATCCCATCGTCGTCGGTTCTGCCGACGTGTTCTTCGACGGCCTCGCGGCGGCCCGCCAGGGTGACGCCTCGGCCTGGTGCTGTACCGCTTCGATACCTGGTTCGTCCATGAGGTCTTCTGAGATGGGCGCGAATCGGGTCGATTACGGAAAGACAACGGACACCGTGGGTTTCCGATCTTCAGGCCAGAAATGTCATTGCGGTTTTGGCGGCAGCGGTCAGACGACTGCCATCAGTGAAACGATATCCAGCAGGTAAGCCGTGTCCTTCAATCATTACTACCAGAGCGAACTCACCGCACTGCGCCAGCTGGGGCGCCGTTTCGCCGAGCGTAGCCCGGCCCTGGCCCCGTTTCTCGGGCAGGTCGGACGCGATCCGGATGTCGAGCGCCTGCTCGAGGGCTTTGCCTTCCTGACCGGGCGGTTGCGGCAGAAGCTGGACGACGAGTTGCCGGAACTCAGCCACTCGATGATGCACCTGCTGTGGCCGAACTATATGCGCCCGCTGCCGGCTTTCAGCATTCTCCAGTTCGACCCCCTGACCCGCCCGGGCGGGGCGCTGCGCGTGGAGCGCGATACGCCGGTCGAGAGCCGGCCGGTGGGCGAGGTCGCCTGTCGCTTCCGTACCTGCTACGCCACCGAAGTCCTGCCGCTGGTGCTGGAGGCGCTCAACTATTCGGTGACCGGCGAGGGTGCGCTGCTCGGCCTGCGCCTGGCGATGAACTGCGACGGGCATCTCGGCGAGCTGGGCCTGAGTCGGCTGCGCCTGCACCTGGCCGGCGAGCGCTACATCAGCCAGATGCTCTACCTGTGCCTGCTGCGCAACCTGGAGAGCATCCAGCTGATTCCGCTAGACGCCCATGGGCGGGCGCTGGATGGCGTGGCCGGCAAGCCGATGTCGTTCCGCCTGACGGGCGAGCGGGTGCAGCCGGTGGGGTTCGCCGAAGACGAGGCGTTGATTCCCTATCCGCTGAATACCTTCCGTGGCTATCGCTACCTGCAGGAATACTTCGCGTTCCAGGACAAGTTCCTGTTCGTCGACGTGGATGGCCTTGACCTGCTCGGCGCTCTGCCCGAGGAAACCCTCAAGCAGGTCCGCGGCCTCGAGTTGCGCTTCGATATCCGCAAGAGCGGCATCCAGCGCCTGCACCCGACGCTGGAGAACGTCAAGCTGTACTGTACGCCGGTGGCCAACCTGTTCCGCCACGATGCGCTGCCGATCCGCCTCGACGGCAAGCAGGACGAGTACCTGCTGATGCCGGCCGAATACAGCCTGGAGGACTGCGGGGTGTTCTCGGTAGAGGGCGTCACCGGCTGGCGGCCGGGCGGGCTCGGCTACCAGGCCTATGTGCCGTTCGAGTCCTTCGAGCACGATCCCAGCTTCGACGTCCCGGAAGCACGGCCCCACTACAGCGTCCGGCAACGGACCTCGTTGCTGCACGATGGCCTGGACACCTACCTGAGCTTCGGCATCCGCCATCCCGAGCAGATCGAGACGCTGTCGGTGGAACTGACCTGCACCAACCAGAACCTGCCCCAACGGCTGCGCCTGGGCGATATCTGCGTCGCTTGCGAAGGTACGCCGGAGTTCCTCGGTTTCCGCAATATCACCCCGGCGACGCCGAGCTACGCGCCGCCGCTGAACCGCGATTTCCTCTGGAAACTGATCAGCAACATGTCGCTCAACTACCTGTCGCTGGCCAACGTCGACGCACTCAAGGTGATCCTCGAAACCTACGACCTGCCGCGCTACTACGACCAGCATGCGGCGAAGGTCAGCAAGCGCCTGCTGGGCGGGCTCAAGGCGGTCCGCCACGAGCATGTCGACCGCCTGCATCGGGGCCTGCCGCTGCGCGGCTTGCGTACCGAGCTGACGATCGATCCGGAAGGCTACATCGGCGAGGGCGACCTGTTCGTGTTCGCTTCGGTTCTGAACGAATTTTTCGCGCTTTACGCCAGCATCAACTCCTACCACGAGTTGCGGGTGAGGAGCACACAGGGAGACGTGTACCAATGGAAACCGCGCATGGGTTTGCAGCCCCTGCTGTAAGCGCGCTGGCCCGGGGCATTCGCGAGTACTCGCTGTTCCAGGCGGTCCTGCTGGTCATGGATCGCCTGCGCCAGGAACATCCCGGCCTGGGAGACGAGGCGCTCTACGATCAGTTGGAATTCCAGGCCAATCCTAGCCTCGGCTTCCCGGGCAGCGATGTCGATCGGGTGGAGTTCTTCGAAGAGCGCGGCATGCTGCGGGCGCGGCTGCGTTTCAACCTGATCGGCTTGTTCGGTGCCAGTTCGCCGTTGCCGGCGTTCTACAGCGAGCAGGCTCTGGGCGACAGCGAGGAGGGCAATCCTACGCGGAACTTCCTCGATCTCTTCCATCACCGCCTGCATCGGCTGCTGTTGCCGATCTGGCGCAAGTACCGCTACCGGGTGAGCTTCCAGAGCGGCGCGAGCGATGCGTTTTCCGCCCAATTGTTCGCCCTCGTCGGATTGGGCGGGGAAGAGATCCGCAAGGCCAGGGAACTGAACTGGAAACGCCTGCTGCCCTACCTGGGCCTGCTCAGCCTGCGGGCGCACTCGGCGGCCTTGATCGAGTCGGTGCTGCGCTACTACTTCAAGCATGCCGAACTGGTCGCCGAGCAGTGTATCGAACGGCGCGTCGCGATCCTCGAAGAGCAGCGCAACCGGCTCGGCCTGTTCAACAGCCAGCTTGGCGAAGACGCGGTGCTGGGCGAACGGGTCCGCGACCGCAGCGGCAAGTTCCGCATTCATATCCGCCAGCTCGACTGGCAGCGCTTCCACGAGTTCCTGCCGATCGGTCCCGGCTACCAGCCGCTTTGCGCGCTGGTTCGCTTCACCCTGCGCGACCCGCTCGACTACGACATCCGGCTGGTCTTGCGCCACGAGGAAATCCGTGAGTTCCGCATCGGCGCGCAGAACGCCTGCCGCCTTGGCTGGACCAGCTGGCTGGGCCGGGAGCGCGCGGATGGCGTGGTGACGCTGGGCAGCAAGATTCATTAAGGATGGATGAGCATGATCAACGTAGACCTGCAACAACTGATTCAGGCGCTGGATGCCGACACCCGGCGCGACCTCGAAGGCTCGGCCGAGCGCTGCGTAGCCCGTGGCGGCAGCAAGGTACTGGTGGAGGACCTGTTGCTGGGCCTGCTGGAGCGTCCCCAGGGACTGCTGGCGCGCGCCCTGCAGGATGCCGCGGTGGACGCCGGCGAACTCAACGCCGCGTTGCAAGCGCGGGGCGAGCATAGTGCCTCGCGCAATCCGGTGTTCGCGCCCGAGCTGGTGCAGTGGCTGCAGGATGCGCTGTTGCTGGCCAACCTCGAACTGGGCCGTAGCCAGATCGACCAGGCGGCATTGATCCTGGCCCTGCTACGCAACCCGTTGCGCTATGCCGGCAGCCGCTACCAGCCGCTGCTGGCGCGGCTCGACATCGAGCGGTTGAAGGATTTCGCGCTCTCGCAGCCGCTGGAGGGCGCGCCCAGCGGCAAGCCGGGCGGCGGCGAGTCCCTGTTGCAGCGTTTCACCCACAACCTTACCCAGCAGGCGCGCGACGGCAAGCTCGATCCGGTGCTCTGTCGCGACGGGGCTATTCGCCAGATGGTCGACATCCTGGCCCGTCGGCGGAAAAACAACCCCATCGTGGTCGGCGAGGCCGGCGTCGGCAAGACCGCCATCGTCGAAGGCCTGGCCTCGCGGATCGCCGCAGGGGAAGTGCCGCCGGCGCTGAGGGACGTCGAGCTGTTGTCCCTCGACATGGGCCTGTTGCAGGCCGGTGCCAGCGTGAAGGGCGAGTTCGAGCGGCGCCTGAAAGGCGTCATCGACGAAGTGAAGGCAGCGCTCAGGCCGACCATCCTGTTCATCGACGAGGCCCATACGCTTATCGGCGCGGGCGGTCAGGCCGGCGGCTCGGATGCCGCCAACCTGCTAAAGCCGGCCCTGGCACGTGGCGAGTTGCGCACCATCGCGGCGACGACCTGGGCCGAATACAAGAAGTATTTCGAGAAGGACCCGGCGCTGGCCCGGCGCTTCCAGCCCGTGCAGTTGCATGAGCCGAGCGTTGCCGAGGCGGTGACGATCCTGCGTGGCCTGGCCCGGGTTTACGAGGAAAGCCACGGTATCTACCTGCGCGACGACGCGGTGGTGGCCGCCGCCGAACTGTCCGCCCGCTACCTGGCGGGTCGCCAGTTGCCGGACAAGGCCGTCGACGTCCTCGACACCGCCTGTGCGCGGGTGCGCATCAGCCTGGCGGCGGCGCCGGAGAGCCTCGAGCGCCTGCGCGGCGAGCTGGCCGAAGGCGAGCGCCAGCGCCAGGCCCTGCGCCGCGATGCCGAGGCAGGCCTGCCGATCGACCACGATACCCTGCAGGCGCTGGAGGAGCGCCTGGCCCAGGCGGAAAGCGAGCGGCACGTACAGGAGGACCAGTGGAGCCGCCAGCGCGAACTCGCCGAGCGCCTGCTCGCCCTGCGCCAGCAATTGGCCAGGGCCCGCGAGGCGAACCGGGAAGAGCAGGGCGGCGAGGCGGACGCGGAGACTTTCCCGGCCGACGAGCATGGCGGTGTCGAAGCCCTGGAAAAGGCCCTTCACGAAACCCGCCAGGCGCTCGCCGATGCCCAGGCCCAGGGGCGGCTGGTCAGCTTCGAGGTCTGCCCGCGCCTGGTTGCCGAGGTGATCGGCGCCTGGACCGGCGTACCGGTGGAACAACTGGCGCGGGAACACAACGCCAAGGTGATGGGGTTCGCCGACGACCTGCGGGCGCGGATCCGTGGCCAGGAACAGGCGGTCAGCGCCCTGGACCGCGCGATGCGCGCCACCGCGGCCGGGCTGAACAAGCCCGATGCGCCGGTCGGCGTGTTCCTGCTGGTGGGCCCGAGCGGGGTGGGCAAGACCGAGACCGCGCTGGCGCTGGCCGACCTGCTGTATGGCGGCGAGCGTTTCATCACCACCATCAACATGTCCGAGTTCCAGGAGAAGCACACCGTCTCGCGCCTGATCGGCGCGCCGCCCGGCTATGTCGGCTATGGCGAGGGTGGCATGCTCACCGAGGCGGTACGCCAGAAGCCCTATTCGGTGATATTGCTGGACGAGGTGGAGAAGGCCGATCCGGACGTGCTCAACCTGTTCTACCAGATCTTCGACAAGGGCGTGGCCAACGATGGCGAAGGGCGCGAGATCGATTTCCGCAATACCTTGATCCTGATGACCTCCAACCTCGCCAGCGAGCACATCGCCGCGCTTTGCCAGGACGGCGCGCGGCCTTCCGCCGAACTCCTGGAGGAAACCATCCGGCCGGCGCTCAGCCGGCATTTCAAGCCGGCGCTGCTGGCGCGCATGCGCGTGGTGCCTTACTACCCGGTGGGCGGCCCGGTACTGCGCGAGCTGATCGAGATCAAGCTGCAACGCCTCGGCGAGCGCCTGGCGCGCCGTCAACTGGCTTTCGACTACAGCCAGGCGCTGGTGGGCCACCTGGCCGAGCGTTGCACCCAGAGCGACAGCGGCGCACGGTTGATCGACCACCTGCTGGACACGCACCTGCTGCCGCTGGTGGCCGACCGTTTGCTGGAAGCGATGGCGCGCGACGAGCGTCTCGAGCGGGTCCATGCGACGCTGGGCGAGCACGGCCGCGTGCTCTGCGAGTTCGCCTGAGGTGGGTGCGATGTTCAGCCGCGTACCGCAACCCCTGGCCTTCGCCGAAGCCCTGCTCGCTCAGTTCGGCGCGCTGTCGCGGGAAACCGACATCACGGCCCTGCTGGGCGGTTTCGCACGCGCAGTCGGCGAACTCAGCGGCTGCGAGCTGAGCCAGTTGTATCTGCTCGACCAGACCCATACCGCGCTCACCCTCAACGCCGAATGCCGGGACGGCCTGTTGCAGGCGCTGGAGCCGTCGAGCCTGCCGGCGGACTACACCGGCGAGCAGTTGCTGCAGTTCGCCCTGTGCCAGAACCGCGTGGTCAGTCTCGTCGACCTGCCGTCGCGGCTGCACGAGACCGGCTTCCTGCCGGCAGGGGAGCAGCCCTGGCTGTCCCTGCTCTGCGTTCCGCTGGTGAGCCCGGAGAAAACGGTCGAGGGCATGGTGGTCTGCGCTACCCGGCGCCCACTGGACCTGCAGGGATTCGCCCATCCACTGGGCCAGCTGGGCTCGTTCGTGCTGGCCCAGCTGCATCTGCTGCAACGCCTCTCGCAACCCTCCGGCGAGCCGCAGGGACCGTCCAGCGCACCGGTGGTCAGCGGCTACGGGCTGATCGGCAGGAGCGCGGCGATGCGTGAGACCTGCCGCCTGATCAGCAAGGTCCTGCACAACCCCTATACCGTGTTGCTGCAGGGCGAGACCGGCACCGGCAAGGAGGTGGTCGCACGGGCGATCCACGAGTACGGCCCGCGGCGTGCACAGGCGTTCGTGGTGCAGAACTGCGCGGCGTTTCCGGAAAACCTGCTGGAAAGCGAGCTGTTCGGCTACCGCAGGGGCGCCTTTACCGGTGCCGAGCGCGATCGTCCCGGGTTGTTCGATGCCGCGGATGGCGGAACCCTGCTGCTCGACGAAATCGGCGACATGCCCCTCTCGCTCCAGGCCAAGCTGTTGCGCGTGTTGCAGGAAGGCGAGATTCGCCCGCTCGGCGGCAACGACACGCACAAGGTCGATGTACGCATCATCGCCGCTACCCACCGTGACCTCGCCCTGCTGGTACGCGATGGCAAGTTCCGCGAAGACCTCTACTACCGGCTGGCGCAGTTTCCCATCGAGTTGCCGCCGTTGCGCCAGCGCGAGGGCGACGCCCTCGAACTGGCCCGGCATTTCGCCGAGCGCGCCTGCGTGTTCCTGCGCCGCGCGCCGCTGGGCTGGTCCGCGGAAGCGCTGGAACTGCTCGACGGCTATGGCTTTCCCGGCAACGTTCGGGAGCTGAAGGGACTGGTGGAATGCGCGGTACTGCTCTGCGAAGGCGAGGTGCTGCTGGCCGAACACTTTTCCCTGCGCGCGCCCCCGGAAGCGGAGGCGCCGCTCAAGCTGCGCGAGCATCTGGAGCAGATCGAACGGGACCTGCTGCTCGCCTGCCTGCGCAGGAACGCTGGCAACCAGACCCTCGCCGCGCGCGAACTGGGTCTGCCGCGACGAACCCTGATCTATCGCATGGGACGCCTGAACATTCATTTCGGCGATCCCCGGACCTGAAGCCCATGATCGAGATTTCCTTCCAACCAGCCCAGCCGGGCGCGCGCCTGGAGCGCGGCGTCCGCGGCCCTTCCATGGAGACTCCCTGATGCCTGTTCGTCACTGGCCCGCCGTGCTTCTGGCCCTGGCCGTCCTCTGCGGCCTCGCCGGTTGCAGCGGCAACTACAAATTCAACGACGACGACTATCGCCCGCTTGGCGATCCGCAGGCGGTCAATCGCGGCAAGTGACCGCAAGGAGCGATCTCATGGAACTGGTATTGGAAATGCTCAGCGCCAAGCAATTCGTACCGACGGAGCTATGCAGCAAGACCTTCGGCAGGAACGGCGGCCTCATCGGCCGCGGCGGTGAGTGCGATTGGGCGATTCCCGATCGCAAGCGGCACCTGTCCAAGCAGCATGCGCGGGTCAGCTATCGCAACGGCGCGTTCTACCTGACCGACACCAGCAGCAACGGCATCCGCGCCGGCAACGGCAGCCGCCTGCCGCATGGCGAGCCGCAGCGCATCGAGCAGGACAGCGTCTTCCTGCTCGGCGACTTCGAGATCCGCGCGCGGTTGCTGCGCGAGCCCGACGAGCTCGCCATGGACGTCGGGCGGCCGCAGCCGGCGGGCAGCATCATTCCGGACGATGCCTTCCTGGCCCTCGATCCGTTGCAGGCGCTCGACCAGGACGGTGCAGATGCCTACGAACTCGACGACCTGAGCGCGATCGCCCAGCCCAGCCAGGAGGCCGGGGCGCGTGCGGACTACGCGCGGATCGACATGGAAAGCCTGGTCGTACCGGAGCTGGTGCCCGCCCCGGCGGCTCCGCAGGAACCTGTGGAAAGTCCGCGTCCGGGTCGCGACGAAGCCTTCTGGCAGCGTTTCGGCCAGGCCCTGGGAATGGACCTCGAAGGCCTCGACGGCGCTGCGCGCGAAGCGCTGGCGATCGACGCCGCCGGTTTGCTGCGGCAGTGCATCGGCGGCTTGCAGCAGAGCCTGCGGACCCGCAGCGAACTGAAGAACGAACTGCGCCTGTCGCTGAGCACGTTGCGCGATACCGGCAAGAATCCCTTGCGCTTCAGCGCCGATGCCGGCGAGGCGCTGGGGCATCTGCTACGGGATGGCAAGCCTGGCCAGTTGAGTGGCGAACAGGCCGTCGCACGCAGTTTCCGCGACCTCCAGGCGCACCAGGTGGCGCTGCTCGGCGCCAGCCGGGCGGCGGTGCGCGCGACCCTCGAGCATTTCTCGCCGCAGCAGCTGGCCCTGCGTTTCGAGCGCGACGGTCGCCGGCCGTTGCTGGCCACCTCGGGCAGCCGCTGGCGTGCCTACGGTCGCTACCACCAGTCGCTATGCCAGGACGACGATTGGAGCGAGCGTCTGTTGGCGCGTGATTTCGCCCAGGCCTACGAAGAGCAGGTTCGCCTGATTTCCACCCTCTACACCGAGCACCAAGGATGATCGCCATGTCTCGTCGCCCGATCCCGCCAGCCAGGGCGCTGGCCATGCTCGCCGTCCTGGCGCTGCTGGCCGGCTGTTCCACGCTGTCGCCGTATTCCAGACTAACCAAGCTCGACCTCGCCCTGAGCGCCGGCGAGCGGGTCAATCCCGACCTCAATGGCCGGCCGTCGCCGGTGGTAGTGCGGCTGTTCGAGCTGAAGCACCCGGTGGCGTTCGAGAACGCCGACTTCTTCAGCCTCTACGAACGTCCCAAGGAGACCCTGGACCCCGACCTGGTGACCAGCGAGGAGCTGGAGCTTCGTCCCGGCGAGCGGGTCGAACTCAAGCTCAGCGTGGGGGAGGGGAGCCGCTACGTGGGCGTGCTCGCCGCCTACCGTGATCTCGGCGAGGCAAGCTGGCGCTACGTGGTGCCGGTCACGGCGAAAGAGCTGACCCGGGTAGAGCTGAAGCTGGGCCAGAAGGGCATCCTGAATGCCGGCGAACTGCTCGGCAAGGCGGGTGACGCGCGATGAACGTGCACAAGATCGTCTGGCAGGAAGGCATGCTGCTGCGCCCGCAGCACCTGCAACACAACGACCGCTACTACGACAACCAGATGAAGGCCCGGACCCAGTTGCTGGGCAGCTACAACTGGGGCTTCCTCGCCCTGGAGCTGGACCGCCAGTTCCTCAACATGGGCAAGCTGGTGATCAGCCAGGCCTCCGGCGTATTGCCCGACGGCAGCCTGTTCGAACTCGGCGGCAACACCGAGCCGCTCGCCCTCGACGTGCCGCCCAATACCTCGAACGTGCCGATCTACCTGGCCCTGCCGCTGGTCACCGGCAACCACATCGAGGCGCGCCGGCCGGAGCAGGCCGAGGTCCTGGCGCGCTATACCGCCTACGACCTGGAGGTGGCGGACTCCAACGCCGGCGAGGATTCCATGGTGCAGGTCAGCTGCGCGCGGCCGGATTTTCGCCTGCTGCTCGGCGAGCAGCAGAGCGACCAGGCCTACGTCAAACTGAAGGTGGCGGTGGTGCTGGATACCACGCCGGACGGGGTGATCAGCCTCGACCCCGACTTCGTGCCGAGCTACCTCCACGCCCACGCATCCGCCTACCTGCTGTCCTGCCTGAAGGAGGTGATCAGCATGCTCGGCCATCGCGGCGACACCATCGCCGAGCGTATCCGGTCCAATGGCAAGGTCGGCGGCGCGGAGGTCGGCGATTTCATGATGCTGCAACTGATCAATCGCACCGAGTTGCTGCTGCGCCACTACCTGGGATTGGAGCAGGTGCATCCGGAGCAGTTGTACCGGGTGCTGCTGACCATGCTCGGCGACCTCGCCACCTTCGGCAGCGAGAGCAAGCGTCCGCGCCTGGACAGCCGTTACCAGCACAGCGACCAGGGCGCCAGCTTCCGCAGGCTGATGGAGGCGATCCGCCAGGTCCTGTCGATGGTGCTCGAGCAGCATGCCATCGAACTGCCTCTCCAGGCCCGCCAGTACGGCATCCTGGTCTCGCCCCTGCACGACCACAAGCTGCTCGGAAGCGCCTCGTTCGTGCTCGCCGCCAGTGCCAATTGCGAGTCGGAGGAACTGCGCCAGCGGCTGCCCGCGCATCTCAAGGTGGGTGCGGTCGAGCACATTCGCCAACTGGTCAACCTGCACCTGCCGGGGATCCGGGTCAAGCCGCTGCCGGTGGCGCCGCGGCAGATCCCGTTCCACTCCAACAAGACCTATTTCATTCTCGAACCCAACGCCGAGGACATGGCCCAGCTGGAGCGCTCCGGCGGTTTCGCGTTCCACGTATCCGGCGAGTTCTCCGAGCTTGAACTGAAATTCTGGGCCATCAGGAACTGAACATGATCAAGGAAAGGGAATACCACGAGGACGAGAAGACCGTCCTCCTCGATCACCAGGGACAGGTACCGGCCCAGGGGCCGCTGACCGATTTCGCCGAACCGCCGCGCTTCGAGCAGCTCGAGGAGCGGATGATCTACGCGGCGCGCCTGCGTCCGGGCGAGGCCTTCAACGTCAGCCTGAACCCGCTGGTGGCGGCGGCTTCCGAACTGCTTTCGGAAGTGGTCCGGCTCAAGCACAGCACCGTGCTGGAGAACCTTGCGGCGCTCAAGGAGCGGTTGACCTCCGCCATGAAGCTCTTCGAATTCCGCGCCGTGCAGGATGGCGTGGAAAACAGCCAGGTCATGGCGGCGCGCTACGTGCTGTGCACGGTGGTCGACGAGGCGGTGGTGACCACCCCGTGGGGCAACGAAAGCGAATGGTCGAAGATCAGCCTGCTGAGCAGCTTCCATAACGAGACCTTCGGCGGCGAGAAGTTCTTCCAGTTGCTCGACCGGCTGTCGAAGAACCCGGTCAAGCACCTGCCGATGCTGGAGCTGATGTACCTCTGCCTGGCCCTCGGCTTCGAGGGCAAGTACCGGGTGATGGCTCGCGGCGTGCTCGACCTGGACGGTATTTCCGATGCGCTCTACCGGCAGATCCGCCAGTTGCGCGGCGACGTGCCGCGCGAACTGTCGCCGCACTGGCAGGGGCTCAGCGACCAGCGTCGCGGCCTGGTGCGGATCGTGCCCTGGTGGATGGTGGCGCTGTTCACCCTGGTCTGCCTGGTGGTGATGTATTCGGGATTCGCCTGGGTTCTCGGCGAACAACGCGACACGGTGCTGCAGCCTTACCAGTCGCTCGATGCGGCGGCAGGACAGCCCGGTTCGTAAACACAGGGACGCGAAATGAAAAACTTCTTCAAGAAAGTCGGCGCCTTCCTGCGCAAGACGTGGGTCTGGACGCTGTTGCTGGCACTCCTGGCGGCATTGCTGGTGTGGTTCGTCGGGCCGCTGCTGGCGGTCGCCGACTACAAGTTCTGGGAAAGCCCGACCTCGCGGTTGCTGAGCATCAGCCTGATGTTCCTGCTCTGGGGGCTGGCGATGGTCTTCGTCAGCTGGCGCGCCGGAGTGCGGCGCAAGGCCGTCGAGGACAGCGACGAGGGCCAGGAGCGCTTGCGCCGCGACGGTCTGATCGAAGACGAACAGAAGGAACTGCGCAGCCGCTTCAAGGACGCCTTGCGCACCCTGAAGACCTCCAGCCTGTACCGCGGTCGTAGCGAGCGCTGGCGCAACGAGCTGCCCTGGTACCTGCTGATCGGCCCGCAGGGAAGCGGCAAGACCAGCCTGCTGGACTTTTCCGGACTGGAGTTCCCGATCAACCGGATCGACCGCAAGCTGACCCGCGATACCGCCGGCACGCGCTACTGCGACTGGTACTTCGCCGACCACGGCGTCCTGATCGACACCGCCGGGCGCTACCTGACCCAAGCCGACGGCGAGGTCGACGGGGGCGCCTGGGCGACCCTGCTCGGCCTGTTGCGCAAGCGCCGCCGCGCACGGCCGCTGAACGGCGTGATGGTGTCGATTCCGGTGGAAACGTTGCTCAGCGACGACGAGATGGCGCTGGATACGCTGGCTCGCCAGGTGCGCGCGCGCCTGCAGGAAATCCAGCAGACCCTGCACCTCGATCTGCCGGTCTACCTGGTGCTGAGCAAGGCCGACCAGTTGCTCGGCTTCGACGAGTTCTTCGACCAGTTGAGCCGCGAGGAGAGCGACCAGGTTCTGGGCACCAGCTTCGGCAAGGAGCAGAACGGCACCGATGTGACGGTCCTGCGTCAGGCGTTCGAGGACCTTCTGCGACGCCTGAACAGCCAGGTGATCATGCGCATCCACCAGGAGCGCGATACCCTGCGTCGCGGTCGCATCCTCGACTTCCCGCACCAGCTTGGCCAGATCGGCGAGCGGTTGTGCCTGTTCGTCGAACTCGCCTTCACCGGCAATCGCTACCAGCGCGCCAGCCGCCTGCGCGGCTTCTACCTGACCAGCGCGCCGCACCTGGCCCAGCAGCTGGACGAGGACACCGCCGGCATCGGCGCCAACCTGGGGATCGCCAGCGGCCTGCTGCCGACCCTGCGCAACGGGCGCTCGCGCTTCATCCACCACCTGCTGAGCCAGGTGATCTTCCCTGAGGCCAACCTGGCAGGTCTCGATCGCCGCGAACGCACGCGCATCCACTGGGGCCAGCGCGCCCTGTACGTCGGTTCGCTGGCGCTCCTTCTGCTATTCGGCCTGCTCTGGGCTGGCGGTTTCTCGGCCAACCACGAGCGCCTGGAGCGGGTCCGCGAGCTGGCGCAGCAATGGGCCCAGCAGCGCCAGGCGCTTGGCGAGCGCGACGACGCCATGGCGGCGCTGAAGACGCTGGATAGCAGCTATGCGGCGACCACCGTGTTTCCGCCCAAAGGGGAAGTCTCGCTGCACGAGCGCGCCGGGCTGTACCAGGGCAACGAGGTCAACCCGCCGCTGGCCGCGGCCTATCGCCGCGAGCTGGAGACGCAACTGCTGCCGCGCGTGGCGCGGATGCTCGAAGCGCAGATCCGCGGCAACATGCAGAATCGCGAACGCCTGCTCAACAGCCTGCGGGCCTACCTGATGCTGAATCTGCGCGAGCGCCGCGAGAACGGATGGCTCAAGGACTGGGTGGCTACCGACTGGTCGCAGCGCTATGCCGGCAACGGCACCGTGCAGAATGGCCTGAACACGCATTTCGCCCGTCTGCTCGAGCAACCGTTCAGCTATCCGCTGAACGAGACCCTGGTGGCCCAGGCACGCCAGGTGCTGCGCAGCGAGTCCCTGGCCAACGTGGTCTACCGGGTGCTGCGCGAACAGGCGCGAAGCCTGCCCGAGTATCGCTTCGGCCAGCACCTGGGGCCGCAGGCCGGTCTGTTCGTCGGCACCGACTACGTGATCCCGGGCTTCTACACCCAGCAGGGCTACCAGCAGTACTTCGTGGTCCAGGGCGCCAGCCTGGTCAACGACATCCTTCGCGACAACTGGGTCCTGGGCGAGGGCAGCGGGATCAGCGACATGGACCTGCGGCGCCTGATGGTCGAACTCGAGCAGTTGTATTTCCGCGACTACGCGAACTTCTGGAGCGAGGCGGTCGGACGCCTGGGCCTGCTGCCGTTCAACGATGCCGGCGAGGGCGCCGACCAGGTTTCCGGGCTGCTCGCCGCCAACTCGCCGATCCTCCAGTTGTTGCTGGAGGTCCGTGAGAACACCCGTTTCCCGGTCCTGGCGGAGAGCGCCGAGGCGCTGGCAGAGGCCAGCGACAAGGCCGCGGAAAAGGGCGGCAAGCTGGGCAAGGCGGCCGCCGCGGCGGCCGGCAAGGCCAGGGACGCGTTGGCGAAGAACCTGCCGGATACCGCGAAGAAGTCCCTGCAACGCCGCTTCGAGCCCCTGCATCGCCTGCTCGACGATAACAACGGCCCGGCGGCCGACCTCACCCCGTTGTTGCAGGCGCTCAACGAGTTGCAGTTGCAACTCGCCGGACTGGCGCGCGCCAGCCAGCCGGAGCAGGCGGCTTTCGACATGGCGAAGAGCCGCATGGGCGGCCAGCGCGATGCCCTGAGCAACCTGCGCAACGCCTCCGCGCGACTGCCGCGACCGCTCGGCGGATGGTTCAGCGTGCTGGCCGAAGACGCCTGGCGGCTGGTCCTCGGCGATGCCTACCTGTACCTCAACCAGCGCTACCAGAGCGAGCTGTACGGTTTCTACAGCAAGGCGATCAACAAGCGCTACCCGTTCAACGCGCACAGCGCCAGCGATGTCGCGGTCAGCGATTTCCGCGAGTTCTTCAAGGCGCAGGGCGTCGCCGAACGCTTCTTCGAAACCTACATGCGGCCCTTCGTCAGCGGCGACCCGGGCAGTTACCGCCTGCGCAGCGTGGACGGTTACAGCCTGCCGATGTCCAAGGTCTATCTCGACCAGATGGGCACGGCCCAGGTGATCCGCCAGAGCTTCTTCGCCGAGAACCCGGCCGAGCCACAGGTGCGCTTCCGCCTGGAGCCCTATACCCTCGATCCTGGCGTCAGCCGCGCCGAGTTCCGTTTCGACGGTCAGTCCATGGAGTACCGCCACGGCCCGATCGTGCCGATGTCGTTCAAGTGGCCCAGCGACGCCGACGGCGGCCGCACCAGCCTGGTGCTGGAGAAGATGGCCGGACGACCGGTGGGAATCGAACGCAATACCGGGCCCTGGTCGCTGTTCAGGCTGTTCGACCTGATGCAGACCGAGTACCTCAGCGGGCGTGACGTGATGGTGCTCAAGGCCGACCTGGGCGGCCTGCGCGCCAACTACCTGCTGCTCGCCCAGCGCACGCCGAATCCGTTCGATCTCGCGGTCCTGCGCAGCTTCCGCATGCCGGTGCAGCTCTGATGCAACGCACCGAACCCTGGCGCAGCGCGGCACGCACGGATCGCGGCAAGGTCCGCGCGCGCAACGAGGATGCCTTCCTGGACTGCCCGGATCGCGGGCTCTGGGCGGTCGCCGATGGCATGGGCGGGCACCAGGCCGGCGACCTGGCCAGCCGGATGATCGTCACCAGCCTGGCGGAACTGCCGGCCCGGGCGGGATTCGACGAGCGCCTGAACGCGATGCGCCAGTGCCTGCACTGGCTCAACCGGCGCCTGGGCGAGGAACTCACCCTCAGCGCCGAACGCGGCGACAGGATCATCGGCAGTACGGTGGTGGCGCTGGTCGTGGAGGGTTCGCGGGCGGCCTGCGTGTGGGTCGGCGACAGCCGCTGCTACCTGTGGCGCGGCCAGCGGCTGTACCAGCTGTCCCGCGACCACTCGCTGTTGCAGCGACTGGTCGACGAACGGCGGATGGATATCGAGCAGGCCCGCGCCTATCCCTCGGCGCGCGCGCTGACCCGTGCCGTCGGCGCTAGCGAACAACTGGTGCTGGACGTGTTGGAACTGGAGGTGCATCCCGGTGATGTCTTCCTGCTCTGCAGCGACGGGCTCTACGAAGAGCTGAGCGCCGATGCGCTGGGTCGCGCGTTGAGCCTGGCATCGCCGCAGGTGGCGGTGGAGCGGCTGTTCGACGGTGCCCTGAGCGGCGCCGCACGGGACAACCTGACGGCAGTGGTGATCCGCCAATGAACGAACCGCTGTCGTCGCTGGAGCTGCTGCCGGAGGAGGAGGGCGGCGCGAACCTGACCTATTTCGCCTTCGCCGCCCCGACCGCCTCGGCGCCGGACCTGCCGGCGGTGTTGCCCGGTCCGCTGCCGGACGTTCTTTCCGGGCGCTACCGTCTGGAGCGGATGCTCGGCGCCGGCGGCATGGGGACGGTCTACCGTGCCCGGGACCTGCTCCATGAGCAGTTCGGCGACCCGGCGCCGCTGGTAGCGCTGAAGCTGCTCAACGAGTCGGTCGCCGAGTCACCCGACGCCAGCGCCTTGCTCTATAGCGAGTTCGCCCTGACCCGGCGCTTGCGCCATCCGAACGTCGTGCGTCTGTTCACCTTCGACGTCGACACCGCATGCCAGCGCGCCTACATCGTCATGGAACTCATGCCTGGCCTGCCGCTCGACCGCCTGCTCTGCGAGCGTCCCGAAGGCCTGCCCTGGTCCGAGCTGAGCGCGATCGCCCGGCCGTTGCTGGATGTTCTGGCCTACGTCCACGAACAAGGAGTACTGCATGGCGACCTGAAGCCGAGCAACGTGATGCTCGGCGAAGAGGGCGTGCGGCTCTTCGACTTCGGCCTCGGCCAGGCGCAGGCAGGCATCCTGGATGGCCTGCCGCAGCTCAGCCGGGGCCGCATCGACGCCTGGACTCCGGGCTACGCCGCTCCCGAACTGCTCGAGGGCGCGCCATTGTCGCCGGCGGCCGACCTGTATGCGCTGGCCTGCGTCCTCTACGAACTGGCCGACGGTCGCCATCCGTTCCGCCGCCTGCCCTCGAACCAGGCCCGGGAGCAGGGGCTGGAGCGCCAGCTGCGCGCGCCCGGACACCTGCCTCGGCGCTGCTGGCCGGCGCTGCGTACCGCCCTGAGCCTCGACCCCGAACGGCGCTGCATCGGCGTCCGCGAATTGCAGGAAGCGCTGGGCGCGCGGCGTTCCTGGCTGGCCGGCGTTCTTGCCCGTTGAGCCGGCGGCGCTCGGTTTGCAGGACCTCTACGGCCGCTCTCCGCAAGCGCTCCGCAGGGCGATACGATTGCCTTCGCTGTCCCTGATCTCGGCGATGAACACGCCGTCGCCAAGCGGCGTCTTCGGGAAGAGGATTTCGCTGCCTTCGCCGAGGGCCCGGGCAATGACGGCATCCAGGTCCGCGACATTCAGGTAGATGATCGCCCCATGTAGCGTAGGCACGTAGACGTCGCCCTCGGCGAGTGCGCCGCTGGCACCGTCACGGCCTTCCTCGAAGGGGAAATGCGCCATTCTGCTTCCGTGCAGGGTGGCTACCTCGCCGAACGCCACTCCGAACACCGAGGCGTAGAAACGCATCGCCCTCCCCAGGTCGGACACCGGTATTTCCACGTGCGCGATCAGGTTCATTTCCTTCCTGTCCTGTCGGGACCACTGGTGACGCCGCTTTCCGGCGACGATGGCGGATGTTCAGCCGCGCGAAACCGAGCGGATCGAGCGGGCATGCCGCCGCGAGGGGGGCGAATGAATTCATGCGAAATTCATTAACATCTTGTCCCGCTTGACCGGCGTCAATACCCGTACTGCGTCACAAAAATACCCTGGCCCCAGGCCGTTCGGAAAGGCCGTTCGCTGTTCGCTTGGGGGAAGTCATCATGGCGCATCTGGTCTGGCAGGATGACCTGAATACCGGTATTCAGGTCATCGACAATCAACACAAACGCATCGTCGAGATGATCAATCACCTGCACGACGCCCAGCAAGGCAAGGAACACGCGGCGATCGCCGAGGTGATCGAGGAGCTGGTGGACTACACGCTGTCGCACTTCGCCTTCGAGGAAACCCTGATGGAGGATGCCGGCTACCAGTTTTCCCGGGCGCACAAGAAGATCCACGAGCTGTTCATCCGCCGGGTCTCCGAATACCGGGTGCGCTTCCAGGCCGGCGAGGATGTCGGCGATGAACTCAAGGGCTTGCTCTCGCGCTGGCTGTTCAACCACATCCGCAACGACGACGCCGGATATGTGGATGCGGTACGCCACAGCATGTCCGAACTGGTCAAGGACAAGAGCGAGGGCGGTTGGTTGTCGCGCTCGATGAAGCGCTTCTTCGGCTGATCGCCGGGGAAGGAAACGCAAAACCGGCCCAGTGGGGCCGGTTCTTTCGCCAGCGGACCTGGCCTCAGCGGATCAGGCTGAGGAATTCGCTGCGGGTGGCGGCGTTGTCGCGGAATTCGCCGAGCATCACCGAAGTGACCATGGACGAGTTCTGCTTTTCCACGCCGCGCATCATCATGCACATGTGCTGGGCCTGGATCACCACCGCGACGCCGAGGGCGCCGGTGACCTGCTGGACCGCCTCGGCGATCTGCCGGCTCATGTTCTCCTGGATCTGCAGGCGGCGGGCGTACATGTCGACGATCCGCGCGACCTTCGACAGGCCGAGCACCTTGCCGTTCGGGATATAGGCCACGTGGGCCTTGCCGATGAAGGGCAGCAGGTGGTGCTCGCAGAGCGAGTACAGCTCGATGTCCTTGACCAATACCATTTCGCTGTTGTCGGAGCTGAACAGGGCACCGTTGACGACTTCTTCCAGGCTCTGTTGGTAGCCGCGGCACAGGTACTTCATGGCCTTGGCGGCACGCTTGGGCGTGTCCAGCAGACCTTCGCGGTTAACGTCCTCGCCGAGCTGGGTGAGGATCGAGGAGTAGTGTTGTTCCAGGGACATGGGCGTTCCAGTCAGACGATTACCAGCGCGGAGGGTAGGACGTCGCCGGGCCGCTGGCAAGACTCGGCGCTTGCCGGCTACTCGTCGCGGCCTTCGAGCATGGTCCTGCGCAGCATCACGTAGACCGAGCCGGTGCCGCCGTGGCGTGGCAGGCAGGAGGTGAAACCGAGCACCTGCGGGTGCTGGCGCAACCAGGTATTGACGTGGCTTTTCACCAGCGGGCTGCGTCCGTCCTTGCGCGCGGCCTTGCCATGGGTCACGCGCACGCAGCGGATTTCCAGGCGGGTGGCCTCGGCAAGGAAGTCCCATAGCGTCTGCCGGGCCTTCTCCACGCTCATGCCGTGCAGGTCGAGGCTACCGTCGAAGGGCACCAGGCCCTGCTTGAGCTTGCGCAACTGGCTTTCCTGGACGCCGTCGCGGGCCCAGGACAGCTCGTCCTCGGGGCCGACGTCGATGACGAACTGGTCGGACAGGCCATCGACGCGGATTTCGTCGTTGCGCACGCTGGCATTGAGCTGGCGCTGCTTGAGTTGCTGGCGGTCGTTGCGAGGTTTGCCGGTATCGGCTCGATCGACCGAGATGCGCTTGACGCCGCGCATCTCGCTCTTGAACAGGGAAAAGTCGTCGTCTTGCATGGGAGCCTCCGCGAAGCGGCGCAGTTTACCGGATCGGCCGGACGCCGGCAGCCCGCTCAGTCGCGCTTTTTCATTAGGTTCGGCGACAGGCTCAGGTCGCTGTTGCGGCGGCTGCGGCGGCGGCTGAAACGCCAGAAGAACACGCCGAGGCAGAGCGACAGCAGGCCAAGGGCCAGCAAGACGCCGCCAGCGGCGGGTTCGATATGCAGCATGCCGACAGCCGGCTGGCGGCCGATCAAGGCCGAGGTGCCGGCCAGCGACAGCAGCACGCCCAGGCTCGCCACCAGGGCCGCGAACGCCGCCGCCAGGCGCCAGCGCCAGACTCTCGGCCGGCGCGGGCGCAGCCGGCGCGCATCGAAACTATCGGACAACTTCATCCCGACTTCCTCGTGTGTCATCGGGGCTAGGACCGGAACCTTCCGGCCGGGTTCCCGGATTCCCGGGAGCCGTGGGCAAACCGTGCGCCACTCGTCTTCTCGCCGCAAGCCATGGCCCAGCAGGCAGACTAGTCCTCCGCAGGGCGGGACGGGAGGGCGGCTGGATGGGCGGTCAGAGCAGTTCCCGGGCCTGGGCGACGATCGCCGCGAAGTTGTCGCCGAGGGCGGCGATCTCGGCGCGTTGCAGGTCCGCGGCGCTCAGGACCCCACCGTTCAGGGTGGGTATGTCGCGGGTGGCGCAGGCGCTATCGGCGAGGGTGCAGCGGTAGCCGTAGTCCTTGGCCGCGCGCACGGTGGTGCTGACGCTGGAATGGGTCATGAAGCCGCAGACGATCAGGTCGAGACGGCCGTGGTTCTGCAGCAGGTCGTGCAGCTCGGTGCCGGAGAAGGCATTGGGCAGGCGTTTCTCCACGACCTTTTCCCCGGCTTCCGGTTGCAGTTCCGGGAGGAACTGGCCGCGCGGCCCTTGCGGATCGAACAGGCCGCCCTGGATACCCAGGTGGCGTACATGCACGATGGGCGTACCGCTGGCGCGGGCCGCCTGCACCAGCACGCCGATCTCCGCGGCGGCGGCGTCGAGGCCTGGCAGGCGCAGGGCGCCGCTGCGGTACTCTTCCTGGGCATCGATGATCAGCAAGGTGCTCTGCCGAAGGGGGGCTGGCGGGTAGCCGCGTCCGCTGATCTGCAAAAGGGTGAGCGGATGAGGCATGTCACTACTCCTGAGAAGGCACATGCCTTTCATTCTGGCCCCTATCGGCGAGCCTGTGAACCTTTGCCGCATGCGCACTAAAGTGGTATGGACTTCCCGCGCTGGAGGCCAGCTCCGGCGCGATCGGCTAGAATGTCGCCCTTTTGTGCGTTGCGAGGAGCAATTCCGTCATGTCCGAGTCCCGTCTGCTCACCCTGCGCGACTACATCCGCTGGGCTGTCAGCCGTTTCCACGCCGCCGGCCTGTTCTTCGGTCACGGCACCGACAATGCCTGGGACGAGGCGCGCCACCTGGTTCTGGGCTCCCTGCACCTTCCCTGGGAAATTTCTGACAGCTACCTGGATTGCCGCCTGGAAGACGATGAACGCGCCGAGTTGGCGGAGATCCTCCGGCGGCGCATCGAGGAACGGATTCCGGCGGCCTACCTGCTGGGCGAAGCCTGGTTCTGCGGGATTCCATTCAGCGTCGACGAACGCGTGCTGGTGCCGCGCTCGCCTATCGCCGAACTTATCGAACAGCGCTTCGCGCCCTGGCTGCCGGCCGAGCCGGCGCGAATCCTCGACCTCTGCACCGGTTCCGGCTGCATCGGCATCGCCTGCGCCTATGCGTTCGAGCAGGCGGAGGTGGTGCTCGCCGACCTGTCCTTCGATGCGCTGGAGGTGGCCAACGTCAATATCGAGCGCCACGACCTCGGCGAGCGGGTCTACACCGTCCAGGGCGACGGTTTCGCCGGGCTGCCCGGCCAGCGCTTCGACCTGATCGTGTCCAATCCGCCCTACGTGGATGCCGAGGATTTCGCCGACATGCCGGCGGAGTTCCATCATGAGCCTGAACTCGGCCTGGCCTGCGGCGACGACGGCCTGGACCTGGTGCGACGGATGCTCGCCGAGGCGGCCGACCACCTCAGCGAGAAAGGCCTGCTGATCGTCGAGGTGGGCAACAGCGAGGTCCATGTGCAGGCGCTGTATCCGGAAGTGGACTTCACCTGGCTGGAGTTCGAGCACGGCGGCCACGGGGTGTTCATGCTGTCCGCCGCGCAGTGCCGCGAGCACCGGGAACTGTTCCGTTCGCGCTTGGAAAAGTGATCGGAGGCGGCTGGTGCCGCCGGTTCAGTGAGTGGCGATCCAGATCAGCAGGCCGGCCTGGAACACCGCGAAGGCGGTCAGGCAGGCGATGGTGAAGCGCAGGCTGGTGTCGTCGCGGCGGTAGTGGTTGATGCGCTGTTCCAGTTGGCGGATCTCCGCATCCTGGGCCTGCAGGGTCTGCTCGGCCTGTTCCAGCATCGCCGCGGCGTCCAGCAGCGGCACGATCTGCACCTTGTCCTTGTGCCAATCGCTGTGCAGCTCACTGACCCGGCCGGCGCTGTAGCGGGCCTTGAGCAACCGCTGGTCCTCATAGCTGACGTCGAAGCCCTGGGCGCGGATGAAATGGTCGCGGCGCAGGCGTGCGTCTTCGGTCAGGCCATCCTTCAGCGCCAGTGCGCCGCCTTCCACCTTGTAGTGGGCCCAGCGTCGTTGCGCCCAGGCGATCGCCTGGGCCAGCAGGAAACGGCCCAGCCCGCGATTCAAGGGTTCCAGGCTGAGCCCGGCGTCCGAACCGAAACGCACTTCCTTGTTGCGATGATCGGCCCAGACCTCCAGCAGGTTCTGCTCCTTGCGCAGCATCAGGCCTGGCACCTGGATGCTCAGGCGCAGCAGGCTCTGGTCCGCGCTGTGCCGTTCGACCCTGCCGAGCTGGACGAAGCGCAGGGGGCGGGCGCCGGTCGCGCGGTCGGTGGGCAGTGGCGCCAGGCGGAGCAGGCGGAAATGCTCCGGCGCCAGTTCGGCCCAGGGGTGCGGCGGTTTCTTCTCGGCTTCTTCTGCGGCCGGTTGGGTATCGCTATCGATCATCGGACATCCTCTGGCCGGCCGCCTTCACGGGCCGGCTTTCAGAACTTGTCGGCGCGGGAAGCGATTTCTGTAGCGGCTCAGCGGCCTTTTTCCGCCTCTGCGCCGCGCAGGATGAAGCGGCTGACCGCCTCGACCAGTTGCCGGGCCAGCGGCAGGTTCGGGTCGTTGTAGGCGGAAAGCTGCTGGAGACCGGTGCTCGGGGCGATCCGCAGGATGTGGTTCATGCCGTCGATGAGCACCAGTTGCGAGTCGGGCTTGGCTCGCTGGAGCGCCTCGGCGTCGGCGACGCCGACCTGGATGTCATTGCGGCCCTGGACGATCAGGGTCGGGATGCGCAGGCTGCCGAACGCGCGTGCCGGGTCTTTGCGGAACAGCGAGATCAGGTACGGCTGCACGCTGGGGCGGAGCAGGCTGGCGAGCGCCGGCGGGATATCGCCGCGGGTCTCGCCGGCCTTCAGCGAAGCCAGCACCGAGTCGGCCTGGCGCAGTTGCGCCGGCGGCAGGCGACCGCGCAGTTGCTCGCGCAGCACCCGGTCGATGGGTTGGCCGCTGCCGGCGATGGCGATCAATTCCTCGGCCGGCGTGCGAGGCGCCGCCAGGCTGGCGATCAGCGCGCCTTCGCTATGGCCGACCAGGATCAGCCGGGAGAAGCGCGGGTCGCGGGCCAGCCGTTCGCTCCAGGCGACCACGTCGTCGACATAGACGCCGACGCTGAGGTCTTCCTCGCGCGGCGCCGCCGCCAGGCTGCGGGCGACTCCACGCTTGTCGTAGCGCACGCTGGCGATTCCGCGTTCGGCCAGGGCCTCGGCGAGACGCAACAGGTAGCGGTTGTTGCCGCCGAAGGGGTTGTTGCCGTCGCGGTCGGTGGGACCGGAGCCGGCGACCAGCAGGACCACCGGCGGCGGCACGGCGCTGCGCGGCAGCAGCAAGGAGCCGCGCAGCACGCCGTGCCCGGTGTCCAGGTCGTAGGGGCGGTGCAGGATGCTGTTGGGAGCGGCGTGGGCCAGGCTGGCGAGCAGGCAGAACAGGGCGAGGAGGGCGCGCGGCATGGAGGTCTTCATGGGCCGATGATAGCGCTTTGATCGCGTCCTCCGGGGAAGGTTCGCAGGCCCGTCCTTGACGGGTATACTCCGATGTCTTTCCCTCTCGTCCTCACGCGGAGCCTCGCATGTCCGGCAACACCTACGGCAAGCTCTTCACCGTCACCACCGCAGGCGAAAGCCACGGCCCGGCGCTGGTCGCCATCGTCGATGGGTGCCCCCCGGGGCTGGAACTGTCCGCCCGGGACCTGCAACGCGACCTCGACCGGCGCAAGCCCGGCACCAGCCGGCACACCACCCAGCGCCAGGAAGCCGACGAGGTGGAGATTCTTTCCGGGGTGTTCGAGGGCAAGACCACCGGCACGCCGATCGGCCTGCTGATCCGCAACACCGACCAGAAGTCCAAGGACTACTCGGCGATCAAGGACCTGTTCCGCCCGGCCCACGCCGACTACACCTACCACCACAAGTACGGCGTGCGCGACTACCGCGGCGGCGGCCGTTCTTCGGCGCGTGAGACCGCCATGCGCGTGGCCGCCGGGGCTATTGCCAAGAAATACCTGGCGGGCCTGGGCATCCAGGTGCGCGGCTACATGAGCCAGCTCGGGCCGATCGAGATTCCGTTCAGGAGCTGGGACAGCGTCGAGCAGAATGCCTTCTTCAGCCCCGACCCGGACAAGGTGCCGGAGCTGGAGGCCTACATGGACCAATTGCGCCGCGACCAGGATTCGGTCGGGGCGAAGATCACCGTGGTTGCCGAAGGCGTGCCGCCGGGCCTGGGCGAGCCGATCTTCGACCGCCTGGACGCCGAACTGGCGCATGCGCTGATGAGCATCAACGCGGTGAAGGGCGTGGAGATCGGCGCCGGCTTCGCCAGCATCGCCCAGCGCGGCACCGAGCACCGCGACGAACTGACCCCGCAAGGCTTCCTGTCGAACAATGCCGGCGGCATCCTCGGCGGGATCTCCTCCGGCCAGCCGATCGTCGCCCACCTGGCGCTGAAGCCGACCTCCAGCATCACCACTCCCGGGCGCTCGATCGATACCTCCGGCGAGCCGGTGGACATGATCACCAAGGGCCGTCACGACCCGTGCGTCGGCATCCGCGCCACGCCGATCGCCGAGGCGATGATGGCCATCGTCCTGCTCGACCAGTTGCTGCGCCAGCGTGGGCAGAACGCCGACGTGCGCGTCGACACGCCGGTCCTGCCGCAGCTGTGAGGGCTGTGGCAGGCCGCGGTGCGGGACGGGTGAACGGCGGATCGTGACCAGCGCGGTTCCCTACTGGCGCCTGTCCAGCTTCTATTTCTTCTATTTCAGCCTGCTCGGCGCCACGGCGCCGTTCCTCGCCCTGTATTTCCATCACCTGGGCTTCCCCAGCCCGCGCATCGGCGAGCTGGTGGCGATTCCCATGCTGATGCGTTGCGTCGCGCCCAACCTGTGGGGCTGGCTGGGCGACCGCAGCGGCCAGCGCCTGGCCATCGTGCGCTTCGGCGCGGTATGCACGGCGCTGGGCTTCTCGCTGATCTTCGTCAGCCACAGCTACGCCTGGCTGGCCTTGGTGATGGCGTTGCACGCGTTCTTCTGGCATGCCGTGCTACCGCAGTTCGAGGTCATCACCCTGGCCCATCTGCGCGAGCGCAGCGCCAGCTACAGCCGGATTCGCCTGTGGGGCTCGATCGGTTTCATCTGCACCGTGGTCGGTCTCGGCGCGCTGTTCGAGCGCCTGAGCCTGGATGTCTACCCGGCGACGCTGCTGGGTATCATGCTCGGCATCGTGCTGTGCAGCTGGTGGGTGCCCAATGCCCAGCCGGCCCATCGCGAACCGCGCGAAGGCGAGGGCGGCTTCCTCGCCCAGTTGCGCCAGCCGGGCGTGCTGGCGTTCTACCTGTGCGTGTGCCTGATGCAGCTGTCCCATGGGCCGTACTACACCTTCCTGACCCTGCACCTGGAATCGCTGGGCTACAGCCGGGCGCTGATCGGTCTGCTCTGGGCGCTGGGGGTGGTCGCCGAGGTCATGTTGTTCCTCGCCATGCCACGCCTGCTGCAACGTTTCAGCCTGCGCCAGGTGCTGGCCGCGAGCTTCCTGCTGGCGTCGCTGCGCTGGCTGCTTCTCGGCAACCTGGCCGACAGCCTGGCGCTGCTGGTCTTTGCCCAGACGCTGCATGCCGCCACCTTCGGCAGTTTTCATGCGGCTGCCATCCATTTCGTGCAGCGTAGCTTCGGCCCGCGCCAGCAGGGTCAGGGCCAGGCCCTGTATGCTGCGCTGGCCGGTACCGGCGGAGCCCTGGGCGCGCTGTATTCCGGCTATAGCTGGAACAGCCTGGGCCCTGCCTGGACCTTCGCCATCGCCAGCCTGGCAGCCTTGCTGGCAGCCGCTATCATCAGTACCCGTTTGCAAGAGGTGCGGGCATGAACGACAACCGTGAACAGCTGACCCAGCAGATCATCGACGCCGGCCGGTTCCTCTACGGCCGCGGCTGGTCGCCGGCGACCAGCAGCAACTACTCCGCGCGCCTGGACGAACAGCGCGCGCTGCTCACCGTCTCGGGCAAGCACAAGGGCCAGTTGGGCTTCGACGACGTGCTGGCCACCGACCTGGCCGGCAACAGCCTGGAACCGGGCAAGAAACCCTCGGCGGAGACCCTCCTGCACACCCAGCTGTATGCCTGGAACCCGGCGATCGGCGCGGTGCTGCATACCCACTCGGTGAATGCCACCGTGCTTTCCCGCCTGGTCCGCGGCGACCGCCTGGTGCTGCAGGACTACGAACTGCAGAAGGCCTTCGCCGGGGTCACCACCCACGAAGGCCAGGTCGAGGTGCCGATCTTCGACAACGACCAGGACATCGCCCGCCTGGCCAGCCGCGTGCAGCCCTGGCTGGAGGCGCATCCGCACTGCCCGGGGTATTTGATCCGCGGCCACGGGCTGTACACTTGGGGCGCGCGCATGAGCGATGCCCTGCGTCAGGTGGAAGCTTTCGAGTTTCTGTTCGAGTGTGAACTGAAAGTACTGAGTCTGAGCCGATGAGCAGCCTTACCGTCTATCACGAGAACCAGCCGGAGCAGCCGCTGAAGCTGCTGACCCATGCCGAGGACATCGCTTCGACCCTGGCCGAGGTCGGCGTCCGTTTCGAACGCTGGGAAGCCGCCGCGCCGATCGCCGCCGGCGCCAGCCAGGACGAGGTGATCGCCGCCTACGCCCACGAGATCGAGCGGCTCAAGCGCGAGCGCGGCTACATCACCGTGGACGTGGTCAGCCTGAACAGCGACCACCCGCAGAAGGCCGAATTGCGCGCCAAGTTCCTCGACGAGCACCGCCATGGCGAAGACGAGGTGCGCTTCTTCGTCGCCGGGCGCGGCCTGTTCGTCCTGCATATCGAGGAGCATGTCTACGCCGTGCTCTGCGAGCGCAACGACCTGATCTCGGTGCCGGCCGGCACCCGCCACTGGTTCGACATGGGCGAGCACCCGCATTTCGTCGCCGTGCGCCTGTTCAACAACCCGGAGGGCTGGGTCGCCCAGTTCACCGGCGACGACATCGCCAGCCGCTTCCCCCTGCTGGAAGACTGAGCGAGGCACCGTCCCATCCGTCACCATCCGCGCCCCCGGTCCTGCCGGGGGCGGTTTCATCCGGAGTCCGCATGACCATCAAAGCCATCCTCACCGACATCGAAGGCACCACCAGCGCGGTCAGCTTCGTTTTCGACGTGCTGTTTCCCTATGCCGCCCGGCACCTGCCGGACTTCGTCCGCGAACACGCCGGAGAGACCGAGGTAGCCGCACAGTTGGCGGCGGTGCGTGCCGAGAGCGGTGAGGCGGACGCCGATGTCGAGCGGGTGATCGCGATCCTCCTGCAATGGATCGCCGAGGACCGCAAGGCGACGCCGCTGAAGGCCCTGCAAGGCATGGTCTGGGCCCAGGGCTACCGCGACGGTCAGTTGAAGGGCCACGTCTACCCGGACGCGATGCAGGCGCTGCGCGAGTGGAAGGCCCGTGGGCTGGACCTGTACGTCTATTCCTCCGGCTCGATCCAGGCGCAGAAGCTGATCTTCGGCTGTTCCGAGGCCGGCGACCTGGGCTCGCTGTTTTCCGGCTACTTCGACACTACCAGCGGGCCGAAGCGGGAAAGCGCCTCCTATGCGCGGATCGCCGGGGCCATCGGCCTGCCGGCCGCGGAAATCCTTTTCCTTTCCGACGTGGTGCAGGAACTGGATGCCGCGCGCGACGCGGGCATGCGCACGCTCGGCCTGGCCCGCGAAGGCGGCAGCCTGGACGGCCATCCGACGGTGGCCAGCTTCGCCGACATCCTCGTGGAGTGAACGCGCCGGCTATCCTGAGGGAACACTCTTGCTCGGGAGCATCGCGCCATGGGTTCCACCCTCAGCGGGCTGATCAGCCTGGTCATCCTGGCCCTGGATATCTGGGCCATCGTCAACATCCTGAAAAGCGCTGCGGAAACCGGGATGAAGATCATCTGGGTCCTGGTGATCATCGTCCTGCCGGTGCTCGGCCTGATCATCTGGGCCATCGCCGGCCCGCGCGGCAACGTCAGGCTGTAGCCTCCCGCCGCGGCGTTAGCCGCCTGCGGCGTAGTGGTTCCACAGGTGGATCGCGGCGTAGGCGCGCCAAGGCCGCCAGGCCTCGGCGCGGGCCTTCAGGCTGCGCGCATCGATGCCTTGCGGCCCCCAGACCGTGGATTTCAGCAGGCCGAGGTCGGCGGCGGGGAAGGCGTCGGCTTCGCCCATGGCACGCAGGGCTATGTATTCGGCGGTCCAGGGGCCGATGCCGGGCAACGCGCAGAGGCGCTCCACCAGGGCCTCGGGGCCGTCCGCCAGGTCCAGGCTCAGCTCTCCCGAGGCGATCGCCGCGGCGAAGCGTTGCAGCGTCTGTACCCGCTTGCCGGGCATGCCGATGCCGTCGAGGTTGGCTTGCGCCAGCGCGGCGGGCGTCGGGAACAGGTGGCTGATGCCGTCGTAGCCGAGATCTTCCAGCGGCTCGCCGAGGCGCTGGATCAGGCGCCCGGTGATGGTCACCGCGGCCTTCACCGTGACCTGCTGGCCGACGATGGCGCGCACCGCCTGTTCGAAGGGATCGAAGGCCACCGGCAGGCGCAGTCCCGGATTGGCGGCCACCAGCGGGCCGAGCAGGGGATCCCCGGCGAAATGCCGGGCGATGGCGGCCGGGTCGCTGTCCAGGTCGAACATCCGGCGGACCCGTGCCTCGAGTTCGGCGGCCAGGGCATGGGCGGACGGGCTGAGGCTCAGCGCCAGGACCTGGCGTTCCGCCAGCGGTCGCACCTCGAACCAGGCCGGGCGACCGTTGGCCCGGAAGCTGCGGGCATAGTGGTCGTCACCCAGGCTTTCGACACCGGCGAGCAGGCGCAGGGCGAAATGCTGGTGGAACTGGCGCCATTCCCAGGGTGACTGGTAGGGCAGGTGCAGGACGAGGGGAGAGGTAGGCTGGCTCATGGGCAGACGATACCTGTCCGGCGCAGCCGGCGCCATCCGCCGGCGGGGTTCGACCTGTCATTGCCGCCAGCGTAGAATGCGCGCCTTTCTTCGCGGCGCGGGCAAGTCCCGCTGCCAGATTGCAGCCTTACCAGGGAGATCCCGGCCCATGAGCGATTATCAGGAAACTCTGTACCAGGGCTACGGCCAGCGCTTCAGCATCGACAACATGCTGCATGAGGTGCGCACCGAGCACCAGCACCTGGTGATTTTCGAAAACGCCCGGATGGGCCGGGTGATGGCGCTCGATGGAGTGATCCAGACCACCGAGGCCGACGAGTTCATCTACCACGAGATGCTCACCCACGTGCCGATCCTCGCCCACGGCGCGGCCCGGCGCGTGCTGATCATCGGCGGCGGCGACGGTGGCATGCTGCGCGAGGTGGCCAAGCACAAGAGCGTCGAGCGGATCACCATGGTCGAGATCGACGGCACCGTGGTCGACATGTGCAAGGAGTTCCTGCCCAACCACTCCCAGGGCGCCTTCGACGACCCGCGGCTGAACCTGGTGATCGACGACGGCATGCGCTTCGTGGCTACCACGGAAGAACGCTTCGACGTGATCATCTCCGACTCCACCGACCCGATCGGCCCTGGCGAGGTGCTGTTCTCCGAGAACTTCTACCAGGCCTGCCGGCGCTGCCTGAACGAGGGTGGCATCCTGGTCACCCAGAACGGCACGCCGTTCATGCAACTGGAGGAAGTGCGCACCACCGCCGCACGTACCGACGGGCTGTTCGCCGACTGGCATTTCTACCAGGCGGCGGTGCCGACCTATATCGGCGGCGCCATGACCTTCGCCTGGGGTTCGACCCGCGAAGGCCTGCGTCGCCTTCCGCTGGAAACGCTGCGCCAGCGCTTCCGCGACAGCGGCATCGCCACCCGCTACTACAACGCCGATATCCACCTGGGCGCGTTTGCTCTGCCGCAGTACGTGCTGCAGGCCATCGGCAAGCAGGACAACGACTGACGCTTCACCAAGAAGGGCCGCAAGGCCCTTTTTCATGCGTCGCTCCGACATCCCCTGTTACTGCCAGCTAACATTTTTTTCACAATCGATCCGGGAAAATCTGCGCGCTTTTTTCCGTTGCCATGGCTATAAATGGCAGTTTTGTCCTTGAGTGCATCGAATGCTGACCAAACGATTGCGCCAGAGCGGCGTAGTAGTCTCCTGCCTGCTCGGTAGCGTCCTCTTCATCGCCCTGGCCTTCCTCGGCTGGCAGCGTTTCGCCCCGGCAGCCACCGTATCCGGCTGGACCTACCGGGTAGTGCTCGAGGACATTCCCCACGTCAGCGCCCTGGCCCGCGACCCGGACGGCCTGCTCTACGTGAGCCAGGAGTTGCAGGACGGCAAGGGCCTGGTGTTCCGCATCGCCGCCGATGGCAGCCGCGATACGGTGCTCGACGGGCTGTCCAAGCCCGACGGCATGGCCAGCTTCCGCGACGGCATCGCGATCAGCCAGGAGCAGGGCGCCTCGCCGGTGTTCTGGTGGCATGCCCAGCAGGCCCGGCCGCTGTTCGACGGCATCCAGGTGGAGGGCGTCGCCAGCGACGGCCGCTACCTGTACGCCGCCGAGGATCGCGACCTGGACGGGCGGATTCTCCGCTACGACCCGGAGACCGGCGGACTGACGGTACTGCGCGAGGGTTTGCAGCGCTCCGAAGGGGTGGCCGCCTGCCCGGACGGAAGCGTCTTCTACACGGAAAAGAAACGTGGCCACGTCATGCGTCTGCATGAGGGGGCCGAGGACGAGGTGGTGCTGAACGGACTGAATGCACCGAGCTTTTTGCTGTGCGACAGCGAAGGCCTGTGGATCACCGAGGACTCGACGCATAACGCGCGAGCCTTGCTGCTGCCGCCCGACGGGCCGCTGCAGGTGATCGTACGGCGCCTGCGTTCCGCACAGTCCCTACTGCCCATCGGGCCCGGCCGCTACCTGCTGGCCGAGCAGGGGCGGGACCGCATTCTCGAAATCGAACGACAGAAGAGCGAATTGTAAAAATGGACCAAACGGAAGTCCGAACCACCCAATCGCCCCCACGGCTGTTCCAGCCCACCATCCGCAGCCACCTGGCGTTCACCGCGCTCAGCGCGCTGGTGCTGCTGGTCATGTTCAGCCTGCTGCGCCTGGCCTTGCTGATCTACAACCGCGAACTGATCGGCGCGACCCCGGCGAGCACCTTCCTCGAGGCGTTCGGCAACGGCGTGCGTTTCGACCTGCGGGTCGTCGTCTATGCCGTGGCGCCGCTGGTGCTGTCGTTGTTCGCGGTACGCGCGATGGCCGCTCGCGGCCTGTTCCGTACATGGTTGACGCTGTTCGCCAGCATCACCCTGTTCCTCGGCGTACTCGAACTGGACTTCTACCGCGAGTTCCACCAGCGCCTGAACAGCCTGGTCTTCCAGTACATGTCGGAAGACCCGAAGACCGTCATGAGCATGCTCTGGTACGGCTTCCCGGTGGTCCGCTACCTGCTGGCCTGGGCCTTCGCCACCTGGGTGCTGTACCGGGTGTTCAAGGCCATCGACCTGGCGACCCGCCCGAGCCAGCGCAAGCCGCGCGAAGACAGCGTGATCGCCCGGCCGAGCGCTGCCGCGCCCTGGTACGTGCGCGGCGTGGTGCTGTTCCTCTGCGTGCTGGTCTGCGTCCTCGCCGCCCGCGGCACCCTGCGCCAGGGCCCGCCGCTGCGCTGGGGCGATGCCTTCACCACCGAGTCCATGTTCGCCAACCAGTTGGGCCTGAACGGCACCCTGACCCTGGTCAAGGCGGCCAAGGAGCGCTTCTCCGAAGACCGCGCGAACATCTGGAAGGCCACCCTGGACGACAAGGTCGCCCTGGAGACCACCCGGCAGATGTTGCTGACCCCCAACGACAAGCTGGTGGACGCCGATGAGGCCGCGGTGCGCCGCGAGTTCACCCCGCCGGCGGCGAATACCCTGCCGATCCGCAACGTGGTGGTGGTCCTGCTGGAAAGCTTCGCCGGCCACTATGTCGGCGCCCTGGGCGCGCCGGGCAACATCACGCCGTATTTCGACAAGCTGTCGAAGGAAGGCCTGCTGTTCACCCAGTTCTTCTCCAACGGCACCCATACCCACCAGGGCATGTTCGCCACCATGGCCTGCTTCCCCAACCTGCCGGGCTTCGAATACCTGATGCAAACCCCGGAGGGCGGCCACAAGTTCTCCGGCCTGCCGCAGTTGCTCAGCGCCCGCCAGTACGAGGACGTCTACGTCTACAACGGCGATTTCGCCTGGGACAACCAGTCCGGCTTCTTCAGCAACCAGGGCATGACCACCTTCATCGGCCGCAACGACTATGTCGACCCGGTGTTCTCCGATCCGACCTGGGGCGTCTCCGACCAGGACATGTTCGCCCGTGGCAACGAGGAACTGGACAAGCTGGCGAGCACCGGCAAGCCGTTCTATGCGCTGTTGCAGAGCCTCTCCAACCACGTGCCCTATGCGTTGCCGAAGGACCTGCCGGTGGAGCGCGTGACCGGCTACGGTTCGCTCGACGAGCACCTGACCGCCATGCGCTATTCCGACTGGGCGCTGGGCCAGTTCTTCGAGAAGGCGAAGAAGTCGCCGTACTACAAGGACACCCTTTTCGTGGTGGTCGGCGACCATGGCTTCGGCAGCCCCGAGCAGCTCACCGAGATGGACCTGCACCGCTTCAACGTGCCGCTGCTGCTGATCGCCCCCGGCATCCAGGAGAAGTTCGGTACCCACCTGCCGACCGTCGGTACCCAGGTCGACATCGTGCCGACCATCATGGGCCTGCTCGGCGGCGAGACCGTCCACCAGTGCTGGGGCCGCGACCTGCTGAACCTGCCGGAAGGCGACAAGGGCTTCGGCGTGATCAAGCCGTCGGGCAGCGAGCAGAACGTCGCCATCGTCTCCGGCAACCGCATCCTGGTGCGGCCGAAGGACGGTGACGTGCGCGTCTACGATTACCAACTGGGCGGCGATGCCAAGGCGGTGATCACCAAGGAAGTGCCGGACCAGGCCGAGCTGCAGAAGAAGCTGGAGTCGTTCATCCAGACCGCGACCAAGAGCCTGCTGGAGAATACCGCGGGCGTGGTACACGGGATCCCGGACAAGGACTGACCCGTAGCAAGCATGTGAAAGGGGCCTTCGGGCCCCTTTTTTTCGGCGCCAGGTCGCAGCGTCTTTCGTCGCCGGTGCCGCGGCGGCTGCCCTGCCCGATAGCGATCAGGGCGTATCCGTCTGCTGGCTTTCCAGCCAGCGCAGGACTTCGGCGGTGGCCTGGATCAGGTCCGCCGGTATGTACTGGTCGACATTGCCGTCGCGCAGCAGCGCCCGTGCCAGCGGAACTCGTTGCAGCACCGGGATTCCTTCTTCCTCGGCGATGCGCCGGACCCGCAGGGCCAGGGCGTCGGTGTGCTTCAAGGTGACCAGCGGCAGGGGTGTTTCGCCGCGTCGATAGCGTATGCCGATGGCGACGTGGGTCGGGTTGGCGACGATCACCGAGGAACGCCGAACATCCGCGCGCAGGTTGCTCGATTGCAGTTCCTGATGGAATTGCCGGCGCTTGCTCTTGATCTCCGGGCTGCCCTCCATCTCCTTGTACTCGCGCTTCACTTCGTCCTTGCTCATGCGCAACTGCTTGTAGTGCTGGTGGCGTTCGAAGGCGTAGTCGGCGACGGCAATCGCCAGGAAGCCGACCGCGCAGACCAGCATCAGTTGCCTGAGCATCAGCCCGCTCACCGGTGCCACGCAGTCCAGCCCGCAGGCGGGAATCCGCAGGAGGCTGGCCAGGTTGCCCTGCAAGGTCAGCCAGACCAGCAGGGAGAGCAGGGCGACCTTCAGGGTCGACTTGAGGAACTCCACCAGGCTCCGGATCGAGAAGATCTTCTTCGCGCCCTCCACCGGGTTGATCTTCTTCAGGTCCGGCTTGACGCTGTCGAGGCTGAGCAGGAAACCGTACTGGCCGACATGGCTGAGCACCACCACCAGCGCCGCGACCAGCAGGACCGGCGCCAGCAGGTAGAGGAGCTCCTGGAGAAGGTTCTCCAGGATGGTCTCCAGCGCCTGGCGAAACGGCAGGTCGATGTACTCGGCGGGCAGCAGGAGCAGCTTGCCGAGATGCTCCAGGTAGTAGTCGGAAAAGCCCATCAGCAGCGCCACCAGCGACAGGATCAACGCGCTGGAGACAATTTCCTTGCTCTTCACCACCTGGCCTTGCCGGCGGGCGTCGCGCAGCTTCTTCGCCGTGGGCTGCTCGGTCTTCTCGGCGCTCATGGCGTCTCCAGCACGGGACGCAGCAGGCGCAGCGGGTCGACGGCGAGCAGCAGGGCATCGTAGGCGTGCTCCATGAGGATGCCCAGGTAGAGCACCAGCAGCAGGCTGGCCACCAGGCTCTTGATCGGCATGGCGAGGATGAACACGTTCAGCGACGGGGCGAAGCGGCTGACCAGCGCCAGACCGAACTCGGCGAGGAACATGGCGATCAGCAGCGGCGCGGCGAACAGCGCGCAGAGCATCAGCATCTGCGAGAATTGCGCGTAGAAGAATGCCACCCATTGGCTGCCGAGCTGCGGGAAGAAACTGCTCACCGGCCAACTGGCATAGCTCCTGAACAGCGAGCCGACCAGCGCGAGGAAGGCGCCGCCGGAGAAGAACAGGGTGATCAGCGTCTGCGTCAGCAACAGCCCGGTGGGGCTGGTCTGGCTGCCCAGGCTGGGGTTGAAGGTCGAGGCGAGTGCCGCGCCACGCTGGTTGTCGATGATGAAGCCGGTCGCTTCCATGGCCCAGAAGGGAATGGTGGCGACGAAGCCGATGAGCAGGCCGAGCAGCACTTCCTTGCCGATCAGCAGGGCGATGTCCAGCGCGCCGAGGGCCGGCGGCAGGCTGCCGGCGACGATCGGGTAGGCGAACAGCGCCAGCGAACAGGCCACGCCGTTGCGCACCAGGCCGCCGCCCAGGGTCTGCTTGGCCAGCACCGGCAGGACCACGAAGCAACTGATGATCCGCGGCAGCAGCAGGCTGTAGGTCAGCAGCAGTTGCTGCAGGTCCTGGACGCTCATCGCACCAGCGGCACCTTCAGCAGGGTCATTTCGGCGAAACGGTACAGCTCGCCGCCCAGCCAGCCGCTGGTGGCGAACAGTACCACCACCACGGCCACCAGCTTGGCGACGAAGCCGAGGGTCTGCTCCTGGATCTGGGTGAGCGCCTGGACCAGCGATACCAGGGTGCCGATCAGGGCCGCGACCAGTACCGGCGGCAGCGACAGGACCAGCACCAGCCACAGGGTCTGGTTGGTGAAGTGGAGGATGTCGGCGCTGCTCATGGTCAGCCTCCGTAGCTGATGACCAGGCCGTGGGTCAGCCGCGCCCAGCCGTCGAGGAGGACGAACAGGAGCAGCTTGAACGGCAGGGAAATGGTCATCGGCGACACCATCATCATGCCCATCGCCAGGAGGATGTTGGAGATGATCAGGTCGATGGCGATGAAGGGCAGGTAGATCAGGAAGCCGATCTCGAACGCACGGGTCAGTTCGCTGACTGTGAAGGCCGGCAGCAGGATCAGCAGGCTGTCCGGGTCGAGCCGCTCGGCGTATTCGCTGGGCCAGACCTGGCGGGTGCTTTCCATGAAGAAGGTGTGTTCGCGCTCCTGGATCTGCCGCTTGAGGAAGTTCCGGTAGGGCGCCATGCCCTCGTCGAGAAAGCGTTCCACCGATGCCGAGTCGCTCAGGCTGACGTCGTGGTTGCGCAGGTAGTCGCGGGTGGCGAAGCCGACCGGTGCCATCACGTACAGGCTGAGGATGATCGCCAGCCCGTACATCGCCATGTTCGGCGGAATCTGCTGGACGCCCAGGGCGTTGCGCAGCAGCGAGAAGACCACGGTCATCTTGATGAAGGAGGTCGCCATCACCGCGATGAACGGGACCAGCGCGAGCAGGGCCAGGCCGAGGATCAGGCCGAGCTCGTCGGGCAACTGGATCATGCTTCGTCGTGTCCGAACAGGCGGGTTACGCGCACCCCGAGCCGATCCTGGAGCCTGACCAGTTCGCCGATACCGAGGCAGCGCTGGTTGGCGAGGATGCGCACTTCGCCGTCCAGGGCACTGTCGAGATCGAGCAGCGAGCCTGGCTGCAGGGTGGAGAGGGTATGCAGGTCCAGGGTGCGGCGGCCGACCTCGAAGCTGACCGGGATCGGCAGTTGGTCGAGTTCGTGCAGGTCCTCGCCGTCGGCGAGGGAGGGGGTGTCGTGCATGTCGAGCAGTTCCAGTTGCGTGGAGTGGAGTTGGCAGCGCGCCCAGGGGCGTCCTTCGAGAACCCCCAGCAGCGCTGCGTCGGGGCGATGACCGGCAGGCAGCAGCAACAGGTCGCCGGGCTCCAGGGTGCGCAGCTCGCTGGCGTCCAGCGGCAGGCCGGGCCATTGCAGCGACAGGCGCAGCGGTATGGCCAGGCGTTGCGCCGAGGGGCGCGGCGGCAGGCGTGCCAGCAGCGTCGCGGGATCGCCGTCGAGCCAGAGCGCCAGGCGCTGGTCGTCGCGTTCCAGGCTCAAACGCAGGCCCATCGCAGCGCGTGGTTGCGCCGGGCTCAGGCCGTACCAGACCAGGCCGGGAAAGACGTTGCCTTCGCGCTCCAGCAAGGCCAGTTGCAGGGCCGCCGGCAGGCTGGCGAAGGCTGCCTCCTGCAGGTTCGGCGCGAGCCAGTGGGCGAGCGCCGGAGCCTGGCAGAGAAAGCGCAGGGGCAGGCCGTCCCACGCCAGGCTCAGTTCGAGATCGACGTCGGGGGCGGCCTGGGCGATGTCCAGGCGCGCTTGCAAAGCGTTGCCGGCATAGTGGCGACGGCAACGCGCGAGACGTCGCTGGAGATCCAGTTCGGCGCGGCTGGCGAGCGGCAGGTCGAGGTCCGTACCGTTCATTCGGCTTGCCACTCTTCATGCAGGTAGCGACGTTGCCGCGAGCGCTGGCCGCTGTCCTGCTGCTGGTTGAAGGTGAGTTGCACCGGTTGTTCCGGATGCAGCCGTTGCAGGCGTTCGAGCAACTCGCCACGGGCTTGCTGGAGAAACGCCAGGCTGCCGGGGCTGGCACTGATCTCGACCTGCAACTGGCCATGGCCATGCAGGACCTGCACCTCCACGGCGCCGAGCTGGGGCAGTCGCACCTGCAGGCGCGCCGCATGGCTTTCGGCTGCGCTGGCGACCTGGATGCGCCCCTGCACGGCATCGAGCAGGCGCGCGAGATCGGCCAGCGGCAGTGGCCGGCTCCCGCTCGATGCCAGCAGGCGTGCCAGCAGGCGGTCGCCGGGGGTTTGCATGGCGGGCAGTGGCATAGGCGCTTGGTCGTCGGGGGGCTGTGCGGATGGATCGGTTTCTCCGGGTTGCCGACGCTCCTCTCCGTGGCCTTCGCCGCCCGCTGTCGGCGCGGGCGGCGAAGCCTGGACACTGGCCTGCGCCGTGGGCGCGACCTCGGCAGCGGTTTTCGCCGGGAAGCCGGGGCCGGGCTGTGGCCGCTCATGCGTCCGACCTGCGATTTGCGGGTGGGAGGACACCGGCACCAGCGGCGGTTCGTCGACCGGAGGCGCCGAAGCGCTGGCCGGCTCCCGGCCTTGCGTGGACGCCGCGACGCGCGCGGTGACTGCCGGCGCTTGCCGTGCTACCGATCCGGACGGCGACACTGTTGGCGTTGGCGTTGGCGTTGGCGTTGGCGTTGGCGTTGGCGTTGGCGTTGGCGTTGGCGTTGGCGTTGGCGTTGCGTCCGCGGCAACTGGCATGGGGGGCTGCCGAATGGTCGGCGGCCGGTCGGCGGCAGGCGCCGCGGGCTGGTCGGCGAGAGGCGTCGAGGTCGGCGCGTCGGCTGTCGCGGCGGTCTCCGTCGTTTCGTCGCCCTTGTCGAACGGTGGCCTGGGCGCCGGCGGTCGGTGCGCGGGCAGGGCCTGTTCGAAGGCGATCTGCTGCGCGCGCAGCGGCGGAAGGGGGGCAAGGGTGTCGGACGACACGAGCGGAGCCGTATCCACGGCGTTCAGCTTGAGCATGGCCAGGTCTCGTGGCGGGTGAATTCTTCCAGTTCGCCTTCCTCGCTGCGTTCGCGCAGCCCCTGGCGCTCGGCGTCGACGTGGCGCTCCAGTTCGGCGAACTTCTCCAGTTGCCGCTGGCGTTCCAGCAGCTCTCGCCGGCACTGCCGCAGGCGCTCGCGCTCCCCTTCGAGGCGCTGCGCGGCCTCGGCGCAGTCCTGTTCCAGGCCGGCTTCCTTTTCCCGCAGCAGCCCTACCTGCTGCTGCCAGGCTTCCAGGCGCCGGCGGTCGAGCATGGCCGCCTGGCAGGCGAGAAACAGCCGTTGCTCTTCGGCCAGTCGCCAGTCGCGGTAGTCCCGTTGCGCCGCCTGGCGCTCGGTGTGTTCCTGCGCCGCGGCGCGAACCCGTAGCAATTGGCGGCCCTGGGCGCGCTCGGCCCGGTCCAGGCGCAGGCGTCGGACGCGCAACAGCAGCGCCAGGCTCATGCGCAGAGGCTCCGCAACTGCGCGCAGGCCTGTGCGTAATCGCTGGTTTCGTGGGTACCCTGGCGCAGCCACTGGCGGATCGCCCCGATCTTCTCGATGGCCCGGTCGGCTTCACTGTCCTGGCCTTTCTGGTATTCGCCGATCTTCAGCAGCAACTCGACTTCCTCGTACTTCGCCAGCCATTCGCGCAAGCGTCCGGCCGCATGGCGCTGATCGTCGTCGACGATCTGGTTCATGACCCGGCTCACCGAGTGCAGCACGTCGATGGCCGGATAGTGGTTGGCGGCGGCCAGCTTGCGCGACAGCACGATGTGCCCGTCGAGAATCGAGCGGGTCTCGTCGGCCACCGGCTCGCTCATGTCGTCGCCTTCCACCAGTACGGTGTAGAGCGCGGTGATCGAGCCCCGCTCGGATTGCCCGGCACGCTCCATCAGGCGTGGCAGCGCGGCGAACACCGAGGGCGGGTAGCCGCGGCGGGTGGGCGGTTCACCGGCCGCCAGGCCGATTTCGCGCTGGGCCCTGGCGAAGCGGGTCAGCGAGTCCATCAGCAGCAGGACGCGGCGACCCTGATCGCGGAAATACTCGGCGATGCTGGTGGCGACGAAACCGGCCTTGGCGCGCTCCATCGCCGGTCGGTCGGAGGTGGCGACCACCAGCACCGAGCGGCGCAGCCCCTGTTCGCCGAGGTCGCTTTCGATGAACTCGCGGACTTCGCGACCGCGTTCGCCGACCAGGGCGAGTACCGTCACATCCACCTCGGCATTGCGCACCAGGCTGGCCAGCAGGGTGCTCTTGCCGCCGCCGGCGGCAGCGAAAATGCCCATGCGCTGGCCTTCGCCGCAGGTCAGCAGGCCGTCGATGGCGCGCACACCCAGCGATAGCGGCCGCTCTATCAGGCGCCGGCTCATCGGCGGCGGAGCATCCCGGTAGACCGGATACCAGGCCGCCGGCTCGGCCGGCGGGCTGCCGTCGAAGGGGCGGCCGAGGCCGTCCAGCACCTGCCCGAGCAGGTGCTCGCCAACCGCCACGCGATGCATGCCGCCGGTAGGGCTGACTTCGGTGTTGGAGGAAACCCCGAGCATCTCGCCGAGCGGGGTGAGCAGCGCCTGGTGCTGCTGGAAGCCGATGACCTCGGCGAGCAGCGCCAGGCTCTGGTCGGGATTGCGCAACTGGCAGAGTTCGCCGATGCGCACGCCGGGCACCACGGCCTTGAGCAGGGTTCCAGTGACCTGGGTGACCCGCCCGCGGATCTGGATCGGCCGGCAGCCTTCGATGGCGTGGCGCATCCGGACGATGAGAGGAGAGAGAAGCGCGGGCATGGCGGGTCGGTTCGGCTGGAGTCGGCGCGCACTATAGAGAAAGCCTCGCGCGACGAATTTCAGTGCCAGCCGGGAGTTTTTAGAAATCGGTTGCCGCCGCGGCTAAAAAAAACCGGCCGATATTGGCATCGGCGGTACCGGACCGGTTCCTATACTGCGCCGCCTTTGCAGACCAGGAACCACAGCCACGATGGACATCCTCCAGAGTTCCTCCGCCGCGCCCCTCGCGCCGCGGGAAGCGGCCAACGCCCCCGCGCAGCAGGTCGGCGGCAGCTTCCAGGGCGAGCGCGTCCACTACGTTTCCGTTTCGCAGTCGCTGGCCGATGCCGCGGAAGAGCTGACCTTCGCCTTTTCCGAGCGCGCCGAGAAATCCCTGGCCAAGCGCCGCCTGAGCGACGCCCATGCGCGCCTGAGCGAAGTCCAGGCCATGCTGCAGGAGTACTGGAAGCGCATTCCGGACCTGGAAAGCCAGCAGAAGCTCGAGGCGCTGATCGCCCACCTGGGCAGCGGTCAACTGAGCAGCCTGGCGCAGCTCAGCGCTTACCTGGAGGGCTTCTCCAGCGAGATCAGCCAGCGCTTCCTGGCGCTGTCGCGGGCGCGCGACGTCCTGGCCGGGCGGCCGGAGGCGCGGGCGATGCTGGCGCTGGTCGACCAGGCGTTGCTGCGGATGGCCGACGAGCAGGGCCTGGAGATCGAACTCGGCCTGCGCATCGAGCCGCTGGCCGCCGAGGCTTCCGCCGCCGGTGTCGGCGATATCCAGGCGCTGCGCGATACCTACCGTGACGCGGTACTCGACTACCGGGGCCTGTCGGCGGCCTGGCAGGACATCCAGGCGCGCTTCGCCGCGACGCCGCTGGAGCGGGTCGTGGCCTTCCTGCAGAAAGCCCTGAGCGCCGACCTGGACAGTCAGTCGAGCCGGCTCGATCCGGTGAAGCTGGAGCGGGTCATGAGCGACATGCACAAGCTGCGCGTGCTCGGCGGCCTGGCGGAGCAGGTGGGGGCGCTCTGGCAGGTGCTGGTGACGGGGGAGCGGGGCCATGGCATACGGGCCTTCTGAATTGACCGGCGCAGTCATCGCCTTGCTCGAGAAGCGCTGGGTCGGCGTCGCCGAGGTGCAGGCGTTGCTCGAGCCGTTGCCGCTGGCCGACGTCGCCCGGCAGATCCATTTCTTCCGCGAACTGAAGCGTCTCTACCGCCTGTTGCCGGTCGAAGTGTTCGGCGACGACGAGCAGCGCCAGAATCTTTTGAATGCCTGCCAGATGGCACTCGACCTGGCGATCGAGCGCGAAGAGGAGCAGCAGCATGGACTGGGTTGAGCTGGCCGTCGCGCAGTTCTGCCAGGACCTGCGGGTGAGCGTACCGGCGCCGCTGGCGCGCGTGGTGCAACTGGATTTCGAGGACAGCGGCACCTTGCAGCTGGAACGCCATGGCGAACAGTTGTCGCTCTGGCTGGCCTGTGACCTGGCCTGGCACCAGGCCTATCGCGGCACCCTGCGGGCGTTGCGCCTGTGCCATGCGCGCGCGGCCGGGAGCCTGCCGCTGCGTTGCGCCTGGAGCGGCGAATCGCGCCTGCTGCTGTGCATCACCCTGGAAGCCCGGCAGGTCGGCATCCCGACGCTGCACCAGGCCTTGCAGGCGCTGCGCTCGGCGCGCAGCGAAGTGCTCGCCGCATGAGCCGGGTCGGTGCCTGGCACATCGGCATCGAACGACTCGACCTGGCGCATGCCGAGCCGTTCGCGCCGCCCCTGCCGGAGCGCCATCTGCTGGCGCCCGACGGCCGGCCGGTGGAGACCCACGTCGCCAGCCTGTATCCCGCGCAGCAGGCGCAACAGCGCCTGTTCGACTACGCCCGGCCCCAGCTGGAGTTCCACGGCCTGCTGCGCCCCGGCGACTTCCGCCAGGCGCTGCGCGATCTCCGCCTGGCCCTCACGCTGCCCCGCCAGCCGGCCCTGCAGGCCGCGGCCTGCCTGCTCGGCGAGCGCGATGAAGACGAGCGACTGCTGCAAATGGCCCTGAACCTGTTGCACAAGGTATGAATCGATGACGTTGAAACCGACGCAACAGCGCCTGTTGCTGATGCTGGGCTGGTTGCACCTGCAATGCGGGCAGCCGCGACGCGCCCAGGTGTTGCTGGAGGCCTTGCTGAGCGTTGCGCCGGAGCGCCGCGACGGGCGCCGCGCCTTGCTCCTGGCGTTGCTCCAGCAAGGCCTCGGCGAGCCCGCCGTGCGCCTGTGCCGGCAGTTGCAGGAGGATGGCGAGGAGGAGCCCGGTCTGTGGCGTTGCCTGAGCCGTGCCGAACAGCTCGCCGGGCGTCTCGACGCGGCGCGTGCCGCGCACGCCCGGGCGCTGGAGCTGGAGGCGCGGGAATGAACGACCTGAGCGGGCTTCTCGGCCGGGTCGGCGAGCGCAAGGACATCCTGCTGGTGGTGTTGCTGCTGGCGGTGGTGTTCATGATGGTGCTGCCGCTGCCACCGCTGCTGCTGGACATCCTCATCGCCGTCAACATCACCATCTCCGTGGTCCTGCTGATGATGTCGGTGTACATCGGCTCGCCGTTGCAGTTCTCGGTGTTCCCGGCGGTGCTGCTGATCACCACGCTGTTCCGCCTGGCGCTGTCGGTGAGCACCACGCGGATGATCCTGCTGCAGGCCGACGCGGGGCAGATCGTCAACACCTTCGGCAGCTTCGTGGTCGGCGGCAACCTGGTGGTGGGCATCATCATCTTCCTGATCATCACCATCGTGCAGTTCCTGGTGATCACCAAGGGTGCCGAGCGGGTCGCCGAGGTCAGCGCGCGCTTTTCCCTGGATGCCATGCCGGGCAAGCAGATGAGCATCGACGGCGACATGCGTGCCGGCGTGATCGATGTCAACGAGGCGCGGGCGCGGCGCGCGGTGATCGAAAAGGAAAGCCAGATGTTCGGCTCCATGGACGGCGCGATGAAGTTCGTCAAGGGCGACGCCATCGCCGGGCTGATCATCATCGTCGTCAACATCCTCGGCGGCATCGCCATCGGCGTCACGCAGAAGGGCCTGAGCACCGCCGACGCGCTGCAACTGTACGCGGTGCTGACCGTCGGCGATGGCATGGTCTCGCAGGTGCCGGCGTTGCTGATCGCCATCACCGCCGGGATCATCGTCACCCGGGTGTCTTCCGACGAGTCGGCGGACCTCGGCAGCGACATCGGCGAACAGGTGGTGGCGCAGCCCAAGGCGCTGCTGATCGGCGGCCTGTTGCTGGTACTGTTCGGCCTGATTCCCGGTTTCCCGACCCTGACCTTCCTGGCTCTCGCGCTGCTGGTTGGTGGCGGCGGCTACTTCATGCTCTGGCGCCAGCGGGCCCAGGCCAGCGCCGGTTCCCGCGACCTGCCGGCGTTGCTCGCGCAGGGCGCCGGAGCGCCATCGGCCAAGGCGCGTGGCAAGGCTGGCGGCGGCAAGCCGAAGGCCGGGCGTCTCGCCGAGCAGGAAGAATTCGCCCTCACCGTGCCGTTGCTGATCGACGTCGATGCCAGCCTCCAGGAACGTCTCGAGGCGATGTCGCTGAACGAGGAGCTGGTGCGGGTACGACGCGCGCTGTACCTGGATTTCGGCGTGCCGTTCCCGGGTATCCACTTGCGCTTCAACGAAGCGATGGGCGATGGCGAATACCTGGTGCAGCTACAGGAGGTCCCGGTCGCGCGCGGATGCCTGCGGCCGGGCTGGTTGCTGGTGCGCGAACGCGCCGCGCAGCTGGAACTGCTCGCGGTCCCCCACGAGCCGGCAGAGCTGCAGGTGCCGGGAGAAGAGGCGAGCTGGGTGGAGCAGGCGCACCAGGATCGCCTGGAGCGTTCCGGCTGTGCCTGCCTGGGCCTGGAGCAGGTGCTCACCTGGCACCTGTCCCATGTGCTGCGGGAGTACGCCGAGGATTTCATCGGCATCCAGGAGACGCGCTACCTGCTGGAGCAGATGGAGCAGGGTTACGGCGAGCTGGTGAAGGAGGCGCAGCGGATCGTTCCCCTGCAGCGGATGACCGAGATTCTCCAGCGCCTGGTCGGCGAGGACATCTCGATCCGCAACATGCGGGCGATCCTCGAGGCGATGGTGGAGTGGGGGCAGAAGGAGAAGGACGTGGTGCAGCTCACCGAGTACATCCGCAGCAGCCTCAAGCGCTACATCTGCTACAAGTACTCCAGCGGCAACAATATCCTTCCCGCTTATCTGCTGGACCAGGCGGTGGAGGAGCAGATCCGCGGTGGCATCCGCCAGACCAGCGCCGGCAGCTACCTGGCCCTCGACCCGGCGATAACCCAGGCCTTCCTCGAGCGCGTGCGGCAGACCGTCGGCGATCTCGCGCAGATGCAGAACCGGCCGGTGCTGATCGTTTCCATGGATATCCGCCGCTACGTGCGCAAGTTGGTGGAGAGCGACTATGCCGGGCTGCCGGTGCTGTCCTACCAGGAGCTGACCCAGCAGATCAACATCCAGCCGCTTGGCAGGATCGTGTTGTGAGCGCCGATCCGCTGATTCCCTGGTTTCTCGCCCGCGGCCTGGCGGTGCGTCCGCATTGCCTGCGCGACACCTCGATCGCGCTCGGCTGGCAGGTCCTGGCCCATGGCTGCGAACTGGCCTGGCGCTGCGACGGCGAGCGGGTCTGGATCGTGATGTTGCGTCGGCGGCAGGCGCGCAGCGGATTGGCCAATCCATTCGCCGCGCTGTACCTGCTGGCGGAGGCCACGCTCGATACGCTGGGGCCGCGCCAGCGTCTCTACGGCAAGGTCCTGGCGCTGGCCGGCAGCCCACTGCCTGGCGAGCGCATGGCGCGCTTCTATCGCCGCTGGACCGGCGCCGCCGAGCCCGCCGACGGCTGGTTCGAGCTGGAGGCCGGGCGGGTGGTGACGCAGCGAAGCCTGCGAAAACGACAAAAACCCGACCGTGCCTGACAGGCTCCGGCAACGTCGATCCCTACCATGGACGACATGAACGAATACACCGAAGACACCCTGCGGGCGACCGTCCAGGCCGCCGAACTGGCGATTCGCGACAGCGAGGAACGCGGCCGCCTGCTGGCGGAAATGTGGCAAGGCCTGGGGCTTGCCGCGGACGCCGGCGAGCTGCTGTTCCAGGCGCCGGAGCGAGAGCTGGCGCGAGCCGCCGAAGAGGAGCTGCTGGCCGAACTGCGGCGCATGCGCAGTTCCCAGCCGACGCAGGGCGAGCAGGGTACCCGGCCGCGGCGTCCGACGCCGATGCGTGGCTTGTTGATCTGAGGAATCACGATGGAAGTCAGAAACCTTAATGCCGCTCGCGAGCTGTTCCTGGACGAGCTCCTGGCCGCGTCGGCGGCGCCTGCCAGTGCCGAGCAGGAGGAACTGCTGGCCCTGTTGCGCAGCGAGCGGATCGTGCTGGCCCACGCCGGCCAGCCGCTGAGCGAGGCGCAAGTGCTCAAGGCGCTCGCCTGGTTGCTCGCGGCCAATCCGTCCGCGCCTCCGGGGCAGGGCCTCGAGGTACTCCGCGAAGTCCTGCAGGCACGTCGGCAGCCCGGTGCGCAGTGGGATCTGCGCGAGTTCCTGGTGTCGGCCTATTTCAGCCTGCACGGGCGTCTCGACGAGGATGTCATCGGTGTCTACAAGGATGTCCTGCAGACCCAGGACGGCAAGCGCAAGGCGCTGCTCGACGAGCTCAAGGCGCTGACCGCGGAGTTGAAGGTCTACAGCGTGATCCAGTCGCAGATCAACGCCGCGCTGTCGGCCAAGCAGGGCATCAGGATCGACGCTGGCGGTATCGATCTGGTCGACCCCACGCTATATGGCTATGCCGTCGGCGATCCCAGGTGGAAGGACAGCCCCGAGTATGCGCTGCTGAGCAATCTGGATACCTTCAGCGGCAAGCTGTCGATCAAGGATTTTCTCAGCGGCTCGCCGAAGCAGAGCGGGGAACTCAAGGGCCTCAGCGATGAGTACCCCTTCGAGAAGGACAACAACCCGGTCGGCAATTTCGCCACCACGGTGAGCGACCGCTCGCGTCCGCTGAACGACAAGGTCAACGAGAAGACCACCCTGCTCAACGACACCAGCTCCCGCTACAACTCGGCGGTCGAGGCGCTCAACCGCTTCATTCAGAAATACGACAGCGTCCTGCGCGACATTCTCAGCGCGATCTAGAGGTATCCATGAACCAGCAAGCGACCCCTTCCGACACCGACCAGCAACAGGCGCTGGAGGCCTTCCTGCGCGACGGCGGCACCCTGGCGATGCTTCGCGGACTCAGCGAGGACACCCTGGAGCAGCTCTATGCGCTGGGCTTCAACCAGTACCAGGCGGGCAAGTGGGACGACGCGCAGAAGATCTTCCAGGCACTGTGCATGCTCGACCACTACGACGCCCGCTACTTTCTCGGCCTGGGCGCCTGCCGCCAGTCCCTCGGTCTCTATGAGCAGGCCCTGCAGAGCTACAGCTACGGCGCGCTGATGGACATCAACGAGCCGCGCTTTCCCTTCCATGCCGCCGAGTGCCATCTGCAACTGGGTGATCTCGACGGAGCCGAGAGTGGCTTCTACTCGGCCCGGGCCCTGGCCGCGGCACAGCCGGCGCACGAGGCCCTGGCCGCGCGTGCCGGCGCCATGTTGGAAGCCGTAACCGCGAGAAAGGATCGAATATATGAATCCGATAACGCTTGAGCGCGCCGGACTGCCCTACGGGGTGGCCGACGCCGGGGATATCCCGGCGCTCGGCAGGCCGGTCGCGAGGGATGTCGAGAGTCTGCGGGTGGAGCGCCTGGCGGCGCCGGCCGCGGCTTCCGCGAGCGGCACGGGGGTGGCGCTGACGCCGCCGTCCGCAGCCAGCCAGCAGCGCCTGGAGGTCGCCAATCGTGCGGAGATCGCCAGCCTGGTGCAAGCAGTGGGCGAGGATGTCGGACTGGCGCGGCAGGTTGTGCTGGCCGGCGCTTCGACGCTGTTGTCCGCCGGCCTGATGTCGCCGCAGGCGTTCGAGATCGAGCTGGCGAAAATCACCGGCGAAGTCGAGAACCAGCAGAAGAAACTCAAGCTGACCGAAATCGAGCAGGCGCGAAAGCAGAACCTGCAGAAAATGGAGGACAACCAGCAGAAGATCAGGGAATCGGAAGAAGCCGCGAAAGAAGCCCAGAAGTCCGGTCTGGCAGCCAAAATCTTTGGTTGGATCAGTGCAATAGCTTCGATCATCGTCGGCGCAATCATGGTGGCAACCGGCGTCGGCGCGGCCGCGGGTGCACTGATGATCGCGGGCGGTGTCATGGGAGTGGTCTCCCAGTCGGTACAGCAGGCAGCCGCGGACGGATTGATCAGCAAGGAAGTGATGGAAAAGCTCGGCCCGGCACTGATGGGTATCGAGATCGCCGTCGCGCTGCTGGCGGCGGTGGTCAGCTTCGGCGGCTCAGCGGTCGGCGGGCTGGCCAGACTGGGAGCGAAGATCGGCGGCAAGGCGGCCGAGATGACCGCCAGCCTGGCGAGCAAGGTCGCCGACCTGGGCGGCAAGTTCGGCAGTTTGGCCGGCCAATCGCTGTCGCACTCGCTGAAACTCGGCGTGCAGGTTTCCGACCTGACCCTGGACGTCGCCAACGGCGCGGCCCAGGCCACTCATTCGGGATTCCAGGCGAAGGCCGCGAACCGCCAGGCCGACGTGCAGGAATCGCGTGCCGACCTGACCACCCTGCAGGGCGTGATCGAGCGCCTGAAGGAAGAGCTGAGCCGCATGCTGGAAGCATTCCAGGAAATCATGGAGCGGATCTTCGCCATGCTCCAGGCCAAGGGTGAAACCCTGCACAACCTGTCCAGCCGACCGGCAGCGATCTGAGGAGACGTCACATGATCGACACGCAATATTCCCTGGCGGCTACCCAGGCCGCGATCCCCTCCGAGCCGATCGCTCCCGGCGCCGCCGGGCGTTCCGTCGGCACGCCGCAAGCGGCTGCGGACCTGCCGCAGGTGCCGGCCGCGCGGACCGACCGGGTCGAACTGAACGCTCCGCGCCAGGTGCTCGACCCGGTGCGCATGGAAGCGGCCGGCAGCGAGCTGGACAGCAGCGTCGAGCTTCTGCTGATTCTCTTCCGCATCGCGCAGAAAGCGCGCGAGCTGGGCGTGCTCCAGCGCGACAACGAGAACCAGTCGATCATCCACGCGCAGAAGGCGCAGGTGGACGAGATGCGCAGCGGCGCCACGCTGATGATCGCCATGGCGGTGATCGCTGGCGTCGGCGCATTGGCCTCGGCGGTGGTCGGCAGCCTCGGCGCGTTGAAGAACGGCAAGGCCATCAGTCAGGAGAAGACCCTGCAGAAGAACATCGATGGGCGCAACGAACTGATCGACGCGAAGATGCAGGCGCTTGGCAAGACCTCCGACGAGGATCGCAAGATCGTCGGCAAGGTCTGGGCGGCGGACCAGGTGCAGGACAGTGTGGCGTTGCGTGCGGCGGGCCGTGCCTTCGAGAGCCGCAACGGCGCCCTGCAGGTGGCCAACACGGTGATCCAGTCCTTCGTCCAGATGGCCAACGCCTCGGTCCAGGTGCGCCAGGGCGAGTCGCAGGCGAGCGCCCGGGAAGGAGAGGTCAACGCCACCATCGGGCAGAGCCAGAAGCAGAAGGTCGAGGACCAGATGAGCTTCGATGCCGGCTTCATGAAGGACGTCCTGCAGCTCATCCAGCAGTACACCCAGAGCCATAACCAGGCCTGGCGTGCGGCGGCCGGAGTGGTCTGAGCCGTCTCCGCGCGGGAGGAAAAGGCCACAGCGATGTGGCTTTTTTCTTAAAAGAAAAGTCTCTCAGTGACAAAAGCGATGCATAGCCCGGTGCTAGCATGCGCTGAGCTTTAGGAGGCGCCCCCATGGATTTAACGAGCAAGGTCAACCGACTGCTTGCCGAGTTCGCAGGCCGTATCGGTTTGCCTTCCCTGTCCCTCGACGAGGAGGGCATGGCGAGCCTGCTGTTCGACGAACAGGTGGGCGTCACCCTGTTGCTGCTCGCCGAGCGCGAGCGTCTGTTGCTGGAGGCCGATGTGGCGGGCATCGATGTGCTGGGCGAGGGGATCTTTCGCCAGCTCGCCAGCTTCAACCGCCATTGGCACCGTTTCGATCTGCATTTCGGCTTCGACGAGCTGACCGGCAAGGTCCAGTTGTATGCGCAGATTCTCGCAGCGCAACTGACCCTCGAATGCTTCGAGGCGACCCTGGCCAACCTGCTCGATCACGCCGAGTTCTGGCAGCGCCTGCTGCCGTGCGACGGTGATCGCGAGGCGGTCGCTGCGGTCGGCATGAGGGTTTGAGCGGTCCCATGAAAATCGAATCGATTTCGCTGGTGCAGCCGTCCCAAGACGCTGGAACCGAGGCGGTGGGGCATTTCGAGGGGCGTTCGGTGACCCGCGCGGCCGTTCGCGGCGAGGACCGTTCCAGCGTGGCCGGGCTGGCGCGCTGGCTGGCGCGCAACGTGGCTGGCGATCCGCGTAGTGAGCAGGCCTTGCAGCGTCTCGCCGACGGTGACGGCACGCCGCTGGAGGCGCGCACGGTCCGGCGCAGGTGAGGTGCTGGATGCTGTTGCCGCTGGCGTTGCTGCTCGGCGGTTGCGTCAGCCAGCCCGCGCCGATGTCGCCGAAGGTGACGGTGGGTGGTTCGGTGGGCGGCGTTTCCCTGCAGGCGCGCCAGGCGCAACTCAGGCTGCGCCTGTATGCCGTCGTTCAGGGAAGGATGCAAACGATTGCCGAGCGGCGCTACCGGGTGTCCGGGTTGCCGTTGCGCTATGCCTTCGATCTGGAGGTCGACAGGTTGGAGGGCGAGGCATTGTACCTGCGTACCGAGCTTTCCTGGGTGGGCGTCGCGGCGGTCCAGGCGAGTGCCTGGCAACAGGTGGCGGCGGGCGTCGATGAGCGGGTCCGGCTGGTTCGGCGCGACTGTTCTCCGAATTGTACGGCCGCTCGCCCGGAAGAAAGATCTGGCAACGATTGATACATTGCCTGCTGTTTCGGAAAGTGCGTATGGAGATTAAAGAAGTGCAAGTCTCGTTCGTTTTCAGGGAAGGCCTCGAATAATAAAACTGGTACTTTTGTTCCGCTTCTAAAGAAGGCTGGATTAATTGGCGGAAGCCGACTCGCTCTGCGAATCAGCGCACGTCGGATAATCCTGATTATTATAAAATCGACTCCGTGCTCATGGCTTTGAAAATCAATAAAACGGAGCGTATTCATGCCTCTCCGCTCGGCGGGGCATTCAAGGTACGACGGGAAGTGTTGGGGTTCTTATAATATGCAAGGAGCCAAATCTCTTGGCCGAAAGCAGATAACGTCTTGTCATTGGAACATTCCAACTTTCGAATACAGGGTAAACAAGGAAGAGGGCGTATATGTTCTGCTCGAGGGCGAACTGACCGTCCAGGACATCGATTCCACTTTTTGCCTGGCGCCTGGCGAGTTGCTTTTCGTCCGCCGCGGAAGCTATGTCGTAAGTACCAAGGGAAAGGACAGCCGAATACTCTGGATTCCATTATCTGCCCAGTTTCTACAAGGCTTCGTCCAGCGCTTCGGCGCGCTGTTGAGTGAAGTCGAGCGTTGCGACGAGCCTGTGCCGGGCATCATCGCGTTCGCTGCCACGCCTCTGCTGGCCGGTTGCGTCAAGGGGTTGAAGGAATTGCTTGTGCATGAGCATCCGCCGATGCTCGCCTGCCTGAAGATCGAGGAGTTGCTGATGCTCTTCGCGTTCAGTCCGCAGGGGCCGCTGCTGATGTCGGTCCTGCGGCAACTGAGCAACCGGCATGTCGAGCGTCTGCAGCTATTCATGGAGAAGCACTACCTCAACGAGTGGAAGCTGTCCGACTTCTCCCGCGAGTTCGGCATGGGGCTGACCACCTTCAAGGAGCTGTTCGGCAGTGTCTATGGGGTTTCGCCGCGCGCCTGGATCAGCGAGCGGAGAATCCTCTATGCCCATCAGTTGCTGCTCAACAGCGACATGAGCATCGTCGATATCGCCATGGAGGCGGGCTTTTCCAGTCAGTCCTATTTCACCCAGAGCTATCGCCGCCGTTTCGGCTGCACACCGAGCCGCTCGCGGCAGGGGAAGGACGAATGCCGGGCTAAAAATAACTGACGTTTTTTGAAAGCCCGGTAGCGGCTGCATGAGTAGAATCGGCCCAAATTGCAGGCTCTGACGAGCGCGCAATGTAGTGAGGAAGCCAAGGCAGAGAATGGAGCAGGAAGACGATAAGCAATACTCCCGAGAAGCGGTGTTCGCTGGCAGGCGGGTATCCGTGGTGGGCTCGGACGCCCGCTCGCGGGGTCGGGTGCCGGGTTACGCATCGAGCAGTTTGTATCGTGAGTCCGGAATCATCAGTGCGCGGCAACTGGCGTTGCTGCAGCGGATGCTGCCGCGCCTGCGGCTGGAGCAACTGTTCCGCTGCGAGTGGTTGCAGCAGCGCCTGGCGCGCGGCCTGGCGCTGGGGCGCGAAGAGGTGCGGCAGATTCTCCTCTGCGCGGCGCAGGACGACGACGGCTGGTGCGCCGAACTGGGCGACCGGGTCAACCTCGCCGTGCCGCAGTCGATGATCGATTGGGTCCTGCTGCCGGTCTATGGCTGGTGGGAAAGCCTGCTCGACCAGGCGATCCCCGGCTGGCGCCTGTCGCTGGTGGAGCTGGAGACCCAGTCCCGGCAACTGCGAGTCAAGTCCGAATTCTGGTCCCGCGTGGCCGAGCTGGAGCCGGAGCAGGCCCGCGAGGAACTGGCCAGGGTCGCCAAGTGCCAGGCGCGCACCCAGGAACAGGTGGCCGAACTGGCCGGCAAGCTGGAGACGGCTTCGGCACTGGCGAAGAGCGCCTGGCCGAACTGGCAGCGGGGCATGGCGACGCTGCTCGCCAGCGGCGGGCTGGCCGGCTTCGAGCCGATCCCCGAGGTCCTCGAATGCCTCTGGCAACCTCTCTGCCGGCTGGACGACGACGTCGGCGCGGCGGACGCCGTCCAGGCCTGGCTGCACGAACGCAACCTGTGCCAGGCACAGGATCACTTCTACTGGCAGAGCTGAGCGGCCGGCGAAAGCCGGCCCTACCGAGGAATCATGGATCATCTGTTGAGCGGATTGGCCACTCGCCTGGGCCAAGGGCCCTTTGTTGCCGATCGGACGGGTTCGTACCACCTGCGCATCGACGGACAGAGCGTCCTGTTGCTGCGCCAGGGCGACGACCTGCTGCTGGAAAGCCCGCTGGAGCACGCCCCCCTGGATCCGCAGCGCGACCAGCTGGGGTTGCTGCGGGCGCTGTTGTCGCGGGTCGCCAGTTGGAGCCGGCGCTATCCCCAGGCCATCGTCCTGGACGCGGACGGGCGCCTGCTGTTGCAGGCGCGGCTGGGCCTCGACGGCCTCGATCCCGAGCGACTCGAACGGGCCCTGGCCGCCCAGGTGGGGCTGCTCGAGGCGCTGGCGCCGGAGCTGGAACCGCTGCCCCGCGGGTTGCCGCCGCAGGCTCCGGTGTGGCGTCCCTGATGCGCCGCCTGCTGATCGGCGGACTGCTGGCGCTGCTGCCTGGCGCGGTCTTGCGCGCGCAGCCGCTGGACTGGCCCAGCCTGCCTTACGACTATGTGGCGCAGGGCGAAAGCCTGCGCGACGTGCTGGCCAACTTCGGCGCCAACTACGATGCCTCGGTGATCGTCAGCGACAAGGTCAACGACCAGGTCAGCGGTCGCTTCGACCTGGAAAGCCCGCAGGCCTTCCTGCAGTTGATGGCCTCCCTCTACAACCTCGGCTGGTACTACGACGGCACCGTGCTGTACGTATTCAAGACCACCGAGATGCAATCGCGGCTGGTGAGGCTGGAGCAGGTCGGCGAGGCCGAGCTGAAGCGCGCGCTGACCGCCGCCGGCATCTGGGAGCCGCGCTTCGGCTGGCGTGCCGACCCTTCCGGGCGGCTGGTGCACGTGTCCGGTCCGGGGCGCTATCTCGAACTGGTCGAGCAGACCGCCCAGGTGCTGGAGCAGCAATACACCCTGCGCAGCGAAAAGACCGGCGACCTCAGCGTGGAGATCTTCCCGCTGCGCTATGCGGTCGCCGAGGACCGCAAGATCGAGTACCGCGACGACGAGATCGAGGCGCCGGGCATCGCCAGCATCCTCTCGCGGGTGCTCAGCGATGCCAACGTGGTTGCGGTGGGCGACGAGCCGGGCAAGCTGCGCCCGGGACCGCAATCGAGCCATGCGGTGGTCCAGGCGGAACCGTCGCTGAACGCGGTGGTGGTGCGCGACCACAAGGACCGGTTGCCCATGTATCGCCGCCTGATCGAAGCCCTCGACCGGCCCTCGGCGCGGATCGAGGTCGGCTTGTCGATCATCGACATCAATGCCGAGAACCTCGCCCAGCTGGGCGTCGACTGGAGCGCCGGGATTCGCCTGGGCAACAACAAGTCGATCCAGATCCGCACCACCGGCCAGGATAGCGAGGAGGGCGGCGGCGCCGGTAACGGGGCGGTCGGCAGCCTGGTGGACAGTCGCGGGCTGGATTTCCTGCTGGCCAAGGTCACCCTGTTGCAGAGCCAGGGACAGGCGCAGATCGGATCCCGGCCGACCCTGCTGACCCAGGAGAATACCCAGGCGGTGCTCGACCAGAGCGAAACCTACTATGTGCGGGTCACGGGCGAGCGGGTGGCCGAGCTGAAGGCGATCACCTACGGCACCATGCTGAAAATGACGCCGCGAGTGGTGACTCTCGGCGATACGCCGGAGATCAGCCTCAGCCTGCACATCGAGGACGGCAGCCAGAAACCCAATAGCGCCGGCCTGGACAAGATCCCCACGATCAACCGCACGGTGATCGATACCATCGCCCGCGTGGGCCATGGCCAGAGCCTGCTGATCGGCGGCATCTACCGCGACGAACTGAGCCAGAGCCAGCGCAAGGTACCCTGGCTCGGCGACATTCCCTATCTCGGCGCGCTGTTCCGCACTACCGCGGACACCGTGCGCCGCTCGGTGCGGCTGTTCCTCATCGAGCCGCGGCTGATCGACGATGGCGTCGGCCATTACCTGGCGCTGAACAACCGTCGCGACCTGCGCGGCGGCCTGCTTGAAATCGACGAGTTGTCGAACCAGAGCCTGTCGTTGCGCAAGCTGCTCGGTAGCGCCCGCTGCCAGGCGCTGGCGCCGGCCAGGGCCGAACAGGAGCGCTTGCGCCAGGCCGGCCAGGGTTCGTTCCTCACGCCCTGCCGGATGGGTGCGCAGGAGGGCTGGCGGGTGACCGACGGCGCCTGTCCCAAAGACGGCGCCTGGTGCGTCGGCGCGGAGCGCGGGAATTAGCATGGCCTGGAAGATCCGCTTCTACAGCGGGCTGAACCAGGGCGCCGAAGTCTCGCTCGGAGAGGGCCGGGTGGCGCTTGGCAGCGATCCGTTGCAGGCCGACCTGGTGTTGCTCGACGAGGGCATCGCGGCAGTCCACCTGGTGCTCGAGGTCGATGCCCAGGGCGTGCGCCTGCTGGAGTGGGCGGAGGGCTGCGAGCCTCGCCAGGACGGCCAGGCGCAAGTCGCCGGAGCGATCCTGCAGGCGCTTGCCGGGCAGACCTGCGGCCCGCTGCGCTGGGCATTCTGCGACCCGCAGCGGAGTTTTCCCGAGCGTTTCCCCGAAGCCGAGGTGCAGACCGCGCCAGTGCGCCGCAAGTCGTCCGCCCGTGCCGGCGGGGCCTGGCTGCTCGGCGTCAGCCTGGCGCTGGCGCTGTGTCTGCTGGGCATGCTCGTCGAACCCTGGTCGGCCCGCCAGCACGGCATGGCCGGCGAGGAGCCCCAGGCGAAGGTGCGCGCCTACCTGCGCGAGCAGGGCATGAGCGAGGTGGATGTGCAGCGCCAGGGCGACAGTCTCCTGCTCGGCGGCTACCTGGAGGACAACGCCCGGCGCCTGGCGCTACAGCGCTACCTCGATGGCAGCGGCGTGGACTACCGACTGGAAGCACGGAGCATGGAAGACATTCGCCAGGGCGTGGATTTCATCCTGCAGAAATTCGGCTATCGGCAGATCCTCAGCAGCAACGCGGACAAGCCTGGCTGGGTCCGGCTCAACGGCGAACTGGCGGAACAGGACGAACGCTGGGCGCGGATCGACGCATTGCTGGAGTCCGAGGTGCCGGGCCTGCTCGGGGTGGAAAACCAGGTCCGGGTGGCCGGCTCGCACCTGCGCCGCCTCGAGCGCCTGCTGGCGGACGCCGGCCTCGACCGGCAACTGAGTTTCCGCGAGCGCGGCGAGCGCATCGAGTTGAGCGGCACGCTCGACGAGGTCCAGCTCAGCGCCTTCTACCGCCTGCAGCGCGAGTTCCAGCAGGAATTCGGCAACCGCCCGAGCCTGGAGCTGCTCAGTCGCGGCAAGCGCGCCAGCGGCGACGAACTGGAGTTCACGATTCGCTCGGTGTCGCTGGGGCGGGTGCCCTATGTAGTGCTCGGCGACGGCCAGAAATACCCGGTGGGCGCCTCGACATCCCGCGGTGTGCGAATCCTCGCCATCGAGCCGGAGTCGATCCTGGTGGCCCGCGGCAAGCAGCGTTTCATCATCAATCTCAAAGGGGAGGTGCTCCATGATGACAGCCTTGGAAACGCGACTGTCGGTCGCTGACGGCACGCATGCCGCAGCGCTCCGGCAGCGTCTGCAGGCGGCGCTGGCGGAGTGTCGCCGGGAACTGGCCAGAGGCGCCGGCCCGGAGCGCTTCCAGTTCCTGCAACAGCAGGCCCGGGCCCTCGAAGGCGGTCTCGGCATTCTTTCGCAGCTCACAGAGGACTAAGCATGGCGCAGATATTCAACCCCAACCCGGGGAATACCCTCGATACCGTGGCCAATGCCCTGAAGGAGCAGGCCAACGCAGCGAACAAGGACGTCAACGACGCGATCAAGGCCTTGCAGGGGACCGACAATGCCGACAACCCGGCGCTGCTGGCCGAGCTGCAACACAAGATCAACAAGTGGTCGGTCATCTACAACATCAACTCGACGGTGACCCGTGCGCTGCGCGACCTGATGCAAGGCATCCTGCAGAAGATCTGAACATGGACACTTCACTGATACGCCAATTGGCGGAACTGGCGCTGGCCGGCAGCGGGCAGCACTGCCACGAAGAGGCGCTGTGCATCGCCGAGTGGCTGGAGCGCCTCGGACAGGACGAAGCGGCGCGGCTGATCCGGATTTCCAGCCTGGCCAACCAGGGGCGCTATCAGGAAGCCCTGGCCTTCGCCCATGGCAATCCCTGGCCGGCGCTGGAGCCCTGGTTCGCCTTGTGCGAGTGGCACCTGGGGCTGGGCGCCGCGCTGGACCGCAGGCTGGCCGGGCTGGGCGGCAGCAGCGATCCTGCCCTGGCCGACTTCGCCGCCGGCATGCGCGCCCAGGTGCGGACATGAGCCGCATCGACACGCCGCCGGGATTCGCCGTCTATCCGTCGGCCAGTCCAAAGGCGGCGAACCTGCCGGCTGTCGATCAGGTGCTGGCTTTCGAGCAGGCCCTCGGCGGCGAGCCGCCGGCGGCCGGACGCCGCCTGGCCGGGTTGGAGAACGGCGCTCTCGGCGAGCGCCTGCTGCAGCGCTTTGCCCAGCCGCTGCAAGGGTTGGAGGCGGACCGCCTGGAGCTGAAGGCGATGCTCCGTGCGGAACTGCCGCTGGGGCGCCAGCAGCAAACCTTTCTCCTCCAGTTGCTCGGTGCAGTCGAGCATGCGCCGGGCGGCGAATACCTGGCGCAACTGGCGCGTCGCGAATTGCAGGTGCTGATCCCGCTCAACGGCATGCTCGACAACCTCGTGCGCAACAGCCACAAACTCGACCTGGAGTCATGATGGATATCTCTCGGATGGGCGCCCAGGCGCAGATCACCAGTCTCGAAGAACTCTCCGGCGGCCCGGCCGGCGCGGCCCACGTCGCCGAGTTCGAACGGGCGATGGGCGGTGCCGGCAGCCTGGGCGGCGACCTGCTCAGCGAACTGGGGCAGATCAGGGAGCGTTTCAGCCAGGCCAAGCAGGAGTTGCAGGTGGAGCTGTCGACGCCCGGCGACGATCCCAACAGCCTGATGCAGATGCAGTGGTCGCTGATGCGCATCACCATGCAGGAAGAGCTGATCGCCAAGACCGTCGGGCGCATGAGCCAGAACGTCGAAACCCTGATGAAGACCCAATGAGGCGAACGGTGAAAGATCTGTCGCGCATGGCGCTCCTGGCGCTGGTCCTGGCGTTGGGCGGGTGCAAGGTCGAACTCTATACCGGGATCAGCCAGAAGGAAGGTAACGAGATGCTGGCGCTGTTGCGTTCGGAGGGCGTTTCCGCGGACAAGCAGGCGGACAAGGATGGCACCGTGCGCCTGCTGGTGGAGGAATCGGATATCGCCGAGGCGGTGGAGGTGCTCAAGCGCAAGGGCTATCCGCGGGAGAACTTCTCCACGCTGAAGGATGTGTTTCCCAAGGACGGGCTGATTTCCTCGCCCATCGAAGAGCGCGCGCGGCTCAACTACGCCAAGGCCCAGGAGATTTCCCATACCCTTTCCGAGATCGATGGCGTGCTGGTGGCTCGGGTCCATGTGGTGCTGCCAGAGGAGCGCGACGGACTGGGCAGGAAGTCCTCGCCGGCATCGGCCTCGGTGTTCATCAAGCACGCCGCCGACGTGCAACTGGATGCCTACGTGCCGCAGATCAAGCAACTGGTGAACAACGGCATCGAAGGACTCAGCTACGACCGCATCAGCGTGGTCCTGGTGCCGTCGGCCGGGGTCCGCCAGGTCCCGCTGGCGCCACGCTTCGAGAGTGTCTTCTCGATCCAGGTGGCGGAGCACTCGCGCGGACGCCTGCTCGGTCTGTTCGGCCTGCTGCTGGCGTTGCTGCTGGCGAGCAACCTGGCGCAGTTCTTCTGGCACCGGCAACGGGGCTGAGCGGCGCGATGCCATTGACGGCCTACCAGTTGCGCTTCTGCCCGGCCCGCTACATTCACGAGTCGCACCTGCCCGCGGTATTGCTGCGGTTGCTGCCGGCGCTGCCGGACTGGAGGCGACAGAGCGTTCTCAACGCCTGGCTGCTGGAGCAACTGGAATTGGACTGCGCGTTCCGCATGCCCGCGCAACTGGGCGGGCTGGCCCTTTACCCGCAGGCGGCGCTGGAACGGACCCTGGGCTGGCTCGGCGCGCTGCTGCACGGCCAGGCCTTGCGGCAGGTGCTGGACGGTGCGCGGGTTCGGCGCATCCGCGCGCAGATCGGCGAACAGGGCCAGCGTTTCTGCCTGGAACAGCTCGACCTGCTCATCGGTCGCTGGCCGCCCGGCTGGCAGCGGGCCTTGCCGGAAAACCCGGAAGAAGGCTATTTCCGGCGCTGCGGCCTGGCTTTCTGGCTGGCCGCCTGTAGCGATGCCGACTGCGGTTTCTCGCGGCGTCTGCGCCTGCGCCTGGAGGCCATGCCGGCCCCGGCGGACTGGACCTTCGACGAACAACGGCGATCCCTGGCGCGGACCCTGTGCCTGAAGGTCGCCCGACAAGCGAGCGATGAATGCTTCCATTTGTTGAACTAGACGCCAGTCGCGTACGGCTGGCCCCCGGGCAGGCCCTGTTGCGCGCCCGCGACTACCAGGACTACCTCAGCGCCAACCGCCTGGTGGAAGCGGCCCGCGAGCGTGCCGCCGAAATCGAGCGCGAGGCCCACGAGGTTTACCAGGAGCAGAAGCGCCTGGGCTGGGAGGCCGGACTGGAGGAGGCGCGTCTGCGCCAGGCCGGGCTGATCCAGGAAACGCTACTGCGCTGCAATCGCTACTACCGGCAGGTCGATCGCCAGCTTGGCGAGGTGGTGCTGCAGGCGGTGCGCAAGGTGTTGCGCCACTACGACGCTGTCGAGCTGACCCTGGCGGCCACGCGCGAGGCACTGGCATTGGTGAGCAACCAGAAGCAGGTGATCCTGCACGTCCAGCCGGAACAACTGGCCGCGGTGCGCGAGCAGGTCGCCCGGGTGCTCAAGGATTTCCCCGAGGTGGGCTACCTGGAAGTGGTCGGCGATGCCCGGTTGGACCAGGGCGGTTGCATCCTGGAAACCGAGATCGGGATCATCGACGCTTCGCTCGACAGCCAGTTGGCGGCGTTGCAGGCCGCATTGACGGAGAGCGTGGCGCGGAGCGGCGAGGAGGAAGGGGACGCCGGTTGAGGGAACCAGGCGCCGCCCCCGGCCCGGGCGTTGGCTCCGGGCCGAGGGCTGAGACGCTGCCGTTCGCCCGCGTCGGCGACGCTGGCGGTGCGGTCGGCGCCTTCAGAGCAGGGTGAAGCTGCGGCTTTCGGTTTGCGCCGAATCCAGGCCGACGAAGACCTTGAACTCGCCCGGCTCGGCCGTGTGCCTGAGCTGACTGTCGTAGAACTTCAGGTCTGCCTCGCCGAGGCGGAAGACGATCTCCCGCGATTCGCCGGGCTCCAGCATCACCTTGCGGAACCCGCGCAGTTCCTTCACCGGACGGCTGAGGCTGGCGACCGGGTCCTGCAGATAAAGCTGGACCACCGTGGCGCCGGCGCGCTTGCCGCTGTTGCTGAGCGTGACCCGCGCTTCCAGGGTAGCGCCGCGGGCCAGCCGTTCGCTGGACAGGCGCAGGGGCGAGAGACTGAACTCGGTGTAGCTGAGGCCGTAGCCGAACGGGTAGAGCGGGCCGTTGGCTTCGTCGAAATAGCGCGAGGTGTATTTGCCGGGGTTGTCGTGGTCCATCGGCCGGCCGGTGTTCAGGTGGTTGTAGTAGACCGGTACCTGGCCCACCGAGCGCGGGAAGGACATGGTCAGCTTGCCGCTGGGGTTGTGCTCGCCGAACAGCACGTCGGCGATGGCATTGCCGCCTTCGGTGCCACTGAACCAGGTTTCCAGGATCGCATCGGCGTTTTCCTGCTCCCAGCCCAGCGACAGCGGTCGGCCGTTCATCAGCACCAGCACCAGCGGCTTGCCGGTGGCCTTCAGTGCCTTCAGCAGCCGCCGCTGGCTGGCCGGGATGCGCAGGTCGGTGCGACTGGAGGCCTCGTGGGCCATGCCCTGCGATTCGCCGACCACGGCGACCACCAGGTCGGCGTCGCGCGCGGTGCGCAAGGCCTCCTCGAGCATCGCCTCGGCGGAGCGCGGATCGACCTCGACTTCCGGGTTGTAGCTGTTCAGGTAGTCGAGGATCGCCTGGTCGCCACTGACGTTGGCACCCTTGGCGTAGAGCAGGGTGGCACGCTCGCCGACGGCATTGGCCAGGCCCTGGTAGACGGTTACCGCCTGGCGTGGCACGCCGGCTGCCGACCAACTGCCGATGACGTCGCGCTGGCTCTTGGCCAGGGGGCCGATCACGGCGATCCGCCCCTGTTTCTTCAGCGGCAGCAGACCGTCGCGGTTCTTCAGCAGGACCAGTCCTTCGCGAGCCACCTCGCGGGCGGCCTGGCGGTGCAGGCGGCTCTCGGCGTTGGTGTCGAACGGCGGGTCGTCCGGCTTGCCCAGGCGCCGGTAGGGATCGGCGAACAGGCCGAGGTCGTACTTCGCCGCCAGCACGTCGCGGCAGGCGCGATCGATGTCGGCCTGGTCGATCTCGCCGGCCGCCAGCAGCTTCGGTAGCCAGGTCGAGTAGAGATCGTCGTTCATGTTCATGTCGACACCGGCCTGGATCGCCAGGCGCGTGGCGTCCCGCTCGTTGCCGGCGAGGCCGTGCTTGATCAGTTCCTTCACCGCGCCGTGGTCACTGATGGTCAGCCCCTTGAAGCCCCACTGCTGGCGCAACAGGTCGGTCAGCAGCCAGCGGTTGGCGGTGGCGGGCACGCCGTTGATGGTGTTCAGCGAGACCATCACCGCGCCGGCGCCGGCGTCCACCGCGGCCTTGTAGGGCGGCAGGTAGTCCTGGAACATGCGCGGCAGGCTCATGTCCACGGTGTTGTAGTCGCGGCCGCCTTCGGCCGCGCCGTACAGGGCGAAGTGCTTGACCGCCGCCATGATGCTGTCCGGGGCGGCCAGGTTGGAGCCCTGGTAGGCACGGACCATCACGCCGGACAGCAGCGAGGTCAGGTAGGTATCTTCGCCGAAGCCTTCCGAGACCCGCCCCCAGCGCGCGTCGCGGGTGATGTCGACCATCGGCGAGAAGCTCATGTCGAGCCCGTCAGCGCTGGCTTCGAGGGCGGAGATCCGCGCGCTGCGGGCGACCACCTCGGGGTCCCAGCTGGCGGCGAGGCCGAGGCTGATGGGGAAGATGGTGCGGTGCCCGTGGGCCACGTCGTAGGCATGGAACAGCGGGATCTTCAGGCGGCTATGGCGGACCTGGTCCTGCATGGCGCGAATGTCCGGGCGGGTCACGGTATTGAAGATGGCGCCGACCTTGCCGGCGCGGATGTCCGCCATCAGCGCTTCCTTGGGATGGTCGGCGCCGACGCTGACCAGGCGTAGCTGGCCGATCTTTTCCGCGTTGCTCATGCGAGCCATCAGGCTGGCGATGAAACGCTCCTTGTCGGTAGCCGGTGGATTGCCGGATTCGCCCTGGCCAGCCGCCAGTGCCGGGCTCCCGCTCAGCCCGATGAGAAGCCCCAGTACACACAGCCTGTTCATGCATGTTTTCTCGTTATTGGATAGACGCTCGTCGTGGCGGCGTGACATGTCGCGGCATGCCGCCCGGCGGGCGCGACATAAGGTGTTCGCAGCGCGGGCGGAAGTCAACGAGACGGCGATGGGCGAATCTGCCGGTTCTGACAGGTCCCGTGGCGCGCCGCTGGCGGCGCTCAGGCGACGCTGGCGAGCAACTGCTCGGCCGGCATCGGCCTGCCGAGCAGGAAGCCTTGCAGCGAATTGCAGCCGAGGCGGGTCAGGAACTCCTGCTGGGCCTCGGTTTCCACGCCCTCGGCGACGATCTTCAGGTTCAGCGTGCGGCCGAGGGCGACGATCGCCGAGACGATCGCGGCGTCGTCGCTGTCGTGGGCCAGCTCGTTGATGAAGCCACGGTCGATCTTCAGTTCGCTCGCCGGCAGGCGCTTGAGATAGAGCAGGCTGGAGTAGCCGGTGCCGAAGTCGTCGATGGAGATGCCGACGCCCATCGCCGACAACTGCTCGAGGATCACCAGGCTGGCATCGGCATCGCGCATGGCGGTCGATTCGGTCACCTCGAGGATCAGGTGGCTGGGCTCCAGCCTGTGGCGCAGGAGTGCGTTGCGCACCGAGTCGACCAGGCCGGCATGGGCGAACTGCAGGGCCGAAAGGTTCACCGCGATGTTCCACTCCGCATGCCCGCCGTCCAGCCAGAGGCGCATCTGCCGGCAGGCTTCGTCGAGCACCCACTCGCCGATCTGCACGATCAGGCCGGTTTTTTCCGCCAGCGGCAGGAACTGGTCGGGGGGGATCAGTCCGTGTTGCGGATGCTCCCAGCGCAGCAGCGCTTCCACGCCGACCATCGGTCCGTTCGGCGCCAGTACCTTGGGTTGGTAGTGCAAGACCAACTGCCGGCGCTCCAGGGCCTGGCGCAGGTCATGGAGCAGTTGCAACTGTTCCTGGGCGTTGGCGTTCATCGAACTCTCGAAGAAGCAGTAGCCGTTCCGTCCCTGGTCCTTGGCGTGATACATCGCCGCGTCGGCATTGATCATCAGTTCGTGGCGGGTCTGCCCGTCGCCGGGGTAGAGCGCGATGCCGATGCTCGCCGAGATCCGCACCTCGTGGCGGGATATCTGGTACGGCTGGCTGATCCGCTTCACCAGCTTCTCGGCCAGGGTCGCGGCGTCGGCGGGCTCGCGGGCCTCGATCAGCAGGACGAACTCGTCGCCGCCGAGGCGGGCGATGGTGTCCTGGGCGCGGACGTTGGCGCGGATACGCTCGGCGACTTCGATCAGCAACAGGTCGCCGAGGTGATGGCCGTAGGCATCGTTGACCGCCTTGAAGCCGTCCAGGTCCATGAACAGCACGGCGAACCGGCGATCGTCGCGGATCGCCTGCTGGATCGCCTGCTCCAGGCGGTCGTCGAGGAGCATGCGGTTGGGCAGCTTGGTCAGGTTGTCGTGCAGGGCCAACTGGATCAGCTCGCGGTTGGCTCGTGCGAGGGAGGTGGCGAGCACCGAGGTACGCGCCTCCAGGCGCGAGTCCAGCACCGAGACGATCAGGGCGATGGCGATCACCGCCAGGGTGATCACGATGACCAGCACCGCCAGCCAGCCGTTGTCGATGCCTCGGCCGGCGGCACCGCAGAAGCTGCCCAGGGGGAACTGCGCGGCGGCCATCCCGGTGTAGTGCATGCCGACGATGGCGCAGCCCATCACCAGGGCGGCGCCGGCCCGGACCAGGACGATGCGCCGGCTGCCATGGCGCAGGCGGAAGGCGATCCACAGCGCGGCGCCGGAGGCGATCACCGCGATCAGGATGGAGAGGCCGAGCCACAGCGGGTCGTAGACGATCCCCGGCATCATCAGCAGGGCGGCCATCCCGGTGTAGTGCATGGCGGCGATGCCGCTGCCCATCAGCAGGGCGCCCAGCGCCAGGCGTTGCCAGGGGAGTTCCGCCTGGCACACCAGCCAGAGGGCGAAGGCCGAACTGCCGACGGCCAGTAGCAGCGACAGCAGGGTCAGGCCCAGGTCGTAGCCGAGCGGGATCGGCAGGCTGAAGGCGAGCATGCCGACGAAATGCATCGACCAGATGCCGAAGCCCATGGCGAAAGCGCCGCCGATCAGCCAGGAGAGCGCCTCGCGGCCTTTCGCCAGGGTCACCCGGCCGGCCATGTCGAGAGCGGTGTAGGACGCCAGGATGGCCACAATCAGGGAAAAGGCGACAAGAACCTGGTTGTAGCTGCTGATAAGCATGAAAGCGTCCGAACGGGATAGCGGGAGAGAAGTGGTTGATATCAACCTGATATTATTGCACGAGTCGCTTTCGCCAATGCCATCGGGCAGGACCAACGGTCGCCGGCGCAGGCGGAATCTTGCTCAACGGCCGGGCCTTTTGTACAGCGCTTTGTCTGCCGCCGGTCGCCGCCCGCCGGGGCAGGCGGCGGAAAGCTCGGCAGCGCTGGCAGGTTGACGCTACCCTGAAAGAAGCCATGGTCGTCCGATCCTCCTCTGGCCTGATCACAAAACTCTCATGATCGCCGACGATGGCTTCAGCTGAATGGGGAATCGGTGAATTTTCTGAATGTCTCGACAGGAGGTGCGTCTCATGGAAAAGCCCTTCTCGGATGATGTCAGCGTGAATGTCCTGCGTCGCATGAAAGAAGGCGGCTTCGACTTCGCGCGCATCCATCCCATCGACTTCTTCGCCATCTTTCCCAGTGAGCGGGAGGCCCGCCAGGCAGCGGGCCAGTTTCGCGGCGAGTCGCTCAGGGCCCAGGTCGTCGCTCGCGACGATGGCTCCTGGAACCTGCAGGTCAGCAAGGTGATGTACGCCACCCATGCCGCCATCGGTGCCTTCGAACACGACCTGGAGGAAGTCGTGGTGCCGCTGGGCGGCGTGCTGGACGGGTGGGGCGTGACCCAGGAGGTCACTTCGCTGCGTCCGTGACGGCGGCGGGACCCCGGCCGCGATCCCGGGCCGGGGCTCCTGCGTCGGGCTTTCCTTCCTCGAAGGCTTTCCTTCAGACTGGGGAAGGAGGTAAGCCATGAGCGATATTCTGATCCTGACCCATGCCGAGTTCTGTCCGCCAGGCCATCTGGGTGCCGTGCTGGCGGAGCGCGGCCTGGACTTCCGCGTGATCCGCGCCGACCTCGGCGAACTCGCCGGTCTCGACGCCGAACGCCCGCGAGCGGTGGCGATCATGGGTGGGCCGATGAGCGTCAACGACGACCTGCCCTGGTTGCGCGACGAACTGGCGCTGCTGCGTCGCTTCATCGAGCGGCGCATCCCGCTGATCGGCCATTGCCTCGGCGGCCAGTTGCTGGCCCGCGCCCTGGGCGCGACGGTGCGGCACCAGCCCTACACCGAAATGGGCTGGCAGCCCATGCAGCGGGAAAGCCGCGACAGTCCATGGCTGGCCGGGCTGCCGGAGCGCTTCTCGATCTTCCAGTGGCATGGCGATGCCTTCGACCTGCCGCAGGGCGCCGAGCGCCTGCTGTCCAGCCCGTGGTGCGAGAACCAGGGGTTTTCCTGGGGTGGTCACGTACTCGGCCTGCAAGGCCATCCGGAAATGACCGAGGAACTGGTGCGGCGCTGGATCGCCGGCTGGCCGCACCTGCTCGATCCCTCCCAGCCCAGCCAGCAATCCGCCGAGGACATGCTGGCCGGGTTGCCTGCCAGGATTGCCGGGCTGAATCGGGTGGCCGAGGGTTTCTACCGTCATTGGCTGTCGCTGATCGATTGACCTTCCCGGCCGCGGGCGCCCCCCTGGCACTACCGCCGGTCCGCTTTATCGCTCGTTCGAGCGAGACGGCTGTCTGCATGGAAGGGAGGGGATAAGCCGTCTCCCTTCCGGGTCTGTTCTAGACTTATCGGTCCCACAGGTCGCTTCGCGATCGGCAGGTCGATGCCGGTCCGTGGCCGCGGGGCGCGCATGCCGTCGAACGGGGCGCCCTTCCTCTCCCTGTGGGCAGGATGCACCAGACTGGGGCGAACCCGCCGCGCCGACCCTGCGAATCGCCGACGAGCCGTGATCCGCGCGCTGGCACGGGCTTTGCGAGTTCCCCATCGTTCGTGACGACAAGGAGTCCGGCATGGCACGCATGTTTTACGACGAGATGCACGATGCTGGCGGCGAATGCCGCTCGCATTATCGGGAATTCGCTCGCTGGCTGGCCGACACCCCTGAAGAGCAACTGCTGCAACGCCGGCGCGAAGCCGACCTGCTGTTCCACCGCGCCGGCATCACCTTCACCCTGTACGGCGACGAGCAGGGCACCGAGCGCCTGATCCCCTTCGACACCATCCCGCGCAGCATTCCCGCGGCGGAGTGGGCGCACATCGAGGCCGGCTGCATCCAGCGCGTCCAGGCGCTGAACCTGTTCCTCGCCGACCTCTACCACGAACAGCGCATCCTCAAGGCCGGGGTGATTCCTGCCGAGCAGGTCCTGGCCAACGACCAGTACCAACTGGCGATGCAGGGACTGGACCTGCCGGGCAACGTCTACGCGCACATTGCCGGGGTCGACCTGGTCCGCGACGGCAGCGGCAACTATTACGTGCTGGAGGACAACCTGCGCACGCCCAGCGGTGTTTCCTACATGCTGGAAAACCGCAAGATGATGATGCGCCTGTTCCCCGAGCTGTTCGTCCGCCAGCGCGTGGCGCCGATCGACCACTACCCGGACCTGCTGCTCGACACCCTAAAGCGGGCCAGTGACGTCGAATCGCCGAGCGTGGTGGTATTGACGCCGGGACGTTTTAACAGCGCCTACTTCGAACACGCCTTCCTCGCCCGCGAGATGGGCGTGGAACTGGTCGAAGGCGCCGATCTGTTCGTCCGCGACGAGCGGGTCTACATGCGCACGACGGCCGGACCGCAACCGGTGGACGTGATCTACCGAAGGATCGACGACGCCTTCCTCGACCCGCTGGCGTTCAACCCGGATTCGCTGCTCGGCGTGCCCGGCCTGCTGGCCGCCTACCGGGCCGGCAACCTGGTGCTGGCCAACGCGATCGGTACCGGGGTGGCCGACGACAAGTCGATCTATCCCTACGTGCCGGACATGATCCGCTTCTACCTCGGCGAAGACCCGCTACTGCACAACGTGCCGACCTGGCAATGTCGCAAGCCGAAGGAACTGGCGCACGTCCTGGCGCACCTGCCGGAGCTGGTGGTGAAGGAGACCCAGGGTTCCGGCGGCTACGGCATGCTGGTCGGACCGGCGGCCAGCCGGGAGGAAATCGAGCTGTTCCGCGAGCGCCTGAAGGCTCGCCCGGAGGCCTATATCGCGCAACCGACGCTGTCCCTGTCGACCTGTCCGACCTTCGTCGAGAGCGGCGTCGCGCCGCGCCATATCGACCTGCGGCCGTTCGTCCTGTCGGCGCCGGATCGGGTTCGCCTGGTGCCTGGCGGGCTGACCCGGGTGGCGTTGCGCGAAGGCTCGCTGGTGGTCAATTCGTCCCAGGGTGGCGGCACCAAGGACACCTGGGTGGTGGAGGAATAAGCATGCTCAGCCGGACCGCTTCCGACCTGTACTGGATGTCGCGCTACCTGGAACGCGCGGAGAACCTCGCCCGCATGCTCGACGTCAGCTACTCGCTGTCGCTGTTGCCGCAGGACCGCAACGGCGGCGGCCTGGACGAACTGGCCATGCCGCTGCTGATCACCGGCACCCTCGACGCCTACCTGGAGCGCCACGGCGAACTGGCCGCCGAGCGCCTGCTGAGTTTCTTCGCCCTCGACCCGGACAACCCGGCGAGCATCTACAGCTGCCTGGCCGCAGCGCGCGCCAGTGCCCATGCGGTACGCGGGCGGATCACCCTGGACATGTGGGAGAACATCAACGCCACCTGGCTGGAAATGCGCGGCATCGCCGCCGAGGGCATCCTGCGCTATGGCATCAGTCGTTTCTGCGAATGGGTGAAGGACCGCTCGCACCTGTTCCGCGGCGCGACCTTCGCCACCAGCATGCGCAACGATGCGTTCCGCTTCATCCGTCTCGGAACCTTCATCGAACGCGCCGACAATACCTTGCGCCTGCTCGATGCGCGCTACCAGACCCAGGGCGAAGCGGCGCTCGCCGGGGCGGACGAGGGCACCGCGCGCGGCTACTACCAGTGGAGCGCGCTGCTGCGGGCGCTATCCGCCTTCGAGGGCTACACCGAGCTGTACCGCGCCTCGCCCAACGCGCGCAACATCGCCGAATTGCTGCTGTTGCGCGAGGACGTGCCACGTTCGCTGCTGTCCTGCATCGAGGAACTGAGCGAGATCCTTTCCGGCCTGCCCGGCGTCAACGGCCGGCCGGCGCAGCGCCTGGCCGCCGAGCTGGAGGCGCGGGTGCGCTACACCGGCATCGACGAGGTGCTGGAACAGGGCCTGCATACCTGGATCACCGACTACATCCTGCTGGTTCGCCAGTTGGCCAACGCCATTCACAGCTCCTACCTGGAGGCCGCATGAGACTCTCGATCACCCACGACACCACCTATCGCTACGAAGACCGGGTGCGCGCCAGCATCCAGTACCTGCGCCTGACCCCACAGGACAGCGAGCGCCAGCACGTGGTCGATTGGCGCCTGGACCTGCCGCGCCCGGCGCGGCCGCTGCGCGATCCGTACGGCAACATCCTGCACGTCCTGACCCTGGACGAACCGCATGAGTCGGTCCTGATCGCCGCCCACGGCCTGGTCGAGATCGACGAGGAGCGCGAGGTGGAGCACGATCGCCAGTCGCCGTTGCCGTTCCTGCGCAGCACCCGCCTGACCGGCGCCGATGCCGAGATGCGCGCCTTCGCCGAACGCGCCATGGGCGGCCGCAAGGACCGCGGCGGCCTGCTCGACCTGATGCATGCGCTGCACGAGCATATCCTCTACCAGCCGGGGGCGACCCGCGTCGACAGCACCGCCATCGAGGCTTTCGGCGCACGCGCCGGGGTCTGCCAGGACCATGCGCATGCCTTCCTCGCCTGCGTCCGCAGCCAGGGCGTGCCGGGGCGCTACGTCTCCGGCTACCTCTACACCGAGGACGATACGCACCTGGCCAGCCATGCCTGGGCCGAGGCCTGGCTCGGCGACGGCTGGTACAGCTTCGACGTGACCAACCGGCTCGGCCGTCCGGAGCGCCATCTCAAGCTGGCCGTCGGCCTCGACTACCTGGATGCCTGCCCGGTGCGCGGCTTGCGCCGTGGCGGCGGTTGCGAGCAGATGCATGCGAGGGTGCTGGTCAGCGCGCCGCTGCTGCAGGTGCAGCAACAGTGACGATCCATTGCGCGCCTGGCGTTATCGGCGATTGCCTTTACGCTTGAGGGGCGGGGACGGACGGAATAAGGAAGATTCGAGATGACCTACTGTGTCGCGATGCACCTGGCCGATGGGTTGGTGTTCGCCTCCGATTCGCGGACCAACGCCGGGATCGACCATATCGCCACCTTCCGCAAGCTGTTCACCTTCGGCACGCCTGGCGAGCGCCTGCTGGTGGTGCAGACGGCCGGCAACCTGGCGACCTCGCAATCGGTGATCAACCTGTTGCAGCAGCGCATCCGCCGGGACGGCGCCAGCCTGCTCAACGTGCCCTCGGTCTACGACGCCACGGCGCTGGTCGCCGAGACCACCCGCGAGGTGCTGGCCCGCGACGGCGGCAATCTGGCCGGCAATACCGACCTGAGCTGTTCCTTCCTGGTCGGCGGGCAGATCGCCGGCGGACCGCCGGCGCTGTACAGCATCTATCCCCAGGGCAACTTCATCCAGGCCACGCCGGACACGCCTTTCCTGCAACTGGGCGAAAGCAAGTACGGCAAGCCGATCCTCGACCGCAACCTGACTTTCGACACGCCGCTGGAGCAGGCCCTGCGCTGCGCGCTGGTGTCGTTCGACTCGACCATCCGCAGCAACCTCTCGGTGGGCATGCCGCTGGACCTGCTGGTCTACCACCGCGACAGCCTGATCCTGCCGGAGGGCTACCGGGTCACCGAGGACGACGCCTATTTCAGCGCCATCCGCCGCCAGTGGAGCGCCGGCCTGCACGACTTGCTGGAGCGCCTGCCGTCGCCGCCCTCGGCGTACAACATCTGACGCCGCTTCAGCCGGCCGCGCCCGCCTTGCGGCCGGCCATGTGGCGCAGGTAGCCGATCAACTGGCGCAACTCCTGGTCGTCGATCACCCGTTCCGGGAACGCCGGCATCTTCGCCTGCGGCCATTGCCGCAGCGCCTGCGGGTCGCGGATGTAGCGGGCGAGGAATTGCGGCTGGAAGTACTCGGTGGGGTTGTACGGCAGGTTCAGGTCCGGGCCGAACTGGGCGTCGCCGGCACCGTTGAGACGGTGGCAGGCCAGGCAGTTCTTCTGGAACACGGCGAAGCCGGCGCGCACCTCCGCGCTGGCGTCGGCGGCCGGCAGCAGGGCCGGGAAGCGTTCGGCCAGAGGGGACTGGTAGCGGATGCGGACGACCTGGAAGGGCCATTGCTCCGGACCGATGCGTTTTTCCTCGGGTTTGCTCCAGACCAGATAGAACGGCCCGGCGGACGGCTTGCCGGCGCCCAGCGGCGGCCAGGGGCGCTGCGGATCCTCTATCGCCAGCCAGGCTTGCGAGCCCTGTTCGGCGAGCAGCGGGGCGGCCGGCAACTCGGCGGCGAAGCCGTCGCTGGCCACGGCCTGCAAATGGTCTTCGGGATGCACGCCTTTCAACAACGCCGCCAGTGGCACGGCGCGGTAGCGCATGTTCCGGCGGTAGGCGACGTCGGCCGGGATGTCCAGGTCGCGGGCCTGCGGATGCCTGAGCAGTTCTTCGCTGCTCCAGGTCTGCGTGCCCCCCGGCAGTTCCAGGCGGAGCTCGGCGGCCCAGGCGGCAGCCACAGGGAAGAGCAGGGCACCTAGCAACGCCAGGCGCGGGAGAGTGACAGGCATGCGGGTTCCTCGTGCATCCGCCGGTTATGGCATGGAGCGAGAGATTGGCACGGAACGGGGGCCTCGCGGTAGCATGCGGGCCATTGCATAGCTGGCTAACCAAGGGGTTCCCGTGCTCGCCGAGTTGTTCGCCGTGATGGCGCCCGTGCTGTTCGGCGCCGGTGTCGGTTACGTCTGGGTCCGTCTCGGACACGCCTATCCGACCGAGTTCGTTTCGCGCATCGTGTTCAACATCGGTTCGCCATGCCTGATCCTCGCCACCCTGGCGCATACCCGGGTGGACCTGCACAGTTTCGGCCGGATGGCCCTGGCCAGCGCGCTGATCTGCGTCTGCATGGCTGCGCTGGGCTGGGCGGCGGCGCGCCTCGGGCGCCAGGAGTGGCAGGTGCTGGTGCCGGCCTACAGCTTCCCGAATGTCGGCAACATGGGCCTGCCGGTGTGCCTGTATGCGTTCGGCGAGGCGGGGATGACCCTGGCGGTGGCGTTCTACCTGATCATGTCGATCGGCAACTTCAGCCTCGGCGTGTTCTGGATGAGCGGCGAGCGCTCCTGGCGTTCGCTGCTGGGCAATCCGATCCTGCTCAGCGTGCTGCTGGCCTTGTTGTTGATGGGGCTCGACCTGCAACTGCCACGCTGGATGGCGAATACCGTCGACCTGATGGCCGGGCTGACCATTCCGCTGATGCTGATCACCCTCGGCGTGTCCCTGGCCAGCATCCGCCCGCGGCAACTGGGCAATGGCTTTTTCTATGGCGGCTTGCGTCTTCTGCTGGGGGCGCTGGTGGGCTGGTCGGTGGCGCTGGCGTTGCAATTGCCGCCGCTGGCGCAGGGGGTGCTGGTGGTGCAGTCGTCGATGCCGGTGGCGGTGTTCAACTATCTCTACGCCTTGCGCGGCAATCGTTCGCCGGATCAGGTCGCCAGCCTGGTGCTGTGTTCGACCCTGCTGTCGTTCGCCTTCATTCCGCTGCTGCTGACCTGGTGGCTGCCTGCGCTGCGCTGACCGCGAGGCGGTGCGCAGCGTGCAGGCAGCAGGTGCCCTAACGGATCAGACTGTTAAGGTTGGGAAGGATCAGGATGACTGTGGTGGCGAAGACGATGAGGCTCGCTTGCCGCCATCTTTTTGGCTGCTCGTTCAACATGGCCTGTCTGCCTTTCTTGTTGTCGGGTGGCTGCCTGCTCCGCGCTACGGCCCGGCGGAACGGCTTGCCACGCAGTGGCGTACTCTTCGGTCGGCCCGGCATCCCCGGCGTCGACCTCCCTTTCGAACGCTTGCATGAATCAGTCTAAGCCCCGGCCTGCGCGGGCTTAGACCACTTGGATACAAGCTGCTGCGGTCTAGACATATTCCCTCTATATGACAGCGTGGTGACGGCTCTGGCGTGCGTCTCGACCGTTCGTCCGGTGTCCGGGTTTCCGGTCGAAAGATGGCATGGTGCTATCTTCCCGGCGTTGCAGGCTGAGCTGGGCGGTCAATCAGCCTGAGCGGTTCGGTCATTGTCCCGCCGGCGAGCCTGTTTAAGGTAGGCGGAGGCCCGCTCGGCCGGACGAGAACAGGATAAGAGAGACCGCCATGACCGACGCATTCATTTACGACGCCGTGCGTACTCCCCGCGGCAAGGGCAAGAAGGATGGCGCGCTGCACAGCGTCAAGCCGGTGAACCTGATGGCCGGGCTGTTGCGCGCGGTCCAGCGGCGCAACGACCTGGATACCGCCCAGGTCGACGATATCGTGCTCGGCTGCGTGACGCCGGTGGGCGACCAGGGCGCCGATATCGCCAAGACCGCGGCGCTGGTGGCCGACTGGGACGAACAGGTTGCCGGCGTGCAGATCAACCGTTTCTGCGCCTCCGGCCTGGAGGCGGTGAACCTGGGGGCGATGAAGGTACGCTCCGGTTTCGAGGACCTGGTCCTGGTCGGCGGCGTCGAGTCCATGTCACGCGTGCCGATGGGCTCCGACGGCGGCGCCTGGGCACTGGATCCGGAAACCAACCTGCACACCAGCTTCGTCCCGCAAGGGATCGGCGCCGACCTGATCGCCACCCTGGAAGGCTTCAGTCGCGCCGATGTCGATGCCTTCGCCCTGCGCTCCCAGCAGAAGGCCGCCAAGGCCCGCGCCGAAGGGCTGTTCGGCAAGTCGCTGGTGCCGGTCGCCGACCAGAATGGCATCGTCCTGCTCGACCACGATGAGTTCATTCGCGCCGACTCCACCCTGGAAGGGCTCGCCGCGCTCAAACCGAGTTTCGAGATGATGGGGCAGATGGGCTTCGACGCCACCGCGCTGCGCAAGTACAGCCAGGTCGAGCGCATCGAGCACGTGCATACGCCGGGCAACAGCTCGGGGATCGTCGACGGCGCCAGCGCCATGCTCATCGGCTCCGAGGCCAAGGGCCGCGAACTGGGCCTGAAGGCGCGGGCGCGGATCGTCGCTACCGCGGTGACCTCCACCGACCCCACCATCATGCTTACCGGCCCCGCGCCGGCGACCCGCAAGGCCCTGGCCAAGGCCGGCCTGAAGGTGGAAGACATCGACCTGTTCGAAGTCAACGAGGCGTTCGCTTCGGTGGTGATGAAGTTCATGAAGGACATGGGCGTGGCGGAAAGCAAGGTCAACGTCAACGGCGGCGCCATCGCCATGGGCCACCCGCTCGGCGCCACCGGCTGCATCATCCTCGGCACGCTGCTCGACGAACTGGAGCGGCGCAACCTGCGCTACGGCCTGGCCACCCTCTGCGTAGGCGGCGGCATGGGCATCGCCACCATCATCGAGCGCGTGTGAAGGGAGAACCGGAATGACTGACGCTATCCGTTACGAAAAAGGCCAGGACAACGTCGTCGTCCTGACCATGGACATGCCCGGGCAGAGCGCCAACACCATGAACGGTGTCTACCGCGAGGCGATGGCGAAGACCATCGCACGGCTGGAGGCGGAGAAAGAGGGGATCGCCGGCGTGGTGCTGACCTCGGCGAAGAAGACCTTCTTCGCCGGCGGCGATCTCAACGAGCTGATCAAGGTCACCAAGGCCGACGCCCCGGCCTTCTACCAGGGCATCCTCGAACTCAAGGGCCAACTGCGGCGCCTGGAGACCCTCGGCAAGCCGGTGGTCGCCGCGATCAACGGCGCTGCGCTGGGCGGCGGCTGGGAGATCTGCCTGGCCTGCCACCACCGCATCGCCCTAGACAATCCCGGCGTGCAGCTCGGCCTGCCGGAGGTGACTCTCGGCCTGTTGCCGGGCGGCGGCGGGATCGTGCGCATGGTGCGCCTGCTTGGCCTGGAGAAAGCCCTGCCGTACCTCGCCGAAGGCAAGAAGGTGCGTCCGGCGGAAGCGCTCAAGGCCGGGCTGATCCACGAACTGGCCGACAGCCCCGAGGAAATGCTGGAGAAGGCCCGCGCCTGGATCCTCGCCAACCCGGCGGCGAAGCAGCCCTGGGACAGCGCCGGCTACAAGATTCCCGGCGGTACGCCTGCCAGTCCCAACGTGGCGCAGATGCTGGCCATCGCACCGTCGGTGCTGCGCGACAAGACCAAGGGTTGCTTCCCGGCGCCCGAGAAGATCATGTGCGCGGCAGTGGAGGGCGCCCAGGTCGATTTCGACACCGCGCAACTGATCGAGGCGCGCTATTTCACCGAGCTGACCACCGGCCAGGTGGCGAAGAACATGATCGGCACCTTCTGGTTCCAGCTCAACGAGATCAACGCCGGCAAGTCGCGGCCGCAGGGGTATCCGGTGCGGGCGACGAAAAAGGTCGGCGTGCTCGGCGCCGGGATGATGGGCGCGGGCATCGCCTACGTATCGGCGGCGGCCGGCATCGAGGTGGTGCTCAAGGACGTCTCGCTGGAAGCGGCGGAGAAGGGCAAGGCTTATTCGGCCAGGCTGCTGGATAAGAAAGTTGCGCGCGGGCACCTGTCCGCCGAGAAGCGCGACGCCTTCCTCGCGCGGATCGTGCCGAGCGTCAGCGAAGCCGACTTCGAAGGCTGCGACCTGATCATCGAGGCGGTCTTCGAGGACCGCGCGCTGAAAGGCAAGGTCACCGCCGAGGCCGAGAAGCATGCCCTGGCCGATGCGGTAGTGGCGTCCAATACCTCGACCCTGCCGATCACCGGTCTGGCCCAGGCGGTGGCGCGGCCGGAGAAGTTCATCGGCCTGCACTTCTTCAGCCCGGTGGACAAGATGCCGCTGGTGGAGATCATCCGCGGCGAAAAGACCAGCGACGAAACCCTGGCGCGCGGTTTCGACTACGTACTGCAGATCAAGAAAACGCCGATCGTGGTCAACGACAGCCGCGGCTTCTTCACCTCGCGGGTATTCGGCACCTTCACCAACGAAGGCATCGCCATGCTCGGCGAAGGCGTGAGCGCCGCGATGATCGACAACCAGGCGCGCCAGGCCGGTATGCCGGTGGGGCCGCTGGCGATTTCCGACGAGGTCTCCCTGAGCCTGATGACCCACATCCGCAACCAGACCGCCCGCGACCTCGAGGCCGAGGGCAAGGCTCTGCCGACGCACCCTGCGTTCGCCGTGATCGACCTGATGGTCAATGAGTACAAGCGCCCGGGCAAGGCGGCCGGCGCCGGCTTCTACGACTACCCGGCGAACGGCAGGAAACATCTCTGGGCGGAACTCAAGAGCCGCTTCGAGAAGCCCGATGCGCAAATATCCGCCGAGGACGTACGCGACCGCCTGCTGTTCATCCAGGCCATCGAGACCGTGCGTTGCGTGGAGGAGGGGGTATTGCACTCCACCGCCGACGCGAACATCGGCTCGATCTTCGGTATCGGTTTCGCCGCCTGGAGCGGGGGCGCCTTGCAGTTCATCAACCAGTACGGCCTGAAGGACTTCATCGCCCGCGCCCAATACCTGGTCGAACAGTACGGCGAGCGCTTCGAGCCGCCGGCGCTGTTGCTGGAGAAGGCGGCGAAGGGCGAGCTGTTCTGAGTCCTGGCGTCGCATGGAGAGCCGGCCTTCGGGCCGGCTTTCTCGTGGTCGCGTACCGCGGCGGATGACGCCACCCCGGTATCCCCTGGTTCTTGCCAGCCAGGCCGCCACGGGTAGGGCGAATAGCGCCATGGGCGCTATCCGCCGATATGCCGAGGTTCGGCGGATAACCGCGATGCGGTTATCCGCCCTACGCCGTGCGTCGATACAGGCCAGCCTCCATGCTTGCCTCCAGGCCGCCACGGGCGCTTCCGCCGATGTGCCTACGCGGGACCTGGGTGTTCCTCGCCGGGGTAGCGCAGCAGATCGATCACGGCGCTCAACGCCGCCGGGTGGTTGCGGCGGTTCGGATAATAGAGATGGAAACCGGGAAAGGGAGCGCACCAATCCGCCAGGACCCGTTCCAGGCGGCCGGCGGCGAGGTGCTCGGCGACTTCCTCCTCGATGGCGAAGGCAATCCCGACATCGGCCAGCGCCGCCTGTAGCATCAGGCGCGGGTCGTCGAGGACCAGCGGTCCGCTCACGGCCACCGAAAGCGCTTTCGTGCCCTTGCTGAATTGCCATTTGTACAGCTCTCCGGAAGACACCTTGCGCCAGCCGATGCAACGGTGGCCGAGCAATTCCTCCGGGCTACCCGGCCTGCCTTGCCGTCGGAAGTAGGCCGGGGTCGCGACGATGGCCAAGCGCAGGTCCGGGCCGACCCGCACGGCGCGCATGCCGTGCTGGAGGTCTTCGCCGAGGCGGATGCCGGCGTCGAAACCGGCTTCGACGATATTGGCGAAACCCTCGTCCGCCACCACTTCCAGGGTGATGCCGGGATAGTCGCGGGCCAGTTCGCCGAAACGTGGCGCGAGGACGAGACCGATGGCGTTTCGCGGTGCGTTGATTCGTACCAGGCCGTGAGGCGTTTCGCGAAAGCGGTTAAGGCTGTCCAGCGCGGCGGCGATGTCTTCGAACGCCGGGTCCAGGTGTGCCAGCAGGTGCTCGCCGGCCTCGGTCGGCGAGACGTTGCGAGTGGTGCGGTTGAGCAGGCGGATGCCGAGCTGGGTTTCCAGTTCGCGCAGGGTGTGGCTGAGCGTCGGCGGGGTTACGCCGAGGGTGGCGGCGGCGCGACGGAAACTGCGTTCGCGAGCGATGGCGACGAAGGCGGCGAGACCGGCGAGATCGGGCTTCTTCATTGGATTATTAAAATAACTCGATCAATGAAAGAGATTTTTCCAGAATAGTTAGCTATTCGGCAGCAATATAGCATCGTCGGGAAACCTGGCTCATGAACAGGGTGGGGCCGGGGAAACCGCTCTTTTCAGAGCCTTTCGACGAGGTCGTACGATGCAGCATGTCCGTCTTGGCAATAGCGGCCTGAAAGTCTCCCGACTCTGCCTGGGGTGCATGACCTATGGCGATCCGGCGTGGCGTCCGTGGGTGCTGGACGAGGAACGGGCGCGTCCGTTCATTCGCGAGGCGCTGGAAGCCGGGATCGACTTCTTCGACAGTGCCGATATCTATTCCACCGGCGAGAGCGAGCGGATCCTCGGACGCGCGCTCAGGGACTTCGCGCAGCGCGAGGACCTGGTAATCGCCACCAAGGCGTTCTTTCCCATGAGCGACAGGCCCAACGCCTGCGGCTTGTCGCGTAAGCACCTGCTTGCCAGCGTGGATGCCTCGCTGCGGCGGTTGGGTACGGACTACCTGGATCTCTTCGTGATCCATCGCTTCGATCCGGACACCCCGATCGCGGAAAGCTGCGAAACCCTCGACAGCCTGGTGCGTGTCGGCAAGGTCCGTTACCTCGGCGCCTCGTCGATGCCGGCCTGGCGCTTCATGAAGATGCTCGCCTTCCAGCGCCACCACGGCCTGGCGCAATTCATCTCGATGCAGAGCCAGTACAACCTGATCGTTCGCGAGGACGAGGAGGACCTCGTGCCGCTGTGCCGGGAAGAGGGGATCGCGTTGACGCCCTGGTCGCCGCTGGCGCGTGGGCTGCTGGCCGGAGCGCGAAGCGCCGGCACGCTGCGGACCCGGACGGACGAACAGGCCCCGCGCTGGTACGGCGGCAGGGAGGAAGTCGAGTCGACCCTTGGCGCGTTGGAGAAACTCGCCGCTGCCCGCGGGCTTCCACCGGCGCAACTCGCCCTGGCCTGGCTGCTTGGCCGGAACGGTGTCGCCGCGCCGATCGTCGGCCTGTCCAGGCCGCATCACCTCGAGGATGCCCTCGCGGCGCTGACGCTGGACCTCGCCGAAGAGGAGTGCGCCACGCTGGAGGCGCCGCTCACGGTGCGCGCCCGGACCCCGCGCTGGTAGGGCGCACATCGACGGAGAAAGCATGATGAGACGACAGGCTTCCGTGTTGCTGCTGGTATCCATGGTATCGGCGACCGTCTTGCCGGTTTTCGCCCGTGCGCCGGGCGAGCGCGAGCCGTCCTGCGCCGCGACGAGCATCGTCCTGCCAGCGGGGGCCCGGTATCCCAACGGCATCGCCCATGCCGCCGATGGAGCGCTGTACGTCGGCCTGGTCACCAGCGGGCGCATCCTGCGCAAGCCTCCCGGGGGCGAGTGGGAAACCTTCTTCGCCGGCAGCCTGGCGATCTTCGCTGCCACCGCGCTGCGGCTGGACGAGCCGCGTGGCCTGCTCTGGGGCAATTCGCCGGACTTCCTACCCGCTGGCCGGCGCCGGCCGCATGGGGTGTTCGCCCTGGATCTCGCGACCGGTGCCGTGCGCCGATATCTGACCCTGCCCGGCGACGGGATGGGCAACGATCTCGCGGTGGCGCCGGACGGAACGGTCTACCTGAGCGAAACCCGGGATGGCAGCCTGATGCGGTTGCGGCCCGGGGAACCGGCGTTCCAGGTGTTGCTGCGCGACAGCCGCCTGGCCGGCCCCGGCGGCCTGGGCGCGGCGGGCATCGTCCGGGTGGACGACGACACCCTGCTGGTCGGCAACTTCGGTAGCGGGGCGATCCATGTCGTCGAAGGGGTCGCCTCGCGTCCGCGGCTGCGCGAGATGGAGCTGCCCCGAACGCTGGAGAATCCGGACGGCATGGCGCTGGCTCCGGACGGCTCGCTGATCGTGCTGGAGAACGCCATCCGCAGCGGCGCCGGCAAGGTGCTGCGGATCGCCGAGCCGCTCGCTCCAGGGCGGCGCGGCATCGAAGTGATACGCGAGGGCCTGGAGTCGCCGGTCAACCTGACCGTCACCGGACAGGGTTGCGCCTATGTCAGCGAGTCCCGCATTCGCCACCGCCTGTTGCCGGGGCGCGAGGGCGAGGTGCCGGCGCGTTTCCTGATCCACCGGCTGCCCCTGGACGCGGCCGGGGGCGGTTGATCGGCCGCTCAGGCGTTGGCGAAACGACCTTCCAGATAGGCGATGATCTCGCTGGATTCGTACATCCAGCGCACCTGGCCGTTTTCCTCGATGCGCAGGCACGGCACCTTGACCTTCCCGCCGCCTTCCAGCAAAGCCTGGCGGGCCTGCGGATCGTTCATGGCGTCCTTGAGTTGCATCGGCAGGTTCAGCCGGTGCATGGCGCGGCGTGTCTTCACGCAGAACGGACAGGCGCGGAACTGGTAGAGCGACAGGTTCCGCAGCGCCCGCTCGACCTCGGCCTGGGCCTCGGCGCTGCGCTGCAGCTTGCGGGGGCGGCTGACGAAGTCGGCGAGGATAATCGCCTGACCCAGTCCGTTACGTACTGCCTTGAGCAACATGGCGTGTGCCTCGCGGGAAAACCGCCAGTTTACGTGGCGGTTCCGGGCATGGGGAGTCCTTCCGTCTCCTGTGCAGATTTCTTTACGGCTGGGCGTCTCGGGAATCTTTCTGCCGGCTGCTTGTTTTTTGGCGAATCGTCCGGATATTCCTTTCGAGGCCAGGGCGACGGTTCCCTTGCCCGCGCTCCTGTGTTAATTAAATCAAACGAAAACGACAATAACCCCACTTCTTCAGAGAGTCTTTATGTCGCTCCGCATCTGTATCCTGGAAACCGATATCCTTCGTCCCGAGCTGATCGAGCGCTACGAAGGCTACGGCCGGATGTTCCAGCAACTGTTCGCCAAGCAACCGATCGCCGCCGAATTCGTCATCTACAACGTGGTGGAGGGGCGCTATCCGGCGGACGACGAGCGCTTCGACGCCTACCTGGTGACCGGCAGCAAGGCCGACTCCTTCGGTCCCGACCCGTGGATCCAGACCCTGAAGACCTTCCTCCTGGACCGCTACGAGCGCGGCGACAAGCTCCTCGGCGTGTGTTTCGGCCACCAGTTGCTGGCCCTGCTGCTCGGTGGCAAGGCCGAGCGCGCCAGCCAGGGCTGGGGCATGGGCATCCACCAGTACCAGTTGAACGAACGGGCCGACTGGATGAGCCCGGCGCTGCCGGACCTGACCCTGTTGATCAGCCACCAGGACCAGGTCACCCGGCTGCCGGAAAACGCGCGGGTGATCGCTTCCAGCGACTTCTGTCCCTATGCCGCCTACGCCATCGGCGACCAGGTGCTGTGCTTCCAGGGGCATCCCGAGTTCGTCCACGACTACTCCCGCGAACTGCTCGAACTGCGCCAGCAGCACCTGGGCGAGGAACTCTATCGCAAGGGGGTCGATAGCCTGGCGGGGGACCACCAGGGCACCGTCGTCGCCGAATGGATGATGCGTTTCGTCGCGCGCCAGCCGACCGGCGCCTGAGCCGGCTCCGCGCCATGCGAGCGCCGCCAGCCTCCCGGGGTTGGCGGCGTTTTCGTTTCAGGCCGGGCAGTCGAGGATGAAGCGCTCCGGGATCCAGCGCTGCGGGCGTGCCGGCGGGGTGCCGCTCTGCAGCTTCAGCGCCAGGTTGGCCGCCAGCGCGCGGACCATCGCCTGGTTGCATTCGATGGTGCGCGCCAGTGCGCCTGCCGAGCCTTGGGCGAGGCCGAGTAGCGAGTAGCCATTGGTCAATATCGCCAGGGCGGCGACGATCCAGAATTTCCGTGTTTGCCTTCTCATGCTGTTTCCCGGGAAAGAAGCCGGCGTTCAACCGGCGCGTCGACTGTTCAACCCCGAGAGCAGGCCTGGCAGGGCCTGGCCGATCTGGTTGGAGAAGGTCGTGGCGGTGTCGTTGTCCGGTGTGGCGTTCCTGGCGCTTTCGGCGCCGGCGACGAGGCTCAGCACGACCAGCATGAGGATGGCGTACAGACCCAGGGTGGCCAGGGCGGTGTTGCGGGCGTAATGGCGGGGGCTGCGACGTTTCATGGCGGCTTCCGTGATCGATACCTCGGATGGGCATAGGATCGCGGAGAAGAATTCGATTGGATAACGAATTTTAGCGCTATTAACTATCGACAGAAATGATGCTTTGGCCGAACGACCGGTACGGGTTGCGGGGCCCGGGTTCGGGCCCGATGGATCAGGACGAAGTCGGCGCGAGCAGGCGATCGACCACCTGCCGGGCTCGCTCGAAGGAGGGGTAGCCGCTGCGCGCGACCGGCAGCTCGGCGTAGGCCTGGCGATAGGTCTCGGCCTTGGGAATGTCGGCGCGCGGCAACAGGAAGGGCTCGGCGTAGATCTTGTAGAGCATCGCGTTGGCCAGCGGGTAGCCTCGCTCGGCGGAACGTTCGAGGAGGCGGGTGATGCGCTCGCAATCGCTGGCCTGGCCGTCGCGGCGAGCGATCAGCACGGCCTGGTAGAAGTCCGCCTCGCCGCTGCGGTCGTCGCGCGCCGCGCGCTCCAGCAGGGCCTGGGCCAGCGGCAGGCGATCGCGGTCGTTGGCGACGATGATCAGTTTCGCCTGCAGCATGTCGTTCTCGTACAGCAGTTTTTCCCTGTCGCTGTCCTGGCGGCAGGTGGCGCAGCTTGCCAACAGCGGGATCAGGCAAAGTGCAATCCATTTCGGCATGGCGGTTGTTTCCTTGTCATGGATGAGACGGCACGAGGCTGGAATCCAATGGAGAGGCGAGGCGCCTCCAAGGTTCCCTCGCATGCAGTCTAGTCGGCCCGTAGCGGATGGGACCGGCCGTTCTTGATACGCATCAACTGGCGCCGGCGGGCAAGGCGTACGGTGAAAGATGCAGGGCGGCGCACGAAGCGCCTGTCCCGAAGCCAAGAAGGAAACGCTCATGATTCGTGAAGTTGAAGGTGACATTCTGCTTTCCGGGGCCCAGGTGATCGCCCACGGCATCGCGCCCCAGGACCATTTCGACAGCGGCCTGGCCCTCGCCTTGCGCGAACGCTGGCCGTCGATGGTTCGCGACTACCGGCATGCCGCCCATGCCAGGGCGCCCGAGCCGGGCGGCATCTGGGTCTGGGCCGGGGTCGACGAGCAGGGCAAGACCCAGTGCATCGTCAACCTGATCACCCAGGGCATGCTGCACAGCGGTCGCAGCGCCAAGCCGGGCAAGGCGAGCCTGGAGGATGTCGGCCATGCCCTGCGCGAGCTGGCCCGCTATGTGCGCAGCGAAGGGGTGAGCAGCCTGGCTCTGCCCTGCGTGGCGACGGGAGTGGGCGGGCTGGACTGGTCCGAGGTCAAGCCGCTGGTGGTTCGCCACCTGGGCGACCTGGAGATCCCGGTGATTCTCTACGAGGTCTATCGCAAGGGCGTGGCGGCCGAGGAAAAGCTGGCCTGAACGAGAAGCCCGGCGTGAGCCGGGCTTTTCAGGGTTGCGGGGAAAAGAAAAACGTTCCTGGCAGGCGGCGTTCAACCCTGCGCATCGGTGTCGCTCGCGGTTGGCGCCGTGGCCTGTTGCTGCTGGGCCTGCTCGATGGCGTGCTGGTTCAGTTGGACCATGCGGTTTTCCATCAGGCTGGATTCGTCGGCGAAGCTGGCTTGCACTGCGAGGGTGGTAGCCATGCCGAGGAGAATGGCGGCGAAGACGTTGCGTTTCATGATGACCTCCGGTTTTCCTTGGGAATGTCACCAGGATAATCCGTAATAATTTTTTAAAAATAGCAGTTAGGGAGAGTTACCTTTGCGTAATAAGTAATTATTGGGCGCAAAAAAGCCCGGTACCAACCGGGCTTTCGCTGGCGCGGGCCTTAGCCCAGGTGCTTCTTGTCCAGCTCGATCGCCTGGTCGAGGGTTTCCAGCAGTGCCTTGCGCACCTTGAGCTTGGTATTGCGATGCGCGGTCATGTTGAGTTTCTTCAACTGCTGGGCCGCTGCACGCGCGCTTTCCTGCAACTGGTCGGCGCTGACCAGGGTGTCGAGGAAGCCGGCATCCACCGCAGCGGCCGGACTGAACATCTCGGCATTGATGACCGAGCGGGTGAACGCCGACTTGCGCAGGCGATCGCGGGCCAGTTCGATGCCGACATGGTGCATGGTCATGCCGATGGCGACTTCGTTCAGGCCGATCTGGAACGGCCCGTCGACGCCGATCCGGTAGTCGGCCGAGAGCAGCAGGAAGGCGCCCTTGGCTACCGCGTGCCCGGGGCAGGCGACGATCACCGGGTAGGGATGGGAGAGCAGGCGGCGAGCCAGGGTCGAGCCGGCAGCGACCAGGTTGACGGCATTCTCCGGGCCGGAGGTCATGACCTTCAGGTCGTAGCCACCGGAGAGGATGCCCGGCTGGCCGGTGACGATGACCACGGCCTTGTCCTGCAAGGCCTGGTCGAGAGCCTGGTTGAAGGCGTCGATCACCGCCGGGGAGATGGCGTTCACCTTGCCGTTGTTGAGGGTCAGGGTGGCGATGCCGTCTTCGAACTGGTAGCTGATCAACTCGCTCATGGCAGGATTCCTTTTGGTGGAGTGGCGCAGACCTTACTGATGGCCGCCGTCGGCGTAAAGCGCTTTGGCTGACCCGCGGGTCATGCGCGATTGCGCTTGCGCGGCCTCCCGGCCAGGGCTCCAGCGACGCCTGCGCGTTCCTGCCAGAAGAAACGGTTGAGTCTGACCGGGGAAGACAGCAATATGGGCCCTATCGTTAGTCCGGCCTTGCATGCGGTGCAGGCCAGCCGTTTCGAGGATGTCCGCCAGGCGCGATCCGCCACCGGGACGAGAACGGACGAAGGTCTCCGGCGGTCCGCTGGAGGCCGGTACGCGGGGGCGTCCTCGCGAGGAACCTATCAATCAGGCGCGGGTCGGGTTACGAACCCGTTGAGGAGATCCAAAGTGAGCGAGTCCCTGTCCATCCATCATGACGTGGGCGGCCATCAATTCGAGACGACGGTGGATGGCCATCGTGCCTATCTGGCCTATATGGACCTGGGCAAGCAGACGCTGGATATCTACCGGACCTTCGTACCGGATTCGCTGCGTGGTCGCGGTATCGCCGCCGCGTTGACCGAGCACGCCCTGCAGTACGCCGACCGCATGGGCTACAGCGTGATCCCGTCCTGCTCCTACGTGGAGCGTTACATCGAGCGTCGCCAGCGTCAGGCCGATCCGGCCGCCTGAGCAGGCGCGCAATGAAAACGCCGGGCATCAGCCCGGCGTTTTCGTTTCCGCCTCGCTCAGCCGCGCTGGCGTTTCGGCAGCACGTCCTTGAGCTTGGCGTGCATGCTGCGGATGCTCTTCTCGGTGGTCGCCCAGTCGATGCAGGCGTCGGTGATGGAGACGCCGTACTGAAGTTGGTCGAGATCCTTCGGAATCGGCTGGCTGCCCCAGCCCAGGTGGCTTTCCACCATCAGGCCGACGATCGAGTTGTTGCCTTCGACGATCTGGTTGCTGACGTTGTCCATCACCAGCGGTTGCAGGGCCGGGTCCTTGTTGGAGTTGGCGTGGCTGCAGTCGACCATGATGTTCAGCGGGATTTTCGCCTTGTTCAGGTCCTGCTCGCAGAGCGCGACGCTGACCGAATCGTAGTTCGGCTTGCCGTTGCCGCCGCGCAACACCACGTGACCGTAGCGGTTGCCCTTGGTGGTGACGATGGATACGCCGCCCTGCTGGTTGATGCCGAGGAAGCGATGCGGGCTGGAGACCGACTGCAGGGCATTGATCGCCACGGTCAGGCTGCCATCGGTGCCGTTCTTGAAGCCGACCGCGGAAGACAGGCCGGAGGCCATCTCGCGGTGGGTCTGCGATTCGGTGGTACGGGCGCCGATCGCCGACCAACTGATCAGGTCCTGCAGGTACTGCGGGGAAATCGGGTCGAGCGCTTCGGTGGCGGTGGGCAAGCCTTTCTCGGCGAGGTCGCGGAGCAGTTGGCGGCCGATGTGCAGGCCATCCTGGATCTTGAACGAGTCGTCCAGGTACGGATCGTTGATCAGGCCTTTCCAGCCCACCGTGGTACGCGGCTTCTCGAAGTACACGCGCATCACCAGGAACAGCGTATCCGCCACTTCGGCCGCGAGCGCCTTGAGGCGGTCGGCGTATTCGTGGGCGGCCTTGATGTCGTGGATGGAGCAGGGGCCGATCACCACGAACAGACGGTGGTCCTTGCCATCCAGGATGTCGCGCACCACCTGGCGACCATGGGCCACGGTCTGCAGGGCCTTGTCGGTCAGGGGAATTTCACGCTTGAGCTGCTCCGGCGTGATCAGGGTCTCGTTGGAGGCAACGTTAAGGTCGTCGATCTGTAAATCAGCCATCGTGGTACTCAATCAGGTCACGGGCGCCGGCCGCCGGGAGGCCCCCTGCGAAAGGGCGCAGGCATGAAGTTCGCAAACGGGGAGACGAACCTTAACGTGTCGGGCCGGGCCTAGACAATGGGCGGGACGCGGTTCGCCGGTGTTTTCCCCGCTCTGCGCACGTTTTCTTCGTTGCTCCGGGCCAAGGCTGCCAGCGGAGTTGCAGGCGAGGCCGCCGCGGACGATATTGTGCAGGTGCTGCGGAGGGGCGCGCCTTGCGCGTATCCGCTGGCCGAGGAGGGCGCCAGCGCTATCGCAGGAGCCGAAGCATACGGATGATGGTCGGGCCCCATTTCTTCCTTTCTATCGAGGTCAGCAGCGTGCCGTCCCTGGAACTCACCGATCTGGACGCCGACCGGCAGTTGCTTGCCCTGGAAGGGGTTTCGCTGTTGGTATTCACCAGCGAAGGCTGCGCGTCGTGCCGCTGGGCCCGGCGCCATCTCCCCGCGATGGACCTGCCCATCGAGCGCCTGTGCTGGGTGGACGCCGGCCGCAATGGCGGCCTGGTGGAACGCTACGGCGTCTTTCACCTGCCGGCCCTGTTCATGGTCCGCGACGGCCGCCTCCATGGCGCACTGAACGTTCCGCTGCACCAGGAAGCCTTGCGGGGTGCGGTGCTGGCGAGGTCGACCGCTTTACCTGAGGAGTTGCCCTGATGGATTCAAAGCAGCAACGGATCGGCGTCATCGGTACGGGAGCCATCGGCGGCTTCTATGGATTGATGCTGGCGCATGCCGGTCACGACGTGCATTTTCTCCTGCGCAGCGAGTTCGAGGCGGTCAATCGCGCCGGACTCAGCCTGAATAGTGCGGTGCATGGCTTCCGGCGCCTGGCGCCGGTCCAGGCCTACCATTCGGCGCAGGACATGCCGCCCTGCGACTGGTTGCTGGTGGGCGCCAAGACCACCGGCAATCACGAACTGGCACCCCTGATCCGCGCAGCGGCGGCGCCGGGAGCCAAGGTTCTGCTGCTGCAGAACGGTCTGGGCGTGGAGGAGCGGCTGCGGCCGCTGCTGCCGGAAAGCCTGCATCTGCTGGGCGGCCTCTGCTTCATCTGTGTGCATCGCGGCGAACCGGGCGTGATCGAGCACCAGGCCTACGGCGGAGTGAATCTCGGCTATCATTCCGGACCGGCCGACGAGCGACGCCGGCGCGAGATCGTCGAGGAGGGTGCCGCGCTGTTCCGCGAGTCCGGGCTGGAGTCCACGGCGATGCCCGACCTGGAGCAGGCGCGCTGGCAGAAGCTGGTCTGGAACATCCCCTACAACGGGCTGTCGGTATTGCTGAAGAGCAGCACCGCGCCGCTGATGGCCAACGCGGACAGTCGGTCGCTGATCGAGGCGATCATGGAGGAAGTCATCGGTGCTGCCGGCGCCTGCGGCTTCATCCTGCCTGAGGGCTATGCGGACCAACTGCTGGCGGCGACCGAGCGGATGCCCGACTATCGGCCGAGCATGTACCACGACTTCGCCCATGGGCGGCCATTGGAGCTGGCGGCGATCTATGCCGCGCCCCTGGCCCGCGCTGCTGCTGCGGGCTACCGGATGCCCAGGGTCGAGGCGCTGTACCAGGCGTTGCGCTTCCTCGAAGCACAACCGCGCTGAAGGGCCGAGCGCGGCGACCAGCCGGCGCCGCGCTCGCAGGGAGAAAAGGGATTTACCCCAACGGGCCGGAAAAAGCCCGAAACAGCAGGGAACGCTAGGAGAATGGATGCTTGCTGCTAATCTGCTAATGAGGCCCGCCGCGCAGGCTGTCGAGGAGGCCGCATGATTCGTTCGATTCTCTACGCCACCGATCTGGGGCTCTATGCTCCCTATGTCCTGCAACACGCCCTGTCGCTGACCCGCGCCTACAACGCCGAGCTCTATGTCGTCCATGTGGTGGAGCCCCTCGGGCTGTTCGCCGAGTCGGTCCTGCAGACCTACCTTGACACCGAGCGTCTCCAGGACCTGCGGGCGCAAGGGCTGGACAACGTCATGGAAAGCATCGAGAAGCGGGTCCTGGAAGGGTTTCGCGATGAACTCGGCGAGTTGCCCCAGGATGCGGCGCTGGTCAAGAGCGTGCGGGTGGTGCAGGGCGACCCGCCGCAGATGATCCTCGATGAGGCGGAAAAGCTGGCCGTGGACCTGATCGTCGCCGGCAGCCATAGCCACGGCACTCAACTCGACACGCCGCTGGGCCGGACTGCCGCGCGTCTGGTGCAACTGGCGGAGGTACCGGTGTACCTGGTGCCGATGTTGCAGCACCGTAGTCGCGACCTGTAGGCCAGCGGTCGGCTGGTGAAAAAGCGTGCAAAATCAAAAAAAACGTCTAATTTTATTCCTCAAACCATTAATATGGTTATATACCTTCGGTTCTTGATCGCCGGTCGCGACAACCTTTTCGAGGAATCTCCATGAAGCTTCAGCAATTGCGCTATATCTGGGAGGTTGCGCACCACGACCTCAACGTCTCCGCCACGGCGCAGAGCCTCTATACTTCGCAGCCGGGCATCAGCAAGCAGATCCGCCTGCTGGAGGACGAACTGGGCGTCGAGGTGTTCGCTCGCAGCGGCAAGCACCTGACCCGGGTGACGCCGGCGGGGGAGCGGATCATCCATACCGCCGGCGAGATCCTGCGCAAGGTCGAGAGCATCAAGCAGATCGCCCAGGAATTCTCCAACGAGAAGAAGGGCACGCTGTCCATCGCCACTACCCACACCCAGGCGCGCTATGCGCTGCCCAACGTGATCAGCGGCTTCATCAAGCAGTACCCGGACGTCTCCCTGCACATGCACCAGGGCACGCCGATGCAGATCGCCGAAATGGCCGCCGACGGCACCGTCGACTTCGCCATCGCCACCGAGGCGCTGGAGTTGTTCGGCGACCTGATCATGATGCCCTGCTACCGCTGGAATCGCTGCGTCATCGTGCCCCACGGGCATCCGCTGACCAAGCTGCCGAAACTGACCCTGGAAGCCCTGGCCGAGCAGCCGATCGTCACCTACGTGTTCGGCTTCACCGGCCGCTCCAAGCTCGACGAAGCCTTCAGCCAGCGCGGCCTGGTGCCCAAGGTGGTATTCACCGCGGCCGATGCCGACGTGATCAAGACCTACGTGCGGTTGGGCCTGGGGGTCGGCATCGTGGCGCACATGGCGGTCGATCCGAAGCTCGACAACGACCTGGTGATCCTCGACGCCAGCCACCTGTTCGAGTCCAGCGTGACCAAGATCGGCTTCCGCCGCGGCACCTTCCTGCGCGGCTTCATGTGCGACTTCATCGAGAAATTCGCTCCGCACCTGACCCGCGAGCTGCTGGCCAAGGCCGTGCAATGCCACAACAAGGCCGAGCTGGACGAGTTGTTCGACGGCATCGAACTGCCGGTCTACTGATCGCCTCGGCCCATGAAAAAGCCCGGCCTGGTGCCGGGCTTTTTCATGGCTGGCCCTCAGAGCATGTCGAGATTGTCGCGTCCGGCCAGCCTGGCCAGCGCTTCGCGATCGGCGTCCGCGGCCTGCTCTGCTCGCGGTTCGAGGACTTCATGGAGGAAGCTCATGAACACGGTGTAGACCTGTTCGCGCCCGTCGTCGTGGCGAACCACGAAGAACGGCGCGGTCTCTACGCCATACTGGGCGGCGACCATCCAGCCTGCGCTGTTCGGGTCGCGTTCGTCGGCCACCAGGGTGCGATGGATGCGCGGCAGGTAGCCGCCTTGTTCCAGGCGTTGCCGGACTTCCTTGCACTTGCGGCAGTCCTCGCCGTTGGCGAGGACTTTCTTGACCATGGTGATGCGCATGCTGGGTCTCCGCTCGGGGTTCGACCCGCACTTTACCCCGATTGCATACGCTCTATCGACGGTTTCAGGCCTTGCTGATCAGGTTGCCGGCGTGCAGCCCGCACTCCTTGTGGGTGGCTTCCTCCCACCACCAGCGGCCCTCGCGCTCGTGCTGGTTGGGCAGCACCGGACGGGTGCAGGGTTCGCAGCCGATACTGATATAGCCACGTTCGTGCAGGCTGTTGTAGGGCAGTTCGAGCATGCGGATATAGCCCCAGACCTCCTCGCTGGTCATGGACGACAGCGGGTTGAATTTGTACAGCGGCTTTTCCGGCGTGGAAAAGGCACCGTCGATTTCCAGCACCGCCACCTGGCTGCGCGTGCCGGGGCTCTGGTCGCGGCGTTGGCCGGTGGCCCAGGCGCGCACGCCGGCGAGCTTGCGCTTGAGCGGTTCGATCTTGCGGATGCCGCAGCACTCGCCGTGGCCGTCCCGGTAGAAGCTGAACAGGCCTTTTTCCTTCACCAGGGGTTCGAGCAGGCGCGGGTCGGGGGAAAGCACGTCGATGGCTATGCCGTAGTGTTCGCGGACCTGGTCGATGAAACGATAGGTTTCCGGGTGCAGGCGACCGGTGTCGAGACTGAACACCTTCACGTTGCGGTTGAGCTTCCAGGCCATGTCTACCAGGACGACGTCCTCGGCGCCGCTGAAGGAGATCCACAGCTCGTCGCCGAAGTGCTCGAAGGCGGCTTTCAGGATGTCCTGGGGGGATTTGTCGGCAAGGCTGGAGGCGAGGGCGGGAAGGTCGAAAGGCTGGCTCATCGGGCTGGGGTCCTGGTGCTGGGCGGCGCTGTTGCGCTCTGTGGCGGGAATGGTAGCAAAGGGCGGCATATGGCCCTAAATAACCATTTACCCCTGTAGACCTTGATTCCAGGAATAAGCCGGCGTTGCCTTGCCCTCGGCGAGGGGCTAGAGTGCCGCGTCCGTCGTCACCCCATCGTTCAGAAAATTTCGAGGAGAGTCCTGTGGAAATTGCCTGTCTTGACCTGGAAGGCGTGCTGGTTCCGGAAATCTGGATCGCGTTCGCGGAAAAAACCGGTATCGACGCCTTGAAGGCGACCACCCGGGACATTCCGGACTACGACGTGCTGATGAAGCAGCGCCTGCGCATCCTCGACGAACATGGCCTGAAGCTGGGCGACATCCAGGAGGTGATCGCCACCCTGAAGCCGCTGGAGGGGGCGGTGGAATTCGTCGACTGGCTGCGCGAGCGCTTCCAGGTGGTGATTCTCTCCGACACCTTCTACGAGTTCTCCCAGCCGCTGATGCGCCAGCTGGGCTTCCCGACCCTGTTGTGCCACAAGCTGGAGATCGACGACAGCGACCGCGTGGTCGGCTATCAATTGCGCCAGAAGGATCCCAAGCGGCAGTCGGTGATCGCCTTCAAGAGCCTCTACTATCGGGTGATCGCCGCCGGCGATTCCTACAACGACACCACCATGCTTTCCGAGGCCCACGCCGGCATCCTGTTCCATGCCCCGGAAAACGTGATCCGCGAGTTTCCCCAGTTCCCCGCGGTGCATACCTACGAAGACCTCAAGCGCGAGTTCCTCAAGGCTTCCAGCCGTTCGCTGAGCCTGTAGCCGCGCCGCCGATGAAAGAGCCCGCGGAACGCGGGCTCTTTTCTATTCCGGGGACGCTGTCCCGGCCATTCCTTCCAGGGTTTCCAGCAGCACCCGGACCTTGTCCAGGGTTTCCTGGTACTCGTCCTCCCAGCGCGAGTCGGCGACGATGCCGCCGCCGCCCCAGCAACTGACCTGGCCGTCCCTGACCAGCAGGGTGCGGATGGCGATCGAGCTGTCCATCTCGCCGCGCACGTCGAGGTAGAACAGGCTGCCGCAGTAGATGCCGCGTCGGCTCGGTTCCAGCTCGTCGATGATCTGCATGGCGCGAATCTTCGGCGCGCCGGTGATCGAGCCGCCGGGGAAGCTGCCTTCCAGCAGGTCGAGGGCGTCCTTGCCCGGCGCCAGTTCGCCGGTGACGCTGCTCACCAGGTGATGCACGTTGGGATAGCTTTCCAGGGCAAACAGCTCCGGTACCCGTACGCTGCCAGGTTGGCAACTGCGTCCGATGTCGTTGCGCAGCAGGTCGACGATCATCAGGTTTTCCGCGCGGTCCTTGGGGCTGGCCAGCAGCGACGCCGCCAGCGCCATGTCCTCCTCGGGCGTCTTGCCGCGCGGGCGGGTGCCCTTGATCGGCCGGGTTTCCACCTTGCCCTTGCCGAGCTTGAGGAAGCGCTCCGGCGACAGGCTGAGGATCGCGCCGTCGGCCAGTCGCAGGTAGCCGGAGAACGGCGTCGGGCAGGCCTCGCGCAGGGCGCGATAGGCCGGCCACGGCGAGCCGCTGCAAGCGGCCTGGAAGCGCTGGCTATAGTTCACCTGGTAGCAGTCGCCTGCCTGGATGTAGTCCTGGATGCGGCGGATCGCCTGCCGATAGTCGGATGCGCTGATGCTCCGTCGGAATTTTCCCAGAAGCTTGAAGTTGCCGGCCGTGCCTTGCGTTTCCTCGCTGAACAGGGCGATCAGGCGCTGGCGTTCGCGCTCGTCCAATCGCGGGTGGAATACCAGTTGGCTGGTGCCGGCCTGGTGGTCGCTGATCAGCGCCCAGGCATACAGGCCGACGGAGGCCAGCGGCAGGCCCAGGTCATCGCGGGCGTGTTCGCCGATGCGCTCGATGCGCCGACCCAGGTCGTAGGATAAATAGCCCAGCAGACCGCCGGCGAAGGGCAGTTCGTACGGCGCTGGCAGCTGCGCGGGGCCCAGGCTTCCGGCCGCTTCGCGTAGGCGGGCGAAGAAGCGGTTGGCCGATTCGTCGGGCAGCGGCGCCAGTTCTGCCAATGGCCAGGCGCTCATAAGGTCATAGCGTCCACGGGTAGCGATGGGGCGACCCGAATCGAGCATCACCGCACCGGGCGCCTCATGGATGATGGCAAAGAGACAGCTTGGGTCGCTATGGTAGGGCAGGGGGTGAACATGACAACTGGGCATGGAAAGTGGGGGTAGTGGGACAGTCAGGAATTCTAGTTCGCCGGAATCGTCGATCCTAGAGCCATTTCTTCAGTTTACGTAAGAAGGGTGATCTGCTAATTATGGAAATATCCCACGGAGATTTGGCTCCGTACCACAATGATAATGACACAGGGATACAGGCCGTGGATGCAGTACAGGATCCAGCAGCCGGCAGCCTTTCGCGCTCCAGAATAGTGCCGCCTCAGGTGCCAGCCGAATATTCTCTTCGCCCCGCGATCCGCAACCTGCTGGATCGCAATCCCCATTCACGCGTTCTGATGTTTTCCGCACCTGCCGGCTTCGGCAAGACCTGCGCGCTCGCCGCCCTGGCCAGGGAGCGCACTGTAGCAGACCAGGCGGTGGCCTGGCTGTCGCTGGCCGAAGAAGACGACGACCCCGCCCGTTTCTGCCGGCAGCTGATCGAGGCGCTGGGCGAAGCCGTGCCGCAGCTTGGCGACGACGCCCAGACCTACCTGCAGAACACCATGCGGGTCCCGGTGGTGGCGGTGATCGAAAGCCTGCTCGGCGATCTCGATCGCTATGCGCGGCCGTTGCTGCTGGTGCTGGACGACCTGCACCTGGTTAGCAACCCGGACATCTTCACCGGCCTCAACCGCCTGGTGCAGTACGCACCGCCCGGGCTGGTCCTGGCCCTGGGCACGCGTTCGCAGCCGGCGCTGAGCCTGGCTACCTGGCGGGCCAAGGGACTGTTGCTGGAAATCGGCCTCGAGGAGCTGCGCCTCGGCTTCGAGGAAACCCGCGAATACCTCGAGCGCAGCGGTCTCTATCTGGACGAGCCCTGCCTGAAGGCGCTCTATGGCCAGACCGAAGGCTGGGTGGTGGGCGTGCATCTCGTCAGCCTGTGGCTGCGCCAGCAACCGCAGGTGCAGGAAATGGCCCTGCTCGACGGCGACAAGCAGGCGGTCAGCGCCTATCTGCTGGCGGCGGTCTTCGAACGCTTGCCTGGCGACCTGCAGGAAGCGCTGCTGGCCCTTGGCGTTGCCAGCCAATTGAGCGGCGACCTGGCCAACGCCCTGACCGGGCGCCAGGACGGCCAGGCGCTGCTGGAGCGCCTGGAGTCCATGCAATTGTTCCTCCTGCCGCTGGATCGCGAACGCCAGTGGTATCGCTTCCACCTGCTGTTCGCCGACTTCCTCCGCAACCGCCTGCGTGACTCCGATCCGGACCGTTTCAAGCAACTGCATTTCAACGCCAGCCTGTGGTTCACCAACCACCACATGCCGACGTTCGCCATCGAGCATGCCTGTGCGGCGGAAGACCCGGAGATGATCGCCGCGCTGGTCGACGGATGCGGACTGGAGCTGATCAACCGCGGCCAGCTCAGCCTGATCTACCGTTGGCGCAAGCATGTGCCGGACGAAATCGCCGAGCGCTATCCGATCCTGGTCCTTACCGATGTCTGGTCGCGGGCCAGCGACCTCAGCCTGGGCGAGGCCAACCGGATCATCGACGAACTGCTGGCGCGCTGGGGGGAGAGCCGCGGCGATGGGCCGATGGGCGACCAGTACCTCTCCGCGCTGGCGGTGAAGGCGGTGGTGGCGTTGCAGAAGGACGATCTGGAACTGTGCATCGCCCTGGCTCGCCGGGTCGAAGTCCAGCTCGGGCAGAACGCTGCCTTCCTCGAAGTGGCGGTGTTGATCACTGCCGCGCTGGCCCAGGTGGTCCGTGGCCAGGGCGACCAGGCGCGGCGCCTGCTGGGGCTGGCGCAGCAGCGCAATCATTTCCTCGAAGGGCGCTACCTGGACATGCAACTGGCCAACGTCGAGGTGATCCTCGCACTCGAGCAGGGCCAGGTGAAACAGGCGCAACTGCTCATCGAGCGGCTCCGCCAGCGCGCCCGGCCGCTGTTCGAGAAGTCCAGGAGCGCGCTGGCGCTGCCGACCATCACCGAGGCCCTGACCGCCTACTACAGGATCGAGCTGGACGGGCTGGAAGAGCGCCTGGGCTGGGCGCTCGGGCATGTGGATGTGATCAATCCGATCGATTTCTATGCCCAGGGACAGATCTGCCTGGCGCGCACCCAGCGCCTGCTGGGACGGCCGAAGGAGGCGCTGGCCAGCCTGGCGGCGATGCAGGCCCTGGCCTCGCGCAATCAGTCGTGGCGCTTCTTCGCCCAGGCCATGGCCGAAGAGATCAACCTGATCCTCCAGGACAGCGGCCCCGACCGCCTGAAGCGCGCCGAGCAGCGGTTGAAGAGCGTGGACTGGAACAAGATGGCGGCACACTACCGCAACATGGCCTTCAACCCGGTCAACTGGTCGCTGGGCGTGAGCCGCGTGCGCCTGTTGCAGGGGCGAGGACATTTCAGCGAGGCGCTGCACGAGATCACTCAGTTGCGCGGCACCTTGCAGCCCGGCTGGCACGGCCTGCAGCGCCTGCGCCTGGATATCCTGGCGGCGCTCAGCTATCAGCGCCTGGGCTACCAGGAACGGGCCAACAGCCTGCTCGGCGAATGCCTGATCAATGCCGAACGGGAAGGGGTGCGCAGCCTCTTCATCGAGGAAGGCGACGGCATTCGCCAGTTGCTCCAGCAACTCGAATCCACCGAGCGCCAGCCGGCGCTACAGACCTTCATTCGCGGCCTGCTCGGCATCTGGCCCGGGCAGGGCGTGCGCAAGCCCCAGGATGCGCTCGAGGAAGGCCTGACGGAGCGCGAGCGCGAAGTGGTCTGCCTGGCCGCACAGGGCCTATCCAACGAAGAAATCGGCCAGCGCCTGTCGCTGGCCCTGGGGACCGTCAAATGGCATCTGCACAACATCTACGAAAAGCTCAAGGTGCGCAATCGCACCCAGGCGATCCGGCGAGCCCGCGAGCTGAGCCTGCTCTGACCATGGGCCATCGCGACGGGGTTCCCGCCAGCACCATCCCGCTGTTGCAGACCAAGCTGTTCCCGCCAGGCGCCGGAGGGTTGCCGCTGCTTCCCCGCCAGGCGCTGATCGACCGCCTGTACGAGGCCCGCGGGCGACGCGCGATGGTGCTCAGCGCGCCGGCCGGCTTCGGCAAGAGCACCATCCTCTGCCAGTTGCGCCTGCGCCTGCTGGAGCAGGGCGCGGCGGTGGCATGGTTGTCCTGCGACGAGACCGACAGCGAACCGCAGCGTCTGATCCAGTACCTGCTGGCGAGCATCCAGCGAGTGGTCCCGGCATTCGGCGGCAATACCGCCAATCTGCTCGGCACCGACGTCGCGGTGCCGCTGGAGGGCATCCTGGATGCCTTCCTCGCCGACCTGCGTCGCCTGGAAGGCCCCTTGTACCTGTTCCTCGACGATTTCCACCGCATCCGCCACGCCGCCTTGCCGCATGGGGTTCGCTACCTGATCGAGAACCTGCCCGATCACGTGCGGGTGGTGGCCTCGACCCGCTTCCGCCCGCGCTTCCTGGTCGACGAACCGACCCTCAAGCCCTGGACCTTCTGCCTGAGCGCGGAAGACCTGCGACTTTCGCGCGAGGAGAGCGATGCGTTTCTCCTCGACCTCAAGGGGCTGGAGCTGGGCGAGCGCGAGCTGAAGCTGCTGTTCAAGCGCACCGAAGGCTGGATCACGGCGTTGCACCTGGCGGCCCTGGCCCTCAGTCGCAATACCGACCGGGAAGGTTTCCTCCGCGGGCTCTCCGGGACCGAACGGAACATCGCCGACTACCTGGCGGAAGACGTGCTGGCCAGCCTGCCCGCCGACCTGCAGCTGTTCCTCGACCAGACCTCGGTGCTCGATGAGTTCAATGCGGAACTGTGCAATGCGCTGACCGGGCGTCGCGACGGCCTGGACATGCTCATGCGCCTGCAGAACGAGCAGTTGTTCGTCATCGCCCTGGACGACCAGCGCGAATGGTTCCGCTACCACCATCTGTTCGCCGAGTTCCTCCAGGGGCGGCTGTCCCGGCATGCCGATCCGACCCCGTTGCTGCATGCGGCGGCGCGCTGGTGCGAGGGGCGCGACCTGGCCGACCGGGCGATCAAGTACGCCCTTCGCGCCCGCGACTACCTGTTCGCCGCCGAGTTGCTGGAGCGCCAGGGCGCGCGCCTGATCGCCGGTAACCGGGTGTACGGCATCCTCGGCATGCTCAACGGCATTCCCGCCGAGGTGATCCGCGAGCATCCGGTGTTCCAGATCTTCTACGCCTGGCAACTGGCGTTCGAGCAACGCTTCGCCGAGGCCGAGGCGTTGATCGAGGAGGTCAGCCACCGCCTCTTGCAGGGGCGCGGCAAGGTCATGCACTTCGGGCTCGGCGAGTTGCTCGCCGCCGCCCAGGTGCTCAAGGCCCTGGTGTTGCTCTACCAGGACAAGCTCGAAGCCTGCCTGAAGGTCGCCCGTCACTGGCTGTCCATGGTCCCGAGCAACCAGCCGGTGTTCCGCGCCAGCCTGCTCTGCGTGCAGGCTTCGGCGCATGCGCTGCTCGGCGACTACGCCGAGGCCGCCGGCGCCATCGGTTCCGCGCGGGAGGACCTGAAAGTCGCCGACAGCGAGTACCTGCAGGTGGTGACCAGCCTGATCGAATCCCTGATCTGCAAGGAGAGTGGCGACCTGGAGCGGGGCAGGGCGATAGCCGAGTCGGCGCGCAACCGGGTCGAGCAGGTATTCGGCCGGCGCAGCCGGGTCGGCGGACCCTTGTCGCTGGCCTATGCCGACCTGCTCTACGAGCAGGACCGGCATGCCGGCGTGCTCGCCGAACTACCGCTGGCGACGGTCTGGCGGGATGTCGCGACGCCGGTGGAACTGCTCAGTCGCGGCCAGTTGGTCATGGCCAAGGCTCGCTTCTTCTCCGGCGCCGCCGAGCAGGGGCTGGCGCAACTCGACGAATGGCTGAGCGGTCTGCTCTCGCCCGGCTACGAGCGTGTCTATGCTCACGCCATGAGCTGCAAGGTGCAGTTCCTGCTGTGGCTGCGCCGTCCGAACGAAGCCGAACGGGTCTGCCTGCAACTGGAGCGGCATCTTGCCGGGCTCTCCGGCGAGCGGCATGCCGACGCACAGACCGCCCTGGTCCTGGCGGAGGCTCGGCTGGCATTGTCCGAGCGTCACGCGGAACGCGCGCAGAGCAAGCTGGAAAGCTGTCTGGCCGGCTACTCTTCCGCTTACCAGAGGGATCGGCGGCTGCGTTTGTCCTTGTTACTTTCTGTGGCGTATTGGCAGAAAGGTAACAGCGAAAAAGCCATCGGCCTGTTCCTCGCCACGCTCGAGGAAGCCTGGAATCTCGGCTACCGCCGGCTGTTCCAGGACGACGCGTTGTGGCTGTTGCCGATGTGGGAAAGCTGGAGGGAAGCGGAGCCCAAGCGTGCCGCGGCCTGGCAGGGGCTGGCCGACCTGCTCCGCGAGCAGTGCCGGAAGCTCTCCGTGGACCCGGAAAGTTTCGATGAAAATCAGGATGTTAGCCATCGCGAACGGGAAATCCTGCGGCTGGTGGCGGCGGGCTTGTCGAACCGCGATATCGCGCAGGCGGTGCACCTGTCGGAAGCCACCATCAAGTGGCACCTGCACAACCTGTTCGCCAAGCTGGGTGTGAAGAGCAGAACGCAAGCCGTACTAAAGGGTAAAAGCCTGGGACTGCTGAGCGAGGCGTGAGCGGCAGCCGCCATCGCTCCATCCCTTGGATGGGCTGGCGGCGGAAGGGGTGGCCCAGTAGCTTGGAATCCAGGACGAGAGAGCATGAGGCTCTACCGAATCCATGTCCGGGACGCCTAGGGAAGCAGTACCGGACCTGGAGACCGGCGAGATGCCGGTCGATCTGCCGGGGACAGGATGCAAACGGCAGTGCCCTGGGGCAAACCACACCTGAACACTGGAGAAATAACAATGAAAAAGCACCTGTTCCTTGCAACTGCTGTTCTGGCTGCTCCCTTGCTGGCGCATGCCGACCTGAAAGCCATGGACGATGGCGCGCTGTCCGACGTGACCGGCCAGGCAGGCATCAGCATTTCCGGTACTTTCCAGGGCTCCGTCGGGGCCGTGACCTACACCGATACCGACACCAACGGCGGCTCCCTGCGGCTGGAGAACATCAGCCTGCCGGCGCTGACCATCGACGATACCAAGCCGCTGACCATCGACGTCGTCACCACCGATATCGGCGGCAAGTCGACCCAGCAACTGGCCATCGGCCTGCCGGCCATCACCGGCGACGTGACCGTTGGCGCCATCAAGGTGGGCGACACCAGCGCCGCCAGCATCGGCTCGCTGACCGTCTCCGGGCTGAACATGGCCGGTTCCACCATCAAGGTCTGGGGTCACTGATCCAGGAACCGAGTCGAGACGCGAAGACCTCGTCGAGGCATCGGCGGGGTCTTTCTCCGAAAGAGGTACGACGGGGCGATGTTCGAGATTTTGCTGGGAAGTCTGATCGGGCTGTTCGGGTTCACCCAGACGGTCGATACCAAGCCGCAACCGCAGGGCACGGTCAACCTCAGCCAGCCTCTGACCCCCAATGGACCCTACCGCGAATCGGTGCAGCTGGAGCCGATGAGCCAGTTGCAGTTCCGCAACGTCATCCGCCAGGCCTATGACTACAGCTGCGGCTCGGCGGCGCTTACCACGCTGCTGGACTACTACCTCGGGCGCAACCTCGAGGAACGCCAGGTCATGGAAGGGCTGCTGCGCTATGGCGAGGCCGATAAGATCGTGCAGCGCCGCGGTTTCTCGCTGCTCGACATGAAGCGCTACGCCGCTGCGCTGGGCTACAAGAGCGGTGGTTTTCGCGCCGAGTTCAGCGACCTGGACGCTCTCGAGCATCCGGCGCTGGTCCCCATCCACTATGCCGGCTTCAAGCATTTCGTGGTGGTGCGCGATGTCTACAACGATCACGTCTTCGTCGCCGATCCGGCCTTGGGCAACATCAGCTTCACCCGGACGCGCTTCGAGGAAATCTGGGACCAGAACGTCCTGTTCGTGATCTTCCCGAGTGGGCAGGAGCCCCGCAACGCGCTGGCGCTGAACGATCGCGACATGCGCCTGGTGGACGACCGCACCGTCAGCCTGCTGGCGTTCCGCGAGTTTCCGCAGATCAACAAGATCACTGAAAACCAGGTCCGTGAGCTGGGCACTGGTGGCGACGTCATACACCTGCGCACCAAGTAGCAGATACCCAAAAACAAGAACAATCTCTGGGGATAGCGCCATGAGAATCAGGGGGTACACATGCGCGGCGGCGCTGATGCTGTCTATCAGCGGTTTGTCCGTTGCCGAGGAAGCCTCGGTCGACCAGGCCCGTGACGCGCTGGCCAAGAAGAATGACGATGCCGACAGCGCCAAGGCGCTGGAGGAAGTCTTCCAGGCCGCCGAGAAGAGCTACACCTTGCTGAAGAAGGGCGAGCGGACCCTGACCTACGGTTTCGACTACGCGCTGGTGCGCGACCAGCGGCTGACCCTGGTGCCGCTGACCAAGACCAGCGGCGGCACGCAGATCTACGGCCTCGCCGGCCGGCAGAGCCAGTCCCAGCACACCTTCACCAACTCCTTCACCTTCGACTACGGGATCTGGGACAACCTCACCTTCAGTTTCCGCCTGCCGCTGGTAGCCAAGTACGACACCGAGATGGATACCCACGCCTACAGCCTCGGCGACGTTTCCGCGACCTTGCGCTGGCAGCCCTGGGCGGCGGTGCGCGGGCGGCCGGTCACCACGCTGTATACCACCATCGGCCTGCCGACCGGCGACAGTCCCTACAAGACCAACCTGGACAAGGACATCTCCACCGGCAACGGCTACTACAGCCTGGGCTTCGGCGCGAACATGTCCTATGTGATCGACCCGGTGGTCCTCTACGGCTCGCTCGGCTACACCTGGAACCTGCCGGTGGACGACGTGCACCAGACCCTGGCCGACAACTCCCAGCTGGAGAAGGTCTCGCCCGGCAACACGATCAACTTCAACATGGGCATGGCCTACGCGCTGTCCTACGACGTCTCGCTGGCGACCTCGTACCAGATGGCCTACACGCTGAAGAACCGCTACCACACCACTGCCGGTACGTTCGAGTCGTCCGAACAGACCAGTAGCATCATGAACTTCTCGCTCGGCTTGCGGACGTCACCGGACTACATCGTCAACGTCAACGCCGGTTTCGGCCTCACGGAAGACTCGCCGGATGTACTGCTGGGGTTATCCGTACCCCTCGATATCAAAGGGCTGAAGGCCCAGTAACCCGCGAGCGAGGCCTGTTATGAAGATGCGCATTGCGCCGCTCTGGCTGGCGCTGGCAGGGGTGTGCCTGGCCTGGATTCCGCCGGCCGGCGCGCAGATGGCCAACGACCTGACCATCGGCAACCCGAAAGCCATGGCCCTCGGCAACGCCGTGACCGCCGACGAGACCGGCATCGATTCGGTGCACTACAACCCGGCGGCGCTGACCAGGATGAAGGGCCGCCAGGCGACCGTGAAGCTGCTCACCGGGGTAATGGACATCCGCGCCGGCTTCAAGGCGCCGCCGAACTACGGCGAAGGCACCTTCGGCCTGCGCGACGACCCGGTCGCCAACAGCCACAGCCGGACCCTGACCCCGACCATGTACCTGCCCGGCCTCGGCGGCATGACCGACGTGCCGTTGCTGGTGGCGCCGCTGGCCGGGATCTCGATCAACCCGCCGGGTTCCAAGTTCACCTTCGCCACCAACGTCTACACCCCGCAAGCGCTGGGCTACAGCCGCGATTCCGATAGCGATCCGGCGCGCTACCAGGGACGCGAGGTGTCGTTGCAGCGGCTCACCTACTTCTCGCCGACCCTGGCCTACCAGGTCAACGACGAGCTGTCGGTCGGCCTGTCGGTGGGTTTCTCCCACCAGGCAGTAGCGTTGAACGAGGATTTCCGGGCGCCGAACCAGTTGCTCGGGCTGTTGCAGCAGACCAAGGAGATCGGTTGCCTGCCGGGAATGCAGGAGATCCTCGAGGTGTTCTTCAACGTCTGCGGCGGCAACATCGGTCCGTTCCAGAACCTGGCCAATATCGACCTGGACATGCAGCAGTCGCTTTCGCCCAGCTTCAACCTCGGCGTGCTCTGGGAGCCCACCGACTGGTTCGCCTGGGGCGCGACCTACCAGAGCGAGTCGCGGATGAGGCTCAAGGGCAAGTACCGGGTCGACTACGGCCAGGGCTGGCAGGGTTTCTGGACCGGGGTGCACAAGTCGCTCGGCGGTGCGATCCTCGGCCAGATGTTCCCCTACGGGAACGTCGACGAAGAGCATGGCAACGCCACGATGAACATGGTCTATCCGGATGCCTTCTCCACCGGCGTGAAGCTGCGCCCGTTCAAGAAGTGGCAATTCAACTTCGACCTGAAATGGAACGGCTACAGCGACTGGAACGAGTTCAAGATCGAGTTCGACCGCGAGCTCGACCTGTTGCGCATCGCCAAGTACCTCGACTCGAAGGACGCCACCAGCCACAGCATCACCCTCGACCGCGGCTACCGCGATACCTGGAGCTGGGCCATGGGCGTGCAGTACGACGTCAACGACCGTTTGCAGCTGCGCGCCGGCTACGAATACCGGCCTTCGGCGATCCCCAAGGGCCAGGCGGACATCCTGGTGCCGATCGGCGATGCCAATCTCTACGGCCTGGGGCTGGGCTACCAGTGGGACAAGGACACGGTGATCGATGTCGGTTTCAACTACTTCGTCACCAAGCAGAGCGTCAAGGCCGATACCAGCTGCAACCTGAACTGCACCGGGCTCGACAACCTGGTGTACAACCCCTACGCGGGACTGGACGTGGACACCACGGTGAAGGCCTATATTTTCGCCATGACCTACCGTACGACCTTCTGAGGGCTGGAGCTTGATGCGCGCATCCATCGTACTTTGCGTCTTCTCCCTGGCGCTGCCGGCATCTTCGCCGGGCTGGGCCTCCGGCGGGCGCTACCTGACCTGGGTGGACGACAATGGCGGGGTGCACAACACCTTCGTCGACGGCCAGTTCGACCGCCAGCAGCGCCAGGCGCGACAGCGCATCGGCCAGAGCGACCAGGCGCGGGTGCTGAACAAGGCGGACAACGCCACGCAGTGGCCGGGGAACAGCAGCGGAGGGGAGAGCAAGCGTCGCTACTACACCTGGATCGATGCCAACGGCAACGTGCAGAACAGCTTCTATGCCGGCGCCCAGGTCGCCGGCCAGCGCGCCGACTACGTCCTGCCCAACGGCGAGCACTCCGCCGAATACATCGACGCCGAGGCCTTCGAGGGCAAGGGTTTCGTTCGCAGCGAGAACGGCAGTCCCTACTACACCTGGGTGGACGAGAAGGGCCGCATGCACAACTCGCAGATCCCGCCCGAGGAGCGCGCGGCGCGCTTCAAGCGGGAGGCCGCGCCTTCGTCGCAGATCGCCTTCACCGAGGGCCGGCAGATCGAGTTCAAGCAGCGTCCGGCGGCGTTGCCCGGCCTGGATGGCGCCGGCCAGCAGAGCGATGCGCTGAAGGCTTTGCTCAAGGGCACCGAGATGACCATCGACGATCTCTACCAGGACCTGCAACGGCGCTGCTGCGAGCAGATCACCGAGAGCGACTTCACCGAACTGGATGCCGACGAACCGCGCTACGAGGAGTTGAACCGCTTCTCGCCGAGCTTCGACTTTCCCATGGGCAGGAGCTTCTACGCGGCGATCCGGCTGCCGCGCTCCCAGGGGGTCTACGGCCTGCGCATCCGCAGTTTCGCCAATCGCCAGGTGGTCTACCCGTCGCTGCTGTTCCTCGACGAGCACAAGCGGCCGACCCGGCTGGTCAGCGACGCGGTGTACAAGCTGAACCCGGAAACCTGGTATCGCTACGCTTTCATCGAGGGTACGGTGCCGGTGCGGGCCAATCGCGGCGAGCGCTACGTGCTGCTGCTGACCACCGACGAGGACCGCTCGCTGCAAACCCTCGACAACAAGCCGTTCAAGCGTCCGCTACAGGGCCTGGCGGTGAACGAGGCGGGTCTGCAGGTGCATGAGCACGCCCGGCAGGGCGGCTTCGAGCTGGCCGTGGTGCGTTGAAATCCGAGACATGAAAAAGCCCGGCCGGAGCCGGGCTTCTTCATACCGGAAGCACGTCAGCCCTGTTGCTGCTGGACGTGGCCGAACAGCTGCTGGGAGAAGCGTACGCGCTCTTCCGCGGACTCTTCGATGCCTTTCGCCTTGAGTTCTTCCAGTCGCGCCTCGACGGCGTGGCAGCGGTGCACCAGGCCGCTGTCGTTGGCGATCTGGATGTTCAGGCCCGGGCGGGCGTTGAGTTCGAGGATCAGCGGGCCTTTCTCCTGGTCGAGAACCATGTCCACGCCGATGTAGCCGAGGCCCGACAACTCGTAGCAACCGGCCGCCAGCTTCATGAAGCCGTCCCAGTTCGGCAGTTGCACACCGTCCACCGCGTTGGTGGTGTCCGGGTGCTTGGCGATCTTGTTGTTCAGCCAGGTGCCGCGCAGGGTGACGCCGGTGGCCAGGTCGACGCCCACGCCGATGGCGCCCTGGTGCAGGTTGGCCTTGCCGCCCGACTGCCGGGTCGGCAGGCGCAGCATGGCCATCACCGGGTAGCCCATCAGTACGATGATGCGGATGTCCGGCACACCTTCGTAGCTGATGCTCTTGAAGATCTGGTCGGGGGTCACCCGGTACTCGATCAGTACGCGGTCGCGATGACCGCCGAGGGAGTAGAGGCCGGAGAGGATGCTCGAGATGTGGTGCTCGATCTCCTCGTGGCTGACGATCTTCCCCGACACGGTCTTGTAGCGGCCCTCGAAGCGGTCGGCGATCACCATGATGCCGTCGCCGCCGGCGCCCTGCGCCGGCTTGATGACGAAATCGTTGTGCTCGCCGATGATCTCGTTGAGCTTGTCGATGCCTTTCTCGGTCTCGATGATGCCGTACATCTCCGGCACGTGGATGCCGGCCTCGAGCGCGCGTTCCTTGGTGATGATCTTGTCGTCCACCACCGGATACAGGTGCCGCTTGTTGTACTTCAGGACGTAATCGGCATTGCGTCGGTTGATGCCCATCACGCCTTTCGCGGTCAGGTCTTTCCAGGTCTTCCAGATCGACATGGTTCAGTCCTTGAGCAGGGCCTTGAAGCGGAACAGCTCGGTCAGGCGGTAGCCGCGGTAGCGGCCCATGGCGAGCATGAAGGCGACCAGGATCAGCAGCACGGCCGGGAAGGTGAAGATGAAGTACACCAGTTCCGGGATGCGCATGAGGATGTGCGCCAGCGATGCCGCGAAAAGGGTGCCGATGGCCACCTTCATCGCATGGCCGCCGCCGCGCTCTTCCCAGGTGATCGACAGGCGTTCGATGGTCATGGTCAGGATCACCATCGGGAACAGGGCGATCGACAGGCCGCTCTCGAAGCCGAGCTTGTGGCTGAACAGGCTGATCACCGCGATCATCACCACCACGAAGGTCAGCACCACCGAGAGGCGCGGCAGCATCTGCAGCTTCAGGTGCTCGAGATAGGAGCGCAGCGACAGGCCCAGGGCGGTGATCACGGTGAACAGGGCGATACCCCATTGCAGGCCGGTCTCGCGGAAGGCCAGGGCGATCAGAACCGGGGTGAAGGTGCCAAGGGTCTGCAGGCCGATCAGGTTGCGCAGGATCAGGATCACCAGCACGCCGATCGGGATCATGATCATGATCTGGAAGGTCTGCTGGGTGGACAGCGGCAGGCCGTACAGGGAGTACTCGAGGAAGGCCGCCTCGGTGTTCTCGTCGGACAGCTTGGCCAGGCGGATGGCGTTCATCTCGCTGCTGTTCAGGCTGAAGCTGACCTGGGCCTTCTTGCCGCCGTCGATGGTCATCAGCGGCTCATCGCCAAGCCACCAGATCAGGCGATCGGAGGGCAGACCCTGTTCGCCGGTGACCACGTTGAAATACAGCCAGTTCTCGCCGTTGAAGCTGCGCAGCCACAGTTCCGGGCTCTGTTGCAGGTCGGCGACCAGACGGATGGTGTGGACCCGCTCCATCGGCACGTGGGCGATGGACAGCAGGGTCTCGACGATATGCGCTTTCTTTTCCAGGCTGGTGTCGCCGGCCATCAGCAGCTTGACGTTGTCGTCGTTGCCGTTGTTGGCGCGCTTGATGGCTTCGCTGACGAAGGTCTCGACGTCGGCCGAGTGCTGGCGAATGGGGGCCAGCAGGGCTTCTGCGGCGATCTTCTCCGGGCCTTCCAGGGGCAGGCTGTCGCGGAAGATCGGGCCTTTCTCCTTGGTCTTCTCGCCGGTGTAGCGCTTGGTCAGCACCAGGCGGTAGTACAGGGTCTGCTTGCCGTTGGCGCGGCGGGCGGACCAGGTCACCTTGCGATTGCCGTCGGCGCGATTGATGCTGACGCCGTAATTGTTGGAGACGAAGCTTTCGTTGAGGCTGACGTAGTCCTGGCTCAACGGCGGAACGAACATCTGCACCTTGACCGGGGTTTTCGGCGTGGCGACGAAGTCGACCTTGGCATCGATGTTCCAGAGGTCATCGGTTTCGGCTTCGGTAACGGGAATACCCTGGACGAAAATCTGATAGGCGGTGATCGCCACACCCAGGGTCAGCAGGATGGCGATCAGGACTTTCAGATGCAGGTTGAGAGAGCGCATGTCGTTTACTCAGCAGGTTTTGCATCAGGTTTGCAGCCGGGTTTCCCGGCCGAGTATTTCAAACTCGGATCGACCAGTGCGTCGAATTTCTTCAAGGCCTCCGAGCCGATCAAAAGCGGGTATTGGAATGCACTTCGGTCGGTCAGGTTCACTTCGATGGTGCGAATCGCCTTGCCCATGCAGACCTGCAGCTCGATCACCGGACGGGCGGTATAGGCCTTGCCCTCGTCGGGGTTGAAGTCGCCGTGGCGGCGCTTGATCTTGCTGATCCGCGCCAGGGGCTTCTCGATCGGGGTGTCGTCGGCGTTGTCGGTGGCCAGGTAGAAGCGCACCCAGGTTTCGCCGTCGCGCTTGAAACGCTTGATGTCGCGGGCGCTGAGGGAGGCGGTCTTGGCGCCGGTGTCGAGCTTGGCGGCCAGCTGGATGTCCGGGTCGTTGATGCGCGCGTATTCGTTCAGGCCGTAGACCGTCTTTTCGGCGGCTACGCTCAGGCCTGGTACGGCGATGAATAGGCAGAGCAGGGGAGCTAAGGGCTTGAGTTTCATAAGTCCTGGTTGGTGTCGCGTTCGGCGGGTCGATCTTGCGATCGCTGTCCAGTCCGTGACGGAAAACCCTGCGTCATCGACCTGCGCTCGGCAGGCCGGGCATGCCGGGCGCCCCGCCAGGCGCATGCGGGCCGCATTCTATCACGCGGTTTTTCGGCAGCGACAGCCGCTTATACCACTTGGTCGGGGTTTTGCCCCTGGGATGAAACGAAATTCCATCCAGGGGCTCGAAGCGTTACCGGAAGCGGGCAAGGGACCTTGGCGGTGCCGAGCCGCTGGCCCCGGAGCGGTTATTTGAAGCGCCGTTCCACGCCTTTTTCGACGAGGATCTTTGCGGAAATCTCCTCCACCGAGAAATGCGTGGAGTTGATGTAGGCGATGTTTTCGCGGCGGAACAGGCTTTCGACCTCGCGTACCTCGAATTCGCACTGGGCGAAGCTGGCGTAGCGACTGTTGGGCTTGCGCTCGTTGCGAATCGCGGTGAGGCGATCGGGGTCGATGGTCAGGCCGAACAGCTTGTGCTTGTACTGCTTGAGGGCGTTCGGCAGTTGCAGGCGCTCCATGTCCTCTTCCGTCAACGGGTAGTTGGCGGCGCGGATGCCATACTGCAGGGCCATGTACAGGCAGGTGGGCGTCTTGCCGCAGCGCGAGACGCCGACCAGGATCAGGTCGGCCTTGTCGTAGTAGTGGGTGCGGGCGCCGTCGTCGTTGTCGAGGGCGAAGTTCACCGCCTCGATGCGATCCATGTAGTTGGAGTTGTGGCCGATGGAGTGGGACTTGCCGACCGAATAGGACGAGTCGGCCGAAAGCTCCTGTTCCAGAGGCGAAAGAAAGGTGGCGAAGATATCGATCATGAAACCGTTGGATTGCGCCAGGACCGCCCGGATGTCGCGGTTCACGATGGTATCGAAGATGATCGGGCGGGCCCCGTCCGACTCGGCAGCATTATTGATTTGCTGTACCATGGCGCGCGCTTTTTCTTCGGTATCGATGTACGGTCTCGTCAGTTTGACGAAGCTGATGTTCTCGAACTGTGCCAGAAGGCTTTGGCCCAGGGTTTCGGCGGTGATACCGGTGCCGTCCGAGATGAAGAATGCGGTTCGTTTCATTTGCACCGAAAGCCTTAAGGTAGGAACGATTCTTGGCTATGATAGGCCGCGCGTTGTCAGAGGCCTTTCTGTCGCAGCATTGTCACTTATTTCTAAGGGCCAGGCCAGAATCCAGCGGAGCTGCTCCTGGCCCCGCTTGAGCTTTTCCAATTCAATAGTGGAGAGATCACCTTGGTAGAGTACGTAGTTTCCCTCGATAAGCTCGGCGTCCATGATGTAGAGCATGTGGGGGGCAAGAACGCATCCCTCGGCGAGATGATCAGCAACCTGGCCGGTGCCGGCGTTTCCGTACCCGGCGGATTTGCCACAACCGCCCAGGCCTACCGTGACTTCCTCGAGCAGAGTGGCCTCAACGACCGTATCCACGCGGCCCTGGACGCCCTGGACGTCGACGACGTCAACGCCCTGGCCAAGACCGGCGCGCAGATCCGCCAGTGGGTGATGGAAGCCGAGTTCCCGGCCCGTCTCGACAGCGAGATCCGCCAGGCCTTCGCCGCCCTGGCCAACGGCAACGACAACCTCGCCGTGGCAGTGCGTTCCTCCGCTACCGCCGAAGACCTTCCGGACGCCTCGTTCGCCGGCCAGCAGGAAACCTTCCTCAATATCCGCGGCGTGGACAATGTGATCCGCGCAGCAAAAGAGGTCTTCGCCTCCCTGTTCAACGACCGCGCCATTGCCTACCGCGTGCACCAGGGCTTCGACCACAAGCTGGTCGCCTTGTCCGCCGGCGTGCAGCGCATGGTCCGCTCGGAAACCGGCACCGCCGGGGTGATGTTCACCCTGGACACCGAATCCGGCTTCCGCGACGTGGTCTTCATCACTGGTGCCTACGGCCTGGGCGAGACCGTGGTCCAGGGCGCGGTGAACCCCGACGAGTTCTACGTCCACAAGCCGACCCTGGAAGCCGGGCGTCCGGCCATCCTGCGCCGCAACCTGGGTAGCAAGGCGATCAAGATGATCTACGGCGACGAAGCCAAGGCCGGTCGCTCGGTCAAGGTAGTGGACGTCGATCGCGCCGATCGCGCCCGCTTCGCCCTGAGCGACGCCGAGGTCACCGAGCTGGCCAAGCAGGCCATGATCATCGAGAAGCACTATGGCCGCCCGATGGACATCGAATGGGCCAAGGACGGTGACGACGGCAAGCTGTACATCGTCCAGGCACGCCCGGAAACCGTGAAGAGCCGCGCCAGCGCCACGGTCATGGAGCGCTACCTGCTGAAAGAGAAGGGGACCGTCCTGGTGGAAGGGCGTGCCATCGGCCAGCGCATCGGTGCCGGTCCGGTCAAGGTGATCAACGACGTGTCGGAAATGGACAAGGTCCAACCGGGTGACGTCCTGGTCTCCGACATGACCGACCCGGACTGGGAGCCGGTGATGAAGCGCGCCAGCGCCATCGTCACCAACCGCGGCGGGCGTACCTGCCACGCGGCGATCATCGCTCGCGAACTGGGCATCCCGGCGGTGGTCGGTTGCGGCAACGCCACCCAGATCCTGCAGGATGGCCAGGGGGTGACCGTTTCCTGTGCCGAAGGCGATACCGGCTTCATCTTCGAAGGCGAACTCGGTTTCGATGTGCGCAAGAACTCGGTCGACGCCATGCCCGACCTTCCGTTCAAGATCATGATGAACGTCGGCAATCCCGATCGCGCTTTCGATTTCGCCCAGTTGCCGAACGAAGGCGTGGGCCTGGCCCGCCTCGAATTCATCATCAACCGCATGATCGGCGTGCACCCCAAGGCATTGCTGAACTTCGCCGGCCTGCCGGCGGACATCAAGGAAAGCGTGGAGAAGCGCATCGCCGGCTATCCCGATCCGGTCGGCTTCTACGTCGAGAAGCTGGTGGAAGGCATCAGCACCCTGGCCGCGGCGTTCTGGCCGAAGAAGGTCATCGTGCGCCTGTCCGACTTCAAGTCCAATGAGTACGCCAACCTGATCGGCGGCAAGCTCTACGAGCCGGAAGAAGAGAACCCGATGCTCGGCTTCCGTGGCGCCTCGCGCTACATCAGCGAGTCGTTCCGCGACTGCTTCGAGCTGGAGTGCCGTGCGCTGAAGAAGGTCCGCAACGAAATGGGCCTGACCAACGTCGAGATCATGGTGCCCTTCGTGCGCACCCTGGGCGAGGCGAGCCAGGTGGTCGAGCTGCTGGCCGGGAACGGCCTGAAGCGCGGCGAGAACGGCCTTAAGGTCATCATGATGTGCGAACTGCCGTCGAACGCCCTGCTGGCCGACGAGTTCCTCGAGTTCTTCGATGGCTTCTCCATCGGTTCCAACGACCTGACCCAGCTGACCCTGGGCCTGGATCGAGATTCCGGCATCGTTGCCCACCTGTTCGACGAGCGCAATCCGGCGGTGAAGAAGCTGCTGGCCAACGCCATCGCTGCCTGCAACAAGGCCGGCAAGTACATCGGCATCTGCGGCCAGGGTCCGTCGGACCACCCGGACCTGGCCCGCTGGCTGATGGAGCAGGGCATCGAGAGCGTCTCGCTGAACCCCGACTCGGTGCTGGATACCTGGTTCTTCCTTGCCGAGGGGCAAGACCAGGCCTGATCGGTCCTCGCTGTATCCGGAAAGGGCGGGTAACACCGCCCTTTTTCGTGCCTCCTGTACAAGACAAGCATGCAAAGCAGTAGTCGCCTCTTTCCTGTCGCCCTGGTCAGCGCCGAGTTGCGCGCCGACCTTACCGAAGACATCTATCGCCTGAAGCCCGGCAACAGCCCCGATGCCAGCGTCGAGCTGGTCGTAACCCGGCTCGGACAGCAGGCCGCCGGCGAGCGGCGCGGACCGCCTGTGATCCTCCTGCACGGGAGTTTTTCCAACCGCCGCTTCTGGTACTCGCCGCGTGCGCTCGGACTAGGTCCTTACCTGGCGCGGGCGGGGTTCGATGTCTGGCTGCCGGAAATGCGCGGCCATGGCCTGTCGATTCGCAACGATGGTTACCGGGACAACCGGGTCGCCGACTACGCGCGCTACGACCTGCCGGCGCTGGCCTCCTTCATCCACGAGCAGTGCGGGCAGCCGGCGCACTGGATTGGCCACTCCCTCGGTGGGGTGGTGCTGGCGGCGGGGCTGGGCGGGGGCTACCTGGACCAGGCACGGATCGCTTCCGTGGCGTTGTTCGGTAGCCAGGTCAGCACCGCGCACTGGCTGTTCAGGTTGCCCATGGCAGGCATCCTCGCGCGCCTGCTGCTGCGCCGCGTCGACGCGCTATCCGGAAGCCGTTGGCGGCAGGGCCCGGAAGACGAGCCGGTCGGCGTGGCGCTGGAGGTCCTGCGTTGGCATGGGCTGTTCGGCCGCTTCGGCGAGCCGGGCAACGACTGGTGGAAGGGGCTCGCCGCGGTCGACGTGCCGCTATTGGCGGTCGCCGGGGCTGGGGACCGGCAGGACCCGTCCTGGGCCTGTCGCAAGTTGTTCGAGCAGTTCGCCTCGTCCGAGCGCGAATACCTGTTGCTCGGACGCGAGGCTGGCTACGCCGAGGACTACGGGCATATCGAGATGCTGATCGGCAAGGCGGCCCAGCTAGAGGTCTGGCCCTTGGTGGAGCGCTGGCTGCGCCAGCGATCGCCGGCGGGCGACGAATCCGCGTGGAGCGAGGCGCTAGACGTATCGGAAGCCGGAATCAGCGGCTAACATGTGACGCAAATGGCGGCTCCGGTCACGCCGGCGCCGCCGGGGCGGGCGGCCGATGTTCCTCCGGAGCTGCCCGAGCCGATCCCTTCACCCACAGGAGCTTCCCATGCATTACGTCACTCCCGATCTGTGCGATGCCTATCCTGAGCTGGTCCAGGTCGTCGAACCCATGTTCAGCAACTTCGGCGGCCGCGACTCCTTCGGCGGCGAGATCGTCACCATCAAGTGCTTCGAAGACAACTCGTTGGTCAAGGAGCAGGTCGACAAGGACGGCAAGGGCAAGGTCCTGGTCGTCGATGGCGGTGGTTCGCTGCGCCGCGCCCTGCTGGGCGACATGCTGGCCGAGAAAGCGGCGAAGAACGGCTGGGAAGGGATCGTCGTGTATGGCTGCATCCGTGACGTCGACGTGATCGCCCAGACCGACCTCGGCGTCCAGGCCCTGGCCAGTCATCCGCTGAAGACCGACAAGCGCGGCATCGGCGATCTGAACGTCGCCGTGACCTTCGGCGGCGTCACCTTCCGCCCCGGCGAGTTCGTGTATGCCGACAACAACGGCATCATCGTTTCTCCGCAGGCCTTGAAGATGCCCGAATAGGGCTTTTTAACAGCCGTTCCGGCCCCGGTGACGCAGGCAGCGTCCCGGGGCTTTTTGCTGGAATGAACCCGGGGTGCGCATACGGGTCTCAGGACTGGCTTTAAGGTTGTGCCGCAAGTCCATGAATTGACTGGTACCGGACTTGTGTTTTTACTGTCGAAATGGTCGTTTTACCAAGGGAAGCGCAATGCAAGCGTACGAGTCGGGTGACGAGCGCGGCCTGATCTATGGCTACGTCCTCAACGGGCGCGGCGGCGGACGCCGTGTCGGACGCAACCAGATAGCGGTGCTCGACCTGCTGCCGGAGGAAAGCCTTTGGCTGCACTGGGACCGCGGCGTGCCGGAAGCGCAGGCCTGGCTGCGGGATTCCGCGGGGCTCAGCGAGTTCGCCTGCGATCTGCTGCTGGAGGAGGCGACCCGCCCCCGTTTGCTCGATCTCGGGGCCGAAAGCCTGCTGGTGTTCCTCCGTGGAGTGAACCTGAATCCGGGCGCGGAGCCGGAAGACATGGTTTCGCTGCGGGTATTCGCCGACGCGCGCCGGGTGATCTCGCTGCGCCTGCGGCCGCTGAAGGCGGTGGCCGATCTGCTCGAGGACCTGGAGGCGGGGAAAGGGCCGAAGACGGCATCCGAGGTCGTGTACTACCTCGCGCACTACCTGACCGATCGCGTCGACACGCTGATCAGCGGGATAGCCGACCAGCTCGATGCTGTCGAGGAGCTGGTCGAGGCGGACGAGCGCGCCAGTCCCGACCAGCACCAGTTGCGTACCCTGCGCCGCCGGTCGGCGGGGTTGCGGCGCTACCTGGCGCCGCAGCGGGACATCTACTCGCAACTGGCGCGCTACAAGCTGTCCTGGTTCGTCGAGGACGACGCCGATTACTGGAACGAGCTGAACAACCGGCTGACGCGGAATCTCGAAGAACTCGAGTTGATACGGGAGCGCATCAGCGTCCTGCAGGAAGCCGAGTCGCGGCGAATCACCGAACGGATGAACCGCACCATGTATCTCCTTGGTATAATCACCGGCTTTTTCCTGCCGATGAGCTTCGTCACCGGCCTGCTGGGAATCAATGTCGGCGGCATTCCAGGGGCGGATGCACCGCATGGGTTCTGGCTGGCCTGCCTGCTGATCGGCGGGGTCGCCACCTTCCAGTGGTGGGTATTTCGTCGGCTGCGCTGGCTCTGACGTGACCTGGAGTGAGGAGAGGGCGTCACTCCCTCGTACAGACATGAGGTGCGCATGCACGATCCGTTCGAAGAGTCCCTGCGGGACCTGCTCAAGGCTTCGGCTCCCCAGCCGGACGACGACGCGCGTCTGGGACGGGTGCTGAAGACCGCCAATCGCCAGGTCGGTGCCGGTGACCTGTTCAGCCTGATGGGGCACTGGCTGCAGGCGCTGATGATCGGCATCAACAACGGTTCGCCGCATCTGGCGCCGGTTTCCCGTATTTCCGCGAAAAACGCATCTTCTGCTGACAAGGCTGAGTGAACATGCAATTCGATATCTGGACCCAGAGCTTGCTGACCGCGATGAACACCCTGTGGGGCAAGCTGGCAGGCTTCATCCCCAACCTGCTCGGCGCCCTGGTGGTCGTTCTGCTCGGCTTCGTCATCGCCAAGCTGCTCGATGCGCTGCTTTCCAAGCTGCTGGCCAAGCTGGGCCTGGACCGGCTGATGGGTGGCACCGGCCTGACCAAGCTGCTGGCCCGGGTCGGCATCCAGGTTCCGGTCTCGACGCTGGTCGGCAAGATCGTCTACTGGTTCGTACTGCTCGTCTTCCTCGTATCCGCCGCCGAGTCGCTCGGCCTGCAGCGGGTATCCGCCACGCTGGACGTCCTCGCCCTGTACCTGCCCAAGGTGTTCGGCGCGGCCCTGGTGCTGATCGTCGGCGTGCTCCTGGCGCAACTGGTGAACAGCGTCGTGCGCGGCGCGGCGGACGGCGTCGGCCTCGAATACGCGAACGGCCTGGGGCGGATCGCCCAGTGGCTGGTCATCATCATCAGCATCTCGGTGGCGGTGGGGCAGCTCGAGGTCAAGACCGACCTGCTCAACTACATCATCGCCATCGTCCTGATCACCGTCGGCCTGGCCGCTGCGCTGGCCCTGGGCCTGGGCAGCCGCGAGGTCGCCGGGCAGATCATTGCAGGAATCTACGTCCGCGAGCTGTATCAGGTCGGACAACAGGTGAAAGTGGGTGACGTTGAAGGCACTATTGAAGAGATAGGTACGGTCAAGACCATCCTGCTGACGGAAGAGGGAGAGCTTGTGTCGCTGGCCAACCGTCTACTGCTCGATCAGCGAGTTACCAGCCGCTGATCCGGGAGAGATAATGGACGTGGCTGCTCTGCAGGGCGGCCCGGCTTACGATATGACTGGCCTGATTTCACTTGAATAAGCCTCACCCCCTGTCACAGCGGTATGACCCACGCCAGCTTTCCGATGAAGAGCTGGTCCAGCGTGCGCACTCGGAGCTGTTCCACGTGACGCGCGCCTATGAAGAATTGATGCGGCGTTACCAGCGCACGCTGTTCAACGTCTGTGCCCGCTACCTGGGCAACGACCGCGACGCGGACGACGTGTGCCAGGAGGTGATGCTGAAAGTTTTGTACGGGTTGAAGAACTTTGAGGGCAAGTCGAAGTTCAAAACGTGGCTATATAGCATCACGTACAACGAGTGCATCACGCAGTACCGCAAGGAGCGCCGCAAGCGCCGATTGATGGATGCGCTCAGCCTCGACCCGCTGGAGGAGGCTTCCGAGGAGAAGTCGCCGAAGGTTGAGGAGCGGGGCGGATTGGATCGTTGGCTCGTCCATGTCAATCCGATAGATCGGGAGATTCTGGTTCTTCGCTTCGTCGCGGAACTGGAGTTTCAGGAGATAGCGGATATCATGCACATGGGTCTGAGTGCGACGAAAATGCGCTACAAGCGGGCACTGGACCGCCTGCGCGAAAAGTTTTCAGATGCGACCGAAACATAGTTGGGTAAATATTGTCTCTCTATGCGGGAAGTTCTGATAAACTTGCCACCCAAGTTGTGCGGCTGATTGTTGGACAACTAACTGACCATCAAGATGGGGATTTAACGGATGAAACTGAAGAACACCTTAGGCGTTGTCATCGGCTCGCTGGTTGCCGCTTCGGCAATGAACGCCTTTGCCCAGGGCCAGAACTCGGTAGAGATCGAAGCCTTCGGCAAGCGCTACTTCACCGACAGCGTTCGCAACATGAAGAACGCGGACCTGTACGGCGGCTCGATCGGTTACTTCCTGACCGACGACGTCGAGCTGGCGCTGTCCTACGGTGAGTACCATGACGTTCGTGGCACCTACGAAACCGGCAACAAGAAGGTCCACGGCAACCTGACCTCCCTGGACGCCATCTACCACTTCGGTACCCCGGGCGTAGGTCTGCGTCCGTACGTGTCGGCTGGTCTGGCTCACCAGAACATCACCAACATCAACAGCGACAGCCAAGGCCGTCAGCAGATGACCATGGCCAACATCGGCGCTGGTCTGAAGTACTACTTCACCGAGAACTTCTTCGCCAAGGCCAGCCTCGACGGCCAGTACGGTCTGGAGAAGCGTGACAACGGTCACCAGGGCGAGTGGATGGCTGGCCTGGGCGTCGGCTTCAACTTCGGTGGTTCGAAAGCCGCTCCGGCTCCGGAACCGGTTGCCGACGTTTGCTCCGACTCCGACAACGACGGCGTTTGCGACAACGTCGACAAGTGCCCGGATACCCCGGCCAACGTCACCGTTGACGCCAACGGCTGCCCGGCTGTCGCCGAAGTCGTACGCGTACAGCTGGACGTGAAGTTCGACTTCGACAAGTCCAAGGTCAAAGAGAACAGCTACGCTGACATCAAGAACCTGGCTGACTTCATGAAGCAGTACCCGTCCACTTCCACCACCGTTGAAGGTCACACCGACTCCGTCGGCACCGACGCTTACAACCAGAAGCTGTCCGAGCGTCGTGCCAACGCCGTTCGTGACGTACTGGTCAACGAGTACGGTGTAGAAGGTGGTCGCGTGAACGCTGTTGGTTACGGCGAGTCCCGCCCGGTTGCCGACAACGCCACCGCTGAAGGCCGCGCTATCAACCGTCGCGTTGAAGCCGAAGTAGAAGCTGAAGCCAAGTAATCGGCTGAGCCTCTAAGGAAAAACCCGGCCCAGGCCGGGTTTTTCTTTGCCTGGAAAAAGACCGCTCGTCAGGCGCTCAGGGAAATCGGTTGCGACACGATGTCGCGGGTTACTTCGCCGATCACCAGGATCGCCGGGCTTTTCAAGGCGAAACGTCCGGCGTCCCGCAGTAGCTCGCCGAGGTTGCTGCGGCATTCGCGCTGGTTGCCCAGGGTGGCGTTCTCGATCATCGCCAGCGGCGTATCCTCGGCCATGCCTCCAGCCAGCAGCCCGGCCTGGATCTCCGCGAGTCGGGCGACGCCCATGTAGACCACCAGCGTGGTACCGCTGCGTGCCAGGGCTTCCCAGGCCAGCGGGCTGTCGTCCTGGGTATGCGCGGTCACCAGGGTCACGCCGCGGCTGATGCCGCGGTAGGTCAGCGGTATACCGCAGGCAGTGGCGCCAGCCAGCCCGGCGGTGATGCCGTTCACTATCTCGCTGTCTATCCCGTGCCGGGCCAGCCATTCGGCTTCTTCGCCGGCGCGGCCGAAGATGCATGGATCGCCGCCTTTCAGGCGCACCACGCTGCGTCCCTGGCGGGCATGCCGCAGCATCAGGCGCTGGATGAAGTCCTGCGGTGTGGAGCGGCAGCCGCCGCGTTTGCCGACCCGGACCAGCCGGGCGGACGGACAGTGCTCCAGTATGCTCGGGTTGACCAGATCGTCGACCATCACCACATCCGCGTCCTGCAGGGCGCGAACTGCCTTCAGGGTCAACAGTTCCGGATCGCCGGGACCCGCACCCACCAGCCAGACCTTACCGCTCATCGTCGTTCTCCTCAGGCATTCGCCGCCATGGGCCGGGGGCCGCCAGCAGTCTCTTGATTTCCGGTACGCAGGAGCCGCAGCCGGTGCCGCAGCCGAACTCGCGCTTCAATCCGTCCAGGTCCAATCCGCGGGCGATGCCGCCGAGCACCGTGTGCTGGCTGACGTTCTGGCAACTGCACAGGGTCTTGCCGCCCGCACCCTGGCTGGGGCGTCCCGGTGCCGCGCCGAGTGGCGCGAGCAGCCAGCGGCGTAGCTCGCTATCGGCCCGGCCGGTAAGCCAGAGTTCTTTCAACCAGTCGCGGGCGAGGGTTTCGCCGGCGAGCCGGACGGCGACGATGCGCCCGTCTTCGAGGCGCACGCGCTTGCCGATGGCGCGCCGTGGGTCGTCGTAGGCGAGGATCGGTCCGTCGAGCAATTCGAGTTGGCGATCTATCCGCTCCAGCAGGTCTGCGCCAGGTGCCTCATGGTGTGCGGCGCTGACCAGCAGGGCGGGGCGCTCGCGTCCGGCGAGACTGAAGCTGGCGTGGTCGAAGACTTCGCACAGCGCACGGAGGGCCTCGAAACGCGCCTGGATATCGGTTTCCACCAGCGCGAACAGGCGCCAGGGCAGTTCGACGGATTCGACCTGAACCCCGGCGTGCTTGAGTTCGGGTTGTTTCGACAGGGGGTCGAACGCCGGCAGGGTCAGGACATTGCAGCCCAGGCCCTTGAGGAAGCGATCGCCCCAGTGCATCGGCAGGAAGGCCTGGCCGGGGCGCACCGAGTCGTCTGCACTCACCGGCAGGATCAGGGCGCCACGCCGGCTCTTCAGGCGCACGAGCTGCCCGTCCCGCAGTTGGCGGCGGCGCAGTTCCTCGGGATGCAGGTGCACCAGGGCCTCCTCTTCATGGCCGAACAGGCGTGCGCAGGTGCCGGTCCGGCTCATGCCGTGCCACTGGTCGCGCAAGCGTCCGGTATTGAGGGTCAGCGGGTAGCGCGCGTCACGTTTTTCCTGGGCGGCGCGGTAGGGTTCGGCGACCAGTTGCGCGCGTCCCGAGGCGGTAGGGAAGCGGCCGTCTGCATAGAGCCGTGCGGTGCCTTGCTCCGCGCCAGTGGGAAATGGCCATTGCTGCGGCCCCAGGCGGTCGAGCAGTGCGTAGCTGAGGCCGGAAAGATCAAGGTCGCGGCCGGCGGTAAGCAGCTTGTATTCGTCGAACAGGCTGCGGCTGTCGGCAAAGGCGAACAGGCCGGGTTTAGCGGGACGCAGGTGCCCTTCCAGGCGGCGCGCGAAGTCGCAGACGATGTTCCAGTCCTGGCGCGCTTCACCGGGGGGCGGAACGGCCCGACGGACATGACTGATCCGCCGTTCCGAATTGGTCACGGAGCCTTCCTTTTCTCCCCAGGATGCGGCTGGAAGCAAAAGGTCGGCGTATTGGCAGGTTTCCGTGCCGGCGAAGGCTTCCTGGACCACCACGAAGGGACAGCGGGCAAGGGCCTCGTGGATCTTGCGCTGGTCCGGCAGCGATTGCGCGGGGTTGGTACAGGCGATCCAGAGCGCCTTGATCCGGCCGTCGTGGACCGCATCGAACAGCTCGATGGCGCTGAGACCGGGGGACGTGGGCAACTGTTCCACACCCCAGTAGTGTGCCACTTCGGCGCGATGGCCGGGATCGGCGGCTTCGCGGTGGCCGGGCAGCAGATTGGCCAGGCTGCCGGTCTCGCGACCGCCCATGGCGTTCGGCTGGCCGGTGAGGGAAAACGGCCCGCATCCGGCGCGGCCGATCTTGCCGGTGGCCAGGTGCAGGTTGATCAGTGCGCTGTTCTTGGCGCTGCCGGCGCTGGACTGGTTGAGCCCCATGCACCAGAGCGAAAGGAAGCGCGGCGAACGGCCGATCCATTCGGCGCAGCGCTGCAGGTCGGCGCGGTCGATGCCGCAGATGTCGGCGACGGCGGCCGGGGTGTAGTCGCGCACCAGTTCCTTCAGGTCGGCGAAACCTTCGGTATGCTCGGCGATGAACGAACGGTCGATCCAGTCCTCCCAGAGCAGGATATGCAGGATGCCGTGGAACAGTGCGACGTCGGTGCCGGGCAGCAGCGCCAGGTGCAGGTCGGCCAGCTCGCAGGTGTCGGTGCACCGCGGGTCGATCACGACGATGCGCATCTCCGGCCGAGCGGCCTTGGCGGCCTCCAGGCGTCGGAACAGGACCGGGTGGGCGAAGGCCATGTTGCTGCCGGCGATCAGCACGCAGTCGGCGCAGTCGAGGTCTTCGTAGCTGCAGGGCGGTGCGTCGGCGCCCAGGCTGCGCTTGTAGCCGACTACCGCCGAGGACATGCACAGGCGTGAATTGCTGTCGATGTTGTTGGTGCCGACCAGGGCCCGCGCCAGCTTGTTGAAGGCGTAGTAGTCCTCGGTCAGCAACTGGCCGGATATATAGAAGGCCACGCTGTCCGGCCCGTGTTCGCGAATGGTCTCGGCGAAACGCCCGGCGGCATGTTCCAGGGCACTCTCCCAGTCGCTGCGAGCCCGCGCCAGTTGCTTGCCGAGGCGCAGTTGGGGGTACAGCGCGCGGGCCTGGAGGTCGCCGGTCAGGTGCAGGCTGGCGCCTTTGCTGCAGAGTCTGCCGAAGTTGGCCGGGTGCCGAGGATCGCCTTGCACGCCGAGGATGCGTTCGCCGTCGTGTTCGATCAGGACGCCACAACCCACGCCGCAGTAGCAGCAGGTCGAAGCGGTGGTGCGCAGCGGGGAATCTGTCGACATGCTCGGCTCCTGTTATCGGCGAGAGATCAGGCGCACAGCGCCACGCTGTCCAGGCCGAGCAGCACCCGCCCGTTCTCCACCCGCACCGGGTGGCGATGGGCGCAGCCCTGGTCCGGGGCCACGGCTTCGCCGCTCTCCAGTTCGATCTGCCAGTTGTGCAACGGACAGGCCACTCGCTTGCCGTAGATCAGGCCCTGGGACAGCGGGCCGCCCTTGTGCGGGCAGCGGTCATCGAGGGCGAAGACCTGGTCGTCGGCGGCGCGGAAGATGGCGATGTCGCCTTTCGGGCCGGCGACCACGCGCGAGCCCAGCGGGTTGATTTCATCGAGGGCGCAGATATCCAGCCAGTTCATCGGTTCACTCCGGTAGGGGGAGGGCCGCCGTGGGACGGCCCGGACAAGGGATTCAGACGTTTTCCAGTTGCTTGAGCGGAATCCGTTCGAACTCCTTCTTCAATTGCGGCTGTTCGATGCGCTGCTTCCATGGGTCCTGCTCGAAGGACAGGGCGAATTGCAGGCGGTCGTTGAGCGCCTTGCGGTTTTCCGCGTCCTCGACCACCGCCTTGCGGATGTGCTCCATGCCGACCCGCTGCAGGTAATGCACCGTGCGCTCCAGGTAGAAGGCTTCCTCGCGGTAGAGCTGGAGGAAGGCGCCGTTGTATTCGCGCACCTCTTCGGCGGTCTTGAGCTTGACGAAGAACTCCGCGACCTCGGTCTTGATCCCGCCGTTGCCGCCGATGTACATCTCCCAGCCGGAGTCCACGCCGATGATGCCGACGTCCTTGATCCCGGCCTCGGCGCAGTTGCGCGGGCAGCCGGAGACCGCCAGCTTGACCTTGTGCGGCGACCACATGTTGAACAGGTCGTGTTCCAGATCGATGCCCAGCTGCGTCGAGTTTTGCGTGCCGAAGCGGCAGAACTCGCTGCCGACGCAGGTCTTCACGGTGCGGATGGATTTGCCGTAGGCATGTCCGGAGGGCATGTCGAGGTCTTTCCAGATGGCCGGCAGGTCGTCCTTCTTCACCCCCAGCAGGTCGATGCGCTGGCCACCGGTGACCTTGACCATCGGCACCTGGTACTTGTCGGCGACGTCGGCGATGCGCCGCAACTCGGCGGCGTTGGTCACGCCGCCCCACATCCGCGGTACCACCGAGTAGGTGCCGTCCTTCTGGATGTTGGCGTGGGCGCGTTCGTTGATCAGGCGCGACTGCGGATCGTCCTTGGCTTCTCCCGGCCAGGTCGAGATCAGGTAGTAGTTCAGGGCCGGGCGGCAGGTGGCACAGCCGTTCGGGGTCTTCCAGTCCATGAAGCGCATGGCGGCGTCGAGACTGGTCAGCCGGTGTTCGCGAATGGCCTTGCGGATCTGCCCGTGGTTGAGGTCGCTGCAGCCGCAGATGGCCTTCTCGCTCTTCGGCTTGACGTCGGCGGCGCCGCCGACGGTGCTGATCAGGATCTGTTCCACCAATCCCGCGCAGGAACCGCAGGAGCTGGCGGCCTTGGTGTGTTTCTTGACTTCGTCGACGCTGAACAGGCCGTGTTCTTGTATGGCCTTGACGATGGTGCCCTTGCAGACGCCGTTGCAGCCGCATACTTCGGCCGTGTCGGGCATGCTCGCGGCGCTGTTCTGGCCCTGGTGGCCGACATCGCCGAGGGCGTTCTCGCCGAACATCAGGTGGTCGCGGATCTGCGCGACGTTGTGGTTCTCGCGGATCTGCCGGAAGTACCAGCCGCCGTCGGCGGTGTCGCCGTAGAGACAGGCGCCGACCAGTACATCGTCCTTGATCACCAGCTTCTTGTAGACGCCGCCGATGGGGTCGGAAAGGGTGATGGTCTCGCTGCCTTCGCCGCCGATGAAGTCGCCGGCGGAGAACAGGTCGATACCGGTCACCTTGAGCTTGGTCGAGGTCACCGAGCCCTGGTAGCGGGCGTAGCCGAGATGAGCCAGGTGGTTGGCGCAGACCTTGGCCTGCTCGAACAGCGGCGCAACCAGGCCGTAGGCGATGCCACGGTGGTTGGCGCATTCGCCGACCGCATAGATGCGTGGGTCGTAGGTCTGCAGGGTGTCGTTGACCAGGATGCCGCGGTTGCAGGGGATGCCCGCGCTTTCGGCCAGCTCGGTATTGGGGCGGATGCCGGCGGCCATTACCACCAGGTCGGCGGGAATCACGTCGCCGTCGTTGAACTGCACGGCACAGACCCGGCCGCTGCCGTTGTCCATCAGTTCCTGGGTCTGGGTGTTCAGGCGGAAGCGGATGCCGCGGGCTTCCAGCGCGCCTTGCAGGAGTTTGCCGGCGGTGCGGTCCAGTTGGCGTTCCAGCAGCCAGTCGGAGAGGTGCACGACGGTCACGTCCATGCCGCGTTGCTTGAGGCCGTTGGCCGCCTCCAGGCCGAGCAGGCCGCCGCCGATCACCACCGCGTGGCTGTGGGTCCGGGCGCAGTCGATCATGGCCTGGGTGTCGGCGATGTCGCGGTAGCCGATCACGCCCTGCAGGCGATTGCCGGGTATCGGCAGGATGAAGGGGAGCGAGCCGGTGGCCAGCAGCAGGCGGTCGTACTCGGCCTCGCTGCCGTCCGCGGCGACCACCCTGCGGCGAAGCCGGTCGATCTGCACCACCTTGCGGTCGAGGAGGAGCTTGATGCCGTTTTCCGCATACCAGTTGAGGTCGTTGAGGACGATTTCCTCGAAGGTCTGCTCGCCGGCCAGCACCGGGGACAGCAGGATGCGGTTGTAGTTGGGATGGGGCTCAGCGCCGAACACCGTGATGTCGTAGAAGTCCGAGTTGAGCTTGAGCAGTTCTTCCAGGGTACGGACCCCGGCCATGCCGTTGCCGACCATCACCAGCTTGATCTTCTTCATGCGGAGGAGCTCCTGCATAAGGTTGGCGCAAACAAAAAAGGCGTCCCGCTGTTGCCAGCAGGACGCCTTTGTCCAGGTCCCGTTCGGTCGGGAAACGCCGCCTCGTCGTTGAGGCAGGCGCTTTGTTGTCGATTGTCGGGAGAACCCAAGCAGGCGCCGTGCCAACTTGCGCTATTGCCTATCTCCATGGCCTTGCAGGGATAACGCGGGGCCTCCCCGCGGTCTTTCTGCCCCGTGCCGGGGCGTATCGCACCGGGCTGGTGCCTCTCAGCCCTTCAGCCAGATCAGGAGTAGCGCCAGGTTGGCGGCCAGGGACAGCAGGGCGATGGCGCGCCAGGTCTGCAGCGGTTCGCGCTCCAGCAATGGGCGGGTTGCCGCGGCCGGCAACGCTTCTCCCTGTTGCAGCGAGAGCAGCCATTCCTCGGCGGTCTCGAAGCGCTGTGCGGGGTCGCAGGCGACGGCGCGCAGCAGCAGGTCGTCGATCCAGGCCGGCAGGTCGGGGCGATAGCGGCTGGGCGGGACGGGGCGACCGAAGCGCGGGTGCTGGAAGGCTTCGATCTCGCCATAGGGATAGCGCCCGGTCAGCGCCTGGTAGAGGCAGACGCCGGTGGCGTAGAGATCCTGGCGCACCGAGGGCGAGGTGCCGGAGAAGCACTCCGGCGCCAGGTAGCTGGGCGTACCCGGTAGCAGATGGGGGTCTTCGCGCGACAATCCCGGACACCAGGCCAGACCGAAATCCAGCAGGCGCAGCTCGCCGTCGCGGCCGAGGTGGAGATTTTCCGGCTTGAGGTCGCGGTGCAGCAGATTGCGTCTATGCAACTGGCCAAGCCCGCGCAGCAGCTGGTTGGCCAGCCCCAGCCACTCCGGCAGCGACAGCGGACCATGGTTGCGCAAGCGCTCGGCGAGAGTCTCTCCAGGGTGCTCGCGCATCAGGTAATACAGATGCTGGCGCTGCGCCAATCCGTGCAGCTCGGGGAAATGCCGGCCCTGGACGCGGCGCAGGAACCATTCCTCGAGCAGCAGGGCCTGGGTTGCCAGCGGATCGTCGGCACGTGCGGCGGGAAGGGTCTTCAGCAGCCAGGGTTGGCCCTGGCCATCCTCGACCCGGTAGAGCAGGGACTGGCGGGATTCGCCGAGCAAGTGCCGGACCCGCCAGCCTTCGAAGAGCTGGCCGGGCTTCAGCGGCGGCGGCAGTGGCCAGTGGCCCAGTTGCGCGAGGGCGTCGCCGAGGCTGCCTGCGGGCACGGCTTCCACGCGTACCAGCAGGGCGCTGGCGTTGTCCTGGCTGCCTGCCAGGTGGGCGGCGCGAACCAGGGCCTCGGCGCTGCGCTGCGGCTCCTCGGCGTTGCGCAGGATGCTGCGGATGCCGCTGTCGCCCAGCGTCGCCCAGACGCCGTCGCTGACCAGTAGCCACTGGCTGCCGGGCTCCAGATCGCCTTCCAGATAGTCGACCACCAGATGCTGGTCCAGTCCCAGGGCGCGGGTCAGCACGTGTTGCATGTGCGGCTGTTCCCAGACGTGGTCGCTGGTCTGCCGGAGCAACTCGCCGTCGCGCCACAGGTAGGCCCGGCAATCGCCGACGTGGGCCAGGGTGTAGCGGGTGCCGCGCAGCACCAGGGCGGTGAGGGTGGTGAGCAGCGGCTGGCCGCCGCCGTTGGCCTGTAGCCAGCGGTTCTGCGCCAGCAGCAGGCGGTCCAGGGATTGCACGATGGCCCAGGTTTCCGGAGTCGCATAGTAATCCAGGGCCAGCGCTTGCAGGCTGCTGCGCGCCGCCAGGCCGCCATCGGCGCACTGGCTGACACCGTCGGCGATGGCCAGCAGGTGTCCCTTGCTGGCGGCCAGGGCCGGCGCCGGGGTGACCACCCGCAGCGCATCCTGGTTTTCCGTGCGAGGCCCGCAGGCGCTGGCCTCGCCAATGCTCAGTCGCAGCCCCACGCTCAGACCCGCGCGGCGGTGACCGCGGCCGAGCCCCAGGTGGTGCGCCAGCGCCGCTTCACCCCGTGGAGGCCGAACCAGGCCAGCACGCCGAGACTGGCGAACAGCCACAGGCCGAGCTGGTAGTCGCCGGTGCTTTGCTTGATCGCGCCGAGGCCGGCAGTCAGGCAGAAGCCGCCGATGCCGCCGGCCATGCCGATCAGCCCGGTCATCACGCCGATTTCCTTGTGGAAGCGCTGCGGTACCAACTGGAACACCGCGCCATTGCCGGCACCGAGACTGAGCATGGCGACCACGAACAGGCCGAGGGCGGCCATCGAGCTGGACAAGTGGAAACCGACCGCGGCGATGCAGATGGCGGCCAGGGTGTACACCATCAGCAGGCTGCGGATGCCGCCGATGCGATCGGCGAGGGCGCCACCGAGCGGGCGCATCAGGCTGCCGGCGAAGACGCAGGCGGCGGTGTAGTAGCCGGCGGTCACCGGGTTCAGGCCGTACTGGTCGTGGAAATAGCCGGGCAGGGTGCTGGCCAGGCCGAGGAAGCCGCCGAAGGTGACGCTGTAGAAGAACATGAACCACCAGCTGTCGCGGTCGCCGAGGGCTTTCAGGTAATCGCCCATGGCCTTGGGCGCCGGCCGCTGCGGGGCGTTGCGCGCGACCATGGCGAACACCAGGAGGGTCAGGACGAGCGGCAGCAGGGCGAAGCCGAACACGTTGTTCCAGCCGAACGCGGCGGCCAGGCCGGGGGCGAAGAGGGCGGCGAGCACGGTGCCGGAGTTGCCCGCGCCGGCGATGCCCATGGCCTTGCCCTGGTGTTGCGGCGGGTACCATTGCGATGCGAGCGGCAGGGCCACGGCGAAGGATGCCCCGGCGAAGCCGAGGAACAACCCCAGCAGCAGTGCCTGCGCATAGCTGTTCACGCCCAGCAGCCAGGCGGCCGCGAGGGCGGCGATGACGATGACCTGGGCGAGGATGCCGGCGCTCTTCGGCGACCAGCGATCGGCCAGCAGGCCGAGCAGGAAGCGCAGTACGGCGCCGGCGAGGATCGGCGTGGCGACCATCATCGCGCGCTGCTGGGTGCTCAGTTGCAGGTCGCCGGCAATCTGCACCCCCAGCGGGCCGAGCACGTACCAGACCATGAAGCTCAGGTCGAAATAGAGAAACGCCGCGAACAGGGTCGGCGCATGGCCGGCCTTCCAGAAGCTGTTGTTCATCGAACACCTCGTATCCAGCGGAATCGGGGCGGAACGGCCGCCCGGCGGAAGTTGCATCGCTACAAGGTGAGCGTCCGACAGCGGACCACCCACCCGCCCCGACGCTGGGGCGAAACGACGAAGACGCCACGGGCCTCTGCCGGGAAGGAGAGGCCGCGCGACGTCTTTGTCGGGGATGGGTAACCGCCGTTGGCTACCGTCTGGCAGGACGTAGCAAGCTCTTTGCCAAGTTGTCGAAAGCGCGGCGTAGAGCGGTTGCAGGGACAACCATGGCGTCGGGCGTGCACGCCGCGGTGGCAGGCGTCGGGGGCTTGCACAGGGCTGGGGCGGCGCGTCCGTGCGCCGTCGGCGGTTCAGCGATGGGCGGTGTTCAGGTGGTAGATGGTCACGCGGCTGCCTTCGCCGCTGTCGCCGGCGTTGTCGTTCACGTAGGCGCCGGCCTTGAAATAGAGCAACTGGTCGTTCCAGGCGCTGCCGAGGGTCTGGTAGTAGGCGTCCTCTTCGCCGTCCTGGCTGCGCGCGCGCACCGCCAACTCGCCGCTGGAGGTGACGCGCAGGCTGTAGTTGAAGCGCTCGCCCAGGCGTACCTGCTCGAGGATCGACACGTTGCGGCTATAGGAATCGTCCGGGTGGTTGCGTACCAGCGCCTCGACCCGGCCGAGGCCTTCCTCGGGCTTGTAGTAGTACTGCAGCTTCACCAGAGGTTCGCCGTCGTCGGTCTGTGGCGACTTGCTGTGGATCTGGCCGATGATCACCTTGTTCTTCGAGGGGACCTTCTCGACGCTCATGGTCACCCGCAATTCGTTGTCGGCCTGCCAGTAGTACCAGTTGTCGAGGCTGCCGTCGGCCTGGGTTTCGCGCAGTTCGGTGCGAGGATAGGTGCTGTCCTCGGTGTGCGAGCCGTCGATGGGCACCCAGAAGACCAGGCCGCCATCGTTGCCTTGCTGGAAGTACCGGCTCTGGTAGCCGTTGTTGAGTTGCTGGGTGGTGATCACCTGCGGGGTGGGTTCGGTGGGAATGGTAAGGTTCCAAGTGCTGAGATCGATCATGCTGAGCATCTCCTGACCGCTGAGTCGGCGGTGCGGTTCGGGCGGACGCCTGCGGCTCCTAGCCCTGGGCGTCCACTGCGGGCCTCCCTGGTCATGCTAGTCGAGGGTGGCGAGGGGGTAGCTCCCAGAACGGATAGGGCCGTTCCGGGCGCACGAGCATAGCCGCGCCGCTCTGCGCCGGGGGCCAGCAGGGTGGCTGGCGATATGATCGCCAGCTGCCCAGCCGGATTCAGCCGCCGAGCATGTCGTGCATGGCGATGATCTGCTCGGCGACCTGGATCAGCTTCTGCTGGCGGCTCATGGCCTGGCGTCGCATCAGCGTGTAGGCCTCCTCTTCGCCGCAATGCTTCATCTTCATCAGCAGGCCCTTGGCCAGCTCGATGCGCTTGCGCTCGGCCAGCTGCGCCTCGCGCGCCTGCAGTTGAGCGCGCAGCGCCTGGTCGCTCTCGAAGCGCGCCATGGCCACGTCGAGGATCGGTTGCAGGCGGCTGGCCTGGATGCCTTCGACGATGTAGGCGCTGACCCCGGACTGGATAGCGCGGCGCATCACTCCCGGATCGTGCTCGTCGGTGAACATCACGATCGGGCGCGGCTGGTCGCGGCTGACCAGGCAGACCTGCTCCATCACGTCGCGGCCGGGAGACTCCGTGTCGATCAGGATCACGTCGGGACGCAGCGCTTCGACGCGCGCCGGCAGGTCGATGGTCAGCCCCGACTCGTCCACCACTTCGAAACCGCTCTCGAGCAGGGCGGCCCTGAGGCGTCCGACTTTCTTCGGCGTGTCGTCGATCAGCAGGATACGCAGCATGGCGGGCGCACCAGGGTCAGAGGTCGATGCCCTGGCCGGTTTCGGCCAGGGCGTGGATCGGGAAGCTGCGGGCGTAGCCGGCGGGGTCGCTGCCGTCCCAGGTGCGCCCGTCGATCAGTGTCGAGCGGCGCATGTCGGCGCCGTCCAGGCACAGGCCAAGGGCCGTCGCGGCATCGCGGTACAGCGCGGTCTGCTGGACCCTGCGGGCGATGCCCAGGTAGTCCGGGTCTTCGCGCAGCAGGCCCCAGCGGCGGAATTGAGTCATGAACCACATGCCATCCGAGAGCCAGGGCCGGTTGACTTCGCCGTCGGCGTAGAAACGCAGCGGATGCGGGTCCTGCCAGGCGTTGCCGAGGCCGTCCTGGTAGCGGCCGAAGAAGCGCGGCTGGATCGCGCCGAGCGGAGCGTCGACATAGTCGCGGCCGCTGATCAGTTGCGCGGTGCCCAGGCGGTTCTCGGCGTTCTGTTCGATGAAGCGGCTGGCGTCGAGGACCGCCATGACCAGCGCGCGGGCGGTGTTCGGGTAGGCGTCGACGAAGGCGCGGGTAGTGCCGAGGACCTTTTCCGGGTGGTCCGGCCAGATCGCCTGGCTGGTGGCGATGGTGAAGCCCTGGCCCTGGTCCACGGCCAGGGCGCCCCAGGGACCGCCGGCGCAGAACCCGTCGATGCGCCCGGCCTGGAGATGGCCGACCATCTGCGCCGGTGGAACCACCACGCTGTGCACGTCGTGCAGCGGATGCAGACCGATGCTCGCCAGCCAGTAGTTCAGCCAGAGCGCGTGGGTACCGGTGGGAAAGGTCTGCGCCAGGGTCAGGCGTGCACCATTCTGGCGCCGCTGCCGGAGCAGTGCCTCCGCACTGGTCACGCCAGCCTGCTTCAGCGGTTCGGAAAGATTGATCGCCTGGCCGTTCTGGCACAGTCCCATGAGCACCGCCATCTCGCTTGCCGCGCTGCCGCCGAGGCCGAGCTGGACGCCGTAGACCAGCCCGTACAGGCACTGCGCGGCATCCAGCTCGCCGCTGAGCAGCTTGTCGCGCAAGGCGGCCCAGGACGGTTGGCGCCTGAGATTGAGCGTGAGGCCGTAGGGCTGGGCGAAGCCCTGGGTGGCGGCCACGATCAGCGAGGCCGAATCGGTCAGCGCCATGAAACCGATGTCCAGGGCGCTCTTTTCCGGTGCGTCGGAACCGCCGGCCCAGGCCTGGCTGCGTATCGCTCTGTCTGTCATCACCACCTCGAGTGCGGGAGGGCGGCGCGGGCCGTCCCGTTTTCCAGTGCGCCGGCGCCGTCGTCGGCGCGCTTTTCCATAGCTGCCACAGCAAGCGCTATGCCAGGCGGCGCGGGGGTTTTCGCCGGGCAAGAAAAAGCCCCGCACGGGGCGGGGCTTGTTCGACGCGTCGCTGGATCAGGCCTGGACGACCGGGATCTTGGCGTTCGCAGCCGCTTCGCGGAACTCGGCGATCTGGTCGAAGCTGAGGTAGCGGTAGACGTCGGCAGCCATGCTGTCGATGTCCTTCGCGTAGGCCATGTACTCCTCCACGGTCGGCAGTTTGCCGAGGATCGAGGAGACCGCCGCCAGCTCGGCCGATGCCAGGAACACATCGGTGGCATCGCCCAGACGGTTCGGGAAGTTACGGGTCGAAGTGGAGACCACGGTGGAACCGGTCTGGACGCGAGCCTGGTTGCCCATGCACAGCGAGCAGCCCGGCATTTCCATGCGCGCGCCAGCCTTGCCGTAGATGCCGTAGTAGCCTTCCTCGGTCAGCTGGTGGGCGTCCATCTTGGTCGGCGGAGCTAGCCACAGACGGGTCGGGATACCGCCCTTGACCTTGTCCAGCAGCTTGCCGGCGGCGCGGAAGTGACCGATGTTGGTCATGCAGGAGCCGATGAACACTTCATCGATCTTGCGGCCCTGTACGCTCGACAGCAGACGCGCGTCGTCCGGATCGTTCGGCGCGCAGAGCACCGGCTCCTTGACGTCGGCCAGGTCGATCTCGATCACCGCGGCGTACTCGGCGTCCTTGTCGGCTTCCAGCAGCTCCGGCTTGGCCAGCCAGGTTTCCATCGCCTGGGCGCGACGCTCCAGGGTGCGCGGGTCGCCGTAGCCTTCGCCGATCATCCAGCGCAGCAGGGTGATGTTGGACTTCAGGTACTCGGCGATCGCCTGTTCCGGCAGCTTGATGGTGCAGCCGGCGGCGGAACGCTCGGCCGAGGCGTCGGACAGCTCGAAGGCCTGCTCCACGGTCAGGTCGTTGAGGCCTTCGATCTCGAGGATGCGGCCGGAGAAGATGTTCTTCTTGCCTTTCTTCTCGACGGTCAGCAGGCCCTGCTGGATCGCGTAGTAAGGGATCGCATGGACCAGGTCACGCAGGGTGATGCCCGGTTGCAGCTTGCCCTTGAAGCGCACCAGCACCGACTCCGGCATGTCCAGCGGCATCACGCCGGTGGCGGCGGCGAAGGCCACCAGGCCGGAGCCGGCCGGGAACGAGATGCCGATCGGGAAGCGGGTGTGCGAGTCGCCGCCGGTACCAACGGTATCGGGCAGCAGCATGCGGTTCAGCCAGCTGTGGATGATGCCGTCGCCCGGGCGCAGCGACACGCCGCCACGGGTCATGATGAAGTCGGGCAGGGTGTGGTGGGTCTTGACGTCGATCGGCTTCGGATAGGCCGCGGTGTGGCAGAAGGACTGCATCACCAGGTCGGCGGAGAAGCCGAGGCAGGCGAGGTCCTTCAGTTCGTCGCGGGTCATCGGGCCGGTGGTGTCCTGGGAACCGACGGTGGTCATCTTCGGTTCGCAGTAGGTGCCCGGGCGCACGCCCTGGCCTTCCGGCAGACCGCAGGCGCGGCCGACCATTTTCTGCGCCAGGGTGAAGCCCTTGCCGCTATCGGCCGGTGCTTCCGGCTTGCGGAACAGGTCGGAGGCGCCCAGGCCCAGCTCGGCGCGGGCCTTCTCGGTCAGGCCACGGCCGACGATCAGCGGGATACGGCCGCCGGCGCGGACTTCGTCGAGCAGGACCGGGGTCTTCAGCTCGAAGGTGGTGACCACTTCGCCGCTGTCGTGGCGAACGACCTTGCCTTCATAGGGGTATACGTCGATGACGTCGCCCATGGCCAGGTTGGTGCAGTCGAACTCGATCGGCAGGGCGCCGGCATCTTCCATGGTGTTGTAGAAGATCGGTGCGATCTTGGTGCCGAAGCAGAAGCCGCCGGCACGCTTGTTCGGCACGAACGGAATGTCGTCGCCGAAGAACCACAGCACCGAGTTGGTGGCGGATTTGCGCGAGGAACCGGTGCCGACCACGTCGCCGACGTAGGCGACCGGGAAGCCCTTGGCCTTGACCACTTCGATCTGCTTCAGCGGACCGACCGAACCCGGCTGGACCGGCTCGATGCCGTCGCGGGCCATCTTCAGCATGGCCAGGGCGTGCAGCGGGATGTCCGGGCGCGACCAGGCGTCGGGGGCCGGGGAGAGGTCGTCGGTGTTGGTTTCGCCGGGGACCTTGAATACGGTGAGAGTCAGCTTTTCCGGGACTTCCGGCTTGGCCTTGAACCACTCGCCATCGGCCCAGGATTGCAGCACGGACTTGGCCGCGGCATTGCCCTTCTTGGCGCGCTCGGCGACGTCGTGGAAGGCGTCGAACATCAGCAGGGTGTGCTTCAGCTGTTCGGCGGCGGTGTTGGCCAGTTCGGCGTCGTCCAGCAGCTCGACCAGGGTGGCGATGTTGTAGCCGCCCTGCATGGTGCCCAGCAGCTCGGCGGCACGTTGCTTGTCGATAAGGGGGGAGGTGGCTTCGCCCTTGACGATGGCGGAAAGGAAACCGGCCTTGACGTAGGCGGCTTCGTCGACGCCCGGCGGTACGCGGTTGGTGATCAGGTCAAGGAGGAATTCTTCTTCGCCGGCCGGCGGGTTCTTCAGCAGCTCGACCAGGCCTGCGGTCTGTTCGGCGTTCAGCGGTTGGGGCACGACACCCTGGGCGGCACGCTCTTCTACGTGTTTGCGGTAGGCTTCAAGCACAGTATTTCCCTCATCAGTGGTCCCGGGGGACACGTATCCAGGAACCGACGCAGATCCGCTCGTCAGGCCCAGGTGGACGGTAATCCACCAACCTACGAGGGCATCGGCAGGTTCCAGACAGAAGCTGTTTTCAAAGTTTTACGCCGGCGGGCTGGGGTGGGGCTGGCGAGACGCTTGAGGGAGGCGCCGTCGCCAGCGTACCTGCCGGAAACTGTGCTCGTGACGCTTTGAAAACAGCTTCTAACGGACATTGGCGCCTAAAAAGGCGGGCCAATGTTACTGGAAACTCGACGCAAAGTTAAGTCGGAAACCCTAGGAACCACGGGGTGAACTTGATTAGACAAAGGGCTAAGATGCCGCTTTGTTTTCGTTGTCCCGGCCATGTCTTCGCAAAGAATCAAAACCCCCTGCGTAGGGCTTTGCTCCACGGTATACGGCGACCTGGTATGCCGTGGCTGCAAGCGTTTCCACCATGAGGTGGTCAACTGGAACCTCTACGACGCCGAGGAAAAGCGGGCTGTCTGGAGTCGCCTTGAGCAGTTGCTGGCCCAGGTGATGGCCGCCAAGCTGGAAGTCTTCGACGCCGCGCGCCTGCGCCTGCAACTGGAGCAGCGGCAGATCCGTTTCGTCCCCGAGCAGTCCCCCTATTGCTGGGCCTACCAGTTGATCGCCCGCGGTTCCCGGCTGATCAACCAGATCGAAGCCTACGGCGTGGCACTGCTGCCGGAATTCCGCGACTGGAGCCTGCCGGACCTGCGCGATGCCATCGACCGGGAATTCTTCCTGCTGTCGGAAGCGCATTACCAGCGCTACATCGCGCCCTCGTTCCTGCAGGCGATCGACAGATAGGCGGTGTCTCCAGCGGAAAAGCCGCCCTTGGGCGGCTTTTTCGTCCGACCAGCGGTCACTCCTTGCTGGCCAGCTCCTCCAGGTGGGCGATGATGTCGTCCGGCTTCAACACCAGCACGTCGCTTTCCAGGGTATCCAGCACCACTTCCGCGGTATTGCCGATCAGCGCGCCGGACAACCCTGTGCGCGCCACGGTGCCGATCACGGTGACCACCGCGTCGAGCTTCTGCGCGGTGCGCGGGATCAGCACGTCGGCCGGACCTTCCTCGATGTGCAATTGTTCGTCGCTGAAACCGTACTCGGCCTGGAAGGTGCGGCAGGCCTCGCGATAGCGGGCCTCGATGGTTTCGCTGAGCTGGAAGGTCGGGTCGGCAGAGGAGAGCATCGGCGAGGGGTGGGCGCTGATCACGTGCAGCGTGGCCTTGGCCAGGCCGGCGATGTCGTAGGCATGGCTGATGATCCCGGCGTGCAGGGAGCGGTGCTCGCCGTCGTTGTTGCCGACGTCGACCGCGGCGAGGATCTTTCCGCCCGTCCAGGGCCGGGCGGTCTTGGTCATCAGTACCGGACAGGGCGCGAAGCGCAGCAGCTTCCAGTCGTCCGGGGTGAGGATGGCCTTTTTCAGCGGGTTGTCGGGAAAGTGCTGCTTGATGATCAGCCCGCAGCCTTCGGCCTGTTGCTCGGCGATGATGGTCTGGTGCAGGGAGTCCTTCCAAGCCTGGTTGGTCGAGACGCTGTAGCCTTCCTCGCGCAGCTCCTGGGCCAGGTCGTTGAGAGCGGCGCTGTGGTCGCGGCGCTTCTCGCAGACCAGCAGGTGCAGGTGCGACTGGGTCACGCCGGCGATCAGTTGTGCCCGTTTCAGGGCGAGACCTTCCAGCTGGTCCGGTTCAATCACCACGAGGATGCTGCGAATGGCTTGCATGATCGTCTCCCTGAGTGCTTGTGGTTATCGCTGAAACAACTCTAGACGCAATCCAGCCGCTGCTCTTGATGCATATCAAACGGGTCGGCCTGCCCGACCGCCGCAGCTTCCGTATAATGCTCCGCCTTTCCTGCCCCGACCAGCGTCATGGCAGGCCCTTTCCAGAATGAGTGACCTGCACCATGTTGCCCGAGATCGACCAATTCCTTGCCTGTTCCACTCCCGCCGCCTGGGTCGAGGCGGCCCTGGAGCGCCAGGACGTCATGCTGCTGGACCACAAGGCCTGCGAGATGAAGGCCGCGGCGACGGCGATGCAACTGATCGGCAAGTACTCCGGCCGCCTGGACCTGGTGAACAAGATGAGCCGCCTGGCGCGCGAGGAGCTGCGCCACTTCGAGCAGGTGCTGGCGATCCTGAAGAAACGCGGTATCCCGGTGGTCAATGTCAGCGCCTCCCGCTACGCCTCGGCGCTGCGCGACCTGGTGCGCAAGCAGGAGCCGCAGCGGCTGACCGATACGCTGGTGGTCGGCGCCTTCATCGAGGCGCGTTCCTGCGAGCGCTTCGCCGCCCTGGTGCCGCACCTGGACGCGGAGCTGGCGAAATTCTACGGCGGTTTGCTGAAGTCCGAGTCGCGGCATTTCCAGGACTACCTGAAGCTGGCCTACCAGTACGGCGACGAGGCCGACGTGGAGCGCACGATCGAGGTGGTGCGGGCCAAGGAGGCCGAGCTGATCAGCAGTCCGGACAACGAATTCCGCTTCCACAGCGGCGACCCGGTGGACCTGGTGGCCTGAGCCGGAAACAAGAAAGCGCCCCGCGGGGCGCTTTTTTTGCTGCCTGGATCAGTCCTTGACCTTGAGGTCGAGGGCCAGGTCGCGGGCGGCCTTGGTCGCCAGAACGCCCATCAGCTGGCCGATCTCGTCCTGGCGGCTCGCCGCGCCGTTGGCGCCGGCACCCATCATTACGCTGGGGACGGGGGCCTGGGCGGCGGCTTCGGCCCAGACCTTGTTGATCGCGATCAGCGCGTCGAGCTTCGGCTGCAACGCGCCGTCCGCCTTGATCACCGCTTCGCGGGCGTAAGCCTCGGCGTCGGCGGTGATCTTGGTGGCCTGGGCGGTCACCGTGGCCTTGTCGCGCAGCAGTTCGGCGGTCTGCTTCTCGATCTCGGCGCGCTGCTTCTCGCGCTCGGCGTTGATCACCGCCAATTGCTTGTCGGTTTCCGCCTGGGTGGTGCGTTCGATCTGGTCGCGCAGGGTTTCCTGGCGCTTGGCCTCGACTTCCTTCTCGCCGCGGGCGGTGACCAGCAGCTTTTCCTCTTCTTCCTTCAGGCGGTTCTGCCGCGCCACCGCCAGCTCGGCGAGCGCCTGCTGGACCTTGACCATGCGCTGCTTGTACTGCGGGTTGGGATCGACGTTGGTGATCCGCGCTTCCACCACCTCGACGCCGAACTTGCGGAACTGCTGTTGCTTGCGTACCGGGATGCCCTTGGCATCGGTGACCTTCTCGGTGACGAACTGGCTGGCGTTGTTGTCGCCGAACGCTCCCTGCTCGGTGCCGGCCTGGAGGATCGCGGTCTGGTGCGGAATGGCGCCGCGCGGCCCACGGACTTCCTTGCGCTTGATCAGGTACAGGCCGTCGTTGAGCTGGTTCTCGAACTCGGCGGCGAATTCGCTGCGGGCTCCGGCGTAGTAGTCGTCGGCGCTCATCAGCGAAGCGGTGGCCTGGAGGGTTTCCTTGATCGCCGGCACCAGTGCGGTGCGGATGAAATTGTCCGGGTTGCGGTATTCCTGGGCCATCTTCAGGAACGGCTCGCCGCCGGGCAGGCGAAAGCGCGCGGAAGATTCGACCTTGGCGTCGACGTTGCCGAGGAACACGATCGGGAAAGCCTCGATGGTGGCGCCGAGGCCGTCGTTGTCCGGATTGGTGTCGTTATCGTCCATGACCAGTACGGACTGCACGCTGATGGCCTTCTTCCAGGTGGTGGCGCGACCGAACCACTTGGTCGCGTAGCCGACGTCATCGACGATCTTCTCGTCGCCGAAGATGGTCCTTACGTGGGTCATGAAGCCGGCTTCGTTATAGAAGAACACGCCGTTGAACAGGCCGAAGCCGAGGGCGAGCATGCCGAGGGGGGCGGCGACGAACTTGATCAGGTTTCCCTTCGAGATGATCACGATCATTCCTTGATGCGGGGTGGGGGAGCGCGATCCTGCTGAAAGGTGGCCCGCGACGTCAAGATGGACGGCGGAAAAAATGCGAATCGCATAATGCTTCGCTGAAAGGCCCGCATGGCGGGCCTGGGGTGGGTCAGAGCGGGAAGGGCGCCTGGCGATGGCCGTTGGCGTCGATCTCCAGGGCCCAGCCCTGGCGGTCCCAGTCGCCGAGCACGATGCGCCGGGCGGGCTGGCCGTCGATGTCCAGCGGGTGTTCGGCCGGCCGATGAGTGTGGCCGTGGATCAGGGTACGCACGCCATGCCCGCGCATGACCCGGGGCACTTCTTCGGGCGTGACATCGATGATGTCGACGGCTTTCATGCGGGTCTGCGCGCGGCTTTCCTTGCGCAGCTTGCGTGCCAGCTTGTGCCGGGTGGCCAGCGGCAGGTGGCGCAGTACCCAGAGCGTGAGCGGGTTGCGCAGCCAGCGGCGCAGGCGCATGTAGGCCTCGTCTCGGGTGCACAGGCTGTCCCCGTGCATCAGCAATACCGGCTCGCCGTACAGGTCGATAACGCTCGGGTCGGGCAGCAGCGTGCATCCGGCCTCGCGGCAGAACGCCTTGCCAATGAGGAAGTCGCGATTGCCGTGCATCAGGTAGATGCGCGTACCGCCGTCGGCCACCTGGCGCAGGGACTGGGCGATGGAGCGCTGGAAGGCGTCCATGCCGTCGTCGCCGATCCAGGCTTCGAAGAAGTCGCCGAGGATGTACAGGGCCTCGGCCCGGCGGGCGCGCTCATCGAGGAAAGACAGAAACGCCCGGGTGATGTCCGGGCGTTCCGCTTCGAGATGCAGGTCCGAGATGAACAGGACGCTCATCGCTTCATTCTTCGACGATTTCGGCCTTCTCGATGATCACGTCCTCGGCCGGCACGTCCTGGTGGCCGCTGCGCATGGTGGTGGCCACGCCCTTGATCTTGTTGACCACGTCCATGCCCTCGACCACTTCGCCGAAGACGGCATAGCCCCAGCCCTGGGTGGTGGGGGCGGTATGGTTGAGGAAATCGTTGTCGGCGACGTTGATGAAGAACTGCGCGCTGGCCGAATGCGGGTCCATGGTACGAGCCATGGCGATGCTGCCGACCTTGTTGGTCAGGCCGTTGTTGGCTTCGTTCTTGATCGGTGCGCGAGTGGGCTTCTGCTTCATGCCCGGCTCGAAACCGCCGCCCTGGATCATGAAGTTGTTGATCACGCGGTGGAAGACGGTGTTGTCGTAGTGGCCGCTTTTCACGTACTCCTTGAAGTTCGCCGCGGTTTCCGGGGCTTTCTCTTCATCGAGCTTCAGGGTGATGACGCCATGGTTGGTATGCAGCTTGATCATGTGGGTAATCCGCTTTGTCGTGAAAATCGAAGGCCTGTCAGGGGGTTGACAGCTTCGGCTATGATAAGCGCTTTGATTTGCCCGGCCTACCCTGGTCGGGCGAGAGCATGACCAAGGATCCCATGAGCAAGCCAGAGACCACCGCCGCCCCGAACTTCCTGCGCCAGATCGTTCAAGCCGACCTGGATGCCGGCAAGCACGCGAAGATCGTCACCCGTTTCCCCCCGGAGCCCAACGGTTACCTGCACATCGGCCACGCCAAGTCGATCTGCCTGAACTTCGGCCTGGCCCAGGAATTCGCTGGCGATTGCCATCTGCGCTTCGATGACACCAACCCGGCCAAGGAAGACCAGGAGTACATCGATGCCATCGAGGCCGACATCAAGTGGCTGGGCTTCCAGTGGTCCGGCGAGGTCTGCTATGCCTCCAACTATTTCGACCAGTTGCATGCCTGGGCCATCGAGCTGATCAAGGCCGGCAAGGCGTTCGTCTGCGACCTCGGTCCCGAGGAAATGCGCGAATACCGCGGCACCCTCACCGAGCCGGGCCGCAACAGCCCTTACCGTGACCGTTCGGTGGAGGAGAACCTCGACCTGTTCGCCCGCATGAAGGCCGGTGAGTTCCCCGACGGCGCCCGTTCGCTGCGGGCGAAGATCGACATGGGTTCGCCGAACATGAACCTGCGCGACCCGATCCTGTACCGCATCCGCCATGCGCATCACCACCAGACCGGCGACAAGTGGTGCATCTACCCGAGCTACGACTTCACCCACGGTCAGTCGGACGCCATCGAGGGCATCACCCATTCGATCTGCACCCTGGAATTCGAAGACCATCGTCCGCTCTACGAGTGGTTCCTGGCCAACCTGCCGGTACCTGCGCAACCGCGCCAGTACGAATTCTCCCGGCTCAACCTGAACTACACCGTGACCAGCAAGCGCAAGCTCAAGCAATTGGTCGACGAAGGCCATGTCAGCGGCTGGGACGATCCGCGCATGTCGACCCTGTCCGGCTATCGCCGCCGCGGCTACACCCCGGAGTCGATCCGCAACTTCTGCGAGATGATAGGGGTGAACCGTGCCAGCGGCGTGGTCGACATCGGCATGCTCGAGTTCAGCATCCGCGACCACCTGGACGCCACCGCGCCGCGTGCCATGTGCGTGCTGAAACCGCTCAAGGTGGTGATCACCAACTACCCCGAAGGGCAGGTGGAGAACCTCGAGTTGCCGCGTCATCCGAAGGAAGACATGGGAGTGCGCGTACTGCCGTTCGGTCGCGAGCTGTTCATCGATGCCGGTGACTTCGAGGAAGTCCCGCCGGCCGGCTACAAGCGCCTGATCCCCGGTGGCGAGGTGCGTCTGCGCGGCAGCTACGTGATCCGTGCCGACGAAGCGATCAAGGATGCCGACGGCAATATCGTCGAACTGCGCTGCAGCTACGATCCGGACACCCTGGGCAAGAACCCGGAAGGCCGCAAGGTCAAGGGCGTGATCCACTGGGTGCCGGCCGAGGGCAGCGTCGAGTGCGAAGTGCGCCTGTACGATCGGCTGTTCCGCTCGGCCAATCCGGAGAAGGCGGAAGAGGGCGGCAGCTTCCTCGACAACATCAACGCCGACTCCCTGCAGGTACTGGCCGGCTGTCGCGCCGAGCCGTCGCTGGGCCAGGCGAACCCGGAGGATCGCTTCCAGTTCGAGCGCGAAGGCTATTTCGTCGCCGACCTGAAGGACTCCAGGCCGAGCAAGCCGGTGTTCAACCGTACCGTCACCCTGCGTGACTCCTGGGGACAGGGCTGAGGAAAGACCGTGCTGCAGATCTACAACACGCTGAGCAAGACCAAAGAAGTCTTCACGCCGCTGGTCGGCAACCAGGTACGCATGTACGTGTGCGGCATGACCGTGTACGACTACTGCCATCTGGGCCACGGCCGCAGCATGGTGGCGTTCGACGTGATCACCCGCTGGTTGCGCCACCGTGGCTACGACCTGACGTACGTGCGCAACATCACCGATATCGATGACAAGATCATCAATCGCGCCAACGAGAACGGCGAACCGTTCGATGTGCTGACCGAGCGCATGATCGCGGCGATGCACGAGGACGAGGCCCGGCTGAACATCCTCAAGCCGGACCAGGAGCCGCGCGCCACCGATCACATCGCCGGCATGCACGCGATGATCCAGACCCTGATCGACAAGGGCTATGCCTACGCGCCGGGCAACGGTGACGTGTACTACCGGGTCGGCAAGTTCGCTGGCTACGGCAAGTTGTCGCGGCGGCGGGTCGAGGACCTGCGCATCGGTGCGCGGATCGAACCGGGCGAAGCGAAGGAGGATCCGCTCGATTTCGTGCTCTGGAAGGGCGCCAAGCCGGGCGAGCCGAGCTGGTCGTCGCCCTGGGGCGAGGGGCGCCCGGGCTGGCACATCGAATGCTCGGTGATGTCCACCTGCTGCCTGGGCGATTCCTTCGACATCCATGGCGGTGGCAACGACCTGGAGTTCCCTCACCACGAGAACGAGATCGCCCAGAGCGAGGCCGCGACCGGCAAGCCCTACGCCAAGTCCTGGCTGCACTGCGGGATGATTACCATCAACGGCGAGAAGATGTCCAAGTCGCTGGGCAATTTCTTCACCATCCGCGAAGTGCTGGAGAAATATCACCCCGAAGTGGTGCGTTACCTGCTGATCGCCAGCCATTACCGCAGTCCGATCAACTACTCGGAGGAGAACCTGCGCGAGGCCAAGGCGGCCCTGGACCGTTTCTACAACGCGCTCAAGGGGCTGCCCGAGGCGGCGCCGGCGGAAGCGGCGGAGTATGTCGAGCGCTTCGCCGCGGCGATGGACGACGACTTCAATACCGCGGGTGCCTGCTCGGTGCTGTTCGAGCTGGCGCGGGAGGTCAATCGTCTGCGCGAAAGCGACCTGTCGGCGGCGGCCGCGCTGGCCGCGCGCCTGAAGCAGTTGGCTGGCCTGCTGGGGGTGCTGCAACTGGAGCCGGAAGCCTTCCTGCAGGCGGGCGCCGAGGGCAAGGTCGATGCGGCCGAGGTCGAGGCGCTGATCCAGGCGCGCCTGGAGGCGCGGGCGGCGAAGAACTGGGCGGAGTCCGACCGGATTCGCGATCGGCTCACCGCCATGGGCGTCGTGCTGGAGGATGGCAAGGGCGGCACTACCTGGCGCCTGGCCGACTGAACCCGCAGCGATAAATGAAAAGCCCCGCGAACGCGGGGCTTTTCATTACCGGCGACCTCAGTCGTGCAGGTGTTCGGCGGCGTGCAGGGTATTTTCCAGCAGGCAGGCGCGGGTCATCGGCCCGACGCCGCCCGGCACCGGGGTGATCCAGCTGGCGCGTTGCGCTGCCACTTCGTATTCCACGTCGCCGACCAGTCGGCCGTCGGCCTGGCGGTTGATGCCGACGTCGATGACGATGGCGCCTTCCTTGATCCACTCGCCCTTGACCAGTCCCGGCTTGCCGGCAGCGACCACCACCAGGTCGGCGCGCGACACATGGTCGGCCAGGTCGCGGGTGAAGCGGTGGGTCACTGTGACGGTGCAGCCACCCAGCAGCAACTCCAGAGCCATGGGTCGGCCGACGATGTTCGAGGCGCCGACCACGACCGCATCCATGCCGTACAGGTCGGCGCCGGTGCTGGCGAGCAGGGTCATGATGCCTTTCGGGGTGCAGGGGCGCAGGAGGGGCATGCGCTGGGCCAGGCGGCCGATGTTGTAGGGATGGAAACCGTCCACGTCCTTGTCCGGGTGGATACGCTCCAGCAGCAGGGAGGCGTCCAGGTGGGCGGGCAGGGGTAGCTGGACCAGGATGCCGTCGATGGCGGTGTCGTCGTTCAGGCGGTCGATCAGGGCCAGCAGGTCGTCCTGGCTGGTTTCGGCGGGAAGATCGTAGGCCTGGGAGAGAAAGCCGACTTCCTCGCAGTCCTTGCGCTTGTGCGCCACATAGACCTGAGAGGCCGGATCGGTGCCGACCAGGATCACCGCCAGGCCGGGAACGCGCAGGCCTTGCTGGCGGCGCTCGGTCACGCGTTGGGCTATCTGCTGGCGAAGGTTGGCGGCGATCGCTTTGCCGTCGATCAGTTGTGCGGTCATGTCGGAAGGGTAACCATCGAATCGGGTGGAAAAAGGACGCGCATTTTCGCATGGACGCCGCCCGGGGCAAAGGAGGCGACCCGTGGATTTGCCGTAACTCCTTTATATAGCTGAATTTTTTTAAAAAACCCGTTGACGGCCTTTCGCCCCCTGTATAACATGCGCCCCGCTTGCCGAGCACAGCCGGACGCAGGGTAAGAGGTAAAGCAAGTCGGTTGCTGACTTTGTGATTGCCAGAGCTTAAAGTTTGCGCTCAGCATTGAATGCAGATGAATAAAGCGCCCGTAGCTCAGCTGGATAGAGCATCCGCCTTCTAAGCGGATGGTCGCAGGTTCGAGTCCTGCCGGGTGCGCCATTCGGCGAATCGGCAAGAAGCAGGCGATGTTTTACCGCAAGTCGTAATATGGTGGGCGTAGCTCAGTTGGTAGAGCACAGGATTGTGGCTCCTGGTGTCGTGGGTTCGATTCCCATCGTCCACCCCATATTCCGAAGCGCCAGGCCCGGGGCCTGGCGTTTTCATTTCCAAGCAGTGTCCCGCGGACGTGGTGGAATTGGTAGACACACTGGATTTAGGTTCCAGCGCCGCAAGGCGTGAGAGTTCGAGTCTCTCCGTCCGCACCACCTTCAGGCTCGGCTTGTCCGGCCGCTGCGGTTGAAGCCGGAACGTCCGGCACGATTCACGATATGGTGGGCGTAGCTCAGTTGGTAGAGCACAGGATTGTGGCTCCTGGTGTCGTGGGTTCGATTCCCATCGTCCACCCCATATTTCGAAGCGCCAGGCCTTGTGCCTGGCGTTTTCGTTTGCGCTTCACGATCTCTTCTCCGTTTGCCTTTCCGGTACCCAATCCGCCCTCATGGGCGCGACGGCAGGTTGAACTTGTTCCGGGTCCGGCGCTCTTAAGCGAGCCTGTCGTTCCTGGCGGGTCCGTATATGCAGTCTGGGTGAAGCGACATGTCGATGAAATGGACCGAGCAGCGCTTGCGCAAGGCTCTCAAGCAGATGGCGAACAATCATGAATCGGCTGCGGTCGAGGTCATGCGCGCCGTCGAGCGGGCGAACGATCCGAAGCTGGCGCAGCGCCTGCTCGAGGTGATCGAGCAGATGCACCAGGATGCCGATGCGCTGCGCTCCATCGACGACGAAATCGCCAGCGGCGTGATCCGTTGCCAATGAGGCCGTAGACGCTCCGCAGTTCAGGACTTCCCGGCTGAAACCGGCGCATCCGGCCGGTTCGCCAGTTTCGGGCGCAAGGTCGCGCCCTGGGCTGTGTTCCGGCGAACGGTATAAGGTTGGCGGCCGCGGAAGGCGAAGGCGGTGAACATGTTCGTATTCTCTCTCGGTGTGTTTCAGAAACGGTATTCCACCAGGGCGCTCGGGCCGATGCTGTCATGCCACTCTTCGGCGACAGCGGCGGAGCAGAGGCTGGCGAGCGTGCCGGCGAGGCGCAGGGAGGGGCTTCTCATGGGGACTCCTTCCGTTGCAGCCAGGGACGTGCCTTGGTGTCTTGCTGGGCGAAGCGGTAGCCGAGCGCGTTCAGACCGTCGAAGTCGCGACTGAAGGTGTCTCCCAGGCCCTGGCCGCTGCCGGCCAGGACGGCGTGTGCGCTGTCGATGGGTTGCAGGATGAACTCGCCGGAGCGAGTTCCTCCGGCTTGCCCGCGCACCAGCAGGAAGCCGTCTTCGATCCTGATGCTCAGGCCGTTCAGGTAGCTGTGCCGGCCCGTGCTGGCGACGCGGTAGGTGCCGACGGCTTCGTTCCAGGCCTGGGGCAGGGATGTCGGCTCGATGCGCTCGCCGAGGTAGGCGGTCTGGTCGTGGCGGCGGGACACCAGGATTCGGCGTTGGCCGTAGCTGACCACGTCCAGTTGCAACTGTCCGGCGCTGTCCACGCCGACAGGCCAGAACCCCAGCAGTCTTTTTCTCATCTGCAGCCAGCCCGAGGTGTCGCGCAACAGTTCCACGCGTTGTTCGCCGAAATCCGCGTACAGGCGACCCCTGCGCTCGTACAGGCGAATCTGGCCTTGGCGGGTTGCGTAGCGACCGTATAGCTGTCGCCGGTCCTCCGGGCTCGGCACCTTCAGTGCGGGGGCGCGCGCGGGGGTGGGCTGTACGGCGGGGCGACGAGCGCCCTGTTTGACCTGCAGCATGAGCGACGCCGCTTGCCGGGCCAGGGAGGCAGTAAGCGACCCGCTGTCATCGGCGTTGCTCATGACAATGGCGGCGAGGCGCTGTTCCGGCAGCAGAATCAGATGGGCGCTGAATCCTCGGGTGGCGCTGGCGTACTCATAGTGACGGATGCCTCCTTCCAGCGGCGCGGAGCCGCACGGGCTGAGGAACCAGGCCAGGCCCACCTGGCAGTCGAAGTCCAGGGCATTGCCGGCGTTCTGCTGGCGGAACATCTCCTCGACGGAGTGTTTCCGGAGAAGCTGGCGCTCCTTGTGGCGCCCGTTGGCGAACAGCATGCGGACGAAGCGGCTGAGGTCGACCGGGCTGCTCCACAGGTCGTTGACCGGGAGGTCGCTGGCGGCGGCGGAGCCGGGGCGACCGCCGCCGCCGCCGCTGTAGCCGTGGGCGCGTTGCGTCTGGGGCAGGGCGTTCCTGGCGAAGCTGGAGCGAGTCATCTGCAAAGGGTCCAGCAGGTGCTCCCGCATGTGCTGCTCGAAGTGCTTTCCGGTGTTGCGCTCGATAGCCGCGCCGACCAGCTCGTAGCCAAGGTTGGAATAGGCGACCTGGGTTCCCGGCGGATTGCTCAGCCAGACGCCGGATACTTTCGCCGGCAGTTGGCCGAGTGAGCTCGGGCGTTCGCCGAACAGGGGCGGCAGGTGTTCGCCAGGAAGGCCGGACTGGTGGCTGAGCAGCCGGCGGAAAGTGATCGCGCGATCCGCCTCGCTCTGGTCGGCATGGAAGCGTGAGCGTACGTAGAACTCGCGCAAGGTGTCCTGGAGCGGGGCGTCGAGAGAGAGTTGGCCGCGTTCGGCCAGTTGCAGGGTCGCGCTGGCGATCAGTAGCTTGGACAGGTCGCCGGCGTGGAATGCGGTGTGCTCGCTGGCGTTGATCCTGTGCTGTCGGTCGGCATAGCCGAAACCGCGGGCCCAGACCAGTTGCTGGTCGTCGACCAATGCCAGGGCCAGGCCGGGCACGTCCTGCCTTTCCATTTCCCGGCGGATGTGGCGTTGCAGATAGTCGATGACCTCGCCGTAGTTGCCCACGGCGGCGCTCGGCGCTGGCGGGGCGGGCGGCAGTCCGTGGCAGCCGCTGGTGCCGAGCAGGCAGCCGAGAAGGGAAAGATGCATTGCACGAAACATGGAACACCTGGCGGAAAGGCGAGGTGTCCCATGCTAGGGCGGGCCTGGCTGGCAGTCCTTACGGCTTTGTCAGCAATCTGTGAAAGATTGTTAAGCCTCCGCTGTCAACGGGGTCGCTCCCAGGTCAGGCGGAAGGAGGCGCCTCCTTGCGGCGTTTCCAGCGCTTCCGCATAGCCGCCGTGCCATTGCGCGACCCGGCGGACGATCGCCAGGCCCAGGCCGAAGCCGCCGGTGCTGCGATCGCGGCTGTCGTCCAGGCGCGAAAAGGGTTCGAAGATCTTCTGCCGGGCGTCCGCCGGTATCCCGGGGCCGTCGTCGTTGACCCGTATCTGACAGCTGTCGCCTTGATCGAGGAGGGCGATTTCGACGCGCGAGTGTGCGTGGCGAATGGCGTTGCGCAGCAGGTTGATCACTGCGCGCGCCATGAAGCGAGGCTCTATGCGGATCTGTTCGACCTGGCAGGCGCTGATCTCGCAGGTGACTCCGGCGGCTTCGGCTTCCAGGGCGACGTCGGCGACGACGCTATCCAGCCAGCTCGCGGCGTCGACGATTTCCCGGTGGCTCCCGACGTTGCCGTGCTCCAGGCGGGCGTAGGTCAGCAGTTCGGAGACCATTTCCTCCAGTTCGCCGAGATCGGCGCGCATGTCCTCTATCAGGTCGTGGCGTACTTCGGCGTCGACCTGCTTGTTCAATTGCTCGAGTTCGAAGGACAGGCGGGAGATCGGCGTGCGCAATTCGTGGGATACCGCGTTGGTCAGTTCACGCTGGTTGCTGATCAGGCTTTCGATGCGGTCGGCCATCTGGTTGAAGTGCTGGGCCAGGGTGCGGATGTCGGAGCGTCGGAAAATGCGCGTGCGCGATGACAGGTCGCCGTCGCCGAAGCGTTGCGCGGCCAGGCGCAGGGTCTCGAGGTCGCGCCAGTGCGGGCGGACCCATACCAGCAGGGCGATGCCGACCAGCACGCCGAGCAGGATGTAGGCCAGCACGGTGAATAGTGGGGTCAGCGAGGGTTCCGGCGGCAGCTTGATGTCGAGCAGTTGCGGGCCCGCGTCGATGCGGCTGATGAATTCCGTGAAGTCCTCGCGTACCACCAGCAGGTTCTTGTCGAGGAGGGCCTGCTCTTCCTGCGTCAGCTTCGCCTGCCTGGCATCCGTCAGGCTCAGCTCGAGCCCGTAGTGGGGACGCCAGTCTTCGAGCTGTCGCTGGCGTCCGGCCTGGTCCAGCGGGGCCAGCTTTTCCACCAGCGAATAGGCCTGGCCGCGAACGGCGTCGCGGTGATAGTTCTCGACGATGCTGTCGTAGAACGCGTCGATGACATGGTCGACCACGAAGATCGCGGCGGCGAACCCCAGGGCCAGCAGCAGGTAGAGGCGCAGGAACAGGCGCAGCATTCAGAGCTCCCAGCCCAGCGGGTTGAACAGGTAGCCCTTGCCCCAGACGGTCTTGATCCGGACCGGTTCGCGCGGATTGTCCTTCAGTTTATTGCGCAGCTTGCTGATGCAGACGTCGACGCTGCGGTTCAGGCCGTCGAAACCGATGCCGCGGATCTGGTTGAGGATCTCGTCGCGGGAAAGTATTTCCCCTGCCTGGCTGGCCAGCAGCCAGAGCAGCTCGAACTCCATCGTGGTCAGTTCGATGCCGAGGCCTTCGAGTTCCGCTTCGCGCCGCCGTCGGTCGATGTTCAGCTTGCCGAATGTCAGGCTTTCCGGGGAGGCGGGAAGGGGCGCGTGCCGGCGCATCAGGGCGCGCAGGCGGGCGAGCAGCACCGGTGGCTCGATCGGCTTGATCACGTAGTCGTCGGCGCCGGACTCCAGGCCGAGGATGTGATCGAGATCGTCCTCCTGGGCGGTGAGTATGAGGATCGGCAGGTTCGCGACCCGGCGGATCTCCCGGCACACCTGCAGACCATTCTGTCCGGGGAGCATGAGGTCGAGAACCACCACTTGCGGCTTGAAGTCGAGGAAGGCGGCGAACGCGGCATCACCGCGATGCACCTGGCGCACTTCGAAACCATGCTGGGAAAGGAAACTGGCGATCAGGCGGGCGAGCTTCTGGTCGTCTTCGACGAGCAATACCTTGCTGAGGGTAGGGCAGTCCATAGGGTTTCATCGGTCGGAGCGGAATCGGCTGGCATTATATGCGCCCGCTTCCGGCGAAGCTCCAGCGACTCGTTCGAGATCGGGCTGCGATCGGCGGAAGCGGCCGGAAACACCCCGGGGATCCGCCTGCACCCTGGCGGGGTGACTTCTGCTTTTCCCTCTACTAGAATGCATGCCCTTGATTCTGGGAGCCGGAAGGACCGGCTTACGTCTGTGCAACGAGGAATATCCATGCAAGTTTCTGTTGAAAGCACTTCCGCTCTTGAGCGCCGCATGACCGTTGGTGTGCCTGCCGAGCGTATCGAGACCGAAGTCAACAAGCGTCTGCAGCAGACCGCCCGTCGTGCCAAGATTCCAGGTTTCCGCCCCGGCAAGGTGCCGATGAGTGTCATTCGTCAGCGCTACGAAGCTTCCGCGCGCCAGGAAGCCATGGGCGATCTGATCCAGGAAACCTTCTACGAAGCCGTGGTCGAGCAGAAGCTGAATCCGGCCGGTTCGCCGTCGGTAGAGCCCAAGTCCTTCGAGAAAGGCAAGGACCTGGAATACATCGCAACCTTCGAAGTCTTCCCGGAATTTACCGTTTCCGGCCTGGAAGACATCAAGGTCGAGCGCCTGCAGGCCGAAGTTTCCGATGCTGATGTCGACAATATGCTCGACGTCCTGCGCAAGCAGAACACCCGTTTCGAAGTGGTCGAGCGTGCCGCCCAGAACGATGACCAGTTGAACATCGACTTCGTCGGCAAGATCGACGGCGAAGCCTTCGCCGGCGGTTCCGCCAAAGGCACCCTGCTGGTACTGGGCTCCGGTCGCATGATCGCCGGCTTCGAAGAAGGGCTGGTGGGGGCGAAGGCCGGTGAAGAGCGTGTGCTCAACCTGACCTTCCCCGAGGACTACCAGAACCTGGACCTGGCCAACAAGGCTGCCGAGTTCACCGTTACCGTCAATAGCGTAGCCGAGCCCAAGCTGCCGGAACTGAACGAAGAGTTCTTCGCTCTGTTCGGCGTGAAGGAAACCGGTCTCGATGGCTTCCGCGCCGAAGTGCAGAAGAACATGGAGCGCGAGCTGCGCCAGGCGATCAAGTCCAAGGTCAAGAACCAGGTCATGGAAGGTCTGCTGCAGGCCAACCCGATCGAAGTGCCCAAGGCCCTGATCGGCAACGAAGTGAACCGTCTGCGCGTGCAGGCCGTCCAGCAGTTCGGTGGCAACATCAAGCCTGACCAACTGCCGGCCGAGCTGTTCGAAGAGCAGGCCAAGCGCCGTGTGGTGCTGGGCCTGATCGTCGCCGAAATGGTCAAGCAGCACGAGCTGAAGGCCGACGAAGGTCGCGTTCGCGAAATGATCGAGGAAATGGCCTCGGCCTACCAGGAGCCCGAGCAGGTCGTCGCCTGGTACTTCAAGAACGAGCCCCAGCTGAACGAAGTCCGTTCTGTTGTACTGGAAGAACAAGTCGTAGATACTGTCCTGCAAAAGGCCACTGTGACCGATAAGCAGGTATCCTACGAAGAAGCGGTCAAGCCGGCCGAAGCTCCGCAAGCGGCCTGATTCGTTCCTCTCGTTCGAATCCCACAAGCCAGCCTTAGTGCTGGCTTGTGCGTCTTTGAGGCTTCACTATCTGTTAGGGAGTGATCGCAAGACATGTCTCGCAACTCTTTTATTCCGCACGTTCCCGATATCCAGGCCGCCGGTGGCCTGGTGCCCATGGTGGTGGAGCAGTCCGCCCGCGGCGAGCGAGCCTACGACATCTATTCGCGCCTGCTGAAGGAGCGGATCATCTTCCTGGTCGGCCAGGTCGAGGACTACATGGCCAACCTGGTGGTTGCCCAGTTGCTGTTCCTGGAGGCTGAAAATCCCGAGAAGGACATTCATCTCTACATCAACTCGCCGGGTGGTTCGGTGACTGCCGGGATGTCCATCTACGACACCATGCAGTTCATCAAGCCCAACGTCTCGACCACCTGTATCGGCCAGGCGTGCAGCATGGGTGCCCTGCTGCTTGCGGGCGGTGCCGCCGGCAAGCGCTACTGCCTGCCGCATTCGCGGATGATGATCCACCAGCCGCTGGGCGGTTTCCAGGGCCAGGCCTCGGATATCGAGATCCATGCCAAGGAAATCCTCTTCATCAAGGAGCGTCTGAACCAGATCCTGGCGCACCACACCGGCCAGCCCCTGGACGTCATTGCCCGCGATACCGATCGTGACCGCTTCATGAGCGGTGACGAAGCCGTCAAGTATGGCCTGATCGACAAGGTCATGACCCAGCGCGACCTGGCCGTCTAAGGCTCCGCAATACTGGCGGTCGAGACATTCGGCCGCCTCGTGGGCTTGAAAATGCCCACAATTGCCTTCATCTTGTGTTTGAAGCTACCCATTGGATCGATCGAATGACTGATACCCGCAACGGCGAGGACAACGGCAAGCTGCTGTATTGCTCCTTCTGCGGCAAGAGCCAGCACGAAGTGCGCAAGTTGATTGCCGGCCCCTCGGTCTTTATCTGCGACGAGTGTGTCGACCTGTGCAATGACATCATCCGCGAGGAGGTGCAGGAAGCGCAGGCGGAAAGTAGTGGGCACAAACTTCCGGCGCCGAAAGAGATCCGCACCATCCTCGATCAGTACGTGATCGGGCAGGAGCGGGCCAAGAAGGTTCTGGCGGTAGCGGTATACAACCACTACAAGCGCCTCAACCAGCGTGACAAGAAGGACGATATCGAGCTCGGCAAGAGCAACATTCTGATGATCGGCCCAACCGGCTCGGGCAAGACCCTGCTGGCCGAGACCCTCGCACGTCTGCTGAACGTGCCGTTCACCATCGCCGATGCGACCACGCTGACGGAAGCGGGCTACGTGGGCGAGGATGTCGAGAACATCATCCAGAAGCTCTTGCAGAAGTGCGATTACGATGTGGAGAAGGCCCAGATGGGTATCGTCTACATCGACGAGATCGACAAGATCTCCCGGAAATCGGACAACCCCTCCATCACTCGCGACGTTTCCGGCGAGGGTGTGCAGCAGGCCCTGCTGAAGCTCATCGAGGGCACCGTTGCCTCGGTACCGCCGCAGGGCGGTCGCAAGCATCCGCAGCAGGAGTTCCTGCAGGTCGATACGCGCAACATCCTGTTCATCTGCGGCGGCGCTTTCGCCGGTCTGGAGCGGGTCATCCAGAACCGTTCCGCGCGCGGCGGCATCGGTTTCAATGCCGAAGTGCGCAGTCAGGAGATGGGCAAGAAGGTCGGCGAGGCGTTCAAGGAAGTCGAGCCGGAAGATCTCGTCAAGTTCGGTCTTATTCCCGAGTTTGTAGGGCGTTTGCCGGTGATCGCGACTCTTGATGAACTCGATGAGGCTGCGCTCATGCAGATCCTGACCGAGCCGAAGAACGCTCTCACCAAGCAGTACGCCAAGCTGTTCGAGATGGAAGGCGTCGACCTCGAATTCCGTCCGGACGCACTCAAGGCGGTTGCCCGCAAGGCGCTCGAACGCAAGACCGGTGCACGTGGCTTGCGTTCAATTCTCGAAGGTATCCTTCTCGATACCATGTACGAGATTCCCTCCCAGCAGGATGTCAGCAAGGTGGTCATCGATGAGAGTGTCATCGATGGCTCGTCGCAACCCCTGATGATCTACGAGAACAGCGAAAAGCCAGCCAAGGCTGCGCCTGAGGCATGAAAGAGCAGGGGCCTTCGGGCCCCTTTTCTTTTCCGACTGGCACGCTTGTTTTTTCCCGGGCCTAACCCCATCTTAGGCTGAAAGGTCTTCCTATCTGTTTCGTGGCCAAGTGCCGCTGTAGAGCCGACATTATGAAAACACTCGTCGAATTGCCCTTGCTGCCGCTACGTGACGTGGTGGTGTACCCGCACATGGTCATCCCGTTGTTCGTCGGTCGGGAAAAGTCCATCGAGGCCCTGGAGGCAGCGATGACCGGCGACAAGCAAATCCTCCTGCTGGCGCAGAAAAACCCCGCGGACGATGATCCGGGCGAAGATGGCCTGTACCGCATGGGTACGGTCGCTACCGTGCTGCAGTTGCTCAAGCTGCCGGATGGCACCGTCAAGGTGCTGGTCGAAGGCGAGCAGCGCGGCCAGGTCGAGCGCTTCATCGAGGAGGAAGGGCACATTCGTGCCGCGGTCCAGGCCATCGATGACGCCAATGTCGGCGAGCGCGAGGCCGAGGTCTTCACTCGCAGCCTGCTGAGCCAGTTCGAGCAATACGTCCAGTTGGGCAAGAAAGTCCCCGCCGAGGTGCTTTCTTCGCTGAACAGCATCGACGAGCCGAGCAGGCTGGTCGATACCATGGCCGCGCACATGGCGCTGAAGATCGAGCAGAAGCAGGACATCCTGGAGATCACCGACCTGTCGTCGCGGGTTGAGCATGTCCTGGCGCTGCTGGATGCCGAGATCGACCTGCTGCAGGTGGAAAAGCGCATCCGCGGCCGGGTCAAGAAGCAGATGGAGCGCAGCCAGCGCGAGTACTACCTGAATGAGCAGATGAAGGCCATTCAGAAGGAACTCGGCGATATCGACGAAGGGCACAACGAAGTCGAGGAGCTGAAGAAGCGCATCGACGCCGCCGGCCTGACCAAGGAGGCGCACACCAAGGCCACTGCCGAGCTGAACAAGCTCAAGCAGATGTCGCCGATGTCGGCGGAAGCCACCGTGGTGCGTTCCTACATAGACTGGCTGCTGAACGTGCCGTGGAAGGCCGAGAGCAAGGTGCGCCATGATCTCGCCAAGGCGGAAGACATCCTCGATGCCGACCATTACGGCCTGGAAGAGGTCAAGGAGCGCATTCTCGAGTATCTCGCCGTGCAAAAGCGGGTGAAGAAGCTCAAGGGCCCAGTCCTTTGCCTGGTGGGGCCGCCCGGCGTGGGCAAGACCTCCCTGGCCGAATCCATCGCCCGCGCCACCAATCGCAAGTTCGTGCGCATGGCGCTCGGCGGCGTGCGTGACGAGGCCGAGATCCGCGGTCACCGTCGTACCTATATCGGCTCCATGCCGGGCCGCCTGATCCAGAAGATGACCAAGGTCGGCGTGCGCAACCCGCTGTTCCTCCTCGACGAAATCGACAAGATGGGCAGCGACATGCGCGGGGATCCCGCCTCGGCGCTGCTCGAGGTGCTCGACCCGGAGCAGAACCACAACTTCAACGATCACTACCTGGAAGTCGACTACGACCTGTCCGACGTGATGTTCCTCTGCACCGCGAACTCGATGAACATCCCGGCGCCCCTGCTGGATCGGATGGAAGTCATCCGCCTGCCGGGCTACACCGAGGACGAGAAGGTCAATATCGCCGCCAAGTACCTGATTCCGAAGCAGGTCCAGGCCAACGGCCTGAAGAAGGGCGAGCTGACCTTCGAGGAAGGCGCCCTGCGCGACATCATTCGCTACTACACCCGCGAAGCCGGGGTGCGCAGCCTTGAGCGGCAGATCGCCAAGGTCTGCCGCAAGGCGGTGAAGGAGCATGCCAAGCTCAAGCGTATCCAGGCGGTGGTGTCCAGCGAGACGCTGGAGAACTACCTCGGCGTGCGCAAGTTCCGTTATGGCCTCGCCGAACAGCAGGACCAGATCGGCCAGGTGACCGGGCTGGCCTGGACCCAGGTCGGCGGCGAGCTGCTTACCATCGAGGCGGCCGTGGTACCCGGCAAGGGCCAGTTGACCAAGACCGGATCGCTGGGCGACGTGATGGCGGAATCGATCACCGCGGCGTTGACCGTGGTGCGCAGCCGCGCCCAGAGCCTAGGAATCGCGGCGGACTTCCACGAGAAGCGTGACATCCATATCCACGTTCCGGAAGGCGCTACGCCGAAGGATGGCCCGAGCGCAGGCATCGGCATGTGCACGGCGCTGGTTTCGGCGATCACGCAGATCCCGGTGCGCGCCGACGTGGCAATGACCGGGGAGATCACCCTGCGTGGGCAGGTGCTGGCGATCGGCGGGCTGAAAGAAAAACTTTTGGCGGCGCACCGCGGCGGGATCAAGACGGTGATCATTCCCGAGGAAAATGTTCGCGACCTGAAGGAAATTCCGGACAATATTAAGAGTGATCTGGTTATTAAACCGGTTAAATGGATTGACGAAGTCCTGCAAATTGCGCTGCAATACGCCCCGGAGCCCTTGCCCGATGCGGCTCCGGAGATGGTTGCAAAGGATGAAAAACGCGAGCCTGATTCCAAGGAGCGAATTAGCACGCATTAGTCGGTAGGTATTCTTGACACTGTTTTTGGGCCCTTGTTATAAAGCGGCACTTGCTGAGTCAGTTGGCCTACCAGCGCAGAATTTCCTTACACCTAACACATAGAAACATACTCAACAGAAATAAGGGGACTTAGAGTGAACAAGTCGGAACTGATCGATGCAATTGCCGCATCTGCTGATATCCCGAAAGCTGTTGCCGGTCGCGCACTGGACGCAGTGATCGAGTCCGTCACTGGCGCCCTGAAGGCTGGTGACTCCGTCGTGCTGGTTGGTTTCGGCACCTTCGCTGTCAAAGAGCGCGCTGCTCGCACCGGTCGCAACCCGCAAACTGGCAAGCCGATCAAGATCGCCGCTGCCAAGATCCCGGGCTTCAAAGCCGGTAAAGCCCTGAAGGATGCTGTCAACTAAGCGTCTTTTGGGACTCGTTCTACCCAGGTCGGCCAAGGCTGGCCTGGCTGCGGAGCGGTAGTTCAGTCGGTTAGAATACCGGCCTGTCACGCCGGGGGTCGCGGGTTCGAGTCCCGTCCGCTCCGCCAGTTACGAGAAGGCGCATCCTCGGATGCGCCTTTCTTATATCCGCATCTCTTACCCACGCCGCGCCGCCCAAGACGGCTGGTCGTGGCAGTTTTTGGGGGCTGCATGCTGCAGAACATCAGGGATAATTCCCAGGGCTGGATCGCCAAGACCATCATTGGCGTGATCATCGTTCTCCTGTCGCTGACCGGCTTCGACGCGATCATCCGGGCCACCGACCACTCCAACGTGGCCGCCAAGGTCAACGGCGACGATATCAGTCTCAATGAAGTCCAACAGGCCGTGGACATGCAGCGTCGCCAGCTGCTGCAACGCCTGGGCAAGGATTTCGATCCATCCATGCTGGATGACAAGCTGCTCAAGGAAGCGGCCCTGAAGGGGCTGATCGAGCGTACCCTGCTGCTCCAGGCCGCCAAGGACGACAAGTTCGCTTTCTCCGACCAGGCGCTGGACCAGTTGATCCTGCAAACTCCCGAGTTCCAGGTCGACGGCAAGTTCAACGCGGATCGCTTCGACCAGGTCATCCGCCAGATGAACTACAGCCGCATGCAGTTCCGCCAGATGCTCGGCCAGGAAATGCTCATCGGCCAGCTTCGCGCCGGCCTGGCGGGCACCGGTTTCGTCACCGACAACGAATTGCAGTCCTTCGCTCGCCTCGAGAAGCAGACCCGCGACTTCGCCACCCTGGCGATCAAGGCCGACGCCTCCAAGAGCAGCGTGAGCGAGGACGAGGTGAAGGCCTTCTACGAAGGCCACAAGAGCGAGTTCATGACTCCCGAGCAGGTGGTCGTCGAATACGTGGAACTGAAGAAGTCCTCCTTCTTCGACCAGGTCAAGGTGAAGCAGGAAGACCTCGAGGCGTTGTACCAGAAAGAAATCGCCAACCTCTCCGAGCAGCGCGATGCCGCCCACATCCTGATCGAGGTGAACGACAAGGTCGGCGACGAGCAGGCCAAGGCGAAGATCGACGAGATCAAGGCTCGCCTGGCCAAGGGCGAGGATTTCGCCGCGCTGGCCAAGGAGTTCTCCCAGGATATCGGCTCGGCCGCCACCGGCGGCGACCTGGGCTACGCCGGCCGCGGCGTGTACGACCCCGCGTTCGAGGAGGCGCTGTATGCGCTGAAGCAAGGTGAGGTATCCGCCCCGGTGAAGACTCCGTACGGCTACCACCTGATCAAGCTGCTGGGCGTGCAGGCGCCGGAAGTACCGAGCCTGGAAAGCCTCAAGCCGAAGCTCGAGGACGAACTGAAGAAACAGATGGTCGAGCAGCGCTTCGTCGAGGCTACCAAGGACTTGGAAAGCTCCGCCTACGAAGCTGCCGACCTGAGCCAGCCGGCGCAGGAAATGGGCCTGAAGGTCCAGACCAGCCAGCCGTTCGGACGTTCGGGGGGCGACGGCATCGCTGCCAACCGCCAGATCGTGCAGACCGCGTTCAGCGCCGAGGTGCTGGAAGAAGCCGCCAACAGTGGCGCCATCGAGCTGGATCCGGACACCGTGGTGGTGCTGCGGGTCAAGGAACACAACAAGCCGAAGGAGCAACCGCTGGAGCAGGTCGCGGCGAACATCCGCGAGCGCCTGGCCGCCGAAAAGGCCGCCGAGGAGGCGCAGAAGCGTGGCGAGGCCCTGATCGCAGAGCTGCGTGAAGGCCGTACCTCTTCCGCAGCGGGGGAGTCGTGGAAAGTGGTCGAGGCGGCCTCCCGCGGCCAGGAAGGCGTCGATCCGAAACTGCTCCAGGCGGTGTTCCGTATGCAGCGTCCGGAGGCCAAGGACAAGCCTTCGCTCTCTGGCGTGACCCTGGCCAATGGCGATTACGTGGTGATCCGCCTGAATGGCGTCAGCGAGCCGGAGGAGGCTATCTCCGACGACGAGAAGGCCATGTACCGCCGCTTCCTGGCTTCGCGCAGCGGACAGGCAGACTTCGCCGCCTTCCGCCGTCAGTTGCAGGACAAGGCGGAAGTCGAGAAATACTGAGACCGAGATGCAGAGAAAAGGCCGCTTACGCGGCCTTTTCTTTATTCCTCCCATGAAAAATGGCCGCTCGAAGCGGCCATTTTTCATGGGCGGGGTGATCAGTCGTCGTCCAGCGGGCCCATGGCGGTAGTGTTGAAGCCGCCATCGACGTAGAGTATCTCGCCACTGATACCGCTGGCCAGGTCTGAACAGAGGAAGGCGCCGGCATTGCCGACTTCCTCGATGGTGACGTTGCGCCGCAGCGGCGTCTGCCGCTCGTTGGCGGCCAGCATCTTGCGGAAGCTCTTGATTCCGGAGGCGGCGAGCGTTCGGATCGGCCCGGCGGAAACCGCATTGACCCGGGTGCCTTCCGCGCCCAGGCTGCCGGCCAGGTAGCGGACCCCGGCCTCCAGGCTGGCCTTGGCCATGCCCATTACGTTGTAGTTCGGCATGGTCCGTTCGGCGCCCAGGTAGGAGAGGGTCAGCAGGCTGCCGTTGCGGCCCTTCATCATTTCCCGTCCGGCCTTGGCCAGGGCGATGAAGCTGTAGGCGCTGATGTCGTGGGCGATGCGGAAGCCCTCGCGGGTGGTCACCGCGGTGAAGTCGCCGTCGAGCTGATCGCCTGGAGCGAATCCGACGGAGTGGACGATGATGTCCAGGCCGTCCCAGTGCTTGCCCAGGGCGGCGAACACCGCTTCGATCTGGCTGTCGTCGGCCACGTCACAGGGGAAGCACAGCTCCGGCCGCGAGCCCCAGCCACTGGCGAACTCCTCCACCCGGCCCCTGAGCTTGTCGTTCTGGTAGGTGAAGGCCAGTTCGGCGCCTTCCCGGTGCATGGCGGCGGCGATGCCGGAAGCGATGGAGAGCTTGCTGGCGACTCCGACGATCAGGGCGCGTTTTCCTGTGAGAAATCCCATTGTCCGTTCCTTGTCTGCTACTCAGTTTTCCGCGCTTGCCGGGGCCATGAAGGCAGCCTCCAGCAATTGCTGCGTATAGGGATGTTGCGGCGAGGCGAAAACCGCTTCGGCGCTGCCCTGTTCCACTACCTTGCCATGTCGAACCACCATCAGCTGGTGGCTGAGCGCCTTGACCACCGCCAGGTCGTGGCTGATGAACAGGTAGGTGAGGTTGTACTTGCCCTGCAGTTGCCGCAGCAATTCCACGACCTGGCGCTGCACGGTGCGGTCGAGCGCCGAGGTCGGTTCGTCGAGCAGGATCAGTGCCGGTTTCAGCACCAGTGCCCGGGCGATGGCGATGCGCTGGCGCTGGCCGCCGGAGAATTCGTGGGGGTAACGGTAGCGGGTCTGCGGATCGAGCCCGACCTCCACCAGCGCGTCGATGATCGCCTGCTCCTGTTCGGCCTCGCTGCCGATCCTATGGATGCGCAGGCCTTCGCCGACGATCTCGCCGACACACATGCGTGGGCTGAGGCTGCCATACGGGTCCTGGAACACCACCTGCATCTCGCGGCGCAGCGGGCGCACGTCATGTTGCGCGAGACCGTCCAGCCGGGTGCCTTCGAAGCGGATGCCGCCCTGGCTTTCCAGCAGCCGCAGGATTGCCAGGCCAAGGGTCGACTTGCCCGAGCCGCTTTCGCCAACGATGCCCAGCGTCTGCCCGCGGGGTAGTTCGAAATTGACCCCGTCGACCGCCTTGACGTGGTCCACGGTGCGGCGGAACACGCCTTTGCGGATCGGGAACCAGACCCGCAGGTCGTCCACCGCCAACAGGGTTTCACCGGGCGGGTTGCTTGCCGGCGCACCGCTGGGCTCGGCGTTGAGCAGCTCGCGGGTATAGGGGTGTCGCGGGGCTGCGAAGAGTTCCTGGCAGGAAGCCTGCTCGACGATCCGCCCTTGTTGCATGACGCAGACGCGGTGGGCGATGCGCCGGACCAGGTTGAGGTCGTGGGTGATCAGCAGCAGGGACATGCCCAGGCGTGCCTGCAGGTCCTTGAGCAGATCGAGGATCTTCAACTGGACGGTGACGTCGAGCGCGGTGGTCGGTTCGTCGGCGATCAGCAGTTGCGGCTCGCAGGCCAGGGCCATGGCGATCATCACCCGCTGCCGCTGGCCGCCGGAGAGTTCGTGTGGATAGGCTTTCAGGCGCTTGGCCGGCTCGGGGATGCCGACCAGCTCGAGCAGTTCGAGAATTCTCGCGCTGGCCTTGGCGCCACCCAGGCCCTTGTGCAGGGCGAGGACCTCGGCGAGCTGCTTCTCGATGGTATGCAGCGGATTGAGCGAGGTCATGGGTTCCTGGAAGACCATGGCGATGCGGTTGCCGCGGATCCCGCGCAGGCGCCGTTCCGGGAGCTTGAGCAGATCCTCGCCCTGGTAGTGGATGCTGCCTGCTGGGTGGCTGGCGACGGAGTAGGGCAGCAGGCGCAGGATCGAGTGGGCGGTCACCGACTTGCCCGAGCCGCTTTCGCCGACCAGGGCCAGGGTCTCGCCCTGGCGGATGTCGAAGCTGACGCCTTCGACCACCCGCTGGCGTTGCTCGCCGGAGAGGAATTCGACGGCGAGGTCGCGGATTTCCAGAATGTTCTCGCTCATCTCATTTCCTCGGGTCGAAAGCGTCGCGGGCGGCTTCGCCGATGAACACCAGCAGGCTCAGCATGACCGCCAGCACCACGAAGGCGGAAATGCCCAGCCAGGGTGCCTGGAGGTTGGACTTGCCCTGGGCGACCAACTCGCCCAGCGACGGCGCGCCAGGCGGCAGGCCGAAGCCGAGGAAGTCCAAGGAGGTGAGGGTGCCGATGGCGCCGGTGAGGATGAACGGCATGAAGGTCAGGGTCGAGATCATCGCGTTCGGCAGGATGTGACGGAACATGATGGCGCTGTTGCGCATGCCGAGGGCCCGGGCGGCGCGGACGTATTCCAGGTTGCGCCCGCGGAGGAACTCGGCGCGGACCACGTCCACCAGGCTCATCCAGGAAAACAGCAGCATGATGCCCAGCAGCCACCAGAAGTTCGGCTGGACGAAGCTGGCCAGGATGATCAGCAGGTAGAGCACCGGCAGCCCCGACCAGACTTCCAGGAAACGCTGGCCGAGCAGGTCGACCCAGCCGCCGTAGTAGCCTTGCAGGGCGCCGACGGTGACGCCGATCAGAGAACTGAGCACGGTCAGGGTCAGGGCGAAGAGGATCGACACGCGGAAGCCGTAGATCACCCGGGCGAGCACGTCGCGGGCCTGGTCGTCGGTGCCCAGCCAGTTTTCCGCCGACGGCGGGGCGGGGGCGGGAACCTTCAGCTCGTAGTTGATGGTGTCGTAGCTGTAGGGGATCGGCGGCCAAAGCACCCAGCCGTCCTTCTCGGCGATCAGTTGGCTGATGTAGGGGCTCTTGTAGTTGGCTTCCAGGGGGAATTCGCCGCCGAAGGTGGTTTCCGGGTAGCGTTTGAAGACCGGGAAATACCAGCCGCCGTCGTAATGCACGACCAGCGGTTTGTCGTTGGCGATCAGTTCGGCGCCGAGGCTGCCGACGAACAGGATGAGGAACAGCCAGAGCGACCACCAGCCACGCTTGTTGCTCTTGAAGCGGGCCCAGCGGCGCTGGTTGATGGGAGACAGGCGCATCGGATTACTCCCGGTTCTCGAAGTCGATGCGCGGATCGACCAGGGTGTAGACGATATCGCTGATCAGCTTCATGACCAGCCCGAACAGGGTGAAGATGAACAGCGTGCCGAAGACCACCGGGTAGTCGCGGTTCATCGCCGCTTCGAAGCTGAGCAGGCCGAGGCCGTCGAGGGAGAAGATCACCTCGATCAACAGCGAACCGGTGAAGAAGATCCCCAGCAGCGCAGCCGGCAGGCCGGCAATCACCAGCAGCATGGCGTTGCGGAATACGTGCCCGTAGAGCACGCGGCGTTCGGTCAGGCCCTTGGCGCGGGCGGTGACCACGTATTGCTTGCCGATCTCGTCGAGGAAGCTGTTCTTGGTCAGCAGCGTGATGGTGGCGAAGTTGCCGATCACCAGGGCGGTTACCGGCAAGGCCAGGTGCCAGAAATAGTCGAGCACCTTGCCGCCGAGGCTGAGCTGGTCGAAGTTGTTCGAGGTCAGGCCGCGCAGGGGGAACCAGTCCCAGTAGCTGCCGCCGGCGAACAGCACCACCAGCAGGATGGCGAAGAGGAAGGCGGGAATGGCGTAGCCGACGATGATCGCCGAGCTGGTCCAGATGTCGAAGACGCTACCATGGCGGACCGCCTTGGCGATCCCCAGCGGGATCGACACCAGGTACATGATCAGCGTGCTCCAGAGCCCGAGCGAGATCGACACCGGCAATTTCTCGATGATCAGGTCGGTGACCTTGGCGTCGCGGAAGAAGCTCTGCCCGAAGTCCAGGTGCAGGTAGTTCTTCAGCATGATCATGAAGCGCTCGGGGGCCGACTTGTCGAAGCCGTACATGCGCTCGATCTCTTTCACCAGCTCCGGGTCCAGGCCTTGCGCGCCGCGGTATTGCGAGCCGGCCACGGCGACTTCGCCGCCGCCGCCGGAGATGCGCCCGGTGGCGCCGCCGGAAGCGGCGTCGAAGCCTTCCAGCTTGGCGATCATCTGCTCCACCGGACCGCCGGGAGCGGCCTGGATGATGATGAAGTTGATCAGCAGGATGCCGAACAGGGTAGGGACGATCAGCAGCAGGCGCCGCAGGATATAGGAGAGCATGCGGCGTTACTCCCGTTCCGGCTCGGCGTCTTGCGTGGCTTCGGCTTGCGCCTTGCTCGGCAGCGCCTTGTCGCTGGTCTGCCACCAGGTCATCAGGCCCCAGTCGTAGAGTGGCGTCACCTTCGGCCGGCCGAAACGGTTCCAGTAGGCGACCCGCCAGGTATCGACGTAGTAGTTGGGAACCACGTAGTAGCCCCACGACAGTACGCGGTCGAGGGCGCGGGTATGGTCGATCAGGCTTTGCCGCGAGTCGGACTGGATCAGGCTTTCCACCAGGCTGTCGATGGCCGGGTCCTTGAGGCCGATGAAGTTGCGGCTGCCGGCCTTGTCGGCGCTGCTGGAATGCCAGAACTCTCGCTGTTCGTTGCCTGGCGAGTTGGATTGCGGCCAGGTCGCCGAGGTCATGTCGAAATCCCGCGAGCGCAGGCGGTTGACGAACTGCGAGACGTCGACGCGACGGATCTGCATGTCGATGCCAAGTTCGGCCAGGTTGCGCTTGAACGGCAGGATGACCCGTTCCATGTTGGCCTGGAACAGCATGAACTCGAAGCTCAGTGGCTGGCCGTCGGGACCTACCATGCGGTTGTTCTCGATCCTGTAGCCGGCCTCGGTGAGCAACTGGTAGGCCTTGCGCCGCTGCTCGCGGATCACCCCGCTGCCGTCATTGACCGGATTCTGGAAGACCTGGTCGAAGGCCTCGTCGGGAATCTTGCCGCGCAGCGGTTCGAGGATCTTCAGCTCGGCTTCGCTGGGCAACTGGTGGGCGGCCATCTCCGAGTTCTCGAAATAGCTGTTGGTGCGCTTGTAGGAGCTGAAGAACAGCTGCTTGTTCGACCATTCGAAGTCGAACAGCAGGCTGATCGCCTGGCGTACCCGGCGGTCCTGGAACACCGGGCGGCGGATATTGAAGGCGAAGCCCTGCATCCCCACCGGGTTGTGGTTGTGGATGCTGGCCTTGATGAAGCGCCCGTCGCGCAATGCCGGCGACTCGTAGCCGGTGGCCCAGTCCTTCGCCGAATATTCGAGGTTGACGTCGTACTGGCCGGCCTTGAAGGCTTCCAGGGCGACCGACATGTCGCGATAGGAGTCGATGGTGATGGTGTCGAAGTTATAGAGTCCGCGGGAGACCGGAAGGTCCTTGGCCCACCAGTCCTTGACTCGCTCGTAGCTGATGGAGCGTCCCGGATCGACCTTGGCGATGCGGTAGGGACCGCTGCCTACCGGGATTTCCATGCCGGTCTTGGAAAAGTCGCGGTCGGCCCACCAGTGTTTCGGCAGGATCGCGATCTGCCCGAGGATCAGCGGCAGTTCGCGGTTGCCGGCGTGCTTGAAGTCGAAGCGCACGCGAAGCTTGTCCTCGGCGACCACCTTGTCGACGTCCGCATAGTAGTTGCGGTACATCGGGTCGCCCTTGCTCACCAGCGTCTCGAAGGTGAACACCACGTCTTCGGCGGTGACCGGCGTGCCATCGCTGAAACGGGCCTGGGGGCGCAGGTAGAAGCGCACGTAGCTGTTGTCCGGTGCCTTCTCGATCTTCTCCGCGAGCAGGCCGTATTCGGTGAACGGCTCGTCCTGCGACTGGAAGGCCAGGGTGTCGTAGATCAGGCCCAGCGAAGGGGCCGAGACGCCCTTGCCGATGAACGGGTTGAGGCTGTCGAAGCCGCCGAAGTCGGCCTGGCGGAGGATGCCGCCTTTTGGCGCATCCGGATTCACGTAGTCGAAATGCTTGAAATCGGCGGGATACTTCGGAGGCTCATCGTAGAGCGTCAGTGCATGTTTCGGGGCGGCGAGGAGCGGGCCGCAGCAGCCGAGCAGCAGGGCTGCCAGCAGAGGGGTGAAGCGGGGACGGATCATCGGGACGTCTCCAGGTTTTTCTGCCACCACGCGCGCAGGCCCAGGGTGTAGGGCGGGGTGGCGACGAAGGCGAAGCGGTTGCGGTACGCCAGACGGTGCGAATTGAGGTACCAGTTGGGAATGCTGTAGTACTGCCAGAGCAAGGTCCGGTCCAGGGCGCGCGCGGCGGCGACCTGTTCGTCGCGGCTGTGGGCGCCGAGCAGGCGGTTGAGCATGGCGTCGACCACCGGGTTGGCGATGCCCGCGTAATTCTTGCTGCCCTTGACCTTCACCTGGCTGGAGTGGAAGTACTGCCACTGTTCCAGGCCGGGACTGAGGGTCTGCGGCAGGGTCATGAGGATCATGTCGTAGTCGAACTGGTCCAGGCGCTGCTTGTATTGGGCGCGGTCGACGGTGCGCAGGCGCGCGTCGATGCCGATGCTGGCGAGGTTTTCGCGATAGGGCTGGAGAATACGCTCCAGGCTCGGATTGACCAGCAGGATTTCGAAGCGCAGCGGTTCGCCCTTTTTATTCAGCAGTCGGTCGCCGGACAGCTTCCAGCCGGCATCGGCCAGTAGACCGAGTGCATGCCTGAGGGTTTCACGGGGAATGCCGCGCCCCTCGGTGGTCGGCAGGCTGAACGGCTGTTTGAACAACTGCGCCGGCAATTGCTTGCGGTACGGCGACAGGTACAGCCATTCCTGGCCCTCCGGGACGCCGCTGGCGGCGAATTCGCTGTTCGGGTAGTAGCTGCGCGAGCGCAGGTAGGAATTGCTGAAGAGGGCGCGATTGGTCCATTCGAAGTCGAACATCTCGCCCAGCGCCTGGCGTAGCGCGCGCTCCTTGAACACGGCGCGACGGGTGTTCATGAACAACGCCTGGGTCTGGCTGGGGATCTGGTGCGGGATTTCCGTGCGGATCACATCGCCGCGCAGAACCGCGGGGAAGCGATAGTTGTTCAGCCAGTTCTTCGCCTGGTGCTCGATGTAGAAGTCGAACTCGCCGGCCTTGAAGGCTTCGAAGGCGACGCCGTTGTCCCGGTAGAAGTCCACCACGACCCGGTCGAAATTGTATTTGCCGCGGTTCACCGGCAGTTTTTCGCCCCACCAGCCCTTCACGCGTTCGAACACCAGGCGGCGCCCGGGATCGACCTCGACGATGCGATAGGGACCGCTGCCCAGCGGCGCGGTGAAGGTGGTGGCGCGGAAGTCGCGATCCTTCCAGTAATGCTGCGGCAGCACCGGAAGCTCGCCCAGGCGCAGGATCAGCAGCGGGTTGCCGGAGCGCCGCAGGACGAAACGCACCCGGTGGGAGGTGAGGATATCGACCCGCTTCACCTCCTGCAGGTAGGTGCGGTACATCGGGTGCCCCTGCTTGACCAGGGTGCGATAGGAAAAGGCCACGTCGCTGGCGGTGATCGGCCTGCCGTCGTGGAAGCGTGCTTCCGGCCGCAGGTTGAATACCACCCAGCTGCGGTTTTCCGCGTATTCCACGCTCTTCGCGATCAGGCCATAGCTGGAGGCTGGTTCGTCGCCGGACGGGTCGTACAGGCCGGTGCCCACCATCAATGGTTCGTTCAGCTCATTGACGCCGTACTGGAGGAAATCGCCGGTGCCGATCGGGCTGGTGCCTTTCAGGGTGTAGGGGTTGAGCGTGTCGAAGCTGCCCGAGGCCATCAGGCGCAAGGTGCCGCCTTTGGGGGCGTCGGGATTGGTCCAGTCGAAGTGCTGGAAATTGGCCGGATACTTGAGCGTGCCGAATTGGGCATAACCATGGCTCTGGGTAATCGCGGCGAAGCTGGGCAGGCTCACGGCCAGGCCGAGGATCAGGAAGGAGAGGCGACGCATCAGGCGTGTGTCCGGGTCCTTGGCTATTTTTGACAACGAATCGTCAGGCAACAGTAACACCTTGCCCGCACAGGAAAAAAGAGGGAGCGCGGGCCTGGCCGGCCTAGGGTCTGGGGTTCTGGCCGCGCTTGCGAAAACGCCACGCCGGCAGGAGCGGGCGTGGCGTTTCGGGACGGCCTGCAATGGGCTGTCAGCGGCTCGCGGTGTCCAGGTACAGGGTCAGGGTCTGGCCGGGCTTGAGCGCCTGCTTGCTGCGCGGGTTCCAGCGCTGCAGGTGCTTCATCTCGACATTGAAGCGCTTGGCGATCAGGTACATCGAGTCGCCTTGCTTGACCTTGTAGTAGGTGGCGCTGTCGCGCTTGCCGGCGGCGTTTCCCTTGCGGGCCGCCAGGGCCTGGGTGCCGCCTTGCAGCTTGAGGGTCTGGCCGACCTTCAGGGCGTGCTTGTCCAGGCCGTTCCAGCGCTTCAGGTCGTTGACGTCGACGCCGTTGTTGCGGGCGATCTGCCACAGGCTGTCGCCGTTCTTGACCTTATAGGAGCGGGTCCTGGCCGGGGTGGAAGCCTGTCGGGCGAGTTGCTGGTAGACCGGCTTGACGGCGCCGCCGGCGATCTGCCCGGGGATGCTCAGTTGCTGGCCCTTGCGCAGGTGGTTGCTGGACAGGCGGTTGGCGCTCTTGAGCTCCGCTACGGTGATCCGATAGCGGTTGGCGATGCTGTGCAGGCTGTCGCCGCTACGCACCCGGTATTGCTGCCAGGTGGTGACTTCCTTCGGCTTGAGGGTGTCCAGCGAGGCGGTCAGGAACGCCGCTTTCTCCATCGGCACCAACAGTTGCTGGGGGCCGTCCATGGTCACGCGGCGCTTGTAGGCCGGGTTCAGCTGGTACAGCTCGTCCTCGTCCAGGTTCGCCAGCGCGGCGACGCTGGACAGGTCGATCCCGCGCTTGACCCGGACGGCCTGGAAGTAGGGCTCGTTGTTGATCGGGTTCAGGCTGATGCCGTAGGAATCCGGCGCCATGACGATCTGTGAGAGGGCGAGCAGCTTGGGTACGTAGTCCTGGGTTTCCTGCGGCAGCGGCAGGTTCCAGTAGTCGGTCGGCAGGCCCAGTTTCTCGTTGCGTTCGATGGCGCGGCTGACAGTGCCTTCGCCGGCGTTGTAGGCCGCCAGGGCGAGCATCCAGTCGCCGTTGAACATGTCGTGCAGGCGCTCGAGATAGGTCAGGGCGGCATTGGTCGAGGCGGTGATGTCGCGGCGACCGTCGTAGAAATTGGTCTGGCGCAGGTTGAAATGCTGGCCGGTGGCGGGAATGAACTGCCAGAGGCCGGCGGCGTTGCTGCGCGACAGGGCGAAGGGGTTGTAGGCGCTTTCGATGACCGGCAGCAGCGCCAGTTCGAGCGGCATGTTGCGTTCTTCCAGGCGCTCGACCACGTAGTGCATGTAGAGGCTGCCGCGCGCGCTCGATTGTTCGAGGAACGACTGGTTGCTGAGGAACCAGAGGCGCTGGCGTTCGATGCGCGGGTTGGTGCTGATCGCATCCTGGAGCTGGAAACCGTCGCGCATGCGGTCCCAGATGTCGTTGTAGGCGGCGTTCTGGCCGGGCTGGGTATGCAGCCAGGAGGGGTTGAACTGGACGTCGACGGCTCGGGCGCCGGGACGTGCTGCTTTGGCCTGGGCCTCCCCCTTGATCTGGCCGCTGCCCTGGCAGCCGGCGAGCGCACCGGCGATGAGCAGGATGGACACCCGAACGGCGCGAGCCAGGGCGTCTAGATCGGGGGTTTTACGTGTCTGTGGCGGCATCGGCTGAGTGCTGTTCCGGGCAAAAATTCAGCCGATTCTAGAAATGACCTCAAGAGTGGTCAAGATTTCGCCAACCTTCAGAACTGGTCCTTCCAGGCCCTCAGGACGGCGAAAACCTCCTCCGGGGTGCGGTTTTGCTGGCCGCTCCGCTGGTCGGCTTTTTTCTTAACAGAATTTTCCGAAACGCGAAGAAATGGATTGGTCGACAATTCCAGCGAGATTTCCGACGGCAGGGTGATGCGGTCCCGTTCGCGCAGCCGGGTCGCTTCCTCGAAGCGTTCCCGCAGCGCCGCGTTGTCGGGCTCCACCGCCAGCGCGAAGCGCAGGTTGCTCAGCGTGTACTCGTGGGTGCAGTAGACCCGGGTGTTGGCCGGCAGCGCGGCCAGTCGCGCCAGGGAATGATGCATCTGCGCCGGGGTGCCTTCGAAGAGACGGCCGCAGCCGGCGGCGAACAGGGTGTCGCCGCAGAACAGCAGCGGCGTCTCCGCCGGGTGGTAGTAGGCGATATGGCCGAGGGTATGGCCGGGCACGTGGAAGATCTCGAAGACCAGGCCGAGCACCTCGACCCGTTCGCCGTCTTCCAGCGCCAGGTCGCGGGCCGGGATCTTCTCGTTGGCCGGGCCGAGAACCCGCGCGCCGGTCAGTTCCTTCAGGGCCGCGACGCCGCCGACGTGGTCGTGATGGTGGTGGGTCACCAGGATATCGCTCAACCGCCAGTCGGGATGGGCGGCCAGCCAGGCTTCCACCGGCTTGGCATCGCCGGGGTCGACCACCGCGCAGCGACGGCTTGTCGCATCTTGCAACAGCCAGATGTAGTTGTCGTTGAAGGCGGGCAGGGCGTCGATCTGTATCATGGGTCGATGTCGCTAAGCAGAAGTCATTGGCGCATAGTATTGCTTATTTTCCCGTCGTGCCGGCGTCCGTCGCCGCGAAGGGGAAGACGCTGGAGGTACGCATGAACGAACCGCAAGCCTTCGCCCAGACCGATGCCGAGTGGCTGGCATCGATCAACCGGGCGCGCGACTGGTTCCAGGGCCCGCTGGGCAGCCTGATGCTGGCCGAGGAGCGACGCCTGTTGTGCGACGAGCTGACCCGTTACTTCGGTGGCTACCTGGTGCACTACGGGCCGCATGCCGAACTGCCGCCGAGCACCGGGCAGATTCAGCGCGGCGTGCGCCTGGGGCCGCCGCTGCCGGGCGTGGACATCGCCTGCGAAGAGGGCGCCTGGCCGCTCAGCGAACATGCCGCGGACGTGGTCCTGCTGCAACACGGCCTGGATTTCTGCCTGTCGCCTCACCGTCTCCTGCGCGAAGCCGCGCGTACCGTTCGTCCGGGCGGCCACCTGCTGCTGATCGGCATCAACCCATGGAGCCTGTGGGGCATCCGTCATTATTTCGCCGGGGATGCCTTGCGCCAGGCCCGCTGCATTCCTCCGTCGCGGGCCTGCGATTGGCTCAACCTGCTGGGCTTCGCGCTGGAGAAACGGCGCTTCGGGTGCTATCGTCCGCCGCTTGCGTCGGCAGCCTGGCAATCGCGCCTGGCTCGCCTGGAGCGCTGGGGCGACGCCTGGCAGTCTTCGGGCGCCGGCTTCTATCTATTGGTGGCACGCAAGCTGGTCGTGGGGTTGCGCCCGTTGCGCCAGAGCAAGCGCGAACCGCGCGGTCAGCTGGTGCCCATGCCGGTGGCGAAAGTCAGCCGGCGAGATTCCGAAATTTAGGCATGACAGATAAAGAACAGGTAGTGATCTATACCGACGGCGCCTGCAAGGGCAACCCTGGGCGCGGCGGCTGGGGGGCGTTGCTCCTCTACAAGGGCGCCGAGCGAGAGCTTTGGGGCGGCGAGCCGGACACCACCAACAACCGCATGGAGCTGATGGCGGCGATCCAGGCGCTGGCGGCACTCAAGCGTTCCTGTCCGATCCGTCTGATCACCGACTCGGAATACGTGATGCGCGGCATCACCGAATGGTTGCCGAACTGGAAGAAGCGCGGCTGGAAGACCGCCAGCAAGCAGCCTGTCAAGAATGCCGACCTCTGGCAGGCCCTGGATGAACAGGTCGCCCGGCACCAGGTGGAGTGGCAGTGGGTCCGCGGGCATACCGGCGACCCCGGCAACGAGCGGGCCGACCAGTTGGCCAACCGTGGCGTCGCCGAATTGCCGCGCTGAGCGGCCACACCGAAACAAGCGTTCAGCAGCCACGGCTGCAGCGAAACAGAGAAAGGCTCTATAGATGCGTAGCGTCGTACTGGATACCGAAACCACCGGCATGCCGGTGACCGATGGTCACCGGATCATCGAGATCGGCTGTGTCGAGCTGGAGGGGCGCCGCCTGACCGGTCGCCACTTCCACGTCTACCTGCAACCCGATCGCGAGGTCGACGAAGGGGCGATCGCCGTCCACGGCATCACCAACGAATACCTGAAGGACAAGCCGCGCTTCCGCGAGGTCGCCAACGATTTCTTCGAATTCATCCGCGGCGCCCAGCTGATCATCCACAACGCGGCGTTCGATATCGGCTTCATCAACAACGAGTTCGCCCTGCTGGGCCAGCAGGACCGCTCGGACGTGACCGAGTACTGCTCGGTGCTGGATACCCTGCTGATGGCCCGCGAGCGCCATCCGGGCCAGCGCAACAACCTCGATGCGTTGTGCAAGCGCTACGGCGTGGACAACTCCGGCCGCGACCTGCACGGCGCGTTGCTCGACGCCGAGATCCTCGCCGACGTCTACCTGGCGATGACCGGCGGCCAGACCAGCCTGTCGCTGGCCGGCAGCGGCGCGGAAGGCGACGGCAGCGGCCGGCCGATGGTCAGCCCGATCCGTCGGCTCGATCCGGCGCGGGTAGCCACCCCGGTGCTGCGCGCCAACGCCGAAGAGCTGGCTGCGCATGCGGCGCGGCTGGCGGTGATCGAGAAGTCGGCAGGTGGTCCGTCACTCTGGGCGCAACTGGAAGCGCCGGTCGGCGAATAGCCTGCCCATGCACCACGGGCGCCGCGTTCAGCGCGTCGCCCGCTCCACCAGCAAGGTGTCGCAGAACTGCTCGAAACGGCGGATCCTGCCGTCCTCCACCGTCCATACGTGTGCCACGCGCGCTTCGAACGACTTGCCGCTGCGACGGTGGGTCGCTGCATATCGACCGACGGCGACCACGCTGTCGCCGCCGTCGATCAGGCGCTCGATCTCGACCCTGAAGCCCTCCCAGTCCCGCTGCAAGGCCTGGAACACACCGGCGCCGATGGCGGCCGCGCCGACATAGGTGCCGGCCAGCGGGAAACCGGCCATTTCCGTCCATTCGGTGCGTTCGTCCATGTCCGCCAGCATTCCGGCGAGGTCCCCACGGCTAGAGGCCGCATAGTGATCGCTGACGATCCGATAAGCGCTGCGCATCGTTGTCGCTCCGTAGCAGGGCAGAGAGGTCCATGCTCCTCGCTGGCGGGAGCGGAGGCAAGCGCGGCGCGCCGACTTGTGTTGCCGCGACCTTTTCTTACAAGGGCAAGCCGCCGGGGGTTACGCGCGTGCCGGCAAGTCTCTACCCTGAGCCGACCGGCGGGGTTCGCCCGCCTGCTGCTCGGGATCAACAATGTATAAAGACCTCAAATTTCCCGTCCTCATCGTCCATCGCGACATCAAGGCCGACACCGTTGCCGGCGAACGCGTGCGGGGCATCGCCCACGAACTGGAGCAGGACGGCTTCAGCATTCTCTCCACCGCCAGCTCCGCCGAGGGGCGCATCGTCGCTTCCACCCACCACGGCCTGGCCTGCATCCTGGTCGCCGCCGAAGGTGCCGGGGAAAACCAGCGCCTGCTGCAGGATGTGGTCGAACTGATCCGCGTGGCCCGCGTGCGGGCGCCGCAATTGCCGATCTTCGCCCTCGGCGAGCAGGTGACCATCGAGAACGCGCCGGCCGAGTCCATGGCCGACCTGCACCAGTTGCGCGGCATCCTCTATCTGTTCGAAGACACCGTGCCGTTCCTCGCCCGCCAGGTCGCCCGGGCGGCGCGCAACTACCTGGCCGGGCTGCTGCCGCCATTCTTCCGTGCGCTGGTCGAGCACACCGCGCAGTCCAACTATTCCTGGCATACGCCGGGCCACGGCGGCGGTGTCGCCTATCGCAAGAGTCCGGTGGGACAGGCGTTCCACCAGTTCTTCGGGGAGAACACGCTGCGTTCCGACCTGTCGGTCTCGGTCCCCGAGCTGGGATCGCTGCTCGACCATACCGGCCCCCTGGCCGAGGCCGAGGACCGTGCCGCGCGCAATTTCGGCGCCGACCATACCTTCTTCGTGATCAATGGCACTTCCACCGCGAACAAGATCGTCTGGCACTCCATGGTCGGTCGCGAAGACCTGGTGCTGGTGGACCGCAACTGCCACAAGTCGATCCTCCACTCGATCATCATGACCGGGGCGATACCGCTCTACCTGACTCCGGAACGCAACGAACTGGGGATCATCGGGCCGATCCCGCTGAGCGAATTCAGCAAGCAGTCGATCGCCGCGAAGATCGCCGCCAGCCCGCTGGCGCGCGGCCGCGAGCCGAAGGTGAAGCTGGCGGTGGTGACTAACTCCACCTACGACGGCCTGTGCTACAACGCCGAGCTGATCAAGCAGACCCTCGGCGACAGCGTCGAGGTGTTGCACTTCGACGAGGCTTGGTACGCCTATGCCGCGTTCCACGAGTTCTACGACGGACGCTATGGCATGGGCACCTCGCGCAGCGAGGAGGGACCCCTGGTGTTCGCCACCCACTCCACGCACAAGATGCTCGCCGCCTTCAGCCAGGCCTCGATGATCCACGTGCAGGATGGCGGGACCCGGAAGCTGGACGTGGCGCGCTTCAACGAAGCCTTCATGATGCACATCTCGACCTCGCCGCAGTACGGCATCATCGCTTCGCTGGACGTGGCTTCGGCGATGATGGAAGGGCCCGCCGGGCGTTCGCTGATCCAGGAGACCTTCGACGAGGCCCTCAGCTTCCGCCGGGCCCTGGCCAACGTACGGCAGAACCTGGACCGGAACGACTGGTGGTTCGGCGTCTGGCAGCCGGAGCAGGTGGAGGGCACCGACCAGGTCGGCACCCATGACTGGGTGCTGGAGCCGAGCGCCGACTGGCACGGCTTCGGCGATATCGCCGAAGACTACGTGCTGCTCGACCCGATCAAGGTCACCCTGACCACCCCGGGCCTGAGCGCTGGCGGCAAGCTCAGCGAGCAGGGGATTCCGGCCGCCATCGTCAGCCGCTTCCTCTGGGAGCGCGGGCTGGTGGTGGAGAAAACCGGTCTCTACTCCTTCCTGGTGCTGTTCTCGATGGGCATCACCAAGGGCAAGTGGAGCACCCTGGTCACCGAACTGCTCGAATTCAAGCGCTGTTACGACGCCAACCTGCCGCTGCTTGACGTCTTGCCCTCCGTGGCCCAGGCCGGCGGCAAGCGCTACAACGGCGTGGGCCTGCGCGACCTCAGCGACGCCATGCACGCCAGCTACCGCGACAACGCCACGGCGAAGGCCATGAAGCGCATGTACACGGTGCTGCCGGAGGTCGCGATGCGGCCGTCCGAGGCCTACGACAAGCTGGTGCGCGGCGAGGTCGAGGCGGTACCGATCGCTCGGTTGGAAGGGCGCATCGCTGCCGTCATGCTGGTACCCTATCCGCCGGGTATCCCGCTGATCATGCCGGGTGAGCGCTTCACCGAGGCGACCCGCTCGATCCTCGACTATCTCGAGTTCGCGCGGACCTTCGAGCGCGCCTTCCCTGGTTTCGACTCCGATGTGCACGGCCTGCAGCATCAGGACGGACCGTCCGGGCGCTGCTATACCGTTGAATGCATAAAGGAATGAGGCCGACAGGCTAAGGGGTGTCGATGGCGGGGGGAGAGAAGGCCGGCAAGCGCGGCATGGGGTTCTGGACCTGCAGCGCGCTGGTGATCGGCAACATGGTCGGTTCGGGAGTCTTCCTGCTTCCCTCCAGCCTGGCGGCGTTCGGCGGGCTCAGCCTGTTCGGCTGGCTGGTGTCGAGCACCGGCGCGGTGCTGCTGGCGCTGACCTTCGCCCGCCTGGCGCGGGTCAACCCCGGCGCCGGCGGCCCCTACGCCTATACCCGCGACGGTTTCGGCAGCTTCGCCGGCTACCTGTGCGCCTGGACCTACTGGAAAGCCGCCTGGATCGGCAACGCGGCGATCGCCGTGACCCTGGTCGGCTACCTGCGGGTATTCATCCCGGCGCTGGCGGATCCGCTGCTGATGGTCAGCGTGGCCATCGCCGCGATCTGGCTGTGCACCCTGATCAACCTGCGAGGCATCGGCACCTTCAGCGTGGTGCAGAACCTGCTGACCATCCTCAAGCTGCTGCCGTTGTTGCTGGTCGGTATCCTCGGCTGGTTCCACTTCAATCCCGAGCACCTGGCGATCCCGGCGCGCAGCGAGCTGCCGAACATGGGCTATGCCCAGGCGATCGCCACCACCGCGGCGCTGACCCTGTGGTCGTTCATCGGCCTGGAGTCGGCCACCGTGCCGGCCGACGACGTCGAGGATCCGCGCCGCACCATTCCCCGTGCGACCCTGTTCGGCACGCTGGCCGCGGCGGCCCTCTACATCCTCTCGATCACTGCGGTGCAGGGCCTGATGCCGCCGGAGGTGCTGGCCCGCTCCACCTCGCCGTTCGCCGACGCGGCGCGGATCCTGATGGGCGACTGGGGCTACTACCTGGTGGCTGCCGGGGCGGTGATCGCCTGCCTGGGCGCGCTCAATGGCTGGGTCCTGTTGCAGGGCCAGATCCCGGTGGCTCCGGCGCGCGACGGGCTGTTCCCGGAGTCGCTCGGCCAGCTCAACAAGAACGGCGCGCCGGCCCACGGCCTGCTGGCCTCGGGGCTGCTGGTGACGGCGCTGGTGATGGTCGACGGGCATGGCGACCTGGTCGATGTGTTCAACGTGATCATCCTGCTCGGCACCATGACCGGGGTGGTCCCCTACGCGTTCTGCACCGCCGCGCTGTTGCAACTGCTGGCGGTGCGACCGGACGAGTTCTCGCCGCGTTCACGCCGGCAATTGCTGGTGATCGGCTCGCTGGGCTTCGCCTACTCGCTATGGGCGCTGTATGGCACCGGCCAGCAGGCGATCTTCTGGGGCTTCCTGGTGCTGATGGCCGGTATCCCAATGTACACCTGGCGGCAATGGCGCAACCAGGTCAACGGAGTGCCGACGCTCAAAGCCAATGACTGACCGCCCACCAGCCCAGGCCGCCCATCACCAGGGTGTAGGGTAGCGCCATCCAGACCATGCGGCCGTACGACAGGCGCACCAGCGGGGCGATGGAGGAGGTCAGCAGGAAGAGGAACGCCGCCTGGCCGTTGGGCGTCGCTACGCTGGGCAGGTTGGTGCCGGTATTGATCGCCACCGCCAGGGTATCGAAATGCTCGCGGCTCATGTGGCCGGCATCCAGCGCCTGTTTCACCTCGGTGATGTAGATGGTGGCGACGAATACGTTGTCGCTGATCGCCGAGAGCAGGCCGTTGGCGATGAACAGCATGCCCGGCTGGCGTTCCGCCGGCAGCGCCAGCACCGCCTGGATGATCGGGGTGAACAGGTGCTGCTGGTGGATCACCGCGACCACCGCGAAGAACACCACCAGCAGCGCAGTGAACGGCAGGGCCTCCTGGAAGGCGCGGCCGATCTGGTGTTCGTCGGTGACGCCGGTGAAGGCAGTGATCAGCACGATCACCAACAGGCCGATCAGGCCGACCTCGGCGACATGCAGGGCCAGCCCGACGATCAGTACCAGCGCCGCCAGGGCCTGCACCAGCAGCGCGGCCTTCTGCTGCGCTCCGCGTTTGCGGCTTTCGCTGGCGGCGTACTCGGCGAGCACCTGGCGCACCGCCGCCGGCAACTGGGCGCCATAGCCGAAGCGGCGGCTCTTCTCCAGCAGCACGCAGGTCAGCAGGCCGGCCGCCAGTACCGGCATGGATACCGGCGCGACCTGGCGGAAGAACTCGACGAAATGCCAGCCGGCCTCGTGGCCGATCAGCAGGTTCTGCGGCTCTCCCACCAGGGTGCAGACGCCGCCCAGCGCGGTGCCGACCGCCGCGTGCATGAGCAGGCTGCGGAGGAAGGCGCGGAATTCCTCGAGATGGGCCCGGTGCAGCTCGGGGACCTGGCGGTCGGTGGCGGGATCGTAGTCCTCGCTGGCGCGCTGCCCCGAAGCGACCCGGTGATACACGGCGAAGAATGCCACCGCCACGCTGATCACCACGGCGGTCACGGTGAGGGCGTCGAGGAAGGCCGAGAGGAGGGCGGCCAGCAGGCAGAACAGGAGCGATAGCAGGGTCTTCGAGCGCACGCCGAGCAGCAGGCGGGAAAACAGCAGGAGCAGCAGGTCCTTCATGAAGTAGATGCCGGCGACCATGAACATCAGCAGCAGGAGCACCGGGAAGTTGTGCTGCAATTCCGCATAGAGCGCCTCGGGGGTAGCCAGGCCAAGCAGCAGCGCCTCCAGCACCAACAGGCCACCCGGCTGTAGCGGATAGCATTTCAGCGCCATGGCCAGGGTGAAGATGAACTCGCCGACCAGCACCCAGGCGCTTGTCACCGGCCCGGCCAGCCATAGCAGCAGGGGGTTGAGCAAGAGGAAGGCGAGCACCGTCAGCTTGTACCAGCGCGGCGAATGCCCGAGGAAGTTCTGTGCGAAAGCCTGGCTCAGGGGACTGCTCACGATGGACTCCACGGCAAGGAAAAGACTGAAAATGCCAGCAGGACTTTCGTTGGATCAAGCGTTTAGCGCAATCATCGAAGAGATTGCGGTATCAATGGGCGTGCCGTGCATCACATAGTGCAGCATCGACATTTGGCTCGCCCTTGTTATAGTTGCGGGATTTTCCGCACAACAAAAATCTCTGCGTTCTGACAGCGCAGTTGCTCTGCCGAGGACTATCGCCGTGACCGAGTACAACGCATTCCGTGTGGAGCTGGCAGACAAGATCGCCCACGTCCAGATCAACCGTCCGGACAAGATCAATGCCATGAACCAGGACTTCTGGCGCGAGATCATCGAGATCTTCCGCTGGGTCGACGATACCGACGAAGTGCGGGTGGTCGTGCTGTCCGGGGCGGGCAAGCATTTTTCCTCGGGGATCGACCTGATGCTGCTGGCCCAGGTCGGCAGCCAACTGGGCAAGGACGTCGGCCGCAACGCCGACGCCCTGCGTCGCAAGATTCTCGAGCTGCAGGCCTCGTTCAACGCGGTCGACAACTGCCGCAAGCCGGTGCTCGCGGCGATCCAGGGCTACTGCCTGGGCGGCGCCATCGACCTGGTCTCGGCCTGCGACATGCGCTACTCGACCGCCGACGCGCAGTTCTCGATCAAGGAGATCGACATCGGCATGGCCGCCGACGTCGGCACCCTGCAGCGCCTGCCGCGGATCATCGGCGATGGCATGATGCGCGAGCTGGCCTACACCGGGCGCATGGTCGACGGCGAAGAGGCACGGAGCATCGGCCTGGTCAATCGTACCTACGCGGACCAGGCCGCATTGATGGATGGGGTCTTCGAACTGGCGCGGCAGATCGCCGCGAAGTCGCCGATCGCCATCCGTGGTACCAAGGAAATGATCCGCTATATGCGCGACCACCGGGTCGACGACGGCCTCGAGTACGTCGCTACCTGGAACGCCGCCATGCTCCAGTCCGCCGACCTGCGGGTGGCGATGGCCGCGCATATGGCCAAGCAGAAGCCGGAATTCGCTGATTGATGCCGTTGTATATTCTTGCGCGGGAGGCGCACTAGACCGATGGTCACAGGAGCCACGTCCCTCAGTCTGGTGCGCGACGAGTTGTTCGCCACCATGGAACAGGCCGAACAGGGTCTTGAGCAGTTCATTGCCGAGCGGCAGAACGGCAGCCTGCTGCAGCACGCCGTCGAATGCCTGCAACAGATCCGCGGCACCCTCAACCTGATCGAGCTGGCCGGCGCCGAGCTGCTGGCCCAGGAAGCCCTGCAGCTGGCGACCGACATTCCCACCGGCGTCAGCGAGGAGCGCGACGGCCAGCTGGCAGCCCTGGGCAACGCCCTGTACGTGCTGCGCCGCTACCTGGAGAACGTCGAGGCCAATCGCCAGGAGATCCCCGAGCTGCTCTTGCCGGCGATCAACGAAGTGCGCTGTGCCGCAGGGCAGCCGGCGCTGCCGGAAAGCTTCTTCTTCAGCGCCCGCCTGGATATCCCGCGGCCGCCGAGCACTGCCATCGACCACCTGCCTTCCGAAGCCGAACTGGGCGAGGAAAGCCGGCGGATGCGCCACATGTACCAGATCGGCCTGCTCGGCCTGATCCGCGAACAGAACCTCTATCCCAGCCTCAAGCTGATGGGCCGCGCGCTGGCGCGCCTCGACAGCCTGCACGGCGGGGTGGCCCGTTCGCGGCTGTGCTGGATCGGCGCCGCGGCGATCGAGTCGATCGTCGATGGCCAACTGTTGCCGCGCAAGTCGCGCAAGCAACTGTTCTCGCGCATCGACCGCGAGCTCAAGCAATTGCTGATCGGCCCGGCCTACGAGGCGCCGCGCCATCTGCTCAAGGAACTGCTTTACCTGGTGGCGCTGTCCGACGGCCAGGGCCCGCGTTCGCGCGAGGTCCGCGAACTGCATGGGCTGGCGCCGCTGCCGTTCACCGACCACCTGCTGGAAGAGGAATCGCAGCGCCTGTCCGGCCCCGGCCAGTCGGTGATGCGTTCGCTGTCCACGGCGATCCGCGAGGAACTCGCCGGGGTCAAGGACATGCTCGACCTGATCGAGCGCGGCGTGGCCCAGCCGGATAGCCTGACCAACCTGCATGCGCAACTGGGCAAGCTGAGCAAGACCCTCGGCATGGTCGGCCTGAACTCGGCCGGCACCGCCCTGCAGACCCAGCTACCCACCGTGGCCGCCTGGGCTGCCAGCGGCGTCGCCGATTCGCCGCCGGCGTTGCTGCGCCTGGCCGATGCGGTGCTCTACGTGGAAAGCATGGTCGGCAACCTCGAGCGCGGCGAGCGCCGCATCATCCGGCCGACTCCGGCGGAGCCCGGGCAGGAAGCCGATGCGTTCGCCGTGCACCAGTTGGCCGAGGCGCGCATCGTGGTGATCGAGGAGGCCAAGGCCGGCCTGGCCCTGGCCAAGCGTGCGATCACCGCGTACCTGGAATCCAATGGCGACAAGCTCAACCTGGCCAACGTCCCGGCCAGCCTGCAGGCGGTCCGGGGCGGTCTCTGGTTCCTCGGTCAGGAGCGCGCCGCGCTGCTGGTCGGCGGCTGCGCCGACTACATCCAGCAGCGCATGATCGAGACCGCGCAGATGCCTTCGGAACAGATGCTGGAAACCCTCGCCGACGCCCTGACCAGTCTCGAATACTATCTCGAGGGCGGTGCCGTGCTGCGTCCGCAGGGCCAGCCGGACGTCCTCGACCTGGCCAGCGCCAGCGTCAAGGCGCTCGGACTGCCGGTGGCCGCCTGATGGCCGGCGAGTTCCGCTGGCAGGCAGGTCGGCCGGCTACCGCCCAGGTCGGCGGCTGGGTGCTCGCGCACTGTCAGCAGCGCTTCCTCCAGGACGACAACGGCCTGCTGTTCCCCCGCGAATGGCTGAAGCGCCAGGAACTCCCGCTGCTCGCCGAACATGGGGTCGGCCATTGGCAGGGCGAGCCGGTCTACGTGCTGGAACTGGACGAGCCGATCGAGCTGCCGGGCATGGCCTGGGCGCCGTTGCGGCAGTTCATGCTGCACGGCGATTTCGATCAGTTCTGCATGCTCGGCTATGCCAGCCAGATCGGCATCTGGGCACGTCACAACCGGTTCTGCGGCAATTGCGGCACACGCATGCAGGCGCAGGACCACGAGCGGGTGATGCAGTGTCCGCAGTGCGGGCTGCACCAGTACCCGCGCCTGTCGCCGAGCATGATCGTCCTGGTGACCCGGGGCGACGAGGTGTTGCTGGCGCGTTCGCCGCGCTTCGTGCCGGGGGTCTACAGTACCCTGGCCGGCTTCGTCGAGGCCGGCGAGTCGGTGGAGCAGTGCGTGGTCCGCGAGGTGCGCGAAGAGGTCGGGGTGGAGGTCGCCAATCTCGAATACATCGGCAGCCAGAACTGGCCGTTCCCGCATTCGCTGATGCTCGGTTTCCACGCCGAGTACGTGTCCGGCGAGATCGTCCCGCAGGAAGACGAGATCGAGGACGCCCAGTGGTTCTCCCTCGATGCCTTGCCGCCGCTACCGGCGCAGCGCTCGATCGCCCGGCACCTGATCGACCTGTACCTGGCGCGCCGCTCAGGCGCCGCTGAACCAGTGCTGCCAGGCTAGCCGCGCGGTCAGCGCCAGGACCACCAGGATGAACACCGGGCGAATGAACTTCGCCCCGCCGCCGATGGCGGTGCGCGCGCCGAAATAGGCGCCGACCATCAGCGACGCACCCATGCACAGGCCGAGCAACCAGATCACCTGGCCGGAGGCGATGAACACCGCCAGCGCCACTATGTTGCTGACGAAGTTCATGCTCCGCGCCACACCGCTGGCGCGGACCAGGTCCAGCGGGTACATGAGCAGCGAGCTGACGGTCCAGAACGCTCCGGTGCCCGGTCCCGCCACGCCGTCGTAGAAGCCCAGGGCGAGACCCTGCGGCCACTGGCGCTTGCGTCCGAGCGGCGCATCGGCGTCCAGCGGCGCCTTCGGCGTGCCGCCGAAGAGCATGTAGAGGCCGCAGGTGAATACCACCACCGGGAGCATCCGGTTCAGCCACTCGGCGGGCAGCAGGTGAGCCGCCCAGGCGCCTATGGCGGCGCCGATCGCGGTGGCGAGCAGACCGTTGCGCCACTTCCCGGGATGGAACAGCTTGCGCCGGTAGAAGGTGTAGCTGGCGGTCGCCGCACCGAAGGTCGAGCTCAGCTTGTTGGTACCCAGCGCCAGGTGCGGCGGGACCCCGGCGGTGAGCAGCGCAGGGATGGTCAACAGGCCGCCGCCGCCGGCGATGGCGTCGATGAAGCCGGCGAGAAAGGCCACCACGGCCAGGATGATCAGGGTGCTGGGGTCTATCGCGAGTTCGAAGGGCATGAAAAACCGGACCTGCTTCCAATCGGGAAACGGCCTCGCTGGCCGTCGGGAGGAGGGGTGCGCATAATGCCCGCAATTTCACGCAGAAGGAATCGCTTGCATGCAGTACGACGGTCTGGCCTGGGCATTCGCGTTACTGGCCTTGCTGGCCGCCCTGGTCGCGGGGCGCATCCTCTTCGAACGCACCTGGTTCCTCGGCTGGCTGCGCGGCACCTGCGGCTTGGCCTTCGTCGCCGTGGCGGCGCTGCTGCTGGTGCTCGCCTGGGACCTGCGCAGCTATTCGCTGCTCAAGCCCGAGCAGCCGATGGCCACCCTGAGCTTCCAGGCCGAAGGGCCGCAGCGCTACCGGGTGCTGATCCAGGAGGGCGCCAACGAGCGCAGCGTGGTGCTGGACGGCGAACTCTGGCAACTGGACGCGCGGATTTTCCGCTGGAAGGGGCTGGCCGCGTTGATCGGTCTGGCGCCGGGCTATCGCCTCGACGCGCTCAGCGGCCGCTTCCTGGCCCTCGAGCAGCAGTCCCGGGGCCGCCGCCTGGGCTTGTCGCAGAGTCCGCTGGGGGTCGATCTCTGGCGCTGGCTGCGGGCCGGCGAGCACGACCTGTTCCTGTTCGAGCCGCTGGCGGGGCGGGTGACTTTCCTGCCGATGGCGGACAAGGCGGTGTTCGCGGTGAACTACGGCGTCGCCGGGCTGCTTGCCGAGCCGATGAACCTGGCGGCCGAGGAGGCGCTCAGGGACTGGCGCTAGGCCATGCGAAAAGCCGGGGCGGCGGCGATCGCCTGGGCGGTTTCGCGAAAGCGTTCGATGAGTTCCGACGGCGTGCGGTAGGCCAGCGCCAGCCGATAGGGAATTCGCGCCCGCCGCCCTTGCAGGGGACGAAAGGTGACCCCCGGCGGGCGCAATGGTTGTAGCAGCGAAGGCACTAGCGCGACGCCGATGCCGCCGGCCACCAGCCCGGCGATGGTCTGCATCTGCCGCGCCTCCTGCACCACCTCCGGGACGAAGCCGGCTGCCGCGCAGGCGGCGACGATCAGGTCGTGCATGCCCGGCCCATAGTGCCGTGGAAACAGCAGCCAGGGTTCTCCGGCCAGTTGTTCCAGGCGCAGGCGCGCATGGCGTGCCAGCCGATGCCCTTCGGGCAATGCCACGCGCATGTCGCCGTCCACCAGTAGATGTGTGTACAGGCCGGGCTGGCGGTCGACCGGCAGGACGATCAGGCCGGCATCGATGCGGTCTTCGCGCAGCGCCTCCAGTTGCCCTGCGGTGGTGTCTTCCTGGAGCTGGAAGTCCAGCGCGCCATGCTGTTGGCGGAACGCCTGGAGTATGCGCGGTAGCAGAATATTGATGGTGCTGTCGACGAACGCCAGGCGCAACGTTCTGCGTCCGCTGGCGGCGCTGCGCGCGGCCGCCAGGGTGCGTTCGGCCTGGGCCAGGGTGCGCCGGGCTTCGTCGAGGAACGCGCGGCCTGCCGGCGTCAGGCGGTGGATACGGTTGTCACGCTCCAGCAGGCTGGCGCCGACTTCTTCTTCCAGCCGCCGGATCGCAGTGGTCAGCGGTGGCTGGGCCATGTGCAGGCGCTCAGCGGCGCGGCGGAAGCTCAGCTCCTCGGCAACCGCGACGAACTGGCGGAACTGGCGTAAGTCGGCCATTGCGATATCTCCCGGATATGGTGAGTTAAGAAAGACAGTATTGGATATATCGCGGCGGATCCGTCGAAAATCCATCCGTACGCTCGCTCTGGCCAGACGAGGCGTTCCATCCATTACAGAGGAAGCCCGTCATGCACACTCATTCTCCAATCCCCCGTACCGCCCTGGTCACCGGCGGCTCGTCGGGCATCGGCCTGGCCATCGCCCGGCGCCTTCGGCAACAGGGTTATCGGATCGCCCTGGTGGCCCGTGATTCCCAGCGTCTGCAACGCGCTGCCGCCGAGTTGGGCGGTGTGCCCTGGATGGCCGCCGATCTTTCCCGTCGCGAAGCTGTCGAGGCGGTGGCCGCCTGGGTTGGCGACACCTTCCAGGGGCTCGACGTGCTGGTGAACAACGCCGGGTTCACCCGAAAGATCGCCGCCACCACTCCGCTGGCTGAGGCCGAGCGGGAATGGGATGCGCTGCTGGACGGCAACCTGAAAAGCGCGTTCCTCATGTCGCTGGCGGTGTTGCCGCATTTCGCGGAAGAGGGCGGGCGGATCATCCATATCGGATCGATCGCTGCGCAGACCGGTAGCGGCAGTCCTGGTGCGCTGGGCTATGCGGCAGCCAAGGCCGGCCTGCATGGCTTCGGCGTGGCCCTGGCGCGGGAACTCGGTTCGCGCGGGATCACGGTGAACAGCGTGGCGCCGGGTTACATCGCCGACACCCGGTTCTTTCCCGGCGGCCTCGATCCGCAACGGGTCGCCGCCATCGTCGGCGAGACCCCGCTGGGCAGGACCGGCCGGGTCGAGGACATCGCCGCGGCGGTGGCCTGGCTGGCCTCGCCCGAGGCGGGGTTCGTCACCGGAACGGTGGTGTCGGTGAACGGTGGCTGGCGGGTCGGCAACTGAAGTGGAAGCGGCGGGTAACGCCTATGGGGGTACTCGTCCGGCTACCCGAGAACGCAGGTGAATAGCCGTGGGGCGCCTGTCCCGCGCTGGTGCGAGGCATTGGCAATCCTGAAATGAAAAGAGGGAGCCCTGGCTCCCTCTTCGCGCGTTCGCCGTTCCGTCAGGAAAGGAAGCCGCCGTCGACGTTCAGCGCCACGCCGGTGGTGTAGCTGGACGCTTCGCTAGCCAGGTAGAGCACGGCGCCTGCCATTTCGCTCGGCTCGGCCACGCGCTTGAGCGGGATGCGCTGCAGGGCGAGGTTGCGGATCGCGTCGTTCTTCACCAGCGCCGAAGCGAACTTGGTGTCGGTCAACCCTGGCAGGAGGGCGTTGCAGCGGATGCCGAACTGCGCGCATTCCTTGGCGAAGACCTTGGTCATGCTGATCACGGCGGCCTTGGTCACCGAGTAGATGCCCTGGAACTCGCCGGGCGATACGCCATTGATCGAGGCCACGTTGATGATGCTGCCGCCGCCGTGTTCCTTCATCAGCTTGCCGCCCTCGATGGACATGAAGTAGTAGCCGCGGATGTTGACGTCGACGGTCTTCTGGAAGGCGCCGAGGTCGGTTTCCAGTACGTTGCAGAACTGCGGGTTGGTGGCGGCGTTGTTGACCAGGATGTCGAGGCGGCCGAACTGCTCGCGGATCTGTGCGAAGACGTTCTGGATCTGCTCCATCTCGCCGATGTGGCAGGCGATCGCGGTGGCCTTGCCGCCCTCCGCGGTGATCGCGTCGGCGACCGCCTGGCAGCCATCGATCTTGCGGCTCGAGACGATCACGTGGGCACCTTGCTGGGCCAGCAGCTTGGCTATCGCCTCGCCGATGCCGCGGCTGGCGCCGGAAACGAAGGCGATCTTGCCGTCGAGGTCGAACAGGTGGGTCTTGGACATGGGCTATCCCCTTGTAGTGGTCGGTTACAGGCGGGAGCGCTCGATGGCCTGCAGGCTCATCTGCTCCAGCAGCTTGTTCATCTGCACGAACTGGGCGAAACGCTTGTCCTGGGTCTGCCCGTGGTAGTAGCGGTAGTAGATCTGCTGGACGATGCCGGCAAGACGGAACAGGCCATAGGTGTAGTAGAAGTCCAGGTTGTCGATCGGCGGGATCCCGGCCCGCTCGGCGTAGTAGTCGGCGAACTCCCGGCGGGTCAGCATGCCCGGCAGGTGGCTGGGCTGGCGGCGGGTCAGTTGCACCGGAGCCGGGTCGCCGGCTTCCACCCAGTAGGCGAGGGTGTTGCCGAGGTCCATCAGCGGATCGCCGAGGGTGGCCAGTTCCCAGTCCAGCACGCCGATGATCTGCATCGGGTTGTCCGGGTCGAGGATCACGTTGTCGAAGCGGTAGTCGTTGTGCACGATGCCCGGCTTGTGGTGATCGGCCGGCTGCTTGTCCTTGAGCCAGGCCTTGACCGGTTCCCAGAGCGGCGCGTCGGGGGTCAGGGCCTTCTCGTAGCGGTCGGTCCAGCCGGCGATCTGGCGCTGCACGTAGCCGTCCGGGCGGCCCAGGTCGGCCAGTCCGCAGGCGGCGTAGTCGACGTTGTGCAGTTCGACGAACTTGTCGATGAAGCTCTTGCACAGGCTGCGGGTCTGTTGTTCGTCGAGATTCAGCTCTGGCGGCAGTTCGGCGCGCAGGATGATGCCCTTGACCCGTTCCATGACGTAGAACTCGGCGCCGATCACCGACTCGTCGGTGCAGTAGAGGTAGGCTTTCGGGCAGTAGGGGAAGCCTGCGTTCAACTGGTTCAGGATGCGGTATTCGCGGCCCATGTCGTGGGCCGACTTGGCCTTGTGGCCGAATGGCGGGCGACGCAGGACGAACTCCTGGCGCGGATACTCGATCAGGTAGGTCAGGTTGGACGCGCCACCGGGGAACTGGCTGATCTTCGGGGTGCCTTCGAGGCCGGGGATATGGGCTTTCAGGTACGGGTCGATGACGGCGGCGTCGAGTTCTTCGCCGGCGCGGATGCGAGTGGATTGGTCGGTCAGCGACATGGGGTTCCCTTCTCGTGGTGCCACGGCGGAGCCGCGGGAGCCGGTGCGCGCATCAGGCTGCGCAATGATGGTGACCGGCGATAATTGGCTAATCTAATGCCCTGTCCCGGCCCTCACAAGCCGCCGCCGGGCGTTATGGGCAAGCGTGTTGCCGCTCCATCACGGTCCCTGATCGTCGGCCTGGAGGAATGCCGGACGAAAAAAAACCGGAGCCGCGAGGGACTCCGGTTTTCCTTCTGGCATGGCGCCGGAAACGGTCAGACCGGGAACAGTTCGCCCAGCTTCATCGCCAGCATCATGTCGCCTTCGGCGCGCAGCTTGCCGGCCATGAAGGCCTGCATGCCGTCGGTCTCGCCGCTGGTGATGCCCTTCAGGGTTTCGCTGTCCATGATCAGGGTGACGTTGGGGTTCTCGGCGTCGCCCTGTACCACTTCGCAGGTACCGTCCTTGACGACCAGGTAGTGGTTGTCGCCGTCTTCGATGTTGAACTGGAACACCAGATCCAGGCCGGCGGCCGCGCTGGCGTTGAACTTGCTTTTCATGGTGGAGACGATGTCAGCAACGGTGGTCATGGGTTCTATTCCTTTCTTCTAGGGTTTTTTCGGCGACCGGAACGGTCGCGGTAGGCCGGCTCATCGATAGGTGATGAGTTCCGGCGCCTTCAACAGTTCCAGGTGCACGTGACTGTTGAAGGAAGCCAGGGACACTTCCTCGCCGCGGAATTTCAGGCGAGTCAGCGAGGTATTGACGATCTGCCAGTTCAGCTCGAAGGCCTTGAGCGGCGGAACGCCGACGATCAGTTGGAGCAGGGCGGTAATGGTACCGCCGGAGGTGAACACGGCGACCCTGTCCTTGCCGCTGGCCTGCGCCAGCAGACGACGAAGACCGTCATGGACCTTATCGAGGAATTCCTGCCAGCTTTCCAGCCCATCTTTCTCATGGTTGCCGGAAACCCAGCGCGCGATGATGGTGGAGAACAGGCGCTGGAACTCGGCCCGATGCTCGGCCGCATGGCGAAGGATGTGCAAGGCTTCCGGCTGCTCATCGAGCAGGTCCGGCAGGTGCGCGCGGATCACCGCGTCGGCTTCGAATTCGTTGAACGCCGGATCGACTTCCAGCTCCGGCGTGGCCAGCCCGGAGGACTCCAGGCGTTCGAGGGCGGCGCGGGCGGTGTGCTGCTGGCGGCGCAAGCCGCCGCTGAGGACGCGGTCGAAACGTACGCCGAGGTTCAGCAGGTGGTCGCCGAGGATTTCCGCCTGGCGGATGCCGGTCGGCGACAGCACGTCGTAGTCGTCGGCACCGAACGACGCCTGGCCATGTCGAATCAGGTAGATGCTGCCCACGGGCGGACCTCGGCGGGTGAAAGTTCCGCGAGGGTATGAGGATCACCCAGGGCTGTCAACGAAAAAACATACGCTTGTTTGAATGTCATTCGCTGCCTTTATCGGCTGCTCCGGGCGCGCCCTGCAAAGGCTCTCCAGGCAGTGGCATCGCTGGCCGCCCGTCGGTGGCCTGGGTATGCTTGCGCAATCGTGTCGCCCGTAGACGGGTGCGTCAACAGTAGAGAGGGGGTTGTGTGGAGTTCATTGCCGAATATGCGGGCTTTCTGGCCAGGACCGTGACCGTGCTGGCGGCGATCATCGTGGTGCTGGTGGTGATCGTCGCCCTGCGCGGCCGCGGCCGGCGCGGCGCAGGCGGGCACCTCGACGTGCAGAAGCTCAACGATTTCTACAAGGACCTGCGCGAGCGGGTCCGCCACAGCGTCCTCGACAAGGCCAGCCTCAAGGCCTTGCGCAAGGAGGAGAGCAAGGCGGCGAAGCAGGCGAAGAAACATCCTGAACAGAAGTCGCGGGTCTACGTGCTCGATTTCGACGGCGACATCAAGGCCTCGGCTACCGAGCAACTGCGCCACGAAGTGACTGCGGTGCTGAGCATGGCGGGCAAGGACGACGAGGTGGTGCTGCGCCTGGAAAGCGGCGGTGGCATGGTCCATGGCTACGGCCTGGCGGCCTCGCAACTGGCGCGCATCCGCCAGGCCGGCGTGCCGCTGACCGTGTGCGTCGACAAGGTGGCGGCCAGCGGCGGCTACATGATGGCCTGCATCGGCGATCGGATCCTTTCCGCGCCCTTCGCCATCCTCGGCTCGATCGGCGTGGTGGCGCAGTTGCCCAACGTCCACCGGCTGTTGAAGAAGCACGATATTGACTTCGAGGTGCTTACCGCCGGCGAATACAAGCGTACGCTGACGGTATTCGGCGAGAACACCGAGAAGGGCCGGGAAAAGTTCCAGGAGGACCTGGAGGTGACCCACGAACTGTTCAAGAACTTCGTGGCCCACTACCGGCCGCAACTGAACATGGACGAGATCGCCACCGGCGAGGTCTGGCTGGGCCAGGCCGCACTGGGCAAGCTGCTGGTGGACGAACTCAAGACCAGCGACGAGTACCTGGCCGAGCAGGCCAGGGAGCGCGATGTCTACCAGGTGCAATTCGTCGAGCGCAAGAGCCTGCAGGAACGCGTCGGCCTGGCCGCCAGCGTGGTTATCGACCGCGTGCTGGTGACCTGGTGGGGGCGGCTCAACCAGCAGAAGTTCTGGCAATAGGCCGGCGCCGACAGGGACGAACACGCTGTCTTCAGGGTTTTCACGAGAGGAGGTCGAAATGGCTGTATTCAAGGCGTTGTGGGTGACGGAAGCGCCCCACGGCGTTTACGAAACGCAGGTGGTCGAGCGCGATACCGGCGACCTGCCGGCGGGCGACGTACTGATCCGCGTGCAGTATTCCTCGCTGAACTACAAGGATGCGCTGTCCGCCAGCGGCAACCGCGGGGTGACCCGCAAGTACCCGCATACCCCCGGCATCGATGCCGCCGGTGTGGTCGCCGAGTCCTCGGTGGCCGAGTTCGCGGCCGGTGACGAGGTGATCGTCACCGGCTACGACCTGGGCATGAACACCGCCGGCGGTTTCGGCCAGTACATCCGCGTGCCCGCGGCCTGGGTGATCAAGCGCCCGCAAGGCCTGAGCCTGCGCGAGGCGATGATCCTCGGCACCGCCGGCCTGACCGCGGCGCTCTGCGTCGAAAAGCTGGAGCGCAGCGGCCTGCGCCCCGACCATGGCTCGGTGCTGGTCACCGGCGCCAGCGGCGGGGTCGGCAGTATCGCCGTGGAACTGCTGGCCAAGCTCGGCTACACCGTGGCGGCCGCCACCGGCAAGCTGGAGCAGGCCGAGTTCCTCAACCGCCTGGGGGCCAAGCAGATCCTCGATCGCGCCACCGTGGCCGATGGCGTCGACAAGCCGTTGCTCAAGGAACAGTGGGCCGGCGCGGTGGACACCGTCGGCGGCGACATCCTCTTCAACGTGGTCAAGTCGTTGCAGTACGGCGGCAGCGTCGCCTGCTGCGGCCTGACCGCCGGCGCCGGCTTCAAGGCCTCGGTGCTGCCGTTCATCCTGCGCGGGGTCAACCTGCTCGGGGTGGACTCGGTGGAACTGCCGCTGGTGGTCAAGGCATCCATGTGGGACAAGCTGTCGCTGCAATGGAAGCTCGACAACCTCGAAGAGGTGGCGCGCGAGATCGCCCTCGAAGAGCTGCCGGGGGCGATCAACCAGATCCTCGCCGGCAAGCTGGTCGGCCGGGTGCTGGTCAACCTCGGCTGAGGGCGTTGCCGGAGCCCAGCTCCGGCAACAGGTAGCCCGCCCATAGCGATTCGGCGAACTGCGGCCGGAAGAAGCCGAAATGGCCGATGTGGCGGGCGCCGATTTCCTCGGGAGCGATGCGCCAGGCGGTTTTCGGCGCTTCGCGGTAGAAGCCCAGCAGCGACTCGATGCTGCGTCGGGACATCATTTCATCGTCGGTGAACGACAGCGACACGATGGGCGTGCGTACGGCGGAGAAGGCGCGGCGGATGGCCTCGCCATCCGCGAGGGCGTACTGCGGATGCAGGCACCAGCGTCGCCATTGTTCGATCACCCCGCGCGGCAGGTCGCCGACCATGCCCAGGCGGCGCCCGGGAAAATAGCCGAGCAGCGGCGTCAGCAGGGGCGCGACGAGGTACCAGAACAACCAGACCTTGTTGCGCAACCGCGGGCTGTTTTCCTTCCAGTAGCCACTGCCGCTGGCGATGCTGAAGACCCTATCGATACGCTCGCGCCCTTCGACGAAGGGCAGGATCTGGCCGCCCAGGCTATGGCCGATCCAGTACAGGGGCTTGCTCCCGCTCTCGGCGAGCGCGGCGGCGAGCATGGCGCTGCAGTCATGACGGGCCCAGCCCAGCACATCGACCTCGAGACCGCGCAGCGAGCCGTTGCGCGATTGCCCCATGCCCAGGTAGTCGAAGGTGATGGCCAGGTAGCCGCGCTCTGCCAGCCAGGCGGCGAAGGGCGCGTAGAAGCGCTGTTCCACGCCCATCGCCGGGACGATCAGGAGATAGCCGCGCGGCTCCCCGGCAGGCCGGTACCAATGGCTGGCCAGCGGATGGCCGTTGCCGTTATCGATGAGGCGTGGTTGCGGAGGGTTCATGCCGGTCTCCGTGGTCTGCTCATGGCTTCGAGAATAGAGCTGGCCGCCAGGGCGCCTCCAGCCGGCCGAAAGCACGGCCGGGGCGCCTTGGCGGTCAGGCCTGGCTGACGTACATGGTGATCTCGGCGCGGAATACCGGCTTGTCGTCGACATAGGCGACCACCGGCACCACCAGGTTGCCGGTGGCTTGCCAGTCGATCTGGCTGCCGTCGGCCACCGCGCGCACGTCGCCAGTGGCCTTGGCCAGGTACTCGACGGTCATGCCGCGCGGAATCCAGCGATGGCCGGCGGGAATCGAGGCGTCGGTCATGGTCCCGGCGGCCAGTTCGGCGGCATTGCACAGGGCGATGGCATGCACCGTGCCGATATGGTTCAGCACCTCGCGGCGCTTGGGGAAGGTGACTTCGGCATAGCCGGGACGCAGTTCGACGAACTGCGGGGCGATGCTGGCGAAATAGGGTGCGAACTGGCCGATCATGGCGCTGAACTGGGCCGGGCCGACCTGCTGGTACATCTGCATCATCTGACTCATGGAAAACTCCGGGCGTTTCAGGATTGAAGATGTGTGCGCACCGGGGCAGTATACGAAGTTTAGAAATTTATTCTAGAAAAATATTCTAGTCAGCGTTTCGACGATTAACGACAAGGACCGACATGGGCCGTTCTTCCCGCAAAGACGAGATTCTCCAGGCCGCCCTGGCCTGCTTCAGCGAGCATGGCGTAGACGCCACCACCATCGAGATGATCCGCGACCGTTCCGGAGCGAGCATCGGTAGCCTCTACCACCATTTCGGCAACAAGGAACGCATCCATGGCGAACTGTACCTGGCCGGGATCGGCCAGTACGCGGCGTTGCTCGAAGCCGGCTTCGCCAGGGCGCGCAGCGCCGAGGAAACGGTCAGGTTGCTGGTCACCAGCTACATCGACTGGGTCGTGGCGAATCCCGACTGGGCACGCTTCATCCTGCACAGCCGCGGGCGGGTGGAGGCGGGGGAGCTGGGCGAGCGCCTGCGGGCCGACAACCAGGCGCACTTCGCACGGATCCATGCGGCGCTGGCGGGATATCGGGCCGAGGGCCTGTTCCGCGAGATGCCGGACGACTGCTTTGCTTCGGTGGTGATCGGCCCGGCCCACGACCTTGCCCGCCAGTGGCTGGCCGGGCGAACCCGGGTGGCGTTGGCCGACTGTCGCGAACTGCTGGCGCAGGTGGCCTGGGACAGCGTGCGGGCGGCCTGAGGCGTCCGTGACCTCGGGAATGAAAAAGCCCCGCGGCTGCGGGGCTTTTTCGTCAGGGCGGGGGTCAGCCGCGGCGGCGGAACAGCGGTAGCGGCTGCTCCACCGAGGTCTGGTAGACCTCGCTGAAGTCGTCCAGGCTGGCCAGGGCGTCTTCCGGGCTGCGGTCGGCACGGATGGCATAGGCGTCGAAGCCGCAGCGGCGCATGAAGAACAACTGGTCGCGCAGCACGTCGCCGATCGCGCGGATCTCGCCCTTGTAGCCGTAGCGCTCGCGCAGCAGGCGCGCGCTGCTGAAGCCGCGGCCATCGGTAAAGGCGGGGAAGTTCACTGCGATCACCTGGAACCTGTCGAGGTCGCCGGCGATGCTTTCCGGCTCCTCGTCCGCGTCCAGCCAGACCCCCAGGCCGCCGTCGCGGCCGCGCAGGGCCGGGCCGTGCTCGAGCCACAGGGCCAGCGGGATGATCACGTCGTCGCTGTTGGGGACGCTTTCCAGGGTCGCGTCCTTGGGCAGCAAGTGCCAGCGGTCGTCGACCACCTGGCGGTCCTTAATGATTCGCTGCATATACGCGCTCCTTGAACGGGTCGATACCGATACGGCGGAAGGTGTCGATGAAGGGTTCTTCCTCGGTCCGGCGTTCCACGTAGACCTGGATGATCTTGTCGATCACGTCGGCCATCTGCTCCTGGGCGAAGGACGGGCCGAGGATCTGCCCGAGGCTGGCGTCGCGCGCCGAGCTGCCGCCGAGGGAGACCTGGTAGAACTCCGCGCCTTTCTTGTCGACCCCGAGGATGCCGATGTGGCCGACATGGTGATGGCCGCAGGCGTTCATGCAACCGGAGATGTTCAGGTCGATGTCGCCGATGTCGAATAGATAGTCGAGATTGTCGAAGCGGCGCTGGATGGCTTCGGCGATCGGGATCGACTTGGCGTTGGCCAGGGAGCAGAAGTCGCCGCCGGGGCAGCAGATGATGTCGGTCAGCAGGCCGACGTTGGGGGTGGCGAAGCCCAGTTCGCGCAGTTCGCCCCAGAGGGCGAAGAGTTCGCCCTGCTCGACGTCGGCGAGAATGATGTTCTGGTTATGGCTGTTGCGCACCTCGCCGAAGCTGTAGCGGTCGGCGAGATCGGCGATGGCCTCCAGCTGTTTGTCGGTGACGTCTCCCGGCGCGGTGCCGGTGGGCTTCAGCGAGAGCGTCACGGCGACGTAGCCGGGCTTCTTGTGGGCGAAGGTGTTGCGTGCGCGCCAGCGGGCGAAGCCGGGGTGCTCCGCGTCGAGCCGGGCGAGGGACTCGTCGAGGTCGTCGAGGGCCTTGTAGGCCGGATCGACGAAATGCGCGGCGACGCGCTGGACTTCCGCCTCGGTGAGGGTGCTCGGTCCGTCCTTGAGGTTGGCCCATTCGGCCTCGACGCGCTCGGCGAAGACTTCCGGGGTCAGCGCCTTGACCAGGATCTTGATCCGCGCCTTGTACTTGTTGTCGCGCCGGCCATAGCGGTTGTAGACGCGCAGGATGGCATCCAGGTAGCCGAGCAGGTGCTGCCAGGGCAGGAATTCATTGATGAAGCTGCCGACGATGGGGGTTCGGCCCAGGCCGCCGCCGACCGAGACGCGGAAGCCGAGCTCGCCGGCCTCGTTCTTCACCGCCTCCAGGCCGATGTCGTGCACTTCGATGGCGGCACGGTCGCTCACCGCGCCGTTCACCGCGATCTTGAACTTGCGCGGCAGGTGGGCGAACTCGGGGTGGAAGGTCGACCATTGGCGGATGATCTCGCACCAGGGGCGCGGGTCCACCAGCTCGTCGCGGGCGACGCCGGCGAACTGGTCGGTGGTGGTGTTGCGGATGCAGTTGCCGCTGGTCTGAATCGCGTGCATCTGCACGGTGGCCAGCTCGGCGAGGATTTCCGGCACGTCTTCCAGCTCCGGCCAGTTGAACTGCACGTTCTGCCGGGTGCTGATGTGGGCGTAGCCCTTGTCGTAGTCGCGGGCGATCTGCGCCAGCTTGCGCAGTTGGCGCGAGGAGAGCAGGCCATAGGGAACGGCGATGCGCAGCATCGGGGCATAGCGCTGGATATAGAGACCGTTCTGCAGGCGCAGCGGGCGGAACTCCTCACCGGTCAATTCACCCGCCAGGTAACGGCGGGTCTGGTCGCGGAACTGCTTGACGCGGTCCTCGACGATCCGTTGGTCGTACTCGTCGTATACGTACATGAATATTCCTGCTGTCAGGCTATGCGGCTTACTGCGTTAACCAGCGCGCACGGCTACGCGCTCCACGCGGAGTGGGCGCACGATACCAGTTCATATTTATGCGTAAAAGTGATGTTTGAGTATATGGTAAGAACCAAAAAGACTAAGTCGCCAGGCAAGCATAACCGCTTCGCAACGGCGCCTTTCTTGAGCGATGGGCGGCGCTGGTCTTAACTGGAGAGTGCCTTTCGATGTCTTCGTCCCGATACCCACAAGAAACAGGGGGAGTCATGAGCGAGCCGAGCAAAACCCAGGAAAACCGCGACAGCGTGGTCGACGCCCGCGCGGCCTTCGTCCTGATCCTGCTGGTGGTGGCTACCGCGGTGTTCTGGGTCAGCCACCAGTGAAAGCCCGCCTCGGCGGCGCAGAGGTCACAGGCCGCTGAGGCTCAGCACCAGTTTCACGATCCCGGCCAGCAACAGCACGAACACCAGGGTGAAGAGCAGGCCCAGCATGATGAAGTGCACGGGCTTGCCGTGGGTGAAATCGCGGGCGCGGTTTCGCCCGCTCTGTACGCCGAAGGCGGCAGCCATCACGCTATGCAGCATCTGCCAGAAGGTCGGCGGCTTCTGGTTCGGTTCTTCCGTCTCGATACCCATCGGTGGTCCTCCCTTTTCCATACCTGCCCTGAGAGTCTAGACCCTTGGCGGGAGGAGGGTGGCTTCAGGCCTGGCGGGCGGGGATGCGCCGTTCCACCGTGGCCTGCGTGGCCCTGGCGCGCAGTTGCCCGCAGCCGCCGTCGATGTCCTGGCCGGCCGAGTTGCGCACCTTGGTCAGCACGCCGCGGCTGTGCAGGTAGCGCACCAGCTCGACGATCCGCTCCCCGCTCGGGCGCCGGTAGGCGTCGCCGTCCATGCTGTTGTAGGGGATCAGGTTCATCACCGCGAAGCGGCCCTTGAGCAGGCGCAGGATGCCGTCCATTTCCTCCAGGCTGTCGTTGATCCCTTCGAGCAGGGTCCATTGGTACTGGATCGGATAGTCGACCCGGCGGGCGTAGGCCTCGCCGGCTTCCACCAGTTCTTCCGGGCTCAGCGGCGGCGCCTTGGGCAACAGTTGCCGGCGCAGTTCGGCGCGGGTGCTGTGCAGGGACAGGGCGAGGGCGGGCTTCACCCGTTGCCGGGGCAGGCGCTCGAACACGCGGGGATCGCCGACGGTGGAGAACACCAGGTTCTTGTGGCCGATGCCGCCATCGGTGCCGAGCAGGTCGATGGCTTCGAGGACGTTGTCGAGGTTGTGCGCCGGCTCGCCCATGCCCATGAACACCACTTTCTTCACCGCTCGCCGACGGCGCGCCAGGACCACCTGGGCGACCATCTCCAGGCTGCCGACCTGGCGCAGCAGGCCGCTGCGGCCGGTCATGCAGAACACGCAGCCGACCGCGCAGCCGACCTGGGTCGAGACGCACAGCCCACCGCGCGGCAGCAGCACGCTTTCCACCATCTGCCGGTCGGCCAGTTCCACCAGCAGGCGCGACGAGCCGTCGCTCGCCGGATGCTCGCTGTGCAGGCGGGCGATGCCTTCCAGTTCCGCTGCTACCTGGGGCAGACCATGGCGTACGCCCAGCGGCAGGAAGTCCTCGGCCCGCTGGCGGGCGGTGCAGGCATCGAGGGCGCGGCCCTGCAGCCAGGCGCGGACGATCCTCCCGCAATGCAGGGGCTTGGCGCCGAGATCGGCGAGGCGCTGGTGGAGGTCTTGGCTACGCATGGGGCGCGCATCCTACCATTGCCCGTCATGAGGCGGTATGGCCGGCGCCGACGTGCTATCGTTGCGCTCCGCTCCACCGCAGCAACGGAACCGTTCCATGAAATTCGTCCACCAGCGCGAACACCTCAACGAAGACGACATCGTGGTCATCGAGTGCTCGCAGCAATGCAATATCCGCCTGATGAACGACGCCAATTTCCGCAGTTTCAAGAATGGCGGGCGGCATAGCTACCATGGCGGCGCCTTCGACCGCTTCCCGGCGAAGATCAAGGTGCCCAGCACCGGGTTCTGGAACATCACCATCGATACCGTGACCCGGCGCCCGATCAGCGTGACGCGCAAGCCGAACTTCAAGTGGTCGATCAAGTTCGTGCGCCGTTCCGGTTCGCAGTTCACCTGAGGGCGCGCGTCCCATGAGTGCGAAAATGGACGAGCAGGCGCTTCTGGCGTTGCTCCGCGAGCTGGCCATCGACAGCCAGCGGGTCGAGCATCCGGCGATCGCCTCCATCGAGGAATATTACGCGCAGGGCATCGAATTGCCCGACCAGGGCATCAAGAACCTGTTCCTGCGCAACCGCAAGGGTACTCGCCACTACCTGGTGCTGCTCGACGAGCGCAAGGAGGCCGACCTGCCGGGCATCCCCGAACAGATCGGCGAAAGCCGCCTGTCGTTCGCCTCGGTCGAGCGCCTGCGCGAATACCTCGGCGTCGAACTGGGCTGCGTGACGCCTTTCGCGCTGGTCAACGATCCGCAGCACAGGGTCGAGGTGTTGCTCGACGATGCCATCCGCCAGGACCAGTTGCTCGGTTTCCACCCGTTGGTGAATACCGCCACCGAGTGCATCCGCTACGCAGACCTGCTGGCTTTCCTCGCCCACACGGGGCATGAACCGCGCCTGATCCGGGCGTAGGTCGCAGCTTCGCGCCTGCCGGCGCCGGTTTCACTCGAAGAAGTTGTGCCAGCAGTCGCTCAACGGGCCGACCTCGAAGGTCTTGCACCAGGGTTGGGCTTCCAGCCACAGGCGGGCGCTTTCCCGGTCCGCCTCGTCCAGGCTGCCGACCCGCGCCAGGCACAGGTAGCCGCTGATCTCCGCCTGTTCCGGCGAGCCGCCACCGCCGAACACCCAGCCCTGGGCCTCGACGAAGTCGATCAGATGGTCCAGCGCATCGTCGTGGGAGAGGACGTTGCGGTCGTAGGTCAGTTCGAAGCTGAAGCCGAACTCCTGGAACTCGCCCAGGCGCAGTTTCTTGCGCAGGCGGCGCTTGCGCGGCTTTTCCATCTGCTCGGGAGTGAGGAATTTCATCGTCGCCTTCCTGGTCAGTCATCGTAGCCAAGGTTCGGCGCCAGCCAGCGCTCGCTGACGCTGGCTTCCTGGCCCTTGCGCTGGCTGTAGCGTTCCACCTGGTCCTTGTCGATCTTGCCGACCGCGAAGTACTGCGCCTGCGGGTGGGCGAAATACCAACCGCTGACCGCCGCGGCCGGGAACATCGCGTAGTGCTCGGTCAGGCTGACGCCGGACAGGCCCTGCGGATCGAGCAGTTCGAACAGAGTGCCTTTCTCGGTATGGTCGGGGCAGGCCGGGTAGCCCGGTGCCGGGCGGATGCCGACGTATTGCTCCTTGATCAAGGCCTCGTTGTCGAGGTGTTCGTCGCGGGCGTAGCCCCAGTACTCCTTGCGCACCCGCTCGTGCAGCCACTCGGCGCAGGCTTCGGCGAGGCGGTCGGCGAGCGCCTTGACCATGATGCTGTTGTAGTCGTCGCCCTTGGCTTCGTACGCCTTGGCCACTTCCTCGGCGCCGATCCCGGCGGTGGTGATGAAGCCGCCGATGTAGTCGCGCACGCCGCTTTCCTTCGGCGCGACGAAATCGGCCAGCGACAGGTTCGGCTTGCCGTCCGGCTTGATCGTCTGCTGCCGCAGGTGGTGCAGGGTGGCGAGGGTCTCGCCATCGGCGCCGTAGACCTCCAGGTCATCGTGCTCGACCTGGTTGGCCGGCCAGAAGCCGAACACCGCGCGGGCCTTGATCAGCTTCTCGTCGATCAGCTTCTTCAGCATCGCCTGGGCGTCGTTGAACAACGAGGTGGCGGCCTCGCCGACCACCTCGTCGGTGAGGATGCGCGGGTACTTGCCGGCCAGGTCCCAGGAAATGAAGAACGGCGTCCAGTCGATGTACTCGGCGAGCACCGCGAGGTCGATCTCGTCGAGCACCCTGACGCCGGTGAAGGAAGGCGTCGGCGCCTGGTAGCCGGCCCAGTCGAACGCCGGCTTGTTGGCGATCGCCTGTTCGTAGCTCAGCCGCTCGGTGCGGGCGCTGCGGTTGGCCGTGCGTTCGCGGACCACCGCGTAGTCGGCGCGGGTGCGGGCCACGTAGTCGGCCTTCAGCTCCTTGGACAGCAGGCTGGTGGCCACGCCTACCGCGCGCGAGGCGTCGGTGACGTAGACCACCGCGTCGTTGCTGTACTGCGGATCGATCTTCACCGCGGTATGCGCCTTCGAGGTAGTGGCGCCGCCGATCATCAGCGGCAACTGGAAATTCTGCCGCTGCATTTCCTTGGCGACGTGGACCATCTCGTCCAGCGACGGCGTGATCAGGCCAGACAGGCCGATGATGTCGCATTTCTCGGCGATGGCGGTCTGCAGGATCTTCTCCGCCGGCACCATCACGCCGAGGTCGACCACGTCATAGCCGTTGCAGCCGAGCACCACGCCGACGATGTTCTTGCCGATGTCGTGCACGTCGCCCTTCACCGTGGCCATCAGGATCTTGCCCTTGGCTTCCGGCTTGTCGCCTTTCTCCGCCTCGATGAAGGGAATCAGGTGGGCCACCGCCTGCTTCATCACTCGCGCGGACTTGACCACCTGCGGGAGGAACATCTTGCCGGCGCCGAACAGGTCGCCGACCACGTTCATCCCGGACATCAGCGGACCTTCGATGACCTCGATGGGACGCGCACACTGCTGGCGGCATTCCTCGGTGTCCTCGACGATCCAGGTGGTGATGCCCTTGACCAGCGCATGCTCGAGGCGCTTCTCGACACTGTAGCTGCGCCATTCCTCGTCCTCGGCCTCCTTGACCGCGCCGCCGCCCTTGTAGTCGTCGGCGATCGCCAGCAGGGCCTCGGTGGCCTCGGGCGTGCGGTTGAGCACCACGTCCTCGACCCGGTCGCGCAGCACTTTCGGAATCTCGTCGTAGATTTCCAGCTGGCCGGCGTTGACGATGCCCATGGTCAGGCCGTTGCGGATCGCGTAGTAGAGGAACACCGAGTGGATCGCCTCGCGTACCGGGTTGTTGCCGCGGAACGAGAAGGACACGTTGGACACCCCGCCCGAGCTCAGGGCGTAGGGCAGGTGGTCGCGGATGTAGGCGCAGGCGTTGATGAAATCGACCGCGTAGTTGTTGTGTTCCTCGATGCCGGTGGCGATGGCGAAGATGTTCGCATCGAAGATGATGTCTTCCGGTGGGAAGCCGACTTCGTCGACCAGGATGTCGTAGGAGCGCTTGCAGATTTCTTCCTTGCGCGCCTGGGTGTCGGCCTGGCCGTCCTCGTCGAAGGCCATCACCACCACCGCGGCGCCGTAGCGCTTGCACAGGCGGGCATGGTGCTTGAAGGCCTCGACGCCTTCCTTCATCGAGATCGAGTTGACGATGCCCTTGCCCTGGATGCACTTCAGGCCGGCCTCGATCACTTCCCACTTGGAGGAGTCGATCATGATCGGCACGCGCGAGATGTCGGGCTCGGAGGCGATCAGGTTGAGGAAGGTGACCATGGCCGCCTTCGAGTCCAGCATGCCTTCGTCCATGTTGATGTCGATCACCTGGGCGCCGGCTTCCACCTGCTGCTGGGCGACCTCGAGAGCTTCCGCGTAGTTTTCCTCGCGGATCAGCCGGGCGAACTTGGCCGAACCGGTGATGTTGGTGCGCTCGCCGACGTTGACGAACAGCGAGCTGCGGTCGATGGTGAACGGCTCCAGGCCGGACAGGCGACAGGCCCGGGGAATCTCCGGGATGGCCCGCGGCGGGTACTTGGCCACTGCCTTGGCGATCGCCTCGATGTGCGCCGGGGTGGTGCCGCAGCAGCCGCCGACGATATTGAGGAAGCCGGCGGCGGCGAATTCCTCGACCACCACGGCCATTTCCGCCGGCGATTCGTCGTATTCGCCGAAGGCGTTCGGCAGGCCGGCGTTGGGGTGGGCCGAGACATGAGTGTCGGCCTTGGTCGACAGTTCCTCGATGTACGGCCGCAATTCCTTGGCGCCGAGGGCGCAGTTCAGGCCTACCGAGATCGGCCGGGCATGCCGCACCGAGTTCCAGAAGGCCTCGGTGGTCTGGCCCGACAGGGTGCGGCCGGAGGCGTCGGTGATGGTTCCGGAGATCATGATCGGCAGCTCCACGCCGAGTTCCTCGAACACGCCCTGGACGGCGAAGATCGCCGCCTTGGCGTTGAGGGTGTCGAAGATGGTCTCGATCAGGATCAGGTCGGCGCCGCCTTCGATCAGGCCGCGGGTCGCCTCGACGTAGTTCTCCACCAGTTCGTCGAAGGTGACGTTGCGGTAGCCGGGGTTGTTCACGTCCGGGGAAATCGAGCAGGTGCGGCTGGTCGGGCCGAGCACGCCGGCGACGAAACGCGGCTTGTCCGGGGTCTCGGCGGTCTTCGCGTCCGCCACCTGGCGGGCCAGGCGCGCCCCTTCGACGTTGAGTTCGTAGGCCAGCGACTGCATGCCGTAGTCGGCCTGGGACACCTGGGTGGCGTTGAAGGTGTTGGTCTCGAGGATGTCGGCGCCGGCGTCGAGGTAGGCCTTCTCGATGGCCTGGATCACGTCCGGGCGGCTCAGCAGCAAGAGGTCGTTGTTGCCTTTCACGTCGCTCGGCCAGTCGGCGAAGCGCTCGCCGCGGTAGTCGGCCTCTTCCAGCTTGTAGCTCTGGATCATGGTGCCCATGCCGCCATCGAGGATCAGGATACGTTCCCTGAGGGCGTGCTGGAGGGCTTGCAGGCGGGCGCTGCGATCGGTGAGCGGGCTGGACATGGATGGACCTGGCGTCAGTGGGCGGAAAGGTGAAAAGCATAACAAAGGCAGGGGCTTTCCGGCCGGGGGTGGTCGGACCATGAATTTCATTCAAGTTGAAGGATGTTCATTCGCGGGCCGGAAAAATCCCTGGCGCCGTTTTGTCGCAGTATACGGGCGGAATGCGGAGGTCGGAGTGCGCAGGCGGGCGGCGAAGGGACGGCCGAGTGGAGTCGGGATGCTCGTGGGGAATCGTGCTGCGAATGAGTCTGGCTCATTCGCAGCACGGCCTGAATCAACTGGCCCTGGGCAGGCTGCAACTGGCCAGGGAGTAGACGTAGTAGTTGAGGCGGTCGCGGTCGGTGCGATTCCACACCTGGCCGACCGACTTCAGGCCCTGGCTCTGGCCGACCGCGCCGGCGATGCTGCCGCACCAGCACATCGGGTACTTCTGCCGATACAGCGGACCGCTGATGACCACCGCGACGTGCCCGTAGGTGCGGCCCTTCAGGCCGGCGATCACCAGGAAGCCCTGGGCCGCCTTCTGCGCGGCCTCGGCGCCGGAGGCGAGCTTGGTCCAGCTCTGCTCCAGGCCGTCGACCATGGCGTTGGCGTTGCCGCGGGGCATCGGTACGCCCAGCTCGGCGGCCACCGACTGGACGAAGCCGGAACAGTTGTCCTTGTTCGGGGTGCCGGCCAGGTAGCTCTTGTCCCAGCTGTTCTTGCAGGCGTTGACGATGCATTGATCGAGACTGTCCATGTATCACCTATGCGTGTCGATAAGGGGCGCTCCGGCCCGGATCATTTCTTTGCGGTCTGGCAGAACGGCGCGAGCGAACGCTTCACGATCTTCGCGCAGCTGTCGACGGATTCGCCCGAGCATTTCTGACCCAGGCGCAGCCCGTCCTTGTCCACCGCCCAGCGCTGGCCGGAGATGTCCTCGCGGTGCACCACCTTGCAGGTGGCGCTGTCGTAGGACACCAGCTCGGCGCTGGAGCCGCTGAATTCATGCATCAGCACGCGCCGGCCGTCCTGGCTCAGGAACACGCCGCCGCGCGACCAGATGCCGCCGTCCTCTATGCGGCAATCGTTGCCGCTGTCGCGGTCGGCCAGGTAGACCGGCGGTTCGGGAAAGGCATCGGGGTTGTCGTCGTTGGGATCCTCGTTGCTGAACATCACGCGGACGTGCTCGTCCTCGCCGCCGAACATGTTCGGCGAGCCGAACTGGGGCACGATTTCCAGCTGGGTGAAAGTACAGTCCGCCGCCTGGGCCGAAAGGCTCAGGAAGAGAGCGGCGAAGCTGCCGGCGAGCAGTTTCATGGGGCGGGTTCTCCGTTGGGCCGCCAGGGCGGCGAAAGGATGGACCAGGCCGCGCCGGGCGCGAACGGAAGCGCCGCCTGACGACAGCAGGCGGAAAGCGGCGAAGAGGGGACGTGGGGCGCACGCGAACCGGCGCGGATGGGGCGCGGCGAGTCGAAACATATCCCTGTTTCCTCGAAGTCATCGTCCTTGATCGCCAGGGCGGGCCTGGGAGCCCGGCTAGCATACGTGGCGGCCGAAGCCGGTGGAATGCTGGCGAAATGGCGGCTCATGTCCGGGGCGCGTTCGCCCGCCGTTGTGAAAGTGCGGCGTAGAGAGGCGGGTTTGCTAGAATCGCCCGTCGCCGAGTGAGGAGTGGTTCATGTTGCCAAGACCGTTGGTTGGGTTGGCCTTCGTTTTGTCGTCTTTTATCCAGTCTGTTTCCGCTGCTGAAATTTCCTATAGCCGTGACGTCCAGCCGATCTTTACCGCCAAATGCGTCGCCTGCCACGCCTGCTACGATTCGCCCTGCCAGCTCAACCTGAGCAGCGCCGAGGGCGCGCAGCGCGGCGCCAACCAACTGCCGGTCTACGACGGCACGCGGACCAAGGCGCAGGAAACCACCCGCCTGTACCTCGATGCGCACGGTGCCGACGCCTGGCGGCGCAAGGACTTCTGGTCGGTGCTCGAATCGCAGGATGGCCAGGCCGCACTGATGGCGCGGATGCTCGAGCTTGGCCACAGCCAGCCGTTGCAGCCGAATGCGAAGATCCCCGAAGGCCTGGACATTTCGATCAACCGCGCCAACCAGTGCCCGACGCCGGCCAGCATCGATGCGTTCATCCGCAAGAACCCAGGTTCCGGCATGCCTTTCGCGGTGGCCGGGCTGAGCGACGACGAATACGCCACCTTGCAGAAGTGGCTGGCCGCGGGCGCCCCGGTCGACCAGCAGCCGTTGCGGCCGACCGCCGCCGAGGCGCGCCAGGTGGCCAGCTGGGAGCGTTTCCTCAACCAGCCTGGGGCCAAGCAGAGCCTGGTCTCGCGCTGGCTCTACGAGCACCTGTTCCTGGCGCACCTGTATTTCCCGGAGCAGGGCGCGCCCGGCCACTTCTTCCAGCTGGTGCGTTCGCGCACGCCCAGCGGCCAGCCGATCGACCCGATCCCGACCCGGCGTCCCAACGACGATCCGGGCAACAGCTTCTATTACCGCCTCTGGCCGATCCAGGGCGTGATCGTACACAAGACGCACATCACCTATCCGCTGACGGCGAAGAAGCTGGAACGCGTCCAGGAGCTGTTCTTCGGCACCCAGTGGAACACCGACAAGGTTCCCGGCTACGGCGTGCAGAGCCGTGCCAACCCGTTCGCCACCTTCGCCGCGATCCCGCCACGGGCGCGCTACCAGTTCATGCTGGACAACGCCGAATACTTCACCCGTACCTTCATCCGCGGGCCGGTGTGCCGTGGACAGATCGCCACCGACGTGATCCGCGACAACTTCTGGGTGGTATTCCAGGACCCCGAGCAGGACCTGTTCGTCACCGACGCCAACTTCCGCGCGCAGAGCGAGCCGCTGCTGGCCTTGCCGGGGCAGATCGACGAGCTGAAGAACCTGCTCGGCCTGTGGAGCGCCTACCGGGACAAGCGCAACGAGTACGAAGACCTGCGCCAGGACGTCTACGCCGACGCGCCGCCGCCGACCTGGAACACGATCTGGCACGGCAACGACAACGCCCTGCTGAGCATCTTCCGCCAGTTCGACAGCGCCTCGGTGCGCAAGGGCCTGCTTGGCGAGGTACCGCAGACCCTGTGGCTGATGGACTACCCGCTGTTCGAGCGAACCTACTACGGGCTGGTGGTGAACTTCGATGTCTTCGGCAACGTCTCGCACCAGGCGCAGACGCGGCTGTACTTCGACCTGATCCGCAACGGCGCCGAGCAGAACTTCCTCCGCCTGATGCCGGTCGACGCGCGCCAGCCGTTGCTCGACGACTGGTACCAGAACAGCGGCAAGCTGAAGATGTGGATGGACTACCAGGCCTTCGACGACGACACGCCGAGCGCGCTGGGATTGCCGGAGAAGCAGCCGAAGAAGGCCTTCGCCGAAGAACTGCTGCGTCGCTACGGCGACCTCAATGCGCGTCCCGACCCGATCAACCGCTGCCTGGACGGTAACTGCTATCGACCGGGCATCGACCGCGAACTGCAGGACGCCGAGCAGGCCTTCAGTCGCCTGGTGAGCCGGCCGGCGGCCGGCCTCAAGGTCATCGAGCGCTTCCCCGAGGCGACCATGCTGCGGATACGTACGTCCAGCGGCAAGCGCGAGGTCTATACCGTGCTGCGCAACCGCGCGCACAGCAATGTCGCCTTCATGCTCGGCGAGTCGCTGCGCTACCAGCCGGGCCTGGACACCCTGACGATCTACCCGGGCGTGCTGTCCAGCTACCCGAACTTCATGTTCGATCTGCCGGCGACGGATGCCGAGTCCTTCGTCGGCGCCCTGGAGGCGGCGAAGAGCGGCGAGGACTTCGACAAGGTGGTCAAACGCTGGGGCGTGCGCCGCAGCAATCCGCAGTTCTGGAGCTACTTCCACGATCTCGAGGCGTACATCCGCGAAACCGAGCCGGTCGAGGCGGGCGCACTGGACATGAACCGCTACGAGAACCTCTGAGTCTCGCGACCCGCTCCACAAGGGGCGGGTCGGTTATCGCGAATTATTCCTACTAATTTACTAGGGCTTTATCCGCAAGTACCGATTGGCGTAAACTGTCGGCATATTTGCGAGGAGTTGCCATGAGCGCCATCACCATTACCGAAGCTGCCCAAGCGTATCTGGCCGAGTTGCTGGAGAAGCAGAGCACCCCGGGTATCGGCATTCGTATCTTCATCACCCAGCCGGGTACCCAGTACGCGGAAACCTGCATCGCCTACTGCAAGCCGGGCGAGGAAAAGGTCGAGGACACCGCCATCGCCCTGAAGGACTTCACTGCCTGGATCGATGCGGTCAGCGAGCCCTTCCTCGAAGATGCGGTGGTGGACTACGCCACCGACCGCATGGGCGGCCAGTTGACCATCAAGGCGCCGAACGCCAAGGTGCCGATGGTCAACGAGGACAGCCCGATCACCGAACGCATCAACTACTACCTGCAGACCGAGATCAATCCCGGGCTGGCCAGCCACGGCGGACAGGTGAGCCTGGTCGACGTGGTCGAGGACAACATCGCCGTGTTGCGTTTCGGCGGCGGTTGTCAGGGCTGCGGGATGGTCGACATGACCCTCAAGGATGGCGTCGAGAAGACCCTGATCGAGCGTATTCCCGAACTGAAGGGTGTGCGCGACGTGACCGACCACAGCAACAAGGAGAACGCCTACTACTGAGGCGTTTCCGTAAGGCAGAAGAGGCGACCGCAAGGTCGCCTTTTTCGTTGCCGGCGTTTCAGCGCGACAGCGTCCGCGTTCGCCGTACCGGCCAGAGCAGTGCCAGCGCCACCAGCAGCGCCGGCCAGACCAGCAGGTTCACCGCGTTCCAGCCAAGGCTGGTGATCAGGGCGCCGGAGCCGAACGACATCAGCGCCGCCACCAGGCTGTTGCCTTGCTCCATCAATCCTTGCGCGGCGCCGCGCTCGCTTTCGGCGTGGCCCTCGCCGAGCAGGGTGGTGCCGGCGATGAGCATCAGGTTCCAGCCGCTGCCCAGGGCCAGCGAACTGAGCAGGAAATGCGTGACCGACTGCCCGTCCAGGGCGATGCCGGCACTTGCGGCGAGCAGGAACGCGCCGAGCAGGGCGACGCGACGGTTGCCGATGCGGTCGACCAGCGGTCCGGCGAAGAACGCCGGAAGGAACATTCCCAGCACGTGCCACTGGATGACCCGACTCGACTGTTCCAGCGGCAGGCCGCAGAAGCTCATGGCCAGCGGCGTGGCGTTCATGATCAGGATCATCAACCCGTGTCCGGCCGCGGTGCAGGCGATGGCCGCGCGGAGCACCGGCCGCCGCAACAGGCCGCCTATGTCGCGCCAGGCGAGTCGTGCCGGGCGTGGCGCCTGGCCTTCGCGGAGCAGGGCCATCAGCAGCAGGCCGGCGAGGGCCAGCACGGCGATCAGCAGATAGGCGCCGACGAAGGGCTGGGCCAGCGCGTTGCGCGACCACAGCGCCAGGCTCGGCGCCAGCAGCGCGGCGAGTACTCCGCCGGCGAGCACATAGGCGCTGGCGCGGCCTTTCCGCCCGGCATCCACCGCCTCCAGCGCGGCGAACCGGTAGTACATGGCCGAGGCCTGGTAGACCCCGATGCCCAGCGCGCCGAGACAGAACCAGAGGAAATCGCCAGTCCAGACACCGGCGGCGCAGACCAGGCCGCCGAGCACGCCGCCGCCGGCGCCGAGCATCAGCCCGGGACGTCGGCCGTGGCGCTGCATGAAGTGCGACAACGGCTGCACCGCCAGCAGGTTGCCCAGCACCAGCAGGGCCAGGGGCAGGGTAGCCAGGCTGTTCAACGGCGCCAGGTGGACGCCGACCAGGGCGGTCAGGGTTATGCCGATCAGCGAGCAGGACCAGTACAGGGCCTGGCCGCAGAACAGCAGGAGCAGGGTCGGGTTGCGTAGCAGCATGGCGTCACTCCGGACAACCGCCGGGCCTGACGACGCGTCGGCTGGAGGCAGGCTGACGGACCAGCGCATCCCGCGGACGCCTTGGCCGGGCCAGCAGTTCGCCGCCGCAGTTCGGGCACTGGCCGCCCAGGCGGGTCGTCGCGCAATCGCGGCAGAAGGTGCACTCGAAGGTGCAGATCAGCGCGTCGCCGCTGTCGCCGGGCAGGTCGCGGTCGCAGCACTCGCAGTTGGGGCGCAGTTCCAGCATGGGAAGGTCCTCGGTGGGAGCGTCAGGCCAGCATGCCGAAGCGTTCGGCGTATTCCTGGGGGCTGACCGAAAGATGCTTGTGGAACGTCCGCCGGAGGTTTTCCGGATGGCCGAAGCCGCACAGCCGGGACACCGTGGCGATCGACGCCTGGGCGTCCTGCAGCAGGGCGCGCGCGGCCTCCAGGCGAACCCGCTCGACGTAGCGACCGGGCGCCACGCCCAGTTCCTGGAGAAATACCCGGGACAGCGTACGCGGGCTCATGCAGGCCTGGTCGGCGAGGGCTTCCAGGGACAGGTCGCCGGCGAGGTTGGCGGGAATCCACTCCAGCAGCGCGGCCAGGCGCGGGGTGCGGCTCGGTTCCGGGGTCAGCCAGGCGCTGAACTGGGCCTGGCCGCCAGGACGCTTGAGGAACATCACCAGGCGTCGCGCGACGCTGAGCGCCAGGCTGCGGCCGAGGTCGGCCTCGACCAGCGCCAGGGCCAGGTCGATTCCCGCCGTGACGCCGGCCGAGGTGAAGATGTGGGCGTCGCCGTCGCGGCACCGCGGGTCGTAGGTGTGCAGGCGGTCGCCTTGCACATGGACGCCGGGAAACCCCTGGCGCAGCGTCGCCACGTCGGCCCAGTGGGTGGTCGCCGGGCGCCCGTCGAGAACCCCGGCGGCGGCCAGGATCAGCGCTCCCGAACACACCGAGCCGAGCCGCCGTATGCACGGTTCGGCGGCTTTCAGCCAGGCGAGCAGGTCGGCGTTGCGGGTCTGCGCCTCGACACCGAGGCCGCCGGGCACCAACAGGGTGTCCAGGCTTTCCGGCGGACAGTCGCGCCAGGCGAGGTCGGCGCAGATGCGGATGCCCGCGGAACTGGGCACCGCTTCGCTACGCTTGCCGAGCACCTGTATCCGGTAGAAAGGCGGCAGGCCCTGGCGCTGGCGTTCGACGTTGGCCGAGGCGAATACCTGCAGCGGTCCGGTCACGTCCAGGCTCATCACGTCGGGATAGATCAGGCAGGCAATCAGGCGCGGTTCGGGCATGGCACAACCTCATGGCGATGGCGGCAGTCTGGCGTCCTTCGGGCCTGGCCGCAATGCCAGTCGGCCCACGGATCTTGCCATTCGCTCGCCGGGGCGTCCCGCTGCGCCGATGGTTGGTATCGCCTCGGCACGCCGCATGCCCTATTGTCTGGTAACGGGTGATGGCTTTTTGACTCATCGCTGCAGAGGCGCCAGGGTATTGTCGTCCCGGCCTGTTTCAGCGTTCGGTCCGAGGTAGGGGAGTCAGCATGCTTGCACGCGACAGCCTGGTACAGGCTGGTCTGCCGGATAATCCGTATGCGCGCCAGTTGCGCAACGGCTTTCGTTGGTTGCGGTTCGAAAAGGAGCTGGAAAACGAGTTTCGCGAGTTTCTCAGCTGGAACTCGCTGATGCAGCGGCGCGCTGCCATCGGGGTGGCGTTCCTGATCTGGGCGCTGTTCATCGTGGCCGACTGGATGATGGTGGACATCCGCCTGCACCCCAGCCTGTTCGAGCAACTGCTGGGCGTGCGCCTGGGAATGATCGGCCTGCTGCTGGTGGTCTGGCCGGCGGCCTTCCTGCCCAGCCTGCGCAAGGTCGGCGATGCCATCGCGCCCTACTGCCTGCTGCTGATCAACCTGGCGGTGCTGGCCTGCGACGTGCTGTTCGAGTGGCATGGGGTGCCGCGCTTCACCCAACTGGGCGCGACCCTGGGTATCCTCGCGGTGTTCTTCCCGCTCGGCCTGGCGTTCTGGGCCTGCGTGCGCCTGGCGTTGCTGTGCCTGGCCCTGAACCTGGCGGTATTCCTGCTTTTCGGCGGCGAAGAGAACCTGCGTACCAACCTGCTGAATACGCTCTACAACGGCCTGGTGGTGCTGATCTGTTCGTTCGCCCTGTACCTGCAGGACTACGCCCAGCGCGAGCAGTTCCTCGGCCGGCGGCTGCTGGGCATGATGGCCGAACAGGACAGCCTCACCGGCCTGGTCAACCGGCGCTACTACGAGCTGCTCGCCCAGCGGGCCCTGGAGCAGGGCGCCCGCGAAGAAAAGGGGGTGGCGCTGATCCTGGTGGATGTCGACGACTTCAAGGCCTACAACGACCACTACGGGCATCCGGCCGGCGATGCCGCCCTGCGCCAGCTTGGCGTCGTGCTCCGGCAGGGCGCGCGGCGGCCGCTGGATATCGCCGCGCGCCTGGGCGGGGAGGAGTTCGCCGTGTTGCTCTACGACAGCGAGGAGGGCAACACCCTGGCCATCGCCGAGCGCCTGCGGCAGGCGGTGGAGGCGCTGGGCATCGAGCACCTGGGCTCCAGCGCCGGCCCCTGCCTGACCATCAGCCTGGGGGTGGCCTATTCGACCTCCGGCATGGGCCTGGACGCGCTCTATCGCGAGGCCGACCGCGCGCTCTACGAGGCCAAGGATGCAGGGCGCAACGCGGTGCGCGTGGCGTTCCGGCAGCACGACCGCCTCGAATAGAGGAAACGAAAAAAGGCGCCCGTGGGCGCCTTTCGTCGTATGGAACGGCTCAGCCTTGGCTGGGCATACTCCAGTCCTGCAGGTTGTAGCCGTTGTGGCTGAGTTCTTCGCGTGCCTGTTGCAGCAGGCCGGCAAGCTGCTCCGGATCGGAGTAGGCGGAGCTCGGAATGCGTGTACGGCCCAGCAGGCGGGTGCCAGTGCGATCGACTACGGACAGGCTCAGGCCGCCGTCACTGCCTAGCTCGGACCAGGCAACGCACTGGTATGGCTGGAAGGCGCGCCCGGTGATCAGCAAAGCCTCGTTGAAACGGAGCGTAGCGTTCATGGGAGTCGGTCTCTCTCGTTCATGTCTGTGTGGAACATGGGTGGCGCTTCCCGGCTCCACCGTGTTCGGTCACGCTAACTGATGCTTTCGAAAGCGAAAAAGTCACGGCGTGGCGCGTTTGTGCAACAGGTTGTCGCTTTTTCGAAGGGTTTTAGCGTGCCGAAGCGGCTAGGCGCGGTGTTTTGTCGCAGATTTCCAGGAGGGCGGCCAGGCCGCCTTGCGCTCGCCGCCCGCGCCTGCACAGCCTAGAATGGCGGCCCACCTGTGGCCGCGGACCGCTTCGCATGGATATCGACCTCGCCCGTACCTTCCTGGAGATCGCCCGCAGCGGTAGCTTCGTCGCTGCCGCGGAACGCCTGCACCTGACCCAGACCGCCGTCACCGCGCGCATCCAGAACCTCGAAGGGCAACTCGGCTGCCGGCTGTTCGTGCGCAACCGCGCGGGCGCGCGCCTGACCGCCGACGGCGAGCACTTCCTCGGCTACGCCAGCCAACTGGTGCAGACCTGGGATGCGGCGCGACGCGACCTGCCGCTGCCGGACGGCTTCCGCAACCTGCTCAACCTCGGTGGCGAGGTCAGCCTGTGCAATCCGCTGCTGCTGAACTGGATGCGGCGCCTGCGCGAGGCGATTCCCGGCCACGCCGTGCGGGTCGAGATCGGCCAGGGTGCCGACCTGCTCAAGCAACTGGAGCAGGGCGCGCTGGACGCCGCGCTGGTCTACCAGCCGGAATACTGGCCGGGGCTGCAGGTCGAGCAGTTGCTGGAGGAAAAGCTGGTGATGGTGCGTTCCGTGCTATCCGCGGAGCCTTATCTGTATGTCGACTGGGGCCCGGATTTCCGCAGCCAGCACGATGCCGCGCTGCCGGACCGGGCCAAGGCCGCGCTGGCCTGCAACCTCGGTCCGCTGGCCCTGCAGTACATCATGCAGAACGGCGGCAGCGGTTATTTCCGTACCCGGGTGGTGAGCAGCTACCTGGATGGCGGCACCCTGCAACGGGTCGAGCAGGCGCCGGAGTTCGCCTACCCGACCTACCTGGTGTACTCCCGCGAGCGCCTGTCGCCGACCCTGCGCCATGCGTTCCAGTTGCTGCGCGAAGTGGTCCGCGAGGACAGCGACTGGTCGCAGCGCTGGGACTACGTGATCTGATCGGCCTGGCCCAGGTGCTGCAGCCAGTTGCGGTAGAGCGCGGCGATCAGGTCGGTCTGGCTGACGATGCCGACCAGGTAGCCGGCCTCGTTGAGCACCGGCAGGCAGTGCAGGCCTTCGTCGGATAGCAGCGAGACCAGTTCGACGGCGTGGGTGTCGGCCTGTACGCAGACCACCGGGGTGGTCATGATCGTCTTCAGCTTGGTCCCGCGCAGGAAGCGCAGGCGCTTGAACGGGCTGCCGTCGGGGCGGAAGTGCTTGAGCAGGTCGCTCTGGGTGACGATGCCGGCCAGCCGCCGATGCTCGTCGAGCACCGGCAGGGCCTTCAGACGGTGTTCCTGCAACTGCTTCCAGGCGTCGTCGATGAAGGTCTCGGTGCTGGCGGTCTGCACGTCGCGGGACATGATCCGTGCCGCGGTCAGCTCGCCCATGCGCCGGCGCAAGGCGTAGCGCTCGGTATGGTGGATCAGTCGCTCGAGGTCGTCGCGGGTGATGTCGACGTATTCGCCGAAGTCCTGCAGCGCCTGGTCCAGGTCACGGGCGGAAAAGTCCGTACGCGCGCTCGGCGCCAGGTCGCTGGTGCCATGGATATTGGCCCGCGGCGGCTGGTAGGGGCGCGGGTAGGGAGAGCGCATCAGGTTGTTGTAGAGCAGCGCGCAGCCGATCAGCACCAGGGTGGAGAGCAGGATCGGCCAGACCACGTCGATGCCGAGTTCGCTCAGGGACGGGTTGAGGGCCACGCTCAGGGCCAGCGCGCAACTCGGCGGATGCAGGCAGCGCAGGGCGAACATCAGCAGCATGCCGAGGGCCATGCCGACCAGGGCCGGGGCCAGATCGTGTCCGAACCAGTAGGCGCTGAGGCCGCCGGCCAGGGCGGCGACCAGGTTGCCGCCGAGCATCGACCAGGGTTGCGCCAGGGGGCTGGAGGCGAGGGCGAACAGTAGTACGGCGGATGCGCCGAGCGGCGCTGCCAGGCGCAGCGCCAGTTCGCTGCCGAACAATGCCTGGCAGGCGAATACCGCGGCGAGCGCGCCGATGCAGGCGCCGAGTCCGGCGCGCAGGCAGTCGCGCGGTCGGGCGTTCAGGGTCAGGGGGCGGAAGCCTTTCAGCCAGGTGCGTACGGCGGTGCTGGGGGAGTCGTTCATGGAACTCTTCGAAGCGAAAGAAAGGGGCCGTTGCCGGCCCCGTAAGGCACTTTCGTGCTGGAGGCATCCATCCCTGGATGATGGAGTCGGTTCAGGCGAGGAACGGCGGGCCGGCGGCCTCGCGGGATTCCTCGAGGGGGCGGACCACCTGCCGGCAGATCTTGCCGGTATCCCGGGCGACCCGGCGGGCGGCCTCGGGATCGTCGGCGAACGGCAGCAGGGCGGCCTGTTCGCGTTCCTCGCGGGTACTGCCGGCGAGGCTGAGGGCGAGGCCGAGCGCCAGGGTGGAGAGGCACAGCAGGGACAACAGCATGTTCAGGCCCCCTGGCCGGCCGCCAGGACCGGCTGCCGCTGGTCCTGCGCGCTGCGCAGGGTCCGCCAGGTGTTGTAGGCCATCAGCAGCATGCCGCTGGCGAAGGTGGCGCCGCCGAGCAGGCGCACCACGTAGCCCGGATGGCTGGCCACCAGCGCCTCGACGAACGAGTAGGTGAGCGTGCCGTCCTCGTTGACCGCCCGCCACATCAGGCCCTGGGTGATGCCGTTGACCCACATCGAGGCGATGTACAGCACGGTGCCGATGGTGGCCAGCCAGAAGTGCGCGTTGATCAGGCCGACGCTGTGCATCCGCTCGCGGCCCCAGAGTTTCGGGATCATGTGGTAGAGCGTGCCGATGGAGATCATCGCCACCCAGCCGAGGGCGCCGGCGTGGACATGGCCGATGGTCCAGTCGGTGTAGTGGGACAGCGAGTTGACCGTCTTGATCGCCATCATCGGGCCTTCGAAGGTGGACATGCCGTAGAACGCCAGGGACACCACCAGGAAGCGCAGGATCGGGTCGTCGCGCAACTTATGCCAGGCCCCGGAGAGGGTCATCATGCCGTTGATCATGCCGCCCCAGCTCGGTGCCAGGAGGATCAGCGACATCACCATGCCGAGCGACTGCGCCCAGTCCGGCAGCGCGGTGTAGTGCAGGTGGTGCGGGCCGGCCCAGATGTAGATCGAGATGATCGCCCAGAAATGCACGATGGACAGGCGATAGGAGTAGATCGGTCGCCCGGCCTGCTTGGGCACGAAGTAGTACATCATGCCGAGGAAGCCGACCGAGAGGATGAAGCCGACCACGCTGTGCCCGTACCACCACTGGATCATCGCGTCGGTGGCGCCGGAATAGGCCGAGTAGGACTTGCCCAGGCTCACCGGCAGCAATGCGTGGTTCACCATATGGACCATCGCGGTGACGATGATGAAGGCGCCGTAGAACCAGTTGCCGACGTAGATGTGCTTCACCTTGCGACGGGCGATGGTGCCGAAGAACAGGTAGGCATAGACCACCCAGACGATCGCCATCCACAGCGCCAGCGGCCATTCCATCTCGGCGTATTCCTTGGAGGTGGTATAGCCCAGCGGGTAGCTGACGATCATCCCCACGATCGCCGCCTGCCAGCCCCAGAACACGAAGCGCGCCAGGGCATCGGAGATCAGCCGCACGCCGCTGGTGCGCTGCACCACGTAGAAGGAGGTGGCGAACAACGCGCTGCCGCCGAAGGCGAAGATCACCAGGCTGGTGTGGATCGGGCGGATGCGGCCGAAGCTGGTCCAGGGCAGGTCGAGGTTGAGCGCCGGCCAGACCAGTTGGGCGGCGATGAACACTCCGAGGCCCATGCCGAGGATGCCCCAGACCAGGGTCATCAGGGTGAACTGGCGGACGACGTCGTAGTTGTAGCCGTCCGGATCTTTTCTGCTATCCGTATCGTTCATGGTCGCTGGCACGCCGGGCCCCGGGGTCCGGCCGGCTGGCGAGCAGGCGCGACCCTCGGGTCCTCGTTGGGTTATCGGTATTTTTCTGGGTATCCCGTTGCCGGGTCGATGGAGTGCGGAGGTCGGATCTTCGTCTGGAAGGCTCGGAACAGACGGCTCATGGCACTGGTGGCCATTCTAGGAGGGGAGCTTTATTCGTCTCCAACGAATAATGTTGCTATTACAGTGCAAAATTATTGAATTGAAACGGAGGAGGACTTCCGGGGCAGGGCGCACAACCGCTTCGTGGGATGTGCGCCAGGGCGGCTATCCGCCCTCCGCGATGGCGCTGCCGGCGATGGCAGGCTCAGCCAGTCTTTTTCTTCTTCGGCAGCAGGCGCTTGACCAGCAGCACCCCCGCCAGCACCACGGCGCCGGCGACGATGCCGAACAGGAAGTTCAGCAAGGTCGGGGTGATCGCCGCCAGCAGCGGGCCCAGCGTGGCGATGCCGGCGACGCTCTGCGCGGCCTGTTCGATGGCGTGGTGGACCACCGGGATACCGTGGGTGAGGATGCCGCCGCCGACCATGAACATCGCCGCCATGCCGACCACCGACAGGCCTTTCATCAGGTATGGCGCGGTGCGCAGGATGGCGCCGCCGAGCCCTTGGGCAAAGCCGCTGTCGCGCCTGGACAGGTAGAGGCCGGCGTCGTCCAGCTTGACGATGCCGGCGACCAGCCCGTAGACGCCGATGGTCATCACCAGGGCGATGCCGACCAGCACCAGTACCTGGGTGGTGAAGCTGGACTCGGCGACGGTACCCAGGGTGATGGCGATGATTTCCGCGGAGAGGATGAAGTCGGTACGGATCGCGCCGCCGATCTTCTGCTTTTCCAGGGCGGCCACGTCGACATTGGCCGCCAGCGCTGCCTCGTCGGCGTGCTCGTCGTCATGGGGCAGGTATTTGTGGGCGATCTTCTCGAAGCCTTCGAAGCACAGGTAGGCGCCACCGAGCATCAGCAGCGGGATCACCGCCCAGGGCGCGAAGGCGCTGATCAACAGCGCGGCGGGGACGAGGATCGCCTTGTTCCGCAGCGAGCCCTTGGCTACCGCCCAGACCACCGGCAGTTCGCGGTCGGCGTTGACCCCGGTGACCTGCTGGGCGTTGAGGGCCAGGTCGTCGCCGAGGACACCGGCGGTCTTCTTCGCGGCGACCTTGGTCATCAGCGAGACGTCGTCGAGCACCGCGGCAATATCGTCGAGGAGGGTGAGGAGGCTGGCTCCGGCCATCTTGGGTTTCCTTACTGGGTGGTGGGCACCGCCATCTTGGCGGGGTGTGTATTTGACACCGGATCGCGGCGGCGGAACAGTGCCTCGCGTTGGAGCGCGGGAGCCGCCGCACAGTTCATTGCGCAGGCGTTCGAGCGAGGTTTGCCAGGGCCTGGCGGGCGATGGCCAGCTCGGCTTCGGTCTCCTCGCGGCTGCCGTCCTCGTCGAACCAGGCCGCCGAGAGTCCGGTCCAGGCCAGGATCCATTGCAGCAGGCGGCGGCGCTGCAGGCCGCTGGCGGCGATTACGATCTCCAGCTGGCGCTCGAAACGGCCGGGCGCCTGGGCGGTCTTCGCGTCGGGATTGGTGAACAGGTTGGCGTAGTCGTAGCCGCGCTCGCCGTAGAGCCGCTTGGGGTCGATGACTTGCCAGCCGCGCTCGCCGAAGTCGAGCACATTGCCGTGGTGGATGTCGCCATGCAGCGGGCGCTGTTCGCGAGCGGTCTCCAGCAGGTAGCGGGCGGCATTCGCGCAGTCGACGTAGAGCCCGCCGTAGCGGCGCTCGGCGGCATACAGCGAGTCGAACCAGCGCTCCAGCGGGGTCAGCTCTGGCAACGGACCCGGGCGCGGGGCATGGATGCGTTCGATGGCCTGGCAGAGGATACGCGTAGCCTCGTCGTCGTCGCCGCGCCTGACCATCTCCAGCAGCGAGCGCCCGCCGGTGGCACGCTCCATCAGCAGCGCCTGGTGGTCGTAGGCCAGCACCCTGGCCGCGCCCTGGCCGTCCCACCAGTTGAGCAGTACGTGGCCGAAACGCTCTTCTTCGGCACTGGATATCTTCAGCATCGCCGCTGCGCCGCGATGGCGCACCGGCAGCAGGCGGCTGCTGTGGGTGGCGAAGGGCTCGCCGTCGGGTTGCAACGCCCAGCGCTCGAGGTAGGGCGAGAAATCGAGGGATTCGTTCACGGTCGGTCTCAGGCGCCCAGGCGCTGCTGGATGAAGTCGAGGAAGCACTGGATGCGCAGCGCCAGTTGCGAGTTGCGATAGTAGACGGCGTGGATCGGTTGCCGGTATTCGCTCATCTGTTCGGCGAACAGCGGCACCAGGCGCCCGTCCTGGATATCGCGGTCGGTCATGAAGCTGGCCAGGCAGGCGATGCCCTGGTGGCTCAGGACCAGTTGGCGGAGCGTCTCGCCGCTGGAGGCAGAGATATCCGGCTGGATCTCCAGGCGATCGCCGTCGGCGTGCACCACCGGCCAGCGGTTGAGGTGCTCGGGCTGGGTGAAGCCGAGCAGGGTGTGCCCTCGCAGCCCCTCGATGCTCGCCGGCGTGCCGTGGCGGGCCAGGTACTCCGGGCTGGCGAGGATGTGCAGGCGGCTGGCGCCCAGCGGGCGCGCGTGCAGGGTGGAGTCGCTGAGCGCACCGATGCGGATCGCCACGTCGGTGCGTTGCTCCAACAGGTCGATGATCAGGTCGTTGGTGTTGAGTTCGAGCTGGATGTCCGGGTACAGCCGGCGGAACTCGCCGATGTGCGGCACCACCGCGTGCAGCATGAAGGGCGAGGCGGCGTTGATCCGCAGGCGCCCGGCGGGGCTCTGCCGGCGCAGGGCCAGGCGTTCCTCGAGCGCCTCCATCTGCTGCAGGATCTGCCGTGCCTGGTCGAGGAAGTAGCGGCCTTCCTCGGTCAGCTCCATGCGCCGGGTGGTGCGGTTGAGCAGGGTGGTGCCGAGCTTGTGCTCGAGGCGCGAGAGGGTCCGGCTGACGGCCGAGGCGGTCAGTCCCATCTGTTCCGCGGCGGCGCTGATGGAACCGCTGTCGACTACACTGACGAAGCTTTGCAGTTCATCGGAGTTGGCTTTCATTCGTGACTCCAGGGCAATCATTGCCGAAGCATAGCGATGTTTTCGGCAAGGACTGAAGAGGCACGCGTGCCCGCAGGAGGTTTTCATGCCCGGCCACCGCATTACCCTCACCGGAGAAAAGCAGACGCTCCTGATCACCCTCTACGCCAAGGCGCTGGATAGCCGCCTGGACGATTCCATCCTCCATGACCGTTTCGCCGAGGAGGCGGTGCGGCAGATCGACTTCGACTTCTCCAGGGTCGCCCTCGGCAAGGGCAACGAACGGGCCCTGGCCATGCGCTCGCATTACTTCGACCAGGCCTGCCGCGACTTCCTCGGCCGCCATCCCGAGGGGCAGGTGCTCAACCTCGGTTGCGGCCTGGACAGCCGTATCTACCGGGTCGATCCGCCGGCCGAGCTGCCCTGGTTCGACCTTGACTATCCGGAAGTCATGGACCTGCGCGAGCGACTCTACCCGCCGCGCGCCGGCGCCTATCGGGCGCTGCGCCACTCGGTGGACGACGACGGCTGGCTGCAAGGGGTGCCGCGCGAGCGGCCCGCCCTGGTCCTGGCCGAGGGGCTGATGCCCTATCTGCGGGAGTCCCAGGTGCGACGCCTGGTGGAACGCCTGGTCGACCACCTGGGTAGCGGCGAGCTGCTGTTCGACGGCTACGGCCGCCTCGGCATCATGCTGCTGCGCCGGTATCCGCCGCTGCGCGAGACCGGGGCGCAGGTGCATTGGAGCATCGACGACCCGCGCGAACTCGAGCGGTGGCATCCGGCCCTGCGCTTCATCGAGGAGGTCACCGACTATGACCCGCAGGACGTTGCCAAGCTGCCGCAGTCGTCGCGGCTGATGCTGCCGATCTACAACGGCTTCGCCTTCCTGCGGCGGATGGGGCGGCTGATCCGCTACCGTTGGCCCAGGGTCTAGGCGCCGCAGGCGAGGCCGGGGTCAGGCGAGCACCGCCACCGACTTGATCTGCGCCCACAACAGCTGGCCGGGTCGTAGTTGCAACTGGTCCCGCGAGTAACGGGTGATCCGCGCCAGCAGCGGATTGCCGCCGGCATCCAGGCGCACCAGGACGTGGGCCGCGGTGTCGGTATCGACCAATTCCAGGACCCGTACCGGCAGGCGGTTGAGGATGCTGCTCTGGGCGTCGTCGCGCAGGTTCAGGCTGACGTCGCGCGCCTGTACCTTGAAGCGCAGGCGCTTGCCGGGGGCCAGCGGGGCGTGGGCGACGCGCATTTGCAGCGCGCTGCCGGGCAGGACCAGGGTCAGCAGGCCGTAGGCCGGGTCGTGGTCGCTGACCGTGCCCTCGATCACCACCCCGGCATCGTCGTCCAGCGCCAGCGGCAGGTCGACTCGCGCCAGGGTTTCGCCGATCGGCCCGCTGGCGCGGACCTTGCCGTTCTCCAGCAGCACCAGGTGATCGGCCAGGCGCGCCACTTCGTCTGGCGAGTGGCTGACATAGAGCACCGGGATGTCCAGTTCCTCGTGCAGGTGCTCGAGATAGGGCAGGATCTCGCCCTTGCGCTTCAGGTCGAGGGATGCCAGAGGCTCGTCCATCAGCAGCAGGCGCGGGCTGGTGAGGAGGGCCCGGGCGATGCCGACGCGTTGCTGCTCGCCGCCGGAGAGGCGTTCCGGCATGCGTTCCAGCAGGTGCTCGATGCCCAGCAGGGCGCAGGCCTGTTCCAGCTCGACGCGGCGTTCGGCGGCGGCGATGCGCTTGAGACCGAAGGCCAGGTTGCGCCGCACCGTCAGGTGGCGGAACAGGTTGGCATCCTGGAACACGTAGCCGAGGGCACGCCGGTGGGGCGCGACGAAGAGGTTGCGGCGGCTGTCCTGCCAGGTCTCGCCGTTGATCGTCACCTCGCCCTCGGCGGCCTTTTCCAGGCCGGCGATACAGCGCAGGCAGGTGCTCTTGCCGGAGCCTGAATGGCCGAACAGAGCGGTCACGCCACGACCGGGAAGAGCCAGGTCGATGTCCAGTTCGAAGCCGGGGTAGGCGCGGCGGAAGCGCAGGCGCAGGCCGTCCATCTCAGGCCCAGCCCGGCCGGCGGCGCCGGCCCGAATAGAGGGCGAGGAGGACGACGAAGGAGAACGCCACCATGCCGCCGGCCAGCCAGTGGGCCTGGGCGTATTCCATGGCTTCGACGTGATCGAATATCTGCACCGAGACCACGCGGGTTTTCTCCGGGATGTTGCCGCCGATCATCAGCACCACGCCGAACTCGCCGACGGTATGGGCGAAGCCGAGGATCGCGGCGGTGACGAAACCCGGCCGGGCCAGCGGCAGGACCACGCTGAAGAAACGGTCGACGGGGCTCGCGCGCAGGGTCGCGGCAGCCTCCAGCGGTTTCTCGCCGATCGCCTCGAAGGCGTTCTGCAACGGTTGCACGACGAAGGGCAGCGAGTAGAACACCGAACCGACCACCAGACCGGCGAAGGTGAAGGGCAGGGTGCCGAGACCGAGGCTCTGGGTGAGCTGGCCGATGAAACCGTTGGGACCCATGCTGACCAGCAGGTAGAAGCCGATCACCGTCGGCGGCAGCACCAGCGGCAGGGCCACCACCGCGCCGATCGGCCCCTTCAGCCAGGAGCGGGTGCGCGCCAGCCACCAGGCGATGGGCGTGCCGATCAGCAGCAGGAGGAGGGTGGTGAGCGAAGCCAGCTCGATGGTCAGCCAGATGGCCGCCAGGTCCGTACTGTCGAGTGGCAACGCCATGCAGGTCCCGCCTTAGAGTTCGTAGCCGTAGGACTTGATCAGCGCGACGGCCTTGGCGCCCTTCAGGTAGTCGACCAGGGCCTTGGCGGCGGCGTTGTCCTTGCCCTTGTTGAGGATGACCGCGTCCTGGCGGATCGGGTCGTGCAGCTCGGCGGGAACGATCCAGGCCGAGCCGGTTGCGACTTTACCATCCTTGTAGATCTGCGACAGGGCGACGAAGCCCAGTTCGGCGTTGCCGCTGGAAACGAACTGGTAGGCCTGGCTGATGTTCTGGCCTTCCACCAGCTTCGGCCCGAGCGTGGCGGCGAGGCCGAGCTTGTCCATCGCCTGGGTGGCGGCGAGGCCGTAGGGCGCGGTCTTCGGGTTGGCGATGGACAGGTGCCTGAAGCTGCCACTCTTCAGCACCTCACCCTTGGCGTCGACGTAGCCGGCCTTGGGCGACCAGAGTGCCAGGGTGCCGATGGCATAGGTGAAGCGCGAGCCGGGCACGATCTCGCCTTCCTGCTCCAGTTTCGCCGGAGTGCTGTCGTCGGCGGAGAGGAACACCTGGAACGGCGCGCCGTTCTTGATCTGCGTATAGAACTGGCCGGTGGCGCCGTAGGCGGCGACCAGCCTGTGCCCGGTGTCTTTCTCGAATTCCTTGGCGATGGCCTGGATCGGCGCGGTGAAGTTGGCCGCGACGGCGACCTGCACCTCGTCGGCGCTGGCGGCCAGGGATACGGCGCTGGCGAGGAGGGCGAGCAATAGCTGGGGCAGGCGGGTGGTCATGGAGTGCTCCTGTGGGGGCGAACGAAGTTGGCGGACGGGGCTGGCGCAAGCTTAGGGGTTCGCTATGGCTTTTGGAATATAGCGCTACGCGGAAATTGATCCGGCGCAAGTCGCTCAGCCGGCCAGCGCGCGGAAACGCCGACGCGGCGCGGCCTCGCCGGGGAGTGCCAGGCAGCCGGCGCAGACCAGGCGGACGATGTTTTCCGCCGCCTGCCGGTAGTCGCTTGCGTCCAGCCCGGCCTGGCCGGTGAGGCGCGCCAGTTGCCAACCGCCAAGGGCATAGGACTCGGTCATCGCCCACAGGTTGAGCAGCAGGTGGTACGGATCCAGCGGCGCCAGCAGGCCTTCGTCGATCCACTGGCGGATGCGCTCGGCGTTGCGTTCCGCCTGGGCGTCGAGGCGTTCCAGCAGCGGCGCCGGCATGCGCGGCGCGCCGCGCATGATCTCGCAGGAGAAGACTCTGGCCGCGTGCGGCCGCTCGGCGCCGATGCGCATCTTGTTGTCGACGTAGGCGCGTAGCGCCTCGGCGGGCGGCTGGTCGCCGGCGAATGGCCGGGAGGCTTCCAGCAGGGGCTCGACGATGCTGTCCAGCACCGCCTCGTAGAGTTGCGCCTTGGAGCGGTAGTAATAGAGCACGTTGGCCTTCGCCACGCCGGCGCGCTCGGCGACGTCGCTGAGCCGGGCGGCGCTGAAGCCGCAGTCGGCGAAGACTTCGCAGGCGGCGTCGAGGATCAGTTGCAGGTTGCGTTGGCGGATCTTCTTCATCGGGACCGATACGGGGCAGGTTTCGTTGTTAATATTTTTATATAACGAACATCTTGTGCCTGGATAGTCGTCGTCAGGCCGGCGACGCTTGATCGGATGCGCATTGCCAAGCCGTGGGGGCGCTGGTATCTGTATGCATGAACAGTACCAGGCTCCGCTTCCCGTGAATTCCCCAGCGCTTCCCGAACCCTTCTACTACCTGCACAACTTCCGCGCGGTGCTCGCCTGGATCGGCGAACGCTATGCCGATCTGCTCGACGATCAGGAACGTGCCTTCATCGCCGCGTTCGCCGAGCTGCCCGAGGCCAGCCAGGCCCTGCTGGTGCGCATGGTGATGCGCAAGGGCACGCTGTTCCGCGAAGGCAAGCTGGCCTATGCCGAGATCGGCGACACGCGCGCCGCCGTGCAACCGCTGTTGGCATTGGGCTGGGTGGACGCGCAGCCGACCCTGGAACTGGCGCAACTGTTCGGCTTGCTGAGGAAGGACGAATTGTCGCAGCTGTTCAGGGACCATCTCGGGCGCGCGAACCTGCGCAAGGATGCGCTGCTGGAACGGCTCCAGCCGTTGTTCCCCGAGGCGCGGCGGCTCGCCGAGTGGCAGGCCGACTTCGCCGAACCGGTCTACGAGTTGCGCTGCATGGCGCTCTGCGACCGGTTGCGGTTGATGTATTTCGGCAACCTGTGGCAGGACTGGTCGGAGTTTGTCCTTGCCGACCTGGGTATCTATCGTTACGAAAGCGTCGAGTTTTCCGCCGACTCCCGCGGCTTTCGCCTGCGCGCCGACGTCGACGCCTATCTCCACCTGTTCGACTGCCGCCAGCGCTTCGACCTCGGCGAGCCGCTGGAGGAACTGCTCGCCGGCCTGCCGGGCGAACCCTACGCCAATCCCTGGCTGGAAGGGCGGCGGGTCAAGCTGCTGTTCCAGTTCGCCCAGCACTGCGAAAAGCAGCGGGATTTCGACCTGGCCCAGCGGCTCTATCGCCAATCCAGCCACCCCGGCGCGCGCCTGCGGGCGATTCGCAGCCTGGAACGCGGCGAGCGCTTCGCCGAAGCCCATGCATTGGCGCGGGAGGCCAGCTGTGCGCCGGAAAGCGACGCCGAACGCCAGGGCCTGGCCCGATTGCTGCCGCGCCTGCAAGGCAAGCTCGGCCTGCCGCGACAGGCGCGGGCGGCGGCTCCTGAAATCGACCGCCTGGACCTGTGCCTGGCGTACCCGAGCGAACCCTGTAGCGTCGAGTGGGCGGTTCGCGAGCACCTGGAAGAGCCCGGTTGCGCGGTGCACTACGTCGAGAACGGCCTGATCAATTCGCTGTTCGGGCTGCTCTGCTGGGAGGCGATCTTCGCCGCCATTCCCGGGGCGTTCTTCCATCCCTTCCACAGCGCGCCGGCGGACCTGCACAGCGCCGACTTCCGCCAGCGCCGCGCCGCCCTGTTCGAGGCCTGCCTGGGACGGCTGGAGGACGGCAGCTACCGCGACGCGATCCGCTGTCGCTACCGCGACAAGTTCGGCATGCAGTCGCCCTTCGTCTACTGGGAACTGCTTGGCGAGGAACTGCTCGAACAGGCGCTCGATTGCCTGCCGGCGGCCCACCTGCGCGCCTGGTTCGAACGCCTGCTGGAGGATATCCCGGGCAACCGCGCCGGCCTGCCGGACCTGATCCAGTTCTGGCCGGCGCAGCGGCGCTACCGGATGGTCGAGGTCAAGGGACCGGGCGACCGCCTGCAGGACAACCAGTTGCGCTGGCTGCAATTCTGCCGCGAGCGGGAGATGCCGGTGGCGGTCTGCTACGTGCGCTGGCATGTCGATGACTGAGCAGGGCGGCGAGGCGCTGTACCAGGTGGCGGTGCGCGCGCTTTGCGAGTTCAGCGCCAAGCGCGGCGACCTCGACCTGCGCTTCACCCCGTCGCCCAGCGCCCTGGAAGGCATCGCCGGACATACCCTGGTGACCTCCCGGCGCCCCGCTCACTACCAGCGCGAAGTGGCGCTGGACGGACGCTACCGTCACTTGCAGGTGCGCGGCCGGGCGGATGGCTACGATCCGCAGGCGAACTGCCTGGAGGAAATCAAGACCCACCGCGGCGACCTCGCCCTGCAACCGGCCAACCACCGGCACCTGCACTGGGCCCAGGCCAGGGTCTACGGCTGGCTGCTCTGCGCCGAACGGAAGCTGGAGGAAGTCGAACTGGCGCTGGTCTACCTGGAGGTCGGCAGCCAGAAGGAGACCCGCTTCGTCGAGCGGGTGCGGGCTGACGAGCTGCGGCTGTTCTTCGAGAGCCAGTGCCAGGCGTTTCTCGCCTGGGCCGAGCAGGAACTGGCGCACCGCCAGCGGCGCGACCGCGAACTGGCCGCGTTACGCTTTCCCCACGCCGAATTCCGCCACGGCCAGCGGCAACTGGCGGAGGCGGTGTACAAGGCCGCCTCCGCCGGTTGTTGCCTGATGGCCCAGGCGCCGACCGGGATCGGCAAGACCATCGGCACGCTGTTCCCGCAACTCAAGGCGATGCCCGGGCAGCGCCTGGACCGGCTGTTCTTCCTGGCCGCCAAGACCCCGGGCCGGGCCCTAGCGCTGCATGCCCTGCGCAGCCTGGAAGGGGAGACCGGCGGACTGCCGGTGCGGGTGCTGGAACTGGTGGCGCGGGACAAGGCCTGCGAGCACCCGGACAAGGCCTGCCACGGCGAGTCCTGTCCCCTGGCCCAGGGCTTCTACGAACGCCTGCCGGCGGCCCGCGCCGCCGCCGTGGAGGCGCGCTGGCTGGACCAGGCGCGGTTGCGCGAGGTGGCGCTGGCGCACCGGGTCTGTCCCTACTACCTGGGCCAGGAACTGGCGCGCTGGTGCGACCTGGCGGTGGGCGACTACAACTACTACTTCGATCTCGGCGCCATGCTCCATGGCCTGGCCCAGGTCAACCAGTGGCGGGTGGCGGTACTGGTGGACGAGGCGCACAACCTGGTGGAGCGCGGCCGGCGGATGTATTCCGCCGAACTCGACCAGGGCGATTTCCTCGGTGTGCGCAAAACCGCCCCGGAGGCCCTGAGGAAACCGCTGGAGCGCATCCAGCGTGCCTGGAACGAACTGGCCAAGACCCAGGCGGACGACTACCAGGCCTACGACGAGCCTCCGCAGAAGCTGCTCCTGGCCTTGCAGAACGCGGTGGCGGCGATCAACGACCTGCTCGCCGAGCAACCGCAGGCGCTGGAGCCGGCGTTGCAGGAGTTCTACTTCGCGATCCTGCAGTTCGGCCGTCTCGCCGAGCTGTTCGGCGAGCATTCGCTGTTCGACATCGAGAAGCGCCCAGGCCGCAACGGCCGCAGCCTGGCCCGGCTGTGCCTGCGCAACGTGGTGCCGGCGGCGTTTCTCGCCGAGCGCTTCGCCGCCAGCCGCTCCACCGTGCTGTTCTCCGCTACCCTCGGGCCGCGCGACTATTACGCCGACCTGCTCGGCCTGCCGGCGGGCACGCCCTGGCTGGAAGTGGACTCGCCATTCAGCGCCGAGCAACTGGAGGTGCACATACAGCGTCGGGTTTCCACGCGCTATGCGCAGCGCCAGGCATCCCTGGCGCCCATCGCAGCGATTCTCGGCGAGCAGTTTCGCCAGCGGCCGGGCAACTACCTGGCCTTCTTCAGCAGTTTCGATTACTTGCAGCAGGCGCTGGACGTCTTCCGCCAGGCATACCCGTGGGTGCCGTGCTGGAGCCAGACGCCACGGATGGACGAGGCGGAGCGCCGAGGCTTCCTTGAGCGCTTCGTCGCGGGCGGCGAGGGCATCGGCTTCGCCGTGCTCGGCGGTGCCTTCGGCGAAGGCATCGACCTGCCTGGCGAGCGCCTGATCGGCGCCTTCATCGCCACCCTCGGGTTGCCCCAGGTGAATCCGGTGAACGAGCAGATCCGCCTGCGCATGCAGCGCCTGTTCGGTGACGGCTACGACTACACCTACCTGTATCCGGGACTGCAGAAGGTGGTCCAGGCCGCCGGGAGGGTGATCCGCAGCCGCAGCGATCGCGGCGTGGTGCACCTGATCGACGACCGTTTCGCCCAGGCCAGGGTGCGCCGGTTGCTGCCGGGCTGGTGGCAACTGCGTTGACCCGTGGCGATACGCCGGCAGGTGCTGCCGGACAGCCGGACAGCCATGTATAATCGCGTCCCCACGATTTCCCCCGATCCGGATACGCCATGGCTTCCGCTCCCGACGCTCTTCCCCAGGCCCTTTCCTCCGACGACGCTCCGGCCCAGGCCGCGCCGAGCGACGCCAGCGCGTTGCTGAAGGCCGCCCTGGCGAAGAAGAACCAGGCCCAGCTCTATCCGCAGCGGAAGATCCACGACAAGGGCCAGCGTCCCGGCATGGCGCCGCGCGGTACCCGTCGTTCGATGGGCAAGCGCTGAGGCCTTTCCCGCGCCTGGCGTTTTGTGGGCCAGTTCCCGCCACGAAGGATCAAAGCGGGCAGCCTTAACAGTTTTGCCCTTTCGCGGCCGTAGGCCGCAGCCCCATCCCTTATGCTCGCCGCCCCTGGGCGAGCCGCGTCGATGCAGCGCGCCCGTTTGCCGGAATCCGCCTGCTGCATGTCGCGTCACCTTCCATCGTCTTTCGTTTCCCTGCGCAGCCTGGCCGGGCATGCGCCCGCTGTGCTTTGCGTGCTGCTGCTGGCGTTGCTCAGCGCCAGCCTGGCCAGCCAGACGCGCTCGCTGCGCCGCGAGCTGGCGGAATTGCCCGCCGCAGCGGCCCCGGCGCCGCCAGCCAACCCTTCAGCGGCCCCGCGCGCGGCGTTAGCCGGCTTGTTCGGTGGCGCTCCGTCGCCGCGCGGCGCGACGGCGGGCGAGCGTCTGCAATTGCGCCTGCTGGCCTGCTTCCTGGCGCGTCGCGAGGACCGCTCGGCGGCGCTGATCGCGGTGGCCGGGCGCTCGCAGCGCTTCCTGCCGGGCGCCGAAGTGCGCCCCGGCACCGTGCTGCTGGCGGTTCATCGCGACCATGTGGTGCTGCGCGACCAGGGTTATGAAGAACGTCTGTATTTCCCCAAAGCCGAAGGGGCAGAAACCACCCATGCCACGTTGTAGTACCCGTTCCGCCCAGCGCCTGTCTCCGCTGTTCCTGGTCCTGTCGCTGGCCGTCCTCGGCCTGGCGCCGCCGGTCCATCCGGCACCTGCCGAGACTGCCGCCGCGCAAGAGGAAGAGCAGTGGACGATCAACATGAAGGATGCCGAGATCGGCGACTTCATCGAGCAGGTATCGAGCATCAGCGGCCAGACCTTCGTCGTCGATCCGCGGGTGAAGGGGCGGGTCACGGTGGTATCCCAGGCGCGGCTCAGCCTGGCGGAGGTCTACCAGCTGTTCCTTTCGGTGCTCGCCACCCATGGCTACGCGGTGCTGCCGCAGGGCGACCAGGCGCGTATCGTGCCGAACATGGAGGCACGCCAGGACGCCGCGCAGAAGACCGTCCGCGATGGGCCGGGCAGCCTGGAGACGCGGGTGGTCCAGGCGCAGCAGACCTCGGTGGCGGAACTGATCCCGATGATCCGGCCGCTGGTCCCGGCCCATGGCCATCTGGCCGCCGTACCGTCGGCCAACGCGCTGATCGTCAGCGACCGCCGCTCCAACATCGAGCGCATCGAGGCGATCGTGCGCAGCCTCGACCGGGCCGGCGAACATGACTACAGCATCTACGACATGCGCCATGCCTGGGTCGCGGAAATCGCCGAGGTGCTCGATCGCAGCGTCACCCCGGCCGCCGGGAAGAGCGCCGCCACCGTCCAGGTCCTTGCCGACAGCCGCAGCAACCGCCTGGTCCTGCTCGGTCCGCCGCAGGCGCGAGCGCGCTTGCTGCGGCTGGCGCAGTCGCTCGACGTCCCCTCGTCGCGGTCGGCGAACAGCCGGGTGATCCGCCTGCGCCATGGCGACGCCAAGACCCTTGCCGCCACCCTCGGGGAGATCGGCGAATCGCTGCACGGCGAGCGGGGCCAGGATGGCCGGGGAAGCGGCAAGCGCGGCCTGCTGGTGCGCGCCGACGAATCGCTGAATGCCCTGGTGATCCTCGCCGACCCGGAGGATGTCGGCCTGCTCGAGGACATCGTCCGCCAGCTCGACGTGCCGCGCGCGCAACTGCTGGTGGAGGCGGCGATCGTCGAGCTGTCCGGCGAGATCGGCGACGCCCTCGGGGTGCAATGGGCGCTGCGTAGCGGGCATGTCGCCGGCGGCGCTGGCTTCGCCGACAGCGGGTTGTCCATCGGCACCCTGCTGGGCGCGTTGCAGGCCGGCAAGCCGCCGGCAGAGCTGCCCGACGGTGCGATAGTCGGCCTCGGCAGTCGCGATTTCGGCGCACTGGTCACCGCGCTGAGCCGCAATAGCCGCAGCAACCTGCTGTCGACGCCGAGCCTGCTGACCCTGGACAACCAGAAGGCGGAAATCCTGGTCGGCCAGAACGTGCCGTTCCAGACCGGCAGCTACACCACCAGCGCCAGCGGTTCGAGCAATCCGTTCACCACTGTCGAGCGCAAGGATATCGGGGTGACCCTCAAGGTCACGCCGCACATCGGCGAGGACCGCATGCTGCGCCTGGAGATCGAGCAGGAAATATCCTCCATCGCGCCAACCGCCACCCTGGCGGCGAAGGCGGTGGACCTGGTGACCAACAAGCGCTCGATCAAGAGCACCGTACTGGCTGACGACGGCCAGGTCATCGTCCTCGGTGGATTGATCCAGGACGACCTGCAGCGCAGCGATTCGCGGGTACCGCTGCTGGGCGACATCCCCGGCGTCGGCCGGCTGTTCCGCTCGTCCCGCGAGACCCGGGTGAAGCGCAACCTGATGGTCTTCCTGCGACCGAGCATCGTCCGCGATGCCGCCGGCCTGGAGCGCATCAGCCATGGCCGTTACCGTTCCATCCAGTTGCTGCGCGGTGCCGCCGGCGAACCGGCGCGCCCGCTGTTCGAGGATGCCGGCGCCATCGACCTGCGTCCCGCCGCCCAGGTCGCACCGGCACCTATTGGCTCGCCGCGCAGCTATCCGGCTCCAGCCCCGGTGCTGATGGAGAAGCCGCGCCTGGCGGACCCGGCGTCCCTGGGCGACGGTCGCGGCGGCGAGGTGCTGGAGGTTCGCCAGGGCACGCACGCGCCGCAGCCGCCGTCACCCCAGCGCTACGCCGTGCGATTGGTCGAGGGCAGCAGCGAAGCCTTCATGCGCGCGCTGATCGAGCGGCATCCGGGCCTGTCGTTGCGTTTGCGCCGCGAACTGCGCGATGGCCAGGAGCTGTTCGCGGTGGAGCGGGGCGACTACCTCGACCCGGAGCAGGCACGCCGGGCCCTGGCGGAACTGCCCGAAAGCCTGCCGCGAGGGAAGGCGCGGGTGATTGCGCATACGCCGGGAAGCGCCCTGTGACGGACTTCGAATCCTCGCGTCGCGCTCCGTCCACCGGATTGTCCGGCGCGCTGCGGCGGCCGCGCTCCAGCGCAGCGCCACTGCCAGATCTGGCAGTTGTCGCTGGCGGGGACGGAGGCTTTAGTAGCCGCACTTTTTTCCAGGGCCGGGCAGTGGGACCGCAATGCATGGACGACATCGAGACCAGAGTGAGGAAACTGGTAGCCGCCCGGTTCGGCGTGGAGGAATGCGACATCCGGCTGGACAGCGACTTCCGTAACGACTTCGGTGCCGAGTCGCTCGAGGTAGTCGAACTGGTCATGGCCCTGGAAGCGGAGTTCGGCGTCGAGATCGCCGATGACGATGCGGAACGGATCGAGACCGTGCGCCAGGCCATCGACTATCTCGAGGAAGCCGTGCCGACCTGACTCCCCCTGGACCACCGGCCGATGCCGTGGTCATTCCCTGCGAAACGCTGTGCGCCACCTCCCGCCCGTGCCGGCGGCAAGGTGCGCGACGTCCCGCGCTTCGATTACGCCGGATCGTCCAGCCCGCCCCGGGCCGATCCGGCTTTTTTTTGCCCGCCGCCGCGATTGCGAGGCGGCCGCCGTCGGTTGGATTTCCTGAATCTTCCCGCGCCTCGCCGGTCGACCGAACAAGGGCAGCGTGCCATTCCCGGCGCGTGCCCGCCATTCGTAACGGAGGTCGTCATGGCTACACGACGGAAAACAACACCCCAGGAAATCGATGATATCCAGGACCGCATGGGTTCGATGCGCGAGCTCGATTTCGACGAGCGCCGCCAGGCGCGTAAGGCGCGGATCGGCGACGAGCGGCCCGAGGCCGAGGTGGAGGCCGAATTTTCCTCGCGGCGGGTACGCGAGGCGGGCCACGCTGGCGGGCAGCCGGACGAGGACGATGGTTACCAGGATAACGTCGGCATGGACGATCTGGCGCCGGAAACCCTGATCGACGAAAGCGGCGCCCGCTCGCCGGCCGAGCGCGGCGGCGAATCGCCCGCGGACAAGCGCCTGAGGGTCGTGCATGGCAACGAGATCGGAGCCGGCCACGGCCTCGACGAGGCCGAGCTGGCGCGTCGTGATCCGCTCGACGGTTCCTCCGACGAGGAACGCTGAGCGCGCAGACTGTATCGAAGTATTTCCGACGCCTGGCGTTCTGTGATCGATTCGGCTCGGTTGGAGTGCGCTGCCGCACGCTTTACAGCCGGACGGAGCGGGGCACCGGATCTACTGCAAAAGCTGATAGTTGTCTTCCCGGGTGACGGCGTTGCACGGTCCTGCGGCGTGCAACCCGGCCTGGGCGAAATACCGGCGGAGCGGACCAGGCTATCCCGTCGGAGGCGATGTCGCCGGGCTGCTGGCTTTCAAGGTTTCCCTTCGATGACCAGGAGCTACCCATGCAGCACAAAAGATCCCGCGCGATGGCGAGTTCGCGCTCGCCGTTCCTCTTCGTCTTGCTGGCGCTCGCCGTGGGCGGTACGGCCAATGCCCATGACGATGGCCTGCCGGCCTTCCGCTATTCGGCGGAGTTACTCGGCCAGTTGCAACTGCCCAGCGTGGCCCTGCCGCTGAATGACGACCTGTTCCTCTACGGTCGCGACGCCGAGGCGTTCGACCTCGAGGCCTACCTGGCCTTGAACGCGCCGGCGCTGCGCGACAAGAGCGAATACCTGGAGCACTGGAGCGGCTACTACAGCATCAACCCGAAAGTGTTGTTGACCCTGATGGCCATGCAGTCCGGGCCGTTGGGGGCGCCGGACGAGCGCGCCTTGGCGGCGCCGCTGGGACGGCTGTCGGCGAAACGCGGCTTCGATGCCCAGGTCCGCGACGTGTTGCAGCAGTTGTCGCGGCGCTACTACGGTTTCGAGGAATACCAGTTGCGCCAGGCGGCTGCGCGCAAGGCCGTCGGCGAGGACGGCCTGAACGCGGCATCGGCCGCGCTGCTCGGTCTGTTGCGAGAGGGGGCGAAGGCCTCCGCCGTGCAAGGCGGCAATCCGCTCGGCGCCTACGCGCAGACCTTCCAGCGCCTGTTCGGCACCCCGGCCGCGGAACTCCTGCAGCCGCGCAACCGCGTGGCCCGGCAACTCCAGGCGAAGGCCGCGCTGGCGCCGCCATCCAACCTGATGCAATTGCCCTGGCGCCAGGGCTATTCCTGGCAGCCCAACGGAGCGCATTCGAACACCGGCTCGGGCTATCCGTACTCGTCCTTCGATGCGTCCTACGACTGGCCGCGCTGGGGCAGTGCGACCTACAGCGTGGTCGCCGCCCACGCCGGTACGGTACGGGTGCTGTCGCGCTGCCAGGTACGGGTGACCCACCCCAGCGGCTGGGCGACCAACTACTACCATATGGACCAGATCCAGGTGAGCAACGGCCAGCAGGTCAGCGCCGACACCAAGCTCGGCGTCTATGCCGGCAACATCAACACCGCGCTCTGCGAGGGTGGCAGCTCCACCGGACCGCACCTGCATTTCTCGCTGCTCTACAACGGCGCCTTCGTTTCCCTGCAGGGAGCCAGCTTCGGTCCGTACCGGATCAACGTCGGCACCAGCAACTACGACAACGACTGTCGCCGCTACTATTTCTACAACCAGAGCGCCGGCACCACCCATTGCGCTTTCCGTCCGTTGTACAACCCCGGCCTGGCGCTCTGAGTCGGCGCGGGGCCCGGCTCCAGCCCGGGCTCCGCCGCGAGCGAAACGGCGCTGAACAGCTGGCGCGTCGCTGCCGCCGCGCCCGGCGCCAGGCTGACCGCGTGGGCCGGCATGCTCAGCCGCGCCGGGGCAGCAGGGCGTAGGCGTCGCGAACCACATCCTTGCCGTAGTGGCGTTCCAGGCGGCGGACGACGAAGTGACCGCGCGCCATGGCCTGGAAATGGTTCATGAACACCGTGTTGATCGCCGCGCCGCCGAGGGCACCGACGATGGGCACGATCTGCGCCGCGAGCTTTTCCGAATACTGCACGCCCAGGCGCTCGGCGACCTTGCGCACCAGGGCCAGGAGCATCGGCGCGGCCTTCTTGCTGCCGGCGTCCTTGCCGAGGAAGTCGGCGGCCGCCTTGACCTGCTGGGCCAGCGCCGTACGCACCGCGTAGTAGCCGGACTCCGACGCGTCGTCCGAGGCGGATTTGCCGCCGAGGGCGAAGACTTCGATACAGGCCATCAGGGTGTCCATGTCCCTGATCGACTCGCCCTCGCTGCGCGCGATGTCGGCGATGGAACGGAAGATGATGCCGGTGGTGACCGGCACCTCGACCAGCATCGCCAGCGGCCCGAAGAAGCCGCCGACGCCACCGGAAACGGCGGCGCCGAGGGTATGCAGGCGGTTCGCCGGCTGACCGCTGGCGTTTTCCTGGAGGGTGGCGGTGGCCGAGCGGGCGACTTTCAGCAGCGCTCCCTCGATCACCGAACCGAGCTTCTCGTTGACCTTCCGTGGCAGCTTCTTCAGGCCGTATTCGATCGGCGTGCCCAGCAGGCTGGTGAGTTGCGCGGTGAGTCCAGGGTTCTCCAGCAGGTTCTTGGCGGCCTGGAGTTGCTTGAGATCGGCGGGGGAAAGGCTCATGGAAGGTCCGGCTGACGGTGGTCGGTCAACCTAACCACTGTCCGCCGGCGTTGTCCACGCTCAATAGTCGCCGCGCTTGCGGAAGGCCCAGCGGCCGGCGAGGAAGGTGAAGCTGGCGACCAGCACGAGCATGATCCAGAAGCCTTCAGGATCGTCGGCGAAGGGAATCCCGCCGACGTTCATGCCGAAGAAGCCGGCGACGATGTTGATCGGCAGGGCCAGCACCGTGACCATGGTCAGGGTGAAGAGGATGCGGTTGTTCTGTTCGTTGAGCTTGGCCGCGATCTCTTCCTGCAGCAGCTTGATCCGTTCGCCCAGGGCGGTCAGGTCGCTGATCACCAGGGAGAACTCCTCGGTGGCTTCGCGCAACTCACGCAGGTCGGCATCCTGTAGCCATTCCGGCGGTCGGTTGAGCAGGCGCAGCAGCGAACCGGGCTCCAGCGCCAGCAGGCGTTGCAGGCGTACCAGCACGCGCCGCATGGCGCCGAGGTCGGCGCGGTTGGCGGAGAGGCGCAGGGCCAGTAGCTGGTCCTCGATGCGGTCCACTGCGACGCTGGTTTCGCGGACGATCTGGGTCAGCACGTCGCCCTGGTCGCGCAACAGGTGGATCAGCAACTGCAGGGGCGAACGGAAAGGTTCGCCGTGCTTCACCGAAGAGCGCAGCTTGTCCACCGAGCGCAGCGGTTGCGCTCGTGCACTGACCAGCAGCCGGCCACGGGCGCAGACCCACAGGGTGGCGACGTCCGAAGAGACCAGGCCGAAGTTGAAGACCACGTCGTTGACCACTGCCAGCAGCGCCGAGTCGACGTGTTCGATGCGCGTCGAGCGCGACCCCTCGCGCAGGCTTTCGAAGAAATAATCCGGCAGTTCCAGATGCTTCTTCATCCAGCGCTCGCAGGCGGCATGGGCGAGGTTCAGGTGCAGCCAGAGGAACTCGTCCGGCGCCTCCTCGGGGGCCTGCCGCAGGCAGGCGAGGGCGGTGGCCGAGTCGATTTCCCGGCCCGCTTCGCCGGGACGGAAACGGAAGCCGTAGATCAGGCCGAACAGGTCGGCGTCCTGGGGCGGGGAGATACCGTGATGCATGGTCGCTCGCGGGAGAGGATCGGTTGGATAACTTGGCATCGTGACGATGACGCTTTGATTGCAGGACGATGAAGGCCGCTTCGCGGGATGCCCGGCGATGCTTTCCGTTGGAACTGTCGGGGTCGTCTTGCCGTCGCCTCGCGCCGACGAACTACGAGGTGCCGGGAAGTGCTATTTCATTTCTCCCGGTTTTTTATGAAATATGCATCGTAGAGTTCTGATATTTGCCCGCTGGGTTATTTAGTCGATTTGCCGTGCCAGGTGATGGGGGTTGTTTATAAAGTATTATAACTTTTTGATTATATATTGTTTATCAATTAGATAGGCGTGTGATGGCTAACCCGGATTTCTCATGAGGCCGGCAGGCGTGGCCGGTGAAGCCTCGGTGTATCAACAACCTGCCTTCCACCGCTAAAAATTGATCGTTTTTTATTCAATTCCCGCGTATGGGGCGCACTGCCCCCTTTCCCCCATTGAGCCGGGCCGGGGGCGCCCGCCTGTTCAGGTCGGCTTGAGGCGGGCAACCAGCCCCGCAAAGAGTTCCTGATGCGGATAGGCCTCGCTGATCAGCACGCGGATGCGCCGGCTGTTGCGAATGATCACCGCACCGATCTTGAGCAGTTTCAAGCGCAGGTTATGGATGCTCATGCGCGCCAATGCGGTGCCCTGGAGATGATCGCGTAGCCGTTCGAACAGCACATAGGCAAAGGCCGACAGCATCAGCCGCCACTGGTTGGTCCACCAGCGTGGGCTGGAGGTGCGGTCGGCGAACAGATCCAACTGTTGGTCCTTGATCCGATTCTCCATGTCGCCACGGCCGCAGTAGTCTTCGTAGTACTGCTGGGCAGCATCCTCGGCAAAGCGGGACACGACGATGAAGCGTGGATTGGCACCCTGCTCGCCATGTTCCAGGCGCGACACGACCAGGCGGCGCCTACGCCAACTACCGGCCTGATAGAGGAAGCGATACACGCCGGACATCTTCTGCCCGGTTTCTTGGTAGGCCTCGGCGACAGCTTGCATGGCCGGCGCCGCCATCCGCTGCAGGCGGGTGTTGCGGGCCAGACCCACCACATAATCCACCTGCTTGCGGTCACACCAGTCGAGCATGCGATGTCGGCAAAAACCGCCGTCACCGCGGAACACGATGCGGGTCTCTGGCCAGAAGCGGCGAATGAACTTGACCAGCAGTGCCAGGATGGCCCAACTGTGTCGGGCGCCATCGATGTTGCTCGGGCGCAAATAGCTCACCAGCAGATGGCGACCACAGAACACATAGAGCGGCAGGAAGCAGTAATGGTCGTAATAGCCATGGAAGAAGCGCCCTTCCTGATCACCATGCACCGGCACATCGGTCGCATCGAAGTCGAGCACGATCTCAGCCGGCGCCTGGTCATGCTGGGCGATGAAGTGCTCCCACAGCAGGCGATGGGCTTGCACCACCGTTTCGCGATCGGCTTGCTGTTCCAGGCGCCCCAGAGTGGATTTGCCGGCCAGCGGTTGCAGGCGGTTGACCGCAGTCTGCAGCGCGTAGTCATGGCGCAGGCCGTCATGATCGTTGAGATCCTCGTAGCCGGCGGCCAGTGCATAGATACGCTGGGCGAGCAGTGTCTGCAGTCCATGCTGGACACGCCCAGGATCACGCCGATCGGGAACGATTTTGGCCAGGCGGCGGGTCAAGCCATGTTGCCGGTCGACCTCGCGCAGCAGCAACAAGCCCGCATCCGAGGTGATGTGACCACCGGTGAAAGAGGCCTCGACGAGGCGGCGAGAGAGGGGTGAAAAGTGGAGTTTTTCTGGTAGCATTTTGTGCGCGGCTGAAGACTTATGGGGCTTTGTTTGGCGACAAGAATCATAAGGCTTTCAGCCGTTTTTGTTTATGCGGTCATGAGAAATCCGGGCTAAATGGCTGCGTGTTTTCCAGGGGTTATCTAAATTGAATTTTTCATGGGGGTTTTCTTAGTCGTTATATATAAAGTCAGACTCGCCTTTTATTTAAAAGCTGCTATTTCTGGATTACATGGTGCGGCCGTTCGGTCGCTGCTTGACAAGAGGAATGTCGGAAATGTCGATCCAGGCGAAAGTTACCCCTATCGATCAGAGTATTTCTTCTGCGGCTGCCGTCGAGGTTCCGGAAAACGGGATACTCAAACTCTCCCAGAGCAGTAATATCGCGCTCGATGTCGCACCGGAGTCGGTGGCGGGATACTCGAAGAGCGGTTCGGACCTGATCGTCCAGCTGAAGACCGGGGAAAGCGTCCGGATCGCCAACTTCTATGCGGAAGGCCAGCCTTCCAGCCAACTGTTCCTGGCCGACAAGGACAAGCTGGTGGCGGTAGATCTGCCGCCGGTCGCTGCCGACGGGCCGCTGATGGCCGGCTACATCCCGCAGGAAAGCCTGGCCGGTTTCGAGTCGCTGACCGGCGCCGGTGTGCTCGGTGGCATGAGCGCAGGGACTGCGCTGCTGGTCGGTGCGGCGGCCATCGGCGCCGGGGTGGCGATTTCCAACAGCAGCGGCGGCGGTGGCGGCGGCGGTTCTTCGGTGCCCCCGGACACCACTCCGCCGAAGGCGGCCAGCGGCCTGAAGATAGCGCCTGACGGCAGCAGCATCAGCGGCCAGGCCGAGGCCGGCGCGAGCGTCGGCATCGATACCAATGGCGACGGCAAGCCGGACCTCACCGTGATCGCCGATGCCAACGGCAATTTCACCGCTCCGCTGAACCCGCCGCTGACCAATGGCCAGACGGTCACCGTGGTGGTCACCGACCCGGCTGGCAACGCCAGCCCGCCGGCCCAGGTCACCGCTCCGGACACTACCGCCCCGGCGCCGGCTACCGACGTGCAGGTGGCGCCGGACGGCAGCAGCGTCACCGGCAAGGCCGAACCCGGCTCGACGGTGGGCGTCGATACCGACGGCGACGGCCAGCCGGACACCACCGTGGTGGTCGGCCCCGGCGGCAGCTTCGAGGTTCCGCTGAACCCGCCGCTGACCAATGGCGAGACGGTGACGGTGATCGTTACCGACCCGGCCGGCAACAACAGCACCCCGGTGACCGTCGAGGCGCCGGACACCACCGCCCCGGCGCCGGCCACCGACGTGCAGGTGGCGCCGGACGGCAGCAGCGTCACCGGCAACGCAGAGCCGGGCGCCACCGTCGGTGTCGACACTGACGGCGACGGCCAGCCGGACACCACCGTGGTGGTCGGTCCCGGCGGCAGCTTCGAGGTCCCGCTGAACCCGCCGCTGACCAATGGCGAGACGGTGACGGTGATCGTTACCGACCCGGCCGGCAACAGCAGCACCCCGGTCACCGCCGAAGCTCCCGACTTCCCCGACGCGCCCCAGGTCAATGCCAGCAACGGCAGCGTCCTCAGCGGTACGGCGGAAGCGGGCGTGACCATCGTGATCACCGACGGCAACGGCAATCCGATCGGCCAGACCAGCGCCGATGCCAACGGCAACTGGAGCTTCACCCCCGGTAGCCAACTGCCGGATGGCACCGTGGTCAATGTGGTGGCCAGGGACGCCGCCGGCAACAGCAGCCCGGCGACCTCCATCACCGTCGACGGCGTGGCGCCGAACGCGCCGGTGGTCGAGCCGAGCAACGGCAGCGAACTCAGCGGGACTGCCGAACCGGGCAGCAGCGTGACCCTGACCGACGGCAATGGCAATCCGATCGGCCAGACCACCGCCGATGCCAACGGCAACTGGTCTTTCACGCCGTCCACCCCGCTGCCGGACGGTACCGTGGTCAACGTGGTGGCCAGGGATGCCGCCGGCAACAGCAGTCCGCCGGCCAGCGTTACCGTGGATGCCGTCGCGCCGGCCACGCCCACCGTCGATCCGAGCAACGGTACGACCCTCAGCGGCACCGCCGAGCCGGGCGCTACCGTGACCCTGGCCGACGGCAACGGCAACCCGATTGGCCAGGTCACCGCCGACGGCAGCGGCAACTGGACCTTCACCCCGAGCACGCCGTTGCCCAACGGCACGGTGGTCAACGCCACGGCTACCGACCCGTCCGGCAACGCCAGTTCGCCGGCCAGCGTCACCGTGGACGCCGTGGCACCGGCCACGCCAGTGGTCAACCCGAGCAACGGCACCACGCTCAGCGGCACCGCCGAGCCGGGCGCCACCGTGACCCTGACCGATGGCAACGGCAATCCCGTCGGGCAGGTCACCGCCGATGGCAGCGGCAACTGGAGCTTCACTCCGACCACGCCGTTGCCCAACGGCACCGTGGTCAACGCCACGGCCACCGACGCCTCCGGCAACACCAGTGCGGGCAGCAGTGTCACCGTGGACTCGGTAGCCCCGGCCACGCCAGTGATCAACCCCAGCAACGGCACCACGCTCAGCGGCACCGCCGAGCCGGGCAGCAGCGTGACTCTGACCGATGGCAATGGCAACCCGATCGGGCAGGTCACCGCCGACGGCAGCGGCAACTGGAGCTTCACCCCGTCCACGCCGCTGGCGGATGGAACCGTGGTCAACGCCACCGCTACCGACCCGGCCGGCAATACCGGCGGCCAGGGCAGCACCACCGTGGACGCCATCGCGCCGGCCACGCCGACCGTCAACCTGAGCAATGGCAGCAGCCTCAGCGGCACTGCGGAACCGGGCAGCACGGTGATCCTCACCGACGGCAACGGCAATCCGATCGCCGAGGTCACCGCCGACGGCAGCGGCAACTGGACCTACACCCCGTCCACGCCGATCGCCAACGGTACTGTGGTCAACGTGGTGGCCGAGGACGCCGCCGGTAACAGCAGCCCGCCGGCGACGGTGACCGTCGATTCCAGCGCGCCGCCGGCGCCGGTGATCAACCCGAGCAACGGCGTCGTCATCAGCGGCACCGCCGAGGCCGGTGCCACCGTGACCCTCACCGATGCCGGCGGCAACCCGATAGGGCAGGTCACCGCCGACGGCAGCGGCAACTGGAGCTTCACGCCGGGCACGCCGCTGGCCAACGGCACGGTGATCGTCGCCACGGCCACCGACCCGACCGGCAATACCGGCCCGCAGGCCGCCACCACGGTGGACGCGGTGGCGCCGCCGGCGCCGGTGATCGATCCGAGCAACGGCACGACCATCAGCGGCACCGCGGAGGCCGGGGCCAAGGTGATCCTCACCGACGGCAACGGCAACCCGATCGGCGAAACCACCGCCGACGGCAGCGGCAACTGGACCTTCACGCCCGCCACGCCGCTGGCCAACGGCACGGTGGTCAACGCCGTGGCCCAGGACCCTGCGGGCAATACCGGCCCGCAGGGCAGCGCTACCGTGGACGCGGTGGCGCCGAACACGCCTGTGGTCAATCCGAGCAACGGCAACCTGCTCAACGGTACCGCCGAGCCGGGCAGCACCGTGACCTTGACCGACGGCAACGGCAACCCGATCGGCCAGACCACCGCCGATGGCAGCGGCAACTGGAGCTTCACGCCCGGCTCGCAACTGCCCAACGGCACCGTGGTCAACGTGACCGCGAGCGACGCCGCCGGCAATACCAGCCTTCCCGCTACCACGACGGTGGATTCCTCGCTGCCGTCGATCCCGCAGGTGGATCCGAGCAACGGTTCGGTGATCAGCGGCACCGCGGACGCCGGCAACACCATCATCATCACCGATGGCAACGGCAACCCGATTGGCCAGGTCACCGCCGACGGCAGCGGCAACTGGTCCTTCACTCCAGGCATCCCGCTGCCGGATGGCACGGTGGTCAACGTGGTGGCGCGCAGCCCAAGCAATGTCGACAGTGCGCCGGCGGTGATCACTGTGGATGGCGTGGCCCCGGCGGCGCCGGTGATCGATCCGAGCAACGGCACCGAGATAAGCGGTACCGCGGAGGCCGGCGCGACGGTGATCCTCACCGATGGCGGCGGCAACCCGATCGGCCAGGCCACCGCCGACGGCAGCGGCAACTGGACGTTCACCCCGGGCACCCCGCTGGCCAACGGCACCGTGATCAACGCCGTGGCCCAGGACCCGGCCGGCAATACCAGCGGTCCGGCCAGCGTCACCGTCGATGCCATCGCCCCGCCGGCGCCGGTGATCGATCCGAGCAACGGAGTCGTCATCAGCGGTACGGCGGAAGCCGGGGCCACGGTGATCCTCACCGACGGCAACGGCAACCCGATCGGCCAGGTCACCGCCGATGGCAGCGGCAACTGGAGCTTCACGCCCGGCACGCCGCTGGCCAATGGCACGGTGGTCAATCTCACCGATGGCAACGGCAACCCGATCGGCCAGGCCACCGCCGACGGCAGCGGCAACTGGACGTTCACCCCGAGCACCCCGCTGGCCAACGGCACCGTGATCAACGCCGTGGCCCAGGACCCGGCCGGCAATACCAGCGGTCCGGCCAGCGTCACCGTCGATGCCATCGCCCCGCCGGCGCCGGTGATCAATCCGAGCAATGGAGTCGTCATCAGCGGTACGGCGGAAGCCGGGGCCACGGTGATCCTCACCGACGGCAACGGCAACCCGATCGGCCAGGTCACCGCCGACGGCAGCGGCAACTGGAGCTTCACGCCGGGCACGCCGCTGGCCAACGGCTCGGTGATCAATGCGCTGGCCCAGGACGCCGCCGGCAACACCAGCGGCCCGGCCAGCACCACGGTGGACTCGGTAGCCCCGGCCACCCCGGTGCTCGATCCGAGCAACGGTACGGTGATCAGCGGTACCGCCGAAGCCGGGGCCACGGTGATCCTCACCGACGGCGGCGGCAACCCGATAGGGCAGGCCACCGCCGATGGCAGCGGCAACTGGAGCTTCACTCCGGGCACACCGCTGACCAACGGCACGGTGATCAATGCGGTGGCCCAGGACGCCGCCGGCAACACCAGCGGTCCGGTCAGCACCACGGTGGACGCGGTGGCCCCGGCCACCCCGGTGATCGACCCGAGCAATGGTGTCGAACTCAGCGGTACCGCCGAACCCGGCGTCCGGGTGATCCTCACCGATGGCAATGGCAACCCGATCGGCCAGACCCTCGCCGACGGTAGCGGCAACTGGACCTTCACACCGGGCACGCCGCTGGCCAACGGCACGGTGGTCAACGCCGTGGCCCAGGACCCGGCCGGCAATACCAGCGGTCCGGCCAGCACCACGGTGGATACGGTGGCGCCGGCCACGCCGGTGATCAATGCCAGCAACGGCAGCGTGATCACCGGCACCGCCGAGGTCGGCGCCAAAGTGATCCTCACCGACGGCAACGGCAACCCGATCGGCGAGACCACCGCCGACGGCAGTGGCAACTGGACCTTCACCCCCGGCACGCCGCTGGCCAACGGTACGGTGATCAACGCCGTCGCCGAAGACGCCGCGGGCAACGCCAGCGGTCCGGCCAGCACCACGGTGGACTCGGTGGCGCCGTCCGCTCCGCTGCTGAGCATCAGCGCCGACGGCGCGCTGCTGACCGGCACCGCCGAGCCGAACAGTCAGGTGCGTATCGTGGTCAACGGCGACACCGCCAACCCGATCACGGTCACCGTCGACGGCGCCGGCAACTTCAGCCTGCCGTTCGCGCCGCCGCTGATCACCGGCGAACTGATCGCCGGGGTTGCCGTGGACGCCGCCGGCAACGTCAGCGGGCCGGCCACCATCAACGCGCCGGACCTGGCGCCGCCGACCATCAGCGTGCCGGAAGCCGCCGATACCTGGATCAACGCCGCGGAGATCGGCGACGGCATCCAGGTCGATGTGACGGTCCGTCCGACCATGCAGGTCGGCCAGGTGGTCACGGTCAAGTTCGCCGGGCAGAACGGCTACGAGGCCGAGGTCAGCCATACCCTCACCGCCGGCGACATCGCCGCCGGCAACCTGACCCTGACCCTGACGCCTCCCGGCGGCATGGGCCCGTTCCCGGAGGGCGCCTCGACCGTCACCGCCGACATCAACGGCGGCACCGCGTCGACCCCGGTGCCGTTTACCATCGACACCATTCCGCCGGCGACCCCGGTGCTGTCCCTGGTCGGCAACATCCTGACCATCTCGGCGGAGCCAGGGACCGAGTTGACGGTGACCGTCGACGTCGGCGGGGTGACCGCCACCGCCACGGTGACCGCCGACAACAGCGGGCTGGCGTCGCTGAACCTGCTCACCGACCTGGACATCGACTTCAGTTGGGACCAGTTGCTCAATGCCCAGGTGTCGGTGGTCGGACGCGACCCGGCCGGCAACCCGAGCAACACGGCGAGCATCGGCGTCGGCACCAGCATCGAGCAACCGGTGACCATCGGCAACTTCGGCCTCGACGTCAGCCTCAACCCGCTGAACCCGCGTTTCGGTTTCAGCGGAACCACCGAGCCTGACTCCAGCGTGGTGATCCGGGTCATCACCCCGGCGTTGAACGTCGAATTGCTGCCGATCCAGGCGGATTCGTCCGGAAACTTCTCGCTGAACCTGCTGAGCCCGACCATCCTCACCCAGTTGGGGCTGAACATCACCGACATCCTCAACCTCGGCTCGCAGATCTCGTTCAACCTGGTGTCCACCGACTCCAATGGCAACGACAGCGCCGCCTACGGGATCACCCTGACCCCCAACGGACTGTCGCTCAATATCGGCCAGATCGATGTCAACGGTACTTCCGGCGACGACGTGCTGTCCGGCGCCAACGGCAGTTCGGAGCACATCAACGGCGGCGACGGCAGCGACCTGATCTTCAACGTGGGCACCGGCGATCACGTGGTGGCCGGCAACGGCAACGACACCATCCAGATCACCGCGACCGATTTCGTCAGCATCGATGGCGGCGCCGGGTTCGACACCCTGGTCCTGGCCAACGGCATCGACCTCGACTACAACGCCGTCGGCGTCGGCACGCTCAGCAACCTCGAGCGCATCGACCTCGGCAAGGGCGATTCGGGTAGCGTGCTGACCCTGACCGCGGCGGAGGTGGATGCCATCACCGATGCCAACAACACGTTGCAGATCACCGGCGAGAACAACGACACCCTGAACGTGGTGGGCGCGGTGAATACCGGTACCACGCAACTGATCAACGGCATTACCTACGACGTCTACACCTTCGGCAGTACCACCCTGCTGATCGAGGACAACACGGTACAGGTCGTGGTCTGATGCGCGGGCGCAGGCAGTACGCGCGCAAGGGACGGCGGCATGGGAAGGGAGCCATCTGGCTCCTTTCCCTGGGTCTGCCGATGTTCGCGTCGGCCATGCCCCTCGACCAGGCGGTCAGGGCAGGGCTGGCGATCCACCCGGAAGTACGATCCGCGATGGCCGAAGCGGACCGTGCAGGCACCGAGGTGGAGATGGCCAAAGGGGGGTACTACCCCTCCGTGACGATGTCCGGGGGGCCGCAGGAGTTCGACTTCGGCGAGATCGTCTACGATCTCACCGCGTCGCAGATGCTGTACGACTGGGGTCGGGTGACGAGCAAGGTCGACAGCGCCAGCGCGACCCAGCGCAAGCTGTCCGAGGCGGTGCTGGTGGCGCGCGACGATGCGGCGCTGGATATCGTCGAGACCTACCTCGATGTGCTTGCCTCGGAGCGCCGGGTGGAGGCGGTGCGCGAACACATCCAGCGCCTCGACGGCATCCGCGAGATGACCCAGGCGCGCGGCGGCGACGGCTACGCCGACCGCAGCGAGCTGGATCGCGCCAATCTGGAACTGTCGCGGGCCCAGGAGCAGTTGTCGCTGGAGAAGGGCAACCTGCAGGACGCGCGCAACCAGTACGCGATCCTGGTCGGCCAGGAGCCCGCCGACCTGGTGGAGCCCGAGCCGATGTCGCTGCAACGCTACCTGGCGGCCAGCGATATGGCGCGGGTGATCCGCGAATCGCCTTTGCAGCGCAAGGCCCTGGAGGACGCCAATGTCGCCGAGGCCGAGGTCCGCGAGGCCAAGGCGTCGCTGCTGCCGCAACTGAACCTGGAGGCCAGCGCGCTGCGCCGGGAGATCGGCGGGCATCCGGAAAGCGACTCGGTGGTATCCCTGCGCTTCCGCATGGACACCTTCCAGGGGCTTTCCAACTTCCGCCGGCCGACCGCCGCGCAGCAGCGCCTGGAGTCGGCGAAATGGAGCGCCGACGCGATGCAGCGCGACATCCGCCGGCAATTGCAGAACCTCTTCGACAACGGCGACACGCTGCGCTGGCGGGAACAGTCGCTGACCCAGCAGGTGACCGAGTCGGAGCAGGTCGGCGAGTTGTATCGCGAACAGTTCGAGGTTGGCCGGCGCGACGTGATCGACCTGCTCAACGTGCAGCGCGAGCGGTTCGAGGCAGAGCGGCAACTGATCAACCTGCGGATCGAACGCAAGCGCATCGAGTATCGGGCGGCCGCGCAAGTCGGCCTGTTGGGTCCGCTATTGGAGAACCGGCTGAATCATGGAAGCTGAGAAAACCCCGGATAACGTCGTGATCCTCAACCACGACCCCATCGTCGACCCGTTGCGCCAGGGCTTGTTGCTGCTCTGCCGGCAGCTTGGCCGACCGCTCGGCGACGCCGAACTGGTGGACGGCATGCCGCTGGAGCACGGTCGCCTGCCGTTGCACCTGGTGGCCCGCGCGTTGCGCCGCGCCGACATCACCGCCCAGGTCACCCGCCAGCCGTTGCGCCGGATCGATCGCTACCTGCTGCCGGCCCTGCTGCTGCTCGACGACGGCCGCGCCCTGGTGCTGGTGGGCAACGACGGCGAGCACGCCGAGGTGCTGGTACCGCAGAGCGACGGCGGAAGCCAGAGGATGCCGCTGGCCGAGCTGGAAGCGCTGTACAGCGGCACGGCGGTCTTCGCCAAGTGCCGCTACCGCCCGGACGGGCGGGTCGGCGACTACGCCAGCGCCTTGCCCGAACACTGGTTCTTCGGCCCGCTCAAGCGGCTCTGGCGTTCCTACGCCGAGGTCACCGCCGCGGCGTTGGTGGCCAACGTCCTGGCGGTCGCCTCGGCACTGTTCGCCATGCAGGTCTACGACCGCGTGGTGCCCAACGCGGCGTTCGACACCCTGTGGATCCTCGCCAGCGGCGTGGCCCTGGCGATCGTCCTCGACGGTGTCCTGCGGATCATGCGCGGCCACCTGCTCAACGTGCTCGGCAAGCGCCTCGACCTGCAACTCTCGACCCTGCTGTTCTCCCGCGTGCTGAGCACCCGGGTCGCCGCCAAGCCGGCGTCGATGGGCGCCTTCAGTACCCAGGTGCGGGAGTTCGAGTCGGTGCGCGAGTTCTTTACCTCGTCCAGCGCGGCGCTGATCAGCGACCTGCCGTTCGTGGCGATCTTCCTGCTGATCATCGCCGTGATCGGCGGCCATGTGGTCTGGGTGCCGCTGGTGGCCTGCGTGCTGATGATCCTGCCGGGGCTGCTGACCCAGCGCCTGCTCGGCCACCTGTCGCGGCAGAACCTGCGCGAAGGGGCGATGAAGAACGGCGTGCTGCTGGAAGCCTTCGAGCACCTGGAGACGGTCAAGGCGACCCGCGCCGAAGGCCGCTGCCTGCACCAGTGGGAAACCCTGACCGGCGAACTGGCCGGTACGGCGATGAAGACCCATACCCTGGCCTCGACCCTGAGCTACTCGGCGAGCATCGTCCAGCAGCTCTGCTACGTCGGCGTGGTGGTCTTCGGCGTCTATCGGATCAGCGAGGGCGCGATGACCGTCGGCGGCCTGGTGGCCTGCTCGATCCTCGCCTCTCGGGCCATCGCACCGCTGTCGCAGGCGGCCGGCATCCTCGGTCGCTGGCAGCACACCAAGGTGGCGATGGAAGGCCTCGACCAACTGATGAGCGCCGAGCAGGAGCGACCCCAGGGCAAGCGCTTCGTGCACAAGGAGCGCCTGCAGGGACATTACCGCCTGGAGGGCGTGCGCCTGGCCCACGGCGACAGCCCGCCGGTGGTCGACGTGCAGGCCCTGAACATCCGCGCCGGCGAGCGGGTGGCGCTGCTCGGCGGCAACGGCGCCGGCAAGTCGACCCTGCTGCGCCTGCTCAGCGGCCTGCTCGACGCGCAGGCGGGACGCCTGCTGCTGGACGACGTCAGCCTGACCCAGATCGACCCGGCCGACCGCCAGCGCGGTATCGGCTACCTGCCGCAGGACGTGGCGCTGTTCCATGGCAGCCTGCGCGACAACCTCAACCTGGAGAACGCCGCGCTGGGCGACGAGGAACTGCTGGAGACCCTCGACGGGGTCGGCCTGGGCGCTTTCGTCCGCGGCCACCCGCTGGGGCTGGACATGCCGATCCAGGGCAACGCCAGCCTGTCCGGCGGCCAGCGCCAGGCCGTCGGGCTGGCCCGGGTGCTGCTACAGGACCCTCCGATCCTGCTGCTCGACGAGCCGACCGCGGCCTTCGACCAGGGCAGCGAGAAACAGGTCATCGACTACCTGCAGCAATGGTTGGGCAAGCGCACCCTGGTCATCACCACCCACAAGAAAAGCATGCTCGCCCTGGTCGAGCGTGCGGTGGTCCTGCGCCAGGGCAGGGTGATCATGGACGGCCCGCTGGAGCAGGTGGTGCAGGGCAACCAGGTACAGGCACCGCAGGCCGCCGAAGGAGGCAACCATGGACTCTGACCGCGACGCCGCCGCCCTGCGCCGGCAACTGGCCGACCCGTTGCTGGCGGCTACCCACCCGGTCTACCGGCCGCTGCTCTGGACCCTGCTCGGTTGCGTGCTGCTGTTCATCGGCTGGGCGGCCTGGGCGCAACTGGACGAGGTGACCCGCGGCGACGGTCGGGTCGTGCCGTTCAGCCGCATCCAGAAGATCCAGAGCCTGGAGGGCGGCATCCTCGACCGCCTGCTGGTGAAGGAGGGCGACCTGGTGGAAGTCGGCCAGCCGCTGGTGCGCCTCGACGAGACGCGCTTCCTCACCAACTTCCAGGAGTCGGCGAACCAGGCCAGCGTGCTGCGCGCGGCCATTGCCCGGCTCGACGCCGAGGTGCTAGGCAAGAAGAGCATCGAGTTCCCGCCGGACGTCGATCCCGAGGGGCCGCTGGCGCGTTCCGAACGCGAGCTGTTCAAGTCGCGCCGCGACAAACTGGTGGAGGGCACCCAGGCGATCCAGCGGCAGATCCACCTGGCGCAGAGCCAGCTCGACCTGGTTCGCCCGCTGGTGGCCAAGCGTGCGGTGAGCCAGATGGAGGCGCTCAAGCTGAGCCAGGACATCGCCACCCTCAGCGGCAAGCTGACCGAGCTGAAAAGCACCTATTTCCAGGATGCCTATACCGAGCGCGCCCAGCGCAAGGCCGATCTCAGCGCCCTGGAACCGATCGTCCAGCAGCGCCAGGACCAGTTGCGCCGCACCGAGATCCTGTCGCCAGTGCGCGGGCGGGTGAACACCGTGCTGATCAACACCCGCGGCGGGGTGATCCAGCCCGGCGAGCCGATCATGGAAGTGATCCCGGTAGAGGAGCGTCTGCTGGTGGAGGCGAAGATCAAGCCGCGCGACGTGGCCTTCCTGGTTCCCGGCATGCCGGCCAAGGTGAAGATCACCGCCTACGACTACACCATCTACGGCGACCTCAAGGGCACCCTGGAGCAGATCAGTGCCGACACCATCGAGGAGGACACCCCGCATGGCAAGGAGTCCTACTACCAGGTGCTGATCAAGACCGATGGCAGCCAGTTGAAGCGCGGCGAGGAGGTATTGCCGATCATTCCGGGGATGGTCGCCGAGGTGGACATCCTCAGCGGCAAGCGCAGCGTGCTCAACTACCTGCTGCGGCCGCTGATCAAGGCGCGCCTTTACTGAGGCGTGCAGGACAGGCCCCGGTCGGTGGAAACGTGCCAGCCGCTTCCCTGTAGCCATGGCGAGCTACGTAGGCGGTGGCGCTGGTAACGCTGCCCGGGCGGGCGCACGCTAGGCGTCGCGCCGAGCTGCGAGGCGCTGTCGGGTCCTGGCGTCGAGTAGCTCGCGCAGGGTCTTGAACAGCGGTGCGCGGTCGGTATAGCGACGGCCGTAGTCGAGGTTGAAGGCATAGTCGAAGTCCGCCGGATTGTCGCCCTGGGTGTGCTGGAGCAGGGTTTCCAGCTTGTCCAGGGCCTTCACTGCCAGGGCTTCGGCGGACTCGCCGCGCTCGTATTCGTCCCACAGGGCGAGCAGGCGGTCGCGCAGCGGCGCGTCGAGGTGACGGGTCAGCTGCAACAGGTCGGCGCGTTCCTGTTCGCCTTTGTCCGGGTGCGCGGCCTGCTCGACGGCGGGGATGTCGCCGTGGATCGCTTCGCCGAGGTCGTGGACCACGCACATGCGCAGGACCTTGCCGAGGTCCAGGCCGGCCAGTTGGTCCTCGAAGGCCAGTGCCATCAGGCACAGCCGCCAGCTATGTTCGGCGGTGCTTTCCGGGCGGCCGGAGGAGGTGTGCGCGGAGCGCAGGACGTCTTTCAGGCGTTCGGCTTCGCGGAGGAATTCGAGGCGGTTGCTCAGCAGTTCGAGGGACATGGCGCGGGCTCCGCTACCGGTGAAACGAGCCTGCAAGCCTAGGCGCGGCGGTGCTGAAGGTCCATGGATAAAATATCCGCGGCGACGTTCAGAGGGTTTCCACCAGGCGCACCGCGCGTCCGTCCGAGAGGGTCATGCGGGTCCAGCGGCAACGGCTGCGCCGGATCGGCACGATGGCCGAGGCGTTCGCTCCGCTGGCGAACTCCAGCGCCGGCGGTGCCAGCAGTTCGCGCCAGCCGAGTTCCTCGAGGGTGGCTTCCTGGCGGAGGATTTCCTCGCTGCAATAGGGCCACAGCGAACGGTCGAGCAGTTCGCCGAGAGGCACGCCGAATTGCGCGGCGCGTGCCGGCGAACAGGCCAACAGGCGATGGGTGAGGTCGCAGATCAGGTGCACGGGTTGCGGGTTGGCCTCGACCAGGCGGGCCAGTGCCTGGTCGGCGGCGGCTTCCAGGCGGGCGCCGAGCAGACGCTCCAGGCGTGCCCGTTCCTCCACCAGCAGCGCCTGGGTACCGGACTCCCAGCGCGAGATGGTCGATTGCGCCACGCCGAGCAATTCGGCGGCATGCGTTTGCTTGACCCGGTGCAGCAGGCGCCAGCGACGCAGGGCGGGGCCCAGGGACGAAGAAGGGAGAGGCTCGGTCATGCTTGGCTACGCGGGCGAATGGACGCTGAAGTCTGCGCCCGACGCCGGGCGGAGGCAAATCGGCGCGACACCGGGGGGACCCGTATGGTCGGCGGCGATCCTCGGAGGGCCGCCCGCGCCGCGCCGGCAGCCGTGGAGCTGCCGGCGGGCGTCTCGCTCAGGCCTTGGCGAAGGAGGTGGGGAAGGGCAGGTTGTACAGGCGTTGCCCGGTGGCGGCGAAGATCGCATTGGCCAGCGCCGGGCCGATGGGCGCCACACCGGGTTCGCCGACCCCGGTGGGCGCTTCGCCGGAGGGCACGATGTGCACTTCGACCTTGGGCATCTCGGCGATCCGCAGCACCTGGTAGCCGTCGAAGTTGTTCTGCTCGACCTTGCCGTCCTTCAGGGTGATCGCGCTGTGCAGGATCGCGCCGAGGCCGAAGCCGATGCCGCCCTCCATCTGCGCGGCGATCACGTCCGGGTTGATCGGGATGCCACAGTCCACCGCACAGACCACCCGCTCGACCTTCAGCTTGCCGTCCTTGTCCACCGAGACCTCGACCACCTGGGCGACGAAGGTCTTGAATGCCTCGGTCACCGCGATCCCGCGCCCGCGCCCGGCGGGCAGCGGCCTGGACGGGTCCCAGCCGGCCTTTTCCGCAGCCAGTTCGAGCACGCCGCGCAGGCGCGGCTGCTCTGCCAGCAGGTCGTGGCGGAACAGGTAGGGGTCCTTGCCGGCGGCCTGCGCCGCCTCGTCGATGAACGCCTCCACCGCGTAGACCGTGTGCGAGCTGCCGACCACCCGCCACCACAGGACCGGCACGCCGACCTGGGTGGTGCTCAGCTCGACCGAGACATTGGGCACCGCATAGGGCAGGTTGGCGGCGCCTTCCACCGAGGTGGCGTCGATGCCGTTCTTGACCATCACCGCGGCGAACGGCGTGCCTTCCAGGATCGACTGGCCGACGATGCGATGTTGCCAGCCGACCAGCTTGCCGTCGGCGTCGAGCCCGGCTTCGAGCCGGTGGTAGTACATCGGCCGGTAGAAACCGCCGTGGATGTCGTCCTCGCGGGTCCATTGCAGCTTCACCGGCACGCCGTTGGCGCCCAGCGCCTTGGCGATCGATACCGCCTCGACGATATAGTCCGACCAGGCGTTGGCGCGCCGGCCGAAGCTGCCGCCGGCGTAGAGCGTATTGATCTTCACCTGCTCCGGCTTCAGCCCGGCGGTGCGCGCCGCGTTGCCCTGGTCGACGGTCTGGAACTGGTCGCCGGCCCAGATCTCGCAGCTGTCGGCGGTCAGCCTGACCACCGCGTCCAGCGGCTCCATCGGCGCATGGGCGAGGAACGGGAACTCGTAGCTGGCGGCGATCCTGCGGGTCGCCCCGGCCACCGCCTTGGCGGCGTCGCCGTCCCTGCGCGCGGGCTTGCCGGGTTGCTCGGCGAGCTTGCGGTACTCCGCCATCAGCGCCTCGGAACCACGCTTCTCGGCCTTGCTCTCGTCCCACTCGACCTTGAGCGCGTCGCGGCCTTGCTTCGCCGCCCAGAAGCCCTTGGCGACCACCGCCACGCCGTGCGGCACCTGGACCACCTCGACCACCCCCGGAATCGCCCTGGTCGCCGTGGCGTCGAACGATTTCACCGTGGCGCCGAACAGCGGCGGGCGCTGGAGCAGGGCGACCAGCATGCCGGGCAGGCTGACGTCGAGGGTGAATTGCGCACTGCCGTCGGTCTTGCCGGGAACGTCGACGCGCGGCGCCTGGTGACCGATCAGGCGGAAGTCCTTGGGATCCTTCAATTGCACTTTTTCCGGCACCGGCAGTTCCGCCGCCGCAGCGGCCAGCGAACCGTAGCTGGCCTTGCGCTGGCTGGCCGGATGTTCGACGAAGCCGTCGCGGGTGCGCAGTTCGGTGGCCGGCACTCGCCACTGGCGGGCGGCGGCCTCGACCAGCATCGCGCGCGCCTTGGCCCCGGCCTCGCGCAATTGCATCCAGGAGTTGGCCATCGCCGAACTGCCGCCGGTGCCCTGCATGGTGCCGAAGGCCAGGTTGGCGTAGCGCTTGGCGTCGGCGGGCGCGCTTTCCACGCGGACCTTGCTCCAGTCCGCGTCGAGTTCCTCGGCGACGATGGTGGCGATACCGGTATAGGCACCCTGGCCCATCTCCACGTGCTTGGCGATCACCGTGACACTGTCGTCCGGGGCGATCCGCAGGAAGGCGTTGGGCGCGAAGCCGGCGTCCGGCAGGGCCGCGGCGAGGGCACGCCGGGCTCCGCTCCACTGGAAGCCGATGGTCAGGCCGACCACCGCGGCGCCTTTGAGGAAGCCGCGGCGCGAGCCGGGCAGGGCGTTGCTCAGATCGATCTTGCTGTTCATGGCGTCAGGCCTTCAGGGTGTCGGCGGCTTCGTGGATGGCGGCGCGGATCCGCACATAGGCGGCGCAGCGGCAGATGTTGCCGTTCATCGCGGCATCGATGTCGGCGTCGCTGGGGCTGGCGTTCTGCTCCAGCAGCGCGGTGGCGGACATGATCTGGCCGGACTGGCAGTAGCCGCACTGCGGTACCTGGAGCTTGACCCAGGCGTCCTGCACGGCCTTGCCGGGCTTGCTCTGGATACCCTCGATGGTGGTGACGCGCTTGCCGGCGACCGCGGAGACCGGCAGCACGCAGGAACGTACCGCGGTGCCGTCCAGCTGCACGGTGCAGGCACCGCACTGGGCCATGCCGCAGCCGAACTTGGTGCCGTGCAGGCCGGCGCTTTCCCGGATGGCCCAGAGCAGGGGCATGTTGGGATCGACGTCGAGGGTGACGTTCTTGCCGTTCAGGACGAGCGAGGTGGGCATGCTGATTCTCCACGGAAAGGCCCGGGCAGGGCGTTATCTCTTATCAGGCAGGGATGCATCGGGCGAAGTGTGCGCGAAGGACGAAACGGACGCCTTGCACGATCCTGCGAAAGTCTAGATCAATCCTGCCGAGCGTCCCGGCGGGCACGGCGCGGAAACGCGGCGAAACAACTCCGTCGGCGCAGGCGTTCACCCGGCATCGGCAACGCGCTAGGATCGCTGCCGTCGGTGACTGACGCCCGCCCGGGCGGCACGCACTTTCAGCCGGAAGCGGGACGACCCGTTTTCCCTCTTTCATTGCGCGGGGACGACCCTGCAGAGAGGCTGAAAATGGCGTGGATCTATCTCTTGCTCGCCGGTGTCTTCGAAATCGTCTGGGCCACGGCCATGAAGGAGTCGGCCGGCTTCACCCGCCTGTGGCCAAGCCTGGTCACCCTGCTGTTCATGATCCTCAGCTTCGGCCTGCTGGCCGTTTCCATGAAAACCCTGCCCCTCGGCACGGCCTACACCATCTGGGTCGGCATCGGTGCGGTCGGCGCCTTCGCCCTGGGCATCCTGCTCTTCGGCGAAAGCCCGAGCCCGTTGCGGCTGCTGGCGGTGGGGCTGATCGTGGCCGGCATCGTCATTCTCAAGCTGGCGACCCGTCAGGGCTGAGGGGCGACCATCATGTACGCATCCTTCGCTCCCGCGACCTGGGCCTTGCTCGCCTACCTCTTCGGCGCGCTCGCCCTTTGCCTGCTCATGCTGGGGTTGGGCCGGGTGCTGGGCGGCCGATCGCATGGCCGGGCGAAGAACCTGCCGTTCGAGTCGGGGGTGGATTCCACCGGCTCGTCGCGCTTGCGCTTCTCGGTCAAGTACGCGTTGGTCGCCATGCTGTTCGTGATCTTCGGCATCGAGATGCCGTTCCTCTACCTCTGGGCGGTGTCGCTGCGGGAGAATGGCTGGGCGGGTTTCGTCGAGGCGACGCTGTTCGTCTCCCTGCTGCTGGTCGGACTGTTCTACCTGCACCGGGTCGGCGCCCTCGACTGGTCGCCGGAGCGCCGGCGGAAAAAGCCGCACGACTAGTCGTGGAGGATCACCAGCAGGTAGCGGCAGGCTTGCCCGGCGGTGGCGAAGGTCACCGCGCGGTCGACGCCGAAGTCCAGGCGGTCGCCGCGTTGCAGGTGGAACGACTGCTCGCCGTAGTCCACCCGCAGCGCACCCTCGACCAGCCACAGGCGCTGCCGGTAGGGCCGGCCGCCCCAGCGGGGATAGTCGAGGCGGGTGGTCGCCGGGATCTCCACTTCCACCATCTCGCAGCCGCTGCGCGGATCGCGAGCGCCGACCTGGCGGCGGCGGTAGCCGCTGACCGGGTCTTCCCACACTTCCTGCTGCGCGCGCCGGCAGAGCGGTTCGGCCGGCACCTGCGCGTCGCCGAGCAGCTCGGAGAGGGCGACCCCCAGGCCGCCGGCGAGACGGCCGAGGACGCTGGCGGTGGGGCTGCTTTGGTTGCGCTCGATGCGCGAGATCATCGCCTTGCTCACCGCGCAGCGTTCGGCCAGTTGGGCGAGGGTCAGCTCGCGCTCCTTGCGCAGGGCGGCTAGGCGTCGGGCAATCAGTTCGTCGATATCCATGAGTGGCCCTGGCGGATTTTTCTCGTCCATGATAGTCACTGTCCAATATATTGGAAATTCGACCTTGCATTGGAGCTTGCCCGCGATGACCGAACCGACGATTCGCCGCCTGGCTGGCGAGGAGATCCTGGCGCGCCTGGACGAACTGGCCGAGGTACTGCTGGACTGCGTGGAAGGCGGGGCTTCGGTCAGCTTCATGTGGCCGTTGCCGCGGGAGCGGGCGCTGGCTTTCTGGCGCGGCGTCGGCGAGAGCGTGGCGGGCGATGAACGCCTGCTGCTGGTGGCGGAAGCGGAGGGGCGGATCGTCGGTACCGTGCAACTGCTCCTCGACCAACCGCCGAACCAGCCGCACCGCGCCGACGTGGCGAAGATGCTGGTGCACCGGCGTGCGCGTCGGCGCGGCATCGGCGAGGCGCTGATGGGCGAGCTGGACCGGCTCGCCCGGGCCTGCGGCAAGTCCCTGCTGGTGCTGGACACGGTCAGCGGCAGCGCCGCCGAACGGCTGTACCTGAAGACCGGCTGGACACGGGTCGGGGAAATCCCGGACTACGCCCTGATGCCGGACGGCACGCCCTGTCCCACCACCTATTTCTACAAGCGCCTGGCTGCTGCCGGCTGACCGAAGATGCCGGCGTTCCCAGGGCGGGCCGGGTAGAATCGGCGGATGCGAGAGATTCGGGGTCGATGGTGGAGTTACTGCAAGGGTTCGTCCTGACCCGGCACTGGCGCGATACGCCGGCCGGCACGGAAGTCGCGTTCTGGCTGGCCACCGAGCAGGGCCCGCGGCAGGTGCGGCTGCCGCCGCAGCCGTCGGTGGCGTTCGTCCTCGCCGAGCAGCGCGGGCGCGTCGAGTCCCTGCTCGCCGGGGAGACTGGCGCCGAGCTGCGGCCGCTGGCGCTGCGCGACTTCCAGCAGCGGCCGGTGCTCGGCCTGTACTGCCAGCAGCATCGCCAGCTGATGAATCTGGAGAAACGCTTGCGCCAGGCCGGCGTCGAGGTGTTCGAGGCCGATATCCGGCCGCCGGAGCGCTACCTGATGGAGCGCTTCATCACCGCGCCGGTCAGCCTGGAGGCGAGTGTCGAGGCTGACGGCAGCCTGCTCGCCCGGCGCCTGAAGCCGGCTCCGGACTATCGCCCGCGCCTGCGCCTGGTGTCGCTGGACATCGAGACCAACGCCCGCGGCGATCTCTACTCCATCGCCCTGGAAGGCTGCGGCCAGCGCCAGGTATACATGCTCGGCCCGGCCAACGGCGATGCCGCGGCCGTGGATTTCCGCCTTGACTATTGCGACAGCCGTGCCGGGCTGCTTGAACGCCTCAACCAGTGGCTGGCCGAGCACGATCCCGACGCCATCATCGGCTGGAACCTGGTGCAGTTCGACCTGCGCGTCCTGCATGAGCATGCCCAGCGCCTGAAGGTGCCGCTGCGCCTGGGGCGTGGCGGCGACGAAATGGGCTGGCGCGAGCACGGCAGCCGCAACAACCACTTTTTCGCCGCGGCGGCCGGCCGCCTGATCATCGATGGCATCGAGGCGCTGCGCTCGGCGACCTGGAGTTTTCCCTCGTTCAGCCTGGAGAACGTCGCCCGGACCCTGCTCGGCGAAGGCAAGGCGATCGACAATCCGTACCAGCGGATGGACGAGATCGATCGCATGTTCGCCGAGGACAAGCCGGCCCTGGCGCATTACAACCTGAAGGACTGTGAACTGGTGACGCGGATCTTCGCCCGTACCGAACTGCTCGACTTCCTCCTCGAACGGGCCACTGTCACCGGCCTGCCGGCGGACCGCAGCGGCGGCTCGGTGGCGGCCTTCACCCACCTGTACATGCCGTTGATGCACCGTGCCGGCTTCGTCGCCCCGAACCTCGGCGAGAAGCGCCCGGAAGCCAGTCCCGGCGGCTTCGTCATGGACTCGCGGCCGGGCCTCTACGAATCGGTGCTGGTGCTCGACTACAAGAGCCTGTATCCGTCGATCATCCGTACCTTCCTGATCGACCCGGTCGGCCTGGTGGAAGGCCTGCGCCAGCCGGACGACGAGCACTCGGTGGAAGGCTTTCGCGGCGCCCGCTTCTCGCGTACCCGGCATTGCCTGCCGGCCATCGTCGCACGGGTCTGGGAGGGCCGCGAGGCGGCCAAGCGCGAACGCAACCAGCCGCTCTCGCAGGCGTTGAAGATCATCATGAACGCCTTCTACGGGGTGCTGGGTTCCAGCGGCTGCCGCTTCTTCGACCCGCGCCTGGCCTCGTCCATCACCCTGCGCGGGCATCGGATCATGCGCCGTACCCGCGAGCTGATCGAGGCCGAGGGCTATACGGTGATCTATGGCGATACCGACTCCACCTTCGTCTGGCTCGGCAGCCCCCGCGCCGAGGAGGAGGCCGCGGCCATCGGCCGGGCGCTGGTGGCGCGGGTCAACGACTGGTGGCGCGAGCACCTGAAAGAAGAATTCGGCCTCGACAGCGCCCTCGAGCTGCAATTCGAGACCCATTACCGGCGTTTTCTCATGCCCACCGTGCGCGGCGCCGAGGAGGGCAGCAAGAAACGCTACGCCGGCCTGGTGCGCCGCGCCGACGGTGGCGAGGAGATGGTCTTCAAGGGCCTGGAGACCGTGCGCACCGACTGGTCGCCGCTGGCCCAGCGCTTCCAGCAGGAACTCTACCTGCGCATCTTCAATCGCCAGCCCTACCAGGACTACGTGCGCGATTACGTACGACGGACCCTGGCCGGCGAGCTGGACGACCTGCTGGTCTACCGCAAGCGCCTGCGCCGGCGCCTCGACGATTACCAGCGCAACGTGCCGCCGCATGTGCGCGCGGCGCGCATCGCCGACGACTACAACCTCGAGCGCGGGCGCCCGCGGCAGTATCAGAGCGGCGGCTGGATCAGCTACGTGATCAGCGTCGCCGGTCCCGAGCCGCTCGAGGCGCGGCGTTCGGCCATCGACTACGAGCACTACGTGGGCAAGCAGTTGCAGCCGGTGGCCGACGCCATCCTGCCGTTCGTCGGCGATGATTTCGCCACTTTGGTCGACCGGCAGATGGCGCTGTTCTGAGGCTGCCGACGCCTAGGCGAGCCGCGCCGGGATCTCCGCGAGCAAGCTCCCGAGCCGTTCCGCCAGTGCCGCGCCGCAGCCCAGCAAGGGCGCGCGCAGCTCGTCGCCGATCAGTCCCTGGCGCGCCAGGCCGGCCTTGACCGGCGCCGGGTTGGGTTCGGCGAAGGCCGCACGGATCAACGGCAACAGCGCGAAGAAGTTGGCCCGGGCCGCTTCCAGCCGGCCCTCGACGACCTGCCGGTGAAGCGCGACGAAGCGCTGTGGGTGCAGGTGCGCGGAGGCGGCGATGGCACCGCTGGCGCCCAGGCAGAAGGCGTTGAACATTTGCAGGTCTTCGCCGGCGAGCACCGCCACCTGGCCGTCTGCCAGCAATGCCAGGGTGTTTTCCAGGCTGCCGCCGCAGTCCTTGATCGCGGCGATGCGCGGGTGGTCGACGATCCGTCGCAGGGTTTCCAGTTCCATGCGCACACCGGTGCGATAGGGAATGTCGTAGACGATCAGCGGCACGCTGGACGCGTCGGCGACCCCATGGAAGAAGCGCACCAGCGCCTCCTGGGAGGGGCGGATGTAGTAGGGCGCCGGCACCAGCAGGCCGGCGAGCGGACGCTCTAGCACTTCGCGCTGGAAGGCCAGCAGTTGCGCCTGGTTGTTGCCGGCCAGCCCCATCGCCACGCGCTCCGGCGCCACCCGTTCGAGCACGGCGTCGAGCAATTGCAGCTGTTCGCCGTGTTCGAGCGCCGCGGCTTCGCCGGTGGTACCGCAGACCACGACCCCGGCGACACCGGCATTCAGCAGGTGGTCGAGCAGGCGCGGCAGCGCGGCGAAGTCGATCTCGCCATGGCTGAACGGCGTGACCAGCGGGACCCAGATACCTTGGAACGATGACATGACTCTCTCCTGGTGGCTGACCGTCTTGTCGGCGTCAGGAGGGCGGAAGGGGTTCGGCGGGAGGCGGGAGCGCCTGCGTGTCCTGTCAGCTCACCTGACGGGACAGCACGCCCCGGTCAAATGAGCGACTGTTTCTTCGATTTCTTCGCGGCAACGGCACGGCCCCGAGCCTTGGCGCCGGGGCCAAGCGGAAAACGCTCGAAGTCGAAGGACAGGGACATGCCGTGGAATACCGGAAAAAGGGGGACGGGCAATTTCTACGGGCTGCGCGGCGCGCTGTCAACCGCGTCGCGGGTTCAGGCCAGTTGCGCCGGGTCGAGCATGTCGCTTTCGAAGGTCATCCAGCCGCCGTTCTCGCTGGCCGCGCCGTCGAGGATCGGGCCGTAGTAGGTGAGGCCGATGGTCAGGCTGAAGCAGATGTGGGTAGCGTTCTCCGGGGCGTCCAGCTGGCCTTCGAAGTGCAGCTTGAGCACGCCCGGCTCGACGCTTTCCAGGCCGATGGCGACGTTCGGGTTGTCCACGGCCTCGCTTTCGCGGCCGCGTTGCTCGGCGCTGACGGTGAGGGTCACGGTGTCTCGGTACATGTCTTGCTCCAGTTGGCGTGGGGCCGGCGTCGCCAGCGCGGCGGGCAGACTACTGGCAGACGCGCCGGCTGGCCAGTGCTGGCTGCGGCAGGCGCCGCGCGGGGCCTGGGAATCATTCGCCGGCGGCGCAGTCCAACTGCGCATCACCAACCAACCCCCGAGGGGATGATGAAGCTACCCGTGCTCGCTGTATTGGGCGCCGCGCTGCTGTTGAGCGCCTGCGCGAAGAAGGAGGCCGAGGCCTGTGCCTCGCCGGACGTGAAAGACCAACTGATGCGGATCTTCCTCCAGGGCGCGATCACCGAGCGCTCGCCGGAGTTCAAGGACAGCGCGTTGCGCGACGTGGCGATCCTCGAGAAGGATCCCGACAGCGGCGTGCTGTCCTGCGTCGGCACCCTCAGCGTGCCGGCCGGCCAGCAGGTGGTCGAGGGCGTCCTGCAATACCGCATCGCCCCGGTGGCCAAGTCCGACTACGACTACCTGCTGCTGGATACCGCCGGCGCCAACACCACCGCCCTGGCGCAGCGCCTGAACAAGGCGCTCGGCCAGTAATCGCGCGCCTCGCTCAGGGTACGCCGTTGCGGCCGTGGGCGAGGAAGCCGGGACGGGCGCCGAGGCGCTCGTAATAGGCGCGCACCGCTGGCAGCGACGGATGCTCGAACGGCGTCTCGTACCAGCGGTTGACCGACAGGCCGATGGCGATGTCGGCCAGGCTGAAGGTCTCGCCGGCGACATAGGCGCCGGTGCGTAGCAGTTGTCCCTCGAGGATTTCCATGAAGCCCGTCCAGCCGCGCAACGAAGCCTCCACCTGGGCCGCGTCGCGGTGCGCCGGCGACTGCCGGACCAGGCTCATGAAGGCATAGCTCCACGAGCGGTTGAGGTCGGAGGCCTGCCAGTCCAGCCACTGGTCGACCCGCGCGCGCGGCGCCGCCTGCTGCGGATAGAGGCGTTCGCCGGCATAGCGGTTGGCCAGGTAGCGGATGATGCTGTTGGATTCCCAGAGCACCAGTTCGCCGTCGCGCAGCACCGGCACCATGGCGTTCGGGTTGAGGGCGAGGAATTCCGCCGCGTGGGTGTCGCGGAAGCCGCTGCCCCAGTCTTCGCGGCGGTAGGGCAGGTCCAGTTCGGCGCAGGTCCAGAGCACCTTGCGCACGTTGATCGAAGAGGCCTTTCCGAGAATCTCCAGCATGGCGATGGCGCGTCCTTGGGCGGATAGGAAGGCTCCGAGTATACGGGCCGATCCCGCCGACGGGGAGCGGCTCGAGCGGGGGCGCCGGCTAGGCGCGGCTGGTTTGCCGGCGGCCCGGGCGGTGGCGCGCCCAGAGGGCGAAGTAGAGCCAGCCGATGACGAACGATGGCGCCACGCTCGCCAATGGATGCGGCGTGCCCGAGAGCCAGTGCAGCGCGGCCATCGGCGCGGTCAGCAGGAGCACCACCAGCAGGGGCGCCTGGCGTTGCGCAAGGCCGTGGCGGCGGCCGAGACATTGCAACAGGTACAGGCCGAAGCGCGTCGCCAGGAGACTCGCGGCGCCCTGGAGCAGGGCGGCGACGCCCATCCCGGCCAGGCCGCCGTCCTGGTTGGCATAGGCCGCCCAGGCGCCGTAGAGCACCGCGGCCGGCAGCGCCGCCAGCCACGGGTCGTCGGAGCGCTGCGCGAGTCCGCTCACCGGATGATCCTCTGCTGCACGTAGGGTTCGGCACCGGGCGCGAGGCGGACCATGCAGAGGATCTGGTCGCTGCTGCCGACGTGGGCGACGAAGTGGTCGTTGGTCCTGGCGTGGCTGGACATCGCCATGCGCGGGAAGAAATCCGGGGCGACGCTGCGTTGCCCGCCGGGTATCAGGCCGGTTTCCGCATCCAGACGCAGGTTGGCGGACAGCGTGCCGACCACGTCGAGGGCCAGGTCGACCATGTCCGGGTTCTGGCGCGGCGCTTCCAGGTCCGGGTACAGCGTCGCTCCCGGAATCCGCGCGCTGAGGGCGCGGAACATGTTGTAGACCACCGGGTTGTAGGTCTTCGCCACGATCAGCGGCGGCAGCCCGCCGTTGCGCTCGCTGACCTGGCGCAGGAAGAACTGGTTGATCCGCTTGAACAGGCTGGTGCGGTGGTAGCGGTCGACCACCATCGCCGTCCACAGGTAGAGGAAGCGCGTCGAGCCGCGGACGAAGTCCTTCGCGCCCAGGATGCCAATGATCCGTTCGCCCTCCGGGTCGGTCGCCAATACCAGGTGGTCGTAGGTCTCGAAGATATCCGGCTGGTTGCCGAAGTATTGCAGCACGTCGAACTGCGGCATTCCCTCTTGCAGGTCGGCGACTATCTTGCGCTTGAAGCCCTCGGGGAACTGCCGTTCGCGGCTGGAGTAGTCGAGGTCGAAGGCGTTTTTCTGCGGATCGCTGGTCATGGTCGTGGCTCGCCGGAGGAAGAGGCTGAAGGGCGCAGGACCAACTGGCGGTCCGTCGCGTCGGGGGCGTCGTCGGCGATACGGATGTACGCGCCGCGGGCCCAGAGTTCGTTGAGGTCGGTGGCGCCGTCGAACGGCAGGCCGGAGTTGCGGGTGGACAGCGCGTAGCGCGAGTTGTCGAAGTCCGCCAGGTCGATGACCATCCGCAGGGTCGCGGCGATCCGGGTGTTGAACGGGTTGGCCGGGTCGCTGTAGTCGAAGCGCCCGACGTTGACGCTGAAGTTGTCGCCGCCCTTGTTGTTCTTCAGGTCGAACAGCGCGCGCAGCGGGGTCTTGTGGAAGGGCACGTGCTCGGCGAGGGCGGCGTGCGCCTCGCCCCACTTCCAGCCGCTCGGCGCGCTTCCGTGGGCGGCACGCAGTTCGTCGAGGGCGCGGCGCAACGACTGGTTCAGCTTGAGGTCGCAGCCTTGTTCCTGGCCGCACCAGAAGCGCAGGTCGGCCTGGCCGTCGAGGATCAGCCGGAGGAATCCGTCGTAGTTGCGCTGGTTCCAGCCGCTGGCCAGCAACTGCGTGCCGATCCTCGGTTGCAGCAGCTCGCGGGTGAAGGCGCGTACCCAGTAGCCGGCGATCAGTGGCGCGGCCAGGTCGGCGGCGGCCTGGTGGTTCCAGCCCTGGAGCAGGGCGAAGGCCTCGCTGGCGCGCAGTTCGGGGTCGCTGACCTGCTCCAGCATCTCCGGCAACAGGCTCGCCATCACGCTGGAGAACTCGTCGTTCTGCAACTCCAGGCTGTCTTCCAGGGTGCGCTGGCCGGGGCCGCCGAGCCACTCGCGGATGCGGTCATAGCGGTAGGGCAGGACCCAGTCGTGGCCGAAGTCGAAGGCATTGTCGGGCGGCACGATGCGCTGGTTCGCCGTGGCGATGAACCCTTCGCGGGGGTTGAGGCTGCGTGGCTTGGCGCTTTCCGGAACGTAGCCGACCCAGTCGTAGCGGCTCTCCCAGCCGGGCGAGGGGGCCAGGCCATGGAGGTCGTCGTCGGCGCCGCGGAGCGGTACGCGACCGGCGGAGACGTAGCCGATGTTGCCCTCGACGTCGGCATAGACCATGTTCTGCGGCGGTACGCCGAAGTCGGCGGCGGCGTCGAGGAACTGTTCCCAGCCTTCGGCCCGGTTGATCGCCAGCAGGCTCGGGAAGGTCTTGTCGTGACGGTCGAGGCCGGTCCAGGCGAGGGCGATCACCAGCCGGTCGCGCTGCGCCTGCGGCAGCCGCGCCGGTTCGTAGATGTCGCTGATCACCGGGCCGTGGCGGGTGCTGCGGACCTCCAGCGAGACCGTCTCGCCGTCGCGCACGGCGATGCGTTCCAGGCGCGTCTCGAAGGGCCGGTAGCCGTCCGGGGTCAGGTAGCGCCGCGGGTCCTGGGGATCGACGCGCTCCAGGTAGGCGTCCTGGATGTGCGAGCCGGTATTGGTGTAGCCCCAGGCGATGCGCTGGTTATGGCCGATGACGAACAGCGGGGCGCCGGCGAAGTTGGCGCCGGTGAGGCTCAGGCCGGGGATCTTCAGGCTGGCCAGGTAGAAGGCCGCCGGGTTGGTCAGGCGCAGGTGCGGATCGTTGGCCAGCAGCGGCTTGCCGGTGGCGCTGCGGCTGGCGGAGACCACCCAGTTGTTCGAACCGATGCCCTCGACGTTGGAACCGGGCAGTTGCCCCAGCAGCTTGCCGGCGTCCGGCGTGCCGTGCAGGGAGCGGTACAGGCTGGCGTAGTCGCGGGTGGCCGGCGGCAGCTCGCCCGGATAGGGGGCGAACACCTCGTTGATCCGCGCCAGGTCCAGGTGCTCGGCCAGCGCCAGGCGCTGCAACTGCATGCCCAGGTTGGCGCTCAGGGTCCAGGAATAGAGCAGGTGCAGGGACAGGCTGTCCACCGGCCCCCAGGGCCCCGGCCGCTCGTGGCGCACCAGGCTGAATTCCAGCGGCAGCGCCGCCGGGGCCAGCTCCAGGTAGGCGTTGATCCCGTCGCTGTAGCGTTGCAGCAGGACGCGCGTGGGCGCGTCCAGGTTGGCGTAGATGCCCTCGGCGGTGCGCCGGAAGCCCAGGGTGCGGGCGAACCTGTCCATCGGCAGGGTCTTGGCGCCGAACACTTCGGAGAGCGTCCCGCCGGCATAGCGGCGGGCGAACTCCATCTGCCACAGGCGATCCCTGGCGTGGCTGTAGCCGAGCAGGAAATAGCCGTCCTCCAGGCTCTGCGCGCGGATATGCGGGACGCCGGCGGCGTCCCAGGCGATCCGCCCCTCGTGTTCCAGGCCATGGCCGACCTGGATCTCGCCGTACTTGAAGCCCAGCGGGACGGCCAGCAGGTAGACCGCGCAGGCCAGTAGCCCCAGCAGCAGGCCGCCGAGGGACAGGCGCCAGGCGTAACGTGCGTTCTTCGACATCGCTTCGAGTCTCCACGCCGACGGGTCAATAGACCCGCCGGTTCCGGTCCGCATGGCGACTGACGAAGAACACCAGCGAGACGCGCTCGCCGGCGGTCACCTGCTGGACCTCGTGGGGATAGCTGCAGTCGCTGATGATCACCGAGCGCGGCTCCGGCTTGATGTCGTTGCGCAGGTTGCCGTCGCGGTCGTAGACCACGAACTGGCCGCCGGAGAAGTAGGTGCCGAGCTGCAGGACGATGGAGTACTGGTAGTCCGGGTTGCTGTCGGTATCCAGGTGCCGGCCGATGAACGAGCCGGCCTTCATCCGGTTCACCTGCATGCGCCGGACGTAGAAGGCGTCGTCGCCCATCAGCTTGCGGAACAGGCTCATCACGTTGTCGTTGCAGACGCGCGGGATGATCAGCTCCGACAGCGCATGGTTGACCACCGTGGGACGGTCGCGGTCGGTCATGAAACGGGCCACGTAGAGGTCGTTCTCCTCGTCGGCGTCGCCGATCAGGATCTTCTCCCACGGCAGGGTCGAGTTGGCCAGGACCTGGTTCATCAGTTCCCAGTCCTGCTCGTCGTAGAGCGCGTCGCTGGGGGTGATATAGGCGCAGCCGTTGGCTGCCAGGCTCTGGGTGATCTGGGCAATCTGAGTATTCATGGGGTTTCCTGTGTGATCAGGCGGTAGCCTGGGATGCGGGTTGGTTGGTGTGGGGCTGGTTGGCGGCATCGGTCTCCGGAGCGAGCCGGGCATGGTTCTCGCGGTACCAATCGACGATTCCGAACGGGTCCGACTGGCCGCGGCAGAGGTGGTCGCGCAGGATCAGGAAGTTCTCCCACATGCCCCAGGTCTCGGTCATCGGGCCGAACTTCGAGGGGCGCGCCTCGTTGGCCGCGCGCTCCGGCGCGATGCGCCAGAAGTTCACCCCCGGCTTGCGGTGGTGGAAGTCGTGGCTGGGCAGGTCCTGCATGAAGGAGAACACCCGCAGCGGGATGTCGATCAGCAGCACGCCCAGGCTCCAGCGAACGAACGCCAGGGCGAAGGCCAGGCCCTGCTTGTCGGCCGGATAGGGGCGGCCGAGGAAGCGTCCCCAGCTCAGCGAGCCGTAGTGCAGGAAGCGCGGCAGGCCGTGCTCGTTGCGGGCGAACCAGAGGTGCTCGGAGACGTGCTGGATCCACGACGAGTACTGGGTGAGGATGAAGATCGGGAACAGGTAGAACAGCGCGAACGCCTCCAGGTAGCCGCTGGCGTACACCAGGCCGAGCAGCGCGGCCCAGTAGAGCGCCCGGCTGACGCGCTCGTGGCGCGGGGCGGAGACGAAGCTGACGTCGAAGCGGAATTTCAGGTGCTCGAGGATCCGCGCCGGATGGAAGGGCGCGAGCACCAGGCGGGTCCAGAAGGCGCTCTCGGACATGCCCTTGTAGAAGCCGTGCTGCTTCATGAAGACCAGGTCGACGTCGTGCTCGGTATTGAAGGTGCGTACGCTGTGGTGTTCGTTCACGTGCAGCTTCACGTACTCGTCGCGCGGGGTGTGCAGGATCGGGATCGACAGGATCCACTTGCAGGTGAAGCGGGCCAGCGCCTTGTTCTCCAGGCTGGCGCCATGGGTGGTGTAGTGGAAGGTATGGAGGAAGCCGCGCTGGCGGTTGACCACCAGGCACATGATCAGCGCGCCCAGCAGGCACTTCAGCCACAGCGGCTGCTGCGAGGCGAGCAGTTGCTGGCCGTAGATCACCGCGAGGAAGAACACCGCGTAGCCCCAACTGATGTGCAGGTAGAGCTGCCAGGGCTTGAGCAGGGTGTCTTTCGGTCGCCGCGGCGGGCGGTCGTTCAGCGACTTGCCGGTGACCCAGGTCCAGAACGGCTGGCAGGGCAGGTCCTTGTAGGTACGGCGCACGTCGATGCCGTATCCGTACTTGGAGTATCGGGTCTTGAACAGTTCATCTTGCATGGCGCAGGCGCTCCCTGGTTACAGGTAGTCGGTTCGGATGTAGAGCGTCGGGACGGTCGCGAAGAACGAGTAGAACGGCTCCATCCGGTAGTGATCGACGGCCAGCACGACGAAGTTGTCGAAGCGCTCGCCGAAGAGTTTTCCCATCAATGCGTACTCGGCGGCCTGGGAGACGAAGCTGGCCCAGATCTGCTCGCGCGACTGGCTGGCGAACCATTTCTCGTAGAGCGGCAGGCGCGACAGGAAGATCGATTCCAGGGCCGGGTAGTCCAGCCCGGTCTGGCCGTAGTCGCCCTGTTCCAGGCGCTGGACGATCTCGCCGTGGGCCCGGTGCCAGCCGTCCTCGCCGCCGCACATCTCGAAGAACGAGCAGGTCGCGGCCGGGCAGGGCAGGGCCCCGGCGATCCGCTCGAGCTGGCGCTCGACCTTGCCGAGGAAACCCTCGCGGGTCTCGCCGGTGGCGGGGTTGCGGTTGAACGACAGGTATTCGAACTCGCCGCCGAGGATCGCGTGGCGGATTTCCACCTGGCGCGCCCTGGCCAGCTCCGCCACCGCCTGGCCGGCGCTGACCAGCTTGGCGCCGGCCAGGCCGGGCTGGTCGCCGACTCGCTCGAAGGTGTAGCGCGGCTTGCCCTCGGCATCGCTGGAGTGCGAGTAGTCCGGGCATACCGCGCTCACCAGGTGCAACGGACGGCCTTCGCCAGCGGCGCGCTCCAGCGCCTCCACCAGGCCGCGCAGGGCCCGCTCGCTGGGCGGCATGACGTTGCCGGCGGCCAGCCAGCGCTCGATGTCGCGGGCGTGGCGGTCGAGCTGCGGGATGTCCGGATGCTTGAGTTCCAGCTCGCTCTTGGCGTTGACCGCATCGGCCAGGAGCAGGGTGGTCAGGGACGGGATGCGTCCCTTGCTCTTGAAGCGGTGGATGTTGGTGACCACCGAGTTGCCCTGGCGCAGCTTGAAGTCGAATTCCTGGTGGCGCGACTGGAGGATCAGGTAGAACAGGTAGTTGCTGAACGGCAGCTCGCGCGCGCCGTGGGAGATGCGCAGCTCCAGATACCTGCGTTTCAGTTCGCCGAGGCGCGTTTCCAGTTGCGCATAGGTATGGTCGGGGACCACTTCGGCGAGGGGGAGGCCATACGAGATGGATTTCAATATGTTCCGGCTGAGACGGGAATCGATGTCTGGAATCATGGCGTTCACCTGACGTCGGGCTTGACCAGGACGGGAGCGGGCTGGGTTTTTCCGGGGAGGCTGTGCACGTCGCGGAACAGCAGCATGTCGACGAACTGCTGCTCCTTGTCGCCGGCGAAGCCCTGCGGCTCGTCGATGCGGCGGGGGTTCTCGTAGGTGCCGAACAACATGTCCCAGATCGGGAAGTCGCTGTAGTTGCACTCGTGGCGGTCGCGCTGGTGGTGGATGCGGTGCATCTCCGGGCGCTGGAACAGGTAGCCGAGGACGTGCGGGGTGCGCAGGTTCGAGTGGTAGAACATCTCGCCGAGCGCGGCGAACATGATGTAGTAGGCGCCGGCCTCGATGCTGATGCCCATCACCACGTAGGCGACGAAGCTGCCCAGCAGCGAGTTGAAGACCATCTCGGTCGGATGCTTGTAGAAGGAGGTGAATACCTCGATGCGTTGCGGCGCGTGGTGCAACTGGTGGAACAGCCGCCAGAGCGTGTCGTTGGCGTGGCGCGCGCGATGCCACCAGTAGGTGACGAAGGTGTTGACGAAGTAGGCGGCGAAGCCGGCCAGCAGTGGTGGCAGGACATCCGAGGTGTGCAGCAGGCTGTGCCCCATCATCCATTTGTTCCAGGTGATGCCGGCGAGCAGGGCGATCGACACCTGGACGATGTTGAGGAAGATCACCCGGGCCACCCAGGTGCTCACCTTGGGCAATTTCCAGCCGGGAACCAACTGTTCCAGCATGAAGATGAATAGCGCCACTCCGATCAAGTAATAAATCATATTTATCTCCTCTTCCTTAGGGGCGGACGCCATGCGGAACTTTCATCGATACGAAAGGCCAGCGTCCTGTTTATTGTCTGAAGCACTTCTCGGCAGGCTGCGGTTATCGCTTCGCTATATTCGGAAGGCGATCTCGGTCAGGCGTGGATAGCTTGTCCATGGTCGAATGGAGCGCTCTTTTTAATTGCCTCAGAATGCGCTTCGTGAAAATCGGCACGGACAATGAAATGCCTGGTCGAATTAAATTGTCACAGCCCGGTAGGGACAACCTGCCCTTCCGGGCAGGTATCTGCGGAGAGATAGGGGGGGAAGTATGTAGTTGCCATTTCTGGTCCCCGGGGAGCCTCGTCGACGAGGCCCGCCATGGGCCAAGGTTTGTTGTCGGGAGGCTCTCCCGACGACGATGGAGCGTGCGAGAAGAACAATGAGAAAGACCGCCGTGAGGCCCATCGGAGAGCCGTTCTACGGTTTCCGCAAAGATCCGGGGCGCCGTCCCCTCCAGCCCAGCGCAGTTCCTGCGCGGCGCTTCGTGTCCGTGCTCATCGAGAAGTTCTCTTCAGCCTCGTTTCGTCGTCGCCCGGCGGGCGGCGAATGGGCTAGACCTCGTCCGGAACACCCGCACAGGGCCGGTGGCGATATGTACTTCCAGGTCCGGCTTGATAAAGGGAATTGTCATGAGTGGATAAGACGGAAACAAAAAAGAATAAAAACGCTGAAGAACCGAATCCTGCCGGGATCGATTGTTGACTGGTGAAGCTGGCATGCATGATGAGAGAGAGGGATATCTCGAGATTTTGTCAAGAATAACAACCGAGGAAGAGTTCTTCTCCCTGGTTCTCGAGATATGCGGTAATTATGGATTCGAATTCTTTTCATTCGGTGCGCGGGCGCCTTTCCCGCTGACCGCACCTAAATATCATTTCTTGTCCAATTACCCAGGGGAATGGAAAAGCAGATATATCTCCGAAGACTACACATCCATCGACCCGATCGTGCGCCATGGTCTCCTGGAATACACCCCGCTGATCTGGAATGGCGAAGACTTCCAGGAGAACCGTTTCTTCTGGGAGGAAGCGCTGCATCACGGCATCCGTCACGGCTGGTCGATCCCTGTCCGCGGCAAGTACGGGCTGATCAGCATGCTGTCCCTGGTGCGTTCCAGCGAGAGCATCGCCGCCACGGAAATCCTGGAGAAGGAATCCTTCCTGCTCTGGATCACCAGCATGCTGCAGGCTACCTTCGGCGACCTGCTGGCGCCGCGCATCGTCCCGGAAAGCAATGTGCGCCTGACCGCCAGGGAAACCGAGATGCTCAAGTGGACCGCGGTGGGCAAGACCTACGGCGAGATCGGCCTGATCCTGTCGATCGACCAGCGCACGGTGAAGTTCCATATCGTCAATGCGATGCGCAAGCTCAACTCCAGCAACAAGGCGGAGGCCACCATGAAGGCTTACGCCATCGGCCTGCTCAACTGAATCGACGCCTCGTCGCCTAGCGAGGCCGCCGCGCAAGCGTCCGGCCATTCACCGAATGGCCGGATAGCGTTTGCGCCGGTCGCCTGAGCGCAGCCTTCCCACCGGCAGCGTTTCCCCGCTGCCCCCTTCGCCATTGCGCCCGTCCTCCTGTTGTCCGGCACGCTAGTGCAACTTTCCGGGCGCTTGGCAAACCGGCCAAAGAATAGAACGGAATCGTTGCCCCACACCTGTAATTTTTAAGGGGTTATGGCTATTGCAAAAAAGCGTTTATAAGTTTGTCCCCTGTCAAATCTGGTTACAACTGGGTTTCAGGCGAAACATTCGGTCATGGCAATTCGGCATTAGTTGAAACTTTGGAGACGCTCCGAAGCGGGCAACTTTTGCCCGGAAAAAGCTTCACGGCAATTTCTCCGGCCTGTCATCCCGATGTCTTCTTTCCGGTATGGATGCCAGTCGATTCGAACTGGCGGAGATTCGCACCATGCGAGAGTACCAACGGTTGAAAGGGTTTACCGACAACCTGGAATTGCGTCGGCGCAACCGTGCCACGGTCGAGCACTACATGCGCATGAAGGGGGCCGAACGGTTGCAGCGGCACAGCCTGTTCGTCGAGGACGGCTGCGCCGGCAACTGGACCACGGAAAGCGGCGAACCCCTGGTTTTCCGGGGCCATGAGAGCCTCAGGCGGCTCGCCGAGTGGCTCGAGCGCTGCTTCCCCGACTGGGAGTGGCACAACGTGCGGATCTTCGAGACCGAGGATCCGAACCACTTCTGGGTCGAGTGCGACGGGCGCGGCAAGGCGCTGGTCCCGGGGTATCCGGAGGGCTATTGCGAGAACCACTACATCCATTCCTTCGAACTCGAGAACGGCCGGATAAAACGCAATCGCGAGTTCATGAACCCGATGCAGAAATTGCGTGCATTGGGAATAGCCGTTCCACAAATAAAACGTGACGGTATTCCCACCTGATTAATGTTTATTCCAATTCAAGAGGAGATATGACGATGCTCGATAATGCCATTCCCCAAGGTTTCGAAGACGCCGTGGAGTTGCGCAGGAAGAATCGCGAGACGGTGGTCAAGTATATGAACACCAAAGGCCAGGATCGCCTGCGCCGCCATGAACTTTTCGTCGAGGACGGCTGTGGCGGTTTATGGACCACCGATACCGGCTCGCCCATCGTCATTCGTGGCAAGGACAAGCTGGCCGAGCACGCGGTGTGGTCGCTGAAATGCTTCCCGGATTGGGAGTGGTACAACATCAAGGTCTTCGAGACCGACGATCCCAACCACTTCTGGGTCGAGTGCGACGGCCACGGCAAGATCCTCTTCCCCGGCTATCCCGAGGGCTACTACGAGAACCACTTCCTGCATTCCTTCGAGCTGGACGACGGCAAGATCAAGCGCAACCGCGAATTCATGAACGTCTTCCAGCAATTGCGCGCCCTGAGCATTCCGGTCCCGCAGATCAAACGCGAAGGCATTCCCACCTGAGGCCATCCTGGAAGGGGTGAACTATGGACGATCTATTGCAACGCGTACGGCGCTGCGAAGCGCTGCAGCAACCCGAATGGGGCGATCCGTCGCGCCTGCGCGACGTGCAGGCGTACCTGCGCGGCAGTCCGGCGCTGATCCGCGCCGGCGACATCCTGGCCCTGCGCGCGACCCTGGCGCGGGTCGCCCGCGGCGAGGCGCTGGTGGTGCAGTGCGGCGACTGCGCCGAGGACATGGACGACCACCATGCCGAGAACGTGGCGCGCAAGGCCGCCGTGCTGGAACTGCTGGCCGGCGCCCTGCGCCTGGCCGGCCGGCGGCCGGTGATCCGCGTCGGGCGCATCGCCGGGCAGTACGCCAAGCCGCGTTCCAAGCCGCACGAGCAGGTCGGCGAGCAGACCCTGCCGGTCTATCGCGGCGACATGGTCAACGGCCGCGAGGCCCATGCCGAGCAGCGCCGGGCCGATCCGCAGCGGATCCTCAAGGGCTATGCGGCGGCGCGCAACATCATGCGCCACCTGGGCTGGGACGCCGCGTCCGGGCAGGAGGCGAATGCCTCGCCGGTCTGGACCAGCCACGAGATGCTGCTGCTCGACTACGAGCTGTCGATGCTGCGCGAGGACGAGCAGCGCCGGGTCTACCTCGGTTCGACCCACTGGCCGTGGATCGGCGAGCGCACCCGCCAGGTCGACGGCGCCCATGTGGCGCTGCTGGCCGAGGTGCTCAACCCGGTGGCCTGCAAGGTCGGCCCGGAGATCGGCCGCGACCAGTTGCTGGCGCTCTGCGAGCGCCTCGACCCGCGCCGCGAGCCGGGGCGCCTGACGCTGATCGCGCGGATGGGCGCGCAGAAG
>NZ_KI517354.1:6062401-6064715 GCF_000478485.2 Pseudomonas sp. P179
GGCCGGACGACTGGCTGCTGACCAAGTGGCGCTACAGCGCCTTCTTCCACTCCGACCTGCTCCAGCGGATGCGCGCCGCCGGCCGCGACCAGTTGGTGCTGTGCGGCGTATACGCCCACGTCGGGGTGCTGATCTCCACGGTCGACGCCTACTCCAACGACATCCAGCCGTTCCTGGTGGCCGACGCCATCGCCGACTTCAGCGAGGCGCACCACCGCATGGCCCTGGAATACGCCGCCAGCCGCTGCGCGATGGTGGTCACCACCGACGAGGTGCTGGAATGAACGCCCTGCCCACATCGCTGTTGCAGCGCCTGCTCGAACGGCCGGCGCCGTTCGCCTTGCTCTACCGCCCGGAAAGCAATGGCCCGGGCCTGCTCGACGTGATCCGCGGCGAGGCGCTCGAACTGCACGGCCTGGCCGACCTGCCGCTGGACCAGCCCGGCCCGGGCCTGCCGCGCCATGACCTGCTGGCGCTGATTCCCTACCGGCAGATCGCCGAGCGCGGCTTCGAGGCGCTCGACGACGGCACGCCGCTGCTGGCGCTGAAGGTCCTGGAGCAGGAACTGCTGCCGCTGGAGCAGGCCCTGGCGATGCTGCCGAACCAGGCGCTGGAACTGAGCGAGGAAGGTTTCGACCTCGACGACGAGGCCTACGCCGAAGTGGTCGGGCGGGTCATCGCCGACGAGATCGGTCGCGGCGAAGGCGCCAACTTCGTGATCAAGCGGCGCTTCCAGGCGCGCATCGACGGCTACGCCACGGCCAGCGCGCTGAGCTTCTTCCGCCAGTTGCTGCTGCGCGAGAAGGGCGCCTACTGGACCTTCATCGTCCACACCGGCGAACGCACCCTGGTCGGCGCCTCGCCCGAGCGACACATCAGCGTGCGCGACGGCCTGGCGGTGATGAACCCGATCAGCGGCACCTACCGCTACCCGCCGGCCGGGCCGAACCTGGCCGAGGTCATGGAATTCCTCGACAACCGCAAGGAAGCCGACGAGCTGTACATGGTGGTGGACGAGGAGCTGAAGATGATGGCGCGGATCTGCGAGGACGGCGGCCGGGTGCTCGGTCCCTACCTCAAGGAGATGGCGCACCTGGCGCACACCGAGTACTTCATCGAGGGCCAGACCAGCCGCGACGTGCGCGAGGTGCTGCGCGAGACGCTGTTCGCCCCGACCGTCACCGGCAGCCCGCTGGAAAGCGCCTGTCGGGTGATCCGCCGCTACGAGCCGCAGGGTCGCGGCTACTACAGCGGGGTGGCGGCGCTGATCGGCGGTGACGGCCAGGGCGGGCGCACGCTGGACTCGGCGATCCTGATCCGCACCGCCGAGATCGAGGGCGACGGCCACCTGCGCATCGGCGTCGGCTCGACCATCGTGCGTCACTCCGATCCCCTGGGCGAGGCGGCGGAAAGCCGGGCCAAGGCTTCCGGGCTGATCGCCGCGCTGAAGAGCCAGGCGCCGCAGCGCCTGGGCTCGCACCCGCACGTGGTGGCGGCGCTGGCCAGCCGCAACGCGCCGATCGCCGACTTCTGGCTGCGCGGCGCCAGCGAGCGCCAGCAGTTGCAGGCCGACCTGTCCGGACGCGAGGTGCTGATCGTCGATGCCGAGGACACCTTCACCTCGATGATCGCCAAGCAGCTCAAGTCGCTGGGCCTGACGGTGACCGTGCGCGGCTTCCAGGAGCCGTACTCGTTCGACGGCTACGACCTGGTGATCATGGGCCCCGGCCCGGGCAACCCCACCGAGATCGGCCAGCCGAAGATCGGCCACCTGCACCTGGCCATCCGTTCGCTGCTCAGCGAGCGCCGGCCGTTCCTCGCCGTGTGCCTGAGCCACCAGGTGCTGAGCCTGTGCCTGGGCCTGGACCTGCAACGCCGGCAGGAGCCCAACCAGGGCGTGCAGAAACAGATCGACCTGTTCGGCGCCGCCGAGCGCGTCGGCTTCTACAACACCTTCGCCGCGCGCGCCCTGCAGGACCGCATCGAGATTCCCGAGGTCGGCCCGATCGAGATCAGCCGCGACCGCGAGACCGGCGAGGTCCATGCCCTGCGCGGGCCGCGCTTCGCCTCCATGCAATTCCACCCCGAATCGGTGCTGACCCGCGAGGGTCCGCGCATCATCGCCGACCTGCTGCGCCACGCGCTGGTCGAGCGGCGGCCCTGAGCCAGGAGAGCCCATGCACAGATATGTCGTGATAGACGCCTTCGCCAGCGAACCGCTGCAAGGCAACCCGGTGGCGGTGTTCTTCGACTGCGACGACCTCAGCGGCGAGCGCATGCAGCGCATGGCGCGGGAGATGAACCTGTCGGAGAG
>NZ_KI517354.1:6074000-6086715 GCF_000478485.2 Pseudomonas sp. P179
CGCCGCTACGGCGTGCGCGAGCCGCGGGCACTGGCCCTGGCCACGGTCGACGGGCAGGGCCGGCCGTCGACGCGGATCGTGGTGATCGCCGAGCTGGGCGAGCGCGGGGTGGTGTTCGCCACCCACGCCGATAGCCAGAAGGGCCGCGAACTGGCGCAGAACCCCTGGGCCTCGGGGGTGCTGTACTGGCGCGAGAGCAGCCAGCAGATCATCCTCAACGGCCGCGCCGAACGCCTGCCCGACGAGCGCGCCGACGCCCAGTGGCTGAGCCGCCCGTACCAGACCCACCCGATGTCGATCGCCTCGCGGCAGAGCGAAACCCTCGCCGACATCCACGCCCTGCGCGCCGAAGCCCGGCGCCTGGCGGAAACCGACGGCCCGCTGCCGCGCCCGCCGGGCTACTGCCTGTTCGAACTGTGCCTGGAGTCGGTGGAGTTCTGGGGCAACGGCACCGAGCGGCTGCACGAGCGCCTGCGCTACGACCGCGACGAAGGAGGCTGGAAGCACCGCTACCTGCAACCGTGACGACACCGCTGCGCCGGCGTTTCACGGCGGATATGCGTCCCGCGGCCCCGGAGCCGGGCCGTAGGGCGAATAACGCCACCGGCGTTATCCGCCGCTGCGCTGGCGTTTCATGGCGGATAACCGCAAGCGGTTATTCGCCCTACGCGGCCTCGAAGCCCACCCGTTTCATGGTGGGTAATCGCACGCGGTTATTCATCCCACACGGCCTTGGAACCCATCCGTTTCACGGTGGATAACCGCACGCGGTCATGCGCCCTGAGCGGGCTCGGAGTCCGGCCCAGGCGATGTTCGGGGTTGGACGCCGTAGCCGAAGGCCCGGCGCAATCCGGCGATCGCCTGTTGCCGATCCATGCCGCGCACGGCCGGCGGATCGGCGCGTTCGCAGAATTCGCGCCAGACGAACAGGGTCAGCTCGGCGCCATCGGTAAGGGGTTCGGCGGTCGGCACGCCGAACTGCTGGAGCGTCCGGTAACGCGTGTCCTCCCAGAACAGTTCCTCGACCCAGTCGTACAGTGGCATCAGGTGGAAATGCACCGGCAGGCCGGGCATGTGGCCGTAGCGGCCGACATAGATGCGTCGCGGCCGCAGCAGCGCGTCCATTTCGCGCTCGACCCTGGCCAGCAGCGGCCCGAATTCGGCGAGGGCCTGTTCCGGCAACTGGTGGAAGGCCGTCGCCGGTTGCCGCGAGCCGAGCATGCAGTAGCCGGGCAGGGCCGAGTCGATCCGCTGGTTCAGCGTCCAGTGGCGGGTCTGGTGGATGATCAGCTCGGGCGGGATATGCATGGACGGCGCTCCGCAGATGGGACGCCCACTGTAACCCGTCGTCAGGGAAGATCCAGCCCGGTCTTGCGCCGTTTCATTTCGTCGATGCGTTGTCGCAGCGCCAGGCGCTGGGCTTCCGGCTTGGCCAGCCACCAGTCGCGCACCGCCGAGTTGTCGTAGCGCGTCAGCCAGGCGGGGAAGCGCGCCATCTGCGCTTGCGGAAAGTCGTTGGCGCGGCCGCGCAGGTAGTGATCGAAGAAACCCAGCACCAGGGCGTTGGGAGCCTGGATGAGGACTTCCGTCGGTGCCGAGCCGAGCAGCCCGTCGCGCAGCGGCCGGCGGATGAACAGCGGATTGTCGGTAAGCCCGGCATGGGCCGAATCGCGCAGTACCAGGCGATGAATGTCCTGGCGCTGGCCGGCGTGCTCGAAGCGTTCGTAGGAAAAGTCGTTGAAGCTTCTCGGGCGGGCCGGCGGTTCGATGCCGAACAGCCGGTAGAAGTTGCCAAGGTCGGCGTGCAGCATCAGCAGCGGTGCCGGGAAATCGCTGTCGAAGGGCGCGAAGTCGAAGTCGCCGCCGTCGAGGTTGACGGCCGCCGCGCAGCGTCGGTCGACCATGCAGACCGCGCCGGTGGTCGAGCCGCCGAAGGACATGCCCATCTCGCCGGTGTGCGCGAAGTCGCTGGCGGCCACCAGGTCGGCGACCCTGTCCGGGACCTCGCCGGCCTGCAGGCGGTCATGGACGAACAGGCGGTCGGCCAGCCATACCGGCGCGCTGAGGTTGACGGCGCGGTTGGCCGGGGCGGGCAGGTCGAGGGCGGTGTGCAACTGGCCGTCGAGGCGCTGGTCGAGATCGTCGCTGACATAGCCCTGGCGCATGGCCTGCGGCAAGCCGTCGTGGGCGGCCCGGCGCAGGTGTTCGACCAGCCCGGGGTCCATGGGCAGCAGCGTGCCGTCGGGCAGGCGGGTCGGCGACGCGTCGCCGCTGTGCTGGATGGCGTAGACCGCGTAGCCGTGGCTGGCCAGTTCTTCCATCAGGGTCCAGTTGCCGCCGGCGAAGGCGCTGTAGCCATGGCTGTAGAACACCACCGGCAGGCGAGCGGAATCGTCGCGCAGCGGGGCGTCCGGATAGGAATTGGTGCGCAGGTGCTTGAGGTAGGCGAGCAACGGCGGAAAGCCGAGTATTTCACCGAAGCCCCGCGCGGTGCTGCGTGCCTCGTCCGGGTCGAAGTAGTGGCGTGGTGCGGCGCCGGCGATCGGGCGCGCCGGGTACCAGGCACGTACCAGCAGGCGCCGCGGCTGCCCGGCCGGGGCGCCGAGCAGGCCGGGCCGGCTGGGGTCATCCAGTTCGAAATCGCGCACGCCGACCGCATAGGGGCCGCTCGGCGCCGGCAGCGGCGCGACCGGGAACAGGTACAGCGCGGCGATTGCCAGCAGCACCAGCAGGCCGTATAGCGAACCGGTCCGGAACGGCAGGCCGCGCACGGGCTTCCGGCGCAGGCAGGCGCCGAGCAGCAGGGAGAAACCGGCGAAGGCGCCGACGCCGGCTTGCCAGCGGTCGTCCCATGCAGCGTACAGGCCGGCGCCGAGCGCCAGCGTCGAGGCGAGCGCCAGCAGGCCACGGCGGCCGGGCAGGGCGGGTATCCACCAGGCGAGCAGGGCCGCCAGCAGGGTCGCGACCAGCAGCAGGTCGACAGCGGTCATGGTGCTTCGCTCCTCGTTTCCACGGGGCGCGTCGGTTGGCTCGGCCAGAACGCCGCCAGCGCCAGCAGCAGACCGACCAGCGCGTAGGGGGCGCGGCTGTCCAATTGGTGGAGCAGCGTGCCGAGCAGCGGCCCGCTGATCAGGCCGAAGCCATGTACGGCCACCAGGGTGCCGGCGGCGGCACCCTGTTCCTCGGCGCGCACGGCATTGGCGTTGAGCGCCGAGACTGCCGGGAACACCCAACCCATGCCCGCCGCGGCGACGAAGAAGGCCAGCCAGAGCAGCGGCGGCGAGTCGGCGAAGCACACGGCGGCGAAGCCGATGGCGGCGACCAGCCCGCCGACCCGGATCAGTCGCGGCGGTGGCCAGTCCAGGCGGCGCACCAGGAGCTGGGCCAGGATCAGCGCGACGCCCACGGCGGTCAGGGCGATGCCGGCCACCCGCGCGGCGTCGGCGGAATCCAGGCGCAGCCGGTCGAGGGCGAAGAAGCCCACGGTGATCTGCGCCACGGTGACGCTGAACATCGCCACGAAGCCCACCGCCAGCGGCCGCCGCAGGCGGCGGTCGCCGATCGCCAGGGCGGCGCCGCGGTTCGGCTGGCGACGCTCCTCGCGCGGCAGCCAGCGCCAGAGCGCCAGCAGGGCGACCAGGGGCAGCGCGCCGGTGACCAGCAACGGCAGGACCAGCCCGTGAGTCGCCAGCAGTCCGGCCAGCCCCGGCCCGATCACCATGCCTATCGCGCTGGCCGCGCCGAGTCCGGCCAGCGCCGCGGCGCGTCGTTGCGCCTCGACGTGATCGGCCACCAGTGCCGCCGTGCAGGCCGGCACCGCGGCGTAGAAACCGCCGGCGAGGCCGCGCAGGAGAACGATACCGGCGAAGGCGAGCAGGGTCGGCAACGTCCAGTGCAAGGCGAGCACGATGAACAGGCAGAGCGAGGCGTAGGAGAGGGCGAAGCCGGCCAGCCCGCCGAGCAGTATCCTCCGTCGCCCATGCCGGTCGCTGGCGATGCCCCAGGGCCGCGCCGCTAGCATCCAGGCGATGCCGCCGACGGTCACCGCGGCGCCGGCCTGCCAGGGCGCCAGGCCGAGCTTGCGGGCGAGCGGGCCGACCAGGGCGACGAAGGACATCACCGCGAGGGTGCAGACGAAGGTCTCGAACATCAGCGGACGCAGGTCCAGGGTGTTGGCGGAGGGCGGCGGGGTGGTCATCTCAGGGATTCCTTCGGGTTCGCGGCAGGCGCAGCCAGACCCAGCCGACCAGCACCAGCGGAGTGCCCAGGGCGAGCCAGGAGAGCAGGTCGTAGAGGCCGTCGCCGAGCAGCGCCGAGAGCAGCCCGAAGAGGCCGAGCAGGGCCAGCAGCAGGGGCCAGCGGAAGATCATCCAGAGACCGCGCCTCATGCCTTGCCCTCCGTCGCCAGGCTGCCGCCCGGCAGTTCCGCCAGGCGCTTCTCCAATGGCGTCTTGCGTCGGCCGAGCCAGAGGTAGAGACCGCTGGCGAGGATGACGATGCTGACGAGGTCGAGCAGCGCCCAGACGATCTTCAGCGGCATGCCACCGTAGTCGCCGAAGTGCAGCGGCTGCGACAGCAGGAGCGTCTTCACGTACAGCGGCATCTCGCGCATGTCGGTGAGTTCGCCGCTCTGCGCGTCGATCAGTGCCGGCTTCAGCAGGCGCTCGGTGAGCGGTGTGTTGCCGCGCATGAACACCGCATAGTGATGCTGGCTGCTGAACTGGGTGCCGGGGAAGCCGACGAAGCTGACCTCCATGTCCGGCGCCGCCCGGCGTGCCGTGGCCAGGGCCGCGTCGAGCGAGCCGAGGCGCTGTAGCGGCGGCGCGTCCTTGTAGGGCGCGGTCATTTCCGCCAACTGCCCGCCTTGCCAGAGCATCAGGATCGGCAGGGCCAGGGTGTTGATCACCCCGGTCACGCCGACCACCAGTACCCAGGACAGGGTGACGATGCCCAGCAGGTTGTGCAGGTCCAGCCACTTCAGGCGACGGCTGCGTTCGGCGCGTACCGTGGCGAAGTCCAGCTTGCGCATGAACGGCGTGTATACCACCACCCCGGACACCAGCGAGGCCACCAGCAGCAGGCCCATCAGGCCGAGGAACAGGTAGCCGGGCAGGCCGAGGAACAGGTCGGTGTGCAGCTTCAGCATCAGGTACATGAAGCCGCCCGGCGGCGGCAGCGCGTCGAAGAATTCCCCGGTACGCGCGTCGAACGGCTGCATGTGGCCGTTCTCCGGCGGCGGTACCAGGCTCGGCGCGCTGATCACCAGGCCCAGCGGGTCGTCCTTTTCGAATACCAGGAAGCGCACCACTTCGCCCGGCCGGGCGGCCAGGGCGCGGGCGATCACGTCGTCGTAGTCGATGCGCGGCGACTCGGCGGTGAGCGGCTCGAGCTGCGGATGCGGCTCGAAGTAGTGCTCGATCTCCTCGTGGAAGATCAGCGGCAACCCGGTGAGGCAAAGCATCAGCAGGAAGATCGTGGAGATCAGGCTGGTCCATTTGTGCACCAGGTACCAGGTGCGCAGGGTTTTCGCGGTCATAGGCTGGTCATCGGCGGTTTCTGGTTATGGTGGGGCGGACTCAGAAGTCCGCCGTGAGGGAAAGGGAAAGGGTGCGCGGCGAGCTGATCGACAGGTAGCCGTTGGCTGCGGTCCAGTAGTCCTTGCCCAGCGCGTTCTCCAGGTTGGCGCGCGCCACCAGCGGCTTGCCGGCGACCTGGAAGGCGTAGGCGGCGCCGAGGTCGACGCGGTTCCAGTGCGGCACGGAGAGGGCGTTGGCGCTGTCCACATAGGCCGAGCCGGTGTAGATCCAGCGGCTGTCGAGGGTCAGTCCGTCGACGAACGGGGTGTCCCAGCTGACCCCCAGGTTGGCCTGGCGACGGGCCACGCCGGGCGCGTCCTTGCCTTCGCTGGCAGGGTCGCCGGTCTTGTTCTGCTCGGGCTTGATGTAGGTGGCGCCGGCCATCACCCGCACGCCGTCCAGCGGTTCGCCATAGAGGCTCAGCTCCACGCCGCGGTTGCGTTGCTCGCCGTCGGCGCGGAAGACGTTGCTGGCGTCGGTATAGGCGTTCGGTTTCCTGATCTCGAACAGCGCCAGGGTGGTGGTGAAGCCGCCCAGGTCGTACTTGGCGCCGATCTCGTATTGCTCGGCCTTGTATGGTGCCAGCACCTGGCCGGCGTTGGCCGCGGTCATCGGCGCCGCCTCGCCCTGGCTGAGGCCCTGGATGTAGTTGGCGTACAGCGACAGGTCCTGCAGCGGCTTGACCAGCACGCTGGCCATCGGCGTCCACACGTGCCGCTTGTCGTGGCTGGTGCGCGCGCCGCTGGTCTGGTCGTAGTTGCGCGACTCGATCTGCTGGCGGCGCACGCCCAGGGTGACCTGCACGCGATCCTCGAGGAACGACAGCCTGTCGGCCAGCGCCACGCCGCCGAGGTCGGTTTCATTGGTCTTCGGAATGCTCCCGTCGAGGCTGGAGAAGTCCGGCAGCGGCGTATGCGGCGAGGTCTGGTAGAGGTTGCCCGGCTGCATCCCGGTGAAGGCATAGACCATGCCCAGCCGTTCGTGCAGGCGGTTGGCGCTGAGCGTCCAGTCGTGGCGGAGCGGGCCGGTGTCGAAGTTGCCGCGCAGGCCGACCTCGGCGGAATAGGTGCGGCGGTCGCCGCGCTGGCGTGCCAGGCTGTTGACGATATCGCCCTGGTTGCCGACGAGGATGCTGTTGGCGGCGATGGTTTCGTAGTTGCTCTGGCGGCCGCCGATGCTGGCGAACGCCGTCAGGTTGTCGGCGAGGTCGTACTCGCCGCGGTTGACCATGGAGTAATCCTCCTGGTCCAGGTAGGAATCGCGCAGGCCGAAGCGTGTCTTCGAGTCCGGGGCGTGGGGGATGTGGGTGGTTCCCGGGCCGGTCAGCAGCGGGCGCACCACGCCTTCCAGGCTTTCCTTCTGGTACAGCAGGTCGCTGGACAGGCGCAGGCGCTCGCCACGGAAGTCCAGGCCCAGGGAGAGCATGGGAAACTCGCGGCTCTGATGGTCGACGGCGGTATCGCCGTTGCGGTAGACGCCGTTGAAGCGCACGCCGAAGGCGTTGTTCTCGCCGAAGCGCCGGCCGATGTCGAGGTGAGTGCCGAGCTGGCCGCGCTGGGTCCAGTCGACGCTGACGCGGGTCAGCGGCTGGTCGTCGGCGCGCTTGGGCACCAGGTTGATGGTGCCGCCGACGCTGCCGCCGGGGGAAATCCCGCCGAGCAGGGCGTTCGGTCCCTTGAGCACTTCCACGCGCTCGGCGAATTCGATCGGTACCCGCCAGAACGGCAGCAGGCCATAGAGGCCGTTGAAGGCGACGTCGGCGTTCTGCACGCTGAAGCCGCGAATCGTGTAGCTGTCCACCAGGTCGCCGCGCCCGCCGACCACCCGCACCGACGGATCGTTGGCCTGTAGCAGGTCGGCGACGCTGCGCGCCTGCTGCTGCTCGATGGTCCTGGCGGTGTAGCTGGTGATGCTGAATGGCGCATCCATCACGTCGGCGTTGCCCAGCATGCCCAGGCGCGCGCCACGGGCCACCTGGCCGCCGGCGTACTCGGCGGGCAGGGTCTCGGCACCGGCGGCCTGGGCGGTGATCAGCGAGGATTGCAGTTCCAGCGCGCCATCGGTGGCTGCCGGCACCAGGGTGTAGCTGCCATCGCTGCGCTGCTGCAACTCCAGGCCGCTGCCCAGCAGCAGGCGGTGCAGCGCCTCGACCGGCGCGTAGCGGCCGCGCAGGGCGGCGCTGCGGCGACCCTCGGTGAGCGCCGGGTCGAACGCCAGGGATACCCCGTTGTCGCTGGCGAAGGCCGACAGGGTACGGCCGAGCGGGCCGGGGGCGATGTCATAGCTGCGCGCCGAGCTGGCGGCGGGCGCCTCGGCGGCAAGCAGGGCGGGGGCCGCGCCGGCGAGGGCGAGGGTCATGGCGGCGTGGATGGCCAGGGACAGCGAACGGGGGCGAAGCGTGCGTACGGGCATGTACAGGGTTCCTCGTGGTCTCTGCGGACCTTGGGTCGGGGCGGATTCCTCTACTTGCCAGCCGAGAAGGAAAAAGGTCTCAGGTCGAGGCGGTTATTTTTCTGCGGAGCACGGTATGTCGATGGCAACGCCTGTTCCGGCGCAACGGCGGACGGCCTGCCGGGGTGGACGCGAGGGGGCGGTTGCCACGGGGATGGCGGCCGCGCCGTCACGCCGGCACCAGGCTGATCCAGTAGTCGGTCACCCCGCGCACCTTCAGCGGATAGGTGGCCTGCAGCATGCCCAGCGTGCGCCGCAGGTCCAGCAGCGGATAGGCGCCCGACACCGCCAGCCTGGCCAGTTGCGGGTCGCAGCGCAGTAAGCCGCGACGGTAGCGGGCGAGTTCGGCGAGCACCTCGGCCAGCGGCATCCGGTCGGCCATCAGCATGCCGCGGGTCCAGGCGTCCGGCAGGCCGTCGAAGGCCAGCCGGCGCGCTTCGCCGTCGGCGCCCAGGCGCACCGACTCGCCGCTTTCCAGCCAGCGCCCGCGTCCGTGGAGCGGGCTCAGTTCGACCCGCCCGGCGAGTACCGCGACCCGGGTCGCGGCCATCTCCTGGCGTACGTTGAAGCGGGCGGCACCGGCATGCAGCCGCGCTTCGGCGGTGGCGACGCGGAACGGACGCGGGTCGGCGCGGCTATCGACGAAGATCTCGCCGCGCAGCAGGCGTACCAGCCGCTGGCTGGCGTCGAAGGCCAGGTCCACGGCGCTGTCGGTGTTCAGGGTCAGCAGGCTGCCGTCGGGCAGGGTCAGGCGGCGCTGTTCGCCGACGCCGGTGCGCTGGTCGGCCAGCCAGTCGCGCAACGGTTCGGCCTGCCAGGTGGCGAGCCCCAGCGAGGCGCCGCCGAGGACCAGGGCGAGGTGCTTGATCGCGCGCCGCCGGTCCAGCCCGCGCTCGCGGCCGAGGGTCGGCAGGGCCAGCGCCGGCGGCAGTCGGCCGAGGCATTGCAGCAGGCGCTCGGCGCGCTCCCAGGCATGGGCGTGCTGTGGGCTGCGCTGCCGCCACTGGGCGCACGCCTGGCGCGTGTCGTCGGTGCAGCCGCTGTCCTGCAGGCGCACCAGCCACTCGGCGGCCTCGTCGAGGATCGGCGAGGGAATCCGGCCTTCGCCCGCGGCGTTCATTCCATCAGCTCCAGGCACTGGCGGAAGGCCTGCTGCATGTAGCGCTTGACCGAGCCCAGAGACACGCCCAGGCGCTCGGCGATGGCTTCGTACTTCAGGCCTTCGATCTGCGCCAGGAGAAACGCCTGGCGGACCCTGTCCGGCAGGCTGCCGAGCAGGGCGTCTACTTCATGCAGGGTTTCCAGCACCATCAACCGCTGTTCCGGCGGCGGCGCGAGGTCTTCCGGGAGGTTGGCCAGGGCATCGAGGTAGGCGCGCTCCAGCGACTGGCGCTGGAACCAGTTGATCATCAGCCCCTTGGCGACGGTGGTCAGGTAGGCGCGCGGTTCGCGCGCATCCAGTACCCGGCGCGAGGCGAGCAGGCGGGCGAAGGTGTCCTGGGCCAGGTCGGCGGCGTTTTCCGCGCAGCCCAGGCGTCGCCGCAACCAGCCTTGCAGCCAGCCATGGTGGTCCTGGTAGAGATGGCTCACAGCGTCGTGCAGGGAGGCGTCGGCCGGCGGCATGGAGGGGATCGCTGTTGTAATTGAGAATGAGTCTCATACTACTTACAGCGAGGGCATGCCTACAAGTCCCCCGGATCGGCGGCGCAGCGCCTCAAGCGTTTTCCAGGCCGTACTGGAAGAAAGCCATGTCGGCCAGGCGCCCGGTGGGGTAGAGGAGCCCCTTGCGGGCGGTCTCCAGGCGCGGGAACGACAGCCTTTCTTCGCCGATCAGGCGGTGCAGCGCGGTGAGGGTCCCGCCGTTGACGCTCGTCAGGCCCCGGCGTGGATACAGCGCGCGACAGGCGGCCACGTAGTGGCGGTCGAGGGCGGGAAACTCGCCCCAGACGCCGAGCAGGATCTTGCTCTTCAGGGTGTCGGTCCAGCTCACCCGGCTGCTGAGGGCGTCCATCGACCCGAGTACCGTTTCCAGCAGCTTGCGGTTGTGCGCCAGGCGCGCGCCGTTGCCGGCGAAATCCACCAGGGACAGCTCGAAGAGTTCCGCTCCGGCACCGCTGAAGAGCTGCCGGGCCAGCGCTTTCATCAGGTCCAGGTTGCTGTTCTGCAGCAGTCCCGAGGAGCCACGGAACATGCCCCAGTTGGCCAGGTAGAAACCCAGGTGCAGGGCGGTGGTGTCGAGCTGTTCGGGGGCGGTCAGGTCGTCCCAGCTGCGACTGGGGTCCCAGACATACTCCCAGAGGTACTCCCAGGCCCTCAGGCGCGGGTATTCGTTGCCCGGGGCGGGCGCCAGGCTGGCGTAGTAGCGGTGGACATAGCGGGCGGCATCGAAAGCCATGCGTTCGTTCCCTGGCAGCTTGGAAAGACGGCATGGTAGAGCGTGTGATATCAAAAGGCCATATCGCTGTTCGCAGGGGACGCCTTAGCGCCCCCGCGGAGCGGCCTCAGGTGTTATTGCAGCCCTTGGCGATGGAGTCCTCGTTGGAGGTGTACGGCCGCGAGGGTTCCAGGTTCCACTCGGGCTTGTTGCGGGCGACGTTGAAGTGGCAGACCAGTTGTCGGCGCATGCTGCCGATATTGCTGTCGCGGTTGTCCGGGTTGTCCTTCCATTCGCTGTCCAGGTAGTGGTCGACCACCAGCTCGTTAGGACGTCAGCGGGACGTGGCGGCGCCAGTCTGCAACCGGGCGCTGCGATGCACCGTGGTCCGGCATCCACAGGCCACGCCGCTGCCAGGCAACCGTTCCTGGCCGCGCCTGTTGGCGGCGGCGTCGCCCTGCAAGCGCCAGGTATCGGGCTCCGCCGTCAGTCCATGTCGCCGCCATGGTGCGCGGACTGCTCCAGGAGGCTGCCCTTAGCCGTCCTGCCCCTCGCTTCCGGCGACAGCCGGGTTGCCTGCAAGGCGAACCAGAGGGTCGCCACATCGGCGGTGCTGTCCAGCGAGCGACCGCTGATTTCCTCGATGCGGCGTATCCGGTAGACCAGGCTCTGCTTGTGTATGTGTAGCCGCTGCGCGGCGTTCAACCAGGACCTGTTTTCCTCGAGAAAGACCTGCAGCGTGTGTAGCAGTGCGGAGCCATTGGCCGCGTCATAGTCGTGGAGGGTGCCGAGGACCAGACGGAACGCCCGCTCGGCCTCGGCGAGGCTTCTGGGTAGCCAGGGCGCCTCGTCGTCCAGTTCCGCGTAGCGACACAACGGTCGCCGGGAATGGCTGTGGGCCAGGGCCAGACGCGCTTCGCGCAAGGCCTCGGCGCAACGTTCGGCACGACGGAGCGGGGCGCTCACGCCCAGCGAGCTGTCCAGGGCTTCCTGCAGTGTCGAGGCGAGGCCGGCCTGGTGCAGCAGAATGATTTCCTGGCCTTGCGCGCGAACCAGCAGGCGTGAGTCGTGGCCCCGGAAAAGACCGATAGGGTCGGTCGCGAGCCCCTCGGAACTTGCCACGGAAACGACTGCATCGTCGAGATCGAGCCCGGGCAGCAGTTCCTCCAGCCGCTCCTCGGCTTGTTCCCGGTATAGCCGTCGTTGCAGCAGGTCGTCGAGCAATTCCGAACCCAGGCGCAGGTGGCGTTCGCTTTCGACGCGCAGCCGTTCGATCTCTATGCCGAGCACTGCCGTCAGGTGGTGCAGGAGACTGTAGTCCGGCAGCCGCTCGCCCAGGGCTATCAGCAGGCAGTTCCGGTCGGAAGGAATGCCGATGCTGAGCGCTTCGCCTTCCGCGAGCGGATGGCGAAGGACCATTGGCTGCGGCTCCGCCTGCTCGCGACGGCGGTTGCGCAGCGCGTCGGCCAACTCCACGGGCAGCCCTGGCAGGCCTGGCTGCCAGGCCGCCAGGGTGTCGGGAACGATGAGGTAGAGGCTGCTTCGCACGTCCTTGCCGAGGCGTTGCAGCAGCGCCGGCAGGCCCAGTCCCTGCATGCTCAACCGGGCGCTTTCGTATATCCGGGCCAGGGCGTTGCGGCGCTCGTATTCGTCTTTCTGTCCCGCATCGACGATGGCCCGGGTCACGGCGGCGAAAGGGACGCCGTAGTGGGTGAGAATCAACGGGAAGCCCAGGGCCTCGGCCGTCTCGCGTAGGGCATCGAGGTCGCTCGGGGCTTCCATGTTCTCGCCGATCATCATGCCTGCCAGGCCGGCCTCGGCCAGTCTTCGGACGTAACGCCGTTGCCGCTCGGCGTCGCTCGGTATGCCCAGCCCGGTGGTCATCAGCAGGTCACCCTCGCCGAGCCATTCGGTGGGGTCGTCGAGTTCGCAGACATGCGCCCAGCGAACCGGGCGGTCGAGGCCGCCGGCTCCGCTCAGCAGGCGCGAACGGAGTTCGGGGAGGGCGATCAGGTGGCGGATGCTCTGCGGCATGTCCAGGAAACTCCAGGCATGGGCCTTCAGTGTAATCGCCCCGGGCGCAGGCAGCGCGCCCTGTCACCAACTGGCGGGCAGCATCCCCAGTGCCGAGGCGATCGCGTAGACCCCGCTGGAGGCGAACACCAGGACGATCAGCCCCTGTATCAGCGGATGGGCATACCAGCCGCAGCTGAATGCCGGCAGTTGGTCGCCGTGGCGCCGCGCCGCGTTGAGCAGGAGGATGGGGATGATGCCCATCAGTACGCCGCCGAAGGTACCGGCGAAGTACAGCGCG
>NZ_KI517355.1:0-423471 GCF_000478485.2 Pseudomonas sp. P179
CGAACCGGTCCGGAACGGCAGGCCGCGCACGGGCTTCCGGCGCAGGCAGGCGCCGAGCAGCAGGGAGAAACCGGCGAAGGCGCCGACGCCGGCTTGCCAGCGGTCGTCCCATGCAGCGTACAGGCCGGCGCCGAGCGCCAGCGTCGAGGCGAGCGCCAGCAGGCCACGGCGGCCGGGCAGGGCGGGTATCCACCAGGCGAGCAGGGCCGCCAGCAGGGTCGCGACCAGCAGCAGGTCGACAGCGGTCATGGTGCTTCGCTCCTCGTTTCCACGGGGCGCGTCGGTTGGCTCGGCCAGAACGCCGCCAGCGCCAGCAGCAGACCGACCAGCGCGTAGGGGGCGCGGCTGTCCAATTGGTGGAGCAGCGTGCCGAGCAGCGGCCCGCTGATCAGGCCGAAGCCATGTACGGCCACCAGGGTGCCGGCGGCGGCACCCTGTTCCTCGGCGCGCACGGCATTGGCGTTGAGCGCCGAGACTGCCGGGAACACCCAACCCATGCCCGCCGCGGCGACGAAGAAGGCCAGCCAGAGCAGCGGCGGCGAGTCGGCGAAGCACACGGCGGCGAAGCCGATGGCGGCGACCAGCCCGCCGACCCGGATCAGTCGCGGCGGTGGCCAGTCCAGGCGGCGCACCAGGAGCTGGGCCAGGATCAGCGCGACGCCCACGGCGGTCAGGGCGATGCCGGCCACCCGCGCGGCGTCGGCGGAATCCAGGCGCAGCCGGTCGAGGGCGAAGAAGCCCACGGTGATCTGCGCCACGGTGACGCTGAACATCGCCACGAAGCCCACCGCCAGCGGCCGCCGCAGGCGGCGGTCGCCGATCGCCAGGGCGGCGCCGCGGTTCGGCTGGCGACGCTCCTCGCGCGGCAGCCAGCGCCAGAGCGCCAGCAGGGCGACCAGGGGCAGCGCGCCGGTGACCAGCAACGGCAGGACCAGCCCGTGAGTCGCCAGCAGTCCGGCCAGCCCCGGCCCGATCACCATGCCTATCGCGCTGGCCGCGCCGAGTCCGGCCAGCGCCGCGGCGCGTCGTTGCGCCTCGACGTGATCGGCCACCAGTGCCGCCGTGCAGGCCGGCACCGCGGCGTAGAAACCGCCGGCGAGGCCGCGCAGGAGAACGATACCGGCGAAGGCGAGCAGGGTCGGCAACGTCCAGTGCAAGGCGAGCACGATGAACAGGCAGAGCGAGGCGTAGGAGAGGGCGAAGCCGGCCAGCCCGCCGAGCAGTATCCTCCGTCGCCCATGCCGGTCGCTGGCGATGCCCCAGGGCCGCGCCGCTAGCATCCAGGCGATGCCGCCGACGGTCACCGCGGCGCCGGCCTGCCAGGGCGCCAGGCCGAGCTTGCGGGCGAGCGGGCCGACCAGGGCGACGAAGGACATCACCGCGAGGGTGCAGACGAAGGTCTCGAACATCAGCGGACGCAGGTCCAGGGTGTTGGCGGAGGGCGGCGGGGTGGTCATCTCAGGGATTCCTTCGGGTTCGCGGCAGGCGCAGCCAGACCCAGCCGACCAGCACCAGCGGAGTGCCCAGGGCGAGCCAGGAGAGCAGGTCGTAGAGGCCGTCGCCGAGCAGCGCCGAGAGCAGCCCGAAGAGGCCGAGCAGGGCCAGCAGCAGGGGCCAGCGGAAGATCATCCAGAGACCGCGCCTCATGCCTTGCCCTCCGTCGCCAGGCTGCCGCCCGGCAGTTCCGCCAGGCGCTTCTCCAATGGCGTCTTGCGTCGGCCGAGCCAGAGGTAGAGACCGCTGGCGAGGATGACGATGCTGACGAGGTCGAGCAGCGCCCAGACGATCTTCAGCGGCATGCCACCGTAGTCGCCGAAGTGCAGCGGCTGCGACAGCAGGAGCGTCTTCACGTACAGCGGCATCTCGCGCATGTCGGTGAGTTCGCCGCTCTGCGCGTCGATCAGTGCCGGCTTCAGCAGGCGCTCGGTGAGCGGTGTGTTGCCGCGCATGAACACCGCATAGTGATGCTGGCTGCTGAACTGGGTGCCGGGGAAGCCGACGAAGCTGACCTCCATGTCCGGCGCCGCCCGGCGTGCCGTGGCCAGGGCCGCGTCGAGCGAGCCGAGGCGCTGTAGCGGCGGCGCGTCCTTGTAGGGCGCGGTCATTTCCGCCAACTGCCCGCCTTGCCAGAGCATCAGGATCGGCAGGGCCAGGGTGTTGATCACCCCGGTCACGCCGACCACCAGTACCCAGGACAGGGTGACGATGCCCAGCAGGTTGTGCAGGTCCAGCCACTTCAGGCGACGGCTGCGTTCGGCGCGTACCGTGGCGAAGTCCAGCTTGCGCATGAACGGCGTGTATACCACCACCCCGGACACCAGCGAGGCCACCAGCAGCAGGCCCATCAGGCCGAGGAACAGGTAGCCGGGCAGGCCGAGGAACAGGTCGGTGTGCAGCTTCAGCATCAGGTACATGAAGCCGCCCGGCGGCGGCAGCGCGTCGAAGAATTCCCCGGTACGCGCGTCGAACGGCTGCATGTGGCCGTTCTCCGGCGGCGGTACCAGGCTCGGCGCGCTGATCACCAGGCCCAGCGGGTCGTCCTTTTCGAATACCAGGAAGCGCACCACTTCGCCCGGCCGGGCGGCCAGGGCGCGGGCGATCACGTCGTCGTAGTCGATGCGCGGCGACTCGGCGGTGAGCGGCTCGAGCTGCGGATGCGGCTCGAAGTAGTGCTCGATCTCCTCGTGGAAGATCAGCGGCAACCCGGTGAGGCAAAGCATCAGCAGGAAGATCGTGGAGATCAGGCTGGTCCATTTGTGCACCAGGTACCAGGTGCGCAGGGTTTTCGCGGTCATAGGCTGGTCATCGGCGGTTTCTGGTTATGGTGGGGCGGACTCAGAAGTCCGCCGTGAGGGAAAGGGAAAGGGTGCGCGGCGAGCTGATCGACAGGTAGCCGTTGGCTGCGGTCCAGTAGTCCTTGCCCAGCGCGTTCTCCAGGTTGGCGCGCGCCACCAGCGGCTTGCCGGCGACCTGGAAGGCGTAGGCGGCGCCGAGGTCGACGCGGTTCCAGTGCGGCACGGAGAGGGCGTTGGCGCTGTCCACATAGGCCGAGCCGGTGTAGATCCAGCGGCTGTCGAGGGTCAGTCCGTCGACGAACGGGGTGTCCCAGCTGACCCCCAGGTTGGCCTGGCGACGGGCCACGCCGGGCGCGTCCTTGCCTTCGCTGGCAGGGTCGCCGGTCTTGTTCTGCTCGGGCTTGATGTAGGTGGCGCCGGCCATCACCCGCACGCCGTCCAGCGGTTCGCCATAGAGGCTCAGCTCCACGCCGCGGTTGCGTTGCTCGCCGTCGGCGCGGAAGACGTTGCTGGCGTCGGTATAGGCGTTCGGTTTCCTGATCTCGAACAGCGCCAGGGTGGTGGTGAAGCCGCCCAGGTCGTACTTGGCGCCGATCTCGTATTGCTCGGCCTTGTATGGTGCCAGCACCTGGCCGGCGTTGGCCGCGGTCATCGGCGCCGCCTCGCCCTGGCTGAGGCCCTGGATGTAGTTGGCGTACAGCGACAGGTCCTGCAGCGGCTTGACCAGCACGCTGGCCATCGGCGTCCACACGTGCCGCTTGTCGTGGCTGGTGCGCGCGCCGCTGGTCTGGTCGTAGTTGCGCGACTCGATCTGCTGGCGGCGCACGCCCAGGGTGACCTGCACGCGATCCTCGAGGAACGACAGCCTGTCGGCCAGCGCCACGCCGCCGAGGTCGGTTTCATTGGTCTTCGGAATGCTCCCGTCGAGGCTGGAGAAGTCCGGCAGCGGCGTATGCGGCGAGGTCTGGTAGAGGTTGCCCGGCTGCATCCCGGTGAAGGCATAGACCATGCCCAGCCGTTCGTGCAGGCGGTTGGCGCTGAGCGTCCAGTCGTGGCGGAGCGGGCCGGTGTCGAAGTTGCCGCGCAGGCCGACCTCGGCGGAATAGGTGCGGCGGTCGCCGCGCTGGCGTGCCAGGCTGTTGACGATATCGCCCTGGTTGCCGACGAGGATGCTGTTGGCGGCGATGGTTTCGTAGTTGCTCTGGCGGCCGCCGATGCTGGCGAACGCCGTCAGGTTGTCGGCGAGGTCGTACTCGCCGCGGTTGACCATGGAGTAATCCTCCTGGTCCAGGTAGGAATCGCGCAGGCCGAAGCGTGTCTTCGAGTCCGGGGCGTGGGGGATGTGGGTGGTTCCCGGGCCGGTCAGCAGCGGGCGCACCACGCCTTCCAGGCTTTCCTTCTGGTACAGCAGGTCGCTGGACAGGCGCAGGCGCTCGCCACGGAAGTCCAGGCCCAGGGAGAGCATGGGAAACTCGCGGCTCTGATGGTCGACGGCGGTATCGCCGTTGCGGTAGACGCCGTTGAAGCGCACGCCGAAGGCGTTGTTCTCGCCGAAGCGCCGGCCGATGTCGAGGTGAGTGCCGAGCTGGCCGCGCTGGGTCCAGTCGACGCTGACGCGGGTCAGCGGCTGGTCGTCGGCGCGCTTGGGCACCAGGTTGATGGTGCCGCCGACGCTGCCGCCGGGGGAAATCCCGCCGAGCAGGGCGTTCGGTCCCTTGAGCACTTCCACGCGCTCGGCGAATTCGATCGGTACCCGCCAGAACGGCAGCAGGCCATAGAGGCCGTTGAAGGCGACGTCGGCGTTCTGCACGCTGAAGCCGCGAATCGTGTAGCTGTCCACCAGGTCGCCGCGCCCGCCGACCACCCGCACCGACGGATCGTTGGCCTGTAGCAGGTCGGCGACGCTGCGCGCCTGCTGCTGCTCGATGGTCCTGGCGGTGTAGCTGGTGATGCTGAATGGCGCATCCATCACGTCGGCGTTGCCCAGCATGCCCAGGCGCGCGCCACGGGCCACCTGGCCGCCGGCGTACTCGGCGGGCAGGGTCTCGGCACCGGCGGCCTGGGCGGTGATCAGCGAGGATTGCAGTTCCAGCGCGCCATCGGTGGCTGCCGGCACCAGGGTGTAGCTGCCATCGCTGCGCTGCTGCAACTCCAGGCCGCTGCCCAGCAGCAGGCGGTGCAGCGCCTCGACCGGCGCGTAGCGGCCGCGCAGGGCGGCGCTGCGGCGACCCTCGGTGAGCGCCGGGTCGAACGCCAGGGATACCCCGTTGTCGCTGGCGAAGGCCGACAGGGTACGGCCGAGCGGGCCGGGGGCGATGTCATAGCTGCGCGCCGAGCTGGCGGCGGGCGCCTCGGCGGCAAGCAGGGCGGGGGCCGCGCCGGCGAGGGCGAGGGTCATGGCGGCGTGGATGGCCAGGGACAGCGAACGGGGGCGAAGCGTGCGTACGGGCATGTACAGGGTTCCTCGTGGTCTCTGCGGACCTTGGGTCGGGGCGGATTCCTCTACTTGCCAGCCGAGAAGGAAAAAGGTCTCAGGTCGAGGCGGTTATTTTTCTGCGGAGCACGGTATGTCGATGGCAACGCCTGTTCCGGCGCAACGGCGGACGGCCTGCCGGGGTGGACGCGAGGGGGCGGTTGCCACGGGGATGGCGGCCGCGCCGTCACGCCGGCACCAGGCTGATCCAGTAGTCGGTCACCCCGCGCACCTTCAGCGGATAGGTGGCCTGCAGCATGCCCAGCGTGCGCCGCAGGTCCAGCAGCGGATAGGCGCCCGACACCGCCAGCCTGGCCAGTTGCGGGTCGCAGCGCAGTAAGCCGCGACGGTAGCGGGCGAGTTCGGCGAGCACCTCGGCCAGCGGCATCCGGTCGGCCATCAGCATGCCGCGGGTCCAGGCGTCCGGCAGGCCGTCGAAGGCCAGCCGGCGCGCTTCGCCGTCGGCGCCCAGGCGCACCGACTCGCCGCTTTCCAGCCAGCGCCCGCGTCCGTGGAGCGGGCTCAGTTCGACCCGCCCGGCGAGTACCGCGACCCGGGTCGCGGCCATCTCCTGGCGTACGTTGAAGCGGGCGGCACCGGCATGCAGCCGCGCTTCGGCGGTGGCGACGCGGAACGGACGCGGGTCGGCGCGGCTATCGACGAAGATCTCGCCGCGCAGCAGGCGTACCAGCCGCTGGCTGGCGTCGAAGGCCAGGTCCACGGCGCTGTCGGTGTTCAGGGTCAGCAGGCTGCCGTCGGGCAGGGTCAGGCGGCGCTGTTCGCCGACGCCGGTGCGCTGGTCGGCCAGCCAGTCGCGCAACGGTTCGGCCTGCCAGGTGGCGAGCCCCAGCGAGGCGCCGCCGAGGACCAGGGCGAGGTGCTTGATCGCGCGCCGCCGGTCCAGCCCGCGCTCGCGGCCGAGGGTCGGCAGGGCCAGCGCCGGCGGCAGTCGGCCGAGGCATTGCAGCAGGCGCTCGGCGCGCTCCCAGGCATGGGCGTGCTGTGGGCTGCGCTGCCGCCACTGGGCGCACGCCTGGCGCGTGTCGTCGGTGCAGCCGCTGTCCTGCAGGCGCACCAGCCACTCGGCGGCCTCGTCGAGGATCGGCGAGGGAATCCGGCCTTCGCCCGCGGCGTTCATTCCATCAGCTCCAGGCACTGGCGGAAGGCCTGCTGCATGTAGCGCTTGACCGAGCCCAGAGACACGCCCAGGCGCTCGGCGATGGCTTCGTACTTCAGGCCTTCGATCTGCGCCAGGAGAAACGCCTGGCGGACCCTGTCCGGCAGGCTGCCGAGCAGGGCGTCTACTTCATGCAGGGTTTCCAGCACCATCAACCGCTGTTCCGGCGGCGGCGCGAGGTCTTCCGGGAGGTTGGCCAGGGCATCGAGGTAGGCGCGCTCCAGCGACTGGCGCTGGAACCAGTTGATCATCAGCCCCTTGGCGACGGTGGTCAGGTAGGCGCGCGGTTCGCGCGCATCCAGTACCCGGCGCGAGGCGAGCAGGCGGGCGAAGGTGTCCTGGGCCAGGTCGGCGGCGTTTTCCGCGCAGCCCAGGCGTCGCCGCAACCAGCCTTGCAGCCAGCCATGGTGGTCCTGGTAGAGATGGCTCACAGCGTCGTGCAGGGAGGCGTCGGCCGGCGGCATGGAGGGGATCGCTGTTGTAATTGAGAATGAGTCTCATACTACTTACAGCGAGGGCATGCCTACAAGTCCCCCGGATCGGCGGCGCAGCGCCTCAAGCGTTTTCCAGGCCGTACTGGAAGAAAGCCATGTCGGCCAGGCGCCCGGTGGGGTAGAGGAGCCCCTTGCGGGCGGTCTCCAGGCGCGGGAACGACAGCCTTTCTTCGCCGATCAGGCGGTGCAGCGCGGTGAGGGTCCCGCCGTTGACGCTCGTCAGGCCCCGGCGTGGATACAGCGCGCGACAGGCGGCCACGTAGTGGCGGTCGAGGGCGGGAAACTCGCCCCAGACGCCGAGCAGGATCTTGCTCTTCAGGGTGTCGGTCCAGCTCACCCGGCTGCTGAGGGCGTCCATCGACCCGAGTACCGTTTCCAGCAGCTTGCGGTTGTGCGCCAGGCGCGCGCCGTTGCCGGCGAAATCCACCAGGGACAGCTCGAAGAGTTCCGCTCCGGCACCGCTGAAGAGCTGCCGGGCCAGCGCTTTCATCAGGTCCAGGTTGCTGTTCTGCAGCAGTCCCGAGGAGCCACGGAACATGCCCCAGTTGGCCAGGTAGAAACCCAGGTGCAGGGCGGTGGTGTCGAGCTGTTCGGGGGCGGTCAGGTCGTCCCAGCTGCGACTGGGGTCCCAGACATACTCCCAGAGGTACTCCCAGGCCCTCAGGCGCGGGTATTCGTTGCCCGGGGCGGGCGCCAGGCTGGCGTAGTAGCGGTGGACATAGCGGGCGGCATCGAAAGCCATGCGTTCGTTCCCTGGCAGCTTGGAAAGACGGCATGGTAGAGCGTGTGATATCAAAAGGCCATATCGCTGTTCGCAGGGGACGCCTTAGCGCCCCCGCGGAGCGGCCTCAGGTGTTATTGCAGCCCTTGGCGATGGAGTCCTCGTTGGAGGTGTACGGCCGCGAGGGTTCCAGGTTCCACTCGGGCTTGTTGCGGGCGACGTTGAAGTGGCAGACCAGTTGTCGGCGCATGCTGCCGATATTGCTGTCGCGGTTGTCCGGGTTGTCCTTCCATTCGCTGTCCAGGTAGTGGTCGACCACCAGCTCGTTAGGACGTCAGCGGGACGTGGCGGCGCCAGTCTGCAACCGGGCGCTGCGATGCACCGTGGTCCGGCATCCACAGGCCACGCCGCTGCCAGGCAACCGTTCCTGGCCGCGCCTGTTGGCGGCGGCGTCGCCCTGCAAGCGCCAGGTATCGGGCTCCGCCGTCAGTCCATGTCGCCGCCATGGTGCGCGGACTGCTCCAGGAGGCTGCCCTTAGCCGTCCTGCCCCTCGCTTCCGGCGACAGCCGGGTTGCCTGCAAGGCGAACCAGAGGGTCGCCACATCGGCGGTGCTGTCCAGCGAGCGACCGCTGATTTCCTCGATGCGGCGTATCCGGTAGACCAGGCTCTGCTTGTGTATGTGTAGCCGCTGCGCGGCGTTCAACCAGGACCTGTTTTCCTCGAGAAAGACCTGCAGCGTGTGTAGCAGTGCGGAGCCATTGGCCGCGTCATAGTCGTGGAGGGTGCCGAGGACCAGACGGAACGCCCGCTCGGCCTCGGCGAGGCTTCTGGGTAGCCAGGGCGCCTCGTCGTCCAGTTCCGCGTAGCGACACAACGGTCGCCGGGAATGGCTGTGGGCCAGGGCCAGACGCGCTTCGCGCAAGGCCTCGGCGCAACGTTCGGCACGACGGAGCGGGGCGCTCACGCCCAGCGAGCTGTCCAGGGCTTCCTGCAGTGTCGAGGCGAGGCCGGCCTGGTGCAGCAGAATGATTTCCTGGCCTTGCGCGCGAACCAGCAGGCGTGAGTCGTGGCCCCGGAAAAGACCGATAGGGTCGGTCGCGAGCCCCTCGGAACTTGCCACGGAAACGACTGCATCGTCGAGATCGAGCCCGGGCAGCAGTTCCTCCAGCCGCTCCTCGGCTTGTTCCCGGTATAGCCGTCGTTGCAGCAGGTCGTCGAGCAATTCCGAACCCAGGCGCAGGTGGCGTTCGCTTTCGACGCGCAGCCGTTCGATCTCTATGCCGAGCACTGCCGTCAGGTGGTGCAGGAGACTGTAGTCCGGCAGCCGCTCGCCCAGGGCTATCAGCAGGCAGTTCCGGTCGGAAGGAATGCCGATGCTGAGCGCTTCGCCTTCCGCGAGCGGATGGCGAAGGACCATTGGCTGCGGCTCCGCCTGCTCGCGACGGCGGTTGCGCAGCGCGTCGGCCAACTCCACGGGCAGCCCTGGCAGGCCTGGCTGCCAGGCCGCCAGGGTGTCGGGAACGATGAGGTAGAGGCTGCTTCGCACGTCCTTGCCGAGGCGTTGCAGCAGCGCCGGCAGGCCCAGTCCCTGCATGCTCAACCGGGCGCTTTCGTATATCCGGGCCAGGGCGTTGCGGCGCTCGTATTCGTCTTTCTGTCCCGCATCGACGATGGCCCGGGTCACGGCGGCGAAAGGGACGCCGTAGTGGGTGAGAATCAACGGGAAGCCCAGGGCCTCGGCCGTCTCGCGTAGGGCATCGAGGTCGCTCGGGGCTTCCATGTTCTCGCCGATCATCATGCCTGCCAGGCCGGCCTCGGCCAGTCTTCGGACGTAACGCCGTTGCCGCTCGGCGTCGCTCGGTATGCCCAGCCCGGTGGTCATCAGCAGGTCACCCTCGCCGAGCCATTCGGTGGGGTCGTCGAGTTCGCAGACATGCGCCCAGCGAACCGGGCGGTCGAGGCCGCCGGCTCCGCTCAGCAGGCGCGAACGGAGTTCGGGGAGGGCGATCAGGTGGCGGATGCTCTGCGGCATGTCCAGGAAACTCCAGGCATGGGCCTTCAGTGTAATCGCCCCGGGCGCAGGCAGCGCGCCCTGTCACCAACTGGCGGGCAGCATCCCCAGTGCCGAGGCGATCGCGTAGACCCCGCTGGAGGCGAACACCAGGACGATCAGCCCCTGTATCAGCGGATGGGCATACCAGCCGCAGCTGAATGCCGGCAGTTGGTCGCCGTGGCGCCGCGCCGCGTTGAGCAGGAGGATGGGGATGATGCCCATCAGTACGCCGCCGAAGGTACCGGCGAAGTACAGCGCGTTCACGAAGCCGCCGAGCCCCGCATAGGCCAGCAGGAACGGCGGGACCGAGACCGCGGCGAGCACCGCCAGGCGTTTGCGCCGGTTGGTTTCGCTGCCCAGGCGGAAGTGGTCGAAGATATTGGTGAACAGGCACCCGCCGAGTCCCCAGTAGGAGGTCAGCATCGCCAGCAAGGCGAAGGTGTTCGCCACGTAGTAGGCCCATTGGCCGAGGGAGCGTCCCCAGCTCAAGGTCGCCACCTCGCTGAGGTTGTCGGGGCCGACCAGGGCGATGACCGAGGCAGGAATGGCCGCCACCAGCAGGAAGGTCAGCAGCATGCCGACCACGATCAGGCGCGGCACGCGCCCGGGGGTTGCCAGGTTGCCGCGCACCAGCTCCGGAACCAGGAACTGCGCGCCGAACACGAAGACCGCCAGGTTGAACACTGGAACCACGTATTGCCACTGGCTCTGCCAAAGGTGGGCGAGACGGGCGTCGTCGTGCATCAGGGTAGCGCCGATGAGGATGCAGACGATGGCCACCATGCCGGCGCTGATCAGCTTCTCGCCCACGCCGAGCGCCTTCAGGCCCAGGTAGAGCACCAGCGCCGAGGGGACGAAGAAGATCAGGCTGCCGACCTGGCGCGTGAGGCCGTACTGGCCGAAGAACTCGAGCATGATGTTGCCGCTGCCGGTCATGTAGGCGACCAGGGCCCCGTAGCTGTTGGCCGCCACCGCGATGAAGATCAGCCAGCCGCCGAGCGGGCCCAGGTAACGCCGGGAGAGGCCGCTGAGCTGGTTGTTGCCGCGGGTTCTCAGGCAGGCTTCGGTCACGTAGAGCATGGTGACGATGCAGAAGAGGCAGGTCAGGGCCAGGCATACCAGCAACGGCACGTAGCCGACCTTGCGGGCGGCGTAGGCCATGCTCAGCACGCCGGCGCCGATGTTGGTGCCGATGATGATCGCGATCGTCTCGAGCGAGCCCAGGGGATGGGCCTTGAGGCCCGATGCGTTGTCGTTCGCTTCTCGCATACCCATTTCTTGTTTCCTCTGTCAGGGCGGTGGAGTTCGGTTCTTCGGGGTCAGTCGAAGATCAGGTAGGTCTTGCGCACGGTCTGGCGGATGTCCCAGGTGCCCTGGGTGGCAGCGGCGAAATAGAGCGCGTCGCCGGCGCGAAACTCCACGGCCTGGCCTTCGTCCGGGGTGAAGCGACCTTCACCGCTGACGATGTAGCTGTACTCGGCCTGCTCGACCTGTCGGCGGAAGCGCCCCGGGGTGCATTCCCAGATGCCGGTCACGCCGTTGCCGTCGGCGAGCGGGCGGTGGGCCGCGGTACGGGTCAGGGCTACCGGTTCGCCCAGCGGCTGGCCGACGGGCGTGGGCGAGGTGAAAGGACTTTCGTCGTCGAGACGGATGAGCGAAGGGTTCATGCCATGGGCTCCTCAGGATTTGTCTTCAAGGCCGGCGGGGGCGAAGCGCGCGAGAAAGCGGTCGGTGGCCGAGGGCGCGGTACCGGCGAGTTCCGCGCGTTCCTTGCGCAGGACGGCGTTGCGCACCAGGGAGCCACCCAGGTAGCGCAGCGGCTCGGGGGGGAAGCTCCGGCAGCGGCGTTCTACCAGCGGACAACGGCTCCACGGGTCGTCGCGGCCGAGGGCGAGGCTGGCGAGGATCCGCCCGCCCAGGCGGCTCGGTCCCACGCCGTTGCCGCTCCAGCCGATGCCGTAGTGGATGTTCTCGTGCAGGTGGCCGAAGACCGGCAGGCTGTCGTAGGTACGGTCGATGGGGCCGGACCAGCCGTCGACCAGCGGGATGTCGCCTAGCGAGGGATAGGTGCGGCGGAAGTCGGCCTCGGTCAGGGCCAGGCTCTCCCGGTCGACGTCGAATACCCGGTCGATGCGCGAACCGTAGCTGATGGCGCCGGTGCCCTTGCCGAAGGCGATGCGCCCGTCGCGGGTGGTGCGGTAGTAGTCCACCATCAGTTGGGAATCGGTGATGGCTTCCCCGCCGGTCCAGCCGATTCGCTCCAGCCGTTGCGGTATCGCCTCGGTAACCGCGATGGAACTGTTCACCGGCACGATCAGCCTGGAGAGCCTGGGCAGGGCGGCCGACCAGGCGTTGGTCGCGAGAACCACCGCCTTGGCCTGAACCCGGGCCCCGGCGCTCAGCAGCTGTGCCGGCTGGCCGGGAACGATCTGGCTGACGCCACAACGCTCGTGGATTTCCACGCCGAGGGCCAGCGCCACGCGGCGCATGCCTTGCACCAGCAAGGCTGGTTGCACGGTGGCATTGCTGCGCTCGAAGACCCCGGCGAGATGCACCGGCGAACCGGTCCGGCGTGCCACTTCGCTGGCGTCGAGGCGTTCGAAGGGACTGACGCCGAGCCGTTCGCAGGCGGCGAGGGTATCGTTCCAGGCGTCGAGGTGGTGCGCCGTGGTGGCGGTCCACAGCCAGCCCTTCTGCTGGAAGTGCGCATCGATGTCATGCCGCGCACAGAACTCCCCGAGTTCCTGGATCGCCCGCTCCGCGCTTTCGCCAAGGAAGCGCGCCTGTGCCTCGTTGCAGAAGCCCAGCAAGGTGCCGATCTTCGGCCACCAGGACATCACGAAACCACCGTTCCTGCCGGAAGCGCCGCCACCGCAGACGTCCTGCTCCAGCAGCAGGACCCGTGCGTCCGGCTCCAGTTGCTTGAGGGTGATGGCGGTCCAGAGCCCGACGAAACCGCCGCCGACTATCGCCACGTCCGCCGAGTGGGTGCCGACGAGGGGCGCGCAGGCGGCGTCGGCCAGGTCGGTCGAGCGCATCCAGTGGCTGGGGGTCAGGGGAGGGGTGAGCGTGAGTTTCATGGCGCAGGTCCGGGGTCGCTGAATCTGGAGCAAGGGTGGCGAGCGGCGCCGTCCGCGACAATTGGACGCAACTAGGAATCGAGAAGGTGCTCTCGTACGATCGTATGAGTCTTGTGAAGGGCAGGCCTGGTCGGGACTGCCCGCCCTGTCCGAGCGAGCTGGCAGGCCCGAGCGGCGCCGCTGAACCGGAGGCTCAGGCGTCGCGCAGTTCGAAGGCGGGAAACAGCTCTTCCAGTTCTCGCCATAGCTGCGCAGCGCCCTGCGGCGCGGGCTTCGCGAGAAGCTGCGGATCGAGCTGGCGGGCCGGGCGCGCCAGTTGTACGGCGAAGCGCTCCACGCCCATCGCGCGCAGGCGCGTCGCCAGGCGCCAGAGGCGTTCGCTATCGAACAAGCCCCAGTGCACCGTGGTCCGGCATTCGTAGGCCACGCCGCTGTCCAGCAGGTATTCCAGGCTGCGCCAGTTGGCCGCGCCGCTGCCGTCCACGCCGGTAATGGCGGCGACGTCCTCGGCCGGCGCCTTGACGTCGAAGCCCACCCAGTCGCTCTGCGCCAGCACCCGGGCGAAGGCGCGGGGGTTGATGCCGGCGCTGTGCAGGCCGACGCGGAAGCCCAGTTCGCGGACCGTGCGCATGGCGTCGCCGAGGGCCGCCTGCAGGGTCGCCTCGCCGCCGCTGAAGACCACCGCCTGCAACAGGCCCTGGCGTCGGCGGAGGAAGTCGAGCAGGCGTGGCCAGGGGATTTCCTCCGCGCCGCGCGGCGCGATCAGTTCCGGGTTGTGGCAGTAGCGGCAGCGCCAGGCGCAGCCCTGGCAGAACAGCACGCAGGCGAGCAGGCCGGGGTAGTCGAGGGTGGTCAGGGGCACCAGGCCCCTGACCCTGAGCGTGGCGCTCATCGCGTCTCGCGGAAATGGCGGCGTTCGCGATGCTCGGACTGCTTGCCGGCATTGAACGCTGCCACGGGACGGTGGTAGCCCATCACGCGGGTCCAGACTTCGCAGCGCTGGCGCTGGCCTTCGGGCAACTGGTTGGGGTTCATCGGTGGTACTCCTTGCTGGTGGATGAAAGGAACGACAGGCGACTCAACCGCCGCAGCCGCCGCAACAGCTCTTGGGTGTGGAGCGTTGCAGCAGCTCCTCGTCGCACTTCGGGCAGAACTCGTGCTCGCCGGCCAGGTAGCCGTGCCGCGGGCAGATCGAGAAGGTGGGGGTGACGGTCAGGTACGGCAGGCGGAAGCGACCGAGGGCGGTGCGCACCAGGGTCTTGCAGGCTTCGGCGGAGGAAATCCGCTCGGCCATGTAGAGATGCAGCACGGTGCCGCCGGTGTACTTGCATTGCAGGGCGTCCTGCAGCTCCAGCGCCTCGAACGGGTCGTCGGTGAAGCCCACCGGCAGTTGCGAGGAGTTGGTGTAGTAGGGCGCCTCCGGCGTGCCGGCCTGGAGGATGCGCGGATAGCGCTTGCGGTCCTCGCGGGCGAAGCGATAGGTGGTGCCCTCGGCGGGCGTGGCTTCCAGGTTGTAGAGGTGCCCGCTGTCCTCCTGGAAACCCACCAGCCGCGCGCGCACGTGATCGAGCAGGGCCAGGGCCATCTCGCGCCCGGCTTCGCTGTGCAGTCCCTCGCGGTCGTCGCTGAAGTTGCGCACCATCTCGTGCAGGCCGTTCACGCCGATGGTGGAGAAATGGTTGCGCAGGGTACCCAGGTAGCGTCGGGTGTAGGGATAGAGGCCGGCATCCATGTGCTGCTGGATCACCTTGCGCTTCAGCTCCAGGCTGGCGAAGGCGAGTTCGAGCAGGTGGTCGAGCTGGCGGTAGAGGCCGGCGGCGTCGCCACGGTGGCGATAGCCCAGGCGCGCGCAGTTGATCGTCACCACGCCCAGCGAGCCGGTCTGCTCCGCCGAGCCGAACAGGCCGTTGCCACGCTTGAGCAGTTCGCGCACATCCAGTTGCAGGCGGCAGCACATCGAGCGCACCTGGTTGGGCTGCATGTCCGAGTTGAGGAAGTTCTGGAAGTAGGGCAGGCCGTAGCGCGCGGTCATCTCGAACAGGCGCGTGGCGTTGTCGCTGTCCCAGGGGAAGTCGTGGGTGATGTTGTAGGTCGGGATCGGGAAGGTGAATACCCGGCCGTGGGCATCGCCGGCCTGCATCACCTCGATGTAGGCGCGGTTGATCAGGTCCATCTCGGCCTGCAGCTCGCCGTAGGCGAAGGGCATCTCCTCGCCGCCGATGCGCGGCACCTGGTCGCGCAGGTCGTCCGGGCAGACCCAGTCGAAGGTCAGGTTGGTGAAAGGTGTCTGGGTGCCCCAGCGCGACGGCACGTTGAGGTTGTAGATGAACTCCTGGAGGGCCTGGCGCACGCTGGCGTAGTCGAGGCGGTCCTTGCGCACGTAGGGCGCCAGGTAGGTATCGAAGGAGCTGAAGGCCTGGGCCCCGGCCCACTCGTTCTGCAGGGTGCCGAGGAAGTTGACCATCTGCCCCAGGGCGCTGCCCAGGTGCTTCGGCGGACCGGCCTCGACCCGCCCCGGCACGCCGTTCAGGCCTTCGTTCAGCAAGGTGCGCAGCGACCAGCCGGCGCAATAGCCGGCGAGCATGTCGAGGTCGTGGATATGCAGGTCGGCGTCGCGGTGGGCGGCGGCAATGTCGGCATCGTAGACCTCATCCAGCCAGTAGTTCGCGGTGACCTTGCCGGATACGTTGAGGATCAGCCCGCCGAGGGAATAGCCCTGGTTGGCGTTGGCGCGCACCCGCCAATCCTCGCGGGACAGGTATTCGTTCATCGACGCGGCGACGTCCACCAGGGTCTTGCGCTCGCGGCGCAGCCGGCCGTGGCGTTCGCGGTAGACCACGTAGGCGCGCGCCGTTGGGTAGTGGCCGGCCTCCATCAGCACCCGTTCGACCAGGTCCTGGACCCGTTCGATATCCAGGCAGGCGCGTTCCGGCAGGCGTTCCACCACGCGTTCGGCGAGCGCCTGCGCCTGCTGCGGGTCGAACTCGCCGGTGGCTTGGCCGGCGGCGGCGATGGCGCGTTCGATCTTGCCGGGATCGAAAGGGACTTCACGTCCGTTGCGCTTGAGCAGGGTGGCCGGCCAGGTAGCCTTCCGGGGCTGGGTCATTTCAACTTCTCCACAACATGATGTGTTTTGATTTTGCAAAACAACAATATGTTGTGGATTCTGGCGGGCGACGCCGAGCCGGCGTTGATCTGCGTCAACGTCCGGCGGATTGCCCGGGTTCCATTGGAGGTATTCCCCGTGCCCGGGTGACGGCGTATCAGGCCTGGGCGAGGCGGGCGAAGACGACGTAGTTGTCCAACTGCTGCCAGACCGTGGCGGCCTCGGCGAAACCCGCCTGGCGCAGGGCGGCGAGATGGAAATCGAGCGAGCAGTCTTCGTCTTCGCTGGCGCGCCTGAGCGGGCGCCGCGCGAAATGGGCGTCGCGCTGCGCCTTCAGCGGGGCCAGCCGGGGGATCTGCGCGGCGCGTTGCCACCAGTCTTCCCAACTGTCCGCGCCGCTGGCCACGGACGCCTGGAGGACCCGCTCGCGGTGCTTCCGGGACAATTCCGCGAGTCCCGGCCAGCGTCGGTCGTAGCGCATGTGGTCGGCGTTCAGCAGCACGCCGCCGGGGGCGAGCAGCTCGCCGGCCTGGGCGTAGAACCCGGCGAGTTCGGCGGGCGACAGCCAGTGCAACGCGGTGGAAGAGAGCAGCGCCGCGGGCCGTTCGCCGGCGAGGGACTCGCGCGCTTCGGCGACCCGTTCGGTCCAGCCTGGATCGGTGAGGTCGCACTCCACCACGCGGACCCGCTCGGCGAAACCGGCCAGCGCCGTACGCGCGATCTCCAGCAGCATGACGTCGGCGTCCAGCGCCACCACCCGCGCCGCCGGGAAGCGTTCGAGCAGGCGCCGGCCGAGGGAGCCCGGGCCGCAGGCGGCGTCGATGGCGGTGAAGCGCCCGTCGCGGCCGAAGAGGTCTTCGAGCAACTGGAACATCGCCTCGTAGCGCTCCTCGCGCTGGCGGATGTAGCCCTCCTGCTGGCGGTCCCAGCGTTCGAGGAGCGCCATGATCTGCTCGGTTGCGGTCATCTTTCCTCCTGGGGGGCATGCCCGGTTGAGAGTGGGGTCCTGTGCTTCGAGGGATACGGCGAGCGAGACGTTCCCTCGCCTCGATGAAGAAGAAACGGCGGGCATTCTTCATTCGAAGAAATGTTATGTTATAACTTATAAGTATTCATAATTCATACCTGCCGACCATGACCCCCCATTCCTCCCCGCACCGTCTTCCTCCGCTGCGGCTGGCCCGCGCCGTGCCGTTCCTCTACCTGCTTCCCTGCCTGGCGCTGGCCGCGCCGGTCGACCTGGAGCCGACCGTGGTCAGCGCCACCACTACCGAGCGCAAGCTGCGCGACGCCCCGGCCAGCGTTTCGCTGATCGCCGCCGAGGACCTGCGGCGGCGCCCGGTGCGCGACCTGCAGGAAGCCCTGCGCGGTTCGGAAAGCCTGCAGTTCAACGGCGTCGGCATGTCCCGGCGGGGCATCAGCGTTCGCGGCATGTCCAGCGAGCACACCCTGGTGCTGGTGGACGGCCAGCGGATCTCCACCTCGTCCGGGGCCATCGCCCATTCCGACTTCGACCTCGGCTGGGTGCCGGTGGAGAGCATCGAGCGTATCGAGGTGGTACGCGGACCGATGTCCTCGCTCTACGGTTCGGAAGCCCTCGGCGGGGTGGTGAACGTGATCACCCGGCGCGCCACCGATACCTGGACGGGCAGCGGTCTGCTCGATGGCGGCGTGCGCGAGGACGGCCTCGGCGGGCAGAGCCACCAGCTCGGCGCCTATCTCGCCGGGCCGCTGGTGCCCGGCAAGCTGGGCCTCGCCCTGAACGGCGAGAGCCGCCGCCAGCAGGAAACCCCGGACGCCGATGAGCGCCGACTCTCCGAGCTGGAAGGCGGCAACGCCGACAGCGGTGGGCTGAACCTCAGCTGGACCCCGGACGACGCCCAGCGCATCGACCTCGGCCACCAGCGCGGGCGCGAACGACGCTGGCGCAACAGCGAGACCGGAGGGTCGCGCTCGCGCTACTACGAGTCGCGCGACGTGATCGAACGCGAGCGCTGGTCGCTCGCCTACAATGGCCAGTGGGACTGGGGCAGCAGCCAGCTGCGCACCTACCGCAACCGCCTGGAGCGGCACAACGCGCGTTCCGACGGACAACCGCCGAGCAACCCGCAGCGGCTTACCGACAGCGTGGTCGACGGCCACCTCAGCGTGCCGGCCTTCGAGCGACATCTCTTCACCCTCGGCGGCGAATGGCGCAAGGAAGAACTGGAGGATCGCTCGGTGAATACCGCCGGCGACGCCAGCGCGCGACACAAGGCGCTGTTCCTGCAGGACGAGATCGCCTTCGGCCCGGACTGGTCGCTGACCCTCGGCAGCCGCTTCGACAAGCACGAGGCGTTCGGCTGGGAAAGCAGTCCGCGCCTGTACCTGCTGCACCACCTTTCCGATGCGCTGACCCTGCGCGCCGGCGTCGGCCGCGGCTACAAGGCGCCGAGCCTGAAGCAGCTATCGCCGGAGTATGCGGCGGTCGGTGGCGGCGGGCGCTTCACCATCTACGGCAATCCCGACCTGAAGCCGGAGACCAATACGTCCTACGAACTGGGCGCCGACTACCAGGGCGATGGCTGGTCGCTGAAGGGCACGGTGTTCGAGAACGATGTCCGCGACCTGATCCAGACCGTCTGCGTAGCGCGCTGCGGGGTGCGCGGCGGCGAGATACGCAACTACGAGAACGTCGACAGGGCACGGATCCGCGGCCTCGAGCTGGGCGGCGGCGTGGACCTGCCGGCGGACCTGCGCTGGGAACTCAACTACACCTACCTCGACGCGCGCAACCGCACCGCCGGCCAGCGCCTCGGCGATCGCTCCCGGCACCTCGCCAACAGCCAATTGCGCTGGAGCCCCAATGCCCGCTTCAGCGCCCAGTTGCGCACCGAATACGTCGGCAGCCAGGTGGCCTACAGCAGCAACGTCGGCTACGCCTTGCCGGCCTACAGCCTGTGGCACCTGGAGCTGAGCCAGAAACTCAGCGAGAACCTGACGCTGCGCGGCGGCATCGAGAACCTTGGCGACCAGCGCCTGGCCGACGACGACACGCACTTCACCTATGCCGAACCTGGGCGGACCTTCCATCTCGGCCTGGTGGCGAGCTTCTGATGCGCCGTTCGCTACTCTTCTGCGGCGCGCTGCTGGCCAGTCTCTGTGCCTGGGCGGAGCCGGCCCAGGTGCGTCTGCTCAGCAGCGATTTCGTCCTCCCGGGCAAGCACCAGCGCCTAGCCGGTTGGGCGCGCGAGGCCGGTGTCGAGTTGCGCGGCCTGCGCCTCGGCATCGGCGAGGCGCCACCCGGCGAGTGGCTGGACGGCGGCAACCTGCTGATCCTCGACACGCCGCGGCCGACCGATCGCGCCCAGGTCGAGGAGGCGCTGGGCGAGCGCTTGCAAGGCGGGACGCAACCCTGGATCCGCGTCGGCGGCGGTCCGCCGGGTTTCGGCAACCTGCCGGCGGCGCTGGGCGGGCGCCTGGTCGGCTACTACGCGAACGGCGGCGAAGCCAACCTGCGCCGGCTGTTCGAGGCGGTCCGACGCTGGCATGCCGGCCTGCCCGTCGACGCGTTGCCGGCGCCGCAGCCCCTGGCGCAGGCCGGCTTCTATCATCCCGACGCACCGGCGCCGTTCGCCGGCCTCGCCGACTACCTGGCCTGGGGCGCCTCGCGCTGGGCCAGCGATGCCCCGCGCATCGCCTTCCTGATCCCGCGCGGCGCCATCGCCGACGCCCAGACCGGCGCCATCGACGAACTGTTGCGGCGTAGCGAGCGGCACGGTCAGGCGCCGCTGGCGGTGTGGTTCGACGACAGCGATCCGGAGGCGTTGAGGAAGTCCTTCGCTGGCGCCGATGTCCAGGCGCTGGTCAACCTGCAGCACCTGCAGAACGGCCCGGCGCGCCGTGCCGAGTTCCTCGCGCTGGACGTGCCGGTATTGCAGACCCTCGGCTACCGCGACGGCAACGAGGCCGACTGGCTGGCCGCCGCCAGCGGGGTGGCGTCGCGTACCGCGGCGGCCTTCCTCGGCATGCCGGAAACCTGGGGAATGAGCGATCCGCTGGTGATCAGCGCCCTGGAGAACGGCGAGCCGAAGCTGATGGCCGGGCAGGCCGAGGCCCTGCTGGACAAGCTCGACCGGCTGCTGCGCCTGCGTCGCCTGCCGGCGGCGGACAAGCACCTGGCGCTGATGTTCTGGAACCACCCGGAGGGCGAGAAGAACGTCGCCGCCTCGCATCTCAATGTACCGGCCAGCCTGGCCCGTCTCGGCGAAGCGCTGCGGGCGGCCGGCTACCGGGTTGCGACGAGCGACGAAAGCGCGCTGATCGATACCGCCCAGCGCCTGCTCGGCGGCTACTACCGGCCGCAGACCCTGGACGCGCTGTATCGCGACGGCCTCGCCGCGAGCCTGCCGCTGGACGCCTACCTGCACTGGTTCGAGGCGCTGCCGGCGGATCTGCGCGAGGAGATGCGCGCGCGCTGGGGCGACCCGCGTCGACATTGGGCCTTGCGCGATATCGACGGCCAGCGACGCTTCGTGTTCCCGGCGGCGCGCCTGGGTAATCTGCTGCTGTTGCCGCAGCCGCCGCGTGCCGGCCGTCCGGGCGAGGCCTACCACGACAGCGCGGTGCCGCCGGACCATCTCTACCTGGCGGTCTACCAGTTCGTCCGCGAGGGTTTCGGCGCCGACGCGCTGATCCATTTCGGCACCCATGGCACCCAGGAATGGCTACCCGGCAAGGACCGCGGGCTGGCGGTGGGCGACTACCCGCTGCGGGCGCTCGGCGACCTGCCGGTGTTCTACCCGTACATCCAGGACAACGTTGGCGAGGCGATCCAGGCGCGCCGGCGCGGGCGCGCGGTCACCGTCAGCCACCAGACGCCGTCGTTCGCCCCGGCCGGGCTGTACGACGAACTGCGCGACCTGCACCAGCTGATCCACGAATACCAGCAACTGGACGAGGGCGCGGTGCGCGAACGCAGCGCCGAGCAGATCCGCGCGGCGGTGCGGGCGGCGCACATGAACGACGACCTGGGCTGGAGCGAGGCAGCGATGCGCGAGGATTTCCCGGCGTTCCTCGGCGTGCTCCACGACCACCTGCACCGACTGGCCGGCTCGGCGATGCCGCTGGGGCTGCACACCTTCGGTGTCGCCGCCTCGCCGGAGCTGCGCCTGGGCACCGTCATGCAGCAGCTCGGCGAGCCCTACTACCGCGCGCTCGGTCTCGACCCCGACGAACTGTTCGCCGCCGATTTCAGGGCGCTGCGGGAAGGTCGTGCCTACCGCACGCTGCAACGCTACCTGCGCGACGGTGGCGAGATCGCCAAGGTGGCCGATCCGCGCCTGCGCGAGCAGTTGCTGCGCGCCCGCGAACTGGACCGCCAGCTCGCCGACACCGGCGAACTGGAGGCGCTGCTCGCCGGCCTCGCCGGGCGCTTCGTCGCGCCCGGGCCGGGCGGCGATCCGATCCGCAATCCGCAGGTACCCAGCGGGCGCAACCTGTTCGCCTTCGAGGCCGACAAGGTACCGACCCGCGCCGCCTACGAAGCCGGCGCCGAGGCCTTCGGCCAACTGCTGGAAAGCTACCGCGCCGAGCACCAGGGCAGGGCGCCGGAAAAGCTCGCCTTCAGCCTCTGGTCGTCGGAAACCATGCGCCACCTGGGCATCGTCGAAAGCCAGGCGCTGCACGCCCTCGGCCTGCGCCCGCGCTGGGACGCCGGTGGCCGCCTGCTGGCGCTGGACATCGTGCCGGCGGCGGAACTGGGGCGTCCACGGGTGGACGTGGTGCTACAGGTGACCAGTGTCTACCGCGACCAGTTCGACGGCTTCATGCGCCTGCTCGCCGAGGCCATCGAGCGCCTCGCCGCGCTGGACGAGCCGGGCAACCCGCTGGCGCGCAACAGCCAGGCGCTGGAGCGGCGCCTGCGCGAACGCGGCGTCGAAGCGCCACTGGCGCAGCGCCTGTCGCGCCTGCGGCTGTTCGGCAATGCGCCGGGCGACTACGGCACCGGGGTCACGCAACTGACCCTCGACTCCACCCGCTGGGACGACGACTCGGCGCTCGCCGAGCAGTTCCTCGGGCGCTTGCAATACGCCTATGGCAGTCGCGACTGGGGCGTGAAGCTGGATGGGGGCAACCTGTTCGCCGAACAGTTGAAGGGTGTACAGGCGGCGATCCTCTCGCGCTCCTCGACGCTCAACGGCGTGCTCTCCACCGACCACCCGTTCGAGTACCTCGGCGGCCTGTCGCTGGCGGTACGCCACCTCGACGGCGCCAGCCCGGCGCTGTACATCGCCGACCTGCGCCAGCGCCAGCCGCGCACCACGGCCGCCGCGCAGTTCCTCGCCAGCGAGCTGCGCGGGCGCTACCTCAGCCCGCAGTGGATCGCCGCGATGCAGCGCGAGGGCTACGCCGGCAGCCTGGAAATGCTCGACCTGGCCAACAACCTGTGGGGCTGGCAGGCGGCGGATCGCACCATGGTCCGCGCCGACCAGTGGCAGGCGTTGCACGACACCTTCGTCATGGACCGCCGCGAGCTGGGTCTCGCCGAGTGGTTCGAAACGCACAATCCGACCGCCCAGGCGCAGATCATCGCGCGCATGGCCGAGGCCATCCGCAAGGGCTACTGGGACGCCAGCGAGCAGACCCGCCGCGAACTGGCCGAGCGCTGGCGGCAACTGGCGGCCGCCGGCGCCGGCGAGGTCGGCGCGGCGACCACCCGTGAATTCATCGAACGGATGGCCGGCGGTTTCGGCGAGGCCGCGGCGCAGGCAGAGGGCGCGGCCGCGTCCGGTGCCGGCGAAACGGTCAGCGGCCGCGTCCTCGAAGAAGTCGCGCCGCCGCCGTCCGGCGAGCCGCAGCCCTGGCTCCGGCTGGCCGCCGCCGTGCTGCTCGCGCTGTTCGCCGCCGGCGCCGTCCGGCAATCCGTAGTCAATCGTCGTCCGATGGAAAATCGCTCATGAATGGTCTGGAAACCAGCCTCTACGAACTTACCCGCCTGTTCCTGCTGCCGGTGCTGCTGTTGATCCTCGCCGCGCTGGCCTACGCCTTCGTCGCCCTCGGCGGCTTCGCCATGGAAGCCTGGCAGCGCCGTCGCGGGCGCTACCGCTCGCGCCTGGCGGCCTGGCAGGCGCTGCATGGCGGCAACAGCGACGACCTCGAACTGTGGATCATGCAGCGCCTGGAATGGCTGCGGGTCACCTCGCGCAGCGCGCCGATGCTCGGCCTGGTGGCGACCATGATCCCCATGGGGCCGGCGCTGCTGGCGCTGACCCGCAACGACGCCCAGGGGATCGGCGAGAACCTGGTGGTGGCGTTTTCCGCGGTGATCCTGGCCCTGGTCGCCGCCAGCATCACCTTCTTTATCCTCACCGTGCGTCGCCGCTGGCTGCTCCAGGAACTGCGCGCCGTCGAACGTGCGCGGGAGGCCGGCTGATGCGCTTCCTCGAACACGACGAGGCGGACGACCCGATCCTCTCGATGGTCAACCTGATCGACCTGTTCCTGGTGGTGATCGGCATCCTCCTGATCGTCATCGTGCAGAACCCGCTCAACCCGTTCAGCCAGGACAAGGTGGTGGTGGTCGAGAATCCCGGCGAGGCGGACATGCGCATGCTGGTCAAGGACGGCAAGGAGCTGAAGCGCTACCAGGCCAGCGGCGAGATCGGCGAAGGGCAGGGCAGCCGCGCCGGGGTGACCTACCGCTTGGCCGACGGACGGATGATCTACGTGCCGGAGAGCGGAGGGGAGGCCGGCAAGTAGCGACGCGTACGGCGGAGAGCTGGGACTTTTGCCCGGAGTTCCCGGATAATGGCCGGTTTCCGTTTCTCTTGGTGCTCGCCGTGGAAGTAAAGGTCAATTTTCTCGATAACCTTCGACTGGAAGCCAGGTTCGATGATTTCACGGTGATCGCCGACCAGCCGATTCGCTACAAGGGCGACGGCTCCGCGCCGGGGCCGTTCGACTACTTCCTGGCGTCGTCGGCGCTGTGTGCCGCCTACTTCGTCAAGCTGTACTGCCAGACGCGCAACATCCCCACCGACAACATACGCCTGTCGCAGAACAACATCGTCGACCCGGAGAACCGCTACCGGCAGATCTTCAAGATCCAGGTGGAACTGCCGGCCGACATCTCGGAGAAGGACCGCCAGGGCATCCTCCGCTCCATCGACCGCTGCACGGTGAAGAAGGTGGTGCAGACCGGGCCCGAGTTCGTCATCGAGGAGGTCGACAACCTCGATGCCGACGCCCAGGCGCTGCTGATGCCCGGCACCGATGCCGCCGGCTGCACGCGCATCCCGGGCAAGGACCTGCCGCTGGAGCAGACCATCGCCAACCTGTCGGCCATCCTCGCCGGCCTCGGCATGAAGATCGAGATCGCCTCCTGGCGCAACATCGTGCCCAACGTCTGGTCGCTGCACATCCGCGATGCGCAGTCGCCGATGTGCTTCACCAACGGCAAGGGCGCGAGCAAGGAAAGCGCGCTGGCCTCGGCGCTGGGCGAATTCATCGAGCGGCTGAACTGCAACTTCTTCTACAACGACCAGTACTGGGGAGAAGAGATCGCCAATGCGGCGTTCGTCCATTACCCGGACGAACGCTGGTTCAAGCCCGGCCGCGACGATGCGCTGCCGCTGGGACTGCTCGACGGCCATTGCCTGGCGATCTACGACCCCGACGGCGAGCTGCGCGGCTCGCACCTGTACGACACCAACTCGGGCAACGTGCAGCGCGGTATCTGCGCCTTGCCCTTCGTGCGCCAGTCCGACGGCCAGGTGGTGTATTTCCCCTCCAACCTGATCGAGAACCTCTACCTCAGCAACGGCATGAGCGCCGGCAATACCCTGGCCGAAGCGCAGGTGCAGTGCCTGTCGGAGATCTTCGAGCGTGCGGTCAAGCGGCAAATCCTCGAAGGCGAGCTGGCGCTGCCGGACGTGCCGCCGGAGGTGCTGGCCAAGTACCCGGGCATCCTCGCCGGGATCCGCGGCCTGGAAGAGCAGGGCTTCCCGGTACTGGTCAAGGACGCCTCGCTGGGCGGCGAATTCCCGGTGATGTGCGTGACCCTGATGAATCCGCGCACCGGCGGCGTGTTCGCTTCCTTCGGCGCCCACCCGAGCTTCGAGGTGGCCCTGGAGCGCAGCCTGACCGAACTGCTCCAGGGGCGCAGCTTCGAAGGCCTGAACGACCTGCCCCAGCCGACCTTCGAAAGCCATGCGCTGACCGAGCCGAACAACTTCGTCGAGCATTTCATCGATTCCAGCGGCGTGGTGTCCTGGCGCTTCTTCAGCGCCAAGGCCGATTTCCCGTTCGTCGAGTGGGACTTCACCCGGCAGGGCGAGGCTGCCAACGCCGAGGAAGCCGCGACCCTGTTCGGCATCCTCGAAGCCATGGGCAAGCAGGTCTACATGGCGGTGTACGAGCACCTCGGCGCTACGGCCTGCCGGATCCTGGTGCCGGGCTACTCGGAAATCTATCCGGTGGAAGACCTGATCTGGGACAACACCAACAAGGCCCTGGCGTTCCGCGAGGACATCCTCAACCTGCACCGCCTCGACGATGCTGCGCTCGGGGCGTTGCTGGAGCGCCTGGAAGACTGCGAGGTGGACGATTACACCGACATCACCACGCTGATCGGCGTCGAGTTCGACGACAACACGGTCTGGGGCCAACTGACCATCCTCGAGCTGAAAGTGCTCATCGGCCTCGCCCTGAAGCGCTTCGAAGACGCCAAGGAAGGCGTGGAGGCGTTCCTCCAGTACAACGACAACAGCGTCGAGCGCGGCCTGTTCTACCAGGCGCTGAACGTGGTGCTGGAGGTCGTCCTCGACGACGAGCTGGAGATCGCCGACTACGAGGCCAATTTCCGCCGCATGTTCGGCGACGCGCGGATGGACGCCGCGCTGGGCTCGGTGGACGGCAGCGTGCGCTTCTTCGGCCTGACGCCGACCAGCATGAAGCTGGAAGGGCTCGACCGGCACCTGCGGCTGATCGACAGCTACAAGAAGCTGCACGCGGCGCGAGCCAGGATGCAGCCCGTGGTCGACGGCGAGGCCGGCGCTGCCGCGGCTGGCGGTCTCAAGCCTCGGCGCATGGCGATCCGCAAGCGCAAGTGAGGAGGGCGCCGAGGTCAGGGCGCGAGGATGATCATGAGGGAAACTTGATTTCATCACGAAGAAATTGAGTTTGTCTCATGGCATGAGCCTCACGAGAATTCCTCCATCGACCTTTCGACTGGAGGAACACCCATGGCCCTGGCCCACACTCTCGGCTTCCCACGCATCGGACGCGATCGCGAACTGAAAAAAGCCCAGGAAGCGTTCTGGAAGGGCGAGCTGGACGAGGCCGGCCTGCGGGCCGTCGGTCGGCAGCTGCGCGCTGCCCACTGGCAGGTACAGAAGGATGCCGGCATCCAGTTGCTGCCGGTCGGCGATTTCGCCTGGTATGACCAGGTGCTGACCCATTCGCTGACCTTCGGCGTGATCCCCGAGCGCTTCCGGGCGCACGGCGAGGCCGGGCCGACCCTGCATACCCTGTTCGGCATGGCCCGTGGCGTCAGCGACGACAGTTGTTGCGGCGGTGCCCATGCCCAGGAAATGACCAAGTGGTTCGACACCAACTATCACTACCTGGTCCCCGAGTTCAGCGCCGATCAGCAGTTCCAGCTGAGCTGGGAACAACTGTTCGAGGAGGTCGACGAGGCCAGGGCCCTCGGCCACCAGGTGAAGCCGGTGCTGATCGGTCCGCTGACCTACCTGTGGCTGGGCAAGGGCAAGGGCGCCGAGTTCGACAGGCTCGATCTGCTGGACCGCCTGCTGCCGCTCTACGGCCAGATCTTGCGCCGCCTCGCCGGCCAGGGCGTGGAGTGGGTGCAGATCGACGAGCCGATCCTGGTCCTCGACCTGCCGCAGGCATGGAAGAACGCCTTCGAGCGCGCCTACAACCTGCTACAGAGCGAACCGCTGAAGAAGCTGGTCGCCACCTACTTCGGCGGCCTGGAAGACAACCTGGGCCTGGCCGCCAACCTCCCGGTGGACGGCCTGCACATCGACCTGGTGCGAGCGCCGGAACAGTATCCGAGCATCCTCGACCGCCTGCCGGCCTACAAGGTCGTCTCGCTGGGCCTGGTCAACGGGCGCAACGTCTGGCGCTGCGACCTGGAGAAAGCCCTGGAGGTGGTGCGCCATGCCCGGGAGCGCCTGGGCGAGCGGCTGTGGGTCGCGCCGTCCTGCTCGCTGCTGCACAGCCCGGTGGACCTGGAACGCGAAGACGGGCTGGACGCCGAGCTGAAGAGCTGGCTGGCCTTCGCCGTGCAGAAGTGCCGCGAAGTCGCGGTGCTGGCCCGTGCCGCCACTGAGCCGGAAGCCGCCGAGGTGCTTGCCGCCCTGGAAGAGAGCCGTGCGGTCCAGGCCAGCCGCGCTTCCTCGCCGCGAATCCACAAGCCGGCCGTGCAGGCGCGCCTGGCCGCGATCAAGGCCAGCGACGCCCAGCGTCGCTCGCCGTTCGCCGAACGCATCGCCAGGCAGCGTGCCGGGCTCGACCTGCCGGCGTTCCCGACCACTACCATCGGCTCTTTCCCGCAGACCTCGTCGATCCGCCTGGCCCGCCAGTCGTTCAAGCAGGGCAAGCTGAGCGAGGCCGAGTACATCGAGGCGATGCACAGCGAGATCCGCCATGCGGTGCAGATCCAGGAACAACTGGGGCTGGACGTGCTGGTACACGGCGAAGCCGAGCGCAACGACATGGTCGAGTACTTCGCCGAGCAACTGGACGGCTACGTCTTCACCCGCTTCGGCTGGGTGCAGAGCTACGGCTCGCGCTGCGTGAAGCCGGCGGTGATCTATGGCGACCTGAGCCGTCCGCGGGCCATGACCGTGGAGTGGATCAGGTACGCCCAGAGCCTTACCGACAAGGTGATGAAGGGCATGCTGACCGGCCCGGTGACCATGCTGATGTGGTCCTTCCCGCGCGAGGACGTGTCTCGCGAGGTGCAGGCGCGCCAGTTGGCCCTGGCGATCCGCGACGAAGTGGTCGACCTGGAGGCCGCCGGCATCAGGATCGTGCAGATCGACGAGGCGGCTTTCCGCGAAGGCCTGCCGCTGCGCCGCAACGCCTGGCCGCACTATCTGGAGTGGGCCACCGAGGCCTTCCGCCTGTGCGCCTCCGGAGTCCGCGACGAAACCCAGATCCATACGCACATGTGCTACAGCGAGTTCAACGATGTGATCGAGTCCATCGCCGCCATGGACGCCGACGTGATCACCATCGAGACCTCGCGTTCGGACATGGAGCTGCTGGAGGCCTTCGAGCAGTTCGACTACCCGAACGAGATCGGTCCGGGCGTCTACGACATCCATTCGCCGCGCGTGCCGAGCCGGGAAGAGATCGTCGCGCTGCTGCGCAAGGCGGCCCGGCGGATACCCGCCGAGCGGCTCTGGGTCAACCCGGACTGCGGCCTGAAGACCCGCGCCTGGCCGGAAACCGAGGCGGCGCTGGTGAACATGGTCGCCGCCGCCCGCGAACTGCGTGGCGACCTCGCCCGCGGTTGACCGGCGGGCCTGGTGAGCGGAACGGGACGCCTGGCGTCCCGTTGCGCATTTGCACGTCGGTTCAGCGCGGAGCGTCCACCAGCGCCCGTAGCACATGGTCTTCCCAGACCCCGGCGATCTTCAGGTAGGCGCGGGCGTAGCCTTCCTTCTCGAAGCCGAGGCTTTCCAGCAGGCGCTCGCTGCGTGCGTTGCGCGGCAGGTGGCTGGCCATGATCCGGTGCAGGCCGAGCTGCTCGAAGCAATACCGGTTGGCTACCCGCAGGGCTCGTGCCATCAGGCCGCGGCCCTGCGCCGCAGCGGCCAGGGAAAAGCCCAGGTGGCAGGCCTGGAATACCCCGCGGACGATATTGGTGTAGCTGCAGCGCCCCAGCACCTCGCCGTCGTCGGGATCGAGCAACAGCAGGAGAAGCGCCTCGCCTTCGTCCATGCTCGCCACCTGTAGCAGGGTGCGGGCGCGGGCGTTGTCCACGGAAAAATACCCCGGGTCGCGCAGCGGCTCCCATGGCGCCAGGTGCTCGCGGTTGGCGTTCTCGTAGCGGCTGGTCCGGACGAAATCGTCGGGTTGCAGCGCGCGCAGGAGGAAGTCCGCGTCGCGATGCAATATCGGCACCTGCCGCCGGTTGTCCGGCAAGACCCTCGGGTAGCCGGGCGGGAAGGGCGCCAGGGCAGACTTGAAGTCATTCATAGAACTTGCCCGCCAGCATCAGCTGCGCCGCGCGCCGCCAGGCATTCTCCGGCCTGGAATAGCCCGCCAGGCCGTCGCGGGAGTCCTCGCCCCAGGTCGCGGCGGCATCGAGGAAGCCACCGATGCTGCTGTTCTCCCAACCCAGCGGGCTGGGGCCGAATGGTTTCGGCGGGTTGGCGGCGGCGAGGCGGCGGTCTTCCTCCCAGTCCGCCGCCAGCGCGGCGAGGAAGTGCAGGAAACCCGCTTCGTCCTCGACCTGTTCGGCCAGCGCGTAGAGATCGGTTGCCATGTGCTTCCTCCTGGAAGTGGGTTTCGGGATACGACGGCGCGAGGTCGGAGCGCGGTCAGTCTGGGCGCAGCGATCATAGCGCGGACCGGCGCTGGCATGGCTCGCAGCCTGGCTGATGCGCGGGCGCGGGGCGATTGTCTGGGCGTACCAATGCCTGCCTCAACCAGAGCGTCTCGGTAGTCGGGCTGGCCGGCCTGGCGATCCTGGCATCGCGCGCCCCGCTGGGCCCCGCCCGCTAGGGGACGGACGGCGATGCGGGCACCGAGGAAAGTTGCCGGAGCCCGATCTACACTGGCGTTTAGCGGTAGGACGGCTATCTCCGGTTCTCCACTCCCTCGCGATGGACAGGCGCCATCAAGGAGTCGTGCGCGATGCTCTTCGGCAGAAAAAGCAGGGCGGTGGAAAGCGCCGCCAAGGATGAAGACCTGGCGTGGCGACTCGAGGCCATCGGGCAGAACGTCGCCACCATCCGTTTCACTCCCGATGGCCAGATACTGTCCGCAAACCCGCTGTTCCTCGCGGTGGTCGGCTACTCGGCGGACGAGCTGGTCGGCAAGCACCATCGGATCTTCTGCGAAGAGGACTTCCAGGCCTCCGCCGCCTACGTGCGCTTCTGGAAGGAACTGGCCAGCGGCACGCCCCAGCGCGGCGTGTTCAAGCGCCTGCGGCGCGATGGTACGCCGGTCTGGCTGGAGGCCACCTATTTCCCGGTGAAGAATGCCGAAGGGGCGGTCTTCGAAGTGCTGAAGATCGCCGCCGACGTGACCCGCAACCATTCCGAACTGCTCCTGCTCAACGCGATCAACGACGCCATACGCCAGTCCATGGCGGTCATCGAGTTCACCCCGGACGGCGAGATACTCGATGCCAACGAGAACTTCCTGCGTCTCTTCGGCTACAGCCTCAAGTCGCTCAAGGGCCAGCACCACCGCATGCTCTGCTTCGACGAGTTCTATCGGGAGAACCCGGATTTCTGGGCTCGGCTGCGGCACGGCGAATTCTCCCGCGGGCATTTCGAGCGCCGCACCGCCGCCGGCGAGCGGGTACATATCGAAGCCACCTACAACCCGGTCAAGGACAGTTCGGGGCGGATAATCAAGGTCATCAAGTTCGCCATCGACGTTACCGAACAGGTCAATCGCAACGAGGAAGTGCGGCGCGCCGCCGAGCTGTCGTTCTCCACCGCGGAAGAGACCGCGCAGATTTCCACCCGCGGCATCGACTCCCTCGACCAGTCCGTCGCCCTGTCGGCCAAGACCCTGTCGATGGTCAACACCGCCGTCGGCCTGATTTCCCAGCTCACCCACCAGACCAAGGACATCGAGAACATCGTCACCACCATCCAGAGCGTCGCCGAACAGACCAACCTGCTGGCCCTCAACGCCGCCATCGAGGCGGCTCGCGCCGGCGACATGGGGCGCGGCTTCGCGGTGGTCGCCGACGAGGTGCGGCAACTGGCGGCGCGCACCAGCGGCGCCACGGTGGAGATCAAGAACGTGGTCACCGAGAACGTCAAGCTGACCCAGCAGATCAACCACAACATGCAGACCATCGAGTCCAGCGCCCAGGAGAACAACAACCAGATCACCACCGTGGCCGGCATCATGCAGGAGATCAGCAAGGGCGCCGAGCACGTGGCGCGGGTGGTGTCGAGCCTGTTCAAGTGACCTCGGCGCAGGCCTCCGGCGGCCGATAGCGGCGCAGGCGTCGAGCATCCGCCCGCCTTTGTGGCATGGCCATGGCCGTCATTTACTTTGAACGTATCTTCGAGCCGTTCGGTCGGACCTGAAAAAGCGGCATCCGCCGCGCCGATGCACCGACCGTGAGGCTTGTACCATGACCAATCCGGAGCCGGCGGACCTGCCGATCAGCCTGCTGATCAATGGCCAGCGCCGAGAGCTGAGAGTACCCCCGTGGCTGACGCTGCTCGACCTGCTGCGCGAGCGGCTCGACCTGGTGGGCAGCAAGAAGGGCTGCGACCACGGCCAATGCGGCGCTTGCACGGTGTTGTGCAACGGTCGCCGGATCAACGCCTGCCTGACGCTGGCGGTGATGTGCGACGGCGATGCACTGACTACCATCGAAGGTCTGGCCGAGGGTGATCGCCTGCATCCCCTGCAACAGGCGTTCATCCGCCATGATGCCTTCCAGTGCGGCTACTGCACGCCCGGACAGATCTGTTCGGCCCTTGGCCTGGCGAGCGAGGGGCGGGCGCGCTCGCGGGCAGAGATCCGCGAGGGCATGAGCGGCAACCTGTGCCGCTGCGGCGCCTACGGCAATATCCTCGACGCCGTGGAAGACGCCTTGCCGCTGCTCGATCGCGACGGGCAGGGAGGGCAGCGCGCATGACGCCCTTCGCCTATGCCAAGCCGGCCGACATCGAGCAGGCGCTGGGCCTCGCCGGTCCGGAGTCGCGCTACATCGCCGGTGGCACCAACCTGCTCGACCTGATGAAGGAAAACGTTGCCAGGCCCCGGCGACTCATCGACATCACCGGCCTCCCGCTGCGCGACATCCGCCGGACGCCCACCGGCGGCCTGCTGGTCGGAGCCCTGGTCAGCAACGCCGAACTGGCCTGGAATCCCGCTGTGGAGGCGGACTATCCCTTGCTAGCCCAGGCGATCCTCGCCGGCGCCTCGCCGCAGTTGCGCAACATGGCCAGCACCGGCGGCAACCTGTTGCAGCGTACCCGCTGCCAGTATTTCTACGACACCGGCACGCCATGCAACAAGCGCGAGCCGGGCAGCGGATGCCCCGCGCGCAGCGGGCTGAACCGCAACCATGCGATCCTCGGCGCCAGCGAACACTGCGTGGCGGTACATCCATCCGACCTGTGCGTGGCGCTGGCGGCGCTGGAGGCTCAGGTACTGGTGCGCGGCCGCGCTGGCGAGCGGCGGGTCGCTTTCGCCGACTTCCATCGCCTGCCGGCGGACACGCCCGAGCGCGACAACTGCCTGGCCGTCGACGAACTGGTCACCGCCATCGAGCTGCCAGCGCCGCGCTTCGCCCGGCATTGCCACTACCTGAAGGTGCGCGACCGGGCCTCCTACGCCTTCGCCCTGGTCTCGGTGGCGGCGGCCCTGGAACCGGACGGCGAGCGCATTGGCGAACTGCGCCTGGCGCTCGGCGGCGTGGCCCACAAGCCATGGCGCGTCGCAGAGCTGGAGGAACGTTTCAGGGGCCACCCGGCGAACCGGGACAGCTATGTCCGCTTCGCCGAAGCGCTGCTGCGTGACGCCAGGCCGCTGGCCCACAACGCCTTCAAGATCGGATTGGCGCGCAACACCATCGTTCGCGCACTGGAAGAAGCCCACTCGGGAGGGATCGGCCAATGAGCAGCCTGCCACACAGCACCGGGCAAGCCCTGGATCGCGTCGACGGGCCAGCCAAGGTCACCGGCCAGGCTCGCTACGCCGCCGAATATCCTGCCGCCGACCTGCTCCACGGCAGCGTGGTCAGCAGCGACGTCGCCCGCGGCCGGGTGCGCGGCATCGACTGTGCGGCGGCCCTGGCGGTACCCGGGGTGGTCGCGGTACTGCATCACCTGAACCGGCCGCCGATGGCGGGCGACGACGAGCCCTACAAGGACGCCGATGCCGCCGAAGGCGAACCCTTCCGCCCGCTGTTCGACGACCGCGTCCTGTACAGCGGCCAGCCCCTTGCCCTGGTCCTGGCACGGAGCCTGGAACTGGCCCGCTACGCGGGCTCGCTGCTGCGCATCGATATCGAGCCCGAGCCGCACCAGACCGACCTGCTGGCCGCCCTCGACCAGGCCCATGAGGCTCCCGCCGAACTGCCCGCCGAGCGCGGCGATTTCTACACCGCCTACCGCGCCGCGCCGATTCGGGTCGAGGCCAGCTACAGCACGCCGATCGAGCACCACAATCCCATGGAACCGCACGCGTCCACGGTCATCGTCCAGCCCGACGGCAGCCTGCTGGTGCACGACAAGACCCAGGGGACGCAGAACAGCCAGGCCTACCTGCAAAAGGTCTTCGGCCTGCCCGCCGACAAGGTAAGGGTCTGTGCCGCCTACGTCGGCGGCGCCTTCGGCTCCGGCCTGCGTCCGCAATACCAGTTGGCCCTGGCGGTGATGGCGGCGCTGCAACTGCGGCGGTCGGTGCGCGTAGTGCTGACCCGCCAGCAGATGTTCACCTTCGGCTACCGGCCGCGCACCCTGCAGCGCCTGCAACTGGGCGCCGATGCCGAGGGGCGCCTCCTTGCGCTGGGCCACCAGGCGACAGCGCAGACCTCGCGCTTCGAAGACTTCACCGAGCACGTGGTGGAGTGGAGCGGCATGCTCTATCGCTGCGAGAACCTTTCCCTGGCCTACCGTCTGGTGCCGCTGGACGTCTATACCCCGCTGGACATGCGCGCCCCCGGCGCGGCGCTGGGGCTGATCGGGCTGGAATGCGCGATGGACGAACTGGCGGTGCGGCTCGGCATGGACCCCATCGCGCTGCGCCGGTTCAACTTCGCCGAGCGCAACGGCAACGAGGACAAGCCGTACTCCAGCAAGGCGCTGCTGGCCTGCTACGAGGAGGGCGCCCGGCGCTTCGGTTGGCAGGCCCGCGACCCACGGCCACGGAGCATGAGCGAAGGGCGCCAGTTGCTCGGCTGGGGCATGGCCGGCGGCGTCTGGGAGGCCATGCAGAGCAAGGCCAGCGCGAGGGCGCGGCTGGAGGCGGACGGCCTGCTGCGGGTGGCCAGCGCGACCACGGATATCGGCACCGGCACCTACACGGTGATGACCCAGATCGCCGCCGACGCCGCTGGCATGGCGCCGGAAGAGGTGCGCTTCCAGCTTGGCGACAGTGCGTTGCCCAAGGCTCCATTGCAGGGCGGCTCGTTCACCGTCTCGTCGGTCGGTTCCGCCGTCCGCCTGGCCTGCCTGCGCCTGCGCCAGGCCCTGGTCGCCCATGCCAGGGCCCGCCATCCGGAGCTGGCCGGCACCGCCGAAGAACGCTTCCGCATATGCCGTGGCCATCTGGAAGCGGGCGATACGCGATACGCCCTGGCCGACCTGCTGCAAGGGCTGCCGGAAGACGCGTTGCAGGTGGAGGTGGAAGCTGAACCCTCGGCGCGGCGCAAAGGCTACGCCACCGCGACCCATTCGGCGGTATTCGTCGAGGTGCGGATCGACGAAGCCCTCGGTACCCTGCGTGTGAGCCGGGTGGTCAGCGCGGTCGCGGCGGGGCGGGTGATCAACCCGAAGACCGCTCGCAGCCAGATACTCGGCGGGGTGGTCTGGGGCCTGGGCATGGCCTTGCAGGAGGAAACCCAGGTCGACCATGCGCTGGGCCGCTGCATGAACCACAACCTCGCCGAGTACCACATCCCGGTTAACGCCGATATTGGCGATATCGAGGTGATCTTCGTCGACGAACCCGACGATATCGTTAACGAACTGGGCTCCAAGGGCGTCGGCGAAATAGGCATCGTCGGCGTCGCCGCCGCAGTGGCGAATGCCGTGTACCACGCCACCGGCCGCCGCCTGCGCGACTTCCCGCTGACCGTCGACAAGTTGCTCGGCTGAGCCCGGCAGCCTGCGCAAGCGGCTTGGCGGCCACCTGCCGGGTCGCCGGGCTGGACTCTCCCCCAAGGGAAGATCGCAGGCCCCGCTCGCCACCCGCAACGGAGTCGAACACGACATGCCGCCGACAGCCTCGGTGGCGCCCTCGCCGAGCGCTACCGCGATGCCGGTCCAGGCGCACTTGTTGCATCGCGGCCACGCCGAAGCGGACCTGCCCGGCGCCCATTGGGCCATCGCCTGGGCCGAGCGTCCGGCCTGTGGTTGCAAGCGTTCGAGGGCAACCTGGCGGGCGCGAGGACCGTGTGGGTTGGAAGACCGGCGTTCCGCGTAGCGAGCGGTTTTCGCCTGGAAGCACGGTTGCGGGAAAAGTTCCGCTGGAAACCCTCCGACTTGCAGAACACGAGGCAGCCCGCATTCCTTGGCACTGCGCTTGATCGCGGCGAAAAGACCCACGGAAAATCACCGGGTCGTTCAGTCTTTGCCAAAGGAAATCAGTATGAAGAACGCAATGGCCCTGACCCTGGCCGGCCTGCTGGCCGCTCCTTCCCTCGGCTTCGCCGCCGCGCCGGATGCAGTGATGGTCTTCGCCCGCCAGGGCGACAAGGGCAGCGTATCCGTCGGCGACAAGCATTTCCGCACCCAAGCCTTCAAGGTCCGCCTGGTGAATGCGGCGAAGAGCGAGATCAGCCTGAAGAACAGCTGCCTGGTGGCGCTGTCCGCCGCCGGCCAGTCCTTCAGGCTGGATACCGTGGACGAGGAACTCACCGCCGAGACCCTCAAGCCGGGCGCCTCCGTCGAAGGCGACGCGATCTTCGCCTCCGAAGACGACGCGGTGTACGGCGCATCGCTGGTCAGGCTGAGCGACCGGTGCAAGTAGGCGACTAGCCGTTGCGCAGCGAAAGCCGCAGGGCAGCCTCGGCGGCTTTCGGGTGCGAGGAAACGGCTTTCGAAGGTTTCGGCGCGAATCTGAAATCATTCAGGGCGCGTTTCCGGCGCTTCTGGTTGCCTGGGCTGGGGGCCGCATTCCAGTTTCCAGATGCCCTGGGCTAGGGGAGGGTAGACATCGCTCCAGGCTGCGCCCGAGCGAGGCGCTCGACCCACAAGGCACGCCCGGCCCCCTCTCCCGCGTGGGGGAGAGGGTTGGGGTAAGGGCCAGCAGCACAATACCCGCCAACACCAGATTCCAAAATTCGAATCCGCACCACTCAAGCCGCAACTATTGCGGTTAGCAGTGGGGGGAGGTTGTGGTTCTGCGGGTGGCAATAGGTGTGCCGTTCAGGTATGGGAGAGGCTATGGCTTAGGGAGGGAAGGGCTGTATTCGGCCAAGAGCAGACTTACCTTTTCGTTTAGATTGACATGCCCAGCGGGGAGTCAGTAAGGAAGTGGAATGATCGAAGACCGCTGAATTGATCTTGCTCACTCAATCATGATGGCCATCGCCCTTGGACTTTATGTCAGTGCAAGCGGTGTATTGCAGCGTGCTCTCGTGGGGGGCGTGATGAGCCAGCGTTAGCTGTCCTCCACGAGAAGCGGCTAGGGCTCGGTAGCTGCCCCTAGCCCGCGGCAGAAATCGGCCGATTGTGGTCACTACGACCATACTTGCCATCGAGCCCGAACGTGGAGTCATTTGATGGATTGCGCCCCGAGGTAACTACCACTGAACTCGAAACGGCCCTCAACTCCGTGAGGGCCTTTCCAGTCTTGCTGTAGGAGCGCCATGAGCGATTTTCCGTAAGCACGCATGAGCCTCAAGTAATTTTTCCATAACGCAGGGGAAAGGTTCTGCTCAACCTCAGTTTCTGCAGCACTTATTGCGCAAGGATAACGGGCCCAAGATTCCAACCCACGCTCGAAGCTAGATAGGATTATTGGACCACGTTTTTGCCAAGGAATAAGAGTAGATTGCTGCGAAAGCGCTACTAACCTATGAGACCGAAGCGGACGAGCCAATATCCCATTGGAAACCCACTGTGGATTCTCGTACACGAGAAAGGCTTTTATAGCGTTCTCAAGCGCAAAACCTGCAAGTAGAAAGGTTGACCGGCTACTGCTTGGCCACTCACACAGGAGGGTGCCATTGCCATCCCATTGCATAGTTTTGCCAGTTGGGAACTGACGTAGAAGTCCTTTCGACTGCTCGTAGAGGTTGTCCGCAACTAGCAGCCAGCTGTGCGGATGAGCGGCTTGGGCAAACTCATAGTCCGTCAAAACTGCCTCCTTGCGTCATGGTTGATTAACAGCCTAGTGCCGAATTTTCGACCCGGCAGCCGCGTACGCCCTCCCACTGATTTCCTGATGAGAGTGAATGGCTGTAGTCGGCCGATTTCTGCCTGTAACGAGAGGCTGCTACCGACCCTTTGCAGACGATCGGGCCCGTTTACGAAACTTAGTCTATTGTTCTGACCATTGGCGTTTTTTAACGTATGTCCAACCCTCGCCCCCACGTGCGAGTGTGAAGCCTCGAGCCCCAATCTCGATTAATAGACGCCTACATTCTTCAGGCTCGGCACCTGTGACTCTAGAGAGAGTCTCAAGTGAGCGTCCTTCTGGGAACTTGGAATTATCAAGCATTTGTCTTAGCAGGTTTTTTCTTAGATTGTCCAGGGAGTTAGTTCTGCGATTTTGATACCAATAGAATAGAAGGTTTCCCGCTATTGACAGGATAGAGCCAATTATTACGCCAATAAAGCCAATAAGTGCCGCCCAGAACTGTGCGTCGCTTGCCATTTTTAGTGCAACTTCCTGTGCGGTTTGTTGGTCGAGCATATATGCTGATCCTTATTTTTCGGCATATATATGACCGAATATGGGTGAAAAGCCATCATGCTGTCTATCCCTTGGGCAGTCGTTGCATTTTTTGTTCTGTCGCATGCCAAATACAATCCGGTCGCCCATGAACTCCTTAAACTATTGGACTGCTCTTCTTGGTTAAAAAGCCAGCAAGGTGAAGGGCCGCAACTGGCCGATTCCGGCCATTCCCGATCAACGTAACACCAAGCACTCCTCCCCCTAAACCCTCACCCATTCCTCCCCAACCTATACCCACTGACCGCCTCGTAAACCGCCTTCCGCAACCGGTTGATCCCGCCGATCGGCCGATGCTCCGGCAGCGCGTGCCAGGGGTTGAACGAAAGGTTGTCACAGAACAGGTTCTGTTCCCGGCTATCAAAATCCTGAGCTGGCACAATGATGTCGGCTATGGTAGCGAAGGGCGCGTCCGACTCCTTCCATTCGACGCTGGTGTCTTCGATGGGCATGTACTTGGCCGGGTCCTGGCGCTGCACCTGGAAGGCGTAGCAGGCGGGGGCGCGGTCGATGGAGAGTTGCTGGTACAGGGCGGCGCGGAGGAAGTTGGGCAGGTCCTGGTTCTGCTTCGGCAGCTCGTAGGCCGGGCACTTCTCCGGGGCGGGGACGACGCGGAACTTGATGTTGTGTTCGCCCAGCTTGTACGGCGAGATGCCGTTGTAGCCGGCGTGCAGCGGGCTGTCCGGGGCGGGGGCGAGGGTGCGCAGGGCGATCAGCAGGTGGCGCAGTTCCCAGCTGGCGGGGTTCCAGTTGGGGAAGAAGGCCAGGGCTTTCTTGCCGTCGGCCTGGGCGGCGAAGTTCTGCCGGTATTCGGCGATGTCGCGGATGAAGAACACCGGCTGGTTGAACATGACGAAGTCCTGCTCGCCGTCATGGCCGCGGCCGGGCAGGAGTTTTTCGCCGGGCACGTCGAGCAGCTTGATGGCCATGCCGCGCGCGTCGTTCTTGCTGTCGAACTGCGGGTAGGCGTTGCCGTTGGAGAAGCGCACCCAGGCGTTCCAGCTCTTGCCCGCTTCGGCGAACACGCCGCGACGCAGGGTCGGGTCGAGGTCGGCGCGTACCTTGAATTCGGCCTTCACGCAGCCGTGGGCCTTGGCGTGGGCATCGCGCAGGACGCGGGTGTTGTCGCGGTGCTGTTCGACTACGCGGATGGCGTCCTGGATGATCGCCTGGGTGATGCGGGCTTCGTCCGGGGCGATCTGCTCTTCCGCGGACACCGGGCCGGAGAATTTCCAGGCGTAGTAGAGGCTGCCGATGGCCCAGCCGCCGAGGCCGACGGCCAGCAGCAGGAGGAGCAGGCGGCCGAGCCATTTGCCGAGGAACAGCCAGGCGTGGGTGAGGAGTGCGCGCATGGAGTGGGTGTCCTTGGTGGTGTGCGTTGGCTGTGGGCTTTTATTCTTCTTGGGCGGGGAGTGCGCCACGATTGCTTCTCCCCGTCCTCTGGCTAGGCGTCCCCCCTGAAGGGAGAGGGGCTGCTAGGGGTGGAGAGGGGCGGCGGCGCCATGCCTCGCGCTTCTCCATTTCCCAGGTTCAGCGTTGCGCGGTCCGTTGCTCCGGCGCCGGGCATTTCGGGCCGGGCGTCCAGGGTGGGGTCTGGGCCGGGACCAGGCGGCGCTCGAATTCGGGGTTGCCGAGCACCTTCAGGTATTCCACCAGCGCCCAGCGTTCTTCCGGGCTGAGGGCGCGGCCGATCACGCCGTTCTGCCGGCAGCCGTCGCGGAATTCGTGGCCGCTGTTGCGGTTGCCGGTGAGGCGGGTGTCGAGGAGGAAGCCGCCGGGGAATTTCTCGGTGCGGAATCCAACGAATTTCGGATCGAATTCGAAGGTGCCGACGTAGAACTGCGGCGAGCGTTCGGCGGCCGGGGAGAGCAGTTGGAACAGGTTGGGCACCGAGCCGTTGTGCAGGAACGGCGGGGTCGCCCAGACGCCGTCCAGCGGGCGGGCCTTGTAGGCGCGCAGTTCCTGTACGCCGATCGGCAGGTCGAAGCCGTTCATGGTCTTCTGCTGTTCCGGCGGGATGCCGGCGTCCCGGTAGGCGCGCTGCTCGACGAAGGCGGTGATGTAGGCCAGGCCCTTGGCCGAGGACAGTTGCGAGAGGTCGAGTTGCTGCGGATCGGCGCCGATCAGCTGGACGTTCATCCGCGCCAGTTCGTCGACGCTCCAGCCGAGCTTGCGCAGGTCGTAGCGGTGGTCGGCGATGTTGTCGGCGGTGGTCGGATCGGTGCCGATCACCTCGGTCGGCACCATGTGCATGCGCCACTCGGGATTGCGTCCGGGGGCGGCGTATTCCGCCGGTTGCACCTTGGGCGCATGGCAGAAGGCGCAGTTGGCTTCGAACAGGGCGCGGCCCTGGGAGGCGCGTTGCAGGTCGATGCGGCCGAAGAGGTCTTCCGGCCAGGTCGGCGGTTTCAGCTGTTGCAGGGTTTCTTCCAGGGCGTGCAGGTCGTGCAGGCGTACGCTGGAGGCGTAGCGCTGCTCGCCCTGCAGCGGCTGGCCGTGCTCGTCGAAGATCTGCAGGCGCGCGCCGACGCCGAGGGCCTCGCCGATATTGCGCGCCATCGGCTGCATGGCCGAGCCGTTCCATTGCACCCAGTCGAATTTCCAGATGTCCCAGACCTGCGGATAGCTCACCGGGGCGTTGGCGACGCGGTAGTTGCTCGGGTCGATGGCATCGCCGAAGACGCTGTTGGCGATGCGCCCGAAGGCGTCGGTGCGGCCGGGGCCTTCCTCGGTGGGGTAGAGGTGGCGGCGGGTGTCGTTCCAGGCGGTGCGCAGCAGGGTGTCGAGCACGGCCTTGAAGTCGGCGCGCAGTTGCGACTTGTCCTGTTCGTAGCGTTCGCCGAGGACTTTCCTGGCGAAGCGGTTGAACTTGAACGGGTTGTAGTAGGTGGCGACCATGCTCGCGCCGAGCGCCTGGCCGAAGGCGCCGCCGCGCAGGGTCGGCACGGTGGCGGCGATGGAGTGCATGGCGGCGCCGCCGTCGATGCGCAGCGACTTGCCCTGGTAGCGCAGTTCGCCGGTGTGGCAGGCGGCGCAGGTGATGTCCAAGTAGCGGGTGCCGGTCTTCTCGTCGCGGTGCTGGCTGAAGCCCACCGGCAGGTTGCCGGGGTTGAGGTCGCTGGCCTTCTGCTGCGGATCGACGAGGAAGCCGAAGCGGGCGAGGTATTCGGGGGCGGCGAAGGGTTCTTCGGAGAAGGGCAGTTCGAGGGCGCTGAACCAGTCGTAGTGCAGGCCCTTCACCAGGGTGCCCTGGGGCGTGTAGTAGAAGCGCTGGCGGGCCTCGTCCTGCCATTGCGGCAGGTAGCGTACCTCGCTCGGCGCCTGGTAGTGGGGCAGGTTGGGATTGGCGACGTAGTAGACCACCACCCCGACGACCGCCAGCACGATCATGCCGACAACCAGCAGAGCCTTTTTCACGGTGCGCATCAGGAACGTCCTTGTAGGCCTTTTTTGGGCACCGTTATGCCAAGGCGTTGGCATATTGGCAAGCTGCTATCAGCTTTTTTGACAAGGTTTTCTTGACAGCGAACGGGTGAAACGTTTGCGCAGGCCTCGCCTGGCGATGTTGGCGACGAAAGCTCGGTATTTCACCGGAGAAAGGTGGACGCCGGAGCGTCGTGGAACGGCAGGGCGAGGCGCCGGTGGCCTGCCGGTCAGAGACCGGAGAAGGCCAGCCAGGCGATGATTGCGGCGTAGAGCATCCAGGTGGGATCGGTACGGCGGTCGAGCAGGGCTTTCATTTCTTCGCCTCCGCGCTCCAGAAGCCCTGGGCGTTGCGGAAGGGCTGGCGGGCCAGTTGTTCCAGGCGGGTGATGCCGTCGGCGCGCATGGCATTGATCAGGGCCGAGAAGGATTTGGCGGAGTAGCTCATGGTGTCGTCTCCAGTTCCGTTCTGGTTATTCGGGGATCTGGCGACTATGTAAACATCGGCATTGGCGAATGAAAAATGGATAGTCTCACTAGCCACTATCGATGGAATTGATTGATAGGCGAGAACATCTCCCCGCCGCAGGGCGGGGCGATGCGGATCATTCCGGGTTGAACAGGATCACCGCCGCGCGCAGCTTGCTGCGGCCGAAGCGGCTCATCTTGTCGAACTCGGCGTGGCTTACCGGGATGTGCTGGCAGTCCAGCGGCTGGCGGTGCTGGCTGTGGTCGACGTCGGGATCGTGGAGGTAGACGAAGTCCTCGTCGTAGTGGGTGACCAGCACCCAGTGCGGGGCCTTGGAGCGGGTCAGGCGGTAGCTGCTGATCAGCACCAGCGGCTGGCCGCCCCTGGCCAGCTGGCGCGGGATGTCGAGCCTGGCCGAGCGCTTCTGCTCGACGCCCGAGGCGTCCAGTTCCTCGCAGAAGTCCTCGTGGACCAGGCGCATCACCGCCTTCTTGTCTTCGTTGCGTACGCCGTCGAGGAACAGCGGGCCGCTGGCGGACAGCACCAGCTTGACCCGGAAGCCGCGCCGCCAGGCGGCCAGCGCCAGGCCCTGGGGGCTACAGCCGCCGTGCCCGGCGGTCATGTAGATGGTGGTCGCCTCGCGCCACAGGCGCAGTTCCTCGCGGCGGGTCAACTGGCGCTCCGGTTGCAGCGCGCCCATGGCCATCAGCAGGCAGGCCGGGCCGCAGGTGAAATCGGTGGTCTGCCGGTAGAAGGGCACGTGGCGGCGCTGGTCGTGGCCGGGGTTGCGGATGCGTTTCTCGAAGCGCAGCGCTTCGCTGTGGTCCTCGTAGTAGTCGCGCACGGTGGCGAAGGGACGGTAGCCGTTGCGCTCGTAGAGGGCGATGGCGCCACGGTTGTCCGGGCGCACTTCCAGGCGCATGTAGGCGCGGTCGTTGTCCCGCGCGGCCTGCTCGGCGGCTTCCAGCAGCTTCTGGCCGAGGCCGATGCCGCGGGCGCGCGGGTCGATGGCGATGGAGTAGAGGCGGGCCAGCGAGGTGCCTTCGTGGAACAGCACCAGGGCGTAGCCGAGCACGCCGCCGTCGCCCTCGGCTACCGTCAGGCTGGCGTGGGCGCGGGTGAGCATCCACTGGAAGTTGCGGCGGGACAGGCGATCGTAGTCGAAGCAGCGGTTTTCCAGCTCGACCAGGGCGGACAGGTCGTCCGTGCCGGCCGGGCGGAGGGTCAGGTTCATAGCGGTCTCCACGGCCGCGGGCGGGAACTTCCGCGCGGGCGTGCTGTAATGGGTGCTGTACGCTTCGGTTTGCTGGCAGGCGCCATAGAGCGGTTTCGCAAGGGATTCCCGCCGAGTATTGGCCGGGATGCGTGCGCCGGCAAGCCGGTTCCGAATGCGCCGTGGTTTCGCTGTCACCCCGGGAGGTGTCGTGAGCAAGCTGTTCATCATCGTGGAACGCAAGGAAGACTGGACGTCCTATTACCCCAGCGAGGATGTGGTCACCGCCCAGGAATACCTGGAACTGCCCATCGACGACGACACTGGCAAGCGGGTCCAGGTGATCAACCTGTGCCGGCACTACAAGTACCTGCGCCATGGCTACTACTGCTCGCTGCTCGCCGAGGCGCGCGGGCACAAGGTGATCCCCTCGGTGCGGACCATCAGCGAGCTGGCCAGGAAGTCGCTGTACAGCCTGGTCCTGGAAGATCTGGATCGCACCCTGGACAAGGCCCTGGCCGCGCACCCCTACGGCAGCACCGATGGTTTCACCCTGACCCTGTATTTCGGCCGTACCGATATCGAGCCGCTGCAGGACCTGGCGCGACAGCTGTTCGAGGCGTTTCCCTGCCCGTTGCTGCTGGTGGAGTTCAAGCGCAACCGCACCTGGCACATCGAGGGCATCAAGCCCGGCGCCATCCACAAGCTGCGCGAGGACCAGGAAGACCTCTTCGCCAACGCCCTGGACAGCTTCAGTCGGCAGATCTGGCGCAAGCCGCGTTCGCGCAAGCCGTTCCGCTACGACCTGGCGATCCTCCACGACCCCGGCGAGGCGTTCCCGCCCTCCGACGCCAAGGCGCTGAAGAACTTCGTGCGGGTCGGCCGCAGCCTCGGCATCGACGTCGACCTGATCGAGCGCAAGGACTATTCGCGGATCGCCGAGTACGACGCGCTGTTCATCCGCGAGACCACCAATGTCGCCGATCACACCTACCGTTTCGCCAAGAAGGCCGAGAGCGAAGGGTTGGTGGTGATGGACGACCCGGTGTCGATCCTGCGCTGCACCAACAAGGTGTACCTGGCCGACCTGCTGCGCAGCCACAAGCTGGGCATGCCGGCCACCGAGATTCTCTACAAGGAGAACCCGCAGGAACTGGAGAAGGTCGGCGAGCGCCTGGGCTTCCCGCTGGTGCTGAAGATTCCCGACGGCAGCTTCTCGCGCGGGGTGATCAAGGTGGAGGACCAGGAGCAGTTGCTGGCGGCCAGCGCCGAGCTGTTCGAGCGCTCGGTGCTGATCCTTGCCCAGGAGTTCTTCTATACCGAGTACGACTGGCGTATCGGCGTGCTCAACCGCAAGCCGATCTTCGCCTGCCAGTACTTCATGTCCAAGGGCCACTGGCAGATCTACGACCACAGCCCGGACGCCGAGGAGGTCAGCGGCGATTTCCGCACCATGCCCGTGCACGAGGCGCCGCGCAAGGTGGTGGAGCTGGCGGTGAAGACCGCCAATCTGATCGGCGACGGCCTCTACGGGGTGGACCTGAAGCAGGCCGGCGACAAGGTGGTGGTGATCGAGGTGAACGACAACCCGAACATCGACTGCGGGGTGGAAGATGTCTACCTCGGCGACGACCTCTACAAGCTGGTCCTGGAGGAGTTCGTCCGGCGCCTGGAAGTCAAGCGTCGCGGCTACGATTGATAAGACGATTTCGGCATTGGCGATATAAACAAAGATTCACTTTCGCGCGTCAAAAAATTGCTAGATTTTCCTTTCAGAGCGCCAACATGCCGTTTTTATGACGGTTCAAAGAATTGGCGCCGCAAAGGAGCACACATGCCAGATGCATCGAACCTCCGCCGTCTGCTGGTGGTGGACCCGTGCGACGATTGCCGGCGCCTGTTGCCGGGACTTCGCGAGGCGGGTTGGGCAGTGGACAGCTGCGCGCTGGAAACGGCGCGCGAACGCGCCTGCGACGTCGGCCTGCTGCGCCTGCGGCCGTTCCACCTGGAGCGGCCGGAGACGGTGAAGGACCTGATCAGCCGCAGCGGCACCGAGTGGATCGCCGTGCTCAGCCCGGACACCTTGCCGCTGAATGGCGTCGGCGATTTCGTCTGCGAATGGTTCTTCGACTTCCATACCTTGCCGTTCGACATGGCGCGGGTGCAGGTGACCCTCGGCCGCGCCTTCGGCATGGCCCGCCTGCGCGGGCGCGGCACGGTGCCCGGCGATGCTGAGGGCGAGCACGAGCTGCTCGGCGAGAGCCTGGCCGTACGCGACCTGCGCCGGCTGCTGGCGAAGCTGGCACCGACCGACTCGCCGGTACTGATCCGGGGCGAGAGCGGCACCGGCAAGGAACTGGTCGCGCGTACCCTGCACCGGCAGTCGCGGCGCGTGGACAAGCCATTCGTCGCGATCAACTGCGGGGCGATTCCCGAGCACCTGATCCAGTCCGAGCTGTTCGGCCACGAGAAGGGCGCCTTCACCGGCGCGCACCAGCGCAAGGTCGGACGGATCGAGGCGGCCGACGGCGGCACTCTGTTCCTCGATGAGATCGGCGACCTGCCGCTGGAGTTGCAGGCCAACCTGTTGCGCTTTCTCCAGGAACAGCAGATCGAGCGGGTCGGCGGTAACCGGCCGGTCGAGGTGGACGTGCGGGTGCTGGCGGCGACCCATGTCGACCTGGAGGCGGCGATCGACGCCGGGACCTTCCGCGAGGACCTCTACTACCGGCTCAATGTCCTGCAGGTCGGCACCGCGCCGTTGCGCGAACGGAGCGAGGACCTGCCGCTGCTGGCCAATCATTTCTCCCGGCTCTACAGCCTGGAGACCGGCCGCCGCCCGCGCCGCTTCAGCGAGGACGCGCTGGCGGCGATGGCGATGCACGCCTGGCCGGGCAACGTCCGCGAACTGGCCAACCGGGTGCGTCGCGGGTTGGTCCTGGCGGAGGGGCGGCAGATCGAGGCCCAGGACCTCGGCCTGGAATGCGCGCGCGGCGACGGCCCGCCGTTGTCCAGCCTGGAGGTCTACAAGCTCTGCGCCGAGCGCCAGGCGATGTGCGACGCGCTGGCCCGCTACGGCGACAACCTCAGCGTGGCCGCGCGGATGCTCGGGGTGTCGCGGCCGACCTTCTACCGCCTGTTGCACAAGCACCGGTTGCGCTGAGTGGGCGGCGGGAGATCTGCCGGCCAGGCAAAATATCCTGCGTTTCCCAGCCGTAGCGAACTAGAATCCAACCGATCCCGACCGGTTCGCGACAGTTGCTCGTGGCGATTGACAGAATCTGTCAGATCGACGCATATTCACCTAACGCAAACGTTTGCGTCTGGATAATCTCCTAGAAAAGCCTCAATACAACGATAAGAAAAGCTGGAGGATACACCATGAAGCGGGTCGCTTCCCGGCGCCTATTGGCTGCCGTTGTGCTGACTGCCTGTTCCTCGTTCCTGCCCCTGTCCGCCGTCCACGCGGAAACTCCCGAGAAGCCCAGGATCGCGCTGGTGATGAAGTCGCTGGCGAACGAGTTCTTCCTGACCATGGAGGACGGCGCCAAGGCCTACCAGAAGGAGCATGCCGACCGGTTCGAACTGGTTTCCAACGGCATCAAGGACGAGACCGATACCTCCAGCCAGATCCGCATCGTCGAGCAGATGATCGTTTCCGGGGTCGACGCACTGGTGATCGCGCCGGCCGATTCCAAGGCGCTGGTGCCGGTGGTGAAGAAAGCGCTGGACGCCGGCATCGTGGTGGTCAACATCGACAACCGCTTCGACCCGCAGGTGCTGCAGGCGAAGAAGATCGGCGTGCCCTTCGTCGGTCCCGACAACCGCAAGGGCGCGCGGCTGGTCGGCGAGTACCTGGCGAAGCGACTGAAGGCCGGCGACGAGGTCGGCATCATCGAAGGGGTCTCCACGACCACCAATGCCCAGCAGCGCACCGCCGGCTTCAGGGATGCGATGGACGCGGCGGGGATGAAGATCGTCTCCTTGCAGTCGGGCAACTGGGAAATCGAGAAGGGCAACGCGGTGGCCTCGGCGATGCTCAACGAGCATCCTGACCTCAAGGCGCTGCTCGCCGGCAACGACAGCATGGCCCTCGGCGCGGTATCGGCGGTGCGCGCGGCGGGCCGCGCCGGGCAGGTGAAGGTGGTCGGCTACGACAATATCCAGGCGATCAAGCCGATGCTCAAGGATGGCCGGGTGCTGGCTACTGCCGACCAGTTCGCCGCGAAGCAGGCGGTGTTCGGTATCCAGACCGCGCTCAAGCTGCTTGCTGGGCAAGCCCCGGAACATGAGAAGGACGGCGTGGTCGAGACGCCTGTCGAGTTGGTGACCGCGCCCTGATCCGTCCGATGGAGCCTTCCCATGTCTAGCGACGCATTGCCGCTGCTGAGCATCCGCGGGGTCGGCAAGACCTACGCGCAGCCGGTGCTGGCGGAGATCGACCTGCAACTGTTCGGCGGCGAGGTGCTGGCCCTGACCGGCGAGAACGGCGCCGGCAAGAGCACCCTGTCGAAGATCGTCGGCGGCCTGGAACGTCCCGGCGCCGGCAGCCTGGAGCTCCTCGGCCGGCCTTACGCCCCCGCTAGCCGCCGCGAGGCCGAGGGGCTGGGCGTGCGCATGGTGATGCAGGAACTGAACCTGCTGCCGACCCTGTCGGTGGCGGAGAACCTGTTCCTCCACGACCTGCCCCGGCGCGCCGGCTGGATCGACCGTCGGCGCCTGCGCGCGGCGGCCCGCGAGGCGATGGCCCAGGTCGGCCTGGAGGCGATCGATCCCGACACGCTGGTCGGCGACCTCGGTATCGGCCACCAGCAGATGGTCGAGATCGCCCGCAACCTGATCGGCGACTGCCGCTTGCTGATCCTCGACGAACCCACGGCGATGCTTACCGCGCGCGAAGTGGACATGCTCTTCGAGCAGGTCGAGCGGCTGCGCGAACGCGGCGTGGCGATCGTCTACATCTCCCATCGACTGGAGGAACTGGCGCGGATTTCGCAGCGCATCGCGGTGTTGCGCGATGGCCGCCTGGTCTGCGTCGAGCCGATCGAGCGCTACGACGCCGACCAACTGGTGACCCTGATGGTCGGCCGCGACCTGGGTGAGCGCTTCGACCTGGGCCCACGGCAGACCGGTGCGCCGCTGCTGCGGGTGGAGCGGCTGAGCCGGCGGGGCAAGGTGCATGAGGTGTCGTTCGAGGTGCGCGCGGGGGAGATCTTCGGCATTTCCGGACTGATCGGCTCCGGGCGCACCGAATTGTTGCGCCTGATCTACGGCGCCGACCGTGCCGACGGTGGGCAGGTCCTGCTTGGCGATCCGCCGCAGCGCCTGAGCCTGCGTTCGCCGGCCGACTCGGTGCGCCAGGGGGTGGCGCTGATCACCGAGGACCGCAAGGGCGAGGGCCTGCTGCTGGACCAGTCGATCAGCGCCAACCTCGCCCTGGGCAACCTGCCGGCGCTGGCGCGCCACGGGGTGATCGACCGGCGCCGCGAGGAAGCCCTGGCGCGGCGCCAGGTGGAGGCGCTGCGGGTGCGCTGCGCGGACACCGCGCAGGCGGTGGGCGAACTGTCCGGCGGCAACCAGCAGAAGGTGGTGATCGGCCGCTGGCTGGAACGCGACTGCCAGGTGCTGCTGTTCGACGAGCCGACCCGGGGCATCGACGTCGGCGCCAAGTTCGACATCTATGCCTTGCTCGCCGAACTGACCCGCCGGGGCAAGGCGCTGGTGGTGGTGTCCAGCGACCTGCGCGAGCTGATGCTGATCTGCGATCGCATCGGCGTGCTCTCGGCGGGACGTATGGTGGACACCTTCGAGCGCGATGCCTGGACCCAGGACGCGCTGCTGGCGGCGGCCTTCGCCGGTTACAAGAAACGCGACGCGCTGCTGGCGACGTCGTGAATACGCAACGCAAGGAACCAGAAATGAGCGACCCGACGTCTTCCGCTACCGCCGCCGCAGCGCCAACCCTGCGACGCGGCAACTATTTCGGCCTGGGCACCTACCTCGGCCTGGCCGGCGCGCTGCTGGCGATGATCGCGCTGTTCTCGGCGCTGAGCAGCCACTTCCTCAGCTATGGCACCTTCCTCGCCATCGCCAACCAGATCCCCGACCTGGTGGTGCTGGCGGTGGGCATGACCTTCATCCTGATCGTCGGCGGCATCGATCTCTCGGTAGGTTCGGTGCTGGCCCTGGCGGCCTCGGCGGTAAGCCTGGCGACGCTCGGCTGGGGCTGGGGCGTGCTGCCGGCGGCGATGCTCGGGATGGCCTGCGCGACCCTGGCCGGCTGCGTCACCGGTTCGATCACGGTGGCCTGGCGGATTCCCTCGTTCATCGTGTCCCTCGGGGTGCTGGAGATGGCCCGTGGGCTGGCCTACCAGATGACCGACTCGCGCACGGCCTATATCGGCGACGCCTATGCCTGGCTGTCCAATCCGCTGGCGTTCGGCATCTCGCCGGCCTTCGTGATCGCCCTGCTGGTGATGTTCGCCGCCCAGGCGGTGCTCACCCGCACGGTGTTCGGCCGCTACCTGATCGGCATCGGTACCAACGAAGAAGCGGTGCGATTGGCCGGTGTGAACCCGAAACCCTATAAGATTGCAGTATTCGCCCTGATGGGGCTGCTCGCCGGGTTGGCCGCGCTGTTCCAGATCTCGCGTCTGGAAGCGGCCGATCCCAACGCCGGGGTCGGCCTGGAACTCCAGGTCATCGCCGCGGTGGTGATCGGCGGCACCAGCCTGATGGGCGGGCGAGGTTCGGTGGTCAGCACCTTCTTCGGCGTGCTGATCATTTCCGTATTGGCGGCGGGGCTGGCGCAGATCGGTGCGTCGGAGCCGACCAAACGAATCATTACCGGGGCGGTGATCGTGGTAGCGGTGGTGCTGGATACCTACCGCAGCCATCGCGCCCGCAGACAGGGCTGAACGATGGCGACAATGAAGGACGTGGCGGCGATGGCGGGGGTTTCCTTCACCACCGTATCGCATGTGGTGAACAGGACGCGGCCGGTCAGCGACGCGGTGCGCAAGAAGGTCGAGGACGCCATCGCGCAGCTGCACTACGTGCCCAGCGCGGTGGCGCGCTCGCTGAAGGTGCGCACCACCTCGATCATCGGCCTGCTGGTGCCGAACAGTACCAACCCGTATTTCGCCGAGCTGTCGCGCGGCATCGAGGATTGCTGCGAGCGCAACGGTTACTGCGTGATCCTCTGCAACTCCGACGACAACCCGCAGAAGCAGGCCAACTACCTGCGCGTGCTCCAGGAGAAACGTATCGACGGCCTGGTCCTGGCGTCCGCCGGCGGCGACGGCGCGCTGGCCAAGGGACTGGCGAACATGCGCACGCCGACCGTGATCGTCGACCGCGAGGTGGAAGGCGTGGAAGCTGACCGGGTGCAGATCGACCATGAGATGGGCGCCTATCTGGCGACCCGCCACCTGCTCGAACTGGGCCATCGCGACATCGCCTGCATCGGCGGGCCGCTGTCGACCAAGGTTTCGACGCTGCGGGTCGAGGGCTACCGGCGGGCGATGGCCAAGGCCGGCCTGGAGGTGCGCCCGCAGTGGCTGCTGGAAAGCGAGTTCAGCAGCCCCGGCGGCTACCACGCGGCGCTCGGCCTGCTGGGCGGCGAGGGCGAGCGACCGACGGCGATCGTCGCCGGCAACGACATGATCGGCATCGGCGTGCTGCGCGCCGCGGCCGAGCTGAATATCAGGGTGCCGCACGAACTGTCGGTGATCGGCTTCGACGATATCGAGCTGAGCCGCTTCGTGTTTCCCGCCTTGACCACCGTGGGCCAGTCGATCCGCCTGCTCGGCGAGATCGCCGCGCAACTGCTGCTGCAACGCATCGCCGAGCGCGAGGAGCCGATGCAGCGGCGGGTGGTGGCGCCGGCGCTGGTCCTGCGCGAATCCACCGCGCCGCCGCTGGTGCGGGTCTGAACCGGGCGCCGGGGGCGCCCTCGCTAGAGAGAGGCTGGAACAAGGACGCAACGATGCAAGCGAAAGTACTGGTGGTGGGCAGCCTGAACATGGACCTGGTAGTGCGCGCGCCGCGCCTGCCACGGGGCGGCGAGACCCTCGCCGGGCAGTCCTTCACCACCATTCCCGGCGGCAAGGGCGCCAACCAGGCGGTCGCCGCGGCGCGTCTCGGCGCTGGGGTGGCGATGATCGGCTGCCTTGGCGACGATGCCTACGGCGACCAGCTGTACCGCGCGCTGCAGGCCGAGGGCATCGACTGCCAGGGCGTCGAGCGGGTGGCCGGGGAGTCCAGCGGGGTGGCGCTGATCGTGGTCGACGACAGCAGCCAGAACGCCATCGTCATCGTCGCCGGCGGCAACGGCCACCTGTCGCCGGCCGTGCTGGTGCGCCACGAACACTTGCTGGAGCAGGCGCAGGTGGTGGTCTGCCAGCTGGAAAGCCCGCTGGAGACGGTTGGCCATGTGCTGCGCCGGGCCCATGCGCTGGGCAAGACGGTGATCCTCAACCCGGCGCCGGCCACCCGCGACGTGCCGGCGGACTGGCTGCCGCTGGTGGACTACCTGGTCCCCAACGAGACCGAAAGCGAACTGCTCTGCCGCCTGCCGGTGGACTCCCTGGAGAGCGCCGGGCGTGCCGCCGAGCGCCTGCGCGAAATGGGCGCCGGCAGGGTGATCATCACCCTCGGCGCCCAGGGCGCCCTGCTGGTGGGCGAGGGGCGGGTCGAGCATTTCCCGGTGGCGCGGGTCAAGGCGCTGGATACCACGGCGGCCGGCGACACCTTCGTCGGTGGCTTCGCCGCGGCCCTTGCGCGCGGCCTCGACGAGGCGGCGGCGATCCGTTTCGGCCAGGCCGCCGCGGCGATCTCGGTGACCCGCCTCGGCGCGCAGACCTCGATCCCCTCGCGCGAGGAAGTCGAGCGGGCGCTCGCTGGCGAGGCTTGAGAGGGACGGTGCCGTTGCTACCGGCGGATAACGCCTGCGCAGCTAGGCGAGGATCGCTCCCAGGCTCACGCATCCCTTCGAGGGGTAGGGCATGCCCAGGCTCGAACGGTGGCCCCTCAGAAGTAGTAGGGGAATTTCACGCCGAAGGTAAAGTCCGGCGCGTCCGGAGTGATGCCGATGGACAGGCTGGGCACGATGCTGAACCTGTTGCTCACCGCATAGGTCATGCCCAGGCCGAAGTAGCCGGCGTTGGCGTCGCTGCCGCTGACGGTCTGCCAGCTCTGGCCGTCCTGCTTGACCTTGCTCTTCTGGCTGATCAGCTCTGAGAAGGAGAACGACATGCTCATCTTCTCGTTCAGCGCGAAGGCCACGCCGACGCCGAGTTGGAACCAGTTGCCGAGCTTGACCTTGCCGCCGGTCTTCACGCCTTGCTGCGGGTTGATGTCGTCGAACGACTCTTCGAAGTTGTAGGTATACGACAGGCTGCCGAACAGCACCGCCGGGTCCACCGTCTTCACCAGCGAGATGCCCGGGGTGATCGACCAGACGCCGTTGCCGGTGGGCAGGTCGTCGGGCACGTTGAGGTTGTTGTTGCCCGGTACCTGCTTCAGCTTGATGCCGTAGGGATCCTTGCCGGTGGGCGCCTTGACCCGCAGGCTGACCACCGCGTCCGGGGTGCTCTCGCTTTCGTCGAGGAACTTGTAGGCGACGCCGAAGCTGACGTCGCCCAGGCGTGGGTCGCCGGTCACCGATTTCTCGGTGATCTGCGAGGTCGAGCCGCCGGCGCCGGCGGACTGGTAGGTCGATTCGCGATAGACCACCGGGGCGTTGATATCCACCTGCCAGCGCTGGTTCCAGTTGTAGCGGCCGGTCAGGTCGAGGGTCCAGATGTCGGCATCGATCTGGTCCACGCCGATGTTGCCGAGGAAGATCGAGTCCAGCGCCAGGAAGCCGTTGAGGAACAACTGGCGGGTGTCGTAGTGGCTGTAGGTGAGGCCGGTCTCCAGGCTGAAGGTGCCGCCGCCGAAGAAGCCGCTGGCGTCCTGGTAGATGTTTTCCACGCTGGGCGCGGGCGCGCCATCGTCCTTGAGGCTGGCGCCGTAGGTGCCGGCGACCGCGTTGGCGTCGTTGCGCGCCTGCGCCGGCGGCTGGATCGACTTGACCAGGCGTTGCGGCTGCGGCGCCTGGGGTTGCGCCTCGACCTGGCGCACGCGCTGTTCGAGGACCATCAGGGCGTTCTGCTGGGCCTCGTAGCGTTGGCGCAGCTCCAGGAGTTCCTTCTTCAGCGCCTCGACCTCGGACTCCGTCGCGGCCTGCGCCAGGAACGGGGAAACCAGGGTGGTGGCGCAGAGGACAGCTCGCAGCGAGAGTGTCTGGGTCATGTTTGCCGTTCCGTTTTTATGGCCTTCCGATAGCACAGTGATTTCAGACTAGATCAACTTTCAGTAGCCGCTGGGGCGCAGCGCGCGCAATTGCTCCCAGGCGCAATTCAGTGCCGGATCGGCGCCCGGCCGGTCCTTGAGCATCACCTCGAGCGCCGCCAGGTTCTGCACCAGGTTGCGGTTTCCGCTGAGCGCCACGCTCTGCACCAGGCCGCCGGCGCCGAGGCTTTGCAGGCTGGCGCCCTGGCCGCTGGCCTGGATCGCCAGTTGCAGGGCGCCGCCGTTCGGCGTGACCTTGACCGTGCCGGCCTCGCCGCTGAGGGCCAGCGCACCTTCCAGCGGCGTGCCGCCCGGCAGTGGCGGCGGCGCCTCGCCGTGGCGGACCTCGATGCTGACGCCATTGCTGGCGCTGTTGTGGTCGCCGGCGGTGCGGATGCTCTGGCTGACCCCCTGGGTCTGCGCCAGTCCGGCGCCGCCGAGGACCTGGCCGTTGCCGGCGACGGGTGGCGGGGCGTCGCCTGGCCGATCGACCAGGGTGACGTTGAGGACCGGGCGCGCCAGGTTCTGCCGCACCTGCAGGTCGACGCGTGCGCCGAGGACCTGGCCGCTGGCGTTCTGCCAGGTGCTGCTCATGGTCACCCCGAAGCTGACGATCCGCCCCGGCAGCACGTAGCGCCCGCGCAACTGGGAAAGCTCCTGGTCGCTCAGTTCGGCGGGGGCGAAGAGGTCGCTGGCGGGGGCGGGCAGCGCAGCGCCCAGGCAGCAGGCGAGGACGAAGCAGTGGTGCGTGTACATGGCGTGCTCCCGGAGCATCCGGCTCCTGCGATCAGAAGAAATCGCTCTGGATGAAGCCGAATTCCATCAGTTCGGCGTCCCTGACCGGTTTGAAGCGGTCCAGGCGATTGCGCGCGGTCAGCGGCTCGGGCGGCGTCAGCAGCGGATTGCCGCGGTCGTATCCCTGGCCGATCACGGCGAAGACGATGCCGTTCCAGCCCTTGGCGAACTCTGTCAGCGCGTAGCGTTTGTGCCCCAGCGCCGGGTCACCCACGTACACGTACTCGCCCTGGGTGCGTTGCAGGACGACGAAGTGCTTGTAGCCGCGGATTTCCATCAGCACGATGGCGGGTATCTTCAGTTGTTCCAGTTGCGCCGCCTCGATGCGGTAGCCGCGCGCGCGCATGCCCATGGATTCGACGTAGCGCTTCATGTCGAGCATGGAGAAGCCCTGGGTGCGGACGATCTCCGGGTCGGCGTGGGCGAGCATGCCCTGGATCACCGCCTGCTCGTCGAGCGGGGCGCCGTAGGCCTTCTCCAGGATGGTCGCGAGGGCCGCGGCGCCGCAGCTGAAATCGGTCTTCTGCTCGACCAGGTCGGCGAAGCGCCGCTCGCGGATGCTCTGCACCTGCTTGTAGACCAGGCCGCCGCCGGGCAGGGCGGGAAAGCCGAGGGTCGCCGCCTGGGCGGTGAGGTCGACGAGCAGCAGCAGGGAAAGGATGAGCGTGCGCATGGCCGGTTCCTGTGTCGGATGGAAAAGGGTTCCGGCTGGCGCCGGAACCCCTGGGCCAGGATCAGAAGCCAAGGCTCTCGCCACCGGCCGGGCAGCTGCTGCAACCGGCGGCGATGGACAGGGAGTTGCTCTGCTGGTTGCCGCCACCGGCGGCGATGTTCACCCCGACGTTGCCCGAGACGTTCTGCAACGAGTTGCTCAGGCTGGCGTTGTTGGTGACCGGGGTCTTGAAGCCGACGATCGCCGGGATGAAGCCGGACACCGTGCCTTTCAGGTCGACGTCGCCCTTTTCCTTGAAGGCGAACGCGCCGCCGTCGTGGTTCAGGTCCTTGGCGCCCTGGGCCTGGCTGTCCACGTCGATGTGGCCGGTATTGCTGCCGCCCGGATGGGTCTGGCCTTCCCAGGTGTCGAGGTAGACATCGCCGATCTGGTCGGAGGTGCCCTTGTAGCTGCCGTCGGCGTTCAGCTTCAGCGACACGTAGGTGCCGCCATAGGCGTAGTTGGCGCTGTTGACGGTGGTGTTGCCGGTGGAGGTCTGCGACGCGGCGCTACCGGCAGTGCTGTACTGGCCGTTGGAGACGGCGGCGGCCAGGTCGTTCTTCTGCTGGTTGAAGTTGCCGGCGGCGACGTTCACGCCCAGGTTGCCCGAGACGTTGTTGGCCGAGTTGCTCAGCGATGCGGTGTTGGGGTTGGAGTAGTTGTTCAGCGTATTGCCGTAGCCGCTCTGCAGCACGCTGGTGCTGGCGGTCGCGGTGCCGAACACGAAGCTGGCGTCGGCGCTGGCCAGCGCGGCGGCGTTGGCCTGCTGGTTGTTGTCGCCGGCGGCGACGTTGACCCCGACGTTGCCCGAGGCATCCTTGATCGAGCCGCTCACCGAGGCATTGTTCACCGTGCCGAAGTTGCTGACCTTGTTGTTGTAGTTCTGCTGCGTATCCACCACCAGGGCCGTGGCTCCGCCCTTGTTGTTCGACTGCGGGTTGGGTTTCGGCGGGTGCCAGCCACCTTCGTTTCCGGCGTAGGCCGATACCGACAGCACTGCAGCCATTGCCAGGGCCAGCGGGGTCAGGACCATAGTCGCTTTCATGGCGTTTCTCCTTGCATTTCTGTGCTTAGTGTTGGGCTTGTGTTGGCTTGGCAGAGTCATTCCATGACCCTGACGCTGAGGGTGTTCATCGACTGATTGCCCACCCCAGCGCTCTGGTTCACCTGCACCACGCCGCTGCTCCCGGCGAAGGCGCGATCGTCCGTCGAGACGCTGCGTCCTCCCGGGACCGGAGTGGCCGAACCGGAGACTTTGGTCAGCGCCACGCTTTGCGCGAGAACGCTGTCATCCAGGCTTTCCGGGCCGTTGCTGACGCTCAGCCGGAAGGCGTTGATCTGTTGGTTGCCGAGGCCGGCGCCCTGGTTGACGCCGAGGATGCCGCTGCCGCGTAGCGCCGCCCCCGAGATGCTGGCGCTGGCCGCGATCGGCTGGCTGGCGTCGAGTTGCAGATGCTGGCGCTGGTCGCTGCCGACGAGGGCCGCGGAGCCGACCGCGACGACACGAACGTTGCTCTGTTGCTGGGCGTCGCCGGCGGCCTGGTTGAGGGCGAAGTTGCCGCGGTAGGTGCCGCTGGCATCGATGCTGGCGCGATTGCGTGAGGCCAGCGGGTCGGCCTGGAGCGACGCGATACAGGCGAAGGCGAGGAGGAGGGCGGACAGGCGCTTCATTGACCACCCCCGAGCATCTGCAGCGGTGCCAGGCCCTGCTTGAGGCTGCCGTTGATCTGCCCGGCGAGGCCTGCGCCGGCGCCGCCTCCCGCGCCGTGGGTGGTGCCGAGGTTGCCGACGGCCTGGACCGTCGCCGGGTTCGCCGGCTGGCTGGCGAAACCCGGCAGGGCGCTTCCGGTGAGAATCATGCTGCGAATCCCGGAACCGCTGGTCACGATGGCGAAGTCGGCATCGCCCAGTTCGCGGCTCACGGTATTGCCGCTGGCCGCCCCGTTGGCGAGGGCGTTGACCTCGGCGGAGACGTTGGTGTCGACGACGGTGGGATGTGGGTCGGGCACCATGCTCGGACGGTAGGCGACCCGTGGCTGGACCTGGCGCTGGACGACGATCGTACCGTCCGCCGCATGCGCGGGGAGGCTCACCGGCACGGAGCCGACGATGACCAGCAGCGCTGGAACGACGATGCGTAGCGAACTCCCCGACATGATGGCGCTTCCTTCGTTGGCGCTGAGCCCTAATCAGCGTTGGCAGGGAGCGAGCATGGGGCGTGCCGGTTTTGCGTTTTCCTTGTCAATCAAGGGCTTGGAGGTGAGCGCCGGGGGAACCTGGCGGACAGTGTTGCATCCGTGCAACAGCAGGCCCGCCGACCATGGGGTCAAGCCTGCCGGGGAAGCGCCCGGAGCTGTTTCAGCGCCGAGACAGCTTTCCGCGGCGCCGTCGCGAAACGCTCTGCGCCAAGGGCCGGACTGTGCTGGCGGTGTATCGCTGGCGTGACAGGGCCGGCCCTTCAGCCGTCCTGGAGCAGTCCTTGCACTGCGGCGAAAGCCTGGCGCCGGCGCTCGGCCCAGTCGCCGGCGATGGCGCGGTAGGGCTGCCGATGCCGCTCCAGCCAGGCTTGGCATTCGCGGTGGAAGGCCTGGCGCTGCGCCAGTTCCGGCTGGCAGCGCTGGCCGTCGGCGCTCCAGGCCACGCCTTCCGGCGAGAGCAGCAGGTGCAGGTCGTAGCGCCGCCGCAGCAGGGCGGGTTCGAGCCAGTCCGGACAGTCGCCGAAGAGAATCCGGCTCCAGAGGATGTTGCTCAGCAGGTGGGTATCGAGGATCAGCAGCGCCGGCCGTTCCGCGCGAGCGGCCTCCTCCCAGGCCAGTTGCCCGCGGGCGATGGCGGGGATGTCGGCGTAGCAGGTGTCGCGGCGCTGTTCGTCGATGAAGTGGCGGACGTACTCGCCGACCACCCGGCCGCCGAAGCGGGCCTGGAGCTGCTCCGCAAGCCAGCTCTTGCCGCTGGATTCGGGCCCGGTGAGTACCAGCACCTTCATGCGGCGACGCCCTCGCGCAATGCCGGGTCGCGGCGCCAGGTCCGCCAGCCGTGGATCGCCAGCAGGGTGAAGAGGGCGTAGAGGGCGGCGGTCAGGTACAGCGCCTTGCTGGCGAAGAGCGCCACGAACAGCACGTCTACGGCGATCCACAGGGCCCAGCATTCCAGGCGCTTCTGCGCCATCCAGCATTGCGCCACCAGGCTGAAGGCGGTCAATCCGGCGTCCCACCAGGGACTGGCGGCATCGGTGTGGTTGGCCATCAGGTAACCGAGCGCGACGCTGCCGACCAGGCCCGCACCGAGCCCGTAGAGGCGCTGCGCGGCGTTCAGGCGGCTCACCGAGCGGCCGTCGTGGTCCTGCCCGCCGCGGGTCCACTGCCACCAGCCATAGAGCTGTAGCGCCGCGTAGACCATTTGCAGGAGCATGTCCGAATAAAGCTTCACCTCGAAGAATATCCAGGCGTAGAGCGCCACCATCACCAGGCCGATAGGCCAGCACCAGGGATTCTGGCGGACGGTCAGGTAGACGGCGATGGCGCCGAGCGAAGCGGCGAAGAGTTCAAGGGGTGACACGGAAGGCCCTCATGCGACGAGGACGCATTGTAGCGAATGTATCCGGCGCTTCGCGAAGACCAGGGCGGAGGGGACGGGCGCGGACAGATTTGTTCAGACGCCGGCTGGCAAGAATTCCAAGATTCCTGGCCGGCCGCTCTGGTAGCATGCCCGCCGGTTTCGACTTCGGCAGTGGGGGAACTGGTCGGGTTCTTCGGAGTCGTAAGGCCTTCATAAAAGACGGCGAGTGTATCGCCGAGAACAACGAAAGCTCGTTCGGGACAGTAGTAGAAGGGGGAGAAACATGGAGTGGTGGACTGCTTTCCAGGCGTTCATCCTGGGCGTCGTGGAGGGGCTGACCGAGTTCCTGCCGATTTCCAGCACCGGGCACCAGATCATCGTCGCCGACCTCATCGGCTTCGGCGGCGAACGCGCCAAGGCGTTCAACATCATCATCCAGCTGGCGGCGATCCTCGCTGTCGTCTGGGAATTTCGGGGAAAGATCTTTCAAGTCGTCCGTGACCTGCCGAGCCAGCGCCAGGCCCAGCGTTTCACCGCCAACCTGCTGATCGCGTTCTTCCCGGCGGTAGTCCTCGGCGTCCTGTTCGCCGACCTGATCCACGAGTGGCTGTTCAATCCGATCACCGTCGCCCTGGCGCTGGTGGTGGGCGGGGTGGTCATGCTCTGGGCCGAGCGCCGGAAGCATGTGATCCGCGCCGAACACGTCGACGACATGACCTGGAAGGACGCCCTGAAGATCGGCTGTGCCCAGTGCCTGGCGATGATCCCCGGCACCTCGCGGTCCGGCGCGACCATCATCGGCGGCCTGCTGTTCGGCCTTTCGCGCAAGGCGGCCACCGAGTTCTCGTTCTTCCTGGCGATGCCGACCATGGTCGGCGCGGCGGTCTATTCCGGATACGTGTACCGCGACCTGTTCCGCCCCGAGGACCTGCCGGTGTTCGCCGTCGGCTTCGTCACCTCGTTCGTCTTCGCCATGCTGGCGGTGCGTGCCTTGCTGAAGTTCATCGGCAACCACAGCTACGCGGCTTTCGCCTGGTATCGGATCGCCTTCGGCCTGCTGATCCTGGCGACCTGGCAATTCCACCTGATCGACTGGAGCACCGCCGGCGAGGTGTGAGGCCCGGGAACAGGCAAGAGGCGCGGCGCGAGCCGCGCCTTTTTTCGTCTGGCCGCCGCGGGTGGCTAGAATGCAGCGCGAAACGGGTAGCGAGCGAGTGGATGTGGATATGGAAAAGCCGGGCATGATCAGCCGCTGGTATGACGACAAGGGCTTCGGCTTCATCCTGCCGAAGAGCGGCGGGGAAGAAGTCTTCCTGCATATCTCCGCGTTCCGCGGCGACCGCCGTCCCCGCCAGGGCGACCAGGTGTGGTTTCTCGCCAGCCAGGATGCCCAGGGCCGCCTGCGCGCCGAGAGGGCGCGGCTGGACGCGCTGACCATCGATCCGCCAACTGTCCGCCGTGGCGCCCAGGCGCCGGTGACGCGGGCCCAGGCGCGGCCGGCGCCGACTCCGCCGAGCGCGTTGCAGCGCCCGTTGGCGGAGCTGCTGGTCCTGCTGATCCTCTGCGTGCTGCCGGCCGCTGGCGCCTGGCGGATGTACCTGGACGGACAGGCCCTCTGGCCGCTGCTGGCCTATCCGCTGGCCAGCCTGCTCGCATTCGCCCTCTACTGGCGGGACAAGCGCAGCGCCGCACGCGGCGACTGGCGTACCCCGGAGGTCCGCCTGCACCTGTTCGAGCTGCTCGGCGGCTGGCCTGGCGCGCTGGTCGCGCAGCAGGTATTCCGCCACAAGACCCGCAAGCTCTCGTTCCAACTGGTGTTCTGGGGCATCGTCCTGCTGCACCAGTCGTTCTGGCTCGACAGCCTGCTCGGCGGGCGCCTGTCCGCCGCGCTGTTGCAGCGGATCGGCTGAACGGCGCGGCTCACTCGCGGGCGCGGCGGTAGGCCGGGCCGGTCTCGCCCGAGGGGCGTTGCAGGGCTTCCACGAGAAAGTCGATCAAGGCACGGATAGCCGGAATCTGGCTGCTGCGCGGCAGGTAGGCGGCCTGCATGGTGCTTTTCGGCAAGGTCCACTGCGGCAGGATGCGCACCAGGCTGCCATCGGCCAGTTCCCTGTCGCAGTAGCCTTCGGGCAGCAGGGTGACGCCGAGGCCGGCCACGGCGGCTTTCTTGCGCAGGACGAAGTCGTCGACGCCCAGGCGCGGTTCGCGTTCCAACTGGTAGCGGCTGCCATCCGGCCCGATCAGGGTCGCGTGGACCTTGCGGTCGTTATGAATAGCGCCGAGGAAGGGCAGGTCTTCGAGGTCTTCCGGATGTTCCAGGCGACGCCCGGCGATCAGCGACGGGGCGGCGAGGATCTGCGTGGTCGCCGGAGCCAGGCGCCGGCAGACCAGCGCAGGGTCCTCGTCGCCGAGTTCGCGCACGCGCAGTGCCACGTCCACCCCCTCGTTGAGCAGGTCGACCCGGCGGTTGGTCAGGAGGATTTCCAGCTGGACCTGCGGGTGTCGTTCGAGAAACCGCGGCAACAGGTCGGCCAGGTTGCTCGAAGCCATGGCCACCGGTGCGGAAAGGCGCAGCCGGCCACGCGGCTCGACGCTCAGCTCGGCGATCACCTGTTCGGCCATCTCCGCTTCCAGCAGCAGGTTGCGGCAGTGCTGCAGGTAGCGTTCGCCGACCTCCGTGAGCGCCAGCTTGCGTGTCGTGCGGTGCAGCAGGCGCACCTGAAGGCGCTCCTCCAGCTCGGCGATGCGCCGCGACAGGCGCGACTTGGGAATCCCCGTCTCGCGTCCGGCCGCGGCGAAGCCGCCGCATTCCACCACCTTGGCGAAGTAGTAGAGGTCGTTGAGGTCGTGGGGCATGCAGGCGCTCCGCTGGGGGGAAAAACAGATTGTCCTATGTGTGGGACGAATAGTCATGTTTCTACCGACTAATCGTCGATTGGCCTTGCCGGTAGGATGCAAACCACTCGATCGCCACACTGCGATCCCCCACTTTCAGGAGCGAGACATGAAACTTTTGCATATCGATTCCAGCATCCTCGGCGACGCCTCCGCTTCCCGCCAACTGAGCGCCGAGCTGGTCCAGGCCTGGCGGCAGAACGAAGACGGGCTTGACGTCACCTACCGCGACCTGGCCGCCGACGCGGTGGCGCATTTCTCCGCCCTGACCCTGGCCGCCGGCAGCACCCCGGCGGAGCTGCGCGATGCCGCGCTGAAGCATGAAGTCGCGGTGGGTGAAGAAGTGCTGGAAGAGTTCCTCGCCGCCGACGTCGTGGTAATCGGCGCGCCGATGTACAACTTCACCATCTCCAGCCAGCTCAAGGCCTGGATCGATCGCATCGCGGTCGCCGGCAAGACCTTCCGCTACACCGAGAACGGCCCGGTTGGCCTGGCCGGCGACAAGAAAGTGGTGATCGTCTCCACCGCCGGTGGCGTGCATGCCGGCCAGCCGACCGGCGCGGCCCACGAAGGCTACCTGCGCACCGTGCTGGGTTTCTTCGGCATCACCGATATCGAAGTGGTTCGCGCCGAAGGCCTGGCCTATGGCGAGGAGCCCCGCGCCCAGGCCATCGCCGCCGCCCGCCGGCAGATCGCCGGGCAGTTCGCCGCGGCCTGATCCCCGCGTCATCGGAAAACCCCGCTTCGGCGGGGTTTTCGCGTTGTGCGCAGCGGCGCGCTGCGTGTAGATTGGCCGGACAATTACAAGCACAAGGAACCGGCCTGTGAGCGCGTGTTACTGCCGCAACTGCGGCGCCCGAGCGACCCGTCTCGTCGAGAACGGCATCTGCGAAGCCTGCAAGCGGCGCTCGGACATCAATCCGAAGAACGTCCTGATCGCCGCCGCCCTGATCGTCTACATCGGGGTGAACGTGGCTGCCTACATCAAGGACCACCCGCCCCGCGAGCTGACCGCCGAACAGCGCGAGAAGATCGCCGAGGGCCAGCGCCTGGCGACCCGCGCGGCGATGATGGCCGGCTACGTCGACTGAGTCGCGCTCCCCATAGGCCCTGCGCGTCCATGCCGGAATGAAAAAGCCCCGCGGATGCGGGGCTTTTGCGTTGCGCGACGGGGGCTCAGACGATCACGCCCTGGCTGCGCAGGTAGTCGTCATAGCTGCCGCTGAAGTCGGTCACGCCGTTCTCGCCCAGCTCGATGATGCGGGTAGCCAGCGAGGAAACGAATTCGCGGTCGTGGCTGACGAAGATCAGCGTGCCCGGATAGTTGTCCAGCGCCAGGTTCAGCGCCTCGATGGACTCCATGTCCAGGTGGTTGGTCGGCTCGTCCATCACCAGCACGTTGGGGCGCTTGAGGATCAGCCGGCCGAACAGCATGCGGCCCTGCTCGCCGCCGGAGATCACTTTCACCGACTTCTTGATCTCGTCGTTGGAGAACAGCATGCGGCCGAGGGTGCCGCGCACCAGTTGTTCGCCGCCCTGGGTCCACTGGGCCATCCAGTCGAACAGGCTCATGTCGTCGGCGAAGTCGTCGGCATGGTCCTGGGCGAAATAGCCGACGTCGGCGCTGTCGGTCCATTTCACCTCGCCGCCGTCCACCGGCAGGTCGCCGACCAGGCAGCGCAACAGGGTGGTCTTGCCGATGCCGTTGGGGCCGATGATGGCGACGCGCTCGCCGGCCTCGACCTGCAGGCTCAGGCCCTTGAACAGCGGCTTGCCGTCATAGCCCTTGCTGATGTTTTCCACGGTCACCGCCTGGCGGTGCAGCTTCTTGTATTGCTCGAAGCGGATGAACGGGCTGACCCGGCTGGACGGCTTGACCTCTTCCAGCTGGATCTTGTCGATCTGCCGGGCGCGGCTGGTGGCCTGCTTGGCCTTGGAGGCGTTGGCCGAGAAGCGGCTGACGAAGGATTGCAGCTCGGCGATCTGCGCCTTCTTCTTGGCGTTGTCCGACAGCAGGCGCTCGCGGGCCTGTTCGGCGGCGGTCATGTACTCGTCGTAGTTGCCCGGGAACAGGCGCAGCTCGCCGTAGTCCAGGTCGGCCATGTGGGTGCAGACGCTGTTCAGGAAGTGGCGATCGTGGGAAATGATGATCATGGTGCTGTTGCGCGCGGTGAGCACGCCTTCCAGCCAGCGGATGGTGTTGATGTCCAGGTGGTTGGTCGGTTCGTCGAGCAGCAGCACGTCCGGGTCCGAGAACAGCGCCTGGGCCAGCAGCACGCGCAGCTTCCAGCCGGGGGCGACGGCGCTCATCGGGCCGAAGTGCTGCTCCAGCGGGATGCCCAGGCCGAGCAGCAGCTCGCCGGCGCGGGACTCGGCGGTGTAGCCGTCGAACTCGGCGAACTGGACTTCCAGCTCGGCCACCGCCATGCCATCTGCCTCGCTCATTTCCGGCAGCGAGTAGATGCGGTCGCGCTCGGCCTTCACCGCCCAGAGTTCCTCGTGGCCCATGATCACCGTATCGATGACGCTGAAGTCCTCGTAGGCGAACTGGTCCTGGCGCAGCTTGCCCAGGCGCACGTTGGGTTCCAGCATGACCTGGCCGGCGCTCGGCTCCAGGTCGTTGCCGAGGATCTTCATGAAGGTCGACTTGCCGCAACCGTTGGCGCCGATCAGGCCGTAGCGGTTGCCGTTGCCGAACTTGACGGAAACGTTCTCGAACAGCGGCTTGGCGCCGAACTGCATGGTGATATTCGCGGTGGAGATCAACTTCTTTACCTATAGAGGACTTACGCACGCCTGGACCGTGGCGATACCGGTCTGCTACCGGTTCTCGGCTTTCCGCTGCGCTCCATCTGGAGCATGGGTCGATCCTGCGGGCATTCGTGGAGTGCCGCAGCCAGCGTCATGACGTGGCTGTAGCGCGATGAAGGCGGGGTGTGATGCCTGGCATTCGGCGAATTGTCTCACAGGTGCGCCTGCCGTTGCATGACAGCGTACGCCGAAGCGGTTTTTCCCGCCGCCCGGCAGGTGGTAGAGTCCCGTCTTCCGCTCATCCGCAAAGGACTCCCCGATGAAGCCCGCTGTTCTCCCCGCGTTGTTGGTTCTGTCGCTGCTGGGTGGTTGCGGGGATTCGTCGTCGGACCGGAAGGCGGCTTCCGGGTCGCTGGCCCTGCGCTGCGGAGACTTCGGCAAACTCGAAGTGATCGACGGTTTCGCCAGTCTCAAGCTGCCCGACGGCAGCAGCGTCCAGTCGCTGGGCGGCGATGTCCGCAGCCTCGCCGATGGCCAGGCGCTGAGCGCGATTTCCTATAGCGACGGTTCGGTCCTGTACCGCCAGGCGGGCGACACGCCCGGCTACCTGTACACGCCGGCCAAAGGCCAGCGGCAGGCCTGCGAGACGCGCTGAACGATCCCGCCGGAGGGAATGCCCATGCCCGGTGCCGCCGATATTGTCCGTCATCACGACAGCGACCCGCTGGAAAATCCCTGGGTCGACGGCCAGCCGCCAAGCGCGGCGAGCAACGGGTGGCGGACTACAACCGGCGCAAGGAGCCGCTGATCCGCGCCATCTACGCGCGGGTTTTCGCGGCCGCCGGGTTGATCTGAGCCACGCAGGCGCAGGCCGGCTGTCGCATCGCTCGTCGAGCCGCTAGAATCCCGCTCCCCATTCCCCGCAAGGCCCGCCAGCATGCCGCATCTCGTCATCGAAGCCACTGCCAACCTCCGCCTCGAAACGTCCCCCGGCGAACTGCTGGAGCAGGCCAATGCCGCGCTGTTCGCTTCCGGGCAATTCGGCGAGGCGGACATCAAGTCGCGCTTCGTCACCCTGGAGGCCTACCGGCAGGGAACCGCGGCGGTCGAGCGCGCCTACCTGCATGCCTGCCTGTCGATCCTCGACGGGCGCGACGCGGCGACCCGCCAGGCGCTGGGCGAGTCGCTCTGCGAGGTGCTCGCCGGAGCGGTGGCGGGCGGCGGCGAGGAGGGCGTGCAGGTCAGCGTCGAAGTGCGCGAGATGGAGCGCGCCAGCTACGCCAAGCGCGTCGTCGCCCGGCAGCGCTGAGAGACTGGCGCGCGCCTGGCTCAGATCCAGGCGTTCAGCGTCGCGCGGGCCTGCGTCGGGTCCTCTTGCCGTCCCGGCGCCTGGCCGTTCTGCATGGCGATCATCTCGCGCATGCGTTCGCCGATGCCTTTCTCCACCTGTTCGCGTTTCTCCGGCGGCATCGCGTCCAGTTCCTCCTCGGTCAGGCCGAGGCTCTTCAGGACCTGCTCGCGCATCCGCTCGGCAGGCGATTTCTGCATGTACTCCTTGAACTCGTCATAGGCCGACTTGCCTTCGCTGGCGCCGGCAGGGGCATTCGCCTGGTTCTGCTTCAGTGTCAGGTTCAGCTTCGCAAAACCCTCGTCCATGGCCTGGCGGGCGGACTCCGCGGCGGGATCGACGGCCTCGTTGCGCAATGGCGTGCCAAGGGCGGGGCGCGGTTTCAGCAGATCGCCGTTGCCGATCTCGGTGTTGGCTTGCCGCTGGTTGTTCAGGTAACGCGCAGACCAGCCGGAAAGGCTGGCGGGACCTATGCTGTTCATGACCTGCTTCCATGGAAATGAATGACCGCCGCTCCGTCGCAAGGGCCGTGCCAGGTCGCCGAACCCCGCGCCAGAGGGCTCGGCGCATGGCGCAGGGCGGGGCGGAGGCAAGCGCTTGCCGCGAACGGCAACGGCGTTCCGCGGTTAGAATGTCCGACTTGTGCAGCAGGTTGCGAAGAGAGCCATGACCGACACTCCCGACGATCGAACCGGAGATGCCTCCGGTCTGTCGAAGCGCCAGGCATTCCATCGGCAGCACCGGCAACGGGCGGAGGAAGAGGCGCGGCGCCTGCTCGACGCCCGCGCCGAACAGGGCGGCCGCTGGCTGGACTGGGTCGCGGGCCAGCTCTACCTCCTGCGTCCGCCGGAATACGCGGCCATGGTGCGTCGCGAACTGCAGCGCCTGAGCGGCGACTGAAGCTGGCGAATTTGTCAGCGCGGATTGCAGTTTCGCCAGGAAACCCATGCCACTGGTAAGGTGGCCATCCCAGAAGATCAGAGGAGGCGGTATGCCTTTGAAGCAGTTTTCCAGTGCACTCGTTCTCGCGGCCCTGCTCGCCGGTTGCAGCAGCAACGGCGACGGCCCGTCCACCGAAGGCGCCAGCGTAGCCACCGGCAGCGCCAGCGCGCCCGCGGCCACCCCGGCAGCGGACGGCCGTTGCGACGCCAATGCGGTGCAGGCCTATGTCGGCAAGCAGGCTTCCGCGGCCATCGTCGAGGAGGCCCGCCGCGCCGCCGGAGCGGAAGTCGCCCGGGCGCTGCGCCCGCACGATGCGGTGACCATGGACTACAACCCGCGCCGGCTGAACATCGATGTCGACGACACGCTGGTGATCAAGCGCCTGTCCTGCGGCTGACCGCCCAGCCCCGAATACGAAGAAGCCCCGCATCGCGGGGCTTTCTCTTGGCCGTTCGACGAGGCCTCAGATGGCGGTACTGCGTAGGGCGGCGTTGGACTGGCTGACGGCGGTTTGCGGTTTTTCCTCGAGAATTGCCTGACGCTTGGCCTGGTATTCCTCGAACGACAGGCTGCGCCGGGCCAGGTCCTCCAGCGCCAGTTGCCTGACCTCGTCGCTGCTGTACGGGCGAGAGGGGTTGTAGTCGCTGGCGCAGCCGGCGAGGGCGAGGGAGAACAACAGTACGCTGATGAGTGCCTTGGCCATGACCGGCTCCTGGATTCGCTTTCCTGGGGGAATGGTCGAAAGGCTAACAACCGCGCCGCTGCGCTAGAAATCATCCTGCTCGATAGTGCTTATTCGTTCGGCTGAACGCGGGAAGAAGCGCTGCCGGCGGCGGCAGGCGCCAGCCGGGCCGTGGGGTGGACGACGCGATTGGCGCCGCCCGCCGGCATGTCCCGCGCTCGGCCGGGAGAACAAGCGGCAGGCCGCTGGGGCCTGCTCAGGCGGCGACTTGCGCAGGCTTGCCCAGCAGGCGGTCGACCAGGCTGCAGGCGGCGAGAGTGGCGACCGAGGGGATCAACCAGGCCAGGCCCTGTTCGGCCAGCGGCAGGTGCAGCAGCCATTGCGGGAAGTCCTGGCCCAGGCCCGCCGCCTTCAGGGCATCGAGCACGCCGAACGCCAGGGAAACCAGCATCACCGGGGCGAGGATGCGCGTCGCCGAATGCCAGAGGCCGATGCAGAAGCTCAGCGCCACCAGCACGATGCACGGCGGATAGATCGCGGTGAGCACCGGGATCGAGACCTGGATCAGCTTGGTCAGGCCGAGGTTGGAAACGATGAAGGAGAACCCTGCCAGGATGATCACCAGGCTGCGGTAGGACAGCGGCAGGCGCTGGCAGAAGTACTCGGCGCAGGCGCAGGTCAGGCCGACCGCGGTGACCAGGCAGGCCAGCGCGATAAGTCCCGCCAGGAACGAGCTGCCGAGGCTGCCGAAGGTATGTTGCACGTAGGCATGCAGGACCGCCGCGCCGTTGCTGGCGTCGGCGGCGATGGCATGGCTGCCGGCGCCGAGCCGGAACAGGCTGACGTAGACCAGCACTAGGCCGACACCGGCGATCAGCCCGGCGACGATGGCATAGCGGGTGATCAGCCGCGGCGACTGCACGCCGCGGGAACGGATGGCGTTGACGATGACGATGCCGAAGACCAGCGCGGCGAGGGTGTCCATGGTCAGGTAGCCGTTGACGAAACCCTGGGAGAACGCGGCCTGGGTGTACTCCGGCTGGGCCGTGCCGATCGGGCCGGCGGGCCAGAGGAAGGCAGCGACGCCGAGAATCGCCAGGGCGAGGATCTTCAGCGGGGCGAGGAAGCGTCCGACGGTGTCCAGCAGGCGACCGGGGTAGAGGGAGATGGCCAGGGCCAGAAGGAAGTACGCCAGGCTGTAGACGAACAGCGCCGTGCCGCTCTCGCCGAGCAGCGGCACCACGCCGACCTCGAAGGACACCGTGGCGGTGCGCGGAATGGCGAACAGCGGGCCGACCGCCAGGTAGCAGACCGCCGCCAGCAGGCCGCCGGCATACCTGCCGATCGGATGGCTGAGGGCGTCGACCGAACCGCCGACCTTGGCCAGGGCGATCACGGTGATCACCGGCAGCCCCACCGCGGTGATCAGGAAGCCCAGCGCCGCCAGCCACACATGGGGGCCGGACTGCAAGCCGACGATGGGCGGGAAGATGATGTTGCCGGCCCCGACGAACAGGGCAAAGGTCATAAAACCAAGCGCCAGGATGTCCCGGCCTTTCAAAGCGTTCATGCTGGAGAGGTACCGCGCTGCTCGAGGAAATTCACAGAAGGGTTTCCCGGGGGGTAGGGGAAACGGCACTCATCTGGATGGGACGAGCAGGGGAGGCGGCCGCCGTCCTTGTGGGAACCGGGCCGTAAGCTTGGCATGCTAACGAAAATGCCGGGGTCGCGGGATAGACATTGGTCTGGCTGTCCTTTTGTTGAAAAACGACGTCGCAATCAGAACAGTCCGTAGGCACCGGCGCCGGAGCGCTCCGCGTTCCTTGCCGCTTGCTGTCTTCCGCCTGCGTCGGCGGCGCCATGCGGGGGGTATGCCGGCGAACCCGGAAAACGCCCGGAAAGCTTCCCGCGAACTTTTTGAAATCAGGCTGAAAGCCCCGGAATACAAGGGCTGCGGCGCTTCCGAAGGGTTACGTTTTCTGTAGGTATTCTTCACGAAAGATTGACGGATCGCCGAGCAGACTGCCGCCGTCGTCGAGTGCTGCCAGGGGCAACGCTGCGCACGGCAACCCGGAAGTCAGTGAAGATCCGTGCCCATGTCGAAAGCCCGCGCCGTCCGTCCCGAACTGCTGACCCTGCTGGTCAGCCTCGCCTTCCTGCTGTTCTACAACCTGCCGCTGTGGCAACGCCTGCTGGCGATCACCCCGGGGGGCTGGCAGGGCCTCGGCATGATGCTGGCGGTCGGCCTGATGATCGCCGCGATCTTCAACCTGGCGCTGACCCTGCTGGCGTTCCGCTGGCTGCTCAAGCCGGCGCTGACCCTGCTGATCCTGGCGGCCGCCGGTACCACCTACTTCATGACCCAGTACGGCGTGCTGATGGACGTCGGCATGCTGCGCAACGTCATGCAGACCAACCCGGCCGAGGTCGCCGACCTGCTTTCGCCGAAGCTCGCCGTCTACCTGGTGTTGCTTGGTGCGCTGCCGGTCTGGCTGCTGTGGCGCACCCCGGTGCGCTACCGGCCGTGGCCACGCGAGCTGCTGAGCAAGCTGCTGGTGGCGCTCGCCTGCCTGGCCCTGCTTGCCGGGGTGGCGCTGGCCAATTACCAGGGGCTGTCCTCGCTGTTCCGCAACAACAAGGAACTGCGCCTGCAGGTCACCCCGAGCAACCTGGTCGGCGCCGCCATCGGCTACGCCAAGGGCCAGGCCCAGGCCGCCAGCCAGCCACTCCGGCCGATCGCCGTCGATGCCCGGCGCGCCGACCTGTGGCAGGGCCATGCGCGCAAGTCGCTGACCGTGCTGGTGGTGGGCGAGAGCGCTCGGGCACAGAACTTCGGCCTCAACGGCTACGCTCGCGAGACCAACCCGCGGCTGAAGGCCGAGGAGGGCCTGATCAACTTCTCCAACGTGCACTCCTGCGGTACCGAGACCGCGGTGTCGGTGCCCTGCATGTTCTCCAACCTGGGCCGCGCGGACTACAGCGACGCTCGCGCGCGCACCCAGGAAGGCCTTCTCGATGTGTTGCAGCGCGCAGGCCTGCGGGTCCTGTGGCGGGACAACCAGTCCGGCTGCAAGGGCACCTGCGACCGCGTCGCCTTCCAGGACCTGAGCGAGAGCAAGGATCCGGCCCTGTGCGACGGCGGCGAGTGCCATGACGAGATCCTCCTGCGCGACTTGCAGGCCTTCATCGACGGGCTGCAACAGGACACCGTGCTGGTCCTGCACCAGATGGGCAGCCACGGCCCGGCCTACTTCAAGCGCTATCCCAGGGAGTACGAGAAGTTCACCCCGGTCTGCGCCAGCAACGACTTCAGCGCCTGCTCGCGGGACAGCATCATCAACGGCTACGACAACACCCTGCTGTACACCGACCACGTGCTGGCCAGCCTGATCGACCTGCTGCGCAAGAACGAAGAGCGCATCGATACCGGCATGCTCTACCTCTCCGACCATGGCGAGTCGCTCGGCGAGTACAACCTCTACCTGCATGGCACGCCTTACCTGCTGGCGCCGGACCAGCAGAAGCACGTCGGCATGCTGGCCTGGTTCTCGCCCGGCTACCAGAGCGCCTTCGGCCTCGACAGTGGCTGCCTGCGCCAGCGCAGCAACGAGGAGCTGTCCCAGGACAACCTGTTCCACTCGATGCTCGGCCTGCTGGAAGTGCGCACCGGCGCCTACGATCCCGGCCTCGACCTGTTCGCCCCGTGCCGTGCGCCGGAGGTCCTGCAGGCGCTCAAGGCCGACGGCGGACGGGCGCTGTACTCCGAGGAAGCGTCTGGCCAGGAGCCGCCGGCTTCCTGATACGACTCGGCGAAAGGACTATTTCCTTCGCCTCGCGGAAGGGTAAGGTTCAGCCTCGGAACCCGCGAGGACGCCCATGGATCGCCACGCCCAACACCACCCCAGGAGCCGCGCCTGCGTGCTGCCCAACGGCCTGCGCCTGCACCTGGCGCATGATCCGGCGGCATCGCGCGCCGCTGCCTGGCTGCGGGTGGCGGCGGGCAGCCACGACGAGCCGAGCGCGCATCCCGGCCTGGCCCACTTCCTCGAGCACCTGTCGTTTCTCGGTGGCGCGGCGTTTCCCGGCGACGAGCGCCTGATGCCGTGGTTGCAGGTGCGCGGCGGCCAGGTCAACGCCAGCACCCGGGGCAGGACCACCGACTATTTCTTCGAGGTGACGGCGGAGCACCTTGGCGCCGGTCTGGCACGGCTGATCGACATGCTCGCCCGCCCCTTGCTGGACATCGATGCGCAACGGCGCGAGCGCGAAGTACTCGAGGCCGAATACCTGGCGCGCTCGGCCGACGAGCAGACCCTGATCGACGCGGCGCTGGCCCTCGGCCTGCCCGCCGGACACCCCCTGCGGCGTTTCGCTGCCGGGCGCCGCGACAGCCTGGCCCTGGAGAACGATGCGTTCCAGCGGGCCCTGCGCGAATTCCATGCCGCCCACTATCACGCCGGCAATTGCCAGCTATGGCTGCAAGGGCCGCAGGCACTGGACGAGCTGGAGAGGCTGGCGCAGCGTGCCTGCGCCGACCTGCCGGGGCGCGCGCCAGGCGCGAGTCCGCCGCCGCCGCCGTTGCTGCCCTTCGCCGGCGAAGCGCTGGCGCTGCGCCTGCCGGGACCGCCGCGGCTGGTGCTGGGCTTTGCCCTCGACGCTTTGCGGGAGGCCGACGAACAGACCCTGCAGGCGTTCGCCGAATTGCTCGGCGATCGCTCGCCGGGCGGGTTGCTGGCGGCACTCGGCGAACAGGGCCTGGGCGAATCGGCGGCGCTGCGGGTGGTTCACCGGGATGCGCGGCAGGCGCTCCTGGCGTTGACCTTCGAACTGTTCGACGGCAGCGCGGCGGCGGCGCTGGAGGCGGCCTTTTTCGACTGGCTGGGCGCCCTGCGCGACGATGCCGCCAGCCTGCTGGCGGCGCGCCGGCCGTTGCTGGCGGAGCCCACTGCACCGCTGGAGCGACTACGCCAGCGCGTTCTTGGCCTGCCAGCGGAGATTCGCCCGGCCTGCCTGGACGCGCTGCGCGCCGACCGTTGCCTGCGGCTGCACCTGGACAGCGAACTCGACGGCGCCGAAGCGCGCTGGTCGGCGGGCTTCCGCCTGAGTGTGGCGCCGGTTGCCGCAGCGCCGCCGCTGACCGCGCAGCGGCATACCTGGCGCTTCGAACTGCCGTTGCCGCCCAGTGCCGCCGCCGAGGGCGCGCTGTTCCTGCGCTGGCGCTTTCCCGGCGTGCCCGTACGGTCACGCTTTCTGGCGCTGCGCCAGGCGTTGCGTCCGCTGTGCGGCCAGGCACGCCTGGGGGGTGTGGAGATGGGCCTGGAGGCGCTCGGCGAGGACTGGTCGCTGAGCCTGCTCGGTCCGCGCGATCGCCTCGAGGCCGCCGTGCGCCCGGCCCTGGCCCGGCTCCTCGCGGCGCCGCCCGACTGGCGCGCGAGCGGCGAGCGTCTGTCCTCCGCCGAGCGGCGCCGCAGCGCCACTGGCCTGCCGATCCGGCAATTGCTGGACGCCTTGCCCGGCGTATTCGGCGAGCCGCTGGCGGAGGTCGACGACTGGCGGCGGACGCGCTGGGACGCCTTGGTCATGCAGGCCGCGATGCCAGATCCCCGATGGATGCCCGGCCAGGCTGCCGGCGAGCGCCTGGAGCCTCTGCCGCCGAGGCCCGGACGGCATCGCCGCGAACTGGCCGTGGACGGCGAGTCGGCGTTGCTGCTGTTCTGTCCGCTGCCCTCGCCGGAGGTGCCGATGGAGGCGGCCTGGCGCTTGCTGGCGCGCCTGCACGAACCGGCCTTCCAGCGGCGCCTGCGCGACGAGCTGCAACTGGGCTACGCGTTGTTCTGCGGCTTCCGCGAGGTCGGCGCCCGGCGCGGCCTGCTGTTCGCCGCGCAATCTCCGCGTGCCTGCCCGGAACGCCTGCTGGAGCATATGGAGACCTTCCTCCAGCGCTCCGCCGAGGCGCTCGCGCAACTGCCGGCGCGACGCCTGGCCGGCCTGCGCGAAGCCCTCGCCGACGACCTGCGCCGAGCACCGGGTAGCTTCGCCGAGCGAGCACGGCGCGCCTGGGCGGAGCACCTTGGCGGTGGTGCCGGTCGCTCCCGGCTGCTCGCCGAGGCCGCCCTCGGCCTGAGCGGCGACGACCTGCTCGCGGCCCAGGCCCGGTTGCTGGAGGCGCGTGGCGGCTGGTGGGTGCTTTCCAGCCGGCGCTGAAGCGAGCCACGCGGTAACTCGACGACAGCCTTGCCGGCGTCACTGCGGCGTTAGGTCGAAAGCCGCGCTGCTTCGGTGGCGCTCCCGCCGCGACCAAGGTTGCGCTACCGCCGGAGGAGCGCTGCCCGCGCCTTGCGCAGCGGCACCCACGCCCACCATGAAGAAGCGTCGAAGCAGGCCCAAGGAAGCGTATGGCAGGGCTTTCCCGGTTTCGATAATCGGCTCCGCCACGACCGGCCCGGTCGTTTCACCTCGCGGAGTGCGCCATGAACAAGAACAACACCGCCGTTCGCCGAATCCTGCCGCTGACCCTGGCCTCGCTGGGTGCCCTGGGCGGCCTGCAACCGGCCGCCGCCGATATCCTGCTGTACGACAAGGACGAGACCACATTTTCCACCGACGGCTACTTCAATGCCTTCTACGTCAACAGCGACGTCGACCGCCAGGGCGAGACCTACGATCGCCGCCAGTCGCGGGTGAAGATGGGATTCCTGCCGAACTACATCGGCTTCAACTTCGGCAGGAAGGTCGACGAGCTGAGCCTCGGTGGTCGCGCTTCCTTCTGGGTGACCATCAACGACAGCGAGACCGACGGCACCGATACCGCCATCGACGTCCGTCAGTTCTATGGCACGGTCGCCGGCGACTGGGGCGAGGTGCTGATCGGCAAGGACTTCGGCCTGTTCTCGCGCTCGAACATCTTCCTCGACGAACTGCTGGCCGGTTTCGGCAACCCCAGCGACACCCTCGGCCTGGTGGACGGCAAGGGCGTCTCCTTCGGCAACATCGGCACCGGCTATCCGTATCCGTTCCCCACCTCGCAGATCACCTACCGCAACAACAACCTGCTGCCCGGCCTGCGCATCGCCGTGGGCATCCTCGACCCGATCGACTCCAACCAGATCGACAAAGATGCCAGCGACGGCCTCGACGACAAGGCCTACCAGGACAACCCGCGCTACGAGAGCGAGGTCAGCTACCAGTTCGACCTGGCCGGGGCGCAGGTCTACAGCTGGATCAACGGCGGCTACCAGACTTCGAAGAACACCAGCGACAGCGTCGACAGCGTGACTTCCAAGGGGGTCGGCTATGGCTTGCAGGTGAAGATGGGCGGCTTCTCCGTGACCGGTTCGGGGTTCACCGCCAAGGGCATCAATCCCTTCTTCACCAACAACGCCGGCGAAGCCGCGCTGCGCGAGGTGGACAGCCGCGGCGCATTGCTGCAGGGCTCGTATTCATGGGGCAAGAACCGCCTGGCGCTGTCCTACGGCAAGACCGTCGACGACGGCAACGGCCTGGGTTCCGCGGCCGACTACGAGAGTCGCGGCATCGCCTATTTCCGCACGATCAACGACAACCTCAAGCTGGTCGCCGAGCTGAACCGCTACCGGATCGACGGGCGCGACGGTGCCGCGCTCGACGAGGACACCGACACCGTGGCCCTCGGCGCCGTACTGAACTGGTGATACCGCTACTTTCGAAGGACCCCGCCGCGACCCAAGTAGGATAGGGGCCGCGGCGGCGCCCTTCGTAGAATGCTGGCGAGGCGGAACGACGGGGGAGCGGGCATGTACGAAGGGCAGGGGGAAGGGGTCTGCAGGGGCATGTCCAGCGCGCGCGACGTCGAAGTGGTGGCCCAGGACCTGGCGCGCCAGCTTATCCATCCGCACCTGGGCTTCGTGCTGTTCTTCTGTTCCGCGGAATACGACCTGCCGGCCCTTGCCGAGATGCTCGAACGCTACTTCGGCGGCATCGACCTGGTCGGCTGCACCACAGCCGGCGAGATCACTCCGGCGGGCTACGGACGCGGCTGCGTCAGCGCGGTGGGCTTCGACGTGCGCAGCTTCGCCATCAGCAGCGCGCTGATCGACGAAATGGAGCGCTTCAGCCTGCTGGACGCGCAGCAGATGGTCGAGACCCTGGTGGCCGGCTGTCGCCGCGGCGGCCTGGCGCCGATCAAGGACCACAGCTTCGCCCTGACCTTGCTCGACGGCCTGTCCAGCCGCGAAGAGGTGGTGCTCGCCGCGCTTGGCGCGGCGCTCGGCGCGATCCCGCACTTCGGTGGCTCGGCCGGCGACGACCGGCACCTGACCCACACCCATGTCTACCACCAGGGCCAGTTCCATACCGGGGCGGCAGTGGTGGTGCTGGTCAACACCTGGCTGGACTTCGAGGTCTTCACCACCCATCACGTGGTGCCGCGCGCCGAAAAGTTGGTGGTGACCCGCGCCGACAGCGGCAGCCGGCGGGTCCACGAACTCAACGCCGAGCCGGCGGCGCTGGAATACGCCCGGCTGGTCGGGGTGCCACCGCAGGCGCTGGATTTCGCCCTGTTCTCTGCGCATCCGCTGGCGGTGCGGGTCGACGAACGCTATTACGTGCGCTCGATCCAGCAGGCCAACGAGGACCTGAGCCTGACGTTCTACTGTGCGGTGGAGAACGGCATCGTTCTCACCGCGATGAGCACCGGTCCGCTGTTGCCCAACCTGGAGGCGCAGTTCCGCCGCCTCCACGAGCGCCTCGGACCGCCGTTGCTGACCATCGGTTGCGACTGCTTCCTGCGGCGCCTGGAGCTGGAGGTCGGCGGTGACACGCAAGCTACCGCCGCGTTTCTCCGCAGCCAGCAGGTGATCGGCTTCAACACCTACGGAGAGCAATTCAATGGCATGCATATCAACCAGACCTTCACCGGGGTCGCCATTGGCCGACCCCGCGGAGGTGTCCGTCGCTGAGCTGCAGGCGCGGGTCGTCGCCCTCGAAGAAGAGCGGCACAAGTTGCAGCGGATCAACCAGGCGCTGATCGGACGCATCGAGTCGAGCGCCGCGCAGAGCGACGAGGCCTACGGCGCCTTCCAGTACTCCGTGGTGCTGGCCGAGCAGGTCCGCGAGCGCACCGACGCGCTGAGCCAGACGATGCTCGAACTGAAGGCCAGCAACCAGTTGCTCAGCGACGCTCGCCTGCGTGCCGAGACCGCCCACCAGCATCTGCTCGACGCTATCGAAAGCATCTCCGACGCCTTCGTCCTGTTCGATCCGCAGCAACGCATCGTGTTGTTCAACGAGCGCTTCCGCGCGCTGTGGATCGACAGCCGGGCGCGGATCGGTCCTGGCATGCGTCGCGCCGAACTGCACCGGCTGGCGCGTAGCGGCGGGCTGATCGTCGAGGAGCAGCGTGGCGGCGACCAGCAGACCCTGTACCGCCTGCGCGACGAGCGCTGGCTGCGGATGAGCGAGCGACCGACCCGCGACGGCGGGCTGGCGGTGCTCTACAGCGACGTCACCGAGATCAAGCTCAGCGAGACCGCGCGCCGCGAGCAGGCGCTGGCGCAGAAGTCGCACCTGTTGCAGCGGGCGGTGGACAATCTCTCCCAGGGCGTGGCGATGGTCGGTGCCGACGGCGTGCTGGAGTTGTGGAACCGGCGCTTCCTGGAGCTCTGCGGGCTGGCCCCGATCGCCGGGCACCGGGCCTTCGCCGAAGTCATGGCGGAGAGCGAATTGCCGTTGCTCACGCCGCGCAGCCAGGACCCCCAGGGGAGTCCGCTGAGCGCCCGCGAGCAGCGCCTGTTCGATGGCCGGGTGCTGGAGATCCGTACCCATGCGCTGCCCACCGGCGGCTTCGTCAACACCTTCACCGACATCACCGAACGCTATCGCCACGCCGAGGCGTTGCGTGCCAGCGAGCGCTGGATCCGCCTGATCACCGACCAGGTGCCGGCGCTGATCGCCTATCTCAGCGACGAACTGGTCTACGAATTCACCAACAAGGTCTACGAGGAGTGGTACCGCTGGCCCAGCGGCTCGATGCTCGGCCGCTGCCTGCGCGACGTGCATGGCGCCGAGCACTGCCGGCGCCTGGAACCGTACTTCGAGCGGGCCCTGGCCGGCGAAAGCGTGACCTTCGAGATCGCCGAGACCGCGTTGTCCGGCGAGGAGCGCTACATGCAGCGCTCCTACGTGCCGAACCGCCAGGCCGACGGCCGGGTCGCCGGGCTGTTCGTGCTGATTCGGGATATCACCGAGCGCCGGCGGACCGCCGAGGCGCTGCACCAGGCCTACCAGAACCTCGAACAGCGGGTGCGCGAGCGGACCGCCGAGCTGACCACCCTCAACGACCAGTTCAAGCGCGAGATCCACGAGCGCAGCCAGGTCGAGGCGCGCCTGCGCGAGGCCAAGCGCGAGGCGGAACAGGCCAACCTGTCGAAGACCAAGTTCCTCGCGGCGGTCAGCCACGACCTGCTGCAACCGCTGAACGCCGCGCGGCTGTTCACCAGCGCCTTGCAGGAGCGCGGCAGCGCGGCGCGGGACAACGAGGCGCTGGTGAACAACATCAGCCATTCGCTGGAGGACGTGGAGAACCTGCTCGGCACCCTGGTGGACATTTCCAAGCTGGACGCCGGCGTGATCACCCCGGACATCGCCCCGTTCGAGCTTGGCGAACTGCTCGGCAACCTGGCCGCGGAGTACCGCCAGGTAGCCGCCAGCGAAGGGCTACGCCTGGACTTCGTGGCCTGCGGGGCACTGGTCCGCAGCGACCAGCAACTGCTCGCGCGAATCCTCCGCAACCTGCTTTCCAACGCCATCCGCTACACCCCGCGAGGGCGCGTGCTGCTGGGTTGCCGCCGGCATCGGCAGCGCCTGTCGATCGAGGTCTGGGACACCGGGGTGGGCATCGCCGCCGACAAGCTCGGCGAGATTTTCCAGGAATTCAAGCGCGGCGAGTCACAGCGTTGTCACCAGGACCGCGGGCTCGGCCTGGGATTGGCGATCGTCGACAAGATCGCCCGCATGCTCGGCCACCGGGTCCGGGTCGGCTCGCTGCCGGGCAAGGGCTCATGTTTCTCCATCGAGGTACCGCTGGCCCGCCATGCCGCGCGCAGTCGCGCCGAGCCGCTGGCCAGCGCGGACGACCTGCGCGAGCGCCTGCGTGGTTCGCGGGTGTGGGTGCTGGACAACGATGCGGCGATCTGCGCAGGCATGCGCACGTTGCTCGAAGCCTGGGGCTGCCGGGTAGTGACGGCGCTGTCGGAGGAAGACCTGGCGCGACAGGTCGACAACTACCATGCCGAGGCCGACCTGCTGATCGTCGACTATCACCTCGACGACCAGCGCAACGGCGTCGACGCGGTCGCCGCGATCAACGCCCGGCGCGGCTCGCCGCTGCCGGCGCTGATGATCACCGCCAACTACAGCAACGAGCTCAAGCAGCAGGTCCGCGAGCTTGGCCATACCCTGATGCACAAGCCGGTGCGGCCGATGAAGCTGAAGACCGCGCTCTGCCACTTGCTGGAGCGCGAAGCCTCGGTCTGATTCAGGCGCCTTCGCGCGCCGCGCGGCCCAGGCGCGGGGCGAGGATCAGGGCGATCCCGCCGAGCACCGCCAGGGTCGCCGGCGGCAATCGCGGGGCGAGCGGCTCGCCGAGCAGCAGGGCGCCGCAGAGGGCGGCGAGCACCGGCACGCTGAGCTGCACCGAGGCGCCCTGGATCGCCGTCAGCCCCGGCAGTGCGCTGTACCAGACGGCGTAGCCGAGGCCGGAGGCGAGGGCGCCGGAAAGCAGGGCATAGGCCAGCCCGGCGCCGTCCAGCCGCAACTGCCCGTGGAATGCCAGGAGCAGCAGGGCGGCGAAGGCAAGGGCACGCAGGAAGTTGCCCGCGCTGACCGCCAGCGGCTCGCCGCCGCCGCGGCCGAGCAGGGTATAGAGGCCCCAGGCGAGGCCGGACAGGAGCATCAGCAGGGCACCGCCCAGCGGCGGCGCGCTGGCTCCGGGGAGCAACAGGAACAGCAGGCCGCCCAGGGCCAGCAGGAAACCGAGCAGCGCCTGTCCGCCCAGCCGTTCGCCGCGCAGCAGGCCGGCCAGCAGCAGGGTGACCTGTACCGCGCCGAATAGCAGCAGCGCGCCGGTGCCGGCGTCCAGCTGCACGTAGGCGTAGGAGAACGCGGCCGCGTAGACGAACAGCGCCGCCGCCCCGCGCCAGCCGCCGCGCGCGGGCGTGGCCGGGCGCCGGCGCAGATGCAGCAGGACGGCGAGCATGAGGGCGCCGGAGAAGAGACGCAGGGCGGTGAAACTGACCGCGTCGATGGCGGTGTCCTTCAGCGCCGCGCGGCAGAGCAGCGAATTGCCGGCGAAGGCCAGCATCGCCAGGACAGTGAGCAGCAGGGTACGGCGGTCGGGCATCGGCGGGTCTCAGCGGCGCAGGTAGGCGGCGAAGTCGATGTCGCCGGCGCTGAGGATCGCCTGGACCCGGTTGTGTACCTTGAGCTTGCGCAGGATCGCCGAGACGTGCGCCTTCACCGTGGTCTCGGCGATGTCCAGGTTGTAGGCGATCTGCTTGTTCGACTCGCCCTTGGTCATCCGCTCCAGCACCAGCAGCTGCTTGCGGGTCAGGGCCTGGAGCAGTTCCGGGGAGATGCCGTGTTCTTCGTGGCCGCTGCGTCGCGGCGAACTCTTCTGGGTGCGGATCACGTCCGAGGGCAGGTAGACGTTGCCGTTGAGGATCTGCTCGATGGCTTCGGTCATCTGCGCGCGTGGCGAGGACTTGGTGATGAAGCCCACCGCGCCGTAGGTGATGGCCTGTAGCACCACCTGCTTGTCCTGCTCGGCGGAGACGATAACCACGGGAATGGTCGGGGCCTCGTTGCGCAGGTTCATCAGGCCGTTGAGGCCGTGCATGCCGGGCATGTTCAGGTCGAGCAGGATCAGGTCGAGGTCGTCGTGTTCCTGGGTCAGGCCCAGGGCGCTGTCGAGGTCGGCGGTTTCCATCACTTCGCTGCCGGGGAATCCGTCGGCGATGACATTGTGGATGGCCTCGCGGAACAGCGGGTGGTCGTCGGCGATCAGGATCTTGTACATGGCCTGCACCTCGTTATTGTCGTTATGGGCGGCTGGTGGCGGCTCGGGGCACGCGGGCGGATGCGAATGCGCTCACGGTAGCAGTCGTGGGCGCGATAGCCCAGCGGGTGGGCGTTCCGCCGCGCGCTGCCGGGGACGCGTCGCGGACGGTCGGCAGCCGGGTAGGCGGAGAAGGCGAACTCGGTACTGCGGCGGGACCACCGCAGGGTAGTCGGGCGCTACGCGGGGCAAGGCAAGGCGGGGCATGGCGGCTTCTCGTCGGTTCTTCTTGTATGCGTCATTACAGGGCAGGCGCGCTGCTTTGGAAATTCGACGTCCGGAGGGGTGAACCAGTACCAAAGTAGCAGGACCAGGCGCTTGCGCAGCGCTCCTGCTGCATTGGCGGCGCCCGCAAGGGCGGCTGGAGGCGGGTGGCCGCGCAAAAGTAGCGGCCCGGCAGTACCAAGGTAGTAGCACGCCGTGGCTCCGCGCGTCCTAGCATGTCTCGACAACGACAATGGACAGGAGTCGCCGCCATGCGCATCGCCGTCACCCTGGTGTTGCCCATCCTGCTGATCCTCAGCCTGCTCGGGTTCGATTTCCTCTATTCCCGCCACCTCGGCCAGGAAAGACCTGCCGCCTGCGCCGTCGGACAGGCCTGTCGGATCGCCCCCTGAGCCACGCCATGGATGACCTGCGACCCGCCGGCCCGGCGGAGTACCGCTGGCTGCTCGCCGTGCAGGAGCGCGAGCGGCGCTTGCTGGCCCAGGCGGTGCATGACGATATCGGCCAGTACCTGACGGGCATCCGCACCCAACTGTTGTTGCTGCGCTGCACGGCAGGCGACGGGCAGCCGGCGCTGGCACGCCTGGAGCGCTACTGCCAGGGGCTGGACGACAGCTTCCGCGCGCTGCTGCGCGGTCTACCGCCGCCGGCCCTGCAACGCCAGTCGCTGGACGAGGCGCTGCGCGCCTGCGTGGCGGACTGGCAGGAAGGCCAGGGCATCGCCTGCGAGCTGCGCCTGGGCGGTCCGCTGCCGCCCCTGGATGCGGCGGCCGGGACCCATCTCTACCGCCTGTTGCAGGAGGCGCTGAACAACGTCGCCCGGCATGCCGGCGCCAGCCGCGTGCGGATCCGCCTGCAATGCCGTGGCGGCTTTCTCTACCTGAGCGTACGCGACGACGGTCGCGGCTGCGCGGCGGACCCGGCACCCGGCTTCGGCCTGGACTCGATGCGCCAGCGCGCGCGCTGCCTGGGCGCTGAACTGAGCCTGCGCAGCCGTCCCGGACAGGGCCTGGCGTTGCGCCTGCGGATGCCGCTGGAACGCGACGACTGAGAGGAGAGGACGATGAAGATCCTGCTGGTGGACGATCATTTCGTGGTCCGCGAAGGGCTGGCCGCGCTGTTGCGCGGGCTGCTCCCCGACGTGGAGGTGAACGAGGCCGGCGACGGCGAAGAAGCCTTGCAGGCGGTGCAGCGGGAAATTCCTTCGCTGGTCATCGTCGATCTCGGCCTGCCGGGCATCAGCGGCCTGGAACTGACTCGCCGGCTGCGCCAGCGCCTGCCGCAGTTGCGTGTGCTGTTCTTCAGCCTCCACGACGAACTGGCCCTGGTGCGCCAGGCGCTGGATGCCGGTGCCCGCGGCTACGTGACCAAGCGAGCGGCGCCGACGGTGCTGCTGGAGGCGATACGGCGAGTGCTCGCCGGCCAGCTCTATCTGGAGCAGCCCCTGGCCACGCGCCTGGCCTGCCAGTCGTGGGAAGAGCAGGGCGGGGCAGCGTTGCGCGGGCTGACCCGTCGCGAGTTCGAGATCTTCCGCCTGCTCGCGCGTGGCCTGGCCCTGCGCGAGGTGGCCGAGCACCTGGGGGTAAGCGCCAAGACCGTGTCCAACCATGTCAGCCTGCTCAAGCAGAAGTTGCAGGTGAGTACCCAGGCGGAACTGGTGCACCGGGCCATCGACAGCGGCGTGCTGCGGCTGGGCCTGCCGCTGCCGCTCGCCGAGGAGGCTCGCGGCAGCCTCGGCTAGGGGGCCGTCGCTGCTGTCCGGCGCTTCACTGCCAGCCCGCGGGGCAATCCTTGCAACCCTGCATGTTGCTGCCCTGGAAGTTGCCGAAGCGCACCTTGCTGCCGCGCAGGTCGGCATCTTCCAGGTTGGCCTCGGCCAGCTTGACTTCCTGCAGGTTGGCGTCGCGCAGGTCGGCGCCCTTGAGATCGGCGCGGGACAGCCAGGTCATCTCCAGGTCGGCGGCGCGCAGCGTGGCCTGGTGCAGGCGGCCGCCGCTGAGACGGGCGAACTCCAGGTAGGCGGCGGTGAGGTCGGCGCCTTGCCACTGGGCGCCCTGGGCGAACAGGCCCCAGGCCTGGATCGCCACCGCCCTGGCGCCGGAGAGGTCGGCGCCGCGCAGGTTGGCTTGCTGCAGGCTGGCGCGGGTGAGGTCGGCGCCACGCAGGTTGGCTTTTTCCAGGTTGGCCAGGTCGAGCCTGGCGTGACGCAGGTCGGCGCCGGAGAGATCGGCGCCGGCCAGGTCGATGCGGCCGAGGTCGAGGTTGCGCAGGTCGGCGCCGCGCAGGTCGGCCTTGGCGCAGCGCGCGCCGGGCTCCAGGCGGCAGCCGGCGATGACGCGGACGTCGTCGATGTCGTCGGCGGCCTGGGCCAGGCCGGCGCCGAGCAAGGCGGCGCAGAGGAGGAAGGTCTTCATCGGGATACTCCGCAGGCGGGGAAAGCCGCGCCTCGCAGGGCGCGGCGCGGGGATCAGCGGCTGGCGGTGCGGTTGTCCCAGCTGGGCAGCTTGAATACCCAGAAGGAACCGCCCTGGGCCACCGGCCGGGTCAGGTCGGCCATGTCGCCGCCCCACAGCGGCACGGCGCCGCCGTAGCCGACGGTCACGCCGAGGTACTGCTCGCCGTCCTGTTCCCAGGTGATCGGTGGCGAGACGATGCCGCTGCCGGTCTGGAATTTCCACAGCTCCTTGCCGCTCTTCGCGTCGAAGGCCTTGAAGTAGCCGTCGCCGGTGCCGGTGAACACCAGGTTGCCGGCGGTGGCCAGCACCCCGGCCCAGAGCGGCAGGTGTTCCTTGTGTTCCCAGACCACCTTGCCGCTGACCGGGTCCATGGCGCGCAGGCTGCCGACGTGGTCGTCGTACATGCGCTTGATCCGGAAGCCCATGCCAAGGTAGGCGCTGCCCTTCGTATAGCTGACCTCCTCGGTCCAGTAGTCTTCCTTCCAGTGGTTGGCCGGCACGTAGAACAGGCCGGTGTCCTGGCTGTAGGCCATCGGGTTCCAGTTCTTGCCGCCGAGGAACGGCGGCGATACTTCCACCGCCTTGCCATGCTTCTGCCCCGGTTCCGGCAGCGGCGGGCGCTGGCCCTCGCGCTCCACCGGGCGGCCGGTCTTCAGGTCGATGTGGCTGGCCCAGGTGATGTTGTCGACGAAGGGGAAGGCGTTCTGCAACTTGCCGTTGCTGCGGTCGACCACATAGAAGAAGCCGTTGCGGTCGGCGTGGGCGGTGGCCTTGACGATCTTGCCGTCCTTGGCCTTGTAGTCGAACAGCACCAGTTCGTTGTTGCCGGAGAAGTCCCAGGCGTCGTTGGGGGTGTGCTGGTAGAACCACTTCACCTCGCCGCTGCTCGGGTCCACCCCGACCTGGCCGGAGGTGTAGAGGCTGTCGTAGTCGTGCGGGTTGCCGCCCTTGGCGGTGCGCGCCCAGGTGTTCCACGGGCCGGGGTTGCCGGCGCCGACGATGATGGTGTTGGTCTCGGCGTCGAAGCTGGCGCTCTGCCAGGGAGCGCCGCCGCCGTGGCTCCACGACTCGACCTTGCCGGTCGGCGAGTTGCGATCGTCCGGCCAGGAGGGCGCCTTGACGTCGCCGGTCACCGTGCTGTCCTTGCCGTTCAGGCGGCCCATGTGGCCTTCGACGAAGGGACGCATCCAGATTTCCTCGCCGGTATCCGGATCGCGGGCGAACAGGCGGCCGACCACGCCGAACTCGTCGCCCGAACTGCCGTGGATCAGCAGGACCTTGCCGGTCTTGCCGTCCTTCACGATGGTCGGCGCGCCAGTCATGGTGTAGCCGGCGCCGTGATCGGCGAACTTCTTCTTCCACACCACCTTGCCGGTGTTCTTGTTCAGCGCCACCACCGAGGCGTCGAGGGTGCCGAAGAACACCTTGTCGCCATAGATCGCGGCGCCGCGGTTGACCACGTCGCAGCACGGGCGGATGTCGTCGGGCAGGCGGTGGTTGTAGGTCCACAGGCGCTTGCCGGTCTTCGCATCGAGGGCGAACAGCCGCGAGTAGGAGGCGGTCACGTAGATCACGCCGTCGCTGACGATGGCCTGGGACTCCTGGCCGCGCTGTTTCTCGTCGCCGAAGGAGTACGACCAGGCCGGGGTCAGCTTGAACACGTTGTCGGCGTTGACCTGCTTGAGCGGGCTCCAGCGCTGGGCGTGGGTGCCCATGCCGTACTGCAGCACGTCGCCGGTGGTCTTGTCGTCGTTGGCGATGTCCTCCCAGGTCACATCCTTGGCCAGCGCGGCGCCAGCGCTGCCCAGGGCGACGGCGAAGGCGAGGCAGTGCAGGCTCGGGCGCAGGAGGCCGGCAGGGGCGGGTGAGGTTCTTGTTGTCATGATCGGGTTCCCGTTTGGAGTGAGGGTCGAGAAACGGCAGGCCGCTGCTCGGGCCGCGGCGGCTTCATGGTGGAAGCGGGGCGCGCCGACGGGAACGGAAGATCGCCCGATTCGTCCGGGAAGACTTCCCGGACGGGGCATGACTTGGACTTGCTGCCAAAGCCCCGCGTAAGGCCTTCCGAGGCTCTACTCCGAAGGGAGTAGGCGAGGACGCCCAAAGCAGGATTCGGGCGCGCGGCGGAGCTTCCTAGGATGGCGATGAGCGCCGTTTGGCGCCCGTGCCTTGTCCTGTCTCCCCGGAGGAATGAAGTGATGAACAAGAACAACGCCTTGCGCGGCCTGCTGGTGCTGGCCGGTCTCAGCCTCTCGAGCCTGGCGCTGGCCCACGGCGATGTGACCCCCCAGGCAGTGGACACCAAGGGACTCGAGCCGCTGGGCAAGGAATGGCGCGACACCAACCCCTACCGCAAGCCCTACGCCAAGCACGACCTCGCCGTCGAGATCGGCGCCTCCGCCTACAACCAGAACTGCGCGCGCTGCCACGGCCTGGAAGCCAAGTCCGGCGGCATCGCCCCGGACCTGCGCCTGCTGGAGACCGGCGCCGAGGGCGACGAATGGTTCAAAGAGCGGGTCATCAACGGCGCGGTGCGCGATGGCGCGGTGTACATGCCGAAGATGGCCGACTTCATCAGCCAGGAAGGCCTCTGGGCGATCCGCAGCTATCTGGAAAGCGTGCACGTCGACGAGTGACGCGCCCGACCCTTCGCCGCCGACCGCGGCGCCCTTGCACGAGTCCGCCGCGCCACGGCGGAACGACCACACAGGAGAGCTTCGCCATGATCTACGCAGCGCCCGGAACCCCCGGTGCCGTCGTCACCTTCAAGCCTCGCTACGGCAACTACATCGGCGGCGAGTTCGTGCCTCCGGTCAAGGGCCAGTACTTCACCAACACCTCGCCGGTGAACGGCCAGCCGATCGCCGAGTTCCCCCGTTCCACCGCCGAGGACATCGACAAGGCCCTCGATGCCGCCCACGCCGCCGCCGACGCCTGGGGCCGTACCTCGGTGCAGGAGCGTTCGAACATCCTGCTGAAGATCGCCGACCGCATCGAGCAGAACCTGGAACTGCTCGCCGTCACCGAGACCTGGGACAACGGCAAGGCCGTGCGCGAGACCCTCAACGCCGACATCCCCCTGGCCGCCGACCACTTCCGCTACTTCGCCGGCTGCATCCGCGCCCAGGAAGGCTCCGCCGCCGAGATCAACGACAGCACCGTGGCCTACCACATCCACGAGCCCTTGGGCGTAGTCGGGCAGATCATCCCGTGGAACTTCCCGCTGCTGATGGCTGCCTGGAAGCTGGCTCCGGCGCTGGCTGCCGGCAACTGCGTGGTGCTCAAGCCGGCCGAGCAGACCCCGCTGGGCATCTGCGTGCTGCTGGAACTCATCGGCGACCTGCTGCCGCCGGGCGTGCTCAATGTCGTCCAGGGCTTCGGCAGGGAGGCCGGCGAGGCCCTGGCCACCAGCAAGCGCATCGCCAAGATCGCCTTCACCGGTTCCACCCCGGTCGGCTCGCACATCCTCAAGTGCGCGGCGGAGAACATCATTCCCTCCACCGTCGAGCTGGGCGGCAAGAGCCCGAACATCTATTTCGAAGACATCATGCAGGCCGAGCCGGCGTTCATCGAGAAGGCCGCCGAGGGCCTGGTGCTGGCCTTCTTCAACCAGGGCGAGGTGTGCACCTGCCCGTCCCGCGCGCTGGTCCAGGAGTCGATCTACCCGGCGTTCATGGAAGAGGTGCTGAAAAAGGTCAGGGCGATCAAGCGCGGCGACCCGCTGGACACCGAGACCATGGTCGGCGCCCAGGCTTCCCAGCAGCAGTACGAGAAGATCCTCTCCTACCTCGACATCGCCCAGCAGGAAGGCGCCGAGCTGCTCGCCGGCGGCAGCGTCGAGAAGCTCGAAGGCAACCTGGCCAGCGGCTACTACATCCAGCCGACCCTGCTCAAGGGGCACAACGGCATGCGCGTGTTCCAGGAGGAAATCTTCGGCCCGGTGGTCGGCGTCACCACCTTCAAGGACGAAGCCGAGGCCCTGGCCATCGCCAACGACACCGAGTACGGCCTCGGCGCCGGCCTCTGGACCCGTGACATCAACCGCGCCTACCGCATGGGTCGCGGGATCAAGGCCGGTCGCGTGTGGACCAACTGCTACCACCTGTACCCGGCCCACGCCGCGTTCGGCGGCTACAAGAAGTCCGGCGTCGGTCGCGAGACGCACAAGATGATGCTCGACCACTACCAGCAGACCAAGAACCTGCTGGTGAGCTACGACATCAACCCGCTGGGCTTCTTCTGAGCGGTCCTCAGCCGCCGCGGATCGCTCCGACCCGCGGCCTTTCCGCCAAGGCACCTGCGGGTGCGCTCGTCCCGCGTCCCGACGCGGCTTTCCCCATGGCGGGTTCTGGCGCGACGCGGCCCTGGCCGCGTCTTTTTTTTCGCCTCGCCGCCGCCCCTGCATGGACTAGGCTTCTGCCCTGCACCAGGGCGAACCAGGGGGGCGCAACGGCGTTCTCCCGGCGAACCTTGGGCGGGACAGGCAGTCCCTACCAAATCAGGGGGAAAACTCCTTCGAAAGTCTCATTCGGAGCGAGCCCCGCTGATGTTTAACTCGACCTGCCGGAATCGCCCGGCCCCACCAGAGAGGATCGACCCCATGTGGACCAAGCCCAGCTTCACCGACCTGCGTCTCGGTTTCGAAGTGACCCTCTACTTCGCCAACCGCTGATCCGTTCGGCCCCGGTCTTCCGGGGCCTCCCTCCAGCCCGCGGGGCAGACCCATGCACATCCGTATTCTCGGTTCGGCCGCCGGCGGCGGCTTCCCCCAGTGGAACTGCAACTGCCGCAACTGTCGCGGAGTCCGCGACGGCAGCGTAGCGGCCCAGCCACGCACGCAATCCTCCATCGCCCTGTCCGACGACGGCGAGCGCTGGATCCTCTGCAACGCCTCGCCCGACATCCGTGTCCAGATCGCCGCCTTCCCGGCCCTCCAGCCGGCGCGTCGGCCGCGCGATACGGCGATCGGCGCGATCGTCCTGCTCGACAGCCAGATCGACCACACCACCGGCCTGCTCAGCCTGCGCGAAGGCTGCCCGCACGAAGTCTGGTGCACGCAGATGGTCCACCAGGACCTCAGCGAAGGCTTCCCGCTGTTCCCCATGCTTTCCCACTGGAACGGCGGCCTGCGCCATCGGCCGATCGCCCTCGATGGCGAGCCTTTCGCCATTCCGGCCTGTCCGCGCCTGCGCTTCACCGCGATCCCCCTGCGCAGCAGCGCGCCGCCGTATTCCCCGCATCGCGGCGACCCCCATCCGGGCGACAACATCGGCCTGTTCGTCGAGGACCTCGATAGCGCCGGTACGCTGTTCTATGCGCCGGGCCTCGGCGAGGTGGACGAGGCGCTGCTCGAATGGATGCGCCGCGCCGACTGCCTGCTGGTGGACGGTACGCTCTGGCGCGATGACGAGATGCTGGTCTGCGAGGTCGGCGACAAGCTCGGCCGGCAGATGGGGCACCTGGCGCAGAGCGGGCCGGGCGGCATGCTCGAGGTGCTGGCGAAGGTGCCGGCCGCGCGCAAGGTGCTCATCCACATCAACAACACCAATCCCATCCTCGACACCGCTTCGGCAGAACGCGCCGAACTGGATGCCAGTGGCATCGAAGTGGCCTGGGATGGCATGCACATCCAGCTGTAGGGGGCCAACATGAGCCGTGCCGCCATGGATCGCGCCGAATTCGAACGGGCGCTGCGCGACAAGGGACGCTACTACCATATCCACCATCCGTTCCATGTCGCGATGTACGAGGGCCGTGCCAGTCGCGAACAGATCCAGGGCTGGGTGGCGAACCGTTTCTACTACCAGGTCAACATCCCGCTGAAGGACGCGGCGATCCTGGCCAACTGTCCCGACCGCGAGGTCCGCCGCGAGTGGATCCAGCGCATCCTCGACCACGACGGCGCCCCCGGCGAGGCGGGCGGCATCGAGGCCTGGCTGCGTCTGGCGGAAGCGGTGGGCCTGGAGCGCGAGCAGGTGCTGTCCGAGGAGCGGGTGCTGCCCGGCGTGCGCTTCGCCGTCGACGCCTACGTCAACTTCGCCCGTCGCGCCAGTTGGCAGGAGGCGGCGAGCAGTTCGCTGACCGAACTCTTCGCCCCGCAGATCCACCAGTCGCGGCTGGACAGCTGGCCGCGCCACTATCCGTGGATCGAGGCGGCCGGCTACGAGTATTTCCGCAGTCGCCTGGCCCAGGCCCGGCGCGACGTCGAGCACGGCCTGCGGATCACCCTGGAGCACTATCGGACCCGCGAGGCACAGGAACGCATGCTGGATATCCTGCAATTCAAGCTGGACGTGTTGTGGAGCATGCTCGACGCGATGAGCATGGCCTACGAACTCGAACGCCCGCCGTACCACACGGTGACCCGCGAGCGGGTCTGGCATCGGGGGCTGGCATCATGAGCCTGCCGTCGCTCGACAGCGTGCCGATGCTGCGCCGGGGCTTCCGCTTCCAGTTCGAACCGGCCCAGGACTGCCATGTGCTGCTCTACCCCGAAGGCATGGTCAAGCTCAACGACAGCGCCGGGGAAATCCTCAAGCTGGTCGATGGCCGCCGCGACGTGGCGGCCATCGTCGCGGCGCTGCGCGAGCGTTTCCCCGAAGTCCCCGGCATAGACGAAGACATCCTGGCGTTCCTCGAGGTGGCCCATGCGCAATTCTGGATCGAGCTGCAGTGAAAGCGTGGGGCCGCCGCTCTGGCTGCTGGCCGAGCTGACCTATCGCTGTCCGTTGCAGTGCCCGTACTGCTCGAACCCGCTGGAATTCGCCCGCGAGGGCGCCGAGCTGAGTACCGCGGAATGGATCGAGGTGTTCCGCCAGGCTCGCGAGCTGGGCGCCGCACAGCTCGGTTTCTCCGGCGGCGAGCCGCTGCTGCGCCAGGACCTCGCCGAACTGATCGAGGCAGGGCGCGGCCTGGGCTTCTACACCAACCTGATCACCTCCGGCATCGGCCTCGACGAGGCACGCCTGGCGCGCTTCGCCGAGGCCGGGCTGGACCACGTGCAGATCAGCTTCCAGGCCGCCGACGAAGAAGTGAACAACCTGCTCGCCGGCTCACGCAAGGCCTTCGCCCAGAAACTGGCGATGGCCCGCGCGGTGAAGGCGCACGGCTATCCGATGGTGCTCAACTTCGTCACCCACCGGCACAACATCGACAACATCGAGCGGATCATCCAGCTGTGCATCGAGCTGGAAGCCGATTACGTCGAACTCGCCACTTGCCAGTTCTACGGCTGGGCCGCGCTGAATCGTGCCGGGCTGCTGCCGACCCGCGCCCAACTGGAGCGCGCCGAGCGGATCACCGCCGAATACCGCCAACGGCTGGCCGCCGAAGGCAATCCGTGCAAGCTGATCTTCGTCACCCCCGACTACTACGAGGAACGGCCGAAGGCCTGCATGGGCGGCTGGGCCAGCGTATTCCTCGACATCACCCCCGACGGCACCGCGCTGCCGTGTCACAGCGCGCGGCAATTGCCGGTGCAGTTTCCCAACGTGCGCGAGCACAGCCTGCGCCACATCTGGTACGAATCGTTCGGCTTCAACCGCTACCGCGGCGACGCCTGGATGCCCGAGCCGTGCCGTTCCTGCGAGGAGAAGGAGAGGGACCACGGCGGCTGCCGCTGCCAGGCGTTCCTCCTCACCGGCGATGCCGACGCCACCGACCCGGTCTGCGCCAAGTCGGCACGGCACGACCTGATCCTCGCGGCCCGTCGCCAGGCCGAGGAGGCGCCGCTTGGCCTGGACGCGCTGACCTGGCGCAACCAGCGCGCGTCACGCCTGATCTGCAAGGCCTGAGGCAATGGTCGACTACGGCGACTGGCCGAGCGACTGGAGCGCCGAGCGCGCGGTAGCCGCCGGGCGCGATTTCAGCGAGCTGAAGGCGGCCCATGGCGGGCTGGCCTGGGTGGAATTCGATCCGGCCAGCGCGCGCTCGCGCCTGTACCTGTGGCGCGACGGCGTGCTGGAGGAGCCCACCGCGCCGGACGGCTCGGTGCGCAGCCGGGTCTACGAGTACGGCGGCGGCGCCTGCTGCGTGACGCTCGACGGGCTGGCCTGGGTCGACGAAACCGACCAGCAGGTACGCCGCTGGCGAGCGGGCCGCGCAGCCCAAGTGCTGGGCGGCGGGGCGCAGTGTCGCTACGGCGACCTGGCCTACGTCGATGCCTGGGATGCCCTGCTGGCGGTGGAAGAGAGCCATGGGCCGACCGGGGTCGTGCATCGCATCGTGCGCCTGGACGCCGATGGCGCGCGCCGGGTGCTGGTCGAGGGCGCCGATTTCTACGCCGCGCCGCGTGCCGCCGGCCAGGGGCGGCGGCTGGCCTGGATCGAATGGGACCGTCCGCACCAGCCCTGGACCGAGACCCGCCTGGGCCTGGCGGAGAATGGGCGTACGCGCTGCCTGGCCGGAGCCGGAGGCGGCGAGTCGATCCAGCAACCACGCTTCGATCCCGCCGGCCGCCTTCACTGGCTGAGCGACCGCGACGGCTGGTGGCGTCCCTGCGCCGAGGTAGCGTTGGCCGGCCGCTTCGCCGATGCCGACCACGCTGGCGCGCCCTGGCAATTGGGCGCTTGCAGCTACCTGCCGCTGGGAGAGGGAAGGCTGCTGCTCAGTCGCGTCGAGGCCGGCGGCGGGCAACTGTTCCTGCGCGAAGCGGACGGCAGCGAGCGGCGCCTGGCCGCGGACTGGAACCGGTTCGCCGGACTGGCCGCGGATGCCCGGGCGTTCTACTGCATCGCGGCGGCGGCCGGGCGCCTGCCGGCGCTGCTGGCGATCCATCGCGACGAGCTGCGTGTCGAGGTGCTGCGTGGCGGCGAGCGACCGCTGGCGGAGGACGACCTGTCGCATCCGCAGGCCTTCGTCTATGGGCTGGGCAACGGCGAAAACGGCCACGGTTTCTTCTATCCGCCGCGCAATGCCCGCCGCCGCGTCGATCCCCGACGACCACCGCCGCTGCTGGTGTGGCTGCATGGCGGACCGACCTCGATGCATTCGCCGGCGTTCGATGCCGGCCTGCAGTTCTGGACCCAGCGCGGTTTCGCCGTGGCGGCGCTGAACTACCGGGGCAGCAGCGGCTACGGCCGCGCCTATCGGCAGCGCTTGCGCGGCCAGTGGGGGCGCCTGGAGTTGCGCGATATCGAGGCCGCGCTGGCGCAGCTGGACGCGGAGGGACGGATCGACCGCGCCCGGGTCTTCGTCCGTGGCGCCAGCGCCGGAGGCTACAGCGCGTTGCGCGCCCTGGCTTGCCTCGATGGCCTGCGCGGCGGCGCCAGTCTCTATGGGGTCAGCGATCCGTTGGCACTGGCGCGTTGCACCCACAAGTTCGAGGGTGACTACCTCGACTGGCTGATTGGCGACCCGCTGCGCCAGCGCCGTCGCTACCTGGTGCGCAGCCCGGTGCTTCAGGTCGGGCGTATCCGCGCGCCGGTAGTGTTCTTCCAGGGCGGGCTCGACGCGGTGGTGGTGCCGGAGCAGACCGAGGCGATGGTCGCCGGCCTGCGGCGCAGCGGCGTGCGCGTGGAGTGCCACCGCTATCCGCAGGAGCGCCACGGTTTCCGCCAGCCGGCCAATCGCGCCCATGCGCTGCTGGCGGAATGGCGCTTCTACCTGGGCCTGCTGGAGGATTGAAAGGGCCGCCAAGGTCGCATTGCAATAACCGACGAATGCAGTAGGCTGCCGGCAATGTCCGATAACAATAAGAATGGTCTGTCAGATGAGCCACGACCTCAGCCAACTGCGTAAATTCGTCTCGCCCGAGATCATCTTCGGCGCCGGCTGCCGGCACAGCGTCGCCAACTACGTGAAGACCTTCGGTGCGCGCAAGGTCCTGCTGGTCTCCGACCCCGGCGTGCTCGCCGCCGGCTGGGTCGCCGACATCCAGGCAAGCCTGGAGGGGCAGGGCATCGACTACTGCCTGTATACCGACGTTTCGCCCAACCCCCGGGTCGACGAGGTGATGCTCGGCGCCGAGTTCTATCGCAGCGAGGGCTGCAATGTGATCGTCGCGGTGGGCGGCGGCAGCCCGATGGATTGCGCCAAGGGCATCGGCATCGTCGCCGCCCATGGCCGCAGCATCCTCGAGTTCGAAGGCGTCGACCGGCTGCGGGTGCCGAGTCCGCCGCTGATCCTGATCCCGACCACCGCCGGGACTTCGGCGGACGTCTCGCAGTTCGTGATCATTTCCAACCAGGACGAGCGCATGAAGTTCTCCGTGGTGAGCAAGGCGGTTGTGCCTGACGTCTCGCTGATCGACCCGGAAACCACGTTGACCATGGATCCCTTCCTTTCGGCCTGTACCGGCATCGATGCACTGGTACACGCCATCGAGGCGTTCGTCTCCACCGGCCACGGGCCGCTGACCGATCCCCACGCGCTGGAAGCGATGCGCCTGATCGATGGCAATCTGGTACAGATGATCGCCAATCCCGGCGACATCGCCCTGCGCGAGAAGATCATGCTCGGGAGCATGCAGGCCGGGCTGGCCTTCTCCAACGCCATCCTCGGCGCGGTGCATGCCATGTCGCACAGCCTCGGCGGCTATCTCGACCTGCCCCACGGCCTGTGCAACGCGGCGCTGGTCGAACACGTGGTGGCGTTCAACTACAGCGCCGCGCCGGAACGCTTCAAGGTGATCGCCGAGACCTTCGGCATCGATTGCCGCGGTCTGACCCAGGGGCAGGTCCGCCAGCGCCTGGTGGACCACCTGATCGCCTTCAAGCACGCCGTGGGTTTCCACGAGAGCCTCGCCCTGCACGGGGTCGGCAGCTCCGACATTCCTTTCCTCTCGCGCCACGCGATGCAGGACCCGTGCATCCTTACCAACCCGCGCGAGTCGAGCCAGCGCGATGTCGAGGTGGTCTATGGCGAGGCCCTCTGAGCAGCAGCAGGAGGCCCTGGCCGGGTTACTCGGCCTGGGCAGCCACTCCGCGCGCAAGAGCCACTACCCGGAGCTGCTGGCGCGCCTGGAGGAGCTGGAGGCCGAGCGCAACCGCTACAAATGGCTGTTCGAGCACGCGGTGCACGGCATCTTCCAGGCCAGCCTCGGCCAGGGGCTGCGCGCCGCCAATCCGGCGCTGGCGCAGATGCTCGGCTACGACGATCCGCAACAGGTGCTCTGGTCGCTGGAGGACATGGCCGGGCAACTGTTCGTCGGCGGCGAGGCCGAGATGCGACGGATCCGCGCGCTGCTGCGCGAGCGCGGCGGCCTGTTCGGCTACGAGACGCGCCTCTGGCGCAGGGACGGCAGTTACATCGAGGTATTGATGAACCTGCTGCTCAGGCACGACGAGGAAGAATTGGTCGAAGGTTTCGTCGCCGACATCACCGAGCGGGTCCAGGCCCAGCAGCGCCTGCAGACCATGAACGAGGAGCTGGAGCGGCGGGTAGCCGAGCGCACCCACGAGCTGGAAGAGCTCAACCGCCAGTTGCGCCAGGCGCGCGACGCCGCCGAAGCCGCCAACCACAGCAAGGACAAGTACCTCGCCGCCGCCAGCCACGACCTGCTGCAACCGCTCAACGCGGCGCGGCTGCTGGTCGATACCCTGCGTGAGCGGGGCCTGCCGGCCGCCGAACTGCAACTGGTGGAGCGCACCCACCTGGCCCTGGAAGGCGCCGAGACCTTGCTCACCGACCTGCTGGAAATCGCCCGGCTCGACCAGAGCGCGATCCGTCCGGACCTGGACGACTATTCCCTCGACGAACTGCTCGCTCCGCTGGCCTCGGAGTTCGAGGAAGTCGCGCGTGCCGCCGGCCTGGCCCTGCGTGCGCGGATCCCGCGACTGGCAGTGCGCACCGACGCGCGCCTGCTGTCGCGGATCCTGCGCAACTTGCTCAGCAACGCCTGCCGCTACACCGAGCGCGGCAGCGTGCTGCTGGGGGCGCGCCGGCGTGGCGGCAAGGTACGCCTGGAGGTGTGGGACACTGGCCGGGGCATCCCCGCCGACCAGTTGCAGGCGATCTTCCTCGAGTTCAACCAACTGGACGCCGGGCGCGCTTCCGAGCGCCGTGGCGTCGGACTCGGGCTGGCCATCGTCGACCGTATCGCCGGCATCCTCGGCTACCGCATCGAGGTGCATTCGACTCCAGGCCGAGGCTCGCTGTTCGCCATCGAGGTGCCGCTGGTCCGCAAGCCGGCGCGGCCAGCACCCGGCGAGGCGATTGCGCGGGTTTCGGCTGGTGATCCGCTGCCGGGACGGCGGCTGCTGGTGGTGGACAACGAGACCGAGATTCTCTTCAGCATGTCCGCGCTGCTCGGCCAGTGGGGCTGCGAGGTGCTTACCGCCACCGACCTGGAAGGCGCGCGCAAGGCGCTCGATGGCCGCGCGCCGGATGCGATCCTGGTCGACTACCACCTGGACCACGGCGCTACCGGTTGCCAGTTGCTGGGCGCCTTGCGCGAGGACTACGGCGCGGAGATCGCCGCGGTGATGATCACCGCCGACCGCAGCGACGATTGCCGCCGCGCGCTGGCCCGCCTGGGCGTGCCGCTGCTCAACAAGCCGCTGAAGCCCGGCAAGCTGCGCGCGGCCCTGAGCGCCTTGCTCGGCGAGCTCTAGAACGCGTACCGCCGCCTGGGACGGTGCACGCCCTAGCCAGGCCGGCGGCTGCGCCGGTGCAGTGCGACGGCCAGGGCCAGCCCGCCGAGCGAGGCCAGGCAGGCGAAGAGGAACATCGAGCGGAAGCCGAACAGGTTGGCGACGAAGCCCACCAGCGGCCCGGTGATGCCCAGCGACAGGTCGACGAACAGCGAGTAGGCGCCCAGCGCCGCGCCACGGTTGGAAGCCGGTACCAGGTTCACCGCTTCCACGCCGAACGCCGGGAACACCAGGGAGAAGCCGAAGCCGGTGAGGGCCGCGCCGGCCAGGCCGACCCAGGGATTCGGCGCGCTCCACAGCAGCAGCAGGCCGAGGCTTTCGACGCCGAGGCAGATGATCGCCACGCGGAAGCCGCCGAGCCGGTTGATGCTATTGGCGAACAACAGCCGGGCGCCGATGAAGCAACCGCCGAAGGCACTCAGGCAGAGCACTGCGTTGGCCCAGCCACGGCTGGCGTAGTAAAGGGTGATGAAGGTGGCGATGGTGCCGAAGCCGATCGCCCCCAGCGCCAGGCCCATACCGTGCGGGGTGACCCGGCCGAGCACATGGTGGAACGGCAGTCGCTCGCCGTGCACCAGCGGCGCCGGCAACTTCGGCCAGGCCAGGGCGAAGCCGAGCGCCCCGAGCAGGACGATGGACGCGCCCATGCTCCACAGCCCCAGCCACTGCACCAGCAGCACCCCTAGCGGCGCCCCGAGGGCGATGGCGCCGTAGCTGGCGATGCCGTTCCAGGAAATCACCTTGGCGGTGTGCGGCGCGCCGACCCGGCCGATGCCCCAGCCGATCGCCGCCGAGCCGACCAGGCTTTCCGCCGCGCCGAGTACCAGGCGGCCGACCAGCAGGCTGGCCAGGCTCAGCGCCGGCCAGCCCTGGATCGCCACCGAGAGCAGCATGAACAGCCCGCTCGCGGCGCTGCCGGCCATGCCGTAGAGCACCGCGCGCTTCGGCCCGAGGCCGTCGATGACGCGCCCGGCGTAGGGCCGGGCGAGCAGGGTGGCGAGGTACTGCAGGCTGATCACCAGGCCGGCCAGCACCGAGCCGTAGCCGAGGTCGTCGTGCACGTAGCCGGGCAGCACCGCCAGCGGGATGCCGATGGTCAGGTAGCCGATGAAGGTGAACATCACCACCGAGACGATCTGCAGGGTGACGTTCTGCCGGGCGCTGTCCTGCGCCGGCGGGGTGGGGCGGATATCGACGGACATGTGGGAAACGCGGTCGCAGTGGGTTGTCGCGGTCCGCCATGATGACCGTTGCAGATGACGAATGAAAGCAGGCTAACGGATTCGCCGGGCTATCGGCGACGCGCGGTGCCCGGCGCTAGCGCGTTCAGAGACGCTGGAAGAGACCCGGGTAATCGATCACCAGGCCCTGTTCGTCCACCAGCAGTACCGCTTTGAACGCGCTGCCTTCGAGGTTCTCGTAGAGGTAGTGGCTGGCGTCCAGGCGGGTGTATGCCTGGCGCATGCTACGCGGCTCCAGGGCCGGGGCCTCGATGTAGAGCGCGCGGATTTCCGCGCGCTGGCCATCGGCCAGGCCCAGGCGGCGGATCGGGAAGGTGTTGGTGAAGGGGCTTGGCCAAATATCGATGTCCAGGCAACCGTCGAATGCCGGTAGCGCTTCGCCGTCGCCGTCCTGCCAGTGGCCGCGGCCATCGGCGAGCAGGTGCAGCTTGCGCACCCCGGTTTCGCTTTCGACGTGGAACACCGCCTCACGCAGATGCCAGTCGGCGTCCCAGCGCAGCCGGTAGTCCAATTGGTAGGGCAGGCCGCTGCGTTCGTCCGGCGCGCGCAACTGGCTTTCCGCCTGGTCGTCCTCCAGGCGCAGGGCCTCCCAGCTGGACGACGGCGAGCGCCACAGGCCGGCCCAGGTGTACAGACGGTCGCGACTCATGCGTCGAGTACCAGGCCGAGGCGCTGGCGCCTGGGCAGGCGCGCCACCACCAACTGATGGGAACGGACCAGGGCCTCGCGCAACTCCGCCGCCTTCATCGGGTAGGGGCGGGCCATGACGATCCAGTGCGCGCGCGCCAGGTAGGGCGCCGGACGGATGCCGGGGCGGTCGACATAGCCGAGGAACAGCTCGCTGCCGACCTTGAAGGCCAGGCCGCCGTCCTTGTCGACGAAGTCGAGGATGGCGAACATCTTGTTGCCGGCCACCGAGAACACCCGGTTCGAACCCCACTTGAGGTCTTCCCGGGCGCCGGGCAGTTGCAGGCAGAAGGCGGCGATCTGGTCGGCGGTCATGGACGCTCCGGTGGCGGTTCAGTCGCGGAAATACACTTCCAGGAGATGGTAGCCGAACTGGCTCTTCAGCGGACCCTGGAGCACGCCCACGGGTTTCCTGAAGATGGCATTGTCGATGGACCTGACCATCTGCCCCGGGCGCACCTCGCCGAGGTCGCCGCCGCGCTTGCCGGACGGGCAGGTCGAATGCTTCTTCGCCAGCGTGGCGAAGTCCTCGCCCTTGGCCAGGCGCTGCTTCAGTTGCGCGGCCTCGGCTTCGGTCTTGACCAGGATGTGGCGGGCCATGGCGACGGGCATGGAATTACCTTTTGCGGTAGGACGGAACGCGCATTCTAGCCCAGGCTCGCCGCGGCTTCAGTCGCGCAGTTCGGCGAGGTCGCGATAAAGCTCCAGCGCCTGCGGGTTGGCCAGGGCGTCGGTGTTCTTCACCGGGCGGCCGTGGATCACGTTGCGCACCGCAAGCTCGACGATCTTGCCGCTCAGGGTGCGCGGGATATCGGCGACCTGGATGATCTTCGCCGGTACGTGGCGCGGCGTGGCGTTGGCGCGGATGGTCTGGCGGATGCGTACGCGCAGCGGCTCGTCGAGTCGCACGCCGTCGCGCAGGCGGACGAACAGCAGCACACGCACATCGCCCTGCCAGTCCTGGCCGATGGCGATGGACTCGAGGACTTCCTCGACCTTTTCCACCTGGCGGTAGATTTCCGCGGTGCCGATGCGCACGCCGCCGGGATTGAGCACCGCGTCGGAGCGGCCGTGGATGACCAGCCCGCCGTGGACGGTTTCCTCGGCGTAGTCGCCATGGGCCCAGACGCCGGGAAAGCTGGCGAAGTAGGCGTCGTGGAACCTGGTGCCATCCGGGTCGTTCCAGAAGCCCAGCGGGATCGACGGGAAATGCCGGGTGCAGACCAGCTCGCCCTTGCCGCTGGCGAGGCGGCGGCCGTCGTCGTCCCAGATTTCCACGGCCATGCCCAGCGCCTTGCATTGCAGTTCGCCGCGCCACACCGGCAGCACCGGGTTGCCGATGGCGAAGCAGGAAACGATGTCGGTGCCGCCGGAGATCGACGACAGGCAGAGGTCGCTCTTCAGCTCGCGGTAGACGTAGTCGAAGCTTTCGTGGGCCAGCGGCGAACCGGTGGAGAGCAGTGTCCTCAGGCTGTCCAGGCGGTGGCTGTGGCGCGGGCGCACGCCGGCCTTCTCGAGCGCCGCCAGGTACTTGGCGCTGGCGCCGAACACGGCGATGTCCTCGGCGTCGATGAGGTCCAGCAGGCGCTCGGGGCCGGGGTGGAACGGCGAGCCGTCGTAGAGCACCAGGCTGGCGCCCACCGCCAGACCGGAGGCCAGCCAGTTCCACATCATCCAGCCGCAGGTGGTGTAGTAGAACAGCCGGTCGCCGTCGCCCAGGTCGGTGTGCAGGCCGTGCTCCTTGAGATGTTGCAGGAGCACGCCGCCGGTGGCATGGACGATGCACTTGGGGACTCCGGTGGTGCCCGACGAATAGAGGATGTACAGCGGCTGCTCGAAGGGCACCGGGGTGAAGACCGGCTCGCCCTCGGCCTGGTAGAACCCGTCCCACAGCGCGACCTGCGCCTGGCAGCGGTAGTCCTGCGGCTGCGCCTGCGGACGGTCGTAGGGCACCACCAGCAGTTGCTCCAGGCCGGGCAGGCCGGCGAGCACCTCGTTGAGCTTGGCGGTCAGGTCCAGCGACTTGCCGGCGTAGCGGTAGCCGGCGCAGGCGATCAGCACGCGCGGTTCGATCTGGCCGAAGCGGTCGATCACACCCTGGGTACCGAAGTCCGGCGAGCAGCTCGACCAGGTCGCGCCGAGGCTGGCGGTGGCGAGCATGCCGACCACGGTCTGCCAGGTGTTCGGCATCAGCGCGGCGACCCGGTCGCCGGGGCCTATGCCCAGGGCGGCGAGGCGCTTCTGCAGGCCCGCCACGTGACGGGCCAGTTCGGCGTGGCTGAGCACCTCGCGGCGACCGTCTTCGCTCACCGCGATCAGCGCCGGGGCATCATCGCGGCGGCGCAGCAGGTGTTCGGCGAAATTCAGCGTGGCGCCGGGGAACCAGCGCGCCGAGGGCATCTGCGCGCCTTCCTCGAGGACCGCACGCGGCGGTTGCTGGAAGCGCACCTCGAAGAAGTCGACGATGGCCTGCCAGAACGCCTCGCGCCGCTGCACGCTCCAGGCATGCAGCGCCGGGTAGTCGACCAGGCCGAGGGCGTGCCGCTGGTTGACGAAGCGTCGGAAGGCCTCCATGCGACTGGCGGCGATGCGTTCGGCGGAAGGGCTCCAGAGCGGTGCGGGCATGGCGTGTCCGTCCTTGTTGTTGTTCCGGGACATGCAGGAAGCATAACCGGACCCGCCGCTGCCTGCCTCACTCCGTGGACTGGTCCTGCGGCAGCGCCAGCGAGCGCCAGTCGGTGCCATGCAGCAGCACGTCGCTGAGGGCCTGGGCGGCGGTGGACAGCTTGTGCTCGCTCAGCCGCAGCAGGCCGACCCGTCGCTGCACCTGCGGCGCGTAGAGCGGCAGGCAGCGCGCGCCGAGTTCCTGCATCTGCTGGATGCACAGGGTCGGCACGGCGCTGACACCGAGTCCCTGGGCGACCATCCGCCCGACCGTGACCAGTTGGTGGCTCTCGAACGCCACCGGCAAGCGACCGTGCTCGGCGGCCACGCTTTCTTCCAGGAGCAGGCGCACCGCCGAGGGGCGTTGCAGGGTGATGAAGGGCTCGCCGAGCAGTTCGCGCCATCTGATCCGCTCCTGCCCGGACAGCGGCGAGCCGGTCGGCACCACGGCGACGAAGCGGTCGCTGTAGAACGGGGTGAACTCGAGGTTTTCCAGGGACTCCGGCTCGAAGGCGATGCCCAGCTCGACGCGTCGGTTGCGGACCATCTCCAGCACCTGCTCGTTGATCACGTCGTGCACCGCCACGTTGACCCGCGGGTGGCGTTCGCGAAAGGTCTTCAAGACCAGCGGCAGCAGGTTGCCGGCGAAGGAGGGCATGGCGGCGATGGAGACCTTGCCCAGTTGCAGGGTGAAGTGCTGGCGCAGCAATTCCTCGGTATTGTCCCAGTCGGCCAGCAGGCGCAGCGCCAGCGGCAGCAGGGTCTCGCCCTCGGGGGTGAGGCTGACGCTGCGGGTGGTACGTTCCAGCAGCGGACCGCCGAGGCTTTCCTCCAGGCTCTTGATCGCCAGGCTCAGGGCCGGCTGGGAGAGGTGCAGGCGTTCGCCGGCCTGGGCGAAGCTGAGGCTCTGCGCCACGGCGAGGAAGGCGCGCAACTGCTTGACGGTCATTTATTTGTTTTTCTCATCAATGGATTGGAAAAAAAAACTTAACAAATCAGTCCGCAGCGGAGAAGCTCTGTGCGACCCGGCAGTCAGACTGCCGCACGCACAATCACAAGAGCCGGAAGAGGCACAGCAGCATGAGCGGACTCGACAAGCGAGTAGGCAGTTACGAAGAGGCCCTCGAAGGCCTGACCGACGGCATGACCGTCCTCGCCGGGGGCTTCGGCCTCTGCGGGATTCCCGAGAACCTGATCGCGGAAATCCGCCGGCGCGGGGTCAGGGACCTCACGGTGGTCTCGAACAACTGCGGCGTCGACGGTTTCGGCCTCGGCGTGCTGCTGGAAGACCGGCAGATCCGCAAGATGATCGCCTCCTACGTCGGCGAGAACGCCCTGTTCGAGCAACAACTGCTCAGTGGCGAGCTGGAAGTCGAACTGACCCCGCAAGGCTCGCTGGCCGAGAAGATCCGCGCCGGCGGCGCCGGCATCCCGGCCTTCTTCACCGCCACCGGCTACGGCACCCCGGTCGCCGAGGGCAAGGAGGCGCGCGAGTTCAATGGCCGCCACTACATCCTCGAACCGGCCATCACCGGCGACTTCGCCATCGTCAAGGGCTGGAAGGCCGACCATTTCGGCAACGTCGTCTATCGCCACACCGCGCAGAACTTCAACCCGCTGGTCGCCACCGCCGGGCGCATCACGGTGGTCGAGGTGGAGGAGATCGTCGAGCCCGGCGAACTGGACCCGACGCAGATCCACACCCCCGGCATCTACGTCGACCGGATCATCCAGGGTCGCTTCGAGAAACGCATCGAGAAACGCACGCTGCGCGCCTGACGGCGGCCGCTACAACGACAAGAGGTTTCCCCAGATGGCACTTACCCGCGAACAGATGGCGCAGCGCGTGGCGCGCGAATTGAAGGACGGCTACTACGTCAACCTCGGCATTGGCATCCCGACCCTGGTGGCCAACTACGTACCGGAGGGCATCGACGTCATGCTCCAGTCGGAGAACGGCCTGCTCGGCATGGGCGCGTTCCCCAGCGAGGCGGAAGTCGACGCCGACATGATCAACGCCGGCAAGCAGACCGTGACCGCCCGCGTCGGCGCGTCGATCTTCGACTCGGCGCAGTCCTTCGCCATGATCCGTGGCGGCCACGTCGACCTCACCGTGCTCGGTGCCTTCGAGGTGGACGTGCGCGGCAACATCGCCTCCTGGATGATCCCCGGCAAGCTGGTCAAGGGCATGGGCGGCGCCATGGACCTGGTGGCCGGCGCCGAGAACATCATCGTCACCATGACCCACGCCTCCAAGGACGGCGAGTCCAAGCTGCTGCCGTACTGCACCCTGCCGCTGACCGGTTGCGGCTGCATTCGCAAGGTGCTCACCGACCTGGCCTACCTGGAGATCGAGGACGGCGCCTTCATCCTCCGCGAGCGCGCCCCCGGGGTCAGCGTCGAGGAGATCGTGGCGAAGACCGCCGGCAAGCTGATCGTCCCCGAGCACGTGCCGGAAATGAGTTTCTGAATCGCGGCCCGCGCGGCCGGCGCCTCCACGCAAGGCGCCGGCCGCGCGGACCGTCCTTTCCAGAGGGCGTAGGATAGGAGCCTGTCGCACCGCCTACGTCCACCCGCAGCGATTCGGCCCGGCCACGGGCGAATCCAGGAGAACCATCCATGCAAGACGTCGTCATCGTCGCCGCTACCCGTACCGCCGTCGGCAGCTTCCAGGGCTCGCTGGCCGGCATTCCCGCCCCCGAGCTGGGCGCCGCGGTGATCCGCCGCCTGCTCGAACAGACCGGTCTCGATGCCGGCCAGGTCGACGAAGTGATCCTCGGCCAGGTGCTCACCGCCGGTTCCGGGCAGAACCCGGCGCGCCAGGCGGCGATCAAGGCCGGCCTGCCGGTCGGCGTGCCGGCCATGACCCTGAACAAGGTCTGCGGCTCCGGCCTCAAGGCCCTGCACCTGGGCGCCCAGGCGATCCGCTGCGGCGACGCCGAGGTGATCGTCGCCGGCGGCCAGGAGAACATGAGCCTGGCGCCCTACGTCATGCCCGGCGCCCGCACCGGCCTGCGCATGGGCCATGCGAAGCTGGTCGACAGCATGATCGAGGACGGCCTGTGGGACGCCTTCAACGACTACCACATGGGCATCACCGCCGAGAACCTGGCGGAGAAGTACGGCCTGACCCGCGAGGAGCAGGACGCCTTCGCCGCCGCTTCGCAGCAGAAGGCCATCGCCGCCATCGAGGGCGGGCGCTTCCGCGACGAGATCACGCCGATCCAGGTCCCGCAGCGCAAGGGCGAGCCGCTGAGCTTCGATACCGACGAGCAGCCGCGCGCCGGCACCACCGTCGAGGCCCTGGCCAAGCTCAAGCCGGCCTTCAGGAAGGACGGCAGCGTCACCGCCGGCAACGCCTCCAGCCTCAACGACGGCGCCGCCGCGGTATTGCTGATGAGCGCAGCCAAGGCCAAGGCCCTGGGCCTGCCGGTGCTGGCGCGGATCGCCAGCTACGCCAGCGCCGGGGTCGACCCGGCGATCATGGGCATCGGCCCGGTCTCCGCCACCCGTCGCGCGCTCGACAAGGCCGGCTGGAGCCTGGAGCAACTGGACCTGATCGAGGCCAACGAGGCCTTCGCCGCGCAGTCCCTGGCGGTGGGTCGGGAACTGGGCTGGGATGCCGCCAGGGTCAACGTCAACGGCGGCGCCATCGCCCTTGGCCACCCGATCGGCGCGTCCGGCTGCCGGGTGCTGGTGACCCTGCTGCACGAGATGATCCGTCGCGACGCGAAGAAGGGCCTCGCCACCCTGTGCATCGGCGGCGGGCAGGGCGTCGCCCTGACCCTGGCCCGCGACTGATCCATCGACCTGCCGCTCGCGGCGTGATCGCGCCATGTCCTTTCGCGGGGGCATGGCGCGCTCGTGTCCAGGGAACGAGCGGCGGACGGCCTTGACCGTCCGACCGGCCCCGTACCGTTCCGCCCCTCGGGACGGCCGGGTGCCCAGGGAGCCGTAGCACACACAGGCGGCCCCGTAGTCGCCGAATAACAATAAAACCGAGAGAATCCGCGATGACCGCTATCCTTCCCATCCAAGAAAGCCGCTCCGCGCGCTTCGCCATGCGTTGCTCGAACTGGGCCGAGCGCTGGTTTCCCGACTCCTGGGTGTTCGCCGCCCTGGCCATCCTCATCGTCAGCCTGGCCGCGCTGGCCATGGGCGCCGGACCGACCGCCACGGCGAAAGCCTTCGGCGACGGTTTCTGGAGCCTGATCCCGTTCACCATGCAGATGGCCTTCGTGGTCATCGGCGGCTATGTGGTGGCCAGTTCAGGCCCCGCCTCGCGTCTCATCGACCTGCTCGCGCGGGTGCCGAAGAATGGCCGCTCGGCGGTCTGCTGGGTGGCGCTGGTGTCGATGCTCGCCTCGCTGCTCAACTGGGGCCTCAGCCTGGTCTTCGGCGGCCTGCTGGTACGCGCCCTGGCGCGCCGCAGCGACCTGCGCATGGACTACCGCGCCGCCGGCGCCGCGGCCTACCTCGGGCTGGGCGCGGTGTGGGCGCTGGGCCTGTCGTCGTCGGCCGCGCAGTTGCAGGCCAACCCGGCCAGCCTGCCACCGTCGATCCTGGCGATCACCGGGGTGATCCCGTTCACCGAGACCATCTTCCTCTGGCAGTCCGGGGTCATGCTGCTGGCGCTGATCCTGGTCTCGCTGGTAATCGCCTACATGACCGCGCCGAGCGCCGCCAGCGCCCGCGACGCCAAGGATTGCGGGGTCGACGTGAGCTTCACCGCTCCGGCCAGGCTGGCGCCGACCCGGCCCGGCGAGTGGCTGGAGCACAGCCCGTTGCTGATCATCCTGCTGGTACTGCTGGCCGGCGGCTGGCTGGTACACGAGTTCTCGACCAAGCCGGCGATCCTGGCGATCTCCGGGTTGAACACCTATAACCTGCTGTTCCTGATGCTCGGCGCGTTGCTGCACTGGCGCCCGCGCAGCTTCCTCGACGCGGTGGCGCGCGCGGTGCCGACCACCACCGGGGTGCTGATCCAGTTCCCGCTGTACGGCTCGATCGCGGCGATCATGACCACGGTCAACGGCAGCGACGGCGAGACCCTGGCCCACCATATCTCGACCTTCTTCGTACAGATCGCCTCCCACGACACCTACGCGCTGCTGATGGGCGTGTACTCGGCGGTGCTGGGCTTCTTCATTCCCTCCGGCGGCGGCAAGTGGATCATCGAGGCGCCGTACGTGATGCAGGTGGCCAACGAGCTGCAATACCACCTCGGCTGGGCGGTGCAGATCTACAACGCCGCCGAGGCGCTGCCGAACCTGATCAACCCGTTCTACATGCTGCCGTTGCTCGGCGTGCTGGGGCTGAAGGCGCGCGACCTGATCGGCTTCTCGTTCGTCCAGTTGCTGGTGCACATCCCGCTGGTGCTGGTGCTGCTCTGGGCCCTGGGCAGCACCCTGGCGTACATCCCACCGGTGATGCCGTAGCGCATCGGCGGACCGACCTGGCCCCGATAACTTCCTCTCCCTGAAGGGAGAAGGTTGGGGAGAGGGTAGCCGCGCCGGGAAACGAGGTATCGGCGGATAACGCCTGTGGCGTTATCCGCCCTACGCAATGGGGCGGGCGAACTCCGGATGGTTCCCTCTCCCTTCAGGGAGAGGGTCTGGGGAGAGGCTGGCCGCCCCGGCTACTGCGCCACCCAGCCGCCATCCATGTTCCAGGCCGCGCCGCGCACCTGGTCGGCGGCTTCGCTGCAAAGGAACAGCGTCAGTCCGCCGAGTTGCTCGGGGGTGACGAAGGCCAGCGAGGGTTGCTTTTCCGCCAGCAGGTCATGTTCCGCCTGTTCGGGCGAGACGCCCTCGGCGATGCGCGCGTCGATCTGCTTCTGCACCAGCGGGGTCAGCACCCAGCCGGGGCAGATGGCGTTGCAGGTCACCGGCGTGCGCGCCGTTTCCAGCGCCACACTCTTGGTCAGGCCGAGCACGCCATGCTTGGCGGCGACGTAGGCGCTCTTCCCGGCCGAGGCGACCAGGCCGTGGGTCGAGGCGATGTTGACGATCCGCCCCCAGCCGCGCGCGAGCATGCCCGGCAGGGCCAGGCGGGTGGTATGGAACACCGAGGACAGGTTGATCGCGATGATCGCGTCCCAGCGTTCCGTGGGGAATTCCTGCACCGGCGCCACGTACTGGATGCCGGCGTTGTTGACGAGGATGTCGACGCCGCCGAAGGTCCGCTCGGCGAAGGCCATCAGTTCGCCGATCTGCTCCGGGCTGGAGAGGTCGGCCGGGTGGTGCTCTGCGCGCACGCCGCGGGCGCGGACCTGCGCCAGTGCCGCGTCGACCTCGCCGAAGCCGTTGAGGAGCAGGTCGGCGCCGGCCTCGGCCAGGCTCAGGGCGATGCCCAGGCCGATGCCGCTGGTGGAACCGGTGACCAGGGCGGTCTTGCCTTTCAGGGTCATGCTGTTTCTCCCGCTGGATGAAAAAAGGGCGGATCAGACCAGGCCGGTGGCGTAGAACAGCCCGATGACGAAGAACACCGCCAGGGTCTTGATCAGGGTAATACCGAAAATGTCCTTGTACGCCTCCCGATGGGTCAGGCCGGTGACCGCCAGAAGGGTGATCACCGCGCCGTTGTGCGGCAGGGTATCCATCCCGCCGCTGGCCATGGCGGCGACCCGGTGGAGGACTTCCAGGGGGATCTGCGCGGCGTTGGCGGCGGCGATGAAGGTATCGGACATCGCCGCCAGGGCGATGCTCATGCCGCCCGACGCGGAACCGGTGATGCCGGCCAGCAGGGTGACGGTGATCGCTTCGTTGACCAGCGGATTGGGAATGCTCTTGAGCGCGTCGGCCAGCACCAGGAAGCCCGGCAGCGAGGCGATCACCGCACCGAAGCCGTATTCCGAGGCGGTGTTCATCGCCGCCAGCAGCGAGCCGGCCACCGCGCTGCGGGTGCCTTCGGCGAGGCGGCTGCGGATCGCCGCGAAGCCGCTCGCCAGCACCAGCAGGATGCCCAGCAGCAGGGCCGCCTGCACTGCCCAGATCGCGGTGAGCTTGCCGACCTCGGTTTGCAACGGCGTGGCCATGCCGGCCAGTTGCAGGGTATGGACCTGGCCGTACCATTGGGGGATCCAGTGGGTGAACAGCAGGTTGGCGACCCCGACCAGCACCAGCGGCGAGAGCGCCAGCCAGGGATTCGGCAGGCGCAGGTCATCGGCGGTCTCCGGCTCGTTGCGCAGGTCGCTGCCGTAGCCTTCGCCGTTGCGCCGCGCCTTGTTCGCCTGGCGTCGCAGGTAGAGCATGCCCACGGCGAAGACGAACAGCGCGCCGAGGGTGCCGAGCCAGGGCGCGGCCCAGGCGTGGGTGCCGAAGAAGGTCGAGGGGATGATGTTCTGGATCTGCGGGGTGCCGGGCAGCGCGTCCATGGTGAAGGAAAACGCGCCGAGGGCGATGGTCGCCGGAATCAACCGCTTGGGGATGTCGCTCTGGCGGAACATCTCCGCGGCGAACGGGTAGACCGCGAACACCACCACGAACAGCGAGACGCCGCCGTAGGTGAGCAGCGCGCAGACCAGTACGATCACCAGCATCGCCTGGCGGGTGCCGAGCAGGCGGATCGCCGCCGCGACGATGGAGCGGGAGAAGCCGGCCAGCTCGATCAGCTTGCCGAACACCGCCCCAAGCAGGAATACCGGGAAGTAAAGCTTGATGAAACCGACCATCTTCTCCATGAACACCCCGGTGAAGGTCGGCGCGACCGCGCTGGGATCGGTGAGCAGGACGGCGCCGAGGGCGGCGAGGGGGGCGAACAGGATGACGCTGTAGCCCCGGTAGGCGGCCAGCATCAGCAGGCCCAGGGCGGCAAGGGCGATGATCACGCTCATCGGGCATATCTCCACGGCGCTGCGGGGCGCGCTTCGCATGGGGAAGGCGCTCCGGGCCTGTTTCTTGTTGTCGAACGATGCGGGCACCGGCGTGACGGCCTGGAACGGGGCAGGGCCGTCGGAAAGGCACGTTGCGATAACCGTGCCAGGCCCCAGAATCGCGGTTTTCGTGGGCTGCGGCGAGACGAAGGGGAGCGTGGGGAATAGCGTTGTCTCAAAATGGAGACGTAATCGAGCGAAAGTTCCGTGGCTATGCAGGTCTCAGTTCGTCTCTATTTCGAGACGAGTCCCGCTATCGAGACGCATGCCCAGCGCCACGATCTTCTTGTACAGGGTCGAGCGACCCAGGCCCAGGCGTTTCGCCGCTTCCACCACATTGCCGGCACTCTGCGCCAGGGCCCGTCCGATCAGGTCGCGCTCGAAGGCTTCGCGGGCCTGTTGGAAATCCCCGACCGGCCTGTCGTCCGCCGCTCGAGGCAGCTCCGGCAGCGGTTGCAGGGGCCCCAGCGCCGCGCCGAGGGCGGCGGCGTCCAGCAACCGTTGGTCGGCCAGCAGCAGCGCGCGTTCCAGCACGTTGCGCAGTTCGCGGACGTTGCCCGGCCAGGCATGCCGGGCGAGCAGCGCCAGGGCGTCGCCGCCGAGTTCGTGGAGACGGCCGTGGTCGAGGCTGTCGAGGATCGACTCGCAGAGCGCCGGGAGGTCGTCCAGGCGCTGGCGCAACGGCGGGATCTCGATCGGCAGGACGTTCAGCCGGTAGTAGAGGTCAGCGCGGAAACGGCCTTCGCGCATCGCCTGCTGCAGGTCGATGGAAGTGGCGGCGACCAGGCGGATGTCGCTGCGGATCACTTCGTTGGAACCCACCGCTTCGAACTCTTTCTCCTGTAGCACGCGCAACAGCTTGCCTTGCAAGGCCAGCGGCATGTCGCCGATCTCGTCGAGGAACAACGTGCCGCCCTGGGCCACCTGCAACTTGCCTGGCCGGCCCTTGCGCTCGGCACCGGTGAAGGCCCCCGGGGCGGTACCGAAGAATTCGGCCTCCAGCAGGCTTTCCGGGATCGCCGCGGCGTTCACGCTGACGAAGGCCTTGTGCGCCCGCGGCGAAGCGCTGTGGATGGCGTGGGCGAGCAGTTCCTTGCCGGTGCCGGTCTCGCCGAGCAACAGCACCGGCGCTTCGCTGGCCGCGCCACGACGGGCGCGGCGCTTGACTTCCAGGCTGGCCGGACTGGTGCCGACGAAGTGGCTGAAGCTGTACTTGGCCTGGCGCGCCTGCAATTGCGAGCGGGTCGAGGCCAGTTCGCGCTGCATGCTCAGGTAGCGGGTCACCAGCGGCGACAGCGAACGCAGTTCGTCGAGCAGGGCGAAGCCGATGGCGCCGATCACTTCGCCGGCGTCGTCGTGGATCGGCAGGCGCATCACCACCAGCGGGTCCTTCGCGCTGTCCATCATGTCCAGCAGGATCGGCTTGCCGCTGCCTACCACTTCGCGCAGCAGGCTACCGGGGATCACGCTTTCGCAGGGCCGGCCGATGGCCTGCGCCGGGTCGGCGAGGCCGAAACGCTGGGCGTAGCGCTGGTTGATCCAGACGATGCGGGCCTCGCGGTCGACGATCACCGTGCCTTCGCTGGAGCCTTCGACGATCTCGAACAGCGAACGGATCGCCTGCTGGCGCACGCGTTGGTAATCCTGGAGGCTGTCGGCGTCGTTCATCGGCGGCTCCTGCGGCGGACGGCGAAACGGCCCGCCACTGTAGCCGGGAAGCCGCTCGCGGTGAAGGCTCAGGATTCCTCGACGGCCAGCGCGGCGGCGCTTTCCCGCTGCGCCTGGGCGGCGGGCGAGCGGACCTGGAGGATCAGTAGCGCGGCGAGCCCGGCGGGAATCGCCGCAAGCATGAAGATGTTCTCCACGGATATGTGCATGCCCAGCAGCAGGCTGCCGAACAGTGGGCCGAGGATCGAACCGAAGCGGCCCACGCCCAGCGCCCAGCCGGTGCCGGTGGCGCGTACCTGGGCCGGGTAGAAGTTGCTGGCGAAGGCGTTCAGGGTCAACTGCCCGCCGATGATGCAGAAGCCGGCGGCGAAGACGAACGCCAGCAGCCAGCGCGGCTGGTCGTGGTTGAGGCCGAGGAGCAGGGTGAACAGCGCGGCGCCGGCGAGAATCGCCGCCAGCAGGCGGACCTTGCTGCGCAGGCGGTCGGCGAGCCAGGCCAGGAGCATCGCGCCGAGGGTGCCGGCGAAGAGGAACATCGAGGTCGCCAGGTTCGCCGCATTGCGTGTCAGGCCGCTTTCCTGGAGCAGCGAGGGCAGCCAGCTGACCATGAAGTAGAGCAGGATCAGGCTGACGAAGAAGGTCGCCCAGAGCAGCAGGGTCGGCCGCGCGTAACCGTGGCGGAACAGCTCCAGCACGGTCAGGCTTGCCGCCGGCTCGGCGTCGGCCTCTGCCGGCGGCGGCTGCCAGCCCGGCGCCATACGCTCGCTGAGCTGGCGCAGGCGGGCATAGGGCGGTGCGTCGCGGAGCAGGCGCGGCAGCGACTCCGGGAGGAACAGGAGGAGGAAGGGGAACAGCAGCAACGGGGTGACGCCGCCGGCGAGGAACACCGCCTGCCAGCCGAAGCCGTCCATGAAGGCGGCGGCGACGAAACCGCCGGCGGCGCCGCCGAAGGAGAAACCGCAGGCCGCCAGGGTGACCATCAGGGTACGCAGGCGCGGTGGCGAATACTCGGCCATCAGCGCCATGGCGCTGGGCATCGCCCCGCCCATTCCGATGCCGCAGACGAAGCGCGCCAGCATCAGGCTTTCCAGGGAACCGGCGAAGACCATCAGGACGGTCAGGCTGGCGTAGATCAGCACGCAGCAGAGCAGCACCCGGCGGATGCCGAAGCGGTCAGCCAGCGGCGTCACCAGCAGCGAACCGACGGTCAGGCCGAACAGGTTGGCGCTGAACACCGGGCCGAATGCGGCCTTGTCCAGGCCCCATTCCTGGGCCAGGGTCGGCACCACGTAGCCGAGCACCTGGGCATCGTAGCCATCGGTGACCAGCAACAGGGCGAGGAGCAGCAGCAACAGCCACTGGTAGCGGGACACGGGGCGCGCGTCGAGCGCCGCGCGAAAGCTGGCGATCTGGTTGTGCATCGCAAGGTACCTGAGGTTCTTATTGGTGATGGGGCGTCCGGCGGACGCCCCCCTTTATCTTCAGGAGCGGGACTCTGCGGTCCCTCAGGCGGCCGGGGTGTCCGGCTGGTTGGCCGGATGGGCCTGGCGGAACGCCGGATGGGCGGCGGCCAGGTCGGCGACCCGGCGGATCCGTGGCCAGGCGTCCAGCGCCACGCCGAAGCGCTCGGCGGCGTAGAGCTGCGGGACCAGGTAGACGTCGGCCAGGCCCGGCCGGTCGCCGAAGCACCAGCCCTGGTCGCCGATCAGTTGCTCGACGGCGGCGAGACCCTGGCCGACCCAGTGGCCGATCCACTGCCGGACCTGCTCTTCGTCGTGGCCCCACTGACGCAGCAGGTTGAGCACGCTGGCGTTGTGCAACGGATGGATGTCGCAGCCGACCAGCGCCGCGACTCCGCGCTCGCGGGCGCGGCGCAGCGGATCGCTGGAGAGCAGGGCGGGTTGCGGGTAGCGCTCCTCGAGGTACTCGATGATCGCCGGCGACTGGATCAGCAGCTCGCCCTCGTCGACCTGCAGGGCCGGTACGCGGCCCTGCGGGTTGAGCGCCAGGTAGGCGGGTTGGCGGTGTTCGCCGCCGTCGCGGACCAGGTTGACCGGCAGCGACTGGTATTCCAGCCCCTTCAGCGCCAGGGCGATGCGCACCCGGTAGGAGGAGGTGGAACGGTAGTAGGTATAGAGCTTCATCCGCGCGCCCCCGGAAGGGCCGCGAGTACCTTGCCGCGACATTCGCCGAAACCGATCGAGACATGTCCCTCGCGCTTGCAGCGGGCGCGGAGGATGACCTCGTCGCCGTCCTCGAGGAAGCGCCGGGTCTCGCCGGAGGCCAGTTGCACCGGCTGCTTGCCGCCAGCGGTGATCTCCAGCAGCGAGCCGAACTGGCCGGGCTCGGCGCCGGACAGGGTGCCGGAGCCGAACAGGTCGCCGGGCTGCAACTGGCAGCCATTGACGCTGTGGTGGGCGACCATCTGCGCCACCGTCCAGTACATGCTCAGGCTGTTGCTCAGGGTCAGGCGCTGCGGCGGCAGGCCTTTCTCGCGCAGGCCCTCGGTGAGCAGCAGGACCTCCAGCTCGATGTCGAAGGCGCCGTGGGCCTGGTCGTTGTCGTCGTAGAGATACGGCAGCGGCCGCGGGTCGCCTTCGGGGCGCGCTGGCTGGGCGCGGCGGAACGGCTCCAGGGCTTCGGCGGTGACCACCCAGGGCGAGACGCTGGTGATGAAGCTCTTCGACAGGAACGGGCCGAGCGGTTGGTATTCCCAGGCCTGGATGTCGCGCGCCGACCAGTCGTTGAGCAGGCAGAAGCCGGCGATGTGCTCGGCGGCGCGGGAAACCGGGATGGCTTCGCCGAGGGCGTTGCCCTGGCCGATCCAGATGCCCAGCTCCAGTTCGTAGTCCAGGCGCGCGCAGGGGCCGAACACCGGCTCGCTGGCGCCGGCCGGCAGGGTCTGGCCGTTGGGCCGGCGCACTTCGCTGCCGGAGACGCGCACGGTCGAGGCGCGGCCGTGGTAGCCGATGGGCACGTGCTTGTAGTTGGGCAGCAGTGGGTTGTCCGGGCGGAACAGCTTGCCGACGTTCTCGGCATGGCGGATGCCGACGTAGAAGTCGGTGTAGTCGCCGATCCTGGCCGGTAGGTGCATTTGGCACTCGGCGGCCGGATGGAGCAGTTCCGGGCGCTCCGCGGCGCCTTCGCCGAGCAGCTCCAGCAGGCGCTGGCGCAGCGCCACGCGGGCCGGCTTGCCGAGGGCGAAGAAGGCGTTCAGCGCGCCGCCGCGGGTGGCTTCGGCGGCTTCGCCGGCGGCACCCTCGAACAGCCCGGCGGCCAGCGCCGCGTCCAGGTCGAGGATCGAGTCGCCGATGGCCACGCCGCAACGCGGGCTCAGGCCGGCACGGCTGAAGATGCCCAGCGGCAGGTTCTGCAGGGGAAAGTCGGCATGCCCATTGGCGGAGGCGACCCAGCTACGAGTGGGGGTTGGCTGGTTCATGGGGTTATCTCCGTTGCGGGTTGAAGGTGGATACGAGCGACGCCCAGCAGGCATCGTAGTCATTCTGCAGGGCCGGCGTCTCGAGGGCGGCACGGCTCGGCCGGAGGACCTGGCTGGTCTCGAACATGAAGGCCATGGTCTGGTCGATCCTGTGCGGCTTGAGGTCGGCGGCGATGGCCTTGTCGCAGCTTTCCGCGTCCGGGCCGTGGGCGCTCATGCAACTGTGCAGCGAGGCGCCGCCGGGCACGAAGCCGCCGGCCTTGGCGTCATAGGCGCCCTGGATCAGGCCCATGAATTCGTTCATCAGGTTGCGGTGGAACCATGGCGGACGGAAGGTGTTCTCGGCCACCATCCAGCGCGGCGGGAAGATCACGAAGTCGATGTTGGCCAGGCCGGGGACGCTGGTGGGGGAGGTCAGCACGGTGAAGATCGACGGGTCCGGGTGGTCGAAGCTGACCGTGCCGATGGTGTTGAAGCGGCGCAGGTCGTACTTGTAGGGCACGTTGTTGCCGTGCCAGGCGACCACGTCCAGCGGCGAGTGGTCAAGCTCGCAGCCCCACAGCTCGCCGAGGTATTTCTGCACCAGTTGCAGCGGCTGGCGGCTGTCCTCGTAGCGCGCCACCGGGGCCAGGAAGTCGCGCGGATTGGCCAGGCCATTGCTGCCGATCGGGCCGAGGTCGGGCAGGCGCAACGGCGCGCCGTGGTTCTCGGCGATATAGCCGCGTGCCTCGCCGTCGAGCAGCTCGACGCGGAACTTCATCCCGCGCGGGATCACCGCGATCTCCAGCGGTTCGACCTGCAGCGCGCCGAGTTCGGTGCACAGGCGCAGACGGCCCAATTGCGGGACCAGCAGCAGTTCGCCGTCGGCGTCGTAGAAGCAACGCTCCATCGAGCGGTTGGCCAGGTACTGGTAGATGCTCACGCCGGCGGGCTTGTCGCCGGGCGCGTTGGCGGCCATGCGCAGCAGGCCGTCGAGGAAGTCGGTGGGCTGCTCGGGCAGTGCCAGCGGGTCCCAGCGCAGGCGGTTGGGAGTCGGCGCATCCAGTTCGGCACCGGCGATCTGTCGTTCCAGGCGGCGGAACGGCGGATGCTTGGCCGACGGCGTGATGCGGTACAGCCAGGTGCGCCGGGCCTCGCTGCGAGCCATGGTGAAGGCGGTGCCGGAGAGCAGTTCGGCGTACAGGCCGTAGGGCGCTTTCTGCGGGGAGTTCTGGCCGACCGGCAGGGCGCCGGGGAGCGCTTCGCTGCTGAATTCGTTGCCGAAGCCCGATTGATAGGCGAGGGCAGTGGAGTCGAGGTTCATCTGAGGCCTCCGGGGAGTGGGGGCAGCTTGCCGCCGATCCGCCGGGGACCTGGCACGCTGGCTGCGTTATTTTTATCGTAATTCAATTACGCATAACGTAATTTGAGTGGAAGGCAGCGTCAAGCTATAACGTCGGCCCCGCCCGCAGGAACCCGCGTCCATGGAAAAGAACAGCAGTCCCGCCGAAACCTCCGGCAAGCAGAAGGTCCGCTCCGCCGAAGTCGGTACCGATATCCTCAAGGCCCTCGCCGAACTCTCCCCGGCGACCTCGCTGTCGCGCCTGGCGGAGCATGTGGGGATGCCGGCGAGCAAGGTCCATCGCTATCTGCAGGCATTGATCGCCAGCGGCTTCGCGGTCCAGGACGCCTCCACCAATCATTACTCGCTGGGGCGCGAGGCCCTGCGCGTGGGCCTGGCGGCGCTGGACAGCATGGACGTGCTGAAGAGCGCCGCCGCGCCGCTGGCCGAGTTGCGCGACGAGCTCAACGAGACCTGCTTCCTCGCCGTCTGGGGCAACCGTGGCGCCACCGTGGTACAGGTGGAACAGGCGGTGCGCGCGGTGACGGTGGTCACCCAGGTCGGCTCGGTGCTGCCGCTGCTCGGTTCGTCCACCGGCCTGGTGTTCGCCGCGTTCCTGCCGGAACGCGAGGTGGCCGAGCTGCGCGAGGAAGAGTTGGCCGGGCGCGCCGACCATCCGCTGGCCGACCCGGCGGCCTACGCGGTGCTGCTGGAGGGCATCCGCGCGCGCGGCCTGCATGCGATCCATGGGCTGCTGATGCCTGGGGTGGAGGCGCTCTCGGCACCGGTGTTCGACGCCCGCGGGCGGGTGGCGGCGGTGCTCACGGTGGTCGGCCCGGCGAGCATCTTCCAGGCCGAGGAGCAGGGGCCGGCGGCGGAACGGCTGCTTGCGACGACTCGGGCTATCAGTTGGCGGATGGGGTATGACGGCACCCAGGGTGGATGATGCAGTCTCCGAGCCTGAGGGTGATGTCAGGTAGGGCGGATAACCGCCCGCGGTTATCCGCCGCTTCTCAGGCCTTGGCCAGCAACGCCTTCGCCGCTCGCGATCCGTTGCTCTTGCCGAGCACCGCGCAGATGCGCTGGCCGGCGTCGACCAGGGCGTGCATGTCGACCCCGGTATGGATCTCCAGGCCGTTCAGCAGGTAGAGGACGTCTTCGCTGGCGACGTTGCCGGTGGCGCCCTTGGCGTAGGGACAACCGCCGAGGCCGGCCACCGAGCTGTCGAATACCGCGACGCCTTCCAGCAGGCTGGCGTAGATGTTCGCCAGGGCCTGCCCGTAGGTGTCGTGGAAGTGCCCGGCGAGGCGCTCGCGGGGAACCTCGTTGGCCACCGCCTCGATCAGCCGGCGGGTGGCACCGGCGGTGCCGACGCCGATGGTGTCGCCCAGGGACACTTCGTAGCAGCCCATCTGCTGGAGTTCGCGGGCGACCCAGGCGACCTGGCGCGGATCGACATCGCCGTCGTAGGGACAGCCGAGCACGCAGGAAATGTAGCCGCGCACCCGCACCTGGTGCTGGCGCGCCGCCTCCAGCACCGGTACGAAGCGCTCCAGGCTGTCCTTGATCGAGCAGTTGATGTTGCGCTGGGAGAAGGCTTCCGACGCGGCGGCGAACACCGCCACTTCCTTCACCCCCGACTCCAGCGCCGCCTCGAAGCCTTTCAGGTTCGGCGCCAGCGCCGCGTAGGTCACGCCGGGACGCTGGCGGATGCCGGCGAACACCTCGGCCGAGCCGGCCATCTGCGGCACCCACTTGGGCGAGACGAAGCTGCCCACTTCGATGTAGTCCAGGCCGGCGGCGCTCAGGTCATCGACCAGGCGGATCTTGTCGGCCACCTCGATCGGCTGTTTCTCGTTCTGTAGTCCGTCGCGCGGACCGACTTCCACCAGGCGGACCTTCTTCGGCAGGTTCATGCTGTTCCTCGTCTTGGCTGTCAGGCCTGGTTCTCGTCCAGCTCCACCAGCGGCGTGCCTTCCTCGACCAGTTCGCCCTCGCTGCAATACAGCGCCTTCACTACCCCGGCGTGGGGCGCGCGGATGCTGTGTTCCATCTTCATCGCCTCCAGCACCACCAGGGTGGCGCCGGCTTCGACCGTCTGGCCGGGCTCGACCAGGACCCGCACGATACTGCCGTTCATTGGCGCGCTCAAACCACCCTGGTGGGCATGGGCGGCCTCGGCCTCGGCGATCGGGTCGACGGCTTCGATGGCCAGCAGTTCGCCCTCCCATTCGAGGAACAACTGGCGTCCGCGGCGCAACGCCGCCGAGCGACGGGTGACACCGTCCACCCGGCTGATCAGGTCGTCGCCGTCCAGGCGATACTGGCTGGGGCTGGCGTGGCGCAGGCGGACGCAGCGGCGTTCGTCGCGGCAGCGCAGCATCAGGTCGGACTCCCGCGCCAGGGCGCTGCGCCAGCCGTCGTTGCGGCTCCACGGCGAATGCGGGTCGTCGTCGCGACGGTGGCCCGGTTCGCTCTGCAGCCAGGCTTCGGCGGCGGCTTGCCAGAAATGCTCCGGCAGCGCTTGCGGCGCCGGCAGCAGGTCGTCTTGGTGGCGCGCGATGAAACCGGTGTCCAGTTCGGCGGCGGCGAACGCCGGATGGCCGAGGATGCGGCGGAGGAACGCCAGGTTGGTGCGCAGGCCGCCGACCGAGGTTTCCGCCAGCATCGCCAGCAGGCGTTGGCGCGCTTCCTCGCGGGTTTCGCCCCAGGCGATCAGCTTGGCCAGCATCGGGTCGTAGAACGGCGAGACCTCGTCGCCTTCGCGTACCCCGCTGTCGACCCGCCGGCCGGGGCCGGCGGGCGCTTCGCGGTACAGCGCCAGGCGGCCGCTGGCGGGGAGGAAGCCGCCCTCGGGGTCTTCCGCGTAGAGCCGCACTTCGATGGCGTGGCCGTTCAGCGGCACCTGTTCCTGTGTCAGCGGCAGCGCCTCGCCGCGAGCGACGCGGATCTGCCAGGCGACCAGGTCGAGGCCGGTGATGGCCTCGGTGACCGGGTGTTCCACCTGCAGGCGGGTGTTCATTTCCATGAAGAAGAACTGGCCGCGTTCGTCGAGGAGGAATTCGACGGTACCGGCGCCGACGTAGCCGATCGCCTGCGCCGCGCGTACCGCGGCCTCGCCCATGGCCCGGCGCAGTTCCGCGCCGAGACCGGGGGCGGGGGCTTCCTCGACGACCTTCTGGTGGCGGCGCTGGATCGAACAGTCGCGTTCGTTGAGGTACAGGCAGTGGCCATGGCTGTCGGCGAATACCTGGATCTCCACGTGGCGCGGCTTCAGCAGGTATTTCTCCACCAGCATCCGCGCGTCGCCGAAGGCGGCCTTGGCCTCGCGCTGGGCGGAGGAAAGGGCCTCGGCCAGCTCGGCCTCGTGCTCCACCACCTTCATGCCCTTGCCGCCGCCGCCAGCGGAGGCCTTGAGCAGCACCGGGTAGCCGATGCGCCCGGCTTCCCGGCGGAAAGTCTCGAGGTCCTGGGCTTCGCCGTGATAGCCGGGCACCAGCGGCACGCCGGCTTCTTCCATCAGCGCCTTGGCGGCCGACTTGCTGCCCATGGCGTCGATGGCCGCCGCCGGCGGTCCGAGGAAGAGCAGGCCGGCTTCCTCGCAGGCGCGGGCGAAGTCGGCGTTCTCCGAGAGGAAGCCGTAGCCGGGGTGGATCGCCTGGGCGCCGCTGGCGAGGGCGGCGGCGATGATCCTGTCGCCGCGCAGGTAGCTGTCGACGGGCTTGGCGCCGCCCAGGTCGACGGCGATGTCGGCTTCGGCGACGTGGCGGGCGTGGCGGTCGATGTCGCTGTGCACGGCGACGCTGCCGATGCCGAGGGCGCGCGCGCTGCGCATCACCCGGCAGGCGATCTCGCCGCGGTTGGCGACCAGGAGGCGCTGGATGCTGCGGTAGTCCGGGTTCATGCGTCGTTTCTCCAGGCGGGCGTGCGTTTCTCCAGGAAGGCGCGCAGGCCTTCCTGGCCTTCCGGGCTGATGCGGATGCGGGCGATGGCCGCCTCGGTGTAGCGGCGCAGCGCCGGGCTCAGCTCGGCGGCCTCGACCTCATGGTAGAGCGCCTTGCAGGCGACCAGGGCGCGCGGGCTGTTTTGCAGCAGGTTGGCGATCCAGGCCTCGGCCTGGCTTTCCAGTTCGGCGGCGGGACAGCTTTCGCTGAGCAGGCCCAGTTCGCTGGCGCGGCGTCCGTCGAAGCGCTCGGCGGTCAGCGAATAGCGCCGCGCGGCGCGCTGGCCGATGGCCTTGACCACGAACGGGGCGATGGTCGCCGGGATCAGGCCGATGCGTACCTCGGACAGGCAGAAGGTCGCGTCGTCGCTGCCGATGGCCATATCGCAGCAACTGACCAGGCCGACCCCGCCGCCGAACACCGCGCCCTGGACCACCGCCAGGGTCGGCTTGGGCAGGTTGTAGAGATGGGTCATGAGTTCGGCGATGCGCTGGGCGTCGGCCAGGTTGCCCTGGTAGTCGAGGTCCACCGACTGCTGCATCCAGGCCAGGTCGGCACCGCCGCAGAAGTGCCGGCCACGGCCGCGCAGCACCAGCAGGCGGACCTGCGGGTCGCTGCCGACGCGATCGATGGCCTGCAACAGTTCGTCGATCACGACGGCATTGAAGGCGTTGTTCTTTTCCGCCCGGTCCAGCCACAGGGTGGCTACGCCGCGCGGGTCGATCTCAAGCTGGATGGTCTGGAATTCGCTCATGCTGGTCTGCTCGTCACATGCGGAACACGCCGAAGGCGGTCGGCTCGATGGGGGCGCTGAGGGCGGCGGAAAGCGCCAGGGCGAGCACCTCGCGGGTCTGCGCCGGATCGATCACGCCGTCGTCCCACAGTCGCGCGCTGGAGTAGTAGGGATGGCCCTGGTGCTCGTACTGCTCGAGGATCGGCGCCTTGATCTTCGCCTCCTCTTCGACGCCGAGCTGCTGGCCGGCGCGCTCGGCCTGCTCGCGCTTGACCTGGGCGAGCACCCCGGCGGCCTGTTCGCCGCCCATCACGCCGATCCTCGCGTTCGGCCACATCCACAGGAAGCGCGGGTCGTAGGCGCGTCCGCACATGCCGTAGTTGCCGGCGCCGAAGCTGCCGCCGATCAGCACGGTGAACTTCGGCACCCGCGCGCAGGCCACCGCGGTCACCAGCTTGGCGCCGTGCTTGGCGATGCCGCCAGCCTCGTACTTCTGGCCGACCATGAAACCGGTGATGTTCTGCAGGAACAGCAGCGGGATGCCACGCTGGCAGGCCAACTCGATGAAGTGCGCGCCTTTCTGCGCGGCCTCGGCGAAGAGGATCCCGTTGTTGGCCAGGATGGCGATCGGATAGCCGTGCAGGTGGGCGAAGCCGCAGACCAGGGTGGTGCCGAACAGCGCCTTGAATTCGTCGAACTCGGAGCCGTCCACCAGCCGTGCGATCACTTCGCGCACGTCGTAGGGCTGCTTGCTGTCGGCGGGAATCACCCCGTACAGCTCCTCGGCGGGGTACAGCGGCGCGCGCGGTGCACGGCATTGCAGCTGGCCCTGCTTGCGCCAGTTGAGGTTGGCGACGCAGCGGCGGGCGATGGCCAGGGCATGGTCATCGTCCTCGGCATAGTGGTCGGCGACCCCTGAGACCTTGCAGTGCACGTCGGCGCCGCCAAGTTCCTCGGCGCTGACCACCTCGCCGGTAGCGGCCTTCACCAGCGGCGGCCCGGCGAGGAAGATGGTGGCCTGTTCGCGCACCATCACGGTTTCGTCGGACATCGCCGGCACGTAGGCCCCGCCGGCGGTGCAGGAGCCCATGACCACGGCGATCTGCGGGATGCCGCGGGCACTCATGTTGGCCTGGTTGAAGAAGATCCGGCCGAAGTGCTCGCGGTCGGGGAAGACCTCGTCCTGGCGCGGCAGGTTGGCGCCGCCGGAGTCCACCAGGTAGATGCATGGCAGGCGGTTCTCCAGGGCGATGGCTTGGGCCCGCAGGTGCTTCTTCACGGTCAGCGGATAGTAGGTGCCGCCCTTCACCGTGGCATCGTTGCCGACGATCATGCATTCCACCCCTTCGACCCGGCCGATCCCGGCGACGATGCCGGCGGCGGCGACCTCTTCGCCGTAGACTTCGTGGGCGGCGAGGGCGGAAAGCTCGAGGAACGGCGAGCCGGGGTCGAGCAGGCGGTTGATGCGTTCGCGCACCAGCAGCTTGCCGCGCGCGCTGTGCCGGGCCTGGGCGGCGCTACCGCCGCCTTCGTGGATGCGGCCGAGGAGGGTGCGCAGGGCGTTGACCTGTTCCAGCATGGTCGCGGCGTTGGCCGCGAACTCGGCGGAGCGTGGATTGATCTGGGTGTGCAGGATGGCCATGGCGGTGGCTCCGTGTCGAGGTGGGCGGAAGCGGTTGGCGCCCGCTCCCGACCTGGCGATGCGCCTGTCGATGCAATGGAATGCCCTCTCCCTGGCGGCAAAGGGCCGGGAAGAGCGAGGCTTCAGCGGGTTTCGTTGAACAGCTCGCGGCCGATCAGCATGCGGCGGATCTCGCTGGTGCCGGCGCCGATCTCGTAGAGCTTGGCGTCGCGCAACAGGCGGCCGGTGGGAAACTCGTTGATGTAGCCGTTGCCGCCGAGGATCTGGATCGCGTCCAGGGCCATCTGGGTGGCGCGCTCGGCGCTGTAGAGGATCACCCCGGCGGCGTCCTTGCGGGTCGTCTCGCCGCGGTCGCAGGCGGCGGCCACGGCGTACAGGTAGGCGCGGCTGGCGTTGAGGGCGGTGTACATGTCGGCCACCTTGCCCTGGACCAGCTGGAATTCGCCGATGCTCTGGCCGAACTGGCGGCGGTCATGGATGTACGGCACCACCACGTCCATGCACGCCTGCATGATTCCCACCGGGCCGCCGGAAAGCACCACGCGCTCGTAGTCGAGGCCGCTCATCAGTACCTTGACCCCGCCGTTGACCGCGCCGAGGACGTTCTCCTCGGGTACCTCGACGTCCTGGAAGATCAGTTCGCAGGTGTTCGAGCCGCGCATGCCCAGCTTGTCCAGCTTCGGCCCGCGACTGAAGCCTTTCCAGTCGCGCTCGACGATGAACGCGGTGATCCCGTGCGCGCCCTTGTCCGGGTCGGTCTTGGCGTAGATCACATAGGTATGGGCATCGGGACCGTTGGTGATCCACATCTTGCTGCCGTTGAGAACGAAGCGGTCGCCGACCCGGTCCGCGCGCAGCTTCATCGAGACCACGTCGGAGCCGGCGTTGGGTTCGCTCATCGCCAGCGCACCGATGTGTTCGCCGGATACCAGGGCCGGCAGGTAGCGGGCCTTCTGTTCGGCGTTGCCGTTGCGCTTGATCTGGTTGACGCAGAGGTTGGAATGCGCGCCATAGGAGAGCGCCACCGAGGCCGAGGCCCGGCTGATCTCTTCCATGACCACGGCGTGGGCCAGGTAGCCCAGCGCCGAACCGCCGTACTCCTCGTCGACGGTGATGCCGAGCAGGCCCATCTCGCCGAACTTGCGCCACATGTCCATGGGGAACTGGTTGTCCTGGTCGATCTGCGCGGCGCGCGGCTGCAGTTCGGCGGCGACGAAGCCGCGCACCTGGTCGCGGAGCATGTCGATGGTTTCGCCGAGGGCGAAGTTGAGGCTGGGATAGGTCATGCTTTCACCTGTAATTGTGCTTGTCCGGTTTAAAGCTTTGAATGAGGTTTATGTTTCAACTGTCTGTTTGTTATAGCTTTTGATAAGCGCCGCTCGACAGCGCTCCTCGGCAGAATCCAGTTCCAGCTGCATCTGTTCGATGTCCAGCAACTGTTGTTCCAGCTGGGCGCGGCGCTCGGCGATCTTCTCCAGCATGGTGTTCAACTGCTTCTGGTTGCCGCTGCTCGGGTCCGGGTCGTAGAGCTCGATCAGTTCGCGGCATTCGGCGAGGGAAAAACCGATGCGCTTGCCGCGCAGGATCAGCTTCAGGCTGACCTTGTCGCGCGGCGAATAGATGCGTTCCTGGCCGCGTCGCTCGGGGGAGAGCAGGCCTTGCTCCTCGTAGAAGCGGATGGCGCGGGTGGTGATGTCCAGTTCGCGGGCGAGATCGGAGATGGTGTAGGTGATGGACATGCGCTGGCACCTGCTTGTTTACCTTTACGTTAACGTAAAGCTGCGCCGAAATCCTGTCAACGCCTGGAACGGGGGAAAAATGACAGCCGTGAAAGATGCTTGTCAGAAAGATTTAATCGGCGCCTCATGAAAGGGCGCGGATGGCTCTGTTCTGCTTCGCCGAACACTGTGTTTCTCGGAGGAGTCGTAACGATGAGTCGGCTGATGACCTACAGGACGCTGCTGGCTTGCCTGCTCGCCGCGTTGCTTGCGCTGCTGGTGGCGGGCCAGCAGCAGCGCGCGTTCGAGCGAATCTGGTTCAAGCTGGAGCAGCGCTACGGCGGCGATGTTGCGCGCGAGAACGCCCTGCGCCTGGCCGACTATCGGGTCGATATCGAAGCCCGCGTGCTGGGCGCGGAGTCCAACGTGTCGGCGCTGTCCTTCGACCCCAGCCGGCGCAGCCTGGTCAGCGTGACCAACCAGGACCCGCATTTCCTCGAGCTGTCGCTGGACGGCGAATTGCTGCGACGCATCCCCCTGCGCGGTTTCCAGGATCCGGAGGCTATCGAGTACATCCGGCCCGGCGTCTACGTGGTCGCCGAGGAGCGTCGCCAACGCCTGGTGGAGATCCATGTCGACGCCGACACCCGGGTGATCGACATCGACGATCCGCGCAACGCCCGGAAGTTCTCCCTGGGCAGTGCAAACAAGCGCAACAAGGGCTTCGAGGGGTTGGCCTACGACCCGCTGCGCGAGCGCCTGTTCGTGGCCCGGGAAAAGGCGCCGGTGGGCATCATCGAGGTAAACGGCTTCTTCAACGACCGCGGCGAGGCGCTCGACCTGAGCGTCGGCGGCGACCCGCAGCGCGATCGCGGGTTGTTCCTCACCGATCTGTCGAGCCTCTACTACGACAAGGCCAGCGATCACCTGCTGGTGCTTTCCGACGAGTCGCGGGTGGTCATCGAACTGGATCGCGCCGGGGATCCGCTCGGCAGCCTGACCCTGCGTGGCGGCAACCATGGCCTGACGGACGACGTGCCGCAGGCCGAAGGGTTGGCGATGGACGACCGGGGCAGCCTGTACGTGGTCAGCGAGCCGAACCTGTTCTACCGCTTCAGCCGAGCGCTGCCAGCGGCCGACTAGGGTGGGAAAAGGACGGCGGAATTCAGGCTTGCGCGCCGGATAGCGCCGGCGCGTAGCCGATCATCTGTCGCAGCAGCGGGTCGGTGAACTGCTGTTGCCAGTCGTCCAGCTTGCCCCGAAGGTCGGGGCCGCTGGCCGGAACGATGGGGGCCGCGCGCGGCTGGCGAGGCGTCGGCGGGCAGGCGCCGAGCAGCCCGACGCACAGTGCCAGGGTGGGGAGCGAGAGTTTCGCTAGGGGCATCAGGCTTGCTCCGTGGGGATCTGGGGCGAGTTGCCGGTGCGCGGCGCCTTGCGCAACCGGAACAGGCGCCCGACCACCAGGAAGAACAGCGGTACCAGGAACACCGCGAGTACCGTGGCGGTGACGATCCCGCCGAGCACCCCGGTGCCGATGGCGACCTGGGCGCCGGAACCGGCGCCGCTGGAGAGCGCCAGCGGGACCACGCCGAAACCGAACGCCAGCGAGGTCATGACGATCGGTCGCAGGCGCAGGCGCGCGGCCTCCAGGGTCGCCTGCAGCAGGCTCATGCCTTCCTGGTAATGGTCCTTGGCCACCTCGATGATGAGGATGGCGTTCTTCGCCGAGAGGCCGATGATGGTGATCAGGCCGACCTTGAAGTAGATGTCGTTGGGCAGACCGCGCAGGCTCACCCCGAGCAGTGCGCCGAGTACGCCCAGCGGCACCACCAGGATCACCGCCAGCGGGATCGACCAGCTTTCGTAGAGGGCGGCCAGGGCGAGGAACACGATCAACACCGAGAGGGCGAACAACGCCGGCGCCTGGGCGCCGGACAGGCGTTCTTCGAAGGACTGGCCGGACCACTCGTGGGCGATGCCCTCGGGCAGGCCCTGCATCAATTCCTCCATCGCCTGCATGGCTTCGCCGCTGCTGTAGCCCGGCGCGGCCTGGCCCTCGAGGTTGAACGAGGGATAGCCGTTGTAGCGGGTCAGTTGCGGCGGGCCGAGGGTCCAGGCGGCCTTGGCGAACGTCGCCAGCGGCACCATCTCGCCCTGCTCGTTGCGCACGTGAAGCCGGCCGATGTCGTCGATGCCCAGGCGCTTGGCGCCGTCGGCCTGGACCACCACCTTGCGCACCTGGCTGCCGTGCATGAAGTCGCCGATGTAGTCCGAGCCGAACATCACCGCCAGGGTGGTGTTGATCTCGTCCATGCTCACGCCGAGGGTCTCCGCCTTGCGCCGGTCGATGTCCAGGCGGATCTGCGGCGCCTCGCCCTGGCCGGCGAACATCACGTTGGCCAGACGCGGGTCCTCGGCGGCGCGCGCCAGCAACTGGTCGCGGGCCTTGACCAGGGCCTCGTAGCCAACCCCGCCACGGTCCTGCAGGCGGAAGTCGAAGCCGCTGGTGGAACCCAGGTCCGGCAGCGGCGGCGAGTTCATCGCATACACCGTACGGTTGGGCAGGCCGGCGAAGCGCTGGTTGATGCGCTCGACGATGGCGCCGACGTGCTGGCTGGCCTCCCGGCGTTCCGACCAGTCCTTCAGGGTGGCGAAGATCATCGCCGAGCTGGTGCCGTCGCCGTACAGGCTGAAGCCGCCGACCGCATAGGCGTAGGCCACCGGTTCGTGCTCCGCCAGGTAGCGCTCGACGTCGCCGACGTTGGCCATGGTCTCCGCCATCGGCGTGCCTTCGGGCTGCATCACCATGATCATGAAGTCGCCCTGGTCCTCTTCCGGCAGGAACGCCTGCGGCAGGCGCACGAAGAGCAGGGCGACCACGCCGATGACCAGGGCGTAGACCAGCATCCAGCGGATCGGCCGGGCGAGGATGCCGGCCACCGCGTTGCGGTAGCGTCCGGTCAGGCGCAGGAAGGCGCGGTTGAACCAGCCGAAGAAGCCGCGCTTCTCATGGTGGTCGGCGTCGATCGGGCGCAGCAGGGTGGCGCACAGGGCCGGGGTCAGCGACAGCGCGAGGAACGCCGAGAAGCCGATGGAGACCGCCAGGGTCACCGCGAACTGGCGGTAGATGTTGCCCACCGCGCCGCTGAAGAACGCCATCGGCACGAACACCGAGACCAGCACCACGGTGATGCCGACGATGGCCCCGCTGATCTGGCGCATCGCCTTGACCGTGGCGTCGTGCGGCGACAGGCCTTCCTCGGCCATCAGCCGCTCGACGTTCTCCACCACGATGATCGCGTCGTCCACCAGGATGCCGATCGCCAGGACCATGCCGAACATGGTCAGCACGTTGATCGAGAAGCCCAGGCCGAGCATCACCGTGAAGGTGCCCAGCAGGGCCACCGGCACCACCAGTGTCGGGATCAGGGTGGCGCGGAAGTTCTGCATGAACAGGTACATCACGGCGAACACCAGCAGCATCGCCTCGAGCAGGGTGCTGACCACCTTCCTGATCGAGATCTCGACGAACGCCGAGGTGTCATAGGGGATGTTGTAGCTCACGCCCTCCGGGAAGTAGCGCGACAGCTCGTCGAGGGTGGCGCGGATGCGCTTGGCGGTGGCCACCGCGTTGGAGCCGGGCGCCATCTTCACCGCCAGGCCGGTGGCGGTCATTTGGTTGACCCGCGAGACGAAGCCGTACTCGCTCTGGCCGAACTCGACGCGGGCCACGTCGCGCAGGCGGATCGCGCCGCCGTCGGCGCGGATGCGCAGCGGAATTTCGCCGAACTGCTCGGGCGTCACCAGGGTGTCGTCGACCTTCACCGTGGCGCTGATCGGCGCCGAGTCGGGGACCCCGAGGTTGCCGATGTCGCCCACGGTGAGGCGGGCGTTGTGCCGGCGCACGGCGTTGACCAGGTCGCTGGCGCTGAGGTTCATCGAGGTCAGCTTGGCCGGGTCGGGCCAGATGCGCATGGCGTACTCGGCGCCCCAGGTCTCGACCTTGCCCACGCCCTCCACCCGGCGCAGCGCCTGCAACACGTTGGACGAGGCGATCTCGCCCAGCTCCATGGCGTCGTAGCGGCCGCTGGAGGATGTAAGGGTAACGATCAGCTGGATGCTGTCCGCCGCCTTCTCCACGTAGATGCCGTCGCGCCGCACCGATTCGGGCAGGCGCGACTCGACGATCTTCAGGCGGTTCTGCACTTCCACCGCGGCGAGGTCGGCGTTCACGCCCTGGCGGAAGGTCAGGGTCAGCGAGGCCTGGCCGGTGCTGCTGGTGGCCTTGGTGTAGAGCAGGCCGGGCGCGCCGTTCATCTCGCGCTCGATGATCGCGGTCACCGCTTCCTCGACCACCTTGGCCGAGGCGCCGGGATAGCTGGCGCTGACGTTGACCACCGGCGGCGCGATGTCCGGGTACTGGGCGACCGGCAGGAAGCGGATCGCCAGGACCCCGGCGAGCACGATCAGCAGGGAGATCACCCAGGCGAAGACCGGCCGGTCAATGAAGAAACGAGCCATTCGTAGCGTTCTCCGTCACTGGCCCGCCGGCGAGGCGGCCAGCGGTGAGGGGGCGTCGGCGCTGGCCGGCTGGCGGACCACCGCCTGGACGCTGGAGCCGGCGGCATGCTGGGCGGCGTTCTCGACGATCACCCGCTCGCCGCCCTTGAGCCCGCGGCTGATGATCCAGTCGCGGCCCTGCAGGGTGTCGGCGCGGACCTCCACGTCTTCCACCACGCCCTGTGGGTTGACCACCTTGACCACGGCGGACTGGGCGGTACGGATCAGCGCGTCGCGCGGGACGGTGATCGCCTGCGGGTTCACCGCGCGCTGTAGGCGCACCTGCACGTAGCCGCCGGGCAGCAATTCGCGATGCGGATTGCGGAACAGGGCACGCATGGCGATGGTGTCGGTGCCGGGGTCGACCGCCAGGTCGGAGAACAGCAGCTCGCCGGCCAGCGGGTACTCGCTGCCGTCGGCCAGGACCAGGCGCACGGCGATGTCCTTGTCGGCGACACCCTTCACCTGGCCTTCGCGGATCGCCCGCTGCATGGCGGCGACTTCGCCGGCCGGCTGGGAGAAGTTCACGTAGATCGGATCGATCTGCTCGACGCGGGTCAGCGGTGTCGGCGAGTCCTCGCCGACCAGCGCGCCTTCGGTGACCAGCGCGCGCCGCGCGCGGCCGTCGATCGGCGCGGTGACCGTGGCGTAGCCCAGGCGCAGGCGGGCCTGCTCCAGTTCGGCCTTGGCCGAGGCGATCTGCGCCAGGGCCTGGCGCGCGTCGGTCTGCGCTTCGGTGTACTCGCGTTCGCTGATGGCGCGGTCCTTGATCAGGTCGGCGTAGCGCTTGAGCTTGTCGGCCGCCGCCGCGTGGCTGGCCTCGGCCCGGGCCAGGGCGCCGCGGCTGATGTCCAGGGCCGCCTTCAAGGGCGCAGGGTCGATCTGGAACAGCACGGTGCCGGCGCGGACGTCCTGGCCTTCCTCGTACAGGCGACGGGTGACGATGCCGGCGACGCGCGCCCGCACTTCAGCCTGGCGGTACGCTTCCAGGCGTCCGGGCAGCTCGCTGGTGATGCCGATAGGCGCCGGCCTGGCGACGATCACGCCGACCTCGGCGGGGGCCTCCGCAGTCTTCCCGGCGTCCGCTGCTTCTTCGCAGCCCAGCAGGAATAGGGCGACCAGGGCCGCCAGCAGCCCGCGCAGCGAGCCGGTCCATTGGATGTGCATGGTGTCCCTCGATTCGTGAACTCGCGAGCTTGCCCGGGAAAGGGCACCGCAACTCACGAGCGGCGCGACAGTAGCATATAATCAATCATGAGTGATTAATTAATTGGCGTTTCTGTAACATATCCTTATGATCTGCGGCGCCTTTCCCTTGTGAGGACGTTCAGTGGCCAGGAAAACCAAAGAGGAATCCCAGAAAACCCGCGACGGCATACTCGATGCCGCCGAACGGGTTTTCCTGGAAAAGGGCGTGGGCACTACTGCCATGGCCGACCTGGCGGACGCCGCCGGGGTTTCTCGCGGTGCGGTCTACGGCCACTACAAGAACAAGATCGAGGTCTGCCTGGCGATGTGCGACCGCGCCTTCGGCCAGATCGAGGTACCCGACGAAAACGCCAGGGTGCCGGCGCTGGATATCCTCCTGCGCGCCGGCATGGGCTTTCTCCGCCAGTGCTGCGAGCCCGGTTCGGTGCAGCGGGTGCTGGAGATCCTCTACCTCAAGTGCGAACGCAGCGACGAGAACGAGCCGCTGTTGCGCCGCCGCGAGTTGCTCGAGAAGCAGGGGCAACGCTTCGGCCTCTGGCAGATCCGCCGGGCGGTGGAGCGCGGCGAACTGCCGGCGCGGCTGGACGTCGAGCTGGCCAGCATCTATCTGCAATCGCTCTGGGACGGCATCTGCGGCACCCTGGCCTGGACCGAGCGCCTGCGCGACGATCCCTGGAACCGCGCCGAACGCATGTTCCGCGCCGGCCTCGACAGCCTGCGCAGTTCTCCCTACCTGTTGCTGGCGGACGCCTGAGGGCGTCAATCGTCCGCCATCAGGTGCCTGCGCTGGTCCTCGGCGCCGGCGACCACCAGCCGCTGGGCGTCTTCCTCGCTGATGTGCAGGCGCTTGCCGTCGATGTAGAGCACCGACAGGCGCGCCTCGGCGTCGGTACCGATGCGCAGGCTGTCGACCGGCGCGCGATGCCGGCTGCCCTCGATCTCCACGCTGCAGACGCCTTGTTCCGAATCGATTTCGATGGACATGGGAGCCTCCTGTTTTTTCCGCCTACCTTGGGTGGACCCCGGGCATCCGCGCGGGTTCTGTCACGGTAGCTTCACGCCAGCGTCACGCGCCTGCCACCGCGCTTGGCTGCAATCGTCCGCAGAGAGAGGGCGAGGCCAGCGGAGGACGACGCCATGCGGCTATGCGTGATTGGTGCGGGCTATGTGGGACTGGTGACGGCGGCCTGTTTCGCCGAGATGGGCAACCAGGTGCGTTGCGTGGAGCGTGACCGCGAGCGGGTCGCGCGGCTGAGACGCGGCGAGATGCCGATCTACGAACCGGGCCTGGAAAGCATCCTGCGCGATCAGCTGGACGCCGCCCGCCTGACCTTCACCGCCAGCCTGGCGGAAGGCCTGGCCGACGCCGAAGTGGTGTTCATCGCCGTCGGCACGCCGTGCGGCGAGGACGGCTCGGCCGACCTCAGCCACGTGATGGCGGTCGCCGAGCAACTTGGCGCGCAACTGCGCCAGGCCTGCATCGTGGTCAACAAGTCGACCGTGCCGGTGGGCACCGCCGAACGGGTCGAAGAGATCATCCGCCTGGGCCTGGCGCGCCGGCGCAAGCGCTTCCGGGTGGCGGTGGCGAGCAATCCGGAGTTCCTCAAGGAAGGTTCGGCGGTGGACGACTTCAGGCGCCCGGACCGGGTCATCATCGGCAGCGCCGAGACGCAGGCCGGGGAAACCCTGCGCCAGCTCTACGCGCCGTTCCTGCGCAATCACGAGCGGGTCCTGCTGATGGGGCGCCGCGAGGCCGAGTTCAGCAAGTACGCGGCCAATGCCTTCCTCGCCACCAAGATTTCCTTCATGAACGAGATGGCCGGGCTGTGCGCCCTCACCGGCGTCGACATCGAGGACGTGCGCCGCGGCATGGGTAGCGACAAGCGCATCGGTACCCATTTCATCTACGCCGGCTGCGGCTACGGCGGCTCGTGCTTTCCCAAGGACGTCCGCGCGCTGATCCGCAGCGCCGAGCAGCAGGGCTACGACAGCCAGATACTGCGCGCGGTGGAAGCGCGCAACGCGCGGCAGAAGGAGCTGCTCTTCGAGACCCTCGGCGAACTGTTCCAGGGACGCTGGCAAGGGCGCACGGTGGCGCTCTGGGGGCTGGCCTTCAAGCCGGGTACCGACGACCTGCGCGAGGCGCCGAGCCTGGTCCTGCTGGAGGCGCTGCTGCGCCACGGGGTGCGGGTCAGGGCCCATGACCCGGTGGCCAACGCCGGGGTCGCGGCACGCTATCCGGACGCGCTGGCGTGCGCCCAGTTGACGCTCCACGACTCGCCCTACGCGGCCGTCGAGGGCGCCGATGCCCTGGTGCTGGTGACCGAGTGGAAACAGTTCCGCCAGCCGGACTTCCAGAAAATCCGTGGATCCATGCGAACTCCCCTGTTGGTCGACGGTCGGAATCTCTACGCACCGGCGCGGATGGCGGAACTGGGCTTCATCTACCAGGGCATAGGACGTCCAAGGGCCGGGCATTGTAAGGCGAGCGCAGCCTGATTAGACTGCGCGCCATCCGCATACTTCGTCCATGTCGAAGGATTCTTATGATCAAGAAATGTCTTTTCCCGGCCGCCGGTTACGGCACTCGTTTCCTCCCGGCCACCAAGGCCATGCCCAAGGAAATGCTGCCGGTGGTGAACAAGCCGCTGATCCAGTACGCGGTGGAGGAGGCGCTGGAAGCCGGCCTTTCCGAGATCGGCATCGTCACCGGCCGCGGCAAGCGTTCGCTGGAAGACCACTTCGACATCAGCTACGAGCTGGAACACCAGATCCGCAACACCGACAAGGAAAAGTACCTGGTCGGCATCCGTCGGCTGATCGACGAGTGCACCTTCGCCTACACCCGCCAGGTGGAGATGAAGGGCCTCGGCCACGCCATCCTCACCGGTCGTCCGCTGATCGGCGACGAGCCGTTCGCCGTGGTCCTGGCCGACGACCTGTGCCTGAACCTCGAAGGCGACAGCGTGCTGAAGCAGATGGTCAAGCTGTACAACCAGTTCCGCTGCTCCATCGTGGCGATCCAGGAAGTGCCGCCGGAAGAGACCAACAAGTACGGCGTGATCGCCGGCGAGATGATCCGCGACGATATCTTCCGGGTGAACACCATGGTCGAGAAGCCGAAGCCGGAAGAGGCGCCGTCGAACCTGGCGATCATCGGCCGCTACATCCTGACCCCGGACATCTTCGACCTGATCGAGCAGACTGAACCGGGCAAGGGCGGCGAGATCCAGATCACCGATGCCCTGATGAAGCAGGCCCAGGACGGCTGCGTGCTGGCCTACAAGTTCAAGGGCAAGCGTTTCGACTGCGGCAGCGCCGAGGGTTACATCGAGGCGACCAACTTCTGCTACGAAAACCTCTACAAGACCGGCAAGGCTCACTGAGCCTCGCCGTTCTCGATGAAGAACGCCGCGTCCCCGATGGGGGCGCGGCGTTTTTCGTATGAGGCGAACGGCCATGGGGGGTATCCGCCCTACCTGAGCTGTCGGCGGGCGTGGCGTTGTTGGCGTCGGGCGAATAACCCCGCCAGCCTGGCCTGGGCCACGCGGCGCCTCCGCGCCCGGTCAGGGAATCGGCAGCGCCTCGGAACCCGGGCCCAGCGGCTGGCCGTAGCTGAACTCCACATAGTTGCCCGCGGGATCGCGCAGGCCGCAGTAGTAGCCGACCGGATAGGGCTCGTCGCGCGGCGCCCAGACCAGGCAGCCGGCGGCCTCGGCGCGGCGCGCCAGGTCGTCTACCGCGGCGCGGCTGGAGAGGGCGAAGCCGAAATGACTGTAATCGTCGCTGGCCAGGTTGCGCGGCTGGCCGCCGGGCATGATGACGAAGATGAAGCGTTGTTCCTGGCCGGGTTCGGCCATCCAGACGATTTGCGAGCCTTTGCCGGGGCGCCGGTGGATCACCCGCATGCCGCAGAAGGTTTCGTAGAAGGCGATGCAGGCGTCGAGGTCGGGGACGTGCAGCGCCAGGTGGGTGAGGGTGGGGGACATCGCGCTTACCTCCACGGACAAGCATAGCCCATCGCCTGCCAGGCCCTGCGCTGAGCCGTTTCGACAGGTTTCTGCGTCGATCCGGCGGGAGCCGACGCTGGTGAATGGGTTATGCTGGAGCGCATCTGATCCAGGAGTAGGAACATGTCTTTCGATTTCGATCTGTTCGTCATCGGCGCCGGCTCAGGGGGCGTACGCGCCGCCCGCTTCGCCGCCGGCTTCGGTGCCCGTGTCGCGGTGGCGGAGAGTCGCTACCTGGGTGGCACCTGCGTCAACGTCGGCTGCGTGCCGAAGAAGCTGCTGGTCTATGGCGCGCATTTCAGCGAGGACTTCGAGCAGGCCCGGGCCTATGGCTGGAGCGCCGGCGAGGCGCAGTTCGACTGGGCGACCCTGATCGGCAACAAGAACCGCGAGATCCAGCGGCTCAACGGGATCTACCGCAACCTGCTGGTGAACAGCGGGGTGACCTTGCTCGAAGGTCACGCCCGTCTGCTCGATGCGCACAGCGTCGAGGTGGACGGCCAGCGCTTCAGCGCCAAGCACATTCTCGTCGCCACCGGTGGCTGGCCGCAGGTGCCGGACATTCCCGGCAAGGAACACGCGATCACCTCCAACGAAGCGTTCTTCCTCGAGCGCCTGCCGCGCCGCGTGCTGGTGGTCGGCGGCGGCTACATCGCCGTCGAGTTCGCCTCGATCTTCAACGGGCTCGGCGCCGAGACCACCTTGCTCTACCGTCGCGACCTGTTCCTGCGCGGCTTCGACCGCAGCGTCCGCGAGCATCTGCGCGACGAATTGGGCAAGAAGGGCCTGGACCTGCAGTTCAACAGCGACATCGCCCGTATCGACAAACAGGCCGATGGCAGCCTGGCCGCGACCCTCAAGGACGGCCGGGTGCTGGAGGCGGACTGCGTGTTCTACGCCACCGGGCGGCGGCCGATGCTGGACGACCTGGGCCTGGAAAACACAGCTGTGAAGCTGACCGACAAGGGCTTCATCGCGGTCGACGAGCACTACCAGACCAGCGAGCCGTCGATCCTCGCCCTCGGCGACGTGATCGGTCGCGTCCAGTTGACCCCCGTGGCGCTGGCCGAGGGCATGGCGGTGGCGCGGCGATTGTTCAAGCCGGAGGAGTATCGCCCGGTGGACTACAAGTTGATTCCCACCGCGGTGTTCAGCCTGCCCAACATCGGCACCGTCGGCCTGACCGAGGAGGAGGCGCTGAGCGCCGGGCACAAGGTGAAGATCTTCGAGAGCCGCTTCCGGCCGATGAAGCTGACCCTTACCGACGACCAGGAAAAGACCCTGATGAAGCTGGTCGTGGATGCCCACGACGACAGGGTGCTGGGTTGCCACATGGTCGGCGCCGAGGCCGGCGAGATCCTCCAGGGTATTGCGGTGGCGATGAAGGCCGGGGCGACCAAGCAGGCGTTCGACGAGACCATCGGCATCCACCCGACCGCGGCGGAAGAGTTCGTCACCCTGCGCACGCCGACGCGCTGAGCCGCGTCTGAACGAAGAAGCCGGCCCCTGGGCCGGCTTCTTTCATTTTCGCGCTCAGCGCGAGGGGGCCTCGGCCAGCGCCGCCGCTGTGTCATCGCGGCGCCTGGCGTAGCGTTGCGCGAGTACCGCGCAGACCATCAGCTGGATCTGGTGGAACAGCATCAGCGGCAACACCATCGGTCCCACCGCACTGGTGGCGAACAGCACCTTGGCCATGGGCACGCCGGTGGCCAGGCTCTTCTTCGAACCGCAGAAGACGATGGTGATCTCGTCTTCCTTGCTGAAGCCCAGGCGTCGCGCCAGCACCGTGGTCAGCACCAGGGCCAGGGCGAGGATCACGCAGCAGGCGACGGTCAGGCCGAGCAGCGCCAGCCAGGGTACTTCGTGCCACAGGCCCTGGATCACCGCGGCGCTGAAGGCGGTGTAGACCACCAGCAGGATCGAGCCCTGGTCGACATAGCGCAGCACCGGCTTGTTGCGCTCCACCCAGGTGCCGATCCAGCGCCGCAGGACCTGGCCAGCGATGAAGGGTACCAGCAGTTGCAGGGTGATCTTGCCGATGGCGTCCAGCGCGTTGCCGGTCTCGCCTTCGGCGCCGAGCAGCAGCTTGACCAGCAGCGGGGTAAGGAATACGCCGAGCAGGCTCGACACGGAAGCGCTGCATACCGCTGCCGGCACGTTGCCGCGCGCCAGCGAGGTGAAGGCGATGGAGGATTGCACCGTGGCCGGCAGGGCGCAGAGGAACAGGATGCCGAGGTACAGCTCCGGGGTGACCATCGGCGACAGTGCCGGTTTCAGCGCCAGGCCGAGCAGCGGGAACATCACGAAGGTGCAGGCGAACACCAGCAGGTGCAGGCGCCAGTGGGTCATGCCGGCGATGATCGCCTGGCGCGACAGCTTGGCGCCGTGGAGGAAGAACAGCAGGCCGATGCCGATGTTGGTCACCCATTCGAAGACCACGGCGGTCTGGCCGCTGCAGGGCAGGAAAGTGGCGAGAAGGACGGTGGCGATCAGCGCCAGGGTGAAGTTATCCGGAAGGAAACGCGGTCGGGACATGGGCACGCTCTGCAGGATCGGGGGAACACATGGCAGTCTTCTGGCTGCCTGGCGAACCTGCACTGTAGCCATGGGCTGGGCGACCGGCTAACGCCAGAAGGCCAGCCGATGACGCCGAATGGACAGGGCGGCCGCCGCGCCGCCCCGAGGGGCTCAGACGACGCTGGCCAGCAGCGGCTCGCTGACGCTGGGACGGACCTTGCCGGCATGGGGAGAGAACTCCAGGCGGACGGCGAGCACGGTGACCAGCGAGCGCAGCTTCTCCGCGATCACGCTGGCGCGGTGCTGGCTGAGGCCGGGGAAGGTCAGCAGCAGGCGGATCTTGTGGTCCTCGCGGTCGGCGCGAACCCGCTCCGGGGTGAAGGATTGCACGGCGAACAGGTTGAGCACCCGGCACAGCAGGTCCGGGTCGGCCATGCCCTCGATATGGAAGATCGACAGGGTCTCGGTATCTGCGCAGGAGGTTTCCCAGACGTTCGGGCGGATCACCTGGCGTTCTTCGCCGTCAGGGTGTTTGGCCAGGAAAAGGGGGGCGAGGGTTGACATGTGACGCTCCAGGCAGTGTTTCGACGAGAGAAATTCTCCCAGAGGCGTGCCGGATTTTTTCTCCTGTTTTTGCGTGATTTTGCGCTATATGTGCATACTTGATTCCTATATTTTTCTTTGTAGGGAATATTTATGTCCATTCCATTGGATATCTACGATCAGCGTATTCTTGCGTTGCTGCAGGAGGAATCCTCGCTTTCCACCGCCGAGATCGCCGAGCGCATCGGACTTTCCCAGTCGCCCTGCTGGCGGCGCATCCAGCGCCTGAAGGAGGAGGGGGTGATCCGCAAGCAGGTGACCCTGCTCGACCGCAAGAAGATCGGCCTGAATACCCAGGTATTCGCCCAGATCAAGCTCAACGCCCATGGGCGCAAGAACCTCACCGATTTCGCCGAGGCGATGCACCAGTTTCCCGAGGTGCTGGAGTGCCACGTACTGATGGGCGCGGTGGACTTCATGCTGCGTATCGTCACCCGCGATATCGAATCCTACGAACGCTTTTTCTTCGAGAAACTGTCGGCGGTGCCGGGCATCCAGGAAGTGAACTCCATCGTCGCCTTGTCGGAAATCAAATCCACCACTACCTTGCCCCTGCTCGCTCCCTGAGCCTTCCCGGAGAACGCCTGCCCATGACCATCAGCAAGACCAAGTCCAGCTTCTACCGCCGCCTCTACGTCGCCTACCTGATCGACAGCGGCACCGCCAGCGTGCCGGAGATCATGGCCGCCACCGGCATGCCCCGGCGTACCGCACAGGACACCATCGCCGCGCTGGAGGAACTGGACATCGTCTGCGAGTTCGAGCAGCGGGAGGGTGCGCGCAACCACCAGGGCGGCTATGTCATCCGCGACTGGGGGGCGGTACGGCGGGAGTGGGTGGTCGAGCAGCATCGGCGAATCGCGGCGGCGCTGGAGTATCCGGCGGAATGAGCCACGCGCTGGCGGCCACAGGCATATAAAAGAAGGAGGGGCTCAAACTGCCTCCCCTCCCGAGCATGCGTTCTTCAGATGCCGCGCTGTTCCAGGGTGGCCTGGCGCGCGCGCTGGGCCAGCTCCTCGGCGGGCTGGACGCTGCTGCCGGCGGTAGGCGGCGGTGCCGGCATATGCGGCTTGAGGTAGGCCGCCAGGCTGACGCCGCAGTAGACCAGCAGGGCCATGGCGATCAGCGCCTTGTATGGGTCGATGTCGGATCGGCGCTTGCAGACCATACAGATATGCCCTTCGCTGGCTGGGCGTTCGCCACAGTTGCGACAGCGGATCATGCCTTCCTCCCGCCGGATTTTCCTGCCTGCCAGAACGCCAGCGAGGCTTCCTCGCGGGCCTGCTCGGCGCTCAGGCCGATATCCTTCAGTTCCGCCGCTTCCAGGTCCAGCAGCGCGCGCCGGGTCAGCTGGCGTTGCCGGGCCAGGCGATAGCCGCGACGCAGGGCCTGCGCCAGGTTGTCCATCGCGGCGAGTGGGAAGGGGCCATCGAGGCGTTGGCGGCGCTCGGATTTCGCACTGAGTCGCGTCATGCTGCGTACTCCATATTGATCGGCTGGACGACGGAGATAGAATGGCCATCGCGCGCTGTTCCGTACAGGTCCAGAAAAGGTGGGTTGACTGCATACAGATCAAGCGCTCCCCGGCCTGAATGGTGGATTTCGCCACCATCTGTACCGGTCCCGCTTTCGCTCACCCTGGAGTCCCGCTCATGACCCTTTATCTGCAACTCGCCGAGACCCTCGGTTCGCGCATCGAACAGGGCCTCTACCGTCCGGGCGACCGGCTGCCCTCGGTGCGGGCCATGAGCATCGAGCACGGCGTCAGCCTGAGCACCGTGCAACAGGCATACAGGCTGCTGGAAGATCGCGGGCTGGCCGAGCCGCGGCCGAAGTCCGGCTATTTCGTACCGGTCGCGCGACAGATGCCGCCGCTGCCGGCGATCGCCCGCCTGGCCCAGCGGCCGGTGGAAATCTCGCAATGGGAGCAGGTGCTGGCCCTGGTCAGCACGGTACCGCGGCCGGACGTGGTCCAGCTCGGCCGCGGCATGCCGGACATCTCCAGCCCTTCGCTGAAACCGCTGACCCGCAGCCTGGCCCGGCTCAACCGCCACGCCGACGCCCGTGCGCTGGCCTACGACGGGATCCACGGCTCGCCGTTGCTGCGCGAGGAAGTCGCCCGCCTGTTGGTGGACTCCGGCTGTCGGGCCACCGCCAGCGACGTGGTGATCACCACCGGCTGCCACGAGGCCCTGTCGGTGAGCATCCGCGCGGTGTGCGAACCGGGCGACATCGTCGCGGTGGAGTCGCCGAGCTTCCATGGCGCCATGCAATCGCTGAAAGGCCTCGGCATGAAGGCCCTGGAGATCCCCACCGATCCGGTCAACGGCATCAGCCTGGAAGCCCTCGAACTGGCGCTGGAACAGTGGCCGATCAAGGCCATCCAGGTGACCCCGAACTGCAACAACCCGCTCGGCTACATCATGCCCGAGTCGCGCAAGCGGGCGCTGCTGGCCCTGGCCCAGCGCTACGACGTGGCGATCATCGAGGACGATGTCTATGGCGACCTGGCCTACACCTATCCGCGCCCGCGCACCATCAAGTCGTACGACGACGATGGCCGGGTGCTGCTCTGCGGGTCGTTCTCCAAGGTCCTGGCGCCGGGCCTGCGGATCGGCTGGATGGTACCCGGGCGCTACGCCGACCGCGTGCTGCACATGAAGTACATCAGTACCGGCGCCAGCGCCCTGCAGCCGCAACTGGCGATCGCCGAATTCATCGGCAACGGCCACTACGAGCCGCACTTGCGGCGCATGCGCGCCCAGTACCAGCGCGGACGCGACCTGATGATCGACTGGGTGGCGCGCTATTTCCCGGAGGGCACCCGCGCCAGCCGGCCCCAGGGCGGTTTCCTGCTCTGGGTCGAACTGGACGAGGCGTTCGACACCCTGCGCCTGGACAAGGCCTTGCGCAACCGCGGCGTACAAGTCGCGGTGGGCTGCATCTTTTCCGCTTCCGGCAAGTATCGGAACTGCCTGCGGATGAACTACGCGGCGTTGCCGACCCCGGCCATCGAGCAGGCGGTCAGGCGAGTAGGGGAGAGCGCTTGCGAGCTGCTGGAGCCTTGCGAGGCCTGAGCGACAGTCGTGCTTTCGACGCAGTCGACGATTGCGCAAATAGCAAATGCTAATCATTCGCATTGTTTGCTAGAGTTGTCTGACGCATGCATCCGCCGGCTCCACTGGGCGCCGGTCACCAGGAGACCATCGTCATGTCGCAACCCGCCTATCGTCTGTTCAATGTCGAACTCAAGCGCCGTGAGCAACTCAGCCCGGCGCTGACCCGCTTCGTCTTCGGCGGTCCGGAGGTCGCCGAGATGAAGACCCTTGCCGCCGACCAGCGGATCAAGATCTTCTTCCCCGATGCCAGCGGCCAGCCGCCCAGCCTGCCCGGCGGCAGCGAGTGGTACCAGGCCTATCGCAGCGTCGAGCCGGCCCGCCGGCCGCCGATGCGTACCTACACCATCCGTGCGCTGCGCGCCGAGCAGGAAGAGGTCGACGTGGAGTTCGTCCTCCACGGCGAGAACGGCCCGGCCTCGGCCTGGGCGACCCACGCGCGGATCGGCGACCGCCTGCAACTGGCCGCGCCCAACCGGCAATACGGCGATGACCCCGGCGGCTACGAATGGAAACCGCCGGCTGGCGTCCGCCATATCCTGCTGATCGCCGACGAAACCGCCTTGCCCGCGGTGGCGGGAATTCTCGAGGAGCTGGCCGGCGAAACCGAGCCGCCGGTGGTCGAGGCCTTTCTCGAAGTGCCGGGAGAAGCCGACATCCTCGACCTGCCGGCGATTCCCGCTGCGCGCCTGCACTGGCTGCCGCGCCACCAGGCCGGTATCCATTCGCGCAACGGCGAGCGGATGATCGAGGCGGCGCGCCAGGCGCGGCTGCCGGAACGCGAGGTGGCGGGTGGTGCGGCCCAGGAACTGGAGGACATCGATATCGACGAGGAGATCCTCTGGGAACTGGCGAGCCCCGAGAGCGGCAGTTTCTACGCCTGGGTCGCCGGCGAGTCGGCGGCGGTGATGGCGATCCGGCGCTACCTGGTGCAGGAGCGCGGTATCGACAAGCGTCATCTGACCCTGATGGGCTATTGGCGCCTGGGCAAGGTGTTCGACTGATGGGCCGCTTCGTCGGGAAACAGGCGGACGGCTACGAGACGCGGATCGGCCGCCTGTTGCCGGGCTACGAGTTGCTGCACCTGCTCAGTCGCGCGCAGTTGCTGGCCCGTCTGCCGGAACGGGCGCGCCTGCTCAGCGTCGGCTGCGGCGCCGGCGGCGAACTGGCGGAGCTGGCCGGGTTGCGTCCAGGCTGGCGTTTCGTCGCGGCGGACCTGTCGGCCGACATGCTCGCCCTGGCCCGCCAGCGCTGCGCCAGGCTCGGCCTGCTGGAGCGGATCGAGCTGCACTGCGGCGACGTCGCCGGGCTACCGCCTGCGCCGCCTTGCGATGCGGCGCTGGTCCTGCTGGTGCTGCATTTCCTGCGCGGCGACCAGGCCAAGCGGCGCTTTCTCGAGGCGGTCGCCGAGCGTCTGGCGCCAGCGGCGCCGTTGCTGCTGGCCAACCTGATGGAAGCCCGGGACGCCTTCGAACGTCCGGTGCAGGCCGAGGCCTGCCGCTTGGCCGGGCTTTCCCCGGAGGACAGCGACGGCATGCTGCAACGCTTGCGCGAGGATTTCGATCCGTTGTCCGAGCAGCGCCTCGGCGAACTGCTGGAAGACACCGGCTTCGTCCTGCCCAGCCGCTATTTCCAGGCCGTGGGCTACCAGGCCTGGATCGCCTTCCGCGCCGGCTGAGGATGCCTCAGGCGAGGCGCGCCTGCGGCGTTATCTGGCGTGGGTCGGTCAGCAGCTCCAGCAGCGCCGGGCGTCCGCTTTCGCGGGCGCGGCGGAATGCGGCGGGGAAGTCGGCGCTGCATTCCACTCGTTCGGCGTGGGCGCCGAAGGCTCGCGCCAGGGCGACGAAGTCGGGGTTGTCCAGGCGGGTGGCGGATACCCGCCCGGGATATTCGCGCTCCTGATGCATGCGGATGGTGCCGAGCATGCCGTTGTTGACCACGATCACCACCGGCGTCGCGCCGAACTGCGCGGCGGTCGCCAGCTCCTGCGGATACATCATGAAACAGCCGTCGCCGGCGAAGCACACCACGCTGCGCTGCGGATCGCGCAGGCTGGCGGCGATCGCGGCGGGCAGGCCGTAGCCCATGGCGCCGTTGGTCGGCGCCAACTGCGTGCGGGCCTGGCGATAGCGGTAGAAGCGATGCACCCAGACGGCATAGTTGCCGGCACCGTTGGCGATCACCGCGTCGTCCGGCAGGTTTTCGCTGAGGTACGCGACCACGGACGCCAGGTCGACGCCCTGGACGGCGGGGTCGCTCGCGGCCGGGGTCGAGTAGGCCAGGTAATCGGCATGGGCGGCTTCGCGCCACTCCTGCCAGGTGCTCGAGGGCAACGGCGCGAGGTCGGCCAGGGCCTCGGCGAAGGCACACGGGGTGGCCTGGATCGGCAATCGCGCCAGGTAGACGCGGTTCAGTTCCGCGCTGTCCGGATGCACGTGGATCAGCGTCTGCGCGGGGGCCGGACTACGCACCAGGCTGTAGCCGGCGCTCGGCGTTTCGCCCAGGCGCGCCCCGACCACCAGCAGCAGGTCGGCCTGGCGCAGCCGCTCCAATAGCGCCGGCGCCGCGCCGAAGCCCAGTTGTCCGGCGTAGTGCGGGTCACGGTTGTCGAACAGGTCCTGGCGACGGAACGAGGTGGCCACCGGCAGGCCATTGGCCTCGACGAAGGCGCCTAGCCGTTTCCTGGCGGCACTGTCCCAGCCGCTGCCGCCAAGTACCAGCAGGGGGCGCCTGGCGTTCGCCAGCAGTTCGCGCAGTTCCGCCATCGCCGTGGCGCCCGGCCGCCCCGGAAGCACCCTTGGCTCCGGCGCATCGGCGACCTGCGCGAAACCGAAGAGGATTTCCTCGGGCAGGGCGACCACGACCGGGCCCGGTCGGCCCGAGGTGGCGACGCTGAAGGCGCGGCCGACGATCTCCGGGATGCGTTCGATACGGTCGATTTCCACGGCCCACTTGGCCAGGCCCGAGAACATCTGCACGTAGTCGACTTCCTGGAACGCCTCGCGGCCCTTGAAGGCGCTTTCCACCTGGCCGACGAACAGGATCATCGGCGTCGAGTCCTGCTGCGCCGTGTGCACGCCATTCGCCGCATGGGTGGCACCGGGGCCGCGGGTGACGAAGCAGATGCCTGGTCGGCCGGTCAGCTTGCCGTAGGCATCGGCCATGTTCGAGGCGGCACCCTCGTGGCGGGTGACGATGGTGCGGATGCCGTTGGCGTCGTGCAGCGCATCGAGCACCGGCAGGTAGCTTTCCCCGGGGATGCAGTAGACGGTATCGACGGCATTGCGCCGCAATGCCTCTACCAGGATCTGCCCGCCGTTGCGCTGGGGAAGGGAGTCGGACATGAGGGCCTCGCTGCGCACGTTGTGGTTGCCCCGATATTCGGCCCAAAGCGCGCCAGCGCCAAGCGACCTTTCTTCGCGAGTTCATTCCCGTGGCGCATGAACCTGGCATTCCTCTGTTGCGAAGGCATACAGGAAGTTCGGCAGCCAGGCGAGGCGTCGGGAGCTTTCGTCTACCGCACTCGTCGCTGCGGACTTCTATATGGATTCCTCCCGACCATCCACGTGGCTGCTATGGAGTCCACTCAGACCAACCACTTGAACAGGAAGAAGAACGCCATGCCCAGCAGCATGCTCGCCAGGGTATTGCGGGTATAGAGCACCAGCGCCACGGTGACTGCGCCGCTGACCAGGTAGGGATTGTCGTAGCCGAGGTCGATGCGGCCCTCGGGCATGAACACGATGGGGCCGCAGATCGCCGTGAGCATTCCCGGCACGGCGAAACCGAGGAACTGCCGCAGGTTGCTGCCGAGGCGGATCGGCAGGCGCGGTTCGAGGAACAGGTAGCGGTTGAGGAAGACGATCGCGCCCATCCCGAAGATCACTGCCCAGACCATGGCGCCTCCCGATACAGCTTGTTGCAGATGAAACCGGCGGCCATCCCGGCGAGACCGGCGAGGACCAGCGCCGAACTCCATTGCCAGTGGCTGAACAGCACCGAGCAGAACAGCGAGGTGGCCACGCAGACCAGCGTCGGTACGTTGCGCACCAGCGGCGCGACCAGCGCGATGAAGGTGGCGGCGATGGAGAAATCCAGGCCCAGGTGTTCGAGACCGGGAATGCTGCGGCCAAGCAGGATGCCGGCGAGGGTGAACAGGTTCCAGGCGATATAGAAGGTCAGGCCGACGCCGAGGGCGTACCAGCGGTTGAAGTTGCGCCGGTCGTGCTGGCTGGCGAGGGCGAAGAACTCGTCGGTGAGCAGGAAGCCCAGGCCGATCCGCCAGCGTCCCGGCAGAGGCGACAGGACCGGCCGCAAGCTCATGCCGTAGAGCAGGTGCTGCGAGGTCAGGAGGAGGGTGGTGAAGATGATCGAAAAGAACCCGGCACCGCCCTTGAGCATGCCGATCGCCACCAACTGGGCGGCGCCGGCGAAGACGATGGCGGACAGGCCCTGGCCCTCGGCCGGGGTGAGGTTGGCTTCGATGGCCATCGATCCCGCCAGCAGCCCCCAGGGCGCGACGGCCAGGGACAATGGGAGGATGGCGACGGCGCCGCGGAGAAAGGCTTGGCGGGGCAGGTCGTGGGCAGTCATGGGGGCATGGCGGTGGTGAACGTCGGTCCAGCATGCCAGCAGGCGCATCGGGCTGGCTTGAACGATCTTGCTCTTCGTATCCGTTATCCACGCAGGCGAAAGCGGCCGGTGTCCTTCCTTATATAAGGAGGACGGGCAGGGCAGGCGGCGGACGAGCGAGGGCCGCTCGAGGGCGCTGCGAAGAATCGAGGGAGAAAAGAACCGGAGCGGAGCTAACGCGGATGCTGACCGATCTTGTGGCCGCGGAACTTGGCGCCGAGGGACGGCTGGTAGGACATGGAACACCCGGTTTATTGCTGTTGTAGGGTTGGCACAGCTTAGCCTTGTTCAATTTTTCGTACAACGGAGCCTGTAAAATATCTGCTGCACCAGGTTGAACACCTTGCCTGGCCTGGCTTTGGCCGCTTTCTTGATGCTCTGGAAGGCCCTGTCTACGGCCATTTCGCCGTCCGCGAGGGCGACGAGAGGGCTATTGACAACAAATTGGCTTTCCGATTGACTCTGGCTCCAGCCCCCGCATGATTGAAATTTTTAACAAAAAAGGTGTTGCATCATGTCGGTACCCCTGCGTGCCGTTCAGCTCACTGAGCCGAGCCTGTTCCTTCAGGAACATCCCGAGGTCCAGTTCGTCGACCTTCTGATTTCAGACATGAATGGCGTGGTTCGCGGCAAGCGAATCGAACGCAACAGTCTGCCCAAAGTCTTCGAAAAAGGTATCAACCTTCCCGCTTCCCTGTTCGCCCTCGATATCACCGGCTCCACCGTAGAGAGTACCGGCCTGGGTCTCGACATCGGCGACGCCGACCGGATCTGCTACCCGATCCCCGGCACCCTCTCCATGGAACCCTGGCAGAAGCGCCCGACCGCGCAACTGCTGATGACCATGCATGAGCTGGAAGGTGATCCCTTCTTCGCCGACCCCCGCGAAGTCCTGCGCCAGGTGGTGGCCAGGTTCACCGAGATGGAACTGACCATCGTCGCCGCCTTCGAGCTGGAGTTCTACCTGATCGACCAGGAGAACGTGAACGGCCGGCCGCAGCCGCCGCGCTCGCCGATCTCCGGCAAGCGTCCGCAGTCGGTGCAGGTGTACTCCATCGACGACCTCGACGAATACGTCGAGTGCCTCCAGGACATCATCGACGGCGCCCGCGCCCAGGGCATCCCGGCCGACGCCATCGTCGCCGAATCCGCACCGGCGCAGTTCGAGGTCAACCTGCATCACGTCGCCGACCCGATGAAGGCCTGCGACTATGCGGTGCTGCTCAAGCGCCTGATCAAGAACATCGCCTACGACCATGAGATGGACACCACCTTCATGGCCAAGCCCTATCCGGGCCAGGCCGGGAACGGACTGCACGTACACATCTCGCTGCTCGACAAGCACGGCAACAACATCTTCACCAGCGAAGATCCCGAGCAGAACGCCGCATTGCGCCATGCGATCGGCGGCGTGCTCGAGACCCTGCCGGCCTCTATGGCCTTCCTCTGCCCGAACGTCAACTCCTACCGCCGCTTCGGTTCGCAGTTCTACGTGCCGAACGCGCCGAGCTGGGGCCTGGACAACCGCACCGTGGCCCTGCGCGTGCCCACCGGCAGCCCGGACGCGGTACGCCTGGAACATCGCGTCGCCGGCGCCGACGCCAACCCCTACCTGCTGCTGGCCTCGGTGCTTGCCGGGGTGCACCACGGGCTGACCAACAAGGTCGAGCCGGGCGCGCCGATCGAAGGCAACTCCTACGAGCAGTTGGAGCCGAGCCTGCCGAACAACCTGCGCGACGCCCTGCGCGAACTGGACGACAGCGAGATCCTGGCGAAGTACATCGATCCGAAGTACATCGACATCTTCGTCGCCTGCAAGGAAAGCGAGCTGGAGGAGTTCGAGTACTCGATCTCCGACCTCGAGTACAACTGGTACCTGCACACCGTGTGAGCATGGGCGGGCGGCTCCGGTCCGGCGCCGCCCGCCCGTTCTTCCGTCGAGGTTCCCACCCTTGCTGAAGGTAGACGGCGGCAAGCCTGCGGTTTCCGCCCGTCCGCCTTCCTTTGCTGTGCATTAGAAAAAGAAGAAATCGAGGCAAGCATACCCATGTCGAATCCTCCCCCCACCGCAGAACGAACCCAGCTTCGCAAGTCCCTCAAGCTGTGGCAGATCGTCATGATCGGGTTGGCCTACCTGACCCCGATGACCGTCTTCGACACCTTCGGCATCGTATCCGGGATTTCCCAGGGACACGTGCCCACCGCCTACCTGCTGGCCCTCGCCGGCGTGCTGTTCACCGCGATCAGCTACGGCAAGCTGGTCCGCCAGTTCCCCACCGCAGGCTCGGCCTATACCTACGCGCAACGAGCGATCAATCCCCATGTCGGCTTCATGGTCGGCTGGTCGTCGCTGCTGGACTACCTGTTCCTGCCGATGATCAACGCACTGCTGGCGAAGATCTACCTGACCGCATTGTTCCCCGAGGTCGCCCCGTGGATCTGGGTGGTGATGTTCGTGCTGATCATGACCCTCATCAACATCAAGAGCGTGAACCTGGTCGCCAATTTCAACACCGTCTTCGTGCTGGTCCAGCTGGCGATCATCGTGGTCTTCATCGGCCTGGTGATTCACGGCCTGAACAACGGGGAGGGGACCGCCACGGTGCTCAGTACCCAGCCGTTCTTCTCCGAGCACGCGCATCTCTCGGCGATGGTGGCGGGGGCGACGATCCTCTGCTTTTCCTTCCTCGGTTTCGACGCGGTGACTACGCTGTCCGAGGAAACCCGCGACGCCGGCAGGGTGATCCCGCGGGCGATCTTCCTCACCGCGCTGTACGGCGGGGTGATCTTCATCACCGTGTCGTATTTCCTGCAGTCCTATTTCCCGACCAACGTACGCTTCAAGGAACCCGACGCGGCGCTACCGGAAATCGCCCTGTACGTCGGCGGCAAGCTGTTCCAGTCGGTCTTCCTCTGCGCCACCTTCATCAATACCCTGGCGTCGGGCCTGGCCTCTCAGGCCAGCGTGTCGCGCCTGCTGTACGTGATGGGGCGGGACAACGTGCTGCCGGAGCGGATCTTCGGCTTCGTCCATCCGAAATGGCGTACGCCGTCGATCAACGTGCTCATCGTGGGCATGGTGGCGCTCTCGGCGATCTCCTTCGACCTGGTGACGGCGACCGCGCTGATCAATTTCGGCGCCCTGGTGGCCTTCACCTTCGTCAATCTCTCGGTGATCGTGCATTTCTATGTGCGCGGCGGGCGCAACCGCAGCCTCAAGGAGCATTTCCACTACCTGGTCCTGCCATTGCTCGGCGCGGCCATCGTCGCGGTGCTCTGGCTCAACCTGGAAAGCACCTCGCTGGTGATGGGGCTGATCTGGGCCGGACTGGGCTTCGGCTACCTGTTCTACCTGACTCGCAGCTTCAGCCGTCCGCCGCCGCGCTTCCAGGAGAGCGAGCTGAGCCCGACCCAGTGAGGCGAGCGGTGAATGGATTCAGCGGAAATGTGAAGGAAAAAGATTGGTAATCTTCACGAAATTTTCACGGTGACGGGTCAATCATGGACCCATGGCTAACGGACTAGCCCCCCATCTGAAGCCCGCCTCATGGCGGGCTTTGGCTATCTGCAGACAGCGAATTTCGCGTTTTCCCTCCTTTTCACAGGGATTTCCGGCCTCCCGGCTGGCAATGCGCCTGCGACGACATGTCCGAATCCAGACAGAATTGGACGCCCCCAAAAAGCGCAGACACGGCTAGAATCCACGCCGTCCCGATCCGGTTCGATGGCCGTGGCGGGGGAGCCCGGTATCCGCTGGTCGGTGTTTCCTGTGGTGCTGCGCGTCCTTCCCTAGACTACCCGGCTCGCTCGAACCATCCCTTCGCGGGGGCGGAACGGCACAGGGTCGTTCGGCATGGAAGCTGCCTGGGCCGGCCTTCGACACACCTATAAGAGTAGAAATCTGCATGACATACCCTGAACGTCCCCTGCTTCATCTGCTGACGCGTACCAGCCTGGTGGGCCAGATCATCGTCGGCCTGATCGCCGGCCTGCTGCTCGCCAGCTTCTTCCCGGCCGCCGCGCTCAAGGTCGGCTTCATCGGCAAGGTCTTCGTTTCCGCGCTGAAGGCCGTCGCGCCGGTACTGGTGTTCGTCCTGGTGATGGCATCCATCGCCAACCACAGGCAAGGCCAGCAGACCCATATCCGGCCGATCCTGCTGCTGTACCTGGTCGGCACCTTCAGCGCCGCGGTGGTGGCGGTGATCGCCAGCTTCGCCTTCCCCTCGAGCCTGGTGCTGGCCAGCCATCCGGGCGAGATGTCGCCTCCGGGCGGCATCGCCGAGGTGCTCCAGTCCCTGCTGCTGAGCGTGGTGGACAACCCGGTCAACGCCCTGATCTCGGCCAACTTCATCGGCATCCTGGCCTGGGCCATCGGCCTCGGCATCGCCTTCCGCCACGCCAGCGATACCACCCGCAACCTGCTCTCCGAGCTGTCCAACGGCGTCTCGCTGATCGTCAAGGTGGTGATTCGCTTCGCCCCGCTGGGCATCTTCGGCCTGGTCGCCTCGACCTTCGCCGAGTCCGGCGTCGAGGCCCTGAAAGGCTATGCCCACCTGCTGGTGGTGTTGCTCGGCTGCATGCTGTTCGTGGCCTTCGTGGTCAACCCGCTGATCGTGTTCCTGAAGATCCGCCGCAATCCCTATCCGCTGGTGCTGACCTGCCTGCGCGAAAGCGGCATGACCGCGTTCTTCACCCGCAGCTCGGCAGCCAATATCCCGGTCAACCTGCAGCTCTGCGAGCGCCTTGGCCTGCACGAAGACACCTATTCGGTATCGATCCCGCTGGGCGCGACCATCAACATGGCTGGCGCGGCGATCACCATCACCGTGCTGACCCTGGCAGCGGTGCATACCCTGGGCATCGCCGTGGACGTACCGACCGCGATCCTGCTCAGCGTGGTGGCGTCGATCTGCGCCTGCGGCGCGTCCGGCGTGGCCGGCGGTTCGCTGCTGCTGATCCCGCTGGCCTGCAGCCTGTTCGGGATTCCCAGCGAGGTGGCGATGCAGGTGGTGGCGGTAGGCTTCATCATCGCGATCCTCCAGGACTCCGCGGAGACCGCGCTGAACTCCTCGACCGACGTGCTGTTCACCGCAGCCGCCTGCGAGGCGGAAGAGCGCAAGGCGAGCGCCGCCTGATTCGATCCCTGGGTCACGGAAGAAACCGCCTTCGGGCGGTTTCTTCGTTTCGCCCCGGCGTGCTTTGACCTATGCGCCGCGCTGCGGCCTAATGGTCGCCCGTCCTTCCCGAGTTGCCGCATGTCGTCTCCTTCCTTGCCCGATGCCAGTCTCCGCGCCAGCACCCTGCATCTGCCGGCCGGTCCCTGGAGCACCGTGCTCGACTGTCTCTGCGCGCGTTTCCCGGCCATCGACCGCGACACCTGGCTGGCGCGCATGCAGCGGGGCCGGGTGCTGGACGCCGAGGGGCGTGCGCTGGGCCCGCAGGCGGCATATCGCGAAGGCCTGCGTGTACACTACTTCCGCGAGTTGCCGGTGGAGGCACCGATTCCTTTCGAGGCGCGCATCCTGTACCGCGACGAGCATCTGCTGGTGGCGGACAAGCCGCACTTCCTGCCGGTGATGCCGGCCGGCGGCTACGTCGAGCAGACGCTCCTGGCGCGGCTGGCCCGCAGCACCGGCAATCGCGACCTGGTGCCGCTGCACCGGATCGACCGGCATACCGCCGGGCTGGTGCTGTTCTCGACCAATCCCGGCAGCCGCGGGCGCTACCAGGCGCTGTTCCGCGAGCGGCGCATCGACAAGTGCTACGAAGCGATCGCTCCGGCCTTGCCGCAACTGGACTTCCCGTTGCTGCGCAGGACCCGCCTGGTGCCCGGCGAGCCGTTCTTCCGCATGCGCGAAGGCGAGGGCGAGCCGAACAGCGAGACGCGCATCGAGGTCGTCGAGCGCAACGGCCGCTGGTGGCGCTACCGGCTGTATCCGGTGACCGGCAAGAAGCACCAGCTGCGCGTGCACCTTGCGGCACTCGGCGCGGGTATCCAGAACGATGGGTTCTATCCCGAGCTGCTGGACGCCGAGGGCAGCCCCGACGACTACCTGCGGCCGCTCAAGCTGCTGGCCAGGGGGCTGCGCTTCGACGACCCGCTGAGCGGGGAGAGGCGTACGTTCGAATCCGGGCTGCGGCTCGATTGGCAGGTGTAGGCGACAGGCTCGCCAGCGGAATGCTGGCGTACGTCGCCGACCCGGAGCGCATGGCGCGTTTCTATGAACAGGCGCTCGGCCTGGAGGGCTGCGCGGGCGAGTAGAAGGATCGCCCGCTGGTGCGGCTGGACGCGCCCGCCGGAGCGGGCGCGGGTCGCTCAGGGACGCTTGTCCAGCTTGACCACCAGGCGCAGTTGCTCGACGCAACCGCGGCTCTGCTCGATCAGCTTGCCGAACTCGGCGCTGTTGATCTCGTCGTGGTTGAGCCAACTGGTCTTCTGCACTTCCCGATAACGATAGTGGTAGCCGCCATCCTTGGCCGGTTCGGCCTGCAGGTCGATGTCGAACCAGGGACTGCGGATCTCGCAACTGTGCGCCGGCTCGTCAGTCTTGCCGCCGGACAGGCTGATGTCGTAGGACGTGATCTGCGGTTCGCCCAGGTACAGCTCGGCCAACTGGCCTTCGCTACGGTACTTGGCGAAGGCATCCCACTGGCTGGCCAGGTCCTGGCGGTTGTAGAAATACTCTCCGCCGAGCCGGTCGAGGGCGCGGCGGTCGGTAAGCCTGGCACTGATCGTATAGCTGGGCGGCAGCACGAACTGGCTGTCGTCGCGCTCCAGCACGCAGTCGCTGCCTTCCTTGGCGAAGTTGCGGCACAGGTCCTGGTCGGTGCTGGTGCGGCCGCGTTGGCGGTCGGCGACGCTGAGCTGCATCAGCGGCGCATTGGAAAGCTCCACGCGCGACTCGACCCGGGCTTCGCCGTCATGGGTGTAATGCTCGCTGCGGGTCACGCGCAGGGTGTCGCCGGGCGCTTCCAGGGGTATCTCGTCGCGCCGCACCTTGCCGTCGGCGCCCAGCACCAGCGCCCAGCGCTGCTGGATGTCGGGCATGATGCGGCCGGGAGCGAACACCGGGTTGGTCGGGTCCAGCCACCAGGTCTTGCCGTCCACCTCGGCGCGGACGATGGCATGGTTCGGCGCGTACATGCCGGGCACCAGCAGGTCCCAGACCACGTCGCCGCGGCTGACCAGGGTCGGTTCGGCCTTGATCCCGGCGGCCTTGAGCATGGCGGCGAGGAGGATCGCCAGGTCCTTGCAGTCGCCGTAGCCATTGCGCTCGATCTCCGCCAGGGAGAAGGGCACGTAGCCGCGCTCGCTGGCGCGCCAGTCGCCCAGGTAGCGGTAGGTGTCGTTGATGTACTGCATCAGGCCGGCGACCTGCTCGCGAGCCGGCTTGCCCTTCACCGCGGCGACGGCCGCCGCGGCGCCCTTGGGCAGCTCCGCGGCGAGGATCTCGTTGTAGCGCGCGGCGAACGGGCCGAAGTTGTCCTGCAGGTCCAGCGAACTGCCCAGCTCCAGGCGCGGGGTATGGCGCAGGTAGGCGTTGCCGGCTTCGTTGATGTAGTTGGTGTATTGCGGCTTTTTCAGGCTGACCTTGAGGGTCTTCTTGTCGGCGCTCTGTTCGATGCGATAGGCGTCCATCAGCTCGCTGCGCACGAAGATCGGCCGCTCGGCCTTGAACTCGGCGACGAAGCGGTCGTCGCGCACCGGCATCGGTGGGCGGCTGAGAATGTAGTGGAACTGGGTGCTCAGCGGCTTGGCGGTGAAGTGCTCGCGCAGGGTGTAGCTGATGCGGGTGCCGACGCGCAGGTTGGGGAACGCCAGGGAGGTCTGGCGTTCGCGCAGGAAGCCCTGGTCCGGGTTCGGCGCGGTGCGCGTATCGATCTGCGACTGGTCCAGCGGCACCGGCTTGCCGCCGGGCTGGGTCAGCTCGGCCTTCTCCACGATCAGGCTGTCGGTCTCCGCGTAGCTGCGATCGATGCGCGAGAGCATCTCGCGGCCGCTCGGCTTGAGGATGGTGAAGCTGTAGGTGCTCACGCAATCGGTGCTGTTGTCGGCGTTGAACTGGCAGCGGAACTCGGTTTCGCCGGCCAGCGGCGCCTCGGCGATCGGTTGCAGTGCGGCGAGGGCCGGGGTGGCGGCGCAGAAGACGCTGGCGGCGAGGAAGGAAGGGGAGAAGGGATGACGGGGCATCGGTGCCTCAGGATGAAACGTTTGAGCGGAGCTCCCAGGCGTCGCCTGGCGCATGGGGACGCCGGGCGATAGCCGGGGAGATGGACCCTGAATGATAGGTTTTATCAATTCCGCATGTCGACCGGCGGGTCCGGTTATGTGCGGGATGTCGCCGTTGCGATCTTTTCGCCGGCTTCATTTGCCGGGCTTTGCCGTTCTGTGGCAGGCGCACGCCTGTTCCTGGCGCTCCGGAACCGGGTCGTAGCCGCCCGGGTGCCAGGGGTGGCAGCGCAGCAGCCGGCGCGCGCCGAGGTAGCCGCCTCGCAGCGCGCCATGCACGCGGATGGCTTCCAGGGTGTAGTGCGAGCAACTGGGGTAGAAGCGGCAGCGGGGACCGATCAGCGGGCTGATTGCGTACTGGTAGAAGCGGATCAGCCCGATCAGCAGGAACTTCATGGCGAGCCCTCGGCGGGGTTGCGGCGGCGAGCGGGCATTGTAGCGCCGTTGTCGGTCCTCAAGGAGCATTCTCCGCCGCGCAATAAAGGGTCCGCCCGTCGACGAGGCTGCGAGCAGTCGCCAGGCGGCCGCGCAGGCCGGTTTCTTCCGGCGCCAGCGTGCCTTCGCGCCAATCGCCTCCGCGCAACGGAATCAGCGCCGAACGGCCGTAGCCCGGGCAGTACGCCTCGGCGTCGCCCTCCAGGTAGTCGACGCCGTCCAGGGTCAGCTCGCCGACATTCCAGCGCGCGCCGAGGTAGGCCTGGCGGAACGGCCCGTCGGCAAGGACGTAGAAGCCCCCGCGCACCTCGCTGGCCGCCGTGGCGAAGCCGATGGTGCGTCGCGGTTGCGGGATCACCAGCAGCGGTCGCCGTGGGTCGGCGAAGGCCTCCTGCAACTCGACCAGGCGCTGGCGGGTGGCGCCCATCTCGCGCCGGTAGCGCTCGCCGCGCGCCCGCGCGTCGTCGGGGAGTTCGCTCCAGGCCGGAGGCTGGTCGCGCAGCAGGTAGTCCAGCGGCCAGGTGCCGGCCATCGCGGCTTCCTTCCAGTCCCCATCGTCGCGCAGGTCCAGCAGCACTCCGGCCAGCGCGCCGATCTCGTAGGCTTCGCTGTCGACGCCGACGCCGATCTCGTTGGCATCGTAGAAGGCCAGGGCGTACTCCCGCAGCGCCTGCCGATAGCGTTGCGGATCCTCGGCGAAATCGGTGCGGTAGCGCGCGGCGGCGGCCATCTCGATGTAGCGCGCGGTGCCTTCGCTGAGATCGACCTGCGCCGCCAGCCGGCTTTCCTCGGGAGCCGCTTCGCGCCAGCGGCGCAGCCAGCCCTGGGCGTCGCTCAGGTAGCTGTCGCGCTGCCCGGGCGTGCGCAGGGCCTGGAGCAGCGACTGGAACAGGGCATAGCGGTATTCCCGCGGGCGCGGGTCGAGCGTGGCCAGGTCGCCGCGATAGCCACCGGGCTTGCGCAGGCCCGGCCAGTCTTCCTGGGCGTAGCGATGGAAGGCTTCGTGCGGGCCGATGGCGGCCAGCGTCTCGCTATTGCCGGTATTGCTCCGCAGGTGCGCGGCGCTGATCTGCAGCAGCACCGCCGGACGGCCCCGGTAACGCGGAAAGGCATAGCTCAGATCGAGATCCGGGTCGCTGTCGCCCGCCGCCGTGGTGCGCTGCGCGCGGCCTTCGGCATCGGCGACCCAGGTACTGCGGCCATCGCTGTAGAGGAAGGCCTTGTCGGCCATCCGCCAGCCGGGCCAGAGTCGTTCGCTGTGCTGGCCGACGGCATGGACATAGGCCAGGTAGCGGCGGGCGAACGACTCGCTGTCCGTCGCCGCGGCGGGAAGGGACAGGGCAAGCAGGAGCAGGGGCAGGGCTCGGGTCATGGCGGGTACGGTTGCGCAAGGTCGGTCGGGGCGACGAAGGTATGCCGCCGCTTCCCGATTGACCGTCGCGGCCGCTGCCGCGTTCCCCTAGGCGGTGTTGCGCGCCCGCGCCAGGTCGCGCAGCGGCGGGGCGCCGAACAGCCGGCTGTACTCGCGACTGAACTGCGATGGGCTTTCGTAGCCGACCCGGTAGCCGGCGGCGGCCACTTCCAGGCCCTCGCTGAAGATCAGCCGGCGCGCTTCCTGCAAGCGCAGCTGCTTCTGGTACTGCAACGGGCTCATCGCGGTCACGGCCTTGAAGCGGTGGTGCAGGGTCGAGGGGCTGAGGTTGACCACCTGGGCCAGTTGCTCGATGCGCAGCGGCTTGCCGTAGTTCTGGTTGATCCAGTCGATGGCGCGGGTGATGCGGTGGGCCTGGCTGTCGGCGATGGCGATCTCGTGCAGGCGCTGGCCCTGGCCGCTGCGCAGCAGCCGGTAGAAAATCTCGCGGAGGATCAGCGGCGCCAGCATCGGGATGTCGCGCGGGCTGTCCAGCAGATGGATCAGGCGCAGCACCGCATCCAGCAGGCTGGCGTCGATACGGTCGACGTAGAGGCCACGGTCGCCGCGCCGGCTGGCCACTTCCATGGGCCCGGCGTCGGAGATCAGCTGGGTGATTTCCGCAGGGTCGATATCCAGCCGGACGCAGAGGTAGGGCGCGTCCGGCGAGGCGTCGATCACCTGGCCAGCCAGCGGCAGGGTGACCGAGACCACCAGGTAGTGCAGCGGATCGTAGATATAGCGTTCCTCGGCCAACTGCACCTCCTTGCGGCCCTGGGCGATGATGCACAGGGCAGGTTTGTGCATGCCGCGCGCCGGCAGGGTGGGGCCGTCGGCGCGAATCAGGGCGAGGGGGTCGACGGCGGTGCCGTAGACACCGTCGCTGGGACAGTGCTTGAGCAGCAACTGCGCCAGTTCGCTCTGGCGCTGGCGCAGTTCGGCGGGGAGATCGACGGAAAGAAGCGGGGTGTTTTCGCTCATGCGGGGACTCGCGGGGGAAACCTTCCCAAGACTAGCGCGCGCCGCGGCGGCAGGCACTCATCGCGATGCGCGTTGGCAGGATCAGGCAAGCATTCGCCAGGAACAGGCAAGCCAGCTCGTCGCACGGGGCGCAAGCGGATGAGAAAAAACCGGAACGCGGCAGTTTCAGGCAAGAACCCGACAGTATCCGTCTACCGATTCCCCGCGCCATCCCCCTAATCTGGCTGGCATGGCGGAATCTCCGTCATGCCGATGGGAAACACATGCAGGGGGACACACCTATGTCAAATCAACAGGCCAGACTGTCATCGGGCGGCATGTCGCCGGAGCGCGCGCCGGGTGCCTTCCGTTCGCGGCCGGTGCGCGACGGCGCGCTGGTCCCCGAGGCGCCTTCCCGTTCGCCTTCCGGCCCCGCCGCGGGCGGCACGCTGGCGCGGCGGACCCATCCCGGCAACTGGTAATCGGAGGCAGGGCACATGCGTCACCCTTACACCCCACAGCGGCCGGCCGGCGTCTCGGCGCCGCCGGTCCTTCCACTCCTGGTGCCGCTTGCGCAGCGGCGAATCCATGTCGAGGAGGCAGAGAGCATGCCAGCGTTCAATCGGGCCAGTCACCTGGTCAGCATTCGCGCCCGCAGCGGCCAGTCGCACCGCCTCGGCCTGCGCCTGCAAGAGCTGGCGCAGGCGGGCCAGGCTGCACCCGGTTGCCTGCGCTACGAACTGCGCCAGGCGGACGGGGACGCCGACCTGTGGCTGTTGCACAGCGAGTGGAGCGATGAAGCGGCCATGCAGGCGTACCTGTCCGGCGACGCCCAGCGGGTCTTCGCCGAGGTGCTCTGGCAAGCGCTGGCGGCGACCCTGGACGTGCAGGAGCGGCCGTTCTGAAACCGGGCGGGCGGATGACGCGGCGCGGCGTCCGCCCGTCCCCCTTGTTCTGGCGTCTCAGCGACCCGGCGCGACCGGCGACTGGTCCGCTCGTTCGTCTTCGACGTCGCGATGTCGCTCGAAGGCGGTCGCCGGCGAGCCATCGGCATTGACCTGCAACACCGCGCGCGGACGGCCGTCCTCGCCAATGAATACCTGGCCGATCCCGGCGCTGTTCCACAGGCGCTCGCCGGCCTGGCTGTGCTGCGGAACGCGCGGGCGGATTTCCAGACTGCGCCGCTGGGTCAGCCAGTTCAGCGGCGACCAGGGCGCATAGAGCCAGCGGTTGAGGCGGTCGAACCAGTCCAGCAGGCGTCGCGGGAATTCGTTCTTGATCCCGCTGCTGGTGATCTGCCAGAGCCGGGGCCCGCGCTCGCGGTGGCGAATCCGGATGTCGTAGACGAAGGAGTAATGCACGTCGCCGGAAAGGATCAGGTAGTTACCCGGCGTGCGCGAGTGGCGGAAGATGTTCATCATCACCGAGGCCGCGCCGCGATGGGCCATCCAGTTTTCCGCATCGACCAGCAGCGGCTGGCCGATCCAGCTGAAGAGCTTCTGCACGCCCTCGATCAGCTTGACCCCGAACATCGGCGCCGGCGACACGATGATCGCCGCCTTTTCGCCGAGCAGGTCCTGCTGGAGTTCACTCAGCGCCTCCCAGTCCATCAGCCCGGAGGGCCGGCCCAGGTTGCGCTCGCTGCGCCAGCGGCGGGTGCGCGTGTCGAGGACGATCAGGGTCGGGCTGCCAGGCAACCGGTAGTGCCAGTGCTGGAAGTCGAGCAGGGCATCGAGCAGGCGGTCCTGCTCGGCGCAGGGCAGCCGGCCGTCTGCCGCGGCACCCTCCATCAGGGCCGCGACCGGCGCCAGCCATTCGCCGCAATGCTGCGGGTCGTTGCCCCAGCCCTGGCAGAGCAGGTAGGCGAGCAGGGCGTTGCCGATGATCCGCCGGGAGAACGGATGGCCGTAGGCGGTCAGCTCCCAGCGTGCTGAAAGGTTCCAGTCGTCGGTGATGTCGTGATCGTCGAAGATCATCAGCGACGAGATATGCGCCAGCGCCCGCGCCACGCGGGGCAGGCCATCGCGGAAGGCTTCGATGTGCCGGCGCTCGCCGGCGAAGCGCTGCGCGTGCCGCGCATCCAGCCCCGGCGGCGGTTCCAGCCTGACCAGGCGCCAGGGCGCCGGCGACCAGACCAGCAGGTACATCGCCAGCACCTCGGCCAGGCCGACCAGATGGTTGTGGGCGTTGGCCGAGGTGAAGATCGGCTTCTTCACCCCGCCGAAGAAGCGCTCGCGCAGGGCTTCGTTGGACTCGAAGGCGGGCAGCAGGTCCTCGCGCCGGTAGTAGGTGGCCGGGTGCGCGTAGAGTGCCTCGCTGTCGTTCACCAGTGCGCCTTCCAGGTGTTCGCCGTACAGGCCGAGGCGGTGGATCAACCCATGGATGGCCACCAGCATCGGCCCGGCGACGTCGTCGGCGTAGACCTGGTCGCCGCTCATCATCAGCAACGCCGGGCGGCTTTCGGCCTGCAGCAGGTTTTCCTCCAGCAGCCGGTCGACCTGCAGCAGGCCATCGGCCGCTGGGTGATGCGGCTTGCGGCAGGAGCCGTGGAGCAACTGGTCGAGACGTGGCTTGAGCACCAGGCTGGCGCGCTGGCGACCGGGGTAGAGCAGATGCGGCGCCCATTCGGCGATTCCCGCAGGCTCCCGGCCGTCGGCGGCGAGGCGCAGGTCGTAGTCGACCAGGCGGGCGCAGGGCAACGGCGGGTCGAGCGCGACATCCAGCAGGTGCAGCCAGGCATGGGTGCCGATGCGGATGGCCGAGTGGGTTCCTTCCGCGAGGCGGACCCGACGCTCCGCCTCGCCTTCGCTGGCGAGGATCAGTTCGATGGTCGTCGGGCATGACGTGGCCAGCCAGAACACCAGGCGTCCGGGCTCTGCGCGGCGCAGCAGGGGACCGGCCAGGACCAGGGGCAGGGGCAGGGCTTCGTCAGGCGGGGTGTCGTTGGGGAGCGAGGCGGACATTGGTACGGGCGTTGTCGACGCGGCGAAACAAGCTGACGAGTATGCCGCTTTCGGCGGATCGCGGCGTTGCCATTTCGTAAGGAATGACGACAGTCGTCGCGGGATGGCGATCTTCTAATGCCAAAAAGTTAAGTACACCTTAATTAATATTCTTTTTTGCGTTCGAGCTTCTGCGGCATATTGCCTTCCGCGCAGGCCCGGCGGCCTGCCATCGCTGTTTGCGGGAGGGACACGTGCAATCCGACGTCGGCGCCGCCTCCCGCCGATCAAGGTTTCGCCTGCCACCCCGACGCCCGGTGGCGCAGGCCCGTAGCACGAGAGTGCGGAATGGGCATGGATCAGACACGCAATCGCCTCGTCGGCCTGATGTTCCAGAACGACTATTCCTGGCTGAGCGGGCGCCTGCGGCGCTACCTCGGCTGCCCCCACAGCGCCGAGGACATCGCCTCGGAAACCTTCCTCAAGGTCCTTGCCCTGCCGGACCCGGCAAGCATCCGCGAGCCGCGCGCGCTGCTCACCACCATCGCTCGCCGGCTGATGTACGACGGCTGGCGGCGCCAGGACCTGGAACGCGCCTACCTGGAAAGCCTGGCCGGGCTTCCGGAGGCCCTCGCGCCGTCCGCCGAGGAGCAGGCCCAGGTGGTGGAAACCCTGCTGCGCCTGGAGCGCATGCTCGCCGGGCTCTCGCCGAAGGCCCGCGCCGCCTTCATCCATAGCCAGATCGGCGGACTGACCTACGTGGAGATCGCCGGCTTGCTGGAGGTTTCCGTCAGCCGCATCCACCAGTACATGGTCGAGGGCTTCAAGCAGTGCTACCAGGTGCTTGCCGAATGAGCCAGGGAAGGCGAGAACGCATCCTCGACGAAGCGGCGCAGTGGATGGCGCTGCTGCAATCCGGCCATGCCGGCGCCGAGGAGCGCCTGGCGTTCCAGCAGTGGCGCCAGGCCGATGCCGAGCACGGTGCGGTGTTCGACCGGCTCAGCCTGGGCTTGCAGTCGTTTCGCGACGAGCCCCTGCACGGCTTGCGCGCCGAGCAATTGATCGGAGCCCTCGAGGCGCCGTCCGCCCGTCGCCGGTTTCTCCAGCGCAGCCTCGCCCTGGCGGCGTTCGGCGTGGCGACGCTGGCGCTGGGGCGGATCGGCATCGTCGGCTTCCCCTGGCCCGGCGACCTGTACACCGGCACCGGACAACGCCAGAGCTTCCGCCTGGAGGATGGCAGCCAACTGGTGCTGGACGCGCGCAGCCGGGTACGCCCCGAATTCGATGGCTACCGGCGTCGCCTGCGCTTACGCGAGGGCCGCCTGCTGGTTGACGTGGCACGGGATCCGGCGCGGCCTTTCGTCGTCGACACCGGGCGTGGCCAGGTCGAGGCGCAGGGAACCCGCTTCCAGGTCAGCGATGACGGCGCCAGCTCGCGAGTGGTGGTGCTCGAGTCGCGGGTGCGGATCACCACTGCCGACGGACGGCAATGCCTGTTGGAGCGCGGCCAGAGCGCCCGTTTCGACGCCTCGGCGATTCTCGCCCGAGGTCCTGCCGAAGGCGGCGAGAGCGCCTGGCTGGATGGCCGGCTGGAGGTCCGCGACCGCCCGCTGGGGGAGGTGCTGGAAGCGTTGCGCGCCTATCGCCGCGGCATCATCAGCGTCGCCGACGACGCGGCGGCGCTGCGCGTCAGTGGCATCTACCCGCTGGACGACAGCGGCGCGGCGCTGGCATTGCTGGAGCAGAGCCTACCGATCCGGCTCGACTACCACGGGCCCTACTGGGTCAGCATCGCCAGCCGCTGAGGCGCGCGCCCGGCGGCGAGCCGGGCGGCGCGACGCTTCAGAACGGCTTGGTCGGCAGGTACTTGCCGTCGAGGGTGATCACCGCCCGCGAGCCGCCTTCCGGGTCCTCGACCTTCTTGATGTCCAGCTTGAAGTTGATCGCGCTGATGATGCCGTCGCCGAACTGTTCGTGGACCAGCGCCTTCAGGGTGCTGCCGTAGACTTGCAGCATCTCGTAGAAGCGATAGATGGTCGGGTCGCTGGGAATGCCGCCGGGAATGCTGCCGCGCAGCGGGATGCTTTGCAGCAGGAGCACCGCGTCGTCGTCCAGGCCGAGTTGGGCGGCGACCTTGCGCGCCGCCGCCTCTGGCAGGGCATGCTGGCCGAGCAGGGCGGCGGTGACGAAGGTCAGGGCGAGACCGGTGCCGTCGGCCAGGTCCTGCCAGGACAGGCCCAGGCGGGCCTTGTTCAGGACCACGGTCTCGGCCAGTTGCTGGCGCGCGTTGGGGGACACTTGGCTGTGTTGCATGAGATGACTCTCCTTGCGGGTGGTTGTGAGGGAAGGGATTCAGGCGACCGCCTGCCCGGGTTCGCCGCCTACCGCGCGCACTTCGGGATGCTCGGCGAGGGAGACGAAGCGCCGGCTGGCGCCGTCGAGGGCGTCGATGCGGCCGCTTTCGATGTCGTAGACCCAGCCGTGCAGGTTCAGCCGACCCTGTTCCAGGGCGCGGGCGACGCAGGGGTGGGTGCGCAGGTTGGCCAGTTGGGCGATCACGTTGTGCCGCACCAGGGCGTCCAGCCGCGCCGCCTCGGAGGCGTGTTCGTGGGCGCTGTTCATCGCCCGTGCGGCCTCGGCGTGGTGCAACCAGCCGGCCACCGCCGGCAACTGGTCGAGACAGGCGCAGGATGCGATGGCGCCCATCGCGCCGCAGTCCGAGTGGCCGCAGACCACGATGTCGCCGACCCCGAGCACCGCCACCGCGTATTCCACCGAGGCGCTGACCCCGCCGGGCTGCGGCCCGTAGCCGGGGACGATGTTGCCGGCATTACGGATCACGAAGAGTTCGCCGGGCTCGCGCTGGGTCAGCAGCTCGGGGACCACCCGGCTGTCCGAGCAGGCGATGAACAGCGCCTTGGGGGCTTGCCGGGTGGCCAGGGTCTTGAACAGTTGCGAGCGCGCCGGGTAGGCGTCGCGCTGGAAGCGGAGAAAGCCGTCGATGATGTCACGCATGGCGCTGGGCTCCTGGCCGTCGAATGGTGGGGCCAGGATGCGCGGATTGAGCCATAGGGTCCAAGACCGGTTTATTATTCCAATCATTGGTCTGACCTATAGTTGGATGTTTCCATGCTGCTTCGCCACCTGCGCTACCTGCTCGCTGTCGCCGAGCATCGCAACTTCACCCGCGCCGCCGAGGCGCTGCACGTTTCGCAGCCGACCCTGTCGCAGCAGGTGCGGCAACTGGAAGAGCAACTGCGCGTGCAATTGCTCGACCGCTCCGGCAGGAGCGTGCGTCCCACCGATGCCGGCGAGCTGTACCTGCTTCATGCGCGGCGTGCCTTGCGCGAGCTGGAAGCGGCGCAACGAGCGATCCACGAGGTGCGCGACCTCAGTCGCGGCCGCCTGCGCCTGGGCATGACGCCGACCTTCACCTGCTATCTGGTGGGCGCCCTGGTGGATCCGTTCAATCAGCGCTATCCGGGCATCGAGTTGAGCCTCGAGGAGTTGCCCCAGGACGCCCTGGAGGCGGCGCTGATCGACGATCGCCTGGACCTTGGCGTGGCCTTCAGCGAGCCGGGTTCGGTGGAGATCGACAGCCAGCCGCTCTACCTGGAGCGCCTGGGCCTGGTGCTGGGGGCGGAACACCCGGCGGCGAACGCGCCGCTGGCCGCCGCAGCGCTGGCGGAGTTGCCGTTGGCGTTGTTGCGCGACGACTTCGCCACGCGCCGGCACATCGACGCTTACCTGCGCCAGCAAGGGGTGACGGCGCGGGTTGCGCTGGAGGCGAACTCGATCAGCGCCATCGTCGATGTGGTTCGCCGCGGAAGACTGGCCAGCATCCTGCCGGAGGCTGTGGCGCGCCAGCAGGCCGGGTTGCGCTGCGTGGCGCTGCGGCCGGCGCTGCCGACCCGCCAGGTAGCGCTGTTCTGGCGCCAGGGCAGCCACCCCGGTGCCGCGCGCCTGGCCTTCCAGGCCCTGGCGCTGGAACTCGGCGCCGAGCTGGGCGACGCCTGAGCGGGATCAGCCGCGACTCGGCTGCCACGCCGCGGGTTCCTCACGGCGCAGGCGCAAGGCCAGGGCGGCGCCGAACAGGGCGAGCAGGGCGCTGAGCGCGGTCACCCATTCGATGCCGCGCGCCTGGCTGGCCAGCAGGCTGGCGGCATCGGCGCCGCGCACCTGGGCGTTGGCCAGCGCCACCAGCAGGGCCAGGCCGAGCGCGCCGCCGATCTGCTGGGTCATCGAGGCCATCCCCGAGGCGACGCCCTGTTCGGCGGGATCGACGCCGCTGGCGGCGCTCACCCACATGGCGGTCCAGGTCATGCCCTGGCCGACGCTGAGGATCACGATGGCCGGCAGCAGCGCCAGGAAGCCGCGCCCCAGCGGCAGGCACGCTGCCAGCAGGCCGAGCCCGAGTGCGCCCAGCAGCAGGCCGGCGACCAGCGTCGCGCGTGCCCCGTGGCGGGCCAGCAGGCGCTCGGCGACGCGGATACCGAGGGTGCAGAGCAGAGTCGCCGGGAGGAACGCCAGGCCGGTCTGCAACACGCTGTAGCCGTACACCGACTGGAAGTAGATGGCCAGGAAGTAGTACTGCACGCCGTAGCTGCTCATGAAGATCGCGGTCAGCAGCATCGCCACCTGCAGGTTGCGGTTGCCCAGCAGGCGCAGCGGCATCAGCGGGTCGCGGCTGTAGTGTTCGATGGCGAGGAACGCCAGTAGCAGCGGGACGGAAAGGTAAAGTCCGAAACGTACCGAGGGCGCATCCCAGCCCGACTCGGGGCCCTGGACCAGGGCGAAGACCAGCAGGGTGGCGCCGGCGGTGACCGTCAGCGCGCCGGCCAGGTCGAAGCGCCGACCGCGCTGGCGCCGGGCGTCGGCCGGGATCAGGCGCAGGGCGAGCAGCGCCGCGGCGCCGGCCAGCGGCACGTTGACCAGGAAGATCGAGGCCCAGCCGAACAGCTCGGTGAGCGCGCCGCCGAGCGCCGAGCCGAGGGCCAGGCCGAACGCCGAGGCGATGCTCCAGATCGCCAGGGCACGATTGCGCGCCGGGCCCTCGGCGAAGTGATTGCCGATCAGCGCCAGGGTCGCCGGGAACAGCAGCGCGCCACCCAGGCCCTGCACGGCGCGGGCGAGGATCAACGGCAACTCGCTCTGGGCCAGCCCGCCCGCGAGGGAGGCGAGGGCGTACAGGCTTTGCCCGAGGACGTACATGCGGCGCCGGCCGAGCAGGTCGGTGGCGCGCCCGCCGAGCAGGAGGAAGCCGCCGAAGGCCACCGTATAGGCGCTCACCACCCATTGCAGGCGTTGCGCCGAAAAATCCAGCGCCCGGCTGATTTCCGGCAGAGCGACGAACACGATGGTGGCGTCGAGGGCGATGATCAGTTGCGCGCAGGCGAGCAGGGAGAGCATCCAGTTGGAAGGGGCGGCACGGTCCGTCACGGTGGGACTCCTGGTCTGGGTTGGGCGCGGCCAGTGTTTCTCATGCTGGAATCGTGATAAATAGCCTCTCCGTCCTTTCACTGATGAAAATAATCATCGATGAGATCGCCATGGACCTGAATGCCGTCAAGTTGCTCGCCCGCGTGGCCGAGACCCGTAGCTTCACCCAGGCCGCCGTTTCTCTCGGTCTGACCCAGTCCGGCCTGTCGCGCGCCATCGGCCGGCTGGAAGCCGAACTCGGCGTGCGTCTGCTGCACCGCACCACCCGCAGCGTCAGCCTGACCCCGGACGGCCAGCTGTTCTACGAGCGCTGCGCACCCTTGCTGGCGGAACTGGAGGAAGTCGAGAAGTTGCTGGTGGACCGCCAGTGCGCGCCGAGCGGTCCGCTGAAGATCACCACCCCGCAGGCGCTCGGGCGGATCGTGATCATGCCGGTGCTGCGCGAACTGACGCGGCGCTACCCGCAATTGCAGATCGAGGCGGCGATGACCGATCGCCTGGTCGACCTCACCGAGGAAGGCTTCGACGCCGCCGTGCGTCTCGGTCGGGTCGGCGACGTGCGCCTGATCGCCCGGCCATTAGCGGCGTTGCGCTGGGTCACGGTGGCGTCGCCGGAATACCTGCGTAGCCACGGCACGCCGGAGCGCCTGGAGCAACTCGCCGGGCACAACTGCCCGACGGTGCGCGACCTGCATACCGGCAAGCTGCTGGAATGGCAGTTCCAGCGCGACGGCCAGCCGCTGAGCCTGGCGGTGCGCGGCGACCTAGTGCTGGACGTGGCCGACGCGCTGGTCGACGCGGCGCTGGTCGGCCAGGGCATCGTCCAGGTGATGGGCTTCATGGCCGAGGAAGCGATCCGCCGGTGTCGACTGGTACGCATCCTCCAGCCGTTCGAACCGCCGCTGTGCCCGGTGTCGCTGATCTACCCGCCGTCGCGGCAGTGCTCGCTGAAGATCGGCGCGCTCTACGAGGAACTGAAGAGCGCGCACTGGTGCGGGGCGCTGACGTACTGACCCGAGGGCGGCAGGGCGGATAACGCCGTGTTCGGACCGGCGGATAGCCGCAAGCGGCTATTCGCCCTACGCGGGGTAAGGCTGGTAGCGGAGCTGGGGGAAGATAGTCGGGTGGGGCGAATGACGCCGGAGGCGTTATCCGCCGCCATGCCTATTCGCCCGCGCTTATAAGCTCAGAACAAAGCGTTCCAAGCCTGCCCTGCAAATCTCCCGCGCTCATCGCTCATCCCCTGGAAACCATGTTTTCGGGGGGAACCGAACGATGCCGCACCATGCTCCATCCACACGCCTGCCTTCCAGCCTGGCCCTGGCCGCGCTGCTCGCGGCGGCCCTGGCCGCGCCGCCGGAGGCACGTGCGGAGACGCCCGCGCCCGCCGCCAAGGCGCTCACCTTCGACGTCGCCGCCGGCCCGCTGGACCAGGTGCTGCTGGGCATCTCGCGACAGAGCGGCTTGCTGATCTCCTTCGAGCAGTCGCTGGTGCGCGGCCGGCAGGCGCCGGCGGTGCGCGGTCCGCTGAGTGTCGACCAGGCCCTGGAACAGGCCCTGCGCGGTAGCGGCCTGCAGTTCCGCCGTTCCGAGCGCGGCGCGGTGATTTCCGCCGCGCCGCTGCGCGCGGCCGTACCGGCGGCGAAGGTGCAGCCGCTGGCGGCGAAAGCGGAGCAGACCCTGGAGCGGGTGGTGGTGACCGGCTCGCGGATTCCCCGCGCCCAGCAGGAAGGGCCGTCGCCGGTCACGGTGATCAGCAGCGAGGAAATCCAGAACCGTGGCTACCGCAACGTCTTCGAGGCCTTGCAGACGCAGACCCAGAACACCGGCATGACCCAGGGCGAGGACTACGGCAACACCTGGCAACCGGCGGCCAACGCCCTCAACCTGCGCGATCTCGGCCCCAACCACACGCTGGTGCTGATCAACGGCCGGCGCGTCGCCGACTACCCGACCGCCTATGGCGGCTCGGTGAACTTCACCAACCTGGCGAACATCCCGGCGGTCATGATCGACCGCATCGAGATCCTCAGCGGCGGCGCCTCGGCGATCTACGGCTCGGATGCCATCGCCGGGGTGGTCAATATCGTCCTGAAGAAGAAATTCGATGGCGTCGACGTCAACCTGCGCGCCGGCACCACCGAGCGCGGCGGCGGCGACAACCAGCGCCTGCAACTGGTCGGCGGCGGCGCGACGGGCGACTTCGAAGGCCTGTTCGGCCTGCAGGTCGAGCAGCGCCAGCCGGTCTGGGCCAACCAGCGCGGTTTCATGGACAGCTACCCGGACGGCAACAACGTCGGCTACCGGCTGAACCCGCAGAGCGGACGCTACCTCGGCGACGCCTCTTGCGCCGGCCTCGGCGGCCTGTTCGGCGGCAACGTGGCGCCGGTGCCGGGCGCCAGGGGTGGCTATCGCTGCATGACCGACCAGTACTACAACAACTACTGGACCCTGCAGACCAAGAAGGAAAACTACGACGGCTACGCCGGCGGCACCTGGCACCTGAGCGACAGCGGCAAGCTGTTCGCCGACCTGCTGTTCGGCTTCGACCACCTGCAGAACAATACCCGCGGGCCGTCCTTCACCTCGCCGGACTTCATCAATGCCTCCAGCGGCGACCTGGAGCGCTGGTACCGGCTGTTCTCGCCCGAGGAGATCGGCGGCAAGAGCAGCAACAACAGCAAGTGGCGCGAGGTGTCCTGGACCGGCACCCTCGGCTACAGCGACCACGTCGCCAATACTTCCTGGGAATACGAACTGGCCGCGACCCGCTCCGAGTACCGCAGCGACCGCACTACCCGCTACACCCCGGCGGCCGGGATCCTCGACCTGTACCTGGGCCGCAAGCTCGGCGAACGCGACGGCTACCCGGTCTACGATCCCGATCCGGCGCGCCTCGGACGTCCGCTGAGCGAGGAAGAGTGGCGCAGCCTGCGGCGCAACGTGACCCAGCACAGCGAGTCCTACTCGCAGACCTACAGCTTCACCGGCAACGGCGAGCTGTTCGACCTGCCGGCCGGCCCGGTGGCCTTCGCCGGCGTGCTGGAGGTGGGCAAGCAGGGCTACAGGATCCGTCCCGACTCGCAATACAACGACGGCTCTCTCTACAACGTCTCCAAGGCCAGCAGCTCCGGCGGCTCGCGCGACCGTTACGCCGCCGGCGGCGAATTCAGCATCCCGCTGCACGACACGCTGCTGGCGTCCGCCGCCGGCCGCTGGGACCAGTACAGGTTCAGCGGTCGCACCGAGGAGCAGACCACCTACAACCTGGGGCTGGAGTGGCGCCCGCTGACCAGCCTGCTGCTACGCGGCAGCTACGGCACCAGCTTCCGCGCGCCGGACCTGAACTACATCTACCAGGCCGACGCCAACGGCTACTACCCGGCGCAGAAGGACTACTACGGTTGCGAGAAAGGCGTCGACGGCGCCTGCAAGAACGGCCGGGTCGACTACGTGCAGAGCGGCACGCCCGACCTGAAGTCCGAGCGCGGGCGCTACTGGAGCTACGGCTTCGTCTGGTCGCCGGCGAGCAGGTTCGACTTTTCCGCCGACTACTACCACATCCAGATCGATGACCTGCTGACCACCCTCGATCCGGACAAACTGCTGCGCGACGAGGCGGCCTGCCGCAGCGGCGGGCTCGATCCGGACTCGGCGCAGTGCCGCGACACCCTGGCGCGGGTCGAGCGCAACGCCGGCGACGCCAGCGTCGACCCGAATCGCCTGAACAAGGTCTACGTCAATGCCATCAACGCGGCCAAGGAGCGCACCAGCGGCATCGACCTGCGCAGCAACATCCGCTGGGGCGCCGGCGACTACGGCGCCTTCTCCTCGACCCTCGGCTACACCCTGGTGTTGTCCCACGACTACAAGCAGTCCGACGACTACCCCAGCGAGAACCAGCGCGACAGCCTCGACTCCCACGACTGGCGCAGCAAACTCAACGCCAGCCTGACCTGGGACTACGCACAGTTCACCTCGACGCTCTTCGCGGTGCGCTACGGCAGCGTTACCAACGCCGCTGGCAGCGGGCGCCTGAGCCCGTGGACGGTGTTCAACGCCAGCGCCCGCTACCGGCTCAACGAACGCGCCAGCGTCGGCCTGACGGTGAACAACCTGCTCGACCAGATCAAGGAGGACGACTCCGATGGCTGGCCGTACTATCCCACCGGCAACTACGACGCCATGGGCCGCCAATGGTGGCTGGACTTCAGCTATCACTTCGGTGGTTGAGCCATGCCCGGACGCATCCTGGTCTTCGCCTGCTGCCTGCTCGCCAGCCTGGCCCGCAGCGAGCCGCGCCATGCCATCACGCTCTACGACGAGCCGGCGAAATATCCGCCGGGTTTCCAGCACTTCGACTTCGTCGACCCGCAGGCGCCCAAGGGCGGCAGCCTGCGGCGGATGGAAAGCGGCAGCTTCGACACGCTGAACCCCTTCGCCAACCGCGGCACGCCGATCAGCATGACCCAGGCCGCGCTGATCTACGAAACCCTCGGCTTCCAGTCACTGGACGAGCCGTTCACCGAATACGGCTACCTGGCGCGCTACATCGAGAAAGCCCCGGACAACAGCTGGGTGCGTTTCCATATCGATCCGCGGGCGCGCTTCAGCGACGGCGTGGCGGTCACCGCCGAGGACGTGAAGTTTTCCTTCGATAGCCTGGTCGAGCAGGGCAGCCCGTTCTGGCGCGCCTACTACAAGGAGGTCCGCGAGCCGGTGGTGGAGGATCGCCTGCGCATCCGCTTCGATTTCCGTCATGCCGGCAACCGCGAGCTGCCGCTGGTGCTGGCCCAGCTCTACGTGCTGCCCAGGCATTGGTGGCAGGGACGCGACTTCAACCGCAGCAGCATGCAGCCGCCGCTGGGCAGCGGACCTTACCGGCTGGAGAAGGCCGAGGCGGGGCGTTCGGTGAGCTACCGGCGCAACCCCGACTGGTGGGCTCGCGACCTGCCGGTCGGGCGTGGCCTGTACAACTTCGAGCGGATCCGTTTCGACTACTACCGCGACAGCGGCGTGGCCTTGCAGGCGTTCAAGGCCGGGCAGGCCGACATCAATGTCGAGACCAGCGTCAAGGCCTGGAGCAGCGGCTACGACTCGCCGGCCCTGCGCGATGGCCGGTTGCGCCAGGAGAGCTTTCCCTACCCGTACCCGGCCAGCCTCCAGGGCCTGGTGTTCAACCTGCGCCGGCCGCTGTTCGAGGACCGCCGGGTACGCCAGGCGCTGAGCCTGTTGTTCGACTTCGAATGGACCAACCGGCAGCTCTTCGGCGGTCGCTACAAGCGCCTGCGCAGCTATTTCGACAACTCGGAGATGGCCGCTCGCGGCCTGCCCGGCGCCGACGAACTGGCCTTGCTGGAGCCGCTGCGCGGGCAGATCCCCGAGGAGGTCTTCGGCCAGGCCTACGCTCCGCCGGTGAACGACGGCAGCGGCGATATCCACGAGCGCCTGGTGCAGGCCTACCGCCTGCTCGGCGAGGCCGGCTGGCATGCCGTCGACGGGCGCCTGCTGGATACCGCCGGACGGCCGCTGCGCTTCGACCTCCTGCTCCAGGGCAAGAGCCTGGAGCGCGCGCTGCTGCCGTTCCAGCGCAACCTGGCGCGGATCGGCATCGATATGCGCCTGCGCCAGGTGGACGCTTCGCAATACATCGAGCGCATACGTGCGCGGGACTACGACATGATCGTTTCGAGCTTCTCCCAGTCCAATTCGCCGGGCAACGAGCAGTACAGCTTCTGGCATTCCTCCAGCTACGCCGATCCCGGCGGCTACAACCGCATCGGCCTGAAGGACCCGGCCATCGACCGGCTGGTCCAGGCGGTGGTCGAGGCCGACTCGCGGGCCGCCCTGGAAACCGCCGTGCGCGCCCTCGACCGGGTGCTGCAATGGGGCTACTACCTGATCCCGACCTGGTATTCCGACGAGGTCTGGATCGCCAGTTGGAATCGCTTCGGCCGACCGCCGCAGGCGCCGCGCTACAGCCTGGGGCTGAACACCTGGTGGGAAGTCCGCGAGCGGGCCGCGCCGAGCCGGGAGGCGCAGTGACATGGGCGGCTACCTGTTGCGCCGCCTGGCGCTGATCCTGCCGACCCTGCTGGGCATCCTGCTGATCAACTTCGCCATCGTCCAGGCCGCACCCGGCGGGCCGGTGGATCAGGCCATCGCGCGCCTGCAGGGCGTCGACGGCGGCGGCCCGCTGGGGCGTGGCGGGGAGGGTGGGCATGGCGCTCTGGAACCGCAGCGCCACGGCGAGACCGGCATCGATCCGCAGCTGGTGGCCGCCCTGGAGCGCCAGTACGGCTTCGACAAGCCGCCGCTGCAACGGCTCTGGCTGATGCTGTCGAGCTACGCCCGGCTGGATTTCGGCGAGAGCTTCTACCGCGACGCGCGGGTCATCGACCTGATCGCCGAGAAGCTGCCGGTCTCGCTGTCCCTGGGCTTGTGGGCGACACTGATCACCTACCTGGTGTCGATTCCCCTGGGGGTGGCCAAGGCGGTGCGCCACGGCAGCGCCTTCGACCTGTGGAGCAGCGCGCTGGTGGTGATCGGCTATGCGGTGCCCGGCTTCCTCTTCGCCATCGTCCTGATCGTGCTGTTCGCCGGCGGCAGCTACCTGGACTGGTTCCCCCTGCGCGGCCTGGCTTCCGAGGGCGCCGAGCGCCTCGGCCCGCTGGCGCGCTTCGCCGATTACCTCTGGCACCTGGCGCTGCCGGTGGGTTCGCTGGTGGTCGGCGGTTTCGCCAGCCTGACCCTGCTGACCAAGAACAGCTTCCTCGACGAGATATCCAGGCAGTACGTCGCCACCGCTCGCGCCAAAGGGCTCAGCGAGCGCCGGGTGCTCTACGGCCATGTGTTCCGCAACGCCATGTTGCTGGTGGTGGCCGGGCTGCCGGCGGCGCTGGTCTCGGTGTTCTTCACCGGGTCGCTGCTGATCGAGGTGCTGTTCTCCCTCGACGGCCTCGGCCTGATGGGCTACGAAGCGGCGCTCGGCCGCGACTACCCGGTGGTGTTCGGCAGCCTGTTCATCTTCACCCTGCTCGGGTTGCTGGTGAAGCTGGCCGGCGACCTGGCCTACAGCCTGGTCGACCCGCGCATCGACTTCGCCGCGAGGAAACAGTGAGATGGCCATCGTCCTTTCCCCGCTGCACCGCCGCCGCCTCGCCGCGTTCCGCGCCAACCGCCGCGGGCGCCTGGCGCTACGGCTGTTCCTCGCGCTGTTCGTCACCTGCCTGTTCGCCGAGCTGATCGCCAACGACCGCCCGCTGCTGCTGGAATACCGTGGCCAGTGGTTCCTGCCGGTGCTGCGGGACTATCCGGAAACCGCCTTCGGCGGCGAGCTGCCGTTCCCGCCGGACTACCGCGGTCGCTTCATGAGCGAACGCATCGCCCGCGACGGCTGGGCGCTGTGGCCGCCGATCCGCTTCGACGCCCGCAGCATCAACTACGCGCGCCCGGCGCCGGCGCCGCCCTCGGCGGAGAACTGGCTGGGTACCGACGACCAGGGCCGCGATGTGCTCGCGCGGGTGATCTACGGCCTGCGCCTGTCGATTCTCTTCGCCCTCGGCCTGACCCTGGCCTCGTCGTTGCTGGGAATCTGCGCAGGCGCGGTGCAGGGCTACTACGGCGGCTGGATCGACCTGTTCGGCCAGCGCTTCATCGAGGTCTGGTCGGGTCTGCCGATGCTTTACCTGCTGATCATCCTCGCCAGCCTGGTGCAGCCCGGGGTCGGCTGGCTGCTGGCGATCATGCTGCTGTTCTCCTGGACCAGCCTGGTCGACGTGGTTCGCGCCGAGTTCCTGCGTGGTCGTCACCTGGAGTACGTCAAGGCGGCGCGAACCCTCGGCCTCGGCGACGCCGGGGTGATGTTCCGGCACATCCTGCCCAACGCCATGGTCGCGACCCTGACCTTCCTGCCGTTCCTGCTCTGTGGCGCGGTGACCACCCTGACCGCCCTGGACTTCCTCGGTTTCGGCCTGCCGCCCGGCTCGCCGAGCCTTGGCGAACTGGTCGGGCAGGGCCGTGACAACCTCCAGGCGCCCTGGCTCGGGCTGACCGTGTTCGTGGTCCTGGCGACCTTGCTCAGCCTGCTGGTGTTCATCGGCGAAGCGGTGCGCGACGCCTTCGATCCGAGGACATGAGATGAACCGGGAACTGTTGCGAGTGGAAAACCTGAGCGTCGCCTATGGCGACACGCAGGTCGTGAAGGGGATCGACTTCAGCCTGCGCGCCGGCGAGACCCTGGCCCTGGTCGGCGAGTCCGGCTCCGGCAAGTCGCAGACCGCCCACGCCCTGCTGCGCCTGCTGCCGGGCGCGGCGCGCCTGGGCGGCAGCGTGCGCCTGGACGGCGAGGAACTGCTCGCCCTGTCGCCGCAGGCATTGCTGGCGATTCGTGGGCAGCGCATCGGCATGGTGTTCCAGGAGCCGATGACCTCGCTCAATCCATTGCAGCGCATCGGCCGCCAGGTCGGCGAGGGCCTGCGCCTGCATCGCCGCCTGCGTGGCGCCGCGCTGCGCGGGCGGGTACTGGAACTGCTCGAACTGGCCGGCCTCGAGCAGCCGCGACGCCTGCTCGAGGCCTATCCGCACCAGCTCTCCGGCGGCCAGCGACAGCGAGTGATGCTGGCCATGGCGCTGGCTTGCGAGCCGCAACTGCTGATCGCCGACGAACCGACCACGGCTCTCGACGTCACCGTGCAGAAACGCCTCCTGGAGCTGCTGCAAAGCTTGCAGCGACGGCTGGGCATGGCGATCCTGCTGATCAGCCACGACCTCAACCTGGTGCGCCGGGTCGCCGATCGGGTCTGCGTGATGCGCGATGGCCAGATCGTCGAGGAGAACGCCTGCGAGACGCTGTTCCGCTCGCCCCGGCATCCCTACACGCGCCTGCTGATCGAGGCCGAGCCGGGTGGGCTGGCGGAGCCGGTGGCGTGCCGCGAGACCTGCCTGGAGGTGCGCGCGCTGAGCCTCGACTACCCCGCGCCCGGCGGCTGGCTGCGCCGGCGCGCGGGACTGCGCGCGGTGCACGAGGTCAGCCTGCGGCTGCGCCGTGGCAGCACCCTGGGGATCGTCGGCGAAAGCGGTTCGGGCAAGTCCTCCCTCGGCCAGGCGCTGCTGCGCCTGTTGCCGGCCGAAGGGCAGATCCTGTTCCAGGGCGAGCGCCTCGACCGGCTGCACGGCAAGCGCCTGTTGCCATTGCGCCGGCAGTTCCAGGCGGTGTTCCAGGACCCCTACGGCAGCCTCAACCCGCGCCTTAGCGTGGAACAGATCGTCGGCGAAGGCCTGCGTATCCATGGCATCGGCGCTGCCGGCGAACGCCGCGCGCGGGTGCTGGAGGCACTGCGCGAGGTTGGTCTCGACGAGCCTTGCCTGGAACGCTATCCCCACGAGTTTTCCGGCGGCCAGCGCCAGCGCATCGCCATCGCCCGCGCGCTGGTGCTGAAGCCGGCGCTGATCCTGCTCGACGAACCGACCTCGGCGCTCGACCGCAGCGTGCAGTGCCAGGTGGTCGAGCTGCTGCGTCGGTTGCAGCGTCGCCACGGGCTGAGCTACCTGTTCATCAGCCACGACCTGGCCGTGGTACGCGCCCTGGCCCACGACATCCTGGTGCTCAAGGACGGCCGGGTGGTGGAGCAGGGCAGCGCCGCTGCGCTGTTCAGCCAGCCGCGCCACCCCTATACCCGCGAGTTGCTCGGAGCGATACCCGCGCTGCGCCTGGAAGAGCATCTGCGGGTGGCCGGGCTGGGAATCTGAGGCGGGAAACCATGCTGACTCTAAGGATGTTCCGAAAGGTTCTTTCCAGACGCCCCGGCGCTTTTCTTAAGATCGGCCTGCGGGCCCGTCAGGGACAAGGAGCCATGTCGGCTTCCGGGTCCGTCCGATCGATTGGGGGAATGCGATGAGTTCGTTACCGTTGTACTTCGATTACGCCGCCACCACGCCCGTGGACGAGCGCGTGATCCGGGCCATGGTGGAGTGTCTCGGTTACCAGGCGTGTTTTGGCAATCCCGCGTCGAATTCCCATGCCTACGGCCGCCAGGCGCGGCGGGCAGTGGAGCGGGCCAGGGAGCAGGTGGCCGCGCTGGTCGGCGCCAGCGCCGGGCAGATCGTCTGGACTTCCGGCGCCACCGAATCCAACAACCTGGCCCTCAAGGGCGTGGCCCAGGCGCTGGACGCACCCGGCCACCTGATCACCAGTCGCCTGGAGCACAAGGCGGTGCTGGACACCGTGCAGCAACTCGCCGAGGACGGCTGGAGCGTGACCTGGCTGGCGCCCGGCATCGATGGCCTGATCCGGCCGGAACAGGTGGAGGCGGCCTGGCGCGCCGATACCCGCCTGGTGTCGCTGATGCGGGTCAACAACGAACTCGGCACCCTGACCGACATCGCCGCCATCGGCGAACGGGTGCGCGAGCGCGGCGCGCTGTTCCACGTCGACGCGGCGCAGGCCAGCGGCAAGGTGGCGATCGACCTGGGCCGCCTGGCGGTGGACCTGATGTCGTTCTCCGCACACAAGACCTACGGGCCCAAGGGCATCGGCGCGTTGTACGTCGGGCCGCGCGCCGAGCGGCGGCTGAAGGCGCAGATCCACGGCGGCGGACACGAGCAGGGCCTGCGTTCCGGGACCCTGGCGACCCACCAGATCGTCGGTATGGGCGAGGCCTTCGCCCTCGCCGGCGAGCTTTTCGAGGAGGAGGGCAGGCGCATCGCCGGACTCCAGCGGCGTCTGCTGGAGGGGCTGGCGCAGATCGACGGCTGGCGCCTGAACGGCAGCGCCGACGCACGCATCGCGCATACCCTGAACCTGACCTTCGACAACCCGGCCTTTGTCCCCCAGGCACTGGAGTCCAGCCTGGCGGTGTCCAGCACCTCGGCCTGCAACTCGGCGCGGCCGGCGCCGTCCCACGTGCTTCTCGCCCTCGGCCACGATGCCGCCAGCGCTGGCCGCAGCGTGCGCCTGAGCCTCGGTCGCTACACCCGCGAGGCCGACGTCGACGCGGCGGTGGCCGCCCTCAAGGCCGCGGCGGATAGTGGCGCGCCGGCGTGGCAGCCGTTCCTCGGGGTATCCAGGGCAGGCTGAGCGGCCGGCTCGACCCGCCCTCGCCGAAGCCAGGGGCTGCGGATAACCGCGAAGCGGTTATTCGCCCTGCGGCTCCAGGGGCTTTTCGTCTTTGCCGCCATTTCCCGGCAATGTGCGCTTGGCGGATCATCCAGGTTGGGTATCATGCGTCGCCATTCCCATCCACCGCCGACGGAAGTCAGGCTTTGCCTGCGTGAGCCCAATGGACGATCTCTCCCCCGATTCCGCCTTGCCGCCTGCCGGCAGCGCCCAGGACAACGACGCGCCGCGCCAGTTGGTGGTCTGCATCGACGGAACCTCGAACCGCTTCGGCGACCAGCCGACCAACGTGGTGCGCCTGTACCGCTCGCTGTCGCGCGATCCGCGCAGGGTGCTGGCCTACTACGACCAGGGCGTCGGCACCTTCGGCCTGAAGGAAACCCTGTTCGAGTGGCAGAAGTTTCCCTCGCGGATCGCCGGCCTGGCCTTCGGCTGGGGGCTCAAGCGCAACGTCGAGGGCGCCTATCGCTTCCTCGCCGAGCACTACCGGCCCGGCGACCAGATATTCCTCTTCGGCTTTTCCCGCGGGGCCTACGCGGTGCGGGTGCTGGCCGCGATGCTGCGCGCGGTGGGCCTGATCGATGCGCACCAGCCGCACCTCTTCGACTACGCCTGGACCCTGCTCACCACCCGCATGCCGCCCCGCGACGAAGACAAGCGGGCCGGCACGCGTCGCCGCGGACCGGACTTCGGCCTGCTGGGACGCTTCCGCAAGGTCTTCGGCCGGCAGGTGAAGGTGCACTTCCTCGGCCTGTTCGACACCGTGACCTCGGTGGGCTGGGTCTACGACCCGCTGACCGTGCCGTATTCCTCGAACAACGAAATGGTCGACGTGGTCCGCCAGGCCCTGGCCATCGACGAATGCCGCTGCTTCTTCCGGCAGAACCTCTGGTTCGGCGAGAAGGACCGCAAGTCCGACGTGTTGCAGGTGTGGTTCCCCGGCATGCACTCCGATGTCGGCGGTGGCTATGCGCCGAAGGACTCGCGGCTGGCTCTGGTGGCCTTTACCTGGATGCTCGGCGAGGCGCTGGAGGCCGGCCTGCATGTCGACCCGGCGCGCAGCCGCGACCAGTTGCGCGCACGTTCGAAGCAGGGCCCGGACCCGACCGCGCCGATCCTGCCGGTGATGACCCGGCCCTGGCGCCTGGCCGAGTGGCTGCCGCTGCTGGTCTGGGACCGCCGCAGCGGCAACCGCGCCTGGCGCTGGTCGCGTGGCCGGCCGCGCTCGCGGCCGCTGGAACCGGTCGGGCAGGAAACCCGGGTCAAGCTGCACCGTTCGGTGCAGCGGCGGCTGGACGAATGCCCCGACTACCGGCCGTGCAACCTGCCAGCGCTGGAACGCTGCGACCTCATCGACGATTCGCCGTTGCTCGACGGCTACCGCTAGCGGCTGGCCGCGATCGCGTTCAGAACCACATGCGGATACCGGCGACGAAGCGCGCCTCGTCGTCGTCCTCGCCCTCGGCGCGGGCCAGGTCGGCGCTGTTGCCGTAGGAGCGGTTCCAGGTCACCCCGATGTAGGGCGCGAACTCGCGACGGATCTCATAGCGCAGGCGCAGGCCCAGCTCGCTATCGGCAAGGCCCGAACCGAGGCCGCGGGCGGGATCGTTCCTGCCGTACAGGTTGACCTCGGCGCTGGGCTGGAGGATCAGCCGGTTGGTCAACAGGATGTCGTACTCGCCCTCCAGGCGCAGCGCGCTCTGGCCGTTCTCGCCGAGGAAGGCGGTGACTTCCGCCTCGAAGTCGTAGAGCGCCAGGCCCTGCACGCCGAACGCCGCCCAGGTCTGCGGCGAGCCGGGCTTGAAATCCTGGCGCACGCCGGCGACCAGGTCCCACCAGGGACCGATGGCGTGCCCGAACAGCGCCTGGACCTCGGCGTCCTCGGTCTTGCCGTCGAGCCGTTCGCCTTCGCTGCGCAGCCACAGGCGGTTGATGTCGCCGCCGATCCAGCCGCTGGCGTCCCAGGCCAGCGCGCTGCCGTCGTCGGCGTCCTGGTATTCCAACTGGTCGAGCAGGAAGAAGCTGTTCAGCGCGCTGTCGTGCACCTTGTGCCCCTCCAGCGGCGGAAAGGCGGCACGGCGGTCGGCCTCGGTCGGCACCGGGATCGGCGTACGGCTCTGGCTGGGCGCGGCCTGCGCCGGAGGTTGCCGCGCAGCGCGGCTCATCCCCGGCATCCGGCCATGGTCCATTCCCTGGTGCTCCATGGGCTGTGCCGGGGCGGGCGATGCGGTGCCGTGGTCCATCCCCGGCATCCGGCCATGCCCCATCCCCTGGTGGTCCATGAGTTTCGCCGGGGCGGAGGTCCTCTGGCCGTGGTCCATGCCAGGCATCGCGCCGTGGTCCATGGCCGAGTGGTCCATGCCATTGTCCTGCGCGGCCTCGACGGGATTCGGCAGGCCCAGCAGCAGACCCAGGGCGAGGGCACCGCCGGCCAGGCGGGCGGGTTTCGGCTGGCGGCTCATGCGTTGTCTCCTTCGTCTACCCGCACTTCGCGGAACATGCCCATCTCCATGTGGAACAGCAGGTGGCAGTGATAGGCCCAGCGTCCCAGGGCGTCGGCGGTGACCCGGTAGCTGCGGCGGGTGCCCGGCGGCATGTCGATGGTGTGCTTGCGCACCAGGAAATTGCCTTGCTCGTCCTCCAGGTCGCTCCACATGCCGTGCAGGTGGATCGGGTGGGTCATCATGGTGTCGTTGACCAGGACGATCCGCAGGCGCTCGCCGTAGGTCAGGCGTAGCGGCTCGGCGTCGGAGAACTTGATGCCGTCGAAGGACCAGGCGAACTTCTCCATGTGCCCGGTCAGGTGCAGCTCGATGGTGCGCCCCGGTTCGCGGCCGTCCGGGTCGGCGAAGCGGCTGCGCAGGTCGGCGTAGGTCAGCACCCGCCGCCCGTTGTCGCGCAGCCCGAGGCCGGGGTCGGCGAGCTTCGGTGTCGGCGTCATGGTCTGCATGTCGACCAGCGGGTTGCCGTCCTCCGAAGCCGGATGAGACTGCATCGGCATGGCGTCCATGCCCATCCTGGAGTGGTCCATGCCGGCCATCTTGGAGTGGTCCATGCCGTTCATGTCCATGCCGGCCATCTTCGAATGGTCCATGCCATTCATGTCCATGCCCGACATCTTCGAATGGTCCATCTCGCTGGCGGGCCTCGTCGCCGCGCCATGCCCCATGGCGCCGTGGTCCATGCCGCCCATGCCCATGTCGTCCATGCCGATCAGCGGGCGCGGATCGGGCGTCGGCACCGGCGCGCTAAGCCCTTCGGCCAGCGCCAGGGTGCCGCGGGCGTAGCCGCTGCGGTCCATGGACTGGGCGAAGAGGGTATAGGCGCGCTCGCCGCCCGGTTCGACGATCACGTCGTAGGTCTCGGCCACGGCGATGCGCAACTCGTCGACGCTGACCGGCTCGACGTGCTGTCCGTCGGCGGCCACCACGGTCATCTTCAGGCCGGGAATGCGGACGTCGAAATAGCTCATCGCCGAGGCGTTGACGAAGCGCAGGCGGAGCTTTTCGCCGGGGCGGAACAGGCCGGTCCAGTTGCCGTCCGGCGGCTGTCCGTTGAGCAGGTAGGTATAGGTGTAGCCGCTGACGTCGGCGAGATCGGTGGGACTCATCTTCATCTCGGCCCACATCTTGCGGTCGGCCAGGGTCGCGGCCCAGCCGTTGGCGCTGACGTCGTCGATGAAGTCGCCGACGGTGCGCTTGTGGAAGTTGTAGTAGTCGGACTGCTTCTTCAGCTTGGCGAGGATGCGCTGCGGCTTCTCGTCCGACCAGTCGCTGAGCAGCACCACGTAGTCGCGGTCGTAGCTGAACGGTTCCGGCTCGCGGGCGTCGATCACCAGGGCGCCGTAGACCCCGGCCTGCTCCTGTAGCCCCGAGTGGCTGTGGTACCAGTAGGTGCCGTTCTGCCGGACCTTGAAGCGGTATTCGTAGAGACCGCCGGGAGCGATGCCCTCGAAGCTGAGGCCCGGCACGCCATCCATGTTGGCCGGCAGGATGATGCCGTGCCAGTGGATCGAGGTGTCCTCGGCGAGGCGGTTGCGCACCCGCAGGGTCACGTTGTCGCCTTCGCGCCAGCGCAGGGTCGGGCCGGGCAGCGAACCGTTGATGGTCATGGCGGTGGCCGGCGAGCCGCTGAGGTTCACCGGGGTCTCGCCGATGAACAGGTCGAAACTGTCGCCGGCGAGCAGGTTCTGCTGGCCCGGCCCGGCCAGGGCCCAGGCCGGGGCGCGCCAGAGACCCAGTCCGCCGAGCAGACCGGTGGCGGCGAGGCCTTTGACGAAGGTGCGTCGCGAAGTTCTGTGCATCCGCTGGTTTCCACGCAGGTGGCAGGACGGACTGCGCGAGCCTGCGCAGCCGGGAGGTCGCGGCCCCGCCAGGGCGGTGCGGCGATGCGGACACCCTAGCGGCGCGAGCCTGTCGGCAAGCTGTGGGGAAGATTACAGTGCTGTCAGCTCAGCGCGGCGGGTTCACCAGGTGGCGGTCGAAACCGCGCGCCACCAGGCGTTCCCAGGCGTCCATGACCTGCGCCGGGATCGGGCAGGCGACCTGGAAGCCCAGCGCCGGGTAACGCATGATGCGGTCAAGGTCGCCGACCATCTCGTCGATCACCCCGAGTACGCCGACCAGGTTCGAGATGCCGTCGGGAAATGCGTAGTCGGGCGCATCCACGTGTCCCTCCAGACCCGGCCAGCGGACCGGCAGGGTCAGCGCCACGCGGCGGATCGAGTTGGGCTTGGTGACGAAGGTCGCGCGGCGCAGGTCGGGGAACAGCTCGCGGGCGAAGGCGATGTTCTCGGCGAAGTTGGTCGCCCGCGGCTCGATCACGATGAGGCTGTCGCTTACCCCGCGCGCCCTGGCGTGGCGGGCGAACAGCTCGGCTTCCGGCTCGACCCAGAGATGGCGCGTCCAGTGCCCGGTGTTGCCGGTGAACAGCAGGCGTTCGGCGAGGCCGCGTTCGAGCAGTTCGCAGGCGTGGTCGCAGACCCGCAGGTCGTAGGAGCCGCATACCACCAGCAGTTCGCAGGGCACATGGCAGCGGCCCTGGCCGAGGAAGTCCCAGAGCAGCCGGGCATCTTGCAGGGTCGGGCTCATGGGACGCCAACGCTCCTCTCGCTGCCGGTCGTGGCGGGGTGCCGATGCTGGCAGTACAGCCGGTCGTCTTCGCGGAAGATCCGTAGCTCGCGGAAATCCCGGACCGACCAGCGCGCGCCGGCGGCGAGCAGGCCGCTCTCCTCGCCGATCGCCACGCAGGTCGCGCCGGCGGCACAGGCGGCCTGCACGCCGCTGAGGGAGTCTTCGAACACCAGGCAGCGCGACGGTGCCACGCCGAGCCTGGCCGCGGCCAGGCGATAGCCATCCGGAGCCGGCTTGCCGTGGACCACGTCGTCGCGGCTGACCAGGGTGCGGAACGCCGCCTGCAGGTCGTGCTGGCGCAGCACGTGGTCGATGCGTGCCGGCCAACTGCTGGTGACCAGCGCCAAGGGCACGTCCAGCCAACGCAGCTGGCGGATCACCGCGGCGACGCCGGGCAGCAGGGGACAGTCGGCGCCTTCCTCCAGCGCATCGACCCGTTGCTTGAGGATCCGCCGGCGCTCCATCGGCAGGTGGCCGAACAGATAGTCCAGGGTGTAGCCGCCCGGGCGACCGTGCACGTGGTCGCGCAGGCAGTCCGGGCCGAGCGCCACGCCCTGTTCGCCGGCGACCCGGCTCCAGGCCGCGGCGATGGCTTCGCGGGAGCTGATCAGGACGCCGTCCATGTCAAACAGAACGGCTGAAAACGCTAGTCGATGCATCTCGGGCACTCTGTAGGGCAAGCCAGACCAGGACCGCGCCGCCGAGGGCGAACAGCGCCATGATCAGATAGGACCACTGCGGCAGGCCTTCGTACAGCCAGCCGGCGGCCGGACTGGCGAGGCCCATGGGCAGCGCTACCGCCAGAGAGTAGTAGATCCCCTGGGTCAGTACCCGCGCGCTTTCCGGCGCGTGGTCGCGGATGTAACGCATCACCGCGGCGTGGTAGGCGGCGAAGCTGAGGGCGTGCAGGCACTGGCCGAGGAGGATCGCGGCGAGGTGTTCGCTGCCGGCCAGCAGGCCCCAGCGCAGCGCCGCGCAAAGGCTGGAGAAGAGCATCACCTGGAGCGCCGGGTGGCGGTCCAGGATGCGGTTGGAGACGGCGAAGAAGCTGATCTCGGCGATCACCGCCAGGCCCCAGAAGGCGCCGACCGAGAACGACGAGTAGCCCAGCGTCTGCCAGCCCAGCGAGGCGGTGGTGAAGTACAGCGAGTGGCTCAGTTGGATCATTCCCGCCGCGGCGATGGCCAGCAGCAGGGGGCGTTGCCGGAGGATCCCGCGCAGGTCGGGACGGCGCCTGGCGCCCGGCAGCGGCGAGTCCGGACGGCGCAGGCTGCGGCGACGGAGGAACAGGCAGGCCAGCGCGGTGAGCAGCATCGTCAGGCCGACCAGGGCGGGCACCAGTTGCTGGCCGAACCGACCGAGCAGCAGGCCGCCCAGGGTCGCGGTGAGGATGAAGGCCAGCGAACCGACTGCGCGTACCCGCCCGTAGTTCTGCAGGGCGGCCTTGTCGCGCTTGAGCAGGTAGGATTCGGTGAGCGGCAGCACGCTGGTCCAGAACGCGCCGTAGAGCACGCTCAGGGCGATGAACAGGGGCAGGCCCTCGGCCAGCTGGAACAGCAGGGCGCAGGCGCCGGCCAGGGCCGCCAGCAGGGTCGCCAGGCGCAACTGGTCGATGCGCCAGTCGGCCACGTAGGTCAGCGCCACCCCGGCGATCACCTGCGGCCAGTAGGCCGCGGCGATCAACAGGCCGATCTGGCTGGCGCCGAAGCCCAGGCTGGCCAGCCAGGTCGGCCAGAACGGATAGATCAGCCCCTCGGCGGCGAAGTAGCCGGAAAAGATCAGGTACATGCCGGTTCCCGCGTCGCCGTGCCGGTTCGCTGCGGTTTGCGCCTCACTCGAAGCGCGCCCTGGCGAAGGCGTTCTCGCCCTTGCGCCAGACCAGCAGGGACTCGCCCAGCACCACCAGGTCGACCATCCCGTCCTCCAGCGCGCCGAGGGCGTCCTGCGGGGCGCAGACGATCGGTTCCTCGTGGCGGTTGAAGGAGGTGTTGATCAGCGCCGGCTGGCCGCTGCGGGCATGCCAGGCATGCAGCAGGGCGTGCATGAACGGATCGGCCTGCGGCCGGATGATCTGCGGCCGCGCGGTGCCGTCGACATGCACCACCGCCGGGCAGCGCGCGCGGAAATCCGCATGGCAGTCGTAGGTCATGGTCATGTAGTCGGCCGCCACCTGGTCTTCACGCCAGCCAACGTAGCAAGCCTCGGCGTGTTCTACCGCGGTGACCGGGGCGAATGGCATGAACTCGGTGCGTTCCATGCGCTGATTGAGCCAGTCGTTGGCGCTGGCATCGCCGGGATGGTAGACGATGCTGCGGTTGCACAAGGCGCGCGGGCCGAACTCCATGCGGCCCTTGAACATGCCCAGCACCTGGTTTTCCCGCAGCGCTTCGACCAGCGTCTCGATCAGGTTGGCCGGCCGGCTGTAGGCCAGCTGCGGGTACTGGCTGGCGATCAGCTCGGCATTCTGCGCGGCGCTGCGCGCGTCCGGCCCGAGGGCCATGCTCGGCGCCGGGAAGCGCGTACCGTTCTCGCGATAGGCCACCGCCACCGCCGCGGCCAGGGCCAGGCCGCCGTCGCCCATGCAGGGCAGCACGTAGACATCGCGGACCCCGGGGATCTCGCGCAGGCGCTGGTTCAGCTTGACGTTGCCGAACACCCCGCCGGCCAGGCACAGGTTGGCGCAGCCGGTGCGCGCCACGTGCTCCCGGGCGATGGCCACCAGCAGGTCTTCGGAGTGCCGTTGCGCGGCGGCGGCGACATCCGCCGGGCGTTCCGCCGCGCAGCGTTGCAGCAGCGGATCGCTGTAGCCGTCGTAGGAGGGCAGGTACAGTTCGCCGCAGCGGGCGCGCAGGCGGCCGTTCTCCAGGCGGATCATGTCGTTCATCAGCGGCAGCAGCTTTTCCGCGTCGCCGAACGCCGCCAGGCCGGTGATCTTGCCTTCGTGGCGGTTCGGCTTGAAGCCGAGCAGGCGGGTGATGCGCCCGTAGAAGTAGCCCAGGCTGTCGACGCTGGTCTCGCGTTGCAGGACCGCCTCGCCGCCGTCGGCGCGGTAGTGGGTGACGGTGAGCGACTGGAAGTCGCCGCGGCCGTCGCAGGTGAGGGTCAGCGCCTCGTCGAACGGCGAGCAGACGAACGCGCCGAGGGCGTGGCATTCGTGATGGTCGATGTACTCGACCTTGCCGCGCAGGCCGTTGGCGTGGACGAAGGCATCGAATTCGCCGCGCTTGGCCTTGTCGTTGGCCATTTCGTCGGCGATCCGCTTGCGCAGGTGCGGCAGGCCCTCGGGACGCTCGCGGGCTTCCTCGAGGACCCGGTCCAGATAGAGGTCGAGGTGCCGCCCGGCGTCGAACCCGGCGTTCCAGCCGTAGGCGATGCGGTCGATGTCGGCCAGGTCGATGCCGGCCTCGCCGAGCACATAGTCGATGGAGCGGCTCGGCCAGGCCTTGTGGTCCTTCTGGCGGGTGAAGCGCTCCTCGCTGGCGGCGGCGACGATCCCGCCGTCGCGCACCAGGCAGGCGCCGGCCAGGTCGTTGTTGGTGATCCCGAGAATGATCATGCGGTGTCCTCTTGCGCGAACGGGTGGGGGGCGAGAGGCGTAATAGGTTGCATGGCACCGGGAGCCCAACAACCTGCCAGATCTGGTCGCCTGCGAAATCTGGCAGGGCTACCGGATCTGGTAGCTGGACAGCCGTCGACGGGCTTGCCGGCCATACCGGCCGGGCGCCCGCGCCGGCATCAGAAGCTGTAGCTGAGGCGGCCGAACAGGATGCGCCCGTAGGGATCGGTGTAGCGCGGGTCGTAGCCGCTCTGGAAGGTGTAGGTCTGGTTGCTGAACGGCGGTTCGCGGTCGAACAGGTTCTTCACCCCGAGGGTCAGCCCCAGCGCGTGGCTGAGGCGGTAGCTGCCGGCCAGGTCCCAGAGGTTCCACGAGCCGACCTTGCCGTGGCTGGCGCGGTCGTAGTCGTTGTAGCCGCTGGTGTAGCGGTTGCTCAGGGTGGCCTGCCAGGCGTCGCGGCTCCAGGTGGCGTTGGCGACGTGCTTCCAGCGGGCGATCACGCCGACGCCCTGGAAGTCGCCGACGTTGTCCAGGTACTGGCCGCCGATCTGCTGCTGGAAGTCGTAGCGGGACACGTAGGTGCCTTGCAGGTCGAGCCCGAACTGCCCGTAGCGGCTGGCCGGGAAACGATAATCGAGGCTCAGGTCGACGCCGCTGGTCTTTACCTTGCCGAGGTTGGCCAGTCCGGTGACGACGTGATCGATCGAGCCGTCGGCCTTGCGCACGATGCGTCCGGCGTAGGCCTGCGGGTCGGCGAAGATCGCCGCTTCGGGAAACTCGGCGATCTGGTTGGCGATCCTGATCCACCAGAAGTCCAGGCCGACGGAAAGGTCGCGCAGCGGCTGGTAGACCAGGCCCAGGGTAACGTTGCGCGCGGTTTCCGGTCGCAGGTCGGTATTGCCGCCGGTGGCGTTGTAGAACTGCTGGGCGCAGTCGCGGTTGGCGATGCCGCCCTGGCTCGGCTGGCCGCCGGCGCACAGGCGCGGGTCGTCGTAGTTGGCGCTGGTATAGGTGGTGAAGGTCGGATTGTACAGTTCGTACAGCGACGGCGCACGGAAACCTTCGCTGTAGGCGCCGCGCAGGACCAACTGGCGGAACGGCTGGAAGCGGAACGAATATTTCGGGTTGCTGGTGCTGCCGAAGTCGCTGTACTTGTCGTGGCGGATCGCCGCGCTGAGTTCCAGGCTGTCCAGCACCGGCACGTTGAGTTCGGCGTACTGCGCCTTCAGGTTGCGCTCGCCGCTGACCGTGGCGGCGGGATCGACGCCGAGGCTCTGCACGTTGCCGGCGAAGTCCTGGATGTCCTGGTGGAGCGCTTCCTTGCGGAACTCGCCGCCCAGCGCCAGGGCCGCCGGCCCGGCGCCGAACCAGTCGCCGATCTCCCGGCTGGCGCGGGCGTCCAGGCCCTTGACGCGGCCGACCGAGGTACGGAAGTCGCCGCTCAGTGCATGGCTGCCGAGGTAGGCGAGGCCGGCGTCGGTCTGCGGCCCGAACGGGTTCAGCGTCCCGTTGGCGATGCCGAGGGCGGCGGCGCGATCATCGACGTAGCCGCTGTGGATATGGTCGACCACCTTGTTCTGGTTGTACGAGGCGCCGATATCGTAGTCCCAGTCGGCGAACCGGCCGTCGAAGCCGAGCAGCAGGCGCTGGCCGGTGTTCTGCGAGGATTGCAGGCGCGGCCCGAGCACGCTCTGTCGCCAGTTGACCTCCACCGGCCGGCTCGGGTCGAGGACGAAGCCGCCGGGTCCGGGAGTGATGCCGTTGCCGGGATAGAAGGCGGTGCCGGGATCGATCTGCAGGCCGGTGAGGGTCCCTGGGCCGACCTGGGTAGCGTTGTCGCTGCGCGACCAGAAGTACTCCAGGCTGACGTTGTGCTCGTCGGCCAGCTTGCCGGTGGCGCGGCTGAACACCGAGGTCTTCTCGGTTTCCGGCACCAGGTCGAGGTAGCGCCACAGGCTCTGCCGGCAGATGCCGTTGCGCGGAATCAGGTCGGCGCCCTTGCAACCGCCGGCGGCCAGCGGATTGCTGGCGTTGGCGCCCTGGCTCCAGTTGCCGGGGAAGGCGGTGCCGGAGCTGTAGTCGAGGCCGCGTCCCGGCTGGTAGTTGTAGGTGTAGCCGCGGTCCTTGGCGCCGAGGCGCTCCTGCTTGTCGTAGTTGGCCACCGCGAAGACATTGAAGCGATCCTCCTCCAGCTCGCCGAAGCCCCAGCTAGCGCTGACGTTGCGCTGGTTGCCGCCGCCGTCGTGGGTGGGGGAGGCGTAGCCGCTGTCGAAGCGGCCTTCGTTCAGGCTCTTGCGGGTGATGAAGTTGATCACCCCGCCGATGGCATCGGTGCCGTACAGCGCGGAGGCGCCGTCGCGCAGCACCTCGACCCGGTCGATGGCGGCGAAGGGAATGGTGTTGAGATCCACCGCGGAGCCGTCGATGGCATTGTTCGCCAGGCGCCGGCCGTTGAGCAGCACCAGGGTCTTGTTCGCGCCGATTCCGCGCAGGTCGGCGAACGAGGCGCCGCCGGTGGCGCTGCCGACCGAGCGACTGGAGTTGTATACGCCCTGGTTGCCGGAAAGCCGGCCGATCAGTTCCTCGGTGCTGGTCACGCCCTGTTGGCGCAGCTCCTCGGCGCGCAGGACGCTGATCGGCACCGCGGTTTCCGCATCGACCCGGCGGATCGCGCTGCCGGTCACCTCGATTCGTTGCAACTGGACCGTGGGCGGGTCGACAGGCGCCTGTTCCTCCGCCGCGGCGGCGCTGCCGGGAGCGAGCTGCAGGGCCAGCAGCAGGGCGGCGCCCAGCGGCGCGTCGGTGTGGAGCGATCGGTGCATGGTCGGGGCATCCCTTGTTCCGGTGTGTCCAGGGATGTCCGTCGAGCCGGGGGATTTTCCAGGGACGGCTTAGACCTTTGCGCCATGAGTTTATGTCCGCTGGGAACAAGCCCTGCCGTCGCGCCTTTCGTCGGCGGGCCGGAGCGGCAGAACCAGTCCCCTCTGCCGAGGTCGAAAAGCAGGCGTCGCGGCGGTGCTGCGGCGTCCTTTCTTCAGCTACATTTTTCTTTCAGCAGTCGTTCCCATCATCCAGGGCAGCACCCAAGGGGCAGATCATGGCTCGCACCACTCCCATCGAGCTTTATCGCAACATCGGCATCGTCGCCCACGTCGACGCCGGCAAGACCACGACGACCGAGCGGATCCTCTTCTACACCGGCGTCAACCACAAGATGGGCGAGGTCCATGACGGCGCGGCGACCATGGACTGGATGGTCCAGGAGCAGGAGCGCGGCATCACCATCACCTCGGCGGCGACCACGGCCTTCTGGCAGGGCTCGACCAAGCAGTTCCCGCACCGCTATCGCTTCAACATCATCGACACCCCCGGCCACGTCGACTTCACCATCGAGGTGGAGCGCTCGCTGCGCGTGCTCGATGGCGCGGTGGTGGTGTTCAGCGGCGCCGACGGAGTCGAGCCGCAGTCCGAGACGGTCTGGCGCCAGGCCAACAAGTACCATGTGCCGCGCCTGGCCTACGTCAACAAAATGGATCGCCAGGGCGCCGATTTCCTCCGCGTGGTCGCGCAGATCAAGCAACGCCTGGGCCATGTCCCGGTGCCGATCCAACTGGCGATCGGCTCGGAGGAAAACTTCAGCGGGCAGATCGACCTGGTGAAGATGAAGGCCATCTACTGGAACGATGCCGACCAGGGCACCAGCTACCGCGAGGAGGAGATCCCGGCGGAGCTGCGGGCGCTGGCCGAGGAGTGGCGGGCGCACATGGTCGAGGCCGCTGCCGAGGCCAACGACGAACTGATGAACAAGTATCTGGAAGGCGAGGAACTGAGCATCGAGGAGATCAAGGCCGGGCTGCGCCAGCGGACCCTGGCCAACCAGATCGTACCGGCGGTGCTCGGCTCCTCGTTCAAGAACAAGGGCGTGCCGCTGGTGCTCGACGCGGTGATCGACTATCTCCCGGCTCCGTCGGAAATCCCGGCGATCAGGGGCACCGACCCGGACGACGAAGAGAAGCACGACGAGCGCCATGCGGACGACGACGAGCCTTTCTCGGCGCTGGCGTTCAAGATCGCCACCGACCCCTTCGTCGGCACCCTGACCTTCGCCCGCGTGTATTCCGGGGTGCTGACTTCCGGCGACGCGGTGCTTAACTCGGTGAAAGGCAAGAAGGAGCGGGTCGGGCGGATGGTGCAGATGCACGCCAACCAGCGCGACGAGATCAAGGAAGTGCGCGCCGGCGACATCGCCGCGCTGATCGGCATGAAGGACGTGACCACCGGCGACACCCTGTGCGCCATCGACAAGCCGATCATCCTCGAACGCATGGACTTCCCCGATCCGGTGATCTCGGTGGCGGTGGAACCGAAGACCAAGGCCGACCAGGAGAAGATGGGCATCGCCCTGAGCAAGCTGGCCCAGGAAGACCCGTCGTTCCGCGTGAAGACCGACGAGGAGACCGCGCAAACCATCATTTCCGGGATGGGCGAGTTGCACCTGGACATCATCGTCGACCGCATGCGCCGCGAGTTCGGCGTCGAAGCCAATATCGGCAAGCCGCAGGTGGCCTATCGCGAGACCATCCGCAACACCTGCGAGATCGAGGGCAAGTTCGTCCGCCAGTCCGGCGGCCGCGGCCAGTTCGGCCATTGCTGGATCCGCTTCGCTCCGGCCGACGAGGGGCAGGAAGGCCTGGAGTTCCACAACGAGGTGGTCGGCGGGGTGATTCCCCGCGAATTCATCCCGGCGATCCAGAAGGGCATCGAGGACCAGATGCAGAACGGCGTGCTCGCCGGCTACCCGCTGATCGGCCTGAAGGCGACGGTGTACGACGGCTCCTACCATGACGTCGACTCCAGCGAGATGGCGTTCAAGATCGCCGCCTCGATGGCCACCAAGCAACTCTCGCAGAAGGGCGGAGCGGTGCTCCTGGAGCCGGTGATGAAGGTCGAGGTGGTGACCCCGGAGGACTACATGGGCGACGTGATGGGCGACCTCAACCGCCGGCGTGGCCTGATCCAGGGCATGGAGGATACCCCGGCGGGCAAGGTGATCCGTGCCGAGGTCCCGCTGGGCGAAATGTTCGGCTATGCCACCGACGTGCGCTCGATGTCCCAGGGGCGCGCGAGCTACTCGATGGAGTTCGTTCGCTATGCCGAGGTACCGGCCAGCGTGGCCGAGGCGATCGTCGCCAGGCAGGGCCGCTGAGAGCCGCCGCGCGCCGCCGAGGCCAGCGGCGGCGCGCGCCTTTGCGGGAGCGGCAGCCGCATCTTCGGCGCCGATGCGCTTGCCAAGCGGGGTTTTTGACGCCCCCTGGATGCTTAACTATAAGACAGTGACCAAGGCCCGCACCTATACGGTCACAAGGATGGCGAATCGATGCTTGCTTCAGCGATTGCCAGCGGTACCGCAGTCTCCCAGGTCTCCAAGCATCTCCTAATGTTCCTGGCCGCCCTTTTCCTCGCCCTCGGTGCATGCGGCTGGGCGATCCTGCACATCGCCAGGCACCAGGACGACATCGCCATCGAGCAGAGCCATTTCTACGTGGAAAAGGCGCTGCAGAATCGCCGGGAAAATTCCGAGCAGTTCTCCACCACCTATTCCTTCTGGACCGACGCCTACGTCTATCTGGGAAACCGGGTCGACGTGGACTGGGCCTTCACCAAGAACAACCTCGGCTCGGTGCTCTACACCACCAATGGCTACGACGGCGTCTTCGTCATCGACGACCGTGGCACTCGCTACGCCATGCTCGAGGGCGAGCTTTCCGAACGCTCGCTGGCCGACTCGCTGAACGCCGACACCGGGGACATCCTCCGCTCCGCACGCCGTGCCGCGGTGGACGAAGCGGCGATCAGCCGCTACGTCGACTTCGACGGCGCACCGGCGATCCTGGTTGCCTCGGCGATCAAGCCCACCAGCGATCATGCGCCCATCGACCTGGCCAAGGCCTCGGTGATGGTCTTCGTCGACCGGCTGACCCCGGCGAAGCTGGCCAAGCTCGGCGGCGACTACGGCATCGCCAACCTGCACCTGCTGGCCGGCGGCGCGGCGGGCGACAAGGAAAGCCTTGCCCTGGAGGGCACTCCCCATCGCCTGGCCTGGGTGTCGTCGCGTCCGGGTAGCGCCATGCTGCGGGAGACCGCGTTGCCGCTGCTGGGAATCTTCGTGCTCGCCGCCGGGCTGCTGTTCTGGCTGAGCCGCAGCGCCGTGCTCAACGCCCGCGCGGTGGATCGCCAGCAGAAGGTCCTGAAACGCAGCAACCAGGCCCTGCTGGCCAGCGAGGAACGTTTCAAGTCGATAGCCGAGGCGGCCTCGGACTGGATCTGGGAAGTCGACGGGCATTTCGTCTTCACCTATCTCTCCGTGCGCTTCCGCGACGTCACCGGCTACCAGCCGGAGGCCTGGATCGGGCGGCGGCTGGACGAGTTGCTGGATAGCGATACGGTGAACATCGTCAAGTGGCTGGAAGGGCTGCCCGATGCCGGTGCGCCGTCCAGCCTGGTCTGCGCTTTCCGCGACAGCCAGGGCCAGGCGCGGGTCGGCAAGCTGAGCGCCAGCGCGATCCGCAACGGCGTCGCCAGCGGCTATCGCGGCACGGCGGCCGACATCACCGACGAGGTCGAAGCCCATGCGAAGATCCAGCATCTGTCCCTGCACGATGCCCTGACCGGCCTGCCGAACCGCAACAAGCTGTTCCAGTTCCTCGAACGCCTGCTGGCGGAAAAGGCTGGCAAGTCGCCGGTAGCGGTACTGATGCTCGACCTCGACCGCTTCAAGCCGATCAACGACCAGCACGGCCATCCCGCCGGCGATGCGGTGCTCTACGCCATCGCCGAACGGCTGCGCGCCTCGACCCGCGACCAGGACATGGTTGCCCGGCTCGGCGGCGACGAGTTCGTGGTGGTCAGTACCCACGTGTCGTCGAAGCTGGAAATCGAGAAGTTCTGTAGCCGGCTGATCGACGTGATCAACCGCGAGGTCGCCTACGAAGGGCACAGCTTCCATGTCGGCGCCAGCATCGGCGTGGCCCTGGCGCCGGAGCACGGCGGCGATCCGCGGGGCCTGCTGCGTTGCGCCGACGTGGCGATGTACGAGGCCAAGGCCGCGGGGCGCAATACCTGGCGTTTCTACTTGGAAGCGATGGACTCCCATCTCGCCGAGAAGAAGCTGCGCGAGACCGAGTTGCGCGCCGCCTTGCAGAACGGCGAGTTCGAGTTGTACTACCAGCCGCGTTTCCTGGCGCAGGAACAGACGATCGCCTCGGCGGAGGCGTTGATCCGCTGGAACCATCCGCGCCGCGGGCTGATCGGCCCGGACGAGTTCATCGGCCTGGCGGAAGAAAGCGACCTGATCGTGCAGATCGGCAACTGGGTGCTGCGCGAGGCCTGCGCCACCGCCGCCAGCTGGCCAGGCGAGGTGATGGTCTCGGTGAACGTGTCGCCGGCGCAGTTCATGACCGGCGATATCGTCTGGCAGGTGCGCGAGGCGCTGCGCCTGGCCCACCTGGATGCCCGCCGGCTGGAGCTGGAGGTGACCGAGAACGTCATGCTCAACGATGTCGACGGCGCGCTGCGGACCATGACGGCCCTCAAGGAATTGGGCGTCCGCCTCAACATGGACGACTTCGGTACCGGCTATTCCTCGCTCGGCTACCTGCGCACCTATCCCTTCGACAGCATCAAGATCGACAAGCGCTTCGTCGCCAGCATGGAGAAGACCGGGCGCGACCGTTCGATCGTGCAGGCCATCATCAATCTCGGCAACGCCCTGAACCTGCGGGTCACCGCCGAGGGCGTGGAGACCGAAGGGCAGATGCATATCCTGCGCGACGAGCAATGCCACGAACTGCAAGGGTTCCTGCTCAGCCGGCCGCTGGATGCGCAGCGCCTGCGCGATCTGCTGGAGCGCGAGGCGGGGCAGACCCAGGCGCCACAGGTTTCCGCCGAAGGCCATGCTGCGCGCCGGCCTTGAGAGGGAGTCAGAAGGGCGCACGCGGTGCCTCGGCGGCCCTCGGTTCAGCGATCGCCCTGCGTATGGTTCAGAAAATGCTGAACTGATTATTTGACCTGACTGATTCCCTTCCCGTCTTCGCTTGCCGACACTCCGTCCTTCCCATGGCCTTGTGCCAGGGCCAGCGGCGGTGGTCGCTACCCGCTTCGGGCGAATCGCGGTGATGGTCTGCTACGACCTGGAGTTTCCCGAATGGGTGCGCCTGCCGGCGCTGTCCGGCGCACAACTGCTCTGCGCACCGGTGAACTGGCCGGCGGCACCGCGTCCCGAGGGCGAGCGGCCGGGCGCGGCTGGGCGAATGAAAAAGGGCGCGGGCCAGTATCGGCGCCGCGCCCTTTTGCCGGAGGAGAACCTTATTCCAGTTCGGCTGCGCTCTCTTCCTGGCGCTTCAACCCGGTATGACTGATGGCGTGCAGAGCGGTATTGAACTGTACGGTCTCGTTGAAACCCTTGACGATCTGCGCCAGCTTCTCGCGGGCGCTTTCCAGCTTCTTGAAGCGCTCGCCGAGTTCCAGGCTGCGCTGCTGGACGCTGGCTTCGCGCTTTTCCAGTTCGGCCTGGCGCAGGTTCTGCTGGCTGCGCAACTCTTCGAGGCGTTCCTGCTCGATCTGCAGTACTTCGGCTCGCCGCGCGCTGCTGCGCTCGCGGGCTTCGACGCTTTCCGCGAGTTGTTGCAGGGCCGCGCTGCGCTCGGCGAGGAGACGGTTGCTCTGCTCGGTTTCCCGCTCCAGCGCCTGGCGGTCGTCCTGCAGGCGCTTGTGCCACTGCCGGAGCTGCTTTTCCTTTTCCTGCAATTGCCGCTCCTTCTCGTGCAGTTGCGTCTGGAGCGACTCCAGCGACTCCTGCTGCTTGAGCGCTTCCTGCTTCTGCTGGCTCAGTTGCTGGGCCATGCCGGCGAGGTCGGCCAGGGTGCCCTGCACGTCCTGTAGCAGATGCTCGGTATCGTTGCCGATATCGAGCGCGGTATCCGTATCCACGTGGGCTTCATCCTCGGGTTGGCGAATGACGGCGGCGGCCTGGGTGGGCGCCTCTCTGGCGTTGGCCCCGCCCTCGGCGCCGGCCAGGCGTGCGGGCGGCACCCGGAGGCGCAGCGACAGGCTGGGGACCCTGGCCGATACCGGTTCCGGCGCGGGTGCGGCGAGGGGGGAGGGGCTCGGGGGCATGGAGGATTCCTCGGCGGCGTCTGGAGACGGAAGGTTGGCGCTGCCCGTGGCGTCGGCGGCGTGCAGCGCGGGGTGGAGCATCTGCGCCAGGTCGGCAAGCTCCTCGCGAAGATGACTGGCGTTGTCGACGAAGGCGCCGATGGCCTCGGCATCCGCTACCTTGGCGGACTGCTCCGCTTTCGCCGCGAACTCGGCTGGCGCCCCACCCTCGGGCGCTGCCGTTTCCGCCTCCGGCCGCGGCTCGGGCTCGACGCATCCGGCCTCGGTGACGGTTTCGTCTTCCGCCGCCTCGGGCTCGTCGATGGGCTCCGCCGGCCCGTCCGTGGTCTCGTCCGCATCGTCTTCGGCGAGGACATCGGGAGCGGCGTCTTCGAAAAGGGCCTCCTGGACGAGCGGCGGGACTTCCGCGCAGGGTTCCTCGCCATCCAGGGCGGGGCCGTAGCCATGGGGGGACTCGAAGGTGACGAGCTTCATCACCCATTCGCGTTCGAGCACCAGGGAGCGGTGTTCTTCCCGCCGCGAGGGGGCGATGGCCGCGTCCTGCAGGTCGATGAGGTGGTAGGCCAGATCGCTGGTCCGGCGGTTGCCGGTGGTGGCTTCGCGGACCAGTTGGCGGAACACCTGGATGGCCGCCTCGCAGGCCTCGTCGGTGTCGAGACGGCCCAGGCGGAAGCCGTCGTCGGTCTTGAACAGGGAGGCGATGTAGACGCGCGAGTCGTTTTCGTCGACCTGTTCGTTGAGGCTGTAGGCGATGAAGTTGCGGTCGCTGGCGGGAATGGCGAAACCACACAACAAGGCCGCATTCAGTTCCGTCTGCTCGGCAGTTTCCACACTGATGGTTCGAAGAAGCATAAGCCCTGGAGATCCCGTTGGTGCTTGAAAGGTGTAACGGGCGAGGGTACCGGGAGCTATGGGCGAGGTAACTTGGACGAGTCCTATTGCCTTGTAAGAAAAATCTTGAAGATTTTACTGCGTGCCGTGCCCAGCGCACCGCGCAGGCTCGTCCGCTCGTACGGGGCCGGCGCGCTTCAGCGATCCGCCATCAGGACGACGATGGCCTCGGCGACGAAATCGGCGTTGCGCTCCAGGGTCTGCAGGTGGTTCATGACGACATCGTAGGTTTCGCCGCCTTCATGGCGCTTCGCCCAGATCGCCAGCTCCTCCAGGGCCATGCCGAGGGCACTCTGGTTCTGGTTGAGACGGCAGAGCAGGGCGACAGTCAGGTCGTGATCCAGCATGGCGGTACTCCTGATCCTGAAAAACTCAGCGTAGCCCCCCTGGCGCTCCGCCGACACGGAAGCGGTTCACGAAAAGACGAAGCGGTTCAGCCGCTGCCGACGGGGTGGCCTGCGTTCGTGGCCGGTGCCCACGGCGCAGCGCTTTCGATAGCCCCCGGCAGCTTCGGACCGACCTGGCAAGGGGACCTATCCGAACGGCGAGGGTGGCCCGCGGTGGTGGCGCGCCGCATGGCCAGTTTCCCATGCCGCCTGGCTATACTGGCGGCGCGGGAACAAGACGCCGTCCATGAAGAGCGTCCCGGACCCGAACGTCGCGCGTCCTGTCATCTCCGCTACCTATCTTTCGTTCTTCTGCCGCGAAACGGCTTTCGGATGAAGGCGGCCGGCGGTCGCTCGTCGCGCCGTCCCGGGGTTTCCCTGTCCGTGCCGATCCGACCCGTGTTGCCAGCGAGGGGTATGTACGCAATGTCCGTGACCGATGCCAGTTTCCCGATCATCAACTGGTCGAAGGCGATGCCTTCGTTGCGCCAGCTGATGTATTTCGCCTGTGTCGCCGAGTACGGCAGCATCGGCCAGGCCGCCGAGGTGCTGCACGTTTCGCAGCCGTCGCTGTCGCGGCAGATCCAGGCGCTCGAAGTGCACATCGGCGAGGCGCTGTTCGTCCGCGGTCCGGCCGGGGTGAGCCTGACCGAAGTGGGCAGGGTGGTGCATTGCCGCGCGGTGAAGATCATCGCCGAGGCCAAGGCGCTGACCCGCGACATCGGCGACGGCGACGACCGCCAGTTGCACATCGGTTTCAGCCGCTACCTCGATCCCGGCTGGTCCGGCGAGCTGGCCCGGCAACTGAAGGAAGCGCGGGTGTGCAGCGCCGTTTCGCCATCCTGGGCGCCATCGCTGGACCTGCTCAGCCTGGTCCGCGAGTCGTCCCTGGACGCGGCGATCATCGGCGCGCCGCCGAAGGTGGTGCGCGAATACGAGCTGATGGAGATCGGCAGCTACGAGCACGTCATCGCCCTGTCGGAAACCCTGCACCGGCGACTGGCGCCCGACTGGTCGCTGAACGACCTGATTGGCGAGCCGCTGCTGGTACCGAAGGACTCGCTGTTTCCCGCCTACAGCCAGTTCATGAACGATGCGATGGATGCCGCCGCCTTCGCGCCCCGGCGCAGCGTGCGGCCGAACGACCTGAGCATTCTCCTGGCCCAGGTCGCTAGCGGCGACGGCTTCGCCTTCCTGCCGTTGTCGCTGACCAAGTTCGCCTATCCGGGGGTGGCCTTCACCGCTCTGCCGGCGGCGGTCAACGAAGGCTTCCGCCTGCCGGTGGGGCTGGCGGTGTCGCCGACTTCGCGGCTTCGTGCCAGCGACACCCAGTTCGAATGCTTCGTCGAGACCGCGCGGCGGGTCGCCGCCGGTTGAGGGACGCGGCCGGGAGCGCCGGCCGCGCGAGGGGCTTCAGAGGGTCTTCATGTACTCGACCAGGGCGCGGCGCTGCTGCTCGTTGAACTGCGCGTTGCCGTAGTCGTGGCCGCCATTGGCGTTGCCCGGCTTGCCGCTGTCGAAGAGGAAGCGGTTGGCGCCGCCGGCATCGGTGATGTAGCCGACGTTGACCGGGTCGAACTCGACGCTGCCGGTATAGAAGGTCCGCGGCCTCAGGTCCGGCGGCAGCAGCAGGTCGTAGAGGGTCGCCACCGAGCCGTTGTGCAGGTAGGGCGGGCTGGCCCAGATACCGTTCAGCGGGCGCGCCTTGTAGGCCATCAGGTCGCTGGTCATCGCCAGGCACTGCTCCAGGCGCCGGGCCTTGTCGCTGCCGGCCGCGACGTTTTCGGCCAGGAGCAGGGCGCCTGGCGCGTCCGCGGCGGTCGCTTCGGCGCTGTCGGCGTCGGGGCTGTCCGGCACCGGACTGATCAGCGGCGGCAACTGCCCGTCGAAGATGCCCAGGGCGGCGGTCTGGAAGGCACCCAGGGCGACGCTCAGGCCGCGCGCGGCCAGGGCCTGGACCACCACTTCCTGGAGCACGTCCACCGCATAGGCCTGCTTGCCGTAGAAACCGCGCTGGCCGGTGCCGACGAAGGACAGGTAGGGCTTGCCGCGCACGTAGCCGGTCTTCAGTTGGGCGATGCTGTTGCAGGCGGTCCACGGGTCGGTGCCGATCGGCGCGACCTCGCCGCGCGCCTGCAGGTGGGTGAGCACGGTCTTCACCGGGGTCCGCAGGTCGTTGCGGTCCAGCGGCGTGTGGCAGCTGGAGCAATGTTGCCGGTACAGCTCGCGGCCCTCGGCGACCCTGGTCGGCTCCGGGGCGCCGAACAGCTGGTTCGGCCAGGCCGGCGGCTTCAGTTGGCCGAGCTGGTCTTCGATGCGGATCAGGTTGTCGACGTTGATGCTCGACGGGTAGCCGATGTGCAGCGCCGACTGGATCGGGCTGAGCACCTTGACGTCGGCGAATACCCCGACCGCCTCGCCGGCGTTGCGCGCCAGGGCGCCGACGTCGAACTTGCGGTTGTCGATCTCGACCACGTTGATGTGGTTCGGGTTGAAGCCGGTCCACTGCACGCGGTCCAGCTGCGGTACGTTCCACAGGAACGGATAGCTCACGGGGGCGTCCTCGGCGCCGTAGATCTGCTCGTCGGCGTGCAGTTCGTAGCCCACCGAGTTGAAGATCGAACCGATGGCGTCCAGGCGGCCCGGGCCGAACTCGGGATCGTGCGGCAGGTTGAAGTGCGAGCCGTCGCGCAGGCGCACGATGGTGGCGTCCAGGGCTGCCTGCAGGCGCGCCTTGTTGGCGTCGTTGTAGCCGCTGACCAGGCCGTCGGCGCCGAGCACCTTGCGGGCGAAGCGCTCGAACTTGGCGGTGTCGGCGCGGGTGCTCTGCAGGGCGCCGAGGATCTCCAGCTGGAAGCCGGCGAGGTCGCCCATGGTCTGCCCGCCGTAGACGGTCAACTGGGTGCCCTGGTAGCTGATGTGCGAGGTGTGGCACATGCTGCAGGTCGGTCCGACCCAGGGTTCCCTGGAGCCCTGCAGGGCTTTCCAGCGCAGCTTGGTGAAGGTCAGGTCGCTGTCGTCGCTGCGGTCGACCGCGTAGCCCTGCACCACCTTCACGCTGGAACCGCCGAGGGTGTGCGGGACATAGCCGTACTGGCGGATCAGCGCATCGGACATCAGCGGTTCTTCGCTGGCGCGCTGCTCCAGCGCCACCAGCCAGGCCAGCGGCAGCATCCGCGAGCCCTGGCCGGCTTCCAGCCAGGCGGTCTTCTGGGTCTGGTTCCAGCCCTGGTCGAGGTCGACGCCGCTGTCGTCGGCGAATGCCGGGGCACCGGCGAGGACGGAAAGGATGGCAAGGCTGAGTCGCGATAGGGGCATCGGGCGGTTCTCTCTATTGGGCATGTGGGCGGGGCCGGCTCACAGGGTCTTGAGGTATTCGAGCAGCGCCAGGCGCTGGCTTTCGTCGTACTCGCGGGCGAAGTCGTGGCCGGCGTTGGAGTTGCCTTCCAGATGGGTGTCGAAAAGGAAGGCGTTGTCCGGGCCGGGCGCGGTGAGGTAGCCGACCCGGCTCGGATCGAACTCGTGGCTGCCGGTGTAGAAGGTGGCCGGCCGTTGCTCCTGGGGCAGCAGCAGGTCGTACAGCGACGGCACCGAACCGTTGTGCAGGTAGGGTGCGGTGGCCCAGATGCCGTTCAGCGGGCGAGCGATGTAGCCGAGGAATGGATGCTCGGTATTCAGGCAGTAGTCCTTGCGCGCACTCTTGTCGGTGGGGACTTCGCCGGCGGTGACGCTCTGCGCCTGGCTGTCGGCAGGGGCGGCGCCGGCCAGCAGCAATTGTCCGGCGGGCACCGCTTGCAGGCTGTCGGAGCCGGGCAGGGTCTGCTGCCCGGTGACGATGGCGTGGATGATCTCGGCGATGCCGTCGGCCAGCTGGCCTTTCTTGCCGAGCATGATCTGGAACACCTCGGGGACCTGCATGTCGGCGATCTTCGAAGTCCGCCCGACGATGCCGACGCCGCTGGGGGTGCCGAGGGAAGGTCGGAACAGGCCGAAGTAGTTGCCGCTGGGGCTGCTGAAGGTGAAGGTGTTGCAGGCCATCCACGGGTCGGTGCCGATCGGCGCGTCGTCGCCATGGGCCTTCAGGCGCACCTGGCGGACCTTGATCGGGGTTTGCAGGTCGTCGCGGCCGATGCTCGCATGGCAGGCCGCGCAGTTCTCCTCGTAGAGGCGCTTGCCCTGGGCCAGCCTGGCGCTGTCCGGGGCGCCGAACAGCTGGCTCGGCCAGGCCGGCGCCTTGAGCTTGTGGATCAGGCCCTCGACACGGGTCAGGTTGTCCACGCGGATGCTCGATATATAGCCCTCCAGGCCGGACAGCGGATGGCTGACCACGTCGCCGTAGTCGCCCTGGACCACACCGATGTCGCCGGCCAGGTAGCCGAGGTCGAAGACCTGGCCGTTGAGATCGAGGACCTTGACGTTGGGCACGAATCCGCTGGATTGCAGCTTGTCCATCTGCAACGTGTGCCACAGTGCCGGGAAGCTGGTCGGCGCGTCGGTCGGGTTCGCTTGCAGATGGCGGGCGCCGGAGTTGATCGCCGTGCGGTTGAGTGACTGGCCGGTGGCGTCGAGGCGCCCCGGGCCGGGTTGCAGGTCGGTCGCGGACATGCTCAGCAGGGTGTCGATCAGCGCCGCGCGTTTGACCAGGGCGGCCTTCAGCAGCTCGCGGTTGGCCGGGCTGTCCTCGCTGCCGAGGACGTTGCCGGCGAAGCGCGCGAACTTGTCGCCGTCGTCGCTGGTGCGGCGCAGCGCGGCGAGCACTTCGTCGAAGATCGCCTGGACGTTGGCCAGGGTGGCGCCGGCGTCGACGGTCAGTTCGCTGCCGCGGTAACTGATGTCGGTGGAGTGGCAGCCGGCGCAATTCAGCCCGACCCAGGGTTCGCTGGACGACTGGCGGGCTTTCCAGCGCAGGCGGGTGTCGGAGAACTGGCTGTCGTCCTGCTGGTCGAGGGCGAAGCCGCGCGGCAGGCGCAGTTCGCCGCCTTGCCAGTTGCGCAGGGGAAAGCCGAGGCGCCGGGCGTTGTCTTCGGAGAACAGGCGCTCCTCGCTGTCCGGACGCTCCAGCGCCTGGGCCCAGGCCAGCGGCAGCAGCCGTGAACCGAGCGAGGCGTCGTACCAGGAGGCGCGTTGCTCGGCGTTCCAGCCTTGCTCGAGCTGGATTTCGGTGGCGACGGCAGGGCTGCCGGCGGCGGCCAGTGCGGCGGCCAGCAGGACCCGCGAAAAGGTCGGATGCATCGTGTTCCCCTCATGGCTGACGACGTCTGCGTCCCCACAGGGCAGAGCGATGCAGTGCGCTCGATGGCTGGGCGTGCCGCCACTTCGTCCCTGACGGGAGCGCGCCGGCCGCGGCGCGCCGCGGGCCGGAACGTCCGGTTGGGCACTACGCTACGGAGTCGCGGCGGCCGGCGGGTAATGCTTTTTGTGCGACGGAAAAGGTATGGGAAACGGAACCGCCCGGTCCGGAAAGGGCGCGCCGGTCGGGCTTCGCCGTGCGCGCCAGGTTCGCAGGGCGGAGAGCGCCTAGGGCGTTGCCCGTTCTATCGGACAATCCCTGCCGGGCTTGCGGACGAAGACCAGGTAGAGTGCGCTGAGCAGCGCGAGGAACGGCACGCCGAAGACCAGGGTCATGCGGAACGCCTCGGTGAAGAAGGTGGTGACCAGGATCGCCGCCATCAGCGCCAGGCCGAGCAATGTCGACCAGGGCGCCAGGCGCATGCGGAAGGCCAGCGGCGCGCCGCCGTGGCGGGCGCGGTGGCGGCGGAAGCAGAGGTGGGTGAAGAAGATCATCAGCCAGGTGAAGAGGGCGCCGAACATCGACACCGCCATCATCAGGGTGAAGGACTGCTCGGGGTAGACCAGGTTGAGCAGGGTCGCCAGGGCGATACCGACGCTCGACAGCAGCAGCGCGTTCAGCGGCACGCCCTGGCGGCTCAGTTCGCCGAGGCCCTTCGGCGCGTGCCCCGCGCGCGACAGGCTGAACATCATCCGGGTGGTGATGTAGAGCTGGCTGTTCATCGCCGACAGCGCGGCCACCAGCACCACGAAGTTCATCACCCCGGTGGCGCCGGGCAGGCCGATCGCCTGCATCACCGTGACGAACGGGCTCTGGCTCTGCCCGGCCTGGTCCCAGGGGACGATGGCGAGCATCAGCGCCAGGGTCAGCAGGTAGAACACCACCAGGCGCACGATGGTCGAGCGGAACGCCGACCTCACCGCCTGTTCCGGATGTTCGGCCTCGGCGGCGGCGACCGCGATCATCTCCACGCTGAGATAACTGAAGATCGACACCACCACGGCGATCCACATGCCTTTCAGGCCGTGCGGGAAGAAGCCGCCGTGGGCGCTGTAGTTGTGCACGCCGTAGGCCGGGTTGGCGGAGCCGAACACCAGGTAGGCGCCGAGCAGGATGAAGGCGACGATGGCGGCGATCTTCAGTGTCGAGAAGCAGTATTCGAAGTTGCCGAAGGCTTTCACGCTGCTGGCGTTCAGGCCGATCAGCAGGGTCGAGAAGGAGATGATCCAGACCCATTCCGGGATACCGGCGAACCAGTACTTCATGTACATGGCCACCGCCGTGACCTCGGTGCCCACCGCCAGGACGATGGCCGCCCAGTAGGCGTAGCGCACCAGGAACCCGGCCAGCGGGCCGACGTAGTGCTCGGCGAAGGCGCCGAACGAGCCGGGGGTGGCATGGGCCACGGTCATTTCCGCCAGGCAGCCCATCAGCAGCAGGGTGATCAGCGCGCCGATGGCGTAGCTGAGCAGGACGCTGGGGCCTGCGAAACCGATGGCGAAGGCGCTGCCCATGAACAGGCCGGTGCCGATGGCGCCGCCGATGGCGATCATGCTCATCTGCGCGGCCGAGAGCCGCCGTTGCAGGCCCTGTTCGCGGCGCGAGATGGCCTCGAAGCCCTGGGGGTCGTTCATCTGGATGTCCTCTGGAATCTTATTGGGGTTCTTATGAATTGCCGAGGGAACGTCGGTGGCGATGTGCGGGTGCCGGTCGCGGGCTCCTGTGCGCGAGAGCGGTGGGTGCTCGCGGGCCGCCCCGGGAATACCGGCGCGGTCCGCGCGGGCGGGACTCAGGTCACCTTGTGCCGGACCTGGTAGCGCGGCTCTTTCCAGGCTTCGCTCTGGAGGATTTCCAGCAACGCCTGCACCGCATCCCAGACCTCGACGAAGCGGGTGTAAAGCGGGGTGAAGCCGAAGCGCAGGATGCCCGGCTCGCGGTAGTCGCCGATTACCCCCCGGTCGATCAGGGCCTGGACGATGGCGTAGCCCTGGGCATGCTCGAAGCTGACATGGCTGCCGCGCCGGGCATGCTCGCGCGGGGTCACCAGGGTCAGGCCGAAGCGTTCGCAACGGCTTTCCACCAATTCGATGAACAGATCGGCGAGGGCCAGCGACTTGTCGCGCAGGCGCTGCATGTCGGTCCGGGCGAAGATATCCAGGCCGCATTCGACCAGGGCCAGCGAGGTGATCGGCTGGGTGCCGCAGAGGAACCGGGTGATGCCTTCGCCGGGCTGGTAGCGCGGCTCCATGGCGAACTGGCGGGAATGACCGAACCAGCCGGACAGCGGTTGCCAGACACGCTCGCGCAGGCGCGGCGCGACCCACACGTAGGCCGGCGAGCCGGGGCCGCCGTTGAGGTACTTGTAGGTGCAGCCGATGGCGTAGTCGGCGTCGGCCGCGTGCAGGTCCAGCGGCAGCGCGCCGGCCGAGTGGGCCAGGTCCCAGATCGCCAGGGCGCCGTTTTCGTGGACCAGGCGGGTGACCTCGCGCATGTCGTGCAGGTAGCCGGTCTTGTAGTTGACATGGCTGAGCATCACCACCGCGGTATCCGCGTCGATCGCCGCCGGCAGTTGCTCCGGGTCATCTACCAGGCGTAGCCGGTAGCCGCGCTGGAGCATGTCGGTAAGGCCCTCGGCGATGTACAGGTCAGTGGGGAAGTTGCTCGATTCGGAAACGATCACCTTGCGCCCTGGCGCGTCTTCCTCCTGGATCCGCAGGGCGGCGCTGAGCACCTTGAACAGGTTGATCGATGTGGTGTCGGTGATCACCACTTCGCCGGCGCGCGCGCCGATCAGGGGCGCCAGCTTGTCGCCGAGGCGCTCCGGCAGGCCGCGCCAGTCGGCGCTGTTCCAGCTGCGGATGAGCCCCTCGCCCCATTCCGCGGCGACCACTTCGGCGGCGCGCTCCACGGCGGCCCGGGGGCGGGCGCCGAGGGAGTTGCCGTCGAGGTAGATCACGCCGTCGGGCAGGGCGAACAGTTGGCGCAGGTCGGCCAGGGGATCGCCGGCGTCGAGCGCCAGGCAGTCGTCACGAGTGGTCATCGGTTACTCCGCGGTAGGCAGGGCGCGCAGCACGGCACGCACCGGGCTGGCATCGAGGTGGGTGAATTTCAGCGGCAGGGCGAGCAGTTCGTAGTCGCCGGCGGGCACGTCGTCGAGGACCACGCCTTCGAGGATCGCCATGCCGTGGCGGCCCACCGCGTGGTGGGCGTCGAGGGTCTTGGAGTGCTGGGGGTCGAGCGACGGGGTGTCGATGCCGACCAACCTGACGCCGTGCTCGGCGAGGCACTCGATGGTGGCCGGAGCGATAGCGCAGAAGCCTTCCGGCCAGTTCGCCGGGACCCGTTCGAAGGTCCGCAGCAGCACCCGCGAGGGCAGGTCGTCGAGCTGGCCGGCGAGGTGTTCGGGGGTCACCAGCGGGTTAGCGCCGATACAGTGGATCACCCGGCACGGTCCCATGTAGACGTCCAGCGGCACCTGGCCGATGGGCAGGCCGTCGGCGCGGTAGTGCAGGGGGCCGTCGACGTGGGCGCCGGTATGCGGCGAAAGGGTGATCCGGCCGACGTTGACCGGGCACTGCTCGTCCAGCCGCGCCGCCCATTCCTGCTGGAACGGCGTGTCGCCGGGCCAGGTCGGCGTGTTCGGGTCGAGGGCGGGACTGATGTCCCAGTAGCGGAGCGAAGTCATTGTTTTTCTCCGGAAATCCAGCGAATGATAATGAACGAGATTTCGGAGAATTTTCGTGCGAAATGCAAGGTCGCATGGCAATCTATTCGCACAAAATTCGAAGATAGCTATTCATTCTGATAGGAACTGCACATGTCCCTGGACGCCATCGATCTGCGCATTCTCCGTCACCTGCAGCAGGACGGGCGGATGAGCAACCAGGACCTGGCGGAGAAGGTCTCCCTCTCGCCATCCGCCTGCCTGCGCCGGCTGCGCCTGCTGGAAAGCGAGGGGATCATCCGCGGCTACTCGGTGGAACTGGATGCCGAGCGACTGGGCGTGGAGCTGGAAGCCATCGTCCATGTGTCGCTGCGCCAGGACGTCGAGGGTTGGCACGAGGCGTTCATCGCCAGGGTCCGGGACTGGCCGGAGGTGGTCACCGCCTATGTGGTGACCGGCGCCACCAACTATGTGCTACGGGTCCGGGCGCGCAACCTCAAGCACTATTCGGACTTCATCGTGAACAAACTGAACCGCGCCGCCGGCGTCACCGATATCCGCTCGGAAATCGTCCTGCAGGAGATCAAGGCCGGTGCCGACCTGCTCGACCTGGTGAACCTGAAGAGTTGAACGGGGCGACCCCTCATAAAAGCATGAGTGCAATGAGCGGGAGGAATTTTCAGTCGTCGAGGGAAATAATTATTTTGTCTTTTTTCATGGGGTTACGAGTTATTAGCTAATGAATAAATAGTCTGCCGGAATTGATTTTCCCCGTGCTAGGTTTCCTCCGTCCCCGTTGCCGGGTTGTCAACGTTACACGGAGGTTAGGCGGTGAGTGAATATATCGAGACCGACGACGCAAGTTACTTCCGGGTCAGGCGCCAGGCCTATGTTTCCGCGGAACTGCACCGGCGCGAACTGCACGAGATATTCGACGACAGCTGGCTGTATGCCGCCCACCTCAGCGAACTGCGCGAGCCCGGCGACTTCATCACCCGCGACGTCGGCGGGCGCAACCTGATCATCCAGCGTCGCGCCGATGGCGAGCCGGCGGTCTACCTGAACGCCTGCGCGCACCGTGGGGCCAAGGTCTGCGCCGAGCGCCAGGGCAACAGCCAGCGCTTCACCTGTCCCTACCATGGCTGGACCTACGACAGCCACGGCAGCCTGATCGGCCTGCCGGACAAGGCCGCCTACCAGCATGCCGGGCAATGCCATCCGGAGCTGTCCCTGACACGGGTGAAACACGCGGTCTACCGCAACTTCCTGTTCATCCACTACGCCGCCCGGCAACCGTCCCTGGAAACCTACCTGGGCCAGGCGAAGGACTATATCGACCTGATCTGCGACCAGTCCGAGGCGGAACTGGAGATCATCCCCGGCGGCTTCGAGCATTCGATCAAGGCCAACTGGAAGCTGCTCGCGGAAAACGGCGTGGACGCCTACCACCTGCCGTTCGCCCACAAGCGCTACCTGGAATACCTGAATACCCTCGGCACCGATCCGGAGTCGCACAAGCGCCACGGTCGCGGCGAGGCGCTGGGCAACGGCCACGCGCTGATCATCAGCGGCCCGCCGTCCACCGGACGGCCGATCGCCTACTGGAGCCCGTTGTTCCCGGAAGCGCTCAAGCCGTCCATCGCCGCCAAGTTCGAACGCCTGGTGGAACGCTTCGGGCAGGCGCGGGCAGAGGACATCGCCCACACCAACAAAAGCCTGTTCATCTTTCCCAACCTGGTGATCAACGACATCCTCGGCCTAAACATCCGCTCGTTCTTCCCGACTGCCGCCGATGAGGTCAGCGTCACCGTATGGGGCGCCGGCTTCGCCGATGAGACCCGCGAGGAGCGGGCGGCGCGGATCAATGGGTTGATCTCGTTCATCGGCCCGGGCGGTTTCGGCACCCCCGACGACGTCGAGATCCTCGAATCCTGCCAGCGCGCCTACGCCCACGCCGCCCTCGGCTACAGCGATTTTTCCCGCGGCATGGGACCGGCAACCCGCCGCCACGTCGACGAGGAGCAGAACCGCGGCTTCTGGCGCGAGTGGAGCCGCCGGCTCGGGCAGCAGCCCGCCGCCCTGCGGCGTCTCGCCGTGGCCGTCTGAGCCGTCTTCAACCATCGCTCCCTGCAGATCCCTGCGCGCCGCCCTGGCTACGCGGGGAATAAAGGGTCACTGCAAGGAACGTCATCCATGTGTGGAATCACCGGCTGGACCGACTGGAGCCGCGACCTCGGCGAGCAGCGCAGCATCCTCGAACGCATGACCCGTACCCTGGCCCCGCGCGGGCCGGACGCCGAAGGCCTGTGGCTGTCGCGGCACGCGCTGCTCGGCCATCGGCGCCTGGCGATCATCGACCTGGAGAACGGCGCCCAGCCGATGCTTGCCGAGGCTGGCGGGCGGGTGGCGCTGACCTACAGCGGCGAGGTCTACAACTTCCGCGAGCTGCGCGCCGAGCTGGAGACGCTGGGCCAGGTCTTCCGTACCCGCTCGGACACCGAGGTGGTGCTGCGCGCCTATCTGCAATGGGGTGAGGCTTCCTTCGCCCGGCTCCGCGGCATCTACGGCTTCGCCCTGTGGGACGAGCGCGAGCAGAGCCTGTGGCTGGTGCGCGATCGCTTCGGGGTCAAGCCGCTGTACTACTACCCGACCGCCGGAGGCGTGCTGTTCGCCTCGGAACCCAAGGCGATCTTCGCCAACCCCGAGGCCGACCCGGTGCTCGACGCCAGCGGCATCGCCGAGCTGTTCGCCCTGACCACCGCGCCGACTCCCGGCCACGGCCTGTACAAGGGCCTGCGCCAGGTCCGGCCGGGCCAGGCGCTGCGCTTCGACCGCAATGGTGTGCGCGAGTTGGTCTACTGGGCGCTGCGCGCGGAACGTCACGAAGAGGGCGCCGAGGACAGCGCCGAACGCGCCGGCCAGTTGCTCCGCGAGGCGGTGGCCGAGCAACTGGTGGCCGACGTCCCGCTGGGCAGCCTGCTTTCCGGCGGGCTCGACTCCAGCGCCATCAGTGCCTTCGCGGTGGCCGCGCTGGATGGCGACGCGCGGCGCCTGCCGACCTTCTCCGTGGACTTCCCCGGCGAAGGCCGCGGCTTCGTCCCGACGCCCTGGCAAAGCAGCTGGGACGAACCCTATGCGCAGCTGGCGGCGAACTTCCTCGGTACGCCGCACCGTACCGTGCTGGTCGCCCCGGAAGAGGTGCTGGAACAGGACGAGGCGGTGCTCCAGGCCCGCGACCTGCCCGGCTGGGGCGAGCTGGACGCCTCGCTCTACCTGCTGTTCCGCCAGGTCCGCGAGCACACCACGGTGGCACTGTCGGGCGAGTCGGCCGACGAGGTGTTCGGCGGCTACCCGTTCTTCCACGACCCGAGCGCCCTCGCACACGACGGCTTCCCCTGGCTGGCCGGCAAGAGCGGGCCCTGGCAACTGCTGCGGCGGGAGGTCGCCGAACGGGTGGCGGCGCCGGAATACATCCGGGCGCGCTACCGCGAGGCCCTCGCCGAAGTGCCGCGGCTGGATGGCGAGGATGCCGCCCAGCGACGCCAGCGCGAGGTCGCCTACCTGGCGCTGAGCCGCTGGCTGCCGGCGATGCTCGAACGCAAGGACCGGATGAGCATGGCGGTCGGCCTGGAAGTGCGCGTGCCGTTCTGCGACCACCGCCTGGTGGAGTACGTATGGAACCTGCCCTGGGCGCTGAAGAGCGTCGCCGGGGAAAGCAAGAGCCTGCTGCGCCGGGCCCTGCGCGGGCACCTGCCGCAGGCGATCCTGGAGCGGCGCAAGAGCGGTTTCCCGGCCAACCCCGACCCACGTTACCTGGCGCTGCTGCGCGAGCGGGTCGGCCGCCTGCTCGACGACGGCCGCTCGCCGCTGTTCGAACTGGTGGACGCCGGGCGGGTCCGCCAGGCTCTCGAACAGGGCACGCCGCTGCCCAGCCCGCGTGCCTCGGCGAGCCCGACCGCCGGCCTGGCCTACCTGCTGAACCTGGACCGTTGGCTGACCCGCCATGGGGTCGACATCAGCCTCTGAGCGGCACTTTCTTAGCGGAGGATACTCATGAGCCTTGCCTTGTCCCGTCCCGACAGCGACCTGCTGGCGCGGGTCAGCGATTTCCTCGTCGCCGAAGCCGAGCTGCTCGACGACCGCCTGCTGGATACCTGGTTCGCGCTGTTCGAGCGCGCCGCACGCTACCGGGTGCTGCCCTTGCAGGAGCAACTGGCCGGCCAGGCGCCGGAGGACAGCCTGTACATCATCGACGACGACCACGTGCGCCTGCGCGAGCGGGTCGACAGCATCCTCGGCGGGCATACCTGGATGGAGCAGCCGCGCTCGCGCACCCGCCGCCTGGTGGGCAACGTGCGGCTGAAGCGGGTCGAGGGCGAACTGGTCAGCAGCCGCAGCAACTTCGTCGTCCATCAGTTCCGCAACCGCGAGGCCTGGAACTTCGTCGGCGAAGCCAGTCATGTCCTGCGCGACGGTCCCGAGGGCTTGCGCATCGTCTCGCGGGAGATCCGCCTGGACCACGAGACCATCAGCGCCCAGCGGCGCATCAGCATCATCCTGTGAGGCGCCGCCCATGAGCACCGATCCGTTGCTGCCCGGCTTCGACTACCTGACCCTGCACACCTCCGCCGCGCGCCTCCGCGTCGCCGTGAAGGGCAGCGGCCCGCCGCTGCTGCTGTTGCATGGCTATCCGCAGACCCACCTGGCCTGGCATCGCATCGCTCCGCGCCTGGCCGAGGACTACAGCGTGGTCCTCGCCGACCTGCGCGGCTATGGCGAATCGCGGGCGCTGGACGAGGAGGGCGCCGACTATTCCAAGGCCGCGCTGGCCCGCGACCAACTGGAAACGATGGGCCAGCTAGGCTTCGAACGCTTCGCGGTGATCGGCCACGACCGCGGCGCGCGGGTCGGCTATCGCCTGGCGCTGGACCATCCGCAAGCGGTCGCGGCCTTCGTCTCGCTGACCGTGGTGCCGATCCTCGACAACTGGGCGGCGGTGAACAAGGCCTTCGCCCTCAACGCCTATCACTGGTTCCTCCTCGCCCAGCCGTACGACCTGCCGGAGCGCCTGATCGGCGCCGATCCGGAGCACTTCCTCGACTACACCCTGCGACGCATGGCCCAGGGCCGCGACATCTACCACCCGCAGGCGCTGGAAAGTTACCGCCGGGCGTTCCGCGACCCCGCCGTGCGCCATGCGATGTGCGAGGACTACCGGGCCGCGGTGGGCGTCGATGCCGACGCCGACCAGGCCGATCGCGACGCCGGCCGGCGCCTGCAATGCCCGGTCCAGGTGCTCTGGCAGGAGCGCCCCTACGCCGCCGGGCAGCATCCGCTGGAAATCTGGAAGATCTGGGCCGGGCAGGTCGAGGGCGCCGCCATCGGCGCCAGCCACATGCTTCCCGAGGACGCGCCGGACGCCGTGCTGGAGCACCTGCTGGGGTTTCTCGCCAGCCACCGGGAGGCGCTCCGATGAGCGCCGTCGAACGCGATCCGGCGGCGCAGGCGACGCTCTGGCGACAGCGGGTGTTCGAGGTGCACGCGGCGATGTCCGCCTACGTCGCCGAGCGCCATCGGCGTGAAGACCTGGGGGACTGGGTGGCGACCAGCGCGCGGATATTCGCCGATCTGCCGGCGACCGACGACCTGCGCGCCGAAGCCTGGCAGGCGGTGTTCTTCCGCGCCCAGGCGCTGATCGAACAGTTCATCGTCGCGCGCCCGGCGGATTACCGGCTCGACGACTGGGCGCGCGCCACCGCGCGGATCTATCGCGCGCTGGAACCGGCGGGGCGGGGCGATCCGGCCAGCGCCGCCGACCGTCTGGCACGCCAGGCCGCGCTCTACGGTTCGCGTTTCGAGGTGCAGGCCGAGGCTGACGGGCGCGCGGTATTCCACAACCGTCACTGCGCGATCTGGGACTACCGCGAGCGCGCCCGCGCCCGAGGCGTGCCGATCACCCTGGAGTCGGCCTGCACCTATTGCACCAAGCTGCTGTCGGCGTTCGTCGCCGCCAGCGATTGCCGCGCCGACTGGCGGCTCTACGAAGAGCCGCAAGGCCACGGCTGCGTATGGACCATCACGGCGGACAGCCTCAACCAAGGAGCAGGCGTACATGAACGCGATCATTGAACAGGCGCGCAGCCTGGACGGCTACCAGGATTCCAGCGAACTGCTGCAACGTCGCGACCAGGACTGGGTGCTCGACCGCGCCGGCATCGAGCCGCGCAGCCTGCTCGATCTCGGCTGCGGCATCGGCTCGCTGCTGCTCGGCGGCGCCCGGCGCTGGCCCGGCCTGCAACGGTTGTGGGGCATCGAGCGTTCGCCGCTACGCCTGGAGCAGGCGCGCGCGCAGTTGCGCGGGGCTGGCGTCGAGGCGCGTCTGCTGGAGGGCGACCTGCTCGACCTGCCGCCGCTGGCGGAACGCTTCGAGCTGATCAGCATGACCGCCGTGCTGCACTGGCTGTATCCCGATGAAGAGCGGCTGTTCCGGTGGGTCGCGCGGCACCTCGAGGCGCAGGGGGTATTCCTGTTCACCTCGCACCATCCGTTCGCCGAGGATGGCCTCGGCGGCGAGGACGACCTGGTCGCCCAGGCCCTGGTCGAGATGGGCCTGGCTGCGCCGGAACGGGTGGCGGCGCTCTACGCGGAAGCCGGGCTGCTGCCGATGGGCACCCGCACCCGTGGCCGGGAGGCGTTGCGCGAACGCGTCGAACGACACTTCCGGGTCGACTCCATCGTCTCCCGCCCGGCGGTCCTGCGTGTCGCCGACTCCGCCGAATACCAGCGTTTCCACGCCGCCACCTTCGGCACCTATTTCGCACCGCTGGTGCCGGCGACGCGCCTGGAGGAATTCTTCGTCCGCCTCGGGCGGATCGCCGAGCGGCGCATGCAGGCCGACGGACAGGTCAGCGAAATCCCGGTCAGTGTCTGGCGCTGCCGGGCTCGGGAGGACGAGGCATAACCTTATGCGCAATCGGTCTGCCGCGCGGCTGAAAATCGGTACGGGCAATTGCACTCGGTGGCATCCGCAACCGATCAAGGATGAACCGACCATGCCCAACCCGCGTTCGCCACGTCTTCGACTCGTCCCCGTGCTCTGCGCGGTCGGCCTGGCCTGCCTTGGCCAGCCCGGCGAGTCGGCGGCAGAGGAGGTCCGCGCCACCAGCCGCGCCGAGATTCAGCGCTTCGACATCCCGGCCGGCGAACTGGCCCAGGTACTGCTGAGCATAGTCCGCCAGAGTCGCACCCCGATCGCCTTCGACCAGCACCTGGTGGAGGGCCTGCCGGCACCGGCGATCCAGGGCTCCTACAGCGTCGAGCAGGCGCTGCAGCGGGCCTTGCAGGGCAGCGGCCTGGAATACAGCCGCAGCGCCGCCGGCGTGCTCAGCCTGCAACGCGCCACGGCGCCGGATGCCGCGCTGCCGACGGCGAAGCCCGCCGGGACCCTGGCCACGGTGGTGGTCACCGGCACCCGCAAGGCCGATGTCAAGGCCGGCGAGAGCCTGGCACCGATCGATGTGGTCAGCGCCGAGCAATTGCGCGACAGTGGCAGCGGCGACCTGCGCGACGCCCTGGTGCGCCTGCTGCCCTCGCTGTCGCGCCAGGCCCAGGCCTACAACGCTTCGGCGCTGACCAACGCGCAGTCGCTGCGCGGCCTGAGTCCCAACCACGTGCTGGTGCTGGTGAACGGCAAGCGCCGTCACGAGACCGCCAACATCAATGTCAGCGGCGGGCTGCAGAGCGGCTCCACCGGGGTCGACCTGGATACCATCCCGCTCGCCGCCATCGAGCGCATCGAGGTGCTGCGCGACGGCGCCTCGGCGCAGTACGGCTCGGACGCCATCGCCGGGGTGATCAACGTCATCCTCAAGTCGGCCGACCACGGCGGCCGGCTCGCCTACGACAACGGTCGCTACGGCGATGGCGACGGCTTGACCCAGAACGGCGGGGTGAATGGCGGCCTGCGTTTCGGCGAGAGCGGGTTCCTCAACCTCAGCGCGCAGTTCCGCGAACAGGCGCGGACCATCCGCGCCGGCATCGACCAGCGTACCGGGCACTACGGCAACCCGTCCATCGGCGACCCTTCGCTGCACCGCCAGGCGCTGGCCTACAACGCCGGCGTGGCGCTGGACGACAACGTCGAGCTGTACAGCTTCGCCACCTATACCCATCGCTCGGTGTCCTCGGCGCAGATCTACCAGTTGCCGTCCCTGGCGCCGCGACTCTATCCGAACGGCTTCACCCCGCGCATCACCAGCGACGAGGACGACTATTCACTGACCCTCGGCGCCCGTGGCGGCGAGCTGTTCGGCGCCTGGGACTGGGACCTCAGTTCGACCTACGGTGCCGACCGCCCGGAGATCGGCATGGACCATTCGATCAACCTCGCCCTCTACGGCGAGACCGGCGATTCGCCGCGCTCCTTCGACCTGGCGCGCTACAAGGCCACCCAGTGGACCAACAATCTCGACCTGCGCCGCGACTTCGACCTCGCCTGGCTGCCGGCGCCGCTGAATTTCTCCTGGGGCCTGGAGCAGCGCCGCGAGCTCTACGAGGTCGAGGCCGGCGATCCCTGGTCCTACTACAACGGCGGTTCCAAGGCACTCCCCGGGCAGGCGCCGGCCACCGCCGGACAGTGGAGCCGCGACGTGCTCGGCGCCTATCTCGACCTGTCCATCGCCCTCGACGAGCGCTGGCAACTGGAGACGGCGGCGCGCTACGAGCACTACAGCGACTTCGGCAGCACCACCAACGGCAAGCTCGCCAGCCGCTACCGCTTCAGCCCCGAGGTATCGGCGCGGGCCAGTCTCAGCAGCGGCTTCCGCGCGCCGTCGCTGGCCCAGGAGAACTACACAAGCCTGGGCGTCTCGCCGACCATCGCCAGCGGCCTGCTGGCGGTCAACTCGCCGGCGGCCAGGCTGCTCGGCGCCGAAGACCTGGAGCCGGAAAAATCGATCAGCTACAACCTCGGCCTGGTGCTCGATCCCTTGCCGGACCTGAACCTGGCCATCGACGCCTATCGCATCGAGATCCGCGACCGCATCGTCGACGGTGCCACCTATTCCGGACAGCCGGCGATCGATGCGCTGCGCGCCGGCGGGATCAGCATCCCGGCCGGACTGACCCAGGTCAGCACCCACTACATGACCAACGGCGCCGACACCCGTACCCACGGCCTCGACCTCACCGCCAGCTACCTGACCCGGCTCGGCGAGTGGGGCCGGATCGACTGGCGCCTGGGCGCCAACGTCAATCGCACGAAGCTGGTCAGGAACCATCGCGGGCGCAACGGCCAGCCGCTGCTCAACGACCAGCAGCAGGCCTGGATCACCAGCTCCACGCCGCGCAGCCAGGTCAGCCTGCAGGCCGACTGGAGCTACCGGCGCTGGGGCCTGACCCTGCGCGAAACGCGCTACAGCAAGACGGTTTCCGAACTGGACTACTACACCGGCGAGCATGCCTATTCGACCACGGTCTTCAACCGCTTCGAGAACTCGCCCAAGTACATCACCGACGTTGCCCTGCGCTATGCGGCGAGCCGCAACCTGACCCTGAGCGCCGGGGCCAACAATCTGTTCGACGTGAAGCCCGACAAGCTGCCGGCCGAGAGCGCCTACCTCGGCTTCAACCAGTACGACACCTATGCCTCGCAGATCAGCTTCAACGGCGCCTTCTACTACCTCGGCGCGGCCTACACCTTCTAAGGAGGACGAACCATGAGCATCGAACTGCGCGGCGGCGTGCGCGCCTCCGCGGTCATCGGCGACAGTGCCTTCGCCCGCCAGGCCGCGCGTTTCCTGCCGGACACCCGCAGTCGCGCGGTGAGCGCCTTCGACATCCAGCAGAAGGCCCGCCTGGAAGAGGCGGACGGCCTCGACGGCGCGCTGTTCACCGTTTCCGCTGCCTGGCCCGACCCCTGGCTGGTCGCCGGCTGGGCTTTGGCCGCGGCGCCGCGCCTGCGCGCCACCGTCGCGCACCGACCGGGGAGCGCCCAGCCGACCGTTGCCGCGCGCGCCCTGGCCACTCTCGACGGCCTGTCCAACGGGCGCGCCGGCGTACACCTGGTGATCGGCTCCAGCGACGCCGACGTGCGCCGCGACGGCGACTTCGCCGACAAGGACGAACGCTACCGGCGCGCCGTGGAGTACCTGGAGGTCTTCACCCGCGCCCTGGAAAGCCGCGAACCCTTCGACTACCACGGCGAGTTCTACCGGCTGGAGGACGCCGGCAGCGGCTTCCTGCCGATCCAGCGGCCGCGCCCGCCGCTATCCGTTGGCGGCTCCTCGGCGCAGGCACAACGCCTGGCGGTGCGCTTCGCCGACGTCTACGCCGGCCACTTCGCCAGCCCCACGCAGACCGCGGAGCTCAAGCGCAGGCTGAACGAGGAGGCGGCGGAGCAGGGACGGCGGCTGAAGTTCTGGAAGCACTTCCAGGTGATCCTCGGCGACAGTCCGGCGGCGGCCCTGGACATCGCCGAGCACTACCGCCAGGCCGCTTTCGAACTGCTTCTGGCACGGCCCCTCGACGAACTGGCGGCATCGCCGCAGGTCGCCCGCGACGGCGAGCGCGACCGGCTCGCCCGGCTGGAGCCGGAGGCCTTGCGCGAATGGGTGGCGAATACCGTGCAGCGCAGCTTCGCCGGGGTGCTGGTGGGCAGCGTCGGCGAGGTGGCGGAACAGATCCTGGCCTTTCATCGCGCCGGCATCGAGATCGTCCAGCTTGAGGCCACCACCGAGAACGCCGAGGACATCCGCTTGCGCCGCCAACTGATCGAGCGCCTGAGGCGCGACGCATGAGCGGCGTCGCCCGCGAGGCCATGGAGGACGTCGCGCCGGCGCCTGCCGTCGGCGAGTTCGGCGTGGCCAGTTGTGGGGTGCTGCTGGCCTCGGTAGTGGGGGTGATCTTCGGCCCCACCGGGCTGGTGATCAGCAGCTTCTCGCTGTTCATCGAGCCGATCGCCGCCGACCTGGACTGGGACCGCGGCCAGTCGGCGCTGCCGGTGACCCTGCTGGGCCTGGCGGTAGCCCTGAGCAGCCCGCTGAAGGGCTGGCTGGTGGATCGCTGGGGCGCGCGCGCCCTGGTCCTGCCGCTGACCGCCGCGCTGGCCCTGTGCCTGGCCAGCCTGGCGCTGGCGCGCAGCGGCTGGCAGCTATACCTGCTGTTCGCGCTGCTCGGCCTGCTGACGCCGGGCAACATTCCCTATGCGCGGATTCTCGGCGGCTGGTTCGAGCGTCGTCGCGGCGCGGCCTACGGCATCCTCGGACTCGGCTTCGGCGTCGGCGGGCCGCTGGCGCTGTACCTGGGCAGCGCCTGCATCGACGCCTTCGGCTGGCGCGCCACCTTCCTCGTCTATGGCCTGCTCGAAGGCCTCCTGGCGCTGCCGCTGCTCTATGCGTTGTTCCGCGAGCGACCCGGCGACCTGCCGCAGGCGCTGCGCCCGCCAGCCGACGCGCTGCCCGGAGCGACGCCAGGCCAGGCCTGGCGCTCGGCGGACTTCTGGCTGATCGTCGGCAACCTGATCCTCGGCGTGTTCGCCGTCACTGGCGTGATGGTGCATGGCGTGCCGCTGTTGCAGGAGCGCGGCCTGTCGCGGGAAGTCGCCACCGACGTGCTGGCGGCGCTGTGGGTCGGCATGATCGTTTCGCAACCGGCGCTGGGCTACCTGCTGGACCGCTACGACACCCCGCGCATCGCCTTGCCGTTCGCCCTGCTGGCGGCGCTCGGGCTGCTGCTCCTGCTCCTTGGCGGACCGCCGGCGCTGCTCTGGGGCGCGGTGTTCCTGATCGGCCTGGGCGCCGGCGGCGAGACCGGCACCACCCAGTACTTCGTCAGCCGCTACTTCGGCCTGCGCCATTTCAGCGTGATCTATGGCTCGATCCAGCCCTTCACCTTCGCCATCGCCATCAGCCTGGGGGCCTGGCTGCTGGGTTACTTCTACGACCGCGCGGGCTCCTACGCGGGCTCGACGCTGGTCCTGCTCGGCGCGTTCGGCGTGGCGGCAGGGCTGCTGGTCATGCTCGGGCGCTATCGCTACGCCATCGACGGGGAGGCACGCAGCCATGGGCGAGACTGAACGGAGCAGGGCGGAGGTCGGCGTCTGGCTGCTGGCCGGACTGGCCTTCGTGGTCGGCACGGTGGAACTGGTGGTGGCCGGGGTGCTCGACGAACTGGCCGCCAGTTTCGCCGTCAGCCAGGGCCGGGCCGGGTTGCTGATGAGCCTGTACGCGCTGGTCTATGCGCTGCTCGGCCCGCTGCTGGTCTACCTCAGCGCCGGTATCGAGCGCCGCCGCCTGCTGGCCGGCGCGCTGCTGGCGTTCATCGGCGCCAACCTGGCCAGCGCCGCCGCGCCGAGCTTCGCCCTGTTGCTGGCGAGCCGGCTGCTGGTGGCGGCCAGCGCCTCGGTCATCGTGGTGGTGGCGATCACCCTGGCGGTGGCCATTGTCGCGCCGGAACGGCGCGGCCGAGCGATCGGTCTGGTGTTCGCCGGCATCGTCGCCTCGCTGGTGCTGGGCGTACCGCTGGGCACCCTGATCGGCGAGTTCTGGGGCTGGCGTAGCCTGTTCCTGCTGCTCGCCGGGGTCGCGTTGCTCGGCCTGCCGCTGCTCCTGCGCCTGCTGCCGGCCATCCCCGGCGCGCCCGGCATCGCCCCGGCGGAGCAACTGCGGGCGCTGGCCCGGGGCCGGGTGCCGTTCGCCCACCTGGCATCGCTGTTGCAGATGACCGGCCAGTTCACCGTCTACACCTACATCGTGCCGTTCCTGGTCGGCAGCATGGCCCTCGACAAACCGACCATCAGCCTGGTCCTGCTGGTCTACGGGGGCGGCGGCATCCTCGGCGCGCTGCTCGGCGGACGCGCCGCCGACCGCTGGCCGGGGCCGGCCACCTTCGTCGCCTTCCTGCTCCTGCACGCACTGGCCCTGGTCCTGCTGCCGTTCGCCACCGACGGCCTGCCGCTGCTGCTGGGCGCGGTGGTGTTCTGGTGCGTGTTCAACATGGCGCCGGGGCCGGCGATCCAGAAATACCTGGTGGAACTCAGCCCGGACACCGCGGCGATCCAGATCAGCCTCAACACCAGCGCGATCCAGCTCGGCGTGGCCCTGGGCGCCTTCATCGGCGCGATCCTGGTGGACCAGGTGGCGGTGCGCGCGCTCCCCTGGTGGGGCGCCGCGCTGATCCTCGGCGCCGCCGCCTGCGGCTGGCTGTCCGCGCAGCGGCCGGCGGGCACGGCGGACTGCCGGGAGCGCCTCGATTGATTCCCTACCGCGCGCCACGGGAACAGCCCCGGGCGCCGTTCCTCAACCTCCAGGCTCACTACCGCTATCCGTGGCGTGGCCTGCCAGCAGCGAACGCTTACCATGGATAGCCAAGGCTCCATCAAGAACACCCTGATCGCCCAGTTGTTCCAGCAGAACTACGACTGGCTGTGCAAGAAGCTGTCCTACCAGACCGGCTGTAGCCACAGCGCCGAAGACCTCGCCGCCGAGGCCTTCCTGCAGGTCTGGATGCTCCCCGACCCGGCGTCGATCCGCTCGCCGCGGGCGTTCCTCGCGACCATCGCGCAACGCCTGATGTACGAGAGCTGGCGGCGCAAGGACCTGGAGCGCGCCTACCTGCAGATCCTCGCCGAGGCTCCGGAGGCGGTGCAGCCGTCGCCTCACGAGCAGTGGATGCTGATCGAGAGCCTGCAAGCCATCGACCGCCTGCTCGACGGCCTGTCCGGGCAGGCCAGGGCAGTGTTCCTGATGAGCCAGCTGGAAGGCCTGACCTACGTGCAGATCGGCGAACGCCTCGGATTGTCCCTGGGGCGCATCCACCAGTTGATGAAGGATGCCTTGCACTGCTGCTACCGGGGATTCCAGGAATGAGCGAGAAGCCGGAACGGCAACGCATCGTCGAGGAGGCCATCGAATGGATGGTGCGCCTGCAATCCGGCGACTTCAGCGCCGCCGAGGGCGATGCCCTGGAACGCTGGAAGGCGCTGTCGAGCGAGCATGCCGAGGTGTTCCGGCAACTGCTTGGCAGCCTCGCGCCGCTACAGGACTCGCCCTGGCGCGGCCAGCCGAGCGCTACCGTGCTGCGCGCCCTGGAGCAGCCGTCGAGCCGCCGGCGCTTCGTCGGCGGCGCCCTCGGGCTGTTCGTCCTGCTCGCCGGCGGCGCCGGCCTGGAGCGCTGGGTCCAGGCCGGCATGGGTCTGCCCGGCGAACTGGCGACAGGCACCGGCGAGCGCCGCGACTGGTTGCTGGCCGACGGCAGCCGCCTGCGCCTGAACGCGCGGAGCAAGGTGCGACCGCTGCTCGACGGCGCCCAGCGACGCCTGGAGCTGCGGCGCGGCGCGATGCGCCTGGAAGTGAAGGAGGACCCGCGCGGCGCCTTCGCCCTCGACTGCGCCGCCGGACGGGTGGACTGCGCCAGCGGCAGCCTGCTGCTGGCCGAGGAGCGCGGGGCGATCCGCCTGGTGACCCTGCGCGGCAGCGCGCGGCTGACCACCGGTGAGGGACGCCAGCTGGCGGTGGCGGCACGACGTAGCCTGCTGTTCGATGCCGGCGGCCTGCTCGAACAGGGCCCGATGCAGGCCGGAGAGGATGCCTGGGCCAGCGGCTGGCTGGAGGTCCACGACCGCTCCCTGGCCTGGGTCGCGGAGGCCTTCCGGCCCTATCTGCCAGGCATCCTCCAGCTCGACGCGGAGATCGCCGGCAACCGCGTCAGCGGTCTGTTCCCGCTGGACGACATGCACACGTCCCTGGACATGCTCGGACGCAGCCTGCCGATCCGCGTGCTGCGCTACAGCGACTACTGGATCAGCCTGCGCCCCGCCTGACTCATTCGTCGAAGAACAGCAGGCAACGCAGTTCGATACTCTGCCGCGGCGGCGCATCGGCCGGGGTGCAGGGATCGTCGAAGGCGGTGTGCGCGCCGAGGCGGGCCTGCGCGTCCTCCCGCGAATCGTAGATCTTCAGCAGCAGCGCTTCCTCCGGCAGCAGGTGCGGGTAGTAGTACCAGCGGTGCTCCGGGTTGGGCTTGACCGAGTAGGTTTCGCCCACCTTGTCACGGTACACCAGGTCACTGGCCACCAGGTCGTCGAACGCCAGGCTGCGGGCGTCCAGCAACGCCAGCGGCGCGCGCTGCGCCGGATGGCCGAACGGACGCCACAGGTTGACGATCTGGAAGCGTCCGGCCAGGCGCCGTTCGGCGCATTCCGCCGGCAGGTGGTCGCGGACCCGGCGCGGCGCCGAGCGCAGGGTCTGGTCGTTGTGCACGTAGCGCACCGGTTCGCGCAGGCCGCGTTCTTCGCGCCCGGCCTGGTCGACGCGCAGCGTGTGGTCGAAGATCACCGCCTCGGCGGCGCCGGTCAGGCGGCGGAGCAGGGCGATGCTTTCCGGGTAGTAGCGTTCACGAACCTGGGCTTCATCCTCGAAATCGCCCACCGCGCTCGCCTCGCGCACCAGTTGGAAACCCTCGCGCTCCAGGCTGGCCGGTTGCGCCAGCAGACGCGCATTGCGGATCGCCACCCGGGTCGGCTGCAACAGCGCGCTGCGCTGCGGCGTCCCGGCGGGGGCCGGATAGGTGTAGGCGACCGGCCGTTGGCCGTTGTCGCGGATATAGTTGACCTCGGCCTCGACCTGCTCCGGCGCGTGCGCCGGCCATGCGTGTTGCTGGCAACCCATGTGTCGTTCTCCCGTTGCCAGCGGAGATGCCTCCGCTGCCGCGCCGCCGGATGCCGCGCGTGAACGGCCAATCTAGCCGCTGGCAGGCGGCGGCGAAACGAACATCGAGCGCTGGCGTCCTGCCTTCGTGGAATAAGCCCGGAGCGGCTCAGGACATCGCGTCGAGTCGTCGCCGCTGGCGATACTGGCGCGGCGTCATGCCTTTCCAGCGCCTGAAGGCATGGATGAAGTTGGACACCTCGCCGTAGCCGAGGCGCTCGGCGATCTCCTCCAGGCGAATCGCGCCGGTGGCCAGCAGCTCTTCGGCGAGGGCCAGGCGCACCTCGTCGAGCAACAGGCGGTAGCTGCTGCCCTCGTCGTCCAGGCGGCGACGCAGGGTACGCACGGTGAGGTGCAGTTCCATGGCCAGGGTCTGCATGTCCGGCAAGTGGCCGGGCGTCCTCAGCAAGCGGTCGCGGATGCGTCCGGCCAGACCGCCGCGCACCTGGCGGCGGGCGAGCAGGGCGCGGCACTGCTCCTCGCAGGCGCGCGCCACCTCTGGATTGGCGCCGGGCAGCGGGAGGTCGAGGAAGCGCCGTTCGAAGACCACCCGGTTGTCCGCCTGGCCGAACGCCGGGCACAGGCCCAGCTCGCGCACGTAGGGCGCGGGATCGGCGGGCGGTGGGCGGCGGAAGCCGGCGCGGAGGATCGGCAGGCGCTGCCCGGTGAGGTCGCGCTGGATGCGCAGCACGCCACCGGCGTCGCGTTCGAGGAGGAAAATCCGCAGGTCCTCGGGAATGCCGGCGTCGTCGAGCACCAGGTGCGCTTCATCGTCGTGTACCTCCAGGCGGATGCCATGGAAGGCGAAGGTCAGGTCGAGGTAGCGCAGGCCCAGTTGCGCGGCGCTGAGGAAGGTCGGGCTGCTGAGCAGGGCGAAGCCCCAGATGCCGTAGGCGTTGAGGTGATAGCGCAGGCCTGCCGCCAGGCCCGGCGCGCAGGCGTCGCCCAGGTGCCGGACCAGGTTGCGCACTACGCTCAGTTCCTGGGCCGCGTCGATTTCCCCGGAGGGATCGCCGAGCAGGCGGATATCCAGGCCGCTACCTGCCAGGCACTGCTCCAGGCCGAGGCCGCGGTCGATGCCGAACTGGATCAGCAGGTGCGCGCTGATGGCGCTGCGGCGGGGAGACCAGGGCGGAGTGGGCATGGTGGCGTCCGAGGTTGACCGAAAATCACAACTTTATGTCCGGCCCGGCCATAACGCCAGTCGCCCCGGCGAACTAGGATGCTGCCATCCGCCGCTGGGCGGAATCGCGCCGGACGGCGTGGCAAGCAACAAACGGGAGCACAACAATGCACAACGAGTCCCGCCCTGAAGCCCCCTTGCGGGTGCTGGTGGTCGGCGCCGGCTTCGCCGGTCTCGGCTTGGCGATCCGCCTGCGACAGGCAGGCATCGACGATTATCTGGTCCTGGAAAAGGCCGCCGATGTCGGCGGTTGCTGGCGGGAAAACCGCTACCCGGGCGCCGCCTGCGACGTCCCCTCGCATCTCTATTCGTTTTCCTTCGAGCCGAAGGCCGACTGGTCGCGCAAGTTCGCCCCGCAGGCGGAAATCCTCGACTACCTGCGGCATTGCGCGGACAAGTACCGTCTGCGCGAGAAGATCCGTTTCCACTGCGAGGTGGAGGAGGCCCGTTTCGACGCCGGCAGCGGCGAATGGCAGGTGCGCTGCGCCGATGGCCAGACGCTGCGCGCACGGGCCCTGGTCTGCGCCACCGGCCAGTTGAGCCGGCCGCTGCTGCCGCGCCTGCCCGGCCTGGAGCGCTTCCAGGGTCCGGCGTTCCACTCGGCGAACTGGGACGCCGAGGTCGAGCTGGCCGGCAAGCGGGTCGCGGTGATCGGCACCGGAGCCAGCGCCATCCAGTTCGTCCCGCGGATCGCCCCGCAGGTGCAACGCCTGTCGCTGTTCCAGCGCAGCGCGCCTTACGTGATCGCCAAGCCGGACCGCACCTACGCCGACTGGGAACGCCGCCTGAAGGCGCGCTGGCCGTGGCTGCAACGCCTGGATCGGGGGCTCAAGTACCTGCACCACGAATCGCGGATGCTCGCCTTCGCGACCTTCCCGGCGCTGATGAAGGTGATGCGGCTGAGCTTCCATCGTCACCTGCACCGGCAGATCGCCGATCCGCAACTGCGCGCGCGGCTGGTTCCCGACTACCCGCTGGGTTGCAAGCGCATCCTGATCAGCAACGACTATTACCCGGCGCTGGCCAGGAGCAATGTCGAACTGGTCGACACGGGCATTCGCGAAGTCACCGAAGACGCCGTGGTCGGCCGTGACGGCCGCCGGCACGAGGTCGACGCGATCATCTTCGGTACCGGCTTCGCCGCCACCGAGTTCCTCACCCCGATGCGCATCCTCGGCCTCGACGGACGCGACCTGCGGCAGGCCTGGGCGGATGGCGCGGAAGCCTACAAGGGCATCAGCGTCAGCGGCTTCCCCAACCTGTTCATCCTTTACGGGCCGAACACCAACCTCGGCCACAACTCCATCGTCTACATGCTGGAAAGCCAGTTCCCCTACGTGCTCGGCTGCCTGCGCCAGCTCCAGGAGCAGGGCTTGCGCTACCTCGACGTGAAGCCCGAGGTCCAGCGGCGCTTCAACCTGGAGGTGCAACAGGGGTTGCGCCATACCGTCTGGGAGCGTGGCTGCGACAGCTGGTACAAGACTGCCGCCGGCAAGAACACCAACAACTGGCCGGGCTACACCTTCGTCTATCGCTGGCGTACGCGCCGGCCGGAGCTTGCCGACTATGACCTGGCCCGCTGAAGCGCCCCTGATGTCGCCGCCGCAACGCCTGCGCGCCGGTCTCCTGCGCGGCTGCCTGCGCCTGTTGTTCCGCGGGCTGGTCCGTCCGCCCATGCCAGTGGCGCTGCAACGCGGCGTGTTGCGCGGGCTGAGCCTGGCGACGCTGGGCGCCGGCGGCGTCGTCCGTGAGCGCCGCAGCCTCGCCGGCGTGCCCTGCGAGTGGTTGCGGCCGCGCGGGGTGGAGGCGCGGCGCCGGGTGCTCTACCTGCACGGCGGCGCCTACCTGATCGGCTCGCCGGCGACCCACCGGGCGATCACCACGCACCTGGCCCGGCGTTGCGCCGCCGAGGTCTGCGCGGTGGACTACCGGCGCGCCCCGGAACATCCGTTCCCCGCCGCCCGCGACGACGCCCTGGCGGTCTACCTGGCATTGCTGGAGGCCGGCCATTCGCCGCGCCGGCTGCTGCTCGCCGGCGACTCCGCGGGCGGCCACCTGGCGCTGTCCCTGGCCCTGGAGCTGAAGGCGCGCGGCTTGCCGTTGCCGGCCGGGTTGCTGCTGTTCTCGCCCTGGACCGACCTCGGCTGCCAGCGCCTGCACACGCCGGCGGCCGGCGACCCGCTGCTGTCGCGGGCCTGGCTGGAAAGCGCGGTGCGCCTGCTGCTGCCGGCCGACGCGGAGCCAGGCTCGGCCGCCTTGTCGCCGCTGCATGCCGACCTGGCGGGGCTGCCGCCGCTGCTGGTACAGGTCGGCGAGGACGAACTGCTGCGCGACGACAGCCTGCGCCTGGCGCAACGGGCCGGTGAGCAGGGCGTCGCGGTGCGATTGCAGCGCTACGCCGGTTGCTGGCACGTGTTCCAGGCTCATGCCGGCGTGTTGGCCAGCGCCGACCGGGCGTTGGACGAGGCGGCCGCGTTCGTCGTCGAATGCAGCGCGGAGGGCGACAGGTGCAGAACATCCTGATCAGTGGTGCCGCTTCCGGAATCGGCGCCGCCAGCGCGCGGCTGTTCCACCGCCGGGGCTGGCGGGTCGGTTTGCTGGACATCGATGCCGAGGCGTTGCGCGGCTTGGCCGCGCAACTGCCGGGCGCCTGGCACCGCGCCGTGGACGTCAGCGAGCCCGACGCGGTCGGCGAGGCGCTTGCGCAGTTCTGTGCCGATGGCCGCCTGCGCCTGCTGTTCAACTGCGCCGGCGTCCTGCGTTTCGGCCGCTTCGAAGAGGTCGCCCTGGAGGACCACGCGCGGTTGCTGGCGATCAACCTGCATGGCGTCCTCAACTGCTGTCACGCGGCCTTTCCGTTCCTGCGCGCGACGCCGCAGGCGCAGGTGCTCAACATGGGCTCGGCATCGGGGCTGTATGGCGTACCGGAGATGGCCGTCTACTCGGCCTCGAAGTTCGCCGTGCGCGGGCTTACCGAGGCGCTGGAGCTGGAATGGCGCCGCCACGGTATTCGTGTGGCCGACCTGATGCCGCCGTTCGTTCGCACGCCGATGGTCGCCGGGCAGGCCTACCAGCCGCCGGTGTTGCGTCGCCTGGGGCTGAGACTGGACGCCGAGGATATCGCCGAGGCGGCCTGGCGGCACGCGCACAGCCGGCGGGTACACCGGCCGGTGGGCGGGTTGTTCACGGCGCTGTACTGGGCTGGGCAGTTGTCTCCGCCGTGGGTGAACCGAGCGGTGATGGCGTGGTTGTCGCGGGGTTAGGCTCTGCGCAGGATGGATAGAACGGATTAAAGCTTGGGTGGGTTTCACGCTGGATGGTCTAGCTGCTTTTCGTGGCTGCCTCGACTTCTTGTTTCGCCGTCCCAGGCGAGTGAAATCCATGGTAGATCTCGGACCATAGGTATGCCTTAGCCAGGCGCCGGTGCTTATCGCTACCGTTGAGCCCAAGAGTCCTCCTCGGGTGGGACCGTTGCCTCCCGTATCAAGCACGCATCGTCAGCATCTCTTGGGGGCCTTCGCGTAGGAGCGCTGCCAGGACTGCGAAGCCGTCAGATAACGTATTCCCCCCTCCTGGGGAATTGCTGACGCTGATTCGAATGGCCTGGGGAAGCGTACCGCGGCCCGTACTAAAGGCCTCTGCGGTGGTGACAAGATGCTGCTGTCCGCGCATGCCTTGCTCTATTTCGATGGCGCGCCAGGGGGCTGGCACTTCTACCCAGAAATGCGGACAGCATAGATGGCTGCGATAGGTCAGGCCCTGCAGCAGGTCCACAACCAGCGCTTGGCGACGCGCGATTTCCCCTCTCTGGTATTCGAGCAGTGCGCTTGCAGTACCGTCCTCGACCCATCGGCTCGCAATCTCGAGAACCAGTGGTGTCGCCATCCAGCACGAATTGCGAAGCGCTGCTGCCATGCGACTTACCATGGATGCAGGAGCATGAACGTATCCAACCCGCAATCCTGCAGCGACCGCCTTGCTCATGCCACCGATGAGGATGCCCCGCTCAGGCAGCAGATGGCAGAGAGGGGTGGGGCGTTCGGCCATCAATACAGCATGGGTTTCGTCCTCGATGACGATCAAGCCGTGCTCGCGGCAGATCTTCGCGATTTCCTTCCGCCTGGCGCCTGACATCACTGCAGTGGTCGGGTTCTGGATGGTGGGTGTGCAGTACAGGGCGGTGATCCTGTTCGTGCGGCAGGCCTCTTCGAGGGCGTCGGGCAGTAGCCCCTCTTCATCCATTTCCAAGCCGAGCACCTTGATGCCCAACAGTTGCGCGGCACTGATCAGCCCAGGATAGGAGAGCTGCTCCGTTACCAGGGTGTCGCCGGCGCGCAGCATGGCCATAAGCACGACGAGCAGACCGTGTTGGCTGCCATTGACGCACAGAATCTGCTGGTGCTCCGCTTGAAACTCACCGTGAGACAGCCATGTTGCTCCCGCTTGCCGGTGTCGGAGCAGTCCTGTGTCGGGTGTGTAGAGCATTAACTCCTGCAGGAGCTCAGGGGCCGCACTCAATTGCTGAAGGCTGCGGGAAAGCAGTTCGGTCTCATTGCCCGGAATATGCATATTCCGGCTCATGTCGTTGCACATCTCGGTGCTGTCTACGAAATTGCGAAAGCCCGCCTCCCGAGCACGTTCTCGACCGCGGTTGCGGACGAACGTACCGTCGCCGACCCGAGCCTCAACCAGCCCCATGCGCTCCAGCTCACCATAGGCCCGGCTCACCGTGCCCGCGGTCACACCGAGCTTGTCCGCGAGGATGCGATGTGGCGGCAGCTTGACTCCCTGCCGGAGAACCCCATTGCGAATAGATTCTTCGATGCCCTGGGCCAGCCGTTTGTACTTCAGGCCGGGCCCTTCTGGTAGGAAGAATCTGAAAATTGAATCGGTGTCAATATTTGCTTTGACCGGCATATTTTCTCCGAATTAACCTCAAATAAAGAGGTTTGATAAGCAATAAAGGGCGTCAATCAAAGAATAACATGGGGGAAAGACGTGCAACTTATGTCAATTCAAGCTCTGACTATCAACAGGCGGCAGGTACGTGTGGCCAGCCTGGTGACCGCTGTTCTATTTCTAGTGGTGTGTATCAGCTGGGGGACTACCTGGCTCGGCATCAAGATCGCCGTGGAGAGCGTGCCGCCGCTAACTGCCGCCGGATTGCGCTTTCTGATCGCATTTCCGCTTTTCCTGCTCTTTGCGCGGCTGCGCCACGAGACGATCTTTTTCCCGCGGCGACTCCTGGCCTTCTTCGTCTTCGTGACGCTCGGCTACTTCAGCGTGCCCTACTACCTGCTGAACTATGGCGAGCAATACGTCGCTTCAGGTCTTACCGCGCTGCTGTTCAGCAGCATGCCCGTGTTCATCCTGATCTTCTCCGCGATCTTCCTGCGCGAGCGCATCTACCTGTCGCAGATCCTTGGTATTGCGATTGGCTTCGGCAGCCTGTTCATGATCATCAGGTCTCAAGGGCTGCATCTGGACTACACGGAGTTGTTAGGCGTACTTGCCATCCTGCTCGCGGCGATCATGCACGCACTCAGCTACGTCATCACCAAAAGGCAAGGTGCTGACATCGGCGTGATCACCTTCAATACGCTGCCCATTGGCATCGCCGGCTTGGGGCTGTTCATGGCCGGACTCGTGATGGAACACCCGAACCTGTCTGCCGTCACAAGCCGATCTTGGGCTGCCCTGATCTATCTCGGTCTGGTGGCATCAGTCGGGGGATTCATCGTGTACTTCTTCCTGCTCAAGCGTTTGAGTCCCGTTGTGCTGTCGTTCGTCTTCATCATTTTCCCGGTGTTCGCCGTGATCATCGGCGCCTGGTACGAAGGGGTTGCCATCTCTCGCGAGTTGATTGGCTTCACCGTGCTCCTATTGGCTGGATTTGCCATCACCAAGCTTCCCATCGAGAAGCTGCTCGGCAGGAGGTGACATGAATACGAACGTGTTGACCGAGCATGCATTGAGCGTGATCTACAGACACGCCTGCAGGACCTATCCAAGGGAATGCTGCGGATTCGTTCTCGCCGATGCAAAAGTGAAAGAGGGTACGAACATCCAGGATGAACTGCACATGGCTGACCCCCGGAGGTACCCACGCACGGCCGCCAACGGGTACACGTTTTCCGTGACGGATACCGTATTCCTCAACAGCAGCTTCAAGACGTGCAGCCCGGTATCCGTCATCTACCACTCCCACCCGGACGTCGGTGCCTACTTCAGCCGGGAGGATATCGACAAGGCATTGTATGCCGGGGAGCCAATGCTGCCGGTCGACTACCTGGTTGTTGATGTGGCCGCCGGCAACGTTCGCGGCGCAAAACTGTTTGCCTGGCGCAACGGACGCTTTGAATGCACACGAGAGTTCGGGCCATCGAGCCAGGACGAGTAGACATCTGGCAAGGAGCTGAAAAGTGAAGACGGTAATTTTTCCGGAAGTACTGGTACGGGCCGCCCAACTGGAAGGCGGGCGCCTGGAGGGAGCGGGCTTGACGGTTGGCGAGCTGCTGGCAGGCCTTGCCAGGAAGCATCCTTCATTACTCGGGCACCTGTATTACGAAAACGGTCAATTGAAAGAACACTTCCTGCTGACCCACAAAGGTTCGCTAGTCAATCTGGATGGCGAGCTTTCCGATGGAGATGAAGTCGAAGTCATGCTCGCGACATCTGGCGGTTCTGGCGTTGAAGCGTTGAGCGACGAAGAAGTTCAACGCTACGTTCGCCACATCACGTTGCCAGGCGTTGGCAGGGAAGGCCAGCAGCGCCTGAAGCAGGCCAGGGTGCTGATAATCGGAACGGGCGGCCTGGGTTCGCCCGCTTGCCTTTATCTGGCCGCAGCAGGAGTGGGCACCATCGGGCTGGTTGACTTTGACGTGGTGGAGTCGAGCAATCTCCAGCGCCAGGTCGTCCATGGCTATAGCACGCTCGGTATGCCGAAGGTTGAGTCCGCCCAGCGCCGGATGCAGGACCTGAACCCCTACATTGAAGTCGTAACCCACCGTTACGCCATCGACGCGGACAATGCGCAGTCACTGATTCAGAGCTATGACCTGGTATTGGATGGCACCGACAACTTCGCCACACGTTACTTGGTCAACGCGGTTTGCGCCAAGCTCGGAAAACCACTCGTCTTTGGCGCGATCTATCGGTTCGAAGGTCAGGTCAGCGTCTTCAATCTGGAGGGAGGCCCCTGCTACCAATGTCTCTTCCCGAACAATCCCCCGCCTGAGATGGCTCCAAGCTGTAACGCAGGGGGAGTTATTGGTGTGCTGCCTGGAGTGATTGGCCTGCTGCAGGCAACCGAGGCGGTGAAGGCCCTCGTCGGCCTGGGCAAGTCCCTATCAGGCAGACTTCTTCGATTCGACGCGCTGCTCATGCACTTCAATGAAGTGAAGTTCAATCGGCGCGACGATTGTCCGGCCTGCGGCAAAACCGCTGCAGAGAATCCCCGCCACTGGAGGGAGGGATTGCTCTGCCAGGCAAGCGCGGCACCGTCGCAACGACTCGACGACGATCGCTATATCGATCCCGGCTGCCTGTTGCAGTTGATGAAATCCAACAGCGAAAACTATGCCCTTCTGGATGTACGCGACGCGGGCGAGCTCGAAGTGTGCCAGTTGCCGGGGATCGTCCACGTTCCCTTGAACGAACTCGCCAGCCATTTCGCCAATCTCGACTTCAGTAAGCGCTACATCCTCGTGTGCTACGCCGGCACTCGTGCCGAACGCGCGGCCATACAGCTCATGGGGGCAGGGTTCTCCAACGTCCAAGTGCTCGATGGCGGCATGAAGCGATGGGCGAAAGAGATAGAGCAGCACATGCCGATGTACTGAACCATAGGCAGGGAAAGCATGATCTACGATTCGCTACTCGATTTAATTGGCGGGACGCCGGTGATACGGCTGAGCAAATTGTCTGCTCGCCTGGGGGTGAGCGTATTCGCCAAGCTGGAATCCTTCAATCCAGGAGGAAGTCATAAGGCGCGTATCGCGCTCTGGATGATTCTGGATGCCGAACGCAAAGGAATCCTGGTGCGCGGGAAAGGGCAGACCATTCTCGAGCCGAGCGGGGGAAATACGGGGATTGGACTGGCAATGGCGGGGAACATCCTGGGGTACCGCGTGTCCCTGGTGGTTCCCGACAACTACAGCCCTGACAAGAGACAATTGCTCGAGCTGTATGGCGCTCACGTCGTGCTGTCGGATAGCAGAAAAGGGAACAACTCGCATGGCGAGCTGGCAATCCAGATACTGCTGGAACATCCGGAGTTCGTCATGCTCAACCAGCAGCGCAATCCAGCCAACCCGCAAGCCCATCGCGAAGCTACAGCCCTGGAAATCCTGAGGGACTTTGCAGGCCAGCCACCCCCGGACTTCTTCTTCGCTGGCATTGGAACTGGTGGACATATCACGGGTGTTGGAGAGGTGCTGAGGAACCACTGGCCGGATATGGCCATCTATGGCGTGCAGCCAGAGCAGTGCGACTTGCTCGACGATAGGCACGCATCGCATGAGATTCAGGGACTTTCCATTGGTATCGTGCCGGAAGTCTGCAACCTCGGCATTGTTACTGGCATGGTCGGGGTGTCGAAATCTGCCTGCTTGTCGATGATCCGGGAAGTCCTGCAAAACGACTCTGTGAGCATGGGGTTGTCCTCCGCAGCCAACCTGGTCGCGGTGCTGAACATGGCATCTGCCATGCCGTCAGGCGCTCGTGTACTGACGATGATCTACGATGGCGTCGAGTCATACATGGACGCTTTTCGATGAAGTTGTAGAGCAGAGCACGGCGATAACGCTTGCATGGTCGAAATGAGGTCGCATGCGATGGACAAACTGGTAGGTAATCTGATGCGCGCGGCATTGATGGAGTGCTGCTCACCCCAACTGGTGGAGCGGATAGTCGCTCATTCGATGTTCGAAGAAGCCAGACGTTGGTGCGAGGAAGACCTGCAGGCATTCGCCAGCAAGGATCCAGCCGCACAGGGACGGACATCCGACATTGCGTTTGGCTACAGCTCGTTCAAGGCAGTGCTGCACTACCGGCTTTCCCACATGCTGTGTCTGCGAAGCACATCTGAAGGCGATCCTGAGAGAGCGTTGGAGGCTACCGCGCTCCTGGTCTCCTCTCGTGGAAAGCTCCTGTCGGGCGCGGAAATCCACCCAAGATGCAAGATTGGCAGTCGATTCATCCTGGACCATGGGCATGGCACGGTCATTGGCGAGACAGCGGTAATCGGTGATGACTGTTACATCCTCGGAGGTGTGGTATTGGGGGCAACTGGCATATCGGCTAATCCCGCCGGTAAGCGTCACCCCACCATAGGGAGCCGCGTCCAAATCGGGGCCTTCACGCGTGTACTGGGTGACATCGCTATCGGCGACGATGTGTTTGTCGGTCCGCATTGTGTCATCAAGGACGACATCCCTGTCGGTTCAGTCGTAACCCTGCGTTCTGAACTACAGGTCATCCGAGGCCCCCACATAGTTCAGCAACTACAGCCGGCAGCCACGCAGACCCAAATTCAACCAATGGAGGCATCATGACGCAGACCGCCTCCCTTTTTCTCCAGGACTCCTACCGGGAAGAGTGTTTGGCGAGAATCACCGATGTCGTTGAAGATGGCCTGCTGCTCGACCAGACCGTTTTCTATCCCCAGGGGGGTGGCCAGGCTGGAGACAGTGGTTGGCTGACGCTGGCTGATGGCACGCGGCTCCGGATCGCCGATACACGCAAGGGGACAGAAGCAGGTGCTGGCAGGGATGCCATCCTGCATATCCCAGCTGAAGGCCAGGCAACCGTTCTCCGAGCAATGAAGCCTGGCGAGGTGGTTCTTGCGCAGATCGATTGGGTGCGTCGTTACCGGCACATGCGACTGCATACCGCAGCGCACATGCTCTGTGCTGTCCTGCCCTATCCGGTCAATGGGTGCAGCATCACTGATGAGCATGCGCGCCTGGACTTCGTGACGAGTGAACCGCTGTCCCGCGAGGCCATTGATAGCGCCTTGGCGGCAATGGTCGAGGCAGCACATCCGGTTTCGATCGACACCATGAGCGACGATGCACTGCGGGCTAGGCCAGATCTGGTGCGCACCATGAGTGTCCAACCTCCGATGGGCGCCGGGCAGGTTCGGTTGGTGAGTATTAAAGACACCGACCTGCAGCCTTGCGGTGGAACCCATGTGGCGAATACCGAAGAGGTTGGGGTGGTGCGCGTTTCCAAGATGGAGAAGAAATCAGCGCGCACCCGTAGGGTGGTACTGGTACTGGGTTGAGCGACTACCGTCGACATGGCCGTCGGTTTCCCATTCTACGCCACAGGTCACCCTCGCCACGCCCGGCAGCTCCATGCAATGCCAGAGGGCCTCAGGCCGGCAACAACGGCCGACAGGCTTCGACGAAGCGCCGGCAGGCACCCGCACATTCGCGCTCCAGCGGCTCGTCGCCATCGCAACGCTCGGCGCATGCCAGGGCATAGCGCGCCGCCAGCTCGCAGGCGGCCGGCGCCCATGGGCTGCGGCGCTCCAGCAGCAGGGCGGCGAGGCGGCAGAGGTCGGCGCAGTCGCCGGCGTGCTGGCGTTGTTCCCTGCTGGACTCGGTGCAGAGCGCCAGGTAGCGCTCGCACGCGCGGATGCAGTCCTGGGACGCGAGCCGGCAGCGCTCTTCCGGCGCCTGGACGGCGGCACCGCCGAGCAGGGCGTCGGCGTCGGTTTCCAGCAGGGAGCCGGGGTCTTCGTTTCCGGGATCGTTGATGGCGCGGGTCATGGCGGCACCTCCTGGCGATTGCGCCCATGCGGGCCCTGTTCCTTGGGCCGGTCGACGATGCCGACAGTTCAGTCGATTTCGCCGTCGGCACCGCCGCTCGATTGCCTTGAACCCTCGCCCGCGGCGCCAGTCCTCACTGGTACGACCCCAGACACGACCAGGAGGCGAGAATGTCCAGCACGGTTGCCGATCAATTGCTCGAACGCTTGAGCCAGTGGGGGGTGAAGCGCGTCTTCGGCTACCCCGGCGATGGCATCAACGGGATCATGGGCGCCATGGGCCGGCGCGCCGAGGCATTCGACTATATCCGCGTGCGCCACGAGGAGATGGCGGCCTTCATGGCCGGCGCCCACGCCAAGTTCACCGGAGAGGTCGGGGTGTGCCTGGCCACCTCGGGGCCGGGCGCGATCCACCTGCTGAACGGGCTCTACGACGCGCGCATGGATCATCAGCCGGTGCTGGCCATCGTCGGCCAGCAGGCGGCTACCGCGTTGGGCAGCGACTACCAGCAGGAAGTCGATCTGCAGAGCTTGTTCAAGGACGTTTCCGCCTATGTCGAGACCGTGGTCAGCCCGGCACAACTGCTCCATGTGCTGGACCGAGCCCTGCGCGTGGCGGTCGGCGAGCGGCAGGTGGCGACGGTGATCGTGCCCAACGACGTGCAACAGATGGCGGCCCCGAAGCGCCAGCCCCACGAGCACGGCCACGTGATGTCGGCGGTGGGCTTCGTCCAGCCGCGACCCTACGCGCGCGACGCCGACCTGGAAGCCGCCGCGGCGATCCTCAATCGCGGCCGGCGCGTGGCGATCCTCGCCGGTGCCGGGGCCCTGGGCGCGCACCGGCAACTGGAAGCGGTCGCCGAGCGCCTGGCCGCCGGAGTGGCCAAGGCGCTCCTGGGCAAGGCGGCGGTTTCCGACGACCTGCCGTACGTGACCGGCTCCATCGGCCTGCTCGGCACCCGCGCCAGCAGCATGCTGATGTCGCATTGCGACACCCTGCTGATCGTCGGCAGCACTTTCCCCTACAGCGAGTTCCTACCCAAGGCCGGCCAGGCGCGGGCGGTGCAGATCGACCTGTATCCGCGCAACATCGGTATCCGCTATCCGATCGACCAGGCCTTGCTCGGCGATGCAGGGGAAACCCTGGAGCGCCTGCTGCCGCTGCTCGAGCAGAAAAAGCACGGCGCCTGGCGCCGCCGGGTCGAGCGGGCGGTGACGGCCAGTCGCGAGGAAGCCCGGCGCCAGGCCGAAGAGCCAGCCGACCCGATCAACCCGCAGCGGGTATTCCGTTCCTTGTCGGAGCAACTGCCGGACGATGCGATTCTCTGCGGCGACAGCGGCTCGCATACCAACTGGTACGCCCGCGACATCCGCATGCGCCCGGGCATGCTCGGCTCGCTGTCGGGCAAGCTGGCGACCATGGGCAGCGGCGTGCCCTACGCCATCGCCGCCAAGCTCGCCTATCCGCAGCGGCCGGTGGTGGCGATGGTCGGCGACGGCGCCATGCAGATGAACGGCAACGCCGAACTGGTCACCGTGCAGCAGTACTGGCAGCGCTGGGACTCGCCGACCTTCATCGTGCTGGTGCTGAACAACGGCGATCTCAACCAGGTGACCTGGGAGCAGCGTGCCCTGGCCGGCGACCCGGAGTTCAGCCCGGCGCAGGAAGTGATCGATTTCCCCTACGCGCGTTATGCGGACATGCTCGGCTTCAAGGGCATCCGCGTGGATCGCCCGGAGGACATCGACGCCGCCTGGGCCGAGGCCTTCGCCGCCGACCGCCCGGTGCTGCTGGAGGTGGTCACCGACCCGAACGTGCCGCCGCTGCCGCCGCACATCAGTTTCGAGCAGGCCAAGCACCTGCTTGGCGCCATGCTGCAGGACGATCCCAAGCGCTGGGGGGTGATTCGCCAGAGCGCCCGGCAGGTCCTCGCGCGGCACTGAGCAAGGCGGTCGCGGCGCTCAGTCGGCGCGGCCGCTACGCAACTGGTCGGCCAGTTCGCGGTGGTGGTAGAAGCGCGCCAGCCATTCGTCGGCGAAGCGGCGCAGGTCAGGATCGGCGGAGTCCCGGGCGATTCCCTCGAAGCGTGCAACCAGACGGTCCTGCTGGCGAATCTGCGCGTCGAGGAAACCGCGCTCGTCGAAGCCGCCGGGAGCGGCGGCCTGCCGTTCGGTCTGGCGCGGCGAGGGCAGCGCCAAGGCCTTTTCCCCGGCCAGGGCGCGCAACTGGTGGTCGAACTCCTGCTGTTCGGTGAGTACGCGCTTGGCATAGAGCTGCACCGCCTTGTTTTCGGAACGGCGCATGGCTTGCTCGGCTGCCTCCACCTGGGCCTGGCTGTCGGCCAGGCTGTCGGCGAGCAGGGCGCGGGTATCAGCGGGTTCGGCCTGGACGACCAGGGGCAACAGCAGGGCGGCGATCAGTGACAGGCGACTGGGCATGGCGGACCTCCGGACGGGACGAGTGTGCGGTGGACGCTCGCCATACGGCGCCGTTCAAAAAAACCGCCTATGCGTCCCAGGCCGCCAGCAGGCGTCGATGCTCGCGGTGCGCCGCCTCCTGCACCGTCGGCAGCAGCCGTACCCGCTGGCCTGGCAGGCATTGCGCCAGGCGCGCCAGCGCCAGCGGGGCGAGGGCGCCGAGACGGGGATAGCCGCCGATGGTCTGGCGGTCGTTGAGCAGGACGATCGGCTGGCCGTCCGGCGGCACCTGCACCGCGCCGAGGGCGATGCCTTCGGAGATCATCGATTGCTGCCGGCATTCCAGGCGCGGGCCGAGCAGACGTACGCCCATGCGGTCGGCGCGGGTATCCACCTGCCAGTCGCCGTTGAACGCATCGAACAGGCTCATCGCCGGGAAGTCGCCGATCTGCGCGCCGAGGATCAGCTCCAGGCGCGCTTCGCCGGTGCAGTCCATGATCCGTTCGCTGGGCATCGGCAGCGTGCGTGGCCGTGCGCCATCGGCCAGCCAGCCGAGGCTGTCGCCTGCGGCCAGGGCCTTGCCGTCGGCGCGGGGGCCGCCCAGGCCTTCGCGGGCCACCGTGGCCAGGCTGCCCAACTGGCGCTCGCCGGCGAAGCCGCCGGGCGCCGCCAGGTAGGCGCGGGCGCCCTGGCGCGGGTGGGCGAAGGCCAGGCGCTGGCCGTCGCGCACGGCGAACGCGCCCCAGGCCGGCAGCGGCTGGCCATCGAGGGTCGCGCCGAGATCGCCGCCGGCCAGGGCCAACCAGCCGTCGGCACGGCATTCGGCGACGAAACCGCCGAGGGCGATCTCGATCACCGCGGCGTCCAGGGGATTGCCCAGCAGCCAGTTGGCCCAGCCCATGGACAGCCAGTCGAGGGCGCCGCCCTGGGTCACGCCGAGATGGCGGCAGCCGAAGCGGCCGCGATCCTGCAACTGGACCAGCGGGGTGCTCTGGCACACCCGCAGGCCGCCGTGGATGGAGTCGTTCATGCCTGGACCTCCAGGGGCGTGTCGTCGCCGCCGAGACGGACGAATTCGGCGTGTCCGATGGGTTCGAAACGCACCCGGTCGCCGGCGCGCAGCAGGCTGTAGCCGTCCAGGGTGAGGTCGAACAGGCGCACCGGGCAGCGCCCGAGCAGGTTCCAACCGCCTGGCGAGGCCTGCGGATAGACCGCCGTCTGGCGCTCGGCGATGCCGACGCTGCCGGCGGCGATGCGTTGCCGGGGAGTCGCCAGGCGGGGTGCCGCCAGGGCTTCCTCGACCAGCCCCATGAAGGCGAAGCCGGGGCTGAAACCGAGGGCGAAGACCCGATACTCGCGCTGGCTGTGGCGGCGGATCAGCTCGGCGACGCCGAGCTGCTTGCGCCGCGCCAGGGGTTCCAGGTCGGGGCCGACCCGCGGGTCGTACCAGGTCGGCAGGATGTGCAGACGGCCGCCGTCCTGGCGTTTCGGGCGCAAGTCGGACAGCGCCGCGGCGATCCGCGCGCGGGCCTCGCCAGGGTCGAGCTGGAGCAGGTCGTATTGCAGGAGCAGGGTGGTGTAGGACGGCACCAGGTCGAGCAGGGCGGCGCCGAACGCCGCCCGCAGGTTTTCCTCCGCCGCCAGCAGCCAGGGCATGTTGGCTTCGTCGATGCGCTCGAACAGGCGCAGGACGAAGCTGTCGATGGCGGCCACCTCGATGCGCGGTTGCGGTTGGCTCATGCCGCCTCCAGGGCGTCGCGGATGCGCCGCACCGCAGCCAGCGAGGCGGGATTGTCGCCGTGTACGCAGAGGGTCTGCGCCTCCAGCGCCAGGGCGCTGCCGTCGCTGGCTCGCAGCGCCGCGCCACGGGCCAGCAGGAGGGCCTGGGCGAGCACCGTCTCGGCGTCGTGGTGTACCGCGCCGGGCTGGCTGCGCGAGACCAGGTAGCCGGCGCCGTCGTAGGCGCGGTCGGCGAACGCCTCGAACCACAGCTCGATGCCGTGGGCCTCGCCCAGCGCGCGCGCCGCGGTGTTGTCGCGGGTGCTCATCAGCATCAGCGGCAGGGTGCGGTCGTAGGCCGCCAGTGCGCGCAGCACGGCGGCGAGGATCGCCGGGTCGCGCATCATGTCCTGGTACAGCGCGCCATGCGGCTTGACGTAGCGTACCCGCGTGCCCTGGGCGCGGCAGAGTCCGTCGAGGGCGCCGATCTGGTAGAGCAGCAGGTCTTCCACTTCCTGCGCCGAGCAGGCCAGCGAGCGCCGGCCGAAGCCGACCAGGTCGGGGTAGCCGGGGTGCGCGCCGATGCGCACGCCATGCTCCACCGCCAGGGCCACGGTGCGGCGCATGGTGCCGGGATCGCCGGCGTGGAAGCCGCAGGCGATGTTGGCGCAATCGATCAGCGGCATCACCTCGGCGTCCAGGCCCATGCGCCAGGCACCGAAGCTCTCGCCGATATCGCAGTTCAACAACAGGTTGTTCATGCAGGTTCCTTCAGGTCATTGCTCGCCGGACCTCACCACAGCGCCAGGCTGTAGCTGAGGATCAGGCGATTTTCGTCGAGGTCGTTGGCGAAATTCGAACGCACCGTGGCGTTGCGCCATTTCACCCCGAGGTTCTTCAGCGGCCCGCTCTGCACCACGTAGCCGAGGTCGGTGTCGCGTTCCCATTCCTTGCCGTCGTTGGCCGCGCCGCGGGCGACGTTGTCGCCGGAGACGTAGCGGCTCATGAAGCTCAGGCCGGGCAGGCCGAGCGCGCCGAAATCGTAGTCGTAGCGCAGTTGCCAGGAACGCTCGTCGACGTTGCCGAAGTCGCCGATCTGGATGAAGTTGACCAGGTACGGGTCGCTGCCGGCGATGTAGGGATAGGGATCGTCGCCACTGATCCGCTGGTAGCCGGCGGCCACCGCGTGGGCGCCCAGGCGCAGGCTGAAGAGGGCGCCGAAGGCGCGGTTGTCCAGTTCGCGGAAGCCGCCGTCCTCGCTGGCCCGGGCGAAGCGCAGGTCGCTCTTGAGCGAACGCTGTCCGCCGAGGTCGAGGGTGTGTACCAGGCTGGCGAAGGTCTGTCGGTAGATGTCCTTGAGCCGACCCTGGTGCAGGCTGGCGGTCAGCGCCGGGGTCAGGCGATAGTCGCCGCCGGCGAAGTCGAAGGCATCGCTGCGCCCGCCGATGCGGTTGGCGCTGAACACCTGGTAGTCGCTGGAGCTGTTCAGCTTGTTGCGGTCCAGGTGCGCGCCGCGCAGGGTCAGGCCGTCGATCTCCTGCACGTCGAGCAGCGCGCCGCGGAACAGTTCCGGCAGCAGGCGGGTGTCGTTGGCCGAGACCAGCGGGCTCTTGAAGTGCAGCGCGCCGACCTTGAGCAGGCTGTTGGAGACCCGCGCCTTGGCGGTCAGGCCGAGCTTGGCGTAGTCGTCCTGGGAACCCCCGGCGGAGCCGTCGGCCGGCAGCAGCCCGGTTCCGCCGCTGCCGCCGCCGGAGTCGAGCTTGAGGCCGAGCAGGCCGATGGCGTCGACGCCGAAGCCGACGGTGCCTTCGCTGAAGCCGGACTCCAGGCGCAGGAGGAAGCCCTGCGCCCATTCGTCGGCGTTGTCGCGCGCGCCGCTCTGGCGGAAGTCGCGGTTGAAGTAGAAGTTGCGCAGTTCGAGGCTGGCGTGGCTGTCCTCGACCAGGTCGGCCTGGGCGAGCAGCGGCCAGCCCAGCCCGCTGCCGGCGAGCAGCGCGGCAGCCAGGCGGGGAGTGGGATGCATGCTGGGATTTCCTCGGTCGACGGCTCAGAGTTCCAGTTGCTTGCCGCGGGTTTCCGGCAGGCTGAGGGCGGCGAGGATCACCACGCCGTAGGAGACCGCGGCGAAGGCGCCGATCCCCAGGCCCAGCGAGAGCTTCTGGCCGAGCATGCCGATCAGCATCGGGAACAGCGCGGCGATGGCGCGCCCGGCGTTGTAGCAGAAGCCCTGGCCGGAGCCGCGGATGCGGGTTGGGAACAGTTCGGTGAGGAACGAGCCCATGCCGCTGAAGATGCCCGAGGCGAAGAAGCCGAGCGGGAAGCCGAGCCAGAGCATGGCGCCGTTGCTCACCGGCAACTGGGTGTAGAGCAGGACCACGGTGAAGGAGCCGACGGCGAACAGGACAAAGTTCTTCTTGCGCCCGATCAGGTCGGTGAGGAAGGCACTGACCACGTAGCCGACGTAGGAGCCGAGGATCACCATCGCCAGGTAGCCGCTGGTGCCGAGCACGGTCAGCCCGCGTTCGGTCTTGAGGAAGGTCGGCAGCCAGGCGGTGATGGCGTAGTAGCCGCCGAGCGCGCCGGTGGTCAGCAGCGAGGCGCGCAGGGTGATGCTGAGCATCCCGGGGGCGAAGATCTCGTAGAAGCTGACCTTGTCGGCGCCCTGGTTGCGTTGCCTGGCCTCGCGGTAGATCTCCGGTTCCTTGACCAGCCGGCGTACCACCAGGACGAACAGCGCCGGCAACAGGCCGAGCATGAATAGCGCGCGCCAGGCCTCTTCCGGTGGCAGCAGGCTGAACATCAGCGAGTAGAGGATGGCGGTGAGGCCCCAGCCGATGGCCCAGCCGGACTGCACCAGGCCGACCGCCTTGCCGCGGTCGCGGGCCTTGATCACTTCGCCGATGAGTACCGCGCCGGCGGTCCATTCGCCACCGAAGCCGAAGCCCATCAGGGTCCGTGCGACCAGCAACTGCTCGTAGTTCTGCGCGAGGCCGCAGAGGAAGGTGAAGAAGGCGAACCAGAGCACCGTCAGTTGCAGGGTCAGCACCCGGCCGATGCGGTCGGAGAGGATCCCGGCGATCCAGCCGCCGGCGGCGGAGGCGAGCAGGGTCATGGTGTGGATGAAGCCGGCTTCGCCGGTGCCGATCCCCCACAGGGCGATCAGGGTAGGGATCACGAAGCTGAGCATCTGGGTGTCCATGCCGTCCAGGCCGTAGCCGATCTTGCAGCTCCAGAAGGCCCGGCGTTCCTGCTTGTCGAGGGCGCGATACCAGCCGAAATGACCGTCCCGGGAAGCGTCCGGGCCGGCGTCGAGGGTCATGTGTTTTTCCATGGGGGCACCGATCGTCGTTATTGGTGTTATGAAGATTCGGTGGGCGCCGTCGCACCCGGTGGTCGCATTCTTCGAGGCTGGCCAGCGAGCGTCCAACTAATTTATGCGGCCGCCGGGGATAAGAAATTTCGATGGCGGAGCAGGCCGTCATGCGTCGATCATGTGCCGCCGGAAGGTGGGCGCTGGCATGGAAGCTGCTCGCTCCCGCCACCTTGTGTCCCTTGCCCGTCGGTACCCGCCACATGAACCTGAAATTCCTCGAGACCTTCGTCTGGGTCGCGCGCCTGAAGAGCTTCCGCCTCACCGCGGAGAAGCTGTTCAGCACCCAGGCTTCCATTTCCAGCCGGATCGCCGTGCTGGAGGACGAACTTGGCGTGAAACTGTTCGTCCGCGACTCGCGCGGCGTGACCCTGACCCCGGAAGGCGACAAGGTACTGGCCTACGCCGAGCGGATGATGGACACCATGCACGCGCTGAAGCAGTCGCTCGACACCGGCGCCAGCACCCAGGGACGGATTCGTATCGGCGCCATGGACACGGTCATCCACACCTGGCTGAGCCCGTTGGTGGCCAGGGTCACGGAAACCTTCCCGGCGGTGGAGATCGAGCTGATGGCGGACACCGCGCGCAACCTCTCCGAGCAGTTGCAGAAGGGCTACCTGGACCTGATCTTCCAGACCGACTCGCTGCGCCACGAGTCGGTGCTGAACCTCGAACTGGGCAGCTATCCGCTGCGCTGGATCGTTTCCACCGGCTCGATCTACCACCGCGACTACGCCTCGCTGGCGGACCTGGCGCGGGAGCGGGTGGTGACCTTCTCCAAGCACTCGCGGCCGCACCAGGACGTACTCGGCCTGCTGCACGCCAACGGCGTCGCGGCGCCGCGCCTGAACTGCGTGAACTCGGTGGCGGCGATGACCCGCCTGCTGCGCGACGGCTTCGGCGTCGGCGCCTTGCCGCCGGCGCTGGTCAGCCAGGAACTGGAACGCGGCGAACTGACCCTGCTGCGCCTCGGCCCGCCGCCGCCGAACCTGCCGGTGGTGGTGTCCTGGCGCGGCGGCACCGGCCTGGAACTGGTGGACGAAGTGGTGGAGCTGAGCAAGGCGGTGCTGGCCGACTACGCGGCCAACGTCGGCCCGGAGTGCATGCTCCTGGCGCCGCTGAAGAAAGGAGTGGGGCGGCTGCGTTCGCGCTGATTCGGATTTTCCGATCGCCCCTGGCGGAAAAATCTCGTTGGACGCTGACCGCCGTCCGCTTCTACAAACCTGCCAACAACGACGTCCGCCAGCGCACGGAGCCGCCATGCCCGAACCGACCTTCCACGAACTCGCGCAACTGCCGCCGCCGGTCCTGCGCCAACTGATCCGCCGCGGCGACTACACCGGCCATACCAGCGGCCTCGGCCAGCGCCACCTGCAGGCCAACCTGGTGATCCTGCAGAAATCCTGGGCCGACGAGTTCCTTCGCTTCTGTGCCCTGAACCCCCGGGCCTGCCCGCTGCTCGACGTCAGCGAACCCGGCTCGCCGCACTTCGCCAGGCTCGGCGCGGATATCGACGTGCGCAGCGACCTGCCGCGCTACAGGGTGCATCGACGCGGTCAGGAGCCCGTCGAGGTGAGCGACATCGGCACCTTCTGGGAGGCGGATTTCGTCGCCTTCGCCATCGGCTGCTCGTTCTCCTTCGAACAGGCGTTGCTCGACGCCGGCATCGGCCTGCGCCACCTCGAGCTGGGGCGCAACGTGGCGATGTACCGCAGCTCCATCGCTACCCGGCCGAGCGGTCGCCTGGCCGGGCCCACGGTGGTATCGATGCGGCCGTTGAAGGCCGCCGAGGCGATCCGGGCGATCTAGGTCACCAGCCGCTTCCCTATGACCCATGGCGCACCGCTGCACCTGGGCGATCCGGCGCTGATCGGCATCCGCGACCTGGCGCGGCCCGACTACGGCGACCCGGTGCCGCTCGCGGCGGACGAGATCCCGCTGTTCTGGGCCTGCGGGGTCACGCCCCAGGCGGTGCTCGCCGAGGTTCAGCCGGAGCTGTACATCAGTCACGCGCCGGGGCACATGCTGGTCAGCGACCGACTCTACGACGAGCTCTGAGAGGCGTCGTCCTTCGCCGGACCGGGGATGATCGCCAGGTGGCGCAGGGCATCCGGCTCCAGGCTGTAGCTCTTGCCGCTCGGCGCTTCGATGAGCCGCCCGAGGGCGTAGAGGGTGAAGTAGCGCACCGTTTCGGCGCAACCGAGGATGTCTTCGAGGTAGCGCCGATGCGGATAGCCCTGCAAGGTTTCCGGAGCGACGTAGAGGAATACCGGCTTGCCGTCGATGCGGTCGCGGAACTTGAAGCGGAAGCCCTGCGGCCGGCTCGGCGCACCGTAGCGCCGGACCAGGTCGGCGCCGCCGTAGAATACCTTGCCGGCGCTGCCCGGGGTGGCATAGCCGATGTGCTGGAAATAGGCGCGCAGCGGTATCCGGCCGAGGCCGCTGATGCGGATGTCCAGTTGCTTGAACTCTTCCGCCGGCAGCTCGGCGCGGGCCTGGCGGAAGGTGTCGACGAGCAGTTCGAAATCGCGGGTGCGCCGTGGCCGTTGCGTTCTCTGCCGAGGCGCGGCGGGAGCGTCGGTGCGCACTGCGGCGGAGGCCGGCGGGTGTTCCTCGGTGTCCGGGTCCGCTTGCGGCGGCGCGGCCTCCTCGGCAATGGCCGGGTCGAACTCCTCGACGTAGGCATCCAGCTTGTCGCGGATGCGCCGCTGGCCGGCATCCTCGGCGGACTCGCCCGGGCGCAGAGCGTCCTCGTCGTCCTCGACGAACCACTCGCAGTTCGGCAGGTGGGTGGAGTGCGGGAACTTGCTGAAGTGCGCGGCCTTGCGGGTGTCCTGCGGCAGCTTGTCGTAGTTGCTCGCCGATACCTTGATCCCCTGTGCCCGGCACCCTTCGCTGGAGCAGAGGAAATCGAAGCGTTTGCGCGGCTCGGCCTGGGAGAAGTATTCGCGGCGGGCGCTGGCGATGGAGATCACCCGATCCAGTTGCACGCAGTAGGCCAGTGCTATCCGTTTGAACGCCATGTTCCCAATCCTTCCGCCGGTTCGAGCGGGCCATTATGGCGCGTGGCGATGGGTAGGCAAGCCGACGGCCTTCCGCACCTGCCGAAGCCGGGCACATGGCCTTGCTCGAATTCAAGCGCAAGAACCGGAGTTCTTGCGCTTGAATGGCGAATTAGTCTGCGGGCATCATCCGCTCCCACAGGGGAAACGCCATGAGCCAGCAGCTCGATCCTTGCAACGCCTACCACACCGACGAACAGCGCTGGGCCGCCGTGCTGGCGCGCGACGCGGCGGCGGACGGGGCGTTCGTCTATGCGGTGAAGACCACCGGGGTCTATTGCCGCCCGAGTTCCTCGGCGCGTCGGCCCAGGCGCGAGAACGTCGAGTTCTTCGCCACTGCCGAGGCCGCCGAGGCCGCCGGCTATCGGCCCAGCCGGCGCGCCGCCGGCGACCGCAGCCTGGCGGCGGAGCAGCGCGCCGAGCGGGTGGCGCAGGCCTGCCGGATGATCGAGACGGCGGAGACGCCGCCGGCACTGGAGGCGCTGGCCGCCCGACTGGGCATGAGTCCGTTCCACTTCCATCGTCTGTTCAAGGCCGAAACCGGCCTGACGCCCAAGGCCTATGCCTCGGCCTATCGTGCCCGGCGCCTGCGCGAGCGCCTGGGCCAGGCGTCCGCCTCGGTGACCGAGGCGATCTACGACTCCGGTTTCAACTCCAACAGCCGCTTCTACGAGTCCTCGTCGCAACGCCTCGGCATGCGCCCGCGCGATTACCGCGATGGCGGCGCCGGCGCGGCGATCCGTTTCGCCATCGGCCAATGCTCGCTGGGCGCGATCCTGGTGGCGCAGAGCCAGCGCGGCATCTGCGCGATCCTCCTCGGCGAGGAGCCGGAGCCATTGCTGCGCGAGTTGCAGGACCAGTTCCCGCGCGCCCAGCTACTCGGCGGCGACGCCGACTTCGAACGGCTGGTGGCGCAGGTGGTGGGCTTCGTCGAGTCGCCTCAACTGGGACTGGACCTGCCGCTGGACGTACGCGGTACGGCGTTCCAGGAACGGGTCTGGCAGACACTGCGGGAAATACCGCCGGGCAGCACGGCGAGCTATGCGCAGATCGCCGAACGGATCGGCGCGCCGCGAGCGGTGCGTGCGGTGGCCCAGGCCTGCGCGGCGAACCGGATCGCGGTGGCGATTCCCTGCCACCGGGTGGTACGTCGCGACGGCGACATTTCCGGCTACCGCTGGGGCGTGGAGCGCAAGCGCGAACTGCTGCGCAGGGAAGAGCGGGATTGAACCCAAGGCCAGGCGATACGCGGCCCGGAATGCAAAAAGCCCACTCGATGGTGGGCTCTATGCAATGGGGCGCTGGTCCTTCAGCTGGTTCCAGTATCCATGTCAGGGGTGAAAATTTCGTGAAATGAAACGACAACCCTGACCGTTCGTCCTTTCCTATCGTGGTTTCATTCGTTGCTGCACGCACGCGCCTGCTTCAGGTAGTGCAACACCTGGCGCTCGCCGTGGGAGTCCAGGTATACCAGGGTGGCGCGCACCACCTGGCAGGTATCGCTGGGCGCCTCGTCGACGCTCAGCACCCTGGCCACGTCCAGCGGCATGCCGTAGACGTAGTCGGCAGTCGCCGCGCCGGCGATGACCGGCGCCAGCAGCGTGACGCAGCAGAGGTAGAGCCTGGCTCGGTTCATGGACGGTTTCTCTCCATTCCCCCGCGAAGCGACGGCGCAAGGGCGCCGCCGACGCCATGGGTGGAACCCGCTTCGTCGTTCGCGACGGGTTCGCCACCTCCGTCCAGCAGTATAGGATGACGGTCTCAGTGCGGCTTGATCGCCACCTTCAGTACGTTGTCACGCTGGTTGGCGAACAGGTCGTAAGCGGCGACGATGTCGTCGAGGCGGTATTCGTGGCTGACCAAAGGCCCGAGGTTGACCCGGCCCGAAGCCACGATATTGAGCAGTCGGCGCATGCGCTCCTTGCCGCCGGGGCACAGCGCGGTATTGATCCGGTGGTCGCCGAGGCCGGCGGCGAAGGCCGACAACGGAATCGTCAGGTCTTCCGAATAGACCCCGAGGCTGGAAAGGGTGCCGCCGGGCTTGAGCACCCTCAGGGCGGTCTCGAAGGTCGATTGCGTACCGAGTGCCTCGATCGAAGCATCCACGCCGCGCCCGCCGGTGAGTTTGAGAATTTCCTCGATCACGTCGCACTCCCTGAAGTTCAGCGTGACGTCGGCGCCCATTCCACGGGCGATATCGAGGCGATGGGCGTTGCCGTCGATGGCGATGATCGTGCTGGCGCCCAGCAGCCGGGCGCCGGCGGTGGCGCACAGGCCTATGGGACCCTGGGCGAAGATCGCCACGCTATCGCCGATGCGGATGTTGGCGTTCTCCGCGCCCTTGAAGCCCGTGGACATGATGTCCGGACACATCAGCACCTGTTCGTCGCTGAGACCATCGGGTATGGGGGCAAGGTTGGCCTGAGCGTCGGGAACCAGCACATACTCGGCCTGGGTGCCGTCGATCAGGTTGCCGAAGCGCCAACCGGCGGTCGCCTTGTAGCCATGGCAGGCGCAACGGCCGGATTCCACCAGGTAGCTGCCGTCCTGCGACGGTACGCCGTCCTGGGCGGCATAGGAGTTGAAGTTGGGGCAGATGGCACCGGCGATCACGCGTTGGCCTTCGCGGTAGCCGACCACCGCGCTGCCGAGCTTTTCGATGATCCCGACCGGCTCGTGGCCCACCGTCAGGCCGGGCGCGACCGGATACTCGCCCTTGAGGATGTGCACGTCGGTGCCGCAGAGCGTGGTGGTGGTGATGCGCACCAATGCATCGTTCGGCCCCACGTCGGGAATCGGCTTGTCGACCAGCTCGATACGGCCGGGCTGGATGAATACGGCGGCTTTCATCATCTTGCTCATGGAGCATCCTCACGGGTGGAGGCCCTGGGGCGGCACGGGGCAGGAAAGAACGGACGGATGCCAGGACAGTGGCGGAATTGCCGTCCGATGTCCTTGATATGGGTCATGGCCGCGATGGACGCGGGTTCGCGAAGTACCGACCTGGCGTTTTTGCTGGGAAATGTCCTCGCCCGGTTCGCTGCGGAACTAGCCAAGCCCCTTCGCTGTGGCTTGGGTCGACGCTGAACGCGGGAGGGCGGGGGCGTTGCACCCATGTCGGGAGTTCGCCGCGGCGGGCCGACGCTGCGCTCTTGGCAAAGGCAGCGTCGGGCCTTGGCCCAAAGGCTATCGCCTCAGGCCTCGCTCGCGGCCAGATAGGAGGCCAGGCGCCGGCCCATCTCCTCGCCGAGGGCCTGGAGGCCGCTCATGGGACGGACCATCACTTCGAAGTCGACGATCCGGCCGTCGTCGTCGAAGCGGATCATGTCGATGCCTTTCAGTTCGCGTTCGCCGACCCGTGCGCTGAATTCCAGCACCACGCTGCGGCCGTCGGCGCTGGCCAACTGGCGGTGATAGGCGAAATCCTCGAAGACCGTGAGCACGGTATTCAGGATCATCGAGACCACCGGTGCGCCGGCATACGGCTTGTGCGCCATCGGCGAGCGGAACACGGCATCGGGGTGCAGCAGGCGCGGCAACCCGGAGAGGTCGCGGCGGGCGATCAGCCCGTGCCATTCGGCGAGGGTGGCGGCGGCGTTGGCTTCGAGCGGCAGGCTGGTCATACGGTGGCTCCTCTGGCGGGTGCTGGACTGTATCCCCGGGGCGGCCTGGGGCCGGTTGCGGGGCGGAGCCTCACCATAGGTTGCGGGAAAGGCCTCGCTCAATGATCGAAAGTGACGGAAGACTGATCCTCGCGCGCAACCTATGACTCAGCCCTGTTCGATCTGCACGATCTGCTCGCGCAGCCATTGCAGGCCGGGCGTCGCTTCCTGCTGGCGATGCCAGATCAGGTTGACCTGCACCGGGGCCATCTCGAAGGGGACGTCCGCCAGTTGCAAACCATGGCTGCCGGCGAAGCGCTCGGCCAGGCGGCGTGGCACGGTGCCGAGCAGCTCGGTGCTGGCGACGATGGCCGGGATGGTCAGGTAGTGAGGCACCAGCAATTGCACCTGGCGCTGTACCCTGGCCGAGCCGAGGACGATCTCCAGCGGACTGCCGCGCCCGACCCGCGGCAGGATCGAGACGTGCTGCGCGGCCTCGTAGGCCGCGCGGTCGAGGCCGCCGCGGAAGGCCGGATGGCCCTGCCGGGCGATCACCACCAGGCGTTCCTCGCCGACCGGCCGGTAGGCCAGCTCGGGCTCGTCGAAGTACAGGTAGTCGATCGCCAGGTCGAGTTCGCCGCTGGCCAGTTGCGCCGGGATCGAGGCGCCTTCGTCGGGACGTACCTCCAGCGTCACCCGCGGGGCCAGGGTCTTCAGGCGGGTCACCAGGCCCGGCAGCAGGCGCAACTGGGCATAGTCGTTCATCGTCAGGCGAAAGGTCCGCGCAGTGTGCGGATCGAAGGTTTCCTGGGAGCCAAGGCCGGCCTGCAGCAGATGCAGGGCCTGGCGCACCGGCACGTACAGGGCGAGGGCGGCGGCGGTGGGTTCCAGGCCCTTGGCGGTGCGCCGGAACAGCGGCTGGTCGAGCTGTTCGCGCAGGCGGGCGAGGGCGTTGCTCACCGCCGGCTGGCTGCGATGCAGGCGGATCGCCGCGCGCGACAGGTTGCGTTCGCGCATCAGGGCATCGAAGACCAGAAGCAGGTTGAGGTCGAGCTGCTGCAAGTTCAGCTTCATGAATAATCCTCATTCTATTTATCCATTACCCTGATAAGACTGGCATCGCTACACTCGAATGCAAGCCCTTCCGCCCCGGCGGATCGGCCCGGTTCGCGGCCCAGCCAATAACAATCACACGCGAGATGCCGACCATGTCCTTCGATCCCCAACCCTTTCGCCAGCAGTACCGCGCGGCCATCCGGCCCGGCTACAACCCCTGGCTGCACGCCGGCTTCGTCCTCGCCTACGGCGGCGCCTGGATCGTCTTCTTCCTCTCCCGACTCGAGCAGCCGAGCCTGCTGGAATGGCTGACGGTGCCGGCCGCGCTGGTGTTCTTCAACTGGGGCGAGTACCGCATCCACAAGTCCCTCGGCCACCACAAGCACCCGCTGGGGCGGATGTTCTACAAGCGCCATACCGGCGACCACCACAGCTTCTTCGTCGCCGGCCAGATGCGCTACGAACAGGCCCGCGACTGGCGGGTGATCCTGTTCCCGGCCTGGCTGGTGGTGGTCTTCAGCCTCGGCGCGCTGCTCGCCTGGAGCCTGCTCGGCCTGCTGAACGACAACCTCGCCGCGCTGTTCGCCGCGACCCTGCTGCTGGGCTACCTCAGCTACGAGATCTTCCACGCCTGCGAACACCTGCCGCCGGAGCATCCGCTCAGCCGTCTGCCGTGGATCCGCCACATGCGCCGCCTGCACGAACTGCATCACCGTCGCGAGCTGATGCAGACGCACAACTTCAACCTGGTCTTCCCGTTGATGGACTGGTGCTACGGTACCCTCCACTGGGAAGCGGAAACCGCCGAGGAGCACGCCATGACCCGCATGCAGCACCGAATCGAGATCGCCCGCGGGCCCGAGGCGACCCTCGCCTACGCCGCCAGCCCGGGGCTCTGGCCGGAATGGCATCCCTCGTCGTTGCGGGTCGACGGCGCCGCTGGCCCGCTGCCGGCCGGCGCGCGCTTCGAGGAGGACATTCACGCCGGCGGCCGCGCCGGGCACTTGTCCTGGACGGTGGTCGAGTACCAGCCGGGACACCTGTGGCGCGCCAACGCCCGTGGCGACCGGGGTCTGCACCTGCGCCTGAGCTACGAATGCCAGCCGAGCGCGGCCGGCACCCGCTTCGTGCGCACCCTGGAATACCGCTTCGACGGCTGGTCGATGCGCCTGGCCAACCTGTTCCTGCTGCGCCGTCGCATCGAACGCGAGTCGGAGGAGTCCATGCACCGCCTGCGTCGGGTCGCCGAGGCGCGGATAGCGGCGGCGGAAAGCGTATGATCGGGGTCCGCGGGGGCGGATCGCAGAAGGACACCGATGAACAAGTTTGCCGAAATGACCACCTTCGTCAGCGTGGTCGACGCCCATAGCTTCTCCGAGGCCGCCCGCCGCCTGGGCACCACCAAGTCGCAAGTCAGCCAGCGTATCCAGCAACTGGAGAGGCGCCTGGGCCGGGTGCTGCTGAACCGCACCCGGCCGCTGAGCCTCACCGACCCCGGTCGCACCTACTACGAACATGCCTGCCGCCTGCTACAGGAGCTGGAGCAGGCGGAAGCCTCGGTGCTCGACGCCGATGACGACCTGCGCGGCCAGTTGCGCCTCTCCGCGCCGCTGGCCTTCACTCCGCGCTACCTGGCGCCGCTGCTGGCGCGCTTCGCCGAGCGCCATCCGCAATTGCGGGTGGACGTGCAGGCCGACGATCGTTTCGTCAACCTCCAGGAACCGCGCTTCGACATGGCCCTGCGCATGGGCCGGCTGGACGACTCCTGCCTGGTGGCGCGGCCGATCACCGCCAACCGCCACCTGCTCTGCGCCAGTCCCGACTACCTGGCGCGGCATGGCGTGCCGCAGCATCCCGAGGAATTACAGGCGCACGACGGGCTGGTCTACTACAACCGCGAGCCCGGCGGCATGCTCTGTCTGCCGGTGGACGGCGAACCGGCCTCGTTCCGCATCCGGGTGAGGATGCGCACCGACTCCGGGCACCAGTTGCTCGAAGGTGCGCGCGCCGGGCTCGGCCTGGCGATCCTGCCGAGCTTCCTGGCCGCCGATGCCTTGCTGGCCGGCGAGCTGCTGCCGGTCCTGCCTGGCTACTCGCCGGACGGCGGGCAGGTTTCCGTGGTCTACCGCAAGACCCAACGGACGCCCCGGAAGATCCTCGTCCTCGGCCAGTTCCTCGAAGAGGAAATCGGCGATCCGGCACCCTGGGACCGCGCGCTCATCGAGCGTGGCCTGTTGCCGCCGGGCTGAGTTCGGAAAAACCGAACCAGCGGTTCGCCTTCCGCTGTCTGTCGCCGAGGGCGCGCCGGGCATAGCGTTGCTCCCGTCAATCGATCTGGATACGGGAGAACCCCATGCACCAACCCGAAAACCCGGCGCGCCGCACCTTGCTGGCGCAGACCGTCGCCGGCTCCGCCGCGCTCGCCCTGGGCTCGCTGCTCGGCGGCGCGCCCGGCGTGGCCAGCGCCACGGCGGAAACGCCCCGCAAGGCCTTCGATGGCGGCAGGATCGATGTGCTGATCGTCGGCGGCGGCTCCGCCGGCGCGGTCCTCGCCCGGCGCCTGAGCGAGCGCGGCGACCGCCGGGTACTGTTGCTGGAAGCCGGCCAGGCCTATCCGGCCTGGGACTACCCCAGGATCATCGCCAGCAGCGACAGCGTCGGCGGCGACCCCTCCAGCGACTGGGGCTACCAGTCCCAACCGGGGGCGATCGGGCACCCGATCCATGCGATCCGCGGCAAGGTCCTCGGCGGCAGCTCGGCGATCAACGGCGCGGTGGCGATCCGCGCGCGGCGCGAAGACTTCGCCCGCTGGAACCTGCCGGGCTGGTCCTACGACGACCTGCTGCCGGCGTTCCGCCGCCTGGAGACCCGCCAGGGCGGCGACCCGGCCCTGCACGGCGGGGACGGACCGCTGCCGGTGCGGCAACTGAGCCGCGCCGATCTCTCGCCGATGCAGAGGGCCTTCGTCGACGCCACCCTGGCCAACGGTTTCAAGGCCATCGCCGATTTCGACGGCGCCGACGCCAACGGCGTCGGGCCGTACCCGATGAATGTCGTCAACGGTGTGCGCGTCAACACCGGCATGGCCTACCTCGACAACGCCGTGCGCGCTCGCGCCAACCTGTCGATCCGCGGCGACGCGCTGGTCGACCGGGTGCTCTTCGAAGGCAAGCGCGCGGTGGGCGTGCGCCTGGCCTCCGGCGAGGAAATCCACGCCGGCGAAGTGATCCTCAGCGCCGGCGCCTACGGCAGCCCGGCGATCCTGCTGCGCTCCGGTGTCGGCCCGGCCGACGAGCTGAAGGCGCTGTCGATCCCGTTGCTTGCCGACTTGCCGGTGGGCCGCCGGCTCACGGACCATCCGTTCTACTACAACGCCTATGCCGCCCGGCCGGAGCGCATCGGCGCGCAGTCGCCGGTGATCGGCGCCAAGCTCTGGACCCATAGCTCGCGGGCGCAGAACGGCGAGCTGGACCTGCACATCACCGCCACCCACCTGTTCCCCGCCGAGATGAGCCCGACCGGGGTCGGCTTCGTCCTCGCCGTGGCCCTGACCCGGCCGCAATCGCTGGGCAGTGTGCGCCTGGCCAGCCGCGACCCGGCCGTCGCGCCGCTGATCGACCTGAACTTCCTCGCCGAGGCCGAAGACCGCGCGCGGTTGCTGGAAGGGGTCAAGCTGGCGCGCCGGATAGGCCGCAGCGAACCGCTCGCCGGGCTGATCCACGCCGAACTCGGGCCGGGGCCCGAGGCACGCAGCGATGCGCAGATCGAAGCGGCGATCCGCGCCACCCTCGATACCTACCACCACCCGACCTCCAGCGCGCCGATGGGCCGCGCCGGCGAGCGCTGGGCGGTGGTCGACCTGGAGGGCAGGGTGCATGGCCTGCAAGGATTGCGGGTGATCGACGCCTCGATCTTCCCCGATGCCATTTCGGTGGCCACCAACATCACCACCATCGCCGTTGCCGAGCACCTCGCGCAGCGCATCGCCTGACCGACCCAGGAGAACTTGCAGATGAACGGACACGCCAGACACTGGATCGACGGCGCATGGCTCGATTCCGCGCAGCGGGGACAATCCTTCGACCCGGCCAGCGGCCAGCCGATCGGCACCTACGCCGACGGCGGGCGGGCCGAGGCCGATGCGGCGATCGCCGCCGCTGTGCGCGCCTTCGAAGATGGTCCCTGGAAGGACGACCACGCGCTGCGCGCGACAGCCCTGGAGGAAATCGCCGCGGCCTTCGAGCGGCATGCCGATGCGCTGATCGACCTGCTTGCCCTGGAGAACGGCAAGATCAAGCCCGAGGCTGCCTTCGAGGTCGGCATGGTGCCGGGCAAGCTGCGCTACTACGCCGGCCTGGCGCGCAGCGAACGGGGCGCCAGCGGCACGCCGCGCCCCGACGTGGTGTCGCTGGTGCTGCGCGAGCCGATGGGCGTCGCCGGCATCATCGTGCCGTGGAATTCACCGGTGGTGCTGATGATCCGCTCCCTGGCGCCGGCGCTGGCCGCCGGTACCACCACGGTGGTGAAGATGCCGGGGCAGACCGCGCAGACCAACGCCATGGTCGCGCGGATCATCGCCGAAGCGCCGTCGCTGCCTGCCGGGGCGGTGAACATCTTCAGCGAATCGGGTTCCGAAGGCGCCCGGCGATTGATCGACGCGGCCGAGGTGCCGGTGATCAGCTTCACCGGCTCGAGCGCCACCGGCCGAGCGATTTCCGCCGCCGGCGCGCGGCACCTGAAGCGCTTCGGCCTGGAACTGGGCGGCAAGACACCGCACCTGGTGTTCGACGACGCCGACCTGGACGCCGCCTTGCCCGTGCTGGAGAAGTCGCTGACGGTGTTCGCCGGGCAGTTCTGCATGACCGGTTCGCGCCTGCTGGTGCAGCGCGGCGTTGCCGAACGGCTACGCGAACGCCTGGCGCAGCGCCTGGAAAACCTGCGCGTGGGGCCGGCGGCGGACCCGCGCAGCGACATGGGGCCGTTGATCGACAAGGCCAACGTCGAGCGCGTCGAGCGAGCCGTACGCCAGGCCATCGCCGCCGGCGCGCGGGTGGTGGTCCGCGGCGGCCCGGTAACCGAGGGCGAGCTGGCGGCCGGCGCCTTCTACCGTCCGACCCTGCTGGAGGTCGATGATCCGGACCTGGACATCGTGCAACAGGAAACCTTCGGACCGGTGCTGACCCTGCAGGTATTCGAGCACGAGGAGGAGGGCGTCGCCCTGGCCAACCGCAGCGAGTACGGGCTGGCGGCCGGGGTCTGGACCCGCGATGTCGCGCGTGCCTTCCGGGTGGCGCGGAAGATTCGCGCCGGCACCGTGTGGATCAACGACTGGGCCAAGGTCTACGACGAATTCGAGGAGGGCGGCTACCGCCAGTCCGGCCTCGGCCGGCTGAACGGGGTCGCCGCCCTGGACGACTTCGTCGAATACAAGCACATCAGCCTGACCACCGGCGCGGCCTGAGCCTGGGCGAGCGGTGCGGCCGACGGCGCCGCCCGCTACTCCCAGGAGCGGGAATACACGTGTTCGCGGAACAGCTCGGGCAATCCGGAAACCTGCTTGAAACGCAGCACCTCGTCATTGTCCATGCCCAGTTCGCGGGCCACGTCGGCCTCGCTCCAGCCGGCCTTGAGCAGGGTCACCACGATCGCCGTCATCGGCAATACGCCGTGCACGCCGCGTGCTCGGTTGTGGCGGATGGTGGCGGCGATGCGCTCGCTGTCGCCTTCACGCCCGGCGCGTATCGCGGCGATCGGCAGGTAGCCGTGCAGACGCTGGCGCAGCGCGCCCTTGGCGCTGCCCACGCGCAGGCGGTGAAAGCCGTCGACCACCTCGTAGCGCCCGTCGGCCTGCGGATAGGCGACGATGGGCTGGGTGAATCCGTCGGACTCGATGGACAGCCTCAGCAGTCGCATCTCCGGTGGCGCGACGGTATTGGGGTTGTAGTCGTTGCCGGCGACGCGCTCGGCACGCACCCACTGCACGCAATCGACCGGCTCTTCGGCGAACGGACTGTGCGCGTGGAGCAGCCGGCGGATCCGGTTGATGGCTTCAATCCGCTCGGCAAGCGGCAACCCGTGCAGTTCGCCGAACAGCGCCTCGGCTCGCTCCGTCAGTGTCTTTGTCTGTGCCATGGGCTTTCCTCATGAGCGTCACCCAGCTACCCCGGGTGGAATGCACGGCGAAGCCGTGCGGTTCGAGAAGGCGCGCGCAGGCCTGGGGCGCGCGGGTGGTACAGGCCAGCCCGAGTTGGTCGACATGCCCGAGGACCCGCTCGCGCAGGGTGCGGAACAGCCCGCGACCGCGCGCTTCCGCACGCAGGTAGGCATCGCGCAGGCGAACCACGTCGGGATGTTGCTCCAGGCTGACGAACCCCAGTATCCGCGTGTCCCCCTGGCGGCGGAGCACGAACCAGCGGTGGTAGGGACCGTCGCTCAGCGGGTAGCCGCCGCATTCGCGGCGCACCCGGGCGCTGGCGAAGAAGCGGCCCATGCTGGCGAAGAAGGCGGCCTCGTCGTCGAACGAGCGCCACTGCAGGATCTCGCAGTCTTGCGGGCGGATCACGAGCGCTTCTCCCGACCGGGGACCAGTCTGTCGATATCGGCCTGGGAGAAGCCGAAGGACAGCGAGCGGGCCATGTCCTGCTTCAGCAGGGATAGCGCGATACGCCGCCAGGAAGGCTGCTTGCGACGATTCTCCAGGGCCGGGATCCCCGCGTCCGGCCAGATGGCAAGGGGATAGTCGTGCTGCTTCCACCAGAGGATAAAACGCTCGATGCGCCGCTGGTAGATGCCGCGCAGAGGCGGCGGCATGCTGCGCAGGAGGAACTGGCTGTACTCGCGCCAGGTGCCGAAGGAGGGCGGCAGGCCAAGGCCGCCACGGTAGCCGAGGAAGCGCTGGCGACAATAGCGCGCCCCATAGTTGGCGCCGGCGACGCGCCGGACTACCTTGAACCAGGTGCGTGGCTCGATCCGGTGGAACAGGTCGAGGCCCTTGCGCTGGTCGTCGCCATAGGGCTGGCAGATGCGCATCTGCGAGAACGGCACGCCGGCGCGGTACATCTGGTCGTAGAGGCGGTTATAGGCGTAGCCGTGGTCGGCGACGCAACGCCAGAGATCCTCGAAACGCCAGTCGTAGATCGGGAAGAAGCTCACCGCCTGCGGGTTGGCCCGGTCGCGCGCGCTCCAGGCCAGCGGCGCGGAGCCGCCCGGCGGCGTCCAGGCGCATTGTTTCGCCCGGCTCCTGCGCTTGACCGCCAGGTAGCGATTGAGCGATTCGTCCGAACGGATGCCGACCAGGAACGCGGTAGGCTCTTCCCTGGCCAGCCAGGCGTTGAAGCCGGCGACGAACTCCTCGAACTCCATGCGGTAGCGGTAGAAGGGGAAGAACGCCGGGTCGCTGATCACCCCTCGCTGCTTCGGTAGCGGGCGCACCCAGTCGGCCTCGGCGCCGGGCTCCCAGCAGCACCAGTAGGGTTCCTCCAGACTGGAGGCGTTGCGCAGGTTGAGTGGCAGGCAGACCCACCAGGGGCGTACGTCGGGACGCCCGAGCATCTCGCTGACGTGATCGATGGTGGCCTGGTACTGCCCCTCCAGGTCGATGAACAGTACGTCCACCGGGCTGCGTCCCAACTCGCGTGCCACGTCCAGCGCCAATTGCAGGGTGACCGAGCTGTCCTTGCCACCGGAGAAGGCGACACAGACGCGCTCGAAGTTCCGGAATACCAGTCGGAGGCGGGATAGGGTTGCGGCATGCACATCGGCATCCTGGTAATGCTTGCCTGCCATGGGTGCGAACCTCTTCTTTTAATAACTATTGAGGGAGACCGTTGCGACGACGGTCCATGTGCAATGTTTGTTTCGGAGTTTCTCCAGGCTATTTTTTCGAGAGTCGCGGCAGCCGGCACGTTCGGCGACGTTGGACTCCGAATCAGTGGATAACGGAAATATGTCCAGGCACTTGGCAGAGCGACGACCAACAGGCCCGACAACTGTCGTGCAGGAACTTTTTCAATGCTAGGCGAAGCCGTGGTTCGAGTTGTTGACTTGTCGCAAGACGGATTCTCCGAACAGCATCGGCGCAGCGCCCACTTGCAACGAGAGTGCGCACGCCGCCGTTGGCACTCGTCTGCGCACCGGACTTCTGAGCGGCGGCGGAAAAAGCTTGCTACGCAAGGAGAAGCGCCTGCGGGTGAACATGGAAATTGCCCGGGAAAAGTCGACGGTAATTATTCGTTGAATAACAGGGAAGTGCATACTTCCAACTTGGAAGTTAACTGCATGGCACCATCCATGCATTACACGGATGACGGTTTTTATTATAAATCCAAACTGGCGAAGACAAGCAAGAGAGGCCGGGATGCCAGAGTTCCATAGTCGGAAATACAAGCGTTGCAATGTCGACGGATAGCGCGAAGAGGCGGCGGTACCCTGCGAAACGAGGCAATTCCCCGAATGGCGGGCACTCGAACGGATTTATAAGTCCGCCGTTCGGCGTTCACCTCGACGCCTGTGCACGGGATACTTATATCGGTGGTTCGCACCACTGATTATCGATTTGAACTCGTTCGAGTCTTTACCGCGTTCCCGGCCGAAATAAAAGGCGGGTGGACGATTATTGCCTCACACAAGGAACATAGGCATGACCAGAACTTCGAACCCATGCGCAGTGGTATTGGCCTTTGCGGCAATTGCCGCTTCGGGAACCGCGATGGCGGCAAACACTATCACATTCAGCGGCGAAGTGACCGACCAGACCTGCCAGGTCGCGGTCAACGGCTTCACCGACCCCACGGTGATCCTCGACAGCGTACCGGTGAGCGCCCTCGATGGCGCAGTGGGCCGCAGCGCCGGCGAAACCGCCTTCACCCTGCAACTCACCGATTGCGTCGCGCCGACGGCCGACGAGCATTTCACCACCCTGTTCCAGGCCACCAACCCCAGCGCCGCCGGGAACCTGGTGAACACCGCCGCCAGCGGCGCGACGGGCGTGGCGCTGCAATTGCTCGATAGCGTCGGCGGCAACCCGGTCGACCTGGCCGGCGGCGCGGCGGTGCCCGCCGGCGACATCGTGCTCGCCAACGGAGCCACCAGCACCAGCTACGACTACGCGGTGCAGTACGTCTCCGAAGCGGCGACCGTGACGCCCGGTCCGGTACTCGGCGCCGTGACCTACACGCTGCGTTACGAGTGAATGCCGGCGGCGCATGCGCCGCCCCTTCCTTTTCCCAGCACTAAAGCCGGGCCCGGTCGCTGGACCGTGCCCGGCCAGGTAAGCCGCATGCCCAGACATTCGTACCGATCCGGCAGGACATCGGCGCTTCTGCTCGTCCTGCTGGCGAGCATCGCCCAGGCGCGGGCAAGCGTGGTGGTGACCGGGACCCGGGTGATCTATCCCGGCGAGGCACGGGAGAAGACCGTGCAACTGAGCAATCGCGATGCGTTTCCCAACGTCGTCCAGGCCTGGGTCGACATCGACGCCCCGGACGCGCCGCCGGACCAGGCGGACGCGCCGTTCCTGGTCAACCCGGCGGTATTCCGCATGGCCCCGGACAGCGGCCAGACGCTGCGCATCGTCTACACCGGGCAGGGCCTGCCGGGCGATCGCGAATCGCTGTTCCATCTCAACGTCCTGCAGATCCCGCCACGCAACAGCAGCCATGCGGATCGGAACCAGATGCTGCTGATGCTGCGCAATCGCCTGAAGCTGTTCTACCGCCCGGCGGGCATCCAGGGCCGTCCCGAGGACCTGCCCGGGCAACTGCGTTTCGCACTGGTCCGGCGCAGCGCCGGCTGGGCGGTGCGGGTGGACAACCCGAGCGGCTACTACGCCTCGTTCGCCAGCGCCACGCTCAGCGTCGGCCAGCGCCGCTGGCGCTTGCGCAGCGGCATGCTGGAGCCGCGCAGCCATGCCGAATGGCAGGCCGAAACCCGAGAAGCCCTGCCGCCGGGACGCGTGCGCCTGCACGCGCTGCTGATCAACGACTACGGCGCCCATATGGATATCCGTCATGACCTATCGCCATGAACGCCGCTGCCGCACCGGCACGGCCCTGATGGCGGGCGGCATGGCGCTGGCGGCGAGCGCCTTCGGTCATGCCCAGCCCGGCTACGAATTCGATGATCGCCTGTTGCTCGGCTCTTCCCTGGGCGGCGGCGACCTGTCGCGCTTCAACCAGGACGGTCGGATCGATCCGGGTCGCTATCACGTCGATGTCTACCTCAACGAGCGCTTCGCCAGCCGCAGCGAAGTGAGTTTCCGCGCCAACCCCGCCAGCGGCGCGGTGGAGCCCTGCCTCGACGAAGACTTCCTGCGCCAGCGCCTCGGCGCCAAGCCTGGTGACGATCCGCGCAAGAGCGGCGACGGGCGCCACTGCGCCTTTCTCGGTGCACGCCTGCCCGGCTCGCGGTTCAGCCTGGACGTCGCCCGCCTGCGCCTGGTTCTCTCGGTGCCGCAAGCCTTGCTCGACCTCAAGCCGCGCGGCTACGTCAGCCCCGAGGAGTGGGACGCCGGCGACAGCATGGGCTTCGTCAACTACGACACCAACCTCTATCGCTCCGAATACCGCGGCGGCGAATCGGGACGATCGGACTACGCCTATGTCGGCCTGAACAGCGGCATCAACCTCGGCCTGTGGCGTTTGCGCCACCAGTCCAACTACACCTATTCCCGCTACAACGGGCAGGCCAGGCGCAAGTGGAACAGCATCCGCACTTATGCCCAGCGCGCCTTGCCGGCCTGGCGCAGCGAACTGACGGCGGGGGAGAGCTACACCGCCGGCAACCTGCTCGGCAGCATCGGCTACCGCGGCCTGAGCCTGGCCACCGACGACCGCATGCTGCCCGAGTCCCTGCGCCGCTATGCGCCGCAGGTGCGCGGCACCGCGGCCACCGCGGCGCGGGTGGTGATCAGCCAGAACGGCAGGAAGATCCGCGAGGTGAATGTCGCCCCCGGTCCGTTCGTCATCGACGATCTCTACGACAGCGCCTATGCCGGCGATCTGGATGTCCAGGTGTTCGAAGCCGATGGCAGCGTATCGAGCTTCAGCGTGCCGTTCGCCTCGGTCCCGGAGTCCATGCGTCCCGGCCTGTCGCGCTACAGCTTCACCCTGGGCCAGGCGCGCCAGTACGGCGACGGCGACGACCTGTTCGCCGACTTCACCTACCAGCGCGGCATGAGCAACGCCCTGACCGCCAACCTGGGACTGCGTGTCGCCGACGACTACCTGGCCATGCTGGGCGGCGGCGTCCTCGCCACCCGCTTCGGCGCCTTCGGCCTGAACAGCACCTATTCCAGCGCACGCGTCGAGGATGGCGCGCGCAAGCAGGGCTGGCGCATCGGGCTCGACTACAGCCGGACCTTCCAGCCCACCGGCACTACCCTGACCCTGGCCGGCTACCGCTATTCCACCGAAGGCTACCGCGAACTCGGCGACGTGCTCGGCTCGCGCGACGCACTGCGCCACGGGGACACCTGGGATTCCGGCAGCTACAAGCAGCGCAACCAGTTCAACCTGCTGGTGAGCCAGGCCCTCGGCGGTTACGGCAACCTCTATCTTTCCGGCTCCTCGAGCGATTTCTACGACGGCAAGAGCCGCGACACCCAATTGCAGTTCGGCTACTCCAATACCTGGGGGCAGTTGAGCTACAACCTCGCCTGGTCGCGGCAGACCACCACCTACTACCAGGAGCAGGGCGACCAGGACCCTGGCGTCGAGCTGCTCCGGCGCGACCGGCGCAGCGGCCAGCGCAACGACACCCTGACCCTCAGCGTCTCCATGCCGCTGGGTTCTTCCAGTCGGGCGCCGACGCTCAGCGCCATGGCTACCCGGCGCTCCGGCGACAGCCGTGGCGGCAGCCTGCAAACCGGGCTGAACGGTACGCTGGGCGACGAGCGTACCTGGAGCTACGCGCTGTCCGCCAACCGCGACAGCGAGGTCGCCGACACCACCTGGAACGGCACGTTGCAGAAGCAGGCGGCGCTGGCCACCTTGAATGCCGGCTATGCCCAAGGCGATCGCTACCGGCAATACAGTGGCGGCATCCGTGGCGCGCTGGTCGCCCACCGCGACGGGCTGACCCTTGGCCCCAGCGTCGGCGATACCTTCGCCCTGGTCGAGGCCAAGGGCGCCAGCGGTGCCGCGATACGCGGCGGGCAGGGCGCGCGCATCGACGGCAACGGCTATGCGCTGGCCCCCTCGCTGTCGCCCTATCGCTACAACCCGATCTCACTCGATCCCGTTGGCATCGATCCCGACGCCGAACTGCTGGAAACCGAGCGCAAGGTCGCGCCCTACGCCGGTGCCAGCGTGCGCGTGACGTTCAGGACGCTGACCGGCCATCCGCTGCTGATCCAGGCGCGGCGCGAGGACGGCAGTGTGCTGCCGCTCGGCGCCGTGGTGGTCGACGACGGCGGGGCGGCCATCGGCATGGTCGGGCAGGGCGGCCAGGTCTATGCGCGCGCGGAAAACCAGCGGGGCAGGTTGCTGGTGCAATGGGGAACGGCGCGCAAGGAGCGTTGCGAGTTGCCCTACGACCTGGCCGGTGTGTCTCGCGACCAGGCGCTGATCCGCCTGCGCGGCACCTGCCGGGCAGCCACCACCGACTCCAACCTGGAGAACGCCAGATGAACCGCACGCTTCCCCTGCTGCCCGCGCTGGCCCTCGGCGTGTTGCTAGGGCTTCCCGCCAGTGGCCAGGCGACTTGCTACCGGGTCACCTCGGTAGGCAGCGAGACGACCACCTCGAACACCCAGATCCGCCCAGGCGAAGGTACCGCCGGCAGCTGGACCGGCGCCTGCGACACCTGCAATGGCTCGCTCGGCCTGCCCAGCGTGGTCAACGTCAGCGACGAGAGTTTCCAGCCCTATCCGACGCTCATCGCCAGCGCGGTGGCGCCGCTGACCCAGTACGGCGCCACCGGCGGCTACGACCCCGAACGGGTGTTCTTCCGCTGTAGCGCCGGGGACGCCGTCTACGAGATGTTTTCTACCAACGGCGACGATCTCTATAGCGGCTACTACACCGGCGCCGACACGGTGGGCAACGACATCGGCCTGCAGGATGCCTACCGGACCGCCTGGCCCAACGTGCTGCTGCGCCTGACCAACGTCGAGACGGGGGAAACCATCACGCCGATCTGGAAGGAGCGCCAGCTCTCCGGGCTGGACATCGACTCGCGCGGCTTCCAGCTGGTCAAGGCGAAGAACCTCGCAGCGGTACGCGCCGAGCTGTACAGCGCGCCGCTGGAGGCGATCCGCTACTACTCGCCGACGATCCTCTCGCAGCCCTATTCCTACACCCAGCCGGCGGCCTACATCGCCATCAAGGGGCCGGGCCTGACCGCGCCGACCGTCGGCCAGGCGCACGTGGGCGGCAACTGGGGCGGCTGGTACAGCAACTGGCCGGGTGCCATCGGGCTGTACCGCTACGTGACCCTGAAACGCTATCCCACCTGCGCGGTGATGACGGTCACCCCGCACGTGCAGTTCCCGTCCATCACCCTGGCCGAGATCGATAGCGGCGGCGTGCGCGAGGCGCCCTTCGAACTCACCTTCAAGTGCCAGAGCGGCATGACCAACGGCACCGGGGCCGGCGCCACGGCGCTGGGCATCCGCGTGTCCAGCGGGGCCCTGGCGGCCAGCCCGGCGCTGGGCCTGGTCAACGCCAGTGGCGGACTGTCCTACCTGCTCTCCGACCGTTACGGGGAGCCGGGCATTGCCCGTGGGGTCGGCATCCGCATCTACCGCGACGGCACGCCGATGACGCTCCTGGCCAACGAGAACTCCGCCGGCGGCAGCAACGCCGAGGCCACCGGCTGGTACCCCGCCATCGGTGGCGCGACCCAGGCCAACGGCGGTAGCGGCGGCATCGACCTGTACCGCGAAACCTTCCGCGCGCGCCTGGAGAAACTCGCGCTCGGCAGCCAGCCCGGCGTCACGGCGGGGCGAGTCGAGGCCACGGCGCAGGTGGTTATCCGTGTCCAGTAGGCGCGCGCTCGCGCTGCTGGCCATGCTTTGCCTCGCGCCGACGAGCGAGGCCGGAGTGACCGCGGAGCGCACCCGCCTGGTGTTCGTGGAGGGCCAGCGCGAGGCCTCGTTGCTGCTGGTCAACCAGAATCCCTACCCGGTGCTGGTGCAGGCGTGGGTCGATGACGGTGCCCTCGACGGCGAACCGGATACCGCGCTGGCTCCGTTCCTGCCGCTGCCGCCCGTATTCCGCCTGGAGCCGGGACGCCAGCGCAGCCTGCGCCTGCTGGCTACCGGCCAGGCCCAGGCACGGGATCGCGAATCGCTGTACTGGCTGAACATCTACGAGATCCCCCCGCAAGCCACCGCCGAGGCCGCTGGCCGGCCCCGGCTCACGGTCACCCTGCGAACCCAGATGAAGGTGCTGTACCGCCCGCACGGCCTGCATCCGCACGCCGAGGACGCGGCCGCCGAACTGGGCTTCGCGCTGCGCGACGAGACCCTGCGGGTGGACAACCCGACGCCGTACTTCGTGTCCCTGGCGGGGCTGGCGCTGGAGATAGGGGAGACGCGCCTGGAACTGCCCGGAACGCTGCTGGCTCCGCGCTCGCAACGACGCCTCGGCTTGCCGCGGCGGGTGGACGGCGGGACGCGCGGCGAGGTGGCGTTCGACTGGATCGACGACAACGGCGTCAGCCGCCAGGAAAGGAAAGCTCTACAGTGAACGGTTCCCCACAGGCTCGCCAGCACGAGCACCCGCCGGCCGTTGCCGCCTCCCTGGCCGGCGACCTGCGCCTCGCCCGGCGTTTCCAGGCCGCCCTGGCGCGCGGTCGGGTGCGCCTGGACTGGCAGGCCGTACGGCATGCCGGGCATCCGGAATGGGAGCCGCTCTACCGGGAAACCCTGCTCAGGGTCACGGCCGCCAGCGGCGAGCCGCCGTTGCCGACCCAGGAACTGATCCTGGCGCTGGAGCGGCTCGGCCTGATACGCCTGCTCGATCGCTGCGTGCTGGGCACGGTCCTCGACCGGCTGAACGCCGAGCCTACCTTGCGCCTGGCCTGCAACCTGTCGCGCCAGAGCGCGGCGATGGATGCCTGGTGGGAAGCGGTCTGCCGATGGCTGGCCGCCCGTCCGCAGGTGGCACGGAGGCTGACGCTGGAGCTGACCGAGACCGCCGTGGGCGAGAGAGTCGCGACCCGGGAGTTCATCCGACGCCTGCGCGAACATGGCGTGCGCATCGCGATAGACGACTTCGGCGCGGCGCACAACAACCTGGACTTCGTTCTCGATGCCCGTCCCGATGTGATCAAGATCGATTGCCGGTATACCCGCGAAGCACGTCGCTCGGCGAAGGGCGCCGAAGTGCTGCGCCATCTGCTGGCCCTGTGCCGCGAACTGGCGCCCTGCGTGGTCCTGGAAGGTCTCGAGGAGGACGATGCGTTCGCCCGGCTGCCGACCGGGGACGTCTATCTCCAGGGCAACGCGATCGCGCCGCCGATGCGGGTCGAACCGCCGCTGTCCGTACGCCGGCCGAAGAGCCGGGCGCGGATCGAGGCGCTGGCGAGCCGCCAGGGGTGACCGGGGAGGGCGCCCGGCCTGGCACGGTCGGCGAAAAATCTGAACGGTCGGCCGGCGGCGCCGTCACAGCAGCGACGATGCCGAGGTGCGTTGTGCCGAAGTCCCGGCATTTTTTCCCTGTCACGCCAACGGAGTCGACCATGAACAGAGCAATCAGCCTTCCCCTCAAGGGAGCCGCCTGGCTCCTGCTGGTCCTGGCCCTGCCTTTCGCCAACGCCCAGGACATGAACAAGACCGCGCCACAGACCTTCGTCAGCGAGGCCTCGGCGGCCGGCGTAGCGGAAATCGAAGCCGGCAAGATGGCGCTGGAAAAGAGCACCGCCGCCGATGTGAAGGTATTCGCCAAGCAGATGATCGACGACCACGGCAAGGTCAACGCCGAACTGCGCAGCCTGGCCGAGCGCAAGAAACTGGAGGTCGAAGACGACGCCAGCCTGACCGACAAGGCCAAGGCGACCCTGCTCGACCTGCGCGACGCCTCCTTCGACCCGGCCTACGCCAATAACCAGGTGGCGGCTCACGAAAAAGCCGTGGAACTGTTCACCCAGGCCGCGGACAACCTGACCGACCCGGAACTGCAGGCATTCGCCAAGACCCATCTGCCGGCCCTGAAGCATCACCTGGAGATGGCCCGCGCGCTGGCCAAGGCGCACCCATCCAAGTAACGCCCCCGCGGGCGGAGCCTGGCCAGGCATGAGTTTCAGCCTGTGGTTGCTGGTACTGGGCTGCATCCTGCTGACGCTCGGCCTGGCCTCGGCCTACCTGCGCCTGCTGCCGGTCAGCACGTCGTTCATCTACCTGCTGTTCGGCCTGGCCATCGGCCCGGCCGGGCTGCACGCCTGGCGCAGCGGCCTGGCGGACATCAGCGGCTGGTTCGAACACCTCAGCGAGGCGGCGTTGCTGATCTCGCTGTTCATCGGCGGCCTCAAGCTGCGCCTGCCGTTGCGCTCGCCGGCCTGGACCGCTGCCTGGCTGCTGGCCGGACCAGTCCTGCTCGGCTGTATCCTCGGCCTTACCCTGGGCGCGCATTTCCTGTTCGGCCTGGACTGGGGGCTGGCCTTGCTGGTCGCGGCGATCCTCGCGCCCACCGATCCGGTGCTGGCCAGCGACATCCAGGTCAACCACGCCGGCGACGACGACCGCCTGCGCTACGCCGTATCCGGCGAGGCGGGACTCAACGACGGCATCGCCTTTCCCTTCGTCATCGCCGCCCTGCTGCTGATCGGTCAGGGCGGCGGCCTGCCCGGGGAGTTCGACCGCAGCGGCCTGGACTGGCTGCTGCGCGACGTGCTCTGGGCGATTCCGCTCGGCCTGCTGGTGGGCTATTGCCTGGGCCATGGTCTCGGCCGCCTGGCCATCCACCTGCGGGCGCGGCACACCGACACCTCGGTGTCGGCCAACGACTTCCTCGCCCTGGCGCTGATCGCGCTGTCCTATGTCGGCGCCGACGCACTGGGCGGCTGGGGCTTCCTCGCCAGCTTCGCCGCCGGGATCGGCCTGCGTCACGCCGAGGTGGCGACGCTGGGGCGCGCCTCGGCACCGGCCGAGGCGCAGGCGGCCGCCGCCGACGTGCGCGAGGCAGGGCAGGCCAGCGGCGCCATCGAGTACGGCGCCGACCGCAGCGAACACCCGAAGGTGGCGGCCGGCGCGGTGATGCTCGACGTGCTCTCCTTCGGCAACCTGCTGGAGCGCTCGCTGGAAGTGCTGCTGGTGACCCTGCTCGGCGCCATGCTCTACCAGCACTGGGACTGGCGCGCGCTGCCGCTGGCGCTGCTGCTGTTCTGCGTGTGCCGGCCGGCGATGGTCTGGCTGCTGGTCGGCCGGCGGCTGATGCACCCGGCGCAGCGGCGCCTGCTCGGCTGGTTCGGCATCCGCGGCATCGGCAGCCTGTACTACCTCAGCTACGCGCTGAACCAGGGGCTGCCTACGGCGCTCGCGCATACCGCCAGCGACCTGGTGCTGAGCCTCGTCGCCCTGAGCATCTGCGTGCACGGCCTGAGCATCCAGCCGCTGCTGATGCGCCACGCGCGCAGCGTCAGTCGCCGCGATCGGGAATGATCGAGATCTTGCCGTTCTTCTCGAGGATGGCGAAGCGGATCTGCTCCATGCGTTCCAGGCCCTGGGTCTCGCGGGCGGCCAGGAGAATGTCTTCCTCGCGCAGGCGGGCCTCGGCCAGGCGTGCGTGCAATGGCCTGCCGTACTCGACGATGAGCGTCGGGGAGCCCTCGATCAGGGTGTCGAGCTTCGGATGGCGCAGCTTGAGCAGGGACAGACCGACGTCGATGACGATCAGGGTGATGATCACCAGTACCGCGTTGACCAGCGAGAAGTCGTCGCCCAGCAGCGCCTGCTGGGTGGCTTCGCCGATGATCATCAGCAGCAGCAGGTCGAAGGTGGTGATGTCGGTCAGTGAACGCCGCCCGGCGATGCGGAAGAGTACCAGCAGGACCAGGTAGAGCGCGGCGGCTCGCAGTATGGAATCCATCGTGCGCCTCCTCGGAACGGATGACTCAGGGGTAGATGAACTGGTCGAAGGCCAGGCTCTCGCCGGCGAACTCCAGTCGACTGGCGACTTCGCCGAGCTGGTTCGGCAACAACGTCAGGAACAGGCTCAGGCGACCGTCTTCGTCGAGCCTTCCCTCCAGTTCCAGGCCACCCCGCCAGCTGTGACTGCGCAGCGGTTGCGGTTGCAGGCTCTGGATGCTGTGCGCCTGTAGCAGTCCGCCGCCCAGGCGCACGCCAACTTCGGTGCCCGGCGCGCCGCGCAGATCGATGCGCAGGCGGCTGGCGGCGCCGCTGCGTTCGAAACGCTCGTAGGCCAGGGTCAGCCTGCCGCTGTCGCTGACCAGCGTCCGCGAACTCAGAGGCCCGCCGGCGAACACCCCGGTCAGCGCCAGGAGGATCACCCCGAGCAGGACCCACAGGCCCGCCCGTTCGAAACGCCAGGCGCGGCGCTGGCTTTCCAGGCGCTCCGGGATCGGATACTCGCGCTGGTCGAACGCATCGTCTGCGGCGTCTTCTGGGGCAGGGCGCATGGCTGGCTCCTTCGCTCGCGGTCTCTCAGGCTGGACCCCGGTCGACGTGGTTGGTGCCGGCGGGCTTACCAGCGGTCCGCGCGGGTCGGGCAATCTGCACGATGAACAGGCGCCTTCCGGGCACTCTGCTGATCGCACTTTGCGATCAATCCGCGCCCAATCGCCGTGGTCACGCTGCTCCGGCGCAAGCGGGGCGGACGGCGCGAACCTTGCAGCGAAGCCTTCCTGACAATCCGACAGGGAGAACCATGGTGAACGGAGAAAACAAGATCGTCCTGGTCCTCGAAGAACACGCCGACCAGCTCTGGCGGATCGAGGAATTCCTCCTCGATCGAGGCTACGCGGTGCTCAGCGCGGCGAGTCGCGACGAAGCCCTCGACCACCTGGCCTCGGACGCGGTGATCGACCTGTTCCTGCTCAGCGAGCAGCTCGAAGGTCCTCTGAGCGGCAGCATGCTCATCGAAACCAGCCTGCCGGTGCGCCCGCGGATGCGGGTGATCCTGCTCAGCGACAGCGCTCGCGTCGGCATCGACCCGGCGGCACCCTATCCGGTGCTGCTCAAACCGGTGACCCTGGAGGAACTGGGGAAAGCCATCGACATGGTCCTGCACAGCGCGCCGGTCTGCCCCGGCGTCTGAGCACCGAGGAGCCCACCATGCCCAGCAGCAAGCCGCTCGCCGAGTACGCCCGCAAGCGCGATTTCCGCCAGACCCCGGAGCCCAGCGGCCGCAAGCCTCGCAAGGACAGCACCGGGCTGCTCCGCTATTGCGTCCAGAAGCACGACGCCAGCCGCCTGCACTACGACTTCCGCCTGGAGCTGGATGGCACCCTGAAGAGCTGGGCGGTGCCCAAGGGGCCGTGCCTCGACCCGGCGGTGAAGCGGCTCGCGGTGCAGGTTGAGGACCATCCGCTGGACTATGCCGATTTCGAAGGCAGCATCCCCCAGGGGCACTACGGCGCCGGCGATGTCATCGTCTGGGACCGAGGCGCCTGGACGCCTCTGGACGATCCGCGCGAGGGCCTGGAAAAGGGCCATCTCAGCTTCGCCCTGGATGGCGAGAAACTCTCCGGGCGTTGGCACCTGATCCGCACCAACCTGCGCGGCAAGCAGCCCCAGTGGTTCCTGGTCAAGGCCAAGGACGGCGAGGCGCGCAGCCTGGATCGCTTCGACGTGCTGAAGGAGCGTCCCGACAGCGTGCTCAGCGAGCGTACGCTGCTGCCCCGCCATGGCGAAGCCGCCACGCCCGCGGCCAGGCCGGCGCGACGCGGCAAGAGCGGGGGGAAGACGCCGATGCCCGAATGGATCGCCCCCGAGCTGGCCAGCCTGGTCGAGCAGCCTCCGCGAGGGGAGTGGGCCTACGAACTCAAGCTGGACGGCTATCGGCTGATGAGCCGCATCGAAGACGGCCACGTGCTCCTGCTGACCCGCAACGGCCATGACTGGACCGAACGCCTGCCGCACCTGGAGAAGGCCTTGGCCGGGCTCGGTCTGCAGCGCAGTTGGCTGGACGGCGAACTGGTCGTCCTCGACGAGGAGGGTCGACCGGACTTCCAGGCCCTGCAGAACGCCTTCGAGGAAGGTCGCGGCGAGAACATCCTGTACGTCCTCTTCGACCTGCCGTACCACGAAGGCGAGGATCTGCGCGATGTCGCCCTGGAGGAGCGCCGCGCGCGCCTGGAGGCGCTGCTGGAAGGGCGAGACGAAGACCCGCTGCGGTTCTCCGCGACGCTCGCGGAAGACCCCCGCGACCTGCTGGCCAGCGCCTGCAAGCTCGGTCTCGAAGGCGTGATCGGCAAGCGTCTGGGCAGCGCCTACCGTTCGCGCCGCAGCAACGACTGGATCAAGCTGAAGTGCCAGTTGCGCCAGGAGTTCGTGATCGTCGGCTATACCGAGCCGAAGGGCTCTCGCCGGCATATCGGCGCCTTGCTGCTCGGCCTCTACAGCCCTGACGAGGAGCGCCGGCTGCGCTATGCCGGCAAGGTCGGCAGCGGCTTCACCGCGGCCAGCCTGAAGAAGGTCCGTGAGCGCCTGGAACCCCTCGCGGTCCGCTCCAGCCCATTGGCGAAGGTGCCGCCGGCGCGCGAGACCGGGTCGGTGCAGTGGGTGCGCCCGCAACAGCTGTGCGAGGTTTCCTATGCGCAGATGACCCGTGGCGGGATCATCCGCCAGGCAGTGTTCCACGGCTTGCGCGAAGACAAGCCGGCGCGCGAGGTGACCGGCGAGCGTCCCGCCGGCCCGCCGCCGCTGCGCGGCGCGCGCAAGGCCGGCGCCGGTGCGTCGCGGGCGGCCACCGCCGGCGTGCGCATCAGCCATCCGCAGCGGCTGATCGACCCGTCGATCCAGGCCAGCAAGCTGGAACTCGCCGAGTTCCATGCGCGCTACGCCGACCTGCTCCTGCGCGACCTGCGCGAGCGCCCGGTGTCGCTGGTGCGCGGCCCCGACGGAATCGGCGGCGAACTGTTCTTCCAGAAGCACGCGGCGCGCCTGAAGATCCCCGGCATCGTCCAGCTCGACCCGGCGCTCGATCCCGGTCATCCGCCGCTGTTGCAAATCCGCAGCGCCGAGGCGCTGGTCGGCGCGGTGCAGATGGGCAGCATCGAATTCCATACCTGGAACGCCAGCCTGGCCAACCTGGAGCGGCCCGACCGTTTCGTCCTCGACCTCGACCCGGACCCGGCGCTGCCGTGGAAGCGCATGCTCGAAGCGACCCAGCTGAGCCTGACGTTGCTCGACGAGCTGGGCCTGCGCGCCTTCCTCAAGACCAGCGGCGGCAAGGGCATGCACCTGCTGGTGCCGCTGGAGCGCCGGCATGGCTGGGACGAGGTCAAGGATTTCGCCCAGGCCATCTCCCAGCACTTGGCGCGCCTGATGCCGGAGCGTTTCTCGGCGGTTTCCGGGCCGCGCAACCGGGTCGGCAAGATCTTCGTCGACTACCTGCGCAACAGCCGCGGCGCCAGCACCGTGGCCGCCTACTCGGTGCGCGCCCGCGAAGGGTTGCCGGTGTCGGTACCGGTGTTCCGCGAGGAACTCGACTCGCTGCAGGGCGCCAACCAATGGAACCTGCGCAGTCTGCCGCAGCGCCTCGACGAACTCGCCGGCGACGATCCCTGGGCCGACTACGCCGGCACCCGCCAGCGCATCAGCGCGGCCATGCGGCGCCAGCTCGGGCGCGGCTGACCGTCCGCGAAAAAGGCGGAACTCCCCCGGCGCACAGGGCCTCCACCGTGCAACGAGATGCCGAGGAGGCCCCCGATGGATACCGCCTACCTGATCCTCGCGCTGCTGGTCCTGTTGCTCCTGGTGGATGCCTGGGCCATCAACAGCGTGCTCCGCAGCGACAGCTCCGCCAGTCGCAAGCTCGGCTGGTCGCTGCTGATCCTGCTCCTGCCCGTGCTCGGCCTGGTCCTCTGGGGCTGGACCGGCCCCCGTGGCTTGCGCCCGGTGACCTCGCCGGAACACAGCAAGTGAACCCCACTGGAGACTGCCCATGAACAGCGAAACCTGTGCCTGTCCCAAATGCACCTGCCAGCCCGGCGCCGATGCCGTCGAACGCGACGGCCAGCACTATTGCTGCGCGGCCTGCGCCAGCGGCCACCCCCAGGGCGAGCCGTGTCGCGACGCCGATTGCCCCTGTGGCGGCACCACCCGGCCCCAGGTGGCGGAGGATCGCCAGCTGGACGACGCGTTGAAGGAGACCTTTCCCGCCAGCGACCCGATCTCGCCCTGAGGAGCGTGCCATGCCCGACCTGCAACTCGCGGACGAGGCCTCTCGCCTGGTGGCCTACCTGCGTAGCGCCGACCTCAGCCTGATCACTGCGGAATCCTGTACTGCCGGGCAGATCAGCGCCGAACTGTCGGCGGTGGCCGGCAGCGGCAAGGTGATGGAAGGCGGCTTCGTCGTCTATTCGCCGGCGGCCAAGCTTGCCCTGCTGGGGCTCGACCCGAACTGGCTGGAGCGTTTCAACCTGACCAGCGTGGAGGTCGCCGAGGCCATGGCCAGGGCGGCCCTGCAACGCAGTCCGGCGAGCGCCGCGCTGGCGGTCACGGGGTTGCTCGGCAGTGAAGCGAAGGACGGCATCCCGCCCGGTACCGTGTGCTTCGCCTGGGCCTTCCGGTTGCCCGCCGGCCTCGCCCTGTTCTCGCGCCGCGAGCGCTTCCACGGCGACCCCGCGCGGATGCGCCGGGAAGCCACCCGCTGGGCGCTGCGGCGCCTGCCCGAATTCCATCAACGCGCCTTGCGCGGCGAACGCGCCTGAGGCGTCCGACAGAGAGGAAACCACCATGAGCGAACAGCGACAGACCCTGCCGGCGCAGCACCAGGACCAACGTCCCGGCCACGAAAGCGAGATGCAGCCGAAGCCGGAGTTCGTTTCCGCCGATTACCGTCCGGCGGCCAAGCTGGAGGGTAAGGTGGCCCTGGTCACCGGCGGCGACAGTGGTATCGGCCGCGCGGTGGCGGTGGCTTTCGCCCGCGAGAAGGCGGATGTGGTGCTGGTCTACCTGGATGAGAACGAAGACGCGGCGAAGACCCGCGAGATCATCGAGTCGCTCGGCCGCCAGTGCCTGGCGTTCGCCGGCGACGTCGCCGACGCCGGCTTCTGCCGCCAGGTTGTGGACACGCTAAGGCAGAAATGGGGGCGCCTCGACGTGCTGGTCAACAACGCCGGCGAGCAGCATCCGCAGGCGCGCCTGGAGGACATCAGCGAAGAGCAGTGGGAGAAGACCTTCCGCACCAACATCTTCGGCATGTTCCAGTTGACCAAGGCGGCCCTGCCGCTGATGGGCAAGGGCGGGGCGATCATCAACACCACCTCGATCACCGCCTACAAGGGCAACCCCCAGCTGATCGACTATTCCTCGACCAAGGGCGCGATCACCTCGTTCACCCGGTCGCTGTCGATGAACCTGGTCAACCGCGGCATCCGCGTCAACGCCGTGGCCCCGGGCCCGATCTGGACGCCGCTGATCCCGTCCACCTTCAGCGCCGAGAAGGTCGCCCACTTCGGCGCGGATACGCCGATGGGCCGGCCCGGCCAGCCGGAAGAGCTGGCCGCCAGCTACGTCTACCTGGCCTGTAACGACTCGTCCTACGTCAGCGGCCAGGTGCTGCACGTCAACGGCGGTACGGTAGTCAACGGCTGAGGCGCCCCGGCGGCCGCGTTCACTCGCGTGCCGCCGCCGGCAGCAGGGGGTAGACCCGCACCGCGCTCAGACGCTGCGGGAACAGCAGGGGATAGCAGAGTTGCAGGCGAACGTGCGCCTCGCTGGTGCTGAGGGTTGGCGCGAAAGTGGTGAGCACGGTCCGGCCGGGTTGTCCGGCGTCTGAGAAATGAACCATGAAAGCCTGCATCGGAGCGCTCCTGCCGGGATACGGGAAAGGTCACTGCTCAGTGAAGCTGCGCTCCAGCTCTCGCGCCAGTCCGCACACCGACCGTTGGCAACGGCATTCCTCCCGACTGACGCCGGCGCCCGGCGGTTCCGTCGTGCGGACAGGCGGGCCGCCGGCGAAAAAGAATGAACCATCGCGGCCGCCGCGACTCCGCTTCTAGGTAGCCGGAACGGCCGGCCGCGACGCAGACAAGGAGCATGCCGATGAAACGCGACTGGGGGTTGATCAGGGATCTGCTGGAGCATCTGGAAAGCCTTGGCTTCGGCCAGCACTGGGAAGCACGCGAGCTACCCGGTCATTGCCGCGAGGCGGTGGCCTACCACTTGCAGTTGCTCAACCAGGCGCAACTGCTCTGCGGCAGCGTCCAGCATTCCTGGACCGGCCAGGAGCAATGGGTGGTCCACCACCTGACCCTGGCCGGCCACGACCTGCTCGACCGCCTGCGCCAGGAAAGCGCGGCGGCCGCCGTGCCGGTACGCAAGAGCGCCTGAGAAAACCCCGCAAGCACCGGCCTGCAGCGGCGGGCCGGAAGGAAGCCCGGCGATGCCCGACAGCCAAGACCAGACCCCAAGTGCGGTCCAGACCCTGAAAGCCAGCATCCTCGCCAAACTGCGCTACAGCGTCGGCCGCGACCCATCCACCGCCTGCCCGCACGACTGGTTCGAAGCGGTGGCCCTGGCGGTGCGCGACCACATCATCGACCACTGGGAGGAGGCCACCCCGCAAGGTGAAGCGCCCGCGCGCAAGCGGGTCTACTACCTGTCCCTGGAGTTCCTCATCGGTCGCCTGTTGCTGGACAACCTCGGCAACCTCGGGCTGCTCGAGGAAACCCGCCAGGCCCTTGCCGAGCTGGGCGTCGACCTGCAGCGGATCGTTGCCCTGGAGCCGGACGCGGCGCTCGGCAACGGCGGCCTCGGACGCCTGGCGGCATGCTTCATGGAAAGCATGGCCAGCCTCGACATTCCCGCGCATGGCTATGGCATCCGCTACGAGCATGGCCTGTTCCGCCAGGTGCTGACCGACGGCTGGCAGCAGGAGCAGACCGAGACCTGGCTGGATTTCGGCAATCCCTGGGAGTTCGAACGACCCGAGGTCAGCTACTACATCGACTTCGGCGGCAGCGTGCAGGTCGACAGCGAGCACAGTGGCCGAGCCATCTGGCGGCCGGACGAGCGGATCCGGGCGATCGCCTACGACACGCCGATCGTCGGCTGGCGGCGTGCCAGCGTCAATACCCTGCGCCTGTGGCGCGCTCGCGCCGAGGAAGACCTGCAACTGGACCGTTTCAACGCCGGCGACCATATCGGCGCGGTGGTCGACGTGGTCAAGGCGGAGAGCATCTCGCGGGTGCTGTATCCGGCAGACAGCACCGAGGCCGGTCAGGAACTGCGCCTGCGCCAGGAGTACTTCTTCGTCTCAGCCTCGCTGCAGGACCTGCTCGACCGCCACCTGCGCCATCATCACGACCTGCGTAGCCTGCCGGAACAGGTGGCGATCCAGCTCAACGACACCCACCCGGCGATCGCCGTCGCCGAGCTGATGCGGCAACTGGTGGACGTGCACCAACTGGCCTGGCCGGACGCCTGGGCGCTGAGCGTGGCGACCTTGTCCTACACCAACCACACGCTGCTCCCGGAAGCCCTGGAATCCTGGCCGGTGGCGCTGATGGAGCGCCTGTTGCCGCGCCACATGCAGATCATCTACCTGATCAATGCCTTCCATATAGACGCGCTGCGTGCCCAGGACATCCACGACTTCGACCTGTTGCGTTCGGTCAGCCTGATCGAGGAGGGCCACGGCCGACGGGTGCGCATGGGCAACCTGGCGTTCCTCGGTTCGCACCAGATCAACGGGGTATCGGCATTGCACACCGAGCTGATGCGCGAAACCGTGTTCCATGACCTGCATCGCCTCTATCCGCAGCGCATCAGCAACAAGACCAACGGCGTGTCGTTCCGCCGCTGGCTGTTCCAGGCCAACCCGGGGTTGACCGAGCTGCTGGTGGAGACCCTCGGCGCCGACCTGCTGGACACCCCGGAACGGCGCCTGCCGGACCTCGAGGAGCACGTCGAGGACGCCAGGCTGCGGGCACGCTTCGCCGAGCAGCGCCGGCAGAACAAGACCGCCCTGGCGCGCCTGGTGCTGGACAGCCTTGGCGTGGCGATCGAACCGGAAGCGCTGTTCGATGTGCATATCAAGCGTATCCACGAATACAAGCGGCAGTTGCTCAACCTGCTGCACACCGTGGCGCTGTACCAGGAGATCCGCAACGACCCGACCGCCGACCGCGTGCCGCGGGTGAAGATCTTCGCCGGCAAGGCTGCCGCCAGCTACCACCAGGCCAAGCTGATCATCAAGCTGGCCAACGACATCGCCCGCACCATCAACGACGACCCCACCGTGCGCGGCCTGCTCAAGCTGGTGTTCCTGCCCAACTACAACGTCAGCCTGGCCGAGGCGATCATTCCCGCGGCGGACCTCTCCGAGCAGATTTCCACCGCCGGGCTCGAGGCCTCCGGGACCAGCAACATGAAGTTCGCCCTCAACGGCGCGCTGACCATCGGCACCCTGGACGGCGCCAATGTCGAGATGAGCCAGCGGATCGGCCTGGAACACATGTTCATCTTCGGCCTCAGCGCCCAGCAGGTGGAGCAGCGCCGGCAGGCCGGGGAGCTGGAGATGGGCGGGGTGATCGCGGCCTCGCCGCGGCTGGAGGAAGCCCTGGAGGCGATCCGCAGCGGGCTGTTCTCGGCCGACGACCGCAGCCGCTACGAAGGGCTGGTGGACGGCCTGGTGCACGACGACCGCTTCATGCTCTGCGCCGACTTCGAGGCCTACTGGCATGCGCAGTGCCGGGTCGAGGAAGTCTGGCGCGAGCCCGATCGCTGGTGGCGCTCGGCGTTGCTCAACGTGGCGCGGATCGGCTGGTTCAGCGCCGACCGGACGATCAGCGAATACGCCCGGGATATCTGGAAGCTATGAAGGGCCTTACCAGAAGCCGGCCGGGTGACGGCGTTCGGGGCCCTCCAGGCGAAGGTCGAAGGCGCGGCGGAAGAATACCGCCAGCTCGCTGTCCAGCACCATCGGGTTGATCGACGCCAGCTCGGCCGGCAGGCTGTGCCATTCCTGGGCCCCGGCCAGGTACTGGCGATGGATGACCCGCTCGCCGGGAATCGCCAGCAGGCTGTAGTGGCTTTTCTCGCCTCCCGGCTCGCCGACTTCCAGGCGCAGGCGAGGATGGCCGTCCTCGTCGAGGTCGAGGTCCACGTTGCAGTCCAGGCCGTAGCTGCGCGCCTCTTCGCAGGAGTCGACGAAAAGCGGTTTCGCCACCTGTTCGACGAGAGAAATGAAATAGTGCTGGAATCGCACTTCGTCACTGTTTTCCATGGCGAGTTCCATTTGTTTTAAAGTTCGACGATTAATTATTGAATGGGTCTATCGGAATGTCAGGGGTTGCAATAGAAAAGAATAATTAAGTGCCTCCGCCTGGGCATTCTTCGGTATTCGCTCCATGATATTCGGGGTAGGGTTCCTGATCACTGTCTCCCGGTTCGAAATTCCATTCATGGCAATCGCGATCGGGTTCTTCGTTGCTTACCACGGGATCGCTGTAGGCCGGATGCTCGTAGGGTTTCATGGTGCTCCTCCGAGATGTGCGGGCTTTCATCTGACGCAATTCGGGGATTCCTGTCAATGCTGGCAATGGAATAAGGCAAGGATCTTTGAACCCTATGGATTGCGCTCGAAACATGCTGGCAAAGCGCTTCGCTTTCATTCGCTGAAAATAATCTGAACCACTGGCGAAACACCCTCTCAGAGTTAGGGCATGCGCAACGCATGCGTCCATGAAATCTGTTCTGAAGAGATTATTCGGAGGAAATAGAAATGGCACAGCATCAAGGTGGTAAAGGCAACTTCGCGGAAGACCCGAAACGTGCTTCGGAGGCCGGCAAGAAGGGCGGCCAGGCCAGCGGCGGCAACTTCAAGAACGATCCGCAGCGGGCCTCCGAGGCTGGCAAGAAAGGTGGCCAGCGCAGCCACGGCGGGAACTGATAACCGCGCAGTGAAGTGAATGGGGCGGAGCAGGGAGGCATCCGCCCCATTTTCATGCCCAGGATGAGGAGAGGAAACCGATGAGCGAGCAGAACAACGAGCAGCGCAGCCAGGCGGCCGGCACCGACACCGTCGACCGTGGCAACAGCAACGCCAAGCTGGAACAGCTGGAGGCCTATCGCGAGGACGCCACCGGAGAGGCCCTGAGCACCAATACCGGCACCCGCATCGCCGATAACCAGAACACCCTGAAGGCCGGCGAGCGCGGACCGTCGTTGCTCGAAGACTTCATCATGCGCGAGAAGATCACCCACTTCGACCACGAGCGCATTCCCGAGCGCGTGGTCCACGCTCGTGGCTCGGCGGCGCATGGCTACTTCGAGGCCTACGAGGACCTCAGCGACCTGACCAAGGCCGGCTTCCTCGCCGAGGCGGGCAAGCGTACCCCGGTCTTCGTGCGTTTCTCCACCGTGCAGGGGCCGCGCGGGTCCGCGGATACGGTGCGTGACGTACGCGGCTTCGCCGTGAAGTTCTATACCGACGAAGGCAACTTCGACCTGGTCGGCAACAACATGCCGGTGTTCTTCATCCAGGATGCGATCAAGTTCCCCGACTTCGTCCATGCGGTGAAACCCGAACCGCACAACGAGATTCCCACCGGAGCGTCTGCCCACGACACCTTCTGGGACTTCGTTTCGCTGACCCCGGAGTCGGCGCACATGGTCATGTGGCTGATGTCCGATCGCGCCATTCCGATCGCCTACCGCAACATGCAGGGCTTCGGCGTGCACACCTTCCGCCTGGTCAACGCGGCCGGCGAGAGCGTGCTGGTCAAGTTCCACTGGCGACCGAAGTCCGGGACCTGCTCGCTGGTCTGGGACGAGGCGCAGAAGCTCGCCGGCAAGGACCCCGACTTCAACCGGCGGACCCTCTGGGAGGACATCGAGAAGGGCGACTATCCCGAATGGGAGCTGGGCCTGCAGGTGATCCCGGAGAACCAGCAGGACAGCTTCGACTTCGACCTGCTCGACCCCACCAAGCTGGTGCCCGAGGAGTTGGTGCCGGTAAGGGTGGTGGGGCGGATGGTACTCAACCGCAACCCCGACAATTTCTTCGCCGAGACCGAACAGGTGGCGTTCCACGTCGGCCACGTGGTCCCCGGAATCGACTTCACCAACGACCCGCTGTTGCAGGGTCGGCTGTTCTCCTATACCGACACCCAACTGCTGCGCCTGAGCGGGCCGAACTTCAACGAAATCCCGATCAACCGCCCGCTGTGTCCGTTCCACAACAACCAGCGCGACGCGCCGCACCGGCAGACCATCAACCGCGGCCGGGCTTCCTATGAACCGAACTCGATCGACGGCGGCTGGCCGAAGGAAACCCCGCCGGCGGCGCGCAACGGCGGCTTCTCCACCTACCACGAGCCGGTCAGCGGCAGCAAGCTGCGCAAGCGTGCCGACTCCTTCGCCGATCATTTCAGCCAGGCCGCATTGTTCTGGCACAGCATGAGCGAGGCCGAGCAGGCGCATATCGTCGCCGCCTACAGCTTCGAACTGTCCAAGGTCGAGCGGCAATCGATCCGTGAGCGCGAAGTCAACCAGATACTCCTCAACATCGATCCGCAACTGGCCGCCAGGGTCGCGGCGAACGTCGGTGTGCAGCTCGCCGCGCCGGCCAACCCGACACCGCAGCCGAAGCCGTCGCCGGCGCTGAGCCAGATGAACCTGCTGTCCGGCGATATCCGTTCGCGCAAGGTGGCGATCCTGATCGCCGACGGCGTCGCCGAGAGCGACGTCAGCGACCTGCGCGACGCGCTCCGCCAGGAGGGCGCGGACGCCAAGCTGATCGCGCCCAGCGCTTCGCCGGTGCAGGCCGAAAACGGTGCCGAACTGATCCCGGAGGGAACCTGGGACGGCCTGCCGTCGGTAGCCTTCGACGCGGTCTTCGTGCCTGGTGGCGCGGCCAGCAGCCAGGCCATCGGCGCGGACGGACGCGGCCTGCACTACCTGCTGGAAGCCTACAAGCACCTGAAGCCAGTGGCCTTCGCTGGCGATGCCCAGGCGCTGGCCAGCCAGCTTTCGTTGCCTGGCGACCCCGGCGTGGTGCTCGGCGCCACGGCCACCGATGTCTTCCCCGGTCTGCGCCAGGCATTGATGCAGCACCGGATCTGGCAGCGCGAGGCGGCGACCAAGGCGATCCCCGCCTGAGGAGCGCCGCTGGCGAATCCGATCGCACCTTCCCGTCGTCTCGTCGGTCACAGCTGGAAAGGGCGGCTGGCCGAGCGATTCGGCGGGAGGACCCGGATGACCTTGCGTTGCCTGATCGGCGGTTGCGACTGGTGCCGGCAACCGGCGTTGCGACTGGGTGAGGAAACCTTCGACTGCGAGCGCTGCCTGCGTTGCGGTGCCCTGCGCTACAGCGGGATACAACGCCGATGAGCGCCTGGGAGACGCTGTGGAAGATCCTCGGCGAGGAGTTCGCCGATCTCGCCGACTTCGAGCAGACCGCCCGCGCCGCGTTGCGCCTGCTGCTGGCGGCGGCGCTCGGCGCGGTACTCGGCTACGAGCGCGAGCAGAGCGGCAAGGCCGCCGGCCTGCGCACGCACATGCTGGTAACCCTCGGCGCGGCGCTGTTCGTCATGCCGCTGCAATTGCAGGGTGGCGGGGCGGACGCGCTGAGCCGGGTGATCCAGGGCACCGTCGCCGGCATCGGCTTCCTCTGCGCCGGCACCATCCTCAAGGCAGGTCGGGAAAGCCGGGTCAGGGGCCTGACCACCGCGGCGGGTCTCTGGGCCAGCACCGCCATAGGCGTCGCGGTCGGACTCGGTCACCAGGGTACCGCGGTGCTCGGGACGGTCCTGGCGCTACTGGTGCTGCATGTCCTGGCCTGCCTGAACCGTTCGCCGCCATCTTCCGATAGCCATTGAGGAGAGTTCCGTCATGTTCAAGGACTTCGACGCCTGTACCGCCTGGACCGACGCGATGCAGGAGCGCTGCCAGCCGGTCGGCCTGATCCTCTATCAGCCCAAGCGGCGTGGCGCGGCGGTACGCATGCTGTGGGTAGTGACCCCGGGTTGCAGTTGCCTGAGCGACGCCGAGACCGCCGCCGACAACCTGCTCCAGCGCATCACCGACATCGCCGCCGACGGCCGCGTGCGTTACGCGGACGGCGGCACGCTGTAACCATCAAGAGGAGGAAACCGGCATGGCGCGTGCGATCTGGAAAGGCGCGATCAGCTTCGGCCTGGTGCATATACCGGTGAGCCTGTCGGCGGCGACCTCGTCGCAGGGCATCGATTTCGACTGGCTCGACCAGCGCAGCATGGAGCCGGTCGGCTACAAGCGGGTGAACAAGGTCACCGGCAAGGAGATCGAGCGCGAGAACATCGTCAAGGGCGTGGAGTACGAAAAGGGCCGCTACGTGGTGCTGAGCGAGGAAGAAATCCGCGCGGCGCATCCCAAGTCGACCCAGACCATCGAGATCTTCGCTTTCGTCGATAGCCAGGAAATTCCCCTGCAGCACTTCGATACCCCGTACTACCTGGCCCCCGACCGGCGCGGAGGCAAGGTCTACGCGCTGCTCCGGGAGACCCTGGAGCGCACCGGCAAGGTCGCCCTGGCCAACGTCGTCCTGCACACCCGCCAGCACCTGGCGCTCCTGCGGCCTCTGCAGGACGCCCTGGTGCTGATCACCCTGCGCTGGCCGTCGCAGGTGCGCAGCCTGGATGGCCTGGAGCTGGACGAAAGCGTCACCGAGGCGAAACTCGACAAGCGCGAGCTGGAGATGGCCAAGCGCCTGGTGGAGGACATGGCCTCCCACTGGGAGCCGGACGAATACAAGGACAGCTTCAGCGACAAGATCATGAAGCTGGTCGAGGAAAAGGCCGCCAAGGGCCAGCTGCACGCGGTGGAGGAAGAGGAGGAGGTGGCTGGCAAGGGCGCCGACATCATCGATCTCACCGACCTGCTCAAGCGCAGCCTGCGTTCCCGCGCCGGCGGCGGCAAGGACAAGGGCAGCGAAAAGGCCGGGGCCGACGCGAAGGGTCGCGCCAAGTCCGGTGCCTCGCGTTCGCGGCGCAAGGCCTGAGGCGAGCCGCTGGGTAAATCAACCTGAACCAATCGGTCGCCGGCGGGCTCGGAATCAATGACCGTCCGCGCCGCCGGCCATTCGAGGCCGGCGGAAGCCTCGCGACCCATCGCCGAACCCACGTCCCGGAGGAGCGCGCCTCGATGAGTTCGATTGTCCGCAACAGCGACGATGATCCGCTGGTCATCGCCATCCAGCAGCCCCGTATCGCCATCGAGTCGGTCAGCCCTGTGGTGGAAGAGGGTGCCTATCCCGCGAAGACCGAGAGCGACCGCGACCTGCGCCTGGCCGCGCGAATCTTCGCCGATGGCCATGAGGTACTCGGTGCCGAGGTGGTCTGGCGGCGTGTCGGGGAAACCGCGGAGCGGCGCCTGCCGCTGCTGCCCGAAGGCAACGATTTCTGGAGCGCGCAGTTGCGCACGCCGCCCTGCGGCCGCCTGTACTTCCGTATCGAGGCCTGGATCGACCGTTTTGCCGGCTACCGCCGCGAATTGCGTGCCAAGCATGGCGCACGCCTGCCGCTGGACCTGGAGCTGCGCGAGGGCGACGAACTGCTGCAGCGCTGCGCCGAGCGCGGCGGTCCGGAGATCGCCGCCGCCTGTGCGCCGCTGGCCGAACGCCTGCAGGCCTGCCAGAGCGTCGAGGAGCGGGTGGCGCTGTGGCTGGCGGCGCAGACCGGCGAACTGTTGCGTCTGGTCGGCCCGCGCGAGCACCTGGTGCGCAGCCGCGAATACCCGGTGGAGGTGGAGCGACCGCTGGCGCGCTTCGCCAGTTGGTACGAGCTGTTTCCTCGCTCGGAAAGCGGCGACCCGACACGCCACGGTACCTTCGACGACGTGATCCGGCGCCTGCCGCAGATCGCCGCGATGGGCTTCGACGTTCTCTATTTCCCGCCGATCCACCCCATCGGCCGCACCCATCGCAAGGGCCGCAACAATTCCTTGCGTGCCGAGGCCGGCGACCCCGGCAGCCCGTATGCGATCGGCAGCGAGGAGGGCGGCCACGAGGCGATCCATCCCGAACTGGGCGACCGCGAGGATTTCCGCCGGCTGCTCGTTGCGGTGCGCGAGCACGGCATGGAACTGGCGCTGGACTTCGCCATCCAGTGCTCCCCCGACCACCCCTGGCTGCGCGAGCATCCCGGCTGGTTCGCCTGGCGTCCGGACGGTAGCTTGCGCTACGCGGAGAACCCGCCGAAGAAGTACGAGGACATCGTCAACGTCGACTTCTACGCCGAACAGGCCCTGCCGAGCCTGTGGGAAGCCTTGCGCGACGTGGTGCTGGGCTGGGTCGAGCAGGGCGTGACGCTGTTTCGCGTCGACAACCCGCACACCAAGCCACTGCCGTTCTGGGAGTGGCTGATCGCCGAGGTGCGCGGCCGCCATCCGCAGGTGATCTTCCTTTCCGAGGCGTTCACCCGCCCGGCGATGATGGCGCGCCTGGGCAAGGTCGGCTTCAGCCAGAGCTACACCTATTTCACCTGGCGCAACGACAAGCAGGAACTGGCGGAGTACTTCGCCGAACTCAACCAGCCACCCTGGCGCGACTGCTACCGGCCGAACTTCTTCGTCAACACCCCGGACATCAATCCCTGGTTCCTGCAACGCTCCGGCCGCCCCGGCTTCCTCATCCGTGCCGCCCTGGCGACCATGGGGTCGGGGCTGTGGGGCATGTACTCCGGCTTCGAGCTGTGCGAGGCGGCGGCCTTGCCGGGCAAGGAGGAGTACCTCGACTCGGAGAAATACCAGTTGCGTCCGCGCGACTACCAGGCGCCGGGCAACATCGTCGCCGAGATCGCCCGGCTCAACCGCATCCGCCGGGAAAACCCGGCATTGCAGACGCACCTCGGGTTCCAGGCCTACAACGCCTGGAACGACCGCATCCTGTATTTCGGCAAGCGCACCGCGGACCTCGCCAACTTCGTCCTGGTGGCGGTCTGCCTGGACCCGCACGAAGCCCAGGAGGCGCATTTCGAACTGCCGCTGTGGGAGTTCGGCCTGCCCGACGACGCCAGCCTCCAGGGCGAGGACCTGATGAACGGGCATCGCTGGGTCTGGCACGGCAAGGTCCAGTGGATGCGCATCGAACCCTGGCACCTGCCGTTCGGCATCTGGCGCGTGCGGCGCGTCGACGCATAAGGAGAAACCCATGGCCAGACGCGAGAAACCGGTCTTTCTCAACGACCCGCAATGGTACAAGGACGCGGTGATCTACCAGGTCCACGTGAAATCCTTCTACGACGCCAACAACGATGGCATCGGCGACTTCGCCGGGCTGATCGAGAAGCTCGACTACATCGCCGACCTCGGCGTGAACACTCTCTGGCTGCTGCCGTTCTACCCGTCGCCACGCCGCGACGACGGCTACGACATCGCCCAGTACCGTGGCGTGCACAGCGACTACGGCAGCCTCGCCGACGCCCGCCGGTTCATCGCCGAGGCCCATCGACGCGGTCTGCGGGTGATTACCGAGCTGGTGATCAACCACACCTCCGACCAGCATCCCTGGTTCATCCGCGCCCGCCACGCGAAGAAGGGGTCGCGCGCCCGCGACTACTACGTCTGGTCGGACAGCGACGAGAAATACCAGGGTACGCGGATCATCTTCATCGACACCGAGCAGTCCAACTGGACCTGGGACCCGGTAGCCCAACAGTACTACTGGCACCGCTTCTATTCCCACCAGCCGGACCTGAACTTCGACAACCCGCAGGTCCTGCGCGAGGTGCTCGGGGTGATGCGCTACTGGCTGGACATGGGCGTCGACGGCCTGCGCCTGGACGCGATTCCCTACCTGATCGAACGCGACGGCACCAGCAGCGAGAACCTGCCGGAGACCCACCAGGTGCTCAAGCGCATCCGCGCCGAGCTGGACGCGCACTATCCCGACCGCATGCTGCTGGCCGAGGCCAACCAGTGGCCGGAAGACACCCGGCCGTACTTCGGCGGCGAGGATGGCGGCGAGGGCGACGAATGCCACATGGCCTTCCACTTCCCGCTGATGCCGCGCATGTACATGGCCATCGCCCAGGAGGATCGCTATCCGATCACCGACATCCTGCGCCAGACCCCGGACATCCCGGCCAATTGCCAATGGGCGATCTTCCTGCGCAACCACGACGAGCTGACCCTGGAGATGGTCACCGACGACGAGCGCGACTATCTCTGGAACCACTATGCCGCCGACCGCCGCGCGCGCCTCAACCTGGGCATCCGCCGGCGCCTGGCGCCGCTGGTGGAGCGTGACCGGCGGCGCATCGAGCTGCTGCACAGCCTGCTGTTGTCGATGCCGGGCACGCCGACCCTGTACTACGGCGACGAGATCGGCATGGGCGACAACATCTACCTCGGCGACCGCGACGGCGTGCGGACCCCGATGCAGTGGTCGGTGGACCGCAACGGCGGCTTCTCCCGCGCCGACCCGGCGAAGCTGGTGCTGCCGCCGATCCTCGACCCGCTGTACGGCTACCAGACGATCAACGTCGAGGCGCAGGCGCGCGACCCGCATTCGCTGCTCAACTGGATGCGCCGCCTGCTCGCCGTGCGCAGCCAGCAGAAGGCCTTCGGCCGCGGCAGCCTGAAGATGCTCGCGCCGAGCAACCGACGGATCCTCGCCTACCTGCGCGAATACGCCGAGGGCGAACGGCAGGACAGCATCCTCTGCGTGGCCAACCTGTCGCGCGCGGCCCAGGCGGTGGAACTGGACCTCGCCAGCCATGCCGGCAAGGTGCCGGTGGAGATGATCGGCGGCATGTCGTTCCCGCCGATCGGCGAGCTGACCTACCTGCTGACCCTGCCGCCCTACGGCTTCTACTGGTTCTACCTGGCCGACGCGACGCAGATGCCGAGCTGGCACGTGGCCGCCGACGAGCGCCTGCCGGAACTGCCGACCCTGGTGGTCAAGCAGCGCCTCGGCGAGCTGCTGCAGGGCGCATCGCGGAACATCCTGGAAGGCGAGACGCTGCCGGCCTACCTGCCGAAGCGCCGCTGGTTCGCCGGCGAGAAAGGCCAGCCACGGCTCTGCTACATCGTTCCGCTGGACGAGGCGGAGCCGCGCTGTGCGTTGTGCGAAGTGGAGATCGACGGGCTGCGCTACCAGTTGCCGCTGGGCTTCCTCGACGCCGACCAGCGCGGCGACAGCCTGCCTCAGTTGCTGGCCCTGGCGCGCCTGCGGCGCGGTCGCAAGGTCGGCCTGCTGACCGACGCCGCCAGCCTGCCGCTGTTCGCCCGCAAGGTCCTCGCGCAACTCCGCGCCGAGGCGGTGATCGCCCACGGCGACGGCGAGATCCAGTTCATCCCGGCGGCGGGACTGGCGGAAATGGACGACATCGCCGACGAAGACGTCCTGCCGTTCTCGGTGGAGCAGTCCAACAGCTCGATCCGCTTCGGCGAGCGCATGGTCCTCAAGGTGCTGCGCAAGATCCTTCCGGGGCTGCACCCGGAAATCGAGGTCGGCGGCTACCTGACCCGCCACGGCTACCCCGGCATCGCCCCGTTGCTCGGCGAGGTACGGCGGGTCGGCGCGGATGGCGAGCCGCACACGCTGATGATCCTGCAGGGCTACCTGAACAACCAGGGCGACGCCTGGAACTGGACCCTGGACAACCTGGAGCGAGCCGTGCGCGACGAGATATCCGCGGCCAGCGAGGCGCTCGAAGGGCAATACGACAGCCTCGCCGAACTGCGCGGCTTCGCCGCCAACCTCGGCGCCCGGCTCGGCGAGATGCACAGCGTACTGGCCGGCGAGTCGGACGATCCGGCCTTCGGCAGCCGCGAGAGCGACGAAGCCAGCGTCCAGGCCTGGGCGCTGCGCATCGCCGAACAGTTGCGCGAAGCCGGCAAACGCCTGAGCGAGCCGCCACGGCCGTTGCAGGGCGAGGCGGCGGAACAGGCGCGGCGCCTGCTGGAACGCCTGCCGGCGCTGCTCGAACGCCTGCCGCTGCTGGCCCGGCAGGCAGCCGGCGGGCTGCTGATCAGGGTTCACGGCGACCTGCACCTGGGCCAGGTGCTGATGGTCCAGGGCGACGCACGCTTCATCGACTTCGAGGGCGAGCCGGCGCGCAGCCTGGAAGAGCGCCGCCAGCGTCACAGTCCGATGAAGGACGTCGGCGGCATGCTGCGCTCGTTCGACTACGCGGCGGCGATGGTCCTGCGCAACGCGCAGAGCACCGATAGCTCGGAACAGGCCGACAGCGCCCGGCGCAAGGTCGCCATGCGCTATCGCAGCGAAGCCCGCGATGCCTTCCTGGCCGGCTATCGGGCCGCCGCGGCGGGTCTCATGCACGCCTGGCACGGTCGCGAAGGCGAGGGGGCGGCGCTGGCCCTGGCCTGCCTGGAAAAGGCCGCCTACGAACTGCTCTACGAAGCCGACTACCGCCCCGACTGGCTGGAAGTGCCTCTCGCCGGTCTGGCCGAACTCACCGAACACCTCCTGAAGGGCAAGAACCGATGAGCGAACCGATGTCCGAACGCGAACGCTGGCAACTGGAGCTGGACAAGCTGCAGCGCGGCCTGCAGGGCGACCCATTCGCCTTCCTCGGCCCGCAGCGCGACCCCGGCGGCGAAGGCGGCGTGCTGCGCGCCTACCTGCCCGGCGCGCAGCGCGTCGAGCTGCTCGACGAAGACGGCGCGACGCTCGCCGAACTGGAGCAGAGCGACCCCGGCAGCGGCTTGTTCCAGCGCCACCTGGAGCGCCTGCCACCGCGCTACAGCCTGCGCGTGCACTGGCCGGACGGCGTGCAGGAAAGCGAAGACCCCTATGCCTTCGGGCCGTTGCTCGGCGAACTCGACCTCTACCTGTTCGCCGAAGGCAACCACCGCCAACTGGCCTCCTGCCTGGGCGCGCAACTGACCCGTCACGAAGGCGTGGAGGGCGTGCGCTTCGCGGTCTGGGCGCCGAACGCCGTGCGCGTCTCGGTGGTCGGTGATTTCAACGGCTGGGACGGGCGCCGTCACCCGATGCGACGACGCTATCCATCCGGCGTCTGGGAACTGTTCGTCCCGCGCCTCGGCGAGGGCGAACTGTACAAGTACGAGTTGCAGGGCCACGACGGCCTCCTGCCGCTGAAGGCCGACCCCCTGGCGCTGGCCTGCGAGACGCCGCCCGGAACCGCTTCGAAGACCTGCGCGGCGTTGCGCCACGAGTGGCGCGACCAGGACTGGCTGGCCCGGCGCGCGGAGCGCCAGGGCTATGCGGCACCGCTGTCGATCTACGAAGTCCACGCCGGCTCCTGGCGCCACCGCGACGGCCGGCCGCCGCACTGGTCGGAACTGGCGGAGGAGCTGATTCCCTACGTGCGCCAGCTCGGCTTCACCCATATCGAGCTGATGCCGGTGATGGAACATCCCTTCGGCGGCTCCTGGGGCTACCAGCCGCTCGGGTTGTTCGCCCCCACCGCGCGCTACGGCACGCGGGAGGACTTCGCCGCGTTCGTCGACGCCTGCCACCAGGCCGGCATCGGCGTGATCCTCGACTGGGTGCCGGCGCATTTTCCCACCGACGCCCACGGCCTGGGCCGTTTCGACGGCACGGCGCTGTACGAGTACGAACATCCCTTCGAAGGCTTCCACCAGGACTGGGATACCTACATCTACAACCTTGGCCGCAGCGAGGTGCACGGCTTCATGCTGGCCTCGGCGCTGCACTGGCTGCGCACCTACCACGTCGACGGCCTGCGGGTGGATGCGGTGGCCTCGATGCTCTATCGCGACTATTCGCGCAAGGAAGGCGAATGGCTGCCGAACCGCCATGGCGGCCGGGAGAACCTGGAGGCCATCGACTTCCTCCATCACCTCAACCAGGTGGTCGCCAGCGAAACCCCCGGCGCGCTGGTGATCGCCGAGGAATCCACCGCCTGGCCCGGCGTCAGCCGTCCGGTGGCGGAGGGCGGCCTGGGCTTCAGCCATAAGTGGAACATGGGCTGGATGCACGACAGCCTGGCGTACATCGGCGAAGACCCGCTGCACCGGCGCTATCACCACCACCAGTTGACCTTCGGCCTGCTCTACGCCTTCTCCGAGCATTTCATCCTGCCGATCTCCCACGACGAGGTGGTACATGGCAAGCACTCGCTACTGGACAAGATGCCCGGCGACCGCTGGCAGAAGTTCGCCAACCTGCGCCTGTACCTGAGCTTCATGTGGTCGCACCCGGGCAAGAAGCTGCTGTTCATGGGATGCGAGTTCGGCCAGTGGCGCGAGTGGAACCACGACGGCGAACTGGACTGGTACCTGCTGCGCTATCCGGAGCATCAGGGCGTACAGGACCTAGTGGCGGCCCTCAACCGGCTGTACCGCGAACTCCCCGCACTGCATGCGCGGGACGGCGAGGCGCTCGGCTTCGAATGGCTGATCGGCGACGACCAGGCGAACAGTGTCTACGCCTGGCTGCGCCACGCGGCCGGCGAGCCATCGCTGCTGGCGGTACACAATTTCACCCCGGTGCCGCGCCAGGGCTATCGGATCGGCGTACCGCAAGGCGGCGACTGGGACGTGCTGCTCAATAGCGACGCCCAGGCGTTCGCCGGTTCCGGCGCAGGCAGCCAGGGCCGCGTCTCCAGCGAGTCGTGCGGCGCCCATGGCCAGGCGCAGTCCCTGGTGCTCGACCTGCCGCCGCTGGGCACGCTGCTGCTGCGTCCGGCCGGCTGAGTCAGGCCTGGCCCTGGCGCAGGCGGCGCTGTTTGCGGCGCAGGCGGATCGCCCGGCGCTCCAACAGCAGGTAGACCACGCAGGCCAGCGCCAGGGGTAGGAGGAAATACAGCACCCGGTAGCCGATCAACGCGGCCAGCAGCACGCCCTGGGACAGGCGCCCCTGGAGCAGGGCGATGAACACCGCTTCGAGCACCCCGAGCCCGGCCGGGATATGGGTGATGACCCCGGCGATGCTGCTGATCAGGAGGATCGCCAGGACGCTCTGGTAATCCACGCTGTGCGGCAGCAGGCTGTACAGCAGGAGCGCCATCAGCGACCAGTTGCTCGCTCCGAGCAGGCCTTGCAGGGCCGCCAGCCGCCAGGACGGCAGGGTCAGCCGATGCTCGCGCCAGCCCCAGGCGCGGCGTCGGGCGAAACGGCAGGCCAGCAGGTAGCCTGCGGCCAGCGCCAGGAGCAGGGCGCCGATCAGGCGCAGGCCGTCGCTGCCGAGCTTCCAGCCCGGCGGCAAGGCCGGCAGGCCGCAGCTGAACAGGATGCCGGCGAGCAGCAGGTAGCCGAACCAGTTGGTCACCAGGCTGAAGGTGAGGATCCGGGTGATATCGGCGATGTCCAGGCCGAGCCGACTGTACAGGCGATAGCGCAGCGCCACGGCGCCGACCCAGGAACTCAGGTTGAGGTTGAACGCATTGCACACGAACGCCACGGTGAAGACCCGCCGCTTGGGCAGCGAGTGGCCGATGTAGTAGCGGCTGAGCAGGTCGAAGCTGCTGAACACCGTATAGCCGGCGGCCGCCAGCAGCAGCCCGAGGAACAGGGTCGCGGGGCGATACTCGCCGAGGGCGTGGCGGACTTCCTGCCAGTCGAGATTCTTCACCAGCAGGAACAGCAGCACCGGGACCAGCACGAAGAACGCCAGGGTCAGCAGCCTGCGCAGCCAGCGCCAGTGAGAGCGGCGCGGCGGCGTCGAGGTGGCTTCGTGACCGCTGCCGTTCATGGGTTGCCCCGCTGGCCCTGGCGTTCCTGCCAGCGCCGCGACGGACGCGGCTCCAGCGATTTCAGGCGCGGCAGATGGGCGGGTACCCAACCGGCGATAGCCGGAAAGTGCCTGGAAAAGTGGAAGCCGAGGAAGATCAGCGGCGCTCGCCACCAGTAGCCGCGCCTCGCGTGGCGGCGGCTGATGCGCCGGCAGTGGCGGCGCGCCAGCTCGCGCAGGTGCTGGTAGAGCTGGCCGTTGAAGGCGACGTCGCGGATCACCAGGTTGGCCTCCAGGTTCAGCGACAGGCTGAGGGGATCGAGATTGCTCGAACCGATGGTCGACCAGTCGTCGTCGATCACCGCGACCTTGCCGTGCAGCGGACGCTGGCAGTATTCGTGGATACGCACGCCCTCGCGCAGCAGGTAGTCGTAGAGCAGCCGGCTGCACAGGCGCACCAGCGGCATGTCCGGCATGCCCTGTAGTACCAGGTCGACGCGCACGCCGCGGCGCGCCGCATCGCGCAGCTCGCGAAGCAGGCGGTAGCCGGGGAAGAAATAGGCGTTGGCGATCAGCAGGCGTCGCCGCGCCTGGCGGATCGCCTGCAGGTACTCGCGCTCGATGTCGTCGCTGGACTGGTCGTTGTCGCGGATCACCAGGCGCACCCGCGCCGGCTGCCCGGCGCCCGACGGCCGCAACGGCGGGTAGTCGGCGTCCGGTTCGAGCAGCGCCAGGCAGGCCTGGCGGATATCGCGCACCACCGGGCCCTCGACGCGCACCGCGTAGTCCTGCTTGGCCATGTTGCCGCGACGTACCAGGTGGTCCTCGCCGTAATTGATGCCGCCGACGAAGGCCTGCCGGCGATCGATCACCACCAGCTTGCGGTGCAACCGGCGAAACAGGTTGGTGCGCATGCCGAGCAGGCGCGGGCGCGGGTCGAACAGGTGCACGCGAACCCCGGAGGCGGTCAGCCTGGCCAGGTAGTCCGGGCTGAGCGAGGCGGTGCCGTAGCCGTCCACCGTGACCTGCACCTCGACACCGCGCTCGGCGGCGGCGCTGAGGGCTTCCTGCAACTGCCGGCCGACCTCGTCCTCGAAGATGATGAAGGTTTCCAGGAGGATCTCCCGGCGCGCCTCGGCGATGCACTGGAACAGGCGCGGAAAGTACTCTTCGCCGTTGATCAGCAGTTCTACGCGGTTGCCGTCGCGCCAGGGGAAGTTCATGGCTCCACCTCCACCGCCAGCGGCAGGTGGTCGGACAGGTGCGACCAGGGCCGCCGCGAGAGGATGCGCGGCTGGCGCCCGCGGGCATTGCGCAGGTAAATGCGGTCCAGCGGCAGCACCGGCCAGCGCGCCGGGAAGCTGCGCGCCGGCCGGCCCTGGGCGCCGACGAAGACTTCGCGCAGGCCGCAACCGGCGAGCAGTTGGTCAGCGCGCTGGCGCCAGTCGTTGAAGTCGCCGGCGACCACCACCGGCTCGCGCTCCGGCAGGCCCGCCACCAGTTCGCAGAGCAGTTGCAACTGGCGCTGGCGCTGCGCCTCGCGCAATCCCAGGTGCACGCAGACCGCGTGCAGCGGACGGCCGATGTCGATCACCGCATGCAACAGGCCGCGCTCCTCGTTGCCCGCCACCGAGACGTCGAGGTTGCGGTGGGCGAGGATCGGATGCTTGGAGAGCACGGCATTGCCATGGTGGCCTTCGGGATACACCGCGTTGCGCCCGTAGGCGAACTGCGGCCACATGCTGTCGGCCAGATACTCGTATTGCGGCGCCGGCGGCCAGGACGGCAGGCGCGCGGCGTGCAGGCTATGGGAGCCGAGGACCTCCTGGAGGAACACCAGGTCGGCACCGACGCTGCGCACCGCTTCGCGCAACTCCGGCAGGATGAAGCGCCGATTGAACGGGTTGAAACCCTTGTGGGTGTTCACCGTCAGCACCTGCAGGCGCGGCAGGATCATGCGGCACTCTCCCGCAGGTCATCGGGCAACTGTCCGGGCACCGTGCGCAGGCTGCCGTCGAGTTCCAGCAGCTGCAGGAGACGCCGGGCGTCGTAGGGTGCGCGCACCTTGACGTCGTTGTCGAAGTAGCAGTACAGGTCGCGCGCCGTCGCCTTCGCCGGGGCGTCCTGGCTGGCCCGGCGCAGGTCGTCGGCCTGGTCGCCGCCGGCCCAGGCGCGGATCCGTGCCTGCCACTGGCCCAGGGCCGCTTCCGAATAGCCGCTGCGGTACAGTTCCTTGTCGCCATGCAGGCGCAGGTAGAGGAAGTCGGCGCAGACGTCGCCGAGCAGCGGCCACTTGCCGGCGGTATCGGCCACCACCAGGGCAACCCGGTATTCGCGCAGCAGCTCGATGAACGTCGGGTCGACGAAGCTCTCATGGCGGATTTCCACGGCATGCCGCAGGCGCTGCGCCGGATCGCCGTCGAGGTAGCCCTCGCGGTGCAGGCGCGCGGCGCTGTGCCGGGCGAGCGTCTGCGCGGCGGCGCCGTCGCGCGGCAGGCGGGCGAGGAAATCGGCGAACAGCTCGCGGTCGAAGCGCATGCTCGGCGGGAACTGCCAGAGGAACGGGCCGAGGCGCTGGCGCAGGGCGAGGGGGCCGGAGGCGAAGAAGTTCGCCAGCGGCTCGTCGATCTCGCGCAGTCGCCGCACGTGGGTGATGTAACGCGGGGCCTTGACGCTGAAAACGAAGTCCTCGGGGGTGTCCTCGGCCCAGCCGCGGAAGCGCTCGGGCGTCTGCAGGGCGTAGAAGGTGCCGTTGATCTCGATGCTGTTCACCGCCCGCGAGGCGAAGCGCAGTTCGTCCTTCTGGCGCAGCCCCTCGGGATAGAAGTCACCTCTCCAGGGGGCATAGCGCCAGCCGGAAATGCCGATGCGCAGGCGTGCCGGTGCGCTCATGCATCACCCCCGGGCGCCGCTTTCCGGCGTCGGCCGGCGCGCCAGTTCGTCCACCGCGCGTTCGTCGAGGCGTTCCTCGCTGCCCTCGACCTGGCGCTTCTGCGGCACCAGTTCGACCTTGATCCAGCCGGTCTCGCGGCGGTCGAAGGCTTCGAAGGCCTCGATGGCGTCGCCGATCGGCTTCACCTGGGTGAGGATCTTCGCCGGGTCGATGCGTCCGCTGAGCACATGTTCGAGCAGCAGCGGAATGTACTTGCGGTGGTGGCAGTTGCCCATGCGGATGGTCAGGTTGCGGTTCATCGCCAGGCCGATGGGAAACTGCCGCGAGTCTTCGGCGTAGACGCCGATGATCGACAGGGTGCCGGCCTTGGCCAGGCCCTGCACCGCCCACTCCAGGGCCTGTGCGGGGGCGTTGCCGGGACTCCAGCTGGTGCCCTCCTGGCGCGGCGCCGGGGTGGCGGTGCCATGGCTGTGCTCGGCGTCCACGCCGACGGCGTCGATGGCGCGGTCCACGCCGATCCCGGCGGTCAGCCAGCGCAGGGCCTGGACCGGATCCTCGCGCTCGAAGTCGATCACTTCGGCGCCTTGCTGGCGGGCCATGTGCAGGCGGTCCGGGTGGCGGTCGATGGCGAACACCCTGGCGGCGCCGAGGAGCAACGCGCTGGCGATGGCGAACTGGCCGACCGGACCGCAGCCGAACACGGCGACGGTGTTGCCGGGGGCGATACCGGCCAGTTCGGCGCCGAAGTAACCGGTGGGGAAGATGTCTGACAGGAGTATCGCCTGGTCGTCGCTGATGCTGCTGGGCAGGCGGATCAGGCCGATGTTGGCATAGGGAATCCGCGCTTTCTCGGCTTGCAGCCCATGGAAGCCGCCGTTGGCCCGGGGACCGCCGAAGAACGCGGTGCCGGCCTGGCTGCCGCCGGGGTTGGCGACGTCGCACTGGGCGTAGTAGCCGGCTCGGCAATACACGCAATTGCCGCAGGCGATGGTCGAGGGAATCACCACCCGGTCGCCGACCTGCAGGTTGCGCACTTCGTCGCCGAGCGCCTCGACGATGCCCACGCCCTCATGGCCGAGGATGGTTCCCGGACGCATGCCGCCGACGCTGCCACGGACGAAGTGCAGGTCGGTGCCGCAGATCGCCGAGGCGGTCAGCCGCACGATGGCGTCGGTGGGCTCCTGCAGGCGCGGCTCCGCCACGTCTTCCAGGCGGATGTCGCCGATGTCATGGAATACCACGGCTTTCATGGCGTTCTCCCGGTTGGGGCCCGGCCTCGGCCGGAATGGCAAAGGCGGGCCGGGTGGAAGAAAGGCTCAGTAGTGGGCCTGGGCGACGCCCTGCAGGACGGTGGCGCTGGAGGCCTGGTCGCGGCAGCTGGCGATGTTGCCCAGGGAAACCACGCCGACCAGCCGCTTCTCGCGGTTGAGCACCGGCAGGCGGCGCATCTGGATGTCGGCCATGTTGCGGGCCACGTGCTGGACGTCTTCGTCTTCGAAGCAATAGTGGATGTCGCCGCTCATGATGCGGCCCAGCGGGGTATCCCCGGACAGGCCGCCGGCTACCGCGCGGATGGCGATGTCGCGATCGGTGATCATCCCGACCAGGCGGTCGCCTTCGCCGACCAGCAGGGCGCCGCTGTCGATCCTCGCCATGGTGGCGGCCGCCTCGCGGATGCTCTGCTGCGGGTCGGCGACCTGGACGTTGCGGGTCATGATGTCGCTGATCTTCATGCTGTCCTCCTGTGTAGGGTGGATGTGCGGGCGCCGCGTGCGGCACCTACAGGTTCCGACTGGAGGTGCCGGGGGCGGTTCAGCTTTTTTCCCCGCCGTTCATCCTTCCGCTCCGGCGCCCGGCGGTTGTAGCTCGAACAGCAGGAAACTGCGGCCGCCGACCAGGAACTCGCTGGCGAACGGGTAGCGTTCGCCGAGCGGGTCCTCCGGCCGTTGGGTATCCAGCAGGCAGGTCCAGCCGCTGCCCTCGGCCACCTCGGGAAGACGGAAGGACACCGCGTCGTGGTAGGCATTGAGGATCAGCAGCAGGGTGGCATCCTCACCGCTGCGCAGGATCCCGGTGGGTTGCGCGCGGCCATCGAGGAGCACGCCGAGACAGCGGGCGTGCTCGTCGTGCCAGTGTTCCTCGGTCATCTCCTCGCCGCCGGGCGCCAGCCAGGTGACGTCCTTGACACCCAGCGCCTCGTTGTACTCGCCGACCAGGAAGCGCCCCCTGCGCAGGATCGGATAGCGTTGGCGCAGGGCCAGCAGGCGCTGGGTGAAGGCCAGCAGCGAACGGCCCTCGTCGTCCAGCCGCCAGTCGATCCAGCCCAGTTCGTTGTCCTGGCAATAGACATTGTTGTTGCCCTGCTGGGTGCGGCTGAACTCGTCGCCGGCGACCAGCATCGGGGTGCCCTGGGACAGCAGCAGGGTGGACAGCAGGTTGCGCATCTGGCGCAGGCGCAGGGCGCGGATCTCCGGGTCGTCGGTGGGGCCCTCGCAGCCGTGGTTCCAGGACAGGTTGTGGTCGCTGCCGTCGGCGTTGTTCTCGCCGTTGGCCTCGTTGTGCTTGTGATCGTAGGAAACCACGTCGCGCAGGGTGAAGCCGTCGTGGGCGGTGACGAAGTTCACCGACGCGTAGGGCCGCCGTCCACGCTGGTCGTAGAGATCGCCGGAGGCGGTTAGGCGCCGCGCCAGTTCCGGCAGCATGCCGTCGTCGCCGCGCCAGTAGGCGCGCACGCAATCGCGGAAACGGTCGTTCCATTCCGCCCAGCCGGGCGGGAAGCCGCCTACCTGGTAGCCGCCGGGGCCGCAATCCCAGGGTTCGGCGATCAGCTTGCACTTGCTCAGCACCGGGTCCTGGCGGCAGGCGACGAGGAAGCCGTGGCGCTCGTCGAAACCGTCCGGATGGCGGCCGAGGATGGTCGCCAGGTCGAAGCGGAAGCCGTCCACGCGCATCTCCGTGGCCCAGTAGCGCAGCGAGTCGGTGACCATCTGCAACACGCAGGGGTGGCTGAGGTCGAGGGTGTTGCCGGTGCCGGAATCGTTGATGTAGTAGCGGCGCTGGTCGGGCATCAGGCGGTAGTACGAGGCGTTGTCGATGCCGCGCATGCACAGGGTCGGACCCAGCTCGTTGCCTTCCGCGGTGTGGTTGTAGACCACGTCGAGGATCAGCTCCAGTCCGGCGTCGTGGAGGTGCGCGACCATCTCCTTGAACTCGTTGACCTGGCCGCTGGCGAGGTAGGCCGGGTGCGGGGCGAAGAAGGCGATGCTGTTGTAGCCCCAGTAATTGCTCATACCGTTTTCCAGCAGGTGCTTGTCGTCGACGAAACCGTGGATCGGCAGCAGCTCGACGCTGGTCACCCCGAGCCGGCGGATGTGCGCCAGCAGGTCGGCGTTCATCAGTCCGGCGAAGGTCCCGCGAACCGCCTCCGGGACCTGCGGATGGCGCATGCTGAGGCCGCGCAGGTGGGCTTCGTAGATCACCGTGCGGTCCCAGGGGACGCGTACCGGCGGACGCTCGGCCCAGGTGAAGGCCGGATCGATGACCTTCGACTTGGGCACGAAGGGCGCGCTGTCGCGCTCGTCGAAGCTGAGGTCGGCGTCGGCCGAGCCGATGGTGTAGCCGAACAGCGCCTCGGACCAGCGCAGGCGGCCGACCAACTGCTTGGCGTAGGGATCGAGGAGCAATTTGTTGGGATTGAAGCGGTGGCCGGCATCCGGCTCGTAGGGACCGTGCACCCGGTAGCCGTAGATCTGCCCCGGGTGGGCGTCGGGCAGGTAGCCGTGCCAGATCTCGTCGGTGTACTCGGGCAATTCGATGCGCTCGATCTCCTTTTCCCCGCGCGCGTCGAACAGGCACAGCTCGACCTTGGTCGCGTGGGCCGAGAACAGCGCGAAATTGACGCCGAGGCCGTCCCAGGTGGCGCCAAGGGGGAAGGGGTGCCCTTCGCTGATCCGCGAAGGAGCGGGGCTACGCTTTCTGCTCATGCACTGGACTCCTCATTCGCCCGCTTCGGGCTTGCGGCGGCTGCGCGGCTTGGCCGCCGCCGGTTTTTCGCTGGCGGGCCGCGCCGGGGACGCGGCCCTCGGCTTGCGCGGCTTGGCGGCCGGCGCTTGCAGCAGGGCCGGGGTTTCCTTGGCGGCCTTGGCCCGACCGCGGGTCTTCTTCGGTGCCGCCGCGGCGGCTTCCGCTTCGGCCAGTTGCCGGGCCATGGCCCAGTGGCGTTCGGCCTGGCCGTCGGGGCAACCCTCGGATTCCCAGATCTGGTAGGCGAACTCTCGTATGCGTTTTTCGTCGGCGCTCATGGGGTGTCCTCCTGGGCGAGGCGGTAAAGCAGGTTGACGGGAAAGTCGGCGAGCACTTCGGACAGGCTCAGGTGCCCGTCGCTGGGCAGCGGCATGGTGGAAAACAGGCCGCTGTAGGTGCATTCGGAGAGACTCGGCGGCAGCAGCAGGCAGGTGTCGCCCCAGGCCTCGGCCGGCACCTGCGGCTGCGTGGCGTGGCCGAGCAGGGCGCAGGCCAGGCGCGGGACCACCACCAGCAGGCAACCGTGACGACTGCGCCGGGCGAAGGCCAGGACCCGCTCGGCATGCTCGCCGCTGACCTCCAGGGGCAGGTAGTCGCCGTCGCGGAACAGGCCCGGCTGCATCCGCCGCAGCCCCAGCACGCGGGCGATCAGGGTCTGCTTGATGCGACCGTCGCGCCAGTGCTCCAGCAGTTCCGGGAAGGGCGTCGGCGCGGCCAGGGCGGCGGCGTGCCGGGCGAAGTCCACCGGCCTCCGGTTGTCCGGGTCGACCAGGCTGAAGTCCCAGTCCTCGCGCCCCTGGTAGAGATCGGGGATACCCGGGCAGGTCAGGCGCAGCAGGCATTGGGCGAGGCCATTCAGGGCCCCGGCCGGCATCAGTCGCGCCGCCGCGTTGCCCAGCGACTGGCGCAGGGCCTGGGCCAGCGGCGCGCGCAGGAGCTGTTCCAGATAGTCGGCGCAGGCGCGCTCGTAGTCTTCGTCGGGCGCGGTCCAGCGCGTGCGCAGCTTGGCTTCGCGCAAGGCCTTGCATTGCCATTCGCGCATCCGCGCGAGGAACGCTTGGTCCAGGGCGGCGCCGTCGCAAGGCGCGTCGAGCGGCCAACTGCCGAGCAGGGCCTGGAACAGGATCAGCTCGTCGCCGGGACTCGGCGCCGGCCCCTCGGCGAGGTCGCGGCGCAACGGCGTGGCCAGGCTTTGCCAGTGCTCGACGTTACGCGCGAACCAGGGCGCCAGTTCACTGAGCGCCGCAAGACGGGCGCGGGCGTCCTCGCCGCGCTTGTGGTCATGGCTGGCGGTGGCCAGCAGGGCGCGCGGGCTGGCCAGGCGCCTGGCTTCGCAGGCGGCATGGAATTCCTCGGCGGAAGCGGCGAAGCGCTGCGGGTCGAAGCCGACGTCGTTGCGCGAGAGCAGGGCCGCCGAGCGATAGCAGGCGGTATCCTCCACGGCCTTGGCTGCGGTCGGCGAACTCAACTGCTGGAAGCGCGCCAGCAACTCGCCGCGCAGGCGCCGCAGCGGACCGGGCGGCAGCTCGCGCAGCGGCTGCCCGCCGAGCCAGCGTTCGAGATGGTCGAGGACCGCCCGGTCGGCTTCGTCGAGATCCTCGCGGGCCGCCTCTGCGGCATAGCGGAACACCTCGCGATCCTGCACCGAGCGACCGCAGGCCCCGGCGTAGGTACGGTAGACCGGAAAGCGCGCGAGCAACTGGAACAGCGCGCGGCGGATACCGCCCAGGGTCAGGTCGCGGCTGGCCAGGTCGGCCCGCGCCACCCGCAAAAGACCCTGGGCGAGGTTCTCCAGGTCACCGGCGAGGCTTCCCGCCAGGACCAGTTGGCGAGCCTGGTAGACCTCGTCGAGAAACGCCTCCGGGCGTCCGCTGACCCGCTGCCAGAGTTCGCGCAACGGTCGTTCGCCGCGCGGATCGTGCTGCAACAGGCTGACCTGGTTCATGAAGTCGTAGCCGGTGGTGCCGTCGCACAGCCAATCCTCGGGCAGGCGCTCCTCGCCACCGAGGATCTTCTCAACGTACAGCAGCATCGGCGCGCCGCCGCGACGGGCGCGGATCCGCTCGCTGCGGCGGCGCAGGCGTCGGCAATAGCCGCGCGGATCGGCCAGGCCGTCGACGTGATCGATGCGCAGGCCATCGAGCAGACCGTCCTCGAGCAACTGGAAGACCTTGCCGTGCACGGCCTCGAACACCTCGCCGCGCTCGACCCGCAGGCCGACCAGTTCGCTGATGTCGAAGAAACGGCGCCAGTTGATGTCGTCCGCCGCGGTGCGCCAACTGGCCAGGCGGTAGTGCTGCGCCTCGAGCAGGCGGTGCAGGCGTTGGCGAGCCTCCTCGTGGCGTTCCTGGAGTTCGCCCAGCGTGCGCTGGAGGGCTGCGCGCGGAGCGCTCTCGGCGAGCGCAGCCGCCAGTTGACGCTGCATCTCGCGCAAGGCCTCGCGGTCCTGCCGGCACTCGCGGAAACCGCCGGCCAGGGCTGACAGGCGCGGCTCGCCGCTGTCTTCCAGCAGCTCCGGGTAACTGCCCGGCCAGAGGGGGAAGCGCTGCTCGCCGTGGCTCGCCAGCAGGCGGCCGGCCTCGCGGTCCAGGCTCAGGCCGATCTCCCCGGCAGCCAGGACCTCGCCGTAGTCGCTGCGCAGGAACGGCAGCAGCACCTGGCCGCGCAACGCGGCGTCGTGGGATTCCCACTGAATGTCGAAGAAACTCGCGTAGGGACTCTCGCGCCCCCATTCGAGCACGTCCTGCCACCAGGGATTGGCGCCGCCGCCGATGCCCATGTGGTTCGGCACTATGTCCATGAGCAGGCCCATGCCGCGTTGCCGCAGCCCCTGGATCAGGCGCAGCAGCGCCGGCTCGCCGCCCAGTTCCGGATTGATCCGGGTCGGGTCGACCACGTCGTAGCCGTGGCTGGAGCCGGGCCGCGCGCGGAACAGCGGCGAGGCGTAGAGATGGCTGATGCCCAGGTCGGCGAAATAGTCCAGCCAGGGCAGGGCATCGTCGAGGGTGAAGCCGGCGTGGAATTGCAGGCGCAGGGTAGCGCGGGGCTCAATCATGGGCGGCCTCCTCGGCATCCCGGCGGCTGCGTTCGAGCAGGCGCAGGCGCCGGTCGACCTGCGGCGTTCCGAGCATCTGCGCGGCGTTTTCCGGCCAGCGCCGCCGCCAGTTCGGGTGGGCGTCGCCGGGGCCGGGCAGGTTCGGCTGCTCCAGGCTGCCCAGGGCGTCCTCCAGGGGCAGTAGCACCAACGGCGCGGGGGTTGCCCCGACATAGCCGATGCAGGCGTCCAGCGGTACTTCGGCGGCGGGGTCGGGATTGACCGGCGGTTCGAGGCTGGCGGCCAGGGCCCGGCGCTCCTCGGCGCGCAGTTCCAGGTCGGCCGCGCATTCCTCGGCGCTGCGGTGTCCGGCGCGGCCGCGCCAGTGGATGTCCTGGCCCCGCCACCAGCCGGACAGGCTCGGCAGGTCGTGGGTGCTGGTGGTGGCCATGGCGTCCGCCGGCCATTGCGCCGGGGGCACGAAGCGTTCGCCGCGCCGCTCGAAGAGCAGCACGCGGGTACCCAGCACTTGGCGGCGTGCCAGTTCCTCGCGCAGGCCTTCGGGCACGGTGCCGAGGTCCTCGCCGATGACCAGCGCCGAGGCGCGACTAGCCTCCAGCGCCAGCAGGCGCAGCAGCTCGCGTTGCGGGTAGCGCAGGTAGGCGCCGGCGTGGGGCGGCTGGCCGCGCGGGATCAGCCAGAGACGTTGCAGGCCCATCACATGGTCGATGCGTAGCCCTCCGGGCCAGGCCAGGTTGGCCCGCAGCATCTCGCGGAATGCCCGGTAGCCGTGGCGGCGCAGGCCTTCGGGATTGAACGCGGAAACGCCCCAGTCCTGTCCGGACTGGTTGAGGATGTCCGGCGGCGCGCCGACACTCACTTCGGCGAGCAGCTCTTCCTGCCGCGACCAGGCCTGGCTGCCGCCGCCATCGGCGCCCACCGCCAGGTCGGCGACCAGACCGATGGCCATCCCGGCCTCGCGCGCCTGGCGCTGGGCATGTTGCAGGCAACGTTGGGTCAGCCACTGGCCGAAGGCACGGAAGTCCACTTCCTCGGCGTGATCGGCGCAGAACGCGGCCACCGCCGGCTCGCCGGGGCGGCGCAGCGGCTCCGGCCAGCGTCTCCAGTCGGGGCCGGCGCCCAGGTGCGCCTGCAGGGTCTCGAAGCGGCAGTGGTGCAGCAGGGCCTCGCCGGCTTCGCGGCGGAATTCGGCGAGGTCGTGGCGCAAGGGACTGGCGCGCTCGGTGAAGTCGCGGTGGAGTTGGCGCAGCAGGCGCATGCGCAGGTCCGCCGCCGCTGTCCAGTCGATCAGCTCCAGGCTCTCCAGGCGGGCCATCTCCGCGGCCAGGCCGGCGCGACGGATCGCCTGTTCCACCGCCGCCGCGCCGAGAATGGTCGCCGGCGCGGCGTGCAGGACATTGAAGAACAGCCGGCTGGACGGCGAGTAGGGGCTGTAGGCATGTCCGTTGGCCTCGGCCAGGGCGTGCAGCGGGCTGATCGCCAGCGCGTCGGCGCCATGCCGCGCGGCGCTGCGCAGCAGGTCCTCGAGGGCGGCGCTGTCGCCCAGGCCGCCGTCGCCGGGGCGGCGCAGGGCATAGACCTGGGCGGCCAGACCCCAGCGACGCGAGCGACCCGGGGCGAGGCTGGCCAGGGACGGACAGCTCGGCGGCGCCATCGCCACCGCCCATTCCCGCTGCTCCAGCGACAGCTGCGCATAGCCACTGCGGGCCTGCGCCGGCAGGCGGCCTTCGGCGTCCAGGCGCAGGGCGATCCGCGTGCCGTCCTCGTAGACCAGCTCGCCCGGGGTGCCGGCGGGGCCGAGCGCTTGCTCCAGCGGCTGGCCGCATTCGCCGACCAGCAGTCCGAGGTTGGCGCTGTCCTCGCGCAGCCGGGCCAGCGCGGCCAGGCTCTGTTCGATCTGTTGCGGACTCTGCGCCGGATAGCCGAGTGCTTCCAGCAGGCCGCGCTGGACCTCCGGGTCGACCCGCTGCGGCCGTCCGTTGGCGTCCTGCCAGTCGAGTTGCAGGCCCACGGCGGCGGCCAGTTCGGCCAGGCGTGCGTCACTCATGGGCGGGCTCCAGGCTGACCGCGATGCTGCGGGGACTTAGGCGGCCGCGGCGATACTCGGCACAGGCGAGGTTGTCGAGGAACAGCACCCAGGTGGTGGCCGCCGGCGGCTCGACTTCCGCTTCGAGCGGAGAAGGGTTGAAGTCGATTCGCCAGTCACTGCCGTCACCGAGTCGCCAGCGCGCCGACAGCGCGGCGCCGGCGATGGTGGTCACGCCCAGCGAACGGGCGCCGCGCAGGCGCGGGATCAGGTGTTCATGACGGATTTCCAGCAGTTGCCGGTAGAAGCCGCGCCAGGCCGGGTCGCAATCGGCCAGGCCGGGACGCGAGCGCTCGAAGGTCTCCACCGCGTTTGGGTCGGGGAGCGAAGCCAGGGTGGCGCCCTCGCCGAAGCGGCCGAACTCGCCGAACTCCTTGCGTCGTCCCTCGCGGACCGCGTCCGCCAGTTCGCCCTGGTGATCGGTGAAATACAGGAACGGTTCGCGCGCGGCGCATTCCTCGCCCATGAACAGCAGCGGAATCATCGGCGCGAGCAGCTGCAGCGCTATCGCCAGGCGCAACGTCTGGGGTTCGGCGAGGACGCTGAGACGCTCGCCGAAGGCGCGGTTGCCGACCTGGTCGTGGTTTTGCAGAAACAGCACGAAGGCGTCCGGCGCCAGGTCGGCACTCGGTTCGCCGCGCGGCCGGCCGTGGCGGTTGGCTTCGCCCTGGTAGACGAAGCCTTCGGCCAGGCAGCGCGCCAGGCAGCGTAGCGGCTCGGGGTAGTCCTGGTAGTAGCCGTCGTTCTCGCGGGTGAGCAGGACGTGCAGCGCATGGTGGCCATCGTCGTTCCACTGTGCGTCGTAGCCCTGGCGCAGCAGGCTGGCGCGGTTGTCGTCGTTCTCCAGGACCAGGTGCACATGGCGCTCGGGGCCGGCGGCGCCGCGCAGGCGGCGGGCCATCTCGACGAGGAACGCGCTATCGGGAATCGCGTGCACGGCATCGAAGCGCAGGCCGTCGACGCGATAGTCGAGCAGCCACATCAGGGCGTTCTCATAGAAGAACTCGCGGACTTCGCCGCGACGGAAATCGATGGCCTGGCCCCAGGGCGTCTGCCGGTCGTCGCGGAAGAACGCGGCGGCGTACTGCGCGAGGTAGTTGCCGTCCGGGCCGAAGTGGTTGTAGATCACGTCGACGAAGACCATCAGGCCCATGCCGTGAGCGCTGTCGATCAGATGCTTGAGTTGCTCGGGCGTGCCGTAGGCCGACGCCGGGGCGAACGGCAGCACGCCGTCGTAGCCCCAGTTGCGGCGACCGGGAAACTCGCCCAGCGGCATCAGCTCCACGGCGGTCACGCCCAGTTCCACCAGGCGCGGAAGGAAGCGCTCGACCTCGGCGTAGGAGCCGAACAGGCCGACGTGCAGCTCGTAGATCACCGCTTCGTGCCAGGGCCGCCCGTGCCACTCGTCGACGCGCCAGGCGTAGGCGCCATGGTCCAGCACCTGGCTGTGGCCATGCACGCCGTCGGGCTGGAACTGCGAGGCCGGGTCCGGCACCCCGGGGCGACCATCGATGCGGTAACGGTAGCGGGTGCCGGGCGGACAGGGCAGGGTCGCCTCGAACCAGCCGCTGTCGCTGCCTTCCAGCGGCCAGTCGCGGCCGTCGGCGGTCTCGACCCGGACCTCACGGGCGTCCGGAGCCCAGAGGCCGAAGCAGGTCCGGCCGTTGCCTTGGAACTGGGCGCCGAAGCGGCGCCGGATCGCCATCACTGGCGTACCCCGCGCAGGGCCGGAGCGGTATTCCTCAACAGGCGCCGGTACAGGCGGTTGTAAGGCTCCACCGAGTCGCTCCAGAACATCGGCGCGGCCATCGCCTTGCAGCGCATGGCGTTGAGCAGCGAGGGACAGTGGTAGACGTTGATCGCGCGCATCACCGCATCGAGGTAGCTCTGCGCGGTTTCCTCACGGAACAGGAAGCCGGTGACCCCGTCGACGATGGTATCGGCGAGGCCGCCGGTGCAGCGCGCGATCGGCAGCGAGCCGAAGCATTGCGCATAGAGCTGACTGAGCCCGCAGGGCTCATAACGCGAGGGCATGAGCAGGAAGTCGCTGCCGGCGTAGATACGGCGGGCCTCGGTCTCGTCGAAACCGATGTGCACGCCGACCTGGCCGGGATGACGCCGGGCGAGTTCGAGCATGGCCTTCTCCAGGTTCGGCTCGCCACGGCCGATGCTGACCAGACGGCCGCCGGCCTGGAGCAGGGCATCGCTGATCTCCAGGGTCAGGTCGATGCCTTTCTGCTGCACCAGGCGCGAGACCACCGCGAACAGCGGCCCCTTGCCCGGCTCCAGGCCGAAACGCTCCTCCACGTAGCGCGTGTTGGCGCGCTTGCCGGCCCATTGGCGGGCGCTGAAGCAGGCCACCAGGTGCGGATCGCAGTGCGGCTGCCAGCTATCGTCGATACCGTTGACGATGCCGCTGAGCTGACGCTTCTCGACCTTGTACTTGAGGATGCCGTGCAGGCCGCAGCCGTATTCCGGGGTAGTGATTTCCTGGGCGTAGGTCTCGCTCACCGTGGTGATGTGGTGGGCATGGGCGATGCCGGCCTTGAGGAACGACAGGCGCCCGTGGAACTCCATGCTTTCGTGGCTCAGCGCTTCGTCGGGGAGGCCCAGTTCGGCGCTGCATTGCAGGTCGCAGAGGCCCTGGTAGGCGAGGTTGTGGATGGTAAACAGGCTCGGCGTGCGCACGCCGTTCCAGGCCATGTAGGCCGGCGTCAGCGCCGACGGCCAGTCGTTGGCGTGCACCAGGCCCGGTTGCCAGCCCTGGGCGCCGCGTCCACCGGCGATCTCGGCGGCGGCCAGGCACAGGCGGGCGAAGCGCAGGTGGTTGTCCGGCCAGTCGTTGCCCTGGTCGTCCATGTACGGCGTACCCTCGCGCTCGTAGAGCAGCGGGCAGAGCACCAGCATGACTTCCAGGCCGTCGTCGAGGGTCACCAGGCCGATCTCGCAGGGCGGGATCGCCGCCCGGCCGGGCAGGCTGCCGATGATCCGCAAGTCGCGGCAGCGCTCCAGCACCTGGCGATAGCCGGGCAGCAGGACTCGCACCGAATGCTCGCGCTTGAGGACCCTCGGCAGCGCGGCGGAAAAGTCGCCGAGTCCGCCGACCTTGACGAAATCGCTGAGCTCGGCGGTAACGAAGAGTATCCGATCCCTCTGTTGCGGCGGGTCCTGCGGGTGCAGCAGCGACGGAAAAGCGGTCAGTACCGCGGGTTCTTCCAGGCAAACGCCTGCAACAGAATGTCCCATGTCATCCTCCGGTCGTACGTTGTCCTTGGCGTTGGTCGGTCGGACTCCGTCGCGCCGTGGCATGGGCGAAGTCCTTGCTAGGGGTGACCGGAGGGGAGCGCCGGAAGTTTAGTTTTTTTTACCGGCGGCTCGGCTTGCGAGAAGCCGCGCCAGGGGGTTGCAGGCGAGACGACGGGCGCAACGGGTTGCCGAATGCAAGGCTCGGCAGGGGCTTTCTTGCAAATTGCAAATATCAATTCGCCGCTTTGTTTTTCAACCTATTGATTTATAAGAAATTAATTTTCAAGAAGAATTGGTACGCCTTCTGCTCGAAAGGGATGCGCCTGATTACCGGCGTCAAAGAATCTGATGAGACAGGAGGCCAGCAATGCTAGATACCGATGAAAACGTGGTTGAGTACCTGGAAGAGCATTTCAAGGATGTGCGCGTCAGTTGCGAACCTCGCCCTGACGGCGCGTTGCTGGTGACCTTGCGTAATAACCAGGGCAAGCGCCTGATGAGCCGGGCGATCTCCGGCCAGGAGCAGAGCAGCCCGCTGTTGCTGAACCAAGTGCTGGAACGCATCCGCCGGGACCTGATCATCGACCAGGGGCCGTTGCAGACGCGCGACAGCGACTATTTCCGCAAGCGCATCGACCTGCTCACGTTCCGCGACAGCGACAACCAGCATCTCACTCATCGCAAGGTCCTGGTCGCCGGCGGCAAGCTGCGTACCATGAGCCTGGCTCGCTGAGCAGGCTGTTTCAGCTCCGGGTCGGTCAGACGCCGACCCGGCCTTCCGACGCATGGTCCGAACCAAATCCGTCTTCGCCCCCTCCATCTAGAAGTCATCCCTACGATGGAGGCGGACATGCGTTTTCCCACTTCTGCATCATCGGGCGCGACAGCGACCACTCCACGCAACCCCTCGAGGGATCCGGACGAATATCCGGTTCCTGACCACGAAAGCCACGTCCCCCAGGAATTCCCGGAAGAGATTCCGATGGAACAGCCCAACGAAGAGCCCCTCTCGCCCATACCGGAGCCCTGAATGCCCGGTTTCCATCCAGGAGGAGCGGAACATGAGCGCAGACCCTCGGCAGAGACTGGTGGTGGCCCATAGTGTCGATCCCGCGGCCGCCGAACACGAAGTGCAGGGCAACCTGGCCCTGGCGCGCTGGCTGGCGGAAGTCCAGAAGCTGGAGTTCGGCGGCCGCTACGAACCCGAATTGCACCAGCGAGGCCCCCTCTACCTGGTCCCGACCCGCACCCTGGTCGGCAGGGAGACCGCCGTGCGCCTGGGCGTGAACAGTGACGAAGATCTGCTCGGCGGTTTCGTCGAGCACGCGTTCATCGCCGGCAAGGCCATCGTCCATCCGCTGCCGCGCGGCGGCGTGGCGCCGGAAGGCTGGAACCCGCTGTTCGCGGAGAAGGTCCGCGACGTCGTGCTCAACGGCGTCAGCGTCTTCAGCCTGGCCGACGCACACCGCGCAGGCGCCCGCATGCTCGCCGAAGGACCGGTGCGGGCCAAGCTGGCGGAGGCCTGTGGCGGCCTCGGCCAGTACGTGGCGCACGACCTCGACGAACTGGACGCTTGGCTCGGCGGGCTGGAGGAGCGTCAGTTGGCGCAGGGCCTGGTACTGGAAGCCAACCTGGAGAGCATCGTCACCCACAGCGTCGGCCAGCTCCGGGTCAACGGTTTCCTGCTGAGCTACCACGGTCACCAGCACCAGACCCGCAACGCGCGCGGCGAACTGGTCTATGCCGGCTCCGACCTGCTGGTGGCGCGCGGTGGCTACGCCGAGCTGCAGGCCCTGGACCTGGCCCGCGAGGTGCGCCAGGCCATCGAGTACGCGCGGATCTTCGACACCGCCGCGGCGATCTTCTTCCCCGGCTGCTTCGCCTCGCGGCGCAACTACGACATTGCCCAGGGCCGGGATGGCAACGGTCGGGAGCGCTTCGGCGTGCTCGAGCAGTCCTGGCGGGTCGGCGGCGCGAGCAGCGCCGAGATCGCCGCGCTGGAAGCCTTCCGCGCCGATCCGGGGCTGCCCGCGGTGCGCGCCGCGTCGTTCGAGATCCACGAAGACAAGCGCCTGCCGGACAACAGCCGGGTGATCTACCGCGGTCCCGACGAACACGGCGACTTCCTGCTCAAGTATGCGATGACGGGGGAGGCATGACGGCGAACAGCGAACGCATCCGCATCGGGGTCGGCGACGACCGGATCGAAGGCACCTTCCTCAGCCCCCGGGCGAAGGTTCCCGGCGTGCTCTTCGTGCACGGCTGGGGCGGCAGCCAGCAGCGCGACCTGAAGCGCGCCCAGGGCATCGCCGGGCTCGGCTGCGTGTGCCTGACCTTCGACCTGCGCGGCCACGGCGCGGAAAGCGGGCGCCAGGCGCTGGTGACGCGCGAGGACAACCTGCAGGACCTGCTCGCCGCCTACGACCGGCTGGTGGCCCACCCGGCCATCGACAGCGAGGCGATCGCGGTGGTCGGCACCAGCTATGGCGGCTACCTGGCGGCGATCCTCAGCCAGTTGCGCGCGGTGCGCTGGCTGGCCTTGCGGGTGCCGGCGATCTACCGCGACGAGGATTGGCTGACGCCCAAGCTGCTGCTCGACCGCGAGGATCTCAGCGAATACCGCAGCAGCCTGATCCCGGCCGCCAGCAACCGAGCCCTGCAGGCCTGCGCGGGATTCCGCGGCGATGTGCTGCTGGTGGAGTCGGAGTTCGACAGCTATGTGCCGCACTCGACCATCATGAGTTTCCGCGCCGCCTTCCAGCAGACCCATTCGCTGACCCACCGGATCATCGACCACGCCGACCATGCGCTCAGCAGCGAGGCGGCGCAGGACGCCTATACCTCGATCCTGGTGGACTGGATCACCGAGATGGTGGTCGGCGAACGTCTCAGCATCACCCCGGCCTACGCCACCATCCATCCGGCTTTCTGAACGCTCCGCGACGGCGAGCCTCCCACCTTCCGTGGGTGCTGGTTGCTGCCCACGTTCCGTGCCGGCAGGTGCCGGCGCCGACAGATGCGAGAAATCCCGGACAGCTCCGGGCCAAGGAGAGCGAAATGAACCAGACCAACCTCGACGACACCCTCGACGTACTCAACGACCTGCTGCAAACCAGCAAGGATGGCGAGGCCGGTTTCCACGCCTGCGCCGAGGACCTGCGCGACCCGCAGTTGAAGGCGGCGATGCTGGAGCAGAGCCGCGACTGCGCCGCGGCCGCCGACGAGCTGGAGCGGATCGTCCTGGAACTGGGTGGCAAACCCAAGGACAGCACCAGTTTCGCCGGTGACCTGCATCGGCGCTGGGTCGACCTGAAGTCACTGGTCACCGGCAAGGACGAAGAGGCGGTGCTCAACGAATGCGAGCGCGGCGAGGATGTCGCCAAGCACCGCTACCAGGCGGCGCTGGAAAAATCGCTGCCGGCGGAGATCCACCAGGTGATCGAGCGCCAATACCAGGGCGTACTCCGTCACCACGACCGGGTCCGAGCCCTGCGCGACGCCCGCGCCTGAGCCGACCCCGCGAGGAGGAGCGCGCCATGAGCCAGTCCCTGGCTTTCCTGCTCATCGGCCTGGCCACGCTGGTGGGTTTCTACGACCTGTGGGCCTTCGTCAGCGTGTTCCGCAGCGATCGCAGCGTGAATTCGAAAGCCCTGTGGTCGTTGCTGATCGCGGTGCTGCCGGTGCTCGGCGTGCTGATCTGGGCGGTCGCCGGCCCGCGTGCGGCGACCGCCCGTCCTCGCGACTGAACTCGGCGGAGGAACGCGCGCTCAGCCAGAGAGAGTGCCGGAGCACTCGGATAACAAACCGATGAGGAGCGACCATGAACGCCATCGAATTGCTGGTCCATGACCACGAGACCGTGAAGAAACTGCTCAACGAACTCAGCGAGACCACCGAACGGGCGCTGAAGAAGCGCAGCGAGCTGCTGGGCAGGCTGGAGCTGGAACTGGTGCTGCACACCGCCCTCGAGGAAGACATCTTCTATCCGGCGATCAGGGAAAGCGGCGGCAAGGAAGAGCTGAAAATGTACTACGAGGCCAAGGAGGAACACCGCACGGTGGATTCCCTGGTCCTTCCCGACCTCAAGCGCACCCGCCCGGATACCGTGCAGTTCGCCGGCCGGGTCAAGGTGCTCAAGGAACTCCTCGAACACCACATCGAGGAGGAAGAGGGCGAACTATTCCCGCGCGCCCGGCAATTGCTCGACGCCGCCGCCCTCAAGCAACTCGGCCAGGCCATGCAGCAGCACAAGAAAGAGCTGAAAGCGCGCCTGGAAAAACGGGCGGCCTGAGGCATGCGCGAAGAAGACCGCGCCTTGCTCGAGGAACTCCTGCTGGCACGTGGCCCCGGTGGCCAGGAAGACGAGGTCAGGGCCATCTGCCAGCGGGAACTCGAGGGCTGTTGCGACGAGGTCGGCAGCGATGCCGCCGGCAACCTGGTCGCGCGCATCAGCCCGCCGCACCTGCCGCGCGAGCAGGCGCGGCGGGCCGCGGTGCGGCTGCTCGCGCACCTCGACGAGATCGCCATGATCGTCAAGCGCGTCGAGGCCGACGGTACCCTGCGCGTAGTGGCGCTCGGCGGCGCCCAGCCGGTGAGCTTCGGCGTCTGTCCGGTACAGATCCTGGCCGGCGAGGCGGTACTCGACGGCGTGCTGTCCTACGGCAGCATGCATGCTACCGGCGAGTCGCCGCAGGGCTCCGACGTGCTCTCGGGCGCGGTGCACTGGCGCGACGTACACGTGGTCACCCGGCGCAGCGCCGAGGAGCTGGCGAACCTGGGCGTGCGACCGGGTACCCGCGTGGTGCTCAACCGTCTGTGGCGGCGCCCGTTGTACTTCCAGGATTGCGTCGCCGCGCACTTCCTCGACGACCGCGCACCGCTGCTCGCCGTGCTCGGCGTGGCTCGCGAGATCGCCCGGCGCCGCGATGAGTTGCACGGCGACCTCTACCTGGTGCTCACCACCATGGAGGAGGAGAGTAACGCCGGCGCGCTGTTCGCCGCGCGCCGACTGCCGGGCGACATCAGCATCGCGGTGGAAGTCGGCCCAACGGTAGCCGAATACGGCACCCGGCTGTGCCGCGACCCGATCGTCAACAGCGGCGACTCCAAGGGTTATTACAGCCGCCATGTCACCGACCGCCTGTTGCGCGCCGCCGAACGCTGCCAGTACCAGCCGCAGGCGGCGCTGCTGGTGGACTTCGCCTCGGACGCCAGCGCGCTGCTGAGCCACGGCGAGGCCGCGCAGGTCGGCTGCATCGGCATTCCGACCGAGAACACCCACGGTTTCGAGATCGTCCTGGAAGAGGGCATCGAGGCTTGCCGGCGGACGCTGGTCGAGTTCCTCGTGCAACCGCCGGACGACGAAGCCTGACCGATAACCGAAGCAAGGAGAATTCCATGAACGAATACCTGCCGACTTCGACGGCCAATGGCCTGCCGCACAACCTGCAGCGCGGCGAGCGACTCGCTTCCATCGGCGCCGGACTGGTCCTGGCCGGCTTCGGCCTGGCCCGCGGTGGCTTGCCCGGCGCCTGCAAGGCGGTCGCCGGCGGCCTGCTGGTCAGCCGCGGGTTGAGTGGGCATTGCCATGTCAAGGGCCTGCTCAATGAACCGCGGGAAGAGTTGCAGTTGCTGCGCGAAGAGGTGCAGCACCTGACCCGCCGCCTGCAGCGCCTGCAGGAGCGCCAGCGCGACGACTCGCGGCAGGACGCTGCGCTGGACGCCGAACTGCCGCCGAACCTGCCGTGATAGCCATGGGCCCTGCGCCTGGCGCAGGGCCCATCGAAGAGAGGAGGGCGAGACGATGGCCAGCCATCTGTTCCTGATCAGCTACATCCTCGACGACCAGCCGATGACCTGCGAATTGCACAGCGAGGCGGATACCCTCAGCCGCGAGGAGGCCCGCCGCCACTTGGAGGCACTGCATCGACCGCACGACGCCGAGGCGATCAGCGATATCCAGGTCAGCAAGGTGGAGCGTACCCATGAACCGGGCACCACGCCGGGACACTACCAGCAGCCCTGACGGCGGGAGGGGGAAAAAAAAGGGGGGAGGGGCTCAGCCGGTGCCGGTCTGGAGTTCCGCCTCGAACTCGCCGAAGCGCCTGATTTCCTCGCGCAGGTTGAGGATGAAGGCGCTGAGGTCGCTGAAGCTGCTGCTCTTCAGGAAGTCGCTGTTGGGCACGATGTAGAGCGCGCCGTGGGGGCCGTCGACGCGGCAACTGATGGTCACCGTGAAGTCGGGGTTCAGTTGGCACTGGCAGTCGTGGTCGCGCAGTTCCTCCTCGAGGATCTTCTTCAGGTACAGGTAGGAAAGGTTCATCTGGTCAGGTCTCCCCAGTTCGCGAAGCGCAAGAAAAAGATCCACTCCGTCCCTGGAGCGGGATTAGCCTGAATCAGAGAGAAACCGTCGATACGTACAACGGTAGGGATAACTATAGGCGCCGCGCCGATGAAATACCGGCCACATCCAGAATCTGCGGGATAAGCTGTATCCCGCATGAGGCGCGGGATGCAGAATGCAAGAAGTCGTGCAGAACGCTCATGTCGGAGTGCGATCATGACGGGCGAAAAGCCCGTTCGGCGCTCCTTATGGGCATTCGAAAGAACTTTTCGCCCATATGGTTATATGGATTTTCTTGATATTTCCTCTAGGAACCTCGCCGGCTCGTTGGCGAAGAAGCCGATCTTTTTTGCCGGGTTTCCCGCATCGCCCGCCGCAATCCCCTTGCCACCCCGTAACCGAGCAGGCAGCCGAGCAGGGTAGCGCCGACCTGCAAGACCAACCCCAGGGCATTGGCCAGGCTCGGCGAGCGTGCGAGTACGCCGGCTTCGGGCCAGAACGCCAGCCATACCGCGACGAAGGCGAGCACCAGGTCGTACCAGGCGCCGCTGACCCCGCCCGGGCGGTAGCCGCGAACGAAAACGATGAAGGCGCTGAAGGCCAGGGCCAGCAGCAGGGTGCCGAAGGCCTGGCTGAGGGTATCGGGGCCGGACATGGTGGGTACTCCTCAGGGCGCCAGGCGCAGGCACTGGCGCTTGTGCAGGCCGAGACGGACTTCGTCGAGCAGCGCTTCGGCGCAGGCGAACACCCTGGCGGCCTCCACTTCCGCGACGTCGCCGGCGCGGCTGAAATCGTCGATGCGCAGGCCGGCGGGCAGGCTCGGGACCTCCACCAGCGTCCAGTCCAGGCCGCTGACCGTGAGGCTGCGCTCGAGCCCGGCACCCAGTTGCTCCTCGCCGGCGTCGCGCGGCGCCACCAGCCATTGCCAATGGCCAAGCAGGAACAGGCGCGGTACCTCGGCGCGCAGGGCGCCATCGATCAGCGCGGCGCAGATCGGCGGCAAGGCTTCGGCGGCGTAGTCGGACAACGGCGCGAACAGCAGGTCGAGACCGGCCGCCGCCTGGCTGACCTCGATCGACGACGCCAGGCTGGCTGGCTTGCAGCGCAGCCCGGGGCGCGCCTGCAGGCTGTTGAGGTCGGCTTGCAAGGCGCTGACTTCGATCTGCCGCTGCAAGGCGGCGGCGATCAGCGCCTGGCTCAGGCTGTCGTGGGGATGGAATATCCCCAGCTTCAGGGTTGCGGTTTCCAGATTGCGCATGGGAACTCCGGGGTCGGTGCGGTGGAAAGGAGATGTCCCTACCTGCATATCGAAAGCCATACTCCGGACAAGGTTCCGGCGAATGGAATTCGCCGGCCGCGCCGGGGTCTTCCGAAAGGTCGGCCAAGTTCCTGGGGCGAGCCAGCGAGCGGCCGGAAGCCGTTCTTCGTACTACCTTGCTGGGTGTGCCTTGCAGCCCGGGTCGAGCAGCCGACGAGTGAACACGTCCATGAAAACCACAAGAAAACCGAAAGTCCCCTTGAACCAGGCCACGCGCAACCGCCTGCTCGACGAAGCGGTCGACGACTACGCGATCCACACCCTGGACAGCGCTGGCCGTATCGCCAGCTGGAGCGCCGGCGCGGCGCGCCTGTTCGGCCACGACGCGAGCGAGATCCTCGGCCGCGACTACGCCTGCTTTCATACCCGCAAGGACCGCGACGCCGGCGTTCCGCAACAGGCGCTGCGCCAGGCGGATGCCGAGGGCCGCTTCGAGACCGAGGGTTGGCGGGTGCGCAGCAACGGCAAGCGCTTCTGGGCGCAGGTGGTGATCGACGCCATCCGCGACAGCCAGGGCCAGTTGCTCGGCTTCGCCCAGCTGATCCACGACCTCAGCGAAGGGCGCGCGGCCAAGGAGGCGCTGCGGCGCAGCCAGGAGCAGTTCCGCCTGCTGGTGCAGAGCGTTACCGACTACGCCATCTACATGCTCGACCACCGCGGGCGGATCACCAACTGGAACCTCGGCGCCCAGCGGATCAAGGGCTACCTGCCGGAAGAGGTGATCGGCCGGCACTTCTCCTGCTTCTACACCCCCGAAGACCGCGAGGCCGGCGAGCCGGCCCGCGGCCTGGCCGCCGCCGAACGCGAAGGGCGTTTCGAGAAGGAAGGCTGGCGGGTGCGCAAGGACGGCAGTCGCTTCTGGGCCAACGTGGTGATCGATCCGATCCGCGACAGCGATGGCCGGCTGATCGGCTTCGCCAAGGTAACCCGTGACATCACCCACCGGATCGAAGCCGAACGCGAACTGGAACGGGCCCGCCAGGAGCTGTTCCAGGCCCAGAAGATGGAGTCCCTGGGGCACCTCACCGGCGGCGTGGCCCACGACTTCAACAACCTGCTGACGGTGATCATCGGCAGCCTCGGGCTGCTGAAGAAACGCCTGCCCGGCGACCAGCGCACCGCCGACCTCTTGCAGAACGCCCTGGAGGCCGCCCAGCGCGGCGCCAACCTGACCCAGCGGATGCTTTCCTTCGCCCGCAAGCAACGTCTCGATCCGCAGCCCTGCGCGATCCCCGACCTGTTGCGCGGGATGACCGACCTGCTGATCCATTCCCTGGGACCGAGCGTATCGATCGAGACGCGCTTTCCCCTGGATCTCGACCTCGGCCTGACCGACGCCAACCAGCTCGAACTGTCCATCATCAACCTTGCCACCAACGCCCGCGACGCCATGCCCAACGGCGGGCGCATCGTCTTTTCCGCGAGCAACCAGCGGGTGCCGGCGGACAATCCCCATCGCCTCGCACCGGGCAACTATATCTGCCTGAGCATCAGCGACACCGGCAGCGGCATGGACGAGGAAACCCTGCGCCGTGCGGTGGAACCCTTCTACACCACCAAGGGAATTGGGCGTGGCACCGGGCTGGGCCTGTCGATCGTCGACGGCCTCGCCGAGCAGCTCGGCGGCCGGCTCACCCTGGAGAGCCAGCCGGGCGTCGGCACCACCGCGAACATCTGGATACCCGCCGTCCCGCGAACCCCGGAAAGCGCCCGTACGGGCAATGGCGCGACGCCGCAGGCGCCCAGCGAAAGCGAGCGGGTGCGCTTGTCCTGTCGAGTACTGGTGGTGGACGACGACCCGCTGGTGTTGAACAACACCGCGGCGATGCTGGAGGACCTCGGTTGCTCGGTACTCAAGGCCGACTCCGGCAGCCTGGCCCTGGAGATTCTCACGGCGACGCCGGAGCTGGACATCCTCCTGACCGACCAGGCGATGCCACGGATGAACGGCAGCCAGTTGGTGGAGCGGGTCATGGCCCAGGGCCGGCCGCTGAAGATGGCCCTGGCCACCGGCTTCGCGGAAAAGATCGAAGGCGCGGCGGCACAGTTGCCCAAGCTGGCCAAGCCGTTCGGCCAGGAAGAGTTGTACCTGTTCCTGACCGGCACGCTGAAGGCCGGCTGAGCCTCAGCGCAGGTACTCGCCGCTGCCGGCCAGGCTTTGCCCCCAGAACTCGATGAAGATGAAGGCGGTGGTCAGCAGGGTCAGGAAGCCGACGCCGAGGATGCAGAAGGCGTAGAACAATGTCTGCCGCTCCTGCATGCGCATGAACAGCGGCAGGCCGGTGAACAGCAGGCGTACCGAGTAGGCGCAGGCAGCCGCCGCGGCCAGCAGCAGGAGGATCCGCCAGGGCACCAGGGCGACGATCCCGGCGAGCATCAAGGGCACGGCGATCGCCGTGGTGAAGGTCAGGCTGCCCGGTACGCTGGGGCGCGACGGCGTGCGGAACAGCACCCAGCGTACGAAGAAGCCCATGATCACCACGCCGGCGACGAAGCCCAGGTAACACATCGTCGCCAGCAGCAGGGCGCTGCCGCTGGAGAGGTGTTGCACGCTGTCGTTGCCCGGCAGCGACCAGCCGACCTGGGTAGTGCCGATGAACAGGCAGGCCGCCGGCAGTAGCGGCAATAGCAACAGCGGAACGAGGAAGGCGAAAGGGTGATGGTCGTAGTCCTGGCGCAGACGAGGCCAGGCATTGGAGGGACTGATCAGTAGCCGAGCCATTTCGCGGGTCATGACGGGCACCTCTTTTCTGTGGCGTTCAGGAGTCTGGACCGGCCCGGCGCGAGGGGGTTCAGGTGGCGTGCCGGGCGGTCCGCGACCGCCCATCCAGGGCCTTGAACCGGAAGACGCGGGGAGCGCCGAAAGACAAACGTCCCTGTCTTCCGGAGGAGCCATGACCACCTACGAAATCCAGCACATGCGCGGCTGGCGGCGTTTCGCCCGCACCGTGCGCGCCGCCAGCCGGGCCGAGGCGGAACGCCTGTGCCTGCCCTGGGAGTGGGTGGATGACGAGGTCCTCGCGGTGATTCCGGCCGAGGCCGAGGTGGCCGAGCGCTGGCAGCGCCTGAACGAGGATCTGGTGGGGAGCCTGGAAGGCCTGGAGCGCCTCAGGCGGGACGAGTGACCCGCAGGCCGACCACGGCGATCCGCTCGGCTTCGCGGTAGGCGGGGCTGTCCAACTCTTCGGCGAACACGTCCGGGTCCAGTTCCTGGTAGTCCCAGTCCCACTCCCGAGACGCCAGGCGTTCGTGGATGCGGGCGAGGAACGGATCGCCGCCTTCGACCATCGCCACCCCGGTATACAGCAGCAGGCTGCCGCCGGCTTCCAGGCGCTCGAGGGCGGCATCGACGATTGCCAGCGAGAGCCCGGCGCCGAGCATCCCGCCACCATGCCGGTAGGCGCGCTCCGAGGCATCCAGGAGATAGGGCGGGTTGGCCACGATCAGGTCGAAGCGACCGGGCGCCTGGCTCAGCAGGTCGCTACGCGCCAGGGTCAGGTTACCGACCCCCGCCAGCGCCGCGTTGACCCGCGCCAGGTCGAGCGCCGCCGGATTGATATCCAGCCCGTGTACTTCGGCGTCCGGGCAGGCCATGGCGATGCGGATCGCGCCGGGGCCGGCGCCGCAGCCGATATCCGCCGCACGGCGGATGCGTGCCGGATCGGACGATGCCAGGTGGCTGCGGATCAGCCGGTCGAAGCGGTAGGTGTCGGGGCCGAAGAACACCGCGTCGGCGGCCAGGGTAGGGAAGGCCGAATGGACGAACAGTTGCTCGCCGAGGCTGGAGACGCGCACCTGGCTGCGCCAGCCGTCCGCCTCGCGGCGGATCAGGTCGGCGCCGGCAAGAAGGGTCAGCCAGTCGGCCGGCAGGCTTTCCCCGGCGAATGCCCGGCTCCAGCCGAAGATGCCGGCCAGGTCCCGGGCCATGCGGTTTTCCGGGCGGGCGTTGACGCGCTCATGGGTAGCCGGGGTGACGGTGACGAAACGGTAGTCCTGGCCTCGCAACCAGTTGCCGAGGCTGACCAGGACGTCCAGGCGCGGATCATGCAGGCTGGGCATGGGCGGCCCTCCAGCGCTGGCTGAACATCCGCGTGGCAAGGAGACCGGCGGGCCCGTGGTGGAGGTGCGGGGCCATCAGTTCGAGAAGGCGTGCCACGCCCTGCTCGGGGGATAGCCGCAGCAGCTCGCGCCGCAGCGCGACCTGCTCGGCGTCCACGTCTCCGCCCGCCGTCGCCGGCTCCGCCAGCGGTGCAAGCGGGTCCCTGTCCGCCGGAGCGGGTGCTTGCCAGTCGCCAGCGATCCAGTCGTACAGCAACTGCTGCTCGTAGGGAGTGAAGACTCCGAACATTGCCGCCCGGTCGCCCTCGATCAGGTTCCAGAAGCGGCTGCCGCGCGGATCGGCATGGCGCCGGATCCAGCCCTCTTCCTCCAGGCAGGCGAGAAACGCCGGGAACCGCCCGGGCACCGCCAGCCACTGGTTCACCGTGCGCCCGCCGATCCGGCAACGATCCGAATGCATACCGGCGGCGTAGGGGCGCTTGCGCTCGAACATGGCCAGCAATTCTTCCTCGAGATCGAAGCCGTCGATTACCTGCGTAGTGCTCAGGCCGACCTCGTTCAGGCGGTAGCCGTTCCTCACCCGCTCGAGGAAGGCCGCGCGCTCGCCAAGCTGCGGCAGGTTGTCGTAGAGCGCGCGCAGGGCCTTGCGCGCATGCCCGCTGGCGGCGTTGTCGATGGTCACGTGCAACTGGAAGTAGTAGGAGTCGAAGCCCAGCTCGCGCAGCTCCTGAGTGGTGATCAACAGGTGCAGCGGCGGTTGCTCGTAGCCGAGGTTGTAGCCGATCACTTCGGGCAGGTAGTCCGCGGCGAGGTGGCCGAGGGCGAGTTGCTGGGTGCCCTGCAGGTAGTGGAGGTCGCTGAGGCCTTCGACTTCCTCGCTGCCGATGCTGGCCAGCAGGCGCCGGTAGAGCAGGACGTGGTTACGTGCCGGGACGCCGTCGCCGAGTTCTTCGAGGAAGGTCTCCAGCAGCGGCCGCAGGCGTTCCTCGCCATGATGCGGCAACAGCCCATAGAGCCAGGCGCCGTCGACCAGCTTGGTCGGGGCCACGCTGCGAATGAAGTGCATCGCCTGGGAGGGAACCTGGAAGTAGCGTCGCCCTTCGCCGCGCCGACGTGCCCGGAGGTATTCGGCATGCGCCTCGGCGGTGCGCCGGGCCCCGGCATCGAGCCAGGCCGGCCAATCGGCGGGGTCCTCCGGCAGGTCGTCGTCATGGGTGGCGGCCAGGCTCAGTTGCTGGTCGAGGAACTCGCCGGCGGCTTCGAGGTGCTCGCGGGGCTCGTCGAGCAGGGCGTGGTACAGGTCGCGGACCCTGGGCGAAGGGCTTGCACTGGAGGCAGGGAGGGGCGAAGACAGGCTCATGTCGCGTTCCTTGTCGTGGGTTTGCGGGGGCGGCCGGGGTGACCACACATATGGGTGCGAGTGACACCAGGGGAAAAAGGTTTCACTGGCAGGATCGGCGGCGCGCCGGGGAACCTCACGGCGGAAAAAACGAACCTCGACGGCACTCCGGCGTCTTCCCGAGACAATCCCCGGGAGCTGCGCCGATGACCCACGACCTGGCCGCCAGCGGCCTTCGCTTCGGCATCGAGGAAGAATTCTTCCTGCTCGATGCCTCCGACCTGGACATCGTCCGCTCCGCCCCCGCCGGATTCATCGCGGCCTGCCGTGACACGCTCGGCGAGCATTTCGCCGAGGAGATGTTCGAATGCCAGGTCGAGGTGGCCAGCCCGGTGTTCTCCACCCTGGCCGAGGCCGCGCGCTTCCACGGTCAGGCCCGGCAACGCCTGGCGCATCTGGCCATGGACTTCGGCCTGCGCTCGCTCTGCGTCGGCACCCATCCCTTCGCCGACTGGCGGCGGGCGCGAAGCAACCCGGCGGCGCACTTCGCCCGCCTGTTCGAGGACCAGGGGCGGGTGGCCCGGCGCAGCCTGGTCTGCGGCCTGCACGTGCATGTGGAGATACCGCCGAGCCACGACCGCATGGCTGTGCTCCAGCGCGTGTTGCCGTGGCTGCCGCTGCTGCTGGCGTTGAGCGCATCCTCGCCGTTCCGCGGCGGCCGGCGCAGCGGCCTGGCGAGCTATCGACGGGCACTCTGCGGCGAGTGGCCGAGGATGAACATTCCTCCTGCTTTGCCCGACGAGGACGCCTATCGCCGCCACCTGGCGCTGCTGCGCGAGACCGGCTGCATCCGCGAGGATGGCCAGGTCTGGTGGATGATCCGGCCGTCATCCCATGTGCCGACCCTGGAGCTGCGTATCTGCGACGCCTGCCCGCGCCTGGCCGACGCGCTGAGCCTGGCCGGGCTGTTCAGGGCGCTGGTGGGCGAAGCGCTGGGCGCGGAGCCGCGTGCGTTGCCGGTCGCGCGCGACGCCTGCCTGGAGGAAAACTACTGGCAGGCGCTGCGTTACGGTTGCGCCGGCCGCTATCTCGTCGAAGGCCGCTGCGTAGGTGCCGGGGACTGGCTGGAAATGGCCTGGCGACAGTGCCGGCCGCAGGCCCGCCAGGGCAACGAATGGGCCTACCAGCATGCCTGCGGGTTACTCGAAGAGACCTCCGCCGCCCGCCAGTTGCGGCGTTACCGGAGGTTGCGCGAAGCGGGCCAGGAGCGCCATCCGGCACTGCGCCGGCTGGTGGAGGAGCTGCTGGAGGAAAATCTCCAGCCGGCCTTGGCCGGCTAGCGCGCCGTTCATCATTCCCTTCATCCTCGGCTACACCGCCTGCAGCTACTACGTATTTCGCGGCAAGAGCGCCGATGCCGGCTATCACTGAGCCGGGCCGCTCAGGAACAGGCGCGCCCGATCCGCGGCGTACGGCGGGCACCGGCGAGGAGCAGGGCGAACTCGTCGTGAAGGACTTCGCTCATCCGGCGTACCGCCTCGTCACTGGCCAGGAGATCGAGGGCGACTCCTGGAATGGTGATGTTTTCTTGCGGATTGACATGGCTGCTGAATTGCAAGGTGACTTCATGGGTATCGCTGATGGAAACCAGGCAGTCGTAGCCAGCCAGGTAATTTCGGAAACTGTTGGCAATCATGCGGGGCGTAGTCATGGCTGATACTCCAGGGTGGATCGTTACTCTGACCTTAGCCGCGACGATACCCGCGAGCGAAACATGCAACGATCGACGGGCGCCTCTTCCAGGCAGGCGAAACGAAACGGCAAAGGCCTCGCTTTCTCCATCGCGAACCGACGATTTCGACGCAATTGCCGAAACGCGGGTGAGGCCAGGAAATCTTCTTTCCAAGGAGACGCGCCTACGGACACGCGAGACCCTCGTCGCTCCTCGAACCACCGGCTTGCTGCGCCCGGTGGCGGCTTTCGTCGCCCTCGAAGCGCGCCGGCTCAGTCGCGGCGTTCCGACGGCACCAGATTGCCGTGGCCGTGTCCGCTCTCCCGGCGCGGCCGGGCGCCGAAGCGCTGCCAGACACGCTCGTGGAAATAGAACGCCACGGTGTTGCAACTGGGTTCGATCAGCGCGATCAGGCCGCCGGTCAGCACCGAGCCGGTCAGCGTGTAGGCCACGCCGAAGGCGATGCTGAAGTGCAGTATGGCGAAAGTCAGGGTCTTGAGCAGGGGCGCCTGCGGGTCCGATCGCCCGCAGCACGCCCCGATCACCCTTGGGTTCATCGCTTGGCCTCGGTGTCCGGCTGAGAGTCGCGGGCAAGGAAGGCCTGGGTGAGTTCCGGCAGATGGTCGCGCAACCAGTCCGCCATGGCTTGTTCCTGGGGCAGGATGCGTTCCAGCGCGGCAAGGGTTTCGGCGTCGCCGACCTCGCGGGCGGCGGCGATCAGCACGGTGTAGGCGGCGATCTCCATGTTTTCGAACACATAGCCGCTCATGGCGCCCTTGACCACTTCGTCGCTGACTGTCATGCCAGCCACCGCCTGGCCGAAGGCCATCAGCTTGGCGCCGATGTCCTTCAGCGTCGACGGACTGCTGTCCAGGCGCTTCAGACACTCCTCGAGCAGACGCTGCTGGCCATGGGTTTCCTCGATGTGCTGTTCGATCCGCGTCTTCAGTTGCGGATAGTGTTCCAGCCGCGCGGCTTGCGCTTTCAGCATCTGCTCGGCCTGTTGCTCCATGGCGTGGGCATCGCGCAGCCAGTCCAGCAGGTTTTCCTGTTTGCTCGTCATCGCGGTTCTCCTCGGTGTGTATGTGTCTGCTCAGAGGTGGCCGCCGGGCGCAGCGTTCAGTTTCTTTTCCGACCGGTAGCAGTCAGCGCAGCGGCGCCGTTGCGCCAGGCGAGACGCGTTGGGGAAAAGTTCTGAACCATCGCCCGCTACGGGATTCCGAGCTTCCGTGCGCAGGATGAAAGCGCCGCTTCGAATAGCCGTTGTTCGAATGTCCGTCGGAGGGAAGGTCCACGACCCCACAGAGGAACGAACCATGTTCGTACATGACAAGCGACTGCAGTACACCGTCAGGGTCGCCGCGCCCGATCCTGGCCTGGCCAACCTGCTGCTGGAGCAGTTCGGCGGGCCGCAGGGCGAGCTGGCCGCCGCCATGCGCTATTTCACCCAGGGCCTCGGCGAGTGCGATCCCGGTCGCAAGGACCTGCTGATGGACATCGCCACCGAGGAACTCAGCCACCTGGAAATCATCGGTTCGATCGTCGGCATGCTCAACAAGGGCGCCAAGGGGCGTCTGGCCGAAGCGGTGGAGGAGGAGGCCGAGCTGTACCGTTCGTTGACCGGAGGCGGCAACGACTCGCATATCACCTCGCTGCTTTACGGCGGCGGGCCCGCCCTGGTGAACTCCGGTGGCGTACCCTGGAGCGCGGCCTACATCGATACCATCGGCGAGCCGACCGCGGACCTGCGTTCCAACATCGCCGCCGAGGCGCGTGCGAAGATCGTTTACGAACGACTGATCAACCTCACCGACGATCCCGGCATCAAGGATGCGCTGACCTTCCTCATGACCCGCGAGCTGGCGCACCAGCTTTCCTTCGAAAAGGCCCTGCACTCGATCCAGCCGAACTTCCCGCAAGGCAAGCTGCAAGGGATGCCGGAGTTCGCCCGGCGTTACCTGAACATGTCGCGCGGCGAGGGCGACACGCGCGGTTCCTGGAACGAGGGTGATGGCTGGGAATACGTGGAGGCGCCACAGCCGGCCATGGATGGAGGCGACGGCACGGCCAGCGTGAACCTGTCCGAGACTGAGCAGGAGGTGTTGCAGCGAATGGCAGACCGCACCCGCTCCGACCCCATGGCCGATCCGCTGACAGGTGCGGACCTGGGCGCTGGCGCGGCTGCCGACAAAGCGCCTTGAGCGCGGATGCCCGACGTCGGCGGGCGAGTCCCGGCCTCCACGCCCGGCACCTTAGCGTGGAGGCACGGGAGAGGAGCCTCAAGATGACCGCCAAGCGCGAAACACCCGAGACAGAAAACACCCCGCTGAGCCCCGCCTCGCCGACGCTACGTCCCGAGCGGGGCAAGCGCGACCAGGCGAGCGAGGCGCAACCGGAATTCGCCCCGGACGATCCCGACGTAGCGGGCCCCGGCGAAGCCCGTCGTCCCGCCTGAAGTCGCCGGCGCCCGCAGGGCGCCGGTCATTTCGTCCGGTCGTTGGAAAGCCCGGCGGGGCGGGCGGTCATCAGTAGGGAGAATGCAGCAGGGAGTCCGCCGCCATGAGTTTTTCCCGTTTCGCCCAACGCCTGTCCAACTGGGCCGGCCGCCCGCCAACCTTCGTCGTTGCCCTCGGATTGATCCTGTTGTGGGCGATCAGCGGGCCGCTCTTCGACTTCAACGATACCTGGCAACTGGTGATCAATACCTCGACCACCATTGTCACCTTCCTCATGGTCTTCCTCATCCAGAACACCCAGAACCGCGATACCGACGCGCTGCATATCAAGATCGACGAACTGTTGCGCAGCACCCGACGTGCCCACAATGCGCTGCTCGGTCTGGACGACCTGGACGCCGATACCCTTCGCGAACTGCGTCAGCGCTACCAGCACATGGGCGAGCAGGACGGCGAGACGCCGGAAAGCGTCGCCGCCGAGGAAGAGCGCCAGTGCGGATGCGGCGAGGAGCGACGGCGCGACGACTGAACCGCCGCGCCGTGATGGCTCATGGGCGCAGGACGACCTTGCGGCAATCCTCGCGTTTTTCGTCGAACAGGGCGTAGCCCTCCGGTGCGTCGTCCAGACGCAGGCGGTGGCTGATGATCGCCTCGGGATGCAGGTCGCCGTTGCCGATGTGTTCGAGCAAGGCCGGCAGCAGTGCCTGTACATGGGTCTGGCCCATCTTGAAGGTCAAGCCCTTGTCGAAGGCATCGCCGAACAGGAAGCCATGGATGAAGCCGGCATACACGCCCGGCACGCTCACCGTGCCACCCCGCCGGACAGCCGCGATGCACTGGCGTAGTGCCTTGCCGCTGCTGGCTTCGAGCTTGAGCGCGGTGAGCACGGTTTCGGTGACGCTGCCCTTGGCCTCGAAGCCCACCGCGTCGATCACCGCGTCGACGCCGCGGTGCCCGTCGGTGCGCTCGATGATCGCCGCGGCGGGATCGTCCTCCTGGTCGAAGTCGATGGGAATCGCACCGTAGGTGCGCGCGGCGAAGTCCAGCCGGTAGGGATGGTGGTCGACGATGAAGATCCGCTCGGCGCCCAACATCCGCGCGCAGGCGGCGGCCATCAGGCCGACCGGGCCGGCGCCGTAGATCGCCACGCTACTGCCCTGGCGGACGCCGGCATTGCGCACCGCCTGGTAGCCGGTGGGGAGGATGTCGCTGAGGAACAGCACGCGTTCGTCTTCCATTACGTCGGGAATCACGAAAGGCCCGCTGTTGGCCTTGGGCACCCGAACGTATTCGGCCTGGCCACCCGGCACGCCGCCGTACAGGTGGCTGTAGCCATAGAGCGCCGCGCCCGGCGGAATCTGCTTCTTGTTGAGGATCGCGCCGCGCCCCGGGTTGGTGGTCTCGCAGGCGGCGTGCAGGTTCAGGCGGCAGAAGAAGCACTCGCCGCAGGCGATGACGAAGGGTACCACCACCCGGTCGCCCGGACGCACCGCGGTCACGGCCGAGCCGACTTCCTCGACGACGCCCATGAACTCGTGGCCGAGGATGTCGCCCTGCTCGACCATCGGGATCTTGCCCCGGTAGAGATGCAGGTCGGAGCCGCAGATGGCGGTGGCGGTCACGCGAAGCAGCAGGTCGTCGGGTTCCTGCAGGCGCGGTTCGGCAACCCGATCGATACGGACATCGTGGCTGCCGTGGAAGGTGAGGGCGCGCATGGCATTGCTCCTGGCTGTGGGTCGTGCAGGTGGGGCGTGCGCAGCAGCACCGGAGTTCATTCGGCGGGATGGGTGGCGCTCGATACCGGCCCCCGGAGGCCACTGCACGCACGTTGAGTCGTGGAGGCCGGCGAGGAACGCAGGCCCTCGCTCCCTGGGTGCCATTCGTCGCGACGATGGCTCACGGCGGACGTACGGCAATCCTCTGTAGGGAAACCCGTGCAGACCGTCGAGGAACCGATACGGAAAGAGAGGCGAGCATGTCCAAGCAGCACATCATCCATTTCACCGGGCCGATCAATTCGTCCACCTGCGGCAATCTGATCAACACTTGCGCCAAGGTCCTGCAACAGGAGGCCGAGGAGTTGCGGATCAACATCGCCACCATGGGCGGGGAATGCAGCTACGGCTTTACCCTGTACAACTTCCTGCGCGCGCTGCCGGTGCCGATACATACCCACAACCTGGGTACCGTCGAGTCGATGGGCAACATCCTGTTCCTCGCCGGCGAGCGACGCAGCGCCAGTGCCCACAGCAAGTTCCTGTTCCATCCTTTCCACTGGACCCTGCATGGCGCGGTGGACCATGCGCGGATGGCGGAATATGCGATGAGCCTCGACTACGACCTGGAGCTTTACGCCCGGATCGTCGCCGAGAACACCCGTGATGCGCCGGAACGCCTGGACATCCCGCGCTACCTGATGGCCTATCCGCGCATCCTTGGTCCGGAAGACGCCCTGGCTTGCGGACTGATCCATACGGTGGACGATTCGCCTATACCCGCTGCCGCCTGCCAGTGGAGTATCCATTCTTAGTTTCCCGCGCCGCCCAGCATATTCCGGCAAGCGGAAGGCCTTGGATCGGCTAATGATTTTTTCGTCCCAGGGCGCCCGCAAAGAGTTTGAACGATCCATCGAGCAAGCCTTCGGAGTAAGTGCACGCGGCGAAAAACGCCGCATCCCTTTCAACCCTCGAGAGGAGGACACGAGCATGACCGACAAACGACAAGGCATGAGCACCAGCGAAGCCGGGCAGAAAGGCGGCGCAGCTACCTCCAGGAGCCACGGCAAGGAGTTCTACCAGGAGATCGGCCACAAGGGTGGCCAGGCCAGCGGCGGCAACTTCGCCAATGACCCGCAGCGCGCCGCCGAAGCCGGGCGCAAGGGTGGCCAGCAGAGCGGAGGCAATTTCGCCAATGACCCGGAAAGAGCCGCCGAGGCGGGCCGCAAGGGCGGCCAGCAGAGCGGCGGGAACTTCGCCAACGATCGGGAAAAGGCCTCCGAGGCAGGACGCAAGGGTGGCCAGCACAGCCACGGCGGCGGACGCTCGTCCTGACCGTGCCGAACCGCTGAAGCGTACGGCGCATCCCCAACGGGATGCGCCGTTTTCACATCGGCCGAAGAGAGCCGGTCCGGGGCTTCGGAAAGTCCCGTTCGAACAGGCGGCAGGATGCCCATGCCGCCGGGGAAAGCGGGCTTTGCCAACGACCTTCGCGCATCAGACCTTACGTTGGAAAAAGTCGAGCGCCTCCTGGAAGCCGGGCCGCAGCGGCACGTTCCAGTCGGGATGGGCGGTGAAGTGATAGCCGTTGCCCTTGATGCACTCGACCAGCCAGGAAAAGCTCTTCCGATCCGCCACCACGCAGACCTCGTCGAAGCGAACGGACTCTTCTCCGACCCGATGCTCCATGGCCCGGGGAAGGTAGAAGGTGGCCGGGAAGTTGTCACCCATATGGGAGCCTGGGTTGCCCGCATCGTCGCTGTGGTGAAACATCTCCCTGTGCTCCCCCCGGCCCAGGCAGTCATTGAGGGCGTCCACCAGTTGCCGCGTGCGCGGAGTGATGTTTCCCCTGGCCATATCCTCCCTGCCATAGAATCCGTCCTCGCTCAGGGGATCCTTTGCACCGAGGGGGGTGTATCTGACCGCGGTATTCCTTCTTGCATCGAGACCACCACTGCCATGCGCCTCGATCGAGGGCGCTACCAGGAAGAGGTCATAATCGGCGGTCATCGCCAGCCCGCAAGCCGGGCTGGCCAGTACCTGCACCGCTTCCGACCGCCCCAGGCGGCTGATCCTGTAGAGACCGTCCGGCTCCTGGCGGGCCTCGAACTCATAGCGTTTACCGCTGGGGCCCTGCGCGGTCAGGAGGCGAACCGGCCCGACACCGTCTGCCACCAGGCCGAAATTCCGCACCAGCTCCGCAAGGCGTTGCCGAGAGATCCGCAGGTCGGTCTGGGTATAGGCTCCGCCATCCATTCCCTTCGCCACAGCCAGGTTCAGCTTGCGTATTTCCGCCGTGTCGCGGTTTTCCCGCTTGCTGAGATGCTGGTCGACACAGATGAACCCCGCCTGCGGACCCCAGTTCGAGCTTTTCCCCTTCACCGAGAAGCCCTTGGTCGGGAAACCCTCTTCGATCAGCGTGGTGACGATTCTTTCAACCGGGCGAATGCCAAAGACGGTATTCGTCTGCCTGGCCACCGCCTGCATGCGCAAGGCATGTTCGACGGGAACCCCCACCCCCTGCGCATTGAACAGGTCCTGTAGAGCCCGTGCCTGCATATCCGCAGGGCGCAGTAGCGGTCCGGGCTGTGCCGTTGCGTTAGAAACCACCTGACGATGACCGTCGATACGCATGGTTCGTTTTCCCGCATATGCCAAAGAAGGAGTCGAGAATAAGAATCCGGGCAGCGGCGAGATATCAGAAAACGCGGACAAATTTTTTGTTTTCCGCACGCTGCCCGCGCGAGCGCTAGGTAGATGACTGCGACGCCGGGAAGAAACTTCGAACTCCCCGTATGCGGGCGATTCACAAGCAGGGAGAGCCGCGCCGAAAACGGCGCGCCGGAAGAAGGAGACAGAACGATGAAAGTCCGGGAAATCATGAGTCGCGAAGTACGTACCGTCACCCCCCAGACCACCCTCGGCGAGGCGGCGCTGCTGATGCGCCAAGCCGATATCGGCGCCTTGCTGGTCAACGAGGGCGAGCGCCTGACCGGCGTGGTCACCGACCGCGACCTGGCGGTGCGCGGCCTCGCCGATGGACTCGGAGCCGACCGCCCGGTGCGCGAGGTGATGAGCGGTGAACTGCGCTACTGCTTCGAGGACGAGGAAGTGGACCATGTGACGAAGAACATGGCGCAACTGGAGAAGCGCCGCTTGCCGGTAATGGATCGCAACAAGCGCCTGGTAGGCATCGTCTCGCTGGCCAACATCGCGACCTGCAACACCGACAAGCTCAGCGCCAACCTCTTGCGCGGCGTGGCCCGCGCGCACTGAGTCGGACATGACGGAACGACGGGTGGTGGCGATCTGCGGCGGCAGCGCCGGGGTCGGGCGAGCGATACACCGGTGACGGCAGAGGGCGTCGCCGCCAAGGCGGCGCAGGTGGTCCAGGCGCGCGACCAGGCCGGGCAGGTCACCGTCGCTGTCGGTGAACGAACGCGGGTAGACCTGGTAGATCACCGCGCGTTTCCACCAGGGCGGCTGGAAGGATTGCAGCATGGGGCCTCCACGGGTGAGCCGGCTTTGCTGCTTGGCACCCTGGGGTAGGCGCGGGTTCGACTTTTCCGCGCGAACGCCTGCACCCCACCTACCAGAATTGGCAGGGGAAGATACCCACCTGTCATGGATCAATGTCCGCGCCCGGCCCGACTCCTAGTGTCGCCGGCTCCCGACTCTCTCTCACGGATGAAAGGGCAATGCACCTTCTTGAACGTCAACACGATATCCAGCCCCTCTCGCGGGCAGACATGACCATCCACCTCAATGGCCAGCCCGTCGCGGCGGCTGCCGGTGAGACCGTGCTCAACGTGCTCAATGCCGTGGGCCTGCGCCGGCTCGCGCGCAACGACCATGGCCAGGCCAGCGGCGCCTTCTGCGGCATGGGCGTATGCCACTGCTGCCTGGTCGCCATCGACGGCCGGCCCAAGCGCCGCGCCTGCCAGACCGTCGTCCGGCCGGGCATGCGGGTGGAAACCGAAAGCAACCGCTTCGACCAGGAGGAACGGCCATGAACCTGCGCCCGGTGATCGTCGGCGGCGGCTCGGCCGGCATGGCCGCAGCCATCGAGCTGGCCAGGCGCGGGGTCCCCTGCGTCCTCTTCGACGAGGCCTCGCGTCCCGGCGGGGTGGTCTATCGCGGCCCCTTGCGGGCCGGCGTCGATCCGGCCTACCTCGGCGCGCGCTACACCCGGATGCTGGAAAAACTGCGGCGCGATTTCTCCGCCTGCGCCGGGCACATCGACCTGCGCCTGAACAGCCGCGTGGTCGGTGGCGACGGCCAGCACCTGATGGTCCTCGACGAGGCGGAACGGCTGCACGAGGTGGAGTATTCGCACCTGCTCCTGGCCACCGGCTGCCATGAGCGCAGCGTGCCGTTCCCCGGCTGGACCCTGCCCGGGGTGATGCTCCTCGGCGGCCTGCAATTGCAGATCAAGAGCGGCGTGGTGAAGCCCCTGGGCGATACCCTGATCGCCGGCAGCGGCCCGCTGCTGCCACTGGTGGCCTGCCAGCTGCATGCGGCCGGGGTACGTGTCGCCGGGGTCTACGAGGCCTGCGCGTTCGGCCGCATGGCCAGGGAAAGCCTGGCGCTGCTGAACAAGCCGCAACTGTTCCTCGACGGCCTGAGCATGCTCGGCTATCTCAAGCTCAACGGCATTCCGCTGCACTATGGCTGGGGCGTGGTGGAGGCCAGCGGCGAGGGGGAACTGACGGAAGTGACGGTAGCGCCCTACGACGAAGAGTGGCGGCCCGACCTGGAAAACGCGCGACCGGTGAAGGCCAGCACCCTGGCGGTCGGCTATGGCTTCATCCCACGCACCCAGCTCAGCCAGCAGTTGGGTCTGGAGCACGGCTTCAGCGACGACGGATACCTGCGCGCGGAATGCAACGTCTGGCAGCAGAGCAGCCAACCGCACATCCACCTGGCCGGCGACATGGCGGGTATCCGCGGCGGCGAGGCGGCGATGATCGGCGGGCGCATCGCGGCCTTGTCGATCCTCCTGCAACGCGAGGCCATCGCGCCCGCCGAGGCCATCGAACGCCGAGAATCCCATCTCGCCCGCCTGGAGGCGATCAAGCGCTTCCGCGCCGGAGTCGAGCGCTACACCCAGCGCGGCGCCCGCCAGGTCGAACTGGCGCGGGCCGATACGGTGATCTGCCGCTGCGAACAGGTCACCCGTGGCGACATCGAGCGCGCGCTCGAACAGGGCGTGCAGGACATCGCCGGGCTGAAGATGCGCACCCGCGCCGGCATGGGCGACTGCCAGGGGCGGATGTGCATCGGCTACTGCAGCGATCGCCTGCGCCGCGCCACCGGACGCCACGACGTCGGCTGGCTGCGGCCGCGTTTCCCGATCGATCCGATCCCGTTTTCCGCATTCCAGAACCTCGGTACGGAAGCCTGAACATGAACAGAACCTATGACATCGTGATTGCCGGCGGCGGCGTGATCGGCGCGTCCTGCGCCTACCAACTGTCCAGGCGCGGCAACCTGCGCATCGCCGTGGTCGACGACAAGCGACCGGGCAACGCCACCCGCGCCTCGGCCGGCGGCCTCTGGGCCATCGGCGAATCGGTGGGACTGGGCTGCGGGGTGATCTTCTTCCGCATGATGTCCTCCCGCAACCGGCGCGAGGCCCAGGGCGCGGCGGTGGCGGTGGACGCGAGCACGCCGCACATCCTGCCGCCGGCGTTCTTCGACCTCGCCCTGCAATCCAACGCGCTGTACCCGGAACTGCACCGAGAACTGATCGAACGCCACGGAATGGACTTCAAGTTCGAGCGCACCGGGCTGAAATACGTGATCCAGGACGACGAGGATCGCCAGTACGCCGAGCACATCGTGGCGCAGATCCCGCATCTGGCCGAGCAGGTGCGCTGGCTGGACCGCGAGGAACTGCGTCGTGCCGAGCCGGCGGTCAGCCACGCGGCCCACGGCGCGCTGGAATTCCTCTGCGACCACCAGGTCAGCCCGTTCCGCCTGGCCGACGCCTACCTGGAGGCGGCGCGCCAGAACGGCGTCGAGCTGTTGCCGGGAACCAACGTCACCGGCGTGCTGCGCCAGGGCCGGCGGATCAGCGGGGTGCGCACGGACAATGCCGGGGTGCTGCATTGCCGGACCCTGATCAACGCCGCCGGCGCCTGGGCCGCGGAACTCAGCGAAATGGCCACCGGCCGGCGCATCCCGGTGAAGCCGGTGAAGGGCCAGATCGTCCTCACCGAGCGCATGCCACGACTGCTGAACGGTTGCCTGACCACCAGCGACTGCTACATGGCGCAGAAGGACAATGGCGAGATCCTGATCGGCAGCACCACCGAGGACAAGGGCTTCGACGTCAGCAACACCTTCCCGGAAATCGCCGGCCTGGTGCAGGGCGCGGTGCGTTGCGTGCCGGAGCTGCAACAGGTCAACCTCAAGCGCACCTGGGCCGGCCTGCGCCCGGGCTCGCCGGACGAACTGCCGATTCTCGGTCCGGTGGCTGAAGTGGAGGGCTACCTGAATGCCTGCGGGCATTTCCGCACCGGCATCCTCACGTCGGCGATCACCGGGGTGCTGCTCGACCGGCTGGTCCACGAAGAGACGCTGCCGCTGGACATCGCGCCGTTCCTCGCCGCGCGCTTCCAGCCGGAGCCTGCCGCCGTGGCGGTCGCGGCCTGCTAGGTCCGCGAGGGGTAAATCCGCGGAGCGGGGCGGGCGCCGGACCGGCGTCCGTTCCGTACGGTTCCCGACAGCGGCGCAGTTGCCGTCGGCGCTATACTCATGGCTTCGAATTATTTCTAGACGACTGGTCTAATTCAAGCTACCGTGCGCCCCATGAAAACCAGCTACGACGACACCCGCCAGCATCTGCTCGATACCGGATACCGGATCATGGCGGTCAAAGGCTTCTCCGGAGTCGGCCTCAACGAAATCCTGCAGAGCGCGGGCGTTCCCAAGGGCTCGTTCTACCATTACTTCAAATCCAAGGAACAGTTCGGCCAGGCCCTGCTGGAGGACTACTTCCGCGTCTACCTGGCGGACATGGACCAACGCTTCTCCGCGCCAGGGCTGAATGCCCGCGAACGACTGATGAGCTACTGGCAGAAGTGGCTGGACAACGCCTGCCCGCCCTGCGACGAGCAGCGCTGCCTGGTGGTCAAGCTCAGCGCCGAGGTCGCGGACCTTTCGGAAAGCATGCGCATCACCCTGCGCGACGGCTCCGACGGGATCATCGAACGCCTGGTCGGCTGCCTCGGGCAGGGCCACGACGACGGCTCCCTCGCGCCCTGCGATGCCCGGCACATGGCCAGCGCGCTGTACCAGTTGTGGCTCGGCGCGAGCCTGCTGAGCAAGCTGCACCGCAGCCCGGGACCGCTGGAGACAGCCATGCAGACCACCCGCAGCCTGCTGGAAATCTGAGGTACCGCCAGGAAATACCCGCCCCGCGAGAGGCGGGTATTTTTTCGACCCGTCAGTAGTTGACTGGTCTAATTTGCCCGGCGCACGGTATGAGCCGTTCGCCACATTCGTCAGACAGAGGAGTCTGGAAATGTCCCAATCCACGCAGGTCAACCGCCGCATCGTCCTCGCCTCGCGCCCCCACGGCGCCCCGACCCGGGATAACTTCCGCATCGAGCAGGTTCCGCTTCCTGAGCCCGGCGCGGGCCAGGTGCTGCTGCGCACCGTCTACCTGTCGCTCGATCCCTACATGCGCGGACGGATGAGCGACGCGCCGTCCTACGCGCCGCCGGTGGAACTCGGCGCGGTCATGGTCGGCGGCACGGTCAGCCGGGTGGAAGCCTCGAACCATCCCGGGTTCAAGGTCGGCGACTGGGTACTCTCGGCCAACGGCTGGCAGGACTACGCGCTATCCGACGGCAGCGGCCTGGCGCGCCTGGGCGAGTCGCCGGAGCATCCGTCCTACGCCCTGGGCCTGCTCGGCATGCCCGGCTTCACCGCCTACATGGGCCTGCTCGACATCGGCAAGCCCCAGGCCGGCGAGACCCTGGTGGTGGCCGCCGCCACCGGGCCGGTCGGCGCCACCGTCGGACAGATCGGCAAGCTCAAGGGCTGCCGAGTGGTCGGCGTCGCCGGCGGTGCGGAAAAATGCCGCCACGCCGTGCAGGTGCTCGGCTTCGATGCCTGCCTCGACCACCATGCCGCGGACTTCGCCGAACGACTGGCCGAGGCCTGCCCGGACGGCATCGACATCTATTACGAGAACGTCGGCGGCAAGGTCTTCGACGCCGTCTTCCCGCTGCTCAACGCCAAGGCCCGGATCCCGGTCTGCGGCATCGTCGCCCACTACAACGACACCGAGCTGCCACCCGGGCCGGACCGCTTGCCGGCGCTGATGGGCACGATCCTGCGCAAGCGCATCAAGGTGCAGGGCTTCATCATCTTCGACGACTACGGCCATCGCTACGATGAATTCCAGCGCGACATGTCGAAGTGGTTCGCCGACGGCCTCATCCAGTACCGCGAAGAGCGGGTCGACGGCCTGGAGAATGCCCCCGAGGCCTTCTTCGGCCTGCTCCAGGGACGCAATTTCGGCAAGCTGGTGGTGCGCGTCGGAGCCGACGCATGAACCAGGCGGTCCGTGTGGTAGCGCTGTTGCAGGCGCGCGAGGGCAGGGCGGCGGAGGTCGAGCGGCTGCTGCTGGCCTGCGTGCAGCCGTCGCGGGCCGAGGACGGCTGCCTGTCCTATGTCCTGCACCGGAGCCTCGACGAGGCCGGGCGCTTCGTCTTCGTCGAGCGCTGGGCCGACCGCGACGCCATCGAGCGGCACCGACGGATGCCGCACTACAGGGCGATGGCCGATGCCGTCGCCGATCTCCTGGCGGACCGCCAGGTGTTCCTCCTCGAGGAACTGCCAGCGGCCAGCCTGTCTCCGGTAGATCCGGAACCTACAAGACCCCACGAGGAGTGAAACGGATGAAAGTCGGATTTCTGGGCCTGGGCGGCATGGGCGCCGCCATGGCCACCCGCCTGGTGCAGGCGGGACTCGAAGTGACGGTGTGGAACCGTTCCGCGGCGGCCTGCGAGCCCCTGGTGGCGCTGGGCGCTGCCAGGGCGGAGGAGGTCGGCGAGCTGTTCGGCCTCGACGTGGTCATCAGCATGCTGGCGGACGACCAGGCGATTCGCGGCGTGCTGCTCGACAGCGGCGCGCTCGAACGGGCGAGGCCGGGTCTCATCCACCTGAGCATGTCGACCCTGTCGCTCGATTGCGTCGAGGCGCTCGACCAGGCGCACCAGCGCCAGGGCATCGCGTTCGTCGCCGCGCCGGTGTTCGGCCGCACCGACGTGGCCGAGGCCGGCAAGCTGAACATCGTCGTCGGCGGTCCGGAGGAAGCCATCGAGCAAGTCAAGGCGCTGCTGGAAATTCTGGGACAGAAGACATGGTTTTTCGGAAAAGACCCGCGCGGGGCAATGGCGGTGAAGATCTCTGGTAACTTCATGATCGCCAGCGCCATCGAAAGCATGGGCGAAAGCGTCGCCCTGGTGAAGCGCCTGGGCGTCGAGCCCGGCCGGTTCATGGAGCTCATGTCCTCGACGCTTTTCGATGCGCCTGTCTATCGCAACTACGGCCCGCAGATCGTCGAGCAGCGTTTCACCCCGGCCAGGTTCCGCCTGGTCCTCGGGTTGAAGGATGTCGACCTGGCGCTGTCCGCCGGCAAGCGCCACAACGTGCCGCTGCCGCTGGCCAGCCTGTTGCACGACGTGTTGCTCGAAGCCATCGCCCATGGCGACGGGGAATCGGACTGGACGGCGCTGGCGAAGGTAGCGTTGTCACGATCGGGACAAATCTGAAAAGGTTCTGCGCACGGCCCGGCAGGGCCCGTGAAGCTGTTCGGCAATCTGGCGTGCTTTCCATGGATTCATTAGGCGGAAGAAGGTATGTCCGAGCGTGGAACGGCTGCAGAAGGCCGGATCAACTGGCGACGCATCCTGCCGATACTGCTCACCACCACCCTGGTGGGCGGTGTCTGTGGGATCTTCGTCATCAACGAACTGGATCGCCAGCACGACGGCGCGCACCTGCGCTCGTACACCGAGAGGGCGCTGGAGCGGGCACTGGAGATTTCCTCCGCGGCGGACCAGATGCTCCGCGAGATGAACGCCGGCAGCGCGCCGGCCTGCAGCGACCAGGACCTGGAAATGCTGCGTTCCATCGTGCTCGAGTCGCGCTTCATGAGCGACGTTGGCAGGATCAGCGGCGACCGGGTCATGTGCACGGGCGTCCGGGGCCGGCTGCGCGCGCCCTGGGGATTGTCCGCGCCCGACCGGGTAGATGCCGCCGGCACCCGCTTCTGGACAGAGGGCATGCCCCTGCCGTTGCAGGCGCTGCCCACCGGGTTGGTCAGTCGCGGCAACGCCGTCGTATTCATTGCCCCGCACGCCTATTTCGATGTCGACCACCCGGACCCGGGCATCTCGGCGGCGGCGGTCAGCAGTGGCGGCGACTACATCTACCACCGTTTCGCCTGGGACGACGACCAGCCCCTCGAGGCGCTCGGCCGGCCCGGCTGGCCGCGCTTCATCGGCGCCCGGCAGATAAGCCTGTGCGACCCGACGCAGGACATCTGCGTGGTCTCCCTTCTCCGCGAACGCGGCCTGCTTGGCACCGAGCCCGGACGCGCGGCCATGGCCGCGGCGATCGGCGGCGGGCTGTTGTTCGGCGTCATGCTGCTGCTCAGCTACCTGTTCGGCTTCCTCAACGACGAAAAACTGCCGGCCAGGCTGCTGCGCGCGTTGAAGCGCGAGGCCCTGGAGGTGCACTACCAGCCCATCGTGCGCCTGGCCAGCGGCCGCTGCGCCGGGGTCGAGGCCCTGGCGCGCTGGACCGATAGCAGCCTGGGGCGGGTTTCCCCGGATGTCTTCATCGGCGCCCTGGAGGAGAGCGGCGACATCGAACTGCTGACCCGTTTCGTCTTCCGCCGCGCCCTGAAGCAGCTCGGGCCGTTGCTGAGGGAGCAGCGGAGCTTCTACGTCAGCGTCAACGTCACCGGCAAGGACATCGCCGACCCCGGTTTCATCGATTTCGCCATGCGCCAGATGGCCAGGGAAAGCGTGCGCCCGGAACAGGTTGCGCTGGAACTGACCGAGCGCACCACCGAGGCCCAGGGCTGCCTGCTGGCCGGGATGAACCGCCTGCGCGAACTCGGCCTGAAGATCTACGTGGACGATTTCGGCACCGGTCATTCGAACCTGGTCTACCTGGCCAACCTGCCGGTAGACGCGATCAAGATCGACAAGGTCTTCACTCAGTCCATCGGCGACAGCAGCGCCGTCGAACTGATCTTCGACAAGCTCTGCTCGATGGCCGAGCACCTGGAGATCGGCGTGGTCGTCGAAGGGATCGAGACACAGGCCCAGGCCGACCACGTGCTGCGCCGCTCGCCCGAGGCCCTCGGCCAGGGCTGGCATTTCGGCAAGGCACTGCCGCTGGAGGCCTTCCTCGACTACTACCGGAACCAGCCGGCGGGCCGCTAGAACAGACCTTCCGCGGGGCACCACGCTGCGCTAGCATCGGCCGTCCATACCGGATGCGGCCTGGACGGCCGCACTCCGGATCGCACGGAACGGCCGGAAACGGCCGCGATCACCACAGGCCGCCATGCACGCATTCCCCCTCACCCTGGACAACCGACTCGCCGAAGCCCTGCCGCTATGGCGCAACCTGGCCCGCACCGACCGGGCGCCGCGAAGGAACATCGACCTCGCCGACTGGAAAGCCGACTGGCGCGAACTGATCGCCGCGCTCGACAGGTTTTCCCGGAGCCACGGCTATCGCCAGCCGTTCGCCGCGCAAGGGCACGCAGCCCTGGAAAACGCCTGGGCCTGGGGCCAGGCCGCGGAAAACGCCAGTACGCTGCTGCTCAAGGCCATCGACCGGGGCCTGGCCGGCGCCGAACTGCGCTCCATCTACCTGGAGACCGCCGCGCTGTGGCTGGACTACAGCCGGCTGCTCGGCGCCGCCCGCGACAGCCTGCGCGAGCAGGGCGAGGTCGACTTCGAGACGGCGCCGGCCCTGGCGCCGCGCACAGGCCAGTATCCGTTCGCGCTGCAACTGCTCGCCATGGGCGTGCTGCTCGATGCCCAGGAGCTCATCCCGGCGCTGGTCGAGGAGGTCCTGCAGTTCGATACCGACCGCCTGCTCGACTATCTCGGCGCGGCCGCCCTCGGCCTGACTTCCGCCAGCGAGGAAACCTTCCATCCACGGCCGTTCGGGCAGTTGCGGGCGTTCTTCGAAGAGGCGGACGGCAGCGACGCCCAGGCGCTGGCGCCTTACCTGCAAAGCCAGTACCGGGAGTTCTTCCAGCTTTCCCCCAAGGCGCAGAAGAAGACCCGCCGCCTGACCGGCCCCTACGCCTGGGGCTGGTGGGCCATGGAGGTGTCGGCGCTGGGCGTGCTCTACGGCTGGGACGATGGCGTCCTGCGCGCCTCGCCGCATTACCTCGGCGACCTGGTCGACTACGCGCGGGCGCGCGGCGACGCCTGAGCCACCGGCCGCCGCTCAGGCCCGCCGGCGGCGGGCGAGGAACGCGGCGGCCAGGTCGAGGCTGGTGCAGAGCAGGAAGTAGAGCAGGGCGACGAACAGGAAGATCTCCGTCGGGTGGACCATCACCCGGTTGCTCACCTGGGTGGCGACGAAGGACAGCTCGCCGACGCCGATCACGTAGGCCAGGGAAGTGTCCTTGATCAGCGACACCCACTGGTTGAGGAAGGATGGCAGCATCACCGGCAGCGCCTGCGGCAGGATCACCAGGCGCAATACCTGCCACGGCCGCAGTCCGAGCGCGCGGGCGGCCGCCCACTGCCCGGCGGGGAGGCTGTGGATGCCGGCGTACACCGAGTGGGCGAGGTAGGCGCCGCCGATCAGCGACAGCGCGCAGACCACGGTGGCCAGCGCCGGTACGTCGACATGGAAGACGATCGGCAGCAGGAAGTAGGTCCAGAAGATCAGCATCAGCACCGGGATCGCGCGGAAGAAGCCGAGCAGCGCCACCAGCAGCAGGCGCGGCTTGCCGGGCAGCACCGCGAGGGCCACGCCGAGGACCAGGCCGAGCACCGCCGAAGCCAGTCCGGAGAGCGACGCCAGCAGCAGGGTCAGCGCCGCTCCGCCGAGCGGGCCGTCCGGGTAGGCGCCGAGCAGCAGGTAGGACAGGTTGTCCGAGATGACCGAGAAATCCATCTCACGCACCTCCCTGGCGGTAGCGGCGGGTCTGCTGCAACGCCTGGCCGAAAGCTTCGATCAGGGCGATGGCGCCGATGTAGAGAAGGGTGGCGATACCGAAGGCCTGGAAGGTCTTGAAGGTCTCGGTTTCCACCTGGCGCGAAGCGTAGGACAGCTCGGCCAGGCCGATGGCCATCGCCAGCGAGGAGTTCTTCAGCGCATTCATGTACTGCCCGAGCAGCGGCGGCAGAGCCGTGCGCAGGGCCTGCGGCAGCACCACCACGCGCCATACCTGGCGCTGGGTCAGCCCCAGGGCGAGGCCGGCGGCGCGCTGCTCGGGGCGTACCGAGGCGATGCCGGCGCGGAACTCCTCGGCGACGAAAGCCGAGGTATAGAGGGTCAGCCCCCAGGCACCGGCGAGGAACTCGAAGGACGGCCAGTCGAGCAAGGGCGTCTCGTGCGGCGTGTTCAGCCAGCTCACCAGCGCCTCCGGCAGCAGCGCGGGAACGCCGAAGTACCAGAAGAACAGCTGCACCAGCAGCGGGGTATTGCGGAACAGCGCCAGGTAGGCGCGCGCCGGCCAGGACAGCAGGCGCCGGCGCGACAGCCGGGCGATGGCCAGGGGGGCGCCGATCAGGGTGGCGAGCAGGCAACTGAGCAGGGCAAGACCGAGGGTCAGCAGGAAGCCGTCGAGCAACCAGCGCAGGTACTGCGGGGCGAGAAGTTCGCCGAACATGTGCGGGATTCCGTCGGGTAGAACGAAAAACGCGCTTCAGCGAAGTGAGGCGCGCGGGTCGTGCGGGCGAAGCGGGCCGCTCAGCTCTTGTCGCCGATCTTGTACAGGCGCGCCAGCGGGGTCTTGGTCTGCGGACCGAACCAGGTGTCGTAGATCTTCTGCGCCTGGCCGTCCTGCTCCAGCTCGCGCAGGCTCTTGTCGACGAACTCGGTCAGGGCCTTCTCGCCCTTGGGAATACCGACGCCGATCAGGTCGTTGGAAATGGTGAAGGGCGGCACTTCGTACTTGTCGCGGTCGGGCACGTTGGCCAGCAGGCCGATCAGCTTCGGACCGTCCTGGGTGATGGCCTGGACCTGGCCGTTGCGCAGGGCGGTGAAAGCGAAGGGCGTGTCGTCGTAGGCGATGACCTTGGCTCCGGGGAACTTCTCGCGCAGCACGCCTTCGTTGACCGTGCCCTTGTCCACGCCGACCCGCCACTTGTTGAGGACTTCCGGCGAGGTCAGGGTGCCTTTCTTGACGATGAACTGCTGGCCGGAGGAGAAGTAGGGGATGCTGAAGTCCACCTGCTGCGCACGCTCCGGGGTGATGGTGAAGTTGGCCAGGACCAGGTCGACCTTGTTCGCCGTCAGCAGCGGGATGCGGTTGGCCGGGTTGGTCGGCAGCACTTGCAGCCGGACGCCCAGCTTGTCGGCCAGGGCCTTGGCATAGTCGACGTCGAGGCCTTCGATCTGCTTGCTCTTGGCGTCGACGAAACCGAACGGCGGGTTGCTGTCGAAGGACGCGACGCGCAATACGCCGGCCTTGCGGATGTCCTCCAGGCGGTCGGCCTGGGCCAGGCCGGAGATCAGGGCGAGAGCGAGGGCGGTGATGGCGGGGAGTTTCTTCATGAAAGTTCCAGCTCCTTGTCGGCCGCGATCGACGATCAGGGCCTTGCATTGTGGGGCGGACATTCCGGATGGGAATGCCGCCATGTCGGCGCGGGGGTATCCCGTGGCGAAGGGAGTTTGGCAGGGGCCAAGGGTCGGGAGAAAAGAATGAATCGATCTATCTTATTTCCAGACGAAATAAGAGGTATGAAAACAAGGATTCAAGGAAATAAAAAACGATAGCGTAACGCCATTGTCCGCAGGGCTTCCGCGTCGGGGGTTCGTCGTCGAGAAGGAAGGCCGGGGCCCGGCGGCCCCGTCAGCGGCTGTCCCGGCAGTCGATCACACTGGCGTTGGTGATGATGTCCCGGCTGTCGGTGTACAGGGTGATGCTGCAGAAATAGTCGAGGATGGTCTCGTTCTCGTAGTAGCCGGTCTTGCGATAGACCGCCTCGCTACTCACCGGCGCCATGCCGGCGACCCCCTGGCCACCGACGCCGACCCAGGTCTCGCGCTGGCCGACGTACTCGGTGCCGGTCTGTATGAAGACCTTGTCCGGCCCCATGTGGGTCCGCACGCGGTTCCAGGCGTAGAAGCCGCCGCTACCGTAGGACGAAGGGCCGAGGCCCTGGTCGGGCTTGCCGAACAGTTCGAAGGCCTTGCCGGCGGGCTGGCCGATGAGCTTCTGCGCGGCGACCTTGACCTCGTTGTCGCGATTCCCCGACTGACCGAGGGAGGCGCAGGCGCTGAGACCGAGGACGAGCAGGGCGAGACCGAAGGGCTTGATCGAGGGCATGGCATTCACTCCGTTGAAATGCCGCAGGATGTTAGAGGTCCAGCCGGCTCGCGGCTATTAGCTCATTTGTGCTAGTGCCGCTCACTTCGCCAGGTGCCGCGCCTGTTCGGCATGTACGCTGGCCATGAAGGTCTGCATGGCCGAGGAGTGGACCCGGTTGCGTCGGGTGATCAGGCCGTAGGGCGGCAGGCGCGGCTCCAGCTGGATCGGCAGGATCGCCAGCAGGTGCTTGCCCGGGTAGTCCTCGATCACCGAGCGTGGAGTGATGCCGATCATGTCGGTCTGTTGCAGCAGGGAGAGCAGGGTCATGATCGAGGTGGTCTCGACGATACTGCTCGGCAGGTCGATGCGCGCATTGTGGAAGGCCTGGTTGACGATCCCGCGCATCGGGCTGGGGTGCTGCTGCAACACCCAGGTCAGCTCCTGCAACTCGCCCCAGTCCAGCTTGCGTGCCTGCGACAACGGGTTCTGCGCGCCGACCACCACGCAGAGTTCTTCCTCGCCGAGGCTGTCGAACACCAGGTCGTCGGTGCGCGCGCCGCTGGGGATGCGTCCGAGCACCACGTCCAGCTGGTCCTGTTGCAGGGCCTGGACCAGCACGTCGCTGGTGTCCACCTGGATGCTCATCGACAGCCGTGGATGACTCTGCTTCAGGGTGGCGATGGTGCGCGTCAGCAGGCTCGAGGCCAGCGCCGGGATCGCTCCGACGGTGACCCGGCCGAGGTTGCCGGATTCCAGCGCGACCAGTTCCTCGCGCATCCCGGACAGCTCGGCGAAGATCATCCGCGAGTAATAGATCAGCGTCTCGCCGAAAGGCGTCGCGCGCATGCCGCGCGGCAAACGCTCGAACAACTCGACGCCGAGCAGGTCTTCGGCCTCGTGGAGCATCTTGGTCGCCGCCGGCTGGGTCATGCCGATCTCGTCGGCGGCGCGGCGCAGCGAGCCGAGTTCCTCCAGGGCCAGCATCAGGCGCAACTGGCGCAGGCGCAGGCGGCTGTGGATGATGCTGGCGTCGGGAATCCGGGACATGGCGTATCTCGCTGACGGCGGGGAGACCCAGGGTGACAAGAAATCCACCCCGCCGCCAGACGCAGGCTCAGGCGGCATGCCGGAGACTCCGCCGGCCACGCCGGAACAGCGCCCCGGCGCACCGCGCCAGCAACGGCCAGAGCAGCATCGCCAGCGCCGCGCCGGTCAGGCTGGCCACCAGCGGGTTGGACCAGAACACCGAGAGTTGCCCGTCGGAGAACAGCATCGACTGGCGGAACGCGTCCTCGGCCTTGTCGCCGAGCACCGCGGCGAGCACCAGCGGGGCGATGGGGTAGCCGAGTTTCTTGAACAGGTAGCCGAGCGCGCCGAACAGCAGCATCAGGACCACGTCGAGCATGGCGTTGTGCACCGAGTAGGCGCCGATGGCGCAGACCATGACGATGATCGGTGCGACGATGGCGAACGGAATCCGCAGGATCGAGGCGAACAGCGGCACGGTCGCCAGTACCACGATCAGGCTGACCACGTTGCCCAGGTACATGCTGGCGATCAGGCCCCAGACGAAGTCGTGCTGTTCGACGAACAGCGTCGGCCCGGGATGCAGCCCCCAGATCATCAGGCCACCGAGCATCACCGCGGCGGTCGCCGAGCCGGGGATGCCGAGCGTCAGCATCGGCAGCAGGGCGCTGGTGCCGGCGCTATGGTCGGCTGTCTCCGGAGCGATCACGCCTTCCACCTCGCCCTTGCCGAAGTTCTCGCGGTTCTTCGAGAAGCGCCGCGCCAGGCTGTAGCTCATGAACGAGGCGGCGGTGGGGCCGCCCGGAGTGACGCCCATCCAGCAGCCGACCAGCGCGCTGCGCAGCCAGGTCAGCCAGTAGCGCGGCAGCCTGGCCCAGGTACGCAGGATCACCATCGGCGTGATGCGTGCGCGCTCGCCGCGAAACACCAGTCCTTCCTCCACCGTGCAGAGGATCTCGCCGATGCCGAACAGGCCGATCACCGCCACCTCGAAACTCAGCCCGGAAAGCAGCCAGGGCTGGTCGAAGGTCAGGCGCAGGTCGCCGGACACGGTATCCATGCCCACGGCGGCCATGGCGAAACCGATGGTCATCGCCACCAGGGTCTTCAATGGCGGGTTGCGGCTCATGCCGATGAAGGTGCAGAACGCCAGCAGGTAGACGGCGAAGAACTCGGGCGAGCTGAACGCCAGGGCGAAGCGAGCGATATGGGTGGACAGGAAGGTCAGCAGCAGCACGCCGACCAGCGCCCCGAGGAGCGCCGAGGTGAAGGCGGCGGTCAGCGCTTCGCCGGCCTGGCCGTTGCGCGCCATCGGGTAGCCGTCGAAGGTGGTGGCCACCGACGACGGCTCGCCGGGAATGTTGAACAGGATCGAGGTGATCGAGCCGCCGAACAACGCGCCCCAGTACATGCAGGAAAGCAGGATGATCGCCGACACCGGCGACATGCTGAAGGTCAGCGGCAGCAGCAGCGCCACCCCGTTCGGCGCACCGAGGCCCGGCAGCACGCCGACCAGGATGCCGAGCAGCACGCCGATCACCATCAGGCCGAGGTGATGGGCGCTGAGGACCAGGCTCATGCCCTGCATCAGGGAATCGAATTCGCTCATGGCCTGGCGCTCCCGACGAAGGCCGCAAGGTCGACCAGTATTCCGGCATCCAGCGGGACCTTGAACCAGACGGCGAAGACCAGGTAGCTGGCCAGCGCCGCACCGCAGGACAGCGTGACGATCAGCGGCACGCCGTAGGGTTTGTCGCGGCTACGGTCGCGCCACATGAACCAGGCGATGAACAACGCGGAGGCGAGGTAGATCCCGGCGAACGGCATGGCCGCCACGTAGGCGGCGATCGGCAGGAACACCGCAAGCACCCGGCGAAAGGCCGTGCGGGCGACGAACGAGGTACCCAGCGCCCGCCAGCGGCACAGGGCCATGAGCAGGTTGCCGAGGCTGGCGGCGCTCAGCAGCAGGCCGATGTAGAAGGGGAAATAGCCGGCCTCGGGGCCGCTGTCGCCCCAGCCGATGCCGATATCCTGGCTGCCGTACATGACGATCGCGCCGAGCGCGGCGGTGAACAGCGCCAGGCCGATCTCCACCCAGCGGGTGGCGACCAGCGGCGCATCGGATGAGCTGGACATGTTCGTCTCCTGGTCGCGCTACGCGGGTTACTGGCGAAGCCAGCCGGCTTCCTGGAACAGCGGGATGACGCGCTGGCGGTCCTTCTCGATGTAGCTCACCAGGTCCTCGCCTGCGAGGAAGGTCGGCGCCAGCGCCGAGCGTTCGACATAGTCCCTGAACTCGGCGGTCTGGCTGACCTTGCGCATCAACTCGACGTAGAAGGCGCGCTGCTCGTCGCTGACTCCGCCGGGCAGGAACACGGTGCGCGGGAAGCGGTACTGGTCGATGCCCAGGCCCTGTTCGTGGCAGGTGGGGATGTCCGCCCAGGACTGCTCGGCAGCGACCTTGGCGGTGTAGATCATGCGCTCGTGGCTGAACACGCAGAGCGGCCGGACCTGGCCGCCGCGCCACTGGCTGAGGCTTTCCGCCGGGTTGTTGAGGTTGGCGGCGATGTGCCTGCCGGCCAACTGGATGGACGCCTCGCTGCCGCTCTTGAAGGGGATGTAGGTCAGCTTGCCGCCGACCTGCTTGCCGAGCAGCAGGCTTAGAGTCTGGTCGACGTCCTTCGACTGGCTGCCGCCGAAGCGCATGCCTGTCGCGTCCTTCTTCAGATCGGCGAGGAACGCCGCGGCGTCCGCCCACGGCGCCGCCTGGTAGGTCCAGAGGATGAAGTCGTCCTCGGCCACCGCCGCCACCGGCGTCAGGTCGGTCCATTGGTAGCCCAGCCGGGCCACCAGCGGCAGCAGGTAGACATTGTTGGTGCCGATCACCAGCTTGTGCGCGTTGCCCTGGGCCAGCTTCAGGTCGAGGAAGGCTTCGGCGCCGTTGCCGCCGCCCTTGTTCAGCACCACGGTGTTGACGTCGAGCAGCTTGTTCTGGCTGATCGCCGACTGGACCAGGCGGGCGAGTTGGTCGGTGCCGCCACCGGGACCGCCGGCGACGACGATCTCCAGGTTCTCTTCGGGTTTCCAGGCAGCCGCCAGGGCGGGCAGGGTGGTGCAGCAGAGCAGGGCGCAAGCGGCCAGGAAGGAGGGGACGGAGCGCGCATATGCGGTACGCATGGAGGACCTCTGGTTGTCATTGTTGTTATGGGTAGAGCGGAGTGTGCGAAGCGCACCGATAAGCGTCCACTCAAAATAAGGCATACACCGATAGCCTGGGGTTATGAGTGGAAGCGGATGTCGGATACCTGGAGCGATAACCGTAGGAAATGGCCGTATGAGCAGCTTTGATTAGACGGTTATCGATGGAAAGCCGGATAGTGGGCCTGCCGGACCTGCCAACCCAGTTCCGCAGCACAAGAACAACAATAAAAGAGGTACGACCCATGGCTCAGGCACAGACCGCCGTGCTCCAGGCTGATCCTGCCCAGGACAAGGCCACTGCCGCAAAACCCAGCAACGTCCGCTGGCGCATCTTCGCCATCGTCTTCGCCCTGACGGTGATCAACCTGGTCGACCGGGTCTCGCTGTCCATCGCCATGCCCACCATCGCCGGTGAATTCCAGCTCACGCCGAGCATGCAGGGGCTGATCCTCAGCAGCTTCTTCTGGGCCTACGCGCTGTTGCAGATTCCCGGCGGCTGGCTGATCGACCGCTACGGCCCGCGCCGGGTGATCGGCTGGTCCACCGGCCTCTGGGGAGCCTTCCAGACCCTCGCGGCCTTCGCCAGCGGCGGCCTGTCGCTGATGTTCGCCCGGGTCGCCCTGGGCGCGGCGGAAGCGCCGCTGTTCCCCTCCGGCGGCAAGCTCAACTCGCTGTGGCTGGGCTCCAGCGAACGCAGCCGCGGCGCCGTGCTGATGGACTGCGGAGGGCCGCTGGGCGTCGCTCTCGGCGGACTGGTCATCGCCTACCTGATCGCCGTGCTCGGCTCCTGGCGCAGCGCCTTCTTCATCGCCGGCATCGCCACCCTGGCCATGGCCTGGCTGGCCTGGCACTACCTGCGCGACGACCCGGCCGAGCATCCCGGGGTCAACGCCGCCGAGCTGGGCCGGATCAACGCCGACCGCACCACCCCGCTCGCCGAAGCGGACTGCCAGGCCGGCGGAAGACTGGGCATCGCCGGCCGCTCCCTGGTCGGTATCGTCCTCGGCCGCGCCAGTTGGGCCATGGTGTTCTTCGGCCTGCTGACCTGGGGTCCTAGCTACCTGGCGCAGGCGCGCGGCTTCGATATCAAGGGTATCGGCGCCGCGACCTTCGTCATCTTCCTCTGCGGCGCCGTCGGTTCCCTGGTCGGCGGCTTCCTCTGCGACCTGCTGATCCGCAAGGGCGTGCGCCGCGGCCTGGCGGCCAAGGGCCTGCTGACGGTCTCGGGCCTCGCGGCGCTGGTCGCCTTCCTGCTGTTGCCGAGCCTGGAAGATGCCTATGCCGCCGTGACCCTGCTGGCGCTGACCGCCTTCTTCCTGATGTGGGGCAGCCTGTACTGGAGCTTTCCGGCCTTGCTCGCCACTCCGGCCCGGGTCGGCCTGGTCGGCGGGGTGATGAACATGGCCGGCAGCCTCGGCGGCATCGCCGTGCCGATCCTGGTCGGGCTGCTGCTGCAACACCTGGGCGGATATGCCGCGGTGCTGGGCTTCTTCGCCCTCTGCTCGGCAGCCTTCATCGCCGGCACCCTGCTGATTTCCCTGGACAAGACCGAGGCAAAGCATGGCTGAGCTGTACGACGGGCCGATCGTCGACGCCCATCATCATTTCTGGGACCCGCAGGCGAACTACCACCCCTGGCTCGCGGAGGACGCCAAGATTCCGTTCCGCTACGGCGACTACAGCGCGATCAAGCGCCGCTACCTGCCGGCGGACTACTTCGGCGACGTCGGCGCACACCGGGTGGTCGAGACGGTCTACGTGGAAACCGAGTGGGACCCGCGCGATCCGCTCGGCGAAACCCGCTTCGTGCATCACCTCGCCGAACGCCATGGCGCGCCCCACGCGGTGGTGGCGCAGGCCTGGCTGGACGCGCCGGACGCCGCCGAGGTGCTGGCGGCGCAGGCGGGCTTCGCACGGGTCCGCAGCGTCCGCCACAAGCCCGGCGGTCCGCAACGCCCGCAACAGGTCGGCGAGCTGCGCAGCCTGATGAGCGACGAGCGCTGGCGTCGCGGCTATGCCGAGCTGGCCCGGCACGGCCTGCACTTCGACCTGCAGACACCCTGGTGGAACCTCGCCGAGGCCGCATGCCTGGCGCGCGACTTCCCCGATACGCTGATCGTGCTCAACCACACCGGCCTGCCGTCCGATCGCAGCGAGGAGGGGCTGGCCGCCTGGCAACGGGCCATGGCGCGCTTCGCCGAATGCCCCAACGTGGCGTTGAAGATCTCCGGCATCGGCCAGGCCGGCCGGCGCTGGAGCGTCGAGGACAACGCCTGGATCGTCCGCGAAAGCATCGCCCTGTTCGGCGTCGAGCGGGCGATGTTCGCCAGCAACTTCCCGGTGGACAGCCTGTGCGGCTCGTTCGACGACATCTATGGCGGTTTCAAACGCATCGTCGCCGACCTGCCGTACGCCGACCAGGAACGGCTTTTCCATAGCAACGCGCGGCGCATCTACCGCACCGTACCCGACACCGTGCGCCTGCAGCAGGCGTCGCCCGACCCGAGGACTTCCCCATGAACGCTCCATCCCTACCGCGACTGGCCATGGTCCTGGGCGATCCGGCCGGCATCGGCCCGGAACTGATCGCCCGCCTGCTGGCCGACACCGAGGTGCGCGAGAAGGCGCACATCGTGCTGATCGCCGACGAAGCGGAAATGCGCCGCGGCATGCGCATCACCGGCTGCGAATTCCCCTACCGGCGCATCGACGCGCTGGAAACCCTGGATTTCGCCGACGCCACGCCACTGCTGCATCCCTGGCTCAGCCAGGGCGGGGACGAGTTCCCACGCAGCGAAGCGAGCGCCGTCGGTGGCCGCTACAGCCTGGAAACCCTCGCGCTGGCCCTCGAACTGACCCGCAGCGGCAGGACCGACGCGATCCTCTTCGGCCCGCTGAACAAGACCTCGCTGCACATGGCCGGCATGGACCACAGCGACGAGTTGCACTGGTTCGCCGAGCGCCTGGGGTTCGGCGGCCCGTTCTGCGAGTTCAACGTCCTCGACGACCTCTGGACCTCGCGGGTGACCTCCCACGTAGCCCTGGCCGAGGTGCCGGGCCTGCTCAGCCAGGAGCGGGTAGGGGAGGCGATCCGCCTGATCGACGACGCGCTGCGCCGCAGCGGCCTGGCGCGGCCGCGCATCGGCGTCTGCGGACTGAACCCGCACAACGGCGACAACGGCAGCTTCGGCCGCGAGGAGCTGGACATCATCGCTCCGGCGGTGCAGAAGGCGCGCGAACAGGGGATCGCCGCCGACGGCCCGTATCCCGCCGACACCATTTTCCTCAAGGTGCAGGGCGACGCCCGTGCCTTCGACGCGGTGGTGACCATGTACCACGACCAGGGGCAGATCGCGATCAAGCTGATGGGCTTCTCCCGCGGCGTGACCGTCCAGGGCGGCCTGCCGATCCCCATCGCTACGCCGGCCCACGGTACCGCCTTCGATATCGCCGGGCAGGGAAGGGCCGACGTCGGCGCCACCCGCCAGGCGTTCGAGATCGCCTGCCGGATGGGCAGGCGCAAAGCCTGATCGCCTGCATGCGACGCGACAACCAGAGCGCCGCCCCTTCGTAACGCGCTCCCTGGCGCCTCCCTGTACCGTCGCGGCGGGGCAGGAGGCGTCGCACCTTCGACGAGAGACACATCGCCTGGAGCCGCAGCGCTCCACGGCTCGCTTCGGCCTGGGAAAAGGAAAAACAACAATGACCCGTTCCGCTCCGAACCTGCTGAAATCCGCCTCGCTCGCTCCGGTCCTGCTGGCCGGCCTGCCGTCGCTCGCCGGCGCCGAGAGCTTTATCGAAGACGCCAGCGTCAGCCTCGGCCTGCGCAATCTCTATTTCAATCGCGACTTCCGCCAGCCCGGCGCGGCGCAGTCGAAACAGGAGGAGTGGGCCCAAGGCTTTCTCCTACAGGCGAAGTCCGGCTATACCCAGGGCACCCTGGGCCTCGGCGTCGAGCTGATCGGCCAGCTCGGCCTGAAGCTCGACAGCAGCCCTGATCGTGCCGGCTCCGGGCTGCTGCCACGCCACGCCGACGGACGCGCAGCGGACGACTACGCGCGACTGGGCGTGGCGCCGAAGCTGAAGCTGTCGAATACCGAGCTGAAGCTCGGCGAACTGCTGCCGGAACTGCCAATCCTCCTGCGCAACGACGGCCGCCTGCTGCCACAGACCTTCCAGGGCGGCATGCTGACCTCCAGGGAAATCGCCGGCCTGACCCTGCACGGCGGGCAGATGCGTTCGCTCAGCCAGCGCAACTCCAGCGACCACCAGGACCTCTCGGTGGATGGGCGCGGCGGGGCGTTCTCCGACCGTTTCGACTACCTGGGCGCGGAGTACCGCTTCAATGCCGAGCGCAGCCAGGTCGGGCTGTGGCAGGCGCGACTGCAAGACATCTACCGGCAGGACTACTACAGCTTGAGCCACAAGCAGAGCTTCGGCGGCTGGCGCCTGGGCGCCAGCGTCGGGCTCTTCGACACGCGCGACGAAGGTGCCGCGAAGCTCGGTGATCTGGAGAATCGCGCGCTGACCGGTTTCTTCAGCGCGACCCGCGGCGGCCACAGCCTCGGCGCCGGCTACCAGCGCATGTACGGCGACGACGGGATGCTCTACATCGCCGGCACCAGCACGCCGTTGGTCAACGACATCCAGGTGCGCAACTTCACCAGCGCCGGCGAGCGCTCCTGGCAACTGCGCTACGACTACGACTTCGTCGCCCTGGGCATTCCCGGGCTGACCGCCATGGCCCGCTACGCCAGCGGCGCCCATGCCCGGACGAAGGCGATGGACGACGGCCGCGCCTGGGAACGCGACGTGGACGTCGCCTACGTGATCCAGAGCGGCCCGCTGAAGAACCTCGGCCTGCGTTGGCGCAACGCCATGCTGCGGTCCAACCATGCCGCCGATGTCGACGAGAACCGCCTGATCCTCTCGTATTCCCTGCCGCTGCTCTGAGCGCAGGGCCGTTCTCGCTGCTGCCCGATAACCGGCGATTGTCTGATTGGTGAAAAGGTATTGCCTGGGGTTATCGATGAATGCGCAGAAGTGATTATCCGCGCGGGAGCAGCCTGGCTACAGTCGGCCCAACGCAAGCGGCCATGCCGCCTCCGCGTCGAACAACAACAAGAAGGAAGCCCTCCATGAGCGCCATGAACGACCACGCCAGGCTGCTGTCCTCGGCGATCGCCACCAGCCGCCTGCGGCTCCTGCCTTTCCTGGTCCTGATGTATGTACTGGCTTTCATCGACCGGGCCAACGTCGGCTACGCGCGGGCCTTCCTGCAAGCCGACACCGGCCTCGGCGATGCCGCCTTCGCGTTCGGCGCGAGCATCTTCTTCATCGGCTACGCCTGCTTCGAGGTGCCCAGCAACCTGATGCTGCACCGCCTCGGCGCCAGGGTCTGGCTGTGCAGGATCATGGTCACCTGGGGCCTGGTCTCGGCGGCGATGATGTTCGCCGACGACGCCATGACTTTCTATGTCCTGCGCTTCCTGCTGGGCGTCGCCGAGGCGGGCTTCTTCCCCGGCATCATCCTCTACCTCACCTACTGGTTCCCGCAGCGCAGCCGTGCCCAGGCGCTCGGCCTGTTCTATTTCGGCCTGCCGCTGGCGCTGGTGCTGGGCGGTCCGCTGTCCGGCTGGCTGCTGGAGTTCCACGGCATCTTCGGCCTGGCCAACTGGCAGTGGCTGTTCGTCACCGAGGGCCTGCTGGCCTCGCTGGTCGGCATTGCCGCCTACTTCTACCTGGTCGACCGCCCGCGCGATGCCGGCTGGCTGAGCGACGAGCAGAAGCGGGCGCTGGAAGGCGAGCTGGCCGAAGAAGACACCCGCAAACAGGCACGCGGCCCGCACGGCTTCCTCAGCGCCCTGCGCAGCGGCCAGGTGCTGAAGTTCTGCCTGGTCTACTTCACCATCCAGATGAGCGTGTACGGCGTGGTGTTCTACCTGCCGACCCGCATCGCCAGCTTCCTCGACGGCCAGGTCGGCCTGAACGTCGGCCTGATCACCGCGATTCCCTGGGTCTGCGCCCTGGTGGTAACGCGCCTGGTGACCCGCCAGGCCGACCGCAGCGGCCAGCATCGCCAGCTCGCGGTGGCCATGCTGGGCATGGCCGCAGCCGGTATCGCCGCCTCGGCGCTGGCCGGCAACCTGGGCCTGGCGGTGATCGCCTTCTGCTTCGCCGCGTCCGGCTTCGTCTCGGTGCAGCCGCTGTTCTGGACCCTTCCCACCGGCTACCTGAGCGGTGCGGCCGCGGCCAGCGGCATCGCCCTGATCAACTCCCTGGGCAACCTCGGCGGCTTCGTCGCGCCGAACCTCAAGACCCTCATGGAAAGCCAGTTCGCCGACCCGCGCGCCGGCATGTTCGCCCTGGCCGCCGTCGGCCTGCTCGGCGCCTGCCTGCTGACCCGGCTGAAGACCTCCGGATCGTCGTCCGTCCCGCTGCGAGCGCGGCAGGCCGGCTGACCCACACTACGCACCGATAGGAGCTGCGACATGAAAATCAAATCCGTCCGTACCCGCGTCTTCGAATGGAAGGGCAAGGTCGTCCCGCCGCAGGCGCACTTCTGCACCAATGCCAGCGACATCCTGTTCGAGAAGGGAGACGCCATGGGCTCGTTCCGCTTCCACGGCTGGCTGGTGGTGGAGATCGAGACCGACGACGGCCTCGTCGGCATCGGCAACTGCGCCCTGGCGCCGCGCGTGGCGAAGGAAATCGTCGACCTCTACCTGGCGCCGATCTGCATCGGCGAAGACCCGTTCGACAACGAGTACATCTGGCAGAAGATGTATCGCCGCACCCACGCCTGGGGCCGCAAGGGCATCGGCATGGCAGCCATCTCGGCGGTGGACCTGGCGATCTGGGACATCATGGGCAAGGCGGTGAACAAGCCGGTGTTCAAGCTGCTCGGCGGCCGCACCAAGGAGAAGATCTGGACCTACGCCTCGAAGCTCTACGCCAACGACAACCTCGACGCCTTCCTCGAAGAGGCCCAGGGCTACCTGAACCAGGGCTTCACCGCGCTGAAGATGCGCTTCGGCTATGGCCCCAAGGACGGCCCGACGGGCATGCGCAGGAACATCGAGCAGGTCCGCGCGCTACGCGAACTGGCCGGGCCGGACATCGACATCATGCTCGAATGCTACATGGGCTGGACCCTGGAATACGCCCGGCGGATGCTGCCGAAGCTCGCCGAGTTCGAACCGCGCTGGCTGGAGGAGCCGGTGATCGCCGATGACATCGAGGGCTACGTCGAGCTGAAGAAGATGGGGATCATGCCGATCTCCGGCGGCGAGCACGAATTCACCGGCCACGGCTTCAAGGACCTGCTGGAGCGCCGCGCGGTGGACGTCATCCAGTACGACACCAACCGCGTAGGCGGGATCACCGCCGCGCGCAAGATCAATGCCATGGCCGAGGCCTGGTCGGTGCCGGTGATCCCGCACGCCGGACAGTTGCACAACTATCACCTGACCATGGCCAGCACCGCCTCGCCGATGGCCGAGTTCTTCCCGGTGTTCGACGTCGAGGTCGGCAACGAGCTGTTCTACTACGTGTTCAAGGGCGAGCCGCAGCCGGTCGACGGCTATATCCAGCTGGACGACCACAAGCCCGGCCTGGGCCTGGAGATATCCGAAGAGCACCTCAAGGATTTCATCATCATCGAGTGATAGTCGGAGCCCACAGGAGGAGCCGAGATGCGGCTGATTCAATTCGAGGACCGGGCAGGGCAGCGCCGGGTCGGCGTCGTCGAAGGCGCCGGGATACAGGTGCTGCGCGGCGTGCGCAGCACGCGCGAACTGGGGCTGGCGGCGATTCGCGCGGGCAGCGGCCTGCACGACGAGGTGCTGCGCCGAGGCAGCGAGCCAGGCCCGGACTATGCCGGGTTGCTGGAGGAGGGAAGGGTGCTGCCGCCGCTGGATCATGACGACCCGGCCCATTGCCTGGTCAGCGGCACCGGCCTGACCCACCTGGGCAGCGCCGCGACGCGCGACCGCATGCACCAGCAGAACCAGGGCGACGAGACCGCGCTGACCGACACCATGCGCATCTTCAGGTGGGGCCTGGAGGGCGGTAAGCCACCGGCGGGCCAGGTCGGCGCGCAGCCCGAATGGTTCTACAAGGGCGACGGCGGCATCGTCGTGCGCCCCGGCGCGGACTTCCCGCTACCGGCCTTCGCCGAGGACGCCGGCGAGGAACCGGAGCTGGTCGGGCTCTACCTGATCGGCGATGACCGCCGGCCTTACCGGCTCGGCTACGCCCTGGGCAACGAGTTCTCCGACCACCTGATGGAGCGCCGCAACTACCTGTACCTGGCGCATTCCAAGCTACGCGCCTGCTGCTACGGGCCGGAGCTGCGAGTCGGCGAACTGCCGCGCCACCTGCAGGGCGAGAGCCGGATCCTGCGCGACGGCGAAGTGCTCTGGCAGCAGGCGTTCCTTTCCGGCGAGGACAACATGTGCCACAGCCTGGAGAACCTCGAGTACCACCATTTCAAGTACGCGCAGTTCCTCCGTCCGGGCGACGTCCACGTGCATTACTTCGGTACCGCCACGCTGTCCTTCGCCGACGGGATCAAGGCTGCTCCGGGGGATGTCTTCGAGATCGCCATGGCCGAGTTCGGCGCGCCGCTGCGCAATGGCATCGCCGCCGTCGAGACCGCACTGACGCCGGGGCGGGTGGTAGCGCTCTGAAGCCCCACCGCCGTGCATAGGCCGGAGCTCCACGAGAGACCCGCGGCACGGTTTCCTTCATTCCTGCGGAGCCTTGGCTCCAACCCCGCCGGCCATCCCCGGCGGGGCTTCCCCTGTATGAGGTCGACATGACAGCCATCCTCGGACACAACTTCATCGGCGGCGCCCGCAGCGCGGCCGGCACGCTCTTCCTGCAAAGCCTCGACGCCGCCAGCGGTGAGGCGCTGCCGTACCGCTTCGTGCAAGCCACCCCGGAAGAAGTGGACGCCGCCGCCGAAGCCGCCGCCAGCGCCTACCCGCACTACCGGCAACTGCCGGCCAGCCGCCGCGCGGAATTCCTCGATACCATCGCCGCCGAACTCGACGCGCTGGACGATGATTTCGTCGCCATCGTCTGCCGTGAAACCGCGCTACCGGCCACGCGCATCCAGGGCGAACGCAGCCGCACCAGCGGCCAGCTGCGCCTGTTCGCCGAAGTCCTGCGGCGCGGCGACTTCCATGGCGCGCGCATCGACCGCGCCCGGCCCGAACGCAAGCCGCTGCCACGCGTCGACCTGCGCCAGTGCCGGATCGGCCTCGGCCCGGTGGCGGTGTTCGGCGCGAGCAACTTCCCCCTGGCGTTCTCCACCGCCGGCGGCGATACCGCCGCGGCCCTGGCCGCCGGCTGCCCGGTGGTGTTCAAGGCGCACAGCGGACACATGGCCACCGCCGAACGGGTCGCTGCGGCGATCCTCCGCGCGGCCGAGCGCACCGGCATGCCGGCGGGCGTGTTCAACATGATCTACGGCGGCGGAGTAGGGGAGCGGCTGGTACGCCACCCCGCGATCCAGGCGGTCGGCTTCACCGGTTCGCTGAAGGGCGGCCGCGCCCTCTGCGACATGGCGGCCGCCCGGGCGCAGCCGATCCCGGTGTTCGCCGAGATGAGCAGCATCAACCCGGTGGTGCTGCTGCCGGCGGCGCTGAAGAAGCGCGGCGAGGCCGTGGCCGACGAACTGAGTGCCTCGGTGGTGCTCGGCTGCGGCCAGTTCTGTACCAATCCCGGGCTGGTCATCGGCATCCGCTCTGCGCAATTCTCGGCGTTCCTCGAACGCTTCGCCGCCCGCATGGACGACCAGCCGGCGCAGACCATGCTCAACGCCGGCACGCTGGCCAGCTATGAAAAAGGCCTGGCGGCGCTGCACGCCCACCCGCACGTCCGCCATCTCGCCGGGCAACCGCAGGAGGGCCGCCAGGCCCGGCCGCAACTGTTCCAGGCGGACGTCAGCCTGCTGCTGGAGGGCGACGAGTTGCTGCAGGAAGAAGTCTTCGGCCCGGCCAGCGTGGTCGTCGAGGTCGCCGACCACGCCGAACTGAAGCGCGCGCTGCATGGGCTGCACGGGCAGCTCACCGCGACCCTGATCGCCGAAGCGGAAGACCTGGCGTCCTTCGCCGACCTGGTACCGCTCCTGGAACAGAAGGCAGGACGCCTGCTGCTCAACGGCTACCCGACCGGCGTGGAAGTCTGCGACGCGATGGTCCACGGCGGCCCGTACCCGGCCACTTCGGACGCCCGCGGCACCTCGGTGGGCACCCTGGCCATCGACCGTTTCCTGCGCCCGGTGTGCTACCAGAACTACCCGGACGCGTGGCTGCCGGAAGCGCTGAAGGATGGCAACCCATTGGGGATTGCGCGGTTGGTGGACGGGGTTGGGACGCGGGCGGCGATTGACTGAAAGAGGAACCGGGCAAAGACGAGGTTCGGAGGATATCGGAGCCTCAGAGGTGTGCAGCAGGACACTGGAGGAGCCCCGGAAGAGGCCCGCCAGTGTGCCTGCCTGTAAAGCGAGTATCGATCCAGGGCTACCCGAGTGCTCCTATCGTCCCATGCCTGGACGCGGAAAAGCCGCTTCTCGGTGTCGAGGGATTCTCGGCCGATACCGCCACTTGCATCGGCATGAGACAGGAGGCGCGCCACAATCTCTCCGGGGGTCCTTCCTTCCGTGGCGAATGCCATGATGCCTTCCTGGCAGGATCGCCGCTTGGCTCCGTATAGCGCGATGGAGAAAAACACATGAGACAATATTGACTCATGTGAACTATATAAGCATCATGCGATCCCAGCGCTCGATCATCGTCCAAGCGGCATGAATAGCGAGTCCGGCCCAGCCTGGCCAGATCGAGCCGAGCGGACAACTGATGCGCGTGAGTGGCCGAACCCATGCCATCGCTGTAACGCCCCGGACAGAATCGTCTTCCGACGGCAGCCTCCCCCGACAGGTGGTTTCCCCGTGCCCATTCCCTGCCGGGCAAGGCACAGGTTGGCCGCCGCGCTGGACGACGACAAACCATCACCGTCCCGGCAGAGATCCTGGAGAACGACAATGCGTGCGATCGATGCCGGCATTCTGGTCTGCGGCGAGTGCCACCAGTTGAATCGCGCCGACGGGAACGAGCATCCGCGTTGCAGTCGCTGCGGCGCGAAGCTGCATCCTCGGCGGCCGAACAGCATTGCCCGTACCTGGGCGTTGCTGATCTCGGCGATGATTCTCTACGTTCCCGCCAACCTGTTGCCGATCATGACCGTCAACATGCTCGGCAAGGGCTCCCCGGCGACCATCATGGGCGGGGTCGTGACCCTGATCCAGGCCGACATGTTTCCCATCGCCCTGGTGGTGTTCGTCGCCAGTATCGTCGTCCCCACCTTCAAGCTGGTCGGCATCGCCCTGCTGCTCTATTCGGTGCAGCGGCACCAGCCGATGTCGGCCCGCCAGCGAATCATGATGTACCGCTTCATCGAATGGGTCGGGCGCTGGTCGATGCTCGATATCTTCGTCATCGCCATCCTCGTGGCGCTGGTCAATTTCGGCAACCTGGCGAGCATCGAGGCCAATCTCGGCGCCGCCGCCTTCGCCAGCGTGGTGGTGCTCACCATGCTCGCCGCCGTGACGTTCGACCCCCGGCTTATCTGGGACAACACCAATCTGGACGACGAGAATGAGTGATTTGCCAAGCCCGAAGAAACACAAGACCTCGAACTGGTCGGCGATCTGGGTGCTGCCGCTGGTGGCCCTGGCTATCGGGGCCTGGCTGGGCTGGCGCGCCTACGACCAGGCAGGGGTGCTGATCCAGGTGCGCTTCGAGAGCAGCGATGGCATCCAGGCGAAGAAGACCGAGGTGCTGTACAAGGGCATCGCGGTCGGCAAGGTCGTCGCGCTGGATGTCAGCGAAGATATCAAGGGCGTGGTGGCCACCATCGAAATGGACAAGGAGGCGCGCCAGTACCTGAGCAAGGGTACCCGCTTCTGGCTGGTCAAGCCGCGGGTTTCCCTGGCTGGCGTCACCGGCCTGGAAACCCTGGTATCCGGCGTCTACATCGCGGTCGATCCGGTGAAGGGCGAGAAGGAAGAACGCAACTTCACCGCGCTGAAGCAGCCGCCCCCCCTTTCCGACAGGCTGCCCGGCCTGCACCTGACCCTCAAGGCCGATCGCCTGGGCTCCCTGGAGCAGGGCAGCCCGGTGTTCTACCGGCAGATCCAGGTCGGCCAGGTGAAGAGCTTCCAGTTGGGCGATGACCAGAGGACCATCGAGATCAAGGTGCACATCGAGCCGGCCTACGCCGACCTGGTGCGCAAGCACACGCGATTCTGGAACGCCAGCGGCATCTCCATTTCCGGCGGCCTGTCCGGCTTCAAGGTGCGTAGCGAATCGTTGCTGACCCTGGCGGCCGGCGGCATCGCTTTCGCTACTTCCGATAGTCAAGGCGACAGCCCGCCGACCGATCCGAGCAAGCCGTTCCGTCTGTACGACGACTACGACGCGGCCCAGGCCGGTCTGCGCGTGAAGCTGAAGATGAACGACGTCAGCGGCATCGATCCGGGCCGCACTCCGGTGATGTTCAACGGCGTGCAGGTCGGCCTGGTCAAGTCGATCGACATGGACAAGGACTACAGCAGCGCCACTGCCGACCTGGCGATGGATCCGCGGGTCGAGGACATGCTGCTGGAAGGCACCGAATTCTGGACCGTCAAGCCAAGCATCTCCCTGGCCGGCATCACCGGCCTCGAGGCCCTGGTGAAAGGTAACTATATCGACGTGCGCTTCGCCAAGAGCGGCGCGCCGAGTCGCGAGTTCACCATCCGCCCGAAAGCGCCGCCGCTGAACACCGACGCGCCCGGCCTGCACCTGGTGCTGACCAGCGACAAGCTCGGCTCGATCGATATCGGCGCGCCGATCCTCTACCGCCAGGTCCGCGTCGGCAGCGTGCAGAGCTACCAGCTGTCGCGCGACCGCCAGCGAGTGGTGGTGGGTGTGCACATCGAGCCGGAGTACGCGCACCTGGTGAATACCTCGACGCGCTTCTGGAACTCCAGCGGGATCACCCTGACCGGCAACCTCAGCGGCGTGCAGGTGAAGAGCGAGTCGCTACAGACCCTGATCACCGGCGGGATCTCCTTCGACACCCTCGATCCGAAGGCGCCGACCGTGACCAAGGTGCGTCGCTTCACCCTCTTCGACAGCGAGGAGGCGGCGATGGCCCGTGGCGTGGAAATCCAGCTGAGCATCGACAATGCCGACGGCCTGCGCGAAGGCACGCCGATCCGCTTCAAGGGCCTGGACATCGGCAAGATCGAAAGCGTCGAGCTGAACCCGGACCTCTCCGGGGTACTGATGAAGGCCCGCCTGACTTCCGCCGGCGAGCGCGTCGCCCGCAGCGGAACCCGCTTCTGGGTGGTGCGTCCGGCGCTCGGCCTGCTGCGTACCGAGAACCTCGGAACCCTGGTCAGCGGCCCCTATATCGAGGCGCTGCCGTCGAGCACGCCGGGCGAGCGCCAGGCACGCTTCCAGACTCTCGCCGAAGCGCCCAACCTGCTGGGTCGGGAAAACGGCCTGCGGCTGACCCTCAGCGCGCCGCGCAAGGGCTCGATCAAGCCGGGCAACCTGGTGACCTACCGGCAGATCCCGGTGGGCAAGGTCGTCGACCTGGCCTTGGGCGAACAGGCCGACCGGGTGCTGATCAGCATCCTCATCGAACCGCGCTACGTACCGCTGGTGCGTACCGGCAGCCGTTTCTGGAATGCCAGCGGCTTCGGCGTCGACGCCAGCCTGTTCAAGGGTCTGTCGCTACGCACCGAGTCGATGGAGGCGCTGATGGAGGGCGGCATTGCCTTCGCCACCCCGAACAATGCGCAGATGGGCGAGCCCGCCAAGCCGGGGCAGACCTTCGCCCTGTTCGATTCGGCCAATGACGAATGGCTGGAGTGGGCGCCCAGGATCGCCCTGAGGAGCGGGGCCCGTTGATGTCGCATCGCACCGCGGCAGCATGAATCCATTCGATCAACCCAGAAGGAGAACGCCGATGTCCAGGCGCTTGCTTTTCGTGGCCACCCTGGTCGCGACCCTTTCCCTTGCCGCTCATGCCGACGAACCCCTGCCATCGGTCGAGCAGGTGATGAACGAGCACAAGGAAAAGATCAGGAACCAGCTGGAAACCATCAACTACAAGCGCAAACGGATGGTCGAGGCAAACATGGCGCTGGACGGCACCGAAGCCGAGACGTTCTGGCCGATCTATTCACGCTACCGAGGCGAGACGGACAGCCTGCACAAGGAGACATTCCAGCTCCTGCTCGAATATGCCCGCGCCTATGGTTCCGGCAGCATTACCGACGCGGAAGCTTCGAGGATGGTCGACCTCTATCGGGGATTGCAGGAGAAACAGCTGGCCGTGCTGCACCGGTACGTGCAGGAAGTGGCCGAGAAGATGTCACCTCGGCGGGCCATGCGCTTCCTGCAGATCGAAGCGCAGCTGGACGCGCTGGAGGCGTTGCAGATCGGCAAGCAGGTTCCGCTGATCAATTGAGTTTCACGGCACCGGCCGCGTCCATGCCTGGGCGAGTTCCGCATCGCCCAGGCGCATCGTTTTGCTCAGCGTGCCGAGCGAAGCCGCCGCCACAGCGTGGTCCGGCTGATCCCGAGCCGACGCGCAGCCTCGTCAAGGCTGCCCTGGCAGCTGTCCAGCGTCTCCTGTATGTAGCGCAACTGCGCGGTTTTGCCGATGGCGTGCAAATCCTTTGTGCGCGATGGCTCTTTCCGGGACCTGGGCTGAGGCTGGCCTTCGAATAGCTCGGGCAGCACGCGAGCCAGGTAATGCTCATCCACGCCGTGCTCATGGAAGATTTCGCTGGCGGAGAGCATCGCCCGTTCGATGACATTCTCCAGTTCCCTGACGTTTCCGGGCCAGGAATGGCGGACGAGGTAGGGTAGCAGGAGCGTCGTTATGCCTGCGGCACCCGGTGGCTGGCCCTGGACCAGCAGGCGCTGGCTGATTCCCTGGCAAATCAGAGGAATGTCCTCGGGCCGCTCGCGCAGGGGAGTGGTCTGCAAGCGCAGGATATTCAGCCGGTAATACAGGTCGGTGCGAAACTCGCGATCCTTCATGGCGGCCCCCAGGTCCTTGTGGGTGGCGGCGACGATGCGCACGTCGATGGAGATCGGCTCGGTGCCGCCCAGGCGCAAGACCTCTCGCTCCTGCAATACACGAAGGAGGCGAGTCTGCAGCGACACAGGCATGTCGCCGATCTCGTCGAGGAACAGCGTGCCACGGTGCGCCGCCTCGAACAGGCCGGGCTTGCCGCCTTTGCGCGAACCGCTGAAGGCGCCTTCCTCGTAGCCGAACAGTTCGCTTTCCAGTAGCGACTCGGGAAACGCCGCGCAGTTGATGGCGACGAAAGGCCCGTGCCGGCGAGGGCTCTCGTTATGGATCCCTTGGGCGAGCAGTTCCTTGCCGGTGCCGCTTTCGCCAGTGATCAGGATGGTCGAATGGCTGGCGGCAAAGCGCTTGGCCAGCTGCAACATCTCACGGTTGGCCTTGCTCGCGCCGTTGAGTTGTTCGAGCCGGTAACGCGCGGTGAAGGCACCTGGACGGCGAGTGGAGCGGATGCGTTGATCCGCGCGCTGCACGGCGGTGATGTCCTGGCAGGTGAGCACCAGGCCGGTACGCTCGCCATTCTCCAGGATCGGCAGGAGATTGCTGACCACGGCGTGCGAGCCCAGCCGGATCACCCGGTTTTCCTCGCCACCGCCATCCTCTAGCGCCTGTTGCAGGTCAAGCTCCGGGCATAGCTGCTGTAACGGTCGACCCAGAGCCGAGCTGACCGGCAACTCCAGCAACTGGGCAAGGGCAGGGTTGAGCGATTGCACCACACCCTGGTTGTCGACCGCTGCCACACCGCTTGGAATGTGTTGCAGCACCGCGTCCAGATGCCGCCGCTTGGCGATCTCCAGGCGCTGGCTGTCGAGGACTCCCATGGCTTCCTCGAGCGCCTTGCGCGCAGTGTCTTCGCTCAGCGACAGCACGCCGTGCAGGCCTGCCTGTTCCGCCAGCTCCACCACCGTCGACGAACCGATGATGCTGCGGCAACCCAGCCGGGCTACCTCCAGGACAGCCTGGCGAGCCTCTTCCAGGGTGGTATAGGCGACCTGGTGAACCTGCACCGTGAACAGCGTTCGCATGGCTTGCAGGTCCCGGTCGATGCGGTTGTAGCTGAGCAGGGCGACATGGGAGGAGTGTTCGCGGGCTTGCTCCAGCGCACGCAACAGGTCTCCGCCGCCAACGCGCATCGTCAGAACCGGACGTGCCAGGTGTCTACGCAGGTAGGCGGCAGTGGCGCCAGCACAGACGAACACGTCGGCCTTGCCGCGCTGTTCGAGATCGCGGGCGGTTTGCAGGGCTTCGGATACCGAGGTGTCGAGCACCTCGATATGGACGTCCGGGTAGCCCGCCGCCAGGCCGGCCACCAGGCTGGCGAGGCGACTGCGCTGCCGAGGTCGTTGAAGGTGACTGACCAGCACGACGACCTGGGAAAGGGGAGGACGCATGTCGAGACCTGTTCAGGATTGAATTGTTTCGATACTGAATCAGTTCGTTGCAAAAGTGAAACCCGGATTGCTTCGTCGAGCGCCATGGAAAAGCCTGGCGCCAGAGAGCGCGCGGGTTACAGGCATATCCCGAAAATTGGCCCAGGCGTTGCTAAAGCTGTCTGACAACATGACTACAGGCAGGCCCTACAACCCCATGAGCACTCCTCCTACGACCGTACGGGACGGCGAGACATTCGTGGCCCCGGACGACCAGCCACTGGTCGAGTTCATCCGCGAGCACGCCGCAGCGAAGCGGGTGGTCATCCAGGCACGCCAGCGCCTGAGCGGCGGCGCCATCCAGGAAAACTGGCTGCTGGACCTGCTGATCGAAGGCGGCCCCTGGGCTGGCGCCCGGCGTTGGGTGCTGCGCAGCGACGCGCTTTCCGCGCTACCCGCCAGCCTTGACCGCGAACAGGAGTTCGCGGTGCTGCAAGTGGTTCATCAAGCCGGTGTGAAAGTACCGCGCCCGCTGTGGCTGTGCCGCGATATGCGCGTGCATGGGCGGGTGTTCTTCCTGATGGAGTACGTGCCGGGTGTCGCCGCCGGTCGCTTGCTCAGCGCTGGCGCCGGCACCCAGGGCCGGGCGCAGCTGGCGGCGCAGCTTGGCGCCAACCTGGCGCGCCTGCATCAGGTTCGCCCGCCGTGCGCCGCGCTGGATTTCCTGCCGATGCCAACCCGCTCACCGGCCTTGGCGACCATCGCCGCCTATCGCCACTACCTCGACACCCTCGCCGATGCCTATCCGGTGCTGGAGTGGGGCCTGCGCTGGTGCGAGCTGCACGCACCGCGCAACAGCATCCTGTGTCTGTTGCACCGTGACTACCGCACCGGCAACTACCTGGCCAGCGAACAGGGACTCGAAGCCGTACTCGACTGGGAGTTCACCGGCTGGGGCGACCCGTGCGAGGACCTCGGCTGGTTCACCGCCCGCTGCTGGCGCTTCACCCGCCCAGACCTCGAGGCCGGCGGTATCGGCCAACTGGAGGACTTCCTGGGGGGCTACCACGAGGTGTCTCCGCTGCGTATCGAGCGCAGCCAACTGCACTACTGGCAGGTCATGGCCACCCTGCGCTGGGCGGTGATCGCCCTGCAGCAAGGCCAGCGCCACCTGTCCGGCGAAGAGCCGTCCATTGAGCTGGCACTGACCGCACGACTGCTGCCGGAGCTTGAGCTCGACATCCTGCACATGACCGGAGCCGAAGCGCCATGACCCAGCCCGATGCCCATGAACTGCTCGACATCGCTCGCTCGACGCTTCTGGAGCAACTGCTGCCAGCGCTGCCCGGCGAGCTGCGTTACCCGGCCCTGATGATCGCCAATGCCATGGCCATCGCAGCCCGCGAAAGCCGCCTGGGGACGCTGGCCGAGGACCAGGAGCGGACACGTCTGGCCGCCTTGGTCGACGAGGCGCCCGCAGCCTTGCCCGACCTGCGCCGCCAACTGGCACGGGCCATTCGCCAGGGCAGCCATGACGCCCCGCAAACCCGTCGCACCCTGGTCGAGACATTGCGCCAGGTCACGCTCGCCCGCTTGGCGATCAGCAACCCCAAGGCCTTGCCCTGAACGGCATCAGCCATCTCATTCCCGACAGACAAGCACCCAGAAGGACAACCATGAACTTCACCCTCCCGGACGAACTGCTCGCCTTGCAGGCCAAGACCCGAGACTTCATCGCCGAACAGGTCATCCCGCTCGAGAACGACCCCCGCCAGGACAGCCACGGCCCCAGCGACGCCCTGCGCCAGGACCTGGTGGCCCGCGCCCGCGCGGCCGGCTTGCTGACGCCCCACGCCAGTCGCGAAATGGGTGGCCTGGCGCTGAGCCACGTGGCCAAGGCGATCGTCTTCGAAGAGGCCGGCTACTCGCCGCTGGGCCCGGTGGCGCTGAACATCCATGCCCCGGACGAAGGCAACATCCACCTGATGGACGTGGTCGCCACCGAGGCGCAGAAAGACCGCTGGTTGCGCCCGCTGGTCCAGGGCCATGCCCGTTCCTGCTTCGCCATGACCGAGCCTGCGCCAGGCTCCGGCTCGGACCCCTCGATGCTGCGCACCACCGCCACCCGCGATGGCGACGACTACCTGATCAATGGCCGCAAGTGGCTGATCACCGGCGCAGAAGGCGCCGACTTCGGCATCATCATGGCGCGCATGGAGGATGGTACGGCGACCATGTTCCTGACCGACATGAAACGCGACGGCATCATCCATGAGCGTCAGCTGGACTCGCTGGACAGCTGCTTCACCGGTGGCCACGGGCAGCTGCGTTTCGACAACCTGCGTATTCCGGCGAGCGATGTGCTCGGCGAGATCGGCAAGGGGTTCCGGTATGCCCAGGTGCGCCTGGCGCCGGCGCGGCTCACCCACTGCATGCGCTGGCTGGGCGCCGCGCGTCGCGCCCACGACATCGCCTGCGACTATGCGCGCACCCGCGACGCCTTCGGCAAGCCGCTGGGCGAGCACCAGGGTGTGGGCTTCATGCTGGCCGACAACATGATGGACCTGCACGTGGTGCGCCTGGCGGTGTGGCACTGTGCCTGGGTGCTCGACCAGGGCCGGCGGGCCAATGTCGACTCCAGCATGGCCAAGGTGATCAGCGCCGAGGCGTTGTGGCGGGTGGTCGATCGTTGCGTCCAGGTACTGGGCGGGCGCGGGGTGACCGGAGACACCGTGGTGGAGCGGATCTTCCGCGACATTCGCCCGTTCCGCATCTATGACGGCCCGAGCGAGGTGCACCGCATGAGCCTGGCGAAGAAACTGCTCGACCAGCGCCTGGAGGCCCGCTGATGCAGCCGAACCTGACCCGACTGTTCGCCCTCGACGGGCGCCGCGCCCTGGTGACCGGAGCCTCCAGCGGCCTGGGCCGCCACTTCGCCATGACCCTGGCCGCCGCAGGCGCCGAGGTGGTGGTGACTGCCAGGCGCCAGGCGCCGCTGCAGGCACTGGTGGAGGCCATCGAGGTGGCGGGAGGGCAGGCGCAGGCCTTTGCCCTCGATGTGACCTGCCGTGAGGATATCTGCCGGGTGCTCGATGCCGCCGGCCCGCTGGATGTGCTGGTCAACAATGCGGGGGTGAGCGACAGCCAGCCCTTGCTGGCCTGCGACGATCAAAGCTGGGACCGCGTGCTCGACACCAACCTCAAGGGCGCCTGGGCGGTGGCCCAGGAAAGCGCCAGGCGCATGGTCGCGGCGGGGAAGGGCGGCAGCCTGATCAATGTCACTTCGATCCTCGCCAGCCGTGTGGCCGGCGCCGTCGGCCCCTACCTGGCGGCCAAGGCCGGCCTGGCCCACCTGACCCGCGCCATGGCGCTGGAGTTGGCGCGCCATGGCATCCGGGTGAACGCCTTGGCGCCCGGCTACGTGATGACCGACCTGAACGAGGCCTTCCTGGCCAGCGAGGCCGGCGACAAGTTGCGCTCGCGTATCCCCAGCCGCCGCTTCAGCGTGCCGGCGGACCTGGACGGCGCCTTGCTGCTGCTCGCCAGCGATGCCGGGCGGGCCATGAGCGGCGCCGAGATCGTGGTCGATGGCGGCCACCTGTGCAGCAGCCTGTAACGCGCCCTGGCGCAATAACAACAAGAACAGGAGGTATGTATGTGCGTGCAAGACCCGAGCAATGTGTCGATGAGGTGGCTGCCATGATGGTTCCGACCCTCGAGCAGGAGCTTGCTCCCAACGAAGCCAACCATGTCCCGCTGTCGCCGCTGTCGTTCCTCAAGCGTGCCGCGCAGGTGTACCCGCAGCGCGATGCGGTGGTCTATGGCGCAAGGCGCTACAGCTACCGCCAGTTGCACGAGCGCAGTTGCGCCCTGGCCAGCGCCCTGGAGCGGGTCGGCGTACAAGCGGGCGAGCGGGTGGCGATACTGGCGCCGAATATCCCGGAAATGCTCGAGGCCCACTATGGCGTACCCGGTGCCGGGGCGGTGCTGGTATGCATCAACATCCGCCTGGAGGCACGCAGCATCGCCTTCATCCTGCGCCACTGTGCGGCCAGGGTGCTGATCTGCGACCGTGAGTTCGGTGCCGTGGCCCAGCAGGCGCTGGCCATGCTCGATGCGCCGCCCTTGCTGGTGGGCATCGACGATGATCAGGCCGAGCGCGCCGACCTCGCCCACGACCTGGACTATGAGGCGTTTCTGGCCCAGGGCGACCCGGGGCGGCCGCTGAGTGCGCCGCAGAACGAATGGCAGTCGATCGCCATCAACTACACCTCCGGCACCACGGGGGATCCCAAGGGCGTGGTCCTGCATCACCGCGGCGCCTACCTCAACGCCTGCGCCGGCGCGCTGATCTTCCAGTTGGGGCCGCGCAGCGTCTACCTGTGGACCTTGCCGATGTTCCACTGCAACGGCTGGAGCCATACCTGGGCGGTGACGCTGTCCGGTGGCACGCACGTGTGCCTGCGCAAGGTCCAGCCAGATGCGATCCACGCTGCGATTGCCGAGCATGCGGTGACCCACCTGAGCGCCGCGCCGGTGGTGATGTCGATGCTGATCCATGCCGAGCATGCCAGCGTCCCTGCCGTGCCGGTATCGGTGATCACCGGCGGCGCCGCGCCGCCCAGCGCGGTCATCGCCGCCATGGAAGCACGCGGCTTCAGCATCACCCACGCCTACGGCATGACCGAAAGCTACGGCCCCAGCACCCTGTGCCTGTGGCAGCCGGGGGTCGACGAATTGCCGCTGGAGGCCCGGGCCCAGTTCATGAGCCGCCAGGGCGTCGCCCACCCGATGCTCGAGGAGGCCACGGTGCTGGATACCGACACCGGCCGTCCGGTCCCGGCCGACGGCCGCACCCTTGGCGAACTGGTAGTGCGGGGCAACACCGTGATGAAAGGCTACCTGCACAACCCCGAGGCCACCCGTGCCGCGTTGGCCGACGGCTGGTTGCACACCGGCGACCTGGCCGTGCTGCACCCGGACGGCTACGTGGAAATCAAGGACCGGGCCAAGGACATCATCATTTCCGGCGGCGAGAACATCAGCTCGCTGGAGATCGAGGAAGTGCTCTACCAGCACCCCGAGGTGGTCGAGGCCGCGGTGGTGGCGCGCCCGGATTCGCGCTGGGGCGAGACACCCCACGCGTTCGTCGCCTTGCGGGCGGATGCCTTACCCAGAACCACGGGTGACGATCTGGTCCGCTGGTGCCGCGAGCGCCTGGCGCACTTCAAGGCACCGCGGCATGTGACGCTTACCGAACTGCCCAAGACCGCCACCGGCAAGATCCAGAAGTTCGTCCTGCGCGAGTGGGCCCGGCAGGAGGAGGAGGCCGGCGACGCCGGCCGCTGATGGCGCTGCCGCACCCGCATATTCCATAACAATAACTAGGTTGCCCGAGGTGTCCCATGTCCAGCCTGCTATACGCGCGTATCCGCGCCAGTGCCCGGTTCCAGCAACTGGTGGCGCGCCGAAACCGTTTCACCCTGAGCCTGCTCCTGCTGATCCTGGCCACGTTCCACGGCTACATCGCGCTGGTATCGTTCTGCCCCGAGCTGATTGCCAGGCGTCTGGCGCAGGGCTCGAACATGACCTTCGGCGTCGCGGCCGGCGTGTTCCTGTTCGTGTTCTTCTGTGCCTTGTCGGCGCTCTATGTGTACCGCGCCAACGGCGAATTCGATCGCCTGACCCAGGCTCTGGTCGCTGGGCTGGAAGAGGAGCAGGGCGCATGAAGAAGCTCCTTCCCCTGGCGTTGTCGCTGCACTCCGGCCTGCTGTTGGCCTCGCCCGCGTTGGACGCTGGCCAGCGCCAGCCGCTCAACCTGCATGCCATCGGCATGTTCATGGTGTTCGTGCTGTTCACCCTGTGCATCACCTGGTGGGCGGCGCGACGGACCCATTCGACGGCGGATTTCTATAGCGCCGGTGGCGGTATCCGGGGCTGGCAGAACGGCCTGGCGCTGGCCGGCGACTACATGTCCGCCTCCACGCTGCTGGGAATCACCGCGCTCATCTACAGCTCCGGGATGGATGGCTACATCTATCTCATCGCCTTCTTCGCGGGCTGGCCGGTACTGCTGCTATTGATGACCGAGCGGCTGCGCAACCTGGGCCGCTTCACCTTCGCCGACATCACCTCGTACCGTCTCGACCAGGGCAAGGTGCGCACCATGGCCGCCATCGGATCGCTGACCGTGGTGTGTTTCTACCTGGTGGCGCAGATGGTCGGGGCCGGGCAGTTGATCAGGCTGCTGTTCGGCCTGGACTACCAGATCGCCCTGGTGATCGTCGGTGCGCTGATGATGCTGTATGTGACCTTCGGCGGTATGGTGGCAACCACCTGGGTGCAGATCGTCAAGGCATTCCTGCTGCTGGTCGGCGGCTCGCTGGTGCTGTTCCTGGCGATGCGTGAATTCGACTTCAGCTATGACAGGCTGGTCAGCCAGGCGATGGATAGCCATGCCCTGGGCGAACGCCTGCTGGCCCCTGGTGGCTTGCTGGCCGACCCGTTGACCGCGCTATCGCTGAGCCTGGGGCTGGTGTTCGGCACCGCCGGGCTGCCGCACATCCTGATGCGTTTCTTCACCGTCGGCGATGCCCGGGAGGCGCGCAAGTCGGTGCTCTACGCCACCGGGTAGGCTTCGAAAACAGTGCACTCAGGAAGATGACCAGTACAAGGACAGCCAGTAGAAAACCGAATCGGCGCATATGATTCTCCAGCGATTTTTTATAGTTGTTGTCTTCGGGCGCTATCCACGAGGACCTTAGAAGCGCAGCGCAGTCACTGTCCCGCCGCGCTTGCGGTGTCGCATTCGCGGGCGAACAGGCGGGTGACGGCTACGATGTCCTGGTCGCCATAGCCCATGGCTGCCGCGCGTTGCACGGCCTGGCACAGCGCGTCGAAGACCGGCGTCCAGGCCCCTTGTGCGTGCAGGGCTCCGGCGATATGGGCGAAGGCCTGGGCATGCACATCGAGCCTCGCCTGATCGCCTGCGAAATCCTGCGCTTCCAGCCGACGGACCGCTTCCTCGAGTGCATCGGCGACGAAAAAGCGCGACGTGTCGAGCATGAGCCGAGCGGTCTTCGAAGGCGGCAGGCCGAAGTGGACACCAGCCCCCACGGCCTCGAAGAAAGCCACCATCGCGGCAAACGCATGCGCGTGGAGCACGGTGGCGAAGGCCAATGCTTCGTCCCAGGGGAGGAACGTCGTATGACCGGCAAGCCCCTCAAGCAGCGCCCGATGCCGTTCGAAGGCCTCAGGATCACCGGTATGAATGCTGTGGCTTTCGCGACGACCAACGTTGCGCGGGTAGGCCACGATCATCCCTTTGACGTAATGGCCGCCCGCGCGGTTGACGAGACTCTGAAGCGCCAGGCCCTCGTCCCGGGCGTTGGTCGTGTAATCGACGATCGTACGGTTGGCCAGCGCCTGCATCACACCTGGCATCCCGAGCACCTCGTGGGTCGCCTGGTTGTCCAGGAGCACGAAGATCGTGGCCGGGCTTGCAGCCAGCGCGGCTTCGGCGCTCTCGCACAGGTGAGCGCCAGCGGCGACGAGCGCCGCGGCCTTGCCGGGCGAGCGGTTCCAGATCGCCACGCGCCTGCCTTGCCTGAGCAACGCTTGGGCCATGATGGTTCCCATGGCTCCGAGCCCGATCACGGACACTTCGAACTCGAAGCTTTCATCATTGTGTTCACGCACGCTCGAGGTCTCCTGATTATTGTTCTGGCTGATGTCCAACAGGTCTCCGGCCTGCGCTTCAACACAGGCCGAAGGGTGACCCTGGCAGCTATTCTCCCAGCGCTGCCGCGACCGATTCGCCGAAGGCCCTGAGGCCGTCTTCGAGTTGGTCGGTCGGAGTGTTCAGCGGTGGCATCAGCTTGATGATTTCGCCATTCGGGCCGCAGCGGTCGACCAGCACGCCCGCTTGCAGCACGCGCTGCTGGGCGTCCTTGGCGACCTCGACGTTGCCGCGGCCGAAATCGATGCCGGCGATCATGCCGCGACAACGCGCGGACGCGACGCCTGGAATTTCCGCAAAGCCGGCAACTGCGCGCTCCATGGCCGCGCAGTTGTCGGCCAGCAATTTCAGGAACTGCTCATCGTGCCAATAGCTGAGCGCGATGCGGGCGGTCAGGAACGCCAACTGGTTGCCGCGGAAGGTGCCGATGTGATCGCCCGGTTGCCATACATCCAGCCCGGCACGAAGCAACACGATCGCCATCGGCAGGCCGAAGCCGCCGATCGATTTGGCGCAGGTGATCAGGTCCGGCACCACCCCGGAGCGCTCGAAGCCGAAGAAGTCGCCGGTGCGGCCGCAACCGGCCTGGATCTCGTCGCAGATAAGCAGCACGCCGTGGTCGGTGGTCCACTTGCGCAAGCGTTGCAGCCATTGGTTGGAAGCCGGGTAGACGCCGGCCTGGATCTGCACCGACTCGACGATCACCGCCGCCGGCAGCTCCGAGCCGCTGCCCTGGTCGTTGGCCAGGCGCTCGAGGAAGCCAATGCTGTCGAATTCGCCATAGGGGCTGTCTTCGTAGGGCACGAACACCACGTCGGTGGAAAGCCCGGGGCCACGGCGAGTGCGGTTGCCGGTGACGGCCAGGGCGCCGGCGGTCATGCCGTGGTAAGCCCCGTAGAACGATACGACCTTGGTACGCCCGGTCGCCTTGCGCGCCAGCTTCAACGCCGCCTCGACGGCGTCGGCACCGGTCGGGCCGGTGAACTGGACCTTGTAGTCCCAGCCGCGTGGCTTGAACAGGTCGCGCTCGATCGCTTCCAGGAACTGGCGCTTGGTGGTGGTGTGCAGGTCGAGGGCGTGGGTCACGCCGTTGGCCGACAGATACGCGATCAGCGCATCGCGCATGCGCGGGTCGTTGTGGCCATAGTTCAGGGCGCCGGCGCCGGCGAAGAAGTCCAGGTATTCGCGGCCATCTTCGCCGCGGATCCTGCTGCCTTGGGCGGTATCGAACACCAGGGGCAAGTCGCGGCAGTACATCCGCACGTTGGACTCGAGCCTTTCGAACGTCTCGATGTTGTTCATGCAAACCTCTTGAAAAATGATCTGGGTAGTCCGGGGTGTGGGCGGTCAGTGCTTGAACATCACGTGGCGCACCACGGTGTAGTCTTCCAGGCCGTACATCGACAGGTCCTTGCCGTAGCCGGACAGCTTGACCCCGCCGTGGGGCATTTCGCTGACCAGCATGAAGTGGGTGTTGACCCAGGTGCAGCCGTATTGCAGGCGGGCGGCCAGGCGATGAGCGCGCCCCACATCGGCGGTCCATACCGAAGACGCCAGGCCGTAGTCGGAGTCGTTCGCCCAAGCCAGCGCCTGGGCTTCATCCTCGAACGACGAGACGGTCACCACCGGGCCGAAGATCTCGCGGCGCACCACCTCATCCTCCTGCGTAGCGCCGGCCAGGACCGTCGGCTCGAAGAAGAAGCCGGCACCCTCGGCGCGCTTGCCGCCGGTGACCACTTCGATGTGCGGCAACTCCCTGGCCCGGTTCACGAACCCCTCGACACGCTCCAGATGCTCCTTGGTGATCAGCGGTCCCATCTCGGTCGCCGGATCGTCCGGCAGCCCGCACCGGATGCTGGATACGGCCTCGCCGAGCTTGCGAACGAACTCCTGGTAGACCCCTTTCTGCACATAGAGGCGGCACGCGGCGGTACAGTCCTGGCCGGCGTTGTAGAAGCCGAAGGCGCGGATGCCTTCGACGGCGGCGTCGATGTCGGCATCGTCGAAGATCAGTACAGGAGCCTTGCCCCCCAACTCCATGTGCATGCGTTTCACGCTCTCGGCCGTACCTTCGATGATCCGGCTGCCGGTGCGCACGGAGCCGGTCAGCGACACCATGCGCACCTGGGCATGGCTGGTCAGCGGCTCACCCACCGAGGCACCTCGACCGTGGACGATGTTGACCACGCCGGCGGGGAAGATCTCGGCAAGCAGCTCGCCCAGTTTCAAGGTACTCAGCGGCGTGTGCTCCGACGGTTTCAGCACCACGGTGTTGCCGCCGGCCAATGCCGGGCCGAGTTTCCACGCTGCCATCAACAACGGATAGTTCCACGGCGCGATGGAGGCGACCACGCCCACCGCGTCGCGGCGGATCATCGAGGTATGCCCCGCGACGTACTCTCCCGCCGCCGAGCCCTGCAGGCAGCGCACGGCGCCGGCGAAGAAACGGAACACGTCCGATACGGCGGGCAGTTCGTCCAGCAGCACGGCGTTGAAAGGCTTGCCGCAGTTGTCCGCCTCCAGGCGAGCGAACACGTGCGCCTGGGCATCGATGCGCTCGGCAAGCTTGAGCAGCAGGGTCGCGCGATCCTTGGGCGGCGTTTGCGACCAGGCGTCGAAGGCCGCATCCGCGCTCTGCACCGCGGCATGGACCTGGGCGCCGCGGGCCTCGGTAATTCGCACCAGGACGTTGCCCTGGGACGGGTTGTACACCGCGTGGCTCTCGCCTTCGCCGGCCACCAGGGCACCATTGATCAGAAGTTTGGTTTGCATATCGATTCTCGCCATTGAAGGGCAGGCTCGAAGCCGGCCTTGTGGTTGTTGTCAGAGCGTTCGATAGAAGGGTGGTCACTACGCCAGCGCGTCGGGCACCGGGTTGCGGAAGAAGCTGGTCCGGCAAGCGAGATAGACCGCCCCCAGGCCCAGCCAGCTACAGCCCATGATCAGCGCGTCTTTATCCAGGCTGACCAGCATCCACCCGGCCGTGACCAGGCCAACGAGCGGGCAGAGCACCCCGCGCAACAAGCCCGCCCCGTCTCCGAGGCGGGTATCGAAGGAGAGCCGCAACGCGCAAAGGTTGACTGCGCTGAAGGCGAGAAACGCGCCGAAATTGACCAGGGACGTCGCGGTGGCGATCGTCAGGGCAAAACCCGCGCAGCCGAAAATGCCGCAGAGCAGAATGTTGAAGGCCGGGGTCTTGTAGCGAGGATGCAGGACACCGAACAGCTTGCGCGGCAGTTGGTTGTCCCGCCCCAGGGCGTACAGCAGCCGGCCCACGCTGGCCTGGAACGACATGCCTGCGGCGAAGTGGGCGATGATGATCCCCGCCAGGACCACGGCGAAGAACAGGTCGCCGCCGATCATGCGGGCGATCTCGAAGGCGGCGCCGTCCACATGCTCGAAGGCGGGGGAGGGGTGCGCCAGGTACATGAAGTACGACGAGCCGACGTAGACCGAACCGCCGATCAATGCGACCAGCAGGATCGCGCGCGGCAGTGTCCGGCCCGGGTCGCGGGTCTCCTCGCTGAGCGTGGACAGCGCGTCGAAGCCCAGGAACGAGTACGCGGCAATGGCAGCGCCGGCCATGCTGGTGGCGAAGGACACGTCCGGGTTGAAGAACGGCTTGGCCGACAGCAGCCCGCCAGGGCCGTTGGCCGCGACGATGTAGTGCACGCACAGGCCGATGAACACGACGATGATGGCCAGTTGCGCGACCATCAACAGCACGTTGAAGCGGTTGGCGACCTGGATGCCCAGGATATTAAGCAGCGAGGTGGAGACGATGAAGCCGATGATCCACACCCATTGCGGCACCTCTGGAAAGGCCATGTTGAGGTAGCTGGCGCCGAGCAGCCAGATCAGCATCGGGATGAAGAAGTAATCGAGCAGGGCGGCCCAGCCCACCATGAAGCCGAGGTTCGCGCTCAGCATCTTGCGAGTATAGGTGTAGGCCGAACCGGCGACCGGGAACACCCTGACCAGCCGGCCATAGCTCAAGGCCGTGAACACCACGCCGATTGCCGCGATCAGGTAGGCCATCGCAGTGGTGTTGCCGCTGGCCTGCGTGATCACGCCATAGGTGCCGAACACGATCAACGGAGCGAGGAACGCCAGACCGAACAGCAGAACGGAAAACGGACCCAGCGTGCGCTTCAATGAAGCGCCGGCGATTGATTCGCTCATGACTGGCCTCCTTCACGCTACGTAGTGGTAAGCGGCGGCGACGATTTCACGGTAGGTTTCCACCGTCATTTGCTTGGCATTGCTGCCGTCGGAGAAATTCTTCTTCGACTTTTCGGCGATGCTCAGGAAGTCTTCCTCGCGCACGCCTTTCACCTCGGCGAAGCGGGGGATGCCCAGGTCCTTGCTCATCTGGAACAGGTAGCCAACGGCGGCCTCGGCGGCCTCGGCCGGCGAGAGGTTGGGGTCGATACCCAATGCGTAGGCGACCTGCGCGTGGCGGGTGATGTCGGCGTCGCGGTTATGGCCGAACACGAAGGGCAGGAAGATCGCGTTGCCCACGCCGTGTGGCGTGTCGTACATGCCACCGATGGCTTCGGAAATGCAGTGCACGCTGCCGACGTCCGCGTTACCGAAGGCCATGCCGGCGATCAGGCTGGCCACCAGCATTTGCTCGCGTGCATGCAGGTTGCCCGGCTCCAGTACGGCGGGCCTGAGGTATTGGCTGATCAGGCGGATGGCATGCAGCGCCAGCCCGTCGCTGATCGGATTCGACACACGGCAGGTGTAGGCTTCGATGGCGTGGGTGAGGGCATCCATGCCGGTTGCGGCGGCAATCGATGCAGGCAGCGTGTCGAGAATGCGGGAGTCGAGCAATGCCAGAACGGGGCCCACCCGGTAGTCCTGGACGCTCATCTTGAAATGCCGGGCGGTATCGGTGATCACCGAGAAACAGGTCACTTCGCTGCCGGTTCCGGCGGTGGTCGGGATGGCGACGATAGGCGGGATGGCGTGCCTGAGGGTGAAAGAGCCCTCGTAGTCTTCGATCCGACCCTCGTGGGTCAGCAGCAGGCTGATCGCCTTGGCCGCGTCCATCGCGCTGCCGCCGCCGATGGCCAGCAGGCCTTGGATACCTTTGCCGCGATACAGCTGCGCCGCCTGGTTGATGTCTTCGCTGCGAGGGTTTGCCTTGACGTCCGATATCTCGTCGAACGCGATCTCCCACTCATTCAGGCTGGCATACACGCCATTCAACAGGCCTGCGGCCTTTACCCCGGCGTCCGTCACGATCAGCACATGCGCCATGCCGAGTTCCCGCAGGTATTCGCCGGTGCGCTCACGCAGGTCGGGTCCCATCACGACTTTGGCGGGGAGTAAGAACTTGAATTCCATACGTACCTCTTGCTCGATTTTTGTCGTTGTTGAACGGCAGTGGAGGAATTCACGCGCAGGGCGAACCAACGGCTCCGGCGTGTGATGCATGGCTCTGCGGTCGAGAATCAACCGGGAACCTTTTTGTCTTATGTGGGCCTGGATAAGCACGAACTTCGAAAAGCCCCATGCAAGTCCCGAGGTGTAAAAAGAGGGGCGGCACCCACCCGCCCCTGAAGGGATGTTCCGTACTAATGCATTTGGCCTGCGAGCAGGGAAAGCAGCGTTCCTGTCAGGCAGGCGGGGAAGTCATGCCCCATTCCCGGCAACAGCACCAAGCGCGCCCTGGGAATGGCCGCCGCCGTGGCGAAGCCTCCGCTGGTGGCGACCATGAGGTCTTTCTCAGCATGGATGACCAGCGTGTTGCAGCGAATTCGCTGGAGTTCCTGCGTTCGGTCGCCCGAGTTGATGATGGCGCCGATCTGCCTCGCCATCCCGAGGTTGCTCGCTTCCCCGCCGCCTCGCTCCCAGGCTTGCATGGCGTAGTCGCGATGGGCCTGCTCGTCCCATTCCAGCGTCGTACCGACGGAACGCATGATCTCCACATAGTCGCGAACGCTCTCCCGCTGGTTCCGGGGAGGACGCCGGAGAAGCTGCAAGATGGTCTTGAACGCTGGCTGGCCTACTCGCAGCGATCCTGTCGTCGAGAAGATGGACGCCAGGCTCATGACTCGCTGCGGATAACGAGCGGCAAGTGTCTGGGCGATCATGCCGCCCATCGACATCCCTACGACGTGCGCCGCACCCAGACGCAGGCCATCCATGAGGCCGATCACATCGTCGGCCATGTCGCCCAGGTCATACCCCGCAGTCGGTTTGCGGAAGAACTGTTGCAGGGTCGAGGGCGGGGTAACCTCGGTGAAGAAAGACCTGCCCGAGTCACGGTTGTCCAGCGTGATCACGCGCAGGCCCCGCTCGACCAGGCCGGCGATGAGCGCTTCAGGCCAGTAGATCAATTGCAGCCCCAGGCCGACGATGAGGATGACCGCAGGCGCGGTTTCCGGACCGTGGCTGCGATAGCAGAGGCTACGCTTGCCCGGTAGCTCGCAGAACCGATCCGCAGTCATCGCCCGCCGCCCTGAGTCTGAAGCGCCACGCTTCTGTGCAGGTAGGCGTCAGGCACCGTGCTGAACCGGAGGCATTCGTCGGCGACCTTCCCTCGGCGCAAAAGCTTGATGTCACGGAAGTAATCCATCGACATCACCCAGGGCTCGCGAGGCCCCTGGCGCGGCATGCCATCCAATGCCCGCTGGACATATCCGGCCCCGAAATCCAGCAGGGGACGGGTTTCGACACCATCCGGCGCCTTCGGCTCGCAGACGTTATGGCCCTGGCTGTCCATGAAGCCCAGCAAGCGACAGAAGTGGTCGCACAGCAGGCATACTTTCAGCGTCCAGGATGAGTTGGTATAGCCCACCGCAAAGGCAAAATTGGGTACGCCGGAAAGCATCGTGCCCTTGTACGCCAGCGTCTGGCTCAACACTACCGGCTCGCCATCCTTGTGCAGGGCGATACCGCCGAACAACTGTACGTTCAGACCGGTGGCCGTGATGATGATATCGGCCTTCAGTTCCGTGCCGGACTTGAGCAAGACACCGGACTCGGTAAAGCGCTCGATATGGTCGGTAACGACCGAGGCTTTACCTGCACTGATGGCCTTGAAAAGATCGCCTTCGGGAACCGAGCACAAGCGTTGGTCCCAGGGCTTGTAGGGCGGGTTGAAATGAACGTCGACCGGATAGCCCTTCGGTAATTCTCTACGGGTCAGCCATATGAGCAGCTTGCGGGCGAGCCCGGGGAAGCGCTGGCAGAATCGCCAGAAGACCAGGGTGATCTTGGCATTCTTGTAGCGCGTCAGTGAGTAGGCGGTTTGCGCCGGCAGAATCTTGCGAAGAAAAGCGGCAACGGAATCGTTGGCGGGCTGGTTGACGATATAGGAGGGCGTCCGCTGCAACATGGTGATGCTGGCGACCTCGTCGGCCATGGCGGGAATCAGGGTCACCGCCGTTGCGCCGCTGCCGATGACCACCACATGCTTGCCCCGATAGTCCAAGCGCTCGGGCCAGTGTTGCGGGTGGATGATTTGCCCCTTGAACTGCTCCGCGCCCTCGAAGCGTGGGCTGAAGCCTTGGTCATAACGGTAGTAGCCGCCTGCGCTGAACAGCCAGCGGCATTCGATGGTGCGGGTTTCTGCCGTGTGGCCGTCCTCGACGCATACCGCCCACAGCCCTTTGTCGCTCTGCCAATTCGCCGAGACCACTTTCTGCCGGTACTGGATGAAGGGGTCCAACTGGTATTCAGCGACGGCTTCTCGCAGGTATTCGAGAATGTCGGCGGCATCCGCCAGAGATTTCGCCTTGGTCCAAGGCTTGAAGTCGAAGCCGAAGGTGTACAGGTCCGAGTCGGAGCGTATGCCGGGATAGCGGAACAGGTCCCAGGTGCCGCCCATTCGCTCCCGGGACTCGAGAATCGCAAACACCTTGTGCGGCTGGTGACGTCGAAGGTAAGCCGCAGCGCCGATGCCAGACACACCGGCTCCTATGATCAGAACATCGAGCGGCTCAATTGGAAGAGCAGTGTGAGAGGACATGTCGCCTCCTATTGTTGTGTTATAGAGACTTGATCTTTTGACTTGATCGTTTGACCAGAATAGGCGCGAGCGAGTTGCTGGTACAAGGTGCGAAATGCACCAGGTTTCCATCGGTTTGGGTTTATTTGCACCTAGGTGCCGCAGCCAGTTCCCGCCAGGCCATGGCGGAAGGCCTGTTGCATGGACGAGAAGCGCACAGTCAACTTGCAGGACTATGAGGGGGAAGGACCGGCGAGATAGCCGCCCAGGATTCCGCTGGAAGCGGAGGCGGGGAGAGGAGAACTAGAAGAGGCGCTGCACCTGAACTGGCAAGAGGCCCGAAGAGCAGGGGCACGGCGAACCGTGTCACCATGCCCCTCTCTAGAGATGCGCCTTCGAAAAGATCAGAAGCTGGCCACCAACAGCTTCACAGCCTGGCAGGCGGCTTCGGTCTCGGCATTCAGCCGCTCCTGGTCACCATGGGCGGACCAGGCGAGAAGCAAGCCATCGAACAGGTTGATGAGCAAGCGACTGACAATGGCCAGCGCTTCCTGGTCCAGCACCGAGCCAGCGACCTGTTCAATGGCCTGCTTCGTCGCTTCGACGGAATCGGTGTAGATCTTGCTCGCCATCGCGGGGTTGTTACGCAGATTCCAGAAAAACAGCTCGAACTGCGTAGTCGCCAGTTCCGGATGCGTGGTGAACCACCCGACCAACTGGCGCAATATCTCTGCTACCGAGTCTGCCGCCGTGGCTCCCGCCGTAACATGCAGCAAGGACTGCTGTGGCTTGTCTATCAGGGATTCATAGACCGCGTCGAACAATTCGTCCTTGGTGTGGAAGACATAGTGCAGGGAGGCCAATGGAGAATTCGCCGCGGCCGCGATGCGACGGGTAGTGGCATTCGCCACACCATATTCCGCGATCACCTTCACGGCGGCCTCAATAAAGTCTTGCCTGCGCACTTCGGCGCCCACTCGAGCCATTCAGCTTCTCCTTCTTCGGTGTTGCCGCCAGGCGACTGGTCCGCTGTCGACCGGGACGAATGCTAACGCATGGCCGTCCCCCAATCCATGAGTCGACACGCTTGAGGACCGAGGCAGCGACCCTTTGTCTCTCCAGATGTTTCGCTCCGACCGCCGGCGATGCGTAGCCGAAGCGGAACAGGATCGAGCCTGGGCAATCCGCTATCGCCAGCGCGAACCCGCGTAGAGCCGGATCTTGATTCGGCAGGCCTTTCCTGAGCGCCGAGATGCCACGCAGAATTATTAATCGTTTGACTTGATCACATGATCATGTCGTATGATCAAACCTCCTTTCCTCGCCAGGCGCAAGGAGAGGGCGGTCTGACCGCATGAGAGTGAACGCTCATGGGCTGAGGTTGATTGCGGAAGCCCTGCAGAACAATGACAACACCACACAGGTAGGCATCAGATGAGTACGCGAAGATTGACGACAGTCAGCTGCGACACCCCGATCGAGCAGGTAGTGGAAATCATCAGGCGTGATGGCGCTGTCGCTATTTGCAACTTCGTCTCGGAAGAAACCTTGAAGTCTCTTACCGAGGACCTGGACAGCTATCTGGGCGTTACCCCCTGCGGCATGGACCCTTACTTCGCCGGCACCCAGACTCGACGTACCGCGCGGATCCTGGCGAAAAGCGACTCCGCCGTGGAAGTGGCACTGAACCCCCTGTTCCTCGAGACGGCAAAGCAGGTATTGCAGACTCCCACCCATGTCTGGGTAGGGAACGATCGGGTCGAGATCACGCCCGATATCCAACTGAGCATGACCCAGGCGATACAGATCGGGCCTGGACAAGGTCTTCAACCCCTGCATCGCGACGATGCCACTTCGCTCTGGCGGCATCCGCAGTATGGTCGCGAGGCTCGCTTGCAGCTCATGCTGGCGATTACCGACTTCACCGAAGAGAACGGCGCGACGCGGGTCATTCCTGGCAGTCATCAATGGGATGACGAACGGATGCCCACCCAGGAAGAAACCATCGGCGCAGAAATGAAGGCAGGCACTGCGCTTCTCTGGCTGGGATCGGTATATCACGGCGGTGGCGCCAACAGATCCGACGCTCCTCGCACAGGCCTGACCATGGCCTATGACCTGGCCTTCCTGCGCCTGGAAGAAAACCACTTCCTTTCCATACCCGTCGAGCGCGTTCGGCAGCTCCCCTCGCAAATGCAGCGTCTGCTGGGGTGGAGTGCCAGTTCCACGCTACTGGGTTGGGTGGAGATCGATGGTCAGATGCGTGACCCGCAAGAGCTGTTGGGCATGCCCTCCTTTTCCGAGGCGGGGAAGGGGTTCTAGCGGCACTGCCATGGATCGGCCCATGAGAGGAACAACGTCCGGCAACCCGGGAGTGATGTGAATGAATGCCTTCAACGGAGCGGCACGCAACAATGCAGAACCCATGAGATTCCGCAGCCTTGGCGGATGGGTGGAGCAGCCAGACGACCTGCAGCCGGCGCTGAAAGGCCACGAGCACACAGACGTAGTCGTGGTCGGCGCCGGGTTCGCCGGCCTGTCAACGGCGCTGGAACTAAGGGCGCGTGGAGCGAACGTCATCGTTCTGGAACAGCAGTTCGCAGGCTTCGGGGCCAGCGGGCGCAATGCCGGCTATCTGCTCGGCAGTATGGGCATAGAATGCGAGGTTTTCGTCAAGCGAGTGGGGCTTGAGCAGGCACGTAAGTTCGTCGGTTTCTATGACGAGGCCGTCACCTATGTGGAAGAGCGTTTGGCTGCGCTGGACATCGATTGCGATTACACGCCCTCGGGAATCATCCGGGCCGCCGTCCATCCCAGCCAGGAAAAGCGACTGCGAGCGAACATGGAGCTTGGCCACGCGCTGGGCTCTGTCACGCGCTTCGTGGATAGCGCCGAGATGCGCGCGCGAGGCATACCGCCCGCATTCCTGTTTGGCAGCGAGCAGCGTGGCGGCACCTTGAATCCGGGAAAGTACGTCAACGGCCTGCGTCGTGCGGCAATCAAGGCTGGCGTGAAATTGTACGAACGCACGCCGGTGCTTTCCTACTGTGAAGGGCAGGTGATTACCTGCAATACGGCCCAGGGTATCGCCACCGCCCCTGTAATGGTTCTGGCGACCAACGCCTACACGCCTCAGCTGGGAGTGCTCCGCAACAAGGTTGCACCGATCCGGGCTTCGGCAATCGAAACCCAGCCGCTATCGGCGGAGCAACTGGCGTCCCTGGGTTGGCAAGAGCGTGAAGGCCTCATTACGCCGCACTACACCATGGAAAGTCATCGCCTGACGGCCCATGACACCCTGCTGCTGACCGTGAAGCAATTGGGTTATGCCTACGGCTCGAAGACACCCAATGTTCCGGACCACGCCGCCTACGCCGCGTTGTCGAGAGTGTTGCGCGAGCGTTTTCCTTCCTTGCAGGGCCTTGCCATTCGGCATTGCTGGAGCGGGTATATCAGCGGGGCCTACGACTTCCTCCCCGTGGTCGGGGTGACAGGGGCCAGGCAGAACATCTTCTATACGGCGGGATGTTCAGGGCATGGCCTTGCCACTCAATCGCTCATGGGCGCGCTTTTCGCCGAGCGAATCGGCGGTGGAGAGCCTCCGCTGCTAGCGGCGCTGGAACACAAGACGCCATCCATGCTACCCGAGCCACTTCAATGGTGCGCCATAAAGACGGCCTTTGCGGCCGCCAGGCTACTGGATGCATGGACCGACAAGAAAGTGCGCAAAGACAAAGCCTTGAACGGCTGATAACGATGCGGGGAGTTAATGGGGTTATGCCCGTACTCCCTTGCACCGATTAGACACAAGGCATCGATACAACTCTATCTGAAGGGGCAGTTAACGTGGAACCGAGAGACTTGTTCGCTCTGCTCTCATGTATTCTCCTGGTGATTTCCGGATTGTTTTATGGCGCTGCATTCATCAGGCGGAAAAACTATTTGCTTGGTCTGGAGTTCTTGATCGTAGGTATCTCGGCATCGAACTTCACTACATTCATAGCCACCGGCTGGCAAGCCAACTACAACATCGCGATCTTTCTCGACGCCTTTTCGCGAGGGGTGGGAGTGCCAGTTATCGCTACGCTCGGGCTAATGGCAGTTACCCACGATTACAAACCGTCGCCCGCCAAGGACATCCTCATTTTTGTAGCTGGCTTTGCCGCTACCGGCGTCTATTTCCTGTCTGGAATCATCGAGGGATTCCTCCCTTATTTCTATGTATTCATGTGGTCAGCCTATACCTTGTATCTTTGCTACTTCACCTTGCAACTGGCCCGTGCAGGCGAAGCCCTCCATACTCTGGCCACCATCGCTGGCGGGCTGGCGGGCCTGGTAGTAGCGCTCAGATATGACTTCTTCCCGATTCCGGGAGACGACACGAAGATGGTCTTCATGACCATGGCCTTCCTGGCTTGGTCCTATTCCATGGCGCAGTTGTACTATGCCTATGGTGCGCTGGAGCGTTCGAACAAGGTATACGGCCAAGCGTTTCCTCGTCCACGATAAACAATACGGCGCGACAAGTTTTTCTTTCTGACCCGATAACCTGGCAGAACTGTTCTGCTGTAACTCCATGGCAGGCCCTGGCCCTGCCTTTTACCGCCCTTCGGGGCGGTTTTTTTGCAGGCACTACATCCGCTATAGTCCCGCTCCGCCGCGGAGCTTGCATTGTCGGATAAAGTTGCTCGATTCATGACCGGTCATATCCGATCGCTCCCTCTGACCCGAGGCGAAACGACAATTAAAAATGCCCGAGCCGATATCTACGAAAGTTCCCCTCAAGCTCTCTTGCGCCCTGTTACCAAGCATCTCCAGGTAACACATGTTTCCTTACTTCCCAAGGTGGTGCACAGGGCACTGGGCCTGGAACAGAACTTTTTCCATAACCGCCTGATTTATAACAATTAAAAAAACAAGAAAGAGAACTGGCATATGGTTTGCCTCATGATCGTCCGACATGGTCAATTGATCAGGTCAAATGATCATTATCGACAGGAGCCGACTTCTTCCCCTTGGGAGGTCGAGCAACCGGTCCATGCCCTGTGTGAGGAGCCATCCAATGAAAGATGTAACTGAACGGCTGGAAGGTGAAGCGCCCACCCGTCGTGTTTTCCAGCAGCAGTTGTTCATGACCCTCGCGGTATCGACCGTGCTCTGTTCGGTCCAGGCTGCGCCCCAGGGCCCCGAGGCGCTGGGGTCGAAACTAACCCCCTTGGGCGGGGAGATCGCAGCGAGTGCAAGCGGGGATATTCCTGCCTGGACGCAGCCTGGACAGCAGGACGAGGGATGGAGCTACGGCCAGGTGCGAGGAGAGCACTGGAAGTTCAAGGGCGACAAGCCGCTCTACAGCATCGACGCGAACAATCTCGCGCAACACTCGAGCAAGCTGTCCCCCGGACAGGTCGAGCTGTTCAAGAGGATTCCCGGCTATCGCATGGATGTGTATCCGACCCGTCGGACCTGTAGCGCTCCGGACTTCGTGGTCGAGAACACCCGGCAGAACGTTGGTTTCGCCAAGCTCGATGCTGCCGGCCTCGCTCTGGACGAGGCTCACGTTCCGGGCATCCCGTTCCCCATGCCGAGTACCGGTGCCGAGGTGATGTGGAACATGAAGATGCGCTACCGCGGCGTTGGCGTCGAAATTCCCCGGACCATTTCCGGAATTTCTCCACGCAAGGGGGGGGAATGGTTACGTCAGTCGACAGATACCTTCTTCTTCACGCCCTGGGGGAAAAAGGGGAGTGCGCTCTTCTCGTCAGTTGGCCGCCTGGAGAATGCGACCTTCTTCAACTACCTCGAGCCGGCTGCTCTGGCCGGCCAGTCCGCGGTACAGACTGCCGTGGCCGGCGAACAGGCCACGACCTTCTACTACTTCCCCGGCCAGCGCCGCGTGCGGCGAATGCCGTCGTACTCCTACGATGCGCCACAGATCGGCCTGGATAACCAGTACACCGTCGACGAGGCGAACGTCTTCTTCGGCACCATGGACCGTTTCGACTGGAAGCTGATCGGCAAGCAGGAGTTGCTGGTGCCTTACAACGATTTCGGTGCCTACGACACTGGCGCCAAGGTGGAGACGTTTGCCGGCAACGACTCGATTGCGCCGCAGTCGCGTCGCTATGAGCTGCATCGGGTCTGGGTCGTCGAGGCCAATGTCCGTCAAGGCATGCGCCATCAGGCGCCGAAGCGCATGTTCTACATCGACGAGGACAGCTGGAACCCGTTGCTGGCGGTGGACTACGACAAGCAAGGGCAGATCTGGAAAGTGCGCGAAGGGTTCTCGATTCCCGTGTACGAGACAGGCGCCTGCGACGTCCAGGCCCAGGTCCAGTACAACCTGGCGGATGGCCGCTACCTCTTCGACATGACCTCGATCGGTGCGGGCAAGAACGATATTCGCTGGCTCACCGAAGACAATGGCTCCCCCCGCCTGAAGCGTGACTTCTTCACCTCCGACAATCTGCGAGCCATCAGCGAGCGCTAACCGACGCCAGATCGAGAGCCAGCATGAAAAAAATAATTACGAAAGCCTCAGGCCTTGTCATCGCGTGCACAACCCCACTGGCAATGGGATTCACGTTCGAAACCGAAACCCTCAATGGCTCCTTCGACTCCACGATCACCGCAGGCATGGGTCTGCGTACCGAGTCACGGGGCTGCAACCTGATCAACCAGGGACCGACCGGGCACAACGCGCCCTCCGGCTGCCTGGCGCAGAGCTCCGGCGTGGCCGACCAGGGCGACCTGAACTACGACCGCGGCGACATGTTCACCAACTATCTCAAGGGCACCCATGAGCTGTTGCTGAAGATGCCCGAGGACATCACCTTCATGGCGCGCGGCACCTGGATCCGCGACTTCGCTGCCACCGATACCACCGGCACGCTGTCGTTCAACACCCCGGAGAGCGTCGGCAGCAACGGGCTGAGCGACGACGCTCGCGACGACCTCGCGTTCAAGGCCCGCCTGCTGGACCTGTGGGTGAGCAAAGGCTTCGACGTGGGCGGGCAGCGGGTCCGCGCACGCCTGGGCAACCAGGTGATCAACTGGGGCGAAAGCCTGTTCGTGGCCGGCGGCATCAACAATACCAACGCCTACGATTACCAGGCCTTGGCGCGCCCCGGCGTGCAGCTCAAGGAGGCCGTGCTGCCGGCGCCGATGCTCAGTGTCGCGTCGGGCCTGGGCTCGGGTGTCAACGTCGAGGCCTACTATCAATTCCGCTGGAACAAGAGCGAATTGCCGCCGGTGGGCAGCTACTGGTCCACCACCAACGCGCTGGGTGAGGGCAGGGGGGACTATGGATTCTCCGAAAAGGACGCCCGCGACAGCGGCCAGTGGGGCCTTTCGCTGCGCTGGCAGCCGGAGGACAGCGACGTCGCCTATGGCTTCTACGTGATGCGTTATCACGACAAGTTGCCATCGTTGCGTGTCGCCATTCTCGACCCGAACACCTTCGCGGCGGCACCGACCTGGGAGTACCAGGAAGACCGGATGATGTACGGCATCAGTGCCAACATGCCGATCGGTGACTGGGCCGTCGGTACGGAGCTGTCGTACCGGCCGAAGGACTCGGTCATGCTCAACCCGGTCATCGACCTGTGTACCGGCAACGGCGGCAAATGCTGGAAGGACGAGAAGAAATTCCAGTGGCACCTGACAGGCCTGTACAGCTTCACGCCGTCCAATTCCCCGACGCTTCTGGATTTCAGCGGGGCCAGCACGGGCAGCTTGCTGACCGAACTGGTGGTCATCAAGTACCCGGGGCTGCATGACGAGGTCAATGGCGAACCGCTCGCCGCGGGACTCAATGCCTGGCAGCTGGATCCTGCCAGAGCGCCGAAGTCCCGTGGCGACAAGACCTCTTCAGGGATCAACCTGGACTTCAGCCTGACCTATGACGGCACCTTGTTGCCGGGCTGGCAGGTCACGCCGGGCGTCTTCTATGCACGGTCGCTGGGAGGACGGACACCGAACCTCAGCGCAACCTTCACCGAGGACGCGAGCAGCATGAACCTGTACCTGAACTTCGTGCGGAACCCGGCCAGTTGGCAGATTTCCCTCAACTACGCGAAGTTCATGGGCGGTGAGACGCCCTACGACCAGCTTTATCGTGACCGCGATTATGTCGGCATCGCGATCTCCCGCACCTTGTGAGGCTTGCCGTGAACGGTTCTGTAAAGCTACCTGAGGCCCCGACACGTGGCCTGTTGTCATATGTCGAAGGTGTGTTGTTCAGGCATCGCCGGTTGGTGCTGGCGAGCCTGGCGGTATTCACGCTGATCATGGGCTGGTTCGCCGTACAGCTGCGCATGGATGCCGGCTTCGAAAAGCAATTGCCGGTAGGCCACGAATACATCGAGACATTCGAGGCCTACCGCAATGACCTGCTGGGGGCGAACCGACTGACCATCGTGGTCAAGGCCCGAGAGGGCGATATCTGGAGCGCCCCGGGCCTGAAGCGGCTGTATGACGTCACCCAGGCGGTGACCTTCCTCCCGGGAGTATCGCGCAGCAGCGTGCGCTCCCTGTGGACGCCCAACGCCTTCGTCAACGAAATCACCGAGGAAGGTTTTCGTGCTGATCCGCTGGTACCCGGAACGGTTTCTCCCGAGCACCTGGATGACCGGATCATCGCGAAGATCGCCAATTCCACTGCCCAGGGCGGCTTCATCGGTACGCTGGTTTCCCGGGACCAGAGCAGCGCGATGATCACGGTGGAACTCAACGAGTACGATAGCCAGGACGCCCATCTGGACTACGTAACCTTCAACCATCGGCTGGAGAAAGAGATCCGCCAGCGCTTCGAAGACGGCGATTTCGAAATCCAGATCATCGGTTTCGCCAAGCAGATCGGCGACATCGCCGACGGAGCTTCAGCCGTGCTGGAGTTCTGTTTGCTGGCGTTGCTGCTGACGGCGGGGGCGGTGTACTGGTATTGCCACTCGCTGCGTTTCACCTTGCTGGCGTTGGTCTGTTCGCTGGCCTCGCTGGTCTGGCAGTTCGGCAGCTTGCGCCTGTTGGGCTACGGGCTCGATCCGCTGGCAGTGCTGGTGCCCTTCCTGGTATTCGCCATCGGGGTTTCCCATGGGGTTCAGCAAATCAACTTCATCGTGCGCGAGATCGCCATCGGCAAGAGCGCCGAAGAGGCGGCACGCTCGAGCTTCACCGGGTTGCTGGTTCCCGGGACGCTGGCGCTGGTGACCGCGCTGGTTTCCTTCGTGACGCTGCTGTTGATCCCGATCCCGATGGTGCGGGAACTGGCGATCACGGCTTCGCTTGGCGTGGCCTACAAGATCGTCACCAACCTGGTGATGCTGCCGTTGATGGCGTCGTTGCTGCGCGTCGACGACAAGTACGCAGCCGCCCAGGAGGTTTCCCGGCAGCGTCGCAGCCGTTGGCTGCGGGGCCTGGCCCGGCTCGCCGAGCCACGCAAGGCGCAGTGGGTGCTCGGCGCGGCCTTGGCGGTGTTCCTGGCGGCGATCTGGCAAAGCCATGACCGCGTCGTCGGCACGCTGCAGGCGGGTGCGCCGGAGTTGCGCGAGGACTCGCGCTTCAATCGCGACGCGGTCTCCATCGCCAGCAACTACGACATTGGCCTGGACTGGCTCAGCGTGGTGTTCGAAGTCGACAAGGCTCCTTCCGAGGTGGCCTGCGAGGATGTTGCCCTGGGCCAGTACCAGGATCGTTTCGTGTGGGCCATGCAGGGGGTGCCCGGCGTCCTCTCGGTCGCGTCCTTTTCCACCACCATGCGTCAGTTCAACGAGGGCTACAACGAAGGCAACCCGAAGATGGCGGCGGTGCCCATCGACCCGATGAACTACGCCGCGCTGGCCACCGAGGTTGCGCGAACCCCCGGGCTGATGCGCACCGATTGCAGCATGTCGGCCGTGCACCTGTACCTGGCCGATCACAAGGCCACGACCATCAACCGAGTGGTGGACGCCGCCAAGGCCTTCCGCAGCGAGTATCCGATGTCAGGCATTTCGATTCGCCTCGCCTCCGGCAACGCCGGCGTCCTGGCAGCGATCAACGAAGAGGTGGAGAAGAGCGAAACCCCCATGCTGCTTTACGTCTATGCCGCCATCGCCTTGCTGGTGTTCGTGGTCTATCGCGACTTGCGGGCAGTCCTGGTGTGTTGCCTGCCGCTGACCATCGGCACCTTCATTGGCTACTGGTTCATGAAGGAGCTGCAGATCGGCCTGACCATCGCCACCTTGCCGGTGATGGTGCTGGCAGTGGGCATTGGCGTCGATTACGCCTTCTACATCTACAACCGCCTGCAACTGCACCTGGCCCATGGCCAGACGATCACCAAGGCGGTGGAGTACGCGCTGCTCGAGGTGGGCGTCGCCACCATTTTCACCGCCATCACCCTGGCCGTTGGCGTGGCCACCTGGGCCTTCTCGGAGCTCAAGTTCCAGGCCGACATGGGCAAGCTGCTGGCCTTCATGTTCGTCGTCAACATGGTCATGGCCATGACCGTGCTGCCGGCCTTCGCCGTATGGCTGGAGCGGGCGTTCCCGCGCAAACGTCCCGTGCGCATGATCGGCGCGCTGGTGCACTGAGGAGAGAAGCATGAAGTTCAGGGTTTCATTCACCGCGGCCTTGCTCGCAGCAGGATTGCCGCTGATGTCTCTCCAGGCCGCGCCGTTGCAGGCCGTGCCGGCCGTGCAGGCGGGCAATGCCACGCAGGCCACCATGCTGGCCGCCGGCTGGGCCGGAGAGCGGGTGGTTGCCGTGGGCGACCACGGTGTCGTGTTGTTGTCCGACGACCAGGGCAGGCAGTGGCGCCAGGCACGCTCGGTCCCACTATCCACGCCATTGACGGGTGTGTCCTTCGTGGATGCCAGGCACGGCTGGGCGGTGGGTCACTGGGGGGCGATCCTGTCCACCGCCGACGGCGGGGAATCCTGGCAGGTCCAGCGCCTGTCGAGCGAAGAAGACCGGCCGCTGTTCGCCGTGCACTTTTTCGATGCCCGGCAGGGCGTTGCGGTAGGGCTCTGGTCGTTGGTACTGACCACCGAGGATGGCGGCAAGACATGGACGGAGCAGCCGTTGCAAGCGCCTCCAGGAGCCAAGCGGGCCGACCTCAACCTGATGGGGCTGTTTGCCGACAACCACGGCACCCTGTACGCCACGGCCGAGCATGGGCAGGTGCTGCGCTCCGACGACCAGGGGAAGAACTGGCGTTACCTGGATACCGGCTATGAGGGCACCCTGTGGTCTGGCGCGGTGCTGGCCGATGGGCGTCTGCTGCTGGGTGGTCAGCGTGGCACCCTGTTGCAGGGCTCTGCCGATGGCAAGGCTTTTCGCAGAGTGCCAACGCAAGGCAAGGGCTCGGTCACATCCATAGCAGTGGCTGGCGCTCGGGTACTGGCGGTCGGGCTTGACGGACTGAAGGTACGGAGCAGGGATGGTGGAAACAGTTTCCAGGAAGCACCGTCGGCTGACGGCCTTTCGCTGACGGCGGCGCTGTTCAACGCCGACGGCACGCCGCTGCTGTTTTCACGTCGCGGAGTAATGCCCCGCCAGGAATGAAAGTGTTCACCGGCCTCTTTGCTTGTCCGGGGACGCGGTTGGGCCTGGCGCCTTCGGGGCCAGGCCGGCCAGCGTGGAAGGCTTCTAGAGCTGGAGATAGTCGGCCAGGTCTGCGTAGTTATGTTGCCACAGGCCTGGGCTGCCATTGGGGTACTGGGAGCGGAAGCCGAGGATCTTCTGAACGCGCGGAGCAAGCGTTCTGACCAGTTCGAGCGGCACGATCAACGGGTAGGCCTCTTCAGGCGTGATGATCGAAGCCTGCATCGGGATGGTCAGCCCGCGACGGTAGAAGTCAGCGGTCACGTTGGCCCCGCCGCCATGAACGACTTTCCCGCCGAACAGCACGGCATCTCCTGCTTTCAACAGGGCAGGGATCGTCATTTCTGGGGTTCCTACATCGTCGAAGTCATCCCAGTCCTGGCTCCCGGGGATCAAGCGCGTGGCACCGTTTTCCTCGGTGAAATCGGTCAGCGCCAGCATCAGGTTGGTGATGGTGCGCGGCGCATGTTTATTCATGGCCACGAACGGTTGGTACTGCGCCATGTCGCGGTGCAGCATTTGCGCTTTGTTGCCTGGGCCGATCTCGATCAACTGGGCCGTGGTCAGCCACCAGTCACCGCACTCCGCGGCGTAGAGCACATTCCCCAGGTCGTGAAAGAGGTCGTCATCGAGGATCTCCTCGCGAAAGGTCTTGCTGTGGGTGACGAGGTTGGTGAGCCGTTTGGTCTGGCGGCCATGGAACTCGGCGATCAGCTCGTGCTGGTGCTTGGAGCCGGCCTCGAGCGCGGCCAGGGGAGCGTCCAGTTCGTTGTTGATCCGTGCGACTTGTTCGGGGGTCATGAAGTTGCGGATGATCACCGCACCTGCCTGGTCGCTCAGCAGTGCAATCTCTTGCGCTGGAGTCGAGCGGGTTACGACGGGCAGGCTGAAGGTATCGCGAGAGGCTGACATTGAAAGAACTCCGGATTGAAGGAACGGTTGGCGCAGGCGGGTCGCTGCCCGGGCAACGGGCACCGGCGAACAAGCCCGCTTGCCACTGCGCTAAACCCCAAAAAAAGAACATGGAGCGTCACGGCGCCTCCTTGTATTTTTTTGTTCAGGCAGTGAGTTCATGCTAGGTTTCCCCCAACCTTGCGCCAAGGTACGAACTGCACCATTTCCTCTGTGATTTTTGAGTGTTTTGCACCGCCCATGACCAGTACGCCATCCTCCTGGCCACGCCCATCGGAAGCCGTTCGTGAACTCATGCGCAAAGGCGCCGAGCTCGCTCAGACGCTGCCGCCGGAGTGGGTCGAGCGCCTCAATCAGGCGCTGTTCTCTTCACCGGAAGATGCCAAGCTGCTGGAGGACCCGGTCATCCTCGCGGCGTGCCGGCGCGCCAACCGCGCAGAGTTGCTGCATTGGGCGAACGCCAATCTGCAGCGCCCCGGAGAACCGGTGCAACCCTACGTCTCGGCCGACATGGTGGACACGGCCAGGGAACTCGCCCGCAGAGGGCTGTCCGAGCTGCTGATGAATGTCGCGAGGTCGACACAGAACACCGCCTGGGAGCTATGGATGAAGATGGCCTTCAACCTGACGCAGGATCCCAGGGTGCTTGAGGAATTCCTGGAGGTCTCGTCGCGGTCCATCTCGGAGTTCATCGACAGCAACATGCGTGTGGTGACCCAGATCATCCTGGAAGAAAAGAGCGCCCAGGCCCATGACGACCCGATCGACAAACGAAGCCTGGTCAGTCGGCTGCTCGAGGGCAGGGATGTGGATACGGAGCAATTCGGCAGGCGGCTGGGCTACAGCCTTTTCCAGAAGCACTACGCCGGCCTGGTCTGGTGCGAAAGCCCGGACGCCGAGATCCGCCTTCTGGAGGATGTGGCGCGTACCCTGGCGCAACTCACGGGCACGGCGGCGCCGTTGATCGTATTCGCCGGCCCCGCGACCCTGTGGGTCTGGAGCCATGCGGCGAAACCGCTGGACCTGAACCTGCTGCAAGGCATCGCACTGCGGTTTTCAGGGATTCGCGCGGCAATCGGCTCGCCGGGCACGGGAGTCAATGGCTTCCGTCGCTCGCATCTGGAGGCCCTGACGACGCAAAGGCTGATGGGCCGCCTGGCGGGCGCACCCGCCGTTGCCACTATCGACCAGGTGAGGATGGTGTCGCTGATGACCCAGGACGACCGCGCGGCCAGGCAGTTCGTCTTGAGCACCCTGGGGCGGCTGGCGACGGAGCCTTCGGTGCTTCAGCGCTCGCTGCACGCCTTCCTGGCCAATGGCTGCAATGTCACCCAGACCGCAGAAGCGCTGGGCACGCATCGCAACACATTGCTGCGCCGGCTGGAGCGTGCCCAGGACCTGTTGCCCGTCCGGCTTGCCGATCATCGCATTCAGATCGCCGCGGCCCTTGAACTGGTGATCTGGAGTACTCCCCTGATCGATGATGATAAATAACCATAAAGACCGAACGCGCTCTTCACAGTAAAAAGGATGCCCCGGTCAGGAAAAGACCGCCAATAAGGAAGAGGGTGATCAGACGAGTGCTGAGCCTGAGAGGAGGCTGATGCTCGACAGTCTTGTCCAGGGCGAAATAAAGCTTTCTGAGTATTTGCCGCTCATCGATATCGTCTGCATCGAATATTGAATCGATCACCGAGTCCGCGCTTGGAAATGGGTTATGCAAGAGCGGAGCGACATCGAATGCACTTTTCTGGAGCGCACGCGCGGAAAGCAGAGCCGAAGTGACCAAGGCCGCAAGCGCTGCGATAGCAAGAACCACCTCCAGGGGAGTAATCATGCTGATACTGGCCGAAGTGCCAAAGCGAAGCATGGTCCCATATAGAGTTATCACGCCGGCGAGGGCACCGAGTGACAACGTGAACATGAGGCGAAGGTAGACCGTCACCAGGTTCCTTGAGGAAGAAACCTGCTCAAGATAGATTTTCACCAGTGCTTCAATGGTCAGTCGGCGCGCTTCGAATACAAGCCGACGCTCGTCGGGGGAGGGGCTAGGTGACATCCGTCGTCCTTCTGCTATGGTTGCCTGCTGGTTTCATCTTCGAATAGAAAGATGAGTCCCGCCAGAGCACTTTTTGAATATTCAATGCAGGACGGCGCTTGCCGCAGCAGCGCCGTCATCGTCAATGGAACATACCTACAATTTCATCTTCATGTCATGTTCCGGTTTCGACTCAAGACAGCGGACGTCGTCCCAATGCATTCAACGTCGATCTATCCATTCGACTGTTGATTGCCAATCCATTGTCCAGACGGAGTGCCAGAGCAGCCGGCAGGCTGCGAGTACGTGGCACAGGGTGAAAATGGGGCCAATGAGCCGCGGTACAGATGCAGCTTCATGGCTGCGCGATATTCAGCGTGCGGACGGGCATTTGCTCATGTCGGGTCCGTGTCGGGCGATACCGCATTGTTGCAATCGGCTCCGTGCGAAGGAGGTAGCAGAGGTCTTGTGCGGGTGCTGCCAAATCTGTCCGGGATTTAACCTGGGCAGCAAGCCGTCGAGGTGTGGGACTCGACTGAAGGCTTCAAACCAAGCATGGAAGCGGGAACGGAGCGCAAAAGAGCAAGGGTCTAATAAACGATTTACATAATTTAACATAATATACATTATGCGAATCCATGGTGTTACGGCCAAATAGTAATGGCGTCTAGGGTTTCCCTCCTGCATCACAGGAGGCACGCCATGACTGCGGCAACTTGCGGATGGGTCACCATGAGCATGCGGGAGCTGGATCGCCTCAAGGTCATCGAGGCAATCATCGAGGGTCGGTTGAAACCTGCCGCTGCGGCGCAGCGTCTGCGCCTGACGACACGTCAGGTGCACCGGCTGGTTCTGCGTTATCGCGAGGACGGCCCAGCCGGCCTAACATCTCGTCGACGTGGTCAGCCGAGTAACCGGCAGTTGTCGCCAGGTCTGGAGAATCCCGCCATTAGCTTGATTCGACGGAACTATAGCGACTTTGGTCCAACTCTGGCCCAGGAAAAACTGGTCGAGTGCCACGGCCTTAAGCTGGCCAAAGAAACGGTACGACGGATCATGGTTGATGCCGGCATGTGGGTACCGCGCAAGCAACGGCCGCCCAAGGTCTATCAGCCACGCAACCGGCGCGCCTGTTGCGGCGAACTGATCCAGATCGATGATGGAAAGCCGCTGGCCTTCTACAGCGACAAAGCCAGCGTGTTCCGCAGTAACCACAAGGCGCCTCAGGGCGGCGACGGCTATACCCAGTTCGGCCGAGCGATGTACGAGTTGAACATCGAGAGCTGCGCCAACAGCAGCCAGGCCAAAGGTCGTGTGGAGCGTGCGAACCTCACTCTGCAGGATCGCCTGGTCAAGGAGCTGCGGCTTCGCGGAATCAGCAACATGGCCGACGCCAATGCCTTTGCAGCCCACTTTATGGCCAGCTACAACGCGCGTTTTGCCAAGCCGCCGCGCTCTGAGCATGACTGCCATCGCCCGCTGCACAGTGATGAAGATTTGGAGCTGATCTTCGCCTGGCGAGAAGCGCGGCGGGTTTCGCAGCGGTTGACCGTGCAGTACGACAAGGTGCTGTATCTGCTAGCGGACACTCCGCAGTCCCGTCGCCTGGCGGGTGATCACGTCGATGATCTACCACTACCCGAATGGCCGCATCGAGCCCAGGGTGGACGGCACCGCCCTCCCCTTTACCACCTACGACAAACTCTGCGAGATAGACCAGGGTGCCATCGTCGAGAACAAGCGCTTGGGTCATGTGCTGCAAGTCGCCCAGCTCGTCCAAGCGCAGCGCGACAATCGGCGCTCGCAATCGGTACCGGGAAATCCGCGGCAGTCAACGCAAGGCAAGATGCTGTCGAAGAAGGCGCAGCGAGAACTGATGCCGGAAGATATCGCCGCTGCCCTGGATAACACGCCACCATCGAGGCGAAGTCGCCATGCGTGAGTCAGCGCCGAGGCACTGAAGATACTAGTGGTTGCCGGAGCTGCGCGGGACTTACGTGCTATTCCTGCGCCTTCCGGCCACGGTTGGCAGCTCCAAGTGCGCTACAGTCCCGACGGTCAATATTACCCGCTACGTTCTCGACGTGAACTTGTGCGCATATATAGAGGCGGGCTCGCAGATTGGGGAAGGCTTCCAATACGTACCAGTAAAACCTGCTGCCGCCCCGCAGAAGCCCTGACAGTCCCTGCTTGCGGCTCCTTTCTCTATGGTAATTCTGTCATCATTCAGTTTGAAAACGACATCGCACGACATATCGCCGATGCCACGGACGTCGACCTGCACATGACCTGACTCTATAGTTCCATTCAATCCGCAAGCATGTGCATTGTGTCCAGTGCTTCGTATCCGAAACTTTTGAAGTCCTTCGAATAACGGAGATATCGTCAGCAGCCCACTATTTCCAGTCCTATAGTAATCCCCAGGAGGGAAGTAGCTCTTTGGTTCTTCAGCGACACAAAGAGTGATATTGTAGTAAAGGGTGAGTATGGCAAAAATGCTAATGCTTTTGAGCTTCATGTTTATGCCCTGCATGAAAGCAGCTAGGTGGGGCGCTGGGTGATCCCATATAGGATGGTTTTTTTGCTGGTCAGATCGACTGATCTATAAGTTCCGTCGAGCAGGCTAGTCCGCCCAAAAAACACAAGCAGACTTGTAAGAGTCATTCTGTTTTACCAGCACTTCATGTTCAACATCACTAAAGTTTAGACGTCATTGAGCATGAGCTGGAAAAAGTTGCGGCAACGACCCTAGACGCTGAACGCTGCTCACCTGAGGCGTTCCACTTCCTTGCGAAACATCACTCTCTGCTTGAAGCTGAAACCTCCGCCACCATCCAGCAGCGCCGGCGGAGCAACCGGTAGATCGGGCTCGCGGCAGGTGGCTATCACGCGCTTGGCGAAGACTTCATCGAGCGTACTGCGGCTCTTATCATTCCCCGCGCCGTACTGTACCCGGCAACTGCTTATGCGCCCCGACGAGCTTGCGAAGCGGAAAAACACCATAACATCGGCCTCGGGGATCTCATCTCCCGGTGCGAACAGCGGGTAACGAAGCCTCTTGGCGAATTCCTGGCGGAATTCCTGGATAAAAATGGCCTCTTGCTCTGCTCGCTCCTGCAAAGTGACTGAATGGGAGCAGCCGCCGATCAGACTCAGCAATACCAATAGGCAAACTATCCTCAACGTTCTTCCTCCTTGAAAAAGAGGCAGTCTTTTATTTTAGTATCTAAAAATGACTCTTGACGTCTAAGCCAAGAACTGCAAGAGCTTCCAGCGCCAGGTTTTGACCTTCTGCAATACCCGAATTATGTGCAAACTCGACAAGTCGCTCGATTACTCTGACGCCACCCTGATCTGGCTCGACAAATTCCGATATATTATCCATAGCAACTGAGGCGTCCCACGCAGCCTGACTAAGCAGCTCTTTATACAATGCATCAGCGCTAGATATATTACGAATATTTGCGAGATTAAGCCTGATTCGATCCAAGGCTTCGTGCGCGATCTGAAGTAGCAAATATGGAAATGGATTCTTTTGAGTTCGACGCTTCCTGCATGAGTCGCTAATTAGTCCAGCAAGCATTGCTGATCCTTCGGCCTCAATGCGAAGGGAATCATCAGCAATCGAGATTGTCCGCGCCTTCGCAATATAGCCCAAAACGTAAGCATCGAACTGAGTCTCGGCAATCATAGACAGAATCTGATTATTACGATTATTGAAATTCATAAGATGCTCCTTGCCCAATCTCAAACTAGATAGATCAGTGGAAACTGTTTCTGAATTCTGTAGTAGACTGCCCGGTCCAACGTCTGAATGCATGTCTAAAACTCGCTGTTTCCGAGTACCCCAGAATATCGCTAATACGATCAACTGGTATCGATGAATTCAGTAGCAGTGCAATTGCTCGTTCTTTGCGGGCCTTATCTACAATCTGGCGATAAGTGCAGCCCTCGTCCGCCAAGCGACGTCTTACCGTCCGCTCATTCATGCGTAAATACTTTGCGGTAGTCACCAAGCTAGGGTATTGATCTGGTATGGAATCAAGGAATAACTCGATTCGCTGACGGAGCCCTCCCATCTCTACTTCCAACAGAGCATTGAAACTCTCACCTGCCATAGTCAGGGCCGACTGAAATACCGCCGGATTGGCAGTCGCCAGTGTTCTATTCAACTGATGAGCTGGAAAGCTAAATATTATGTCATTTCCTTCATGCTTCACAGGCAAAGAAAAGAAACCTTCATATATTGTTTTATCTGCGCCGTGCACAGGCACTGTCAATGCAGAGATGGGAAAGTCATTACCTAACAGATCCATAATGAGCTTGTAGGTTGCAGAGGCTATAACATTTACATGAAACTGACGGGATGCGTCATTCCACTCTGGCTTAAAGTTAACTGAAATATGGATTTCTACTTCGTAATTCTCCCTAGGCTTGACGCCAACATTAGCTATATCACGATTGAACAACTTGACATAGGCCCTGATGACTTTCAAAATATCACCTACGTTCTCGGCACATAGCAACGCCAATCCTATCACGCCATAATCAGATATATGGTAATAAGTTCCAAGATTCAGTCCTTCTTTTCCTGAATACCCCTTGCTGACTATCCAGTTGTAAAGTGCGTCACTTCTTGACTCTTGTTCTGCCGCAAAGGGTGGTATTGCGATATCACGATCACGAAGATAGTTCTGCAGAGGGCGCCATTCAAAATCAAATATGTGTTCGGTCACCATGTCTATATTCACCTCACCCCTACTGTTCTTGATATAGCCCTGAACGCTGCAAGTGCCTCATGCTCCATACGGATGCCGTCAACGTTGTAGTCGACATACGCGGAGGTCTTTGCAATCACCACACGCCTAAGTGGATTTACATAAATAAACTGCCCGTACACTCCGATAGCCAAGAACTCCCCTTCTTTGCCTTCTGGAATCCACCACTGGTAACCATACCCAAGATTTGGCTCACCATCCTCTATGTAACGTCCAGGACGCAAGTGAGCACTCCGAGGTTTGGTTGATGCCTTGACCCACTCAGCACTTACAATTTGACTTCCAGTCAGGCTGCGACCGCCATGAAGAAATAATAGACCAATGCGTGCAAAGTCTCTTAGGCAAAGGTTCACCCCACCGAATGCTAGCTCTGTGCCCCGATCGTCTGTTAACCAAGCACCTTCACATTCGGCACCCAGTTGGGGCCAAAGTCTTTGATTCATAAACTGTGAGGGGCCCATACCAGTCGCGCCCAATAAGACCATACCAAGCACCTGGGTATCTACGCTAACGTAGTGGTGCACTCTCCCCGGGGCATCTTCTCTTCTCAATGAACTCACTTTTTCATTTACTGATCCGCCAAGCGCTATAGTCCTACCTAGCTGGTTGATATCGGAGTCCGAATTCCCGTAGTCCTCACTGAAAGCTATTCCTGATGACATCTCAAGCACATCTCTCAAAGAAACACCCGCATATCCGCCAGCAGAAAGCTGTGGGGCGTACAGGTTCACAGGATCTAGCAGACTGTGTATTGATCCTTCATCAACTGCCATTCCAATCAAGAGGGACATTAGTGATTTGCTTAGCGACCAGCCAATAGCAAGGCTTTTCGCACTATTGCCCAGGTAGTATTCCTCAAAGGCAATGCGATCGTCACTGAGAACTATAAGGCCGGTGGTATTGCTGCTCGCCAACCAGTCTTTAAAGCCAATCTCGTGACCTTGAAAGCTAAATGAGCCAGGCATATCCCTGAGGTTTTTTTCAAAAAAATGAGCCGCTCCGCTCTTCTTTATTGGGACCGAGTTAAACAGTCTCGGCATTGCTCGAAAATTTTCAGCAATTTTCCCCGAGTCAAACAAAGTGTAAAAATTCCACACTCTCACACCTGCACTACCAATGCAGGCGATGCTAAAAAAGATGAGAATCATTGAGAGGAAAATAGCATTTCTCTTATTTATCATTCTTGTCGATCTCTCAGTTTGTGCTAGCTCGTCTCGACCCAGCTAACAGCCAGTGACTATCCGGTAGTGGAGCAAGGTTAAGTCCTTAAGGACTTTTCTCTTAAAGGTGAAGATCAAGGCATTTCACCATCTACTGATATTTAATTTTAACTCGCTTAACACTACTCCGCACGCATGCCATGCACTACTATTATCTGAGTCGCGAAGGTATCCGCCTCCCTTGGACTATGCTTTCAATTTAGCAACACGAAACACTGCAGCATGATCGATATCGCCCTTGGATGAATCGGCAGACTCATCAATAGGCGCCCGCAATAAACAAGACCCAACATCACCGCATATCCCGGAGGATCAGCAACAGGATAGATTCAGTCTTTTTCATTATTTCCATCCGCCGCCTCATGCGTACTACTAGCCCGAAAGCTGATAAAACCAGCATGAAGCATCTTTTTGCTAGAGTATCTTCGGACAAATGCCGGATATTTTCGGACACCCTCTTCGGCAGGTCCTTAGCGGCACCATGTCTTATCTGCGCTTTTATTTCATTAAACACCCCATAGAGAGTACTAATGACTTGTCGTCCAGATTGTAACTATCGTAGATGAGTCGACTAGAGGTATTCGCTACAATTTATAGATTCGAAAATCCATTTCATGCTTGGAGATATCGATTTAACACTTATCTTGTGTTACTTCTGCGCTAGGTTCCGTACGCAAAGTAATGTCGTAAGCACCGTAGCGTGCAAGCCAGCGTGACCATTACGCCAAGATTCTTGACGAGCTTCAGAATCCCACGGCCAGCTCAGCTAGGTCCTGGGGACTCCCCGCCCACCGAGGTTATCGACGCATCCGGAGGGTCTGGCGGCTTGACAGCGGGCGAAGGCTTGGCGGACTCTATATTGTATTTAGTCGATACCATCTCGCATCTTAGAGAACCCTCCCATGCCCCTGCCTGCCCTACCCCTGGATGCCCTTCTCACCGGCCGCGCCCGGCCCTTCACCCGCCCCGGCTCGCGCAGCGGCATCGCCAAGTCTCCGCGCGACGGCGCGCTCAGGGTCACCCCTGTCGGCCTGGAGGGTGACGAACAAGGCGACCTGCGCGTCCATGGCGGCATCGAGAAGGCGATCCACCATTATCCGCGCGAACACTACGCCGCCTGGATCGCCGAACTGGGCGAACACCCCCTGCTGATGCAGGCGGGCGCCTTCGGCGAGAACTTCAGCACCAGCGGCTGGAGCGAAGCCGACGTCTGCCTCGGCGACCGCGTGCGGGCCGGGACCGCGCTGCTGGAAGTGTCCCAGGGGCGCATGCCCTGCTGGAAGCTCAACGACCGCTTCGAGGTCGCCGGGATGTCCCTGAGGGTGCAGGAGTCCGGGCGCACCGGCTGGTACTACCGGGTGCTGGAGGAAGGCGTGGTGGCGGCTGGCGATATCCTGCAACTGGTCGAACGGCGCCATCCGGACTGGTCGTTGTTGCGCCTGTCCGAGGTGCTGTTCGACAGGCGGGCCGACGCCGAGCTGCTGCGCCAGTGCCTGGCGCTGCCGCTGACGCCATCCTGGCGGCGCACCCTGGAGCGGCGCCTGGAAAAAGGCCAGGTCGAGGACTGGGGGCCGCGCCTGGAGGGAGCCCCCAGCCAGGCCGAGACGCCCAGGCCGACCTGAGGAAGCGCCGACGCCCCCCCGCAGGCAGGGAATCGGCCTGGGGATGCATGGAGTGCCGGAAAGCGGGTATAAAGCGCCAGCGTTAAGCGACCCAGACGTCTGCCAAAGGACCCCTTTCATGCTGCGGCTCTCGATGCCGGCCCTGCTCCTGGCTCTTGCCGGCTGCGCCACCAAGCCCCCCGCCAATCCCGACAACCTCTGCGAGATCTTCCGCGAAAAACCGAAATGGCACGAGGCGGCGCTGAAGATGCAGCAGCGCTGGGGCGCGCCGGTCCAGGTGCCGATGGCGATGATGTACCAGGAATCGTCCTTCAAGCACGACGCCCTGCCGCCGCGCTACTACTTCCTCGGTTTCATCCCCTGGGGCCGGGTCAGCTCCGCCTACGGCTACGCCCAGGCCAAGGACGAGACCTGGGCCGACTACAAGCGCGAGGCCGGCGGCTGGGGCGCCAGCCGCGACGACTTCGCCGACGCCCTGGACTTCATGGGCTGGTACATCCAGAAGAGCCAACGGGTCAATGGCGTCTCCAAGTGGGACGCCTACGGCCAGTACCTGAACTACCACGAGGGCTGGGGCGGCTACCGCAACCGCAGCTACGACGCCAAGCCATGGCTGAAGAACGTCTCGCAGAAGGTCCAGTCCCGCGCCTCGCTGTTCGGCGCCCAGTACCGCAGTTGCCAGCAGGAGCTGTCGCGCGGCGGCTGGTTCTGGTAGAGCCGTCCGCGCACGCCGCGGGCCCGAACCTATTCCGCCTTCGACGAGGGCAACGGACAACGTCCGCCAAGCCCCCCAGGTCGGACCGGCACGCTCGAACGGCCAACCTGCGTCATGGAACCGCAGGCGCATCCTGCCCAGGCAGCCCGCAGCGCCAGTGAACAGGCGGGTCGTCGAACCGGCGGCTGGCCACTTGGCCGAGCGGCCTGCCCTCACCTTTCACCCCGCTTCGCTTCCCAGGCCAGAGCGCTCGCGGATTGGCGGCGTCAGATTTCCTCGTCTACTGTTTGGATAAAAGTTTGGCGCCAGAAATACGTCAATAAATTGACTAAAAAAACTTACCCAGACTACGGATATTTCCCTGGGAATGCTAAGATAGCTATCACAAAGCCACTATCGACGAATGAACCTATTCGACGGGAAAATGACTAAACCGCGTGGCAAATGAAAAATAGTCACTAAATTGACGCTTCACCGCCTTGCTCTTCCCTATCCACTCAATGGACTGCCCGTGATCGGCAGAGCAAACAACATGCATTCGAAGTCGGTAGATAGCCTGTCGCTGACACGGGCTGGATTCATCGAGTACTTCCTGGTCGCGACCAAACTGGTACACGCGCTCACCGCCATCGCCCCGGCGCTGTTCCTGCTGTACTACCCCGGCCTGGTTCCCGTGGAGCTGCGCAGCAACATGCTCGGGCTGCTGCTGTTCTTCGGCGCGCTCACGGTGATCATGTTCCAGGCACTGGACGTCTACTCCGACGATATCTTCAGCAACCGCCTGCGCTTCCGCATCATGTTCTTCGCCTGGGCCTCGGCGTTCTGCCTGCTGTTGTTCATGTACCAGGGCCTGGGCCTGTTTCCCTACCTCAGCAGCAAGCTGGTGATCTTCTGGTTCACCGGCAGCCTGCTGCTGTTCGGCGTGCAGCGCCTGCTGGTGCTGCGCCTGTACCGGGCCTGGATGAAACGCGGCATGTACCTGCAACGCACGGTGATCCTCGGCTTCACCGAGAGCGGCATGCACCTGGCCGAATACCTGGTACGCAACCACGACATCCGCTCCGGCATCATCGGCTTCATCGACGACCGCTCCGAGCGGGTCCCGGAGAACTACAACTCGCTGCCGCTGCTGGGCAACACCAAGGACCTGGAGAAGCTGATCCGCCAGGAACAGGTCGACCAGGTGCTGGTCGCCCTGCCCTGGTTCGCCGAGGGGCGCATCGGCGCCATCGTCCATCGCCTGCGGCAATTGCCGGTGAACGTCCTGCTGGTGCCGGACATGGCTGCCTTCCGGCATGCCCACAACCGCATCGTCGATGTCTCCGGGATCCCCATGTTCAACGCGTCCGAGCTGCCGCTGCGCGGCTGGTCGCCGCTGATCAAGCGCTGCGAGGACCTGGTCCTGGCGAGCATCGCGCTGGTCCTCTTCGCCCCGCTGATGGCCCTGGTGGCCCTGGCGATCAGGCTCGACTCCAAGGGGCCTGTGCTGTTCCGGCAGAAACGCTACGGCTACAACAACCGGCTGATCTGGGTCTTCAAGTTCCGCTCGATGTACACGGAAAGGACCGACGCCAACGCCGAACGCCAGACCACCCGCGACGACGACCGCATCACCCGGGTCGGCCGCTTCATCCGCAAGACCAGCATCGACGAGCTGCCGCAGCTGTTCAACGTGCTCGCCGGCAGCATGTCGATGGTCGGCCCGCGCCCCCACGCCACCGCGACCAAGGCCGCCGGCATTCCCTTCGAGGAGGCGGTCAGCGAATACAGCTCGCGCCACCGGGTCAAGCCCGGCATCACCGGCTGGGCGCAGATCAACGGCTACCGCGGTGAGACCGACACCCTGCACAAGATCAAGAAACGCGTGGAATACGACCTCGAATACATCGCCAAGTGGTCGGTGTGGTTCGACCTCTACATCCTGTTCCGTACGGTGCCAGCCGTACTCCTGACCAAGGAAGTCTACTGATGAACGCCGTCGCCCCGCTGATCCCCTGCATCGTTTCCGGCGGTTCCGGGACCCGCCTGTGGCCGGTTTCCCGGGAGAGCATGCCGAAACCCTTCATGCGCCTGGCCGATGACCAGAGCCTGTTGCAGAAGACCTTCCTGCGTATCGCCGGGCTGCCGGACGTCGCCCGCCTGCTCACGGTGACCAACCGCGATCTGCTGTTCCGTACCCTGGACGACTACCGCGCGGTCAACCGCAGCGGCCTGGCCCAGGACCTGCTGCTGGAGCCGATGGGACGCAATACCGCGCCGGCCATCGCCGCCGCCGCGCTGCATGTGCAGGAGCACTTCGGCGACCAGGCGCAGTTGCTGATCCTTCCCGCCGACCACCTGATCCGCGACGAGCAGGCCTTCGCCGCGGCGGTGGCCGAGGCTCGCGGACTCGCGGCCCAAGGCTACCTGGTGACCTTCGGCATCACCCCGGAGCGCGCCGAGACCGGCTTCGGCTATATCGAACAGGGCGCCCCGCTGGGCAACGGCTTCCGGGTCGCACGCTTCGTCGAGAAACCCGACCAGGCCACCGCCCAGTCCTACCTGGACAGCGGCAAGTACCTGTGGAACGCCGGCATGTTCTGCTTCCAGGCCGCCACCGTGTTGCAGGAACTGGAGCGCCACGCGCCGGAGGTGCTGATCGCCGCCCGCGCCGCCCTGGCCGACGGCAGCAGCCTGGAGAACGGCCAGTGCCGCCAGCGCGAGCTGGCCGCCGGGGCCTTCGCCGAGGCGCCGGACATCTCCGTCGACTACGCGCTGATGGAGCGCTCGGACAAGGTCGCCGTGGTGCCCTGCTCCATCGGCTGGAGCGACATCGGCTCCTGGCAGGCGCTGCGCGAACTCAGCGCGGCGGACGAGAACGGCAACCAGGTACGCGGCGAAAGCGTGCTGCACGACGTCAGCAACTGCTACATCGATTCGCCGAAGCGCCTGGTCGGCGCCGTCGGCGTGCACGACCTGATCATCGTCGACACCCCCGACGCCCTGCTGGTGGCCGACGCGGCGCGCAGCCAGGACGTCAAGTTCGTCGCCCAGGAACTCAAGCGTCGCGGCCACGACGCCTTCCGCCTGCACCGCACGGTCAGCCGGCCCTGGGGCACCTACACCGTGCTCGAGGAAGGCCGCCGCTTCAAGATCAAGCGCATCGTGGTGCGCCCCAAGGCTTCGCTGTCGTTGCAGATGCACCACCATCGCAGCGAGCACTGGATCGTGGTCAGCGGCATGGCGCTGGTGGAGAACGGCGAGCGCGAGTTTCTCCTCAACACCAACGAATCCACCTTCATCCCCGCCGGGCATAGCCACCGCCTGAGCAACCCAGGGATCATCGACCTGGTGATGATCGAGGTACAGAGCGGCGAGTACCTCGGCGAGGACGACATCGTCCGCTTCAACGACATCTACGGTCGCGCCCCCGCCAGCGACGAGAAGAAAGCCTGATGCGCTGCGCCCTGGTCATTCCCACGCGCAACGCCGGCGCGCACCTGGACCGGCTGCTGCCGGCCCTGGTCGCGCAACGGCGGCAGCCGGACAGCATCCTGGTGGTGGACAGCCGCTCCAGCGACGACACGGTGGAGCGCTTCCGCGCCTTCGGCGCGCGGGTCGAGGTCATCGAGCCGGCCAGCTTCAACCACGGCGGGACGCGGCGCTGGGCCAGCCAGCAGGTCGAGGCCGACGCGCTGATCTACCTGACCCAGGACGCCATTCCCGCCTCGCCCGACAGTTTCGCCAACCTGCTCGACGAACTCTATGCCGAGGCCGACATCGGCGTGGCCTACGGCCGCCAGTTGCCGCACCCCGGCGCCGGCCTGCTCGGTGCCCAGGCGCGGCGCTTCAACTACCCGCCGGAAAGCCGCAGCAAGCGCCTGGCCGACGCCTCGGAACTGGGGATCAAGACCTGCTTCAGTTCCGACTCGTTCTCCGCCTACCGCAGCGACGCCCTGGCGGCCGTCGGCGGCTTCCCCGAAGACGTCATCGGCAGCGAGGACGCCTACGTCGCCGCGCGCCTGCTGCAGGCCGGCTACGCGGTGCGCTACGCGGCTAGCGCCGAGGTCTACCATTCCCACGATTACCGCTTGCTGGAAGAGTTCCGCCGCTATTTCGACATCGGCGTGTTCTACGGCCGCGAGCGTTGGATACGTGCCGCCTTCGGCGGCGCGGGTGGCGAGGGCAAGCGCTATGTCCTCGCCGAGATACAGGCCTTGCGTGCCGCCGGTGCCCTGTATCGCGTACCTGAAATAGCGCTGCGTAGCGCGTTCAAGCTGCTCGGCTACCGCCTTGGCCAGCTGGAACGCCACCTGCCGGTCGCCCTCAAGCGCCGCATCAGCATGTTTCCAGGCTACTGGAAGTGAACATCATGACCTACAGGAAGTGCTCCCTCATGAAACGCACCCTCCTCATGCTCGCCATGCTCGCCCTGGCCGCATGCAACACCCCCGCACGGATTCCCGCACCGGACAGCGACACCGTGGACAGCGGCAAGCGTGCCCTGGAAGAACTCGCCAGGCTACCGCCGGCGATGGAGCGGGTGCGCGTCGGGGACACCCTGCGGATCGTCCGCGATGCCGGGGAGATGCCGACCCTCTCGGCGTTCAACGTCGCCACCATCTATGAACTGACGCTGTACACCGTGCTCAACGACGGCAGCATCTACTATCCGTTCATCGGTCGCATCCAGGCCGCGCACCGCACGCCGCAGGAAATCGCCAACGAGCTGACCACCAAGCTCGCGCCGATCTACCGCGAGCCGCGGGTCACGGTGAACATCAACCAGGCGCCGGGCAATACGGTGTTCGTCGGCGGCGCGGTGCGCAACCCGTCGGCCGTGCCGATCCCCGCCGCCAACAACATGGAGCAGGCGATCCTCGGCGCCGGCGGCATCCTGCCGGTGGGCGACGCCCGCCGCGTGGCGCTCATGCGCGAGGACTCGGAAGGCCGCTATCACGCCTACTTCCTCGACTTCAGCCAGTTGATGAAGATCGGGCCGGAAGGCCGCAAGCCCCTGGCCATGCAGCGTGGCGACATCGTCTTCGTGCCCAAGTCGATGGTCGGCGACCGTATCGAGGGCGTCGACGTCTACCTGAACCAGTTGCTGCCCTTCGCCAAGTCCATCGGCGTCGGCGTCAGCTACACCGTCAACAATGATCGCTGAGGAGCGACATCGCCATGATAGAAATTCGTTCCTTGCGTGATCTGTTGCGCCTGCTGTTCATCTACCAGCGCGAGTTCAAGCTGGCGGCCCTCAGCGCGGTGGTGATCATCGTCCTCGGCGCCTTCCTGCTGCCGGCCAAGTACGAGTCCAACGCACGCCTGCTGGTCAAGCCGGGCCGTGACTCGACCCTGCCGATCGAGATCAGCAACCGCCAGGCGCTGGTGATGCCGAGCACCCAGCGCGACCCTATCGTCGACGAAGAACGCCTGCTCACCGGCCGGCCGATCGTCCGTCAGGTGGCCGAGCGCTACCTCGAGGTGCTGGCCAACCGGCCGCCGCCGGAGGGCCTGTGGAAGCGCACCAAGTTCTATGTGAAGAAGGCCATCGGCGCGGTGTTCGACGGGATTCGCGTGACCCTGGAAACCTTCGGCGTGATCGAGGAAACCACCGCGGTCGAGCGCCTGGCCAAGGACCTCGAGAAGAAATTCGAGGTCACCCATGCGGCCGGCTCGACGGTGATGGAGATCAGCTTCACCTGGAGCGAGCCGGAAGTCGCCCAGGAAGTGGTCAAGGCCTGGATCGAGATCTACATGGAAGAGCGCACCCAGGCGCTCGGCCGCAAGAGCCTGTACGCCTTCTACGAGGCGCAGACTGCCGACAGCGCGGCGCAGATCAAGAGCTACAAGGCGCAGATCCTCAAGCACCTCAACGAGATCGGCGCATCCAGCATCGAGGACCGCCTGCAGGACCTGTCCGAGCGGATCAACGTGCTGCGCGGCGAGCGTTTCAACTCGATCCGCCTGATCGCCTCCTCCGACAGCGCCCTGGAATCCACCCGCCAGCAACTCAAGGGGCTGCCCAGGGAGATCGTCACGGTGCGGCAGATCGCGCTGAACCCGGCGCAGCAGGACCTGCGCCGGCTGCTCAACCAGAAGCGCCTGGAACGCGCCGACATGATGCGCACCTACACCGACGACGCGCCGCCGGTGAAGGCCCTGGACGCCTCGATCCGTGCCCTGGAGAAGGAAGTCCAGGACGAAGGCGCCACCGTGCAGAGTTCCGAGGACCGCGCGCCGAACACCCTGACCACTCACCTGGAACGGGTCCTGCTGGACGAGACCAGCAACAACGCGGCCCTGCGCACCCAGCTCGCGGAGCAGGAAAAGCAGCTCGCCGAACTCGAGGCGCAACGGCGCGAAGCGCTGGACATCGAGCCGACCCTGGCGCGCCTGCAGCGCGAGCTGAACGCCACCGAGCGCAACTACGCGCTGTACGTCGACAGCCTGGAGAAATCGCGGATCGACCGTGAACTGGACAAGAGCCAGATCAGCAACATCTCGGTGATCGAGGAAGCCACCTACAACCCCGGGCGGATCTTCCCGAAAACCCTGCTGATGCTGTTCCTCGCCGTGCCCTTCGGCCTCGCCGTCGGCCTGCTGGTGGTCTATCTCTGCTACCTGCTCGACCAGCGCATCCACGACGGCGGCCTGGTCGAGGAGAAATTCGGCCTGCCGCTGTGGACCACCCTGCCGGAGCTGAGCAACAGCACCGCGGAGAGCAGCAACGCCTTCACCGCCAGCATCTACCGGCTGTACGGGCTGCTGCCCTACGCACGCATCGAGGAAAAGGGCCTGACCCTGGGCCTGACCTCGGCGCGCCACGGCGAAGGTGTGACTTTCATCATCGAGCAACTGCGCCGTCTGCTGGAGGAAAACGGCGTGCGCGTGCGGGTCGGCGGCGAGCCGGCCCAGCCGGGCGAAGTGGTATTGCTCGACGCGCCGGCCCTGCTGGACAGCCGCGAGGCCTTCATCGCCCTGCGCCGCGCCGACCTGATCGCCCTGGTGGTAGAGGCGCAGAAGAGCACCGTGCCGGTGGTCGAGCATGCGCTGACCATCCTCACCACGGCGTTCGGCAAGGTCGACGGGATCATCATCAACCGGCGCCGCTTCGAGGTGCCGAGCAAGGTCCTGCAGACCATCGCCCGCTACCGGAGCGCGTTCTGATGCGGATCGCCCTCCTCGCGCCCCTGCCGCCGGAAAAGAATGGCATCGCCGACTACGCCAGTCATTTCCGCAACGCCCTGCAGGGTCTCGGCATCGAAGTAGCCACGCCGCTCGCCGGCGTGGCGGCCGACAGCGCGAATATCGCCAGCCGGCTGGACAGCGTCGACTGGAACGCCTTCGACCTGGTCCATGCCGAACTCGGCGGCGGCCGCCTGGGCGAGTTCATCGCCCTGCGCGAGCTGCGCAAGCGCTTCCCGCGCCTGCCGCTGAGCGCCACGGTGCACGATCCGGAGCGCATGGTCTGGCGCCGCGAGCGCCTGCCCTGGCCGCTGAACCTGCTGGAACGCCTGCCCTCTCCCCTGCCCCAGGCCGCCGTGGTGCTCGCCGACCCGCTGACCCTGCGCGAAGAGCGTGCCGTGGCCCAGGGCCTGACGCGCCTGGTGACCCTCACCGGCCTGGGCGGCGAGTGCCTGGCCCGGCGGATGCGCCTGCCGCCCGGGCGGGTCGAGGTGATCAACCACGGCAACCTGGAGATCGCCACGGTGCCGCTGCCGTCGCTGGACACCCTGCGCCTGCTGTACTTTGGATTCATCTATCGCGGCAAAGGCATCGAGGACCTGCTCGAGGCCCTCGCCGACCTGTTCGCCAGCGCGCCGGAGATGCGCCAGCGCGTGCGCCTGACCCTGGCCGGCGGCACCGCCGCGGAAATGGCCTTCGGCGCCGGCGGCAACTACCTCGACCAGTTGAAGGCACAGATCGCCGAGCTTGGCCTGGCCGACGCCATCGACTGGAACCTGAACCTGGCCGCCGCGGACATCCCGCGTACCATCCAGGCCCACCACGTGATGGTCCTGCCGTACCGCGAGTCGAAGAAACTCGGTCTGCTCGGCCAGCAGCGCGGCACCAGCGGCGCCCTGTCCTGGGCGGCAGCCTGCGGGCGCGGCGCGATCACCTCGGACGCTCGCGCCTTCGCCGAGGAAGTCGCCAGCGGCAACGGCGCCATCTACCCTCAGGGAGACGTGGCAGCCCTCTCCGAACAGTTGTTGAACCTCGCTCGCGAACCCCGCCTGGCACAGGCCTGGGCCGAGCGCGCCGGAGCGATCGGCCATGCGCGGACCTGGCCGCGCACCGCGCTGCGCTTCCAGGCACTGTTCAACGACATGGTGGGAACCGTTCATGGCACGTAAGGGACTCTATCTGGGCGGCAGCGCGCTGCTGCTCGCCGTGGTACTGCTGCTGGTGTTCTGGGGGCGTCCCGCCGACGCCGAGATCCAGGTACTGAAGGCGCCTCGCGCGGTGGTCTGGAAAGACTTCCTCGGGGTCAACGCGCAGTTCCTCTGGTTCAGCCCGGAGCGTTACAACAAGCAGATCGACCGCCTGCAGGACCTGGGGCTGGAGTGGGTGCGCCTGGACCTGCACTGGGACCGCCTGGAAACCGCCGAGGACCAGTACCAGCTGGCCTCCCTCGACCAGTTGGTCAAGGATCTCGAGGCGCGCCAGCTGAAGTCGGTGTTCTACCTGGTCGGCTCGGCCCGCTTCATCACCACCGCGCCGTTCTACTCGCCCTTCCAGGACCAGTATCCGCCGCGCGACCCGGAAGTCTTCGCCCGGCGCATGGCGATGCTCTCGCAGCGCTACCCGAGCGTGGCCGCCTGGCAGGTATGGAACGAGCCCAACCTGATCGGCTTCTGGCGGCCCAAGGCCGACCCGGAAGGCTACGCCAAGCTGCTCCAGGCCAGCACCATCGCCCTGCGCATGGTCGACCCGGAGAAGCCGGTGGTTTCCGCCGGCATGGCCTTCTTCAGCGAGATGCCCGACGGCCGCACCATGTTCGACGCCCTCGGCCACCTGGGTGTGGAGAGCCTCGGCACCATCGCCACCTACCACCCCTATACCCAGTTGCCGGAAGGCAACTACCCGTGGAACCTGGACTTCGTCTCCCACGCCAACCAGATCAACCGCGCCCTGCGCAACGCCGGCGTGCCGGCGATCTGGAGCACCGAGTGGGGCTGGTCGGCCTACAAGGGGCCGAAGGAGTTGCAGGACATCATTGGCGTCGAAGGCCAGGCCGACTACGTGCTGCGTCGCCTGGCGCTGATGAGTGCGCTGGACTACGACCGGATCTTCCTCTTCACCCTCAGCGATCTCGACCAGCGCGCCAGCGTGCGCGACCGCGACTACGGCCTGCTCGACCTGGACGCCAACCCCAAGCCGGTCTACCTGGCCCTGCAACGCTTCCTCAAGGTCACCGGGCCGAAGCTGCGCCCGGCCGACCCGCCGGTCACCGAGGACCTGCCCGACGGTTCCTTCAGCATCGGCTGGACCCGCGAGGACGGCCGCAACGTCTGGCTGTTCTGGTCGGCCCGCGGCGGCAACGTGCGCCTGCCGAAGCTCAAGGAGGCCACCCTGCACGATCCGCTCAGCGGCAAGGTCACGCCCTTGAGCGGCAGCGACGGCCTGGAAGTCCCGGTGAAGTCCAGCCTGCAGATGCTGGTCTGGGAGTGAAGCCACCCATGCGTATTCTCTGGATCCTGCCCTACTCGCCCTGGCCCACCACCAGCGGCGGCAAGACCCGCCAGTACCACCTGCTGCGCAGCCTCGCGGCACGCGGCCACCGGATCACCGTGCTGCTGCACAGCAAGCAGCCGGTGAGCGCCGAGGACCGCCAGGCCCTGGAGCCCTTCCTCGAACGCCTGGTCGTGCTGCCGCGCCGACCGCTGCGCAGCCTCTCCACGCTGCTCGCCGCGCTGTTCGCGCCCTACCCGCTGCTGGCCAGCGTCAACGGCCTGTCGGCGGAGCTGCAACGCACCGCCACGGAGTTGCTGCGCGAGCCCTGGGACGTGGTCCAGGTCGAGCACAGCTATAGCTTCCAGCCCTACGAGCGACCGCTGCGCGACGCCGGCCAGCCGTTCGTGCTCACCGAGCACAACGTCGAGTCGTCCCTCGGTGCCGCCACCTACGACCGCCTGCCGGGCTGGGCGCTGCCCTTCGTGCGCTACGACCAGTGGCGTTACCGCCGCTGGGAACGCCGGGTGATGAGCCAGGCGGCAGCGGTCGTCGCCGTGACCGAGAAAGATGCGCGGCAGCTCGGCGCGATGCTCGGCCGCCCGGTGCCAGTGGTGGTCAACGGGGTCGACTGCGAGCACTTCGCCGCCGCCCGGCCGACGCCCGAAGCGCAGCGCGTGCTGTTCCTCGGCAACTACGAATACGCACCGAACGTCGATGCCGTGGAATGGATGCTCGACGAGATCCTGCCGCGGGTCTGGGCACACTGCCCCGAGGCGCGCATGAGCGTCTGCGGCTATGCGCTGCCGGCGGAGTGGGCGCAACGCTGGAGCGATCCGCGCATCGAATGGCAAGGCTTCGTTCCCGACCTGCTGCAACTGCAATCGAGCAGTTCGGTGTTCCTCGCCGCGCTGCGCCATGGCGGCGGTTCGAAGCTGAAGGTGCTCGAGGCCCTGGCCGCCGGGCTGCCGCTGGCGAGTACCGCGCAGGGCGTTTCCGGCCTGGAACTGCGGGACGGCGAGGACTACCTCGGCGGCGAATCCGCCGAGCAGCTCGCCAACGCCGTGGTGCGCCTGTTGCAGGACCCGGCGCAGGCCCGCGCGCTGGGCGAGAACGGCCGCGCCTACGTACGTCGCGCGCACGACTGGAGCGTCGCCGCCAGCCAACTGGAACAGGTCTACGCCGGCCTCGCCGAAGGAGCGCCGGCATGCGCATAGGACTCGACTACCGCACCGTCGGCAGCTCGCCGCACTCGGGCATCAGCCGCCAGGTCTATGCCATGGAGCAGGCCCTGGAAAGCCTGCCCGGCACGCAGGTGACCCGCTTCACCGTGGCCCCTCTCGACGACCCGCTGCGCCAGCGGGCGGTCTGCCCGTCGTGGGGCTGCCCGCGCACCGCGATGCACCAGCCGCACCAGCGCCTGCGCTTCGAAGCCGGGTTCCTCCCACGCGCCTTGCGCGAACAGGACATCGACCTGTACATCAGCACCTTCAACATGGGCCTGCCGCTACCGCCGCGTCCGCCGGGCGTGCGCTATGCGCTGCTGATCCACGATCTGTTCCAGATCACCCTGAAGAACTACCACGCCAACCGCCTCAAGGCACTGGTCTATCGGATCAGCGACTACCTGTCGATCGCCTATGCGCTGCGTGTCGCCGACCGTGTCTGGACCCCTTCGCAGTACAGCGCCGACGAGGCTGTGCGGCTGTTTCCCGGGGTCGCCGGGAAAGTCCGGGTGCTGCCCAACCAGGTCGACGGCTTCGCCGGCGAACCCGCCGACCTCTCGGCACGCGGCCTGCCGCCACGCTACTGGCTGCTGGTGGGTACCCGCGAACTGCGCAAGAACGTGCCCTGGTTCGTCAGTGCCTGGACCCGGGCGCGCGCCCAGGCGCCCGGCGTGCCGCCGCTGGTGCTGGTCGGCAGCCTCGACCACCTGCCCGAGGAACAACGCGGCTTGCCCGGCCTGCACGCGCTCGGCGGGCTCGACGACGCCGAACTGCACGCGCTGTACCGCCAGGCCGAGCGGCTCTGGCAACCGTCCTACGCGGAAGGCTTCGGCCTGCCGGTGGTCGAGGCGCTGAGCGTCGGCACGCCGGTGGCGGTGGCCAGCGGCACCTCGCTGGACGAAGTCACCCCGCCGTCGGCGCCGCGCTTCTCGCCCAGCGACGGCGCCGCCCTGGAACGCCTGATGCTGCGCCTGGCCGATGCGCCGCGCGAAGCCTCGGCGGAAGAACTCATCGCCTGGGCCGCGCGCTTCAACCGCGAAGCCTACCGGCAACGGCTGGCCGCACTGATCGAGGAACTGAGTTGAGAATGTCGTTGGGAAACCTCGTCGCTGTCGTCTTCGGCCTGGCCTTCGGCGGAGCGCTGCTGATGCTCAGCCCGGCCAAGGCCGGCGCCGCCATGGTCGGCCTGGCGGCCGCGGTCACCATCCTGCGCTTCCCGTTCTGGGGGCTGCTGCTGTTCGCCCTGGTGGCGACCTTCATGCCCTACTCCACGGTCAACGTGGGGATCCGTTCGACGGTCAGCGAAGCGATCCTCGCCCTGACCTGGGGCGCGGTGCTCTGGCACATCTTCCTCTCGCGCCTGCCGCCGGCGCCGGCGCTGCGCTACCGCTCCACCGAGCGCATGCTGCTGTGGCTGATGCTGTTCACCGTGCTGCCGTTCGTGGTCGGCCAGGTCAGCATCAAGGCCGAGGCCAGCGGCCTGTCGAACTGGCTGCGCTGGTTGCTCAACCTGTCCATCGTGTTCCTCGCCGGACGCCTGCTGGTAGAGCGCAAGAACCGCGAGACACTGGTCATCGCGCTGCTGCTGGGCACCCTGGCGATGCTGCTGATGTCCATCGCGGTGTTCATCCGCTACCGCTCGGCGTCGGGGATGGCGCCGATCCTGGCGATGTTCAACTACGCCAACCTGGACACCCTCAAGTTCGGCCTGGAGGCGCTTTCCTCGCGGATGGGCTCGCCATGGATGCACCCCAACGCCACCGGCGGGATCATGGCCCTGCTGCTGCCCCTGGCGTTCTGCTACGGGGTCGCCAACCAGGGCTGGCGGCGCGGCCTGGGCCTCGCCGTGGCGGTCCTCGGCGCCGCCGCGATCCTCCTCGCCAGTTCCCGCGGGGCGATGCTCAGCCTGGCGGTGGTGCTGTTCTGGATGTCCCTGCGCAAGGTGCCCTACACCGGCCGCCTGCTGTTGCTCGGGGTCGGCCTGGTGGTGGTCCTGGTGCTCAGCTACCCGCCGTTGCAGGAACGCCTGGCGACCATCTTCTCGCCGCAGAACGCCAGTACCGAGGTGCGCTTCGACGAGTATCGGATGTTCCCCAAGGCCGTCGCCCGCTATCCGCTGGGAATCGGCTTCAAGGTCGACCCGCCGGTGCCGGGTACCGACCTCCTGGGCATCTCCAACCTGTGGCTGAACTTCATGTACAAGGTCGGCCTCGGCGGCATGCTGCTGTTCATCGCGGTGACCTGGCGCTGGTGGCGCGAAGCCCGTCCGGAGAAAGGCCCGATCCGCCTGACCCGCGACAACGCGATCTGGCTGGGCAGTACGGGCGGCATCCTGGCGGCGCTGGTCAGCGGCCTGTTCGACCACTACTTCAGCTTCGCCGTGGTGATGATCGGCCTGTTCTGGCTGCTGGTCGGGATCAACCTGCTGGAAGCCCGCCGGCTGTTCCCGGAACGCCAGCCGCAACCGCGGGCGGTGGGTTATCGCAAGCTCAAGCGACAGCTCGAGCGCGGGGCCGAGGCCTGAGATGCTCGGCTCCGCCTTCTGGCTGACCCTGGCCACCCTGCTCGGCCTGTGCCTGGGCTTCGCCCGCGAATGGCTGCTGGTGGCCTCCTGGGGCGCCGGCGAGCGCAGCGACGCCTTCCTCATCGCCCTGTTCCTGCCCGAGGCCCTGCGCATGTCGCTGGCCGGCGGCGTGCTCAGCGCGGCGGCCCTGCCACTGTTCCTCGAACGCCAGGGCGAACGTCGCCTCGACTGGCTGGCGGCAATCCTCCCGGCGCTGCTCGGTATCGCCGTGGCGCTCAGCTTCCTGCTGCTGGCGGCGGCGCCCTGGCTGGTGCGCTTGCTCGGCCCGGGCCTGGCCGAGACGGCCAGCGCCCAGGCCGCGGCCAACTTGCGGGTCCTCGCCTGGTGCGTGCCGGGGCTGATGCTCCATGCGCTATTCAGCATCCCCCTGCAGGCCGCCGAGCGCTTCGTCCTGGCCGGGCTCGGCTCGCTGCTGTTCAACCTGCCGCCGGTGCTCTACCTGGCCTTGCACGGCCAGGCCAGCCAGCCCGAACAACTGGCCCTGGCCTGCCTGCTCGGCAGCCTGCTGATGCCGCTGGTGCTGCTGCCTTCGCTATGGATCGAGGGCTGGCGGCCCTGGCACTGGCGCCTTTCCGGCGTCGAACTGGGCGAGCTTGGCGGGCGCATCGCTCCGCTGCTGCTGAGCAACGCCGCCAGCCAGGGCCTGGCGCTGGTCGAGCGGCTGGTGGCCTCGCTGCTCGGCGAAGGCGCGGTGACCTGGGTCAACCTGGCGCGCAAGCTGATGAACCTGCCGCTGATCGCCCTGATGAGCCTCAACCAGGTGTTGCTCGGCATGATGAGCCGACGCCAGGGTGGCGAGCGTCTGGCCCTGCTTCGCCGCGGCCTGGAGACCGCCAGCCTGCTGACCCTGCCGGCCGGGGTCGGGCTGGTCGCTGCCGCACCCGGCCTGGTGGCCCTGTTGCTGCCGCGGCAGACCGCCGGCTCGCCGTTGCCGGCGCTGCTGGCCTGGTTCGCCGTGCCACTGGTGTTCGGCGCCTGGAATGCCTTGCTGGCGCGTTACGCCTACGCCGCCGGCGATACTCGCCTGCCGCTGCGCTGCGAGCTGCTCGGCAGCGCGCTGAACGCCGCGCTGCTGGCGGTCCTGCCGTTGATTTTCGGACTGCCGGGGATTCCCCTCGCGGCCCTTGGCGGGGTGCTCTGCACCGCGCTGCTGCTGATGCGTCGCCAGGCCCTGCTCGGCGCCCTGCCCTGGGCCCGGCTGTGGCTACTGAACGCCCTGGCCATGGCGCTCGCCGCCGGCCTGCTGTTCCGCATCGACGGTATCTGGCTGCAATTGGGCCTGGGCACCGTCGCCGGCTGCCTGGCGCTGCTCGGCATGGCGCTCTGGCTGCGGCCCTGGCGCACCGATTGACCCATGGCTCCGGGTAGGGAGCCTGGCCCTGGGGGCCTTCGAACAACCACTGTGAGTTAGCGCGTCAAGCGGGAGTTGCAAAGTGAAAAAACGCTGGATTCAGATGGATGTGACCCGCGGCGTGGGCATCCTGATCATCGTCTTCGGGCACAGCTGGTTCGTCGCCAGTTCGCCGACCGTGCTCTATCCGTTGCTCTCTCCGTTCATCCTGCCACTGTTCTTCTTCATTTCCGGGGTGTTCTTCAGGACCGAGCAACCCTTCGGCGAGATGGCCCTGCGCAAGGCCGACGCCCTCCTCAAGCCGTTCTTCGTGACCATGCTCGGCTACGTCATCCTCCGCGACCTGCTGCGCGGCCAACCGCTGCTGCCGGACATCGGCGGAGTGCTGTACGCCTCGGTCGACACCCTGCCCTGGCAGGCGCTCTGGTACCTGCCGCACTTCTGGGTAGCGACCCTGTTCGCCTGGTTCATGCTGCGCGTCATCCAGCGTCTCGGCCTGTCCCTCGCCGCCAGTTGCGTGCTGCTGGCCGTGCAACTGGGCCTGGGCATCCTGTTCCTCAAGACGTTCTGGCAGATCCCGGTGGAGTTCGGCGGCGAACAGTACCTGCTGCCGGGCCTGCCGTTCAGCCTGGACATCACCCTGATCAGCAGCGCCCACTTCATGTTCGGCTATGTCCTGCGCGACGTCCTGCGTCGCCACCAGAGTTCGTTGCTGACCCTGTGCATCGCCCTTGCCGTGACCACCGCCAGCTTCCTCTACTACCCGACGGTGGTGGACATGGCGCAGCGCCGCTACGACCACTGGTTCTGGGCCACCGTCCAGGCGGTGAGCGGCGTCTACCTGTGCTGGGCGCTGTCCGGGCTGATGATGAAGATCGACTGGCTGGGCAAGGCGATGACCTACATCGGCCAGTCGACCCTGATCCTGCTGATCTTCCACGGCGAGATCCAGCACAAGACCTTCAACCTGCTGGTCCACCTGGGCCTGTCGGAACCGGCCGCTGCCAGCGTCGCCCTGGTGATCTCGGTGATCGTCTCGCTGCTGATCGGCGAAGTGATCAAGCGCGTCGCGCTGCTGCGCGCCCTCTACTTTCCCTTCCCGGTGCGCAAGAAGACCGCCGCGGTCCAGGGCGGCGGCGAAGCGCGCTGACGCCCTCGGCCCGGTGCGCCTGCGCCGGGCCTTTCCCCTCCCGTCTCCCTTTTCCCTAACGGGCGGCCGACCTCGCTTCGACCTGGCCGATGATCGCCCGCTCCTTTCGCTGAGCGGGTTGGTACGCGGGCATTGCCTCCCTAGAATATGGAACATCGTTCCGAAATATTGAAAAAGGGAGAAGCCATGACCTCTGCGGCCGTCGAGACCACCCCGCTAACCTGTGACGTGCTGGTCGTCGGCTCCGGCGCCGCCGGGCTGGCGGCGGCGGTGACCGCGGCCTGGCACGGGCGCCGGGTAGTCCTGGTGGAGAAGGACCCGGTGTTCGGCGGCGCCAGCGCCTGGTCCGGCGGCTGGGCCTGGTTGCCGCGCAACCCGCTGGCGCGTCGCGCCGGTATCGAGGAGGACATCGAGCAACCGCGTACCTACCTGCGCCACGAACTGGGCGAGCGTTACGACGCCGCGCGGATCGACGCCTTCCTCGAAGCCTGCCCGCACATGGTGGCCTTCTTCGAGCGCCACACCCACCTGCGGTTCGTCGACGGCAACGGCATCCCGGACATGCATGGCGACACGCCGGGCGCCGCCGAGGGCGGCCACCAGTTGGTCGCCGCGCCCTATGACGCACGGCAACTGGGGGGCATGCCGAGATAAGGGGGAAATTCATTCATTTGGTCTGTAAGTAGCTGTTTTTGATCATGAAAGCCCTAGGGCGATGATCGCATTAACCACACCCGCCTCTATCTTGTGCTGCGAACTCCATTCCCATCCGCCGACAGCGTTTTTGATCCGCTCGTAGCGCAGAAACGACTTTGAGGCTTTTGGATGGCCCTTTCCTCAACCGTCGCAGGAGGTACTGATCATGGAGCACACTGCCGCTCAACCGGTTGAAACGGTCGTAGACATTACCTGTGATGTTTGCCGCCAGAGCACTAGCGTTGAAGGTTATGGTCAACAGTTTGGAACCCTTCAGGCACACTGGGGGTATGGCTCCAAGCATGATGGCGAGCGCTACAAGGTTCATCTTTGCGAGCTTTGGTTTTTCCGCACACTAAGCGGCCTACGTCGCGAGCGCATGGTCAACGCCATGTTCGACGAGGAGCCTGATTCCACGAAGGATGAGTTCGGCCTGGTGCGGCGTGACGAATTCTGGGGCGATGGCTGAGCCTGAGCGCAGATATCAGGAGTGGTAGCCGTTCAGTCTTCAATCGAAGAGCTGAAGACAGGCTCGAAAATCGAACCCGCCGCTTGCTCCTCATTCCGGCCGGCCTGCAGCATGTCGCCCTTGCTCGGGTAGTGACACAGCAGCCGCCGAGCCTCATTGCGGATGGACTCCGACAAGGTGGTGTCACGAGAGAGCTCGACGAGAAACTCCTGGGCCTGCACCACCGAGCGGGTACGTTCGTAGGGTAGCGTCATCTGAACCTCCACTCCGCTTCTGACCTCAGTGTGCCGGATCATGAGCTACTTGCGCCACCGCTGCTCGTGGGCGGTGCCTGCCCGAGCAATTTCAGTTGCGCGGTGGCTTTAGCCAGACGCTCCTGCAGGCTCTGGGTTTGCTGTGCCTGAATCGAGGAGGCTTCACCAAGCCGGGTCACCTCATCCTGCAGAGCGTGGCAGCGCTGCTCCAGGGCTTCATTCGTACGTTCAATGCTGGTCAGCGTGTTCTGGGCGACCTCCAGAGCCTGAGCCTTCTGCGTCAGTAGCTTCTGCTGCGCATGCTGATCCTTCTGCTGCTGCCGCGCCTCGGCAAGCAGGCGCGCATTGTCGCGGTTCAGGTGGGTCAGCTCGTCCTGCTTGACGATCAGGGTCTGCTGTAGCTGTCGCAGTTCCAGTTGCAATTGTTGTACCTGCGACTCGTGCCGGCGCTGCTCTTGCTCACGCTGCTCCTTGCTGGCCTGGCGATAGTGCTCCAGGGCATCACGGGCATGCTCATGCTTGTCCTCCAGCGAGCGAATCTGCCCGTCGCGGTCTTGCAGGCGCGCTTCCTGGTCGTGGTTGGCTTGCTGCAGGCGGGCATTCTCGACCTCGGCCTGTTGGCGCAGCTGTTGTTCCTGCAGCAGTGCTTGCTGGGCAGCCTGGAACTGCTCCGTGAGCCCAGCGCGCTGACCTTCCAGCTGCTGGATACGGCTTTCGGCCTGCCGAATCTGGTTCTGGTAATCGAGTCGTTCCCGTGCCAGTTGTTCGCGCTCCTGGGCCACGTCGGCCTGCGCTTCCTCCTTGAGCTGATCCGCCAACTGGGCCACCAGGTTGGCCAGCTGCTCGCTGAGCGGCAATGCGGCCGCGTTCCGGCCGCGGTCGGCGTCTTCGAGTTCTTTCAGGTAGCGATGGATGGTGGTTTTCGAGCCGGTATTGCCCAGCTCGACCCGTATTGCGTCGATGCTGGGATTCTCACCCCGCGCCAGGATGGCCTGGCGGGCTTTCTGAACCAGTGCCTTGTTGATGCCGCCGCGGGCCATGGTCTGCTCCTACGATTTCATAATGGATTACATACCATGTATTTACATACTAAATTGTCATGAAGTAAAGCAGGATTTGAAGGCTTGTTTCAGATAAAATAACCGATGATTATTCAATATGATTGGCAAAAACGGCTGCTTCGCGGTCGTTTCCCAGTACACAAAGGGCACGCACGGGCGATGAAGGACGTCGAGCGCTACCTGCAAGCCGGCACGCGGGAAAACACCCGGCGTAGCTACCAGTCGGCCGTCGAACATTTCGAGGTGACCTGGGGCGGCTTCTTGCCGGCCACGAGTGACTCCATCGTGCGTTACCTGGTGGACTACGCCGACACGCTGAGCCTCAACACGCTAAAGCAGCGCCTCGCCGCCCTCGCGCAGTGGCATATCAGGCACGGCTTCCCCGATCCCACCAAGACCCCGACCGTACACCAGGTACTGAAGGGAATTCGCACCCTGCACCCGAGCCAGACAAAGCAGGCCGCGCCGCTGCAATTACAGCATCTGGAGCATGCGGTTGAGTGGTTGGAGCAGGAGGCTATGTGTCTGTTTCAAGCCGAAGACCTGGCGGGATATTTGCGCTGTCGGCGGGATACGGCATTGCTACTAATCGGCTTCTGGCGAGGCTTTCGTAGCGATGAACTGTGCCGCTTGCAGGTGGAGCACATTCAAGCCGAAGCCGGTGCTGGCATGACGCTGTTTTTGCCTTGGAGCAAGGGTGACCGGGACAACCTTGGCACCACTCACTACGTACCTGCGCTGAGGCGGCTGTGCCCAGTACAGGCCTATCTCGACTGGATCGGTGCAGCAGGGATTGCTCGAGGGATGGTTTTTCGTCGGCTGGACCGTTGGGGCAACTTGAACGAGGCTGGCTTGAATCCTGGCAGTCTGATCGTCCTACTGCGGCAGATACTCCAGCGTGCGGGGATCCAGGCTGACCTTTATACCAGCCACTCATTGCGTCGAGGCTTCGCCACCTGGGCCACGGCCAATGGCTGGGACATTAAGGCGTTAATGACCTACGTGGGGTGGAAGGACATCAAATCGGCGATGCGCTACATCGACCCTGCCATCTCCTTTGGCGGCCTCGCTGCGAGGCCTGCTCTCGAACTAAATGCCAGCACTTTGACTCAAGTGCCAGCTTCTCACTAACATCGACGCACGACAGGAGTGACGGTGCAATGAGTACGCAGACCAGCATCGAATGGACGGAAATGACCTGGAACCCGGTGGTGGGTTGCACCAAGGTGTCGCCGGGCTGCAAACACTGCTATGCCGAGAACATGGCGCGTCGCTTGCAGGCCATGGGCACGCCCGGCTACGAGAACGGCTTTCGCCTCAGCCTGCGCCCAGAGAAACTGCAGGAGCCTCTGCAGCGCAAGAAGCCGACCATCTACTTTGTCAATTCCATGTCTGACCTGTTCCATGAGCAGGTGCCGGACACCTACATCGACCAGGTGTTCGCGGTTATCCACCAGGCCTCACAGCACACCTTCCAGATCCTCACTAAGCGGGCCGAGCGCCTGGCCGACTATTTCAGCCAGCGCACACCGCCGGCCAACGCTTGGCTGGGGGTCTCGGTCGAGGACCGGGAGTACGGCGTGCCCAGAATCGACTGCCTGCGTGGCATCAACGCCGCGATCCGTTTCCTCTCCGCGGAACCCTTACTAGAAGACTTGGGTGAACTGAACCTGACTGACATCCATTGGGTCATCGTCGGCGGCGAGTCCGGCGCCAAGGCCCGGCCAATGAAGCAGGAGTGGGTGGATAACATCCACCGCCAGTGCGATGCCTTTGGCGCTGCTTTCTTTTTCAAACAATGGGGCGGCTGGGGCTCCGATGGCGTGAAGCGTTCAAAGAAAGCTAATGGCCGGCTGCTGAAGGGCCAGACCTGGGATGAAATTCCGCTGCTGACCCTCGCCTGATACCAAAACAAGGACGACCCGATGGCCAAGGATGACGAGAAGTACCGCTGGGACTGGGCAACCCAAACCTTTCCCACCATCGATCCACACAGCAAGATCAAGCACCAGATCATCGACGACTACATCCAGGCCTACATCGATGTCCTGATGCGGAATCAGCAAATGCCACTGCTTGGCCTATCAATTGTCGATGGCTTCAGCGGTGGAGGTATATATAACGACAGCGCAGGCGGTCACCACTTCGGCTCCCCGGTGATCGCCCTGGAAGCAATCCAGGAGTCGGAAGTGCGCAACAACGTGGGGCGCATCAAGCATCGACCGATCTGCTCGCAGCATCACTTTGTGGATGTGAAGCCGAAGAATACTGCTTGCTTGCACGCCGTCCTGGCCAGCCGCGGACATCAGGCCCGCATTGGACAGGACATTCACCTGCATACCGCCGAGTTCACCAAAGCTCTTCCGGCCATTGCGCAAAGCCTCAAGGCCTTTGGAAAAAGCGAGCGCGTTCTGTTTCTGCTCGATCAGTACGGCTACGGCGACGTGCCATTCGGCCAGATCAAATGGATCTTCCAGCACCTCAGCAATGCTGAGGTCCTGCTGACCTTCAATGTCGACTTTCTAATCACGTACTTAGCGGACCGCCACGCCAACCGCAAGGCTATTGCCAGTATCGGTCTAGAACAGTATGTCCCCTGGGAACAGCTACGGCACTTAAAAGCACATAGCTCCCAGGATTGGCAGTACCTGATCCAGCGCTATCTGTCGGACGGGATCAAGCAGGAAAGCGGCGCGCAGTTCATGACGGTGTTCTTCATTCGCCCACACGGCACCAACCCCATGGCCTACTGGTTCATCCACCTGGCGAACAGCTACCGCGCCAACGACGTGATGAAAGCCATACACTGGAAGTACGGCAACAATTTCTCCCACCTGTTATCACCGTCCTGCTTCTTTGGTTACGACGCTAACCGGGATGTGGGGGTGACCGGCCAGCCGGACCTACTCTGCGAAGGAGAACACCAGTTCGACCAAGTGACTGATACCCGGATTCGTGGGGAACTGTCCGAGCTGCTACCCAAACAGGTATTCGAAGTCGAGCGTCGTCCCTTCATCCAGCTCATGACGGAGCTCACCAACTTCACCATGGCAGACGAAAGTCGCGTGAAGCTGGCCCTGGATGTCGCGGTGGCCAACGGCGATATCCAGGCAGTGGACAAGGAAGGCAAGAGCAGGCGGCGCAAAGGCACGAGCATCAAGTCCACCGATATCCTGATCGCGCCGCCGCAGAAGACGTTTTTCTTCTTTCCCCAACAGAAGAAGACGTCCAGGGACACATGACCATCAACACCGCTGCCGCCAACAGTGTTAGATCTGATCCTGGCCTTGTCGACCGAAACGCTGGTCAAGCGCTCCACTGCGGTTAAGGCCTGGCCCCTTCTCTGGGCCTGGCTGCCAGTCTTGATTGCAAGCTCCAACGAGTGCGGCGATAAGAAGGGAGTTTCAAGCGGGCAAGCCCAAAAACTGCATAGTGCGTGATGTGCAAGTGAAAATCATTGTCACTTGCCACGGAGCTGACTAAAACCTGCCCAGTTGGCACCTCCCTCCCCGAAGTTAACTATCGATTAAGTATTTGATTTAAAAAGAAAATATAGGCGATCCAGAAAAATAATTTGACATGCCAGCCAAGTTCAAAGTAGACATGCAGGCATAGGGAAACAGATTTTCATAATAGACAGTAAGGATGCTTGAATGGATTTTTCAATTAATCCCCCCCAGCGAATTGTCTTTGTGGGACTAGGAACGATTGCCCAGTCCTTCCTTCCTCTCCTTTCTAAGGTTCACGACTTATCTACTTTAGAAATCTACGCGATCGATCCAAAAACACCACCGCTTATTGAGTACTTTGCTAACAGTTTTGGCTTAAAATTTATCAACTCTGCAATTGATCAAATCAACTATCGCGACATTCTTGTGCCGATTCTTGGTGAAGGGACGGTTCTAATAAATCTATCAACCGATGTCTCAAGTCTTGCCCTGATAGAATTATGCCGCTCCGCAGGGGCTCTTTATTTAGACACATGCATTGAGCCGTGGAAGGGCGGATATGATGACCCAACCATACCACTGCATAAGCGAACTAACTATCACTTAAGAGAACAAATGCTGTCTCTGAAAAAGAGGCTAGGCTCAGGGGTGACGGCTCTCGTGGCGCATGGCGCGAATCCTGGGTTGGTATCCCACTTCGTTAAACGTGCTCTTTTAGATTTAGCGGAAGAGATATTGGGTGATTGTAAAAAGCCCTCTAATAAAGAGCAGTGGGCTATCCTAAGCCAAAGATTGGGTGTCAAAGTAATCCATGTCGCAGAGTACGACTCGCAAATTTCTCAGAAATCTAGGGAGAGGGGTGAGTTCGTAAATACTTGGTCAGTGCATGGGTTCATAAGTGAGTCGCAACAACCGGCAGAGTTGGGCTGGGGAAGTCACGAGCGAAGTCTACCCACGGATGCGTCAATGCATACAGATGGATGCGGAGCAGCAATCTATATTGAGAAGCCAGGGGCCTCTGTTAGAGTTAAGACATGGACGCCATTTAACGGCCCTAGCTTAGGTTATTTGGTAACTCATCACGAGGCAATTTCAATTGCTGACTTTTTGACGCTCAGAACTGCCGATGAGACATATAGACCAACTGTCCATTATGCCTATCGCCCAAGCGATGAAGCAATTCTCTCTGTACATGAATGGTTCGGCAATGATTGCATGACTCCAGAAAAGACAAAAGTACTTCGTCCTGGTGATATCTTGTCGGGTTCTGATTACCTCGGTGTTCTTCTTATGGGGCACGAAAAATCTAGTTATTGGTATGGATCTATCTTAAGCATCGAAAAGGCCAAGGAACTTGCCACTCTCAACACTGCAACAACGTTACAGGTAGCAGCCGGAGTTCTTTCCGGTTACTTATGGATCCTGAGCCATCCGTCGGCAGGAATAATTGAAGCCGAAGACATGGATCATGAAGTGGCACTATCTTATATTTCACAGTATCTAGGCGAACTAAAAGGGGTTTATTCGGACTGGAATCCTACCAAAAACAACCCAGGCACCTTTTCGGCCATAGATAGCGACTCTCCCTGGCTGTTCTCAAATTTTGTCCTCTGAACAAGGAGCGTTCAAGTGTCAAATGTTAAGTCGGGTATTGGTCTTAAAAGCTACGAATGGTCATCCCTGGAGTTGCTGAAGGGTTTGTCAATTGAACAGATAAAGTCGAATCCCTCAAAGCTCGAGGAGCGTCGGCCTTTCTTTTGGCATGACATGAGCTCTGAATTTGATTCAATAAACTTCTTGCGCTACTTGTTTGGCCGTCGCGACATTCAATTTAGCAATGAATTTATCGAGTTCGTATGCCTGTGGCATCTCGATGAGCAAAATCATTATCGCGGACTGAGAAAGATTAATAGCGTACTTTACTCCATGCCGGAAGACATGATTGATCGCGAGATTAGATCGAACTCTCCGGACTTTTCTCATATCGAAGACTTCATGAAGGATGAATTCACAATTCTTCTCTCTATCGCATTTGATGAAGTGACCAGCACAAGAGCCTACAAGCAAGATGTAAGCTTCTTTGACTCGTTTGAAAACGAGTCTCTTTCAACCTGGATTAGATATGCTGCCCGTGATGAGGCAGCCCATTACGGTAATGCAATGAAAATTCTTCGCCTTAATCACTCTCATCGCTTTGATGAGGTTGAGGCGATTCTAGACAAGATTGTGGAATTCGAAACTTCAGAGAGCTTCGACTATCAGCGAACCTTTATATTTGACCATGACACCGACGACTTTTCTCATGTTTTATTGAAGGATAGTCGCGATACCATATTAGAGGTACTTCGAGGAAAATGACCTGGTTAGTTATGGCACTTATGGCTCCACTGCTGTGGAGCCTTTCAAATATCCTGGACAAGCTGGCAGTGATCCATCATGCGAATCACTGGACTACATTTATATTTCTCCTGAGCATTGGAAATCTTCTTTATTCTGCGCTGATTTTTCTTCTCTTTACACCATCTGACTTTGACACAACCTCAGCGCTTCTGAACCTGCTGTCAGGATTATGCATTTTTGGAATGTATTTCCTATACGCAATGCCGCTGAAGTCGGTCGATATCTCTACTGCGATTGCGCTTCATCAGTTAACTCCTTTGCTGGTGCTTGTCGTATCGATCCTCTTGCTTGGTTATTCGCCAACAGGGATTGAGCTGCTCGGCATTGCCTTGGTTTTTGTCGGGGTTTACTTTGCTGTGGCAATCGGCAAAGGGAGACCAGGCTCGATAAGTTTATCAGCAGTATTGCTTCTAATAGGTTCAGCAGTTTTTGGGGCGGTGGCTACGCTACTATACGATCACCTGCTCCTGAGTCACAGCCTGCCCTCGGTTCTTATGTTTAACTATGCAGGCTACGGTCTTGGCGGGACTCTGATGCTGCTGGTTCCGAAATGGCGCCATTCCATCGCAAAGGATGTCTCCGAAATGCCACCAAAGGGCTGGGCGGTGTATGCGCTGAGCAATCTCTTCGACGCCGGTGGATACGCGCTTTTTATTGGCGCATTATCTGCTGGTGGAAACGTTGCGGTGGTCTCGGTTTTGGTCAGTCTTCACCCGGTATATGTGCTAGCCTTAAGTCATTGGCTAGCAATAGTTAACCCAAAGATACTCAGCGAAAACTTTAGCTCGTCGGACGCATATAAGCGCATGAGCGCCATAGTCGTAATCGTTGCCGGCGTAATAATGATGACCAAGATCTGAAGATGCCATGAGCAAAAATTCAAATATCAAGTTGATCTCAGCCTCAATAGATGATGAGCTCTTACTCGTGGAGCTAATGAAAAAATACCACCTATACGATGGTATTGAGATGACTGACGAAGACAGGCTGGCTGCACTTCGCCCTCTCTTGTCATCTTCAGAAAAGGGCAACGTTTGGATTATTTGTCTTGGCAGCAAGCAGATTGGATATATTGCTACTTGCAATTGCTACAGTATCGAGTTCAGGGGGATTGAGGTCTGGATTGATGAATTTTATATCGATGAACAGTGCCGAGGACAGGGATTTGGCAGTGAGATTCTAGAAAAGGTCAAGTCCTTCTTGAAGTCTCAAGGTGCCGCAATAGTTCATCTAGAAGTGGACGAAAATAATCCTAAAGCAGTAAGCTTTTATAAGAAGTCAGGTTTCGAATTTCGCGAGCGATTCGTTATGATGAGTCATAGTCTCAAGTAAAGATATACATTTTGAGTGGTACCTATGATTACGCAGCCCCTTGTCAAATTGGCTGCTGAACTGGTCGACGTTCGGGCAATGCCGGCGTTTCTTTGTCGTGATCGCTCAGCGGCTACCGAATCGCTAGGTCACTGATCAAGCCGGGCTGATTCCGGCTCGGCTTGATACGGTTTAACGAGCTACTGCTGATGCTCAGGCTCAAGACTGGTCAAGGGAGTTAGGAAGCCCTGAGCGGAGCGAATCCACGTCGCCAGCGCTTCTAGGCCCAACTGCACAGATTCTGCTTCAGCCCAGATACACGCGTTCTCGGTGGGTGCAGCCGGGGCAGTCCCCTCGACGATAGTCAGTGCCATTGCGTGCAATTTCAGCAGTTCGTCACGCAAGGCGGTGATACCACCCATTTCCGAGAGGCATGCATCCAGACCTTCAACTAGCCGTAGAAGTTGGGATGTATCGAATCCGGCTCGCATTCTGTCCAGTGCTGCGATGTCCACCTCACCGTAGGGTGTGACTCGAAAAGACGCTGACGCAATCTCGATCATATTGCCTCCTCGGCCGCGGCCTTACTGGTCGAGTTGACTCGCAACGAGCCGGCAGCCTGTTGGAATACCGAATCCTTGATCCAGGGCTCCGGCGGTCGGTTGAGCTTAAGGTTGAACTCGCCGAAACGCTTGACGTTACTGGTCAGGTAGGGGCTAAGAAAGGACACGTCCTCATCGGTAAACTGCCACCCTTCGCGGGCTAGTTTCTGCAAGATGCGCATCATGTCCACGGTGTTCTGCAGAATCACCGACGAAGCCACCATGTCGTTGTAACGCAGACGTTTCTGCTGCTCGTCCGGATCGTTTTCGGCAATTACATCGCCGCCGAAAGAGAGCCACTTGGAGAAGCCGTTGTAGGACTCGATCTTGTTGGTGTTCGCAGTGACCTCCTGGCGCAGCTCTCGGCTGCCAATCCAATTGAGCAGGAAAATCGTGCGGATAACACTGCCCAGCGTCTGTGCTGCGAGGTAGAGCTTGTTGCGCCGGCTGTAAGAGCCAAGTTTACGTAGCAGCATGGGCGAGGAAATCTTGCCGGCCTGGATCGACAGCGCAATCTGCATCAGATCCTGCCAGTGAGTTTCGATCAGGTGCCAGTCGGCAGTGTCGGTGAACAGTCGGTTTATGTGCTTGTACGATACGCCTCGATCCGGTCGGCACATCACTAGGTCGCGCCAGTTGCGGATACGCGGCATCAGATTGATACCCAGGAGATGAGTGAAGGCGAATACTGTGGCCGACTGGCCCTGGGTGTCGGAGTAGACCGTATCGGGCTCGACGCTAAGGCTGACTTTGAGCAGTCCCTCTATCACATAGATCGCCTCCCAGATGCCTGGCGGGATGAAGTGCTGGAACACTGCAATGTAGTTGTTGGCCACGTGTCGGTACGCCACGGCCCCCATCTTGCGATAGCGGAAGTGGTAGCCGGCCAGTAGGTTGTCGTCATAGAAGTCGAACTGGGTACCGTCTGCGGCCACTGCTTTGCCATCGCCCCAAAGCTTGGGCAGGTCAAGTTGCAGATAGAGCTCCACCAACTCGCGATTAGCCTTGTCCAGTTTCTCCAGCGAGAGGTGGCGGCGATTGGTATAGGACAGCATATGCGGTGTGACATTACCGGCCAGATGCCGCGCGGCCTGGCTGGGACCGAGATTGCAGCCCATGGCGAAGATCGTCATCAGGTAGCGCTCGGCCGGCTCTTTGAGCTTTGGCTCGTTGCCGGACATCGGTCCGAAATGCCGCGTGAACTGAATCCAGTGCTCAATGTTGGCCATAATGTCCAGCACGTGCCTGGCTGGCATACGCTGCATAAGCGCCGTCTGTAGCGAGATGGCTGAAGGCGGGATGTCCCGCGCCATCACCCGCCGCAGTACCGGCTCGCCTGCATCGTTGATCGACACATCCCCTCGACAGGAAGGGAACTTGTCATCTAACTGTTGCGCGGTTTCCTCCAACTGGCTCTTGAGCGAGGCGACAAACTCCTTCGCTGTGGTAGGAAGGCCCACCTTCTCGCAGTATGCCGGTAGCCGCTGGAGACACTCTTCCCAAGGCAGCAACTGTTTACGGTAGTCGGCGAAGGATTCCGATCCCTGCACGCACAGATCACCCGAGCGCAGTTCACTGGCCAGGTAGGAGAACACGCAGACCTCCAGATAACGTCGGTTGGTAGGCGGCCCTTCACTGGTAGGGCGACGCACGATCTTCACCCAGCGATCTGATGCAAACGACAAGTCGACATGCTCATCGATCCATTCACGGTGCAGATTCTCACTGTCCTGAATGAGCTGAAGCGCCTGGATAAGTGAGCGATCCTGGGTGGTGGGCTCCAACTGGAGAAGGTGGCTGAGGCGAAACAGCAGTGAACGATGGGACTTGAAGTGCCTCCAGATCAGCGGCAAGTAGTTATTACCTCCTGTGGCCTGAACTTCAGCACAAACCTCTCGCAACCGATCCATGTTGCCATCGGGGGAGAGGTATTCTCGAATCAGGCTACCAGCCTCCTGGTCATCCGGCTCTTGAACCAGAATCTGCACCACGCCGTCCAGGGTGGCCGCCAGTTGTTCCAACTTCTGACGTTGACGTGCCTGGATTTGCTCCAGCTCCTCCTTGGCGCGTTTGTGGATCGTGGAGATTCTTCGGATGAACATCTCGGCCAGGTGATCTCGGGTTCGCACCCGCATACGGTAGATCAAAGCAAGCATCAGCGTGTAACGCTTCGGCAGCGAGCAGTCCTTCAGTTCAGATACATCCGACGCCGCAGCTTGGGCAGCAAAGTGGCGAATTTTCGTATCGACGATCCCATCAAAAATGGCATCCAGTTTCCCGAAACTCTCTAGCCAGGCTAGGTGGTCGATCAGTACCTCCAGATGCTTGCGCGAGGGTTTCTTGGGTGCCTGTTTGAGTGTGTTGAAGTCACTCTGCCGACGCCCGAAGTCCGTGTCGAGAAGATCCCTTAGCTTATAGATCACCTTGATTGGAGCTCTGGCTACCACAAGGTTGAAGATTTTCTCTTGTGCTTCTGCACGAGCGGCTTCTGCTAGGTCATTCAAGGTCGAATAGGCGGGCAGCTCGTAGTTTTGGCGCAGCAACTCGTCAATGATCGCATTAATAATGTCAGCGCGCTGTTCGAGGAGGGGAGCCATCAACTGTGCATGCGTGGATGCTATGTCTTGACCATCCGAGCCGTAGAACGGTCGAACCCCAAGTTTTTCCCGAACGGCACTCATATGGCGGTAAAGCTGCATCCACTTGTAGGGTGATAGCGCAACCTTGCTGCGTAGACCTATTTGTGTGCGGATGAAATCGACAACTGGCTCCGGCACTTCAGCGATTTCTGGAAAGTATCGGAGTACCTGAAAAGTCTTGAACAGAACAGCGAGATTCAGTCGGAATGCTGCATTAGAGCGACTTTTGACCCACGTGACTTCTTCCTCGGAGAAGCTGAATTCACGCTGAAGCTCGGCCCTCGAATAGGAGCGCGACAAAACAGGGTAGGCGGTACGTTCGAGGGATGCCATGTGTCACTCCTTTCCTTGAACCAGACGGAAAAGATAGACCATGAGGTGCAAGCCAGCGCTTGCCGGATAGAAAGCCTTTCAGAGCAATGGCTTACATTCCAAATGAATGAATTTTCCCCTTATCTCGGCATGA
>NZ_KI517356.1:0-91335 GCF_000478485.2 Pseudomonas sp. P179
CGGGCGATTGCACCGGGGAAGTCTTTCTGCAGCTGAGTGATCGCAGTGCTCAGCTTGGAGTCTTCACGCGCCTTGAGCATGCCCGGCAGGAAGAAAGCAGTCAGGATCGCGATGACCCCCAGCACGATGGCCAGCTCGATCAGGGTGAAGCCCTTCTGGCGAACATGCTTGGTACTACGTTCGATCATTGATCTATTCCTTTTCTCTGTGTTTTTCCTGGGATTGGATCTGGCGGTTACAGCTGTGGTACCAACGATGAAGTGCTCGCTTCGCGGGTGGGGCGAATACCCGCTTTCTCCTGTAGATTCTTCGGTGCGCCAACTCGATCAGAGAGGTAGGGGCGTAGCTCTTTTTCGAGCTGCTCGAACCCGATCACACCTTCGAACACCAGGCGTAAACCATCGTCCCAGAGGTCCTTGAAGGTCCCTTCTGCGATTTGGGAGCGTCTCAGCAAGCTGGGGGAGATTCCATTCAAAATGGCCTCCTGAATTTCCGGCGTAAGCTCGAGTACCTCGATGACACCGCGCCGTCCTTTCAATCCGCCAGATTGGTGCGATCCGTTGTTACACACCTGACAGCCTTTGGGGTTTGCTCGATAGAGCTTGAGATCGCCGTTGCTGCCGAACACCGGGTTCGAGCCATACAAGGCGAATCGCTTCTCATCAGACCGGAAGAGGTATTCGACTTTGCAGCTCTTGCAGAGGCTGCGGACCAAACGCTGGGCCATGATGGCTTGCGTGTTGGTTGCGATAATGTCTGTCGGAATATCCATCCTGCCGAGGCGATCCAGCGACTCGTGGGCATTGTTTGTGTGCAAGGTGGTCAAGACCAGGTGACCAGTTTGGCCGGCTTTGAAAGCGTACTCGGCGGTCTCGTTGTCGCGGATCTCTCCAAGTAAGATCACGTCGGGGTCTTGTCGCAGCAATGCACGGAGCGCGGTAGCAAACGACAAGTGCTTACCGCATTCGGTATGCGACATGCCCTCATGCTGGATCTCCACCGGCTCTTCGATAGTGTGGTAGTTCCGGTTCGGGTCCTGGCCATAGATGTCCAGGAGCATCGCATTGAGAGTTGTGGTCTTACCTGAGCCAGTAGGGCCTGTAACGATGATCAAGCCATTGGGGGCCTCACCCAATCGCCGGAGCAGCGCCTTGTTTTCGGCAGACATGCCCAGTCTGTCCAGGTTGGCCAAGCTCGTGTCGTTGCCCAATAGACGAACCACAACCTTGGGGGTGCTCTCCGAGCCCTTGGTGACAGGAAGCGTGCTAACCCGCAGGTTGATTTTCTTGTGGGTCGAGACCGCGAAATCAAACTTCCCATCCTGGGCTGCGTTCAACTCCAGGGTAAGGCCGCAGTTGTTCTCGATAATCACTCGGCAAATAGCCTCGTGAATTTTGGATGTGTAGAGCTTGCGAGTCAGAAGTTCGCCGTCGATTCGCAACCGGACTTGAACCTGATCACCTTGTGTAGGCTGAAGGTGGATATCCGAGGCATTGAGCTTTGCCGCCTCGCGCACCAGGTCTTCCACACGCTGTGTTGCTCGGGCCTTAAGCTGCTCGCTGTCATGGACTGCGCTATCATCATCTTCAGTTTCGATGGCCTTGATCGCTTCCAAGCGGGTCAGGCTCACCACACCAACCTTTGGCTGGTGGATGTTGTGGGTCCTGGCGAACCCTGTGGCACGCTCGTGCATCCGTTTGTGGAACGGATTGGCCATGAAGATGGTGTTGCCGTAAATGAACCATGGCTCCCCTTCAGGGCCCTGAGTAATCGAGAGCCCTTCCTCCAGCTCGAAGAACACTTCACGGCCGAGCGCCTTGCCGATCGCTTGGGCAACTGCTTCGTCGTCCTTGCAGACGCGGAGGATGTCGGGAACAACCTGCTCGATGACTTCGGATACTGGTTGCGTATCAGCTTGCTGTTGCGTGATTTTCCCCGCCTCAACCAGATTCCGCAGGATCTTTCGTTGAATCCCCTGGATGTTATTGCTCATGGTCAGTCGTCCGCATAGCGTTTGGATTTGGTCCAATCGATTACCAGTTCCCGAGTGCCGTCAGGACCTTTGAAAACAGCCTTGTCGAGCCCAAATCGCTGCAGTGTGTAGTCGTTGACCTTTTCGCCATTGCGCACGATTCGGCGCCCTTGGCTGGTCATTACTACGATCGAGTCAGCCCGAACCTCGAGGAGCGCCAGAAAGTGTTTGGCCTTGTCTTCATCGTCGTCGGGGACGTTTTTCTGAGAGGAGCCAGGCTGGCCTGGACCGCCTGGAGCACTCTGGCCATTTGGTCCGCTCATCCCCATCGTAGGCTGGTCGAGCATGAACGGTGCGGCATTGGGGATGACTGGATTTTGACCGAACGGGAGGTCAGCCTTATCGGGCTTACTGCCTGCCTTGCGCACCTCTTTACCCAGAGTTGCGATATCTGTTACTCCCAGTGGAGAGCCACTTTCGTCCACAATGAAGCCGGCATCCGACATTTTCTTATAGGAGTCTGCCATTTCAGCTTGAAGTTTCAGCTGATCGCGCTTGTACTCCATGTCTCCAATCTTCCGACTGCGGTCACGATGAGTGTCTGCATCGTCCGCATCTGCAAGAGCATAGATAGGGAGCGAAAATTGAGCTGCCATAAGAGTGCCGATGACAAGATTTTTCATAATCAGGTACCCACGACTACAAAGTTAAGTTTCATCACTCCGTTCGCAATGGAGTAATCGTAGAGATAAAGGGGGATCTCCTTTTGAAGCGACCGCACACTTGATAACACCACCTGCGGATCGCCTATCACTTGGCCCGGCCAGCCTTTCAGCGGGCCTGAATAAGTATTCCCCATCTCCGAAGAATTATTCGCGTCGAAGGTTTCGAGCTTGAGCCCATCGAGTTCAAATGATGCAGTAACCTTTTTCCAAGAGGTCACGAGTTTCGGAAGCTTTTCTAGCTCCGTATACCGCTGAACGTCTTGTCTTGAAGTTTCAATTACTGCATCGATCTGATCGAAGTCTCTAGGGAGAGTGCGGCTCTCCCCCATGGTCATGCTGAATCGAACGGCACCAACTGCCACGGCTGCAATGACAATCAACATCAGATTCGAAAAGCCGAAGGTTGAAATTGACAGTTTTGAGCGCTTGATAATCATTGGTTGTCGCCCCCGCCAATTTCCGAAGGGTCAATTCGAATGACGTAATTCTGGTGGGGAGTGAACTCCGAAACTATGCCTCGGACTTTATCCGCCGGATCGAATGGCAAGTATCTGCTCGATACGAATCGGTGCAACGTCGTGAACCCGACATGAGTTTCACCATCAGGTGAAGTTTCAAGACTGCTATCGTAAGCAACTAGCTCACTGATTTTTCCGAGCTCAGCGGAGTTGTCCGGCCACTTATCCAATCGCTCACGCAGCAGCTCGCCGATCTTGGTGTCTAACTCGTCCCTTTGAATTTGCTTGGTTTTATAGACCGCCATATCAGCGTTATACAGCGTGTACATCCCGTAGTTATATACAAGTGTAGCGATCAGCATCAGGCCGCATATGCTTGCGACCATATACCAGCGTTTGGTTTGATCGTGCCTTTGCTTTTCGAATAGTTCTTGTCGGGTATATGCCGGGCTGGCGGGCAATACCAGGTCAAGATTGTCAAGATTAATGCGAGAAGCATTTGTGAGGTCGTAGTCCATCCACTCAGGGATGAAATTATCTACAAACTCAGAGGAGCTCAGAATGCTCGAAGGCTTATTGAGATCCGTACTAGAATCCACCCGCAGATAAAGCCCGCGGTCAGGACCCATTGGGAAAATAATAACCTCGTTCCCCAGAGGTACGAGGTTGTTGGCGAATAGGAGCTGCCAGAGTCCATACACGTTAATGCCCGGGTACGACTCCCGCATCGACTTTAGTTCAGCTTCGTCGATGTAGATCGCTGGCCGGCCGTCTTCGCGTGGCCCCTCAATTATGGTATACACCTCCGACTCGCGGGAGCTGCTGAGCGCCTGCGAGCCGATGGAGTCACGGCAGATGATGACCTCTTCGCCACCAATCTGGATTGGTACGCCAAGAAGCAACTGATTCATTAGAGAGCCCCCTCCACCAATGTGGGGGTGACAACCAGGACCAACTCACGTCTGTCGAGCTGATTGTTGATGTCCTGGGTGAGAGGGTTCAGCACTGCTTTAGTGACCAGATTCTGCCAAGGCAAATGACGTAGAGCCTGGTTCATTTTTTTGGTAATCAGACCGCCCAGATGGACCGCTCGACCAGAACTGGTTATCAGTTGGGTGCTGAACTCCTTCAGGTTCACGCGGGGGGTTTGGAACTCATAGTCACCAATTGCAATGGTGTCATTACCACTAAGGTTGGATATTACCGGCCAGATATCGACCATTATTTGGTCGTTGTCTAGAACCCGAACAGTAACGCTAAGCGTCACACCTACTTTCAGCCGGCCGAGCTTAGGGGTCACTGTGACATTGCCGGATTCGTCTTGGCTTTGTTCGACGTCGACGATATAGGTAAGTTCTTCACCTGCGTAAATTTGGGCTGGAACCCCATTTCGAACGGTAATATTTGGCTGATCAGTAAGCTCTACCCGCCCAAAATTTTCAAGGAATCGAATGAGAACATCTGCTTTAACATGGTCAGACTCATAGGTCCCTTGCACATTCCAGAAAGGGTCCGTGTTTTCAGTTTTTGTATTGAAGAAGTTCAGGCCAAGTGGGTTGCCATTCAGCGTGCCTTGAACCAGCAGATTCCAGTCAACACCTTTCTGCTTGTCGTTATTGAGAATTACATCATACGCCTCAACCTGAACGTTTACGACCTTAGTTGCTTCGCCAATAGCTCGTTTGAAGTAGCGATCAAGAACCTTCATTTTAGAAGGCTTGCCACCTGCAGTGATAATTCCTACCGACCGAATACCTTCTATGTAAGGCTCAATCTCATCGTTCGATGTCAACAAACCGAAGTCAGCTGGTGATGGAGCATCAAAGTTCAGGCCACTCGTCATGCCGTTGTTCGAGTTGTTACCCCCACCTACATTAGCGCTTGAAGCTCCCGAGGAGTTCTGTGTACGCCCACGACTGCCTCGGTCGGACTCTTTCTCTGCTCCGATGATCGTACGGGCACCTTCCATAACTTTCTGCCACTCATCTTCCGAGAGTTGAAGTCCAATGGTCGTGCCAGTCGCGACGTTCGAGTCCTGCTGATTATTGGAGTCGTCATCGCCCGCTTTAGCACCACGAGTCTGCGTGGATGCGATGACGTTGTTGACATTTCGGGTCGATGCGAAAGTGGCAAGGTTCCACTCGCGGGTTTCGAAATCGCTAACAATTACTCGCTTTCCTACGATCTCGATGTTCAGGTCCCGGGTCCCTTCGATGTATTCGATGAAATCTGCAAGAGTCATCCCAGCAGCAGCTACATCGATTGGATCGTTGAGGTTGACTTTGCCCTTCGGAATGATCGCGTACCCAGGCAGCGTGTCTTGCAGCACGCTTCGAAGCGGCTTGCTCTGAGCAGTTAGGAAAATCGGCCGAGCTTTCGCGATATCTTCAGTCCTGATCTCGCGTACGAAAGTGTTACCCCGGGCAGCCTGAAGAGCATCTTTCGCTTCGGGGCGCAGGGGGGCATTTTTCGCTTCTTCGGAAATGTCGAAGCTGCTGGTACATCCCAACAGGCCGGTGGCAACCAGCAGAGCTAGGGCAATGGATTTCATCTTCATGGGTGTGGCTGCCTTAGTTCGGGCGGTCGGTGATCAGGATCATGGGAGAGGGATTTCCCTGTTCGTCAGTCAGGTCCCAGAAATACTGGTAGCGAACACGGGCGTCCCGGACGGAAGCCGTGAGCTTGCGCAGGGCAATGTCACGGGCGTCAGTGGAAATGAACTCGTAGCGGCGGGTCTCAAGCTCAGGCTTGTTGTAGAAGGCTGTTTTCACACGCCAACCGACCGGCATGATCCCTTCCACAATCTCCTTCAGAGTTGCCCCTTGGTATTCGGCTTCAACCGGTTCGTTGATCACCACGGTCGGGTCTACCCGCTCCAGGGTCACTCGTTTGCGAGCAGCCGTTTCGATCATCTCCGCGTTGTTCTCGGCCAGCATGAGAAGCTGTTTGCTTTCTGTGCGGATCTGTTCGATGTCCGTGAGCTGTGCGACCTGTACCTGATCAGCCTTCGACTGCGCCGCTCGGTTCAGCTCCAGGGCTTTACGAATCTCGGCCTCTTGCGCCAGCAGATCCTGCTTTCGCTTTGCAGCAGCCTCGATCGCCGTCTTCTGCGCAGCGATGAGGTTGCGTTCTGCTTCGCTACGTGCGGCAGTCAGGGCTTGGCGGTTTCGTTCCAGGTCTTCGAGAGTTTTCCTGTATTGCCGTTCGGTCTCTGTTTCTTCTACCGAGGCAACGGGGTTATCAATCGACAGGTCGATCATTGCCGCAGGTGCTGAAGGAGTTTGCGTGGACCGCTTGTAGTCGATGGGCTGCATCACCTGCTGCGCCCTGCCGGCTTCATAAGTGCGATCGAACGGTGAGAGAGTTTCGCTCCGCGCGAGGTGAGAATCATCAAAGGCGGAAGCGTAGGCGCCCTGGCTCAGGAGGCTGACGCCCAGGATGAGGATCGTTTTTTTCACTGCGGAGTCCCATAGAAGCTTCTGTTACCTCAATAGTGGGAAGGCAGTGCTCCAAATCCGGGGTTTGGTTGGAAAATCTTTTTCAAAACCTGCATCGTGATCTTGTGTTCACCACGTTGAGATAGTCATGTCCGCTTCTACACCGAAGGTCAAAGCCTCATCTGGGGTTGTTGCCCTGATCGTCATGATTGCAGTTGTCATCCTGGGCTATGCGGCTTACTTAGAATCCACGCATAAGGCATTGGACTTCCAGGCTGAAGCCCTGTCGCCCCACTTCTACATGTTCAAGCCTCATGCAGTGGTTCAGCTCATCGCATCTGGTGGTTACGTGGGGACGCTGGTTGCAGTCCTGGTAGAAGTGCTGCACTGCATCTTCGCGGCCGCTATGGTCTACACCATTGCCAGGGTTGCAGCTTCCAGGTATTTCCGACCGCGGAACACTTCGACTGAAGCCACTGTCGTGAGCGACGATCCCTTCGAGTACGAATGCTCTATTCCAGGATCGACCATGATGATCCTGCTCAGGAACAACAAGGACCCGCGAACCGGAGAGGAAATTGGAGGGGTAACAGACCTCAACCCCTACAACCAACGCTTCTTCCGATGCAACCGAAAACAGGTAGCTCTGAGCCGGGAGCCGTCGACGCCCATTGAACACCTCGAACTGGCAGTGCATGAGTTACTAGCTGCTCATCCCACAGTCCCAGCCAGTGTCGGCGCTCACCATGCCGATGCCACGTTACGCGAGCATTCCCTCGCCATCGCCAAGGAGGTCTTGTCCTATCTGAAGCGCCAGAATGTGCAGGAACCTCTCGCTTATCTCGCTGGGCTGTCTCATGACCTGGATAAGTTATTGGCATATGCCGAGAAGGCGCCTGGCCAGTGGGTTAAGAACAAGGACGCGACACACCACAACACCTACAGCGCTTACATCGTGCGTCAGATGCCTGAGTTCGCGAAACTCCAGCCGGAGGATCAGAACGTACTCACCCTTGCGCTGCGTTACTACCACCATCCTGCAATGCTTCCTGTTTCTTCTGGCCCGCGCGTTGAGAAGTTGGTCCAAGCGCTGAGACACGCTGACGGTTTCGTGATCCGTGCAGAGAAGCAAGATGGTATTCGCGCAGCCAAGGAAAGCTCCCAGACTGAGGAACTGATCAGGGAGGCCATCCTGAAATTTGTCGGCGAAGCCAACATCAACAAGTTCCGGGCGACTGGAGAAGCAGAGGGCTGGACGAAGGACGCCATGGAGTTCGTCATCATTCCGATGTCACGAATCCTTGAGTCGATCGGCTCACATTTGCCGCTGGAGTTGAGCCGTCAGCTTCAGATGGGAGTTGATACTCGTACCTTCAGCCACCCTGCTATTCCGGTGATGCTGGAGACCCTCGAGGGTATGGGGCTTTTGCTCCATAGCTACAATCATCATGACAGCCCATCGGGCCTGTTTGATGTGAAGATTGGGGTGATCAACTTCAATGCTTGCGTATTGCTAGACAAGGAAACCCTGCAAGAGCTTCTACCCGGGGTTGTCGACCGTTGGGGTATGGCGAACTACAAAATTCAAGTTCGTCGCCCCACTCGAGATGGTGGCGCAGAAGAGGAATCGGGCGGTGATTGACCGCCCGATTTAGCATGCGAAACTCAAATCACTTGATGCTGCTCATTCGGTCCCGAGAATGCGAAGGGCAGCCTCAGTGCGAATAGTCCTCTCCGCTCTGTCTTCATGGCCGAGGTTGTTCCAGCAGGCATACGCATCCGGATAATGCGCCTGCCGTTCCGAGAGTCGGCACATAGTGACCTTGTACTCGTCTCCCGAAAGGTATTCTTTTGCGAACTGAGCCAGCGTCTGGTCCCTCCCGGTTTCCCAGAGGAGAGAAATCACAGTGTCGATTGCTATTTTCCTGCTCTCTCCGTTGAGCCCCCAGAACTGGATTTTCAGATCGCCATTGTCCGTTCTATAGACGTACTTGGAGAGGAGCTGCTCTGCCTCCTGGTACTGCCCTCGTTGAACAGCCTGCTGAGCCCCGAGTATAAGGCTGCGGTCCTGAATGTCCGCCGCGGTGACCGGGAGTATGGTTTTGCCACCAGTGCACCCAGTCAGGGTTAGGCAAAGAAGCAGAGCATATTTCTTCATCCCTACTACTCCTTAAAGTGGGTTACTAGAGTGAAGGCGTCCCCTGCGCTGAAGAGTACGTTCTGCCGGTTCTGCAGCTGCTTCAGAAGCGAAGGCTTAACCCCGAACATCCGACTTACTTCACCGTAAGTCGTCTCGGGTGTCTTGAGAAGGAAGTAGGTTGAGACGTTTTTCAGGAGGTCCGGAGTGACCTGGTCTGGCTGCTGAACCCCAGCCCAAACACCCACACCGTAACCGCGTCCCTCGGTCGCAATTCGGTTCACTGGACTCAGCGGCGAGGACGAAATTTGTTTGACGTGCTTCCCTTCGTCCGCGATCAGGATGTGGCTGGGGTACTCGGGATTGAAGAGACCAGACCTTCGAGTATCCATCACTCCCATTGCAAAGACACGACTTGCCACAATACGCATGATGATCTGCTGGTGTTCAGACGAGATATCGGTCAGGACGTATCGGTTGATTTTGCCCGCCTGTGATTTTGAAGGGTTACCAGTGAATAGACGGGATTTCACCATGCCCTGGATGATGCTGCGCAAGCCAAAAAGGGAATCTTTGGACCAGAACTCCCAGAACGTTCCGTTGCCAGTGGACTTGTTCTGCAGCGCCTGGAAATCCAGATGCTTTTTGGCGTAGCCATGCAGGACTCCTTCCAAGTCATCAAGGATCTCGTTGACCTTGTCCTCGATCTCTAATGGATCTTTGCCATCCGCCTTCATCTTGACGATGGTCTTCTCTGCCTTCGACTTGGCCTGGCCATAGGCTTTCATGATGTCGGATACCGACCCCGAATCCATGCTGGCAGAGATGGAGTTGAACACGAGATCGATCTCATCAAGGACCTGATCTAAGGTCGGGGAAGGTCTGATCCAGGACTCAATGTCGTCCTGGGAAATTCCGGCTTTGCGGTAAACCTCGTTCAGAATCTCTTCGAGGTAGTCCAATTGCCGCTTGCCGGTATTCGGTGCAAAAACCTTCACCAACTGCTTCATACCTTCGACTGTCATCAGTACCCCACCCCCCTCTTTCGTCCTCGGGACTTGGAGTGGGTTGAGGGAGCTGCCGCCCTCGAAGTAGTTGAAGGTGATGTCGTTGAAGTCTTCCGGCCGAACCAGGTGGCTGAGACCAGCCTTTTCGAAACTCTCGTAGGAGAAGTCGCCTTTGATGTCCAGGACGTGGAATGTCATGCCACGGCTATAGACACGCGCAAGTAGATTTTGAATCGTATGGGATTTGCCTGCGCCGCTTGCCCCTTCGAAGAGGACGTTAAAGTTGCTGGACTTTGCCAGCACCCAGTCCACGGTTTGGCCGCGGCTGTCGCTCCCGATCCTGATGGGATCATAGTGAGTGAGTCCTGCAATGGCCTGACTCAGCGCTGTAGGTTGGGATGGTGCAGCTTGATACATTTGATTCCCTCGAGGAATTTCAGGTCCGAGGCGATGCCCTCAGGCAGGGCAGAGTCTTGGGAAAGCCGGTGGTATGGAAACTTGCATGAGGAGCACTCGAGCTCTTCTTCCTGAAGCTTCACGGAATTGCCAGTGGTGTCGGCGATAACAGCGATTGCCTCATCTCCACCACACTCGCACTCGACGGCAAGCCCTCCTTTACTGAGCTTTACGGGACGATCGTCGAACGTACCCTTTACCTTTGCGGCAGGCGTAGCGTTCGGTGCCAGAGTGAATAGCCACTCCTGCCAGTCTTCGTCATGCAACTTCCCGATCTCTTCGCCCTTCTGCTTGACGTCTATTGCGTGCAGGATGTGTGCGAGCTCGTGAGGGATTGCTTCGTCCACCATCGTCTGCATGTCCTGCTGCAGATACAGGGGCTGAATGCGGAGTACAGCTATGCCGTGCGCCTCCCCACTGATCATCATCACATCCAAAGTGGATGAAGTTGGGTCAGTCATTGAGGGGTCGAAACGAAGGTCCAGCCAGATCCTTTCAGCTGGGAAGTCGACGTTGGTCAGCAGCCGGTTAATTTCCTTCGCAGCGAAGAGCTCGCGTGGGTATTCGGCGTTGTGCTGTTTGATGCGGGCGAAAATGGGGATTTGGGCATTCATACCCCAATAGTGGGAGTTGAGTGCCCTATTCCGCCTCTAGGACCGAGTTAGGAGTTTTTGAACATGTCAGCGATGCGGTTCCACTCCGTAAATTCCCCGGCGTTCCCGTCCTTGATCAACCGGTCCATCTGAGCGATAGGAGCAGAGTCCTGGATGAACTCGATGACATCTCTCGAGCCCTTCCAGCGTTGCATGCCAACGGCGTAGATTGCCTTTCTGCAACGCTCCAGTCTCACTGGATCAGGTTCATCCTCAGCCATACCACGATCATCGTCTTGCGTTCGCTGGGGGGCAGCTACGTTGTCCGATTTCGCATGCGAAACTGGGAAGGGATTGCTCGCCAGGTTGGTAGAGCTTGCAGGCGCTTTCAGCAGCTGGAGGATGGCCACATCAGTGAATGTTGGATAGATCAGCTTGGCGTATCCAAGGCAGTAAAATTGCAGATGGATCACATCGTCATCCGATAGCCCAACCTGGATGGTCAGCGTACCTACTGCTTCTGAGTCGAACTCTGTTGCAGTAAGCATCCGGGCGAACTGGCCGTCCTGAAGAGTGAAGCCCTGGAGTCGTTTTGGAGATGCGCTCGCACGAACTATTTCGTATTCCAACCGCGGCTGCTGGTCAGAGAGCCAACGGTATAACTCACGTACCGCGCCGAGCCCAAGGTTGAGACTGAGCTTGTCCGGGTCGTCATTTAGTAGGTACCTGCCCTTCGCTTTATGGGAGAACGTGAGACGGAGTGCTGTGTGCACACTAATCGCCTCGCCGGCGGCATTCACGTCGTTTCGGATGTAGATCGCAGCGTTGAGAGCGTTATTGCTAAACACCTGGTGCGCAGCCAGGTACTTCCCCTTGGCCGGCATCTTCGGGTTGGCGGGGGTATACACCCAGCCAGAATCTGACGGCCGCCCTTTAAGATACTGTGTGTGCTCGGCCTTGAAGTCGATCAGCATGAAGCCCCCTTTTTCATGAAACGCCGGCGGTGGAACGCGATGAGGAACAGCGCACCAGCAATCCAGACCGAATGGGCGACTCCGCAAAGCATGTAGAACAGTTCTCGAACCAAATGATGGACCCGGGTGGCGCCCGCGCTATCAATCACGATTCGTGCCTCTCCCTTGTCCAGGTAGTAGAGCACAGCTGCGACGCCATCATCTGATAGGTCGTTGAACACACCGAAACCATGTCCTTGCGGGAATGGCTTGGGGTGAGCCCTGAAAAAGGAATCAACCCCCTTCAATTGCTCCCTAAGTTCGGGTTTGAAGGCCCCATCCTCGAATGCGGTGCCCCGCCAGCAGGTCACTTTTGCTTGCTCACATTTGGGAGCGAAAGACTCTGCAGAGGCTTCAACCAGGTTGTAGTTCGTCCAAGCGAGATCCTTTGCCCAGAGAGGAAGAACACGGTTCACGAGGACGAGGTGGAAAACGGCAGTGGTGAGACAAACACTGATCAGAGCTACCAAGATCAGGGTACGGTCCATTGTTCTCGACCGAGAGCGGGAAACTCTGATCGCCAGGCCGAAGATACCCAATGCCGCGACTCCTGCGGTGATGAACTGAGGATTTGTACCTTCATTCAGCAGTAGGTCGGCCAGGTCGAATGTCAATTCCAGTTTTACGAATGTCCAGGCGAGCAAAAGCGCTCCGCAAGTGCCGGCGGCACGCAGAGTTGGTCGGATGGATAGGAAGGCTGCGAGGAATGAAACGAAGTAGATTACGGTGTGATCGAGGTCAGCAAGATCGAGCATGGTAGGGCTTCCAAATGGGATGCCCTAGAGGTTACCGGCAAGGCCTTGGCCTTCCAGTGAAAACGGGGGGCTGAGCGCCAGGGGGCTGATTCTCAGCCCCCTTCAGCGTGACCAGGTCCACGCGCGCCCTTGGCCGCTCCGATCTGCCGCGGAAATTACCGCAACAGCCGAACGCAGGCATCGAAGTCCCACAGCGAAGTGAGTAAGTCGACTTTCTGGACGCCGCCCATAAAAGCTTTGAAGAAGGAATCATCGGCAAAGAGAACCAGCACGTGGTTCCCCGGATTCGCCATCTCGTCCGCAGGACTGAAAGCGTAATAACCCATGCCAGGTAACAGCCCCTGCAGCTTCCGGTTCCAGCGCTCGATGTGATCGCGAACGAGTTCAAGCGGCATTGAGTCTGGAAACATCAACTTGGGTGCTGTGTGGCGGGCTATGTTGCCTTCCACCCCTTTGGGGAAATGGCTCTCGAGTGTGAGCCCAGAATTCCCGAAGGATTTCAGCAGGTCGTAGGCTCTGTTCGATACACCGTTCATGATTCACCTCTCGATTTCGGTAAAGGGCGGACGCCACCTCCAAACGCCCTCGTCGAGGATGCTTGGAGGTGACGTCCGCCCCCCTAAGGGAGAGGCGGTGTCACTTCAGGCTTAGAACATCCGCAGCACTGCGGTAACCAATCCTTCGACGGTTACTCCCACGGACCAGCCGATACCAGCCATGAACAGATACCAGCCGAGAGCGCGAGCGCTACGACTGGATGCGTCATGGTCGGTGTACATATGGAAGAATTCGCGGTCACCGAGGTTGGCTTCGCCAACAATCAATTCCGCTTCCTCTTCCTTCTTGGAGATTCCCAGAGCCAACTTAGCGTCGTAATCGATCGCCATGGCATCCCGGGGCAAAGGACGACCTTCGTTTGCTCCCATTGCCCACAGAACCACAAAGTGGCCGTTTGCAGGGTTGAAGATCTTCACCAGCTTTTTACGGCTGACGATCCCTGTTTTCTTGTTCTCCGATTTGATGTGCTGCCAGCCCAACCGAACAATCGACTGGCCTGCATCCTCCCGAGGGAGGCTGAAGACTTTGCCGAATGTCACGCCGTTTACAGGTGGTCGTGCGGCGAAGTGCTCCTGGACCGGCCTCGGGTCAAAGACCTTCACCAGTTTCCAGACAGCACCAGCCAGTTTCAGAACAACCACATCGGCAACAGCAGTCAGCTTTGCTTTCAGAACATGAGTCATGATGTTTCTCCTCTGGGAGCCGGAGCCCAGTTCGCACACTCGAAGGTGGCTGAATGAATTTTCAGGCCCCGCCGGCGCAGGGGTCTGTTCGCAGTGAGTTACTCGTCGCAATCAAAGTCATCGTTTTCCATGTCTCGCATGAGCGAGTTGGAAACCGGTTTCTCTTCTTTTGCTTTCCGTGCCGCTGCACGCTTGTCCCGCATCTGGTCCCGTTTGGTCAGCCTGCGGATCGTTTCCCCCTTTCGGGAGTTATCGATGAAGTCGTGCTGTGTCATGACCTGCAGGAAGGCCTGCAGGCATGCATACGGATCTTCATCCTCATCCATCATGCGCAGCCGGATGGCGAGCACATGGACGGAGTTGATGATGAGCCAGCAGCAGGGGTCAGTGAACACCGGTTCAAGAGCATCCCTCGCAGAGGTCAGCACGAACTGGCGATTGAGTTCCCAGATCATCGAGCCTCGTTTTCCGAAAACTCGACTCCCCTTGAACGGCTTGCCTACTCGGCGGTACTGGTATCCGAGCTCGTCGGTTTGCCACTTGCCATCTTTGATGACCGGTGCCATTCCAAGAGCCTTCTCCAGGCGCTCGATCGTGGAATTGTCTGAACGGGTATCCGACGTCGAGAGTGCATCCGACAAATCATCATCCTCATCCAGCTCTTTCACGCCAGGCAAATAACCGGAGGAGGACCAGAGGGCCTTCCTGTCGATTACCAGCCTAGTTGGGGCCTTTCGAACTGCTTTGGGTTTCTCAACTGCGGTTGGTTGATTGATGGCTACTCCAAACAAATCCACCGGTGCATCCGCCTCCGAGGAGGGTTGAATGGGGTTGGACAGGATGGGTTCGCCAAAGAGATCGACTTGCATAGTGCGCTCCATAGGGCGCACCACTCCCCTGACGGGGTGTGGTGGCCCGTCAGGGGTGGGAGGGAGGTATTGCTTAGAGGAACAGCGCGAAGTTCTGCGACAGAGCCGGCTTCGGCTCTTCTTGCACAACAGGCGTGGACTCAACCGCGTCCGGGACCGTGGTGTCGTCCTCTTCGTCGGTAGCTTGTGCCACTACAACCGGAGTTGCCGTGGTTTGAGCTACAGCTGCTGCAGGTGCAGCAGCGCCAGCCTGAACAGTGCTCACAACCGAAGTTGCAGGCATTGACGCCGTGGCCGCCGGAGCGGTTGAAGCAGGCTGGTTCGAAGTTGCTTGCTGAGCTTGCCCAAGGTTGGCTTGAGCAGTCGCAAGAGCTTGCTGTGCGGTGTTGCTCGCAGCAGCTGTGGTTGCTACCTGGATCAGGGGTTGGCCGTTCTTCAAGCGGTCCCAAACGATGGTCTGGTCGCGCAGAGACTTCAGGCATTCCCGCAGATTTTGGAATTCACCACCAGTGAGAAAACCGTTAGTCGGCACCTTGTCCATTTCGCTTTTCAGGGCGTCATGGAGGGGACGGATAAGCGGGTGAATGAAAGCCAGGGAGTTCAGCTTCACACACATCGCTTGAGCACGACGGACAGTTCGGGGGTTAACCTTCACTTCGCCCGATTGGCTCCCGGTTGTCTTCTTGTCGAGGGTTTCCAGGATCTCCATGGACTCTTTGCAGACGTGTTGAATGACTGCTCCGAGGACACCCTCCCGCAAAGCAACAACGCTGTCGCGTTGCGCTTCATACAGGTCCGCATCGAACTCGCCATCCTCCATTGTTACCGGAGTGACGACAAACTCGAATTTGAACCGTGCGGCTACCTCTTCCCAAGTTGGTTGGCGCTTACGAAGGTGTTCGGCCAGCAGCATTACCTGGGCAGAGTCGGCACCTTTTGCAATTGCCTTCTGGCTCATCTCCAGCAGGTGCTTGTCGCACATTGCCTGATAGCCAGGTTCATCTTTAGCGAGTTGCTGAGCCCACTCCTCCTTGATCTTGTTCAGCTCACGGATCTTGATGACCGCTTCGCTGCGGCTCATCACTGCCCCAATGGAGCACATGATGGAACCGTCTTGCTTCAGGAGGGTTTCGCCGTTTTCACGGAGCCGGGCGTAGTTACGGAGAAAGTCTTTCGGGAAGATCTTCTCAGTCACCAGCTTACGGATCTCATCGTGCAACTCTTCAACCTTGATATTCAGCACGTCGAGATCGATCTGACGATCGGCCGCCATCGCGGAAACCAGCAGGTTGATTACTACTACTTTGTTGTCATTTGCAGCGCTGATTACTTGAGTCATCGGTATTTCCTCGCACCCGCCGCGCACGGGGCATTGAGATGTACACCCGGGCGCGGAGCCGGGTGGTTTGAGATCAATGACCTCGAACAACAACCCGGCAGTGAGCCGGATTGTTGGTCCAGCTCACTGAGCAAGGAAGGCCCCCGAGGGGGCCACTGTTACAGCAGACTTAGAATCGTGCCCTCTCCCAGCGGAGTGCGTTGGGAATAGCCGTACTCTGTTTTATCCAGCACATAGCTGTAGGTTTCACGCATCCAGCCGAAGCTCAAGACGAGGGTGTTGCCCTCATCCCGGACCCGAAGATCGCGCGCGAATGTTCCTACCTCCTCGATGTAGCCCTGGAGTTCGGCTTGGGTAAGACGAACTCCTGTGGACTCGCGACGAAAGTGCAAAACGCTGTCTACTGACCGTCCGTAGACTTGAGTTTGAGTTGCCATTGAATTGCCCTCCCCCGTCGCGCACGGGGTGATCATTGAGAACACCCGGGCGCGAGCCGGATGGTTTTCCAGCTCGTTGGAGAGAGGGAGGCCGCCCCGAAGGGCGGCATCATTGGTTACATCAGCAGCTGCTTGGCTTGCTCCAGAAGAGCTGGACCAACGTCATCTGCGGTTGCAGCAACGGCGTACGGGATACCCGCCTCTTCCAGCCAGTCCTTTCGGACCTCATTGCCGATGAGGAGGTACACCACCTTGATTCCAGCGTCGACCGCTAACGCAGTCTGTTCTGTAGCCAGGGTCGCACACGACGGAGCACCATCCGTGAGGACAAACATCAGCTTCCTCTGTGCCGGATGGCTTGCCAGGCGTTGGGCTGCTTGGAAAACCGCCTCACCAATCGGGGTGTGATTCCCGCCGGTGATGCTCTCCAGACCGCCAATGCGGTCAACCGCGTTTTGATGGGAGTCCCCGAAGGTCCTCACCACCGTGTTGAGATGGCCAGTTTTTGGAGCAAAGCCCAAGAACTCGCGTGGAGTGTCGATCCTGTGGAACACCTTCTCCATGATCAGCAGGCTCTGCTGGATGGATTTGGCAACTGTCTGCACCTCGTACTCTTTTTCATTGATAGCTTCCCCAGCAGCAATGGCCTTGGCTTTCGCCTTCGCCAACGTCGCGAGAACGCTAGGATCAACCCAGCTTGTCGAGCTAGAAAGATCTGCAAGAACAGAGACCGCTGCGGTAGGGAGTACCGTTTCCTCTTTACGTTCGAAGATACGGCTGTCTCCCATACCTGCACGGTAGAGGTGAGATTGTCCGAGCGAACCGCGGCGCGTCGAGTAGACGTCCGCTTCTTCTCGGTTTAACAGGTAGGCCTGCAGTTTCGTGGCCAGTACATTGACCTTGCGGTCTAGCGCATCAGCCAGTTCACGTGCATGTTCCTTGTCAGCAGGGCAAACAAGCATCCCTTCGACCAGGTCCTTGACCGTTCCAGCCCCCAGTGAGGGTTGGTTCTCCACATCGCTCGGTTCAACTTCGAAAGCTGGAACCGGAGCAGCATCCTGATAGTCCGGGTTGGTACCGTTCTGGATGCTAGTCGCGAGTTGCTGAATCACTTTGTCCATATCCAGGACTTCGGAATCGTCACCACCATTGCTGCTGAGCATTTGCTCGATCAACTCGGCGAGGTCGACCCCGTTTTGCCCTTGGCTGTCGCCTTGGGCATTCTCGGATTGGTTATTGGCATCAGCGTCATCCTCGCCCGGCGCACCTTGGCCATCAGCCTTGGAGTCGGACTCGTCTTCAGCTTTACCGTCATCGCTACCCTGACCACCGGTGTCACCGTTGGTAGGTTCTTGATCATCTTTCTGGCCCTGGCCTTGGCCGTTGTCAGAGGTCTGATCGTCTTCCTGATTACTCTCATCATCCCCTTGCGAGGATTGCTGATCGTCCTGGTCATCCCCTTCGTCACCTTCCGAATTGTCGTCTTCAGGCTCCTCTTGGGGCTGCTCATCCTGCTGGTCACGCTGCTGCTTCAGCATTTCGATCAGCCGAAGGGTGAGATCGCCGGCGTCTTGAGTGGAACGAACGCTCGGGTACTCAGCCAGAAGGATGGTTTCCAGGTTTTCGCGCACCTGGTCGGCATGCTCACCGAAGTGGGCATCGAAGTTTTTCCGAACAGCCGCTAGAGGCTGCTGGTACTCACTCCACCGACGGCTGCGAAGGAAGCACAAGGTGTAGCTTGCAAATGCTTCTTGGGGGCTTTGGCTTCCGTCCCGGAACATGCCGCGATCGAACATGATCGCTGCTCCCTGACGGAAGAAACGCTCAGAACGTCGAGAAGACCGAGTTTGAGCGTATTCCATATACACGTCGTCGACAGCGTTCAGCAGCAGGCCCGCGAAGGCACCATGCTCCATGCTGAACTCCTGAAAAAACGGCACATCGCTGTGCATGATGTGACCGACTTCGTGGTAACCCCAACGCTTGAACAGGATCAAGTCTTCCTCTGTCAAATTCGCCGGCAGAGACGGCAGGTACGCGACCTTACCGTCGGTGCACGGTCTGACATTCGGACGAATCACGAACTTGATCTTGGAGTTTCTTGCCAGAACACGAAGGAAAGAAATCCAACCGTCCTGGAACTGTTTCGCGGTACGTTGCAGCTTACTCATGATCAGACTCCCTTCCGGATTGCGTAGGCTTTCTGGGTGTGCTCATTGGCCCTCTCTCGCAGCACACGAAGTGCTTGAGTGGGGACCTTAAAGCGGGTGTAGATCACTTGGTCTGCAACGTACGTAGCCCGTTTCAGGTACATCCGAGCGGCAACCCGGTGGTACTTGAGCAGGACTTTGTCTTTTGCTGCTTTGATTGCTTTCTGAATCAGGTTCATGGGTATTTCCTCGCACCCGCCGCGCACGGGGCATCGAGATGAACACCCGGGCGCGGAGCCGGGTGGTTTGAGATCAATGACCTCGAACAACAACCCGGCTGTGAGCCGGATTGTTGGTCCAGCTCACTGAGCGGAGTGACTGCCCCGAAGGGGCAGTCCGCATGGATCAGCAGGTTTCCCCGCGGATTAATTTTGCTTCCAAGTCATGACGCAGGACTTGGTGGCGATGGCTTAGAAACTGATCTTTGGCCCGCACTTGGTAGGCGGGGTTTTGGATCTCGTTTGCACGGCCTTGAACCTTTTGGGCGAGGCGCGCCGCCTTACGGCGGTAATGCGCACTCATCAAACGGTGGTAGGCATGCAGCACAACGCCAATCCAGAACTTATCCAGAGCAGCATCCAGTTTCGCGATTGCGATTTTCATGGTCTTACCTCTCACCCGCCGCGCACGGGCAATGTAGAAAAAAGCCCGGGCGCGGTGCCGGGCTCGTTAGAACAAACCCGGCATGAGCCGGATTTGTCCAGCTCACAAGGAGGGAGGCCCATGGGGCCTAGTTATAGGAACAGGGACATACCGATGTTGGTTGGCACCGAAACCTTGGTCCTGGAGCCACCTAGTAGACTGGCATCTTCAAGCACCTTCAGAAGGCCAGGGAACGTCTTGTACCAGTCCATTTCTTGAACGGACTGGCGTTGGAACGGTCGCTGGAAATCGAGGGTGTAGTCAGAGTCACTCGTTACCGAGAACTCGGCTCCGGCTTTGTTGAGCTCGGCAAGAAAAGCCCGTGCACAGACATCCAAAACCGACTCTTGGGTTCTAAATCGCCATAACCCCTTCCCGCTTGGCAGCAGGTTGGTGCTGTCGATAAAGCCCCTTTCCTCGAAAATTTCTCGCCCCTTTGGGGACATGGTTTCCCAGTCCCGAACCGAGGCGATGCCTTTACGAATCGAAGCCCCGTTCAAAGCGACTTCAAACTCATTGCCTACCATCCTGAAAGCTAGGGGATGACCCGCATCGATGAGCACCCGAACTACATTCTCTAAGTGGGCAAGCCCCTCATTGAACTGCTCTGCAGTGCAGCTTTTGACACGGACATAGATTCCCCGGCTTAGGAGGTCAAACTCAGCGACTATCGACTGGGCTGCATCGAGTTCCACGGGGGAATGATCGATTGGCTGCGACGAATAGCCGTTGCTTCGAGCGTCGGCAACCTGGGCACAAACATGCTCCCAGGCTTCCTCCGCTGTTCCGCAGAGCAACTCCTTCTTACCGGAAACACCTCGCATGACTGAACCTTCCCACACTGTCACGAGGAACGTATTCACGTCCCCACGTACAGCGATGAAACGTCCCGAATCGTTCGTCAGGTAGAACATCACCTACCTCCTTACGCTATCTGAGCCGCATTGCTAACCGCAGCTTTCGTCAGCGCATCCAGCTGGTCCGCCACCGAGGTGGTGTACTCTTCCGGAAGTACGAGGTCGCGATCGAAGGTTTCATCGAAGAGTTCGCGGGCCAGAGCCTGGTCCGCTTCTTCGAGGTTGCCGTAGATAGCGTCGACGAAGGATTCATCCAGATCATCATACAGAGCCATTTTGGTAACCCAGCGTTTGAGCTCACGGAAGGAGATGTTGTCGAACGCCTCCTCCTGCGAAAACGCAACACGGAACCGGAACGCGAACTCAACCATCAGTTGGATGTTGAGATCATCCACTCCAGTGTTCAGACCATGCAGAGCAGCCATCTCTTTCTCAGCCGACATGAAGTTGGCCTTGAAGGAGGTGAAGCGGCTACGTACTGCACCGTTCTGTCCCTTCGTGCCGGCATACCGGGGATCACGCGAGGACTTACCACCAGTGTTATCGGTTGCGAACAACCGGAACGACGGGTGACGAACGATGTTCATCCCACCTTCGAGGCCGAGGAGTTCCCTCGGGTCCAGTTCAGGGTCAATCCCGTGGTGTTTCAGCGTCACGACCTCATCACCTTGGAGGATGTCGTTCAGACTGAGAAGCACGCCGGGATTCAGGCTGCAGATTTCGTCGATGGTGCAGCTCAGCCCATGGCGATAGGCATAACTCAGCACACCATCAACACTTTTCACACCGTCCTTCCCAAGGGTACGGAACCCTACCAGGTAACCTTCATCAACACCGGGGCCGGCATTGATTGCGATTGACGGACGGTTAAGACGGCCATTGATCTGGTTGATGAGGGAGGACTTACCGGTCCCCTTCTCGCCTACCAGCATGATGGAGTCTTTCGTCGCCATGCTCAGGAGAACCCGGCGAACCAGGCTTTCATTGAACACGTAATTGCTGTCGACACTCGGCGAAAGCGGATGACGCTCTGCCGGTACCGGGATCGGTTTCTCAAAACCCTTCAGAGGGGTAGAGAAGCCGAACAGCTCGTGGACCATTACCGGCTCGAACTTCTGGCTGGTGACAGCTTGGATGTGAGCGGCTTTGATCTCTTCGACGGTGATGTTCTTCTTGGCTACGTTGTTCATTTGTATTTCCTCGCACCCGCCGCGCACGGGGCATTGAGATGTACACCCGGGCGCGGAGCCGGGTGTTGTGAGATCGGTGACCTCGAGCAAACACCCAGCACTGAGCTGGATGTTTGGTCCAGCTCACAGAGCAAGGAGAGGCCCCTAAGGGGCCCGTTAATAGACGGCTACGCGGTCGTACATGGGGATCGCATCCGAGTCGTAAAACCCGAACATGATCATCCCAGCGCACAGTCGCTCTTCTGCGAGTCCGATTCTCCGAGCCAGCTCGGGAACCGAGAGATGCAGATCGATTTGCAGGTTGTTCAGCACGGCCCAGAAGGAGCGTGCTGGCAATACCTGGACCTCAATGACCGGCAGGATGCCAACCATCACGATCTCTTCGATTTGCTCTGACTGAGGAACGTCGTAGACGGCTCCATGAACGAACCCCTTCTTCCACTCGTCGTAGGAGATGGTGTCGGGAGTTTCAGGGTTGTCAAATAAGGTCCGGCCTCGTAGCGCAGCCTGACGGCCTTGCTCCCAGCTGGTTGCCCCGAAATAGACTTCCTGGATGATCCCGCACAGTTCGTTGTCGCTGTATTGGCGATGTTGCATTGCTAAAAGCTCCTACCCGCTGCAGACGGGAGAATTGAAGAGTTCACTCCCGCCTGCAGGTCGGGAGGGTCCGACCTGGCTTAGCCTGGTTGGTCGTCGTAGAGGCGTGCGATGTCGTCCCAGTTGCCTGGTTCTTTCGCTACCAACCAGCCCATTGCCCATGCCCTGCCCTCTTGGGACATGGATGGGTACGGATTGGATTGGTTGGAGTTGCCCGAACGATATGCTTCTTTGCCTTGTTGAAACGCCTTCATTGAATGCTCCTTCCCGAAATCCGGGTGATGGCCACCCGAAACCCGATCACCGGGCCGGTTTTCCGATGTGCTTCATTTCCGCATGACAGGCCGCGAGGGCCAGATCCAGGGCAAACCTCGTAGCGAGGAAAGCCATCCCCAGTGGGGTGTGGAGAAGAATCGGTTTGAGCAATTTTCGAATTATGTTCGTTGTCCGCAGCACGTAATCGGCAATGATCACCGACCAATAGATCATCGGAACAATTGCTTTTGGTGCTGGTATATCTCCCCCGCAGCCAACATACAGGGCGAACCCGACTGATAGCTTTAGGTTAGAAACGAACTTGGATTTTTTGGTTTTCATGGTATTCACCTTCTAGTTTAGTTAGTTCATGGTTTTTCTCCTGTCCTAACCCCAGAGGTGATCATCCCTTAGGGGAATTTCACCCCCAGGGTATGTCCATGGAATTTATGGCGTGCTGCTTCGTGTTCCACCTACGTCGCCACCGGCACGCCGGCGCTCAACGTAGTCACAACCCCAGTAAATTGCGAATGCAAGAAACAGGATTCCGAGAGTCACACTGAAAGACATGGTCGCATCCTCGCGATGAGTAATAAGAGATTCTTTCGATCCTCTACTCACCTAGGGGCTACGTGCACGCTTCTTTGCCCGACGCGATTTACGTTTTACCGTGCGCGTCGGCTTCATTTTAGGACGCTTCTTCCGTCCCTGAGCCGTTGAGTTCAACGTAATGAGTGCAGTCATCAATATGGAAACCACAAAGACTATGCGAAGTTCATTAGTAGACCATCCTACGAACAGGGAGGAGGCAGAAGCACCCATGATGGACGCGATGATCACGACCATCAGGTTTTTTATGTAGCTCATGTTGCCTCCAAAGTTACGCCGTCGCGTGTTATGTGAAACACGACCAGGGCGTCCCGCCGGAAGTGTTGAACTTCCGGCCCGAAAGGGCTGGAAATTAGCCCTCCGGTTGGAGGAATAGCGGTGGCATATCGTCAGTATCCAGAGAGAAGTCGAGCATGCCCTGTTTACGCAGTTCAACTCGGTCCTTAACTCTAGCTTCTAACTTGGCTTTGATTTCATCTCGAAGCTCATTGTGTTTCCACTTGGGCATCGAGCGGGACCACGAACCGAGGTAATGCGCACCGTGGAAGTCGCTCCGAATCCTCGGAGACAGCAACCTGTGCGTTAGTACCTGCTTATTCGAGCCCCATACCACATTGATGCCTTCCTCCCCGTCGGAACTCATGATGAGTTCAGAGGAGTTGGCAATAAGCTGTAAACGCTCGTGGTACGACACCCTCCCAAACTCTTCAGCTAGTAAGGCGCCTTCGGCCAAGTAATTCCGCATCAGGAAATCACCAATCTTACGACTGGCGAGATCCTCAGCTTCCTTGTCACGGCGAATTCGTACAGCACGTTGAGCGTAGCGCTCCATTCGATAAGACTCACGCATGTAGCCTCCTCGAGGGCGCACCAGCCCCGTAGGGCTGTTTTGCCCCACAGGGTTGTTTATATTCAGATTAGGTCTGCAAGTGTCAGACCTGCTTTAACGCTGTATCCCGACAAGCAACCTTCGAGGCATAGCCCCGCCATGTCACACCGTTTGGAGTGACTATCGCAGGGTGAGTCGTAGGCCATATGAGGGGCACGGAAAAACTCACCTGCGCGAAGCCGTTTGGCAACTACGCGGGCATATTCCACTGCTTCCTCAATGTCGGCCGCCGTCCGTTTTACCCAGTGGACTGGATGCCAGATGGCGTTCACAACTGATTTGGAGTCCGGTTTCGTGATGTTGGGCTTCTGCCCTGAGGCATAACCACAAAGCTTTGGCTCTCTGATTCCCAACTGCTGGCATGCTAATTTCACTGCCAGCCAGTAGTAGGTCAGCTGATACCCGTATCGGGAAAACAACTCACCCTCAGGCTGTGCAGCGGTTTTCCAGTCCAAGATCACGACGTCGCCAACATCAGCCAACATCTCCCCTTTCGGGTTGAATATTGGTTTTGTGCATTCACCGACAAAGTCGATTACTAGCGTGATGAAGGTACGCTCAGCGATTTTCAACTTGAACTGTCCTTCAATAATCAGTGGCTTGAGGCCAAGATTACGGAAGTAAGACGGAAAGCCTGCAGCTAATTGTTTACCAAGAACCTCTGCTGTTTCCCGAGACTTAGACTTGGCCATGCTTATCAACTTTCCGTCGGATAAACCTTCGAACTTGTTAATAAACTGAGTGGCCATTTCCTCCTCTGGAATGTATCCCTTGACGAACCCTTCGATCACCCAATGCAAGGCTGAGCCGAACAGTAGGTTGAGCGGGGTTGCCTCGGGTTTTACACGAGCTCGGTAGTACCCAAGCAGCCGAGTGCAAACCATGGATTTCATGATCTGCGTTGGAGACAGCGTTATGTCTACTTCATCCGGGAGTGGATTGAAGATGTAATGCGGATTCACGAACGAAGTCATGCGATCACCTTTTCTAGGCGCACACGACTACCCGAGGGCAATCTTGTCGCCCTCGTGGGTTCTTGAATGGTTTAGAAGTCTATGACTTCAGATTCTTTTTCAGGTTGGTCATCCTCTCCGCGGAAAAAACGCCCTTGCGCAATTTCCAATTGCTCACCTTCCGGCTGTTGCCACAAGGATGGAGCTTCGAGAAGTTCAACTTGGCCTGTCATGGTGTTTCCTCCTATATCCCCGCTGCACCGGGAATAAGCTCGCGAAGAGATCCCGTGCAGGGGTAAGCATTGAAGCTGGAGGGTGCCTTTGACTGGTTAGCGTGCGAACACACATACCGAAATGGCGGGGAGATACACGTTCCTGGAACACGTCTACCTTGCAGGAGCAAAGGACATGCCTGGTATCTCGAGATTGTGGACTGATCAGACGATCGTCCAGTCTGTTCCAACAATGTCTGTGCTCATCTAACTCGAATTCGAGTATCGAGTCGCACCCCAGAAAACCTCGGTGAATTCACCAACGTAGTCTGGGTTTGCTCTTTCGGAGAAAGGCAAATGGGACAGACACTTTTTAGCCGAGCACATCCTAGTAGTCAAGATGTCCAAGGTCGAAACAAAGCTACTCTGGGTTTAGCATGCGAAAAAAAACCCCAGACCAGCAAAAGCTGGACCGGGGTTTCTTGAGCGCTCACGCACAGGCACTGAGCAAGCCATCTGCGTTGACTGGCTTGAAGCCCATGAAGATCCCACCTTCGCATGCTTTCGCACGCAGGAGGTGGAAGCGTTGCGGCAATGGCTGTCCAACGACCTTCTCAACCACGATGATATCTTCCCAATCCTGGCCCTTGGCTCCAGGAGTGTGAATCACATCGGGCAGCATGAAGGCCACCTCGAACCCTTTACGCATCAGCTCAATAAAGAGCTTCCACGCAAAGGTTTGTCCATCGCCATATTTCCCACGTGCTTCGTTGTATGGGTCGTTATCAGACCAGATAACTACCCTATCGAATTCAGCACGATCGACAAACAACGTCGCCAGAGTGGTGCAGGCATGCGCTACTCGAACAGACTCGCCTGTTGCCAGGTGGATTGCCCATCCTTTCTCTACGCCTTCGGTCACATGCAGCGTCCTGCAACCTTCGACGTTTGCTACTCGGATTGACGCTCCTTTGAAGCCAGACAACGGGGAATCAACTTTCTTCACCTTCGAGACACCTTCCAGCTTATGACCATCCGGAGTCAGGTAGATCTTGTGGAAATTCACCACTCGACCAGTCCTGCTCCGAAACGCCGACACGATGGCCGGGAACCGACCGATGAGCTCCTTCACAACCTGACCATCTTTCTTACGGGTTTCGTAATACTCGAGGGCCGGGTGGAATTTCACGTCACCAAGGTTGCTGTTAAGCGGGATACCGCGGTGTTGAAAGTACAAACGGCCAGGAAGAGCATCCGGGTGGGTTAACGAGATCAAGCCTTCTGCAGTCTTGATGTGCTTCGCCTTCCGCTTCTGCTCATCCTCCGGACTTATGCCAGCCCGTGAATTGACCACTACAGGAGTGACCTTACGGGTATAGCTTTTGCCGCTTGTTAGTGCATCTCTGACTTTGAACATTACGTCGGTGAAGTTGCGACCGACGCCGTCCAGGATCAGAAGCTCTACTGGGTCCCGGCCACCGTCCTGCAAGCAGGAGCAGATAGCGCGGTCTTCGTAGCCCGGCTTGTTTGAGAATCTGAAATCACTCTTCCCTCCCCCATTCCGGTGACGGTGTGGGAAAGGGCAGTCGACCAGATGTCCATGGTTCTTGAGTGCAGCATCGAACGAGCTAGTCAAACGTGGGATCACGTTAAGCCAACCGCCGTTGCTCTTCACCAGCTCCAGGACTTCCTCAGACAGTTTCGGACGTTTGTCGTCTTGACGATCCATAGCTACCTCCAATTGCAAGGCAGCCACGTCCCCTTAGGGATGGCTTGCCCTAAGGGTGGGAATTGCGCGAGCGCGAGTTTTTAAAGAACCCAGCTCCAGAATTCTGGGACTGGAATCTCTCCAGACATCCGTGCGGAATTTCGCATGCGAAAGCTGGGGGAAAGATCACCTCCAAAGCTAAGGAGGCCCCCAGCTGAAATCAAGGACATGAAGTCTACAAATGCAGAAAGGCCCGGTGCATCTCTGCGCCGGGCCTTTCGTCTCATCTGTCTAGGGCACCTCTAATACAGCCTGCAAAGGTTGTATTAGGGGTGCCCTTGACGAAGTCATAGGGCACGAGATCAGCATTCAACTCCAGCAGCTTCAAAGGAAGCACATCTGTCGTGTTGGACCTTTGTCATTGTGTTTCGCGCATCATCTCCCTGAAAAAGGAAGAGAGCAGCAGAAAGCGCAAAGGCAAAGGTGAGTGCATATTTCATGTCGTGGTCCTCAATGTGAATTGAAACGACCACTACCCTCCCGAAGGCGATGTGGATCGCCCTAGGGGTCGAGTGAGATTTGCTTAGAAAACACTCTGCGACGGAATAGCGAATGATGAGGCCAAGGGGGCACACACCAAACACCAAACCGAGCGAATGTCACCACAACGCAGCAACCAGCTCAGCAAAATTGGCGAATGGGCGTGTTCACACCAAAACGCAAAATCGCAGAGTGAAGTCCTTTACGAACTCACGCGACACTGACTTGTTAAAGAACGTGAAGCAGGTAGATCACGATGATCAAGATGCAATGCACCTGGAACATCGCAAAACGATGAACCAAGTGAAAAGCACCAGGTTCACCTTGAAGCGAGATGATTAGAACGGCGACTGAATACAGTCACTGAACCAATCTCCCACCACAACCCTTGAATTCAAAGGCGGGGGCGGGTTGTGATCAGCTATCAGTGAGTTCACCAACAGCGGGAGATCACGAGAAAACGCCTTCACGATAGGTCGCCCTACCCCGCCATTCAAGTACGCCGTGTCCCAAAATGAAAAAGGGCGCCTCAATTGCTTGAAGCGCCCTATTCCCCTACTGAAGATTTAGTTCAGCCATCGGTCTCCATCGCTGCGACGCTGACGATGTCGATCTGATCCACCTTTATCTGCTTGGGCTGTTGTGATCCGCCGATCATCAGCATGCACCATGCCTTGGAAGGATCTTCGCTGACGCGATCATTCATCAAATACCCGGACGCTACAGCACTGTCCAGTGCAACCTTGATACCGATTACCTGACGCTCCGCAGTAATCGGGATGTATCCCTTACCATTCCTCTTCGTAGTAGAACTATTCGGCGTAGATGTCTGGTTGGTAACCTGCGACGTTTGCGTTTCTGTCACCGGTGCAGAGGGCTCAGTTCCTTCCTTTTCCTGCGGGGCCTGGTTGGCACCGGGTTTAGCATGCGAAACTGGAGGGACATCCCCACTGGTTTCTTGTTGTAGAGGTACAGGAGGAGTCGCTGTTTTGTCGCCCTGCCCTCCTTCAACTGTTGGCGTTCCGAGCGTCTTACCGGCTATAGGCTTCCCTTTTGCGAGTTTCACCGCTTCGCGGACTTGCTGTCGACTCAATGAGCCGTCAGCGTGCGCTTTCGAAATGAAGGATTCGTAGACCTCTAGCTGCAAAGTCTTCAACTGCCGCATTTCGCGTAGAACTTCGGTGTCCCCGGTTATCCCCTGCTTTATCAAATCGACGAGTTCGTCTGGGAGGTCCGCGAGTCCAAGGTGGATGGATACCCAGGTCTCGCTTTTGCTCATGCGCTTGGCGATGTCCTGGTTGCTCATGTGAGCCCCTCGAGCCTTCGCATTTGCTTTCGCTTTGGCCAACCCCTTGCCAATTTCGTAAGGGTTAAGGTCATCACGATGAACGTTCTCAATCAGCTGCGAGAACACCTCATCCGAATCGTCCCGAACCGCGGCATCTACGATTGCCTTGAGTTTGAACCCAGGCAACAATGTGGCGGCAGCTACACGCCGGCCTCCTTTCTGCAAGGGGTACTTTTTCGTGTCAGGGTTCATCGGGCCGACGATAATAGGGGATTGCTGTCCTTCTGTTTTAAGGGTTTCAGCAAGCTCCTCGATATCTTTGAAGTCCTCTCGCACCTGAGGCTTAACGAGGACCTGATCCACAGTGAGCAGGATGATCTGGTGTTCTTGCGCGAGACGATCTACGTCTGTCAGATCACGTAGCTTTTCAAGGCTATCCAGGTTCAGTGTCTTGGCCATTACTTAGCACCTGCCTTCTTCACTTTAACGCCCGACATGTGAGCAAGCTCTTCCATTAGGGTGATCATTTCTTTTGCAGCGTCACGCTCTGCTCCACTGGTTCGAAGTGCCCATACCGGCTTGCACTGCCGCACTGCGGTATCTATCGCACCGCGGATAGAGAGGCTGGTTCGGAGGATTTTCTTCCCTACGACTTCCCGCAATTCGGCAAGCGACTCTTGGTGCGCTTTCACCCGCGTGTTCAACTTGTTGCAGATGATCCCGGTTGGTTCGATTCGAGTGCCCAGAATCGGAGTGAGTTTGTCGAAGCTTTCGATCAAGGAGATCACACCATCGACGGCAAAAGCTGCGAGCTCTACCGGCACATAGATGTGGTCAGCGATCACCGAAGCCGCGGTCATCTTCACACCGTTTGTGGGGGGAGTGTCGATGACTATGTAGTCGTACTCCTCACCGAGACGCTGAATGTGGCTTGCAAATGTCCTGATCACCTGGAGACCCATTTGCTCAACCGAATAAAGATCCGTGTCGCCATTCAGTGAGTAGATCAGATCGGCGCCGAATTCAGTTTTAATCGGCATCAAATCTGGCAGGGTGTCCTGGAAGAGATGCGCACTACGCAGTCCACCCTCGCGCCCCTGAGGAGCCAGGCGGCTTGAGAAATTCCCTTGCCCATCCAAGTCGATCCCAAGGACCTTGTAACCCTGTTCTGCAAGATATACCAGCCAATGGAAGTCGATGGTCGTCTTCCCTACCCCACCTTTTTGGTTGGTGAACACGTGCACATCGGCAGGTTCTTTGCGCTTCTTCTTGATCACAGTAGCTGCCATGTCTGGCTCCTTATCCGGTAATGGCAACCACTCTAACCGCAATGCGGCCCTTTTCAAGTAAAAAACCCCGCCTTGCGAGGTTTTTTTTACGATATTTCCGCGATGCGGATTTTCAGGAGGAGGTGATGGATTATTCTTTACCCATTGCTCGGTTTCGCATGCTAAACCGTTGATTACATCGGGACTTCCTGGGGGTGGACGGTAGCATGATTGGTGTTCGTCGTTCGGTTCAGGTACTCGACACGCTTGGCCGCGCCCTGTTTGTCGTAGTACCGCCCCATGTACAGATAGAACGTGCTCCCTTTGTGTACCGGTTCGAAATCCTTGATCCCGTACGCCTCTAGGTAGCGCTGGAACTTCTGCCAGCTACCTTCATCCTTATAAACGTAGAGGACGTCGTAGATCACACGTGACTTTGGGGACACGACGATCGGTGCTGGGGACTGTACTGAAGATGTCACAGGGCCGCCGGCAAGCACCGCGCTACCAGCATCTGAGCCCCTCTGAATCACAACCGGAGAGATCTTAGGCTCGAACTTGGCCACAGTTACTACTGGTGCCTGCTTGGATGCGATAGCCAGAGGCTTCGCATCTTGTTTGACCGGCTTGTCGTCAACCTTGGCGTAGGTGGTTGGCTTTTCACCATAGGAGCCTGCGTAGACTGCTCGACCAGTGACGACCGGGGCCACGACTGTAGCCTTTTTGATTTCAGCGCCGGCCGTCAAGGCCGCTACCTCTGTCCGGGCTTTGGCGGTGATTTCAGTTTTCTCACGCGCGAGTCGTGCTTTGATTTCGGCGATTCGGCTCTCTGTTAAGCTCCCGATCTCAGGCGAAGGCTGATCCGTGATTGCTGCTGTTACCGCCACAGGTGTCTGCAGCTGACGGGAGAGATCAGCCAATCGTTCATGCTCTTTCTGAGCCGCTGCCAATTTCGTCTCAAGCTGGGAGAGTTGCCCTTTCAGCTCACTAATCTGGTTATTGATTTCAACAACCGCATTTGCTGCTCGCCGTTCCGCGTCCGCGTTAGCTACCGCCATTGCAAAGCGTTGCTTCTCAAGAGTGCGGGAGCTTTCCGCCTTTTGTTCCGCAAGCTGAGCTTTCAGTTTCGCCAGATCGGCCTGCTTGGCTGTATCAGCAGCTTTCAACTGCTCAATCTCAGCCATCGCTCGATTCTCAGCCTCGAGTAATGCGCGGTCACGGTCATTCTCAATGATGGACTGGCGTATGGCCGCCTTTGAATTCTCTTCAGCAACCCGGGCCTGTGAGGCCTGGGTTGCCGCTTGGAACTCTTCAATCCGGCTCGACTCAGTTGAGGGAGCTTTACCCGAGCCTAGATCCTGTTCGTAGGCTGTTGTAGAAAGCGACGCCTCCAAGGCCTGCTTTTGCTTTTCGAGCGAATCAATCTGATCCTTGAACTCGTTCAGGCGGCGCATGTAGAGAATCTGCGATTCGGTGTACTTCTGGCTACCGAGACCATCCTGGATACGTTGATCGTACTGGGATTGAGGCTCGATGGAAGCTAGCTCCACCGGCTCGTGGGTGGAGGTACAACCGGCTAACACTGCCGTCAGAGCGATAGCCAGCAGAGTTGGCACCGGGAATGGTCGGTTTAGCATGCGAAATTATACCTTCGGCCTCTGGCTACCCGCAGGATGGTCGGCAAGGTTCGGCAGGGCCATAACAATGGCTTCTGTCGTAATAATGGAAACGGAGTGCCCAAATTCGAGGGTAGGGGCTAACACTCGTCGACTTTGATGCCTAGCCGCTCCAGAAGCCCTGCGAATTGATCGTCACCTGTCATGAGAAAGCCCATCTGCCAATTGCCACTCGGTGTCTTCTGAATCACACAGGGATACCCCGTGTGATCGGATACCAGCCGGGTCAGACGTGCGATGTCGGCGTCTTGCTTGGGCAAGTTGACCTTTGGCTTAGGCTTGTTGAGGTGCTTGGCAACCTCATCTTCGATCCTCTTAACGCTCCACCCCAGCCTTACGGCTTTCGTCGCGACTTCACGTTGGATGCCTTTCGAGTCGAGTGAGCACAGCGGGCGAGCCTGGGTCGCCGTGAGTTTGCCGTGGATCATGAAGTCCTTGGCAGTGATGTCCAAGGTGAGTAACCGCAGGTAGTTGGAGACGTGCGATCTGCTTTTACCCAGCTCCTTGCCTATTTGCTCGTGGGAGAGACCGGTTTCTTGTATGTCTGCATAGGCTTGAGCTTCTTCGATCGGGTTGAGTTGCACCCGGAGAACGTTCTCTACAGCAGAAATGAAACGGGCCTGGTTATCCGTGTAGTGCCCGATCCGACAATGCAGGCGGGGGATCATCTTGAGTTGCGCCGCGCGCCATCGTCGTTCGCCGGAAATGATGAAGTAGCCGCCCTGAGCACGGGGACATAGCACCACCGGGGTTACATTCCCCCCGGCCTTGACCATGCTGTCACCTAGCTCTTCCAGCTCTGCAAGAGTGAAGTTCCGACGGGTTTGCCAGATGCCAGGCTGCATGAGATCAACATCGACGTCTCGGTGCTCAACAGGTACTAGGTTGATACCCAGGCAATGGGACTCTGTGGGGTTGATTCCGGTCTCTGATTGATACACGTGAAACCCTCGTGCGTTCGTGAAACATGATACACGAGGGATAACGGATTGGCCGCAAAAATCAACGCCCTAATGAGCTGGCCACCTGAATCGTTGCATCTTCGATTAGTCCCCAAGGCCGCCCTGCAGGACGTAAGCAGATCACCAGGCCAGGAGACTCGCCTCTGGAAGTGTAGGGTAGGGGGTGAGCAATGTGGGATGGATCATCGTCCGGCAAGAACCCATTCGAAACAAGTGCATCAATAACCGGTTTGCAGGCCGCGGTAACACTTTCTGGGTCGAGCAAGCTGCTCTCACCTGTGATGTATACCTCCTCGACCAACAGAGGATAGGTCGCAATGGCTATCCATTCCTCGAGAACAGCCTTGTAGGTGTATCGAAGGGCCTCCACTCGTTTCAGCCATGTGTTCTTCAGGCGGGTGGCCTTGGCGTCGTGGACGCGGAGCATGGTGTTGAGAGAGACCAGCTTCGCCCCGGGGAAGCAAATGGTCAGTACCCTGGATGTAGATTCCAGGCTAATCCTGTCTTTCCTCCCATCCATATTGGCGGTTTGGACTTTTTCGAGGCGCTGGACGGCCTTGCTCGGTTTTTTATCAGCAGGGGAGGGCGGGGTAGATGTTGGCTCGCTTTGGAGCTGCCTTGCAATCCGCTCCAGAAATTTGGGATCACTGGCGAATGCAGCCCGGTGGTTTGACTTACGCATAGGTCCTCCAGAAACAAGGGAGGACCATAACCGTGCATTGAGATATGACCAGTTTTTACCTGCTTGAGGTCGGTAAGGGCAGGTACGTCCAGAAGAGGGCACCTCCTGAACATTATTAGGGCATGAATCAGGAGTTGTTCCATGTCCAATATTCGATCTGTCTGCATCGTCGACGACTCCCCCGGAATGCGGAAGATGGGGGCCGGCTTTCTGCAGAAAGCTGATATCGAGGTTCACCTCGCAAAGGATGGGTACGAGGCCCTGCGTGTTATTCGCGAGGCTAGGCCTGATGCGTGCTTCATCGACATCGAAATGCCTAACCTGGACGGATTGAAGCTTGCCTCAATACTACGAGCTTCGACTCAATTCAAGCACCTACCCATCGCCATGCTTTCCAGTGCGAGTTCACCTTTCGACATACAGAAAGGGCTCTTGGCAGGCGCAGATCTCTACCTGACCAAGCCGTTCACAGGCGACAAGATCGCGAAAGCACTCATTGATATGGAAGCGATTATCGATGAGCAGTGATATCTCCAGCGGTCGTTACAAGTGCATTGGGTATCGGATCGGCGATACCTACTGCTTGAGCCCTTCATTGGCGGTAAACGCCATCACTCAGGTTCCTGTTAGTCCCACGCAAGTGCCCGGAACGAAGCCCTGGTTGCTCGGGGCAACCAAGCTGGATGGAGACATCATTCCTTTCGTGAACATAGCTCGGTTCCTCTCGATCCCTCAGACCATGTCCAGGGCAGAACACAGTAACCCAGTGGCCTTGATCGTCCGGGGCGGAGCTGATGTGGGTGACGTAGGCGTCATCGTAGATCAAGTGGTTGGGTTCATCCCTTCGGGCAACCTCACTGACGCCCCAAATGCCAATTTGAAGATCCCACCCGGGTTAGGTGCTTGCCTAGTCGGAGTCGTAACAGGCGACGCCCGGACGTGGGCTGTCATCGACATTCAGGCGCTAATTGCCGATCCCAAAATGCAAACGATTGACCTCACATGAGACAGGACCGCATGAGCAACAATTTTTCCTTCGTTCCCCTTACCGCGGTCCTGCTGATCGCAACTGGCAGCGCGGCTGCATGGACTGGATACAGCTTCCTTAAAGACACTCGGGCTGATTCCTTCTATGTGGCTGAAACCTACGAACTGAAGTCCGCCGCTATGCAAACCATCTACTTGGCAGACAAAGCAGCGGCTGATGGTGCATATGCAAGCCAGCTCGTAGAGGCGGAAAGTCAGGTAGAGCGCGCCCTGATGCATCTTCGGAATGGAGACCCAATCAAGGGTATTCCCGGCGCACCGGAATCGGTACTGCGTAGCCTGGAGTCCCTGAGTGCTTCTTGGGATGGCATTGCCCCCTCGATCGCCAAACTGATCAGTGGACAGTCTGGGACCGAAGCCTTCAGCCGAGCCGCCAAGGAGGCGAAGACGGCCGTTGTGAAAGTGATTGAGAGTGGCCGTTCAGCTGAAGCGCTGCTATCTAAGCTGAATGCTACTTCCCAGCAGAAGAGCCAGCTGGCTCAGGCCCTCACTGAGCTGGAAGCTGACGTAGCGGGAGTCACTGCTACTACAGTAGTCGATGCCACCGGGCTGCAAGGCGCAGAGGCAGGGGTTAGCAAGTATTTAGGCGCGCTCACCGCATTCGGGAATTCGTTGCCTCGTGACAAAGCAATGATGGATGAGTTGATCAAAAGCTACCGAAGCGCTCAATCCGCTCAGAGCCTGATCAGCCAGGCAAGCGGCCTTTCCTCCAACTCGGCCCAGAATCTTCCGCATGCTAAAGAAATCTGGCAGGCACGGGACAAGATCGCGTCTTCGACAGATACCTTGATCGCTTCGGTGAAGGCTTTGCCGGATGCACGAGCCATCAATCCAACTCTCGTGGCAGTCCTGGGTGCTCTAACTATCGGCCTCGCGATCCTGAGTGTCCTCTTGGTGGCTCGTGTATCTGCTTCTCGGGCTCAGGCGGTTGAAACCCGCGGCAGCACGATTGAGGGTAGTCAGCGTGAACGGTCCAAGGAGCTGAGTCTCCTTTTGACTGAAATTGAGCGAGTAGGGCGGGGAGAGTTGGACCTTACCCTGACAGATGATCGCGATTCCACCAAAGAGATCGCGAAACTGCTCAACCAGGTATTCGCGCGTTTCCATGAGATTTTCACCGAAACCAGCCAGACCGTAATGGGGCTTGCTGCGGCGACGGAACAAACCATCACCACAGCTCGCAATGTTGACCGCAATCGTGACGAGCAATTCCGGGCGATCGAGCACATCAGCTCTCTGATCGCAGACATGAATACCTTCATCAATCTGATCCAGCAGCTCATGGGTGATACCCAGCGCGTTGCCAACAGCGTGGCTAACAAAGTCCACGCCGGCAGTGAGTCTGTGAATGGTGTGCACGAAGGGATTTTGGTCCAGACCCAGCACCTGAACTCTATCCAGCATCGAAACAAGCATCTGATCGAACGGTTCCAGATGCTGGAAAGGATCAGTGAGTTCGTAAAAGAGGTTGCGACAAAGTCCGAGCTGGTTGCTTACAACGCCTACCTGGTATCGGACCAAGTCGAGGGCAATACCGAGCTGTCCCGTGCGATGGCTAAGAGCGGTGAAGCGGTCCAGGACCTCAGCACCCAGTCGAAAGCTGTGGTGAGCGAGATTGGGCAACTGCTCAAGGACATGAATGAAGCTGCTCGCGATACCCAGACCGCTGTTGACATATCACTGAGCGAAATGCAGGGCCTGCTGACCCGCTCCAATGCGGCGCTCGCTTCCCTGAAAGACATTCAGAGCATTACTGAGAGCCTCACCACGAGTGTTGACGACGTCAATCAGCGGACCAATAGCCTCATTTCTCAGTCGTCCGAGGTATCCGAGACGATGAGTTCTATTCGTCACTACGCTTCCGAAAACTCGGCTGCGAGCGAGCAGACTGCATCTGCAATGAACAACCTGAATCGCCAAGCTCAGAACCTGCACAGTGGCATTCAAGACTTCTACAGCAAGCAACGCGAACGCGCATGAATACAGTCGATGATCTGATTCTCGATGAGGGGATGGCCAACTCTTGGATGAAGATCATCGAGGAGCGCTTTGCCATCGAAATTGACGAGCACCGGCGTGTTGCCTTTGCGAGGGCCCTTACCAGTTTCGCATGCGAAACTGGTGAGACCCTCGAGAGCCTGTTCAAGCTGTTCGTGTCTGGGCGTCTGGAGGAAGCGCAGAGATTCCAAATTCTGCACCTGGCGACCAATCACGAAACTCGGTTTTTCCGATATCCCCCATCGTTATCTGCTATCCGTGACGCCTGTGCTGATATTCGTAGACCTCCCAGAGTCTTGTCAGTCGGTTGCTCAACAGGTGAAGAGCCCTACAGCATCGCATGCACATTGCTTCGCGCTGGACATGCAGCATTTCATGTGCATGGCACCGATGTGTCCCAGCCATGTATCGATAAAGCGCGGCAGGGGATCTACCGCGGGCACCCCGAGATACGACTCGATGTCGCTGCACCACAAGGCCAGCATGAGGTCCGGTTTCACGCCTGGATACGAGACATGGTCACCTTTGAGCAGCACAACATTCTTGCTGAGCGTCCGGTGAACTTCACCGCTCCTGACGTGATCATCACCCAGAACATGCTGATCTATTACCGCGTCGAAACGCGGCACCTAATACTGCAGAAGCTGGCGGCCATGTTGCCGATTGGGGGGTACTTACTGACCGGCCCCGCAGAGGACGGTAACTGGAATCCGCTGGGGTTGAAGCGACTCCCTAACCACCTTCTCAATCTCTTTGTAAGGGTTGCTTAGCAATGCCCAAGAATGTCCACGCGGCACATCTTTCCTGGATTCGGCCCCCGATCATCAAGAGCGTCGAGATCGCCAAGGCGTCTATCGACACCTACTTCAAAAAACATGCTGATCTACAGAATCCTCCTCAAGGGGCACAGGCTGAATGGTTTGCCAACCAGAAGAAGGCGATGGCCGATGCCTTCCGCAACGTCAGTGAACACGTAGAGTTGATTCACTCTGCGCTGACTGTCTGCGATAGCCCCGGAGGCTCGGCTTTATCGGTTGAAATGCGGGTAGTCTGCACCAGTGTCCAAGAAAAACTCCTCGAAGAGGAGAAGGTGGCCCCCGCAATTCTTGCCATGATGTCCGGCATGATCATGCTGCCAAACTATCTGAAGATGGTCATTGATGGAGCCCCTGATGCTCCTGGCATCCTCTCCAGGCAGATCAATGAAATCCGTGAGGTCAGGGGCGTTCCCTTGCTTGTCGAGGACAGTCTCCCCCCAAGCATGCTCTCATTCGAGTTTGTTGATCCTCCCCGCAAGATTCATAACGTTGACGATGCCCGGCAGCAGGAGGTCTTCTCGACCTCATCTCGTCGCTTCCAGACAGCCTTCAGTTCCTACATTGGGACCCAGAACAAAGGCGCGCTGGCGGACATGCGCCAGGTCCTCCGAGAACTCCAGGAAGTTTCTCATAAGCCGGAAGTGGGCGACTTCTGGTGGGTTGGTGAGTGTCTACTCGAGGCACTTGCCATCGGGGGCCTTCGTAGTGGCGGTAACACCGTCTCCCAGGTCCGCATGCTGTCTGTCGCGGTTCAGAAAATCGGTCTAGGTGGTGAAGAAGCCGCCCTGGAAGTCCTGGGTATCGATCGCTTCAAGTCGTTGCTCTACGTACTGAGCCTAAGTTCAAAAAGCACGCCTAGCATCGAAGCCGCGTTGAGGGTTTTCAATGTCGGGAAGTCAGTCGACACCGACTCGCTGGCAAAGCTTCAGAGCAAGCTCGAATCTACTGAGGCTACAACCATTGCTGACGTCGTCCTGGAGCTGAAGCCTCTTCTGGATGCAGCCATGGTCTCTCTGGGGCGGGCCCTGGGGGCACGCTCTGACGACATCTTCAGTGTCCAGCTGTCTACATATAGCGCGGCGATGCGTTCAGTAGCGAACGTGTTCTATATGGTGGGCGAGGATGAGCTTGCAGGGGTTGCCAATAAGTCCATCGCACTCGTGGCTGGCAAGGAAGGTATTTCTGCCATCGCTGCCGAGGTGGTAGACGATCTGAAGTCTTACATCCTCTACCTCGACGAGCGCATCAATCTCATCAATGAAAATGACGCGACAAAGGCACTGAACATTGAGGGTGTCGGTGCCGACGTTCTGGACACACTCGTCTCAGAATGTTTGATCGAAGTGGTGAAGACTCGTCGTTCCGTTTCGGTTCACGTAGAAAGTGGCATTGGCCAGGATGAACTGAAGGACGGACTTGCATCTCTCGTCAATACTGCTGCGGCCTTGAAGTTTTCGGGAGCAGAACAGGTTGGTGATTTGCTCGGTGCAGTCTGCTCTGGGATGGTAGGTCTCCTAGATAATGCGGAACTCACGTACAGCCCGGAGTTGGATCTGCTGGCGAAAGCCTTGGTGGCGATTGAGATGTACCTCGAAGCCATCAAATCCAAACTTGAACCTGACCCCGAAAACCTGACGAAGGCAGCTGAAGCTCTCCGCGAACTCGGGATAGATTTCACGGAGGTGGCTCCGGTAACCACCAACGAACTTTTGATTAAATTTGAGGCAGCCCAGGAAGAGGTACGCGAAGACGATGATCCGTTCCTCACCGAGCTTTTCGAGCTGAGGAGCGTCTTCGAAGATAGCTTTACGAGCCTCGACCTGCGTAGTCGTTCGTCCATTGAGCAACTCTACAAGGCTGCAGACCGCCTCTCCATGGCCGCCCGTATGCACGGTCATGAGTCGTTCGGAAAGATCGCCAGTGGTGTTGCTGCCTTCAGCAAAGGCGTAACAAACCGAGCCCTCAAAGAGGATTTCGACCATGCGGAGGAGCATGACTTGCTGCGCTCCGGCGTGGAGATGTGCCTCCGCTGCATGGATGAATACTCTCTCAGGAACAAGGTCTCCTTGTTTGTGAAAGATGTGGCCGATGCACTCATGGCTAAAGCTGATCCGGAAATGCAGTTGGCATACACGTCTCATCCAGAGATACCGGCATCGTCTACTAACGCAACTCATCAGCCTGCAGTCCAGAACAAGCTCGAGCAAGTCGTTGCCGAGCCGGATGCAGTAATACTGGCCCATGAGCAAGAACGGGAAATGCCCGAGGGCGTCGATCCGGTCCTGATCGATATCTTCCGTCAGGAGTTCACCGAGCAATACGCAGCAATGAGTGCGTATCTCAAAAGCGGGCGAAAAGACGTCAACGAAGCGTTTTGCCGTGTCGCTCATACCCTTCATGGGATTTCGTCCAGTGCTGATTGCCTCCCGCTTGCAAGTGCATTTGCAGCCCTAGAGACTCGCCTGTTCCAGTTGAGAAGTGAAGAGGCCGAACTGCTCCAGGGTGATGTAGAAGCCCTCCTGGATTTCCTGGCAGATGCTGAACGTTTCCAGCAAGCTTTCCCTTGGAAGACTGAAACTCCCGCACTTCACTCCTGGCTAGAGGTTGTCCAGGCATTGGGGTGCGGGGCGGAAGAGGCTGAGTACGTTGAGGTCGCTCAGGTCACTCCAGTTTCGCATGCTAAACCGGAACCGGATGCTCCGCAGGAAAGTCATCAGCCGGAAAATTTGAACCCAGTTTCGCATGCTAAACCGGGAAACTCTGAAAGCGATGATGTACAAGAGTCCACCACCAAGCATGCGCAGCAGCCTTCTGCCCCGCCGGCGATTGAATACAACCCGGAGATGGCTGAGTTCTATATTGAAGAAGCCGAGGAAGTTCTCCCTCAGCTTCAGCTGAACGTAGACCGCTGGATGGGCCAGATGGATGACCATGACCTGGTTACCACCATCAAGCGGCAGATGCATACTCTGAAGGGCGCTGCAGCTATGGCAGAGGCAGCTTCGATCAGAGAGATTACCCATTACATGGAAAGCCTCTTCGAGAGTCTTTCCCTGAGCATCATTCCTGCATCAGATGACTGCGCCAGGCTGGTCGAGTATGTTTTGGTCGCATTGGATCAAATGACTAGCGCGATGCGTCGCGCTGTCGGGTACGAAGTTCCCTCGGCCTTGATCCGTTGCGTTGAAGCTGCAGTCCAGCATAATCGAGTGGATCTGGGCCTTCTTGCTCAAGAGCCCTGCACAGCCGGCGAGGTCCTCCTTCAAGATATCCAGCTAGAGAAGGTGGCCACCCAAGATGCCAGGGCCGAAACCCTAGAAGCTTGTGAAGCACAATCTATCGCAGAGCTTGAAGAAGAAACGCCTAAGACTGAAGAGTTCGAGCAAGGCATCGTCCATCCTCAGGGTGAGGAAATCTCTTTGGCGGAGGAAGAGTCAGGACACAAAAAGACTCGTCGCAGGTCTCGAGGAAAAGGTGGTGCAAAACGTCACGCGGCCCGTATGGCAGCTCACGCTCAACCCGCTCAGGAAGACAGTCTGGTGGTGTCCTCGGAGCCGGAAGACTCAGTCGAGGTCGAGAGTCCAGCTTTGCCCGCCGTCCCGGAAGCTACCCCCGAAGAGTCTGGCAAGTCAGTGCCGGCACCTGTAGCAATTCCCGAACTCGTTGAAGTCCCACCGTCAATTTCTGCCGTTACTGTACAAGAGCAGGAAGTACACCATGAGCCAGAGCGGCAAAGCAGAACTCTTCGCGAGTCGGTCGAAGGCATAACCTCTAAATCTGCCCCAACCAAGCCTGTCAGCAGCTCGGTGATTCGCGAGATCCTGGCGAAAGCCCATGACTCCATCCACGGTGTCGGCAGCAAACGTCGAAGCGGTGGCTCGGAAAAAATCAAAGTGGATCAGCGACTACTGGACACTGCAGTCGAGCAGTCCAGCGAGCTGACCGCAGCCCGATATCGCCAACAGGCGCTGCATGCCGAGTTGATGATGATCGTAACTATCATTCGGGAGAAGCTCGAGGCGCAACAGTTGAACCACATGAAGTTCACCAGCGCCCTGCGTCTTCACACAAACCAACCCGTTCCAACCGCCTTGGCCCATCAATCGGCAGGTGATTTTCAGCTTGAGCGATTCAATGATCTTTCAACTCTCAATGTGACCATGGGGGCTCAACTGGCCCAGACCATCCAAGACGTCGAGGAAATGTTCGCACAGGGCAAGCTGATCAAAGACTCCTACCGTCAACAGGCGGGGCTCATCAGCAGCCTGCAACGAGATCTTCTCGATAGCCGCCTGGTACCGTTCCAAAACATTCGTCCAGCCCTGACCAACCTCATCGAGCGTGAGTCTTCAAAACTAGGGAAGAAAGTAGACACCGTTTTCACCGGTGGCGACGTAATCGTGGACAAAGTCATGCTCGATGCTGTGCGTGATCCACTGGTCCACCTACTCAACAATGCTCTCGACCATGGTATCGAGCCTGAAGCACAGCGGATTGCTCAAGGGAAATCCGCGCATGGCAGCTTGGAGGTAAACGTCTGCCGACGAGCTAAGAACATCGTCATCACTGTCAAGGACGATGGCAAAGGCATCGATACCACGATGATCAAGGCTAAGGCACTGGAGAAAGGCATCATCAGGCAGGATGATCAACTGACCGAATCGGATCTCCTGAGACTCATCACTCACAATGGGTTCTCTACCGCAGCAAAAGTCTCTCAGCTGTCCGGCCGCGGTGTTGGTATGGACATTGTCGCTACGACGGTAGAAAGCATGGGCGGCCGGCTGGTAATTGAAAGCAAGGTAGGCTGGGGTACGACCTTCACTTTGGAAATGCCATTCACTATCGGCTCGAACCGAGCTCTCATCTGCCGTACGGGCAGTCAATGGTTTGCGATTCCCAGCTACACCATGTACCAGATCATCCAGTGCTCCCGAGCCGATCTGGAAAAACAGCGGTTGGAGAAGGGGAAAGCGGTACTTCATCACGAAGGAAAGTCCTTCGAGGTTGTGCATCTGGCCGACCTACTTGCGATGCCTGAGATGCGTTCCACTCACGATTTGGACCAGGAGGTCCTGGTCATTCTGTGTCAACAAGGCGAAATGGCTATTGGTATTGAGGTCGACAGCACTGATTCAATGCCCGAGATCCACATCAGGAAGCTGGACGGCATCCTTTCCAAAGTGCGCGGGATCATTGGCGAGACAGAGATGCAAGACGGTTCGCCGGTCTTCGTCATCGATGTCATGGAGCTGGTGAGGCTCAACCTCAAGCGGACAGACACCGGCTTCAAGGTTCGGCAAAACCGTGTCAAGTCTGTGAAACGAGATCTAAAACCGGTCTGCCTCGTCGTTGACGATGCTACGAGTTATCGCAAGCTGTTGCAGAAGCACTTCGAGGCTCGTGGGTATACGGTCATTACTGCCCGCGACGGTCAGGACGCAATGGACATGCTCCCTCTCGAGAGACTCCCTGAAATCGTCATGGTGGATATGGAAATGCCTCGAATGACTGGCTTGGAACTCACAAAGGCACTGCGAGCCCGAGCTGAATTCAATGAGGTACCAATCATCATGCTCACCACTCGCACAAATCTCGAGGACGAGGCCCTGCGAGCTGGCGTAAACATTTATCTGAACAAGCCGTGCGACAGCATCGCGCTCGATAACGCGATTGCAGAAGTTCGCCCAGAACAAGCATTGCAAGGGTCAGCTGCATGAGAGTCGGTATCATTTCAACTAGCAACGTCCAAGTGGCTCTCATCCAAGAGGTTCTCTCGCCAGTCGTCGGAGAACTCACGGTCTATGACATGAGCCACGTGGAGAATGGAGACCTGTCAGCGACTGGCGTTCACGCACTGATCGTCGACTTCAGCGACGAGGCGATTCTCAACTCAGAAGATGTCCTCGAAATGTTGGGGCGAGATGAGCCTGTCTGTGTGCTCAACGAACGTGAGTTGTATTCGATGAGCGCTGCAGAACGTCAGGCCTGGTGCAACAAGCTTGTCGATGAGCTTAAGCGAAGCATCCCCGACCTCGCAGAAAGCCTAGATGCGAGGAAAGCCGAGATTGAATCCCGAAACGCGAACGACACCTGGGTGATCGGCTGTAGCTCTGGCGGGCCTCAAGCTATCCGTGATTTTCTTGGCGAGTTACCCACGTTGCCAGTCAGTATTTTCCTGGTCCAGCACCTCACCGAAGCTGCATTCAACACCTATGTCCAGCGGGTACGCGAATGTACCTCGCGGTGGGAGGTGGTCGCGGCCGAGCATGGCGCCAAGCTTAAGGCCGGTACCATCTTCGTTGTCCCGCGTGACACCACAGTTGAAGTACGAAGCGGGGTGATCCAACTCCGGCCGGTCAAGCCAAACACCTACAGCCCGTCGATTAACAGCGTGATTCGGTCTGTGTTCAGTTCGATTGCAGGGAAGCTTGGAGTGATCATCCTCACCGGGATGGGGGATGACGGTGCCTCGGGAATTCGCGATCTGAAAGGAAAGGCGAAGATCGTTATGGCCCAGGATGCGGAGTCCAGCCAGGCCCGTTCGATGCCTGATGCTGCTAGGGAAACTGGGGCTGTATCCTTCTCGGGTAAACCGGCCGAGCTTGCCCGACATATGTACCGGATGTACGGCATCGGGAATCACTGATCACAAAACAGAAGGCCGCCCAAATTGGCGGCCTTTTCAGTTGGTCTATGCAACCTCTTGATCGTCATCACTAGGTGAGTCGGTGATCACCGCAACACCGGTGATCTTCTGGCTGCGGAGCTTCGCCTCGATCTCATCGCTGACCGCGGGATTCTCCTGCAGATACTGGCAGGCATTTGCCTTGCCTTGGCCGATCTTCTGACCTGCGTAGCTGTACCAAGCCCCCGACTTCTCGATCAAGCCACTAGCTACCCCAAGATCAACAATCTCACCGAGCTTGTTGATCCCCTTCCCATAGAGGATTTGGAATTCAGCCTGGCGGAATGGTGGAGAAACTTTGTTCTTCACCACCTTCACCCGGGTTTCGTTCCCGATCTGCTCATCGCCATCTTTCACCGATCCGGTACGACGAATGTCCAGGCGCACCGAGGCGTAGAACTTCAGGGCGTTACCCCCGGTGGTGGTTTCCGGGTTGCCAAACATCACGCCGATCTTCATGCGGATCTGGTTGATGAAGATGACCAGGCAGTTGGCGTTCTTGATGTTGCCGGTGATCTTGCGCAGCGCCTGGGACATCAGGCGGGCCTGCAGGCCGACGTGGGCATCGCCCATCTCGCCTTCGATTTCGGCCTTGGGCACCAGCGCCGCAACGGAGTCGACGATGATCACGTCCACCGCGTTGGAGCGCACCAGCATGTCGGTGATTTCCAGGGCCTGTTCGCCAGTGTCCGGCTGCGAGACCAGCAGGTCGTCAACGTTGACGCCCAGCTTGCCGGCGTAATCCGGGTCCAGCGCGTGCTCGGCGTCGACGAAGGCGCAGGTGGCGCCCTGCCGCTGGGCTTCGGCGATGACCGACAGGGTCAGGGTGGTCTTGCCCGAGGATTCCGGGCCGTAGATTTCTACGATCCGACCTTTCGGCAGGCCCCCGATGCCCAAGGCGATATCCAATCCCATGGAGCCGGTTGGGATTGCCGGAATGGTCTGGCGCTCGTGGTCGCCCATGCGCATTACAGCGCCCTTGCCGAATTGTTTTTCGATCTGGCCCAGTGCCGCCTGAAGGGCCTTGTTCCGTTGCTCATTCATGGAATTTCTCCGTTCTGTGGACGCGGGATGCGTGAGATCAAATTTCGGCCGGTTTCAGATGTGCCAGAACCCAAGACTTGTCGAATTGCTTTGGCTTGATCACCAAGGCATTTGCCGAGTGATTGATTGAGCAGCTCAAGTGCTCCAGGGTTTGCCCGGTTGATCAGATCGCGCAAAAAGTCCTCCTGCAGATCTTCATCTGCTGGGAAGGACACTGGATCGAAATCAGCGCGAATAATCGTTGCCACGCCCAGCTTGGTCGTTACCTGGATGGTCCGTGGGTCGAGGCGTGTTGCGAACTGGCGAAGAAGGGGAGAGGTGGTGATTTGGAAGCTGTCCATAGATTGGTCCTCATGTGGAACTTGAGACCAATCTATGGATATCTGGATGTGGCAGAAGCGCCTCAACCGCAGATTGTTGGGGAGCAAACCCCCATGATCTCTTCGTACTCCTTGCAGCAGACCACAGGAGTCCACCAAACGAAGGCATACAGCTCCTCAAGGGAGACGGGGTATAGCCTCATGGCTGTGTCCAGGAGAGCGCTACCGGCCTTGAAACCGACGGTTGGCCAGGGTTGAGTTTGCTGCAGCTTCCCAACAGAGAGGGCCGCGCTGAAGGGAAAGGTGCCGATTGTGAAGCCGCTGAGGTGGATTGCTCGGTATGCGGCAATTCCGGCAGCTATTGCCGCGTTGTCGTTATGGGAAGCCATTTGCCGGGGATATAGACCACCCCATTGCCCTATGCAGATCTCCATTCCAGGGATGGAGAATGAGCCAGTGAGCGGATTGCAAATCACTCCCGCAATGGCTTCTGCTGCTCCAATGTCCCGACATCCTGTGTTCCAGGTTGGGTCGAACTCGGTGCTGTAGAGCAATCTCGGGAAGCAGTTCGGCAGGGCTGAATTGAACGCATTGACGCCCTTTGACACGATAGGGTTGGCCACTGCACCGCACATGTCTAAGGCAGAGGTCAGGGAAAAGTTAGTGGTGCGAGCAGCATCCACACCACAAAGCTTGCACGACTGATAGCCCATTGCGATGTCGATCGCCCAGTCCGGCAATTGCCAGATACGGACTGCCATCGATGTGTAATCGTTGTTGTCCGTGCCCACACTGAGTGGGCCACCAATGGGTTGGCCGAGTACCGTATCTCCGCCCCCTTTGATCACTTCCACCAACGCTACTGGCTGGTAATGAGAGACGATCAGATGGTCTGGGCAGAAATGGCAGCATGGCCCGAAAATTTTGTACTCGAGGGTGATGGGGTCGATGAAAAGAAGAGTGGCAATGCTGGCACTCATCGCGGCTGCTTCCTGTGTTTTCACCCCAAACCCAATGGCGGCTGCGGCGCTGGCTGCAGCCGACATCTTCACGAAGCGTCGACGGGAGACTTCCAATTCACTCACCTACAGAACAAGGGTTTGGTCTAATAGTGGGTTGGGAGTGCCCCTCAGTTGAGGTTCCAGCACATACCCGGGAAGCCCACACTGACCATCGGCATGCTTCCGTCAGCGTCAAACTGGTCATCGCCGTCTGGCGACATCACGTTCACCGTCGGTTCTCCGTCCTGGATGTCGACCATCACCATTACATGCTCTAGGTCGGTACCAGGTTTACGACCCGTGATGTAGACCGCTTCCCGGGATACGTAGGCTGTGAGTCGAGCTCGGAGCCTGTCAGCCCCGAATTGTCCTGCCGCAGGTGCCAGAGCAACCATGGCCCCAGAGACGTTCAAGGCCATGTCATGGCGAACCTCAAATTCAAGGTTCCCTACCCGGGCCTGGCCTCTGGTGCTCCATGCCTCTCCGCGGAATTCATAGGAGCAGTAGCCAGACTCACCAAAAGTCACTGGCTGGTTGAGTCGAGCTTTGAACTGCTCCAGCGCCAGCTTTTCCACTTCCTCTGGGTGGCAGTGACTGGGCACACGCACCTTCACCGTTCCGTTGAGGTTTACCGGTACCTCGATTGTCTGAAACGCATCGTCGTTGTCACGCATAGAACTACTCCTGTGGCTGATGATGCGCATTTTGGAGATGTTCAGGTGTGCCACCAGCGTGACCGAAAAAGAGGCACCCTCGAGACACTATTAGGACAAGGAAAATGAGGATAGAAACGTGGAATCTCAGATTTTGGGCATCATCGGATCAGTGCTTCTTCTCGGTGCCATAGCCGCCCTATGGATCGGACGACTGAATAGTGCCGCGGGGAAGGCTTCAGCTGGCGAAGAAGCGCATAGCAGTAACCACCATCTGGAGGAAACACTTCCAGCAAAGCCGAAAATCAACATGGTTCCCCATGTATCTGCTACGCCGATTCAGACTTCACTTACAGAGCCTGAACGGGTGATCGAACTGGCGAAAGCGGAAGTACGTGTGGAAGAGCCCGTACTCGTCACCAGACCGGAGGTGGATTGTGATGATGCAGCTATGAACCTCCAGCTAGCAGACCAGCTACTGGTTGTCGGTGACTTCGAAGGTGTGGCCGAGTACGCCAAGCTAGTCCTTGAGATGGATACCGCATCGGTAAGACAACGCGATCGAGCTCAGATCCTATTGAGACGAGAGATGGCTCGTTGAAATTTCATTACCGTTACTGCCGCTCGTACATGCCGATCAACTCGAAACGCAATGAATCCTTCATCATCCGTCACATCAAAGCCTGGTGAGCTGCGCCATACGCAGTTCTTCTTCGACACCTGGATCAGACTTGCTCCCACGACTAGGCAGAACTGATTTTCGGCCACCGCGTAACTGTGGGCCAATCGCACATTGGATTCCGGCATTTTCAGAGTTAAGTGGACATCGCCATCATCCATCAAGTCGGCGCCGATGAAGGTGCCAAGAACTCCAAAAGCCTCGATCTCAGCACCGTACAGAGGCAGGCTCAAATTACTCATTCCAAAATCTCCAGCAGGCATTCTGCGTGCTCACTTTCTCTCAGCTTTTTCAGCGCCTCACATTCGATCTGACGTACCCGCTCCTTCGAAACACCCATGATCTCGGAGAGGGTCGCAAGAGTCTGGGCTTCCGCTCCTCCAATACCATAGCGTGCAACCACTACCTGCAGTTCCCGCTGGTTGAGAACGTCCCCGAGCACCTCAGTTATGTAGCCGGCGGCATCCTCCTCCATCACCTCCTCAACAAAGCTGTTGTTCGAGTCCGCGAGCAGATCGTGCATCCCCTCCGCCTCTGAACTGCCACTCTCCTGGAAGGTGGAGTCAATAGACATGGGCTTTCCTACACCCACGAAGTAGAGGAGATTCTCTACGTCATCCATCGAGAGTCCACAAACCTTGCTCAGGTGCTTTTTGGATGCATTCGGTTGCTCCTTCAGAGCAGCTGTAAGCTTGCTCAAGGCTCCATGTGATCCTTCGGGCAAACGGATCAGCTCCTGTTGGGTGAGGTCACGCAGGATCGTTTGACGAATCCAAGTCATGCCCAGTGTCGAAAATTTGAAGCCCATCTCCGGTGCGTACCGGTAGATGCTTCTCACGAGGCCCAGTTGAGCTGCCGAACGGACTTGCTCGAGGTCTGTGGCAAAGCGATACCCAGAGACGATCTGGTCAACCAGGCGCATATTCGCATTGGCAAAGAACCCTACGGTCTCGTGAACAACCCGCTCGGCAGAGTTGAATCCCTCCAAGGCGGCCAGCAGCTGCTCGGCCGGCATATCTGCAGTCGACGCCGCAGAAAGGATGTCCCGCTGCTTTTCAACGATCTCTTGGCGCAGCCGGCGCAACTCTCTCTGAGGATATAGTTTCAACTCGTAGCCCCCAGAGAGCATCAGACCAGGCATCAGCTTGGGTGACGTCCATTTCCCGTTGATGATTCTTGCGACCTTGGAACGAGGAAGGCGAACCTCCTCTGAGATGTACTTCACCAGGCCGTTGCAGAGGCTGGACAGCTCCTTGCACTTGGTTCGGAATTCTCCGGCCGCGCGGTTGAGGATGAGGTCGTAGGGCAGGATCTCCAGAACCTTCTTCTGGATTTCGTCTCGGACAGCTGCCACGAACAGATTGTCCTCGAAGCCGGGAAGAGCGAACGCTTTCAGTTCAGCAATCAGGGTCTGGATGGTGTTCAGTTTCTTGCGAAGAATGGATGCAAACTCACTGTCAGGAATTGAGCCCGCGCGAACCCATGCTCCGTCCTGGAAGAGCAGTGCAGCGGCCTTATCGACGCTATCGTTCTCGCCAATGGAGTTCCAAATGTCGGTCACCAGCCCTTGGAGAATGCTGGTGTCGCTCGAAATTGCTTTCAGCAGGCTGAGTTGGCCAAGAATGATGCGGTAGCCCAGGGACTGTTCCTGGTTCAGAGACAGCAAAGCCTTGGGGCCTTCCAAAGAAGGCAGGGCCGGGAGTGAGTTAGGCAACAGGAAGCCCTTACGGGCCTCCTGGTTGACTATGCGGCAATCGAGCTTAGTGTTGGTGCCTTCAGTCAGGTTAGAGCGGTCGGTGTGGCTCATTTCTTGCCCCTTCAGAGGTCCGCCTTACAGGCGAACCGGCATGAGTACGAATTTCTGATGGGGGCAGTCTTTGGCCTTAATGAGCGTGCCAGAAGCAGGGCCGGAATAAAAAAGTTGCAGGTCGGTGCTGGATACAGCTTTAAAAGCTTCCTGTGCGTAGCGACTGTTGAACCCAACATCGAAAGGGGCCGCATCGAAGTCACACGGCAGCAGGTCTTCGGCTTCTGAAAGGGCATCATTCGACACAGAGACGACCTCGACCGTTTGTTGGCAAAACTTGAGGCGGACTGCCTGGGACTTACCATCCGAGAGGAGACTGACACGAGCAACAGCGCTCGTAATCGCATCACGGTTCAAGTTGATCAGTTGACCAGTCTCTGCACGTTCAATGAGAGCGCAGTAGTTAGGGAAGGCCCCGTCGACAAGGCGGGAGGTCATGGTCCCATTGACTGCGGTAAAACTGACCAGATTGCCAGAGTGGGTGATGGTGACGTAGCCGTGGCTGGTAAAACTGGCAACGTCCTCAAGGCATGCAACAGGCAGAATGAACTTCATGGAAGAGCTTTTCTCGATCTGGAGTTCTACCATGCCCATTCTGTGTCCGTCGGTGCCCACGAGCGTCAGCTTCCCTACCGAGGCCTCGAACAGCATCCCGTTCAGGTACTGACGCACATCGTTCCGGGCAACGCAAAATGCGATACCACGGATGCCGTCCCTCAAGGCCTGCGACTCGATAGTCAGTGCCGTTTGGACCTGGCCATCGGAATGCAAAGCCTTGGGGAAAGAAGACGCAGGTAGGGTGGCGATGCTGAATCGTGAGCGTCCACAGGTGACAGTGGCTTTCTCCTCGCCCACGGATACAGTCACATCACGATCTACGGGAAGAGAGGAAACGATTTGTTCGAATTTGGATGCCGAGATGCAGACGGAGCCAGCTTCACGAACGATCAAGCTTGGGTCCTGCAGGTGAAGGCTCATCTGCTGGTGGCCATTGTTCGCCGTTACATTGAGGTAGCCATCCTGAACATCGATCAGGAAATTGCCGTTGATATCCCCGGCCTTCTTAGATGCGACACGACCGCACTGTTTGAGAATGGCAGCTAAAGGTGCAGCCTGGACAGTGAACTTCATGGGAGTCTCCTTCTGAAAGATGCTCCCATTTACGCCGATGCGCGGCTGTGCCAGAACCAGTACAGCATGTCCTTTCTGGCTGAAAAACGCCCATACGTGTAGAGGCCAGCTACGGACTGGAATACAGAGAGTTATCCGCCGAGTTATGCACAATTCCTGGGGAAAAAGGTCTAGTGCGAATCGCGGAGGAAGTCAGCTAACCGGCTTGCGACCTCGGTGCGATTGGCTTTGAAACTTGCCTTTTGGGTGAAGCGAGATGCGTCGACAAGCATAGAAGTGACCATCGCCCGATTCCCGGTGTTTCGGTAGTACCGCGCCACCACCAGATAAGCCCGCAAACGTGCCGAATCAGAGCTGAACTGGTAGAAGTCATCGGGTATGGGGCGGTACCCATCGATGACCTGGCCGACAAGATTGAACAGCTTCAGGTTGTCCGCAGACCTCACCCCTGGAATCCCATCAGCGGCCCTGACCAGGAAATCCCGAGCATCGAGTTTTAACCCCTGCGACAGATAGGTGATTGCCATTTCTGTAGCTGGTACAACCCCTGTCTCTGGGTCTTTGGCGAAATAAGCAAGAAGGTGGTTCTGGAGAGCCGAGGATCGCTCCAGATCTCCCTGAGCGAGTAACACCTGCAGCCGAAGAAGCAAGGCATCCATGTAAGCTCGCTCATCGTCTTTGCTTAATACATCCAGGGCTTTACCAAGGGCTTTGTCATCCTTGGCCTCGGAAGAGATCTGCACGATCAGCGAAAGGGCATAGGTACGGGCGTCCTTCCCATCGATCTGTTGGGCGGCGGATAGTGCATTCCGAAATCGTCCATGCTGAGCTTCTTGGACTGCTGCGGAGGCTTCTTCCCAGTAGAACCCTTTGGCAGTGCAGGAAAACGCCTCTACTGAGGACTGAAGCGACTTCAGAGTCTCAGGGAACTGAGCTCCTGCAATTCGAACCGCAGCGGCGGCTCTCCACATAGCGTCATCACGAATCGTACCGCCAGGAGCTTTCTGTAGGTGGGCCGAAATCAGGTCAGCAAGACATACCTTGTCAGCAGTTTTGTAACAGTACGCAGCGGGCCTATCCGTTACCCAGCGAGGTTGTTCAACCGCGCACCCTCCCATGAGTATGGAGAACAGTATGACTCCCAGATTCCGGGCCTTCACGCTGGCAGCTCGACCTGGTGGGCAACAAGACCGGTTTCGCATGCTAAATCGTAAGCTGCTTGAGCAAAGGAAGCTTGGCCATGGGTGCCCAGAAGAAAGACATGGGTGGCCTGGCTGATCGCGTTCTCTGCAAACTCCGCTGCGCTTTGGGCCCGAGGAAGAAACCGCAGCGGAATGTAGCGTCGTGCTGCATACGCAGCAGATCGCATGGATACCCCACCATCCGCCGAGACGATGACTTCGTCTGGCTGTCGGACGTTGAAGATGTGATCGAGCACCTCGTCGAAAGACGAATTCCTCAGGGCATCAGGCGAATCGTCTCCGGCGAGCAAGACTTTCCGCAATGGATCGCCAGAATGAAGCCGCTCGTATATCTCTTGAATCGCCTCATTGACCAGGCCAACAGGGCACTCACATCCCGGATGTGTTACGAGCGGCACCATTGAATCTTTGTGCTGTACCAGTTGCATCCAGAGCCCTGCGCGGACCATTGGTGCTTTGATCTCATCCCAGTCCGGTCGGCGGACACCTTGGGTGATTCCTGCTGTTTCGAGGATGAAGTCATCGCGGTCCTCGATACTCAGGATGTACCGACGGTAGCCTTCGTCCAAACCGCGGAATTTCTCTGCCTCAATGAAGTGCATGAGAGAGAGATAGGTCTCCACTTGCTGGCCTTCGCTGCACATATAACCCTGAAACGGTCTGTGCTCGTATGGGTCTAAGACTGGCGGTGTTTCAGTATCCCTCATTGATCATCCCCTTCAAACGATGAAGTCGTTCCCGAAAGCTCTGGACACCTGCTGCCGTCGGGTACTGCTGACACATATCCTCCGCTCGTTCCATGAGCTGTTCCAGCCGAAACGAACCGCTGAAATCTCCCCGGACTCTCTGATCCACATGCCGCAGCCATACTCCCCAGTCGCTTGGCGATAGAGCGTCAGGCTGGTACCTGCCAAGCATCCGGTTTCCGAGATCCCGAAGTCGGCGGTCAGTGCCAGTTAAGAGGAGGTCCTGCCAGGATTTGAACCCCGAAGAATGCAGCTGGCGCATTAGGTCGAGGTCAGTTGAAGGGAAATCACCCGCCCACATTCGGTGGTCAACGTCTGCGGGCTGTGCGTTTAGCTGCAGCACTGGTTCATCCCGCAATCTGCCCACCAGGTGTTTTGCTGATGTCAGGCGCTGGATGTTCGCCTTCACTGCGGAGACATTGATGCCCAGGCGCTTAGCATCATCCGGTCGAATTGCGCTCAGCGGGGCCACGAAGGGAATTCGGGACATACTGATGTGGAAAAGCGGCGCGGAGCGGTCCCCTTTGTTTGCCCTAGACAAATGCTGGAGTGACTCCGTGGAGTCTGAGCATAAGCTTGAAAGGTCAGCCTCTAAGTCCACCATGCAGATCAGGTCGGGATAACTCACGTCAGCTGCCACTGGCATAGCGAGGATAGCTCCACGATTGTCGGGGAGCGAGGGGTGGACCATCACCACAGGCTTCACACTTCGCAGGTCCCAGACTTCACCTCCATCAAGGCCCAAGAGTGCCTTGATCTGGGAAGGAGAGCTGACTGTGACGGCATGGTGGAGAAGCTTCGGACTCGCTTCCGAGATTTTGGAAAGAACCTCTTTGACCCGAAGTGCCCGGTTCTCAGTGCCGAGTCCCGCGTCCCACATGAGGAACTGGTAGAGGCCGGCTGCTCCACCAGTAAGCGTCTCAACATCCCAAGGGCATTCTCCTGGACGGATCAGGAGAATTGCTCGAAGTAGTACATCCAGATCGAGGAAGTGGGCAGTGTCAGGTACGCCCAGGCAGGGGTACGGGAGCAGATTCCGGTAAAACGATGCTCGAATGAATGGATCGTGCCTTGTCGTTGATCCAAAGGCTATATGGAGAGTGTTTGGTCGTGTGAAATCCGCGAAGACCCTCCTTGCCCACTCTACTTCGCTGCAACCCTGGTCGAACGCCAGTAGGGCCAAGTCACTATTCATCACAACATCAGGATCGAGGTATACGTCGTCTCGGAGCTTGATGTTGGTAGTTGAGAGGTCTACTGATCCTCGGGCTGGATAGACCGCCGAGTCAAAGCGAATAACCTGGCCCTCGGTTGGAGAGCGCCCGGCAGTGACTGTGTCGTAGAAGTGTATGGTTGGCATGAGTTCTTCACCTGGTTCGCCCTAATAGTGGGGACCAGGTGCCCCTGAACTGGCTGCCATGGTTCTTCATCGAGTAGAAGCTCCGAGCAAGGCCTTCGCTGGAATGCTGGAATCTGCTCGATATACTCGGGAGGAGTCAGTTAAAGAGGTGGCACGTGTTGAATGGTGGCGGTTCCATTGCCCTGGTTTGCCTGGATGGCCGAGTGCATATTGCCTCGGTGCAGGCGGATGTGATTGCGGTGAATTCAGTTGCAATTTGCGGGGATGAACTGGAGGGTTCCCCTGAGATTGCCTACGTGGACACTGGCGACCTGCCCCACCTTCACACGTTCACAATCTGCCCTCGCTGTACTACGGCGTATTTGCGCTCAGGATATCGGGAGCGGGTACTTGCCGCGCTCCCGGATCAGCCTGCCGACGTATCACCACAAGCTGCGCTGGAGGCCATGTATGTCTCCCACAACCAGCTCACACTTTTCTGAGTTTCGATACCTTCCCTTTCTTGCCTGTTGCCTTCGGCTGTTTCGGCGCAGGAGGAGGGAAGGGGTAACTCATCTGCTCTCCTGTGCCCAAGTTCAACACAAGCCAATGCTTGGACGTTTCACCAGTACGCAGTAGCTCCCACACGATGCCCATCCCTGCCGTGGTCACCGCACGGTTCACAAGGCAGTCCTGAGTACGAATGGACTCGGCTGCTGAGCAAGATTTGGTGTGGTCATCTTCCAACGAGGGTATTTCCGGGTAGGCGTCGAGGACATTCGGGAATCGGTCGCGCATGACTTTGTTGATACCACCGAAAACCACCTGACCATGACGGTGTCCATTCCCGAGGTCGAGCCACATGCAGTTATGTTTGACCGCTTCGCAGGCGCCGATGGCCACACGGGCCGAGGGTAAATCTACTGCTGAAATGATGAGGTCAGCATTGCGGATAGCGTCATCAGTTTCGCGAGAGGGGAAGCGATAGGGCAATCCCTCCCATTTCATCCCCAGCAGCAGGTTGTATCGATTGGCCAGACTGATTGCTTTGTACTGGCCGAGGTCGCAAGGCCAGAAGCGCTGACGTACAAGATTCGGTTCGCGTACAACGGAGTCGTCGATGATGGTGACATGCAGGCCATGCTTGTGCCCGAGCGAAATCAGGGCGTGATGGAATTGGGCGAGGCAATCCACTACTTCGCTGCCGTTCCCACCAGCCCCGATGACGACAATTCGTGGCGCGCTCGACAGCCAAGAGTCTGGAGTCTTGAAGCTGATGGTTTCCGGGATCAAATTCTGAACGGCCCCCATTACTCAACCCTCCCCATTGATTGCTGCTTTGAGGGTCAGAGGCTTGCCTTTGACTTCCGACAGCTTGAGGCAACGATCAGGGAACTTCTTCGCTTGCTTGGCGGAAAGGTCGCGGTAGAACTGCACCAACTCGTTGAAGTCCTTGATGCCCTTGAGGGGGATAACCCCTCCGCCGTGAGTATTCGTGCTCTCCAAGACAAAACGCTGCCAGGTAGGGATGTTCTCGATCAGGATTTCTCGCGGCAGATTGACGTTACCGGAGCAGAATGTGCCGTTGTTATAGGTATTGCCCAGCGGAGCGAAGTGCAGTTCAGTTTCCGGCGTCGGACGGCTCTTGCCTTTGTAGGCATAGCAGCGCAGCACACCGCCAGCCAAGTAAATGAGGCCGGGGATTGGTGCTTTGATAATCTCGCCACGGAACGGGATTTCCAGCACCTGGGGAGCGGTGTACCACACCAATTTGTTGCGTCCCCGCACCAGCAGGTTCTCAGGCAGGAACTCAATGCTGGGTTCTTCTTCACGAAGGAGGTCGATCAGCACCTCCTTGTCCAGGCTCGAAAAGGCTCGGCCAGCACCAAGGGTGAAGGTTTTCCCCCCGTCCAGTGGCAGGACCTCATGGCTGGTGATATCCAGTCGATGGGTTTCGACGTGGCGATGGATGAGCATGGCGCGGCATTCGACTTTTTCACTGAGCATGTTCGTTCCTTAGAGAGCTTGGGTGAGGCGGCTAAGCAGCGATACGCACTGCTTGGTTTTGTCCAGTATCGTCACGGTCTGCTGTGCCAGAAGCTCTCCATCCAGTGGAAGCGCCAAATGCAGATCGCCCACACCGTTGACCCGGTCATCGAAGCCGTTGCAGGCTTCATCTTCAAGCGAGCTGTACTCACCATGAATCGTCACAACCAGCGTCTCGAACACACCTACCCCTTCCTCCGCTGAGCCCTGGAGGTCATGCTCACTGATTGCTCGGCTGCCCTCTACTGCGTACCGATGGCAAAGCTCAAATGCTTCCTTGATCACTTCCAGAACAGGCTTGAACGGGCTGCCAGCGTTGATCGAATCCTGAACCTGCTCAATCAGCTCTTGAATTTCGACTGGGTGGTTGGAGTCCTGCTCATGCGTCAAGGTGAAATGGGTGCGTCGAGTCAGGTTGTCCAATTCTTTCAACTGATACGCGACCCCCTCGATGTAGTCCTCATCGCGGTCGTCACCTTCTATCCCCAAGGGCCAAGCTTCAAAGGGGAATTGATCCTCTGGTGTCTCCAGCAGGTAAGCGGTCAATTCTTCCGGGGAGGAGTTTTGAATGCGTTCTTTGATCGCACCATATGCGTCCGCCAACCCATGATTGTCGTAGCTGTAAACGCCCATGAAGCTGGATGGCGTGTGGAAATGAACAAGGTACGTGGACATGGCGTCCAGTGCTTTGAAAAGGAAGACTGCTACCTCACGGAATTCCTCGCAGTCCTCTGCTGGCAAGGTCAACTCGTACCGGTTGAAATACTTGGCACTGATGATGAACTTCGCCCCCTGAACGCCGAGGTAGAGCCAATCCTTTACATCCGGGCAATCGGCAGTAGCCAGATCAACAAGGCTTTGCTCGACCTTCTGTATGAGGTGGTAGGCACAGTTGGGGCCGAGGGCGACCAAGTCCTCTACCGACTCAGCAGTGAAGAGTCCTGCTTCGATGCACGCCAGTGTGGTTTGCGCTGCGGGTTGGAGTTCGTACGCTGGGGTTCCAATGAGCTTGGTACGTCGCTTGACCCCAGGAATCAGCCCGACCTTTGAGAACCCAATTCGGGATTCAATGGCCCCGATCACCTCGTTGGTGACCAGGTGCAAGCCATAGTCGTTTGGATAGGCGTTGAGCCAATCCAACTCCTTGTCACCGATCAGGCCGCCTTCGTGCGCATCAAGACAGAAGGCAGCATGGCTCTTGCGATCTACAAGGTGGCTGTATTCGCCAAAAGCGCGGCTATGGGCCTCCCGCATGGCCGTGGTGACCTGCGGGAGAGCCAGAGGGCTCAGCGCGGAACTTGGGAATTGATAGTTCCGGGAGAAGCTGGAGAGTTCAAGAGCGCCCATAGCCGCCTCAACTGTTCGTTGGATAGATCGTGGTCGGGGTTGGTCGGGACGGAGCGGGCGGAGGAATCTCCGTCCGCCCACGCCATGAGGGTGGAGAGGGCGTCCTTAGCCCTTGTCTCCGAAGCTGGCTTCACGGAATTCGTAGACATAGCGGTCGCCCTCAGAGATAGGTTCAACAATCTTGGCGCCTACCAGTCGTGGGAACTGGCGGCTGTAGTGCTTCAACACGTCGCTCGGCTCCATGCTCGGATCGGGATCGTCCAAGTCGCGCCCGGCATAACGGAACACTCGGTCCAGGGTGACGATTGCGATGCTCATCGTGTCGCTCCTCAGAAACGTTCAGCGAGATTGGCGAAGGGGGCGGGAGCCGCCGCTTGGGACGGAGCTGGTGAGGTGGACGGCTTGGTTGCCGGCTCAGAGCCACTCTCCAGATCGGAATCGTCGCTGTCGTCCTCTGCTGCAGCGCTGTTCCCTTTCGCGGCGGTGGGTGCGCTTGGAGCAGGCTTCGCTGCTTGCACTGCCGCCTCGCTCAGCTTGCGGATTTCGTCCAGGGCGGACATGCCGTGGTTCACTACTTCCGCATGACTGCGGACACGCTCGAACAGCGCGGTTTCCACTTCTTCCGGGGTGCCCGACAGCATCATCGGCTTGGCGATGGCTGCGCGCAGATTGATCTCGGCTTCGGAAGCCTTTGCAGGGGTGGGGCCGATGTTTGCACTCAGCACCACTTTCACACGGCCTCCTTCGAGGCCGGAGACGTCGATGTTGATGCGTTTGTTGCTGTCGGTCAGCGCCTGGCTGATAGCGATGAAGAAGGTGTTCATTTGGGCGGCTCCTTGGTTTCGATGAGGTTATTGTTAGGCCGAGCGACGTGTGCCAGAACCGGCCTGAACAGAAATCTCAAATGCTTCGGGGAGATACCCGGCCCAAGAGAATTCTTTGAATTCCAGCACCGCTTTGATCAGGGCGTCTGTTTTCTCGGTCGAGAGCTTGGCGAAAGCCTTGTCACCATGAATCTCGTTGTACTTCGCCTCGAATCCCGAGCGCTTGCAGTCCGCGATAATTCCCGCTTTCACCAGAGATTTGAGGTAGTTCTCGCTCATCTGGAAATGCTCAACCGGCTTCATGCCTTCATGCTTGATGTAGGCAATCGATTGACTACCCGGCAGCGACTTCTCGAAAGAGTCGGCGCTATCGTTACGGAAGGTGGTGCAGGACGCGAGATTGGTCAGCAGTTCCAGCAACTCGGATTCCTCCAGCTTTGCCAGTTCCACCTCCACATTGCAGCGGCTGCTGTCCAGCATGGCTTCAGGCATGCCCAGCTTCTTTTTGATCCGGTTGGCCAGCTCGTGAGGCAAGCTGCTGCGCATCTCCAGGTACATGCTGACGATGGCGATGGCCAAGGCGAGCCTGCGATTGCCTTGAACTGCCTTGGAACCCATTTGGCCATAGAGGTTGAATGCCTCACGGCGGATGGACTTCTTCAATGCCTGCGGTTGTGCAGGCTTGTCCTTGCTCTTGTCAGCAGCTTGTTTCGATGCCGGAGTGGTGGCCGAGGCAGTTTTGGAGAGCGGTTCAGTCGCGCGATTGTTGGCCGGCTCATGGGGGCTTTGCTGCCCAGCCGCTTCTGCGAGTGCGGCCTTGTAGGCTTCTCGCATGTCCTTGTTGCAGTTACGGTCGAAGCAGTAGCCCCCTGCAACGGTCCCTTCGTGACCCGTTGTGGTACTCACGACGGCCCCATAGTTGGAGCAGGACAGGCAGGCTGTGATCTGGCTATCACCAACGCCATTCGGCCCTTTCGCTTCCAGTTGGACATAGCCGTCCTTTGGCAGTGTCAGGTCGGTATGCACTACCCCGAACTCGTCGCGGGCCTCGATGAGCTTGACTTCGATCAGTTGGCTAGTTTTCTGGTTCCAGCAGGTGGCGTTCTGGCATTTGGCACCTGCTACTGAGGTGTCGAACAGGTCCACGTAAGCAGCCGAGTTGTGGCGGCACGACGCGCAGTCCTTGGTGTCGAAGCGAGCGGACGAGATATCGCGGGCAATCGTAAAGAGCCGGTCCTGGGTGTCTTTAACCGTCAGATTCTGATCGATGATCTTGGCCAGGATGGGTGCCTGCTCGCTTTCCACCAGACGGCACAGCAATTCAGCGTGGCCGATCTTGATTTGACCTTGTAGCAGAGCATCGCGGACTTCCGGGCAGGCGCGGGAAAGCATGATCCGACTATCGAGGCGGGTACGGGACCAGCCGAGCAGCTTCATCACCTCCGTGTGATCGTTACCGCAGTCGGCCAGAACAACAACGGCATGCTGTGCTTCTTCAATCGGGGTCAAATCCGCACGTTGCATGTTCTCGATGGCCGCGATGATCCGTGCTTGAGCCTCAGTGAGGTCACGGATGATCGCTGGGATTGTCAGGAGTTCCAGATCGACGGAAGCCTGCCAGCGGGTGTTGCCTGCGACCACCTCATAGTCGAACTCGGGCTCATCAACCGGGCGGATGATGATCGGCTGCTGTACCCCATGCTGACGGATGCTCTCCTTGATCTGAGAGTAGAGAGCGGTGTTCCGGCCCTTACGGGGATCGACTGTAGGGTTGCGGCGAATGCGGGCAACAGCTACATGCTGCATATCGGCCTGTTCTGCGGAGGCTGCGTCTTGGGTGGGGATGTGCTGAATCACGGCGGTCATGGTGAGTGCCTCTGTGTGTTTGCGATGGGCAAACTTTCAGGGGTATCGGTGTGTGGCAGAACCGGGCCGCAATTATTTTCCGCAGGGCAGGGCCTAGCGGCTTGGGCTTTGATGTCCCCGCTTCCAAACCGATATGGAGGGTTGAACTTATCGGCGGCTGGATGGATTCCGTTGCATGAACTCGGGAAGGGTGACGCCTGAGAACGCTTCCTCATCGAGGAGCGGGAAATCGTCTATTCGCTTCCGGATGTGCTCGCCCCAACGATTTATCGCGGCCATCTGCTTTGGAGTGAGCATCCAGAAACGGTGGAGGTGCGATTGCATTTGCTCCAGGAACTCGCGTCGATCCTTATTCGTGTGCTGAACCGCCTCCACAAGCCAGTGGTTGAGGCCAATGCAGCGTTTGACGTTGATTGGGCTCAGGACCGATTTGTTGGCCGCCGCGTTACGCATGGCGCCGCCGATCTGCTTGCGGAGATCATCTTCGATCTCTCCGCTTTGTTTGTACTCGTCGTGAGCCAGCTTCAACACCTTCGATACAGCGAACTTGAAGCCGTTCATTGCTTCACATCGGAGCCGAACGTATTGCACTACCTCGTCTATGGGCGGGAGAGGAGGGCGTTGTGGGCTAGAGGTTGGTGAACTTCCAGCCCCTATCTCTGGAGCTGGACTTGCCGGTGTTGGGGCCGATTCGTTGTGCTGCGCTGGTTCGTCAGCCACAACCAGTAGGGCCAGGCGCGATACATCAAGCAGCCGCTCTTCCGGCTGCCCCAGATGCTTCTTAGCGCAGCTGGGGCCAGCGAAAGCTTCGGTACCGACCTCATCGGTGATGACGATGCCCTTTTCACTGTGCAATGGCCGACGACAAAAAGTGCAAATGGCCAGGGGAGGGAGGAAGTCTCTACGCAAATAGCTCCAAGTCATCTCGATTCCCTCCCGTTGAGGTCAGCGCTGCATTTTGAGCAAGACGGTCCATTTGCCGTCTATGACCATTGGTTTGGTCTTGTTGGGCTGCAACCGAACAGTGTCAGACAAAGCGGTGTTCGTCAGCTTGACCTCCTGATTGGTCCCGCACTTGAGTTTTGCGCCGTCATTGATGGCGCTGAGAGCGGAAACCATCCCCAACACCTCGATCGGCTGTTCAGTTCCTTCGATCGGAAGCGAACGCAGCTTCAGCACCAGTCCCGTCTTGTATTCACCATCACGGCAGATTTCGCGCTTCGTCGCCGGGTCGACAAATGCAGCGTGGTAGCGATGAGAATCACGGATGTCCAGTTCGTGAGCTTGGCCGTCGAACGGCACAATGAACACCTCCGGCTCATTGGAACCCACGATGACAGAAACTTGAGCCTGGCTTGCCTCGGCACTGCCAGCAATTACAAGAAGCAAGGGGAGAAGTCGCTTGATCACTGAGGTCCTCACAGTTTTTCAGCAAAGGTGCGGGTGATGAGACGCCAGGCCGCTTGTTCCATGAACGAGTCATGGTCCAGCTGGTCTTTGGGGGTTGCTTTCAGGTCTTCGGCTGAGACCACCAATACTTCCACCTGGGCAGGTCCCCAGCTGGTAATTGGTGCCAACCCATAGCCATCCTTCAGGATGTTGTAGAGGAATTCCTCCTTGCCTACCGGGTACTCGATGCGGATGAAGCTTGGGTGCAAACTTTCGTAGTAGCCCAGGATGTACTCCAGAAGCTCATTGGCAGTCAGTTTGCTGAACGGGCAAGCCAGTGCTTTACCTTCAAATTGCAGAACCGACTTTGTCGCCGCGGCGAGCTGGTTCATAGGGCCTCCGCAGACACGGTCACCCGAATCGGATCAACTGTCCCGAAGTCATACCGAACGACCTCACCACTCTCGCCGGCAAACCGAATATTCAAGCGATCCAATCGGATCAGTGGATTGGTGCTGCTGTTCAGGTCAGCCTGCGGTACGTACATCCGATCCACCCCGAGGCAGAAGCTGATCGTGTTGTCCGAGATCTGAGGGCTAGCAGCACGGATGAAGAATCCTTCGGGGTAATGGAAAAGTTCGCCTGTTTTCACCAGCCCATTTGTGTCGACACCCAGCAGCCAAGACCGCTCCTTCTGAAAGTCTTTCATGACTACCTGATGCCCATTGTTCGAAGGCAGAACGAAGTCCAGGTCCTGACCGTGGCTCGAATCCGAGCCGCTATGGAGATTCACTTTCAGCCGGAAGCCAGTCATTTGCTTCAGCCCGGTCGGTTGATACGGCTCCCCATCCCGCCAAAATTTGGGGCACTGATCCGAAGGACCCTCAGTACGCTCGACAACCTGGACAGTCCCGGAGTGAGCCTTCGATTCGTAACTGTAGGAGGTCTCTTGCAACTCCTTGTTAGCGCAACCCGACAAGGCTACGGCCAGAGCAGCGAGAGGAACGAGCGTGATGATTCGCATAGTGGTCCTTTTCGAGTGCCAGGGCGGAATTGCCCGCTCCTGGATTGTTGGTTTCCGAAACCAGAACGATTTTAACGATCCAGCATATGGATTCACGCCAAAACGCGGGCTTGAAATCCAGTCTTGCTGATTGGCTTGAATGCGGCTGACGGGCTGTCAGAGTCGGAGTTTTCCGTAGAGGAGGGGACATGAGCACTCCGCAAGAAATGGCCTGGCTTACGACGATTTCTGTGCCCACGGTGCAAGCTGGAGAGAGGTATGTGCGCCTTACAGGATTGCCCGGTAACCGTAAGAAGGACGCTTGGAAGACGATCACGAGTAACCATCCTGGGTTAGCGGATCTCCTTCGGTCACCTGAGCTAAAGGAAGTCGTCGCGTTCTTCGACGCAGACATTTACGTCGATGCGGAGGTGGTGCCTGCTTTGCCGGCGGAGCCACTCAAAGGGCGAAAGCAGGCCGTACCCTAAAAAGGTCTTGCCAACTCATCCTTGAGCGCGTTGAAGCGAGCTCGACGTTCTTCAGGGGTCAGTGAAGCCTCATCCCCATCTTCATTGGGTATGAGATTTCCTACATCGAGTTGAGCTGTAGGCGCAGGGACGTCAGGGAGTGACACCTCTGGAGGACTCTCCCCGAATTGCTTCATCAGCAATTGTATCGCGGCTTGTAAGTCCTTCTGTCCTTCAAGACTTCGGCAACCTGCGAGTTGATGACAGAGGTTGTCGATGGATTGCCTGATTTCATCTGGCGATGGCAGCTCACTCTGCAGCCATTGCTGAGCTTGACCTAGAGCGTTCATTGGGCCGACACCTGGCTCGGCCGGACAAGCATTGCTCGGATGTTCTGAATTGCCTTGGCTTTCTCCTCCATGGTCAAAGGTGGAGTTGGTTGAACGTCAGGACAAAGCGGCGACAGATCTATCACCGAGGACGTCGTCACGGCCGCTTTGTCGGTTTGGGCCCCCTGGGGCGCTTCCGGTGTTTGGTACAGATCGAACATTTCACCGCCAGCGTCCACGTACCCTTCAATCAGTGCTTCGAGAGCTGTTCGACCGTCCTGCGGGTCAATCGACTTATCCTTCTGGGTCTTCTTGACCAGCCTCAAATGAGCGTCCTGGATTTCCTCGAGAGTCCGTGGAGCAGAAAGCCAGGTCTTTGCCCGGCTGGTGAGGGAGTTCTGGCTGTTGTTGGGCATGTGGTTCACCTCCTGAATTGGTAGGTGGATTCCCTCATGATGCTGCTTGTGCCAGAACCCTCAAGACAAAGGAAATATAAGGAAAAAGGAAGAATATAGGAGAGTCTCGCAAATCCCTTTAGAAACAAGGGGTTGAGCGAAGAATCGTGAGGCAAACCTGCCTAGAATCATGAGCCAATCCTCACTATGCCTGGCCGGCCTCAAGAGAATCGTGGACCAAACCTTCACTGTATAGAATCGAATCGTGGAGCAGACCTGACTATGCCGTCCCGAAACGTGGAGGAAACCTGAGTAGCCGAGCGGCTTTATCGACCCTAGCCCTGTAGATAAGTACCCCATAAAACCCCTGAGTGGAGCAAACCTCAGTACAACCGTGGAGTGAACCTGACTACTGGATAAACCGGTTAGGACGGATTATCCCGCTTGAGCGGATCAGGAATCGATCGCTTGAGCAGTGGGGATCGTGGAGTAAACCTCAGTATCTTTCGTTGGGCCCCCACGCTGTGAAATTTATCCGGTTGGTTACTGCATACGTGATGCTGCCGAGAAAAAAGGGGAATCGTGGGCTAAACCTGAGTAGTAGGAGCCTTCATGAGCGCAGGGTATCGAGCTACATACCCGGTACTGGACCGTGGGGTAAGCCTCGGCAGCGCCGGCGGAAGGGGTAAAGGGCATGACTCAAATCGTGGACGAAGCCTTGAGTGTACGCCGGAGGCTGACCGGGACCTGAATCATGGACGGAGGCTTCGTGCGCATCGTTGGCCAGGCCGCGGGCCCAGATCCAGATCATGGGCGAAGCCTCGGTGCTGGCGGCGGCCGAGATGCAGGTCATGGTCCAGATCGTGGACGAAGCCTCGGTTTACGCCGTGGGCTGATTGCGGGGCGGGGCCAGAATCATGGACGGAGCCTTCGTGTGCGACGTTGGCCTGGCGCGGGTCCAGGCCAATATCGTGGGGTGAACCTCAGTGTGTCCCGGGGCTGGCCCGTAAGGCTGACCAAACATCAATCGTGGACTAAACCTCAGTGCTCGATGAGTCCGGAAGTGATGGTGGATCAAAACCAGGAGTGGGAGAAAGGAGGAATCATGTTCCAAACCTCAGTAGGGATGCACTAAGGTTTGGCTACCAACTAACGTGGCCAGTCATTCGACCTGGCTCAGAACCCATCGACCAGTCGGTAATGTGTTTGAGACCGGCAAGCGTCGAACCTGGAGCCATAACAACCGGTCTGACTGACCCTATCCCAATGTTGACGAGGTGAAGTACCGAGCCCAATCGCTCGAGCAATTTGCGTATGCCTCGGGTACCGATCCTGCGTCGTGAGCTTCTCCAGTCCGTCTCTGATAATGCGCGATCATTGCACATGCTCAGGATTGCATATCGGGCCTGCTCCAAGACCATCTTGGCCTCAGGGACCTCGAGGCACATTTCATACACCCCAACCCGACAAGCAGTGTCGAGGCAAAGCCATCCCGCTTCATTGAACAGCCGCTCTGAGGTACATGTCGGATGAGCAGGAGACATTTCCTTATGGCTCCATTCCCCTTCCATGGAATTGAACTCTGGTGTTGCGTAGAGGGCGGACGGCCACTCACTGTCCGCGCGGCCATATACGTAGCCAGGTCCGGTGTACTGGACAACTGTGTAGTAGTCCTGAATACGCTCGAGCAGTAGGGCAGTAGCCCTACGGACATGGTCTGCAGTGACCACGTCCACCAACCCAAACTGAGCGCGAATCTTCTTGCGGTTTAAGGGGGCTAGAGCCCCAAATTCACGAGCTCTGCCAATTGTTTGTGCGGGGGATGGCTCGGCCGACATCTACTTACCTCCTGAGCGATAGGCAGATTGTCTATGAGAGGAACTTGTGCCAGAAGGTCCTTCCCAGGGGGAAGAAACGTGGACTAAACCTGAGTAATGGAAGGTCAAGCGGAGGCGCCGGCAGGTGAGCTGCCGGCAGACGACAGGTCAACGCGCCCGCTTTGCCATCAACTGAATTTCTCGGCGAGCTTCAGCTTGATGCCCTTTGATGATAGTGGAAACAAACTCATTAGTTGGCCAGAGTTTGTAAGTATAATCCTTTGCCCCTTTCCCTTTTGATTTCGCAATTTTGGTGTGTTCGTAACGCTGGATAGCTTTTTCTTTAACTAGCTGCTCCAACGCAATGTTCATCGCGCGAAAGTCTTCCGGCATGCGGTTTGAAAGACCTCGGGCTGTGTTAGATAAGAAGTCTACCAGTGAAAAGGTAAACGGATGGCTTGGAGATGCGTTTCGCCATTTGAAGGAAAGCATCCTGTATAGGACACGAGCAATGCCATTCGTAAGCCCCATGGATGTGGTGTATTGATAAAGCCGGTAATCACCATTTGCGATGCTTCTTGAAATAAGCGGGTGAAGAACAGCTTTGCAAAGCACTGAACTCTCAGGGTCGTCATCCGGAGAGGGCTGCACATATGCGGAGCTTCTTTTATTTCTACTACGAATAGCCAGGAATGGAAGGTAGGTCGATTTAATGTCAATCACCTCGCCATCCGCCGTCCGTGTCTGGATAGTAAGAGGAGCTTCGCTGAGGATTTCTAAGGCTTCCCGGAGCTCTGCGTACGTATAAGTATGCTTCTGCGACTGAAGCTCTTTCTGTAGTTCATAAAGAGTAAATTGAACTGAGCACTCAGCCTCGTTAAACTTGGCATTGCCTTGAGTTGAAAATTTGCGAAGCGCTTCTTCAACGAACTCCTCACGAGCGCCGGGGAAAACACCAACATCTTCTACTTGCTTCGATAGCTTGCCATCCACCTTGAGCCGCTTCTGCATTGGAACGGCTTTAAGAATTACACGAAACGGCTCCCCGTTAATCGTACCTTCCTTAACAATAGTCATTTCGGCGACTGAACGTACAGTCTTCCCAGACCATGCGAACCGAGGAAGCGCATCGTAAATGCTCACCAGATTTCCCAGATCGCTATCATCGAGAGTGATCTGGTATGCCGAGAACAAGGGCAGCGTTGATGGTGCCGCAGGCTCCTGGATTCTTTTTCCAGTAGCTTTGCTTCTGATGCTATTCAAACGGGCTACGACTCCCGTTTCTTTCCTCGAGAGGGATTGCGAATTACAATCGAGGCCTGTGAGCAAGTCGTTCTGTGATTCGATTACATCCATAGCGGCATGCCATTTACTACAACAGGAAGGGGTACAGAATGGTTTCGAAAGTCCAGCAGGTTGCAGCGATTGAAGCTCAGATCCAGGAGCTTCAAAAGCAACGAGAAGAGATCATCAATAGCCCTGGATACCAATCCGAGGCCGAGTTCAACGGGAAGCTGAATGAGCTCCTTGGCTCCTACGGAAAAGGCTTGAAGGACGTCATCGCCATCCTTGATCCAGACCGGCGAGTGCCAGAGAAAGTCGATCGCAAAGGTACTCGTCGTGCTCGCACGCTGAAGCGCTTCAAGAATCCTCACACCGGGGAAGTGGTTGAAACCAAAGGTGGTAACCACAAAACCCTGAAGGAGTGGAAGGAGAAGTGGGGCGCCGATACTGTCAAGGGCTGGGCACAGTAAGCTGCCAGTGACCGAGGGGCCAATTGAGGCCCCTTTTTCATTTCCTTTCACGGGGTTGCTCGATCGATCAGCGTCAGCACCCTGAAGGTGCAATCAGATACGCCATCCGGTGCACTTAATGCGAGATCAACCGCTTTTTTGAACTCGACGGCATGGGAGCGCTGTGTGTCCAGCATGCGCGAGATGTCGATGTACTGATCCGCCGTTATCTCGTCCTTAGGAGAGCAAATGTGATAGCCCTCCTCGATGGTGACGTCCGACAGCCTTTTCGCCGCCGTGGTGAGGTCGAACTTGGCGGGGGCCTTCAGAAAATCCTCCTGAATTGAAGCCTTCACGATCTCATCGCTGGACTCTGTGGAGGTGGTAGCCGGCATCGCGCCTGGCGTTGTGTGGCTGTACTGAATCGCACCAATCGTAGCCGCGATAGAGGCTGCGAAACTCACGATGAGTATCAGTCGTTTGTGGGGGCTTACCTGCTTCACATGCTGATCCGGCAAATGATGACTGGTCGAGATTAACCAGTGGGCGGATGAATCCAAGTCAAAATGCAGTGCTGAAATCCGCCCCCTCTCTTCGCTGGTACCAGGACTATTCAGTCGTTAAGGTGAGTCATGGATCAACCACCAAAGAAGGTGCCCTATGCTCATCCTGACCCGTACCGTCGGCGAAACCATCAACATCGGTGATGACATCACAGTAACCGTGGTGGCGAACAATCAAGGTCACATTCGCTTGGGAATCAATGCCCCGAAAGATGTGCCAGTCCATCGCGAAGAGATCTATCAGCGTATCCAGGAAGAAAATGTTGCTCCGTAATCTGATGCGTTCTTCTCTCATCATCTGGGCAGTTCTGGTGTCTGGGTGCGCCGCGGGGTGGATTCAGAACCCGAGCTCAACCACACGTAACCTGGTCGAGGACCTCAAATTAGAGGGGTACGTCTGCAAGGCTAAGTGGTCAGCGATAGAGTGCCGCCAGGAAAAGCCATACGAGAAGAAGGCCCCCAAGATATGCACATCGGAAAAAGGGTGTGTAGAGCAGCCAGGTGAGCTGATTACCAACGTCTACTCGATTGAACAAGACGCCTATGGCATCCCAGCGGTAAGGCAGTGGGTGGAATCTGAGCCCGCACCAAATTGAAGAAATACGACAAAAAAGCCCGGCTCACTGCCGGGCTTTTTCCATCATGCAAGACGCCATATCAGCGATACGGGTATCTGAGGAGAGGTGTTCCTCGTGCCACCGGCCATGCTCATCACATACGGCCCGAATGATCGAGAGCCTAAGCGGCGCACCCTCCGGCTGCATCGTGATTGTGAGAGCCCGGGGGCCAATCATCTGATCAGTACCAGGGGCCAGGCGGAAGCTGATTCGCAACGAATCTGCTGTGTCCCCGGCAAGGATGGTTCCGCGGTAGTACCGACCCAGTTGCTTTGACAGGATGTTGAATAGCGGTACCGCGACTGTCGTTTTCCAGTCAGCTGCAGCACGATGCTCTCGATCAAGGTTGTCCCTTCGATGCCGAGCAAGGCTTAGCCTGGTTTCCAGCCGACCACCTGAACGACGGGTGGATGATTCCAACCGTCGAATCTGGGTGTCGAGCTGGAGTGCATGTGACTGACGGCGCTCAACGCTATCGTTATAGCGATGAAGGAGTGCAGAGACTTTCAATTTCCCCTCGCAGCCGCGCGGATAGAAGGCGCGGCAGTAAATGTGCGGACCCGTCAAATGATCAAGTACGCATCGATTTTCAGTTGCTATTTGTCGGCAGTATTCACCGCCTTGTTGATGTAGGCGGTCAGCCCTGGCAGGTCCTCCGACATTGCATACACATCACGGTTAAGCCCCTTCATGTTGAACCGACCGTAGACTTTGCCGCCGGCGGGCATTTTGAGTGGGTTCGTCAGTGTGGCCATAGCCGTCACCTTGACCTTTTGCGGTTCCTTTTCCAGAACACATTCGCCAGCTTTCTCCAGCGCCGTGGAGGAGGCTTGGAAGTAGGACTGGAACGCATTCTGTCCGCCTCCCTTCATCGCAAGCGTGCTCCCTTCGTACAGCAGGAAAAGCGACTCTGGAGATTTGCAGAGAATAGCCTCTACACGCAGTTCCGAAGAAATCGGGTTCTTGAACTCAAGCAGATCCGCCGCGACGGCTGCCATGGGACTAAGAGTCAGAAGTGCGGCAATGGCCGCGCGCATGTTCATAGGAAATCGAATCCGCTGGTGGGTAGAAATGGGACGATGCAACCGCTGTGGCAGCGGTAGACGGTTGGGGAGTGGCCAAGCTGCTTCGCTTGCTCTGCAGCTGAAAACGGGCTGTTGGTAGGCTCTAGATCAAGGAGTTCTACTGAGTTTTCGGTTTGATGCCAGAGCTTGAAGTAGACCGACCCACGCTGATCCCCCTTCGTGCTGCTGTCCATCAGCATGACGAGGGCACACCGAGGGAAGCGCTCGATGGGAGCGGACATATCGTATGCAGCTGAGAAGTTCTGGACTGACTCGATCCACGGGTAGGTGACCTCGCCGAAAGCGATATCGATCAGATCCTGTGCCGTGCATTCCCAAGGTAAGTAGAAGTAGGTGATCTCACAGTCGTCGTGCGGCGTGGCGGACGGTTTGCATGCCATGAACTTCGCACCCACCATCACAGGGAAAACCGGCATGTCGGTGACACCCCTTTCCAGGGGTTTGAACCAAATAATCGAGGATTGATCGCCACGCTCAAGCCTCAGTTCGAGCATGTCCGGTTCAGCCTTTTTCCACTCGGTGACATCGATACCGGCGAAATTGAATAAGACCTTCAGTCCTTGAACCACCTGATACCAGGTAGTGGTTTCCGTGCGACCTTTGGAAATGATCTCAAGCGCAGGCCGAGCGCACAGATTTCTGGTGACGTCTTGAGTCATGGACTCTTAATCCTCATCGTTGGTAAGGGCCCGCATTGCCACTAGAGCAGAGACCGGGTCCTTGGTAGCGCTTTCGATGTCAGCCAGTGCCTTGCGCAGATCCCTGATTCGAGTCTCGTCGAGGTCAGAACGCTGATCACCTGCTGCGGTATGGGCAGCTAGCAGAAGGTCCAGTACCTGCTCCATCGCTAGGGTGTCAGGTAGCTCGTCGGTACCGAGATGGTTCATTGCGAACTGCTTGGGGCTGAACATTCAGTGCTCCTGGAGAAATGCCCATCGATCGATGGGCATTCTAGGTTAGACGCCTTGTGGAACCTCGATACCACCTAGTGCCTCGAAGAGCGCCGGTAGGAACTCGGCGAAAGTCAGCATCATCAAGGTGAAGCTGGCATCAAATTGGGCCAAGGCATCCTCGCCGCCGTCTTGTTCTGCTTGATCCTGCAGGAGATCTTCAAACCGCAGACGCTTGATGGCCATCTTGTCGTCGAGGATGAAAGAGAGCTTATCCGACCAGGCCAGCGCCAGCTGGGTGACCAGCTTACCCGCGGACAGGTGAAGTTGAATTTCCTCGCTGGTCAAATCCTGAGCTTTGCATTTGACGGAACCACCGTCTTCGTTGGTATCACGAAGCTCGCAATCACTCAGGACATAGAAGTCCCCGGCGGCCTTCTGTGTTTTAACCCAGTCAGTGAGGGTAGCGCTTGGGGCGACCTTGACGCTGACCGGGCGCACCGGGAGGGACCCCAGGACCTCGCGGAGTGTGGAAAGGAGGTCCTCCGCCTTTTTTGCGCTGGAGGTATCAACCAGGATCAGCCCCAGACTTGGAGCAATTGCAGCGAACGTGGTGGAGCGGCGCACAAACGCGCGTGGCAAGAAAGCCTGGATGATCTCGTCTTTCAGCTGATCACGTTCTTTCTTGTAGACCTTCCGGCACTGCGCAGTCTCGATTTCCTCGACCTTTTCTTTGACCGCATCGTTTACCACGCTGCCGGGAAGGATGCGTTCTTCCTTCTTCGCCGCTACTAGGAAAAAGCCCTGACTGGCGTGCACGAGCGGCGCATCAGGCCCTTTTCCCAGAGGGGCAGTAAATCCGTAGGTAGTGAGTTCCTGACTTTCACAGGGGCGAGCAGGCTTGCCTTTCAATGCCTGTTCGAGAACCTCCGCGGTGAGTTGCAGGTCCTGGGTAAGGGAGTACGCAAGCAGATGCTTAAACCACATGGGGTTGCCTCATTATCAGGGGAGGCAGCCAGAGTAACGATGGCACTGATCAGTTCAACTCAACCAACGTGGCTGGAATTCTCATCAGTGTCCCAAGAAGCCATCGACAGGCTAGATCTTGGCTGCGTCGAGTTTCGCTTCTGCAAGGGAGGGGTGCCGATCGACTCTTCCTGATAAATGCTTCAGGACCCAATGAGGTCGGTTAAGCCCGCCGCCACTTTCATTGAGAGCAGCCTTGTCGACGTAGTAGATGGTGGCTACACACGGGCCATCCTTAGTCACGTGGTAGCTTTTCTTTCCATTGATCACTCGATCAGTCATGAAAGTGATGCGAGCCATGTGGACTCCTGGTCAGGTAAGAAGGGTAAAGTCAGCGAGTACACCATTTGCGGCTTCCGGGCCGATGGTCTGTGCCAGCCACTGCACCCGCTCGAATACCGTACGGTTGCAGACAGTGGCTCCGGTCTGACCGACCAGGTCCAGGATCACATCAGTCAAAAGGCTATCGATGTCGACATCATCGTTTCGCGTCGCCAACTGAGCTTTCTGATACTCATCAATGGTGGCCCGGCTCCAGATCAACGACAGAGGTCGATTGTCCTCGAGCATTACCCAAAGAGAGACCTCGCGAATCATCACTTTGCCGAGGCTGCTTACTGCATGATTCGTGGCCATCTCGAGCTCAACGAGAATGTCCAGCGCAGCGTCGGGGCCCCGGTGGGCCAGCACCCAACTGATCTGGCTCAACACCCCCTCATTGAGGGAGCTATTTACCGATCGCTCGAGCTGGGTATGGATCGTCTCGTCCAGCCGCTCAGAATCGACCTGCAGACCAAAGAACGAGGGATCACTGCCGTGCTCAGCGCAGCTGAGCAAGGTCTCAGCGACACCCAGTTCCCGGGTACTGACTTCTTTGACCTTGATGGAAAAGTCAGCCAGAAATTGCATCAAGGCATGGTGAATCAGGTCACCAGGCACCTTTTGGTTCCCCAGGACGTCAACCGTAAACGTAGAACTGGTGGTTTTTGCCAGTGTCATCTCGGTGTCCTTCATTGCACGGTGATGGTGGTGGAGGTAAGTTCGTTGTTGATTTGGATTGCTTCGAAGCGCATGCCGAACTTGGCCTCTGGGTCTTCGATCGCCTGGACCAGGTAGCCAGTCATGTGTGTCCGCGCGAAGTCCATCATGGCCACTGCAATATCGGTGCTGGCGTATTGAACGGTTGGGCCATTTGGGGTGCTGAGGGTGATCATGCTCTTGAATTCCTATTCGCTGTACCGCTGGCGGAGTGCCTTTGGGTTGTGCTCATTTTGTCGCGATGCGGGCGTGCCAGAAGGGGGCCTGTAACTGCAGCGAAAGGCCGATGAGCGCAATCGGTAACCAGGTGGGAGGAGTTTTGCTCTCCCAAGTTCGGACCGTTCGGACGTGAACACCTAGGTGACATGCCAGCTCGGCCTGCTCGAGGTTCAAGTAACCGCGGGCTGAAATGAGGTCCTCGGCAGTCAGCGCCGACACTGCGCTGCGAAGCACCAGGGTTGTAGGAATCCCCAGGCATGCCAGGTGTAGCCAGTTGGGTTGGTTCCCTTTCTCCCAGTCGATTACGGTGGTTCGATGAACCCCCAGAATCTCGGCTACCTGTTGCTGGCTCAGCCGAAAAGCCTCACGGAGTGCAGCCAGGTCAATAGGCGTTACTAACGGGCGACTCGGAGTGCTCATGCTGCAGCCCTCAAGCTCTGGCCAGGGAATTTGCGTAGGTACTCAACCAGGTCTGAAGGTCTTGCAGCATCATTCAGCGGCATGAACCAAACCCGCCGTACGCGTATTGCTGGATCGAATAGACCATCCGGCCCGGGAGGCATATCAGCAGAGGGTGGGGCTACCCTGAGCATCACCTTCAGGGTTGGAGATCCCTTGCATTCAAATATTCCGATTGAGAGCCCAACGTCTGGAATGTAAGCGCCGGAACGTGGCTCGTAGTAGTTCTGGACTACAGCCAACCCATCTTGAAAAGCCGAATGGAGACGAAATCCGAAATCAAGGAGTTGACCTGCAACCTCCTCGGCCGCGATCGCGACCAGACCGGCGGTTACTCCGCCATACTTCAGATCTGGGTGACCACTCCCCAAGAGATGCTGGATCACCTGGTGATTGACAGTGGATGTGGTCATTTCGATACCTCGATGTTCTTGAGGATCGATTCCACAGCTCGAATGACTGCTTTGCTGATCAGTCGAGCGTCTCCGCCAGCGATACGGCCCTCACGCTGGATGCGCTTGATCCTTTTGGCGACGAATGCCAACTGTGCTTCCTCATCGTCGGCCTGCAGTCCTGGTGTTCTCGGCAGATCCATAAGCTTGAACGACCAGGTCGAATCAAGCTTTCGTCCTTCGAAGATCGAGATCTGGAAGGTTGAGCTTTCCAACACCACCTGGGCCTTGAAGGTATCGTCCGCGGCAACCCTCGCCGATGTCAGCTGCAGCTTCTTCTGCTCCAAGTAGGATGCGAGCCGGCCCGTGAGCACGTCTTTCACATACTCCGGCGCGCGTTCCGGCAGCCGGGAAATTGGGGCATACCGGAAACCCGGCCGACGGAGACCTTGTCGTCCATCCTCGCTTTCATAGAGTTCAGTGTGTCCGGTACGGATTGCGAAATCGATCAGACTTCGCCAGGTCGTGATCCCCTGGGAGAGCACGCGGTCGTCAACCACCATGTCACCAAGTTCTGCGCCGGCGCTGCGTTTACTTGGCGCTTGGACCTGGTCGTCCTCTTCAGCGCGAACCAGCGCTGGAGATCTGCTGTTGATGGAAACGTGAGTAGGTAGCTGAAAGCTGAAATCCAGGGCCATCTGTGGGGCCCGGACAATAGAGCGTGTGTTTTTCATGCTGGTGCACTCCTCTGAAGATGGCTCCATTGGAAGTGCAGGTTTCGAGTGGCAGAAGCGGCGTGCCTCAAAAATCTACGAATTCTTGGCACGCCGCCCAGGGAGTGTCATTCGATCAGAGGTGGATTTCGGAGTGGACGGTTGTGATCCGACCACGCGAACGCATATACGGCAGCCAGACACGCACAATGCCAAGCAGGTTCGTCAAGACGAAGCAAAGGTTGAGTAGGAGAATCCCGTAAGCGCCTACGATTAGGCCGTAGCTGCACAAGGCCAGGCTTGAGATCAAAAACAACCACCATCCCCAAGGGGATAAGCGAACGTTACTAGCGATCAACGCCGCCCCGGTGATTCCGCAAATCGTACCCACCCACTCGAAGATTTCGTTCATGGCTTCATGCTCGTCTGCAGTTGATTGACTCGCGGGGCTGAGATCCATAGGAGCCAGCTTGAGTGTCCCGCTCCCGAGTTGTAGGAGCAGGATGTGGTCCTAAGAGGTGTGCCAGAACCTGTTAGTTGGAGGCTGGAACTGGCACGGTTTTGAGCTCTTCGAGGCGCTTCAGGATGGCGATTGCCTCATCAGAGGTAGCGGGATTGGCATATGCGGACATGAAGCTGTCGAGCAAGGAGCGCAGCATCCCGCCGGTGCCCTCATTACGAATTACGGACATGAGGCAAAACTGCTCCAAAGGGACCGAGTCGACATTGCTGAGGAAGTCTTCACCGACGGTGTTCCCGACGTCATTCATCAGGATGCGGAGGATGTGATCAGGACCTTCCACATTGCCTTCACTGTCGCCGGGAACATCCACGAATGATAGGAAGCGACCTGAGGTGTGGCCGTGAGGGGTGTTGCGTAGCGCATTCAGATGCTGATCGATGCGCTCATTGAGGGTCGAGCCTCTGTTGGTCATGGTGTATCTCTCATTCACGATACGCCAAGGCTATCAGCCGAAATGCTGCGGTAGTAGCGAAAGCAGTGGGGCGCGCAGATGCGAAGCCCAACTACAACCAAAGACGCATTGGATCGATTTCAACGGCCCGAACTGGCAAGGCCTTGAGCTGGTCAAGTCGTTGTTGCCTTGCTGCTTGATCCGCAGCAGTCATCTCGGACTTGAGTTGCATTTTTTCTGCTGGGGCGTCCGTAGCGGTACCCACGAGCACGTAACCGCGTGCAAGCCTTTTTTTGCAAGCTCCCTCGAATGCCTCAAGAGCCGCGAAGTAGGAGCTCTGGGACTTCACAACCCGTTGAGTTCCGGCTGTCCCAGTACGGCCATAATGCGAGAGGACCACCCAACCGCCCGAGGTGGAATTGAGCATCAAGGTGTAGAACTTATTGGAGCTACCTTGCTGACAAAGGTAGTTGTGGGTCTGATTCAGGCTCATGCGGGCTCCCGTTGCATGGGAGTGATGATCCTTCGTTCAGTGAGGTGCCAGAAGCTCGGCTTGGAATGGAGACTCCCGGCTGAGTATCCCCAGGAGGGCCCTGGTGCACTCAGCCGGAGATGGAGGGGAATTACACCGCTGGGGCCAGATCCGGAGCCGGGTGGCGTTTACGGTGGGCGCGGTGGAGATGAGTGGCCCAGGCGACCAGGAGCGCGAAAAGGGTGAACGCCATCCAAAGACTGCCGATGCAGAACCATGCGATCGGATTGAGGGTGGTGCCCTCACCGAACATGAGCGTGGTGGTGAGAGCGCAGGCCACGACAAACAGGGTCATGGCCATGAATGCAACGCGGAGGAAAGACTCGGTGATCATGTGGTAGCTCCTTCGCTAAACCGACATTACTGATTTGGGCTTTCGCCGGGCCAACCTGTCCGGCATGAGCAGAGGTATAACCAGGGTGAGTCTTGTTTCAAGGTGCAGCCTGAAAATACGAACCCCGCCGAAGCGGGGTCACTGTGACTATGGAGTTAGCCGGTCCACGTCGAGTTTCGCGTTCAACTGCCCTTGCAGCTGTTTCAAAGCGCCCTCGATGTCACCTTGCTGCAGATTATGGAGTGCACACGATGCCGCAACATGAAGATCCACGTATGCATGCATGAGCGTGTTGTTAGTGGGGTAGGAGGACGCCGGGCCAGGCAGGGTGACCTCGATGTGCTGTGTGTCCTGCTCACTCCAGATGGCCTCACTCTTCAGGCAGGTATCTCCACCTTCAGTCACCAGGACCAACTGGTTGTTGATCTGCAGGAGCTCTTGGCCATTCCAGTTCACTAGGGTTTCGCTACCGTCCTCAAGAGTAATGGTGTCGCCTGTCTTGTGGATTTCACGGGGTACCCAAGCTGGGATCACTTCTAATGTGCCGGCCAGACGATCACCCGAGATCGGGTGGTAGGGATATAGACGCGAGTTGCTCGACATTCCGTTTTGGCTCCGTATTAATGAACAATGGAGCCATTCTTGAATGCGTTAGGGGGTGCCACCAGCTGAGTGGTGTCAAATCGCAGGTTCAAATTGCGGGCAGTGCTTCCTTACCGCGGAGAGCAGATCGTCCTGGGTAAACGGTTTGGTGATGTAGTCGGTTGCGCCGTGTTTTTTGCCCAAGGCGATGTCAAACAGGCCATCCTTCGACGAAAGCATCACCACAGGAACTGACTTGAAACTATCCCGGCTTCGAATCAGCTGGCAGGTCTGGTAACCATTGAGCCGCGGCATGAGGACGTCGATGAAAATGAGGTCTGGTTTAAAGTCCAGAGCTCGACCGAGACATTCGAACCCGTCGACAACGCAAAGCACCTCGCATCCTGCCTTAGCGAGCATGACTTCGCCCGTTTTTCGGATAGTTCGGGAGTCATCGACAAGCATGACTCGCAAGGGGGATAGATTACTCATAGGGGTCCTCGGGATTACGTGCCATCAATGGCAAGACCGACGAATGTTCGCCGGTCTGTTGCTGATAATCCAGTGAAGTCAGTTTGCTACTTTTCACCGCATCAGAAACGCCGCATTTCCGGATCGAATTCCTGAGCAAGACGCATGGCGTCACTCATCGATTTGAAGCCCGATTGCCGCGAGCCATCGGAAAGACGTACTTCCCACTGCAGGGCCTGATTACCGGCTTTGGAAGGCGCGGTATGGCTCCAGATCCGCGCTCCTGTCTCGTGCTGATAGATGCCTGGCCGGCTTCGGTACCACCCTTGAACGGCCTTGCTCACGCCTCGCCTCCGGATTTCAGCGGGTTTCCAGTGGCAGCATGCATTAGCACCTTTCGCTTTGCCCCGCGCACCAAGCGGTAAATCTCCACTTGGCCTGCAGATATCGCATCTCGCAGGTCTTGCTCATCATGGGGCGTGGCTTCAACTGTCGAGATCGTGTCTACAACCTTGTGCATCTTTCCGTCGGACAGAATTGTGAACGTCGGGCCGGGACAGATCCTTGCGAAGGTACCGGAACTGGGACTCTGGCCAGCCTGGTGCTTCCAGCCATAGAGCACACCTTCTACGGTGTCCGAAAGTTGGGGGGTGTGATTGCGATTCATCAAATAGCCTCGTCAGCCAGGAAATTTCGGGGCTATTTGAACGTTCCGAGAGCTGTGCCAGAACCACTTGGAAAGCAGATCAGCATTTCGAGTTGAATCAGTAACTTTCTTCGATAAAGTCGGGGGTGTCCGTAGCAAAGTGCCTTCAGAATGACTCCTCTCACTCAGATCAAGATCGAACGTGGCCTGTTCAAGGCCCCCGCAACCCTCACCGAGGTGGATCGAAACGCTCTTGCCGTCATCCAGAACCTAGGCGGTGAGATCACGGACGCCGGTATGTTAGGCACGCTGGTTTCGACCAAAGTCGCTTCAGCAAGAAATCAAAGGTTGCTGGGGGGCCGATTAATCAAGCGATTGGAGGGGATGGGGCTGCTGGAGCGCCGGCGGAGTGACGAAAGTGTCTCCCGGTTCGCACTTACAGAATCCGGAGCCGAGCAGGCACGGGCTTCGAAGCTCCCGATCACTGCACGAATTCTGGCGTGACTGGGGGGCGCCTTTGCATAAGGTGCCCCAGTCGGAGAGCCCCTCTACTGGTTCGAAGAGCTCAGGACATTCGCGATAACTGCCAGGCCCAGTGCAGTGAGCTTGACGTCGAAACAACGATCATCAGAGTCGAGCCGGTCCGGCATCTCAGCGACGATGCCCTTCTTCATGCAGGAGAGTGCAACGCGATGCTCTTCTCGATCGCACTCCACTGATTCCGTTTCAGTCAGGTCGTTATCAAAGGACCGCACGAACCGCAGCTGAGGCTCAGTGAGCTTTCCCGCAATTTTGTCAGCGCGAAGCCCGATCAGGTGCGTATGGACCTGGTCTGCAGGGATTTCCAGTTTCGCCCAGGCGGCAAAAGAGGTACGGGTGCTGTTGCTCTCCTGTCCGATGTCGGTGGAGGACTTGGCGTTCAGGCAGCGAAAGCGCAGGCAGTCTTCATCTTCGACGCCGGCGTAGAGCTTGTATTGAGGCCCCTCATCAAGCACTTCCCGCAGTCCAACCTTGCCATCGCTGTAGAACCGACCTTTTCCGATTTCTGACTTTTTCATCAGCAGATCCTTGTTTGGTGGATGTGTTGCAGTCGAGACTGCTCGTGGAACAGGGTCATCATCCGCCCATCTGTTCTGTGCCAGCAGCCGGGATGATTAGCCCTGGTCGACAGCTTCGTTCGTTTCCTGGATGCACTGATCCAGCTTGCCCGGGCTTTTTCGCTCCGAAAGGGTCTTCACTCCGGCCAGCGCGGATAGCTCAGCTGCTGCCTCTGCGTGTCCATGATTTGCAGCTACGGCATACCAGCAATACGCCTCGAACTGGCCATCAATTGAAGGGTATTTCCCCAGGCTTAGCCCCAGGGCAAACCGATACATCGCCTCTATGTCGCCGTTGTACGCCTTCTGCTTGAGAGACTCCGCTCGTACATCCGCGGGGTCTCCCTCCGTACGAGGCTGCACCACCAGGGAAGCTGACGCGCCCAGCGTGCGCGGTACGCTGAGGCCAGAATTCAACATACTGAGAGCTCTAGCCGATTCAGAGTCTCCGGCGGCTGCGGCTTGACTCAAGAGATCTTTTGCTCGGGATGGATCGTTGAGGTTGGGTTGGTAAGTGTTATTGAGCAGCAAGGCGAATTCCCGTTTGGCCCTGACGCTGGTCTCTGCAGCTTTCTCCATCAGAGCGGTCCCATATGGGATGTCCTTGGTTACCCCTTTCCCAAGTAGATAGTCCCAGGCCAGCACCCGGGTAGACTCGACATGGCCAAGTCCGGATGCAGTGGTTAGATAAGCCACTGCGAGCTCAGGGTTAGCTGGCACACCTTCTCCGTTCTGGTAGACCTTGGCCAGCCGGTACAGAGCATCCATGTTCCCCCTGAAGGCGCTTTGCTCCAGCAGTTCGATCATTGCCGTCGTGTCACCGGAGGTAGCTACCTTTTCCGCCTCGGCCAGCGCCTCACGGCCGGAGTCAGGTGCTGGTGTCTCTGCAACTGGAACGTTCGGCGTAGAGGAAATCGGGGTCGGAACTGCACCAGCAGGGTAGACCTGAACGTCGGGTTCGATGTCAGCCGTCTGCCTGATCTGAGCGACGGGCAAATCGGCAGGGACTTGCCGCGGTGATGCTTTGAGGATGCGACCAGGTTCCGCGGCCGGTGCTTGGAGTGGTTCTCGCGCAAGAGGCTCGTCGAAGGGGTTTCCCTCCCGTGTGACTTGGGAGGTACAGCCAGATGCGATGAGCGTTAACAGGAAGGTGGTGGGGATGTTCAAGCGTCTCATGCAGAAGGTTTCCTAGCCATAGGCTGGCAAGGATTACAGAATCAGCAGAGAGGCCCAACCGAAAGCCAGGCCCGCATTTTCGAAGCAATGAACTGACCCTTCCAGGTCGGGATATTCATCTGGAACGTAGAGAATTTCGAAGTTTCGCTCGAAGTTCAGAAGAAGCATGATGTCTGTCCCCATGGGGATCATCAGCCCGATCGGTAGATGTGCCCGATACGGTTAAGTTAGATTTTACACTTCATCTGGGTCCATAAGACCCTGTGTAACGCGAAGAAAAGTCGTCCTTACGCGAAGGTAGTCAGGGACTGTCTCACATCGCGGGTAGTGCATATCTGCCAGGTGATGGGAACAACCGCAGAAGAGCACAAAGACGTCTACAAGGCGATAGGTCGGACTTGACAGCTCGTCATCCACTACTGACCAACAAGCCTCGAAGTGCGGGAGCAACTTGGCAAAATCGTTCCAGGATATGTGCGTGTATTCTGGGATAGGGGTCCCGTAATCATCAATCTCACAGCCCAAGTGTTCAAATGAGGTCGAGTAATAGAGCCTAGGCTTCTGGCCTTGGCCACGCAGTTCCAGGATATCTGAACGAGCGGTACCGAGGTCGGGGTAACAGTGCTGAATGTCTCCAGCAAGTGTGATGCTGTACGGCATGGCGAGATCCTTAGTCCGGCTCAAAGCCAGGACGGGTAGTAGCTGAAGTTCAGTGGAAGTTAGGCGTTGAGCAATTCGAGGTCAGCTTCGGTGTGCGGGGTGCCACTGAAGTTCAGTCGACGATACAGCTCCTTCAGGACCTTCTCGTCATCGGTGTAGTCCATCTCGATGCAGGGGAAGATTAGGTTGTTGAAGCGGCGGCGCTTGTCACCCAGGCTCAAGTCCTGGAAGAAGATCCCCCCGAAGATGCTGATCTCCCCGTGAAAGAAGCGGGCGATCGCAGTGATTCGCTGTTGACCATCAATCAACCAACCAGACATGGGCTTGTCATGGCCCTGGTCGTCATAGTCGCGCCCATTGATAACGTAGTACCCGGTACCAAGGCCCAAGAAAATCCCCTCAATGAATTGGACCTGTTGGTCGAGGCCCCAGCTGGGCGGACGCTGCCACGGCGGAAGCACCAAGTTCAATAGCTGACGCTCCTGATCAACGTTAGTGCGGGCCGGGGTCCCCTCCCACAGTGCGCTTATTGAATACGAGCGCTGGTTCCCAGCAAGGATTGGAGCAGGTAGGGAGAGAGAGGACATGGCGATCTCCAGTTGTTGAGCGACCAGGAAAAAGTGGATGCGCACATAATCTGGCAGGTAGGGGTGTGCCAGAAGCCCATGCGAGGAACTGTTGTAGGTCGTCAGGTCCAGGCCTTAAGCGTCTCGGCCGGAACCTCGGAGCGGAGAGTCAAGATACATTGCTGGTAGGCCACATCGTAAAGAATGACCGCCTCGCCGATTTTCAGCGCCCTCATCACTCGTTCGATCTTCACGGCCTCAGGAGTGTCGTCACCACCATCAGTTCCGTCCCTACTCACGAAATCGGCCATGAGGTTGTGAAGCGTTTCAGGCTGTAGCTGGTCGTAGGGAATGAGCATGGGATCACCTCTAGTTTGCCTTGAAGGGTGAGGTGATCCTCTGCTGTTGAACGGTGTGCCAGAACCCGCAGTATTATCAGTCCCGACTCTGGCAGTGCTGCACAAAACTTCTGATCAGATCCCGTTCGGACCTGGCGTCAATCAGGAAGCCGTAGAAGGAGTCAGAGCCTGTGGGGTGAAAGCCAAATCCAAGTTGTTCAGCGGACTGCATATCCCAAATCATGCTGGAGTCAGGGGTGAAGGTCGCCGTCAGATAATCACCACTGATCTTGGGAGCGGATTGCAGATGAGGGATGGGGAGAAACTGGCTGTTCACCCTCAGGGTGTAATTCCGCGCATTCCGCAAAATCTCTTGGTTGTTGGTGCCTGCATCGTATAGAGCGGAAATCTTGACGCCGTTGTGACTCGCGCAGGTGACGATCAGCTTGCCGGTACCGTTCCAGGTTTCCTGTTCCCCCTTGAGGTACACCGTTCCTTGCTTGCCTTCGATCCCCCACTGGGGCGATAAAATTCCGTTGTTCACCAATGACAGGCCAGAGGCTTCAGAGATCGGTAAAAGCTGCATCTTGCCGCCACCGACCTGGGCCATCTTTTCGAACAGCAAAGGGCTTACCCCCATACGGATCAGGTAGCTGGTGATGGCAGCGCTGACTACCTGCCCGACATCCAGGTCTGATGTCGAGGTGGTCCGGCGATAGAACCTGTGGATGCCAATACGGGCGTTCTGGTCTGCAAACCGGAAGTGGCCTCCACTGAATGTAAGGACGCAAGCGCTGTAACAAATCCCGGGCAGAGGCTTGCCATAGCTACCACTGCTTTTGCCGATCGAAGTGTTGATGCCTCTGCGCCGGATCGCTTCACCCAGCTCCATTCCTGCGACCAGGTCCCCACCTGCGGAGTCCAGGTAGAGCATCGGCACCTTCCTGCCTATCTGGTCGAGGGCGGCCAGCATCTCCTGTTTGGTCGAGGTGGTTATTTCGCCTGAAAGGTACAGTTCTGCGGGCGCGGCGGTTCCATCAGGATATGTGCTTTGGAGCACTTTGATCGATGCGCCAGCGATAGCAGGACTGAACATCAGACCGAGGCTAAAGGCTGCGCCAAGAGCCTTCCCGGCCAAGTTTCTGATCTTCATCTGGCGCACTACAGGGCGAACCGTTTGAAGGTCAGCTTTCCTGCCGGAGTGTCTTGGGTGAGGTCTCCATTCTCCAGGATTTCGAAGCGAACGATGCGGTTGCCTTCTTGATCGAGGGCAGTAATTGATCCAGATTCTCTGCTCCAGCTGGACACCTTTACGTCCTGACCATCGGCGCTGATATTCCCTTCTTGGATCACCGCAATGCCAACCGTCCTGGCCTGGCCTCCTTCGGATTCCATCGTTGCCTTGTAGGCACCGACAATTGACTTGTCGCAGCCGGCGATCAGTGTGAGGGACATCGCCAAGGCTATTCGTATAAGAGATTGCATGGAGGGCATCTTTGCTTTCCGAGAATAGGGTTTCTACAAAAAGCTAACGAGTTCCCCCGGCCATTCCAGTGAAAATGTATCCCGGAAATTCAGGGCCTACATTTCTGACGCGATCGTGCGGGTAGCGGCTTCGGAATGTCCTGTAGGCCTGCTTTCACCATCCTGCGGTACTGGTCACGTCGGGGAGGCGGAGCAAGGGGTATTTGCTCCGGGGGCGGAATTCCCTCGCGCTGGGCCAGACGAAGCACCGTTTCCTCGTAAGCATCTTGGTAGTTTCGAACGCCAATGCTGACCCTGATTTTAGGGGCGCCGTCGGCGGTTTGATTGGTTGCCCAGTGCGCGCGATAGGGTGGTGACTGGGAAACGATCAAGGAAATACTCGCGATTGGTTTGGAAGAACACGCGGCGCTATGGCTGCCTGGATCGATGCCTAGCTTCTTCTCTGTCAAATCACGCCAATCCATAGCTGCGCGTAGAGCTTCGCTGAGGGAGACCTCGGGGGTGATCTTGAAGGTCTGGTAATAGTCTCGACGATGCTCCTTCGTGCCTTGCTGGATCGTTGGCCTGTATCCAACAATCTCGCCGTCCTGGTTCTTCAGGATCACGATCCGACGCATCTGGAACCGTTTGTCATCTCGCCAGCGGCGTTGTCGCATAAGGCGAGGGGCGGTCAGGCGGAGGGTGTCAGCGGACGTAGAAGGTATAGGGGCAGGGGAGGCAGAGAGGGGCACTGGCAATGTTCCTTATCCATTGGCCCCACCCATATTGGGTAGGGCCATCCGAAGTTCGATATGTTCGCAAACATCGAGGGGGATTCAATGCCATTTGTCGGTCCGGAATTTCGGACACTGAGGCTCACCAAAGGAACGATGGCGGGCAAGCATTCTCCTTAAAGTGGAGCGAGATGCCGAGGCTACACGTCTATCTCAATGGTTTGCGCCTGGATAACGCCAATCAGTTGGTGAAGGCGATTAGCCAGGTCACGACGCGCATCAGAAGTGACAATTCGACCATCGCCGTATAGGCCCTGCATGATGGATTGAAGGCAGCGGAGCTGCTCACCTTCGAGAAAGAACCCCTTCATGCTTTCAAAGCTCGGTGGAAAGAGGTCTCGCCAGTGAGTGATCTGCTCGGTCACATCCCAAGCTGACGAGCAGGTGGTTTTCCATCGGCCGGAGCACTCATCTTCATCTGGGGGATACCACCTGACGACTGCCTGGGTTCCATCCTTGAATAGCCCCTGAAGTGCTTCAGATCGGGTCGTGTAGTGATCGGTGTTTGTGGCCGCTGGCGCGATGAGTACGCTGATCCAAGGCATGCTGCCTCTCCCGTGTATTAGGCCCGGCGTTTTGTCGTCGGAGATAGTTGTTCGAGGGCGTTCAGCAATCGCTGCGCATCATTCGTGCGGATCTGAACCACCTCTGCGCCATCGGCAATGCCGGCGCGGAGTTGGCTCGGTACTTTCGCTTTGAGCAGCGTACGGACTACTGCTTTTGCCGCGGCGACAGGGCGATCCTTGCGGGGCTTCCTCTGTCTGTCTTCCTCCTGAGCCGCTACCTGAATCACAGTCATAACGTCCTGGCCTGTGGCCTCAGCAACACGCATTGCCTTGTGTGCTGAGGCAATGGACGCTTTTCGGTTGGCCACCATTTCGACCAGCCCAGTCGGTGCTTTTGAAAACTCAAGTAAGGTTTTCACATGCCGCAATGATCGGCCTGCGATCGCTGCGATCTCGATGTCCATACAACCAGCCTGGCTAAGGTTCATATACACCTGCGCAGCCAGGTGCGGGCGAAGGCCCGCAAGAGCTATCCGGAACGCCTGCACTACTGCTGCAGGAATCGACTCGCCGGAGGTCAGAGAGGTCTTGACCTCTTCATATGGCAGATCTTTCATGCCTCACCCTCCCGCGAAATGATATCGACCTTCGTGCCTGCGCAATCGACTACGTAGGTGTAGTCCTCACTGGTATCGGCGGAGGTATCAAAAGTGCCCTTGAAGTCCTCGTCGCCGTAGCTACGAGAGCGCGGAACGAGCACCGGGTAGTAGTCGGTGGAATGACGGGTATCGCGGACACCGATCATCAGTCGCTGATCCAGGGTGATGAGCTTCTGCCTTTCCTCGTTGACCTTCACGAGCACGGCCTTCAGGTCGGCGGGCAGAATCTCCAGGTCGAACTGTTGGAGAGCTTCCAGTTGATCGAATAGGGCTTGGAGCTGGTTGGTATGGAACATGGGATTCTCCTTCTGGGAACGTGGAGTAATCCTCACGCCTGCGGGGCTGTGCCAGAACCCCCCCTTATGGAATGACACAAGGTGTTCTTTTTTCTGGAATTCAGGTCGTTAACTTCCTTAAGGCGAACTGTAATCGCGAAGGAGAGATCAGACTTTGAAGTGGACCTTGGTAGTGGTCACCTTTCTACAAGGTGGTTATGGCACTCCAGCAGGAGTGCAGTACCCCATCGTTTCCGTTACCCCGTACCAAAGCCAGGCCGAATGCGTAACGGTCCTCAACGCCATCTTGGATATGTCGGGCTATCAATCTCGGGCGAAGTGCGTCCCGCCGCCGGCAAAGATTCCGGCGAAAGAGGCGGCCGTTAAGTAGATCGGAGTGCGAAAGGGGCCGCCCTTTGGGCGGTCCCTACATTTTCGTGATGTGAGACTGTCTCAGTCTAGTGGAGAGTGGCTGGCGCTCTCAGGATCGGTGCGTAGGGGCTCTCTGCGAGGGGTAGGCGGCGGCGTGTTTTCTTCGCTCTTCTGCTCTCGAGAAGTGCTGGCGTGCGCCGCTGATATTTCTTTGGCGACGATACGAACCATTACGCTATCGGTAATGAGTCCATAGAAGGTGCCGTGCAACTCCAGAGGATGTGCAATTCGATTCAAGAACTGGCTCCGTGTTTCTGATCTCCACAGGGACGAACATACAGCATTGGTGCATGGTCGCCCCTTCAAAAACGGCCACTCAAGGTAGCCCCGTATCATCATGCTGCTTGGGTTTGGCTCTCAGCGGCACTGCCCTTGACTTTGGCCAGTTTCTCCATGAAACCAGCCAGGGGCATGTCCTGCAGATCTGAAATTCGATCGCCCAGAATCGACCAGCGTTCTTCTTCCTCCATGGCCATGTACTGGCTGCGATAGCGGCATCCATCCAGGATGAGTTCAGTCGCGGTCGCGCGGTCAACTACGAAGACGACCTTGCCATCAAGCTTCAGGTTCTCCCTTGCAAAAACCTCAGAGATGCTGTCTTCCGGGTCTAGCGTGGCGTAGAAGCGGCCGCGGAGAAAGTCACCTTGGAACGTGGTCTGGCCCAGTAGTGGGCGAGCTGCATTCATCAAGATGTGCCCTGAGGGTGTCTCGGTTCCGTGATCCAGGTTGGTAGTAACCGCAACCGGAGCATGGGCCAGGAAGGAAAGCAGGTTGGATTGAGCGTATTGCATGGGGAGGTCCTCTGTCTGGGATAGGCCCAGTATCAGCAGGGAAGGGCTGTGCCAGAACCGCTGTCGGAATTTCACAGGGTCAACTTGACGTGCATCGCTCAAACGCTTCTGTACCTTGGACGCATCACTGGTGACGCCAGATCCCTGGCAAAGAGAGGCCCCCTTGATACGTCGACTTGCCGTCATGGCAACCCTTACCATCGCTGCCGGTTGCAGCTCCCACGCTACGTCGGAAACTCCCACGTCCTTGAATGGCCAGGTATCTGCGCAGCCCACTCCCTTGACTGCAAGCCAAGCCCGTTCGTTGGCATTCGATGACTGCAATTACATCGTCGACCACCTGGCTAGCACCCACAAAGATTCCGCACGGGCTCGAGCGTTGAATTACTGCATGGGCGTGGACGTCGCTAAGTTCGGCATGAACTGATCTGGTAGATCAGCCAAGAAAAGAAAACCCCGCACCTGTGAAGGTAGCGGGGTTTTTGTTGGCTCCAACTTTGTAATCCAGCAAACCGAAAGGCCAGCTGGTGACATTCAAGCAGCGGATGCGTACTTGGCGTCGATGTTTTGGAACTGATCCAGCATTTCCCGGTAGCTGATCTCGCCGCAATTGTGCCGCGTGATGAACTCCAGGCGCTCGCACCCTTTCTTCCACTCGACCGTAGATGCAACCCGATCGAGGGTATCTGGAGATGCCACCATACGAAAACCGGCGCAGAAGGCGTCTGATACGACTTCGTCCAGAGTTGTGCAGGTGTGATGGGTAATCCAGCCGTGCAGACCGAAAGCCTGGTAGCGGAATTTACCGGGTTCTGAGGCATCAGGAAGAACCAGCGCCCATTGGTTCCCGGACCAATGTTTGAGGATCAACCCTACGCCAACCCGGTCCAGTTCGTTGTACAAGGCGGTCAGGGCTTCGTGCCGCTCCATACTTTCCCGGAGCATTTGGCGGACCGAAGGCGATAGACCAGCTTGATCGGCATGGAGGTCTTCGCCATCCCCGAAGGTTTGGCGGACCGCCCTTGCCTGCTCGATGAAGCGATTTCGAAGGTCTTTATCCATGAGAACTCCAAGGGAGCACTCAAGCCCAGGGCATGATGTGCCCCGGGTAGGGTTAGAGGACGCGCCGGCGGATGCCAGGGCGCTCGAACCACGCTATGCGCGGTGTGCTGCTCCTGGCCAACCAGGTTGTCTTCATCCACAGATTGACTTCACGACATGGCCGGCCGGAAAGGCGCACGTCATCAGGCGAGCAACTTGAGAGTTGCCCGACAGGTCTCACTTCGAGGATTTGAGTAAGTCGACTGTAGTCGAGTCACTCGGTGTGCACGAATGTGCAGTGGTTGGAGCCAGCGGTGACTCCCCGATTGAAAACTGAAACTCGGGTCTCAGCCGGGGCCAGATGAACACCCTAGAGTTCTAGCGCGTACATCTGGTGCTTAAAGTCCAAGGACTCAAGCAGGAAGCATGTTTTTTGTATCACCACGCCCTACCCATCGCAAGTCAAACTGAGGCCTATTTTCTCACTCTAACGCGGTCGAGCCCGGTTTAGAGGTATGTACTGCGAGTGTTCGTCTCTCAGTACCCGGCCGAGGCTCCATCCTTCCTCAAGCGAAGCCAGGTCATCCCAGGCGATCGGGGTCAGACTGGCATTCCACCCTGCCTTAACGTCGCTGGTGTAATGGAGCGATCCATCGGGATGAAGCCGGACTATCAGTGCGTCTGGCGGTGATTGGATGTTGTGTCGACGAGTGAATCGGAAGCAAGCCGAGCATTCACCGCCGCCGGAGCACACATCGAAATGACTACCCCACTGAGCAATGGCCGTATTCATCGATTCCCGAAGCCCTGCAAATGTCCGCGGCCGGAGTGCGCAGCGGGGTTGAGGGTCAATCGAATCGATGCGTAAGCGATTCCTTCCGTCGCCATCAGGGCCACGCGGATCGCAGCTTGGGCCTTCCAGGTATATTGGCACTGTGGTCTCCTCAGGCAGCTGTGGCAATGGTGCTGGTTGGGCAGGAGCGCTCTGCCAGGCGCAGCTTGCGTGCTAGATCCTTGTCCGCTCGCCAATCGCTTGGCGTGTACGAGGCGAACACCGGAGGGCAGCCTGGCCGGCTGAAACGTAAGTGTGTTCCCCGGGTGATGGAGATTTCCCAGAGAGGATGTGCTTTCTGTAGTTCTCGGAGACGTTTCATGTGATGGGATTCCAGTTTGAGTACGCCCATCGTGATGCTCGAGGATCTGTGCCACCAGCTGATAAAAATCAGGCCCCGAAGGGCCTAACATTCAGAAGTCGATCGGTGATTCTTGGGGGCAGCGCGCCAGATGCAAGCCGAGTTGAATCGAAGCGATCTCGGCCAGGTCCTCTTTCGTTAGGGGGGCGTCGCCAATCGCCAGGCCAGAACGAAGTACGTGTGCACCATTCTTTGCCTGCCAATCGATCGCGACAAAATGAAGCCCTGGAACTTCGTTGAGCGGAGGAGCAAGGCCCCAGGTCTGCGTGGTCCGCGCGAAGCTGGCCAGGCAAGCGATTACCGTATTTCTCTTGCCTAGATCTCGCTGAGATGCCTCCGGAAGGGAGTCGAATTCGGCGACTGTGCCGAGATACTGCTCGAACGGCTTGTGTTTCGGATCTTGTCGAAGCAGTTCCGCGATGATCCCATCACCAGTCACTACAGAGCGATAGAGATCCTGGGAAACCATTGCGGCCAGTCGAGGACCGCGGTGAATGTTCACAGAGTAAAACCAGCATCGAACTGCAGAAATGGCAGGGGTCTCCGGGTCCATCTCCCAGCCTGATTTCTCCATAGCGGCTGCGACACGCTTCCGCATCGCTTCATTAAGTTGGTGCATCGAGGTACCTATCATCTGGTTGGGAGCACCGATCTTGGCATTATCCAAGTGTGCCACCAGCTCGGGAAAAGCCGCGGTCGTTTTGAGTTGAATGACGAGATGCGCCAGCTATCGTGGGCTCCGACTTTCGGAGTTCATCGGATACAGGCGTTGAAACCATCGACCATTACCCGACGGCAACTGCTTGCAGCATTCCTCGCCGCGCCAGCCGCACTCACACTGGGCCAAGCCCTCGGCAGTGTCCCCTCAGGACGTAAGTACGATTGGCGCGTAGTAGCGCTCAACCGAGATCGTTGGCTTGATCTTGAAAGGCCAGATAGCGGTGAGAAGGCCTCTTTCTGCTACTTCCGCGGAGGGAAGGGCTGGGACGTTGGTGGATACCAGAAAGCCTGCAGCATCCTGCGAGACGTGAAATTCAAATCAACCGTTCGCATGAGCCCGAAGCTACTTGATCTGCTTTACCTCATCCAGGTCTGGTTGAGGATCAACCGACTGCCCTACAAGATCCTTGTGAACAGTGGGTACCGCACCCCACAGCACAACTCCAAATTGGAGGGCGCAGCCAAGCAATCACTTCATATCAAGGCGATGGCCGCGGATATTCGCATACCGGGCTTGTCCGTCGACAACCTGGGAAAGCTGGCCCAGGCTATTGGCGTCGGAGGTGTGGGCTTCTATCCCACGAAGGGATTCATCCATGTCGACGTCGGCAAGGTTCGAACCTGGCGCGTGGCCGAATCGACCGTCCTGGAGCCAGAACACTGGATTGTGGAGCTACTCGATCCTTCGACCGATGCTCAGTGGCTGGCCAACCTTGCGCCTGATTGGCCAGAACTTGAAATGCTCGCTTGACCTTCAGCAGCCGCCCTAGATTGCGCTTATTCGCAACTCCACCCGGCGATTGGCTTGGCGACCGGCGGGTGTTTCATTTCCTGCGACCGGCATCGTATCGGCCACCCCGCGAATTGCAATCCGGTCAGCCTGGATTCCACCTGCGTAAAGGAACTGTCCAACCGCATGCGCTCGGTTGTAGCTGAGGCGAAGGTTATTTTGGAACGGCCCGGTGTTGTCCGTATGGCCGGTGATTTCAATGCGAAGGTTACCTTGGTTCCGCAGCGATTCGGCCAGTCGCGCCAGGGACGGGAAAGACTGACTTTGCAGATCTGCCGATCCAGTGCTGAACGTAATGTCCGCAGGCGCGCTCACCACGAGTGCCTGGGTGGTGTTCGCATCATCCACCTGCTTTTCAACGGTGAGGCCTGTCCCTTTCAGCTTTGGCTCTAGTTCGCCATGCTTACGGTCGAGGATGAGCCCGGTGCCACCGCCGATACCAGCACCAATTGCCGCACCAATGAGGGCTGCACGACTATCGCCGATCGCCGCGCCAATTAGACCGCCTGCAACAGTCCCTACTACGGCCCCGACGGCGGTCCGGTTAATTTCACGCTCACCGGTCATGGGGTTGGTCGCACAGCCGGCCAGGCAAGCGAGCATTACGAGGACGCTGAAGGGTTTGAGCAGTTTGTTCATGCTGGAGCTCCTTGAGATGGAGCTCCATGTTGATGGTAGGCAAGGTGTGCCAGAAGCAGCCCCTTGCAATACCCTTCAGCAGCCGATTCCTTGCGCCAGGCGATTGCAGCGCAATGCCAGCTTGTGCTGGTAGTCGGTCCCGGTGCAGGTACTCTCAAGTCGAATGAGTTGCTCCAGAGTGACTGCCTGGTTACCCGCTTTGTGGACCGCTTCGGTCAGGCTGGTGCACATCCTCACCACGTAGTTTGGCGCGCTGTACTGGGGATGGCGCGAAAAGTCGTCCGCATCGTGGCCTCGTTTGGTCAACGCTTGCTGGATAATGCTCGAGTACGGTTCGTTTACGGATTGAGTGCTCATGGATTGAGAGTCCTGGAATCAGCCAGCAAAGTGAGAGTGGGCCGTAGTATCCACCACACGGTAGGCCACGATTTGAGCGTGTGGGTTGTAACCACTGTGGTTCCAACCGAAGGCCTGTGCACTGCCGGTGTGCCGCTGGCCGTTGCGGAAGATCACTTCGACTTGGCTCGCTTCACTGAGCCCGTGTGGAAGGTGAGGACCTGTGACAGGCGATCCACCCCAGGTCAGGTATCCATCCTGCAGCGCAGCTTGCAGTGCTTGCTCGGCGATTATGTTCTGCACCAGGTCGAACTCGGCGCGTGCTGCTGCATCTCGAGTCTCAAAGATGAAGTCGCCTTCCTTGCCCAAGTCGGTGCGGCGGCGGTCACAGACAATACGCCACTTACCGTCCGGATAGTTGTTGCTGACGCAGCCGCAAGCCCCGCTTGGGTAACGAAGATTGGATACATACCAGCCTCCATGACGCCACTTCGAATAAAACGGTGTCCAGCTTTGGTCTTGGGTTTGGTCTCGTTGAATCGGTTGCATTATCTACCTCAGATGAAGGCCTTGTTGGATGGAGTAATCCTGAGGGTGACGGTTGTGTGCCAGTATCCTCAGCACAACCAGAGCGTCTATCGGGTTAGCTTGAAGGGCCACCCGCAGTCGAAATTTGTCTCACCCATTGGCTTCGCCTGAGGTGAAAAGAAA
>NZ_KI517357.1:0-63275 GCF_000478485.2 Pseudomonas sp. P179
GGTGCAGATCACTTCTGATATTGAACTGTCAGGAGCTGGCTGCACAACAGCCATTACGCCCAATCAACTGGTGCAGTCGTCTTCTGAAAATGACATTTGGTATCTCTCATAAACGGATGTTTTTGAGAGAACTATCTTCGGCCTTCACACGCACGAAAGGCGGCGAAGCTCCGCCGTTAATCCGTCCGCCGGAGATCTCGCCCAGGCAGGCTGAAGGCCGAGCAAGCCTGACAGGCCCGAAAAGCCCGGCACGGGCGTCGGCGGCGATGACGGCGGCGGCATTATCCAGGGTTGATGATGGAAGTGGAGGATATCGACAACCTCTCGCGCAACCAAGACATCGCGGTCGGACTGCAAGTGATCTTGAAGCCACGGGCCCGTCCCACCCCGACATGGACCTCGATGCCCGAACGGACGTTAGATTTCGAGTTCTAGGCGTTCTGCGATGAAGGTTGGATCCCAGCCGGGATTGAAAGTGTCGACGTGGGTGAATCCGAGCCGCTCGTATAGGCCACGCAGGTTCGGGTGGCAGTCGAGCCGCAGCTTGGCGCACCCCTGCGTTCGCGCGGCATGGCGGCAAGCCTCGATCAGCGCGGAGCTGACACCCCGGCCCGCATGTGTCCGTCGCACCGCGAGCTTGTGCAGATATGCGGCCTCCCCCTTGAGGGCGTCGGGCCAGAACTCGGGATCCTCGGCCGACAAGGTGCAACAGCCGACGATGCCGTCGCTGCAACTCGCGACTAGGAGCTCGGATCTCAGGACGAAGGTCTCCGCGAATGTCCGGTCGATCCGCGCGACGTCCCAGGCGGGCGTTCCCTTGGCGGACATCCACGCCGCAGCGTCGTGCATCAGCCGCACAACCTCGTCGATATCACCCGAGCAGGCGACCCGAACGTTCGGAGGCTCCTCGCTGTCCATTCGCTCCCCTGGCGCGGTATGAACCGCCGCCTCATAGTGCAGTTTGATCCTGACGAGCCCAGCATGTCTGCGCCCACCTTCGCGGAACCTGACCAGGGTCCGCTAGCGGGCGGCCGGAAGGTGAATGCTAGGCATGATCTAACCCTCGGTCTCTGGCGTCGCGACTGCGAAATTTCGCGAGGGTTTCCGAGAAGGTGATTGCGCTTCGCAGATCTCCAGGCGCGTGGGTGCGGACGTAGTCAGCGCCATTGCCGATCGCGTGAAGTTCCGCCGCAAGGCTCGCTGGACCCAGATCCTTTACAGGAAGGCCAACGGTGGCGCCCAAGAAGGATTTCCGCGACACCGAGACCAATAGCGGAAGCCCCAACGCCGACTTCAGCTTTTGAAGGTTCGACAGCACGTGCAGCGATGTTTCCGGTGCGGGGCTCAAGAAAAATCCCATCCCCGGATCGAGGATGAGCCGGTCGGCAGCGACCCCGCTCCGTCGCAAGGCGGAAACCCGCGCCTCGAAGAACCGCACAATCTCGTCGAGCGCGTCTTCGGGTCGAAGGTGACCGGTGCGGGTGGCGATGCCATCCCGCTGCGCTGAGTGCATAACCACCAGCCTGCAGTCCGCCTCAGCAATATCGGGATAGAGCGCAGGGTCAGGAAATCCTTGGATATCGTTCAGGTAGCCCACGCCGCGCTTGAGCGCATAGCGCTGGGTTTCCGGTTGGAAGCTGTCGATTGAAACACGGTGCATCTGATCGGACAGGGCGTCTAAGAGCGGCGCAATACGTCTGATCTCATCGGCCGGCGATACAGGCCTCGCGTCCGGATGGCTGGCGGCCGGTCCGACATCCACGACGTCTGATCCGACTCGCAGCATTTCGATCGCCGCGGTGACAGCGCCGGCGGGGTCTAGCCGCCGGCTCTCATCGAAGAAGGAGTCCTCGGTGAGATTCAGAATGCCGAACACCGTCACCATGGCGTCGGCCTCCGCAGCGACTTCCACGATGGGGATCGGGCGAGCAAAAAGGCAGCAATTATGAGCCCCATACCTACAAAGCCCCACGCATCAAGCTTTTGCCCATGAAGCAACCAGGCAATGGCTGTAATTATGACGACGCCGAGTCCCGACCAGACTGCATAAGCAACACCGACAGGGATGGATTTCAGAACCAGAGAAAGAAAATAAAATGCGATGCCATAACCGATTATGACAACGGCGGAAGGGGCAAGCTTAGTAAAGCCCTCGCTAGATTTTAATGCGGATGTTGCGATTACTTCGCCAACTATTGCGATAACAAGAAAAAGCCAGCCTTTCATGATATATCTCCCAATTTGTGTAGGGCTTATTATGCACGCTTAAAAATAATAAAAGCAGACTTGACCTGATAGTTTGGCTGTGAGCAATTATGTGCTTAGTGCATCTAACGCTTGAATTAAGCCGCGCCGCGAAGCGGCGTCGGCTTGAATGAATTGTTAGACATCATTGGCTGGCACCAAGCAGTTTAACTGCTTCATACTTCACGAATTTAATGAGCGCCGCCACCTGATCCGCACGAGCGGGCAAATAATCTTCTTCTTGCCCAAGATAAGCCCGCTTGGCATTCAACAGGATGGGCTGATGTTGAGCTGGCAAGCGTGCCATTGCCCAAGTGGCAGCAACATCCTTTGGCGCGATCTTGCCGGTTGCGGCGGTGTACCAGATACGAGACAAAGTAAGCACTACATTCCGCTCATCGCCCGCCCAATCTGGCGGCGAGTTCCATAGCTTCAGAGTATCGGCCAGTGCCTTGAATAGATCGCTTTCTGGGACTGAGCTGAAGAGATCCTTCGCTGCTGAACCTGCCAAGACGATGCTATGTTGCTTTGCCTTTGTTAGCAGAATCGCCAAGTCAGAATCGGTTGTGGCGGGCTCGAAGATGCCCGCAAGGATGTCTTTGCGCTGCCACTCTCCGAACTGCAGTTCCCGCCTGGCCGGATAACGCCAAGGTACGATGTCACTGTGCACGACGATGGTCACTTCCAAGGCGCGGAGTGCCTTGTTTTGGCCAGGGGAAGCTGAAACCTCCAAGAGATCGACGAGCAGGGCTTGCCGCACGGCATCATTGAGCGGTGCAGCTACAGCCACCAGCAAATCAATATCACTGTACGGTTTCAATCCGCCATCCAGTGCGGAGCCGTACAAATGCACGGCCAGCAACGTCGACTCCAAGTGGCGCCCGATGACGTTGAGTGCTTGTGATAGTTGCACCGAAATCTCGGCGGGCACTTTTTCACTCATGATGTCTAACGATTAAGCTAAGGGGCCGGCTTTAGCCGGTCCCAGTGAGCGAAGTGAACGGTTTGAGCGCCTTGTTAGGCGGCTGTTTCGACGTTGCTATTGCAGAAACGACAAATTTTTGCTTCTTTTTGGATTTGCTCCGCACAGCTCGGGCATTTCTTGGAGTTGCTCTCAATATATTTCCCTTCATTTTTCTTGAAGAGCAGATACATATCGATGGCCATGATTATGTTTATGCCAAGCCAAGTAGGAAGGGCCATATTAATTCTTACGGATAAAACTATTGCTGTTATTAAAAGCATGGCAAAGATTCCGACAATCCATTTGCCCATATACATATAGCCGGCGCCGGGGAGCAGGAAATTTAAACCGATTGCCAAAGGTAGTTGTTTCTGTTTTACGTTGCTCATTTTGTTTCTCCACGCCCTGTGGATGAGTTATTAGACGCGGGCGCAATGACGCCTAACGCCAAAATATGGGGCGCGAGCTTGCGAGCGTCCCAGCCCTGAAGGGGCGACATGATTTTTTTGTTATGCAATTACATTCGGAATGCACAATGATAGCCCTTCAATCGCTGCCTGCCCAATTGATCTAAATTCTGATGAGGCGGATATGGAGATATTAAAATTTTCACCGCGCCCTTCCCAAGCCGCACCTCTTCTTTTGATGCTTGGAGAGAAAATAATAACACCATCCTTATGGCTGACACTACACGACGCCATTTTTTGAAAAAGCTTTTGGCTTGATGCAATATTTGTTTCTGAAAGCATTAGTGAAACCCAGCTTTCCCATTCCGTCTCGGAGGCGCGACGATAAGCGGCCTCCTCGACTGTCAGATGTTTGCTAGCGTTCAAAGCTAATAGAACTGATTCACCCAGGCTTTCCAGTGCAACTGGTGTCTTCATAAAGCAGTGATAAGAGTCTGGGTCAGAGAACTGCATCCTATAACCTGACTGAGCAAAAACAATTAGCATTCCTCTAATTGCGTTTATTTTTGCAACTGTACTTCCGTCGATCACGGCTCTGCCTCCGCGCCTGCATAACGCCTAAGTTCACCGGAAAAATTGCCGTAGCGAAGCGAAGGCAAATTTTTCCGGTGCAACGCCTTGTTAGGCATGATTTTTATTACCCTCAACTGCAATATCGAAGTGGAATACGTCTTCGATGGTTCCCAGTTTTTTATAAAGTTCTATGGCCGGTTGGTCTTCTACGCCTTTATCGGCTTGGACGTATATGACATAAGCGCCGCGCTCGGCGCCTATCGCCTTCAATTTGTGAATTAGTGCTGTAGCTACGCCTGCTCTGCGGTGGGTTGCCGCTACAGCGAGGTCGTAGATGTAGATTTCGCTTCTTTGCTGCTCAAATTTTTGCAACTCATACGCGGCTATAGCGCCTATGACTTTTTCCTCGTGAACCGCAGCCAACGCAATAAAACTTGAACTGCCAAGCAGTTTTTTAAGATAGCTTGAGGTCGGCTTGTTGCTGGAATAATGTTCTTTATCATCGAATGCCTCACCGAACATGGCATTTATAGACTGCATTAAGCCAACATCGTTTTCAGTGAGTTGAATAACCTTGACTGACACTCATCGGCTCCTAATGCCTAACTTTGTTTTAGGGCGACTGCCCTGCTGCGTAACATCGTTGCTGCTCCATAACATCAAACATCGACCCACGGCGTAACGCGCTTGCTGCTTGGATGCCCGAGGCATAGACTGTACAAAAAAACAGTCATAACAAGCCATGAAAACCGCCACTGCGCCGTTACCACCGCTGCGTTCGGTCAAGGTTCTGGACCAGTTGCGTGAGCGCATACGCTACTTGCATTACAGCTTACGAACAGAACAGGCTTATGTCCACTGGGTTCGTGCCTTCATCCGTTTCCACGGTGTGCGTCACCCGGCAACCTTGGGCAGCAGCGAAGTCGAGGCATTTCTGTCCTGGCTGGCGAACGAGCGCAAGGTTTCGGTCTCCACGCATCGTCAGGCATTGGCGGCCTTGCTGTTCTTCTACGGCAAGGTGCTGTGCACGGATCTGCCCTGGCTTCAGGAGATCGGAAGACCTCGGCCGTCGCGGCGCTTGCCGGTGGTGCTGACCCCGGATGAAGTGGTTCGCATCCTCGGTTTTCTGGAAGGCGAGCATCGTTTGTTCGCCCAGCTTCTGTATGGAACGGGCATGCGGATCAGTGAGGGTTTGCAACTGCGGGTCAAGGATCTGGATTTCGATCACGGCACGATCATCGTGCGGGAGGGCAAGGGCTCCAAGGATCGGGCCTTGATGTTACCCGAGAGCTTGGCACCCAGCCTGCGCGAGCAGCTGTCGCGTGCACGGGCATGGTGGCTGAAGGACCAGGCCGAGGGCCGCAGCGGCGTTGCGCTTCCCGACGCCCTTGAGCGGAAGTATCCGCGCGCCGGGCATTCCTGGCCGTGGTTCTGGGTTTTTGCGCAGCACACGCATTCGACCGATCCACGGAGCGGTGTCGTGCGTCGCCATCACATGTATGACCAGACCTTTCAGCGCGCCTTCAAACGTGCCGTAGAACAAGCAGGCATCACGAAGCCCGCCACACCGCACACCCTCCGCCACTCGTTCGCGACGGCCTTGCTCCGCAGCGGTTACGACATTCGAACCGTGCAGGATCTGCTCGGCCATTCCGACGTCTCTACGACGATGATTTACACGCATGTGCTGAAAGTTGGCGGTGCCGGAGTGCGCTCACCGCTTGATGCGCTGCCGCCCCTCACTAGTGAGAGGTAGGGCAGCGCAAGTCAATCCTGGCGGATTCACTACCCCTGCGCGAAGGCCATCGGTGCCGCATCGAACGGCCGGTTGCGGAAAGTCCTCCCTGCGTCCGCTGATGGCCGGCAGCAGCCCGTCGTTGCCTGATGGATCCAACCCCTCCGCTGCTATAGTGCAGTCGGCTTCTGACGTTCAGTGCAGCCGTCTTCTGAAAACGACAAACTGGATGTCAGGCAAGGCGCATCACGCCGTCAGAATAGAGTCCGCTTTCACATTCTTTGACACATGCTTGCCAAGGTCATAGATTTCAGCCTGACAAATTCAAGGCTTCGGGCGCAATGGAACCAAAAACCAACGCAAGCCCTGCCGCCCATCCAGCCCATGGAGGCATCTTGCAGGGACAACGCATCGGTTACGTCCGGGTCAGCAGCTTCGACCAGAACCCGGAACGCCAACTTGAACAGGTCGAGGTCGGCAAGCTGTTCACCGACAAAGCCTCGGGCAAGGACACCCAGCGTCCCCAGCTGGAGGCCATGCTCGGTTTCGTTCGCGAAGGCGACACCGTGGTGGTGCACAGCATGGATCGCCTGGCACGAAACCTCGATGATTTGCGCCGCCTGGTGCAGAAGCTGACCCAGCGCGGTGTGCGCATCGAGTTCTTGAAGGAAGGCCTGGTGTTCACCGGCGAGGACTCGCCGATGGCCAACCTGATGCTGTCGGTCATGGGGGCCTTTGCCGAGTTTGAGCGCGCCCTGATTCGCGAGCGGCAGCGCGAGGGCATCGCCCTGGCCAAGCAGCGCGGTGCCTACCGGGGCCGCAAGAAAGCCCTCTCCGACGAGCAAGCCATCACGCTGCGGCAGCGGGCCGCTGCGGGCGAGCCGAAGGCGCAGCTCGCCCGCGAGTTCGGCATCAGCCGAGAAACCCTCTATCAGTACCTTCGCAAGGACGACTGAACCATGCCGCGTCGCTCGATTCTCTCGGCTACGGAGCGCGACACCTTGCTTGCGTTGCCGGAAAGCCAGGATGACCTGATCCGCTACTACACCTTCAACGACTCCGACCTGTCGCTGATCCGCCAGCGGCGCGGCGACGCCAACCGCCTGGGCTTCGCGGTGCAGCTCAGCCTGCTGCGCTACCCCGGCTATGCGTTGGGCACCGACAGCGAGCCGCCCGAGCCGGTCATCCAGTGGGTGGCCAAGCAAGTTCAGGCCGACCCGGCGAGTTGGTTGAAGTACGGCGAACGCGACGTGACTCGCCGCGAGCACGCCCAGGAACTGCGCACCTACCTACAACTGGCCCCGTTCGGCCTGTCCGACTTCCGCGCCCTGGTGCGCGAGCTGACCGAGTTGGCCCAGCAGACCGACAAGGGCTTACTGCTGGCCGGTCAGGCCCTGGAGAGCCTGCGACAGAAGCGGCGCATTCTGCCGGCGTTGAGCGTAATTGATCGAGCTTGTTCGGAGGCCATTGCGCGGGCCAATCGCCGAGTCTACCGCGCCCTGGTCGAACCACTCACGGACTCGCATCGGGCCAAGCTGGACGAGCTGTTGAAGCTCAAGGCCGGCAGCAGCATCACCTGGTTGACCTGGCTGCGACAGGCACCGCTGAAACCGAACTCCCGCCACATGCTCGAACACATCGAGCGGCTGAAGACATTTCAGCTGGTGGACTTGCCCGAAGGCCTGGGCCGACACATCCACCAGAACCGCCTGCTCAAGCTGGCCCGCGAGGGTGGGCAGATGACGCCCAAAGACCTCGGCAAGTTCGAGCCGCAGCGACGCTACGCGACCCTGGCCGCCGTGGTGCTGGAGAGCACCGCGACGGTGATTGATGAGTTGGTCGATCTGCACGACCGTATCCTGGTCAAGCTGTTCAGCAGCGCGAAGCACAAGCATCAGCAGCAGTTCCAGAAGCAGGGCAAGGCGATCAACGACAAGGTGCGCCTGTACTCGAAGATCGGCCAGGCTCTGCTGGAAGCCAAGGAAAGCGGTAGCGATCCCTATGCCGCCATTGAGGCGGTGATTCCCTGGGACGAGTTCACCGAGAGCGTCAGCGAGGCCGAGCTGCTGGCCCGGCCGGAAGGCTTCGACCATCTGCACCTGGTCGGCGAGAACTTCGCCACTCTGCGCCGTTACACGCCGGCCTTGCTGGAGGTGCTGGAACTGCGCGCTGCCCCGGCTGCGCAAGGCGTGCTGGCAGCCGTGCAGACCCTGAGCGAGATGAACGCCTACAACCTGCGCAAGGTGCCGGCCGATGCGCCCACCGCCTTCATCAAGCCGCGCTGGAAGCCGCTAGTGATAACCCCGGAAGGCCTCGACCGGCGCTTCTACGAAATCTGCGCCCTGTCCGAGCTGAAGAACGCGCTGCGCTCCGGTGACATCTGGGTCAAGGGCTCGCGGCAGTTCCGCGACTTCGACGACTACCTGCTGCCGGCAGAGAGGTTCGCCGCGCTCAAGCATGCGCAGGCTCTGCCCCTGGCGATCAACCCGAACAGCAACCAGTACCTGGAAGAGCGCTTGCAGCTGCTGGACGAGCAGCTGGCCACCGTCACCCGCCTGGCCAAGGACAACGAGCTGCCCGATGCCATCCTCACCGAGTCCGGGCTGAAGATCACCCCGCTGGATTCCGCGGTGCCCAATACCGCGCAGGCGCTGATCGACCAGACCAGCCATTTGCTGCCGCGCATCAAGATCACCGAACTGCTGATGGACGTGGACGACTGGACGGGCTTCAGCCGCCACTTCACACACCTGAAGGACGGTGCCGAGGCCAAAGACCGGACATTGCTGCTGTCAGCGATCCTGGGCGATGCAATCAACCTCGGGCTGACCAAGATGGCCGAGTCGAGCCCCGGCCTGACCTACGCCAAGCTGTCCTGGCTGCAAGCCTGGCACATCCGAGACGAAACCTACTCGGCGGCCCTGGCCGAGCTGGTCAACCACCAGTACCGTCATACCTTCGCCGCTCACTGGGGCGACGGCACGACCTCTTCTTCCGATGGCCAGCGCTTCCGGGCGGGTGGTCGAGGCGAAAGCACCGGCCACGTCAACCCGAAGTACGGCAGCGAGCCGGGGCGGCTGTTCTACACCCACATCTCCGACCAGTACGCACCGTTCAGCACCCGCGTGGTGAATGTCGGCGTGCGCGACTCTACCTATGTGCTCGACGGTCTGCTGTACCACGAGTCCGACTTGCGGATCGAGGAGCACTACACTGACACGGCTGGCTTCACCGATCATGTCTTCGCCCTGATGCACCTGCTGGGCTTCCGCTTCGCACCGCGCATCCGCGACCTCGGAGAAACCAAGCTGTATGTTCCGAATAGCGTCCAGGACTACCCGACATTGCGCCCAATGGTTGGCGGCACCCTGAACATCAAGCACGTCCGCGCCCATTGGGACGACATCCTGCGCCTGGCCAGCTCGATCAAGCAGGGCACGGTCACCGCCTCGCTGATGCTGCGCAAGCTCGGCAGCTATCCGCGCCAGAACGGCCTGGCCGTGGCCCTGCGCGAGCTGGGCCGGATCGAGCGCACGCTTTTCATCCTCGATTGGTTGCAAAGCGTCGAGCTGCGCCGGCGCGTGCATGCTGGACTGAACAAGGGCGAAGCCCGCAACTCCCTGGCCAGGGCGGTGTTCTTCAACCGCCTCGGCGAGATCAGGGATCGGAGCTTCGAGCAGCAGCGCTACCGGGCCAGTGGCCTCAACCTGGTGACGGCCGCCATCGTGTTGTGGAACACGGTGTACTTGGAGCGCGCCACCCAGGCGATGGGCGATGCGGGGAAGTCGGTGGATGGTGAGCTGCTGCAATACCTGTCGCCGCTGGGGTGGGAGCACATCAATCTGACCGGCGATTATGTCTGGCGGCAGAGCCGCAGGCTGGAGGACGGGAAGTTTCGGCCGCTAAGGCTGCCCGGAAAACCTTAGCGTACGATTTTTTCCGTTTTCTCTATTCGCCCCGTGTACAGAAGATCGTGCAAACCGACCGTTATGGTTGCGGGGTAGCGTGTTTAGCGATGGTTACCGGCTGGACATACCAACGAGCTCGGGAGCATTTCGTAAGCCAGGGGCTTGGCCAAAGGAGACATGGCCGACCGCCCTTCTCTACGAGTTCGGGCGAGATGAGGATGGCGGTGGCCACGGCAGGGCTTCTGACAGTGACTCGCCGGTGGCGGGGATGGGCCGATCTTCACGGCCTGGCGATAGTCAAATTGCGCGACATACGACCCGGAGAAAGGGAGCGATGGCACTGGGCGGTGGCGTTTCGACACCCCGAGTTCGAAATCGCAGTCTTCGATCCGCACCGGGAATGGCCGGGGTTCATTAAACCGCCAATGGACACCCTCTGCACCATCTTTGAGGCTTTTCAGCCGAAAGGCGAATGGTTGCAGGTCGAGCAGAGCTTCCCCTTAGCACCAGCTGTCTTGTGACGTTTAGGTGCATGTCTCCCATTCTGACTTGATGGGAGACACTCGTTCTGCAGAGCCTCAGGCCTGGGGCAGCTTCACTACTCCCCACCCGCTGCCGCCGGCGAGGACCACCGGCCGGTCAATGTTGGGAAGGTGCAATTCAGGAAAATCGCAGTAGCGCTCCATTGCACGGGCAAATCGCATGCCCAGCTCGAAGCCATTATCGCGCTGCTCGGGCACAGGAAGAGCCTGGCCCGAGACAATGTCGACCACCACACTCCCCAACGACTTTGAGTTAGACGACAAGGTGAGATGCCATGCGCTCTGCCCTTCAAGGAAGCTGCCGAAGATGGAGGTTTCGACTTCATCGAGCACTCTAAGCTGTGGTTCCCTGAAAAAGACCACTGCAGTTTGTGCCTTCGCTCCCTGAGGCGATGTGATCCATTCATAAATCGCACAGCTGGTCTCATCAGGGTTCAACTCAGGGTCAGGAGCCAAGCCAGTCATGAATACAGGGACCGAGCCGAGTTCGGAGTCGCTGAGATAGCCCAACCGTGCGACAGGTAGTCCAAACGGTACGTCGTAGTCACGTCCGTCGCTGAGCTCCAGGGTCCAGCCGAGATGTTGGAACATCGCCATGTACACCCGCTCATTGGTGAAGTGGCAGCCGCGGCGGTGGTTTTCTTCAGTACCAGGAACAAGCGCTCGATTTTCCTGATCCAGAGCGATGAGGATTTTGTCCAACCTCGAGGAAGGCGACTCACCCAGCTGATAAAGGGACTCTTTGACGGCCGCGCGAAGCGGCACGAGTTCAAAAGAGCCCAGGGGGTTTGCCCATAGGAAAAAATTGGCGGTGGCCGGCTTCACACCGAATTCATGGATCAGGATTGAGCGATGTTCTGCAAGAGTCGCAAGCCGTAGTTCCGGACTCAAATCCTCAGTCATGAACACGCAGTTCTGATCCGGGTTGCAGGCCTCGACCATTGCATTCCAGTGATGCCACCCTGAAAGCCTCAGGAACACTTCACGACTTCGATCTTTCAGGCCTGGAAGGAATCCGGCCAGGCACCCGACCCACGCACGAGCATAGTCCTCCGCAGGGAAGATCATCGGCTTGTCCAGCTGGGGGGCAGATGTATTGGTCTTGATCACAAAAACTCCTAGAGGCGGTGAACACTCTGCTCACTCACCATGATTCGACAAGCAGCTCTTCTGCCAGTCCGTGCCGTGAATTCGAACAAAGGCCTCCATCCCAGGAGACAGCGGACTTTCGATCCTGAAGTCTCCATAGGCCACAAGGAATCTCCCCCACCGTTCTCGCAACAACCCGCCGCGCCTGTATTTAGGCGCGAGCCAAATCCAGGATAAAGTCCAGGGGCTGCCTGATGGGTTCGTTTCCGTCCCGCAATGGAATGCACAAGCGCCTGCAATCGTGCCGTCAGCACCAGCTGGAATCAGGTAACCGTGCCAGTCAGCCGTTGCTTTAGTCGACATCGTTCCCGGCCATTGGACAAAGTCAAACCCAAAATCCGCGCGGAAACGCTGGGCGCGCTTCAATACCTCCTGATGCATCCACATGGGCACCGATGCGTCTACCCGATCGGCGACAACGCCACACTTGAGTCTGGCCGCAAACCGCTTGTTCGGGCCCGGGTCCAGTAACCGCTGTGTTTCTCTATGAACCTGACGATGTGCCTCACGATCATTACGACTGCAAGGCAGGTAGACCGTACCGCAGTAGGCACAGGTTTTTAGCGCCGAATTGACGTCTCGGATTCTGGGCCCGGCTACCTCCAGCGACAACACATCCTCCCCTTGGAGCACCAATTTGAAGCGGTTTCCTAACTCGTCCCTGTGGCGCTTGGTCGTTGGGAATGCCGGCTTGCGCTCCACATCTGACCGGAGGACTGTCGTGGTACAGCCTCGGGAAACCTCATAGGTGAGAATGAGGTACTCCGACTCCGTCAGCATGGGCTTGCCTGCCAGGTTGCTCTTTGTCGCCTGCACCAGCTGACCAGGTGAGACAGCGAAGCCCAGGCGTTCCATGAAGATCAGCAGAGCAACGGCATCGGTAACGGTATAGCCATCCATCCACAACACATCGTCGTCGAGGCGCCTGGGCTTCCGGCACAAGCTGACTTTGGGGATTCTGAAGTAGGCAGCCAGTACCTCTGCGTATCGCCCGGCAGCACCAAACCCGCGGTACTCAGTCGCAATAATCAAATCATCGAGGTCGGAACTCGAAATACCGCCACACTCCAACAGTGCGAGCTCAGCCGGAGCCAATCCCATCCGATCATCTAGCCGGTGGCGCTTCTCCGTCAGCAGTTTGTAGATCCCCTGCAACAAGTCACTGGAAAGCTTGCCGGTCAAAAGCTACCTCTCGTGTCGCGGCTTTTTGGAATAAGGCAGTCTAACGGCCGCCGGGCGAAATCAAAGGCTGATTCCCCGAGTGGTCGCGTGCGGGGAGAAACGGATCAAGCTACTTTGAGGTTAACCATCCCTCAGAGGACCTCCAGATGACAGCATCAAGGAAGAGGCACAACGCTGCCTGGTTGATCTGTACGGCTTGGATGCTAATGACGACCGTTGCAATGGCCACAGAGAACACTGCCCAGGGCGGCTCATTCTCACCAACCACACTCAAGGACTGGGTATCTGTCATCAGCACCCTGATCACCATGGCCCTGGCGGTATGGGGTATCTGGAGCGGCTTGAGGTCAGCCCGAAATGCGATCCAAGAGAAGCGAAAAGAACACCGTCAGAAGCAGCTTGCTGCTGCACGGGACATGATGAAGGAGATTTTCACAGATCCACTCGCCCGCTCTGCGATGCGAATGATGGACTGGTCAGGCCGATCCTTCACCCATGATGGCCAGACCTACGTCGTTCACTGGAGAGACCTCAAGCCAGCCCTAGTGGTGCATGAGAAGGGGTTGGGGTTCAGCAAGCAGCAGGAGTTCATTCGTGACTGCTTTGAGGCCTACTTTGATCACATGCTGGTGCTCGAACACTTCCTGAAGCAGGACTACCTGCACGAAGCCGACATTGCTGTGCCCTTAGAGTATTACGCCGGTCGCGTCATGGCATTTCCTGATACTTACGACAGGTTCCTGCGGGCGTATGGATACAGCGAAGCACGTGCACTGATGCAACGCCTTGCGGAGCGCGGAAAATAGGGTGGAATTGCTACGGCTACTACTCCATCGGAGCTGGAAGCAGGATGTCAGAGAAGGGCTCAGGCACCACTAGATTGTAGGGTTTAAGCTGTTCGAGGAGCCCTTTGTAGCTGAGCAACGGAATGGTTCGAGCAGGTTCACCAAGGTCGTTGCCAAAGAAGTTTTCCCAGTGCCCCAACAGCACAAGACGCGGTTTGGTCACCCTGAGGAGCCCTGTGGGGTAGTAACTGACTTGATTCCACCCTCCCCCGCAAAGGATCTCGACGTCAACGCGCTTTGAGTCGGAGATTATGGGTGGAAAGCCCCATGGAGGCTCAGCGGCGCTGTCTTGGTAGTGAATACGGTATACCGGCCGGCCATCCTCCCCGAGGAGGTCAATCATCCAGGCCAGAGTCACTTCACCAAGCCTCCAGTCCAGCAGACCAGTCGGCAAATCGTCTAGATCCCCGTCGTACTCACCTGGTATGAAGTTATGGCCAAAGAGGTGCCCGGCATGCATGCTTCTAATGGGCATCACACGGATTGAACCCTCGGAATTTGCTCCGTTCGCGTCCCCATCAGTGATGACCTTCCCGTCGGAGTAAAACCATGTCCCAGGTCGGGAGGGATCACGATGGTCGGTTATCTGCTGCTCGCTTGGCACCACCACCGCGCCAGCGCCAAAGATCCGCTGTCCTGAGCTGTTCTTTGCTGCATGAAGAATGTGCTTAACCGTTTCAGACCCGTATACGATCGCTTTCGGAGAGTGCTTTTCTACTACCCGGGGCACATCGAGAAGATGATCGTAGTGCGCATGACCCACCAGAAGCATCGTCACGTCTGCTGCAGGCGGCATGTGCCTGTCGACCTTCTCGTTGTCGGCTACCACTCGAGCAGGGGGTATCCCTGGAATGCCGAGACTGGCCGGGTTGGTGAACGAAGGCGCCAGCAATAGCCCCTCCCCACGCCAATGTATGAGCCAGCCACCTACGCCAAGAAACTGAATCTTCGGCTCATCGCCCCAATGCTGATTCTGAATCGATAACCCTTCTGAAAGCGGCTCATGAGTACAGCCGACCAGCAAACTCAATCCCAGTACGATCGATAGCCCTCGCATGGTCGGCCCCCCTGCTGTCAAGGTTCGAAGCGGTATACGCGGTGGTAGAAGGCCCAAAGCATGGAAAACATCGCGACCAGCAATACCCAGTGGGTGACCTCTGGCTTGAACAATGGCAAGAGGAAACCCAGTTTGAAGTAGTCGATTCCAAGAAGGCATACCAGGAGCATGCCAAGGACCAATAGCCCCCTGGGCCCCTTCATCATGCGAAGTGGATGGGCAATAACAGCAGAGAGGGGAACGCCAAGCAGTGCCAAATAGACAACCCAGACCTGCTCCGAAGGGATCGGCTCGTTTAAGAAGCGAAGACCAGCGAAACCCAGTAGCAGCGTCAAGCAGTCCACCAGGTCAGAGACGAAGGCGCGCCTGGTGTAGCCGTTCCCAAGCTCATAGTGCCTGACCATCAGCCTGCTGAATTGCAGGCAGTGGTAGCCAATGAACCAGGCAGCCATACACAGAGACCAGCCGTTTGGGGACGCGCTCTCGAGAAATGCCCTGGCATGCAAGGCACTAACCGTCCAGACAAGAGCGGCTCCCAGCGCTGCTGGGTAAAGCAACCCTGAAACGAGAAAGTACATGCGGGGACCGACTTCCATGATGCAGCTCCTAGGTAAGAGATGTTCAGCCAGCATCTTGACTGATCATAGAACCTGAGGAGTGAGGAAGTAGGAAGATCGAAGGGAGAGTCGAGGGGGCATGCCCCCTCGCTGGAGGTCATGCTACACGCTGGCGTTGCGCACGACGCTCCTGAATCTCTTGAGCATCGATGCAAAGGCTTGCAGTCGGCGCGACCAAAAGGCGCTTGAGCCCAATCGGCTGCCCAAACTCAGCGCAGTAGCCATAGTCCCCTTCCTCGATCCTTTTCAGAGCAGCCTCCACGTCCAGCAGCTCTGCCTGGTCCCGCTTCAGCATCCGCATTTCCATCGCGCGCTGCTCTTCCACGGAGGCAGTATCCGCCGCATCCGGGAGACGTGCCTCGGAGTCATCGCGAAATGCCTCTGCTCGTTGAGCGAGCAGGCCCTGTAGGTGCAGTTTTCGATTGAGAAGAAGATCCTTGAAGAAGGCCAGTTGCCGGTCGGACATGTACTCCGACTCCGGCGCGGAAAGCAGTTGCTGCTGAGTGAGTAAGGTGGACATAGGCGATTCCTTGTGAGGAGTTGGATGGCCCGAGCTTAACGAGGCCTCTCCCCTCTTCAACTCAAATGCCTCCGCTAAATCCCGGGCTACGCAGTCTTGAACCAAAGGACCGCACCGTTATGGTCACCGTCCACACCAGCAGGAGGACATTCATGGAATTCAAAGCGTTGGGCACTGGCCGTTCCACATTCGATGAGCACTACGGGGCGGCAGCCTATTCCCTGGGCGATCAGCTCGGTTTCATTTACTTTCGCTCAACCGGCATCGAGCCGAGCCATTGGGAAAGCCGTATCTATGAGAACGGCCTGGTAGCAATGGCGCCAGTGGCTACAGACACGGCTATCCAGGAGGCATTCGACAAAGTGGATCTCTGTGCCGCGCATGCCAGAGCTTTCTCCAGAGCGATGGAAGCTCTGAGTGCGCATGGTTGCTCCGATGAGGTGCTTTGTTTGCTAACAGCGGCAGAGGGGCAAATTCAGGAGTTGATTTCCGCTGTTTAGCGCTGAAAGAGGCTGCTACCCTTGTCGTGAGAGTCAAGAGGAACGCGCTATGCAAACCACCGTCAAAAGCGCTGCAGAAATCGAAGTCGGCCCATTCCGCTATACCGAACGTGCCTTCCTAGCTACGTTGCTTTGCCTGGCCATCGGAGCGCTGGCGTTGGCATCGATGCTCGGGAGTCACCCCACGAGCGATGCCACCTTGGGCACACGCATGCTGTCAGTGCAGATGATCGCTGCATACCTGATCGTCCCAATCATCAGTGTGGGCGGTTTCCTGTGCCACAGAGCCGGCTCTAAGGCCCTTGCCGGAATGCTCCCCCTTATTGGAGCAGGCTTCTTGGCCGGCGCGCTGGGCGCAAGCTTGATCTGATTTCCCCTTAGGCTCGGCACTGCCGAGCCGTTTTCTTTTTGTGCGGCGCGCATATGGCATCCAATCGCTGCAAAAGACCAGATTCACTTGGAGGCCACCAGGCAGCCGTTATACTGCTTACCTCATCCCCTGTTTTACATGGAGAAATGCGTGAATAAACAAGAACTTATCAACCAGATCGCCGAGTCCGCGGACATCACCAAGGCTGTCGCAGGGAAAGCACTGGATGCGGTGATCGAGTCCGTGACTTCCGCGCTGAAGGCCGGTGACACAGTGACGCTGGTGGGCTTTGGCTCATTTTTGGTAAAGGAGCGCGCTGCGCGCGAGGGTCGCAATCCTCAAACCGGCAATCCTGTCCAGATTGCTGCTGCGAAGATTCCTGGCTTCAAGCCAGGCAAGGCGCTCAAGGACGCGATCAACTGATCGCTCCATCGCAAGACAACCCCGCCCTTCGGCGGGGTTTTTTTTGATATCCCCCAAAAAAGGGGCACTCCCTTTCCATTATTGGATTGAACAAGGATTTCAAGACATGAAATACATCCACACTCCTGAAGCGAAGGCATTCCTGGTCGACGGCAGCACTTGGCCGGCCACCATAAACACTTCGCTCCCCCATTTCCTCGCCAAGGCATCCGGCATGCTCTTTGGCGGCAAGAGCAGCCGAGAGATTCGCCTGGCTGAAGGTCAAGTTCTACCCAAAATTGAGCATGCGCGCAGTCTGGTACTACGCCAGCTCCGCCCATTCCTGTTTGTCGACCCGACAGGGCTGTTCAACGGCATGGAGCCGGTTGCTGCATACGATAAGTCGCTGATCGTCGCAGACCAGGTCCTGGTGGCTGTTGATCTGCTTGAGGACTTCGACATTTTCGTTGGGCTGACCCGCCTGTATCCGGACTTGGTGAACGATGCTGCGGCCGTGAGAGCCGAACTCGCCAACCAGATTGCCCGTAGCTACAACGGCGTCCACAAGAGCGTACGGAACGTGAATAGCGGCCGCGCGCACCCAAGCGGATGAGCATGACTGATCGAATTCCTGACGGGGCTGAAGCCCCAACCCGCGAACGCGGTACCCTAGTCGATATTATTTTCCGTGATCCCGCCGGTCCTTGGTCGGTTTGTACCTTCCGGCGGGAAGACAACACCTCCTTCACCGGTACCGGCAATTTCGGCAACGCAATCCTCTATGAGGACTACATCCTGTACGGCAAGCGCGTACCGGATATCGACGGCGCTGATTTCGATGTCAGCCAGTTCACCTCGATGCCACCAGCGAAGGTTGAGTCACTGGTTGGATATCTCAGCGTCCTCACTGGCGTCCCACGCAGCGTTACGAGCAAGGCTGTCCAGCACTTCGGCGAAAGCCTGATTCCAATTCTGGACCAATCACCAGATAGACTCGTGGAAGCTGGAATCTCCCCGCAAGAAGCCCAGGTCTTAGGCCAGGTTTGGGCTGATCAACGAAGTGAGCAACTCGCACTCGCACAGATCGACGTCGAGGGTATTCCGCCGGCGAAGCTGGCAACCCTGCAACGTCGCTTAGGCTATGCCGCGAACCTCAGTGAGGTTCTGAAAGAAGACCCATATCTGCTCTACGTCCATTTCGAGGACATTCTCTTCACTTCCGCGCTGAACCTCGCGAAAAGGTTTGGAGTGACCAACAACACAGTCTCTGCAGTTAAAGGCGCGGTGGTCGGCGTGCTCCGCCGGGAGGCTTGGCTCGGGCACAGCTACGTTGAAGGTAGGCCGCTCATCGAGTCGGTCATGAAGATGCTTCGACTCACCAAAGATGAGATCAAGCCCCTCATTGCTCAGGCCGTAACCGACCTCGCCATGGCCAAGGTTGTCCATGCCAGCGGCGGACAGCTACAACTCCTGAGCCTGCACGAAGCAGAAAACAAACTGGCCGGCCTCGTGCGGAAATGGGCAGCACTGGACTGCAAAGACGCCGAGGACCTGGTGCCCACCGAAAAGATGGCCACCAAGCTCTTGAAGCCACTGGGCCTTGAAAACGGGACTGCGAAGACGTTGTCAGCAGGACTCCGCTCGCTCTTGGGAGAACGTTTTGCGCTGATCCAGTGCGAAACCCTCTCAGACCAAATGCTGGTTATCAAGGGCCTTCAACTCTTCCTGAAAGCCTTCGGCGCAGACGCCATCTATTCCGCTTATACAAACGAGATGGCTGACGAGGTCAACCGACTGCTCGATGACGACAGTGTCGTCGTCACTTACTCGGCCTTGATAGGCATTGATCCGAAGACAGGGGTGCCTTCACAGCATGGCAAAAGACCGATCAACGCGGATGTGTTGATTCTTGCCGGGGCGGACTCGCTTGGGATAGAGGAAATGGTGAACGTCCTGCGCGCCGTACCAGATTCGAGCAGGGTTTTCCTGCTTGGGGCAGCAAAGGACCTACCAGCTCACTCCATTGGCCAACCGTTCGCGGAGCTCACCCAAGGCGGGCCGGCGCGAGTTTTCCAGGCAAGCTTTTGGTTGCCACCCAAATCACCGCAACGCGAAGCATCGCGGCGTATCTGGAGCGGGACGCTCAAAGCGAACGACGAAACCTTCGACCCAACCCAAGCGATATCTTGGCTGTCGGTGCCATCCGAGCTGCTGTTCGAGACCTTACCTGTTGTGGTTAGGGAGTTCGCCCAGCAGCTACAGGTAGACCCGCTGCTCGATATCAGGGTTGTAGTCCCAGCCGCCAAGGGGCCTCGAGGTGAGGACATGGTGGGCCCACTGTCTGCAGCGATCGCTCGGGTGTTCACTGGCGAGGAGCACCTGGTTGAGTTCCATGGAAAAGGGCTGTTCAAAGGATTGCCTTTCGTAGTTAGGCAATCCGTCGCCAGCACAAACCATCCACCCTTTTCCGTGTTCACCGCCGCTGAAATCAATCCAGAGCGCCTGAACGCTGTAGACCGAGCTGGTAACCATTACTTGCTCAGCCTGGCAGAGCGCCTCGATGTGTTTCAGGGCGCTGTCATGACGCCGAAGCTCATCCGGGGGCGAGTCTACGACGTTGTCGTCTTGGTGGTCGGCGAAGGCCAGCAGGACCTCATCAACACCACCCTCATCTCGACTCTCCTGAACAGTGCGAAGACCACCTTGCTGGTGGTTGGCGCACTCGACGGATTGCTGACGGGATATTCCCTGCGCGAACCGACTGTTGCCCGGTCTCTTCTCCCTAAACGGATAAATCCAGATGTCGATCAAATCAGCGCGCCTTGAGGCGCTTGCCGCCGAGCATGCGGAAATTCAGCGACAGCGAAATATCGCAATCAGCCTTCCGTTGGTAGGGGCAGCAATTCCATTTGTGCCGCTCCCCCTGACGGTGGCCATCGCTGCAGGCTGCGCTATCTGGTCCCTGCTGCTTGATCGGAAAGAAGCAGAAGCGTCTACCACGGATATCTGGGACGCCGGTTACATCGAAGCCCCGATTCCGGATTGCGACTTCCGCCGCTCTACCTTTCTGGGCAAGGCCATTCCTTGGACAGAGTGGAAGGATCGCGTTGACGCGATCACGAGTACGAAGGGCATCGCCACCGCTGACGATATCCGCCGGGAGTTGATCGACACCTATCCATCAATGATCCCATTCATGCTGTCCGACGACATCATGACTCGCCATGTAGCGCTGCTCGCTGCAACCGGGACCGGCAAGACCGAACTGCTTCTGGCAATCATTCAACAACAGATAAAAAAAGGGGCTGGACTTCTGCTAATCGAAGCGAAGTCAGACTCTGATTTCTCAGGCTCGATTTACGGAATGATGGAGGCGGCCGGCCGGCTCGATGAGTTGCTGATCATCAACTTCGAGTTCCCGGAAATGTCGCATACCTACAATCCGTTCTTCTCGGGCGGGGTCCGCGCAACCATTTCCACTGCAATGAAGCTCCAAGCCAACTCCAAAGAGGAGTTCTGGACGGACATTGCTCGCTACTCCCTGACTGCCGCGGTGCTGTCGCTGAAGCTGCAGCCCGGGGAGCCAGTGTTCCACATCAAGGACATCATTGCAGTGCTGTCCGACTTCGACCTGCTGCTGAGCTTTATCCGCAACATACGGGTATCCGACTCCATCTATCACAGCGATGGTGTCGAGTGGCTGCACTCATACCTTCGCTTCTGGTTCGACGAAGAAAAACAGGTGTGGAACCTGCGCGGGTACAAGCAGTTGCTCCAAGGACTTGTGTCCAAACTTTCGGCGTTCGCCCACTCCGAATACTCCAGCATCGTCAACACCTACAGCCCGGATGTCGACCTCAAAGAGGCGATCCTCCAGAACAAGGTTGTTGTGTTGTCCATGTCGTCGCTTGCCGACAAAGACGGTGTGGAGCTATTCGGCAAATTGTTCATCTCTGATCTTGCTCGAGCGATCGGCGAAATCCAGCTCTCGAAAGCCAAGCCGTTGATGATGTGCCCGGCCATTTTCGACGAGTACCCATCATTCATGGACGAGAGCCAGGTATCCCTGTTCCAGCTGGCGCGATCGGCGAATGTGCCCATCATCATTGCTTTCCAGGGCGTTGGCTTCCTCCAGAACATTTCCCCTGCCTTCGTCGAGATGGTGCTGGGCAACTGCTGGACACACCTGTACTGCGACATCCGGGATGCCCAGACGCGGGAGTTCGCCGTCAAGCTCGCGGGGACGATGATCAAAAGGTTCGTCCAAGAGTCCTCTGGCAGCAGCACGGGGCAGAGTTACGCATCCGAGCAATCAGGTCTCTACACAAACGACTCGGAAGGCGCCAGCTCAAGTACCGGATACAAGGCGACGCGGGAGGACATCCTGCAACCCGAAGACTTTGCGTCGCTCGACCAAGGCGACGGGATCATTGTCGCGAAGTCGGGAACCTATCGTGTCCGCATGCCGTTGGTGAGGAACAGCTTCCCGAACGTCCACTTCAAGGACATGCGACTGGTCCGCAGGCCACGTCGAGCGCGCTCGGGCGTCAACGCCTGGCAACGATTCCACGAGAAGAACAAGGCAATGCTGGAAAAGCTGACTCAGGGCTGAATTTAGCATGCGAAACTCGAGCATTGAGGAGACACCATGAATTGGCAAGACAAACTGCGGCGGTGGGATTGGGACTTCGGGGTTGTATGGGACTGGTTTCTCGATATTACCCAGTTCCATGTGCAGCGAATCGGTTGGCCCGCTTACTTGGCCATCGCTGCCGTGATCATCTGCCTCGGGCTTGCTTTCCAGCCTACTCGCGGCCTGACCTCTCTGCTGATTAACGCCTTCGTCCGCATGATTTTCACCTACGTGCAGATCGTGCTGTCGTTGGTGACCGTGCAGTTGTTTGGATTCCTGGGCAAGGTGCTGCTTGCACAATTCCATCGAACCAGGCGCTGGGTTGGCCAGCTGTTCGACGAGAAAAAAACCTCTTAACTCTCTGCTCCCCTCCCCTCGGGCCGGCCCAAAGCCGGCCTGTCACCACCGACCCTCAAAAAAGGGGCACTCACTTTCCACTATTTGGGAAAGGAGGGCCCTTTATGAACTTTCACGCATGGGCTTTAGGGATCGGGTATCTGGCGGCCATTGCCGTTCAGCCAGCAATTGCTGAATCCGACCCGTACGTAATCGATCAGCGCGATCCCCGGTATCAGCGTGCCATTGAGCACCTGTCTCTCGCTGCTCAAAACCTTCGCATGGCTCAGGACGAACTCAAGAAGGCCGAAGCCAGCGCCCCACTTCCAGGGCTGGATCTCGTAAGGATGCTCGCACAGGTCCGGCCCGTGGAAGAGACCATCAACGTAGTTCTGCAACCGGAGCAAAAGCGGCTCCGTTACCAGACCGTTACCCCCGATGGCCTGTTTTTCACCCCAACTCGAGTCGGAGATTGACCCATGCAAATGACTGGCCTCGCGCCGCAACTGAAAACGGAGGACCTCAAACGCTTTGCGTTGGGGATTCTCGCTCTGGCTGTGACCATCTTCATTGTCACCATGCCCGATATCGCCATGGCTGCGTTCGACGGCGATTTCGCGCCGGATAAGGAGATCGCCAAGAACTCCAACAACAGTTTCCTCTACTGGTGGCGCTTGATCGCCAGTTATGGACTGTGGGCTGGCCTGGCGCTTCTGCTCCTGTCGGTTCTCTTTGCAGGTGCCCGCGGATGGTGGGTATTCGTGCTTGTCGTCCTCATTTCGCTCTTCGGCGAAACCGTCGTCATCAAGGCAGGTAACCTGGCCGGCTTCGATATGGCCAGTGGTTCCGGTTCCTCGGGAACAAAATAACTATGCGCCTAAGAGTCACAACTGAAGCACCGACTTATGCCTTCGCGACAGCACCGGTGAACTTTGGTGGCCTCACCCAGGAGGACCTTCTGTTCTTCATCGTGCCCCTGGTGATCGTTAGCAAAACTACTGGCGAAAACATCTGGGCCTTTGTCATTGCGTTCTTCTGTCTGTGGCTCTTCAAGCGTGTAACGCGAAACAAGCCTCAGGGCTTCCTAGCCCTGATGGCCTCAACTTTCGTAGGCGACCTCTACGTAATGACGAGCGAGTTCCCTGCCCTTCAAAAGGCAGTCGGGAAGTTCGGTCGATTCACTGCGCGGATCTGGCTCGAGATCGGGCTAATTCCATCACCGTCTTACTGCAACCGATACGAGCCCTGACATGAGTGAGCAATACGGCGCACCGTTGAAGTATTTCAATTTGCTCGGCGCAAGTGATCTTCGAGCGGGCAGAGCCATCATTACACTGATCGCCATCTCAGCGGTTTTTGCAGTCGTTATTGCCGTGCTGGTTGGCATGAATAGAGAGCTGCAGGAAACAAACCGGAGATTGCAAAGCGAGCGAATCATGTATGGATTCCCAAACTCTGAGGGGATCTTTATCAGCGAGCGGCAGATTCCACAGAGACACATCATTGCATTCGTGGCTGTCTTCCTTGACAACTATTACAACTTCACTCCTCTGTCAGCTCGAACCAATGCCGAAGAAGCATTGAGAATGATGTCGCCACGTCTCCGCGCGCTGAAGGAAGATAGTTTGAAGATCGTGGCAAACCAGTCGGTTGAGCAGCAGATCACCCAGGTATTCACAAAATCTTCTCCATATCAAGTCGAAGTTACCCCCCAGGGTTATGTGGTGTCCTTCACTGCTGAACGCCACAGGGCCACTTTGAATAGGGTTTTCAACAAGGCTAAGTACAATGTGAAAATTCTTATCAAGCCAGTCAAGCCTTCGAAGTTCTACGAGTGGGCAGTTGTGGCTGATGACTTCGACATCCAGGAGATCTAGGGTTGAAGAAGCGACTGATAGCTGCCGGCCTTTGCGCAGCCATGTCAACCACGTTATTTGCGAGCGACGAGTGCAACCGAAATCCGCGCACTGTTGTTTACAATAACTCGCCAGTTGACATTTACATTTCGAACGACACCCAGCGTGCAGAGGTTTTGTTCCCCGAGCCCTACCTCGACGGTATTTATGTAGAGGTAACTCAGGGCATGGACTTCTATCCGTCCCCTATCAAAAACAAGCTCGCATTTCAAGCGACAGATCCGCTGTATACGGGCCTTGTTTATGTCGATGCGCCGTCCAAGCAAACGTACATTCTCAAGCTTATAACCCGGCCTGGTTGCGCAGACAGCCAAGTGACTATTTCGGGCCAGCCGATCGCTGATAGGTCCGCCATGGCGCGAGACTCCCGCGGAAGAATTAAAGGTCTGATGAACTATCTCTACGATGGGAAATTGCCTTCGGGATATCGCGAACAGGATTTTTCCCGACTTTCAGAGGCTGATCGTGTTGTGTTTCGGCAGGGCTCGCTGGAATTCAAACTTCGCTCCCAAGTTGTGGGTCCGAAGTACATCGGCACTACTTACGAAGTCATCAACAACGGTCGCACGTCAACAAAAGTCGCTATTGATCAAATCGACTATGGCAACAAGGCTGTACGCGAGTCTCTTGGAATTGCCAGACAAGTCTCAATGCTCCCTTCGTCTCGGATACTAGGCCCCTCCCCCGAATACATTACCGAGGTCTACGGAGAGTCACATCGCGGGTTGCTATTCATCGTATCGGAGAAAGTACAGTGAGCGCCGATAACGAACAGAAGAAAAACGTAATAACGAAGCAACGCGGCCTTTATATCGTCGCTGCAGTTGGCGCGCTTGGTGTTGCCATGAACTTCATGGGCGGCAACAGCGAAACCACAGGTGCGACTTCGGTTGACGCACCCAAGGCAGTTGATGTTGGCAGTGACAAAGTCAACTCGATCACCATCCAGGATAAAGATGCTGCACTGACTCAGTTCGCCAAGAAGATCGAAACCCTTGAGGACAAGATCAAGCGAGGCGAGGAGGATCGCGAGGCTCTCAAGGCGAAGATGCTTGAGGACCAACGCAAAGCAGAGCAGAAATCGAACACTGAGATTCGAGCTCTCAGTGAAGAAGTTGCGCAACTACGAAAAGATCAGGTTGACGGTGTTTACGGTGGTATCAATAAGCTGGACAAAGGCTCCAGCATGCCATTGCCACCCTCCTCTTCTGAAGGGCTAAACCTCGAGGACTTTTCACTCGAGCCGCCAATGCCGGCAGTTTCTGCAAACCCATCGAACTCCAACCGTTACGGTCCGAACTATTTCCTGCTCAATGGCGGGGACGCGGGCGGTCAGCAATTCAACGGAAAAAGCGGAGGCGGCGCGGGCTCAACTGCTGAGACCGAGCAACAGCTGTTTGCCAACATGTCAGCTCCTGAGTCGAATGGCATTCAGCGCGCTGGCGTGAATACCTACAACGAGACCGACGCGACCCTGGCAAAGCTGAACGGCCGCCAGCCGAACCCGGACCCGATGCCGGCAGCCCAGTCTCTCAACGCCTCCCTGCCAACCCAGAGTCCGCGCGAAACGTATGAAGTACCCGCCTTCTCTTTTGTGGAAGTCACCACGCTTCACGGGGTTGCGTGCCCGATCGGCGCCAACGCTCCTGGGGCATCCGAAGAAGGGAAAATTCCCGCTCGACCGGTAGTCCTTCCGGTGCGCGGCATCTTCAAGGGTCCCAACGGCGCCGAACGAGATCTCGGCACTATCCACCTGATGGGCCTCTGCTCTGGCAACCGCAACTCCAGCTCGAATACGGGCCGCGCGACCATTCGCATCGAGCAACTCTCCTACTGGGACGAGACCGGTGGTGCCCAGACGGTCCCTGCAACCGGGTACATCGTCGATACGCGAGACAACGAGCAAGACGTCTACGGCCGCCTGGACAAGGCCTCAGGCCGCACCCTCGCACTCCAGTCAGCTGCAGCAGCCGCAGCGGCATATGCCTCCACCCTGAGCCAGGCCGAGTTCACTACGAATAGCGCGATGGAAAACGGAACCAGCTCAACCACCAGCCAGTTAACCGGGAACGCCACGAAGGCGGCGGTCAACGAGGGCATCGCCGGGATGTTCAAGAAGATCTCGGAGCGATTCGAGCGAGAAGCAAACGCTGCGGTAGACACCGTCATCGTCGAGCCGGGCATCAAGCTGCGCTTCGTAACAGACCAAACCTTCCGTGTTTTGAAACCAGCTGAGGCGTTCGACATTGACCCCGGCATGTACGACACCCTGATCTAGGAACCAGCCATGAACATCCGCCCATTCTTGGCCTTGTCCACCGCATTGCTTCTCAGCGGTTGTGCCAGTGAGGAGCCTTTCAAAAACAGTGCTTCGATGGACCAGATCTACGATGCGGTCCATGGCAGCGCCAGCAGAGACACGGTCTCGCTCCTGCGCCAAGGCCTGCGCGCGCGGCCAGAGCTTGGCTCATCGGAACCGTACTTTCCGATCCGAAACCCGGACGTTGTAGCGCCGGTATGGGTGGTGCCATACGCCGACGCTAAAACCGGCGTGAAGCATGGCGGCCGCTGGGATTACATCATCGTGGAGGAAGCAGATTGGGCAAACTGACCATCGGCTTCTGTCTCCTGGCAGCGGCATCCACGGCTTTGGCTGAGGGTGTTCCCCAGATGTACAAGGATGCCATTCGCGAACACCACACAAAGATGATCCTGGGATCAGGCCAAGACCTGACTGTTCTTCAACCTGACGTCGTTCTCTACCGGAAAATTTTCCAAAAGGAAAACACAACCGATCACCGCGAGCTGATTCAGGCAGACGAAATCCCGTGGGCACAACTCTTCAAGAACCAAGACCTCACCCTTGGTGAAATCGTCCGACTCTCGGCCGCAGCGTCCGGCTACGACTCTCGCTTCGATCCGCAAGTCAACCAAGACCAAGTGATCAAGCTCAACTCGCATCCCAACTCGCTGCGCGACCTTGCGGAATACCTCACCCGAGTCAGTGGCGCTCGTGTGACCGTTTACCCGGAAGGGCGCGTGGTTACAGCAACACTCAAGGGGCAGGGTTGATGGCCAAGGTAAAAATTGACGACCTGCATCTCTACGACACTGAGTTGGCTGGCCTGGCTCGCCGCGGGTATCAGGGCGGCATGCCCATCCAGTTGCTTTCCGATGCATTCCTGTACGAGAAGCATGGCAGCTATTTCCACACCATCGATGGTCGCTTCGCCAAAATCTGGAAGCTACGAGGTATGGATGCCTCGCTCCTGAACAACGATGACCTGTGGTCCCTCAGTAAAGGTCTTGGTGATGTACTGAACAAGTATCCATCTGGATCGGCCGGTCAATTCATTCGTCACACCCATCGAGATATTCGCGAAGTTCTTGGGATCTACCGTGCAGGTATTGAAGGCGGAGAAGATGAGTTCGCTCTCGAAATCGCGAACTCGATCGTCGAACGACAGATCGTTGCGGCAAGCTCGCCTGAAGGTTTCTTCACAAAGCTCTCCACCGAGGTCCTTGAGCGCATGCGTGAGGACTCTCTGGCCGAGATCGAGGATGAGAAGCTTCGAAATAATGTTCGGACTCTTCTCATGGGCGGTGACCCCTGGGCGGAAGAGGGAGAGGATGACGTCCGGGCCAATGTCACCGAGCAGATTGAGCGCGAAGTAAGCCAAGGTCGCTATCCCTTTGTAACGGACTTCTACCTGGTCTTGCTCTGGAGTCCGGATTATCTCTTCGGCAAATTCATCGACAACACAGCGAAGAACGCTCTGGCTTCGATGGGGCTTATCGACGCCAACAAGCTGGCTCATAAGGAATACACGAAGCACGCAAGACGCTTTGGCCAACTCTGTCATGAGATCGGCCAGGCTCTGGCCACGTTCGGGTTCCAGCCGGGCTCGCTTAACGGCCAAGGCCTCATCAACCTTCAGTACCAGCTTTTCAACCCCGTTCGCTGCTTCAAGGTCGACCCGCCCAAGTATCGGCCTGACTTGCCCATCCTGGATTGCTTGAAGAACCCGAGCCAAGTCGCGTACCGGGAAACTCTCAACAATGCCCCGATGTTCGCCTCTGTCGAAACCGAGGAGAAAGGCTGGACCATTCACGATTCCGGCGTCCCCTACTTCATCCGCCCAGTCTCGGTATTGGGTAAACCAACCTCGAGCTTCCCGGGCATGCTGCAGGTGGCCATGTCGGGCATCGAGAGCGAATCGCTGATCACCATCAACTGGAGCGTGCCCTCCCCAATAGCGATGATGAGCCGCCTATGGACTCGTGGGCGCATGCAATCCGGGAAAGAAGCCATGAAAATTGGCGACAAGGATCTGCTGGCTCAGCAGCGCAATGACCTGGAGAAGGTTAAATCCAAGATCAGTGCGGAAAACGCCAACAACCGCGAGCAGTTTTTTGACGTGTCGCTTCACATCAACCTGATGGGGTTCGTCGAGTCCCAGGTCGATGATCAAGCCATGCAGTTGGAGAACATGCTTTGGCGTGTGGGGCACAAAGAATCCCTTCGCGGCGACGCTGCTGTTAGGAACAGCATGCCGTTGAACTTCCGCAAGAGCAGCATGAAGCTCTTCCGTCGTGACACCCCTCACCTCACGGAAAGCTTGTCCCATCTGTGTCCGTTCTTTGTTGAATACCAAGGCTGTTCCGACCCTGCAATCCTGATGAACAACAGGGCGGGACAGCCGATCTATCTGGACCTGTGGGGCCAGATGACGAACACCGCGCATAGCCTGATTTGCGGTAGTACCGGTACCGGTAAGTCGTTCACCTTCAACAACCTGTTGATGGCCTTGAGGGTGAAGTACCGACCGAAAGTCTGGATCATCGACAAGGGCGACTCCTACGAGAGCCTCTGCCTGGTTCTCGATGGCAACTACATTCGTCTTGCGACCGAGCCGTTCAAAGAGCCGATCACCGGGCGGACCATCAACCCCATCTGTATCAACCCGTTCTGGATCGGTAAAAACGACGACGGCAACAACGAAATGCCGACGTTGGAAGACATGTTCTTCATTGCTCGCATGCTGGTGATGATGATCACCTCCAGCGCTGCAGAGCAGTCCAAAACATCGGTCATTACCCCAGTGACAGTGCCTCTGCTGTATCAGGCACTCAACGAGTTCTATACCGACTGGGTAGCTACCAAGCCGAAGGACGAACCTCGTTTCAGGGACTTCATCCCTTACCTCGACAAAACTGAGTTCACTGAACAGTCGGGCAGATCGCTCGTCCAGGCGCTCACCCTCTATTACGGGGCCGGGCCATTTGCAGCTCTCTTTGACGGTTTCCTGCAGGTCCAATGGGAGAACGACTTTACCGTTCTCGAAACCCAGCGGATGGCAAAGTCTCCAGCCCTACCCGTAGTCACTCTGGCCCTGTTCCGGCAGATCGACTTGTACTGCAAGTTCAAGCTTGAACGTAGCCGCAAGAAGATCGTGGCTGTCGACGAAGCGTGGGCAACCCTTTCTGACCCGACTGCCGCATCGGCGCTCTCCAGCTTCTATCGAGAACTCCGCCGCTATGGTGCCGGCTGCTTGCTGATTTCTCAGACCGTGAAGGACTTCGTCAACCTGATCCGTGCTGAGTCCGGTGGGAATGGCGAGTCACAGGACGGCATCCTCGAGAACACAAGCCATTACTTCTTCCTGGCCTGCTCGCAGTCGGACTACGACATCGCGAAGGAATTCCTCGCATTTACTGCCGAGGAGATTGAGCTTTGGCGATCGCTTGCATCTCTGCCCCCGCTGTACAGCGAAGTCTTTTACCGGATGCGGACAACCAAATCCGAATACTACAGCGGTGTCTTCCGGCTCTTCGCCAGCCCCATGGCGCTTTGGATCGCCTCGTCCCATCCGGACGACTACCAAATGCGCGAGCGCAAGACCCAGGAGCTTGTGCAGAAGCACTCCATCTCCGAATCAAAAGCTCGCCAGAAGGCAATCTCCGAGCTCGCAAAATCTCACCCGTATGGTGCTCGATACCATGTCAATCAAGCTGCTTAAAACCCTCGCGGCGGTAGCCGCACTCGCCTCGCTCGCAGCTTGTTCGTCGAAGTACGAACCGCGCGAAACGATCATCGAGGAGCAGGCCAAGCCTATTAAGCCCCTCTACGCCCCCAAAACCGAACTCGAGCGCCGCGCGTACGAGGAAGGCGTCACCCAGGTTCTCACAGATCTGAAGGGAAAGATGCGTGCACGCGATCGGTTCACCTGGGACCCGCCGATCATTCAGTGCGGTGTTGACATTCCTGCACGGGTGCAAAACGGAATGCTGGTCCCGGGCCACAAGGAATGCGTCCAGATCGCTCCAGGTCGCTGGACCGAAGAAGCACCAACCTATCTGCCGGTATTGGGAAATTAAGCCATGAGCAACAACGAAGAAAAACCATCCCTGAAGGACCTCGTCAATAAGATCAGCGCGGGGGTTGGCAACCTCGCACGTAAAAAGCCAGGACAGGACAGCGCCAGCCAAGGCACAGAGCCCACCATTGACCTTGGTTCGGCGGCCGCGAAAGAGTCGCCTCAAGCCGACGCACACGGCGACGAACTGGAGCCCTTGGAACCGATCATTGCGGAAGATGATGATCAGAAACCCAAGAAGACCAACAAGCTTTCCCAACTCACGATGGGGCAAAAGCTGATTGCAGCGATCCTGGTCGTGGGGCTTGTCCTCTTCGCCAAAGGTCAGATGGAGGGTTCCAGTACAAGCCAAACGCCTTCTGAGAATGAAGCAGCCCAGGAGGCCCCTACCTCCAGCGAGGAAGGAATGGCCTTTGGCACAGAACCCGCCGATCACACCCAAGCAGAACCTGGCGCCCAGGATGATCTGTCTCTGCCTATTGATGGTCCCGGTCAAACTTCGAGCAGTCTCAGTTCGGAACCAGAGCCATTCCAAAAACCAACTGAAATCAGTTCGGCTCCTCCAGCATTCGGTGGGCTGGACCAGCCATTGAGCGAGGCGGCACCCCACACCACCGCATCCCCTGACCTGGGTGTCCCTGCTCCTGCTCCTGCTCCTGCTCTTGCTCCTGCCGCGGAGCCTTTCTCGCCGCATGAGGATTCGCCGGCAAATCCTTTCGGTGCTCAAGCACCAATAGCAAGCCAATCTGGGGCCGCAATTACCTCTTCTATTGGCGCGGAAAAGCAGCCCCCCGTTTTCGCTGGAACCCCCAGCGTCAACCCGGATAGTGCTCCCGTAAAGGAAGCGCCGAAAAGCAATGAGGCTTTGACAAAGGCTAACGCTGACATTGCCGCTCAGGCTGAAAAGATCTCAGCCCTCGAGCAGAAGCTCAGCAAGATGGAAGCCCAACTCAAAGCTGAAAAGGCCAAGCAAACCAAACCGGCTGTTCAGCAACGCATCACCAAAGCGCCGACAAGAACCCCAGTGGCGAAGTCGTCGCCAGTCGCGATAAGCAAGGCTCGTCCGCGGATTTGTGTGAAAGCAGTAGCAGAGGCGGCCAGGAACTGCAGCACCTGTGTTGCACACGCCTTCATCGTGCACGCGGGAGCAGAGGACATGGTTGGCCAAGGCGATTTCCTTGATGGGTACCGCGTTTCAATCGTGGGCGATCGCTTGGACCTGCAAGACAAAAACGGTCAAGTGGCCCACAAGTTCTGGAGTTCACCAAATGGCTGTAGCGCGATCTAACGTCCTCCGTCAGGTCTCACCGGATGAGCAACTCAATCTGGAGCGCCTGGCCGACGAGGTGAATCGCAGCTACTTCGGAAATTCCATCAACATTCGCCCGCGCTGGGGCATCCCCAGCGCCTGCGAGTCCCCAGAGCCTAAGACTGAGATCAATCATCTCTCTCCACAGGAGCTGAAGGATTTGCAGGCGGGTGTTGAGGCCTACCACAAAAAAGATCTTCAACAAGCCAAAAGACTCCTGGAGCAGTTTTCACCTAACGGCCCAAGAGACGCAGCACTGCTGTACGTACGAGTGCTCACCCTGCTGAAAGATCCAACCTGGCCGGATGTGGCCAAATCGGTGAACAGAGTTTGCGACGACACGATCTACGTCGCCCCGGGCAGCATCGAAATGGTCAGCGGCGAGGAGTCGCTTCTGGTTCATCCGATCCTCTCAAGATCGGCCGGCAATGGAGCACCGATTTTCGTCATCCGGTACATCATCCATCACGAGATGGTTCACAAGTTCCTTGGTACCTCCTCTACAGACCCTCACCCGGAAGCTTTTCGACGTCTTGATGCCTGCGCACGTGATCGTTCACGCGCTTTGCAGTGGTTGCGCAAGAACCATTTCACAACGATCGAGGATTCGTCCCGATGAGATGGATTTTGATTGCACTCCTGATGATCACCTCGGCCACTGTCTCGGCTCAGGACTATGACTACCTCATCGACGCTACGGCAGCCAGATACGGAAATGATCGACTCGTGTTCCGGGCAATGGTGCAGAAGGAATCCAGAAAACAGCCGTGGGTTTTCAACGTAGACGGCGAAGGCTTTTGGTTCCAAACCAAAGACCAGGCCGTCAATGCCCTGTGGGCGCTCACCTCCGCACCCTGGCTTGTAAAGATCATCCCGGACAAAAACTCCAAAGCAATACGGCGGTTCTTCCCATCTGAACGAGCTGCAATGAGTTTCGCCAATAGCTATCAGCGCAGCAGACAGGCCCAGGGCTTCCCCGCTCTCCTTCAACGAAGGGATGACGCGAAAGAAGTCCTCGATGGGCAGCTGCGCGTGCGCAAAGTCTGGCTACTCAATACCGATCTCGGAATCGCGCAAATCAACTACCGCTTTCACGGCAAGGGCAAGGCCTCTGTCCAGCAGTGGCTCGATCCTGCTTTCAATCTTGACTACGCAGCCCGCCATCTCACGGACCTGAAAAAGCGGTACGGATCAGATCTTCAGGCGGTCGGCTACTACCACTCCAAGACCAAAAAGTACCGCGACATTTACATGAAAGAGTTCATGCCGATCTATCACGAGGAGAGAGCCCGTGCGGGTATTTCTATTGCTGCTAAGTAGCCTGCTGATCAGTACCTCACTGAACGCAGCGGAGAAAGGTCCTTCAGAGGATCAGCGCGTCGGCGAAGGCCTGGTACTCATGCTCAAAGGGGAAAATCAGAAGGCCTGGGACCTTCTTTTCCCCGAAGCCAAAGCAGGCAACGTAACGGCGATGTACCACCTCGGGATGATGATGATGCGGGCAACAAATACCCCGGATCATTTGCAGAGGGCAAAGACCTTCTTCGAGGCAGCTGCCAAGCGTGGCCATAAGGGCAGTGAGGCAATGCTCCTGCAGGTGCAGAAATCCTTAGCTGCAGCCACGCCAGGCACCCTCCCCTCGATTGCCGGGAAAAGCGGCCTCCCGGTACCGGCAGATCTGGAAGGAGCTAAACGGCAAGCAGAACGCATGAGGCAACAGGTTGGCCGTTTCATAGACCCGCTACGTGAAGCCGCTGCAGAAGTGACGATCATGTCGTTCGTGTCCGACAACTCGGATGCGGTCGAAAAGATTCGCTCTGCGATCGACGAGGTCCGGGCCCGTTTTGGTGATCGAGTAGACGCTCAGTTCTTCGTCGTAATCGATCAGGCCACATGGGACCCCAAGCGAGTTTTCAATCAGCAATCCGGCCAACTTCCAATGTTGGGGTTCACCCCTGACATGGGTGGGCGGATTGCCAGCCAGTACGGTGTGCGAAGCACGCCGGCACTGGTCCTCATTCCCAAGAACGGACAACCCAGGGTGGTCAACAACCCTGCCTCATTGGTTGCCGATCTCACATCGTTCCTGAACTGAGGTCACCCTATGAACCACAAGCTCAAAATCGGGCTCGCCTTCGTCGCCGGCGCACTGATTTCCAACGCAGGCACTGTCATGTCCAACGTGCCCAACGGCCAGGATGTCCTCGCGGAAGCCCTGTCTTCGGCGCTGGATAAGGTGAATCGGGCGGCACGGGATCGTGAGAATGAAGAACTCGACAAACTCCCGAACATCCTCGACTGCCAAAACATGCAGTGGATGAAAAACTGCACAGAGCTCAATCGAAACGCGAAGAAAAACCCGAACGCGCCTCTGCGAATCACCAACAACAAAGGGCTCGAATTCAACTTCCAACCAGGCACCCCGAGTGCAGTCATTCGCCTACAGCTAGAACAGTCTCCCGAGGCCGCCAACGAGTTGGTCAGCTACATGGACCAGACCTGGGGTCAGTATAAGCAAGCGGCGAATCTCTACCAGATGGCGATGTGGCAACGCGGCGACCTCCAACACATCAAGGGGCTTGACGCGGCCATGGAAGAGTCCGCGGCGAAGAAGCCCATCGACACCGAATCGTTGAGCATCTCGGTATTCACTGAATCCACCTGCCCTGTCTGCGATCGTCAGTTGGCCACTCTCGGCAGGCTGGTTCAGAAATACCCGAAGCTGAAGGTGCGAGTCTTCCAACTCGATCGCGATGCAAAGGTCTTCGCAGAGAAAGTGACCGCGCGTGGCTTGACCGGGCGGATGCTCAGCCAGGCTGAAAGAGACAACGTCACGAAGATGGGCATCACAGCATGGCCCATCACCTGGATCGACAACATGAAAGTGAGCCGAAGAGAAACTCTGGTTGGCAACAGAACCATGAACCAGCTGGAAGGCCGGCTGATGGCTATGACCTATGTGAAAAATAACACCGTTGCGAAGAAGGACTCCAAATGAAACTCAACAAACTCGCCACCTTCTTTCTCGGTCTTTCCCTGGCCGCAGCTTTCACCACCGCTAATGCCGCCGATGAATCGGCGAACACCGATGGTTCAGATTCTCCCTGGTCCCGGCGGATGGACGATGTAACCGGTCTGTTCGGCGCCAAACTCTCTGGAAGTGCCGTAAACAAAGCCGGACGAGGCGGAAGCGGAAGCTTTGACACCTTCACTCCATTTCAAGATAAGCAACAATTCATCGTAGGGGCGTACGGAGCTACCCAAGTCGGAGTAGGTTGTGATGGTCTGAATTTGGGGACAGTGCTTGACGGCCAGATTGGTCAGTACGGTGACATGGTCGAGCAGTTCATCCAGAACGCGCCGGCGCTCGCCATCATGTACCTCGCTTATAGCCAGCCAACCGTGAAATCGGTGATCGACGAGTTGAACGGGGTAGGCCAGTTTGGCCTTGATCTTTCGAACCTCACCTGCAGTGGTGTACGCCAGCGAGCCGACAAGGCGTACGAAGAAAACATGCAGGTGATGGCTGAAGCCGATTGTACTGTCGAAGAAGGTTACAAATCTGCGAAATGCATGTCTGGAGACGGAATCACCAGCAGTCTCATTACCCGCATGAAAGACACCAAAAACACGATTAGCAGCCGAGCCTCATCCTTGATGAATGGCGTGTCGGGGATGACCGGTGGCCTGGTTGGTGTCAAAGGGGGAGGCTCTTCAAATGGGGGGGCGTCAGGATCAAGTGGCGGGAGCGCAGGAAATGGCACAGGTTCTGGTGCGGGCTCTCCTCCGCTGCCCACGAAGAATTGCGGTGCCAAGCCAGAGGATGGCAAAACCTCCCTTGTACTGGCGGCATCTGAGCTCGGCTGTGAAGACATCAAGAAATATTCGGGCTTACTGCCAAACTACAGCACCGAAGAGGACGCGCATACGGTCACTCCTCGGACTATTACGCTCGAAGATGAATCGAAGAAACTTACTCAGGAGTATCAAAGCCTCTACGCGAACGTATATCAAGCAGACCCAGCAACCTTCGAACAAAGTGACGCTTATAAGCAGTTGGTGAATCGCGGAGGCATCGTAATCACCGAGACTGAATTTAAATTCATGCGGAAACTGGGCACTACAAATCCCGCATTGTTTGCCAAAGCACAACAAAATCTCGCCACGCTGGCCATGATGAAAGAGCTAGACGAGGTCATTTCCAAACTTGAAGTGGGTGTAATGACCGGCCTGGCGAACCAAGTTGATGACCAGGCAATAAGCTCCAATGATCAGGCTCGGTATTCAAATGCACTGTCCTCACTTCGCAAAGAATATGAAATGCTCCAGAACAAGATTAAGCATGACATGGAGCGAAACAAACTAATCGAGCAGACAGCTAAGGCGGTAATAAATGGCTGATGTTGATGTCGATAACTCCGTCAAGGACTACGATTTCCTCAAGCTCGTAGATTCTAATTTTGCTGATCTAGTTGGTTATTACCTTGGTCTTTGGCAAGACTATCACACACTTCTGGTTAACTCCGCTGGAGTTATCATCGGAGGTCTGGGTCTTGCCTGGACCTCCATCCTTATGATGAGGAGCCCTGAGGATAAGCTAAGGTCGGTTTTCACCGGCCTCACGGGCACCTGCCTGATGTTTTTGCTTCTATCAGTCTCTACATTCACATTCCCCGGCACAGGTAGCTCTGTTCAAATGGCGCGGGGTGGGGGATGGTCGTTGACTATAGTCGGTAACATCTACGCCATCTTTAAGTCTGCACTTGACAAGGTCAATGAAGGAAAGATTACGGAAGATGCATTCAGCAGGGCTTACCACGTAACAAACGAAAACACTCTAAAACGTTTTGCTGACAGCCCTGTGTACCCACTTTATTCGGACTATTTGAATAAGTGCGAGCCTGCATTTATTGCTGCTAATGGAAAGTCTCCCGAAGCGTTGAGTGCAGGACGATATGTTGGATTCTTTGGGTCTACCGGAATCGGTGCGAATGAGATTGAGTTCGAAGACAGCAGAGGCTTTCTGGACAAGGTCACGGGCAGTGGCGAGGCCAGTTACGATAACCCTACCAACTCTACCTGGCTGAAGCGTGATGGTGGAAATGCAGTAGTAGAAGGTACAAAGAAGGGTATGGCTATGCTCGACAAGATCGAGGGTGATAGCAATCCTTATGACGGCACAAACCCACCCCAAGGCTTCGAGATCCCAACCGAAGCTTATTGGGTTCAGAAGCTTTTCCCTGATAAAGCTGGGGAAGTTGCTGACCAAGCATTGTCTCTTGACGCTAACGACTCAAAGTACAAAAAATACTTGAACTCTGGCTTCAAGGAAGCACCAACTACTGGCGGAAAGCAGAATTTCTATCCCAAGACCTGCAAAGACATGTTCTTGATGATCGATATGGCTCAGAGAAACTTTAACTCTGCCGTGCAAAAACATGCTCCAGCTTATCAGGAAAACTCATTCAGGCGGGATGGTGATGATGCAGCGGCAATAATGCTCAATCACATACGAAATGAAGCCGCCCAGCGGAAAAAGGGACAGTCGGAGCTACTCACCTATGGTGGTATGTACTACCAAGATTCCGACGTCCGCGACCCTATGACCATGCTGTTCGAAAGCGGAACAACAAAGTTCATGGACATAGGCAAAACCTTCCGCGAATGGATGCTTACTGTAAAAATTCCTATGATGATAAATGGCGCTGCCATGCTCGCCGCACTAATGGGAATTACATTCCCCATCTTTGCAGTTTTTGGCATATTTTGGTCGACGAGAGTAATCTTCACCTCCGTTAAGATTATTGCCTTTTGCTTTATTGTTGCATTTGTAAATGATCTATGCTTAACGATGGCCTCCACAATGCTTGCAGTTAATGCTGAGACCATGCAAGGCTACAATATGGGCAACTACGCTCAAAACTCCACTCTATTAATATCGGCCGGAACTGGCCAGTACATTATCTTTGTGGCGCTGACCGTAATTGAAATCATCTTCGCTAAACTTTTGCTCTGGGACGATGTTAAGAGTCTTGGAGGCTTCAACCCTGCCGGTGCAACTACCGGCTTAGCGGCAACCGGCATGGCCGTAGTGGGAGCAGCCATTCGACTTGCGGGGGCCGCTACCGGAATTGCAGGTACAGCTGGGGCTCTCGCCAGTGGCGGCGCCAGTGCTGCAGGTGCCCCTTCTGGAGGTAATCCAACACCTGGTGGTGGGGGCGGTGGGGGCGGCGGTGGACCAGCGCAGCAGAAAGTACAAACTGCAGCCCAGGTTGCGGGTGGGTTCGCCGGGGGGCTGGGAGGAGGTGGAGGTGGGCAAAATGGCGGTGGCCCAGGTTCATCGGGTGCCAACGCACGTTTGGGAGTGAAAATTCCAACGCCGCAGGCTTCTCAGTCCTCCAAAGGCCAGCGCTCGAGCCTGGACGATCTCATCTGATAGACCTAATCCTGCTCAGGGCCCATATTGGGCCCTTTTTTTTGCTTGAAATCCGAACACCGGGCGGTATAACGATCGCCATCCGAAGATGGAGAATGAACGATGAAGGGAAAAATGATGTTGCTGGCATGCCTTCTGGTAAGCGCATGCGGGAATGGGGAAGTCGAGAACAATGCGGCCGGGGTTGCCTCCACAGGCCAGGTGGATGGGCACCCCGACTGGAAAATGCCTAACTCAACCGTCTACGAGATAGTGAACAGTCCAAACAAAAAGGCTACGTATGGCTATGAATTCCGCGCCAAACGAACCAAGGACTGGGAATCGGAAGGGTGGACAGTTTGGGTTGCTTCCAACACCTACTCCGATGCAAAGGCACAGCTTAATAATGCCGGCCAAGCCGAGCAAAGCCATGTACGAGCTCGCCGTGAAGGACGGGCTATGTGGGATCTGAAGCTGCTCCTAAAAAATGCAGGGCTTCCGGTGTCCATCAATTATCTGTCGTATGGCCAGATGCCTATGTCCACTGTACGAACAGCTCAACGTGACCATGGCGTTGGGATGACATTCTTCGGAGACGAATGTGGTACTGGATTCCGGGAGTGTGTCGACCACTACTACTACTCGCCGGCACTACGGCTGAAAGAGCGCGGTAAGCTATCGTTCAAAGAGTGGCTCGCTCCTTACAGCTACTTCCCTGACAACGAGTGGGGCCAGATGAATCAACGTACGATGCTGGCACAGGGATTTGGTGCAGACGAATCGTCGGCGTTCTACGACTGGTGGCCAACGATGGTCTTTCTGGTCAACCCCGACAATGAAGTCGTACGCGCTTGGCTTCCTCAAACCGGTAACGCCGCAACCCCACATACCATTCTTCGCGCTGTAGTGGAGGAAATGGACGTGGACCCGAAGACAGTCTCATTGACCGGGGCTCGCCCAGCCCAGTACACCACCTTCCCCAACCATGCATACTTTGGCACCAGCATGGAAGACAAGGCGATCCAGGATATCGCCAAGATCCTGGAGGACATTTCGGGATGATTGGATCGCTTCACTTTCAAATCAACGAAGAGTCGGTTCCCTGCTATGTCCTTGACATGGCTGGGAACCTGATTCGCCGCGCGGCCGTAGGTTCTCCACTTACGCTGATCCCCTACGCCGTTGAGTTGGTGACTCCGGCGGCTGAAGTGATTGCCCCACGCCCCTGGTCGATCACGCCTGAAACGGTAATGTCCCGTGTCACGAAGGTTGCTCCTCTGCTGCCAGAGGTCGGCCGTGCGTACCCACGAAATTCGGTTGAACAGATCCTCATGCCGTTCGCACCTCAGGTAGAAACGGATGAGTCTGATGAATCGATAATTCAGGCTATCGACATGCTGCCTGGGTTGGATGAAGAGTCGGCCAAGGCGGTAAGAGAGACTCTTGCGATCCACGGTATCCACCCAATCCCTGTGAGTGGTAACTACAACGAGAATCTTCATCAGGCCCGCGCCGGCGAGATTTGCGTTGGGGAGGTCGTGAAGGTCGCAGATGGCTGGTTTTCAAACATGAAGGTGTACCGGAAAGCACTGGTTCGTTCTGCTTAGGTTACGGGTCCGAACGTGTGCCACCAGCCCAGCACCTGAATTTTTTTGGTGAATCCAATGCGCAGCATTCAGATGAACAACGACTTCGATTTCGATACGGACACCAGCTACCTTCAGCAAGACGATGCATTTTCGGTGAACGAAATGCTCTCGGAATGGCCTACGACCAAGAATGCGTTTGTTAAACGCCTGGCCAACACTTTGGGCCAGGGTGCGTATTTCGAAGCTCTACGCCTGCAGGACTTCATGGACCTGGTTGGCTCTACGGCCGTCGCTCGACCGCGTGAGACTGTCACATACGAGGTTCACCTTCGCGATAGGGACACCCTGCTCGTCGACGTTGCCATCACCTCGATCGCCGGCACGAATCCCCCGATCTCCGCGGACAACGCTGGCTTCTTTAAGTACGCCCTTCGCTGGTTTGCAAAAGAGCGTCCGAAGATCAAGCTCTCTGCTCGAGCTGACGGCCTTTTCTGGGTTCACCTGCCCGAGTAATTTCAGATCAAAAAAAAGGCTATCGGGAGCTCCAGATAGCCTTTTTTATTGCCCATTCTCAGAGGCCTATGTCCACTGATGCCATGGGGTCAGGGACGAATAAAGGAGCCGGAGGTTCAGGCGTCACGTCTTGTGAAGCAGCCGAGATCGCGCTGGCGACCGAGTTCGCATGCCCCACTGGCTCATCAGGCCTGGGATTTCCGGACGGCTCAGCCACCCCAGCGGCAGTATCTTGACTCAGCACCGTCCGTGTAGATTCGGGGCACGATCTGGCAAGAGCATAATCTGTCATTGCCTGCATCACCGCTTCTGGAGCACCAAAGCTCAACGACACGTGGCGGTTGAGCATGTTGAGGAAGACAGTTTGTCGATTGCCATGCCCCAAGCCTTTGTAGAGGCGGAAGAGTTCGGGGTAGTAATCCTCTCTCAGAGTCATCTTCACCTCGACTGCGCGCTCGTCAGAATGCGCCGGCGGGGTGAAGTCACTCAACGTGACAGGCCACTGTTTCTGGCAGGCAGCTGAAATGCTGAACACCATCTGATTTCCGGCTCTGGGCCCATGTTGGCCCAGGGCTTCGATCAACGCATCGTGGTGGCCAGGGATGAGCTCCGCTCGGATCACGACTTTGCTCATCTGTGCGTTACCCCTGGCGGATCAAAGCATGCTCTTTGAAATACTGACTGACCATGAAGCGGTAGTACCCGCGGACAATCGACTTGTCAGGGTCTTTTGCGCTGTAGATCGGGCAGGTGATGTGGCGCTTCAAGAGAGGGCGGCCAAGAACGGTAGTTCCACCGCCGGCGGCTACCATCCCTTTCAGGAAATCAGTTGAGCCCCACAACTGCTTGATGAAGCGAGGAATGGTCTGATCGGTGAAAGCCTGGCGCGCGGGAAAGCTGATCGGTTCCATATCGATCTTGGTTCCACGCCAGATGAAGTGGCCTTCCCTCAGCCAGACATCCATCGTGTACTCGTTGATCTGGTTGTCTAATGCGAAGTTTTTCGGAAGCTTCGCTCCCTTCTTCGTGATGAGCTCGTTCAACTGCTCAGGGTTACTCAGAGAGGTGTAGATCGCTTTGTGGATGTCAGAGACGCCACTGGATTCGCCGTATCGGATATCACTGACACGACCATTATTGAACTGCCCACCGTCGATCGTGCCGTAGCCGATATCGATGATGCCGTACTTACCTTTGACCATTTCGTTGGGATCAAGCGGGTTACCCTCTTCGTCCTCGAGCTCTGGATCGAACCATGGGCCAGCGAACTGGGGAAGGATCTTGACCAGCTCTGGATGGTAGCCGTCTTCTCGTGCCCACTTTTTCAGATCGGCCTCGAACTCGGCCGCGTGGGTGGCGAAGAATTCGGTCGGTAATCCTGTAGCGATGACCGGGTTCTTGATATTCGCATCCTTCAGCACCTTCAGAAAGAGCACTCGAATCTCGTCGGATTTGTAGAAGCTCGAGTCTGTGCTACGAGAGCGCGCACCCTCTTCCCTGCAATCATCACCCACCAGGTAGCGACGACCGTTCTTCGTGGTGAAGACTTCCCGACTGAGGGCTCCACCAAGACTGCTGCCGGCATAGGGTGCAACCAAGGATGGATATTCCCCGCTGGCACCGTTACCGGCCTTGTAGCTCGTCGAGCCGTTGCCCAGATCTATGGCAACCAATTGCTCAAGCTTCATAGACATTAAATCCCCTCATGGTCAAAGCAACGCTTGAAAAAGGCCGCGTAGTGCGAGCCATTCATCCATAGACGCTGCGATAGTTTTTTGTTGCCTAAGGATGCTGCCTGAATGCTTACCCAGGTAGCAGTGAGAGATGACATCACTCGTGATCCACTGCGTCGGCGGCCTCCTCTTCTGACGCCCTATTGCTTCAGCTACCTCACCAGGTGTCGGGTTTCGCCCCAACTCTTTAGCCAAGCTCGCTTTCATCTCCGCGCGGAGCATGCTCCGCTTGAACTCTTCGATCGGCTCAGTTTTCCGGGCCCCAGTGACCCGATTAAAAATTCTGACCACCCTGAAGATAGGCTGCGATGGGCCCAGCGGATCACTTTGATCGACATCCTGGCGGCAGATGATCGACCTATATCGTACAGGCTGCCTGGCCTGGTTGAACTCGATTAAGGCCTCCTGAAGTTCTGAGTCGACCAACTCGAAACGGCCAATCAAGGTTTCAAGCTTCATTGGAGCGCTGCCCCCCAGCCGTTCAATCGCACCAACCCAAGCGCTGATCACCGAGCCAAAGCGAACGACGTCGATGTCTAGAGGCATTCCTAACGTATGCGCCCATCGACTCACACGTTCTGAAAAGTGGAGAAGGTCACCCAGGTCGTTGAGAAATTCAGTGGTAAGCCGTTTCCCCAGGAGCGAAGTTAGCAGATCGATTACGTCAGGCTCGGCATCAGGAAGGATGGCCTTTCGGTAGCTCTGCAGTCGTCCCTCAATCCGCTCGTTGCACTTAAGGTAGAGCCGGAGAGAGCCAGACGATTTCCGGGAGGCTCTCCATTTCCAGAAAGTGGAGATGGTTCTCCCGTCTTGCTCAATTGGAAAACGTGAAAGAGCGATTTCAAGCTGCATGAGCTTTTCGGTAGCAGACCGGGCTGCGGTACGCAGGGAATTGAGGAGCGCCAGAAATGTCTCTGACCGGCGCCTTACCGAGTGCTCGTACTCATCAACATACCCTTTAGCCAGGGCATCACGGATTTCCTTCTTCAAAAGTCACCCTACTGAATGTTTTCTGTAATTTTCGGAAATTCTGGGCATTTTCATCTCCCCTTATTCGCCTCTAATCGGCCTTAACCGGCGCACCCATCCTTTTCCCGCCCTAGAACTCCCCCATATCGCCCCGTAAGGCCCCTTTCACGCCCTTCCACGCCCGGAATCCGATCTAAATTCCGTTTCCGCAATGAGTCTGAAAATCACCCATAAATGCCCTTAGCCGGCCTTTCTAGGCATCTCCAGGCCAATTCCGGCCCTTAAATCCCTTATCCCGCCCCATGACGGCATTTATGGCCCCACACGAACGCCTTCGAGAGCCAGAATTTCGCAAAATGACCTCTTCAGTAGGTTTTTTGGGTAAATTAGGCAAGCAATTCACCATTGAAACGGCAGGACGCGGGCCGACTGCGTTCCCCTATTTTTGGTTAAAACCCCGTCTAATGTAATAGTACGGATTTCTTAGGATTTTGCTTCTTCAAGGCACTTACCCAATTTCCCCATATGGAACGACTCTCCACCGTCCAGGCTGCTAACCACCTCCACATTTCTCGGCCCACCATGCGGAAACTGCGCAACACCGTTCTCCCGCCTGACGAGGTGTCAGGCAGTGGCAGGCCCTATTGGTACCGAAGCACGCTCGATAACTACCGAGCTGGCTTGGATACGCAGAAAGCCATTGCCCTATACATCACGTGCGTTGTTGACGGGATTGGACTTGGCGGTGACGTGACAACCATGCCGCTATTGAAAGACGTCCACTTAAGGGAGTACCGGCCAGCATCTGGAACCAGGACAGAGCAGTTGATCGAGGTCCTCAATGAGATCCAGAGGGTTAAACCAGCCGCGGTGATCCTCCCATTTCAGCGGGTGCTGACTCCCCCCGCCGCGGTGGTCACTGATCTGTGTTACGACCTCGGGATTGCCGTCGTACTGCAAGGGAAGGCCTGATGCGGCTTACGGGGCACGCAGTGGGCTACTTCGTGTAGCCCATTGAGGATGGCCAAGGTCTTGATGCCAAGGCGAGCGCTGGCACGATGGCTTGTTCGGTTAACCGGCGCAGAAGGATTGCTGCCTGCCCTGCTGAGCAGCCTGGTAAGGGGGACGTTCTTGTGGACTTGGCGCTGTCATCAGGGTAGCGGACAAGCTCCCATTTATATAGGAAGCAGACCAAGGGCTCACTCAGTGCTTAGTGCTGCCGTTAAAACCTAGTTTCGTACCAGCATCAATTGGCCGCGCACCGCAGTAGATGTTGCGAAGGGCACCAACCAGGTGCTCTCCCCCGCCAGCTCTTTCATTTAGATAAGCAACAATGAGGTCGAGATCTGCTGCATGGGTGTGGTCCATCCAGACCACCTCTGCGCACACGTCGCCATTGTCCTGATAGACCAGGGCGATTATGGACGGGACACCGTCCACGCTTTCCACCAACCAACCCCTCACTCTCTGCGCGCCGAAGGCGTGATGCCCCGCTACAGCCTTCATTGCATCGCTGTGTACACCGATCATCAGTTTTGTACTCCCATTTACACATTCCTGACCTTAACGACGATCGGTGCAATTTCCAGCCAGCAGCTAAAACCAACGTGTCACGCGCTGACTGTTTTCAGGCGCCAAAACCCTGATGGATACTGGCGTTGCGCCATACCATGGCTTTGACCCAGCCCACACAAACTAGGCGCGCATGTCACCAAATCGGCCTCGGACCCGCCTATTTCGCGGGATTTCAGCCACCTTTTTTGGGTTGCCTGTCCTTTTCTTGCCCCATAAAATCGCCGCGAACTACCAGGGGACAATCTGCGGATGGCCACTGGAGTTGGTGCAGTGACAGCTGAAAAAGCTGCACTCACTGTTTGAGGGGGGGGCCAATTGGCAATCAGCCGATTGGAGATTGTTGCGGTGTCGGCTTTCGACACCGCGACGCTTAGGACCGGCTGTTCTTGCCGGAGGAGGGGCCATGCGCTCACAGCGCAATAATTGGCTGACGGGATTGTCACGCGAGGAGTTCGCGCAGCTCGATCCGTGGGAAGTCGTCTGCCATCCCGAGTCAAGACCACAGTGGATCGCTGAGGTTCGTTCAAAGCTGCGCGTCAGCCTGACGGACGACGAGATCCTGTCCATCCTTCAGATCGGGCTCTACAAGGCCGTCGCTTCCGCGATCGAGCTTTATCAAGATGTCGAGCCTCATCAACGTGCTGCCCATATCATCGGCGCGGCTCTCAACTACATACGTTGGGACGGACGCGGGGATGTGCTTGCTGAAGTTCCTGGCAGCTCGGCTATCAATATGGGTGACCTGGTAACCGAACTTGGTCCTCGCTCCCATTCTCTTCAGTCCGACTACATGCTCGCGACTGCACAGTTTTCTGAGGCGTTGGAATACGCACCTCAGTTCCTGGCTGATGGGGTCCTTCTACCGGACGAGACCGGCCAAACCTGCCACCAATACATCGAACAGATCCGCCACCTTCTTTCTGCCCGTGAGCACCACATCCTGAGGCTGGCTGTTATTGAGAATCAGGAGTCCGGCGCGATTGCTGAGATACTGAAGATCTCAAGAAAGCAGACATGGAAGGTACGTCGCGGCCTGAAGCGGAAGCTAGCTGAGATCGCCAGTGAGGCCGGCGCCTCGAAGGAATTCATCCGAGCGGTTTCGACAGGAGCAGCCGAATGCAGCGCCAGTCAATAACCGAATTCCTCCATGAAAAGGTGTATCCCGAAATAGATGCAGTCTCGTCAGGCTTGCTCGACCACCTGAAGCCGACGAAGCTTCAGACCTCAGGGACATACCGGATGCTCTGCCCGGCCTGCGGAATGCATGAGGCCTTCCATCATCCTGGAACCCACTTGATCCATTGTCCGCGCAAGAAGAACTGTGGCGAATCGACGTCGCTGTGGGACGTGATGGAGAAATCGGGCTACTCGAGGAAGGAGATCGTAGAGCGCCTATGCGAGCTTGCCCGAGTTGACCCCCCTTCGAACAAAAATCCTGAAGGTCGTATCAATGGCTCCCCTGCCCCCCTCTCCCCAGGGCGCGCCATTATCCAAGCGACCCAAATCCTGGCCCGCAAGTACCCGGATCTTCTTCAGCAGCTGCAGACAGATCGTGGTTACAACGATGAGCAGATGGCGACGATGCGACTTGGCGTCTATTCGTCCCCCGAAGAGGTTCTGGCTTTACTCGAGGAGCGCGGTATCTCCCGGGAAGTAGCCATCGCCAAGGGATACATCTTGGTCGAGGAGAACAACCCTTCGAAGTACCGGCGGACGATGAACAATCGTGTCATCGGTTACTGGCCGCATCCTGATGGGGACGTTCGTCTCTGGGGACGCCTGCCTTCCGGCAAAGGCGATCGATGGAACAAGAAGTATATGTTCGCCGACTCGCTCAAGAAGGACACCCCGTATCTGTTCAGCATGAGGAAGCCCGGCCCCCTAATTGCTGTTGAGGGTACTTTCGATGGCTGGTCGATCCAGTTCATGGGGTTCTGGGGTACCGCTATTGGGCAGGCTTCCATCAATGCTGGTCAGGCGGCCTTCCTCGCAGGTGAAGGTGTCACCGAGGTGGCACATATGGTGGACGGCGACATCGCGGGGTATGAAGGCGGGATCGTCTCGATCAGAAACTGCGAACCTGCAGGCATCGTCACGGCAATTGTCCCGCTGGGCCAAGGCATGGATGACCCTGATGCACTCCGAAAAGCTGGACGCACCGCCGAGTTCGAGAAGCTCATTGCGTCCAGGATGAACGCAGGCGAGTTCTTGGCTCGCATGTGCCACACCTATGCATCGGAATCTCCCCCGAACATTTCCGGCATTCGAAAGATCCACGCGATCGTTCCCATGCTTACCCCAGTTTCAACAAAGCACTGGAAGGACTGGAGCCAAACCTTAGGAGTCAGTGAACCTAAGGACGTCGCCTCGGTGCGCCTCCTCTCCTCACTGGTCGATGGTGGCTTTGATCTCGACGAGGCTCTTGCCTTGGTCCTCAAGCGCACAGGCTTCCGCATCACGCTCACACAGGAAACCGTCAATGGCTGAAGGAAAAGCAAGCAGCCCTGTTCGTCAGATCCTCACGTTGATCCTCGCGGTCACGCTGATCCTTTACATCGGCAAGATCTACCTCCGTACGCCGGAGTATCGACACATCGAGGTCTGCTACCTGCCCCACAAGGCTGCCCATCTCTTCTGGGTTGATGTGTGGGGAGCCTTGGTGCCTGACGACACCGCCTCATATCTCAAGCACTCACGCGACCTTGAGGAATTCTTCAACTCCTGCGTCCAGCGCACAGCGCACTGGACCTGGCTCCGGTCTTTTGGCCCAAGCAACCAAGGTGACAACAATGGCTGATGAACGCAGCAATGAAGCTCTACACCCGACCAAAGAGGTTCGGATCACTGGCGAACGATCTGCAACCCTGGTGGGTATGGCAATCCAAGCCTCCCGCGTTGATACCACGATCCTCCAGATGAAAATGGCCGGCTCACCTGAGACTCGGCGCCGTGCTACTGAGGCTGCCGACCGATTCGAGCGCGCCTTGAACGCATTCGATGCCGAAATGCGAGAGGTGAACAAGGACCTGAACCTCAACCGGAACGGCGGCGGGCAGTCCGCTCGATCCGCGCAACAGTCTGGCCAATCGAAGCAAGCCCCTAAACCTGTCCTGCAGAAAGCGAAAAAGGGCGGAGAGCAACAAACTCAAGCCCAGGGCAACGCTAAGGCAACTCAGACCGGTCAGCAGAAGCAAGGCAGCAACGCCAAACCTCAGGGCCAGCAACAGAAGAACGCCGCCGGCCAAAAAAACAATGGCAAAGCTCAACAGCCAGCGGGCGCGGCTTCCAAGCCACAGAAACCAACTGCGCCAGCGGTAAAGGAAGCTACTCCGGCTCCGGAAGTAGCCGCTGAAGCCCAGGCATAAGAAAGGAGGGATGATGAGCAGTCTCAGCAATTTAAAGGAGGCAACCCGGCTTCTGCCGGGTTGGGTACCTCCGTTCTTTTTGTCGTGCCTGGTAGTTGGTCTGTATGTACTGGCCGTGTTCACTTATAAGGACAGACCGAGTGATCTCGTAGAGACGGCAACGACGGCTGCCATCGTCCTCTCCATCGTGATTGCTTTCGCTTTCCTGGTGTCGGCGATTGTTAAAGCCGATCCCGGGAAGCTGGGGAAGTCTATGAGCGATGGCTTCGCTCGCGGCCTTCACTTCGTTTGGGCAACAGCATCCGCAGGACTGGCAACCTACGTAGGCGCAGCTGGCATTTACAGAGCGGTGACAGACAATCTGGGTTACAGCATCTCTGCCCTCCTGGTTGCTGCTCTGCTGGGTGGCGCCTATTGGGCTACGTCCTCCAAGAAGGAGGTCAAGCCTGAAACCACCGACCCGATTTCCGGGATGTCTAAAGCACTTGCTCTCCCTGAAACGTTCGCGCAGACGCCAGCCCAACGGCCGGCCTTTCAGGTGACAATGGCTGATACAACACGCTTGGCCATACACCAAGCCGCACGGATCATCGCTTACAAAGGCAGCAACTGCCTGATCGATGGCAGTTTCTACGCAGACCTGGATCTCAATGCCCGTACCGCCAAGATCTTTTCGGACATGAACCTGATTGCTACTGGCCAATTCATCAATTGGCGCATGCACATGCTTCTGATTGGTAGCGCAGCAGAGCAGGTCATCCGCGGCACCGCAAGCGAAGCAGCATTCGATGACCTGCAGTCGTTCGACGAACTTGCTTCGAAGTTCTTGATGTTGGGCGATGGCCGCCATGCGTTCTACAGGCCAGCAAATGATGCCGAAGCAACGCTGAAGGCTTCACGCCTGGCGATGATCCGCAAGAACGTATGGTCGCGGTGCATGGCTGCCGTTGAGATGAACAAAGAGGCGATTATCCAACTCGTACGCTTGATGCGTATTCAGCCTTGCCTTACCCATGGCGACATCAAACACCTGCTCGAGAAGGTCGAGATGCCGCTTGATTTCCCCATAGCGGAGTTCGATACCGACGAGATGATGGAGCGCGCGCTGCTCGGGCTCGTCCATGAGGCCGAACCTGTGGAAGAGGATGATCACTCCCAAACATCGTCCCTGGACGAACAACCGCCAAGCACCCGACCGGACAATGTGCGGGAGTTTCAGCCGCGCAACACCACACTCCAGGCCTGAAGACTGGAAACCAAAAGCCCCGCAGAGTGCGGGGCTTTCATTTTGCGGATAAGTTATCCAAGCAAGGCGATCTCAACACGATCTCGCCCACTCCGTTTCGCACTGTAGAGCGCTTCATCGGCGGCACGGTGCGCTTCCTTCACGCTTACATTCAGAATCGCAACACCGGCACTGAACGAGCAACTGAACGAGGTCCCATCTTCGGACTGGAACTGAATCGCGGTAAAGATGGACCGCAGCCGATCCACAACCATTTTCGCCTGGCTTGGATTGGCACCTACCATGACAATGCCGAACTCCTCTCCCCCAAGCCGCCCGACATAGTCATCAGTCCGCAGCGAATCGGTGAGCACCTCGGCCAGGCCAACCAGCACCCTATCCCCCACTGGATGGCCAAAGGTATCGTTGACCGACTTGAAATGATCGATGTCGATCAGAACCAGCGAACTTGGCGGGCCTTCGGCAAGAACAGTCGCGGCGGACGCCATAAATTGGCCGTGATTCAGGAGGTTCGTCAGGGGGTCTCTTCTCATCCTGGACTCCAATACCTTGGACCTGCTGATTATCGACTTCAACGCCTTGATGAAGGCTCCTCGCTTCAGCGGTTTCTGGACGAAGCCGTCCGCCCCTCGGGACAAGGCGAGCAGTTGCTTCTCGGCGTTGGATTCCCGGCTCAGGAAAATAATGGGAATGGTGGCGTCCCTGTCCTGCCTGATGATCGAGGCAACGACGTCCCCGTTCGCCTCCGGCATGTGGAAGTCAGTCACCAAAACATCAGGTCGGAATCGGGATAGAGCTTCCAGCACTTGGCTTGGATGCTGGATGTGCTCAACGATCAGGCCTTCCTCGGTGAGGAATTTCCGGGCGAGGTAGGCATCGGTCCTGGAGTCATCTAGAAGCAGCACCCGATACCCTTCGATCTCGATGTCACGATTTCGGCTCCGGAATAGGGAGCGCAAGTTGCGGATGTCATCATCGAGTCCCAAGATACGAACTTGTCCGAGCTCCGTGGCTGTCCGACGCTGCTCGAATGTCAGAGGGCAGGACTCCACGACAAGCACGACCAGGGCATCAGACTCAGAGGTCATCACGATCTTGGAGATGAAGGGGATGGCCTCTGGATCGTTGAGCACTCCGTCACCGACGATGAGCATACTGGAGCGGCGAATTCCGGCCTCATCTTCGGGGTTGAAAGGGATCTGGTGGCAGAGCGTGATGACCTTCGCCCCCATACCTTGGAGGCCACGAGCTAATTCTTGCGCCCTGACCCCAAAGCCAGGGACGAATAGCGCCACCGGCCCTGACGTTTCAGCGGCTGCGTCATTCACTCGCCGGCTTGCGGATTGAAGCTCTTCCATCATGCGATCGACCTCAGAAAATACGGCCTCAGTCAACGAGGGCGCCTTACGGATTGCTGTGAGGACGTCTTGTACTCCAGTGACATAGCTGCCATCGACGTCTCTCAGAATGTGGGTTGCGGAAGCTAGGAGTTGGATAAACGCATCGCGGTGACGAAGGCTTGGCATCGGCCGCACTTGTAGCCACCAGGTTGTTTGCAAAGCGTGGTTTACAGAACTGATCATTGGGGAGGATCTCCTCACCCTAATAGTGTCCTTTGGGTGCCCCTTTTCCGCAGCCCGCGAATCCGCGTGGGAAGGAATTTCCTCTGCCGACGAATCCCTACACCATCCCGGCGGTGCAGGTCGGAATCCGTCCTGAGGGCTGTTCAAAGTCAGAGACAGGTTCTGGCACAGCGCCCGTCCCTGGAATATGGAGGCTACATAGGAGACAACAGCATGTACCCAATCAACCGTGATGCACTGGTCTGCCCGATGCACCTTCGTACCGCCCGGCTGCGCCTCAAAGGGATGTGGAAGGATTCTGACGAAGCAACCAATGACGTAGTACGTGCCCTAGAGGCTGGCTGGTTTCTGATCCCAGCTGGACGTGAGGGTAACTACACCAAACGGCAGTTTGAGGCCTTTGATAAGTGCTTCGCCGCGGCCCCCTGGGTGAAGCAGATCCAACATGAGGCTGGAGATTTTGACGAGAGGTTGCGGGCCCGCCTCGGTGCCAGATTTGAACGTCTGTTTTCAGGTGGACGGAAGCTGACTTCTCCCCTCACCCAGGCACTTGCCCTCCCCCATCGGGTCGCGCGACTACCGCTGAGCTTCGAGGCCGGCGCATTCGGCCCCGAGCTTCTGGTTTCATGCCTTGAGGATACCCAGAGGGTGTGCCTGCGGATTCAAGACGAAATGCAAGGTCTTGAGCCGGATTGGGTCCTGGCTGAATCCGTAGACGTGGGCGCCCTTGTTGAACACCTGAACCGGGCTAGGTGCGTCCACCTCCTGATACCGATTCTGGTGGCTACCAGCCCCAGCTACCTCCCCAGGGAGCAACAAGGATGGCTTTGGCAGGTCCAGGTCGGGAATCTTACCGTTACCGAATATCTGGACAGGATCGCGAGACGAGACCAGGAACATACCGACCACGTTCGTGAGTCGTGGAGGAGGCGATTCGCACAAATTCGCACCCTAGCTTCGGTTCTGGAGAGTCTTCCGTCTTACCACCAGGCGACTATTACCCGGCGTCTCCAGTCGGCTGATTGGAGATTCAGGGCGAAACGTTGGCAGGGAAGCTTGGTAATTGATCTCGGTGACCTTCATGAGGTTGGTGCGAGGCACCAGCTGCGTGATGGTTTCGAGTTGGTGAACTTCGTTTTGGCCCTGGACCAGGCCCTCGATCGGGCGGAACCGTGCTGGGACTCGTATCACCGAGGCGAACACAGCGCATTTGCCCAAGTCGAGCGAATGAGGGAGGAGATGGCCCAGGAAGGCCCGCCGCGGGGCCTAGGAGACGTTTTCAGGTCGAACCAATCGCCTCAGCTAGATTCGCCGCTAAGGGCCCCATAGGCGCCCAAAGCCGCCATCATGACAAGAACCGCCGGCCCTATGATGTTCAGGTGCTTAGCGATGAAGGTAGCAACGCCCCACCGGATGGGACGTCGACGCGCATCATCAAGAGCGTTTTGAAGGCTACTGCAGCGATTCTCCAGCGTGCTGATCTCGTGGCACAGACCACGCACGTGGCTGTCTTGGTGCTTGAGATAGTCGCCCATTCCTAGTTCTTGGATGTTCTGTTTCCAGGTCTCGACAAGAATGAGGTCTCCGGCGCGTGCCGGTCGCGATCTTCCGTTCTCATGTTCCTCATCGTAAAAGTCGAACTGGAGACCTACTTGCTCATAGAACCGGTTTCTGCGCACTCGATTGGATCTGTACGCTTGGGCATCGCTCAACCTGATGGGATTTACCTGTGCATCTGGAAATTGGTGAAGGAACTGCACCACTCGCCACATGAGATAGGTTCCTAACCTGTGCCCCTGTAGGGCATCCGGCGTCACTGTGATGAATCCTCGGTTAAAGCCGTCGGTAGCACCGATCGACGCCGTGTTCATGTTCCTGTTCACACCTGCGGCCAGGCTCCCCTTACCAGTTGAGGCATGGCTGCGGCCTGAGGTTGTGTACTCGACTGTGATAAACGCCTCGTGCTGGGTGATCACTTCCGTACAGGTTACGAAGACTTTTGCGACCTCACACTCCGGCGCACCTCTACTGCCGATGACCAAGACAGTGGAACTGACACGCGGGTGACGGCTGACTGCCGGCCATGAGTTGATTGCTTGCTCCAACACGGGTGCATGGTTCCCTGGATTGTGGGGTGAGATGTATCTGCGCAGAGCGTGATTCTGGCACACGGAAACGCCATTGAGGATGGAGATGCCATAAACCACAAAGGCATCTCACATGGAAATGACCATCAAAAACCTCAAGGCCATCTCTGCCGCCCGCATACGGCTGAAGGACCTGCACACTCACGAAGATGGTGACGGCGAAAATCTGGCCTGGTCCTGCATCGTGTTTCTCAAGGGAAAACGGTTGGGGAGCGTTCAGGACCCGGGCGAAGAAAAGCCCCTGTCGATCGAGATCGACTCCATCCAGCAAGTAGCAATGGTAAAGGCGCTGAAGGAGCACGGGTATCAGCTCAACCTCGAGGCTGCTTCTCAGATCGACGCCAGCGATACCCACGAATACCTGGAGCAGGCGCTACCGCAAATGGCTGACGAGGTGGAGTGGTTCAACAAGGCGAAGCCGCTCTTGAAGTCCAACACCTTGTTTCGCATTCGAGGTGACGAGGAAGGTACGTTCCGTCTGATCCTCGCGTTGTACAACGAGAAGACGGAGCACGCCCTCCAATCGAGGTTTGGCGATCAGCTTGAGGCTGTCCTGAACAATCAGTTGAAGGGGATCACTCTGTAGTGAGGGCTGGGCGGGCCTCCAATACGATTGTTGGGCACCGAAGACCAGTATTGGCGACCCGCCTGGCCCAGATACTCGCAATGCCCGGCTTCTGGTACCCTCCGCCAGACATGAACATGGACTCCATCGACACAGACGCGGAGTACACCATGACGCAACAGCCCCACATCACGCATCCGATACCCGAACAGTGGTGCCTGGTGTTTGCAGACTATCCACTGGGTGAGCCCGCCATGGACGCAATCCAGGGGCCGCTCTTCTTCAGCAGCAAACGAGAAGCGCTGATCGAATACCTGAAGTACCTATCCCCACGACTGGAGCAGGAAGGTGGCCTAGGAGAGTTCCTGGATGCCTTGAGCGATCTGGGCATGGTGCCCAAAACCCTCGCCGCCGACACCAGCGGGGAGTTGCTCCGTCTTGCAGAGACGGCCGAACTGGAGATCCTGGAGGGAATCTGCGCCGGCTACGGCCAGGACAGGACGTCTGAAGGTCGAGAGGTAATTTTCCTGCTCGAGGCTGTTCCACCCGCAAGACAACCCTCATTCCCACCGGTAACTGCTCCGCCACCACAATACCTGGCCAACGATGACACCTCGGAAGATGGGCCCCGGGTTTACGCAACTTTTCATCCTCAAGCCTGGCAGAACGATAACGCAGTAGGCATAGACCCTGGCCCTACTCAGATTGACGTGACGCCCGAGCTTCTTGCGATGGATCGGGCCTATGTATTGGGGATCAGGGACAACACTCACGAGTCTGACGGTTTCATCCACGCTCGGCTCGCACCTGAGTGGGTACGCGACTGGCAAGGCCCCTTCTACATCGAGTGCAAGGAATCTATCGAGAAGTTCTTTGCCAGCACCGCAAGCGTGGGTAACTCCACAGTGACTGGCTAACCCCGCGCCCGCTGTGGATTACAGCCTACCACTTTGGCTCTGAATGACACCGGTCCCCCGGTAGTATCCGGGGCTCCGGCCTTCCTATCGTGAGGAACCCTATGCGCCCATTAGACGTAATTCTCTGCCTCGCGTTGGCAGCCACTTACCATCGGACCGACGCTGCCGTGGTGGCAACGGCGAAGCGTTTACTCAAGCGAGTAGAGCGCCGGGACAGGCAATCGCTCTTTGATGTGATCAACCACAAGACGCCGTGCCGTTACATCATCCACCACTTGGTGAACCTTCCCGATGAGGTCATCTGTATGGATCTGCCGGCTGAGCGCGTAGCACCACACATCAAGCTGTCGATGGCCAAGGCTCAAGCAGCCAGTGCCATCCAGAAACCTTCACCTGCCGCCTAACATCGGAATCAACTCGCAAAAGGAGCGACGGATGAGCCAACAGAACGCTCGTTGCCCGTACTGCAAGACCATCAAATTGCTCGCCGAACAGAGTCTGGCGGGCCATTTCATCCAGTGCCAGTGCTGTGGAGCGCGCGGACCAATCAAGGACTCCGAGGCAGAAGCCTTTGCCGCCTGGAATGGGGTAGACGAATCGCGCTCAAACTCCACCGGCGACCTGCAGGTGCTCGGCTTCCTCAGTACCGAGGCAGTGGAGGCACTCCTAACCGATGCCGATGTAGCTGTCACCTGTTTCAACAAAGCCAGGATGATCCCTACCGGCGCGATCGCCGTAGTCCGCTATGACCATGCTCAGGCGCAGGTTGAATTCGCAGAGGCTCGGCAGTCACTGCTGACTCTCGAAGTAGACCCTAAGTCTCCATCCAATATTTGGACCCCAGCTTTGGGATCAACGGTTAGCTCTACATAGGTGACCAAATCGATTTGGCAGGCATGGCGGTCATCGCGTGATGGCGAGAGCTGCCGTCGGCGGGCGCGTCACCTTGGCTGAGTTCGAGCGGGTGGCGAGGTTGGGAAATCATCGCGATCAGGTAGCTGGTCACCCCTGGCATACCAAGCGCCAGCCTGACAACAGCTGGTGGCACAGGGCGGGGTTGGGAGAATGCGAGGCTCAAGAGCAAAAGCAGGCCTTTCAAGTACGAGTGATCGGCTTGTTGTAACCACTACATTCGGGAGTAGCCTTCATGATCGATCTCAACACCGCCGGTGCACGTCAGGCTCTGCGCATGCAGCAACCTGATGAGGAAATGGAAGTTCGGGTGCGATATCAAGGCCGAATCTTCGACATCACGTTCCTTCCTGACGAAGATGGCACCCAACCCACAGACCCCAACGATCATCCGGTAACCGACGAGCAGGCTAAAGGATGGCTGCGCGGAGAGTGGTGGTATCACCACATCATGGTTCATATCCGCAACCATGACGGCTCGGAGATCGACGATGTGAAGGCCACCTGTGACAGCTACAGTTGCCTGCCCAGCTTCTCCGAACCCTACGACATCATCGTTCGCCTCTGTGATGAGCTCCTCAAAGAACACCCCTTCTGATCTCGCACAATCATCCCCGAGATTCGGGGGTGGACGCTTCGCTGGAACCCCTCCTGCGCTCTGATACCCTGCAGAAATTCAACCTCATTCCTCGGCGCTGAATGGCGCCGGGGCTTTTGCAGCCGGACCAGAAGGCGACTCCGAACGATGCTGAACCTCTACGACCCGGCCGCCCGCCATGCCCTACGCATGCCCGGCCGAGACCAGGAACATACCGTCGAGCTCCGACATCGAGGCGAAGGCTGGTGGGTGGACTTCAAAGTCACCTTCATCCCCGAAGAACCTAAGCAATGCGTTCAGCCTGAAACATCGGAGACCAATGCGTTGGTGCAGCCCGCCGTGGGGGGAAACGAAGAGTGGTGGTACCACCGCATGGTCGTAACCTTCCTGAACCAAACGGTGGAACCGAACGAGAGTGATCCATCCTCGATTATTCGACATGAACGACTAAGTTCTTCCGATGATCACTACGACCTGGTGCTCGAGGACTGCCGGCAGTTGATGAAGGAATACCCGTTCTAGGTTCCGCTGCCGACCGTAATGTGCGGAGGTGGTCCGCATACTTTCGAAGGTGCTCCGAATAATTCGTCCAGTCCTGCGCATATTGCTCATTAGCCAAGGGGTAGTTCGCCCCTGCTTGGTATGCCGATTGGCTACCAATCTTCGGTTCCGACTGATTCCGTGGAAATCGCCTTGCCCGGCATCGGCCGATTTCGTTAGAGGTTCTGGCACAGCCAGGCACGGCTGATGATGGCTTCATCAGACCTAACCCAGTCACGGAGCCGTACATGAACCTTGCATTCGAAAAAGCACTCGCCGCCCGCTCCCTGTGGATCAACGTAGCTGTCCTCTCCAGCATCGAAGGGTGTGAACCCCAGGCCGAGGAGGCGTTGCAGTCGGCATATGACGCTGTCCATCAGTTGGCGAGCGATGACGTGCTGATCCACCGCCACTACGGACCCCGGGCCCCACTGCTCCTTCTGGACGTGCCTGAGTTGGCTGACCAATACAACCTGGCACACGAGCTGTACACGGAGCTTTACTACGAGAACCACCGCAACGGCTCGATTGGTCAGCTCTCGGCTGGGTGGTTGAAACCGGCCTCGCCCCTAGATCAGCCGTACACGAAATGGCTGGTGGCGGTGGACATGCGGGTAGCGGCCTTGATGGAGACTTCCTGCTCGCGAGTGGCTGAGGCAACACAGGGGCAAGCCAAGACCTTATTGCTGGCCTGGAGCCGCGGAATAGATGCAAATGAGGCTGCGGAGGCCGTAGTTCTGGCGCATATCGAACGTGAGTACGAGAGGGAGGTAGCGGAGGAGGAGGAGCGCCAGGCGCACAGGGAAGACATCCAGGACACATACGCCTACATCGAGGCTGACCTCTGGGCGGGCTGGCGCGAAGAGTGCGCGGAATTAGGCCTGATTGACTAGCGGAATTAGCAGCTAAAGCAAAAGAGGCAGTTCCCTCCCGCGCCTGGCCTGCAGGTCGATGAATAGATAACCGGTGCCGTCGGCGACATAACCTTCATGCTCGATCCCCTATCGGAATATCTGCTAGGTTACCGTGCCTCCGGCATCCCGGAAATTCCAAGGAGAGTTGAAATGAAATACCCAGGGCGATTATCGGGAGGGCAGTTCGAGGCTTTCATGGCCCGTCATTTCCCGGCCTTTATCGGCGGCAGCCTGCTCTGCATGCTGGCCTCAGGCAGTGGCATCGCACTCTGGCAATCCAGCTATCTTGGCGGTGTGCTGAAAAGCGAAAATTATGTATTGGCCGCATTTTTGGTGCTGGTGCTGCTTGTCTGCACCGGCCAATTCGTCATGTTGAGAGGGTATCGTCTTGGAATCTGGCTGGTGCTGCCCAGTCTGATGGGACCTGCTCTGGTGGCGGCCGGCCTGTTTGGTACCCGCCATGCCGGCCCTGCGCAAATCACCGTCCTGCTGTTGTCCCTGGCAGGGTTGTTGGTGATCAACAGTAAACGTCATCGTGCTATGCGCGAGCGCCTTGTCGAAATGCGACTGCAACGTACCGGGGTACTGCCACCCACCCGGGCTGATGAGTTCCCGGATGGCTCCCCACCTTCAAAGTCCTGGGTTGCCAATTTCGTGCTTGGTTTGATGGTGATCATGCTGCTGTGCAAGCTCTATCTGTTCTTCTGGGGCTAACGCCAAGACCAACGCATGCTAGGCAAAAGCTCAGTCGTTAGTTTGTAGTGGTGCCCCCCCTGGTTGAATCCAGATCTTGTCTTGGTTCCCGAAGTAGCTTGCTACCAAGTCACAATCCCGGCCCCCAACGCATCTTGTCGCATGAAGAACTATGCCCTTGGTGAGTATGGGGGACCATCCGTTAAACGCCGAGTAGGCCAGCGGTTCTGGCACAACGAGCCTGTGGTGAACATAGCCTCATCACTACAGGAGGCTCATTCATGCAATGCAACCATCCCATCACTCAATACACCCTGAATTTCACCATGCACGCTGGTCCTGCCCTTCCTCTCTGCCCTGCGGACCTCTTACCAGACGCGGTAGTCGCCCTGGATGATCCTTTACTTTTGATCAGTGATCTGGACATCCGAGAACGCATGCGCGCTAGCTCCAGTTTTGACGAGATGCTTGATGAGATGAGAGCCATCAGCGCCCTGGCGGAAAAGCGCCAGCAGTATGGCTTCAGGGCTGAGATGGGTCTTGGAGGGCCTCGCAGTAACCAGGATGTCGGAACGGCACAGACCCTCATGGATTGGATGCATGAACACGAACTTCGTCGGATGAATCAGATCAAGCTTTCGCTGCCCAGCCCTGGAGAGGAAGCAGAAGCTGCCCGAGAGCGCATTCAGAAACGGATCGCAGCGCGCAGGTCCGGCAGAGTGCAGGCTGCCGCGTAATTCACTCCAGATTATAGGAAACGTAACATGGCACCAGTTCTATCCAGCACCAGCGAACCGCGCCTGAATCTCGGGCCGCACTTCTTCAACGCCCTTTCTTGGGTTCGTCAGACGACCTTTCCTGCCGATCTCGAGTGTAGTTTGGTTGCCCTCGGCACCGCACCGGCCCTCGCCCAGGAGATTGCCGTGACCTATAGCCACTCGATGTACAGAGATATCGTGCGCTTCTACGAGGAATACGCTTACTCGGTCAGTAGTGAGGAGTGGCAGCAGCCGCTGGCGGCCTACATCTCGGCCCGCTTGGCCGACTACGACCGGTATGGCAAGCACGAATTACCGATGGCCAAGTACCTGCAGACGCAACTGGATACCCTGCAACGAAAGGCCTGAGACAAGAACAGATCAAGATCGTGTATCGGTCGTAAATCGATCCCAACGCCCAGCACTCCGAGGGCATGGACAGGTGGGAGGCTGTAGGCGCTGATGTTCGCGCCGTAACATCGGCGCCGACGGCTAAGGAGACCAGTATGGTCATTGCCTGGTGGCATAATGATTGGGGCACAGTTGCAGATACCTTACTCAAGGCAGCGCAACGCATCAGAGCATCTGCCCCTGAAATTTGCGGCCTAACTTTGGCTGGCATTGCGCCAGCCTCTTGGATACCTTGCCTTGGCGTCGTGATTTTGGAGATGAATCCTTTGTTCAGGTTACTCGTGGCCTTCGCTTGGCCAATGCTGGTCATCTGGGCCGCGTTACAGGTCGGTCACTCTCTCCAGGTGATCGATAATGCAAAGGTCATCGTGCGCGACAAGGCAGCCTGCGAAGCCTTGCAGATTCCCTATGACACCACTTGCCGTGTGGTTGGTCGTATGGAGGCGAACCTCGACGGGACCTGGTGGATTCAGCCGAAGGATGCGGGTGGCATATACATCCGCCTGCCTGAAGGATCGTTACCCTATTCCTACAGTCCAGATGATTACCACATCCTCGGCGGCAAGCCGCTCTCCATTGCCTTGGTTGTGGTGACAGCACTGCTCGCGCTCCTCGGCCCGTTGACCAGCTGGCGAATTCAAGCACGCCGAGCAAAACGTGCGGCGGGGCGCGGGGAGGCGAACGGATAGGGCACTCTGTCCGGGCTGGTGGCACATCCCCTGGCATGGAGAATTCCCATGTACTGGCACCACTGGAGCCCTCCCCATGATGAATAACGATCGCCGGTTGGCCTGGCTTGATCTCGAGTCAACCGGATTCACTGAACTGCATAAGCAGATGGTGTACCGGCACCGAATCTTGGAAGTCGGGGTCCTGGTAACCGACGCCTTGTTCAATGTCCTTGCCCAACACGTCGTGGTCATTCATCACGACCAGTCTGACGTCCTTCCTTTGTGCGACGACATCGTTCGGAGCATGCACACTCGCAATGGCCTTTTCGACGATGTGTCGGCCTCCACAACCGACTTGGCCAGTGCTGAACAGCAAATCATCCAGTTCCTGGTAGAGCATGGCGTACATGCCAAGGCCTCACCGTTGTGCGGAAGTGGTATCCACTTCGACCGGATGTTCCTTGAGGCCCAAATGCCAGCGCTTAATGCGCACCTTCACTACCGCAATCTGGATATAAGCGCGGTGAAGGAATTCCTCAAGACGATCAGCTCAGCATTCGAGCCAGTCAAACGCCAGAGCCACCGGGCGCTCGACGACATTCTGGAATCTGTTGAAGAAGCCCGCATGTACCGGGATCTGCTCGCGCCTATCCTCGCAGCCTGAGCTGGTGGCACACCGCGCCAGCGTAGACCATGTGCACATCAGACATTCACCAGAGGACGATACATGGTCATCCCAGAGCTGGAGGCGCTTCTGGCAGCCGAACAGGAAGAAGAGTCAGCACTCCAGGCATGCCTGGCCTTCGCCCGGGGCGTCCTGCCGATAAGTCTCCTCCTACGTTTCCAGTGCTCGGAGGGTGAGAAGGCCCTCCAACAGGTTGCGCGGTCAATTGATCTGCCAGCTCTCCCCGCCGAACAGAGACACCTTGCCCCCATCGCATCTGAGGCGCATGCGCTGCTGAGCGTAGAACCGGGTTTCCCTGCGATTGCCGGCCGCTGGCAACGTGCGTACGACCTTTACGACCTCGCCTTGATTGACTTCATCGTGGCCGAGGAGGAGCGCGCCGCGAACGAGCGCCAGCACGCCCAGGAGCTTGCAGATACCTACGCTTTGATCGAGCAGGAGCTGTGGCATGATGTTCAGGCTGAGAACCTGGAGTTGGGGTTGATCAGCGTAAGCCCTTCGCATGGCGATGAAACCAAATCCCAACACCATCCCGAATGACTATGTCGCCTTTTCCCCACTTGGTACTGAGTGGCAGGCCATTTACATCATCAAGGAACGCTAATGACTAAAAAATGGATTGAACTGGAACTTCTCGCAGACTCGGACGCCCGGCTGCCGGTTGTCGAAGGCGGCAGGATTACCGTCGCCGAGGCCAGCATTCGCACCATCACCGGATACTCCGATCAGATGTTGGGGGACGGGTGCATCCTCGTCCTGGACACCATTTCGAAGAACGGCGGAAGCCGCCTGATTCGCGTCCGTGACGGATACAGCGAAATCCAAACCCAACTGTCGGATCTGACTGAGTGGATTGAGGTGGACATCGTCAACGACTCTCTGGCGAAGCTCAGCAGTATCCAAACCGTAGGACTGCTGCGACGGGAGGGGATCAAAGCTCTGAACGAGGTCAAGGACTCGTTCACCGGTGCGCGCAGCCAACTCACACTGGATACCGTTGGTGATAACGGTGTTGCCCGGGCTCTCCTACTCAAGCAGTCGTACCAGGATCTCAAACCGGCGCTGCCCGAGCGTAGCGCCGTGGTCAAACATCACCAGGACGCCTAGGAGATACCAGTGGCACGTGCCCGACTCCACCTGATATGCGGAAATTGCGGGTGCGCCGATATGTGGACGCACCGCATTGAGCCGAAGGGTACTGACATCGACGGCGAACTGATCCCGGCGGTTTACCTCTCCTGCGGCAACTGCGCAACGCTACACGACCTTGCAGATAAGGCTCCCAGCTCGAAACCAACCCAGCGTCTTGAAGAGATCCATGAGCCACACTAGCCCAACCGAAATGAGATCGCGCTACACGCCCGTGTTCGCAGTCCTCATCTACGCATTCATCCTCTGCACCACAGTGCTGGTGGCCGGGATGACCATCCCATGGGACATCGGCACCTACATCACGCACTGCCACGCTGTTGTTTGGTGCTTGCTGGCATTGCCTGTCATCGCCAAAGGCAGGCAGTTCAAGGAAATCGGTCGGGGAGTTGGCGCGTTGCTGGTCGCCGGCCTGGTGATCTGCTTCACCCTTCTCCGGAATGTTTTCGGGGTGCAGCCGTTGCCCGAGGACGTCGACTTCCTCGATTTACGCCCTTTCGCCGCGGCGTTGATCGTCATCTCTCTCGGCATGTTGACCGAGTTACTGGTGCGACGGAGCTTTTGGCCAGGTTTCAGGGCACTTGGGCGGTAAGCTAGGCCTTTCCCTGACAGACATAGGATTTGAAGGATGCCCATTACTGAAGCTGGCAGCGCTCCGGCCCGATCTTTGGCCTTGATTGGCGTATTGACCTACTCCGCGATTCTGGTGGGGCTGTCTCTACTAGCCGCTTGGCTGATCTCGGGCCCGGTGGCCAGCACTATCTCGAATTGCTTCGCGCTGGTCCTGGTAATGCTGGTCGGTACTGGACGAAAAACCCTGAAAGCTGCATACGGCACCCCCTTGATGTCCTTCATGGCCATCGTCTCCGGAATTGTCTTTTCTGCGGTGTTTATCGTGGTCGCCGCTGGCCTCAAGGGGGATGTAGCGCTTGCGTTCGACGTTACCTCGCTCAGTGACTTCGATGTCAGCCTCATCGGCGCTGTGTTGGTTGTTTTCACCGCCCACTTTGTGGCGTATTTCCTGGTCAGGGCATTCTTCTGGAGGGAGTTGGCCAGCTGGGCTTGATCAGGAGGCAGCAGTCACACCGGAGCCCGCCACAGTGCGGGCTTCGTGCTTTCTGGCATCAATGAAATACCCGGTTCTGGCACACATGAGCTCGGGGGAAGATAGCCACATCGAATCCAAGCCACCAAGCCAAGAGACTTCCGCCATGAAACACACTCCAGCACACATCGCCATCCAGGCCCCCGAGTACAAAGCAGTCAAGCAAGTAATCGCCGTCAACCTGGTGGCCCATGGCTGGACCGCCGCCAGCCAACTCGATATGGACATCTGCTGCCTGGTGGCTTCCCAGGACTACGAGACCGCCGTTGGCATCAAGACCGCCACGCTCAGCCTGGAGCCGCGATCGGAAGGCTTCCAGCTGGTAGGCAACTACCAGAGTGAGGGCAACAACGTCCTGAGCACCACCTGGCTGAACATCCCCAGCGACATGACCTCGGAACAGATCGCCGAGAAAGTGCCGGAATTCCTGGAGAAGGTCGACCGCGAGGTCAACCGCAGCTACGCCCGCCGCTTGTTCCTGCTCTGATCACAGTAGTCTCCACTCCCCCAGGGCCCGCCATAGAGCGGGCTCTGCGCATTCTTAGCCCGGATTTCTCATGACCGCATAAACAAAAACGGCTGAAAGCCTTATGATTCTTGTCGCCAAACAAAGCCCCATAAGTCTTCAGCCGCGCA
>NZ_KI517358.1:0-41716 GCF_000478485.2 Pseudomonas sp. P179
GGAAGGCGGCGCTGACTCGCTTTACGATCAGCTACGAAGACCGCCTGCCGCAGCAGTAACCCTAACCCCGGTTACACAAAATTCTGCACACCCTCACCGCTGGCGAGCGGGACGTAGTCATAGCTCGAGTCCAAGTTCCAAACCGTAGCCCCAGCGTAGAAAGTGTCACCATTTCTGGTTGGGGCGTTCTCACTGATGGACGCCTGGATTTCCTGGACACTCCTCCCCGTCACCCAGTAGTGCTCGACTTTAAAGTTGACCACGGGTTCGCCGGTGGGGTCAGCCAGTACGGTTGCAGGGGCTAGGCCTACCGCCATTACCAATAGCATGGCTGAGGGGCCCCTGCGGAAACTATCAAACTCCGCCATAGGTGAGGGTGACACCCACCTTCTTGGCTTGGTTCTCGATGTCCCGGAGTTCCTGTTTTAGCTTGTGGCGGTTTCCCAGCTTCTGCCCTTGCATGAAGGTCGCCAGGTTGAACGCGAAATTGAGTGCTTCCTTGTGACCGATCTGCCATGCCTGACGGAGGTATTCGAGAGAGGGCTGTAGCCTTTCTGCCTTCAGTTCCCGTTCGGCCAGATACACATTTGCGTCCGGATCGCCAAGCTGTGCAGCTTGAGCAAGCAAGGCCCAGGGGTCGATCCCTTGGATGTTCATCTGCTGGACGAACACGGCAAGGTCCGACATTGCCAGCGGATAACCGGCTTCGGCGGCCGCGCCAAAGCAACGCAAGGCCGTAGCTTGTTCCCCGGAGGACACCGCACCGTGCGCAAGAGCATATGCGCTCAAGGGATGCGCGGTATCGATACGTCGATACAGCTGAAGAGCTTTTTCTCGGCTCTCCTCATGCCCCGTTGCTTCGTATCCTCGTGCCAACGCAATCCCTGCATCCAATGCACCCTGATCGAAGGCGTGCTCAAGAGCAGATATGGCAGATTTACGCTTTTCAGTTTCTTTCGGGAGCGCCTGGCCGAATGAGAGCTTCACCCCTGCCGCCCAGATGAGAAGTTCTTCTCCTCCAGAAGGCATGGCTTTTCGCTTTTCGTTCCAGAGGTGGCCGAGAATTGCCAGACGATTGGATTCGTCATCATGCGCCAGCAGATGACCAGTTGTTGGCTCAACCGCCATATTGCCGAGGAGCCCTATGGGGATGATCCGGTTAAAGGCCACGCCGTTGATTCGCTGGCCGAGTGCCCATGAACTGGCAATGCCGCCCTCAAGGCGAAGTAGCGACAGAGCTGCCTTGACCAGGGCAACCTCGTTGTCAGCGCGCCGCACCTCGGAATCAGTCAGGTGACAGAGAACTGCTCCCCACCCTCCTTCCAGGCCCACGTTTCGGCTTGAAATGCCAAAGCGGTTGATCGCTTTGCTCCCCCTCTTCAGACCCTCCCCGAGCGGGACGAGATGGAGGCCTGAGCTGCTCAAGATAATGTTCTGTCCATGAAGGTCAGTCTCATTGAACACGCAGGCAGCGACGGGCACTGCTTTCTTCTGAAGATGCACTGCGATTTGGAGATAGTTCTGCTCATCGGGAGAATCGACTTCTGCGGCGGGGTGTACCCAGATCGCCAGATCAATCTCCGGTCGATCCGCAGCGAGGATTTCCTCATTGAGCATTACGCCGCAGTGCGGAAGCCGTAGGGCCTGAGCCACGGGATACATACTGGTAATGGCTTGCTCAGCCTGGGTTAGGAAAATTTCGACCTCTCCGGGGCGCCCGAGCATCTCGCCGGCAAGGCTCGCCCAGACCGAATGGTCCAGTCGAATCATGGGATCACGTCCAATGAGAAGAACACGCAAAGGCGTTTTCTCATCCGCAAGCCCGGTCTTCAGAATAACTTCCGCCACCAGAGCGGCAGGAGCGACGAGAGAGGCGGTATCTCCGACAGTAAGCTTCACCGTGGAAACCACGTTTTCAGCCTTAGTGCGGGCGGTTATCTCTCGTATCCATGCTTGGGTGAGGTCGCCCAGGTTCTTACTGGACTGCAACGCTTTTTGAAGAACCACCGAGGAGAGCTCCATTCATCGAATAGAGAGCATGGTAACGACTTCGGTGACGGTTCCAACTGAAAGGACGGTGCGGAGATCCCCCGGGGGACAGCGATGGCTAATCCTTACTCGGCCAGGGCTCCAACGTCGAAGTTGTTCGCCGCGTAAGTCATGTTGCAAGACCAGACCTTCTTGCCCTCGTGATAGAAATAAGCCGTATCGCCTTTGATGACCATTCTGGCCTCTGGCCAGATGATGGAATGCCCGTTCGAAGCTGCGGCCAATAGGCTCGACTCGCGACACCGCGCCAAGTACACCCCGTCTTTCAAGGTCTTGAACGTATTCCTCTTTGCCATTCCTTGTCTCCGTGGCGTGCCGATTGATCAACTATCCTTCGTTATGAAACGGGCCAGCAGCCCCAGGACTCCTGTCTTTCGGCTCGACAGCTAAGTTGATCGCAAACACTTCCACATGATGCGGGCCAAAGTGGCGGTGGATGATTGTTTCCCTTTGGACCCCTTTCCAAGGCAGTGTCAGCCGGTTCTCGGTATCACCCCGTTTAGGATATCCCCGCGCCAGCTCGATACAGTCGTAGGAGCGCCCTACCAGCCGCTTTTCCCAGTATGGGGTGACCAGTCTGTATTCCTTGGGCTTGCGGCCAGCCTTGATTTCATCGAAATACTCCCCTTTCAGGTGGAGGATCAGCTTTCGCATGGACGTATTCCTAGCTCTAGTGCCTGCGGGATGATGGTTTTCTTCATTCCCCTCAAAATAACGCTTGGTCCTCAATTTCCCACCTGGTTCCCGCAAGCTTTGATACTACAGAGATAGCCACGATGCCTTCACTTCCCTTTCTCGGCCGTTAAAGTGTCGATATCAAACTAAACGGTGTATGCGAATGAGCTTCCCCCGGACCATCGAAGAAGAATGCAGGGAGCTGATACCAACCCTGGACAAGTCACTCAAGGAACTGGCCTTCTTGCTGGAGAAATCGAAAGCACATATCCGGATCGACGCCCTTTTCCAGGTGCCTCTCAGGAAGTCTCCTACGGTTGACAAGAATGCTGGGATCGAAATCGCCACGCCAGATGGCGAGACGGGCATTTCCCTTGCCATTGAAACCCTGACAACCATTTGGCTGGGTGAGGGGCAAAGTGCCAAGGAAACTCTTCGCTCTCCTGGTGCCATAGGTCTGCCCGCATTGGCTTTGGATCGAATCCGCGAAACCAATAGGCTTCGAATGCATCTGTTCGACCTGATCGAGAAGGCCAAGCCTGCTGAGCGGAAGCGGATCTGGAAAGCGAAAGATCACTACGGCATATCCAGCCTGCAGGCTATGCGGGTAACCCCGATTCTGCATGACCCCCAGCTGATTCGCTTCTACTGGGATACGGGCTCGATAACGAAGCGATGGTTGGTGCGAGACCTGATCAAGGTCTGTGAAGACGAGCTTCATGCCACCTTTGGCCACCGGCCATCTCGCGACGAGGTAGTTCAAGGCTCGGTGGAAAGCAGCGTGCTGCTTTCGCTTGAACAGCTTGAGGAATTGCCTCTTGATGAACAGGTAGCGGTTCATCGACTAGGTACTCCCCATGTACGGGCAAGGGTGACCGATGGAGACATTGAGCCGTACATCTGCTCTGCACCGGTGCCGTTCGTTTATGACGTTTCCTGTGCCCGGCCGCTCATAAAGCCTTTAAAGAACTACTGCCCAATGGAAGAAAAAAAGAAGCGCTCGATCCGAGCGCTTTTGGAACCAGAGCCTCGCGTACCGGGAATGAACGTTCACCAGTACGACGTGAAGCACAGGGCTTTTGGGGCGTTTGAATCACGTAGCCGTGGGCGCAACAAGCGAGCAGCGCAAGAATGATAGGGAACACGAATTTGAGCCGTGCAGTAGACACCAAGAGCCGAGAAACCCTCCTGCGGCTTGCCAGCCTCACCAGAGATCTCTCATCCAATGATGATCGCTGCCGAGGGAATGCGTACCGCGACTTGCTGGAGCTTGCCGAGGAGGGAAGCAGCGATGCGATGTTCCAGGTTGCCCGGTGCTTGAATCAGGGGATTGGCGTGGAAGTCGATCAGGTCAAGAGCGATCACTGGCTCAGATTGGCGTGTGTGACCAATCCCCCCTCGAAGGTCGCCCTCTACTCATTCGGCATGCAGAACCTTCTTCGTAAACGACCCGATGCGGACCCCATGCTCGGTCTCAATCTCATCGAACGTGCTGCCACTGCGGGATACGTGACGGCGATCCTCGAGCTGGTAAAGCTCCTGGAGAACGGTACAGCTGACATCGTTCCTGATCTCCGCAGGGCATACCGCCTGCTAGCAGGCGCGATTACTGACCATTCCGATATGAAGCTGCACGAAGCCTATCTCAGCTTTGTCGAGCGCAACCAACCACTCTCTACGCTTTTGGACTCCTGATTCATGTACCAAATTCAGTGCAAACGCCTTGTCGACCAACTGGCCTTCGGCCTGTCGTTGTCCCAGGCTGAAGCCATAGTCGCCCGGGCCTATGGACGCGAGAGTTACAGCAGCACCTCTGACACCTTCGGTCCAGAAATCCCTGGGCTCCAGGCGATTCGCACTCCCGCGGAGATTCTTCAGCTTGAACGACCTCAACAAATGGTCGAGTTCATGCGCATGGTCTTGAACCTCACCCTGCCTGGCCCTGAGCCCGTTCACCAGCAGATCCCGCCGAAGAACTTGGTGGCAACCATGTACAACTTTGGCAACTTCGACGCCCTGGTGACGTATGTGAAGAACGATCCGATCGATCCAAACGATGACAAGCCCGAAACTCTTCTGAAGTTCAAGAACCGTTATGGCTACATGGCGAACTCTCAGGTGATCATGGGTCGGGGATATCATGGGCATACCTTGGTAGCCCAACCCGATGCCAAGTTGGCCAGCCGCTACATCGATCAAGAGGCGATCCTGAACAAGCTGAATGGGCTGCAGGTGATCATCGTTCGAGATCGGGTGGACGGTGACAGCTACATCAATCACTACAGCCGCAACCACCTGGTGATGCGACACGCTGCATCTGAAGACCTGAGTTCGCTGATACTCGGCTCTCGTGCAAAGGATGCCTGTCTCACTGTCTCGATCGTTCCTGCAGAACGGTATTCGCTTGAAGCGATCATTGCGCCTCATGTCGCAGCGTTGACGAAGAATTCACCGGCCGGCCGCTCTATTATCCTGGACGGCTTGAATATCGATGAGGATTCAGCGAGCTTCCAGGCAGGCCTGCGTTTAGCAAGCAGCCAGGGCATCAACGTTGTGCTCATGGCCCCGGTCCTCAAGGCATCGCAGTGGGACCATTTCGAAACCCGACTGATCTTCGGGTTCGATCTGCAAATGGCTCAGACTGCGAATGCTGAGATGAACCGGGCTATCGTCCAGGCGGCGCCTTACGTAGGGCTCAAAGGGGACAGAATGCAGTTCCTCTACTACTCGGCTGCATCCGGGGCGCGCTATGGGGCTATCCCGCTGATTCCCGAAGAGGAGAAGCGGGCCCCGCTTCTCAAGCGAATCTTCGGCAGTCCAGCCCGAGCTTAGCCCCTAACGCCCTCCCTGAGGGCGTTTTCAGTTTCGCATGCGAAACTCGGCTCATGGAACTTTTTCAGGCCACGACGGTCGTAGGTCATGCCCGGGCAGAGTGAATCGCCGACGAAATGGTGTGTTTAGTCGGTTGCGTCTGATGTCATCTGTTGATCTCGAATGCTCAGTCTGAGACAGAACCTCAATTTCTGCTAAATTGATTCTGAAATGAAGGCTATTGGCCTTCTCACAGGCTTCCGCTTCGGTGAAAATGTGGGCACAGGGGCAAATGTGTCGCTTAACGCTACGCCTTGTCCCTTCTGCCATGGCAGAGGTACTGAATTTTGCTTTTTGGGGAAACGCATTAGGTCCCTATCCTAAGACACCCCCCCCCTCAACATCGTCTGTGGTGCGCGCGTTTCCCCGACTTATAAATGCCCGACTCCATGAGTCGGGCATTTTATTCATCTAGGCCACTGGTCGGTACCGATCCTGCAGCTGCAGCAGGAACCCTTTTTCGCGACGGTCCGCCTCGGGCTCACTTAGGGCTACCCCAACTCGAAACTGGTGGGTGATCGGGTCCTTAGAGCAGTTGGCAACGGTGCCTTCGAAATCCATCACCCCGCCATCCTTTTCGGTCAGGCGCAACAGCACCTGATCACCGATCCCGATTTTCTTGTCCGTCAGAACCAGCGCGCCGGCGTAGGAGATGTCGCGCACCCGGCAATCTCCCCACCCCGCAAGGAAACCGAGCACCCCCTTGGTCTTGATCTGTTGTTTTTGCAGTGAGTTCTCTGGAATCGCGTACCGCGTATAACGACGATTGGCTGCCGTCATTCAAACGTCCTCATTTCGTACTTCTTGGGTGCATCAGCGACCGAAAATCCCGAGGGCAATTTGGCTGGTAGCTGTACAGGAACTCCATAGTATCAATGGCTTCCAACGTTTCGAGCCAAAAGCTATGCCCGCGATTTCCTCTTTCCTCACTTGGCCCAGGACCTGGTCTACCCGCTCTCACATCATCCCTTGGCAGCTCCATGCCCCACTATTCCTGGTCGTGTTTGCTCTTGTTTCGGCGCTGAACTCGATTCCCAGTGATGGGAGCTGGCGTGACCTGACGCTGAATCAGGTGCTGGAAGACTTTGGGGTTTTCATCTTCTTCACGGCGTTGTGGTGTGGGATCTACTGTCATTTCCGCAGGACTGTCGACTTGACTTGGCTGCTGATCATTTTCGTGCTTGCGATCTGCCAAGAGGAGTTCAACCTTTGGAACAAGCTGTGGCAACAGATCTGCCTTCTATTTGGGCATGAGATTTCTTCCAGCGAGCGCCAGCGCGGAGACGTGTTCATGATGGCTCTCGTGTTCGGATCATTGTTGGTCAGGTTTGTATTAGGGGGATTCAAGTCCTTCTTTCGTATCCACATCACCTTTTTCATCTGCGTTTTCGTCACATTTCAGGGGTGGATTCATTTCATCTTCCCCTACTACATCCAGCAGCACTTGCTGAACGAACGGTTGACTTACCAGAAGGAACTCACTGCTACCTACGAAGGCCGTTTCCGCTTTCAGTGCGATCATCTCCCCATCACTTGTTTCGAGTGGGTGGGTGATGCGGTTCCGGTCAGCTCGATCGCCAAACACGTTTCGACTGAGTCCATCACCCAAGTGCTGCAGTCGGTGGGCAATGCAACAACGAGTCTGACCGGCTGGCTGAGTGTGGTTGACCGAGGTGACGTAGAGGTTTTCCGAGGAGTTGACGCCAACCAGAAAGTGCTGGTTACGTTGTACAAGAATCACGAGCTCTACCGCGTTGTCGTCGACGACGAATACCCAACAGAGGCCCACAATGTGATCAGCTCAGCCTTACTCTCTTTCGCAACGCCTTTTGCGCTGGTCTGGTTTTTCGGCGGACTGGGGGTGGTTTTCATGCACCAGGCCCGGGTGTACCGGATAAAGTACGGCAAGCAATTCAGAGCAATGGAGAATCACCAGTGAAGCTGTTGGAGTCCTGGAAAAAGGCTGCGATCGAAACGGCGCTCGACCGGCACAAGAAAACCCTCACCGCTGTGCTCGAACTGGATGATCGAGCTCTACTCGATAGCTATGACCTGGTGTTGGGGATGCTGGCTGGGCCCAAAAGCATCCAGGTCAGGCGAAACCCGCGGGTACTGGATGTGCTGCGCATCCGTGGAAGCCAACGCTCCTTTGAAAAAGCCGTCTATCACGCGCGCAAGGCGCTGACCTACCAACAATAATTTTCACGAAACCCTGAAATAGGGGCAGTCAGTTTCCACTATTAGGGAAACTGACTGCCTCGAGGGGCTCGTTGAATGCTTGTGGAAGCAAAAACCCATGTTGCTTGGGACCTGGCCTCGCCCCGAGCGAAGCGAAGCCAATTTCGCGCCGACAGCTTCTACGTCGTTATCGACGGCTTGCACATCCAGACCGTTCGACAAGCTGCAACTCTGATCAAGAATGCCCTCCTCTCCATTGAGGGCGTACAGGTCAGGGGACCCCTGGCGCTGAAAACTGAGCGCCGGCGCTATGTCTTCCTTCGAGAAATGGTGAGTAAGGGCCAGAAGGGGCTCCGCATTCCTGAAGCGAAGCGACTCAGAAATGTCCTTCTGGTAATGAACCCCACGTCCATCGCTGTAGCGTCTCTGATCGCCTTACCCGTTCCATCAGGGGTGAACCTGCGGATAGAGACGTACCAAGCGCAATACGAACTGAAGGACCCTGCCAAATGCCAAACAGCACAGCCAAGCGACAAGTGACTGTGTCGGTACTCTCCACGCCAGAACCCAGCTGGTTCAAGAGTTCCTCGCTGACCGCGGGTAGCTGGGCTAGCTGGTTAATGATGGCGCACCAATACGGCCGAGTGGTCGACCACCCAGCCGGCATTGAAATCGACGCAAATCACGGTGACTTCTACATCCTCCTCAACGGGACGATGGTTGTTTCGACCGTCCCGCCGGACCCGAACTTGAAACCGCTATTCATTGACACACTGCGGCGCGGCGACATCATCGTTCCTTCCCGACATACCGACCTGAAATTCACCTATGTGGTCCGAGGGAGCGCTTCGCTCCTAAAAGTATCGAAGGACAAGTTCAACGCCTTCATGAACGACATGAAGAACAGTGAGGTCGTGCTGATGGCGGCCGAGCTGAACCTTCTGACCAAGCACGCAACCGCTGCTTCGACGGTGCAAATGAAGGACCAGGACAAGATCTGGCGTGTAGTCGTGAATCTGGCTTCCCACCCCGATGTCGCGCACCGGCCGGGTGGTGTAGAGGTGAAGGCCACGAGGGAAGAAATCCGCCGCCTCGCGGGCGTGGAACGCCGCTCAGCTTCTCGTGCCTTCCACCTGTTCCAGGAAAAGGGACTGGTTGTCTTCAGCGGCTACAAACGTTTCTTCTTTGCACATGGCAAGGAGGGCCTCAATGCCGACTGAAGCCAATATTGCGGTAAGCAAAATCGCTGCATACGCTGAGTCACCGGACGATTACATCAGGGCTGGCGGTAAAGCCTACAACGCAAAAGCTACCCGCTACGGTAATCGCGCTCATGAGACTATCGGCAAGGCACCGAGCAAACTCGCCTTCCTCATAGGTGCCGGCCTGCTCATCGCTGCTCTGATCTACTTCGAGGTTCTACCTCAATGAACCTAATCATAGTCATTTCTGTACTGTTAGCCGCATTTTTCCTCTACCTCGCCGTCAAAGGAAAATCCAAGGACGATATTTTCCGGGCTTTCGGTCTTGATCCGGCAGCTTACGAGTTAATCAGCTCCGATCTTGGGAAAGGGCATGCAAGGAAGAGAATTCGCTGGCGTGGTGTCGGTGGGGAGCCTGACGCAATCTTCCGCCATAAGCGTAGCGGTAGGATCATCGTCGGCGAGTTCAAGAGTCGGCGATGGGCCAGGCGTGTCCGGCCGAGGGAGTATTTTCAGATCGTGCTCTACATCGGTATCGCCCGGGCCGAATTCACCTCCAACAATGTGCTTGGAATCCTCGCTTTCAAGGACAAGATTCTGGAGATCGAGCACCACCCCGAGTTGTTCTCCAACCTGATTCAACTCCGAGCTGAGGTTCTTGCCTCGATGAAAAAGAAGAAGGCGCTTAATTCGCGCCCTCTCCTTTCCAGATTCCGGTTCTCGCTACCATTCAAACTGGAGCGCTTCTGACCTCAGGTCTCAGGCCACCTCAACCAGGCGGTCTACTGCCGGCAGGAAGAGCGCCAGCTTCACTGGCAGGGTGACCCCGGCATCCTGGACCGCCTGCTTGTATTCCCGCATTTTGGGCGCATAGCGATTCACTTCCCGGCTGAGGAACTGCTCAACAGGCATTCCTTCCGGGCAGTCCGGTGTTTTCCAGTCAATGATCCAGTACACCCCATCATCAACGAAGGGACGGTCCAGGTATCGATGCACCCACCGCGAGTTTCGGTAGGAGCTGACCTGGACTTCTTGGCCACCACTCTCCCGCTTTTTGAGAATCCACCGACCATGGGTGCTGCTGATAGTCCGCTCCACCAGGTGGTGGATTCGCGCAACACCAGCAGGGACTTCAGCGGCGGGATAACCTTCACGACGCAGAAGTGCGGCGATCGCCTGTTTCTTGGTTTGCAACCGCTCGATGCTCCAGGCCTCGATCCCTTCTTTGGAAATCAACTCGACGACTCGGTGATAAACAACCCCGATGGTCTTCGCTCGGTAGTCATTACCCTCCTCTTCCCTCAACTCGTCTGCCAGTTCGTTCTCGGTCGGGATCTGATCGTTACTCGCCGCAGGGATGAAGATGCCGCGCGGTAGTTCGACGGTGAACGATGCGCTCAGTCGCGCCTTCGAGGGAACCTCTACTGACACGTCAGCAGTAATGGGTACACCCGGTTCAGCCTCGTAGAAGTCCTCCTCCAGCTCAGGCCAGAGGCAGCTCAGCAGCGAACCGGAAGCTACTCGGATCGGCTTGTCCTCGTCGAATTTGTCGACAGCCGCCAGCAGGTAGCAATCGCATTTGGCGCGGGTAGTACCCACGTACGCCAGGCGCGACACCTCATCCAAGATGTCCTTCTTGACTTGTCGACCGATGAACTTGAAAAGCCGGCTCTCTGGAGAGGATTCGTCTTGGTCACCAACATTCGGGGCCAGGGCAAAGGTGCCGGCCAGGTTGCGCCAGTAGAACAGCGGTGTGTCGTCGGTTGCACCGGTGCGATTAAGGCCTGGCAGGATGACGCTATCGTATTCGAGGCCCTTGGCATTGTGGATTGTCATGACCTGGACAACCCCTGCTTTGGGGGATGCGTAGAGGTTATCCAGGGCACGGAAGAACGCTTGCGGGTCCTGCAGGGCCCCGTTGCTCGTGTGCTGAGCGAGCACGCGGAAGACGGTCTCCACATCAGCCATTTCGACGGAATCAACGGTAGCAGGGCCGCCCAGGGCAACCCAGGCGGCTTTCGCGGCCCAAACCAACTCAGTGCCGCGCGCGGAGCGTTCGATACGCTCCATTACCTTGTTCAGGCGCTCAACACGCACTTGGCCATCTGGGCTCAGAGTGGCAATCAGCTGATCATCTTTCAGGGCACCACGGATCACCTTGCCGCCCTGAGCAATGATCCGGCAATCGTCCCACGAAAGGCCTACGAACGCCGAACGGAGCATTGCCAACCACGAGGTACGATCAGCTGCGTGCCAGAGGGCGCGGATCAACGCGATTACTTCAGACACAGGGGCAGATTCGGCGATCGGATCGATATTCTGGCCAGCCGTAGGAATTCCGGCTTCCTTCAGGGCTGGCAGGATGTGCTTCAGGTGAGACCGGCCACGTACCAGGATAGCAATGGTCTGCTCCGGGTTCTTGGCCAGGGCCTCCTTGATGATATTCACCACCTCCTGAGCTTCACCAATGGGGCCAGTGGTGATGGGCCGAATATGCACGCCCCCGTCCACGGTTCGAAACGGAATCGACGGCACGAAAGGAAAGTCCGACTTGGCGAACACTTTTCCGTAGGCTCGGTTATTCCACTCCACCACACCCGGCGCAGAGCGGAAATTGACAGTGAGGCGGTGAATCTCCAGAGACTTCGGGCCGAACACCTTGCTCATCACCATGTTGATGAACAGCTCCACGGTTGCTGCTCGGAACAGGTAGATGGATTGGAAACCATCACCACAGAAAAATACCGATCGCGAGTCATCGTCTTCCCAGTGTGCGACCAGGCGCTGCAGGAGCTCGAACTGAGAGGGCGAAGTATCCTGAAACTCGTCCACCATCAGGTGGTTGATACGGTCCTCGTCCAACAGAGCGTCGCCGACTTCGTCACCGAAGCCCAAGGACTGAATTGCGCGCTGAGCGACTTCCTGGAAGTCGATCGTGGCGGTGCCATCGAAGGTGAGGGTTAGGTTCGCGAGCAGGTAGCGCAGAATCACTGTGAAGTGCTGACACATCGCGGCGCTGCCCTGGGGGTACTGCAGGTCTGGGAGAGTCTTGAGGGTGACCAAGGCTTCGCTGTAGAGCTCCACCTTTGGATCGTCCTTCAGCCCCTTGAGCAGGGCGTTCATGTCCTTGGTGAGCGGCTCGCCTGCGGGGAAGCCATTCTTCACGTTGACGGACTTGCGAAGAGTGTTTTCGCTTGTAAGAGCAAACCCGGCAAACCCGCGCAGATAGTCCAGGGAGGTCTGGTTGATGGCCAAAACGGGACGCTGGGCTGCCCACGCGAAACCATCGTATACCCCGGAAGCGTGCTGCAGGATGTCCATCGCCTGAGTCAACGGAGAGCCGCCCAGTACCGTGATGGCCTCGGCGGCATGCTTGGCAACCATTTCAGCGATCGCCAGCTCCATGCCTGGGATGTCCAAGGTCATGATCTCGCCGGCCCACTGATCGCGCTTGGAGAGCAGCGCCGAGAACATCGGCACCAGCAGTTCGAAACGGTTGCGGGCAAAGGTGAGCACTGCTTCCAGCGCTTCACGGAGCTCTTCAGGGATGTCATCCGAGTTCACGCTGCCAAGGGTGTCAAGAATCGCGCTGCGGTAGATCAACGCAGGGTCCTCGACGGTTTTACCGCCACCCAGTCCACTCATGATCGGAGTTTTGCCGGCCAGGTAGGCGCAGAAGGCATCGAACGTCATGATGCGCAGGCGAGACGGGTTCAGGATCAGGTTCCAGCCCAGCAGCCGATCACGTTCGAGAACCAGGCGGCCGAGCTGGTACAACGGCTTATCGTGAGCTTGGACCGGTTCCACTCCTGCGGCAGCCAGGGCCAGGGCACTGGTCACGCGCTCCAGAATCTCGCCGGCAGCCTTCGTAGTGAACGTAATAGCCAGAATCTCTTCCGGGCGCTCTACTACCGTGAGGCAGGCCAGCATGCGGAAGAGGAGCTGAGTGGTTTTTCCTGATCCTGCGGGGGCGAGGAGTGCCAGCGAGCGACGGGGGTCGATGGAGTCCGCCCGGGCTTGGCCGTCATGAGGATTAGCAGCTGCAATGGCTGCAAAGATCGGCTCAAGGTGCGGGATCGCAGGTAGGGATTGGAAAGCGGTCATCAGTGTGGCTCCGTTCGATTGATGGAGCCAGATTAACGACCGCTTTGTGTGCCACCACCCCTTACGGCTGAAGCCAAAAAGCGAGCTCAGGATACTGCGGTAGCGCTCTATACGGAGTCTTACGCCGTACACAGAAGCCACCATGGGAAAGGCCGTTGATGCCTATGTAGGAGTTGGCCTGTAACAGAATCCTGATGTTCCGACCTGAACCGTCGTACTCGTCGTCCTGGATTATTACCTCTGGCGGGATTCCCAGGAATCGCCCTGCCGCCCAGGCCCAGGCTGTAACCTCAGGGTCAGTTGCCTGGATCACTGCACGGTAGAGAGGGCTGTCCGGCTCCTGCGCCAGAAACTCAGGATCTTTGAGCATTCGGTTGAAGCTTGCATAGAGGTTCCCAGACATCCAGTGGCGGTAGCGTTTTGGGACCACCGCCAAGTGCCCAGCCTCATGTAGGAGCCCAGATGCAGGGCAGCGCGGATCTATCTGGAGGCCGCCATCCTTGATCCTGACGTGATCGATAAACCCGGCAGCCCCAGGGACGACTTCCACTGAAAGGCCAATGTCGCGAAGAAAGGAAAGAGCCATCTCCGCAAACTGACAGAGCATTTCTGGTGATGAGGTTTGTTCCACGATTTGGTTCTCAAGGGAGGTTCCCCTGGTCCTATGGACCAGGGGACGGGATTAGCGGGTCAGGATACCGAGATACTCATATCCCATGGGAAGCGGTGCTCCATTCTGCAGCCAGGCTTCCCCGTCGGTGAAGCCCTGACTCATTTCATCCAACGCATTCGTCCACGCCTCGCACTGGCCATCCCATGCGCCCTCGGTATCCACACCACTATGCTTGCCGGTCCTTGGTGCCAGCTCACCCGTGAAATTGGATCGGGTATGGAACCCCAGGCTCTTGCTGTTGACCTGTGCCAGCGCGATACCGTCGATGCGCTTTCCGCCATTCTGTTGGAAGTCAATCTTGGTCGCGTAGATGGGCAGTTGAGGCTCCGTAAGAGTGTCAGCGTTCAGGCTGGTCATCCTCATCGAAGCTCCAGACTTGTAGTCAATCACCACGTCCCTGAACTCAGTTTCATCCTCGGTCAGGAAAATCCGGTCACGCCGGTCGACCTTGACGGTAATGTTTACCAGCCCAACTGCAATGTCATGTGGTTCCTCGAAGCCGAGGACCTCGAAGTCGTGGGTGCGCTTCGACTCCAGATAGAGCCAGTCATTGATCAGTGATTCCAGGCGCAGTCGCTCAAGCGCGATAACACGCTTTCCGTAGCGCCAGACCAGTTTGTTTAGCAACTGCTCCGATGCTTTCGCAACCGTATCGCGTATCTTGTCCAGCAGTTGGTCGTGACTCATCGCCTTCAACGCTTTCGAGCTCCGAACGTCAGTCCAGAACAATTCGAGCACCAGGTGCACCATGGTTCCCTGAATGCGTGGGTCGAGACCGATAACAGGCTCCGGGAACATTTCGGCGCGCAGTCGATTTCGAGCGAAGGACAGGAAGGGGGCTTCTGCATAGTCCTTGAAGATTCTCACCCCGCCTTTGATCCAGGCGAGCTCATCAGCGGATACGGGGGCGACCGTTTCAGGGACCACCTGGCTGCGATCGAGGATTCCCAACAGCTGGTCGACAAACAGCCCATGAGTGTGGACGGAAGGGGCTGCTGCTGGCCAGGAGCCGAACAGTTCGCTACAAGACACCGAGGCGCCTTTGTCGTTATGACTGGGGCAGGAAACTGTTACATCAGCACTCGTGCTCAGCAGTGCTGCGACCACCTTCTCTGCCCGAGCCAAGGCGCCCTCACTGGAGGCGCCTGGAATCCCAGCCGCCACCTGGAGCTCCAGCGGCAGGAAGGGGGAAGGCTCCACTCTGGCGGGCAACACAGTGCTCGATGCCCCCAGTACCCACACTGCGTCGAAGTGCAAGCCGATTGCATCCTCATACCCCAGGATCGAAACCGGGGCCACGTGCGAGATACGCGGTTGGAACTGTCGGGTATCGATGATTTCCCGCAGCCACATGTACGCCCGTGGATATTCCACACGACCAAGCTGTGTGTCGAGGGTGCGGAACAGGGTCAGTGCCTCGTCCCAGGCCTTCAGTGTCTGGAAGTTGGCTGAGTCCAGTTCTTTGCTTCCCGGCCAGCCCATCCCTACCAACGCCTGGCTGAACTGCTCCGCCCATTCCGACGGATAACGCTTCGTCTCTCCATTGACCTGGCCAGCCAGATAGCCTGCGAAGCGTTCCCGGAAGTCAGGTACTGCATCACCTTTGTATACGCCGATTGCTCGGAGGAAGTCCTCACCCCCCATGGAAAGGCCCATGTTGTCGCGCAGCCAGATATCCAGCAATGCACGCGCGCGGCCTTCAGAAGCTTCACCGCCGATCCACGGCGAGCGCAGAACACGACTGAAGGCCTCGGAGTCCGCCTCTTGAGGAGTGATGGACAGAAGGTCCATAGCGGCACGGACCAGAGGGCGACTGCCCAAGGTCGCGCCACTGGAGATATCCCATGGAGTCCGCATATCAGAATCGGACTCGCCAGGAATCAGCGTTGCCGGGCTGCAGTGCAGTGAAAGTGCCTCAATCAGCGGCGCTTGGAAGTTCCGGATATCCGGTACCAGGATCGCAAGTTGGGGCGCAGCGAGCGGAGTGTCAACGTAAGGTGAGAGGTGATTATTCACCCATTCTGCAACGAGCGTGAACTCATCGCCCTGGTTCGTTGCACGGATCAGTCGGGGTGTGGAGCGGTCACCGGCGACATCCACTTCTTCCACTTCGACACCACGAGCAGCAATTGCCTGGAAGAGCACTTTCTCTGCAGGGTTCATGTCGAGGATACCGACAATGACAATTTTGTTTGGAAGCTCAACCAGCCCTTCTTGAACCGCATTCAGCAGCAAGCCTGGGAGCTGAGCTCGGAAGACAACGCCCTGGGAGGAACACTCCCGACGAAGCATTTCTTGCAGTTGCCAGAAGACTTCCAGCTCGCGCTTGAACCGGAACCGCTCTTGATCCATCGGGATCTGGTATTTGAGGGCTTCGGAGTACGCGCTACCAATACGGCGAGAGGTCGCAGTAGAGGAAATCAGAGTTGCTGGCATCAGGCCGGAGCTATCTGCGAGGCCCTTCACCACTGCCAGTTCCTGTACCGGATACAGTAGTTGCTCTGCCGGCATCAGTTCGAGCCACGCATTTTCAATCCAGGACGTGACGGTTTGAATTCGCCCTTTGTTGAACCAGGCTTTTTTGCCGGACATGGACTGCAGCAATGCCGACTGTAGCCTCAGGTGACGGGCAACCCGCTCGGTAGATGTCAGCACCAGGGTGCCTTCGTTCAGGTCGCTCAACTCTTTCAGGAATTTCATCTGTTCTGGTCTCCACAGTGGATGGAGCCAGATTAACGACCGTCTGCTGTGCCACCAGCCGTCGGGCGAACCAGTTTCGCATACAGATTTTCACGCCCGACCACCGGATTTGGGGCAGTCGATTTCCACTATTGGGGAAAGAGCCAAAGCGATTCCCCTATCATGATGATCAGCCGTCCCCGAAGTATTGCTGTAGAAGCTTGTGCAGGGCCTGACTTGGAGCTCGCTCTGGTTGTCCAACCAGTTATGCACCTCGGCAACCGCCATCCCTCAGCTATTGCCTATGAGTGTTTGCTCCGTGTGGTCGAAGGGACTCAGTTAGCTGCCCCCGCGCGTCTGATTGCAAGCGCGGAGGCTGATGGCTCGATTGTCGACCTGGATAGGTGGGTGGTCTCTCATGCAGCTCGGATCGCTGGAGCGTTTCCGAATGTGCATCTCTGGGTGAACGCCTCGCAGATCTCCGTCAGCGATATCCGATTCATTGAGCACGCAATATCGGAGTTTGACCGACACGAAGTCACATCTCGAATGACGTTCGAAATCACTGAATCCGCGGATGGAGATGCCTACAAAATCGTTAAAGGTTTGGAGCGTCTCAACCTCAAGGCGATGCCTGTGATGCTGGATGACATGAGGGATGGATTCGCAAAGAGGCAACTCTTGATGAACCGCGCTGTGACCGGTTGCAAGCTGTCACGTCGGACCACACGAGAAATCGCTGAGAGCCCTGTAGTCCGGGGTGAGGTAGAGAAGCTTGTGCGTGACTGCAGGGCGGCTGGGAAACGTGTGGTACTCGAGGGGATTGAGGACGCAGCTGAGCTTGAAATTGCTAAGGCCCTGGAGATCGATTTATGCCAAGGCTTCTACTTTGGCCGCCCTGGACTTCCAGAGTGCCTCCTCAGGTAGCTGGCCAGGAAAACACCGAAGTGATACAGGTCATCGATATGGTTTGTATGCCAGTAAGCTAGGCGTCCCTGCCTTGTAGCTATGAGTTAGAGCTCATTGATTCGTCCACGACGATCTGTGAATTCGCGTACTTCTTCTCGCGACACCTTATTGGCTGTCACCCATGCCATGGCGGTTTCCGCCATGTTCCGCCGCCCCTGGCGCTTCATCTCGTTCGCCAGCATAGGCAGCTTCTCCGGACCACCCTGCAGAATCTGACGCACAGCCCCAGTCACCTCGATCGACTCATAGATGGGGAGTGGAGCACGCTGCCCGTCCGAGAAGCGCAACATGTGCTGCCAGAAGATTCCGCGCAGTGTCTGTGGGACAAGTCTTTCATACCGGGGATCAACCAGCGCCAGCATCCGGGTGTACGCATCGGGTGCGCTATCAGCGTGAATAGTCGCGAAAACCGAGTGACCGGTCGATGCAGCTAGCAGCGCGGCATTGGCCGTTTCAGGATCTCGAATCTCGCTGACCATGATGGTTTTTCGGTTCTGCCGGACACAGTCCCGGATGGCCTGCTCAAAGCTTTCTACGTGCTCTCCGACTTCACGCTGAATGACGCCACCGCCTTCGAAGATGTACTCGATGGGGTCTTCACAGGTACCGAGTAGACCTCTTTCGAGAGGGTCCATATTCTCCAGAGCTGAGAACATGGTTGTGGATTTACCCGAACCCATCACACCTGCGAATAGCGTCAAGCCCGCACCTTTCATGAGGGACTTTACGACGTTGTAATCGAGTTTCAGGTCCTTTTGGAAGTTCAGCTTTCCTTGGAGCAGGCGGCGCATCGCGATTACCCAACCATCCATTGAATTGGCCAGGTTGCAGCGGTAACGGTAACCATTAAAGGGGATCGTGAAGTCAGCAGATTTGCGCTTATTCCCCTTCCCTTTTTCCGCTAGCATTTTTTCATAGAAATCCTTCCAGATCGGCAGGATCTCCGGACTATGGACCTGGCCAAAGTTGTCGACCATCTCCATGGTGCGCTCGCTGAGTGTGATGTTCGTCGCTTCCTTGGCAAACGCTTCGGCGTCGAACTCCTTGGGTTTAAGTAGCATGGAATCTCCTAATACAGCGTGACGGGACCGCTCAACAGCGGCTCGATACCGTTGCGAGCAATAGCGTGCGCAACGAAGCGCTTCGCACCGAAGCATTCATCGTTGGGCTTATTGGGTTTGGCGAACTCCAACAGGCATGCGTTCCTGTACTCGCAGTGCCGGCATTCGGGATTGTTGTTCCGCGTGCTCTGTCGGCGCATGTACAAGATCCTCTCCCGAGAGCAGAGGATGTCTCGGAACGTTGTCTCCGGCTTCAGGATGTTGCCGAAGGAGTGCATGTACTCCTTCCATCCATCCCGATAGTTGGGCAGTACAAACTCTCCGTCAGGGAGTAGAAACAGGGTCTGACCTGCCATGTTGCTAAGGTCGCCGCCGCCGGCGCGATCGACTGCAAAATGAGCCTCACCAATGCTTGGCATCTTCAACCCCTGGACCTTGCCCCTGTACCAGTGGTTGAGCATCTCGATCATGAAGTCGTTGAAGGCAGTCATGGTTGGGGCGAAGCGATCGTATTGGCCCGGCCTATCGTTCTGCTCGTTCAGCATGAAGGGCAACCAACCAGTCTCCTCGACTCCAAGTTCGGCAAGCAAATCCAGTGTCCGGGATGCGCCTTGTTCCAGCAGGGCAGAGTTGACCACGCTGATCGTGGCCACTTTCAAGCCGCGGCCGACTGCTTCACGTACCTTGGCCTCCCACTTACGTACGTAGTTGCTGGAGCGCATGTCTCCGTCGTAGGAGGTCTGAACATAGCCATTACAGTGCTCTTGCCAGATTGGCGCCCAAACATCGAGGTCCACACCAAGCATCGAGGTGAGCATCACATGGCGGACTTCATAGCCGACCGATGCCGGCAGCTCCTCATCCATGATTCTTGAGTAGGCGAGGAAGTATTCAGGGCCCGCTGCGGTGGGCTCACCGCCGTAGTTGTAGGCGATGATCGTCCGGCGGGGCGGCTGCTGCTCCTCGAAGTAGATGTGAATCTTCCTGCAAACCATCCTGAAGTCGTCGAGCGACATCAGAGTCTTGTCGCTGCGCTGTTCCTTGCTCAGGTAGCAATGCTTGCAGTTGTAAGGGCAGTACAACGACGGCATCAAGGTGAAAACGAAATACCCGTTCTCAATTGTGTCCGTGAGACCTTCAAATGGCTCACTTTGGGTTACGGGCAGCACGGATGGCCTCCTCGTTTACTACCAGGCGGTCACCGGCAGATTGCTCAAGCAGTTGTGCAATGCTCGGTGTCGGTTTGTGGCCAGGTTCCATGTTGATCTGCAACTGATGTGGGTTACGTTCCAGCGCCTGGTCCAGGGCTATCTCCTCAGGAGTGCGCTCACCTGAACCCACTCCCGTTTTCTTTTCCAGGCTCACGAGTGTGTCAACGCTCAGCAAACGCTTCCCATACGAGAACAGCAGCTTTGCGAGAATCGGAAAGATCGAGAGAAAACTGGGCCCTTTGTCAGTGGTCATGGTCAGCCCACCGCAATGAGGTTCTGAGGCAGCTGGTTTGCGCCCTGTAATACGGACTTCGGTCGCACTCCCTTTTCCTCTACCAGGAAGCGAACCCTCTTGATGAAGGTCTTGAAGCCCGGGCACTCGTCCTGCTGATTCCACTGCTCGTGAAGAACGCCGCAGTTAGCCTGGCAAAGCATCCTCTCATCGCAAGCCCGGCAGGCAGCGGGAAGTCGCCTAGCATTGGCCACTTCTTTCAGGTAGCTCGGCGAGGTGAGGACGTCATGAATGGTATTGACGAATTCCACGGCCTTGGAACCGTCACCTTGAATCACCTCGCGCGTTTCAAAGATGTTCCCATGGCTGGTGTAATCGTTCGTACCGCCTTTCTCGATGCAGCTGATAGTCCGCCCATCGGAGTCGATATCAAGTGCCCCATGGACAATCGGGCAAACCACATCATCTAAGCTCTCGCCGCGGTAGACAGCCTCCAACCAGGACTCACATGGGTTGATCCAGAGGTCGGTTATGGTTTCGCGATGCTTTAGGTACCAGTCAAGCGCCTCGATATAGAACTGAGCGGTCTCACGGTGCTTTGGTTGGATGAGTTTCGCATTGAGGTCGCCGTCACCTGACGGGATGAAGAACCCGAAGTGCATCTTGGTGAACCCAAGGTCGACCAGCTCCTCGATCATCGAAGCTGCTCCGGCTTGAACGACCGGCCGTACAAGTGCCGTGGTGACAGAGAAATCTTTCGGCCCCGAAACCCCAGGCATCTTGGCTTCAGCCATCAGGGTAACCACGTTGCGCCGCCAGATTTCTTCCTGTTTACGCTTGTTGAATCTCGTTGACCGTTCGTAGCTGGTGGACACCTTATCGAACAGACGGGCCACCTCAAGGGCTTCTTGAGTCACCAAGTTGGTGACAATGGAAAAGTCGACGGCCTGGGGGATGCCTCGCAGCAGAGCCTTGGCTTTCGGGAGCGCGGATTCGAAGAACCGAACCCCTAGCATTGAAGGCTCCCCGCCAATCACATGGATGTCCACGTGGTTGTAGCGCTGGGAGAAGTTGTGATCGGCTTGCATGTGCTCGACGATCCCCCTCACAACATGCAGGAATTCTTCTTCCGTCATGTCGGGGCTCTTGTCCTTTTTGTCCGAAAGGATGTAGCAGTGGGAGCAGCGAAGCTGGCAACGTCGAGTCACGTTTATCTGAAATAGAAAACTGTTTCGCCCGGTTGCCCCGGACGATGAAATGCCTGGCTGCATTAGGTAATCCTCAGGGCGAGCGCTGTCCGTAGATCGTTGTGGCGGCCCTTCTCGGAAACGTCTGTAACGCTGACTCGAGCCTGCCCAACTCTTGAACAAGTTGATGCTTCTGGATGTAGAAACCGGGATGGGTGTGAGGTAAGGACCACTAGCCCAGTGCTTACGAATTCAAGCTCCCGATGATTGAATTGAATCGAGGGCAGACGAGTGGTGATGACCTTCCAGAATGGGTGAAGGCCGGCCTGCTGCCTGATCTCTGGTCTTAAAGGGAAGAGCAGATGCTTGCCTGGGGCGCCGCGGCAAAATCCACGGTCACTCTGCAGTGCCGTGTCCTTGATGATTGAGACTCTACCCGTCTGCTTGCAGCCCTCGCAGAGCGCGCCGATTGCTGATGCAATGCTTCCAACCTCGAAGTCCTTGCCGAAGCGAGATCCGAGTACCTCCGCCATTTCACCAGTCCAGGTGCTGAAGATGGCCAGGTTGTTTGCAGAGTAGTGAGGATTAGGCCACGATTCGATGTCGAGATTATCGGGGCTTATCAGCACCTCAAAACCGCATTCGGCCAGATGTAATGCCAGGGCTAGGCTGACCAGAACATCGTTCCCGACCACCAGGACCTCTGGGTGCAATGAGCCGTAGATGCCATCGAAACAGGCATCAATTACTCGCAGCAATCTCCCGCGCCAACTCAACTCCACAGGCGAAGTGATCAGGGCATCGTGGAATCTGAAACGGCGGAGTGATAGCTGATTTCTGCTCATCGGAGAGCTTCTCCGTAGCGTTTCCGTACAGTGCTCCGCATAACGTTCTCGCGATATCCGAACTGCCCAATGAGGGTGTACCTGGGCTTATCGGTGTTGATTGCGGTGACCTGGTGAACCCACCGGGGATTGGTGTTGATGCACCAAACAAGCGTCCCGTGATTCGGGGAAACCGAGGAGTGAACATGGATGTCCTTGGTGATGAACCCCATGTCGTCGATATCGCCTTCACCGAGTTGAAGCAGGCCCCCGTCCTCGGGGGTCCACAGCTCGTCGCTGAGATAGACCATGCAGATCAAATGCATGGGGTCGTATGCGTCGTGATGCCATCCCATAGAGTCACCACGTCGTCCACGCTGCAACATGACATTCACTCTGCTCCAATCCCCCATGTGTGCCCGGAAGTGCTCAAGGTCTGGGCTGCTGCCGAGATTCTCCATGAACGAGAGATACTCTGGCGGCACGTTCAAATTCTTCGAGGGGTCGTCGGACTCCCACTCTGCAATGTCAGGACTTCCAGGTTTGTCAGGAAGGAAAGTGTCCTGCTTGACCAAGCGAAGCAGCGCATCAGCTTGGTCCTTGGGAATCGAGCCTACACAGTGTCCAGTGCGGAACAAGTCATTCAGTACCACGGAAATTCCTCGGCTATGCAGAGGCCAGACTTGCCTTGAATAGGCCGTCTAGCTTGTGGTTGTGATGTCGGGTTTCGATGCGGTGGAGCCAGCCTCTAACCTCCTCCAGTCCGTGTTCCTGAATGCCGGCATCGATGCGTCTGAAAAGCGCCTTCCAACTCGCACAGTGCGCAGAGCGGCCATACATGCCGCTCCCTTGTTGGATCGATTCGAACATGCAGCCGCCCTGGCACTCCTTAACAAATGGGCAGGCCTGGCAGTCGGCAGATAGCCGCCCTGAACGGGCCGCCAGAGCTTCTAACAGTCCCGTATCGATCACACCGTCCAATGCATTGCCCACCCGAGATAACCCCGCGTCCGCCATTTCTTGGCACACGTGTAGGTCGCCATTCGGCTCCAGGCTGAGAGACCGCTGAGTGCAGTCCGCTTGGAATGCGCAGGCATGTGGCATATGGTGGTTACCACCGGCTAAGGACGCCACGCGCGCGGTGGTGAGGTGGAAAAAGGGCTCCACGATAATCGGGTAGCGCATAAACCAGTCGTCGAAGGTCTCTAGGAGTGCCTTCATCGTCCGTTCTGCCCCTTGAAGGGCTTGGCCAGGCGTTCCTCCCTGAAACAGCGGACGAAGTGTCAGCATACGGCCTTCTCGTGCGGCGAGCCGAGTCTGTTGCCTAGCAGAGTTCAAGCCTGACTGATCCAGGACGAAGACCGCGCCCGGGGTGCTCCGCTGGTTTCGAAGGTAATGGTCTGCCTCTTTCCAGATCAGCCGGTAGTTGTCCGCCGAGCCTTTCACTGTGCGCGCCTGGCTGAAATCGTCGACCGAGGTGCCAAGGCGGCCTTCGAACAGGTCGTATAGTCGACTGATTTTCTCCGGAGTGCCGATCAGGTTGCTCTGTGCACCATCCTGCATCTCTATTCCGTGCTGGGCGCACACTTTTCGCAAATACCGAACGCACTCCTTCAGCTCTTGGAAAGGAACGGTGAGAATTTCGCCACCTATGTACTGGGCCGATAGGAACGTCGGCGCAGCCCCGAGCTGGGGGAGTGCTCGGTTGAAGATGAAGTCGATTGACTTCATGAAAGCGGCCGGCGACATCCGCGACGAGACATTCTCCATCCAGCTGCTGCAGTAGCTGCAGTCCGCGTTACATGACTTCGTCATCCGGATGTGCAAGGTGAAGGGCTGATGAATCATGCGGCGAGCTCCATGGCAGCCATTGCCTCCCGGCACATCAGCACCACTTCATCGAGATGCGCGCCCCCCAACAGCGCCCGAACTTGGTTCCCTGCGGCCAGGTCGGCGATGATATTTTCAACCAGGTGCGCGAGCTTCCATTGCTGCCGGTACCGGATTTCGCTGATCACGCGCACTGGATCGAAAGTCAGGTACTGGTAATTGCCAAACAGGATGTGACGGAAAAGCTCCTCACCACCCTCCTCTGCAGCGTCTGCATACCAATTTTTCGGTGTGTCGATCTGCGCGCCGATCGCATCATAGAAGAACAAGCGTTCGGCCCAAGACTTCCCGAACAGGGCGCCTGGCATCATTTCTACGAGCCGGGGTCGGTCGAACTCATTGAAGAAGCTGTCGTAGGCGCCGGCGAAAGAATCCTCGATCAGGGGGACTTCCCGGCCGCGTTCAATGTTCGCGGTCGCAACCCGGAGTCGAAGCGCCCCTTCCCGCTTCCTGGCTTCCATCACTGCCAGGTACTTGGAACGGTCGGTTTCAGCGCCAGCATTGGCCTTGGCCTGCAGCCATACCCGCTTTAGGCCAGGACAGTCTCCGTCGGCGATGATGCTGCGCAGGTTATGGTGAAGGTTCTTGTGCCACGCCCATCCACCGGAGCACACGACGGCAAACTCACATGTGCCACACTCCTCGTTGGGCATGCTGTGGCGCACCAGCATCTCTGGGGCATTGTTGAAGATTGCCTTTTCCGCGAACCGCAGGTCCTGCACTGAGAGTGGTTCAGTTGGCTGTATCGCCTCGTCACCAGTGTAGCTGGAGTTGAAGGTCACCTCGCCGTTCTGTTCTACCTCGAGGTCGTAGCTGTCATTACCCGGGTAGTGGAAATGGGTCGCGGTAACACACGCCGTCTCCATTTCCACCAACGGGCTGATGGTCACCCCGTCGGGCACCAACTCGCTCAGAGCAAGGATGTAGTCGGACACTTCGCCGTAGGTACAAGTCTTGAGAAAGTAACTCTTGCCGCTGCCTGCCGGGTAGAGCATGTCGCAGGTGATATCGGTGATTCCGCGGCTGACGAACTCTTCGACGATGAACATAGGCCCGCGCTCAATTACGGCCTTGCTCATGGTGATGCAGAGGGTTTTGCGCTTGATGCCGGTGATGGCCTCTAGCGTTTTGAAGTATCTGGGGAGAAGCTTGTCGTCCTTCAGGAACCGATTGGTGTCAGGCTCCCATGGAACAAACACATCCAACCCGTAGCCATATCGGTGGCCCATCTCGTTGAGAAGGCTGATGTACCCTGGGTCCTTGAAAATCAGGTTGGTACACCAAATGAGGGCGGCCTCGGCGTTGTAGTCGCGCTCCCATCCGGCCATGACCTCCAGGGTCCAGGGCAGATTTCTTTCCCAGTAGGCCAGCGGCATCATAGTCAGCTCGCCGCCGAGCAATTCGATGTTGATCTTGGTGACTTTCCGGTCTGCCTTGAACAGAGCTTCGATGCTATCGAAGGTCTTCCGGTAGAGGCCCTCATCCATCATGGCCTTATCCCGGAGCAGCTCTGGCTTCACGTAGCAGTGGGTACAGCCGAGGTTGCAGAGGCGAGTTGGTGCAATACAGACGTTGAGCATGTCCAGGGCGTTATGCACGGCACACCTCTCCAGAGGCGGAAATGAACACCAGTGCCGAGTCCTTTTGATCCCCAATGTCGGCGCCGACCACGTGCGGCACTCGAAGACGCCTGGCGTGCTGCATGAGATGAGACAGCGCAGAACCTTCGCGAACGACAAGCGCGCCTGCGCGCGCTATCAGCGGGAGATAGCTCATTTCCGCTCGGTCAATCAGCAGTGCGTCCCCTGGTTGGAACTCATCTTTGCTGGCCAGCCGCAGGCAGATGCCTTTAGCTGGTATTCCCCATACGAAAGCGTTTAGCCCTAGATCTCGGTCATGGCCTGCCAGTAGGTTAGCCAGCGGGAGAGGCCTGCTTTGCATTGCTACTGTTTCTAGCGCTGCCGCCCTGGAGTCAGTATCGGTACCAACTGAAACGTCTAGGGCTGACATGAGGGAGTTGACTGCCCCACGTTGCTCGATCTCGGCGAGCAATGGGCGCAAGCGCTTCAGTTCGTACATGACCTGCACCGCACATTCATCCTTCAGCCAAGCCATTGGAGAGTCGGTAGCCTGTATAACGCCGCCGAGAAGATCGTCTCCGTCCAGACTCGACTTACCCTGGATAGCGAAGCCATTCAGCGAAAGGCATCCCATGCGCTCAAGCAGATCGGCCCGGGCGTCCGCCTCTGCCTCTTCCAATGCCGCGCCAAGTACAGTCGACGATAGTGGCCGCGAAAAACCCTTGATGCGGGCCTTGATACGGAGTTCAGCTGCCAGAGTCGCCAACCGGTTGAATCGCCCGTACACGTCCCGAATTCGACCAAGGTCGTGGATGACCGCTGCAATCAGCTGTTCGGTCTCGGCAGAGAGGTCGGGGAGCCATAAAGTGCGCTGCGCCAGTCGTTCCCGATGCTCTGTTTCGAAAGCTTCAATGATCGCCGCGGAGGGAAATGCAATGGTCGGGGACATCCGGGTGTAGTCAACTGCCGAGGAAATGTCCTGATAGAGCGACAACAATCCGCCAATGAAAGACTTGGCTTGAACCAGCCGGTACCTGCCTACGGTCAGTTGCTCCCCCTTGATTGCGCAAGCGGCGAGTACGGCAGCTTCCAGCTTGCCGGTGTGTGCTACTGGAGCAACGACGAAGCGGCGATTGTTTTTGGAGATACGGTGCTTGAGGCCTATTCTTCCGAGTTGGTCAGTGCTGACCTGCAGGATGGTCAGCTTCCCCGATAACGAGCGGGCCCACTCAATACTCGTGGCCCCCATAACTCGCTGCAGGCGCAGCAGCACCCGGCAGACAGCCCGGTCTCTTGGGTCGAGCCTGTTTACATCCCATATCGGTACTGCAAAACGCGACGTTGCCGCGGTGCCTGCCGTAACCTGGTCAGCATGGCCTCCTTCGCAAATGATCATGTGGTCATCGGCTTCGGTACCGAACATAGCCACCCCGAATGTTTGGCCTTGAATCCGGGGCTGAACGAAACACATACCCTCCTCTCCAGAGCGCTCTATCTCGGCAATGACCTGAGCGGCCGAGGCCCAGACCTGGTGCTCGCCGTCGGCGTATAGGGAGTCGTAGATTCCAATAGTCGTCGCCTCACAGCTCTCCGACCGTGCAGCAGAGCGAACAATAGTTGGCTTCATGCGCGCCCAGCGTGGGAGATGTCTACCCGTCGAATTGACCAGGGCAGGGGTGATGACGACGCCAGGCAGGACGTGGAAGCCATGCTCCGCAGCTTTGGCCAGTAAGCGAATCTTCTCTGGTAGGTCGGTAGGATGTACGCCCATTGGGACAGTGAACCGTCTTTTCCGATAGCGCCGGTGCGCCGTCCAGCAGAGAGCACTTAGAAGACCTGCCGTCAGCTGCACAGCGATAACCCAGTCCGTAGGCACGTCGGCTCGTACCCACTCTTCAAGGGTCCAGCTAGAAACCTGGAAGACGCCGAGTGCTGCAACCGCAACCAGCCCCTTAGCGGCCACCGTTGGAGTTGCGCAGAAGGCGATGGTCAACACTAGGGCCAGTAAGGCGCTGAACAGGAGATAGCCCTTTATGCCATCTCCCAGAAGGGAAACGGCCTTGAAGCCCGCCTCGCCAAGTTCATTGCGGGCCTTGGCCGAGAATTCGCGCCAACCGTCGTAGAGGTCGGGATTCGACAGTCGCTCTCGGCTAAATAGCTCCGGCTCAGTGTTGATGCCCAGCCAGCCGGCCCCCTTTTCCGACAGGTATTCGCCGGCCAACAGTGAGTGGTAACTGCTGCGCCGGTCATAGCCCAGTCCGGCGTAAGTGGCAGTAGGGTCCAGCTTGGCCAACTCCTCGGTCATCTGGCCTCTGGCGACCTTTTCCATGTCGATGTGGACTGTCCCGCGAATGCGTTCGCGGGTAGTTGCCCAGTCTGCAGCAGGCTGGAAGTCCAGAAACACGACACGAGGCTTGCGTTCTAAGTAGGAATACGTCTCCGAGTTGCCGAATAGTCGTTCGTCATTCTTGAAATGCCGGTAGTACGGTGGCTTTACCAGAAGCTCATCCTCAGTCGGAAGGATGAACTGAGGATCGAGGCCTCGGGACCTGAGGAGAGTTAGGATTACCCAGGTATTACCGGTGAAGTAACCTTCCGCCGCAGAGATCAGGATAGGCCGATCGCCGATGGTGGCGACGATGTTATCCAGACCGGCGAGGAAGGTTGGAAGATCCGAAATCATGTCGCCATGAAGCCAGCCGTCATGTTCAAACTGGTCCCGGGTTGTGTCACTTATGATCTGCAAGCCAGGTGTTGCGGCAATCACCTTTGGGAATTGGCTTGGCAGGATGGCCCGAGGGTCTTCCTCATTTGCAAGGTGCTTCCAGCCGTATGGATGCAGAGATTTAGTGCCACCGACCAGAAATCGAACCTCAATACCGAGTCGGGCATTCAGAGCCTCTGAGATAGCAGCGGCCGAGCTTCCATACTGGTCGATAAGCACCACTGGCACCGACGATTCACGAATCAGCGCCAGCAATTTAGCTGGGCTTTTGCCGAGCTCTTTCGCTGACACTCCATTTCCGAAATCCTGGAAGAACGGTTCAGGCATTGGGTCAATTCGAACCGCGCGGATGGTGCGCTTGGCCAAACTGTCGATGAACTCTGCCGGGTCCATAGCCGTTGGCATCTGCGCCTGCTCATCCAGAGCAACTTCCCGAAACGGAATCTCGGTTATGCGTTCAGCCGGCGAGCCTGAGTCGATGAAATTCGCATCCAACTGACTCGCCCGCTGATCATTGAGCACCAGCGCCAGCACGGCCAACCCAGCGGCGAATCCCAACGCCAGGCTTTTCACCTTGCCATGCTTGCCCGAACAGAATCGGAGGTACCCAAAGACGCCAGCGGCGATCAGTAGTGCAATTACCGTTGACGGTCCGCCGAGGAGCATTGCGCCACCGGCGATAACGACGGGGAAGGCTTGCGCGTTGCAGGACAGTACCAGGGCAAATGCGCCCAGAATCCAAGTCAGACGCATGTCATCCTCTCTTTTGTGATCTGCCAGTCCCTTATTGCCGCGTGCGCCTTTCGCGAAAAAGACACGGCCTGCAGGTGGATGCGTGACAGGTACTCGTAAGCATCCGGGGTCAGGAAATGGTCACGGCGCTGGTCCAAAGAGTCGGCAATGTCTGCAGGCACGGCGCAAGTCATCCCCCACATGATCAGGTCCTCGAACTTGAAGGACACTTCAAGCCCGCTGTTCCACCGTGGGAAACCGCCTACAACTTCAATTGGTAGGTCCATCCACCTGGCCAACTGCACGGCATCCAGGATGAAGCCAGACAGGTGGTGATCGGGCCGACGGCGAACAAAGTCCCAGATGAGGGCATCATCGATCCCAAGGGAGTGATAATTGCCGGCCAGCGAATGCGCGATGATGGAAGCTTCCTCGCCGAAGCGACTTAGTCCACCCTCGAAGAGGACTTGTTTGCCCAGGCGATCGTAGAACCACAGCCGCTGCCGGACGGTGCAGCCGAAGAGCATTTCGGGTATCACCCGCACCACGACGGCAGATCTCACTGCATCAAAGTAGCCCTCGTAGTCGTCGACATAATTGGTTTCGAAGAAGGCTGGGGCCTCGCCGGCAGCCGCCCGTGCGATAGCTCTGATCCTTCTCTCGCGGCGGGCATTGCCGTATCGCGTCACACCCACTTGATCGAAGCTGGTCTGAGCCTGCTTTTCCCATAGCTGGAAGAATCCTGGGCAACTGAACTCCCCTTCCGGAGCAGCCATGTACTTTCCGAGCACTTCAGGTGAGAGCTGCTTGTGAGGGTACCAACCGGAGTTGCAGGCCTGCAGGTAGGCACACCCTCGACAGAAGTCATGCTCGTAGGACAGTTTTGCATCGAGCTCGCTGTTGTTCCCCCAAACCACCTTCAGCGCGGCATTCCGATCCCAAACATTCAGGTTGATGTATGGGCGCACCGCTTCAGTACCGGTTTGGTTCGGGTTCAGCGATAGCTCCCCGCGGTGATCCCAGTGGTACTCGTAGGCGTCGTTGAGTGTGTTCTGAGAACGGGAAAGTGTGCGGAGAGATTTCCTCATGTCGTCCAGATGGTCGACAGTCAGGCCGTAGGGAGCGCCAAGTTCAGTCAAATCCTCAATGAAACGGGCCACGTCACGGTAGTGCGGCTGCGCTCGATCAAAGTAGGACCGGCCTGATCCCCACGGGAAGATCATGTCGCAGGTCACGTCGCTGATCCCGCGCTTCACGAAGGTGTCGATGATGTACTGCGGACCAAGGTCAATGAGGCCCTGCCCCATCACCAACACCAGGTTGAGCATGTTGCACTCGCCCAGCGCTTCGATTCGTTCAAGGTATTTGGGGAAGATGGCCATGTTTTTGCCGAACCGGCCACTCTCTGGTCCCTCGAAGGGGATCGCAATGTCCATTGCGGGATGCCCCTTGAACTGCCTAAGCAAATCCAGGTAGCGGTCATCCTTCCACATGAGATTCGAGCAGAAGGTGAACTCGGTAGGCGTGCCGGCAGCATTCAGGTCGGAAATACGGTCCAGAACCCAAGGTAAGTTCCGCTCCCAGAATTCGAAGGGCATCAGCGTCGCCTCACCCCCCAGCACGTCTAAATGCAGATAGGTGACGGACTGGTCGAGATGGAATGCCTCGACGATAACCTCCACTTCGCGACGGAAGGTTGCCTCGTCTATGTATTCCTTGCGCCTGAGCAGGTCTGGTTGGATATAGCAGTGCTTGCAGGCCAGGTTGCAATTGAGATTGGTCGAGATGGTGGTACTCATCATCTCGATCGACCGATTGCGTGGAAGGGCGTAGGGCAGAATGTTCATGCCCTAATAGTGGAAACCGAGTGCCCCTAATTTGGAAAAAGGGATGCTAAATCGGGTTCCGCATTTTGGTGGATCTCAGCGAGGCCTCGCGCCGGAGTTGCATCGATACGAATTTGATCTCTGGCTCAGGGTGCTCTCCGGAAGCCCCCCCCGCCGGCGAGGGATGGGAGAGCACCCAGCGCAGCAGTTGAGTATTGTGGCCGGCCAGAATGAGGTCCTTGTCCTTCACTTGCAGGCCCTGGGCAAGTAGAGAGGTTTCCTCCACGATTGTGGCCAACTGGTCATCTGGCGAGGTTCTCACCCACTCCCAGACCATCGCGGGGTCCAGCTGCAGAGCCGGGGTGTCCCCGTATACCAGGTGCTCAATCACCAGGCGTTTCAGATCGTTGGAAAGAATTCCAAAATCGTCACAGCTTAGGTTTATCGTTGCTCCTACAGCCTGGTACGCCCAGATTCGCTCCATGAGCGGTCTGCCGATTTGGGCTCCAGGGTTCAGAGCAACCCGACCATTCTCCACCTGCTTTAGCCAGGCGTAAAAAGGCATGCCTTGGCCGGCCTTCTCGTCATGGACTTGTTTGGATGTGACGCTATCCGGCGGTGACTGGAGGATGGCACGCATGGCCTCATGATGAGTGTTCATCCGTGTATCGAACTCCCCGAATCGATCCTTCACTTTCGACCAGAGGCGCTTGTAGCCAGGACACTCAGCTGAGTCCCATGCTCGTACATCCTCCGGTTCGGCAATTCGATAGTGGTACCAGCCACCAGCGCAGTAGGAGTGGAACTCACATTGGAAGCAGTAGTCGTGGTAGCGGGAGAGTTTGTTATCCAACTCCGAGGTGTTATCCGCCAGAACCTTGAACGCCCAATCCGGATCGTCAATGTAGATCCTGGTGTCACCGAGGGCGGCCTCCGAAGTGGTCTGTGAGGCATTGAAGCTGGTGAGTCCGTCTGGCTCAACCGCCAGGTCATAGCGGAAGTTGCCGATGCACTGATAGCTGGTGCCCCGGAACATGGCGCTCGTCATCTCGTCGGCCGGCGTGAAGGTGATGCCTTTAGGCGCTATCTCGAAAAGCCTGCACAGGTAGTCACTCATTTCGGCGAAGCTGATCATGTTCGGCTGCCAGAACGCCTTGCCTGAGCCGTAGGGGCTGATCATCTTGATGCTGAAGTCGGTGACACCCAGCGGTAGGAACTGTTCCAACAGATAGTCCGGCCCCAATTCGACCGTGGTCTTTGTGAGGATGACGTCGAGGATCTTTTGCCGCACCTTCAGGGCGCTGACTGTCTCGCGCCAGGCGGGCATCAGCTTATCCCGCTTACCGAAGCGGTTGGTTTCCGGCTCCCACGAGGTGTAAACGCACATTTCCGGCCAATCGCCGTACTGGTTGAACAGGTCGATGTAGTCGGCTCGCCTGCGCTGGTCAGAGAAAATGAGGTTGGAGAGGACGTTGACCGAGCCCGGTGTCTTGAGTTGTGCGTTGAAGTCCCGGCATTGCTCTAGGGCGAACGGCAAATTTCGACGCCAGAACTCGACTGGCATCTTGGTGATCTCGCCGCCGATGATTTCCCACTCGACCTCCTCCAAACCGCGGTCCAGGGCTACGAGGTCTCGGACACGGTCGAATACCCCCCGGAAAACCCCTTCCTCCATCTCGACGGGATTGGCCAACTCCAACGGATCGATGTAGCAGTGAGTGCACCGCCGATTGCACCATCGGGTAGCGGTGATGCTGATGTTGGCCTGATTCAACCGGGATTGTTTATGCACAGCGCATCTTCTCCAGTAGCAGGTCCCACATTCCCTTCCCACCCGCGCACTCCCCAGAGCCATCGGTGACTGGCACATGGGCAGGTCCGCCGGAGCAGTAGCTGAAATGAGGGCAGGACCTGCAAGGCAGGAGACGGCGCCGTTCGGCAATAACGCGGGCCAGGCGCCGGGGTGATGAGAGCAATTCGTCAAGAGGTGCGTCTTGGAGGTTTCCAAGGAACGTCCCTTCGAGATCGGAATAGAGGGGGTTTGTCGTTACAGATCCGTCCGGGTTCAGGGTCAGAAATCGATCTTCTGACAGGACGTTAAATTGGTTGTTGGCCTCGCCGGCTACCTGTTCCAGTGCGCCGATGGTAATCCCGGCGTCCCTAAGCTGCCGGCCATGGGTGGCTTCCAGCGTGTGAAGGAAGGTCCAAACGGCTGCATAGCTTGCGGTGAGCGGGAGCTCCGGCGCCGAGGATGCTTGGTAGATTGGCTCTGCCAGGAAGGTCCGGAAGTCAACAGAGATGTCGAACTCCCAGACCTTAGCCTTCGTAGAGAGCATAAGCTCCGCCAACGCGGTCGGGCCGCGCTTGATGGTCTCGGAATTGAGTTCGACGTTGACGGTACAAACCACACCCGCATCCCAGAAGCGGTTCAGGCCAGTGAGGAAACGCCGGGTATACAGATCTTCTGAGCCCGATAGGCTGAACTTGTGCCCTAGGGCGAACGTTGTCTCAACCTGGCCGTTGAAAGCCGAATGAGAGAGATCAATGAGCCAATTGGGGACAGAAAAGCAGTTGGTCACCATGGTCTGGGAAGCGTGTGGGAGTAGGCCTCGGGCCTGGTCCACGTACAACTGCATGCGACTAGGGCCCACGATTGTTGGCTCTCCACCTTCCCAGATCAGGGTCACCGGGCGGTCAGCCCAGAAATCGGATGTCAGGAAGGCTTTAAGCGTGTAGGTGGGGAGTCGCTCACCGGCGGCCCGGTTGGCCTCGGTTAAATAGCAGCGCTTACAGTCGACGTTGCACTGGCGCGTTACGTTGATGAACCCAACAGCTTCAGACCTTGCCATCACTCCCCCTATCCCCCCATCCCATTGAGATGAGGGACCGATCAGCCGACAGCGATGAGTCCGCTGGCGGGTGCAGGTACTGGTTTGGGTGATGAAGGCGGAGGCGGGCTCACATGGTTTCCAGCCTCAAGAACTGCTCGAATCATGGAAAGGAACTCACCAGTGGCCAGCGCTGCAATCTTCGGCTCAACATCCATCGCCACGGCTATGCGCGACGCAACGGAACCAGGTTGAACAGTTCCGTGATCGAGGTTGATGCGTTCTTGCACCTGCAGGGTGGACTCAACGCCTGCCCATGCCTCGTCCATCTCATCGATACCGAATGCTGCAGCAAATGCAGCACCTAAAGCATTGGCGAGTTTGGCCTGGCGGGTATTCACCGGAGGGGTAGCCTGCCCTTCAACCGCGGGCTCATCCGGTGGTAGATACTTATCCAATACCGTGTGGACGCCGTGCTTCAGCTCGTACAGCATGCCGGCTGCGTTGGAAAGGCTAAGCCCCGTGGACTTGCTCACCATCCGAATGAGATTGGGCAGAGGAGTTCGTAGGTCGAGTTCCTCCTCCAGGATGCGCGCTCGGGAGTCACGGAACTGCGCTTGCTTGAGGTGAATTGCCTTGGCCACCTTTTCGAGGATCTCATTGAAAGCATCCTCAGTCCCAAAGTGCTCCATGATGACGTCGTGAATTACGACTTTCACGTGCTCCATAACCACTTCAGGCATGCCATCGGTGAATAAGGTATTCATCATCTCGTCGGTCGAGATGGATGCCGGAATGTGCCCTGCCGCCACACCGAAAAGGTATTCGAGGTAGCCATCGATTGGCGCGACACGGATATTCGATTGAGGCGAGGAAAGCCACATCCTTCCGTAGGTACGGAGTACCTCGCAGTAGCGTTCCACTTTCTCGTCGACGACGGTGGTGTGCCCTGGCGGGAGCAGGTTGATGTTGAAACCCGAGGATTCAGCGTGCATCAGCAATTCGTCGGGCGATACGGAGCAATCGTAAGGGATGTCGATCGACACCGAATTGAGACTGCCGGCAGCCAAGATCAAGCTGAACGTGAAGTCGTCGCTGGGAAGGTCCGGTGAGTCTGGGTGACTCTGCGCGCGCAAGCCCAAGTGACAGGCATCGCGAGGGATGCGCTTGAGCGTCGTGTCGCACTCTATGTTGAAGTACGAAACGTCCCGCTTGATCTCGTGCTCGGGCGAAGTCTGAAGATGGCTGGACTGTGCAAGGAAGATCCCTTCAAGGTCCGAAACTCTCATTCCAACTTGAACTGTCATGGAACCCCCAATCAGCGCCAGCCACGCGAGCCATGGCACGCGCCGTGGCAGGCACCATGACAAGCGTTATGGCAATAACCCCAGTCGCCGATCCGGGTGGAGTCCATATCTTTTGCTGTGGCTGTGGCCGCCAGCAGCATGTTGTCGATGCCGCCCACCATGTTGCCCACCACGATCTCGCTCAACACCTTCTGGTGTTGTTCAACCATAGGCTTGATCGGGTTCATCTCCAGGATGGCGCGCAGACGGGCGATTTCCTTGTCTGCAGCGAGATCTTCAGTCGACTGCTCCACAGTGAATGACTTGTGAGTTTCGGCGTAAGCGCTGGCGGTCAAGGCGCTGACCGCGATTGCGACCATGACTCGATTGCCGGTGAACTGCTTCATCTTCCCCTCCATTTCTACTTGCCCAAAGGGCAGATTCTTACCCAGCGATTGCTATCAATCCGGGGTTGTCTCTGGTTGCGATGTGGTCATTCAGAAGCCTGAACGTCATGTATCCCCCTGCACACTCCTGGCTCTCGTCCATTCGGGGCGTGGCCATACAACCTGAGCTACAAATAGGCTTGAACTGGCAGGTAGTGCAGTCCATTTGACGCTCCACTCGGGCAGCCTCAAGCTGGGTGTGCTCCACCACTGCCACTCCAACCGCATTCCGGTTATCCCGCTCCGAGGTCAACGCAGTACAGGCGGAGTAATAGCCGTTCTGGTCGAACGTATGGAATCGAGTATCACAAGCGCCGGAGAGACACCCGTAACCTCCTCTCTCACCGCGGCGCAGTCGTTCCACGCTGGCGATAAGCCCATCCAGCGGAGAGATGTTCAGTTCCTGCCGACCTTCCCGCTGCTGAGACATGAAGCGGCTGTAGGCCATGGCAAAGCGTCCAGTCCACATGCTGTAGTCGCGGTTCGTGACTCCGAGCCAATCCCAGTTGGTTATCGCATATCCAGTTCTGGTCAGCCTCTCAAAGTGGGCCAGTGAAATTCCGCGCTCGAGAAGGAAGTCAATGAGGTCAGTTGGGTTCCTGAACCTGTTGATCAGTGGTTTGGTCACCGTGATGACCATGTACGGTGTCAGCTGAAGGCTTTGGAGTGCGTGGATGTTGGCCCAGAACTTATTTTCGAACTGCTCGTTCGATTCGGGACGTCCAGCCCTTAGAAGGCGGATCTCCGGGTCCCAGGACACCCCGACAATGCCATCAAAGAACTCGTGATAGAGCTCAGCCCAACGTAGGTCGAAGGTCATCAAGTTCGTCTGAAGCGAGAAACGCACGTCGAACTCGGACAGTTCAGTCTTCAAAAACACAACTGTTTTGCGCATGAACTCCTGACCAACCAGCGTTGGCTCCCCCCCGTGGAGCTGGAACAGCAGGACCTGGCCTGGTCGAGCAAAAGAGCGGACCTTCGTCGGAATCTGCTCGATATTTTTCCAGTCCATCCGCTTCGGATTGTTGGGGATGAAACAGTGTTGGCAGTGGAGATTGCATGCCTCGATGAGCCGCACATAGATCATGTGATCGAAGTCGGGTGCCCCCTTGCTCATGCGATGCGCTCCAGCCCGATGGTGTACGGGTCAAAGGGCAGCGCGCCTGCCGCGGACAGGTAGCCGGTAGCAAATCGGCGCCCCTCCTCGTTGGCAACAAACTCTTTGACTTTCGCTAGGTGTGATCGATAGCCGGCACACTCCCCTGCACCGGTATGAACCTGGTGATCGGTGATTGGGCAGCCGCTCTTGCACCACGACCGGAACTCGCACTTACGGCAGTGATTCTCGATGTGGTCGATGTGTTGAACCTTGATCCAGCCCAGTCGTTCAGGGCTGGATTGGAAGGCATCGATGCCGTCCTGGACCTTTGGCCAAAGGTCCGTCTCGTACTCCATCCGATCCGGGCAGGTGTTGAGCGCCCCGTCGGGATTAATCACTAGAAAGTCGCGCTGGCAGGTTCCGCCCCAGCGCTCGCCGGGTTGGTTGTGCAATACCCCACCAATGGCTGCTGCCACGGCATTGTTTGTTACGCAGGAACCGGTCCGTCGTAAGTCTTCTATCGACACATCGAACAGGTCGCTCAGAAAATCGCTGTGTTCCTTGTTGCTTGGACGGTCTGCGTCGGCCCCGTAGGGGTTGTACCGCTCGATGTTGAAATGGGTGAACCCGTGTTCCTTGAACCACCCATAGATCTCCGCTACTCGAGCAAGCTCATTGCGCGTCGGCACCATGATTGGGCCCACGTGAAGACTATGGGAGCGGGCCAGGTGGACCTTCTCGAGCCACAGATCGATGTACTTGCTATTGGAGCCCTGTATGGTGCGGCCGCTGAAGTCGATAGAGGAGCCGACGAAGCCATCACACCGCTCCTGCAAAAATGGGATGTGTGAACGACGCAGTGGAATGAGCGAGGTCTGGATGGCTTCCTGAATTTCAATTCCGGAGAGGCCGCGCCGCACCTTGTCCGAGAGATCCATGAGTACCCCGGCACTCATACTTAGCGGCTCGCCTCCGTGGTACAGGATGGAGACTCGGTCGTGCCCCTCCCGCTCGGCCAGGTTGCGGATCAGATCCAAGCTGTCCTGGAGGGTAGCCTCCGACATACGGGACTTATTGGCCCGCACATCCTCTGGGAGGTAGCAGAAGTCGCAACCTACGTTGCAGAAGTTTGTTGGCTTGAGATAGACCTGAAGCATTAGTTCACCCACCCGTATGCGGAGAGTCGCGCGCGGGCGCTATCGGGAGTGATGCCGAGCTTGTAGAGAATGCGGTCAGCCTCACCAGTCACAACCGACTGCTTGAGACGATTGAAAACCATCTTCCAGCTCTGGCAATAGCCGAACTTGCCCCCCATCCCTTTTTCGAAGAGCACCGCATCGCGGGCACAGCCGCCCTCGCATTCGGTGAAGTGCGGGCACGTCTTGCAGTCTGGTGGAAGGTTGACTGCTCGCCCCATGATTTCTCGGGAGGCAGGTGATGCGGTCAGCGCGGGGGCGATGTCGGCACCCGAGTAGAACTTAACCTCAACCGGTTTCGCTTCCTGCACCTCACCGGTAAGGATGTTGCCGAAGCGAAAGCGCTTGTCGCCGAAATCGCTGAATTCGCTGCAGTTGTACACCGAGCCGTCAGGGTCGATGGTCAGGAACCGACCTCCACAGGACTTGGTCCAGGGGCAGAGCATGCTCTTGTAGCCAGCCACCTTCTGCAGCATCAAGTCCAGCGGCGTGATGCGGAAAACCGGTACTTCATCGATCCAGCGGTCGTAGAGATCGACAAGCATCTGCCCATAGGTCGCAGGGTCAATGAGCATGCCCGCCTCCCTGGCACGACCAGCGGGGTAGGCGTAGTTGAACCGGATGTCGAATCCAGCCGAGCCATATGAGAGGGCTCGCTCATACATGTCCATTGCGGCCGTGGCCGCCCCTTCGTCGTAAACGCCGATTACGAGCGGTCGAAAGTCGTCGGCGATTACCTGGTCCATTGCTCGCCAGAACAGACGGTCATACGTCTCAGCGGAGCCTTTAACCGTTCGGTATTTCTTGTAAGGGTCGAAACTTGTAGAGACCCGGCCCTCAAAGATTTCCGAGAACACTCGCTTCCAACGATCGGACTTGTACCCCAGAAGGTTGGTTTGGATTGCAAAGTGAACGCCACCATGCTGAGCCAATGCGTACTCAGCGCACGCTTCGAAGAAATCGGGGCCCATGAGCATTGGCTCGCCGCCATGCCAGATCCAGTCGATATTTGGTGTGAACGATGGCTGCAGGCGATCAAACATCCGCTTGAAATCATCAAGCGACCAGCTGCCCTCGCCGTCAGGGGGCGCAGAGCAGTAGGTGCAGTCCGCGTTGCAGTTTTTGGTTGGCTTAGCGATAACGACTGAATATGGCATTAGGGGTAATAGCAGTAGACGTCGACAAGCGACTGAAGGTTGTTCCGCTCTACCTCAGAGCCAATGATGTTCGTCGAAACGATCCAGTAGCTACCGTAGTCGAGGAGTTTGTACTCGTAGCCGAAGGCCCCGTGGTTTACCTCTCCCTCCTGCCAGCCACCACGCATTGTTCCTGGGCGCAGAGATGCTCTTGCAGATCCTCCGCCCGGGCACGCAGGCTTTATAACTCCGTCGCTGTGTCGGACAAGGTAGGTTCCCTTCTGCACGAAATTCGGCAGCAGATCGATGAGGTTGGCGTTCCCCCGTTGACGAAGGGTTACGTTTTCAACCGAAAGGTTGGTCCCATTCTCGATGGCCACCTCGCCGCCATAGGGAGTGCTGAGGATCAAGCGCCCAGCATCCGTTTTTACTCGAGCATCCGCACCACCGTTGTTCAGATACATGTTCGAAACTTCGTTGATCGAATTGCTCCCAAGCAACAACGGGGTGCGCATCCGATTCATCTCAGGGTCACCGGTGTAGACTCGAGACAGCTTAGAGTTTAGTGCGGGCTCACTGCCTGGAATCCCGATCGTTGAGCGAATGGTGTACGTCGCTGCATTGCTGATCACTGTCCCAGGCAGGTTGTTCGCAACTACACCATCCCAGTCTTGAGCAATGCTTTGGGTGATCGAGAAAGTGTTTGCATTGCAAGCTGGGGTAACTGCCTGGTTGTACTTGTTGGTTGCGCTGATGCCGGCAAGTGTTGGTGGAGAGGTGCTCTCAAGCACGCTTTTGGCATTTGCACAGTTGCTTGCTTGGCCTGGCCACGAGCCATTCTGCATGCGGTATGAGCGTGCAGCGTCCAGAAAAGACTGAGTTTCTTGCGCAGTCAGGATTGCACGCTTCTGGTTGAGCTGCTCCATGTACCTGGGTGTGGCATAGACAGCAATCATAGCCATCACGGCCAGCACTATCGCCAATTCAATCAGCGTGAAGCCTCTCATCGAGGCCTGGGAATTAGCGCGTCGTTTCTTCATGGAGGATTCGCTTCTGATAAGACACCCAGGCGGAAGAGGAGCTCTGCGTCGGCCTGGTTGTGATGATAATCCGGGTGTTTGTCCCGACGTTCTCTGTGATGTAACCACCGTAGTTGTTTTCCTTGAAGGGCAGATCTACGGCTATGTAGCAGCGCTGCGAGTCGAACTTAACGAGGATGTTTGAGCCAAGAGGGTTGGTAGCTGGCAGGCGGTAATCGGCACTCAGCAGGTTCTGAAGATCCGCTGTTTTCGACCAGTTGGTCAGTGATCCATATGTATGGGTAACCTTAAGGTTCGCCCCGACGGTGGAGGACACTGCTTTTGTCCGCGCAATCTCGCACACAGGAATCAGGTTCTTGGCCTGCTCAATCGAGGAATTGATTTTTCCCTGCTGATACTTCTCCATCGCGCCTGGAAGGAGCGCGACCGTCATGACTGCGACGATTGCCAAGCAGACTGCCAGCTCGATGAGGGTGAAGCCGCGGGAACGAACCATAGCCACAGTCATCGCATGGCCGACGCGAGGTTAATGATGGGCAGATAAAAGCCGATCGCGAACATCATGATGGTCAGGAGCATCATTGAGAAACCGATGACCGATGACATCTGGGCTACCTTCTCCGAATGCCGTAGGTAGTACGCCTTAAGAGCATCAGCCATATTGCTCAGCACGTTGTCTCGGCCAGCTGGTGACTGGTTGTCGAAACCCTGGAGGTTCTGAGTAATCAGGGGTGGCCACTCGGGGTTGTCGAAAACATCGGATAGCTCACGGCCCTCGACGAGGCGTGCGTGAGCTTCTTGATAGAGAGCATGTGCGCGGCCCCGCGAGCGTTGCATCATGAACTTGAAACTTTGGGGGTTAGTAAAGCCACTGCTGAGCAGTAGCTGATAAGTCTGAACAAACTCCAGGCCCATCCGCACCTTGTTTCTCTCATTGAGAAACGAGAAACCTGGCAGGTTCCTCACCATTTCCCATACCCGAGCACGGAACACATAGATCCCGGCAGCGATTCCAAGCAGGACGTAGAGATACTGGGTATAGACAGTGTGCAGAAGCAAGATCAGCTGGCTCAGGGAGTTGAGCTGCAGGTCGAGGCGCTGTACATGGATGAAGTCGTGGATAGTTCCACCTGCCCATAGCGGAATGCCGATGATGAAGCCAAGACCAAAGCATGCGTTGATCATGGCTTTCTTCATCAGAGCAGAGAACTCTTTCTTCGCTGCCAGACGTTCTGCGATTGCTTTGGATGCCCTGTTCAGAGCATCAGGCAATCGCCCTGTCTTGTCCCCGGCCTCAGCCAGAAGGACCGCGGTCTCGTCGAATCGAAGAAGCGACAAGTATTCTTTTGGGGTTTGACAGGAGTCGATTTGAGCAAATGTGATCTTCAGTGCTTTGTAGTCCACTGACTCCTGGACCGCCTTACCGAAGGTCTTGCCTGAAGAAATTTTTGAAGCAATGGCTGACAACATGAGGACCTGCTCGACAAGGGGAAACTTCTTGTCGAACAAGGCCGATTTGATACCCCCGAGGTGGTCAACAGCAACGCTATGGATGACCGACTCGGGGATGCCGGACATGGCAATGGCCTGCTCTTTTGTTTCCGCCTCAACACCGACGGAAACCACACCACCCGATTCACCTAGATACTTCAGTTGGTAGTAGGCCATGGCCAATCCCTTAGTTGCAGCGGTACGCCACGGTCACTTTGGTGTTACCGGTCGCGGTTGCGGAGTTCTTCACGATGTTGTTGCTTTGGTTCAATGCTGTTGCGAGGTCAGCAGCAGCATTGGTGTCAGTGCTGTCTATGGTGTAGCTGATGGTCACCTGGTTGCTGGTGACAGCATCAACGCTCCAGGCTGTGTTCCAGACTGTCAGGTCGGGCAAGCCGCGTTCCTTCAGCTTGGCTGCAGTGATGGTGGTCGTGCTGCAAGTGTTGGTGCGGCTCACCTGCCGGGCGATTGCACCGGGGAAGTCTTTCTGCAGCTGAGTGATCGCAGTGCTCAGCTTGGAGTCTTC
>NZ_KI517359.1:0-37717 GCF_000478485.2 Pseudomonas sp. P179
AAAAAACGATCAATTTTTAGCGGTGGAAGGCAGGTTGTTGATACACCGAGGCTTCACCGGCCACGCCTGCCGGCCTCATGAGAAATCCGGGTTAGGGTCCGAATATCGGGAATTGATCTCAGGCGATAGGGGTTCGAAAAAAACTTCGAAATTTTCTCGGCGCCGGTTCTGGCACACACGACCTCCCCTGAAGATGGCTCCATCAACGACACAGGAGCACCACCCATGACCACCAAGACCATCGCCGCCAACCTGATCACCGAATCCGCCCAAGCTGCTCTGGCTGGCTGCAACTCCCTGCGCAGCATCCACGACACCGCCAAGAAGCTAATCACCGGCAAACAGCTGGGCTTAGACTTCGATCCGAAGCGCCAGAACGCCTTCGAAATGCCCACCGCCCTCCTCGTCTGCAATGTCGAAGAGGCAATCCGCAGCGAATTCGACCAGGATGCCATCCGCGGCTTCGCCGATTCCTACAAGGCCGGCGAGCCCGTAGAACCGCTGGGCGTTGTCGCCGAAAACGGCAAATTGCGCGTAGTGACCGGTTTCACCCGCCACGCCGGCCTGATGCTGGCAATCGCCGAAGGCGCCGACATTAAGCGCGTGTGGGTGAGCCAGGTGGAAGGTGGCCGCGCCGTAGAGATCGTGCGTCAGTGCGTGAGCAACCAGCAGGTGCCGGTTTCCCCTCTTGACCTGGCCGAGGCCTACCGCGAGCTGATCGACGACCACAAGTTCACTGTCGCCGGTGTCGCGGCCGCGGTGCACCGCAAGGTCAGCCATGTTCGCAAGATGCTGGCGCTGGTAAACGTAGCCCCTGAGGTCAAGGAGATGGTCGAGAAGGGCCAAGCGTCCGTCTCTACCGCCCTGGCCGCAGACAAGCAGTGCAAGGCCAACGGCGAAGACACTGTGGTGCATATGCAGGAGCAGCTCGCCAAGGCCCAGCGCAACGGCTCCGCGAAGATCACCGCGAAGTCCGTTGGTGCGCCGTCCGCCCTGTACGGTCGAAAGGACCTGGACGTTGCCGCCCCGGTGCTGGTCCAGCTGGCCGACCAGCTGGAGAAAGCTCTGCCCTTCATGGCCACCCCGGAGAGTGTGAAGGTCGAACTGACCCTCAGCGGTGCCGACCTGAACCTGCAGGACCTGGCCAAGGCGCTGGCCAACATCCGCGCGGCCGTAAAATCTGCCCAGAGCGGCACCGAGCCGGCGGCGAACGTCGGCTAATCCAAGCCCCCTGACAACTATCGCCCCCACCCACTGGGGGCTATGGGCGGTCGGGACTTACGGAGAGACAAACGGAATGGCCACATTTGCTTTCTGTGACTTCGAAGACGCGCTAGATGTTTTGAGGTCTGCCATTACGGAAGCATCCATCACCACCCTGATTGACCAGATCGATCAGCAATTTAATGCTGGTTATCTGGATGTGAGTCCAGCGCAGTGGGGGCATCTGGCCTCTGAGGTGATGGTCAGGCTAGACCATGTCCGGCAATCAGCACCGTCAGATTGAGAGAGATACACGATGAGCATTCGCCTGGAACTGCAGTGCATCAACCAGGAAGACCCGAGCACCGACGATTGCTACAGCATGAACGAGCAGGGTGTGTTCGAAACTGCTGACGATACTCAGGCCGATCTGATCCGGGCCTACAAGTACCTTCAGGACCTGGCCACCCGTAAGGGGTGGAAGGCAGCCAAGCTTGCCCAAGGCAAGAAAGGCATGCTGTGTCCGAACTGTGTGAAGCTGTATGAGGCACAGACTGGCCACATTCTGAGTTGAACGATCCACGGAAGTCGCTGGGCAACCACAATGCCCGAGGAGGACAAGACAATGGCTGTTGTCAATGTTCACGAAGACCTGATTCGCCGCATGCGCGAACGCAAGTATTACGACCTGAGCCAATGGTGCGCCGAAGAGCTCGAGGAGACCGAGCACGAAGCGGAGCAACAGGGTGAATGGCGGATTGCCAAGGAGATTCGCGCAGAAATTGAACGCCAGAAGGCGTACTACCCCTGAACAAGCTTCCGGTTCGCCGGCGCATGACCGAGGAACGGACATGGCAGACAAACTCTACAAATGCAGCCGCTGTGATGGCGCTGGGAAAATCTGGCTGTTCACTGCCGTTCTCGGTGGTGTCTGCTTTCAATGCGGCGGCAGCGGAAAGCAGAAAACCAAGCCCAAGCCCAGGGCTGTCAAATGGGCTGTCTTCGGGCACAGCCGCGAGACAGGAAAAATTGGCCGCCTCTACAACGTGAGCGCACGCACTCAGGCTGAAGCGATCAACAAAGCCCGTGACACCTACGATCGCGCAAGTAGTGCTTGGCGTGACGAGTGGAGCATGCAACAGGCTTTTGCTCAAACCTGGGCCGAGCTGCAAGAGGCCGGAACGCTGGAAACCGCAGGCATCAGCTGATCCACCTCCTCCACCGGGCACCACCAAGGAAAGGACGATGAAACGCTTTGACGATCGAACAACCTGTTTTCACTCGGGCAAGAAGATCAGCCCGCCCATGAACGAGCGCCGCCTCTGCGCCTGCTGCGGCTTGCGAATCGTGAAAGGCTTCATAGTTGAGATTGGACATGTCGGCGAGGACTGCGCGGGAATCATCGAACGTCGAAATCGCGACAGGGACTTCCATGGTGGAACGGTCAAAGACTTCGCCGAGCGGTATAAGCGAGCGACGGGCTGGACAATCAAACCAGCAGTTCTCAAAACACTGGAAGATCACTACCCCTGAGAATGGAGTCATCTGCCTCGTTAAGCTAGACAGAGAACTGATGGTTGGGATTACTCATATTAGTCATAGTAAAATGATCCAAGCCAAAATGTACTATTTCATTGCGCTCACGCAATAAAGCGATATCAAATACAAGGTTAGTCATGCAACAAGACAAACAAAGTCCACAAAACAAAAGCTTTGCATCCAACGTTTTAGCAGTTGCACTATTGATTATATGTGCCGCGATTGGCATGTTGTTTTATGGCCAACATATCATGGCTACTGCTACTCAAGGCATGGGTAAACTGGCTGCGAAGCATCTGACTTATGAAATTCCCAATGCCTTGATTTTGCTTGAGGCCCGTCGCGGCCCCTGCGCCACTATCCCAATCACTTCTGAAGAGCTAATGAAGAGGGGAGCGCCTAAGCAAACAGCGAACGGCTCGCCCTGGACTGCAAGCTTCACCGGAGAGTCTGTCGAGGTCATATACCCCTACAGTGACGAGGACGACTATCGAATGACGAAACACGATTTGTTGAAGGTCATTCAAGAGAGTTCAAATGTTCAAAAGGCTGAGATAGCTGTTGAAGGCGTCAAGGTCACTTACTCCTGCCAGCATCCGGTAACAAAATCATGACCGATTCCCTAGGCCCTTTGAGCCCCGAAGAAGAAGAAATGATCCGTCGGCATCGCGACGAGAAGGCCCAGCGTGCAGCGGCATTGGCATTCCGCTTGAAAGCCCTCAAGGTGGCCGCTGAGTACGAAGCCTGGCTGCAACAGGATGAAGAGTGTGGGGATTCTTTCTCGACGTTCGTGAACCGATTCGGCTACCAGGACAGCGATTGCCAACCCATGCACGAATACGTCAAGCGAATCCATAAGGCAGCAACTCCTGACTGAAGGTAGGGTTTCGATGGAAGGAAGTCAGTTCATCAAGAGCGTGACCGGGAACTATCCCGTTTACCCGGGCCATCCCCAGGTACTGGCCACTGCGATCATGGAGTTCTACTCCGACTTTCCGACGGCCAATGCGCCTACAGAACATGGTTGGTGCGCCGCCCTGAGCGATAGCCGCATCCCTGGAGCCGGAGACCACGTCGGTGCTGCGGTGCGCTGCTTGAGTATTGGAGCCGAAGGCGGTTCAGTAGATGAGATGGTGGCCGCCGCGTGCAGTTACTGGGAGCGAGGCCTGGCTGGCGGGCACCATGGGAACGTCTCTGTCGGCATCGAGCAGGCCAAGTCCGTTGAGCCGAAGTTCCGCGAGCTGGCCGAGCGTTGGTTCCCGAACTGACCCACCCTCCCCGATCAAGGCCCGCCGATTTGGCGGGCTTCTCGTTCCTGCAGGGAAGGTCGGGCCCTACGGTTGGGCCTGAAGCTACGCACTATCCGTAGTGAGGCTCGGATTCATGCCCGAGGTTCCGAACTCACCGTGCTTCGATGAGGAGTGCGTTCAGGCCGAAATTTCCTGCCCGGGAGCAGTTGGAGCTTGAGGTTCGGTTTCGAGTCCCGAGATCGGTCTCGAAGCCTCCGAAAGTGGGGTATCCGAGTATTCAGGGTCATCCATTTTTCAAGCTCGGGCATAAAGCCTTCGCCAAGCACATCGCGTATGCACTTGTAGATTGCAGACCTGAATTGCAGATCAGAGAGTAACTTGATCTCCTTCCGCCGGCGGTCCCACTCGGTTTTCAGTTTCCAACTCCGGGCGCCTTTCCCGTTTTCCTCCAGCTCACGGTTCAGTTCGACCAGGGCGTCATAGGCCCTGAGTTTCGATACCTGGATGGCTTGCAGGAGTTGTGTATCGGTGAAACCGTTCTGCTGGGCCCAGAGCGGAAAATCTTGACCATATACACCCGCTTCCCAGAACTTTGCTCGAATCACTCCCACAGCGCCCACGATCTCCGGGTACAGCTTCGAGAACTCGGAGAGGTATCGCTCTCGTTGGTAGTCGTGCACGCGCGCCAGGGCGGCCTCGCCGGCGAGATGTAGAACGCCACGGGCAAGCGCCTGGTCGGTTCGGATTTCCAGCCGTACATGCATCTCGCTTCGCAACACTTCGATCTGCGTATAGAGGTAACGCTGACCGTCACGGTCTTTGCGAGCCACCGCGGCTTCCAACCTGCGGTTTAGGATTCCAATCGCGCCAGCGCACAGGGCCACGACGGTGCCGTGCCTATAGCTGCTCCTGATGAACTCCAGGAATCCGGCCTCGCTTTTCAGTGCTGATTTCAGATCAATCCACGGCATAGGAAATTTCCCCTATTGATTCCCCGAGGCTACTGCACTCCTGAGGAGGTACATGCTCAAAGGCTACGGCTCATTTCCGGATCGCAGATGGTGGCACGGGAGGACCAGCCCGATTCTTGCCTCAATTGATCAACGAACAGGCACTTGAGGCGATGAGCACACAAAACACACAGATCGAACTCGGCCAGTACCCAACCCCGGCCTGGGCTGCAGCCGCGATCGTACGAAAGAACTTCAGCCACCTCAGCGCCAAGGATTTCGTCCTTGAGCCAACGTGCGGCCCAGGGCGCTTTCTGCAAGCGGTTCCCCAATATGTGCCGGCGCTGGGGATAGAGATCGATCCGCATCTCGCTCAGCAAGCACGTGACCTGACAGGCAGGCCGGTCATTACCGGCGACTTCTTCCAGGTGGAGCTCGAAGAGCGTCCAACCCTGGTCCTCGGTAATCCGCCATTCGAAACCAAATTCATCGAACGATTGCTGGATCGTGTACACGGCCTGCTGGTCGATAATGGCCAGGTGGCATTCGTCCTACCCTGCTACTTCCTCCAGACAGCGGCGAGAGTGTGTCGGTACAACGAACGCTGGGCCATCCAGCAGGAGATGCTGCCCAGAAACCTATACGCCGGGCTGAAGCATCCCCTGACTTTCGTGACGTTCACCAAAGACCAAGAGCGCCTGATGATCGGCCTCAGCCTTTACCACGAACTGGCGTACCTGCAGGGCTTGCCGAATGATGTGCAGGAGGCCATGAGTCAGGGCCCAGCCACCTGGCGCGAGGTCGTCGGGCAGGCCCTCGATCTGTTCGAGGGTGAGGCCCACCTGAGCCAAATTTACGAATACGTTGTTGATCGCCGGCCGACGGCAAACCCGAACTGGAAGGAGCAGGTCCGTAAGGTCTGCCAGCAGACTGCGCGCCGAGTGGGCCCCGGGCGATATGCGAAGCCGGAGCAGCTGGACATGCTGGCCGCATAGCTGATCGAACATCTGGAGAGACACCGCATGACCACAACCAATCAACAGCAGGCGGTTCAACGGAAGCAACCTGAGAAGATCAGCCCCGAAGAACTGCAAGCCATGATCGCCCAGTACCAGGCCGGAGAAGTGATTGCGTCCCGGCTACCCTTCACATTCCCCTCGGGCTTTAAGCTCACTGAGGTGGTCCCGCAATGCAAGCTGTGCGGGAGTGAAATCCGAAAGCAGGACTTCAGGGGGAGCTGGAACCAGGTACTGCCGGATGTCGTGGTGATCGATGGCCACGGAGTGTGCCGGTCCTGCCGTTGCATCACAGCATTTCTCTTCCGAGTCCGAGGGGAAAGCCCTGTGGTCCTGGAATCGATCAGCGATGAAGGCGTTTGGCAGCAATACACCCAGCACCAGACGGTGTGGGCGCGGATCAAGCGCCAGCTCCGATTACTGACCTCCTGCTTCTGACACACTCCGATTGACCTCAGACTGGTCTCATCGCTAACACGCCATGGAGCCCCATCATGAGCCTCAATCCAACGATCATGGACGAAGCCAAAACCGAAGTTCTGAGCTGCCTCAACAACGCGAGCCGGTCAATCCACGAGTTTCACGACGCACCAGCGTTCATGAGATGGTGGGAACAGTACGATTCTGGTGATTCCGGCCTGACCCACGACCAGAAAATCGACCTCTACTGTCAGCTTCGGGTTGAGGTCTACACCTTCCAGGGCTGCCTCGATGAGTACCGCCGCCTACTGACGGGAAAACCAGGCATAGCAATGAGAATTGGCGATTGCCATTATGCCTACCTCAGCGCCAGCGGGGAGCTAATCGGCTTGACGGTGAACCGCAATAGCACGATCGACGAGGCTGAGCCTTACGACTTCGATAGCAGCGCGTTCAATACCTGCATTGGGGGCTGGATGGATGAGGATTACCGCCAGACACGCAAATGGATTACCGAGCCTCAATTCGTGCCGGTGACAGTCGATCCTCTCCCTGAGAAGTACACAGAGTTTGACCATGCTGGCCAGCGCTGGTCATTCAACCGAGATGAACTCTCCATGCTTGAGAGCGAAGACAGCTGCTTCCACTTTGTGGCGTATCACTTGCTGTCCGAACCGACGACTGAATCGGTGATCGCTTTCATTGAATCGAATGGGTTGGGTTAACTCTCACCCCCATAACCCTCCGCAGGACAAGCATTTCGAGCGAGTGGATTAGGACACTCGCTTTCCCCCTCAAAACTCTCATCAAGCGAATTTCAGCCGGTCGCTTTCGTTGGTAGCCAAATTTCGGTCGCGGGACAATCCGGGTCCATCTTTGGAGAAATCCCGTGCTCAGACGACACCGAAAACACCTCGGCGTGTTCTTGATCCTGGCGACTGTGGCAGGAGTGATCAGCTCCTGCTGGGGTAGTGGCACACCTCAACCAAGCCGACCATCACTCAAATTAAATGCCGCCAACGCACCTAGCGAAACCGAGAAGGACCGAGCGATGACCACTTCCCTTACCGACTTCTTCAGCGAAAACCCGAAATGGAGCAGACCCGAAAGCTTCTTCAAGGAATCCCGGCCCATCCTCCAGGTGAAAAAACTCATCCTCAAAGGCGCAGTTGATGTCGTGTTCTTTCGAGATCAAACCCCGCGCCTGGTAGTGGCTGGGGAAACGAAAGAAGCTGTTGATCGGGTTCGTACCATCCTGTCGGGCGACAAGCTGGTCATCGAGCAGGAAGGCAACGTGATCATCTCAGGGGGTGGGAGCATCAACATTTCCGGCAGCGGAAACATTGTGATCAATGGCGTGCAAATGCAGTTCAACGGCCCAGTGGGCGCCAACGACATCAAAGGTGCTTCGAACGGTACCGGCCGGGTTTTAGTTGGCATCAGTCTGCCGATCGCACCGCGAGTTCAGATTAACGGCAGCGGAGAAATCACTCTCAATGGCCTGCAGCAGGATGCTTTTGAGGCAAGTGTCCAGGGCTCGGGCGATGTGACTGTGCAAGGCACGGTACAGAGCCTTGACGTCGAGATTGCAGGGTCCGGCGACGTCGACGCCCGTGAACTTACTGCGGCAACGGTGGACCTGAGCGTTGCCGGATCGGGTGACATCAGCGCGTATGCCAGTCAGTCGGCCCGCGTCCGGGTGGCGGGCTCCGGCGACATCGTGGTGTACGGCAACCCTGCCCAGCGCGATCACCGTGTCGCCGGCTCCGGCAAGATTAAATTCAAGTAACTCCCTCCAATAGGTATCGAATCATGAGCAAAACCAAAACTGGACCTCAGGGAGACACCTCTTTGAGCTTCGATGAGCAAGGGATCTCCGGACGTTACAACGGACGGGGCCAACTCGAGGTCTGCATTCCGGCAGGGGTCGCGCCAGAGCCTGTAAGCAAAAACGATTTCTGGGCCAACGTAGCCCATTACTCCCTGGTCGCTGCAGCTATCACTCTCAAGCTGCAAGCCCGTCAAGACAAGGTGAGCCTGAAGGACCTCGTGTCCATCCTCAGCGATCTGGAGAATATGCTGGTACTGGTCGAAGCTGCGGAACCCGTGCCCAGTGACTTTACCGGCGCATTTGAATGGCTTCACTCCTGTCTTCAACATTGGAAAGGAGATACGGATGGCGAGTGGAACTTCCGCCACTTCAAGATTCTGCAACAGGGGCTCCTGGCCAGGCTGACCACAATCCTCGATTCCAAGGATCATGTGCCTGAAGTTCGCCGCTATTCGATCGACACCGACGGGAACGGGGCCTTCGCAGAAGTGGTACTTGCGGAAGACTACGAGCGTACCGTCCTGGCCTTGCAGTCCGCTGAAGCGGAACGCGATCAATTCAAAGCCGAGCTTGAGCGGCTTAAAAATCAAGCGCCCGTTGCATTCATGTTCAGGGGGGCCGACGGCCGTCTTCGTATGGATGCTTGCCGCCACAAACCCAACGAACCGGGATGGGAAGGCGTCTACGAAGAATCCAGGCCAGCCCCAACACCACGTCCGACAATCTGATATCGCCGCGCGAACGCACGGAGGACATCAGCCGACTTGAACGCTCAGGCGTGGAACTGCATTGCTGGTCAAGTTTCCCCTGGCAGAAGCCCAGCCTGCCTGAGCAGGGTCTGGTTCTGGCACACCCCTAGGGCGACGATGATTGCTTCCGTGAAATCCCATTCCTCCAATTTTTCAGGAACTGCTAGCGATGAGCAACGAAGCGAAAAGCACCATACCGGCGTCCCTCATCCATCAGCCGGAGGTTCTCGCGTACCTCAACTACCACAAGCAGGACGTCGCCGGCCTTTCCTTCTCGCCCCTTTCGGGGCAGTGCAAGCAGCTGATGGCCGTTGAGCAGTACCACCAGAGTGTGGATGCTCTGACGGCCCAGCTGGACATAGCTTTGCAGGACCTGGCTACGGCTCAAGCCGAGCTGCAGCGTAACAAGGTCACCATTGCTGGGATGAATGAGGCCCATGCGAAGCTCGCAGGGATGTATGAGGGGGCTCTCTCGCAGATCAAGACGCTTACTGCCACGCCCACCTTCAACCTGTGCCGCTGCGGCGATCAACGTCTTCCGGCCGTGACCCTGGAACGCAACTCCCTGGGACCTTTTTGGAAAGCTGCATGCCCGGCCTGCAAGCATTCGGTATCGACCTTCACCGAGCCAGGCCTCGTCCAACTGTGGAACGCACTGTCCAAGGTACCCCGGCCCATGCCTGAACCCACCGACGTGGAAGGGCATGTCGGTTTGGTCACCTACACCGCCTTCTGGAACACCTACGTGTCCGGCTATGAGGATGGAAAGCAGGACACAAGAACTAGCAACTGTACGAAGTATAACCCCAGCGGGGCAGCTCACAAGTCCATGGCCCTCCTTGCCAGCCTGGCCCAACCGGAGCAGAACGCCCATGAGTGAGACCCGGCACAACCTGAGCACATCGGCTGGCGGCCGCGGCTACCTGGTGGATTACTTCCAAACCAAACTCGGACGCTACGACTTCACCCGATACATCCGCGATCGCCTGGCTGCTGATTTCGCCTGCATTTTGTCCCAGCACCTGACAAAAGAGCAGGCCGAAACCGACACCATGCGCGCGGATCGGACGGCAGGCTGGCGTTGCTTCCACTGTGGCGAGCACTTCCTCGACGAGGCCGCTGCCGCCCTTCATTTCGGCACTCATGAGATGCAATCGCCGGCCTGCCTTATCGACGTGGCGGAGTACCGCGAGATGGAAGCACGTATGCGCAGCTACAACGACGAGGATGCCGAAATCCACCGAGCAATGGCGCGCCAGCGAACCCAACATCAGATCGAGCTTCGCCGTGCTGAAGAGCAGGGCTATTCCCGGGGCCTTAAGGACGCTGCGGATGCCATGGAGCGCCAGCAAAGCTTGCATCAAATTGAGCTAAGCCGCGCTGAAGGGCTGGGCTATTCCCGGGGCCTCAAGGAGGCCACGGGGGCGATCCTCGACAAGCAAATGCAGGAGGACTAGCCAGATGAGCCGGATACAAACCGCCGAAGACAAGATCGCCAAGGTGCTGGACTCGTATCACGCCTACCTGAAGGAATGGAAGTACGACGAAAAACAGTCCCTCTTTTCTTCTGGCGGGTGGGTATTCAAGGGCAAGAACCACACCGCCCACGAAATGAACAGCAAGATCCTCGCCCGCCGAAATCAGGGCGTGCAAAAGATCCTCAAGATCACTTCCGAATCGAACGCCGGCACGGGTGACACCTCGCTCTCTGCAGAGTAACAGGCACGCCAGCATCTCTTCATTCCCAATCTCGTGGAGCCAACATGTCTTTCATCCCATCCCCCTCGAAATCCGGTGGTCGAACCGAAGCCGACGCAACACCGCAAGCCATGGGCCTTGCGATGAACGGCTATGAGATCCGAAATGCTCTGGAGTTCCTGGCCCCGGAGCGCACCCCTGAACAGATGAGTCATCGACTGGTGATCGAACTGCACTCCGAATCTCAGGAGATCCGCTGTCCTGAGTCCGGCCTTTACGCGCGCCACGAGAGACTCCCAGAGGACATCGCCATCTACCTGGTTGACCATGAGCCCGCCCAGGTGCTGCCCACCCAGGGTATGGCGCCGTACGACAAGGACGATCTCGATGCTGACGATCAACCCCGACATGTGCCCAGCCTCGTGCTGAACGGCTATCAGTTGCTGAACGCCATCGAGTTCCTGGCCCCGGACAACACTCCTGAGCAGTTCGAGCAGACGCTGGTGATCGAGCTGCATGAGCAGGACGAGGACTTCCCTGTGGCAGGCTTGTACGCCTACCACGATGAGTGCCCTGAGGAAGGGGCAATACTGCTGCTCGACCACCAGGAAGGAGTGCCGGCCGGAGGTGGTCAAGAGGACACCTACGAGACCAAGATTGCGAAAACCCTCGAGCTGGTGAAACAGGCTGCAGATGCCATCCAGGTTTTCACCGGGCACGACAGCAGCGCGAATCTGCGGCACCACTATGGCGAGAAATGGTGGGAGAAGTTGGACGACTTGCGCGACAAACTGCGCGCAATCGGGAAGAGCCTCCCGCTCGCCCACTCCGACCAGTTGCTGGCGCTCGACAAGCAGTGCCGGGATGATGTCGGTCGCGCGTTGGGGCTCATCCCTTCGGAAGATCGTGGTTTTGCTTGGTCCTATCTGCTTGCCGCAATCAAAAAAGTAGTGGGCTCACACGTCCTGTCCTCGATCAAAACGGCAGTTGAGCAAGCTGGCGCGCATGAGGCAGTTCAGGATCAACGACCTTCTGATTGGTCGTGCTTCGATCCAACGTTCGTCATCGAGTATCTGCGCGAGAGCAGCACCTTCGATGCTGACCTCATCGGGAAAATGTTGGAGTACGCCACTCGCCCTGTCGAAGCCGGGCAAGCCTCCCCTAGCCCTGTGCTTGGGTGTGACTACCGAGGCAAACATTTCGGAGCGCCGTACCTGGATGCTCAATGCCAGAATGGCTACCTCTGGGATGAAGATAGCTGCGATGAGCCTGGGGGGCCGCTGCTCAACGGCGGTGATATTCCGTGCCCCAAATGCAATGCCGCGGAGTACGCGGAATATCTGCGCCTGGACGAGGACGACAATACCAGCCCGGTGCCTGTTGGCGATATCGAACTGGCACGCAAGCTGTTCGAAGAAATGGCACTCATTGCGGATGACGAGAAATGCATCCACATGCTGGCCGGCGCACTTTCCAAAGCACAGCCCCTGGCACCCCGCGACGATATTCTCTCCCGAATGATCGAACTGGAGTCCGTCGCCAAAGAAGGCAGGCCGAAGAAGATCGTTGTCCGACTGAAGCATCCCGACAGCGAACCCACCGGTTGCAGCAGCCTGCTCAACTACCACGAACCGACGCGCCAGCAGTTGATTACTGCCGGTATCCCGCTGAGTCGGCACACTCGGAATCCTATCGTTAGTTTCGGGATGATCGGGTGCAAGACGACGGCCGATGGTGTTATCGAATACACCTGGGGGGAATCCCAGGAGGTCCTGCTCGACAAATCCATCCCGACTGTAGACATGACACGTCCGGCCTGGCTGATTCCGGAACTCAAACCTGACGTTGTGGGTGCTCTGCTGCTGGGAGGAATCAGCGGCTCGGAGTACGGCGACAACGACATTCAGGTTGATTCCAAGGTCGTCGAGCGGCTCCAGGCCGAACGTGTAACCACCGAAGACGATGTAGTGGTCGAGCTGGTAACTGCCGACCAGTACAAGCGCGACGTCGCTGGTCTGCAAGCACGTGTGGATCTCTTCGACCGGCTGGCGGTCGCTAACAAGGCCCTTGCCGACTCGTTCCAAGCTGAACGGGACACTGCACTGGCCAGCCAGGCGGCTCAAGTCCGCGTGATCCCGGCAAACTGGAAGATCGAGCGTACCGGCGAGCGCATCATCGTCCAGCACCTGCACAACGGTGCCGGCTATGCCGCCTCCCGTGCGGGTGAATCCGGCATTGCCGAGGCGGTACTTTTCCTCCTCGCTTCCGACCTGGTTGGTGATGGCGTTGTCGCCCAGGAGGACGAGGCATGAAGCGCCGTCCAACTGGGTTCGTTGCGACCTGCCAGTGCGGCGTTGCCATTGGTGCGATGGACATCAATCGCACTGAGCGAGCGGATGCGGGCAGGCTGCTCGGCAAATGGCTGTACGACGGTTGCACCGTCGAACCGCGCTTCGCCGGCACCTGGTCCGCGGAAATCGGTCCGTGTAAGTGCCCAAAGGCACAAGGAGACCAGCATGAATAAGGTGCAACGCTACAGCGTGGATGCAAGGCATCTGCACCCACAAGGCTTCCTGACCGGCCAGGGTATGGGTGAGGTCGTCTACGTCGAAGAGTTCGACAAGGTAGCCGCCGAATCCCAGGCAAACGCCAATGCGCTCGCAGCGGCACGGAAAGAGATTGCCACTCTCCGCGCCATGCTGGGGATGGCACCGGAGTGGATGGCCCTCACTGGCCCGGGGCAGGTCAAACAAGGGGACATGCTTCGCTTTAAGGTCGGAGACAGCGGGATCGAAGCGCCAGCGCAACTGGTACTTCACGAGGGAACCGGCCGCGAAGAAATCGTCTACAACCGTGGGAAAAACCACTATTTCATCACCGCCATGGCCGTCGATGGCACCAGCTCTCACAAGAGCGTCATGGTGAAAAGCGGCCAGGCCCGGGCGGGTAATGAACAGCTTCTGCGTCGACTTGGACAGGTCATCGCTTGGCAATGCTTCGGCGACTGCAGGATGTTCAGCGAAGAAGCGGTGCCGCCCCCTGCGGAGGTCATTGCAGAGCTGAACGCTGTGCTGAAGGGCGCGGAGTCCGTCCATGCCTGAGAAGCTGAAGCCGGTTTGTCATCGTGCGTTCTTCTTGAGCGCTCCCCAGCACTGGGGGCCATGCAGCAAGGAGCACCATGACATGGTCAAGGCCAACCCAAAGGAATGGCCTGATTATGAGGTGCAGGAGCTTTACGTCCTTCCTGCGAATCATGTGGTCCTACCGCGGGATCTGCTGGAGCGCATTGCCCACGACGATGAAGGCATGTCCGATCTAGCCGACTTTGAAGAGTTGAAGCGGCTCCTTCGTCTCCAGCAACCGTAACCCCGACCTCCAAATCCACATCCTGGGCGTTATTGTCCAGCACACCCCACCAGGAGAAGCACCATGGATCTTGTTCAACTGCTTGACGCGATCCGCGCTTACTACGGCGATACCAGCCGCAGTCGCGAGGCCACCCGCGAAGGTCTTGAAGAGGCCCAGAGCGAAATCGAAACCCTGATCGACAGTTTGGCTGACTAGACAAAGCCTACCGGTGGCTTCTGGCACGCACTGATCAAATAGAAGATGGGCTGAAGTCATAACGCTCCAGGAGAACCCCGACAGTGCATCAAACCCCTGAAACCGCCCCCCTCACGGCCATGACGGAGTCCCAAGTGCTGGCATGGATCGACGAGCAGACCTGCTATTCGGACCTGCACAAGCCTACCCCGTCGAACTTGCTGTATTTCGCACGCGCCAGGGGGAATGCCAACCTGACGGACATCGATGAACGCCGGTGGGTGCTATCCCATACCCCGGCCGGATATGAGTTGAAGTGCCTGGACTAACGGCTTCCCCGCCTGAGCCTGCCAGGTAAAACAGGCCCGATACCCTTGGCAGTTCGTCACGGCTCTGCCAGGGGGCATCGGAGAGAGAGTTGAAGCGGTACCAGCTCGTTCTCCCATGCAGCCCGGAAAAATAGTTCGCCCTGCACGGCGTAATGGAGCCCCTATGGCATTCGAGTACGTGCGCCAGCACTACCAAGTCCCAGCATGCGTTGGCCGGCGCGTTACGGCTTACGGTGAACCAGGCACGATCATGGCGGACCACGGCCATTACATCGGCGTGGTTTTGGATAGCGACCCGAAGAAGCGGATTCGGAATTACCACCCCACGGACGAGATGGTGTACGGGGAAGTTACGAGTGACCTCCCCCTCCGCCAGTTTGAAGTCCTGATCTGGGGGAGGAATTGGTGGGATTCTGCACGGCAAACCATGCAAGTTTGGGCTGCCAACCACGCCCAGGCCAAATACAAGGCGTACCAGGAACTGGATGACTGTTTCGAGGACGCAACTGCGATGTTCGGCTTCAAAGCCCGGCTGGCCTGATCATGGAAGTCAACGCGCGCGAATGCGAGGCGGCAGGGCTTGATCCGAAGGAGGTCCGCAGGATAGCTGCCGGTCTGAGCCGTTATGCCCGCGAGGCTGCAGCTCTGGGGTTGGAGATCTTCGGCGGTTCAGGAACAGGTGACCTTCGTACCGAGGCAGACGCCCGACGCGCAGGACTGATTCTGGCACGCCTGGATGGATCGTTTAATGGTGGTGACGGTGCATCGGATTACGACGAGGACGGACTTCTCCGGGGCGAAAGCTGAGTACCGCGCGCCAATCAGAGGACATGTGCATGAGTGATGCAGCCAAGACTCTGCTCCATCACGTGAAGGGCTGGCGCTCCGGCGGTTGCGCCGATGAGCCGACCCGAGGCTACGCATTCCACGCAGCACGTGCTTGGGCACAGGCGATCATCGCCGGAGCCGAATAACGAACCGCTCTGTTCAGGAGCAACCAGAGAGAGACCCGATATGGAACAGCTGACTATCGATGGAAACCCGGTCGAAAAGACAATCAACCTTCGTTGTTTCCGAGTGGACGACCATGACTACTACGCCGCCGCCGACGAGGCCGAAGCCCTCCGACTGCACTCCGACCTGACGGGCATTGACTGTGAGGAAGTCGACAGTTGCACCGAGGTTGTCGGCGATCTGCTCGACAAACCATGGCAGGAAGAAGACAAACCAGGTGTCGCTGTCGGTACGCTTCGTCAATGGCTGGCCGAGGCCAAGGAAGCTGGCTGGCTGGCCGGTACCGAGTAAGGAGCCGGTCATGACCACCGAAACCCATCGGGACTATCCCTCACTGGAGTGCCCACAGTGCGAGCGACTGACAAAGCCGCGGAGCCTGAACAAGGATGGCAGCGTCACCTACAGCTGCCCTCCTGACCATGTGAACCACGGCCAGCGATACACCTGGCGAATCGCAGAAGGCGGTGAACTGGTCGAGAAGCGGTAACGCCCTCCTCTGCCGTGGGCAGAGGAGACTCACCCAGGATGTTTCGGAAAGCACGTTGACCTCCATAGCGAGGCGCGGCGCAAGACCGCCAGACAGCGCGCTCCCCCATACAGCCAGAACCTTGAGGCGCAGAATGAAGATCGATGATTTCCGTTGCAAAGGCTGCAACCAGTGGAAGGACGTATTCCAGAAGGGCTCCCAGAAGGGTTACTGCCTGGTTTGCAAGCCGCGCAAAGAAAACAAGGCAAACGGTCGGTAGGCCGTCCTTTCGGTCAGGAGATAGAGACATGACGGCATGGCCCGGGCGGTACTGAAAGAGTACAGCACCGCGATGGAGGAGCCGCACCCGTCAGCCCTGGCTCTGTTCGAGCAAGCTCGCAACTGATCCCACGATCCCGAGATAAGGAACCCATGAGCAAACTGTTCAATGCCGAAAAGGTATTGTGGCTCGCAGCCCAAGAGAAGCCCCTGCATGTATCCCCTAAGGAAGCCGCATGCTTCAGTGACCTAGACGGAATCGTCGAGGAGCGACTCGCCACCGGCCATCTGGAGAAATGCGGCTCGGACGACTCGGGGGACTACTACCGCTGCACCAGAGCCGGCCTGATCGACCTCTACAAGATGAAGATCGCTTGGCGGAAGAAGAACGGCAAGTCGATCGAAAAGGAAATGGCCAAACTCAACGAACTGCTGGCCAGCTCCAGCTGATCCAACCTGTTCCATCGCCCGCGCCTGCCGGGTCCCCGCCGCAGGCCCGCTACCCCTCGGGGGTATCGGAGAGTGCGACAACCAGCGTAAGCCGGCCACTCTCCAATACCCCTCACCTCAACCAGGCTGTTCAGGAGCAGAACCGTGGCTGTACCGATTGATTCTATTCAGGTTGGCCGCGTCTTCGAATTCCCGGGCGGCGCACGCCGTGTCGTGAAGCTTTCCCCACCGCTCGGTACCGGGTTCAACGTGGAGTGGGAGTACGCCGATGGTCAGAAACGCCAGGGTAAGCACGGCGGTTCCCAGTGGGTGCATTATTTCCGAAGGTCTGCGAAACGGGAACTGGTGGTAGACGGCCCCGGCGGTCAAACCCGTGCACTGCGAACTTCCGAAGTTGTTCCTGTCCTGGACGCACCGATCGACGTCTCCATCCATACGACCTGCCCTAGAAAATGGGCCTTCGTGGACCTGGAGACGGGTGAGGTCTGGAAGCACGACGGACAGACGTTCATCCGCGCTTCCACTGATGAGGTAAAATCGGTGACCCGTGCGCTTGGAAGCTGCTGAATGCTGCCACGTCAGTTCAAATAATTAGAGACGAATCATGCGCAGCATATTCTCAAACCCAATCTTCGAGCTTGTAATTGCCGGCATCGTCATTGCTGCGCTTGCCTCAGGCAGCATGTACATCTGCGCCAACCTGTTCGAAGAGTTCTATCTCCTCGCCCTCAAAAAGGGAGATACGGCATTGGTTGAACGAATCCAGCTCCAGATGGTGTTCGGTGCAGTTTTCAATCTGGTCGTTGTTTATTTTCTGCACAAACTCTACTCGGCCCTATTCCTTAGTGGGGCCAGGCTCAACGGGATGTCTGTCAACAGGGAGCCGATCATCCGATCAGCTCTCAACAAGGTGATGTTTGGCTCCTGCATCTTCGGCATGGCCTCTGTTCTGTCGGTCTTTACTCTGAAGTTCTGGAGGTAATCGCCTTGCGCTGGCAGCTAATTGAAGCAGTAGTCTTGGACAAGCCAGCCGAGGGCGATCCATGCAACGGTTGCGGCCTTTGCTGTATCGCTCAGGTCTGTGACCTCGGTATCGCGCTTGGTGATGATCGGAACTGCCGTGCATTGATCCAGAATGCGGACAACACCTTTTCCTGCGGCCTGGTGCTCGACCCTTACCGCTACTTGGACACTGATGCCGTTAAGCCCTGGCGGATCATCGATGAGATGAGCGGGAGCAATGCTGGCGAGGAGGCGCTGAAGAAAATGAACGCCGAGGGCCTCGGCGCTGGGCGAGGCTGCGATTCCGATGATGAAGAGGCAGCGCAGATCCTCGAAGAGGCACATGCAAACTGGCAGTTGAATCTGCCTCTGCATTGATGCCCTTGTGGCACCCGCCCTAACCGGTATGGTTGGAATAGGGAGGATTGGAGAGCGGCCTGACCGGAACCCAGTAGCACCGTCCGCGGACACGGCCCCAGGGATGAGGCTGGGATAGCGCAAGATGCGCCCTCGCAGCGGCGGCAGAGAGCGCTGGCAGGTGTCAGCAGGCTGCTCTCCAATCCTCCCCCTACAGCCAGCCCCATCCTGGCGACAGTTCATTTCATGCAATCAGGGCCCAATATATGGCACAAAGCCTCGACGAATTCATCGAAGAGATGAAGAAGGACCTGGAGTCCTTCGCCTCGGAATACCGCAAGTCCCACGCGGAAAACCCGGAGCACTTCCCGCTTGTTCTCGACGACAACAACGAAGGGCTATGGCTGGAGTTTCTGGTGGACCATGCCACCAGGGATCGTAGTTAGGCATATTCCGGCAGCTACTGGTGGCACTCGACAGCTCCGGTAGGATAGCCCCATCAACTCAACCATTGGATGGAATAGAAAATGATCGTGAAGGTATCCCTCACCGCCGACGAACTCGCTGACATGGACATGACTGAGCAACAGTTTCATGACCACGTAGTGGCAGCCTTGGATGACGCGCAACCCGATCTGCCCGGGTTCAATGTCGAAGTAGAAATCCAGGACTGACCTATGGCCGCCAAGCAAGAGAAGTCGATCGCTTTCGAAGCAGGCCGCCAGGCCTACCACTGCGGGGTACCGCTTGAGCAGAGCGCACTCCGCAAACTGCGCATCGGCAGTGCCCAGTACGAAGATTATGTCGACGGCTACGAATGCGCGAAGGCAGAGACATCAAAGCGCCAGCAGTAATTCGTGGCGACCGCTTAGTAAAAGGCCCCTCAAAATTGAGGGGCCTTTGCGTTATGAAGCCATGCTCCCTTTCAAATTTCGCATGCGAAACTGCCAGCAGGGCTCCGAGGCCTCAATTTCACTCCAAATATCAAGAGCAGGGATAGTGGCACTCCCTCAGGGCCGTGACTATGGCAGCATCTTCTGCCATGGAACACACCACATGAAAACGCTGGATCTTCAAGGCAATCTGCTCAACCTGTACGTGGCCCTGGCAATGGGCGGCTTCGACGAGTCCTCTGGCAGCTGGGCACCCTTCGACTATTGGGAAGGCACAATCCGATATCGGGATCAGGAGTTCAGTCCCCTCACCGACATCGCCACAATTTGGCCAGAGGTACTGCGTCTCCGACTTTCGACTCACTGCGACCATGATGGGCTCTGGTCAATATCCTTACCTGGGCAGTCCCCTTCCGCGATCGGGGCTGCTGATCAACCGGCCGGTGAACCCCAAGCTTTCCGCGTCGCAGACCCTATTCACGGTTACTGCCTGGCCATCGTTTGGAATCAGTTCGGTCCCGAGGTTCCGGACGTATTTGAGTCGTCATGGGCAGGCTGTGTCCCTCTGGAGCACTACAATGTTCCGCTCGACACCTCGGTGGACTTTGACGGGGTTGTGCAGCCTCTGCAGGTTCAGAAAGCAGCGGAGATACTGCGCACATCGCCCCTTGATGCCAGCCAGGCCGGCCCGCTGATGCAAGCCGCTTTCTTCCTCGGAGTCCAAGTTGTCCAGATCAAACCCCAGGAGCCTGGGCGTCGCTGGTCGATCCAGGTGGGCAACAGGGCTGATAGTCAGATCCTGGCTTCAGCTCTCACCGCTGCTGGTATTGCTGCAGAAGCCGCCTCTCACCACGCCTTCCATGCGGTGTACTTCGAGTACGGGCAAGACTAGGACACTGGTCTCAACTGCAAAGACCTACGCCAGCAAAAAGCCCCTGCTTTGCAGGGGCTTTCTTCGCCGCTACTAGGATTCAAACCAACGGATCTGATGCCGGCGGATCAGCAAAGAGACTGGGCTGCTCTTCAACAGACATGCCTTCCGAAACTTGGAAGTGAATCCCGTCGTAGATAGCCTGAGCCTTCTTCGGACCTATCCCCTTCACCGCGCACAGCTGCTCCACCGACGCATTGATCACCGCATGTACGGAACGGAAGTGCTCGAGGAGTTTGCGCGCGGCAACTGGGCCACAACCATTCAAACCCTCCAGGGTGAATAAAGACTGGCCAACGCCGGCGGGCACCTTACCTTTGCGAGTGGCAGGCACGTAGTCGAGTCCTTCCTGCTCGTGCTTGGCTAGCCGGTAGATCATTCCGGCCGCACGCCTGGGGGCCTTGTACCAGAGCACTGTCTGTTGGAGCACGACTGCCAGGTAACTCAGTGCTCCATCCAGTGCGTCAGGATGAATCTGGGCCCTGGTGGAATAGACGTCGCCTTCAATCAGCCAGATTCGGCGCTTGAAATTCATCATCATCTTGCTGGACTGGTTGATGAATCTGCCATCGGTAACGCTCATGCAGAAGTCGATGGCGGTTTTCCGCTCCAGCACTAGATCGGCGCTCAGGACGTAGTCCCCAACCTCCAGGTTCACGATTTCAACCTCTGCGCCCATCTCGCGCAGGGCATCGGGAATACGTGAAGGGACTTCCCGGGCGTCCACAAAAATCTTGACCATTGCCTTTCCTGACCGAATTCGGGGATCGACCTCAATATAACGGGTGACTCAGTTCTGACCACGTCGAAACACTGCCCTGGAGAGCAGGCCCGATATTTCTCAGGGTAAGGGGTGGCGGCACACTCTCATCGCTGTAAAGATCGCTTCATCAACCAATACGCGCTTTGGAGAGCCCCATGAACACCCTGACTTCCCCTGTGGAACAACTGGCCAATCTCGGCTACGACCTGGTCAATGGTGTCATGCGCTTTGAGGCCGCGATGTCGATGGACGCCTCGATCATTGTCCGTGACGAAAATGGCAATGACCTGCAGATCAGCAGCAACGAAGGCAAGCTGGTTGTGGGCGCTGCCGTTGCAAAGCAAGGGCTGACCGTACCCGCCATGATGGTACGCCGCAATGATCGGCAACCCTGCGACACCAAAGGTGGGAGGAGCGTGACTCCGGCTCATGTCCCCAAGAAACCCAATGTGCCGGTGGACATGCTGCGCCTGCTGGCACGAATCCAAAAGTAATCCGGTCTAGAACTGGAACCGGCCTGGCCAGACCCAGCATTCGGAGACGAACATGCACATCAGCATTTTCCATTCGGTACAGGCACCCCTGGATGGCAACCGCTTCGCCTATGGAACCCTGGCAGAGGATTACCTAGGCGAAGACGTGATCGCCAAAGTCGTGTTCTTCAACGGTACCACCCAGATTGTTGGCCGGTGCAACGTGAACATCAACAAGGGCCAGATGCCCAGTGCCCTCGAGCTTTGAGCAAGGAGCAAGGAGCAGCTGCATCATGCGCGTTAAACAGAAAACTGTCCTGGGAAGCCACCCGACCACCCTGCCGCCACCCAGTGATGACGAACTGGCCGACATGAAGGCCAGCGGCTACTTCTTGGACACCAAGAGATTCCCTTGCGGGCGCGTCGCCGGCGTCATCAAGTTCATGTTCACCTACGCCATCGTGGCCGACGTCACCGTAACGAGCTATTCAAGGCGTTGGTGCTATTCCGACCTGATGGCTACCCTCTGCGCCCTAGAGGACTGGGATGACTACGAGACCAGGCCCGAAGGTTGGCATCGAGAGACACATTCTGGAGAGCGCCGGAGCGCTGACGGGAAGGTCGAGTTCTATTAAGGACGATGGTTGTGGCAACGTTCGACCAGCAAGATCATGGGCGCAGCGTTGCAATCCGCTGTCTAAACAAAAAATCACAAGGAGATTCACATGGAAACCAGGCTCTGGACTGTTGCCCGCTTCCCTGTTGGCAGTTGGACCACAGGTGGAAGTCCTAAGGATTCTGCCTACGAATTCAGCGAGGTGTACCAGATCCCGGCGGAGAGCCGGGAGAAGGCCACCAAGAAGGCTCAGGCAGTTCGCTCACGACTGAAGAAGAAGGGCCTTCCCTTCCCGACCCAAAAAGAACCGTACCGCGAAGATTTCAAGTAGCGGCAGACTGCAGGAAGGAGTTGAGCATGACGGAAGAATTCAACGGTCGGCCATTGACCGACGAGCTACGCCGGCTGGCCAGTAAAAGCATCGGCGACTGTCAGACCGTCATGGTCTTGGCCGCCGACGCAATCCAGAATCGCACGCCGGCAGACTTCAAAAGCAGGCCTCTCCACCTGGCCCTCAGCAGCTTGGCCCATCGGAATATGGGGGATGCCAAGACGGCGATGTTGGTCGCGGCCGATGTACTTGAAGCCAGGCTTACCCGGCCATGACATCGTTCATGACCGCCGGCGTACGATAGCCACTCGCAGTTAGGTAGTGGTGGTCGTATCCTCGATGGCTCCATCCCTCAGGAGCCATCATGGAAAGGGAAGACTTCCTCGCCCAGCCAGATGTCGAACAATTTGTCCGCTGGCTGACCAACCACCTACCCACTCTTCAAGTACACCTCAAGTGCCTTCCCAGTCAGTTCGTGCCCGGGGGGCTAGATGTGCAGCTTCAAGGCATCGAAGCCGTACAGGGCCAATACCAGTGGAAGGGCAAATGGGCAACCGTCAAAGCCCGGCTGGATGCTCTTCGGGAAGACCTCAGATCGGCAGTTCAGGCCAAAGACCAGGGCGATACGTTCAGCGCCTGTGCCGCCATTCTCGACTGGGGGAATGTGCCGTCTTCGAAGGGCTTTCTCCAGGAACTCAGCCAGAATGGCCAATTGGTCAGGTACCTGACCGACCGGCAACCCTTTTTGAGCCCTGCAGGCACTCAGAAGCTTTCCGATCTCACCAAGCAACGGTTCAGCAGATTCAACTCGGGCCTGACTAAAATCCATGCGCTTCTGGATACGGATGGTTCCCCGATCTATGACGGAAGAGTCGGGGCGGCGATCGCCATGCTCTACCACCTGTATAGGGGTTCGTCAGAGGCTCTGGCCGCCGGCCTGGCTTCGCACCGGATGTTCGGCTGGGGACCGGGGCTCGACGATCCAGAATCTGACAGGATTCGACAGATCCGCAATCCAGCAATGCTCGGCCGCGGTTACAACGGGACTCCCCAGCTCCTCTACCAAAGCCCCCACATTTGGGCACAGCGCCAGCTGATCCTGGGCTGGATCATGAGAGCCGTACTCGAACGGACTACCTTGTTCAAAGGAGAGGATAGTTGCCTGTCTCAACGGTGCCATGCCTTCGAAGCAGGGCTCTTCATGATGGGCTATGACCTCCGCGCACTGATCCCTGGTGGGTGGTCGATACCTGATCCGAAAAAGAAGGTCTATCGTCGCAGCAGGGATACTGGCACACCTCTGGTAGCCTGAGGATATGACTTGTCCGAACTTTTAGATCAGGATCATCAAATGGAATTCCACGAAGTTGTCCGTCTCGTCAGCACCGTTTCCACGCTTGCAGCCAAGGTGCTGTCGGAAGCACTGGCCAAACCCCGTACCGGCGATTGGCTGGCGCTGGTCGACGATGAGGCCCTGCAAGCGCACTCCGCGATGGAGCAGGCCTTACGCGAGGTGCGCGAATTGAAGCGCAGAGTGAGTGAAGACGCTCCGGAAGAGACTTACGACTTCCTCAGCCGCAGCGACAACACCTTCGAATACTCGCTGGCCACCATCACTCCTCGCCGTGGAGATGAACCGGCGGAGGCTCATGCTGGCCGTGCAGGATCAGCTAACCGGCAGTTGACCTACCTGGTGAAGCTGGCTGGCGTTTACATCACGGCATGGGATGAGAATGATGCACAGATGCGCGACTATTTCGAAAGTGGTTGCCTCTGCATCCTGAAGGACAAGACCCTGCAGAAAGCGCCAGCCGAAATGTCCAACGAAGACGCAGTGAAGCTCTACATGGTCAATTGCAAATGCAGCCGGCACCCGGAGTATGGTCTCCGGAAGGGTTAACCCTACTCGCCTTCCCCAACGTTGCCCTCGTTGCGTTGGTCGCCCAGTACCTGCTGGGCGACCTGCTCGATGAACTCGAACACCTCCTCAGGCACCGTGTACTGGAACTGCTTTCGCCGGTTTTTCGAAACGATCCCCTGGTTGGTCAGGCACATCATTACCAGCTGCGCCAACTCACTACCGCGAACATCAAATCGCTCGTCTACGGCCCTATAGACGGCGTCAAAGCACTCCAAGAACGCAGTTTCCTCCCTTAGCTCAACTTCCAATGCATGTCTGGCCATTACCATAGTGAAGGTCACGCAAGGCGTAGCATCCCAGAAGCGGTAGACCGCCGGGTGCCCGCGGAACTGGAAGGCTAGATGGCCATAGTCGATCCACTGCACATCCCAGAAGTCTCGTACCGGGCGCGAGAACGTCTGTAGCGCCTCCAGGTACATGCGCTCTTCTCGCTTCATGGCCACGGACACAGGCAGCAGAAGGCCATTCTCCAGCGCACCGGCGCGGCAAAGCGCTTGATGGATGAGAAAACGAGAAAGCCGGCCATTGCCGTCCATGAATGGATGAAGGAATACGAAACCGAAGGAGATGATTCCCGCAGCAACAAGCGGATCGATCTGCATGGGAGCCTCGTTGGCAAACCCCATCAGGCTCTCCATCAGCTCCCTGCAGAGCTCAGGTGGCGGCGGCACATACGTCACCCCTGCAGCCCCTTGAAGAGCGCCGGCGAGGTGGTTCTGTTCATGCCGGAAGGCAGCGGCAAGATCGTAAGGATTTGCGACTGTCGCGTTTTGGAGCCCAACCAGGTATTCCTCAGTCAGCGGTTGGCGCTCATGGGCCTGGCGCAGCAGCTGGATAAAGCGCCGTGACTTGTCTTCCGTTGGCGCCTCACGCTCGATCGCGAAGCTGTCCTTCGTCTCGCTTAGGTAGGCCCAGTTGATAGCGCGATCCATCATCCCCGGCGGGAGAGACTCCATGAAAGCTTTAGCGCGGCCAAGAATATCGTGCTCGAGCAGCTCGGTTATGGCAGGTGTCCGCTCCACGGTGGCACAGTAGGTGAGATCGCCAAGGCCATTGAATTCAACTCGCCACTTCGAGTTCCGGTTGCCAGGCCTTGTGATGTAGCGCTCCGGATCGAACAAGGGGACGAAGGGCCCGCGGACTGGGGCATGCTGGGCTAGCTGCTCCCCAGTGAAGGCTTCTCTCAAGAAACTGGCCTTTCTGATATAGATCCCATTGGGTGCGGCCTGTAGCGCCCGCTCAAACTCTTCAACCGGAATCAGGGGGAGCGTTTGCGCGAGAATCGAAAGATTGATGCCCTCATGCTTGAGGGCAAACAGTACATTCCCCAGTAGGTCATCTTTGGCTGGCGCGATGGCTGGCGGTACCGCCAGGGTTTGGCCGATGCGCTCAAGACGAGTCACAGGTTGTACAATGGCTGGAAGACGTAGTGGTACCGCCGAGAGCGCCAGCCGCTCGTGAAGAAGTGCGTATCCTGCTGCCTGCATTCTGGAATTCCTTACATTTCCACCCTGGTTCCCAAGTTTTTTTTCACTCGGCCAAGAAAATCTTTAGTTCTGGCGAGTATGCCGATTTTTTCTTTACCTGCCAGCTTCAATCCGAAACAGGGGTAACGAAAATCTTACCCTCCGTCGCTTCTGCCACATCTCTCACCCGCTGACGATATGCCTCATCAACCACTAATGAGGTTTTCATCGTGCAACTGCGCAACAGCACCGACCAAGACATCCATCTGTCCGCCGTTCAGCTCGAGGAGAAATACAGTCCCGCCGGCGGCGGCCAACACCCGACGTTCACCCGTGAAGACTGGCGCAACGCCGTCGCAACAGACGACACCACCAGCGGCTACTGGTCCTGGGTTAATGGCCAGATCCAGTCGCTCCTTGATGACTCCCTGCTCGAGCCCAGCGCCAGCAAGGTGGTAGAACCCCCCAAGGGCCTGGTGGCTGACGAGAAAGGCATCCGCCAGCTGCGCTTCGTAGCAACCATCCATGGCACAGTGGGCGTGAACGACGGCGAACCAGGTAGCCCGAGCGCCACCGAGAGCGAACTCGGTCGCCAGATCAGCGATTCCATCAACACCATGATCGGCAATGGTGGCCTTACCGGGGACACTCCGGCCGTCGTCGACAGCAAATCGATCAGCATCTGCGTCGCCGAGGTGCTTCATACCTCCCGGCAGACCATCTCCATGCTTCGTGAACAGGGCTACGCCGTAGTGCTGTTCAACAAAGACGAACTGGGCAATGCCAGTGCATCTGCCCTTCAAAATCGCCTCATCGAATTGGCCTCTGACGAGATCCAGTTCCTGCAATCTGCAGGGTGATTTTTCAGCGCACTGACTTGGAGTGATCCCCGGCAGCCCGGATGGTTTACTCGCTAGACCTTGTTGAATTTGCGGAGTTGAACGGATATGACCGAACAAGCCCTCATGGCAACCACCCAGTCCTACTGCGATCCCCGCGATGGGAAAGTTATCTGGAGCATCAATGGAGAGGACTGGCGCAACGAATGCCTGGCCGAAGTCCTCTTGCGAAACGACCACCTGATGGTGGGTTCCACCGTCTTCCGCGGCGAAATGCAGTACCCCGATCCTGCAGGATACGTCCCCGAGGTTGATGACGTCCTCATTCACATGCAAGAAGAGGCCGAGGGAAGTGACTGCGGCGAATGGGTGGAGGACTACCCGGAGCCTTCTGATGAAGCGAAAGCCGAGCTGAAGGCACTGCTTGAACCGATCAAAGCTTGGGCGCGCCTGCATTGCCGTCCCGACTTCGGCCTTGTCGAGAACGTCCAGGAGCATGTTCTTACCCAGGAAGACATCGATAAGGCCATGGAGACCAAGGCGTGAACACCTACATTCCCTCCCAGACCACTCCCAACCGGCTTGGTGCTGACTCCCGCGCCTGGTCTGCTCGGGTCCGAGCAGAAATGCAGGAAATGCTCCAGGAATGGTTCAACTCCGCCACTCAGTGCGAGGAAGCTGACGTCGACCACGAGTTCAATCGTGCCCTAGAGCACCTGATGATTTTCGCAAAGCGCCCCCAGGATCTGGTTGCTGAAGACGCCTCCTACGATCTGGCCACACTCCCACGCTTCGACCAGTTTTGCGAGCAAAGTGAAACTGCTCGCTTGTCTGGTGAAGGCGCTTTCATCCGCTATGAACATGCGGCACAACTCGTTCGCGCATTGGAACTCAAGGTCGCCCAGGCTGACTTCACCTACGACAGCGATCGGGCGGCCTGGCAACGCCGGGAAGCCGAACTGCTGGCGCTACTAGGCTCCCCGACCACTACGCCAATTCACCAGTGTCGAGAAAGGCACAACCCGCTTTGGGAAGATTGCACTACTGAAGACGCTGAGAAAGCGCGCGCAGAGGGTCTGGAAGTTCGTACCATGTACTGCCTCCCTGAAGACGCTGTACGGGTGGGGTTGGAGCAGGAGAACCAAGATCTACGCTTGCAGTGTGGCGGCATGGAAATGACCATCGATGAGCTCCGCAGCTCGCTCAGTCAGCTCCAACACCAGCTGGCCGAGATCGCAACGGACGCAGTTCAAGGCGTTGAACCGGTTGCAAAGTGCGGCCGCGGCCCAGTGGCCTCTTTCTGCCACCTGACGGACTATGGTCGCCAAGTGCTGCCCGAGGGGCGGCATTCTCTCTACCTTGCGACCCAAGTTAAGAACGGTGTCCTGCTGATCCCCGACAATCTGCTCAGTCACCGACAAAGCTGGCGTGCAGCGTTCGAGCGCCTGATTGAGTTGGAACCTGAAAGCAATCAACCCGATCGCGATGAGCTTGGCTTCTGGAAGCATGAGTTGAGGGCATTCGATCACATGTACGCCGACCTGGATCGCCTTAAGGCAGAACACCGCGACATGCTGTGATGCCTTCTGCTGAATAGCAACAGTCACACCTAAATTCTCAAACCCCGTTATTTAGGTGGGGCGGTACCGGCCCCACTCCCTTAAGTGAACTTGAACCCCGCCACTTGACTTGAACCTCTTGATGGCAGGTATAGCCTCGCTCTTACTGGATGCTGTTGGCACCTCCAGATATGCCTGAGGATGACGGCTCCAGTGGCTCTATCCCATGGAGGAAAACAGATGAGCAAGCAAGAACGTCTGGTGCACGCCAATCAGCTAATTCAAATCATCGCCAGGCATGGCCGGCGATTTTTCTTCGATGATCGGACCAACACCACTGCCCGGCTGGAACTTGATCACCGCGGCAGGGTGTGGTTTCACGATCACTATTCCAAGGCACGGGTGTATACCCACCCAGCAACATTCGGCAATGAATGGCACGGCTTCACTCACGGCGGAACTATGCGGAATCTGGTTGAAGCGATGCGTGACTACATTCGTAACGGCCGTCAGATCCCACTTTTCTGGCTCGGTTTCCAGCGACAGTCCGACAAGTCCAATATCTGGGGCTATGAGGACGAGGCAATGTCCGCCGTCAGGATGGAAGGCAGCGCCCTTCCCATCATCCACGGGAAACCTGAAGAGGTGTTCGGGTAATGGAAACGTTCACCTTCACCGCACACCTCTACAAGAATTTCGGCATCGCACTGCAGGTGTGGGATGAGGAAAGTCTTCCCTACTGCACTATCTCTGTGAATGTGCCGGATGCCCTGTTGAAGACGGATGAGTTCTGCGTCAACTGGGATGTCGACGAAGACCTGGCCCAGCAGCTCCTGGCCACCAGCCGATTCGAGGACACCGGGCTCGTCTGTTCAGCAGGTCATGCCGTTGCACCGATCTGGCGTTTGGTTTGCCCGGAGTTGCTCGATCAGGTACGGACGCAGCGGGATCTCGCACGGCACCACGTTCAACAATCCTGACGAGCATCCGACTCAATGGCCCGGGCCTAAAGTACGGAATGAACTGTTGGCCCGTTCCATTCCTCAATCATCTCCATCAAATGGAGTTTACCCACGAAGGAACGCACCACCTACATGCAAGACCCTGTTCAAATCGAAAAACTTCTTCGCGCCAGAGAACTCATCCTCGCTTACATCGACCTCGACCAAAGAGCCCTAGAGCGCACTCCCGGAATTCAAGCGCTGGAGCTATCCCTGACGAACTGGCGTCGCCAACTCGTGAGCATCGACTCCAAATTCACCGCGCTGACAGGGCTCTCACCGTCGCAGTACCGAGCGGAAAGCTGATCAGGCCTCTCGGATTGCGGGGCTTTGCCGTTATGATGTCGGCCATCTAACTCCCTGATCCGAACCTATGTATGAACTGATCTCAACCATCGACATTACCAGCTTGCCGAAGCGAGAGGCACTGGAGGCGGCTGCCCAGGAAAATGCCTTCCGCATCGCGCGGGACGCCCCTTGGATAGTAAATGCAGGCGAGATGGCGGCCGAAATCGGTGACCAGAAGGGTAGCCTCAAGGCGAAATACATGCGCCTTCGGAAGCTTGGCGATCGGATTGCAGAGGCCATCGTCCCTCACTCGGCCTGCCAGAAGACCTGCAGCCACTGCTGCCATATCGCGGTGGCCATCCATGAAGTTGAGGCCGACATCATCGCCGAGGCGACTGGCAGGAAGCGCACCCGGTCTGCCTCCGGGGAGCCGGAAGGTGAGCTTGCCAACCGTTACTTCCGACAACCCTGTCCCTTCCTGAAGCAGAATGCCTGCTCTATCTACAACTCCAGGCCCATGGCGTGCAGGCTTCACTTCTCCATTTCGGGCACCAATGCCATGTGCGATACCCGCATCGCCCCTGTCGACTCGACGGCGATCAATCTGAACCTCAATGACTTTTGGTTCGGATACATGTCCGTGATGCACGTGTCGCCGATGGAAGATGTTCGGCACTATTTCCCCAATCCCCAAACCAGGAAATGAACCACCGTATGGATACTGTTGGCCGTACCCGCTCCCAAACATGCACTAGGAGTCTGGATGAACTGATCGCACGTCGTACCAAAATCGACAGGTATGCCGTTGCACTGGCCGCAACTGCGATCGCGCTGGGGTTCCTCGGGTACCAGGCTCCCTCCGCTGTTGCTCGCCACCTGGGCTTGGTTGGGATGATCGTGAGTGTTTTTTCGACGACCTACCTGATCGACATGGCCGACGGAATGTCGAACATCATCCGCGCGCGGACGCCGAAAAAGGGCCAGAACCTCAAACCTGTACCAACCCCTTCCCAACCCCAGCCGACCCAAGCTGCGTGACTTCCACAGCCGGTGATTGCAGCATCGGCTATTCGTTGGGAATGAAGCTGTTGGTACCAGGTTACGGCGGGGGCTCGGTGACGCAGCCGGCGAGCGATTGCTATGGGCTTTCAACGAGAATGCGAGGGACATCGGCCCAGTCTAGGAATTCCGCCCCCCATTTTCGCTTTTCATGGCGCAAATCAGGGAATGAAATAGAGGCTAGGGCACCTGGCCCTATAAACGTCCGTTTCCTACCGTGCTCCCGAGAGGCAAGCCATGGAAAGCGAGAATCACCGTCAGACGCCAGCACTCCCCGCCGTGACCTTGGACCATGTCCAAAGCTTTGGGGAGCAACTCTGTAGAGCCATTCGTGAGCTAAGGTGTGACCCGGAGTTCAGTGCAAAGAATCTTCGCACCGCATATCAGCAGGGCCACAAGGATGCTCTGGAGCAAGCTGAAGACGCCACCCGTGAGGCGCTTGAGCGACTAATGAATGGGCTCGCCGGCGGGGATAGTGGCACTACGCAGAGTGGGTGAGCATGGCTCAAATTCACCACAGAGCTACTGTCATGTCGAACCTTATCCCCGCAGAAATCCTGGCCCCTGAAGTAGGGGCTCTTGTCAATTACGGCACCGACAGTTTCGGCAAGGAACCAGGTCGGTACCGGGTAACCGGCTACATGTGCCGCGTGGAATCGAAACCTCATTTCGGTGACGACTTCCTTGGCGAGATCCTCTTCGACTCTTGCAGGGACTTCCAGGGCGGCAAGATGCGTTACTGCCTTCGCGAGCAGGCAACGCATGTGACCTTGACCGGTATCGCCGGCGCAATCGCCCCCATAGAAGAATGCAACGTCACGGGCATGGTTCCGTGGCCCGACGAATTGCTGAAAGAGGCTCGAGAGAAAGCCCGAAGAAAAGGTGAGCGCGGTGAAATGCTGTTCTGATCATTCGCTGGGCGTCGAACGGTCAGAGACTGAACGTCTGGATTGGGTTCTGAAGTACCGACCTGAGTTCTCTGACGGTTTCCTTCGTGTTCGACTGGAGGCTGCAGCGGCACCTGATGGGCTCTCCGGCATGTTCATGGCTGTCGGCTTAGATGCCAGGAGCTGCATCGATAACGCCCTCGCAGGCTTCCTGGTGCGACTCAGATAGACCCATCAAAAAGGCCGGCAAAGCCGGCCTTCGTGTCTTTGCCTTGATCATCCTTGCGCCGGTGGTTGCACCTCCCCTTTCTTGCACAGCGGTTTGAGTGCTGCACGGAGAATCTGCCACCAACTCATCACTGGCGGTTGTGGATGGCGGTGAATCCCTTCTATTTGCACCTCACCGTCCGCTGGTACCGCTAGGAATCTCCTGGTAGAGCGCACGACGCGGGCCGTAAACTGGTTTTGGAAGCCAAACCGGCACCCCATAGCCAGCATGACCAGCGTGGTGCCGCCGGCGATCAGGTACCCGAACGCAGCATATGCCAGAACCAGCTCGTGCGGAGACCGCAGCTGGAAGTCACGATCGAATTCAACTGGCGAGCTAAGAGCGTCGAACACCAGTAGAAGCAACGCAACCGCTGGGGCACACATCACTGCGAGTTTCAGCATCCGAAGCGCCGTTTTAAGGACTTCCACACCCTGGGAGACATACACCACCCAGTCGCGCTTCACCGTCGCGGTGATCCGCTCCATTTCCTCGTGGGGGACCTGCCCTACCTCCACGCCATTCACATAAACCAACCAGTCGATTTCCGGCTTTGCCATTCAGGCCTCCTATTAGGGATTGGCAAGGCGCGACGACCTTGCATCCATGAGGCTATTCCGCCTGCATAGCTGGCACCAACCAAAGTACCCGTCTCCAATTCACGAACCGCTTCTGGCACACCCCTGACCACCGTGTAATGACCTCATCAACACAACGGCCACAGGTGTCCACCTATGAAGATTACGAACGCATTCACCCGCCAGGTTGGCCAGCTGGAGAACACTGATGATCCAGCCACCCCGATCCTGTTCAGGTCGATCCATCCTGCCCAGGACCAAGATCTGCTGAGCAGCATTCAGCACGACGTGGGCCTGGCGCCTGGGCTTGCACTGCTGTATGACGACGAGCATGTCCTCATCTATGACCAGGAGGAGGTCAACCTCCTTCCAGGTGAGCACCAGAATTTCTATCGCGCTGCCAGAAGCGTCAGCACCTGGCTTGGGGTTGCCTGGGAGCTCTGCGTAAACACCGACAACCCGGACTCTCCGATCGAGGTACTTTCAAGCGGCTGCCAAGAGCACATCGAGCGTCTGGCAACTGCCCTCAATTATTCGATTCAGCCCTCCAGTTCGGTACTCGTCCCTCTGCGCAGTGTCGTTCATGAGGTGGACCCGAATGGCAGCCTGTATGCCGTGACCTGCAGGCTCGCAGATGATGACGATGACTCTGTCTATCACGTGCGCTGTGCGGATGAGGGAACCGCCCAGGAAGTGGCAATCCGCAACCTCTACGAAGAGGCGGGCTCTTGCCCGGACCCCACTGCTGAAGATCATCGTCAGCACTACATCATCACCTCCCAACTGGTCGCCACCCCGGTCGCGAGCACCATCTAACCCCTTCGCCCCGGGCTGACCGGGGCTCATCGTCCTGGAGTCTTCCACGTGTCCTACCGCGTAATCCCCAATGAACATGCTGTACAGCATTTGGAACTGAAGATCGGTCGCCAAAGCTCGAACTTCGCAAACAACCTGTATTCGGTCATGAATTCGCTGATGGAGGGCAAGTTTTCTGGCGGTCTCTGGGAGCTCCGCGAGTACAACAACGGTGCAGTTGCCATGGTTCTGCCGCAAGCAGACCGTGTGGTGGTCGCATCGCAGGCTTGCCAGCGCAATCTGGAGATGTCCCTGGAGGCCCTGTCCCTCATCGCGAATTCCATACTTCTCGTAGGCCTTTGCGAACAAGCGGCCTTTCATGGTGATGAGGAAGAAGCACTGCACCTGCGAAATCTCAACGACGTACTGCGCGATGCGGTCGATGGTCTCATGACTTGCGTACTGAGGGACGGAGAGCTGCAGGAACCCACAGAAGCGGATCGTCTTCAGCCGATGACAAAGCACCCGGAAAGCTCTCAGTTCCGTCGGTTCATCGACTGAGTAAGGGGCCTGAAAGAAAATTCAGCCCCTGGTGGTGGCACAGGCTGAGCCGCTCGAACATGGCTACATCAACGAACAAGCGAGTAATGAGCCATGAGCCAGCAGCAATCCCCACTCCAGCAACTCACCGCCCTCGGCTACACCGTGGCATCTGGAGCCATGCGCTTCGACGTCGCAATGTCGATGGGCGTGTCCATCCTGGCGCGTGACGATCAGGGTGCCGTTCTGCAGATCAGCTGCAGCAAGGGCATCCTGGCTATCACAGCCGCCAAGCAAACTCCCCAGCTCACCGCCCCGGCGATCCTCTTGAATCGCGTCATCGCATAACCAACACCCCAAGAGCGCGTCTCAGGAAGAAGGACCACAACGATGAACATGGTTGAAGTACAAACTGAGGAGCTGATCGGCGCTGCACTGGACTGGGCTATCGCAACGATTGAAGGCCTGCCGATACAGTACGACCCGATGGCTTTCGGAAATACAGCGAATGGAGGCTACTGGATCTGGGATAAAGCGCCTGGCGGCATGATGGCCAAGATCGGCGACAAATACAGCCCCTCGAGCAACTGGAGCCAACTTGGCACGTTGATCGAGAAGCGCGCCATCGTCCTGGGCAACCACGAATCGGGAGACCCGAGCCGCCAAGGTGAATTTTGGGGGAGCGCTCATTGCTTCGACTCGAGCACCAGCTTTGAAACCCACAAGGGCATCAAGGTGGCCGCCTGCCGCGCTATCGTCGCCAAAGAGATGGGCCCCGTAGTGCGAGTCCCGCTAGTGCTGGTCCAGCCGGGCTGAAACGCAATCTCGGCTCCTGATCTTCCCGTCCGATAACTGAGGGGGCGCCTGCCCCCTAACCCTGGTTCAACTCCAGCTATTGGCACTGAACTTTGCCCCTGCGCTGCGTCCAGCGGCTCCGATACCTCCCCTGAGCAGCAACTCGAAACTTTTCCTATATCCCGGTTCTGGCACAGCCAAGTGCCCCTGAAACTGGGCTCATTCCGATATTCATCGCAGTGAGCCCAGCACCATGACCTCCGCGCAAACCAAACTGACCCAGTCGATTCAAGCCGGCCTATTCGACGCCGCAGAACCTGCCCCGGTTCTTCTGCAGGTGGTGGACCTGACCTTCGACGAGAAGGTGAAAGCCGCGGTTGAGGCCATCAAGCAGCAGGTGCGTGAAGGTCGTCGCCTAGTGGTGGCCTGGTCGGGAGGCAAGGACAGCAGCGTGACACTGAATTTGGCGTTTACCGCCCTGCGCGATCTGATCGCTGAAGGCCACAGTGTTCCGGCACTGCACGTAATCCATTCGAACACTGGCTTGGAAAATCCAGTGATCGAGATCTACAACAAAGGCCAGATCAGGGCGATCAAGGCTTATGCCAAAACTGCCGGTATCGAGACACGTGTTTGGGTGGCCTCCCCAAATCTGTCCAACGACTATCTCGTTGGCCTGCTGTCCGGCCGCACGATCATGTCGGTGGGCAACAACACCAAGTGCCAACAGATGATGAAGAAGTCAGCATTGGACCGAATCAAGCGCCAAGTGCGTGCCTGGATAGCCGAAAAGGATGGAGTCAAAGCGAAAGACGCAAATCTGGTAAGCCTGATCGGCACACGCTTTGAGGAAAGCGCGCAGCGCGCTGCACGGATGAAGGCTCGAGGTGAGAGTTCTACGGAAGCTGTCGATGCGATGGAAGATGGTCAACTCGTGTTGAGCCCGATCGCCGAATGGGATGCGTTCGACATCTTCACCTACATCGGGCACGTCCGCTCCGAGAAGATTGAGGCCTACTCCGACTTCGAAGAGTTGGTTGATATCTACCGGGACGCCAACGGCGGGGACTGCATGGTCAACCAGTACATCTCGGGCCGGGAGCAGAACCGCCCACCCTGCTCCGCCAGGACAGGTTGCTGGGCCTGCGGACGTATCTCGAAGGACACCAGCGCCGAAAACATGATTTCGGCTGAGGGCGGAAAGCACGCTTGGATGAAGCCCCTGCTCGACCTGCGGAACTACATGCTGGCGCGACACTTCGATCCGTCTGCGCGCTGCTGGCTGGCGCGCACCATCAACGAAGAAACCGGGACCATCAAGATCGTTCCCAACGCCTACGCCCCGGAATTTACCCTGGAGCTGCTTCGCCTGATTCTGACGATCCAAGTCCGGGAGCAGATCGCTGCACGCAAGCTGGGTATTGCTCCGCGCTTCCACCTGCTCGACCACCGCCAGCTAATCGCTCTGGACTGCCTCTGGGGCCGGTACCAGTACCAACGCAGCTTCATGGCCCTGCGCACCTGGAAAGAGATCTACGAGCAAGGCAAGCGTTACGACATTCCCGATCTTGCCTCGATTCCGAAGTACACCGAGAAGGACGTTTCCTTCCGTGCAGAGGTTCCCTTCGCGGATGAGGAATATTTCGCCGCGTGGCGCGGATTCCGCAACGTGGAAGCTGCTGCCGTGGATTGGGAAGACACCACCGTTCTTCCGAACGGCAAGATCGTTCAGAACGCGAACGTAGGTGACGAGTTCGAGATCGACGAGGAAGGTGCGGCATTGTTCTGGGAGTTCGACCTCGACTATGCCCTGAACCGAATCTCGGTGCTGGATAACCCCTCTGGCGTTGTCCATTACCTGGTCGGTCTCGGAACTGTAACCCTCTACAAAGGCAGCCTGGGAGAGTGGGATCGGATGATGCGCGTGGGCAACCAGGCGTGGTTCCACGGTCTGATGCCGATCATCAATGACCCGCATGCACTGGTCGAAACCCTGCAAGCAAAGTTCCGGAAAAAGGAAGAAGACAAGCGTAATGCCCTAATCGGGCAGCTGGCGCTGTTTCTTTAAACCCGAACTACGAGGATGAAACCATGGTCCTGATCACCAGCCTGGCAATCGAAGAAGCCGCAGAAACGCTGACCGAGGACGGAGGCCGCTTCGGCGACACACTCTTCGGCGGTCAGGTCATTGAGGCTGCCCGCGCACTGCTCAAGCAGCAGACCGATGATCAAGGGCTGCCGCTTCCCCTGGGTGAATTCTTCGAACGCAGGGAGGATATGGGCAAAGGACGCTTGCGGTTGATCCTGGACGGCGACTCTGATGTTTGCGTAGCAGTGATCAGCGACGAGGGTGAAATGGCGGACGTGGAGTTCTGTGTGCCCTTCTCCGGCGGCGGCCGCTCCCCGAAAGTCCGTGAAGCGCTGTTGAACCTGTGCCGCGCTATCCGCGAAGAGAACGAAACCAACCCGATCCCAGACTAGCGCCGGCCGACGACGACCAGGCGCTTCAGAAGTACAGCCTGAAAACCCGGGCCTCGGTTTGGCTCGAATAACGCCAGCGGGCCGATAGACTACCAACCCCATGGACTGCCCTGAGAGGTCCTCAGTCGCATGAACGTGGACAGAATGAAGGAAAGAAAGTGAGCAACAGTCAATTCCCACTCTATGCCTCACGAATCGCAGACAAATTCGTGGTTCGCTTCCCGGACGGAATGCGCAACAAAATTGCGGACGTTGCCCGGGGGAACTTCCGCAGCATGAACTCAGAAATCCTTGCCCGGCTCGAAGCGAGCCTTGAGGTCGAATCTCAGGACGGGAATAAGAACCTTCCTGCAGCGAACGGCGAAGGTCTGTCCGCCGATGAACTCCGCCTAATTTCCCGTTTCAGGAAACTCGACGTGAAGCAGCAGTCCGCGCTGGTCGAACTCCTCACACCAGTGGCCCAGGTTCCTCACCTCGCTAAAGCATCCTGATTGGTAAAGCCTGTCAGTTGAATCCCAAGCCCTACCAAGTGTGGGGCTTGGGCCGTAAAAGAGGCGTGATATCCGCGCCCGCGAAAATTCAGGATATGACAAATGACTGATACGCCTACAGGTGCATTCACTATCGGCGACCCGTCGCGATCCAGTAGTGGAAAGGGGAAAACCCCCATTGCTGACGCATATGCAGAAGCAGAAAGGATGTTGGCCGAGTATCGTCACGCCCTCATCGATGGTGTCGGCGCGGACAGTGATCGATATGAGTTGATTTGTTATTCGAATTTCATGGACGAACAGAATGTTGGGGTTGCATACAGCACCGAGCTTCAGCGGGTATATCTGCTATTCATCGGTGCCGATCGCCCAGAACCGATTTATGAGCCAGTGTGGCTGCTCGACCAAGCTAAGGAACTCACCCTTCTTACGCGCACATTGGTGGTGCCGGATCAGACCTCGCATGCGATCACGTTCTGGGGAGGAATCAAGCGCGGCCCCATCATTTCTTATCGCTTCAAGCTCGCCGATGCGCCAACTTTCATCAAGTTCTAGCCCGGATTTCTCATGAGGCCGGCAGGCGTGGCCGGTGAAGCCTCGGTGTATCAACAACCTGCCTTCCACCGCTAAAAATTGATCGTTTTTT
>NZ_KI517360.1:0-35921 GCF_000478485.2 Pseudomonas sp. P179
CTCAGCACAACCAGAGCGTCTATCGGGTTAGCTTGAAGGGCCACCCGCAGTCGAAATTTGTCTCACCCATTGGCTTCGCCTGAGGTGAAAAGAAATCCACCTGCCGTTCTGCATGATCCAGGGCGGCATCAAGTCTGGGCAACGTTTTGGAGAAACGGGTAGCACTGGTGCCATCGAACGAATGCGCGCCCGCGGCTGCGCAGAGGTGGATTCGTTTCGCGCTGTTCACCCGGCCAATGTGGTAGTAGCAGTTCCTTCGTCTTGCCAGGACACCCCATGCGTTGGCCGTTGCCAACTTCCACTCCGTCGACCCACCAAGGAAGATTCCGCATGCCGGGTTGAGATACTCTCGTACATCGTCGGGCTCCATGCCATCTTGCACCGCCAGCAAAGTCAGGGTGGGAATCCCTGAAAGTCGTTCCTTCCATTTGAGGCTGAACTCCAGTGATCTCATCCCACCGGCCACAATGTCAGGCAGGATGAAAAAGTCGCTTCCCTCGCCGAGCAGGTCGATTGCTCGCCCAAATGCGCGCTCATCAAATGGACGTCCTTGCTGAAATGCTGTCCAAGCGCCGTTGTCCAGGCAGTACCGGAAATCTTCCGTCCGTAATACTCCAGTTGGACTCACCAGCAGTCGCCAGCCAGCCTCACGCATGGCGGCAAGATTCTGCTTGGTACCAGTTCTGCTTGCGTAGGAGACCATCTCGCGGCGATGTACGGGCAGCCGCTCCTCACATTCCGGTTCCAGATCAGCACTGCCATCGAGGTTGTAGTAGTCGGCATAGGCCATAACAGCCTGGGAGTACCCGACTCGGCTTCCCTCCTTGTAGGGGGTCATCCAGCTTGGCGGGGTGAAGGCGGCGTGTTGCATGTTGAGCTCCATGAGCAGAATTCATGCAAATGGTGACTCGCCCTGAGTGTGCCACCAGCCGGTTATGATCAGGATTCTTATGGTTTTGAGGCTGCAAATATGCGCTACCCGAATTCCCTCATGACAACCTATTTCAACGGCTGCGCCGGCGGGCAATCTGAGCCATGCGTCGTTATTTTTCGCGACGAAGAGGTGGTAATCGAATACACCCGCAAGGGGCAACCCTCCACATATCGGGGACACCTGAAGGACGGCATCTATTCTTTGCGGTACTGGCCAGAAGCAGATGGATTTGTTGGGGAGGCCACCCTATGCGCACCAGAGGGGAACCTCATGGACGGAGACTGGTGCGAGCAGGAAGGCGGCAGCAAGGATGTGGGCACCTGGGAAATCGAACTCAGAAGGTAGGGCCGCCGATCAGCGGCCCGGGTGATGCCTCCGGTTCCACTCTTTGATGATCCCTTCCGGAACCTGAGCACACTCAGCAAGATCTTCGATTCCGAGACGTTGGGCGAATCGTTTGATCCGCCAGGACTCGCTCGGGTAGCTTGCTGCCGTGTACTGGGGTTTGAGCCAGTTCAGGGCCTGGGCGGCATTCTGAAAACAACGCCGCCCGCTATAGCCCAATGCCGGGCCGATCACCACGGCTGTGATGGCCAGTCTGTCACGTGGATTGATCGACTCCAGTAGCGTGATGAGAGGGCTTTCCGGCTTCTTGAACTCAGGTACACGTCCTGTCCGAACATACTGGGCGTGAAGCCTGGGATTCCGTGCTATCAGGTGCAGCGCTTTTCGATCAACCATGATGGTCCTCTTCGATCAGATCCTGGGTCGGCAAAACGCTATTCAGGTTCACCCAGCGCACCATCTGAGCGTCGGGAGATTCCCCACCGTAGACTCGCTTCCTCCAGGCCGGGAAAAGGAATTCGCCGCTCTCCTGATCTTCCTTCTCCTCCGCCTGGAGCCGATCAACCTCTGTGTTGGCGATGTACACGATTGTGTTGCCATCTTTCAGGGGCCGGCCGCGGAGCGACTCGATACCCTGCTGTGCAATCAGTTCAGCTGCGGAGCCTGGAGCTGGGGTCCTCTTAACCATTGAAGTGCCCCTCGACTACATCAAAGCATCCTTCATGGGAGTAAACGTTCACGCTGTTGCCGTTGGGGAATGGCTCGCCCTGGAGGACGATTGCGCATCGCCAGTTTCCCCCGGCGGTGCGCAGAGTGTTCATTACTCGTCCACGAATTGTCGGTTTCAGCATGGACTTGTCATGAGGTGTGAAGATCACGTGGTCCATAGGCTGGACTGGACATTCAAGTGCTGGGACAACGCCGGAGGATTTCAAATCCCTGGGGAGGGTGAGGCTGATTTGCTGCATGTCATGGCTCCTGTTTGGTCTACCCATGATCCGATTGATTTGGGAGTGGCAGAAGCGAGGAGTGGTACTCGGCATTCGTGTCCCCGAAGGGAAGTGGGGGCTAACGCCCCACTTACACTTGGCCGCTTACCCTTTCTTGCGCTTGCGCGCGGCCTGATCATCCAAGGCAGACAGTCCTCCGGCGAAGAACGCGCAGATCAGGGCAGCAACGGAGATGCCGACGATAATGTTGGACTCTGCCCAGTGTCCGTACTCCACAACGAAGAATTGAAGGCCGGAAGCGAGTAGGACAAAAGCGATGACAGCGAGAACGCGCAGAATCATGGGGTAGTACCTCTGTAGGATTTGTCGAAATTCTTAAGCCGCTGCCGGTGTGCCAGGAGCACTTTCGTCAACATTTTTCACCCCCTGCCTGACCGTTCCTTCGTAGAAGCGCAAAGCATCACCTAGCGCCTGGATTCGAGCCGCCACCCGGGCTTCCCATCCGCCACATCCCTCTGGCTTGGTTTTGAGGAGGTGCAACGTTTGGTCAACGAGTTCGCTGGACGACAAGTGGTCAGAGTTTTGATAGGAGAGAATCATCCTGTTGCTGAGCAGCAGCGCTTCCATTCGGTCATCGCTCACCTCAAGAGGAACTACCGGACCTCGAAAAGCAGGGTCAGGTCGGTAGAACGAAGCGATGCCGGCTACAGGCACTGCAGGAGTGCTCGTTACGCGCATAGTTGGGTAGATGCTTTCTGCGTAGACCAGCAGCGACTCCGGTGATGCTTTCGGTCCAGCGATATCAGTGCCCAAGCAAACCAGTCCGTTGCCGTCATAGGTTGCGACCTGAAGCACCTCTTGGCCGTAGTCCATCCAAACGAAACCGGAGGATTTCTGCCGTGCAGCGATATCGATTACCCGCGCTGGGATCGTGTTGATCTCGACAATTGGCTGGTCATAGGAAGGGCCAACAACGAAGTTTCGACGGAGGGCAAGAGCGGCGCTTTGAGTGCGGGGGCAGATCGAGCGGGAGGATGACATGAGGTGGCTCCAGTGAGTGACTGGAGCCATTACCCCATGAGGTCAGGCGTGGCAGAACCTAGGCAGCGGATCGAGCTGGTTGATCGAGCAGTTGAGCTTGGAGTGCTCCTCCTTGGTCTACGATCGCTTCAAGCAATGCGTTCACCTGGCGCGAGACATTCACCCACCACGCCAAGGCTGTGAGCAGCATGCTGTGGACACTCACCTCATGGGTTTTGGCTTGCTCTGCTATTCGGTCCCGAATGTAAGGGGTGTAGCGCAGCATGGTCGAAATCTTGTCCGAAGCCAGGCCGGGCTCTTCGGTGACGACAGGCAGTTTTGCCAGAAGCACCGCGACGTCCGCTTCATCAAGTTGAGAGATCAGCATCTTGCGGATCAATGCGCAGCGTTTCTGGTGGTCAAGCCAAGAGATGAGGCCCATGACGCATTCTGCATTCATGCTCCTCCCATGCTGTAGGGCGAGGTCGGTGAGGCCTTCATGGCACTGGCTGTTGAGGCGGACCATGACTTTGGGGGCGGTACGGGAGTTGCTGTCCTTGTTCTTCATCGCTTCGTCCATACTCCTACTTCTGTGGTACCACGGCCAAGGGTGGCCGTGGTACGCATTGTGCCGGTCGAGCTGGCGAAGTGCCCGCCAAACATCGGAGCTGTAATCCAGGCTGAACCTAGCTCTGGTCGTAAATGGCGAGTCCTTCCACGGTATCGAACTGCTCGTCCAGGCGCACCCATCCGAGACGTTTGCGCAGCCTCGACCAAGTCGCAGATGGCTTGTCCTTTTGATCGTGCGGACTCCCCGTCATGAAGGTCTATGCACCGCGTGTAGTATTCAAACACCTGGTTGCTGGTGGACATGGAGATGCTCCCTTATTGGTTGGAGACATCTTCAAGCGCGTCAGGGCGTGCCAGAACCCCAGGCGGCTGAGCCGGGGATTCAAAGTTGAGTGATCCTCTGGTTCTCCACCTTAAGCCTTCCGGCGACGTTACCTCGACCGGAAATCCGGATTAGCTCCCAAACTTCGGAATGACTCGAGCTACTGGCATCGTCATCCAGCCTGTCGCAACGACCTAGGTAGAGGTTTCGGCTACCCAGGAACTCGGCGGTAACGGACTCGGCCGTGCGCTGTATGAAATTGCGAACCTGGATGCGTTCGCCGGCGAAGTCCAGGGATGAACCATGCTGTGCCACATAGGTTTCGAGTTGTGTGGAAGGCATTGAAGCTCCGGGTAACAGTACGTACTGGCGGAGGCCAGTGTTCCGATTGTGGAAAGGGATTCAAGTGAAGTGAGGGTGCTGAAATTCAAGGCGGCCCTCATCCCGATGAAAATCAAGGGTGTGATTCAGGAGAGTTGGCCAGGTTTGGTGCAGAACCCGGCCATCAGGGGAGGGGGAAATGCAGGGGCAACAGCAAGCGCTTGCTGCCCAAATGCATGTCAACACGCCAGTGTTAGTCCCAGCCGGCGTGCTCCACAGCCTTGTTGAAAGTATCCGCGACCAGGTGGGCCAGCTCCTCGTGCGTGTCTGCCTTCGGATGCTGCAGTCCGTCGGTAACGATGGCCTTGTGTTGCCAGGCCCAGGCCTTGCCCTTGTCGGCGAAGATGATTGCGCGAGCTTCGGCGATCCAGAATCGGAACTCAGCTCGCACTTGCTTGGGATCGTCATTGTCCGGAACCTTTGGAACCACCCAGGCGGAGAATTGGCGGCTCCGGATGGAATCTACCCAGCGGAGATCGTCCTCGATGTCCATTCGGAACAGGTAGGTATCAGGCAGGGCGAGCTTCTGTTCCAAGATCGATTTGATCTTGCCGGCAACATAGCGCCCATGATCCTTGATGTTGCCCTTGAGTGCGTCACGAAGCTCCTGCTTCGAAAAGCGGCCTGCCATGTGCGCAACGCACTGGCCATCCCGCATGACCGTAGTAAACCGACCGTCTTTGTTGAAGACGATGCGCGCTTTCTCATAGCTGTCGTGGAAATGGTCGCCGCAGATTGCTTCTAAGGCTGCGTAGGTGGCCTGCATGCTGGCCAGGCCGATCATGTCTGCTTCCTTCTCGGTGATAGGTGCAGGTACGTTCATCTTCAGGTTCCCCGTGGTGTGTAATTGGAACCATCTTCCCCGCTGGATGGGTGTGCCAGAAGCACTGTAATGGCCCGATTAACCAAGCCCTGGCCACCGAGGCAGGTTTAAGACTGGTCGTGAGCAGAGCGAGGGATGTTCTTGTCCCAGATGGGGAAGTGAACGGCGGGTTCTTACTCAGGCCCCATATTAGAGGATGGAATTGCTCGGGAGCCGCGCGGCCAACATTGCGGAGTCAAGAACTGGTTCAACATCCACAAGCCGGTCCATTGAGCGGCTTGGTCACTTCTGAAGGATCTGGTGTAGGCGGGCGCGGAGTTTGGCTGCCCCCTTTTGCTTCAGCGCCAAGAAGTTGCATTGAAGGGCGTGCAGCGGAAGATCACCGATCAGACCGTCTATGAAAGCCAAAATCCAATAGCGAATGTTGTCACACAAGGACGGTGGCGGGCCTTTGTAGTGGCTATGCACTTCGGTGGCGGGCTACGGCTACGGCGACGGCTTGAGCTGCATTGTCGAGAGCAGAGTGTACCTTCTTGCAGAATTTCATGGCGGCACCAGAAGTGCGGCCTCAGAGAGGCCGCATAGGACTTTAAGCCAGCTTTTGCTCTTGCTCGGAAAGGCTGGCGATGAAGCTAGGGCGGTTGAATATGCGCTGGCAATATTCGGAGATTCCGCGAACCTTGGTCAGGTTTATCCCAAGGGACTTTACCCGCCAAAGGAGAGGGGCAAGGGTGCAATCAGCGACAGAAAGTTCGTCGCTCATGAAGTATTTCTTCTGCTCAAAAAGCGGTGCCAGCGCCAGCAGAGTGCTTGCCAGTTCCTTGCGCGAATGGGAACAACCATCTTGGGCTTTATCCAAGAGCGGATAGAGTTCCCGGTGGATACGGCGAGCCAGCATGCGGGTATGGGCGCGAGCAACGGTGGTGCTGGGTAAGAGCGCCGGATGCGGGTGGCGTTCCTCCAGATACTCGACAACCATGTCCACCTCATGAAGTGCGAGGTCGCGCTCAGCCAGTGCTGGAGCCTGCATCGTGGAACCGAACTGAGCCATCATTCGTGCATTGGCCGGTACTGCGACATCTAAGATGCGAGCGTCGATTGCCTTTTCTGCCAGTACCATGCGAACGATATGGGAGAGGTAGCAGGTGCTGTTGGAGAAGAAAGTTAGGGTGTTCAGTTTGCTCATGGCTTTTCCCCGAGGTGTTGTTTGCAATGGGGAAATTTTCAGCTGGGTTGGTGTGTGCCAGAACCATCTACAGAAATATTTTGATCATAGGCGGGCAGCCAGTCTTGGCCGTTTCCCTTGGCAAAGCTGAATAAAGCTACCAATCATGGACGATGCGCCATCCACCTCAACGTCGAATCCAGCCCGAAGATCAGTCCCGGATTTGACGTACCGGAACCCAACAGTCCTGGCTCGTGAAATTGCGATCAATTGCTCTGAGGAAGGTTCTGTTGTGAATGTCAGGAATCCGTTCCGAAGCTCAGGACTCAATTCGGCCAAGGCTTGGCCAGTCGGAGCCCCATCGACAGTGAGTGTGATGGTATCCATTTTCCGGAGCAGCGAAGGGGAGTACCAGGACTTGAAAAGGGCAGCTAGTTCGACACTGTCATCTTGACCGCAGGCCAAGGCGATCTTACCTGTACCCTCCACCTTCTCCTGAGTCCCCACCAGTACGATGGCTCCCTGGACCTCTTCGATACCCCACTGCGCCGGCAGTTCACCCGCATTGATCAGGCCCAGGTCATAAGCCTCCTGCGGAGTCAGATACCGCATGCTCTCACTGCCAGCCGAGACCATACGGTCCATTAGACTCAGGCTAACTCCCATTGCGCTGAGGTGAGTTGCGATCAGTGTCGACGCGACCTGCGCCAATGACAGGTCGTTTGCTTGCTGGCCGGCAGCCCGATAGAAACGGTGTACGCCCATCTTCGAATCCTCATCCAGGAAGCGAAAGCGCCCCCCAGCGAATGCAAATGGGCAACCGCTCTCACAGCGACCAGGTTGTGGAGTGCCCGCAGAGCCTCGTCGGCCTACTCTTGTTGAAAAGCCTCGTTCTCGAATGAGTTGGCCGAGTTCAATTGCGGCAACCAGGTCCCCGCCGAGCGAGTTGAAGTAGACCATTCCCAGGCCTGCCCCATTGAGATTGCCGACGCGCTTGAATGCTTCCACCGTTGGCTGATGGATATAGCCGTCGATGTAGATTTCAGAAAATCCGCTATCCTCAGACGGTTTGAGGAACGTCACTGCTGCAGGCTGAAGGCGCGGATCGTCCGCCGACACCGGAGCGGGGGAGGCAGCCAAGTTGATGGAGATGCCGGCTAGAAGAATGGCGATGATGCTTTTCATGTTGTGGCCGTAGTAATTGATCGCATTCAGCATGAGTGCTTACGGCCCGTGCCAGAAGCAAAGCGATCCTGCCATTCAATACCCGGAAGCCCAAACCAAAGCCGCAGTCTGTAATCCATGCCCTAGTTACCGTTGCCGACCGACATTCGGGTAGGAGTTGTCGGTGTCTGGAGCCTTGTTATGAGCTTGCATTCCCTATCGCTGTGAGATGATCGTTACATGGAGTGGGGACTGGGCGAACTTCCGTTATCCTGGCTCCCAGTTACTGAGGAATCCGCCGAATACTGACCCTCCAAGTCGCTGCCGAGCATGTTCAGCGAAATGCCTTGAGCGAGGCTTCTGGCAGATCGAGGTGGCACACTCTCGGCGATCTCATCACATAGGAAAAAGCCAATGAGCATCGAGCGTGAAGAATTAGATGGTTTTGAGGTCGCTTACAGCGTACAGGTCGACAACAGTCGGATGCTTGAATTGTTAGTTGACGAGATTGAAACAGGTGACTGCTTTTGGCAGATCACGAATTCCTGCGGACAGATTCTGGACCGCTCCGATCGTTATGAGGATCAGGCGCACTGCCTCCGTGACGGTCTGAATAAATCGTTGGCATAGGAAAGCTCATGAGCACAAATGAACCCGGATCTCTGGAAACCGTGGCATCACAGGCCGCGAAAGAATTGGGTTCAGTGTTGGCAATTGGTGGTGCTCTCGCCATCGGCGATTTACCGATAATTCGCCGTCGATTAGATGAGGTCATCCAGGCAACGAATGCTGCCATTCAAGCGTGCGAACAGCATCAATTCGGCCAAATCGAAGAGTAGAAATTTGGACAGCCCAACCTGGCCCCATTGAAAGGCGATGTAAGAGGATCTACCGAATGCCTGAACAAACCAGCGGTTAGGTTGACTTTCGAATGCCAGTGGCCGTTGAGATAGGGCGCCTGGCCTCAGAAGGGCCAGGCGTGTTCTTGAGCATCGATCTGCTGAACAGGAATCAGCAAGCCTGAGGCTTGCTGTTCGAAAGTAGGGGAGAGGCCCTTACCCTTCGCCGCGGCCTTGGCCATAAGCTCCTCGTACCGGACGATGATGCTTTGTGCATCTCGATAGTTGATGGCCAAGCCAAGTTCATCGGCAACAGTGCATCGCACCTCGGCAAGCAGCTCAGCCTCCCCGTGGGTAGGTACCGCAACAGGCCACCCCTTCACATACAGCAAGTGCTTCGGAAGGCGAGCCTCCGCATTTTGCCGGGTGATGGCCTTACGCTTTGCATCCTCCAGAGCCAGGCGCATGTCTAGCGTCAAGAGATCAGGCCTCACGTCTCCCAGCCATTTCCCGGATTGGAACGAGAAGGTAGATGCGATTTCGAGCCCGACCATTTCCCGGTAAATGTCGTGGTTCCCTTCATACCCAGTCGACGACTTCAGGTCACCAGCAGAAGCAAGCACGCAAAATGCGCAGCTAATCCTGCTCATGTTGTAGGCGGTGTAGCCGACGTGCCTGGCCAGTCCGTATGACTCGATGAAGTCGATCACCTCGTCCCGCTTCATATCGATGATCGCGTTCCAGGTCGCCCCCTCCATACCCCGGGTGACCAACGTGCTATCCGGTTTGCTTACGGGTTGCTTTGCCCGGTTCGCGCTTTCTTCGCGTCGCACACCTACCACGTTGATCACGTCCTGGCCGGGAAATCGTTTCTTGAGGGCGCTCGCAATCGGCTTTGCTTTCTTTTCGGAAGTGCAAAAACGCATCGAGGCGGTAGACCAGGGCAGGATCATCTGAACGCACTCCAGGTCGCTGTAGCGCTTCACGTTGTTCTCAAAGCGCGTCAACCAGCGATCCATCATGTCGCCACTGCCGGTACGCACGACCAGCAGCTCCCATCCCAGGAACTCTGCCATCTCCTGGCACTTCGGAAGGCTCTGATCCCATTCAACACGGCCCAAGTCCGCATGCACGGCAATGCGGGGGCCGGTATGGCCGATCGAATTGAGATGTTCGTGTACGGCCAGTTGGCAAGCCTGACTGTCTTGGCCACCGCTGACGCCGACAGCAACTGCAGCATTCGCTGCCAGCAATCTGTCGATGTCAGGGGTGGTACTGATGAAGCTACGCTGGAAGGACATTTCGTTGATCCGGTGATGAAAGTGATGGTCACAGGATCAAGGGAGTGGAAGTGTGCCAGAAGCAGCCCAGGGTTCAGACTGGTGCTTCTTCCTCGCCAGGTACCGGGATCGCGTCGATGTCCCTCACAGCAAGAATCCGTCCCGATTCATCCATCAGAACTACTTGCGTCGGGGTTACCACAAGGCTGCCTTGTGGAACAGGCCGGTACCACAGGGTATCGTCGGGCGAAGTCTTCATGAACCCGTAATGTCTGGGCTCAACCTTAAAGCGGCCACACTCGCTGAGCGTTGGGTCGCGGATCTCGAAGTCATCATGTTCGAAGTACAGGTCGCTGACCTCCCCGTAGGGTCTGAGGCGAATGTCGATGAACTCAGGCTTGTTCAACTGTCGAACAACCCATTCCTCCCCTTCAAAGTCCCAACCTCGGGGATCAAGGCATCCGATCTCATCAACGTCGATCATTCCATCTTCATGGAGTGGTGCCGAGCAGACTTCACCCCCAACCATAAAGTTGACCTCTCTGAAGTGGGGACTTTCTGGGCAGCGCAGAATAAGCCCGCGCCCAGGGCGGTCAATCAGATTCGCTTCGTTGGCCTTCCAGTAAGCGCGGAAGTCCATGGAATCAGTGGTCAGAGGCGGGACAGCTTGTGGATCGCTTGAGATGGGATTTCTGTAGAACGGCATGGTCTGGTCCTATTGGTAAGAGGCCAACAGGATCTACCGCAGCCGCCTGTGCCAGAAGCGATTAAGCCACTCGCTCAAACGGATGTTCTGGGTCACTTCCAAGCCCATCGTCGCCCACATATTCGGTGCCCATTATCAGCGAATAGGCAAGACGTGCGCGCTCGATCATGGCGTCGGTCATTTCTAAAGTGTGGCGCTCACCAGTTGGGCTGATCAGCACCAGGGGATAAGCAAACGCTGGTTGACCGTAGCTGTCGGTCATCTCTTCCAGCTTGCCGCGACGCAGCATCCAGCCTCGGAACTGAACGATCCAGCCTTTCTCTCCGGTCTCATAGATCTGGCTGGGGGTGAGATCATCCAGGACGTATTCCCGCCCTAGCTCTACACGGGCATGGAATTCATCCTTCAAGTCGAGTGAGTCGAACAATGGATGGCTGCTCGCATCGATGTTCTGCCGCCGGCAGTAATCCGCCAGTACCTGAATAGCCTTTCGAGCCTGGTCCAGGGTGGAGTAGTAACCTTGTAGACGAGGCTCATACAGGCTTCCCGCCGCAAAAAGGTCTGAGTAGATTGCACGGCAGACGCGGAGCTGGGCACTGTGTAGTGCGGCGTTGAGCAACAGCGAAAATAACGGGCTGAGCATGCTTCACCCCTCCTGCAGCGGCGTTTCGCAAAGATGGATCGACGGTACCCGTTCTGGATAGATCTCCCGAACCTTACGAACAATGCGCATCGCGCCTTGTGTCGTATCACATCCTTGGAACTGTTCGATTTCAGTGAGGTGGTAAGCGACTCGCTCCCTGCGGGCCTTTTCGCTGGGAGCGCAGGCTCGAATCAGATCGGCGTCATATCTTGCGGAAAGGATGTCGTACCAATCCACCAGCTGGAATTCGAAAGCGGCATCGACTGCCCTACCGGTGGGTAGTGCCTCATCCCACGCATCTCTCCTGGTGTCCCACTCAGCTTCGCTGATTGTCTCAGGCCTGTCGGTTGAGTTCTGGTAGTGGTAATCAGTGAAACCCGCGTCTTCTATCAGGTGAGCGAACGGCGCATGGTTGCGCCAATACGTCAGCATCAGTACATCACCGTGGAATGGCAACACCGATACCGAACCAATGAAGTCCCAATTCATGGTTTTGATCGCATTGTCCTGATTGCGGTAAGCGTCCTCAATCTGGCCTAACACATGGTTTCGGGACCAACGATTGCGGTCCTCATCGACAAGGCAATAGTTCTCCGCCAGGTCCCGGCCGAATGCGAGCTTTCGAGCAATGACGGTAGCCACAGCCTTGCGAGCCTCCTGGATGAAAGCGGGGCGTATCCGGACAAGCTCGGCAAGAGCTTGCTCCAGGGTTGCGCGGCGTTTGATCCGGCCGTGATTGATCTTGGTACTCATGAGGTGGCTCCTTCAATCGAAGGCCAATGGTGAGGCTGGCCGGTGTGTGCCACCAGCCAAGTGGGGGGCCTAGATTTCGTGGGCCATCGTCGGCTCAGTTCAGCAGGTGCAGCAGCAGCGAGAGCGCCGGCACTCCAAGAACGATCATGAGGATCGTGGTGTACATGGAGGTAAGCCTCCAGATACGGCGGCCGTCCATTGTTGCCAACGCATCACTGCGCTTTCGAAGCCGTGGGGATCGAGCATCCAAGGTGTCGGCTCTCACCAACAGAGCCAGCATTAGCAACACCACGTTGTGCATGGCCAACAACACAACACCAAGGATGGGGCTTTGAGCTGCCAGGCCGGCCGCGGCGACGAACGCAAGTAGATGAGGCACGTTGTCGATCAGCTTTGCCAGACCTTTGGCTGGGGTGAATCCGAATCCTCGCTGAGCCGATCGTTCGGTGCATACCCAACAAGCCAGCGATGCAGACGCCATGAAGATGGTCACCATGAGCATTTCCTCTTGTCACACCAGTACCAGGACGCGGCCCTGATCGATCGCGAAGTCAACAATCTTGCTCCCTCGGTTACGAAGGGACATCACACTCCAGGCTTCGGCGTTGGGACGCCCGATGACACGGGCGGGGATGTTCATCGCAATGAACTCCGCGCGTTTGGTTCTGAACGTGGCAAACAGACCAAGATCGCCCTCGCGGCGGATGTTTGAAACAGCAAATTCACGCCGGCCAACAGTGAGGTTCTGAGAATCGCCGATCAGCTCTTCGAGCTGGGATTTGGGCGGAATCGTAGAAGTCATTCGAACGTCCTCGTATTTGATCAGGTCTATGCTCGAGAGACCGAGCGCGTGCCGGAAGCCGTGAGCTATTCGGCCAGGGCCAGCACGTTGGCTGGCATGGTCTTGAGCAACGACTGCCCACCCTGGTTCTTGCCGTAGTTACAGCGGACAAAGACGCCTTTTGGGGTATCCCAGAAGCGAATGACCTTTGCCTTGTTCCCAGGAATGCTGTCAGCGAAGAAAATCCGGGTTTGCACGGCCAGCCCCCGGCGCAAACGAGCTACATCAAGAGCGGGGAGGTCGAGCGCTGGGTAGAGCGGGATCATTGCTCAGCACCATTTGCGCCGCAGATGAAGTCCTTCCAGGTTGCCCGGGTCAGGCGCTTGAGGTTTGCCGGATGCCCCTCACGGGAGAAAGGGTAACGACGATCCTCTGTCAGGCGATAACGACTGAGGGTAATCGTGTCTTTACTGGTACTGAGACTGGTGCACCACCACACCTGCAGGTCCTGGAATCGAGGCATCATCAGGTCGGTGTCATCGCCGGGCACCAGCAGTGCGACACCCGGTGCAACCCGATTGTCTTTCAGGACTTCGGAGGTCGATATCGCAACCAGCGGGGCTTTGAAGGGTTTGAAGTCGAAGGCCTTTTCCCACAGCCGGCAAAACGTTCCCCCTGCCAGGCATGCGGTGAAGTAGTTGTGGTCCGAGAAGGGGCGGAAAACGCCGACCGAAGTGGTCATCTGCAGACGATTCATCGGCTCAACGTCATCCAGATCAAAGGCCATCTTGCCCTTGATCGCGATTTCCATCGCTTCATGGAGAAGTTTGGAGCGCTCCCGATCTCCGACCGATTTGCCTATACCGTTGAAAGCAGCACGCATAAAGCCGAGGCCGGCGCTGACGGGTGTGTTGTTCATGTGACTTACTCAGTTGAGTGGACTGAGGAAATCTTCAGGGGGCTGACGGTGTGCCAGAACCGGCGCGAGAAAGATTGATCACTGATCCTGCAAGAAATCGATTTGCCGGGTGTTGAGGTCAGTCTTGGGGGTGTTAAGCGGGTGCCCGAGCTGGCGCTTGACCTCAGAGAGCCATGCTTTGTAAGGCCTGTTTGCGCGGTTTCCCCAGGGGTATGCCTCGGTGAGAGCCTTGCGCAATGCAGTCATGTCTTTCCGGCCAACGCGGTTGATGACTTCTGCGACTATCGGTGCCGCTCGATCTGCCCAGGACATGCTCACCTCACAATGCCGTTTTGTCCGCTGGGCTTGCCGCGGACAACTGGATACGGATGTCATCTGCAAGGCTGATGAGACGGTTCCCTTCACCCTCAAGTTTCTGGGCTACTGCCTGGACCTGCTCAGCGGTGGCCACCTCATCCCTGCAGAATCCCTCATCCAGAAGCCACTGCTGGACCTTGGCGAACCCCTCTATTGAGAGGCTCATGCTACTTTTCCGCCGGCGGCGATGATCGCCTCCTTGATCGCATCCAGCTTGTCCTTCGGTGCCTGGACCGACAGGAAAGCCGTGTCTTGTTTCTTCTTCCAGCGCTTGAAGTAGGTTTCGAAGGAAACATCGACAGAGCCGTCATTGGACTGCACCCACCCACCCATGATTCGAACCTGGTCCTCTGGCTTGAGGTCTTCGCCGATGGAGAAGGAGTCATCCATGACCTGGCCGTTAACTTCAAGCTCAAGCTCTTCATGCCAGACATCATCTTCACCATTCGGCTTCCAGAACCCGTCGTCGTTGTAGAAGGCCTTGAGTTCCGAGCCAGTCGTTTTGGTCGGCATTGTGGTTACTCCGTTACGGACTGGATCGCGCCCAGTCGCTTTTCAATGGAAATTGCTTGCTGCTGGAGATCCAGGCCCTCGAGGCCGAGCAGTCCGTTCTTCGCTGAGCCGAGCTTGGTCAGGGCCTCAACCAGCTCTGCAGCCTGGGCCTTGGCTTTCTCTAGGGTCGCCCGGTCCTGGGCGTTCAGCTTGCACATAGTTCACCTCTTGAATGAGCTAGTTGGACTGCGGGCCTTCCAGCTCCAACAGTTCAGATTCGATGTTCGACCTTGCAATCGCTTCCCATGCGGCCGAGATTTCAGGGTGGCCGTACAGCGGGTGACAGCTCAGCAGTCCCCGTAGGACGTCTGCACGTCCGGCACGGAAAAGGTCATCCGGTACCCAGGCAAATTCCTGTTGAACTGCCTGTTGGTAGGATTTGTACGCCTGTGGTGGCTGTGCCAGAACCGCCAAATCAATGTCGAGCACCAGGCCGCAATCATCGGCCTGGGAGCCCGTCTGGTGGTTGGTCGCCATGATCATCGCTTCCACAGCTGGGATGTACTCGGGAACGCCGGCAGCTGTGAGCAGGGTGATGGCGTACTGAGCGCTGCAAGCTTCATTGTCCACTCGGTGAGTGTCGTAGATCACGTCGTGAAGCCACAGCGCCAGTTCAACCAGGTGAGGTTTGTCGGCCAGATGACGCCAAGAGTCGAAGTGTTCAAGGCACGCGGCTATGTGTTCAAGGGTGTGGTAGTGCCGTCCTGGCTCGCTGTATTGCATACGGAGGTAATTGAAGGCACCTGCAGCAGGTGCTGCGCCAAGCGCGCGCCAGAGCCGATGCCAACGATCTTCTAGCTCGGTGTGATTCAAAGGCATTTCCCTGCTACTCCAGGCGTTGTATTGGCATTGACGGATCATAACCTTGGGCATGGTAGGGATCTTGCCGTACCGCACACTGTGAATTCTCCACGCCATGGCTAGTGACTCCAGCCACGAACGAATTTCACAAGCCTGCTTTGGCGTGAGCCGCGGGAGCGGTGTTGTTACTGTTGACGTGCCCCTGCGGATGCTTTGAGTTTTAAGGGGCCAATAAGATCGGGCCGCCATTAGGCGGCCCCTTTCGCGTCTGAGATTAGGCAGCCATTCCCAGGGCAGCCATGCGGATAGCGCTTTCGAACTGCTCCTCGATCCGCACCAGGTCGTCCGCGACCGACTTGTCCAATCGCTCTTCGACGAATCGGGGGAGGAAGAGGCTGTAGGGTTTGCCTGGCTTCTTCGGACGCATGATCTGGTTGGACCGTACAGTGATGATCATCCCGCGCCACGTATCCCGATTGAGATGGATCTCCTCTCGCTTCTTCTTCTTGAAGCCGCTCACTCCTACCACCAGCTGGCCGCAGGCGCTCTTGCAGAGCAGTGACCCGAAGGTCTTTGCGTTTGCTCCTTTACCAGGAAGGAAATCAACCACTTCAAGCTCGCATGGGGCTTCGAGCTTCAGCTTGATCTGATCCTTGCTGGTACCGTCAAACCAGATAGCCTCCGGCTTTTTGATGATCGTGCCTTCCAGTCCGAGCTCAAGCTGCTCCACATAGTGGTCAATAGCCTCCTGGAAGGAGTACACGATGCGCGTCTCGATCATCGAGATCGCAGAGTGAGCGAGCGCCGTCACGAGAGCGGTCAGCTGACCGAAGCGGTCCTTGTATGGGGTCTCGCAGCGTCCGCCTTTCTTGACCGAGGTCAGCGGGATCAGATCCCACAGTTTGATGATCGGCCGGCAGCCAAGGTCGAACTGGCCGCCCTGAATCACGGAGTTCAGCATGCCGTTGCCGACCTCACGGGGGAGAATCTTGCCGTCGCATTCGACGAGCAGCTCACCATGCGCTTGCCCGTTCGGAAGCCGACGGAGCCCATCGAGCAGTTCTTGGAACGGTGCCGCAGGGAGAAGGGTGCCGGCGCGCGAAGTGAGGCTTACCTCATTGGCTTCGACCGTCACGTTGACGAACATGCCGTCGGCTTTGACCTGCGAGTAGATACCAGCGGCCCAGTTCCACTCCGAAAGATTGGTGTGGTGAGGGAGGCTGCAGCGCATGTAGCTGAACTCAGGAATCAGCCCGGAGCAGACTTTGTTGACGCTGGTTTCGCTGAAGCCGGCGCGCGGGTCCTTGGAAAGGATGCGCCAGAGCAATTCAGAGGACTCTGGGTTCAAGGACGTCAATGCCCGAGTAACCGCCTCTTCAGCGCGGTGTCCGGTGAGCCCTCGGGCGGCCAATTGGTCGAGCATCGACCAGGTTTCCTGGTTGAACTCCTCGGCCCCGAACTGGCTTGCCCGGGCCGGTCGGATGCCATAAGTGATGAATGGGTTGAGCATGTAGATCAGGACGCGCTGGAAGGCTTCGCTGTCGACGTGGGTCTTCAGGAGCGCCAGCTTGTCGTTGGTGCCAGGGGTATTCGCGATCTGCTCGAGGGCATGATAGACGGTGGTGCTCAACACGGGCTGCTTCTCCAGAGTGGTCTGACTTGATTGTCCGGATGCTTGGGTTTCATTCCAGCGAAGTCCGGGGGCTGATGACCATTCTTGAGCCGCAGGGGGTGTGCCAGAAGCGGCCGGAAAAGCCCTCTACGCTGCATCGAAAAGGGAAAGCTGGGCAAAGGACTGCGGGTTAGCAGAACCTGTGTCTGGCTTCCTTGAGGCTTTCATTCGGACCGGTGCAGTTGGTGCTAGCTCTACGGCACGATCGGGCACGGCCGCCAGCGAGGGTTCGCTCATCGCTGGAGCCGGTGGCGGGGTTAGTGCAGGAGGCGCGACTACAGACCTGGACGCTGGATTCCGCTCTGCCTCTGCCGGAGCGGCTGGGATGTCGGCAGGGTCTTGAGTGAAGTCACACAAGACGATCTCGCAGATCGGACTGACGCCGTGCCATTCGTTCTTGTAGGCGGATGTGTCCAGGCCGCAATTATGGTCGAGCACGATACCGGTCTGACTCATGAACTTCTCACACTCCCGCGTAATCTCGACGCTATAGGAGCGTTGGCCCGAGTACCGGAATGGGGCGGATGTCTGCGGGATGATGAACACGCCGTGATCAGCGATCTTGGATGCGGCTTCTATCAGCTTGTACTCGAAACTTGCCCCTGTGTAGCGACCGTCGAACGCCTGGCCAGTCTTCACAGATCCAAAGGGTGGATTCGAAATCGCTGTACTGAAACGCCCCATATCCGGGATCGAAAACACATCGCTAACGATCCACTCCGCTTCTGGGAGCACTCGCTTCCCGACTTCAGCGTATTCCGGGTTAATCTCGACACACACGATACGCTTTGCACGCTCGCGACAGGCGAAAGCTAGCCTCCCGATGCCTGCGCAAAGGTCAATCAAGGACTCACACTCCGGGACTTCGATGGAAAAATCGTTGGCCAGTCCCTCTGGCGTGAAGAATGCGCCGGCTAGGCCATTCATGTTGGTCGCGGACTCATGGAAATGTTCCAAGATGAAGTAGCGGTCCTCGAGACGCAGGCTCTTGTCCGAGTAAACCAGGTCGAGCGCCTGCTTGTGACGCTTCGCCGCTTCTTTGGATAACTTAGCCATTTCATTTCCTCATCGGCTCAGACGGTATGTGTCTGATTCGGGTGTGTATTTGATGAGGGAATTTTCTGACCAGGTAGGTCGTGCCACCATCACCCAGCCAGCACAAGGTCTCTATTGAGCAAGCTAGAAGCTCGGGTGATGGCGGGTGAGGAGTCAGGGCGCGGTCATGCAGCCACTGACAAGCCAGGGTTCTTCCACTGAACGGCCTTGGGGATCAGGACCTGAAACTCGAAGCCAGGATCGACGGAGAATTTGATAGTGTCCCCACGGTTTGCTGCCACCTGACGTGCGTACTCCAGTGCTTGATCGAACTCCAAAATGGAGAAGTAGGAAGAATCCTTGATGTTGGCGTTCAAGAAGTCCGTGCAATGGAGGGACGTACCGCCGTGGTTGTTTGACAGGCCGAAGGTCATCACCACATACATGGGTTCTCCGACCGGCAGGAACAGTTGGCCATCGATGATAATCCGATCGCGTGCCCACCTCTCCAGATATTCGTCAATCCCGGCCTTTCCCTGATAGGCGCCGATGTAGATTCCCTGTTCCCAATGGCTCAGCGTGACGCTTTCCGTCACCAGAGAGATCTCAGGCTCCGGCAGGCGATGGGTCGCGTTCGGGCCTCCTTCCGCTTTGTTGTCCCGCGCGCCGGCGAAGAGCTTGCAGTTCGTCCAGAGGCAACCCTCGAAAGCGCGGTATTCCACCGGATCGTGGCCCTGGTCGCTGGTGTTTCGGCTGATGATCGCCACCGGGGCTTGCTCCGGCGGGATTTCCCGAATTTCAACGGTGATCAGTCCGTCGTGCTCGCGGACTGTACGAGGCAGGCGGCAGCGAGGGGGCACGATGCTGTGGTTGTAGCTGTAGGTGAAGGTTACGTTCATCGCATGGCTCCTTATGAGATGGAGCCATGATCAGGGCTGGGCTGGTGTGCCAGAAGCCGGGCCCCGGTCAGGAATAGTTGTTCCTGCAGGGCTTCAAAATCGGATCTTCGGGGTCGACGCCGTTGGCGATGGCCATCTCTGCATAGCTGTCGAACAGATCGACTCCGCCGTCCGAAACCTGGTTCATGTCCAGTTCACCATTGATGAGGTTTAACCGAACCGAGAGATTGTGATCGGCCCCCCTGAGGAGGAAGCCCGCGCAGGTAGTTGGCTTCTCCTTCCCGGTGGTATGGCAGCCAAAGGTTCGGTCGCTCATGTCATAGGCGGTTGCAGCGGAAAGTCGGAATGCCTCGGCGGGGAATACTCCGACGGAATCACGCCTCCATGGGCAATCTTTGCAAGGGACCTTGCAGGCATGTTTGCGCCCGCTCTTGATGGTGACCACCTGGTGGTTCCAATCAGCCCATCGAGCATCGAGGACTTCTGGTTTGCTGTTCTTGGTAGTCATTGGAGGTACCGGTTCGGACGGCATGCAGTGATCAGGAGGGCAAGCGCGAGCAGTGCCAGGATTGCTGCCACACCTTGAATTTCAGTGGCAAAGGCTACTGGAAGAGTGTTGGCCAGCCAAGTCATGGCCAGCGCTGCGCAGATGAAGGATGCGAAGAGAGCGATTGGTAGAAGCATGGGCGACTCCCTGTTGGAATGTCGCCAGTCTCAGGGGGACGGCTGCGTGCCAGAATCCGCCCGGACAAAAGTCAGGCAGTAATCTCTCCCTGGCTCTGCTAAGGGAGCTTCCGATCTGCATATTCCTCTTTGATCTTGTTCCTCATGTCCTGGACGTGAGCGTCAACAGTCGCCTGGTCGCCGGCCACGTAATGAGCAGAAATGCTGTCTTTCGGGGCAAACACCATGGCGTCGAGGCCAAACTGGTCCGCAGTGATGTCTACGACGTGGATTCCGCCCTGATATTCGACTTCAACCCAGTAGTGGCCGTGCGGAACCCCATCAATCACCAGGCCACCGTCCTCCTTACCGTCACCACCTCGAATTATCGGGTCCAGCGCTGCAAACTTCCGTAGCAGTGCCTCACAGAGGATGGCGGCGTAGAGGCAGGTGCCGTTCGTACGCTCATGTCCGAGTGAGGAGTGCAGCATCGACTCGTACATTGTTCTGACGCCTTTGAGGATCTGGTCCGGTTGCAGACTGGTCACCCACTTCTCCTGTAATGCTGTGTTCACACGGTAAGAGTGGTCGGGGCCGCCTAGGCCCCTTGAGAGTCCTTCCGCTTCGCGAGTTGGTCTTTGAGCTGGCGCGGAATGTTGCGGATGATCAGCATATCGCGATCTTCATCGTACTCAACCGTCGATCCCAAATGATGGGCTTCGAAGGTGATAGCCAGGCCTTCAGCACGTCCGGTAAAGCGCTGGAACTGCTTCAAAGTCCGCTTGTCCGCCGGAATTTCCGGGGCCAGACCATAGTCCTTGTTCCGGATGTAGTCGTAGAAGGCTTTCGGTCGGTCTTCGTCGATCAGGCTCGAAAGTTCGTCCAGGGTTACCGGTTGCCCGAGTCGCGCTTGGGCGTTGGCGTAATCAACCAGCGTGTCGGTTTTCTCCCTGGCAGCTGCTTCTGGCAGGTCTTCGCTTTCAACGAAGTCGGAGAATGCTTTCAGCAGAGTTCGCGTCTCGCTTGGAGCATCGTGGCCTTCCTCGCAACCGATGAAGTCGCGGAAGTAGTCGAAAGCCTTGCGGCCACCTTTCTTGAGGAAGGAAATGTACTGGCGCGACTTGGGGTTGTTACGCCACTCAGACAGATTGATCCTTGCGGCAAGGTGGAGTTGCCCCACATCGAGATGCTTGATGGCGGCTACCTCGAGGCCTTCGGTCAGCGCGACGCCGTCGCGGTGATGGAGCATTGCGAGCATTAGGTAGTCAGTCATTCCTTGCTGGTAATGCGCCAGCAGGAAATGGCCCCCGACAGTCAGGCTCGATTCTTCCATCAGCCTCACCAAGTGCTCGGCTGCCTGGCGGCTGAAGCTCACGAAATCCTGTCCGCCATCCAGGTACTCGCTCAGCCACCCACTCAGTGGATAGGCCCCCGATTGACCATGGAAAAGCCCCCAACCTTTAGTTGCCTTGGCGTTGTAGGCATCGTTGAGATCGGCAAGCAGGTTATCTGCGGCCTCGTTGTGTTCCAGTTCGGCATCCCGGGAGTGGAGTGCCGCCGGGTTCCCGTCGGGTTTCTTGTCGATAAAATGGACAATGCAATGGCGAATGGGCATGGGACCTCAGGTCAGACTGATAAGCAGAAAGCGGTTGCCGGCGAGATCCTAACGAGTGAGATCCTGCCGGCAACGGAGGAGGGCGATTAAGCGCAAGCGTCGAACCGGAACTCGCAAACTCGCTTGCGAGTGGCGCGTGCGCTGGGTCGATCGGTGACGAAAGACTCCGTTGGGATGCTGAACAGGCGGAGTTGGTCCCGTTGTTCGTGAACGGTGCAGATACTGCACTGCTCCAGCAGCACGTTGGTCGGCTCAGAATCGCGGTTGAAAACCAGCATGAGCCCCGAGGAGAGAGTTGGGATTTCCGGCGATAGTGAGCAGATACCCCCCTCGAGCTCCAGCATCAGGTCATGGAGTACAGGGGACCGCAGATCGGGGTGAACGATCAGCTGGGTGAAAAGCGTGAAGGTGCCATTACGGCGTGGCCATCCTTGACTGAAGAGTTCCCCGGCTAGGTAAACGTCCTGGCTGATATTGTCCATCGCGATGACCAGATCCAACCCTTTGCAGGTCGTGGCGATGAAATAGCCCTCTGCGCAGAGGAGAGCGTTGCCAGCAGTCTGTTCGGTATCGGTTACCAGAATTTTGAATGCTACTGCTCGGGCGTCTGCGCCGAACTGGTTGTATCCGACACTGATGTAGGCATGCAGGTCCTGGGTGGTACCAGGATTCATCTTGATCAGCCTGCGTTCCGCGGAATCGAAGATTGCCTGCGGAGAAAATGCCTCCTTCAACACCTGAACGGCAGTGTCCACCGTACGATCGCCATCCAGCATGTAGGTGTAACCGTCGAGAAGTTCGGGGGTGAATTTGACCATTTGCCTGATTCCTTTTGGCTGGGGGTGGGAAGAGGTTGCGCGATTTGTCGGGTGCCACAAAGCCAAAATGGCACGCTGAAATCCCAACTCGCCAAGCCGATAATCTGCCACCTGCTGGCGTGCCTGAACCCCCTGAATTCAGAGTGTGAACTCCACGCTTCCTTGTAGGAAACGTCAAGCTGCGCGGCTATCCAGTCGACGAACATTCAGGACCTGTGCAGGGGAAAAGGCCACTACCTCGTAACTGCCGTCCGGGTAGGTGGCCACAAGTCCGTCATAACCGAGCTGCTCAAGTCTCTGCTGAATCTCAACTCCAAAATAGCCGTCGGTTTCAATAGCCCTGGTTATCAGCTCAATTGCTGTCTCGACCGAGAAAATCTGCTCGATGAGGGGAACGGCCGGACTGTCCAGGTCGTAGTCATGCTCAAGGCTGGCCAGGCAGTGGAGAGGGTTGCTCATGTTGAGCTTGACCTCCCAGACAGAGCCGCCAGGTCCTGCATACTCATCGGCACAGGCTTGATCCCCGAAATACAGGCCGGAACCAAAAGTTCCGCGACTTGCGGGCTGGAAGTTAGTGGTTCGGGCTTTGGTCCCTCGGTAGAAGTTATTTTGCTTCGGTAACATGGTTCTCTCCTGATCGAGTGCTCATGTTCCATGAAGAGGGGAGGTGCCAGAACCGAGGGGAAAATGCCGTCCATCAAAAAATTTGCCGGAAAGCTTCTGGCACATGAAGGACGGCTTGATAGTGACTCCATCGCGGGGCAAGGGGCCCCAGCTACAGGAGCCAGCATCATGCAGAACGCCAACAACATTTCCGCATTCGGGGTAAGCGGATTAAATGGTTGATCTTACCTTTGCATGAGAGTGAGACAGACCGGCATCTCATCGGATTATCTGGTTGATGCTTCACCTACTGCTGGTGCATGTTTCCTTCGCTAATTCCAGCAAGAACCCCACACGCCTCAACTTCCCGGTCATCGTTGCAACTCGCTCTCAGTGAAACGAGTTGTTTCTCAAGCGCTTGCAGAGCGGTTATCTGCGACCGCACATGAGAGATGTGATCATCGAGCAAGGCGTTGACGGCGGTACAAGGCTGATGAGGGTCGTCCTGATAGCGCTTTAGTTCGTGAATTTCTGCCAGTGACAGATCCAGGATGCGGCAGCGACGAATAAAGGCCAGCCGCTCAACGTGTTTCTCGGTATAGACACGGTAACCGTTGTCCTGCCGATCAGGCGGCGGCAACAAGCCCTGCTGTTCATAGAAGCGGATCGTCTGTGTTTCGACCCCTACCAACTGCGCCAACTGACCAATGCGCATCAGCCTCCTCCCCAACGGATTCTTTACTCTATTGACCTTATAGTAGCTTTATAGTTTTAAATGGTACCACAACATTGTTCAAGTGGAGTCGTATCATGAGCAAATCCTGTGGTGGCGCCTGTGGCGGTGATGCAACGTCCGCAGCGGATACCGATATACAGGCCTCCTCCGAGGCGCCAGGGAGATGGGTCAGTGTTTATGCCGTGCCGAAGATGGACTGTCCATCAGAAGAACGAATGATTCGCCTAGCCCTGAACGGCTTTGAGGAGATTCGGGCGCTGTCCTTCGACTTGTCGAACCGCCGGCTGAAGGTCGTGCATGACGGCGAGGTCGAGCCCGTCACCTCGAAACTGAAGACCTTGGGGCTAGGCGCCTCGCTTCAGGAAACCGTCGCTGCAAATCCGGAGACCATCAAGGCCGCCGAGTTTTCGGCAGCTTCTGCTAAGCAAGAATCCGGGACCCTGCGCTGGTTGCTCGGCATCAATGCACTTCTGTTCGTGGTGGAAATGACTGCCGGTCTGATCGCCCGGTCCACCGGCCTGATTGGAGAATCCCTGGACAATTTTGCCGATGCGGCGGTGTACGGGCTTGCCCTTTATGCGGTTGGACATAGCGTGAAAATGCAGGTACGTGCCGCGCATCTTGCTGGTGTACTGCAACTGATCTTGGCTGTGGGCGTGCTCGTAGAGGTGGTGAGACGCTTTGTATTCGGTAGTGAGCCTGAATCGCTGGTGATGATGGCTATCGCATTCGTCGCATTGATTGCCAATACCAGTTGTCTGCTGCTCATATCCAAACATCGGGAAGGCGGGGCGCACATGAAGGCAAGCTGGATATTCTCGGCCAACGACGTGGTGATCAACCTGGGGGTCATCACCGCCGGCGCCCTGGTCGCGTGGACCGGTTCCAATTATCCGGATCTGATTATCGGCACCATCGCGGGGGGCATTGTACTTAACGGTGCCAGACGCATTTTGGCGTTGAAGGGTTAAATAATGCTCATTATTGGCAAAAAGCTCTCGCCGTATGCCCTATTGTCCATATCGGGCCTGCTGGCAGCGTCTGATCAGGCTGTAAAGTGGCTGGTGCAGCAATCAATGGCCTATGGCGAGTATGTTTCGGTGACCCCGTTCTTTAACTGGGTGCACCTATGGAACACCGGTGCCGCATTCAGTCTTTTTGCGAATGGTGGAGGCTGGCAGCGCTACTTTTTTATCGGAATCGCGGTAGTGGTCTCGATTTTTCTGATCAAGCTGATCCTTGAAAATCGTCATAAAGGAGAAGCCATCGCTTACAGTCTTATCCTCGGTGGCGCCATGGGCAACCTGATTGACCGGGTCTTTCGCGGCTATGTTGTGGATTCCTTTGATTTCTATTGGCGAGACTGGCATTGGCCGGCCTTCAACCTGGCTGATATTGCAATTGTCCTCGGTGCCTTACTTTTCGTTTCCAGCAGCTTGTTGGGTAAAAAAGCAAACACCAATGCCGAGTCGGATGGATCTGACTGACACCTACGCCTATACAACACCATGACCGAACTTCCCGACAACATCCTTCACCTGCCGCAATACCAAGTACTGGGCTGCAAATCAACCGACGACGAAATGCACTTCCAGGTGGACGTGCCCGATCCCATCGCCTGCGAGGAATGCGGCGTGCAGGGTGAGTTCGTACGGTTCGGCAAGCGTGACGTTCCCTATCGTGATCTGCCCATCCACGGCAAGCGGGTCACTCTCTGGGTGGTCCGCCGCCGATACACCTGCCGGGCCTGCAAGACAACATTCAGGCCCCAGCTACCGGAGATGGTGGACGGATTCCGTATGACACTGCGGCTGCATGAGTACGTGGAGAAGGAATCCTTCAACCACCCCTACACCTTTGTGGCGGCACAGACCGGCCTGGACGAGAAGACGGTGCGCGACATCTTCAACGCCCGCGCCGAGTTCCTGGGGCGCTGGCACCGCTTCGAGACGCCCCGCATCCTGGGCATTGACGAGCTATACCTGAACAAGCGCTACCGCTGCATTCTGACCAACATTGAGGAGCGAACCCTGCTCGACCTGCTGGCCACCCGCCGCCAGGACGTGGTGACCAACTACCTGATGAAGCTGAAAGACCGGCAGAAGGTCGAGATCGTCAGCATGGACATGTGGAACCCCTACCGGGCAGCGGTCAAGGCTGTGCTGCCCCAGGCCCGTATCGTGGTCGATAAGTTCCATGTGGTGCGCATGGCCAACGATGCCCTAGAGAGAGTGCGCAAGGGCCTCAGAAAGGAGCTGAAACCGTCCCAGAGCCGGACTCTCAAGGGAGACCGGAAAATCCTGCTGAAACGCGCTCACGAAGTCTCAGACCGGGAGCGCCTCATCATGGAGACCTGGACAGGCGCGTTCCCGCAACTGCTGGCCGCCTACGAGCACAAGGAGCGCTTCTACGGCATCTGGGACGCCACCACACGGCTCCAGGCAGAAGCCGCCCTGGACGAGTGGATAGCCACCATCCCGAAGGGCCAAAAGGAAGTCTGGAGCGATCTGGTCAGGGCAGTGGGAAACTGGCGCGAAGAGACCATGACCTACTTCGAGACGGACATGCCCGTCACCAACGCTTACACGGAGTCCATCAACCGACTGGCCAAGGACAAGAACCGTGAAGGGCGCGGTTACTCCTTCGAGGTGATGCGGGCACGAATGCTCTACACCACGAAGCACAAGAAGAAGGCACCGACTGCGAAGGTCTCTCCTTTCTACAAGAAAACCATCGGTTACGGACTGCCGGACTTCGCAGAGGAACTCAACTACGGAGTCGATCTATCAACCATCTGAGGGTGGTATCAGATTGATGGGGTGAAGGTGCCCCATCAACCATTAAATCCGTATACCCCGCATTCGAACAGCGCTACAACGAAAAGCTCGAGGAGCTCGCAACCGAGCTGGATGTGGCCCTGCCTTCCTATCGTGAGCTGATGACCCAGGTATCAGGCCTGCTGGCAGAAGACGGTCATCCTATTGATGTGATCATCGGATATGACGACTTCGAGGCGTTCTTCACCTGGCTCGACACGCTGACGGCCTACGACCAGATGGACGAGGATGGTTCGCTCGAAGACCATAAGCCTCTCTTGGCAGTCATCTACGAAGCCATCCGCGCAGGCGAGGCCTGACATTCGGGATAAACCCCGACACGCCTCTTTGAGTGTGTGTCGGATTATTGATTTTCAGTCTTTGGCCGGTAGCGGTTCGCTGGGCTGATTGGGCTCCAACCCTTAATCGGCGGCGGGTGATTCTGCCGGCGGGAGCAGCTCCCCGGCCGCGTCGAAGCTCAGTCCATCCGACGTCTCAGAGCTGTTGATCACAGAGTGGTACAGCCCCTCGCCCATCTTCCAACCGGGATATGCAGTCATGCCGCCGACAAAGGCGATTACCAGCGCTGTCAGCACGATTCCGATCCACTCGATTGAGCGCTTGATCACTTTGACGGTGGTCGAGTCAGGCTCATGTCGGTAATTCTCCTTCTGCTTTGCCCTTATCTCCAGAAACACCTTACGAAGGCGTGCTAGGAGCTTGTTGGCTTCTTCCTCGCTGGTGAACCACGCAAGTGTGTTGTAGCCCTCCTTCACCTGCACCAGGGGCTTTTGGGAATCGAAGGGATTGTCCTCTTGAATGGCCGTGAAGGACGTATGGCCTCCGAAACCGCAACGTACAGCTGTGAACTGCCCCAGGGCGCTCAGATGGATGTCGTCCTGCTGGACTTCGATTTGGACTTCGTCCGCGGATTCGAAAACCTTCTTGTCTCGAATGCTGATCATGTTGGCTCCCTGGGTGAGAAAAGGCCCTAGTGTCCTGGCCGTGGACGCGCGCGCAAGCGAGATGCCAGGGCTGAAATTCGGCCTAGGCCACACCCAGGAACAGAGAACCCCGCCGAAGCGGGGTTCATAGAGTTGGGATTGAGATCAACTCACTTTCTTGGACAGATCCGAGAAGGTGAAGCCTTTAACCTGTTGGAGCTGGCGCTCCAAGTGACCGATTAACTCAGCTTTCGCCCGGCTGAATTGCTCCACTCGCGTTTCCTGCGGTTTTGACTTAGAAGTGACCATGTAGCCGCCGATGAGGTTTTTGACGTTTTCATGATCATAGCGATTCAGCTTCGAGGGAGCCGCCCCGGTTTGACTTTGCGCCCATTCTTCCTGAGCAGCTACGACCTTGAATGCGTTGTCCGCAGGCACGCATTGCCGGAATACCGGGTTCTTCAGCCAGTTTTCCATCGTGACCCGGTGTTCGTCCAGATCCTCGGCGGCAAGGCCCTGGTAGTCATTCAGGAAGAACCAGTTGACATCACCCCAGCGGCAGTTGTCATGCCAGTCCGGGGTAGAGAAAACCTCGATTCGGCCGGCATACGGGGCTACGAACAGGCACTCGCCTTGGCCCAGATCAGCCATGGTCCCGAGAGGCATCTCTATAAGGATGTCAGCAATCTTGAAGCCGACCTCCTGCATGCGCTGATAGGCCAGGCGCTCCGCCTCGTCACTGGAATAGGTGTTGATGGCGCGATTGAGGTCGAGAGCGTTGGGGTTATTGGTGCTCATGGAGTAGATCCTTCGTTGATGAATTCGATGGACCTATGGTGAGGCTGCGCCGGTTGTGCCAGAACCGGTGCAGCAGACCGAACTAGAAATACTCAGGCAGAACCGTGATCCAGTTTTACCAGCGCTTCCGGGAACGCGATGATGTGACCCTCTGCATAGCTTTCGACGCGGATCTTGCCGAAATCAGCTCCCAGAGTCCTCCCAAGCTCGAACACCTCGATGGCGTTAGTCGCCCGAACGCCGATGCAGTAACTGCCGATTCCGTCGAGGCCGGGGGTAGCTCTCTCCCGCAGGCCAGCTGCTTCGAGGCGAAGTAGCAGATTTCTCGCAGTTTCATTGCAGGGTTGGAGCACAGTTCAGTCCTCCAGGCTCACTTGCGGTTGGCTAGCCGGTGCGCCAGGCAAATAGTGTTCAGGCCCGAGTTTCTCTGGCGAGATTCGCTGCAACGCCCAGCCGTCTACATACAGCCAGCCATCTTGTTCCTGGAATGAACCCTCAAGGAGGTTTATCCGGTAGCGCTGCGCGTAGGCTTCGACCTCCGCATCAGACGGCACCGCAGGCAGGCCTCTCTCCGCTCGTGTCTGTGCATCCCTTACTGCCCGGTCAAGCCGCATTTGAGCCGCGGCCCTGTTCATTCGCCCTCTTAGGGTATCTTCTGCATCCCTAAGATCGGGGTCGATCCCCATCAGTTTGACCTCATTGCTGAAGGAGGAAACGGCAATTTCGAGGTGCGCCTTCCAATGCTCGGCTTGGTACCGGCACTCCAGATCGAGCTGAGCACTGGTGGTGATGCGGCCAACAGATCGATCATAGTGGGCGATCATGCATGCTTCGGATTGATCAGCGCGGGTTGGTTTATGCCAGTAGCGCCACCGGAACCCGAGATCCAGCCAGCCAGGTTGCGAGACGATCATTCCCGAATTGCTGATCCGGTCGACCACAAGCCAGGGTGTTTGATCGATCCATACCGCATCGACGAGCGGTTCGTCCTCCGTCAGCGGCTCGTAAGCGACTGGCCCATCTAATGGGGCGAAAACCTTTTCGGACTCCACAACGTCGTACCAGGGGTAAGAATGGGACAAGGGAGGCGGCAGCACCAGTGGCTGCTTGCCGGCGCGGAGCCGATGATAGAGCGAGCTCTTGTCAGGAAGGTGGTTGGGCATTGCGCCGGCCGCGGCAACGACCTCGAGATAGCGCTGCCACACCGGGCAGCTTTCCAACGGCGTGTTCATTGTGATCCTCCAGGAGTTCCTGAGGTTCATGATGGTAACGGCCGACTCAAGCTTGGATACGTCAAAACGTAACGGTGAATTTCCCGGTTATCCTCGTCCATCGGTGCCGATTTTGATTGGCGGCTATTCATTAATTAGAGGCTCAGGAGAAATAGCATGAGCACGACGGATGATGGATTCCCTCCGCGGGTAAAAGAAGATCTACGGCGGGATGTTGGGGGTTACTGTTCAGCCCCATTTTGTGGGATTCAGACCTTTGTCTACGACCGGGCCCGGCGCAAAGACAAGCTGACGGGCGATGCTGCGCATATCTGCGGAGCGCGCCCCAATGCGGCCCGATACTACGATCTGCCGATGGATGTGGATCGTCACGGCTATGACAATGGGATTTGGCTGTGCGCGGCGTGCCACCGCATGATCGATCACAGTGCGTGCCTCTACCCGGTTGAAATGCTGCTCCATTGGAAGCGCCTGGCAATCGAAGCTCACCAAGACGGGGGTCGCCGCCGTCAAGCCCTGATGGTTGGCAGTGATCTCACCCGCGATCATCAAAATGCGGCGCAATTCCTCAATGAGGTTTGGCAGGTCAGAGTGAGGTTCCGGCAGGAGAAGTTCCGTGTATCGCCCGGGGATCGGTTCAACTCAACAGTAAAGTTCGACACGGAGTTCGCCAGACTGATTCGTAATCGGGCCGGAATGTACATGGCAAAGCCGTGGAATGCATTCCATCCGCACTGGACATTCACACCGGAAATTCAGGTTTGGGAAAGTGAAATCGTTCGGATGGCTGGGCGCCTGGCCGAAATGCCTGCCCTGGCATTGATGGGTGAGGGAGTGTTCGATTTCTACCACCAGGTGGACGAAGAGGGGAATTTGGTGTTCCGCGACGAATCAACGAGGGCGCTGCACATCTTTGTGCAGATGCTGGAGCGCTTCGACGAGTTCCTGACGGATTACAAGGGGCCCCAGCAGAACCCCTATGGCTCCTCACCCTATGGCTTCTAGCAGGGGGCGACTGATCCGAGGTGGAAGGTCTCTTGGACCTTCCTGCTTACCAGTTGGAGTGCATCATCGACCGTCAGCGGGGGAAGGGTGTCGTCTCGGTAGAAGACATGCACTCCGCGACCGATGAGATTGGCAGTGCCCCGCTCGCGATTGATGCGCAGTTGGCAAGCATCTATCGAGTGCCCGCCGGCTGCACGGCCCATGATGGCAAAGATGCTTTTCGCACAGGCTTCGGGAGATGCGAAATCGATCTCCTCAGGTATAGGAGTCGAAGTGGTGGGCAGTACCGGAATGGTGGTCGATCCATAAAACAGGTGGGCGTGCTGGAGTTTCATGGCCGTGCTCCTGTTGTGGTTTGCAGTCAGGATCGACTGCATGGTCTTGTGGCAGAAGCAGCAGGGCCGGAGTAACCCCGGCCCCGCCGGCGCCGTCAAGCTACCGCCGCGGACTCCACACTTTGTAACTGGAGCTCGATTTGCTCCAGGGCCTGATATACGACTTCGCCGCCAATGGTCTCGTGCGCCAGCAGTTGCTCGACGATGAAATCTAGCTCTGGGCGGTGGTTCTCGATCAGGGCCAACGCCTTTTCGTACCCAGCCTTCAGCAGCGCATCCACTTTCTCCATAATGATCCGGGCATCGATCTCTATGCCGAGCTCTCGCATGGTCGCCAAGCTGGAGAGGCTTTCGTCAGGTGACATCCCGTAACTGGTCACCATCGAGAGGGCTATCCTGGTGGCTTCTTGCAGGTCCCCAGCAGCGCCAGTGGATACCTCCTGAAAGACGTTAGCTTCCGCAGCGCGGCCCGCCAGGACCATAGCGAGCTGCGCCTGAATCTCGGACTGCAAATGCAGGCGCTTGTCCTCGAGCGGAAGAATCAGGGTGACGCCTTGCGCAGGCCCGCGGGGGAGGATGGTGACTTTTTCCACCCGGCCGGTGTTGAGACGCGCGCCAACCAGTGCATGGCCAGCTTCATGAACGGCTACTCTACGACGGTCCTCAGGTCTCGCCAGTTTCTGGTTCTCATCCGCTTCACCCATGCGCTGAATCTCGATTGCTTCCAGGATGTGGTGCATTCCAATTTCTGTATCGCTGCTGCGAGCAGCGAGAAGCGCTGCGTTGTTCGCAACGAAGGCGATAGCCGCCGGCGTCAGCCCCATGCAGTTCTTGGCAAGGCGGTCATAGTCCAGGTCTTCTGCCGGCTTGGTCTTGCCCAGGTACAGCTGAAGTAAGCGAACTCGGTCCTCGAACGCAGGAAGGGGGACATGAACTGTCCGGTCAAATCGACCTTCCCGGCGCAGAGCTTTGTCCAGGGCATCTATATGGTTGGTCGCGGCAATCAGCATCACCCCTGCGTTCTCGCTAAACCCATCCAGTTCGGTGAGGAACTGATTGACGATACGGTTCCCTTCACCATCGGCAAGGCGCCCTTGGTCGACGCGCCGGCCAATCCCGTCTATCTCGTCGATGAACAGGATGCACGGTGCTTTACGGCGTGCCTCTCGGAACAGGCCCTTTACCTTCTGGATGCCAACGCCATAGAACATACTGCTGAAGCTGCTGCCATTCGCTTCGATGAAGTTCACGCCACACTCATTTGCCAGCGCCTTGGCCAAGAGCGTTTTGCCTACGCCCGGGTCGCCAGTAAACAGGACACCTCTGGGTGGTCGCGCGTTCAGGAGGGCGAAATTCTCCGGGGTCCGCAGCCAGGCGGTCATGTCCATCAGGGTTCGCTTTGCCTCATCGCACCCGATCACGTCCTTGAAGGTGACCTTGGATGTCGCTTTTTTCCTTCGAATCGTGAGGTAGGGGCTCAACATGGGCCAGAGCATGCACCCGAAGAAGAGGACCATCATCAGTTGAACCGCTACGTCCAGCGAACGGGCTGCGCTGATCTGAGGGCCGATCTTCAGTTCCTGAATGGTGAACAACGGAGTCTTTTCGTTGTAGATCAAGTTGAGCAACTGCCGGGCTACTTGGCCGAACTGGTCGCTCACGACATAGGCCCGTTCGTCCTTGGTCGTGATGTAGATGTCTTCCTTCCCGATGTCAGCTTCGATGACGTTCCCCAGACGGACGTCTTCCAATAGGTTGTCCAGCGTTTTCCTGTTATCGGTCCACCGGGAGGGGTTCTTACTGATCTGATCCATGATCGTTGCATGGTGCTGTTCAGCAGTCCTAACAGGCCCCTGGGGTTGCAGGAATTGGTTGTACGCCCAGTAACCGCCGAACAGCACCAAGGTGAGTGCGCACCCGATCATTGACTGCACATACTTGTTGCGCAGAGACCGGCGGATGCGCGTGAGGAGCGAGTCTTTCATGGAGTTCCCTTTAGGCCGGGCCCAAGGCTGGCCCGCTGGTGATGAAAAGATCATGGGCAGGTGGAGTGTTCAAGCCATCTCCACCTTCTGAAAAGCTGGCGGTTGTCAAAAGCCCATGCCGAGCTGCTCTGTCAGCTGGGTGGCAGGAGTAGGCTTGGGCGCCGGCGAATGGTTGCCCGCAGGCGCGTCTGCAGGCACGTACACCGGCTCCTTCTGCAGGCCCAGTTCAACTTTGATCTTTTGGACAGCAAGGTAGGCCTCGACGTAGGGACGGGTGTGTTCACCGTGAAGCCCACGAGTGCTCAGGTTGATCCCTACCTTTCCACTTGCATCAGCCATGAGGTAGCGACGGCCGTCCTTGATCACCTGAACGAAGCCCTGTGCATATCCGCTCTCCGCGAAGCGGGTAAGACGGTCTACTTCAGAGAAACGTGAGCACAGGCTGGTGTGCAGAACCTGTAGGCGATGCTCGGCTTTCTTGAGGTCGTCTTGCTTCGGATCTACGCCGGCCCATTCGAGGATAGTGGCCCAGGTGCCGGATTGAGTGCGCGGCAGCTGGACTCCGGTAACTGCGCTGAACACTGCCTTGCCGACATTGTTCAATCCGTTTGCCAGGAAACTGAGCGAATACGCATCGCGTGCCAGGATCGCTTCGGCGAAATGCAGGTGATAGTCCCGCACCTGGATTTCTCGACCGGCGCGCCCGCCCAGCTCCTGAGCGTATATGGCTGCTATCCCTTCGACCGTATGGGTCTCAGGTGAGGTTTGGAATTTGCGTGCTGCAGTCATCGTGTAGCCCCTGGCTGTGTTCAGAATGGACACAGTTTCAGTGCAGACGATGCGTGCCAGAACCGCAGAGATTTGCACTGCGGTCCCGGTAGTAGGCATTACAGGCGCTGAACTTTGACCTTAAGCTTGATCTCATCAGCACCTGCTCCGTTGGCAATTTCCAGCTCGGAATTGGCCGTGACGACCATGCTGCTGTTCAGACTTTGGGTGCGGAAGGATGCAGATTCGAGTTCGGTTTCTCCGTGTTTGAGCTTTTGCTCTTCGAGGACCTGGACGTACATACCGTCGACCGAGACGACAAATTTATCGCCGGACGCCTCTCGAGCCGAAATATCGGCCATGAACCCAACGGGTACCATTTCCTTCTCTCGAATCGGTTCGTCACAGGCGGGCTTGAAGGGATTCAACCAGCGACTGATGCCTTCCCGGCACGTCACCGTCACGTTGGCATCGATTTCCTTGAAGCGCCCATCGTTGAAATGGGCGGTACCCCCTTTCGAGATTTCCTGGGTACCGCTGCTGACCACAACGCCGCCCATGGAGACTTCGGTCCGGATCGAGATGCGTTCGCCGGCGGATGCAGGCACCGAAATTACGGCGGCCGCGACTGCGGCCAGAGCAAGCATGGGGAGTTTTGGCATTTGTTCTCCAAAGGGTATTTAAACCCTGGATTGAGGGGTGAAGCACCTTTTCAGGTGCTTCGTTCACTGAGGCGACTCAGTGCCTTGACAGCTTGAGTGAGCCTACTGTTCTTGGTCGACGGCGCTTCGCTGACTGACAGCCATGCAGCCCGCACCGAACATGAGGATGAGGAGGAAAAGGGCACCGATCCCCATGGTCGCCAGCAGACCGAAAATTCGATCCGGGTCAGCGGACATGTCCTGATCGAACATGGGGTAGAGCCAGTCACTTTTGAAGCGGCCGAGATAGAAGGTGAGGCCGAGTACAGAGAAAATGATCAAACGAAGCATCATGAGCTCCTACAGGACTGCTTTGAGATAGTCGATTGCGGGGTCAAGTTGCTGGACGGGATTGACCTGGTGGTCATCCATGAAGCCGATCAACAACTGGACCTCGGAACTGAAGGCACCCGAAGTCAAGAGGGCCTGCGCCAGCGAGCTGCCAACTTCGTATTTGGAAGCTGCAGCCTCCCAGTTACCGGCTGGTCCGACATTAGCGATTTGCGAAATGCATCGTTGGACAGTGAACCCGCTGGTGAGTCCACCGCGGATAGACAGGAGGATTGCCAGTTGCGTCTGAGACGAAACCTCGGTGTCCTGGGGCTTGGTAGCGTCAGTGTTCTGGTTCATTTGGATAGGAGTCCAATGGTGGAGACTCCTATCCTATGAAGTGGTGGCGACCCGTACGAGCCAAGTTGAGGGGCTGAAATCCGTTACGGATCGGGCCGGCGGACTCACTTTTTCGAGATGATCTCCAGTACCCGCACGAACAGGTTGATGATGTCCAGGTAGAGCGATGCCGCGCTGTCCACCGCGTTGTCGACGGTCCGCTCGATCTGATTGGCCCGGCCCCAATCCACACCTATGTATCCACAGAAAATGGCTGCGACAATCCAGTCCATTACGCCCAGTTCTACGTCGAACACGAAGATCTGCAGCAGCTCAACCACGATCGTGATGCACAACGCCCAGAAAAGCGCAGCCTCGATCCGTTTGAAGAAGGCCGGAAACAGCGTTCCCAGAACCATCATGGAAACCGTGAGGAGAGTGGTGACACGGACTGCTGCGATAATGTTTTCCTGCGAGTGGCCGGGAATGAACATGACCAGAACTAGGCCGATTGGGACCACGATCATGTTGTAGCCGAAGAAGCTAATGATCGGGTTCTTCGAGCTGAAGATGATGATGCAGCCGACGATCGCACTGACGAAGTATCCGATGATGAACACCAACGGGTTGATCGCTTTGATGGTTTCGGTCGGGATGGTTGCAACCATCCACCAGTTTAGGGCGAAGCCCCAGAGAAGTACCGCTCCGAGGATCAGGTTGTAGGCCGATGCGGATATCTGGTGATAGCTGCCGGTACGGCTGAAAGTATCGTTTTTGAACATGATAGTTCCTTTCGCTCGACGCGTCCCCCATGGACATCGTCAGGTGCGGAATTCAATTACCTAGTCGCGTGTGCCACCAGCTAGTGAACCCCAGTACGGTCGATGCCAATTCGATGGAGTGTTTGGTGGGCCGCGATTTGTGCTAGGCCAAACCACTGCTAGTTAGAGATGCTCTACTACATCCCCGCTCGGTGAGTAAAAGACAGTTTTGTTGACGACGTTGAATTCTCTATCTCGGTATGCAGCTCGCCACATAGAATCCGGGATGTCACAGCCCAGTTCACGGACCACTCCCTTGAAATAGCTAAGTTCCTGGGCATGAGAATGTGGGTCGTCGAGATTGGAGTAAATGATCCGTTCATCGCTGATATGCTGGCCCGCAGGCGGCTCCGCGAAAACCACTAGGTAGAACTCTGCCATTGGCTTGTCCCACCCAAGTTGGACCCGGACCAAGCCATTGGACTGTTCACATCGCACGCAAACAATGTGTTGGCTCATAGAAATTCCTAGCCCGGATTTCTCATGACCGCATAAACAAAAACGGCTGAAAGCCTTATGATTCTTGTCGCCAAACAAAGCCCCATAAGTCTTCAGCCGCGC
>NZ_KI517361.1:0-34867 GCF_000478485.2 Pseudomonas sp. P179
CCGTTTCGGTTGCCTCACTCAAGCCGAGAATGCGGATGGAGTATGGGGACCAGGTAGTAGAGTGTGCCTTCGAATTTAAAAGCGGGTTCTTCAGCAGTCTGATTTACACCTACGTATTGGGGACGATCGAAATTGACGGAGATGAAATTCGGATCAGCCCCAGCGGAGTGACCTCCAAAACCGGTTCTGAAGCCACTCCCTGGCTGACCCGCAAGGGAGACAAGGTCGAACTGACGATGGACGGCCCGCACGTGTTCAAAGGCCGTCCGCTCGAGCGGAAAGGAAGCAAACAGTACGTGTGAGGCGCTACCCCGGTAGCCAGGCGTGAGCCTGGTACCGGGCTTGCACTACGGGCGCGTCCAAGATGACTGGTCGGTAGGGAGATCCCCGCGAGGATCGTTGACCACAAGTTTCCCATGCACCGGCAACTGATCGGTGAAAAGCACCAAGTTCCGACCTCCAGGGTTCGCAACGGACTCGAACAGAATCCCAGCGCATTCAGCCTCGATAGCCAGATCCCCGATAATCCAGCTTGGCGGTTCAACGCCGTCGTTGAAGCGAATCTTTCTCCAATCGCAGAAAAAGTCTTGCCAGATCGGGGCCCAGGTATCGTTATAGCCGCCGGTGAAGTCGATCACTCGATCCATACGGGATGCCCATTGCAACGCGTTGGGCCACCGCGCAGAACAAGGCAAGAAACGTTTCTACATTTCGGCCAGGCACAGCCTCCCAGAACCCAGGCTGGGCTTTGTCCAGAGGAGACGTGAGCGGTAGGACCTTGCCTTTTCGGTGGGCAGAGCTGTTGAACGAATGGATGAAGGGGAGGAGGCTGCTAGCTCGGCGAGGGTGCGGTTCTCATCGAGCTGTGGTTGCCGGTATTTAGGGAGCGCGGCTGACTTCATCATTGGTAATTGGGCGTAGCGTCTGACGAAGAGAGGCTAACACCATGATTTCAAAAACAAAAATCAAACGTCAGACTTGAGTTTCAGGATACGCGACGACTTAGGTCTTGGCCGCCGGCCTTTGTCCGCGGACAAGCCGCCAGCAAGCGGAGGAGGGGGCCACCTCGCGGGCTAGGAGCACCTCGCCCTGGCCGCAGTGTCGGAAGCCCAATCCTGTAGATGCCCAGGGACATAAAGCTGATGACGGGCGCGGGTACCTCCTGTGTAGACCGCAGCAAAAGCCCGGGCAGCATCCAGACGATCGGAACCGCTGCTATCCAATAGCTCAGGGGCCAGCATCACCGAATTGACTTCCGAGTTCTTGGCCGCAACGACCGTTCCCAGTTTGTAGGGCGCCTTGCCAGCCTGGTTCAACTTCATGAGGCTGCGCTCGAAGTCCATTGTGGAATATCCCTTTTCAAGCATCCGGTCTATACGATCAAAGGCGCTCTCCCGCTTCGAGACATCCTTTCGCAGCGCGTCCCAGGAGGTGTACTTGAACAGGGCGCCGTGTGTCGGTCTGATTCCTTCGCGGTAGAGCCCTATGCAGTCGAGGACAAACCACCTGAAACCTCCCTCGCACCCTGGCAGAAGGCTGAACTGTGCCTTCGCATTGGCCAGGCGCTGGAACCACTCAAACATTCCCCACTCAGACCACACCAAGATGGTAGTAGGCTGCTCGGGAATGAAGGGACGGCTATAGAACACGACCCTTGTGTCTTGTTCGCGGTTCCCCTCGAGCGGGTGCACGTCGACCACTGGGTTCTGCTCAATCAGGGTGTTCACCGCAGCTTCCATCTCTCGGCCTGAACGGAGAGAGTGAAATATTTCACGCCGGCGAACGTGTGGTGCACGCTCCACAGCGGCCCCGTCCAGGCGCTGGCAGGAATCCCCCAAGGTGATCACCGGGATAGAGCACCGATCCAGGAATTGAGCCATTGGGGCAGGGAGGTCATGGGCCTCATCGACGATCACGTGGGTGAAGCCTGGCTCGACGGCCGCTGTACTGCTGAGCGAAACCTCTTTGATCCTGTGGTAGCCACGGACAGGTAGCTCCAGTGATGAAGACGACGGGAAAATGGTCTCTTGCCAGAGTCGATTTGCGCATTGAACCAGAAGCTCTTTCTGGGGCACCGAGTACGACCCGCCCAATGATGGAAGATGATGAACTCCAATCTCGACGTCACGGCTTGTGCAGTACCGGAAGACAGTCCTGTTGGCCACTGAGGCGACTTGACTGGGAGTGAGGTTACCAACGGGCTTGAATTCCAGGTGGTTGGCAATCTGGCTCATCTCTGCACGTGCTCGTCTCATCGATAAGCGGAAGGATCTAGAACCATGCCGTCCTACATCCAGTTGAAGCGAGCGGACTGCAAGCTCCGAGAAAGTCATACCAGTTACCCGGCCAGTCCCTACCCTCTGCTGCAGAGCATCAAGTTGCACCTTGGTCATCGCCAGGACGAGAGGGCGGTAAGAGGTGAGGCAATCGATGAGACGCTCGATCATGAACGTCTTTCCCGTTCCGGCGAGAGCCTGGAGGTGAAAGTCCTCATCCAGTTCCGACTTGAAGACGCGGAATGCCCGGGCCTGTTGGGGGGCGAGGTTGAAGGACTTTCCAGATTCGTCAACAAACCTCTCGGTAAATGGATTCAAGGCCTCGGCATGGCGTGAGGAGAATTCGAAATCCCATTTTCGGTCTTCTGTGATGTAACCCTCTGCATCCAGATCTTCAGGTTCGAGAAGGCGGATTGACAGTGGGCGCAGCTTATCTAGCCCGGCGCTGAACAACTGAGGTTTGAAGCGGCTGAACACCAGAGAGGAGAAAGACGCACCCTGGCCAGCGGACTCTAGGTCAAAACCGGCATCAATAAGGCTCGCCAATGCGCGCTCCAGCCGAGCACTTGGATCAGTCGTCTGAGCCAGCGTCGGTAGTGACTGGATAGCGATCACTGCCGCCAAGGACGGTATAGACCACTGCGAAAGCAGCGCTGCTGGGGCGCAGTCGCGATCTTCCAAGGCACTCGCCTGAGGACGGGACAGAGGGAGGAACAAACGTGTTTGTGGCATACCTTGGGCACCTTAAGCACACAGCACCCAGTGCGTAGATCACCCGGGACGTACTTGAACTAGATTCTGGAAGTGAGTGTAACGATAACGAAGATGGAATCCAGCCAAAGAGTGCACCAGCCAAATGTGAGGAGGACATGGGATCAAACGGGCGCATGATCCCATGCATAGCAGGCTTCTAAAGGTCCATTAACCAGCCGTGCGGGAGCAGGAGCAGAGGACACGAGACTGGGCTTTGCGCTTGAGCAGATACAGTCCGACCATCATCACTCCAGATGCGACAGTGGCCACGCTTGCGTGCAGGCTCGGATCGAGCGAGGAAGCTTTCACAGCCAACACTGGCAGCGCAACGACAAAGCCGCCGCACGCAATTCCGGCAACAAATGCCAGGGATTTTTTGAAACGCAACTTAGATCGGTCCATTTTGAGCACTCCGTTGTTAGGGAGTCTGAAATATGAAGAGATTTCAGACGCACTGCGAGCCAAGTCATAGGCCTGAAATCCAACAGGACAACTGACACTCATGTCGTTCCGGGGGTTAGGGCGGATGTCGAGGCCTCCAGTAATAGTGTCCACGGTGTCGCCGTTTCCGATTATTGTTATAATCGGAAATGCTAGGCATGCCTGTTTTTACAACTTTTAAGCATCAAAATTGTGAAATCTGCATCTTCACTCATGCATGAGTGCGAAGACTCAGAATGGGCCTAACACCAGGCTGAACTATACTTCATTTGGGGGCATTCCGGGGAATCTCAACGGAGGTCCCACCATGCGTTCGCTCACACTGATTCCCTTACTGACCAGTTGCATCATCAGTCCTCTGTGCGCCTCCCAGCCGTTTCCCAACACCCAGGTCACCGATGGACAACTGTTGGCGCGGGACTTCAATCGCGGCGGCCACTCGCATGTACAGAAGCGAGCCAATAAACTTCACAACCATGCCGGCAAACGCCAGATCAGGGTGCACAACTACGCTAACGAGGCCGTGCCCTTCATCGTTCACGGCAAAAAGGCCTTCCGCGGAAAGCATGTGAAGAAAGATATCGTAGGGAATGGCCGGCGTTTCAAAGGATCACCCACGAACTCTTTCTCGCCAGGCCAAGCGCAGCAGCGTCCCAAAATGCTCTTTGGAAAGGCTCAGCGCTTTGTTGCTGGCTCGCCAAATAGGCCGTTGGTGGTATTCCGGCAGCCGGTGTACATCAGTAATGGCAATGGTTTCCAGGAAAAGGTGTTAATACATGTCTTCGATCCGAGACAACGGGCATTCATCGCCAGACAATTACAAGATCCATAAATCGTACAAACAACGCCAATTCTGGGTTTGACGTAAATACAGCAAGACACAGGGAAAGATCGGTCTTTACCCTACCCTTATATATTGGCGAAGGACTATTCCGTTCGTATTTCCGCTTTATAAGTTAAGCGGAAATGCGGAGTTACGAACAGCTTATATACAGGTTGCAAACAGAAATAGCCTTGTTATCAACAGGCTACCGGAATTCGATGTGCGGGACCGGAATTTATTGAGCGCCTACCGGAGTTATATGTGCGTTGGCCGGATTGGCATGTACGGTTACCGGTAATTCATGAGCGGTAACCGGAATAATGTGTACAAACACCGGAAAGCTGTGCGCGTCAAGAGGCACTGTAAACACAAGCCCGCTGCTTGTTGTAGCCATCTATCCACACCCTATAACCCCAGTTGGTAATCCCACGTTAATTAACCCCATTCATTTTAACCCCACTACTTAAACCGAGCATCGCACCCCGCTGTTGCTTGCAGCTAACCCGCCAGCATCTGGAAAGCGTCATCCTGGCTTGACTGCAGGTGCTCATCGCTCCCTACCCTGGCCACCGCAATCCGGCCCCCTGTTTTGGTTTGACCTGGCCATGGACGTCGATAGGCTGAGCTTGCCACGCTGGATCGTGCTCGATATGGGTTTCCAGCATTCACAACAAACGGAAGATCACTATGTCCAAGGCCCTGATTGTCGACGACTCTCGAACCGACGCCTACGTATCCCGGAAATGCGCCGATCAGCTGTTCGATGAAGTCAAAGTGGTGGGTACCTTGCAGGAGCTCCTGCAGGTGGTGCCGTCGTTCAATCCCGACGTCATTTTCATGGATTTGTACCTGGGCGAATGGCACAACGGCCTTTCCCATATTCGTGAACTCCGCTCGGGCCATGGCGAACTCAGCATCACGCCGATCATCGTTCTCTCGAGCAAGGCCGCTGAGGAAGACAAGCGTCTGGCAGTCGAAGCTGGTGCGGCCGGCTACATCGTCAAGCCGGCAACTCTCGACAACATGAGGGAGTCCCTCCGCCGCTACGTCCCTGGTTTCATCCCCAAGGGCTGGGAGTCTGTCATAGCGTGATCGAAATACTCCAAGCAGACCAAGCACTCTTCATTGGCATCGTGGCGCTTGTGAGCCTCATGGTTGGGAGTTTCCTCAATGTCGTGGCCTACCGGCTGCCGATCATGCTGGAACGCGCCTGGACAGTTGAGGCTCAGGAATGCCTCGGCCTGCCTTCAAGCGAACCAGTTGACCGGCTCACCCTATCGTCGCCCTCCTCTGCTTGTCCCAATTGCGGGCACAAGATCCGCCCCTGGGAAAACCTCCCAGTGGTGAGCTACATCGCGTTACGCGGCAAATGCTCGGGCTGTGGCACCAAGATCAGCATCACTTATCCTGCCGTTGAGTTGGCGACCGCCCTCCTCTCCGCGTCGCTGGCCTGGCACTACGGTGTAACTCCTGCTGCTTGTGCCGCAATAGTGCTGCTGTGGATGCTCATAGCCCTTTGCCTGATCGACCTGAAGGTCATGCTGCTCCCTGACGCGATTACACTTCCCGCCCTTTGGATCGGTCTTGCCGCCAACTATTTCGGAGTCCTCGCGTCCCTGCACGACGCGGTTGCAGGGGCGGTGGTGGGATATATGACATTCTGGACGATAGGAAAGCTCTTCTACATCGTCCGCGGTGTCGAGGGCCTGGGCCAGGGTGATTACAAGCTGTTTGCACTATTTGGTGCCTGGGGAGGATGGCAAGTGCTGCCCGCGACTTTGCTGATCGCCAGCTTGACCACTGCTGCTGTCGGTATGGCGATCAGACTCGTCCGAAAGGACCGCTATCTGCCGTTTGGCCCTGGTCTGATCGTGGGTGGGGTGATCTCCCTGGTCTTCGGCAGTGAAATCAATCACTGGCTTCTGTACCGGTAAACGCTGAAAACCGGGACCGGAATTTCCTGAGCGCCGCATGAGCTGGGCGCTTCAAGGGTAATCTTGGCTTGTGCTACGAGGCAACGCGGTTAACCTTGGGGTATTCGTTTTCTATAGCTCCGAGGTCCGCTTGCCAGCTCCAGCAAAAACACCGAACAGAGGCGTCCGCCCTTCCCCACTGTTTGATACCTACGAAACCTTTCTCTCGTCGTCGGCTGCTGAGTACGTTGCAGAGCGGCCGGCGATTGAGGAGTTCCTAAAGGTTTTCGCTCCCCATATTCCGGCAGCAAACGACCTCGCCCATGCTCGGGCGTTTTTGAAGTCCTATAGCGGCCAAGCAACCACGTTTAAGGCCTATCGCACGCAGGTAGAGCGCATCCTGTTGTGGTCCTGGATCATCGCAGGGAAATCGATTCTGGACTTGCGCCGGTCTGACGCTGAGAGATTCATGGATTTCAACGTGGCTCCGCCTGCGAGCTGGATTGGAGATGCTGTGCGCCAGAGGTTCCTTCCAAGGGGAGGCGTCTACGAACCGAACCCTGGCTGGCGCCCCTTCGGCATCAAAATTTCGAAAAGCGATCGAAAGAGAGCCAAGGAAGCCGGCGAGGAGTTGGGGGTGTCTGGTTACAAAATGGCTCAGGGCAGTATCCGGCAGGTCTTTTCCATCTGTAGTTCGTTCTTCGAATTTTTGACCCAGGAGGACCTGGCTCAAGGAAACCCCTTCAAGGCGATCAAGGGCAAAAGTCGTTGGATTAGGACCACAGCCAAACGAAGTGGCGGGAAATCCCTTACCCAGCTGCAGTGGGACTTCGTGATCGAGACCGCGGAGCTCATGGCTAACGAAGCACCGGAATCTCATGAGCGCACGTTGTTCATTGTCTCTTCTCTGTTCTCTATGTACCTACGAGTCTCGGACCTGGTAGGTAATCAGCTCTGGACTCCAACGATGGGTTCGTTCGTCAAGGAGGATGAAACTTGGTGGTACGAGGTGGTTGGTAAAGGGAACGTAGAAGCGCGTATTGCAGTGAAGCCTGACTACCTCAAGTACCTGAAGCGGTACCGTCAGAGCCGTAATCTCACGCCCCTGCCACTGAAGGGAGAGCAGGCCCCTCTCCTCACAAAGTTGAATGGTGCCCCAGGATTGAGTGATCGCCAGGTGCGGAACATTGTCCAGGAGGTCTTTGATCGGGCTCTGAAGCGAATGCATGAGGAGGGACGATCGGATTGTGAAGTTGACGACCTACGGGTTGCCACCCTGCATTGGCTTCGTCACACAGGGGCGACCTTTGATGCTCCTCATCGTGATGCAAAAAACCTTCAGGCCGATCTCCGGCACAAGTCGATGAGCACGACTCAGGACATCTACTACAACTCGCTGGACGATCAGCGTGCGGCTGAAGTTGAAGGCCTGACGGTCAAGCGCTGATCCAGCGGGCGGGTTAGCGCAAGCAACAACAGGGATTAGCCTGCGATCGGCTTACCTTCCGGGTTAGAGAACAGGGTTATCTTTCTTGGGGTTACCGATTGGGGTTATAGGGTGTGGACAGATGGCTGCACCCCAAGCCCTGTCTACCGTAGGCTGCTTTGACGCTGTACACCGGATTCCGGGACCCGTACAGCCTGATCCGGTAGCCGTACACGAGGCTCCGGTCAGCGCTCAGAGGACTCCGGTTGATGCACGCAAGATTCCGGTCGCGCTCAGGGGATTCCGGTGGTGTACACCGGAATCCGGTCTCCTGTTGATAACTAGCTTCAAATTACTGGATAACCTGTGCTTAAGCTGTGTGCAACCTGTGCATTGAACAGCTTTACTTTACCGGAGCATCAGTAAATCGGCTTTAAATACAGTGGCTTACAACTGCATACGGTTACCTTTTGCTGACAGCTTGAGTCCCGCCTGGCTAACGACCGGAATGCTGTGAGCGTACGGGTAAAGCCCCTTCTGAACCGGAATTTGTTGAGCGGGAGAGCGTTCAGGTCTGGAATGCGGCTAATGCGAGACCGGATTTCTCTGAGCGCTTCCCTCAAGCACCCCTACCCGCGGCTCTTGGCACCTCGAACCGGAATCTCCTGAGCGCCAAGGGAGGCAATGATGGTGGAACGGGGACCGGAATCTTGCGTGCGCCCGGGAATCTAGCCGGCCTGCGGCAAAATGCTCATCGAGACCAACCGGAATTTCGTGTACGCCAAGTCAGACGCAGGCTCTGCCAGTCGGACTTGGCGATGCGCAGATCGACCGGATTTTGGTGAGCGGTCACAACTAGGCACTCGCACAAGATTGGATCGGTCTCGGGGCTGCTCGAGCCGGCCAAGCTTGGCAGCGTCTTGAGTGGTACGGGGGCTAGCAACAGCGGATGGGCCTTGCCCACATCCCTTCGCCGCAACTGCTACTTGATGCCACATTCTCCAGCGTCGACGCCAGAGTCATGGGGCTCGCGGCTGGCGCAATAGCCCAGCCCCATCATGGCCTTCGGTGACCAGGAAGAAGCGATTACGATCACGACCAGGCCCGTATGCTGGATTTGCCGGAATTCCGTGAGCAGGGAAACGCGCAGAGGGGCGGCCTTGAGATGACGTGTGTCTCCAGGGCTTGCTTTTCTGGTACCGGATTCCTTTGAGCGGCAACTGGCTTGACGGTGGTTACCCTTCGGCAAGACCGGATTCTCGTGAGCGGTTCCCAGCGCATGCCAAACTTCGCGGTGGATAGGCCGGAATATCGTGAGCGCAAGGCTCAATGACTGCTCGAGGGTGAACCGGAATCCGGTGTACACCTACTCCCCCGGGGCTTTGCAACTGTGTAAAGCATAGGGGCAAGAGCTGGAGTGCGATTGAGAGTTAGAGGTCTGAACACCGGAATTTCATGAGCGCAGCGTCCCGCTGGACGCTACACCGTTCAACACCGGATTCTGGTGAGCGCCCGGCAGCGCGCCGGCTAGAGAGGCAGAGGGTGACCGGAATTCTGTGTACGGACTGCCCGCCTGATCTTCTCCTCGTGGGGCATCGATCCAGCCGAGGAAGACCACGTCAGCGCGTTCCGCGGATTTACGGGGCAGGGCTTTCAGTGGAAGACCAGGTCCGATATTCCGGCCGGAATTTGGTGAGCGGCCCGAATTTCCTGCCCTGGAGGCATGGTCGGTGGTTGGCACTCCGCAGAATGAACCGGAATTTCCTGAGCGGTGCGTCAAAGAGCGCTCATTCTCCAGGCCGGAATCTGGTGAGCGCTCAAGCTCCGAACCTATTGCCACGGTAACCGGATTCTTGTGAGCGCCCTGTTTTTCATGGGATACAGCAAAGCCATGCTCGGTTTTAGCGACCGGAATTCTGTGTACGGTATGAGAGATGCCGCACAGGTGGGTTGATCTTCTTCGAGCCGGAATGCTCTGAGCGCTCACAGGATTCCGGCGATCCGAACCGCCAAAGCGGATCTCAGAACGGCTTATGCGAAAACGGTCTTGATTTGGACTAAAAAATCAAGATGAGGGAATATATCCTTTGCATCAGGTTTGTCGAGACGGACGAAACGCGAAAAGTAAGAGAGATAGGCCATGACCGAGTTGAAGCTGACACCTGAAGAAGTACGGCAGGTAGCTGTAGATGACAGGCGATTCAAGCTGCAAACAAAGTTCGATCTGGAATCAGGTCAGGGCGTTCTCCCTTTCACGAATGAGCGTTTCTTTGAGCAAAGCAACCCCATCGTCCGTTCAGCCCTCTTCTCAGCGGGCAAGATTCCCAAAGGCCTCTTCTTCCAGGAATGGACAGAGATCTTCTCCTTGGGATCGGGCTCAATCTGGTACCGCGGTCCGGCGCTGTCTACAGATCACGAACTCGTCCTTGCCCGAATCATGGTGCTGGCCCGCGGCAGGTCACTGACCCAGTCCGTCAAAGTCAAACAGGCTGATGTCTGTCGTTGGCTCAAGCTCGACGACTCCGGTGCGAACTTCAAAAAGGCCCGAAGGATTCTTGATGACCTCGCCGGCGGCGAACTGCGGATATCAAGCAAGCCTGCTCTGAAGAGGCTCTACAACCTGCTCACGCGGCCGCCGCTCGGGCTGCCTGATAGGGACTTCTTTCTCGAGTACATCAAGAATCGGTACGGCGACCAGATCAAGGAGATCGCGGCGGCAATTGAGTCAGATGATACGGTGGTCGATATCAGCATGCGGTTCTTGACCAACCAGGCAAAGAACCACAAGACAGGGCGACTTCTGCTTAATCTTGACCCGATCGCTGCAATTTTCTTCGATGGTGTGAATACCACCCTGGTGCCCTTTGAGATCATGGATCAATTGGATCGATTTGGGACCAAGCTTTTGCCCTTCATCGCATCCCATAGGGATGGCGTATGGCCTATCGGGCTTGAGAAGTACCACGAGTTCAGTGGTTCAAAATCCGAGTATCAGAAGGTCAAGCGGCGGGTGAAGTCGGATCTCAAAAAGCGATTCGAAGACTGGCAGTCGAAGGCCTGGATTGAACCTGGTTGGGACATCTCCAGGAACGATGACGGGGACGAAATAGTCCGAGGGCTGAAGATCGGAGCTAAGGTGCGCATCCGTTCTGAGCTGGAAATCCTTACGGCTGTAGGGGATGACTTAGAGGATGCGGAAGACATTGATGCCGCCGAGGCCGAATCAGCATGAGGCGCGGTGACCGCGCCTCATGGGGGATGACTTAAGCAACGCTTGCGGTCGAGTCAAAAGCTAGGCATTCAGAAACTGGGATGAACTCTTGCCGCCGGCACAGCCAAGCCGAAAGGAAGGTGTAGGCAGTAGTGAGCGCGGCGATCATGGCCATCGTTTCTTTCTTCTCCCTCCGATTCCTTGCATTCGCTCTCGCCTGGGACTCCCCTTTGTACTTGGTGCTTACGAATAGTGATGCCACCAGTGCGCCGAGCACCGCATAGAACACTGACACCAGAGTCATTTTGGCGATGAGTGACAGGCTGATGCTCAGCCACCCCTGATTGGTTCGCACTGACGCATACACCGCGAACATCAATGCAAGCATGAAACCCGTTAGGCCTGCGACCATTGCGAGTTGCCGGGGGAGCTCGAGCCAGTTCATCAAGAAGGCCAGTACCACGCCTGCTGCCGGCAAGAGGTTCGTAATTGCGGCATCCGTGTAGTCGTTGTAGATGGTTGCTTGCCCCTGATGGTGCCTCCACATCGCCCAAGCTGTCAGAAGTGCACCCGCCAGCAGCATGTACTTCCAGGCCGGGCTGGATTTGAACTGCTGCCAAAGAGATTTCTCCGGCGCGCGGTATGACGGCGAGAACGAGGGTGCACTCGAAGCTTGCGCAACCTGTTGGGGTGGTTGGTACTGCGGGATTTGGGCTAGTGCCTGCTGGTGCTCGATAACCCGTTGAGATTCGATCGCTTGGGCGGCCTGAGCGCGCTGCTGGAGTTCGATGATCGCCTGCTGGCGCTGATTCTCGATCTGCGTCTGTCGAGCTGCTTCTTCAATCGCCAGGCGCTCCTCAGTTTGCCGCTGCCTGATGGCCTCCTCTTCCTGGTGCTTGATGAGCTGGGCCTGAGCCAAAGCCGATGCCGATTTACCCCTCTCTGCCGTCACATATTGATCAAGCGCCTGGATGCGGGCGCCGATGGTTTTGTCGAGGCACTTTTGGTCAGTACATGCATCCCTTGTATCGAGCCATTCACGCTGCGACTGACGGACCGCCTCATACTGGGCAGGATTTACCTCCAGGGCGGTCTTATAGGATTTGGCTAACCAGTCGTCCAACCCGGACAGGTAGCCATCACGGCAGATTTCTTTTTCGGGGAAGCTGCTGGCCTTGGAGCAGTCAAAGCTTGCTGCCAAAGTTTGGCCGGCCAGGAGGGCCAGAAGCAGACCGGAGGCTGCTGCACGAAGTTGCATCAAGATCATCCTTTACTTGTTGATCGCCTGTCTGCGTTATCGGCGGCCCACGGCGGTTTATGAGCCCCCGTTGACCATAACGCCCAAGCCGAATGATGCCAGTCAGTCCTACTGATGGCTATCTGCCAGGTCCTCAGGTGTTTCCTTCCGCACCACGTTCTTCCGCGGATTTGGCGCGGGAGGAAAGCTCTGTCTTCATGCCCTCCAGCTGGGCGGAAAGGCGTCTCACCTCGCTGTTCTGAGTTCGAGCAGAGGCTTTTGCTTCCACCAGTCTCTCCTCGGTCTCTCGTCTCTCCTTGATGGCGCTTTCAAGCTGCCTTTCGGCCTCCGAATGCTGAGTTTTTACTGTGGCGAGTTCGATTCTCAAGTTCATGAGTGACTGCTCTGTGACCTGCAGCTTGTCCTTCGCGCTGTCAGCCTCAAGCGTCAACTTCCTGTTCTGCGCTTGCAGGTCGGTCAACTGGGAGGTCATGCCAGACAGTTGCTTATTCAGGCTCAGGATTTCCCCTCTCAGTTGTATGTTGTCCGCCGAGAGGGTGCGGTTGTCCTCGCGCAGAGCGGTCAGCGCGTTATCGAAAGTCGCCTGCTCCTGCCGGCGTTGCTCGTTCAGGGCTGCGAGATAGTGCTCATGAGCATCCCGCTCTGCTTGTAGGTCGTGGGTTAGCTTGCTGGTCGAGCGCTTCTCCACCTCCAGGTTACGTTGCGTGTCAGCCAGCTCCTGGGCCATGCGGCCCAACTCAATGTTGGCCGAGTTCAAGCGCTCAGTCAGTTCGCCCAGCAGCCGTTCGCGATCGGCAAGGGTGCCCTCAGTCTTCGCAAGCTGATCGACGGTGGCTTGGTGCACCACTCGCTCGCCATCAAGGACCTCCTCCATTTCCTTGATTTGCGCCTCGCAGCGCTGCTCGCCCTCACGAACGATCCGCTCGGAGTTCTCTTTCATCTTGTCGTGAAGCGCGAGTACCAGGGCCTGCAGCTCGGTCTGGATACGTCCGCCATCGCCCAGCATCTCGATTTCCTCGTCGCGGAGATCCTTCCAGAACTTCTGCACCGTCGAGTAGGAGCCGCCTGTGATGGCCTGTATGGAACGCACTGTAACCGGGGAACCCTGGTTCCGGAGTTGCGCAATCGCCTGGCGAACCTCCTCTTTCGTGATCCCAACGCGGCTCATGGCTGCCCTCCGTATCTATTGACAGTACCCGAAAACTATGATTTGGCGCCATTTTACCGGCGAACTTTTGTTACCCGCATTACGTAACAAGTAATTACGGTAATAGTATAGGTCAGGCGCGGGAGAAATTGTTTAAAAATGACATCAGATAAAAACTGTAATCATGGGTCATTGCCTAAAAATGGCCCTGTACGTGATTTCTGACGGTTTCATGTGGGGTGTAGGGCGTGCTTTGCGCGTACGGATGAATTTGGATGCGGGGCTGATTTGGCTACTAATCGTCGGGGCTGTTACTGAGAGGGGCGGCCGCAAGCTGGGAATGCAGGAAGACATACAGCCTTCCCATACGCGATGAGGTGGTGAGCCGAGCGCGAGTGTATTCTGTCGTCCTTGCTCTAACTGAACTCACAGGAAACGGAATGAAAGGGCCGGTTGCGACAGTCGAGCTCTGGGAAAAGGGCCGATGCGTTTTCAGTCACGCGGTCTCTATGGAGCTGCTCCAGGCTGCTGTTGATGAAGGTTGTCATTTGCTGCTTGTAGGAGGAGACGGGGCACCGGTGCTTGGCAAAGATGCAATGGTCCCCCTAGGTAATCTGTTGAAACGACAACGGAGCCAGCGCGGCCAGCAACCTGCTGGTCACCCAAACACTGAAGATCGCTCGCCCGATGTCAGCTTGGGGTGGCTCATCGCACTGTTCGAATGGGCCTGTCAGAATTCCCCGCTCGCAGAAATCCGGTACGTTCACCATGCCGTGTTCAGCCTTCCCACACCGAAGCAGCCCTTGCTTCGGATCGAACAGCATGACTCAGGCCGCTACGCCCCTCGGACTTGGGAGAATGCCAAGAGCGCTGATATTACCGTCGCCTTTGCCTCAGATTTCACAACCCGGGGTGAGCAATTGACACTGCGGGCGGCTGGTGAAGCCTATGTGGCCATCCCCGTTTCAATCGAGCCAGTCGCCGCAGCCCGGCGCCTCTATAAGGCGATGTCAGCTGCAAATGCGCGCACCTTGAATGTCGCCGGGAACGGTATCTACACACTGTCTAAGCATGGCTGGACGCAGGAGTGCATCAATGCCTGGGTGTACCAAGTCATTGGCAAGGTCCACCAGCACTGGCCAATCGAGTTCATCCGATCTGGCGGCCAGACAGGAGCTGACGTTGCCGGTTTGGTTAGTGCGCATGCGCTGGGGATTGATTGTCTTGGCCTTTTTCCGAAGCACTTCCTCCAACGAGCGGAGGACAACGTTGATGTGCGTCGTACTGCAACAGAGCTCGAAGCTGAAATTCGGACCTGGGCATTGTTGCTTGGAGTTGAGAATCCATCGACTGATGATTAGGCCTGGCGCAAGCGGTAGGCATCGTATCCCTGCAGGAAATAGCCTTTGGATACGAGGCTGTTCAACAGTCGCTGATTGACGATCGATTGCACGTACACGATCAACCCATTGCTGTCCGCAATACGTTCTGCATTGCTCAGGAAGAGTGTGAATTGCCCCTTCCCTCGCTCGCCTTCATTCGTGACTTCAAGATCAGCCAAGTCAAGCGTCCAGCGGCCTTCCCCGTCAATCCAGCGTGCCGCGATCCGGACATAGACCATCAGGTCGCCAAACTGGAAGCGAGATCTAGCCCCCATAGATCTCGCATTCGCTGCAGCAAAAGCTTCAAGGGCCAGGTAGTTGGTGGCGTGACTGCTCATCGATGGGATCGCTCTTTCGGGACTAAGTACCAGGTGTAGGTTGAGCGCAGGTCAAATCGACCTCAACCTCAAGGCATGGGCCATCTGCCTCAGCAAATTTGAACATACGCTGGTACACCAAGCGAACATTCTCACGTCCAGGACAGGCCTTCTGCGCGATCGTTTAGGCGATCACCCTAGGTGACGACTGATCATCCCGGCTTTCCCCTTCAGGTCATCACATCGAAAAGTAGCCCTGCCACTTCATCAAGGCCCGGGCGGCAGCGCTGGCAAGCAACCAGAACCTCGTCGAGCTGACCAAGGCCGAACGCTGGGATGGGAAGCTGCCCACCACGATGATCCCCGACTCGGCAATTCCCTTCTTGGGCTCCAAGAACTGACCGAGTTCCTCCTTCAAGGCCCGCCCCATTTAGGTGGGCCATTTCACGGTGAACTCCAATAATGAGCACGGCGGGCAAGCTTTCAGCCCGCCTTCTTCATTCGTACCATTGTCAACTCACCGTTATCCTCCCGATCAACAACAAGCCCGGGAGGCCTCAATGGAAATTGTCCACGCGACCCGTCCTGATGGATCAACGGTCCAGCTGCGAGCTGATGGCACGGAGGTTGGTACAACCGACAGTGACCAGAAGCTACTACATCTACTTCCCAAGCTGCTTTTGGATGACCCTCTAACTGAGGCCGTATCCCTGGACCGAGTGGTGTTGGAGATCATCTCCGACGTCGATGGTTTGCTCCCGGCCGAAGGCGTGGTGATCCGGCAGCCGTACCCCAATTCCTCCTACCTGGTCGGTGGCTCGGTGCGTAATCGCAATGGTTGGTGCGTACCGGCGGCCAATCTCCCTGAGCGCTTCGAAGTCGAGTTCCGCTGGACCTTCGTGTCACTGCTCAGTGACGGAAGTGATTGGGTGGTTCGCCATTTCATCCAACTGGAGCTGGAGCAAGGCCCATTTCGGACGTACACCATGGCGGTGTCCAACTGGCCAAATGGCCGTGCCTCGGTCCCGAACATGTACCGCTATACCACGGCATTTATGAATCCCTCCCAGGTGCTGGAGCAGTACAGAAAAGGAAGGCCGACGCTGAATGTCGGCGTCTTACGTGATGGCATGCTCGGCGTGACTTTCCGAGAGGAGATGCGGATTCCCGCAATCCCCTACGAACAGGCAACCAGCATTCACCTTTACCAGAAACAGCAGCTTCATGAAGTGGTCCAGCTGACGGACTTCTCGTTGCTGAATGATGAGCACAAAGCAAATGGTGCTCTGGAGATGCCAGCAAGGGTGCTTCTGGATGCGATCTCTCTGGCAGCAAAGGTTCCATACAAGCGCCCCGAGGTACCTTCCGCGACACCTGGAAGTTCCGAGGATTGCCTTGGGCAATTGGAATCGCACCCTGCTCTACAGTTGCTTTCCGACTGGTGGAACGCTCACCGGATTCCGGTTGCTGGAGAGTTGCCTGCGGCGATGGTCATGCCCTACATCAGGGTTCAGGATGATAACTCCTACTGGTGCGGGTACCGAGAGACGCCCAACAGCACCATTGAGGGAATGAATTGTGTTTCCAGTTCATGCGCTACCTGTGGTGATGCGGTCCTGCTTCACTTCATGGCTTCCGTGAAACACAGCGAGTTCCCAGATGGCTTCCTCGATGTGCGATGCCTGGATGGTTCCGAGTGGGTAGAGGTCGAAGCAACCCGTGAGCAAATGGCCAGGGGCGAGTATGACGAGGCCTACTACTGCCTGGCAGCACTTGCCGAATTTTCTAACAACTTTCCTGCTGCATACCGGCGCCTCCTGCAGGATTCCTTTGAGGCTACGTCGTCGCAATCTAGAGACTGAGCGTGAGTAGTAGGCGGGCATGAGGCCCGCCTTTCGCTTATTGGTCTTGGATCACCTCGAGGTAGCCCGCCGATTTCTCCACGGTGGTTTCCCCGCAGTGCGGACATTCAAGCGGCCATCGGTCCAGGTCACCCAGCGCATTGGGACAGAATTCACGGATGGTGAAAGGTTCTCTGCATTTTCGGCATATGAGTTGGTGGTCTTCGTACATAAACATTCTCCAATCTGAAGGGCTTGCTCGATCTCTTGACTGAGCCTTTACCCTTTACAGTTTTCGAATAGGTGCCTATTCCGGCGGGTCAAAAGCTATGCTTTCAGTCCGACCCGAAGGAACTCAAGCATGTGCAGTCACTATGAGGCGCCGGAAACTGAGCGGTTGATCGCTGGTTATGGTGTGGCCCCAGAGGGGCAATTCAAGATCGATCTCTGGCCCTGCTACGAAGGCCCATTTATTCGCCTGCGTAACGATGAATCTGCTGAAGAGGAAGTGCCTGAATTGGAGGCGGTAGTCGGCCAATTTGGACTCTTACCTTTTTGGGCCAAAGCACGATCGTTAGGGCGTAACACCTACAACGCTCGCACCGAGACTGTGGCGACCAAGCCTACCTATCGAATTGCTTGGCGAGAGGCGAAGCATTGCATCATCCCGGCCGCGGCGATTTATGAACCTGATTGGCGAACAGGGAAGTCGGTCCCTACACGCATCAGTAGAACGGATGGCGGAATCATGTCGATCGCCGGGTTATGGGAACGGTGGAAGACGCCTGATGGCGAGCTGCACTCATACACGATGCTGACGGTCAATGCGGACGACCACGCACTAATGCAAAACTTTCATAAGCCGGGTTCAGAAAAACGCATGGTCGTCATCCTGCCAAACGGGCTGATCCAGGATTGGCTGCGCGCGCCGGCGGAGCGAAGTATGGATTTCATGCGGCAGTACCCTGCTGACCGACTCCAAGCCGAAGCTAGGGCATGAGCATTCTCAGTCGGAACAGCTCCGCTGGATGCTTTCAAACCCTAAATGGTGCCTTCGCCCACACACGCGATGCGCTCGATAAGAAGCTCCGGACTAAGTGAATCCCCCTAGTGGCACAGGTTGACCGCGTGAATGATGGCCACCAGACGAGAGACCTTAGGAATGAAAGATGATAGCTAGCAGTTTCATGGGAATGTCCGCAGCCCTGCAGAACACCTCCGCGTTGACTGTGCTCCTCAAGCATTTGGCAGAATCTGGCTGGCTTCCGCATGAGGTCCTGCGAGGAAGCGAGTGGCTGTACACCCCCGACGTAACGAAGGTCCAAGAAAAGATTCTTTGCTGCGACCCACCGGTGATTCGGCTGTTGCAGAACGGTAGCAACACTGCGCTGATTCGCCTGGATTGGGGCGAATCGCCTTCAAGGATGGTCGTGGATTACACCAAGTCTTGGGGATTTGAGCCCGTGATCCAGCAGGCCCTGGCGAGCATGAATGAAGTTGATGCCGGCCAGTAGAATCATCATCTACATGCGTCTGGTGGGGCGGCCTACCCCTCAGGCTTGCTCTAGGTAGGAAGGGAGAGGACTAAGATGGTTTTGATTGAGATGGCGCTCCAGCGTGCGCTGAGCGCATATATGGGCAAGGTCGATAAAGCTGGCATGCCTTATATATTGCACCCACTGCGTCTGATGGCCAGATTCACTGACCCGTTCGAGCAAGCGGTTTCACTTCTCCACGATGTGATTGAAGACAGTGACACCACCGCGGAGGATCTACTCAACGAAGGCTTCCCTAAGAATGTAGTCGAGGCCGTGGTCCTCCTGAGCCGCCGCCGTGGGGAGAGCTACGAGGTATTCATCGAGCGGATCTGCCCGCACCCGCTGGCGCGTAAGATCAAGCTGGCTGACATCGAAGACAATCTAAACGTGCTGAGGCTGGCTAGCCTCGGGGAGCCGGATCTTCGTCGTGTGTCGAAATACCATCAGGCCTGGAGGCGCTTAAAGAACCTCGAAGCAGGTCAGTAGTCGCAAGGCAGTGGCTTTGTCTGCGGGGGGCACCTCACAACAAAACCTTACCGATCGAGGGCTCCAGAAGAGTCTTGTTTGTCATGCATCTCGTCCAGCTGACTTTGGATGTGACAGGCGAGCTCTAGAACGCTCAAGCCGAACACGTCGCTAATGGAAACGATAGTGTCGAGCGTGGGTGAGCGCTCCCCGCGCTCGAGGACCGAGATGTAGGTGCGATCTAGACCAGCTTCAAACCCAAGCTGCTCTTGAGTGAGGTTGGCAGTTTTTCGCAGGTTTCGAAGTGCGCGGCCAAAGGCCACGTTGTGTTTACGAAAATGGATAAGGCTGTCCCAGCTCGACACGCGAAAAGCTGGAATTTTGGGGATTCAGACTATAGTCGTCTTCCGCTTATAAACGGAATTCGTCCCTCTCTTGCCCTGGTCGCTTCTCGTATTGATGTCTTCACAAGATCGGCTTTGCAGGCCCCGACTTGAATTTCATCACCCCCCTTTCACCTGATTCAGACCTTCCCACCAAGTAATCTGCAGCCCTGTTCTTTTATCTTGGAGCTGCAATGAACAACGACTATCTCAAGCGCGTTTCTCAGTGGATCGTAGGAGAAGATACGGGGCTTTCAGCGATTGCGATTTGGTCGAGCATGATGGGAGTCCAGCCCGAGGATGGCTTCTGCACACCGTCCGATCCTTCTGACCTGGGTCGATGCCTGCGCCTGCTGGAACTGGTACCCGAGTGGAAGGCGCGAATCTCGGAGATGGCCATCCACGGACGCGAATGGGCTGCTCTCGTTTCGCACTGGGAGGAACTCCATCAACTGATGGACGATGAGGTGGGGATCGACTGGAGTAAGGGGAACAGTGCCCTGCGCACCTACGAACGAATGAAGGCCATTCAAGGACATCATCGAACCTGAATCACATTCGCACGGGTTCTGGCACAGCCGGAGCGCCCTGATCATCTCCGGGTGATCAATTGGCCAGTTGGCCAGCTCCATCGAACCGCCGCGAGAAATCTGCGGCCGCGAGTGAGAATGAAACGATGCGCACCACCCGACTCAAACACAAAGTCAGCGCCCCGGGCCAGGGCGAACTGTTCGCCGTCGACCAGATTGCGGGCATCTACAAGGCCAACCCCGACAAGCCCTTAACGAACACCGCGCTCTACGAGATCGTCACCAACCACCTTGGCGTTTCTACGGAAGCCTTGAACGAGCTTGCGCCTGTTGGGGAGAGTGGGCAGAAACACAGCCTGGTTCGCCGCGCTATCCGGTGGACTCAGCAATCTCTGAAACAGATGGGTATTATCGAGCGCGTCAACGGAGAGCGCGGCGTGTGGCGCTTGACCGAAGATGCCAAACGTGACCTCAATCCAGCGAAGTCTGGCGTGAAGGTGCTCGGCTTTCGTACTGACCTGGGCCTGGCGATTTGGGGGCCAAGCGCGGATATCTTCAAAAGACTCACTGTACCGGTCGTGCTTGCGCTCCATTTTGTGGGAGAAACTGCTGATCAGGGATTTAGAAGCCAATGCTAGCTTCCCGCTCGCATGCTCGCGTCTGAGAAAAGACAGGTCAGTCGCACTGTTATCGAAGTACTTTGGCCCTGTCACGTCGGATCAGTGATTCGCAGGTTCGCATGCTGGCTGCGAAATAGCGTTGCGAAACAATCCTCATGCTCCTCTCCGTGGAGCAGGAGATGGTCACACCATCTGGATCAAGCAGAACCCTACTAGCCCCGTGAACGAGCCCCTTGAAACACAGGACACCGTTTCCTTAGTCGATGCTATGAGCAGTCGACCAGCCCGGCTCGATGGATTGAGCATATGCTGAAAGTGGAAAACATGGGGCGCCGACGGCACTATTCTGGGGGCCCCTCGCTTGCTTTTGGACAATACCGAGCACTGTCACCGAGAGACGTTAAGACGTGGAGGCTAGGCGCTGATACTTACCCGCCGAACCTGGATAGCATGGCCAACGCTCACCTTGCGGCGGGGCTTGGCGTTACCCACGACAATCGCGGATCCGTCGGCTTTGGTTTCAACGAGATAGTTGCCCTGCACCTTCATGACGGTATGCCCGGCTGCGAGCGCTCGCAGATAGGCCGCGTGAGTCGCATCTGCGGCGACTGCTGGAATCTCGTCTTCAAGATTCCGAATCTCGCGTTTGGTAAGGCGCTTTTTTCTTTGCATACGCTTCTCACGAGAGGAAGCTGGGCGCATCGGTACCGCTCTAGGGCAATGCTACCCACCGCTCACCAGATTCCGGTAGAACCAACCATCACATCTTCATTCCACCAACAACTCGAACGGTGATGTGCTGTGCACGGGGCATTGACTCCTCATGCGAGCCTAACCTTGTTTAAGGTAAAGAACGACGTCCACTATTTTCTGCATCCGGCACGCGACCTGTATGACCTGTTCGTGATCCAAGTACTATTCTCGGCTGAGCCGGATCTGCAGCGGCACTGAAAGGGAGGATGAGGTCGACCGGAATTTCATGAGCGCGCCGTAATAGCGACCTTGCCTGCCCGACCTGATGTGTGCAAGCAAACCATGTCACGGCATCGACGTGAGGTGTCCGCGGGTGGGACGGTTTCCGATCAAAAGGCCCCACGGCTCATACAACCAGATACATCAAAAAAATTACGATGGGCAGGTCTACTCGGCTGGCTCACCGGGCGGGTGCTTAAGTTTCAAGGACAGCACACCCTCGACACGCTCAAGGATCAACTCATCCCCCACGATCCATCCCAGCCTATCCAACAACTCGGAAGGCAGCTCGATGATGGCATCACCACTACCGTCTCCGGGGTCTTGGCAGACCACTCGCCAGCTGTTGAGGTCACCCATCGTCATGTCCTCGTCATATGATTACATCGCAGGCAATCGAGCAGTGGACCCGGCCAAGCCGCGTAAGTCCAAGCTGAGCCGGCCTGCTCTATGACTTACCGGAATCGGCCGCTCATGAGTAGCGGTACTCTTGCGGCGAAAAGCGTCCCTTGGGGCCAAACAGCAGCATGGCCGTAAACTTTTCCAGGTAGGCCATCGCTTCCGCCGGCGCTTGCTGCACGAAATACGCCCGCTGCACCGCAGGAATCGCGGCGCGGTGCGCCAGACAGGCCTTCACCATTTCCGCCAGCACAGAACCGCGAACGTCGTAACGTGCATCCACGGTACGCAGGACAGTGCGATAGCAGGAGTGATAGGCCGATTGATGATCGACCTGCCGTTGGACATCGCGACTCATCCCTGGCTTCCCGTCTGCCATGAGGCCAGAAACTGCAGCACTCGTTCAATCTGACCCTGACTGACCAGTTGCTCCGCGGTCTGCTGTTCGAAGGTCGGTAAAGGCTCGAGGCGAAACCAAGTGATCGCCCGCTCGACAGCGACTCCGCTCTCGGCTACGGCCAAGATCACCCGCAGGACATCCGCGATAAAACGTTGTGTCGCTTCGGCATCGGATGCGCTGGCCGCATCTGGTTGGCTGCGACGATAGACCGCGACCTGGCGGGTAAACACGGTAGGGCTGAGGCCAAAGATCTCGGCATAGTGCTCAACCGAATAGGGCGCCCCGTTCGCGGGACACAGACAGTCGATCAGCTCGGCGGCCGACAGCACCTCTAGCCGGAGTGCTCCCTGGTTCATAGCTTATTCCTCCTGCCACGTCTCGCTCACAGCATGCCCGCAAACCTGCAAGAGGCAAAGCTCCCATTCGCTAGCCCGGGCCATTACCGTCTCCTTTTTCCACGGAGTCCCCCAAAGCTATCTCCCGGAGGAGCGGCGCTGAACCAGGCCCATCCCAATGCTGGCGGAAAGGTAGTTGTGGAGATAGCCATAGATGTAGATCCTCAGCAGAACAGCAGGGGGTACGCAGGGAGTCCAGTTTCGGTGGGAACCACACCACTGAAGCCCAATCAGCCGAAGTCAAGTTCATCGACGAACAACACCGACTACTCGAACCTGGCTAGTGTGTGCGACGTAATCGTCCAGGCTCTAAGGCCGCAACGTGCCTCGATGCTAGCCTTGGATGAAGCGCTTCATGGACTGCCCCGCTATGACTGACGACGGCAGGGATAGCAAGAGCACTGGTCACGTTTTTACACAGCCTGGGCGCTTGGTGTGTCCGTCCGAGGCATTCAGCTATTTCAGGCAAGTGCAGCCCCACAGTCCTGTGCAGCGAGAGCAGTTGGCAGCCCATGAGGTTTCAGGCCTTCATTGCCACCATCAGCGCACTATTGCCCAGCAAGTTCAGCACCCGTTTGAAGTTGTAGGCGAGCACATGCAGGCTCATTTCCGTGCTCACCCGGCTGGTCGGCGACAAGATGTTCTACGTCTGGCGCGGTGATAGTTCCTGTGCTAATCCCCTTTGGGGACACGGAGCATGGATATGGCCATTTACCAGGAAGTACTGACGTGGGCGGACAGGCTGCCGCCGTGGCGCCATGACGCCTTGCGTCGCTTATGCGTTCAGGGCAGCTGGAGCGAAGAAGATCTTGGAGAAATTCTGGACCTCGCCAAGCAGCATCATGGAATTGCCAGTGCATTTGAACCTGCGCCGCAGCCGATCAGGTTTGCTGCAGAACACTTTCCCGCAGAAGCAAATCGGGACCAGGTCGTTGTTCTCAGGTCCCTGCATACGCTGACCAATGTGGGAAAAATCCCGAGCGACCAAGCTTTGGAGTTTCAAGCCCTGGGCCTCACCATCGTGTACGGGGGCAATGGCACAGGAAAGTCCGGTTATGCACGAGTGTTGAAGCAGGCATGCAGAGCCAGGAGCCCGGGAGCCGTCTACGCCAATGCCTACGCTGATGACTATAAGCAGCTCACACCGAGCGCCACTATCGACTTCGAGCTGAACGGCGCCCCAGAGCAGACTATCTGGAGTGGTCAGCAGGGCCATGTTTCGCGGCCCGAACTCAGGGGCATCTCCGTCTTCGATGGCGACTGCGCACGCCACTACCTCCAGTCGAAAGAGACCGCTACCTTTCAACCGTCCGCTCTGAGCTACCTCCAACTACTGGCCAATGGTCTCAATCAGACTCTGCGTCCGCGGCTTCAGGCAGAGATTGCAGGTCTCGCTACAGACGTTACACCCTTCAGTATCATTCCCACCGATACCGATGCCGGCCGGGCGGTGCATCCGATTGGCCCAACTACCGATCTCACGCGGGCCCGTGCGTTAGCCGTGCTCACCCTGGATGAGCAAGCAGAGTTCGCACGACTGCCACAGGAAATCAGCGAGGCAAACCCCACCGCCAAGGCAGCAAATCTCGACAACGCTGCTACGAGGGTCGACGAGCTGGCCAACAACATCACCGCGGCCGCCGGCATTGTGTCTGATGATGCATTGGATGCCAGGCAGTTGGCGCACCGAAGTCTGGTAGAAGCGGAGGCCGCGGAGCGTGCGGCCTCTGAATTGCTGCAGGCCGAAGATGCTTCGCAGTTGCTCGCCGGAACGGGGCAAGGCCCCTGGGCAATGCTGTTTAACGCTGCGCGCGAGTATTCGACCAGTACGGCATATCCCGAGCAGGCCTTCCCAGTTACCGGCGAAGGAGCTGTCTGCGTGCTTTGCCAGCAGGAGCTGACCCCGGAAGCGAAGGATCGCTTGGAGCGGTTTGATCGCTACATTCGGGACAAGGCGGCAGAAGCAGCCCAGCTTGCGCGTAACGCTTGGAAGCAGATCGTACGCAATGTCGGCCAAGAGAGCGTTGCCTTCACCGCTCCGCCGAACATGCTGGAAAGCTTGGGCGCGCGCGTAGCAACGCTGCCGGGCGAGATTCGGCTCTTCCAAGAAGACCTAGCCACTCGGCAGCAATGGCTTAAAGCCTCTGTTCTCCGCGGTGAATGGCAGGGGCGCCCTGCGTACCGGTGTGCAAACCCAACAGCTTTACTTCACCAAGTCGCCGAGGATCTTCGCGCCGAGGCGGCGCGATTGCGTGCGAACCTCGATGCGGCAGCCCTCGCGGCGAAGAGACAACGTCTGAAGGAGTTGGAGGCCCGACGGACACTTTCCGAACATATCGAAGCTATCGCGAGGGTGAGTGAGAACCTCGCTCACAAGGCAAAGCTCCAGCGCTGCCAAGAGGATATCGGCAACACGCGAGCTATCAGCATGCTCGCAGGCCAGTTGGCCAAGACATACGTCAGTGAGGCGTTGGCTGGCACGATGAATGATGAACTCAACAGGCTGGATCTGTACCACGTTCGAGCCGGTATCAGTTCAAGCGGAGATGCAGGAGCGGTGCGGCTAGGCATCCAACTCCAGGATTGCCAGCTTGATCCCCATTTAGTCCTGAGCGAGGCGGAGCAGCGCATGTGTGCGCTCGCGTACTTCTTCGCGGAGCTCCAACAATCGGGCTCCTCATCTGGGGTTGTATTCGACGATCCGGTTTCCAGCCTTGATCACAGCCATCGAACCGCTGTCGCGCGCAGGATTGTTCAGGAGTCCGCCCAACGGCAGGTCATTGTGTTTACTCACGATGCAGTGTTCTTCGGAGAGCTAGTCACCCTTTGCCAAGATGCCCAGCTGGCTCCTGAAGTGAGGTCGATTACTTACCGGGCGGAAGGGCCTGGCTATATCGATGCCGGTTTGCCTTACGACATGCGCAAACACAAAGAGCGTATTGCATACCATCGAGCAGACCACCAGCGAATTGCCGCCAGCTTCAATAACCCACCTGGGGATAATGAGCGGCTCGCGATGCGCAATGCTTACGACGATCTTCGCGTCACGATCGAAGTAGGTATCGAGGACACGATCCTCAATGAAACCGTAGTGCGGTTCCGCGACGGCATCTCGGTCGGCCGACTAGATGGCGTGATGATCGTGCAGGAGGCTGAGTACCGCGAAGTGCAGCGTTTGCATGACAAGTGCTGCCGGAACGTGCGAGCACACTCACATGCAGCCGGCCAGCAGCGTCCTGTAACGCAACCAGCCGAACTCCTGCAGGACATCGAGGCCGTCCACACCCTGTTTCACGATATCCGCCGGCGTAGGGGTTAAGCGCGCCATCACCAAATTGGCGCAGTGAGTGTTTGTTTGGTCGGTAGCTGCCGCATATAGACCGCTATCGGCCAAAAGCAGCCCATCGCCATAAGCTGATATCGCCCCATAGCTGCCGCACCGGGAACCCGTTGAACGATTCTCCATGCTTTGCGGTAATGTGTACTTCAGCCCCTACGGGGCCAGTGCGATCCGCCTTGGATATCAGTTTTTTACAATGGAATGCCCATGACGAGCAGTACCAGCGAAGACAAGAAGAGTCGACGTATCAATTTTTCACCTGATACCAAGCTGGAACTGGCAAAGCGTGCTGGCTTTCATTGCAGCTATCCCACGTGCCTGGTCCCGACCACAGGCCCAACCGTTGATGATGAGGGTAATGATTCCGCCGCTGGTATTGCGATCGCTGCCCACATCTATCCTGCCTCAAAGAATGGGCCTCGGAAAAGGGATGGGCTGACGCCTGAGCAGATCCGGAACATTTCGAATGGCATTTGGCTTTGTCGCACTCACGGCACCCTGATTGACGACTTCCAGGATGAATTCCCGGCTGAGAAAGTCATTGAGATGAAGAAGGTGCGCGAGTTCGCCCAGTGGCTTTCTCTCAAGTTGCCGGATGTGGCCTTCTTCGTTGGCTTCATTGGGGTTAAGCGCCTCGATGCAATCGTCTGGAAGCACTGGCCCAAACCTGATGAAGAGAAGATCAGGGTCGACGTCATTTCCGAAGGTATCAAATGCACGCCAGTCTCTGACGATCCCATCTGGACCCAGATGCCCGTCCCGCCTGCTGAGTTTGATCTCAAGCCGATACCCCGAGCGGCCAGCCCCCGGTCCCTGCATATTGCTGCTCTACCTTCGCCGACTCGGCGTGAATCGTTCCCTGCAGAACGCCGCCGCGCAATCGACATTGTCTCCTCCTGGGGAGAGCATGCGAAGCGCTGGGGTTGGGATGGGAAAGGGCTTCTTATCAACGATTGCTATGTAAAAATCACCGCTCGTGACCCTGAGTCGGGCGATATTGCCGAGCCGTTCCTATGGGTTCGGAGCCGTAGTGCACACGTCTACGACTACAACTTCATCGATGGTGAATCCCTCTTTCTTGACGTCGACCACACCGCCTACCGCGTCTCCAACCTCAACTGGCACCTGAACGTAACCATCAAGGATGGCGAGTGCCGCACTACGAGTACGCTGCGCATGCTGCGCCCCATCAGGTTGCCTAACCCCTACGAAAGGCATGAACACGCGGAGTTTGAGGCATACGCCCAAGTATTGGAGAAATTGGCATGTGGCTGGGAACCGGTTGGCTACGTTGGCCTTGAACCTGGTGAATGGTCTGAGCCCGAAAAAGTGCTCCCCGAGGGTTTTCCGATCCGGAGCGAAATCACCGAAGCGCAGTTTGCTCGGGCTCTTCAGCGCTGCGCGAGAGTGAAGCTTGGTTACGAGCTGGCAGAGGTTTGGGGCATATGCTTCCGCTTCAGCGATGCCTTCTTCAGTGATGCCCTCGACGAGACCATCATTCGGGAGGCTTCTGAAGCTTTACTTGCAGAGGTTGGGCCGGCCCCTTACCCGATCTCTGCCCATGGCAAGGAATTGGTCTCGCTTAACGATCGGCATGGCATCAGGCTGACCACCAAACATGGCGAGCTGTTCTTCGAGGTCGCTCAGACCATCGCGGGTATCCGGCGTACTTTTTAGGGTGAACGAAGGCTTGCGCATTTCACCGCGATGTTACACAGCTGGGCGTAATCGTACCTGGCCACTATCGGCCAACAGCGGTCATCTGATATCTAAGAAAACTGGGGCGATTCATTTCTACTATGGCTAGGCAGGTTTGGCTGGTTGAGCCAAGCTGCGGCGTCGAGCCAGCATAAGGGAGGGTGTCCGAAATTTTGTGTAACCGGCTCATGAGCGACACTGTCGCTGAGAACTGGAGACACCATGAACAAGACGCCCCACACCATTACCGACGAACTGCTGGATCAGCTTCTGGCCAATTATCAGAAGCCTGAAGACTTGATCGGTACCGACGGCATCCTCAAGCAACTGACCAAGAAGTTGGTCGAGCGTGCGCTGGATGCCGAGCTGACCCACCACCTGGGCCACAACAAGCATCAGCCTGTCAGCAATTGGATGGGCAACACCCGCAACGGTTTCAGCAAGAAGAAACTCAAGGGCGAGTTCGGTGAACTGCCCATCGAGGTACCGCGCGACCGGCATGGCACCTTCGATCCGCAGATCATCGAGAAGCACCAGACCCGCTGGACGGGCTTCGACGACAAGATCCTTTCGCTGTATGCCCGCGGCATGACGGTGCGCGAGATCCAGGCGCACTTGCAGGAAATGTACGGTGCCGAGGTGTCACCCAGCCTGATCTCCTCGGTGACCGACGCGGTGGCCGATGAGGTCAAGGCCTGGCAGTCGCGCCCGCTCGATACGGTGTATCCCATCGTCTACCTCGACTGCATCCACAGCAAGGTGCGCGAGGGCGCCGTGCGGGTGAAGGCGGTCTATCTGGCGCTGGGTATCAACCTGGCCGGCGAGAAGGAAATCCTCGGCCTGTGGATCGCCCAGAACGAGGGCGCCAAGTTCTGGTTGCAGGTGGTGACCGAACTGCGCAACCGTGGCGTTCAGGACATCTTCGTCGCCTGCGTGGATGGCTTGAAGGGCTTCCCCGAGGCCATCGAGGCGGTGTTCCCGCGCACCAGCGTGCAGCTGTGCATCGTGCACATGGTCAGGCACAGCCTGAACTACGTGTCCTGGAAGCGGCGGGCGGAGGTCGCCGCCGACCTGAAGCGGATTTACCAGTCCAGCACCGCTGACGAGGCCGAACTGCGCCTCGGTGAATTCGAGGCCAAGTGGGATGACGACTACCTGCCGATTGGCCAGTCCTGGCGACGCAACTGGGCCAGGATCACGCCGTTCTTCGACTTCCCGCCGGAGATCCGAAAGGTGATCTACACCACCAACGCCATCGAATCGGTGAACATGAGCCTGCGCAAGATTACCAAGAACCGCGGCTCGTTCCCCAGTGACGAGGCGCTGCTGAAACTCTTCTACCTGGCGCTACGCAACATCAGCAAGAAATGGACGATGCCGATCCGTGACTGGAAGGCGGCGCTGACTCGCTTTACGATCAGCTACGAAGACCGCCTGCCGCAGCAGTAACCCTAACCCCGGTTACACAAAATTCTGCACACCCTCGTTACCTGACAGCTCAGGAGGCCCAACGGGACATCAGTCATTACCTGATGCACCGCTACAACTGGATCAGGCCGCATCAATTCAACGATGGGCTACCGCCTGCGGTGGCCGAAGAAAAACTTAACCCACTGTCCGGGATGGGTTGACCACTACATCCGAATACCTGACCATTTCGCTCAATGCGGGAGAGTGGAAAGATGAAAAGCTTACGCCCTACCAAGTGATCGTCCACTGGTTAGAATGGTCAGCGGTTGCACGCGGCCGGCTCAAGAATGAGCTGGAAGTAGCCCGAAAGGAGGGGATGGAAGCCAAAAAAGCGAAGCAGGCATCTCGCAGCTTTCTCTTCTTCATTGGCAATCAAGACGCAAAAAAACCTGCACTGTTCCATGTGCAGGACCATAGGCTTATTTGCACCTTACACGACGAACTCGTGTTCCCCGCATATTCGCGGACGGCGCGGAGGTAAGCTCACACCTCAGACGGAGCTTGACCTGGCAGGTGTTCTTAGCGGTTTTCTTTCCACAGGAAAGATCCGCAGTGCCAAGCGCCAGTTGATTGTCAGCGAAGTTCAACGGATCTCAGAGTTTCGGCAACAACTACAATTCACGGGTGCCCCGTCGGTGGACTGGCTACATCTGCGTGGCCTGTTGGCATCCTCCACCGCGGAAGCCTTGAGGCAAGTAGCAACGGATGCCCGCTACTTACGACTTCTTCATCAAGGTTGGTACTGCGCACCCACCTGGGCAACCTGTGGCGTGCCCAAGTGGGTACAAGGGGCTGAAGAAGCGGTCCGCAGCGCCTTGATGCAGGAGCATTTCGCTGCTGCTCAGAAGGACTGAAGCGGTCATAAAGCGAGCTCAGTAACAACAGAAAGAATCAGGTTATTGTGACCACTTGCAAATAAGAAAGCCGAAACGACGCAGGCAAGACTATCCATGTCGAGACTGAGCGGCGGAGCTACGAAGGGAATGGGCCACCACACTTGGCAACTCATAACTCTTCGTTCTTAGTTGCGAAACAGCCTCTCTCACAATTAAAAGTGACTCTGCTAGAGCCCTATTTTCACTACTCTTCGCTTCACCCATCAAAGCTTCAATAACACTTAACGCCTCGTCTGCGACGTTTGCGGAATCCTTGTACTCAGCCTCAAGCTCTTCGTATGCCCAATCTACATAGCGCCACATGCTATCAAGCGAAGAGTGACCACTGAGACTCGCAATTTTTGAGAGAACAGTAGTAAGTGCCTCAACGCCAATTGAACCCCGGCGGCTCAAAGATCGAAGCCTAGCCATGACCTGCAATGTAATATATCGGTGCCTAAGCATGTGAGCAGATATCCGCTCAGTAAGACCCGCCTCTGCCCGGAGATCACAAAACAACTGTGACACTGTTGAGGGCGCCATCTTGAACCCCTCTCTGGTGCAAAACAGCCAGCCCTGATCTTTGAAACCAATCTTCCTCCTATTTAATCTCCTAACCTGAATAGAGCGAGTAACATCGATATACTCCAAGAGCATTCTGAACGTTTCGTCTGAGATAGGTATTAATCTGTAAGGATTGCCTTTTCTTTTAGATGTCCTTACGGGCAGTTTTCGGTCAGCAGATGCCCCTACAACATCCGAAACTCGGATCCAAGTTAGCTCTTCTCTGCGTATGCCCGTATCTGCAAGGAGAACAAGCATACATCGATCACGGCTGCGACGAAAATTAGTTTTGGCAGCCCATTCACAAGAATCCAGCAGAGCGGATACGATATTAGAAGAAATAGGGCGAACTGTACGAGGAATGCTTGCAGGCACCATCGCATGATGCTGGGTTCGAACCCTTACAACACCTTGCTTACTCTTCAACGAACGCAAAGAAATTGTTACTTGAGCCCCCTGCCCTAATGAACCCACTAGACGCCTTCCAACCAACAAAGTTTGATACCACTCTAAGAACGATATAACCCGCAACAAGATTCTATTTATGTGGTTCCCAGAGGATTTTTTGCGATTAACTAACCAGTCTGAAAATGAAACCAGCACATCATCACACACGTCCTCAATCACCACCTTAGACTCAAATAAAAAACGTACAAACAAGGATAGCTCCGATGCATAAGTGTTAATTGTGGAAATAGCGCTATTTGAGCGCCTAAGATGAAGGAAATAAACATTAAGCTGCCAACAGATACAACCATCTGGCCAATACATCACCCTCATTTCGGGGGCCGCCCATCGCTCCGACCTCCTAAACTTATCATATCCAGGCAAATAAAATTCTTTAGAGGAAGTGCGCCAAAGCCGACCAACTGAAGTCATTTCACAACCTTAATGTGCGGATTTTTCTCATATCGCCGATAATGCCGCTGTAACTCAGACTCTGCTATATCTGACCGCAACGATAATCTCTTCAGCCGTTCAAGCAGATCCAAGTATCTAGCGCTCATGTCTAGCGCAGCATCTACCGCTAACTGAGAACTTAACCTCCAAGCATCAACATCATCAGAAGGCTTTTTTCGAATCAGCTTTCGGGTATCACCAATGACCAAAGCAGCATCACGTAGAAGCTGGGAGAGTCCACCTTCATACAGCCCATTCACATATTTTCGTAACGTTTTATGACTTAAAGGGGTAATTCCAAGAGACTCATCATCCCAAGCAGCTAGTTTTGAAACAGAGATGAAAGCTGATAACTCACTCTTAGAAGGGGAAGGAGATGTTCTAATTCTGTCAAACTCAGAGATTCTACAAGCAGCACTCCTAGCGGCAGCTTCAGATAGCACTTTGATGCTTGGTGCAATTTGGCCTTTACCAAGTCGAGGCATCGGCACCCTCCCTAACTGAAATTGCTACCGTATACCTCTTTCTTTTTCCAACATTAATCTGAATCGGGGTAGCGGTGTATACACCTTTTTCCGACAGTAACTCTAGGTAATCTCTTAACTCATCCTCATGCATGACGTTGATTTTTTCAGTGCCGAAATGCTTAACAAGGATATTCCTGAGTTGCTGCACGCCATGAGATTGATCATCTGAGCAAACTGCAGAAGTAGCCAAAGCAGCTTCGGATGCACTGAGTTCTTTTCCTGTTAAGCTTTCTTTAATGTAGCGCCAGGTTTCCCCAACATCTTCATGCCCCATAAACCAAGAAAGCGCCGGCAAGGAATTCTCCAATCCTCCGAAGTGAAAAAATGTCACAGCAAAATAGCGGCGAAGTTGGTGTGGGAGCACCACCCATCGTTCTCCCGAGTTATCAACCAGTTTTAGGAACTCACTAAGTTCCTTTAGAAAAACATAAGCATCAGCCACACTTAGTGGATAGGCACCTCTGACGTTAACTTTAAAAAACGCCTGCGACTTAAATAAAACATCACTTGAAGGCACTATGATTTGCCAAAGTTCTTTTAGCGCATTCAAAGATAATAAACACTCATAAACAAGGCGCGGAACCGGCTTTTCCATCGGTTCACGAATATTATCAAACCCAGTTTTCCTCAGTAAAACAGAAAGATAGAATCTACCGTCAACCTCATAGCTAGCGCTTCCATCCAGATCAACCAGCTCACTTCTGCGACAACTAGTCAGGACACCGATCAAGCAGAAGCAGACAGCCGTATGAAGCCTCAACAAGAAAATCGAGAATGGAAACTGAGTTCTAATTTTTGCCTCAGAGATAAGAGGATCCACCTGCATTCGTCTGTAAACATCAAAAGCAGAGACCAGTCCATCTGGTATCGGAACAGTTTCTTCTGATATGGATAACGCCGTAAATACTGAAACATTCGACTCATTCATTATCGATCGTGAAAGAGGAATAATTTCATTGCAGTAATAGCTGAGCACCGGATACGTATCAATCATCCATTTGCCGCAACCGAACATAAGTCTTCTTCCCGTAGAAAGAGGCAAAGTTCTTGTTCTACCGTTTCCTCCGATGCGGAAAGGCCGCACAATATCCGATATTAAGTAAGGATTACCTATCTCTACATGCGATTGTATAGGCAGAGAGGATAGCAGCTCACAGAAATTAACCATCCAATTTGACAGAGCAGTTGTGGCTCTTGATACCCCGCTCTCGCTGGACTTACCTCCAGCCTCACAATCAAACCCATGCGTCAAGTATCTTCTGAACTCGGTAGATTGAGATAACCGCTTGTAGTCAACCCCCAAAGCAGCCGCAGCGAAGCGCAGATTTAGATTACCGTCACCATCCAGTGCTCCTAGTTTTCCCAGATGCTCGGAAAGTGGTATTGGCTCAATTCCATCCTTGGAATTTGATAGATAATCTTCCCAGCGTTGTATGAAAGCCGCTGTTCCACTAACACCTCCTACCTCTGCCGCTCCAAGAAACTCAACTACGTCATCCACCCCAAAAATAGAAAAACCCTCTTCAGAAAACTTGTCTCCATATCGAACAGCAAGAAACTCAGCTAGCCACAACAGATATAGATGAAAGTGAAGAATGCCTCTTAACGATCTAGCGACTTTAAGAGCTCCATCATAGGCGCACACCACTATCATTTTTGCCTGTTCCAAAGGAACCGCATAAACAGGGCTTGTGAAGCTTCCGCTTGGCAAAAGCCTGTCCCAATTTAGACGAACGCCACCTTTAAGGGTGCCGTCTACATTCCGAACAACCACCCCTGAGTCTACGATCCATGTAGAACTTTCCAACTCATTAAGAAGCCATGCAGGTCTGTATATATGATTTATTTTTCTAGTTGTTCGCTCAAAAAAGTCAATGACCCCGATCGGTAATTTGTGTCGACTCATCACCCCACCTCTGGTAGGACAACCATAGCCGACATCGCTTCTTTCTTCAAAAGCGCCTTCTTAACAAGATTACTTAAATCGCTCATTGACAACGGAAGAGGTGCCATAACTGCGTCAATGAAGTCCATCCAAAATTTTGGCGTGACTCCAGTAAGACTGTCTGGCCTATTTAGGAAGGTTGGGGTTGCTTTGTCGAGAGCATCCCGATAAAGCATTGCAACCGCAAGCGCTTCAGGATCATTAGATATGACGAGCCTGGACAAGGTGGCAATATCAATGGTTATTTTTTCGGATGTTTCCCTTCTTTGCGCTTCCAACTCACTTTCAAACAAATAATTATCGATGGACTTAAGAAACTCATGTAATTGCTCCACTGTTCTAAAGTCCGATATCTTCAGCATTTCGCTTTCTTCATTCATCGCTGAAGTAATTAGTAGATTCTGATGCCTACGGATCTGCCGCTCAAAAATTGCACGCTGCAGCGCAAGCGGAATATAATTATTAATAGTGGTTCTAATGTGCTTGTGGCCAAATGCTTTAGCTGTAGCAACCAAGTCGCCATCCGTATTAAGATATGTTGCCACACCCACATTGACACGAATTGCCTTAAAGTTGATCTTATCTCTCCACGGCATGAGTACCGGGTGTCTATCTACAAATGAACACGCCCTTGTACTAAACTCTTCCTTACCTGTCGAACGCCAAATTGGATTCATATAAAGCGCTCCTACCAACGCCTTCTCAGAAAAGGACTTCAAGTCATAGTTCAAAGAGCTTATTCCCACCCAAAGGTTTGAGGCCTCCTCGTTTCGCCCCTGCTTTCTCAACTCTTCCCGGATAGGGGCAGTCCACTCCATTACTTTCGAAATAACGTCTCTCGCCAAGTCACTCAATACTTCTGATTTCTGCTCCCTAGCCCGGATTTCTCATGAGGCCGGCAGGCGTGGCCGGTGAAGCCTCGGTGTATCAACAACCTGCCTTCCACCGCTAAAAATTGATCGTTTTTTATTCAATTCCCGCGTATGGGGCGCACTGCCCCCTTTCCCCCATTGAGCCGGGCCGGGGGCGCCCGCCTGTTCAGGTCGGCTTGAGGCGGG
>NZ_KI517362.1:0-31766 GCF_000478485.2 Pseudomonas sp. P179
AGTGCCAGGATGGCCCAACTGTGTCGGGCGCCATCGATGTTGCTCGGGCGCAAATAGCTCACCAGCAGATGGCGACCACAGAACACATAGAGCGGCAGGAAGCAGTAATGGTCGTAATAGCCATGGAAGAAGCGCCCTTCCTGATCACCATGCACCGGCACATCGGTCGCATCGAAGTCGAGCACGATCTCAGCCGGCGCCTGGTCATGCTGGGCGATGAAGTGCTCCCACAGCAGGCGATGGGCTTGCACCACCGTTTCGCGATCGGCTTGCTGTTCCAGGCGCCCCAGAGTGGATTTGCCGGCCAGCGGTTGCAGGCGGTTGACCGCAGTCTGCAGCGCGTAGTCATGGCGCAGGCCGTCATGATCGTTGAGATCCTCGTAGCCGGCGGCCAGTGCATAGATACGCTGGGCGAGCAGTGTCTGCAGTCCATGCTGGACACGCCCAGGATCACGCCGATCGGGAACGATTTTGGCCAGGCGGCGGGTCAAGCCATGTTGCCGGTCGACCTCGCGCAGCAGCAACAAGCCCGCATCCGAGGTGATGTGACCACCGGTGAAAGAGGCCTCGACGAGGCGGCGAGAGAGGGGTGAAAAGTGGAGTTTTTCTGGTAGCATTTTGTGCGCGGCTGAAGACTTATGGGGCTTTGTTTGGCGACAAGAATCATAAGGCTTTCAGCCGTTTTTGTTTATGCGGTCATGAGAAATCCGGGCTAGCTCTCGGCTTTTTAACCGTAAGGCGCAAATTATTTCCATCAGCAGACGACAGGAGGATTGCGAATCCATCCGCATCTTCAATTTTAGCTCTGTACAATGAAGTCGAATTGAACCTTGGGTGCTCTATCATTATCAAGAGCATGCAAACTGCCGCAGCCTCGCTATTCATTAATCCTAAATACGGGATGAGCTTATTCTTTCCGTATCTAGCAACATATTGCCAATGAGAATTTCCGCTGTTCGATACCGGCCTTCTGTCACTCGACTTGAATTTTCGATGAGGCTTAGGGATCCCCCCCATCTCATGATGAACAACAGAAAGTAGGTTTCCAAGCAAGTTAGGATGTCCACCGTCTGCCTCAAAGTAATGGCGCCTAGTGGAAAAATCAAAATACCTCATAAGCCAAGGGTTCTCTTTCATATCCGTCAGATAACCACAGCCGGTATTCTTTATCAGCGCATCTCCCTCTGCCTGTTTCGATTTTAGTAGATTAAAGTCTTCTAGCGCGCACGACTTAATTGTATCCAGCACACGATTTATTCTAGCAGTGTACTCGGTCAGGTACTTTTCATCAGAAGCAGTTAAAGATATTGACTCAAAAAGATCGTCATTGTATGAGTTCTTATCCGGTCTAAATGATTTTGGTACCGAAACAACCGCGGCACCATCAACCACTGATTGCCTTTCAGTTATTATTTCTGATTTTCCTGGAGCTCGAACGTATGCACCTATAGTGATCTTTGGGATAACTTCTGCAACTACTAGAACCTCAATTAGCCTTACGAAAGACATCCACTTATTTGAGGTCGTTATGAGGGCCAACCCTTTTTCTGTCTCATCGGTATAAAAGCTTCTCCGAAGCTCAGATAGTTGAAGTTTGAAGTTATTCGCATCTGTGTCCTTAGGTTTTTTCCAGCCTCTCTTTCTATGCATCATTGCCCAATACTGGAGAATACGCCGTATAGCGTATGTAGGGGCCGCACTTGTGTAGCGTCTAGAGAAGCGCGAAATGCCTTTCAAAAAGTCTTCTGCATCCTCACCCAACCAATCAGTCAGGAAGTCAAAGCTGACGACCGTACATCCTGACTGGCGGCCATCGTTCCTGACCTTCAGTTCTAGCCCAGACTTCTTTTTCCCTGATGAAGCTTTTCCCTTGGTGGAGCGTGCGTGCCTAGCCATTTTTGCTCTCTAGCAGCTGAGTTTCGGGCGCATGCTCCACGACGGTTCTATTTCCCTCAACAGGGCTTGCTAACAAAAGGCACGTTTCATAGGCGAACTCAGTATTGGTGGTACTGGTGATGATAACGGCCGAGGTGAAGATTTCTCGGGATAATGACGGCCTGGGTGATTTGCTACAGGAGTGCGAGGACTGATGTTGGGATTCTTCCAGGTTTGGCTTCTGGCACGGTGAGGGGGGCGGAGAATGGTCGTCACCGTTCAACAACACCTCAGAAGGAGCTCCAAATGACCGACTTCACCTCCGGCTTCAACACCACCAACCTCAAGGTTCTTCGTGGCTTGATCAACAGCGCACTGGCCAACCTCCATCCCGAAATCAACATTGAGGCTGGAAAAATCACCTACGACCCGCAGGGGACCTGCACGATCAAGGTCGAGGCCACGGTCAAGGGCGCAAAGTCCAAAGCCCAAACTGAACTCGAACAAGCAGCCAACCTCTACGGGTACGACGTGTCCCAAACTAAACCGCATACCAGCCTGGGCCCCTGCAAGCTGGTGGGTTTCAACTCCCGGGCCAGAAAGTCGCCATGGATCGTTGAATGTCCGAAGGGGCGCTATAAGCTCGAAGACGATGTAGTTGAGCGGATGTGGGGCCAGAGCAAACAATAATCACATTCGCCACGCGAGGGCGCTGCCAGGGCCACTGGCAGCGTTCAAATCACGCAGGTCTGCGTTAGGATGCTTAGACCCTTCCAGCGACCTTGACTATGAGTAAGCGACCCGACAGCGACAATGCCGACATCAAGATGATGGCCATGGACTTCGAGTTGAAGTCAGCCCTCATCGATAGCGCCGCAGGTAGCCCGAACACCGACAAGGCCTACCGACAGGCTCGTGAGCATTTCAAAAGCAATGGGGGGCTGCTCCCTGCCACCGAGGAGATGGTGGATCGCTACGTGCGTACTTTCGCTGGAGAGCTCTCTGTTAATACCCTGCAGTTGCGAGTTGCAGCCATCGCAAAGTGGCACCAAGAGTTCGGCTTTCCTGACCCAACCAAGGGTAAGGTGAAGCGGACCATGAAGGGCATCCGGGCGTTGTTCAACAAAGCGCCCAAGAAGGCCCTCCCCATCGCGATCGAAAATCTGCGCAAGATGATCGACTACCTGGACACCGCTGAGCGCGCCGCAATTTCTGCCGGCGATTTCGCCAAGCAGCTAGCCGCTTCACGCAATCGGGCGCTGGTGCTTATCGGCTTCTGGCGTGCTTTCCGAAGCGACGAATTGAGTCGGATCGAGGCACACAACATCACGGTGATTCCAGACCGGGATATGCGGATTTTCCTCAGAAAGACCAAGCATGACCGTGATGCACTTGGCCAGGAATTCATCGTGCCGGCCCTAATCGAGCTTTGCCCCGTCAGGGCATACACGCATTGGCTCGAAGACTCTGGAATCCACTATGGGCCCGTCTTCCGACCTATCACTCGCTGGGGACGGATGGCGGATGAGGGGCTCTCGAGTTCCGCTATCGGTCCCATCCTGCGACGAGTTGCTGAAGCCGCCGGCGTAGAGCAGCGCTACACCAGCCACTCCTTCCGACATGGCTTTGCCAACTGGGCGATCGACGAGGGCTGGGACCTCATAAGCATGATGAGGTACGTTGGTTGGAAGAGTGTGCAGAATGCCCAAGGGTACGTTCAACCCAAGTTCAATTTCGGCAAGCTCGCCATCGATCAGCCGGCCTCGCTCAGTGCGCCGCGCTGGGAGCCGGGCCATGGTGAGGTCTTCCCAGGCATCGCGGAGCGCTTGGAAGACGACGAGTAACGTCGTGATAACCTGCTACACCTCGCCTCAAGGCACTTCATATGAGCGCAGCCCACCAAGCCACTACTGCCGGCGAAGACCTGTTGGACCTGTTCCGCCCGCCGCAATCCCCATCCCATCTGGAGAAAAGGCGCCGTGGCCCGTGCCGGCGGATGGCTTATGTGGTGACCGTTGGTTGGAAAATGGTAATCCCTGGCTAGAAGTTTAGGTGGCGTAAAAACCGCCAGCAGGGCGGTTTTTCTTTCACGGTTGGAGTGACAACCTGTCATCCGGAGCTTCCACGAACTTCTCGGTTGGAACTGGCACAACCCTCACCGAGCATGTCAGCGTGGAGCTTGCTGAGTCGAAATCACAGTCATCGACTTGCGTTTTTCCTAGCGGCCTGGTCTTCGGCAAGACAAAAAATCCAGACGTTTGAGGTTCTGCGTCGAACCTCACGTGCTGGACCGGGTTGAAGACGCCAGGCAGGGATTGAACATACCACCAGACGGCTAGGGTGACGCCTGACAAGGTCGCCAGGTCCTGCAAGAACTTGAACCGCAGGAGAAGGCTCAGCGCTACCAGCAATAGGCCGGCCGCTGTCACCAGGTAGCTCACGGATACAGCCGGGCCGTACAGGGCAAGCAAGATGAAGCCAGCGACCATAGCGAATGCTGTTGCGGATGCGACCCTCTTCAACCAGTACGATTTCCAACGTCGCTCAAGTACGTCGAGCCAACCGGTGAACCGTTCCCACTGGACGGGGATTAGATTTTTCAATTTCTTCAGCATCAGTTGGAACGTCCTTCTGAAAACGATGGCGTTAGGGGAAGCGGATGAGGTCTGGCGGAAGGGCGACGTTGAAGTGTTGTGCCATCCCGGCACGGAAACGCTCCCATTCTTCGGGCCCGGCCGGTTCGTGAGTGCAGTCCAGGCATTGGCCCTCCCCCGCCATCTGCTCTGCGATCGTCCGATGAAGGTCAATGCCGGCATGCTTGGAAAAGCGACCAACGCTGTTGCCGTCCGAACAGTTGACCCAGACGGTACCGCCGTCATGGCTGACGAGAACCTCGTAGATCAGTTCGCTGCCTTCTGGCTGGATGATGATCTGCTGTTGCATGACCGCGTCCTTCAAAGAAATGGGGCTGTTCAGCCATGGATGATCGGGGGCTGCCGCTCATGTCGCAGTTGAATGGCAGATCCCTTACAGCACGCCATGCGTCGGCGTAGCCGCGGTCGTGAGACGCACCTGGCACCACGACGGTGGACAGGCATTTTGCCTGGACCTGCAGGCTATACGCTCGTACGACTTCAGCAGGCACCACCTCGTCGTTTTGACCGATCAAGTGCCTCTGGGGGATGCCGGCGAGGCGAGCCGAGTATTCCAGTGGCGACAGCGATCCGAGCAGAGGGGTGATGTTCTTGAGCTTCGTCCAGGTCACAGGATCGACATTCCCTGCGATGGTTTGAACTTGTCTAACGTCATCACGCTCGCCGGCGAGGATCAAAGCTATGGCAGCGCCGCCGGAATATCCCACCAGTTCGAAGGACTCAGTCCGGTACCGGGATTTCAGGTTGTTCAAGGCGGAGTTCATGGCATCAACAGACGCCCGCCCAAAGCGTTCGGACGTCCAGAGCGCTGGTTTGCATGCACCAGTGACGACGAACTGGCAAGGCCTGGCCAAGTACGCTGCTGGCGCGGGATCGTCAGCAGCGAATTGAGCCATCAGAGACGTGTGAGGTGTTGGATCTGTGCTCGGTTGTGTTCGGGTGGCCCAGGCATGGCCATCGCCCTCGATATACACCCGAAGTGTGCGGTACCTGGTACCGGCGGGCACTAAGGCCTGGATATTGTAGGTGGGTGAAGGCAAAACCTCAGGGTGCAGACTGGACCCGCTCGAGATTTCCTTGAGGTTGACGTTGCTGGCGCAGCCTGAGATGGCTAGGAGCGCGCCGGCGGCGAGGATAATGCGGTTAAGGGCGCTGTACATCGGCTTTCCTCGGTCACATGGACAATGGCCCGCACGAGGCGGGCCATTGTGATTTGCTTTTCGACTTCCTGGTTTCGCTTAGAAGTCGTAGCGAGCTTTCAGCGAGAAGGTATCGGCGTTGAAGTCGGCTTTGCGCAGGTAGTTGTACGAGGCACCGAAGGTCATCGCGCCGACGCTGTACTCCGCGCCTACGCCAGCCTCATAGCTGTTGCGAGTCGGCTTGGCGGCGTTGCTGACAAAGGCGTTGCCACCCAGGACGAATGCGCTTGTGGTGTCAGCCTGGTCGGCGGCGAAGTCGTGGTAGGTCATCAGGGTGACTTCCGGCTTCAGAGTGCCGTTGCCGACGTTGAAGTCCTTGGCGAAGCGCACACCTGCGCCCAGCTCAGCAACTTCGATGCGCTGGCCACCTACCGACAGTGCCGCGGAGGAGCCCTTCTCGGTGTAACCGTCGATCTTCAGGTTGCTGTAGCGCAGGGCTGCACGAGGCTCGACGATGTAGCCGTCACCCACGTTGAAGCCGTAGCCGCCCAGGACGTTCAGGCCGAACAGGTCGGAGTCGTAGTCGCCCTTCGCAGTGGTGCCAGCGATATAACGCTTGGACTCGTTGTCGTTCTTGCCGTAGGTCAGGCTGGCGTCGACGAAGACCGGACCTTGTTTCCAGCTGCCGTAGGCGATCAGAGCCTGGCTCTTCACATCGGTGCTGTTGCCGTCGTTGGAGTCGACATCGCTGGTGGCGTAGCTGTAGGCCAGACCGAGGGTGGTCTGGTCGTTCAGCTTGCCGTCGGCGCCGATGATGATGCCATCGGTATCGGCGTTGAAGCCCTCGATCTGATTGCGACGGTTCTGGTCGGCGTCGCTATGCAGTGCCTTGATCCATACACCGGTTTCCTGAAGAACGTCGCCGGAGGACATGCCGGACGAGGAGCCCAGGCGGGAGTTGATGGCGTTGGAAACCAGCGATTGGGTACCCATCGCAGCTTGGGTAGCTCCGCCGTTCACTTGGGGAGCCAGCTGCTCGGCCAGTTTGGCGAGCTCGGCCTCGGAAGCGTTGGCGAAGGCCTGGAAGACCTGATCGTCGCTGCTCATGTTGCCCATGACCGAGTCCACGAAAGGAGTGATGGCGTTCAGCGCGTTACTGCTGGAGCCCTGGCCTTTCAGGATGTCCTGAGCGGCATTACCGGTCTTGCCGGTAACGACGGCGGTGACCAGCTGCTCGCCGATCTGGTAGGACTTGACCTGCAACAGAGCGGAGCTGCTCTTCACTTCGAGCCCGGCGTTTTGAATGTCGTCCGCAGATACCAGGGTGTAGGCAGTGCCCTGGCGGGTACCGGTGAAGTCGCCCGGGTTGGCGGTGACATTCAGCTTGCTGCCGGCAGCGAAACTGGCGGTGCCGTTGACGCTGACCACCGGAGTGTTTACGTTGGTGCTGTCGCTCAAGCGGACCTGCAGAGCTGCGCCGGAGGCGATGCTCAGGTTGCCGGTCAGGTCGGTGTGCAGGTTCGACAGGTTCAGTTGGCCGCCCTTGATCTGAACATCATCGGCTTCGATTTCGCCACCGATGAAGTTGGCGTTGCCATTGACCTGCATGGAGTCCAGGCCTTCGATGTCGCCGGCGATGGTACCGCCGTTGAAGCGAAGGATGGTCTGCATGTTGCCATCGATGGACTTCTCGCCACCCTGAATCAGGCCGCCGTTCTGGGTGATGATGAAGTGGTCGGTACCGCTGCCATTGCCCGGGCGATTGCCGATCTGAATGGCGATGCCGTCGGCAACGATGTTGCCGCTATTCACGATGCCGTTGTTGCCCAGGTCGGAATTGGGGCCGGTGGAGTCCATCACCAGAATGCCGCGAGAGTCGGCACCGCGAGCGATGATGAGACCGGTGTTGACGATGGCGTTGTAGTTGGTGTCGTCGACGGTAATGCCAATTGCATTGACGCCGTTGGCGGTGATGCCGCCGCTGTTCAGGATGTCATGACCGAACTGCACATCGTCCAGCTCGATGCCGATGGAGTTGTCGCCGGACACCGAGATGTTGCCCTTGTTTTCAACATCGGCGCCGATTTTGGTCTGGTTGTTCACGTCGGCGCCGTTGGAGAAGGCGGTGATGCCCTTCGCGCGTTCACCAGTCGCGACGATGTTGCCGCTATTGATGACATCGCCTGCCAGCTTGGTGTTGCCGATCTCGATACCACGGGCTTTGTCGGTTTCTACGCCGTCCGGATCATCCAGGACGTCGATATTGCCGTTGTTGATCAGGCTGTTGGCACGAACGCCGTCCATCACGATACCGACCGCGCCGGCGCCGGTCAGATCGATGTTGCCGTTGTTGATGATGTCGCCGGTGACTTCGGTACGAGTGGCGTTCTGGTCGTCGCTGATGTCCAGGTCCAACCCGTCGACAGCCGAGCCGCGGGCGGTGATGTTGGCGTTGTTGACCAGATTGCCGTTTATCTTCACGCCTTCAAAGCCAACCCCATCCTCGCCTTCGATGCGCTGAGCATTGCCAGTCAGGGTGACGTTGCCGTGTTCGCTGAGCGACAGGGCTACTTCGGTATCACCGCTGACGTCCTGGGTCAGGTCGGATACGCCCGAGACAGCGTATACGTGAGTGCTTGCTGCGATCGATGCCGCCAGCAGAGTCTTGCGCAGGGTGCTCTTGTTCACAGGTACTTCATTCCTTGTCTGATGGTTTTCAGCCTCCTTGCGCCTGTTGAAGTCTCTACTTCGGGCATTGGGGCAGTGGAGGTGAATTGCCAGCATAACGAGGCGAGCAGTGGATTCAAGCTAATCCGTGCTTTTTTTGACGTCATTTTGCAATCACATTCGTCCCTCATATTCGGGAGCGAACCTGCTGATTTGGTCAAGAAAAATCAGTGGCTTACCGGTTTTCCAGGTCCTCGCCGTGGGTTTTCCGCCGAAAAATTGGCGACCGATATTTGGTTGTGAACCTTTTCACAGATGGCATGGCCTAGTAATATCACCGCCGATGTCTCATCGCAGACACATAAAGCTCCGCGAGTATGCGATTACGCAACCGAGGAGTCCGTTGAAATGAGGGGGGGAGCAGTGCCCTCTGCCAAAGCCGGTGCCAGCCTTATGTCTGGCTCCTTCGACTCCGTTCGCCTGGTGCAAGCGGTAGGTCTCTGCTTTTGTAGAGCGCACCATCTTGGGTATTCCCCCCTGATCCATTGGAGGGGGTACCATGCTGTCGAGTGCGACGATTTCTGTCGATGATCTTCAAGCCAGGGCGCTGGCTGCGGACGAGGCTGCAAAGCAGGAGTTTCGGAACAAGGTTCTATCGTACGCGAACGATTACAGATTCGCTCTGAAGGAAGCCAGTCGACTTTTAGGGGTTAGCGCTGGGTTCTTACGCAATTATGCGGCCCGGAACAGCATCGAGTTCTCAAATCCTGATCTTCGAACCAAAGAGGAGAGCAAGTCGATCTTCAAGCAATACGAGGAGATCCGCTTGTCCAAGGAACCCAAGCGCGTTGAACCACGTAAGCCGTTGCTCAAGGCTGACGAACTCCAGCTACCACCGCAACTCGACCTGCTTTCCAAGAAAGCGCACTGGGAGCGCCAAAACAAATTTTTGGAGCGCGTCCAGGAACTGGCAAAGACCATGACCATGAAAGAGGTCAGCAAACGGGTAGGTGTCAGTCTTCGGTTCCTCAAGAACTTTTCCTACGAACACGACATTGAGTACGTGGGTTCTAAAGCCCGGCCGGTTAATGAGGCGCTGTCCCCTGTCTTCATCGCCGAAGAGCCGCCAAGCCCCCAGTTGATTCAATTCCTGTCTCGTCCTATGCCTCGCGTGAGCGAAATCTGTGAGGACGAGCCCACTGATAGTAAAGAGGCCCAAAACGCCGAGCAGGCTATCAGTCACACGATTGTATTGGCTGGCCCCCAACCCGAATCGAGCCAGATTGCGGTAGCCACTGAATCACACGCCGACGCCGTTCTGGACCAGGGTGAGTCTGGGAAGTCAGAGTCCGATCGTTATAGTCCGCAAGCTCCAGCATCCCGGAGTGAAACCGACTTGAAAATCCTTGCAATCCCTCAAAGTCTGGTCGATGAGCCTCAAGAGACATCGGCGCCCCCCAGCCAACTGACCGCCCTCATGGCCTCTCCAAACGCGAAGGGTGAGCCGCCATTGAGTAACCTTCCATTGCCGGCGACTTTTGTGAACCAGCGGACCCAGAGCGCAGCCTGGACAGCTTGGTATGGGTCAGCAAAAACGGTGGCCAGCGTAACTGAGCAAATCTGCAAAGCGAAGATCTCCGCTCTCGGCGATACGCGGATGCTGATGCGTGTACCGCCCCACGCGGTTCTGACCTCGTGGTTGATTTCTCCGCAATGCTACTCCGCGATAGTGAACGCATTCCCGCCCGATGAAGCCATTAGTTTACTCCCCATAAGCCGCTTGGAGGCGAACCTCAAGCACGTGCTCGGTGCTGAGGTCGGAGAGATTCGATCGCTCTGTAATGTAGGTTCGGCCACAGAAGTGGCCCGGGCCGTAGAGTCGATCTGGCCTTGGACATCCCGGCTCCATGACCATGGAGGCTTTTCTCGGCACACCTGCGTTACCTTGCTAACTATCGGAGCACTGCTGAAGGGACTCCATTGGCCCAATCTCACGTCCACGGACGCTTTCCGCATTGATATGTCCGTTACGACACTTCTGTCGCTCCTCCCTAACCCTCTGGATCGTCTAATCGCCACATCTTCCTCACGGGTTCGGCAGATTGGATACGCGGGCCTGGCGGGAGTGGAAGTGGCTGATGACGCCAATGTCGGAGAGTATTGGCAGGCGGTAGGTTCCGAAACTTTTAAATCCTGTGTCGATGAGGTCAAACGGCGGGCGTCCACTGTTGAGTCAGGCCTCACTCGCGTTTCACCTTCGGAGCTGAGAGCTTTCGAACTGGAACGAACGCTGTTGGCGGTGCGCCCGGACTCCCAGGTGCTACACGAGCTCTACTCCAACTTTGTCAATAATACCGGCGCACCCAACTGGAACGCCTTGCTCGACTCTCTTGAACTCTACTCGGCCATGACCGAGGTCCCGTTGGACGCCAGAGTTTTTGCCCGTGATCTGTTTAGCAGGCCTATTCAAAATCTGCCGTCTCCAAACCTGGAGGCCGTACAAATCTTGCGCAAGGCCATCTGTACCAGTGTTCTGCAGGAAGAGCCTCTAGCGTTTCGACAGCGTGCAGAGAAGCAGATGGACGCTGTCCAGAAGGTTCAGTCGCAGATCAAAGATCTGGGTGACAACCTGACCGCGGCGAACATGCTCAAACTGGCAGATCTTGCAGAGCATGGCCGCGATCAAATTCTGGCGAGTCGAGAGTGGTTTGAAGCGGAGATCAAGACCTACGCGGCCGAGGTCCGGCATTGGCGCGGCTTTTTTGAAGATTGGCAGCGTCTGGCGGCTCCTCGGGAGCAACTCAGGGAGAAGGCTAAGCCTAAGGTGAAGGAGCCGCCTATTCAGGTAGCGGAGCTGCCTCCCGAATCGGATGTAGTAAAGGAGTTGCGTAACGAGCTCGCGATTGCAGAGCACCGTAACCAGCATCTCGAGCAAGAACTGAGGGATGCGAAGAGCGAGGCACATCGCCTCCGCCAGGTTGCGGATGCTCGCCCGCTTCCAATTCAGCAATTCGCCCCGCTGATTGAGCCATCTCTCCTGCGCCGTATTGCCACTCGCAAGGGCATCACTCCGGTTGATGTCCTTGCGTACCTGCAGGTGGTTTCGGGTGATCGTGTGGAGATTTTGGAGTCAGCATGGAAGTCGGCGAAGGCTTCGGACAAGTTTGCCTACTCCGAACGCATGCTGGATCTGCTGGATATTTTGGTGAACCCCTACTTCGACACCCTTGCCGCGGGTAAACCTGATTCGGTCGCACGCGAACTCCTTGGCGGGTCCTATGTCGCTAAGGAGTCTGATGCGACGAGCAATTGTGGAAAGCTACGTGCTCAGCGTGAATTCAGCTACCGGGGGAAGCGTACGTATTTCGAGCGGCATCTGCGGGTTGGTTCTGGCATCGGTAACCAGGTTTGTATGCGAATTTACTTCCAGATCATCGAGTCGAAGATCGTCATCGCTTATGCAGGCGAGCACCTGGATATCGCAAGTACGAACTGACTCATCTGGCCGGCGATCAATCGACGGCCGGCCGGAGTGTCAATTTTTTCCTAGCAGGCCCTGAAGGGGGGAGAGGCTTACCAGCATTCTTTTTCTCCAGCTTCTTCAAGGCCTGTTTTTGCCGTTTCCGTTGCAGGAACGTGCCCATCCCGCGATATTCCAAAAATAGCTCGAGATCTTGGTCCTTGTTCGGTCGCACGAGCGCGATGTACCCTTTTGAAATGAAGCGCACGGGCTTATCCTCTCGCTTTCCTCCAAGCAGCAAGCCCTTGCGATCATGCTGCAGTACAAAGCCTATAAAATGGGTTCCTGAAATGAGAATGATGGAAATCTCTACCTTGTGCTTCAGGCAGTAGTCGAGGTAGCGATTTTGCTCAACTTGAGAGCGATCGATCATTGGCTTTGGCGTCTGCTGGGGCATACCGTCCTTGTGCCCTTCACTATGGTTTTCGTCAGGCAGCATAAAGCCGCGCCACATCGTAGGGAGCGGCTTTTGAGCATTTTTCACCCCGGATACTATCGGATTGCCATCGGATTTTCCCCCCTCTGATAAACCTTCGGACGGATTTTTCGCGGCAACATTCCTATTTTTTCCAGCCGTTTCAGGACTGAGCAAAGGTCTTAGCCAGTCCGTTGGGTAGAATCTTCTACATTTTTCTGAAGGATTGGATGATTTGAATCATGATGCCAGGCTAGGGCAGTAACGACCCCTTGCCTCATCTTGCACGGGGCAAATCTTGCCAACGAGTAGTGTAAGAAGGAGAAAGCAGCTCCCTGCGCATCATCCAACCTGGCGCAGACGGAATGGTCGCCACACGAAGCGCTCCTCGCCCAAACCTTTCGTTGATCATATCCATAGTCGCCATCAGCTGATCGGCATTTCTGCGGGGCTGCGGTGCAAACATATCGCCTGTCAGCCCCTCCATCTGGCTTAGCCTACACAGTTGGATGGTGCACTTGGAGTAAGCGAAGCCGGGCCTATAGATTTCCAGAAGGCCTTGGTTTGCGGCTATGATCAGTTCGCGGGTGTCTGCGGTTGGTGTTGGTAGCAGCATCCTGGCCCCGTTCCAGTAACGGTCTGCTGGATCAGCAAACTGGCTGGTTTGAACCGAGACAACGAGCTCGCTGCAGACGGAGCCCTGCTCCCGAAGCTTTTCCGCTGCGCGAGTGGTGTACGCGGCCGCCGCCTGGCGCAATTCCTCAAGCAGATAGACACGCCGGCCGAACATCTTGGACGACACGACCTCTTTCTTCGGATCAGGATCATCGTGCATTTTCAGCCACTGCTCCCCGCGTAGTTCCCGGGCGGTTCGCTCCAGAACCTTCGAGAACATCCTTCCGATGTGCCTCGGGTCCGCGCTGGCCAGGTCGAATGCGGTCTTGATCCCTAGAGTCTCGAGTTGACTGGAGAGCTTACGGCCTACACCCCACACCTCCCCCACCGGCGCGAGTTTCAAGAGTTTCTGCTGGCGCTGAGGGTCCATCAGGTTCACCACGCCGCCGGTTGCCGGCCAATTCTTCCCTGCCCACTGTGCGAGTTTGGCCAACGTCTTTGTCGGCCCGATTCCCACACCAACTGGGATATTCACCCACTTTCGAACTCTTGCCTGTATATCCCGGCCCAATTGCTCTAGGTCATCCGGCATTCCAGTAAGGTCACACCAACATTCGTCAACTGAGTAGACCTCGATGCTGGCGACCAAAGTGCTAATGGTTCGCATCACACGATTCGACACGTCGGCGTATAGCGCATAGTTGCTCGAAAAGGCTGTCACTCCCCTCTGGTCGAGAAACCGCTTCACTTTGAAGTATGGGTCGCCCATCTTTAGGCCCAACGCTTTAGCCTCCCGACTTCGAGCGATGATGCAGCCGTCGTTGTATCTGAATGACGCTAACAGTTAGTAGTGCATAACATATTGATATTTAACGATATTGTTACGCTAACAATTTTTCGTCCTTCGCAGCCTAAATCAGGGCTTTTCAGTCCGACCCACCCCCATGCGGCCAACTAGCTGCCCGCCTCGAATGTCGTGTCCCTGGGGCCGCGAGGCCCCAAAAAACTTTGAATGAACTTCATGAGCGTGCACATCTGTTGTCGGCTGGAGTCGTTCGGTTGTTCGGAAGAGCAGGCGAAACCGAAAAGCACACGGAGTCCTCGCATAACGTCCTTGGCTCGCAGCACTATTACGGAGACCGAAGCGTTCCCGGCCAATCAGGGCTGCTGAGAGGGCCTACATCACCGACACTCCCGGCCTTCTCCGCACCCTGGAGCGCCAAGGTACTTTCGGCCGGCCAGGCGCTCGGGCAGCCAGATGAGCAAGGGTGCCGCCCCCAGTGCCAGCAATAGCCACAGTCTGGAGAACTGCTCGCCATGCGGGTCGAAGCCATAAGCCAGCAGCCCGCCGAGCGCGAGCAACAGGAAGTACGGCGCCGTGAGGTAGCAGTGAAGTCGGCGGCAGCGTGCGGCATTGACCAGGCAGGCGCCACCCATCACCGCCAGCGCGGCGCTTGCGGCCAGGAATAGCGTGGGGTGTCGATCTGCCAGAAGAATGGTTAGCGTCGCGACAACGGCAGGCAGCCCCCAGAAGCTGATCACCTGCCATGTCTGGCGCAGGCTGTCACCCCTGCCGAGTTCATTAGTCTTAATGTTCATGTTTGCACCTCGCATTCTTTACCCGGCGCAGCAGGACAATTGCTTCACGTCCTTACTGAAGGTTTGCGCCGCGAGCTTCAGGCCCTCGACCATGGTCAGGTAGGGGAACAATTGGTCGGCTAGTTCCTGCACCGTCATCCGGGCGCGGATGGCGAGGGCGGCCGTCTGAATCAGCTCGCCCGCTTCCGGGGTCACTGCCTGCACGCCCAGCAGTCGGCCCGAGCCCGTTTCGGCGACCAGCTTGATGAACCCCCGTGTGTCAAAGTTCGCCAGAGCGCGCGGCACGTTGTCCAGGGTCAAGGTGCGGCTGTCGGTTTCGAGGCCGGCTTGGTGCGCTTCCGCTTCGCTGAAGCCGACGGTGGCCACCTGCGGATCGGTGAACACCACGGCCGGCATGGTGTCGAGATTGAGCATTGCCTCGCCGCCGGTCATGTTGATCGCCGCGCGATTGCCGGCCGCCGCCGCGACATAGACGAACTGCGGCTGGTTGGTGCAGTCGCCGGCCGCATAAATATCCGCTTTGCTGCTGCGCATGCCCTGGTCGATCTGGATGGCACCGCGTTCATCCAGCTGCACGCCGGCCGCTTCCAGGTTCAGGCCGTGGGTGTTGGGCGTGCGTCCGGTGGCGACGAGCAGTTGGTCGACCCGCACTTCACCGTGCTTGGTGGTCAGCACGAACTCGCCGTTGGCATGGGCCACCTGGCTGGCTTGCGTCTGTTCCAGCACTTCGATGCCCTCCAGGCGGAAGGCCGCCGTCAGCGCTGCGCCGATGGCCGGATCTTCACGGAAGAACAGCGAGTTGCGCGCCAGGATGGTGACGCGGCTACCCAGCCGGGCAAAGGCTTGCGCCAGCTCCAAGGCCACCACGGATGAGCCGATCACGGCGAGCCGTTGCGGAATACTGCTGCTTGCCAGCGCCTTTTCCGAGTTCCAAAAGGGGGTATCTTGCAGTCCGGGAATCGGCGGCACGGCCGCACTGGCGCCGGTGGCAATCAGGCAGCGGTCGAAGGTCACGATGCGCTCGCCCCCCTCGACCAGTTCCACACTGAGCGTGTGGCTGTCCTGGAAGCGGGCGGAGCCACGCAGCACGGTGATGGCTGGGGTGCTTTCCAGAATGCCTTCGTACTTGGCGTGGCGCAGTTCGTCGACACGACCCTGTTGCTGGGCGAGCAACCGTTCGCGCAAGACAAGCGGCGGCGTGGCGGGCAGTCCGCCATCAAACGGACTTTCGCGGCGCAGATGGGCCACGTGCGCGGCGCGAATCATGATCTTGGAGGGCACGCAGCCGACGTTGACGCAGGTGCCGCCGATGATGCCGCGCTCGATCAGGGTGACGCGGGCCCCCCTTTCTACCGCCTTGAGCGCGGCCGCCATGGCGGCGCCACCACTGCCGATAACCGCCACGTGAAGCCTGTCACCCTCTTTCCCGGCGTCAGTGCCACCGCTCAGCCAGCCCCGTGCCTTATCGAGCAGGCCGGGACGGGTAGGTAGCGTGATGTCTTCGAACGCCGCTCGATACCCCAGGGCCTCGACGGCGGCCTGCATTTGTTCACGGCTTACGGCCTCGTCGACCTTCAATTCGGCCCTCCCACTGGCGTAGGAAACATCCGCCCGATGCACGCCCGGAATCTTCTCCAAGGCCTCTTTCACATGCACGACACAGGATGCGCAGGTCATGCCAATGATTTTCAGTTCGGTCATAACGTTACTCATTGAATCGTCTCTTGTCAGGTTCACTGGTTTGGCGGCGTCGGACAGGACGCCGGGGAGCAACGGCGGTGCGCGGGCGACACGAAGTCCCAGATGGACACCCCAAACATGACGGCCAGGCCGATATAGAGCAGCCAGCCGCTCCGCCAGCCGTGAGCCAGCATCAAAAACACCGCTACCAGCACCAGGGCCGGGCCGATCAGGCCAGGCGCAGCGCGTCGCCACTGCCGGTGACTGAACCAGCCGAGGGCATTGACGAGCAGAGCCACGCCGGCAAACAACGGCAACAGCGTGGTGATGAACAGGCCTTCCCATTGGCTCAAAAAGCCCAGTCCGATCGTGGCGCCCAGGCTGGCAAGGGCGGGAAAGCACGAGGCGCAACCTATGGCGGAAACCAGCACGCCGACGGAACCGGCTTTGTCACCGATCCGTGTGAACAGATTGAAAGAATTTGCCATCGGAATGCCCGCCTATTGCTTGACGCTGGACGGGTAGCCGGCGTCCTCTGTCGCCTTGGTCAGCGCCTGCGCACTGGTCTTGGCATCGTCGAAGGTGACGATGGCTTCGCGCTTCTCATAACTCACCTCGGCCTTGGTCACGCCCTCGACCTTGGTCAGCGCTTTCTTCACCGTGATTGGGCAAGCGGCGCAGGTCATGCCCGGCACCGACAGGGTGATGATTTGGGAGGCGGCCCACACTGGGGAAACCACGGCAATGAGGGCGAGAGCGGCAAGCAGCTTTTTCATGACCAACTCCTGATTAGTAGAACAAGGGGAGGATGTAGGGGAAAGCGAGCGCGACCAGCACCAAGGCCGTCACGACCCAAAAAACGAGCTTGTAGATGGTGCTTACCTGGGGATCAGCGCAGACCTCACCGGGTATGCAGACTTGAGCCGGGCGGAAAATGCGCCGGTAAGCGAAGAACAGCGCAACCAGTGCCGCGCCAATGAAGAACGGGCGGTAAGGTTCCAGAACGGTGAGGCTGCCGATCCAGGCACCGCTGAAGCCCAAGGCGATCAGCACCAGCGGCCCCAGGCAGCACGTGGACGCGAGGATTGCCGCCAGACCTCCAGTGAGGAGTGCACCGCGCCCATTTCGCGATTCAGACATACGTTCATCCTTCCGAGTGGTTGATCGATGGGTTAAGGTTATTTCCGTAGTTAGGTACGGGGTCAAGCGGCATGCACAACGCGGTGGAAAGCCTGACCATCGGCGCCTTTGCCAAGGCAGCCGGGGTTAACGTGGAAACCATTCGGTTCTATCAACGCAAGGGGCTGTTACCCGAACCGGACAAGCCCTACGGCAGCATTCGCCGCTATGGCGAGGCGGATGTCGCACGGGTGAGATTCGTGAAGTCCGCGCAACGGCTGGGCTTTAGCCTTGATGAAGTGGCCGGACTGTTGCGACTGGACGACGGCGCGCACTGCGACGAAGCGCGTGTGCTCGCCGAGCAGAAGCTTGAGGATGTGCGTGAGAAACTCGCGGATCTTCAGCGGATCGAGTCGGTCTTGGCGCAGCTGGTTGATGACTGTTGCGCGAGCCAAGGGACAGTGAGCTGTCCGCTGATCGTTTCGCTGCAAGCGAGCAAGTGACCGCCCGCACTTCGCGCGTTAGCCCACGATTTCCCGTTTGTCAGGGCTCTCTGTTTGTCGGTCTGAAGGTGGAAAGAGCGGCGCTCATTGAGCGCCGCTGACTGGGCAAAGGAGCACTTGCAAAGGCCCTAGGTTGGTACTGCTATTTGCCCTTGTGCATCAGTGGGGCGGGCCCACGTTGCATCTGGTCGAGTAGCACATATCTACCTTGCAGGCGGACAGCCGGGCTGCGCTTCGCTTCGCCACGGCCTGCCGCCGTGGCGCCCAGTTGTTCAATCTTCTTGACGGTTTCCGCCACTAGGATTGCGTCAGCCTTGTCGCGCATGGAGACAATCTGCTCGGTCGCTCTCGTGACATCGTGATCGCCGCCGTACAGCCCGTCGCCTCTGAGAAGGTCATGCAGGTGATGGATCGGATCAATTCCAAGTGGGGTCGAGGCACGCTCCGCCTGGGCGGGGTGCCGGTGACTCCTGACTGGGGATGTGTCGGGAAATGCTCGGCCCAAGCTATACCACACGGTTAGATCAGCTCTGGACAGTGAGGTGAGGCACACCCCAGCGCTGCTAGGAAGCCGGCTTACTGCTCAGAAGAACCACCTTACCAGTGGCTACGCCCTTCAGTTGAGCTAGTTCGAGAATCAGGGTCTGATTCACTGAGGCCAGTCGAGCCAGATCCTGGCTTAGCTGTGCGTTCTCCGCGCGCAATGCTCTGTTCAGCTCCCTCTCCTTCAACAATGCTTGGTGCTTCGAATCGCGCTGTGCTCGGACTGATTTCCCCATCAGACCACGAATGCGTTCAGCCACGGCTGGGTAGGTGTTGTGGATGAGACCTGGAGTGACCCCTGCCGCTTTCGCTACGCCAGAAATGGACAGCTTTCCGTTTGTTGAAAGGATGCCGTCGATGACCTTATCGAGCATCTCCGAGGTCTTCTGTCTGGAGCGTCCGGAGGATCGTTGCGCAGTTGGCTTATTGGTCAAAGTCGGCACCTTCAAGTTCGCGTTGGGTCACTGTCGCGAGCGTCCAAAGGAGACAGGCCAAGGCTGCTGATTACGTCGAATGCGACCTGCATATCACGTTTTGCCCGTTGCCTTACAGCCGGCCCGGCATCGTCGATTTCCATCAGCTCCAGCTGATGCGAGTAGATCCCCTGCCACGTGGTGGCAAAGGTCTCGTCAATCACAGAGTGTTTGCAGCCAGGACAACGGGTTGCCTCATACAAACCAGCCCCACCACAGCCCCGTTCTGTCGCGATGCACCAGCCATGACCAGTCGCTCGAATGTTTGCATGGGGGGCTGTCTGGGCCAGCAAGGCACTCCGATCTTTGATCGGAATGGCACGTAGCTCCATGATCCTCTCACCCGCCCCTCCAGCAAGTGGCTGATCATCCAACCACGACTCGATGAGATCGATCTTGAATTCCGTCATCTGTTGGAGGATTTCATCGAACAGGGTGAGATCCTGTAGGGGGTTGGAGGCATAGAGCTGAGTCATGCTCATACTGCTGTGTTTGAACTGCCACTTGAGGAAGACGAGCGAGGTACGCCCCATGCGAGACTCAACGAAGCACCGGGCATAGGTGCGACGGCACTGATGAGTCCGCAATGGCCAATCACTTCCAGCCGCTTTTGCGACGCGCTTGAAGGCTTCATTGGAACCTGCGGCGCTGAGCACTTCGATGTGTCCAACACGTTCGGCTTTGTTGCCGTACCCATTCAAGCAGAGGAACAGTCTCTTCGAGTCCTTTCTGGCTTTCTCCAATCGAAGCAAAAGATCAGCGGAGTCAACTGAATTGCATGACAGTTCAAGGTCACTCAACTCCGCCTCGAGCTCCCTTCTCATGGGGGTTGAGCACATGGCGAAGAGATTCAACGCATCCAGCGTAAGCTCAGGGACAAGATAGTCGACTCGTCCCTTTCCCGTTTTATGCTCGGTCGTGGTTACCCAGCAGTAAGTAACGCCATCCACTACCTCTTTTCGCCACGCACCGACTTCAATCCCGATGACCTCTTCGTTACGCATGCCACTGGTAATGGATGCAATGTACAAAACAGCATCGCGGCAACGAATCATTTTGGGGCTGCGGCGAGTGAAAGTGTCAATTCCGGTGGCTTTCAGATCTTCTTTCGTCTTATGAACGATCTGCTCGCAATAGTTGAAGATCTTCGCCTGATCATCTGGCGGAATTATATCCGTTCTACCCGTATTCTTATTGGCAGCCGAAGTACCCCTTGCTTCTCCAATTCCGCTGACTCGCCACAGGGACGAGTCCCCCCACGGAAAACACTGAAGAGGGGAAAGGGTTTCGGCAGAGAATATCCATAAAAAGTCAATTATCCGCAGCCTGGAATAAAGAGGCATTGGTCTTAACGACTCTGACTTGCAATGGTGAATATAATTACTAATGTGTATGGGCCGAACATCGGAAAATCGTTCAAGCTCTAAATCGCTAAGCCAACGAATAAATGGAATGACACTGGCACTGACGAGAGTTGTAATACCCCGTGCGACAGGTGGCTTTGACCCTGGAAGCCCTCTCTTGAACCATGCATACGCAACTGCTTTGCAGTCATCAATCATCTCAGGTGGGAGATTAAAATCCCAACTGACGTACTTGTGCCCCTCGTTTACGTTAGATTGATCAAAGAAAGGTCGAAGATCCCAGCGAGCATCGCCAAAGCGGCTTAATACAAGAGTTTCGCCACGATCATTAACAATGGCACTAATAACTATCGCATCACGCTCAGCCTTGCTGAGGCCCGAGGCAGTTACAGGTTGCGCGAATAGCACATCATAGGCCTTAAGGGCGGCCCTAGAGTTCCGATTAGCCGACAAGAGCGTCACCTCGAACTTTCCTCATAAACTCAATCTTGCATCCCCAGAACGGATGAGGGGACGCTTTCGCTTTGGCTTTAGCCGCTTCGATCAGTTCAATCTTGAATTTTCGAGACGTAAACTCGTCAATAAGTCTGATGAAATCGCCCTGGCGTTTCCGCCATGCCGCCCACTCATCTGTTAAAAAATACTCCATCTCAGCGTGCAAAAACTGCTGATAGCTGAACAGTCGATACAAGTCTCCGAGAGTCCCTACAATTGCGTAACTAGGACATGTCAAGCAATGAATGAACTCGGAACAATGGGTAACGCCATCTTTGGGTGCCAGGCTTCCATAGAGGCTATCTTTGCAACCTCCTGGGGGTGTCGGTGTGACGTTGATGCCACGCAGCTGATCGGTGAATGCTTCCCCTACGAAGGTGGCACCCTCAACCTTGATCTCGTCATTTATCTTCAAATAGTGGTTATCAGCAACGCTAGGGGAATGGCCCATCACAGCGGACACCTCCAGTAGGTCGCCGCCGCTGAGCTTCCAAAGCCTACTTTCCATAGTCTTTCGAAGACGACTGAGATTAACGATCAGCGGTTGGCCCTGATCGTCCTTCAAAGCATGCCGCGCACAGATACTCTTTGTTGATTGAAATAGCGTACTGGAAGCCAGCGCGACTACCCTATGACCATGCCCATTCTGTCCGGCGCGGTAAAGCCAAACATGCGACTTAAGCTTTTCAGGCGCAAACCCAACCAGTGGCTCAGAAATTGCCAAAGCCTTATTTACAACAGCCACCCCATCTAAAGGAATTGGGTTATATCCGTCATGCAGTTCAGTTTGTCGAATGGTTTTGCTCTGAGCACCCTTGCCGCGTCTTTTTACGGTGTTCAAGAGCCGAAGATTGGGGATGAATGGATGCGGCTGGAGTGCATCTCTAGACATTTCCAGAAGCGGCGTAGTGTTAATTCCAGATCTGGCCGCAGTAATCAGCAATAAGACCGTCATTGCTTCGGCGTCATTTCCAGAGAATAAGCCCTTATGAATGGCTACTAAATCTGACTTTAGCGCAGTGATGAGCCCCTGCATTTCCGAGAGACTGAGCGGCTTCGCGTCATTGGTCGATTTCGCGGTATGGGGGAAAGGAACGGCTGGAAGTAGATCATCTTTATCCGCCTCAACGAATCCGTATTCAATTAGGCTGATGATCAATGACTTCAGCGACGTGTAATAGTTCTTCGCAGTTGACCCGTTTGGATACTTGAGCTTAAGCCACGAAACATATCGCTCAAGATGCCGCTTGGTCAGGCTGTTCGGGGTTGACGGCGGAGAATCAATCGTTCCGCTTTTCAGGAAGGCCATGAAATATCGAAGGCCATTGCTGGAGTACCCTACAAGAGTGGCCAGGGAGAAATTCCCTCCATTGACCAGTGCTCTGATTACATGAATACTCTGAATAGCCCATGCGTCAAAGCCAAACCCAATGTACTGAGAGTGATCAATCTTAGTTACATTCCGGGGATTTTTCGGAAGATCGATTCTAAGCTCATTCTCTACGGTCTCGAATCCTTTAGTGACCGATTGCATTTCAGCTTTATAGTTTTTCTTTCGGGCCAACAGTAGTACCTCAGATGCTTGGAGTAGAGACGGCCATAAACATCATGTCTATCTCGTCTTCATGAGCAAGGACAGACTGAGCCTCTAGCTGATTAATGAGATGCAGGTACACCATCGTTGTTTGAACGTCGGAGTGTCCCATCCTGTCTCGGACATAGAGCAATGGCTCTCCTTTAAAGTCTCGGCTTTTCCTCAGGGCAAGAAGGGTATAAGTCCCATAGGTATGACGAAGCATGTGGGCCCTAACATAAAATCCGCACTTGCGCTCATACGCCTTCATCACGTCGACGATGGAGTCTTTCGTGTACTGCCGCCCCTCCCTTGTCAGCACCAAGGCCGTGGCGCGCCCGTTGCCGGCCGCTTTCCGTACTTCGCGCTCATGAAGCGTGTACGACCACATTTCCTCCATCAGCGACCAAGGCACGTCAATTGTTCGAGGGCGGCCGTACTTGAGATGCATGTCCGATGGCTCGAGAGCCACGCTGATCATTTGCCCAGGGCGGAGGCCCTTCTTCAGCCGAGGATTAAAGACGTACTTGAAAGGGAAAGTGCGCGCCTCGCAGGAGCGAAGACCAGTGCGAACCATCAGATGGAACAAGATCCGGTGACTTGGATCGGCATCGAGGGCGAGGCAAACCTTAGCCTGATCTTTGGTCAGGAATTTGGTCAATCGCTTACGCTCTCGCACCATCACTGAGGGCTTCGTACTCTCGGCGTTAGGACGAGCTACGTGACTGAGGAAGCCGGAATGCGGAGTCGCTCTGACCCTTCGCTCGCCAAAGGGCAGCGCTGCGATCAGATCACGCTGCTTGGCCCATTGGTAGAACCTCACAATTAGGTTCAGTCGCTTGTTCAGAGTGCTGGGATCTAGTTCCAACTCACCGCTCGACCAGTCTCTATACCGCGACAGGACGCTCAGGCCATCTGCCTGACTCTCCTCATTCCAGGCCAGACCATTGGCCTCGAGGAAGGCGAAGTAGTCGAACAGACGGCGTCCATAGGCCTCCCACGTCAGAGCACTGAGTGCCTCACCTGACTCGACTAGCGTGTGCCAAAGGAAAGATTGCGCCGGCTCCACTGGCCAACCGTCGGCGCCAACCAACAGAGGGAAACCTTCGAATGATCGACCCGCTACAGCAAGGTCTTTTGTTGCGAACACCAGCCTCATTTCACAGCCTTAAACACCATCCAGATGACTCCCCTTCAGAGGCTGGAATGTAATTTCTCAGGCTTCTATCAAGGTGGTGCGGACTGTAATTCATTTACTAACGGAAGCAATCCCTCAGATCGTTGTTCGAAAGGACCACGACTGGCTTCTGTGCCAAGTCCGGACGGAAGATCCGCTCACATGAGCAGTAAAAGCTGTTGCAATCGACCAGGGCAAAGACGCTCACAGCATGCTCCTGAGCAGCATGCTGATCACTCCCCATAGTTCCACCTGCTCTTCGTCGGCCAGGATTTCGCGATGGCGGCCGTCGGCTCCTACCCGTGCAAGATGTAGTCGTTCCAGTGCTACCCGCTCCACGAGCGCCAAATGATGCTCATGGTTCGCCACCACGATTACTACATTGCCGGCACTAGGCTCGAGGGCGCGGTCGACCACGAGTACATCGTTCCGGTGCACTCCGATCCCAACAAGATCGTCGGTGTCGACTAGCCAAAGCCAAATGTTGGGTGCCCCCCATCCCACCGCGGCGTCAAGGGAGGGGGGAAAAAGCAAGTGATCCTCAGCCGGGCTCTGGAAACCAGTGATCTTCAGGCGCTGCTGCGCCAGGGCGAGACTGGACAGCCGCCGGCCGGGAGACGTAAAGCAATCCATCTGGGCGGTCGTCTCAAAACTGTATATGCGTACAGTATAGAGATCAGCCCCGGGTTGGCGTCAAGCTGCGCGCACTGGGTATGTCACTGTCAGCGGGGAGGATTTTGCTGAAGGGGGGCCATCCATGGCCTCTACCGTGCAGTATATGGCCGGTAAATGTCCAAGGCGCGACTGCGGGTTACCGCCGGTCAGTTCGAGTCAGCGTGCATCGATTGCTGCGAAACGTGGAGCAAACCTCAATATGTATTGGACAGGGAGCGTGGGCAGGATGGGCGGAAGGAATGGGATTTTCGGGGCAGGCTGGTCGGGACTCATCCTGCTGGCAGGGGTGGCGCTACTTGCGCCTGAAGCCGCATACGCTGGGAAGCTAGGACAGGCACTGGGCTCTGCAGCTGGCAGCGTCGGAGGGACTGCGGTTGGAGGCGTATCTGCAGAAGCAACCCGACAAGCTCTTGCTGCCAAGGGCATGACCGAGGATGACTTCTTCCGAATGCTGTTCGCTCGAGGCATCCCTCGCGCAAAGCAAGATCTCCCCAAGATGGTCGACGCAGAAACAGAATTTTATGACGTGACTGGTAGCGGTAGGGAATGGGGATACTGGTATCGATTCCGTCGGTATGCATCTCGAGACCTGGACCCTGCAGCGGTGAAAAAGGCACTCGGCCCAGAGATCATTTCGAAAGTCTGCGCGACGCCGAACATGGTCTCCCCGTTCATGGAGATGGGGGGAACCTATCGGTACAACTATGTTGGAAGGGATGGCCAACTGATCATGTCAGTTCGGGTGAGTCGGCAGGACTGCAACTGAGTCCTGCCCGACTCACGAGTTCGACTCTTTACTGCGGAACAGAACAGGCCTCGTATTCCTCACGACTCGATGCGCAGTTTTTGCCGAGGCAGGTGGACTGTCGGAATTTTCCTATAGTGTAGATTCGGCCGTTGTAGGCGAAGCTATCAGTCGCGTTGGCAACCTCTCCGATGTACTGCCCTAGGTAAAGCCGGTACCCCTGTTTCGGCCCACCGGTGTTCGACACGCCATGATCCCAGCCGGTGGCGTAGACCCCGTTCTTTGTGAATGAGGACCAAGCACAACTCGGGGTGCTCTGTTTGGTACCGACGGCTTGCTGGGAACGTGCTGCCTGGACAGTTTGATATAGCGGGATCACCCCCCCAACGTTTCGGACCTGGCCAGTCACCAGGCTCACTTCCCGGTTTTGTTGGTACGCGATCTGGTTTTGGTAGCAAACGGCAGACTGAGTGAATGCTGTTCCCTTATTGATCGTGCTCGCGTCGGGTGACCAGGCGCTGCAACTGTACGGTGCTCCAGAGTCCTGCCAGGCTGAGTACATCGCACTGGTAGATACCCACTTATCGGTGAACGGTACAGTGATCTGCCCTGTACCTCCTTCCGCCGGCGACGTCGCGCTCACGGTGGCCCCGCCAATTGTCTTTGACGAAGTGAGAACGACCGATGTCTGGCCGTTCGCATCCGTTGTCGTGGTCGCAGCACTGAGACCGCCGTCGCTGGTGGTCCAGTTGATCACTACGCCCCTGCCGGCGTTGTTCCCGTCGTAGTCCTGGACTGTTGCCACCAATGCCGCCTTCTCCCCTAGGGCAGCGAGGGAGCCTGGGGTTGCCTGGATGACGATCGTCAGTCCCATATTGCAAGACCGCCAACCATTCCCCGATCGGTCACAAACGACCTTTTGCCACCCACTAGAGCTTGCCCCACTACGGATGGGCTTCCAAGAGTCCGCCGAGACTGTCGTTGTTACCGCAGTGAGAATGAAAGCCGCGGCTACGGCCACGGCCTTAAGGTTTGCAAACATAGAGATTCCCCGCACTGTCGAACGCCAAAGAGCCTTTCGGAAAGCTGGCACACGATTGACCTGTGCTTACGATCGCCGGGCTCCAGATAACCGACTTCACCCACTTGCCCCCTTGGCAGGTGAGTTGCGCACCGGTGGATGTCGTAGCGACGAGCCCCGCTTTCGCGCAGCCCCCTCCCTCTGCAGCCGTGCCGGTGAACTCGACGTAGCCAGCGGTGCTGATATTTCCGGTAGCAGCGACTGTTTGAGCGTTGACCGCGCCGGCAGCGTTGAGGGTTTGAGCGTTGACCGCATTGACCTCGTTGATGTCGTTGTTACCCATCAGCAGGTTGGTACGCATGCGGTTCATTTCCGCGTTCGCCGAGGCCAGGCGCGAGAGCTTCCCGTCCAGGGCTGGTTCAGTCCCTGGAACCCCAACAGTGGTGCGGATCTGGTAGGTGGATGAGTTGATGATTTGAGAACCCGGTAAACCATTCACCACAACCCCGTCCCAATCTTTGGTGGTGTTCTGATCGACACTGAAGGTGTACTGGGTGCAGGAGGTGGTGATCGGGTAGTTGTAACGGTTGATATTTGACACCCCTGCGAGCATTGGCGGGGTTGTCGCTCCGAGCGCCTGAATAGCATTCGAGCATGTAGCATCACCTGGCCAGGTGCCCTTCTCGCTTCGATAGGCCCGTGCGGCGTCGATGATCGCCTGGGTGTCTTGGACTGTGATGTCCGCGCGTTTCTGGTTCACCCTGGTCATGTAGTTTGGCACTGCTGCGGCGGCGAGCATCGCCGTGATCGCAAGCACTATTGCCAGCTCCATTAAGGTGAAGCCCTGCTGGCATTCCCGCCCCATCTTCATTGCTCCTAAGCAGAAGTTGTAGGCACCAATGCTACGAGCACATTTGTTAGACCCCATGTCAAAAAGACACGCTGAAATTCCCAAGATTTAGGCGGTTTCGGTAAATCGTGGAGCAAACCTCAGTTCTGGATTAGGCTGTTCCGGTCAGCAAAAAGGAGGGACTCATGATGACTGACCCTGGTCCGGAGCAAGCTTCCGCCAATATTCGTGAACAGCTCGAAAGTCCATACACGCGGATACGCTATGCAGGAGAGAAAGCCCTGCATCGACTCTTGCCCATTGCCCAAGGCGACGGCATCCAGAACCAGGTGGTCAGGTCGCTGCTGCTGGGCTGTTACAACGGCCAGGATTTCCCGATCGATCCTGCCTCGTTGAGGGTGCTTAATCGCCGCATGATGGAAGACTGCATAGCTCTGTTGCTGATGGACTCCGCCCCCGCGATGGAGGTGCACCAGTACGTAGAGAACGGAAGTTCGGTTTTCAATGGAATGGCTGAGCGTTGGCGGCCACCGAGCCGCATCCAAATGCAGATACCGACGTCGGAGGACGAAACATCAGAGGGCCTTCGGAGCCTCGGGAAGAAGTCCCTGCAGCATTTAATCGCTGTGGCTCAAGGCTTTTCTGGACAGTGCCGCCATATCGCGCGGTTCTTGGTGGCGTGTTACGACGGATGCCGATACCCCTTCGACCCCACCAGGTTCCGTTGTATCGACCATGACCTCTTCCTGGAGTGCATCGCGGTAATCCGCCTGCTGTACGAAACCCGCCATGGGATCGACAAGAACATCCTTGAGGGGGCGAGCGTGTTCAACAGGCTGATTCAGGATTGGACGATCGAACCCTATAGCGCAGACTCGGAAGCTGTGCGATGAGGGTAGGCCAAGCCGCGCGGTGCAGCTTCAGTTAGGGATGCCGGAAGGGCCTGTTTCAAACGGAGGAACCTGCGCTGCACTGACATTCCCAGAGGACGGCATCGCATGGCCCCGGCGGCTGAATCGTCTGTGATGGAAAGCGATCAGAAAAAGGGCCAGGTAGATCCAGATCGAGTGGGCGACCGAGCAGAGCACGTAGAACAGTCGCAGGATCACCCGGTGCGCGCCCACCGCATCGGCGTAGTCGACGATTACCTTGTAGAGGCCTGCCTTCCTGTACAGAAGAACGGCCGCAATGCTTCCTGTCTTTTCATCATTGTCGATGCCGACAGTGGTCCCCATTTCGGTAAATGGTCGAGTGGACAGGTCGACATAGGTGCCGAAGATCTGGCCCCGGAGCGGCGCCGGAAAGTCTTCAGCACGTAACGACGTGCCTGACCAACACGCCACCCCCTCTGCCCTGCACCCGTCCTGGAACTCCGTGCTGGGAAGATCGAGCAGGTTGCGGTGCTGCCAGGCAATGTTCCAGTTCCAGCCCGGGAGGGCAGTTTGGACCAGTGCGACGTGGAAAATCAGGGTGGTGCCGATCACGGCGGCCTGGGCTCCCAACATGATGATGCGATCAAGCGTTCGCCAGCGTCTCACGAAGACCAGCAAGATGAGACCGCTGGCAACAATGCCGGCGAGGAACGTTGGAACGAGCTGCGGATTCGACCCTTCCGGAAGGAGCAGGTGGCCAAGAGTTTGGTTTTCCCCGTAGCGGAAGATCACAAGAGCAAGAGCGAAGGCGCCAGTGATGAGTTTGGGCGAAAGCGTGCGACGGAAGAACAGGATCATCGAGAGCGAGAAGGACAGGTAGAGCAGGAACTGCGAGTAATCGATGACCAAGTCGAAAGCATGCCGAGAAAACCACTCTTGGAACGTGCCGGACTGCAGCTCCGTCAGGCTGTAAGGCGATGAGTCTGGGGAGGGTTTTAGAAAGGTCTTGAAGAGGTTTTCAGACATCGGAGGGCACGCATACCAAGGATCGAAATCTGGATGCTACTTCCCGATCGCCCGAGTACCAGCGAAACCGGTATTGGAAAATCCCTAAACCGTAGGTTGGGAGCCGGCAAGGACTTTCGGTCATGAATATGGGAGTGCAACCGTTACCATCAGGCCTGTAGCAATCTCCCTGAAGGAGTCCTTACATGCAGTGCCGATGCGGGGCCGCCACCAAAGGCTGAAGCTCTGTCGTAAATAAGCTGGAAGCCGAGTTGTCGTACCAAGAGTGTGATCCCTGTGGTCGAGTCCACATCGATCACCTGAAAGTGCGCGGCCAGATCGTAGCCCGTGGCCGCGAGGCTAGTGAAATATTCAACGGCGACCTCGAGCGCCTCCTCAGCACACCCCAGCAGGCCGGGTTTGCGTTTTGACCTCTGGAGATAACCCGGGCCGCCTGGCGGTGATTGCCACTGCCCTCTCGCTGGTCGTGCCGAGGCCGGCCGACACTGGTCAAGTGTCGCGCGGGCGGTATCATGGTTCAATCTATTGACCACGTTCAGCGAGACAAGCATGCCAGAAATCCAGGAACTTCCTCCCGAGGAGCTCCCGAAGCAGATCACCGCTAGGCATGTTACCCGAAGTCTTGGGCAGCACCTTGAAGCTTTCCTGGCTGCGAACAACCTGCAGGGGTGGAAAGCTGAGGAGGAGTATGTCCTGCGGGACGACCGTCTGGCCGATCAGCTTTTGCTGTTGACCCAGGTAACCGGCCTCTATCTCGGGCAGTTCAAGCGGTACAGTACCCGCTTGCTGAAGCTCGCACGAAGGAATGGGGCTGAGATCAGGCTGACTGAGGTACAAGGCATGGTGGCGCGCGCCTTGGGATATAACTCCTATCATGTCGCCTATAAGTGCCGATCGGTTGACGATTTCATCGACAACCTCTGGCCCCAAGGTGCAGCAATGAGTCTGGTGAGTCTGGACGGCGCCGTCGCCGGCATGCGTCAGCAGAGCGCAGTGATACAGCGCCTGATCGACCGGTACCGCTTCAACAAGGAGCGCGACAGGATGGTCAACGCCGGTGCTAAGCCGGGCGGCCAGGCCGATCCTAAGATGGCCAAAAAGATGCAGGGTGAGCGCCGTAGGCGCCATAGTCTGCATCGGAGCGACGGGATCAAACTTCGCGATTGACCCAGGTGGTAGCTGCGAGGCTTGTGACTTTCAAACGCTGGCGGACCTTGAACCAAAAGAAATGCAAAAACCGGGCTTGAAGCCCGGATTTTGCATTTTGGTGACTCTGTGGCCGGGCCAGCGGTTTGCATGCTAGTCCAGGCTGACAAGCCGCGTTTCGAGGGTGTACTTCTTCCCGGCCGCAGTCCAGAAGATCGTCGACTCGCCGCCGTTTACGGCCGCTCCAGTACCCGAAGTGGCTACTTGAGTTGCGCCGATTTCAGGAATGAACTGGTCGACGACCAGGTCGAAGGTCACCGCCTTTTCGGACTGCCGCTTCCCTGGGACGGCATAGGGGTGGATGGCCATGATGTATCCCGAGCGTGATTTTTCGAGCGCGCCCTCTTTCACGATATGCAGCTGACGCCATTCCGCTTGAGTATCGATCTGCGCGGCAATACGAGGCCGCTGCAGCACGCGCTCATGCTTGTTGGCATCGATTTCCTTGATCACGAACTCGAACGTGGCCACCTGTTGGGCGGGCGTTTCTTTGAAGCAGGTGGAGTAGCAGCCGGCCAGCGTGAGTGCGACCGCCAGGGCAGTGAGAGTGGCAAATGAGCGTTTGACCATTGTTACCTCGGGTCTAGAGGCCAACGGTACCGAGCGAAAATGGCAAATCCCAGTCAAGTTGATGGCGCGGATTCCTTGTTGATGTCGGATTGCCGCGACATGCCCGGAACAGGCCTACACTTTCGAAAAAACTGCCGGAATCATCGCGATGCTCACCCAGCACCTAACAGTTGCGCAGACCAAGTATTTATTCATCGGCAAGGACTGCATGGCGTATCGGTGCAGCGATGGTATGAATCCGCAAGATTTGGAGCGGTACGAACTGCGTCCGCTTGTGGTCGCAACGCTCAGCGTAGAGGGGCTTGGGATCTACTGGCAGCGCTTGTACTTCGGGGATGAACCCATCCCTCTTGAGTCATTTCTGTATTTGGCATGGACAGAGTTCCACACCCTCGGGGGCATGCCTGGCCACCTTATCCAGGGGCACTCATGGAACCAGAGCCTGCTCCTTCTGGGTATGGTTGAGAGCATGCTGGCGACTATCGCCGCATGGCGCGAAGCTGATCGGCCGGCGGATCACAGGTAACTCAAAGATCGAGGTCGACTTTCTGGGTGGGCGCGATCGGGACGGTATACTCCCACGTCTCAGCACATCGAGGTCGACCAGGTGTTCCTACGCCAACTGTTCTTGAAATTCACCCTGTTCTTCAGCCTCATCATGCTAGGGCATCTGCTCCTTCCAAAGGAGGTGGCAGAAACCCTGGTAGATGGTGCCTGGCGTTACATCCTGTGTTTTGCCGGGGGAGCATGCGGACTCTGAGATAGGATGAGTGTCCGAGCTGCAGAGCAGCGGCTCGACATGTCCAAAGGAGCCCGCGTGAATCTTCTCTCCCACTACTGCCGGCATTTCACCGGCGCCTTCAAGTTCAGGAACCGACAGGGTCGGACTTTTTTCTGGCTCTGCCTGCTTGCCGACGTATTCCTGGTATCAGTTTTGGTCGCTTTGAGCCCCTTCGGGTTGCTCGGCAGACTTCTGATGCTCCTCGCGCTTCTGGTCATCGCCGGCAATGCCATTCAGCGTCTGAAAGACGCCGGCGTCTCCCCTTGGATGCTTCTGCTGTGGTTCATCCCCTTCGTTGGCCTGGTAATCCTGGCCATCCTGCTCCTGCTCCCCGGCCGTAAGCCGGTCGGCCTGCCGGTCGCGCCTCCCTCCTCGCCTTATGTTGGCGGGAAGTGAGCGCTGAGCTGGCCGCACTGAGGCCAACTTATAACAACATAGCCGCCGGCGCTCTCCGGCCCGGCGGTGCTCCCTTTTCCTTCCCCGGCGTCACCTCTGCAAAAGCCCAACCTGGCCTAATAGGGGGCATGCCGAGATAAGGGGGAAATTCATTCATTTGGTCTGTAAGTAGCTGTTTTTGATCATGAAAGCCCTAGGGCGATGATCGCATTA
>NZ_KI517363.1:0-27404 GCF_000478485.2 Pseudomonas sp. P179
GCCATTGTCGACCGCGGAATAGACACTGCAGACCAGCGCAACCTTGCCACCCATGCGATGGGAGATGGCCGGGTTGATCTCGACGGTTTCGATCCCTGGAGCGGAGGCGCTGGCACTCACCACGTCACCGGTATGGAACACAAAGGGATCAGCATCGAAGGAGCCTCGCTTGTCAGGCGCCTGGATTATGGACATTCGACCGTCTGGGCGAAGGATGCCGATGCGCAGGTCTAAGTCGTCGTTGTCCCGACCGTCGCCGTTGTCCACCCAGGTGGCGCTGACCTTGATCGCCTTCGGCGCGGCCGCACCTTTCTCCAACGAGACTTTGTGTGAGGTTCCTGGCTTGTCCAAGGTGACAACTGACTTGGTAATGTTCACCGGCTTTGCAGGGGGCGCGGCCGGGGTTGGAGCAGCTGCCGGCGCTTCGTCGACCTCTACACCGTACATGCCGCAGAGCCCGGCCAAGCCAGAGGCGAAACCCTGCCAGACTGATCGCGCCTTTGCCTGGCCATTTCGAATGTAGAGTTCGAGCACGATGATCCCCGTCTCCCGGTCGAAGGCCCCGGGGGCAAGATCCAGTACCTGTTCGCCGGCGATGACTCGAGCAGTGAGATTGGGGACTTCGGCGAAGCCTCCACCGCTGCCGTCCTGGGTCAAGGTGATGGCGATCTTCGAAATTGTGGGTGGAAGACGGCTCAAGTCAAAGCTGATGCTGTGGCTGACCGTTCCGGCCTGGTTGATGGGAGGAGAGAAAGCAGCTGCGCCGGAGGCATGCTCTGGTGCATTGAAGAAGACCATTCCGCTGTCATCGATCACTTTGCCTGTGTCAGTGACGAGGAAGGCAGTCAGGTTCACGTCGAGATTTGCGCCGGCGGAATGCGCTACCAGGACCTGGCCATTGGGCTGGTTGATCGTTGTGTTCTCGCCGGGTTTCAGGGATTGACTCAATTTGGGTCGCCTATTCCTTGGTTGATGTGCAGGCGATCTCGCCTGGATTGCATTACTTGAGATCAGCACTCACCCACTCAGGGCCAAATCTCATTGGTGAAGTGTAACGGGCCCAGCCAAAGGTAGGAGTCCATAAGCCACTGACTGCCGTAGCGATTTGGCTTCCTTCATGTGCGTCGGTACACATCGATACACCTCGCAACAGTACACATCGTGGTCCGAGCACCCGAGGCTTCTGGCACAGTCCAACGGTTGTTACGGTAGATGCTCAAATCCTGAAGGAGGATCAGCCTGATGTCTGTCGCACTTTCTAGTCCAACTCCCCGTAAACAGCGCATCATCGAGATAGCCTCGGAGATCGTGGCCACCAAGGTTGAGCGCGGTGAACTCGATCCCAATGATGCGGGTGCAATGGACGCCGCTTGCAGGGAGGCCGTCCTCGATGCAAAGACGCTCTACGATGCTGCCGTTGAATACATCAGCTGAGGCCGCCACGGCGACAGAGCATTTCGTTCGAGCAGCCCCTTCGCCTGGCTAAGAAGGAGACCTTTCCCATGAGAAAACCAATCATTACCCCTGAAGACAACGCCCGATACACGCTGCCCATAGCCGATTATGTTCAGCTGATGCGTACGTCCAGAGGCGCGCTGGTGCCCACGTGCCACTTCACGGCGATGGAGTTCCACGAGTGCGACTCTGACCCCAGTGGCCGCAATGATGGGTATCAGTGCCGGCATTGCGGCCACACTCAGTCAAGCTTCGAAGCCTGGGCGAAAGTCGAGGCGCGCAACCAAGGGCAGACCACCTTGGGGCCAGGCCCTATTTAGGCCTTGCCCCTCCTGCCCGCTACCATCCCACTTCGCGGCTTCCACACCAGAATTAGGCCTTGGGATTGAGGAGGGGTCCATCAGGACACCCCTACTCTGGCTACCTTCCACAGTTGCACCACGTCCGCAGCTCGATGACGTAACAGCATCGCTGCGTCAGCGCACGCGGACTCCAGAGTCATTGGGCCAGGAGTGATGGAGAAGGCTGCAACAATTCCAATGTTGCGCAGCCGCTGATACCCGGCTCCCAACGTGCCGGCGATCGCTACAGTCGGAACTCCTGCAGCAGCTGCGATAGCAGCTACCCCAGCAGGGGTTTTCCCATATAGCGTTTGCTCGTCCAGTTTGCCTTCGCCCGTGATCACCAAGTCAGCTCCTTGAACTGCCAGGCTGAGCCCAGACAGATCAGCGATCAGCTGAACGCCGGGCCTGAATTCTGCTTGGAGAAATGCCTTTGCAGCGAAGCCTATACCTCCAGCAGCGCCAGCCCCGGGGAAGTCACGAACGTCTTCCTGGAGCTGCTCTGCCACGATGTCGGCATACGCGGCCAATGCTTCATCCAGAGCCAGCACCTGATCAGGTGATGCACCTTTCTGTGGGCCGAAAACGTGAGAGGCCCCTTTCGGCCCGGTGAGTGGGTTGTCGACATCACAGGCAACATCAATCCGGACTTTATGTAGCCTTTCATCCAAGCTACTGAGGTCGATCCGCCGAAGGGCATTGAGCGCCAGTCCACCCTCCTCGAGCTCATCGCCGGCTGAGTCCAGAAACTTGGCTCTAAGCGCTCGCAACATTCCGGTACCGCCATCATTGGTCGCGCTACCACCGAACCCCATGATGATTCGTTGCGCGCCGGCGTTCAGAGCCTGCAGGACCAGTTGACCTGTGCCGAAGGTGGATGCGCGCGTCACGTCGCGGGCGGCAGGCGCTACCAGGTGGATGCCACTGGCAGCCGCCATTTCGATCACCGCCGTGCGGGATTCGCTCAACCACCCCCAGGCTGCCTGGACCTCTGCCCCAAGTGGTCCACGGACGCGGCTGAACCGGCGTTCACCCCCGGTGGCAGCCAGGACCGCGTCGACGGTGCCCTCCCCTCCGTCTGCCATCGGCACACATACGATTTCAGCGTCAGGAGCCGAATCTCGTACTCCCAGGGCAATGGCTTCCGCCACGAGCTCTGCTGACAGGCTTTCTTTAAACGAATCCGGTGCGATCACGACTTTCATGCAGTCCCCCTCGGGCCAAGCTGTTGTTTGAGGGGATTGTTCCTGCTTCAGGTGCGCGGCAGGTAGGTGGGAATCACAGACTTTATGACGGTCTTTTGTGCAATTTCACAAGGCCCACGAATCCCTACTCCGCAGCCAGGATCATAGCCAGATAGAGTTCAGTGATGCCCTTGGGGGATGCGAGGTCGAATCCGGTGATATCGGCTATTCTCTCCAGTCTGTAACGAAGGCTGTTCCGATGGATATTCAGTGCCTCTGCACAGGCTTGGCCATCACTTCCGTGCTCCACCCAGCACTTCAATGTCTTACGTAGCTGGCCATTACCATCCTCTTGCTGCAGGGAGAGGTAAGGCTCAGCCAGCTGCCGAAATCCATCCTCGGAACGATACCGCCACACTGCGACCGGAATTCTGTGAGCGGCCAGATCAAGCCACTGGATATCTGGGACCTTCGCTTGGGCGTAGGCCATCAAGTCAGATAGCTGCTCAACCTCAGAGCGCAGAGATCCGGTTTCGATGTTTGGGGTGCCGATCGCCACCCTGCTGAGTGAAATGCCGGCGCGAGTTACCCGCTCAGGAAAATCCGGTGGAACGGTGCGAGGTGGGCACCAGACCAGGCCTGATGCATGCAACGGAACGCACCAGGCGTCGGCTACCTGGTGCTGAATCCATCTGGTTACCTGCTCAATGTCGGATGGGTTGGCCAGGTCGAGGAGGATTGCCGTCCGACGAAGATCAGGTTTCAGACCCAATCGCTGGGCCTCAACGATGGCACGTTGAGCAGACTGGCCGGAAAGGAGGATGGCAGACAGAACATCTTCAGTCCGCTTCTGGAGCCAAATCTGGTGCCGCTGGTCGTTGCGCTGGGCCACCAACATTTCTGCGGTCATTCGGACCATCTCAGCGAACGTGCGGACCTCCTCGGGCTCGCCGGACACGCCGATGACGCCGATCAGTTGCCCCTCCAGGCACAGTGGAAGGTTCACACCTTCCTGAACGCCTCTGAGAGCGCTAGCAGCAGCACTGTCGATTTCCACAGCCCTATTATTGGCGAGGACCAGTTGAGCCCCTTCGTGTCGGGTATAGAGACGCTCAGCCTCCCCTGTCCCAATGATCAAGCCCTGGCTGTCCATTACATTCACGTTGCGCGGAAGGATGGCCATCGCTCGGTCGGCGATTTCCTGGGCGAGGGAGTGGTCAAGATCGAACATTTCCGGCGGCCTGTGTTTTGTTTCAGGCCAGTGTACCGAGGCCGGTGGTTGCTACCAGCTTTTCGGAAAATCATTGCTCGGGGCCCAGAAACCCTGAGGAAGTCGCAATAGTTTCACCGCGGCTGATGGGAGCGCTCATGAAATTCCGGTCCACTCTCTTGAACCGTCTACCCCTTCGGCCGCTCCTCTGCCCTGTTTCCCAGGATGCTTAATAAAACCGCGTCGGCCGGAGATCACCAACAGTCATCCAATGCGTTGGGGCGTAGCCTTGGGATATCGCCATTCGCCGGGCCTCGCGCGGGGTCACAGCGTTATCGAGGTCGACATGCTCGATCCCTGCTTCCACCTTGATCCTGAGGTAGAAGGCTTTGCCGGGATGCCTTTTCGCTAAGTCCTTGTCCATCATGATGACTTGTTCTGGGAAGTCGTCCGGAGGTGTAGCGTCTATTGCGTTCATACGGTGACCTGATTAGAGGTGGTTGGTCAGCGCGCCAGCACCCAAGGCAAACGCGGAAAGCGCTAAAGCTGCCCAGAGGAGCTTCATAAGGGCCGGGGCCAAGCTGATTGTCAGAGTTCTTTGCATCTGGGTGGCAGATTCGGCCCGTGCCTCCAACGTATCCCCGGCGGACGGCCGTGCAGGGTTCAGGGCTGTAACCCGATCTTCGATCTGGCTGGGCATATTCTGGATTTCTTCAATCTGCCTACGCAGGCCTTGAGTTTCTACTGCCTGCTTCTCCAGTAACTCGCGAATGAACGCTGCGTGTTGTTCTTCTTGCGAACTCACCGTTCCTTCCAGTTGCTCAATCTTGGATTCGAGAGATGCGATCTCTTCAGCATGCGCGGTTTGAAGTTCGGAGGCATGCAGGTGGGCGCCTTCAACAATGCGCTGTGCGGCCTCGACGGCTTTCTCAGACTGGTTTTTCTCTCGTTGCCACCTCGCCGCCAACTCCACGAAACTGGGGAAGGACAGGAAACTGACTTTCTGTTGGTTCCACCAAGGGCGGAGGTCTTGGGCACGCCGAACCCCAATCACCTTCTGTCCAGCAGCTGGTGAGACGTAGAACCCAACCCGAGTAAGGAATGTCTCGATCCGCGCGTCGTTAGCCCGGGCATCCTCTGGTTTGACCTTGCTCTGTGCCCCGATGGGAAGGTGTACCGCCTGGACCTGGTAGTTGCCACGCATCTCCGACTGCTGGATTAGTCGGATGAGTTGCGCCATGAGGTAGGAGCCAATGCCCAGCCCCGGCTGTCTGATCTCAATGCCTTCGGTGGGGCCAAATACGATCTGGCAGTCTTTGTGGTCGATGACACACCACACGGTGTTCTGATCGAGGTGGTACTGGCAGTCCGGATCTGAATCATCCCCTACGAATCGAAACGAAACGCGGAAGAACTCTGCTCCTCTGTGCAGTGATCCTTGCTGCTTGGAGGTTACAAGCTGGATCAATGCTAAGCGCTCTGTCCCATCGCTCTGGCGAACAAGACAGGCGCGGTCCTGTCCGGTTTGAGGGGAGGCATGGAGTTGCTTGCCTACCGAGATGAGAGTGGTCCTGCTCCGAGTTTCCGTAGTCATGGCATCGATCATTTGATGAATTACAGGGGCACAGCATAACAGCACCTTGACTTATCCCAGCTTCAGGCAAGCTGGAGGGAATGACAGGGCGTGCTTTGCCAGTGGCAGATCGGCGATGATGCCGGGGCGATTGTGCCGTAAGCACGTCGAGAGAAGAGATCGCAGCCCGGTACCCCGGGCTGCTTGCAGGAGGATCAGTTGGCGTCGAGTTCGTAGGACCGGCCCACGAAGAGAGAGGCGTAGAGGGGCTTTCCTTCGCTGACTTGTAGTGCTCTTCGAACTTACCTTCTTCGACTAGCTTGCGTGCGATCGCGCATTCGCTGTCGCTGTGTTCTCTCGCCTTGGCCCCGAAGTCACTTTGCCAAGTCGATAGGCCAGCTGCTTGGCATAACGCATCGAACTGCGATTTGCCGGCGTTACGGTGGGCGGTGTTGGAGAGGTATCTCCGGCAATTACCCTGTGTCAGCCCAGTTCAACCACGCTGGCTAGCTAGGGGCTTGGTTGTTCAATCTTCGGCGTTATCGTTCGGCATGTGCAGTAACTCAAGGCTGCACATTCGAGCCACTCGCGCTCCCTGGGCGCGGTACTATCCCTTCAGTACCTGGTGCACGTTAGAACTCTCAAGGAAGCACTAAATGCAGATCAGCCAAGGGCAACGTATCCCTCTATCGAGCCTCATTCAGGGCCAGTCTCTATCCCTCGCGATCCAGATCAACTCCCCCCATACAGTCGACCTCGCCTGTTTCGGCCTGGATGCTGCTGGGAAGCTTTCGGACGATCGCTACATGATCTTCTTCAACCAGCCGATCTCCCCTTGCGGCAGTTTGAAGCAAGCTGGAGCAGAGTTCAGTCTGAGCCTGGCTGGACTTCCCTCCTCAATCGATCGCTTGGTGTTTACCGCGGCAATCGACGGGGCCGGTGCCATGCGCGATATCCAGTCCTCATCTTTTGTAATCAAGGACCCGACCGGTCAAGTTGTTGCCACCTGCCCCTTCGCTGGCAACACCTTCGCCGCGGAGAAGGCCATCATGGTAGTGGACGTCTACCGCAAGGATGGCCAATGGCGTTTAGCGTCGAACCTCCAAGGCTTCAACGAAGGGCTCAGCGCCCTGGTGAAGCATTTCGGGGGCGAGGTTGCAGATGATGCAGCTCCCGCAAGTTCCCCAGCGCCAGCCCCCGTTCAAGCCACCATCTCGCTGGAAAAGAAGGTTGCGGCCGCGGCTCCGCAACTGATCAGCCTGGCCAAAAAGGCCCAGGTTAGCCTCGAGAAAGCGAAACTGACCCATGTGAAGGCGCGTGTCGCGCTGGTTCTCGATGCGTCGGGCTCCATGAACTCCCAGTATTCCAAGGGGCGTGTCCAAGAGGTGGTCAACAGGCTGCTGCCCCTGGCCGTCCACTTCGATGATGATGGCTCTATTGACTGCTGGGCCTTTGCAGCAAAGCCGCAAAAGCTCTCCGAAATCACCCTGAGCAACTACCAAGACTTCATCAACACCGACAATTACGGTTGGCGTGACTGGAACGTAGGCAGCCGGATCAACGACGAGCCCAGGGTGATGGAGCAAGTGATCAACTATTACCTCAACGACGGTGACCGGTCGCCCGTTTATGTTCTCTTCATCAGCGACGGTGGGGTACACGAGAACAGGAAGATCACCAAGCTCATGACCGAGGCTGCGAAGCTGCCCCTCTACTGGCAGTTCGTTGGCCTTGGGGGGCACGGCTATGGCATCCTGGAAAAGCTCGATGAGATGAAAGGCCGAGTGGTCGACAACTGCGGATTCTTCGCCCTGGATGATCTGCACCAGGTAAGCGAGGAGCAGCTCTACGACCAGCTCATGGAGGAATTCCCGAGCTGGATCAAGGAAGCTTCTGCGAAGGGGATCATCGCCTAGCGCGCCCCCAGATCCCTCAGGTGTTTTTACTGGGACGCCCCCTTCAACACAGAAAACCCGCCTAGATGGCGGGTTTTCTGTTTTAGGAGCGAGTACCTCGGAAACACAGTTCAGCCAAGGATGGCTAAATCCATTGGGGTAATCTCACGGAACCGAGATGCTCTGTCGAGGCTCACCACTGCCCCGAATGCCGTCAATGTCGCACCTGGATCGATCGCTTCCAGCCGGTTGAAGTCCAAGGTTTCCCATTGATCACGAGAGATCAGCGCCGAGATTACGTACTGATCCTCGATGCGTCCCGTTGCAGGATTTGTGCGCTGAATGTACCCGGAAGCAAGGCACTGTTGGATGCCTGGAAGCAAGGCAAAAACTTCCCCAACCACACGGAAAACGGTGCCGTAGCAGAGGGAGACGAAGTCCTTTCGAGTCTGGGCTTCGGACCTGGTTTTGAAGCTGAGCTTGCCATTGCCTTTAGCTTCAGCGGTTCTGTTCGGAACATCACCTTCATCGGGCAGGTCGATATCCAGGGCTATTCCAGTTACGTCGTGGGAGAACTCGTACTCGAGTAGTGTTTCTTTCGGCCAGGCGATGCCGGAAAGCACATAGTCCAGCGCGCGCTCCATCTGAGCGCTATATCCCTTTGCAGCCAGCCGGATGGTCTTCTCGATTTCGGCACGTGCCTTCTCGTGGGCGTCGCGGGCGGAGTTCCACTCAGCCAGATCCTGTTGGTACTGGGCCTCCAGTGCCTGAGTCTCCCTTTCCATCTTGGCACTTCGCAAGAGCATCTTGTCGAGTAGCCCGGGCGCGTCAATGGATGGTCGGCGCGGTTCTTCAAGGTTGAATGCAGATGGAAGCGCCGGCAGAGAACCTGGCCTGGGAGTCATCATGTGCACCGAAAGGCACCCATCGAGCCCTTCGTTGATCTTTGCTGCAGCTTTTTCGAGAAGCGCCTGGATCTCCTCACACTTTTCCAATTTCACGCGCTTAACGATCTCTCGCGGGAGCAGGTTGTCTTCCAGATCTGTGATGATCAACGAGCCATCATCGTCGACTTTGACCTTTATGGGCCCCGAATAGGCCGCTGTCTCTTCAGATGGACCAGGTGCGCGCCTCTGGCCAGATCGATCAAGCCGTTCACGATAGGACAGACCGGTCCCTGGCAGGCCCGCGTTAATGTAAGTGCCACGTTTGCCCATGGTTAGGCTCAATCCGCGGGGACCTATAGAGGTACTGATTCCCGAACCGCTGATGTTGAGCCGAACGCCGGGAACGATCGTAATCCGTTTGCTGAAGCGGAACCCCATATCTTCCTCCGAGATTCACTGGGGACGCCGGCCTGCCCACTTGCAGGCCGATGTCGATGCCAAGCTATGTCCGGCCGGCGAGGTAGTCGTCAATGTGTGAAAACTGCCGGTTACGGCACATCCAGGCGGTAAAGAAGGCGAACAATGCGCTTGCAGCGATTGCTCATCCACGCCGCCGGCGACGGTCCACCTTTGTTGTACAGCATAAGGCCCATTAGGAGCAGGTAGAGCGTGAACAGGACAACCTTCGCGTAGAGCGAGAGCAGGAAATACAGGGATGGACCGTTGCCTACTGGGTCCTAGGTAACGATGAGGAGGGCCAGGATTTGTCTTGGCCCAATGGAGGTTCAGCCAGCGCTCTGGCTAGCGGCGGTCAGTTCAGCGAAGGCTGTACCGGTCCACTTGTACCTAACAACGCTTTCGAGGCTCGGGCAGCACATTGGATCGTCGTCGCCGTGGGTCAAGACCTTCAAACCGAAAATGTTCTGGCCCATGACCTCGATGTCTGTTGCGCCACCTACGACAAGCTTCTGCTTGAGGGTCCAGCCGTCCGGCTCCTTGTAAAGGGCAGCCAGGGTTTGGTACGAGCCGTTCCCACCGCCCTGCCCTTCGATGGTGAAAAGGACAACAGCATCCTCTGCACCGTCGCCATTGAGATCCACTTGAACAACCTTGCGACCTTCTTCGTACTCACTTCCGCCGTCAGACGAAACTTCGGCAGCGACAAGACCATCGATGGCTGCCGGCAAGGTCAGTGCATGTCCGTCGGCGGAAAGGCCTTGCGGTTGAAGCTGAGATTGCTGCGACACTTCACTTACCGGTCGATCGGAGTGCTCTGCGGAGCCCAGGGTAGCTGGAGCTTCTTGCGGTTGAGGGGGATGTTTCTCATCGTTGTATTTCGCAGCTGCTTCAGCATTAGGCTTCAGCCCTGCTGCCTTCAGCTTGCTGACAAACACTGCCTTGGCACGATCCTGGAATGGCTTCAGGTCACTCGGCGCAAGCTCCATTACCCCTTTCTCATCGAATGGCTGGGCGTCACCCAGGAACCATCGGGAGAAGAAACCAGGGCGTCTTGATTCGAGGATCTCGATCACCTGGTCCTTCACTTCCTCCTCGGACTCCTCCCAGAGATCCCACCCTTCGTCTCCGAACATCGCAATGATGCCCTTCTTATCCTCCGGCCCAGAAAGAGGCACTGACTCAAGCACCTTGATATTGAAGTCGATGGTCTTGCTCACGCAGGTGTTCGTGAAGCTACCGAAGCATTCCTCGCGCAATTCCCGCTGCGCCATACCCAGCTTGAAATCAGTGACAGCATCACAGCCCACCAACCCCAGCACTCCACCTACAGCTAAAACCAACCTGAGTTTCATCTCGCGATTTTCCTTGTCCAGACATACAGCTTGTACGGCGCAGCAACTGGAGAGTTGCCGGTCGTAACATTCGTTCCCTTCCTACAGATGTGAAAAAGCCCCGGCCATGCCGGGGCTTTTTCCTGCCTTTCGGCTTAGCCGATGCTCACGCCGTGAGCTTCAGCCAGAGGCTTCAGGCCGCCAGCGAAACCTTGGCCGATCGCCTTGAACTTGAACTCGTCGTTGTGACGGTACAGCTCGCCGAAGATCATGGCGGTCTCGGTGGAGGCGTCTTCGGACAGGTCGTAGCGAGCGATTTCCTTGCCGTCGGCCTTGTTCAGGACGCGGATGTAGGCGTTGCCCACCTGACCGAAGGACTGCTTGCGAGCTTCGGCGTCATGGATGGTGACGGCGAAGACCAGCTTCTTCACGTCGGCGCCCAGGCCGGTCAGCTTGACGTTCACTTGCTCGTCATCGCCATCGCCCTGGCCGGAACGGTTGTCGCCCAGGTGCTCGACGGAACCATCGGTGGACTTCTTGTTGTTGTAGAAGATGAAGCTGGAGTCGTTCAGGACTTTGCCGTTTTCACCGGTGATGAAGATCGAGGCGTCCAGGTCGAACTCGGTGCCATCGGTAACGCGCGGGTCCCAGCCCAGGCCTACTACGACTTCGCTCAGGCCAGGTGCTTCTTTGGACAGGCTGACGTTGCCGCCCTTCGAGAGAGATACTGCCATGGTGTGATTCCTTGATTCAGTTGGGGTGAGGGATCAGTTGACGGTCAGACCGTAACCATTGGCCAGGGCCTTCAGGCCACCAGCGTAGCCTTGGCCGACGGCGCGGAACTTCCATTCGCTGTTGTGACGGTACAGCTCGGCGAAAATCATCGCGGTTTCGGTCGAAGCGTCTTCGGCCAGATCGTAGCGAACGATCTCGGAGCCGTTGGCCTCGTTGACGATGCGGATGAAGGAGTTGCTGACCTGGCCGAAGTTCTGGCGACGGTTTTCAGCGTCGTGGATGGTCACGGTGAAGGCGATCTTGTCGACGTCGGCCGGAACACGGCTCAGGTCGACTTTGATCGCTTCGTCGTCACCGTCGCCGGCGCCGTCGCGGTTGTCACCGGTGTGCTCAACGGAACCGTCCGGGCTCTTCAACTGGTTGTAGAAGATGAAGTCGGCATCGCCGCGGACTTTGCCGGTGGCGTTCAGCAGGAAAGCGCTGGCGTCGAGGTCGAACTGGGTGCCATCAGTGGAGCGCGGGTCCCAGCCCAGACCGACCAGGATTTTGGTCAGGCCAGGTGCTTCTTTGGACAGGGAGAGGTTGCCACCTTTTTGAAGAGACAGTGCCATGTATACAGCTCCTTGTGGTTGCTACTGATTACTGGTTTTCGGCTTGCGCTTCTTCCTTTTCGGGGAAGATCACGCTTGCCAGGATGCCGACTGCCAGAACTGCCAGGACGATAAGCAGGCTGGTGTTCGGATCGATGCTGATGCCGTGGTGGAACAGGTGGTCGGTGGCGTTCAGGCCGAGCTTGGCGGCGATGAAGAACAGCAGCACGACGACCGCTTTCTCGAGGTGCACCAGGTAACGCTTCAGTGCTTCGAGGACGAAGTAGAGGGTACGCAGGCCCAGGATTGCGAACAACATTGCGGAGTAGACGATCAGGGGCTCACGGCTCACCGCGATTACCGCCGGTACCGAGTCGAAGGCGAACAGTACGTCAGACACCTCGACTACGACCAGGCAGAGGAACAGCGGGGTGGCGAACAGACCGCCCTTCGCCGCCAGGCTCATGCCTTTGTTCTCGGTCTTCTGGACTTCGACTTCGAGCTTTTTACGGCTCACGAAGAAGTTGTGGCCGTACAGCTTCGGCCATACAGGGAAGAGCTTTTTGGCGAATCGGTAGGCGAGATGTTGGGAGTAATCCTCCTCAGCATCATCGTCGTCACCACCTTTGAGCATCATCACCGCCGTCCAAGCCACGATCAGCGCGAAGACGATCTCAACCCAGGGACCAAAGGCCAGTAGGCCGGTACCGATCGCTACGAACACGCCACGGAAAACGATTGCACCGATGATGCCCCAGTACAAAACGCGGTGGCGCAGACCATCCGGCACCTTGAACCAGGCGAAGATGGCCATGAAAACGAACAGGTTGTCGACCGACAGCACTTTCTCCAGGGCGTAACCGGTAACGAACAGGCTGGCGACTTCAGCGCCGTGTTGCACGTAGAGGAAACCTGCGAACGCCAGGGAAATCGCCACCCAGAACACGGACCAGATAGAGGCGCGCGCCAGCGTGATCGGCTTGTCAGCGCGGTGGGTAACCATGTCCAGCAGCAGGGCGGCAAGCGCCAGGCCGACAAATACCGCCATGGTCAGCGGTGGGAAGCCAATGTGAGTCGTTTCCACGTTTCAGTTCCTTACAGTTCGAAATCTGCGGGGTTCAAGCCCAGCTCCAGGCAGATCAGGCGAGCAACTGCCTTTTCCTTGTTATCAAAGTCGCCATCCGAGGCACCGACGGCGCACACCACACGGACCAGCAAGCGCGACTGCCCCTCATTGCTCTTGATCTTGCTGATCACTTTCAGAGCTTCCGCTTGGCCGATCTGGAAATCGAATTCGAACTTGCCGCAGGCGTCGTTGAAGACACCGATGACGTCATTCAGATTGAAGACTTTCAGCTCCGGCGAGTTATTGATGAAGCCGGTCATCTTCATTTTTTCTTCGGATTTAATCTCGCCGTCCGCGGCGGACATCAATGCACAGCCGTTAGCGATGGCGGCCATGAAGTCCCGGTTCTTATATTTACCTACCTCGGTAGTCAGCGTTTCGCGGGCTTTGGCCGCGTTGGTTTTCAGCCATTCGAGCATGTGTTCCCCCTCAATGAGCGGGGCACTAGGTCCCCGCCGGATAAGTTTTACTTGGAGCCCGCTTTCCAGCGCATCCCCCAACCGTAGGCTCGATCCATCTCTTCGTGCCCAGGATGGAAGTCGACTCGGCGAGAGACCTTAACGGCCCCATTCACGTTTTCAAGAAGAGCAATCGCACACATGCCGTGGCGACCTCCCTCCTCGTTCATGCGTACCTCGATCTCCGGTTGCCCGGGAACGAAGATGGTCACCACCCCGTCGGTTGCCTTCCAATTGGGAGCGCCGTCGTAGATGAAGGCGAACACCAGAATCCGTTTAACCTCGCTCCAGTGTTGCCCGTTGATGTGAAGCCATTCACCACCAGCGACAGAGCCAGTACGGTCATCCCCCATCAATTGGATGTACGGCTCTTCGCGCAGATCACCGAACCGCTTACCGAGCGCCTGTACAGCACCTTTGTAGCCGTCTTGCATTTCGAACAGGCAACCCAGGTCCAGGTCGATCGCGTTGCGTTTTCCAAGAAGGCCGCTAAGCAGACCAGTGCCGCCCTGGTTCCAGTTCAGGTTGACCTTTATCTCACCGAAGCCAGCAGACGTTTTTTCCAGGCTGATGCTCGAGCGAGACTTGTCGAGGGTCACCTTGCTGAGGCTGATCGTCGATTTCGGCGCGGCTGGCGGTACCGGCGCAGGAGCGGGTGCCGGCTGCGCCGTGTTCTGGGCCTGATTCCCCGACGGCGCTGCAATATCGACACCGAAATGCTTAGCCAGCGGCTCCAGGCCACCCGCGAAGCCCTGTGCGACACAGCGGAACTTCCACGCTCCCTGGCGCAGGTAGAACTCGCCAAGAATGAGCGCCGTTTCGTTCATCCCGCGTGTTGGGATCTGAGCTTCAATCCCTCCCGTAAGGGCCAGCGCCAGCGTCGAAACGCGATCGAAGGTTGCCTTGTTCTCGTAAATGGTCGCGGTGAGCGCAACTTTATCCACGGCAGGATCAACACGACTGAGATCGACTGTGAATTCAGCACGACCGGCCGAGCTGGCCGTCAGCTGGACTGCCCCGCTCAGAATGCTGGTTTGGCCATAGAAGCACATGTCTCCATCGCCGCGGACTTTCCCCGTGTTGGTCAGGGCGAACGCAGAGATATCAAGGTCTGCGCCTGGGATCGGCGTATAGCTGATGTCCACGCGCAGTTGGCCGGTGGCAACCGGCGCATTACCGCCAGGTACCAGTGTTGTCATGCGCGTACCGCCTGAATGGCCAGGTTGACGAGGTCATCCGCGGTGCGGCCGTTGGTGGATTGGCCGATCGCCTTAAAGTCCCAGTCGTTACCCTTGCGGCTGAGGCTGGCCATCACCACACCCGTGTGCTGGCCTTTTTCCGCGAGATTAAAGCGCGCCAGCTCCTGGTTCTTGGAGTTGTTCACGATGCGGCAGTAGGCATTTTCTACTTGGTCGAATTTCTGCCCACGGAAGCTGTTGACAGTGAATACCAGGTGCTGGACGGAGGCTGGCAGGCGCTGCAGATCGACGTTGATGGTTTCATCGTCGCCATCACCTTCACCAGTGAGGTTATCGCCGGAGTGCTTGATGGAGCCGTCCTTCGAGCTGAGCTGACGGAACCAAACCAGATCCACCGGCTTCATGTTTCCGTCCAGCAGAATGCAGGAGGCGTCGAGGTCGATGGAGTCGCTGCCGCCCCCGAGGAGCTTGGAGAGGAATCCACCGGACTTCACCGGGTCCCAACCCAGTCCCAGGCTGACCGAGGTCAGTCCGCTGCCGGCAGTTTTCTCCAGCGAGATGCTCTGATTTTTGCTCAGGGTGAGTGCCATGTTTACGCTCCTTGTTGATCTTCAGATTTCGAGTGGGAGGTACGCGGAGGAACACTCCCCGGGCTCCCTGCTTTGCTAAACCGTGGGCGGGAACGCCGCCATACGGGGTGAAAATGACGCCAATGCGCATCTTGCGCAGCAGCCAGTAATTCATGATCGCCGCGAGTATCGCCCCAGGCCCTTAACCGGTATTGGGTGAGCGGACCATAGATGGCTTCCAGTCGGAGTACCTTGTTCTCGCAGCGACAATTGTTTCCGCTGATCTTGCCGGTCAGCCGGCCATCGACCACTTCCAATTCTGTCCCGATTAGCTTGATACCGAGCCGGTCGGCGAATGGACGCAAAACCAGGACCGGAGAGGCTGAGCAAAGTGTCACCTCTGCTCCGGACGCCATTTCGGCCGCGACGGATCGTAACCCTGATGGGCGCATGAGCTTAGGCCAAACCGACTGGCAGAAATCTTCTGCTTTCTGGCCCACCCATTTGGCTTCCACGCCGGCGAGAAATGTGCTCACCAGTTGGGCCTTAAGCTCATCCCGGGACATGCCCCGGGAGAGATACCTCAGGCTGGGCAGCACCAGCCTGAGGATGCGAAGGGTGAACTCACGAGTGCCGAAGGCAAACCGAAGGAACGGCACGAAACTGTCGTGCCGGGTGAGGGTTCCATCGAAGTCAAACACCGAGAGCACCTTCGCTCCTTTCGGCCCTGCCTCCAGCATTTCGATGCTCATCAGTTTGCCTCGGCCAGGCGGACACTGTGCTCGCCATTACCCATTTCGGCGGGCTTCACTCCGTGCCACTTGGCGCGCTCGAGGATGTTTACTGCCCACTTGTAATGAGTAGCCGGCTCGCACATTGCGTCGTTGTGCTTGAAGACGGCGGGGGCCACATCGTTGACGATCAGCTTGGCGCAGTTGAGGTCCTCCAGACTCACGCGGAGCGTGTCCTGAATGATGCTGATCTGGCTTGGATGAATTGCCGTCTTGCCTACCAGTCCATGCGCGATATCGAGCTTCAACTCCTCCCGAAGAAGATGGGGGGTGGCCAGCTGCTCGAATACAGGGGCGGTCAGGGCAAAGCCCTGTGCTCCCATTACGCCGGCGAGCATGGGAATCACGTAGCTCATCGGTGTGTTGTAGAGCGTGGTGGCAGGGTTCCGGCGCAGGCCGAGGCAGCCCATTAGGTCGTTCCCGCCAATCCGGAGAGCGATGATGCGTTGGTTCAGGTTGGCTTTCAGAGCCTGGCCGAGCTCCACCATGGCACCCGGATCGTAAACATCGCTCGTTTCCAGAGTTGGCATGAGATAGAGATCAGGGTTGCTGACCGCGACCTCCCAGAAACCAAGAGACTTCAGCGTTAGCTTGGGAACGACGAACCCGTTGACGTGCTTAATCAGCGGCCATTCGTTCAACACTGCTGCCATCTCTGCATCGCGAGGACGGACGAATAGCAAAGGCCCCTGTTCCGGGCGGCCGCCACGGGCGTCGATGCCCATGAGGAGCGCCTGCAGATTTGCGAGCGCACTTTCGACGTCGATCGCCGCAACTGCGTCTTCCAGGCATACCACCAGTGAGCGAAGCTCAGGAATTTTCATCCCGAACACCACATCCAGGATGTCATCGCGGGTTGCCGGCATGTACAGAGTCGCGCCGAGAGCGAATGGAGAAATCGCCTTCATCAGTTCGTACTCCGGATGATGGTTACTGCACGGTACGGTCCCAGTGCCTCGCCGGCCTCCTCCACCGTTACCCCAGCGCGCTCAGTAAGATGCAGCAGGAGCTGCACGTCGCCGTCGTTACGATCCCGGACCAGCACGTGATCGGGCACTCGGCGCAGGACCGCTCGGGTTGCCTCGGCAATACCCGGTTTGACGCGGTTCAGGTTGCTGATGCCGAAGCGGGTAGCCAGGGAGGTGACTACGTTTTCAGCCGCGGCCTGGAGCTTCAGGCGCTGCTCGTGCATCCAGGGCGATGCCGTTTGAACGCTGCTCAGCGCTTGGCGCTCAGCCTCGATCTTGTCGATGAACTCACGTGTAACGTCGTGCTCATGCAGGTGGTCGTAAACCACGCAACCATGAAGCCCACCTTGAGCCGGCCAGATGGATCGAGACACCAAGCCTGAAACGGTTGCGCCCAGGATTCCGGACGGGATTACCCAGTCCTCTGCGGAGGCAGAGAGCCATGCGCGGCCGCAGGGGTCGGCGAGTACAACGAGACGTGGCTCTTCCGGGAAACGCTTGTCGGCTCCCAGCGTACGCTTGAGCTCGCCAGAAATTGCTCCCTTGCCGGTCCAGCCATCCACGAAGACGATGTTCTCAGCACCGTGTACCTGGATGATCGCTTCGAGGGCCACCGTATCGATCCCGCGATCACGGATAATGCTTACGCCATAATGGTGGGCGTCACGGCCCATCTCGACCAGTGCCCGACGGAGCAGGACGCCAAGTGGAAGACCGGCGCGCACGAAGGAAACCAGGGCGATGCTGGAGCCGGTGTAGGCAGTATTCAACGCCAAAGCCAGAGATTGAACATCTGCAGCCATGCGCGCCCCGTTCTGCACAAGTGCACGGGCGTACAGGGACTTGTGCACGTCGGTAGGCGCGTGTTCTTGGCTGATCATCTCCGAATAGTGCTTCTGATTGCTTTGAATCAGGCGCTCCTTCTCCGCGACATCGGTGACGCTCATTTGCACCGACTGCAGAAGGAAATGGACGTCTTCCGGCGCGTAGCTGCCGCTGCCGACGGTGTTCAGGGTGGCGAGGAGATTACTCATTGATCATCTCCTCCACGGCCTTGGCCAATTGGCTGCAAGCGGGTGTAGCCCACATGTGGCAAAGGTCCATGAATCCCAGGTCAGTGATGCTGTCGCCGAAGCCGAGGACCGGACGTTCACCGTTGATTTTGGCGTCACGGCGCAGCCATTCTTGAACGGCCAGGCGCTTAGCCAGCCCCTTGGGCAGGAAAGCGAGGTTGTTGCCGTTGGCGTGGATGTGCATGCCCTCCAGCATGCTTCGAGCCTGAACCTCGTTTAGGACCTTGGAGAGGACAGCGTCATCGGATTCGTTGTGTTTGGTCACCACGTAGTGGCGCAGGCCCTCTTCTTCCACAACCCAGCCGCGGAGCGAATAACCCATGTCCTTCCCAATCTGCAGGGTTGCTTCGCTCAACGCAGGCAGTCGATCCTGGAAGGTCCAAAGGGACTCGGCCATCTGTCCATGCCAGTCCTGATCCAGTGTGCCATCAGGCCGGAGCATTACACCCCCATGCGAGCAGATAGCCCCCTCGGTGAAGGGGAGCTTAACGCGGCTGTAAGCCTCTACGCTGCGCGCGGTGACAGGCACTACATCGGCCGAAGCCAGCAGCCAGTTGACGAAGGAGTGCTGGATCGGATTCATGTACCCATTGGGTTGGCCGTGTACATCCAGCGTCGCGGTAGTGCGCGGCGTACCTTCGACCATCTTGCGAGCGGTCTGGAACAAGGTGTCGTCGAGGTCGACGAATACCAGGGGACGATTACTGCTCATCGAAAATCACCTCCGCATTCAGGGCCATAACCAGCTCTGCAGGGACTGCCTGCGCGGGGGGTTCGGTGCAGATCAGAACTCGGTCAAACTGCCCCGGCTTCACGTTGTAGAGGAAGTTCGGGATGCCAAGACCGTAGTTGTCAGAGAACGACAGGGCATGCTGAATGGAGTGGCCCAAGGCGATTGGAGAGCGACTGGTGGAACTGAAGTGAACATCAGCGCCTGCACGCTCCAGACGCTCGGCCAGCAGGAAGGGACGCCAGACGAACTCACTGGTACCCAACACGATGATCTTTTCGCCGGGTTGGACCTGGATCTCGGGAGCAAGCGTGTCTTCCACATGACGGACGCCCAGGCGGCCCCAGTCTTTATCTGCCGAAAGTGGCCACTCCCCGATGGATACGGCCCCTACGTCTGGCATTTCGGGCAGCGGCGCTGCCTGGTCTTCATGGAACTGATAGGAGCCCTGCATCAGCGACACCGCTGTCGCCTGCTCGCCGATGGCATGGCGCACAGCGCCAGCAGACCAGTCCGTGAGGACGCACGTGACGACACGCTCGATCTTGCTCAGGCCTGCATCTACCAGGGCGCGATGCAAGTTGACGAAGGTCTTCCCGGTGGAAGCCTCATCGTCCACCAGTACCAGCGATCGAGCCTGGAGCATCATTTCCCGGACCTCTGGGTCGACGGGCATGTGGATCAGGTGGGCGCTGGCGTGGCTGTGTTCTTCCTCGAAACGAGCGAAGAGCTCGGTGCCAAGGGGGTGGCGAGTGCTGATGAGGTAAACGCTATCAGGGCGAGTTGCGCTGAAGGCGCGGTGCACGCCGGCACCGAGGCCTACGGCAGTTTCGGCCATGCCAATGACTAGCACCGGTCCGGGGAGATCAGGCGGGATTTCAGCAGCCAGGCTCTCGAAGCTGGCAGCCATGACCGATGGGCGCACTGGTATATGGCGGCCCAGCACTTTGGATACGAAGAGGAATGCCCGTTTGGGATTCCGACGCTCTGCAAAACCGAACAGGTTCGCGGGAGGGAGGACGGCGTCGTCGACTTTGACCTCAAGAAGTCCCCGCTTGAGTTGGGCGCGTAGGGACGTTGGAACTACGTTGTTTTCCATGATTGCTTCCTTGATTGGCGCGAGGGGTGACCCTAACGCCTTGTCCCTTGCTTTCAACCCGAAAAGGGCTTACGGATTCCGCGCCTCGATTTTCCAAAGCGATTGTTGGGCTTCACGGGCCATCTGGGATGTCGTGAAGGTCATTCCTGTCGGGGTACGATTGGGCTCTACACCGCAGGCGTCGAGAAACGCCAGGGCAAGTCCAGCCTTGACTGCGAAGTTCATGTTCTGCGCATCAGGAACAGTGGAGGTCACCATCCCCACAACCGATCCAGAACCATCGAACAGAGGGCTTCCGCTTGATCCCGGCTGAATCGGAGCAGTGAACTGGAGCAGGCTGGCGTCATTGTGTAGACCAAAGAGTGCAGATACGCCCCCCTGAGTAACGTGTACTCCTCCACCGGCCAGCCCTGCGAGTGGGTACCCGAGGGCAACTACTGTTTCCCCCAGGTCACAGCCAATCCCATCGCGGAAAGCCACTGGTTTGAAGATAGGTGCGCCTTGCACCCGGAGGAGCGCCAGATCATTCCGCTGGTCAACAACTACGGGCTCGGCACGATGCCGCCCTTCGAACGAAGCAATGTGGATCTCTTGCATGCCTTCGATCACATGCGCACACGTGAGGATATGAGTGGACGTCACAGCAAAGCCGGTACCGGTCGCGCCGGCTGCCGCTCGGTTCTGATCTGAGGACCCGGAGCGGCGATGAGGATAGGCATCGTCGATATTCAGCCCGATCCGACGTCCAAGCGCTGAGAGACCGTATGCCGACCCTTCAGCGAGAGCGCGGAATTTCCACTGTTGGTTGCGGCAGTAGAACTCCCCGACGATGATGGCTGATTCGCCATTGTCGGACAGGTCCAAGCTGACTTCGATCTGAGAGTCGACTTGCAGGCGAAGGGATCGGAGTTCGCTGACTGGTCCCATTGCCGAGAAAGTGTAAACCACCAGGAGCAGACGGTCGGCGCCCGTCGGCAATAGGGCTAGATTCAAGCTGCAGCTGACTTTCTCCTGCGCGCCACTCCACTGCATCCAGGGCTGGGAGACCTGAAACAGTGCTGCCTCCCCCTGGGGGTGGCGTTTATCGTCTAGTGGAAGCAGAGCAACAGCTGCGTATTCCCCGAATGCCGAGGAATTTCCGCACTCCAGCGTCCAGGAGCATTGCGCAGCTCCCAAAGCGGTGTTTGCGCCAGGCGCCAGCACCATCATCCCTGCTTCGCTCCTTGAGTCCCGTACCTTATAAAAAGCGGCAAAATAGTATCAAACTTGAGGCTCGATTACATATCAAGTCGCCACTGGCACCGCAACGGTAATGGCTTTCACCCTGATATTCGGTATCCACTGGCTCACCGGCTCGGGCAGCCCGAGTCTTCTGCTGGCGAAGATTCCCGGCAGGTTGATTCCCGTATGCCGGGTGTAACCGATGCCGCCCGAGTACCGTGGATTGATCTCGAGGAGATGCGGGACACCATCAGCATCATCCCGCGTCTGGACGTTGACCAGTCCATCACACTGGAAGTGAGCAGCGGCTTTCAGAGCGAGTTCGACCGCTACCGAGTCGTTCTCGAAGGTTTGGTGAAGTCCCTGCTTCCGGCGTCCAACGAATGCCACCGGGCGGCCGGACTCGCAAACCATGTCGATCGAGCACTCGCTCCCCGCCATGTACGGCATCACAAGCATGGCGGGACGATCCCCACCGGCGCGATAGGCTTGCAGGTAAGTTTCGAACTGGACTTCCCGAGAGTCGGGGTTGGCGAAGCAACGGAACGGGTCCGCTTCTGACTTGAATCGCCAGAATCCTTGGCCGTAAATGCCCACAGCTGGCTTAACACAAACGTCTCCGTGAGCGCGAAGGGTTTCGTAGGCGTCGATGAGTTCCTGGGCGTTGGTTGCCGTAATCGCGGGGACACAGGCAAGTCCGGCGCGCTCTGCTTCAGCAGTGAACTTGCTCTTGTCGTCCACCAGCTCGAACGTGCTCATGGTCGAACCACCAGTAACCAGCACCAGCCCTGCAGCCTCGAATCGGCGACGCTGGGCCTCGAAAACACTCCCCACTCGGCCGGCCAGAATAACTTTGATCTTATGGGTCAAGGCAGTCTCGATTACCCAGTCGATTCGTTCCTGGTTGTCCTTCGGCTCAAGGAAGCTCACGTCGGCGAGACCGGTGATTTCAGGCCTTTCTTGGCGATGTGAGGCAAAAATCTTTACCTCCGGTGGTAGGGCCTCACGCGCTCCTAGAAGAATGTCGCGCTGGCTGGATTGTCCCTCAAGAAACCAGATCAAGATGTGTGTCCTCATGTAGGCCGCGCCCGGGCAGAACGAGCGGACAGCTGTGGTTGGTGGAAGGGACGATAACGGGGGCTCGGTGCGTATCAACCGGACGGGGCATTCTACTGGAGGGTATCGGCAAGAGCAGGCCAAAAGACAAGTCACTTTGCCACTAGATATGGCAAACGCTGGCTACACTCTGGGCAAGTCCACCGTAAAGGTCGCTCTTAAATGGATGCAGAACGGATGAATCAGGTCGTGGCGGTCCTAGAGAAACAGGAATCTCGGTACCGGTGGTCAGCTTTACGATGGAAGATCGGATACAGGCTGATGCTTATCCTTTCAGCCGTCCTATCCGCTTCCGCTGCCTTAGTTGCAAAGCTGTCATTCGTCCCTGAAGAGCTAGGATCTGACTTATCAGCCATTCTTGCCGGAGGGGCAGCCATAATGACAACGGTTATGGCTGCCTTGGACTTCGAGTCCAATTTCCGTTTGAACAGACGCTCTCGCCATCAGATGCAGATATTGGTAATCGAAGCGATGAAGGACGGGGCTAATCCTGAAGACCTCCTCTCTTCCGCCCAGAAAGTCATCGATGAACGGACCAAGGAGCTGGACAAGCTGGACTAGCTGCTTACCTGATTTACGGTAAATGCCCAGCGGCGCTTGAAGTCCTCCAGCTTCCGCAGGTTTTTCTCTTCACTCCATTGCGTCGACCAGACGAGCTCCCTACCTAACTCTTCGCGCTCCGGCCGAGGGTAGATTGTGTGACCGTCACTCCGCCGCTCATAGCGCCAGCCATCTGGGATGTAGCTGTACTGATTGCGATACTCCGCAGGTTTCGTCCTGTTGTGCTCCTTGTTTTCATTGGACTCGTGCACAGGTGTCAGGAAAACGGTGGTGACCAGCTGGATATCCAGGGTGCTTTGCTGATCAACTCTGAAGTGATCTGCAAGGCTCAGAGCGCCAAGCTCTTGCGGATTGAGAGAGGTGAGGTACCCGTAGTAGTCGTTGTGACAGGGCCCCTTAGTAAGCATCTTGCCTCCGTGAACGTAAAGGAGCTGCGTCTCAGACTCCTGGAGCCAGATAATCTCTCGCTGGAATTCAACTCTCTGACGCTCACCGCCAATGTTGACGTGGTCAACGAAGGTCTCGGTTGTTCTCTTCGCTATTGGGGAGCAAGTGCGGATCGGGCTCATAGACACCTCTCGAATTGTTCTGCGCCAGCTTACCGGTAGCTGTTTAGGGTTCAAGTCGAAGGATAAGTCGGCCTTTACGGGCCAATCGCGCTTATAGGCCTGCCCCAATCGCCTGGCGTTTTAGCCATAAATGATCCGGCGATCTGGGTTGGGTTTTGATGAATGAACCTTTTCTACCTGCTGGGCACTCCACAGTTAAAGACTCTGGAGAGGCTCAATGCGATGGCGTCCAAGAAGGGGGCGACTCCCCGCCGCATTCAACCGCAATTGGTCACCCTGGTAGGTAGGCCTCCATCGGGTGATTGGTTATTCGAGACGAAATTTGACGGATACAGACTGATGGCACGCCTCGATGCTGGTGTGACCTTGATTACCAAGAATGGCTATGACTGGACCAATCGTATGCCCAGTTTGGCCCAGGAACTTTCAGGCCTCCCGGTACGCGGTGTCTGGCTCGATGGCGAGATCGTAGCCCTTGACGTAGAGGGTCGCCCCGCTTTCCAACCCCTGCAATTGGCATTCAGCCAGAGACAGACAGATGATCTGATCTACTTCGCCTTTGATTTGCTCTACATGGACGGTACCGATCTGCGGCCCTGGCCGGTTGAACAACGCCGCGAGCTGCTGCAGATTCTGCTACAACAGTGCGACCTGGAGCATGTGCGCTTCTCGCCAACGCTAGAGGCCGATCCGGCCTCATTGTTGGCCAGCGCATGCCAGCTGGGCCTGGAGGGGCTAGTGGGCAAGCGTCGAGGCAGCGCCTATAGCGGCCAGCGCAACGGCGATTGGGTCAAGCTCAAATGCAACAACCGCCAGGAGTTCGTGGTGCTAGGCTACACCCGTGCCGGCGCGGGGATTGGCTCGTTATTGATCGGGCTACATGATGACGATGGCCAACTGCAGTACGCGGGCCGAGTCCACTCAGGTTTTGGCGGTCGCCAAGCCGATCAGCTGCATGCCCGGCTGCGCCACCTGCAGCGAGACGGCGCACCGGTAACGGCTCCGCCGTCAATCAAAGGCGCTTCGGTGGTGTGGGTGACTCCGGAACTGGTGGCCGAGGTGAAATTTCTGGAAATCACCCCCAGCGGCAAGGTCCGGCACGCAGTGTTCCTGGGACTTCGAGAGGACAAGCCGGCAGCGGGCATCAGCCTTGAAAGTAATACGGATCTGTAATGAGCAGACCGGGAGGACATCGTGTATGAGGTCGCGATCGAGGCGGAAGCCTGCGTGCTTCAATGCGAAATCAACGACCTGGTGATCGAGCAGCCGCGGCCAGTCCTATGGACCAGCGATTGGGATGCCAAGGGTTACTGCGAGTTAGAGTTTCGCGTTGTCTCGGGCACGGTCTATGACGAGCAGGGGCGTGCCGAAGATTTAGGCCGCAACGGCTGCGCGATCCTGGCAGAACGATATAGCGAGTACATAGAAGAGCAGATTTTACGGCAATACCAGGAAACGCAGGCAGAGGTGCCGCTGTAAGCGGCGGGAACTCTAGCCGCCAGCTGACCACCAAACCTGTATTAACTCATGTTCAAGGAGATCCCGATGGACAACTATCACGTGGTGGCCGAGGGTTCCGGCTGGAAACTGCATCTTCAAGGCGATAGCCGGGCGCTGCTGCATACATCAACCAAGGCCCAGCTGCTAGAGCAGTTGCCAGCGTACATGGAGGGCCGCACAGGCTCGGTGAAGATCCATACGGCCAATGGGCAGATCGAGGAAGAGCGCACTTATCCCCGCAGCGCTGATCCGCGCATTAGCAAAGGGTAGGACTCTGCCATCAGCCATCTATCAATAGTCGCCCTCCCGCCAGTCCGGCGGGGCGTTTTTCTTGCGCTACCACCGCTTGAGTGCGACCGCGGCCAAGAACGCTAATATGAGCACTCCAGCAGCTTTTAAAACATTAAGGTATTAGTCATCATCGTAGTCACTTGCGCACGCCCTGATTCTGTCTGGTATCCCCAAATGCATTCATTAAAAATAGTCTTTACCGAAGAAGACAAAGGCTTCGGTCAGGTGGGTGGCAGCGTCTGCATGGACGACCCAGGCATGTGGCCTCTGGCGCCCGACACCCAAGAGCCGATGACGCCTCTGTGTACAGTCACGGAAAACTTCCTGCCGGCTAAAGTCTTTCCGTCCGGCATGGCTGCCACGGTATTCATCACCGCTCGAAAGCAGCGCGCCGGCGGCTTCAAGCACTCTGTTGTCAACCGCTACTCACTTCATGAGCAAGCGGAGCTACCCGGTATCCAGAATGGTTACGCACGGTTCATTCTCCACCGGCTGTGTGAGGAGGAGTTACCCGCCCCGCCTGGAACGCTCCTGCTGGAGCGTCGTTATATCGGCTTCGAGCCAATGACCGAAGAGGAATTCGCCGAAGAGCACGCTGACGAAGACTCCGGACTGAGCATTAGCAAGCAACTCGGGCGAGCGGCCTGGATGCAAGATCCCATCTATGTTCCAGACCGGTACTTACTCCTTTTGCAACTGACCGACTATGAAATCAGCCGCTGGGCTACCGAGCAGGAAGGGATCTTTCTGGATGGCAACGGTTACATCTATCTGGACAAGCAAGCCCGGCGGAAAAACCAAGGCGACGAAGCCGGGTTCTTTTTCGTTCAGTACGCCTGAACGTCCTGCCAGGATCAGCAACCAGCTATGAACATCTACCACTTGGACAATCTGCAAGCACCTTGGGGAAACTGGGGCACGGTACTGCTCCAGGGCTTGATCGCCTGGGATGAAGATACCGATGTAGACAGTATCAAGCGCGCCGGGCCGTACACCCCGCCTGCCTATATACGCTCGGGCTCACTCGTGCTTACCCAGCCTGTCAAGGAAGCCCTGGAAAAAAGCGGCCTGAAAGGGATCGGTTGTTATGAGCATCTGGAGAAAACCCATGTCGTGCATATTGACTGGCTGCACTGGGATACCAGCAAGCCCATTACCGAATACCTCGATCTGGACGGCGGGCCGACCTCGATCATCGATTCCCTTCCGCATGACCCTGGGCTTGCCAAACGTATGCCGGAATACTGGCAAGCGTTCGTCGTGGGCAAGCTCAACCTGCTCAAGGACCCACAGCATGAACCCTCTGACCTCGGCCAATACCTCAAGGTACTCAAGGCCGACGAGCAGGCCGATTTCTTCAAAGGCGATGTTTATCGCGGGTACTTCCTGAGCGAAAGAGCCAAGGCTTGGCTGGAAGTAAAATGTCCTGGGTGTTTCACCTTCACCCTGCTTTCCAGCGCGCCATGAAGAAAATCGTGTTGTCCCGACACGACCGCGGCTTCGGCCAGATCGGCGGTGCGCCTTTGCTCAAGGAGCTTTCCTTGTGGCCGGTCAACCCGCAAACCGGTGGGCTGATGACGCCCATCCTGACCCTGACCGAACAGTTCCGACCCGCCCGGTTCGTCCCACCAGGCATGGCTATCACGGTTTTTCTCGCCGTCGAGCAACAAAAGGACGGCGGCTTCAGCCGCCCGCTCCAGCGTCGCTATACAGTCAATCAGCAGTCGGAACTGCAGAACGTCATCAGCGCTGGCTTTACCCGGGTTATCCTGCATGAACTTGCCAACCAGCCACTGGAGCCCAGGAATCCCCCCTTACTGCTGGGGCAAGCGTTCATCGATTTCGAAGAAATGACCAACGAAGAGCATGACGAGGAGCATGAGGACGAGGACAGCGGGATCGGCCTGAGCAAGCCCAGCGGCCGGCCCTGCTGGCTGCAGGACCCGATCTACGAACCACCGCGCTACATGTTCATGCTGCAGCTGGTGGACGCCGACGTGGCCGAAGCCAGCCCGCAGCATGCTGGGCTGTTCGGCGAAGGCATCGGCTATCTGTTCGTGGACATGCAGGCACGCCGTGGGAAGGAAGGCGAAGACGCCGGTTTCTTCTTCATTCAGTTCACCTGAGCCATGAAGATCATAAGCTGGTTTGAGCCTACCTCGTCGAACAGCAGGGTTAGTTAGCCAGGATCGCTGTGCTGGCTCCAAAGGCCGCTGACTTAATAGCAAACTGTGGGACGCTACCCCCTTGAGAGTTTGGTCGAGCCTACCTTTCGAGAAAAATCGCTCAAGGCTAGCGTTTATCGACCATGGCGTTGCTCAGTGCAGGCATTACTCCAACCGCGGATTGTGGAGCGCATGAGTCAACCTGGGGGAGCAGAGGGTGTCCGAAATTTTGTGTAACCGGCTCATGAGCGACACTGTCGCTGAGAACTGGAGACACCATGAACAAGACGCCCCACACCATTACCGAC
>NZ_KI517364.1:0-17222 GCF_000478485.2 Pseudomonas sp. P179
GAGGTGCAAGCCAGCGCTTGCCGGATAGAAAGCCTTTCAGAGCAATGGCTTACATTCCAAATGAATGAATTTTCCCCTTATCTCGGCATGACCCCTAATACCCCCCCTCGCCCTTGGCAGCTCGGCCGAATCCGGAGTGACCTATAACAACATAACCTGCGGTGGGCCTGATGGCGGCGCCCCTCCTGATACCCCTTACCCTGTCCAACCCTTTTAAGGGCCCACCTGCCGGTGGCGGGTTGCCTGCGCCGCGCGTGGAAAGAAATGGGGAAAAGGAAAGAAAAGAAAGGAAGGAAAAAGGGAAAGGGTTAGACAGGTATGGGGGTGGGTTATGGGATGCGGAGATCCAGGCGGGAGGAAATGGTGCAGGAGGAACGCAGAAACGGTCTGAACATCCTAGGTTATGTTGTTATAGGAGGTGATCAGGTAGCGCCCTTTGTTTGAGGGAAGTGCGCATCAATGGGTGGGGTTTTGGAGAGGAGGTTCAGGATGGCGGTCGTAGCGTCGTCAGCTATGTTGTTATAGGGAGAGGTTCCGCGGAAGCCCGTTGGTTACGGTAACCGTGCTCCCTGGTGAGGCTTTATCGACGAAACAACTGCCGCGGCCTACAATTTGATATGGCTCCATGCAGGCGCCGGCTACCCGTCCTCGCGAAGCTGCACGAGCAGCACTGCCAGTTGTCTCCAACCTTGGCCCATATCTTTGGCCCTGGTGCGCAGCGGTGGACGGGTGACGCTGTAACAAGTAGGGCCGGAGATAAGTCATGGCAACCGAACAGACTCGCCCTACCACCCTTGCAGGTATTAAACGTCTGGCCAAGTTCATCAAAACTGCGCGAGGCATTCCGCATCATGCAGCCCTAGATGAAGCTGCACAGAAAGCTGGATTTCAGAACCTGCGCCATGCCCAGTCAGTTTTGGGCGAATCCGAGTACAAACTACAACAGACATTTGTGACGTTCTACTGGGCAGAACGTGAAGACGTCCCAAGTTCTGTTGATCGCGGCTCTATCCTGCGATCGGGGCGAACCACCGTCAAATTCCTGTTGCCTGTCCCCTTGAAGGAGATCCTACCCGGTAGGGCCCTATATCGGACTCCGTATATAGACTACTTTCGACTGGAATCACCTGATCATCTCGAACGTAGGGGTGACTATTACAACGAGCTCGACGGCGTGAGGATGGCAAAAAAGGTGGCTCTCGCTCTTAATTTTATGGCTGTGACAGGCCTGCGCGCCCCCCTTGCTAATGAGATGCCTCGGTCGAGATTGAAACTTTCTGACAATGCAGACCACTGCTCTTACTGGTACGACAATGAGTCGCAGTGCATTGTCATCCTAGATGAACCATATCGACCTCTGTTTCACGACGAGATCGCTTGGGCTAATGATCACGGGTTTCATACTGTAGGCGTCCCATGGAGAGGTATTTATGAGGCAGGCTATACACCACGCCTTCATGCCACATCTGAGGCGGTACTATCGCGTTTGATCGTGAAACTCAAAGCGTTGGAAAACAGGTTGAACGGTGAGAAATGGACGTACGACTCCCAGGGGTATGAAACCCAATTCATCAGCCCGGCCAGGCATCTCAGCGGCAAGAGAAAGAAACCAAGAGTCATGCCTACACCTCAAGGGGTTGAGCGCGCGGGCGCAGTCCCGTGTGGCCCCGATCTGCCTGGGTATCCATCAAGTTGGCGACCCGCTCGCCGATTGGACTTGGATAGACATTTACACATCGGTCCGATCATGAGTAGCCTGATGGCTTCAGTAATCATGGCCTGGTCAGGAGCTGGCTTAGGTCGCGTCGGCGGCACCCTGTCCGCTTGGTTCCGTTCTGAGTACAAAGATGAAGAGCTTCCCAACGAGCATTCGCGGCAAATCTACGACTTGCCAAAACCAACTATCATCCGGGGAATAGATAAACAACTGGCTGCACTTGCCGAAGTTAAGCAGACAATTGTAGAGGGCTATCAGGAATGCAAGCCCAAGAGGGAGCTACTGGAGCGCATTGATCGCGCGGACAGGTGGATTCGACGGAACTTAGCCCATCTTGAAGCGATGGAAGCGGATATTTCAGCGCACAGACTCGCAGAGTCACGTCGTGGGGATGGAGTAGCACAGTAACGTATGGTTGAAACAGTAGTTTTATGTCGTCGCGGCGAATAGGAGGCCACAGATTGACCGAGTTCGCCGCGGCAGTTTCTAACGATTAGTAGTTGGTGTCGTGCAGGCGGTCGTACGCACCTGCAGATAGCTGTAACCTTCCCTATCAGGGCCGCAAGAGTGCTTTCAAGCGACCTGTTTATCTTTACAGCCTACGATAAAGCCAATCTGTCGCGGAGGCCGCTCGATGGCGACATGGCGCCATGCTGCTACGGCTAGCTGGCGACATTCATGACCTTGTCTACGTAGGCCTCCATAAACCAATCAGGCTGCTCCTCGGACTTGTACTCAAGACTTGTACCGTCTGTGATCTCAGCAAGCCAGACAGAGCCTTCCCCCGAGTTATCAAAGATGTAGGCCCGGTTGGATGCTGCGACTGCTTCCGGCAGTAGCTTAAGTGACCGATGGTAGCGCTGAACGATCTTGTCGGCCGGCACGTTGTGGCCGCCATCGTCCACACGGTTGGCAACCCGGTTGATGTTGATGTTTGGATTGTCAGTGGCCACAAAGTAGAGGTAGGTGCGGTAACCCAGTTCCTGGGCACGGCGCATAAACGCGACCTTATCTCCCGACGACATCACGGTCTCAAACGTGAAGCTCACGCGGTTTTCCAGGAGCTTCTGCCTAATGAAGTCAGCAATTACCGAGGCATGGTAAGAATTGAAGTCGAGACGCCGAACGTCGATGCGAAGGCCGTTCATGTCGAACAGGGATGCTTGATCTTGAAGGTGCTCTTTCTGGATCAAGGCATGACTGGCAAAGAAGGTACGAAGTTCGTCGCCGGTAGCCTGGACATTAAACTGAGTGAGATCGACAAAGCCGTCAGCTTTCGCTGACTTCTCGATCTCGTCTGCGTTCACGTAGGTGTTGATCAGATTGGGCGGGACCTGCTCTTTGATGGTGCTCTTGCCCGAGCCATTTGGCCCCGCAAAGACGCGGAGCCTAGGCGTTGGCACTGGAGCTTACTCGTTGGACCTGGATTGTCTGGCCGACGCTCACCTTGCGGCGAGGCCTGGCCTCCCCTACGACGGTCGCGGACCCATCGGCCTTGGACTCAACGAGGTAGCTGCCCTGCACCTTCATGACGGTATGCCCGGCTGCGAGCGCTCGCAGATAGGCAGTACGAGTCGCACCTGCAGCGACTGCAGGAATCTCGCCTTCAAGGTTCCGAATCTCCTTTTCGGTGAGGCGCTTTTTACTCGGCATACCTTTCTCCTGAGAGGAAATGGATAGGGACTCCCTCATTCTAGCCACGTCGTGCGTCTTTCTAAAGCATCGGCGCTTTATGGCTACGAGAAACCGCAATCCTCGCCGGTTATCATGAGGACTGGTGAGTGATCCGACGCTTGAGCGTACTGGCCTGAGAGATTTACTCGAGCCGTAGGTGCTTGGTCGGTACCCCAGATCCGACGAGGTGAGGCCATGGATCAAGTCCAGCTCGAGGCACTCAGAGCAGAAGCAATAGCGGCCGGCAGGTCATTTTCGAAAGGTCGGCTTCGGGACGAGTTCCGGATGAAGCCGAAACCTGATGCGACGCCGGTGGCGCATTACAAGAACGGTTATGGTGGGACCTTCGGCGTATACCGGATCGCGGACTGCCTCCCATTGCGGGACCGCAAGGCTGCTGCTCCCTCCCCGAAGCAAGTTCGGGCGGCGGCCATACTTGCACTAAAGGGCCGGATGCAAAGCAAGGTGGTCAAGGCCTCTCATGTCGCGGTGCAATGGCTTGCCAATGCACCTCTCGTGCTGGATGCCGAAACCACAGGGCTTGGTACAGAGGCCCAGATCATCGAACTGGCGATCGCCGACGTCGACGGGAATCTGCTTTTCAACTCCAGGATTCGGCCCAATGTTCCAATCGAACCAGCTGCTGCCGATGTACACCGAATCCGAGCTGAAGAGCTCCAACATTGTCCGACCTGGCTCGAGGTTGCCGGCAGAGTCAAGGCGCTCCTTACCGGTCGTCCCATTGTGACCTTCAATTCAGCGTTCGATCGGCGACTGCTGATTCAAACCGCGAACGCATTCCAGGATGACCATAGCTGGCTTGCAACGTGTCAGGTGCATTGCGCTATGGGCCTGGCGGTGGCCATGTATGGGGCAACCAACCGCTATGGGACCATCTCTCTTGCGGCAGCAATGTCGTTGGCCGGCGTAACCTGGCGTGGTCAAGCACACTCCGCAATTGGAGATGTGCTGGCCACCGTGGATCTTCTGCAATCGATGGCTCAGGTCAGACTCAATCTCGATCAGGAGCTGAATCGGCTCCAGTCCTGGTCGGATTAACTCTCGACGCCTTCTCCATTCGTAAGGAGCGTATTCCGCAGAGTGCAATCTGCTGGTATCGGCATGCCCTTCCGTTAGAATCCCGTGGTCAGGCATACACAGTCAGGAGGATCAAGCTGCATGCCCCACTTTCAACCGTTCCGCGCCGCTTTCACTGCCGCGATTCTGACCCTGCCGCTACTGGCCCAGGCTGGCGGCGCTGCGGCTGTTACAGTGACCACAGCTGCGGCGGCCGCCGCTTCCGACTCAGGCCTCCCAAATGCCGGTAATTCATACGGAGCAACCGGGTACTTGTTCGTGGACGGGGTGGGCTATTCCGGGGGCAAAATGGTGTACTGCCCGGCTTCAGTCGGGTTCGTTAAAGCAGCATCCTGGTTACGTTCGAAGAACACGATAGTCAAAGGGGATTGTCAGTATAAGGACGGAACCCTACCTGCCGTATCGTCCCAAGACTTTATTGACGAGGTCCTGGGCAAGGGTGTGGCGACTGTGGTCAGCGTGGCTCCTGTATTCGTCCAATACGGACGTCCTCTCGGCGTGATCTATTACAGAGACAACGGCAATGGCACGGATGTGGATTCGCGACCGAGGCAAACAGAAATCTATGAGTGAGTCCTTTTGCGCCGGCCAATTCAGCCAACGTGATGTGGTGCAACTACAGCACCAGGTGACCACCTTGTATCCTATTCATGATCCGTATGGATAACGACTTTCGCCCCCTCACCAGTGACAATCGGGCTTCCGACACCATGGGTTGAGACATTGGTAGACGCCGGAGCGCAGCCAGAACTTTGCCCTGGTGCGTAGGTCTTGCCATTGATGACTACCACGCTGTTTTCCCCGGTGACGATTGGCGAGTTAGGCCCGGTGGTTGTGCAGTTGTGAGCCTCGTCTGCCTTCGCAGCCTGTTGAACTGGAGCCTTCTCAGCAGCGGCATCGCAACCAGCAAGGATGGACACCGCAAGCAGGGCCGTGATGGTGTTCTTCATATCGTTTTCCCTGCGCTACTTGGCTTCAACCGTATCCGATTTTGCTGCCTGCTCAGCAGCTGCATGCTTGGCAAGTTTCGCCACTTGATCGGCCAAGCCTGGGGTACGAGTGTTGTAGGCCCACGAGTAGAACCCTATGGCGCCGATCACCAAAGCAACCGACACCGCACGCAGGGCTTTCTTCCGCTGTGGGCTACGCCGGCTACGGCTGGCTGCGAGAGTGGCCAGGGCAAGAAGTACAGCGATGACAACGCCAGTCACGAATGGATGCTCCTGGGTAAATCGCAGACCGCTGATTACGCTTACTGGAATCATGTTACCTATCCCTATTTTCGATGATGTGAACTCCAACGCGGTGTCCTCTACGTCCTCGGCCCGCCCCGGCAATTGGCCAGGACATGAGGTGCAACTGAGCGGGTTTCCTACTTTGGGTCAGGGTCAACCGCGACCCGAGCTTTCGCGCCGTTATAGTCGTCGCCGCCTTTGGCCTGCAGATCAAACCCGACAACCAAATGAGGGCGGATGTCGGGTTTGCGTATCAGACACCCTCACTTACGAGCAAAATGGCTCTTGAGGGCTCCCAGCGCACTTCGTTGGAACCTGAACTTCCGTTTCGAAGATCCGTAGGGAGCGCCTGGCACGATCAGGCATTCGCCCCGACGTCCATTCACCATTTCTTCCAGCTGCAGTCGGCATTCATCCGAACGCCGTTCGCGCCTGCATTTGATGTGCAGGGAAAATGGATCGCCAACTGATTCATTGGGAATGGTCTCGTCCTCCCATGGCCTCGGCTGTTTGCACAGGATAAGGCCAACTCGCCACATGCGAGCAATCTCTGCTACGTCGACCAGACTTTGCCCTTTAGCGCAGTGGTAACGCTCATCGAGCACGACTAGGTCTCCCCTTTCAGGTTGCGAAGGAGTCAAATCAAGAGGTCCCACCATATACATTTCAGCCGTACGTCCAGGGCAAACGACACGGACGCAACGTCCAGGATATTTCAACGCGATCCGATCCCAGACATCCGTCCAACACCCTTCTGATACATCTTCGACAACTGATGCCGGTTGGAGGTGAAGAGGGCTTACCAGGTGCACTCTACCCCGGGAGGAAGTCAGGTATCGATCAGCAATGAGCAACGCTGTGGTCGACTTTCCTCCGCCAGGCCGCCCCGTTACTGAAATCAGGGGGCGCGCCTCTGTGAGGGAAACTGTGAATATGCCACCCGCGTGCAGTGGGAGAGAAACCCTCGCCAACAAAGTCTCGTCATCATCGCCAGCGAGGAACTCCTGGATGCGATTCCAAGGAACCTGTGCGCCATGCTCTGCGGCAGCTTGGTCCAGAGCTTCATGGAGGCTGAGCCCCGTTGACTTGGCTAGCTTTCTGGCATCCTTCTTCACTTGGTCGATGGATGCGCCGGAGGGGAAACGGTTGGAGTTGGTCAAAGCATGCTCCTTGATGGCAATTTGTGCCACGCCCACTAGACACATTGCCGAGGGCAATGCTTGGAGGAAGAGAAGTATTGAAGCCATGGCCTAAACCGGCCTTCGCCCAAGGTGGGCGTGCGAGCGCTGGCCAGCGCTCCACTGCGATACTAACCCAACTCCAGTGCAATTCCAGCGAGGCGCCTATGGATGATCCACTTTCCGAACTACATGCAGACTTCGTGTGGTGCAGGCTTTCTGATTACTGGGGGCCTGTGACCTGGTCGGCCGGGGATGTTTGGATTACAAGGGATGAAGATGGCTGGTGGCTAGACGATGACCGTTCAGCGACGGAAGACCAGGTCAGAGAGCTTCTACTGCGAGCTAGAGGCAAGGTAGAGCTTCATGGCTGCGGTCCCCTGCACCCCAGGAAGGGTTAGCAACGTAACCTATTTATAATCCTTCCCACCTTGGTGAAGGAGAGGCTGGAAAGCGGACCGCGAAACCAGCCTGGACCAGCGCCCTTCCACAGTACGATCAGTCCTGAACTGGATGAGGACTGAAACCATGGATTACCTCGACATACATCATCCGCCGGCAGCGACTGAAGACGACTGGCAAGCCCGATGCGGTGTAGGGGAGCCCGCAGAATTCGGAAAAAATCGTACGCTAACAGTTCAAGCGTCCCGGCCACGCCTGACTGTAGCTTGTTGACTGGTCAATCTGTCTCGCGGGTAAAGCGATAGAACAAGTTCGGCTCGCTGACCACGTACAAATACCCTTCATCGTCGATGGTTACGCCTTCGGCTTGGGGTATACCTTTCAGCAAACCAGCAAACCCCCTCGCCAAGGAGCGGAAACTCACCACCTTGCCCTCGTCGGTCATTTCAATCAGCAGTTTCGACTCGTCGCTGAGCAGGATCAGATGGCCGCTCTGTTGATCGAATACAACCGAAGACAAGTCAGTGGCAAACACCTTGTCTTTTACTAGGTTGGACATGTCGCGGACGTGCAGGGAAACGCCTCCTTCCAGGCTGGCACGAAGGCCGCTCACTTCCAGTAATTGCCGGGGGTCACGCTCCTTGGTCACAAACAAACGATCACCTTTTAGGTCGTAGGCGAGCCCTTCAAGGCCTTTGTTGTCCTCCTTGCCAAGCGCCAAGGTTAGCGCTGAATACTGGTCTAGGCTCAATGGTCGATCAGGAGAAAGCTTACCGTATTCGTCGATGGGGATATCCACGATAACCAGGCTCTGCCGCCGCTCTTCGGCAATGACCAGTTGACCGTTGCCGGCATAGGACACCGCTTCCACGTCGTGGAAGCCATCCAGGCTGTAACGTCGCTCCACGTCACCGTCACGACTGAGGGCCAGCAGCTCGTTCGGGCCATTGGTAACCGCCCACAGCAGATTTAGGTCAGGATCGAAGGTCAGGCCCGAAAGGTTGTTGTCCACACCGGGAACCGCCTTAGCATCCAGCTCAACCCGATAGCCAGGCAGCCACACAGAGCGCTCCTGCCAATCGTCTGTGTGCCAGTGGGTCTTGATCCAAAAGTACAGACGATCATCAAGGTGATGAGTACGTACTTGGAATACGGTGAGCAACACAAGGCATACAAGCGCCCACATCCAAACACTTACTTTCCGTGTTCGGCCCAGCCAGTTTTTAGCCATCAAATACATTAGAAGCCTCGTTAAATCAGACTGACGCCACGAGCCGTGATGGTTTCAACCCGACTCGGCGCGGCTGGCACAGGTGATACACAACGGCGTGGCCGGATCGAACTCCAGACGGCCCGAGGCGATCAACTCGCCGCATTGGTTACACCAGCCATAGTCGCCCTCGTGCCAGCGCTTGAGGGCCAGTTGGAGACGGACACGTTCATGCCGTGCACGACTGCGGATCGCATCGTTCATCGCTTGTTGCTGGAGTGCGTCCATTCTCGATAGACGCCCCACCTTGCTTTGATCCAGCTCTACCGATTGCGAGCGAGACTCAGCGTCTCCCAGCAATCGATCCAGCTCGGCAGCCCGCTGTTCCAGTAGGGTCTTGAAATGGGCAAGATCGAGGGCGTCGTCCAGGCTCATTAGCGCAGCAGTAACAGCGGACTGGTGGTGGTACGGAGCATGCTGGTAGTGGTGCTGCCGACCAGGAACTGCCGGATACGTGAGTGTCCATAAGCCCCCATCACTAGCAGATCGATGCCATGCTCTTTCTGATAGGCGTGCAGGGTACGTTCTATTTCACCGCTCCGAGTCTCAGCGCGAACGGTAAATCCGGCGTTGATCAGCACTTTCTGCGCCCAGTCCAGCTGCGCGGACGCTTCGTCGTTCACGGGCCCAACCATGACCAGATGGATCGGCAGCCCCTTCAGCAGCGGGCTGGCTGCCAGCATCTCCACACCCTTGCGGGTTGTAGCGCCGCCATCGAATGCCAGCATCGCGCTCTTGGGCTTTTGGAAGTTGGCCGGGGTGACCAGGATTGGCCGGTGCATGATACGAATAACGCTTTCCAGCTGGCTTCCGACATGCTGACTCAGACCGCCACTAGACTCGCCCTGGCGACCGATAACCAGCAAGCGCGTTTCACTTTGCAGCTCTTGCAAGCTCTCCAGTAAATCGCCATGTCGCTGCTTGGACTCCGGTGCGCGCACACCATCATTCACGGCCCGTTCTTTCGCGGCTGCAAGCATGATTCGCCCTTGTTCAAGGGCCAACTTGCCGCGCTGTTCATCCAGGGAAGCAAGCTCATCAAGCAGGTGCTCGCGGCTGCCAAGGCCAATGTTGCCACTCAAATCTGCTGCAACCGGATACTGGCGCTGATCCAGCACATGCAGGAAGGTCAGCGGCGCTTCCAGGCTCAGACTGGCCCAGGCCGCGTAGTCGCAAACAGCTGGAGCCGAGGTGGAACCGTCGATACAGGCAATTAGGGGTCGTTTGCGGGAGAGGGCGAAATCCTACGCTAAGGCTTTGGCCAACGATATTCTCCGGTAAGATTGATGTGTTCCGAGGGGATAGGAGAAGTCGCTTGATATCTAGTATGACGTCTGTCGCACCTGCTTGATCGCGGCCGCGATAGCTAGATCGCGTTGCTCCTCTTCTCCATCCGCGTTCCAAGCTGCGGAAAGGCACCCATAAGCGTACGCCTGGTCGAGCAGGCGACGCGGATCGACGTCCAGCGCACGAGAGAATGCGTCCGCCATCTGTGCAATGCGTCTGGGATCGAGACAAAGGTCGTCTCTGTCAGCCGGATCGTAGAACATATTGGCGGCGCCAAAGCCCACTTCACCGACCAGACCGACGGGATCTATCACCAGCCAGCCGCGACTGGAGAACATGATGTTTTCATGATGCAGATCGCCATGTAGCCCACGCAGTTCCGAGGCATTGCTCATCATTTGATCGGCTATAATCGCCGCGTGGACGTAGTCAGTTTGACAACCTGCGTTTTGATCATCGCGCGCCCGCTGAAACAAAGCTGCAAAGCGATCCCGGATCGGGAGAAGGGCAGAAGGCAGGGGTTCCTCAGATGCGGCATACAGCTTCGCCATTAGTTCCGCTGCAATTTCGGTCGCCTGGTAGTCGCCGTGCTCGGCAACGATGTGAGAGAGCATTCGCTCCCCGGCATATTCGAGCAACATCAGATTGTTCTCACGACCGAGCAACCGGACTGCTCCCCTCCCATTGCGCCATACCAGATAGTCGGCCCCGCGCAGTTCATCAGCAATGTCTTCTATAGGTTTCAATCCCTTGACGATTGCAGGAGTCCCGTCTGGCAATGAAACTTTCCAAACGAGGCTGGAAAAGGTGTCCGCAATGAGAACAGGTTGCGAAACGTGCCAATGAGCAGGAAAAACAGGCGGCATGAACATCAACCCCAAGTCAGAGGGTCCAATCGCAGATAGAAGGCAAGGCGTTCGCGGTCGGGGGCTTCGATCCCCAATACATTGAATAGGACAGCGAAGGCGCGCTCTGCTTCATCTGGCGCTGCCCAGTTCTCTTCGGCGTTAGCAATCATGAGTGCCAAATCGGCATAGCGATCTGCTGTTCCGAGCCGCCCAAGGTCGATCAGACCCGTGCATTGAAGAGTTTTAGGGTCCACCATGAAGTTCGGCATGCAGGGATCACCATGGCAAACAACCATATCGGTGCGCTCTTGGTCGAGCCGCACCGGTAGCTCTCGTTCGACACGAGCCAAAAGATCGAGCTGCGGCGTACTCTTGTCCTCGTCCGGTAAGAAGTCGGGATTGACGGCATTGCGGGACACCACATCAACGGCGCGTCCGAACATTCGCGACAGCCTGCGCTCAAACGGACATTGATCAACCAATAGGCTGTGAACAGCGCCAAGTTGCTGCCCCATTGACGGCCACGCTTTGAGCAAATCCGCTCCAGACAGATCAGCCGCCGGTACTCCCGGAATTGCCGTTATCACCAAGCATGCACCCTCCTGTTCCTCCTGCCAGTTGATCACCTCGGGGCAAGCCACACCTCGACCTTTGAGCCAAATGAGGCGGTCACGCTCTCCAGCGAGCTCACCGCGGCGGGAAGCAGGTGCGATTTTCGCGAAGGCATGCCCGTCACCACGTCGAAAAACAAAATCACCAGATTCTCCGCCTCTGACAGGCAACCAGTCAGAATGCGATTCACCAAAAAAAATATTAGTTCGATTCAATGGAGGTTCCTTCAGTTTTCTGATGAAGCGCGGAGGTGGCTCAACCTGCGAAAAGAAACGAGTTGCTACGTAAGTCCGAGAACATGCTTTCCATGGTCTCTGAGCTCGCCTTTGGGACCGACATATCGGTAGAGAGTGACGCGCTCGATGCCGAGTTCCTTGCAGAGATCGGAAACTGAAGTATCGCGCTGGGCCATGGCGGCTTGCGCGAGACGCACCTGAGCTTTGGTGAGCGCGAATTTTCGTCCGCCCTTGCGACCGCGCGCTCTCGCGGAGGCGAGACCCGCCATGGTGCGCTCTCGGATCAGATCCCGCTCGAACTCGGCTAAGGTGGCGAAGATTCCGAACACCATGCGACCGGACGCAGTCGTGGTGTCGATCTGAGCGCCCTTTCCAGTCAGAACCCGCAGGCCGATCTTGCGGTCTGACAGCTCCTTCACCGTGTTGACCAGATGGGCAAGCGATCGTCCGAGGCGATCGAGCTTCCAGACCACCAGCACATCGCCGTCACGCAATGACTTGAGGCAGGCAGTCAAGCCAGGGCGATCATCACGACCGCCGGAAGCAAGATCATCATAGATATTGTCCCGTTCGACACCTGCGGCGCGCAAGGCGTCGTGCTGCAGGTCGAGAGACTGCGAGCCATCGGCTTTGGAGACGCGGGCATATCCGATCAGCATGTATCACAAACGTTGGTTTGAGGCGGCGCTTCGGCCACGATTGCATTGACCTCTGGAAATGTATCTCAACCAGCTTCATAAATAAAGCGTCTTGAACGCTATCAGATTTTGAAAAAGGAACATGTATGCCGCGTCGCGTCACTCTAACCGATCGGCAGAAAGACGCGCTGTTGCGCTTGCCGACTTCACAGACGGATTTGCTCAAGCACTATACGCTGAGTGATGAAGACCTTGGGCATATCAGGCTGCGTCGGCGCGCTCACAACAGGTTCGGCTTCGCCCTGCAATTGTGTGTCCTGCGCTATCCCGGCCGGGTGCTGGCTCCAGGCGAACTGATCCCTGCAGAGGTCATCGAATTTATCGGAGCGCAGCTTGGCCTGGGTGCCGACGATCTCGTAGACTATGCTGCCCGCGAGGAAACACGGCACGAGCATCTTGCCGAGTTACGGGGGCTCTACGGCTTCCGCACCTTCTCCGGACGTGGTGCGAGGGAGCTGAAGGAATGGTTGTTCCGAGAAGCCGAGATGGCGGTGTCGAACGAGGATATCGCCCGTCGCTTCGTAGCCGAGTGCCGACGCACCCGCACTGTCCTTCCCGCGACATCCACGATCGAGCGGCTTTGTGCCGCGGCTCTCGTCGATGCCGAGCGACGCATCGAGACGAGGATCGCCAGTCGGCTGCCTATGCCGATCCGAGAACAGTTGCTGGCATTGCTCGAGGAGACGGCTGATGATCGGGTGACCCGTTTTGTGTGGCTGCGCCAGTTCGAGCCTGGCTCGAACTCTTCGTCGGCCAACCGGCTGCTCGACCGGCTCGAATATCTGCAACGCGTCGATCTCCCCGAGGATCTGCTTGCCGGCGTTCCTGCCCATCGGGTGACTCGTCTGCGCAGGCAGGGTGAACGGTATTATGCCGACGGCATGCGCGATCTCCCGGAGGACAGGCGGCTTGCGATCTTGGCTGTTTGCGTCTCGGAATGGCAGGCGATGTTGGCCGACGCAGTGGTCGAAACCCACGACCGGATCGTCGGCCGTCTCTACCGTGCTTCGGAGCGTATTTGCCATGCAAAGGTCGCAGACGAAGCGGGGGTGGTGCGTGACACCCTGAAATCCTTCGCCGAGATCGGGGGCGCCCTGGTCGATGCACAGGATGATGGCCAGCCGCTGGGCGATGTCATCGCGAGTGGGTCAGGGTGGGACGGCTTAAAAACCCTTGTTGCAATGGCAATCAGGCTGACCGCCACCATGGCCGACGATCCGCTCAATCATGTGCTCGACGGTTATCACCGCTTCCGCCGATTCACTCCACGCATGTTGCGCCTGCTCGATCTGCGAGCTGCGCCCGTTGCACTGCCGCTTCTGGAAGCGGTGACGGTCCTTCGTACCGGTTTGAACGATGCCGCGATGACCAGCTTCTTGCGGCCCAGCTCGAAATGGCATCGCCACCTTCGGGCCCAGAGGGCTGGCGACGCTCGCCTATGGGAGATCGCGGTGCTGTTCCATCTGCGCGATGCGTTCCGCTCCGGAGATGTCTGGCTTACTAGGTCCCGGCGCTATGGCGATCTGAAACACGCACTCGTTCCGGCACAAGCCATCGCGGAAGGCGGTCGTCTCGCTGTGCCATTGCGGCCGGAGGAATGGCTGGCAGACCGGCAAGCTCGCCTCGACATGCGGTTGCGCGAGCTTGGCCGTGCCGCTCGCGCAGGCACGATCCCGGGCGGGTCGATTGAGAACGGCGTTCTGCATATCGAGAAACTCGAAGCCGCCGCGCCGACAGGCGCCGAAGATCTGGTGCTCGATCTCTACAAGCAGATCCCGCCCACGCGCATCACCGATCTCCTGCTGGAGGTGGATGCGGCGACCGGCTTCACCGAAGCGTTCACCCATCTGCGCACAGGAGCACCCTGCGCTGACCGGATCGGGCTAATGAACGTTATCTTGGCGGAAGGGATCAACCTCGGCTTGCGCAAAATGGCGGATGCGACAAACACCCACACCTTCTGGGAATTGATCCGCATTGGACGGTGGCATGTCGAGGGCGAAGCCTATGACCGGGCGCTGGCCATGGTGGTCGAGGCACAGGCAGCGTTACCCATGGCCCGGTTCTGGGGCATGGGCACGTCGGCTTCGAGCGACGGACAGTTCTTCGTCGCTACAGAGCAAGGTGAGGCCATGAACCTGGTCAACGCGAAATATGGCAATACCCCGGGCCTGAAAGCCTATAGCCACGTCTCCGACCAATATGCGCCGTTCGCAACCCAGGTGATTCCTGCAACGGCAAGCGAAGCGGCTTACATCCTCGATGGCCTGCTGATGAACGATGCTGGACGCCATATCCGCGAGCAGTTCACCGACACGGGCGGCTTCACCGATCACGTCTTTGCCGCATGTGCCATTCTCGGCTACCGGTTCGCTCCGCGCATCCGCGACCTGCCATCCAAACGGCTCTACGCGTTCAATCCGTCGGCCGCCCCGGCGCACCTGCGAGCGTTGATCGGCGGAAAGGTCAACCAAGCCATGATCGAGCGCAATTGGCCCGACATCCTGCGCATCGCCGCCACCATTGCTGCCGGGACCGTCGCGCCAAGCCAGATTCTGCGGAAACTCGCCTCCTATCCGCGGCAGAACGAGCTCGCGACAGCCCTGCGGGAAGTCGGTCGCGTCGAGCGCACCCTGTTCATGATCGACTGGATTCTGGATGCCGAACTCCAACGGCGTGCCCAGATCGGGCTCAACAAAGGCGAAGCTCATCATGCGCTGAAGCGGGCAATCAGCTTCCACCGCCGCGGTGAAATCCGCGACCGTTCCGCCGAAGGCCAGCATTACCGCATCGCCGGCATGAATCTGCTCGCCGCCATCATCATCTTCTGGAACACCATGAAGCTCGGCGAGGTCGTTGCAAACCAGAAACGCGATGGAAAGCTGCTATCGCCCGATCTCTTGGCCCATGTTTCGCCGCTCGGATGGGAACACATCAATCTCACCGGAGAATATCGCTGGCCAAAGCCTTAGCGTAGGATTCCGCCCCCTCCCGCAAACGACCCCAATTACGTGGGTCATTGTTGTTCTCCTTCTCAGTGGCCCATGAGTTGATCAATGGCGTCAGGTTTATCGTGAACACCAAAGCGATCCACGATAGTGGCGCTGGCCTCGTTTAAGCCCAGCACTTCGACTTCAGTACCTTCACGGCGGAACTTAATGACTACCTTGTCCAGGGCTGCAACAGCGGTGATATCCCAGAAGTGTGCACGATTCAGGTCGATGGTTACCTTGTTCAGGGCTTCCTTGAAGTCGAAGGCTGCGACGAACTTGTCAGCCGAGCTGAAGAACACCTGACCGGTGACGTTATAGCTACGATGCTCGCCGGCTTCGTCCAGCGAAGAACTGATCGCCATGTAATGGCCAACCTTGTTGGCGAAGAACATCGCAGCCAGTAGCACGCCGGCTAACACGCCGAAGGCCAGGTTGTGGGTGGCCACCACGACCACCACGGTGACGACCATGACAATGTTGGTCGACAACGGATGCTTCTTCAGGTTGCGCAGCGAATCCCAACTGAAGGTGCCGATGGACACCATGATCATCACTGCCACCAGCGCAGCCATTGGGATCTGCTTCAGCCAGTCGCCGAGGAAAACCACCATCAGCAGCAGAAATACGCCTGCGGCAAGAGACGACAGGCGAGAACGACCGCCGGATTTCACGTTAATGATCGACTGACCAATCATCGCGCAGCCAGCCATACCGCCGATCAGACCCGAAGCAATGTTGGCCACGCCCTGGCCCTTGCACTCGCGGTTCTTGTCACTCGGGGTGTCGGTCAGGTCGTCGACAATGGTCGCGGTCATCATCGACTCCAACAGACCGACCACAGCCAGTGCTGCCGAATAAGGAAAGATGATGGCCAGCGTCTCGAATGTCAGCGGCACATCAGGCCAGAGGAAGATCGGTAGCGTATCCGGCAGTTCACCCATATCACCGACCGTGCGGATATCCAGACCAACCGACATGGCGACGGCGGTCAGCACGATGATGCACACCAGCGGCGATGGGATGAGCTTGCCGATCTTGGGGACATAGGGGAACAGATAGATGATGCCGAGGCCTGCGGCTGTCATGGCGTAGACGTGCCAGGTGACATTAGTCAGCTCGGGCAGCTGAGCCATGAAAATCAGGATCGCCAGTGCATTGACAAAACCGGTCACCACCGAGCGCGAGACGAAGCGCATCAGCGATCCGAGCTTCAGGTAGCCAGCAGCAATTTGTAGCACGCCACATAGCAGCGTGGCGGCCAGCAGATATTCAAGACCATGGTTCTTGACCAGAGTCACCATCAGCAGTGCCATGGCACCCGTTGCGGCCGAAATCATGCCTGGGCGGCCACCGACAAAGGCGATCACCACAGCGATACAGAAAGAGGCGTAAAGGCCGACCTTAGGGTCAACGCCAGCAATGATCGAGAAGGCGATGGCTTCAGGGATTAGGGCCAGTGCGACCACAAGACCGGCGAGGATGTCGCCACGGATGTTGGATAACCAGGTTTGTTTTAACGAGTGGAGCATCAGAATTCCCAAGGCAATGGATCGCGCAGCACAGCATGGCGCAGGCCAAGTGCAGCTGGTCGATACGAGGTCAAATGTCGGATGTAGAGGAGCTGTGGCGGGTGTTAAAACCTAAAGCACAGCAGAAAGCGACCGCTGGCAGAGCAAGCAGTCACAGATGATGCGGGGGGGCGAAGCGCTATGGCGGCGTAGGCAGCCAGATCATGTTTTGCAGGGTAAGCATGAGGTCTTATCGAGTGTCTTTAGTAACTCAATGGCCGCAACAGTCTACAGGAAGAGGGCAATTTCTGCGAGTCACCCCCGGACTAGGGCGTCCTGTTTGGATGTCAGCCTGAGCTATACCCTAACTGTGTCATTTTCAGAAGACGACTGCACCAGTTGATTGGGCGTAATGGCTGTTGTGCAGCCAGCTCCTGACAGTTCAATATCAGAAGTGATCTGCACC
>NZ_KI517365.1:0-1335 GCF_000478485.2 Pseudomonas sp. P179
GTCATTCTTTGTTACTCCTAGAAGCTTGCTCGACGTGCTTTTTGGCTTCGGGATCGTCTGCGAAGGGCAGCATCGTCGCTTCGTCGAAGCTCTTCTTGCGCTTGCCGCTGTAGGCCCAGATCACCAGGCCGATGAAGGCGACCATGATCACCACGGTGCCCAGTCCACGCAGAGTCCCGATATCCATCACACTCACCGTTTGCTCTTGATAGAGGTTCCCAGGCCTTGAAGGAACGCCACCAGGGCGTCCATCTCGGTCTTGCCCTTCACGGCTTCACGTGCACCGGCGATGTCCTCGTCGGTGTAAGGCACGCCCAGCTTGCGCAGGACTTCCATCTTGGTGGCGGTGTCCTTGCCATCAAGCTTGTTCTCTACCAGCCACGGGTAGGCGGGCATCTTCGACTCGGGCACCACGTTGCGCGGGTTGAACAGGTGTGCGCGGTGCCAGTCGTCGGAGTAACGGCCGCCGACGCGGGCCAGGTCCGGGCCGGTACGCTTGGAACCCCACAGGAACGGGTGGTCCCAGACGCTTTCACCGGCGACCGAGTAATGGCCGTAGCGTTCGGTCTCGGCACGGAACGGACGGACCATCTGCGAGTGGCAGCCGACGCAGCCTTCGCGGATGTAGATGTCGCGACCTTCCAGTTCCAGGGCGGTACGCGGCTTCATGCCTTCGACCGGGGTATTGGTCACGTCCTGGAAGAACAGCGGAACGATCTGGGTCAGGCCGCCGATGCTGACGGCGATCACCATGAAGATGGCCAGCAGGCCGACGTTCTTCTCGAGTATTTCGTGGTTCTTCATTTACGTCGGGCTCCTCAGGCGATCTGCGCGGCGGCTTCGTATTCGGCCGGCTTGGCAGCACGCACGGTGCGCCAGGTGTTGTAGGCCATCAGCAGCATGCCGGTGAGGAAGAAACCACCGCCGATCATGCGCACGATGAAGCCCGGGTGGCTTGCGACCAGTGCTTCAACGAAGGAGTAGGTCAGGGTGCCGTCCTCGTTGACCGCGCGCCACATCAGGCCCTGGGTGATGCCGTTGACCCACATCGAGGCGATGTACAGCACGGTGCCGATGGTGGCCAGCCAGAAGTGCGCGTTGATCAGGCCGATGCTGTGCATCTGCGGGCGACCGAAGACTTTCGGGATCAGGTGGTAGAGCGAGCCGATGGAGATCATCGCCACCCAGCCGAGGGCGCCGGCGTGCACGTGGCCGATGGTCCAGTCGGTGTAGTGGGAGAGGGCGTTGACGGTCTTGATCGCCATCATCGGGCCTTCGAAGGTGGACATGCCGTAGAACGCCAGGGACACCACCAGGAAGCGCAGGATCGGGTCG
>NZ_KI517366.1:0-1099 GCF_000478485.2 Pseudomonas sp. P179
TTGATTGGGCGTAATGGCTGTTGTGCAGCCAGCTCCTGACAGTTCAATATCAGAAGTGATCTGCACCAATCTCGACTATGCTCAATACTCGTGTGCACCAAAGCGAGGTGAGCATGGCGACGGAGGCTCTGTTGCAAAGATTGGCGGCAGTCAGAGGTAGGCTGTCGCTCTGCGCCGATCAGGCGGCTGCTGCGAAATGGTGGTTGAGCATGCCCATGGCCTCCGTCAGCGCCGAGGGCCCAATGCCAAAAGCTCTCTCCACAAGGCGCACCTCGCCCCTGATGCCGGGCTGCAGGCACCAGGGGCGAGCCTGTCCTTTGCGCAGGGCTCGCATGACTTCGAATCCCTTGATCGTGGCATAGGCCGTGGGGATCGATTTGAAACCGCGCACCGGCTTGATCAGTATCTTGAGCTTTCCGTGATCGGCCTCGATCACGTTATTGAGATACTTCACCTGCCGGTGGGCCGTCTCCCGGTCCAGCTTTCCTTCGCGCTTCAATTCGGTGATCGCTGCACCATAGCTCGGCGCTTTGTCGGTATTGAGCGTGGCAGGCTTTTCCCAGTGCTTCAGGCCTCGCAGGGCCTTGCCCAGGAACCGCTTCGCTGCCTTGGCGCTGCGGGTCGGCGACAGGTAGAAATCGATCGTGTCGCCCCGCTTGTCGACTGCCCGGTACAGGTAGGTCCACTTGCCCCGCACCTTGACGTAGGTTTCATCCAGGCGCCAGCTCGGATCAAAGCCACGCCGCCAGAACCAGCGCAGCCGCTTCTCCATCTCCGGGGCGTAGCACTGGACCCAGCGATAGATCGTCGTATGGTCGACCGAAATGCCGCGTTCCGCCAGCATTTCCTCAAGGTCGCGATAGCTGATCGGATAGCGACAATACCAGCGCACCGCCCACAGGATCACATCACCCTGGAAATGGCGCCACTTGAAATCCGTCATCGTTCCGTCCGTCCAATCTCCGCCAAGCATGCTCAAGCTTCACGATTTTTGCAACAGAGCCCACACGAGTATTGAGCATAGTCGAGATTGGTGCAGATCACTTCTGATATTGAACTGTCAGGAGCTGGCTGCACAACAGCCATTACGCCCAATCAA